>CAWIIY010000018.1:0-412009 GCA_963836295.1 uncultured Acidobacteriaceae bacterium | reverse complement strand
AACAGAAGCGCATTTGGCGGATCGGGCAGCAGTGGAAGAGGGGCTCGATCCAGCCAGTCGCGCGGCTCTTCTAGCATGGGAGGCTCACGTGGGGGCGGTTCGCGCGGCGGTGGTGGCCGTGGTGGTGGCGGCGGGAGGCGGAGGTAGACCATGCGAATCATAAGCAGTGAGGAAAATGTGAGATCAAGATTGTTCGGCTCTTTCGCACCGGCTATTACTTTCGTCCTCGTCCTGGTCGCGTGCCTTCTGCCGGGTGTTGCGGCGGGACAGTCGCAGGCCGCCGCACCAGCCGTCGGCACGGGGCGCGAAAGCATTCGACACTCCGCAGCAAGCCGCCGATGCCGTTATCAAGGCGGCCGGCGACTATGATGTGCCGCAACTGATGGCGATCTTCGGGCCGGATGGCGAGGACTTCGTCTCCGGCGGCGATCCGGTGCAGGCCAAGAACAACGCCATCGAATTTGCCAAAGAGGCCCAGGCCAAGAACTCCATCACGATGGAGTCTTCGAAACCGGGTCAGCCCGTAGAGCGTCGTCGGCCACAACGCTGGGAGCTCCACCACAACGACCGCTCCAACACCAAATCGCGCCATCATCATCGTCGGCGACGAGGAGTGGCCATTCTCAGTTAGCCACTGATCAAGAAAAACGGAAAATGGTATTTCGACGCCAAGGTAGGACGGCAAAACATTCTCTACCGCCGCATCGGCGCCAACGAACTCGACGCGATTACCGTCTGTCGTGGCTATGTCGAAGCGCAAAAAGAATATGCGCAAACCATCCACGATGATTCCGGGGTCAACCAATACGCACAGAAGATCTTCAGCACTCCCGGCAAGCAGGATCGCTTGTATTGGAAGAATCCGGACGGCACATCGGCAAGGACAATTCGGAGAGCCAGTGGCCAAAGCTCTGGAGGAGGGATATGCCACCGGCAAATCGGGCTTTCACGGCTACTACTTCAAGATTCTGAAGGGCCAGGGGTCGAAGGCCCCAGGCGGCGCAATCAACTATGTCATCGAAGGCATCATGATTGGCGGCTTTGCCATGGTCGCCGTTCCCGCCGAGTATCGGGTAACGGGAATTAAGACTTTCATCGTGAGCTACGAGGGCACCGTCTACCAGAGGATCTCGGGCCGAATTCCCTCGAGATCGTCAAGCAAATGGAGCTGTACAACCCGGATAAGACTTGGCAGGCGACGGATGACCAGTGGCCTCCAAACAATACGGAACAGGCATCGTCCGAGTAAATGTGGTTCCTCAGTACCTAAGGGTCTGTAGTTCATTGGGCCCCGGGGGCTGGAATTACGCATGTTGCGTTACGCGTCATGCGTAATGGGAGTTAACGTTACGAAGAACCCATTTTGAATGTAGCGTCGGCCGGCATTCCCATATCATCAGGAAACTGAGCTCAACGCGGCGCAAGAAGATCGAGGCCCGTTCGGCGCAAAATGTCGCGGGGGAGATCAGGCTCCTGACAATTCGAAAGCTCGCGAGCCCACCTAGCAAAGAATAGCCAAGTTCCCTCCGTAAGAAAGCCACCGCTTGTCTATCTTGAATAAATGCTCAAATAAATCGAGCAAGGAGAGAAGCCACGAGTAAACACGTCACCATCTCCCCCAACGAAGCCGCAAGCGCCTCGCTATCCGGGAGCTCGTTGAAGCCTGCGCACTGGACACCAGGCCACGTCAGGGAACTCCGGAGAATGGTAAGCGGGTAGCCTGTGGATCCGCATATCGGGGTTCGAATCTTTGGGGGCAGCCAGAAACGAACGACTTAGCTAGTGTAGTGCGGCGTTAATAAGTTTACTTACTGAATACTGTTGAGTCCTAGCTAATTGCTTCCTGCCAATTCATCCCCAACTGCCAGAACAGGAAAGAATAGATGTCCGTCCACTCTTCCACCAGTTTCGAGATGGGCTTGCCCGCGCCGTGTCCGGCCTTCGTCTCAATCCGCAACAGAATCGGATTCGGCCCGCCGTTGTCCGCCTGCAGCAACGCGGTCATTTTCTTGGCGTGCATGGGATCGACACGCGTGTCGGTGTCGGCGGTCATGAATAAGACCGCCGGATAGTCAGTGCCCTTCGTGACGTGGTGATACGGCGAGTAAGCGTAGAGCCACTCGAATTGTTTCGGGTCATCCGACGAACCGTACTCCGGAATCCACAGCTTGGCGATCTGGAAGTTCTGGTAGCGCAGCATGTCGAGCAGCGGGCACCTGGCAGATGACCGCGCGGAAAAGGTCTGGCCGTTGTGTGAGCGCCGCGCCCATCAGTAGGCCGCCATTGCTGCCCCCGCGAATGGCCAGGTGCTCCTTATCGGTGTAGCCCTCCTTCTCGAGATACTCGGCTGCGGCGATGAAATCGTCGAAGACGTTCTGCTTCTTGTCGAGCATGCCGGCGCGATGCCATTCTTCGCCAAACTCGGAGCCACCGCGCAGGTTCGCCATGGCAAATACGCCGTCATGATCGAGCCAGGGGAACAGTACTTTGCTGAATTCCGGGGTCATGCTGATGTTGAATCCGCCGTACCCGGTCAGCATGGCCGGGTTGTGACCCGTGAGCTTCAGCCCTTTGCGCATGACGAGGAACATCGGGCCCGGGTGCCGTCCTTCGACGTGTACCATACCTGTTTCGTTTCGTAGTTATTGGCGTCAATGCCGGTCGGTACGGAATCCCACAGCGAACTCTTCGCTTTCTGAATGTCGAAGCGGTAGATCGTCGTCGGCACCGTGAACGAAGTGAAGTTGTAGAACGCGCTGGTGCTGTCATACTCGCCGCCGATGTCGACAATCGTTCCGAGCGTGGGAAGTTCCACGTCACCTAGCGGCTTACCTTCGGTGGTGAAGCGGCGCAGCAGCGAATGCGCGTTGTGCTCGTAGAGTGCGAATAGTTGTCCGCCGATAATGTCCAGTTCCTTGAGCACAGCGTCGGACTGCGGAATGATCTCGCGCCAGTGTTCGCGCGACGGCGACGTTGACCGGGGTTCTTGAAGACTCGATAACGCGGGCCGTCTTCGTTGGTCACAATGTAGAGATCGCCGTCATATGGCTGTGCAAAATACAGAAAGTTCTTGCCCGTGGTAATGCGAAGCGCTGGGGCATTTGTCTGCAGGTTCTTCAAGTAGACCTCGCTTTTGCTCCAGCCCTGCTCAACCATGATGCTAAGCCAGCGGCCGTCGTTCGACAGAACCACGTTTGGCCAATCCTGCGGGTCCAGCCCTGCACCGAAAATGAGCGCATCCTTAGCGGGGTCGCCGCCCAGCGGATGATAGAAGACGCGCCGGTTATACATCTCCTGGCCTTCTGCCACCGCGCCCTTCTTGGGATAGCGGGTGTAATAAAAGCCGCTGTCATCGGGCTTCCACGCTATGCTGGCTGCGCGCGTGCGTCCGATAGTGTCGGGCAGCAGCTTGTGCGTGGCTGTCTCAATCACGCGCAGCGTGCTCATCTCAGAGCCGCTCTCCGAGGTTCCGTAAGCGACATACTTGCCATCGTGCGATGTTTGCCACCAGTCGAGGGCAACGGTGCCATCTTTGGAAAGCTGATTCGCGTCTACGAGCACTTCATCTTTGCCGTTTACTCCTTTGCGGACGTAGAGGACGGGCTGGTTCTGCTTCCCCTCACGGCGGGTGTGGAAGTAGTACTCGCCGCCAACCTCCGTCTCGCCCAGGTTGCCGATTTCGAGGAGCTGCTCGATGCGGTCGTGCAGCTTGTCGCGGCCGGGCAGCTTGTCAAGAATGCTGCGCGTGTAAGCCAACTGTTCGGCAACCCACTGCTGCGTCTCCGGACTGCTTCCGTCTTCGAGCCAGCGGTACGGATCGACAACCTTGTGGCCGAAGTAATCGTCGGTGACCGGCTGTTGCTTGGTTGAGGGAGGCTTTGGAATGTTCATCGTGGAAGAAGGGCTCGATGGATTGTTCTGCGCCAGTCCCGTTGCGAACAACAACAGCGAGACACCTAGAGCAGGAATTGCGTAACGGACGATACCACAGGAAGTCATCGCATCGAGTTTACCAGTGCGGGGAATCTTTGACGGCACGCGCGGGTGCCGCTACAATACACATACAATTCGACGCGCTGATCGCAGCGCACGGACACTCCTCAGTAGCTCAATGGCAGAGCATCCGGCTGTTAACCGGAGGGTTGTAGGTTCGAGTCCTACCTGAGGAGCCATTTCTTTAGATAACTTACGGCCGAGCGTCCCCGCAAAATACTCGGACTTTAGCTGAATATTGCTGATAGACGGGCGACTGTGAACCAAATACACCGGATGAGATGCCTTCGGGCGGGATTGAGCGGTTGTTCAGCCCAATCTTTTCCAAACAGAACATCCGGCAATTCGCCGGAGACTCCATTCTCGGTTCTGGGAAAATGCCACCATCTTAATTTTTCGTTAGCGTGACACCGCTGCAAGACCGTTACTCGGGCCGAGGTCAGTCCGCAGGCCGCCAAGTGCTGTCAGGGTCAAATGCGGACATCGCCCCGGCCAATTTGTCCGTATCCGGACCGAGGTCCTGTTCGTACACCACGCCGTCCTGATTGACGATGAAGGTCATGACGCCGGAATTGCGATACTCGGCTGGGTAGGCCACAAATGCGAAGCCGCGTGTGAGCTGGCCGTTCACCATGTAATCACGCGCGCCGCCTTTGGCCGCAGCTCCCTGTTTGGTGAGGATGCGGTAGTAGTAACCATGGAAGGGCGCCTGCTGGCCCTGCTTCATGGCATAACCTTCGCCAGTGGCGACCGCGAGCAGTGGCCCGATTGGACTCGGGCTTTCGTTGTCATTGGTCTTCCAATAGAGTCCATTCTGCTTGCCTTCATCGCTGAGGAACTTCATGGCGTAATGCTTGGTCTTGTCGCCGTCGTGGGTTTCAGAAGCGTACTCGCGCTGGGCGTCAACCAGAGTGTGTAGGACGTCGATAGCGTCGTTCTCGTTTCTGCCGATACGGCGGTAAAGGATCTCCTGCTTCCCGCTCTCTGTGTCGAAATACCAGGCGCCATTGTTGTTCTTGACGATAGGAATTGGCATCGGCCAGTTGTCCGCACCCACATAGAGGGTAACCGTCTGGTCCGGCTCCATCACCACGCGATGCATCTGGTCGTAACGGCGAACGAAGTCCGTTCCCATTTTCTTGTCGGCAACCTCGTCTCCCGTGTGGATGATGGGGCCGGAGTTGGAACCGAGGATGGCGCTCAGTGCCTGCGCATCGTTGGACTTGACGGCGTTGTACAGGGCCAACACAGCGTCACCCGGGGAAGCAAACGTCTTCTCATTCCCCTGTTGCGCGAATGAGCACGGGGCACTCAGCAGAAACAGCAGACTTACGGCGAACAACGCCAGCCACCGCCGGAGGGTAAGTACTGGCAAAAATTGCGCGATGAGTTTCACAGTGCGTGTTCTCCTTAGATTTCGGTCCCGCGATCCAGGGTCGGCCATTCGCCGCAACTACTTGCGCCGGCCGCCTCCTCCACCGCCAGTGCGCGCCGCGCCACCGCCACCACGCGTTGACCGCCGCCGTAGCCGCCTCCTCCAGCGCGCTCTCCGCCTCCGCGGTTCCCAGCCAGGCTTTGCTGGCCGCGCGCGCTGTTGGTTCGAGCGTTGCCGCCCTTACTGTAATCGCCAAATGCGCTAGTGCCGGCGCCTCGCGTGCCTTGCTCACCATAGCCGCGTTGTGGCTGCCGTTGGCTCTGGTTGGAATTGGGCCGCGCCTGGTTCTGGTTCAAGCCCGCGCGATTCTGGTTCTGATTCGAGCCACCGCGATTCTGCTGGTTGAAATTGGGCTGATTGCCGCCGCGCTGTCCCGCGTTGCCACCGCGTTGCCCGGTCAGGTTCTGTGCGTTTTCATTTCTGAATTGCTTCTGGTTCAAATTCTGATTGAAGTGCGGCTCGTTACCGCTGTTGAAGTTGTTTGCGCGGTTATTGACGTTATTGCGATCGATATTGTTGCGGTTGATGTTGTTGGCGTTCAGGTTGTTGCGATTGATGTTATTGGTATTGATGTTGTTGCGGTTGACATTGTTGAAGTTCGCATTGTTGCGATTGTAGTAATTGTTGCGATTGACGAACGTATTCGAGTTGGAAATGTAGGTGTTGTGGTTGTAGACGACGGTGGAGTTGTTCCAGCCACATCCCCACGAGTTCCAGCCCCATCCGCAGCATCCCCCGCCGCCGCTGATGGCAGCACCGACTGCAATGCCCACTCCAAAAGAAAGCAGGCTGGTGGCGACCATGGCGCCGGTCGAGTAGCCGGGATACACAGCCACCGGAGCTCCATAGACCACCGTCGGGTTATAGGTGGGCACATACACCACGTCCGGCTGCGCCGGTTGAATGATGATGGTTTGCGGCGGAGGCTGCACTATCGTAGTCTGCGGTTCGCCGGACGAGGCTTCCGGGGGCGGAGCGCTGCCAGGTGCCTGGTTCTCGACCGTAACATTCTGCTGCTGGGTGCTCTTCAGATTGCCTGCCTGATAGGCGCGCTGCCTCATCACCTGCACGGCGTTCATCACACTCTGTGGGATGTTGTAGTACGCGTCACCCAGAGCAGAAGTCCACGACAGGTTCGTCGCCATCTGGTTCAGCACATCGGGGAACTGGGTCAATCCCTTGACACTGGCATCCCACGGCTGCTGATTGACGACTTCCAACAGCTGCTGGCCCTTGAGGCTCGAATTCTGCTGGAGCCACTGATAGGCAGCGGTCACTTGGTCCGGGAAGGTCGAAGCCGCCAGGGCCTGGGCCACCAGGTTGTCGGGAAACAGCGCGATGGGAGCAACCAACTGGTAGAGCTGGTCCGGCGTGGGTGTGGCATAGGTCGTAGCCGGCGCTTGCCCCTGCCCAGACTGCGCCTGTTCCGACTTCTTACTGCACCCGTCGAGGCCCATGACACTAATCAGTAGACTAGCGCTGAGAAAGGTAGAAAGAGATTGTCGCAAGTAAGACACGGGGGACTCGCTTATGCGCAGTGAACCTGATCGCGCAGGTGAAGTTTCCAAACTGAGTAATATATACACTGACCACCGGACAGGCAACTTAAGTTGACATTTGCCGGCAGAACGTCGGGTTGACTGTCAGATCAAAAATGCATTGAATCAAATTTGTAATTTTCCGGCACCCTCACTCCGGCTCAATCTTACGCGGCAAGCTCGCAAACCCATATCTGGATCCAGTTGAATGCACGAGTTTGTGTGCCGGTGCTATTGATTACTTGGCGAGGCGCGCTAGTATGGGGCCGAGAATCGCCAGGAAGAGAACGTAGGCGGCCGCGAGCGGTCCTAGGCTGGGTTCGAGTCCCACGCCCAGGCCCGCGATCACCATGGAAAATTCGCCACGAGCGACCAGCGCCGTCCCTGCCCGCAAGCTGCCGCTCCGGTCTGCGCCTGCCCGCTTCGCTGCCCAGTGTCCCGTCAGCACCTTGGTCAGAGCAGTCACGACGCCCAATCCCACCGCGAGAGGAAGCACCTTGGGCAAAGTCGCTGGATCAATTTCCAAGCCGAAGAAGAAGAAGAAGGTCGCGGCGAACAGGTCGCGTAGCGGGGCGACCAGTCTATGGGACTGCGCAGCAATCGGGCCGGACAGCGCGATGCCGACGAGAAACGCTCCGATGGCCGCTGACACCTGGAAGCGCTCGGCGAGGCCAGCCACCAGCAGCACCGCTCCAAAGGTGCTAAGCAGGACAATCTCGTCCGATTCGTGGGCGACAAACTGGCTCAGTTGCGTTCCATATCTCAGCGCGACAACAAGAACAATAAGCACAACCGCAACCGCGATGGAGACGGAAATCGCAATCTTCGCCGGTGTACCGCCAATCAACAACACTCCCACCAGTGGCAGGTAGACCGCCATGGCCAGGTCCTCCAGCACGAGCACGGTCAGAACGGTTGGCGTCTCGGGATTGTTGATACGGCCCAACTCGTTCAGCACCTTGGCAACCACCCCGGAGGACGAGATGTAGGTGACGCCGCCCAACAGGGTCGCCGCCAAAGGCTTCCATCGCAGTAGAAGCCCCGCCACCAGCCCAGGGGTGAAATTCAAGATGAAGTCCACCAGGCCGGCAAGCAACCCGAAGCGCAGATTCTTTTTCAGCTCTTCTCCGCTGCACTCCAGCCCCAGCATGAAAAGCAGTAGAAGGACGCCAATCTCAGCGCCGGTTCCAATGAAATCCCGACTCAGGGGAAGAGGGAGCAAACCGCCGTTCCCAAAGGCAAGACCAGCCAGCAGGTAGAGAGGAATGGCGGAGAAGCCCCAGCGGTTAGCTATCCTCGCGAGAATGGCAAGCAGCACGATGGCTGCTCCGATCTCGACGAACAACCGCGAAACTTGATGCGCCTCAGGAGTCATAGGCAGGTGGAAATCATAAACGAGGCGGGCCTCTTCGTCCTATCTTGATGCTTGGTCTCGCTATTGGGCAGCAACTTCAAAGACCAATTCTGAGAGAGGGTCGGCCGCCCCGAGGTATATCTCACTCGGGCAGTGGCAAGTTGACAACCGGGGCTCATCGCAGATTCGCCGCGTCGGGCGAAGCGAACTTTCCAGTGCTGCCTTTTTGCGGTTCTCCCGACCGCATGTTATCCTTGAAAACGTAACAACATACGATTAAAGAGTAGGAGCGCAACCGATTCAGTGTTAGCCCCAGAGAAAAAAGCCGCTTTGATTGACCAACACCGCACTCACGCGACCGACACCGGTTCGCCCGAGGTGCAGATCGCGATCCTGAGCACACGGATTGGTGAATTGACGGAGCATTTTAAGACGCATAAGAAGGACCATGCCTCCCGGCGCGGTCTTCTCATGATGGTGAGCCGGCGTCGTGGCCTGCTCGATTACCTCAGAAAGTCGGATACCGAACGGTATAAGACTGTCATTCAGAAGCTCGGCATCCGAAAGTAACGAAGCCTGCGGTTTGCCAGCCACTGAACAACAACGTTTCTGGCGTATTGTGCGTCGATACATGCGTCCATCTGCACAGGCCCACGCGGCGCTTCGGCGTCGCAGGGCTTTCGTCCAGTCTGTCTTTCTCTTGGCGGATGAGTTTTCCACTCCATCTCCCGTCGTAGTTACGCGGATTGAAAGGGCACGGCTTACAGGCTGCGGAAAAGCCTGAAAAGCAGATCTCTCGGCGGCTGAAGCCGCCTCGAGATGACAAAAGTAAAGGGCCTAGGACGGCGCACCTGAAGGTGCGCCCCTTCAGAGCAATGTTGGAACTTCACTTTTCCGGCACGCCTGAAAGCATGCCCCTTCAAAAACCAGTACATTGTGGGGATCTATCGGTTGCGTTCGGAACGGAAGGAACTTAAGAAATGAACCACGAAGTTACGGTTGAGCTGCACGGCGGCAAGTCCATCCACTTTGAAACCGGAAAATTAGCCAAGCAGGCCCACGGTTCCTGCATTGTGCGCATCGGGGACAACGTTGTTCTCGCCACCGCCTGCGCCAACCCCGACCCACGTGAGGGCATCGATTTCTTTCCCCTCACCGTCGATTACCGCGAGTACACCTACGCCGCCGGACGCATTCCGGGCGGCTTCATCAAGCGCGAAGGGCGGCCCAGCGAGCGTGAAATTCTCACCAGCCGCCAGATTGATCGGCCTATCCGGCCGTTGTTCCCCGAAGGCTTCCGCTGCGAGACGCAGGTCATCGCCATGGTGCTTTCGGCCGATACGACCAACGATCCTGATGTTGCCGGCATCAACGGCGCGTCGGTGGCGCTCAGCGTCTCCGACATTCCTTTCCATGGCCCCATCGGTGCGGTTCGCGTCGGTCAGGTGGACGGAAATTTTGTCATCAATCCCACCTACGACGAGCAGCGCGGCGGGAAGCTGAACCTGATGGTGGTCGGCACCGCCGACGGCATCGTCATGATCGAGTCTGGCGCCAAGGAGGTTTCGGAAGAAACCGTCGTGCAGGCCATTGAATTCGGCCATCAGGAGATCAAGAAGATTTGCGCTGCGATCAGCGACCTGGCCCAAAAGGTCGGCAAGGCGAAACGCACCGTCGAGCCCGTCGTCACCGACGAGGCTTACCTGGGCGAGCTTCGTTCCAAGTTTGGCGAACGCCTTCTGGATGCGGTGAACACCGAGAAGCATCCTAAGAACGAAAGCTACTCGCTCATCAAACAGCTCAAAGACGAAATCAAGAGCGCCATTCCCGAAGAGGATGAAGCTGGACGCAAGAAGGCCGGCAAGTACTTCGACCTTCTGCGCGAACAGATCTTCCGTGAGCAGGTCATTAAGGATCGCCGCCGCCCGGATGGGCGCAAGTTCGACCAGATTCGCGATATCTGGATTGAAGTCGGAGTGCTGCCTCGCACCCACGGCTCATCCATCTTCACCCGCGGCGAGACGCAGGCGCTGGTCACGACGACGCTGGGCACTGGTGAAGACATGCAGCGCCTGGAGGCCTTCGAGGGCGAAGCCAAGAAGCGCTTCATGCTGCACTACAACTTCCCGCCCTTCTCGGTTGGCGAGGTTGCATTCCTGCGCGGAGCAGGCCGCCGCGAAATCGGACACGGCGCTCTCGCAGAGCGTGCCATCTCTGCCGTATTGCCGGGCGAGACTGATTGGCCGTACGCCATGCGCGTAGTCTCCGACATTCTGGAGTCGAACGGATCGTCGTCAATGGCGACGGTCTGCGGCGCCTCGCTGAGCTTGATGGACGCGGGCGTTCCGCTGAAGGCCTCGGTTGCCGGAGTCGCCATGGGATTGGTGAAGGAAGGCGACGATTACGCCATCCTGACCGACATCGCCGGTGCGGAAGATCACTACGGCGACATGGACTTCAAGGTCGCCGGCACCCGTGATGGCATCACGGCGTTGCAGATGGACATCAAGGTAATGGGCATCACTCCGCAGATCATGCGTGAGGCGCTGGAGCAGGCCCGGCATGGACGTCTGTTCATTCTCGACAAGATGAACGAAGTGATCGCCGAACCGCGCACCAAGATCAGCGAGTTTGCGCCGCGCTTCTACACATTGCAGATTCCCACTGATAAGATTCGCGACCTGATTGGGCCCGGAGGCAAAGTGATCCGCGGAATCGTCGAGGCGACCGGCGTCAAGATCGATGTGGAAGATAGTGGCAAGGTCAATGTTTCGTCAAGCGATCAGGCCGCGGCGGCGAAGGCGCTGCAGATGATTGGCGACATTACCGCGACCGCTGAGGTTGGGAAGACCTATCTCGGCAAGGTCACGCGCCTGGCGGACTTCGGAGCGTTCGTCGAAATCCTGCCGGGTACCGATGGACTGTTGCACATCAGCGAGGTCGCGGAGCACCGCATCAACGATGTTCGTGACGAGTTGAAGGAAGGCGACCAGGTGCTGGTGAAGGTGCCTAGCCGTCGAAGGTAACCGCATCAAGCTGTCGCGCAAGGCCATTCTGCGGGAGCAGCGCGCCAAAATGGCGGCGGAGGGCGGCGAGCCTGCGCCCGAGGGTACGGGTGCTGTGACCTTCGAGGGTGGACACGAAAAGGCCGACGAGCCAAGCGCTGAGCATAACTTCAATCGCGATGGAGAGCGCCGTGAGCACGTTGGCAGCCGGCATGACGGCGGTCATCATGGTGGCGGCGGCGGTCGCGGAGGCCGCGGCGGATCCGGGGGCGGACGCGGCGGAGATCGCGGACCTCGACGCGGCGGACCGCGGCGGTAGGCGTTCGGCAGTTGGCAGAAAAGTAAAAGGGGAGAGCGTATGCTCTCCCTTTTTCACGAGAGGAAGAAGGTTGATTTTCCAATTGAAGTCGCTTGCGGCGGTGGACTAGACTTGGCCGGTTCGATCACTAGGAGAATTGCTACTATGCGACTTACTCACCTGGTTTGCTTCTGTTTATTCGTGCTGCTCGCGTCAGTTCTCATTACACCGCTGGCGCAGAGTCAGGACCAGATGCCCTACGCCGCCATGGCGTCGAGCAAGTTCATGACCTTGCCCGTGCTTCCAGCCTGCATGACCATCTCCGCGCAACACGGAGATCCCATGAAGGGCCCTGCGATCCTGCTGATCAAGTTCAAGAGCGGTTGCGTCGTGCCCTGGCACTGGCACACCTACGACGAGAATCTGATGATGGTCTCCGGCAAAGGCAAAGCGGAGATGAAGTCTGGCGGCTCTCACCCCATGGCGATGGGCGATTACATCTACCTGGCCGGAAAGGGAGTCCACCAGTTCACCTGCATCAGCACTTGTCTGGTTTTTGACTCGATCGGCGGGGCCTTCGACATTCACTACGTCGATAGCGAAGGCAAGGAGATTCCCGTAGACCAGGCCTTGAAGCCCATGGCCAAACCCGCCGCGATGAAGAAGCCGTAGAGCGCGCGAAAGATGCAGAATTCGAAGCCTCAATCTCACAGTTACGGAAATGGCGGAACTCGATCGGCTGAGTTCCGCCGACGCTGACTTCCGCACGTCTACTTTTTCGCGATGACCGACTCCAACCTCGACAGCCGCTGCTGCAAGTCGGCAATTTGCTGTCCCTGAGTCTGGATCTGTTCTTGCTGGGTCTTGATCACATCCTGCTGCGCCGCGACTACCGCATGCTGCTTCTGCAATTCGTTCAGCAGCATGGGCGCGAGGTACTGATACTTCACCGTGTAGGGCTGGCCGTCTTTGTCGTAAGCCACCAGCTCGGGATAGACCTTGGCCACTTCCTCCGCGATCAGGCCGTATTGCAGCAGTGTGCGATCCATCGTCGTACTGTGGCTTGTAGAAGAAGGTCACCGGACGCAATTGGAACAGGCGGCTGGTGCTGTCGCCCATGTCGGCGATCTGCTCCTTGAAGCGGCGCGAGGAGACCACGGTGCCGAGCTGGCCGTTCGAGTCGACGTACACAGCTATGCCGCTTCCACCTACCGATGACCCGTAGATTCCCGCGATGTAGGCAGCCGTTTGCTCGCCGTAGCCTAGGCCGAGGCTACCTCCGATACGGATCGTGTTCGATTCTGTCTCGCTGCCCTCGTTACCGATGTAGATGTTATTGTTGCCGGTTTCGCTCAGCACGCCGGCGTAGGCTCCATAAAAAGTATTGGAACTTCCGGTCGCATAGTAGCCGGCCCACCAGCCACTGAAGGTGTTGTTGTTGCCGTTGCCGCTGTTCACACCGGCCTCGTAACCGTAGAAGGTGTTATCGGAGCCCGTCGTGTTCCCATAACCTGCCCCACCACCTGTGAAGGTGTTTTGGCTTCCAGTCGTGTTTAGAATGCCAGCGCTTTCACCGGCGAAGGTATTGTAGTTGCCCCCGGTGTTATATATTCCAGCGCCAACGCCGGTAAACGTGTTGAAGCTGCCAGTCGTGTTATCGGAACCAGCCACAACGCCGATGAAGGTGTTTTGTGCGCCGGAGGTATTAACCAGGCCGGCACCATTGCCAATGAACGTATTGCTGTAACCAGTAGTCGTGTATTCGCCAGCCGAAAAGCCAACAAAGGTATTGCCGTAGCCGGTGGTGTTGTATTTGCCGGCCACTGCCCCAACAAAGGCGTTCTCGGAGCCACTGGTGTTAGAGTTGCCAGCCTCATAACCCGCGAAGACATTGTAGTTAGCGTTGTTACTGGAGGCCCCCGCGCCTGTGCCAAGAAACAGGTTGTCAGCTGGACTCCCGAGACTTAACACGCTCGTACCTCCGATCTGGTAAGACGTGGTAGCGTTGAAGGTGTTGGCTGAGCCGCTGCCGCTGATATTGAAATTCGAACTGGCCTGCTGCGCGGTCACATTCTGAATGTAATAAGGCGAACCTCCACCGCCGCCAACTATTCCGGTCAGGTTCGAGCCGTTTCCGTAGTAAACGTTGTTGGTGTTCGACAGGGTCACCGCATTGCTGTAGGTTCCGCTGAATTGGGAACTGGCCAAAGTACCACCTAGGTTTGAGAACGGAATACCTGTCAGCCCCGCGCCACTGCCGGTGAATGTACCAAGCGCATTAACGTTGCCACCTCCATCTACGGAGAACTTGGTGACGGGCTGGTGCTGGGCCCGGTGGTAGCCAGGATCAGTGGCCCTCCCGCCGTGTTCTGCAACCATGCCGCGGTGCCCGCCGTACTCTGTACCTTTGCATTCAACCCATAGGTCGTGCCCGACGTCGCGGATTCCGTTGCGACGACACCGGTTCCTGCGGTGCTTGCCGCAGTGGCCAGCACTCCTGTAGCAGCGCCCGTCGTGGCTTGCGACTGTCCCCAGACGCCCGTGCCGCCGTTGCTGGCCGTCGCCTGTCCCCACATGGCAGTGCCGTTGGGACTCGATACCGCCCCGCTAACTCCGTAGGTGGTGCCAGTGGTGGCCGTGGACAACCCGCGCACGCCGGTACCTGCGGTGCTGCTCGAGTAGCCCTTCAACCCGTAGGTCGATCCCGTGGTAGCCGTGGCAAATCCCAGCAGTCCCACGCCTATGGTGCTGGCGGTGTCCCCTTGCACTCCGTAAGCTTGCGCCGAGGTCGAAAGAGCCTGGCCGTAGACTGCGCGACCGGCCCCGGAGATTTGCCCGGTAACGGCGTTCGAGGTGCTAGTGAGATTGGAATTGGTCGCCAAGATGGCGTTGTTTCCTGGGGTTGTTCCCGTTTGCATCACGCTCACGACCGGGGTCAGAGACGAGCTAAAGAAGGTCTGGCCCATACTGGGCTGCAAGTTGGATGGCGACGTGTTGTTGCCATTTCCCGATGCCACTTGCGTGGAACCAGCGCCAGAGCTGGAGGCGCCGCCAGCAGCAGAATTGGCGGAGTTCACATCTTTCGCGAGTACGAAGTCGGAAATACTTTTGCCACCGAGGGTTTCGGCTTCATGTGCTTTGAAGGCATACGGCACGCTCACCAACAGCACGCGCGGCTGCTCAGGTTGTCCCTGGACCTGCACGCCCAGCCAGCGCTGCTCGTCTTGCGAGAAGAGGTCGCTCGGCAATCCTGCGGCGGTCGTGCTTCCCAGCAATACGCTGTACTGGCCTTTGGCGTCGGGCGTGACATTCTGCGTTTCCATCCAGATGGCGGCGCCGCCATCCTGCTGCTTGTAAATGGCAAATGTCACGCCGACTGCGGTGGAGGAAGAGAGAGCCGCGCCCTGCGCGTCCTTCAGCGTTCCGCCGTAGCGAATCAGGTTGGGAACGGCAGTGGTTGAGATTTGTTGGGCTGCGCAAACGGAGACGAACAGCAAAGTGGAGAGAGCAATAACAACGGTGGTGCTGAAGCGGCGCATAGAGGCTCCTTGTGATGCATGGAAGTGGATTTCTGTGCCTTAGCTCACAAAGAGAAGAGTGACAACATGGCGCCGCGGAGAGCCAAGGACGGCGAGAGCGGCGCTGACTGCAGCAGGGCCCTGGGGAAAGGCTTCCTTACTTCTGCTGCTCCGCAGAACAATCAGCGGATACCATGTAGAAGTTCCCTGCCTAAGTTCCTAAGCAACTAACTGTGCTCGCCCCGGGCCTCGAAACGGATCACGAGGTGTCGTACGTTAATAGCCGTTACGGAAAAATTTTCTCGGCTGAAAAGTGAGAACATAGTTGCTACCACTCGCAGAAACTGTCAAGCATTTTTTCATAAAATTTTAATAAAGGCCTTTTCCACTTCACCCAGCACTGCGCCTTCGGCTCCGTGCTGAGCTAAGCTGTTTGGTGCCTGGGGAACTCGTTTTCGTACGGATTGTTCCGCCGATGCGCGAACGGAGTTTCGTAGCAGGCTCTGAAGGTCCGCTCTACCCGTGCGTTCGCGGCTACACTAATTCGAAAACTGACCTAGCCGATCAGAGCGTTCACATAGGCGTTCGTGAACATGCCTTTCGGGTCAAGCTTTTGCTGGTAGGCCTTAAATGCCTGCACGCGAGTGGCGCGCTTTTGGGCCAGGTAGCTGAGCATGCCCGGATTGAACGGCGGACCGGAGTTGCCAGCGGGGCCGTTTGGATTATAGAACCCGTACATCTTGCCATTGTGCGGCCAGCCGCCCAGGCCAATCCACTCACTCTCGACATCAGCGAAGAACTGCAGGAGGGCGGGCGTAAACTGCAGTCCGTTATTAGCGCTGTTCATCGCAGCAACGCCGATGAGATCGAGGTTCACAAAATGGCAGGGGGTGTCGCTATAGGTGCCTGCCAGCGCCGTATTGCCACTCTGGACGATGCGGAATTCAAGCGGAAACGCGACGTGGAAGGCGCTGCCGAGGCCGGTCACCTTATTCATCACCGATTGCAGGGCGCCCCAAATGATGCCCAGGCCAGCCGAACTCAAATCGGGCAGCGGAACAAAATACGACATGAAGATCGTGCGTAAGGCTTGGGTGAGCCACATATCGGAACCACTGGTGTCGGCCGTTTGAACCTCACCCTTAATCGTCAGTATCTCTATCGCAGTGAGAGTAGCGGCCGCAGTCAGTCCAATCAGCCCTGATGCCTGTGCCGCGAGCGCTGCCGCCTCGGCGATAGTTTCGCCGGACACGAGCGGGGCGCCATATTGGCCCTGCTCAGCGTATTGGCAGGCGGTCTCTGGATTGACAGTGCTAGGCGCAGGGGGCGAACCAGCCTCGTCATTCCAGCAACAAGTCAAGAAAGATGCAGGCAGGCCGGGCAAGCCCAGCGGGTTACCATTGCAGGCGTAGGGATTGAAAAAAGTCTCCACACGCGTTACACCCGTTGAGGGAGCCAGGATGGGTCCCATGCCGTTGATAAAATCCTGTTGGTTCGCCCAGTTATATGCCTGCACACTGCCCACAAGGGAGTTAGCATATGGGCGAGGGATCACGTTGAGCGTCACCGACGTTACGATGCCCAAGGCGCCCAGCGAGACCCGGGCGAACTGCAGTGGCTGCCAATTGCCTTCGAGCGGGGTGTTTGCATCAATTGTCGTCACCACGCCGTCCGGCCCCATGATCGAATAAGCCGACGCCGTTTCCGCAAAAATTGGCGCGTTAATGGTCGCACCGTGGACGTCCACCGAGGTCATACCGCCGATGCTGAAGAAGCCACCCGCAGTAACGGTCTGCAACATCAGCTGGTTATTGAGCAAGAACCCGGCCAGTTCATCTTCGCGCACACCCGTATTCACAGTTACGGTATTGTTTCCGTTGTTAACGATGCGCGATTGGCCATTGGGACCCAGATCGGCATAGCATGACAGATCGACTAAAACCAAATTGCTAGAACTATTGGCCACCAGTGGTGGTTGGGCATGGCGTTGCCCGGAGACACGCACCATTTGCCCCGCGGCGGCGGCACTCTTTACCACTTGCTGCAGTTCCGCAAGAGTGGTCGGTGTGGCGTAAGTGGCGTACGAACTTGACAGATTCCCTGCCCAATTCTGCCAGGGGTTTGGCGGGGTGATATTGCTCATAGTCTCTCCTTTTCTTGTGGGGAACTTTCATTAAGCTAAAGTAGAGCAATTCTTGGGGCCCGTCTGTTGAAACTGCTCACTCTAGCGTTTTAACCGGAATTTCTATTTTGGACTCACGTGTGACTGACAGCCGAGCGCCCACACATTCGGGAAAAGCGCGAATGGGTGGGGCACCCGCGCTACCAGCAAACACAACCACCACAGAATCCTTTTAAAGTCTGAATGCCGCATAGATTCTCCTTATTGATTCAGGTGCTCTCGCAATCAGCCCGGACGATCAGCTTCATCACGCGCGAGGACGCAGCACCAGGGAAGACTGTGACCAGCTGCTCCATGTGGGAAAAAGAACATTGCCGTGGTTACAGTAGCCGCCCCAGTATTGGCTGTTACCCCAACCCCCGCCGCGGAAGGGTTCGCCGTGATAGCCGCCCAGCACGAAGAAGGAGTGGGGATCCTCCGGCGGAAGCTCTTTGATGCCCTTCCATGCCCGCATCAGATCTTCCAATGGCTTCTTGTTGCCCTTGGTGTAATCGTCCTGTAGCTCTGTGATCGACCTGCGAACTCTAAGTGGACTGCTGATGGTGGATATCTCTCCTGTTTATTGGTTTCACTGTATGGACTTCACTTGCTCGGCTATTTCCGTCTTGGAC
This sequence comes from uncultured Acidobacteriaceae bacterium, assembly GCA_963836295.1. Classification (GTDB taxonomy): domain Bacteria; phylum Acidobacteriota; class Terriglobia; order Terriglobales; family Acidobacteriaceae; genus Bog-257. The sequence continues at coordinate 394,075 of CAWIIY010000018.1, read as the reverse complement.
TCCCAGTGGGTCACTCGGCTCTGCGAGTGAACCGTGCTCACCCTAACAAGTCGAGGATCTCTGTCTGGAGTTGCTGTACGTTCCACGCGCAAAGCTGCGCCAACATATTGACCGCCTCCGGGTCGAGATACAGCTCGACGATGGGATAACTGGGGAAATAAGCCAGCGGCCCCGTAGGCTGGGCTTGCTGCCCATTCCTAAGATCCGCCCGTATTCCGTTGGGTCCGGTGTCGGGGATGGCATTCTGCCAATTGTCGACTCGGTTGTTATGAACCCACAGCACGCGGACCTCGCGTCCTGCCTTGATGTTTGCGACCGGATTGTTGACCGTGGTCAGTTTCTGAAGGTGCCAGGCCGTCGCCTTTCCCGGAGCAGCAGACCCGCCGCAGCTTGCGTCATATAGACCCTGGCGGAGGGCGGCGAATTCGCCTTTCGCGTCGCTGAAAACCTTCACATAACTCATCGGCTCGCTGGGGCTCATACTCTTGAAGGGGACATACTGTCCGCTATACTGCCCGTTCTTCAGCAGCGTCTCTTGATACCCGAACAAAAGCGGGATTGAGGGATCTACGACTATACTTCCCGAGTTCTCGCTCAATGGAACATCGGTGTTGACGAATGCGACGATGGCATTCGCATCGGTCTGGGCCAGCATCCCGAGGATGCCCGAGTTATCGAAGTCGCCGCCATCGGAGAAGCCGTAGGGAAGGTTCGCGGGGTTGCTTTGGCCTACCTCTCTCAGCTGCCAATAGTTATATTTCGGTATGAGATCCGACGTGTAAAAGTCGAGGATTGTTGTGAGGACGGTTTTCACGATTGCGGCGATCCAGCCTGGCCACTTGAGGTCGTGGATGATAGTGTCAATCTCCTGATTGAGATACTGCAGGATGAACGCGGCAAAAAAGGCGCTCGAACAACCCGCAATATCGCACAGGGAATAGCGCCGTGTGATCGTAACGGCCGCCGTACCACCGGTTCCTGCTCCCGTTAGCGTGGAGGTAAATGCGAACGATTCGACCCCGCCTCCTCCCACGATGGTGGTGCCGTCCGGGCTCTGCCCTGGAACACTGGTAGCGATCGGGGAAGCCTGAACAGGGATTTGGGCTGAGTCCGGAATGGTGTAATCCTGAAGAATATTGGTGTTGACGATCAACGCAGGGCGATTCGGCCGGCAGAGATAGAACTCTGGCGAGGTCAACGACGGATTGATGTGAGTAATGCTAGCGTCGACATCGGTCCTTCGAGAGACTGAAGAACTTGCCGGGCTCGATGTAATCCTTGTTCGAGTCATAGGAGGCAGTATAGAGGTCGAATGGTTTGAGGACGATTTCACCGACTCCGGCGATCCAGAACCAGCTCCATTTCGGACTATCGGTGAAAAAACCCCAAGTGTAGAGAGTCTCCAGGAACTTTTCGAGGTTGCTGAGGTTAAACTGCTGGGGCACGGTTCCAAGGCAGAACTCTCCCATGTAGGACACGTTCCCGGGAGCGCTATTAGTAGAATCTCCTTTAAATAGATCTTTCGGTGCCACCGGCTGAATCAGAAATTCGGCATCGCTGACGGATTTGCCGTTGATTTTCTGCGGTAGGAAGGTGTATGGGATGGATGCCCAACTGCCGCCGGAAACCGACGATAGGTAGAGGGCCTGTTCGAGTAGCGTTTTACCGGACTTGGGATCAATCATCCCGTTCAATGCCGACAATTGTCCCAGCGCGCAGGTGAGGGCGCGCGAACCGCCGCCGGAAAGACATATTCCAAGCCGGCACGTTTTTGAACTGTTTGGATAAAGCTTCGCTACGTAATTGTTTGTCGCGAGATTCTGGAATTGGTCGCTCATGCGATACTCACCTTTCAATTTGAGCCAAGATCAGGATTTTTACTTTGGACTCCCAGTTTGCTGACGGCTTACCCAGTACGGACAATTGTGAGATCCCCACACATTCCCAAGGAATGCAAATGTGTGGGGAATCCAGCGTACGGACAAAACATCAGTCAGCTCTGCTTCGCGATAATGCAGGGATGACCCTTTACCGGTACATTGTCGACGCTATGGGCGCATCAGCAAGGCACCTGTGAAACCTTATTGCTGGCGAAAAATGGTTTTCACGACCGGGACCACTTCAATCGTTTTTCACACTCCAGGTGAAGGAAGGATTGAGGGTTTGTCCGTGACAATCGATCTCGGCGGTATACAGGTTAGTCGGGTCGTAGGTAAACCAGATATTGGTGGGTTGCCAATCCTTGTTACCGGCAATACCCACTACCATCATTACCGTGTCGCCTGTTTGGAGGGGTGCGTCGGAGTTGGAGAAATATGTACATTTCTCGGTTTGACTCTTGCAAACGGGAACTTTACTACCCGTGTTAGTAGCGCTTTGCGTCCATTGATTGCTGAAGGGGGGAGTGAAATACCACATAGTAAAATTAGCTACGTATCCTGCCCCGCAGGCTATATACATCTCGAAGGTGTCAATGCTTTGCAAACTATCACCAGCTTTGCTTGCAAGTTTGCCGGCGCTCTCCTTTGGAAGAGCGACAATTCCTGCTTTTTCCCGGAGCGGCGCTTCATATTTGCCCAAGTTTGGGATGTAGCGTAATGCGCCGAGGGCCCAGTAAGAATAGTCACTCTCCAGGATAACGGATGCCAGTTTGTCAAGGCCTACTTCTGCCACGGCCGATTGAAGAATGGCTTCAATGCCCTTAGTGTCATCCTTAATAAGTTCCAGGGTTTTGGTTGCATTCAGTTGGACGGCAAGTTTTACGCCGTCTTTTCTTTGGTCTTGCGTATTCATATCTTTATGCTCCTTAAAGTTGAAATTGTCCCTACTCATTCGGCTTTCGAAATCGTCTCATCTACTACAGTGGTTCCTGGACTCTACTCTTTTCATTGTCCCGTCACAGCGCAACTTATAGATCGTCTGAACCTCCCCTGCCTGGACATGATTACCGCTCTTCCTAGCGTCAAACCTGAGACGCTCTTAAAGGTCGAGGGCCGGGCAAGGATCAATGCGCCTTATTACCAACGGCCGGGCGCAAGCTGAATCGCGGCGAAAAGTTTGGGCAGATGCTTGTGGAGCAACTTGTCGATGTCCTGAGCCTTAGTGGATAGTGGTTGTCGAGTGTCGTCCCCGTGACGTCGTAGCAGTTCGTTACGGGGCTGGGAAAGTTCTTTTCGAAGATGGTTGACCACGGATTCTAGATGAGGCCGGTTGCCTCTTCTGCCTTTACTGTTATGTTGCTCGCGCCAGCCGCAATGGTAATGCTTTTTCTGACGCCCGCCGTAAAATTTCCGGACGACTGCGTATCCGGCTGGCCGTTGGGCGTCCAGGATGCGAAGAAGCGCCACATAGGCGCCGTGGTTAACCACCGAAATAGATCCTCCGCTACCGTTCGACATGATGTGATCCTTCTTGGAGTTTGGGATTGAACCGGAATATCCTTTTGAAATGTGAATTCTTGAGCCCCGGCTCAAAAAGGATAGGGTTGGTAACGCGGCGCCGCGGAGAGCCAGGGACCACGAGAGCGGCGCCAAATTCAGTATTGGCCGCAAGAAAGTTTTCTGCTGCTCCGCGAAGCCGTCTGCGGAGAACATTCAGGAGTTCCTTGCTAAAGTTCTTATGCGGTTAAGGTGCTCTTACCCCACCCCTTGAAAGTGGCAACGAGGTCTTGAGGATGTGGCCGGAAAGCCGAGTACCTTCCGTGAGGTGGACAGTATCTCTAGCCTGTCGCAATGTCAAGAATTATCTTAAGTTCTTATTTATTATTCGCTCTTTTCGGACTTTTGCATTAGCCGGAATGTGGGGGTTGATGTGAGAGCGCCCCACTCCGTATTCGCGCCCGACGCGGGGCGCCCGGCTGCGCGGTCGGAAAGTGGCAAAAGGACGCCACGCTGCTGTTTATGCTTGCATCGGTTGCGTCGCGGTGTAAATTGTCAGTCGAGAACTGTGGTACGAGAGCGGCAGAGTTGAAACTGGAGACGACTCGGAGAGCTTGCCCGCAGCGGTAGTTTGGCTATCTCGGTGCTTCGAACCGTGCTTCACACAAAAAGGAGGGTACCGATGGCAACCGGTACAGCAATTGCTTTAGATAAAGTTACGGTCACGGACAGCGCGTCATTCGCCGCATACCTCACGTTGAAAATCAAGGCGGCGTCCGGTGACCCAGCTACTCCAGCTCCTGAGCCTGAGAGCGACGACCTTGATGGATGCGACGTCCCTGTAGAACATGCAACCTCCGATGAGGATCTCCCTGCCAGCGAAGGAGGCGAGGCCTGACATGGCATTTTCATTAATTTGGTTGCCGCAAGCGCTGAAGGACGGCGGGCTGAAAGTCGCCCTGGTCGATGGCTGGGAGAACCGCGGAAATGGCGACATTGGCAATACAGTGGGCGTTATATGCCATCACACCGCAGGGCCGAAGAATGGCAACATGCCAAGCATGGGCACTCTTCTCCAGGGGCGCCCCGACCTTCCTGGGCCTCTGGCTCAACTTGGCCTGGGCCGGGACGGTACGTACTTCGTGCTTGCTGCCGGGAGGTGCAATCACGCCGGGCCAGGCTCCTGGAAAGGAGTGACCACCGGCAACTCCAGTTTCATCGGCATTGAGGCGGAGAATACCGGGCTCTCGAACGATTCTCCCTGGCCGGATGTGCAGTTAGATGCCTACCGCCGTGGCGTGGCGGCCATTTTGAAGCGCCTTGGGCGACCGGCCGACTTTTGCGCCGGACACAAAGAATATGCTTTGCCTCCCGGTCGCAAAAGCGATCCAAACTTCAACATGGATCCGTTCCGTGCAACCGTTGCCGCGATCCTCGCCGGCACCGCTCCTGCCCCTAGACTGATTCCGGCGGTCGAGCCTCCGGCCCAGCCGGGCGCCCCCGCTGGCCGGCCCACGCTCCGTCGTCCTGCGACGGGTGAGCTGGTGAAGCAGGTGCAGGCAAAAGTGGGAGTCGTCGCAGACGGCAACTTCGGAGCAAAGACAGAGGCCGCAGTGCGCGCTTTCCAACAGGCCCATGGCATGATCCCCGATGGTATTGTCGGACCAAAGACATGGGCTGCTCTGGATGGCGTGGCAACTCCAGTTCCAGTTTGATAATCGGTCTGTATTCGGGCGCAGCACTGCGGCCCGCTCAAGGCAGGCTTTCAGCTGGGACGAGATTGCCGCCACCTTTGTTACTTGCTGCAAGTCTCGCTGACCATCTTTAAGCTGGATACCTGCAGGTCGTGGTGCGCTGCGACACCCATTTCTTTCTTTTCGTAAGGCTGGCTTTTTTCCTCTTGGGCCGACGATCGCTTGATGATCGAGCCGGCGACGGTAACCGTGTGACCGACGTGCTCGGCGAGGGAGACTTTCCCGCTCGGATAAAGCTCCCAATGCGTACCGTCCGCGATGATAAAGAACCCTACCGGTTCCTCACCTTTCTGAAGACAACCGGTTACCGTCTGCTTCGCTGACATCTGGTCGTTTGCCATCTGCGGTGCGCCGTACAGCAGCCCGGCACTGAGGAGGGCAAATAGAACCGTCAGCATCCATGTGGAGGGTCTCGCGAGTTTCTGCATCATAAATTTACGTCCTCCTTGACGCGACGAAAGTTTAATCGCTTTCGCGCAAATTGGTATAGGCTGAGATTCCCATTTTTGTCCCGGCAGTTGGCTATTGTTTGCTTCTCGAACCTTGGGAGCCTGGCTGTCTGTTCCCGGACCTCGCAGTTGAGAGCCAGTATGCACCACTATAGTGCCAAAAATTGCACCCCAAAGGATTTCGCATTAGGAGGCGATTCTGGGGCTTTCTGCTCTTCGGAGGATGTTTGGGAGTCATCCGAATGCCTTAGCGTGTCTCTGAGGGCTTCCTAGGCCCCGCAAATGCCATTTCACGCGACGTGAACAGCAACACTTTACGGGTAAATACTTGATTCAACGAAATGGACAACTATATAGCATATAAGTGCTACATTTTGGAGCCTGCCGTCGAGGGGCTTGGGACTACTTGATTCCTCTAACTCGGTGCCGCTTCCTTTACGTCTCGATGTTCAGCGGCCATTGTTCCAACTGCGGTCCGGCTGACTCATACGCATTGATGAAGTCAATGATGCTTTGCCGGAAGGTCACCACCGCCCGATTGCGCGCATCCTGCAGGCCACCCGGAAATGGCAGGTTGGAGTCCACCCCGCCAGTGGGAATCAGCGGCTCATACGGTCTGGAGAACACGAAGATGTAATAGAAGTTCACCTGGTCGCCGATGGTGCTGGTCCAAGGCAACATTTTCAGCAGAGCCGCAGTGTCCAACTGAGCATCGGGTGCGGGCAGGGTCGAACTCTGCAGGCAAGGCGGATAGTTCGCCAGGAACGTCATCACAGGATTGATGGTGTTGTTCAGCCGCGAAATGCCATGGGCCGTCACACGGTAGATGAGGCTGGTCAGCACGCTTTTCAGCGCTGCCTTGGTGTTCATCGCGGGCAAACCGCGAATGTTGCCCTCTGCCGGATTCGCCGACGCCGTCATCCACGCCTGCAGCGGGGCATCCGCGGCGACATCAGCGTCGGATTTGTACGTCGTCTCCACAAAGACGCCGACGTAGGTTTCCACCGCATCCCAAATCTGCAGCACGTGCTGTACCACGGGGTAGAGGCCCCATGGCGAGGTCCGCGTGAACTGCGCCTGGTTCAAGCCCTGCGCGGCGATGGTCACCTTCGGATCGTCGTCGAAAAACTTCCGCCCTGTAGCAAAGTGGTCCATCAACTGCAAGAACCCAAAGGCGCTGTCGAAGGAGGTTGGCGGCGCGATCCTGCTCCACAACGCTAGCAGCACTTCGTCAAACGGGATCAGGTAATTCGCTTGCGGTTGCAGTAGTTGATAAATCGCATGGTTCGTCGGGATGTTGTTGTAGAACGTCATCTGCATGGCCGCGGTGACCATGTGCCAGTGGTACACGTGACCCAGCCAGATTCCGTATACCGTCACCGACGTCTTTGCAGCCTGCAACGCATAGAGCCAGGCGCCGCTCGAGGAAGCGCCCGGCGAATATACCACTGCGGTTCCTTGCGCTGAGACCCGCACCGCCAGCGGAGCCAGCGTTTCTTGGCCGCATCCTGCTCCAGCAGGGTGACGGTACCGGGCGTGAATCGCGGAAGATTGTCGACGGTGGCGGGAGGAAACTCCTCGAAAATGCGCAAATCAATCGCGTAGAGGCGGCCTTGGGCCTGTATCGAATCCATTCCCGCGGAGGTGCCGATGCGCTACCGAAGAGAGGCTTGAACTCCGCCGCTTGCGCAGCGCTCACCTGTTCCAGGATGAGAAGGTTGTAACCGATGCCGAAGTTGGCGATGGTCGGCCAGAATTGCTGGGCCGCGACTGTGGTAGAAGTCAGCGAAGAAGCCCATTGCGATAGCTGCGGAAGCGCATTCTGATAGACGTCCGCGAAGTTCGTCCAGGAGATAGAAAACTGTTCCGGCTGGCTCAGGGGCAGCGGCGGAATTTGCGATGAGCCGGTCACGGCCCGCGCCGAGGGGCCTTGCTTCGATTCGAGGATTCGCTGAATCAGCGCAGCGACTCCGTCGGCGATCAGAGTTCGCAACTCCTCGACCGCGGAGGTCAGCGGATTGGGCGGCGCCACTCCGTACAAGAATTGATAGCCGGTCGCATTGAAGCCGCCAATCGAAAACGTGTTCCACAATCCGTTCTTGGCGTCGGTTGTTTCCAGCTCTCTCAAGCCCAACAACAGCAGAGTCGCCAGCGGCTCTTTGAAAGTCAGCACGTAGGGAACCGCCGGAATATTTTTCAGACCCAGGTCCTGTAAGGGGAGATGCGAGATCGTAGTGTCCATTTGAGTTTTCGTCCTCTTGCCGATTCTGGTTTGCAGGCCGGAGCCTTGGAGTTGTTGCCGGAATTTCCCTTTCGTCACGAATCAGGGCAACTATGGTTGCTGTGCTGTTACGAAACCTTAACCTTACTTGATCGCGCCTTCCTTACCGGCGATGCGGCGCAAGAGTCCGATCTGTCCGTTGTGATACGCCTCATGATAATGGAGGCGGATCAGCGCATTCGCGACGGAGCCTGTTAGCGGCGGCCGCCGGAGTTGCTCGGGGACAGGCTGAGCCAACGCCTCGTCCGACAGAGCCGCGAGAGCTGGAACCAGTTGATGCTGCGCATCGCTCAAGATGCCACGGAGAGTGCCAAGGTCGGGCACCTTGTCGCCGGGCTGGAGCGGGGCCGATCCGCGACGATAGTGCGCGGTGATGTCGTCCCCAGCGACGGGAGCGCCACCAGCAAGTTTCAACGCAGTGTTTCGGGCAGCGACGATGTGACCCAGCACCCAGTTCAGGCAGTTGCCTGCGCCCGGCGGATCGACCAGACTCTCCTCGTTGGTGACGTCCTCAAGATTGCGTTTGATGGCTCCGTAGCTGAATTCGTACATGTTCGCAAGTTCCGCGCCGGTCATAGTTGAGCTCTCCTCGAATGGATTGTACAAGGTGGCCTTTTGCGGCTTCCGTCGAAAATCATTCACCACGGAGACACGGGGGGCACGGAGTTCTCAGTTTCTTTCGATCTTTCTTCGATCTCAGCGCCTCCGTGATTAATTTTCATCCAAGATGGGGGCCGCAGGTTCATCGATACCGCTAGCTGCATCTCATCACTGGGAGAACCGACGGGGTTCCCGTCCGTTGGCTGCGAAATATCTGCAATAGGCTGCCGGAATGCGCCATTTCAAGGCGTTACCTTGGTGATTCCAGCACTGTTACAATAGAGTAATTGTGGGGAAAGCGGGTTTGCATCCGTATACTGGGCAGAATAAAGAATGACTCAAAGTGACGCCAAGACCTTACTTTTATTGAAGCCGCGAGGCTTCTGCGCCGGCGTGGTACGCGCCATCGACATCGTTCGCATAGCTCTGGAGACCTTCGGAGCGCCGATCTACGTGCGCAAAGAGATCGTCCACAACCGCTACGTGGTCGACGAGTTGAGCGCCAAGGGCGCCATCTTTGTTGACAGCGTTGACGAAGTCCCGGCCGGTGAGCGAATTATCTACAGCGCTCACGGCGTTGCGCCCGAAGTGCGTGACTCCAGCAAGCTGCGCGAGCTGCGGGTGATTGATGCCACCTGCCCCCTGGTCACCAAGGTTCACGTCGAGGCGGTGAAGTTTGCCCGCGAAGGTTATTCGCTCATCCTCATCGGCCATCGCGATCACGATGAAGTCATCGGCACCCTCGGTGAAGCCCCGGAAGTTACGCAGGTTGTGGACTCGCCCGAGGACGTAGAAGCCGTCGAAGTTCCCGATCCCAACCGGGTGGCCTACCTGACGCAGACGACGCTGAGTCTCGACGAAACCAGTCACGTCATCGCGGCGCTCAGGAAGAAGTTTCCCAAGATCCAAGGGCCGCACGCGCAAGACATTTGCTATGCCACCGAGAACCGGCAAACGGCGGTGAAAGAAGTTGCCGGCGAATGTGATCTTCTCCTGATCGTGGGCTCGGACAACAGTTCCAACTCCAACCGCTTGGTCGAAGTGGCCCGCAATCTGGGCGCACAATCCCACCTGATCGAGAACTACCGCTCGATCAAGCCGGAGTGGCTGGAAAACGTCAATACCGTGGGTTTGACAGCGGGCGCTTCGGCGCCTGAGATCCTGGTGCAAGAGGCCGTGACTTTCCTGGAAGAGCAGGGTTTTACCAATATGCGTGAGATCGAAGTCATGCCGGAGCATGTGCGCTTCGGATTGCCCTCCGAGATCGTCGAAGCCATTGGCGCTGCGCCCGCAATGGCAGAGTAGAGAGGGAATGTCAGATTCTTCCGATCGTGCCGAAGTTCGCTTCGGCAAAATCGATGACATCAAAAGCCGGGTGGCCGCCGCCATCGATGCTTCGCGGCGATACCTGTTCTCGATTCAGGACCGCGAAGAAGGTTACTGGTGTGGCGAGCTGGGCGCCGACACAACCCTGGTCTCCGATTACATTCTGCTGCATCGCCTGCTGGGCACCGAAGATCCGGTGCGCACGCAGAAGTGCGCGACAGAGATCCTGAATCGTCAGAATCCCGACGGTGGCTGGCCGATTTACAACGATCGGACCTTCCAACGTTAGCGCATCGGTGAAGGCTTATTTCGCGCTGAAAATGGCGGGCTATGGCACCGATCATCCTCAGCTGCGCAAAGCCCGCGAGCGCATTCTCGCTTTAGGCGGCGTGACTGCGGTCAACACCTTCACCAAAATTTATCTCTGTTTCCTTGGGCAATACGACTACGACGCGGTTCCGGCGATTCCGCCCGAGATCGTGCTGTTCCCCAAGTGGTTCTGGTTCAATATCTACGAGATCTCATCCTGGTCGCGCGCGATTCTGGTGCCGCTGTCAATCGCGTACGCCAAGAAGCCGTTCAAGAAAATCCCGGTAGAGCAGGGAATTGACGAGTTGTTCCTGGGCGGTCGTACCCGGACCCGGCTACGCCTGCGTTGGGCGGATAAGCTGGTGAGTTGGCGCAATTTCTTTCTGGTACTCGATCGCCTGATCCACTTCTTTGAGCTGATTCATGTGCGTCCGCTGCGTTCGCGCGCCTTGAAGGTCGCAGAGAAATGGATGTTGGACCGCATGGAGATGAGCGATGGCCTGGGAGCGATTTATCCAGGCATCATGAACTCCATCATCGCGTTGCGCTGCCTGGGCTACTCGCTGGACGATCCCCAGTTCATCCGCGCCATGGACGAATTTGAAAAGCTCGGCATCGAAGAAGAGACTACCTTCCGCATGCAACCCTGCATGTCGCCAGTATGGGACACTGCGTATGCCGTGTTTGCCCTCGCGGAAAGCGGCGTGGCGGCCAACGATCCTCGCCTAGTGCGGCCCTGCGAGTGGATGTTGCGCAAGCAGGTGACTCGCAAAGGCGACTGGTGCGTGAAGAACCGCAAGGCCGCGCCTGCGGGCTGGTATTTCGAGTTCAACAACGAGTTTTATCCGGATGTGGATGATAGCGCCCAGGTCATGCTGGCGCTGAGCCGCGTTAAGACCAGCAACGAGAGCTATCACACCAAGTCGGCACAGCGCGCACTGGACTGGATCTTGTCCATGCAGTGCAAGAACGGCGGTTGGGCGTCGTTCGACAAGAACAACGACCGCATGGTTTTTCAGAACATTCCTTTCGCCGACCACAACGCCATGCTTGATCCGCCGACCGTAGACGTTACCGGCCGGGTGCTGGAATGTCTGGCGAGCTATGGCTACTCGTTGAAGGATGAACCGGTGCGGCGCGCGGTCGAGTTTACTAAGCGCGAGCAGGCAGTTGACGGTTCATGGTTCGGACGCTGGGGCGTGAACTATATCTATGGGACCATGCAGGTGCTGCGCGGGCTGGAAGCGGTCGGCGTGGATTACCACGAGACCTTTGTGCTGCAAGCCGTCGAGTGGCTGCGTATGATGCAGAATCCCGATGGCGGCTGGGGCGAGACCTGCGGCTCATACGACGATCCCAATGCCAAGGGAGTCGGGCCGAGCACGCCTTCGCAGACCGCCTGGGCAGTGATGGGATTGCTCGCCGCCAATGACACCCGCAACGACTCGCTGCAGCACGGTATTGCTTATCTGCTGAAGACGCAGCGCAAAGACGGTTCGTGGGATGAAGCTTTGTATACCGGGACGGGTTTCCCGCGAGTGTTTTATTTGATGTATTACATGTACCGGCAATACTTCCCGCTGCTGGCGCTGACCACTTACGCAAAAGCGTCGGCGGCCTCGCAGGAGGAGCAGTTGCGCATCGCTTGCAAGAACCAGAGTATGCGTTGACAGTGCGGTTCGTTGTGAGCGCGGTTTCGCAACCGAATATAGGGTGGAGCACCGCTTCAGCGGTGCAATTAGGATTTTGAGAAGCAGTGTGCGTACTGCTCATCCCAAACAAGGTTGCAGAAGAATCTAGTCCGTGTGACGTGTCGCTTGGTGGGAGCCCCCTGCTAAAGCAGGGGGCTCCCACCAAAACCGTGCCGGGGCTTCCGGTGGCCTATTACGATGCGCTCGTGGCCATCCCATTTTTGGACTTCATTACAGCATGAGATGTTTCCTCACAGGCGCGACCGGGTTTCTAGGAAGCCACGTCGCACGTCAACTACTTTCCCAAGGCGCAGAGTTGCGGCTGCTGGTGCGTCCTGCCAGCCGTCTTGACAATATTGCCGACCTGCCGGCAGAGCGAGTTGTCGGCGATTTACGCGATCCCCAATCACTGACGGCGGGAATGCAAGGATGCGAGTTCGTCTTCCATGTAGCCGCGGACTATCGCCTGTGGGCGAGCAATGGGCAGGAGCTCTACGATTCCAACGTTGAAGGCACCCGCAACGTCCTCGCGGCGGCGAGAGATTCAGGCGTTCGGCGGGTTATTTATACCAGCAGCGTTGGTACCATGGGCTTCGGCAATAACGGCCGTCTCACCGACGAAAAGACGCCGGTCACGCTGTCCAACATGATCGGCGATTATAAGCGCAGTAAATTCATGGCGGAACAACTTGTGATCGAGGCGGGACGCGGTGGACAAAACGTCGTGGTGGTGAATCCGACGACTCCTATCGGCGAGCGCGATATCAAGCCGACGCCTACGGGCCGGATCGTGGTCGATTTCCTGCGGCGCAAGTTCCCGGCCTATGTGGATACCGGGCTGAATTTGGTGGACGTCGTGGATTGCGCTCTGGGACACTTGCTGGCGATGGAAAAAGCCGTGCCCGGTGAGCGATACATCCTCGGCGGTGAGAACCTGACGTTGAAGCAGATTCTCGACAAGTTAGCGGCAATCACGGGTCTGCCCTCGCCGAAGGTGAAGCTGCCTTACGCGATGGCCTACGCCACGGGCGTGGTGGACACGGTGGTGTCCGGCAAGCTTCTCAAGCGCGAACCTCGCGTGACCCTGGACGCGGTCCGTATGGGGCGCAAGAAGATGTTCGTCACTAGCGCCAAAGCCGAGCGCGAACTGGGCTGGCATCCAGGGCCCGTGGATGACGCTTTGCGCCGCGCCGTGGAGTGGTTCCAGGCGAACGGCTATGGTGCGTAAGCCCATCGCGATTGTGGCGGCGATGCGGATAGAACTCGCGCCGCTGGTTGGAAAAACGCAGTCGCAAGACGTCGAGGGGGTTGAACTTTTCGAGCTGCCGGAGGCGCTGGTTGCGATTGGTGGTATCGGAGAAAAGCGCGCCCGGCAGGCTGCGGAAATGCTTGTTGAGCACGCTCAGCCGAAGCTGCTGGTCTCCGCCGGAATAGCTGGTGCGGTTTCACCGCAGCTAAAAGTGGGCGATGTTGGCCTGATCCGCGAGGTGGTTGATGTCGCTACCGGCGACCGCTACCTGACCAGCGGAGGCGAGTGGGTGCTGGCGACTTCGCAAGACGTAAGTGATGCCGCTGAGAAACAGAGCTTGTTGACGAAATACGGGGCGGATGTCGTGGACATGGAAGGCGCCGCGGTGGCGCAAGTCGCCAAAGAACGTGGGCTGGAGTTTGCTGCCGTGAAATCGATTTCCGATGACGCTTCTTTAGTCATGCCGCCGATGAACCGATTCATTGACGGAAACGGAAGCTTCGACACGAGGCGGTTTCTGTTCTACGTAGCGCTCCACCCGAAATGGTGGGCCACTTTGGGAACGATAAGGAAGAATAGCAAGATCGCTTCTGCGAACCTGTGCCGCGCATTGGAACATCTAATTGGTGTGCACTCGGGCCTGGTGTTAGAGGAGAAAGCTTCTTCTGGCGCAACACGGTAAATTTTGCAATGTTGAGCGCAACCCAACTCGGTACTGTAGTCGGACAGCAGGTCATCCCGTCGACCATGCGGGCAGCGGTATATCGGGGCATCAACCATGTCCGCATGGAGACGGTGCCGGTTCCGGCCTTGGGTCGGGGAGAAATCCTGCTTCGGGTTCACACCTGTGGCATCTGCGGCACTGATCTCAAGAAGATCGCGACCGGTTCTCATTCCGCACCGCGGATCTTTGGCCACGAAACGACGGGCGTGATTGCTGCTCTCGACAACGACGTTGCGGGCTACGAAATCGGCGACCGCGTCATGGTGTTTCACCACATTCCATGCGGAGAGTGCTACTACTGTCACCACAAGGTGTTCGCTCAATGTCCGACGTACAAGAAAGTCGGGGCGACTGCGGGTTACGAGCCCAGCGGCGGCGGTTTTGCCGAATATGTTCGGGTGATGGAGTGGATTGTTCGCAAGGGAGTCATTCGCATTCCGCAAGGCGTTTCCTTCGAGCAGGCTTCTTTTATTGAGCCCGTGAACACCTGCATGAAAGGTATTGAAACGTTAAGACTTACGCTTGGGGAATCGGTGCTGGTAATCGGTCAGGGACCGGTTGGTATCATCCTTGCTGTGCTGGCCCGCCGTTGTGGCGCGCGGGTAATAACTTCCGATTTGTTTCCCCAGAGGCATACAATAGCTCAGACGTTCGGCCTGAACGAAAATATCGACGCTTCTACCTCCGATACCGTAAGGGCCATCAAAGAACTGACGGAGGATCGAGGAGCGGATGCGGTCATACTTGCAGTAGCGGGCAACGCTTTGATTCGTACAGCCATGGACGCGACGCGTCCTGGCGGGCGGGTACTGCTGTTTGCGCAAACCCAGCGCGGCGAGGCAACGATTGATCCGGCGGCGGTTTGCGTCGATGAGAAGAGTCTTTTGGGGTCTTACAGCGCTTCCGTGGGTTTGCAGGAAGAGTCGGCGCGGTTTGCGTTAAGCGGAGAAATGGAGTTAGAGCGGCTTATCAGTCACCGCTTTCCGCTGGCCGAGTCGGTCGAGGCGCTGCATTTGGCTGCCCATCCTCAAGCAGACTCCATGAAGGTGGTTATTCAGCCGGGCAGCTTATGGAAGGACCAATAAGTGAACGGACACATGACAGCGGCGGTCCTCTATGGCAAAGAGGACGTCAAGATCGAGCAGGTGCCGATCCCCACGTTGGATGAAGGGGAAGTGCTGGTCAAGGTGCAGGTGGCCCTGACCTGTGGCACCGATCTTAAGGTTTATCAGCGCGGCTATCATGCGCGCATGATTGTGCCTCCGGCCCTGTTCGGCCACGAATTGGCAGGCGTCATCGAGGAGGTTGGACCCAATGTCAGAGGTTTCCGCAAAGGCATGCGGGTGGTGGCGTTGAATTCCGCGCCATGCGGGACTTGCTTTTACTGCTCAAAGCACCAGGAGAATCTCTGTTCGGACCTGCTGTTCAACAACGGTGCTTATGCCGAGTACATTCGCATTCCGCGTCGTATCGTAGAAACCAACATGCTGGCCATGCCGAAGCATGTCAGCTTCGAAGAAGCAGCCATGGTCGAGCCCCTTGCCTGTGTGTTGCGCGGTTTGCACGAAACCAAAATGGAGATTGGAGATTCCGTCGCCGTGATCGGCGCCGGCCCCATTGGCTTGATGTTCGTGCAAGTGGCCAAGCTGGCCGGTTGTAACGTGATCTCGGTGGTGAAACGTGAATCGCAGGAGAATGGCGCTCGCCGCCTGGGAGCGGACAGTGTAGTTCAGATCTCGGCGGTAGACGATCCGGTCAAGGCAGTGCGCAAGCTCACTCCTGAGGGACGCGGTTGCGACGTGGTCATCGAAGCGGTGGGCCGCCCGCAAGCCTGGGAGTGGGCCGATTGATATGGTGCGCAAAGGTGGCACCGTCAACTTCTTCGGCGGTTGCGCCAGCGGAACCACGGTGGCCTTGGATACCCAGCGCCTGCACTACAACGAACTGACCTTGAAGGCCACGTTCCATCACACGCCCGAGACGGTGCGCAAGGCGTTCGCGCTGATCTGTGAGAAGAAGATCAAGGGCACGGACTACATCACCGGCGAAGCGCCTCTTTCGCGCTTGCAGCAGGTCTTGCGGCACATGACCAACCGCAACGGCGACATCAAGACGGCCATCATCCCGGGAACGTAAAACTGTTGTCAGTTGCCGGTTATCAGTGGTCTCCAGGAACTCCGATGTTGAAGGAGAGGGCCTTCAACCGCGTCCAGGAATTTTGATATTGAAGGGGACGGCCTTCAGGCCGTCCGCAACCAGCGCAAAGCCGTCGCGGCTTTAGCCGCTGCGGGACCTCAGGGTGAAATGGCTGCACTTGGGCGCTACCCGGTACAATTCTTTTAGGATGTTTCCCATCCCAACCGATAATCGAACTCTTGCGGGCTGGCAGTCCTTGCCGCCAGAGTACGCGATTCCTGACCACGCGCCTTCGTTGCAAGAAGCCCAGCAATATTGTTCGCGCCTGGCGCATTCGCATTACGAGAACTTCTCCGTCGTGACCTGGTTCCTGCCCAAACATCTGCATCAGCACTTCTACAATGTTTATGCCTACTGCCGAATCTCCGACGATATGGGCGACGAAGTAGGCGACCCCCAACAATCGCTGGCGTTGATGGACGAGTGGGAGTCGGAGCTGAATGCAACTTACCTGAGTTTGGTCGAGACTGCGCCGCTCGATGTTCGCCAAGACGTCGAGAAGCTGCAAGCTGGGTCGCCGGGACGAAATCAGGTAGCCCCTCGTCATCCCGTATTCGTCGCGTTACGCGAGACAATCCGGGAGTGCGACATTCCCCGGAAGCCATTTGCTGACCTGCTCACGGCTTTTCGCCAGGACCAGACCACGCGCCCGCTATCCAACGTTCGACGACGTGCTGGGGTATTGCCAATACTCGGCCAATCCTGTGGGACATCTCGTACTCTACGTCTGCGGCTATCGCGACGAGGCGCGCCAGAAGCTCTCTGACTACACCTGCACGGCTTTGCAACTGGCGAATTTCTGGCAGGACGTTGTACGCGATTACGGCAAGGGACGGATCTATCTCCCACTGGAAGACTTTGCGAAGTACGGTACGAGCGAAGATGACATCGCACAGCGTCGAGCGACGCCGGCATTCCTCGACATGATGAAGTTCGAGGTCGCCCGCGCCCGCGGATGGTTTCAGTTGGGACTGCCGTTGTCGAATACGGTAGATAAGCATCTCGCGCTCGATATCGAATTGTTCAGCCGCGGCGGGCTGGAAATCCTGAACGCCATCGAGCGGCAAGGGTACGACGTGCTGAAGCGCCGTCCCGTAATCTCCAAGCCGCGCAAACTGTGGTTGCTGGCGCGCGCGGCTGTAGGAAACCTGTTGTGAAGGAGCACCCGCTACAGTTGCGGGCCGCCTACGGAGTTTGTCGTCATATCGCGCGCTCCGCCGCCAAGAATTTCTACTACGGCTTTCTGGTTCTCCCGGCACCCAAACGCGATGCGCTGTCTGCCGTGTACGCCTTCATGCGCCATGCTGACGATGTCTCTGACGATCCTTCTCTTCCAGCGGAACAGCGGCGCGAGAAGCTGGATGATTGGATTCATGCGCTGCGTCGCGTCGTCGCCGGCGACCCCACCGATGATCCGGTATTATTTGCCCTTGCCGATTCGCAGAAGCGTTACAACATCCCCATTGAGCTGCTGGAGAAGCTGGTGCAGGGCACGGAGATGGACTTGCCCCAACCTGGCGTTGCCGCGAAAGCCGCGCTGGGCACGAGGACTGCGCAACTCCAGTACGACACCTTCGATCAACTTTACGACTACTGCTATCACGTGGCGTCGGTTGTCGGCTTGATCTGTATTCGCATCTTTGGCTATCGCGATCCGCGCGCCGAAAAGCTGGCGGAGCAAACCGGGGTTGCCTTTCAGCTCACTAATATTATTCGCGATGTGAAGGAAGATGCCGGGATGGGGCGCGTGTATCTGCCCAGAGAAGATATGGCGCGCTTCGGAGTCGACGCTCGCTCGCTGACGAACGGCACTGCATCGATTTCTTTGCGTCCGGTGCTGGAGTTCGAAGCCGAACGCGCGCGCGAATTCTATCGCGCGGCGGATGAACTCCTGCCGCTGGTGGACGAAGAAAGCCAGCCGGCCTTGTGGACGCTGGTTGAGATCTATCGCCGGCTGCTGAACAGAATCGCAGCCCGCAACTACGACGTTTTCTCCGGACGCGTTCGACTGAGCGCAGCGGAAAAACTGGTCGTGCTGAGCAAGGGCTTCTGGAAGCGGCTGACATGAGCGCTGCGCAGCCAAATCCGCAGCGTTCGAGGGTCGCGGTTATTGGCGGCGGACTTGCCGGTCTTGCCGCAGGCAGCGCGCTGGCTAACGCTGGATATCAAGTTGAATTGTTCGAGCGACGTCCCTATCTGGGTGGCCGGGCGTCGTCGTACGAGCTGCCCGGCACCGGGGAAGTTGTGGACAACTGCCAGCACGTACTGCTCGGCTGTTGCACCAACCTCATCGAGTTTTATCGCCGGCTGGGTGTAGAGCAGCAGATTCGCTGGTACGACGAGATCACCTTTATCCTTCCCGGCGGCCGCTCCTCGACGCTCAAGCCAGGTGCGCTGCCGCCGCCCTTCCATGCTGCGGCGTCGTTCCTTGGCTCGTCGGTACTCGATCTAGGTGACAAGTTGACCATCGCACGCGCCATGATGGCCCTGACCCCTCGACTTCCCAAGGATGACGGCGAAAATTTCATGTCGTGGCTTTTACGTCACGGCCAGACGCAGAGGGCGATCAATCGCTTCTGGATGCCGGTACTGGTCAGCGCGCTGAACGAAGATCTGGATCGGATGTCCGTTCGCTATGCTGCACAAGTCTTTCGCGAATCTTTCCTGAAGTCGGCTGAAGCGGGACGTATGGGAGTCCCGTCGGTTCCGTTGTCCCAGCTTTACGGCACAGCGGCAGATTACATCAAAGCGCGCGGTGGAAAGGTGCATACGCGGGCCCCTGTCGATTTGGTTCGTGCCCACGCCGATGGCGTGCAGCTCTGTATTGCCGGCGAAGATGTGCGCGCCGACTACGCGATTCTTGCTACCGCATTCAATGGCGTCGAAAAGCTGCTTCCTGATGCTCCGGAACTCGCACCGCTACGGGATGAGTTGCGCAATTTTTCCTCCTCTCCGGTCACCGGGATCCACCTTTGGTTTGACCGAGAGGTAACGCCGCTGGAGCACGCAGTGCTGCTGGAACGCACCATCCAGTGGATGTTCCAGAAATCGAAAATTCTGGCGACCCGTAGGGATTCGGCGGATAGCGGTAGCTACCTGGAACTGGTCGTGAGCGCCTCGAAAACACTGGTCGACAAATCGCGAGCCGAGATTATCGAGATGGCGGTGCGAGAACTGGGCGAATTCTTTCCGGTCGCGCGCGAGGCCAGACTGACCAAGGCTACCGTCGTCAAAGAAGTTCATGCGGCCTTCTCGCCAACACCCGGCATCGATGCGTTTCGTCCGTCGCACGTCAGCCCTTGGCCAAGGCTCTTCCTGGCAGGAGATTGGACAGCGACTGGCTGGCCCTCAACCATGGAAGGAGCGGTGCGCAGCGGCTACGGCGCGGCCGAAGCGCTGAGCGGACGCAAGTTCTTTGTGGCTGATCTGCCTGCGAAGGGATTGATGCGGGTGTTTGCGTAGGGCCCGCGTTCGTTTTGCTAGTTGGTGGTGTCCGGCGAAAAAGATCCGCGGATAAAAGTTGTCATCCCGACCGAGGACTCTAGTCCGAGTGGAGGGACCTGCTGTTCCTTCAAATGGCAGGTTGACGGACCTTCAGCACCACGGGCTTGCCCCACTCCGCCGAGAGGTCTTTCCCAGGTGGGATTTTCGCGTTCAATTAGAGCCACTTTCTTTTCCCGCCGCCAGCGCTTCAACTGTTTCTCGCGAGCAATCGCGTCTTGTACCCACGTGAATACTTCGTAATAGACGAGACGGTACAGCCTGTATCGATCGGTGAAACCGCCATTTATGCCGCTGCGATGTTCGCGAAGACGGGCCGCGAGATTGTTGGTGATACCGATATACAAAGTGCGCGATTTACTCGCGAGGATATAGACGTAGTAGCGGTACTCCATGGGCATAGCATGACGGATTGAACACGAGCGCGCAGTAATGGGCCTCACACGAACAGTCAGGCCCCTCGACTCACCCGCTAAAGTAGGTTCGCTCGGGATGACAGCAATAAGAACGCGCGGCAACGCGGGCATGAATGCCCGCTCTGCCCGACGCCGTCCCCTCACCACACCTTGCACACCTTGTCCGCCGCCTTTACCATCGGCTGACCCGGCTTGCACGAGAACGCCGTCCCAAATTCCGGCACATTCACCACGACGCCATTGATTCGGTACTTCGCCGGAGAATGCGGATCGGTGATGGCGCGCGCGCGCAGATCTTCCGGCCGATCATTCGCGCAGGCCCATTGCGCAAAGCCCACAAAAAAACGCTGGTCCGGAGTCAAACCGTCCCGGTTCGTTAGTTGCTTGCCCTTGTCTGCGTCCTTCCAGGCGATGTAGGCCAGAATCGTGCCGCCCAGGTCGGCGACGTCCTCGCCCTCCGTCAGCTTGGAGTTGATGTGGATGTCGTCCACGACGACGTACTTCGCATATTGGTCCACCACGCAGTCCGCATGCTTCACAAACTGCGCAGCGTCCTGCGTGGTTCACCAATCCTTCAGATTGCCCTTGGCGTCGAACTGGCGGCCTTCATCGTCGAAGCCATGGGTCAGCTCATGTCCAATCGTCGAGCCGGTGTTGCCATAGTTGGGCGCATCGTCCAACTTGGCGTCGTACAGCGGAGGTTGCAACACGCCAGCAGGGAAGTTGATGTCGTTCATCTGTGGATTGAAGTAGGCATTTACGGTTGGCGGGGTCATGTCCCACTCCGTGCGGTCCGTCGGCTTGCCCACCTTGTTAAACTCACGATGGTTCTCGAACTCTTCGGCCCGTTCGGCGTTGCCATAAAAATCGTCGCGCACGATCACGACTGAACTGTAGTCGCGCCACTTGTCGGGATAGCCGATCTTGTTGCGGATCGCGTGCAGCTTGTTGAGCGCCTGCTGTTTGGTTGCCGGACTCATCCAGTCCAATTGCTGGATGCGCACCGCCATGGCATCTTCAATCTCCTTGGTCATGTCAAGCGTTGCGGCCTTCAGTTCAGGCGGAAACGTCCTGCGGACATACGCCTGTCCCAGCGCCTCTCCCAGTTGGCGATCCACATACTGCACGCAGCGCTTCCAGCGCGGTTGAAGCTCCTTTGCCCCGCGCAGATACTGGCGATAGAAGGCGAAGTTTTCATTGACAAAGTCAGAAGAAAGAAATGGCGCGCGGGAATTCGCCACATGAAAGCGCAGATAACTCTTCCAATCGTCCAGCGAGGTGGAAGCCAACTGCGAATTCAGTTCCTTCAAGAATGCGGGCGACTCCACGTTCAAGATCTCGAACGGGGGAACCTGCGAAGTAGAGAAGTACACGCTCCAATCAAAGTTCGGCGCAAGCGCCTTCAGTTCAGCCACCTTCATCTTGTGCTGCACCTTGTACGGATCGCGCTGGTCGACCCGCGTCAACGATGCCTTTGCCAGGCTGGTCTCGATGCGCATCACTGTGTCGGCTTCCTTTTGCGCCGTCGCAGGTGGGTCGCCGAGCAGCTCAAACATCTTCTGCACATGCTGGAGATAACGCGCCCGGATTTCCTTCGACTTGGCATCGTCCTTGGTGTAGTAATCGCGATCCGGTAGGCCCAGACCGCCCTGGTCCACACCCACGATCATCGCGTCGGAGTTGTCCGGATCCTGCTCGGACCCACTGTCGAACAGCAAGGAGTCGCCGGCGAGATGGAGGCCGGCTACCACCGGGGCTAGATCGTGAACGCTCTTGAGTGCTTGCACCTGATCGAGGGCCGGCTGCATTGGCTTGGCCCCAAGTCTCTGGACGGCCGATTCATCCATGCAGGCGGCGTAGTAGTCACCGATCTTCTGTGTGACAGCATCGCGGTCTTTGGCCGTGGAGGCCTGTTCCAGAATTCCCCGCAAGTAATTCAGATTGTCCTCGTACAGCTTCGAGTAGACATCCCAGCGGATCTGGTCGGGAGGTATGGGGTTCTTCTGCTGCCAGCCGCCGCAGGAGTAGTGGTAGAAATCGACGCACGGGTCGACCGATCGGTCCATCGCAGTGACATCGAGGCTGGGGATGTAGGGCAACGTGGGTTCAACTGAACCGTGGGCCGTACTGGACGAACTGCTGGGGTTGGTTGCCGGCGGCGTGGTCTGTTCGGTTCGTTGCTGGGCGAATGCGGTTGCGGCGACGAAACAGAAAGAAAGCAGAAAGATTTTACCGCTCAAGGCTGGTCCCTCCAAAGGAAGGGCAAGGATAGCAGAGTAATGCCGGCAAAACGGAAAATGCCGAGGCTCGTCGAATCGGCAGGGTGCAGCTTGTAACCAACCGCCAAGCACTCGTCAGGTTTTGCGCCATGTTTAACCCTTTCATGCTGTTTGGCCTGACAGGTACGCCGTTCACCAATTCGCGGCCATGACCTCGCCGGTTACCCGGTGTCCTGTGAGAAAATCGGGTGATATTCAGATGCGCTCGGTTGGAGCGTTCAGTCTTAGAAAAAGCTTGCATTTAAGCGCAGGTGAATTACCCTGCTCTCTAATAGGGACCTCTTCCGTGGTTCAGCGCAGGCGGGTTGCCGGATTCGGTGTTGGGTCAGGCTGCGTTGCAGGAAAGTTGGCGGGTCTCCCGAGAGTGGCGTCTTATAAAACCAGCTTTCAGAATACATTGAGGAGTTGCATGAAGGGGTCTAAGCCTTTTCCAGTCCTGTTACTCGGCTTGTGTATGCTGCTGTTGACCGCGTGCGGCAGCAGTCACCCGCCCAACGGCCCAGGGGCCTTGACCATCACGAATACGAGTGTGCCTGGCGGCGTGGTGCAGTCCCCTTACAGCGTTACCTTTGGCACGACGGGAGGCCAAGCGCCATTCACCTGGACGCTCAATTCCGGGCCCCTGCCTCCGGGCTTGACCCTGAGCAGCGGTGGAGTGATTAGCGGCACGCCGCTGAACTCCGACTTGAATTCAGACGGAACCGCCAAGACCTATAACTTCACGGTGAAGGTGACGGATTCGCAGACCCCGACCGCCGCCTACCAGACAGGCGCTTTTTCCATCATCATCAATCCACTTCCGATAGTCACCTCAACCACTCTGCCGAATGCAACTCTAGGCGTGGCCTACATTACCGTTCTGACAAACTCCGGTGGACTGGCTCCCTTCTCGTGGAGTATCACCGCGGGGTCATTGCCTCCCGGGCTAACCTTGAGCGCGAGTGCAGCTAGTATTTCGGGTACGCCCACAGGCTTGGCGCAGACCTACCCGTTTACCATTCAGGTGACCGATGCCGACTCCAATACGGCCACCGCCCAGGTCAGCATCACAGTAGCGGGAGAACTACAGGGCACGTTCGCCTTCTCGTTCAACGGCTTTAACAACGGAAACCCGTTCTACACCGTAGGCAGCTTCACCGGCGATGGAGCCGGAAACATTAACAGCGGGGTTCTCGACCAGACCGATTTCGTGAATGGCGTTGCCACTGTTTCCAATAGCGTACCGTTTACCGGCACGTATACTGTTGGCTCAGACAACCTGGGTACCATCACTTTAATTATCGGTGCCCCCTTAAACGTCACCTATAGTTATACCTTTGCGGTGCCACTGCAAGGAGACTTGAATTTCATCCTGGCCGATACGAACCATCCGCAAGTTTACGGTTCCGGCGCCATCAAGACCCAAACTCTCTCCAAACTCTCTCTCATCACCCTGGCCGGTAATTATGCCTTGGGGTTCTTTGGAGTCGATCCCGGAGGCAATCGTTCTGCCGGCGCGGGCTATTTCAATGCTGACACCTCCGGAAACCTGACGAGCGGAATTGAAGACACGAACGACAACGGAACGGCGAGCCAGGCAATGTTCATGGGCACCGCCCCGTGGACCTTCGACCCAACCACGGGCCGTGGGGTGGTAGCCCTGACGGTGGGCGCAAACACCCTGCATTACGCTGTGTATGTCGTGAATCCAAGTACCGGATTGGTCGCGGTGCAGATCGATCCGGGGTCCAGTTCCGTGAGTTTGGCCTCCTGGCTCAAACAACTGCCGGGATCGATCGGCAACGGCTTCTTTAGCAATACTTCGTTGAATGCCAACAGCGTGATGGAACTCAGTGGAGTCTCCAGCAGCGGCGGCACTCCGGCGCCGGACGTCTCTTTGGGTACGAGCACCTTCGACAGCATGGGCCACATCACGTTCTTCCAAATCGACGAGAACAATGGTGGGACGGCTACCGAAAACGTCTACACCACCGGCACTTACAGCGTAGACTCAACGACCGGGAGAGTTACCGTCGCCGGCCTCGGTAGCGGTCCGCAGCCGGTGTGGTATCTGGTGAACGCGAATGCGGGCTTTGTGATTGGAGCCGACAGTTCCGTTACTGAGGGATCGTTCGAGCTTCAGTCTAGCGGATTCACCCCCCCTTCTTTCACCCTCCCATCGTTCTTGGTAAGCTACGCGGGAGGTACGGTCCAGCCGGTGTTGCCGACCGTGACCAACGAAGCTGATTCGACCCTTATATCTCCCCCGGGCGGGGCCGATCGTCGTGACTTACGACACCAGTGGATCCTCTGGGCCAGTGCTGACGAATCCGACGGTGGCGTTCACGTACGGACTGGGGGACATAGTTCCGAATTCAAACCCACCCGACAATACGACCGGCAAATTCCTGCTCACACCGGCCATGCCCGCCGGGGGCACCCCATTTCCCACTCCGTCGAACTTCTGCAAGTGCAACCAGATCGTCTACATGGTCACTGCGGTTACGATTCCGATGACTGGATCAAGGGACCTGACGACCCAGAAATGGGTGTCGATCAATCTCGCCATTCCTTCAACCGGAGCGGCCGACCCGAATCCGAGATTGACGTATGTGCGAAGCACCTTTGGAACGTTTTAGAGCTTGGCCCGCGCTCAGTGGCGCGCCGGCGTGTTTTGCCCTCGCTTTGGAAGGGGAATGTTTGCGGATGGCACCTTTGGGCCAATTCTCATAGTGCCGAAAAATGCTACAAATGTCTGGTCACTTTCCGGCTAGCCCTGTATCGCTAACCCCTCTCGAAACATAGGTTTCAGAAACTATACAATCAAGGTATACTTTCGCAAGCGGGCCCTCGGAGCCCGCCTCCTCGCATACCAGCGCAGCCCTGGGGAAGGGAGAAATGGCTGGGGACAAAGAAGGCGCAGCGCGTCGAGCGCAAGACGGGATAGCCGTGTCCAGCGGTGAAAGTTCTGCCGCTACGCCCAAGCCGGCCCTCGGCCCCGACGGGATGACCCAGCCCGGGGTTGACGCTGCAGATGTTACCTCGCCAGGTATCGGCCAGCCACTGTCCCCGCCAGGAAGAAACGTCTCATCTTCCGCTCCCAAGAGTGATCCCTCCGACGACCCCACCATCGTTGGCGCCGCTGGCTCATCGGGTGAGGGTTCGCCTCCGCATCCCATCTTCTCGCACATTGGCGCGACGGTCTTCCACGAGGGCGACGTCCTCGGTGGGCGCTACGAAATTCAGAAACTGCTCGGCATGGGCGGCATGGGCGCGGTCTACAAAGCTCGTGACATGGAAGTCGAGCGCGTCGTGGGCCTCAAGGTAATTCGCCCGGATCTGGCCGGCAATCCTGCCATTCTGGCTCGCTTCAAGCAGGAACTGGTGCTGGCCCGGCAGGTCACCCATAAGAACATCATTCGCATTTACGACCTGAACGAAGCTGACGGCGTGAAGTTCATCACCATGGAGTTCATCGAAGGTGAGGACTTGCGCTCAATTCTTACCCGCCAGGGCAAGCTGCAGCCGGAAGAGGCAGTCGACATCATTCTGCAGGTCTGCGCCGGGCTGCAGGCGGCCCATGGCGAGGGCGTCATCCATCGCGATCTCAAGCCCAGCAACATCATGCGCGATCCAGTCGGCCGCGTCGTCATCATGGACTTCGGTTTGGCGCGGTCGGTGCAAGGCGACGGCATGACCCAAACCGGCATGATGGTCGGGACCATGGAGTACATGTCGCCCGAGCAGGCCATGGGCAAGGAGCTGGATGCGCGTTCGGACCAGTTTGCCGTAGGTCTCATTTTCTATGAGATGTTGAGCGGCTTTGTTCCCTTTCACGCGGAAAGCGCCATCGCCAGCCTGGTGAAGCGCACGCAGGAACCAGCCGTTCCTCTCGCGGATGTGGATAGTTCGATTCCGCCTGTCCTGAGTACCGTGGTCAGCAAGTGCTTGGAGCGCGATCCCGATGCGCGCTTCGCTTCGCTCCAACAGTTGATCGACGAGCTCGAGGTCTGGCAAGGCAAGAAGTCGCGCTCTGGGCACTCGGCGTTATCGTCTTACGCTCCTTCCACCGTCGCACCGCCAGCGCGATTTACCTGGAAGTGGGTTGCGATCGGAGTTGCCGCGCTCGTACTGGTTGTCGGCGCCGGTCTCGGAATTCGCTATGCCACGCACCACGGAACCGAGGCCGGCGCTGTACAAGGGCCCGTGACCTCGGTTGCGATTATTCCGTTCTACAACGGCACCGGCGATCCCAGCTTGGACTGGGTAGGCTCAACCATTTCGGAGATGCTGATTCCCGAGATCGGCCAGTCGGCTCGTTTGCATTTAATTTCCGCGAGCCGCGTGCAAGAGGTCTTGCATGATCTACATTTCTCGCCATCGGCCCAGGTGGACGTCTCGAGCCTGAATAACATCAAGGGAGCCACCGACGCTGAGACCGTAATCTCGGGACAACTGGTGAAAGCCGGCGACCAGTACCGTGTCAATGCCGTCATTCACGATCTCAAGAACGGACGCGAAATTCCTGTAGACGTCGGACTCACCAATGTCAAGGATCTTACCGGCGTTATCAATCAGTTGGCGAAGGGGCTCCGCGAAAAAATCGCGACCAGTCCCGACATTCTGAAAGAGTTGCAGGCCAACTCCGCGCATGTCTTGAGCAACTCGGTTACCGCGTTGCAGGCCTACGATGAAGGTTTGCAATTCTTCCGCGCAGGTGACAACAAGCAGGCGGCGCCCAAATTCGAGCAGGCCGTCGAGGACGATCCCAACTTCGCCATGGCGTATTCGAAGTTGGCGGAGACGTACTCAAATCTTCACGACGACGACCGAGCCTATCAGGCGTCGCGTCGTGCAGTTCAGTTAAGCCAGAACCTTCCTATTCAAGACCGATACCGCATTGAGGCGAGTAATGCGCGCATTATGAACGATAACGCCAAGGCGATCACCGCGTATGAAAACCTGACTAAGCTGAATCCGGGCGATATCGATGCGCAATACAACCTTGCCACCCTCTACGAAGTTGCAGGCAATTTCGACGAAGCCAAGAAACGTCTTGCCATCGTCCTGGCTGCCGATCCGAAGAACATAAAGGCCTTGCGCGCCAGCGGCCGCGTGCTGATCCTGACCGGCAGCCCGCAAGCTGCTTTGGATCCGCTGAACAAGGGCTTGAGCCTCGCCACGTTGTCGGGCAATCAGGAAGAGAAGGGTTTGCTTCTTCAGGCAATCGGGATTGCTTACGAGGACCTGAACCAGCCGGCGGAAGCGCTGAACAACTACCAACAGGCGCTGGAACTCAGGAAGAAAATCGGAGATCAATCTGGCATCGCCATGACCTTGGGGATGATGGCCAAATTGCAACAGCAATCGGGCCAATCAGAGGCGGCTCTCGCCAACTATAAAGCGGCGCTGGAGATCGACCGCAAGTTCGGCTACAAGGATGGATTGCTCACTAACCTGCTTAACCTGGGGTCTTTCTATCACGACATTGGAAACTACACGGAGGCCCTCAAGAACGACAACGAGGGCCTGCAACTCGCACGGGACTTGGGCGACGAAGTCAACCAGGCGGTCAGTCTCAACGCCATTGGCAGCGTTTACAACAATACGGGTGATTACCAGGCTGCACTCACCTACTTTCAGCAGGCTTATGAAATTCGTGACCGGCTGAAGCTGCCCGAAGCCACCGAATCGCTGCGCAATTGGGCGGAGATGAATTTCAAGCTTGGACAATACGACACGGCACAGTCGCTGTTCCTGAAAGCCCTCAACGCCAGCCGCTCCGCCGGCGACAAAGAAGATGTGGCGCTGGCTTCCAGCACCATGGGTGTCTTGTTTGCAGCCCAGGGAAAGTACGACGCCGCGCTCAGCTCGCTTCAGGACGCTGTGAACATCTTCCAGCAGCTCAACGATCAGACCTGGTATTCGGCGGAGACGCTGTCCCGGTATGGCGACGTCTTGTCCGTTGTGGGCCGCGGAGAAGAAGGCCAGAAGTACATTGATGACGCGCTGAAGCGGGCCATCGAATTGAAAGACGATTCGATGAAGGCAGAAGTGCTTAACTGCCTCGGTGATAGCTACCTCAATCGCGGCGATTACTCGTCTGCCCGCCAGCAATACCAGCAATCCCTAAAAATCATGGGCAAATCGCCCCTGACCGACCGGGTTCTGCGTGCCCAGCTTGGACTGGCAAGGGTGGATGTTGAACAGGGACACGCACAGACTGCGGCTCCCGTGCTGAAGAAGATCATGCAGGACGCAAACTCGATGGGATTGAAGGCCATTTCGATCCAGGCCTCTATTTACTATAGCGCGGCCCTTCTGGCGACCAATCACGCTGATGCTGCACGGGCTGAGCTGGACACCGCTCTCACTCAAGCCGACAAGCTGAACTTGTTGCTGGAACGCGCCCGCGCCGAGTACCTGACCGGAAAGGCCCTGAGCGCAACCGGCAAGCCAAAAGACGCGCAGTTCCATTATCAGGAGGCGGCACGGCTCCTAAAGGGCTTCAGCGAGCAGGCCGGTGCGGGGCACATCCTCGAGCGCCCCGACCTCAAAGCCATCTATAGCGACGCAGTGTCCCAGTCGGCCGGTGCAGGATAACGCCGTTTCTTGACAGTTAGACCGGCTTCCGGACTACTGTATTCGCGAGCTCGGCTACAGCGGTTTCAGAACTAGTGTGGTTCGGCGAGTCCGGGTAGAGCGGCGCTTCCAGCGCCGCGTCCCGCGTCTCTTTCGAACAGAGCCGGCTTCAGCCGGCGGCACTTTTCCCGCAGCTCCGGCTGCACCAAAAACTAAGCCGCTCTAAGACAATTCAAATTTACAACCCCCCTTCAAAGCAACACTTCGCCGCTCCTGCGCACAAAAAGAAGGGCAATTCCGAGCTGGCTGCACACCAACTCGAGAATTGCCCGCTTGAAATCCGCTAGCTTGGCGGTCATTGTCTGGACGGGTTGAAGGTGGCCACAATGTCCGCGGAGGTGACGTCGGGTAAGACCTTTGACACTTTACGCAAGACGGAATTGGATCCGATTCCCCCGAAGCCCCTGGTTCCTCCCGAGGTCGTGCCGTCGGTTGGATCGTTTTGATACGAGGTGAAGATGCTCATCCAGTTGTTGTCACCGCTAGCATCGTTCTCCAGGTAATCGGCATTTGTCGGCGTGACGTAGTCTTGAGTGTAAAAGCTGGTGTTGACGGCAATGCATTGACTTCCCTGCGGTTGGTTACAAGTCGGCTCCGCGGGACACGCCACGGGATTCCCCATCGAGTCCTGGCACATGTACGTGTAAACGATGCAAGTCCCGTCCCCAGAATTCGGATGGCTTCCCCCGATGCCGGAATAAGCGATGCACTGCTCGTTGGCGAACGAGGTTCCGGCCAATCGGTTTTGGTAAAACTGTTGGCGGTCAGTCGGGGTTGACGTGACGGTCATCACAATGCCAGTGGGATTCGAGAACCCTGCAGGATACGTAACGGTCGTCTGGTGGCCACCAAAAGCGAAAACCGTCGGTGTGCCGCCCGGCTGTATCACTTGCTGTATCTGAGATGGGCCCTGGAGCGTGAACTCCCATCCGAAAATGTCCTGGGCCGTGCCCCCACCGGCCATTTGCGACGGTTGAGACGCGGTAAATCCGACCCACGCTGATCCGCCGTTCGCCGGATCGAGCTGCAGTCCGCTTGGATTATTTTCCGCGTTGTAAACAAGGTTGTACGGCACGGACATGGTGGGCGCCCCAACCGGAGTGTGCGTTCCCTGAATAAAGGTTGGGTCAAGCCATATCTGGAGTGCTCCTGCCTGGTTTCCTGAAGGCGGTGTGTAGCCGATTACGACGTTATGCATGTCGCCGTCCATGCAGGAATCGCCACTGCAGTTGTCTCCCATGTTCGGAATCATGGAGTCAAGCGATTGCTGGCTAAGCAAGCAGCTCCCCACGTTCTGGTTGTTTCCGATGGTGTAGCTTCCTGACAAATGAACCGGTGTGTTGGTGTTCGGTCCGCAAGTCTGGATCGCAATGTGGTTCGAGGTCGGGTCCCAAGGATCTTGCACGATGTCAAACTCAATCGCAAGATTGTTGTTGATGCCGGCGTAGCCCAATGCGCCTGCCTGGTTCGGATAGGCGACGTTACCGCCCGCGCCCAAGGCCGTGGCACCAGAGCCGGTGGCGCCCATGGTCCCATCGGTCGCAGTGGAATTCTGAACGATGAACACTACCCCGTCTCCCGGACTGCAGCACTGCAGAGGACTGTGTGCCTGAAACTCAAACCAAGTGGTAAAGCCGCCGGCAACCGGCTGTTTACCAAGGCCCGTGACA
This sequence comes from uncultured Acidobacteriaceae bacterium, assembly GCA_963836295.1. Classification (GTDB taxonomy): domain Bacteria; phylum Acidobacteriota; class Terriglobia; order Terriglobales; family Acidobacteriaceae; genus Bog-257. The sequence goes on along the minus strand of CAWIIY010000018.1, from coordinate 363,632 downwards.
TGGGTCGTGTCCTGGAAGTAAACCGTCGCCGCTTCTTCGTTGGCGCTCCCGTCCGTCAGCCGAAGGACTGAATTGCCCTGCCATGTGGCCAGAGTGGGGGAGCCATTGAATTGCAGATATTGACGCGCGTAGTTCGTATTGGAAAAATCTTCGAACCTTGGTTGCTGTGCGGCCGATGATGCAACCAGCATCATCACTAGGGCGGAGACAACTGCAAACATCGGAAGCCTGATACCTGATCGCATGTGTGAAACTTCTTTCCTACGCCGGGTTGCGGACGCATTGGGCTCTGCCCGACCACAGGGTGGGCAGTTCGATGGAGTTCCGTGTGCATCAGGGGGATTAAGCATTGCACAAGGAGACGGCGCAATTTTGCTGCGCTTACGGCTGGATGTCAAGCAAATCCTGAGAAATTGCGGCTCTGAAAATGCCAAATTGAAAACCTGGCACCGATGTCTTGCACCACGCCTTGCGCGAAGGTGGTTCACCATACTTACACCTTCCGACAATGAAAGTTGATCTCATTGCCACTTTCGCACTGCCTCGAATCGCATCCGCGGAAAAAATAGAAAAGCACGGTTGTGTGGCGCTAGACAAGGGGATTGTCACTGATCGGCGCAGGCGAATCGCGACGCTTTTATGTGACACAATGCTGGTCTCTCATGTATGATGGTGTTGCGTATGTACGAGCGGCGCGTCTAGCAGCCATCCCTCCCTTCTGTTTGAGCGATTTCTGCCTGCAACCTTCCGATCCTTCATCGCAACATCAACAACAAGGATATACAAAGAAACAAATGGAACAAGGAACAGTAAAGTGGTTTAACGATGCCAAAGGTTTTGGTTTTATTTCACGTCAGAACGGCGAAGATGTTTTCGTCCATTTCTCGGCCATCCAGTCGAACGGTTTCCGTTCCCTGCAGGAAGGCCAGGCCGTGAGCTTCGACGTGAAGCGTGGAGCTAAGGGTTGGCAGGCTGAAAACGTTCAGGTGCTCTAAACCGAAGCACGATGGGAGGGCGGCAGATGCTGCCCTTCTGTTTTTACGCGGCTTGAAGTCAGTTGAGTCTTTGGTCGTAAACACCCCCAACCGGCGGCCGCATGGTGATCGGTGTTCGATCCACCGAGCGGCACACTAAAAGCGAGGATCCAATGAAGAACATCTACGTGGGGAATTTAACGTTCGACGCGACTGAAGACCAGGTGCGCGGGCTTTTCGAAGCCTATGGCCCAGTCGACAAGGTCAGCATTGTAACCGACCGCGACACGGGGCAGCCGCGCGGATTCGCTTTCGTCGAAATGACCGACGACGAATCAGCAGGCAAGGCCATGGAAGCACTGAACGGGACCAATCTCGGCGGCCGCAATCTGACCGTGAACGAAGCGCGTCCCAAGACCGACCGTCCTCGCGGGGGCGGTGGAGGCCGTGGCGGCTTCGGCGGTGGACGCGGCGGTGGCGGCGGCCGTGGACGCTCTGGCGGCGGTGGTGGCGGCGGCTGGGGACGCTAATCGTCCTTGCCTGTCGGCTGATCGGCTGACACGAGCCTCGCGCCCAATCAAAAAAATCATGCCGGAGTTCGCCTTGCAGGGCGGCTCCGGCATTGTTTTTGCCAAGACCAATTTTTCTCAGGGAGAGAAGAGAAATCCCCCTGGGATCGCCATGCCGGAACATGACTCTGGTACCCTGTAGCGGCGTTGCTGGCGCTGGTGCGATGAATAACGCGGCCGCCATTACGATCGAGTTTGAGAATGTGCAGTTTCGCGTCTCCGCGGACAAGACGCTCCTCTCCGGTATAAACCTGGCCGTGCGCCGAGGTGAGACCCTGACGCTGCTTGGGCGCAGCGGATCGGGGAAGACCACTTGCCTGAAGATGATCAATCGCCTGCTGGTGCCGACGCACGGCGAAGTTCGCGTGGACGGAACTCCGGTTCGAGCGGTGGGACGCAATCCAGTTGCGACGCAGAATCGGCTATGCCATTCAGGACGTCGGCCTTTTCCCCCATTACACCGTCTGGCAGAACGTGGCTTTGGTGCCCAAACTGGAGCAGTGGGAGCGGCGAAAGATCGACCAGCGCGTCGACGAAGTGTTGGAACTCGTCGGTCTCCCGAGCCAGGAGTTCGCGACCGCTATCCCCACCAGCTCTCTGGAGGACAGCGCCAGCGCGTTGGGCTCGCCCGTGCTCTGGCGGCCGACCCTCCCATCCTTCTCATGGATGAGCCCTTTGGCGCGCTCGATCCTATCACCCGTGCGGAGTTGCAAATGGAGTTCAAGAAACTTCAGCAGAAGCTGGGGAAGACCATCGTCTTTGTGACCCACGACGTCGGCGAAGCGTTGCTGCTGGGTAGCCGAATCGGATTGATGGAAAGCGGCAGCCTGCGCGGAATCTACACTCCAGATGGGTTCCTGCGCGCCACCGACGCAACCGTGAAAGCTTACGTGGACGTATTCCGGGCGGGGCAGGAAATGTTTCGCAGCTGAAGGAAGCAGCCCCTGCCAGGGCCTGCCCCGCAGGCGGTGCACCCTCATCCCATAAAATGGAGAGCAGCTTTCACTGCTCCCCGTTGTTTCGCAATCAGCCCCTAACTTACTCCGATTTTCTATGGGTCGTATGGTGTGCGGGCGCCGCAGTAGAGATCGGATTGCCATTCTTGTCCAGCAGAATGCCACCGGTCATGGTCATCATGAACGGGTTGGGCGTATAGCTTGACACCGTACCCTGAAACGCCATCATCGCAGCGGGTTGCGGCATCAGGCGCGACGGGATCGGCTTTTCCATCGTCAAAGAGATGTCGGCTTTCTTGGCTTCGATGTCGTCGTCACTTCCAGCAAGCTGAACCGAGCTCGCGGTAGCACTAATGACGGCTGCCTGTAGCTTCACGGCTTTACCCTTAATCGCGCTCCACACCGTATCGGTAGCTTGCTGATTACCCGAAGAAAGCACCAGCTCCCATTCGGCAAAACTCATCTGCGTTGGATTCTTGCTCTTCACCAAATCGGCCGCCTGCTGCGCCGGAGACGGCGGCGGGGGCGCGGCAGCCACCGTGAAGCCTGCCGGCGGCATGATGCTCTGTGATGCCTGCGCTTGCTTCACAATGTCAGCCCAGCCATCCTCCGAGCCGTGGTAGCGGATGTACTTCTTGCGGCCATAGTCCAGAATCTGCGCCTGGCCGGTTCCCTGGGCCAGTTGCGAAGCCTTGACGATAAACCAGAAGCCTTCCGGGTTCACCGGCTTGGCTTCGAGGTCGGCGGTGGCCAGGGGATAGATGTCCATAATATTCGGCTGCGACTCTTCCCCTACCGCCTCGCGCATGTCCTTCTGTGCGGTGGCGTAATCCTTCTGTTGCAAGGCCGCAAATGCCACGGCGCCATCAAAGATCGCGCCCGTCTCGTTATGCAGCTTGGTGAAATCCGCGTCGCTCATCCCCTCAGGCTTTTGCATATTTTGCAACGCCTGCAATCCCTTCTGGCCATATTGTTGGGCCTGTTGCACGTTCTGCTGCATCTGCGGGCCACCCTGCGAGGCCGCAGCACGATAGTTGTAGGCCAGCAGCGCTAACGCTCGGATGTTATTGGGATTGGCCTGCAGCACCCGGGCCGCGGTGTCGATCGCCTTCTGCGCTTCGTTGGCCTGCTGGTAGGACACCATCAGTTGCTCCAACGCGTCTTCCTTCATCACGCTATTGGGATACGTTTGAACAAACGCTTCCAGTGCCTGTGCCTTCGCCTGCGGACTGGTCTGCTGAATGGCGTTCACGTACGCGTTGTATTCGGCTGGATCTTTGATTTCCTTCTTCTGCGCCGTTGGAGCTGGCTTACCGGCTTGCGCGGGCTGCGCCGCCCCCTGAGCTGCCGATTGCTGGACCAGCGCCGCGATAGTGAGCACCAGCAACATGGTGACTAGCGACTTCTTCATTCTGTTGGCTCCTTGGTTCTGGGAACTGGTGACGATATTCATCCAGACACGTTCGTTTACGCAGGGATTTTCAGACCGACTTACCCCGCCGAGACTGCATAATAACAGGTCATCATTCGGCACTCCGCCCCTAAATGATGAATCCAAACGCAAATCGTGCGGAGACGGGATTATAAGTACCCACCTCGATTAAGGCAATACCCACCACTTAACACGATCTCCAGCATCTCTCCCATGCTGGTGAGGGTAATCCCGGACGTGCGTATTATTACATGCAACCATGCTATCGGGCCTGCATGGTGTAGCTGCAGCCGCCGAAGCGCCAGGCCGGCAAATTCTCGGAAGCTTGCGGGTGCGGCTAAAGATGCGCTTCCTCGGCGGCTTCGCTCCAATGAAACGCAAGGACCACGGGAGAGATCATATGCAGCCAAATGAGTCGGTTTCGCTATCGGGGGCAGTTGCTGTGGTGACCGGAGGCAGCCGTGGCATCGGGCAAGCCATTGGTAGCAGGCTGGCCGCCATGGAGGCTGCCGTCATTTTGACTGGCCGCGATGAAGCCCGGATCCAACAGGTCGCACGCGATCTGCAGACGCGTGGGTACCGGGCGGAGGGTATCGCATGTGATGTCACCAGCCTGGCCAGCGTGGAAGCACTGGGCGATCATGTGCGCAAGAACCATGGCCGCCTCGACATTCTTGTGAACAACGCCGGCATAGGTGGCCCCTCTGGTTTGCTGCACGAACTTGCCCCCGACGATTGGGACGCTATCTTCAACACCAACTTGCGCGGCGTGTACTACATGCTGCGCAGCCTCGTGCCTCTGATGATCGCCAACGGCGGCGGCCACATCATCAACATCTCGTCTCTGGCCGGTAAGAACCCGTTGCCCCGCGGTGCCGCCTATTCGGCTTCGAAATGGGGACTGAATGGGCTCAGCTACGGAGTCGCGGAGGAACTACGGGCTCAGAATGTCCGGGTGAGTGTGATCTGTCCCGGCTCGGTGGACACCAACTTCAGCCCTCGCCGCGGCGGCAAAGACACTCAGAAGATGCTCAGGCCTGACGATATTGCGCACGCCGTTGTCATGCTGTTTACGCAGGAGCCGCAATCGTTCATCAGCGAGGTCTTGCTGCGTCCCACGCAGAAACCGTAGTGGGCGAAATCATGAGGATGGAAACACCCGCTGGGGTGCCCCGTTCTAGCCATCTTTTGGCTAGGGCGGGGATAGAGCTGCGCGCGTTTTTGGTTCTAACCTGTAATATACTATTTGCAGGTTAGGAGGAACCATGCCCGAAGTTCAACGCATACTCCGTCAATATGACCGCGCTATGAATGGTTCGCCCTGGCACGGCGATCCCATCTGGCAGATCCTCGATGGCATTTCAGCAGAGGCGGCCGCCTCTCGGCCCATCGCTAACGCTCATAGCATGTGGGAGCTCGTCGGGCATATGACCTTCTGGGAGGGTGTGGCAGCCAAGCGGCTTGCAGGTTTGCACGACGGTCCCGAACCCGAGGACGAACGTAACTTCCCCCTCGCGCCCGAGGCTACCGACACCAACTGGCAGAAAACACTCGACCAGTTTCGCGCATCCAACAAGGCATTTCGGGAGGCGCTGCAAAAACTTGATCCCGCGCGATTAGACAAGCTGTCCGCCGCCGGCAAGCGATCGTTTTACGATGAGGCGCACGGACTGATCGAACACCACGTCTACCACGCCGGACAAATCGCCCTTCTTGCGAAGGCGGTGCAGCGAAGCTGATATTCTTGCATCGGAAAAGGGTCAAAACCAGGGATGTAACAGGTTTGTAATTCTGCAAAACGGGTGCTACCATCCGGACTCGTAAAGATTTTTTGAGGAGGCAATCATGTCTGATCGCGACGGAAGTGGGTTCCTATGGTTCCTCGCTGGCCTGGGTATCGGGGCCGCGGTGGGAATTCTTTATGCTCCAAAACCCGGCGATGAGACGCGCCAGCGGATTCGCGAGGTCGCTGAAGACAGCCGCGACTCAGTTCGCGAGCGCGCGCGTCAGGCCCGTGAACAGGCGGGAAGCTGGGCCGACAAAGGGCGAGAATATCTGAATCAACAGAAGGAACAAATCCGCTCTGCCTACGAGGCTGGGCGCCAGGCTTACCGTGAAGCCACCAGTGAAGATGTTGAGGGTACAACGCCGAACATTCCGTAGCACGGGTGCTGCGTGGCGCATCTAGCGCGCGGGCGGGAAACTGAAAGTGAATATGTCTGACAACCTGACGCTCTTTATCGCAGTCACTGCAGCCGCGGTGGTGCTGCAGATGCTCATTCTCCTCGTCATGTGCGTGGTGATGCTTAAACTCAGCAAGAAGCTGCGATCGGTTACCGACGAGACCCAGTCGCGCTTGATTCCCATGCTCAACAACGCCAAGGTAATGCAAGAGGAGGTAAAGTCGTTCCTGGAGACTTCGCGTCCCAAGATCGACGTCATCCTGGATAATCTGGCGCACGTGACCACTACTACGCGGACCGAGTTGGAGCGAGTTGACGCCACCGTGCATGACCTGTTGGATCGCGTGCGCTTACAGGTGATCCGTGTCGACGAAATGGTGACCCATACTCTGGACCGCGTGGAGGAGACGTCGGAGAAGGTACAGCAGTCGGTGATGTCGCCCGTGCGTCGCGTCTCGGGGATTGTCCAGGCCATCAGTGTGGGAGTTGGTACGTACTTCAGCAACCAAAGACGCGGCCGCAACGGTGGCCCGTCGGATGAGATGTTCATTTAGAAGTTTGTCTGAGTGAAAACTCGGTTTTCGCTGCCGGAATTGAATGCGCCTGGATCGAACCCCAAAGGGGTGGAAGTGCAGTTAGCCCAGGACGGAGCGCAGCGGAGTCCTGGGGAAGCTGGAGAAAGAGATTAAGTCCCGTGGGGACGGCATAGTTCTCGACCTGCTCACGACGTTACCGCGCTACTCAAGAAGCGCGGCTTCCTTCTCCTCTGCTTCGGCCACCGCTCGAATCGAAACATGTTCGCGGCGTGCCAGCAGCAAACCCATCGGAATGACCGACATGAAGGTAATCGCCCATAGCAGGACGCCGCAGCTTACGGCAAGTTCCTTTTCGATGCCGAATCCCGAGCTAAGCATGCTGATGGTGGCCAGTTGCGAGCCTCCACCGACGGCCGGCAGTTGCAGCATGGAGCCCACCATGCTGGAGCCCATCAGCACCACCTGATGAGGCAGCGTGAGACTGCGAAGGTCGCCGGGATAGGCGTGCGTCACCGCGTAGTAGGCGAAGGCAATCAGCACCCACATGAAAATGGAGACCGCAGTCAATTGCAAAGCTGAGCTAAGGTCGTGGATGGTCGCCAGTCCCTCGCTGAAGGAGCGCACCTTTTCGCGCAAGTGATGCGCCAGCTTTGGAGCAACGCCGGCAAACAGGTCGTGCAGAAATTGGCCAACCCGTTCGCCCCAGCGCCTCACCACAAACGCTCCTACGAACAACGCGCCCACTAGCACAATCAGCGCGAAGGCCGCTTCGCGCAAGCCGTGATAGAAGGGAAGCGCCCGCAGATCGGGCGACAGGAAGCTCAGCGCCAAAAGCACCGCGAAGGCTCCCATATCGAAGATGCGTTCCACTCCCCACACCGCAATCTGCGAGGTGAAGGTGAGGCGCTCTTTCTTGGCAATGATGTAGGGTCGAATCATCTCGCCCGCCCGGCCCAGCAGGGCCAGGCCGGTGAAGCCGACGAATTGCGGCGCCAGTAGACGGGCAGTTGTCGTCTTGCGAACCGGCTTCAGGAAGATGCGCCAGCGTACAGCGCGAAGTACGTAGGCGAAGTAGGTCAGCGCGAGGCCGTAGAAAGCGTCGAGCCAGTCGATGTGTTCGGTGCGGCTCCAGAACATGTGCCAATCGAACGTCTTCCAGGCCCGGATCTGCAGGTAAACCAACAGACACAAAACGATCAGGACTACACCGAAGATAAGAGTGCGCCTTTTGTTCATGGAGAAGAATCAGTAGATTCGCTGCAAGCCCATGGTCAAGGTAAATAACAAGACGAATGGGGTCAAACCTGCGACTATTCTGTGTTCGCCGTGGAACCCGCCGCGCTTTGCGCAATCTCTGGCCTGCCCGCTGCCGCGCCACGCACCGGCGTCTTTGGCTGGTGCTTGCGCTGGGCCAACTTCTTGCGGTTGTAGTCGTTGATGACCCGCGCCACGTAAGCATGGGTCTCGCGATAGGGTGGCACGCCCTTGTATTGCTGTACGCGCTGCGGACCGGCATTATACGCGGCCAGCGCTTTGACCATGTCGTTGTTGTAAAGCAGCAGCAGTTCGCGCAGGTAGCGGACTCCGCCGTCGACATTTTCCGCCGGATCGAAGGTGTTCCTCACCCCCAGCTTGCTGGCAGTGCCCGGCATGAGTTGCATCAGGCCCTGCGCGCCTTTGCGCGACACGGCGAGCGGATTGTTGCCGCTCTCGGCACGGATCACGCTGGCAATGAAGTCGGCGTCCACCTGGCTGCGCGTGCTGGCGGCGTTGACGATGGCGTTCAAGTCCGCAGGCTTTTGCCCTGGCGACGCGTCCGCTTGCGCCTCCGGTGGCGCCGGCTCAAAGCTCTCGATCTCGGCAGTGGGCACATCGACATATCCACTGCTCGGCTCCGCGCTCATGTACAGGCGAGTGGTATTGCCGTCCACCTCGTGACGCTCGTGGCGAATGCTGAAACCGTTGCGCAAGTTCGCAAGTTCGGCGGCGTGCATCTGCGACGCCACCAGCAAGCCCAGCAAACTAAGTTGTAAAAGCTTACGCATTCACGCTCGCAGTATTCGCGTCGAGTACCCGTTCGATGGCCGCGGCCACCCCGCTTTCGTCGTTATGCAAGGTGACGACCCAGCCATTCTGCTTCAGTTCGTCCGAAGCATTTCCCATGATCACCGGATGGCCGGAGAAGGTCAACATCTCAATGTCATTGTAATTATCGCCAATGGCCATCACCTCAGAGCGATCGATGCCGCGGTAGTTGGCCCAGCGCTCCAGCGCATGCCCCTTCGAGCAGCCGGCGTTAAGGATGTCGACGATGCACAAATTGCGGAAATCGTATTGCGTGCGCAGCAGGGTGAAATCCGCGCTGAAATCACAGGTCTGGAGCCGTTGCTGCGCTTGCCGCATCAGTTCGACCGGGCCGCAGAACATGGCCTGGATGGGATCTTCCGTCAGCGCCTGTGCAATCGGGCTGACATATTCGATGTAGGGCGCATTTTTCTCCATCCAGCGCTGGATTACGCCATACAAACGCTCGCGGTCCTCGCACACAATTGCTCCCGTGCCTTCGCGGTCGAAAGTAAGGACCATGTTGTTGCGATATGGCTCCATGTGCCGGCAAAGCTTGATGGCGGTCGCGCGGGGCAGCAGGCCCTGGTGAAATAGTTCGCCGCCTGTGGAACGCGTGACCGCTCCGTTAGAGCTAATCAGCCACAGGTCGAAGCCGAGCGACTCCGCGATGGGCATGGCGAACTTGTGCCTGCGTCCCGTACCCAACACGATTTCAATGCCGGCTTCGTGGGCGCGGCGCAACGCCTTGAAATTGGCTTGCGAGATCTGGACGTTGGAGTCCACCAGAGTGCCATCAATATCGATGGCGATGAGGCGTATGGAGCGCTTCACGATATCTCATTCTAGCAGCACTCAGCAATCAGCCGTCAGCATTCAGCACCGTGCTGTTCACGATCGAGATCTGCGGCCGCCTACCATACGAGATTAACGTCTGAATGGCTCCTGCCGTTTGCAAACTGAAAGCTGAATGCTGACTGCTGATCGCTGAGTTTCAAAATGCGAACCGGCTGAATGCGGAAACGCCAATTGCTGATTGCTTGCTTCCTATCCCGAGACGTAAAGTAAAAGAGCGATGGAATTGCGCAAGGACCCCATTACGCGCTCCTGGGTCATCTGCGGCGACGAGCCCGATGAGAGTTCTTCGCCTGACTACTTCTGTCCCTTCTGCCCCGAGTCGGGCCAGCCGCTGCAGGTGATAGCTTCATCGCCAACGGTAAATGGCACTCCGTGGTCGGCGCGCGCGGTAGTGCATCCGCGTCCCTTGTACGGCATCGATGGCGATCCGGGCCGCGTGGGCAATGGTCTGTACGACAAGATGCGCCCGGTCGGGGCGCATGAAGTCGTTGTGGAGAATGCCCGCCACGATCGGCATTTGTGGATTGCCGACGACCGGGAAATCGAGGAGTACCTGGCGCTCTGCGGTCAGCGGATCCAGGACCTGAAGGGCGATGTTCGCTTCAAATACGTCAGCGTCTTCAAGAATTTCGGTCCCCACTCGGGGCAGGAGTTCGACCACCCGACCTCGGAGGTTGTGGCTACCACGTTCGTTCCGCGGCGCGTTCTGTATGAGTTGCGGGCAGCACGGCAACATTACCAGGTGAAGGAGCGCTGCGTCTTCTGCGACATTCTGCGGCAGGAGCAGGAACAAAAGCTGCGCGTCATCGAAGTCCGCGGCGACTACATTGCCTGCTGCCCGTACGCTCCGCGTGTGCCGTATGAGACCTGGATCGCTCCCCACACTCACGAGGCTTATTTCGAGCGTATGGCAATGCGGTCCGGCGCAACACGCGACTTGGCGGCGCTACTGCGCCGCACGCTTTACCGCATCCGGACCATCGCTGATGGCTTCCACATGGTGGTGCACACCTCGCCCAACACCATGCACCGCTCGGAGACGCTCGGGTTCTGGAAGACCATTGAGGACGACTACCACTGGCACATCGAGATTCTTCCCATCCTCGGCGCCAAGGCGAGGTCCTACACCTTCAAAGAGGTGTACTACTCGCCGGTCAGTTCGGAGACCGCGGCCGCAATCCTGCGCGAGCGCCCGACCGAACGGTGACCGCTGACGGACTACAATATTCCCGAAGGTAGTAGCGCGCATCATGACCATCCGCCGCGTCAAAACCTATACCGGGCAGACGGGTTACGTTTATCAGTACTACTTCGTCGGCAAGCGGCCCACGCTCGACAGCGATCCCGAAGCTCCGTCGACCGAATTCATCTTCGACGTAACCTCAGACCGCAAAACAATCTTCGCGGTCAGTATCTTTCTGCATCCCGAAGCGCTCTCCGCCTGGGCGCTGGGCCGGGGCCGCACACTCGGCGAATCAGAACAATATGCTGCGGTGAAACTGCGCCTGATGCAGGCCTTCGACGAGATTCCCGACATGCTCAACCGCGGCCGCCGTTTGCGCCTCGATGTCCACGAACTACCCGTGTTGCTAGACTCGATCGGGGTGGAATAGCGTTACAATCGTTGCAGCTAACCCCTTCTGATGGCTTGCGTCCAATCGCGCAGTACACATTAGAACGGGCGAGGCCGTTCGCGGTGGAAGACGCAAGGTCCGGGGTGGGGACTTCCTGATGTTCACGCAGATTCAGTGGTCGGGACACAAGCGATGGAACCGTGCTCTGTGCGCTTCCTACGCAGTGCACTGCCTGCTTCTGTTTGTGCTCATCTATTGTGGCGGGCCCATTCCAGTGGTTCCTTCTGACGTTGACCTCGGAATTAAGGGGTCTTCCGGATCGGTGTCCATCGTTTACCTCGCGCCCGTCGGAATGGAGAAGACACAATCGTCACAGGACGAACAGCGGCCGACCCTTCGTGCCGCTCTCGCGCTCAAGCCGAAACTACACAAGCCTGAGAATAAGATTCGGCAAGCGGACCAACCCTCGCGCAATGATGCGCCTGACGAAACCGCACGCGGTGGTTCTCCTTACGGGCGCGTGCCCGGCTCGCCGATTACTGGAGATGAAGTTGTGCCCGCCCTGCCGGAAGTCTTTCCCGATCCTCCGGTGTCGCGTTCCGATATACCTGCTGGCGTCCAGGGTGACGTGATCGTCGAGGTCACGATTGACGCCGAGGGAAACGTGGTCCAGACCAAGCTGCTGCAAGGCATCGGATACGGCATCGAGCAAAAAGTGCTTGCCGTGCTGCCGCGCTGGCACTTCCGGCCAGCCTCGAAGGATGGCGTGACCATCGCGTCGCAACACATCGTGTACTTCCACTATCCCAGCTAGCCGACGCCCTTGTGACGTGAATCACAGCTGGACGTGATAACCACACTGCTCCCTACACCCCATCCCGTTATACTTACCCGTAGAACAAGCAATTGGGCCTAAGCGTTACAATCGTGGGGTTTATGCCGTTAATCTGGCTCCGAGTCGCGGTGTGTTGTTACGGCGTGGGGCTGCTCTATTCGCTGCTCCTGCTCAGCAAGAAGGGCAACGTCCTGGCCAGGGTAGTAGAGCCGGCCGTCGGACTGGGACTCATCTTTCACTTCGTTTCTCTGGTCGAGTATACCGTTCTCATCGGACATCTTTCGCTGGCCTCGATCCATTATTCCGAGTCCATCCTGGCGTTTGTAGCCATGGTGGTGTTCTTCATATTCTTCGTTGGCTATCGCACGGTCTCTCCGGGCATCGTGATTTTCCCCATCGTTTTCATCCTGACGTTCGCCTCCGCGATTGGACAGAAGCCGGTCACGTTGACCTCACCGCTTTTGCGTAGTGGTTGGATCTTCGTTCATGTGGTGCTCATCTTCACCGGCTATGCGGGGCTGTTCCTGAGCTTTGGCGCGAGTTTGCTCTACCTGGTGCAAGAGCGCGCATTGAAGTCCAAGCGCTCGGGTGCGTTGCTGACCTGGCTGCCTCCCTTACAGACCATTGACGAGATCTGTTATAGGTCTTTGCTGTTCGGCTTTCCCTTCATGACGCTGGGGCTGGTGGCGGGTTCGGTGCTGGCCATCGACAAGTACGGACCCCTGTTCTTTTACGATCCCAAGATTCTGTTGTCCTTCATGATGTGGGCGGTGTACATGCTGCTGCTGTACACCCGCTGGAATTCGGGCTGGCGAGGGCGCCGGGCGGCGTTCCTCGCAACCTTTGCCTTTGTCATCGCCTTGGGAGCGTGGGCGGCCAACAGCTTTAGCCGCACGCACAGGTTTCTTTCATGAACTTCGTCGTCATCGGCGTGAACCACCAGACCGCACCGGTCGAAGTGCGTGAGCAGTTTGCCATCCCTGAGGCGCGGCTGCCGGAAGCGGTGAAATCCCTGGCGACCTATCCTGGCATCGAGGAGGCCATGATTGTCTCCACTTGCAACCGAGTGGAGATGCTGGCCCGCACCACCAACGGTTCCGCCGATCTGCAAGGTTTCTTGCGCCAGTTTTACGGCTTCGATCCTGAGCCCTATCGCAAGTATTTGTACGAACACCACGAGCGCGATGCGGTACGTCATGTTTTCCGGGTGGCCTCCAGCCTCGATTCCATGATCGTGGGTGAGCCCCAAATCCTGGGACAAGTCAAGGAAGCCTATGCCACGGCGCGCGCCATTGGTGCGGTCAACTCGCAACTCGACGCCTTGCTGACCCGTCCTTCGCCGTTGCCAAGCGGGTACGGAACGAGACCGCCGTTGCCACATCAGCGGTCTCCATCGCGTCGGTTGCGGTGGACCTGGCGAAGAAGATTTTCGGCGACTTGCAAGGCAAAAGCGTTTACCTGGTGGGCGCGGGGAAGATGTGCGAACTGGCAGCGCGCCATCTGCTGGCGCATGGCGCCAAGCAGATCTACGTGGCCAACCGCACCTACGAGCGGGCCGCGTTGCTGGCGAAAAAGTTCAATGGTCAGGCGGTCCCATTCGAAAAACTTTACGACACCGTACCCAACGCCGACATCGTCATCAGCTCCACGGGTGCGCCGCATACCATCTTCCACAAAGAGCACGGGGAAAAATTCCTCCACCAGCGCCGCAACCGCCCCATGTTCTTCATCGACATCGCCGTTCCCCGCGACATCGATCCTGAGCTGAACAAGCTGGACGGCATCTTCGTCTACGACATCGACGATCTGCAGCAAGTGGTGTCATCGCACATCGCCGATCGCAAGACGGAAGCGGACCGCGCCGAGGCCATCGTGCAGCTCGAGGTGGACAAGTTCGAATCCCGCCTGCAAACCCTCGATGTGGTGCCCACCATCGTTTCGTTGCAGGAGCACCTCGAAACGGTTCGCCAGGCCGAGATTGACCGCGTACGCGGCCGGCTGGGAACGCTCACGCCGGAGCAGGAGCTGGCCGTAGAAGCGCTGTCGCGCGGCATTATCAACAAAATCATGCATACACCCATCACTACCCTCAAGAGTGCTGCACGCGAATCGTCCGAAGTGACAACCGTGGTAGACTTGGTACGCAAGCTCTTCGGCCTGCGCGAACCCAGGAAAACCGCCAACGAAGAAGCAGCTACCGTAAGCACTGGAAAACCGGGAGCGCCCAACTGATGGCACACCTTCGAATCGGCTCCCGCGGATCGCAATTAGCTCTCTGGCAGGCCAATCACATTTCGGCGCTGCTGCGCGAGCGCGGCCATGAGGTCGAGCTCGAGATCATCAAGACAACCGGCGACAAGATCACCGATGTCGCGCTCGCTCAGGTTGGCACCAAGGGCATGTTCACCAAGGAGATCGAAGAGGCGCTGGCCGAAGGCCGCGTTGATCTTGCGGTCCACAGCCTCAAGGACCTGCCCACTCAGCTCCCACCCGGATTCGAACTGGTCGCCATCACCACGCGGGTCAATCCCCGCGACGTGTTTCTGTCGGTCAAGTACGACAGCATCCAAGCGCTGCCCCGAGGAGCGCGCGTGGGCACCAGTAGCCTGCGGCGCCAGGCGCAGTTGAAGGCGTCGCATCCTGACCTGGTGATCCATCCGTTGAGGGGGAATGTCGATACCCGCATGCGTAAGCTGGAAGAAGGCGAATACGATGCCATCATTCTTGCTGCAGCCGGGCTCACGCGCCTCGGCAAGACGGAATTGGTGAAGGAGGTGCTGTCGGAAGAGTTTATGTGTCCTGCGGCGGGACAGGGGGCGCTTGGCATCGAGATCAGGGAAGGCGATCTTGAAATGCGCGAACATCTCTCGTTTCTCGACGACCCTGCGGCCCACGCTGCCACTACCTGCGAGCGCGCGTTACTCAACAAGCTTGGCGGTGGATGCCAGGTCCCGATTGGGGCGTTCGCTGAGATGAAGGATGGCAGACTGCAGCTAACCGCCGTCGTTGCCCGGCCGGATGGCACGGAAGTTCTTCGTGAGCAACAAAGCGGCAGCGATCCGGTTATGCTCGGCGAAATAGTTGGTGATACGCTGCTGCACCGAGGCGCCACTCGGATTCTCGAGGATGTTTATGGCGTCACCGCCGAGGCGCCACAGCAGCCGTGAAAAGCAGTTGTCAGTTGCCAGTGGTCAATAGACAGTAGTCAGATCGAATCCAAGCTTTCACAGTGTCATCCTGAGCGGAGACGGCGCGAGTTTGCGACGCCGGAGTCGAAGGACCCCTACTTTGGCAAATAATCCTCATGCAAACATTGCAAGGGACGACCTGCCCCTCACCGGATGCCGGGTGCTGGTCTCGCGCGCGAAGAAGCAGGCGGGCGCTCTATCCTCAGCCTTGCGCCAGCTAGGCTGTGAGGTCATCGAAATTCCTTTCATCGAAATTCGCAAGCCCACCTCCTACACGCCACTCGACACTTCATTACGCAACCTTGCGACTTACGATTGGCTCATCCTCACCAGCGTGAACGGGGTTGATGCGTTGTTCGAACGTCTAACAAAAAAGAACTTCAAACCCTCGGCGCTGGCGCATCTGAAGATCGCCGCTATCGGCCCTGCAACCCGGAAAGCGATCGAACAACATGGCCTTCAGGTGGCCGTCACGCCCAAAGAGTACGTGGCTGAGTCGGTCGTCGCTGCGCTGCGCCGGAGGGCAAAAGGTAAGCGCGTGCTATTGGTGCGCGCCAAAGTCGCACGTGACGTGATCCCACATGAGCTGCGGAGAGCCGGAGCGCAGGTTGACGTTGTCGAAGCGTATGAAACAGTCGCTCCGAAACTATCGAAAACTCGCCTGCACGCGGCTCTCGCCAGCAAAGCTGGCAGGCCGCACGCCATCACCTTCACCAGTTCGTCTACGGTGAGAAATTTCGTCGAGCTGCTGAGATTGCGGAGTGCGCGTGCTGTTTTGAAGAAGCGAGCGCGCCATCACGGCGTGCATACAGCATCCATCGGCCCCGTAACCTCGGCCACCCTGCGTGAATTCGGATTGCCCGTGGACATCGAAGCCAAGGAGTACACCATCCCCGGCCTGGTCACGGCAATCGTGCGAGAGAGTAAACGGATCAGAGCATCTACAGGGTAGGTCTGTCCGGTCTCGAAAGCGTCGCAGCGATCTGTATCAGGGTACGCCTTCAGGCGTGCCGAGCGAACTGGCAAGAAAGGGGCTTCAGCCCTTGGAGTTTTACGCGGCTGAACGAGGTTCGAAGATTTTCGACAATATAGGGGTTTTTCGCTTGCGCTCAGAATGACACCGTTCTACTAACGGCTGATAGCTGACGGCTGAATGCTGACACCTACTCGTAAATCGAACACCCGCAGCCCGGCGACGGCACATGCACCTTCAGAAAATCCGAGACACGCTGATACGCATCAATCTGGTTCTCCACCCTTGCGAAGCCATGGCCTTCGTTCTCGTAAATCTTTAGTTGCACTGACCCGCCGTGCTTCTTGACGGCGTCGGCTACCTGTTGCGCCTCTTCGTGCGGGCAGCGTGGATCGTTGCCTCCTGCCAGCAGCAGCAAGGGCGCCTTGATCTGGTCCACGAAGTTGATGGGCGAGCGGTCATCGTACAGCGCTTTGTTCTTCACCGGATCGCCCATGGTCGCCAAGTCATACTCGCGCAGCAGAGGGTCCTCGTTGGCGATCTCAGTCTCCCAGTTAACAAAGGGTACGATAGGCACAGCCGCGGCCCACATGTCCGGAGCTTTCGTCACAGCCATCATGCTCAAGTAGCCCCCGTAGCTCCCGCCCATAACAATCAGCTTCTTGGGATCGACAAAGCCGCTCTTCTCGATCCACAGGCCCGCGTCGAGTACGTCATGCAACTCGCCGCCGCCGGCGTCGCCCCGATTCGCGTCGGTAAACTTCTTGCCGTATCCGGTTGACCCGCGGTAGTTCGGTGCAATCACCAGATACCCCTGGTTCACGATGTACTGGATGAAGCGGTTGAACGAGTCGACGGTCTGGGCGGCCGGTTCGCCGTGAATGTACACGATCGCCGGAAACTTGCCGTTGCGCTGTATGTTGTTTGGCACATAGGCAAACGCCGAGATCATCCACCTACCATCGCGGCTGGGATAGTGCACCAGGGAGGGCTCGACCATGTCGGCGCTGTTTACGCCCGCCACCAGCGAGTGCGTTATCTGCTGCGACTGCTTCGACGCGATGTCATAGACCCAGATGTCGCTGGGAGCGTCTGCGCCGTTGTGGTAATACAGGAGCTTCGAACCATCGCGGCTGCAGGGAAGCGGATTGCCGCCGAGCGAATTTACGCCCTTCTTCAACGGCAAAGCCGCCGCGTGCCGGCCCACCAGGTCATACAGATAAATGTCAGTGTTGCCGTCAACATTGGCCATCCACGTCAGCGATTTGCCATCGGGCGAAAAAGTTCCTGCGCTAAGCCGCCACTTCTCATCGGTTAGCCAGTTGATTTTCCTGGTTGCAATATCAAGTAGTCCCACATTGTCGTAGCCATTCTGCGCGTCCGAAGTGATGAGGATCGTTCGGCCATCGGGCGAGATGTCATCCGCCTCGTAGGTGTGCTCGCCCTCGTGCTGCGTCAGATTTGTACTCTCGCCGCTGGCGAGGTCGAGCACGAAAACGTTAGAATCCTTCCCGGTCGCATGCGACTGCGTGTAAATCAGGAACTTGCCATCGCGCGAGAAAATCGGGCTTGTATTGCTCAGTTCCTTCGGAGTGTTCTTCGTCAGGTGACGCACATGTCGCGTGGCTATGTCCATCAAGTCGATCTCGAAGGTCGAGCCCGTCTTGGGCTTGGTGATGTAGGCCAGCTGCCGACCGTCGGGCGACCACGCTGGTTCTTCCTCCGCACTTTCTGGCGAAGTCGTCAGGTTGACCACGTCCCCGGTCTTCGGCGATACCAGGAAGATGTCCCACTGCTCATTGCCATCGTGGTCGGAGACGAACGCGATCCAGGTTCCATCAGGCGCCCACACTGGCTGGGTCTGCCGCTGATCGCTGATAGTCAACTGCGTCGGCCATCCCCCCGTCGCCGGAACCAGCCAGAGATTGTTGCGTCCGCTGATGTTCGAGATGAAGGCGATCTGCTTGCCGTCGGGCGACCACGTCGACTCACCGATCTGGCGCGTCATGTAAAGCTTCTCGATAGAGAACGCTTGCATGTCAGCGACGCTCTTGCTCTCGAGCTTGGTGGGATCGGTGATGGCTTGCGGCGCGGCGAGCGATGTCTGGGCGAAGGCGGTGGTCGTCATAGCGAAAATAATTGCGGGAACTATGAGTTTCAAGTTTCGAGTTTCCAGTTTCAAGCGAGCTGGGGTCACGGACTTCTATTGTAGATGGTGAGAGGATAGAGGAATGCAATCTAGAGATCGGCATACAGATTCTTCTTGACATTGCCGGTCTTTGCTCGCAGGATTTCGGATGGAGCCGGGCGATGGAAAGGTTTGAAAGTGCATTAAGCTGCCGATCTTCTCTCCGACTTCATGATGGCGCTGATCTGGCTCATGGGTCAGCTATCACTCACTTCGCAGGCCTATCGGAGCGTTTTCTCGAACGGTGAGTGGGAAAATGCACGTTTGAGCAGTTTCTCACCCACTCCGTCTAGGTCTCCTGACCTGCCTGTTTCGCAAAGCAAGAATCAAAGGGGGCACAGTGAAAGATCCGCAAGAATATTGCGAAGATACTACGTCACTCTCTAGCGAGAACGCTGATCACAATCACAGTGAAGAAAAGCAAAGGAGCGCGCCGGCTGAAAGCAGTCGACGCTCCTTTCTGGGCAAAATCGGTGGAGCTGGCGCAATCGCTTTGGCCGTAGGCATTCCGTTGGAGCCTCTGTTCGAGGGGAAACACGGAGAGGCGGAAGCGTCGGTGGTGCAGTATGGCTCCGGGGCCCGCGCCGCCGCCAGCTATGGTTATCGCCAAGACACCGCCCAAGCGGAAGACATCGATGTGGGCGAACTGCCGGACAATGGCGATTCGCACCGATTCACCGACTTCAGCGGCAACTGGAGCAAGTGCCTGAGGCACGATTCTCTTGGCATACCAAACTATGCTGCCTACCAAAGCATGCTGTATGCCTTCCAAACGGGCCGCTTCGAAGACTTCGAAAACATCCAGGTTGGCAATCCCGGAGGCACAGGGTTCACCTCGACCCTGAACGGCCCCCAAGGCGCGCTTGCATTCGACTTGGAAGGGCTCGACTCCCATGCCTCAGTCATCCCACCCGCGCCCAGCGTTGCCAGCGCGCAAACAGCAGCCGAGCAGGTCGAGCACTACTGGGCAGCCCTGATGCGCGACGTGCAGTTCACCAACTACTCCAGTACCCCACTGGCGGCCCAGGCGGCGGCCGACATGAACAACCTGTCCTACATTCGAAGCAGGCAAAACAACGAATATCCGTGCCCGGTGACGCCGCAAAACCTCTTTCGCGGACAGTTCTACCCCGGCGACGGAAACGTCATGGGGCCATATGTCTCGCAGTTCTTTCTCCAGCCGACGTTTCTCGGCGTGCAGCCCCTCACTCAGCAGTTCCGAAGGTTCCTTTCTATTAGCGAAGGCGGAGCCGACTACATGACCTCGGTCAGCGCCTACCAGAACGTGCAGAACGGCATTCCGCCGGCTCAGACCCCGGCTTTTGATCCGACGTATCGGTTCATCCGAATGGGGCGAGACTTTGCCGCCTACTGCCACGTGGACACGCTCACTCAGGAGTACCTGATTGCCCTGCTTATCCTGGCGGGAATCCACGCACCGGTGAACCCGGGCAACCCCTATGGCTCCCCCTATGGGGTTGGGCGGTCAGAGCACGGCTTCGTCACCTTTAACAGCGTATTCTGCAACTCTGACGCTGTGGCGACGATGGTTGAGATGGGTACGCGAGCCCTGAAGGCGGCGTGGTTCCACAAGTGGATTGTCAACCTCCGCAACCGTCCCGAGGAGTATGGGGCCCTGGTGCAGGCGAAGCTCACCCACCAGCATCCAATGCCGCAGGCGGCCGGGGCGCTCAACTCGGATGTCTTCAATTCGGCGGTCCTTCCCCTTATCCACTCACAGTACGGCAGCTACTTGTTGCCACAAGCATATCCGGAGGGCTCGCCAACGCATCCCTGCTACCCGACCGGGCACGGCACCGTTGGGGGCGCTTGCATCACCGCGCTGAAGTTCTTCTACGATGGAAGCCAGGGGCTCCGGCCACTGCTGCAGGCCGCCGGCTCGGACATCATGGTGCCAAGTTCGGATGGCTTGTCGCTGGTGCCCTACACGGGCCACGACCGGGACCAGTTGACCATCAACGGAGAACTGGCCAAGCATGGCTTCAACACCACCTTTGCTCACGGCATTCACGCTGGTATCCACTTCCGCAGTTCCAGCCTGTATTCGCTTCTATTGGGTGAGCAGGTTGCGCTCAGCGTGCTGCATGACCGCGCCAAAGGCTACAACGAGCCGTTCACCATCAACATCACGAAGTTTGATGGGACGACCGCAACCATCAGTAACGAGAACTGAGTCGTTGGGTTTAGGATTTCAGCGGGGCGGTCCGATCCATGGCCGCCCCGTTTCTCACAAGCGGAGCACAACTCGGGGCAGGGAGGAGAGTCCTGCCCCGCACAATTTGGCTCTCGATTCAGACGCGAGCGCCGGTGGACGAACTGAAAGGTCTTGTCAATTAGAGCAGATCGGATTGCGGCCGACAGAAAGTCACTCAGCCGGTCGAATGTTCTGATTTACCGGAAGAAGTTCTTGGGATCGTACTTCTTCTTGATTTCGGCCAGACGCAGGTCACCCGGGAAAGAACTCTTCAATTCATCGATGGACTGCGCAGGCATAGGATCCTCCAAATTACGCGACATTCGGGCCCGACTGACCATTTGTCTTCATCGGTGAGGAAGACGCGCCATCCGAAGCAAATCGCTCTTGACATGCGAAGCTCGAAAATCATACCAAAATTCTGCAGTGTCTCCGAAACGTCACCGCTGCTCTGTTGCAGCCGTTCGTGCAGCATGGGCCCAGGAGGGCGGTTCGCCAAATATCGGCATTTCCCGGCACGAATTCAGTTGCCAAAAGTGGGGCTGGCGACGGTGTGGTGCTGTGGTATACCGGTTCCGTCCACCACGAGCCCACTGATGCCGACAACCAGATGGGCAATGGGGGTCGCACCGGCATCACCCTGATGCACTGGGGCGGCTTCGATATGGTCCCGCACAATCTGTTCGACTACAACCCGCTAGGCGGCCCGCCGAATTGCGGGAGTTGAATAAGTCGTTGCTGCGGATGGTTTTTGACGCACATGGCAATCTCTACGGCACGGCGTCAGGCGGTGGTGCCTACGGCTTGGGAACAAGTCCGGCAATTTCTGTCTTGTCGGATCAAGTTCTGATACGGAAAATTCGGAAGGGGTGCCACTGATTCCAGGCAGTGGCGCCCGCCTAAGCCACTTTACGTCACCGTGATCGTTGGGTGGTTCTTGTTCCACTTCTTCATCGCCTTCTTTTGCGCTTTAAGTTGTTTCTTCTGCTGCTTGTTGTACTGCTTGCTGTATTTCTTCCATGACTTCTGGGCCTGCTTCTCAGCTTTGGTTTGCTTGGGAGCATGGGCGGCCGCCGGCACGGCCAACGCCAAACCCAAAAGGACGAGCAAAATACAAGCTGTAACTCTCTTCACCGGCTCACCACGAAACTGGTTCTGGCTGGATTTTACACCGCGTTCGCCATCTCGGAGCGGCGTTGCGTCGCTGCGTCGCTGGCGTCTATTTGTCCCAACCTCGCAGGCGAGGCCACCAGCCCTGCCTACAACAGCTTCTTGAAGAGGCACGGCTTCAGCCGTGCCGTTAGACGCGGAACAGAGCGGGCTTTAGCCCCTGAGGGCACTCGCACCTCGTTGCGACTATTTCGAACCCATCTCGTCCCGAGCACTACGGCTTTGCCGATTTGTGAATCTCCACCGTGCTCCACGTCTTGTCAGCAGCGTGGCATAGGTTCTCCAGCGGACAGTCGGCGCATTTGGGTTTGCGCGCGACGCACAGCCCGCGACCGTGCAAGATGATCTGGTGCGCAAAGATAATCCACTTGTCGCGCGGGATCACCTTCATCAGGTTTTGCTCGATCTTCTGCGGCTCTTCGTTTTTCGTCAGCTCCAGGCGGCGCGAGATGCGTTGCACATGCGTATCGACCACCACGCCGTCGGCGATCTTGTACCAGGTGCCCAATACGACGTTCGCGGTCTTGCGCGCAACTCCGGGCAATTGCAGCAGCTCGTCCATGGTGCGTGGCACCTGCCCGCCAAATTCGCTGATCAGCTTGCGCGCCGCGCCAACCACCGACTTCGACTTATTGCGGAAGAATCCTGTCGAGCGGATGTCGGGCTCGAGATCCTCTGGCTCGAGCGCGGCGAACGCTTCCGGAGTCGGATACTTTTCGAAGATGATGGGCGTGACCATGTTGACGCGAACGTCCGTGCATTGCGCCGAGAGAATCGTCGCCACCAGCAACTCCCACGCGCTGTCGTGATGCAGAGCGCAGGTCGCGCCGGGATAGCGCTGATCCAATCGCTCGAGGATCTCATTGATGCGCTCGGGCGCGGTCGGATTGTAGCTTTTGACCGCCCCACCAGCGGCTTTGCGCGTGGGTTTCGCGGGCGCGATTTTCTTCGCTCTCTTGGGAGGCGTGATTTTGGCCGGTTTCTGCAGTGACGATTTTGTGGTTCCACCTCTTGCCCGCACAGGTGAACTCGCGACTTTGTCGTGACGTCCACTCCGAGACGGCTGGCGAAGCATAATGCCGCGTGCCATGAGTTATGTCCTCCCCGGCAGATTACAATGATTGGAGCACCATCATCAATCGACAGTTGGAGTTTGCCGATGGCGTCCACGAATGCCGGAGTACAGGCTGTGTCCACCGATCTGCCAGCCGTGCCACTGACCCTTGAAGGGTTGAGCGTGCTGCATCAGATGTTTCGCTTTCGCTGGCCGGAGTGGCGCAAGCTGGATCCCTCGCGCCAATCGGACATTGCACGCGAAGCGGCAGCGGCGTTTTCCGCAAGCGAAGAAGCTGGGCAAAGTGCCGTATATTCCATGCTCGGTCACAAGGGCGATCTGATGCTCGTTCACTTTCGCGACTCGCTCGACGAGCTCAACAT
The DNA here is from genome assembly GCA_963836295.1 of uncultured Acidobacteriaceae bacterium. GTDB lineage: Bacteria > Acidobacteriota > Terriglobia > Terriglobales > Acidobacteriaceae > Bog-257. The sequence goes on along the minus strand of CAWIIY010000018.1, from coordinate 340,480 downwards.
GGCGGAGCTGCAGCTGAATCGAACCGCCTTGCAGGATTTTGTCGAGCCCATGCACTCCTATCTGTCGGTGATCGAGCTGGGCTTGTATGACTCCAGCGTGAAGCTCTTCCGGCAGCTCGCCGAGCGCGGGGTGAAGCCGCTTTCCAAGGAGTGGAACGAAACAGTGGAAGAGACGCTGGGGCGCCAGCGCGAGGCGATGCGTCCGCGGCTGTATCCCAAGATTCCCGCCAGCCGGTATCTATGTTTCTATCCGATGGACCGCAAGCGCGGGGAAGAGAAGAACTGGTATATGCTGCCGATCGAAGAGCGCCAGCGACAGATGGAAGAACACGGCGCAGTGGGCCGCCGCTACGCCGGCAAGGTGCAGCAAATCATCACCGGCTCCATCGGCTTCGACGATTGGGAGTGGGGAGTTGACCTCTTCGCTCCCGATCCTTTGGTGTTCAAGAAGCTGATTTACGAGATGCGCTTCGATCAGGTAAGCGCTGAATACGCTTTGTTCGGGCAGTTCTTCCTCGGCGTTCGGCTTCCGGTGCAGAAGCTGGGCGAGTGGCTGAACGGGAAGCTGCCGGGTCGCGATTGACGACCTTTTCCGCCGTCATTCTGTCTATAACGACGTCGGCGTTGTCAAGAGCACACGAATCCTCTGCGAGCCGGAAGCGGGGTCAAGGGCGCCCTCTTGTGGCGTTCATCTCGACCCTTGACGCCGCTTCCGGCTCGCCCACCATGGAGCCAGGAACGAAGCGCAGCGCGGTAGAGCTGAGCTTCGTTTCTTAGCAGAAGATTTTGTCTTTCCTGGCATCCGATCTTCGGCTCGTTCTTCTGTAATCCGGCGATGGGACCGTCCCCGGCACTCCCACCAGCCATCTCTTCGGGCCTCCCGTTCCCCCCGCGGGGAGGTTGGCCCATGATTACGGCTTCGATCTCCCCACCCTCGGCGGCCGGGAGGCAGGCTGCCCACTCAAGCGTTCGGTCTACTTTCGACCACAGTATGACTCGGGCTCACCTGCATGCGAGCGCCGGCGGCTGCGCCACTCGGCATAGCTGATGCCGTCACGCAACATGCAATACAACCGCACCGCCAGCTTGCGGGCCACCGCTACTTTGGCCACTCCCGCGTGCGCGTGAGTGTGCTTGCAGTGGCCGTAAAAACGTTTCAACTCAGGGTCCAGGCGCGCCGCACTATGCCCGCCTTGCACCAGCAGGTAGCGCACAAACGAATTGCCCTGCTTGCTGATGCCGCCCAACCGCTGCTTGCCTCCGCTGGAGTGCTCCCGCGGAATCAGTCCGAAATAGCTGGCCACCTGGCGCGCTCCGGCAAATCGCTCCACTGGGCCCAGCGTAACCACGAAAGCCAAACTGATCACCGGCCCCACTCCGGGATGGGTCATCAGCCGCACCGCATCGGGTCGCGCTTGGGCTTCGCACAGCACCGCCGTATCCAGGCTGGCGATCTGCTGTTCCAACTGCTCCAGCAGCCCCAGCAAAGTCGTCCGCCGTTGTGCCGCGTACCCACCCAACGGCAGGGCTTCTAACTTCTGCCGTCCGCTGCGCGTCCACAGTCGCCACTTCAGCTGCAGCCCCTGATTCAGGGCCAGAAACTGCAACTGATTCTTGACCTGGGTTTGCCACTGCACCAGCTTGTGACGATGCACCAGCAACTGCCGCGCATCCCGGTCCTCCGCCGAGGGCACCCAGATCCGCGGAAAACGTTCTTCCACCAGCAGCTTCACGATGTGCTCGGCATCCCGTTTGTCGGTCTTCTGCCTGCGCGTCATCGAAGCCCGGATCTGGGTAGCATCGCCCATCCATACTTCATGTCCCAGCGTTTCCAGCAGGCGCTCGAACCACCCGCTGAACCCCGTGCTTTCGATTCCCACCAGCACCCCCGCGGGTAAACCACGGTAGAACTCCATGGCCTCCTGCGGATGCGCCAGTCGCCGTTGCCTGATCTCGCCCGTCTGTTTGTCAAAGATCGCTACTTGCTGAAACCCGGGATGGTAATCGCATCCTATAATCAACATGGTCGGCTCCTTCTTGAGCCGCTTGATCGGATTGCACCATCAATGTACTCGAGTCCTGGAGCCGACGTCGTTATGTAATCAAGCGAAGTGGGATCGCGCAGCGATCGAACGCAGTCGAAGGATCTGCGGTTGCGCCTCCTGTAACCGCAGATTCCTCCGCTCGCAGCCGAACACCACGGCTGCTCGGTCGGAATGACAAACTACAGGGTTGGGAGTTAATTCACACAACATGATCGCTCACATTCTTGAAATCGTAGGTGCGTGGATCGTCAGCGTCATCTCGGCTGCGGGTTACGGTGGGGTGATGCTGCTGATGGCCATCGAGTCGGCCTGCATTCCGTTGCCGTCGGAAATCATCATGCCGTTCTCCGGATACCTGGTTTACACCGGACGCTTCTCGCTGCTGGCCGTTGCAACGTGGGGCGCGCTCGGCTGCAACCTGGGTTCAGTGCTGGCTTACGAGATCGGCTACTTCGGCGGACGCCCGCTGGTCGAGCGCTATGGCCGCTACATCTTCCTCAGCCATCGTGAGCTCGGCATCGCCGACCGCTTCTTCGAGCGGCGCGGCTCCATTGCGGTACTGATCGCGCGCCTGCTGCCGGTAATCCGCACTTTCATCGCGCTGCCCGCCGGAATCGCGCGCATGCCCCGCCTCAAGTTTCACGTATACACATTTATCGGATCATGGCCCTGGTGCTTCATGCTGGCGTACGTGGGTATGCGATTAGGCGAACGTTGGGATACCGATCCACGTTTGAAAATGTGGTTTCATCGCCTCGATGCCGTGATTCTGGCGATCATCCTGATTGCCGTCGTTTACTTCGTGTGGTCCCACGTGCAGCATAGAGTGGGGAGGGAAGCGGTGGAAGAGGTTGCGGAGTAGAGAGTGGCAAAATCAACTAGTAAGCGAGGCTCGGCCAGGTGTGACCGCCAACTGCTGAACTGCTGGTTGCTTTTCAATCGATCCTCGCTGTCTTCGCTACAATCCGCTCGTACGTGTGCCACGGCAAGATCCTCTTCAACCAGACCTGTATTTTTGCGTCAGTCCCAATCAAATAGCGAAGCTTCGGGTTGGGGTTTTCCGCGATGCGAACGATCAACTTCGCCACATCGCGAGCATCGCGACGATGTTTGGCGCTAGCCTTGATGAATTCGGCGAAGCGCTGGCTGCGCTCCTTGTTAGGCGAAGCGGGGTCGAGCGCGCCCCTCGCGATTACCACATTGCGCTCCCAGATGTCGGTGTCGTACGAGCCAGGCTCGAACCAGCGACACGCGAATGCCCAGCGAGTGCGTCTCAATGCACAATGACTCGCTCCAGCCTTCCAGCGCATATTTCGACGCGCAGTAGGCGCTCAGCATCGGATGGCTCAACCGTCCCGCGACGGATGTAACCATGATGATGTGCCCGGACTTCTGTTTGCGCATGACCGGCAGCGCAGCCTTTGTCATTGCCACGTTGCCAAAGAAATTGGTTTCCAGTTGGCGGCGAAGCTCGTCAAGCGTCATGTCTTCGGCAAACCCAGCCACGCTGAATCCGGCATTGTTGACCAGCACATCGAGGCGTCCATAGTCGCCTATGATTGCTTCCACCGCACCGGGAAGGGAATCGAATTCCGTGATGTCGAGGCGGCGCAGGTCGAGACGATAGCGGATACCGGCTTTTTGCGCCGCTTCTTCCAGCCGACCGCTGCTTGCCGGATTGCGCATGGTGGCCACCACGCGATAGCCGTTGAGCGCCAACTCGACGGCGGTCAGCAGCCCAATGCCGCTTGAGCTTCCGGTCACGAGTGCAACTTTTTCGTGCGCCATCGCTTTCCACCAAATCCTTCAAATTGCTGCACAGGCCGCAAACGCGTCCGTTCACGCACCTTCAATTGCAATGTTTGCAGCGCTTACGAGAAGATAACGAGTTTGTACATTCTTTCATGAAACGGACTGATAGTATGCCGACCAGCAAGAAGCAGGGAAGTACGAATACCGCCAAAGGCGAGATTGCCCCGGCTAAAGGAAAGCTCGGGATCATGATTCCCGGCATGGGCGCTGTCGCAACCACATTTGTCGCAGGCGTCGAAGCCGTACGCAAGGGAATTTCCAGCCCCATCGGATCGCTCACCCAGATGGGTACCATCCGCCTCGGCAAACGCACCGAGGGCCGCTCACCCAAGATCAAAGACTTCGTGCCGCTGGCGGGGTTGAATGACCTGGTCTTCACCGGATGGGACATCTTCGAAGACGATATGTACTCGGCAGCCCGCAAGGCCGGCGTGCTTGACGTTGCGCTGCTCGATCAGGTCAAACCGTTCCTCTCGAAGATCAGACCGCGAAAGGCCGTCTTCGACAAGAACTACGTCAAGAATCTCGATGGCCCCAATGTGAAGAAGGGCAAGAACAAAATGGAGCTTGCCGAGCAATTGCGCGACGACATTCGCGACTTCAAGAAGTCCGGCGGCGCTGAACGGCTGGTCATGATCTGGTGCGGCTCGACGGAGACCTTCATCAGGCCCGGAAAGGTTCACAAATCGGTCGAGGCATTCGAAAAGGGTCTGCACGCGAGTGATGCGAACATCGCACCGTCGATGATCTACGCTTACGCCGCGCTGAAGGAAGGTGTGCCCTTCGCCAACGGCGCGCCAAACCTCACCGTCGACGTTCCTGCCATGCTCGAACTCTCGAAGCAGAACGAAGCGCCCATCTGCGGCAAGGATTACAAGACCGGGCAGACGCTTATCAAGACCATCCTCGCGCCCGGCTTCAAGGCGCGTATGATCGGTCTGAACGGTTGGTTTTCCACCAACATTCTCGGCAATCGCGACGGCGAAGTGCTCGACGATCCCGGCTCCTTCAAGACCAAGGAAGAGTCGAAGCTGTCGGTGCTGGAACACATTCTTCAGCCCGAGCTTTATCCCGAGCTCTACGGCAATATCTGCCATAAGGTCCGCATTAACTATTATCCGCCACGTGGTGATAACAAAGAAGGTTGGGACAACATCGACATCTTCGGGTGGCTCGGCTATCCCATGCAGATCAAGGTCGATTTTCTGTGCCGCGACTCCATCCTGGCCGCGCCGATCGTGCTCGACCTGGTGCTCTTCCTCGACCTGGCCAAGCGGTCGTCGGAGCTGCGCGGCCTGGGCATTCAGGAGTGGCTAAGCTTCTACTTCAAGTCGCCGATGACGGTGCCAGGGTTGTATCCCGAGCACGACCTGTTCATCCAGTCCATGAAGCTGAAGAACACCTTGCGCCACCTTAAGGGCGAAGAGATGATCACGCACTTGGGGCTGGAATATTACGACTGAAAATTGCTGCCGTGACTCGCTGGTATAGGCTGTTATCAACAGTGATCGCAGTGCGTTAGGGCGAAGCTGCTCAGCACGTGATCGAAATTAGGTTTGTCCCGTTCATAAGTATCGACGGGGCTGCGCAGGTAGACCGAATACTCCACTTCCTCCGCACTTCCTCGGAGCGCTTCAACGAAATCTTCCACCATTAAGCGGTTTGACTCTTTATCGCGGTAACGAACGATGACCCTTTTGGCATCGATCCCGCCGATTCTGATGTCTGACCTTTTCAAGACCGAAACCGATCCAGCTATGCTCCTTTCCCGAACCCAGTCAAGGCGGCTATCAACCTCACCTTGAAGTGTCGGCTCGTCCAGATCAGCGGCAAACCCCGCATACGCTTCAATCCAGTGATCAGTGTCGTTCTGCCCCTCGGAGAGAGGGATGATTCTTCCGTGATCTGACATGCAAACGCAGCCGCCATTACTAGCAACACAGCGAGCGGAGTTCCAAGTCCCCTTCAGACCCGCGGGAATCACGATGGAAAATCCATAGGAAGCGTTGACGTATGTGCCATTCGTATCGACGGTGTCGGGACAGGGCAGTTGGGCCGCGCTCTGGGGCCGAGCGTCAGAGTGCGGTGCTATCACAAGCAACAGCGCGAGGGTGATCGAAGCAGACACACTGACGAAACTCTTCATAATCCGAAGAATAGCAGGGAAGGCGGAGCATAGATGGCGTAATATCGCCGTTAAACAGGTAGTCCGGGTCGGCGTTCCGTTTCGGGATCACTTTGTGAAACTGCCTGTGCCCCAGGTTCGCCCTGGGGTTGGGCTAACCTGGGATCGCAGGCTCGACACTCCTCACGGGGTGGATTCTGTTCCTTACCACAGTGATGTGGGGGAGACCGAATCCGAGTGGACGCCGGAGATTGTGGATGAAAACGTTGGTGCGCCAGTCCGAATCTTTCTCAACCCAGGTTAGCGTCCAAAAGACGGACGCGAACCTGGGGCACCAGGCTGGGGCACCCGCCCTGTTCTCGCCAACAATGCCCATTCCCTCACAGACCTCTTGCGATAAACGGCTTTATACTCGATTTATGAAATCGTGGAAATCATTGGCACTACTGGTGTGCGCCGTGTCTTTGGCTGTGCTGAGCCGGGCGGAGGAGCCAAATAACCTCTGGGACATCAGCCTCACGAATTGCACTGGCACATACAGGGTCACAGTGGCTGCGCATGAGGATTACACGATGCTGGACATCACCTACACCGACGAATCGGGCAGGGCTGTTACTATTGCACATCATAAGGGCGAGCGGGGGTTTTTGTATGCGTGGCCGATTTCCGTTTTGCCGAACGGCTTGGCTGCGGTTTGGGAGTGTGGAACAGGAGTCTGCACAACAGTTTTCCCCCTCACGCCGAAGCCTAGCGAACCCGTGTTTGATGAGTGGTCGGAGTCAGCGCCAGAGTTCGTTTGGAGTGACGCCGGACAAGTGATGCTGTTTTACTCTGGCAAACAATTCCGTCATCGACCTTCAGGGCTGTGGCAGCCGCGTCAAGCAGCCCTTTATCTCTGGACAGGTGGTCGTTACAAACTTGCTGCGAAGGTTCCCTATGAACAGCGGTTCTCCGCTCTAGCAGCCTTGCACCGCAGCACCGCAGAGCAGGTCGCTTCGTCTCCATGCCACAACTAACGTTAAGAGTTGCTGGCGATAAATCGCCTTATCACAAGAAGGTTAAATCTATGCCAACCTACTTCTCGTCGAATATGTACTCGTGCTGAGCATCTCGCGTGATCAGTGTCTTCTTCGCGCCTGCGCCAACCACGAAGTCGAATCCCGCCATGCCTGGCACGGTGGTCACGAAAGAGATTGTCCCATCGGGGTTTTTTTTGGTCGCGACCTCACTCTTCCATTCGCCGAAGTCGAAGTACGTCTTCCCACTCGCCATGGTCACATCGATATCTCCTAAGGACGCATTCCAATAGTGCTTCGCTAGCTTCGTGCTTTCCGTGGCGTCGGCCGGCACGGTCAGAAGCTTGCGCTCCGCAGCGATCTCAGCGAAAAAGCTTTTCGCATCCGCCGCCAGTAGATTGTCGGCCTCCGGACGCCCATCGAAGAGAACCTCCAGCAGCTTGCGGCGGAACCGGGTCCGGATCAGCCACCCGGGGTTGCCATTGGTCAGGATCACGGCTCCGACGTTCTGTTGCGGCAGCCAAATCATGTCGCTGTGATAGCCGATCATGTCTCCACCGTGATGGACCACCGGGACTCCGTACGTTTTATCCACCATCAGTCCCATGCCGTAGGAATCGTCCTTGCTCATGTACACCTGCGGCTTACGACGCTCCAGCAGAGGCTCCGGGTCGATGTACGTCTGGCCGTCCGGCAGCTTGCCATCGGCCAGTTCCATGGAAACGTACTTCAGCATGTCGTCAATGCTGCTCCACGCCCCGCCCGCCGGACGCACCGGAATGACCGCGTAATTCACTGCCATCAGCGCCTTCGCAGGTTTTCCATCGATGTCCGGCGCATGTGGCTCGGCATGATTTGCCTTCTCCGCCTTCTCAAAGTCGAATGTAGTCTCCGTCATTCCCAGCGGATCAAACACCAGGGTCTGCATCCCTTTGTCATAGGCTTTGCCAACTTCCATGTTGGGATACAGTACGTGTCCACCGGTGTAGCCGGCGGCCGCGGCCATCAGGTTCGAATACTGGAATAGCTCGCCGAATTTCGACGTAGGCTGCATCGTCCCCAGCAGCGTCATTGAACTTTCCGGAGTCATCTTCCCGTACTCGAAGAGCCACTCCAGGTCTTGCCGAGGCATTCCGGTACACGCGCAGATCAGCTGCTTGACGAGCACGCTCTTGGTCGTCGCGGCGTCGCCCAGCTTGAAATCGGGATACAGCGCCGTGACCTGTGTGTCCCAGTTCATCTTGTGCTCATCTACCAGCTTTGCCAGCATCAGCGTGGTCAGCGCCTTAGTGTTCGACGCAATCATGAACAGCGTCTCGCTATCCGGCTTCGCCGTGCCGCCCAGCTCCTTGACGCCAAAACCATCGGCGAAGATCACCTTCCCGTCCTGTACCAGTCCGAGCGCGACTCCTGGAACTCCCGTTTCCTTTTCTCCTTGCTCGATGAAGCGGCCCAGTTCCGCGATACGCGCCTGGTCCAGCGTGTTCGCCTTCTTGTCGGCGAAGGATTCGCGCGAATAGCCCTTCGGCAACAGTCTTCCCAGCGCCACGCCGAGCTGTCCGCCGCGCTTCTCGGCCACAGCGTCGGCCATGTCTTCGATTACAACTGTCCAGCTCGTGCCCGCGTATTGGACCACCGCGGCCACGGTGCGCTTCTCATTCGGCGAGGTCAGGTATTCATACTGGCGGCGCTTACTCCAGCCATCGCGGTCCGGAAGATCGTTGCTGACCTTTACCGGCCACTTCGCCTCCGGCATGTACGCCTTCCATGCCTCGGCCAGTGCTTCGTCATCGTCCTTTGCCGCAACGTCCACCAGCGCAATCCACGAACCACCCTCCGGAGCTTCCAGGATCGTCGCCGAGCCTTTCACCGTCACCGTCCAGTCCTTTGGAGCGATGAACGTGTTTCCCATCACGGTCGTCTTCGGTGTGTCGGCCGCGACCCGCTCCGGAGCCTGCGGACCCGCCAGGGTCGCCGCGGGCGTCTGACTTTGTACAAACAGCATGGAAGCGCTGAGCAGGAGAAGGGCGAACACCTTGGTACGTGTTTTCATAGTGCTGCCATGCTACTCCCGGCGGGCTTTCCGTAGCGGTGATGGTGGCTAGGAATCGCATATCACCGGTGATCTGCGTGCTTGACGATTTAGCGCGTCCTAATTTCTACATTGCCGGCGAGAGACAGCTGGCCCTTGCGTATAATTCCCTTCGTCATGCGCAAATGCCGAATTACTGTTCTCATCTGTGCGCTGCTGCTAAGCAACAGCGGTATCGGTCTCGCCCAATCGACTGACGCCGTCATGCAGCAGGCGCTCGATCCATCGAGCCCGCTCCAAGAAAACCTGCGTGTGCTCACCGACGAAATTGGTGGACGCATACCGGGGACGCCGGCCTTCAACCAGGCAGCGCAGTGGGCGGTTGACGCCTTCAAAGCTGCCGGAGCCGATTCGGTTCACGCCGAAGAATTCACCATACCAACCGCTTGGGCCGAAGGCGCCACCGAAGTTGAAGTCGTCGCTCCGATAAAGTTTTACGTGCGTGCGCACTCAATCGCGTGGGGACCAGCCTTGAAGCCGACGACGGTGCGCGTGGTGGATGTCGGCATGGGGACCGCTGCGGAATTCGCCAAAGCCGGAGACGTGTCCGGCGCCATCGTGCTGGTGCACAGCGATGTATTGAAGACCTGGGACGACCTTTTTCAGGAGTATTATCGTGCGCCTGGAATTATTGGCCTGGCCCGTAAGGGCAAGGCCATGGCCATCGCTTTTACCTCCAGCCGGGAGCACGACCTGCTCTACCGCCACATCAACGCCATGAATGGAGATATTGACGTCATTCCTCAGGTGCTGCTGGCGCGCGAAGATTCCGAACGGGTTGCGCGGTTGCTGGCGCACGGTGAGAAGGTCCAGATGTCGCTCTCCATGCCGAATCAAATTGGCCCAACAATCACGACCCGCAACGTAGTGGCAGAGCTGAAGGGAACCGAACTGCCGAACGAAATCGTGATTTTGGGCGCCCATCTGGATTCATGGGAACTTGGCACCGGCGCGCTCGACAACGGATGCAATGCGGCGCTGGTGATCGACTCATTGAGGGCGATCAAGGCTGCGGGCATTCGTCCGAAGCGGACCATGCGCTTCATTCTGTTCTCCGGCGAAGAACAAGGCCTGCTCGGTTCATACGCATATGTGCGCGCCCACCACAACGAACTCGACAGCATTGTCGGTGAGTTGGTGCTGGATGAGGGCAGCGGCCCGATCACCAGCTTCTCAACCGGCGGAAGAAAGGGCGTTGATGCGGCCCTTCTGCCGATGGTGCAGTCGTTTGCGCAGTGGAATGCGAACCAGGTGACCAACGATGCCACGGTTGGCACCGACAATTACGACTTCATGATGCAAGGCGTTCCCACCATCCTGCCGAACCAGGCAGAAGCGAACTACCTGATCAACTATCACGCCAGCTCCGACACCTTCGATAAGGTTGACTTCGCGCAACTCAAGAAGAACGAAGCCATGGCTGCGGAGCTAATGGTTGAGCTGGCCAACGCGCCACAGCGGATTGGTCCGCGGCTCACCCGGGCCGAGATCGAAGCGACTTTCAAGGACACTCATCTCGACGATCAGATGAAGGGCTTCGGCCTATGGGACGACTGGCAAAATGGCACGCGCGGGCGCAGGCCGTAAGCTGGTGCAGACAAGGGTAGAGCGGACCTTCAGGTCCGCTTGCTAAATGCTAATTGCTATATGCCATCCACTCTCTTCAACAACGGCCATGGCACCGAAACCCCGGAGCGCCAGCGTGCCCGCATGGTGGAGGAGCAGCTGCGCTCGCGCGGCATTCGCGATGCGCGTCTGCTGGCCGCGATGGGAAAAGTCCCGCGCGAGGAGTTCATCGCCAGTGAGGACCTTGGCAACGCTTACGGGGATCACCCGCTCCCCATCGGCGCAGGCCAGACGGTTTCCCAACCCTACATTGTGGCAGCAATGGTCGCGGCACTGGAGTTGAATCCGGCAGACCGCGTACTGGAAGTGGGCACAGGCACGGGATACGAAGCCGCCATCCTAGGTGAGTTGGCGGCTGAGGTGTGGACCGTTGAGCGTCAGGAAGAACTGGCGACGAAAGCGCTGTCGATCTTGGCGAGGCTCGGATACGCCAACGTTCACGTCGTGGCCGGCGATGGAAGCGTCGGTCTGCCGCAACATGCGCCGTTCGACACGGTGCTTGTCGCGGCCGCGGCGCCGAAAATTCCCGAAAGCCTGGTGGCGCAACTTGCCGCCGGCGGCCGCTTAGTTGTGCCAGTAGGGAGTCGCTTTGAGCAGCAGGTCCAGCTCGTGCGGAAGGTCGGAGCGGAGACCATCGTGACTTCGCACGAGCATTGCCGTTTCGTTCCGCTGGTAGGGCAAGAGGGCTGGGAGCCGTAGGCGAGACTTTGCTTTTCTCTAGGTCAATTTTCGAACTAGCGTAGTCTTGCGGAGACACGCGTGGTGTGGCGCTGGCCGGGGCCCCCAAGCCACGCCGCTTTTGCGTGGATTGGGGTGTGAGCGCCGCGACTAAAGCGCCTTACTTTTGTCATCACGAGCAGGCCGTAGGAGTGCGGAAGTATTTTTTGCTTTTGTCACCCAACGTACAAACCAGGATCTCCGCTATAAGTTACGCGAACTCGATGAGGTTCGTTGGAACCGAACCATATTGGGTCTCAGTTCGTGAGCAAGGCGCTGCTGGCCGCAACTATTCCGATAACAGCCAAAACGATCCCAAAATACCAGTATCCGCGTCTGTCCGTGAGCAAGGTGACCGAGGTGACTACCAACGCGATCTCCAGAAACACCTCGCCCAGGTCGAAGCGATCGGCGCGACGGCTGGCGTGTCCCACTTCCGCCTCCAGTCCACGAGCTTCGTTCTGGATGTCCTTCTGCTGATCGCGATACTTGTCAATCTCCTCATGAAAGTGTTTCTGCACCTCGGCGGCGCGGTCGGCCTTGGTGTTCTCCAGCGCAGTAAGCACATCGTCGAGCGCCTCCAGATTATTGCGGCGCATGTTCTTTGCCTGGTAATAAGCCCACTGGTCGGTGGCCCGGGTTTGCATCAGGATTTCTTCCGTGTGTGCCCGATGTCCCATCAGCGAAACGGTCGCGACCAGTACTGCCAGAATCGCCATGGTGAGGCTGACCGGCGCCAGGTGCCTTCTCTCCCTGGCTTCGGCGGCTGCTTCCTTCGCTTTATCCAGCGCTTCCATCTCTGAGCTCATGTACCCTCCACTAGTACGTGGCATTTAGCCGAAACGCAATTCCGGTACATAGTAAATTGTGGAAGCTCTTCGTGGTGAGGATAACGGCGTTACTAAGGGAGTTTCGCTCTTGGTGTAAGGCTTGGCAGAGCCAGCCTTTAGGCTGGCGTTGACAATCGGCCAAGCATTTTGTTTGCCTGCTAATGCGCGCTGAAAGCTCCGCTCTGCCCGGGCATGATCCGATCACACTACTTTCTAAACTGCTTGCATTCCCTCAACTCGCGTGTGTCGTCTCCTCCTGCCTTTCCCGCTCTGCAGGAGGCTCCGGTGATGTTACGTGTCCAGGCAGTACTTCGCGTAGCGCCCACTCAATGCGCTCCACCGAGCTACGGATCAGCTCTACCGAGCCGGCCTCCGTTTTCGAGGCGGTGGCATAGGTGATCACCTGTAGCGCGTTGCGAATGTGGTGGTTCATCTCAGCGATGATGCTCAGCCGGTCGCGCACTAGCTCGCGCCGCAAACGTTCGTAATTGCCGAGACTGAAGAACAGAAAGCCGGTGACAACGCCAGTAAGGAAATTCGAGGTAAGCAAAATGTCCGTGCGGGTGACGCCATCCTTGGCCAGCACCCGGTCAAAGCCGAAACCCACGATCCAAACCAGCAGCATCACGCATACGCAGAGAATTACCAGCCGACTCCTTGAATCGCTGCTTACATCCATTGCTATAACCTCAGACCTATTTTGCCACTGAAGCTTCAGACGTTTCAGCGGACGCTTCGTCCTTGTGAAAATAGCGCAGAATCGCCTGGGCTTGTGGGCGGCTCACCACCGACGCGAGCGCCGCCGCATCTGCCTCCTTCACGGCCTGCAAGCTGCCGAAGTGCTGCAACAGGCGGGTGGTGGTTCTTTCCCCCACGCCCGGGATGTCCAGCAGCTCGGTCTTACGGTCGCGCATTTGCCGCCGCTTACGATGGAAGGTCACCGCAAAGCGGTGGGCCTCATCGCGCACCAGTTGCACCAGGTGCAGCACCGGAGAATGCCAGTCGAGCACGACTGGCTCGTCCTCCTGGCCCTGGACATAGATAATCTCCTCCCGCTTGGCGATCGCGGCCAGCGGTTGGTTGATGATCCCCAGTCCTTCAAGGGCTTGCGCGGCCGCGTGCAATTGTCCGATGCCGCCATCGATGAGCACCAGGCTTGGCATCATCTGCTTCTCGTTTTGCACTCGCTTGTAGCGCCGGGTGACCACCTCGCGCATGGAGGCGAAGTCGTCTACTCCGTTCACGCCTTTGATGATGAATTTGCGATAGTCGAGCTTCTTTATCTTGCCGTCTTCCCACACTACCATTGACGCAACCGTCTCCGCGCCCTGTATGTGCGATATGTCGAAGCATTCAATCCGCCTTGGCAGCTCGGGTAGCATGAGCGCGTCCTGCAACGCCTCCTGGATCGCCTTCGCCGCCGGCTTCATGACGCGGAAGCGCTGATCATACGCCTGCTTGGCATTTTGTCCCACCAGGTCAATCAGCGAACGCTTCTCGCCGCGCTGGGGTACGTGGATCTGCACCCGCCGCTTCTGGCCTTCCGACAGCACCTCCTCCAGCGTTATGCGATCTTCGAAGTCCACCGGAACGTAGATAGTGTGCGGGACATATTGCTGATCCAGGTACACCTGCTTCAGCAGCGCCGAAAAGAATTCTCCCGGTTCGAAGCCTGCCGTACCTACCATGCCGCTGAGGTCTTCCCAAAAGAACTCGCGCTTGTCCACGATCTTGCCGCCGCGCATGTGGAACAGGTTCACGGCCAGCATCTCGTTTTCGTAGTGATAGCCGAAGACGTCGGCATCATCGCCCTCAACTGCGGCTATGCGCTGTTTCTTGTCCAGCAACTCGACGGTCGAGATGAGATCGCGATACTTCGCCGCCAGCTCGTATTGCTGGCGCTCGGCTGCAGTCGCCATGCGTTGCTGTAACGAACGGGAGAGATCGGCGCCTCGGCCTTCGAGGAACATCTTAACGTCGTGCACGGCTTCGGCGTAGCGTTCGGGCGTGGTCAACCCGTCCACGCACAGTCCCAGGCAGCGTCCGATGTAGAACTGCAAGCAAGGTCGCGGATAAGAGCGGTTCAGGTCGAGCTTGCACGAGGGAATCAGAAAGTGGCGATGAATGAGATCGACTATCCGATACGCCAGGCTAGTCGGAAAATACGGCCCAAAATAGAGCGAGCCGTCGCGGCGCAACCGGCGTGTTGCATAGACCCGCGGATAGCGCTCGCCGATGGTCAGCTTAATGTAGGGATAAGTTTTGTCGTCCCGCAGAAGGATGTTGTAGCGCGGCTTCTTCTGCTTGATCAGGTTGTTCTCGAGCGCCAGCGCTTCCTTCTCGTTGTCCACCACGATGTAGTCGAGGTCGACGGCTTCGCGCAGCAGCGATCCGGTCTTGGCGTTGACGGCGGCGCCTTCCAGAAAATACGAGCGTACGCGGGCGCGCAGGCTATTGGCCTTGCCCACATAGATGATCTCGCCGTCGGCGTTCTTGTAGAGATATACCCCGGGCGAGGCTGGCAATGTGCGAATTTTCTGGTGAAGATCCATTCAGGCTACTTGGTAAAAATTCTACTCCGCACGTCAGGATTATCCGGTCTCCCGGTTGATTTCCGCCGGGCAGTTCGCGGGCGCTCGTAGTCCGCTGAAACTAAAGGGCAATTATGGCCGTTGCTGCTGCTCGACAATGGCAGCCAGCTTGCTCTTGTTGCAGTAGGCCGACGGTGAGTCGAACCCGTGGCGACAGTTTGCGAGGAGCTTACTCCATGACTCGATTTTCCTTGCTCGCGGTGCTCGTGGCGGCCAGCCTGCCGTTTACGGTGGGCTGCGCCACCAAGAGCTATGTTCGTAGCGAAGTGACACCGACGATCAACAAGGTCAATGAATTAGATGATCTGACCGCGAAGAATACTCGCGACATCCGCGACACCGACGCGCGCGCCCAACAGGGCATTCAGCAGGCGAAGTCCCAGGCCGCCGCCGCCGACCAGAAGGCCTTGGCCGCTGGTCAAACAGCCGATCAGGCCAATCAAAACGCGACTCAAGCCTCGCATCGCGTGACCAGCCTTGCAGGCGCGGTTGAGAACCTTGACAACTACAAACCGGTCAACAACATCGCGGTTTTGTTCGCCTTCAATAGATCCGATCTCACGCGCAAGGGCAAGGAGACGCTCGACCAGTTTGCGCAGCAACTGGGCAGCCAGAAACACTACATCATTCAGGTTGAAGGCTATACCGATTCGACCGGCCCCGCCGACTACAACTATGCGCTCAGCCAGCGCCGCGCAGACGTCGTCATTCAGTATTTGGCCCAGAAATATAATGTTCCCGCGTACAAGATCTACCTGCTTGGTCTAGGCAAAGACAATCCCGTGGCCAACAACAGCAGCGCCGCCGGGCGGGCCAGCAACCGCCGCGTGGACATAACCCTGATGACGAACAGCCTCACGGAGTCGGCGTCGGCATCGCCGTCAGCGCAAACTCAGTAGTGCGCCCGCTTTTGCACACAGACCTTTTCACCGACCGGCCGAAAAAGCCTCTAACATGGTAAAGCCCGCCCGCGAAGGCGGCCCTTGTCGTTCGTCGCAGGCCGGTCGTCGGCGCAGCCCTTATCAATGCATGCCGGCTGCATTATTGCTTCCCGTTGATGCTACGGTCGGCAGTGTTCTTGGCACCGCGAACGCTAGACCCACGCTATCGCCTTGCAATTTCGTCAACTGGTACTCGCCTTCCACAAGGCGGAAAGTCAGCACTGGCTGGCCGTTTTGGATAGGATCAGCGGGCATTCCACCAACGAACACCGCATGTCCTGTCGAATTCTGTTCTACCGTGACGGTCTGATCGATAGGGTCGATGTTAAACAGGTATACTCCCGCGGGAAGATTCGTGGAACCTGCACGAAATTCGAACGGCACGTCCGCGCGAACGCGACTTTGTAAGTTCTGCGCCTGTACCAGCCCGCTTAGTAGTAGTACGAAACCTCCTAATGCAATCAAGTGAGCTAAATATTTCTTCACAAATAACCTCCATTTCCTGCGTCAAGCATCGCAGTTAGCACTCACTAGTCGATTAGACGTTTTGGCGTACAAGGAGAACCTGAGAGGTGTCTAATTCCAGTCACTTTTTCAGCGCCCGGAGTATAGCGCAAATGGAGTAACATGACGCATTAGCAATACCTTGAGCGCACGGGGCGATCTTCGCTAACACCTCTCTCCGTCCTCTCGCTTTCGCTGACCGATGAGCACCAGACTTCAACGACTCATGCTGCGCTGCATCAACATCTGGCCGCCCTTTCTGGGCGCCGGAATTCGCGTGCGCTGGCGCTCCAACCGGGATGTCGATGTCGAAATGAAGCTGCGCTTCTTTAACCGCAACTACGTCGGTACTCACTATGGGGGCTCGCTCTACTCCATGACGGATCCGTTCTACATGCTGATGCTGATGGAAAACCTAGGCCGCGATTACATTGTGTGGGACAAGGCGGCCAGCATCCGCTTTCGCAAGCCCGGGAAGGGACGAGTCAGGGCCGAGTTTCGCCTGATTGATGCACAGCTCGACGAAATTCGCGAGAAGCTCAAGGTTCAAGAGAAATATGAGCCGACATTTCTGGTTGCGGTGAAGGATGAAGCCGGCGACGTGGTTGCCGAAGTGACCAAGGTGCTGCACGTCCGGCGAAAAGAAAGCGTCCAGCGATAGCAGACTCTCAGAATGCGCGGACGGCACAGGGGGATCGCGAAGGAAAGCGGCCGCTCACGATAACCGAGTGCTGAACAGAAATGCCGGGTTGAAATACAATATGAGTGTGCGGTTCCGTTGTCTGATTCTCGCCTTAGTTTGTCTCTTGTTTACGGGTGCTGCGGTCGCACAAGACCAGCAGCCGGTCGAACAGGTTCCCACCGACAAGTCGGCTGCCCCGCCCAAAGACAACCGCGAATCGCCACCACGGGATGACAACGTCCCTCCGGGGGAAAGCTCCAGCAAGCAGACGGAAATCGACATCTCCCCTCCCGCCGATGATGCCAAGAAGCATCCCGAAGCAGGGCTGGGCGACGACAGCGATGTCGATGAGTTCACACCCTACAACCCCATGAAGGCGATGAAGGACGTGGAGGTCGGCGACTTCTACTTCAAGGTCAAGCAGAACTATCCCGCTGCCATCAGCCGCTATCGCGAGGCTCTGGAGTACAAGCCTCACGACGCCGAGGCCACATTCAAACTGGCAGAGGTCTTGCAAAAGAGCGGGGACACTGCCGGTGCCGTGGAGAATTACGAAGCCTATTTGAAGATCCTGCCCGACGGACCCTACGCGAAGAAGGTCACGGAAGAGCTACAAAAGATGAAGGAGAAGGAGAAGACCACGTCGAAGTAGGGTTGTTCTTGATTTGTCACCCCGAGCGACGAGCGCACAAATCTACATGTGTTCTAGTTTCAACTTGATCTGACATTTGATAAACTCGCGCGACAGCGCGAAGGAGAATGTCAGATGAGCACCGACGAGAAGATCATCAAGAACAAAGTGGGCCTGTTGAAGCTGGCCGAGATGCTAGGCAGCGTCTCGGAGGCATGCAAGGTAATGGGCTATTCGCGGGACAGTTTCTATCGCTTCAAGGAGTTGTACGATACGGGCGGCGAGCTGGCCTTGCGCGAGATCAGCCGACGCAAACCGTGCCCCAAGAACCGGGTCGAAGAGCACATCGAAA
Organism: uncultured Acidobacteriaceae bacterium; assembly: GCA_963836295.1. Taxonomy (GTDB): domain Bacteria; phylum Acidobacteriota; class Terriglobia; order Terriglobales; family Acidobacteriaceae; genus Bog-257. The sequence continues at coordinate 322,516 of CAWIIY010000018.1, read as the reverse complement.
AGGCAGTGCTCGAGATTGCCTTGGAGAAACCCGCCTTCGGCCAGGTGCGGGTGGCGAACGAGTTGACCAAGCGCGGTCTGTTCGTTTCTCCCACCGGCGTGCGCAGCGTCTGGCTGCGACATGACCTGGAAACCTTTCGCAAGCGGCTGAAGGCCCTGGAAGCCAAAGCCGCCCAAGAACACATCGTGCTGACTGAAGAGCAACTGCGCGCCCTGGAACGGGCCCGCGAAGAGAAGGAAGCGCACGGCGAAATCGAAACCGCGCATCCCGGCTACCTGGGCGCGCAAGACACCTACTACGTAGGCACCATCAAGAGCGTAGGTCGCATTTATCAGCAGACCTTCCTCGACACCTATAGCAAGGTAGCTTTTACCAAACTCTATGACCGTAAGAACGCTCTGGTGGCGGCTGACCTGCTCAATGACCGGGTGCTGCCCTTCTTCGAGGAGCATGACATCCCGCTGCTGCGCGTGCTCACCGATCGCGGCACCGAATACTGCGGCCAGCGCGAGCATCACGAATATGAGCTATACCTGGCAGTGGAGAACATCGACCACAGCCGGACCAAAGCTCGCCATCCGCAGACCAACGGCATCTGTGAGCGCTTCCATCGCACCATCCAGGAAGAGTTCTACGCTACGGCCTTTCGCAAGAAGCTTTACCACAGCTTGGAAGAACTGCAGGCGGACCTGGATGGGTGGCTGGACGAGTACAATCGGACACGCCCGCACTCCGGCAAATACTGCTATGGCAAGACGCCCATGCAGACCTTCTTGGATTCGCTTTCGTTGGCCCGGCAGAAAATGCTGGACTCAGCCTTCACTGCAGCGCCGGCGCCGGAGCGGAGCCCTGCGCAGCGTAGCGCAGGCGACGGCGCGACCGCGGGTGCGGTCGCTTGACCTTAATCAGAGTGTCAGATCAAGTATGAGCTATTACACTACATGTGTCATCCTGTCTATAACGACGTCGGCGTTGTCAAGAGCACACGAATCCTCTGCGAGCCGGAAGCGGGGTCAAGGGCGCCCTCTTGTGGCGTTCATCTCGACCCTTGACGCCGCTTCCGGCTCGCCCACCATGGAGCCAGGAACGAAGCGCAGCGCGGTAGAGCTGAGCTTCGTTTCTTAGCAGAAGATTTTGTCTTTCCTGGCATCCGATCTTCGGCTCGTTCTTCTGTAATCCGGCGATGGGACCGTCCCCGGCACTCCCACCAGCCATCTCTTCGGGCCTCCCGTTCCCCCCGCGGGGAGGTTGGCCCATGATTACGGCTTCGATCTCCCCACCCTCGGCGGCCGGGAGGCAGGCTGCCCACTCAAGCGTTCGGTCTACTTTCGACCACAGTATGACTCGGGCTCACCTGCATGCGAGCGCCGGCGGCTGCGCCACTCGGCATAGCTGATGCCGTCACGCAACATGCAATACAACCGCACCGCCAGCTTGCGGGCCACCGCTACTTTGGCCACTCCCGCGTGCGCGTGAGTGTGCTTGCAGTGGCCGTAAAAACGTTTCAACTCAGGGTCCAGGCGCGCCGCACTATGCCCGCCTTGCACCAGCAGGTAGCGCACAAACGAATTGCCCTGCTTGCTGATGCCGCCCAACCGCTGCTTGCCTCCGCTGGAGTGCTCCCGCGGAATCAGTCCGAAATAGCTGGCCACCTGGCGCGCTCCGGCAAATCGCTCCACTGGGCCCAGCGTAACCACGAAAGCCAAACTGATCACCGGCCCCACTCCGGGATGGGTCATCAGCCGCACCGCATCGGGTCGCGCTTGGGCTTCGCACAGCACCGCCGTATCCAGGCTGGCGATCTGCTGTTCCAACTGCTCCAGCAGCCCCAGCAAAGTCGTCCGCCGTTGTGCCGCGTACCGACCCAACGGCAGGGCTTCTAACTTCTGCCGTCCGCTGCGCGTCCACAGTCGCCACTTCAGCTGCAGCCCCTGATTCAGGGCCAGAAACTGCAACTGATTCTTGACCTGGGTTTGCCACTGCACCAGCTTGTGACGATGCACCAGCAACTGCCGCGCATCCCGGTCCTCCGCCGAGGGCACCCAGATCCGCGGAAAACGTTCTTCCACCAGCAGCTTCACGATGTGCTCGGCATCCCGTTTGTCGGTCTTCTGCCTGCGCGTCATCGAAGCCCGGATCTGGGTAGCATCGCCCATCCATACTTCATGTCCCAGCGTTTCCAGCAGGCGCTCGAACCACCCGCTGAACCCCGTGCTTTCGATTCCCACCAGCACCCCCGCGGGTAAACCACGGTAGAACTCCATGGCCTCCTGCGGATGCGCCAGTCGCCGTTGCCTGATCTCGCCCGTCTGTTTGTCAAAGATCGCTACTTGCTGAAACCCGGGATGGTAATCGCATCCTATAATCAACATGGTCGGCTCCTTCTTGAGCCGCTTGATCGGATTGCACCATCAATGTACTCGAGTCCTGGAGCCGACGTCGTTATGTAATCAAGTGGGGACTTCAGTCCGAGTCGAAGGGCCCCTACCCAGTTGAAAATCGCGATCCCTGCCGATATAGAGGTCCTTCGACTCCGGCGGCGAAGCGCCGCCTCCGCTCAGGATGACAGAACGGAACTGGACGCTAACCACTAACCACTATCCACTAATCCCTAACCGATGTCTCGCGCCTTCCTATTTTTTCTTCTCTGGCTTGATCACGATTCCGCGCTGCACCGGCACGATCGCACCGCGGCTGGGGTCGGCGTGTTGCGCGCGCGCCATCACTTCACTGCGCACGTAGTTGACGAAGCCGGCCATCTGACGCTGCATTTCTTCCATGCGCTCGCGCATTTGCAGAATGATCGCGATTCCCGAGATGTTCACTCCCAAGTCCCGTGCCAGCGACAGGATCAGTTCCAGCCGCTCGATGTCCTCGTCGGTGTAGAGGCGGGTATTGCCCTCGGTGCGCGACGGCTTCAACAGACCTTCGCGTTCATACAGGCGCAGCGTCTGCGGATGGATGTCGTACATCTCCGCCACTGCACTGATCATGTACGCGCCTTGTTTTTTACGCTTGCCCATAATTCTTCCGGGTCATCAGGTAGAGCAGATGTGGCAGCCCGACATGCATCACTTGCCGCTCAACCCACATCCCGTTGCGCTCGGCCACCCGCCGCGACGGCACATTCTCCTGCCGAATCAGCGAGACGAGCCGTCCGGTTGCGAGCACGCGAAAAGCGTACTCCATGCAGGCCCGGGCAGCCTCCGTCGCGTAGCCATGACCCCAATGATCGCGGCGCAAATGATACCCCAGCTCTAGCACTGACTCGTTGTCGGCTGCTTGCCACGATAGGCCGCAATCACCGATCACCTCACCATCGCTTTTGAGCACTATCGCCCACAATCCATAGCCGTCGTTTGCGTAGCGGCGACGGTTGCGCTCAATCCATTCCACGGCGTCCTCGCGTGTGAACGTCTGCGGGTAAAACTTCATCGTCTCCGGGTCTCCGATGACGGCGAAAATAGCGTCGACGTCATCTGCCGTCAGATACCGCAGAATCAGCCGCTCGGTTTCGAGCACGATGTCGGCGTCCGGGATGGAGCATTTGGCAGTTAGCATTTGGCAGTTAGCATTTGGCACTTTGCAAATAGCCCGAGCACCTAATAAGGAACCTCACCAATATTTTGTGGAACCCGAACAGCCCCGCACCCGCAACGGCTAACGGCTCTCCTTCCAGATAGCCTCCCGCGGCGCCTCAGGATTCAACTTTGCCAGTTCCCGCAGGATTTCCTTGGAGCGCTCGTCCGTCACCTTCGGAGGCACCAGCTTGATCTCGACGATCTCGTCTCCTCGTGTGCCTTCCTTGACTGCCGAAGGCACGCCCTTTTCCCGCAAGCGCAGCTTTTGTCCGCATTGCGTTCCCGGCGGGATCTTCAGCAGTGCCCGGCCATCGATAGTCGGCACCTCGATCTTCGTCCCAAGCGCTACTTCAGTAACCGTCGCGGGCACGGTGAGATAAATATCGTCGCCCTCGCGCTTGAACACCGGATGCTCACCCACGCGCACGATGATGTATAGATCGCCTGCGGGTGCGCCCATGGTCCCGGCGTTGCCGCGGCCGGGAAGGCGGATACGCTGTCCGTCCCGGGTTCCCGGCTTGATGCGAACTTTCAAAGACTCACTGCGCTCGATGCGTCCTTCGCCGTGGCAGACCGGACACACCGTGCGGTTCTTGCCGCTGCCGCCGCAGCGCGGACACACCACGTTGAACTTCATGCTGCCGCTTTTTTGCGTGACCTGTCCTTTGCCGTGGCATTCGGGACACGGCCCGGGCTCTCGATGAATCCTTCCCCGTGGCAGTTGCTGCAGACCTCGCGGTGGGGAATGGTGAGCTGCATCTCGGTACCTTTGATCGCCTGCCAGAAGCCGACGTTCACCTGATATTCGAGTGTCCTCGCCCGGTTCGGGCCGCGTCATCGGTTGTTCGCGGCCGCCGCCAAAAATGCCGGAGAAGATGTCGCGGAACCCGCCACTGCCGCTTTTGCGGCCGGCGGCGCCTGCGCCCTCGGCGAAGTCATTGAAGTCGAATCCGCCAAAGTCGATAGGAACTTCCTGGGTATAGGCTCGCGTTCCACCTCGGCCCGCCCCGCCGCCGAAGCCGGCGCCTCCGGGCTGGCCACCGCCGCGCGCGTAGGCTTCCGCCGTGGCCGGATCAATGTTGTCGGAGTAGAAGCCGAGCTGGTCGTAGATCTTGCGCTTCTTGGGATCGCTGAGGACGTCGTTCGCCTCGGAGAGCGCCTTAAACTTTTCTTCGGCAGACTTGTCCCCGGGATTCACGTCGGGGTGATACTTGCGCGCCAACTTGCGAAACGCCTTGCGGATCTCCTCCGCCGAGGCAGTCTTCTTCACCCCGAGGATGCCGTAGTAGTCCTTGTCTTTGTTGGCGGTAGTTGGCATAGTTGGTTCTGGCTCTTAGCTGTTAGCCTTTAGCTCTTAGCAAGCGGTGAAGGGGCGCACCTTCAAGTGCGCCGCAACTCATACGTACGGAGGTGGCTCATCAGATGTCTTTGGTTTCTTCAAAGAACTTCTTTACGTCGAAACCGACGCCACCGACCTGTGGCTGCAATATGACAGCGTCGACCAGTGCTCTAGCCGTTCCTCGCCGCATTCGTTTTGCCGCCCTGAACTCGGAGAGTCGTTTGTTGTCCCTGATGTCCTCAAATACGCGCCGAATCAGCTCAACTACGTCTGTTGAAGACTTACAAAGTTTCCGCAAGGGGAGCAGCAGCAGCGCATCCTTGTTCTTTTTTATGGATTTAACCGCCATACACGATTCGCTGAATGTCGAGGGATGCCGAGTAGTAATAAGAATTGCTGGAAGGATGTTCTTCGCGTCTTGTCCGTTCACATGATGCCATGAAAGAACTTCATCATCGAAATGCACCCCGCGTGGTCCGTAAATTACAACCGCGTTGAAGCGTGACGCCAAGTCAGCCATGGTCAGCAGGTTTGCGCGAACCGCTCCGGCAAGCTCGTCCTCCCAGCCATAATCCAGCAGGTAAACGTAGTAGGCACGTTCTGCACCTGCTGGTATCTCGCCGATCGAATGAACGTACAAGCCCATATCTACGCCCCCTGTTGTACTGGACGCCGGCCACCGGCTTTCGAAATCACCCTCAGTTAATGCTCGCCTGTCCGCCATCGCCCATCGGAACTACAGCACGGGCGACGAAGCCAAACTCGTCGCTGATGACCGGAATCGCTTTCATCCGGCCGTCGACCCCGGCGGTCACCAGATACCACCGTCCGTCATCGTTGTTAAAACTTAACATGTAGGATTGACCGTTTACTTCAAATCGCAATTTGTTCCTTCTATCCGGGGAGTCCTTGTTGTTAGCGCGGGCTGAAGCCTCGCTGGTTTTTGTGCCGTCCCTAAAGGGACTCGGTTTCTTTTTGTCTGCCTACCCAGGACTCCGCCTGCGGCTCCGTCCTGGGCTATCATGTCGCCGTCCCGCAAGCGGGACTCGGTCTTCCGCACCGCCGGCAATCATGCGCACGCGTTCATTGTTCGCTCATTCGCCTTTGTGCGAGAGGGGCGCGATTGCGCCCCTCTCTGGCTAAAAGCGAAAAGCGAATGGCGAACAGCGTTATTTCTTCTCGTCCACGTCCACGTACTCGGCGTCGATCACGCCTTCGTCCTTCTTCTTCTGCTCGCCGCCTTCGGCCTGGCCGTCTCCACCCGGAGGCGGGCCGCCCGTCGGGGGCGTTTGTGCCGAGGTCGCCTTGTACATGGCTTCCGCCAGCTTGTGCGAAGCCTGGGTCAGGTTCTCGCGGGCCTTGTTCATCGCAGCCGCGTCGGTGCCCTCAAGCGCCTTCTTGGCATCGGCCAGCGCGTTCTCGACGTCACTGCGCTCCTGCCCGGAGATCTTGTCTCCGTGCTCGCGCAGCATCTTCTCGATGCTGTACACCATGCCGTCGAGCTGGTTGCGCGCTTCGACTTCCTCGCGCTTGGCCTTGTCTTCGGCAGCGTGGGCATCGGCGTCCTTCGCCATGCGATCGACCTCTTCCTTGCTTAGACCCGAAGACGACGTGATCGTGATCTTCTGGTCCTTGCCGGTCGCCATGTCTTTTGCGTTGACGTTCAGGATGCCGTTGGCGTCGATGTCGAACGTCACCTCGATCTGCGGTACGCCGCGCGGAGCCGGAGGCAGTCCAGTCAGATGGAACTTACCCAGCGTGCGGTTATCGCGCGCCATCGGACGCTCGCCCTGCATCACGTGCACCTCAACCGACGTCTGGTTGTCGGCCGCGGTCGAGAACATCTCCGTCTTCTTGGTCGGGATGGTCGTGTTGCGCGGGATCATCTGCGTCGACACGCCGCCCATGGTCTCGATCGATAGCGTCAGCGGAGTCACGTCGAGCAGCAGCAGGTCTTTGACCTCGCCGCCCAGAACACCACCCTGGATGGCAGCGCCAATCGCGACCACTTCGTCCGGATTAACACCCTTGTGGGGCTCTTTGCCGAAGATCTCCTTCACCAGCGCCTGAATGCGCGGCATGCGTGTCTGGCCACCGACCAGCACAACTTCGTCGATCTTGTCGGGGGTGATGCCTGCGTCCTTCAACGCAGCCTTACACGGTCCGATGGAGCGATCGATGATGTCCTTCACCATCTCTTCCAGCTTGCCGCGGGTCAACGTCTTGACCAGGTGCTTGGGCCGCTCGCATCCGCCGTGATGAACGGCAGATTGATTTCGGTCTGCATCGTCGTCGAGAGTTCGATCTTGGCGCGCTCGGCTGCATCACGCAGACGCTGCAGCGCCATCTCGTTGCCCTTGTCGCGCAGGTTCAGGCCTTCGTCCTTCTTGAACTCGTCGATCAACCAGTCCACAATGCGCTGGTCGATGTTGTCGCCGCCCAGGTGCGTGTCGCCGTTAGTGGACTTCACCTCGATGACACCTTCGCCGACTTCCAGGATCGAAATGTCGAAGGTACCGCCGCCGAAGTCGTACACGGCGATGGTTTCGTCCTTCTTCTTGTCGAGTCCGTAGGCCAGCGCGGCCGCCGTCGGCTCGTTGATGATGCGCTTCACTTCGAGGCCCGCAATCTTGCCCGCGTCCTTCGTCGCCTGCCGCTGCGCATCATTGAAATACGCCGGTACGGTGATGACGGCGTCGGTCACCGTTTCGCCGAGATAGTCTTCCGCGGCCTTCTTCAACTTCTGCAAAATCATGGCCGAGATTTGCGGTGGGGTATATTCCTTGCCCTGCGCCAACACGGCCACGTGATCGCCCGACTGCACCACCTTGTACGGCACCATCTTCATCTCTTCATTGACCTCGTCGTAACGACGGCCCATGAAGCGCTTGATGGAGTAAACGGTGTTTTCCGGATTAGTGATGGCCTGGCGCTTGGCGACCTGTCCCACCAGTCGCTCGCCATTCTTGGTGAAGGCGACGATCGATGGGGTCGTGCGTCCGCCTTCTTCGTTGGGGATGACTTTGGGCTCGCCGCCTTCCATGACAGCGACCACCGAATTGGTGGTTCCCAAGTCAATTCCGATAATCTTTCCCATTGCAGCCACCCTCCTTCTTAGGGTATAAACTATGTAACTTATTGAAAATAAGTGCTGAAATCAACACTCGAACCCTTATAGCACAACGACTATAGAACTTGAGTGAATCATTGTCAAGTTTTAGATGTGCTGGCCAGCGTCCTCGTTGCAGGGAATTTTGAAGTAACTAAGGCGCCCACAAAGGTTCCCGTTCCTGTAATTGCGTCTAACGACAGTAACGAGCCTCATAAAACATAGACCCGGAAGGAGCGACGGAAATAGTGATGGAGACGATTGAGACCAGGTGCTGTGTTGTCGGCGGCGGGCCCGCCGGAATAATGCTGGGCTATCTTCTGGCCCGGGGCGGTGTGGCAGTGACGGTGCTGGAGAAGCACAAGGATTTCTTTCGCGATTTCCGCGGCGACACCGTGCATCCTTCGACGCTCGAGGTGATGTACGAGCTTGGTCTGGTGGAAAACTTCTTGAAGCTACCGCACCAGGAGTTGTCCTCGGTCAACGGCGTCTTCGGCGACTATACGTTTGACGTGGCCAGCCTTCGGCGCGTCCCGACTCACTGTAAGTTTGTGGCGCTGATGCCGCAATGGGACTTTCTCAACTTCCTCGCCGGCCAGGCACAGAAATTCTCCACGTTCACCCTAAAGATGGAGCACGAGGCGCTTGACCTGATCGACGACACCGGACGGGTCAGCGGGGTGCGAGCCAATACGCCGCAGGGTCCGGTTGACATCCATGCCGACCTGGTCATCGGGTGCGATGGCCGCCACTCCATTACCCGCCAGGTGGCAGGGCTGGAGGTGATTGAGTCCGGCGTGCCCATTGATGTTTTGTGGTTCCGCATCGGCCGGACCGGCAATGACCCTGAACAGCTCTTCGGAAACTTCAACTACGGCAAGGCCTTGGTCATGATTCCGCGAGGCGATTACTTCCAGGCGGCGATGATTATTCCGAAAGGCTCTTTCGCAGAGGTGCAGCGGCTAGGACTGGACGAGTTTCGCGCCTCCGTCGCACAGATTGCTCCTTATGTAGCTGACCGCGTTGCCGAATTGAAAGACTGGGACCAGATCAAGTTACTAACCGTGCAGATCAACCGCCTGCGGCAGTGGCATCGGCCGGGACTGTTATGCATCGGAGACGCTGCTCACGCCATGTCTCCAGCCGGAGGAGTGGGCATCAACCTCGCGATCCAGGATGCCGTGGCCACCGCCAACCTCCTGACTGGCGCGCTACTCAACAGGCGAGTCACCGAGGCATCGCTGGCCCGGGTTCAATGTCGGCGAGAGTTTCCCACCCGTGCTACCCAATTCTTGCAGGTGCTGGCCCACAAGGGACTGGCGCGAGTATTCCAGAATCCCGGTCCGGCAAAGGCGCCATGGCAACTTAAGGTTGCTGTCAACATTCCGGGCGTGCATGACTTGCTGGGGCGACTGGTGGGGGTTGGTGTTCGTCCAGAGCACGTCGCGGGTGCGCGCTCTCGCCAAGCAGGTAATGCGGCTAGTTTGAAGAAGGTCGCGGTCGGAATTGGCCTCGTCGCGGCTGGAGCGATGCTTGCCTTCCGTATTTTCAGGGGCGTCAAACGGCTTGGTTACGCTTAGATGGAACTACATTCAACGAGCAGAGACCGAGTCCCGTGGACTAGTCGGAAACGCGAGTCCCCACCCCAGCCAAACTCACGCTCGAACAGAGCAGCCATGTTTTACGGGGGCCCAAGAATGGGCCCCCGCTTGTGACACGTAACTCAGGCCTCGGGGTGCGAGCAACCTAGAAAGGCTCTAGGAGCGCTTGCGCCGGTACCATATACCAGCTATGCCAGAGCCGAGAAGAAGCAGAGTGCTCGGTTCAGGAGTCGTTCCGCCGGCACCGTTTACATATGCGCCGGTAACGTACTGATACGGAGTGTTGCCCGGTAGCGATACATACGGGCGAAGAATTTCGATTTCAAAGGTGTGCGTGCCAGCCGAGACCATATCGCTGGCCATCAGGCTACCGGAGATTGTTTGCGTGGGACCGATCTCGCCGACATCGAAGTTGGCAAGGGTCGTTCCGTCGAGCAGCAGCACAAAATCGCCGCCATCCAGGTTAGTGTGGACTCCGTCGCCCATGGCCGCATACATGAAGCCGAGGGTCAACTCCCCACCTGAGGTGCTGAAGGTCTGTGATAGGGTTGCACCCTGATAGGTACCGTCAAAGTTCACTTCGCCAACTTCGTACTCGGCTGAATTCAGGTCACCGCCCAAAGGCCATGCTGTAATGATGGGGTAGCCAGCTCCAGCAGTGCCGTTTTCGGTGACACCCTGGACCCAGTCGGTGAAATTGCCGTCCTGGAAGCTTCCGTTGGATAGTAGATTACCGGCGCTCGCCAGTGTTGAGACCATCAACAGAGCAAGGAATACCGCTCCGAGTATGCTGAGTCTTTTCATGTTATTCCTCTTGGCTAGACGTAGAGGCCAATGAGGTAGCTGAGTCCGAAACCACGGCCTTGCTGGGAAGCGCAGCTTCTTCCTACGGTGAAATAAAGAATCCTCGACGAGGTTGCGCTGTCAAGACTGACGTGGGGACAAAGCGCCCTACCAGCCCTTAAAGGCTAATGCAGGTACCTCGCCACCTCGCGCCAACGGCAAGCGATGGTTAAGCACCATAATCCTCTATAGCTTAGAGGATATGCAATATCCCTGGAACGCGCCCAGGCTGCAAGCGGCTGCACATACGAGGAAATGAGTTTCCCTAGAGCGTTGCGGCGACGGCGAGCCAATGGAGGAATCCGAGGCGCTGGTCCCCTCGCTGTTTTCTACGCCTTCTCCTGCACCGGCTCCGTGGTGTGCTTGCGTTGCCTACAGGCGGCATAGACGTCGCGGCCGCGAGGACGACGGACGAACGCCGGAATTCCGGCCCGCGTGAGCACATTTTGGAACCGCCAGCCGCGTACCCCGCCCAAGTAGCCTTTGCTGGGGTGGAGGGATTGCTCTGTACGATACAAAATCTGTCGGCTTTGGTCCCATGTTCTACAATGGCTCCGCTGTTTAGGAGACCCTTATGAAACATCGGTATTTTTTTCTCGCCATCGTACTGAGCCTCGGCTTTGCTTCCAACGCCTGGGCGCAGTGGTCATCCAACCCTGCTATCAATCTCGCTCTCTCTGATATCGCCAACGCCGATCAGGTGCAGCCCAAAGTGCTACCGCTGCCCGACAACACCTGGTGGGTGAGTTGGTTCAACGCCAATCCCAACGATCCGCCGCCGATTGGCTACGACGTTTACATTCAGCGCTTGAATGCCAACGGATACGAGCAGTTCGAGCACGACGGCCTGCAGGTAGCAAAGCTGACGCTCTCTTCCACCGAGGATTACGGGCTTGCTGCCGATGCCAATGGCAATGCATTGATCGCCTATCTCGACGATCGCAAAGATCCCAGCAACCCGCAGGTCACCGTCTCCAAGATCAGTCCAACCGGACAGTTTCTGTTCGGGAGCGGTCTGCAACTCACTTATGACGCCAGTTCGCATGCCAATCCTAAAGTTGCAGCCACCAGCGACGGCGGCATCGTGGTTGCCTGGACGAGCGACACCAACCTGGTGCTGGTGAAACTCACCGCCAACGGTCTGCCCGTCTGGGGCGGAACCACAGTGAGTTCGACTCGCCTCGTGCTCAGCGAGCCCAGCTATAGCTACACGCTTGCCGACTTGCACGCCTCCGACAACGGTTCCGTCATTGTCTCCTGGGTGCGCTCGCAGGGCTTCTTTGGCAACAAATACCTTTACGCCAACAAAATCTCGGCCACTGGCAACCTCATGTGGGGATCAGGACACGTCAAGGTTTTCGACGGCGGCTCGCTGCAGTTCGGCGAGTACCCCTACTTCGTTTCCGACGGAAATGGTGGAGCGGTTTTTTCCTGGTACAGCAGCAGTCCGACACTCCAGGTTTTTGCGCAACACATCCTCGCCGACGGCAGCGAAGCCTTTCCGCATAACGGTTCGGTCGGTTCCACCAATGGCGTGGATGTTCGGGTTTCGCCGTCGGTCTCCTACCTGGCCGCAACCAGCGAGACGTTTCTGTTTTGGACCGAGGAGGATTCCAACCAGGTGCTGAACGGCGTTTATGGGCAGAAGTTCGATTCCAGCGGCGCTGCTCAGTGGGGAAGCACCGGGTTGGTTTTGGTGCCGCTCGGTTCCGACTCGCAAATCTTCGTGCAGAACGTGCAAATCGGCACCGGCGCTCTGGTTTACTGGTTCGATCAGCCGGGTTACGGTTCGGGCACGATTCAGGCTGCCAAGCTCGATGGCGCGGGCAACACGCTGTGCGCGCAGTTCGGCGTTTCCACCGCGTCTGCCGACAAGTCGAAGCTGTCAGCCGGGATTGCGAACTCCGGTTTGTCAGCGCTGGGCTTCGAGGATGATCGCAACGGTTGGAACGATATCTACATACAGAACGTGAATTCGGATTGCACGCTTGGAATAGACGAACCGGAACTCGACTCTCCGCTGACGTCACTGGCAATGAACTATGTCGTGTGGCCGGGGCGGTCTCAGTTTTATTGCCGAAACTTTGTTGAACATCGATTGCCCCGTTCTAGCCTGATTTCGGCGAGGGCGGGGCAGTCACATCCTGGAACCTGTCGCAGGTCGAAGCGGCTCTACGGCGTCACCTGCACCAGCTCCGTCGTGTGCTTGAGCTGTCCGCAGGCCGCGTAGATGTCGCGGCCGCGGGGACGACGGACGAACGCCGGAATTCCTGCGCGCGTCAGCACGCTCTGAAACGCCAGCACACGCTCCGCCGACGGCGTAGAGAAGGGAATCTCCGGCCCAGGATTCAGTGCGATCAGGTTCACCTTGGCGCGCAGCCCGCGAATCAGCTCAACCATCTCGCGCGCATGTTGCGGATCGTCGTTAACGCCGGCGAGCAGGACGTACTCGAATGTCAGCCGCTCGCGATTGCGGAGAGGGAATTCGCGCAGCGCGGCCATCAGCTTCTCAATAGTCCACTTCTTCGTGATCGGCATCACTTGCGTGCGCAGCGCTTCGTTCGGAGCATTCAGTGACACCGCCAGTTTAGGCCGGATGGGCTCAGCCGCGAAATCGACGATGCGCGGCACGATGCCTGATGTCGAAACCGTCATGCGCGATTCGGGAATGCCGACCCCCTCCACCAGCAGGCGCACGGCCTGCATGAAGTTGTCGTAATTGAGGAAAGGCTCACCCTGCCCCATGAAGACCAGGTTGACGCGGTCGCGCTCGATCTCAACTTGCTGCTCGTTGAGCACGGAGAGAATCTGCCCCACGATTTCTCCTGCGCTTAGATTGCGCTTCAATCCCAGCAACGCGGTCATGCAGAAGGCGCACTCCACAGCGCATCCCACTTGGCTGGAGACACAGATGGTGGCACGCCGCCAAGGCGGAGTTTCGAGCTTCAAGTTTCGAGTTTCAAGTTTGGTTTTGCGGAGTGCTGAGTGCTGACCGCTGAATGCTAGCTCTCGCAACTCGGAGTCACCGTCCTCAGAGCCGTCCCCGGCTTCTCCGCCGTCGCCTTCGGGCATCCACACCGTCTCGACACTTTGCCCATCGGAGAACGCCAGCAGGTAACGGACCGTGCCGTCGGACGAAACAAACTTCTTCTCGACTCTGGGCAAACCAATCGCGTAGCCCGACACAATCAGTCGCTGACGAAAGGCCACAGGTAGCGTGGTGAATTGCTCCAGCCCCGACCACCTTTGCCGGTACAGACCGTCTAAAAGCTGGCGGACGCGGTAACCAGGTTGCCCGAAACCTTCAGCAATCTCTGTAAGTTGTTGTACGGTAAGGCCCAATAGTTCGGTATTTTGCTGGTTGCTCATGCATCCAATATGATTAGGTTAGATTCCTGTGCGCCCGACGACGCTGCGGGCATTTTTGTCATCGTAGATTCATTCTAAAGAGCGATCATTCTATTCCGCGGGCTTGTAGCCAACAGGGGCAGAAGCAGGGATTTGGCCATGCGACCAGCGCCAAGCTGGTGTGTCAGCCTGGATGTCGTAGAGAGCAGCAATCATGGTTGAAGAAATCCGCAACATACACCGCGAGGTCCTGCCCAACGGGCTCACCATCCTGACCGAGCACATGGACCATGTCCGTTCGGTCTCGATGGGGATCTGGGTGAAGTCCGGCTCGCGCCACGAAGATCCCGCCGTGAATGGCATTTCGCATTTTGTCGAACACATGGTCTTCAAGGGGACAAAACACCGCAGCGCAGAAGATATCGCACGCCAGGTCGATTCCATTGGCGGCAATATGGACGCCTTTACTGGCAAAGAGACGATCTGCTTCAACATCAAGGTCCTGGATGAGCATCTGCCCATCGCCGTCGATGTCTTAAGCGACATGGTTTTGCACCCTATCTTCGATGCTAACGAGATCACGCGGGAGCGCGGGGTCATTCTAGAAGAAATCAAGATGGATGAGGACAATCCCGATTACCTGGTGCATGAGATCTTCACCCAGAATTTCTTTAAAGACCATCCGCTGGGCAAGCCGATCCTGGGAACCAAGGAGACGGTGCGGCGCTTCGACCAGAACGCCATACATGGTTTTTACCCTGCCAAGTTTGCTCCTGGGAATCTCATCATCTCGGCGGCAGGTAACGTCCATCATGAGGAGTTTGTCGAACTCCTGCGTCCCCGCTTCGGGCCGTTACCGGCGGGTTCCAATGGCTGGCACGACAGCCCACCCAAGCTGCTCATTCCCGCATCATCCTGCGCAACAAGAAATCGTTGGAGCAGGTGCAAATTTGCGTTGGCGTTCCGTCCTACAGCATCAGTGACGACCGGCGATATCAGTCGTACATCTTGAATACGCTGCTGGGCGGAGGGATGAGCTCGCGTCTCTTCCAGAACGTCCGCGAGAAGCAGGGGCTGGTCTATTCCATCTTCTCCGAGCTGAATCCCTTCCGCGACACTGGCCTGCTGTCGGTATATGCCGGCACCTCACGTGAGTCCGCGCCCAAGGTCGTGCAGTCCATTGTGAACGAGTTTCGCCAGTTGAAACTCAATCCCATCTCGGGAGAAGAGCTCAAGCGCGCCAAGGATCAATTAAAGGGTAGCCTGATGCTGAGCCTGGAGTCGAGTACCGCTCGCATGTCTAATTTGGCGCGGCAGGAAATGTACTACGACCGCTTTTTCAGCATGGACGAGATCATCGAGCGCATCCAGGCGGTGACCGGCGAAAGCTTGTTGCAATCTGCCAACGAGCTGTTCCAGCCGGAGCGCATCGCGGTGACCGTGTTGGGCAATCTCAACGGATTAAAGATCAGCCGCGACTCTTTGGCTTGCTGAGGACTCCGAAATTGCTACACTAGGCCGTCGGACGTTTGCATGCTCTGTTCGCCGCCGAATCGGGGCGCGAAACCTTTCATCGCTCGAAGCGTCCAAACCACAGATCTGTGTGGGTAGACAGCAGAAATGGCGGGTCGCGTCGCAGTTTGCCTTTCTGACCGCTCGCATCATCTTCAAATCTGTGCGATGCTGTGGGCATGGGAAATAAAAACGCACCAAGGCGCGAAGCCAAGAAGCCGCCTAAGAAGAAAACCAAAGCGACCCACTAACTAGGGACTCCAGCGAAAACGCTGTGCTGGCAGACGTGTTGCGCGCCGAATCCTGCTGCCACGGGGCACGCAGTTTGTCCGAAGAGCGCAGAACGGGCAGCAGAGCACGCGCGAGATCACAGGGGCCTGTTTCAAGAATGGTTTTTGAAGGGGCGCACCCTTACGTGCGCCGTCCCGAGCTACATAAAACCTGGGCTTAGCGCCGGAAAACAAAGCTGCGGGCTGCCGGGCGATTCTTGAAACTCGCTGTAAAATAGTTCAGAAAGGTTGCTGTTATGCGCAAACGGAACCGAGACCGGGGATTTACCCTCATCGAACTGCTAATCGTCGTTACCATTATTCTCATCATTGCAGCATTCACGATCCCGAGGCTCACGAAGTCGACCATCCCGGCGCACGAGGCTTCGGCACTCGCCAGCATCAGGGCGATCAATGAAGCCGAAATGATTTACGCCAGCAGCCATCCGGACCTGGGCTTCACAGCGGACTTGGCCATGCTGGGGGGTACGACGCAGACTGGCGGCGAGGGGACCATCGACAACGTCTTGGCCAGTGGTCGCAAGAGCGGCTACACGTTCACCTACACGGCCGGCGAAAAAGTGAACGGCGCGATTCGCTCATACACCATCACCGCCGTGCCCGATCAGGTGGGTACTACCGGGCAACGCAGATTCTTCTCCGATGAGTCTGGCGAACTTCGCGCCAACTCGTCCGGAACTGGCGGATGCAAGCAGCCCGGAAATGCAGTGACCGGGGTGATTCGGCGCCGTTGTGGATGCTCCGGACCTTGGCCCGACACGCGTCTTTGAATTCATGATCCTCGTCCCATACCGCTGGAATCTCGCTGCGGTCGTTCTTCTACTCTGCTCATCTACGCTGCTGGCGCAGACCGACGTGCCTGCGTTGGCCGCCAAAGTGAACCAGCACTACGATCACATGCGGACGCTCGAAGCCAAATTCACGGAGACCTATACCGGCGTAGGCATTAGCCGGACGGAGAGCGGCACCCTCGTGATGAAGAAGCCGGGGCGAATGAGGTGGGACTACGATCAGCCGCGTCGCAAGCTGTTCCTCACCGATGGGCACACGGCCTGGTTTTATGTTCCAGGTGAGAAGCAGTGTCCGCCGGACGCCGATTAAGCAACTCGACGATTTGCGGTCACCGCTGCGTTACATGTTGGGCAAGACAAAGCTGGAGAAAGAGTTGGACGGTCTCTCGCTGGCGCCCGATCAAAAACCGCTCTATCCCGGCGATGTTGTCCTGCGTGGCATTCCCAAGGGTATGGGTGATCGCGTTGAGCAGACGTTGCTGGAGGTAACGCCTGACGGCCTCATTGCGCGCATCGTCGTCGAAGAACTCGATGGTTCGGTCACAGAATTCCGCTTTCTTCAGCAGAAGGAGAACGTCGAAGTACCAGACGGAGAATTTCGCTTTACGCCGCCGCCCGGGACGGAGGTCATAGCCGGAACCGAGTTCGCGGAGTAAGCACTTAGCAATTAGCGGCTTGGGATTTAGCAAAGGCGAATGGGTGTTGTCAGGGTGAGTTGCCGGTTCGGGTCAATTTCTAAATGCAAGAGCGGTTCCAGGGTAGGTGCAGTCGGGTAGAGCGGACCTTCAGCCGGGGCCCCCAATTTGCGCCGCGTTTGCGCAAACTGGGGTGGTCGGGTCCGCGTCCAGGGTGCGCCTCCGAAGTTCCGGCTTTCGGCCCAATGCATCGCAGTGGGCTGAAAGCCTCATTAAGAGGGGGCATTGACGCGGCGCTGAAGTGCCGCTCTACCCGAGCTTCGCGGATACAGCAAATTCGGGAGACGCTCTAATTGCTAATTGCTGACTACTAAATGCTAGACTACTCGTAACCTCTCCCCAAGGAACTTCTCAACCATGGCCGAATACCTGATCAAGATGGCCGACGAGCGAGGTCACGTCCTCGAGCAACTCGAGAACGGGGTCTCGGAGGTCGAGATTCGGGACCGCTTCGCCCAGCAGGGTTTTCTCGTCTATTCGGTCAAGGCCAAGGGTCTGTTTTCTAGCGACGTGGGATTCCCGCGTCGCCGCAAAATCAGGCAAGACCAGTTTGTCATCTTCAATCAGCAGTTTGTGACCCTGATCCATGCGGGCCTGCCCATCATTCAATCGCTGGAGTTGCTGCTTAAGCGGCAGCGCAATCCTTTCTTTCGCTCCGTGCTGCAAAATGTGCGCGACCGGGTACACGGCGGCGAGTTGCTCTCCGAGGCGTTCGAGGCGCAGAAGGTTTTCCCCAAGGTTTACACCACCACGCTGCTGGCAGGCGAGAAAAGCGGCAATCTGGAAGAGGTGATGGGCCGCTATATCTCGTTCCAACGCCTGGCGGTGAGTTTTCGCAAAAAGCTGACAGCTTCACTGGTCTATCCGGCATTGCTGGTGGTGATGCTCGTGGTGATGCTGACCTTCCTCATTACGTTTGTGGTTCCGCAGTTCGCCAGCCTGTATCAGCAGTTGGGCGCGCAGCTGCCTGCGATGACCTCGATGATGCTCTCGGTCGGGGTCAACGCAAAGCAGTATTTCCTGCCTTCTCTGGTGGCGCTGGGCGCCCTTGGTTTCCTCCTTTGGCGCTGGATGAAGAGCGACAGTGGTGCCGTCAAGATGGACCGCCTCAAACTGAAGGCCCCCATGCTGGGCGACGTGTGGTTGAAGTACCAGGTAGCGGTGTTTGCCCGCATGCTGTCAACCCTGCTGTCGGGCGGCCTGTCACTGGTTCCCTCGTTGGAGACGGCGTGTGAGTCGATGCAAAGCCCCCTGATTTCCCATGGTATTGAGACGGCGACCCGCGGAGTGCGCGAAGGCCAGAGTTTGGCGCGTAGCATGGAAGACACCAAGGTCTTCCCAGAGATGTCAGTGGAGATGATCGAGGTCGGCGAATCCACAGGCGCGCTGCCCGCCATGCTGAACTCGGTCTCCGAGTTCTATGAAGAAGACGTGCAAAACGCTCTGGCCACGGCCATGGCCCTGATCGAACCGGTTATCCTGATCGTAATGGGCGTGGTTGTGGCTTTCGTTCTAATTTCACTGTATCTTCCGATCTTCAGCTTGGGCTCGGAAGGACTGCATTAGAGGCGGCTCTAGGACGGGGTCAACCGCACTTAACTTTCAGGCTTCGAGGTTTGGCTAATTGCTGATTGCTGATTGTTAGTTGCTAATCGCTAAAAGGTGTTCATGTAATGGCAGACTTTAAAAAACCAATCTTCGTAGGCGGCGGTAACGGAAGTCCGGTAAGCACGCAGGATGAAGTTGAGCACGGCAAGGAACTGGCGCGGCGCTATCGTTGCGAGTTTGTCGACCTGAAGAACTTTCACATCCAGCACGAACTGTTCCGCAAGATTCCGGTCGATTTAATGTTTCGATACAACTTCGTGCCGTTGGAGGACAAGCCCGACGGTCGCCTGGTGATTGCCATCGCCGATCCCAGCCAGTTGATGATGATCGACGAGATCGGCCTGCTGCTGGCGCGGCGCATCACCACCAAGGTCGCGAGTCTGTCGCAGATCAGCGACATTCTGAAGAAGACGGAGCAGTCGCAGCGCGTGCTGGAAGAAGCCAGCGAGGGCTTTGCTCTTGACGTCATCGTCGAGGACGAAAACTCCGACGAAACCATCTCCATTGAGAAGCTGACCGCCGAAGCTGACATCAGCCCCATCATCCGTTTGGTGGATACCACCATCTTTACCGCGTTACAGCGGCGTGCCAGCGATATCCACATTGAGACGCGCGACGACTCCGTGGTCATCAAATACCGTATTGACGGCGTATTGCAACAGGCCATGCAGCCCATCGCCAAGGAGCACCATTCCACCATCATCTCGCGTATCAAGGTCATGAGCGAGTTGGACATCTCCGAGCGCCGTGTCCCGCAGGACGGGCGTTTTCGCGTGCGCTATCTCGGCCGATCCATCGACTTCCGCGTCTCCATCATGCCCTCAATTCACGGCGAAGACGCAGTGCTGCGTGTGCTCGACAAGGAATCGATGAGCGAAAAGTTCCACAAGCTCACGCTCGACGTGGTGGGCTTCAGTGAAGAAGACCTGCGCAAGTTTCGCCGTTACATCAAGGAACCGTACGGGATGGTGCTGGTCACCGGACCGACGGGCTCGGGCAAAACCACCACGTTGTACGCCGCGTTGAATGAGATCAAGAGCGACGAAGACAAGCTGATCACCATTGAAGACCCGGTCGAATATCAGATTCGCGGCATCACACAGATTCCGGTCAACGAGAAAAAGGGGTTGACCTTCGCCCGCGGCCTGCGCTCGATTCTGCGTCACGATCCCGACAAGATCATGGTGGGCGAAATCCGCGACACCGAGACGGCGCAGATTGCCATCAACTCCGCGCTCACCGGACACCTGGTGTTCACTACCGTCCACGCCAACAACGTGGTCGACGTGCTGGGACGCTTCCTCAACATGGGAGTCGAGGCCTACAACTTCATCTCGGCGCTCAACTGCATCTTGGCGCAACGGCTGGTGAGAGTCGTTTGCGAGTTCTGCAAGAAAGAGATCCACTATTCGGACGAAGAGTTGGAGGCCAGCGGCTTGAATCCGCAAGAATGGGCGAACATACCGTTCTATGAAGGAGAGGGTTGCATCGAGTGCTCCGGTACCGGCTTCCGTGGACGAACTGCGATCCACGAGTTACTGGAGTTGACGGACAACGTGCGCGAGATGATTCTGGCGAAGAAGCCCAGCAGTGAAATTCGTCGCGCTGCCAAGGACGAAGGAATGCATTTTCTGCGTGAGTCGGCAATTGATAGAGTCAAACGAGGGCTGACGACGCTGAAGGAAATCAACAAGGTGACCTTTATCGAGACGACGCGATAAGAAGCAATTAGCAGCTAGCAACTGGCACTTAGCATTTAGCTATTAGCCGTTAGCTTTAGCGTCGTCATCCTGAGCGAGGAGCGTAGCGACGAGTCGAAGGACCCCTATGGTGGCAGGATTTCGTCCCAAACGAGAGTGTTTATAGCAATAGGGATCCTTCGACTTCGCTCAGGATGAGACGGCTTGAAACTTGAAACGCGAAACTTGAAACTTGAACCTAATGTCTTCTAATCACATTCCGCGGCCTCAGGTTGCCTGTGAAATCAGCGCCGAGCGTTTGGTCGCCGGTCGCGCTGGCGAAGGTGCCCACGGTCTCGAAGCGGCCTCCGCACAGGCAGTTCCCGAGGGAGCACTCGTCCCCGGCCTGCAGGCGGCGAACGTCACAGTCCGTGAGGTGCTGGTGCCCGCGCTGCGCGCTTGCTTGTCAGCCGTTGCCGGACGTTCTCGCGATGTCTGCCTGGTAATTCCCGACGCCACAACTCGCATCATGCTGCTTGACTTCGACACGCTCCCTTCCAGGCCGGAAGAGGCGGATGCGGTAGTACGGTTCCGGCTGAAGAAATCACTTCCCTTCGAAGTGGAGCACTCGGCGGTGTCATTCGATCGGCAGGGAACCGCGGACCCAGTGAGGTTGGTTGCGGCAGTGACGCCGCGCAGTATTCTGGTGGAGTACGAGTCCCTGGTCCGTGAAGCTGGCTATAATCCCGGGGCCGTGGTGCCTTCCATGATTGCCGCCCTCGGCGTAGTGGATGGCTCGCGTCCCACCATGGTCATCAAGGTCGAACGGGGAACGACGACCTTCGCCATTGTCGACAACAACCAGTTGCTGCTCCATCGCGCGCTGGAGAACGGGGGCGCGGTGGTCAGCGGAGAGTCTCTCGTGGACGACGTAAACACTTCGCTGGTGTACTTCGAGGACCGCTACTCGGTGGGTGTGGACCGGGTCCTGGTAACCGGAGTGGACTCGGCGCAAGCCTTGCAGGAAGCGTTGAGCATGAGCGCGAATATTCGCGTGGAAGAGCTGGTATCGAGTGAAAGAGCGGGTGCGGCGGCCGGAAACATATCGCGGTCGGTACTCGCCGGGGTGGTGGGAGTGCTGGTTTCCTGATGCGTTTTAACATCAATCTTGCCAGCCAGCCCTACGAGGCGGCGCGTTTCTATCGCCGCCGTATGGGTGCGCTGGTGGTCGCGCTGGCCGTTCTCACCGTGCTGCTTGTCGGCTACATCGTATATCAGCGGTCGCAATCGCGAGGCATCAATCGACAGATAGCCGAGGTGCGGCGGGAGATCAACGGCCTCAATTCTGAGGAGGCCCAGGCTCGCGCCCTCCTGAATAAGCCGGCGAATCGTGACATAGCGGACCAGTCGGAGTTCCTCAACGAATTGTTTGCCCGCAAGGCGCTCTCGTGGACGCGCGTGTTTACCGAGATGGAAAGGATCGTGCCGCCCAATCTGCATGTCGTCTCCATGAAGCCGGAGTACACCAAGACGAATGACCTGATGCTGCACATGGTGGTAGCGACCGACTCGCGCGACCGCGCGGTCGAACTGGTTCGCCGCATGGAGAAGTCAAACCATTTCCGCCAGTCGCAAGTGGTGGCTGAGAACGTCACCGCCAACTCTAGCGATCAAAGTGCGGGAGCGGGCAGCATTCAATTTGACATCGCCGCCATCTACGTTCCAAATGCGGCGGATGACGATTCCAGCGCTGACTCTGGAAGCGGAAAAGGCAACGAGCAAAACGGCAGCGCCCCGGAAAAGCCAAAGGTTACAGCCGCGGCGCCGGTGACTCCAGCCCGCCACGCCAATCTGCCGTCGGGCACAAGTCCCGTTCAGGC
Organism: uncultured Acidobacteriaceae bacterium; assembly: GCA_963836295.1. Lineage (GTDB taxonomy): Bacteria > Acidobacteriota > Terriglobia > Terriglobales > Acidobacteriaceae > Bog-257. The sequence goes on along the minus strand of CAWIIY010000018.1, from coordinate 300,240 downwards.
GCAGAACGGGCCGCCGAACCCCATGAGGATGAGGGAGCACTGATGGCCAGCATTCGCGAGATTCGCAAGACCTTGATGCCAGTGCTTATCACCCTGGTGGTCATTGACCTGGCGTGCGTCGGATATCTGCTGTCCCCCGCCGGGCGCTCTCGCAAGGCGCGGCAGCGTGATTACTACGAACTGCGCGCCAAGCTTACTGCCAAGCGGGAGGAAGTGCTGCCCACTCGAGGCATGGACCGGAAGTTAGTTCAGGCCTCGTCGGACATCAATAACTTTTACGGCCAGCGTATCCCTAGCGAGTATTCGGCGATCGTGGAAGAGTTAGGCAAGGTGGCATCTGACACCGGTGTCCACTTTGCGGGCGTGAAGTACGACGATAAAGAGGCGCCGATCGAAGGCTTGCGCAAGATGAATATTGAGATCGCCCTCTCCGGCAGCTATCTTCAGGAAGTAAAATTCATCAACGAACTGGAACGCGACAAGATGTTCTTCCTGATCGATGGCGTCGCGCTGGGCGAGCAGCAGGGTAACGTTCGCCTCCAACTTAAGCTGGAAACCTATTTGCGCAGCGGGGCCGAAACCTCGTGAAGGTCGGGACCGAGAACCGGACGAAGACGATCATCGCAGCGGTATTGTTGATCGTTGCCGTGTTTCTGGTGGTGCGCGCATTTAGTGGTGGAGACGAAGAACCCTCGCCCGCTCCAACGCCGGCGGCGACTCTTCGTCCGTTGCCGGATAGCGCAACTGGGCAGCCTGCATCAGGCGCCAGGAAGATCGCCCGCAGGCCACCTGCGCTATTAGCCCAGACACTCGATCCCACCCTGCGCTTCGATCTGCTGAAGTTGAGCGAAGATGTGACGTACAACGGAACCGGGCGCGATATCTTCCGGTCGCAGCCGGACGAACCTCCGATTCCGAAGCCGCTGCCGCCGGATAAACAGCCGAACGCCGTGCAAACGCCGCCCCCGCCGCCTCCGATTCCGTTGAAGTTCTATGGTTTTGCCAGTCGCAAGGACGGCAACAAGAGGATCTTCCTCTCCAAAGGCGAGGACATCTTCGTTGCCAAGGAAGGCGACATCGTGGATCGGCGCTACAAGATTGTGCACATAGGACCAAACTCCGTCGAGATCCAGGATGTTTTGACAAATTATCCGCCACAGACGCTTCCGTTGTCGCTGAGTTGAAGCACGAGCGACGAAGCGAGCCGTGGTACAAATGTGATTTTGAAGTTGGCTGTCATCCTGTCTATAACGACGTCGGCGTTGTCAAGAGCACACGAATCCTCTGCGAGCCGGAAGCGGGGTCAAGGGCGCCCTCTTTTGGCGTTCATCTCGACCCTTGACGCCGCTTCCGGCTCGCCCACCATGGAGCCAGGAACGAAGCGCAGCGCGGTAGAGCTGAGCTTCGTTTCTTAGCAGAAGATTTTGTCTTTCCTGGCATCCGATCTTCGGCTCGTTCTTCTGTAATCCGGCGATGGGACCGTCCCCGGCACTCCCACCAGCCATCTCTTCGGGCCTCCCGTTCCCCCCGCGGGGAGGTTGGCCCATGATTACGGCTTCGATCTCCCCACCCTCGGCGGCCGGGAGGCAGGCTGCCCACTCAAGCGTTCGGTCTACTTTCGACCACAGTATGACTCGGGCTCACCTGCATGCGAGCGCCGGCGGCTGCGCCACTCGGCATAGCTGATGCCGTCACGCAACATGCAATACAACCGCACCGCCAGCTTGCGGGCCACCGCTACTTTGGCCACTCCCGCGTGCGCGTGAGTGTGCTTGCAGTGGCCGTAAAAACGTTTCAACTCAGGGTCCAGGCGCGCCGCACTATGCCCGCCTTGCACCAGCAGGTAGCGCACAAACGAATTGCCCTGCTTGCTGATGCCGCCCAACCGCTGCTTGCCTCCGCTGGAGTGCTCCCGCGGAATCAGTCCGAAATAGCTGGCCACCTGGCGCGCTCCGGCAAATCGCTCCACTGGGCCCAGCGTAACCACGAAAGCCAAACTGATCACCGGCCCCACTCCGGGATGGGTCATCAGCCGCACCGCATCGGGTCGCGCTTGGGCTTCGCACAGCACCGCCGTATCCAGGCTGGCGATCTGCTGTTCCAACTGCTCCAGCAGCCCCAGCAAAGTCGTCCGCCGTTGTGCCGCGTACCGACCCAACGGCAGGGCTTCTAACTTCTGCCGTCCGCTGCGCGTCCACAGTCGCCACTTCAGCTGCAGCCCCTGATTCAGGGCCAGAAACTGCAACTGATTCTTGACCTGGGTTTGCCACTGCACCAGCTTGTGACGATGCACCAGCAACTGCCGCGCATCCCGGTCTTCCGCCGAGGGCACCCAGATCCGCGGAAAACGTTCTTCCACCAGCAGCTTCACGATGTGCTCGGCATCCCGTTTGTCGGTCTTCTGCCTGCGCGTCATCGAAGCCCGGATCTGGGTAGCATCGCCCATCCATACTTCATGTCCCAGCGTTTCCAGCAGGCGCTCGAACCACCCGCTGAACCCCGTGCTTTCGATTCCCACCAGCACCCCCGCGGGTAAACCACGGTAGAACTCCATGGCCTCCTGCGGATGCGCCAGTCGCCGTTGCCTGATCTCGCCCGTCTGTTTGTCAAAGATCGCTACTTGCTGAAACCCGGGATGGTAATCGCATCCTATAATCAACATGGTCGGCTCCTTCTTGAGCCGCTTGATCGGATTGCACCATCAATGTACTCGAGTCCTGGAGCCGACGTCGTTATGTAATCAAGCGACGAGGCCGGTCGCCTGGCGAGTGGACGAGGAGTCGAAGGACCCTTATGGTGCCTGTTCGGTTTCGTCTATCGCGGGCCGACCGTTTTTTCCGGCAACGCAGTATGTCCTTCTACGTCTATACAATAAAGGCCTAAGCCCGATTGCATGCATGACGCCATTCCAACCCGGTCCACAGCCGTCGATCCGCGACGACGCCAGCGCGATGGCGGCTATCTGCTGCTCGCTATCCTGCTGATGATGGCGCTTATGATTATCGCGGCCACCGTCGAGGCGCCCCGGATAGTGCAGCAAATGAAGCGCGATCGCGAAGAGGAGATGATCCATCGCGGCACCGAGTACGCTCGCGCCATCAAGAAGTTCTATAAGAAGTTTGGCAGGTATCCCACCTCGCTCGAGGATCTCGACAATACCAATCAGATCCGCTTCCTCCGTCGACGCTACAAGGACCCGCTGACCAAGGACGGTAAGTGGACGTTGTTGCATTACGGCGACATCCAGGTGCTGACTAATCCAAACGCTCCCGGTACGCCTGCGGCCGCTTTGGGCTTGCAGGGACAAACTGGACAGGCTGGACAAGCTGGGCAGGCTGGTAGCGTTTTCGGTTCAACGACAGCCAGTGCGCCGTTCACAAATAATTCCACTTCAGACGGGAGCGGCAGCACCGCCGCAGCAAACCCAAGCCAGGCCGTGCAATACGTGAACAATTCCACTTCCGATGGCACCGGAGGGGGTTTCGTGGGAGGTTCGACGGGAAGTACCAGCGCTGGCCCGCAACCGAGCAACAGTTCGGGAACCAGTCCCTTTGCCAACAGCCCTACCGGACAAACTGGTTCTGCCGGCCAGTTCGAGCAGCCCTTTCGGGCAAAACTCTGCGGCCGGCAATCCCACGTTTGGTGGCGGCGCCATTGTCGGCGTCGCCAGTCTAAGCAAGGATCCGACCATCCGCATTTACAACAAGAAGAAGACGTACAATGAGTGGCAGTTCATCTATGACCCCACGACTGACCGGCCTAACGTTTTGCTGCGCGGTCCGTACCAGCCGGTCATCATTGGCGGAGCGCAGGTCGGAACGCCTGCTGGGCAGATAAACGGCCAGCAGCAGAGTCCGTTCGGACAGCAGCCAGGCAATACCTTCCAGCAGAATGCACCCGGGCGGAGTGCTCCGGGACAATCCGGCCCGGGCAGTCAGTTTCCGCCGGATCAGAATCAGCCGCAGCAATAGGATGATTCGCGATTCGCCGTTATTGCGGCTCCGCACCGCTGGGCAGCATGAGGCCCCCAACCAGCAACAGCACCGTCACAACGCTGAAGATGATTGACCCGATAAACCATCCCAGATAGCAGAACAGCAGGATACCTGTGGCGGCGGGAATTACGGTACACAGCAGGACAAGCCCGCGTCCGCCGGGCATGCGGCTGGCCCAGATGATGACCGGACAGAGCACGATCCCCGGCACCGAGAGGCTCCACCACAGCGCCTTGAATACGTTGAGGATCTCGGGGCTGGCATTGGTGGCCGCGACACGCGGCATGATAAAGGCGTATCCGTAGAGGTGCAGGATTGCTCCAAAGAGCAGGAGCAGACTTCCGATCAAGACCAGCCAGCGCGCGCCTTTCAAGACAGGTCCTCCTTTGGCAATCGTCCGAGTATGGCTGACCGCTATCCACCAGCCACTGATCCCTGCTTTGTGAACTCTACTAGTAACTGCAGCCTCTGACGGGCTGCGCCGCTATCGATTGCATAGGCCGCCAACGGCACGGCTTCGCCGATGCGATCGGTGTGTCCAGCAGCGACCAGCGCCGCAGCGGCGTTGAGCAGGACCACATCGCGGCGGCAAGAGCGCTCGCCATCGAGAATCGCGCGGATGATGGCCGCGTTTTGCTGCGCGTCGCCACCCGCAATGTCGTCGAGTGGCGCGAGTTGCAGCCCGAAATCTTCGGGCGTGACTTCGTATACGTGCACCTGCCCATTGCGCACCTCGGCAACCTTGCTCGGCCCCGAGATGGTGATTTCATCCAGGCCATCGCGTCCATGGACAACCAGCGCCCGCCGCAATCCCAGTTCGCTCAGCGCCTCAGCCAGCTTTTCAACCAGGTCCGACGAATAAACGCCGACCACCTGTGCCGAGGCGCGTGCGGGGTTGGTCAGCGGCCCCAGCAGATTAAAGACAGTGCGCAACTGCAACTGCCGGCGTGCTGGTTGGACGTACTTCATCGCCGCATGTAGCGCCGGTGCAAATAGAAATGCGATGCCGGTTTCACGCAGGCAGGCGGCGATGCGCATGGGCGGCAGGTTGATGTTGACCCCGAGCGCCTCCAGCACGTCAGCCGAGCCGCACTTGGAGCTGATACTGCGATTGCCATGCTTCGCGACTCTGACGCCAGCGCCCGCGATGGTCAGCGCCGTCGCAGTGGAAATGTTAAACGTGCCACTGGCGTCGCCACCGGTGCCACAGGTGTCGACCAGGGCATCGCGTCCAGTGCCACTCAGGTTGAGCGCCTCGCCGTCCTCGGTTTGCAACGGCGTGGCCTCGTCGCGGATGGCCTGCGCGAAGCCGACAATCTCCTCCACCGTCTCGCCCTTCATGTGTAGCGCAACCAGCAGCGCCCCAATCTGTGCGTCGGTGGCGTCGCCATGCAGGATCTGCCACATGACCTCTCGGGCTTCCTCGCGGGTGAGGGAAGTGCGATGGTTGGCGATCTTGTGCAGCGCGTCGAGGAGCATGGAAGAAGCAACTAGCTTAGCACTCAGCCGTCAGCACTCAGCCGTCGGCACACAGCATTCAGCCGTCAGCGGTCAGCCTATGGACATCAAATCCTGCCCAGTCCGAACTTGAGGCACTGTCCTCATGGCTCGGTCAGTTCTGATTCTTATTCCAATGCCCCGCAGGTCGGTGGAGGTTGATGACCCCCGTTAGAACGTCTTGTTTGGATTTTCTCGCCTTGAACATGTCATGCATGTATTTCAGATATTTGCAGTATGTCGTCAAGTGTTTGGAAATCAGGTCCGGATATTCTGCAGGTAAAAATTCGGGATTCCGCGCCAAACCCATGCAGGTTACAAATGCGGTGAAAGACACATGAGCACCATCATTTAGGGTGTCCATCGGCTTAAAAAAACCATAGTTCAAACCGGGCTGCTCGGCTTGCAACAACCCCCTGCCCTCGAACACTGTTTGGTTTACTTTGCGGTACAGAGTGGACAGGCTGATTGGCATCTCCCCGGATAAGATGTGGTGCAACTCCCTTTCGCTAGCGATGAACAGTGCATAGAGCGTGCGGATATACAGTTCTTCGGGCTGGCGCAGCCGCGTGATCCAAGCCAACAGCTTCTTTTCCTTCATGTCCCTAACAATCGAATCTCGGAGTTCTGCCATGCCATGAAGAACCCAGAATGTCATTTGTTCGGGAGACGCGAACAGTTGAATCAACCCTTTCACGGCGGGGTCATCAGCATGGGGCTTGACTGTCTTACATCCCTGTACAGGGCAGTGCGGATTAGCCTTGAGTTTGCTCATTCTGCTTTTGCGAGTCTGGACAGTGTTTTCTTTCTCCAGACGCATTTGGCGAGTCGTGTATGGTCACTTCTTGGTCTGGCCGCTGGGCTGTTCTTCGTTGATTCGTTTCTCCAGTTCATCAATCAGTCCCTTGGTTGCACTGTGGAAGCCCGTGTACAGATTGCCCCATTTCTTCGAGTCGCTCCAAAGGTTTTCACCAGTCTTCGGATCAATCACGGTCAGATATGTGTAACCCACGGTGACGGGTGTTGTGTATGTTGGGCTGCTGCTTGTATTGATGTTTCCGCTTTCATCAACTCTGCCCGCAGTGTCTCCACCAGAGGTGATGTATCCTCCGTTGTACTCACGCGCAGAAAGCAACAGAATCAAATCAGCCTGTTTTCGGTCTTGCACGACTTGAAACCGACCCCACTTTTGCAGCTGCTCGTAGGCTCTGTCCCCCAACTTTGCCATTCCGCTTTGGTTGTCGATGTAGACAGTTTTGGCGGCCGTGATTTGCGGCGGAAGCGGTAAATGCTTGCTTTTAGCCGCGCTGCTGATTGTGAAGATTGTGATGCCGATGACGAGAAACAGACCGACGAAGCAGCTTCTCATATCCGACTCCATTCCAGCTTTGCGGCGCGGCTTTTCTATTTGGCTTAATTAGAGCACAATCTGCAAAGAGGGAATGGCAAATTTATGGAAGTCATGTGGATTGTCAAACGAGTAAGTGAGAGCAAATTCAGCATTCATCGAGAGGATGGAAAGGCTCCTCCGCAAGCAACCGATGAATCACACCTGTGGGAAGCCCTTGAACCTCACGGGTTCCCGAAAGCTGAGAGCGAGAGGGTCATCCGCTTGCGCGTGGGGGAGGAGTTGAGATTGTCGATCCCCGTTCCTGGGAAATTCCGTCAGCTCTAGTCGGCGCGACTATTCTCACGAAATGCAGTGCCGGGGCGGGTGCTCTACCCAACCTGGGTTTGCCTAGCCGGGATTTTCTCTTAACCGAACACAAGAACACCCCACCCGCCGAAGCAATGCACGCTGGCTGAGTGCTGACTGCTTAATCGCGAATTGCTCGCGACTCGCCTCGTCCGTTACAATCATAAGTTTCCTGTTGTAGCCATCCTTGCAAGGAGTCAATAACTCTGGCCTGTCCGGCCACAGCGACGGGTTACGTTCACCCTTCGTCATCATACAAACATGAAAATACACGAGTACCAAGGAAAGGCCATACTGTCGAAGTACGGAGTGGCTGTGCCGCGGGGGCAGATGGTCGAGAGCCGCGAAGATGCGCTCGAACGCGGCCCGGAAGCTATTTCAGGACGGCGCCACTGGCGTCGTCGTGAAGGCTCAAATCCACGCTGGAGGTCGGGGCAAGGGCGGCGGCGTCAAGATTGCCAAATCGCCGGACGAAACCGGCGAGCTTGCGACCAGGATGCTCGGGATGAATCTGGTCACGCACCAGACGGGGCCCGAGGGCAAGAAAGTTCAGCGCCTCCTGATTGAGGAGACGCTGCCCATCGCGCGCGAGTTGTATCTCGGCATCGTGCTCGATCGCACGAGCGGACGCCTGGTATTCATGGCTTCAGCGGCCGGTGGGATGGAGATCGAAGAGGTGGCGGCGAAAGATCCCAACGCCATCATCAAAGAGCACATCGTGCCCGGCTTCGGGTTGCAGGCATTTCAGGCGCGCGAGATCGCGTTCAAACTCGGACTCGATGCCAAATACATCAGCGGCGCGGTGAAGTTCATGATGGCGCTGGCCCGCGCGGCGGAAGATACCGACGCCTCGCTGGTCGAGATCAATCCGTTCATCACGACGACCGACGGACGCCTCTTCGCACTCGATGCGAAGATGAATTTCGATGACAATGCGCTCTATCGCCATCCCGATATCAAGGACCTACGCGACATCAGCGAGGAAGACTCGCTCGAGGTGGAAGCCAGCAAGTACAACCTGAACTACATCAAGCTGGATGGCGATGTGGGATGCATGGTGAACGGCGCAGGCTTGGCAATGGCCACCATGGATATCATCCAGTACGCCGGTGGCATGCCCGCCAACTTCCTCGATGTGGGCGGCGGCGCCAACGAAGAGCAGGTCACGCATGCCTTCGAAATTCTGCTGAGCGACAAAAACGTGAAGGCGGTGCTCATCAATATTTTTGGCGGCATCCTGCGCGTGGACACGCTGGCTAACGGCATTGTCAGCGCGGCGCGCAAGACGAATATCCAGTTGCCGATCGTGCTGCGACTGGAGGGAACCAACGTCGAACAAGGCCGCCAGACCTTGAAAGAGAGCGGACTGAAATTCATCGTGGCAGAGACCATGAAGGACGCGGCTGAGAAGGTGGTTGCTGCCGCCAAGGGGGTTCGATGAGCATCCTGGTTGATAAATCGACGCGATTACTGGTGCAGGGATTGACGGGGCGCGAAGGTACCTTCCACGCCAAGAATGCCGCCGCCTATGGAACGACGGTGGTGGGCGGTGTGACTCCCGGCAAGGGCGGCGCTACCCACGAAGGCTGGCCGATCTTCAACACGGTGAGCGATGCGGTGAACAAAACCGGCGCGAATGCGACGGTAATCTTCGTTCCACCGCCCGGAGCAGCCGACGCCATTATGGAAGCCGCGGATGCCGGTGTGCCGCTCATCGTCTGCATTACCGAAGGCATTCCTGCCATGGACATGGTGAAGGTCTGGGAGTTCCTGAAGACAAAGAACTCGCGCCTGATTGGCCCCAATTGTCCGGGGATCATCTCGCCGGGCCGATGCAAGATCGGCATCATGCCTGCCTCCATTCACAAGGAAGGCAATGTCGGAATCGTCTCCCGCTCGGGCACGCTCACCTATGAGGCGGTGTACCAGTTGACGACGCGCGGCATAGGGCAGTCGACGGCGATTGGAATCGGCGGCGATCCCATCATCGGCACTAACTTCGTCGACGCCATCAGTCTCTTTAACGACGATCCGGAGACGGAAGCCATCATCATGATCGGGGAAATCGGCGGCACGGCTGAGGAGACTGCGGCCGAGTTTATCCAGAAGAATGTGCGCAAGCCGGTCGTTGGCTTCATTGCCGGGCAGACGGCGCCTCCGGGACGCCGCATGGGCCACGCGGGCGCTATCATTTCGGGCGGGAAGGGAACTGCCGCGGAGAAGGTCAAGGCCATGGAAGCCGCCGGCATCCACGTGGCGAAGTCGCCGGCGGAGATTGGTGAAACACTGGTGAGGGCAACTGGTATGGCGGTGAAAGCGTAAGGGTTTTCGCCGCAGAGACACGGCGAATTCGGCTGCGGAAGCGATGCATACCGATTTCGCTGTGCCTTCATTTGCGGTTATTTCCTCCGGCCTTGCCGTGATTGGTTGAGATTTCCGGGTTCGAACCCCGCCCTTTAGTGGTAGAATCGCGGCGCACGGTTCCGAAACAAATCAAGCTTTAGCCGATTGCGCAACAGACATCTGCGCCCAGCCGAGGATCGATACGCGGACGTTCTGTGTGCGGGAGGAAGGACATTTCAGAGACAGGGAGACTGGTGATGAAAAGAATCTTCTTGGTGATTCTGGTGGTAGGGGCATTTCTTGTGGCCGCGATCGCGCAGACCGCGGATACCGCCCAAGCTCCGCACGCGCGCAAGAAGCGGGTCGCGGTCTTCGATTTCGACTATGCCACCGTCCAGACCTCTTCGGCGGCGGTCTTCGGTACCAATGTTGACGTGGGAAAGGGAATCGCGGACCTGCTGGTAAGAGACTTGGTCCAGGATGGTACCTACTCAGTCATCGAACGCAAGGCCATGGATAAGATCCTGGGGGAGCAGAACTTCTCCAATAGCGATCGCGCCAATCCGAACTCAGCCGCGAAGATCGGCAAGATCCTGGGTGTGGACGCCATTATCGTCGGTAGCATTACCCAATTCGGAAATGACACCAAGAATACGAATGTCGGAGGAGGTGGCGGCGGCTGGGGCGGATTCGGTGTCGGCGGCTTCCATCAGAAGAAGAGCAAGGCCGTAGTGGTTGTGGACGCGCGTCTGGTAAACATTGACACCGCGGAAATCATGGGCGTAGCCACCGGCAAGGGTGAGTCGTCTCGCGAAAGCACTTCTCTGCTGGGCGGCGGCAGCAATTGGCATGGCTTCGGCGGCGGCGCTGTGGACTTCGGTAGCAGTGACTTTCAACAGACGATTATCGGCGAGGCCGTGAACGCGGCGGTCACCCAAATGAGCACTGAACTGGTGGCCGACGCTCCCAAGCTGGAAGCGCGCACGATTTCCGTTGAAGGCTTAGTTGCCTCTGTGGACGGTGGCCAGATCGTGCTTAACATCGGGTCGAAGGCCGGTCTAAAAGTCGGCGATCAACTCACCGTCCAGAGGGTAACGAAAGAGATCAAGGACCCGTCAACTGGGCAGGTAATTCGTCGCATGACGTCTCCCGTGGGAGTGATCCGGCTGACCGACGTGGATGAAATCTCCGCGGTGGGTACAGCAGTTTCTGGTTCCGGTTTCAAAGTGGGCGACGCAGTGAAGACGATAACGCAGTAGGGCAAGCAGCCAACGAACTTGGTCTCTAACACCCATGCGCATCGCTGTGCAGCCGTTGCAACAAAACTTCTCTGAATTATGAATCCGGAAAACACAGACCCGGCCGCGAAGGGTGGCAGCTCCATTCCTGATCCCGACCCGCTCTCAGCTCAGATAAAGCAGGTGCGCTCGGCGGCACGTTCGCTACTGGAAAAGGCGGAGAAAAGTTCGAGCGTGAGTGATTTCGCGGCCGCCGTGGACAAGGCGTCGGGGGCACTAAAGCTCGCGGCGGAGATGGAGAAGACTCGGGGCGACCATTCCGAACGGGTGCGGGACTATGTTGCGCTCTTGACCCCCCTGGTCACAATCATCATTCTTGCGGCGACGCTGGTGGCGCAAAACTGGCAATTCCTGCGTTCCGAGCGCGACAAACGCGAGGACGCCATGGACGCACAGTGGCAGGACGCGGTGAAAACCATTTCTGCCTCAGGCGCACTTTCGCCGGGCGTGGTTGCGCTTCAGCCTTTTTTGCGCTCCGCGAAGTATGGCGAACAGGCGCGGGAGGCGGCGGCAAATCTGCTTGCGAACAGTTCAGACGCAGGCTTCTTCACAACCCTCTTCGGCACCGCACTCGCGCCCGTAACCTGGGACAACGTGGATAGGTTAATCCGGCTCGATCGCGCGTTGCGCGCCAGGTTCGATCCGCTCCTCGCCAAAACTGCGGATCCCGTAAGACAGATGAATAACGTAACCCGTCTCAGCAAGGACGAACTTGCCACCTATAATTATGTACTGAGCGTGGTCCCTGTTATTGCTTCCGAGATTGGAGGTGTCCTTAGAACACCCCGCCCGCCGGGGGCGCACATCGATCTTTCTGGAACTTACTTTTTTCGTGGCGACTGGAAAGGAGTTGATCTCAGCGGAGCAAACCTTGACAACATCGAATTGAACTTCTGTAACCTTGAGAATGCGGAGCTGGGAGGTCTAACGCAGTTCTCTGCGGCGTCTGTGATCGGAACAGCATGGTGGCAAGCTAAATCTATTAATCGTCCTCTTCTCGACTATCTGAGTACAAACTTCAAGGTCAACCCAGGAATGTTGTACGGAGCAACTTACATCAAACCGACGCAAGATGAATATGACCAGGCCGTACGACGCCTTCAGTCGCAACTGAAGTGACAGTGAGGCGGTGTGGTCGAGGCGGCGTGGCTGAAGTCGCGCCCTGATACAAACTGTGCGCTAGCCGATTTTTTCGCAGCCGGTGAAGCCGGCGCCGGATGCGGCTCTCATGAATAATCCAGTCCTCTACTTATGCCCCACCACGATTGTGAAGAAATCAGGCATCAGCACGTGTTTCTCGCTGGAGCGAAATCCTGCGTTGACCAACATCTGTCGATATTCCGGATAGGTATAGGCATCGCCGCTTGGGGTGGACGCCAGCATGATCAGCGCAAACTCCGCCGGTCGCGGAGGGGACACCCGATCTTCGTTAGGTATCATCTGCAGGATCACAGCGCGGCCATCCGGCTTGAGCGCGGCATGCACTCTTCGCAGCAGCTTCTCGCACGTGGGTGGATCAAAGTGGCTAAGGAGATTGGGCATGAGCACGAGGTCGTAGCCGCTGCCGTACTCGACATCAAATGCACTGCCGGGGAGAGTGTGATAACGGCTTTTGATCCCGGCAGTGGTGGCGTTTTCCTGCGCAACCTGCAACACGTTGGGCCAGTCTACGGCCCAAACCTCACAGGTCGGGTTGTGGCGGGCCATCGTGATGCCATAAAGACCGTGTCCCGCAGCAAGGTCAAGGATTTTCGACGCGTGGTTGACTTCGGGACTTAGATGTTTGGCCAGCAACTCGGCCGGCATTGCCATCATCGGGGCCATACTGCGGGCGAACTCCACCCAGACCGGGTGCTCGGGAGCCACGGTGCCAGAGTCGATGTCCGTCGTGCCGCCCTTGCGCACTGCCTCCGCAAGGTCCTTCCAACGCTCGGTGGTCATGGGCGAGAGCAGGAAACCAATAGCGCCGCCAAGGTACTGGGGCGAACGGCGGTCGAGGAAGACGGCTGAATCTTGCGTCAAGCTGTACCGGTTCGACTCCTTCTTTAGAAAACCAATGACGACCAGGAAGTCGCATAAGATGCGAATGCCACGTTCGGAAGATGCGCATCGGCGCGCGACCGCCTCGGCCGTCTGATTGCCTTCGGCGATGGCGGTGAACAGACCCAACTCGATCGCGGCTTTCAGGGCTTCCGTGCGGTGATAAGCATTGAGGGTGGAGAAAAATAACTCTGGTGAGGGTTGTGGGTTGGGCGACAAGATGGTTCGGCCTCCAGATTTGTGCAACTGTCTCCGCAGAGATGCCAGCAGAGATTCTTCACACTAACAGGCATCAGTGCAAGCAGGTGACAGTTGACGGGGCTTTGGATCGAAATGAGCAGCGGAAATGCCAAAGCCGCTGGCAACCCACCCTCCACGGCGCAGAGGGTGGGTTGCAGACGGAAGTGGACTACTGCTTCGTCGCCATGAATTCGCTCTTGGTTCCGCGCAGTTTGTCGTCCACCTTGATTTTCATCGTCTTGCCATCGGGGGCAAGTACCATTTTCATCATGGTGATTGGCTTGCCATCACGGTAGTCCGTCTCTTCCAGGGTGCTCTTGCCCATCATCTTTACCGAAACGCTGGTGGTTCCCGGGTCTCCCTTAAAGGGCGCCTCCGAACCATTGAGTTTTGCGGTATAGGACTGACCTGTCGGCGCGGTCATGGTCAGCTCGTCGCCGCTGACTTTGTAAGTCCACATCAGTCCGTTATTGGAGATGGTTTCGAACTTGGTGGTTCGCCAGGAGCCGGATATCGCGTTGGCTCCGGCGGGGCCCTTGGCAACCCTTGTTGCCTCGCCCTTACCGGTAACCGGCTGAGCACTGGTGTTACTGCTGTCATCGAAGCTGAACATCAAGGTGTTGCCATCCGGAGAAACCGTCATGGTTGAAGTCGTGACGGTCTTCCCGTTCTTCTTGTCGGTCTCTTCGATCTCATGGTCGTTTACAACCTTGATCGCAACGCTGTCGTAATAGGGATGTCCGGTAACTTTCTGGTCCTGGCCGTCGGCCTTGACGTTGATCGGCGGAACACACGTTTTGCACTCGTACATGTCATTCTGCAGCAGGTAAACATCGGGCTTCTTAGAGAATTGGGCGTCGCTCAGATTGATCTTCCATGTTCCATCGAACGCACTCTGCGCTGAGGCCACGATCGGCATCAGCAACAGCATCGCCAATCCCACGAAAAACAGTCTCTTCATGGCTTATCCTCCGTTGACTTTAACCGCGGAGTCGGATTATAGCGGAGTCGGACACAAGCGGCTCAGTTTTCTGGGTGCGTCGCTGTTTTTCCTGGTCGGGCCATGCAGCCATGCACGTTAGTGTTAGGCGTACTCGCACGGGACGACCATAATCGTCGAAAGCCAGCTGATCTGCCAGAGATTTTGACCCTTCTGTATAATCCTTCCTCTCATGCGCAATTTTTTCGCGCGGCGCACCTCTTGGAATTTAACCACCAACCGCTATACCGAGGCGCTGGAGGCGCATCGGCGGGCGGGCAGGGAAGTGCTGGATTTGACGGCCTCCAATCCCACTACCATTGGCCTGCGCTACAGTGAGGACGAACTGCTGAACGCGCTGGTCCATCGGGAGGCCCTGACCTACGAGCCACAACCGAAAGGGCTGTTGGGCGCGCGTGAGACGGTGTCGGCCTATTACGCAGCGCACGCAAGTCATGTATCGCCGGACAATCTCATCCTGACCACCAGCACCAGCGAAGCGTACTCGTTCCTGTTCCGGCTGCTTTGCGACCCGGGAGACACGGTGCTGGTTCCGAGCCCGAGTTACCCGCTTTTCGATTTCCTGGCCGATCTCCAAGATGTGAAGCTGGAAGCTTACGAGCTGGTATATGACCACGAATGGCAGATCGATTTTCACTCGGTGCAAACCGCGATGCAGCGCGCACACACTGCAGGTTCGCGTTGCCGTGCCGTGCTGGCCGTTCACCCCAATAATCCGACCGGCTCGTTCGTAAAGCCCCCCGAGGCTGAGGAACTGAACCGCATTTGCGCGGCCAGCGAAATGTCAATCATTGCGGATGAGGTGTTCCTCGATTACTCGCTCACGAAAACTTCGCCACCCACATTTTCAGCGAATAGCGCCGTGCTGACTTTTGCGCTTAGCGGGCTGTCGAAGATTTCCGGTCTGCCCCAGATGAAAATCGCCTGGATTGCGGCAAACGGCCCGCAGCCGCTTCTGTCGGCTGCGATGAGCCGGCTCGAAGTGATCGCCGATACCTACCTGTCCATGAATGCGCCCTTACAGCGGGCAGTTCCAATCATGCTGGAGGAGCGGCACGGCATACAGCGTCAACTACTGCAACGCATAGTTGCGAATCTCTCTGAACTTGATTCTCAACTGGCGGCGCAGGAACTCTGTCGCCGGATGGAAGTCGACGGCGGATGGTACGCCGTGTTGCGGGTGCCAGTCACGGGCTCCGACGAAGACCTTGCCATCAACTTGCTGCACCAAACGGGAGTGCTGGTCCACCCGGGGCATTTCTACGACTTCGCTGCGGATGGATATCTGGTAGTCAGCCTCATTACTGCCGGCGAGGAGTTCACAGAAGGAATCCGACGTTTGCTGATGTTTGTTGCCGAGCCTCACTCGTAGCCACACTCTGCCGGAAAACAGTCGGGTTTTCCCTGAGGCAAGAAAGTGTCGGCAGCCAGCATGTGGTAGAGTACAAGTCCGACGGCTTGCCGCCCGGCCTCGCGATGTCAAGGGAAGAAGAATTCCAGCAAAACGTGAGTCCATTTTGGGATGGCGGGACGTTATAATTACAGAACTGTGCCCAAGTACTCCATTGTCGTCCCGTTCCACAACGAAGAAGAAAACGTGACCGAGCTCTATGATCGGCTCAAGGTGGTGATGGAAGCCACCGGCGAGCCGTTCGAGTTGGTATTCGTGGACGACGGCAGCCGCGATCATACGTTCTGGATGTTGCAGCAGATCGCTGCGGTGGACCGTCGCGTGGTTGTAGTAAAACTGCGCCGCAACTTCGGGCAAACCTCGGCGCTGGCCGCGGGCTTCGATCACGCCGAAGGCGAGTACGTGATTGCCATGGACGGCGATCTGCAGCACGATCCGCGAGACATTCCGCTGTTTTTGCAAAAGCTGCGCGAAGGCTATGACATCGTCAGCGGATGGCGCAAGCAGCGCATTGACAACTTCGTGATGCGGCGAATTCCCTCAAAGATCGCCAACTGGCTGATGGCCAGGTTGAGTGGCGTTGACTTGCACGATTTCGGTACCACATTCAAAGCGTATCGTCGCGGGGTGGTGCAGGAAATTCCCCTCTACGGGGAATTGCATCGCTTTATCCCGGCGCTGGCGTCCGCTTACGGCGCTAGCATCTGTGAGATTCCCATCCGCAATGTCAATCGCGAACGCGGCGAGTCGCACTACGGCATTTCCCGCACCTTCCGCGTGTTCTTCGACCTCATCACCATCCGCTTCCTGCTGAAGTACATGGCCCGGCCACTGCACTTTTTCGGCACCATCGGCGCGCTCAGTTCGCTGACCGGTATGGTCATCGCGGTGTGGATGTTGTTCGACAAGTTCGTCCGTGGTCTTGACGTAATGGATGAGCACGGGCCGCTGCTGGTATTCGCGGCGGTGCTCCTGGTAGCAGGAGTTCAACTGATCGCGCTGGGCCTTCTGGGCGAGTTGCAGGTGCGACACTTCCACGAGCCCACTAAACGCGCTCCTTATACCGTGGATCGCGTATTGCGCTCGTCGCATAGTCAATCGGCGCTGGCCGACTGAAAAGTGGATAGTGGCTAGTGGTTAGTGGATAGAAAAGCTAGCCGGCGAGATGCGGCGACCTGAAGTGCGAGAGCTTACAACTGGAAAGATATACGCATCTGACTATTCACTATCGACCACCCACTTACCACTGACTTGACAAGTAAGACTCACGCCACCCGCGGCTATCTCTTCATTGCCGCGGCAACGTTTTTCTGGGGGCTTTCGGCGACGTTGGGTCGGGCTGTTTTCACCGGTAGACTCTTCGCCGGCGGGCAAGCCTTGCGTCCAATTGACCCTGTCATCCTGGCGCAGAGCCGGACCACGATTGCATTTCTGATACTCGTGCCGATTTTGCTGCTGAAGGGCAGATCGTCACTGCGGGTGCGCGGTAGCCACCTGGTGCAGTTTTTTCTGCTGGGGATTCTCGGGCTTGCGGCTTCCAACTATTTCTACTATTTCGCCATCCAGAAGACGAGCGTTGCGACGGCGATTGTCCTTCAATATGTGGCGCCGGTGTGGGTGCTGCTCTACATGTTGGCGCGCCGGCTCCAGCGCCCGACGCTGCGGCGCGTAAGCGGTGTGATCCTGGCAGTCCTGGGTTGCGGACTAGCGGTAGGCGAGCTGGCGGCGCAGCGTCGATTTCCCTGGCTCGTCATCTCCGGTGTGCGCTTCAATACATTGGGCGTGATGGCCGCGGAGCTGGCGGCGATCTCGTTTGCCTTCTACAACGTTTACGGCCAGCACCTGCTGCAGATTTATCAGCGCTGGACGGTGCTGGTGTATTCACTCCTGGGCGCAGCTGTGTTCTGGCAACTGATAAATCCCCCCTGGAAGGTCATCGCTCAGCATTACAGTGGAGGCCAGTGGTTGTTCATGGCCGTCTTCGCCGTCAGCTCCATGCTGGTTCCGTTCTCGCTCTACTTCACGGGATTACAGTATCTCGATCCCACGCGCGCTATCGTGACCGCCTGCCTCGAACCGGTGTGGGCGATTCTGCTGACGGCGCTCATCCTCGGAGAACTGGTGTCGCCGATGCAGGTGGTCGGAATCGTGGTGGTGCTGTCAGCAACCATTCTGGTGCAGCGACCGGAGCGCAAGGACAGCAGGGAACCGCTGATTGCGGTTGAGCCGATCGAGTGAGGTTTGCCTGGGGTCAGCGAACGCCGAGCAGAACGGCGATGTACTGACGTACTTTGGTCATCAGGCTAGGCTCAGCCTTGGAGTGGAATTCCGCTCTCCGGCCAGCCCAGTCCATGCTCTTTAGTTGATCTACGAGGACTGCCCCCTCCACTTGGTCAACTGTGACGGGCAGTGCGAATGGGTAAGGTTTACGCTTGCTTGTCAGCGGACAAACAATTGCCAAGCCGCTCGCCCGGTTGTACCGCTGGTCGGTAAGCACCAACGCAGGCCGTCGCTTGGCCTGTTCGCGACCAACTTGGGGATCGAAATCCATCATCACGATGTCCCCAGCTTCGGGAACATATGGGATCACCATTCAACGGCTTCTTTCCCGACCTCCTCGCCGGTCGAGACCTCCTTGTAGCGGTTCTCTGGAGTGATCTTGGAAACCAATTGGGCCAGGGTAGGCCTCTTGCTCGCTCGTCGCAGCTCAAGGCGTCCTTCAGCGGCGGCTTCAATCTCCAACGAATCGCCTTCTTTCAGCCTGGCCCGCTGTGCCACAGGTTTGGGGATGCGAACGGCGAGGCTGTTGCCCCACTTGACCATCTGTGCCTTCATGCGACTTGTCCTTTCGATGATACTAAGTATACTCCAGAGTATCTACATTGTCGATACGCAAAGCCAAAAGGCTGAGCGAGATGAAGAAGAGCGGAAAGAGTTGCCAGGCAAGACGACCAAATTCGAAGTAGGCTCGATTCTGGATTGCGAGCGTATTGGTGATTTGTCGCCAGTAAGCAACAAAACGCTTTCTGCTGAACGGTCTTCGCTATTGCGGCATTTCCCAAACAAGCCACAATTCATATAGCGCACCACTTGCGCCGTCGCACCGGGCCAGAATTAGGGCCAGTCTTCGCCTGCCGGAACGAAGCCGACGCAGCGCCGTAGCCGATTCCAACCGAGGCGCACGCCTGCGGTCACGCCATATTTCCGAATTGCCAAGCGCATGTAGTTTGAGCAGCTCGGGACGAACCGGCATTGCCGTTTCAGGCGAGCAGGCCCGGCCTTCTGGTAAATCACTAACCCGAGCAAGACGCACCACGCCAGCGGGTTCAGAAACCAGTGTGGCGCAGACGCTGGCCGTATGCCCTGAGCTTCAACCAAGGCTCGCAGCGAATCGGCAGATCTCATTTTGACTTCTCAAGCCGGTCGGACTCTTCCTCCAATATCCGCGAAAGCGACTTGCTAACGGTGTGGATGCTGGCATCGGCCGTGATCTGTTCCCTTATGAAACGCACAAGTTTTTTCGACACGTTCTCAACCGCATCCTTGCGCTTACTGTTTGCCGCTCGGCTCAGCAGTGAAATCGCACGCCGCCCCGGCTCGGCGATGGCCTGAGAAATCTTTTCCAGATCGGCATGCTCTTTGAAGTTGTGCAGCAGAAAATGAGCGATTCGCGCACGCAACTCGGTGGAATCACTCACCCGGCGGATCGCTTCGGTCAGGGCAGGTCCAGCGGCTTCGAAGAGCTGCACCATTTGCTTCCCGTCTTTGGCCGCCAGGAGATGTTTATCTCGCAATTGTCGAATCTGTGCCAGGGTCGCCGCAGCTTCGGGCTGGGCTCCTCTCCGCAGCATCGACGAACTCATGCACATCGGTTCCTGATAGACATTTACATTGCCGCCGCTATCCACGATGGCGCTCAAAATATTCACACCCGAAGGGAGTTGCTGATCAACCAGGTCTACTCCATATTCGGAATAGAACGCGTTGGATATGCCGGAATTGATGTCGCTATCGCCGAATCCTCCCGGGCTGGAAACCCCATCAATGGTGAAAGTTTCCAGAAAGGCGGAAACCTTGGCGGGGGTTACACTCACCCGGACCGTGATATGCAGATCGGCGGAGGCGCCCCCGAAATCTCCCGCGCACCCCGACAAATTGATGTCGAAGTGGACTTTGAAAATGTGCGAGCGCAGCAGCGAATGTCCCAGGGTGTCGAAGCTGGCTCCAGTGCAGCCACGGCTGCCCGTCGATTCGAATTGCACCGAGGCCGTGATCGAAGAGACATTGCCGCTGAGCTGCGGATTCTGCTGAATGGCCTGCGTCGCCAATGTATCCATCTTGGCTTGCGCAAAGGCTGCAATTCCGTCCGGCGTCGGGTCGATACCGGAGAAGGCCTTAACCAGAATGGGATCGATGGGATCGAGATTGTGAATCGTTCCCTGCTCGTCGAGCCACAATACCCCGTTCTCAAAGGCGACGAACGATGTCCCATCCGGCATTTGGCTGATGTCGGTCGAGGGAAAACCCAGGGAACTCTCAAACTGATTCAGCGAGGCGTAGTAGTCGAGGATGGGGCCAAACAGCACCTGCGCACAGGTGTTGGCGTCACATAGGATCATCCCGTTGGTGTAGTACTGCCAGTACCTTCTTTCGCTGGGGAAATCAGGCTGATTGGTGTAGACGGCAGTGATCGGGAAACCCACCGCTGTCTGCAACGGGCTACCCTCGATCTGAACATATCTGGTCGAGACCGGATTTTCCTCGCCAGGATCGGCCACGATTCCCGTAATCACTGGAATGCTCATTGCGTCGCCCCTCTGCTTCGGAGTGGACTCCGAAGATGGGCGCGATTATCCCAGAACGCACCGGAATTGTCGATGGGAATTGTGTGAAATGCTGTTACTGTCGATAGCAGCCTTATCACAAGCAACTAGGATTGCGCCTGCAAGGCCGCATTCATGCACTTCAGCTCCTGGTGTGGATGTACGTTCCTCAACTCCGCGCGATTGTTCCCGGATCACGGCTCGGCCTGAAAATAACGGCTACTCACCGCTTTGCGGGAGCCGAAGCCTTCGCATGCGGCTGCGCATCTGCGTAGAGCGCATCGATCTCTTTCTTGTAGCGCTCCTCCAGATGGCGGCGACGGAGCTTCATGCTCGGGGTGAGCGTTCCGTCTTCAATGCTGAGCTCGGCGTGAATCACCAGAACTCGCTTTAGCTTTTCATACTGCGCAAGATTCTGATTCAACTCCTCGACGATCTCTTCGTAGAGCGATTCGAACCGGCAGCGATTTCACCAGTTGCCGGTGGGTGGAAAACTTCACTCCATGGCTGTGCGCCCACTCCTCAAGGATGGGGAAGTTGGGAACAATCAGTACAGCGGGGAAGCGCCGCCTGTCGCCGAGCAGGGCCGCCTCGCCCACGAACAAGTTCGCCTTAAGCGAATTCTCAATCGGCTGAGGAGCGATGAATTTCCCGCCCGAGGTCTTGATCAGGTCTTTCTTGCGGTCTGTAATAGAGAGGTATCCGTCTGCATCAAGGGTCGCAATATCTCCAGTCTTGAACCACCCATCTTCAAAGACTGCAGTGCTTTCTTCGGGCATCTTCCAGTAACCCTTGAACACGGACGGACCTCGCACCAGCAGTTCGCCGTCAGTGGCGATTTTGACTTCCACGTTCGACAGAGGTTTGCCGACCGTGCCCAGCCGGTGATTGATCGGATTGTTTAACGCGATGACCGGTGAGGTCTCGGTCAGGCCGTAGCCTTCATGGATACGAATTCCAATGTCGGCAAACCACGCAGCAATCTCGCGGCCGAGCGGCGCGCCCCCCGAAACGAAGATACGCGCTCGGCCACCCATGCCGTGGCGCACCTTCGAAAATACCAGTTTGTTCGCTAGCTTCCACGAGAACGAGGTTGGAGTCTCTCCGCGCAGAATCGCTTCGCGGTTCGCTTGTCCTACCGACATGGCCCAGTTGAGGAGCTTGCGTTTCACGCCTTGCGTTTTGTGCTCAACCGCGTTGTAGATCTTTTCGTACACTCGGGGCACGGCCACGAATATCGTGGGATGCACCTCGGCCAGCGTGCGCGGCAGGTCGTCAATGTTAGGGCAGTAAGCGATGGGAACGCCCCAGCTCATCATGGCGTAATCCAGATGCCGGGCAGTGACGTGCGACAACGGCAGAAACGAAACGCAAAGGTCGTCTTTGCCCACGTCAAACATATCGAGCGATACGCTCAGGTTCGCACCAAGATTGCCGTGCGCCAGCATGACTCCCTTGGGCGTGCCGGTCGTGCCCGAGGTATAAATGAGGGTCGCAAGGTCGTCGGGCTTAACCGCCCGCCCCAGTTCTTCGAGCTCGGGGTCCGGTCTTGGGGTCGCGTTCCGCAAAAAGCTTTGCATGGGGATAGCGTCGGGGAGGTCGGGAGCGTCATCCATGATGACAATGCGCTCAACCTTGGTCTGATGCTGGATCGACGCGATCTTCTCGTATTGCTTGCGAGTGGAGACGAAGACGATGCTGGCCTCCGAATGTTGCAGCAGGTACACGCACTGTTCGGCGATCTGGGTTGCGTAGATTGGGACGTCAATCGCTCCCAGCAGCAAAGTGGCGAAGTCCGTGATTGCCCACTCCGGACGGTTCTCGCTTAGGATGGCGATGCGATCGCCCTTGCCAATGCCCCAAGCCTGCAATTGGCGCGCTGTGGCGAAGACCTGCGCCTGCAACTGGGAGGAGGAAATCGGGCTCCATGAGCCGGACTCGCGCGTCAGCATAACGCGATCACTGTCGCGCTCCACGACCGCGAAGAACACTTCGTTGAGGGTTCGAATATTCATTGCTTCTAAGTCAATACGAGCGACCTGCTCTTCAGCCACAGGCTTTCAAAGCAGAATGTTAGTTTTTCCCGGTCCAAGAGGCTGTGACCTGTGACATCTATGGCTGTGTTACGCCCGGGGCCCGGCCCAGTTTTCCCGGGCC
The DNA here is from genome assembly GCA_963836295.1 of uncultured Acidobacteriaceae bacterium. GTDB lineage: Bacteria > Acidobacteriota > Terriglobia > Terriglobales > Acidobacteriaceae > Bog-257. Next base: position 277,740 of record CAWIIY010000018.1, on the reverse strand, counting down.
TACGGGACCCCTGTGGGAGCCGATGCCTGGTTCCCGCTGGTTTGCATCCCCTTAAGAAAAATGTCCACTACTGTGTCCGCTACATTGGACAGCCGATACTCGTGCTCACTCAGCACCCAGGAAGTTACCATCTCGTCGAGCGCTCCGAAGAAACAGTTGGCCGCGATTTTCTCCGACATGTCGCTACGGAAAACTCCGCTTGCCTGTCCATCGCCGATGGCCGCGCGCACCAGGCCGAGGTATTCGACCATGTGATGATGCGAGAACTCGGACAGGAAGCGCGTGCTCTGCCGCAACTCCATTTGAAAGACCACCGCCAGATTGCGGTTTGACCCCAGTGCGTTCAGATGAAGGAAGGCCAGCCGCCGCAGCCGCTCGGCGGGGCTGGGAAGCTTTTCGACCTCCGTGCGGGCGTACCGCATGAAGGCATCGAAGGCCGTGTTGATGGCCGTCATCAGGATCTCTTCTTTGTTCTTAAAGTAGAGATAGACGGTGCCATCGGCGACGTCGGCACGATCGGCAATATCGGCGATTCGCGAGTTAAAAAAACCCTTATCGGCAAAAACAGCGACCGCAGCATCGAGGATGCGCCGGTATTTGTCGGCATTGCGGGTCGTGCCGCTGCCGGCGTTTTCTGCGGCAGCCAAAGGAACTTGTGATTCTCGTTTCATCGAGGGTCCATGAACGCAGGCGGGTGTGCCTGGTGACCTACACACGCGCAAACTCGGAATTCATTCGGGAATCGCAGCTGCCACTCACCGAATGAATGTTCATTCAGTAGTAAATTTATAGCGACGAAAGGATTTGCGCAATGGAATGCGCCATTTCCAAGATGGTGAGTAGGGCCGAGGGCGTCAGCAGCGACGCCGGTGGCTAACCGGGCTGTTTAATGTCACAATGCCCCGGATCGCCAATTTCGATGGTTGGCGTCGAACCAAGAGGAGAATCTTGATGAACAAAATTCTATTGGTGCTATTGCTCGCCGGGTCGCTGTTGCCTGCGAGCAAGGCTGCCGACAAGCCAAGCGAGACGCCACCACCCAAGATCAAGGTGGGCGACATGGCGCCCGATTTCACCCTGCAAGACCAGGACGGAAACAAGGTTTCGCTGCACGATTTCCGCGGCAAGAAGAATGTTGCTCTGGCGTTCTACATCTTCGCCTTTACCGGTGGTTGACAGAAGCAGATGCAGGCTTTCCAGCAGAACCTCGCCAAGCTGGAAGCTGCCGATACCCAGGTGCTGGGTATAAGCATGGATTCTCCCTTCTCGAACAAGGCATGGGCAGAAAAGATCGGCGTTACCTTCCCTTTGCTTAGCGATTGGGGCGGCGACGTGACCAAGGAGTACGGACTCTATAACCCCAAATATAAGGCCGCGCGGCGAGTGAATTACCTGATCGACAAAGACGGCAAGGTGATCGAGATGCAACTGGACTCAGACGCCATCGACCCCAGCAAGGTCGTGGTGGCGTGTCAGGCGAGGAAGCTGGGGCGGTAGGTATCGCCCCTACGATTCATGACGAGTCATGATTAGTGTTGACTAGCTAGGAAGGCAGGCCTACTCTTGGTAAGAGGAGACGTGTATCATGCGCAGCCAATTCGTGCTGGATGATCAAACGGAGGCCCTGCTTAACGAACTGGCGACCGCCCGCGCCGGAAACCGCAGCTTCGTGGTGCGCGAGGCGATTCGCCTGTATGCCGATGTTGAAGAGTGGCTGGACAGGGTGGAGGACGACATTGGCTTACAGCAAATGATGGCGGATTCGCTGGCTGACGTAGAATCCGGCCGGGTGACGACAACCCCCAATTTGCTCCAACAGCGTGGGCAGCAAGTCAAGAAGGATGTCGTGGGGACGCCCGCCCGCGCCCGGCGCGAAGAGAAAAAAGCAAAAAGCAGGGCTGCAACGCAGCAGGCGCGGAGCCGCGATGGCTGAAGTCGTCTGGCCACAGACTGTCGTCGACACCATGCTGAAACTGCCAGACAAGGATTTCCGCCAAATCATGCGCAAGACAGAAATGCTGCGCCGCTTTCCCAGGATGTATCCGCTTCGCGGCACTGGCCGCTTCCGCCAATGCCGCTGGTTTTTGGCCGGCAAATGGGTTGTGTACTACAAGCCCGCGGGTGAAAGGGTAATCATGCGGGCCTTGTGGCCTGCGCGTAAACTACCTGAGTAGCTGGAGTAGAGGAGTTTGACTGAGAGCCTTCTAAGAGTCTGCTGGTCGGATAACCCCTGATGGCAAGCTGGTGGTGGCGTGTGGCCACTACAATACTTACGCCATCCTGATTCGCAATTTTCATTAGCCTGCTAGGCAAGTATGACAAGGGAAGCGCAAGCCTTCGTTGACGAAACAGCCGGTGAGGCGCCAGTGCGCGGATTTCTACACCGCGCTGCAAGGACAGATGCAGGCTTTGTGGTACTCACTCACGGAGCAGGCGGAAATTGCAATGCGCCGCTGCTGGTCGCGTTAGCCGACAAATTTGCCGCGTCGGGATTCAGCGCGCTTCGGTGTGATCTACCGTTCCGGCAGCGGCGTCCGACCGGGCCACCTTCTCCGTCCGATGCCAAACGTGATCAAGATGGACTGCGGCGAGCCGTTGAGCTCATGAAGAAGCAGTTTGCGGGACGAGCGTTTCTCGGCGGTGTGTCGTATGGCGGACGTCAGGCCAGCATGTTAGTTGCTGCGGAGCCGACGCTGGTTGATGGTTTGCTCCTGCTGTCCTATCCGCTGCACCCTCCAGGACGGCCAGCGCAGTTGAGAACTGCACACTTCGCCAGTCTGCGGACTCCGGTTCTCTTCGTCAGCGGTAGGCGCGACGCGTTTGGCTCGATCACAGAACTGGAGAGCGCAATCAAACTCATTCCCGCGCCCACCAAGCTGGTTCCAATCGAGGGCGCGGGGCACAGCCTGCTGCAGAAGTCGAATCGCGAGGAACTGCCAGAGACGGCGGTGCAGGAATTCAATGCTTTCTTGTCTCACCCTTTCGCCAAAAGCGGGCGAAAGGACAAGACGCCCTAGGGAGACTCTGATTAAGCTCTCCCTTTCCACAGGAGTATAGGTTAAAGTCACGCCAGCATGAAACAGAGGACACTGGCGATGATGACTGGCTTTGAGCGGTACACCAAGAAGACCAAGCGTGCATTGTTTCTGGAAGAGATGGAGCAGGTGGTGCCCTGGCGCGGGCTGTGCGGGCTGATTGAGCCGCACTATCCGAAGGCCGGCAATGGACGGCCGCCGGTGGGAGTGGAGCGGATGCTGCGGATTTATTTTTTGCAGCAGTGGTTCAACCTGTCGGATCCGGCGGTGGAAGAGGCGTTGTACGACTCGGCGGTGCTGCGGCAGTTTGTGGGCATCGATCTGGGGCAGGAGCCGGTGCCGGACGAGACCACGGTGTGCAAGTTTCGCCACTTGCTGGAAGAGCACAAGCTGGGCGGAGAGATGCTGGAGACGGTGAATCTGCACCTGCAGGAAAAGGGGGTGCGCATCACGACGGGTACGATCGTGGACGCGACCATCATTCATGCGCCCAGCTCGACCAAGAACCGTGGGGAGAAACGCGACCCGGAGATGCATCAGACGAAGAAGGGCAAGCAATGGTACTTCGGGATGAAGGCGCATGTGGGCGTAGACAGCAAAACCAAGATCATTCACTCGGCGGCGGTGACCGCGGCCAACGTAGCCGATGCCACCGTGCTGCCGGAGTTGCTGCACGGAGAGGAGACGCGGGTGTGGGGGGATCAGGGCTATGTGGGACAGACCGAGGTGATCCACGAAGCGGCGCCGCGGGCGCAGGACTGTACCCATCGCCGCTATCGCTATAAAGACCGCATCGACGAAGTGGAGCGTGTCAAGAACCGGACCAAATCGAGCGTGCGCTCCAAAGTGGAGCATGTGTTTCAGATTCTCAAACTGAAGTTTGGCTTCGTGAAGGTACGCTACCGAGGACTGCAGAAGAACGCCAATCGATTGTTTGCCACCTGCGCCTTGGTGAACCTGTTTCTGGTTCGCAAGAAACTGCTGCGGCTGGCGGCGGTATAGGCCACGAGAAGTAGATCTTCTCCGCAGGTTGCGTGATTGAAAGCAACAGAATATGTCCTCAACAACTGGCTTCACGATTCGGAATCGACAAGTTGGTGATGCATTGCCTCAGAAGCAGTGCTTATTCAGAGTTTCCCTAGCCTTCCACCACTCGGCGGGGGCGGGGATTAGCCTGGCAGCGTACCCGAGGAGGTGGTGTCTAAGTCTGAAATCTTTCTCAGACTGGCGGAGCCTGCAGGCCGACTCTTCTCGCTTCGCAGGCCCGTCCACATTTTCATGGCTCCGGACTTGCATCCAGGATGCGGGTTGTAGCCGCAAACTTCCGGTAATCATGAAAGACGAGAAGGTTGGTGGTGCAGTGAACATCCGAGGCCAAACTCCCTGTCAAATCCGAGGCGGTCGCCTCTACACAGACCGTCGACTCGGATTTGACAGGGAGAAGGAAAGCTCCGCCGTCGCCCACCGAAATCATGCTGTAATCGGTGACGGTCTCTAACGACGCCACTCCCGAACTAACTGGCAGGTTTACGGGCTTCAACTCCTCTCGCAGCGGGCGTCCGGTTTGCAGCTCCAACCATAGCTGGCCGCGAAACTCCGGTTTCAGGATCCGTCCTGTGGTATCGCGCAAGGTTGCCAAAATGTGTTTTTGGCGGAAGGGACATGAAAATCGTAAATGGCGACGGGTATACCTCGAAGGCTAGATTGCTCCTGAAACTTGAATTCGACCGCGCCGGGTGAGGTGAAGAGATCCACCAGCTGCGATCCAAACTCGCCGGTTCGAGCTGAGCTGGATATTCTTGGGGGGCGTGCTAGTGAGGCTGTTGGATGGGGCCGCCCTGCCGTTGATGGTGACGTGAGAATAGTGCTCCTGACCGCGCTGGAAGGTGACCTGCGCGGTAACAATGTTCGTAGAAGATCCTTGGCGAGCACTCGTTGTCTGTTGCGCAATGAAATCGGGTAGCATGTGACGATAAGTGCGCGCGAATTCGCAGAATTTCGAGACCAAGGCGAGGTGGGAATCGCTGGCGGAGATTGCAGGGCAGTAAGCTGTATCCATGACGGCGTTGCCCGATGCAGTTGCAGTTGACGGCACCGTCAGCTCCGACTGCGCCGGGGTGGTCTGCCCTACGCACGCAGCGGACGATAACACCGCTCCGAGCAGCAGGACTTGGCAACTTCTGTAGAGTTCCATGATCCAGCCTTCGTTCTTTCCGGGGGAGCGCAGTTAGCTGTTAGAACCCTGACAGGTCAACTCCAACGGTTAAGAGTTATTGCATAAGGTGGAGTCTTCGTAACTTTCATTGATCCGGACAGCCGCCGAGAGATCAGCCTCTCGTTCTGCCATACCCCCGACTGCCCGCCGCCGGCCGCGATTTTCTACCCCCCGGTGTACCATGTTGCCTTCGTTTGCCGGAGGTGCTCTTGCTCGATCGTCGCCGCTTTCTTACCACAACGGCTGGAATCGCTGCCACCCTCGCGGTTCGCAATGATCTCTTCGCGCAGCTCCAGAATGTGCCGTCATCGCTGCCGGACCCGAAGGCGTTTGCAAGCAATGAGGACGGGTATTGGGCTGAGCTGCGCAAGCAGTTTCTCATCCCGTCAGGCGAAATTTATCTGAATAACGGAACCGTGGGCTCCAGTCCCGCGCCTGTCTTGCGAGCGGTGTTCGACGGATACACCTCGACGGAAAAGCTAGACGAGACCGATCCCGAGGACTACCCCATCTGGGGTTACGCAGCGTGGAACGAGTTTCGCGATCCGCTGGCGGCGTTCGTAGGCTGCACGCGCGATGAGCTTGCATTGCTACGCAACGCCACCGAGGCCAACAGCTACATCGCCAACGGCATCGACATGAAGCCCGGCGACGAAGTTCTGATGACCGACCAGGAGCATCCGGGCGGCGAGCAGCCGTGGCAGTTGAAGGCGAAGCGGTACGGCATCGTGGTCAAGAAAGTTACGTTGCCAAAGCCGGTGAAAGATGCACCACAAGTCCTCAACCTGTTCAGCGACGCCATTACGCCGCGCACGCGGATCATCTTCTTCAGCCACATCACCACCGTGACCGGCGTGGTGTTACCAGCGAAGGAACTATGCGGCCTGGCGCGCTCCAAGGGCATTCTCTCAGCGATTGATGGGGCCCACGTGACCGGCATGATGCAGCTCAATATCCGTGATCTTGGTTGCGATATGTATACTTCGAGCCCGCACAAGTGGCTGCAGTCGCCCAAGGGGTCGGGCTATCTCTATGTGCGCGACGAGGTGATTGACCGGGTGTGGAACACCGTCGTGACCGAAGGTTGGGACGAACCGAAGCTGCGGGCCGAGCGCTTCCAGCGGATCGGATCGTCTAACGTGCCGTCGCTTTGTGGGCTCCGAGCCTCGATCAGGATGGCGAACGACATCGGCATGGATCGTATCGAGCGGCGCCATCGCGAGCTCGCTGACTACACGCTGGCGGAGATGCAGAAACGCGGTGCGGAAGCATGGACGTCGCCCGACCCGGCATTGCGTTGTGCCATCGTTACTGTGAACGTTCCGCCGATCCAGCGTATGGACTTAGAGAACTGGATGTGGACGAGCAAAAAGATTCGCATCCGTGGTGGCGAACCCTCGAAGCTACGTCTGTCTACGCCGTATTACCTGCGAAAGAAGGACATCGATCGCTTTCTTGAGTCGTTCGACGAGTACAAGCGGGAGAAGAAGATCGCGTGAGTCGTTCAAGCGTTTAGAACTGGCTCCCGTATGGAAGGAAGCGGAGCTATCTCGCCTGGCCGCTGGCGTGGTAGAGAAAACGTGTTCCACCCGGTAATTCGACGCGCGAGGTAACGCGGAAGTACTGCTGCAAATAACGCTCAAAAGCCTCGCGGTTGTAGTCGCTGTAGGTATCGTCCTTGTTGAGCAGCAATCGCTGCACCATCGCGTCTTCTTTGCTAATGAACTCGATGACCAAGTCACCGGTGATTTCTGAGAGCCACTCCAGCAATGCGCCGAGCGGAACGTTGGCGCTGATTACCAGGTGATGGACGAGCGCCAGAGCCAGCGTCAGTTCCGGCTTACCTCGTTCGACGAGCGATGCGCGCTCGCAGGAAGCCCAACCCTGTGCCGGCGATGGATTGGCCACGTTTATCAACAACGGAACTATGTTGCGTCCGGCCTTCCGCGCGTAACTCGCGGTAGAGCCGATTGACGCTGCCTGCATCGGAATCCATGGCGATCACGGTATCAGCGGCATCGCCGATGATCCGGCTGAAACGGCCGTCGTTGCAACCCAAGTCCCACACCAACTCGAAGTGCCGTCCTGCAATGCTCTCGCTAACGAAGGCCTCTTTGCGAGCGAGGGCCTTGTCGGCGTAATGGGTGCGCGAATAGTCGCTCCATGTCGTGCTTTCCTTGGGCAGATGCAAGTCGAGAAGCAGTTTCTTCAGCTTACGCACGTTGCGGGAGATCATCTCGGGTGTCATGCCCGCTGACTTGATCTGCCGGCGCACGCTGTAATCGGCACCAGCAAACTTGCGCTGAAGGTATGCCTGTGCAACAACGTGGCTCAACACGCCTGGCCGAAAGCGCTCCCTGCCGTGGAACATGTGGCCGAACACGACCGGATCAATGCCTTCGAGTTCGCTGCGCAACCATGGCTGAAAAAAAACGCGCTTGTAAGCCTCCAGCATCAACGGGTAGAGCATCATGCGGCAGAACTGGTTGTAACCCGCCCAAGGCTCGCCCTCTCGCAAGGGCGCGAACGAGAGCACATCGATGAACAGCGGCTTCACCCCGCGAAACTGCACGTTATAGGCGCTCGCATCCTTCAGGATCCACCCGTGCTTTAGCGAGCGTTCGACGATGTCCAATTGCAACAGCGCTGCATCGCGCAGCATGTCGAAGCTCCATTCATACGGGTAGCTGACAAAGGGAATGCGCTCATGCTCCAGCACAATGGCGCCGTCGGGAAGCTGAGATTCCGACGCGAGCGCGTGTACCCCGACCTCGTGGGTAGGTATCAGCATTCCTGCGGATTGAAGCTCCGCTGCAAGACCCGAAGCGGCGAATTGCCGCCAACGCTCCACCGCAGAGGGAAGCACAACGCGAAAGATCCGTCCGGACTGCCGGACGATGAAGCCGTCGGGGTCGCGAAATGATCCTCGATCGCGCAGCGAGTCCGCAGCCAGCAAGTCCGGGTGCATCGCTCTTAAGAGGGCCGCCTGATGTGTTCTTCGGGTCGCGGGGGAACCGGTTCGGTGAACGATGAAGCAGTCGGCTGGGCTGGTTCCGTCTGAATACCGAACATCCTTAGAATCTTCTGCTTGAAAAGACGGAAGATGACATAGAGTCCACTGACCCCTCCGAGCAGAAGCTGAAGGATCATGCTTCCGGAGCCAGGGTCAACGTAAAAAGCCAGCAACGAAACAAAGTGCAAAACTGCTACTCCTCTGATCGGGACTCGGATCCAACTTGACAGTCATCAAAGTGTAACATTCACGAGTGGCCCGGAACTAGTGGCTTACCGTGCGCTACGGAAGCCCCAAAGCTGTAGAGGCTTTTCTTGACGTGAACACGCCTGAGCGAACCGGAACAAGAAACTGGAGCAGGGTGGGGGTGGTGGGCAGTGCAGGACTCGAACCTGCGACCTCCTGCTTGTAAGGCAGGCGCTCTAACCAACTGAGCTAACCGCCCGTCGTACGCCTGTCACGAGGCGGCACAGCACGGAATCAATCGTTTGAGTGTAAATGACGCTTATGGCAGGGTCAAACGTGGTGCGCGCAGCGGATGGGTTTGCTTACGCGAGTGCGGCCAGCGGAAGTTGGTATCGCGAAATCCGCCCACTTTCCTGAGCGTGTTTTAAAAATCGCCTATGAGCAAGCGGCTCGTCGCCTCAGGGGCTAAGAGCCCAGGTTTTATACGGCGCGTGACGGCGCGGCTGAAGCCGTGCTCCTTCAAAGAACCATTTTTGAAACAAGCCCTAAATATTCTGCCGGTTCAAGAAAATCCTGCGGTCGCAGGCATCTTTTTGTCATCCTCCCGAAACCAACTTCATGGGGCCAAACTGTCGACTGTTTTGAAGCCACAAACGCCCATTAATAGGTAGGCAATGAAAGCGATTCTCTTTGTGGACGACCATGAGTTGCTGGCCCGCTTGAGCTGCGACATCCTGGAGATGCAGGGTTATCGAGCGGTCAGCGCCTGCAGTGCGCAGGATGCTTTGGACAAACTCACGAGACAGAAGTTTGACCTTGTGGTCACCGACTTTCGCATGGAGGGCATGAATGGCTTGGAACTGGCGAAGCAGGTACACGCCAGTAGTCCTGAGATTCCCGTCATCATCGTGACCGGCTACGGGCCGATCGATGGGGGACACGACGTGAAGGAATGCCTGGCGAAAGAGCAGTTGTTTCCCGCATTGCTGGACAAGATCGAGACTTATCTTAGGGAAGGCGAGAAACCACCGGTTCGAAGATTGAAAAGTGCATAACTCCGAGGAGAGCGTGGCGGGCAATAGGGCGCGTGTACCTCTTTCATTTGCGCGACGCTCCTGAACCTTTCCGGCCTGTCTTTACCATCGAAGCCTCACTGCCGCACTAGAGATTAGGTAACTGCCAATCCTCTGCTTTATCCTCATCTCTTATGTCCGCACTCATTGAATGTGTCCCCAATTTTTCTGAAGGGCGCGACAAGTCCCGCGTCGATGCCATTCTTGAAGCTATGAAAATGGATGGCGTGTATCTCCTCGACCGCGAGATGGACGCCGACCACAACCGCTGTGTCATCACGCTAGTCGGCGATCCGGTGAACGTCGCGGAAGCCGCGATCCGGGGAGTTGGCAAGGCCGCCGAGTTGATTGACCTCACCAAGCACACGGGAGCGCATCCCCGGCTTGGCGCTGCCGATGTGATTCCTTTCATCCCGATTGACGGACTGACGCTGGAGGATTGCGTGGCCATTGCCCGGCGTGTCGGCGAAGAAATATGGAAGCGCTATCAGGTGCCGGTTTACCTGTACGAAGCCGCTGCGCAAAAGCCAGAGCGCCAGAATCTGGAAAATGTTCGCCGAGGGCAATTCGAAGGCATCCGCGAGGAGGTGAAGACGAATCCAGCGCGAAGGCCCGACTTTGGCAATGCGGAGTTGCACCCGACGGCGGGCGCGACCATCGTTGGTGCGCGCAAGTTCCTGGTTGCCTACAACGTTTATCTCAACACCCCCGACGTCGAGATCGCGACAAAGATTGCCAAGGCCGTGCGCTTTTCCAACGGTGGCCTGCGCTACGTCAAGGGCATGGGTGTACCGGTGCGCGGGCTGGCGCAGGTTTCGATGAACTTGACCGATACCGATCAAACGCTGATCGCGCGTGTGTTCGAGTATGTGAAGCGCGAAGCGGCGCGCTACGGCGTGATGCCGCTGTCGAGCGAGATTGTCGGCTTGATTCCCAAGAAAGCGCTGGAAGATGCGGCGGAGTGGTTTTTGCAGATCGAGAACTTCGACTCGTCGCTGATCCTGGAGAACCGGCTGGCTGCGGTGATGAGCGGGAAGATGGCAGTCGGCGGAATTCGCGCCGGCGTTGAGCCGTTCGTTGAGCAACTTGCGGCGCCGACGGCGGCGCCGGGAGGAGGTTGCGCGGCAGCTGCAACCGCGGCGATGGCTGCGGCCCTTGGCAGTATGGTCGCCGGGATGTCGCGGGGCAAGAAGGCTTACGTGCAGTACGAGCGTCAACTGAGCGATGCGCTGGCGCGGTTGGCCGAACTGCGCGAGCAACTCAAAGCTTCGATTGACGCCGACGCCGCATCGTTCAACGAGGTGATGGCGGCCTTCAAGAAGGCGAAGGATCATCCTGAGGCACAGGCCGAGGTCGAAGCGGCAACCAAGAAAGCGACGCTGGTACCGCTGCTGGTGGCTGAACGGGCGAGGGAAGTCCGGGAGATCATTGAGTCCCTGCGGCCAGTGACCAATCCAAGGATGGCCTCGGACTTGTCCGTCGGTGCGTCGCTGGCACGCGCTGCTGCTGAGGGCGCGCTGGCGAATGTGGAGATCAATCTGCGGGACATCAAGGACGAGGCTTTTATCGCGGACGTGCGGCACCGGGTGGCGGCGTTAAGACAAAACGGATAGTCGCTCACGAGACCTTTTCGCTCAGGGGTTCAAAATAGGATGCGGGGGTAAACTGCCTAATGCTCCTCAGTCTGCGGTAGGGCCATACTCGTTGGCGCATTCTTCGATGTGCATTTATCCTGAGAGGTATTCGTCATCCCACCTTAAGTTCCGGTGTCATGTCTGAAAAGCGACGGCTTAGAGTCTGGAGAATCCGCCTGCTGATGTTCCTGGCCGTCGTCGGCCCTGGAATCATTACGGCGAACGTGGACAACGACGCAGGAGGCATCTACACCTACTCCGCCGCTGGCGCCCAGTTTGGATATCTCCTGCTTTGGACCATGATTCCCATGACAGTCGCTCTGGTTGTGGTGCAAGAGATGTCGGCGCGCATGGGCGCGATTACCGGTAAAGGCCTGAGCGACCTCATCCGCGAGGAATACGGACTGCGGATCACCTTTTTCATGATGCTGGGATTGGTAATCACGAATTTCGGCAATGTGGTGGCGGAGTTCGCGGGCGTGGCCAGCAGCCTGGAGCTGTTTCACATTTCACGCTATGTCAGTGTGCCACTCGCGGGGATGGCGGTTTGGCTGATGGTGGTCAAAGGTACATACAAGAGCGTCGAGAAGGCTTTCCTCGCGGCATCTTTTTTCTACTTCACCTACATCATTGCCGGAGTATTGGCGGGACCGGCACTGGAAAGCAGCTTTTGTTGCCACCTTCAAACCACCGCAGGGCGGCTCCTTCCACGATTCTGCCTACGTCTACATGGTCATCGCTCTGGTAGGAACGACCATTGCCCCATGGATGCAGTTCTACTTGCAATCGTCGATTGTGGAGAAGGGAATCACCCCGCGTGAATACAAGTTGTCTCGCTGGGACGTGATCGTGGGCTGCTTCTTTACCGACCTGGTCGCCTGGTTCATTGTGGTGGCTTGCGCCGCAACCCTGTATGTGCACGGGATCAGGCAGATCCGGGATGGCGCCGATGCCGCGCAGGCCCTGCGCCCGCTAGCTGGCGAATATGCCTATATCCTTTTCGCGGCCGGACTGTTTAACGCTTCGCTGTTTGCCGCTTCCATCTTGCCGATTTCAACCGCTTACACGGTGTGCGAGGGTCTCGGTTTCGAGTCAGGCGTGGGACACAAGTTCAGCGAGGCCAAAGTTTTCTACTGGCTCTACACCTTGCTGCTCATTGCCGGTGGCGGAGTCATCCTGCTGCCCAACGTCCCGCTGATTAAAATCACGATTTTGTCGCAGGTGGTCAACGGAATCGTTCTACCGTTCGTATTGATTTTCATGCTGCTGCTGATCAATAAAAGCGATTTGATGGGCAAGTACGTGAACGGCACGTGGTTCAATCTGATCGCGTGGGCCACGACCATCATCATGATCGGGTTGACCATCGCCTGGTTCGTGACCGGCGGCGGAGGAAGCTAGAGCACCTTGCCCTCGGCGATCTGCTGCACCAGGGTGCAGTCGGCATCGAGGAAGTCGAGTGCCGGCAAGTCGCGCCGATTCACCCAGCGAATCTCGCGGAAAATACGGTTCTGCAGTTCGCCCTCGTAATGTTCGACCTTGAAGAAATGCAGCTCGACGGCGTTGCCATTCAAGTAAGTGTGCTGGAGCTGCGCCACTTTGCAACCGATCTGAGCGCGGATGCCCAGCTCTTCCTCGAGCTCGCGTTCCAAGGCGCCGGACGGCTCTTCACCAACTTCAATCTTTCCGCCGGGAAATTCCCACTTCAGCGGCAGCGCTTGATATTCGGTCCGCTGGCAGCACAGAATTTCTTCGCCGTGCACGAGCAAGGCGGCAACCACTTGCTTGATCACGGCGCTTGCCTCGTTTCTAACTCCCGTCGCCCGACAGTCACGAAACCCTCTCCAGGTAGCGGCCTACGAGCTCCGCGCAGTGCTCGACGAGCTTGCGGTCGTCCTCGCCGAAGGCGGCCAGTGTGTGGCTATCAATGTCGAGCTCGCCCACGACCTCGCCTTTCGCAATCACGGGCACGACAATCTCGGAGCGCGTTTCAAGCGAGCACGCCAGGTAACGCTGATCGGATTGGACGTCGTCGACCACCAGCGTTTGTCCCGACGAAGCCGCCGCTCCGCAGATTCCTTGATTGAGTGGAATGCGCTTGTGGGGCGTGTCTGCGCCCACATAAGGCCCCAACACCAGCACCGGCTCTTCGCCCGGCTGTCCCTGCTCGATCATGTAGAAGCCGACCCAATTGAAGTGGCTAAACCGTTCCCGCAGCCGGCCTACGAAGATGCTCATCAGCTCTTCGACGCTGCCGGCAGCATCGGCTAACGCAGTGAGTTCCTCAGCGAGTTGCTGATAGTTTGCCTGCATCGCCCTCCATTCATATCACAGGCGGTGAAGCTGGCGAATTCCGGCGGGCCGCGGAAACAGCTCAGGATGCAAAGCCCAAGCCAGAGCGCGCAGTCCGCCAAGCAGGGTCGTCGCCGGCGTGTTCAACAATTCGTCGTTTACGCAGAACACGCGTCCTTGCCGAACCGCCGGCAGCTGTGCCCAACCGCGCTGCTCCACGATCTTCTCCAAGGGGACGCGATCTCCTGCTCCACACCAGGCAGCCACAATGACATCGGGCTGCGCCGATGCAATTTCCTCGCAGCTAGTCGTCTTGCCGGCTATGGCGATGAACTCGCCTCCCGCCGCCTCCACCAGTTCGGCGACCCATGGTTGCGACGCGATAATCGGTTTTCCCCACTCTTCGCAGAAGATCTTAGGCTTGGATGCAGCGGCGGCGCGCTCGCGAACGGCATCAAAGTCATTTTGCATGGCGGCGATCACCCTTTGCCCGCCTTCCCACGCGCCCAGCACCCCTGCTATACCGGCCATGTCGGTGTAGATGTCGGCGAGCCCTCGTGGCGCCAGTCCGAAAAATCGTACGCCTGCCTTTAGAATGGCAGCCACGGCTTCCAGTTGGTAGGGAACCGACGCCAGCACGAGATCGGGACCAGCTGCGAGAATCTGGTCTGTTTGGGCGGTCCAGGAATCCGAGACGATCAGGCGTGAGCCATCTGCGACCTCGGGGCAGACGTCGACACAGTATTTGGTGCAAGCAACCAGGCGATCAAGCAGACCCAGATCGCGCAGGGTGACGGTGGCGCTCGGCTGGAGCGAGACCACGCGACACGGAGTGTGATCGGCGTTCAAGGCTGTTCAATTATACGAAGCGCTGCCCCATGACCGGCAACTCCGGGCGGGGTAAGCTACTAGCGGACGAATCTGAGACTATGTATTCCCCCCAGCTTCTTGACCACTTCGAACACCCTCGCAATTCTGGCGATCTGCCGGACGCCGATGCTCAGGTGCGCGTTGAGAATCCAGCCTGTGGCGACATTCTGGAGCTCGCGATCAAGATGAACGCGGGACAGATCGAGGAGATCCGCTTTCGCGCGAAAGGTTGCGTGCCGGCGATGGCCTGCGGGTCCGCAATGACGGAGCTTGTCAAGGGGAAATCGCGGCAAGCGGCGAATGCGATCAGCAGAGCAGAGGTCGTGCGTGCCGTCGGGGGCGTGCCGCCGGCATCGGAGCACGCGGCACAGTTAGCGATTGATGCTCTGAGGGCAGCGCTGCAGAAGCTCAGGTAAACCGCTCGATATTCAAAGTGCCAAAAAGATCGGCGGTTACCCAAAGAAGTAACCCTGTTTCCCCATATCACAATCCGGTGTGACAAAAGTATTACAAACAGAACTCAATTCCGTTGATAGTCTGTCATTAGCTCCTAGACCAACAATCCACAAGGATCCGTAGACAACAACTCAGGGGAGAAATGACCGAAGAGAAAAAGAAAATCAATTGGCTCACCACGGGCTTCATGCTTGCGTTTCACATTGGCGCAATTGCTGCCTTATTTATGTTCAGCTGGAAGGCGCTGATTGCCGGCGTGATTGTGTATTGGGTTGCGGGGAGCCTCGGTATTGGCATGGGCTATCACCGGCTGCTTACACATCGTGGCTACAAATGTCCGAAGTGGCTGGAATATGTTCTTACCGTCTGCGCCACGCTGGCGCTGGAGGGCGGCCCGATCTTCTGGGTGGCCACCCATCGGGTCCATCATCAGCTCACCGACAAGCCGGGCGATCCGCACTCCCCACGCGATGGCGGCTTTTGGGCGCACATGGGTTGGATTCTCACCGGGCAGACCTTTCACAACAACAGCACCGATCTTCTGGCTTACGTCCCCGACCTTCGCAAGGACAAGTTTCATCTCTGGATCAGCAAGTATCACTGGGTCCCTCTGACCACGCTGGGAGTGATCTTGCTGCTGGTCGGAGGATGGGCAGTCATGTTCTGGGCCATCTTCCTGCGCACCGTTATCCTGCTGCACTCCACCTGGTTTGTGAACTCAGCGACGCATATGTGGGGTTCCAAGCGCTTCGCCACGGATGACGACTCGCGCAACCTGTGGTGGGTAGCTTATCTTGCCTTTGGCGAGGGCTGGCACAACAATCACCACGCGCACCCGCAGTCGGCACGCCATGGCCTGGCATGGTATGAGTTCGATGTGAACTGGTACGGCATCAAGACACTGGAAGCGCTGGGACTGATCTGGGATGTCAAGCTGCCCAAGCTGGGGTCGGCCCGCATCAAGCCGGTGATTGAGCCAGCGCCGCAACCGCAAGAGGAACTGGTCGGCGTTTAGCTCCAAAGCCACGGTGAAATTGAGAAGGACGGCGTCAATGGTGCCGTCCTTTTTCTGCGCGCAAGCTACCCTCTGATCGGCCTAGTCCCGACAAAGAGGTAAGATTACAGCGGAGGTGGTGAGCCGATGAATGTTGTCTCTCGAGGTTCCCACAAGAGCGCCACCTGGCGCGCCGTGGCGCTGGCGTCTTTGTGCGTTGTAATGCTCCAGATGTTCGTGATGAGCCCGCCATCTCTTTGGGCGCAGAAGCAAGAGATCGTATGGAGTGCGCAGGAGAAGCCGATTGCCGAGCAGATACACGGTCTTCGAAAGTTGCCGGATGACGTGAGGGCGACCACGACGAAGGAACTGGCCCTGCAGATCAGGCAGTTGCCAGCGACGCCGAACAAGCTTCGGCTGGCCAACGCTTTGGCGAATCTCTCCACCGAAGGTGATTTCGGGCACGACACATTGCAGGAAGTCACTACCACTTTAGCCGACGCTCTGCGCCAGGAACCCCTGCCCGATGATCACGGTCAACCGGCCGCGCCTTATGTCGAGCTTGCGCAGTTGGTACGCTACGAGCATGTGCAGACGACCTTGGATGTGCCGCAGTTCAAGGCTGCCATGGCGAAGCTTGAGGCCGATGACGTTCGCCGCCAGGACGCGAACTTCACACTGGCGGATCTTCAAGGCAAGACCTGGACGCTGAAAGACCTCCGCGGCAAAGTCGTGCTGGTGAACTTCTGGGCCACATGGTGCCCTCCTTGCCGCAAGGAAATGCCTGACCTCAATACGCTTTACGATCGATTCAAAGATCAAGGATTCGTGATCCTGGCGATTTCCGATGAAGAGGCCGATAAAGTGAAACCCTTTATCGCGGAGCGGAATATCAGCTATCCGATCCTGCTCGACCCCGGAAGAAAAGTTAACGAGCTGTTTCAGGTCGAGGGAATTCCCAAAAGCTTTGTCTATGATCGCGACGGAAAACTGGTGGCGCAGTCCATCGACATGCGCACGCAGAAGCAATTTCTCGAAATGCTGGGGCAGGCGGGATTGCGATAGACGAGGTTCGCCACGGTCCACGCGCGAACCCGTGGATAACCAGAAACTGGTAAAGTGGTGCTGTTCTCTTTCATCCATCTCAGCCCAGGGGCAGGAGCGGGAGTGCGTTCAGTTCAGTCGAAACCCAAACAGAAAAATCCAAAGACAAAGCAATCTCCGCCGGATAGAGGCATACTTGCTTCGCTCAAGTCACGGCCCTGGATTTTAGCTCTTATCCTCGCGGTTGTGACGATTGCGCTCTACTACCCCGTCAGCCATGATCCTTTTGTCAATTACGATGACGACGCCTATGTCACCGCGAATGCCCATGTCCAGTCGGGCTTGAACTGGGAAACAGTTAAGTGGGCGTTTACCACTTACGACTTTGTCAATTGGCATCCGCTGACTTGGATTTCACACGCCCTGGATTACCAGATGTTTCAGTTGGATCCGAGCGGACATCATGAGACCAATCTGGTGTTGCATGTTCTGAATGTGCTGCTGTTGTTCTGGGTACTGCTGCGGGCGACCGGTTCCCCCAGCCCTAGCTTCTTTGTGGCGGCGCTGTTTGCTGTGCATCCCATCAACGTCGAATCCGTAGCTTGGATCTCGGAACGCAAGAACCTGCTAAGCACGCTGTTTTTTTTGCTTGCATTGGGCGCCTACCGCTGGTATGCGCGCGAGCCTCGGGTGACGCGCTACGCGACAGTCGCGGCACTCTTCGCACTTGGTCTGATGTCGAAACCGCAGGTGATTACTTTTCCCTTCGTGTTGTTGCTTTGGGACTATTGGCCCTTGCGGAGGATGTTCGCTGACCCTGCTGAGCCGTTACAAAACGCGGAGACGATTCGGGGAAAGAGTTTTTCCCGGCTGGTGTTAGAAAAGCTTCCGCTGTTCGCAATCTGCGCGGCTAGCGCAGTCATTACACTGCGGGCCGCGCGCACCGGTGGCACCCTCAGCGGAATCTACTTCCACCCATTTTCCGTCCGCTTGGAGAACGCCATCATCTCCTACGCGCGATACCTAGGGAAGATGTTCTGGCCTTCGGGCTTGGCGCTGTACTACCCGTATCCCAGCGCAGATTCGCTGGCCCTTTGGCGGGTAATCGCGGCGGCAGTCTTTCTGCTCGCCGTCACCGCACTGGTCATTGCAGGCCGGCGTCGTCGTTATCTTCTGGTGGGGTGGTTTTGGTTTCTCGGAATTTTGGTGCCGATGATCGGGCTTACACAGGTGGGTATTCAGGCGATGGCTGATCGCTATGCGTACCTGTCGTTCGTCGGACTGTTCATCATGGTCTGCTGGGGTGTAGGCGAGTGGGCGAGGCAGCGGCAGATTTCCAGCGCGAAACTGGCTGGCGTCGGCGCGGTGGTGCTGATCGCACTGGCGGTGATGGCACACCGCCAAGTCGGCTATTGGGCCGACAATATCACACTGTGGTCGCACGCGGTCGATGTCACCAAGAACAACTACACAGCCGAGGACCATCTGGGTGGAGCATTGCTGCTCGACGGGCAGGTTGAAGTGGCGATGCCGCATTTCTACCGGGCGGTGGCCATCAACCCCGACGATCCGGATGGTAATCTCAATATCGGTGGTTACGAGCAGCAACATCGGAATTTCGCGCAAGCCATCGCGCAGTACAAGAAGGTGATCAGCGTCACGCAGGACTCGGCAGTACTGAACGCCGGCGTGCGAGCAAAGGCATTCAACAATATGGGCCACGCTTATCGCGAGTTGGGCGATTTGCAACCAGCCCGGGAGAGCTTTGAATCGGCGCTGGCCTTGGATTCTCGATACGAGATGGCATGGATCGGCTTGGGGCTGGTCGATCAAAAATCCGGGGATCTTGGCGGGGCGGTTCAGGCGTACTCCCAGGCCATGAAGCTCCAGCCTTCGGATTGGGGCTATCTGCTGCTCGCACGAGCCCTGGAGCAGAGCGGCGATGATAACGCAGCCCAGTCGGCCATTGAGCAGGCTAAGAGCAGGACGCGGAACTTTGAAAACGCTCAGCGAATCGCTGACCAACTACAGGCTCAATAGTTAGCGCTTCGTGTGACCGTCAACGGCAGGCCGTGGCCTTTCCCGATTGCGCCGGTGCTATCCTCTTCTCGTCGCCCCATGCGCATCACCAGCCGCAAGACAACTATCGCGTTTTTCATTACGCTGGGCGTCTGTCTTGCGGCAACGGCGGCCGTCCTCAGCACCAGTTGGGTCATCCTCAATTGGCGCGAAATCGTGCCCCTCATTCTGGGCGTCATTTTCTTTGTCTTTATCATCGCCGGGGTCATCCTCAATACGATTTTTCTGGTCCACGAGATACGCCGCAATGAACAGCAGGACAGCTTTCTGAACGCTGTCACACATGAGTTGAAGACGCCGATCACCTCCATCCGCCTGTATCTGGAGACTCTCCAGAAACGCAACGTGGACGAGGAGCAGCGGCGCGAGTTCTATCAGGTCATGCTCAACGACACCCAGCGCCTGATGGGCACAGTGGAACAGGTGCTGCGCGCGGCCCGTGTCGTGCAGAAAAACGCTTTACTCTCGCGCAGCGAAATTGAAATTGGTCCGCTGGTGCAGGATACGTTGGATCTGGCGCGCTCCCGCCACCACTTGTCTCCCGAGGCGATGGACTGGGCGGGTGATGGCCGGCCTGCCGAGCGGCTCACGGTCATGGGCGATCGCGAAGAGCTTGCCACCGCCTTGTCCAACGTGTTCGATAATGCGGTTAAGTATTCGCAGAAGGACCCAAGCATTCGGGTGGACGTGCTCACGCCCGATCTGCGATATGTGCAGATTCGCGTGCAGGACGCATGGCATCGGGGTATCTCGCGGCGAATTGAAGCGTATCTTCAAGCGCTTCTATCGCGTGCTAACGCCAGGTGCGACACAGGTAAAGGGCAGCGGGTTGGGTCTATTTATCGTTCGCGCCATCGCGCGCCGCCATGGTGGCAGTGCCTTCGCGGAGAGCGAAGGAGCAGGACGGGGCACAACCGTTACCATTCAATTGCCGAGGAACTCGCAGTGAGCGGAATACTGCTGGTTGAAGACGAGGAGCATCTGGCGCGAGGGTTGAAGTTCAATCTGGAAGCCGAGGGCTATCCCACCCGAGTGGTGGGCGATGGCGAAACTGCCTTGGATCTGCTGCTGACGAAGCACAGCGAGTTTGATCTGCTGGTGCTCGACGTCATGCTGCCCGGCAAGGACGGCTTTGCCGTTGCCACCGAACTGCGCAAGGCCGACCACTACATCCCTCTGCTGATGCTGACCGCACGGGGTCGCCCGGAAGATGTGCTGAAGGGCTTCGCCTCGGGGGCCGACGACTACCTGCCCAAGCCGTTCGATCTGGCCATTCTACTGGCTCGCATTCGCAGCTTGTTGCGCCGCCGCGATTGGAGCCGCACCTTGCTCAAGAACCCTCCGGCGGACGTAAGAGTGGCGGAGCCTAAAGATGCCGATTCCTTGCGCGAGTTCGACGTTTACACTTTCGCAGGCAGGCAGGTCGATTTTGGGACACTGGAGCTGCGGGCCAATGGCAAGGTGTTTCGCCTGACCCTCATGGAGGCTGAACTACTGCGGCATCTGATTCGCAACAGTGGCAAAATCGTCTCACGCAAATCGATTCTCGAAGAGGTGTGGGGACTACACGAAGATACGGACACGCGCGCCATCGATAATTTTGTTGTGCGATTGCGCAAATACATCGAGAAGGACCCGTCGCATCCCCAGCACCTGCTCACCGTGCGCGGGGTGGGTTACCGCTTCCTGCCCACCCTAGCCGACTCATAAGCCTACTCTTGGCATGCTTGGGTTATTCTCCTAGGAATTCGACGCAATATAGTGGCTCCCTAGGAGACTTGTCGTCACGAGCGCAGCGAGAAATCGGTCCCTGCCCGTCAACGAAAAGCAGATTCCTCGCGCCAAAACCAGGCGCTCGTAGTGACAATTCAGTCTGCTCTATCGGTTCGTGCTCTTGTAAGTTGTCACTATAATTTGCGACGCTCATCTCCGGCCAAACTTCAGAACGGTAATGTCCTTGAATTGCCATACTGCGGGGGTTCCAAACACCGATTGCAACTTGGCAGCAACCGCGGGAGAATCGTCTTGCAGATCGTCACGGCCCGGACCTTCACGCCGAATCATGACCCACACGTGATGGAATTCAGGCGAGCCGGAACTGAGCGCTTTCAGCAAGGTTCGATCATTGTCCCCCACGCCGTAATACGGTTGCGTGAACAAGTGCAATGCGGGCGCATGCGGATCGAGTTGGCGATAGTAATCGAAGCCCACGATCGCATAGAACGGATAGATGACTACGGCATCCCCTGGCTGGGCGGAGGCAAGAATTACGTTTGTCGCGCTGCGCCAGTCCTCGCGTGGCTTACGGTAACCCAGGATCAAAGTTGGGATCGAGGTCACGCACAACGCAACCACCAGCCAAAAGCCAATACGCTTTTTCGGCAATGCGCTCATTCCACGGCCTGCCAGCATGACGGTGGCTGGAAGGCTGAAGATCATGTACCTCTGCACGAAAACCGGATGACGCAGCGACACGAGCGCCGTTAGCAGGACTGGCACGACGGCCCACGAAATGACCAGCATTCCTCGCCAGTAGCTGCCCGGCGTCGATTCGCCGCTTCTTTCGCGGCGAATTGCAATCACTCCTGCCGACCACAAGATCATGGCCAGGAGAAATTTCTCGCCGCTCCCGCCCAGGAAAAGAGCGAGATGCAGCAGTTGCTTCGGAGTCGGCTTGGGCATCCAGGGAAAGGTCATCCCCTGCGGGGGCACCCGAAGCACGTAGGTGAGTCCTGGCGCTGCAATCGCCAGAATCGCCAAACCGTGGATGATGAGTCGTCCCCACGGGGCCGGTCTCTTGCGAAAGAACAGAGAGCAGGCTTGTGCCACCAACACCAGAGACGCGAAGTAGTGACTGTAAACGGCAAGGGCGCCGAATACGGTCCACAGCGCCCAATCTCTTTCGTGGTTCTGCTCTACCGCCCGCACCAAAAACCACGACGACACCAGCACCAGCAAAATCGTCATGGTGTAACTGCGCGCTTCCTGCGAGTAGTACACGTGAGTGGGACTGAATGCCAGGATCGCAGCCGATGCCAGCGCCGGTCCCACACCCATCAGTTTCCGCCCGACCAGGTAGATCAACGGAATGGAAGCGATTCCGAAGATGGCCGCGGGGAGCCTGACCCAAACCTCACTTTGGCCGAGGTGCAGCCAACCCCGCATCAACAGAAAGAAAGCACCCTGAAAACTCGCCTCGCCGTACCACCAGACGTGAACGAAGTGTGGCCACGCCATGCGCGCCAGCGTTACCGTGGCGCCTTCATCCAGCCATAGACTCTTTGTACCGAGGTGGAAGAGACGAAAGCCTGCCCCGGCGAGCGTTACAAGAGTAAGGAACCAGACCCGGCGGCGGATAAGTACTGAAGCCCACACGGATTCTTGCTGCGGTGCAGGATGGACGAGCGGACGCTCGCTGGCGGCGGGCATAAGCAGCTATCTTACAGCGCCGACAGCTCTCGCTGCGTTTGCGA
This sequence comes from uncultured Acidobacteriaceae bacterium, assembly GCA_963836295.1. Classification (GTDB taxonomy): domain Bacteria; phylum Acidobacteriota; class Terriglobia; order Terriglobales; family Acidobacteriaceae; genus Bog-257. Next base: position 255,376 of record CAWIIY010000018.1, on the reverse strand, counting down.
CAGCTTGGAAGCAAATTGCAACCCGTCCTCGCAGAAGGAGGCGGGGCCTACCTTGCACGGGCGAGTACCAGGGTCACATCGTCGGGCTGTTCCCCACCAGCTATCCAGTCCGTAACTGCGCTGGTTACCAGCTCACTGATGCGTGCCAGCGGCTGATCGCGATGCGCCTGAATCAGCTCAATCAGACGTTCTTCGCCGAATTCGCCAAATTCGTTCTCCGGCTCAGTGACGCCGTCGCTATAGGCGATGAACATGTCTCCAGGTTCCATGGCGATCGTGCTTTCGTCGTAGCTCATCCCGTCGAATAGACCCACTACGGTGCCCGAGGTTTCCAGACGCCTGATCTGGCCGTTGTTGCTCAGGACCAGTGGAGGAAGGTGTCCGGCGTTGGAATAAGTGAGTGACCGCGACGCGGCGGCGTAGGAGCCTAGGAACATCGTCGCGTATTTCTCCGGTGGCGTGCTGCGATAGAGCTGATAGTTCAGGGTGGCCATCAACAATCCCGGAGCGAGTTCCGAATCGCCGCCATTGCCGCGATAGTACACAGGAAGACGTTTGTCCCTGGCCGAGCCGGCGCCTAGAGCTACCGATGCCAACGTGCGCTCCGGCTCGAGCGAATAGGCGCGGACGAACGCGTGCACAGTTGCCATCAGCAGCGCCGCCGAAATACCTTTGCCGCTGATATCGCCTACCGCCAGCACCAGCCTGTCTTCGCGCAATGGAATGAAATCGTAATAGTCGCCGCTTACAGTCCGCGCCGGACGGCACACTCCATGCACCTCCAGCGTGGCTAGACCGGATAGATCGGCGGGGAAGAGCAAGTCCTGCACTTCGTGTGCAATTGCCAACTCACTCTCCAGCCGTTGCTTCTCCTTCTGCTCGCTCATCAAGTTTGACAGCGACTGGGTCATCGAGTTGAAGGATTGCTCCAGCGCAGCCATCTGATCGTGGGTGCCCACCTTGATGCGATAGGCGAGGTCGCCGCGATTCACGTGCTGGGTTGCAACGTAGAGGTCGGCCACGGATTTGGTGATGCTGCGGCTGAGGCGCATGCCGATGAATAGCGCTATCAGCTCGATGAGACCAAAAAAGATTGCGATGCCGACCAGCCCATCGAGGAATATCTCGGCCTTATCTCCGAGAGCGCTGAATAACGTGGCATTCAGCATCGAGGGCCGGGTATCCACCAGTATCAGCCCGGTCAGGGATTTTCCGGTGTGCCAATCGATAGCGTTAAATCGAGTAGCGAACGGGATGTGCACGTCGAAGCGGCTCGCGGGAGGAGGCACGCGTCCTGCTTCCACCCTTGCGCTGGCGTTTTCACCCGACAGGCTGACCGTCGAGTGTGTATTTCCCAGATCTATGTTCAGCTTATCTTTATCGGAAGCTTTGGAGGATTTAGGTGTACGAGAGGAGGTGTTCGCTGCAGTAGCCGACTCCGGCGTTGTCTCCTCGTCGGGAGGAAGCACCGTCACCGACCCTAACTGCGACGTCGCCATCCGTAGCAGCAGCGGAGTGACGGGCACGTTGGAGATCACGGTCAGGTGATGGGAGCCGGCTTCCACGTGCTTGACCACGCGAAGTTGCAGGCGCTTGCCGTCCAGCACAAACCCGGCGAAGTCTCCCTGGATTGCAGCTGATACACGAATCGGTTCGATTCCTCGAGTTGGCCGCCCTGCCACAAGGACGAAAGGCTTATCTCCGTCCCAGACGCTCACCACTCGATTGCGGAAATTCTCATCCGAGGCACTGGCGATCTCGGCCGCCAGTTGCTCATTCAACTTGTCGGACCGGCGCCAAACTGCCGAATTGCGCCGCCAGTGCCCGGTTGGCCAATTCCAGGTGGCGTAATTCCGATTGCAGGTCTGACATGGCGACATAGGTTGCGAATTGTCCGGCAAACAGATAGCCGGCCAGCAGTCCCATCGCCAGCAAGAGAATGATGGGAATGACCCCGATGAAGACATACGTGACGATCAGACGGTTGCGCAGGCGCCACATAAGTTGCCGACGCACCCAGCGCAGGCCCATCAGCATGGCACAGACTGCAAAGACAAAAACGAGGAAGGTCGCCCATCCACTCAGCATTGTCCCGTTGGGCGCACGGAAGATCCAGCGCAGCAGTTCGAGGACCAGGGCCAATCCGCCAAACCACAACGTCGTTCGCCCTAACTTGCTCTTCGGGCGCAGCACCCGCCGCAGCCGGGCCTTGACTTCTGCGGACTCTGGAAGCTTGAACACCATAGGGTCTCAGAATTATTGCTGATCGGTGGCGCTCGCCGCCAGCCCTAGTTGTTACGGTTGTGTGCCGGAAACGTTTCAGTTTTTGCGGGGCCTTACCGCTCGTGACAACGCTTCTCAAATCTCGGGATAGAGATCGAAAAACGCCTCCACGCTGGTTCGCAATTGCCGCTCGATCTCCTCTTTCGAGCCCTCGATAATATGCAACGTAACATGCGCCTCGTGCCCATTCTTCAGCTTCACCGCACCTTCGCCTACTTCGGCCACTTCTTCTGACGGTAGAAGACGCAGTCCGTACACCAAGGTCAACTTTGCCATGCCCTGATTCTAAATGTTCCCCAAACCGCCGGCACTTGTTAGAATCCGTAGGGTACGTTCTGTTGATTCAACCCTTTGAGTAGCAAGCTGTTATTTCCCCGGTGGGCGCTTCACGGCGGGTGGTTGCATCTTCCGGCGCGGCGCGGAATCTAACTCGACTTCTATGCCCGACAATATGCGTAACGTCATCATCATCGGTTCCGGATGTTCGGGACTGACCGCCGCAATCTATGCTGCCCGTGGCAATCTCAGCCCGCTCGTCATCGATGGGCATGAACCCGGCGGGCAACTTGGGATTACTACGCTGGTAGAGAATTTTCCGGGATTTCCAGACGGCATCCAAGGGCCGGAGCTCATCGAGAACATGCGCAAGCAGGCCATGCGTTTTGGCGCCGAGTTTCTCCCCGGACACGTGGCTGCCGTGAACCTCAGCCAGAAAAAAGCTGACGGCAGCAAGAAGCCAATCGAGGTGACCCTAGGCCGCGAGACATTGCTGACCCGAGCGCTCATTATCTCCAGCGGGGCTTCGGCGCGTTGGCTGGGCCTTCCCAGTGAGCAGGCGCTCATCGGTCATGGTGTTTCCTCTTGCGCCACGTGCGATGGGTTTTTCTTCTCGGGCAAGGAGATCGCCGTCATCGGTGGCGGCGACTCGGCCATGGAAGAGGCCTTGTGCCTTGCCCGCTTCGCGACCAAGGTCACCATTATTCATCGCCGCGGCGAGTTCCGCGCCTCGAAGATCATGCTGGAACGGGCGCGCAAGCATGAGCGGATCGAGTTCCTCACCGACACGGTGGTGGAGGACGTCTACGACGTGAACAAGAAGGAAGTTACCGGACTACGGCTTCGCAATGTGAAGACTGGCGAACAGTGGGACCTTCCGGTGAGCGCGATGTTTCTGGGTATTGGGCATACACCGAACGCCCAGTTCGTGGGTGACCAACTCGAGCGCGATGGTGAGGGTTACCTTATTCCCAAGGAGCATGTCTGTTCGCGCGCGCCGGGGGTATTCGTCAGCGGCGACGTAGCGGACCGCCACTATCGACAGGCGGTCACCGCTGCGGGAACGGGGTGCATGGCCGCGCTCGAAGCCGAGAAATATCTGGAAGAGATGGGGAAGTAAAGTCTGTGCCCATGGCACAGCGTGAAAGCGCCTATAGGGTCCTTCGATTCCGCCCAGGATGACGGTCGAGAATTGGCAAGATCGATCCATATATGTTAGCCATCGGTTCCGACGATTTTTGCCACGCTGAAGAGGCCGCGCAGTTCATCCTTGAGCGCACTCGACTGCGCCCGCGGATCGGGTTGGTGCTGGGATCGGGACTCGGCGCGGTTGCTGCGGGATTGCGAGAGGCGGTCCGCATCCCCTACGAAGAAATTCCACATTTTCCAAAGAGCACGGCGGAAGGTCATGCGGGCATACTTGCCATTGGGACGATCGACAACATTCCCCTCGCGGTGATGCAAGGTCGCGCGCATCTCTACGAAGGGTATTCGCCGAGCCAGGTTGTGCTTCCGGTGCGCGCCCTGGGGCGCATGGGAGTGCGCGCCATTGTGCTGACAAATGCCGCAGGGGGAATCAACAGCGAATATGGCCGCGGGGCGCTGGTGGTGCTGCGCGACCACATCAACCTCCAGGGACAGAACCCGCTGATTGGTCCGAACGACGACCGCTTTGGGTTGCGCCATCCCGACATGACCGACGCCTATAACGCGCGATTTCGGCAGTTCGTGCGCGAGGAGTCGGAGCGACTGGGTGGAGGCATCTTCGAAGGCGTGTACGCGGCGGTGAACGGACCTAACTTCGAGACGCCGGCGGAGATCCGCTTTCTTCGCACCATCGGCGCCGATGTGGTCGGCATGTCAACCGTGCCCGAGGTGATTGCGGCGCGGCACATGGGCATGGAGGTCCTGGCAATCTCAGTGGTGACCAATCTGGCAGCCGGCATGACCGGTGAAAAAATCACGGCTGAGGAAGTGGTGGAAACCGGCGAACGCCTGAGCGGTGAGTTTCTTAAGCTGTTGCGCGCGGTGTTGCCCAGGCTTGACGGTTATCTGGAAAACTGGACCAGGTCCGGTTAACGTCATCGTCACAAGGCTTGCATCCCTGTGCGCTAGACTTAATGGCACATGCCCGCGGAAATCTATCTCATTGGCATTGCCGGTCCTTCGGGCGCAGGAAAAACCTACCTGGCTACGCATCTTGCCGCTACGCTGCGTGCCACCGTGCTGGCCCTAGACCGCTACTATCGCGACCTCTCGCATTTGCCTTTGACGGAACGAGCGCGGGCCAACTTTGACGCGCCCGAAGCTCTCGATCACGAACTCATCGTTCGAGCAAGTTGCTCGTTTGCGCAATAACGAAACCGTGCTGCTGCCGGTGTACGACTTCGCGACGCACACGCGGGCCCCGAGGACAGAGGTGCTGCGTCCATCAGATGTCATCATTGTCGAAGGACTGTTTACTTTGCATTGGCCCAGTCTGCGCGACTTGCTGGATACCAAGGTGTTTGTGGACATGAATGAAGAAGTTTGCCTGACGCGGCGCCAGGAGCGCGATATGCGCGAGCGCGGCCGCACGCTCGAGTCGGTCGTAGAGCAATATGCCGCTACCGTCGCGCCCATGGCCCAGCGCTACGTACGCCCTACCATCGTCCATGCGGATGTCGTAATCTCGGGGACGGAACCGATTGGCGATGGAGTCTCTCGTGTGCTGGCGCACTACCAGCGGCAAATCACTGGTGTCAAGGCGGCTGACTCGGCCACTCATGCGAGGCGATAAGCCATGCCCGGTATCATGAGGATTGAATGAAGGTTCGCAGCACCCGTGTCGCTCTCGCACTGCTATGCCTGGGCAGCTTGTCCGCCGGCGCCCAGTCATCTTCGCAGGGCAGGGAAGTACAACTTCCTTCCAGCAAGCTGCTGGTGTTACCGGCTCCAGGTGGGCCGCAGCTCACCAACAGTTTTCCCACCGCGGTGGCGCTTAGTCCGGATGGCAAGTATCTGGCCATTTTGAACAACGGATACGGGGCGGCTGCGTCCAAATTTCAGCAGTCGATTGCCCTGCTGGATTTGGCGAACAATCAACTGCGAGACTTTCCCGACCCGCGTCTCGCTCTTGACGCCAAGCAATCGTACTTTCTCGGATTGGCTTGGAGCACCGATGGGAAAAATCTATATGCCTCAATGGGATCGCTGACCGACCCCGACGGCAAGAAGCCAGGCGACACAGGTAACGGAGTCGCGGTGTATCGCTTGCAGAACGGGTCGTTGTTGCCGGATCGTTTTCTGAAGCTACCTCAGGCGCCGCTCGGCCAGGGCAAACGATTTACTTACAACCCGAAAAGTGTGCTGGCTGGGAAAGCTAACCCATATCCCGCTGGACTGGCGGTAGTGAAGCGCGAAAGCGGCGATGCGCTGCTGATCGCAGAAAATCTTGCGGACGATGCGGTGTTGCTGGATGCGCGCAGCGGCAAGGTGCTGCAGCGCTTCGATCTAAGCCGTGGCAAGTATGTTCCTGCCGCCTTTCCGTACGGCGTTGTGGTGAGTGACGACGGCTCCCTGGGCTGGTGTTCGTTGTGGAACGCGTCACAAGTCGCAGAGGTCGATCTGCGCTCGGGCAAAGTTGTGCGGCAGATCACCCTGATGCCACCGCAGCGCGATATCGATGCCTCGTCCCATCCGACGGCGCTCCTGTTGAGTCCGGACCAGCACCATCTCTACGTGACGCTGTCCAACCGCGATAGCGTTGCAGTCCTGTCAACCGCAGACGGGCGGGTTGAGCGTTATCTCAGCACCAGTTTGCCTGGGCAGACCTATGGCGGCAGCTATCCCAACGCCATCGCGCAGTCACCGGACGGAAGCAAGTTGTACGTTGCCAACGCATCCGCCGACGCAATCGCCGTTTTCGATATGGAAGATCGCGCTGCGCGGCAGAAGCCCGACGCAACAAACTCAGGCGTAAACGGCCGCTCAATCAATGAGCAGAGCGCTGCGTATTTCATTCCCACAGAGTGGTATCCCACAGCCGTCGCCGTCCACGGTGGCGAGTTGCTGATTGCAAGCGGCAAAGGAGAGGGAACGGGCCCGAATGCTGATTGGGCGGCAGACCCTAATCATCCGGGGAAGCGCAAGCACCCCTACATCGCGACCATGATTCGGGGTTCGATCGCCCGGGTGTCTCTGGCAGAGGCGGAAAGCAACCGCGACAAACTCACGCACGAGGTCGTTCGCAGCAACCAAATGGAAGGCCGCACCGGCGAGATCGCCTTTCAGCGGGGCGGTAATCCCATTCATCACGTGATTTATGTGATCAAGGAGAATCGCACCTACGATCAGCTCTTTGGCGACATCCGGGAGGCGAACGGCGATCCCTCGCTGGTCATGTATGGGGAGGACATCACTCCAAACCAACACAAGCTGGCGCGACAGTTCGGAATCCTCGACAACTTCTACGATAGCGGCGAGGTCTCCGGCAACGGGCACGTGCTGGTCCACTGCGGCCATCACTAGCGACTACACGGAGAAAACCTGGGAGATCAACTATCGCGGTAAAGAGCGGCTTTACGACTACGAGGGATTGGTCGGCGATTCGATCCCTATGACCATCGGTATCCCCGATGTGAATGAGCCGGGGACAGGTTACTTATGGGGAAATCTGGCACGGCACAACGTGACTTACCGTAACTACGGCGAATATGTGAGCACTTGGTGGTGTGAAGATATTGCCCAGAACACGCCAGCGGCCAACGGCCAGTCCCCCGGCCATCCCCTTGATTGCGCACGCAAGGCAGTCAAGCCCGGCGAAAACCTTCCTGAGAAGTTGGGAGGAGGCAAAAACCCTTACCAATACAAGATTCCGCTGATCGCCTACGACACTGCCACTAAGCCGGAGTTGCGCGGCCACTTCGATCCAAACTTCGCGGACTTTAACACCAGTTATCCCGACCAGTTCCGCGCTGACGAGTTTCTACGGGAGTTTGGGGCTTTCGTGCGCGCTCGCGAAACCAGCACCGGTGAGCAGTTACCAAACTTTGTGCTCCTGCGCTTACCAGACGATCACACTGCTGGCACCCGTCCCGGATCGCCTACACCGAATGCTTGCGTCGCCGATAATGACCTTGCCGTTGGGAGGGTTGTAGAAGCGGTTTCCAGCAGCCCCTATTGGTCGGACACGGCGATCTTCATCCTGGAGGATGACGCGCAAAACGGCGCCGATCACGTGGATGCCCACCGGAGTATCGCGCTTGTGATCAGCAAGTATTCCCCGGGTACGCTGCAGCAGCCTGCTGTGGACCATCATTTCTACACTACGGTCAATATGATCCATACGATGGAGGTGCTGCTGGGGCTTCCGCCGATGAATAACAACGACGCGTATGCTGCGGTCATGGCGCCCTTATTCACCGGAGCGGGCGAGCAGCTGGCGTTCGAGGCTGACTATCGCAATCGTGAAAATGGGATGATCTATCAGGCGAATGCGGCGGATGCGCCCGGAGCCAAAGAATCGGCTAAGCTGGACTTGTCGCATGCAGATGCCGCGGATACTAACGTGCTAAACGTCGTCTTGTGGAGGGCCGCCAAGGGTAAGGTTCCGATGCCTGCACCGCGGCATACCGTATTTCCGGCCGGACGTTACGAGAGCTACAAGGATAAAGACTGAAAGGCTTCCGTCGGACCCGTATGGAAGCGCGCCGAAAACACATTTTCACGCGAGATATCGGGCTCGAGGATTAGGCGCTGACCTCTCCTGCCAGCCAGGCCAAATACTCCTCGCTACCACCATGTACCGCCAGCTCGACACATTCGGGCAATTTGTAGGGGTGCAACTCCTTGAAGGCGGATTGCAGTTGTGCAGCATGTTCAGCGGTCGTTTTGATCAGCAACAGGTACTCGGATTCGTTCGCGACGGTTTGCTTCCAGCGGTACACCGAGCGGATCGGTCCGACGATATTGACGCAGGCCGCCAGTCTGCGCTCCACCAACTGCAAAGCGAGTTTCTCCGCGTCTTGCTTCTGCCCGATCGTAGTCAGCACCATACGCGCACTCGTCATCCGTCACCCCACCGTAAAGATTACGGGTTCAGACTGTACCACGGCAGGTAGCGCAAACCGCCTCTGCGTGGCAGGCTTGGCCAAAAATCACGTCGTCAATGATTTGCCGAAGTTGGTTCCTCTGACGTTTTTAACAGAACTTCCACTTGACGGACGAGATCACACAGAAGTCCACTAAGAAATGCGAGTCTCATCGACCAAAACGCCGGGCAGAACGAGCTGGGTTGCGCCGGACTGGCAGCGGATTTTTCGAGAATGAAATGGCACTGACGATTCGTATTGCCGGAGGTTGGGTCTACCGCATGCGCCGTGTGCTGGCGACGTTGTGCATTGGCGTGCTCGCTGTTTTTATTGGGTACAAAGTAGTCTTCGGCGCAAACGGCATGAAGGTGTATGAGGCCAAGCGAGCTGAAGTTGTCCGGCTTCAACAGCAAATCGATCAGGAGAAGGCCAGAAACGAGCAACTGCAGCACCAGGTCGATAGCCTGCAACGGGCAGATCCCGACGCCATCGAGAAAGAAGCGCGCGAACAACTGGGGTACGTCAAACCCGGTGAGGTCGTATTGGTTGAGCCGCAGACTAGCACCGACATCAAGCGTGCACCCACCGTGGCCGAAAATACCGACCAGAAATAACAATTTCTACTGGGCTGCTGCGGACCGCCCATCCCTGACTAGGGACGCAGATTCGTGTCTCCGGCTCAGCCACGTTTTTGCGCGCAAAACCCCTTTGTGGAATAAACTTGTCGGCAGCGAAATCTGCGGGAAGCTCCTGCCTCGTACGTCAATTGGGGTGGAAGTGCCAAGGGGCTTGTCCTGCTGAGAAGTGACTTCAGCGGTTGCCGGGCAAGGGGCTTGCCTTTCGTGCGGCAGAGACATACTCGGCCGCCTGGCGGCAATTCGAGAGGAGATTCGACGATGAAGAAAAAAGCGTTATTGGTAATCGGGCTCTATCTGTGCAGCATGACCGTGTTGGCGGCTGCGAAGGACATGACCTGGAGCGGCTGGGTCAGCGATTCCAGGTGCGGCGCGAAAGGCGCGAACGCAGCCCATGAGGCGTGTGCCAAAAAGTGCATCTCGGAGGGCGCGAAGCCGGTGTTGGTGACCGACAAGGACCAGAAGGTCCTGACCATAGACAACCCCGATGCGCTCACCGAGCATGCAGGCCATCACGTTGAAGTGACAGGCAAGATGACGAGCGATGGCTCATTGCATGTTGACAAAGTGAAGATGTTGGCGCAAACCGGTGGCAGCGGCGGCGCCATGAGTGACATGCACTGAGCTCTGCACCTACCTGCTGCACGACGGCATGCGACGAAGCCGTACCGGATTGCTGAGGAACCTCGCCTTCTTGAGCGGGGTTCATATTTTTGCAGCCTGGTGGACTAAGCGAGGCCTCCTCTGAAGGGCGTTACGCCATCTCACAAAGAATACCGAACGAGTGTGTAAGCCGCGGCTTAGAGCGTGATTCGATCAGAAGTGAGGTAGGTAGTAGCTGTGCGTGCAAAAGAAGACTCCGGCAAGCTGTCTTTGCGTCGAAACGTCCGGGGGCTAGTCCCTTGCGCAGGAGGCTTGATTTGGTTGAGCCTGTGGGCGCTGCCCTGCGGATTTCCGATACCGGCGCTAGCTCAGTCTCAGCAGCCCCCGACCGTCGAGGGAGGAGAAACTGGCGCCGCCGGCGCCTGGGCAACAGGAACGATCGCCGCCAAACCGCAGCCCGATCGGCAACTGTCAGGGAGCATCAGCGGAACAGTGATTGTCCAAACCGGAGCGGTCGCTGTCGGCGCCCAAGTGGAACTTACGCGTGCCGGACAATCTGGAAAACAAGAGGTGTTGTCAGGCAATGATGGGCAATTCTCTTTTGGCAATCTGGCTCCTGGACCCTTTCATCTCGCAATAACGTCGAAAGGTTTCACGACCCAAGTGTGCTCTGGAGTCCTGCACCCGGCAGAAGCTTACATTGTGCCGGAGATCAAGCTGGTTGTTGCCCCCGCGGTGACGGAAGTGAAGGTCGAACTCACGCAGGTCCAAGTGGCGGAGGTGCAGGTCAAAGAACAAGAGAAGCAACGAGTACTCGGCTTCATTCCAAACTTCTATGCCAGCTACGTTCCCAATGCAGCTCCTCTCTCGCCGAAGCAAAAGTTCCAGCTTGCCTGGAAGTCAACAACGGACCCTGTCACCATCGTTGCAACTGGCGCCCTTGCGGGCATTGAGCAGGCGGCCGATCAATACGGAGGATACGGGCAAGGTGCAGAAGGCTATGCGAAACGTTTTGGCGCAGCCTATACTAGCGTCTTTACAGGGACATTCATCGGAAGCGCCATCCTGCCGTCTTTGCTGAAACAAGATCCCCGTTATTTCTACAGGGGGACCGGCAGTACTGGATCGCGGCTTCTGTACGCGCTGGGCAATGCCGTGATTTGCAAAGGTGACGATAAGCGCTGGCAGCCGAATTACTCTGGCATCATCGGAAGTTTTGCAAGCAGCAGCATCTCATATCTTTACCATCCAGCAAGCGATCGCAGTGGGGGGGAGCTCGTCCAAAACGCGCTGATCAGGATGGGCGAAAGTGCCATCGCGGGTGTCTTCCAGGAATTTGTTCTCCGGAAACTGACACCACATCTGAAAAGTCACCCTCAAAGCCAGCCGACGCCCCAGCCCTAAAAGCACCAATCGGCTGGCAGGCTCAACAGGCTGAAGGAGTGCTATAGAGCAGTTCTTGGATTGGTGTATCCGGCTCGTACTGGTAGAGCGGCGCTTCAGCGCCTGTTACGAAACTCCGTTCGACGTTGCATCGGTGGAACAAACCATACGAAAACGAGTGCCGTAGGCACGAAACAGCTTATCGCCCAGCACGGAGCCGTAGACGGAGTGCTGGGCGGAGTGGAAAGTTTTCTCCGAGTCCCGTAAGGACGACAGGTTCTTTACACAGACTCAGCGCTGGGTCCTGCATTCTCATAGACACGCGTCGCGAGACGTCAACAAACCACCCCCTCCCCCCTTCCCTAAGGTCCCTGCTTTGAATACTTTGCCCCTAAAGTATTCTGAACATTAGAGTTAATCACTAACATAAAGCCAACAGTTTCAATACTTTACGATGTTCCTCGCAAAGTATTCCGGACAAAGGAGTTAGGATGCGGCATCGGCGACCCAGCACCAGCCCTGCAAATTTTCAAAGAACTTGCCGCTGGAGTCGCGGCGCTGGAGACTGGCTCCGGCCCTCTCAGTTTATTTCTGGTAATGCGGTCGGGCCAACAAGCAAACGGAATCCCCAAAACGAAAGTAACCACAGTCGCCAAAATGGGAGACCCGGTTGGGTGCTGGGTAAGAGGACGATTCGAACTGTGCTCGGCGCCCTAGGTTCGAGTCCGTCTTTTGGACGCCAACCTGGGTAGAGAAAGATTCGAACTGAGCCATTGGCCCCGCTGATTCTCAAGAACTACGGCTGGACTCTTCTTCAACCGCGGCATCCTGCTCGTCATGCGCCGCAGGCTCGGCGGGCGGGTAGACATACATCTTGCTAATGACGTCCGTTGGCGAGTGCCGCCGGACGGCGATCATCTCCGCCACGATGGCAACCGCAATCTCTTCCGGCGTAACTGCTCCGATCTCGAGCCCCACCGGAGCGTGCACATCTCTGAACCTCTCAGCCGGAATCCCTTCTTTTTCCAGTTCCTTGTAGATTGAAATGGTCTTGCGGCGTGAGCCAATCATGCCGAGATAGCGGGCCCGCGCATTGAGCGCCCAGCGCAGCACGCGCATGTCGTCGCGATGTCCGCGCGTGACAATGACGATATACGACGATTCGGGCGGACTAAGCTCCGCCGTCGCCAGTTCGAAATCACGGGCAATCACCTCACGCGCCTCGGGGAAGCGCTCACGGTTGGCGTAAGCCTCGCGGTCATCCACCACGACAACGTCGAAGCCGGCAACTGTCGCCACTTTATACAGGTTGTAGGCGACGTGGCCGCCGCCGAAGATGTAGAGCAGCGCCGGCGGCAGCACGGGTTCGATGAAAACCTCGAGCGTGCCCCCGCAAACCAAGCCGGTGTCGTACTTGGGATTGTTGTTGAGGTTGAAGGTCAGCGACCGCGGCTTCTCCTCTTCCATTACCTCGCGCGCCGCCTGCCAGACCTCGGCCTCTACACACCCGCCGCCGATGGTGCCGACTATCGAGCCATCGTCGCGCACCAGCATCTTGGCGGTCTGGAACGACGGGATGGAGCCGCGCACGTTGGTGATGGTGGCTACAGCGCCGCGGCGTCCCTGACGGCGAAGCTCAACGATTTGCTCGTAGATATCCATGGGGCGAGTTCAATTATTTAGATGCGGGGCGACAAAGTCAAAGGGCTGGGGGGGGCGGGTCAGCTTCCGAATTGGCGACAAACGGGGGAGTTGCCTCTTGCTGTTTTCTAGAACACTGAAAACGTCATATTTCGCGAAGAGCACTTTTGGTTCCATAGTTCTTCCTTCCACCTGTGTTGCATAGTTGTGAAGCTTATAAGGCTCGCAGTTGGATATAAATTGTTATGGCTGCCAGACAACGCGGGAATAAGGTAACGTTAAGTCGGCAAGCGTTTATCGAACGCTCAATCGGAAGTTCTGGATAGCTCATGGATCACGGGCAAACCCGGAACTGACCCATTACCAGCGAAGCGTCTCAGTCTGAAGACAGCACCGGCAAGAATTAGGCACAACCGGATGCTAGACTTCCATTGGAAGCGATATGGCAACTCTATACGTACGAAACGTTCCCGATGAATTGCATGACGCGCTGCGCAGACAAGCGCGGCAAAACCGCAGATCGGTTGCGGCGCAAGTGATTCTACTGCTTGAACAATTTGTCCCCACGGCTCATCAGATTAGAGCGAGGCGCCGGTCGATCCGTCGCTTAGAACAGCTTCGTTCAATTCCCTCGCCGTCGGCTGGTCCGTTTCCTTCTACGGAAGAGATGGTTCGCGAGGATCGGAGCCGATAATGAAAGCCATCCGCATTCACGAGTTCGGTGGTGCCCGAGGTATTGAAGTACGAAGACATTCCTGAGCCCGTGTTGCGCAAGGACCATGTTCTGGTACGGGTACGCGCCTGCGCGCTGAACCATCTTGATCTTTTCGTCCGCATGGGCTTGCCGGGCGTGAAGCTGCCACACATCCTGGGCAGCGACATTGCCGGCGAGGTCGTCGAGTGCGGCGAATACATCACCGACCTTAATGAGGGAACGCGTGTGCTGCTGGCGCCTATGGTGTTCTGTAATCACTGCGAGCAGTGCAACGATGGACGGCAAAACTTCTGCCCTCAGTTCAACGTGCTGGGCAACGGCGTGGACGGCGGCAACTGCGAACTGATCGCCGTTCCTCGCGTGAATGTTATTCCGATCCCCGATTCGCTCAGCTTCGTAGAGGCGGCGAGTGTTCCGCTGGTCTTCCTCACCGCGTGGCACATGCTTATGGGGCGTGCTCAATTGCGGGCAGGGCAGACGGTGCTGGTCTTGGGTGCGGGCTCGGGAGTAGGCTCGGCCGCGATCCAGATTTGCAAGATGCTATCCGCCGAGGTGATCACTACCGCCGGCGATGAGCAAAAGCTGGCGAAAGCCCGTGAACTCGGTGCCGACCACACCATCGATCATTACAAGCAGAAGATCGCCGACGAGGTGAAGCGCATTACCAATCGCCGCGGCGTGGACATTGTCTTCGAGCACGTTGGCCAGGCCACATGGAAGGAGAGCGTGAAATCCCTGAAGCCGGGCGGGACGCTGGTGACCTGCGGGGCCACAACGGGTTTCCAAGGCGACCTCGATCTCCGTTTCCTGTTTTCGCGACAGCTCTCGGTGCTGGGGTCATATATGGGCGCGATGGGTGAGCTGGACGAAGTTCTCAAGCACGTTTTCGCGGGCAAGCTGAAACCCGTTGTGGATCGCACCTTCCCGTTGAGTGAAACCCGTGCAGCGCACGAATACCTGGCCAAGAGCGAGCAGTTCGGCAAGGTGGTGGTCACGCCGTAATGAAGCAATTTGAGAAGTGCGTCGCCCGGTGCGGGCCGGGCATCAAATCCAATAGGTATAATTAACCGAAATGACTACCGAGTACCGTCCCCAACACTTCGAGAATCCTGAGCCCGGCAGCGAGCGATTTGACAACCTGGTTGGATCGGAGCAGAGCCGCGGCCAGATTCTGCGGGCTACCTTCGGTGAGCAGCAGCACGAAGGCGTCCTCATGGCGTCGATGGACGCGGTCGTCAACTGGGTGCGCAAGAATTCGATTTGGCCGATGACTTTTGGACTTGCCTGCTGCGCCATCGAGATGATGTCGATGGGCGCATCGCGTTTCGATATCGCCCGCTTTGGGGCCGAGGTGTTTCGGCCGTCGCCGCGCCAGTCGGACCTGATGATCATTGCGGGCCGGGTCTCGCAGAAGATGGCGCCGGTGATCCGCGAACTCTACATGCAAATGCCGGAACCCAAGTGGGTCATTTCGATGGGAGCGTGCGCGACTTCAGGTGGCGTTTTCAACAATTATGCACTGGTGCAGGGCGTGAATCAGTGGATTCCCGTCGATGTGTACGTGCCCGGCTGCCCGCCGCGCCCGGAGCAGTTGATTTACGCGATCATGCTGCTGCAGGAGAAGATCAAGAAGGAGCGTGGGTCGTTCCGTCGAGCTCTCAACCTGGAAAAGGCCTAATAATCAAGATCTGCTTCATTGCGCTTGCCTGCTTCGGCAGGCATTTTTGTTAACCGCACGGCTGGGACACCCACCTGAATCTCCGCTTCCGGAAATCCATCCAATCCGTGAGCCACGGGCGATCCGTTATAGCGGTTGCTCGCCGCAGATTTCGGCGAACGCCGGCTCTGCGGTACAAGGACGAAACGCATTCATCATGAAGATTGGAATCACATGTTATCCGACCTACGGTGGCAGCGGCGTGGTGGCTACCGAGCTGGGACTCGAGCTGGCTGATCGCGGCCACGAAGTTCATTTCATCTCCTATTCGCAGCCCATACGGTTGCCCAAGACATACCCCAACATCCACTATCACGAGGTCGAGGTTTCGCGCTATCCGCTGTTCGAGTATCCGCCGTACGATCTGGCGCTGGCGACGCGCATGGCTGAGGTCGCCGAGATTTACGACCTCGACCTGCTGCATGTGCACTACGCTATTCCGCATTCGGTCAGCGCCATGCTGGCCCGGCAAATGCTGAGCTGCGATCACGCGCGCCCTCGCCGTAGGCTGCCTTATGTCACGACCCTGCACGGTACCGACATCACGCTCGTCGGATCGGACCCTTCGTATCTGCCCATCACGCGCTTTTCCATCGATCAGAGCAACGGCGTCACTTCGATCTCTGACTATTTAAAGCGGCGAACCTTGGAAGTATTTGCAGTACAAACGCCGATCCGGGTGATTCCCAACTTCGTGAACTGCGATCTCTACCACCGCACTCCGGAATTGCTGGAGCATCGCTCGGAGTACGCCACCGCCGACGAGAAGATTCTGGTACACCTGTCGAATTTCCGGCCCGTGAAGAGGCTGGGGGATGTTATCGAGATCTTCGATCGGGTGCAACAAAAGATCCCAGCGCGACTGCTGTTAATCGGGGATGGTCCGGAGCGTTCCAGCGCCGAATGGCTGGCGGTGAAGAAGGGAATTCACAACAAGGTGGACTTCCTCGGCAAGCAAGATCGCATTAACGAAAAGCTGGCGGTTGCCGACGTGCTGCTGCTTCCGAGTGAACTGGAGTCCTTCGGCCTGGCGGCCTTAGAAGGCATGGCCTGCGAAGTTGTGCCCATCGCAACTAGGGAAGGAGGACTTCCGGAAGTTGTCGACCACGGGAAGACCGGATTTCTGGCGGCAGTGGGTGACGTGGAGACAATGGCGAATTATGCCATCGAGATTTTGTCGGACGAAAACAAGCTGAGACAAATGGGTGAGCAAGCACGCGCCAGCGCACAAGCGCGATTCTGCGCCAGCAAGATCATTCCCATGTACGAAAGGTTCTATCGCGAAGTGCTGGACCGCTCCTCGTAGATTGCGCCTGCTACGGAGCCGCCCATTTCCTCGGCCTCCAGCACCGGAAGCACCAGCCGGACCAGGGTTCCGCGGCCGGGCTGGCTCTCAATCGTAATCTCTGCCGCGTCACCGTACACCACCTGAAGGCGCTCGGTAACGTTCACCATTCCAATGCCGGTCCCTGACGATGTACTGGCAGCCGAGACGGACATCCCGACTCCGTCGTCTTCTACCTCGATGACCACGCGGTGTTCGGCGCAGCGGCTCCGAATGTGAAGGCTTCCCCCGTCAACTTTAGAAGAAAAGCCGTGCTTGACTGCATTCTCCGCCAGCGGCTGCAGAATCATGCTGGGTACGAGATAATCGAGCGAGGCAGGATCGAGTTCCTTGACAACCTTCAGCTTGTCGCGCCCAAAGCGGGCGACCTCGATATCGAGATAGTCATCCAGAAACTCCAACTCGTCACGTAGTGGAACGAATGAGTCGCCTTTGCGGAGCAAGCGGCGCAGGATGTTGCCCAATTTTACGATCATTTCGCGCGCGGAATCCGGATCGCGACGCACGAGAGAAGCGACCGAGTTCAGCGTGTTGAACAGGAAGTGGGGATTGATCTGGCTTTGCAGAGCTTCCATGCGCGCCTGCAACAGCAGTCGCTCCTGCTGCTCCAGCTTCATCTCGATGCGTACGTTGTTCAGCACTTTCAGCGCGATCGCGACTGCCATGACGGTGCCGGCGTAGATCGCAAGGGTGACCAGCCAATTGTTGGCATCGAAGGCGAAGATGCGCTTGGGAAAGGCACGATGCAGTTGTATACGAACGAATTCAAGACCCAGGATGAGGAAGAAAAACGAGGTCTGCCAATCGATAAAGGACTTGCGGATGCTGCGCCGAATCCAGTGGTAGATGCTGAGATCGAAGAGCGGCGAGAACGACCAGATGGCTTCGCGATCGGGGCCGAGATGGCGCAGCACACCCGCCAGGGCGCCGGCGAGAATATACATGGGCAAGGTTAGCCACTCGCCAAAAACCACTGCCGGCAGAGCTACCAGCGCACCTCCCGCGATTCCCACCAAGCGTCCGCCGATTACCCCCATCAGGATGGCGCCTTCAAACGAAATGTCGGCGGCGTAAAAGCTAGGCACCCAGTGGCGAATCAAAACGCCGAGGGCGATGGGGGTGCCGACAATGGCGACGATCTCGATCTTCTCGCTGAGCGTGCGTTCCTCGCGAAATAGCAGCACGCGAAAGCGGCGCGCTCGCACCAGGACGCTGCTGATGGCCGCGGCGACGCCGAGGCGGATCAGCAACGTTACGAGAATGATCCGGTTGTCCATTCAGGTGCCAGTGATTGGTGGACAGCAGCGGGAGTAGCGGTTGGCCGTTGCCTGAAAACATTTTGGCGCCTAGCTAAGGCGGCCAGCAAGACATTTGCAACCGGCCGTATCCACTAACCCCTTGCCACTATAGCGCGCTTGCGGCGTGAAGTAGAGCCTCTTCCGCGCTCGTGCTGTCGGGCGCGCCGCCCTGCGCCATGTCGCGATTGCCGCCTCCGCGAGCGCCGAGTTGCTGCACAGTTTGCTTCATCAAAGCGCCCATGTCATTTCGGAGCCCTGGAGTTTGTCCGAACACCAGCGACGGTTGCGAGCCTCCACAACTCAACAGCGCAACCGCCTTACTGTTTCGGATGATTTTCTGCGCCAGCATCTTGAGAAAGCCAAGATCGCGATCGGGAAAGAAATGCACTACCAGCTTGTAGTCGCCGCGATTTTCCGCCGCTTGCAGCAGGCGTTCTGCTTGAAATTCTGCGACCTCTTCCAGCAGCCGATGCTGCGCTTTCTGTGCCGACTTGATCTCGTCGAGCGACTTGCGCACCTGCTCAGGAACTTCCCAAATGTGAATTGAAAACAATGCGGCGGCGTCGGTGAGCGTCTCAAAATCGTGACGCGCGGTGCGAACGGCCCGCAGGCCGCAAACGAATTCAACGCGAACACCTTGCTTCACTTTCTCAATTTTGCGCAGCAGGATGGCGCCAATCTGTCCGGTGCTGCGCACGTGAGTTCCGCCGCAGGCATTCAAATCGAAGTCGCGCACCTCAATCAGGCGCAGCCGGTCGCGCTCCGTTGCAGGTATCTTGCGCACACCCATGGCACGGGCTTCGTCAGGAGTGGCGAAGCGAATCTCGACCGGACGATCTTCTGCGATCACTTCGTTGGCCAGCCGTTCGACCGACTCCAGTTGCTTCGCGCTGATCGCGTTGGCAGCGAGATCGATGGTGCAGCTCTCATCGCCCATGTGGAACGAAACGGTCGGGAATCCGTAAAGCTTCTCGAACGCAGCGGAGAGTACGTGCTGACCCGAATGTTGCTGCATGTGGTCGAGACGGCGGTCGCCATCGATCAGGCCGCGCACGCTTGCGCCAGGCTGTGGACCTTCTGCACTGCCTTCGACGATGTGCAGCACGTCTCCGCTGTGCTCGTCTTCGGCGACATCCTTGACGCGAATCCGTTCGTGGACATCTGTGGCTTGCAGTTCCAGCCAGCCGGTGTCGAAGAGCTGTCCGCCACTGGTGGGATAGAACGCCGAGCGGTCGAGTATCACTGCGACATTCTCAGCTTCGTGGCCGACGGCTACTATGCGAGCTTCGAACTCGGTAAGAGAAGGGTCGGTGTAGTAGAGGCGCTCGGTCAAGGTGATTACTCCGGTTCGCGCAACATTCAATGAAGTCTGGAACAAGGACGGCTGGCGCAAGCCCCTGTTGCGAAACTCCTAATATCGTATAAGATTCTTGCCGCAGGAAGTTACTTTCCACGGAGGAGAGGCCTATGAAAACCATTCTACGGGGAACGATTTTGTTGGTACTGGGCGGACTCTGCGCGATGCCGCTGGCTGCGCAGGAGGGGTCGGCGAAGCCCAAGGCAGCAAAGGCGAAAGAAGAGATGGCCATGCCCAAGCCCGCGCCGGAAATGACGAAGATGATCAAGATGATGGCGGGGACTTGAACCGTAACCGAGAGGGACGAACCCAGTCCCATGACGCCCAAAGGCGGCTCTGGCAAGGGTACTGCCGTACTGACTCCCGGCCCGGGCGGACTTTGGTTAACCGAGAAGTATCACTCCACCGGAACGATGGGCACCTTCACTGCACTGGGGACGTTCTGGTGGGACCCCAAGGCGCAGCTATATCGCGGTGTCTGGTGCGACAACGGGACGCCAAACGGCTGCGATGCCAGCGGCAGCACAAAGTGGGAAGCCGACAAACTGGTCGGCACCGTGGAAGGCGAAATGAACGGACAGAAGATGGTGACCCGCTTTACCTATTCCGACTTCAAGCCCGATTCGTTCGTCATGACCATAGAAATGGGCCCCGATGCCAGCAAGCTGCAGAAGGCAATGACCCTCACTTACGCGAAGGCCGGTGGTATGGCAGGCAAGAAGCAGGCGGAATAGTTACACGGGCAGAAATCAAGCCCGCAGGCTGAGTGTACTGCGGGCTTTGAGCCAGGCTGCGAAATTTAGCGAGTTGGCGGCTGCGGTGCCGGAGCAGAGGGTTTCTGCATCGGGGCCGACCTCGTGGGCGCGGGTCGCGAGCCCTCCAATACGGAACCGCTGCGGCTGGCATGGCGGGTGGCGAATACCGAAAGCACAATCGACGTAAACATGAAGATGACCGCTGCCCAGGTGGTGGCTTTGGACAGCATAGTTGCGGCGGTGCGGGTACCAAAGGCAGTCTGGCTGCCCATGCCACCGAAGGCGGCGGCAATGTCACCGCTTTGTCCGCTCTGCAACAGCACCACGATAATTAGGAACAGACAAACAGCAATGTGGATGACGGTAAACAGGACAACCATGTATTTCTCAATCCTCGCATCCGGCGTGCGCCAGCTAACACAGGCCACGCTAGCATCGGCAATAGCATAACTCTTTACGTTGCTTACAACTTGGGTGAGGTATGGTGCGGAAGGGGGGACTTGAACCCCCATGCCTTTCGGCGCCACCCCCTCAAGATGGTGTGTCTGCCAATTTCACCACTTCCGCACACCCGACCGGATGCGGCGAGCATCACGGGTTCCAAGCAGAAACGTAGAGGCAATTAAGTATAGCAAACACAAGCACTGCAGCGAAGGGGAGAGCTGTGACCGGCCTTTATCATTCGGTACCCACGAAAAAGCCGGAACCCTTGGGCTCCGGCTGCGCCATTCAGGCATAACTCGCCATCAAATCAGTTTGCGGCGGATCGCTCCCGCCAGGCCTACAACACCGGTGCCGAGCAACAGAAGGCTGCTTGGTTCGGGAGTCGTGCCCCCCGTCCCGCCGGTCAGATAAAATGCGTGCTCCTGTCCGTTGTCAAACCAGCTGTTGCCGCAAACGCCTAGCGACAGATCGCACTCATGCCCAGTGGCGGTCCCATTGAAGTTGGTGGTCTCCCAATAGAAGTCGAGACGACTGTCGGTGGTCAGTGGGCCGTTATGCAGCCCCAGCCAGTAGGTAACTCCAGCTTGGGCCGTAAAGGGCTCAATATCGAAGCTGTACTCATACTCATCATAGAAACCGAGGACGCCGGATTGGATGAAGGTCCGGGTCACGTCCGTTCCCTGGAGAAATCCCTCGACGCCGGGGTTGCCGAGGTTGGGTTGGCCGCCTGAGTTCGTATAGATCCCGTACCAGAGGGATCCGGCATAGGTGCCGCCCGGGTCCTCAAGGGACCAGAAGTGGACGTCGGTAACGGTCGTGGTGGTTGGTATGGTGAAGTCTTCGGTCTGGATCCACTCCGTCATCTCATTGCCACTCTGTTGGTTGGGAGCGCCGTTGTTGTACACAATGCCGGCAAAAGCGCCGGACACCATGCACAGGAGCACGGCGAGGAGAATCAGCATACGCTTCATCATCTTGTTTTCGCCTCCTGTCGTTGAAGCTGCGCGTTGGTGTGGGGTTGTGGCGACAGTGACAGCTCCCCTGAGCAAGTCGCTGTCGTCAAATGCAGATATTTCTGAGGTCAAACCATGCACGTAAATTGCCAAAGAAGGAGGCCACTAAAATACAGGTTTTCATAGAGTTAACTGTGTTATCGAACTAACTAACATGCAAGACATTGCAGGAATTTGACAAATAGGTACTTATTTGACAACGTGCACTTGACTCCGCTTTCGGCGAGCGCCGAGGGGTCCCGATGGGCGGTGAAACTTGACGGGACGGTGGGAAGAGTAAGTCTACGGTAACGGAACGTCGCTTTCTCTAATACTTCACAATTCTAGTGAAACTCGCGGGATCCAGACTGGCCCCGCCAACCAACGCCCCGTCAATTTCAATTTCCGACATGAGTGCCGTGGCGTTGTCTGGTTTAACGCTTCCGCCGTAAAGAATCCTCAAGCCTTGGGCGAAGTCCTTGCCGAAGGCCTTTTCCGCCTCGTGGCGGATCACTCCATGCGCGTCGGAGGCCATCGGCGGCGTCGCCGTCTTGCCAGTTCCAATCGCCCACACAGGTTCGTAAGCGACCGCGAGCTTCGCTGCCTTCCTTCCCGAGATTCCGTTGAAGGCGCGCGTGCATTGGCGCCGCAGCACGTCTTCGGTCAGGCCAGCCTCGCGCTCCTCCAGTACCTCGCCGACGCAGACGATGGGCGTCAGACCGTTCTCCAATGCGATTTCTAGCTTGCGGTTGACGGTGTCGTCCGTCTCATTGAAGTACTGCCGGCGCTCCGAGTGCCCGATGATCACGTGGGTGATCTTGATGGCGGTCAGCATCGTGGGTGAGACTTCGCCGGTGAAGGCTCCTTCTTTCTCCCAATGCATGTTCTGCGCACCGATGGCGACGTTCGATCCGCGGGCCGCTTCCACGGCGGCATGGAGGTCAACGAACGGCGGGCAGACGACGATCTCGTCGCGGGAGTGGCCGGCGACCATAGGCAGGAATTCGCGGAAGAATGCGGTGGTCTGTTCCGGCGTTTTGTACATCTTCCAATTGGCGGCGATCAGTTTCTTACGCGTCATGGATTGTGTCCACTCTCAGGGACGAGCTGGCGGCAAAGGCGCGAGCGGCATGGGTGTATTGCGTGAAGGTTTCGGAATCAAAGAGCACGAACCGCACTTCCCGGACGTGGGCGGCTTTTCCGAGTGCCTCCGCCGCACTTGGTATGGCAACTTCCGATGCCAGGTCGATGGGATAACGGTACACCCCGGTGGAGATTGCAGGGAACGCAATAGAAGCCAACTGAAGCTCGTCGGCGATGCGAATCGACTCGCGATGGCAACTGGCAAGCGTTTCTGCTTCACCCTGCTGGCCCCCGCTCCAGAACGGGCCGACGGTGTGTATGACGTAGCGCGCCGACAAGCGTCCGGCAGGAGTTGCAACGGCCTGTCCGGCGGGAAGACGGCCGATGCGCTCGAACAATCTGCCGGCAAGCCTCGAGGATGGCCGGCCCTCCTGCGCGATGGATGGCGCCATCCACGCCACCACCACCGAGCAGGGAAGAGTTGGCGGCGTTCACGATGGCGTCGGCCTGCTGGCGGGTTATGTCGCCCGGACCGACGATCACAAGAACGCGATCATCCATGGTTACTCGCAGAACCTGAGGCCTGGTATGCATGGCCGTTACTTGTTGCTCAGCGCTTCCACGCCGGGCAACTTCTTGCCCTCCAGGAATTCCAGCGAAGCGCCGCCCCCCGTCGAGATATGGGTTATCTTGTCGGCCACGCCGGCTGCCTTGACGGCGGCCACGCTGTCGCCGCCGCCGACGATGGAGACCGCCGCGCCATTGTCCGCCACGGCGTAAGCGATTTTACGGGTGCCTTTGGCGAAGGCTTCGATCTCGAACACACCCATGGGGCCATTCCAGACGATGGTGCGGGCCATGCTGAGCTCGGTGGAAAATAGCTCCACCGTTTCTGGTCCGATGTCGAGCGCCATCATATCGGGAGGAATTGGCTTGCCCACGCCGATCTGTTGAATGTGAGCATCGGCGGCCATCCTGTCGGCAACCACATGGTCCACCGGCAGCAGGAACTTCACGTGGTGCGCCTTGGCATCGGCCAGAATTTGCCCCGCCAACTCCACCTTGTCCGCCTCCAGTAGCGACTTGCCAATCTCGTGTCCTTGCGCTTTGAGGAACGTATAGGCCATGCCGCCTCCGACGATGAGCGTGTCCACCTTGGTCATCAGGTGGGTGATGACGCCGATCTTGTCGCCCACCTTCGCGCCGCCCAGAATGGCGACGAAGGGTTTTTGCGGATGGGACAAAGCCTTGCCCAGGTATTCGAGCTCCTTTTCCATCAGCAAGCCGGCGGCTTTCTTCTCTACAAAATGGGTTATGCCTTCGGTGGAAGCGTGGGCGCGATGGGCCGAACCGAACGCATCGTTGACGTAGAAGTCGCACAGTTTGCCCAGTTTTCTGGAGAATTCGGGATTGTTGGCTTCCTCCTCCGGGTGAAAGCGCAGGTTTTCCAGCAGCAAGGACTGGCCGCGCTCCAATTTCTCGGCCATCTCCTCCGCCTGCACGCCAATGCAGTCGGGAGAAAAGCCGACATTCTCGCCGCGCCGCAAGACTTCGTCGAGCAGAATGCGCAGCCGCTCGGCCACCGGCTTCAGGCTCATCTTGGGATTCGCCTTGCCTTTGGGACGCCCCAGGTGCGAGGCGAGTATCAATCGGGCGCCATGCCGCAGCGCGTATTCGATCGTGGGCAGCGTCTCGCGGATGCGAGTGTCGTCCATGACGCGTCCGTCGTCGAGTGGAACATTGAAGTCAACGCGCATAAAGACGCGTTTATTGTTCAGCGGAAGATCGCGAATGGATAGCTTCGACATAAGAGCAGCCCTTGAAAGAACAGTTGTCAGTTGTCAGTTGTTAGCCATCAGCCGGAGCGATCAGTTGGCAGGCCGAATTCTTCTGGTTTCTCGTCAAGTAACGATGGCGAACTCAGGTCCGATTGATAACCACTGACAACCGACAACCAGCAACCGATAACTGTTGTTACAGGCCCTTTTGGCCGATGTAATGAATGAGGTCGCGCACCCGGCACGAATAGCCCCACTCGTTGTCATACCACGAAATAACCTTTACGCAGTTGCCGGCCACGACCCGGGTCATGGGCGCGTCCACGATCGAGGAGCGATCGTCGCCACGATAGTCGATCGAGACCAGTTCAGCGGTCTCGTATCCCAAGTAGCCCTTTAACGGGCCCGCTTCGGACGCAGCCTTTAGGGCATTGTTCACCTCTTCGACGCTGGTTTTCTTCTCCACGAAGACCACCAGGTCAACCACTGAAACATTAGGCGTCGGAACGCGCATGGCAAAACCGTCGAGCTTGCCCTTCAAGTCGGGAATCGCCAGATAAACCGCCTTGGCTGCGCCCGTCGAGGTCGGAATCATGGACAGCGCGGCCGCGCGCGCGCGCCGCAGGTCCTTATGCGGAAAGTCGAGGATGACCTGATCGTTGGTGTAGGAGTGGATCGTGGTCATGGTGCCGCTTACGATTTTGAAGTTATCGTTGATCACCTTGGCAATCGGTGCCAGGCAGTTGGTAGTGCAGGAGGCGTTAGAAATCACATTGTGTTTGGCAGGGTCATACTTGTCTTCGTTGACGCCTAAAACGATGGTGATGTCTTCATTGGTTGCCGGGGCGGTAATGATGACCTTCTTCACCGGACCGCGCAGATGTTGCTTGGCCAGCTCCGCTTTGGTGAACTTGCCGGTGGACTCGATGACGACCTGCGCGCCTACCGACGCCCAATCGAGCTTGGAAGGATCTCGCTCGGCAAACACGCGAATGCTCTTGCCGTCCACGCTGATCGAATCCGCGGTGGCGGAGATATCGTTCTTCAAGTTGCCAAGAATCGAGTCGTACTTCAGAAGATGCGCCAGAGTCTTGGGATCCGTGAGGTCGTTGACCGCGACGAAGTCGAGGTTCTTGTCGGTGAGCGCCGTGCGTAGAATGTTACGGCCGATGCGTCCGAAGCCGTTGATGCCTACTTTGATTGCCATTTTGCCTCGCTAAGAAAACGTCAGATTGAAATCCAAATGAATCCGAACTGCACTCCATAACGATGAGCACGCCAGGGAGCCGAAACAAAAAGCGTAGCATCATGGGTAAGGCGAGGCAATGGCATACGTCACCGTACCTCCGGCAGCGCCCCCCGGGGTAGCCGTGCGCGCCAGGCCGATTGCTACCAGCTAGGCAAGCGTGTTACAAGTGCAACATGCGCAGATGGATGCGCGACCGCGGCAAGCGGCGCAAATCGCAAGACGACAAGCAAGGGCAGGAGGCTCCCGCCCCCCTGCAACCTAAGTTTCCAGAGCCCGCGGCTGCTGAGATCGACGCTGACAGGCAGCCCGATTTTGCGGCCCAGTCCGAAACTCAAGCGGAACCTCACATTACGTCGCCCGAGCCGCAGCCAAGCGGCCCGGCCAGCGGGGGGGAAGAGCCCTCACAACAGCAACGGCGCGACCGGAACCGTCGTCGCGGAAGACGCGGACGTGGTGGTCGTCCACAGTCGACTGCTCAGAACCCAGCCCTGCCTGGCCCGGGTGGTCCGACCGGGGAAGCTGGCGAGGCCGAGGAGGCAATGGAGCCTGGCCCAACTGCGCCGGTTGCTCCCGCTGCGCCTCGTCCGCCAGCACCTCACGAAACCAGGAAGTCCAAGGGCGCGGTAGTTCTCTCGATCGGACTGCCAGGGCCCGGGAAGAGCACATGGTTTAAGCGGCACAATATCCTTCCGCTGTCCAGCGACATGGTGCGTATCTTGCTGTTTGACGACGTTACCGAGCAGCGCTACCAGGACCTGGTGTTCTCGACTTTGCGTTCCATGCTGCGTGCGCGGCTGCTGGCCCGGCGTCCCTGGAACTACGTGGACGCCACCAACCTGTCTCCTCACGAGCGCCGCAGTTGGGTGAAGCTGGCCCATGACTTCGGCTATGAGGCGCATGCGGTCTTCTTCGATGTGCCGCCAGAGGTTTGTATCGAGCGCAATCGCCGCCGCGAGCGCAATGTTCCGGAAGATGTTATGCAGCGGATGGCGGCCAAACTGCGTCCGCCAAAGTTTGAAGAGGGTTTCGCCAAGATTACGGTTGTCAGGCTAAAAGGAAAAGGCGAGGGAACTGCTCCTCTGGAAGAACCGCGGCAGGAGCTGCCCATCGAGCCTGACGAAGGCGAACCGCCAAACGTCGAGGATGCCGAATACTAGTTCTTGGCAAATATCGAAAGTGGGGAAGAGCGGTCGGGCGACCGTTCTTTCTCTTTAGGGCAAAACCACGTCTCTCATGCTGGGTCCTGTAATTCCCGTCATCCCATCGTAACAATTCCTGTGTTACCATCGCCCCGAGCCTTCGCATCGTCGCGGCTCGCAGTCGGTTAACATCGTCTCCCGGGAGGAGCTAACTATGCAAACGACGCTGGGTACATTGATGCAGGCGGGTTGGAACGGGCTTATCCAGCTTGGCATGCGAGTGCTGGAAGCCCTTGCGCTGTGGATTGTCGGCCGTTGGCTGATCAGCTTTGCCATCAACCTTATCGGCCGCGGCATGACCCGTCAGAAAATCGATCCCACGCTGATTCGCTATATCCAGAATGCGGTCGCCGCCATCCTCAACATCGTACTGGTCATCGCCATCCTCGGCTTTTTCGGTGTCGAGACGACGAGCCTGGCAGCACTAATCGCCGCGGCTGGCGTCGCCATCGGCCTGGCGTGGAGCGGGTTGCTGGCCAACTTTGCCGCAGGAGTATTTCTGATCATCCTGCAGCCTTTCAAGGTTGGCGATTTTGTGACGGCGGGCGGAATCATGGGCACCGTGCACGAGATCGGGCTGTTCGTGACCTATATCGACACTCTGGACAACGTGCGGCACATCGTCGGTAACGGCAAAATCTTCGGCGACGTTATCCAGAACTACTCCACCAACGCTTACCGAAGAGTGGACCTGACGGCCCAACTGGCGCATGGAGTGGATGTGCACGTGGCGATGGCGGCGCTCAAGAAAGCTCTGGCGGCCATTCCTAACGTCATAACGGATCCGGCTCCCGACGTCGAGATCTTGACGTTCACCCTGGCAGGGCCTGTCCTTGCGGTTCGCCCCTACTGCAACAACAAGAACTATTGGCAGGTGTACTTCGACACCAACCGGCTGATCAAGGAGACGTTTACAACCGCTGGCTTCGAAGTGCCGGAGAAACATTACATGGTGCGCACGGCCGCCGCTGGAGCCGGTCTGGCGCATTCGGCTTGATTGAGGGAGACCCGTGGAAGGAAGAGCGGCAAGACGGCGCTCTTCCGTGCCATTGTAGGTTTAGGTTCTCCCGCTTTCGCGAGTAGCCGGTGGCGCGGATAAAGTTGCATTGCCTCTCAATCCGGCACACAATAGAGGTGCCTCGCGGTATAAAATGTGGTGCGAAGGGGGCTCCTATGGGACTGCGACGGTGGACACTGACTGGGCTGGTGCTGCTAGTAACAGGGTTTTCCGGTGCACAGCTGAGCGGACGCGCAGTTGCCAGCTCGGCCGCAGCCACAAGCGCAAACGCGCCAGCCGTGGTCAAGAACGTGCCATTCTCAGCCGACGTGATTACGCAGTACGATCGCACCTTGGACAACGGTCGTCATATCCATCGCGAAACTTGTGGCAAGAGGTTCCGCGACAGCCAGGGCCGGACGCGCACCGAGAGTGACATTGCAACAGTCCAACCAGGGGTTGAGAAATTTGAGCGCATCACGATCAATGACCCGGTCCAGAAGGTGATTATCACCCTCAACCCCAGGATGAAGACGGCAACGATTCTCCACTTTGGGCAGATGGTTGGGCCGGCAAATTCGCTTGTGACCACCAATGTTGCGGGTGCGCCACTGAACGTTGCTCCCATGCAGCTGGGGCCGAAGCCAGAACAGAGACCGGCGCCCGGAATTGCTGCCTCTTCGAACCTGGCAGCGAAGCCCTTTGCCACGTCAGTCGATACTCGGACCGAAGCTCTGGGGAGCAAGACCATCGAAGGGGTTAGCGCTATCGGAACCCGGACCACCAGGATTATCGACGCCGGATCGATGGGTAACGACAAGCCGATTGTTTCCTGGAGTGAGACGTGGTTTTCTCCAGAGTTAAAGACAATGGTATTGACCCAGAGCGATGACGGCCAATCCGGTCGTAGTACCATGAAGCTGACAAACATCGCGCGCACAGAGCCCGTTGCGCAGTTATTCGAGGTACCATCGGACTACACGGTGAAGGACACCGCCCCGGTAACAGCAAGCGTGAAACACTAAGGAGCAGACGGCAAACTGGATGGCTGAACTGGATTTTTCTCCCCCTGAGGGGTTGACCGTATCTTTGTGGCGCTCCCTCCTGCTCAATGTTCTTGACCGGCTCTCGCCGGAGCGCCTTCCTCCGCTTCAGCTTACCTCCAAGCCCGTAGATGTCGGCCTCCTGGTGGGCGATCTGGTGGATCGGCCCTGGTACCGGACAATCTTTAACAATCTGGCCGATGTGATTTCGCCGGAAGTACTGCCCGCGCTAGAGCTCGAATCCCGGCCGGTGGATGTCGGCGAACTGCTGGGGGATGAGTTGAGCCGCGGATGGTGGGACACGCTGTTGGGCAGCCTTCGGGATCGACTTTCGCCCGAAAAACTTCCACCGCTGAATCTGACCTCGCAGCCGGTAGCTGTCTTTGGAGCTGAGTCAAGCCTGCAGCTGCTCGAACTGGTCCACGCTGATCAGCACTCCGAAAGTCTTCCTAAAAGACGCGCCCAGGGAAGAAGTCCTAATATCGAGGATTGAAGAGGCTGAACCGCCCGCGGTCCGAAGCGACCCCGACGGATCCCATACTGCTGGCTGCTCGTATGCAACTGGCACGCGACCTCGGTCGCACACGCTTCCGGCGCAGAATCTGGATTGGACTGGCGGCTGCGGAAGCCGTTTTCCTGGTCGTGGCGATGTTCAAGTTTCAGTAACTGCGAATACTGAAAACAGCAAAGCGACCTGCGGGCCGCTTTTTGATCGAAGCGGTGCATTCCGGTTGCAGTTTCGCGGACTTCGGATTTTCTGATCGCTCGGGATTCGCCTGCGGTGTACGATGGGTTGCAGGTTATAGGTGCTCCGGAGTAGTGGTATCGGGGTAGAGCGGACCTTCAAAGCCTGTTACGAAACTCGGTTCGACGTTGCATCGGTGGAACAAACCGCACGAGAACGAGTGCCGTAGGCACGAAACAGCTTAGCCCAGCACGGAGCCAAAGGCGGAGTGCTGGGTGAAGTGGAAAATTTTCTCTGAGTCCCGTAGGGACGACAGAGTTTCGTAACAGCCCCTTTAGGTCCGCGTTCAGGGTGCGCCCCCGAGGTGTTGGCTTTCAGCCCACGGCGACACAGTGGGCTGAAAGCCTCATCAAGAGAGCAGCGTTGACGCGCTGAAGCGCCGCTCTCCCGAAGTTCTGGGATACAGCAATTCGGAAACTGCTCCAGTCCGTCCTGTAGGAACGGCTGAGGCGATCTGCAAATCTTGCGAAACTGAAGGCGTCCTGTGAATCTCAAAACCAGTACACGGGTGGTAAGCGGCATTGTTATCGTGGACATTATTGGTCAGCTACGGCTGGGCGAAGGAACCAATGTGGTCCGTGATCTGGTTCGCGATCTGATGGGCAAAAACTACAAGAATATATTGCTCAATCTGGCCGATGTGCGCCACATCGACAGCGCGGGCGTAGGTGAGTTGATGAGTTGCTACACCTCGGTCCGCAATCAGGGCGGTCACCTCAAGCTCATGAACCTCAGCAAGAACGTTCACAGCCTCCTGCAAATCACCAAGCTTTACACTGTATTCGACGTCGAGGAAGACGAAGCCAAGGCGATCCAATCCTTCCAGTCGGCATGACCCGCCGGGTGCGACATTCAAAAAAAACGGTGCATCAAGCGAACGGCTATTCGATCATTTACCAGTTTGCTGGTTGTCCAATTGCGGAATGTATGAGGCAGACGGTACCAGATCACCGCCCAAAGAACACTGAGCGCTGCTGCCTACGAGCTGGAACTTGCCATAGAACACGGGACACTTGCAGTTGGCGGTGGAACCGTCTGCATTAAGCTGGCACGGCGCGGTCATACAGGCGGCATAGGGCCCTTTCGGACAAACGGTGACCGCCGGTTTAGTCGACGCAAAAGCAGCCAGAATCGCCGAGCGCGAGCCGGGATCGTAGGTGGAGATTACGTTCGCGCCAGGAATGAGAGTTCCACCGTTGAGATAATTACAAACCGGTGCTTGGCCGACTCCCGGGCATCCGGAACCGTCTGGACAACAAGCCTGAACGGTCGCAACGTAGACGGGATAATTCAGAATTGCATCGATCAGGGTGTAATTGGTGGTAGTGGCCACGGTGCACAAGCAATTGGCCGAGCGGCCGTCTGGAGAAAGTGTGCACGGGTATGGCTCGGCGCCCGAGTGAAAACAGAGCGCGAACTGCGTCGAACACGCCAGCATTTGCGACGGGGACTCAAGCGTATCGCGGTAGGCGGGTCCGTAATTCGACGTCCAATTCTTTGAATTGTCCCAAAAGGGTCGCGAGTCCGGCACGAACTGCTGAATCCAATTCGTTGGATCATTCCAATAAGATGGAGACTCCGATGCGACCCGCTTTTGAGAATTCAACGATTGCGCCACCATCGGAATCGCCAGGCCATAGCCCAGGAGCAGTGGCAGGACGCATGCCAATACCAATCTCAGTCGCAGCATAACCTTCTCCTTCTTCATCCATCTAGACTACTAACCACGCCAGAGGAATTTTCGTTTTAGCACCAAACAGCCCGACACTATACATCTTTCAGGGGTTATCGTCCAAGCACAATATTCCTATGGCGTTTGGGGTACATTTATAGCCTAAAAGTGGTGTCTTGTGAGAGGCGTGCGCACATGACGCCGCCTCTGCCCGTATCGCAATGGGTCCTTTGTGGGACTACTACCCAAGCGTTGAAAGAAGCAGCCGGCCGCATGCCGCACCAGACCTGCTATCAAGGGTCGTATCCCGGAAGGTGAATGGCTTCACTCGTACCAATCGGCTCGCGTCAGCGGCAGATGGGCGGCGGCGCCATCCGGCTTGCTGAATAGCACCGAGTAGATGTTGACCCTCCCGATATTGAACCCGTGCGCGCTGCCCGACATATAGATCCGCCAGATACGGTAGATGGTCTCGTCGGTGAAGCGTTTGGCATCTTCGTAGTTCGACTCGAGTCGTCGCACCCAGTGCCGCAGGGTCCGGGCATAGTGTTCCCGCAAACTCTCGACATCGCGGACCTCAAAGCCGCAGGCCTCCGCAGCGCGAATGGTTGTGCCGAGAGGCACCAGCTCGCCGTCCGGGAAAACATACTTCTCAATGAATGAGTCGCCTTTGCGTTGGTGAGTGGCTGAGGCCGCGATCCCCTGGTTGAGGAAGACGCCTCCCAGACGCAGCAAGTTCCAGACTTGGCGAAAGTATTCGGGCAGTCGCGACTCGCCTACGTGCTCGAACATGCCGACGCTGACGATCTTGTCGTACGCCGAGGACGGATCGAGATCGCGATAGTCGCGGACTTGCACCTGGCAGTGATCGCTCAGCCCCGCTTCGGCGATGCGAGCGCGGGCCCATTCGGCTTGCGCTTCGCTGAGGGTGATGCCGCAGGCCTGCACACCGAAGTTCGCGGCCGCGTAGAGGACCAGCCCGCCCCATCCGCAGCCGACATCGAGCAGCCGCTCGCCCGGGCGCAGCCGCAGCTTGCGGCAGAGGTAATCGAGCTTCTGCTCTTGCGCGGTATCAAGGCCTTCATCGCCGGCCTTGAAGTAGGCGCAGGAATACACCATGCGGCGGTCCAGCCACAGAGAGTAGAAATCGTTGGACAGATTGTAGTGATAGGTGACAGCGCGGCGGTCGCGATTCCTGCCGTGCACTGTCCCATGGAGACGGGGAGCAAGGTCGCCGCGTTCATGCCCGCCGTCGGCGGGGAGCTTCAGCAAAAGGTGTGCGACATGCAGCTTGTCAGAGAGTTCCAAGCTGTGCGCCAGCAGATGGGCGCCGAACTCGCAGGCCGCTTCCAGGTTTCCCTCTACGTCGAAGTCGTCGTAGATGTAGGCCTCACCGAGGGTCAGCTCACTGGCGCCAAGCAACATGTGGCGTAAGGCGCCGGGATGCTTCAGTACCAGGGTAAAGCGCGGCTGCTCGGCGTTGCCCCAAGTGGAACCATCCCAGAGGCGCACGGCGAAGTCGCGGCGCGGGTAATCCGCGGTTATGGCTTCTAGCAGCTGGTGACTGATATCAATCGGGCGGTCGGTAACGGACGCAGCCAGTGTAGGCACACAATCCTCCTCAGCAACGACACCACCTATTTGATGCCGCAAATGGGTCAAGCTGGGGTTTCCATTTTTTCCTGGCAGCACCCCAGGGCGCGGTGAGGATGGCCACGGATAGTCCCGCCCCGCCGAAATTTGTGGCTCGAGGTGTGTTTCTACTTTAGCGTTTTCTTGCCGACAATGTTCAGCTCCACGACCTGACCATTTGGGCTTTTCACCAGCAATACCTTGCCGTTCAGTTTGGCGGGAAATTCCTTTCCTGTGCTCCAGTCAACAAAAACTGCAGCCGGGCCGCTGGCGTGGCAAGCGTAGACCGTATCACCCAGGCGCATGGAAATCTTGTAGCGATCCGAATTTTCCATATGCTGCGCGTCAGCAGCGACTCGTTCGAAAGAGACTACTCTGGCCATTTGATAGCCTTCGTCTGCGCTTTGCGCATAGGCGAGCATCACGGCCATTGTGATGCAGCACGATAAAGCAACCAAAGATGTCTTCATTGGTGTTCCTCTCTGATAGTCGAGTAGAAGGTATAGACCGAGTGCCCGAGGCACGCAGGAATAGTGGCATAAAAAGCAGAATTGTTGAAAAGGCGCCGCGCGGGCAGTCGTCCCCTTGCATCGCAATTCCGTTCAAGTGCGGACTGATGAGAGGGAAGCAGGCGACTGCAAGTGGAGCAGTTTCCGGCATCATGCTTTCCGAGAAAACGCAATGGTGAAGATCAAGTCGGAATGGACGCGAACCCTGGGGCACGAGCAACCACCCCCGCGTCAGCTTACTTGGCGTTGACCATCGGAATCATCGAAGCGAATTGCAGATTGATCAGCAGGTCAATATGGCGATCGATCTGGTACCACAAGGCAGTCTTCTTGCCCGAGATGACCTTTTCAAATACCGGAACGTATCTCATGCGCAAGGCCAGCAGTTGCTCATCAACCGCGTTCGCCCTTGTCATGTAGTCCTGCGCCTGCGCGTCGGTCATCGTATTGTAATTCGCTGCATATTCCTTCATGATCGCCCACCGCTCGTCATTCGGTTTGATGGCTGCTTTTCTGTATTGATCGAAGATCGGCCAGAACTTGGTGGCCTCGTCGACGGTGAGGGTCATGTTCTGCGCGGTGATCCCCTTGCGCTGTGCGCGAATGTTCTCCCGCAGCATCTCGATGTCCTGGTCCGTAACGGTATTGGGTTGTGCTTTGGCTCCGGGACTGCTCTGCGCCGCGGGCTGCTGCGCCGCCTGGGCGAGCATCGATACGTTGCACACAAGCACTACACTGACGACAGCTAGGACGGACACGACGACCTTTTTCATACGTTCTCCCTTCGGACTTCAAATTAGTACCATCCGTATCTTACTGCACCCGCTGGTCTCCTTAACCGGGAGGGCTGGGGGTTTTTCTCATCAAAAACCACGCGGCGGCAATTCGGTGCGCGATGGCGACGCTTGAACAAAAACCGAACGGGCGATTCGAACAGCGCGATTACCGTCGCGAACCCTAGGGCCCTTGGGAATCTCCCGGTGAAGTCGGTTCGGCTCTCTTACATGCTGGACAGTACTGGCGAAGGTAAGAGGGGAACGGAGCAGAGTTTCACTCCGGCGCCCAGCAGGAGTCAACGAAAATGTTCCAACGAGTCAGGATTCACAATCTCGCGATCGCATCGTGGCGCGGTCACCTAGCGCGCGGAGGCTGCCTGTGCGCCGGGGTTCGCCCTTCGCTTGGGCTAGCCTGGGTCACGGGTTTGTTCTGGCAAATGTACAAAATGCGCGGGAGTTCGGCGTCAAGGTGCGCTCCTGCATCGCAATTCCGCTCAAGTGCGGACTGGTGAGGGAAGAATTTTGGGCCCCTCGGCCATCCATCTCTTTACTACCGTCGCACTATTTAAGTAGACGGGGCTGAATCATGAGGCGCCGGCTACATTAATTGGTAGAGCCCAATGCTACAAATCTCTAAAAGCCTGTATATTTCGCATCCAGTTCCTTACACTCGCCCCGTATCTGATTATTAAGAAAGCGCTCATCGACTCAGGATCAGGCGGACTTCATGGCAACTAAGTTGCTCGAAGACGGTACAGAGTAGTCACGTGCTTGTGGGGGAATTGCTCGGGATTCGTATCCAAAATTTGTTTCCCTGCCTTTTTGTAGCGGTTCCTGCGCTCAAACAAACGAATCCTCCCACGGGCGAGAAGGTGTAAGTAGAAGGTGGCAATAGTACGCCCGCCGGCGAAGGCGGCGTAGAAATACTGTCCATCTCCTTAGTCAAGGACGAAGACCCAACCTAACTAAACGTTGAGCGCCCCTCTCACAGCGTAGGCTCCGTGGAGCGACACTCACCAGTACTTTCGGTTCGCAACTTCGAACCAAAACTAGGAGGATAATCCCATGATCAAGGTATTTCGCTTCGTGGCAGTGTGTACGATCAGCGCTGTTTTTGCAATATCGTCAATCGCGTGGGCGCAGAGCTATACGACGGTCGACTATCCTGGCGCAACTGCCACCACTTTAAACGGCGGCCCTAATCCCCAGGGCACTGCGGTTGGTACTTGGACGGATAGCAGTGGTGTCGCTCACGGTTTAACCTACAACAACAACGCTAAAAGATTCACGTCGTTCGATCCCCCAGGCTCCGTGGGGACCACGCCCAACTTCATCACTCCTGAGGGAGTTATCGTAGGCTCGTATCTCGATTCTGCCGGCGTGTTACACGGTTTCACCCTGACGAATGGCCATTACCAAACCGTTAACTATCCCGGTGCGGCCGGTACCTCACTTGATGGTATAAATCCTTTGGGAGAAATCGTAGGATTTGAGTGTGAGGACCAGACCTGCACCAATTTCCATAGTTTCACACGCTCAGTGACAGGCAGATTCACCAGCTTCGACCCACCCGGCGCAGCCATTAGCGAACCCGCAACCATCAATCTCCTTGGCGTGATCGTCGGTGGTTGGTGGACGGTGGCTCCGCCGGCGAACCCAAACCTTCACGGGTACATGCTGTTTAACGGGAGGTACACTACGATTGACTTTCCGGGTACGACTTCCGGTACGTTCTGCGGGGGGAACAACCTTCAGAATGACATCGTAGGGCAGTGGATCGACAGCGGCGGCGCGGTGCATTCTTTTCTCTTGAAAAATGGGCACTACACGTCGTTTGACCCTCCCGGAGCGACCGGTGGCGATGTCGCAACCGGGATAAACGTTTCGACGTTATCGTTGGCCTCTATGTTGATTCCGCGGGCAAGGAACACGGATATGTCCGGACACCGTAACCGATGAAAGTTAGCACCATCCGTTGGCGTTTTCTTAATGGGTGGGTCGGTCAAAGGTGTTGTTAACGAAGCCTGTTTCAAAGCTCGGAGGCGTGCCCCGTTCAAGCCGGTTGTGCTCGGGCGGGGCACTTCTAGGTTAGCCGGCAGTGTACGCACGTGTTCCCGGCCGGAGCTACGACACCATGGGCAACACCGCGGAACTGGTCACGAGCTAGTGGGCTACTTCCTGCCGGACGGCTGCCTCAATCTCCAGTCGAATCTCCTCAGCAGCTTTTGCCGGGTCGGGAGCGTCCAAGATCGGTCGGCCTACCACGATGTGGGTGGCCCCAGCTGCGATGGCATCTTTCGGAGTGACCACGCGGGCCTGATCCGCGGCGGGGAATCCGGCAGGACGTACGCCGGGAGTCACGATCACAAGTTCCTGCCCTAGCGCCTGCCGCAGTTCGCGAGCTTCATGAGCCGAAGCGACTAAGCCTCCGCAACCTGCCGCGCGGGCCAGCGTTCCCAATCGAAGCACCTGGCTCAGAATACCGTCGGAAATTCCCAATTCCTGCAAGTCGAAATCCGACAAGCTTGTGAGCACGGTCACGGCGAGCACCATCGGCTTCGCGTGGGACTGGCCGGCAGCTTCGACCGCGGCCTTTAGCATCTTGCTACCGCCGGAGGCATGGACGGTCAGCATAGCCACTCCCAGCTCCGCAGCCGACTTCACCGCCCCTGCGACGGTGTTGGGGATGTCATGATATTTCAAGTCGAGAAACACCTTCCGGCCGGAGGCGACCAGATCGCGGACGATCTGCGGCCCCTCGGCCGTGAAGAGTTGTTTCCCGATCTTGTAGGTGGTTGCGGCCTCGCCGATCGCCTGCACGATTTGGCGGGCTTGCGTGGCGCCCGCGACATCGAGCGCCACTATGAGCCGATCTTTATCGTTCATCGGCTTAAGTTTACCGCATTAAGACAGGATTACTGCGGGCCTTCGACCTCGGCTATGACCGGGGTCTCGACGACGTCCAGTTGCACTGGCTCCACGCCGTCGTGGCCCATGCCGAGCATTTTGGCCGCACTATAGGACAGGTCAATGATCCGGCTCTTCCGTACGGGTCCGCGATCATTGATGCGGACGACGACTGACCGGTCATTTCTCAGATTTGTAACCTTGATCCAGGAACCCAGCGGCAAGGTTCGATGCGCCGCTGTGAATTGATACATGTCATACGGCTCGCCGCTGGCAGTCTGTTTATGTTGAAAGATGCGGCCGTACCACGAAGCCTTTCCAACCTGAAACTTCCGGGCCGTAACGGGCTTCACTGTGTCCTGAATCTGTCCTGGGGCCCCTTCCTGCTTCGAATCCGGTGTGCTATTACCGGGTGCCGCGCCCAGTGCGGTGGCAAAAATAACCGTCACCGCGACCTGGCTGAGTACTCGTAACATTAAACACCTCTCATCGTTAAGTTGGTCCTCCTGACAGTGTTTACAAGTCTATTCACCCAAAGAAGCAAGAGTCAACCCAACTAAGGTGGGAGTCCTGCTTTTGTGCTTGCCTTTTGTCGGGATTCGTGGTAAATGCCGCCAACCCACGAACGAGCTTCCCGTAAAGGCAAGAAAGAGAAGGAGGAGACTCGATCGGCTGGGTAGAGCGAGTATTGACGGCTGCCGGTCTCGTTAGATATGGCTATGCCAGGGCCACGCTGTTTGAGCCTAACTCGATATAAGCCGTTTAGTTACAAGCAGTTATAAGATCTTGCGTAAACATTTAGGCGCACCTGAGCAGGGATCTGTCTTGATTGCGGTTTTCGCTCGCCCCTGCGCCTGGCTACCTCCGGGCGGGGATTGCTGTACATTCGTCCCATGATCGGGCGGCCAGTTGTCCTTAGCATTGCGGGTCACGATCCCTCTTCTGGGGCCGGAATTACCGCCGATATAAAAACAGCGGCTGCACAAAACTGCTATGCCGTTACCTGCATTACGGCTTTGACCGTCCAGTCCACCCAGGGGGTCTTCGGAGTTCGTCCGCTGGAGCCCGACCTGATGGCCCGTGCGCTCGCGGTCCTGGCCGACGACCTGGAAATCGCCGCCGTCCGGCTCGGCATGTTGGGGTCGGGCGAGATTGCAGCCACCGTTGCTGACTTTCTAGAAGAGAGGAAGTTGCCGAATATCGTCCTCGACCCAGTGATCCGGTCGTCGTCGGGCGCCATTTTGCTGGACGAGCATGGGTTAAAGGTCGTGCTCAAAAGGCTGCTGCCGTTGTGTGATGTGATTACTCCCAATGTTGATGAAGCTGCAACCCTGGCCGGGGCTGATCCAGTTACGACCGATGCCCAGTGGGAAGAACTGCTTCTACGCCTGCGGGCGATGGCGGGGAGGCTTCGGGAACTCGGGAGCCGGGCGGTCGTTGTAACTGGCGGACACCTGCCGCAAGCTAAGGATTACCTCCTTTACGAGACAGATGGACTTGTCACTGAGGAAGTTTTCTCAGGAGTGCGTCTGGAATCCCAGTCGACTCACGGAACGGGGTGTGCCTTCGCCACCGCTTTGGCGTGCCAGTTAGCGCACGGAAACACGCTGCCGGAAGCTATCCGTGCAGCAAAGGAATATGTTCGCAGGGCGATTGCGGCCGCGTACCCGCTAGGAAGAGGCATCGGGCCGATCAATCATAGGGTGTGAGTGCCCTACCGCGACTTCGGGGTGTTTTGCGGCCGTGACGGCTGGGCGAACCGGACGCTCATTGCTGGGCTGATTGCTTCCTCTTTACTTCTTTAGCAGTATCCCGGCCAGCATTGCTGCGGTCGCCCCCAGCAGCCATTCGATCCTCCACGCCTGCATGGCTTGCCATTCCGCTAGGGTGTCGGCTTTGTAGGAGATGCCGACGGCCAAAGCGATGGCCAAGCAAACGATGCCGAGAACGAAGAACACGAAACTTGACACGGAGAGACCGTAGCGCCGGCGAATCGCGGCCACATCGAAAAAGTCCGAGAACGTCATACGAACGCGGGTGGCATCCGGGTGGCGTTGCTTTCCGCAGATGTGACAGAAAAGTGCTCTCGCTGGGTACTCCGCGCCGCAGGCAGGGCAGAGGCCTTCTGCCAGAATGGGTCGCGCGAGACGCGCGGTCGCCGGATTGGCGGGACGCCAGTATTCGTCATTCTCGCTATGGGCTGCTTGGGTCATTGGGATTCTCTGCTTGGTTGCATCGCAAGCGGCCAACCAAAGTTGAAGCATGGCATAAGTGAAAGCAAACTCGGCAGTTGCAACCATGCCCGATCTCCCCAGACTGACGCGACACCCGAAAGATTTACAGCCACTGGTGAAACAATTCCCTTCCGGAGGGCAGTCGCGTTGATCACTCCGCTCGGTACTTGGATGGCTCGCCAAGCAGTTCGCGGAATTTGACATTCTTGCTCCAGATGTTACGCGGCGGCAATCGCTTGCGGTGCTTTTGAGGAGTCGGCAGATCAGGTAAACTTCTCAGTAAGTACTATTATTGATGAAACGTTACCAGCTATATTCTTGGCTCCTGGCATTGTGCTGTATTGCCGTGCCATGCCGCATCCAGTCGCAGACCGCGCCGGCTCCCGTTCCTACGCGCGCGGACAACGATCCGGCCACCCGCAAGGGTTTCGACTGCTTCTACAATCTCGAATACGACAAATCGATTCATGAATTCGAAATTGCCCTGCAGGCCCATCCGGGCGATCCTTTTGCGGTCAATCATCTTTTATCCGCGGTGATTTTCAAGGAACTGTACCGCATTGGGGCGCTCGACACCGAGGCGTATGCCGCCGACAGCTTTCTTACCAAGAAGCATCCGGAGCCACTTGATCCCAAGGTGCAAGATCGAATCAAACAGCTAAGCGACCAGGCCCTCGCACTATCGCAAGCGCAGCTCGATAAGAATCCGAATAACGTGGATGCCCTGTACGCGCGGGGGATTACGCGAGGACTGCGGGCCACCTACATGGGCATGGGCGAAAGAGCCTGGTTCGCTGCTCTGCGGAGCGCCGTAAGCGCGCGTCGCGACGAGGAGCGCGTGTTGGAATTGGATCCGAAATACGTTGACGCCAAGCTTTTAGTGGGCACTGATCTTTACATCGTGGGCAGTCTGAGTTGGCCGGCCAAGGTAGCTGCGTCAATTGTCGGCATCAGCGGGAACAAGCAAAAGGGGCTCGACTATTTGCGCGAGGTGGTGGCAGGTGGGCACAGTGAAGTGGCCTACGACGGCAAGATCGTGCTCGCCCTGTTTCTTCGCCGGGAACAGAAATATGACGAGGCCCTGAAGGTGGTCGGCGGAATGCAAACCGACTTCCCACGCAACTTTCTGGTGGCCGCCGAGTACGCTCACCTGATGAATGCCGCGGGGCACGGGCAGGCGGCGATTGCCGCCTATCGCAGGGCCTGGCAGGCTGTCGCAGTAATTCCTATTCAAGCTGCCGTATCGAAATTCCGGCGTATGGATTGGGCGAGGCCCTGCGCGGTCAGCGCGAGTACCAGGAAGCTGCCGAGGCTTACGATCTGGCAGCCAGCCACGGAAATGATTCCGAACTGCGCCTGAAAGCGACCCTGGCTGCCGGCCAAATGTACGACGTGCTGCAGAAGCGCGACACCGCCCTGGAAAAATACCGGACCGTGATCGCCGAGGATTCCAATTCGGGCGCGGCCGACTTGGCCCGCCACTATATGAAGCAGGCCTACAAGAGCCCCTAAGCCCCCGCTTTGGTCCCGTTTGCAGACGCGGGAACTTCTTTCTATGCTATTCGTATCACCTGTGCAAGGAGGCTGTATGTACTGCAACTATTGCGGGAAGGCGATCCAGGACGACGCCAATCTTTGTCCTTACTGTGGACGCCGCGTCGGCGCCGTGGCAGGTCGCCGCAAGCTTATGCGTTCACGAACCGATCGCAAAATTGCGGGCGTGTGTGCAGGCTTTGCTGAGTACTTCGATCTGGATGTGACGGTGGTTCGGGTGGTTTGGCTGATCGTCGCGCTGTTCGGAGGCGGAGGCATACTGGCCTACATCATTGCGTGGATCGTGATGCCGGAGGAGCCCGAGTACGTACCGGTCACTCCGCCCGCGACGAACGTCCAGCCGTACCAGGGGTCGTGAGTCCGTCGCGGCCTTATAGCGGTCCCTTTGACCCCGTACGAGCGAAGAAAGCTCGCTTCGCTCCGTCGAAAATCACTCGCCACGGACACACGGAGGACACAGAGACTTGGATTCTACGGAGTTTCCGCGATCTTTGCGCTGGCATGGTTGACTTCGATTCCCATGGATGGCCAGCAGCCCCTGTGACGCTTGATTACATAACGACGTCGGCTCCAGGACTCGAGTACATTGATGGTGCAATCCGATCAAGCGGCTCAAGAAGGAGCCGACCATGTTGATTATAGGATGCGATTACCATCCCGGGTTTCAGCAAGTAGCGATCTTTGACAAACAGACGGGCGAGATCAGGCAACGGCGACTGGCGCATCCGCAGGAGGCCATGGAGTTCTACCGTGGTTTACCCGCGGGGGTGCTGGTGGGAATCGAAAGCACGGGGTTCAGTGGGTGGTTCGAGCGCCTGCTGGAAACGCTGGGACATGAAGTATGGATGGGCGATGCTACCCAGATCCGGGCTTCGATGACGCGCAAGCAGAAGACCGACAAACGCGATGCCGAGCACATGGTGAAGCTGCTGGTGGAAGAACGTTTTCCGCGCATCTGGGTGCCCTCAGCGGAGGACCGGGATGCGCGGCAGTTGCTGGTGCATCGTCACAAGCTGGTGCAGTGGCAAACCCAGGTCAAGAATCAGTTGCAGTTTCTGGCCCTGAATCAGGGGCTGCAGCTGAAGTGGCGACTGTGGACGCGCCGCGGACGGCAGAAGTTAGAAGCCCTGCCGTTGGGTGGGTACGCGGCCCAACGGCGGACGACTTTGCTGGGGCTGCTGGAGCAGTTGGAACAGCAGATCGCCAGCCTGGATACGGCGGTGCTGTGCGAAGCCCAAGCGCGACCCGATGCGGTGCGGCTGATGACCCATCCCGGAGTGGGGCCGGTGATCAGTTTGGCTTTCGTGGTTACGCTGGGCCCAGTGGAGCGATTTGCCGGAGCGCGCCAGGTGGCCAGCTATTTCGGACTGATTCCACGGGAGCGCTCCAGCGGAGGCAAGCAGCGGTTGGGCGGCATCAGCAAGCAGGGCAATTCGTTTGTGCGCTACCTGCTGGTGCAAGGCGGGCATAGTGCGGCGCGCCTGGACCCTGAGTTGAAACGTTTTTACGGCCACTGCAAGCACACTCACGCGCACGCGGGAGTGGCCAAAGTAGCGGTGGCCCGCAAGCTGGCGGTGCGGTTGTATTGCATGTTGCGTGACGGCATCAGCTATGCCGAGTGGCGCAGCCGCCGGCGCTCGCATGCAGGTGAGCCCGAGTCATACTGTGGTCGAAAGTAGACCGAACGCTTGAGTGGGCAGCCTGCCTCCCGGCCGCCGAGGGTGGGGAGATCGAAGCCGTAATCATGGGCCAACCTCCCCGCGGGGGGAACGGGAGGCCCGAAGAGATGGCTGGTGGGAGTGCCGGGGACGGTCCCATCGCCGGATTACAGAAGAACGAGCCGAAGATCGGATGCCAGGAAAGACAAAATCTTCTGCTAAGGAACGAAGCTCAGCTCTACCGCGCTGCGCTTCGTTCCTGGCTCCATGGTGGGCGAGCCGGAAGCCGAGTCAAGGGTCGAGATGAACGCCAAAAGAGGGCGCCCTTGACCCCGCTTCCGGCTCGCAGAGGATTCGTGTGCTCTTGACAACGCCGACGTCGTTATAGACAGGATTACGGGTGGCTGGCCATTTTGCTGACTAGAACTTGTAGCTTGTTTCAAAACTGGTTCTTTGAAGGGGCGCGGCTTCAGCCGCGCCGTCTCGTGCCGTATAGAAGCTGGGCTTAGCCCCTGAGGCGACGAACCGCTCGCTGTCAGGCGATTTTTGAAACACGCTCTACCGAAAACGAATTGCTAGTTGCTAGGAAACCATGCCCACCGTACGCAGCGGCGACGCGCAGCTCTCGTATGAGATCGCCGGCGACGGTCCCGACGTCGTGCTGCTGCACCCATTTCCACTGAACCACCATTTCTGGGACCCCGTTGCCCCTCAACTCAGTACGCGGTATCGGTTGATCCTCCCTGACCTGCGCGCGCATGGCGAATCGGAGCTCGGCGAAGGTCCGGCCACCATGCGAAAGCTGGCCGACGACCTGTCCCGGCTGTGTCGCGAAGAGAAGGTCAACAGGGCGTTCTTTGTCGGCGTATCCATCGGTGGCTATCTGCTCTTTGAGTTCTGGCGCCGATACCGCGAGCAAGTTGCTGCGCTAGTGCTGGCCAACACGCGTCCTGAGGCGGAGACGCCTGAGGGCAAAGCCAACCGACTGCAGCTTGCGGACAGAGTGCTGCATGAGGGAGCGGACAGGTTCATTGAAGAAATGCTGGCGAAGTTGCTGTCGCAAACGACCCAGCAGAACCGTCCCGACATCGTCTATGCCGCGCGCAAGATGATGCGAAGCATGTCTGCGGAAAACATTGCGGGCGTGCAACACGGAATTGCTGAGCGCGCCGACTCCGTTGCGACGCTGGCAACCATCAACGTCCCCACGCTGATCATTGCTGGCGATGAAGACAGCATCCCGCTCGGCGAATTCGAGTTGATGCGGCAGCACATTGCCGGCAGTCGATTGCAGATTATCTCCCACGCAGGCCATTATGCTGCCCTGGAGAAGCCGGCGGAATTCGGGGCTCTGCTGTGCACATTCTTCGACGGACTGCCGAGGCGGTAAGCTTAAAGGCCTGATCGCGCCTTGTGATTCTTGTCACCAGCATCACATCCGAGGCTTCTGTAGAATGGATTCGCCATGCTGGATGCCTTTCTTGTACCGGAAAAGACCGTAATCACCGCTAAAGG
This sequence comes from uncultured Acidobacteriaceae bacterium, assembly GCA_963836295.1. Lineage (GTDB taxonomy): Bacteria > Acidobacteriota > Terriglobia > Terriglobales > Acidobacteriaceae > Bog-257. Next base: position 211,310 of record CAWIIY010000018.1, on the reverse strand, counting down.
TGACAGTGAAGCGCTCGACATCAGCGCCGCGTTGAGCCCCATTTTTCTCCTGACCTTGTCCATCAACGAGGTGGTGGAGCAGGAATCAATCGAGATCACCCTGTTCACCTCTGCCGACGGCGCCGCCTGGGATGCGAAGCCGGTGGCCACATTGCCCCAGAAGTTTTATGTCGGTGAATATCCGCTGCTGGTGGATTTGACCGCCATCCCGAACGTGAAGTTCGTTCGTGCGCACTGGGACGTAAACCGCTGGGGACGCGGCCCGACGACGCCCAGGTTTGTAGGGGGCGTGCGGATCCGCGAGGTGCCAAAGGAAGCCCTGCTGGAAGCTAAGGCCGAGGCGAGCACACGGCGCTGACCTCGCGCAAGTAAGGCCACGCTTTGCGCGCAGCCTGGCGGTCTGACATGAGTAGTGAATACAAGTGCGACTGCGGGAAGCGTTGGAAAATTACGCGCTATGACATGCCTTATGGCTCGCGCGACAGTGACTCATTCCACTGTTCGTGCGGAAAAGAGATCAAGAGCTGGAGCGGAGGACACACCTACAAAATCGAGGAAATATCCGAACAATCGGATCCGAGCCAAAGTGAATGAACCAGACGCAGAAGGACAAAGCGTGGAAAGTCTTTGAGATTGCCTTCGCCACATCGCTCGGGTTATTCGTCCTCATCCATTGGAAGTCCCTTCTTGATTGGTTTATCAAGTATGTAGCGGACTTAGTGAAAGCTGTCGTTCTGCTGTTTCTCTTGGCCGCCGCGGTTCTACTCGTCCGAAAAATGTTCCCTGCTGACGATTGATCGGTTTGTCAAAGGCATAATTCCGAAGAAAGTCGCCGGTAACAAATTTGGCTTCAGGACAACCCATGCACGACACCAAGTCAGTCACTGTCCATCCCGCGCGCAACATTCTGGGAAGTGTCGGCGTCCCTGGCGACAAGTCCATCTCTCACCGCTACGCCATGCTTGCCGTTTTGGCCGCCGGGCGTTCGCGGTTGCAGAATTTCTCCCCGGGCGCCGATTGCGCCAGCACGCTGGGATGCGTTCGCGTTCTGGGGTGCAACGTTGAGCGAGACGAGCAGGGAACTGTGGCGATTGACGGACTCGGTCCGCAATTGCGAGCTCCTGAAGCGCCGCTCGATTGCGGCAATTCCGGCTCAACGATGCGGATGTTGTCGGGCATCCTCGCGGGCCAGCCGTTCGCCACGGAGCTGATCGGAGACGAGTCACTCTCGCGCCGGCCCATGCGCCGCATCATTGAGCCCCTGACCAGAATGGGCGCTGAGATTCATTCGACCGAAGGCTGCGCGCCGCTGCGCATCACCGGCGCCCGGCTGCATGGTATCGAGTATCTCCTCCCCGTAGCCAGTGCGCAGGTGAAAACTTGTTTGCTGTTCGCCGGATTGCTTGCTGAGGGCCATACGACGGTGACGGAGCCGATGCGGACACGTGATCACGGAGAGCTTGCATTACGCTCCTTCGGCGCAAAAGTTGATCGCTTGCGAAGCACGGCGACGATCGAAGGCGGCCAGACGCTGCATCCGTTGGAAGCCTACATCCCCGGAGACATCTCCTCGGCGGCTTTTTTTCTGTGCGCCGCGGCCATCTTCCCTGAGTCGAATCTGGTGATCGATGGCGTGTTGCTGAACCCCACTCGCTCGGCTTTGCTCGACGTACTTACAGCTATGGGCAGCCGCACCTCGATGGTGCGCGTGGAAGAGCAGCATGGCGAACTATTAGGCACCATTACGCTGGTTCCCGGCGCCGCCAAGCCGGTGAAGATTGCGGGAGCACAAACTGCGTTGCTGATCGACGAATTGCCGGTGCTGGCGGCCATCGCGCCCTTACATGGCGGGTTTGGAGGTTCGCGATGCCGGCGAGCTGCGCGTGAAAGAGTCCGATCGCCTGAGTGCGGTCACCCAAAACCTAAGGGCGATGGGCGCGCAGGTTGAGCAGACCGAGGACGGATGGCGCATTCCAGGCGGCCAACAACTGCATGGTGCGGAACTCGATTCGTTTGGCGACCATCGCATTGCCATGGCCTTCGCTGTCGCCGCACTGCGCGCGGAGGGAGAAACGCTCATCCGCAATTCGGAATGTGTAGCCATTTCGTACCCCAACTTCTTCGCCGATCTGGAGAGGCTCTTGGAGCGGTAAGTCTGGGACGGGTTGAGAGTGGCTGTCGCGTGGGTGGGGGCTGAGGGGCGCACTCAGCCAATCAGCAGGCTAGAAAAACGAAGCCGGAGTCAATCGACTCCGACTTCGCGATCATCCCCAAATGACAAGGAGGGTCAGAGCAATAATTTGCGACGAAAAACTCCCGCGAGTCCGAGGAGTGCAGATCCAAACAAAATGATGTTGCTGGGCTCGGGAACGGCCGTGAGCCCAAGATCACTGCTAAGACTGGCGCCGTTGGTATCGGCGCCGGCGAAGAAAATGTTTGCGGAGAATGTATCTCCATCCATCAGCAGCTCCCCACCCGGAAGAGCGGTGAAGGCAATCGAATCCGTGGTCAGCGTCGTAACGTTCCAAGCCTGCGAAAACGGCGAGGCACAGGACGCGGTTCCGCCAAGAGACCCGCCATTGCAGGTGGCTCCGAGGTTCAAAGGATCGACCGCAATGCCGGCGGCACGGTCGAAGGTCATCGTATGTTGATCGAGGGTCGATCCGCCCCCAGCCAGAGCATTACCCACACCCGGAATTCCCCAGTCCGGCTCGAACACCGCACCGTCCAAGTCATAGTAGGAAGTCTGTCCCTGACTTACTACTCCGCTGGATCCCGATCCACCTGACGGAACGTCGTCAGCCACGGCTGCCATGGAAGCTAACAAGATCAAACACAGCAGCCAAAATACTTTGCGCACCACGAAATTCCTCCTCTCAGGACGGGGGGAAGATACATCCAACAGTAGCCTTGCAGGTACATTACCAACGTTTTGCCGCATAAGTACTTAGAATGAAAGATGATGAGGCTCGAGATGCGGTTGCTTGAGTGCAATATTTTGCACATCATGTGCAAATGTTTTCCCATGCAGACTGGCTTCGAGCAGCATCCGTCTCGTGACTAAGTAGGACCGCTCTTTACAGGGCAGCAAGTCCAGCGTAGTATTCCCATCCGAATGGAGATGGTGCTGAACCAGGTCTGTTCCAACTGCGGCAATGCGCGATTGCCGGATGGACGGTTTTGCCTCTTCTGCGGGGACCTGCTTTCCGAGACCACCCCCAAGGGTTCAGCGTTTTCTCAACTCACCACGACACTGGTCTCTTCAGCGCCTGCCGATATGGCTGATCCTGAATACGCCGGATTCTGGCTGCGCGCCTGGGCAGGTGCGATTGACGTAGCCTTGGAGGCCAGCGGAGCGCTGTTGCTTACATCGACCATGGATCTTGCGCTCCGTCGTTTTGGCTACCTGCTGGGAATTTCCCCTTTCGTGTCCAAAGTCGCCACGGGGGTGGCTTTCATCGCGATCCTGTCCGTGGGTTCGTGGTTGTACAGTGCCTTCAGCGAAAGCTCATCGTGGCGTGCCACCGTCGGCAAACGCATTTTGGGTCTGCAGGTCGTCACTGCTGACGGTGACAAGGTTTCCTTCGGGCAAGCCACCATTCGCCACCTCATGAAATTTCTCTCCCTGTTTTTCTTGACCATCGGGTTCATGATGGCGGGCTGGACCAAGCGCCGCCAGGCGCTGCACGACATGCCTTCCGACTGTCTGGTCATCCGGGTACCGCGAGAAAAAGGTTTTACTCTGCTGCGTGGTTAGAGCGGGGTTGCACCGGTCGGTTCAGTGTTTTCGTTGACCGTGCCCGCTGGCGTAATATCGAACATAGATGTTCCAATCCCTAGCTCAGGTACGCAAGTGGCTGGTCGTAAGTGGGGTGGTGCTGGTGCTGGCGGTGACCGTGTCCTACTGGATCACCCGCTCCCGCGTCGGACCAGCTTTGCACGATGTGCCCGAAAAGTTGGGGCTTGATATTCAGCAGACCAGCGACGGGTTCTCGCTTTCCAAGTCCGAAGGTGGCCGCACTCTTTACACCATTCGAGCTTCTAAGGCGGTGCAGTTCAAGGCCGGCGGCCACGCCGATCTGCACAATGTTCATATCGTCGTGTACGGGCACATGCACGACCGGTATGACCAAATTTATGGCAACCAGTTCACCTACAATCCACAGACTGGCGACATCAAGGCCGTGAGTGAAGTGCATATCGATCTCCAGGGGAACGCGGAGGGCCCCAGAAGCCGGACCAGGCTCCGCCCGCCGAACTGAAAAATCCTCTTCATCTGTTGACCCGCTCGCTCACCTTTAACCAGAAGACCGGGATCGCGCAAACCGACGACATTGTGAACTTTCGCACGACCCAAGCCTATGGTTCCTTCAAAGGCGCGTACTACGATTCCAACAGCAATGAACTTCAGTTGAAGTCTGATATTCACATCACCACCACCGGCGAGCATCCGGCGGTGATCACCGGGACCAGTGGCATAATCCAGAAGGTGCCCAGGCAGGCCACGCTTGAGAACGTGCGCATCGAGCAGCCGGACCGGACCCTGACCGCCGACAAAGGCACCATGATGTTCGAGCCGGACAACAGCGTGAAGCACGTGGTAGCGGAAGGCAATGTCCATCTCCAAAGCCGCGGCCCATCCATCGTCGACATTACCGGACCTCACGGGGATGTCAACATGGGCCCCAACAACGCCGTCCAGCAGGCGATTCTCTCCGATGGAGCTAAGTTCGAGTCGCACGGCACCAGCGTTGCGCATGGTTCGGCGGACAAGTTTGTTCTTGACTTCGACGACCAAAACCAGCCCTTGCGGCTTCACATGGTGAAGAACGCGCGCATGTTGCAAGACCCCAAGCCGGGTAAGCCCGGCAGTGGTAACCAGCTCAGTGGCCAGCCCATGGAAATTGCTGCCGACCAGCTTGATTTCCTGCTGGAGAATGGAAATCAACTCAAGACCGGCGACACGGTCGGCAAAGCCTCCATCACCATTCTTCCTGCGCCGGGATCAGAAAAACAGACCGCTAGCAATGGCGGAAAGCAAACGGGAGGGAACTCCACAACCATCGCTACCGCCGGCACGTTCCACGCTACTTTCGACAGCAATAATCGCATACAGACCCTGCACGGTGCGCCCAACACGCGCATCATCTCCACCTCGCCGGGAGACCCGGACAAGCTCAGCGTGTCGCACGACCTGGACGTCACCTTCGCTCCCGACGGAGGTGTGGAGAAGCTCATACAGACGGGGGATTTCCAATATCACGAAGCATCCGCCAAGCCTGACACCGGCGGGCGTGAGGCTTTTGCCGATGTCGCGACCTATACCCCGAGCGATACCATGCTGGTGCTGACTGGTTCTCCGCGCGTGATTGACAACGGGGTGACCACGACAGCGGTGACGGTGCGCATCAATCGCCAGACCGGTGACGGCTTCGCCGACGGCAACGTGAAGACGACCTACAGCGATCTCAAGCCTCAACCCAATGGGGCGTTGTTAGCCAGCTCAGATCCGATCCACGTGACCGCTCAGCACATGACAGCGCACAAGCAGCCGGGCGTGGCGCACTACACCGGCAACGTACGGTTGTGGCAGACGGCCAACGTGGTGCGTGCGCCCAAGATCGACTTTGACGATCAGAAGCGCAGCATCGTCGCCGAGGCTGATGCATCGCAGAAAGTTTTGAGTTTATTCATGCAGCGGGGCCAGGACGGCAGGCTTACGCCGGTCGATGTGACCTCCGACAAGTTGACCTACACGGACGAAGAGCGCCGCGCTCGTTACACTGGCGACGTGTTCGCCAGAACGGCAACCAACACGATCAATGCGCTGCTGCTTGACGTGTATCTCAAGCCAGCCGACCAGGACGCCAACGGTACAACCCAAGCCTCAACGCCCGCTACGCAGAAGAAATCGATCATCCCCGGTTCAGACGGGCCGAGCCAGATTGATCACATGGTCGCGGTCGGCAATGTCGTGGTAACGGGGCCGAATCGGCGTGCGGTCGGCGATCGTTTGGTTTACACCGCCGATGAGGGGAAATACCTCTTGACTGGAAAATCGCCTAGCATTTTTGATGCCGAACGCGGTACTGTATGGGGCGATTCGTTGACTTTCTACAGTCACGATGATAGGGTGCTGGTTGAGAGTAAACGCTCTTCTCCCACCATTACTCGCGCGCGTACCACGAAGTAAATGCAGACGTTATCGGCGGAAGAGATCGGCAAAAGCTACCGCGGCCGCAGGGTCGTCAGCGGGGTCAGCTACCACTTAAAGCAAGGTGAAGTGGTCGGTCTACTGGGGCCGAATGGCGCTGGTAAGACCACCAGTTTTTACATTGTCGTGGGTCTCATTCCTGCCGAGACTGGCCGGGTTTTGATCGATGGGGAGGACATTACCAACGAGCCAATGTATCTTCGGGCCCGCAATCATGGGATCGGTTACCTGCCGCAGGAGCCATCCATCTTCCGCAAGCTGACGGTCGAGGACAACATCCTGGCGGTCCTGGAGGCGCAGCCGATTTCCTGGCACGAGCGCCGGGAGCGGATGGAAAAACTGATCGACCAGATGGGATTAGGCGTTATCCGCAAGAATCGGGGTTATGCGCTCTCAGGTGGCGAGCGCCGACGGGTTGAGATTGCACGCTGTCTCTGTATTTCGCCGGCATTCATGCTGCTGGATGAACCCTTTTCCGGAATCGATCCCATCGCGGTACTGGATTTGCAAAAGATCATCTTCGATTTGAAGGCGAGTGGAATCGGGGTGCTGGTTACGGATCATAATGTACGTGAGACATTGTCGGTTACCGACCGCGCTTACATCATTAACGAGGGGCGTATCTTCCGGACGGGCACACCGGAGCAACTCGGAAATGATCCGGAAGTTAAACGAGTTTATTTAGGCGAGAGCTTCTCGTTGGTTTAGAATTCGTACGGGGCCGAGCCCTCTAGGATCTGTTGCATGGTTTTGTTGCAACCCAAGTTAAACCTCAAGGTTTCCCAGAAGCAAATTCTGACCCCTGGGCTGGTTCAGATGGTCAGCGTCCTGGCGCTCAACAAACTTGAGCTGGCGGACATGATCACGGCTGAGCTAACCGAGAACCCGGTACTTGAGGAACTTGACGATTCCGTCCCCTTGCTCGACGAAGTCTCCGCCCGTGAAGAGAAAATGGAGCGCGACAGCTCCATCACCGTTCAAGAAGAGCAGCCCGCAACCCCGCAGGAAAAGGATCCCTTCGACGAAATTGATTTTGGCTCGTTCTTCTCGGAGTATCTGGATCCTGGTCTGCGCACCTCGATTGAGATGGAAGAGAGCGAGAAACCCTCGTTCGAGAATTTCCTCTCCAAACCTTCGACCCTCACCGACCATTTGATGTGGCAGCTGGGATCGCTGCACGTCAACGAAGACGTGTATCGCGCGGCGGAGCTGGTGATTGGGAACCTCAACGAGGAAGGCTATTTGACCGCAAGCGACGATGAACTGCTTGGGCTGGCGGATGAACAACAGACGACCGGTTTCGATATGTCTGCTCCGGATTCGTCCGTTACCAGCGCCGCGGCGCCGGAGGGGGCCGCGGCATCTGCGCTGCCCATCGAGGACGACTTGGAGTCGGAGATTTCCGAATCCATCGTGGCTATAGCAGAGAAAGAGCCCTCGGGGAGTAAAGGGCTGACTCAAGAAGTCGATCCTGAGATTCCCCGACCAACGCTGGTACCCCCGCCGGTCCGTGCCGGCCCGGGTTCCTTTCAGCCGCGACGCACTGCGCGAGGCGATCGACTTGGTGCGCCAGATGGATCCCATCGGAGTTGGCGCGCGCGATTTGCGGGAATGCCTGCTGGCGCAGCTACATGACTTGAAACGCGTTGATCGCAAGAACGGTAATGGGCATCATGCCGCCGAACTCGAGGCGCTCGATGACGCCATCGTGCTGGTAAGCGATCATCTCCACGCTCTGCAGAACAAGCATTACAAGGAAGTGGCCAAAGCCATGGGCCGTCCGTTGGAAGCAGTGATGCACGGCATGGACTTCATTCGAACCCTCGATCCGCGTCCTGGACTCCGCTACAACAAGGCTGAAACCCGGCTGATCGAGCCTGACGTTGCGTTTGTCAAGCAAGGAGACGAATATCTCGTCCTGATGAACGACGAGGAGATTCCACAGTTACGTCTGAACCCGACCTATCGTCGCCTGTTGAGCCGCGATGCGGCGGAAAAAGACGTGCGTAATTATGTCAAGGAGCGCTATAAATCGGCCATCCAGCTCATCAAGAACATCGAGCAGCGCAAACAGACCATTCTGCGTGTGTGCTACTCGATTCTGGCGCGCCAGCGCGATTTCCTCGACCATGGCATTGACTCTTTGAAGCCGATGATGATCAAAGAAGTGGCGGAGGAAATCGGGGTCCATCCCTCGACCGTCAGCCGCGCCGTAGCCAACAAGTATGCTCATACCCCGCAAGGCGTTTTCGAACTCCGATACTTCTTCAGCGAGAGCGTCAACGGTCCCGAAGGCAGCAGCACCTCGCTGCTGATCCTGAAGCGCCGGGTCAAGAAGCTCATCGAGGAGGAAGATCCAGCCAGGCCGTTGACCGACGAGCAGATCACCCGCATCCTCCAGTCGCAGGGCATCCAGGTCACTCGCCGCACGGTCGCGAAGTACAGGGAAGATATGCGCATCCCGAGCACCCACCAGCGCAGAGTAAAGAACTAGCGGCTGTACCGGCGCCTCGTCCGGTCCGACAACGTGCGGATTTTGTCCCGGGCGCGTCTAACTTGAAGGGACGCCGTTGTGGAAAACAGTTGCCAGTGGTTAGTGGATAGTGGCCAGTAAAAGAATAGAACCAGTTGAACGTTGTCACGTTCAGGTTTTGCTAGTCACTATCCACTGATCACTAGCCACTGAACAGGCGCCGCGGCTAAATACAGCAATCAACAAATGGGCTGCGGCGAGGAGGGAGCTCAATGACAGTAGAATACTTCGGTAAACAATATGAAATTACTCCCGCCGTTCGTGATGAGGTCGAATCAGGCCTCACCAAGCTGACCAAGATCCTGGGCGAAAACATCAAAAGCAAGGTCATCCTGTCGGTGGAAAAGCACCGCAACATCGCGGAAATCACGGTGAAGCGGCGCCGCGGCCAGCTGGTGGGACTCGCCGAGGCCACCGACATGGTTGCCGCCGTCAACCAGGCACTGGAACATATCGAGACGCAAGTGCTCCGGCACAACGGTCGCCGCCGCAATATTGGCCGAAAACCTAAAGACAAGAGTTGGACGGCCCCAGTGGCAGCGGAAAGCGAGATGCAAATCTCCGTGGGCGCCAATCCGGCCACAGCGGTGCCGGTGGTCGTGCATAAGTTTCCCTCCATCGCCCGCACCACCGAGGCGCACTTGGTTCACACCACTGACTCCATCGCGATGCGGCCAATGACGATCGAGGAAGCGGTCAAGGAATGCGAATTCCGGGATCGCGCAGTGTTCGTCTTCCGCGATCCGAAAGGGCAGGTGAAGGTCTTGCATCGCCGCAAGGACGGCAAGATCGAGCTGATTGAAGTGCCGTAAAAGAAACTCAGTGCAGATGACAAAGGGGCGCCAATTTGGTGCCCTTTTTCATTATGAGCTTCTGGTTAAGGCAAGCAGTGAAGTTCGTGCCGGCTCGCGGCACTCCGTCCGTAAAAACCGAAACGGACCTAAGCGGCGCAACCTCTTCATCCGTAGTGCTTCGTGATACACTCCTTGCCCATAACGCAGGCCAGTCCAACCCGGCGGGCCCAGCTTGGTTCATGAGGATTAAAAAAATGTTTCGTCCCTATCGCTTTACCAACCTGCTCCTGATCATGATTGTGGTGCTTGCGTTTTCGGTAACCTACGCGGCAGCCACCGATTCAAATTGGTCGTATTGCGCGCCTCCGAGTCCCACCTGCACGAACGGCCCAACCCAGTGGGGTGGGACATGCCAGTCGGGCAAGAGCCAGTCGCCAATCGACATCATGCAACCCAAGCCGACGAAACTGCCCAAGATTGAATTTTCTTACCACAAGACGTCGGTGCATGTGGTCAACAACGGCCACACCATCGAGGCCTCTTACGGGGAGGGAAGCGCCAGCAATACCATCACTCTTGACGGCGTTGTGTACACCTTGGTGAATTTCCATTTCCACGTTCCCAGCGAGCATTCCCTCAAAAATAAAAGCTATCCCATGGAGTTGCACCTGGTCCACAAGAGTAAGGAAGGACAACTCGCGGTGGTTGGCGTGTTGCTCACTGAAGGGACTGAGAATCCCCTTTTTGGAGAGGTATTGAAAAACGCCCCGGCGCAGGGCGGAAGCTCTCCAGCGATTGAGGTGAATGCCGATCAGTTGCTGCCGGGCGACCACAACTTTGATGACATTCCGTATTACACGTATTCCGGGTCGCTGACAACCCCTCCTTGCAGCGAGGGTGTCACGTGGCTGGTCTTGACCAGAACGAAGTCAGTATCGGAGAAACAGGTCAAGGCGTTCCAGGGCTTCTATCCCGCCAATGCCCGGCCAGTGCAGAATCTCAACGGGCGGACGGTGAAGGAAAGTAAACACGAATAAACGACGGCAACTCCGCCCGACATCTAGGGCTGCGACCGGGATCGGGATACGAGTGACCAAGTCGCTGCTCCGCCGGTACAGTGACAGCCCTTAATCAGCCGCTGCTAACTCGTCGAGCATGGCTTCCATCTCCGCGAGGGCGTGCTGATTCCTGGTTCGCCGAGCGCATTCGATGCCTTGCTGCAGCATCAGCCGCGCTTCTTCGCGCCGCTCGGCGCGCGCAAGGGCTTGCGCCGCCATGAAGTATCCGTTGGTGTAGTCAGGATGGGATACGAGCAAGCGCTGAAACTCTGTCAGCGCAGCGTCCGTCTCGCCCGAGCCCGAGTACTCCAAGCCAAGCGCGTAGCGCGCAAAAGCGTCGTCGGGATTTGCGTTCAGTATCTCTTTCAGGGCCGCCACGCGGTTCTCGTCGGGCATGGGTCAGTTCTCCTTATCAGCATTGGCTCACTTGCCTGGGCTCTGTGAACACGGCTCAACACGTCGAGGATAAACGATTGTGCAAGCCTTTGGGTCGCGCGGAAGGGTGATGGATAGCCTAGCGGGCTTGTTCAGCGGACTCGTTAATTGCACTTCCATTCGGTACGGAGACGCGACCCGATCCCTCATGCTTTTTGCCAACGACGCAGCAGACCGTACATCTGGAAGGCGTAGGCGTCATTACACGCGCTCCAAGATCATGGCTATGCCCTGGCCGACGCCGATGCACATTGTGCATAAGGCGTAGCGCCCGCCGGTGCGTTGCAATTGCAGCACTCCGGTGGTGACCAGCCTGGCTCCGCTCGCGCCCAGAGGATGGCCAATCGAGATCGCCCCACCATTTGGGTTCACGTGCGGAGCATCATCCGGAATCCCCAGGTCGCGAAGCACCGCAAGCGCTTGGGAGGCAAAGGCCTCATTCACTTCGATGACGTCCATATCCGCGATGCTGAGTTTTGCCAACGCAAGCACTTTGCGCGTGGCTGGAGCAGGGCCCATCCCCATAATGCGCGGGGCAACTCCCGCTACTGCGGAAGCAACTACCCGTGCTTTGGGTGTTAGGCCGTAACGATTTGCAGTTTGCTCGGAGGCCAGCAGGAGCGCACACGCACCATCGTTGACGCCTGAAGCGTTGCCAGCAGTAACGGTGCCACCGGGCTTCACGAACGGCTTCAACGCGGCAAGCGCCGCGAGGGTTGTATCCGGACGGGGATGTTCGTCCTGGATCACGACGACGGGCGCGGCTTTGCGGCCGGAAATCGTGACGGCGACAATCTCTTCTGCTAGCGCGCCACTCTTGGTGGCAGCCGCCGTGCGTTGCTGGCTGCGATAGGCAAATGCGTCCTGGTCCTGACGTGAGATGTGGAACTCCTCAGCAACGTTCTCGGCAGTTTCCGGCATGGAGTCGACACCGTACCGGGCTTTCATCAGGGGGTTGACGAAGCGCCAACCGATGGTGGTGTCTTCCAGCTTGGTATGCCGAGAGAACGCGGCGTCAGATTTTGCCATGACGAACGGCGCCCGCGACATGCTCTCCACCCCGCCGGCAATTACCAAAGAATTCTCTCCGCTCTTGATGGCTCGGGCGGCGACGGAAATGGCTTCCATGCTGGAACCACATAAGCGATTCACGGTTGCGCCAGGAACGGTTTGCGGCAGGCCAGAGAGCAAAAGCGCCATTCGGGCGACGTTGCGATTATCTTCGCCGGCCTGATTGGCGCATCCCAGAATTACGTCGTCAACTGCACTCCAATCGACGGAGGAGCTGCGGCCAACCAAAGCTTTGATCGGAATCGCCGCCAAGTCGTCAGTGCGGACAGAGGATAGCGCACCACCGTAGCGACCGAAAGGCGTCCGGATTGCGTCACAGACGAAGGCATTTGGCATTCGTCAATCATAACGTGAACGAAGCTGGTGACTATCTGGCCAAGAGATGAAGCATGAATCCAACGAGAATCCAGAAGGGTGTGACTAACAACAGCGCGAATAGCAAGCCCTCAGGAAACTGCAAGCTGATGGCCGAGTCGGTCGGATCCCATGTGAGGTCAGCAGCGCGATATGCCCTATCGAATTGTTCAAGCCGGGTTAGCGCCCACATACGAAGCAATTACTATACCGTAAGATGGCTCGGTAGTGGCGTAGGTTGGCCTAGCTGGCGCTGAGCGCTCTTGCGACGGTGCTCTTACTAGCCTGGGTCAATGCGCCCCGTGCCAGGGGGAATCTCAAATCGCTTCATTTTGTTGTAGAGCGAACTGCGGGGAATACCAAGCCTCCGAGCTGAGCGGTCGATACAACCGCCCTCATCTTGTAAGACCAGATTGATATAGGCGCGCTCCATCTGTTTCAAAGTGCCCATGACACTGCGCCCGGGCAATTGTGCGGGATGGGTCGAATTCTGGAATTGCAGATGGTTAGCGGTCAGATGATTATGTTCCGCGATCAGCACCGCACGTTCGAGCACATTGCGCAGTTCCCGAATATTGCCCGGCCAGGAGTACTGTTGCAAGGCGTCCATGGCGGATTTATCCGCCACTACCTCACCGCGGCCACAGTCCTGAGACAAGCGATTGAGAAAGTGTTGCACCAGTATCGGGATATCTTCGGTACGCTCACGAAGCGGCGGCACGCGAAGGGGAACGGTGTTGACTCGATAATAGAGGTCTTCGCGAAATCTCTGCTGTTGGATAAGATCGAGCAGCTCGCGATGCGTGGCGGAGATCAATCGGATGTCCACAGCCTTGTCACGAATGTCTCCCACACGGCGAAATACGCGGTCTTCCAGCACCTTAAGGAGTTTGGGCTGGACCTGAAGGTCAATGTCTCCAATCTCGTCGAGGAACACAGTGCCGCGGTCCGCCGCTTCCAGCAGTCCCTGCTTGGCATTGACCGCGCTGGTGAATGCGCCCTTGGCATGCCCGAAGAGTTCCGATTCGAGCAGCTCGCGAGAGAGTCCGGCACAATTTAGGTCGAGGAAGGCTTCTTCGGCGCGAGGCCCATTACGATGCATCCAGTTTGCGAGCACCCCTTTGCCTGATCCGGTTTCACCTTGCAAAAGGATTGGACTCTCGCTATTCAGCACTCGCTTGGCATAGGCTTCCAGCCGACGAATGGCCGGGCTGTTGCCTAGGAATGGATCAACGCATTCGCGTTTCGTGCGGGAAATGGACGCCAACGAGTGTTGGCGGTATCGCTGATTCGTCAGGGTCCGCAGCAACACCGCATGCAGAGCTGACAAGTCCACCGGCTTAACAAGGAACTGCTCGGCCCCCTCCTGGATGGCCCGAACCGCCAATTCCACCGAACTCTGGCCGGCAAGAACGATGACCGGAACATTAGAGTCCGCGCTCTTGATCCGTTGCAACAACTGAAAAGCATCACCGTTCGGAAGGGAAAAATCGAGGATGGCCGCGTCGGGACGAAACTGCTCAAACTGGACGTGCGCGTCGCAAGTGTTCGCCGCTTCCGCGACGAGGTGACCTTGTAGCGAAAGAAAGTTGCAGATTCCAGAACGGATAACGGGATCAACGTCGATGACGAGAATCTTTTTTCTGCTCAAGCACTCACCTGCCTGGTTGACACGTATCGGTGCTCGAGGGTCTGGTGTTACAGGATGCTCAGTTTCAAGTCAGGAGTAGAATACTGCTCCCACGCACGTCTGGGCCACTAGGTCGGCAGATCAAGCCGATGATCCGGCCTGAACAGCGTCGCAAGTTGCAATGCTCTGCTCAAACCGCGTCTCTGGCAGTGACCGGGGTCACACATGAACAGTACATGCGCAAAAAGAGAGCGGGCCTGCTCAGCAGGCCCGCTCAAAGTACCGCATGTTGGAGAACGTTCTCTTGCCTTTACAATGCCCGAAATATGAGCATCGGCTTAGTTGAAGTCGAACCGCCTGAGGCCCGAAAGCTGAAGGCCAATGTCCCACAGGAATCTGGGATTGTTGGTTAGATAGCGCCGCCAGAGCCGGCGTGGTTCTTTAAGCAAACGATCCAGCCATTGCAAGCCACAACATTTCACCCAGTGGGGAGCGTCCGCGACTATTCCGGCATGAATGTCAAATGCAGCGCCGACACCGACCAGCAAGGAAGCGTCGAGACGGTCGGCATATCTGGCCATGAACCGTTCCTGCTTGGGGGTGCTCAAGCCGATCCAAACGATGTCGGGACGCGCCTGGTTAACGGAGGCGATCATCTGGCTCTCTTCCGACGGCGTGAGAGGGCCGAACGGCGGTGTGTAAGTGCCAACAATATAAATAGCAGGAACCATTAGTTCAAGTTGTTGTTTAAGGAGGGCCGCGATCCCCGCTTTTCCTCCAAAGAGAAAGTGTCGAAACCCACCCCGGGCCGTCATCTTGCACATTTCCAGCATGTAATCGGGACCGTAAACGCGGCGCATGTTGCGATAGCCCTGCAACCGCCCCACCCAGACAGTCGGCATGCCGTCTGGCGCGCTTAGAAACGCGTGGTTCAGTATGGCTCGCAGAGCGTCATCACGCTGCGCTTCCATGATCCCATGAACACCGGTCAGGCAGACGTAACCCTTGCCTCGCTCCCGCAGCAGGCGCTCCGACAGGTGGAGTGCGTCCGCCATGTTGATGGCGCTGATGCCGACCCCGAGGACGTTCGCCCGGGGCGGGCGAGCGGGCTCAATCGGAGGCATATGCCAATGCCTCAGCCAAGCGGCCGGCATTTTGTAATTCCTGTTCGATCCAGTGATAGGTGATGTCAAGGCCATCCAGAAGCCGCGTTTCGGCTCCCAGGCGAGGGCCTTACGAAGGCGCGAGTTGTCGCTGTTGCGCCCGCGAACACCCTGTGGCTGGGTGAGAACGTGGCGCTTACCCAGACGTTTGCCGGCGATTGCACACACCAGATTCACCAATTCATCGACGCTGACGAGTTCCTCGGTGCCCAGGTTCAGCGGTTCGCGGTAGTCGCTGGCCATTAGACGCAATAGGCCCTCGACACAGTCTGAGATATACATGAAGGAGCGAGTCTGTTCACCATCGCCCCAAACCTCGATGTATCCGTTTTCTTTGGCGAGTGCTACTTTGCGGGAAATGGCAGCGGGCGCCTTTTCTTTGCCGCCCTCATAGGTGCCGAGAGGACCGTAAACGTTGTGGAAGCGTACGACGCGTGTCTCGAAACCAAAATCGTGCTGGTAATAGCGGCAAAGTTTCTCAGTGAATAGTTTCTCCCATCCGTAGCCTTCCTCAGGATCGGCAGGATGAGCATCTTCTTCCTTCAAGGGGGTCACGTCGGCATCGTTCTGTTTGTACCCGGCATAGACGCATGCGGACGATGAAAACAGGAAGCGCTTGATGCCGTTGAGGCGAGATGCTTCCAGCATGTGGGCATTGATGAGGATGTTGTTGCGGGCGATGTCCGCAAGCTTGGCCGTGATGTAGCCAATCCCGCCCATGTCGGCAGCGAGATTGTAGACCTGGGTCATGTGACTGGTGGCCTGGAGAGCGTTGTTCCAGAAACGGAGATCTAGGAGTTCGAACTCGTCTGCCGCGCTGGGCTCGAACTCCGGCTCTTTGATGTCGACGCCACGAACCCAATAGCCGTCTGCCTTGAGCCGCTTGACCAGATGATGACCAATGAAGCCGCCGGCTCCAGTGACCAATATGCGAGTTGCTGATTTCATGTGACGCGCCTCCTTCTTTAGTAATGGTGACGATAGGAATCGCAGGCTGAAGCCCGCTAGGGACAACAAAACAAAAGTTTGAACGCGGGCCAGAAGGTCCGCTCCACCAAAAAGCTGCGCTGCAGGTACAAGTGAGATTTAGGTATGAATCAGCGAGCCGTTGTCAACGACTCGGGGAAGAGCTGAGTTGGCTCGTGTTGATTCGTGAAGACTTTGTGTTGCTTAAGATTTGCTTTACATTTGGAATCGGTAAGGTCCATCTTGCTGCAGTCTCTCCTATACATGTCTTGTTGATGGCCGGGTTTACCCAGAACCGTGTGGTTGCTGCGATGAACCGACGCCTGCGTCATTTCTGTTGCCGTGCCTAGAATTGGTGCTGAACCTGACGAGGTGGTGTGCGCGCGGTCGGCCATATCGGATCTGCGAACCGGCCGATGGTGCTGCTGTTCTAGTGAATCCTCTGAAGGTTGTGCGGTCAATATGGGCATGTTTTGGCTGGCACCCAAATTTCCCGGATTCCAGTTGGTGGAAAGTGGAACGGTAGTGAAATTGTTGGTACGGTCGTTGTTGGACAGACGGGTTTCAGGTTGTGGCTGAAGGGACGCCTCGCCCTCCCCATTTACATTCGGAGAGGTGATGCGTAAAGGTGTCAGGCTGGGATCGATGAGCTCGTTCAGCCTATCGGCGTTGACCCGTCGATCGATCTCGGCGTCGACCGAGGCGGACATCGCTCCCAAACTCGAAGGGTTGGGGGAGTTAGTGGAGACGGCAGAGTTCTGCGTAAGCTGTGCTCGAACGCTGGTTTGCGGCGGGCGAGGCGGTTTGGGCTGCGGGGAACTCGGTCATTAAGCAGGCGATCAACAGCACGAGAACTGTCCAACCTACGAGTCGTCTTAGCCTGTGGTTCAGTTGGGTCATCAGCTTCTGCTTGCGAGGGGCATCAGTTGCGCACGACCGAGCGGTAGATGTTGATCAACGACTCGTAGTTTTTTTCGGCGGTGAAGTTCTGTCGACATAGTTGCCGAGCCTCAAAACCCATGGCATCCATTTCCGCGGGATGGGCCCACGCCCACCTCGCTTTGTCTGCCAAGTCACCGGTTTTTTGGAGATCGAAGAGCAAACCGGTTTTGTTGTCGATAACGAGTTCCGGTACCCCGGCCACGCGCGCAGCGATGGCAGGAACCCCGCACGCCGCAGCTTCGATCAGGGCCATACCGAAAGGCTCATACCACCGGCTGGGGAAAACTAAGAAGCGCGCGTCCTTCATTTGCGCCTGAGTCTCTTCCGCGCTTAAGCGACCCAAGAGACTGATGTGCGCGCTGCCTGAGCGCCGAACCATTTGCCATGCGTCGTCATATAGCGGACCGTTACCGACCACGACCAGCGGGATGTGGGGGAGGCGCAGCCACATCTGGAGCATCTCGAGAACGCCCTTTTCAGGACTTAGCCTGCCAACGAAGAGGGCATAGCTTCCGGGAATAGCACGCTGCCCGGGATCACGGGCCAGAAAGTTAGGTTTCACGTGAACCTTCTTGTCGGGGAGACCGAGTTCGACGAAGAAGTTGCGATCGAATTGAGTTAGGGCGATATAAGCATCGACGAAGGACGTCCAGGTTTCCCGAAAGCGATGAAATGCCAGCATCATGGCGACAGTCGCGGTTTGAAGCCGCGAACCTCGATAGCAGGCCTGCTTCACGCCATACGCCAGGCTGCGCGTGCAGTCTTGGCAAACTCGTCCATTGTGAAAGAAAGTGCCCGCCGGACAGAACAACCGGTAGTTGTGTAGCGTCTGCACCACCGGTACTCCCGCCGACTGGCACGCGTAGTAAGCCGACGGACTAACCTGCGGCAGAAGGTTATGGCAGTGAACGACGTCCGGACGTTCTTTTTCGATGAGCTCACGGATTTTCAAGCGCGCCGTGCGGTTCCACGTTGTGGTCAGAAACAGAGCAGCTTTCTCGAGGGGCGTACAGCTCGCTAGGTTCGTGTTGTTTTGCGTGAATTGGACAACGCGATGTCCGGCTTGTCGCAACAGATCGACCTCTGCCCGGACCACGGCGTCTTCGCCGCCCGGTTGCTGGTACTGGTTGTGGATTACAAGGACGCTAAGCTTGCGCACGTCTCGGAGCCCTCTGCTTCACGTTGCCAGAGCGTATTGCGGCCAAGCATCTCGCGGACTTGAAACTCACGCGCAATGTTTCCGCTAACGATTTTTCGCAACACGCGCTTGGCCCGGTGTACATCAGCAAGAACCCTCAGCGTGGAATCTGAATACTGGCGCACGCCGAACCTGCGCTGCACTTGGCAGCGTTCCTGAGCGCGCCTGTGCGCCTGCTTGAGGCTGACGTTGCACCCATGCCAGCGAAACGCCGCGATGAACCGCGGCACATAGTGAAACTTGTATCCCGCGTGGGCAAGACGGGCAAAATATTCAAAGTCCATGCATACGCGGTAATCGCAGTTGAGCAGTAATCCCGAATCGATTACCCGCCGGCGGACAAAGGTAGAGGTCGATGGAATGTAGCAGCCAAAATACATGAGGATGGCAGGATCAAAGTCGTGCTCGACCTTGGAGCGGACGATCTTTCCATCGCTATCAACAAATACGCAGTCGCCATAAATGACGTCGGCCTCCGGGTGCTTTTCGGCAGCGTTTGCAATCGCTTCCAGGCCACCGGGAAGATAGTAGTCGTCGGCGTTGAGCCAGCCCATCAAGTCGCCCGTGGCGCGAATGAAACCCTTGTTGATGGCGTCGGATTGTCCTTTATCCGGCTCGGAGAGCCATTGCACTTGAGGAAAGCGTTTCAGGATCGTGACGGTATTGTCGGTGGAAGCGCCGTCCACGACGATGTGCTGCACGCATGAGGCGTGCTGGCGAGCGACGCTGAGGAGCGCATCCTCGAGGAACTCGGCACTATTGAACGACGGGGTGATGACGGAAATACTTGGGGTCTGCATGTCTTATCCGGCTAGCTCCGGGTGAGAGCGTGAACAATGTATCTGGCCGCCCATAAAGGCGGCGGCCAGAACGAAAGAGATCAATGTGGTCATCTGGAGTTCCGAATAGGGCCACGGGGCGAAGCCGAGCGTCATCACGAATTGCGCCAGCAGGTAAGCAAGTGCGGCATGCAAGAAGGCGGCGTGGCTTGGCGCCGTGCGTTTCGATTGTTTGTACATCCCGCGAAACAAGAGAACGTGAAACCATAAATAGCAAATCAGGCCGGCAAGACCATACTTGAGCCAGACATGAACAGGCGCGTTGTGCACCATTACGGACTCGGACTTCCAGCTTCTGATCCGCCAGGTGGAGTAGGAGGTACCCACTCCGATGCCCGCGATGGGAGATTGCCGGGCCTGGCCCCACGCATCCAATAGATCGCCCAGATGATCGGCATTGTCGGCGCTGAACTCCGAATCCATCCGATTGAAGTCGAAGCTTTGCAAGCGAGCGTAGAACGACTGCCCCAGCAGAGCTGCTGCAAGGCCGACCATGGCACAAACCACGATAGCGCTGCGTAGTCGGTGACGCCGCTGAACGAGCAGCAGAAGAACGGTGCCGATCGCCAGTTCGCCCCAATAGGTGCGCCGGAAACAGAGCAGCACGATCAGGCAGGAGGCCGCGGCCAAACCCGCCCAGAGGAGTTGCCGACGACGGTCGTGGGAAATTCCCGCATAACGCAAGGCGAGCAGAGCCGTGAATACGATAGACGAGACAGCAGGTCCATCGAACGTTGGAATAGGCACGCCGGCGAGCGTGTCTCGATAGCCCGCCAGATGCAAGGCATACAAAACGGCAATGCGTACCGCCATGTAGATTGCAAAGATGTGGACTGTACGGTTGAGGTCGGACGCCGTTTGGATCCAAACTGCCCAAACAAAATACAGACCGATACCTAGGGCGAGAGCGCGCCAATCGAAGAAAAAGTTGTGCCCCGCCGCGCAAGTAGCCATACCAGATGCCACTTAGGATGCATGCGAGGAAAGCAAGACCGGGAAGCGCCGGCGCTCGCGGAAAGTGGATGGTCTTTTCGCGGGAACAGGCCAAAGCAGCTACGTGGCCGACGATTAGAGCGATGATTGCCAGATCAATGAAACGAAAACTGCCGATGGCTTTGGCATACAGCAACGACCCAGTGGCATTTCCGTCGCGACTGAATTCAGGCAGAAGGATGACAGAAAATAACAAGCAAAAGACCAATCCCCGGCAGCAGTTTACGGCCCACTGCCGGGGATGGTAAGAGGCGATCGGAAGAGGATATCGAGCCCCGGGATGCGGGGACGGGAGACAGCAAAGGGTACTCATGCGGTTAGAGAGACGCCTGGAAACTGGACAGGTGGATGCAGGGAAGCAACGAGATTTTCGAATTTGAATTGGCGTGCTCGGGCCCTTGCGCCAGCCGCCAGAGAACCATGCAGCCTAGGGGCAGTGGCAATCTCTTGCAGCGCTTCGACGAGGGCACAAACGAGTTGTTGCCGGCTATTGCGTCCTGTGGACACCACGCGTCCACAAGATTGATCGACAATGACCCCCGGTCCGCCGAGGTCAGTGCATACCACAGGCAGCCCGTGTGCCAGGGCTTCCAGAACGGCCATGCCACCAGAATCTCGCAAGCTGGGAAATAAGAAGACGTCGGCGTCGCGATAGTATTCTTGCACGCGGTTGTAAGGGACCGAAGGAATCCAGTCCACGACTCCAGAGAGACTCAGCTCTTCCGCCACTTTGTGTAAGCGCGCGCTCGCTGGGCCATCGCCGACGATGGTGAAGCGAGCGCTAGGTTGCGACCGTTTGAGCTGACTGACTGCATCGAGCGCGAGGTCAATGCCTTTCCACTCCAGCAATCGACCGACATAGAGAAGGCGATAACAGTTTTCGTCGTGTGGTGTCGATACCGTGACATGTTGCAAATATTCAGTCGTGAGGCCGATGGCCAACTGCGTACGGCATTTACACCGCCAGCGTAGCGGGACCAGCGAAAGCGTGGCGGGCGTGACCAGGAGCTTGTCCGCTCGCTGAAAAACCCAGCGCATCATCGGATCGTGCGGCACGATGAAATTCGACATGTCTCGTAGCCATTCACGGCATTGCTGGGCTAGAGAAAAGTTGGAGCGTATGCAGCGGGAAACTCTCTCGCCTCCGGAAACCGGGCCGAAATAAAAGGGAATGCCCAGAGATGCCATAAAGCTGGGATATCGCCCGCTAGCGTAGGTGACGTGCTGCACCACATCGAAGGGTAGCGCAGGGAAGAGCCTTCGAATGTGGCGAACCGCACACCACTGCCAAAGGACGTAGTACAAAATCTTGCCGAAGCCTCTGCGCCACTTCTGCGCCCACGGCGACAGGTCAAAGTAGACGAAGTGGAGGTTAGGATGGGTTGCGAGCGCATTGCGTTCAATGGAGGGACGATTATCGGCGCGAGTCAATACCCAAACCCGGTGGCCGGATCGCACCAACTCGGTCGCCCAGCCCCAGCCTAGGGCGGGCTCCGACCCTCGACCGGGCTCGCAAGCGTAGGCGGAGAGCAGAATGCCGGCCAATTAATCGGCCTCCATGCAGTGAAAATCGGCGCGTTCGATTCGGTTTTCGAAAATTGGGGCCTCCAAAGGAGTAGAAGGCCCCTTGCCCGAGCGTCGTTCCTGCCTTGTCGACAGCCATTGGACAACTGCTCTGCTCGCCTGGTAGACAGTGTTTTCCATCGACGGAATTCCGTTGGGATGGGTTAGAGGGCAGTACCTCACGGTTACGGAGTAATGGCGCAGAGCAGGGGCGTTGGAGGTCCCCGGATGACCAGAGTTCAGAACCAGTACCAAGTCTGGATGAAGCACTAGCCGCGTGAACCTTGACCAGAGCCGATGCTTTTCGACAGAGGCAAGCTCAAGCTGATCGACAGCGCAGATCGTCAAGGTTGATTGCAGGCGAGCGAGATGGATCTTGAAGGCAAGCGCGAAGAGCTTTAGAAGCGTCAGATACAAGCGTGACTGCTTCGCGTTGCGCCTGGAGCCGCGGCAAGATTGTTCCGAGAGCAACCTGCAGAGCGCTCGTCCATCGAAAGGCCGGCTCCATGGCCAGTTGAAGAGAGTTAGCAATTTTCCAGACTTGGCTCTTATCTTCCCCGCATACGATCACGCACATCCCCGTTGGTTGCAGAACCCGCCTCACCGAAAGGGCAACTCTATGGAGCTTGGAGGCGATCCGGTCAAGAATCCGCTCGACTAGCGGCGACGCCTCGAGCTCTGAAAGCAGCATTTCGCTGTTTGCGGCAAACCAAGCTAGATCTTGTTGGACAAGGGCTCGTTCGAGGCCATCAGCAGTGTGAGCCGACCAGAACCTATGCAGACGATTGCCGCAGCCCTGCGGAACACGTTGATAAAGGCCGTGCAGCCGTCGCAGTTGGCCGGCGTCGATGGATTGCTTCAAGACCTTTTTGATCAGGTAGTAAACAAATTCATCCGGGGCCGACGGCACATAGAAGTTCCTGAACGGCCGGCGCCCTGCCAAGATGTCATCAGCTTGCAACCACAGGCGGCCCTGCCTCCGGTAATCGCTGCAACAGTCTGGGTTGAGAAAGCCGATTTGGCGGCCGCCATCTTTGCCCAGCACGAAATAGCAAGCGCAGGTTTCATGCTGAATTCCCTGGAGGAGGCGTGCACCGCAACCTTCCGCCGCGTGGCTGAGCAGAGTGGAGACGCGAGGCATATCCGTCGGGCGAACCATGAAGTCCACATCCGATGGAATGCACTCAGGATATTCGTCGTAGCCACTGAGAATGCAGTAAGGCAATTTTGCTTGGTTGAATTCAGCGATCACTGCAGAAAACAAATCTGACCGCATGCGCAGTGAGACGGGAGACGAAGGCAGCTCGGGCAGTCGAGGGAAGGGACGGGTAATGCCGGGCGACGTGGCGCGCTGGCCGTCTCGCAAGGCGACTCTAAGAGTGCCCAGCAAGAAATCCGCGTGGCCTGTTTGCTGTTGGGTCAGACGTTGTAAGTAGGAATGAGCGAGGTAGGCGATCTCAAGTTTGCGGCACTGGGCAGCAGTGAGGCCTATCGCGCTGGCGAAGTGACTAAGGTGTTCAGCGTGAGAAGTCGGGGGCTTGCCGAAGAGGTAATCCTGGATATGCAGGAAGTGAAACGCATCTTGCAACGGCAAACCACCGCGTCGCGCGTCCTCCCAGTCCAGGAGGGCGAGACGGTCCGCTCGATGTTTGATATTCCAAGGAGCGAAGTCGCCATGGACCCAGTAGGCGGGCAGCGGATTAGCATCGCATAGTTGCGCAAGGGCCGCCGTTATGGTCGCAAGATCGCGGTCAGAAGACGCCGACCGCAGCAGCTGTTCCTGGAGTGTCGCGGCGTGTTCGACGATGGATGTAGCTCTGCCGGGCAGCTTGAGGAAGCGCAGTAACTGTAAGTATTCTGGCAACAACCTGCGAGAACCGGGTCGTCCGCAAAGGACAGTCTGAGCCGAAATGCTGCGATTACGATCGACCGAGAGCAAACGTGGGGCTAAGGTGTACTGCTCCGCCGCCAGGCTGGCCAAGACCGCCGCTTCCTGAAGAATTGCCGCACGGGCAGCTTCGTTCATCGGAACCTTGACGACCATTTGGCAAACGCCTGAACCGGGGTCAAGTAAGTGGATCACGGCTTTGCGCGACGGGCCCGGAGTTCCCAGGTAAACCGCCGCCACGGGCGTGGTGTCGCTTTTCCATCCTATGGATGTCCAATCGATGCGATCGAACCCAGCGACAGTTGAGGTGGTTCTGGAGAGTAGAGGTAAGCATCCGATTCGATTAGCCGCGCGCAACGTTTGCCACATCAGCCGCGAGCCCAAGCGATAGGGCGACCAGCCGGCCAATACAGAGGCGAGGTGTCGCTGCCGCGCGGGAAGAAGCCAGCGAGGGACTCCGTCCCTGGAGAAGACGAGAAACTTCTGTGGCGTGTCGCCAGACGGCGGAGAAGGCAACAGTGGTGCGAATACCTGTTGAGCGAAATCAGGCGGGAGCAATCAGGGACACCTCAGTTCGACCTTGTGCGTGGATTGCCAGCGTTGCGAAGATGACAGATTTCATTTGCTGAACGACCTCATCGAGAGGGCACGCGGCATCAATGACGAAGGCGTTGGGCATGGAGTGAAACATGTGCAGATATGCGATTCGTTGGCGGTGCGATTCCTCGAAGGCGACCTCGGGCTTTCTTTGCTGCAGAACCTCAGCAGGAACATCGAGCAGGATGTAGAGATCAGGCGTTGGGACCAGGTGGGTAAGAAGGTTCGCGGAGGAGAGTGCGGAGACCGGCAAGCGATAGCGCTCCGGATCGACCAGAACGTCGTGATAATAGCGGTCACACAGAATCAAGCTTGAATCAAGCAGGGCCGGACGAACGACGGCTACATACCCGTACCAGTAGTCTGCAAGCCAATAGAGAAGCTTGAGAATAGACAAAAGGAAACCGCGCGGAGGTTTTCCGTGTGGATTGGTAACCGGAGATAACCCCAACTCTCGCCGCCTAAACATGGGGCGAAAGTGAAAGCGTTCCATGCCGCGAAAGCAAGTCGATAGTTCTTGAATCAACCGTAGAATGGCGGCGGATTTGCCAGCACCATCGGGTCCGAAGACCGCGACCCAGAGGCCGCGTCGGTCTTGGAAAGAGCTGCGGCGATGCATTTCACAGCCTTCCGTAGATCACGACGCCGACCGCCATTTGGAGGATGGAAGTCACACCTTTGTCGGCCCATTCTTTGGTGCCACTGATGGGAACGAACAGAATGTCTCCATCCTGAAGTCCGGGATCGGGCGCCTGGTTGGCCAGGATTTTCTTCAACGGCAGATCGGTTTCGGTCCGTCCACCGGGCGACTTGCGAATAAGTCGCGCGTCTAGCTTGGCGGTTTTGTTCAAGCCCTGGGCGAGGGCGAGGGCTTGCAGCACGGTAACGGTGTCCTTGTTCTCGATCAGGTAACCGCCCGGGCGGCCAACATCGCCGATAACGTAGACCACGCCTGCGCGGGTGACCACAATGCGATCGCCGGGTTCGACTTCAAAGTCTTGCTGCTCGAGGTCTGGCGTAGAGCTACTCAGATCGATGGTGACGAGCTGCGCGGGCGACTGTTGGTGCGTCAGGATCACGGTTTTGGAAGCAGAGGGCGTGAGGCCTCCAGCGACCGAGATGAAGTTGAGCACGGTGTGCTTACCTAGCAGCGGATAAACTCCGGGCAGCTTCACTTCTCCTGTCACGGTTACACCCTGGGTGGCATACTCGAGCACGAATACCTCAACGTGCGGGTGGCGAAGAATGTCGCGCTGACGGAGCCGATCTTCGATGGCGACCTGCACTTGTTCGGCAGTAAGCCCCATCACTTTGACTGTTCCACCGACCGGTAGGGTGATTTCGCCAAGATTGTCCACGCGGAACCTGCCCGATAGCTCGGGCGTATCGAAGACACGGACGTTGAGCAGGTCGCCGGCCCCGAGGAGTAACGTTGTTTTGGAGCCGTTAGCCTGGGCTGAATTCGGTCGTTTCTCGGGCGCGGGAATGACCGACGGAAGTACTGCTTGCTGAGAGGAGGCGATTGGAGATGGGGGGAAGGTAGCCGCGCCAGCGCGGCCCTGGGCGCGCAACGGAGTGGAACCTGCGAGCGAGACAGCAAGCAGCACGATCCATTCGAGGATTGCTATCGTAGCTGACGCGAAGGAAGGATGCTCATGTGGATTGATCTGAGTGGTCAATGGATTGTGCCTTTCTTTGCTTTGCCACCAGAGTCGTAGGAACGGTAATAGCCGTTTTGGTAGCGCAGATCGATGCCGTTGAGCACAAGGCCGGCAATGTTTGCATTCGCCCGATATAACAAGTCGCGAGTATGGCGGAGTGCATATCTGGAGGTCGTACCGGCGCGAACGACTAATACGACTGCGTCAGCGCGAGATCCCAAAACCACAGCGTCGGTGAACATCGATATCGGTGGCGTGTCCAGGACGACATGGTCGTACTGGCTGCGCCAGCCCTGAATCAGGTCGGCCATTTTCTTCGAGGTAAGCGTCTCGGCTGGATATGCCGGTGGTGTTCCTGAAGGTAGTACTGTCAGGTAAGGCATTTCGTCCAGTTGAGCGATGGCTTGCTCTTCGGGGCAGGCTCCGGCGAGAAGGCCGCTGAGTCCTGGGTCTGGCGGAATATTGAAAGCCCGGTGCAGGGAAGGCTGACGGAGATCGGCGTCCACCAGCAGGACTTTTGCCCCCTGTTGAGCCAGCACTGTGGCACAATTTATCGCGGTTAGAGTTTTGCCTTCCGAGGGCATCGAACTCGTGATCGCCAACACTTTGGGAGGAGTGGCGGCTAAGGAGAGCAAGAGGGAAGTACGCAGGCTGCGATAAGACTCAGCCGCTTGCGAGTGCGGGTTTGTGAAGGCGATCAAGTGAAGCTGGCCAGCGCGTTCTGCGGCGGAGAGTTTCTTGGACACGCTTCCGACGTCACCGTCACGAATCCGTGGAATTACCGCCAACGAAGGGAGTGCACTCGCGCTTTCCGCGTCTTCGCTGGTTCGGATGGTGGTGTCAGCAGCTTCGAGCCCGATGGCGGTTACAAGCCCAAAGCCAAGTCCGACTCCGAGACCCAGCGTAAGGTCCAGGACGGGCCTGGGATCGACGGGTCTGGAGGGAAGCTGGCCTGGCTCAACGACAGCGATGTTTGCCGAGGCCAAACCGGCAATGATACCCGCCTGCTTCAGCTTCAATTGCAGGGTCTCGTAGAGATCCTGGGTGGCTTCGACTTCATGTTTCAAGATGGAGTACTGAGCCGCGCCCTGGTTGAGGTCGAAGGCCTTTTGCTTCTGCCTTTCGAAGCTGGCCCGCAACATACTCTCGGTGTTGGCGGCCGTAAGATATTCGTTCTTGTAGCGTTTGGAAAGATTGGTCAGCTCTCCCTGGATTGCGCTGTCAACCTGGGCGATTTCGTTGCCGAGTTCAGCGAGTTTAGGATACCCTTCGCCAAACTTGGTATTTAGGCGGGCGTAATCAACCCGCAACTGGGCCTGTTGCGAACGCAAGACTTCAAGAGTAGGTTCGGGAACGGTAGAGGCAATTAGCTCGGGATTTCCAGAAGCAGCAATACGGTAGCGAGCTTCTTTGACGATGCGGTCCGATTCAGCCACAGTTAACTGCTCGTCCAGCTGCTTGAGTTTGTCGGTTACGATGTTGTCGGTCTCGTCGACCCCGATGAGCCCTCTTTCTTTCTGAAGCTCGGCCAATTTCTGCTGCGCGTCGTTGGCCTTAATCTTGAGATCGTCCATTTGCTTCGATAGCCAGTTCGACACCAGCGTGGCCGACTCGTAGCTGCTGCGAAAGTTTCGTTCGGTGTAACGTCCGACTGTTGAGTTCACCACCTCCGCGGCGAGTGCCGGGTTCTTCGCCCGAAATTGCACCGCGATGATGTCGGTTTTGGGGACCACCTCCACGGTAAGGTTCTTGCGGAAGCGCAACAGCAAGGCATCGCGCACATCGGGAGGCAGGTCGGCAATCGATGCGCCAGCAGGTTGCACCCAGGGCCCGGCGAAGTCCCTCCGCTCCGCCACCTTCAACTGCTTCATGACAGCGAGCGCGATGGTATTGCTCTCCAGCACGCTGACGGCACTCTGCAGTTGGATGGTTGGATCCGAGGGGCTCAGCACCCGCGAAGCCATCTGATCGAGTCCGAGCGAATTCGTTCCTACAGGGCTTACCTCGATGCTCGCGGTAGCTTCATATCGAGGGCTTTTCAGCAGGATGTAAAGGCTGGCCAGAAACAAGCATCCGAGGCAACACCCCAGAATGAGGAGTTTTCGGCGGCGTAGCATCGTCCACATCTCTGCCAACACCTGTTCTTCGGGCGGCCCATAATGCACTGTGGCATAGCCGGGACGGTCAGCCAGAGCAATTTGTTGCGGGTCGGGTGTGCGGGGAAGAAGCATCGGGAAACAGGTTTCTGGTGACTAGAGTATTGGTCAAGCGAAGACGCCAGCGCGATGGGGTGGCACGACGGATATCGGCTGGGGCGCGAGATGAATCCCGTGCCAGAGGTGCGGCATGTTCTCGGTGATTTGAAGCGGACGTCCCACGCTGTAGTACAGAAAGCCGGCAGCAGCCATCTGGCTCGGCGAAAAGAGATTTCGGCCGTCGATGACGATTGGTTGTTTCATGACCGTGCGTAGCTTCTGCAGGTCGAGCTTGGCGAATTGCTCCCATTCGGTAAGAATGAGGAGCGCGTCGCGTCGCGAAGCCGCCAGGTATTCGTTCTCGGCGTACTCAATGGTTCCCGGAGATAAGACGTCCCGTGCTTTCAGCATGGCCGCGGGATCGTAAGCACAGATGCTGGCTCCTTCCTTCAGCAAGTCCTGGATAATCGCGATAGCAGGGGATTCGCGAATATCGTCCGTGCCTCCTTTGAACGCCAGGCCGAGAACGCCGATTCGCTTGCCACGCAGGGTTCACAAAGCAGTGCGGACTTTTTTCACAAAACGCAGACGCTGGTCACCGTTGATCCGCATGACCTCAGCGAGAAGGGAATAGCCGGTTCCGCATTGCAGCGCGACGGAATGAAAGGCGGAAAGATCTTTCGGGAAACAGGAGCCACCATATCCAATTCCCGCCTGTAGAAACTGCGGACCGATACGTGGATCTGAGCCGATCCCGGCGCACACCTGATCAATGTCGGCGCTGACGGCTTCGGAAATGTTGGCGACCATGTTGATGAACGAAATCTTCATAGCCAGGAAAGCATTGGAGGCGTGCTTGATCAGTTCGGCGCTCTTGGCGTTGGTCACGACGATGCGGGCGCGATCCTGTTTTAGGCCCGGGCAGGGAATGGCGTCTTCGTTGCGATAGTACGTGCCTTCCGCCAGCGGGCGGTAAATGCTGTAGAGCATGGCAGCGCTGAAGTCGTCATCCACGCCCATGACGATACGGTCGGGATAGAGGAAATCCGTGACTGCCGTTCCTTCGCGCAGGAACTCCGGGTTGGACGCAACATAGAATTGGCCCGCCGGAGCGCCATTCATGGCCAGCACCTTGCGAAGCGATTCGCACGTGCAAACCGGAACCGTGCTCTTCTCGACGATCAGCTTGGGTTCGTTGATGGCGGAAGCGATTTCCGAGGCCACGGACTCGACGTAGGAGAGGTCGGGCTCGCCGCTCTCGGCCTGCGGTGTCCCGACGGTGATGAACACCGCGTCCGCTTCTCTTACGGAGGAAGCGAGCGAGGAGGAAAAGCTGAGGCGGCCGCCCTTGTGCCGCTGCAACAACTCGGGCAAGAGGTATTCATGGATGGGTACTTCTCCTCGTTTTAGGGCGGCAATTTTTTTTGCGTCTGAGTCAACCGAGATGACCTCGTGCCCGATTTCAGCCAGACAAACAGCCGAGACCAGGCCCACGTAACCCAAGCCAACCACGGCAAGGCGCATGATTTTCTCCAGATCAGCAGAAAACGCAGAAGAATTCAAACTCCTCGCGCAGCGAAGAGAAGGGTATGCAGCAGGATGGCGACGTCTATGAACAGACTGTGGTGACGAACATAATACAGGTCGTATTCGATATTTTCGTGAATCGGAAACGCGCGGTCCGCGCTGAGTTGCCATAAACCGGTGATTCCGGGTTTTACCGACAAGCGCTGACGGTGCAGTGGAGTGTACTGCTCGACGATGAAGGGCATCTCCGGCCGCGGCCCGACCAGCGACATGTCGCCCAAAAGCACGTTCAGAAGTTGGGGCAACTCGTCGAGGCTGGTTTTGCGAAGAAAGCGGCCAATGGGCGTGATGTGGGGATCATGGCTATGCTTCGGGGAATAGGCGTAGCGGGGCGCATCGTGGAACATCGTGCGGAACTTGTACATAGGGAACAGGCGGCCGTCTTTCCCGACTCGAGTTTGCCGGAACAAAACGGTTCCCGACGAGGTGACCTTCACCAGTGCCGCAATCGTGCAGAGTGGAGCGGCAAACAACGCCAGGCATAGGGCGGCGCCTGCGACGTCGAGAGCTCGCTTCAGCGGCTCGTAAATGAACCCGGTCCGCGCTTTCGACAGGTGGGCCAGCATGACTCCATCGAGTTCGGCATAGTCGATCCAGTAGCCCGGCTCGGAGAAATCCTTGGGAACGAAGTAGGTGCTCACGCCTGCTGCCGATAGTTGCGCTGTCATCGACTGCATGGATTCACGGTCCGCGTCCGCGGTGGCAATGACCAGTACCGAGGCGTTCAGCTGGCGCAGCAGCCCGGGACATACCGGCCCCGCTAACACCTTAGCGGGGTGCTTGTGCTGATAGGATGATTCGTAGATTTCCGAGCCATACTTTTGCGGATCATCATCCACGAAGGCCACCGGATCAAGCCCAAACTTAGGAGAGCGGACGAGGGCCGAATACACACGTTTTCCGAGCGTTCCGGCCCCCAGGATGACCGCTCGTCTTCCCCCATAACCTTTGCTGCGCAGGATGCACATAACACGGTAGGCCTCCCATTTCTCCAGTATGAGGAAAAGAGGAACCATGATCGTGGCAAAGGCGATGACGAGGCGAGACAAAGGAATGGCGGCAAAGTAGGCGAGTAAAAGTGTAAGGAGAAGGCTTTCCAGCGTGACCCGGAGAACCCTTTCGGTCTCACGAACCGCAAGTAGGCTGTGGTAAGTGCGATAGCCGTCGTGCCGCTCGAGGAGGATTACAAACAGAATGGCAAATGCCGCGGCGCCCAGCAGAACCGTCGTGACCGGGTATCGGGCCTGCTGTCCTGCGCCCAATACCCGGTAGAACGCATAAGCGGAATACACTGCCACCGTAACAGCCAGGAAGTCGAGTGCTCTTTCAGCGACGTTGAGGAAAGGCTCGATCCGGCTGCCTGGTTCGGCGACTTCTGCGCTGACAACGTTGACTTGAGACGCAGGACGAAAGAAGCCCTGGGCCCAGGACGGAGTGGTTGGAAAACCTTGAAGCGGAATCATGGGGATCGTTAGAGTTGGGCTAGAAGCACGAAAAAAACAGGTTGCTGAAATGGTAGGCTAACTGACCGATTCGACATCAGCGCCATTGAGGTTGATGGCCACAGACTTCATGATCTGGTCCACACTGATCACCAGTCGGGCGGCGTTCTGCTTCTGCACTAGAATGCCTTCCCATCCGGCAAAGGGTCCATGCTTGACGCGCACCAGGTGTCCAAGTTTTAGATACGGGTGGGGCTCAACTTCGTTTGGACGCGCGACGCAAGCTCTTAGCCGCTCAACCTCCTCATCCTGTAACCGCGCAGCTTTCCCTCTCACGGAGACGAGGTGTACCACGCCCACAGTCTGCAACACCGGGACACGTTCTGCATCCGAGACATGAACGAAGACATAGCCGGGAAATAGAGGAACTTGCGAATGCCGGATCCGGTCGGGACCAGCGGCTCAGTTTTGCGTATGTCGGCAGGAGGGCTTCAACGCCCTTGAACGACAGCTGGCTGGCCACATGGTTCTCATGACGAGAGCGGGTATAAGCGGCCAGCCAGCATCGGGCGTGTTCCATGGGATTAACGTTGGTTGCGAGTAACACCGTAAGGAGAACGCATGGCTCCGCCATTGTGAGTCCCAGGAGCTGAGCCAAGCGGTGAAAGACACAGGGTGCTCTGCGGATTGCCCCGCGTCGGGGTTTGACCACCATAACACCACGATAGTGCTTATAAATGTGGTGCTTACATGCTATCGATTAATAGTGCAATCCTGATGCCACGAGGCTGTGCGGCACCTTGATTTGCCAAGGGTCGACGGATCAATCACTTGCTCAGTTCGAAGGCGGATGATACCGGGGCGCCTCGTCTAGGAAATGTACGGCGAGTGTCCAAAAGCTGGATTTTGAGCTTTCTTTGCTGTGTTGAAAGCCGCGCAAGCGATGCTGGCCGGCCGGCCTGAAGACCGCTTTCAAGCGACGCATTACAATCGACGCTGATTTTGTCGATCTATTTCTGAGGAGGCGCTCGCGAATGCGGGTTCTGGTTACTGGCGGTGCTGGATACATCGGAAGCGTAGTGGCCGACCGTCTCCTGCGGGTGGGCCACGCGGTGACCGTGTTGGACAATCTCAGCAAAGGCCGAAGGCAGGCAGTTTCTTCCAAGGCAGAATTTGTTCAGGCGGACACCGGCGATCAGGAGAGCGTAGAACACGTTTTCCGCACGGGACGCTTCAACGCCGTGATGCACTTCGCGGCATTTATCGAAGCCGGGGAATCGGTGCTGCAGCCGGAAAAGTATTTCGAGAACAACTCCGCCAAGACTCTGAGCCTGCTTCGAACCGTGTTGAAGTACCAGGTTCCGCGTTTTGTGTTTTCGTCAACCGCCGCGGTTTACGGCGAGCCGCGACGCATTCCCATTATGGAGGACGATCCGCTCAACCCCACCAACGCCTACGGCGAATCGAAGCTGATGGTGGAACGCATGCTGGGATGGTCTCACAAGGCCCACGGATTGCGTTATGCCAGCTTGCGCTACTTCAACGCCGCCGGAGCGACCGCCGAGCGAGGAGAAGCGCACAATCCTGAGACCCATCTCATACCGCTGGTGCTGCAGGTGGCGCTCGGCCAGCGCCCCTCGATTTCGATCTTCGGAACGGACTATCCGACCAAGGATGGGACCTGTATCCGCGACTACATCCACATCGAGGATTTGGCCACTGCTCATCTGCTGGCGCTCGATGGACTGGAAGAACACCCGCGCTTGATTTGCAACCTGGGCAGCGGCAGCGGATTTAGCGTGCGCGAGATTATCGAAGTCGCGCGGAAGATCACCGGGCGCGAGATTGCGGCGGTAGAATCGCCGAGACGCGCGGGCGATCCGGCGGTGCTAGTGGCCAGCTCGGAGAAGATTCGCCAGGTGCTGGGATGGAATCCGCAGCGCTCGGAAATCGAAGGCATCGTTCGCAGCGCATGGGAGTGGTTTAAGGCCAACCCCAGGTACGCGGATAATGTTTGACGATTTGCCGAAGGTAGCGGTGGACCGCGTTTTGCAGTGGATCGCTTCCAAGTAGTCCGCGACACGCTGGGGTGGCACCCACCGTAAAGCTCCTAGGGGTGCAGGTGTTACTATTCGCCTGAACCACTTCTAAACATAACGTCTTAAGTAAGTGCGCATAGACGGCGCAGGGTTTCGTTTGGGCCAGCCCAACGGGCGAACTCCATTTCCACCGTGGTCGTGACCTCTTGGAGCCGCGGAAAGTATCGGTTGTGCAAGCAAAGCCGCCGTGTCAGTTTCCACACCCGCTCGATCGGATTCAACTCCGGGCTGTAGGGTGGCAGGTAGTCCAGCACGAACTCGGGGGCGTGTTCTTCCCGCCACTGCCGATGTAACCGGGCATGATGGTATTTAGCATTATCCGTGATCACCACCACGCGACGGCCGCGGGTGAGGCTGGTCTGGTACAGCTCTTTCATAAATTCAAAAAAGGTCAGGCCGTTGAACTTGTCGGTCTCCCGACGAAACTGGAAGCTCCCATCGCACAACCGCACGGCGCCAAAATACCCCATGCTGTGCCGCGTGGGATGATGCAACAACACCGGGTCCTTGGTTTCCGGGGGCACCCACATCCGGCAACGGGAACCGTGCTGCTGGAAGTGCACTTCGTCGATAGCCCACAGGTCTACCGTAATATCGACCATCAACGCTTGGAGTTTTTTTTATGCGCCTGCTGCCGTTCCGGGTCGGCCCAGGCAATCGCGGGGCGCGGTTTGCGCAAGCGAAAGCCCAACTGCCGGAACAAGCGCTGACATTGTCGCACTCCCAAGCTGATCCCATACCGGCGTTCGATCCAGGCGGCCAGGGTTTTGCCATCCCACAGATTGCCGCCCAGCCCTAGCGCTCGTGGCATCTGCCGCAAGGCGGCGTTGACTTGCTGTAGCTGTTTCTCGCTCAGCCGTCGCGGCCGCCCGCCCCGTTCGCCCTCGCGCAGGCCGGCCAACCCCTCTTGCTCAAATCCCCGCACCCAATATTCCACGGTGCGCGGGGCATCCCCTAACAACCTTGCCACCTCGGGACAGGTCATGCCTTGCGCCACCAGCAACACTCCATGGAGGCGATGATCGTAGCGGGATTCCTCTGATCTCCGGATCTCATCCTGTAATCCGAGAACCATGGTGGCCGAGTCCGCAATCCGTAATGGTCTCATGCCTCCATCAGACCATAACTCCACCAAATGCGCAATTACTTATGACGTTATGTTTAGATTACGGAAAGGCCATGGCCGAGGTGTTCATCTCTTACGCGCGCGAGGGCCAAGGATTCGCCCGCGATCTCAACGCCGCCCTCCAAAAACTCGAGCGCGACACCTGGATTGACTGGCGCAGCATTCCCGACTCCGCCCAGTGGCGTGCGGAAATCTTTGCCGCCATCGGAGCCGCCGACAATTTCCTGTTCATCATCAGCCTCGACTCCCTCCGCTCCTGGATGTGCGGGCAGGAAGTCGCTCATGCCGTGGCCAACCGGAAGCGGATTGTCACCATCCTCTACCACCCGGTTGAGCACGACGAGCTGTCGCCCGGTCTGAAGGAAGTTCAATGGATCAACTATCCGGAGCTCGGCTTCGAGTCGACTTTTCAAAGGTTGATTACTGCCCTTGATACTGATCTGGAATGGGTGCGCCACCACACCCGCTTCGGATTGCGGGCTGCGCAGTGGGAAGCAAGCGGCCGGGACAGCGGCTTCTTGCTGCACGGAACGGAACTGCGAGAAGCCGTCCGATGGCTGGAGCAGTCGGCGACTCTTAAGACTCGACAACCGACAGAGGATCACGAACAGTACATCCGGGCAAGTGAGGAATGGGAAGCGGGAGAGATACAGCGCCTGAAGGACTTGAACGACGAAAAGGACAGGGAGAAGCGCATTGCCGTGGCGCGAGAGTTGGTGGCGTTCTCTACGCTTAGCCTGGAAGAGAACCCGGAGCGCAGCATCCTGCTCGCTATGCACGCGATGGGTGTGACGCGTCCTGGCAATGGAACTGTCCTTCCCGAAGCGGAAGATGCGCTGCACCGCGCCGTACTGAGATCTTCGGTTCGTTCCACGCTGCGAGGCCACAGCGGGCCCGTGACTGCGGTGGCGATGAGTCGGGATGGGCGGCTCTCGGTCTCGGCTTCGGAAGACAGAACACTAAGGGTGTGGGAAGTGGAAAGTGGGCGTGAATTGCGCACACTGGAAGGACACTCCGCTAAGGTTACTGGTGTAGCGATGAGCGAGGACGGGCGGCTAGCGGTCTCCGCGTCTTGGGACAAGACGCTAAAGGTGTGGGATGTGGAGACCGGCCGCGAACTGCGTACCCTGCAAGGCCACACAGGTTTTGTCAATGGCGTAGCGGTGAGCGGGGACGGGCGGTTTGCGGTCTCCGCTTCTGAGCACGGGATGAGGGTCTGGCATGTGGACAGCGGAACCGAACTCGGTACATTGCAAGCCGCTAGTTGGAGTTGGAAAGGTCACATGGGTGACATCAACAGTGTGGCGTTGAGTAGGGACGGGGGACTTGCCGTCTCTGCGGGGTTCGACCACAAGGTAAATGTGTGGGATGTGGGCAAGCGGCGCCAACTGCGCACCCTGTGGGGCCACTCAGAGCCGGTCAATGGCGTGGCGCTCAGGGCGGACGGTCGGCCGCGCGGTCTCCGCTTCTGGCGATGGACTAAAGGTCTGGCACGTGCGCGACGGACGCGAACTACACACCCTGCCGGGCCATTCAGCTCCGGTGCGAAGCGTAGCGCTTAGCGCAGACGGGCGGCGTGCGCTTTCCGCTTCCGATGACAAGACGCTAAAGGTATGGGACGCGGAGAGCAGCCGCGAACTACGTACCCTACGAGGACACTCGGCTCCGGTCCGTGGCGTGGCGCTCAGGGCGGACGGGCGGCGTGCGGTCTCCGCTTCTGAGGATGGAACGCTCAAGGTCTGGTATGTGGAACCGGAATCCGA
Source organism: uncultured Acidobacteriaceae bacterium (assembly GCA_963836295.1). GTDB lineage: Bacteria > Acidobacteriota > Terriglobia > Terriglobales > Acidobacteriaceae > Bog-257. The sequence goes on along the minus strand of CAWIIY010000018.1, from coordinate 175,199 downwards.
GCTTCTGACCTTGAAAGGCCACTCTTGGGGCATTGATGGCGTTGCAGTGAATGGGGACGGGCGGCGCGCGGTTTCTGTTTCATATGACGCGCTGAAGGTGTGGGATTTGGAGAGCGGCCGCGAGTTGCACACCCTCACCGGCCACACCTGGTATGTCAACCGGGTGGCGGTGAGTGGGGACGGGCGGCTGGCGGTCTCGACGTCTGGCGGCAAAGTGTTGGTGTGGGATCTGGAGAGCGGGCGCGAGCTGCGTACCCTCCAACAGTACTCTGGTCTCAAGCCAGCGGTTCAGCTGGAGGTTGCTGGAGTTTATTCTACTGATACAAACTGCGTTGCTTTGAGTGGGGACGGGCGGCTGGCGGTGTCCGCGTCCGGGAACAAGACCCTGAAAGTGTGGGAGGTGGAGAGCGGGCGCGAATTAAGTACCCTCCAAGGCCATACGAGTGGTATCACTGACGTCGCCTTGAGTGCCGACGGACGGCGTGCGGTCTCCGCTTCCGAGGACAAGACGCTAAAGGTGTGGGATGTGGAAACCGGCCGCGAATTGGGTACCCTACGAGGCCACAGAGATACGGTCAATCACGTGGCCCTGAGTGGGGACGGGCGGCTGGCCGTGTCCGCCTCTTCTGATCAGACGCTGAAGGTGTGGGATGTGGAGACCGGGCGGGAACTGCGCACTTTCGAGGGCCACTATAGTCGCGTCCATGGCGTGGCAGTGAGCCCCGACGGTGTGCGCGTGGCCTCGGCAGGCGAGGACAAAACTGTCAGAATATGGGACACGGAGAGCGGGCGCGAGCTCATCACCCTCGCCGCTCATAGCGGTTCCGTGCACAGCGTTGCCTGGACCCCGGACGGTAAACGTCTTCTTTCCGCCGGACGCGACGGAATCATCCAAGTCTATGCCATGGACATTGACCTGTTGATGTCGCTGGCTCGCAGCCGCGTCACCCGCAACCTCACTCCCGAAGAATGCCGCAAATATCTCCACCGCGACGACGTCCCGCCCATCCCGTAAAGCTGGCGGGATGATCTCCGGACATTCCCTTGGGCTGTACCGGTTAGAAAGGCCTCATACAGGCTTGGTGTTGCGGTGGTTGCTCCGGCCAGGCAAAAGGCACTGACAGCCCTCGACCTGCCGTTCAGACGGGAAGAGGTTGAATCCGCCCGTTACGAAGCGAAGCTGGCGCGGTCGTAGTTGTTCTACAATCCTCACCTGGGGGGTCGAAGGGGTGCAAGGCATCGGGCAGTGTCTTATTGACCACTATCAGAAGACCTACGAGCTAACTTACACCTTGTGGAAAGGCAGAAATAAGACGTTCCTGATCCTGCTGGGAGCAATTGGCGTCGCGACGCTGGTGACGTTTCCAGCCTTGGGCACGCGGTCTCTCTTGTTCCTATATGTGCGTCATTCGCTTGACCTGAAGGAAAGCGAGCTCGGCATGTTGCAAAGCGGATTCCCCTTCGGCATTCTTCAGGCAATCTTCCTGTTCGTGATCTTCTATCTCACGGTCAATCTTTACCACCGGGCGCGCTACGTCCTTCGCAACTATGCATACTTGGGTCGTCTGGAGAAGGAAATCCGGCAACAGCTTGCACTGCCGGATACGTCCGTCGCTTTTACGCGCGAAAGCAGCTTTTACTGGGGCAGCAGGGACCGATTTTCAGCAGCAGTGAAGTATGTGTACATCACCCTGCTCTCCGGCTTGCTTGTGAGTTTCCTGGCAGCCACGATCATCGGAGATCTAAAGACCGGCAAAACCCTACTCACGGTGGTTGACATTGTGTTTGCGGTGCCGACTCTCATATTTCTCACCGCATATGCGATCGCCTCAGTTTCAATGGACGGTGAAGCAGCGATCGTTCCTAAGGAGCGTGGCAAGGGCAAGGCGGCCCAATAGTTCACAATGTTCACGCCTCGAACATTGCGCCCACCCCGTAAAGCTGGTTCAAGCTGTTGGTCTGCGGGAGACCAACGGCCCACTGCCATTTGGCGGCACACGCGGCGTTTATTCAGGCCCGCGGCCCGGCTGCGGAAACATAGCGCGCTGCAATTCCTCCCGGGATATATAGTGTGGGGCTGTTGGAATCCAGCGGCACTGCTGATCGAGAACCCGGCCACCCCAGTGACAGGGCTCGATGCAGCGACCTGGATGCAACAACGCAAATGCAGAACTGCGGCGCTAAGCCGCTACTCTGGAAAGGATGAACGAGATGGCTGAGGTGACAGACGCAGGTATCTACAAAGAATGGTGGGCTAATCCAGCGGTGGTTGGGCTGATGGGTTTCGGCTTGACGACCATGGCGACCGGCCTGCACAACGTAGGATTCTGGAGCGCCGGGCCGACCCTGGCGCTGGCAATCACCTTTGGGGGTACGGCGCAATTCATTGCCGGAATCGTGGACCTGCGCAAAGGCAGCATCTTCGGCGGGTCCGCTTTCATGTGTTACGGAGCTTTTTGGTGGTCGCTGTTCGTGCTGCTCTACATCCAGCCGAAGACGGGCATTCCGGCGGGTCATCCCGAAGAACTCGGTTTCTTCCTGATGTGGACGCTGTTCACCTTTGGCTTTTGCCTCGCAGCGCACAAAATCGGCAAGTACCTGGCGGTCTTGTTCTGGCTGCTGTTGCTGGCGTTCCTTTTGCTTGACGGGGTGGTTCTGGGGATAGTTTCACCGAAGTTGGCGGGCTGGGAGATCTTTGTCGTGGGATTTATCGCCTGGTATATCGCTACGGCGACGTTGGTGAATGCGTGTCATGGCAGGATGGTCCTGCCGCATGCTTAGCGTTTCGGGCTCGCGCACGAAAGAAGACAACCGGAAGCGTGACTTGGCGCCGCGCCTTGTCACGCTTTCCCGCGCAATCAAATCGAATTGAATCCGGCGGCAAAAACGCAACTCTAAGTTTTCACCGCCGGTGCAGAGGCCTCGCGCTAGATCGCGATCGCGGGAAGGTCGTTTGCGCTCTTGAAACGCGGACTCTTCACGTCAGAACCGCTGATTCCAAGTCAGTACTTGTAGCCAGCCCCGCGCAGCGCTGCCGCAAAGCTATCCGCAAAATCGTGAACGTGGTCCTTGGTCGCCAGCGGCCCCATCAGTCCGATGCGGAAGATTTTTCCTGCCAGTGGACCGAAGCCTCCAGCGATTTCAATGCCGTGCTCCTTAAGCAGCGTGGTTCGCACCTTGGCTTCGTCGACACCTTGCGGAACCTTGGGTGTGTTCAAGTTCCAGATGCGATGCTCGGGCGCTACCAGCATTTCCAGTCCCATACCTTCCATCGTCTTGACGAACTCCAGGTGCGCCTGATGATGGCGCTCCCAGCGATTCTGTAAGCCTTCTTCTTCGATGAGCGTGAGGCCTTCGTGCAAGGCGTAGAACATGGTCGCCGACGCGGTGTGATGATAACGATGCGACAGCGTCAAATACTCGGCAATCAGCTTCAGATCGAAATACCAGGAGTGATTGGGAGTTTCGCGCGCCTTCAACCACTCGGCCGCGCGCGGTGAAACCGTTATTGGCGATAGACCGGGAGGACAGCTTAGGCCTTTCTGTGTGCAACTGTAAGCAATGTCAATGCCGGTCTTGTCCACTTCGACGGGCATGGCGCCGAGCGAGGTAACGCAGTCGGCGATGACCAGTGCACCGACCTCGTGCGCGGCCTTGCAGATAGCATCGCCCCGTTGAAAAGCTCCAGCGGACGTTTCGGCTTGCACGTACATGACGACCTTGGGTTTCTCCAGCCGGATGAACTCGGCCGCTTCCTGGTCGCTGAAAACCTCGCCCCAGGGCTTTTCGAAGCGCACCAGTTCGGCACCCTGACGGCGTGCCATTTCCGACATGCGATCGCAGAAGAAACCGTTGGCGAACGCAGCCACTTTCATTCCCGGCAGAACAAAATTGGAGATCGCAGTTTCCATGCCGCCGCTGCCGGTGGCAGAGATGACGAAGGTCAGCTCATTCCTGGTTCCAAACACGGTGCGGAGAAGCCGTTGAATGTTGGTCGAGATCTCGAAGAAATAAGCATCGAGATGGCCAACAATGGGTTGCGCCATTGCCTGGTAGACCCGGGGATGGACTTGACTCTGGCCCAGGGCCAAACAACAGGCGATGAGGAGGATGGATAGAGACTTCTTCGAGAACAGCAGTTCTTTCATCAGAGCTAATCATTGCTTGACTCCTATTAACAACCATCCAGTATAAGACGATCACGCCTATAGCGAGCTGAAGTTTTTATTCCTCTAGCGTATTTCGAGGATATCGAGCGGCCAACTTCCGGTGACGCCGGCATGCAAACTTCAACTAACCTTTCGGATAGTCGACACTCTCCACTCGGATAGTCCAAACAGCCATCGATGCAGAGATGGGCCCTGTGCCTAATCGGATGTCGTAGCGCTATGTGTTGGAAATGCGGGACCTGGCTCCGCGGGTGTAGCCCAACCACAGCTGATCTCGGCCTGGTATGCCACGTGCAAACATCATGAGTCATTAAAGGGAAGCCCAACACGCATGAGCGTGAGTGGCGCAGGTCACGGGCAATGTTCCACGGCGCGACGAGTGAAGTTCGGGAGCCGTGAAGGACAAGGCATACCTGTATCCGTTCTGGGAGGGGCGAGCCGTGAAGCAAGCGAAGCGAACCTGCACGATATCAATCGGCCTCTGTGTTTTGGTCGCGCCGATGTTAGGTCAGCCTGATCGCGGCGTCATGGTTTCGCACGCGGGAACTGAGATCACAATTTCTGTTTCCCGTCCGACACCGCTGGGCACTGTGCTCGATGAAGTCTGCCGCGAGACGAGCTCCGAGTGTTTGGGAACCCAGGAGGCGATGAACGTTTTAGTTCCAGCGCAGGACGTTCGCGGCGACTGGCGACAGGTCACCTCGACTCTGCTGGAGGGAGCTGGTCTTAACTACGTTGCGAGTGCACCGTCGGAGACTTCTGCTGGGATGCTGAATATTGTTGGCGCGGCTTCGCAGGGAATGCTCGCGCAGCCAGAAGTCCGGTCAACCGTTGCTGCCAAACAGGCAGACGAGATCGGCATTGCGGGGGAGCGGCCGTCCGATGAGCGGGCCTTATCGAGCTTGCCAACTGGAGAAGCGGAGCCGTCAACGGAAGTTAGCTCCGAACCTGAAGCATCTCCGGTAGATGCGGCTGCGTTCTCGGCAAGCCCGCCGGCTCCCCCCACTTCTGGCGCCGAAGAATCAGGTCAGGCGCAGCAGGCCGGCGGCCTTGAACAGGCCAACACAGGCGGGCAAGCCGACAGTTTGTTCTTTCCTGGTGGCTACGGAAATCCCAATCCCGGTTCTCATCAGGGTCTCGAATACCTGCCTTTTCTGGATGCCCAAGGGAACTTAATTACGGTTGCGAGTCAGTCGTCATCCCCTTATCTGCCGTTTCCAGATGCGAACGGTAACGCTATACCGGCTTCCAACCAGGCACTACCTTACCTACCGTTCCGCGATGGGAATGGTCGATTGATTCCAGTACAGGGGGGTGGCCACTGAAGACCGAGGCCATCTATTGCATGACTCTAACGCTATCAAATCTTTTCCGAGGAGGAGGAAAAATGAAAAAGATAGGGTTGTTTACAATCTGTTTGCTGTTCATCAGCTCAATGGTTTTCGCGCAACTGAGGCCTAGCGGACCAGCCACTGGACAGCGTATTCATCCTGACGGGGCTAGCGGCTGTAGTGGCGAACCGATACTGCCCACCGATGGTTTGGCTACGCTTGATTCCGTCGCTGGGTCGAGCGCAGCTTTCTACTTTGTTCACCTGAAGGATGGTCACTCCTACAGCGCCGAGGTTTGGGACGCGACCGATCCGGCCGAGGTTCAAGGCTTTAGTTTGTCGCTCATGGATTTCATTTGCGGAAGCACCCTTTCAACCACTGACGTAATCGCAATGGATCCAGATATGAGCTTGATGAATGCTGACAGGATCTCGTGGATTCAGTCGGGAGATGCGCTTGACGTGCTTAAGATGAACAACGCGGACACCCACTTCCGCTCCTACACGATTCGCATCGTGGACACCACCCTGCGCAACACCCGTTGGAGCACCACCGCGGGCTTTGGTACCCACTACGGACTCCTGAATACCACGGAGTCCGCGATCTCTGCGACCCTTACGGCGGTGGAGTCCAATGGAACCCACCACGTCGTAGATCTCACAGTTCCAGCCGGCGGAGAGCTTTTTGAAGTCATCGCGTCCGATAGCGGGGCCAGCTCCGGACTGCAGTTGCCGGCGAATCGGGCCGGGTATGCCACTCTTGCCTATGTCGGCTCGCCAGGTGCGCTTTCGGTGGACGGTTATTTCCAGGCTGTGCAAAATGGGGTTATTGTGCTGGTGTCTACGCCGTGGGCAGCCAGGAACTCTCAACACTAACGAATTATGCGCGCGACGGGAGGGAGTACACGCGTGACCGTGTGCTCCCTTCCGGTTTTATGACCTGCACACTAAGAACAAGGTCAGCGGCATTTTGGTTGCAACCCCTGCATCCATCAAACGTGCTGCATTCAACAACTGGCCGCGATGTGCGAAGATACACGGATGTTGCGCTCGCGCTGTCTTGGGATTGCTTCGCTTATAACCGTCCTCGTCTTGATCGCGCTACGCCTTTCGGCTGGTCCGCAGCAGGAGGTGCGTGGCGTCGTCAAAGACCGCAGCGGAGCGGTTATCGCTAAAGCTCAAGTTCTGCTGCGCGCTGACGGCCAGGAGATTAGCCGGACGATCCAAGCCGACGGCACCTTTGTATTCACGGGAATCACTGCTACCAGCGGGAATCTTGTAGTGAGCGCATCCGGGTTCGCGACCAGCACCACCGCATGGCAAGCGGGAACCAACCAACTGACCATCACGCTGGTTCCGGCGCCGGTGCAACAAAGTCTCGACGTGACCGCGACCCGTACTTCCATCTTGCCGACCGGCGTGGATGACTTGGAGTCGCAACCTGATGCCGTGACCGTCAGTTCCACGCAGTTGCAACAATGGGGCGCGTTGGCCACCGACGATAAATTGCGAAACGTGGTGGGCTTTTCGCTGCTTCGCCGATCGGGCAGCCAGACGGCGAATCCCACATCGCAAGGTGTGTCGTTGCGCGGACTCGGCGCCAACGGAGCGAGCCGGGCGTTGGTCCTGGCGGATGGTATTCCGCTCAACGATCCCTTTGGCGGCTGGATTTATTGGGCACGCATTCCGCAAACCTCCTTGGACGAGGTACAGCTTATTCCCGGCGGTGTCTCTGCGCTTTACGGAAATGACGCGCTGGGCGGCGTGATCAATCTGGAAACGCGTCACGCGGTGCAGACCGAAGGTTCCGTCGAAGGATCGTATGGAAATGAGAACTCACCGTTCGGCTCTGGCTGGGGCGCGATGCGTTTCGGGCAATGGGCGGTGGTGGCCAGCGGGGAAGGATTTCGCACCGACGGATACACTGCAGTACCGAAGGATATCCGCGGCACGGTGGACACGCCGGTGGCATCGCAGTACGGCAGTGGAACCTTGCGCGTGGAACGCATGTTCGGCGACCGAGGACGGGTCTTCCTGAATGGCTCGCTCTACGGCGAAGACCGGCTGAATGGCACGCCGCTGCAGATCAACGACACCACCATACGGCAACTGGCATTCGGCACTGACTACGATAGTTCCGCCGCCGGATTATTTACGCTTCGCCTGTACGGCGGGACAGAAAATTATCATCAGACGTTCTCCTCGATTGCCGCCAACCGTGACAGCGAATCGCTGACCGACATTCAGTACGTTCCGGCTCAGCAACTGGGATTGCTGGCGCAATGGTCAAAGCAAGTCGTGAGCCGCCTGAGTGTGCTGGCGGGACTCGACGGCCTGGATGTGCAAGGGTTCAGCAATGAGACTACCTTTACGAGCGGCAAGCAGACTGCACAATTGTCGAATGGCGGCACGCAGCAATCGCTGGGTGTATTCGCCGAAGGCATCGTCCAGATTACGCCGAAGTGGTCGGTGACCTTCTCCGGACGCGAAGACCTGTGGAGTAACTTCGATGCCAGCTCGACGCGAATTCCAACCATGGGCAAACCGACATTCACTGCCTACCCCGACCGGGGCCAGAACGCCTTCAGCCCGCGGCTGACGACGTCGTATCACGCCGGCGAACACGCCGTGATTTACGCTTCCGCTTATCGCTCATTTCGTGCTCCCACGCTGAACGAACTCTACCGCAACTTCCGGGTTGGCAATGTGCAAACCATCGCCAATCCTTACCTGCATGCCGAGCACTTTACCGGCGGCGAAGGCGGAGCGCGCTTCACTTTCTTGCAAGACCGTATGACGGTTTACGGGGTTGGCTTCTGGGGCTTTACCACCGATCCGGTTGCCAACGTGACCCTCAGCTCGACTCCGCAACTCATCGTGCGCATGCGCGAGAACCTGGGCCGCATTCAAGCACCCGGCCTGCAGACTGGCATCAACTACACGATTACCAACCGCATCTGGTTTAGCTGCGCTTACCAGTTCATCGATTCCACTGTCTCTTCGTTTTCTGCGAACCCGGCTCTGGTTGGAAACCAGGTTCCGCTGGTGCCGAAGAATGAGTTCGTCTTCCAGGGGACTTGGGCCGCGCCGCAGAAGATCTTCGTTGCCATACAAGGCCGCACCGCCAGCAATGAATTCGACGACGATCAGAACCTGTTGCCGCTGGGCGCATACTTCGTGCTCAGCGCAACGGTTTCGCATCCGCTGCCAAAGGGCTTCGACATATTCTTCCAGGGGGAGAACCTGACCAATAGTCAATACGACATTGCCCGCACACCGGCAGTGAACTTAGGCCAGCCGATATTGGCGAGGGTTGGGTTTAGGTGGCAGAGCCGGAAATAAAAGGAACGTCATTCCGCGTATAGCGGGAAGTCTCTTTATGACTCCGGCAAACTGCGGCGCCCCAGCCAAGACTTCCCATTATCGCGTGCCGCCTTCCCGTAGAATGATATGTATGCTCGTTCGCGCCCGGTTCCTCACTATCCTCGGCATTGCATTGGCGATTGTGCCCATTTACAGTGCCGCCCAAACCGAGCAGCCAACTCCTCGCGCAGAGGCGGCGCAGTCTCAGAAGAGCGACCCACTTCATATATTCAGCGAGTCAGTACAGGCGCTGTCGGCCAGGGTAACCGGGTCGGTGGTGCAAATCCTGACCATTGGGTTTGCGCTGGGCAACGAGAACGAAAAGACCAACACGGCGTATTTCGCTCCCGAGCGCGGCATCGGCTCCGGGGTGATCTTGTCGCCCGACGGTTTCATCGTGACCAACGCGCACGTCGTGCAAGGCGCCAGGACAATCCGTGTCCGCCTGCAGGGCTTGGCGAAGCAATCTTCCCCGGCTTTGTCTGCGCCGCGGGGACCCATCGAGGCCAAGCTGGTCGGCGTGGACCACCAAACCGACCTGGCGGTATTGAAGATTGACATGACCGGCCTGCCGGCGCTGCAGTTTGCCAACTCCAGCGACCTCAAACAGGGAGAAATCGTCTTCGCCTTTGGCAGCCCGCTGGGACTGGAGAACTCAGTCACCATGGGCGTGGTCAGCTCGACGGCGCGGCAGATCAGTCCTGACGATCCCGCCATCTACATTCAGACGGACGCACCCATCAATCCGGGCAACAGCGGCGGCCCGCTGGTCGATGTGGATGGTCGAGTGGTCGGCATCAACACTTTCATCCTGTCGCAGTCGGGCGGCAATGAAGGACTTGGCTTCGCCATTCCCAGCGACGTGGTGCGCAACATCTACGATCAGATTCGCACCGAAGGCCACGTACACCGCGGCCAGATTGGCGTCTATCTTCGCACCATCACCCCGGACCTGGTCGAAGGACTGCATCTTCCGGTAAACCGCGGCGTGCTGGTGGAAGATGTAAGTCCCGATTCTTCCGCCGACAAGTCGGGCCTGAAGATCGGCGACATTGTCACGAGCGTCGGCGGCAAGCCGGTGGACGACGTGCGTCAGTTCGCGCTTGACCTGTACGCCTACAAGATTGGACAGAAGGCCGAGATTGGGGTGTTGCGCGACGGCAAGGCGACAACATTCTCCGTGCCGCTCGTCGAGCGGCCCGACGACCCCACGCGCTTCGCCGACCTGGTCAGCGGTCCCAACAATCTGGTCAACCGCCTCGGCATTGTCGCCGTCAACATCACCGGCGAGCTGAAAGACCTTCTCGGCGGCGACTTGCGCATTCCTGGCGGCGTTCTCGTAGCTGCCAAGACTCTCACGAGCACCTTACTGGGCGAAGGTCCGCAGCCTGGCGACGTCATCCACGCTATCAACGGCACTCCGATCCAGGACTTGACGGAATTGAAACAACATTTGCGCCAGATCAAACCGGGACAACCGATCGTCCTGCAGATCGAGCGCTCGGGCCAGTTGAGCTACCTGGTGCTGGAATCGGAGTGACGCGGCGAGAAGCGATAGCACGCGTCGCCGCACGGATACTATCGGCGATGCCGTCTGTCTAGGATCAGGATACGTCCCGATGTCAGGCTTGGGCCTACAAGGTGACTCCCATGACGCACTCACAGGCTGACGTTGGCGTCGACCTTTGCCAGGTGTTGGTGGAGACTTACGCCGTAAACGAGCGGATGAATCAGATCGTCCTCGAGCATCTCGATCCCGCTGCATGGCGCGCCCAACTGCCCGGGAGTAAAGGGCGAACCATCGCCGCCATCGTCGCGCACGTCCACAACATTCGCCGCAAATGGCTAAGGTTATCCGTCCCGCATCTGAAGCTCCCTGCTCCGCTCGACCGCGCTAGCTGCACACAGAAGCAGGCCCAGGCCGCTCTGGTGGAAAGCGCTGCGCGCTGCTCTGAGATGCTTGCCGGCGCTCTGTCTCGACCGCAGAGCCGTGTCAAAACTTTTCGCCGCGACGGATGGGCAAGACCGTGGCCCGCAGGCGCATCTATGCTGGCCTTCATGCTTTCGCACGACGCGCATCACCGCGGCCAGGTGTGTATGCTGGCCCATCAGCTTGGATTCCCGCTGCCGACCAAGGCCGCCTCTGGCATCTGGGTCTGGGAAAAACTATGGAAGGAGTGCGGGTTCACCCATCCGCGATAAGAATTGGTCACGCGCTACTGTGTTGGGCTGGTCAACTGAACCTCCGCGGGTTCATCGAAAGACATTCTTGATCGATTCAATTACAGCTTCGCGCCTGCTTTCTGTGCGGGAACGAAATTCTCCATCACGGCTTTGCGCATCAGGTCGGGCGGCAGCAGGCCTTGCGCCAGAATGAAGTCGTGAAATTTCTTCTGGTTAAACTTCGTCCCCAGCTCCTTCTCGGTGTCCTCGCGCAGTGCGATCAACTTCGTGTAGCCGTAGAAATAACTGTTTGCCTGTCCGGGGGCGCGATAGGTAAAGCGTTCGACCTCCTCCTCGGCAAAGGCATGCGACAGCACCACATCCTGCTCCATAACCCGAAAGGCTTCTGCCGGTTTGATCTTGCCAGCCTGCAGCTCGGGGTCAAGAAAAGCTCGCGCGGCGCGCTGCAACCGCAAGTCCAGCGAGACCAGTTGGCCCTCCAGTGGCATGTAGGGCTTGATGAGATATTCCGAGTACAGCCCCCAGCCTTCGACGTTGGTGCTGTTGAATGCGTAGCGAACCCGGGCCAGCGAGACCCCGTGCTCCAGCATGGAGTCGAATTGCAACTCATGTCCGGGCCGCGCTTCGTGTGCAGTCAGCGTCCAGGCAGCCGCGTCGTAGGTGAAATCGTCGTATTTGTCAGTCGAGACCTGTCCCGGACCCGCCGGTATGTTCAGCGGGAGAACGAACTCGCCCTTCTGACCGGTGTTGTGGATGAACGGCGGCGGCACCATGTGCGGCGCAGGCTGCTGCGCGGTCTCCGCTGCCGTTGCGATACGAATGCGCGCAGGCCGATCTGGCAGCGTCACGATGTTCTGGTCGATGATGATCTTCTCGATCTGCTTCAGCCGCTCCTGGTAAAAGGGAAGGATAGCGTCGCCGATGAGTTGCTGCTTCTTCAACTCCCGGATCACGTCGCGATAATCGCTCGAACGGCAGGTGACGCTGCTGCGCAATCTTTTGCGCGACCTCCTTCATCTCACCCTGGATCTCAATGAAAGCCTGATGCGCCATGGTGGCGAGTTGTTCCGGCGGAATGTCGATGCCGTAGTTTTCCATGTCCAGCGCATAGTGCTGCGGCGGGAGGCGAAAATCGTCTCGCGCCTTGGGCAACACCGTTGCTCGTATCCATGCGTCGTAATCGGTGAGTTGCGTCTTTAGCTTGCCAAACGGCTCTTCCCATCCGGTCAACTTGTACTTTCGCATGAGCGCGGCGATTCCATCCACATAGTTGGAATTGCGCGCCATCTCAGTTTCTATCTCCACCCGCGCAGGATAGATCACGCCCGGCTTGGCCATCTGTTCGGTGATGCGCTGCTTCAGGATCTCGGTGAGCGCGGTGTAACCGGGATCGAGCCCGGCATACTCGCGGATGCGAACCACGGCAGCAGGCCGGCGCTCGGCGGGAGTCTGCTCGTCAAGTAGAACCTGCAGGCCGCCAAAGACCATCTGGCTGGCGTTGTAGAACGGCACTTCGTTGGCGCGTTGAAAGTCCTGGCGCTTGAAGTTCAGTTTGACCCTGCGAATCATGATCTGCAGGTCCTCGGCGACCTCCTGCTGCTGCTTTTCCGCCGACGCGCTCTGCAGCTTAGCCAGTACCGCTTCGGTTTCCTTGCGCTCCGCGTCTTCGTTGGCCAGCGTGGGCTGCGAAACTTTGGTATCGAACTGGCTCAATCCCTGCTGTGTGCCCGCCTCAGGATGGTACTTGAAGGCAACGTCGATCAACATGTTGGCGTAGCGGTTGCTGGTGGCGATCCAACTGCGATCGGCAGGCGGGGTTTGCGCCAAAGCCGGCAGCGTCAGAACGACCGCAAACGAAAGCGTGATCACTATGCGAATCAAAGCGTCCTCCTGGCGAAGCAATCGCGTCGTCAAAGTATAGATGGGATTCTGGGAACAGAAAAGGCGAAGGCCCAGGCGAGAAATCGCCTCTGTTTGCAAAAAAAACAGGCACGGGATCGGTTAATCCCATGCCTGGTAGGCTGCGCTCGTTGCAAGGAGAGACTTCTAATCGTTGGCCGATACGTTGCCGCTCCGCACATGCTCGTGTTCGTGCTCGCACGTCAGTGGACACTCGCCCAGGATCGGGCGGCAGGATGGATCCTGACCGACCTCGATCATCTGCGCCGGGACCTTGACCTCAGCGAACTGTTCCTCTTCGGTCGAATGCTTCAGGGCCGACAGCGACGACTTGCCGCTAGCGATGACCTGCGTGACTTGGTCGAAGTAGCCGGTGCCGACGAAGCGCTGGTGCTTCACCGCAGAATATCCGTGGCTATATTCGCGAGCGAATTCCTTTTCCTGTACGCGCGAGTAGGCAGTCATGCCGGTATCTTTGTAGGCGCGCGCCAACTCGAACATGGCAAGGTTCAGGACGTGGAAGCCAGCCAGGGTGATGAACTGGAACTTGTAGCCCATCTCGGCCAGTGCGGGCTGGAAGCGCGCGATGGTGGCGTCGTCCAGTTTCTTTTTCCAGTTGAACGAAGGCGAGCAGTTGTAGGCCAGCATCTTGCCGGGGAACTTGGCATGGATCTCGTCGGCGAAGCGCTCGGCTTCCTTCAGGTTCGGCTCAGAGGTCTCGCACCAGATCAGGTCGCTGTACGGCCCATAGGCCAGTCCGCGCGCGATGGCCGAGTCGAGACCGCCATGGATGCAGAAAAAGCCTTCCGAAGTGCGCTCGCCAGTCAGGAAGATGCGATCGTAAGGATCGATGTCGCTGGTCAGCAGATGCGCGCTGTTGGCGTCGGTGCGAGCCAGCACCAGCGTCGGAACACCGAGCACATCGGCCGCAAGACGGGCGGCTACCAACTTCTGCACGGCCTCCGTGGTCGGAACTAACACTTTCCCACCGAGGTGTCCGCACTTCTTGGCGGACGATAGCTGATCTTCGAAGTGCACGCAGGCGGCGCCGGCTTCGATCATCGACTTCATCAACTCGAAGGCGTTCAGGGTGCCGCCGAAACCGGCCTCGGCGTCGGCGATGAGCGGCGCAAACCAATTGATGCCGTTCTTGCCTTCAGAGTGGTGGATCTGATCTGCGCGGGTCAGCGCGTTGTTCAGGCGGCGGCAAAGGTTGGGCACCGAGTCGGCAGGGTAGAGGCTCTGGTCGGGATACATCTGGCCGGCGTTGTTAGCGTCGGCAGCAACCTGCCAGCCGCTCACGTAAATGGCCTTCAGTCCGGCCGCAACCATCTGCACGGCCTGGTTGCCGCTCATGGCGCCCAGGGCGTTCACGTACTTATCGCTATTCAACATCTCCCATAGGCGTTCTGCGCCTACGCGGGCAAGGGTGTACTCGATGGGAAGGGTACCGCGCAAACGCACGACATCTTCCGGGGAATAGGGCCGGGTGACGCCTTTCCAGCGCGGATCGCTCTTCCAGGATTGTGCAAGTTCAGCAGCAGTTTGATGCGCCGCCATCTTCGTGATCTCCTCTCGTCAGGTTCGGATTAAGAGTAGGGTCTAACGACCGAAGTTGATTGCAGACTTCGCACGCGAACCCGAAATGTTCAATAGGGTGAACATCAATTCCGCATGATGTACAAACCGTATCGCTCCTCTGCTGCCCAGGCAAGAATAATGTTCAGTATACTGAACATAAATTCATTATCCTGCACCAGCGGTTTTTGATTCCCATAGTGGGAAGGAGGTTGCTCAGTTTCCGCCAAGCCGCATTCCGCTGGGCTAACCCCAAGTTAGGCGCAGGCGTCGCGGCTTGTCTGTGATAAGGACGGATTTTGCGATGGCCGGGATTATGAACTCGAATTCATTATGTTTCACAGCTATCCGCTGCTATGGCGCGTCAAATTGAGAGTCCCTCGACCGCGGTGCAGCCGACACTCCTGATCCTGGAAGCTGCCAGCCTGCGCGGCACCGCCTTCACCCGTTGCCCGCGGCGCGATCTGGAGCGCGTCTTATCGTTGCACTATGAGCGCACGGTCAATCGTGATAACACGGTGACGGTGCAGGATCGTGCCCGTTGCGAGTGGGGCGAGTTTCAGGTCGTTATCGGGCAGCCGCATTGCTCGATGACTGGACCGCCTCCTGGCACTCCCGGGCCGACGTTAACACCTTGTCAATGGCAGGGTCAGCGCGCAGCTTGGCCAGCAGCGGGTCATAAACGATATTAGAGTAGGCACAATAGTTCCTTTCAACGGCGCTCTGCAGCAGGTTGAGCGCAACTGACTTTTTGCCACAATATCCGAGTAGAGCTCCTTCGTAGTACAGGATCTCAGGATCTGCTTCCGACGCCTGGTTCGTTTCCAGTTCCTGCGCTATGCGGTCCAGGTCTGCGGCTGGCCGCAGTTGCAGGCAAGCTTCCAACAGATCGCGGTGATAACGAGGAGCGGTGGGCATGCGCTTGACGGCTTCCCGCGCCTCCGCGATTTTGCCCTCGCGCAGAAGAATGGATGGCAACACGTAAGCGGCCCATTCCGAGCCGGCGTCCAGGCGTACGAAGTCCCTGGCCCGCGCAGTGTTGCCCAGTTCCATGAAGGCCCACGCACAAGAGCGGAAGGTGTAGTTACCGGGATCGAGCGCCAGGGCAGCATCACATTCCCTGGTGGATTGCTCCAGCATCCCCGCGTAACGATAAACATAGCTCAATGCGAAGTGGGCCTG
Organism: uncultured Acidobacteriaceae bacterium; assembly: GCA_963836295.1. Classification (GTDB taxonomy): domain Bacteria; phylum Acidobacteriota; class Terriglobia; order Terriglobales; family Acidobacteriaceae; genus Bog-257. The sequence continues at coordinate 159,494 of CAWIIY010000018.1, read as the reverse complement.
AGCGCTCTCAGGACGGCGCTTGACCAGTGCCTGCGCCGCCTCGTAGGCTTTGCCTAACTCACCTCTCTCGACGTGGTTGGTGATCAGCTGGCTTGCGGCAATACTGAGATCTGGATCCAGGGCCAAAGCGCGCTCGTAGGCCTGGTTGGACCGCTGGAACATAGCTTCGCCACCGTCGGAATAGGTCGCGTCAAAGTAGCAACGCAAGCCCAATTGCTCCCAGGCTGGAGCGTAGGTGGGATCCATCTCTACGACGTGCTCAAGCACTGCGATGGCGTCTTTGTTGGCTGCGGGATCGTGGGGTAGGGCGACGCTATGCAGGTAGAGGTCATAGGCTTCCGGGTTCTTGGGACGAGTGCCCGCTTCGGCGGGCCCGCCGGCCACACCCAGCATCGGGAGCAATCCTTGACGCACCTGGGCAGCCATTGCTCCCTGCAAAGCAATAAGGTCCTGGGCGGGCGCGGTGAAGCTGGTTTGCCAAAGCAGCCGGTCGTGGTTGACGTCGATGGCCTCCAGCGTGACCAGCAGATTGTCCCCTTGCTTCAAAAAATGTCCAGTCAGAACCGTAGCAACGTGCAGCTGATGTCCCGCCTGCTCCGGATCGACGTTGTTCGCCGCGTACTTTTGCGTGCTCGACGAAGGGCGGACGTCCAGAGTGCGCGTGTAGGTGAGCACATTGGCGATTTCGTCGGCCAGCGCGAAGCGAAGAAAGTCAACGCTGACATCGCCGTTCACGTTCTGCAAAGGCAGCACGGCGATGGTATTCTTAGCGGCGCCGCCAGCCCCGGGCCGATGCTTGAGCCACCACGCCCCCACCGGTATCAACAGGGTCAGGAGCAACGCGATGACCCCTAGCAGGACATAGATCTGGATTCGGCTCGAGGTTTGAAATGTACTTGTCTGGATGCGGTACGGCAAGGCAGCGCGCAGCCGTCCGCTCGTGCTCAACCCCGGCTCCGTTTCGCGCTTCAGCGATTGGAGATCACCCTTCATGGCAAGCGCGGTCGGATAGCGGCTGCCCCGGTTCTTTTCCATGGCCCGGCCGAGGATGCCTTCCAGGTCTGCGGGAAGCGCAGGGTTCAGCTTTAGCGGAGAGACCGGCTTTTTGTTCAGGATCGCATCCAGGGTGGTCACCGCATTGGTTCCGGCGAAAGGCTTTTGTCCCGTCGCCATCTGGTAAAGCACGACGCCCAGCGAGAACAGGTCGCTGCGGGGGTCGAGTTCTTCGCCACGGGCCTGCTCGGGAGACATGTAAACCGCGGTTCCAAAAATGTCGCCTGCAACCGACAGCGGGTCCTCTGACAATCCCTCGCCGGTGTCTACGCCGCGCGAGAGCTTTGCCAGGCCAAAGTCAAGAAGCTTGGCCTGACCGCTCTGCGTCAGAAAGATGTTGGCCGGCTTGATGTCGCGATGAATGATTCCCTTGGCATGGCAAGCGGCCAAAGCGTCGGCCACCTGAATTCCGATGTCGAGGATTTCGTCTACCTCCATCGGCTCCCCGTGCATACGGTCTTTCAGGCTTGTCCCTTCCAGCTTCTCCATCACAATGAAGGGATGGCCTTCGAAATCCTCAATCTCGTGGATGGTGCAAATGCCAGGGTGGTTCAACTGCGAAGCCGTACGAGCTTCCAGGAGGAAGCGGTCCAGGGTCTTGCGATCGTTGAGCAGGCTGTCGGGGAGAAACTTCAAAGCCACGTGGCGGCCCAGGCGCGTATCAACTGCGTCATAAACCACGCCCATACCGCCGCCACCAAGTTTTCCCACGATGCGATAGTGAGAAACAGTCTGGCCGATCATTCCCAGGGCCGCGGTTTCCATTTGGCGGTTATGTTAGGCTGCCCACGAAGTCAGGTCAACCCAGCGTGTACGCAACGGCTGTTATCTGCTGAGCTACCGACGCCGATGGGAAAAGCTCCTGCTCTGGACATCGCTTGGACACATTTCAACATCAAAATCAGGTGAAAATATCGGGCGCTGACTCGTAGCCGCCTGACAACCTACCCTGCAAGTTTCTACAGCTAAGCGAGCAGTGCCGACAGGAGGCTAGTCATGAGATTAGGGGTTTCACTAATGGTGCTGCTGCTGGCAGGTGCCGTAAGCGCATTAGGGCAAAGCAAGTCGTCCTTGCTAAGCCAGGCAAACCCCGCAGCAACGGGTCCAACAACCGAACTTTCCGGATGTTCGCAAGGCGCTCCTCAGAGCTACCGGCTGGTTCGGGAAAATGGAAACGTCCACTTGCTCGTCGGAGACAACAAAGCTCTAGCAAGCCATGTTGGTGACATGGTTACATTGCAAGGTTACCGCGATAACAATCGCGATGCCAGCGCCAGCAGCGACGAAGGTACGCCGCGTGGTATGCGGTTCTTCCAGGTGGATAGCATTGCCGCAGACAACGGCAGTTGCAACGTGAGATAGAAGCGTGGCTACGCAGGACACAGGGCTCGCGGCAAAACCCGTTGTCGCGGCTTCGCGTCCTCCAGCTCGCTACAGAAGTCTGGATCGCCTTGAAAGGGCCCGCTTCAGCCGGGCCGCACGGTTGCCATTGAAAAACTGAGCTTTAGCCCTGGGGTTCGCAAACCTGGATCGATAACGCTTTCCACAATTATTCTGCGAATCTCGGTTACAGGACTCTAGAAAAGGATTCCGGCTATCTGCTCCGCCACGAGATTCGCCTTCTCGCGACGCATCTTCGGCGTCATCGAAGGATCGTTCTGGACGCTGGAGCTCACGCTCACAACGAAAGCCTGATCACGCACCCTGCCGACCACTTGTTCGGCATCCTGGTCAGGCTGGGCCTCGACGCTGCAAATCACCGCTTCATTCCCAATACCCCCAAGCGGGGTGCTGTTCGACGGGCATTGCGCGAGGTATGTTGGGAATTGTTTGGGGATGTCGCTCATGATGCCGACCGAGACGCGCAGCTGGTGAAGTACGGCTCCCTGCTGTAGCGAAAATTCGCAGACGCCACCGCCCTGATCGCTGACGTTGGCGGTCGCAGTCACCGCACCGCCAAGAATCCCGCCTGCAGTCGCTGCATTCATCCAGGGACACTTCGCTTGCCCATGACACACGTTAGGCATGAGCAGCGTCAAGCCGAGCAAAAGTGTGCAAGAGCTTCGCATCAAAGGAGCTGTCTTTCGGCTTGCAGTTTCATTCTTGCAAGCGGGCTACGATTTCGTCGCGGGTTTCAGCGCTTCCGCCTTCAGGATTTTTCCGCCCTCCTGAATGACATAGAGACGGTTTACTTCCAGATCTTTCAATTGATCGACCTGTCCGCTTAACCAGCGAATCTCCACCGTATCGATCTTGGCTGCATGCTCCAGGCCGAAGTGCATGCGCATGTCATTCTGCGAAAAGTAGCTACCGCCGCTGCGCAGCTCGTCCATTTGGACTAGCGGTTTCTCAGCGGTCGGGACGGTCTTCGCCGTCACAATCACGCGACTGCCGATACCGGTGCGGTTGGATTTCACGCCTACCAGCTTAATCTTGATCCAGTTCCGATTAAGCGTGGAATCGCAACGGAGGAGCTGGGGAATTGCATTGACGCAGTTGACCGCGATGTCCAGGTCGCCATCGTTGTCGTAGTCGCCAAAGGCGCAACCGCGCGCCGGTGCGCTCTCCAGAATCCCTGGGCCACCCTGGTTGGTGACCTCTTCGAACCTTCCGTTGCGCAAGTTGCGGTAGAGATATTTGTGCTCGGCGTACTTTAGGTCAGCCTTCGACTTGTCCACCTCGGGATAGACGTGACCATTGGACATCAGTATGTCGAGCCAACCGTCATTGTCCATATCGAAGAAGCCAACGCCCCAGCCCAACAGGCGCGTGTTGACACCAAGTCCGCTGGGATAGGTGCGATCTTCGAAGACAGCGTCGCCGAGATTCGTATAGAGCGAGTCGGTGTCGCCGGCAAAGTTCGTCTTTACGACGTCAAGGTTGCCGTCGCGATTGTAGTCGCCGATCGAAACGCCCATCCCGGCCTGGGGCTTTGCCTCAGCCGACAGAGCCGCTCCAGCTTCGATGGCGACGTCCTTGAAGGTGCCGTCCTTCTGATTCAGGTACAGCGTCGCGGGCGCGGAGTCATTGGCCACATAGATGTCGGGCCACCCATCGTTATTGAGATCCGACGCGGCCACGCTAAGACCATAGGTGCCAATGGCGGTCCACATCCCCGCCTTCTCGCTCACGTCAATGAAGGTCCCATCTCCGTTGTTGTGGTACAGAATGTTCTTTCCGCCCGACAGCCCCGGAGGACCACAGGCGACCAGAATGCCTTTGTAGGTACACGGGCCGTCTTCGGGAAGAGGAGCAGTTTTCAGATCAAAGTCCACGTAGTTGGCAACAAACAAATCGAGATACCCGTCGCGGTCGTAGTCGACCCAGGTACAACCGGTATTCCAGCGTGTCTTCGGTCCAGGCTGGATCAGCCCGGCATGCTCTGTTACGTCGGTGAACGTTCCATTGCCGTTGTTGTGGTAGAGGGCATTTTGTCCGTAGTAAGTCACAAACAGATCGTCGTGCCCATCATTGTCATAGTCACCGACGCAGCAAGCCTGCCCCCAACCGGTACGGTTCTCAAGGCCCGAGCCCTTGGTGACATCAGTGAAGGTGCCGTCGCGATTGTTCTTGAAAAGATGGCAGTGCGGTTCCTGGCCCTTGGCGAATCCTTCCAGCCGCCATCCATTCACCAGAAAGACGTCCAGCCAGCCATCGTTGTCGTAGTCGTAGAAGGCGAGGCCGCAACCGGTCGTTTCCAGCAGATACTTGTTCTTGCCCACACCTCCGTAGATGGTTTCGACCGCGAGCCCCGAACCCTTGACGACATCGACGAAGCTGACACCCAGCGGCGTGCCTTCAATTGGCGATTTCGGACCCGGCGGCGGAGGGGCGGGCTTAGCGTCGTAGCTACGCTCGATGGGACCAATCTTCTGTTTGGTCCCACTCTGTGGAACCTCCTGCTGCAGAGGAGGAGCGGCCAGGGCCAGAATGTCCGTGAATGGAAGGACGAGCGCTGTACGACTGAGCGAACGAAGAAACTTCCGGCGATCCCACTGCAAAGCAACTCCTCCTCAAACTACTGGTGACCGATGCCGCTGGCCGCTCCCGGCTCCAGATCCGTGTGCATGTGCCACGGCACGCTCTCAGTCGAAATCTCGGGATGTTTGCGTAAATAATCGAGTGAATAAGTTGGTGCTGCAGGGTCGATTCTCTCGGTGGCATACAACGCCGCCTGTTGGGCGGCCTTGGTCTTCATCCCCTTACGGCGATACAGGATGGCAAGATTATAGTGGGCAGCCAAGTCGTCCGGATCGATTGCCTGCAAGGCTTCAAACTGGGCCACCGCGTCATCGGAGCGGTGCTGCTGATAGTAGGCGATGCCTAGTTCGCGACGGGCATCGCGCGAGTCCGGATACTGTTCCACTACCTTCTGCAGATCGGCGACCTCAGCCTCAGGATGCCCCTCGCGCCGTTCCACCAACGCGAGGTAGTAGAGCGCACGACCGTAGGCAGGATGCAACTGCAGAGCTTTTTCGAGAGGAGGCCGCGCTGCCGAATACTTTTCCCACTCGATGTAGGTCAGACCGACGTTGACATAGCCATCGTCATAGTCGGGCCGCAGCTTCACAACTAGCTCGAAGGCGTGGATGGCGTCGGAGTATTGCTGTTGGTCAAGGAACCCAATGCCGACATTGTTCCAGCGCATCCAGTCCTGATTGTCGCCGGGTTCGGGAGCGACGGGCTGATTCATGCCCATGTTCAACGTGCGGGTGCGTGAAGCCAGCTCGACTACGGGGTAAAGTGGATGATCCGGACCAAACACATTGTTGAGATAACTCTGACGAAAGTGACGGTAGTTCACCCGGGCAGTGATGCTGAGCGGCCCCTTCACATCAGGTGGCACCTGGAATTCATACCGCACCAGCGCGGAGCGTCCAGACTGAATCGAGTTGTCATAGGCCATGGAATGGATCGTCCAGACCTTGTGATTGTCGACAAACTCGCCGGAGAGATTCACTGGCCGGTTGGTGAAGCTGTGCGCCCGAGTATCCAGCATGCCGTCGGGCTTCAGGAAGCCGCTGTGATAGATATCGTTACCGGCAGCGTCCTTCACCGTAACCTCGACCCACGCTTGGAAGAGGTCGCGAACCTCGGGAATCAGTGAGTGACCAATATTCTTGTTCTGGATGACGACGTAAGCTTCCACCACATCGTTGGGCTCAAGCTGAAAGGGCACCGAGCCCAGCGGCGCGATCATGTTGTCGTCGCGGGCTCTCTTCAGCGCGAAAATGTCCACGTTGAGGTAGTTGCCCGCCTTCAAGAACTCGATCGTCTTCTGCAGTTGCTCGTCGAAGCCGTAGTAGAACGGTACTGCCGTGTTACCGGCCAGCCAGCGATGGGAAGCGAATGATCCTCCCTTGGTGCCATAGTCCGGCAGCGTGGCCGCTGCGCGACGCATGTGGCAGCCTTGACAGGTGGTGTAGTCAGCCGAGTAAAAAGTCAACGGGTTACGCTTGGAGAACTTGGAATTCTGCCACTCATCATACGAGGTGAAAGCGCGGATGAACTTGTAGTCGTTCAGAGGATTGGGCAGGTTGGCCTTGTGGCAGGCGGCACAGAATTCCGGCGTCCGGTAGAACGGTTGCATGACGGCCTGCGAGTGACGCTCTGGATGCGCCAGGATGTCAGGGAAGGGAACTTCGCCGGGAATACGGTTCCCCTTCTCGTCCACGATCACAGCGGGAACGCCCATCACGTAGCTGCCATTACCCGAGGTCGACTGCAAGCGCTGAATCGAATGACAGGTGGTGCAACTCACGCCGTCCTGGTCAAAGGAACGATCCACGTTAGCGCCCTGTGTCAGGGCCCCCGTGACTACGGCAACCGGATTGTGGCAGCTATCGCAGTGTCGCGAAAACTCGATGCCTTTGGTGCGGATCAGGATGTTGACGCTCGTCCGGTAGAAGGGCGTGCGGAATGAGTTGGAGTGCAACGCCTGGCGCCACTGGTGATAAGCCTCTTCGTGGCAATGGCCACAGTACTTGGCGTTGGGAAAAGCGCCCGGCTGAATGAACTCGTTGCCTTCGATAGCAGCGTTGCCGGGAAGGGAGAGGTTGTCTTTGCCGAAGCGAAAGTTATACGTCTGCCATATCCTGTCGGAATAGTTTTTGCGTTCCTGGCTTTCATCGGACTGAGCGTGCGCGGTGAACCGAACGGTCCCCATGAGCAATGTAAGGCCAACCACGAAACTGCCGGCACTCACGATGATTCGGCCCAATCGAGACTTCATCACAACCTACCTGGATGAACCATCCTTTCCGGTTCATCCTGTGGACTGCCGGCATTTGCTATATTTCAGGGCTCTGCGGGACTTTGCACAGAGAGTTCCACTCTTATGTCGCCTTGGTTGCCACCCTGTGCATTCTGTATAGCGCATCCCGAGCTTCATGTAAATGGCGCGATTCGCAAGGATTGCCGCGTGCCACCTCAGGATTACGGCCCTGCCTTTTCCAGCTCGTCCGCCTTTTGGCGTTCAGCCGCGGCTTCCGCCTTCTTGCCTTCGCTCTCCAGCGCATTGGCCAACCCGCGGTGCGCCTCGGCGTAGTTGGGATCGTCGCTAAGCGCCTCCTGATAGCGCTCGATGGCATCTGCAACCTGTCCCTTCTGTAGCAGTGAGTTGCCGGAATTCGTGGATACTGTGGCCCTCTGGCGATTCATGACCACGCGCTCCAACTCCGCCCCTTTTTTGCGCTCGGCGGCTGCCTCAGCCGCTTGTCCTCGCTGTGCCAACACGGTAGCCAAAGTGAGATGGGGGTCGGGTTGGTCGGGCTCTTGACGAATCGCTTCGCGCAGAGCGTCGGCCGCCTCCGGCAGTTTGTTCATCTTGCGATACACACTTCCAAGTGTCGCCCAGCCTTCGGCATTGTCGGGGTGCAGCTTCATCGCCAGCGCGAGTTCGGGCGCTGCGTCATCGTAGCGGCCATCCTGCATATAAATGATGCCTAGCGTGTAGTGCGGCTCATACGCGGAAGGGTTCAGCTTGGCTGCAGTCTCCAACTCGGGGATAGCACCTGCATTGTCGTCCTTCAACTTGAATGCGAGTCCAAGGTTGTAGTGCAGCTGGAAGTTCTGGGGGTTGGTCTTCAGGCCAGAGCTAAGGACATGGATGGCCTCGTCAACTTCGTTCATTTGCATGTACGCAGCCGCGAGATTCAGATGCGTAGTGGGATCGTCAGGGTTCTGTGCGAGCGCACGCTCAAGAAACGGTATCGCGTCCTTCGCGTTTCCAGTATGAAGAAGAGCGAAGCCCAGACTGGCGCCGGCATCTGCGTTCTTTGGCTCGGCTTCCACGACCTGGCGAAGCAGCGGAACTGCGTCGCGGTCGTTGCCGGTGCGCTGCAGCGCCAGAGCAAGTTGATACTTGGCTTCCGTCGACCCGGAATCGAGGCTGACCGCTCGCTGCAACGCCACGATGGCCTTATCGTCCTCATTATTCGCTACGTAAGCCTTACCTAACTCTGTGGCTGTGACCGCGCTGTTAGGAGCGAGCTGGGATGCGAGGGTCAGCTCCGTAATAGCCGCCGACGGCTGTTGCTGCACCAGCAACGCTACTCCCATATGCATGTGAGCCGCCGCGAACTGCGGATTCAGCCGGATCGCCTCCTGGAACTCCTCGACCGCAGAAGTCCAACTTCGCTGCTGCGCATACAGCGAGCCCAAAGCGTCATAGAGTTCGGCGGTCTGCGGCGATTTGGCGACGGCAGCATTCATCTTGGCGATTGCTGCGGGGAGCTGACCCGTGGCCGCGAGCGAGCGAGCGTACGCCGCCAGAACAAACGAAGGAAGCTCGGGGGAAAGATCTGTTGCGGGCTTTCGTTGCGCTTCTGCCTCGACTTTTTCAAATAGAACAATCGCTTTCTGGTTCGCGCCCGTTTGCTCATACGCCAAGGCGAGGTTGGTCTGGGCCGAAAAATCGCCAGGCTTCAGCGCGAGCGCTTTTTCCAACTCTTTAATCGCTTGCGGGAATTTCCCCAGACGCATTAGGACTGCGCCCAAGGCGCTGTGGCCTTCTTCGACCTGAGGCACAAGGCGAACAACTTTCTCAAAGTGTGCTTCTGCGGCCTGGAAGTCGTTATTACCGACCGCCGTGGTGCCTGCTCGATAGGCTGCCTGTGCCTCTTTGTTGATGTCGGCGTGCGATGCTGACGGTGAGGTCTGTGTCGCGAAGCCTAGTTCGGTCGCTAACCCCAGTATCAAAACGAGCAGGATGCGGAATGGAGCGGTTTCCAGCGGCGCCGTCCAAGGGCCGGAGCGGACATTGCCAGAGCGCGTTCGTGAAGTCCGCGCAAGATACATGAAGTCAACAGGGCCTCAGAGAAAACATCCGCCGAGAGTATAGCAGCCCGTTTAGTGGGATCAGCGGCGGGGGATGAACTAGCAGGTGTCAAGATGTCTCGCAAATGATCTGACTGACGGAATTGAGATTCCGATGGAGAGTGACGCTCCGCCAGCTGAGGTGGGCTCTCTTCAAGATCTCCGCTAGAAACGGCAATTTCGCGACCTACGCAAGGACTTTCGGACACGCTTTCACGGGGAATTATCGGGCCTTTCACCGCGATGAGTTCGGCGTAGACTGTGGGCATGCTGAATGCAGTCGACTTTGAATGCCCAGCCTGTGGCGCTAAGCCTGGAGAGAGATGCCAAACCCTTACAAACAAAGCAATGCCTAAGCCGCATGCGAAGAGACAACAGGCCGCCCTCGACAAGGAGCATCCTCCTGATGGTTTAAACCAAGCGGCCACAGAGACATCTGGTAAGCGGTAGCCGGCCCGCTACGCTCACCTTGCGCCCAATACCTTGCATGCGTCAGTCGAGATGATCCGTGTGCCAAGCAAGAAAGCCGCTGTGAAATATTTAACAAAACTTATGAATATAAAGCAGATGTTTGGTGCCGGGAGGGGGACTTGAACCCCCACAACCCTTTCGGGTCTGCGGATTTTAAGTCCGCTGCGTCTGCCAGTTTCGCCATCCCGGCGCGGGACAAAATCGCCTCATCGGAGAGGCGCGACTCCATTCGAGCCTACCTCAGACACACGGAAACGGACAACCAGCGCAGAAGAGGGTAGTGGGCTAACTAGCCCAGTACCCAGAAGAGGACACTATATCGCTAGGCTGGGGACTGCGGGAAGGCGATGACATTTTCGGTTTCGGCGCTGCGCCCACCGCGTTTCGCCATGTACATCGCCTGGTCGGCGGCGGCCCGCAATTCGTCGGGACTGTGACCGTGATCGGGGTAAAGGGCTACGCCGATGCTCATGCCTGTTTGAATCAATTGTCCTTCCACCTTTAGCGGAACCGCGAGCGCCGACTCGAGGGCCGAGATCAGAATGTCGGCCCCGTGTTGATCAGACACGTCGCTAACCACGGTGAACTCGTCGCCTCCTGAACGAGCGAGGGTGTCGGCGGCGCGCATTCGGCTGGACAGTCGCAATACCACCTGCTGCAAAGCCAAATCTCCAATTCGGTGCCCAAAGGTGTCGTTCACTTCTTTGAAGCGGTCGAGGTCAAGCAAAAGCACAGCCACCTTGTTCCCGGCTCGTGCCGCGTGAGCCAGGGCCTGTTCCAATCGATCTTCGAGCAGTCGCCGGTTAGGCAGCCCGGTCAATGCGTCGTGATATGCCAGATATTCGTTCTTGTGAATCTGGTCTTCAAGAAGAGTAAGAATCATTCCGACGGCGACGAAGTACTTTGGAATGTTCCAAACCTCAGATTGAACGATCGTCGATGGAGAATAGAGTTGTAAGAACATTCCGATGGGAAAGACCGCGCCCCAGGCGATAAAGCCGAAAACGGTGGTCAGCACGCCTGCCGTGGCACGTTCGAAATGGCGCCAGTACAAAAGGGCAGCAACAAAATTGAAGCCCGCCAGGATAATGTAGATACCCAGGTCGGCATGGTTGCGTGCAATCATCCAGATCAAAATGGAGGAGAACGCCGCCGAGCCAAGCAGCAGGCTGACCAAATACGAAAACCTATCGCGATACCAGTTCCAGGCTAGCAGCGAAGTGGCGGCGAGGGCGGCTACCACCACGCCATAGTAGAAGCTGTGCGCCGCAAACTCCCAAACCACCGCAGTCGTATAGGCCAGAGCGGGAAGACCGAGCACCGCTCCGAGCAGCAACTGACGACGACGGTTGTTCGCGCGTGGCGACATGGAGATCAGGAAGGATATGCTTGCCAGTTCCAGAGCCCCGACGCTAACGGCGGTCGCTATCTGGTCCCAAAGACCGTGTCCTACGTCTACAAACTGGGCCACGAAGTGTATGAGTACGAGGATCCAGGCCGTCAGCCATAGCTGCAGCCGATCGGCCGCGCCCTGACGCAAAATGGCGCGGAAAACCGCGACCATAATCGCAAGCGCAATTAGACTGGGCAGAACGTTGTAGTTCATGACGAAAAGTTTGGCGCTGACTTCGGCCTCCCCAGAAGTATGACAGCGATTGCAAAAAATTCTAAGAAAAAAATGAAGAGACCGGCAGAAAGTTCCGCAGCAGCTCTCCTGTTTCGGCCCTTTGAGGTCTGCATACCCACATTACAGGGCGACAATAGCAATGACTACGGTACACGTAAGCAGACGGAAAGGAGCGGAATTATTCCATTTTGGGACTATTCGAATCTACGCCGCATGCAGACGATCGCCTAGAAATTCATCCCCAAGGAGAGACTTCCTCTGCTAATAATAAAACGAAATAATTGTGGTTATCGCACCTTGACATCTGGCTCGACAGACATGCCCGGACGCAGCAAGCCATCTTTGTTGAAGTCAGGTTTATCGTTGCCATCGAAGTCGATTCGTACGGGAATGCGCTGCACGACTTTGACATAGTTCCCGGTTGCGTTCTCCGGCGGTAACAGGCTGTACTTTGCGCCCGTCGCTCCTCCGATACTGGTCACGTGCCCATTCCACTTGCGCCCTCCGTAGGTATCGACCTTGATCTTCGCGGGTTCCCCTGGCCTCATGTGGGCGAGTTGGGTTTCCTTGAAGTTGGCCGTGACCCAAACATCACGAAGCGGAACGATGGCCATCAGGTCCTGGCCGCTGGAGACGTTCTCTCCTACTTGCACGGACCGCTTGCCTACCACGCCATCGACGGGCGCCAGGATGGTCGTGTAGGAGAGATTGAGTTGTGCCTGATCAAGTGCAGCTTTAGAGCGTTGTGCCAGCGCATCGGCGGACTCCGCCTTGGCCTTGGTAGCGGCCACCGTGTTTGGGGTCGCCCGCGCATTGCGCACTTCGGCGGCGGCCTGCTCGATGCGGGATTGAGCTTGTTTTACTTGCGCCTGCGCGGCTAACAATTCCGCCTGACGCGCGCTGACCGTAGCATTGGCGGCGGTGGCCGCCGCCGTCGCCTGGTCGAATTGCTGTTGCGAAATCTCCCGCTTCCCTAACAGCAGGCGATAACGCTCAACGTCGGTATTGAGCTTGTAGGCATTCGCTTGCGCCTCCTCGACCTGTGCCTTTGCGGCTTGCACCTGTTTCAGTGCGGCGGTCACGCCTGCCTGGGCGGAGTCCATATCGGCTGTGGCGGAGCGGATCTGGCTATGCGAGCCCACGCTGGAAACGGGCACTCCGTATTGTGCGGCCACCGCCTGCGCTTGCTGGTCGCGGTAGTCGGCCTGCGCACGCTCTAAGGCTACCTGGTAATCCGTCGGGTCGATTTGCACCAGCACATCGCCTTTGCGCACCACTTGCCCGTCGTCGTAGTTTACCTTGACCACTTGCCCACTGACGCGTGCACTGATGGGGTAAATATAGCCGTCAATCTCAGCGTCGTCGGTGCTTTCCCAGTGGCGGCTCTCCCACCAGAACCAACCGACCAGCACGACGGCCACGATCGCGATCAGGAAGACTATCGGTTTAGCAGCGGGATGCTTCTGGAAGAAGCCGCGACGGTCTTCCTCGTAACGTTTCGCCTCCGGATCAACGTGCTCTTCCTCAGGTCGATTCGAAACTTCAGGCCGGTCCAACTCATTTTGATCGGTCGTGCTCGGACTCATCTTTTCACCTGTCAGTAAATTATTCTCGAGGAATAGTGGCGGACGGGGGATTGCCACTGCTTGGATTCTGCGGTGTGGGAACAGGCTCGTCGCCCGGAGCCGCGGTCCGCTGTGGCGGGGAGGCATAAACTGCTCCCGCCGTCCCAGCCGAGCCAGGAGCGACGTTGGGCGTCGTTGGGGGCGCGTTGTCCATATTTCCAGGACCAGCAGCTTCGCATTCGTAGGCAGCGTACTGCCCGGTTCGGCCAGATACCGCTTGACCGCCTGCTCCGCGTTGCCGATGGCTCGCGCCAAAAGCGACCTTCCCGATGTTGTACCCGTACAAGCTGGTGATGTACTGATCGTTAGCCGAGGCAAGCTGCTGCTGCGCCTGGATTACTTCCACGTTATTGGTGACGCCGGCGGCGAAGCGGTCCTGCGACTGCTCGAGCGTCTGCTGCGCATAGTCAAGTCCCGTCTTCGCTACCTCAACCTGTTGCACGGCGGCCTTTAGATCGAGCAAGGCATCCTGGATGTCCTGCTCAATCCCCCCCTTCAGATTGTCCACCTGGGCTTGGCGTTGCTTGAGGATTGCGTCAGCCTGCTGGATGTCGGATTCGACTTTGCCACCTTGGAAAATCGGGATCGCCAAGGTAGCCGCCGCTGTCCAATTGGGCGCCATCGAAGAGGGCGTGTAACCCAGCACACCGTAGTTCCCAGAAAATCCAATCGACGGCAGCCGCTGTTTCCAAGCGGCATCTCGGCTGAGCTGGGCGGCCCTTAGTAGAGCCAGGGCAGCCTGGTAGTCGGGACGAGTCTGCAACGCTCGCGCGTACGCATTCTCGATCTCCGTCTCCGGTAGTGGCCGGTAGGGAACCCGGTTGACCAAGCGAAACTTCTGCTGCACCGGTAGTCCAATGACGCGAGCCAGAGCAATGCGCTGCTTTTCCAGGTCGTTGTGCGCCGTGATCACCAACTCCTGTTGAGTTTGCAGCTGCACACGCGCGCGTAGGGTATCGATTTGCGGCGCGATGCCCGCCGCTTCCTGATCGACGGCCAACTGATACAGCGCCTGGGCCGTCTTCAGCTCAGCCTCAGCCGCCGCCACGCGGGATTCATTTGCTATGGTAAGTAGATAGTTCGCGCCTACTGCAAGCACTACCGTGTCTCGTGCGTCCTTGTAGCTGAACTGCGCGGCCTTCACATTCTGGGTTGCCGACCGGACGTTGTCGATGTAATGCAGATTAAGCGGGGCCCAGGTGCCCGTCGCTTGCAACTCGGTCAGGCCGAACGGACCCACTGAACTCGGGAATCCAGGGAAGTTAAAGCCGAAGGCTTTCAAATTTAGTCTCTCCGCTGCTTCGGAGAACGATCCATTGACGACCGGCAGGATGTCGCTGAGGGCACGAAGGTGGGCGGCACGGCTTTGCTCCGTAGCCCGTGCGCTCAGGTACAGCCCTAGGTTGTACTTCAATCCGCGGTCAAGAGCATCTTCCACGGTCAGATCAATCGTCTCAGACGTCGCTTTGCCCTGCGGAATCGAACCTGCATAAGGATCCTGCAGCCGCTGGATGACCTGCTCAGCCGAGGGAAGGGGAGACAAAGTCTGACCGGAACTCTGCCCCATGGCGGAAGACCATGCCAACGCGACGGTGACAGCGACTAGCCCGGCGAAAAGAGCAGGGCAACCCTTCTTGTTTGCATTGCTTTCAGGTCGTTCCATGTTGTATTCAGTACATACATGCATGTATGACATCGTACAAACCACCGTTTTAGATGTGTTTCCAGGCAGCGGCGTTGCGCAAAAATCGGCATCCAACGCCGTCGGCCACTAGGTGTCGATTCGAGGATATATGAAAAGGACGGGGTCTTCATCTCGTCGGCAGGAGCGCACCGAACTCACGCGCGCCCTCTTGATTCGATCCGCCGAAAAGATCTTCGCGCGCGACGGATTCGAAGCCGCCAAAATCGAGGAAATCGCCGCTGACGCAGGCTACACGCGAGGCGCCTTCTACGCTAACTTCAAGAGCAAGGAAGATTTGTTTTTCGCGCTGCTGGAGACGGAGATATCGTCGCGTGTCGAAAAAGTGCGGAGCAGGATGGAGAAGTTCCAAGACCCGTCGGCCAAGCTGAAGGCGCTGCGGGCTTTTTTCCTGGACATGAGGCTGGATCGCCGCTGGAGCCTGCTGGCCCTGGAATTCAAGTTGTTCGCCGTCCGCCACCCTCAAGTGAAGGCGCGACTGGCAGCCATGAATCGCCGGTTTATGAGCTCCAGGGTCAGCATTCTGCACAACGTCATGGAAGGCCTGGGGCGGGATCTCCCGGCTTCTGCTAATGCCGTCGCAATGTCGTTGTCGGCTCTGAGTAACGGCCTCACGCTGGATCACATGCTCGATCGCACCCTCATGCCTGAGGACGACGTGAAGAAGATCATGGCGAATTTCTTTGACCGTATGACCGGTACAAAGCCAGGAAGTTGAGGTTGCAAACGATTCGCAGGTGAATCCTTGACGGACTTCCCACTCGCACGCTTTTGGCAGTCAATTCCGATAGAGTCCCACTTCGCTCGTGGAGGGGCGTCTCATCAAGTCTCGTATCGCGTCCTGCACGGATTTCCCTTGCTGAAGGATCGCGTGCATCTGCTCTGTAATCGGCATTTCCACTCCAGCCCGATGAGCCAGTCCGACAGCGGCGTTAGTGGTGAGCACGCCTTCCGCTACCATGCCGTGCATCCCCGCGATGATGTCATCCAACTTGCGCCCCCGCCCCAACTCAACCCCGACGCTGCGGTTTCGCGAGAGGCTGCCGGTGCAGGTGAGCACCAGGTCGCCTAGTCCTGCAAGTCCGGCCATGGTCCCTGCTCTTCCTCCGCAGGCGACAACTAGCCTCGCGATCTCGGCCAGCCCCCGCGTGATGAGCGCGGCCACGGTACTGTGTCCAAGGTCAAGTCCGAAGAGCACTCCAGCGGCAATGGCAACGATGTTTTTCAAGGCCCCACCCAGCTCCACGCCGATGACATCGTCGTTGGTGTACACCCGGAAGTTGGCATCGCTGAATTCCTTCTGCACCGTACCCGCGAGTTCCCGATCGGCTGAGGCGATTGTGAGCGCGGTAGGGTCACCCTTGGCAACTTCCTTGGCGAAGGTCGGCCCACTTAACGCTCCGATGCGCGGCGCAAACCGGCCAGAATCCCCTACGATCTGGGTAATTACTTCGGTCATTCGCAGTAGGGAATCGTTCTCGATGCCTTTGGTAGCGCTGACGAACAGCATCTCCGGCCGAAGGTGTGGCAGCATTTCCTGAAACACACGGCGGGTGTGGTGCGACGGCATGACGCTGACGACGATCGCGGCACCCTGTAGCGCCTTTTCGAGGCTGTTGGTGCAGTCGACCGCTTCTGGAATCGACTGTTGGGGCAGAAACAAGTCGTTGACTCGGCGACCACGAATGCTCTCTCGTACCTCGATCTCATGCGCCCACAGGCGCACCTGGTGCGTCTGCCTGCGCCCCAGAACGATGGATATCGCCGTGCCCCACGCGCCTGCGCCAATGACCGCGATTTCGCTCACGAGCGGGTCTCTTTCAACGGAACCGGTTTTCGGTGCCCGACAGCAGGCGCCGGATATTGTCCTTGTGCCGGGCGATGATCAGCGCGGCCGAAGCTGTAATCACCAAAAGGATAGGAGCCGTGTTGCGCTCAGGCGGGTTCAGCCATAGAACCAACCAAGGGAATGCCGCGGCGGCAACGATACTGCCCAGAGAGACATACCGCGTTAACGCGAAGACGATCGCAAATAGAAGAAGTGAAAACAGCATGCACTTCGGCGCTAGGGCCATAAAAGCGCCGGCAGCCGTGGCCGCTCCCTTGCCGCCCTTAAAGCGCAGCCACACGGTAAACATGTGCCCCAGGATCGCGCAAAAGGCAGCGACCGACATCAGCAAAAAAACTGTACGGCTGTTGATTGTTTGCGACGAAGAATTGTAGAGACTGACTGGAACCTCACTCGGCGTAAAGCGGTGCGATCCCGCTAGCCAGAAGGCAAACGCCACCGCAGAATAGCCTTTCAACGCATCGAGGAACAAGGTCGCAATTGCCAGTCCCTTCGAGCCCGTACGCGCAACATTCGTTGCGCCAATGTTCCCGCTGCCGGTGTGGCGGACATCCTGTCCCCGAAAAATGCGTACCAGCAGATAGCCGAATGGTATCGAGCCCAGCAGATAGGAAACTACGACGATAGTGAGTAAAAGTCTGGTCAAAATTGTGCGATGATCCGTGAAGCTATTCCAACCGATAGCGCGACAGCTTGGTATACTGGGCACCCGCCGGGGACAGCTTGCTCTCGTAGAGATAGAACTCGCGCGCGGTCATTGTACCGAAATCGAGTTGCGAAAGAGTTTCGAGTTTGGCCCGTACTACCTGCAAGGCAGGTGCGTCATGCTCTCCGGGAACCGGACGTGGCCGGCCACTGCCTGCACGAGCCAGCGTCAAATGCGGCCTGAAAGGACCAGCATCGCGCTGGCACCCCAGGGGCTGAAGTGCGTTGCCAACCGAGTCTGCGAGTTCCTGGAGGCGCTCGTCTGTTGCAATGCCGACCCAGAATACGCGCGGAGATTTCGGAGAAGGGAAGAATCCGGCATTACGGAAGCTCAACTCAACAGGCGCACCTCGCACGGATCGCAGGGCCCGCTGGACTTCCTCAAGTTTCTTCGTCTCGCCAAGAAATTGTAGTGTGACGTGAAATGTTTCCGGCGCTACCCAGCGCACATCCGGAGCAAGTTGACGCATTTGCTTGCGGAATTCGGTGATTCGCTCGCGTATCTCCCGGTCGATGTCGAGTGCTACGAAGAGGCGCATATAAACCTAAATCAACATGCGCCGCACCAGGTCGAGCGCCTGCTGGCTCGCCCACCGGCGGACGCGGTCACGGCCCCAAAGAAACGCCGCTGCACCACTTTCTGCTCACGACCGTTAGTGACTGCGACGTACACCAAGCCAACCGGCTTCTCCTCCGTGCCGCCCCCAGGGCCCGCGACGCCCGTGACTCCGACGCCGATATCGGCACTGCAAATCTCGCGAATGTTTTCCGCCAGCGCCAGCGCCACTTCTCTGCTTACCGCGCCATGCGCTTCGATCATCAGCGGAGGGATGTCGGCAAACAGTGTCTTCAGGTCGTTGGAGTACACCACCGCTCCGCCCAGAAAGTAGCGCGAGCTTCCGGGCACCGAGGTAATCCGCTCGGCAATCATTCCGCCCGTGCATGACTCGGCCACAGCAAGTTTTGCGTTGCGCATCTGCAGGTAATAGCCGACGATCTCCTCCAGCGACTCGCCCGCCGAGGAGAATACTGCGTCATCGAGTTCATCTTCCAACTCGCCTGCCAGCCGATCCACCTCCGCTTGAGCCTCGTCTTTGGTGGCGGCGGTAGCTCGCAGATGGAATTCGACCTGTCCCTGACTCGACAGCACCGTGGTTTCTATGTGCGGATACTTCTTGTAGATCGGCGCCGTGCGCGCATCGGCCGCCGATTCTCCCATCATCGCGACCTTCAAGACGCGGCTGGCAATCGCCGCCTGAGGCGCCTTGGCGCGCAACCGATCCGCGCACTGCTGGTCCCACATCTCCTGAAGTTCGTGCGGAGGCCCGGGTAGCAGCACGACAATCCTTGGCTGTTCCTCTATGCAAGTTTCCAGCCACTGTCCCGGCGCCGTCCCGCGCGAATTCGGCAGCACGATCGCGCCTTGCAGGATGTCCCCTTGTTGAGCGTTGTTCTCCGGCATCTGGATGCGGCGTTCGGCAAATCGTTTGTACAACTCGGTGACGATCGCATGGTCGCGCTTCAACTCGATCCCGAGCGCTGCGGCCACACTCTCGCGCGTCAAGTCGTCTTGAGTTGGTCCCAAGCCGCCCATGAAAATGGCGATGTCGGAGCGACTGATGGCGACGCGCGCCACAGAAGTAAGGTGGTCGAGGTTGTCTCCAACCACCGTCTTGAAAGCAACGCTGATGCCTAGATCATTGAGACGCCCGGTAAGGAAGAGGGAATTGCTGTCTTGCTTGTACGGAGTAAGCATCTCCGAGCCGATGGCGATGATTTCGGCGATCACGGATTCAGTCTAGCAGCGTTCAGCAGTTGGCAGTTGGCGTTCGGCGATTAGGCGTGGGGCAAGGTATTGCTTCGCGTATGGCCGTCGCATTTACCTGCGCTTTGAGCCAACGGCGAGTACCAAATGCTGAGTGCTAAATGCTAAGCGCCAACAGCTAACTCTCGGGAATCAGACGCCGGCCTACGATGTCCCAGGCAAGATGATGCACGCCGCTGGTGGTGGCAAGCACCGCAGAGGCGTCGCGCGCGAACGCCAGTCCAACAAGGTTCTGTCCTGATACGACCACCGACGCCTTGCGATCGGGCGTGACCCGCACGATGCCGCGGCGGCCGTTGAGCGAAGCTGCGACATAGAGATTGTCGTCAACGTCGACCGCGAGTCCTTGGGGGCGCCCCAGTCCGCGGTAGAAGACGCTCACAGCGCCGTGAGGATCGATCTGCTGAATGGCATCGAAGCTCGAAGTCGTGGGGCCGGTGACGTACAGATTTCCGTTGCTGGCGAAGGCAAGATGGTAGGCGGAGACGCTCGGCTCCAGCATGGCAAACACGAAGATCTGGCGCTCACGGTCGATTTTGAAGATGGTCCCGCTGCGATCGCCGACGTAGAGATTTCCCTCCGGGTCGAAAGCAATCCCCGTTGCCACGCCCATGCCTTCGGCGTACGAAGTCATGGTACCGTTCTGCGCCACACGGTACACCGTGCCGTCATAACGCGAGGAAACATAGAGACTGCCCGCACGGTCGAAAGCCATGGCGGTGGCGTTCATCATTTCGTGCACGAACGGCTTCACGTTGTAATTGTTGTCAATCCGGTAGATGGCAATCGGGACCTTCTGTCCGCGCGATCCGGAGAACGTGACGTAAATGTTGCCGTGTTCGTCGATTGCCGGATTCGCGACAGGGTGCAGGTTTTCCGCGATGGGAACGCCGACCCGCAATTCGCCTGGATTGCTCCTATAACCGTTGGTTGCGACCACCACTTCGCCCGAAGCGGCGCCTTCCGGCACACGCGCCACGATGAACTGTTCTGAGCTGATGATTATCGAGCCATCTACATCGCCAAAGCGAACCTGCGGCCGGCGCAGCTCCCGGGGGCGAAGGCCACTGCCGCTGATGCGAATCTCGCCTCCGGGCAGAGCGCACCTCGGATCGATGGAATCGATGTGGGGCTTGCCGTTTACGTTTTTTGCACCCGTTTTGCGATCCATCGTTTGCCGATCTCGTTGATCAGGTCGCACGAGCCATTAAGCCCAACATGGGTTTTCAGCGTACCACTCCAAAGCGAAGCAGCAACTGCAGGACAATCAAGGCGTAAATGCCTGCGCCAAGATCGTCCACCACAATTCCGGTGCCTTCTGGCAGCCTCTCCAAACTACGCACCGGGGGTGGCTTAACAATATCGAACGCTCGGAAAAGTATAAAGCCAGCGAGCAGGGCTTGCCACGTGATGGGACACGCAATCAGCGTGACTAGTTGCCCTGCGACTTCGTCAATTACCACGTGCGACGGATCTTTCTTGCCGCACCCGCGCGCCTCCAGTGTCGCTGCGGGTATGCCAATCGCCACCGCCAGCGCAATCAGCAGCACAATCACCGGAATCCGGGCTGAGGGCGGAAGATGTGCGGCCAACAGCCACCACAACAACACCGTGGCTAGCGAACCCCACGTTCCCGGGCCGGGACGTAATCGCCCTGCTCCAAAGAACGTGGCGACCAGGGTAGCCCATCGCGGTGCTGGAGGCCCCATCGGCCCCGGGTCACTCTGCCTTCTTGCTTCGTTGGTTCGCGTAGCTGGAATCGTCTGTCTCCGGATCGTTCAATGGGGTGGAGATCACATAGGCCCCGCTCGCCCACTTGCCGAGATCAATCGCGCGGCAGTGTTCGCTGCAGAAAGGATACTCAGGATCTTTGCCCAGTACGATCTTTCGACAGGTTGGACACCGTGAGCTGCGAACCGGTTTCATAAAAACAGTGGTTGGCGGATAGTTGATAGTTGTCAGTCGCGATTAGCAAACGCGCTTGCACTTCATGAAAGCAGCCCGGCGCCACGAGCACAAGATCTTTTGCCAATCAGCCAGCGATTGCCGAAAGCACGAGTTGGCGCCAAAGTTTCACCAACCACTATCCACCAACCACTAGCCACTAGCCACTATCTTATGATGCGCGCCACCAGATCGTAGTCGTGCCCTTCGGTGATCTCGCAGCGGTAGAACTCACCCTCCATCACGCCCGCGCGATCGCCGAAATCGTTCACGTAAACTGTGCCATCAATCTCCGGAGCATGCATCGCGGTGCGGCCTTCCCACAGCAACTCTGTTTCTGCTGAGGGACCCGACAGCAGCAAATCGAACTCCTGTCCTACAAGAGCACGCTTCTTCCTGCGACTAATCTGCTTCTGTATGGACATCAGTTTCTTGCGGCGCCTCTCGATCTCCTTCGGCGGAACCTTGTCCGCCAACGCGAACGCCCCGGCCCCGTCCTCGTCGGAATAGCCAAACACCCCCATCCAGTCGAATTGTGCCTCGCGCACGAACTGGCAGAGCTGCTCGAAATCTCGTTCGCTTTCGCCGGGAAAGCCGACGATGAACGACGTGCGCAGCGTCAGCCCGGGAATAACGCACCGCATCTTCTCGATCGAGCGCAAAAATATCTCCGCGCCGGCCCCACGCTTCATGCGCTTCAAAACCTCAGGCGAGGCGTGTTGCAACGGCACGTCGATGTACGAGCAAATTTTTTCATGCGTTGCGATCGTTTGCAGCAGCTTTCCGGTGATCTTGTTGGGATAGGCGTAGAGGAAGCGCACCCAGCGTAGCTTCTCGATTTGTGCCAGCCGCTCCAGCAGCAGCGCCAGACCATCCCTTAGACCCAGATCTTCCCCGTAGCACGTCGTATCCTGCCCGATTAGCGTGACTTCCCGTACACCTTGGTCAGCCAGATGCTGCGCCTCGGCGATCACCGATTCGAATCGCCGCGAACGGAATTTTCCGCGCAACTGCGGGATGATGCAGAACGAGCAGGGATGGTCGCAGCCTTCGGCGATCTTGATGTAGGCGGAATACTTGGGAGTCGCCAGTAATCTGGGCGTGTTCTCATCGTACAGATAATTCGGCAGGTCGCTAATCGCGCCGTCCCATTCTGCCTTCGAGAAGCGGCCGGCAGCCTCGCGCGCATCACCCTCCGGACGAGAGTTCAAGATTACGAACGGCGAACCAGCCAGCGACGGTGGCGCAATTCCTGCAGCATTTAGAATCTGCTGTAGTTCACCCGTTCCCACAACAGCATCAACTTCGGGAATGTTTTTCTGGATCTCGTTGCGGTAGCGCTCGACCAGGCAGCCCGCCACGATTAGCTTCTGCGCGCGTCCGGCGGTTTTGTGCTGCACCATCTCCAGGATGGTATCGACGGATTCCTGTTTGGCGGAGTCAATGAAGGAGCAGGTATTCACGACAATGATGTCGGCATCTTCCGCGCGGGAAGTGATCTGCGCTCCCCCTTGGGAGAGAAGCCCCATCATCACCTCACTGTCCACCAGATTCTTGGGACAGCCCAGGCTCACAAATCCAATTTTCTTGGTAGCAGCTACGGCATCCGCCTTCGATCCGGGATCCACGAGGCGGATTGAGGTGGAAAGGACGGGTTCCCCAGGATGGTCTTCAGTCGAACGGACCGGCGCACAAGGAATGTCCAGCAGGGCTAAAGAATCGGTTTTTGGGTGCATGCAATTTGTCTATTTTACCATTGTTCTATGCGGCTCCCAGAGCAGCCGAGGGCCGAACTCATGCGCTTCCCGCGTCCAGCGCGCCGCCGAGATGGAATGTTATATTGGATGGTCGGGCGCTGGCCCGCGCAACGCAATCTTGTGAATCCCGCCAGGTCCGGAAGGAAGCAACGGTAGCAGGCTAGTGCGGGTGCAGCGGTCAACTGGCGCCTGGCTTGTTCTTCCGCTGTTCGCGGGCTGGCCTTTCGCTTTTCGCGTGCCGTTTTCTGATGTCCCACCTTCACCGATCAATTAGCGTCGGCGGTGCAGCGAAAAGCTAAGAGCGAAAAGCGGCCCTCCATAGACTTTCCCCTACGCATCGTTCAGAATGAACGAGCATTCATCGTTGCCCATAAGGTTCTCGGGAGAACTCTATTGCCAAATGCTCGTCGCGCCAAGATTACCGCGCTGGGTACCTACGTTCCGCCTCGCGTTCTCACCAACAAAGACCTGGAAAAAATGGTGGACACCACCGACCAGTGGATTCTGGAACGCACCGGAATCCGCGAGCGCCACCTGGTGGATAAAGGCGTAGCCGCCAGCGACCTGGCGGTTGAAGCGGTCAAACAGCTTGTCCAATTGCACCCGTTCGATCTTCAAGAAGTGGACTTGATCGTGGTAGGGACGGTCACTCCGGACATGATGTATCCCTCGACGGCCTGCCTGGTGCAACACAAACTCGGCATCGCACGGACCTGGGGCTTCGACGTTTCGGCGGGATGCTCGGGCTTCGTGTATGCGCTGAACGCGGGCACCCAGTTCATCGAGTCTGGCAGATCCAAGAAGGTGTTGGTGATCGGCGCCGACGTGAACTCTTCCATGACCGACTTCACCGATCGCGCCGTGTGCATCATCTTCGGTGACGGAGCAGGCGCGGCGCTGCTGGAGCCAGCGGAAGAAGGCGAGGATGGAATTATCGACTATGAGGCCCAAATCGAAGGCATGGGAGGCAAGTACCTGTACATGCCTGGCGGCGGAAGTTTGCATCCGGCCTCGCACGAAACGGTCGATCAAAAGCTGCATTATATTCATCAAGATGGGCAGCAGGTCTTCAAGTATGCGGTGAAAAAAATGGCGGAGATGACCGAGCGTGTCCTGCGCAAGAACGGACTGACCGGACAGGACGTCGATTGCTTCATAGCCCACCAAGCCAACATGCGTATCATCATGGCGACCGCCGATCGGCTCAAGATGCCGATTGAGAAGGTCATCATCAACATTGACCGCTACGGCAACACCACGGCCGGCACGATCCCTCTCGCCATGCAAAGCGCCCTTGACGAAGGCAAGCTCAAGAAGGGGAACTTGGTTTTATTGGCGGCTGTAGGCGCGGGATTTACTTCGGGAGCGACGCTGCTGCGCTGGGCATACTGAGTGCCGCCGCTCGCGATTTGCGTTTCGCTCCTGGCTTTTAGCCGCTGCCCTTGATCCTCTCGCGGTCTTTCGCCGCATCCAGCGGGCGCACCGGCTCGGTCATCCGCGCGGGATCGAGAATCTCTTTGATCTGCGCTTCGCTCAACTCGCCACGCTCGCGCGCAATCTCGATGATCGATTTGCCGGTCTTGACTGACTCTTTTGCGATCTCCGCAGCTTTTGCATAACCAATGTACGGGTTCAGCGCCGTGGCCAGTGATACCGTACTCTGCACGTAATATTCGGTGCGTTTCTCGTTGACCGTGATGCCCTTAATGCAGAAATCGGTGAGTTGCCGCAGCATGTTGGTCATGATGGTAATCGACGTGAGCAGACTGTAAGCCATGGCCGGCATCATGACGTTGAGTTCGAGTTGGCCGGCCTGTACTGCAAGCGCCACCGTAGTGTCGTATCCAACAACCTGGAACGAAACCATCGCCGCCAGTTCCGCCATCACGGGATTGATTTTGCCGGGCATGATAGACGAGCCCGGCTGTAGGGCGGGAAGGTTGATTTCCGCCAGGCCTGTGTTCGGACCCGATGACAGAAGCCGCAGATCGTTGGAGATGCGGATAACTTCAAGCGCCAGATTGCGCAAGGCCGAGCTGACCGCCGACATCGCCAGATTGGATTGCATGGCATAGCGCATATCGTCTACGACGTGCAGTTTCTGTCCTGAGATGCGCACCAGGTTGGCGATCGCCTTCTCGCGATAATCGGGATGGGTGTTGATGCCGGTGCCCACCGCCGAGCCACCGAGTCCCACCTCGCGCAATAGCTCCGATTGTTGCTGGATTGATTTCTTGGCGCGTTTTATCGCGCCCGCGTAAGCGTGAAACTCCTGGCCCAGCCGCATGGGCACTGCGTCCATCATGTGGGTGCGGCCGGACTTCAGGACGTGGTGGAACTCTTTGCCTTTTTCGTCGAGCGCGGCGGTCAAGCCATCGAGTACGGTGTACAGCTTCTCCAATTCGAGCAGCGCGGAGAGGCGCATGGCGGTGGGGAAGACGTCGTTGGTCGATTGCCCATAGTTGACGTGATCGTTGGGATGGACATGCTTGTACTCGCCCAGGTTACCGCCCAGCAACTGGGAGGCGCGGTTGGCGATGACCTCGTTGCTGTTCATGTGAAAGCTGACGCCCGCGCCCGCCTGGAAAACGTCCACCATGAATTCCTGGTCCCACTTGCCTTGCTGAACTTCTTTGGCGGCCTCGATGATGGCGTTCGAGGTCTTCTCGTCCACCAGGCCGAGTTCGCGATTGGCAAGGCTGCAGCTTCCTTCACCATCGCGACGGCGCGGATCAGCGTGGTGTGCGCGCGCAATCCGCTGATGGGAAAATTTTCGACCGCGCGGGCGGTCTGAATGCCGTAATAAACGTGGCCGGGAATTTCTTTCAGGCCGAGTGAATCTTTTTCGGTGCGAGTGGATTTCGTAACAGTAGTGGCCATGTTCAACTCCTATGAATAGAGATGATGAAGTGCCGGGAGGCGCTCCGATAACTAGTTCTCACTTTGTCATCACGAGCGCCGCATTTGGAGCGAGGGATCTGCTGTTCAATTGCGGATGAAAAGCAGGTCCCTCAGAGGCTGAACTCTACCCCAACAAGCGCAAAAGCGGCGCTTGTCGGGGACCCCTGTTCGCCTCCTCGTGATGACAACAGATCGTGTCATTCATAAGACGACTGCCCGACTGCCAATGGTACACTTTCCCGAGGAGTTCGACGCAATGGCAACCACCCAGGTATCGCTGGATGAATATCTCAGGGACGGATTATGAGCCAGACTGCGACTATGTGGACGGCGAACTGGAGGAGCGCAACGCAGGCGAGAAAGAGCATTCGGCGGTGCAGGCGTTCTTCGTCGGGTCGTTCGCAGCCCAACAGGAGCAATCCAATTTAGAACCCTATCCGGTGCTCAGGCTCCGTGTTGCGCCGACCCGAGTGCGTGTCGCGGATGTCGCAATCCTTTCTGCCAATATCCCCTACGAGGCTGTCCCGAGCCGTCCGCCCGTCGCGATCATCGAGGTGCTCTCGCCCGAAGACCGCGTCTCGCGCTATCAGCAGCGGCTGGACGATTACCGCGCAATGGGTATCGCCAACATCTGGGTAATCGACCCCATGCGCCGCAAGGCCTATGACTGTAGCCAAGTTGGCTGGCAGCCGGTGGATAAGCTCCTGATCGCAGATCCGACGGTTGAAATTCCTCTCGATCAGTTGTGGAAGAAGCTGGATCAGTTACATTCCTAGAGTAACGGAGGCAGCGTGCGCCAGGGCGACAATAGTTCACCGTGGACTTCTTACTCGGAGCCCACCCGTGGGCGTCCATAAGGAGAGTCCTCGAAGGTCTGCGGAACTAGTTGGGCACTCGATCCGAAGATGGCTTCAAATCTGGACAGGTGATCTTTGTTGCGGTTGTAAACCTCGATGCGCTTGTTAACCGCAACCCGCTTGAAGAATTGAGCCGCGAACGAATCATACTTAGGCGCTGAGTATCCCAGAAACACGAGCACGTCACGGTCGGCCATGGCCCGTTCAGCCTCAGACCAGATTAGCTTGAGGTCGGGATCGTGATCCGGAAGGTCTGGGTCGCCCGGGGAAAAGCATGTACCGGAGGTCACGGTTGATCTCTTGTTCATCAGGGTCCGATAGCGGGTTCGATCGATCCCAAGAGAGTCGGCTTCCAGCAACCCGCTCCCAACCCAAATATTCACAGACTCCACCCACCCTCAGGTAGCCGTTCCAGTTAATTGAGCCGTGCGGTTTGAGAATGGGTACATGACCGGGGTGGGAAATCGAATACCACCAAAGAAGATGGCAAGCGGTCAGCGTTGCCTCTAGCAAAACGTCCCAGTTAAACGAAACTACTGCTGCTGGTTTCACCAAGCCGGGTCTGTGCAGCCATGTAGCGAAATTTTGGTAACACGGTGACACGGTTCCAATCGACTTGTGGATGCTCCAGAATAGTCGCGCGCAACCGGACCGCAGGATCCGCGTCGTCGAATAGCAAGAGTCACCGCTATCGGCAGTTCCTAAACGCCTTTCCAAGGCAATCAGGATTTCTTCAAATCCGAGGCTGCCCTTCGGGTCGACGGTATTCAGCCCAGCGTAGAACTGGTCACTTGGAGGGCCTTGATCCAAAGGGTGGGGGTTAGCCTCGAGAAACTGGATAACACGTTCCTTTAGGTCCCGAACGAGCGGAAGCCCTGCCGCAGCGGAAAACCCCGCGCCGAGAATGAAAGCTCTAGTCGGCACTTTCGAGAAACCGTGCTTTGATTGGAACAGATCCGATGGGCGGGATCAAGCCGACGAACCCGACCTGAACCTACCCAATCTCCACCAACTCCGCGATCTTTGCCTGCCATTCCTTCGGGCCGGACTCGTGGTTACCTTCGTTCTGCGGAATGCGCTTTCTTCCTCGGCCTCCACTTATACCGCAAAGTAAAATAGCAGGCGCTGGAGTCAGTCTCCGGCGCCGCAAATGCCCGTTTTCGCTGGGAGAAGTGATTGTGAAGGCTTGCGGGCTGCGGCAGCTTGTCTCCCACTCTACCCGCCCAATCACCCCGCCAAGTCCAAAACCGGGACTTGTCGGGGATCCCGGTGAGGCGGACAAGAGTGGGTATCGGCAGTGATCTTTGAAAACCAGCGATCCCGCACAGAGTGGTTGGTAAGTGCTTTGTCCGGAGTATCTTACGCGTAACTGCTTTAGATAGACTATTTTGGCGGGTATCGTGGCAAGCTATTGAGCGGCAAAGACTTACGTCTGCGCATAAGTTACCTGTTATGACTATTTTGCAGGCAAACTGTTGAAAACAAGGATGCAGAAATGCAGGGGGAGGGGTAACTCTTGCTGCATTCCCGGTTGCGAATAAAAAACTCCCACCCTAGCCAAAAGAAGGCTAGGATGGGGCACCCGCTTGGGTGGGCACCCGCTGACTGCTGAGAGCTGATGGCTAACATAGCTTCCCGTACATGGACGTGTAATTGAGGCCGATCTGGCCGCAACTTCCTTGCTCTACCGAATAGACAATGCAGGAGTCGAACGGGCGCGAGTAAATGTGCAGGCTCACGGCTTGCTGTCCCCATTCGCGGGGATTGCGGACGTCGTGCACCGGATTCAGCGGATCCACGGCTACCGGATTCGCAGGCGTGATCTCGACGACATTGGTAGGAACGATGTGGCAGCGATGGGCCGCCAAGTCCTCGGAGAGAAGGCGGAAGTTTTGCACCGCCAGACGGCCGATGGGCGCGGCCATCCAACAATTCTGCCCCTGGTGATTGTGGATGGAACTGCCCATTCCAACTTCCCAGCAGATCGCCAGCAGCTCATAGAGGTCAGTCTTATCAATCAGGTTGCGAGTATAGTGCTGGGAATTCCAGAAACAGATACGGCTTCAGCGATTCAGGATCGACTGGATTCTCCCGCAAATATCGCAACGGTCCATTGACGCCAGTGAACTCGTCCGCTTTGAGTTGACGCAGTCCGTCGATGAACTGCTGCACAGAAACCTTTCGCGTTGCCCGATCGATTGACGTACCTGTTGCCAAGGCGACCCCCTTTTGGGACGAACCGCTATTTTACCCCGGTTTCAAAAAATCCTTGCGTTTTGGGGAATTCAACGTGCCGCAAAGCGGCTCCAAGTCTATAATGAGCGCACACACCACCCCGGCAAGGTGGTTCAGCGTTCGGCACTGGAGTTTCCCATGAAGTCACGCGCTCTCGCAATTGCGACCGCAATTCTTCTGAGTGCCAGCCTCGCTCTTCCTTCGTTCGCGCAGGACACCACGCAGACCCAGGCACCGTCAGCGCAGGCACCAGTCAATCCACCAGACCAAACCCAACCGGCGGCAGCCACGACTGCGGACCCACCCGCTTCCACCAGCAACCCGTCCACTTCAGCAGCGACACAGGATGCACCTAAAGAGACCCATGATAAGGGCAAGAACGACATCGATGACATCGGCGATCGCAAGATCGGCTCGACCGGAAAAAGCCTGGGCGATTGGTACTCGATCGACACCGACATCAAGATAGGCAAGCAGTACGCCATGATGGTGGAGTCGAGTGCGCGGCTGATCCAGGACCCGGTGGTAAACGAATACGTCAACCGCATCGGGCAGAACCTGGTACGCAACTCCGACGCCAAGGTGCCTTTCACTATCAAAGTCATCGACTCTGACGACATCAACGCCTTTGCCTTGCCGGGCGGATTCTTCTACGTCAATAGCGGCCTGATCCTTGCCGCGGACGATGAAGCCGAGTTGGCCGGCGTAATGGCCCATGAGATCTCACACGTCGTCCTTCGCCACGCCACCCGGGAGATGACGCGCGCCAACTACGTTAGCCTGGCTTCCATTCCCCTCATCTTTGTGAACAGTTGGGGCATCTACGAGGCGGCCAACGCCGCCATGAGCCTGGCGCTGCCGATCACGTTTATGAAGTTCTCCCGCGACTTTGAAGCCCAAGCTGACTACTTCGGCCTGCAGTACATGTACAAGGCTGGTTACGATCCGCAGGCCTTCGTCTCCTTCTTCGAGAAAATTGAGGCGCAGGAAAAGAACAAGCCGGGCACCATTGCCAAAGCCTTCGCTTCGCATCCACCGACTCCCAATCGAATTCTCAAGGCCCAGGAAGAGATCCGCGAAGTCCTGCCCGCGCGCCCTGAGTACATCGTCAACACTTCTGAGTTTAACGAGGTGAAGGCGCGCCTGGCGGCACTGGAGAACCGCAAGAAGGTCATCGAGCAGAACGACACCACCAAGCCCACGCTGCGACGCACCCAAACCGCGGACAGCGGCAACGGCCAACCCGGCGACAAGGGTGATGATCGGCCGACCTTGCAACGGCGCGATGATGACTTCACCGCCAGCACAGGTCAATGGTAGCCTCGCTGGAATCGAGTAATGTCCGGCGGCCGTGTGCCGCCGGCTTCTTTTGCGGGTGAAGTTCGAGGCCGACTCAGCTTGAGAGGTAATTTTGTTGCTGGCAACCGATCACTTTTCGGTCAGCTCAAATACCGGATAGTTTGCCGCGATGGTCACGAAAGCTTGGGCAGCCGACCCGGCGGGAACGGGGAAGTAACGCTGCACGGTGGTCTTGAAGTTGTCCAGATAAGCCTTCAGCAGTTCCAGTTTGTCCGCATCGGCAACCGGCCGTATCTGATAGCTTTGTCGCGACCGTCCCTTCTTGAGCGTAATCTCACCTGCCGCTTCGGCGTTGCGGGCCCCATTGCGTGCGGCCGCGAGGCGCCACCAGAAACCGTTTGCCGCCAGTCTCCAGCAGATCAACTGGTGTGGAGTACAGCCGCCCGCTCTTCCGCCCTCGGACTTGAAGCAGATAATTGTGTTTCAGTCCAAAGCCAAGGCCGACCATGAATCCGAACAGACGATTGAAGGCTTGTTCCATCGCCGTCGGTCGCCGGAAGACAGGCGTGGTAGGGTTGGTTGCTACAGGCATATTTTACGCGACCGTTGGCGGGGCCCGTAAGGTACCCTCCGCCGGACCCGTCTACAGCTCAAGCAGCGGGTTCCGATTACTTGTTGCTCACGCCGGCAACTATGCGGCCTTGCTGCCCGGCGCGACGGCGATCGGGCTAGCAGATGCCGAACTCTCAGCCCTACCGCGCACGATCTTCATTTCCTTCCAGTCGTAAGGAAATTCCTTGCCGCACTCCAGGCAGACCACGTAGGTTCCGGTGACTGACGCCGCCGCGTTGCGGCGAACCCTTCCTCTCACTGTCATGGGAAAACTGCAACGTTGGTGCGAACAACCGAAGACCAGATCGTACAGACTCATAAGCCTCCTCTCGTCCCCCAGCCAAACAGGACCAGGGGAATACGTCCGGTTGCGCCGCAAACTCAAGCCAGGCTTCTCATAGAAGAGAACCCCGCTTCTGTCTCATTAGATTCGAGGGCCATGAAAAAGGTGCGGTAAACCAAGCCAGGCTTTCCCGTTTTGATAACGTGAAGAGTTACTAACGTGCCTTTCCCAAAGTGCTATCTGCGAAGCTGAGGCAGCCCGCAGCCATGCTTACATTCTTGAGTCAGGGGCTCTACGGGAAAGTTGCTATTTGGTGGTCGCGGAGTTGCTCTGTCCTGGAGGATCGCTCGCGCGGCTCTTATGACACTCGCACTTGGCAACGATCGCCGTGCGTAGCCGGGTACGAAGTTCCTCAGGAAGTTCGTACAGGTGGGAATCGCGGTAGATCTCGATGGTCATCTTGGTTGTGTTGCAGACCACGTAGCAGTTGTGGCACCACTGAAGATGGTCTTCCAATTCTGCCCGGGTTTGAGCGTCCATTGAGTCATCAAGATAATCGGTGAGCTCTTTCAGGAAATCAGAGCAAGTCACTGTTTGCCATCTCCACCAGTGCGATTTTTGAAGTACTTGTTCAACCGCTCACGCAGTTGCAGTCGAGCCCGAAGCAGGCGGGACTTGACCGCGGGAATACTCAAATCCAAGGCATCCGCCGTCTCTTCGGTGGAAAGGCCCTCAACGTCGCGCAAGACGAACACCGTCCGAAAGCTGGGCGGCAACCCTTGTATCGTCTTGCCCAGTATCTCTTTCAACTCACCCTGGCTGTAAAGCTGTTCCGGATTTGGAGACCAGTCCGCAACTTCGCGCGGCATGGAATCCTCTTCCGTCTTAATGTCTTCGTCGAGCGATACCATGCGCTCGGGACGCCGGCGGCGTAAGCGCATCAGCGCTTCGTTCACCGCGATCCGCACCAGCCAAGTGTAAAACTTCGACTGCTCCTGGAAATTAGCCAGGTTCTGGTACGCCTTCAGGAAGGCGTCTTGCACCACATCTTCCGCATCTTCGCGGTTTTGTGTGATGTGCTGCGCAATCCGGAAAACGTTGCGGTCGTACCGCTTCACCAGCTCCTCGAAAGCGCTGATGTCGCCGGCTTTCGCCGCGTGGACCAGCGAAATTCGTCGCCAGCCGGTTCCGCTACCTTTGGTTGGATGGTTCCCATGTTTGCGTAGATTCAGGATTTTACTCGGATGCTCCCCGACGCGCGCCGCCTTTGCGCGAGTTGGGGTGATTTACGCCCGGTATAAAAATCCCGAAGCCATTGTACCTATTCGGGCGAGGATTCGGGAAAACCGGGGAAGGAAAATTTCGCTTATCGAGCTACGGTTGCCTGTTCGTTGCCCCTCATCAGGTTAAAACAATCTATTGTACGGACGCGCGAGTCCAGCAGATGTCACGTGGGGAATCTGTTTCGTAAACGAATTGTTTCAGCTCCGGGCGGAAGAAATCGCGCTACACTAAATCCGGTGAATCCGTCGCAGCCGCTTCCAACTCGTTTTTCTGGCCGTCGTACTGGCGCTTGCTGGGCAATGTAGTACTTGCGCAAGAAATCCTCGTCCGCCCACAAAAAGAAGTCCGCCTCCACCACCAGTACCCACAGGTCGACTAAGCCAACCAACGAAGAAGTCGGTCTAATGTCGCCTTCACTGCATCACGCAAAGCGTAAGAAAGTAACGGCTGCCCGCGCCCACAGCCTGAAGCGGACCTTTGTGGCCTCCAGCGACCTGCGTCCGATGGCGCGGCAGCTCGTGCAACTTCGCACTCCCGCCGCCTATGCCGGGGTCGAAACGTACGCGCACACCCATGCTGGGACCGAGGCTGGAGCGCTAGCCTGGTTCGCCATCGGATATGCGCACTATCTCGACGCGCAGTATCCCGCGGCCATTGCCGCCCTGCAAAAGGCGCAGCCGCAGATTGGCGAGCTGAAGGACTACGTCGCGTTTTTCACCGGCAACTCGTACCTGCTCAGCAACAATCCCGAGGAGTCGTTTGCGTATCTGCGCGACTTCGGCACTCGCTTTCCCGACTCGCTCTACGAGCATGACGCATTAATTTCGTACGCCAAGGCGCTACTGGCTACCAATCGGTCAAGCGACGCTATTCGGCTGCTGGAGGCGCACCGTTTGCCCGCCAGCGCCGAAACCGAGTATTTCCTCGGCAAAGCCTATGTGCAGGACGGCCAGGGCCGCACTGGGGCAGAGATCCTGCGGCGCGTCTACTACAACTATGCGACCAATTACACGGCCGACGACGCAGCCGCTGACCTCAGGAAGATCCCGGAAGCGGCTTTGCTCCCGCCAGTGACCTACGCCGACCATCTAAAGCGCGCCGATGCCCTTTACAAAGCGCGCCGCTATCCTGCGGCGACCGACGAGTATCTTGCCCTGGTGGATCTCGCGCCTGCGGCAGAGCAATCCGCAGCGCTGATTCAGCTTGCCAATTGCTACATGCACGATGGAGATACCCGCGATGCGCAGGCCGCGCTCGATCGCATTCCCGACGATGGCAGCGAAGCTAGCGCGGAGAAGTGGTACCAGCGTGCCGAAATTGCTCGCAATGCTACTGACGAAGCCGGTCTGGACACCATTCTGGAACACATGCGGAGCACCACTCCCAAGTCACCATGGCTGGAATCGGCTTTGTTTACCGCGGGAAACATGTACCTGCTACGCAAGGATTACGACCGCGCAATTGACTATTATCGCGAGCTTCATGAGCGCTTCCCGGATGGCACGAAAGCGGCGTACGCCCACTGGAAGTGCGCCTGGCTCACTTACCGCCAGAAGCGCAAGGAGCAAGCCAAGAAATACTTCGACGAGCAGATTGAATTCTATCCCGGCACCAACGAAGTTCCGAACGCCATGTACTGGCGGGGACGCATGGCGGAGGATGAGGGCCAGTTTGGCATTGCCCGGGCGTACTACCAGAAGCTTGCCGAGCGTTATCGCAACTACTATTACGGCGTGCTGGCGCGTAAGCGGCTGGCGGTCTTGCCGACGGCTCCCGTGGTGACTGTGGCGTCACTCCAGCAGATCGGTTCACCGCCGTCATACGATCCGGACTCGCAAGTCACCGACCCGCCCGAGGACGATCTTCACTACATGCGTGCCCGGCTACTGGAAAATGCCGGCATGACTGACTTGGCAGTCCGGGAACTGCAAGCCGGGAGCTCCAGCGGCCCCTCCTGGGAGATGCTGGAAATCGCGCGCATCTATTCCAGCGGCGGCGAGTATTTCCGCGCCCTACGGGCCTTGAAGCGCGCCATCTCCGGCTATTTCGCCATAGATGTCAGCGCGCTGCCCGACGAATACTGGCATGGACTGTTCCCCCGTCCCTACTGGGACGCGCTGCAGCGCTACTCCGAGGAGAATGGCCTCGACCCCTATTTAGTGGCGTCGCTCATCCGCCAGGAATCCGAGTTCAATCCCGGTGCGGTCTCGCGCGCTAACGCTTACGGCTTGATGCAGCTGCTGCCCAGAACGGGGAAGGACGAGGCCAAGAAAGAAGGACTACACCACTTCAGCACGGACTCGCTGCTCGATCCGACAATGAACATCGAACTGGGGACGCACTACTTCCGGCAGATGATCGACCACTTCGGCGGACAGACTGAATATGCGCTGGCTGCTTATAACGCTGGCGCCGATCGCGTCGAGGATTGGCGCGCGTCGGGCAACTTCCGCGACGTGGAGGAGTTCGTCGAGTCCATCCCCTTCACCGAGACCCGCGAATACGTCCAAGCCATCGTGCGCAATGCCGAGGTCTATAAGCGGGTGTACGGGACGCCGTAAGAAAGCCGCCGTCAGCCATCAGCCCTCAGCCATCAGCCAAGTCCATCCGGCTGCGACCCTGCGTGTCAGCGACGATTGCTTCGACCAGTCCGTCATACTCCCCAGCAGGCACTGACGCACGAATAACGACACGCTGCCCCTTTGCCTCAATTGCAGTGATCAAACCCTGCCGAGCGAGCACGTGATGGTGCGCGACGCCGGTGAATTCTTCTGGCACTTCAATTAGGATTTTGTATTCGCCGGTAGGACGCTCTGGTTTCTCAGGATCCATCTCGCCATCGACCGTTAACGGCACTATCCCATCCTCCAATCTGATGGCTGAAAGCTGACGGCTGAAAGCTCTCTACGAACTGCTCTTCACCGCTTCATTTCCGGATTTCGCGAAGATAATCTCCGAAACCAGCAGGATCGCGCCGATGACGATGGCGCTGTCCGCGACGTTGAAGGCCGGCCAGTGATAGGTGCCGACGTAGAAGTCCAGGAAGTCCACGACGTGCCCGGTCATGATGCGATCCCAGAGGTTTCCGGTCGCGCCGCCCAGAATCAGAGAGAGGCCAATGGTAGTGGTGCTCAGCGAATGGCTATGCTTCCACAACAGCGCAGAAACCACCATCAGGGCGATGATCGAGAAGCTGACCAGCGCGCCAATCTTCCACTGCGCCGCGGACTCGGCAAAGAGGCCGAACGCAGCCCCCGTATTCTCCACGTGGGTCAGGCAGAAAAAGCCGGGGACAACGCTCACGCTGTGGTGCGGCAGGATGTTGCTAGCGACCGCCCATTTCGCCAAGCGATCCAAAAGCAATACTGCAGCCGCAATGAAGAAGAAATACTTTCGCATAGCCCGACTGGGACACGTTTCCTAGGTGTTAGACGCTATCACCCCGCGGAAAGAAGCACGGGAAGGCCAGCTTTACCGCACGAAGGCGGTGGCCTGCAAGACTGCTCTCCCCAAAGCCACGCGAGACTAACGCGTGCCCGCAGTTGCCTCGATCTCCGATAGTACGGCGCTACAGCGTTCGCACACTGTGGAATACCTTTTATCTTCTCCGACATGGGTTGAATAATTCCAGCAACGCTCGCACTTCGCGCCCGGAGCCCGGTTGACCGTGATCGTCAGCCCGGTGTCGCCGTTGCTAGCCGCTGCCCTCTCCAGCACAACGTCTGAAACGATAAACAAATAGCGCAACTGATCGCGATGACGTTCCAGCACAGGAAAGAGCTGCTCGGGGGCGGCCACATGGACTTGTGCCTCCAGACCTCCGCCAATCTTTTTCTCCGCGCGGGCTGTTTCCAAGGCCTTGAGTGCTTGATCGCGGACCGCCAGGAGGGTGTCCCAATCGCTTTCAAGAGCGCCCAGATCAAAGCCCGGAGGTATCTTGCCAGTCAGGTCCTCAGGCCGCGGAAACAGGGTTAGGTGCACGCTCTGGGGACGGCCGTCGCCGGCCGGCAAAAATCCCCAGATCTCCTCCGCAGTAAAACTCATGACCGGGGCCAACAGCCGCACCAGGCCCTCACCCAGCCGCCACAGCGCAGTCTGGGCCGAGCGGCGGGCCAGCGACTTCGGAGCAGACGTGTACAACCGGTCCTTGAGTATGTCGAAGTAGATCGCGCTCAGATCCACGATGCAAAAGTCTTTGAGCCGGTGATAAAGCCTGTGGAAGACAAAGTTGTCGTAGTGCTCACGCACATCCTTCGTCAGCTCCGCGGCGCGCAACAGGATGTACTGATCAAGCGGATGCATCTCGGTGAAGCCGACCGCGTCCTGTGCGGGTGCGAAGTCGTGTAAGTTGCTCAGGATGTAACGGAACGTGTTGCGGATCTTGCGATAGCTTTCGGCGATACGCTGCATTAGCTCGTCGGAGGCCATGACGTCCTCGCGGAAATCCACCGAAGCGACCCAGAGGCGGATGATTTCGGCCCCGAGCTTGTCCGCGACTTCAACTGGGTCAACGGTATTTCCCAGCGACTTATGCATGGCCCGCCCCTGAGGGTCGAGCGTCCAGCCGACCGTCGCGACCTCACGATACGGGGCCGCGCCCTTGGCTCCAACCGCACAGAGCAGGGAAGAGTGGAACCAACCACGATGCTGGTCTCCGCCCTCCAGATAGAGATCGGCAGGCCAGGGAAGTCCGGGCTCGTGTCCCAGCACCGCCGCCTGGCTCGATCCCGACTCGAACCACACATCGATGATGTCCATCTCCTTGCGGAACTTTGTACCTCCGCATTTGTCACACTTGGTTCCCGGCGGAAGGATCTCTTCGGACGAATGCTTGTACCAGGCATCCGCACCTTCGCGCGCAAACAGCTCAACCACAGCGCGATGGGCTGCCTTGTCATTCAGGAACTCATTGCAGCCCTCGCACTGGAACATGGCGATCGGCACACCCCAAAGGCGCTGGCGAGAGATACACCAGTCGGGACGTGCGGCGATCATGTTTGAGATGCGTTCCTCTCCCCACGCCGGATCCCACTTCACTTTCTTGATCTCTTCCAGCGAGCGGGTTCGCAGCGTCCCGCCGGGGATTTTGCCTTCCATGGAAATGAACCACTGCTCGGTGGCGCGGAAGATGATGGGGTTATGGCAACGCCAGCAGTGCGGATATGAGTGCTCGATCTTCTCGAATCTAAGCAGCACGCCGCGGCTCTTCAGAAGCTCAACGATCTTCGGGTTCGCCTTAAACACCTGCTGGCCGTCGTACTCAGGCAGTCCATTGCGCAGGATGCCGGCACCATCCACATCGCAGCGTAAATTGATTCCGTACTTCACACCCGTGGCAAAGTCGTCCGCGCCATGCGCCGGAGCGGTGTGCACCGCGCCCGTGCCCGCGTCCATGGTGACGTAGTCGCCCAGCACGCCGAGAACGCTGCGTTCGAGGAACGGATGAGCGAAGGTCGCATACTCCAGCTTGGCGCCAGGGAACGATGCAATTTCTTTAGCATCTCCGAGATTGCATTTCTCTATGGTCTGCTGCGCCAATTCTTGCGCAACGATGTAGATCCACTCGCCCGTATCGAGCGCAACGTAAGGCGCATCAGGCGCGAATGTCACCGCCATCGAGGCCGGAAGCGTCCACGGCGTGGTCGTCCAGATGATGGTTGCGACGTTCGGCTTGCCGGCCAGTGCCGGGTCAACCCTGGCCGGATCGCTGGTGAGCGGATAGCGCACCCAGATGCTGGGGCTAGTGTCCACCTGGTATTCGACTTCCGCTTCGGCCAGAGCGGTCTTGTCGTGGATGCACCAGTAAACGGACTTCAGGCCCTTATAAACCAGGCCCTGCTCGTAAAAGGAGTAGAAGGTCTCCAGCACCACGCTTTCGTACTGAGGATCCATGGTGGAGTAGGGCTTGTCCCAGCGGCCGAAGACGCCGATACGTTTGAATTGCTCCCGCTGCAGATCGAGATATTTCTGCGCGTACTTGCGGCATTCCGTGCGCACTGCTAGCGGATCCATGTCGAACTTCTTTCGGCCTAGCAGGTCGTCCACCTTGATCTCGATAGGCAATCCATGGCAGTCCCAGCCGGGCACGTAGGGCGCATCGTAGCCGCTCATGCTGCGGCACTTCACGACGAAATCCTTCAGCGTCTTATTCAGCGCCGTCCCAAGATGAACCGGGCCATTGGCATAGGGCGGACCGTCGTGCAAAACATAGATGGGCTGCCCTTTGTGGGCCTCGCGAACACGGTCGTAAATCCGCATTTTCTCCCACCGCCCGAGAATCAAAGGCTCGTTCCGGGGCAGGTTCGCCTTCATGGAGAAGTCGGTCTTAGGCAGATTCAGGGTGGATTTCAGATCGAGCGGCAATTCCTATATCTCCCGCCAGCCGATTACCGGATTGCAAACGATAGGCAAGCTGTCTATTCATTATAGGGAGCAGGTAAATTCGCGTCTATCAGGGGGTTGCATTCGGCCTCGACCTTACTCCCGGCGTTTGTGTCTCAAGTTAACGTGGCCACAGTGGACAGCGTGTGGAGAAAGCTCAGCATCTAACCCGGGAGCATGTGGAGTAACGCGTTTAGCAATTTGAGGCGTTATCAAGCGGCACAGATGCGAACCTAGGCTCTACAAAGCCAGGAAAAGCCGAAAGAGCGAAGACGACGATGCTAGTCGGTTGCCGACTCCCCAATCCGAGCAGGATGAATTGAAACTTCTGCCACGGACTGGCACGGATGACTCACCGTGGAGATCGCTAACGTTCGAACCCGTCCTGAAGTTATCCTCTCCGAGCAGCAATTCTACGCATCTCTTGTTACATTAGAAAGTAACCCGTGCGTCGGTTGCTGGGGTCTTTCGATTGGATTGGCATGTCGTCGGTAAGCAGTGCGGCAATCAATACATCTTGTGAAGCTTGTGGCCAGGAAATCCCGGCCGGAGCCAATCGTTGCCCGGCGTGCGGACAAGCCGTCGCTTCGGGTTCCGCACGGCTGACCCTGTTCATTGTGTTTGTGCTTATTGTGGCGGGATTCGCGTTTACCCAGTATTTTGTAAAGCTACATCGCAGAACAGAACAGTCGCTGGCGCAAAGATGGTTTACCCGCGGGGAGGAGGCCATGCGTGCCGCAGATCCGGCAGCAGCATCGGATGACTATCGCACCGCTCTCAGTTACGATCGCGAGAACCGTGTCTATCGGTTACGACTCTCAGAAGCGCTGCTCGCGTCCAATAACCTAAATGAAGCGCGTGCTCATCTTCTCAGCCTTTGGGACGAGGAACCGGCCGACGGCGAAGTGAACCTGGCACTGGCGCGTCTGTATGCGCTCCGCCACGCTCCTACGCAAGCGGAGCGTTACTATCGCAACGCGATCAATGGAGTCTGGAGCAAGGATCCCCACCAAGAGCGAATCGCCACTCGCTTCGAACTGGTTCACTACCTGATGCAGCGACACGACACCGGACAAGCGTCGGCGGAGTTACTGGCCCTGGAGGCGGACGAGCCGGCAGATGTTTCCGATCAACTGCGTCTTGCTGATTTGCTGCTACAGGTGGGCGAAGCCACGCGCGCGGTTGATGTTTATGACAAGGTCTTGAAAGACGATCCCGGCAACGTGCAAGCCTGGTTGGGTGTGGGGAAGGCGTCGTTCGCCCTGGCCCAGTATCAACAGGCAGAGCATGCGCTGACCATGGCCGTGGATCGCGACCCCACCTCCGCGGAAGCGCGCCAGCAGCTTGACTTGGTGCGCGAGGTGCTTCGAGTTGCTCCGTCGCTGCGGGGACTCTCCCTGGCGGAGCGCACGCGCCGGGTAGCGGAGGCCTTCGACGTTGCTACGAAGCGATTGACCGGTTGCGCAACTCAGAAGGGATACAGTCTCAGTGCACAGGGCGTGGCGACACCATCCGCGTCCAGCGAGAACAAGAACCTGCCCGCAAGCGCCTCCAAGGAGAGTTTATCGCCCGTCTTAGGGACAGGGGCCTCAGCTCCGAGCGATCTGCAACTTCTCTATAGCAGAGGTCTGCAGATGAAAGAGGTTGCCACGGAACAAGCATTGCGTAGAAATCCCGATTCCCTGGAACCAGTTATGCAGTTCGTCTTCGAGGTAGAACGGTCCGCCGCGCCTATTTGCCCCGACATGAGCGAGACAGACCGCGCGCTGCTCGTGCTGGCGCAACACGAGAGCCAGGTGCTGCGATGAGCACGGAACCGACGATTAGCCTAAAGCCGAAAGACCCGGCCGCAACCAAATCGGCCGTGTCCACGCCCACCCGGCGCCAATACTGGAGGTCGCTGCGCACTCTGCTGTCGCCGCAGCGCTTCAGCCTCCGCGAGGAACAATTCTTTTTGCTGCTGGCGGTGTTGATTGGGATCGCGGCCGGATTGGCGGTAGTTTGCTTCCGTTTGTGCATTGACTTTCTGCGGCTAAAGTTGCTGGGCAGTGGCCTGCAACCATCGGTGCCACGCGTTTTTCTTGCGCCGATGCTGACGGGGTTGGTCATCGCGGCGCTCGTAATCTGGTTCTTCCCGCGCGCCCGCGGTAGCGGCGTAAACCAGACCAAGTCGGCACTCTACATCTACGACGGCTATATCCCCGTCCTCACGGTAATCGGTAAGTTCATCACCAGTGCGCTCGCGATTGGCAGTGGGCAATCGCTCGGCCCAGAAGACCCGGCTCTGCAGATTGGCGCGGGAATCGCCTCCAAACTTGGGCGCCGACTGAAGCTCTCGCGCGAGAAGCTTCGCCTGATCGCCCCTGTGGGCGCCGCCGCTGGACTGGCGGCCGCCTTCAATGCGCCGCTTACGGCGGTGCTGTTTGTTATCGAAGAAGTCATCGGCCGCTGAACCGCAGGCATCCTGGGCGCGGTGGTGCTCTCAGCCATTTCCAGCGCGGTGGTCGAGCGCTGGTTTCTGGGGGATGAGCCATTATTCCGCGTGCCCGCTTACCACCTGGAGCACGTCGGCGAACTGGGCGCCTATGCCAGCCTGGGAGTGATTGGGGGGTTCGCCTCGTTGGCGTTCGTGAAGTACATCGGCTATCTCAGGCCTCGCCTTCGGCAGCTCCCGCCGTGGACGCAATATTTCCAGCCCGCTGCTGCTGGTTTGCTCATCGGGTTCATCGGGATCAAGTTTCCCCAGGTCATGGGAGCAGGTTACAGCTACATGGACCAGGCGATGCACGAGCAATACACTTGGCAGATACTGGCCATCTTAGGCGCACTCAAGATCGTTACCACGGGCCTGTCCTTCACCAGCGGTACGCCCGGAGGACTGTTTGCGCCTACCTTGTTCATGGGCGCCATGATCGGTGGCGCCGTGGGTATGGCTGAGCGCCAGATCGTTCCCCACCTGGCAATTCCCGTGGGAGCTTACGCGCTGGTCGGCATGGGTACCTTGTTCGCAGGAATCCTGCGCGCACCCATGACGTCGGTGTTTATGATCATGGAGGTCAGCGGCAACTACAGCATCATCGTTCCCGTAATTATCTCGAACACCATCGCATACTTCATCTCGCGCACCTTCCAGCCGACTCCGATCTTCGAGTTGCTATCGCGCCAGGATGGTCTGGACCTTCCGTCCCTGGAAGAAGAACGAGAGGTGCCTTTGTTGCGCGTGGAAGATGCCATGCGTCCGCCGGTGGGACAGGCCTTGAAGCGCGACATGACTTTGCGCGAGGCGCAGGAACGGGTGCGGGGCTCGACCCAGGAGTTCTTCGTGGTTGGCCTTGGCGGAGAAGAGTGGTCAGGCATCAGCCGAGCGACGCTACTCGACTTGATTCCTAATTCCGATGTTCGGCTTTCCCAGGTGCTCACGGCGACGATTCCTTACCTGCACCCCGACCATCCGCTCGATACTGCCCTGCGCCTTATGGGAGAGTGGCCCCTATTACCCGTCGTGCACCGCGCTAACCTGCAAAGGTTGCTCGGCGTAGTCTCACTCGACGACGTCATGCGGGCCTATCGCGGAGCCGGGATGGGCGAAACCCATGCCGAGCCGGAGATGATCGCGCCCTGATTCAAGATGAGCTGTTCCTGGCCGTTTGCGCTCCCGCCACTGCGCCAGCCCAGCCTACAGCCGCTTCAGAAAA
Organism: uncultured Acidobacteriaceae bacterium; assembly: GCA_963836295.1. Taxonomy (GTDB): domain Bacteria; phylum Acidobacteriota; class Terriglobia; order Terriglobales; family Acidobacteriaceae; genus Bog-257. The sequence goes on along the minus strand of CAWIIY010000018.1, from coordinate 117,073 downwards.
GCCTTGGCTTTCTGAAGCGCCGGGAACAATTTTTCTTCCGCTTGGAACTCCGGCCCATGGATGCAGCGGCGGCTGCCACGAAGCTTTACCGGATGCTTCAGATGGAGCATTTCGTGATAGACGATATACTCCACGGCGTAACGCGGCACTCGTTTGCGATCGAAGGTGCGGCTGACCACGATGGCATTGTGTGCGGGGTCGTAATGGGCAAGGCTCCGGCGGGCGTGAGCTTGGCTCCAAGTTATCTGAGGCCGCCCAAGTAAGCCATGAAAGAAGCGCTGGTTCAGTTCTTCGAAGATCTGGTCCAGGTCGTAAACCTCTCCTTGTGCGGACTCAATCCGTTTTCGTCCGCGCAGTTGTCGCACGAGTTGCGCCTTGGCGCTGATGTCGTGGCTGGAAACGTAGCGGCGATAGCGGGTGGAATGTGTTGCTGCGATGGGTTGCCGATAAATTTTCGCCAGCAGGATGTGAGCGATTGCTTCCAGGACGGTATCGGGCGCACCCTCCAGTAGGTCGGAAATGCGTGCATACACCCTGGAATCCCGCACCCGAATGGTGCTGTTCACATTGGCGAAAGGGTAGAACTCGACACGGAACTCCGGCATCGGCGCATGTGGCCGCAGTTCGCGGTAGGTTCTCTGGAAGATCTCCTGCAGATTTGGGGGCAAAGTGCTAATAACCTAACACGAAGGCAGCAGCGCGCAAGACTAGTCCGGCCGCTCCGAATAGACTTTGTTCAGTTTCTTTTCCTTGGCCAGCTCATTCTGTTGCTGAAGCTCCTCGCGCGCCCCAGCGGTACTGTCGCCCACGGCATCGCTGGCGTTCGCCAGCACGAACGAGTATTGCTCCAGCTCCTCTGGAGGAGACTTTTCCTTCAGGCTACGCAGCCTGAGGGCCCACTCACTCTCGGCCTCAATCAGCAGCCTCAAACCTTTGCGCATATCGGTCTTGTGCGAGGAATACATGTCCACGTTGTCGTCGATCTCATCCAACAGCGAGGAGAAATCTTCCAGCAGGTCGTGTATCTGCATGGGGCGATCTTTCGCGCTCTTCGCATTGGCCTGTAATTGATCGATCGCTGCGATGCGCGCTCGTGCGAAGCCGATCATCAACTCCAGCCGTTTGTCCGGATATTCCGCCGCCTCACGCATTTCGTCTATTTCTTTTTCGTTGAGCGGGGCCCGAGTGTGGGTTTGGCCCAAACCCGGTTGGCCAGGGAGGCAGATCAGAAACGCGAGCCCAGCGAGCCACAGAGAAGTACGCAGCGTCACGGTTTTTCCTTCGGTTCCGCTTGCGGCCCGAACATTCTGGCCAGTAGGTCAGAGCGGATTTGTTCAATGTCATCCACCGCCTTCTTCAACGGCGGGCGGTTCATCCACCGCCAGAGTCTCGGCAATATCGTGCATACGCTTGGCAAGCTTGCGCAGCTCAATCTCGGTTTGCTTCAGATGTTTTCCGGAAGAAGACGCCGCATCGGCTGCCTTATGGGCATAGTCCACCACTTCGCCGACTTCGCTCTGGGCTTTGTCTACATCGCCATTGGTGTAGAGGGTATTGGCGTCTTCCAGTTCGCGTTTAGCATATTCGAGGGAGAGCTTGGCTTGTTCTCCGCCATGGGCCGCATCGGCGCGGGCTTTTAGCGCGGGCAGGGATTCGTTCGATGCCAGCGCGATGCTGGTGAGCAGGAACGTGATCGCCGTGCTTCGTAATAGTACCCGCATACTACTTCTTCTTAATTTGATACTTCTCTGCATGCTGGGGGTCAAGCGCTATCAGCCGGTGACGGGCCTGCCATTCCTGATCAGGAAGCTTGCCCTCGTCCGCCGCTAGGAAACGTTGATAATATTCCACCGCCTGCTTGACTGCCTTCAGGTTGTCGAAGCAGGTGGCCCGCAGGAAATAGCTGGCCGGAGACTCGGGCAAAAACTTGGCGCGATAATCCAGGGACTTCAGCGCCAGCTCATAGTTTCTGTTTTCCGACGCTACCACGGCGAGGTTTCCATACGCGTCCCCCAAGTCTGGCTTGAGTTTCACGGCAACCAGTAACTCTTGTTGCGCCTCGGGATACTTCTTTTCGTGCATGAGTAGCGAACCGAGCGCATAGTGGGCTTCGGCGTCCTGGGGCATCTTCTGTACCGCGACCCGAAATTGTTGCTCCGCTTCGCTATCCTTGCCAGCCTGCACGTAGAGCGTGCCCAGTTCCAGCGCAGCGTGAGGATCCCCAGGATCGGCCTTTAGTCCCTGCTGCAGTTCCAGCGCCGCGTCGGCGCTCTTGCCCTCGGCTGCCAGGACGCGTCCCAGCTGAACGCGAGCGTCGTTGTTCTGAGGATCGGATGCCAGCAGCTTACGCAGTGCTGCTTCGGCCTCGGGATACTTTTTTTGCTTCATGGCGACGTTCGCCAAGCCCGCAAGGGCTTCCGGCGATTTCGGATCGAGTTCCGCCGCCAACTGGAACTCGCGCGCAGCGGCCGCGAGGTCATTCTGCTTCTCCAGCAGTATTCCGGCGGAGAGATGCGGCTCGGCAGATTTGGGATTAAGCTTCGCCGCTTGCGAATAGGCGGCGAGCGCCTCCTGCGGATCGCTGTCCTCTGCCACGCGTCCCAGCGACTGCCATGCGCGCGCCAGTCCGACCTCAGGATTGGCAGTGGGTTTGAGTTGGGTTGCGGCCCTCAGATACTTCGCAGCTTCAACGTTTTCGCCTTGCCTAGCCAGCAATATGCCCAGGTTGAGATTGGATTCGAAGACATCCGGCTTGGCCGCGACCGATTTACGATAGGCGTCGATCGCCTGCGTGCTCCGCTGAGTGGCGTTGTACACATATCCAAGGTCAAACCAGGCGCGATAATCGTTCGGCTTAGCCGTTATGGCCTTCTGCAATAGCGATTCCGCAGTAGCGAAGTCCTGCTTCTGCATCGCCGTTTCGGCCTGGTCCACTTCAGGCGAACTACTATCATCGGGGATCTCCTCGGCAACGCGGTGGTGCCGAATCGTCGGCTTGCTCTCCTGCGCAGCTCCACCGGTGAGAGTGGCCGCCACGGTGAGAGCCGCACCCAGAAGAACCGCCGCCCAGCGTCTATGGATGCTCATTGTGAGTGCGGATTTCCGTTGGGCGGTAAGATGCGCGCCAACCACTGCCCGGTATATGAATTCGCAGCCTCGGCGATGGTCTCAGGCGTTCCTGTCGCCACAATCTGGCCGCCGCGCGATCCACCCTCCGGACCGAGATCGATCACCCAGTCCGCCGTCTTGATGATGTCGAGATTGTGTTCGATGACAAGGATCGATCCGCCGGCCTCGATCAATCGACGGAAAGCTGCCAGCAGCTTGCTCACGTCGTCAAAGTGCAGACCGGTGGTGGGTTCATCGAAGATGTACAACATACGCGGTTGGCGTTTGTTACGTTCGCTCTGCGGCCGGCCAATATCACGCAGCTTGGGTTGAAGATGTGCTGCCAGCTTCATGCGTTGGGCTTCGCCGCCGGAGAGAGTAGTTGCCGACTGGCCGAGGCGCAAATATCCCAGGCCGACTTCCTCCAGTACGCGCAGTTTCTCCACAATCTTTGGCACGCCAGAGAAGAAGTGTAGGGCTTCCTTGACGGTCAGGTTCAACACCTCGTGAATGTTCTTGCCGCGATAGCGCACTTCGAGAATTTCCGGCTTGTAACGCGTGCCCTTGCATTCTTCGCAAACCAATTCAACGTCTGCGAGGAACTGCATCTCCACCGTCACCGTGCCGTCGCCCTGGCAGCCTTCGCAACGCCCACCCGGAATGTTGAAGGAAAAGTGCCCCGCCGTGTAGCCATGCTTCTTGCTCTCCGGCAGGGAGGCGAAGAGTTCGCGAATGGCGTCAAATGCCTTGATATACGTCACCGGATTCGATCGCGGAGTGCGGCCAATCGGCGATTGATCTACAAGCACTACCTCGTCAACCCACTCCCCGCCTTCTACACGCTCCACCTCGGCCTGTGGCCCACCCGTTATCTGGCCAGTTTGTGCGGCTATCGCGTTAAACAGCACATCGTGCACTAGCGTGGATTTTCCCGAACCCGACACTCCCGTGATGCAAACCATCAGGCCGAGCGGAATAGAGACGTTTACCTTCTTCAGATTATGCGCCCGCGCCCCAATCAACCTAATTTGCCGTCCCGTACCTGCCCGCCGCGACGACGGGATCGGTATTCGCAGTTCGTCATTCAAGTAGCGTCCGGTGAGGGAAGTGGGATTGCGCAGGATCTCATCGTAGGTCCCAGTTGCAATCACCCGGCCGCCATTCTCGCCTGCCCCCGGACCGAGGTCGAGGATGCGATCGGCTGAACGCATGATCTCAGCATCATGCTCTACCACCAGGATCGTATTGCCCAGGTCCCGCAGATCGTGCAGGATATTGATAAGCCGCCGCGTGTCTCGATGGTGCAATCCGATCGAAGGCTCATCCAGCACGTACAGCGTTCCAACCAACCGCGAGCCCAGCGATGTTGCCAACTGAATGCGTTGCGCCTCGCCGCCGGATAGCGTGGAAGACAGGCGATCCAGCGTCAGATACTCCAGACCTACATCGTTCAGATACCGTAGCCGGTCGCTGATTTCGTCCAGCAGCTTCCCGGCAACGTCCGCCTGCTGCCGCGTTAGTTCTAACTGCGAGAAGAAGTTCGTTGCCTCTTCGACTGTCATTGCCGAGACTTGGCAGATATCTTTGCCGCCGATCTTCACCTGCCGGGCTTCGCGTCGCAAGCGCAGGCCCCCGCAATCGGAGCACACCGAGTAACCGCGATACCGGCTGAGAAAGACCCGCACGTGAAGCTTGTACTTCTTGCGTTCGAGATGTTCGAAGAAGCCACGCACGCCCCAGAATTTGCCGTCCCCGTTAATGATGTAATTTTGTTGCTCGGCCGTGAGGTCCCTGCCAGGGCACGTCGTGTGGAATGCCCGCGGCGCGGGCGTAGCGGCGCATCTCGGTCGCCAGCGGCCGGTATTTCGGCTTGGCCCAGGGCTCGATTGCGCCTTCTGCGAGAGCCAGCGTCTTGTTGGGGATGACCAGGTTTAGATCGAAATCGATGGTGTTGCCGAAACCCTGACAGCGCGGACACGCACCGAATGGATTGTTGAACGAAAATAGCCGTGGCTCAGGTTCTTCGTAACGAATATTGCATTGCTTGCATTCGAAGCGCTGGGAGAAGCGCAACAGTTGCACAGCTTCGCCTTCGCGACGAGCGGTTTCGAACAGGCACCTCGCCCGCTTCGCGATATCCCTGTTCTACTGCGTCCACGATGCGCGCTCGCTCCTCGGCTGATACCGCGATGCGATCGATCAGCACCAGCACCGGTTCGGCAAAGTTGAGATCGAGCAGCGACTCGGGAGTGGAGAACTCAACCACGCGCCCGTTCTGATAGAGCCTGTTGTAGCCCCGCTTACGCAGCTCAAACAGACGCTCTTTCAGTAGGGAATCGTCGGGCGGCTTCGCCGCCTTCTTCTTTGCGACTCGGAGACCCTTCGGTTCTTCTGGCTCAGCAGGTTTCGGCGGCGGCTGAACCAGAAAAAATGCCTGCACGCGCGTTCCTTCTCCGAGCGCGAGTATTCGCTCTGCGACTTCGTCGACCGTGTCCTTTTTGACCTCCTGACCGCAGTTCAGGCAGTAAGTGCGACCGACGCGGGCGTACAGCAATCGCAGATAGTCGTAGATCTCGGTGGCCGTGGCGACTGTCGAACGAGGATTTCGCGTAGTGTTCTTCTGCCGGATGGCGACCGCCGGCGCGATCCCGTCGATGACATCGACGTCTGGTTTTTCGATACGCTCGAGGAACTGGCGCGCGTAGGCGGACAGTGACTCCACGTAGCGGCGCTGGCCTTCGGCGTAGACGGTATCGAACGCCAGCGACGACTTCCCCGAACCCGAAACCCCGGTCACCACTGTCATGGCATTGTGCGGAATTTCGAAGTCGATGTTCTTCAGGTTATGGACGCGCGCTCCGCGCACGATGATGCTTTCGTCGGACATGGGTCCCAGGTTTCCGGCAACGGAAGAGTCTCTGGGAGAGCAGCAAATGCCGCGCCGTCCCACAGATACGGGTAAAGATGGCTGCCGAAACCTTTGATTATATCTGTTTGTAGATTGCTGCGTTTGGCCTCGAACTCTACCTGGCGAAGTACAGCAGCGCGAAGATATAAATCCACAACGACGCCATGAAGTGCCAGTACCAGGCGGTCACGTCAATTACGATGCGGCGCGTTTCCGGCGGCCGACGCAGCCAGGTGGCCACGCCGGCATAGAGCAGCGCGAGAATTCCTCCGACGAGATGCACTGCGTGGACGCCGGTCAGCATGTAGAAGAACGAACTGCTCGTACTGGTGGCGAACGTGGTGTTGGTCAACTGCAGTTGCTGCCACGCGTACCCCTGCCCGGCAAGAAAGCCGAGGCCGAGGATGATCGTGGTCCAGACCCAGGGAAGGGCATGGCTGGCGCTCACGCGAATGCCGGGCATGCCGACAATGGGCGCAAGTGCAACATCTTCCGCAGCGCGGTGGCGCGCAAGCTCCAGAGTAAAACTGCTCATCAGCAGGATGAAAGTATTAACGACCAGTATCCCGACGGGAAGCGTAAGCGGCACCCAGTTGCTGACATAATCATTGCTGGCCGGATCCCAGACGGCCCCCGCTTTGCGCACCACGTAGGCCGTGGTGAAGGAGACGAAGAGCATGACCACCGAAGACAGCGCCAACATCAGTCCCAGCCGATAGCGGCGCAGCCGCTCTCCGTAGCTGGGCATGTTGTCGTCGCCGCCTCGGCCTCCACCACCGCCGTAGCCCGGCCAGCCGGGCGTAGGGCCTCGGCCTCCACCGCCTTGCGAGGTCTTAGGCACTCGGATGCTGGTTCCGCGGCTCACGACTGCGATATCCTTGGCTCGCTTGCCCTGCACTCGATTCTTTAACGGCGTATGGGCTAGACGGCGATTTGGGAACGCTGGCATTGGAACGCGATACCCCACGTTTCGTTCGCGTCTCGATCCCCTGTGACATTATGATGCACTCGGTCGCGACGGAACTCAACTGATCAGTAGGGGTTTATTTTGGAGGCGCAGACGATTCTCGCTCCTGAATATTCTGGCCCGCTGGGCGCCGTCCGTTCTTGCCATTGGCGTTGACTTACAATACGGCGGCGAGTTGTTGTCCGGCCTATGAAGCGCATTATCATCATCGCGGTAATTCTTGCGGGTATTTTGTATCTGGCCGACCTTCTATCGGTCCGGTTTCGCATACCCGCCCGCGACACCTTTGGCACGGTGACAATCCATACTTACTACGTGGTCAAGTTGAAGAGCGGAAGGACCGAATACGACTACGCGGGCGATCACGATGTAAGTTGCTCAAATTCCGTGTTTCCGCAGTTCGGGGTGATGCCTTGCTGGTATGCCAGCCGCCACACTGAGGAACAGATCACGATTGACTCCGGCAATCCGAATAATCCGCATCTGTTCTAAAAGCAGTTGCAACCACCAAGAACCCGAGGAGCAGGGAAGAATTCAATGGAAGAGAATGCCCGCCTCGAATGGGAGACCACCGTCACGCAGACCGTTCACACAACTCACTTTCTTCAGATCCAACCACTCTAAGCGCTACTGACGGTTACAACTGGAACACTTCCTACTTGCGTCACGATGCAGCTCTGCTTCATTCTGGCTACATGCCCCGGCACGAACGAGTTCATGGTCACGAGGTAAGAAAGCAGCAGTTCACCAACAATTGCTTCGGTTGCGGCCCCGCCAACGAAACCGGACTCCGGCTGAAGTTTGTTCTCGACAAGAAACGCGAGCGCTTCATCTGCCGCTTTCGTCTCCCGAGGCGTTTCGTCGGGCCGCCGGCTCACGCCCACGGAGGCATCATCGCCACCATCCTCGACGAAGCCATGGGCAAGGTGAACAAGTTGCACAATCTGGTTGCCTTGACCAGCCAGATGGAAGTCACCTACCTGAAGCCAGTGCCGCTGTTCAAGCCGCTTATCGTGGAAGGATGGGAGGTACGCGTCCGTGGCCGCGAGCATTATCGGGCCGCTGAGATTCGCAATCGCGACGGTGAGGTGCTAGCGAGCAGCACGTCGAAGTTTATCGAGGTCGATCCGCACCGCATGTTTGCCAAGTACTTGAAGAAGAAGCACAGCGACGCGACGTGATTTTCCGGGCTGATTTAGACGCCTACCACCCCGCTTCGACGCTCCAAGAGTACGGTATCGCGCCAGCGCCCATCCATGCAGCCAATCCTTTCTCGCATGCCCACGACGCGAAACCCCGCCTGCTGGTGCAAGCGGATACTGACCGCGTTCTCGGCAAGGATTCCCGCCTGGAGCGTCCAGATGCCGTTCTGCTCCGAGGCTTCCACCAGCGCACTCAATAATTTTCGCCCAATCCCATGGCCGCGTGTTTCCTCAGAGATGTAGATGCTCACTTCGGCGACCCCCTCATAAACACGACGGCTGGAAACGTGACTCAGCGCCGCCCAACCGACGACCTTGTTGTCCCGGCGAGCGATGAGTCGGCAAGCCGGAAGATGGCGTTCGTTCCACGCCTTCCAATCGGGGACAGACGTTTCGAATGTGGCATCGCCGGTCGCGATCCCTTGCAGGTAAATCTCGCGCACCGCCGGCCAGTCTCGCTCGGTCATCGGAGCGATTTCACACGGCTGCATGTTGTTCATCACTATTCGCTAGGAAGTGCAGAACAGCATTATCCGGCAATCTGCCATCGTGCAGTTTAGCTCCGCATTACAAAGGGGAGGCGTCAGTCGGAAGGCAGATCGTTAAACAACGCGTCCCCAACTACGTCAGAAAGTGCAACTGCGTGGAGTTATGCGGCTGCGCCCTACCGAGGGATTTTGAAGTAATGCAGCACGCAAACGCCGATCAAAAATGCCGAAGCGATCCAGTGCAACGTACGCAAAACCGGTATATCTGCCGAAGTCATTCCTCTATCTTCCCCCTCCGGCTTCCAATAAAATCGGTTGCCAGCAAAATATATGTTGTTTTCTTTTAATCGCAACGCATACTCACATTTGATTCTTGCTTCTTCGTTGCCGTTATAGGAGTCCAGTGCTACATTCAGAAAACGGCGAGTCCAATACTCCAAGAGGATGATACCGAGCGCCCACACGATAAGGGCAATTAGGCTTTTTCCTGGGCTGTCGAGCCAGAGTTTGACGATCACCAGCATAAGCCCAAGTGACGCAGTGGCAGCGACGTATGCTTGGTTATGCCAGGTCATTTTCTGAGACTGGTGCGACTGTAGCAAGCTAATAACAACGTCCACCTTTTTTCCGTTATCGATTTCTAGGCTGCTTTCAAAGTTCATGACCCGCTCTCCCTTCGGTATGCCACTGGCAGTTTAACCCGTTCACCCAGGCCCAGCGACCCCACGCCTAGGTCGAGCGGGCATTACGCCGGGCACCCGCGCAGAGTAAAATGAACGTGTTCCGCACGGAGAAAGCTTATGCCCAACAACAACGGCAACGACACGAGTTTGCGACTGAAGACCGGCTTGGCCGAGATGCTCAAAGGCGGCGTCATCATGGACGTGATGAGCGTCGAACAGGCCGAGGTCGCCGAGAAGGCCGGCGCAACCGCGGTGATGGCGCTGGAGCGCGTGCCAGCCATCATTCGCGCAGAAGGTGGCGTCTCGCGCATGGCCAGTCCGAAGCTGATCAGGCAGATCATGGGCGTGGTTTCAATCCCGGTCATGGCGAAATGCCGCATAGGCCACTTCGCCGAGGCGCAGATCCTGCAGGAAATCGGCGTGGACTACATCGATGAGTCGGAGGTGCTAACGCCCGCGGATGAAGAACATCATGTGAACAAGCACGCGTTCAAGACGCCGTTCGTTTGCGGCGCGCGTAATTTGGGCGAAGCTCTCCGCCGTATTGCCGAGGGTGCAGCCATGATTCGTACGAAGGGCGAAGCAGGGACGGGGGATGTGATTCATGCTGTCAAGCACATGCGGCAAATAGTTAAAGAAATGCATCAACTTACGGTGATGAGCGAAGAAGAACTTTTTGCCGCTGCCAAAAACCATCAGGCGCCTTATGAGTTGGTGCGGATTGTCGCCAGGGCCGGAAAGTTGCCCGTGCCGAATTTCTCCGCCGGCGGCATCGCCACCCCCGCGGATGCCTCGATGATGATGCAACTTGGAGCCGAAGCCGTCTTCGTGGGCTCGGGGATCTTCATGAAGGGCGGGGCAGTACCTTTGGGACCTGACGCTGAAGGCGGAGCGCGAAGAAGCCGCATCGCGAGCGCGAGCCATCGTGATCGCGACCACACACTACGACGATCCCAAGGTCCTGGCCGAAGTCAGCGAGCAGATGACGGGAGCCATGAAGGGACTGGCCGTCGGCGCCATCGCCGAGAAAGATCTGCTCCAGACGCGGGGATGGTGAGAGGGTGGCCGCTTTTCGCCATTCGCTTTTCGCTTATCACCCGGATGACGGCGTGGCTTCGGCTGCGCCTTTCTGTTTGAACAAAGCATCGAAAACAGTGTCACGGTCGGCTGGTTTTCTAGCGAAAAGCGAGAAGCAAACCGCGAATAGCGTCCTTATGAAAATCGGCGTCCTCGCACTGCAAGGCGATTTCGATGCCCACCGTCGGCGACTGGAAGAGCTCGGCGCAGAGGTCGTACTGGTGCGCAAACCCGAGCAGTTCGACGAAATCGATGGCCTTGTCATTCCCGGAGGCGAGTCGACAGCATTCCTGAAACTTCTCAGCCGGGAGACTTTTCAAAGGTTGAGCGATTTTGTACACAGCAAGCCGACATTCGGCACCTGCGCCGGCGCGATCATGCTGGCCAAAGAGGTAGAGAACCCGCATCAGCCAGGCCTCAATGCGATTGACATAACGATCCGCCGCAACGCGTACGGTCGGCAGATCGATTCCAGCATCGTCGAAAGTGCCAGCGCACTCGGCGGAGGGCCTTTGGAGATGGTGTTCATTCGCGCGCCGCGGATCGAAAAGGTCGGACCCGATGTGGAAGTACTCGCCAAGCGCGGAGACGATCCCGTGCTGGTAAGGAAGGGAAGTGTGATGGCAGCGACCTTCCATCCGGAATTGTCATCCGATACGCGCGTCCACCGAGAGTTCCTGAAGCTGATTAGGAACGGGACGAAATGAGACATCTGCACTTGCCGAACTCCCATCCCTCACATTCACCTGTCATAATCTAAGACGACTCATCCACATCGACAGATAGGAACGAAAGCACTCATCTCTATGGCCGAATCTCCCATCACCCCGCGCAGTCAGGATTTTGCTACCTGGTATCAGGACGTCGTTTTGCAGGGCGACATGGCCGAGCCCGCCGAAATCGTCAAGGGCTGCATGGTCATCAAGGCCAATGGCTACGCCGTCTGGGAGCTGTTGCAGCGCGAACTGGACGACCGCTTCAAAGACACGGGCCATCAGAACATGTATTTTCCGTTGCTGATCCCGCAAAGCTTTCTGCACAAGGAAGCGGAGCATGTGGAAGGCTTCTCGCCAGAGTTGGCGGTGGTCACGTTGGCCGGCGGCAAGCAACTGGAAGAGCCATACGTCATCCGTCCCACGTCGGAGACGATCATCGGCCACTTCTTTGCCAAGTGGATCAAAAGCTGGCGCGACCTGCCGGTCCTGGTCAATCAGTGGTGCAACATCATCCGCTGGGAGCTGCGCACGCGCATGTTCCTGCGCACCACGGAATTTCTCTGGCAGGAGGGCCACACAGCACACTCCAACCACGACGAGGCCGCGGCTGAAGTGATTCGCATGCTCGATGTGTACGCCGAAGTTGCCGAGGACGTCATGGCCATGCCGGTGATCAAGGGCCTGAAAACGCAGTCGGAGAAGTTTGCAGGTGCGCTCCAAAGCTATTCCATCGAAGCCATGATGCAGAACGGCTTCGCGCTACAAGCCGGCACCAGCCATGACCTTGGACAGAACTTCGGCAAAGCATTCAACGTGCAATTTCAGAACAGCGAGGGCCAACTCGATTACGTGTGGCAAACCAGTTGGGGCGTCAGTACGCGGCTGATTGGCGGGCTCATCATGAGCCACTCCGACGACAAAGGCCTCGTTCTGCCGCCGAAGCTCGCGCCCACCAAAGCTGTCTTGGTGCCGATCTATCGCAAAGATGAAGAGAAGGGCAAGGTGCTGGAGGCGGCAAGTCGCATTGCGCATGACATAGGAGCCAAACTCGACGATCGCGAGGGACAGACGCCTGGGGCGAAGTTCTTTCACTGGGAACGGCGAGGCGTGCCGGTGGTGCTGGAACTCGGGCCGCGCGATTTAGCGTCTGGCAGTATCGTACTTAAGCGGCGCGACACAGGAGTCAAGGAACCGATGCCGCAATCTGAAGTTGCGACCAGATTGCCGGCCGTACTGGCGGAGATGCAGCAAAGCATGTACTACGCGGGCAAGCAACGCCTGAAATCCAACACCGTGCTGGCGAACTCCATTGAAGACGTGGAATCGATTCTCAAGGATGTCACCGCCGAAAAAGGCGGCGGCAAATTCGTGATGGCGCATCTGAAGGACGATTCCCGATGCGACGCCCGCGTCAAAGAGTTCAAGGCAACGATCCGCTGCATTCCGTTGGTGGATGAATACGACGGACCGGGCAAATGCATCGTCACGGGAGAGAAGGTCGACCGGCGAGTGGTGGTGGCGAAGGCATATTGAGAAGCAGCTTTTAGCTCTTAGCTGGCCGGGCGTGGTGGGATTGCTAACAGCTAAGAGCTAAAGGCTAGGAGCTAACGAATGGGTTTACACGATCTATCCGCCAAGCTGAACAATGGTCGCAACAAGAAGCTGGCCGATTACAAGGGCAAAGTGCTGCTGATCGTTAATACCGCAAGCAAGTGCGGGTTCACGCCGCAATACGAAGGGCTGCAATCGCTTTATACGAAGTACAAGGACCGGGGTTTCGAGGTGCTCGGATTTCCTTGCGACCAGTTCGGCCATCAGGAGCCCGGTTCAGATGAGGAGATCAAATCCTTCTGCCAGGTCAATTATGGCGTGGACTTCCCCTTGTTCTCAAAGATCGAGGTCAATGGCGACGATGCTCATCCCATCTTTAAGTTCCTCAAAAGCGAAAAAGGCGGCCTGCTCGGCGACAGCATCAAGTGGAACTTCACCAAGTTCCTGGTGGACAAGAAGGGAAACGTCGTCGAGCGTTTCGCCCCAATGACACCGCCGACGGCCATCGAATCGCAAATTGAAAAACTGCTCGGGAAGTAATCGGTTTTTCACCACGGAGACACGGAGCGCACGGAGGAAATACATTCTTTAATTTTTCTCCGTGCCCTCCGTGCCTCCGTGGTGAATCCTCCTCGTATTTCCCGCTATACTGGTGCTTGTGAGTTCCGCGCAAAAGACGTTCTACATCGAGACCTTCGGCTGCCAGATGAACTTCCACGACTCCGAAAAGGTCGTGGGGACGCTCATCTCGGAGGGTTATGCGCAGGTGCAGCGCGAAGAAGATGCCGACCTGATCGTCTACAACACCTGCTCGATCCGCGATAAAGCGGAGCAGAAGGTCTTTCACCGGCTGAATGACTTCAAGAAGCTGCACAAGGAAGGGAAGCGTTTCGCGGTTCTTGGCTGTGTTGCCCAGCAGGAGGGCGAGAAGATCTTCGAGCGTGCCCCGTATGTTTCCCTCGTCGCAGGGTCAGCCTCGTATCGCAACTTGCCGGCGATGCTGGTGCAGATCGAAGCGGGCGCCGACCGAGTCACCGGGCTCGACGATCGCCAGACCGACCAGACCTTCGAGACGGAGTTCACCGCGCGCACCAATCCGCATCGGGGATACATAACGATCATCGAAGGCTGCGATAAGTTCTGCGCCTACTGCGTGGTGCCGTACACCCGTGGCAAGGAGCGCAGCCGCGCGTCGCAGTCGGTTCTTGATGAAGCCCGCCGCATGACCGACGCCGGGTATACCGACATTCAACTGCTCGGGCAGAATGTGAATTCTTACCGCGATCCCGCCGGGAAAAAGAGTTTCGCCGAATTGTTGTCGGCTGTCGGGGAACTGGCGGGCATCCGTCGCGTTCGCTTCACCACCTCGCATCCTCGCGACTTCACCAAGGACATCGTCGACGCGATTGATTGTGTTCCGACACTTTGCGACCACGTGCATCTACCCGTCCAAAGCGGATCGTCGCGCGTGCTGGAGTCGATGTTCCGCGATTACACGCGCGAGGAATACCTTGCGCGCATCGCGTGGATGAAAGCTGCCCGTAACAAGGAAATCAGTATTACGACGGACGTGATCGTCGGCTTCCCGGGCGAGACGGAAGCCGAATTCCACGAGACGCTGAGCTTGCTCGGCGAAGTCGGCTACGACGGCGTTTTTTCCTTCAAGTACTCACCCCGGCCAAATACCCCCGCACTGCAGTACGCTGATTCCATTCCTGATGCCGAGAAATCTCGCCGCTTGCAGGTCGTGCAGGAGCATCAGCGGGAACTACAGAGGCTGAGCTATCGCAGGCATTTAGGACAGATTCTTGAAGTTATGGTGGAAGGCAAGAATCCGGCCCGTGGCCAGATAACGGGCCGCACGTCGCAGAACAAGACGCTCAACTTTGTGGTCAACGACAGGCCGGAGCCGCGCATCGGGGAGTATGTCCGGGTGCAAGTTACGCAGGCATTTCCTAACAGCCTATTGGGCGAGATGACCGTCTAAGAGTCCAGAAAGTGTTTGCGTTCCGTACTGAAAACGGAGTATCAAGGGTCAAGAACCAGGGAGGGACCATGATGGAAGTTGAGATGAAGATTCGCGGGCTGATGATGGATCCCGTGACCAACATGCCCATCGTGATCCTGAAGGACCAGGGCAGCGACACCGTGCTGCCGATCTGGGTGGGCGTCTATGAGGCCAACGCCATCGCCCTTGAGATTGAGAAGGTCACAACTCCGCGCCCCATGACCCACGACTTGCTCAAGAACCTCCTCATTGGGCTGGAGACCACGGTCCGAAAAGGTGGTCGTCACCGAGCTGCGCGATGATACCTTCTTCGCCGTCATTTGGCTGGAGCGCGAAGGGCAGGCCATCAGTATCGATTCGCGCCCCTCCGACGCCTTGGCTCTGGCCCTGCGAATGGACTGCCCGATTTTCGTCGAGGACGAGGTGCTGAAGTCTAGCAAGCAGGCCAACGCCGCCAGCGACCGCGTCAACAACGACGAACTTCGCAAATGGCTGGAGAACCTCGGCGAAGACGACTTGGGCCGCTACAAGATGTAGCCATGCCCGACCCCGCCGAACAACTGCAACGTATCTACCTGGCCGGATTTGAGCTGCAAACCTTCGAGCGTTATCCCAATTCTATAGGGGTGGTTCGCGATGGCTGCATCGCGCTGCTGAAGGCTACGCCCGTCGGGCTTCAGATGGTCGGAACTCCCGGATGGCGGATGGGAGAAGTTCTGGGCGTCCTTGTGGAGAAGGATGGGCGCCAAGTCTTCCAGGCCAAGTCCGAGGTCGTAGAGGCTACGCCAGAGCGGCTGGAGGCGTTGCGGCGATTCCGCGAGGATCTTGAGCAGTTGCTAGCCGCGACGGCGTGAAGGATTGTTTTTCGTTACGGAGGCGCGGAGAGCACGGAGGGAGTCGGCTAGAAGGCGATCCACCTTGCAGAACTCATGCTCGATTTTTTGGTGAAGCGGATCGTCGATGTCGTCGGGCACTACGAAATCGCCTTTAGCGGCGCCTGGAGGCCGATGTGGTCCTTGCTTAGGCAGGAGGGGTAAGGCTTCATTCTATTATCGAGCCCTTAGAATGATTTAACATAATATCTGTTATCGGACATTAGATTAAGGCTGAAAGGCAACCTCCGGCAAAGCCGCTCCAGATGCTGCTCCCATCGCCTTCAATCGTCAGATTAGAAGCCTGTTGGCGGTTCATTTTGGCGAGATCGTAATCGGTCGGTCGCAATTCCACACTTCAAAGCGATTGCAGAACCGTCAGGTTTTGCGCGAACTCGGCTCCCGCCATTGCCTCAATTGCCCGGTCCAGCGTCACGAGACTCCCTTTGTTTCGTATCGCCAATCCGAGCAAGTATGCATCCGTGACCTGCCGATGCCCGAATAACTTGTCGTGAAAAGGAGCCACGGCTTCGGCTAGATCGATGTCCATGGGCCAGAAACGATGGCTCGGCAGATGGGTAACCACGGAAAGCATTTCCAGTGCCTCGCCGAGATCAACCGGATGCTCGGAAAACCTCGGATTGGAAACGATCCTGACAAAACCTGCCTGCGTCAATGAGCAGGTAGCCCAGGGCTTCCCATCCAGTTCGCGAAACCAGCGTTGCACTTTATTGTGCGACTCGTGGGCTTCGTGAAGAAGCGCAATCAAGACATTTACATCGATAAGGAAGCCTCTCACGACCCTTCTGCCTCGAGGGCCTTCACATGGGCGCTGGTGATTGGCCGCGTCGACCTGGGCAGATCGAAGACCGGCAGTCCCCCTTTGTATTTAATCCGCGGAGATTTCCGGGTGCCACGCACAATCAATTCAGCGATGGCCTTGCTCAGGGACACTTCACGGCTCTGGGCATACTGGGCCGCGATGGCAGCAGTTTCATCATCCAAGGTAATAGTGGTGCGCATGGCTTAATTATACATCGTATCTCGATGATTGATGACCAACAGCCCTACGCAGCATCATTTGGGTCGCATCACACCAGCACCACTTTGGGATGGAACAACGTCCCTGCCACGCGGCTGGCAACGCAGATCAGCTCCGACTGCCCGGCGAAGACCTTCACGAAGCGCGAGCGCGACATCTCGGGCAGGTTCACCGTCCGGCCATGGCGAATCTTGGCGATATCCTCGTCGGTGGCCGTGACCGACGGCATCTCCGGCAGAACGCTCCGAGGATGGATCAGCAACTCCTCGATCCGGCATTGGATGGCTGCCTCGCCTATTTCGTCCAGGGTATGGCTCTCCTCGATGCGGAACTCAGCCACCGCCGTCCGGCGAAGGCTGGCCAGGTGGGCTCCAATGCCCAGCTTTTGCCCCAGGTCGTGGGCCAAGCTGCGAACATAGGTGCCTGAGGAGACCCGGCAACGGAATTCGACCAGGTCACCGCTCAAACCGAGAATCGCAAACTCCTTTACTTCCACCTCGACTGCCTGAAGCTCGACCTCCTGCTTCCTACGGGCCAGCTTGTAGGCCGGCACGCCCTTGATCTTCTTGGCGGAAAACGGAGGTGGAGTCTGGCGGATAAGGCCGACAAAATCCGGAACAACCGCGCAAATTTCTTCAAGTGTCACATTAACTGTCTGTGGCGGCCCTGGCGGGTCGCCGTCGCAGTCGTAGGTGTCGGTCGCGAATCCAAGGCGAATGGT
Source organism: uncultured Acidobacteriaceae bacterium (assembly GCA_963836295.1). Classification (GTDB taxonomy): domain Bacteria; phylum Acidobacteriota; class Terriglobia; order Terriglobales; family Acidobacteriaceae; genus Bog-257. Next base: position 99,730 of record CAWIIY010000018.1, on the reverse strand, counting down.
TCCTTCGTAAGCCTTTTCCGACGACGAATAGAACTGGCACAGCCGCGTCATCCTCCCGAGCACGAGCGGAAGCACTCCGGTCGCCATGGGATCGAGGGTGCCAAGGTGACCAATGGAGCGTTCGCCTAGGATGCGCCGCGATTTCGCTACTACGTCGTGCGAGGTCCGATCCCGCCGGTTTATCCACCACGATCACACCGTTGAGCGGCATCCTTCTGCTATCGTGTAGGTTCAACGGCGGTTTGGTCAAATCGCCGGCGAGAATCCGCCGCCACAGGGATTTAAAGGGAATTCGGTTCCCTGCGTGGGCAGCCTCACATCCTATGATCCCGCTGAAAGACGACGCACCCCGGGTCGGCACTCCATATGTGAATTATGCGCTGCTGGCGTTGAATACGCTGGCATTCCTCTTCCAATATTGGCTAAGCAAGCAAAATCCGCTCGCTGCGAACGGACTTGTCTTTGCACTCGGAGTCGTTCCAGCACGCTTCACCGTGGTGCTATTCAATCATGGCTACGTGCCTTGGGACCTCGTGTCGCAACTGGGAACGCGCTATGTTCCACCGATGGGAGCCATTCTTCCCGTCTTTACCTCCATGTTTCTCCACGCATCATGGCTTCACCTTATCTTCAACATGTGGGCGTTATGGATCTTCGGGGACAACGTGGAAGATTACCTAGGCCACTCACTTTATCTGGTGTTGTACTTCACCAGCGGCGTGGCGGCTGCGTTGCTTCATACCCTCTTCAATATCGGCTCGACGGTGCCCAGCGTCGGAGCCAGCGGAGCGATCGCTGGCGTGATGGGCGCATATTTCCTGCTGTATCCGCGGGCACGCGTGCTGACCCTGGTGCCGTTCTTTTTCGTGTTTTTTATGTGGTTGCCGGCATGGATCGTGCTCGGCTACTGGTTTGTTGCGCAGTTCCTTAGTGGAGCCGCCACCTCGATTGCGGCGCACGGTGGTAATTCCAGCGGAATTGCCTTCTGGGCCCACGTTGGAGGTTTTCTGGCAGGGATGCTACTGATTAAGGTCTTCCCTGCTCGACCCCGGCGATACTATTACGGGCTGTAAGGAGCCTGCGGAAGATTCTCGCCCCTGCTGAATCGGGCTCCCGACCAGGTACCTCGGTCCGAATGACGCCAGCAGAGTTCTACTTGCCGCTTTTCCCTGTCGACTGCGCTAACGGCATGCCGTGGAGCAACACTTCGCTCGCCCTCTGTGCCACCTCGTCGTCGTAGCCTTCGAGGATGAGAAGGTCATTGTCGTGGACCTCAAGCTTCACTTTGCCTTCATTGGTCTCGAATGTAGTTGGGGACTGGGCCCCATTTGCACTCGTTCCGTTCGTCGATGCCGGCGATCGCAAAACCGCCTTCTTGTAGCGCTTGGGGAGATAACCAGCATAGAGTTTGGCGAAAGCGCGCGCCGCCTCGGGCGAATCCCATCGCGAGAAGTACAGCATCGCGATCTGGTCCTTAGGCGTTGACTTGGCACGGGCTGCAAAGTAGTACCCGCCACGCCAATGTGGATAGTACTTCTTGGGGGCGTCATCCCCACCGTACTGCTTCGCCAGCAGATAGACGTCAAACTCGCCCATTCCGCCAAAGTCAAAGCGTTTATAGTCCGGCGCAACCAGTTTGTCGAGATCGGGAATAACCAGCGGCGCCACATTCTGCTTCAACAGGTAAGTCTCGGGCTGCATGATCTGACGAGTATCAATGGGCGGATTCTCCAGCATGCCCGAGTAGGCTGCTTCCTTGCCTTGGGCCGCGAGCACGGTGCGCACAAACTCCATTCCCAGCGTGTAGGGCATCAGCAACGACTCCTGCAGAAACATGGGCGCCGCGGCGAACACCGGCGAGTCCTTGTTGTCGGCCATGCTGGCGCGCATGACATCGACGATCTCCGGGGCGGTCAGAACGTTCTTACCCGTTGGGGCCAGGGTGTAATCGAGCAGCACAATCATCGCCTGTCCCTCGGTAACACACTGCCGTGCGGCCTGAGCTTCTTCCACGACTTGTTCCTGCTGATCCGGTAGAGGAGAGTCGTCCTTGGCGCCAGCTAACTCCCATTTTTCAAGATTGATCTTCTGGTCCTGCAGCGCATGGGTGAGCTCGTGGGCCAGTACGGGCTTCTGAATATCGGGTTGCACCCAGTCGAGGAGGTTGACGCTCTTCGACTTGGCATCGTAATAAGCCGCAACTTGCTCGCCCAGCAGGCGGAGAAACTCGGAGTGCAGGTCATAGCCCGGCGGAAGCAGCCCGAATTTCTCTAGCACGAGCCTGGATTGCTCCAGCCGTTGAGTGTCCTTATCGTCCTTCATGCGCTTGTCAATGTAGCGCTCCACCGACTCACGGGTGATGAGGTGACGCTTGACCTTGTGCTTGATCGGCAGCCCGGTGTCCTGGCTGGCGAACTGCAGAATTTCATCTACCGAACGGAAGAGTTCTTTGGCTTGCGCCTTAGTGATGCGAGTCTGCGGCGCCGGCTGCTCGGCAGACTGCGGCGCGCTTCCCTGCTGCTGGTTCTGGACGGCTACCCCGGCTCCGGGAACTTGCGTGGCGCCGGGTGGATTGGTCGGCTGCGGGGGAGTTTGGGGAGCTGCGGGCTGCGAAGGTGTTGCAGCCTGGTTCGGCGATTGGGCTGGCGGGCCGGATTGTGGCTGGGCGGAGGTGGTCTGACCCCACGCCGCACCGAGCAGCACGAGGACAAGAATGATTGCGGAGAAAGGCGACATCAGAAGTGGAAATGATTGCGAGCGCGGTAACCGATTCTCTGGCATGCAGAAGCTTTAGCTTTAAGCATACAGGACATTGGCCCTTCAAGTAGCGCGATCGAACTGCAAACGCTATGATCGAACCTCTGCTAGTTCTTCATGAGGAAGGTGCAATGATTCGAATTCGCCCCCGGTTGCTGGCCTACGTCGCAATACCCTTGTTCTGCGGGCTACTGCTCGCGCAATCCCCGGAAGCAGTTCAGCAAGAGTCCACCCCAGCGGCTGCGCAAGTCGCTCCAGCAGAACGCACCTGGCAGCAACGTGACGCTTATCGCAAGGCCATGGAGGAGGCCGACCAGAAGATCGCCGACGAGGTGAAGTCGCATTCTGAGTTGATGAAGAACCTGGAATACCTCACTACGCAGATTGGCCCACGCCTCACGGGATCGCCGCAGATGCAGGCGGCTAGTCAGTGGACCCTCAAGCGTTTCCAGGATTATCACCTTGAGGCGCATCTGGAAACGGCAGAGATCGCTCATGGCTGGACGCGGGGCGTGGAAACGGCCGAGATTACCAGTCCCATTCAGCGCCGCATCGGCATTCATGCATTCGGCTGGAGCAAAGCAACCGAGGGGGAGATCAGTGGCAAGGTCGTCCTTCTGGACATCAAAGTGCCGTCGGACCTCAACAAGTACAAAGGCAAGCTGAAGGGCGCTATCGTTCTCATGCGCCCGCCCGCGGACCTGTCGAAGCTGGAAGCGAATCCGGAGAATGCGTACGACGCTGTCATTCCGCCCTCCCGCGGCGTTCCGCAGCCCAATGGCGGCTGGCGCGCCCGCCTGCAACAAATGCGGCGAGTTGCTGCCGAACAGCCAGCGCTGATGCTGATGGACAGCGGCAAGCCCGATAGCCTCTACACCATGACAGGCGGCTTCAACCGCTACGCTCCCAGCGAAGTGCCAATGGCGTTCGTCACCCACGAGAACTACGACCTCATCTACCGCCTGCTCCAGGCTGGTGAAGTGACGATGAAGGCCAACCTGCAGGAGACTTTCAGCGACAAACCGGTGCCGGCTTCCATCACGGTCGCTGAGATTAAGGGTAGTGAGCATCCCGAAGAACGTGTCATCGTTGGCGGCCATCTCGATTCCTGGGACCTCGGCCAGGGCGCGCTCGATAACGGCACCGGTGCGATGGCAACGCTTGAGGCCGCCCGAGCACTGCAGGCGCTGGGCTGGAAGCCAAAGCGAACCATTACCTTCATCCTGTTTACCGGCGAGGAACAAGGAGGGATCGGCGCTGACACCTTCCTGAAGAATCACGCCGCTGAAATTCCCGCAATCGATGCGGTGCTCATCCACGACACCGGTACGGGCAAAGTGTTCAGCATCTCGCTCGATCACTTGTGGGAGACCGCCGCGCTGATGCACGAGATTTACCAGCCGCTAGAAGAGGTATTTGATCTTCAGCCTCTCTCGACGCGCTACTTCGGCGCGTCGGACCATGTGCCCTTTCTGAACAAAGGAGTGCCCGCGTACTTTTGTGTGCAACTTCCCGACCACTATCGCGAAGCCCATCACAGCCAGACCGACACCTTCGACAAGGTGATTCCCGATCAAATCAACGAGGGAGCGGCATTTCTGGCGGCTTGGGCGTGGAACGTCTCCGAGATGCTGCAGGCGCTGCCGCATCATCCCGAACCAAGCGAACCAATGGATTGAAAGCGGGATTACCACAGAGGCACAGAGACACAGAGACACAGAAAAAGCCTTCTTGAAGTCGAGGCGGAAAACAAACTGCAACGCATAGGCAGATCGACAGAACTCAACCGGACTTCCTTGGTCCGAAGTCTATTGCCCTGGAGAGGCGACGGTCATCTTCCGCTTTTTGTCTCCAAAAAGAATTTCTCTGTGCCTCCGTGCCTCTGTGGTGAATGGCCTTCTTCATCCCCGTACAGTCTCGACTTTTCCGCTCTTGACGCTGCGGTATGCCGCATCGAGAACCAACTGGTTGCGCAAGCCTTCTTCGCCGGGAGCCACAAACTCGCGACCCTCTTCGATCGCCGCGGCAAACGCATCCACCTGCACGGCGTACGCCTGCGCGTTCGAGACTTCCCTGCTCTCGATAATGTCGAAGCCTCTGCGTAACTCGACTGTCGGGGGACGCTCCACGCTCAATGCGTTTACCGACGAGAGCACCCCGGTTTCCCCGGCCACTTCGAGATACGTTTGATAGGGCGTGCGAGCCGATACTGAAACCGTCCCCAGCATCCCGGCGTCGAATTGCAGCACGGCAGATGCCGAGGCTTCCACAACCCCGGGCGAGTCGTAGTGTGCGCACGCCGAAACCGAGCGCACCTCCTGGCCAAGAATGAAGCGGAGCGCATCAATGCAATGCACTCCCAGATCGGCCAGTGGCCCCCCGGTGGCGAGCTTGGCATCGTTGATCCACTTACGTGCGCTGGTCAACATCGGCGCAAAAAAGTCTGCGCGCGCCACTACCGGCCGGCCGATGGAGCCGGCGGCCACATGATCGCGGAAAAACTTTAGGCTCTCTTCGAAGCGCATGACCTGGGCCACTCCGAGCAGGACTCTCGCGGCGCGTGCAGCCTCCACCATTTCCCGCGCCTCTTGCGGATTCTTGGCCATCGGCTTTTCGCAAAGGACCGGCTTACCGTGCCGGACAGCCTCCAGAACGTCATCGTGATGCAGTCCATCCGGACTGGAGACGAACACCGCGTCCACCTCCGGGCAGGCGCAGAGTTCAGCGGTGGACGGGAATGCGTGTTCGATTTGAAATTGCTGGGCAGAGTCTCTTGCTCGCTGCAGGTCACGACGCGACAATGCCGTGACGCGACAGCGCTTCGCGCTGGCGAAGCTTGGCATTAAGCGTTTCACCGCGTGCAAACCAAACCCGGCAATGCCAAAACGAATCATCTCATTGTCCTCTGCGTTCTGTAGCGATTTGTAAAGTTTTCTCGCGGATAAACCCAACGCACCAACACGCTCGTCTAATCTAACGGGTATCGATGTATGCGCTTGAAATCTGGGCGAACAGCGGAGGCCCCACGTTTTTCCGCCTCCGATATCTAGTATGCAGCGTTGCGATTGCATTTGGTTAATCATGGTTGTAGCTGCGGCCTTGGCATTCAGCGTTTGGGGACTGCCGCTCTTTACGCAGCTTGGTTATCCGGCTTGGTCAATCCCGGTGTATGCGTTCTTCGTGCTTCTGTTTCTTTATGGCCGTGCCAATCGTGTGCGATCCAGCAAAACCCATAAGAAGCCCTAGCTCTAACCTCAAAAGAAGCGCGTCCGCTTCATCACCATCTTCAGATGTTCGGCCAGAATTGACATCGCGATCGGCTCTCGGGCGCAGGGACGAGATCTAATTCGACGCTATTCCGGCTATGCGGTAAAGTGGTAACTCTGTGGTTGACTGCCGCAGACGCACAGCTCCCGCGGAGGATAGCGAGCCCCCGCGGGGCTGAACTGCGCAGCCCGAAACTGACTGGTGGAATTGGCCACCTGCGGCAAGGCAGGAAACGATTGCCTCCTTCGCACTCTGCAATCAAGTCATTCTTCCTCGAGGACCGGCAGGACACCTGGAAGCCCTGCTGAACGTGGGATCGCCTACCGCAACCCATGCTGGGTTAGTCTGCCATCCGCATCCGCTGGGTGGCGGGACGATGCACAACAAGGTCGTCTTTCATGCCATGAAAGCCTTGCACTCGTTCGGTTTTCCCGTGTTGCGCTTCAACTTTCGTGGTACCGGCGTGAGCGCAGGCCAGCACGACGAGGGTCGCGGTGAGGTGGCCGACGTGCGCGCCGCGCTGGCTTGGCTGAAGCGAGAGTTCTCGCTACCCATCATCTTCACGGGGTTCTCCTTTGGAGCGGCCACCGGGCTGCGCGCTGCATGCCCCGATCCCGACGTTACGGCCTTGATTTCGCTGGGCACGCCGGTCGAGGCCGATGGACGCCTCTATTCGTTCTCGTTCCTTCGCAATTGCGCCAAACCCAAGCTGTTCGTCAGTGGCGATCACGATCAATATGGCTCGCACCACGCACTGGAGAAAATCGTTGCGCAGGCTGCCGGCCCGAAAGAGTTAGTATTCGTCCCGGGAGATCATTTCTTTGAGGGTCACCTCGCCGAAATGCGGATGACGGTTGAGAGTTGGCTGCATGAGGTGTTGGGAAGTGGTTAAAGGTAAGCGATTAGCTCTAACCATTAGGTCACTCCATTCGGACTAATATTTTGCCACCGCCGATGTCTAAAGCAACGAAGAGATGACGTCCTTGCATCGAAAACCTCAGCAGACTGAGTGCACCTTTGACGACCGCCAAGAAAATTCTGGCTAACGGCATCTCCGAGCAGGAAGCGATCGACCGTGCCAAGCAAGGCGATGCCGAATGCTTCGAGGCGCTGTATGGTCTGCACAAGCGGCGGGTTTATTCGCTTTGCCTGCGTATGGTCGGCAACACGGCGGCAGCCGAAGACTTGACTCAGGAAGCTTTCCTGCAGCTTTTTCGCAAGATCGCGACGTTTCGTGGTGAATCGGCATTCTCCACCTGGCTGCATCGCCTGGCGGTGAACGTGGTGCTCATGCACCTGCGCAAGAAAGGGCTACCCGAAGTTTCGCTGGAGGAAACCGTGGAACCGCAGGCGGACGATGGCCCGAGGAGGGACATCGGCGTGCGTGACAATGTTCTGGCTGGCTCCATTGACCGCGTGAATCTGGAGCGCTCTATCGAGAGTTTGCCACCGGGATACCGCATCATCTTTGTCTTGCATGACGTCGAGGGTTACGAACACAATGAGATTGCGGAGATGATGGGCTGCTCCATTGGTAATAGCAAATCTCAGCTCCACAAGGCGAGAATGAAACTGCGTGACCTTCTGAAGCTGAGTCAGGCAGAGAGGAATGCAAGACGATAGGCGGCTGGATGAAAAGGGCATCTTGCAGGGCGAGATGCGGGAATCCTAGAGCGGAGTTCCAGGGATGGTATGACGGTGCTCGCGGAGAGACGAAGGTAGAAAGGAACACATTTACCCGGATTCCCTGGGGAGAGAATTAATGACGTGTGCCGAGTTTCAAAAGGCCCTGCCTTACATTATTGACGGCGGCGGCAGCGACGAGGAGCAGCATCACTTGGCCACCTGTCAGGTCTGCTCTGACCTGATTGCCGACTTGCGGTATATCGCGGAGGCCGCAAAGCTGCTGGTTCCGATGGAAGACCCCAACCCCCGGGTGTGGAGCGCCATTCAGAAATCCCTGGAGCGGGAGGGCATGGTAAAGCCTGCCCGTAAACACTTTTAGCGCCACAGTTGCCGGCGGGCATACCTGCCGGCTTGCCCCAGGGATGGGCAAGCGCCAAATCCTGCCAACTCCTTCCGAAAGCCAGCGCTATCTCAAAACCAGATACTTCGGTTCATCTACTACGCGGAGAATATAATTTTCTTAGTGACGCCGGCCAATATGCCGGTGTTAGTATTGCACCACGTCAGCTCACTGCGATGAGTTTTGCTCGAGGCAGAAATCATGTCAACGGTAACCCCGTCGCTCGGCGACCGCTTTGTTGCTTTTAGTGTTCGACTGCTCAACGTCATCACCGCTGACTCTCCTCGCCACAATTTTGATCATCTAAGTATTAGCTGCACTTTACCCTTCGGGCCGTTGCGGTACGGATGGAGGATACTGTGACCCTGGATAATGCCTCCTGGATCGATCGTTCCTTGTTGAACGCGGTTCGCAGGGCCTTAGGTACTGCTCCCATATCTGTGGCCCTTCCCCACATCGAAAACCGACCCAATACCACTTCGTTGCTAGTCGGAACTGTCCGCATAGCCGACCGCGCCACTCTGGCCGGGCTGGTGATGAACCCGGAGGTCGTTTTCGGGGATGCCTATTCCGATGGCCGAATTGAAGTGGATGGTGATCTGGTTCGTGTCCTCGAGTCCATTTACCCCTCAGCCCGGGTAGTAAGGAACTGGTCCTGGCGACTGATGTCAAAGTGGCTTGCCTGGATACAGGCCAATACTCGCTATGGCTCTTCCAGAAACATTCATCACCATTACGACCTGCCGACAGAGTTTTATAAGCTCTGGTTGGATCAGCAAATGGTGTACACCTGTGCCTACTTCCCAAACGATAACGTTTCGCTGGAAGAGGCCCAGGAAGCCAAAATGGACTTGGTATGCAGAAAATTATGGCTCCGGCCGGGAGACACCGTGGTCGAAGCGGGGTGTGGCTGGGGTGCGCTGGCAATGTATATGGCCGAGCGCTACGGCGTGAAGGTGAGGGCTTTCAACATCTCCCATGAGCAGATTCGATTCGCCCGTGAGCAGGCAGAGCAGCGAGGCCTTACTTCCATGGTTGAGTTTGTGGAGGACGATTACCGCAATATCACTGGCCGCTACGACGCGTTTGTGTCGGTCGGCATGTTGGAGCACGTGGGGCGGGAACATTACCCCGAGTTAGGGCGGGTAATTCAACGCACGATCGGCGAACAGGGCCGGGGCCTGCTGCATTTTATCGGCCGCTGTCGCAGTTTGCCTTTCAGCGTCTGGATCCGGAAGCGCATATTCCCCGGCGCCTACGCCCCCACCCTCCGCGAAGCAATGGATGTCATGGAGCCGCAGTCGTTCCATGTGCTCGATGTCGAGGACCTTCGTCCGCACTACGCCAGGACCATCGAGCACTGGCTAAGCCGATTTGACCGCGCTTATGACACCGTCGTGCATCGGCAAGGGGAGAATTTTGCACGCATGTGGCGGCTCTATCTTGCCGGGTCCATCGCTGCCTTTCGGGTGGGCACACTGCAGTTGTTCCAGGTCGTGTTTACGGGGGTCCACTGCCCGTCGATTCCGTCGACGCGCAGCCGTCTCTACACCAGTATCAGCCAGGATCAAGACAAGGCAGACGACGAACTATGGACTCCTGCGATGTCTTAATTGTCGGCGGCGGGCCGGCGGGATCTTCCTGCGCCTGGGGACTGCGGAAATCGGGACTCGACACCCTGCTAATCGACCGCAGCATCTTCCCGCGCAACAAACTTTGCGGAGGATGGATCACGCCGCTGGTGCTCGAGGCGCTGGAAATCGATCCTGCGGACTACGCGCCGGAGCGCATTCTGCAGCTGATCGCCGGGTTTCGCCTGGGCTGCATGGAAGAGCCGCAGGTTGACATTTCCTATGGGCGAACCATCAGCTACGGCATCCTGCGCAGCGAGTTTGACGAATATCTCCTGCGTCGCTGTGGGGCGCGCATCCGTGAGGGTGTCCCGTTCACTTCGATCGAGCGGGCGAAAGACGGCTGGATCGTCAATGGGGAGATCAGGGCACGACTCGTGGTTGGAGCCGGTGGGCACTTCTGTCCGGTGTCGCGCTTCCTGGGGAACAAAGCCTCCGCGCCCTCGGTCGTCGCGCGCGAGATAGAGTTCGAGATGTCCGCGGTCCAAGCAGCAAGCTGCAGCATCGCCGGGGAACTGCCTGAACTTTATTTTTGCCGCGACTTGCGTGGCTACGGGTGGTGTTTCCGCAAGCAGGATGTCCTGACCGTCGGCATTGGACGCGTGGATAATCATGGCCTCTCCCAACATTGCGGTGAGTTCCTGCGCTTTCTGAAGCGAAGCAGAAATGTCGAGGTACCCGGCAAAGGCATTTTGGGACATGCCTACTGGCTCTTCGGACACTCCGAGCGCGCGATTCTAGATGACTCCATCCTGTTAGTTGGAGATGCCGCGGGTCTGGCGTATCCGGAGAGCGGCGAAGGAATCCGCCCGGCCGTCGAGTCAGGATTGATCGCCGCGCACTGCATCCTTGCCGCGCAGGGCAACTACAGCATCGGCCGATTGGAACTCTACCATGAGCTTTTGAATGCGCGGTTGCGGCCTAGGAGAAACGCCTTGGAATCGCTGGCTCAGTTCATCCCGCAATCGGTTCGTCAGACTTGCGGCCGCGCTCTGCTGAGGAGCCCCTCGTTCTGCCGCAATGTTGTTTGTGATCGCTGGTTTCTGCGCCGGGATGAACCACCGCTAACCTTGGCATCGGAGATGGCGTCGCCAGTTGTGGCAACCACCGCATGAGTAAGCTTGATCGGAGATTTCTGTGAGCGACTTCTCGGAAAGAGCAAGGGACGCAAAGACCGCTATATCCCCAATGCTCTCGGTTCGAAATGGAGCAAGGGCTGTCGAATTCTATAAGGCGGCGTTCGGAGCTGGCGAGTTATTCCGCCTCGACGACGAGAGCGGGGCGGTGGTGGCTCGCCTGTCTGTGGGGACAGCCGAATTCTGGGTCGCTGACGAGTCTCCAGAGCACATGAACTTCAGCCCTGAGTCACTGGGCGGTGGCTCTGTGCGGATGGTAATGATCGTGGAAGATCCGGATGTCACTTTCGCACGGGCCGTCGCAGCGGGAGCCACCGTGGTTTGGCCCGTCAGTGACCAGCATGGTTGGCGCGTCGGACGAGTTGTCGATCCGTTCGGGCACCATTGGGAAATCGGCAAGCCCTTGTCAGCAGGTTCTTGAGGTCGCCAGCAACGTTAGTTGCTGGGTCCGCTACGCTGCTGCTGGCGGGTACGGCCCGCGATAGCCAATCTGGTGGGAGATGCGGCGGGCAGCGTCCTTCACCATCTCCGCCAGTCGCGGAATGGCATCGCGCCGCACGTCATTGATGGTGCCGGTGGAGGCGACGCTGGCTTCAATCTGCCCCTGACCGTTGAAGATGGGGGCCCCGATACAACGCGCACCCAGGCTGTTCTCTTCGTCATCCACGGCATATCCTAACTGCCGGACGCGCTCAAACTCTTTCATTATCTTGGGCACGCTGATGATGGTGTGCGGCGTCAGCTTCTTCAGTCCGCGTTGGCGGATGATCGCCTCCCGCTGCTCGGAACTAAGGTAGGCGAGCAGCGCCTTGCCCACCGCCGTGGAATGAACCTCCATCCGCCGGCCAATCCAAGTATCCATCTTGATAAAGCCCGGCGCCTCCACCTTCTCTACATAGACCGCTTCGCCGTGGTCGAGGATGGCCAGGTGGGTGGTGATGTGAATCTGGTCGACCAAGTGCTTCATGATCGGTAGCGCCACCTCGCGCACATCGACGCCACTCAGGGCGGCGCGCGACAAGCTCAACACCTTCATGCCTAGCCGGTATTTGCCATCATCGTGGTCGCGGCGCAGGTAGCCATGCTGCTCCAGAGTTCGCAAAATGTAGCTGGCAGAGCTCTTTGGAATCTTGAGCTTACGGCTGAAGTCGGCGTTCGACATGCCACCTTCGCGCTGGCCGGCAGCTTCCAGGATTAGGAGCGTCCGCTCCACCGCCGTCGAGGGACTCTCAATTTGACGCGCCATAGCACCAGTCTAGCAGCGAGGAGACTGTTCGACATAGTGAATTTGCGTTCATAATCCCGTTCATCGCAAAATCGCTTCTTCGATTTTCATGGCCCGCTCCGTATTTTCCTTGCTCGAACCCGAAAAACGAGCTATATTGCTGCGTTTACAGGCTCCTTGGCATCCTTCCATCGTGTTTCGGGCTTTGGGACTACGGCACCCACGTACGCACCGTGAATCGTTGTAGAAGTGTTGCGAATCCAATTAGATAGACCGGGCCGTGTAGATATCATTTGAGACGGATTACGTCATTCAAATACTAAATCCCGAAAGCGGAAAAGAGTGTAAATATGGCAAAACGACGTGGCAATCCTAACTGGGGCAAGCCGGAGCCGATCGGGCCGGTTGTGCCAACAATCACTGAGTTCGAGCAGGTAGTGAAGGAGTTCAAGCTCCAACCTGACCAATACATTCGTTCCACCCGTCTGCGTGAATGGGCACGGAAGAACAAGAACTCGAAATACATCCCGGAGCCTTTGCTCGAGGCCTGGGGATTCGAAATCGAGTCCACTCTGTAAACCACCGATTTCTGTCAAGGGCCGCCGAGCGCGGCCCTTTTTTATTGGGTTCAGCTTCGCGCATAAGTACGTCACATCCATGCGTGACACCAAGCACATGCCCGGTTTGACCATGCTTCTGGCCACATGCGATAGTTACCTGCTTCAACGAAATTTAATGCTTTTGCAATCCTACGCCGCCGCCCTGGCTTCTCGGCCTGCCAACTTCCTCCTCTCATGCGCTAATCGGCGGCTATGCCGGAGCAGCCATGGCGCGCGCTACCATGCTCCACGGATGGACGACCGCACCCAGCGTCATCATTCCCGGAGGCTGGACCAAGACTCTGATTTTCATTGTGATCGCTCCAGTGATGGGCTTCGTGCTCGGGTTCTCCTTCATGGTGGCAGTCTCCTGGATTTTTCAGCGGAAGTCGCCGCGCCAAGTGGATAAACTCTTCCGCCGACTGCAATTGCTCTCTGCTGCCGCGTACAGCCTCGGGCGTGGGGGCAACGATGCGCAGAAAACCATGGGCATCGTCGCGGGTGCGCTGTTCACCGCGGGCGTTATGAAGCCGCGCGACTTTGCCGCCAACTGGGGACTCTGGCACTGGCCCATCATTCTGGCCGCGCAGACGGCGATCGCTCTCGGCACCTACTTCGGCGGATGGCGCATTGTGCATACCATGGGCTCCAAGATCACCAAACTGAAGCCAGTCGGCGGCTTCTGCGCCGAAGCCGCTGGCGCAATCACTCTCTTTGGCACGGCCTTGGCCAGAATTCCGGTGAGCACTACTCACAGCATCACCGGCGCCATCGTCGGTGTTGGAACTACGCATCGTCTCTCCGGCGTGCGCTGGGGACTTGCGGCCCGCATTGTGTGGGCCTGGATTCTCACCATTCCCGCGTCGGCCATGGTCGCGATGCTGGCCTTCTGGCTCATTCGCATGTTCAACCCGAGCGCGTGAGTAAGAGCGCCATTTGCTCTTCGCTGTTCGCCTGCCTTAGCGAAGGCGAAAAACGAAGAGCGACTAGCGAACTCGACCTTCCCTGCTAAAATCTCAATCAAGCCGACATGTCCACTCATTCCCCATTTTGCGACGTCGAGACCGCACTCGACCACATTCGCGCCGGCCGCATGATCGTCGTCATCGACGACGAGGACCGCGAAAACGAGGGCGACCTAACGATGGCCGCCGAGAAGATCAGCCCAGACGCCATCAACTTCATGGCCAAGTACGGGCGTGGATTGGTCTGCCTGGCCATGACCGAGGAGCGCCTCGAATATCTTCGGCTTGGTCAGATGTCGGCCGAAAACACCTCCAACTTCGGCACTGCATTCACCGAGTCCATCGATGCCAAGGACGGCGTGACCACTGGCATCTCGGCCTACGATCGTGCGCAAACCATCCAGGTCGCGATCGATCCCGCAACCCGCCCCAACGATCTCGCTCGTCCAGGTCACGTCTTCCCTCTTCGCGCCCGCAAAGGCGGCGTGCTGGTTCGCGCCGGCCAGACGGAAGCATCGGTGGATCTGGCTCGCCTCGCGGGACTGGTTCCGGCCGGCGTGATATGCGAGATCATGAGCGACGACGGCACCATGGCCCGCGTTCCCGAGCTCACGGAATTCTGCCGTCGGCACGACATGAAGATGCTCACCGTCGCCGAGCTGATCCGCTACCGCATGGCGCACGAACGCTATGTGCGGCGCTTGGCCGAGGCGATCGTGCCCACCGCTTACGGCGAGTTCCGCATGATCGCCTACGAGTCCGAGATCAATGGCGACTCGCACATCGCCATGGTTAAGGGCGACGTGGAAAACACAGGCGATGATCCGGTGCTGGTGCGTATGCACTCGCACTGCCTGGTGGGCGACGTCTTCGGGGCGAACTGGTGCGGATGCCGCGACGTAATTGACGCTGCCATGCATCGCATCGCCGAAGAAGGGCGCGGCGCGCTGATCTACCTCCATTCAACCTCAAAGGGCTATTCGGTGGAGCGCCTCGGCGACCGCATGACCATCCAATTCCATCACGAGCAACAATTGCCGACGTTGCCCGAGAGCCAGCGCCGCACTCAGCGCGAGATCGGCATTGGCGCGCAGATTCTTTCGGACTTGAACCTCAAGCGCATTCGTCTGCTTACCAACCACCCGCGCAAAGTCGCTGGCCTCGAAGGCTTCGGAATCGAGATTGTCGAGCAGGTTCCGGTCTCGGCGGCGGGAAAAGCATCCGTGCGATAAGCGACAATTCCATCGTTACTCTCAGCCGTATTCCACTTAATGCTGCTGTCGTATCGTCTCCGAATAGTACGTGGGCCTACGCCCCCAAAGCAGATGAAAAAGCTTCTTTGGCTGTCAAGCGGAGGAGTACGGTCGCCCCAGCGACCGTACGAGGAGTCGAAGAGCCTGCCCTGAGCTTGTCGAAGGGACCCCTATTCTGTTTGTCATCCCGACCGAGGGCACCAGCCCGAGCGGAGGGATATGCGGTTTAGCCGTCAGCACTCAGCCGTCAAGACTTGTCATCCGGACCGAGGGATCTGCTGTTCTCCACTGGGAAATCTACGTCCCCAAAACCCGGCTAGCACCCCCCTCCCCCCATTTTATAAAGTCTCTACTTTTAATACTTTGCCCCTAAAGTATTCCAAACATTAGAGTTAATCTTGTATCTAAAGCCAATATTTTTAATACTTTACGAAGCGACCCGCAAAGTATTCCATTCAAAGGAGTTGCTGGTAAAAGTATTGAATCGCAAAGACTTAATGATCACATCGGCGAGGTAGGAGGTTCCATTCGGGAAAAGCTCTCAGCGAAGTATGGCCCGCCTCCTCTTCTGATCGCTGGCATCGACAATCGGATTGTTAAAGATCGTTTGGCCCACCGCCGGCGAAGAAAGCCCTCGGCAGGCATTGGGCACTGTTGTCCCAGCACAACAGTGTGCGAAGCGCACTGGGCTCCCGGCAAGTCAAATCCAACAGCTTAGCTTACGAAGGTAATCCTCAGGCCGGGCGCATGCTTGTCCAGTTGGAGTCCAAAAGAACAACGCGAACCCAGGGACACCGGGCTTCGTGCCTAGGAAGGAATCGCGTCATTCCGGATCGGAATACCTGACGCTGCTGGGTGCCCCGGGTCTCGCGGTTTTCCGAGACCCGGGTGAGTACGACCCGTCGCTCAGCAGGTCAGGTTTAGAATTCCCTTTTGTAGCGATTGGGCACGCGTTATCCGACCGACCGACGGAAATCCCCGGCTCTCAAACCGCGCGAGACCCTGCCTCGGCAGCAGGGCCCCGTATCCGTTGCCGATCTTGCGCAATTTGGTCTGCATCAAATGATTATAACATTAGTTATAATACTTGAAAGCATCCTATTCACACGGCGCGCTCCGCGACGATTTTTCGCCGATGGCATCTACATAAAAGCAGACTATTCATCATGGAAACCCAAGTCCAGGCGCGCCCCACCGTCGAGCGGAAGATGTTCACCGCTCGCTTGAACCGGTCCGTGCTGCTATCGCCGCAGACCAAGCATCTCGAACTCAGCGTCGAGGGTGTGGACGAGTTCCGCTTCGTTCCCGGACAGTTCGTCTCGATCAAGCAGCCGCGTCCTGATGGCAAAGAACACACCCGTGCGTACTCCATCGCTTCGCCGCCGCGCTGCAACGCTACCTTCGATTTGTGCCTCAACCGCGTGGACGAAGGCTTCCTTTCAAACTGGCTCTGCGACCTGCCGGAAGGAGCGGCCGTCCAGTTTCATGGCCCGCACGGTCTTTTCACCTTGCGCGAGCCTCACGCGGACGCAGTGTTCATCGCCACCGGAACCGGCATCGCACCGATCCGCGGCATGATTCATTGGCTCTTCGAAAAACCGGAACGCAATCGTGGCCACGAATACTGGCTGGTCTTCGGGCACCGCTACGAGCACAGCATCTACTACCGCGACGAGTTCGAGCGTATCCAACGGGAGAACCCGAACTTCCACTACGTTCCGACGCTCAGCCGAAGCGGCGACCTGTGGACGGGCTGCCGCGGATACGTGCAGGACCATGTGCGCGAGATTGTCGCCGGCCGCACCGGCATGCAGGCTTACATTTGCGGCTTGCATCAGATGGTAGATGCCAATCGCAAGCTGCTGAAAGAAGAGCTGGGCTGGGACCGCAAGCAGGTCGTGTTCGAGCGCTACGACTAAGAACAGCAATTAGCCATTAGCAACCAGCAATTAGCGACTAGTTCCGTCTACCAGTGTCAGTTTGACCGGACTTAGTGCTTGCCCGGCAGGTAGGTCTGCGTAATGATGTCGCCATGCGCCTTTCTGCTGCAATCCTCTTGTGCTGCGTGCTGTGGCCGGTATGCGTCCCTGCACAGGACTGGAAGCAGGTGCGCAAGGCCGATGATGCGAAGTGGGCGAAAGCGACCGGACTGGAGCCTGGCACCATACATAAGCTCTGGCGGCAAGCCTCGCACGCTGCCGATGAGAAAGACGACGACTCGCGCATTGCCGACCTCGATGTCGAGGGCCTCTCTGACCGCCATCAGGTTCTGCTCGTCACGTACACGGGAGAAAAGAATTGCCTCACTCTCACGGTTTTCCGGCAATACTCCGAAACCTCATTCTCCAAGTTGTGGTCAGTCGACAAAGATCCCGATGGTCAAGGATTCTGCGATAGCCCGCTCGGCAGCGCGAGTGCCGATATCGTGAACGACACGATCGCAGTGCGGGTGCCGCTGGCTGCGTTGGATGCCTCCCATGGATACGCGAACTATGTGGTTTACGATTACGAATGGAACGGCATTACCTACCGGTTCGCAGGCAAACGAGAAGAGCAGGGCCGGTAAGCAAATCTCACGCCGCTGCGCGTTTCGCAGGTGGTTACGTTAGGAATTCTCACTCGCCCTCTCTGGCAGCCTTTCTGCGCTCGCGTTCGGCCTTCGATGCCTCGCGGCGGCGAAGTGCGCCTTCGTAGCGCCGCTGTTCCTCCTCGGTCTCGGGGATGACGGGTGGCACCTGCAGCCGCCTTCCATGCCGGTCTACGGCGACAAATGTGAGATAAGCGGTCGCAACCTTCTGGCGCGAGGTGGAGATGTAGTTCTCCACCAGCACCCTCACGCCCACTTCCATGGAAGTGTGAAACGCGCGATTGACCGCCGATTGCAAAATCACCATGTCGCCCACATGCACCGGTACCAGAAAGTCGATGTGGTCCATCGATGCGGTCACGGCATAAGAGTGGGAGTGACGATGCGCCGCCAGCGCTCCGGCAAGATCGATCCAGTGCATTAATCGGCCGCCCAACAGCGCGCCCAGCGGGTTGGTGTCATTGGGCAGCACAAGCTCAATCATCTCTGATTTCGAGTCGCTCACCGGTGTCGGTCGCAGATTTCCTTGGGTCTGTTCCATGGCGTTCCTTGAAATGTTGGTTCTACTTCCCTGCCGCCGCGCTTTGGGTCGCTGATGTGGCCGTTGCGATCTCGTCGGCAGGAAAAAAATTCGCACGCCTCGGGTGCTTGGTCTGCAGGTAGCACTCGGCCATCCGTTGCACGCGCGGATCTTCATGCCGCTGAAGCCACGATGCGCTCGCCGTTTCGTACAGCAACTCGCCATGCCCCGCAGGCAGGTAGTCGCGCTCGCAGACAAAGAGCACGCGCAGGATGCCGTCGCGTTCTTCGCCCAACACAAACCGAACTGCGTCCGCGGGGCGCTGGGCAGGCAACCGGCCACAGGTTTTTGCGTAGCCCATGTTGCAACCTGACTTCAGCTCTTCGTCACTGGGCTGCGCGCCCTCGTGACCGGGGGCGGTACAGGTTCCCGCCCATCCCGCGCCTAAAGGAAGCCGCTGCGGAAACGGCCAGTCTGAATCGAATCGTTCTTCCGGCATGAAGAAAGGACAGGCCACAAAATCCTCGCTCGCCGCGGCGGGCTGATGAAAGTTAAAAGCCATTGTAACGGGGGCCTGGCATTGGTTCCAGGGACGACAAAAGTCATGTGATCTGCACCGGTCACGGACTCCCGTATTTCGTACGACGATTGTGTATCACATGCGGATTACTCTTTCTTTCGACAAACAATTGGTCAAGAAGGTCCGCAAAGTCGCCATCGAACGGGGGAGTCGGCCTGCAGGCCGCGAAATTTGCTGCCGACGCGATTCCTCTGGAGACCGCTATTGCGGCAGGCACGTTCGGAGAGCGCCTGCAGATTTCGGACTTCCAGGATCGGACCAGCATCATTCAGCAAGCTCTTGCTTTGGAGAAGCAACAACCCAAAGGTAGGACACGCGTCTTCCGCTCGATATCCCTGTTTGTTGTTTGGATTCTCAAACGCGTGTCCCGCGTCGGGGAAAACATGTATCTTGACCGTCTTGCCCGGCCAGCAGCATCCATAGCAAGCGCCTTGGGCAACGCAATTTGCGGTTCAATAACATCATTTCGTTTTCAAATTCTTCGCCAGGAAGTCGACCGTCAACTTCCAGGCTTGTGCCGCGTCCTCGGCTCGATATCCCTGTTTGTTGTTTGGATTCTCAAACGCGTGTCCCGCGTCGGGGAAAACATGGATCTCGACCGTTTTGCCCAGTGCCTTGAGCTGCGCCTCGAACTTGTTCACGTCGGCCACGGAAATGCCACGGTCTTGTCCGCCGAAGATGCCGAGGATTGCGGCGTTGATCTTCTTCAACGCAGCCTCATCAGTCGCAAGATGGCCATAATTAATGACCGCAGCCTTTAGCCTGGGATCGCTCATCGCCAGATCGAGAGAATAGCCTCCGCCCATACACCATCCAATTGAGCCAACGCGTTTGGGATCGACGTCCTTCTGCGAGCGCAAATAGCTGCTGGCCGCGAGAAGATCGCGATTGGCGCGGTCTTCAGGCACACCCCGCATGATCTCGTGCGCCTCGTCCGCTGTTGTCGCAACCTTTCCGCGGTACAAATCGATGGCCAGCGTGACGTATCCCTGATCGGCCAGCTTCGATGCCTGTTCCTTCACCCAGTCGTTGAGCCCCCACCATTCATGGATCACCACCAGTGCTGGGAACGGCCCCTTGCCCAGAGGCGTGTACATCACCGCGTTCACCGTTTCATCGCCGCTCTTATACGACACGTTGCGCGATTCCGTCGCAAAGGCCGTCATCGCAAACAGGCAAATCGAGCTCAACAACAACCAGAGTTTCATGCGCTCTCCTCGGCCAATGGATAACCGCAACCTATTTTCTGCGCGGCCCCGCTAATCCTTCTAGTAGATGCCGTCCCACCTCCAGCAGCTCGCCGAAGCCCTTCTGATATTCGACGAATAGCCGGTTATACTCCAGCGAATGATCGGCATCGAGATGCGCTCTCAGCATCATATCGCGCACGTGAACCGGATTGGGCAGCACAGCCTCGTCCTTCAATTCTTCCAGCGCCGTCTGGGGGTCGTAATGGTACATGCTTGGCTCCTCGATACGCACCTGCTACGAGATGCTAAGAAATCCTGCAACGTCGCAGGGGAGATCCAGAGTTTTTGTGCGCCGGAGCTGCCCACGACAGCCTAAGATGGATACTACGCCTTTCGAGGCGCAGGCAAAGGACCGGCGTTGCAATGAAACTTTTATGGATTGGCAATCTCGTAGTCGTGCTTACTGGCGCTCTGATGCTGGTGAGTGAGCCAGTAACGAACCCTCAACGGGGGAACGCGGCTGCACCACCGGATGTGTGGGGCGGCCGTGGCGTCAGTATGAAGACCACCCCGCAAGGCGCTACCCTGGAGTTCGATTGCGCTCACGGGAATATTCTGGAACCTATCAAGGCCGATGCGAAGGGTGAATTTGTGGCCCGTGGGACTTACACGCCGGAGCGCGGTGGGCCCGTCACACAGGCCAACCCGCCCCAGGATCTCCCCGCCACGTACAAGGGTACCATCGAAGGTGACACAATGCGGGTGGAGGTGGTGCTTGCTGACAACAACGCGCAGGCGCCGGAACCCTTCATCCTTACGCGCGGCAAGGCGGGTCGCTTGGTCAAGTGCCGCTAGCGCGATCCCTTCGGAGCGTCTCTGTCCGGGCGAGCCAAGGACGTCGCAACTCGCTCGCTGTAGTTAGCGGCCCGCCGCAACCACACCGTTCGCGACCGGCTGCACCAGCTGATCGGGATTTTCGCTGGCTGCCTGGGCTATGCGGATCTGCCGCTTGAAGTCGTCCATCATGTTTTCATGCAGCCGAACTTCGGTGGGCTTTTTGGCGATAGTCATCTTGTCAATCTTGTCCTGGAGACGCAGCAAGCCGTAGAAAAGATTCTCTGGCCGTGGCGGACATCCTACAACGTACACATCGACTGGCACTATGCGGTCCACTCCCTGAAGTACGGCGTAGGTATTAAACGGGCCTCCGACCGACGAACAAGCCCCCATCGAGATGCACCACTTTGGATCGGGCATCTGATCATAGATGCGCTTCACGACCGGAGCCATCTTCAACGTGACCGTTCCGGCCACAATCATGAGGTCGCTCTGGCGCGGGCTGGGGCGAAAGACCTCTGATCCGAAGCGCGCGATGTCGAAACGCGAAGTCGACGCGGCGATCATCTCGATGGCACAGCAGGCCAGGCCAAACGTCATGGGCCAAATCGCCGACTTGCGCGCCCAGTTGAAAACGTAATCGACGGTGGTAACCAGAAAATTCTTCTCGAACCTGTTATCAATCCATCCCATGCATGCCTTCTCTCGTCCAGTTGTACCGTAACTTTGCCGCTCGCAACCGAGTGGAAACCTGCTTTTGACTCACCATCTTCGCCGATTGCTGTACATCCAATCTGTGATGAGCATCACAGTTGCCGCTAGAATCAGTCTAGGCGCGTTGAGAAGCGTATTCAAGCGGATTGCCGCCGCATGAACGCACGCGTAGCGTCACATGTACCTGCTTGCATAAGGTACAATTCCCGTTGTTTCCATGCATGTGAAGACCCAGCCGGTGCAGACGCCGCCCACCGCAGGGCCATCGGAACCTGCGTCCCGATCGCGTTGGCAGAACTTCGTGTACTCCGCCGGCTGGATGGTCCTGATTGCGTTTCTGGCGCGCGTCGCGTGGATCATTGTGGCGCACACGTATCGCCTCCGCACCTCAGAAGACAACTGGGGATTTGGCTGGGAGGTTGGCCGCCTGGGATATTCACTCGCCAACGGCCACGGCTTCAGCTCTCCCTTTGGCGGCGACACCGGCCCCTCGGCGTGGACTGCTCCCATCTATCCGTGGTTCGTCTCCGTTGCCTTCCGGCTTTTCGGCAACTACTCTCGCGCCGCGGCTTTCTGGCTGCTGGTGCTCAATAGCGCCTTCGGCGCGCTCACTTGCTGGCCGATCTATCGCACTGCCCGCCGTCTATTCAATGAAACGGTTGCAGTTTGGTCAGGATGGATCTGGGCACTGCTTCCCTACACCATCTTTTGGTCGGTGCGTGAGATATGGGAGACCAGCATGTCTGCCTTCCTGCTGAGCCTGCTCTTCATGCTGACGGTGGAAATGGAGGGTGACGGACGGCTCTCGACATGGATTGGCTACGGCTTACTGTGGGGCGTTGCGGCCTTGGCCAACCCAGCGGCGCTTTCGTTCTTGCCGTTTGCGGGATGCTGGCTGGCTTACCAGTTGCACCGTCGGGGAAAGCGATGGGTCGTGCCCGCCTTGCTAAGCGCCATCATTTTCTGGATGGCGATCATGCCGTGGCTGGCGCGTAATTACAAGGCACTCGGCCGGCCTGTATTCATCCGCGACAACTTCGGAGTCGAACTGCGGATAGGCAATAACTCTCTGGCAGAGGGCATCTATGTGCTCGCGTATCATCCAGGACATAACATCGTCCAATATGCAAAGTACAAGCAGATGGGCGAGGCCGCGTTTTGCGCGGAACAGGGCCGTTTGGCTAGGGAATGGATTGCACAGCACCCCAGCCGCTTTCTGCTGTTAACCATCCGGCGCTTCATCTTTTTCTGGGATGGCATGCCGCGAGTTTCGGATGTCGTCGGATTGATTGCCGTCAAGAACTTGCTCTTCCTGGCGACTTCCGTGCTGGCCATCTGGGGACTGCTGTTAGCCTGGAAGCGGCGCGTGCATGGAGTGTTCCTGTTTGCGGCTCTGCTCATTTTCTATCCCCTGGTTTACTATGTATGCTTTCCTGAGCTGCGCTACCGGCATCCCATCGATCCGGAGCTTTTGATTCTTGGAGTTTATCTGGTTTCCGAGACTCGATCCGCCAAAGCACCGCTTCAAGACATCGAAGAGTTTCCTGAACTCTTGCCAAGCGATCCTCTGCAGCAATTTCACACAATTTCCGTCATTGTGCCGGTTTACAACGAACGCAAAACGGTAATGTGGCTGCTGCAGCAGGTCGCGCGGCAACCGCTCAGCCTGCACAAAGAGCTGATCATTGTTGACGATTGCTCAACCGATGGCACTCGGGAATTCCTGCGCGATGCCGATCTGCAAGAACTCTTGGGCGGCAACGGCGCCAACACCGTAAAGCTGGTGCTGCACGAGAAGAACCGGGGCAAAGGCGCCGGAGTCCGAAGCGGCCTGGAGCAAGCCAGCGGCGAGTTGGTGCTGATCCAGGATGCAGACCTGGAGTACGATCCGCGCGACTACTCTGCCCTCATCGCTCCGATCCTTGAGGGGCATGCCGACGCGGTCTTTGGCAACCGCTTCCATACTGGTGCGCACCGCGTGCCGCGTTTTTGGCGCTACGTGCTCAACCGCGCGTTTTCGATGCTATGCAACGTGCTCACTGGACTGAGTGTTCATGACGTAACCGCCTGCTACAAAGTGTTTCGCCGCGACATTTTCTCGCGGATCACTTTGCGGTCCGAACCGGTTCAGCGTCGAAACGGAAATGACGGTGAAGTTGGCGAAGCTGGGAGTTCGCATCTACGAGGTGCCGATCGCCTACCACGGACGTACCTACGCTGAAGGCAAGAAGATCAGCTGGACCGACGGGGTTGTCGCGATATATCACCTCGTCCTCTATCGTCTCAAGGATTAGAAGTCGCGAGTAGGCTGTTCTGAATAGTGTACTGCGCTCGGGCCCTCTCGTTGCTCACCCAGCCACGTTCTGCCGGTTGGGCTGATTGGTTTTGGTCAGCGCACCTGTGACGTGGTTGAAAGTAACCAGCCACGGAACAATCAGAGAGAAGAAGAACCTTGCGCTCAGCTGCCGGACCGAGCCTTTTCCGGGGAAGCTTTTCCAGTCGAGGCGAAAGGCGAAATAGACTTCCAAAACGAGCACACACACGAGGGGAATAACGGTGCGAGTCACAAGCGCAAGCGCAACCACCTCCGCAACGCAGCGAGCCATATTTCGGAACAGGCGCCCGCGCCTGATGTCCATAACCCCGTCGAGGGTCGCGTAGCGCCCAAGATCTCTGAGGGCGGTCTTCAGGGTATGACGAGGTCTATAGTGCGCCTTTGCGCGATCTGGGAAAGCAGGCTGCACGATCGCGCGGACACGTTGATCGAAGAGGCTGTCCTCTGTAAGGCTCGTCTCGGGAAAGCCACCAACCCGTTTCCATAAGTCTTTTCGAAAGGCCATGGAACGGGCGGTGCATGACTTGGTTCTTTGATTCGGGTCCAGCTTAATTCCAAAAAAAGGCGCTGACGCGAGGTCCCAAGTGGTTGGCTCATCAGCATCCAGGCAAGAGCCTCCGAGCGCATACTCAGCTTGGCCGTTACGAATAGGTTCCGTGAGCCTCGCCAGCCAGTCGGGTCCGTAAATGCAACCGGCGTCCGCGCAGGCAATGACCTCGGAGGACGCGGCAGCAATGGCAATATTTCTTCCGCGAGCGATCGGGCCCGCTGACTCTTTCAAGTTGCAACTCGGGTCTCGAATAGCTTTCAGATTTGTGTATGCTAAGGCGCTATCTTGAAGCCGGTCCCACGTACCATCCGTAGAACCGCCATCAACCACGATGATCTCTGCGGGCTCAAGCGTCTGGTGGACGAGGCTCAGCACGAGTCCGTCGATGTCATCCACTTCGTTGAGAACGGTCGCAATTACGCTTACTGTCGACATCCTCACCAGCACCTTGACTTCGGCTTCGCCACATTCGCCCACAGGGTAGCCGTAGCTTGAAGCAGCCCCTCACTTGGATTATTCATGAGGATCTCACGCTTTGAAAGGGCCACAGAAACTTCTGTGCGAGAGACCTCAGGATCGGTCTTTCGCGGAGGAGCTTGCCTTTGTCAGTTCCCACACCTTGGCATATTTGTTCGACACATACACTGCATGGTAAAGATGCAACAGCAGGCCCTCACGGCCATCGAGGAATCCCAGGCGGAAAAAATAGTTGTAGATAAATGTCGCCATTGGCCGTAAGACGATGTCAAGAATACTGAAACCACGATGGCCCTCCGCCACCGCCGCCTTCGCGCCTGTGGAAGAATACCTGTTCATGTGCGCCATGTAGGACGCCAGAGTGGGATACGCATCATGAACCATTGGGTTCTTTAGGCGTTCAGTCCTCTGGTCGAATCCCGGTTTCAAGTCAATGCGGGGGTGTGGTTCAGCGCCCGTCATGAACCCGCGACCACGACGAAAGAGGCGCAGCTTGGGGTCGGGATAAAATCCACCGAATCGCGTCCACTTCCCCAAAAACAGGTTTTTCCGCGGAATCCAGTATGCATTCAGCGCGTTAGGATTGCCGATGACCGCCCGGATCTCCTCTGCTAATTCAAGAGTAACGACTTCGTCGGCGTCCAACGACAAGATCCAGTCTTGCGTACAGTTGTCGAAGGCATAGCTCTTCTGCTGCGAAAACCCTGGCCACGCTCTCAGCAATACCTTGGCGCCGTATTGGCGCGCGATGTCGCAAGTTCGATCCGTCGAGCCAGAGTCAACGAGGACAATTTCATCGGCCCAACGCACGCTTTCCAAGGTTTGGCCGATGATGGCCTCCTCGTTCATGGCGACAATGGCAACCGACAGACCCATAGACGGCCAAAGCTGAAGCGAGCCCAAGCTGAGATTGACTCAGATTCGCGTTTTGGACTGCCGAGTATACAGTATTCATGCTTGGATTTCCGATCGAGTCCCTTGCCGATAACACCGCTCGATCATGAATTCCCAGTCGAAGATTAAAGTAAAGGGCACTGATGAGAATTCTGGTAACAGGCGGCGCCGGTTACGTTGGTAGTCATGCCATTCGCTCGTTGGCTCGGCTCGGGCATCAGGTCACCGTGTACGACAATCTGTCCACCGGCCACAGGTTTCTGGCCGATGGCTTCGACCTTGTCGTCGCCGATCTCGAAGAGACGTCCCAGCTTGCAGGCGCCCTCTGCGGCATAGAACTAGTTATGCACTTCGCGGGAAATGCCTATGTTGGGGAGTCGGTCCAAAATCCTCGGAAATATTTTCGAAACAACCTGCAGAGTGGCTTCGCGCTGCTGAACGCCGCCATGGACGCAGGAGTTCGCAATCTCATCTTTTCTTCCTCGTGCGCTGTGTACGGCGTACCCGACAAAGTGCCCATTACCGAAGACACTCGCTGCCAGCCCGTTAACCCGTATGGCGAATCAAAACTGTTCTTTGAACGCATCCTCGATGCTTACAGCCGCTCCTATGGTTTGCGAGCGATCGCGCTCCGCTACTTCAACGCGGCAGGTGCCGACGAAAGCGGTGAAATCGGTGAACTGCACAATCCCGAGACCCACTTGATACCGCTGGCGCTGGAAGCTGCTGCTGGACTGCGACCACATCTCGAAGTGTTCGGCAACGACTATCCCACGCCCGATGGCACTTGCATTCGAGATTACATCCACGTCACCGATCTCGGCGAAGCGCACGCCATGGCCGTTGAATTCCTGCAAGGCCAGAGCGGCGGCGCTTTCATCGCGCTGAACCTTGGTAGCGGCGGTGGTCATTCGGTTCAGCAGATCACGACCACGGTCGAACGGGTGACGGAGCGTTCCCTCCCGCTGCGTGTGACCGGACGCCGTCCCGGAGATCCGCCGAGTCTGGTTGCTGATCCCAGCCACGCTGAGCGGCTCCTCCGCTGGAAGGCAAAACGATCTTTGGAGGAAATTATCGCTTCAGCCTGGAAATGGCTGAACAGCGCTAAACGGCAGCAGGTCAGTACAGGATATACGGTCAGCGGCGCGATCGTTAGCGAGGACTCAAAATAGTCGCCACAGAGGAGCTATGGGCTCGCTAAAATTCAGCTCTGAAATCTGATTGCTGCTTCAGTATGGCCCGATGATGCCCCCGATGTTGCGTGAGGCAGGCAGCTTCATCGCCGCCGCAAAGGCCTCGACGCCCCAATGTTTCGCAAACACGTCAAGGTATTTGTAGCCCGAGCCGGTATTGAACAGCACCACACGATCGCTGCTCGCGAGAAATCCACTCTGCAACAATTGCTTGTAGGCGGCGAGCGCAGCGCCTCCTTCGGGGCAGGCGAAGATGCCCTCCGCTGAAGCCAACTCCTTCACGCCGTCCATGATTTCGTCGTCGCTGACGGCGATGGCCGTGCCCCCGCTTTGGCGTACGATGTCGAGAATAATGAAGTCGCCGTACGCCTTCGGCACGCGCAGCCCGGCTGCCAGCGTATGTGCGTCCGGCCAGATTTCCGACGCGGCCTTGCCTTCATGTAAGGCTTTAGGGATTGGAGCGCAACCATCTGATTGTACGCAGACCATCTTTGGTCGTCTGCCCTTGTCAGTCCAGCCCAATTCTTCCATTTCTTCGAACGCCTTCCACATGCCAATCAGCCCAACGCCCCCTCCCGTTGGATAAAGAATAGCGTCTGGCAACTCCCATCCCATTTGTTCGGCCACTTCATAGCCCATGGTTTTCTTGCCTTCCACACGAAAAGGTTCTTTCAGGGTCGAGACATCGAACCAGCCTTCCTTCTCCTTGCGCTCGGCAACCATTCGCCCGCAATCGCTAATGAGCCCATCCACTAGCGTCAAGTGAGCGCCACTGGCTTCGACCTCCAACCGATTCGCGATCGGCACATCCTTCGGCATGAAAACGTACGCCTCCAGCCCGGCTGCGGCCGCATAGGCGGCAAGTGATCCTCCGGCGTTGCCCGCCGAAGGCGCTGCCAGCTTGCTGAGCCCATAATGACGCGCCATGGTCAGTGCCGCACTCATGCCACGCGCCTTGAACGAGCCGGTCGGGTTCAATCCCTCGTCCTTGATCAGCAAATTCGGATACTTGCGGCTCGGCAGCATCGGCGTTAAGCCCTCGCCAAGAGTCACCGGCTCTGCGTCAGGAAGGACCGCCGCGTAGCGCCACATGCTTTTGGGTCCGGCGTTGACCGACTCGCGCGTCGTGCTGCGCCAAACTGCCGCGAGATCGTAGCGGACATACAGCGGGCCGCCGTCCTTCGCACATACGTTCTGGGCGGTCTCCGCCATGAATGTCGTGCCGCACTTACTGCATTCGAAACCGATGATCTTCGCCATGGATAATTGCCTCGAAAACCTCGCAGTGTAACACTCGTCAGCGCTCGCGCGCAGCGAGGTCCGTCACCCTCGAATGTTATAATCCGCGCAATTCCCGCCAATCCGATGACTGAGCCGTCTACCCCGCTGATGCGGCAGTATGCCGCGATCAAGAAAGAGCATCCCAACGCGCTCGTCTTTTTCCGCCTGGGCGACTTCTACGAGCTCTTCTTTGAAGACGCCGTAGTCGCGTCACAAGAACTGCAGATCACGCTCACCTCTCGCAACAAAGAAAAAGGCATTGCGATACCAATGTGTGGTGTGCCCTATCACTCGGCTGAGAACTATATCGCCAAGCTGATCCGCAAAGGCTTCAAGGTCGCCATCTGCGAGCAGACGGAAGATCCGCGCACCGCCAAGACGCTGGTAAAGCGCGAGGTCACGCGCGTGCTCACGCCTGGCACCGCGGCTGACATGCATCTCGGCTCGGAGGAAAATAATTTCCTCGCTTGCGTGGCGCGTGCCGGAAATGCTTTCGGTTTTGCAGCGCTGGACCTCTCGACCGGAGAATTTCGCGCGACCGACTTTCAAGGCGAAGACGGCGAGCGCCGCGTCCGCGAAGAGCTACTGGTGCTCCGTCCGCGTGAACTGCTGTTCGCCTCGTCGCTTCCTCTCTTCGATCAACCAGGCGGCAGCTCGTCGTCTGTAGCCGCTTCGAAGCCGCGCATCACTTCGCTTGAAAATGCCTCCTGGACCGAGACTCCTCTCGACGATTGGGTGTTCTCTCCCGACTACGCCATTCCACAAGTGGAAAACCACTTCGGAGTGCTTTCCCTGGAAGGCTTCGGACTGGCGAACCGCTCGGCAGCGGCAACCGCGGCGGGAGCAATCCTGCATTACGTTCGCACCACGCAACGTGGCTCGCTCGACCATGTGGACCGGATTGGCTTCTACGAGCGCCAAAACTGCCTGGTGCTGGACGCGGTAACGGTGCGCAATCTTGAGCTGATCGAGCCGTTGTTCGCCGGCGCCGCTGATAATGCCACGCTGTTCCGCTGCCTGGACTGCACCGTAACGCCGATGGGCAAGCGCCTTCTGCGCGCCTGGATGCTGCGGCCTTCGATTGACGACGGCGGGATCAACCGGAGACTGGACGCAGTCGAAGCCCTGGTGAAGGATGTGGTCGCGCGCGAAGAGCTCCGTCGCTCCCTCGATCGCATTTTCGATTTAGAGCGGCTGTTGAGCCGCGTAACGCTGGAAACGGCGAATCCGCGTGACCTGCTCGCACTCGCAACCTCGCTGGCTAAGTTGCCTACCGTGCGCGTCGCGCTGTCGCACTTCCCTGCTGAGCGACTCAAGGCACTGCACTCGCAATGCGACGAACTTGGCGACCTGCGGGACCGGCTGGTCACGTCGCTGGAAGACGAGCCACCGCTTACGCTGGCCGACGGCGGGGTAATCCGCTCGGGAGTTGATGTGGCACTCGACGAGCTTCGCGACCTGAGTCGCAACAGTAAACAATACATCGCACAGATCGAGCAGCGCGAACGCCAGCGTACCGGCATCGCTTCCTTGAAAGTCAAGTTCAACACCGTCTTCGGTTACTACCTCGAAATCTCCAAGGCGAATTTGCACCTCGCGCCTGCGGAGTACGAACGCAAGCAAACCCTGGTCAACGCCGAACGCTTTACCACGCCGGAGCTGAAAGGGTACGAGGTCAAGGTTCTCGACGCTCAGGAGAAGATAGTCGAGATCGAGCGGCGGTTGTTCGCTGAGTTGCGCGACGCAATTGCGGCCGAGGCGCGCCGTATCCGGCAGACCGCGCTGGCGGTGGCAGAAATCGATGTGCTGGCTTCGTTTGCCGCGCTCGCTGCCAATCGCAGCTACTGTCGTCCCCTGTTCACGGATGGCGCGGACATCGAGATTGTCGAAGGGCGTCATCCCGTGATTGAGCAAATGGAGATCCCCGGAACCGCCATTCGCTTCGTCCCCAACGATCTCTATCTGAATGGCACGACTCATTCGATCCTGGTCATCACCGGACCGAACATGGGAGGCAAATCCACCTACCTGCGGCAGGCTGCGCTTATCGTGCTGATGGCGCAGATGGGATCCTTCGTTCCCGCCCGCTCGGCTAGTCTGGGACTGGTAGACCGCATCTTCACTCGCATCGGTGCGTCCGATAACCTGGCTCGCGGCCGTTCGACCTTCATGGTGGAGATGACCGAGACGGCGGCGATCCTCAATACCGCGACCGCGCGCTCCTTGATCCTGCTCGACGAGGTGGGACGCGGCACTTCAACCTACGACGGGTTGGCGATCGCTTGGGCAGCTATCGAATACATCCACGCCAATACTCGCGCTAAGACGCTCTTCGCCACCCATTATCACGAGCTGACGGAGCTGGCCGATCGGCTCAGCGGGGTGAAGAACTATCACGTTTCGGTGAAAGAAAGTGGCGGCGGGATTGTTTTTCTTCGCAAGGTAGAAGAAGGCGCGGCTGACAAGAGCTACGGTATTGAAGTCGCCAAGTTGGCGGGACTGCCCACCGACGTAGTGACCCGCGCGCGGGAGGTCCTGGCCGAGCACGAGAGCGCCGAGCGAAATGCGGTCAAGCATCTGGCACGCGACGAAACGCGCGAGGCAGGGCCTTTGCAGCTGACGATCTTCACGCCGCTTTCGCAGAAGATCGTGAACCGCATCAAGGGGACCGACCCAAACCGCATTAGCCCCATGGATGCTCTCACACTGCTGCATGAACTCAAGAAGCAGATGGAGTGACGAGGGGTGCTTATGACGAACGCAAGCGACGTTGCGCCCCTAACTCGGTTCTGCGTCCGATTATTCCAGAACTCATCGATACCCCCCATCGGATGTACGAAGGGCGATGGCGCTGAGGGGAAACGTCTCCCTGATAGACTTGCGAAAAATCTTGGGGTATCTTTCAAACAGCGGCGAAGGACAGGCGGCGACATGGCATTTCAAAATTTCGAAGAAGTTTGGGCAGCCTTAGGGCGCTTGTACAGCGACATTGTGAAGGTGCAAGAATCGCAGCAGCAGACTGCGATACAACTGGCTCGGGTGACGGAGCGAATCGACCGGCTCGCCGAGGGCCACGAGCGGGTCACCTCAATGTTGGCAACGCTGGCTGGAACGGTGACGCAATTAGCAAGTGTTGTCGATTCGCACGAGCGACGTCTGGCACGCTTGGAAGGCCAATAGGCCTGGACTAAGCGGCGCATCCCGCCGAAACAGAGGCCCCTGAATTCCACTCCTCCCACGCGTTACACTCTTCTGTTACTCATGCCAAGCAAGAACACACTCGAACTTCGCCAGCAGGTTGGCCAGCTTCTCATCATGGGCTGCGGCGGGACCGTCATGTCAGCGCGCCTGCGATCCATGCTAGGTACGCTTCATCCGGGGGGCGTCATCCTCTTCCAGCGCAACATCGAGGAGGCCGCCCAAACCCACGCGCTTCTGCGCGATGTGCGGAAGGCAGTTTCCACTCCCCTGTTTCTGTGTGTGGACATGGAAGGCGGAACCGTCGATCGCCTGCGCGAGGTGATCGCGCCAGCGCCCGCCGCTGCCGACGTCGCGGCCACAGCTTCCAAGAAGCTCTTCCGCAAACATGGAAGGATCATCGGCGAGGAAGTGCGGGCCTTAGGGTTCAACACTGATTTCGCGCCGGTGCTGGATCTCAGGCTTGAGCCCTCGACGAGAGTGCTGACTTCGCGAACGCTTTCGGCCGATCCTAAACAGACGATCCAATACGCTCGCGAGTTCCTGCGCGGGCTTCGCGACAGTAAGATTCTTGGCTGTGGCAAGCACTTCCCTGGGCTCGGGGAAGCGAGTCTCGACTCACACACCGAACTGCCCGTAATTGACAAGCCTTGGAAGCGCCTATGGAACGAAGACCTGCTTCCCTATCGCGAGTTGCGACGGGAATTGCCGTTCGTCATGGTGGCACACGCGGCTTATCCCCAAGTTACGGGTGATCGCACTCCTGCGTCGTTGTCGAAGAAATGGATGAGCGACATTCTGCGCAAGAAGGTCGGTTATCGTGGGCTTATCATCACCGATGATCTCGATATGAGTGG
Organism: uncultured Acidobacteriaceae bacterium; assembly: GCA_963836295.1. Classification (GTDB taxonomy): domain Bacteria; phylum Acidobacteriota; class Terriglobia; order Terriglobales; family Acidobacteriaceae; genus Bog-257. The sequence continues at coordinate 67,658 of CAWIIY010000018.1, read as the reverse complement.
GGTGCTGGCAGCAGCGTCAATCGAAGACGCCGCGGTGGAAACCCTCCGCGCCGGAGCCGACATGTTTCTTGTCTGCCAGAAAGAAGAGAGCGTGTGGCGGGCGTTCGAAGCCGTTTACAAGCAGGCCGAGAGTGATAAGAAGTTTGCCAAGCTCATCGCCGAAAAGTCGCGAAACGTATTGGCGGCGAAGAAGAAGTCGCGCGCATTGAAGGCACGAGGAACTGCTGTTCTAACGCAAAAGGCCATAGACAAGCCCCGCCGCAACATCTGGGAGTTCGGCGAAGAAGTGCGCATGCATGCGCTGGGGCGCACTCAGTGATCGTCGCCGGAGTGATGAGCGGCACCTCGGCCGACGGGATCGACGTTGCGCTCGTGCGCATCCAGGGACGGGGTTTCCGCTCCCGCTTCGAACTGTTGGCTCATTACGAGTTTCCTTATGCGGCTAACGTTCGACGAGTCATCCTCGCAACCATGAACGCGGGTTCCGCGAGCGTCGCCGATCTTTCGCGACTGAACTTCCTTCTTGGTGACCTCTATGCCGACGCGGTCCGCGCCGCGCAGCGACGCGCACGCCTGGAGTGCGAGCTGGTCGGCTGCCATGGGCAAACGCTCTATCATCAGGGAAGTCCAGGGCACTTCCTGGGTCGCCGCATTGCTTGCACCTGGCAGGCCGGCGAAGCAGCCATGATCGCTGCAAAAATCAACTTACCGGTAGTCTCCGATTTTCGTCCTGCCGACATGGCCGCTGGGGGCAAAGGCGCGCCGTTGGTACCTTTTCTCGACTACGTGCTCTACCGCCATCGTCGCTATGGACGGATCGTGCAAAACCTCGGGGGCATCGCCAATCTCACTGCGATTCCGCCGCGCGTGCTTCCCGAGGAGGTGGTTGCTTTCGACACCGGTCCCGGCAACATGGTGATCGATGCCGTTACCGAGCATCTGTTCGAGCGTCCCTTCGATCGCAATGGTCGCATCGCTGCCCGCGGCGAACCCATCGAGCGCGTGCTGCAGCAGTTACTCCGGAATCCATTCTTCCGGCAGAAGCCGCCGAAGACCGCCGGCCGCGAACAATTCGGCCGCGAGTTTGTTCGCGAGTTTCTGCGACTTTGCCGTCGCGCTGACGACAACGACATTGTCGCCACTGCAACTGCACTTACCGCCCGTTCCATTGGCATCGCGATACGCAAGTTTGTCCTGCCACTGGTAGAGCCTCCTGTGCGTTTTCGTGAACTCGTGGTCTCGGGTGGGGGAACGAAGAATTTGACCCTGATGCGAATGGTTCGCGAAGAACTAGCGCCGCTGAGAATGCGAGTGCGCACCAGTGACGATTTTGGACTCCCCTCGCAGGCAAAGGAAGCTGTCGCTTTCGCCTTGCTGGCCTACCAGACGTGGCGTCATTTGCCGTCAAACATCCCAGCAGCGACCGGAGCCGAGCGACCGGCGGTCCTGGGCAAAGTCAGTTATGCGTAGGTTCCTTTTCACCACGGAGAGCACGGAGGGCACGGAAAAATTCGAGAGGTCATTGACTACAGAGACACAGAGTCACGGAGAAAAACCTGGGAAGGAAAAACAAATCAAACTAGACGAGCTTGGACGGCAACCACAAAGTTGCTATCGCCGAAATACCCGACCCAGATTCTCTCTCTGCCTCCGTGTCTCTGTGGTTGAACTCTGCGCTGTGGCAGCATTGCTGCTCGCTTCCGGTTGCGCGCCTAAGCCCGACCCCAACACTCTGGTCATGGTCATTGAAAGCAGTCCAACGAATCTTGACCCACGGGTGGGGGTGGATGCACAGTCGGGACGCATCGATGAACTACTCTTCGATTCGTTGGTCCGGCGCGACGACCACTTCAACCTGAAGCCGTGGTTGGCTGACAGTTGGGAAATACCTGATGCGCAAACTTACATTTTTCACCTGCATCATGGAGTTCACTTCCACAATGGGCAGCTCCTGACTGCGCGCGATGTCAAGTGGACCTTCGATTCACTCCTCAGCGGAAAACTCCGCAGTCCCAAAGGCAGCACCTACGCGCCTGTCGACCACGTCGACGCACCCGACGACTACACCATCGTTTTTCATTTGAAGGAGCCGTTTGCGCCGCTGCTTTGGAACCTGTCCGATGGCGCCATCGGCATTGTGCCTTACGGCAGCGGAGAGGACTTTAATCGCAATCCCATCGGCTCCGGGCCATTTCGCTTTGTGCGCGCACAGATGGACAAGGAGGTTGTGATCGAGCGCAATCCCGATTATTGGGCGACGCCGGCCAAGCTGGAACGCGTGCAATTCAAGGTAATTCCCGACGCCACCACGCGTGCTCTCGAACTGCGCAAGCAAAGCGCCGACGTCGCCCTAAACTCGTTGGTGGCCGACACGGTGGTTGCGCTGGAGCGCGACCACGATCTCACGATCATGCAATCGCCCGGAACGATTTATGCCTATCTCGCCATGAACCTCCGCGACCCCATCCTGAAGGACGTTCGCGTGCGCCACGCCATCGCTTATGCCATCAATGTGCAGCCCATTATTCATTACTTGTTGCGCGACCAGGCGCGTCCTGCGTACAGTGTGCTGCCACCCCAGCACTGGGCCTACGATGCCGACGTTGCCAAGTATCCTCACGATCCGGTGCGGGCACGACAGATTCTGGATGACGCAGGCTACCGCGCGACCAACGGCATTCGATTTCACCTCACCATGAAGACATCTACCGACGAGTCGACCCGCCTGCTGGCAGCGGTGTTGCAGCAGCAACTCCGCGAAGTTGGTATCGTGCTGGACATTCGGACCTTCGAATTCGCAACCTTCTTTGCGGACGTAACCAAGGGCGCTTACCAGATACATTCACTGCGTTGGGTCGGCGGCAGCAATCTCGATCCTGACATCTTCGAACACGTCTTCGATTCCGGCAGCTTCGCCCCCAAACGCGCGAACCGTACCTTCTACTCTAATCCTCGGGTGGACGAGCTGATCCGTGAAGGCCGCAGCACCGTTGACCAGCAGAAACGCAAACTGATCTATGACGAGGTCCAGCGCATTATCGCTGATGACCTGCCGTACATTAACCTTTGGTATCTCGATAACGTCCTGGTGCACACTAATCGCGTACGGGGAATCAAGCTAAGTCCCTCGGGCGGTTACGACTTCTTGCGTAACGCTGAGCTTACGCGCTGAACAAAATCCAGGCCTCAAGCGCGTGATACCATCGAGACACACGTTAACCCAGGACTGCAACAGCTTGCGCATACTTTTCGTCGGTGACATTTTCGGGCGCCCGGGGCGCACCATCGTTCACGAGCGTCTGCCTGAACTACAGAGGCAACACGGCGTTGAACTGACCATCGCTAACGGCGAGAACGCCGCAGGTGGCTTCGGCATTACTCCGCAAATTGCCGAAGAGCTGTTCGAACTCGGCATTGATGTCATCACCACCGGCAATCACATCTGGGACAAACGCGAGATTATCGATTACCTGAACTCCGCCAACGGAAATGAGGCGTCGCTGGCCCGTCGCGTGCTGCGGCCGGCCAACTATCCGGCGGGGTCCCCCGGTTTCGGCTGGTACGAAGGGCGCACGCGCAGCGGGGTCGCGTATTGCGTCATCAATCTTCAGGGCCGGGTGTTCATGACCAACAATGACGACCCCTTTCGCTTCGCCGATCAGCTGCTCAAGCAGATCACGGCCAAGGTAATTCTGGTGGACTTCCACGCCGAAGCCACGTCGGAGAAGGTCGCGATCGGCTGGTACCTTGAAGGAAGAGTAACGGCGGTACTCGGAACGCACACCCACGTACCCACAGCTGACGAGCAAGTGCTGCCGGGCGGCACTGCGGTGCAAACCGACGTGGGAATGACTGGTCCATTCAAGAGTGTGATCGGCGTGCAAAAGGAACAAATCATCGGTCGCTTTTTGACCAACATGCCGGCTCGCTTCGAAGCGGCGACGGACGACGTGCGCTTGTGCGCGGCCCTGATCGATTGCGATCCCGCGACCGGGCGGGCAACAGCGATTCAGCGCATCATGCTGCGGCAGGAATAGCGCCGCAGTTGCTAATCCCGATTCGCTGCATTAGCCTCTCCCCAATGTCCCTTTCCGACGAGCTCTGGATGGAAGAGGCGCTCCGTGAAGCTCAGCGTGCACTGGCACTGGGTGAAGTTCCCGTCGGGGCGGTCGTTGTCAGCAACGACCGAATCGTGGGACGAGGGTGCAACCGTCCCCTTTCTACCAGCGATCCCACGGCACACGCTGAGATTCTGGCGCTGCGCGAAGCTGGAGCCGCCCTTAGCAACTACCGTCTAGTCGACTGCGATCTCTACGTGACGGTTGAGCCCTGCTCGATGTGCGCCGGTGCTATCACTCATGCGCGGGTTCACCGCCTGATTTATGGAGCGGAAAACGCGAAGGCAGGCGCGGTGCACTCCATGCTCCAGGTTCTCAATCATCCCAAGCTGAATCACAGGGTGGAAGTCTGCTCAGGGGTGCTGGCCGCACGGTGTATGGACCTGGTGCAGCGCTTTTTCCGGGAGCGGCGGGGTGAAGGCGATAACGGTCGATAAGCTCTTACGCCCCACTGGCGACTTGGCCCTTCGCCGCCCGCACCAGCGCGAGCGCCGTGAAGTCGTTTTGCGCACTGCCCTCTCGCATGAATTGTTGCACGCTGGCGAGAATAACGCTGGCGATATCCTTCGCGCTCTCGACCGAAGAGCCCTCAAATTGCTGTTTGACGCGCCCCAATCCAAACTCTTCCTTCTTGTATGCAGCCTCCACCACGCCCCGCGACACCAGAAGCAGGGACGCGCCGGGCTGCAAAGCCGCGGTCGGCGCTTCGTACGTGGACGCAGAAAACAGCCCCAAGGGCAAGCCGGTGGCAGGTAATTCGGTGATCCCCGAAGGATCGCGCAATAATCCGGGAGTGTGCCCCGCGTTGGCGTAGCAGATAGTGCCGAGTTCCTCGTTGTAGCAGCCCAGGAAAGCAGCACAGGAGCGGATCCCGGCCGCGGCCCGGCGAATGGTCAGGTTCAGCTCGAGGCAGAACTCCATCATGGTATCAGCCTCGTTGATATCGCCATCGGCAAATCTCTCACAGCCCAGTTTCTGGAAAGTTTGCTGTGCCGCCGACACGATCGGGTGATTCTCTTCGTGACTTCCAGCAATGTCGAGCAAGCCAAACACAACCCGATTCGAGTTGGCACGAAGAAAGTGGTAAAAATCGCCACCCACCCGTTGGCCATGAACCATGCCGGCGATGTCGGCACCGCAGACAGCGGGAAAATCTGCTTGCGTCGAAACGGTAGGAGAAGTCACTTCACGCTCGCGTTGGAAAAGGAGATTCATAAGGGCGTTAATCATAGCCGAAATCCGGCGGATTGCAAGAGCAGGTTTAGGCCTGCGGGCAGACACACCAACATGCCGAGTCCCCCGCCACCTATAGAACCTGCCTGAGAATTTTCTATCGCTTCAGCGGATTGGCCCGTGGCGGGATACGATAGCTGGGACATCCGGAGGCAGGCAGATTGCTAATCGTCGCGGTTGGCGAGATCTTGTGGGACGTGATCGGCGAGCAGGAGTATCTGGGTGGCGCGCCCTTGAACTTTGCCGCTCACGCTCAGAGGCTCGGGCACAACGCTTTTTTGGTAAGCGCTGTAGGCGACGACGACCGTGGCCGCCGCACTCTCGATTGCCTGCGGCGGTGGGACATTTCGACCGAGTTTGTGCAGGTTCTCCATGGCAAGGAGACTGGAACGGCGCAGGTTGAGCTCGACAGCGACGGCAAGCCCACGTTTCGCATCGTGCGTCCCGCGGCCTACGACTTCGTAACCCTTGCCCATGACCAACTCTTGTCCATCGCAAAATTGCAGCCAGACTGGATTTACTTTGGCACCCTCTATCACATGTCCGCGCAAGCGCTGGATTCGACGCTGAAGCTACTTCAGGCGGCGCCGTCCGCACGTCACTTCTACGACGTCAACCTGCGTGAGGGCAACTGGAGCCTGGCCGTCGTAGAGCAACTGTCTTCCCATGCCGACGTCATTAAGTTGAGCGATAGCGAAGCAGAGTTCCTTGACGGCTTGCTCAATGCAGACAGCGAAGAGGGATCGGTCGAATACCTGTGCCGGCGATGGGTTGACCGTTACGGCTGCAAAACGGTCTGCGTGACTCTGGGCGAGCGTGGCTGCGCCATCTTCAACCAGAGCGTGTATTGTGAGATTCCAGGCCATAGGGTGCAAGTGGCAGACTCCGTTGGCGCCGGAGATGCCTTCGCGGCGGCGTTGCTTCATGGCTTGGAGCGGCGCTGGGACACACGGCGCTTGGGGCGCTTCGCCAATGCCGTGGGCGCTCTGGTCGCAAGCCGGCCCGGAGCGACACCCGAGTGGAACATCAACGAATGTTGGCCCATGCTGGGCGAGACGTTCGATGTGCGCGAAAAGTAGGCCCAAGGTTGGACACTTTGTGAAGCAGGCCTGAACCTTATCAGAACATCAGAACTACTGTGCCTGCTGCTGCGTGAGCAGCACGACGTCATCATTCGACCTTCCGCGCGCCACAGCCAGCCTCTTGTTCTTCCAATCGTAGTCGAATCCATAAATGAGCAGGTCGTCGAAATTAGTAACAAGCGAGGCGGATGCGACGCCAATCGGCTGTACAGCCAGGTTGGAGACGCCTTTATTGGTGACAGCGTAGTAGAGGGATTGTCCATCGGCGGAATAGCGCAAGCTGGGAGAAAAAATGAAGTGGCTGGGAGGAAAGCTCTTCACCGGCAGTCCTCCCGGAGAGGGAATGATCTCAACCATAAGTTTGGTGTTGACACCGGAACCGAAGACCGTAATCGCAGCGATTTGTTTTCCATCCGGCGAGAAGGCCGCGAAGCTCACGAACTTATCGCTTAGTTGTTTCGCTTGCCCGCCAGCCAGTGGCATTTCCATTAGCATCGGCTTGCCCTTTTGCAGGCTGATATAGAGAAAGTATTGACTGTCCGGCGAGCAGACGGGGTTCTGGTTCACCTTACCGTTGGTAAGCGTGGTTGCGCTGCCGCTCTGCAGGTCAAGCCGCCAGATGTTGAGTGCCTTGGTCTCCTTGTTGGGCATGAAGAACAGAGCATGCGCGCCGTCCGGACAGACGGAGAGGCCGCCCATCGGCAGGCGTTCCTTGTAGATCACGTTGCGGTTGCTGCCGTCGGCGTTCATTACGGCAATGTGACTTTCGTAGTCCATCGCCAGCAAGCGTCCGTCCGGCAGCCAGCCAACGTTGATATCACCATGATTGTCGACCTCAGTTTCGCTGGCGCTTGAGTTAGGGTCCGAACTTAGCGTGTACACGCCCGCTTGGGGGCTGACTTGAATCGCAATCAACTGTTCCCCGTCCCGGGTGACGCCGAGCGTGGAATTGCTGTAGACATTGAGGTCGTTGGTAATGCGATGGAGTTTGTGCCCCCGGAGAGAGATTGCTCCAATCTGTCCATTCCAGTCGCTGGAAATGTCATGAAAGATGAGAACCAAGTGGCGCCCATCCGGCATCCAAGTGGGCTTTTGCAGCAGGGCGCTTCCCGCGTATATGGTGTTCTCCTTTCCGTTCTCCGGATTGAGCACTACGACTCTGCCGGGATTTTGACTGCCTGGGTCAAGCACGGCAGCGGCAATGGACTTGCCATCGGGTGACCAGCAGGGATCGGAGTACCCGGGCAGGGGAAGCGCCGCGAGGACGCGCTCGCCGCTGCCGTCGGCATGGGCGATGATGAGCTTGGAATTCGCTTCCGAAGAGCTGTTTCGTAGATAGACCATTCGCTGGCCGCCGGGCGAAAAGCTGACGGCGCTGTCCACGTCTTCAACCAGCTTGCGCGGAGTGCCGCCAAGCACCGGAATTTGGTAGAGAAACCCCACTCCGGGCTTGTCCGGCTCAATTCGGACAAAGTACAAAAAGTCGCCATTCGGCGTGAAGCTAAGCCCCGTGTAGTGGGCCTCAGTCGGAGGCATGATCTGGGTGTTGCTTCCGGTGGCGATATGTCGCATCCACAGGCTCTGCTGGCCATGCCCGTCGTCGGCTACATTCACTACATACTTGCCGTCTGGGGAGATGGTCGCCAGCACGGCCTTGCCCGAGTTGGTGACCTTTTCCATGCTCATATTTTGGAAGGGTACCGGACGAGAGTCGCCGAGCCAGCGCGAGAACCAAGTGTAGAAACCATACAATCCGGCGGCAATCATGGCGAGACTGAGAACCAGGATGAGGCTGGCGCCACTCTTGTGACGCCGTGCGGAATCCAAGATGACCGCGCTGCTGCTGATTGGCGACTCCGGCCCGCTGCCACGAGGCCTGGGATAGGAAGTTGACACCGCCGTGATTCCCGTCCCGGATTGCCCGCTCACGTCGCGCTTCAGCCGCTTCAGATCGCTGCGCATTTCCGCCGCGCTCTGATAGCGCAGTTCCACATCTTTCTCCAGCGCCTTGCTAATAATCTCCTCCAACTTGAAAGGAACTGACGGGTTCAGTTCAATGGGAGGCCGAGGATTGCGGTCGAGAATGCCCTGGAAAATAACCGCCGAAGTGTTGCCTTCGAACGGCATTCTCCCAGTAGCCATTTCGTAGAAAACGGCGCCTAGCGAAAACAGGTCGCTGCGTCCGTCGAGTTCTTCCCCGCGAGCCTGCTCCGGAGACATGTAGGCAATGGTGCCCACCGCAGTGCCCGGCTGTGTCATGTGTGCCGGAGTGATCGTTACCGCCTCCCCAGCGACGGTCTCCACTGCCGCGCGCCTGTCATAGGTCAGTTTTGCCAACCCGAAGTCGAGGATCTTCGCCTGCCCGCGCGTGGTGATGAAGATGTTGGCCGGCTTCAAGTCTCGATGCACAATGCCCTTGCTATGCGCGACATCGAGAGCGTCGGTAATCTGAATACCGATGTCTATGATCTTGTCGACCGAAAGCGGGTGACCGTTGATCTTCTCGTTCAGACTCTGGCCTTCCAGCAGCTCCATAGCGATGAAGAGCTGCCCGTCGCATTCCTCGATGGCATAGATGGTGCAGATATTGGGATGGTTCAAGGCTGAGGCGGCACGCGCCTCCTGTTGGAAACGCTCCAAAGCGTGCCTATCCTGCTCGATGTCCTTGGAAAGAAACTTCAGGGCAACATGGCGGGCGAGCCGCGTGTCCTCGGCTTCGTACACCACGCCCATGCCGCCGGCGCCCAGTTTTCTCACGATCATGTAATGAATGAAGCTTTTCCCGATCAGGGTATCCAAGGCTCAAGTCTCCGGATAACTCGACTGTATTGTGCCGTTCAGCAGCCGTCAAGGATGGGAAAGGCTTAGCCAACCCAGCAAAGCTGCGACCTTACGCGCGGCAGGTGCCAAAGCCTTTGCTGTAACTCTCTGCTTCCTACTCAATTGGCAGGTCTATCGCTTGAGATAGCAAAGCGACGATCGACAACTCCACTATCACAGGGGTGATGTGACGGGTGTGCTTGCGCCCTGCGCCTGCCCGACTACACTGGGGCTACACGAGGGTCAACCGACCGCCAGGAGGTAGCCCGAATGGTCAAGACTCTTAGCGAGCAATCGCGAGCACCCTCGCGGAACCCCAAAACAACAAAGCGGGTGAAGGAGGCCGGCAGCAACGCCTTTTTCTAGCTCGCTGGCATCAACCATGATTCTTCCGGGCCGCCGGCCCGCCGAATGTCACGAGGAGTTGAATATGCACCTCAACAAAGTCAAAGCCTTTCTCGACGGCCATGAAGTGCGATACGTTGTCATCTCTCACTCCAAGGCTTATACCGCCCAGGGTATCGCCGCTGTCTCGCATATCTCGGGCAAATATCTGGCCAAGACAGTGATCGTGAAACTCGACGGCGCCCTCGCTATGGTCGTGTTGCCCGCATCGTACCAGGTAGACCTGATCGCTCTAAAGAGAGAGGTCGGCGTTAAAGATGCAGAACTGGCCAGCGAACGCGAGTTTAAACAGCATTTTCCCGACTGCGAGACCGGAGCCATGCCTCCATTCGGCAACTTATACGGTATCCCTGTATACGTCGACGAAACCCTGACCGAAGACGACGAAATCGCCTTCAACGCGGGCTCGCATCATGAGCTGATCAGGATGATGTACACGGATTTTGATCGGTTGGTGCAGCCTGAGGTGCTGGATTTCTCCTCTGCGCGAACCACCGAACACGTAATGGTTTGAGGTGGGTTTGATCGAGCGGGACGGGACAACTCCAGGCATCGCCCGCGCCCGCTGCTATGTAGCGATGCTGTCCCGCTCCGCCGATCAGCTACGCCACGAGTGACGATTTCGCCGGGGACGATGAAAAACCAACGCCCTTGGACACGAGCCTGAAGGTTTGCTCCATCAACTTTCCCATCGCCTAACGCAAAGCCCGCTCACGCGGGCTTTGCGTTTCGATATCCGTGGTCCGTAGTTAGCGTTTTACGGATTGTGGTTCGGGGACATCACTCTGCTGCGCCGTCAGCCTGGCATTATTTCGCTGCGCGATAATCCGCTTGGCGTTGTCCGCTAGCTGCTTCGCTTGGGGAAGAAGTTCCAGGGCCTGGGCCACGGCCGGATCGGTTTCGGCATGTACCTTCATGCCTTCCTGTTGACCAAATTCGTTAATGAATAGTTCGGCCTTGATGTTCGATTTGATCCAAGCGCTGTTCTCGGCCAAGTCCGCCTCGGTGAAGGGAGTCTTCTGTTCGTCCAGGAACTTGCGAAATTCCTGCATCACCGCGTCGTCAACTTCGAATTGCTTGTTGACCTTGTGGTCGATGACGTAGTGTTCGGCGAAGTTGAAGAACGTGTACTTCTCCAGCAGCGTGTCCTGGAAGTTATTGGTTTTCACCGGCGGAATTTTCACGTCGGGAGTGATGCCGCCGCCACCGTACACGGTACGGCCACTGTCGGTCATCTTGACTTCGTGGTTGGCGTTGTTTGTATCGTTAATGCGGTCGTTGTAGTAATAGTCGTAAAGCGAGATGTTGCTGTAGTCGCGCTGAATCAACCGGCCACTCGGGGTGTAATACTTGGCCGTAGTCAGCGCCAGTCCAGTGTTTTCTGACAGCGGATACACGGTCTGCACCAAACCCTTGCCGAAGGTAGTCTCACCGACAATCAGACCCCGATCATGGTCCTGGATAGCGCCAGCGACGATCTCCGCCGCTGAAGCCGTTCCCCGGTTCACCAGCACCACCAAGGGGTAATCTTTGCCTCCGTTGCCGTGGGTCGCCTTGTAAACCTTCTCCGCCGAAGCTCGACCGTGATGGGAAACGATGACCTGTCCCTTCTTGAGGAACTGGTCAGCCACGCCCACGCCTTCGCTGAGTAGTCCGCCGGGATTCTGGCGGAGGTCGAGGATCAGCCCGTGAATATCGCCAAATTCATCCAGCGCATCACGCACTTCCTTTTCGGTAGTTTCCTGGAATCCGGAAATGTGAATGTAGCCAATGCCCGGACGAATCAGGAAATGCACGTCCACGCTGTAGCGAGGAATCTCATCGCGCACAACAGTGAAGTCGAGAGGCTTCTCGGAGCCTTCCCGCAAGACTGTGATCTTGACCGCGGTTCCCTTCGGCCCTTTCAGCAAGTCGGCAACATCGCTGGTACTCATGTTGTCGGTGGACTTGCCATCCACTGCGATAATAATATCGCCCGGCCGGATACCGGCCCTGTACGCTGGGGCGCCGGCAAAAGGCGCGATCACTATGACTCTATTATTACGGGGGCCGACCTGCATGCCCACACCAAAGTACTTGCCGCGCTGCTCCTCGCGCAATGCCGCATAGGCCTTGGGATCGAAGAAGTTGGAGTGCGGATCCAACACTCGCAGCATGCCCGGAATTGCCCCGTTGTAGATCGCCTTATCGGGGTTGACGGGCTCTGCGTAGTTCTGCTGGACGACTTCGTAAACCTGGGAAAAACTGCGCAGACTATCGCGGACATCGGTGTCGCCGGAAGTCGCGGTAGAGGTGAGGCGCTGGCCAAACACCATGCCCACACAACCACACGCCAGAATGATGCTGAGGACGAGAATAGCGGAGCGACGCGAACTACTTGCCATGTATGTTCCTTTGGCTGGCCGGGGATGATTCTTCAAGATGTGCGCACCGTAGCGAGATTTACACGCAGTATACCATGTACTTTAGCCCATCCCTAAGCCAGCCAGATAAGCCGTTATTTTGGATGCTGGTTCCTACAGAAGGGTGCGAAATCCGTTTGGCCCCGCCACCATAACAGACGTTGGAGGGGCGGCTTGGTGAGCCGGAAATCCGATGGCTACCGGCTCGGCGCAAAATTGCTGCCTTCGCTTGCGGGCATTATGATGAGTCTATGAATCTTGGCATGCCAGAGATGATCTTCATTTTTCTGCTGGCACTAGTTGTCGTCGGCCCCAAGCGCCTGCCCGAGCTCGCCCGGCAGCTAGGAAGGATCGTTGCCGAGTTCAAACGCGCCAGCAACGAGTTCAAGAATCAACTCGAAACCGAGATGATGAATATTGAGCTGGATGAGCACGCCAAAAAGCAAGCTGAGGCTGCAAAGGCGTTGCCCTCGGAGAAGTCGTGGGAGCCGACCATCTTGCCCCCGGTCGGCATTGTCAGCCGGGGCAGCGCCGATCCGCTTCCTGAACCTGAAGCCGAGCCCGTGCCAGAACTCTCGGCTGCGCCATCGATGAACCAGCCTCCCACAACCGCCAGGTCACGTCCCGATGCCTAGCCCTGTGGTCGAAACGGCCCAGAAACGCGCCTCCGAGGAAATGACCGGCATGAGCTTCCTCGAGCACCTGGAGGAGCTGCGGCGCCGAATCATCTACAGCTTCCTCTACGTGGTTGCTGGCTTCTGCGTCTGCTGGTGGTTCCACGAGCAGATCTTCGCCATCATGCAGAAGCCAATCATGGCGGCCCTGGCCAGCCACCAGATGGAGCAGAAGCTGGTCTATTTGAACCCCACCGATCCCTTCAACATGTACCTGAAGATCGCGTTCCTGGCGGGGATTTTCGTGGCCTCGCCGTTCGTGCTGTATCAGGTATGGGCGTTCATCGCACCCGGTCTTTACCGTCATGAACGCCGCTACGTGTTGCCTTTCATGTTCAGCACCGTGGGACTGTTTCTGGCGGGCGGCTTCTTCGGCTACAAGATGGTCTATCCGGCAGCGCTGGATTTCCTGATCGGCTGGAGCTCCCAGTTCAAGCCGATGATCACCGTCAGCGAATACACCGACCTGTTCTTGACCATCATCGCCGGACTGGGCATCGTTTTCGAGATGCCGATCCTGGTGTTCTTCCTTTCGCTGATGGGCATCCTGACGGCCAGCTGGATGTGGCGCAACTTCCGCTACTCTATTCTCGTGATCTTTATCATCGCCGCCGTCATCACGCCTACCACCGACATCATGAACATGTGCATCTTCGCCGCGCCCATGATCGTGCTTTACCTGGCCAGCATCGCCATCGCCTGGTTTGTACACCCGACGCAGCGGAAGAAGCGGGCGGAAAAAGCGGCTAGCAATTAGTCGACAGGTGTCAGCAGACCGTTGCGGCAAACGGCGGTGGCTGACGGCTGACAACTCTTGCTCGCAAGTCACATCCTTCTTTCCGCGCTTTCATTACAATATCCCCATGGACTCGTTCACTATTGCAGGCAGACAATTCCGCTCGCGGCTCATCGTGGGCACGGGCAAATACAAGTCAGGGCCAGAGACAGCGCGCGCCATCGCGGCCAGCGGCGCCGAGATGGTCACCGTCGCAGTGCGCCGGGTGAACCTTGATCGCAGCAAGGAGTCGTTACTCGACTACATCGATCCTCAGCAATACTTCCTGCTACCCAATACCGCCGGCTGCTACACCGCCGACGAGGCGATCCGTACTGCGCGCCTTGGACGCGAGGTCGGACTCTCCGATTGGGTGAAGGTCGAGGTCATCGGCGATCAACAAACTCTTTTCCCCGACGTGCAAGCCACCATCGACGCAACCCGCATCTTAGTAAAGGAAGGCTTTATCGTTCTCCCGTATACCTCTGATGACATTGTGGTTGCCAAGCGTCTGATTGATGCCGGCGCCAGCGCGGTGATGCCCTTGGGTGCTCCTATTGGCAGCGGCATGGGCATTCAGAACCAGCCGAACATCCGCATCCTGCGGGAGATTATCACGGACGTACCGCTGATTGTGGATGCAGGCGTGGGTACGGCCTCGGACGCGGCAATCGCGATGGAACTCGGGGTGGACGGCGTACTGATGAATACCGGCATCGCTGCGGCGCAGGATCCGGTGCTGATGGCCGAAGCCATGAAGAACGCCGTGACGGCTGGGCGCCAGGCCTATCTAGCGGGTCGCATGTCCAAGAAGCTTTACGCAACGGCGAGCTCGCAGCTGGAAGGCGTGGTGCGGTAGTTCGGAGGCAGCGGCGGCACGTATAATTCTGCCATGGACGAACAGGATTTTCGCCGCCGCGCCGACGCGGCATTGGACGCACTGAAGCGCAGTCTCTACGCCGCGGAAGGTGATGCCGACTTCGAGGTTGAGGAGAACGCCGGGGCGCTGCATATCAGCTTCGAAGAGCCTCCGGGAAAGTTCGTCATCTCGCCTAATTCGCCGGTGCGGCAAATCTGGATCTCGGCATTGTCCACCAGCTTCAAGCTTGACTGGTCCGAGGAGAAGAATGACTTCGTGCTGGGCAAGACTGGGGAGGGTTTGAAGCCACTGGTCGCTCGCCTCATCAACGAACAAACCGGCGAGGGGACGATCACTCTGGGTGATTGATTGCCTCTCACGTGACAACTCCTACGCCGTCACAGCTCCCGTCCTGAGCTTCTGCTTCAAAGCCTTGGCGATAAGCTGTCCGTGGAAGCGTCCGTTCTCGATGAAGATTTCGCTGGTGCGCATCCCGGCAACAATTACGCCAGCCAGATAAATGCCTGGCACGTTGCTTTCCAAGGTCTGAGGGTTGACGACGGGCCGCTTGTCAGCTTCGCCGCTCAGCTCAATGCCGAGCGAGCAGAGAAACTCAAAATCTGGATGATAGCCGGTGAGTGCAAATACGTAGTCATTCTCCAGCGTCACTTCACCTTCTGGCGCATCGAGCACAACATGTTCCAGAGTGATCTCGCGCACGCGGGTATTGAAGTAGGCCGCCACCTGCCCTGCCTTGATGCGGTTTTCGATGTCCGGCTTGATCCAGTACTTCACCGAATTGCTGATTCCCGGCCCGCGATGCACTAGCGTCACTCGCGCTCCATGACGCCATAACTCCAGCGCGGCGATCGCCGCTGAATTCTTCCCGCCTATGATCAGCACGTTCAGTCCAAAAAAAGGATGCGGCTCGCGATAGTAGTGCATGACCTTGGACAGGTCCTCGCCTGGAATGTTCATGTAGTTCGGCCGATCGTAATAGCCAGTGGCCAGGATCAATTTACGGGCATGGTATTCGCGCTGGTGGCCGTGCAGATTCTTAGTATGCACGATGAAATCGTTGTCACTGCCTTCGATCTTCGATACCGGTTCGTACTGCCGCACATCAAGTTGGTAGTGCTCGGCCGCTTTGCGGTAGTACTCCAGCGCCTCCTGGCGAGTGGGCTTCTGGTTGGGGCTGGAGAAAGGAAGGTCACCGATCTCCAGCAACTCGGGCGTGGTGAAGAACGTCATGTTGCTGGGGTAGTGGTAGAGCGAGTTCACCAGGCAGCCCTTGTCAATGTTTGCCACCGTAAGGCCAGCGCGTTTCGCATCAATGCCACAAGCGAGGCCGGTCGGGCCGGCGCCGATCACCACCACATCCAAGGAAAAGTTCTCCGCCGTCCCTAGGGATCTGCGATCCATCTAGAAAGCATACCTTGTCCGGAGAGGAATTGTAGTTGGCTCCTGGATCGGCGTATCCGGCTTGAGTGGATAGAGCAGGCTTTCAGGCATCTGTCCGAAAAGCCTGCTCTACCCGTAGCTCCTAGCGCGCGGCGCCAACGGCCGCAGTGCCGGCGCCGTTGGAGGCGTTGCTATTGCCGTTCTGCTTCAGCCATGCGGCGAGGTTGTTCTGTTGCTGACCCCGCAACTCGACGCAACCGCTAATCGCCTCGACGGCTTCTCGCTGATTGCGTTCCGTGCCTGGGAACGGATGCTGTTGGAAGAACTGCTGCACCTCAGTAGCCTTCTGGGTGTCGCAGAAACCCCGAGCTCCGTACAGAAAAATCCCAACGCCCCCCAATCCGCCGCCAGTCTTCTTCATGAGGGGGTCGAAGTTCTGACGCATGAAATCCCATGCGGCATTCTGGCTGTCTGGATTTCTCAGCAATCCAATGAGGATGTACAGATCCTGACCACGAACCTGCGGGGTCAGCGTGGAATCCAGCGTCTCTTGGATGAGCGCGGGTTGGGGAAAATCCGCCAAGGCGTAGAAATACCTGTAATACTCCCCTGGGGACTTTACCTTCTGCATTTGCGCTTTGAACTGATTGTAGAGTTCGGCATCGCCGTGATGAGCTGCAACTGAAACCACGGCGCCTGCCAGCGTCGGATCGATCGAGGCTGGGTCTTTCATGTACTCCTGCACCATGGTGCGCGCCTGTTGAATGACTTCCGGGTCGTTGGCCTCGTTGCCCAAACCTTCAAACAGGATGGCACGTTTCTGCTTTTGCTCCGGCGTATCATCCGGACGAGCCCTGTAGCCCAGCTGTTGCAAGAGTGGAGAAAACGCACCCCGGAGCCACGCCTGAAAGGCTGGTCGATCGGCATCGGTTACGAGGTGCTGCTGGATAAAGTTGAGGTGGTTTCCGAACGACTCGAGTAGCACGCTTCCCGGCGTGTTCTTTAGCTGGTCGCCCAGCGCGAGATAGTCTCCCACGCTGTGCTGGCCAATGCGCATCAGGGCCCATTCGTTACCCATCAGCGCGATACGCTCGTCCGGAGTCAGTCCCTTCTCCACCGCGTTGCCCAGTTGGTGCATGGCGGCCGCATCGTAGTCGAAGCGATAGTAGCCCAGCGCACCGGCGTCGGGGAACACGAATTTCGAGCAGCCCTTCAACTTAAACTGCTGTTGCCGGTCGGTAAGCAGGAAGCATTGCTGCTGGCCTGCGCCAGCCTCGCTGACGCCCTTGGCGCAAATGGGAATCTGCCAGATTTGATCATTGGGCTTTTCAAACTCTTGCGGAGTATCGAAGTAGCGCTTTTGCGAAACGTTGAGCATGGTGCTGCCGCCTTCGCACTTGGCCTCGACTCCCACGTAGGGAGCGCCGGGTTGCGTAACGAAGGTGGGCATGATCTTG
This sequence comes from uncultured Acidobacteriaceae bacterium, assembly GCA_963836295.1. GTDB lineage: Bacteria > Acidobacteriota > Terriglobia > Terriglobales > Acidobacteriaceae > Bog-257. Next base: position 50,432 of record CAWIIY010000018.1, on the reverse strand, counting down.
TCTATCGGCTTCTTCGAGCTGCGAGCCATGGCGTTCCAAAAATCGGCATCGGTCGCGTTGCCGTACGCGTGCTCCTTCAGGTAGAGGTTGACACCGGCGCGAAAGGTGTCATGCCCGAGGTATGATTCCAGCATGTGCAGCACGGCCGCCGACTTGCCGTAAGCAATCTCGTCGAAGAGCTGCTCGATTTCAGCTCGCGTCTCAGCTTCCTGGTGAATCGGACGCGTGTTCTTCACGGAATCAACAGCCAGGGCCCGGTCGGTACCCTCAACTACGCCCTGGGACAACAGCCACTCTGGTTTCCATTGTTCGAGTGGGTGCGGTGTCATCCAAGTGGCGAAGCCTTCGTTGAGCCAGATGTCATCCCACCACCTCATGGTGACCAGGTCGCCGAACCACTGGTGCGCCATTTCGTGGGCGATGACCTCGGCCACCTCTTGCTTGGCGCCGACCGAGGCAACCTTGTCGTCGATCAGCAAATCGTTCTCACGATAGATGATGGCGCCCCAATTCTCCATGGCGCCAGCCTGAAAGTCAGGCACGGCAATGTTGTCCAGCTTGGGCAGCGGATACTTGATCGCATAATAGTTGTCGTAGTAGTGGAGAATCGCCTTGACGGCCTCCAGCGGGAAGTGGGTCAGGTTTTCTTTGCCGGGAACCGTGCACACGCCGAGTTTGACGCCGTCCACCTCGTCGTGCTCGCACTTCCAGTCGCCGACCGTCAGCGCCACCAGATAGCTCGACATCTTGGGCGACGTGGAGAATTTTATGGTGTGCTTGTCGCCAGGCCCGGGAGTGTCGGAAACAATTTCGCCATTGGAGATGGCGGTGTCGCCTTTGTCCACGATAGCGCTGATGTCAAAAGTTGCCTTGTAATCCGGCTCGTCGAAACAGGGAAAAGCCACGCGCGCGTCGGTAGATTCCATCTGCGAGACTTCGTATTTCTTACCCTTGTAGGTGCTCAGATAGAAGCCACGCAGTTTGTCGTTCAAATGGCCGGTGTACTGAATGTGAACCGTCGCCGGACCCGCGGGAAGCTGCTTGTCCACGGTGAAGGTTGCCATCTCATTCTTTGCGTCGGCGGAAACCTTCGCGGTCTGCGTCTGCCCGCCAGCGGCCACTGTCACTTGGTGGAAGTCGATCTCCAATGCGTTCAGCGTAATCGTATTGCTGGGCTTGGTGAGCGTGAGGTCGATGGTCTCGTCACCATCGTACGAGTTGGTGGGGAAGTTGATGTTGATGACAAGCGAATAATGATTGGGAGATGCGCCGCCGGGAAGGCGTTGCGCAACAGCGCTGCAGCAGACCAGCAAGCCGGCCGCAAAAACAAGCAGGGTTCGTTTCATAGCACACTCTCAGGAAAATTTAAGATGCCCCAACAAGTACGAAAGGAGTTACGCGCAGAACCCGGCTTCGGGTTCCACGAAAGTCACGCTTATATTGGACGAATGCGACAAAAATCGGTAAGCAGATGGTGTGAGACGGCTTAGATGTGGGTCCGAGTATCGGCACAACGGGATGGGTGGATTGTCGGGGGGGCCGTTCGCAAAGTAAGCCCAATCGGCGAAACAGATTCGTCGCGCACGACTGACTGATCTACTCGGCTGTCTGCCGAACTCCGTTCAGGAATGTTTCGCGACAGCGGTTTACCCCAAACCAATAAGCAAGTTCTCGATAATCGGACGCCTCGAAAACCGCGATATCGGCGTCTTTGCCGGGTTCCAAGCTTCCCTTCCGGCCTTGAAGTCGCAGTGCGCAGGCTCCATTGTAGGTTGCGGCGACGAGTGCCTCCGCCGGAGACATCTTTATGTGCGTACACGCCACAGACAGCACGAACGGCATGGAAGTGGTCGGCGAGGTGCCCGGGTTGTAGTCGGTCGCCAGGGCGACCGCGACTCCAGAATCCAGCAATTTTCGCGCAGGGGGGAAGCTTTCGAGTCCGAGGAAGTAGTTGGCTGCCGGAAGTAACGTGGCAACCGTGTCGAGCTTTGCCAAGGCTGCCACATCTTCGTCGCTGACGAAGTCTAAATGATCGAACGAGGCCGGGTGAAATTCGACCAGGGGAGCGAGCTGCGCAGCGGTCAGCTGGCACACATGCGCCCGCACGCCGAGGTTTTGGTCGACTGCGCTGCGGAAAATTCGCAGAGACTGCTCCACGGTGAAGGCGCCGCGCTCGCAGAAGATGTCCACGAATTCGGCAAGCCTGGCAAACGGTTCCCTATGTTTGGCAAAGGAGCCGCCTTGAAGGAGCACACCTTTAGGTGTGCCGTGAAGACCCACATCTTCATTTTCTGGAGCGGGCTTTAGCCCGCGACGTGCGGCGGCCGGAATCATCTCCTCGCACACAATACGCACGTACTCTTCCGGATCGTCGCGGTACTCAGGCGCGACCACATGCGCTCCCAGCAGCGTTGGGACAACCGTACCGGCCCATCGGTGCGAAGCTTCGCGAATCGCCTCCAGCGATTTCATCTCAGCCGCGAAGTTGAGGCCGTAACCGGACTTGCATTCGACTGTAGTGGTGCCGTGTTCGGCCATCTCATCAAGTGCATGCACAACATGAGCGGCCAGCGTCTCCAGCGAAGCGTCGCGCACACCGCGCAGGCAGGCGCGAATGCCGCCTCCGGCCTCGGCAATTTCCTCATACGAGGCACCGGTAATGCGCTTCTCGAAGTCAATCAGGCGGGGTGTGGTGAAGAACAGGATGGGTGTGGGAGTCGACGAATCCCGGCAGGACGACCTTGCCGGAGCAATCAATCTCGTTACCTTTCCTCGCCAGGTCGTGTTTTGCGATTTCGTCGGTGGTACCGACAGCGACAATTTTGCCGTCGGCGATGAGGACTGCGCCATCTGCGATGATGCCGAGTTCGCGCATCTGCGCGCAGCGGCGCGGGCCGGTGTTGCTCGATGCGCTGCGCAGAGTTAGCAGTTGCGCGGTATGGGTGAGAAAAGTGACAGGAGAGCGTTCGTGATCGGAATGCAAATCGTTCTCGCTTTAGTTGCGAACCGCAGGTCCCTCGGCTCGGAGTAGGATGACAAACTCATCCCGCGACCTTTGATGGCCCGACTTCTGACGGCTGACCGCGCGGCAACCTAGTCGCTAATTGCTGGCTGCTAGTTGCTCCTCGCCATCGGTACTTTGATTCCCTTGTCCTGCGCGAATCGCTTTGCCGCGTCGTAGCCCGCATCCGCATGCCGCGCGACGCCGATGCCCGGATCGTTGGTCAGCACGCGCTCGATGCGCTTCGCCATTTCGTCGCTGCCATCGGCAACCGTCACCTGCCCGGCGTGCTGCGAGTAGCCAATGCCCACGCCGCCGCCGTTATGAATCGACACCCACGATGCCCCGCTGGCGGTATTCAGCAGGGCGTTTAGCAGAGGCCAGTCGGCAATGGCATCACTGCCGTCCTTCATGGCCTCGGTTTCACGGAAGGGCGACGCCACTGAACCACAATCGAGATGGTCGCGGCCCATCACGATAGGCGCCTTGATTTTGCCATTTTTTACCAAGTCGTTCATTGCCAGGCCGAACTCAGCGCGCTCGCCGTAGCCCAGCCAGCAAATGCGGCACGGCAGTCCCTGGAACTTGATGCGCTTCCGCGCCAGCTCAATCCAGCGGCTCAGGATTCTGTTCTGCGGAAACATCTCCAATACGAGGTCGTCGGTAGTGTGGATGTCCACGGGATCGCCCGAGAGCGCTGCCCAGCGGAACGGCCCACGTCCCTCGCAGAAGAGCGGACGAATGTAAGCCGGCACGAATCCAGGAAAATCGTAGGCGTTCTTCACGCCGTGCTCGAAGGCAAAGGTGCGGATGTTATTGCCGTAGTCGAAGGTCACCGAGCCCATCTTCTGCAGCTTCAGCATGCCTTCGACGTGACGCGCCATGGTGTCGAGAGCGTGCTCGGTATACGCCTTCGGATCACTCTTGCGCAGCTCCAGCGCCTCTTGCAGCGACATGCCGTTGGGCACGTAGCCGTTCAGCGGATCATGCGCCGAAGTTTGATCAGTCAGGATGTCGGGTACGACGCCGCGCTCAGCCAGCTCGGGAATAATGTCCCCGCAGTTTCCTACCAGCCCCACGGAGATGTTCTCCTTCTTCCGGACCGCGTTCTTCAGGATGCGTAGCGCCTCGTCGAGCGAGTTGACCATGAAGTCGCAATATCCGGTGCGTAGTCGTTTCTTGATGCGCTCAGGATCGACCTCGACGCCAAGGAAGCACGCGCCGGTCATGGTTGCCGCCAGTGGCTGCGCGCCGCTCATCCCGCCCATCCCACCAGAGACGATCAGCTTGCCCTCCAGCTCGCCACCGAGATGTTTCTCGCCCGCGGCCGAGAAGGTCTCGAATGTGCCTTGGATGATTCCCTGAGTGCCGATGTAGATCCACGAGCCGGCAGTCATCTGTCCATACATGATGAGGCCGAGCTTCTCCAGTTCGTTGAATTTCTCCCAGTTCGACCAGTGGCCCACCAGGTTCGAGTTGCAGATAAGCACGCGTGGAGCATTGTCGTGCGTTCGAAAGATGCCGACTGGCTTGCCCGACTGCACCAAGAGCGTCTCATCGTTTTCGAGCGACTTCAGCGAGTTGACAATGGCGTGGTAACACTCCCAACTGCGCGCAGCGCGGCCAGTGCCGCCGTAGACGACGAGGTCCTGCGGACGCTCGGCGACCTCGGGGTCGAGGTTGTTCATCAGCATGCGCATGGCGGCTTCTTGCCCCCAACCCTTGCAGGAGAGCTGGTTCCCGCGCGGCGCCTTCACGGGCACATAGGTAAAACTGGATGTATCGGTTGCGACTGGCATGACAGGACGATGGTAGTGCGGCGGAGAGCTGCAAGGCAAACGGCCGTCGGCAGTTTGGCAGTTGCCAAGCTTGTAGTCACTGGAACTGGCTACTGGCTACTGAAAATAAAAATCGGGGAGCGGCTGTTTGGCCATCTCCCCACTCTCTCCGATCAGGTTTGCAATTGAAGATAGGCTACCCGCGCCGTCGCTTCCGTACATCAGAGAACGATGAATACATGGTGAATAGTTGATGAAACGGCCGTGACGCGGGTTCCGGCTGGAAGCCTCTCCGTCATCGCCCTTCGCTTGTCTTGAGCATGACTGCTGGACTGAGGACCCCTCAGCTCCGGTAGAGATGGTAACTCGAGCGCAGAAGGGTCGCACACTACGGCTTATAATCTCCCCACATGTCCGAGTCCTTGCCCGTATCGTCCACTCGCGCGACGGAAGCCGAATTCCTCGAAATGCGCAACCAGGCGCGAGAGATGTTCGAACACGCTCTGTCGGAGTCCAGTATTCCGCGGGCATTTTCGAAACAGGTGCTCTACGATCGCGGGGACCTGCGGGTGGGTAGCGACGTCTATTCGCTGGGGTCGTTCTCGCGGACCCTGGTTGTCTCCATCGGCAAGGCGGGACATACCATGGCGGAGACGCTGGTTAACACCGTCGGAACCGGACTTACAGGAATCATTGCCTGCCCTAACGCGCCGCCGGCGCAACTGTTCGGATTTCGCTACTTCCTTGGGGGACATCCACTTCCCAATGAGGATTCGCTACGCGCCGGTGATGCTATCCTGCGGCTGCTTAACGCACCATCCTCGCAAACGCTTGTCATTTATCTGATCAGCGGCGGCGCTTCGGCGATCGCGGAGAAGCCGATCAGCGCGGGTATTTCTCTCGCTGATGTCGTCGAGACTTATAAGGCGCTCGTGCATTCTGGGGCGCCCATCGCTGAGATCAATGCCATCCGCAAGCATCTCTCGGCGTTGAAGGGTGGACGATTGGCGCGCGCGGCTGCACCCTCCTATCAGGCATCGGTTCTGGTCTCCGATGTGCCGGAGGGCGCACTTGACGCGCTGGCCTCGGGTCCCACGATGCCAGACAGCACCACCGTCACCGACTGTTATGACATTGTGAAGCGTTACAACCTGCTGAAGAACTTTCCCACTAGTGTGCGCACGTTGTTCGAAGGCCAGCAGTTGGAGGAGACGCCCAAGCAGAACGATCCGGTTTTTTACCGTTCCCGCTACACCACGGTGCTTTCAAACGCGACAGCGCTCAATGCTGCGGTCGAGCGCGCGGTGTTGAGCGGCTTCGCCGTGGAGGTGGACAACCGATGCGACGACTGGGGCTACGAACGCGCCACCGATCATCTGCTGGGTCGTCTGCGCGAGCTACGCCGAGGCGTATCGCGCGCCTGCCTCATCTCCGGTGGCGAGGTCACGGTTAAAGTGGGAGCGCAGCCGGGCCTTGGCGGACGCAACCAGCAGTTCGCGCTTTACTGCGCGCAGAAAATTGTGGGCGAGAACATCACCGTGCTAAGCGCGGGAACCGACGGCATCGATGGCAATAGCGATGCAGCAGGAGCGGTCGTGGATGGAACCACGGTCGAACGGGCCCGGCAGCGTGGCTTGGACGTTGTCACGGCTTTGACGCAATTCGATGCGTACCCTCTGTTCGAGGCCATCGGCGATAGCATCATGACCGGGTCAACCGGCAACAATGTGAGGGACCTCCGAATCTTGCTGGCGTATTGAGGAAGGTTGGTCCTCCTCGGTTAGCGGGAAACACCGATGAACGATCACCCCACGGGTTGCGCTTGCCGTTCCAGCGCTTCCATCGTGGCCAGAATGGTATCGGTGGCAAACTCGATCCCAAGGTCGGAGTTCAGCATCATGTGATAAAGGCGGCGGCAAGGCCACTCGGCGTTGAAGTATTTTCGGATGAAGGCGGCGCGTTCACGGTCGATGGTGTCCACCATCTCCTCGGCGTATTTCTCATCCATCTTCAACTTGACCATGCGGCGAATTTTTTCCTCGCGCGAGCCGTAGACGAACACGCGAAAGGTATCCTGCCGGTTTCTGAGTATGTAGGGCCCACCGCGTCCGACGATCACGCAGTTCCCTTCTTCGCCTTTCTTCTCAATGATCGTGGTTGCCAGCGCCACCATCTCGTCGGCGCCGAAGACCTTGTCATCGGAAATCGGCAGCGACCGCTCGTAGCTGCCGCGCCAAAACACCTTTGCCAGGCGATGTAGGAGCGGGTCGCATTTCTCTTCGCGGCGCGCTACCGCTTTTTCGTCCACTGCGGCCAGCTTCGCGATCTCGCACGTGAGTTGCTGATCCAGGAGCTGCCATCTCTTGCGACGCGCCAATTCAGCCGCTACCAGGCTGCCGCCAGCCCCATACTCGCGCTCCACCGTAATGACTCTGAACATGAACTGCTACCCCGCACCCTACTTAAGAGAATCATAACGCAAGCTGCGCCCCGGACTCTAGCGTCGTTCGGACACGCCCATACCGTCTGGCAAATAAACTGAGCATCGCACAGCGCGCGGGGCTGCCCGCGTGAGCTTCCGTACCGTCCTGCATCTTGACCCCGGTAATTGTTAAGTCTTGTAATCCGTGGACAGACGGGCGCGCCTCTAGGGCTAGTAATGTCATCAAAATTACAAGGAGGACCAACACTATGCGAGGGACCAGTGCTGTTTACTCTACTGCTTACGCTCAGCGCAGGAGTAATGGCCCAGACTTCTTCTGCTACCCCAGCAAGTCAGTCATCTGCGGCAATGCTGATAACCAGCAACGGGCCTGTGGTGGCCGATTACGGTAAACAACCGCTGTCGAGCGACCCAACCGAAAACCATATCGCCAAGGAAGTGCGGCATGAGTTGCTCATGCTGCCCTACTACTCGCTGTTCGACGACCTAGAATACACCGTGCAGGGACGCACCGTGACCCTGAGCGGAAGCCTTACCAGCGAGCACGCCACAACCAAGAGCCAAGCTGAAAATGTGGTCAAACACATTGAAGGCGTGGACAAAGTCATTAACAACATAAAGATCTTGCCGCCGTCGCCGCTGGACGCGCAGGCGCGCATCGAGGTTTATCGGTCCCTGGCAAATACAGGATCGTTGTCCCGCTATTTCTGGGAGGCCGCACCTAGTATTCACATCATTGTCGACAATCAACGGGTCACGCTTAAAGGCTTTGTGAACAGTGAGGGCGACAAGACCCTGGCGACCATAGCCGCGAATCAAGTGCCCGGCATCTTTCAGGTGACCAATGAGTTGCGGGTGGTGAAGTAAGTAGAGGGTCACCTGGGATGCACTCGGAGCTGGCCCCGGGGCTCGCGATAGTTAACCACTGAGCCACTGAATCTTGTAGGATTGCCAATTCCGCGTATGACGAACCCACATCTGGAAGGCCAACTCAATGCTGATCATCCCCACCTATAACGAGAGGGGGAATATTGCGGTCCTAGTGGACAGAATCCGAAAGGCCGTCGGGGAAGAACCGATTTTTTTTGTGGATGACAATTCTCCCGACGGCACGGCGGACGAAATCCGTCGCATGCAGCAGAGCGATGGTCATATTGACCTAATGACGCGGTCAGGCAAAGGCGGCTATGGATCGGCATGCCGGGACGCGATGAAAGAGATTCTGCGGAAGGACCTTGCCAGCTATCTCATACAGTCCGACGCCGACTTGTCGCACCCGCCCGAATTGCTACCTCGTATGATTGAACTGCTCAAGGTGTGTCCGGTGGTGATCGGTTCGCGTTACGTCGAAGGCGGGGGCGCAAAAAACTGGAGTTTCTCCCGGCGCTTTCTCAGCTTTGGCGCAAATCTATATGCCCGCACCCTTACCGGAGTGCCGGTGCATGACATGACAGCAGGTTTTGTGGGATACCAAGCTGCTGTCCTCCGAGGCATCGATCTGGACCACATCCGCTCCGAGGGTTACGCCTTCCTGATGGAAATGAAATTCACCCTGCACCGGAGCGGGACGCGGTTTTGCGAATTTCCCATCATTTTTTTCGAACGCGAATCCGGCAAGTCCAAATTCAGCCGGAAGATTTTGTTTGAAGGAGCCAGATTTCCACTCAAAGCGTTCGCGCAGAGAATCGCAGGAAAGCCGCAAAGTTCCTAGCGTTCTGACCGGATCGCATATTTCTCCCGAGTGCGTCTCGTGCTCACGTGGTGGCATTGGACGAAAGCCGGTTCTCTTGCGCCAGCATGCGCCGTTTGAGGCTCTCATAGATAGGTTCGCTTTTGAGCAACATGGCGACCACCATGGCTGCAAGAGACGCTGCCAGCAATCCCAGCGTCAGGTCGCCCCGGCCGGTCATCTCAACGCTAAGCACCACACCGGTCAGAGGAGCGCGAACGCTGGCGGTGAACAACCCCGCCATTCCAATCACTGCGAAACCGACAGGAGACAGGCCAAGCGCGGGTACGAAGTGATTCAGCACGTTTGCAAAAAGTGCTCCTGAACATGCGCCTAACACCAGTAGAGGCGCGAAGATTCCGCCGGGTGCACGGGCGGCATAGGACCACGGACTAAGGAGAAGGCGCACCAGAAATACTGTGAGCAACCCCTTGATGAGGTAACGATCGGATAGGATTGCCTGGGTGATGCTTTCGCCACCTCCGACCAGCGCGGGCGCAAACCAAGCGATGAGACCCACGACCGCCCCAATCAGCATAGCCCGCTGGGTCGACGAGTACCGGGTCAAGCGATCGGCAAAACGCAGCAGCGCCACGGTTGCAAAGTTAAAGAAGGCGCCCGTGGCCCCTAGCAGTGCACCGAGGACGACAGAGGGCGCGATCCTCCAGGTCTCGGTTACATTCACAGACGGCACGTTGAAGACCAGGGCGTTGCCGAGCATAAGGCGCATGAGCCAGACCGCCATGGAGGCTGCGGCGAGCGTCGCAACCAGGAGCCAAGGAGTAAAGCTGCTCGTCAGTTCTTCGAACACGAACACCGATCCCCCAATGGGAGCATTAAAGGCAACCGCCAGGCCCGCGCCGGCACCGGCTGCATCGACGACCTTTTGGTCTTCCTGGTTCCCCGCGACAAAGCGCCCTACCAAGGCGCCGAGTGAGGCGCCCATCTGCACAGTCGGACCCTCGCGGCCTAGCGCGAGGCCGGATCCCATTGCAAGCAGGCCGCCGAAGAACTTGACCAGAACGATCGAATCTGGGGCTGGCTTCACCTCGCCGCTAAATACAGCTTCCACTCGTTGAATACCGCTGCCTTCGGCCTGAGGTGCAAACCGAACCACCAGAATGCGCGCCAAACCAGCGCCCACAAGCCCAAGCACAACGGGCGCCAGCCAGCCGATGTAAGGCCATGCGTGCGCCCAGACTACCAACATGTCACGGAGCTTATCTCCAGTCATCAGCAGGTATCGAAAAGCACCACCAACGACTCCAACGAGGATTCCCGTGAGGACACTGGCCATGGCGAGCCGGAGGACGCGCGAATTCAAGAGCTCCATGGAATGCCACCTTGTAACCGCGCCAAACGCAATCTCACGCGTGGGCTCGCTGGACGAGGAATTTTACTACGCCTTCACGCCCCGCCCGATAGGCAGGAGCAGATTACCGATTCTCGATCTCGTTAACGAATCCGATTGGCCTGGGAGATGCCGCCAGAGTCAACAAAAGTCGCTGCACAAAACTTCTTGACAAAACTCGCATAGGAAGCAATCATCCCGTCACTGATGTAATGACGGAGTTGCGCGGGGAATTAACCGTCCTTTAACGTCCACGGCGCAGCCCGTTATGACCACCGCCGCCGGCAAGCTGGGGGAATCGTGTTTTGAGTTGGAATTTGGAGCCCGGAAAACTGCTTCCTCGCGCTGCGGGCTGGCTGTGCCTTGGGACAGCGAAGACGTTGTTTGCTCAGGGAGGCAATGACCCGACGAGTATATTTTCGCCGGCGTCAACGCCAGCCGATTCCATCTACCATTTGTCATTATTTGCGCTGGCAATCTGCGCGGCGATCTTTCTGACCGTATTTAGTTTATTGGTGTACTCGGTGGTGAAGTACCGGCGGCGAGCGGGAGACGATGGGCGCGAGCCGCCGCAGATTTATGGCAGCAATCAGGTGGAGCTGGCGTGGACGGTAATTCCGGTACTTATTGTGGTGGTGCTGTTTCTGGCCACGGCGCGGATCATCCACGCGGTGGAAGATGCGCGCTTCCCGGCGGGAACGATAGAAGTCACGGCTGTGGGTCACCAGTTCTGGTGGGAATTTCGGTATCCCGAGCAGGGCTTCGTCACCGCCAACGAGTTGCACGTTCCGGTCAGCGACCCAACTCATCCCACGCCTACCCACATCACCCTCCTGTCAGCGGATACCGATCACAGCTTTTGGGTGCCGCGACTGGCCGGCAAGACCGACCTGATTCCCAATCGCACGAACCATATGTGGATCGATCCGCACGAAATCGGAGTTTACGTGGGCCAGTGCGCGCAATACTGCGGCACACAGCACGCCAAGATGCTATTGCGGGTGGTTGTGCAATCACGTCCGGATTTTGAGCGCTGGGTGGCGGAGCAGCGGCAACCGGCGCAGCCCGGTGACAACGTGGCACAGGGCCGCCACGTTTTCGAGACTACGGCGTGTGTCAACTGCCATACCGTGGCGGGAACCAACGCGCACGGTACCTTCGGCCCTGATCTGACTCACCTGATGAGCCGGGAGACGATAGCTTCCGGCGCGGCGCTGAACAACCGGGAAAACCTGCGGCAATGGGTGCAGAACCCGGACATTTTCAAACCGGGAGCGCTGATGCCGGCCATGCAACTGGACGAACCCGATCTAGACGCGCTTACCGATTATCTGCTGACGCTGAAGTAGTAGAACTGGGGAACTTGAGCGATGTGGGATGCTGAACCGATTTCGAAACCGCTGGTGGTGACGCCCTCGCGCGACGCTGTTCAGCCTCTGTTCGACCGGGTGCACGGCTGGATCACGACCGTCGATCATAAGCGTCTGGGAATCATGTACATCGCGTATGCGCTGTTTTTTCTGGTGATCGGCGGGATCGAAGCGACGATCATGCGCATCCAGTTGATTCGCCCGCATAACGATTTCGTCTCGCCGCAGGTCTTCAACCGGATGTTCACCATGCATGGAACGACGATGATTTTCTTCGTGGCCATGCCGCTTGTGTTTGGCTTCATCAACTACTCGATTCCGCTGATGATCGGCGCGCGCGACATGGCATTCCCTCGCCTAAACGCGTGGGGATTCTGGATGACCGCTTGCGGCGGCATCATCCTGTACTTCAGCTTTTTGGGAGGCAGCGGCCTGTACGGCGCCGGCAGCGCTCCTGACGTAGGCTGGTTTGCCTACGCGCCTCTGACCTCGCCGGCGTTCTCGCTAGGACACAGCACCGACTACTGGATCGTCGGATTGCTGATCAGTGGCTTCGGCAGCATCGCCACAGCGGTCAACATTCTGACGACGATTTTCTGCCTGCGCTGTCCGGGTATGACGCTGGGGAAGATGCCGCTATTTGCCTGGCTGAACCTGGTGACGGCAGGACTGGTGGTGCTGGCCTTAGGACCGCTGACCGCTGCACAACTCATGCTGCTGATCGATCGCTTTCTGGGCGGCCACTTCTTCGACACCCAAGCCGGGGGATCGGCGGTCATCTGGATGCACTTCTTCTGGGTCTTCGGGCATCCCGAGGTTTATATCCTGGTAATGCCGGCGTTCGCCGCCGTTTCTGAGATTATCCCGGTTTTTTCACGTAAAGCGATCTTCGGCTATCCGATCATGGTGGCAGCATCGGTTGCGATTGGCTTTATCAGCATGAGCGTGTGGGCCCACCACATGTTCACGGTGGGCATGACCTCCTATGGCAACGCCTTCTTCGTGGCTTCCACCATGGCGATCGCAGTGCCGACGGGAATCAAAATCTTTAACTGGCTGGGCACCATGTGGGGCGGCAAGCTGATCTTCAAAGCGCCCATGCTCTTCTGTGTGGCGTTCTTATTTCAGTTTCTGATCGCCGGACTGACTGGGATCATGCTAAGCGTGGCGCCGTTCAACTGGCAGCTGAGCGGCTCCTATTTCGTGGTGGCTCACTTCCACTATGTCATCGTGGGTGGAATTTTGTTCGGCATCTTCGCCGCTTTTTACTACTGGTTCCCCAAGATGTCGGGCCGGATGTACGACGAAAACCTGGCTAGATGGCACTTCTGGCTGTTTCTCATCGGCTTCCACCTGACCTTCGACTTCATGCACATTCCCGGCATCCTGGGCATGCCTCGCAGGATTTATACCTACGAGCCGGGACGCGGTTGGGATACATGGAACTTGATCATCACCATCGGGGTGTTCTTTCAAGCCGTCGGTATCCTGATTTTTGTCTATAACCTGGTCTCGTCGTACTTCAATGGCAAACTGGCGGGCAACGATCCCTGGGATGCCTGGACGCTGGAGTGGAGCACCGCTTCGCCGCCCCCGGACTACAACTTTGCAAAGATTCCCGTTGTGCGAAGCCGACGTCCGTTATGGGACTTGAAACATCCGGAAGATCCGGACTGGAAGTACGAGTAGAGATCGAGAGCAAGGAGATTTTGCTTGGCAGCTACAACCATTGCGGTACCGCAGCCCGAAATGCCGCTCTCGTCCGAATTGCGCGGGCGGGTGGGCATGTGGTGTCTGATTGCCGCGGAGTCGGCGATCTTCAGCATCTTCGTGGTGGCGTATTTGTACTATGCGGGCAAGAGTCTTAGCGGCCCGACACCACGCGAAGTTCTTGACGTACCGTATTTCAACTCGGCCTGTTTGTTCTCCAGCAGCTTCACCATTGTGATGGCGGAGCACGCCATCGCACGCGGCAAGACCAAGCTGTTCGGAATCTGGTGGTTGTTGACCATCGTCCTGGGCGCAATCTTCATCATCGGGACAGCGCGCGAATGGTACGGGCTGATCTATCACGACGGAGTGACCATCAGCTCCAGCCTGTTTGGAACCACGTTCTACTCGCTGGTGGGGTTGCACGCCTTCCACGTGCTAGTGGGCCTGACCGGGCTTTCAATCATCCTGGTCTTCACTGCTTTGGGATACGTGAAGCAAGAGCACGCAGAACGGATCGGGGTCTTTGCCATGTACTGGCACTTCGTGGACGCCATCTGGGTGGTGGTGCTGTCGGTGGTGTACTTTATCGCGCGCTGAGAGGGGACGGAAGGAAAGTCGGAGTATGGATACCCAGGAACCGCAGATCGGCAATGGTGAGCCCACCGAGGTCGTGCTACCCGCACCTACGGTGTGGCCGTTTGCCTTGGCACTGGGGCTCGCGTTGTTGTTTGCCGGGTTGCTGACCAATGTGTCGATTAGCATCCTGGGCGCGGTGTTGTATCTGGCCGGCGCGGTGGGATGGTTCCGCGAGATATTTCCGCATGAGCACCATGTGCGGGTGCCGGCGGAGCCGGAGCGTGAGCCGGCACTGGTTCCGGCCCGCGAAGTGATGCGCTTACCGGTGGCGGAAAAAGTGCAGCGCGCCTGGCTTCCCTTGAAGATCTATCCCGTCTCCGCCGGCGTGAAGGGTGGACTAGCCGGTGGTGTCGCGATGGCGCTGATGGCGATGTTATATGGGATCATATTTGTCCATAGCTTGTGGTATCCGATCAACCTAATGGCCGGCAGTTTGTACGACGCACCCAGGATTCCCCCTAACGAGGCGCTGATGCACTTTAACCTGGGATGGTTCGCATTTGCACTGGCCTTGCACGCCACCATGTGTCTGCTGGTGGGACTTCTGTATGGCGCGATGTTGCCCATGCTTCCTACCCGGCCGATTGTTCTGGGAGGCATCATTGGACCTTTGTTGTGGACAGGATTGCTGTACTACATTCTGGAGTACGTCAATCCCTTGCTGGACCAGCGAATCAACTGGATGTGGTTTGCGGTATCGCAGGTGGCCTTCGGAGTGGTAGCGGGTTTGGTGGTGGTGCGGCAGAACAAAGTTTGGACGACGGAGAACTTGCCGCTGGCCATGCGCGCCGGCATTGAAGCGTCCGGTATCTTCGGCAAGCACGATGGCGAGGACACCCGGCGATGAAGGTGCACTTCGCATTTGGGGCAGGCATGATGGCCATGCTGCTGGTGCTAACGGGTTGTTCCCTGAGGGGCAAGCCGGCTCCTGGCCCTGAGGTTCCGCGGCCGGATTCGGTGCTAGACCCAGTGGTGCTCTATGGCCAGAACTGCGCCGCTTGCCACGGCGCCGAGGGCAAGCAGGGGCCCGCGATGGCGTTGTCCGACCCGGTTTATCTAGCGATCGTTGACGACGACACGCTGCGCAACACGATTTCCAAGGGCCGGGCGGGGACGGCGATGTCAGCCTTCGCGCAAAAGGAAGGCGGTATGCTCACTGACCAGCAGATCAACGCTATTATTCACGGTATCCGCGAGCGTTGGAGCCAGCCTAGCGTGTTGAGCGGCGTGGTGGCTCCGCCGTACGGGGCCAAAGTTCCTGGCAATCCGCAGGCAGGCCAGGCGGTCTACAACACGTTCTGTGCCTCGTGTCACGGGAACGGCAACAAAGGTAGGCCTAAAGCCGGTTCGGTCACCAACGGGGCCTACCTCAGCTTGATCAGCGACCAAGGGCTGCGCACGATCGTCATCGCGGGACGCCCCGACTTCAACGCTCCGGACTGGCGGAGTAATGTTCCCGGGCACCCCATGAGCGACCAGGAAATCTCCGATGTGGTGGCCTGGTTGGTGGCGCAGCGGCCCCAGCCGTCGCCCCCACCATACACCGCCAGTTCATCTTCTACCGCGAACTCATCTTCGCCCGGAGGTGTGCATTGAGTGAGGAGCCCGCCACAGCCCCGCAGCCCGACACGAAGGCCGAGATTTCGCGCCGCGACATGTTTGCCAAGATTGGCCTGCTGCTGAACGGCATCGCCGTCGTAGCCCTGGCCACCCCGGTCGTGGGCTATCTATTAGCGCCGATATTGCGCGGAGAGCGCGGCCAGTATAAGCGCTGGGTCTCGCTGGGAAAGCTGGAAGAGTTTCCTGAAGGCCAAACCCGGCTCGCCGAGTTTCGCAACCCGATCTCGAATCCCTGGGACGGCGATACTGACAAGATTCCCTGCTGGGTACGCCGCCTCCAAGGCAAACAATTTCAGGTCTTCGCCATTAACTGCGCCCACTTGGGCTGTCCCGTCCGCTGGTTCGCGCAATCCGGATTGTTCATGTGCCCCTGTCACGGCGGAGTGTATTACCAGGACGGCTCACGCGCTTCCGGACCGCCTCCGCGCGGCCTGTTCCAGTATTCCTACAAGATTGAGGACGGCAAGTTGATGATCGAAGCGGGACAGATTCCCACCTTGTCGACGACCGCCAGCCTGCAAACGAGGAGAGGTGGATGTCAAGGCTAAAGCGGATCGGCGACTGGTTTGAGCAGCGGCTGCAGATCGCGGGAGTGATCCGCGACACGGCCACGCATCAAGTGCCCCGCTCGTCAGCGAGTTGGTGGTACGTCTTCGGCAGTGCCGCCCTGACCGTTTTCATCCTGCAGGTCTTCACTGGCGTTATGCTGGCACTGATTTACGTGCCTTCAGCCGGCGAGGCCTGGAACAGCCTACAGTACCTCAACCACGGCGTCACCCTGGGATGGTTCCTGCGCGGGGTTCACGGCTGGGGCTCCAACTTCATGGTGGCTCTGGTGCTCATCCATATGGCGCAAGTATTTCTATTTGGCGCCTACAAATTTCCTCGCGAGCTGACCTGGATCGTGGGTGTATTTCTGCTGCTGATGACTCTCGGCATGGCCTTCACCGGCCAAGTGCTGCGCTTCGACCAGGATGCCTATTGGGGGCTCGGCATCGGAGTAGCCATTATGGGCCGCGTTCCCCTCCTCGGGGGCAGCCTCGTGCATTTGCTGCTGGGCGGGCCCATTATCGGCGGCGACACACTCTCCCGATTCTTTGCCCTGCACGTGTTCGTGATTCCCGGTCTGCTCATCGGCTTCGTCTCCCTGCACCTGCTGATGGTTCTGAAGCTCGGCATCAACGAATGGCCGATGCCGGGGCGGATAGTTCGTCGTTCCACCTATCTGCAGGAATACCGCGAAATGGCACACCGCGACGGTGTGCCGTTCGTTCCCGACGCGATATGGAAGGACATGTTCTTCTCTGCCGCCATTATCGTCAGCGTGATGGTGTGTGCCGCCTACTTCGGACCGTTCGGCCCCAGTGGTTACCCCGATCCCACGATCGTACAGACGATTCCCAAACCCGACTTCTTCTTTCTGTGGATTTATGCCCTGCTGGCTTTGCTGCCGCCACAAATGGAAACCGCCGTCCTGCTCATCGCCCCGCCGATCGTCCTGGGCTTCCTGCTTTTGTTGCCCTTCCTGTCGGGAGAAGGAGAGAAGAGTTGGAAACGTCGCCCCATTGCGGTGGTCACGGTGTTGCTGATCGCGGTAGCTCTGGGAACCTTTACCAAACTGGCCACCTATTCACCCTGGAGTCCCGTGATGAACGGCTGGAGTGGAGACCCGGTGCCGGTGGAGTATCTCAATGGGCGATCGCCGCTGCAGCGGCAAGGCGCGCTGGTCTTCCAGGTAAAGCAATGCCGCAACTGCCATTCCCTCGGTGACTCAGGCGGCAAACGCGGTCCTGCACTGGACAGCGTTGCCATCAGGCTCACCCATGATCAACTGGTGCGCCAGGTCATTCAAGGCGGCGGCAACATGCCGGCTTACGGGAAGAACCTGAATCCCGCGGAAGTGACTGCGCTGGTGTCCTTTCTGGAGACTCTGCATCCCCCGGGCCGCCTACCGGCCCGCGACGCAGCCCAGGCTGCTGTTACGCAGCAGGAAACCCGGCCCTCAGCCAGCCCTCGCTGAGCATACATGCAATCCGCTTATCAAGCCGCACTGCGCTCCTGGTCGATTCCTCCGGCAGCCACGTTCGCACTTCTACTGGCGGCGCTGGTTTACCTGCGCGGCTGGATTAATCTTCGTCGCGCCGGCTTTACCGATTTGCCGCCCTGGCGCGTCATGATGTTTCTCGGCGGACTTTTTTCCCTTTGGATCGCGCTGGCGTCTCCCCTGGATACCTTCTCGGGATTTGTGCTGACGGCCCACATGCTGCAACACATGCTGCTGATGATGGTGGCTCCGCCGCTAATTCTTCTGGGTGCACCTCTCATTCCCATAGTGCGTGGACTGCCGCGCTTTGCCGCCCGTGAATTTGCCGGACCGTTTCTGAATTGGCCGCCGGCTAATCGGATTGGGAGCGCACTGACGAATCCGGTTTGCGCCCTGCTGCTGATGGGTGTGGTGACGTTCGCCTGGCATACGCCAAAGCTCTACGAGCTGGCCTTGGGTTCGAGTTCATGGCACGAGGTGGAACATGCATGCTTTTTCCTCAGCTCGATAATCTTTTGGTGGCCGGTGGTGCAACCCTGGCCAAGCCGGGCGCAATGGCCGCGTTGGGCGATGGTGCCCTACCTGTTCATCGCCGATCTTCAAAACACGGTGCTGTCCGCCATCCTGGTTTTCTCCGATCGAGTGCTCTATCCCTCTTACGCACTGACACCACGCCTGTTTGGTCTCTCGGCACAACATGACCAAGCCGCGTCCGGAGCTGTCATGTGGGTCTTGGGAGGGTTCGCATATGTGGTTCCCGCAATCATCATCGCTGTGCAATGTCTCTCCGCGCGTCCGCAGCGCCGCAGGATTGCCCCAATTCGCAACAAGCCTGCTGAGGAGCCACGGTCATTGCGTGGCAAGTTTCCGTTGCTCACCGACTTCCTGCGTCCCCGAATCAGCAGCAGAGCGGTGGAGGCAGTTTGGTTTGTGATTGTGTTCGCCATAACCGGATTGTGCTTTTCGTTCTTGATTACGACTTCGTCCGACGATGACGACCAGGCTCTCCGGCTGTGGAAGCAAATAGGATCGTTTAGCGTCGCGGTGTTTGCGCCGCCCGGAGATCTTGAAGCCGGTCCCACAAGCTTTGGCGTCCTGGTTCAGGATCGAAACGCGGAAGACGTTCTGCTCGACTCCACCGTCGATGTGAGTGCTCGCCCCGATTCTCCTGCGGGTGGCCCTTCCTCGCCGACGCGTGCAAATCGAGAGGACTCCGAAAACAAGCTGCTGCAAACTGCGGAACTGGATCTTCCGGCACCTGGCGATTGGACGGTGAACATTGCGCTCCGCCGCGATTCCGAAAGTGCGAACCTCTCGCTGCCGCTTCGCGTGGTGAAGCGCGAAACTGGCCTTGCCGATCTGTGGCTGTATTTTCTGTTTCCGGGATTTGGCATGATCTTGTTTGGGACTTATATTTGGCGGCACCATGAGCCGACAGCTTCACCCTTGGAGCAACACGCGTCCTTCTAATTCGCAGCAAACGAGAGTAGTGCGCAAGGATTCGTCGGGCCAGCGCCCGCGCATTTCATGCGTGGAGCATTCTTTGTATAATGAAAACGCGAGGGCATGTCCCATTGCAGCTCGTACTTCACGGTTCCCAACCCTTGTGGGGCTATAGCTCAGCTGGGAGAGCGCATCGTTCGCAACGATGAGGTCGTCGGTTCGATCCCGACTAGCTCCACCACAATATGAGTCACTTGGAGTCCGCTTTTGTCCTCCCTATTTGTGTGGTTGTTTGAGTCTTAACTCCCCGCCCAAATAAAGAACCGCTCGGCCTTCATGACGGAACCCGATAAGGGATACGGCCGGGAAGAGCGTAGCCGTCAGACCTCCACGAAGGATTGGGAGAGCTATCCTGGAGAACCGCCTCTCGAACCTCCATGAAGTCGCGACGATCGCTTTTATCGGCCATCACTTCACAGCCAGTGCTATTGTGACCCGCCTCACTGCAACGGGGAGTTTGCCAGGGTGAGAATGGGTCATGCTCGTCAGCGTGGCAACAAGCACCAAACAGGAAATTGGGGACTTCTCCGAACTTCGCCTGCGCGCTCAGCCGCTTGGTCCCAAACGTGTCGCGATCGTCGCGGCTGACGACGAGGTTGCTCTGACAGCAGCCGATGGTGCGTTGCATCTCGGTATCGCGATCCCGGTGTTAATTGGCAACGAGGGAAAAATCCGCCGCAAGGCAGAGTCGCTCGGACTGCTTGCCTTGGTCGCCGGAGCGGAGTTCGTGAGTGCGGACGATGCAGCAGCCGTCGCAACTCTCATGGCGCGCGAGGGCCAGGTTGACCTCTTGCTGAAGGGTCATCTGCGCACCGATGAACTTTTGCGAGCCGCGCTGGACAAACAATCTGGACTACGGACAGGCCGTCTGCTGAGCGACGTGCTCCTCTATGAGGAGAAGCTTGGCGGTGCGATTAGGTTGGTGGGTATCACCGATGGCGGGCTGAACGTCTTACCGAACCTGGAGCAGAAGAAGCAAATCGTGCAAAACGCTGTCGAGGTAATGCGCGCGCTGGGACGGTCGCGTCCGAAGATAGCGCTCATGAGCGCCACGGAAGCAGTCAGCGAGTCGGTGCCCTCGAGTGTGGACGCGCGAGAGCTGACTAACATGGGTGAAGCCGGTCAGTTCGGTGAGGTCGATATCTTCGGTCCGCTTGCCCTCGACTGTGCCCTTCTGGAATCTGCGGCACAGGCGAAGGGCATTGAGCATCCGGTGGCAGGTCACGCCGACTGCATGGTGGTTCCGAACATCGAGGCGGGTAATCTTCTCGGCAAATCCGTGAAGTACCTGGGCGGCTCACAGTGCGCGCACGTTGTGGCTGGCGCGAAGGTACCGATCCTGATTCCATCACGCGTGGAGAGTGTGGATGACAAGGTGAACTCCATCGCCCTGGGGGTGCTCTTTGCGGCCCGCTGAATTCAGGATTCTCGCGATTAATCCCGGTTCCACATCGACGAAGCTGGCGCTGTATGTGAACGAGCGGCCTGAGTTCGTGAAGAACATCCGGCACGCCGATGCCGAGATGGCGCAGTTCCACGGACAGCCGATTCTTGACCAGCAGCAATTTCGCTCGGCGCAGATTGAAGCTGCACTCAATGAAGCGGGACATAACGTCCGCGAGCTTCACGCCGTGGTTGGACGCGGCGGCCTTCTGCCAGCTTTAGCCAGCGGCACGTACGTTGTGAACGAGGAAATGCTGGAGGAGTTGCGCCTGGCGCGCCGCGGTGAACATGCTGCGAACCTTGGCGCCTTTCTGGCATACGACATTGCGCGAAAGGCCGGCGTACAAGCCTACGTCGTTGATCCCGTGAGCGTGGACGAGTGGCCGGAGTTTGCGCGCCTGTCGGGGTCGGCGTTACTGGAGCGGCAGTGTTTGTCGCACGCTTTGAATTCGAAGGCGGTGGCCAAGCGTTACGCCCGCGAGCGCGGCGAGCGTTACGAGTCACTGCGGCTGATTGTGGGCCACCTGGGCAGCGGGATTTCGGTTTCAGCACACGAAAACGGCCTCATGGTTGACGTGACCAATTCGCGCGAAGAAGGGGCGTTCTCCACGGAGCGTGCCGGCGGGGTGCCGGCGATGCAGTTGGTCAATCTCTGCTTCAGCGGCAAGTACACGCAGAAGCAAGTGGAAGAACTGCTCTTCCGCGATGGCGGACTGTGCTCCTATCTCGGCACGAAGGACCTGGTGGAAGTGGAGCGCCGCATTGCGGGTGGTGAAGCAAAGGCCAAGACGGTCTTCGAGGCGATGGTGTACCAAATCGCGAAAGAGATCGGGGCCGTGGCGGCCGTCCTGCACGGGCGGGTGAGCGCTGTGCTCTTCACCGGCGGGATGGCGCATTCGAAGGGCCTAGTCTCGTTGCTATCCGAGTACGTAGGTTGGATCGCTCCTATCGCCGTTTATGCTGGCGAGGACGAACTGCAAGCGCTCATGGAAGGCGCACTGCGCGTGCTGCGCCAGGAAGAGCAATTCAAAACGCTAGCGATTGGCTTCGGCGCCGTGATCGAGGTTTAAGGCAACGGCCTCAAACGTCAGGATCTTGGGCTTCCCATCAATGACCGGTGAAAGGATCTTCAACACTTGCGGGTAGACTTTGGCATCGTACACTTCTGCATTGCTCTTGTGCTCCCACAAGCTGATGGAAATCCGTTCCAGATCGCCAGGATTTGACAACGTGATTTCGCCCTTGAAGCCTGCCTGCTTACGCAACAATGGCAGGATCCCGTTGTCGAGTGTGCGGGCGAACTCAGCGGCCATGTCGAGCGATTT
Organism: uncultured Acidobacteriaceae bacterium; assembly: GCA_963836295.1. Taxonomy (GTDB): domain Bacteria; phylum Acidobacteriota; class Terriglobia; order Terriglobales; family Acidobacteriaceae; genus Bog-257. The sequence continues at coordinate 28,476 of CAWIIY010000018.1, read as the reverse complement.
CACGCGGAAATGGGCATTACGTGCGAACATCTTCAACCTCTCTTTAGGACAGCACCGGGTGCAGCACAGTCAGCGGCAGCGAATGGCTGATCTTGTGGCGTCGGCCATGCCAGCCGAAGTTGTCACCATTAAGTGTCGCATACTATGCAAGCACAACGAACCCTGCACGGGCACGATGAATAACCCGTGAATCTCGCATCCGGCTAATTTTTCTGGACTGCACCTGCACCGGGCAGAGTGATAGGCTACGAGTGATGGAACTGCTCCTCAATGTGATTTGGATGGCGCTGGCTGTCGTGGCGTTTCTCGGTTTTTTGCGAGGGCGCCGCGGATCCGGTCACCTTGCGGGGGTTCCCTGTCGCAAGTCGCTGTTGGCTCTTGCCTGCGCGATGGTACTGCTTTTCCCTGTCATTTCGGCCAGTGACGACCTGCATCCAACCCAGGCTATGGTGGAGGAGGCATCGAAGAGACTGCAACGTGCGGTTGCCCCACTGCACCTGTTACAGGCGAGTTCTTCCCTGCCCATGTTGCCCGCAATGCTGGCGCTCTGCCTAATGTGCGCACTGGTTGTTTTGCAGCCGTTTACTCCTCTGGTTTTGAAAGCACACGTGCTTGACGGCATGACCGTCCTGTCCGCGGGACGCGCCCCTCCCTCCTGCTGCAACTGAATCGGGTGCACGTGCCCACCTGAGAGGCACGAAGCGTTCTCCACAAATTACTTATTTGCAGGTCTGATGGCCATACGTCGCGGAGAACTCCGCTCGTCCCGACTGCCTATAGCCGGGCAGTTTACGAGAGTTAGCTCAATGAAAGACCACAAGTTCAATGCTCGGCTGCTAGCGGCAACGGTTTGTTTGCTAACTAGCCTGCTCCTCTCCGGGTGTAGCGGGGCCAAGCCAAACCCGGAGGCGGAAGCTCCGCCTGCGGCAAGCGTCCAGTCTGATTTCGATCCCAACAATTTCAAAGTTGAGCATCCAGAGCTGTTTCCGTTGGCGACGGCTACCGAGCGCAAGGTTGTGCCCGCGCTGAATGTGACCGGTGTGGTACAGCCCGATATCGCGCGAGCTGTGCCCGTCATTTCCCTGTCTGCCGGACGAGTTGTGGAGATCAAAGCGCGTCTAGGCGATGTAGTCAAAAAGGGCCAATTGTTGCTCAGGGTCCAGAGCAACGACATATCCGGGGCTTACCAGACGTATGTGAAGGCGGAGAATGATGAGCGGTTAGCACGGACACAGTTCCAGCGGGCGCAACTTCTGTATGACAAAGGCGCCATTTCGAAGAGCGATCTGGATACCGCCGAAACCAACGAGGGGGACGCGAAAGCCGACCTGAATGCCGCAACCGAGCAGTTGCGGCTCCTCGGCATCAACAAGGATCACCCGTCTGGCGTCGTCGACGTCGTAGCGCCGATTTCCGGCGTGATTACTGACCAGCAGGTCACAAATGCTTCAGGCATCCAGGGTCTATCCGGTCCCAACCCCTTCACCATTTCTGATCTGTCTTACGTCTGGATCATCTGTGACGTTTACCAGAACGATCTTGATGCTGTCCGTGTCGGCGAGTACGCGGACGTACGCCTGAGCGGTTATCCTGACCGGGTCTTCAAGGGGCGGATCGATAACATCCTGCCCATTCTCGATCCCAACATCCGCACGGCGAAGGTACGGATCGAAGTTGCCAACCCCGGCGTTATGCGCGTCGGAATGTTTGTTACGGCGACCTTCTACGGCAAGCAGCCGGTAACGCGGGCGGTGGTGCCGGCCAGCGCCATCCTTCACCTGCATGACCGCGCGTGGGTCTTCCTGTCGCTGGGCGAAGGCCACTTTCGGCGCGCCGAGGTGGCAGCGGGAGACATGCTTCCCGGCCAGATGCAGGAGATCCTCTCGGGTATTCAACCTGGCGAGCAGGTGGTGGCGAAGGCCCTGGACCTGGAAAACACGGTGGAACAGTAAGCCATGATTCGCCGCATCGTTGATTTCGCCCTCAACAATCGCCTACTCGTCCTGGCGGTGGCATTGATCCTTTTTGCCGGGGGGATGGTTGCGTTTCATGATCTGCCCATTGAGGCTTATCCCGACGTCGCCGACAACTACGTCGACATCATCACGCAATGGCCGGGGATTTCCGCCGAGCAGGTTGAGCAGCAGGTCACCATTCCCATCGAAATCATCATGAATGGCGTCCCGGAGGTGGTCCACCTGCGTTCGTGGACGCTCTTCGGACTTTCCTATGTTGAGCTGGTTTTTGAGGATGGCTCCAACAACAACTGGAACCGCGAGCGCGTGCTGGAACGGCTGAGCCAAGTCACGTTGCCGCCGGGGATCTCGCCGCAAATGGGCCCCGACTACAGCCCTGCCGGCCAGATCTATTTCTTCACGTTACACAGCACGAATCCGGCCTACGATCCGATGGAGCTGAAGACGCTCGAGGACTGGGTGGTCGAAAAAAATCTCAAGTCTGTGCCTGATGTCATCGACGTGAACAGCTTCGGTGGCCCCACCCGCGAATATCAGGTGCGCCTCGATCCCAACAAGCTGGTCGCATACGGGCTGAGCTTATCGCAAGTCGAGCAGCAGCTCGCCAATAATAATGCTAACGGCGGAGGCAGCTTCATACAGCAGGGGCTGCAGCAGGTCAACGTTCGCGAGGTGGGACTGGTCGATCACGTCCATGACATCGAGCAAACGGTGATCCTCACCAAGAACGGTACCCCAATCCATGTGCGCGACCTCGGCGTCGTTCGAGCAAGGTCCCAAGATCAGACTGGGACAAGTCGCAAGAGCTTTTCACCGCGAGGACGGCAAGATTATCGATGACGGGGACGTGGTGGAAGGAATTGTGCTACTTCGCAAAGGCGCGCCAGCCGACACCGCCCTGCAAGGCCTTCACAAGAAAGTCGAGGAACTGAACAATTCCATCTTGCCTCCCGGAGTAAAAATCGTTCCCTTCATCGATCGCAGCGATCTGGTTCGCTACACTTCGCACACCGTCCTGCACAATCTTACCGAGGGAATGATCCTGGTAGCGATCATCCTGTTTCTGTTTCTCGGCAACGTCCGCGGAGCGCTGATCGTAGCGGCAACCATTCCGTTTTCCCTGTTGTTCGCCTCCATTTGCCTGGACTTACGGCACATTCCCGCGAACCTGCTGTCTCTCGGCGCGTTGGATTTTGGCATGGTGGTGGACGGCGCGGTGGTCATGGTGGAGAACATCGTGCGCCACTTAAGCAAGGACGAAGATCACCGGACGCCCAGCGAAAGAATCAGCGATGCAGCGCATGAAGTGCAACGCCCGGTGTTTTACGCGATCGCCATCATCATTACCGCCTACTTGCCGATTTTCACGCTGCAGCGGGTGGAGGGCCGCTTGTTTCATCCCATGGCCTGGACCGTGGCCTTCGCCCTGCTGGGTGCGCTGTTTTTCTCGATTGTGGTTGCGCCGGTGCTGGCGAGCTTCGCCTTTGCGAAGGGAACACACGAATGGCACAACCCTGCGATGCAGTGGTCGATAGAGCATTACCGTACGGCGGTCCGCTGGGCGATTCGGCATCGTGCGGTCCCGGTTGGAGTTGCCGTGGCCGGCCTGATCATGGCGGCGTTCCTGGCCTTCAGCGGTGTAATCGGATCGGAATTTCTGCCTCACCTGGACGAGGGCTCGCTGTGGGTGCGAGGAACATTGGCGCCCAGCGCGGGGCCCGCCGAGGGCATCGAGATATCGAATGAGGCACGAAAGATGCTCTGCTCCTTTCCGGAAGTTCCACAATGCACCAGCCAGACCGGGCGTCCCGACGACGGAACCGATCACACCAGCTTCTTTGATACGGAATATTACGTCGACCTGAAGCCGAAGGAACAATGGCGACCCATCTTCCACCAGAACAAGGATGAGCTGATCGCGGCCATGAATCGCGAGCTCAGCAAGATTCCCGGCGTGGTGTGGGGCTTTTCTCAACCGATCGAAGACAACATGGAAGAGGCGGTCAGCGGAGTGAAAGGCGAACTCGCCACCAAAATTTATGGAGATGACCTGCGGCTGCTGGAAGAAAAAGCCGACGAGGTTGCCAATGTGATGCGCAGGGTCGACGGCATTGAGGATCTCGGTGTCCTGCGCGTGCGCGGCCAACCTAATTTGAATTTGACCGTCGACCGCGCCGCGGCGGCCCGCTATCAGATTAACGTGGCCGATGTGCAGGACGCGATTCAGACGGCGGTCGGAGGCGGGGCGCTTACCCAGGTTCTTATCGGAGAAGCGCGTTATGACCTGGTGTTGCGCTACCTGCCGCAATACCGCGACACCCGCGAGGAGATTGAGAACATTCGTATTCTCTCGCCGAGCGGGGAAAGGGTCTCGCTGGGACAATTGTGCAATATCAGTGAGGAAGATGGTGGTTCGGAAATCTATCGCGAAGGCAATCGCCGCTACGTTGCCATCAAGTACAGCGTTCGCGGGCGCGATCTCGGCAGCACCGTGGAAGAGGCGATGAGGAAGGTAAATGAGCAGGTCAAATTGCCGCAGGGCTACAAGATCGACTGGGTAGGTGAGTACGAAAGCAAGAAGAGAGCCGATGAACGCCTGCTGATCGTGCTTCCTATCACGGTGTTTGTAATCTTCATCATCCTCTACACCATGTTCAAATCGTTCAAGTGGGCGCTGCTGATTCTGGCCAGCGTCGCCATAGCGCCCGTTGGCGGACTGCCGGCACTTCTGATCACCGGCACGAACTTCAGCGTTTCCTCCGGGGTCGGATTCCTGGCGCTATTTGGAGTGTCGGTGCAGACCGGCGTCATCATGCTGGACTTTATCAACCAGCTTCGAGCGCGCGGCCATACGATGGAGGACGCTGCCGTCGAAGGAGCGGTGTTGCGACTGCGGCCGATCATGATGACAATGCTGGTGGCGACCCTCGGTCTCGCCCCCGCTGCGCTATCGCACGCTATCGGTTCCGATTCGCAACGGCCGTTTGCCATCGTTATCGTTGGGGGATTGATTGTGAACCTGGTGATGAGTATCTTCCTATTGCCAACCCTCTATGTGTGGGTGGCGCGACCGACCGACGCGCTGCCGCCGGAAGCCGTGGAGATCACCGAATGAGAAACTTCTGCTCAAGCAGGCCCCGTCGCATTCTGGTTGAGTGTGTTGGGGTGCTAATTTTGCTGCTGCCGGCGGTGTTGTGGGGACAGGTATCGAACCCGCCTCAAACCTCGCCCCCAGCCTCTGGCACGACACAAGTGCCCGGCATACCGCAACTGCCGGCGGCAGCACCGCCAGCGCCGTCCGTGCTCATCACCATCGAGCGGGCCATCGAACTTGCAAAGAGAAATAATCCCACCCTGCAAGCCAACCAGACACTTATCTCGCAAAGCAAAGAGGAGGAGGTCACGGCCAACCTGCGACCCAACCCGGTGCTGACATTGGATGCGCAGTTTCTGCCTATCTTCAGTCCTGACATGTTTACTTCGACCTACATCAACACCGACTCGGAGTTCGACGCGGTCGTCGCCTACCTGTTTGAGCGCGGCCAGAAGCGGCAGCACCGCTTACAAGCGGCCAAGGACGTGACAGCAGTAACCGAGTCCCTGGTGGCGGATACCGAGCGCACCACGATCGAGAGTGCGGCACAGGAATTCATCACCGCGCTGCTGGCAAAGGACAACCTGGGGTTTGCCATTCGGCTGCTTGACAGTTACCAGCACTCGGTGGGGATCGGCCAGGAACAGTACAAAGCCGGAGGGCTGAGCAAGGGTGATTTGCTGAAGATTCAGTTGCAGACGTTGCAGTTCCAGAGTGATGTCACCGCGGCCCGCATTGCCAAGGTGCAGGCGTTGGCCTCGCTTCGCCAGTTAATGGGGTTTGACTCCGTCCCCCGCGACTTTGATGTTGCGGGCGATCTAACCTACATGCCGCTCACCCTAAAGCTGGAGGACTTGCAAGCGCGTGCGCTACAATTGCGGCCTGATTTACTGGCCGCCAAGCGCAGCATCGATGCGGCGAAGAGCCAGATTGGGCTGGCCAAGGCCAATGCCAAACAGGACGTAACCTTCACCTTCAGCTACAACCATATCAATGACTCCAACAATGGCTCATTCTTTTTCACCATGCCGCTGCCGATTTTCAATCGCAATCAGGGCGAGGTTGCACGGACCTACTACGCGCTGACCCAGACGCAGTTTCTGGAGAGGGCTGCCGAGCAGGGGGTGCTGACGGATGTGAGGAACGCGTACGAGGCGCTGGTCGACAATGAGGAAGTAGTACGGTTGTACGAGGGAGGCTACCGGCAACAAGCGCAGCAGTCGCTGGAGATCAGCCGGTTCTCCTATCAGCACGGAGCGGCGTCGCTGCTGGATTTCCTGGACGCCGAACGTAGTTATCGCGCGACGGAGTTGAGTTATCGCCAGGCGCTTGCGAGCTATATGAGTGCTCTGGAACAGTTGCGGCAGGCAGTGGGCACGCGCAATCTGCCTTAGCAGAAGGCCGCACAGCGATGCCGGCTGTGATGAAAACGCAGAGTTGCCGCAGCTACAAATTCTTCCTCGTCCACTGATCGATGCGATCCAGCGCGTGCTGAAGATTCTCGATGGAATTCGCTGTACTGAAACGCAGATAGCCCTCGCCATATGAGCCAAAGGCTGTTCCCGATAGCCCCGCAACTCCCGTGTCGTCAAGCAGCGCATCGGCGAGCTTCTTGGACGGCCAGCCAGTCTGCTTGATATTAGGAAAGGTGTAAAAGGCCCCCTTCGGCATTCGGCAGGAAAATCCCTTGATCTGGTTCAGACCACTGACGAACACGTCGCGGCGGCGCTGGAACTCGCGGCGCATCTTCTCCGGCTCGCTCTGGTCGCCGCGAACCGCCTCGATACCTGCAATCTGCGTAAAGGTCGCAGTGCAGGATGTGGAGTTGGTTGCCAGCCGGGCGAATTGCGCCGCCAGGTCCGGACGCATGACGCCGTAACCCAGACGCCAGCCGGTCATGGAATAGGTCTTCGAGAAGCCGGTCAAAATAATCGTGCGATCCTTGAAGCCGTCCACTGAGGCGATACTATACGGCTCGCCTTCGAAGAGCAGGCGGCTGTAGATCTCGTCGCTCAGGACCATGATGTCGCGATCGCCGATGGCGGATGCGATGTCTTCCACATCGCTCTTAGTGATGACGCCGCCAGTGGGATTTTGCGGCGAGTTCAGGATGATGAGCTTGGTGCGATCGTTGATGAGGCCGGCAAGTTCGTCCACGTCGAGGCGGAAATCGCGCTCCTCGCGCAGCGGAATGGGAACCGCTTTTGCGCCCACGAAGTTGATCATCGACTCGTAAATCGGGAAGCCGGGATTGGGATAGATGACCTCGTCACCTTCTTCTACCAATGCGAGGATGGTGAAGAAGATGATCGGCTTGCCTCCGGGAACAATTACGACTTCGTCCGGGCTGACCTTGATGCCACGCGAGCTGGCAACCTCCGCCGCGATGGCCTCACGCAGCTCCGGCAATCCCGCCGCGGGCCCGTAATGGGTAAAGCCCTTGCGCAGCGCGTCAACCCCAGCTTCGACGACGTTGGCGGGCGTGTCCATGTCGGGCTCGCCGATCTCCAGGTGAACAATGTTTTTTCCTTGACGCTCCAAAGCGCGGGCACGTACCAGCACTTCGAACGCGGTTTCCGTTCCCAGGCGCGACATCCGTCTGGCGAGATGCAATTCAGTCTGAGTAGTAGTCATAGGCAAACCAATCATTATACCCTTGCTGCCTGAACCGCCGTACAACTGGGCCGATGGTGTCCTTCGTTGAGGACACTGCCAGCCAGTGCGAGTAATGGGCCAATATCATTGCGCAGCGCCACCGTTTTAATCACAATTACGGATGACCCAAATCACCGACGATTGGCATTTCAGGGGCATAATGTTGGAGCATCGAATGACGGCAGCCCGTACTAGGGATTCTCCCTCCGTAGTGTGCGGGCTTTGGAGTTGCAAATGCCCACGCCGACCCCCGACCCTCAGCCTCCCTTCACTCGTCGATCGGAGAAAGAGAGCATCTGCACGTACTGCTCTCTCACGATCCGCGCTGACAGATATACACCTCTGGAATATTTGGAGGACATTCACGCAGACGTTTGTCTGGTGAGGCCGGACTCCCCTGTGCGCTATGCCCTCTTGTAATAGCCAGTAGGGGCCGTGAGCGGCTTGGCTCTATGTAGATGGCGGCTCCCTGCGACCCCTACAGGCTCCCAGCATAGTTGCTACTTTTGCGATCCGCTGTCGCCCCGAATGCCTTCAGAGTAAGCTCTTGTGAATGCGGGTCATTGCACGTACTCGATCTCAAATTCGATCTTCGCCGTCTTCTCCAGCATGGCCGACACTGAGCAATACTTCTCCTCGGACAAGTGCACTGCGTCTTCCATCGCCTTGTGAGTCACGTTTCCGCCAACACGGTAAATCAGACGAATGCCGGTAAAGACCTTCGGGAAAGTTTCGGCACGCTCGGCTGTGGCACGCACTTCCAGGCTGGTGAAGGGCTCGCGCTTCTTGCGCAGGATGCCGACAACGTCGCTGGCCGTGCAGGCGCACAAGCCAATCAAGACAAGCTCGATCGGACTGCCAGCTGACTTCTCGGCGCCGGCATCCACCACCAGAGCGTGACCGCTGCTCGCCTGGCCGACAAAGCGGTCGTGATCGGCCCAAAGAGCCTTGGCTTCGATCATTTTCATTCTCCGCTGTTCGCCTTTCGCCCTTCGCTTTTCGCCATTCCCCTTAACCGTTAGCTTCGCCAACGTTCAGGCATGCTTGCCCGAAACCAAAAGTTGGAGACTAAGGGCAATTAGCGAAAAGCAAGCAGCGAAGAGCGCCTCTTCACTATTGCTGCTTGTCCTTCGGCTGGGTATTGCTGCCGTCGGTGTGATTCTCGTAGATCGAATACTGCCCCTGCGGCCGTTTCAGGCGAATGGTGATTTCTTTCTGGGGCTGGTCAATGGCGTAATCCTGTCCGAAGGTCTGGAAACCGGGAGCGATGACCTGCACACGCAACGTTCCATACGGAATACCATCGCTCTCGGTCTTACCCTCTCCATCCGTCTTCAACTCAAACCCGCCTCGCGATTGTTTGCCGTTCGCTTTCACCGGATGCAGCACGACCGCAGCATTGCGCACCGGCTTGCCGTTATCGTCCTTAAAGACAGCAAACTTGATCGAGGACACCTGGCTGCTGTCGTTCTTCTTGTCACTCGCTGCAAGCAAAGCTGGAAGTAGGAGCGCACAAAGGATTGTCGCCAGCAAACGCTTCGTCTTCATAATAGGTATCATTCTAGGCAGTTCAGGCAGACTGCTGCAATTCCAAATCCGAGACGTGTCAAAGACAAAACGTTAGTCGACGGAGGGGTTCCGCTTTAGCGTGGGAGGCCCGTCGTCCTTCTGGCCGGCGGTGTTGCCGGAATCGCTGCCGCTGGAACTCGTGCGTCTCAGCAGCACTGGGCCCGTCGCGTCCCCCTTTGCGCCGCCCAGCCGGCGGCTGTTCTCGAGAGAGGCGAGGCGGTCCTTGATGTTCTCGAATTCGCTGGTGTCGACCACGTATTCTGGACGATCAGGCAGGTACCTGCGGATTTCCTCCTGCGCCGCCTTGATGCGGTCCGCATTCATCGGATGGGTGGCGAAGGCCTTGGCGATAAAGTTCTGCTTCTTTTTTTCGTCAAGCTTGAGCTTCTCAAAAAATTCCACAAACGCTTCCGGATCGTAGCCCGAGGCGTAATCGTATTCCAAGCCCAGAAGGTCGGCCTCGCGCTCGGCGTCGCGTGAGAACTTGAGGAAGCTGAGCGGCACCGCAAGGCTCGCTACTTCACTGATTGCGTAGGCCACTGGTCCGCCGATGAAGATCAACGGTATGGAGGCCATGTTCCAGATCTGCGCCCGAGTCATGTTCTTGGTGGCGTGACGGGCAGCGACGTGGGCAATCTCGTGTGCCATCACCCCCGCCAACTCGGCCTCATTGTCGGCGGCCAGAATCAATCCGCTGTCCACGTAGAAGAAGCCGCCGGGCAGCGCGAATGCGTTGACCTCGTCATTGTCGAGGACCTTGATGGTGAAAGGCACGCGCGCGTCGGAGTGGCCTACCAGGTTCTGACCGATGCGGTTTATGTACTCCGTGACGACAGGATCGGTGACCAGCCGCGCTTGCTGCTCCACCTGCTGGGACAACTCACGTCCTAAAGCCACCTCGCGATCCAGGGAATAAAAGTCGAGACCAGTTCCCACGTTGCGTTGCCCAATCTGCGACACGTCATACTTGGCGGGTAACGAGGCAGCATGTCCTGCGGAACTTGGGGGCGCGGCGTTTGCGATGCTCGAACGTGGAGCGAGCGAACTCGCCTTAGCTTCAGGTTCGGTGGAGGCGTCACGCTCTCCGGCAGCCTCGATCTGGGCGGCCGTGGGGATTTGCGAACCGCTTGCGTCCGGCTGCGCCGGAGGAACTACTGTCTCGTCTGCGCCGCTGCCCAGGCTGCCTTGCACTTCTGTCGCTTGGTTGGGTTTTGCTGAGTCCGCCGTCGAAGTCTGGGCGATGCCGAAGCTCTGCAAAGTTAGGGCAGCTACCAGCACCGCGAACAGAGAAATCAAGTAGCGCACGGAAGGAGAAAATCGATCGGCATGGAGCACGGACACGATTGCACCCACCACACTCCAGATTATGCTGCCAAACTCGTGGTTATGGGAACCGAAAACTTCACGCGGTGAAAGTGAATTTGTAAAGAAACAAGGAGTGAGCGACGGAGCAGGCAAGAAACTGGTAGCCCACAGATGATTCCGGACGCGAGGTGATCCCCCCTTTTTTCGAGAATCAACCTCCATCTTTACGCCTTTCGAGCATTCTTAGGTAACTTCCCGATAAATTATCGTAAGGCTATGAATCTAAAATGATTATCCGTAGAATACCCAATGGTTTGTGAAATATGAGTGAATTCCGCTCATGTCCGGCTTGACATCCCGCTCATCGCAGGCTAAGATTAGCACTCGTTGGTAGTGAGTGCTAGCAGGCTTACCTAAGTGCCCAGTCGACGGCCATCACCACCAACTTTCTGGGTTTTATCCCCAAAAGAGTCTATGAACATGCTGACAGCAACGCAAAAGACACGCGCCAGAGTCAGCCAACGTGTAACGCAATCCAACTTGAACCAACCAGCTTGAAAGGAGTTCGAAGAATGGCTACAAAGCTTACTCCCTTGCACGACCGCATCGTGGTTCGTCGTGTTGAAGAGGCCGAGACCACCCGTGGTGGAATCATCATTCCCGACAGCGCCAAAGACAAGCCGCAAGAGGGCGAAGTGATCGCGGCAGGCCGGGGCAAAACCAACGACGAGGGCAAGACCTTCCCGCTGGACGTCAAAGCAGGCGATCGCATCCTGTTTGGCAAGTATGCCGGCACGGAAATCAAGATTGATGGCGAAGACTTCCTGATCATGCGCGAGGAAGAAGTGCTCGGCATTCTGGAAGGCGCCAGCAAGCCCAAACAAGCCGTCGCCCACAAATAAGTTTGCCAGTTGCCGTCGCAAGGTTTTCTGAGAACTGGCAACTGACCACTGACAACTGATTTCACAAGGAGATTGAAGCAATGGCAAAACAGATTGTGCATGGAGAAGATTCGCGTCAGTCGATCCTTCGCGGCGTGAATGTTCTGGCCGATGCCGTGAAAGTCACGCTGGGTCCCAAGGGCCGCAATGTCGTGATCGAGAAGAAGTTTGGTTCGCCGCTCATTACCAAGGACGGCGTGACCGTAGCCAAGGAAATCGAACTGAAGGACCCGCTCGAGAACATGGGCGCGCAGATGGTGCGCGAGGTTGCCTCTAAGACTTCCGATGTTGCCGGCGACGGCACCACCACCGCGACCGTTCTGGCGCAGACCATCTTCCGCGAAGGCGTGAAGACGGTGGCTGCTGGCGCAAACCCGATGGCCCTGAAGCGCGGCATCGACAAGGCTGTCACCGCCGTGTGCGGCTCGCTCGACCATGATGGCAACCGCATCCCGGGCGCGCTCGACAAGTATTCGCAGAAGGTGTCGGGCGAGATGATCGCGCAGGTCGGTACCATCTCCGCCAACAACGACGAGACCATCGGCAGGATCATTGCCGAGGCCATGAAGAAGGTCGGCAAAGACGGCGTCATCACCGTGGAAGAAGCCAAGACGATGGAGACCCAACTGGAAGTCGTCGAAGGCATGCAGTTCGACCGTGGCTATCTTTCGCCCTACTTCGTCACCGATCCCGAGCGCATGGAAGTTGTTCTGGAGAACGCCTACATCCTCATCCACGAAAAGAAGGTTTCCTCGATGAAGGACCTGCTCCCGCTGCTTGAGCAGATCGCCAAGAGCAGCCGTCCGCTCGTGATCATCGCTGAGGACGTGGAAGGCGAAGCGCTGGCGACTCTGGTCGTCAACAAGCTGCGTGGCACGCTGAACGTCGCGGCCGTCAAGGCCCCAGGCTTCGGCGATCGCCGCAAAGCCATGCTGCAGGACATCGCTATTCTCACCGGCGGCAAGGCCATCACTGAAGATCTTGGCATCAAGCTGGAGAACGTCCAGATGGGCGATCTCGGCCAGGCCAAGAAGATCACCATCGACAAGGACAACACGACGATCGTCGAGGGCAAGGGCAAGCATGCCGACATCGAAGGCCGCGTAAAGGAAATTCGCAGCCAGATCGACAAGACCACCAGCGACTACGACCGCGAGAAGTTGCAGGAGCGTTTGGCGAAGCTGGTGGGCGGCGTTGCGGTCATCAAGGTCGGCGCTGCAACCGAAACCGAGATGAAGGAAAAGAAAGCCCGCGTCGAAGATGCTATGCACGCTACCCGCGCTGCGGTCGAGGAAGGCATCGTCCCCGGCGGTGGCGTGGCTTTGATGCGCTGCGGCGAGGCCGTTGACGCTCTGAAGCTGGAAGGCGACGAGAAGATCGGCGGCAACATTGTGCGCCGCGCACTCGAAGAGCCACTGCGTCAGATCGTCGGCAACGCCGGCGAAGAAGGCGCCATCGTTGTGGGCCGCATCAAGGAGTCGAAGGAAGCTAACTTCGGCTATAACGCGCAGACCGGGAAGTTTGAAGACCTGGTGAAGGCTGGCGTTCTTGACCCGACCAAGGTAGCGCGTACGGCCCTGCAGAATGCAGGCTCCATCGCGTCCCTGATGCTGACCACCGAAGCCCTGGTAGCCGAGATTCCGGAAGATAAGAAGGAACCGGCGATGCCTCACGGCGGCGGCATGGGCGGAATGTACTAAAGGCAGTGGTTAGTGGCTAGGGGTTAGTGGATAGTTAAGCAGTCACCGTCAGCCCTAAGCCATTAGTAAAGAAAACATGGGTGCCCCGTTCTAGCCTTCTTTTGGCTAGGGCGGGGCATTTTTTATCTGGCAACTGAGCACTGGCCACTGACAACCTGCCTTGGCACCAAAGCGCCACCTATTAAAACATTGTTAAATACTGCTTGACATCTTGACAAACTAAGCACATTATGCCGTCACTCAGCCGAGAAATCTCTTCTAGACGGCTACTCACGTACGCCACCTCGTGACCCGTTTCGGGGCGTGGGCCATCAGCACTCAAGTGACATTGATTCAGGCAGGGAACTTCCGCATGGTATCCGCTGATTGTTTCGCGGAGCGGCAGTAGTAAAGAAGCCTTTCCCCTGGGCCCACTGAACTTAGCGCCGCAGTCCTCGTCCTTGGCTCTCTGCGGCGCAGTATTGTCACACTTCTCTTTTTGTGAGCCAAGGCAAGAAATCTTTTACCCGAAAACATTGAATCGGGCGACCGTCCGCAAGGAGTCTCTATGCGCCGCTTCAGCACCATCGTTGCTATTGCCATTTCCATTTTGTTGTTAAGCTCCATTAGCTCAGCCCAACAAACAGCAACGACATCCGTTCCCAACCTGATCCGCAACAGCGGAACCTTGAAGGACGCGCAAGGTGCGGCCCTTGCATCCACCACGCCGGTTGGCGTCACGTTTGCCATCTACAAGCAGCAGGATGGCGGTGCTGCGGTCTGGATGGAGACACAGAACGTCACGCCCGACGCCGATGGCAACTACAGCGTGCTGCTGGGAAGTACGACCGCGACAGGATTGCCGGGCGACCTGTTCTCGCAGCAAGAGCAGCGCTGGCTGGGTGTGCAAGTTCAGGGAGAAGCTGAGCAGGCGCGTGTGCTGCTGGTGAGCGTGCCCTACGCCTTCAAAGCCCACGAAGCGGAAACGCTGGGCGGACTGCCCGCATCGGCCTTCGTCAAGGCACCGCCGACGGACGCGACCGGTAACGCTACCACCGACACAGGCACTGCCGTGAACGCATTGAGTAACGCCGGGAACGCAGGCGTGACCTTCGGTTCTGGTAAAACACCTCCTGCGGGCCCGATAAGTGGGGGCTGCCCCGCGACGAGCTTCGCTCCTCTGCCGAACTACATTCCCATCTTCTTAAACCCAAACACGATCTGCAATTCCGTAATCTTTCAAACAGGTTTCGGCCCTCTGGGGCCTCTCGGCGCAAACGTGGGCATCGGGAAAGCGCCATTGCCAGGGCCGTCGCCTACGCCAAGGCTCGATGTCAACGGTGATATCAACGCCGCTTACAACCCGTATTCCTACCAGATTGGCTTGAATACCGTGCTAAGCGTTTTCGGCAGCCAGAACCTCTTTGTCGGTGTGGGGACTGGCGGATCCAACACTGGTGAAGACAACACTTTCTCCGGGTCCGATGCTGGATTCACGAATAACACGGGTTATGACAACACTTTCTCCGGCAGCCAAGCGGGCTACGCCAACACGAACGGGCACGACAACACTTTTACTGGCGTTCTGACTGGAGGGCGCAACACCACCGGGAGGTATAACTCCTTTTTCGGTGTATTCGCTGGCTTGAACAGCAACGCAGACTACAACACCTTCCTCGGGGTCGACTCTGGCTTTCTCACTATCACTGGGAGCAACAACACCTTCTTGGGTGCCGAAGCTGGTAACAGCAACGTCGGCGGATCCTACAACACCTTCTCCGGCCGCAGGCCGGCTTCAACAACACCGCAAACAACGGCAGCTTTTACGGTTACCAAGCTGGCTACAACAACACTGCTGACGGCAACAGCTTTTACGGCTACCAGGCTGGCTTCTCCAACACTACTTCAACCGGCAATAGCTTTTTCGGCTACCAGGCCGGCTACAACACCGCCAACCCACTTTTCTCTCCCGGAAGCGGCAACAGCTTTTTCGGCTACCAGGCCGGTCTTAACAACACTTACTACGAAAACAGCTATTTCGGCTACCAGGCTGGAAAAGGCGCCTACTTAAACGCAACCGGAACCGGCAACACCTTTGTTGGATATGAAGCTGGCAGCGTTAACGGTGGTGGCGGCGATCCTGACGGCGATTACAACACTTTTGTCGGAGATAGTGCTGGCGTCGATAACGAGAGCGGTCATGACAACACTTTCGTAGGATATCACGCAGGTTCAGGCGTCAGCGACGGGCTTTTGAACACTTTTGTGGGCTCTGGTACCGGCCCTGGCCCTGGGCCCCGCAATGGGGCGTTTGATAGCACGTGCGTTGGAGACGGTGCGTGTAGTGGCGAGGTTCATATCAACGACAACATCGATATCGGTACTCCTGGGCCGGCCCCCGAGACTCCCGGTAACTTCCAGATCCTTATCGGCGACCAACAGACGGATACCTACATCGCGGGCATCTACGGCTCGGTCAATGGTACTATCGGCCCTGTCCAGGTGGTTTGCGTCGATGGTGCGGGCAAACTCTGGGGCCAAGCTCCAGCGACGACCTGCGTTCTCTCGTCGCGTCGCTTCAAGGAGCAGATCGCCGACATGGGCGACAGCAGCAGCCAACTGTTCCAATTGCGGCCGGTGACCTTCTTCTACAAGCCGCAGTACGACGATGGATCCCACGTGCTGCAATACGGACTAATCGCCGAAGAAGTGGCCAAGGTCTATCCCGAATTGGTGGCGTATGACAAAGACGGTCAGCCCCTGACGGTGAAGTATCAGATGCTCGCGCCCATGCTGCTGAACGAGTTGCAGAAGCAGCACACAGTAGTTGCAACGCAGCAGGATGTGATCAAAACCCAGCAGGAGCAGATCCAAACTCAGGGACAACAAATTGCCGACTTGGAGCAGCGATTGTTGAGGTTGGAGTCGCTCATCGCGGAAAAGTAGACGTGCGGAAGTCGGCGTCGGCGGAACTCAGCCGATCGAGTTCCGCCATTTCATTGATGCCAGTCAACAGCTTTCAGCCGTCGGCCATAAAGCAATTTCTGAGTTGCTGTAACCGCCTCGAAAGGGCGCCTTCAGGCGCGCCGTAATCCTTTATCTTTGTCATCCCGAGCGGCTTTAGCCCGCGAGGGATCTGCGGTTCCGAGTTTTTCAGCAAACTCCTAGGGCGGAAATTTGTTCGTGAAACTGCCCCGCCCAACCAAGAGAAAAGCGACTGGGCATTCCAGGTTGGGGAGGTCACATGTTAGGGTGGGCCACTCGCTTGAACCTAAGAGAACAGTGATTTGTGAAGAGATTCTATCTCTGCAAAAGCCTCGTTACTTTGCGAATCCTCGGCGGTGACCAATTGAGCCGAAAGCTGTGCGACCCGCCGAATGGCAGCATGGAACTTTACATCAACGTCCAACGCGAATCCTTCATTCTGTTCGTTTAGCTTGGCGGACGGCGAATCGCTGGACGCTAGACAAACGTCGCAGGCAATATGAATCGCGAAGGGGACGCGCGCTTCGGTTCGAGGGACGTTATCAGGCAGGTTTGGGATGTCTACACCGATGTTATCTCTTAAGGCGCGTTCAATTTCTCTATAGTCATTTCCAACCGTGGCGATGACAGCATTCAAAAAGCGCTCTTCCATCTGTGAAGTGCTTTCGATGTCGAATCGCACAAAACATTCGGGATAGCCGAGGAGGAGACCGGCTCTCAATTTGGTGAAAGCCAGCTTCTTGATTTCATTTCGCTGTTCTCGACTGGCGCAAAGCCACAGAACACGTCCCGGCTTAGGTTCTGCACGCAGTTCGTCCAGCACCTGCAAGCACGACGATGTGGGTGATTAGGTTGTCGTTCGCCACGCGACCACACCGATTTTGACACGAGCGTATGCAGTCCGCAATTCACGCCGGCATCACGAACACGCACCGTCTCTAGTCCAGTGCACTCAAGCACCCCAACCGAGCGCAATCGCGCTGCGACTGTGAGCATCGAAACGCGATCCTTGAAGTCAATCGGCGTAATGTCTGCTAAGCGCAGATGTTTTGTTGCGTTGTACAACGCTCTTGCCCGTTAAATCGTTATAGCTCGATCCATAGAGAGCCTCGACCGCCTGATTAGATAACCGTGTCGGCTCCTCAGCCGCCGAGTAGACTTGGTGCGCTCAAGCCAACCAAGGCTCGGAAGAAAGGAGCCGAGCACATGAAGATGGTAGGTTGTGATTTGCATACCCGCTACCAGCAGATTGCGATGCTGGAGCGGGAGGCGGGGGAGTTGGTGGAGCGTCGCCTGGAGCACGAGAGTGGCGAAGCTCAGGCATTCTACCCCGCTCTGGTTGGACCGGTGCGAGTAGGCATCGAAGCCACCGGGCCCACGCGTTGGTTCGAACCGATGCTGGCCGAGCAGGGACACGAGCTGTGGATGGGAGATGCGGCGCAGATCCGGGCTTCGGTGGTGCGCAAACAGAAGACGGATGCGCGTGACGCGGCCCACATACTGGAGTTGTTACTGAGCCAACGCTTTCCCCGCATCTGGCGGCCCAGCCTGGAGGAACGCGATCTGCGGCAACTGGTATGGCATCGGCAGAAGTTGGTGTGGATGCGGAACGCCGTGGGCAACCAACTGCACACTTTGGCGATGGGCGAAGGGGTGTGCCGGAAGAAGAAGCTGTTCACGAAGAAAGGCCGCGCCGAGTTGCAGAGTCTGGAGCTGGAGCCGTGGGCGAGCTATCGCCGGCAAGAGTTGCTGAGCATGCTCGATCAACTGGATGCCTCGCTGCAGCAGTTGGATCAGGCGGTGGCCGAGCAGGCGGAGCAGAATCGAGCCGCGGTGCTGCTGATGACCCATCCGGGAGTGGGGCCGGTGACCTCGCTAGCCTTCGTGTTGACGCTGGGTCCGGTAACACGCTTCGAGCGCAGCAAGCAAGTGGTGAGCTACCTGGGACTGAATCCGCGGGAGCATTCTTCCGGGGGAAGGCAGCAGCTGGGTGCGATCTCCAAGCAAGGCAATCCCATGATGCGTTCTCTGCTGGTGGAAGCCGGACACACGGCGGCGCGGTTGGATGTCGCACTCAAGCAAGACTATCAGCGGCTAAAGTTGCGCCGCGGAAGCGGCGTGGCCAAAGTCGCCATCGCCAGGAAGCTGGCGGTACGGATGTACTGGATGCTGCGCAGCCAGGCCAGTTATGCGCAGCTGGTTCGCATGCAAGCCAGCCCGCGGGGCACCCTGGTGGAGCAGTAAGATCATCGTTGGCCTGATTGGCGCGCCTTGCCTCCCTGAGAAAGTCGGGGAGTCGGAACAACGAATCATGGTCGGAAGTCGGTGATCGAATAGATGGTTGGTGGAACCATTGGTTCCACCGCAGGATTCTGACAAGCGGGCCTTGGTGGCATGAGCAAAAAGCAAAAGCAACCCCAACCCCAAAACCCTCAACGAAGGGAAAAGCAAAACCCTGCGGTCGCCGTAGGTGTCCCTTGACAACGCCGACACGGTTATAGAGGGTGCCTGTAGATGATCAAGACGTTGTTCCGGGATCGGAGCGGCTGATGGGCGGCTTGTAGTTGAGGCTACCATGGGGTCGTTCACGGTTGTAGTAGTCGGTCCAAGGCTGCAGATACGCGTCTCTTTGCTCGGAGTCGGGCCAGTGTTGTGAATAGGCCCACTCGCGCAGCGCAGTCTGGATGAAGCGCTCGGCCTTGCCGTTAGTTCTAGGGGTATAGGGCCTGGTGCGGTGATGCTTGATCTGCATGGACTGACAAGCGTGACGGAACTGATGGGAGCGGTAGCTGGAGCCATTGTCGGTGAGCAGGGCGCGCACGCCGATGCCATGGGTGGCGAAGAAGTCTGTGGCCGCAGCGAGGAAAGCGACGGTGGTTTCGGCCTTTTGATCGGGCAGCATCTGGGTGAAGGCCAGGCGCGAGTGATCGTCCACGGCCACATGCAGAGCCAGGAAGCCGGGATGTTTCTGCTTGCCGCGCAGGCGTCCATCGCCGCGCCGGCTAACTTCAGAAAAGCGCGTCATGCCTTTGATATCCAGGTGCAGCAGGTCGCCGGGCCGGGGGTGCTCGTAGCGATGTATGGGAGGCGGCGGGTTCAGATCGCGCCAGCGGCTGAGCCGGGCGCGACGCAGGACGCGGCTGACGGTGGCCGGGCTGAGACCAGTGCGGCGCGCAATCTCGTAACCGGGCATGTGCCCCCGGCGAAGAACAACCACCCTTTCTAATAAGGGAGAAGCGGTCTGTCGTGGGCTGTGGTGTGGCCGCGAGCTGCGGTCGGCCATGCCGGCAGTCCCCAACTGCCGATACCGGCCCACCCACTTGGCTGCCGTCTTGGCACTCACACTGAAGCGTAAAGCCGCTGCACTTACTCTCAGGCCATCTTCGATCACCATGCGGGCAAGCCGCTCTCGACTGACAGCCGTCCATGGGGCATTCTTGTGATAGTCCATTCGGTCTCCAGAGTTACTAGTTGCTCGTCACAACCAGCTTCTCCGGTTCCAACCGAATGGACAACGTCTTGAAAGATCACAGGTGCCCCAGGTCTCGCGGTGTTCGAGACCTGGGACTTCGTACCGCGAGTGGGCCCGATCACGATGGAAAACTCGACTGCGGGTAATGAAGTGCAAGTCGTGTCCGCCGTGCCAGCGCTCTAAGCCCCAGGGCATGCGATCAGAATGGAAAATGTTGTTGCCTAGGCTGTGATTCACCACACAGTTGCTGGGTGATGGAGCATGGAAGAAAGCCCCAGGTCTCGAAAACCGCGAGACCTGGGGCACCCGACACCCTCATGACGGTGGGCCTGATTGGATAAGGTCGAAGGCTCGCAACTATCCTGAGACGTCTTTTGTGGATTGAGGACGAAAGACGCTGGGGAAGGAAGGAGCCTTCGATGTGGATTATAGGATGTGATTTTCATCCCAGCTGGCAACAAGTGGCTTGGTTGGACTGCGCGAGCGGAGAAACTGGGGAGGCGAAGCTGGTGAACGGCAACGGCGAGGCGGAGCGGTGGTATCGGCAGTTGCCGGAGCCGTCGTTGATCGGGCTGGAGGCGACGGGCAACGTGCAGTGGTTCGTGGAGCTGCTGCAGAAGCTGGGGCACGAGGTGTGGATCGGGGATGCGGCGCAGATCCGAGCCAGCTACGTGCGCCAGCAGAAGACCGACAAGCGGGATGCAGCGCACCTACTACGATTGCTGCTGGAACGCCGGTTTCCGCGGTTGTGGCGACCGAGCGCTGAGCAGCGAGACATCCGGCAGTTGCTGATCCATCGACACAAGCTGGTGGAGATGCGGACGCGGGTGAAGAACGCGCTGCAGCACCTGGCGATGAATCGTGGAATGCAGAAGAAGCGTCAGCTGTGGAGCGAGGCGGGCCAGCGGGCGTTCCGCGAGTTGACGATGCCCGGCTGGGCGGGGTGCCGGCGCCAGGGCCTGCTGGAGACGCTGACGTATCTGGATCGTAAGATTGCGCCTTTGGATCGAGCCGCGGAAGAAACGGCTCAACGAGACAAAATGGCGCTTCTCTTAAAGACCCAGCCCGGGGTAGGCCCAATCACCGCGCTGGCGTTTGCCGTGACCATCGGCGAGGTTTCACGGTTTCCGCGGGGCAAGCAGGTGGCCAGCTATCTGGGACTGATTCCGCGCGAGCACAGTTCTGGCGGCAAGCAGCGGCTGGGCGGGATCAGCAAGCAGGGCAACCGGTTCTTGCGACAGTTGCTGGTGGAAGCGGCGCAGAGCGCGGTGCGCTATGACGAAAGTTTGCGGCGGCCGTATCTACACCGCTGCCATCGCAAACCGAAGGGCGTGGCCAAGGTAGCGGCCGCGCGCCAGTTGGCAGTACGACTCTACTGGATGTTACGGACCCAGACGCCGTATCCGGAGATCGTTCGCATCGAGAGTAGCCCGCGGGTGGCCCTGATCGTCCGCCACGGCGGATAGACCGATGGCCTGATTGGGCGCTCTCGCCTCCAGAGCGACCGGTGCAAAAGACGGCCCTGCGGGCCTTGGAAAACGACAAAACCGTTTTCCACTTCCATGAGAAGGCGCTTTGCAGTCAACAACATTTTTCTTTGTTGAGCGCCCCCGCTTTATGGATAGGAGGCGAAGAAGGGGCGAGTGCGGGTTCAGTCAAGGCCGAGCGCAGCGAGCCGCAGGGCAGCCTTGACGGGTTCCGCGCTCGTCCCGTACAAAGCCTCAGAAAGCGGGGGCGCTCAACAAAAAGAGAAAGATGTGAAACCTACCGAGAACTTGTTGTTGCCGTTGCCTCTGCTTGTCCGCTACTGATCGCACGCTTCCATTCGCACTTGCTCCAGCCGATATAGGCATGGGGTGCACATTGGGGTCCTCAGTAACAGCTGGTGCTGCAATCTTTCGCACGGCTTCGGCAGCCTGGGAAAAAACACGCAGTCACCGGGAACACGCATCATCGTCGGGCAGCTCAAGCTTGGTAGTTCGTGCTTTATAACTGGGGTGCTTCCATGAGAAGGCGCTTTGCAGTCAACAAAAAGAGAAAGATGTGAAACCTACCGAGAACTTGTTGTTGCCGTTGCCTCTGCTTGTCCGCTACTGATCGCACGCTTCCATTCGCACTTGCTCCAGCCGATATAGGCATGGGGTGCACATTGGGGCCTCAGTAACAGCTGGTGCTGCAATCTTTCGCACGGCTTCGGCAGCCTGGGAAAAAACACGCAGTCACCGGGAACACGCATCATCGTCGGGCAGCTCAAGCTTGGTAGTTCGTGCTTTATAACTGGGGTGCTTCCATGAGAAGGCGCTTTGCAGTCAACAAAAAGAGAAAGATGTGAAACCTACCGAGAACTTGTTGTTGCCGTTGCCTCTGCTTGTCCGCTACTGATCGCACGCTTCCATTCGCACTTGCTCCAGCCGATATAGGCATGGGGTGCACATTGGGGTCCTCAGTAACAGCTGGTGCTGCAATCTTTCGCACGGCTTCGGCAGCCTGGGAAAAAACACGCAGTCACCGGGAACACGCATCATCGTCGGGCAGCTCAAGCTTGGTAGTTCGTGCTTTATAACTGGGGTGCTGCAATCTTTCCCGCGGGCTTGACTGGCCGAGTGGGAAACCGCAGTCACCAGAAGCTAGGATCCGGCACAGGCCAGCGTCGAGTTTCGCAAGGGCTGATAAGTCTCGCCGGTTATCCAGAGTCGATGCAGCAGGACGGCAAGCTTACGAGCCACAGCAACAATCGCTCGTTTCTTTCCGTTCTTGCCGCCGCGTGTCGCCAAGTGCACTCCCCAGCGCTTCAGATCGCTGTCCGGCCCGAATCGTCCCAGCAGATACTGCGCGCACTGAACCAGTAAAGAACGCAACGGTTTGTCGCCAGCCTTGCTGATTCTTAGTTGCTGGTCGATATTGCCCGACTGGTGGCGGCGGGGCGCCAGGCCGAGATAGGGCCCAACAGCTCTGGAATGCGGGAAACGGGTAGGATCATCGATGGTCAGTACGAACTGCAGGGCGGTGATGGGGCCAACTCCGCTGATCTGGCGAAGCCTTATGGTTTCGGGATAGCGATAAGTAGCGAGATGTTCAATCGCTTTATCGAAGGCACAGATCTGCTGGTTCAAGTGGGATATCGTTTCCAGCAGGGGCATCAGGCTGGGCTTCAGCTCGTCGGGAACACAGGCCGATACTTTGCTGGGAAAAGAAAATGCTCCGGAAGCCGGCGCTCGCAGACCGACCGCTTTCAAGATGCCCCGGACGGCATTGATCAAACGCGTTCTGGACTTCACCAGCAGATCGCGAGCACGCAACTGTGCCAAGTCGGGGTAACTCTTCTGACTACGGTGCGCGATGGGAGAGAGCAAGGTCGGGTTCACGCGGGCAAGCCGCGCGAGTATGCGAGCGTCAACCTGGTCCGACTTTCGAGTGCCGTCGCTGATCAAGCGCAAGTTCCGGGGGTTGGCAACGATCACCTCGTGTCCCCACTCGGCCAGCAACTGACTCAACCAGCGGGAATGGCCACCGACTTCAATGGCGATCCGACAAGGCGGAAGTTCCTGGAAGTGGCGAGCCATTGCTTCGGGAGTGGAACGTACTCTGCCCTCGGTGAGAACCTCACCGTCCCCGCCGAGGACGCAGCAATGACTGAAACGGTCGCCGAGATCGATGCCAATCGTGATATCACTAGCGGTTGCGTGAAAACTGGTTTGTAAATCGTTGCTCTTTGCCAGAATGCCGTTCTTAGCCATGGGATGTGTCCTCCTGGCCAGCGTTGTAGCACGAAGCCGCACGCTAGCGCCTTCTCATCCCATCTTTCGCACCGGCTACGACGGCTGGAGGTTCGCATAGAAGAATCATGGTCGAAGTTGGTGGCCGAATCGATGGTTGGTGGAACGAGGTTGGTTCCACCGGGACATGATTAACGCGAGTTCTCCAGTGGCCTTCGTCCTCAATCGTACTGGCGAACGAGCGGTGCTCACGCACCGCCTGAGGAGAACTATCGCTTGACAACGCCTTCGACCTTATCGATGGCCACCCGCCGCTGGCGGCTTCGGCTATGACGTCTATCAGATCAACGTGAATAGACTCACTGTCAGTGTGAGGGCCAACCCCTGGCTGACCCTGACGGGCGCTACCGATAACTTCGGTGGCCGTGACGCGTGGGACATCAACTCAGGTCCTTCGGCGGCCTACCACAACCTGCTGGGTGCGGTTCCTTCGGAATCGTTCACGATCACTGGTTGCTGTGGCCCGCCCTATCGTCTTGCGGGTGCCCCGTCCAAGCCGGTCTTGCTTGGTTGGGGATTTCTCTATAGCTCACGCCTTGCTCCCATCCGCCTTTTCGCCCGGAAACAGCGATCCGGTATCGTCGTCGCTGTCCTGCCAATCGGGAGCTTGTAGCTCAAACGGAGTTTTGTCCAATTGCTCGAGTTCGGGCAGCGCAGCCGCGGCGAGCGAGCGATCGTGCTCCGGGAATTTTCTTGCCAAGGGGAAAACACGACGTTCCATGGAGCCCAGCACCTCGTTGTACGCCGTCACAGCGCCGCCGAGCTTCTTGCCCATCTCCTGCAAATGCCCAGCCATGCTGCCTAACCTCTTGTAGAGGTCGCGTCCCGCCTCGCTGATCTCGCGCGCCTTCTCGGCCAGGTTGTTCTGGTTCCATCCATAGGCAACCGCCTTCAGCAACGCAATCAACGTCGTCGGCGACGCCACGATCACCTTGCGGCTCACGCCGTACTCGATGAGTTCGGCATCACCATCGAGCGCCGCGCGAAAGAACACCTCTCCGGGAAGGAACAGCACCACGAACTCCGGCGTCGGCTGAAACTGCGCCCAATACGCTTTCCCGGCAAGATTGTCGATGTGCATCTTGAGCTGCCGCGCGTGATCGGTGATCCATGTCGCGCGCGTCGCGGGATCGTCGGATTCCAGCGCCGCCAGGTACGAAGTCAGCGGGACCTTGGAGTCGATCACGATGTTCTTTCCACCCGGCAGCTTCACCACCACGTCGGGACGATAGCGCCGGTCTTCGTTGGTGACCGACTTCTGCTCGTCAAAGTCGCAGTAGTCGAGCATGCCGGCCATCTCGATGACCCGCCGCAATTGCAGCTCGCCCCAGCGGCCGCGCGCCTGCGGCTCGCGCAGCGCCTTCACCAGATTGCCAGTCTCCGTCTGCAACGCCTTCTGCGTGTCCAGCAGCGACGCCACCTGGGACGTGAGCGTGCCGTAGGCTTGCGCGCGCGTCTTCTCCAGTTCCCTCACCTGCTCGTCGACCTGCTTCAGGGTTTCGGCGATCGGCTTCACCAGCGTCTCAACCGCTTTCTCACGCGCTTCCAACTCGCCCTTGGCTTCCGATTGATACTTCTCCAGCGTGCTGCGGGCCAGGTCGAGGAAGTTGGCATTGTTGCTTTCGAGCGCCGAGTGCGCCAAGGCTTTGAAACTGTTCTCCAATTCGGTGCGCGCTTCGGACAATAGCTGCAGCTTCCCTTTGGCGGCTTCGCGCTCGGAAGCAAGCGTGGCATCCAGCGATGCGTTGGCGGCCAGCAGCGATGAGATCTCGTTTTGCTTGCGTTCCGAGTCTGCCTTGGCGGCTGCAAGCTCCTGCTCCAGAGCACTCTTGCGCTCCGCCAGTGCGGCGCTCCTCGACCGGGCGGCGAGCGTAGCGAATGCGGCGCCTATCAAAACACCAAAGAGCGCGAGGAAAATCCCAACGGAAATGGTCATGACGGGGCCCTGAGGAAGGATACCGTATTGCAGGTTGCAGGGCGCGCCGAACGAAAGTAAGGAATTCTCCTTCTAACGCTCCATACCGTGCGACTTTGCCAAGATCCCTGTCCGCTGCAAGGCTTCGCGCCTGTGCTAACCTCCCTTCAAAGATGGACAAGCAGGTCTATGTCGGCACCGCGGGCTGGTCATACAAAGACTGGGACGGAATCGTCTACCCTGCGCAGATCAAGAAATCGCTGCATCCAGTGGAATACCTGGCACGTTACCTTGACGTAATCGAGATCAACACCTCGTTCTATGGGCACATCAAGCCGGAGTGGGGAAAATTGTGGTGCCGGAAATCGCGGGCGGTGAATCCCGAGTTCATGTTCACGGCCAAGCTGAACAAGGCGTTCACCCACTCGCCTATCGCGGTTGTCGAAAGCACATCCTCAGAGACCACAGTCGCTACCGCCGAGGACGAGCGCTTGGCCAAGGACGGCCTTGACTCCATCGCCGCCGAAGATATGCTCGGTGCTGTGCTCGCGCAGTTTCCTATTTCGTTCAAGAACACGAACGCGAATCGCGATTGTCTGGAGACCGTAGTTGAAAAGTTCAAGCAATATCCTCTGGTAGTGGAGGTGCGGCACAACAGTTGGACTAACGAAGGCACCCTGCGCTACTTCGCCGAAAAAAAAGTGGCCTTCTGCAATATCGACCAGCCGCGATTGGGAAAGGCCGTCACTCCCAGCGAACACGTGACGGCTCCGTTCGCTTACGTGCGCCTGCATGGACGCAACTACGATCAATGGTTCGACAGTGATTCGCGCAACGACCGCTATAACTATCTTTATACCGATCCTGAATTGCAGGGATGGAAGACGCGCATTGACAGCATCGCCGCCAAGGCGCAGAAAACTTTTGTCATCGCCAACAACCACTTCGAAGGCAAAGCGGCGGTAAACGCGCTGCAGTTGAAACATATGCTGACCGGACGGGCAGTCAACGTCCCGGACACATTGCTGAAGAAATATTGGGAGCTCGGCGAGATCGCAGCGCAAGACGAGAAGAAGAGCTAGCACTACACTACGCTCGGTTATTCATCAATGTCAGGAGTCATCCTGCGAGGATTGTTCATTAGCGTAAGGTGTCATGCTGTCTATAACGACGTCGGCGTTGTCAAGAGCACACGAATCCTCTGCGAGGCGGAAGCGGGGTCAAGGGCGCCATCGTTTGGCGTTCATCTCGACCCTTGACGCGGCTTCCGGCTTGCCCACCATGGAGCCAGGAACGAAGCGCAGCACGGTAGAGCTGAGCTTCGTTTCTTAGCAGAAGATTTAGTCTTTCCTGGCATCCGATCTTCGGCTCGTTCTTCTGTAATCCGGCGATGGGACCGTCCCCGGCACTCCCACCAGCCATCTCTTCGGGCCTCCCGTTCCCCCCGCGGGGAGGTTGGCCCATGATTACGGCTTCGATCTCCCCACCCTCGGCGGCAGGGAGGCAGGCTGCCCACTCAAGCGTTCGGTCTACTTTCGACCACAGTATGACTCGGGCTTACCTGCATGCGAGCGCCGGCGGCTGCGCCATTCGGCATAGCTGATGCCGTCACGCAACATGCAGTACAAGCGCACCGCCAGCTTGCGGGCCACCGCTACTTTGGCCACTCCCGCGTGCGCGTGAGTGTGCTTGCAGTGGCCGTAAAAACGTTTCAACTCCGGGTCCAGGCGCGCCGCACTATGCCCGCCTTGCACCAGCAGGTAGCGCACAAACGAATTGCCCTGCTTGCTGATGCCGCCCAACCGCTGCTTGCCTCCGCTGGAGCGCTCCCGTGGAATCAGTCCGAAATAGCTGGCCACCTGGCGCGCTCCGGCAAATCGCTCCACTGGGCCCAGCGTAACCACGAAAGCCAAACTGATCACCGGCCCCACTCCGGGATGGGTCATCAGTCGCACCGCATCGGGTCGCGCTTGGGCTTCGCACAGCACCGCCGTATCCAGGCTGGCGATCTGCTGTTCCAACTGCTCCAGCAGCCCCAGCAAAGTCGTCCGCCGTTGGGCCGCGTACCGACCCAACGGCAGGGCTTCCAGTTTCTGCCGTCCGCGGCGCGTCCACAGTCGCCACTTCAGCTGCAGCCCCTGATTCAGGGCCAGAAACTGCAACTGATTCTCGACCTGGGTTTGCCACTGCACCAGCTTGTGACGATTCACCAGCAACTGCCGCGCATCCGCTCCTCCGCTAAGGGCACCCAGATCCGCGGAAAACGTTCTTCCACCAGCAGCTTCACGATGTGCTCGGCATCCCGTTTGTCGGTCTTCTGCTTGCGGGTCATCGAAGCCCGGATCTGGCTAGCATCGCCCATCCACACCTGGTGCCCCAGCCCCTCCAGCAGGCGCTCGAACCACCCGCTGAACCCCGTGCTTTCGATTCCCACCAGCACCCCTGCGGGTAAACCACGGTAGAACTCCATGGCCTCCTGCGGATGCGCCAGTCGCCGTTGCCTGATCTCGCCCGTCTGTTTGTCAAAGATCGCTACTTGCTGAAACCCGGGATGGTAATCGCATCCTATAATCAACATGGTCGGCTCCTTCTTGAGCCGCTTGATCGGATTGCACCATCAATGTACTCGAGTCCTGGAGCCGACGTCGTTATGTAATCAAGCGGAGGCGTCCCGATGTTGGACGCCGGAGTCGAAGGATCCCCTATTGCTCATGACTCTCAAAGTAACAGCGGCTCAAGGGATTTTTCGACGCCTCGCTGCCTCGTTGCTCGGGATGACAGCTTCAAATAATGTTCGCTCATAAATAGCGCAGGATAAGCATCTAACTCTTGGCACCGCCGCAACCTGCATTTGCCACTGGATTCTGCAACTGGCCGGTATTCACCGAATCGTAATGGAACCTTTCCTCATCTCGTGCGTATATAGCTGCAGAAAATGATCCGGTGAGGCCGTCAGACGCGCCCGGGCGCAACAAAACAAGGGTGGAAACCCGCTTCAGAAGGAGATCACTATGGACTCGAAATACAACTGGCTGATCGACAATGGTGCGATTCGCCTCACCCTTAATACGGTGGCGCTTGCGCTCTGGATTGCCGTGGCCGTGGGGTT
>CAWIIY010000017.1:0-1441521 GCA_963836295.1 uncultured Acidobacteriaceae bacterium | reverse complement strand
TGTTTCCGTGCCGCTGTCAGTCCTGGTTACTTTTCCGGTCGGAACGGTGTCCGCAGTTGTGCTTGTCATCCTCGGCTCCTATTGCCTGAAACGTGCGTCAACTTGCATGTCGCCACTGCTGGATTCACCAGCTTGCCTTTAGTTGGGCAACTCTCACTTATCCAATTCGCTCTTTTGCTCAAGCCCATTGTTCCGCTCACCGACCATTTGCTGCTCGGAGTACTCAGCCACCAGCAGTCCACTGGGATTGAATTCACTTCGCCGCTCCTCGACCAGCCGTATGTTGTACTGACCAACAATGCGGTCCGTCACCTCCGCACCGCTCTTCACCTTGTGTACTTCCTTGACTCCGAACACGACGTAATCCCAGGGCGCGCTCTTGGAGCGCTCGATCGAGCGAATTCGGAGATCCGAGATGATGTGGTCTTCCTGGATCTTGCCCACGGTGTCGTCGTCGCGCAGCTTGTTCAGGGTGAAGGTCCGGCAAGTTGTTTGTCATCATGTTTAGCGACTCAGCGAGGTTGCGGGGCGCGGAGTCCGGCGTGTATGAGAGGTAGTGTTCGAGGAACCGCCGAACGACGGCTTTGCCTTCCAAGTCCGTCGGAGCGACGCCCTCGGAGGCAGTTGCATCCGAACCCGCTGCCTGCGCCGACAGCACCATCGCCATCTGCGAGGTCCGATCTTGCCTTGCGCCACCGCCCACCACCATCGCATTTCCATCCTTATCTACGCGGATGACCGTGGGTGGCTGGATGCGGACATAAATCGCGAACCCAAGCGAACTGAGTGCGATCACCGCAAACAAGATCGCCAGAAACATGGCGCGATTGGCGTATGCGCGCAACATACCGTCGTGTTCGTAATACCTGGTGAAGCTGGCGATCTCCGGTGCTTCTCTCCTCGACTGTGTTTTTGTCATGATTCTGCACCCATCCCTGCCCAGCGCATGGTTCTGCCAACCACGTGTCCGGCTTGCCAGGCCGCGAAACCGGCAAGGCTGCGGCCGTTGTAGCCACTGGCTGGTTGCCCGGTAACAGAAGGCGATCCCTGCCCAGAAGGATCTTCACTATTGCCTTGGGGAGCAGAATGAAGTGCTCCAGTAGAAGGGGCCTCGCCACCAGCGGACATCGTCGCAACGGCTGTGCCATTGACCCCATCGAGACTCGGCGGTATGGGTGGTCTTGAGTCGCCGGTCACGGCGCCTCCACCAGGGCTTTGGCCGACCACTCCGCTACCTTGACTGGGAGCTCCGGAACCACCGGACGGGGGAGATGGCGGCCCGCCGGATGACGCCTGCCGTCCTGCAGCCAGACCGCCTCCGCCTGCGGATGCCAGTCCCGAAGCCACAGCTCCAGCGGTCACTACTCCACTGATCACTGTCATCAGGGTGCTGCCAACGTCGCCACGGACGATGCGGCTTGCGATAAAGGGAATCAGCGCAATCATGATCGAGAGCAGCACGCTGGCCACGCTCATCACAATCATCTGGCTGGAACCGACGAATGCTTGCAGAAACGAGCCGCTAAACTGCATTGGATCGGTGATCTGCAGCGCGGACATCAACGATTGCAAGATTGCGTACAAGAGGCCCCAGCATTGGAAGATCATCATGTTCACGAAGAAGGTTCTGCCCACTTGGCCGAGCCCACGCGACGGGATCAAGGCCAGGACGAACGGACCAACTACATACAGGATCGATCCGTACAGGGCGTAAAAGAGCGTGAACAGGGTGTAGGTGAAGGGGAGGATTAAGTAACCGATCAGCGTTATCAGCCCAGCAACGATGGCCGAGATGCCGCCGGTAACGAGGTTCCATAGGGAAGAAAACCAGTTGGGGTTTGTCTGCCACGCTTGGGACAGGCTATTCCCCCATGCCTTGATGATATCTACGCCCCCAGAGAGGTTGTAGATGCCATCGGCCACACTGTTGAACATGGTGTTCACTGCACGAAAAGCACTTTGGTAATTCAGGAACACCAGTCCCAGGACCAAATACTTGACCGCAGCCACGCCAAGGAGCCTTACGTCCCCGCCGTTGCTATAGGCTTCATAAACTGACCACAACAGACTGAGGATCAGAACGATCCCGGCGATTTGCAGCACGGCCGTCGTGATCCCCTGCTGATCAATACCGTTCAGTCCGGTTCGTAGTAACTGCTCGAAGTAAAAACTTGGCATAGCATCTTCCTTTATTCGTGACTCACTGGCGCTGCATCAAATTGGCCAGAGCCTGACGCAGGCTGGTAGTGTTCGTTGCTCCCATCTTGATGTCGGCGCTGGCGTTGGCGAGATCGATCGCGCGCAAGCGCATCAGATCCGCCGTGGCTGACTGGGTGTAGGCGTTCGCCCGGATCAGCCAAGCGTCTGCCTGCGCCTCGATAATCGGAGCGCTGCCGGGTGCTGCCGTCTGAATGCTCTGGTTAAGCTGACTCGCTGCCTGAAGTTCCAGATCGGCCAACGCATCGATCTCGATGGCTCGCTTCATTGCCGCCTGGGCAGCAGCATCTGTCATGTCGACCATGTTCAGCACTTGCGGCGACGCGGCAGTGGGTGCCGGAACTGGACCGTAGAGAGCCGTGTACGCGCCAGATGTTTGCCCAATCTGATTGGGATTGCGTGAAAGCAGCACTTGCTCCAACTGTTGTGAGATTGGCAGTGTGGCACTGTTGACCGGTATGTGCATCAGGTTCTGAATCTGGTTGTAGTTGCCTTGGAGAACTCCTACCAGGTTTCGCGCCTGGTTGATCAGATTCTGTGGCCACACCACGGCCTGCTGAAACTGCTGCATGGCTTTGTCCACGCCCAGGATCTGGTTCAGTCCTCCTCCAACCACTTTCGTCAACGCCGACTGAATGCTCGACAACCCTGCTACTAACATGGCGCAACACGGGGAAAGGATTTGCGCTCTTGCCGGCCAGGGTGCCGTGAACACAAGAACCAGCGCGAGAATTAGTGCGCGGAGTTTGTGTCCGAATAACCAGCTCTTGGTGGTCTTGAGCAATTCTCTGAACCTCGTCATGCGTTGCCTTCCTTCTCCCTTATTGGTGCTGCAATAGGTTCACGAGCACTCCACGCAGCGTCGTTGTGTTGGTGGCGTTCTCTTTGCGAAGCGTGTTGCGATGTGCGATGCGAGCTGCTTCCTGCCGCAGCTCGGCGGCCAGGAGCTTTTGCGTCAGCGCCTGAACGTGAATGCCGGAGGTGATTGCCGTCGCGGTTAGGAACGGAGCAGAGCCTGGGGCTGCCTGGCTGGCGGAATTCTCGATCGTATCCGCGGATTGAAGTTCTATGTCCGTTGCCTGGTCGCCAGCCTTCAACGTCTTCAAATTGTCGAGAGCCAGAGCATCATCCATGTCCGACATGGCACGGTCACCTGGGTTGGCGGCGGTTGTAACCGGGATTGCGCCATAAGTACTGGCGAAGGTCGACGTCAAACCAGGAAAATTGTTTACTTGGTGGTCCCGAATGACGGCCTCAAGTGCTTGCGGGTTAGGCAAGGTGGCACTGTTGAGCCTTATGTGGAAGATGTTGCTCATCAGGTTGCGGTACTGCCTGATCATTCGCGTGACCTGCGCCCTGGCTTGATTGATCAGCTGCTGCGGCCAGACGACGGCCTGCTGCAAATTGTTCATAGCGGTCCGTACCGTGTTGATCCCATTTAGCGCGGTGTGAATCACCCCATTGATTACATTGAGGACCGCCTGAATCTCTTGCAGTAGCCCTATTTGCGCTTGTGCTGGCTGCGGTGCTCCGACGAGGGTCACAACCATGACGCCGGCAAGCGTTACTGCCAGCAGGCGCCGCCGGTTCTGCACTACCACCACGAACCACGTAAACGCGAAAAAAAACGTCGCGTACCCGAGAACCTGCATTTCTTCCATCCTCCCGAAGCAACTCAAAGTCTTGAAGGCTTCACAATTTCTTTCTCCATTGCCGCCACAACCTCAGCCACTCCATTCACCTTGCCGGAGAATTCTTCCGAAAGAAGTGGAACGTCTGCCAAGCCCTGGGGGAACTTCCTGGACAGCTCCTGGTAGCACTGCAACAGAGGCTTTCCTTGGTGTTCCTTCAAGAACCAGCTGCGGTATTTCCTTTCCCGCGGAAACGTTGTGCAGATCCAGTAGGACAATGGCGTAGGGACGATCCGGATCGTCTGGGTCGTCTCTGCCCTCTCTCCAATCGCCAGCAGCACCTCGCCACCGCGCCCTTTTCGGGGAGCGCCGAATCTCTTAACTTGGTTAACAGCTACCGGATTCAGGTTCAGGTGGGTGATCAGAGGGGTTACATCGCCGGGCTGCTGCCCGATAATCTTCGTACTCGCGTTCTTCAAAATGCCGGGCCCGTGGACTCGCGGTTGAAACTCCGTGCCCACGAAGTCTTCGACCGTTTGGCTGATGCCCCACACACTTGAGTTCCGCTTGCGAGCCGTCCGATAAAGTTGCACCACCTCGGAGGCCAGAGCCACTGAGTCCAGGAGAAACCAACACTCGTCGAGTACCGTGATGCTGGGACGCCCGGTTTTTCCGGTGGCGCGAGCAGACATAGCAGTCGCGATCAACATGCTCATCGCCGTCTCAAGCCGGGGATCGGAACTGAGTCCTTCCACGTTGAAGAACAGCCAATCGCTGTCCAAGCGCATCGTTGTCGGTTGGTCAAACAGCTTGGCGTAGATGCCGCCTTCAGTCCACGACCGCAGCTTGATCGCCGCCAAGTGCGCTTCATCGATCGTGCGTTGCATCTTCTCGGCGTCACGCCAATTGGCGAGTTCCTCTCGCAGATCGTTGTAGGTCGGGATCGGATTGGAATAGCGAATTGAGCAGCGCTTGTAGACACGTACGATCGCATCGGTGAGCACGTTGTCCAGCAGCGAAGTGTCTGAGTTGTGACTGTCGCCGAGCATGTGGCGCGTAAGATTCTTCAGAAAGGCTGTTTTTTCATTGCTGGGAACATGCTCACCTTCCGGGAGGTCCCAGGGATTCAGAGTCTCTCTGCCGTCCAGGTCGACATTGATCACACGGCCGCCCATCAGATCGACCAGCGGCTCGTAGGAATCCCCGCGCTCCAGAATCGACACCAGCGGACGGGCACGCGCCATCATCAGCAGCTTGAGCTGCGCGAGGAACGTCTTGCCGCCACCGCTTTTCGCCATGATCAGCATGTTGGCGTCGCCCAGCCCGGAATCGAATGGCGAGAACGGTATGAGCTGGCGGTAGGGAGTTTCAAACAGCATCAACGGAGAATTGGGGAGCCCCTTTCCATGGCATCTCCACAGGAAGCAGGTCGGCCGCGTGCAGGGTGAGAACATCTTTTTCCCGCTTGTTGATCTCACCCAGTCCCGGAAGACTGGAGAAGAAGAAGCGCTTTTGCGCCAATGTCTCCGGAGCCGTCGCTGGCATCAACTGCATGATCCCGGCCGCCCCCTTGTTCGATACCGCGTACGGATTCCATCCCGACTCTTCGTCGATGATCGCTGCAACCAGCTCGACCGGCACCTGGTAGACAGCGGCGTAGTATTCAGCCCAGCGTCCCGAAACCTCTCTCAGTTGGCGTGCATCGACCATTTGCGCTCTCGTCGTTCCCGCAAGCAGCACGAGAAGGCATACGTTGGTCCACTTCACGCGACAACCTCCACTTCTGTCGCGTGCACGCCACGATCCTCCGTCGAGGCCATCAATTCATCGCGATAACGTTTCGAGTCGGCAATAAGGCCTTCAAACCCGGCACGCAGTAGCAATCGCTTGCGATCGGATTCAGTCTTGGCCAGCAGCGGCAACAGCAAGTCCCGTTGCTCGTGTGAGATTTCTTCGACGTCCAAGATTTCCAGCGCCTGCGACAGGTCTAGCATTTCGGCGATCGACGGCGGCTTTTCCATGTTCCAGCCGCGCAGAGCGTGTGCCAGCCCAGCCAGTTGCCCCCGCAGGCGCAAGCTTTCGCTGCTGCTTCGGATCGCGAGGATTTCTCTCTCACGCTCGACTGATGGGTATTCAAACCGCAGATAAAAGCAGCGCCGCCGTAAAGGGTCGCCCAAACGTCGTTCTTCGTTCGAACTCAGAACGACAAAGGGAATGGTCGATGCTCCAATCGTTCCTAGCTTGGGCACCGTGATCTGCCAGGCGCTTAGTACCTCCAACAGTAGGGCTTCGGTTTCTTGGTCGACCTTATCGATTTCATCGATGAGAAGCACACACGGGCGACCCTCGTAACGCAGCGCACGTAACAGTGGACCTTCGGCAAAGAAATCCAGCGTGTGCAGCCGGCTCCGGATTTGGTTCCAGTCCCGGCTGAGGGTGGCGGATTGGGTATCCAGGAAGAGCTTCTGCAGCGCCTCGTCGAATTTACCAATGAGCTTTTCTTCGGTAATCCCCACGTAGCACTGCACCCGCTCGACAACCGTATTAGCCGCCGCGGCTACAGCGTATGCAAGCTCGGTCTTGCCACATCCCGGCGGGCCTTTCCACCAGCAGTGGCTTGCGCATGCGGGCCGCTAGATACACCACCTCCAGCGTGACCGGATCGATGATGTAGCATGCCGCGCGCAGCTTCGTGGCGAGTTCGCTTGCAGACGAGAACACGTCGGCTTCCTTCCGGCGTGAAAACTACACCCGAAGCATTTCTTTTGCACTTTGTGTTTGTGGGTTTTGCGGGTAATCGAGCAGCCCGATGCGTTAGTTCACTTCAACGCAGAGGGAAACGGTTAGAAGCCCTCTCCTTAGGCTAAGACGATGATTCTGTTTTACCAGCGGTCGCATGCCAGGAGAGGTGTCGCCTCGCGCAGATCGAGAAACTCAAGAATCGGAGTTTTATTTCACCGATCACAGTTTGACTGGCCAGAGCGCATCCTTTCCCTACTGCTGGCTTACTCCACACAACCACGC
Source organism: uncultured Acidobacteriaceae bacterium (assembly GCA_963836295.1). GTDB lineage: Bacteria > Acidobacteriota > Terriglobia > Terriglobales > Acidobacteriaceae > Bog-257. Next base: position 1,434,649 of record CAWIIY010000017.1, on the reverse strand, counting down.
CGAACTTTTTTCCACCGATCGCACTTTGACTGACGCTCTTCGATTCCGGGAGTCAGATGCCGGTAGGCAACCTGCAGGCCGCAGGTCGGACTGTCGGGCCAGGGCGTTCGCAAGATGCTCGCCATCTTTATTTCACTGATCACACTTCGACTGGGAACAAGAATCTCTTCGCTTTTGGCACTGGGAGTCAACTAGCGCGGCGAATCAGCCCTGGCAGCTCCATCGCCAAATTTTTTTTACCGAATGCATTTTGACTGGTACCTCGGCAGGTTGGGGTCGGCTCGTATTTTTCACTCGGCCGGCCAGGGCCTCCGCACGGAGCGCACCAACTTTTTCTTACCAATCGCACTTTGACTGGCAGCCGGGCTTCCAATCCTCCGATGCTCGATCGGGCAGCGCCCCTGTGGGAACCCGGCCAGAGGACCGATCACCGCTTTTCTCGCATCCATCGGAAACCGACGATTATTTAGTGTGATGTGTCTCTCGCGACTCTGCACCAAGTTTTTTCTCACCGATCACACTTTGACTGGTAGCAGAATTCTCCGCCTCTTGAACGGCACTATAGTTGGACTTATGGCTGACATGCTTCTGTTTTCGCAGTGGGTTTTGACAGTAATGACATTTCGCACTACAAGTGCCCACTGTGACGACCGACGCCATTGCGCTCAGCAACGTGTTAGCCGAACTTGCCCTACGGCAGCTTCCGTGTGGAGGCTGGGCTGCTCTTGCATCTTCTTCACAGCCAGCAATTGAGCCGACGTGCTACGCCGCGCTGGCACTCGGCTCGGCGCCTGTAGGCGACATCGAGCGTGCTCAGGACTTTCTGCTTCGCACGCAGAATCCTAATGGCAGTTGGCCAGTCGTCCGCAGAGATGACCAAGAGGGTGGCTGGGTCACTTCGCTGGCTGTCATTGCCCTTCGTGATCTGGTACCGGCAATACCGGCCAGGTTGCAAGGCTTCCACTGCCTCCTGAATTGTTCGGGCAAGGAATCCAACTGGTTTTGGAAATGGAAGTTTCGCACCGCCGACCGACACGTCCGTTTCGACCCCGACAAGTATGGCTGGCCATGGTTCCCAGATACGGTCAGCTGGGTGGTTCCGACCTCATTCGCGATACTTGCCCTAAACCAACTCCCCTGCTCGTGCGGTGGTCTTGAGCGCATCCCTTTACGCGTTGATTGCGGCATCCAAATGCTTTTCGATCGTGCGTGTCCCAGCGGCGGATGGAATGCGGGCAATGGCGTTGTCTATGGGTGCCCCATGGCACCGCACGTCGACGATACGGCAATTGCTCTACTGGCATTGAGTGATCGAGGACAGGACCCGATTGTACAAAGTGCAGTGCAGTACCTGGAACGTGTTGCTCCGACCCTTACGGCGCCTTGGAGCCTCGCTTGGTCAATCCTCGCGCTCGCTGCTCACCGTAGGCCGATTGCTGCGCTTCACGATTCTCTGCCGGCACTCTCTGATCTTTCACGAACAGAAGACACCGGTACGCTGGCATTGGTCTGCCTCGCTCTTGACCACAGCCGCGCCTTGTCAGCTTTCGGGGTGACGGTTTGAAGGTTACTCGTCGAGATTTTCTTATTGGGAGCGCCGCTCTGGCGACTGGTACGGCGGTTACGGCTCCGTTTCTTCTACCGAAGTACCATTCCGATCAACGATCGAAGCGGTCCCGAGTCGCGATCCTCCATGCGCAGCAATACTCCCAAGAGCTCGACCAACTCATCGCCGCAGGTCTTCGCCTCTTCCCGATCAACGTGACAGGCAAGACCGTGGTTCTGAAGCCCAATTTGGTGGATTACATTCCTGGCGATGCGATCAATACTCACCCATTGCTGGTGCTCGCCGCAGCCGAATCGTTCCGCCGGCTGGGCGCCAAATCTGTGTTGGTAGCCGAGGGACCAGGACATCAACGCGACACACAGCTGGTGCTTTCGCAGAGTGGTTATCAACAATCTCTGCGGGATGAAAAGATCCGATTCGTCGATCTCAATCGCGACGAACTGATTCGTACACCCCTTCGGGCGGCCTACACCGGGATGAAAGACCTCTGGCTCCCCCGCACTGTGCTAGAGGCCGATTTCCTGGTCTCCATGCCCAAGATAAAGGCCCATCACTGGTCCGGCGTCACTCTCAGCATGAAAAACATGTTCGGCGTCGTGCCGGGTGCGAGATACGGATGGCCGAAGAACATTCTCCACTGGAAAGGGATTCAGGAGAGCATCCTTGATCTGTGCGCAACCGTTCCCATCCATTTCGTGATTGCCGATGGCATCGTGGCAATGGAAGGCAACGGGCCTCTCAACGGCACTCCTCGAGCTCTGGGCAAGATTGTGCTCGCCGATGATCCTGTCGCTGCGGATGCGACCTGCGCGCGACTCATGGGATTTCATTCCGAGCGAGTCATTCACATTCGCGAGGGCTCGAGATTCCTTGGGAACGCTTCTCCTACGCTTATCGAGCAAGTCGGAGAAGCCGTTGCTTCTCGGACCACACCTTTCGGGGTGGTACCAGAGTTTCGATACCTCCAGGCACTGTGACGCTTTCGACAATAGGCTGTTCGGCAACACGAGAGCCGGAGAAACCATTGCGAGCACCTTATTCCACAACAAGTGGTGATCTCACCCAAGAGAAACCCTATTGGAACTACGAAGACATCGGGGTCTTTTTCCTAATCCTTGTTCTCCTTGGTTATCTTCTGCGTCTTTTCGTCCGCTTTCATCTTCTCCCCCGTTCCGAACTCACTGATCCAGGCTTCGGCTTGCAGTTCGCGTTGGTCGCATCCTTGAGCCTGGCTTTGTATTTGGTTCTCAAACTCCGCCATCACCGACCGGTGCTGTACTCATTGGGTTGGTTTTGGCCTCGGCCTGCCTACGTTGTTGCTGCTCTGATCACGGGGATGGTCCTGGCCGCAGGCGTTGCGCTCTATCTGCACTTTCGCGATCAAAGCATGCCGCACATAGGGCTTATGGAACTAATGCTTCTGGCTCTTTTTCTGGGTCCAATTCTTGAGGAATCATTTTTCCGGGGATGTTTACTGCCTCTCCTAGCTCAGACCACCGGCAACATCCTTGCCGTGCTTCTCACTGCATTCTTATTTGCGCTTTTCCATCAGCCAGCCGACTTGGAACATTGGGTATCGTTCGCTGCGACAGGCATTGCGTATGGCTGGATCCGCGTGGTATCCCGCTCGACTGCTGCCGCGGCTGTCATGCACGTTACCTACAACTTGGCTGTTTTTCTTTACGCCACCTTTTGAGTCTGCGGCATGCGGAGAGTCGTCCGAAACCCGTGCGAAAGGACTCTGGAATTGCAACTGGCGCCATGCTCTCTTGCTCGGCCATCACACCAATGATCTGAAGGAACTCCGGCGCGGAACAGATCTTCGAGTTCCGCGTGCTAGAATCCGCGTGAATTGGGGGCAGCTCCAAGTGTCGAAGGCATTCGGCAAACTGAATCAACATTTCGTAATGGAACCAATGGTTCGACATCCTGAAAGGCGAACCTCCACGGATGGTGGACGCCCCTATTCTTCATCACTATACCGATGCTTTTGGAGTCCAAGGAATCCTCTCTTCGAATTCGATGTGGGCCACAGCGACCCAGTTTTCGAACGATCTATCTGAGATTAGCTACGCGGTTTCGATCGCTACGAAAATCGTTGACGAGATCTGGGGCGACAAGAAGAACATGAGCCCTTGGGGAAAAGTGCTTCTTCAGCATTTGGAACAGCTTTTCGATACTCCACTTCATAGTTTCGGTCAGCCATTCATCATTTCCTTCTGTGAGGACGGAGACTTGTTGAGCCAATGGCGTGCCTATGGAGGCACGAGCGGGTTTTCGTTGGCTTTCACTCCCCTAGTTCAGCACGATAAGGTTCAGCTCGTCTGCAAACACGGGTTCAGAACGATGGTCAAAAGGGTCGTCTACGACCCTGAGAAACAGCGGGCGCGGCTGCGCTACCTCCTGAGGAATTTAATAAAGTTGGTTAGCCGATTTTCGTTTGCGACCACTTCCTTGCAAGGGGCATCGGCGCATGTGGAGCTATCCTTACTGCTAATTCTGGAGATGACAGACTGGGCTTGCGCCGTTAAGCACAAGGCCTTCTCGGAGGAAAAGGAATGGAGGATCATTACGTATCCGAAGGGGGCAACTTTGGTCGGCGCACAACCGGAGAACTATGAAGGAGTCTCCGTTCGCCCTACAGCTAAGTTATTGCTTCCGTATATGATTTTGGAACCGCCCTCCCGGAAACGGTTGCCTCTAATTGAAATCCGATGCGGGCCGGGCCAATTTCAAGAACAATCGGCCAGGGCGATGAGAATCGTGTTGCGCAAACTTGGGTACGATGGCCTCCCCGTTACGCTTTCGCAAGTTCCACTGCGTGTTTGAAAAAACAATGCCCGCTGAAGAGGGCGGGCATTGGTGCCATGTAAGCTCTGAGCCCCGCGAAGGCGTTTCTGGAGTGATTGGCCGCCCCAGTCAGTAGACCGCAACTTCCGGCCAAGTCGTAGAGCACGGCGGGAGCAAAAGCTTTGTCAAGAGAAAACGACCTCCCACCCTTTTCTTTATCTTACTCCCAACCACACCGTGCAAGTGGCGTACAAAGCGGCTGCAAACACGAGGCTTATACGACGCAGTGAACCAAGTCGCTTCGAAAACGAATTGAGAGTAATTGCAAATTCGGTACTTAATGAGGCCCCGCAACCAAACAAGTTCCTGATTCTCGGAATGTCAGATTGATTACCAAATCTTATCCACCATTTGCACTTTGACTGGGCGGGACAGGGCGGCAAGCAGCTGGGCGCGACCTCTGTCAGAGCTCTCATATGGCGAGATAGGCCGAGGGGTTCGAACGACCAAAGCGCAATCCGTAAGGGATCAGCTCACTCGCTATTGATATATGCCAGAAGAGCGCTCTCCGGATAACGTACCAGGCGCCCTATTTTCCGGAACGGTGGCCCCAAGCGCTTGCTTCCGTTCTTCGTCATGCGCCATTTGCGCAGCTGAGAGAGGGATACTTGCAGCATGTCTGCAACTTGCTCTTCCGTGTACATGCGTAGAGATTGGGCCCCGTGCCCGTTGCCAGAGTGCGATGTGCCCACTGACTGAGGGGGCAACGGCTTGCTGGGCTGTTCGGACTCTGCAAAAAACTGGCCGTCCAATTGACTTGCTGATCCGTTTGGCGGTGTCATTCTGGTCGCGCTGGTTGAGGTTCTCATGACTTAAGCTCCTTACGCCTGAGGGTCACGGTTGTAATCCAGATTGCAGAATTCGTCAAAAGACCCAAGACGGGCACGGCCTGAGCGAGGAGTTCTCTTCGGGCCGGGCATACCTGGACTAGGCATTGTTCCTGCCTCAGCTCGGCCTAGTGGCGGAACTGCTCGGAACCGAATGCTGCGGTTGCGGATCCTGGCCGGTTCGAGCAGGCGACATCGCAGCCAAGGCCGCTCGCCTGGGACGATAAGAGCGGCGGGAGCGGCGCGACTTCGGTCGTGACTCTAGGCGGGCGCGGCGCCGACTGGCCTCGCTTCGTTTGGGACGCTCAATAGGCCTGCCCTCTGCGGTCGCCAGTAGGTCCTCCTGCTCCGACTCGATCAATTGCTTAGCGCGTTCCAGCGCACGCTGCTGAATGTGCACGTACTCCAGCGAGGTCTCGCGATCCATGTGCCCGAGTTGTGCCATCATGACCTCGACGGGTACTCCGGCTTCGGCACCCAGCGTGCGAAACGTGTGCCGCAGGTCGTGGAAACGAAAGCCTTGCATGCCGCAGGTCTCCATCAGTTTCCTCCACGATTTCGCCCAGCTCGTCATGGGGCGGGTGATGTCCCACTTCGCTTTTGTCTCTCCGCTCAAATGCTTCGACTTCCTGAGATTCAGTGGCAGCAGATAGTGCTCGGGCTCAGTTGCTCCCAAAACTTTGGCACGCAACAAAAGATTCCTCAGCCCCCAATCCGCCAGTGCCATCAGGCGTGGCTCTCGTTGGGTACGGTTTTTGGCGATCTCGCGACGAACCACAATCTTGCCTTCATCGAGTCGGATATCCTTCAGCTGCAGATTGCGGATCTCGCCGCCCCGGCAACCGGTACCCACCGCCACTGCTGCGCAGTACATGGCCAATTGCCAATACTCGTTTCCTTTGGCCTTGTTGATGATGTTCATCAATTGCACTTTTTCGGCGACTTTACCGGCGCGCTTCTTGATCTGCCGCAGCGGGGTATAGCGCGCGGCCAAGCTGTCGGTCCGAACAGTCGGCAAAGATCATCATGCCGCGCAACAGGTGCATTTCGTAATTGACCGTGCGCCCCGTTACTGGCTGCTTCATGGTCTTGCTGACGTGCAGGCGCCGCTGCTGCTGGTATTCGCGGATAACGGGGAGGGTGATGGCGCGTATTGGCAGCTTGCTTGAGAAGAACTTTACCACCGGAGAAAAAATGCGGCGCTCGCGCTCGATGGTGCGGGGCGAACTGCTGGCCGCTTTCCAGTTGAAGTAAAGCTCGGCTACGCGCTCCAGCGGCAGTTTGCCCATCTCATTCGCCTGCGCCTTGAAATCCTCGCGTTCGTGTTCCTGCTTCGCTAGGAACTTCAACTTGTTGGACAGCGCTTCGGCGGGATTGGCGGTTTCCGTGGATTGCTGATGCTGCTTGCCGCGGCTGTCGCGCCAGCTAAACCAGATGAACGGCGAGTTGGAGCGCCAGCGCAAACCGCGCGGCAGCTTGGGGCGTTTGGTGCCTTTCATTGCTTGTGTTTTCCCACGGGTCACCAGTGCCGTCAAACGCCCGCGCTGCGCCCACCCTTGCAATACGAATCGCGGCAGACATGCAGTCCAGGGCCGCGTTATTCCTGGGTATGTAGCGAGGTGCAACAGTATTCCACGGTGTGCGCGAAGCAAAAGTTACCACTAATTGTTACCACTGGCCATTTTTGGGGGAAATCCGGAGAGGTAAGTGTTTGATAATAAATTGGCTGCCCCCCAGGGATTCGAACCCCGATATGCTGATCCAGAGTCAGCTGTCCTACCATTGAACGAGGGGGCAGCAGAGTAGCTACGGCCAACGTGCTCCGAGTGCCTTGACTAATCGGATTGTATTGGTTGCGCGAACGGAGCGTCAACTTTGCTGGACAAGCACGTCCGACGCGAAATTCTTTGTCGTGCGTCCCCCCGACGACGGGCAAAACGCTAGAATGAACATCAGTAAAACGCTGGGAGGAAGTTCTATGTCATCGGTGATGAATGCTGTCACTTCAAATGACGTAACCGAGGTCGCGCGACGCCCGCTCGAGTCCGAGCATTGCGCCTTGATCGTAGTAGACATCCAGCAGAAGTTGCTGCCTCCAGTCTTCAACAAAGAAATGCTGGTCAAGAATTCACAGCTACTTGTGCGCCTGGCAAAGATTTTGTCGATTCCAATCATGATGACAACGCAATACAGCAAAGGACTCGGCGCAACCGTCCCGGAAGTCTCTTCCCTGCTACCCGACGTTGCAGCCATCGACAAACTTGAGTTCGGTTGTTTTGGCAGCGATGTCTTCCGCGCGGGGCTCAAGGCGCTTTCCGGCAGGCGCAATACTCTATTGCTTTGTGGTATGGAGACGCACATCTGCGTCATGCAAACAGCACTCGGCGCGCTCAACGATGGCTACCTGGTGCACATCGCCTCCGATGCGGTGAGTTCACGCACGGAATGGAACTGGCGCATCGGGCTTGATCGTATGCGGGCTGCGGGCGCAGTCATCTCCTCCACCGAGATGATGATGTATGAACTGCTGCGTTGTTCGGGGACGGCACAATTCAAAGAACTGCTGCCCTACCTGAAAGACTGACGGCTGCATCGGGATTGACCGTGCGCCGCGCACCCTACAAGCCGAAAACCGGCCCCGATTCCGTTCTAGTGTTGGTGTTTTGAGTGTGAGTGAAGATGCGGATGCGAGTGCGTAATCATACCGTGCGAATGCCGATGAGCATGCACCAGGTTGGCCCGCAGCAACAATTCATAGTTCGACAAAATCTCGGTGGGCGTGCCGGTGGCGACGACGGTTCCCGCTTCCAGCACCAGGATCCGGCTCGCGATGTCGTCTACGATCTCCAATTGCTGCGTCGCCGCGACTACGGTTTTTGACGAGCCTTTCCACTCTTGGATTAAATCAATAAGCTGGCTTTGACTGCGTGGATCGAGCGCCAACGTTGGTTCATCCAGTAGCAGAACGTCCGGGTCGAGCACGATTACCGAGGCCAGAGCGACTCGTTTCTTTTCCCCGCCAGACAGTCGGTAGGGTGGGCGATCGCGAAGATGGGCAATGCCCATGAGCTCCATGGTTGCGTTGACGCTCGATAGGCAGCTTCTCCTTCCGCCATTGCATTTGCAGCGGGCCAAACGCGACCTCGTCAAAAACTGTCGGATTGAATAGCTGCGCGTCGGGATTCTGAAACACCAGTGCAACCCTTCTACGAAACGAAAAGGCGAACTTCTCCTGTTGCAACGCTTCCGGCATAAGTGGCTGGCCGCCAAAGCTAACTTGACCGCGCGAAGGAAAATACAGCGCGTCGAGAATTTTTAAGAGCGTGGATTTGCCCGAACCGTTCGCGCCTAATAGCGCAACGCTTTCCCCTTCTGCGATCTGAACCGAGAGACCGTGGAGCGCCGGAATACCGTCGTATTCGAAATAGACGTCCCGCAATTCGAAGACTGGCGGCATTGACGATCTACCTTCCCAGCCACACGAAGAGACTGCCCGCAGCCAGGAAGGCCGCAAGTCCTAGATAGTCCCACGACCGCATGTGAAAGTCCGACAGGATTCGAATGTCCCCCTGGAATCCTCGCGACTGCATCGCAAGATAGACCTCGTTGCTTAGCTCAATGCTCTTGCTGAGCAGGACGCCGGCGGTCCTGACGGTAATACGACGGCCGGCCGGGCCACTCACGACACCCACCGTCCGGCTCTGGCGCGATTCAAACATCTGGCCCGCCGTTTCGACCAGAAGAAAGATGTAGCGATGCGTCATCGCCAGCATCATGATCGCCTCCTGAGGCAGACGAAAAGCCCGCAGCGCCTTGAGCACATGAGTCCATAGGGTACACAGCACCAATAACGATGTGAACGTCACCGCAGTTTCCACCCGCGTAATCAGTAGCGCGGCGGTTTGCAGACCTTGCACAGTAATGTGGAGCGGCCCGCCCGCAAAAGCCCTAACTGGATCTCCTGGAGTAAGAAATATCGCAGGAAGTGCAATTACTCCCGTGAAACCTAGAACGACGAGCCACACGCGCTTTGCCAACATGGCGATACTGACCCCGGACAGAATCCCCAGGATCACCGCGACGAGAAACAAAGCGCCAACCACCGCGATCTTCCGCGAGAGTACGGCCGCCGCAACCATCGAGAATAGCCCGATGACGCGGACCCGCGGGTCGAGCGATTGTAACAGTCCAGCTTGGCGAGCAATCTGTTCCGAAGCCATGGCGCGCGCCAAGGCGCGCGCGAAGCCAATCATTGTCGAAGCCAGGAAGCCGCCGCGCTCCATCAGGAACCCGCTTCTCGTCGTCGCTCAGCCCAGCGCTGCATTGCCAGAGAAACCAAAAGCACAACGCCAACTGCAAACATGGCGGAAAGAAAATAGCCGAATCGTGCACTCTTTACAAAGGTGGGCGCGTAGGCCGGAAATGGAGCGGTCCAGAGCTTGGCGAGCCGCTGCATTCCAGCGGGAAACGCGGAATGGGCTGCATCGCTCGAGGCGCCAGCCGCTTGTACATTGCTCTGTCGCTTCGCAAGCTCGGATGGAGACCACTCGCCCCACGCTTTGCCCGCCGCCAGGATTCCAAGCGGCGTAAGCAACATCAGCAAAGCTACAGCGATCCATAGCCTGCGTAGCGAGTTCCCTGCAGCAGGCACGATTACGGGCAGTCCAGCCGCAGCAGGCGGCACTCCTGCGGTATTGCGCAAGAGAGCGGGATCGGCAGCCTGTAGATAAGCGACCAGCCCCGCGGAGATCACCGCTTCGGCCAAACCGGCCACGGTCAGGTGCCCGATCATCATCGCAGGCACCGCAATGCTGAGCGGATAGGGCGCATACAGGGGCATTCCCTTGGCGTCGTGGAAGAGCGCGGGTTGAATACCAAACTCGATGGCGGCGATCAAAGCCGCGACATTTACCGCAAGATATCCGGCGATAGCGGCTGCTGCGACTCTCCGTTTAGACGCAATTGCTGCGCCGGCGGCAATCAATCTGTAGCTTGCGTAAGCGACCAGAGAGGCCACGATCGCCATGTTGAAGCAGTTAGCTCCCAGGGTGCTAATGCCGCCGTCGCCGAAGAATAATGCCTGGATCGCGAGTGCGATCGAGATGGCGAGAATCGCTCCTGAGGGACCGAGTACGATGGCGGCAATGGTGACGCCCAAGGCGTGGCCGGTGGTGCCTCCCGGCAGCGGCAGGTTAAACATCATTACGACGAAGGAGAATGCAGCAAACACCGAAATCAGCGGGACCATGCGGCTGAGCAGCATACGCTTCACGCGCTTCAGCGCGGAGTACCAACCCGCAATCGCGGCTGCATACAACACCGCGCAGGTAGATGGACTCAAGTAGCCGTCAGGTATATGCATTCAGGTACGCCTCTGACTCGGCGTATCTCATCCTAACGTATGCCGCACTGATTTGGCTTCGGGGGCGCGAGGTGGATAGATGTAGCCAGCGAATCCGCGTCAACACGCACCACAAACGTGCGCGTCCGTCGAGGATGTGAACCGTCGCTGGGCAAGAATGGGAAAGGCGCGATCGCTCGCGCCTTGTTCCTGTAATAATAGGAAGCAACCGACCCGAGCTACTTCTTTGGCCGGCTCGCCGGAGGAATGATATTGTTCATCCGCAGATATTCGACCATCTGACCATAGTGATCGAAGGGATGGCTGAGGGCAATCACCGCAAGTCCGAGTCGCGAGACCTTGTGGTTTGGGCCGAATGGAAACGGGACCTGCTCCAGAATGTTGCTCTCGTTGATACTGTTGAGTGCCTTGTGCAGATAGGTAAACGAATCTTTCAGGAATTGAACCACATCTGCCTTCGACGTGATCTTGTCGGGCCCGTTCTCTCCCCCTAAGTCCACGGGCGGTTTCTCAACCAGGATTCCCGCTCCGAGCATGTAGTTGACAGCCGCAATATGTTTTATCTGCTGCGCGAACGTCCGCACACCCTTAAAGTCGCCTTGGCTGGGAGCGAAATTAAATTTGTCCTCTGGCATGGCCTCAGCGGCCTGGACCACTTCTTGCTCGGTATTGCTCAGCGAATGGCTCAGTACCATCGCAAATGTGGGTTTCTGATCGGGTTTAGCTTGCATGGCGGCTTGCGGATTTGCCGCAGCCGCACTGCCTATTGGGGCGAGAGACAACAACAAAATTCCCATCACGACTTGCTTGTTCATTGAGAAAGCCTCCACTGGAACCGTCTATGTAAAATCGTGGCCGAAGCGCGTGATGAGGAATTCTAATCCATTGCCAGGGCGTTGGGGTGGATTTCGACCGAACGCAGTCGGAACCAGAAGCTCGCCAGCACACCTACTCCTAAGCCCAGGGCAGCATAGGACAAGGAACGGGTCATGCCCATGCGCTCAGCAATCTCCCCCCAGAGCGCGGCGCCGCCCGCCAGTCCGCCCTGCAAAACCAGCAGGTACATGGAAATCGCCCGAGCGCGCAGGTGGCCCGGCGACATGGTTTGTGCCGATACGTTCAAGCTGGCGAGGATTTGAATCCACGCAACCCCGCCAATCAACATCGTCACCGAGAGTACGGCGAAAGTTTGCCACCTGCCTGCGGCGAAGGTGGCCAATGCGAACACCGCGGTGGAAAGGGACACAAGCACATCCGCCGATAATTTGTGCCGAAAGAACGGCAGTAGCGTAGCGCCCGCCAGCGCGCCCAATCCAAAGAAGCCCAGCAACAGGCCGTAGCCTTGCGATCCGAACGGATGCGCCAACAGCGGCAACAGCGCTGGTAGAGCGCTAGCTGAAATACTGAACACCGCGCTACGTACCAGGACGGCCTTCATGGGCACCGAGGTTCGCATGTGCCGGAAGCCTTCGAACATCGCCGTGAGCATGTGGCCCACTCGCATAGACGTGCGGCCGGGCTTGCGCTTCCATTGGTACAGGAAGTAAATGACGCCGAAGAAGGAAAACGCGTTCAGCAGAAATGCAATGCCTGAGCCAGCCGCGGCAATTACCAGGCCCCCGAGCGCGGGACCAATCGAACGGGCCACGTTAAATCCGGCGGAATTCAACGCAATACCGGCGGCAAAGTTCTGGTGCGAAACAATCTCTGGGGTGATGGCCTGCCAGGCGGGATCGTTCAGCACCGCGCCAAAGCCCATCAGCAGAGTAAGCAGCAAGAGCAGTGAGGGAGTTATTTTGCCTGCTATGGTGAGCACGCCGAGTCCCGCAGCCGCCACCACCATCCATGTCTGGGTAACGAGCAGAAGCTTGCGGCGATCCACCAGATCGGCGATTGCGCCCGCTGGCAGAACTACCAGGAATACGGCGATGCTGCCGGCCGCTTGCACCAGTCCCACCATCAGCGGTGACATGGTCAACGAGGTCATTAGCCATCCGGCGCCGACGTTCTGCATCCAGGTGCCGGTGTAGCTTACGACCGCCGCAATCCACAGAGTGCGGAACAAGGGTTCATGCAACGGGCCGAGCACGCTGCGCCGCCGCGGACGCACAATGGGAAGCTCGGGGATGGATCCAAGTTCGGACATGGACTTAGATCCCTCGACCGTCGCAGGGGCGGCAACTGGGGGCACGCTTTGTTCTCGCCATGCTCCGCTCGTGGCCATCGAGAGTCTGACCGTACGGCGGCGGAAACGTAAGCCCGACGCGTCCGGATTCGGCCGCCGACGTTGCGAGTCGCTGGCAAATCGTGACCAGCCGCCCTGGCGTGGTTGACCTCATCCCGTGGCCTCTGCGCCCGCCGGGTGGGCTGAGAAGGGCCACTCGCCACGCCGCCACGAGCGCACCAGGTAAACCAGCAAGCCCGCAATGAGTATGACGACTGCATAACGGATTTCGCGTAGAAAATTCTTTCGCGCCACCAGAATGAAGAGGAATCCCGCGATCGCCAGCAGCGCGGGCAGCGGATAAAGCCACATGCGGAAAGGTCGCGGCATATTAGGTCGACGCTTGCGTAGCACCATCAAGCCAACCGCTTGCACGATGAACTGCAACAGGATTCGTATGACGACGAGGGCGGCAATCACGTCGGCCAGCCGCAACAAGCAAAATAGCATCGCAACTCCGCCAAGTGCCAATAGCGAAACTGTAGGAAAGTGATGTTGGGGGTGCACTCGCGCAAAAGCGCGGAAATAATTGCCATCGAGCGCCGCAGCGTAGGGCACCCGCGAATAGCCCAGCAACAGGGAGAACACTGAAGCGAACGCGGTCCACATGATCAATCCGGTCACGGCACGCCCCGCCCAGTTCCCGTAGATTCGCTGCATGAAGACCGACATGACGTAGCTATCCTGTCGATTCGAGTGACCGACCAGTTCCCTCCACGGGATCACACCCAGCACGGCAAGGTTCATCAGGACATAGAGCGCAGCCACCGCGAGTATGGAAAGAATTAGGGCACGTGGAATCGTGCGTCCCGGGCTCTTCACTTCCCCGCCCAGAAAACACACGTTGTAATAGCCCCAGTAGTCGTAAGTGGTGAGCAGCATTGCCGCACCCAGGCCGATGAAAAACTCGTGAGAGAGGCGAAAGGCTCCCGGCGGAAAATCAAATGCGAGAGCTGAGTGAAAGTGCATGAACCCCGCCAGGATGATCCAAGTCATCGCCAGAGCTCCACCTACCCAAAGCAATTCAGCAATTTTGGCGACTGCTGTGATGCGCCGGTAGAGGAGGATAACGACCAGCGCGCAGGTCGCCATTGCGACGAACGTACCCGGCATTACAGACCAGCCTAACTTCGAGCGCACCGAGCACGGGCAGGCTGGCACGAACGGTGTGCTCTACGAGCGTGCGGTCAAGTCCGGGCCACAGGTACCCGGCATAGTGAGACAGTCCGATGCAGCCCGAAGCAACGGACAAGGGTGCACTAAACGAAAGTTGCCAGATGAAAAGGAACGACAGCAGCCGTCCGAGGGTTTGGGGTCCGTAAATTTCCTTGAGGTAGCGATACGAGCCGCCGGCGCCCGGCATGGCTGCCCCCAGTTCGGCCCAGACCAGGCCATCGCACAGGGCGAAGACTGCGCCCAATATCCAGCCGAGCATGGCCTGTGGGCCGCCCGCCGCACTCACAATCAGGGGAATGGTAATGAAGGGCCCCACGCCGATCATGTCAATCATGTTTAGCGTGGTTGCGCCCGCCAGTCCTACGCCGCGAATCAGTTCGGGCTGCTCAGGCGAACTACTTTGGTTCATGTCCCACGCTCAGCAGGTTCACGTAGAGACGGATCGCTCCCGGCACTCCGAATGGCAACTGCCGGAAGAAGGCATATCCCGTGTACATGTAATAGCCTTTTCCGTACGGCGCCAGCAACAGCCCGCCTTTCTGCGGCTGCTCGCCCGGATCGTTGCACGCCAAAAGCGGGGCGAAGTGGGGGTCCCACTGATCCATAAAGTACAAGCCACGCTCCTGCACCCAGCCGTCAAAATCACGCGCTGTGATTTGGTTTGGGTAATGGAACACCGGGCTTTGTGGATCGAGGATGGTGACCGGCGCCTGTTCCACGGTTACACGCTCGCGGCTAAGTTGCGCTGGAAACGGAGTATAGTGACCGGCGTTGAATTCGTTTGGCGAGGTATTGTATTGCACCAGCAGGGTTCCTCCATCGCGCACATAATCGAGGATTCGCTGATTGTACTTTTTTACGTCATCGCGGGTATCGTACGCGCGAATGCCGAGTACGATTGTGCCAAAGCGCGTGAGATCGCCGTGCTCAAGATCGTCAGGTGTGATTAATGTGACGTCCAGGCCAACCTGCCGCAAGGCAATCGGGATGTCGTCACCGGCCCCCATAACATAGCCAACCTTCAGGCCCTTCGGTACCTTCACTTCCACCACGCTGGCGCGCTGCAACGCGGGTTGGTAGTAGAAGAAACCACCAAGATCAGGCCGGGTAACCAAGCTGTAGCCTTCTCTGTAGTCGTGATCGTTGGCGTTCAGTAGGGCTCGTACCTGGTAGCGGGACTCTTTCGCTCCATCCGGCAAAATCTCGAATTCGGCCACATGTTCACCAGTCTTGCTGAAGTCGACCGTCGCCGACTGCGGTTCGACCTTCCATCCCGCCGGTATTTCGGGATGTACGGTTCCGCTCGCCTCAGCCACAGTCGAGCGCACCATTACGCTCAACTGCGCGGAAGGGTTGGAACCGGCGGGGATGATTTGAGTGCTGGGCGAGGTCTCCACCGAAAACGGTGGCACCACCGCAAGCGGCATGGACCATGCCTCACCTTGCGTATCATGCATCGGGGTGCGTGCGAAGCTGCGAATCTCACCTTCTTCGCCATTTATGCTGTACACGGCATGAACTGCTACGGAAGGCGGAGGCAGGGCAAGGGTCACATACTTTGGGTTGTCAATCTGGTAGATGGCGTCTGTCTCGGGATTGTCGCGATGAAAGTAAGCCTTAGTGAGCTCCGCATCCGCGGGCGGCATCACCCGGAACGTGAGCGCGCAGCCGTCGCCGGGCGCGATTCTTTTCGGCACTTTATCCATGAACAGCTCAGATCTCCAGCCCGGCGGAACATCGAGCGCAAGCTGCTTCAGATCCAGCGGCAGTGAGCTGCCGTTGTGTAGCTTCGCCAGCAGCAGAAACGACTTCCCTGCCGTGATGACCGCGGCCAGCACGTCACCATTCGCGGTGGGAAAGGCTTCCGCCATGGGGCGGCCATCGGGAGTGCCCGGGCCCACTCCGATGTCGAGATCCAACGCCAGATTGGCTGCTTGCTCAAACTGCTCTTGCTTGGTACGCAAAGAAGCGAGCAAGTCGGCTTTCTCCGCACCTGTCAAATTTGATTGCTCAACCTTATTGACCAGCGCTCGTGTCAGGTTGAGACCACGCAGCAATGACTTTGCTGCCGCCTGGTCGTTTGTCTGGACTGCTGCGGTGGCCTCGTCCACTGTCTTCGCAATTGCCTCGAGCTGCGGGCCCAACCAGGGGGTTTTAGCCTGATCGGCGCCCAACCGTGATGCCAAGCCAGGTAACGAGGTGTCGATCCCGTCGAAGAAATCCTTCTCATGCGCACCTGCGGCGGGTGCGTTCGGCAACACAGTATCGATCAGCTTGTAGTAGCTGGTGCGGCGACCTTCAGGAAGAGTCCATGCGCCGGCGCCTTGCGAAAGCTGGTGCTTCAGCCCCTTCCAAGCAAATTGCACATAGGTCTCGCCAAGCAGTGGGTCGTACTGCGACGTGTTAAGTTCGATGGTCCGATCTTCCGTACCGCGAACGTTGTCCATGTACAGCTTCTTCGCCTGCCAGGGTTGCAGCCCTTCGCGAATCTGCTCGGGAAAGCGTGCCGGATCGGCAGCCGCGCGAAACGCTTCCCTAGTGAGGATTCCCGAGGCCTGATGGTTGCCGTGGCCGTCGCGGCTGTTGCCCTGAAAACGCGTGCAGATCACGTCAGGACGAAAGATGCGAATCACTCGCACCATGCCGCCAAGCGCGACGTCGTGGCCGTGCCACATCTGGAACGTTTCTTCCGCGGTCTTAGAGAATCCAAAATCGGCAACCCGGGTGAAACGCTGTTCGACCCCGTAGTAACGGTCGGCGGCAAGCAGCTCCAAGGTGCGAACGATACCAAGTTCATCCAGGAGATTGCTGCCTATTTTGTTCTGGCCGCCTTCGCCGCGATTTAAGGTGAGCTGCAACGCGGTCGCACCGTGGCCGCGAGATTCAAGCGTAAGCATGCCTCCGTCTTCGTCGTCGGGATGCGCGACCGTGTGCATGAGACGCGCCGTGGTATGCAAGCGGCGCAACATCTCCTTCAATCCGGCGTCGCCGGTATCGATCGGCAGCGGCTTGGTATCGACCCAGGGAGATGGAACTTGCGCGAAGGCTGCCGTGGCCAGGAGCGCGAGAACGAGGCACAGCCTTACACGCGCACCCAGGCGAAGCAGTATGCTGGTGCGGTTAGAAAATGGCATCGATTGTCACTAACAGTTGCCGGTAAAACGGCTGACGTACAGAGTACACAAACATTCGGCCCGGCGCGAAATGAAAAGCCGGGCCAGTCAGTTGGTCGTCGCAGAATCAAACATAGGCCTGGTGTTCATAACACCACTTCCATTCACCCGAGTTGAACGCCTCCATCACGGGGTGACCCGTCTCTTTAAAGTGCCTGTTGGCGTGCTGACCGGGAGAGGAATCGCAACAGCCGACGTGTCCGCAGACCAGACATTTGCGCAAGTACACCCAACGCTGGCCGGTCTCGAGACATTCTTTGCAGCCTTCGCCGCTCGGCGGGACATTTAAATCGGCTTGCTTCAAGTGCTCACACTTCGCCATGATGCCTCCTCGTCAAGGATATGTTCGTTGGATGAACTGGCGCGTGGGCCAGATTCCTGCAATCCAGCGCACAGGATCACGACAGCGAATCACAGCGGCGCCGCAACCGCTTGTCTATAATGAGCTTTCGCGACCCATCGCAATCGTGGAAGGGGCAAGTTAGCTCCGCCACGATATTCAGGCGACCGGCGCGCCGGATTCCTGCATGATTCAAACCTTATTTGGCAACACCGAAGAAAAGCCCAGTTTCTTGCAACGCATGAAAGAGGCGGTCACGCGCACGCGCGAGACCCTCAGTGAACGCATTGAAGAGGTTGTCGCCATCCGCAAGGAGATCGACCGCGACACTCTCGATGACCTGGAGGCGACCCTACTCACCGCCGATCTGGGCACCGCGACGACCTCGACCGTGCTGACGGCGTTGCGAGAGAAAGTCGATCGCAAGCAGGTGGGCAACGTCGAAGAGTTAAAACGTGTGCTGAAAGACGAATTGCTCGCCATCCTGGATACCGCGGACAAGCGGCCAGTTCGGAAAGTTGAAGGCGAACCGGAGGTCATCCTGGTGGTAGGGGTAAACGGAGTGGGCAAAACCACTACCATCGGCAAGCTGGCCTATGCACTGCGCGCTCAGGGCAAGACTGTGCTGCTGGCGGCGGCAGACACGTTTCGCGCCGCGGCCATCGAGCAACTCGAGATATGGGGCGACCGCACCGGGACCGAAGTCATTAAGAACAAGCCCGGCGGAGATCCGGCAGCGGTGCTTTTTGATGCGATGCAAGCGGCCAAGGCACGCACTATCGACTACGTCATCGTGGACACAGCCGGCCGTCTGCATACCAAGAGTAGCCTGATGGAGGAGCTGGCGAAGATGCGGCGCACTGCACAACGCCTCAGCCCCAATGCCCCTCACGAAACCTTGCTCGTCATGGACGCGACCACCGGCCAGAATGGATTGCAGCAGGCCCGGTTGTTTACTCAATCCGCCGGCGTGACTGGCATCGTGCTTACCAAGCTCGACGGCACTGCCAAAGGGGGCGTGGTGGTGGCCATCTCGAAGGAACTTGGCTTACCGGTACGCTACGTTGGAGTTGGTGAAAAAGTCAGCGATCTTCTGCCCTTCAATCCGCAGGACTTCGTCAATTCGCTGTTCAATTGAAATGATTAAGCCCTCGAGCGACAAAAGGTTCATGCAGCAAGCGCTGGAACTCGCCCGCAAAGGCATTGCCCTCGCTTCTCCGAACCCCTGCGTTGGAGCGGTTCTTGTTGACGACGGGGGCAAGATCATCGGGCGCGGTTCGCACACCTACGAGGGCCACAAGCATGCAGAAGCGCTGGCGTTGGAGGCGGCCGGAGACCGTGCTCGCGGCGCCACACTTTACGTGAATCTCGAGCCCTGCTCCCACGTGGGACGCACCGGCCCATGCGCGGACGCCCTGATTGCCGCTGGTGTGAAGCGCGTCTTTGTAGCCATGCGCGACCCCAATCCGGCAGTCAGTGGACGCGGGCTGGCCAGGTTGCGCAACGCCAAGATCGAGGTGCTGGAAGGCCTTGGCGAACACCAAGCCAAGAAGCTGAATGAGTCCTTCGCGAAGTATATTCGGCAGAAAACTCCTTTCGTCACGCTCAAGACGGCAATGACGCTCGACGGAAAGATTGCTCCACCCCCGGGCGAAGGCGCAATACCCAGCTCTCTAGCTCCCCTCACGGCGAGCGGAGGCTGGATCACCAGCGAAGAAGCACGGGCGCATGTGCACCAGTTGCGCCACGCCAACGATGCCATAATGGTGGGAGTGGGCACCGTGATCGCGGACGATCCACTGCTCACCGACCGCACCGGCCTAGCCCGCCGCAGGCCCTTGCTACGGGTGATCCTCGATTCCCGCCTGCGTTTGCCGCTCGACTCGCGCGTAGTCAAGACAGCGCGTGAAGATCTCATTGTCTTCTGCTGCTTAGCGGAGGAGAACAAGCGGCGTGAACTGGAGGCGCGCGGTGTAACGGTTGAGCAGGTGCCGATGCGTCGTCCCGCGGAGGATGGCACCATTCCGTTTCCCAGCGGTTCCCCGACCATCGACGGTCGGCCTGATCTCGAAAATGTGCTGGCGAATCTCGGCGGCCGTGAAATCACAAGCCTCATTGTCGAAGGCGGCGCCATGGTGAATTGGGCTGCTCTGTCGACGGGCGTGGTAGACAAGATTTTCTTTTATTATGCGCCGAAGATCCTCGCGGGCACGGGATCCATTCCGTTTGCGCTCGGCGCTGGATATCGCCGCATCAGCGAAGCGGCTTATGTGAAGTCGCTGGAGCTGCATCGCTTCGGGGAAGACTTTGCCGTGGAAGGCTATCTGCGGGATCCTTACGCGGATGACATTCACTTGGTGCAGGACACGTAGCGGTTAGCATTTCGCTTTTAGCAACCAGCGCGTGTGCGCAAGGCTGACGGCTGGAGGCTAAGAGCTAAAAACGAAGAGCGAAGAGCGATCTAACACCGAGGTCATCATCATGTTTACTGGACTCGTTGAAGAAGTTGGAACCATCGCGAGCATTATCGAAGCTGGAGGCAATCACCGCATTACGATCAACGCGCCGGCCACCGCAAAGCAGTTGCAGCAGGGAAACAGCGTCGCCGTGAGTGGCGTCTGCCTGACTGCACTCGATATCACGCCCCAAGCCTTCAGTGCCGATCTGGCCGCCGAAACTTGGAGGTTGACTTCCCTCTCGCGTGTCACCGAGGGCGCCCTGGTGAACCTGGAGCTACCGCTGAAAGCAGATGGCCGCATGGGTGGCCACATGGTGCAAGGACACGTGGATGGCACGGGTCGATTCGTGGGCTTGCAGCGGATTGTCAAAGCCGATGACTTCTGGCTGCTGATCGATATCCCCGAAGAGTTGGAGAAGTATGTCGTGTTCAAGGGCTCAATCGCCATTGAAGGCATCAGCCTCACGGTAGCGAAGCTCGAAGGTCTGCGCCTCACAATTGCCATCATTCCGCACACCGTGAAAATGACGAACCTGGCTTCGCTGAAGCCTGGCGATCCGGTGAATATCGAGACCGATATCGTCGCGAAGTACCTGGAGAAATGGGCCAGACGTGAGGAGCAGACCGGAGCGCTCACGGTGGAGCGGTTGGTCGCGCAGGGCTTCTGAGGCGGCCGTGAGCCGTATCCATCGCGTTACACACGCGGCTGGTGCGCCGGACGCCGTGCGCCGAAGTAACGCTCGAAGTCCATGGAATCGAGTTCGAGAAATTCCTGGACTATGGGCTCTTGGCAATTGGCCATTTCCGCAAACGTCCCAAAGAAGATGGCGCGTGCCTCGTACAGAAACAGCAGGCGGTCAGCGAGCTTCTTGGCGAGCGCCATGTCGTGCGTAACCACGATGCTGGTCAGCTTCAACTGCTTTTTGAGTTTCTTGATCAAGTCGCCCAGCAGGTGCGCCATCAAGGGGTCGACCATGGTGGTGGGCTCATCGTAAAGCACCGCGTCAGGCTGCGCAGCCAGGGCGCGGGCGATGGCTACTGAACGCTTCATACCCGTCGACAGGTCGGACGGCAGCAGATCGCGGAACTCGCGCACTCCTACCATGTCGAGCAGGCCATCGATGATCTGGTAGATCTGCTCTTCCTGCAAGCCACCACGCTCGCGCAGGGGGAAGGCGACGTTCTCGCCGATGGTCAGGGAATCGAAGAGAGCTCCATTCTGGAACACCATGGTTACTTTCTTGCGGATGCGCTCCAAGTCCTCCTCGCCATAGTCGGTAATGTCCTCGTAGGCCACCCAAACTCGCCCTTTGTCGGGCTTAAGGAAGCCCATGATCTCGTGCAGAGAAACAGACTTACCGACCCCGCTGCGCCCCAGGATGCAAACGGTCTCGCCGGGCATGACGTCGAAGCTCACGCCATTGAGGACGACATTGCTGCCGAACGCTTTGTGCACATCCTGAAATTCGATGTAGGGTTTTTGCTCGTTCATACGCCGGTGCCTCTCCCTCGCAAAGCATCTGTCTCCTGTACCAGATCTTCGTATTCCTGAGAAGTATTCACGTTGCGAAAGACCATTGGCGAGAAACCCGCCGCAAGGATTTCAGCTTCGGCAACATAGCGCGTAGGCGCGAGCGAAAACAAGTGTCCGATTTTATAGTCGCCACTTTTCAGCGCCTGTTCCGCTACGGCCCGCAACGGGCGACGGTAGACGGCGCCGAGCGGCTGCAGCCCTCCCAGCGCTTCGGCGACCATGATCGGCTCACTACTTGCCCGTGCCAGGTTGCCAGTAGCCAAGCGAGAAAATCTGGACCCATCAGCGGCGTGTCCACTGAAAGCACGAGATTCAGCTCGGTTTGTGTGACGCACAGGGCAGCATGGATTCCGCCCAGTGGACCGCAATCGGGGAACACATCCTCGACCACATCGCCGTATCGCGCGTAGCGTGCGCGCGGGCCAACGATGAGAACCGTGTTGGCGACGGCCGCCGCGGTGTGCAATGTACGCTCCAGTAGCGTCTCCCCGCCAAGCGAGAGCAGCGCCTTGTCCGTGCCCATGCGTGAGCTGCGACCGCCCGCAAGAACAAATACAGTTACGTCGTCCACGCCGATATCATACCGAACTTCCGCTCTTCGCCATTCGCCATTCGCCTTTCACTTTTCGCTTTTGGCCGTCAGCCGTCAGCCCATGGCTATTGCCCGACCGGCGCTTGACCGTCCGCATAGACCACCTGTCGTCGACCACTCAGACATCAGCTTTGCACAGAACTCCAACGCAACCACATCCAGTTACTGAATTCCCGAGTTGTCGTTTACGGCGAAACGCGAATGGCAAAGAGCAAAGAGCAAACGGTTTAGCTGACGGCTGAGAGCTGACGGCTGAAGGCTAAGAGCGAATAGCGACTCCGCCTTACGCGTGGCCGGGACGAAAGGTGCTGGTCTTGGGAATGCAGCCGTTGATTTCGATGGCAACGATGCGTCCGGCATGGTCCAGTTCGAGCGTCGCCGGAGCATTGAACACGGCATCGCCGTTTAGGCCCGGCAATGCGATAAAAACCCGGTTCTCTACGCACGCTGCCGACGGATCGCGTTTCAGAAAGGAGAGCGCGTGATCGTTGCGGCACATCTTGGGCAGCATGAAGCTGAGGTCGGCCACATCTCCGGTCTCCGACACGGAGAGCGCCGCCTCGACGGAAATCCGCGACTCTACTTCATCTCCCTCGACCTCAGTAGGAGGTTTGAAGCAAATGTAATACTCGAATCCCGACTCTGGATCGAACGGACTCCGATCAACCTGAAACGCCATACGCGCGCCTCCTGGCGTGCCGCGGCAACAGCTAGGCATTGGATAGTAAATCAACCCCCACCCTCACGCAAAGTTTTGAGACAAGCCGGCTTTCTCCAGCAAGCGAGTTCTACGCATCTTTTGGGACGCGAGGG
The DNA here is from genome assembly GCA_963836295.1 of uncultured Acidobacteriaceae bacterium. Classification (GTDB taxonomy): domain Bacteria; phylum Acidobacteriota; class Terriglobia; order Terriglobales; family Acidobacteriaceae; genus Bog-257. Next base: position 1,411,733 of record CAWIIY010000017.1, on the reverse strand, counting down.
GGCTAGTTTTCCCTTGAGTGGACCCCCGTGAGGCGCTCATCAACCTTCAAAAGCTGGTCCGTCAACGCCGCTCTGGTATATTTTCGTTCGTATCACTTTTCTGGAATCCAGGATGCCAATCTTCTCGCCAACGGAAATTGCCAAGGACAACGTCGAGGCAGTGCAGAATTACTCCCTGCTCGCCGGACGCTCGCTCAGTAATATTTTCGGACATCCTCGCTACTTTGCGGACACCCTCTTGCAGGCTGATTCCATCGGGGTTGGCTCGCTGCCCATCGTGGTGCTGACCGGTTTCTTCACCGGTGCCGTGCTGGCTTTACAAACCTCCAGCACGTTGCAGCAGTTCGGTTCACTGTCGCTGACGGGCAAACTGGTTGCCCTTTCGATGGTGCGCGAGTTGGGACCGGTACTGACGGGACTGATGGTAGCCGGCCGCAATTCCAGCGGCATGGCAAGCGAATTGGGCTCCATGAAAGTCACGGAGCAGATCGACGCCATGCGCGCCATGGGTGTCGATCCTTCCAAGAAACTGGTCACGCCGCGCGTCATCGCCAGCGTGGTCATGTTGTTTTTTCTCAGCATCATCTCTGACTTGGTCGGACTTACCGGTGGCTTCTTTATTTCCTACGCCTTGTTAGGGCTGGACCCCAACCAGTACTGGACCACTGCTTATCAGGCACTGCGCTTTGGAGATGTGTTCATGGGTCTCTGTAAGCCCGTAATCTTTGGCTTCATCATATCCAGCATCGGCTGCTACTACGGACTGTCGGCCAAGGGCGGGACGCAAGGTGTTGGACGTGCTACCACCCAAGCGGTGGTCGCAGCGTCCGTCCTTATCCTGGTCAGCGATTTTTTCATCACCCGACTGCTTATGGGAATCTTCCAGTACTAATCATGTCGAGCCTTGCACCGCCGGTAGAACAGCCTCAACCAACGTCCCTGTTACCGGGAGAGCCTGTCATTCGCTTCGACAATGTTGAGATTGCTTTCGAACACCCGGTGCTGGAGGGTATCTCGTTTCAGTTGCCGCGCGGAGAAACCAAAATCCTGATGGGCACGGCGGGCACGGGGAAAACGCTGATCCTAAAGCTGGCACTGGGATTACTGAAGCCCGATGCTGGGCGCATTACGGTCCTCGGGGAAGAGATTACCGAGATGCGTGAGGAGGACCTGTTCGACCTGAGGCGCAAGATCGGTATGGTCTTCCAGGAGAGCGCGCTCTTCGATTCGTTGACGGTGGAGGAGAACGTCGCTTATCGCTTGATGGAAGAGACCGGGCGGCTGACCGACGAAATCCATTCCCGAGTGCTCGAGGCATTGCGCTTCGTGGAACTGGAACATACCGTCAATCTGTTTCCGTCGGAGCTATCCGGCGGCATGCGGCGCCGGGTGGCAATCGCCCGGGCCATCATCACTCAGCCAGAAGTGATCCTCTACGATTCACCCACCGGCGGTCTCGACCCGGTAACCTCGAACACCATCATCGAACTGGTGGTGAAACAGCGCGACGTTTATCAAACCAGTTCTTTGTTGGTGACCCATCGCTTGCAAGACGCATTCACTATGGCGAGCCATTATTTCGATCGCCAGCAGAACAAAATGGTGCCGGTCGCCGACGCCAGTGACCGCGATCTCCACGTCAAGTTCCTAATTCTGCGAGATGGAAAAATCATTTTCGAAGGAACCGCCGCAGAATTGCTGCGCTGCAACGATCCCTATATTCGGGAATACCTGAGCTAAATCCCTACCGGGCAGCCGCCGCCATCTCGGCCTGGCGCTTCTGCATGCGCGCCACCCGCTCCCGGCCTTCGGCCGAGCCTTCCACGATCTTCTGCACGTTCACCAGAAACTCCGACATGCCTGACTTCTGCCGGAACCCTTCCACGAAGGGCTGCACCTTGGCATAGACAAAGTACATTTCGCTGAGGGTGTCGTATGCCAGCAACGCGTTCAGCGTGCCGTGCACGATCAGGGAGGCAACCATCTCCCAGTACCCGAACACCTGTCGCACGTGGGCGTTTTCTTTGGTCCCAAAGGCATTGGCAACCGCGAGAAGGTCGTTGACCGACTTGGGGGCAAAACCGGCAACGAAGTTGCGCGCTTCGCGCATGACCGGCTCGCGGCGTAGCTCGTAAAGTTTCAGGATAAGTTCAGCATCATGATGGGTAGCTTGCGAAGTGCTCATGAATCCTCCGGGTGAGATTAGATTAGAAAAGCCGCCAGGGACGACGGCCTTTCGATTTGGTTTGGTGATTGAACCGATCCCTAGGCAGAGCCTACTTGTGTGCCATTGCGGCGAAGGCCTCTTTGGCGCGGCGCTCCATCTCATCAGGAGCGACGTCTTCCACGTGCTGGCCCAATGCCCAACGGTGTCCAAAAGGATCCGTGATCTGACCGTAACGGTCACCCCAGAACTGATTCGCCAGGGGCATCACCACCGTCGCGCCCGCCTGCACCGCCTGATTGAACAGGCTGTCCACGTCTTCCGGTACGTAAAGGTTCAGCACTACCGGGCTGCCGCCTAGGGTCTTGGCTGAGCGGCCACCCATGCCGGGAAACTCGTCGGCGAGCATCAGCCTGGCGCCGCCGAGGCTCAACTCCGCATGCATCACTTTCCCATCGGGAGCCTTGTGTACGCCCTTGATCTCCGCTCCAAATGCGTTCTGGTAGAAGTCCAGAGCCTTGGGAGCATCGTTGACGATCAAATGAGCTATGATCGTTCCGTTCTTCAATTGTCCTGCCATATTTTTCCCCTTTTTCACAGGAATGCCCCGCTTACGGTCGGGCGGCGTTTTCCTGAATCGTCCCTAATTATGCAACAGCTACCGGTTGAATTTCCCGCGAGTAGTCACATTTAGCCGCATTTTCATCCCCGGCTTTCTTCCTTCCGCGGCGCGTGGGCTCGTCCGCCGCGGCTTCGGCACGCTTGTTGTTCGGACAAACAATGAACGTACCTGATTTCAGGGTCTTCTCCAACAGATACGGGCTGCCGCATTCCGGACACGGCTCGTCTATCGGCTTATATGCCGAGGTAAACCGGCACTTCGGATAGTTGGAGCACCCGTAGAAAAAGTTGCCCCGGCGGGCCTTTTTCTCAGCCAAGTCTCCCGTCTTGCACTCCGGACACTTAACCCCGATGTAGTTCTGCTTTACCCACTTGCACTCGGGATAACCGCTGCAGGAAACAAATTCGCCGTATCGGCCATGGCGCAGCAGCAGGCTACGCCCACACTGCGGGCATTTCTCATCAAGCGGTATATCAGGGACCTTCTTCGCCTGGTCGAGACGGCGCGTGGTCTTGCAATCTGGATATCCAGTGCAGGCCATGAACTGGCCAAAGCGACCGCGCTTCAACACCATCGGCCGGCCACAGTTTTCGCAGTATTCTTCCTGCGTGGTTTCCTGCACGTCGGCCGAGTCGAGATCGGGCAAGTCAATGGGGTTTTCCTTGGTGAACGTGCAACTATTCGGATCGGTCTTGTCGTAGGCGCTGCAGGCAAAGAATGAGCCGTGCTTGCCCCACTTGATAACTAGCGGCGAGCCGCACCGTTCGCATTTCTCGTCGGTGGGCTTCTCCATCCGCTTCACGTTCTCCATGTGCTTTTCGGCGTAATGGAGTTCTTTCTCGAACTTCTTGTAGAACTCGGCCAGTGCGTCGGTCCAGCGCTCCTTGCCGTCCTCGATCTCGTCAAGTTCCTCTTCCAGCCGGGCGGTGTATTGCGGATCGAAAATGTCTTTGAAGTTCGCTACCAGCAGATCGGTGACCACGAATCCAATTTCGGTGGGTATGAACTTTCCGCCGATTTTCTGCACGTACTGCCGTTCCTGGATGGTGCTGATAATGGCGGCATAGGTGGACGGGCGTCCAATTCCGCGCTCTTCCAGTTCCTTCACCAGCGAGGCTTCATTGAACCGCGGCGGGGGTTCCGTGAAGTGCTGCTCGGTATCGAGCCCCTTCAGAGTCAGCTTCTGCCCTTCGCTCAGCACCGGCAGCTTATGCTTTAGAGCCTCGTCTTCTTCGTCTTTCGAATCCTTTGACTCCTCATAGACCTTGAGGAAGCCTTCAAACTTGAGTACCGAGCCAGTGACCCGGAAGCGGTACACATGGTTGCCATTGTTCGCGTCGATGTCCACGGTGGTCTGGTCGAAGACGGCGGGATTCATCTGCGAGGCAACAAAACGCTGCCAGATGAGCTTATAAACCTTGTACTCGTCTTCCTGCAGATACTGCTTGACCTGGTCCGGATGCCGCGAGGCCGAGGTCGGACGGATAGCTTCGTGCGCCTCCTGCGCGCTCTTCTTCGACTTGTACGTATTCGGCGACTCGGGCAGAAACTCCTGGCCGTATTCCTTGCCAATGAGTTCGCGCACCTCAGCTTTGGCATCGTTCGACACCTGCGGTGAGTCGGTACGCATGTAGGTAATGAGTCCAACCGTACCTTCGTCGCCGAGATCAACGCCTTCATAAAGACGCTGGGCGATCATCATGGCGCGTTTCACGCTGAAGCGCAGCTTACGCGAGGCATCCTGCTGGAACTTGCTGGTGGTAAACGGCGCAGCCGGACTGCGACGCCGCTCGCGCTTGTCAACAGAGCGAACGCTCCAGTCGGCGGCCTCGACAGCCGTCTTGATCTTGGCCGCATCTTCGCCATTTGTGATGGGCGTCTTTTCGTCGCCGATCCCTACGAACCGGGCTGAGAAGGTCGGCGGTTTGGCCCCGTGGAGATGAGCGTCAATCGTCCAATACTCTTCCTTGACGAACGCCTTGATTTCGCGCTCGCGCTCGACGATGAGCCGCAAGGCCACAGTTTGCACCCGACCGGCGGACAGTCCGCGGCGTACTTTGTCCCACAAGAGCGGCGAGATTTGGTAGCCGACCAGCCGGTCAAGCACACGTCGGGTCTGCTGGGCATCTACCAGGTTGGTATCGATGTCGCGTGGATGCAGGAACGCCTCCTGCACGGCGCGCTTGGTAATTTCATTGAAGGTGACGCGACGTATGGTGACTGCGCCTTTTTTGCTCTTCTTCTTGCCATCAACCGAATCGCCACCGAGTTCTTCGGCCAGGTGAGCGGCGATGGCTTCGCCTTCGCGGTCAGGATCGGGCGCCAGATAGATGGTGTCGGCCGACTTCGCCAGCTTCTTCAGCCGGGCGACGACCTTCTCTTTGCCGGGAATGACGACGTATTCCGTCGCAAAATTTTCATCGAGATCGACCCCGAGCGACTTCTTGGGCAAATCCTTGATGTGTCCGAGCGAGGCTTCGACCTCGTAGCCCGAGCCGAGATATTTTTGGATCGTCTTCGCTTTGGCGGGCGACTCGACGATGACTAAACCTTTTGACAATGGAACCTCAATCTTCTGGATTACGTTTACGAAGCTAGCATGGTTTCGGCGGCGGCGGCAAAAGCAGCGACGCCTTTCGCTGTTCGCTATTCGCTCTTCGCCAGAACTGGTACTGCCGATTCTCGCATGGCGCGAGCGCCCCTAAGTCTTTGCAGGAAAGCAGTTAGCATTTGCCTTATACTTGTCAACTTGTTCAGGATAGTGGCGTATTCCGCCAGGCTCAGAAACTGTAGATCCTTGGCGAGACCCATGTGATTCTGCAACTCGCTGGCTGATCCCATGGCTATCTGGACGTATCGCCCAAGTTCCGCGTCTCCCCACCGCCCACATCCCTCGGCAAGATTTGCTCCGATGGAGCTCGCCGACCTACGAACCTGGCTCGTCAACCCAAACATCTCCGAACGAGGAAAGCTATCCGTAACTCGATAGACCTTGATCGTAAGCGCGTGGGCCTTCTGCCAAACTTCAAGATCTTCGTAGTTTCTCAACCGCGACCCTCATTTCTTGCTCTGGCGAAAAGCGAAGAGCGAAAGGCGAAAAGCGTTCCTTAGATGCACCTCACAAAATACTTCCCCGGCAACTGCCGGATCCGGCCGCTTAGCTCCAACTCAAACAAGGCGCTAAAGATCTCGGACGAGGAAAGGTATGAAGCCAGACGCTCGACAAGCTGGTCGATGTGAATTGACTCATCCGCTCGCATCAAGGCGAAAACTCTCTTCTCGCTTGGCGGCAACTGCGCCGCCTCAAACAGTGATGACGGAATACCCTCTTCCGATGCAGGGGGTTCCGGCGGAGTCAGGGCCAGACGGACATCGGCAGGCAGCGCTTCCCATACATCCTCCCACGTGGCAACCAAGGCAGCACCCTGCTTAATCAACGTGTTAGGGCCCCAAGAGAGCTTATTGGTCACGTTCCCCGGCACCGCAAAAACTTCTCGCCCCTGCTCCAACGCGCAACGCGCCGTGACTCGAGTTCCGCTGAATTCTCCCGCCTCAAGCACCAAAACGCCAATCGCGATGCCGCTGATCAGCCGATTGCGGATGGGAAAGTTCTGTGGCGCCGGAAACGTGCCCAGCGGAAACTCGCTCAAAATCGCGCCGCCCGAGGCCAGTATCTGATCGGTGATCTTGCGGTTCTCTGCGGGGTAGACGACGTCAATTCCGGTTCCCCAGATTGCCACGGTGCGACCATGTGCACTGAGGGCCCCTCGGTGGGCGGCCGTATCCACACCCCGGGCCATGCCACTAAATATGATGAGTCCACGAGCCGCAAGGTCGCAGGCGAGGCGCTCGGCCATGCCTGTCCCATAGGGTGTTGGATGCCTTGTTCCAACCACAGCAACCCCTGGTTTATCTGTGGCTTCTGCACTTCCTTTAAGGTAAAGCACGAGTGGGGGATCGTAAATTTCCAGAAGGCGTCGGGGAAATTCGGCATCCCCGGGAACGATCACTTCAGCGCCCAATTCCCTGGTGTGATCAAACTCAGCACTGGCCAATTCCATTGACTTTCCCAGTGCGATACTCTGGGCCGCAACTCCAGGCAGGCCACCTGCTTCCAGTTCGGTCAGCGATGCCGTGAACAACCGGTCAATGCCTCCGTACATTTCAACCAGCTTACGGCCACGTCCGGCACCCACGCCGGGAGTCAACGACAAGGCCAGCCATTGCAGTTTGCGGGTTACCGCGAAATCGTGGGCTCTCACCGGCACTTCAGTCTGCATACTCAGCTCCAAATGGGCAAATGTCTTCGCATAATCGGACAGTAACCAGCGCGATGGTTACCGTCAAGGGAGCCTGTCACCAGTTGACGTGAGGACGCTCATCCCACGCCATTGCCCCGAGGGCGTACGGGCTTTGCTAGACTCGATGGTTCATGTCTCCGCTGCGCATCTCCGCTATCTCGTTTCTCAATACCGCGCCCCTTATGTGGGACTTCGAGCACGAGGACGCGGCCCGAGATTTTTCCATCGAATACACAATTCCGTCCGCGTGCGCGGCCGCCTTGGCTGCGAACCAGGCCGATATCGGCATCATCCCTGCGATCACGTACGCGGAGATACCGGAGTTGGCAATCCTGCCGAATATTGCGATTGCGGCAAAGGACTTTGTGCGGTCGATCTTGCTGGTTAGCAAGAAACCTATGGAGCAGGTCGAGACGGTCGCTACCGACACCTCGTCCCGCACCTCGGTCGCCCTGTTGCGGGTGCTGTTCACCAAGTTTTTCGGAGGAGGACGGCAGCTCACGCCACATGTGCCGCAGCTTGAGCCAATGCTGCTCCATCACGACGCGGCGCTGCTGATCGGAGATGCAGCACTGGAGATAACCGCCGGGGCAGAGTACTTCGTGTACGACCTGGCGCACCTTTGGCGAGAACGGACGGGCCAGCCGTTTGTCTTCGCTTTCTGGGCAGTGCGGCTGGACTCCCTCGATCGCGCGCCACGCGATCTTGACTTGCTGAAAGTATTTCAGCAGTCGCGGAACCATGGGTTGGAGCCAGCAAACCTTCGTGCCATTGCTCAAGAGTGGTCACTCAAGGTCAGGCTCAGCGAAAGCGAGATTTATACCTATCTCACCGAGAACATCCACTACTACCTCGACCGCGAAAACCATGCCGGTCTGCAACTCTTTCTGCGCTATTCGCAAGAAATTGGGCTCATCCCGGCAACTCCTGAGCTACGCTTCCTGGGACCAGTGGCATTCGGGAGTTCTCGACGGTAATGGTCGGCTTGACGGAGGACCTGTTCGCTGAACTGCCGCTGGACATTCTGCTTTCAACCAAATATCAGTTAGAGAAGCGTGATTCGAAACGAGGCGCATGTACCCGCTGGCAGCAATAGTCGTCAATAAAACGATTCGGAAGTATGTACTTTACGCAACTTGTTGAGTACAGGGCGCGAAGGCGTTAGGCTCCTAGGCCCAGATCGTTCTTCTGTTTAGCTAGTTCGCGGAGCTTATCATTGGCTCGCCGCAAATCTTCTCTGAGTGCGAGCAGGGCATCGAAGTCGAAGGCTAGCCTATAGTGCGACACGTTCTCCTGGATGTTCTTGTCCCGCGCCTGCTCCCGCTCCCGTTCGTGAGCGGTCGCCAGCGCCTCCCTAGCTTCGCGTAGCCAATGTGAAATTTCGCCAATATCCTCACTCAGATTCCACGCCTTGTTGCGAAGATACTGCAATTCTTCGCGGGTTTCTTCGTATTGCAGCAGCAGGGCGGCGCGCTGTTGGCGCTTTTCCTCTTCGGTCATGAGACGATTATATCCCCAGACTTTACAATTTTATACTTGACACAATATTGCGCTAAGTATAATATTAAACCATGACAAAGAGAGAGCGCAATCACCAGTTGTCAGACTCGGATGTGATCGGCAATATCCCGCTGGCGTGCTCCGATGAATTGGCAGCCGTTGAATTCTTTGAGGAACAACGTTGGGGCAACACCCCATGTTGCGTTCACTGTGGCAGCGTTGACGTTTACAAGATGACGGACGCCAAGACCGGACAGCGCAGCAAGCGGTATCTGTGGCGCTGCCGCGATTGCAAGCAGCAACAAACGGTTCGCATCGGGACGGTTTACGAAGAGTCGCGAATCGAATTGCGGCACTGGTGCTATGCGTTCTGGCGCGCATCGACTTCCAAGAAAGGCGTCTCAGCCCTAGAGATTAAGCGCCACTGCCAGATCAGCTACAAGTCCGCCCTGTTCCTAATGAACCGGATTCGCTTTGCGATGGCTCCCGACGGCACCGAACCTAAGCTGAGCGGAACGGTTGAATGTGACGAAACGTACATCGGAGCACGCAAGCCCCGTTACAAGGGAATCAGCAAAAAGGGGCGCGGGACGAGCAAGATTCCGGTTTTCGTCGCTGTTGAACGGCAAGGCAGGATTCGCCGCCGCGTTGTGGCCGACGTGACGGGCCGAACCATCAAGGGCGCTATCCGTGAGGAAGTGGATAGGCAAGCACATCTGATGACTGACGAGTACATCGCCTACGCTGGCCTCGGTTCCGAGTTTGCTGCTCACGATAAGGCCTGCCATGCGACGAACGAATATGCCTCCGGTGATGTCCACACGAATACGGCAGAGAGCAGCCACGCCCTGGTAAAGCGCGGCATCGTGGGCATCTATCACAACGTCAGCCGCGAATACCTGCATCGATATCTGTGGCAGTTCGATTTTCTGTGGAACACTCGCAAACTCAATGACGGAGAGCGCACCGTCCTAGCAGTGAAAGCAGCCGAGGGGAAGCGGTTGATGTATGGCGCTCCCAGTCAGGTTCAATAGGGGCGAGGGTCATGACGATTGAAAAAAGATGCTTGATCGAACTCAGCGACATCTTAGGGGTTGAATTCACCTGTCACAGTTGCAAGGGGAAAACCTCGCCAGAACTAGAGAGCACTCGGCTGGTGTTACTGAGCTGCCCGCTCTGCACTGCCGATTGGCTATTGCCTCAGACAGAAGAGGAGAAGGCCCTGCGCACCTTCCTGAACGTTATAAAGAGAGCCAAAGCCGGGGTGAACGGGCGGGGCTTTTCACTAAGGTTGCACATCGCATCTCCCGACGAAAGCGAGGCAGAAGCCGAATGAAGCAGGTAACGGTTGGTCGGCATGAAGCCGCACTTAAGTCGTGGCGGACTCGCCGGTCGATGAGCGCCTTTGCGAAGGCCCGCGCTGCGGAAGCGGCCAGCAAGGAAGCACTCCGGTTGTACTGTAAGGGGCACGGTTGGAAGCTCGCATTTTTCGAGGGTGCGACTGGCTCACCACGGACGGGCATCATAGATGCGATTGCCTTCCGGCTTTCGCGGAAGAACGCCGATCTGTTGGATGTGCGGCTCATTCAGTTGAAAGGCGGGAAGGCTGGTGTCAGCGCAGCCGAGATTGCACGTCTCAAGAAAGCGGCTCAGGGCGCAACGGTAAGCTGGCTCATTGCTGCTTTCGATGGCGAATCACTGCATCTGGTGCCAAGCGACCCGGCAAAGGGACTATGACGAAACCACTAAAAGAGAAGAAAACAGCGGCGACTCCCGGCCCAAAACCGGACACCCTGAAAATCAAGGGTAGCTGGAAAGCTGCCGTGAAACGGTCATTGCAAAAGAAGAAACCAGCGGAGGGTTGGCCGAAGTAGAGTCGCCATTTCCCGCGACTTCCCGCCACCTACCGTGATTCGCCGTCATTCGAGATTGCGTAAAGTACATACTTCCGAAACGATTTGGCACCTGCTCAGGCACATGGGCGGGCCGGGGCTGATTGCCCTCGGGCTAGTGGACAATTCCGCTATTCCCGTGCCAGGCAGCGTGGACGCCCTTACCATCGTGCTCGCAGCCGCACACAAGGAACCGTGGTGGTACTACGCGATTATGGCCACAGTGGGCGCTATCATCGGCGGATACCTGACCTACCGGCTCGGATTGACGGGTGGCAAAGAAACACTGGAAAAGAAAATCTCCAAGAAGCATGCCGAGAAGGTCTACAGCATCTTCGAGCGTTACGGATTCTGGACTGTAGTAATCGGGGCGCTCTGCCCTCCTCCCGTTCCCTTTGTTCCCTTTCTCGTTGCCGCCGGGGCCATGCACTATCCGCGAAGGAACTTCCTGTGCGCTCTGGCACTGGGGCGGGGAGCGCGCTATACGGCGCTGGCGTATCTGGGATCGATCTACGGACGGCAAATCTTGCACTGGCTTGGTCGCTATTACCGGCCGCTGCTTTACACCTTGATTGCACTGGCGGTCGCGGGTGGCTTGGCGGGTCTGTACTTCTGGTGGCGCCACCAGCATCGCAGCAAGAATGGGCGCGGGACGGACGCTCCCGGACCTATGCACGATGCTGCGTGACAGAAGCCTTACCAACCATTAGCATTCGGACGATAAGCAAAGGGAGGATGTACCATGAAGCTCCGCAACATCGCACTCTATTTGACGTTTCTGCTCGCGATGGCCACTTCGCCGTTGTGCGCACAAAGCACAGCCTCCAGCGGTACGGGCGGCGGCAAAGCTACGCAGACCAGCAAGCCAACGAGTTCCGCCACCTCACCGTCTCAGAAAATCGACATTAACAGCGCTACCAAAGATCAACTCGACGCCCTGCCGGGCATTGGCAGCGCCTACTCGCAGAAAATCATTGATGGCCGTCCGTACAATTCGAAGCGCGACCTGCTTACCCGCAAGATTGTTCCGCAGAGCACGTACGACGGTATTCAGGACAAGATCATCGCCCATCGGGCAACGGGAGCAAAGAGCAAGAGCAGCACTGGTACGGCTTCAAAGACGCAGTGAGGGCGGCTCCCCTAGGCCGGCGAACTACCGGTCTTCTCTTTCTGACCGCAGGTAGGGAAAGTCATACGCGAAGTGTGCTGCCAAAGACAGCAACGCCGCCGAAACCAGAGTTCCGGCGGCATGTGGCGGGACTCAATTAATATGCGAAATACGGCCCAGTGCCTGCTGGTGTGCTCATCGTATCAATCGCGGTGAACACTCCATAGGGTTTTCCGTAAAAGAATGGCAGACCCCAGTCGAAGGCGCACGCCGGATTCGAACCACTTCCACAATTTGCTGCAATTGGTCCTCCTAACGTGCTGAACGCGGTGTTGATGGTGTTGAACAAATTGTTTGCGTTCTCGATCGTGAAATTTACGGGGATGGGCGTTGCCACTGGCCCGGAATTGGTCTGCCCCTGATTCGACGCGGTCAGGTCGTCCGGCGAGTTGCTTGGGCAATACCAACTGGAGTTCTGCCCGGTGCATGTTGCCGGTACGCCCGACACACTGGAATCCAGGAAGAACAAGCCGTTCGATCCGCTGTCGATGAAGCTCTGCGGATACGATTGCCCGTTGAAGGTGGTGATGATGTCGCCCTCGAGATTGCAGTTGCAGCTCGAACCAGGTATCGGATAGATGTTCGCGCCACTCGGCACGGCATTGTTGGACTCTGTACCGATGCCGAAGATTAAGGAACCTGAGACAGTAGGCGAACCACCGTCAGGCACAGCCGGCAACTGCACCAGCACTCCGTTGTTGTCGGTGGCAAACAGGGTCACCGGATTCGGCACCTGCTGCGACAGGGCGAGGTTGGTAGCCGTGCAACCGGACGAGGGGCACTGGTAGTAGACACAGGGCAACGAGCTGGACCCATTACAACTGGCCCCATTGGAGACGCAGTACGCCCCGCAATCGTTCACGAACGCCCCCACGCCGATGATGCCATTGGCGCCAAATGCCATCACGCTCCCGCCCTCGTTGCCATTTCCGCCCAAGGGGTTCTGGCTTGAGCAACTGTTGGGAACGCCCGGAGAACTGGAGGCGGGTATCATCAACTGAACCGGAACATTGGAAGCGGATTCGCCGGCAACCGTGACGTCGGCTGTGGCCACCGGACCCCATACATATCCGTCGGCAAAGACCAGGCATTCGTCCACCGGATTACCGCCGACGGTTTCCGGTGCCAGCGAGATGTTGAGCTCGCCGCCGCTGGCGCTCGAAAGCAAGCGTAGCCCCTCAGAACCGGTGTCGACCTCCACGTGGTCGATGCTCTGACACGTGGTGGTACCCGCGACACAGACCGTCACTGTCACGAAAGCCACGTTGACGCTGGTAAAGCTCGAAGGGGCCGGTCCGGCATCAACAATCATGGGCGCCACATTGCTCGAAGTCGTAGTTACGCTTACATTCGCCGTCCCTGATACGCTCGTGTTCTGGGTGGAGGTCGCTGTTACGGTCACTGTCTGCGGGGAACTTGGGGCGGTGAGCAGTCCGGAGGTGGAGATCGATCCGGCGCTCGCGCTCCACGTTACCCCTGAGCTAAAGTTGCCGGTGCCGCTCACGAAGGCCGAACACTGGCTGGTTCCACCCGGGCCTACGCTCGATGGCGAGCAGGTCACGGAAATTGATGTAACCGTGTTAGAAGCTCCTCCACCGCTGCCACAAGCCGCGAACCACATCACGTTGCCGAGTAACAATAAGAATCCAACCTTGCGCACGATTTCTCTCCCTCAGCGAATGTCGCTGGCCTGTACGCCTTGGGGAATCAATTGCGGGATATATGCCGAGCCATGGAAGCTGTGCATATGGCCGCCCTGCACCAAGACGAGAGTAGGCGTGTCGATTACCATTGGGCCGCGACGGCGCGGCGCCTGCTGCTCGCTTCCCTCAGCTGCGGTCTTCTGCTGCGCAGCGGCTTGTTGCGCCTGTTGGAAATACGGTCCCAGCAACTGCTGGAAGTTGGGCGGGAACTGTCCTTCCCATGCAACGCCGAATACGGCGCCACCAGGCGAGACAAACTCGCGCACCTTGGCGCCCGAAGGCGCGGTGATTTCGTGCAGGACGTACGTGTGTTTGTCGACGCTGCTCAGAGTGCCCTTCATCCGCGCTTGATCGGTGAGCACCGAGGCGGCGTTATCGCCAAGCACCGCTTGGGCAGGAAACGGTAGCGCCAATAGCAGAGCAGCCGAGAGAATTCTCGCGCATGTTCCTAGAGTGCATTCAGGCAGGTTCATAGGTTCACCGCCTCCGCCGTGCAGTGCCGTTGAGAAGCACCCCGCTATAAACTCCATTTGCGCGGGATTGTTGCGCACCAGGCTTCGCCAGGCATCGCCACGCTTGCAAGTACCATCCTGTAGATGTACCAACCTGCGGTCAAGGTTTCCCGCTCACCAATAGATAACCGGCTTCCCTACGCGCTCCCCGCCCGGTTAGAATGTGACCGTGGGTTGTGACGTTCTATGCCCCTGACCAAAGCCCAAGCTCTCGAAATGTATCGCTCCGATGACCTCATTGGCATCGGGATGGAGGCCGACGCGGTGCGCCGTCGGCTGCACCCCGACGGTGTGGTGACGTACATCATCGATCGCAACATCAATTACACCAACTTTTGCACCGAATACTGTACCTTCTGTGCCTTCTACCGTCCGCTCAAGGGAAAGATGGCGAAGGAGGGATATCTTCTCGATTTCGAAACCATCTACGAAAAAGTACGCGAGACGGTGGAGTTGGGGGGGACGGGCGTCCTTCTGCAAGGCGGTCTGCATCCCGACCTGAAAATCGAGTGGTACGAATCCCTCCTGAGCGGAATGAAACAGCGCTTTCCGCAGGTTCACCTGCATTGTTTCTCGGCGTCCGAGATCATCTGCATCGCCGAAGTGAGCGGCCTCACCATCGAAGACACGATTAAACGCCTGCGAGATGCCGGGCTCGACTCCATCCCCGGTGGCGGCGCTGAGATCTTAGACGATGAGGTGCGGTACAAGATCGCGCGCTTGAAGTGCCTCACCAACGACTGGCTCAACGTGCACCGCACTGCGCATAAACTCGGCATGAGGACAACGGCGACCATGATGTTCGGCGTCGGCGAAACCTACGAGCACCGCATCAACCATTTCCAGCACATCTACGACCTGCAGGAGGAGACTGGCGGCTTCACCGCATTTATTCCGTGGTCGTTTCAGCCGCAGAATACCGCGCTCGGCGGACGTGGCTGGGACGAAGCCACCGCGGTTGAATACTTGAAGACGCTGGCGATCGCCCGCCTCTTCCTCAGCAATTTCGAAAACGTGCAGTTGAGCTGGGTAACGCAGGGCTTGAAAGTCTGCCAGACGGGCTTGCGCTTTGGGGGCAACGATGTAGGCTCCGTGATGATCGAGGAAAATGTGGTCCGCGCCGCCGGAGTTCGCAACTGCACTACCGAAGAAGAGCTGCGCCGTATTATCCGCGATGCCGGCTTTCGCCCCGCACAGAGGGACACCTTGTACACAAAGTTCCTCTTGAACTAGCCGCCAGCACGAGCGCTACGTTAATGCTTCCGAATAGGCGGCCCATTTCCCTGCTGGCCTTCTATCGTTTCGCTAGGACGAAGCAAGGTTGGAGGCGTCGCCTGAGGCGTGCTTGAAGGGTTGCTATTCTGCTGCTGGGAAGAGCTATCTGCGGCTGTTCCGCCCGAATTCGGTGCTCCGTTCTGGTTGCCCGCGGTCGTCGAAGCTGGGTTATTATCCCCTGTCGAGCCACCACCGGGTAGGCTTCCGCCTGTCTCCGAGCCGGAGCCAGTGGGTTGCGATGTTCGAGCCCGCGGCAGAGCTTGCACTAGCTGCCACAGGCTGTGCGATCGCCTTACCGTGCGCTTCCCCGCTGCCCGCTTTGGCGGCGCCTGCGTTCTCGGTCGTCGGCGCCGGATCAAACTTGACTCGCTCAGCCAGCAACTGTTGCAACTCGCTGTCGTGAGGCGCAGCGAAAAACCACGTCAGCAGGTAGCCTCGCCGCTCGGTAATGACCATTGCAACCGATAACCGCCGCGCGAGTTCGTCATTAGGAACTGTGAACCCGATGGTTCCATGGAGCAAGAGAAAGACCATGTTCCCCATGGTGAAAGCTTTTGCGTCGCGCATGTCGCGCAGGATCGGATGGGTAAGCTCGATCAGCAACAAAAAATCCCGAAGTGCTTGCGTGTCGGTCGAGTTTGACGGAAACCTCACGCCCGGGAAACACTCCGCCGATATTGCTGAGAGCGTTACCTCACCAAAGTCATCGTAGGAGATCTGGCCGTCTGGTCCGGGTCGCTTGGCCCAAACCGAAAACAGTGTTCGGCTGCACGCTTTCATCAATTGACGTTCGGCCGCGCCAGCGTCAGGTCCACCGCCGAGCAGCCCCGCCAAGGGATCGGCTGCGCGCGCGCGTTCGACGGCCGGCAGCACCGCCCCTTGGGATTCCGCAATCCATCCTGACGGAACCTGGTAGCTGAATCCGAGCACGGGATTGTGATAGATATTGCCCTCGAGTTTGCCAACATCAATGTGGCCATTCGGCGGATCGGCTTCCAACTGGGCCAAGCGATGTGACGAGATTGCCGGGCCTTCATACGCCTGGGCATCCGCCACTATGTACAGCCGAGCTTGCCCAGGTTCGAAAAACACGATGCGCTGGAAGGAGGACTCCAGTTCCTTCACCATGCTTTCGTTGTGAGCTCCCAACTGCACCAGGACCAGATAGCCGGCGAGATCGGCTGCAGCCAGCATGTGCTGGTCGATCCCGCGACGGGTTTCATAGAAGTAGAACTGATGGCCGGCGAGCGCGGTCTTCGACAGGCCGCGAAGTTCTTCCACTCCCCTGAACAGTTCCTGGTCAAGCGCCTTGCGCAGCGTAGCCTTGGCGTCCGGTGCGTTTTTCCCTGCTGGCGGAAAGGCCGCGATCGAAATCGTTGCGTCGCCAGGCGCAGGGCCGCCCAATTGCAAGAGTTGAATCCGCCCTTCGGCCGCAACTGGCTCCGGAATTGGCGCTAGATGCGCGTCAGCCGGCAGATCGAAGGAGAACCCGAAAAACTCATTGGTGTAACGCGTGGGAGACAGATAGGCTTGCTCGGGATAGCGTGGCTCGGCGGAACTGGTGGTCGACCCCGCAGCAGAAGGGGCCACTTGACCGTTCGAGAACGGTGGGCAGCTCAGCAGGCTAACGAGTATGGCGGGAACTATGGCTTTGAAGCGCATCGCGTTTCGCGTACTTTCATTGTTAGCCGTTCGCAGCTAACAGTCAACGTAGCGAAGCCGAGATTCCAATGAAATCTCTTTCTTTTTTGCTGTATCGATTTCACTAATAGGGAGGCATGGAGTTCCCTCTGTTTCTATCGGTCTCGTCGGGTACAATCAACAGGTTAGGGTGCTTCCCGCGTCAGCGATGGCGGGCGCGGCCCACCATCAGCAATCTTTCTCACGGAGAGTACATCCCTGAGCGGCGCATTCAGTCTGATTGGCAGTCTGGTGCTGGTGGAACCGCACGGTTTGCGCCACTATCTGAGATCGCATTTTCTGGATCCGACGTTTAAAGGGCTCTACCACGCCAACGCCTTTGATATGGCGTTGCTGATTCCCTACTTCGTTGTGCTGGTGCTGCTGGCGTTCTATGGCATGCACCGATACCAGTTGGTTTACCTGTACTACAAGCACCGCAAGAATAAAGTGAAGGATCCAGTTTCGCACTTCGCTGAATTGCCTCGGGTCACAATTCAACTGCCGATTTTCAACGAGCAGTACGTCATCGACCGGCTGGTTGAGTGCGTCTGCAAGATGGAATATCCACGCGAAAAGCTGGAGATTCAGGTGCTCGACGATTCCACCGACGAGACGGTGGAAGTCGCGCGGGCGGTCGTGGAACGCTATGCCGCCATGGGCCACAACATCAGCTATCTCCATCGCACCAACCGCGAAGGCTTCAAGGCCGGCGCCCTCGATGCTGGCCTGAAGGTATCGACCGGCGAATTCGTCGCCATCTTCGACGCCGATTTCACCCCCCAGCCTGAATGGTTGATGAAGGTGATCCACCACTTCGCCGATCCAGAAATCGGAATGGTGCAAACGCGGTGGACGCATCTGAACCGTAGCTATTCCTATCTGACAGAGGTAGAGGCCATCCTCCTCGATGGCCATTTCGTGCTCGAACACGGCGGGCGTTCGCGCGCCGGGGTGTTCTTCAACTTCAACGGTACGGCGGGCATGTGGCGGCGGCAAGCGATTGACGACGCCGGAGGCTGGGAGCACGACACCCTGACGGAAGATACGGACCTGAGCTACCGCTCGCAGTTAAAGGGATGGAGATTCCGCTATCTGCAGGACGTGGAATGTCCAGCGGAGCTTCCCATTGAGATGACGGCGTTCAAGACGCAGCAGGCGCGCTGGGCCAAAGGCCTGATCCAATGCGCCAAGAAGGACTTGCCCAAGGTGCTGCGGGCGAATGTTTCAAGGCGCGAGAAGATGGAAGCTTGGTATCACTTGACCGCCAACATCAGCTATCCGCTAATGATCGTGTTGAGCACACTGCTACTCCCGGCGATGATTATTCGGTTCTACCAAGGCTGGTTCCAGATGGTCTACATCGATCTGCCACTGTTTCTGGCTTCCACCTTTTCGATCTCGAGTTTTTACCTGGTTTCACAAAAGGAACTGTTTCCCCGAACGTGGTATCGCACATTGCTTTTTCTGCCACCTCTGATGGCGCTCGGAATTGGGTTGACGATCACGAACAGCAAGGCAGTGCTGGAAGCGCTCGCCGGCAAGCAGAGCCCATTTGCGCGCACTCCAAAATATCGCGTCGTCAACAAAAGGGACAAAGCCGTCGCAGCAAAAAAATATCGCAAGCGTCTGGGCTGGGTACCGTATATCGAGTTGCTGATTGGCGCGTATTTTGCCCTGACGGTCTGGTATGCCATTGCGAATGAAAACTACATCACGGTGCCATTTTTGTTCTTGTTTGTCTTTGGATACTGGTACACCGGCCTGATGTCGTTGCTGCAAGGCCGTTTTGACAGCCTGGTGCGCGAACGCGGCGAGGAGCGCAGCGCCAAGCCGTTTCCGGTCGGTGTATAGGGTCGGCGGCTGTTGAATCTTGTATTCGATGGAGCACGTCAGCCGCACCGATCTGGAGTTCAGGTGTCCACGATCTGATATCCTGAGGCTGCCTGTGGTGATAAAACTATTTTTTGCACTTCTGGTTCTGTGCACCGCAGCGCTGGTCATCGTGGGACTGGCAATCCATTTCCGCGTTAAGCGGCATCTCCGACAGAAGCAGATGGATGCGCAAGTCCGGGCTGTAATCGAAGGCGCTGCGGAAAGCACCGCCAAAGAGAAAACTTCATAGCCAGGTGGTCTTGGTCGCGAGGAAGAAATGTTAAAAACTGCACTGCATACCGAGGCAAGTGTCGCCGAATCGTCTCCAAGTTTGATTAAGCAGGCGGGCATCGTGATTGGCGCCAGCGCTGTCATCGCCGTCTGCGCCCGGCTCGTCATACCTTTGCCCTTTACACCAGTGCCTTTGACCCTGGCGAACTTCGGGGTGCTACTGATTGGCCTTACTCTGGGAAGCCGGCGCGGATTTGCAGCCGCCGCGGTTTACCTGGGCTGGGGAGCCATCGGTTTGCCCGTTTTTAGCATGGTCGGTTCAGGAGGCGTGGCCCAGTTGTTTGGTTCTACCGCTGGCTACTTGTGGGCATACCCGGTCGTCGCCTTTGTGGCGGGATGGATCGCGGAGCGCGGGCAACCCGGATTTGTACGCAACGTAACAGCCGGTGTGATTGCCGAGCTGGTATTGTTCGCAGGTGGTGTCAGTTGGCTGGCGGCCATCACGCACAGTTGGCAACGCGCTGCGTTTTTCGGTTTATATCCGTTCTTGGTTGCCGAACTTCTGAAAGTAACGGCGGCCGCGGCGGCCGCATTTCGTTTGCGCCGCAATTTGTAAATCGCCGGTGCGTCGCGGGCGGCTTCTTCATTTGAGCGAAGACCACGGATTACCTGGTGTGCTCGGAATTTCAAAAGGGGTCGCTTGTGCGGCGCGGCCGCAGCCTCACGTTTTCAACGCGGACAACCGCATAAAACTTTCGGGATGGAGAGGTACTCTCCCCCGATCTTGTAGAGGGCCAAGCGTTACTATTTCCATGAGCCGCAACACCGCCAAAAACGTCCGTGAAATCACCGTCGCGCACAGTCCCGACTCTGACGATGCCTTCATGTTCTATGGCATGGCGACCAACAAGATTCGTGTCCCGGGAGTTAAGTTTGCTCACACGCTTTGCGACATCGAGACGCTTAATCGCAAAGCCATTGACGGCTTCTACGACATCACAGCGATTTCCTTCCACGCGTATCCGTACATTCAGGACAAATACGCCATCATGCCCAGCGGCGGAAGCGTCGGCGAGGGCTACAGCCCCATGATCGTGGCTTCGCGCAACATCCCGCTGGAAGAGATTACGCGTTGTAAAATCGCCGTGCCAGGCACCATGACCACCGCATACCTGACGCTCAAGTTGTTTGCGCCCGATATTGCCACTGAAACTGTTCCCTTCGACCAGATCATTCCCAAGGTGTTGGAGGGCAAGTATGAAGCCGGACTCATCATTCACGAAGGCCAGCTCACCTTCAACCGCGAGGGCCTGCATCGCATTCTGGACATGGGCAAGTGGTGGCGCGAGGAAACCGGACTCCCCCTGCCCTTGGGCGGTAATGCCATTCGTCGCACTCTTGGCCCCGAACTGATCAATGCCTGCTGCACCGCTCTGCGCGACAGCATTCAATACGCTCTCGATAACCGCGAAGAGGCGCTGCAGTACGCCATGCAGTTTGCCCGCGATTTGGATCCCCAAATGGCCGATAAATTTGTCGGCATGTATGTCAACGAGCGCACCCTCGATTACGGCAAGGATGGCCGCGCAGCAATCAGTAAGCTCCTGGAGAAGGGCCACAAAGCAGGCATCATTCCGCAGAAGCCCAATGTCGAGTTCGTCGGCAATGCCGCCGTATCGGCCAGGAGCTAGCCTCGCTCCCCCGAGTACGGACCTGAACCCCTATCAATTCTTGACTTTGCCCGCCCTTTCGATTCCTGAATCTTGACTCCAACGTGGACACCCGTGTACTCTTTTTATGGCGAATAAAAAGCGAACATCAGGTGGACGCTAATGCATCCCTCGCTACTACAGACCGATGAAAGCGAACCTGCCCCGCTGGTAGGCATCGCCAAACTCGCGGCTCAAGGGGAGTCGATCCGCCAAGGCCACCTTGTCGAATACTTCAGACTGCCTGCGCGCTCGCTGCTCAACCGCTGCACCTCACGACGCGTGCCCTTCACCTGGACTATCAATCCCTACCGTGGCTGCGAGTTCGCCTGTAAGTACTGCTATGCACGTTACACCCACGAATTTATGGAGATGCGCGACGGCGTGGACTTTGAGCGCAAGATCTACGTCAAGCAGCAGGCAGCGTGGCTGTTGCGGCAGGACCTCAAGAAAGTCAAGCAGGGCGAGGAGATCGCCATAGGTACCGCGACCGATCCCTATCAGCCGGCGGAGAAGCGGTTCGAGGTCACCCGCGGAATTCTGGAAGAGCTGGCCTTGCACTATGGGCTGGAAATCGGAATTGTTACCAAGTCAGATCTGATTCTGCGCGACGTTGACGTCTTGCGGCGGGTTGCAGACCATAACTCGCTGTTCGTGAATATCACTATCACCACCATGAACGCGAAGCTGGCGCGAATTCTTGAGCCACGCGCGCCACGCCCCGACCTGCGCATGCAAGCCGTGCGCGAACTGAACTCCGCTGGCGTCAACGCTGGCGTTATCTGTGCACCCGTGTTGCCCGGCATTACCGATTCGCCCGCCGCGTTGGACGCCGTCGTACTCGCGACTAAGCTGGCAGGCGGAAAATATATCTACGCCAATCCGTTGTTCCTGAAGCCGTGTTCGGCCAGCGTCTTCATGCCATTTCTCGAAAAAGAATTTCCCCAACTCGTACAGGATTACCGCGAGCGCTTTGCCGGTCGTGGCTTTGTAAGCAAGGTCTACAGCAATCGGATTTCGGAGCTGATGGCTAGCCTGCGCAAAAAACACGGCTTTGGGACGGAGTTCAGTTCACGCAGCCAGATAGCGCACCCAGTACAGCACGGGGCCGAGCAGATGAACCTGTTTGGGCGATGATGGTGGAGCTGGATTCGGACTTACCCAGTGGTGGTGTCGCGCGTCACAGACAGGTGATGAGACCTGGCGCTAACTTGGTCTGTAAGGGGAGGTGTGTATGGCAGCGCCTTGGGCACATCGTTACGCACAACGTACGAAAACAGCCAAGAGTTCTATCATTCGCGAGCTACTGAAGCTCACGCAGCGTCCTGAAGTAATTTCCTTCGCTGGCGGCCTGCCCGCGCCGGAGATTTTTCCGGTCGAACGTTTTCGCGAGGCCTGTCAACAAGTACTGTCAACCAATCCCTCTATCGCGTTGCAGTACGGACCGACCGAGGGTTATCGTCCCTTGCGCGAATTGATCGTCGCTCTTATGGCACGATACGGCATTCTCGCAACTGTCGATAACATCCTCATCACTTCGGGTTCGCAACAGGCGCTCGACTTGATCGCCAAGCTGCTCATTAATCGCGGCGATCGCATCCTGGTCGAGTCGCCCACGTATCTGGGCGCGTTGCAAGCCTTCGACCTGATGGGCGCTGAGTACGTGACCGTGCCCATCGATGACGATGGCTTGCAGACGAGCGAGATGGAACGCGCACTCCGTTCCGGACCGAAGTTCATGTACATCCTGCCGAACTTTCAGAATCCAGGTGGTACCACCCTCTCGCGGTCGCGGCGTGACGAACTGGTGTTGCTCTCCGATAAGTACGGCATTCCAATCATTGAAGATGATCCGTACGGACAACTGCGTTACGAAGGCGAACACAGTCCGCCGCTGGTGGTATTGGATCGCACCAACCTGCTGCGCGATAACGGCTATTTGTTAGGGAACGTCATCTACCTGAGTACGTTTTCGAAGGTGCTAGCTCCTGGGTTGCGGCTGGGATGGATCGTCGCTCCGCCGGACGTAATCATGCGACTGGTCGCAATTGAAACAGAGCACTGACCTGCACACCAGCAGCTTCACGCAGATGGTGGCCTACGAAGTGGCACGTGACGGCTTCATGGAGGAGCACGTAAAGCTCATTCGCCGGGTATACACAGAGCGGCGCGATGCCATGCTCGAGGCCTTGCATGACTACTTCCCGCCCGAAGTTTCGTGGACTCATCCGCACGGCGGCCTGTTCCTCTGGGTCACGCTGCCTTCTGGAATCGACACCATGAAGTTGCTGGATACGGCATTGCGCCAGGACGTTGCATTCGTGCCTGGGGATCCATTCTTCCCGTCGGGCGACAGTGGCTCCCACATGCGGCTGAATTTCTCCAACGCGCAGCCGGGACAGATTCGCGAGGGCATCCGTCGCCTGTCCATTGCCGTGGCGCATGAGTTGGAGCACTATGCAGGTAGCCCGGTTGGTGTGAACGCGTGATCCGGGAGGTTGTCACGCTATTCTGTATCACCGGTCACCGCCAAATCGCCCCGTTGAGGTGGAAACTCTAGTTAGCCGTTGAGGGGCCTTCGTGTCTCCAAGGCTGCCCACGGTTCTCCCCAAAACCAGGAGGCAGCTTATGTTCGCCGTCAAGTTGGTTCAGCTCATCGAAGCCCACGCCGATAGACTCTCTGACGCCTTGATCTACAGACTGAAGGACGCCAATGAGTGCAGCCAGCTCCTGAGCAGGGTTCCGGCTCACGAACTGAAGCACCGAACTTACGAAATCTATCGCCATCTCGGCGACTGGCTGCTGTCCAAGACGCTGTCGGAAGTCGAGGAGAGATACGTCGGTTTGGGAGCACGGCGCGCCCGCCAGGGTGTGCCTTTTAGTCAAATCATGTTTGCCTTCCACACCACCAAGCAGGCCCTGTGGGATTATCTGTTGCAAGAAGGATTGCTCGAACCGGAAGACCTGATTGGCGAAATGGAACTGGTGCGCTCCTTCGGACAGTTCTTCGACCGAGCGCTTTACTACGCTGCGATCGGCTATGAGCAGGTATGGAGGAACGAGCTAGCTGCGGCTTCTTCGGCCGCTACCGCGACGCTCGGGTGATGGGAAGAAATCATGCCGCTACGCGGTTGAGCAAGCCCTCAATCGTGCCGTGGCGATTCTTCGCGGCGAGACCCCTAAAACGAGAATAGCATCTGCAGATCGATGCGACGGTTGGCTGAGCCGGAAGAGAACGGCGCACCTGCCAACGCATTCGATGTGCCGAAGATCGGCGAGTCGAGATTGCCGATCGGGGGCGCGTAGTTGACGTTGTTTAAAAGGTTGCGTGCGCTGACGCTAAAGGTCAGGTTGTAGCGGTGAGTAGTCTCATTTCCGAAAGTGAACGGGCTACCGCCCCCGCCTGCCAGACCGCGACCCCCAAGTCCGCCCCGTGGACCGCCTCCGTGTGAGCCACCGCCAGCGCTATGGCTTTCCATCTTAGGGCCCAGCCCGAATGTCTTGCTCAACCGCAAATTCAAAGTAAACAGGCTGGGGCTGCTGCCGTAGTTGATGGGGGTGATGGGCTGCCCCGGAATCGGTACGGTGTTGAACGTGCCATAGGGCGTGACAATGACCTGACCGCCCGGACCCGCAGTGCTGGCAAGTGCCGGACGATCGTTGAAGATCGAGTCGCCGTTTAAATCCGGCCCGACGGTAATGTTAAAGGGCGCACCGGAGCTCGCCAGAATAAACGGACTGAGACGAAAGGCGTGGGGCAGAGCGATGGTGCCACCAATGACTCCGCGGTTGCGAACGTCGAATGCGGCACGGCCGTAGTCCTCCATTGGGTCGTACGAGTTCATAATGAATGCGGCCGAACTGGAGCCTCCCCCAAAGAAGCTGCCTCCCCCCCCGCCAGCTCCAGTTCCCAGATCGCTGTTGGCGAAATTGAGGGAATAAAAGCCAAACAGCGAGAGCTTCGGTCCGATGCTCACACGACCGTTGACAATCATTTGGTTCTGCACGAAAACACCTTCCGAGCTGTACTGATAAATGTTGGTGGTTCCACCAAACGGCCGAACCCCACTGGCAGGATCTGAGGGATTATAGGTTCCCGGCAGCGGTGCATTAGCGTTGCGCAGAAAGAGTTGATGCTCCCCACGCGAATTCAGATAGGTTACTGACAAGGTCGCATACTTGGTAACCTGGCGCTCAACGCTGAATGCTGCTTCCATGGTGTACGGTATCCGCAGATTGGGAGAAACCTGGTAGATCGTCGGAGAGGTCGTCTGCAACTTGCTCAACTCACTGGGAGGAGGAATCAGTGGGTAGAAGTTAGGTTGGGCGACAAGGTACTGCTGCTGCGTAATGCCATTCTGCCGCTCGGCTTGCAACAGGTAGTTGTAGGAAAAGCGATCATAGAAGATTCCATAGCCTGCGCGTAGCACCGTTTTCGGCGGAGCCTTGGAGTGACCGAGTCCCCATGCGAGGCTGAGGCGTGGAGCCCAATTTCCCTCATATGGGATGCCGGTCTGCGTCTCGTAACGCAAACCATAAGTCAGCGAAATGTTCGGACGAATCCTCCATTCGTCTTCCGCATAGAGACCAATGTCGACCATGGACACATCTGAGAGAGGCTGGCCGGCGATGATGGAAAACTGGCTGGCGCCGCCGCCTTGCGCCCGGATTTGTGCTGGCGTCAGGCCCTCTTCCAAACCGATTTCCGTGATCTGATATGCATTCAGCGAAGGAAACGTATATGCACCATTGAAATTTGAGTTCTGATTGCTGGAATATAGTGTGCCTCGCAGCCGCCCACCGAACTTGATGAAGTGATGGCCATGGGCGATGGAGGTATAGTTCTGCAGTTCGTAGTGGTCCTGATTGGTGACCACTGTCCCTTCAGGACTGCCGCCGCCGTTGAAGGCCCCCAACACGTTGAGTGTGGCCGCACTGCTGAACGGGATTTGGTCGCTACTGTCGCGGATGTACTGAAAACGCGTTTCATTCACCATCGTCGGACTTAAGACTTGGGTGTCGCTTATCTGAACCGTCTGTTCCGTGCTGTGCGCGTTGTAGGCCTGCGACGGCAGGGAGAACTGTCCAACGCCTTCATTGTCTTGATTATTTCGCACATACTGATATCGAACCGTCAATGTATTGTTCTTGGAAAGTTGGAAATCGACCCGGGGACTGATATTCAGCCGCGTTGCGGGAGCGGGAAGAGTGCTGCTGTACGGAGTGATGGCGTTACTCGGATTCAGTACCTGCGCTACAACCACGCTGACATTGTCGATGTTGCGCTGTTGCACCGTGAAGAAGAACGACGCGTTTTTGCCCATCGGGCCGCTGATGTTCCCGTTGAAAATCTCAGAGTAGTAACCCGGTGTTTCGGTCACAAACGGATTCAGCGAATTGAAAGCCGAGGAATTGCCGTTGATCATGGCCTGACCATGGAACCGGTCCGTTCCTGGCTTCGTGAAGATCTCGATTCGGCCGTAGCCCAGCTTGTCATATTCTGCGGAGAAGGGATTTTGGTTGATGCGAATTTCGCGAATGGCGGATTTTGGCGGCAGCTCCCCAGCGGTAAATCCATCGACATAAATCTGTCCACCGTTCGGTCCCGCCGACGGACCGGCCAGCGCCTGCAGCTCCGCCGATAGCTCGTCAGGATCGTCAGAGAGGGCGTCGAGGTCTTTGCCTTTCAGGACCAGCGTACCCGCGCTACTTTCCGGGCTCACACTGACGGTGGGGGTCTCTTCCTGCACTTCGACGTTCTGCTTTTCCACGGCGATGGAAAGTGCGATGTCCAATTCCTGAACCTGTCCCGCAGTAACGTTTACGCCTTCTTCCTGGTCGACTGCAAAACCTTTCGCTGTCGCGGTGACTGTGTAAGCTCCGGGAGCCAGTCCCTTGAATTCATAGGTTCCTAGGGAATTGGTGACTGCCGTTACGGACTTTCCGTCCGCAGCGATCGCTGCGACCGTCGCCTTGGGAACAACCGCGCCTGACGGATCCGTGATTCGGCCGCGCAGTGTTCCGGATGCGGTTTGCGCCGGCATATCGGCCGTCAGAACTGCGAACAAAAGTACAGCGAAGATGGTACATGCGCGCATTGGGAATTTCCGCACTTTCGTCAACAGAGCCGTTACGGAGTGTCTCCCATGGCGCCCGCTCCACCACCCGCCGACAAATTCCAGGGCGAAAGAATGGTTCCGGCCTGGCTGGGCGCGGCGGTAAGAATCGGCTCAACCCCGCTGAGTAGAATGATCGCCGTCGAGGGAGCTTCGGCGCTTCCCTCGGTGGCCACGATCATCAAAGCTTCACCTTTCTGCAAGTCGGCAAGCGTCACCGCAGGCATACGATTCAGCATTTGTTGGAAGTCTGGCGGGCCGCCTGCGCGCCGTCCTGGACCATTTCCGTTCGGCGGCATCTCGCCACTCGCCATCCTCGGCGGTCATCCTGCCGCTACGCTTCCCCCCGCACCGCCAGACGCGGCTCCTTTCAAACGCATGGCAATACGCTGAGCGAACATGGCTGGCAGCTTATGCATTTGCGAATCCGCGGTTATTTTCAGGGTCACCGGGCGTTTGGTTGTCAGGTCCATCACGGTAACCGAGTTATTTCCTTGATCGATTGCGACCACCGTGCCCGCGATATTGCGGAACGTACCAGAAACAATTTCATCAGCAGCCAATTCGCTACCGTCTGCGCTGTGGGTTCCGCGCGCACGAAGTTGATCGCCAGGCTTGATCTGGTCGAGCGTACCCGGCCTAGCGTCATCAAACCTGACCGAGTCCGGCGCATAGCGGCGGATGATGGTGTTCTTCGAAACGTGAATCGTAAGCTCCTTTGCAGCCAGCGTGCCGGTAGAAATCTTGATCGTTCCAGTTCCGGCATCGACTGCTTTTACCACCCCGCCGACGCCATTCTTCTGCCAGGCTTCACGATCTTGCTCCTGCTTCTCGGCGATATCGGCCTTCTTCATCACAATCGCCGTGGTCGCCAGAACGGACTTGCCATCGTCCGAAGCTGTCCCGCCCGCCAGAAGCCGGTCGCCCACTTGCAAATCCTGAATCTGGATCGGAGACGCGCTCTTCAGGTCGGTTTGCCCAGGAACGCTTCGAACTAATCGCGTCGACGGTTGGATGATGACGTTGACCTCGGCTCCCGTATCGGTTGTAACAGCGATAGTATTCCCGGTGATTGAACTGATCGTCCCCACTGCCCTCACTCTTGGTTTCGCCTTCGTCGTCGGTTGTGTTCCCGCTTTTTGCGCGGCGACGCGCTGCGGAGCGGCGAGTAGAGCGACGCAGACCACGACTACGATAATTTTCAGAATCGCAACCGGTCTCCGCATTGGCATGGGGGGCAACATCTTGAACCAATAACAACCTAAACACACCCGTCATAGCCGGGTTGTTAAGAAAACATAAGTTTTGTAAATGGCCTTACGGGTGAGTCAAATGTGAGAAGCGGTTCTGTTGTCCGGAGGGGCAGTTCCAGCATGTGTAAGCTGTCGGACTCGTGTGGTGGCAAGCGATTCGAACCTGGAATCAACGGAATGAGTCAACGCACAGCTTTATGCTGCGCGATGACCCGACAGCGGTCGTCGCGGAGAGAGCCGCTATAAGCGGCTTGCCACTCTTACTTCGCGTTTACCAGTTGCTGCGACAGATACGTGCCAATTCCCATTTCCTTGATGGAATGCAGTTGGGACTCCAGAAAGTCGGCATGGCCTTCTTCATCCTGGATCATCCGCTCGAACAGGTCTTTGCTTCCGGCGTCACCTGCTTCGCGGCAGATCTTTGCCGCTGCGTTGTACTGCCGCACGGCATCGGCTTCGTCGGCGTAATCGAACTCCAGTTGCTGCTCAACTGTGGCGCCGACCTTGGGCGTTAAGGGTACGTTGATGGCGGGAGTTCCGTCGAGGAAAATGATGCGCTCGATCAGCCCTTCCGCGTGATGCATTTCTTTGATCGCCCGCGTCTTTGTAAGTGCGGCTAACCGGTGGTAGCCCCAGCTCTCGCACATTTCCGCCTGTACCATGTACTGCGCAATGGCCGTCAACTCCGCGCTCAGGGCCATGTTCAACTGCTCGATGACCTTTTCGTTGCCTCGCATCTATACGCTCCTTTTCATTACAAGGGTCGTCCTAATTGTAAGAGAAACTCTGCGAGATGCGTCACAGCAAAGCGTGACGAGGTGTAAAGCATGGATTCCCGCCCAGCGCTGCAAGGATGCCACCATGGCGTAGCCCGGACGCCCCAGCCTATCAAAGGATGCTGCTATCCAAGCCGGCAATGAACTGGATGCCTTCGATTAATAGTTTCTTTAAGCGTGCGTCATTGGTCAAATAGAGATCGACTTGCGCCACAGACGCCGCGGCCAAGTGGATCGCGTCGGCTGGCAAAACGTTGTGCTGCGCTCGTATCTTCGCATAGCGGTCAGCGGCCTCGGTGTTGAAGAGGAGAATGCGTATGCCGTCGCTCTCGAAAAAACTGCGGATACTCTGCGCCTCCTTGGTTCGTCCTGTTTTGTAGGCGCCGGTCAGAATCTCCCCTAACGTAAAGACGCTGGTACACAATTGGTCGCCACGTTCGGACATTCGCCGGTAGATCTGATTGACTCGCCTCCCGTACTGAGGATGGGCCTCAAGCCAATAAATGAACAGCATCGTGTCCCAATAGACCAGACTCACTTTTTCGCCGCCTCGTCATGCCCGTAGAAGCTGCTTCGCTCCTTGCGGAGAAATGCCTCTCCTCCACCGAGGGACCTTAACGCTTCTGAAAGAAGCCCATGGAGCTTCTCGAAAGTGTGCGCCTCGGGCGGCGCTTCGCACTGATCGTCTGGCTCCAGGAACCGGTAAGTGTACGTCATTCGTGTGCCTAGGCCCGAAGGGGGCCCTTCCCTCTCCTCAATCACAAGATGGTTCTCTTGCAGAAGAATCTTCGAAGTGAGAGCAGTACATACGTTGGGCACCCGGTTATGCAGGTTGAGGGCGCGATGGACGTCGCCGGCGACGATCCGCACGTGCTTCTGCCCTTTGCGGCGGGCTGGTTCAATATACTGCTTTCGAACATAATCTCTTACGTCCTGGGCCGCCGAACCTTTGCCGTTCATAAATCCTCCTGTGCTGCCTGGTTACGCGTAACCGAAACCGCAATCAAAAACATACATAACATAGCATAGCATAACATACAATGAAGCGCAAGCCCTCCCGTAACACCATTTGCAGCCCCAAATCAAACGAGAAGATTATTGTGCCGAGACCGAGGCACTATGACCTGCGGCGCTGTCTGCTATCTAGTCCGACATAAACTCGTCCAGCTCGCGCTCGATTTGTGATATCTGGATCGGCAGGGCACCAACTTTCTGGAGCGTTTCGTTAAGTCGGAGTAGCTCCGTGTTCTTCAGGTTCCTCCACTCCGCCATTCGCGCTTTGGCCGCCTCGTCAGACTGCTGATACAGCTCGATAGCTTGCAACGGTATTGTCCGATCACTACTTTCCACCACGCGAAGCGCCGAGGCCAAGCCACTATTTGCAGCTTCCAATCCCATCGTCGCTGGGGCAGACGACGAACCTCCCTTCTCGATTTTTGTGATCGCCAGGTTCACCTCAGCAACCTGCTTGAGCAACTTTGGCTGGCGGCCGCCAAGCTTTTGCTCCAGCTCATCGAGACGTTTCTTCACCGCGCCGATTTCAGCCACCGTCTTCCGGCTGCGGTGCACCGCGCCAAAAATTTCCAGCCCCAGACGAAGCTGTTCATCCAATTGGGCCGGAGTCGCGGACGATCGTGGATCCATTTCTACCTTAAAGTTTTGCGTGAAGATATCACCGTCAACGTCAAGTTTCGCCTGGTAGATACCTGGTGTAACGCGAGGTCCGCGTGGCGCTCGGTAACCTTCATGTTCCTCGATGTCTTCAGGGCTCCCGGAGCCGCTCCACCTGAGGTCCCAAACCAACCGATGCATACCGGCGCTACTTTCTAGCACGATGGGCTTCGGCAGCCAGCGCGGCGCAATGGGCAGTGGAGGGTAAATTTGCTTTTTTGCGTCGCTCACAAAGCGGCGCACCAATTTCCCGCTCGGATCGTAAATTTCGAGTGTCACCTGCTTGGCAGGCGCCTTTAGGTAGTAGTCCAGCATAGCGCCGTCGGGAGGGTTCTTCGCCGCGGGCTCCTCCGGAGGCAGCGGGGTACCCAGGAAGACATCGTTGTCAATGCGAATCGCTGTAGCCGGCTCAAAGAGCCTGACGCTGGCACTCTGCGGCTGGCTCGCAATTTGCCGCAACGGGGTGATGTCGTCGAGAATCCAGAACGCTCGTCCATGGGTGGCTACGATCAGGTCATCGCCATGAATGGCGATATCTCGGATGGAGGCGACGGGCAGATTCAATTGCACCGGCTGCCAGTGGTCGCCATCATCGAACGAAACGTAGATACCGAGCTCCGTTCCTGCGAAGAGCAAGCCCTTCTGTTTCGTGTCCTCGCGAATCGCGTTAACGAAAGATTGCGCATTGAGTCCCGCCGTGATCGGCTGCCAGGTTTTGCCATAATCCCGGGTGCGATAAACGTACGGACGCTGGTCGTCGAGGCGATGGCGGTCCACCGCGACGTACGCTACGGCAGAATCGAAGCGTGACGCCTCGATCATGGCGATCTTGCTCCAGTCGCCGCCCCCGTTCGGGGTAACGTCCTGCCATGTCTTCCCGCCGTTGAGCGTGAGATGGACGAGGCCAGTGTCGCTGCCAGCCCATATCCGATCCGCTTTCAGAGGCGAAGGCGCAATGCTGTACACAACGCCAAACCCTCGTTCCTTTGCGTTCTTTACCGTGGTAGGCCCGGCAGTCCTTTCGCCCGCAGCGTTCGGTGTAGCGCCGGTGAGATCGGGGCTAATTTTCTCCCAGTGCAGGCCGCCGTCCGTGGTTTTCATCACGTACTGCGTTCCGAGATAGAGCGCGTTCTTCTCAATTGGCGAGAAGATGAGCATCGGCGTCCATGGGTCGCGATACTTGCGTTCGTCGATTTCGCTCCCGAAATTTGAGGCTGGCCATGGCGTGATGTCCTGGCTTAGCGAGGTGCGGCGGTCCCAACGCACCACGCTGCCATAAACACCGGTGGCGTAGACGATGTTCAGATCGCTGGGATCGGGCGCGAGCCATCCGCTTTCACCTCCGCCAACCAGGAACCAGTCGCGCGCCGTGATTTGTCCATGATCGGTTCGGCTCGCTACTGCAGCGCTGCCGCTGTCCTGCTGCGCACCGTAAACGTGATAGGGAAATTCGTTGTCGGTGATCACGTGATAGAACTGCCCGATCGGCTGGTTGTACCAGGATGACCAGGTCTTCCCGTCGTTGAGACTGATGGAAGTGCCCTGGTCGGTGCCAATAATCATGTGCGAAGAGTCCTTGGGATCGACCCAGAGCTGGTGGTAGTCGTCGCCGCCCGGCGCGCCGCGCAGGATGGAGATGGTTTTGCCGCCGTCTTCGGAGCGGTACAGCGCGATATTCGGAATGTAAATGACATCGGGACGGCTGGGGTCGACAGTAATCCAGTTGAAATACCAGGCCCGGCTGGTGAGGCGCGAATCGCTGTTGGCGAGAGTCCAGGTGTCGCCGCCGTCGTCCGAGCGATAGAGCCCGGACTTCTTGCCCGCATCCAGCAACGTATAAACGCGTTTACCGTTTGGCGCTGAAGCCACTCCGACTCGTCCCCAATCTCCGTCGGGCAAGCCGTGACCGGTGAGCTGTGTCCAAGTCACTCCGCTGTCGGTTGAGCGATACAGTCCCCCGCCCGGCCCTGGCAGCGGTGCGTAGGTGCTCCACGGCGGACGGTGTGCGTTCCAAGTGCCGGCAAACAGAATATTCGGAGTAGCCGTCGCGATGGCGAGGTCGGAGACGCCGATGGTCGGCCCTTTGTTGAGCACGTGAGTCCAGGTGTTTCCTCCGTCGGTCGACTTGTAAACGCCGCGCTCTTCGTTGGGCCCGTAGGCGTGGCCCAGCGCTCCAACGTAAACAATGTCGGCGTTGTGTGGATCAACCACGATGCGACTGATCTGGCGGGAATCGCGAAGACCAATGTTTCTCCAGGTCACGCCGCGGTCCACCGACTTGTACACACCGTCGCCCGAGGAGAGATCGGCGCGGATGTCCGACTCGCCTGTGCCGGCATAGAGGACGTTCGGATTCGATGGAGCTACCGCCAGCGCGCCAATGGAAGCGATCGGCTGGCCATCGAAGATCGGCGTCCAAGTCACGCCGGCATCGGTCGTCTTCCAGATGCCGCCATCGACCGAGCCGAAGTAAAACGTGGCACCACCACCCGGCATACCGGTGACTGCAACCACGCGACCGCCGCGGAATGGGCCGATCAATCTCCATTGCAGGCTGCCGAAGAGATCGGGGGATACCGATTGGGCGGTCAGCGCAATATTCAGCGAAGCGGCGAGCCAAAACGCAAGCAGAAGTCTGCACACAAAAATCGAATCATGTCTCAACTCAGAGGTCCTCTATCCTGCAAGAATACGTCCCGATAGATTACACTTTCGCGGGGCAGAAACACGACTTGCGACAGCCGACTAATGCGACAGCCGACTAAATGGTGACTCGTTGATGACGCGAAATTTGCTGGTAGTGCCTTTCCTTATCCTGATTTCAATCCTTCTCTTTGTTCCTGGGGTGCAAAGCCAGCAAGTGAACACCAATCTGCTGGGCGAACTGCATTGGCGAAATGTCGGACCGTTTCGTGGAGGCCGTACCCGCGCGGTCTCGGGCGTGCCGGGCCAACCGAATGTCTTTTACATCGGTGCGGTAAATGGCGGGGTGTGGAAGACCACCGATTTCGGCCGGACGTGGATGCCGATCTTCGATCACGAACCGACTGGCTCAATCGGGGCCCTTGAGGTCGCGCCCTCCGAGCCCAACGTCATCTATGTCGCCAGCGGCGAAGGGCTGCATCGCCCCGACCTGTCGGTGGGTGATGGGATTTATAAATCCACTGACGGGGGCGCAACCTGGACTCATCTTGGGCTACGCGATGGTCAGGAGATTTCACAGATAGCCATCGACCCGCACGACGCCAATCGGCTTTTCGTCGCGGTTGCGGGTCACCCTTATGGACCCAACCCAGAACGCGGGATCTATCGTTCGACCGATGGCGGACAGACCTTCGAAAAGGTGTTGTACAAGGACGAAAACATCGGCGCGGGTGATGTAAAGATCGATCCTTCCGATCCGAACATTGTTTATGCCACATTGTGGGAGGCACGCGAGGGCCCTTGGGAGAATGGCGAATTCAGCGGCACTGGGGGCGGCATCTTCAAGTCAACGGACGGCGGACACAGCTGGCATCCTCTCGCGGGAGGACTGCCGAGCGGTATTGTGCAAGCTTATGTTGCTATCGCGCGCAGCAATTCCAAGCGGCTGTTCGCTTCGGTTGCCACCAGGGACAAAGTTGAGCTCTATCGTTCTGCCGACGGCGGCGAAACCTGGGCAATCGCGACATCGGACCCGCGTCCCAAAACTCGCATCGGCGGCGGCGACTTGCCGGTTCCGGCCATCGATCCGAAGAACCCGGACATGGTCTACATGACCAGCATTGTCACCTGGAAGTCCTCCGATGGCGGCAAAACCTGGCTTGGCTTTCGCGGCGCACCTGGCGGCGATGATTATCAGAACATCTGGATCAATCCTAACGATTCCAACACCATCATTCTCACGAGCGACCAAGGAGCCATCGTTACCGTAAACGGCGGCGAGACCTGGGGCTCCTGGTACAACCAGCCCACCGCGCAGCTCTATCACGTGAATGCCGACAATGCTTTCCCCTATCGCCTCTGCAGCGGTCAGCAGGAGAGCGGCTCGGTTTGCATCTCCAGCCGCGGTAATGACGGCGAGATTACGTTTCGCGATTGGCGTCCCGTAGCGGCAGAGGAATATGGCTATGCCGTGCCCGACCCGCTCGACCCCGACATAGTCTTTGGCGGCAAACTGACGCGCTTTGATCGACGTACAACTCAGGGGCAGAACGTGACGCCGGAGGCGATCCCGGGGCCCGACTTCCGCGTGGTGCGAACCGAGCCGATCGTGTTTTCTCCGCTTGATCCGCATCTTCTCTACTTCGCATCGAACACTTTGTGGACTACTCGCGACGGCGGGCAAAGTTGGAAGCAGATCAGCCCTGATCTCACCCGCAAGACATGGGAAATACCGGCAACCGTAGGCATCTTTCGTACTGAACCGTCCGCCCAACCGAAGCAGCGCGGGGTAATCTATGCGCTCGCGCCTTCGCCACTCGACATCAACCGTATCTGGGCCGGTACCGATGATGGCTTGATCTGGCTGACCAGCGACGGCGGAACGCATTGGAACAACATCACGCCGCCACAGTTGTCGGCGTGGCAGAAAGTCTCGGCCCTCGAAGCTAGTCATTTCGATCCGCAGGCCGCATACGCTGCCATCAACACGTTGCGGCTCGACGATCTGCGGCCCCACATCTATCGCACCCGCGATTCCGGCAAGACCTGGACCGAGACCACGAGCGGCATTCCGGACGACGAAAACGTCAATTCCGTCCGCGTGGATCCCAAGCGTAAGGGCCTGCTTTTTGCGGGCACCGAACGCGCGGTGTACGTGTCTTTCGATGACGGCGATCATTGGCAATCGTTGCGCCTGAACATGCCTGCGACCTCCGTACGCGACCTGACGATTAAGGACAATGACCTCGCGGTGGGAACCCATGGCCGGGGGTTCTGGATCCTCGACGACATTACTCCGTTGCGCCAGTTGGATGTCAAAGTTGTCGGCAGTAGCGCGTTCCTGTTCGCCCCCGAGTTGGCCTATCGCGTTCGTTGGGACACCAACACCGACACGCCTCTGCCACCGGACGAGCCCGCGGGACAGAATCCACCGGACGGCGTTATCTTCAACTACTACTTGAAGTCAGCCGCGGCTGGCCCGGTCACGCTCGAAATCCTGGATACTGCGGGCAATCTAGTTCGACGCTATTCCAGTGCCGACCCCGTTTCCCCGCCTGACCCCGAGCTGCCGATTCCCGCGTACTGGTTGCGTCCGCCGCAGAAGCTGTCCAGCGCAGCAGGGCTGCATCGTTTTGTTTGGGACACGCACTATGCGCCAGTACCCGGAATGAAGCCTGAATATCCGATTGCCGCGGTCCCCTGGAATACGGCCCCCGCGCCGACATCGCCCTGGGCCATGCCGGGCAAATACAACGTGGTACTCACCGTGGACGGACAGCGCTACACGCAGCCGCTGACGATCGAAATGGACCCGCGCGTCAAAACCTCGATTGCCGATCTGCAAAAGCAGTTCGACTTGTCGAAGCAGATCTATGACGATTTGCTTGCCTTGCAGCCGGTGGTGGATAGCGCCACCGAGGCTTTGACGAAGTTGAAGGCCATGCGCGAAAAGGCAAGCGAAACGGAAGCTGCCAAGATTGACCCCGCCATCAAGGAACTTGAGTCGCTACAGGGATCAGGGGGCTGGCGCAGGCGGGGCACCACGGACTGAAAGCCTCTCCGGCGTGCGCGCCTCGCTTCTGGAAATGCTGTCCGTGTTGCAGGATGTGGACGCGACGCCTACAACGCAAGCCGCTCAAGCCGTTTCCAAGTTAAACCAGTCAACCACATCCCTGTTGGAACGGTGGAAGGAGTTTGCCAGCAAACAACTGGTGCCGTTGCAAATGCAGCCCTGATTGTTACTCTGCCAGCAGCGCTTTGGTGATTTCCCGCCACTCGTGCTCAAGCGAGGTTTGCGCAGGCGATTTGCCGGCACGATGGTACCAATAGGCCGCATTGGAAGAATCGCCTTCCTTGCGATGAAGGTAGGCGTGCACCCACGCCCCACGGGTACCCTCGTCTTGCTGCGCCGATTCGTGCGCCGTCTTCCAGTCGCCCTTCGCATCCCACCACAAGGCGGTGAGCGCGCGGTTGAGCGCCCGCGGTGAACCGTCGCGCTGTAATGATTCGCGGAAATCGTCGAAATTCATATCCACAACGGAATGGTACCGCAGATTGCGGAAAAGGGCCTGATTACAACATCGTAGCCACCTTCGGGTAGTACAAACCCCTCGTGCCTTTCCATCATCTAACGACAAGTAAGCAATGATGAGAGGAGACCCAAAATGTCAGGCCGAAAATATGTTGTGGATGCACTGCAAGAACTAATTCAAATCTCCCGCGACGGGCAGAATGGTTACCGTGGCGGCGCCGAACATGCGAAAGACCCGCAACTACGCAGGTTCCTGGATTCCGTAAGCCTGGCGCGGGCGAAGTTCGCCGGAGACCTGGAGAGCCATGCAGTGCGGCTGGGCAAAACAGACGTTGACCGCTCCGGCAGCGCGTTGGGTGCGATTCATCGCGGTTCGGACCGATCTGAAGGCAAACCTAGGCGGCGGCGACGACACCATTCTCTCTTCCATGGAGACGGGCGACAGCTACGCCAAGGAACGTTACGACAAGTACATCAAGAGTGCCAAGCTTCCCGACGATATTCTTGGGACCATACGCAACCAGGCACAGACGATTGTCGGAACGCTCGATCGCGTTCGCGCCATGCGGCAGCACCGACAGGTGCAATCCGAAGCGGCGTAAACGACTCGACGCACGGATTTCACGGGTGATGAGGATGGGGCTAGGACCCCTAAGAGGTCGCTAAACGGTCCGAGAAGCAGTCGCGAATGGAACTGACGTTCCACGAGATTACGGGAGTTATCCAGCGCCGGCGCACCTGAAGGTGCGCCCCTTCAAAAACTTTAGCTAGTTAGTGTGGGAGGTGATTCGCCCGACGCTGAAATCTCTGGCAGACCGCCTATTGCCAAACGGTAGGGATAGAGCATGGCCTTGCAATACACCGCAATCCAGTCACGCAGTGAAAGAGGCCAGCCTAGGTAAGCTGGGTCCTTCACCCATGTTTCCAGCAGGCGTTGCACCATCAGCAATTCCATGCCGACGGTCGACCCCGCAATCTCATGCAGAATGCCGTCGAGGGTGAACAGGACCTTGCGCAGCATAACCAATTGGCTCGGCAAGCGGACCCCTTGCCACGCGATTCGTTCCAGCAGGTCCACCACATCCACTGCTCGTGGTATTCGAGTCAGGGGTTGTCCGTCGAAGAACCGCGTCACCTGCTCCCGGATTACCTGCGTTTGCCGGGACCTTCGCTTTTTATCTCGTAGACTGAGGGCTTCGATGGCCTGGCAAACCCCTTGTGAATCGCGCAAGAGAGACCATCAGAAACAGCATCGCAAGCTGCCGCCGTTGTTCCTCGGTTATGTGGCCAGTCAAGGCCCAATCGAGTAGTGTGAGAATCCCGGTTTGCTTGTCATAGAGAACGTTGCCTGCATGAGGATCAGCATGGAACATGCCGTTTCTGCCGGGTGTAAGCAGGGGAACGGCAACAACTGCGTCGATTAACTGCTGGGCGACGCGGTCCCGGCGCCACCTCTCCATGCCGGCTACAGCTTGCGTGATCTTCTTCCCATGTGCCTCGGTCAGGGCAGTTATCGTGGACGTACATAATGGCTGAATGACTTGGGGTATCTGAACCGATCTTACAGAGCTGTAGACGCGCGAAGCCTTCTGCAAATTTGCCTGCTCGCGTACAAAATCGACTTCGTGCTGCAGTAAGCGGCGGACGTCTGTGAAGGTCTCAGGGAGGATGTGCTCAGCGAAGCCATATTCCTGATGCTTGGATCCAAGGTACTCCGCCAGCCGTGCAAGCAAATGCATGTCCTCGGCAAAATAGGCCGGAACATAAGGCTTCATGACCTTGAAGACACCAGGTTCTCGCTGCCGCCGTCCCGGGTTGTACCAGGTAAATCGCATGACGGCGCTGACGCTGGCTTCGCAGAACATTTTGGGCTCGATCTCGACCGCGTAGCTTTCGAGACTGGGCCCCAGGTTCTGCACGATAATGGTCCGGACTTCCTCTGCAGTCACATCGCAGATGCCGTTTTCCAGTTGCGTTAGCTCGCGCCGCACAGAACGATGTAAGTGACGATTCCTGGCGATCACTTGCCCGAGCTTTTGCAGTCCTGGCACCCTCGCGATCAGCCGCGACAGGCGCTTCTCGGGCGGTGTGTCAAGTGGAAGTTCGATCTGTTCGACAAGCTTAGGGGCAAGGCGAGGCGTCGAGAGATGCGAGCCGAAGAACTGCATGGCGTCCCGAACCAACGGCCGCCACTCTGCATACACTTCCGGGACCAGGCGCTTAACTGACAGCGCCTCCGCGATCCACCGGCTCGCCTCCTGTCGAAAGTTCTTGCCGGCAGCACTCTCGAGCACAGCCCTAAGCGCATTCGTTCGGTTCGCGCTTGGCATTTGCAGGAAGACTGCCACTCGCGGGTCACTCCGCGACAGTTGGATCAGATGATCGGTCAAACAATTTTCTCGGTTCCTTATTGCCATCGCCGGTTACGTAGGTAGCCACCTGCTTCATTTCTAATACGATCCTCCATTGCGGGTGGATCTGTCAGTGATAAGGAATGAAGTAACAAACAGGGCGCGCTGGCCTGTTGCTTGAATCGGAGAGGAAATGCAAAAGGAGTGAGCTCTCTAGTTAGAAACGCGACTTTTCTCGGCAGCCTGCTGATCCCCGTCGTCCGTGGCCGGGTTGAAGCTACAGCTTGTTCAATCCATCCAGCGCTGCGACCTTGAAGGCTTCCGCCAGTGTTGGATAGTTGAAGACGGTATCCCGGAAGTACTCGATGGTGCCTCCGAGCGAGAGTACTGCTTGTCCAATGTGAACGATCTCGGCCGCCCGATCGCCGATAATGTGCACACCAAGAAGTTTCAGGGTGCTGGGATCGAAGATCAGTTTCAAGAATCCCTGATCGTCGCCCAGCATCTGTCCTTTGGCGAGCTCAGCGTAACGGGCGATGCCAATCTCATACGGAACCTTGTCGCGTGTCAGTTGTTCCTCGGTAGCGCCGACCATGGAAATCTCTGGGATCGTGTAGACGCCGTAAGGGATCTGATTCGGCGGGATGTTGCCGGAGATGCCGAAGATGTGACAACTGGCGAGCCTTCCCTGCTCCATGGAGGTGCTGGCCAGCGCAGGAAAACCGATTACGTCGCCGGCCGCATAGATGTGGGGAATCGCGGTCTGAAAGTTTTCGTCGACAATCAACTTACCG
The DNA here is from genome assembly GCA_963836295.1 of uncultured Acidobacteriaceae bacterium. Lineage (GTDB taxonomy): Bacteria > Acidobacteriota > Terriglobia > Terriglobales > Acidobacteriaceae > Bog-257. The sequence continues at coordinate 1,371,965 of CAWIIY010000017.1, read as the reverse complement.
CGTCCGTCGGGGACGAGACCGATTGATTCCAGGTTAAGCTGGTCGCTGTTGGCCTGCCGGCCAACGGAATACAGCAGAGCCGCTCCATGGACCGTTTTGCCGCTCTCCAGCTTGGCGAAGACGCGATCGCGCTCTGGGTCAAAACCGACAGAGACTACTTTCTCTCCCAGGCGAAAGACCGTGCCGAGTTGGCGAAGCTGGAAGCACAGACTCTCGACAATCTCGCGGGTCCACAAAGTCGAGAATGGTGGGCCGTTGATCGAGTAGCGTCACCTTGACGCCCAAGGCGGCGAACATGGAAGCGTACTCCAGGCCGATGATGCCGGCGCCGACCACGATCAACTCACGTGGCAACTCCTGCAGCTCATGCACCTGATCGGAGTCGAAGATACGCTTGCCGTCAATCGGAATGCCAGCGTCATGCGCTGGCCGAGTACCGCAGGCAATGACGAAACTGTTCCCGCGCAACATGGTAAAGCCATCATCGCTGACAACTTCCATGGTGTGCGCATCCACGAAACGCGCGTTGCCTTCGTATACGGTCACGCGGTTGCGGCGCAGTTGCGCCTTGATCACCTCGATCTCCCGCGCCATGACGGCATCGGCACGAAATATGAGGTCCGTGCATGGAAATGTTTTCCTTTAACGCATAGCCCCGCCCGTAAAAGGTGCGTTGCCGCAGGCCGCTCAGATACAGGATGGCTTCGCGAAAGGTTTTGCTTGGGATGGTGCCGGTGTGCACGCAAACGCCGCCTATGGTGCGCTTGCGCTCAATCACGGCGACTTTCTTGCGCAGCTTGGCGGCGCAGATCGCAGCTTTCTGTCCAGCAGGACCGCTGCCCACCACGATCAAGTCGTAGGAACTATTGCTGCTGGGTTCGATCGAAGGCAACGCCGTAGTCTCCTGTCGAGATTAACCGTTCGACGCAGTTTGCGAACGGCATAAGCTATCACCAATCCTAGTCTTCCAGAAGGGCAGAAGCGACGCGGATGGTGCAGACTCTGGCGGAATTTCATCTCCGATTAACATTGACGAACCAATACCAGTCACAGGAGCACAGTCAATCGTCGATTATGCGCCTATTGCCGGTGTTTTCTCCCTCACAGTCATCGATTTCACAATCACGTACAGCACCGGAATGAAGAAGAGATTCAGGACAGTGGACACGATCATGCCGCCAAAGACCGTGGTACCTACCGAGTGACGGCTCTGCGAACCGGAGCCGCTAGCGAAGACCAGTGGCAGCACACCGAGAATGAAGGCGAACGAGGTCATCAGGATCGGGCGCAGACGAATTCGCGCAGCCTCCACGGCTGCTTCGTGAATCGAGAGTCCTTTTTCGCGTAACTGTTCGGCGAATTCGACAATCAGAATGGCATTCTTGCTGGCCAGGCCGATAAGCATGACCAGTCCGATCTGGCAGTAGACATCGTTTAACTGTCCTCGTAGCGACTGTGCGATTAACGCTCCCAGCATGGCCATGGGCACGCTCAGCAGAATGATGAATGGCAGCACAAAGCTCTCATATTGCGCCGACAGCGTGAGATAAACCAACAACAGACCCAAGCCAAACAACAAAACCGACTGGCTGCCCGACCTAATTTCTTCCAGTGAGAGACCTGACCAGGAATAGTTGAATCCGAGCGGCAGGTCTTTCTTCGCCACCGCGTCCATGGCCGCAATCGCCTGGCCTGAGCTGTATCCGGGAGCCGCAGAGCCGTCGATCTCCGCCGAGCGAAAAAGATTGTAATGGGTAATGACCTGAGGGGCAGTGCCCTCCGTGATGCCCACCAGGTTGTCGAGCGGAATCATCATTCCGGTATCGGAGCGCACATACAAGTTACGAATATCGCGGGGCTGGCGCCGGAACGGCTGGTCCGCCTGGACATATACCCGATAAGCGCGATTGTTGAAATCGAAGTCGTTGACGTATTCCGACGCCATGTAAACTTGCAGTGCATCGGTGACCTGCTGGATGGGCACTTGCAGGCTGCGAGCTTTCTCCCGGTCGATCTTCACTACAAATTGCGGATCGTTGGCGGTGAACGGGCTGAATAGGCCGTTCAAATCGCCACGCGAATTACCATCGCGGACAAGTTTCTGGGAGGCGTTGTATAGCTGCTGCACGGTATTGCCGCCTTCGTCCTGCACTTCGAATGTGAAACCGCCCAGGCTGGCGACCCCCGAAATTGCCGGTGGCAGGAAAGGAAAGGCTTGGACATCGGTCAGCCCCAGCAGCGGACCACGCAGCCGGTTGACAATCGCGGCCGCGGAGTGTTGCTCTCCTTTGCGCTGGTTAGCATTGGCAAGGTTGAGGAATACCATCCCCTTGTTCGGCCCGTTGCCGGTAAAACTGAATCCGATAATGCTGAAGGCACCGATGATGTCCTTTTCCCGGCTGAGGACTGCCTCAACCTGGCGCATGGCGTCGGCAGTATACTCCACCGAAGCCCCCTGTGGCGCCTGCACCGTCACCATGAACCACCCCTGGTCCGTCGTCGGGGACGAAGCCGGTTGGCACCGTTTTGTAAACCACGTAGGTCGCGGCCAACCCGGCGAAGAAGATCATCAAAACCACATAGCGCATCCGAATCGACTTCTTGGCGCCGACCACATAGTAGGCAGTGGCTCGATGAAGCAAGTGCTCTACACCGCGGAAGAATACATTCTTGCGCTCGCGTTCAGGTCGCAGCAGGAGAGCGGAAAGCGAGGGCGTAAAGGTGAGCGAGTTGAAAGCTGAAATCCCGATGGCGAAGGCGATGGTGAGGGCAAATTGCTTGTAAAGCAGTCCCGTGGTGCCGGGGAAAAAAGCCACAGGCACGAAGACCGAGATCAGCACCAGTGAGGTCGCAACGACTGCTCCCGTTACTTCGCTCATGGCCACCGAAGCGGCAGCGTGCGAATCTGAGTGCTCCTCGCCCATATGGCGCTTAATATTCTCGATCACCACAATCGCGTCATCCACCACCAGTCCGGTGGCCAGCACGATCCCGAAAAGCGTGAGCGTATTGATGGAGAAGCCCGCCAGCTTGATGAACGCGAAAGCTCCGACCAGGGACACGGGGATGGCGACGCCGGGAATCAGCGTGCTTCTCCAATCCTGAAGAAAAACCAGCATCACCAGCATGACGAAGATAATGGCTTCGATAAGCGTCTTCAGAACTTCGCGGATGGAGTCGCCGACGAAAGTGGTGGTGTCAAAGGCGACGTTGTATTGCAACCCTGGAGGAAAGCGCTGAGAAAGCCGTACCAGTTCAGCCCTCACCGCTTTGTCCACATCCAGCGCATTGGCTGTGGGAAGCTGCGTAATACCAATCCCGACACCCTCATAGCCGTTAAAGCGCAGTCTGGCGCTGTAATCCTCGGCGCCTAACTCTGCATGTCCAACGTCGATCAGCCTGACCAGCGCGCCGTTACTACCGGGCTTTAAGACGATGTTGTCGAACTGGGCAGGCTCAGTGAGACGCCCCACCGCGCGCAGGCTGATCTGGAACATCTGGTTGCGGGCGGCGGGCTCGGATCCCACCTGGCCAGCGGCAATTTGCACGTTCTGCTGCGACAACGCGGAAATGACATCCGAGGCAGTCAGCCCGCGTGCCGCCAGTCGCGAAGGATCCAGCCACAAGCGCATGGAATACTTGCGCTCGCCGAAGATCTGCACATCCGCTACACCATTGATACGCTTCAGGGCGTCCTTGACGTAGATGTCAATGTAGTTGCTAATGAATTCATTGCTGTAGCGGTTATCGAGGCTGTAGAAACCGGCCGCCATGATGAACGAGGTGGAGACCTTGTTTACAGTGACACCGGTGTTCTTGACTTCGTTGGGTAAGCGCCCCATCACACCCGAGACGCGGTTCTGCACGTCAACTGCGGCAATATCGAGGGGACGCGTCAATTCGAAAACCACGTTGATACTACTGCTGCCGTCGTTGCCGCTGCTGGAAGTCATGTAGCGCATGCCTTCCACGCCATTGATGGCTTCTTCCAGGATCGTGGTGACGGACGACTCGACCGCCTGCGAGTTAGCGCCTGTGTAGAAGCAGTTCACCGAGATCTGTGGCGGCGCCAGTTCAGGAAATTGCGCGATCGGCAGGAACGGAATACACACGGCCCCAGCGATGACGATGAAGAGGGACGTGACAGTCGAAAATACAGGACGTTTGATGAAGAAATCAGCAAACAAGCGAAGCCTCTTTTAATTGGGCTGGCGAGCTATTGTTCGATCCTGATTGGGGCACCCTCGGTAAGACTCTGTCCGCCGGAGGTGACCACCTTATCTCCGGCCTTCAGTCCACTTAGCACGGCGTAATCGTTGCCGTAGATTCCGCCCAACTGCAAAGGCCGCTGGCGGGCCACATCTTTCCCATCTTGCTGTTCAGCCACAAAGGCAAAGAATTGTCCACTGACGCGCGAGACCGCGACCACCGGTATCGTAATGCCAGGACGTGTGCTCCACGTGATCCGGGCACGGACGAGCTGCATGGAACGAAGTACATCCGCTGCTTGGTCGGCGGGGGCTTTCACCAGCAAAGACTGCGTGTTGGGGTCAATTTGCGGCGAGATGAAGTCGATCTGGGTGTGAAGCAAAACATTTCCGGCGTTATCGAGCACGTCCACCGGCGCTCCCATCTTGACTTCGTGAGCCCGCTCGGAAGGCACGGTGAGGTACACCTCCAATCCCCGGCGTTCATCAATCGTGGTCAGGGGCGTGGTGTTGGTCACGCGGTCGCCCACGTGTACTGGAATGTCGCCGACGATCCCATCGGTTGGCGCGAAGACGCTGTAATACCTCAGTTGCACCTGCTGCTGAGTAATCTGCGCGTCCAGCGACTTTACGTCCGCCACGGCCGAATCGTAGTTCGATCGCGCCTGGTCCAAGTCCTGTTTGCTGACCACCTGGGCCTGATACAGGTGCGTGATCCGGTCCAATTGGACTTTGGCCCATTGCAGCGCGGCTTGTTTGGAGGCGCGCTGCGAGTCAAAATTGGAGACTGTGGCCCGCTGCCGCCGCGGATCGATCTCCATCAGCGTCTGGCCCTTCTTGACGAACTGGCCCGAATGCACGTGAATTGCGACGATCCAGCCCTCCACGTCGGACATGATGGTAGCCGAGTTTCGCGACTTGATCGTGGCAACATACTCCGACGCGTCGCCCACCTCGTGAGATTCTATCGTCTGTACCTTAACCGGAAACAAAGGAGCACCCTGAGGCGCCTGCGCCTTACTGCGGTCGCAAGCAGCCAACAACAGCACGCATGCCATGGTGCATAACACGAAGAGGCCCGCTTTCCACCTAATGCAGAGATTGGCCCTCTCATTTCCACTGCGACGAATCATAGATATCCCTGTTCGTTTTAGATCCACGTCCTCAGCTTGGGAAAAGGAATACGGCTCGCTTGCTGTTAGATTCTAACCTGAGTTGAGCGATTCATCCCGTGCGGCGGGAAGATGGAGAAACTGAAGATGGAGAAACTATAGTGTTTCCAAAGTCGCTCGGCCTGGGTGAAACTTTGAAGAGGCGGCTGAAGCCACGCCCCGAGGCACAGACAAAGCTGTGGCCTCGCTGCGAGAGTTTGAGCAGCCTGGGTCCGTTTACGCCGCCTTGGCCGCCATGCGCCGGAACGCCATGGAAATCATCAAACGGGTTATCCCGGACATGAGGATACTAATGCCAAACAGCGTGCCGACAACCCACTCGGCACTTAGCGGCCAATGGGCCCAGATCAAGACACCCAAAAGAATTGTCACGATGGCATCCAGCAAGATCCAGCCCCAGCCGGGCAGCGGACGCATTTGAAATGCCAGCACCAGCGCCACAACGCCATATACCAGCAGGAAGCAAGCGAGCAGCAAGGTAAGTGCCAGTAGACCGGGACGGGGATGCATGAGCAAGTAAATACCGGCGACGATATAGACCAAACCGAGGATAACTTCCAGGATCGCCCGCCCTCCAGTGTGGGTACGGAAAGCGTAGATCAGTTGCGCCGCTCCGTTGAAGATAGCTGCCCAGCCCACCACGAGAACGATCAGGATGCCAAATTCCCACGGCGCCAGGATTGCGATGAAGCCCAGGATGATCATCAACGCGCCGAGTGCGATGGACCAGCCAGAGGCCCGCTTGATGCCACCAACAATTGCATCCGCCATGATTCCTCCATTGGGCGCCGGCAGAGGACTGCCGGCGCGAAAAATGCAGTTTTGCGGTTTCGAGCTTCCTCTGAGTCAGCGCCCTTTTCTTTCTGAGGAATCTCCTTTGCCGGAATCACCCAAAAGCAGATTCCTTGCTCCACTCGTCACGACAACTCAAAGATACTTACCGGAAACTTAAGCCGCACCATTGTGCCCGCGCCGCCGGCGATATTCAACGATTTAATGCGTGGTTGAGCGGTTCCACTTTGTCGAACAGGCGCATGTCCACCGCGACTTTCTTGTTCTTACCGGTGCCGTCCACAAACTTCTGCGCGGCATCCACCATAAAGGCGTTAGCGAAGCGCGCGCCCCAAATGATCTCGTCGGGCGCGTAGGAGGTGCGTGTCTGGACGATTGTCGAAAATATTTCGTCAAAAGCGCTCAGCACGAACCAGAAATTCCGATTGCGAACCGAGTAGCGACTCCGCTGTTTCTCCTCGCATCGGACTAGTTTCGTCGATCGGATGCACGACCGTCCAGGTAAGCGGGAGAAATACCACCTTGTCGCGTTCGAGCGAGAGTGGGTAGTAGCGGCGTGTATACACGCCGTCGACCTCCTCGAAGCGACTGAGCAGAACGGTAGCGGAGACCTGGATCAACTCGTTGGAACGTGCATTAGCGACTCGAAACTCAAACGCCTGGACGCCCTGGTAGGGTGCGATAACGGCATGCCGGCTGAATAGCACCTTGGCTGTCGGGCGCGACAGACGCGCAAACAAAAGCCCGGTCACGATTGCGAACCCCGCCAACCCGGCCAGCGCCTCCATCGTAACCACCACGTTCGCAGCCAAGCCAGTGGGCACTACGTTCCCATAGCCGATCGTGGAGATGGTCTCCACGCTGAAAAAGAACGCGCGTAAGAACGCATGGTGCTCGATGCCAGGAGCGGTGGCGATCAGCGCGGCAGGAACCACAAGCAACATATGCCAGCGCAAACAAGGCGTTCGCCAGCAAGTACCAACTAACGACGATAAGCGAAAACTGCCACCACGGCATCGTCAGCAGGGCGTGATACAGGCTAAAAGACGACCAGAAGTGCAATCCGCGGCGTTCTACATTAAAGCTGCCGTCGCGATTGAGCAGACGCTGACGGCTTTCCCGCGAAACCACGGAGCCGAAGCCCAGGGCCCGTAGGCCCTGTTCGCTAAGAGACTGTGCCCGACTTGCCATGGGAGTTCGATGCAGCAGCAATCGCCTCGTTGCAGAAGTATAACGGCATCGCCCCCGTGTTTGGCTGGTTTCCGCCACTGGGCTTTGATATCTTCGTGGCATGGTGATGTCCGCTAGTATCTGTGGAGTTATCCTTGCGGCCGGTTTTTCCACCCGCATGGGACGTGACAAAGCGCTTCTGCCGTGGCCACCTGTAGGCGAAGGGACGCCTGTTGCCAACACTTTTCTGGGCGCCACCATCGATGTGCTCCAGCCCGTGACCGACCTGGTAATCGTCGTCGCGGGGAAAAACGCGGCGACCATTGGCCCGGTAACCTACGCGCACGGGGCGTTTCTGGTGGTGAATCCCACTCCCGAGCTAGGGCAGTTCAGTTCCCTTCGAGTAGGCGTGCGGGAGGTCCTGAATCACGGGCGCGATGCCGCTTTCCTGGCGCTGACGGATCGCCCGCCTGTGCTACCCGCCACGCTGCAAAAACTTCGGGACGCATTCCTGAATGCCGATCCGGAAATATGGGCGGTCATACCTGCAGTTCAACGCGGGGCGGAGCGGGTGCATGGGCATCCCATCCTGGTGGGCCGTGAAATGATCGAAGCCTTCCTTCGCGCTCCGCTGGATGGGACAGCCAGGGAGCTGGAACATCAACATCAACAGCACATCGAATATGTGCCGGTGGAAGATGGGCGAACTGTCGCCAACATTGACACGATCGAAGATTACGAACGACTGTCCCAATCAGACATGATCTCCTCGGAGAAACAGTTTTGAGCGAAACGGAATCCCGCAGTGCGGCGCTGCAGTTTATCGAAACGGTGCTCGCGCTACGGCCGGCGGTAGCCGTTTTCGATTGTGACGGCACGCTGTGGAGCGGCGATGCCGGGGCCGACTTTTTCTATTGGGAGATCGAGCGCGGCATCGTCAGCCCCGAAGTTGCCGAGTGGGCAAGGGCGCGCTACCGACAATACAAAGCGGGCAAGATCAACGAGGAACAAATGTGCGGTGAAATGGTCGCCATGAATCATGGTGTTTCTTGCCGGCTGTTGCGGCGGGCGGCGAGAGAATTTTTCTCCGAGGTCGTTGGCCAACGTGTTTTCCCCGAGATGCAGGAGTTGACACGGCGGCTGGCTGCGCAGGGCTGCGACCTATGGGCGGTCTCCTCAACTAACAACTGGTTGGTGGAGTATGGCGTCCGGCAATTCGGCATCGAGCGCCAGCATGTACTGGCAGCGTGCGTGGAGGTGGAGGAGGGATACGCGAGCGATCGCCTGATTCGCGTGCCGACGGATGAGCTCAAAGTAGCAGCGATTCGCGAACGCATTGGCCGACCGGTAGATGTGGCCTTGGGAAACTCACTGCATGACCAGGCCATGTTGGAAATGGCGAAGTACCCTTTCTGCGTCAACCCCAATCCCGATCTGGAGCGGATCGCCCGAGAGCACGGTTGGCCGGTCTACTGGCCCGCAGGCGTCAAGTGCCAGGCGGAACCCCAGACCTAGAGCTATCGCGGCGAAAAGTTGTAGAGGTTGTTCTCCAGCTCTTCCTCCGGCACCGCATAGAGATCAATCCAACCCTCCAGAGGCAAAGAGTCGACCGGCAGATGATCCCGCCAGATGGCGAACCGCAAACGAATGCGGCTTCCCTGATGCGCGCGGAGCAGGGCAAAGGGAATGCGGAATTCGAAAATCTCACGGAGCGCTGCCTCAACGCCGTTGGGGTTGGAGTCGCCGCCCTCGCATAAGAAGGTCGCGAGCCTGTGGCGCTCTTCCCCATTGCTCAGCACCCACTCTCGCAAGGTTTCTCCCTGTGCATCCACCGCCAGCCGGTACAATTCCATCGGCGACTTGGGATCATGCCCGTCACGCCGCACTTCGAAGTTCACCACGAGACGATAGGGCCCTTCGGGAACGCCATGCCGGAAGTCCAGGCGCCCCGACACCGAATCCTCGTCCAGTCCAGCGAACACGGCGTCGAGCAGAAACTGCCTGCCGTGCATGGCTCCGGTGCGCTGGTCCGAGGTGTAGCTGGCCGCACCCATCCACTCGAAGTATCCGCTGACCAAACCGTCCACGCGGGCGCGCACATAAGCCGTCTGTGGACTGTAGCTGGGCCGCACCACCCCGGAGATGATCGGCGTGTTCAACTCTTCTGGTGGAATCCCCTCGAGGGCGTGGTACACGTTGGAGAGGTGTTTGCGATATAGCTCGTCGAAGTCGTGGTCATTGGCAGAGTGATGTTCCGGGCCGTACCACCAGTTCCAGTCGCTGCCCTCGGCGATGAGTAACTCTTCCCATGCCAGCTTACGCTGCGTCTCCGAAACTCGTTGCGCATGCCGGTCGTAATAATCGCGGGCCTCCGACAACAAGTCCCAGGCCCGATTGTCTTCAGGGCTGCCAATCCATACGTTAAAGTTGGCATCGATCCACGAACCGGGAACCAGCCGCTGCAAAGGCCGGAAGTCCTCAGGCTTATGCCGGGCGATGGCCTCGCTGATGGTAACGGCCTCTATTTCTGGATCGCTCTGCAAGGCATCGTAAAAGCGGCGCAGAAATTCACGGCCCGATTGTGGGTAGTATTCCCAAGCGTTTTCTCCGTCGAGAATGATAGAAACCACGGCGTCTCTGCCCCGCTCGAGAACTGGCCGCGCGGAGTTCCTGATGTTTTCGACCAGGTGATTGGCAGCTTCTTGAGCGGCCATTCCCGAATACACGAACCCGATGAGATCGGAGAGGCGATGGTTGCGAAAAACCATGTGCATCCGGGTGTCGTTCTTATCGTAGCGGTAAACGCTGTACAGGCGTTCCGCAGCGTCGGCAGAAAGATGGCCACTGCCTTCGCGCGCGAAATTGAAATCGAGCGACCGTCCCAGCACACCTTCGTCGGTCGCCATCCATTCAATTCCCTGCCTGGCCGCGAGCTTCACCGCTTCCTCAGAGACGCATCCCTCCGAAGGCCAGAGTCCCTTGGGGCGGACCCCGAACAATGCCTCGTGAGAGTCCAGCGCGCGCGTTATCTGGAGACTGGCATCTTCAGGACGACGGAAATGCCGCGTTGGCAGATTGAGCCCCGGGCTGGACCGCTCGCCCACGTTGGTATCGCATAACAGCGGCAGGATCGGGTGATAGTACGGAGTAGCGGAAAGCTCGACCGACCCGCGCTGGGCCGCCTCGCCATACGCCGGCAGCACCTTGGCCAGAATTTCGCGCTGCTTGGCAGTCACTCGTTGCTGGTCGTCGCGACTGAAGTCCTCCCCCTTTTGAACCAGTGCGGCGACATCCGGCTCGTCCAGGAAGTACTCGTCGAACCAGGCGAGTTGCGAAAGCACCTGAAGGTCGGCGTAATCACGCGTCACGAAGTAGGCCTCGGGTCCTTCAGGACGATCGCAGGTCGCACGATAGCGCTCCCACAACTGGCGATAGCGGGGATAGCGCCCGATCATGTTCACAGGATTCGCCTGAAATAGATATTGCAGAGCAAAACCCCGCTCTGAAGGAGTTAGCTCGGCCGGAGGCTTGGACACCAAATCGAAGAACGGATCGTGCGCCTGGCCCGAGACGTAATCCTGGATCTGGACGACTAACGAGGGCACGAGATTGAAGTTCTGGTGAACCTGCGGGAACTCGTCCAGCAGTTTCACCATTCCGTAATAGTCTTTGAGGGCGTGCAGGCGTACCCAGGGAAGGCGATACTCGCCCGTGACCATGTCTTTGTAGAATGGCTGGTGCATGTGCCAGAGAAGCACCAACCGGATCTTCGGGGAACTGTTATGACTCATTCGAGAAGTTTTAGCCGACCAAGTGTATCAGGGGGGCGACCGGCCTGGAACCCCGGCAGACAACCTGATTGAACAACCCGGAGAAATCTCCGTCCAGCGTTGTCCGAACGAAAACACGAAACCACTGTCCCCCTGTCCTCTGAGGCTGCTCTTCCGCTAAACTAAGACTTCGTGCGTATCCTCACCCGTTACATTCTGAAGGAGGTAGGCTCGCACGCCTTGCTGGGCGTGGCGTTGTTCACCTTCATTATTTTCATGCGAGACCTGGGACGGCTGCTGGAGCTGATCGTCCGCAACAGCGCTCCACTGCCCAGCGTCGGGGAGATTTTTCTCTACACTCTACCGACCACATTCACCCTGACTTTGCCCATGGGGGTGCTTGTGGGCATCCTGGTTGGGCTGAGCCGATTGGCGGCCGACAGCGAAGTTACCGCCATTCGTGCTAGTGGCATGGGCGTGGGAATGTTCGTCCGCGCAATTTCCATTTTCGCCATTGGCGCCTGGATGCTCGGAATGTTCAACAGCATTTACGTCGCGCCCAAGTCAGCAGCGGCGCTGGATCGTCTGCAGGACAAGCTGAAATCGTCGCAAGCGTCGTTCGAAATTCAACCCCATGTTTTCTATGAGGATTTCAAAAACATTGTTCTGTATGTGCAGGACGCCGTTCCTTCCGGGAAACAGTTGCTGTGGCGTGGCATCTTCCTGGCCGATGTCAGCGATCCGTCCTCTCCGAAGGTCACGCTGGCCAAACGGGGCGCCCTATTAAGCGACTCGCCTGACAATCTGCGGCTGCATCTCGAAGACGGTACTCAGCAGGAGAGCGTACCGAAGGCCAAGGACCAGTACTCGATCACGACATTTGACAGCACAGAGATCCCGATCCAACTGCCCAGCAATGCGGAGCGTCTGCACGGTCTACTTCCGGTCCCCGAATTGGGATTGCACAGCCTGCTGCGCAATGCCGCACGCGAACGCCGTGCCGCGGCGCCGCTGAAGAATATCGATCCCGGTACCTGGAACTACGACCTGAGCAAGGCTCGATACTACGAAATTGAATTCCACCGCAGATTTGCGCTCCCGGCCGCTTGTCTGGTGCTGGCGATGGTAGGCATCCCGCTGGGGCTCTCGGCCCGCAAGGGTGGCAAGAGCACCGGCTTTGTGCTCACCATTTTGCTGGTATTCGTGTATTACTTCTTCTCGTTGACCGGCGTCTCCATGGCGCGTCAAGGCAAGATGCCTCCATGGGAAGGCGTGTGGATGGCCAACATCTTCTTTTTCCTGTGCGGATTGGCCCTCTTATGGCGCGTGGATAGGATGCCAATTGAGCTGGGCAACTTAGGCGCGGGCTGGAAAGCGATGAGGGAGAAGCTACAGGAATTTGGGATACGCAGGCGATACGCTCTCGCTGGTGCGCGTTCGAGTCAGGATTCGGCGCCTCATCGAAAACGCTTTAGCGCAAGATTCCCACTCATTCTTGACGATATGATCCTGCGCGACTTCGCCTTGTACCTGGTGATGGTCCTGGCAACCTTCTTGATCTTGGCGCTGGTCTTCACCTTTTTCGAGCTGCTGACCGACATCGTTCGCAACAAAATTCCGGTGATCATGCTGGCGGAGTACTTGCTCGACTTGAGCCCGTCTCTGCTGTACATGATGGCGCCCGTGGCGGTGCTGCTGGCCGTGCTCATCACCTTCGGGCTGCTGGAGAAATCCAGTGAGCTGACGGCGATGAAGGCTACTGGAATCAGCATCTATCGCGCGGCGCTACCCGTGATTGTCGTATGTGCAATCTTCGCCGCGGCCATGTTCATGTTCGATCAGCTTTACATACCGCACACCAATAAGGAACAGGAAATTCTTCGCAACCAGATCAAAGGAAAACCTCCGCAGACGTATTTGCAGGCCGACCGCAAGTGGATTTTCGGACAGAATAACGACATCTTCTACTACCAGGTCTTCGATCCCGACACCAACCAACTGGGAGGAGTATCCATCTTCGAGTTTGACCCGAATACGTTCCAACTCACGCGCCGCATCTACGCCAACCATGTGCATTGGGAAGCCGGTCTGAACAAGTGGGTCTTCGAGCAGGGTTGGGTGCGAACTCTGTCCGGCACTTCCATCCGGGATTATCATACCTTTGACGTTGCGACCTTCAATGAATTGCACGAGGACCCCAGCTACTTCAAAAAAGAGGTCAAGCAGTCCTCGGAGATGAATTATGAAGAACTGCAACACTACATCAGCGATCTGCAGCAGAGCGGCTTTGACACCGTACGCCTGAAGGTACAGTTGCAGAAGAAACTCGCCTTTCCCTTGATCACTCTGGTCATGGCGGTGCTGGCAGTTCCCTTTGCAGCTTCCGGCCGCAAGGGCGGAGCGCTGGGCGGCGTGGTGATTGCGATCGCCATTGCTGTGGTCTATTGGGTGACAGCCGGATTGTTCGAGGCCATGGGAAACGCAAATCAACTTCCCGCCATGCTGGCGGCCTGGGCGCCCGACTTTATTTTTGCCCTTGCCGGTGGCTACTTTCTATTGCGGGTTCCCACGTAGAGGCCCTGTGGCTAACGAAGAGGGAAGAGCTTAGACCGAAAGTCCGGGAAAAACATCTAACTTCTGCCCACTCATGTTCAAGAACTTAAGCCCGCTGCTCCCATACCTCCGCAAGTACCGAATGACCTACTGGATCGGCGCGGTGTGCGTGCTGTGCAACAACGGGGTCTGGATTCTTTTTCCGCTGGTCATCCGCCGAGCTATCGACGACCTCAATCACGAAGTCACACGCCACAAGCTATTCACGTACGCGGCCGCACTGTTGGCGGTCGCGGCAACCAAAGCCGTTTTCCAGTTTCTTACCCGCTGGATCCTGATCGGGGTGTCGCGTGAAATTGAATTCGATCTGCGCAACGATCTGTTCACGCATCTGGAGAGGCTGTCCTACAGCTTTTATCAGCGCACGCGGACCGGCGACATCATGGCCCGGGCCACCAACGACCTCAATGCCGTGCGCATGCTGGCTGGGCCGGGCATCATGTACACCGCGAACACCGTAGTTTTCACTGCGGGTGCGCTGGTTTTCATGCTGAGCATCAGCCCCCGGCTTACCCTATTCGCGTTCTTACCGTTGCCTGTGGTTAGCATCGTGGTGCAGTACTTCGGCCGCAAAATTCATGAGCGCTTCGAGCGCATCCAGGCAATGTTCTCCGACATCTCGGCCCGGGCGCAGGAGAACTTTTCCGGAGCGCGTCTTATTCGCGCTTACGTGCAGGAACAGGCGGAGATCGAGGACTTCGAGCGCGACAACACCGAATACATAGCGCGCAGTCTCAAGCTGGTCCGGCTGATGGGCATGTTGTGGCCGACGCTGGAAACCCTGCTCGGCGTCGCTATTGTGATTGTGCTGTGGATCGGCGGTCGCGAAGTGCTGCTGCATCGCATTACGGTCGGCAGCTTCGTGGCCTTCAACACCTACATGGTGCAACTGACCTGGCCGATCATATCCCTGGGCTGGGTCCTCAACATTTTCCAGCGCGGTACTGCGTCCACGGGACGCATTCAGAACCTGCTGGCGGAACAGCCAGAGGTTACCGACGCGGCCGTGCCAGCAACTGGAGCTCCCGTCGAGGTTCGCGGCGAGATCGAGTTCCGTAACCTCAGCTTCCACTACGGACACTCGTTGATCGCAGCCGAGCGCGGGAAGGGACACGCTCATGGCGATGAAGCGGTGCTGAAACGCATTAACCTGCGGGTGCCCGAAGGCACTAGCCTGGCCATTGTTGGCCCGACCGGATCAGGCAAGTCCACGCTGGTATCGCTGATTCCACGCATTTATGACGCGGCTGAAGGTTCGGTGCTAATCGACGGCCGGCCGATTCGAGAGATCCCGCTTGCGGCCTTGCGTAAGAACATCGGATTTGTTCCGCAGGAGACCTTCCTGTTCAGCGACACCATTCGCGAGAACATCGCATTCGGGACAGAACACCCCAGCGATGCGGATGTCCGCCGAGCCGCCGAGGCCGCCAGCATCGCGGATGAGATCGAAAGCTTTCCCGATGGTTACGACACTCTGGTCGGGGAGCGTGGCCTCACGCTTTCCGGCGGGCAGAAACAACGCACGGCCATTGCCCGGGCCTTGATCCGCAATCCACGTATCCTCGTGCTCGACGACGCACTCGCCAGCGTCGACACCCAGACGGAAGATCGCATCCTGAATCATCTGCGCGAGATCATGCAAGGACGTACGACAATCTTCATCTCCCACAGGGTTTCGACGGTGCGCAACGCCGATCGCATCGCGGTGTTGCATGGCGGCGAGATCGTAGAGTACGGCGCCCACGAAGAACTGATCGAACGCAACGGCTACTACACCGAGTTGTACAACAAGCAGCTGCTGGAAGAAGAGCTGGAAACGGAAACGGTGTAACGAGGCTCCAGGTTACAGCGCTCCGCCGGCCGGCGTCAGCACCAACTCCGACAAATTCGCGTTGGGCGGCAGAAGCGCCGCGTAGAGTACCGCTTGGGCCACGCTCTCCACGTCGATCATGCGGTCGCGCGGAGCGTCGGGCATGATCTGGTCCCACATGTTGGTAGCGGTTGCCCCCGGCATGAGCGCCATCACGCGAATGCCGCGCGGGATAAGTTCCTCGCGCAACGATAGTGTGAATCCCAATGCGCCTCGCTTGGCCGCGCTGTACGTCGCATAGTTAGGAAACACCTGCTTGGCGGCCGCCGACAGATTGTTGACGACAGTTGCTCCCGCACGCATCATCGGCAGCGCTGCGCGCGTGCACAGAAAGATACCGGTGAGATTTGTGTCGATAACGTCGCGCCACAACTCCAGCGTTGTTTCCTCAACCGTTACCGTCGGCTGCGTGATGCCCGCGTTGTTCACCAGGACATCGATCTTCCCAAAGTCCTTCTTCACTACGCCGAACAACGATGCCACCGAGTCTGGATCGCGGACATCGCAGACTATGGGCAAGATCCGCACAGACTTGCTTTGCGGGCCAACTGACTTACGGATGCGCGCTGCGCTCTTCGCGAGCGTCGACTGATTGCGCCCGGTTATGAGGACGCTACATCCTTCGGCAGCGAGAGTATGCGCAATGGCATAGCCAATGCCGCGGCTGCCACCGGTTACAACTGCGACCTTGCCCAGCAGTCGAGAACCGTTCGGCCACGGCGCCGGGACGCTGGTTTCAGTTTTGCGGTTCGACTGCGGCTTCTTCGCAGCCATGAATTAGATTCCGTTGCCGTTTTTGGCGTGGATCAGTGACAAAAACTCCTGGCGCGTTTGTTGCGCCCGGAAAGCGCCGAGCATGGACGAGGTCACTGTGGCGGAGTGTTGCTTTTCGACGCCGCGCATCATCATGCAGAGGTGGCGGGCCTCGACGACTACTCCCACGCCCAGGGGCTGAATCGCCTTTTGAATCGTCTCCGCGATCTGTACGGTCAGACGCTCTTGCACCTGGAGACGCCGGGCGAATACTTCCACCAGGCGCGGCACCTTGCTCAAACCGATTACTTTGCCCTTGGGGATGTAGGCGACATGAACCTTGCCGAAGAATGGCAGCACATGGTGCTCGCAAAGGCTGAACATCTCGATGTCCTTCACAATCACCATCTCATCGTAATCAACGCTGAACAGGGCGCCTTTCAGCATTTGTTCTGGGTCTTCGCTATAGCCCTTGGTAAGGTACTGCAAGGCGTTGGCAAAGCGCTCCGGCGTCTTCAGAAGTCCCTCGCGGTCCGGTTGTTCGCCCAGGCGCGACCAGCATCTCGCGCGCAAGCTCTTCGAACCTTGCGCTGGTCAGGGTCGGCGTTTCGGTCAGGTCTCTCATGATTGTCCTAGGGTCACACCCGTAAGTCCGCTCCGCCCGCATACTCAAAGCTATTCATCATGGTCTCTTCCAGCCGCACTTTTTCAAGATGAGCCACAGTAAAGCTTTGCTTCAAAATGTTGAAGATGACCTCACTCAGATTTTCCGTAGTAGGCACGATTGCTGCGAATTCTTGACGTGCATTCAAATTCTCGTGATCGAAGGCTTCCAACACCTGGCTCTGCACCGCGTCGTCCAGATCAACCAGGTTACATACCATGCCTGTCTGCGGATCGACCTTACCGCTCACCGTGACCTCGAGTGCATAATTGTGGCCGTGGCCGTACGAATTATTGCACTTTCCGTAGGTCGCGTGGTTTTGCGACTCAGAAAGACTATCGCAATGTAAACGGTGGGATGCCGAAAATAGATATCGTCGGGTCAGGTAAACTTTCATGGCTCCCCGTAGAAATCGACAAAAAGGTCGGGCAATTCGTACACCCGTACCCTATGCAGTTTTGCAATGTGAAACTTGCCTTGCAAGCGATTCCAGATGGCAATCGCAAGGTTCTCCGTCGTGGGAATTTGATGCACGAACTCCGGCACTTCCTTGTTCAGGTGGCGATGATCGAGCCCCTCAATCACTTCCCGGTTCAAGATTTCCTTAATCGCCTTCAGATCCACTGCGAAACCGGTCTTAGGGTCGACGTGCCCTTTCACCGTCACTTCAAGAGTGTAGTTGTGGCCGTGGCCATTCAGGTTGGCACATTTGCCGAAGATGCGGTGATTTTCTTCCGCCGAGAACTCCGGGTTGTGGTAATAGTGCGACGCGGAAAACTCACACTTGCGGGTTAGATAGACCATGTTCTCCTGGTGGTTGAACTTCTCCTATGCCGGAATACTGGCGCCCCTTCCAGCGAACTGCTCCGTTCCTAAGAGAGATGCTGGAGTTGACCAAAAGTACCGCGAAAAGCGGCAATCCGAAGAAGGCCAGTATATTTGACCGCCAGTCAAAATATGCGCGTGCGATTCGCTTCTCGAAGAGATAGAGCCATTGCGCGGTTACCGCCGCTGCGACCGCGAAGGTAATCATGTCGCCCTTGGTCAACGAGACAATCGAAAACGTCGCCATGGCAACGATGGCGACAAACTCAACGGCGCGCCACAAGGCCAGCCTTCGCGGCTTGGGAAACAGCAGCGCCAGGTTCTTCGTCCAACCCTCCCACATCCGCGAAAAGCTGCGATACATTCGCGTGCTGACTGCGTCCGACATCCCGAAGCGTAGAACGAATCCGGCTCTCTTCAGCCGTTTTGCCAGCTCAACATCTTCAAGAAGCGTAGTGGCGACGGCAGCATGACCGCCTACCGCTTCGTAGGCTTCCCGCCGAACCAGCAAGTATTGCCCGTTGGCCGCTGCCACCGGCGACGTCGGGTCGCACACCTCTTTTGGCGGATATGTTACCGCCAATTCGGCAAAGATGACCGGCATCAGCGCACGTTCGGCGAGGCCGTGAACTTCCTGCTTAGGCGAATAGGAAAGCATGTCCGCGCTAGTCTCTTTCGCCTCCTGCAAGCCGCGCGCGATCGAGTCCGCCGAGTGTCTGGTGTCCGCGTCGGTAAACAGCAGCCACTTCCCTTTTGCGGCTTTGGCGCCACTCCAGGCCGCGTTGCATTTGCCACTCCAGCCAGGCGGCAATTCATCCGCGCTGATTACTATTACCGGAAAGCTCGCGGCGATAGCGCGCGTGCCGTCGACCGACTCGTCATCCACCACGATGACCTCGTAGACAGGCCCCCCTTGGCCGACCAGTGATTGCAAACAAGCGCCCAGACAGGCTTCTTCGTTGCGCGCCGGAACAATGACCGAAATCTGGGGAGCGGTTTCGAGCCGGGCCATCGAGACAAAGACTAACAGACAACGGTGGCCGCCAGCGTGGATTATCATAGGTCTGTGAAGCGCCTCTTTCCGTTGGTCGTCCTCATTTGCCTCGTTGTACTGGCGGCATGCAATACCGGCTCGCATCCGCCGCGCATTGGCAGCACCGCTCCCGACTTCGCCATCACCGATTCGCAGCGCACGGTTTCGCTTGACCAATTCCGCGGCAAACCCGTGGTGCTCAACTTCTGGGCAACGTGGTGCCCGCCGTGTATTGAGGAGATGCCGTCGCTGGTGAAACTGCAGAAGGAACTGGGCGACCAGGTGACCATTCTCGCCGTCAGCGAGGACGATGACAATAACGCGTACAAACAGTTCATCCGCGACCACGACGTTGACCTGCTCACCGTCCGCGATACCGGACAGAAGGCGAACGCGCTTTACGGCACATTCAAGTTTCCGGAAACTTTCGTGATCGATCGCAATGGCAAGATCGTGCGCAAGTTCATCGGCGCGCAGGAGTGGACCAGCCCGGAGATCGTGGATTATTTGAAGAAGATGTAGGTGTCGTTCACAGCTTCGCCCTCCTCAGCCTCAGCGCATTGCTGATGACCGAGACCGAGCTGAAGCTCATGGCCGCCGCCGCAAAGATCGGGCTCAGCAAAATACCGAACTTGGGATACAGGATGCCCGCCGCGATCGGCACGCCGAGCGAGTTATAGATAAATGCGAAGAACAGGTTCTGCTTGATGTTGCGCATTACGGTGCGGCTGAGGCGGCGGGCGCGCACCAGGGCCGCCAAGTCGCCCTTCAGCAGCGTGATGCCGGCGCTCTCCATCGCAATATCTGCTCCGGTGCCCATGGCAATGCCCACCTGCGCCTGAGCCAAGGCGGGTGCGTCGTTGATGCCGTCACCCGCCATCGCGACTACTCTTCCCTGCTGTTGCAGTTTCTTCACCGCATCGGCTTTGTGGCTGGGCAGCACTCCGGCTTCGAAGTCACTGATGCCGACCTGCCTTGCGACCGCTTGTGCCGTGGTTTGACTGTCGCCGGTAAACATCACCACCCGCAGGCCTTCTTTTCGCAGATCGCGGATGGCTTGCGCCGCTTCCGGCTTTACCGGATCGGCAACACCTAGCAGGCCTGCGATGCGTCCATCCACCGCGACGAAGACCACGGTGTGGCCATCGTGGCGCATGGCCTCAGCCTTTGGTTTCAGCTCGTCGGCATTGACTTCCAACTCTTGCAGCAGGGCGTCATTTCCCGCAGCGACTTCATGCCCGCCGATCCTGCCCACCACGCCACGTCCAGTAAGCGATAGGAATTGCTCGGCGGGCATCAAATACAGCCCGTTGGCTTGGGCAGCCTCGACAATTGCCGCTGCCAGCGGATGTTCGCTTGCCTGCTCCAGGCTGGCCACGAGTCGTACGACGCGCTCTTCGGTCTCTCCGCCGACAGCGACCACGGACATCAGTTCCGCCTTGCCCTCGGTGAGGGTACCGGTCTTGTCGAGCGCAAGGGTGTCAACCCTCTGGAGCGTCTCCAGAGCCTCGGCGTTCTTGATGAGAATGCCGGCCTGCGCGCCCCGACCCGTACCGACCATGATCGCCATCGGCGTCGCCAAGCCCAAGGCGCAGGGACACGCGATAATCAGCACAGCAACGGCGTTCACGATGGCGTGGGCCAACCGCGGCTCCGGTCCCACGATGAACCATACCGCAAACGTGATGACAGCGACCGCCAGCACCGCGGGAACGAACCAAGCCGCAACTTTGTCCGCCAGTCGCTGAATTGGAGCGCGGCTGCGCTGCGCGTTACTCACCATTTGCACGATTTGCGCCAATAGCGTTTCGCTGCCTACACGCTCGGCGCGCATCAGCAGCCAGCCGGTACCGTTCACGGTGGCGCCGACGACTTTGTCTCCCATCCGCTTTTCGACGGGGATTGGCTCGCCGGTTACCATCGACTCGTCGACCGCACTCAGTCCGTCGAGCACGACGCCATCCGTCGGTATCTTTTCGCCCGGGCGCACGCGCAACTTGTCGCCGACCTTCACCTGCTCCAGAGGGACGTCGTATTCGCTACCGTCCTCGCGCATGATGCGCGCCAACTTGGGCGAGAGATCGAGTAACGCGCGGATGGCACTGCTGGTGCGGCTGCGGGCTCGAAGTTCCAAGACCTGCCCTAGGAGCACGAGGGCAACGATCGCGGCCGCAGCTTCAAAGTACACTTCCGGCTGGCCATGCATGCCTCGCATGGAGGGCGGGAAGATTTTCGGAGCGATCGTGACCACGGCGCTGTATATGTACGCCACACCTACGCCCATCGCAATCAGCGTGAACATGTTCGGGCTGCGTAACTTGACGGACGCCCAGCCGCGCGCAAAGAAAGGCCAGCCGCACCACAGCACGATAGGCGTAGCTAGAGCGAACTCCAGCCAAGTCCCCCGGCGCGCGTTGAGCACGTGCGCGAGCGGGCCCATGCGCAGCATCGCGTATGCAACCAGGGGAACGCCGAGCAGCACGCTCGTCCAGAAGCGCCGCGTCATGTCGCGTAGCTCGGGATTCTCGTCCTGCCCAGTCGTAACCGTTTTCGGTTCCAGTGCCATACCGCAGATGGGACACGCACCGGGCTCATCACGAACAATCTCCGAATGCATTGGGCAGGCCCACTGAGTCTTGGTCGCGGCCACGGGGACGTCGGGCTCCAGCGCCATGCCGCACTTAGGACAGGCTCCGGGGTGCGGTTGACGTACCTCGGGATCCATGGGACACACGTACGCTGTCCCCGACAGGGGGGGCGAAGTCGGGCCGTGCCCTCCCGCCTCCGCCGTAGTGATTTTGAAGGTAGCGTTTTGCGAAGCAAACTTCTCAGGATCAGCATTGAACTTCTCGCCGCATCCCCGGCTGCAGAAGTAATAGGTCTGGCCTTGATGTACGGCCGTGGAAGCGGCTTTAGCGGGATCGATACTCATGCCGCAAACTACGTCTTTCTCCAATTTGCGGGCAGCTCCCATGGGCGCCGTGGCGCCAGTTAATTGGACCGTCGCGCCCATGCCGCCGGTCTTGTAATTGGGGGAAAGATACTTCTCCGGATCATCTTTGAATTTCTCAGCACAGCCGCGGCAGCAGAAGTGATAAAGCTTTGCCTCGTACTCCACGGAAGCGGTGGCCTTCGAGGCATCGACATCAATCCCGCAGACCGGATCTTTGCCGAACCTCCGGGCTAAGTTCGTGGCTGCGGCGGCGGCGATGGGAGCGTTCTGGACGGTCGAAAAATACTTCGTTGGTGACGACACAAACTTGTGCATGCATGCGGGCGAGCAGAAATAATAGGTCTGCCCACCGTATTGCGCCTTACCGCGAGCCTCGACCGGATTCACCGCCATGCCACACACAGGATCGATTACCGAAATGTCGACAATGCGGTTCTCCAAGGTTTCCTCGGGTTCGCTCATTCCCTCCCTCTCCCGTTGTATGTACTCGTGCTGTTCATTGGTGCAGCGATGCTCTATATTTAATGCGGAATTTAGCGCGGAGGCCGAGACTCATGCTCGGCGCTGGTTCTTAGATGCCAGAGAAGATTGCACGTTCCGCATGTCCCTATCATTGCACGTTTGCGCAAGGGTGATTCGATGACCGCAGTCGAAGTTTTGTTTCGTTATGGAATGCCGCCGGGTGAAATGGAAATGGGAGCGCTGGGACAAGTAAGCGATGTCTACGGCATTCGCCGGTTGCGCTTCAACGAACCGGACCGCACCATCCGAGTGGAATACGACGCCACGCGCCTGAACGAATCAACCGTAGAGAAACTGCTACGCAGCGCCGGCTTCGATATTCGCGAAAAACTCGCGTTGGCGTAATCTACTGCGGCGGCAGAACATGCCGCAAAGGCAGAAGGCGAAGTGCTGGTTTACCAGCACCTCGCCTTCGCTATCTTGTCTAGCCTGCGTGCACTTGCGGAAAACTCGGCGGGCCAACTGGCCGCCGCCGCCGCCTCCAGCGCGGTCGAGCTTTTGGGGGACGGACAAATGTAGAAAGGGCCACTCATTGGAAGGAACTCTGGCCGAAATTCCTTCCGGAGCGGCCCCTATTGCGCCACTTCGTCTGTTGTGGGTTATTGCATCCTGCGTGCCAAAATGGGTCATTGAAAATAAAGCGGTTGCGGCGTCCCTCATCTAGGGCACACTGTAGAAGTTTCCACGGACTGCGCAAAATTTACTAAGGCACTAAAGTGGTAGCGCCCTCGTCCCTCATCGAGTCGAGGCACATTACGCGGCGATATTCAGGAGTCCCACCGTAGTCATGAAGCGTGTCGGCGATTTGGTATAATTCTCGCTGCTAGTCGTCGCGCCCTTAGCTCAGCTGGATAGAGCGTCTGGCTACGAACCAGAAGGTCGGGAGTTCGAATCTCTCAGGGCGCGCCATTTATGTTGGGTGAGATGAGCCGCGTAAAGTGTTGCCGAACGGCCAAGATCAGGGATCACACTTGCCCTTTCTCGCCCTCGTTTCTGCAAATTAAACCCTCGCTGACGCGCCGATGACCACCGCGGCGGAAAACGCTGGGGCAGGACAGGACGATAAACCCCTGCGAGCGTTTCCCGCCATGATGGCGTTCTAAGCGGCGTTACGCACCACCGCAATCCCTTTGCCGGATCGCGCCTTTGGCAAAGCAATTTCGAGCGTTCCGTGCTGTAGCCGGGCCGTGACATTATCCGGATCGATCTCTTGCGGGAGGTCGACAATCCGGAATATAACTTCCGACGTCCTCTCGCTAGACAGTGCCCTCCCCTTTGTCGCATCGCCCAATTGTCGTTTCCGGCCGGCAATTACAAGGCAATGAGGCTTAACTCGTACCTCAATGTCGTTGTCCCGGAAGCCGGGCACATCGCCATGAACGACGAGCTTGTCGCCGATGTTCTTGATTTTCACCGGCACGGGGTACAGCAAATCCGATTCGGCGCGGAGCCAGTCCTCCAAGTCATGGCCGTCCTGGCGTCCACGGCGTTCGAACAACTCGTAGGCTCGACGCTCAATACGGCTAAACACTTTCTGCATTCGTCGAATGAAAAGGCCCTCATCTAAAGGTTTGACAACGATGGGTCCATGTGAGCTATGGGATTGTGACGTGATTTCAAGTGCCATTTGTGGTACTCCTTTTTCTGGAAAGCGGTTAATCAAATCTTCGAACCTTCCGGCGATAGCGAATGTTTACGACCGACTCGTCACACATCGCAGTTGGTTAAGACGGTTAACAGGGCCTTCGGCAGGTCTTTTGACGAGCCGACGCAGCAGACTGCGTCCGCGCCGGGCGGAAGCTTATTGCGCTGCTCCCCACCTTCGCGAAGCAGCAAAACCGGCACCCGTAGATTGCAATGCGCACAGGCGCGTAACTGCACATCTCTCATTGCAACCACGACATCGATCGACTCTCTGGAGAGAAGCCCCAGATCGCCCGCGGAATGGGCGACCAAGACCCTGAAATCAGCGGCGTAAAATTCTTCGAGATAGGGGAGACTCTCCCGGCAATTGCTGCATAGGAACAACACGCTCACGGGCCGGCTCATAACTGCCTCCAAGCAGCGGAAATTCAGCTCGATCATTTATCCTGGGATGAACGAGGTATCTGTGGCTCTGGTCATAACGCAGCGTCAATAGCTCAAGCCTGCGTTCCTGGGTCTGGTGGGATTACTGCGAACATTGCCTGCACATGACTGTAATACAACTACTATAAACTGCGCCTATCTTCTCTGTTCCCGTCGGCCTGGCATTCGGCAAGGTGAGAACCATGCGCTCTTCGTTTGCTCGCTTCGCAGTTTGATATTAGACATGTGACAGTGTGTAGCAGAGCCGCAAGACTAAGAAGCCAGTCCCGTCACTACCTCTGATCCTTCTTTTAGTTCGACGGTTGAATCGGAGAATCGTCATCATCGGTCTTCGATGAGAGGATCAGCATGCCGCCCAGATCATGAGTCCCGAAGTGATGATGCTAGCGATGGCTGTATCGAATTAAATCGGACGGACGAGTCCTTGCCGTTCTTGTGAGGACAGAATTCGGGATTCCGCGATGCTTCCTTCAGTTCGCTGCTTCATTTCTCTGCTGTTTAGCGATTTTGGGTCGCGATAAGCCGCTTCGCCCTTTCATGTCCTAATTTCGCATGATGCGTGCGGATACCAAAGCGGACCCGGCTTATCTGAAGTCGGTAAGCCTTAGCCGCGACCGTGGTTGGCCAAAATGCTTGTGTTGTTATTCAGCCTAGAATCGCGTCTGGGCAGCGGGCAGCAATTGAGGCTCGGGCGCAAAGCCGGGCGGATTAACTCGACTGTCGCACTATCCAGTTGTAAAGCCAGCCAAAAACCAAGCCCCCTAAGCCACCATCAACCAGCGCGTAACAAGTGCCCACTACAACGTCACCAAAATTACGCGACGCATGGAACCCCGGATAGATGGAGCTTATAACTTTGAGAAACTCTGCGGCGTAGGAGGCGCTTGCGAGATTTGCAATACCGCAGATGAAGACGGCAACACCCCAGAGCAGGGCGCCGGTGACGCCCAGAGCCTTAAGTGATAGCTGCACGACATTTCTCCTTCCGTCGACCTGCGGGTGGCTTTTCGAATCAGGGACAGTGCCAGAGACCAGGTGAATCGAGCAGGTAACCCGGTGTCAACGCCTGATCCAAATAGGCAATTCCACCCGCAAAAGTTGTCCACTCCATAATAAGCTTTTTGTGCCCAAGGTAGCAGCCTTGTGGTCAGTGTGTCCCCACCCTTGGCCTCGGAACCTAGGCTGGCGAACGAGACTAGCGAGCCTAGCCCCCACTATTCGTCGTTCACGCAAGGCTGAACCACGTAGATAAAAACTGCGAGTCTTTTCGAGAGTGCGGATCTCCCGCTGTAAGCTCAGAGCCAAAACAATGGAAGGAGGCCGATCGCAGCGAGGCCTGCCAGCAGGCAGAAGCTCTGCACGCCCGTTCGTCGACGGGCCAGCGCATAGGCATAAATGCCCTTCATGAGATTGTTGCTGGCCGCGGCGATCACGATGGCAGACGCCCCAATCCGAAGTGGCGTCAGGGTACCTGCTGATTGGGTTATCCCCAGGATGAAGGGATCCACGTCAGTAACACCCATAATGGCAGCAAACGTATTCACACCTGCCCTACCCAAGTAGGACAGAGCCAAGTGTGTACCGACCAGCATTGCTAGAAATACCAGCGCAAATAGAAACGCTACGCGCAACTCAAGCGGATTTCTGGGCTCGAAGTCGCGTTTAACATTTGCCGCTGGATCGGACCTTTCTGGACCATAGCCATCCAGCTAAGATGGCCACGCTAGCCAGTGCAATAAATTCAGGAGCCAACAGAACCATCAATTGACGGTTGAACAGCCATAAAAGAACGATTAAGCGAAAATACATGACCCCCGATGCGATTAAGATGCCACCGGAGTAAAGATAAGGATGCTCTTCGCGGGCAGCTCGCCGGGCCAGCGCTACAGTAGTGACGGTCGATGAATAGGCTCCTCCCAAAACGGAAGTGAGCAGCAACCCACCCCGATTTTTCGTGAGCTTCTGCAGAACATAACTGCCATACGAGATCGCGCTTACTGCGACAACCACAAGCCATGTCTTAAATGGATTAATGCGGAAAAAGCCGAATTCCCGGTTTGGCAGGACGGGAAGAATGACGGCTGACAAGAGCAGGAACTTCGCAAAAGTAAGGATTTCGTCCGCTGGGACCCGCGTTGCCCAATCTTCCAGTATGGTTTTGAGTTCCAGTAACAACAGGCTGGCTACGGTCAATGATGTGGCGATCCAGAAGTGCCCCTCATAAACCAGGGCGGCAATCAAATAAGTCGCCAGGCCCGACATCTCTGATGTAACGCCTGCCGTACCGGATGTCGATAACTTGTGCCAGTACGATAGCCAGAGGAACGCGGCGATTATAAGAAACCCCACGGTCAACGGGACCAGCTCTGGCCCTGAGAGAAGCGCCGCCAAGTAGCCAATCAATCCGATCAACGGGAAAGTGCGTACTCCACCAAAACTATATTTTGCCGCTCCCACTTTGTGCTCTTCGCGCTCCAACCCAATGAGAAAAGATAGAAAGAGCACCAGCAGTATCTTCACGGCTTCGGGCGGCAATGAGCGGTAGATTTCCACTGGAGTGATGTCTCCGGACTGGCTGGAGACTACGCCGCGAGCCTTCCTTACCTGGGATAGCGCCTGACAGTGGCAGCGCAGGAAATGACAACTCGATTGTAGTGGGTGGAGGCGAATTTGGCCAAAGAATGGCGACCGCGCACGGATCCACTCAAAATGCATACCTCAGTGCAAGGGTGGTGTTATTGGCGTGGAAGTAGCGCGGAGCGGTGGGTCCCACGAATGATCCTTCTCCGTACTGGTAATAGTTCCAACCGGCTTTGAATGTCACGTCCTTGTGGACGATAACATCGACTGCGGCAAGAGGCGACTGATAAATCGACGAAAGCGGCCCCAAGGGCAGCAGCGCATTCAAGGAT
The DNA here is from genome assembly GCA_963836295.1 of uncultured Acidobacteriaceae bacterium. Classification (GTDB taxonomy): domain Bacteria; phylum Acidobacteriota; class Terriglobia; order Terriglobales; family Acidobacteriaceae; genus Bog-257. The sequence continues at coordinate 1,344,620 of CAWIIY010000017.1, read as the reverse complement.
GTCGTGTTGCCCTGGTTGTCGACAATGTTGTAGCCCAAGCGCATGGTGACACGCTCGATGGGAGTTAGCGTCAAGGCGAAGTAACCGAATTGTGTATGGGTGTTATAGAACCCATAAGTCTGCAGCAGAGTAGGATCTCCGGCACAGGTCGTGGTATCCGGCGGCGTCAGGGTTCCCGCAAAGCAGAGGAACATGTTCTGCTGAATGGCGTCGAAGTTATAGGCCATGTCCAGCCCCCAGTACTTGTTCGGATTGATCATGGCATTAACCACCGTAGAGTAATTGTGCTGGTTGTAGTCGATGCCGCTGGTGTTGTTCTTGCCTTGCTGGAAATTCAGGTTGACGCCCAACGTCATCCAAGGGCGCGGTGTATACGATACATTCCCGGAGATATTGAAAGAGCTTAGAGGATCGGTGCGATAGATCCAGTTGTCGGCCCCGCCAAATTTCGCGTTGAAGTTGGCGCGTAGCATGCTTCCCTTCCGGAACCAAGCCCCGACGACTCCGGAGTAATTATTGATCTCGGTGGTCGGGTTGCCAAACGGCGCGATCACTCCGATGAACGTGCAACTGCCGTCCGGGTCCAACGGTACCCCGACGCAATTGCCACGATTCGCATTATTGGGGTAATAAATATCACCGAAAGCGACCTGCTGGGTACTTCCTGGCTGGATGATGTAGTTGCTCCACACGAAGCCGGCGCGCACGCCGAACCAGCGCGACACGTCGTACTGCGCCTGGAAGTCGTTCTCCTTCATGTTCTGGCCAATCAGGTTAATAGTTGATTCGTTGATGATATCTGCCGGAGAGCTTGAGCTATGAAGAAGAAGCGTCGGCGGAAACATTGCCACGGAACTGAGCAGCGAGGCTGGGCCCATGCTGGCGGCGCCGAAGTAGTTGGACTCGAGGTCCAGGTAGTTACCAGACACGCTGAAGTCGTGGTAGCGGAAGGTCTCCACCAACCGAAGCTTGTTGGTGATATGAAAGATCGCCGAGATATCCGCGGATGAAGAATTCCATCGGGAACTGGAACTGCTACCCGAGGTGTCGTAACCGAGGTTGTTGGAGCGTGTGGTAAGACCGCTGAAGATCGCCGTCAGCGGGGTGTCAGAGCGCGCGTGGCTGTACTGGAACTGGCCATTGAAATCCAGCCACTTGAGAGATGACGACCTTAAGTTCACCTGTTCTGTTGGAATGAAAGTGCTAACGTGCTCATATTGGCTGTAATCGAGGAAGCCGTTGCAACTAGGATTGGCAACCCCATTAATGAGGGGCATGCTGCACGGACTTCCACTGTTGAACCAGGAAAGTCCCAAGCTGACCGGCATCCCGTTGGGCAACGACCAGGAGTTGAACGGGTTCAGGCCGTAACTGGTGTCGCCGGAATATTGCTGGAACATCTGGGTATAACTGAGCGTGGTTTTTTTCGTCAGACGGGCGTCGGCGCCAAAGCGGTATCCGTTGAGCGTGTCGTTGTAGTCCTGGTTGAGCAGCGCCTCGGTGCCTTCATGGAGACTGCTGTAGGAAGGCCCGATGATTCGGTTCCGGTTGTAATCGAAGCGAAATGACACCTGTTGCATGGGCAGAACGATGAAGTCGAAGTTGTATAGATTCTGCCGATCGAAGTAGCTATGCGGAGAGTTCAGGATAGGAACAATGGCGACGCGGTGGGCGGATTCAGCGGGTTGGCAAACAGGTCGTAATCAAAGTAGTTCTGCATGTGCTGATAACTACCGCTGAAGGTGTACCAGCGGTACTTCGATACCCGCATGCGCGCGGCCTGTTCGGGATCGCCTCCCCATCCGAAGCTGTTCGAGGGTCAAGGTATCGAAGATGTCCTGGTGGCTTAGCGACTGCATGGTGAGCGACTGCTCCAGGATGCGGGCGCCTGACTGATCATTCACCAGCGTGTCGTACATCGGTTGGCTGCCGCTGACGTCGGAAATTCGGCCGCCGATCTCAATCGACTGGGTCACTTGAAAGCCACCGATTTCCTTGCCCTCATCGGCGGCCGGCGGCGAGCCGGAAGGAGCGGGCGGCGGTGTCTGTCCGGAACTCTGGGCGAAGCCGCTGCTCATCAAGAACAGGACAAACCACGATCAAGGTGACCCCAAGAGAATAAGCACTACGACTCCTTTGATAGTCCATTGGCATGCCTCACTGCTAACGGAAGAACGTCGGATCGAAGTTGGAACCATGGATTTGCGTGTGACACATGGTGCACGCCTCATACTTCGTGGCCTGGTTGTGGAATGAGGGCGCACCGGGCGCTGCTCCGTTCATATTGGCGGTATGGCAGCGGAGGCACAGAAAGTTGACATTGTTGACCTGAAGCAGGCGGGGATTGGTCGAGCCATGCGGCACATGGCAGTTTAGACAACTTTCTTCGGTCTTCACGGGTGCATGTTCGAAGACGAAGGGGCCCATGGTGTCGGTGTGACACTTGGTGCAAATAGCAAATTGTCCGGCGGCGGAGCGCACCTGTCCGCCCACCTCGGTACCGTGCGGATTATGACAGTCGCTGCACTGTATGAGTCCGACATCGACGCGATGGCGATAAGGCCGGGCGAATTCCGCCCTCTGCGTGGCATGGCATCCATAGCACAGCTCCGTCTGCGATTTCACCAGCAGAAAGTTGACGTCCTTGGAGCCGTGCGGACTATGGCAGTTGGTGCAAGTGACACCATTCGCGAGATGTTCGGACCGGGAAAAGTTCTGCGTCTCCAGGCTGGATTGGTGACACTTGGTGCAGATCGCTGCAGTCTCGGCCGGACTGAGGGTTTCGAAGCGAATGATCTTTGTGACGTCGCCGCCGCCCTCCACATGCGCCTGCCCGGGACCATGGCAGGCTTGGCACCCGTGCTGGTCGCCTTTGAGCAGCGCGGCGTGAGGAGTATTGGCGAAGTGCTTGTCCCAGACATCCTGGTGGCAGGTCTTGCAAATGTCGGTTTCAGCGTACTGGCCCGCCGAGGAGCCAGGCAGCGCGGCTGAGCTCTTTGGAGGGTTCGCTTGGGCGTTTGCAGACGCGACCGGCAGGGTACAGATGGCCGCAAGCAGCACTAGAAGCAATCGGAAATTTCTGCCCGTCGTGATACTCACCCCCCACTCCTAACGGGATTACCTTGCAATCCCAGAACGAGGCAAGAACTCATGGCGCGATGCGGATTACCTTACCACATGCCTTGGATGTTTCATACGAAAAAGCTCAAACCCAAAACGTTGATTTATTCGGAAATGTACGCGCCAATTGCATAGGAACAACGCGCTAGCAATCACCATAGGGGCCTCTGACAAGTATCCAATCCTCAGGGAGAAACTATGCAATCCTTAGGAGCCAGCCCCCAGCCATATGCGTCTCTGAAAAGAGAGCCTTTTGTTGCAAAGATGGGCTCCTTGCAAACGCCCGAAGCGCGACTCTTCTACCAGGTTACTTCGCTGCGGGAGTGAGTGCGGGAGTGGCCGAGGTGGTGGGTGTCATAGAGACGTCAATCAATTGAACGGCAGCCAGCCCAACTGCGTTGGTGACGACGTTGCCTGCGCTGGTTAAGTCCGCCGGTAGCTTCACGCCTTGTCCACTGCGGGATTGCAGATACTCGAGCCGCTGCTCAAAAAGCTTGGCATCTGTATCGGCTCCAGCGATGAACCCGTGCTCCAACCCTCGTTTATTCCAGTCCGCAAGTAAACGTTGCGCCTTGCGAAGTTCGGATGTGGAAGGGCGTACTTCCCTACGGCGGTATCGAATCCATGAAATTTGCGATTTCGGCAAGTACATCGTGGCAGTCAGGTGAACAGGAGTGTCGAACTTCTGTGCGGCTGCAGCACTAATCACCTTCCATGTCGCGGGCTCAGTTACCGCTCCGTGATAGGGCCCCGTCAGTTCGATTGCCAAACTGCCGTCTTTCTCTTCCCCAACGGAAGAGATGGCGAAGTCTTCGACGCCAGCGGCGTTGAGCATCGGGACTAGCGCATCATGGGCAGACTCTCGGACCCGCTGTAGCATCTCGTCAACCGAGAGCTTGGCCTTCTCGACCGGCGGTTGTATCTTTCCTCCGGCGACATAATCGTGGCCGACGACGGTGACGGCAATAGGTTTTGCCAACTGAGCCAATTGAATCTGATCCAGACGGAGGGTAACCTTGCGTCCCAGCTGTTGCGACAACTCCTGTTCGATGCCCTGCTCTTCATTGGGCAATATCAGCTTGGCGGTCTGAACCGTGGCTTCTGCAGAGACGAGATCGCGCCCAAGCTCGACTGTGACTTCATCCAGCCTGCTGGTTCCCGGATGATTAAACTTCTGCGCGAGAGTGGAACGAATCTCGTTGCGTGCGCGCCTCTGATCGGCTGCGCGCACGAGGGTCTTGACGAGAGGAATGGAGAGCACGAGGAGAACTGCCCAGGAGATTGCCATGCGATGACGAACCCACCAGCGTTGTTCCTGTTGAGGAGCATACCCTTGGCGAACGCCCACCAGCAGGAAAACGAGATCAGCACTAACGATGATGGAAGCGAGGTTAGTGAAGAAGAGCGTAAAGGAACCAAAGGCAACGGGCCACTGCCGTGTGCTGATGCCGTATCCGACCGTGGCGAGAGGAGGCATGACCGCAGTCGCAATTGCAACCCCCGGCACAATGGTGAAACCGGGCTTCCGGGAGCAGAGCGCCAGGGTACCGGCCACGCCAGAAAAAAAAGCGACCAGCAGATCCATCAAATTTGGGTTGGTGCGGGCGAGGATCTCGGGAGTGACGTCTTTAAGCGGCGACAGCCAGGCGGCGACCGCCGCAATGAAGATGGTCTCCAAAATACTCAACCCGAGATTCCGGCCAGCTTTTCTTGCCAACTCTCCGTCCGCCAGAGCCAAAGCCAGGCCACAACTGAGGATCGGCCCCATCAGAGGCGATATGAGCATCGCCCCGATGATCACCGCCGGACTATTGAGCAAGAGCCCCAGCAGCGCAATGAGGCAGCCGAACACCAGCATCGAGAAATACAGAGCGTCGAACTGACGCCCTTCAGAGACTTCTTCGAAGATGGCTGCATGTGCCCTGAAGAGAGACCGGAAGTTAGCGCTCAGCGTGCGTGGAGCAATGCCGATCATGGACGCTGGGTTCCTACGGCATCAGCATATCGCAATTCGCAAAACGACAGCACTCTGGATTGGACTACAAAAGTCGGCCCGAAGGAAATCGGCCGGTCGCAGGAAACGAGGCCAGGCTAGCGCAGTTCTGGACATCCACGCCGGATATCAGCCAACCTGGGGAAAGCGTTTAACATCACATCCGTGGGGTGTCAAGATGAACCGCCTTGCCAGTTACTTCGTCGTTTCTGCTTTTCTGCTTCTCGCCGCTACCACAGCTTCTGCCCAAGGAACCAGTTCGAGCGCAACCGCAACCTGCAACTTCGACAGCACAAAACAAGTGGCGATCGAGTACCAACGTATCGCTGTCAACGTAAAGAAGAAGGTGCTGGGCAGTGAAATTCCTTACGGCAAGGTTTGGACGCCGGGAGGGAAGCCGATGACCATGTTTACCAACACTCCCGTTACCATTGGTGGCAATGAGCCTGCCGATCGGCGCCTATACATTGTTCGTGATTCCCGACAAAAAAACATGGCCCCTCATCGTTTCCAAAAGCACCGACACGAGCGGGAAATACGATGAGGCTGAAGATCTTGCCAGGATCCCAATGCAGCTTGGGGAATTGCCAAACCCGGAGTCACAGTTCAGCATTTATTTTGCTCACGCCGCTCCCGATCAATGCAGCGTGCGCTTCGATCTCGAGAGGGCCCGAGCGTGGGTCACCATTGAGGAACAGAAGTGATTATCAGCGCCGCCGTGAGCCGGGACTTGATCTGTTGGCTGCAAGGTTAGCAGGTGAGTGAAGCGCCCCGCCCAAGCACGAGCCTGGGCGAGGCATCTTTTCTAGAGAAAGTTTAGAGCCGCAAATAACGTGCTTCCCGGTTTGTCAGTCTTTGTGCTTTGGGCCCTTGCTGTTGAGCGGAGAAACAAAGGACCGCCTTCCAGGCGTCGGCTTAACGGTATTGCCCAGCACGATTTCACGCGCGCTAACCGTTTTCCCGTAGAGACGCTGGTTGGCATCCGCGTCCGGGTCAAGCGAGGCGCCGCTCAGTGACATGCCAGCGAACAGTCCCTTAGCCCATCCATAGGTCAAAATGTCGGCCCCGCCCACCGAGCCGGCAGAGGCGACGCCAGGGCCAGCCGCTGCGGTCATGTCACTGCCGACCTTGACCTTGCTGTTCAGGACTTTCTCTACTGCCGTCGGCGCCATGAGAAGAAGGACGAAATCGGTGGACGAGCCACCAATCTGCATACCGGCACCCTGAAAGTCCGCGGCCGCTTTTTCTCTGTGCCTCTGTGTCTCTGTGGCGATTACCCGCCTCCGTTGACCCCAAGCTTGGACAAATCCACCGAGTCATCGAACTCGATTCCGAAATGATCACGCAGGCAGCGGCGCACTTCGTCGTCGGCGCCAAGAACAGTCTCCTCGCGATGTCCCTCGCCTGTGATGATCAGTCGCCGGTTGGCTAACGTGATGCGGCCATCGCGTGTTGCCTTGCTACAGATCCAGCGCTTGGTGAAGCCGGATTCCGGTGACGTCTGGTGAAATCTCGACATCTCCTCGTAATCGCCAAGCCGGCGCGGCACATCGCGAAAAATGTAAAGCGGCGCCTCGCCTTTGTCATCTTGGCGCAGCAACTGCCATTCCTCGGCGAATGGCACCACAAGATAGCGATGCCCATTCGCTTGATCGGCGCCACCGGCGCGAAACACGATCGGATCGACAAACGAGTCTCCGAATCCGACATCCACCAACCACGGTTGTTCCAAGTCAACCCGTAGCAGCATGTGGTCGAACTCAGGGCCGAAGCCGCCGTCATCGCGACGCACCCGGGCCGACAGCAATTGGACCCTGAAGCCTAGAGCGATCAGCAGTTCGCAAAAGAGCCCGTTCAATTCGTAGCAGAAGCCGCCACGATGACGCCGCACGATCTTGTCATACAGTAAAGCAGGCTTAAGATAGATGGGCGTCTTCAGGGCGATATCGAGGTTTTCGAACGGAACGGTGAACAAGTGTTGCAGATGCAACCTACGCAATATGGCGGAAGAGGGCTGACGCGGACCGTCGTATTCAATGCGACGCAAATACTGCTCGAACGTCCATGGCTACACAGGTAGCTTGGACTATACAGGCAGTTCGCCCTGCAGCCAACCCGCCTCCTGTAACTTCGGTTCGGAGGTAAGGTCGAGCACAAGGTTCTCCAGGATGAGGCGCTTGCTGGGAGGATTAGAGCGCAGCGCGAGGTCGGCACGCGCCACGCGCCGGATGGCGCTGGTCAGCTCACGATGGGACTTGTAGCGCCGCGCCTGCCGAATAATGTCTTCCGCGGCGAACGGAGGAATCCGGAAGCCCTGCCACAAGACCTGCCACAACGCGCGCGAGTCGCGCACATTCCGTTCCAGGATGACCAGCATCTGGCGGAAGGTTCGCGCCAGCATATACAGGTGGCCGATGGCCGCCTCGTCGCCATCTCCGCTGTTCAGAATGGCGTCGAGTACACCCAGGGCACGAGCGCGATCGCGCGCCGAGATGGCGTCGGTCAATTCGTAAAACGATCGTTGTTTGGCAGCCAGCACCAGCGTCTCGACGTCGCCCAGCGTAATTCGCTTCTTGTCACCAACGAAGAGAAGCAGCTTCTCCAGTTCGTTGGCGACCATCATCATGTCGCCGCCCAGAGAGTCCACCAACTCGCGCGCCGCGTCGTTGTCCAGCTTTACGCCCTCGGCGCTGGCGGTCTCCATTGCCCATTTCACCGCATCGCCTTCGTCCACGCGGGCGAACTCGAGCACCTTGCAATACTCGCCCAAGGTCTCGCGGATACGCTCGTAGCGGTCTTTGTCGGTCAGGTCCATGCGGCGCACGTCCCTGGGAATGTTGATGTGATCGGCCACGAAGATGAGCAGCGCATCCGGATTTGGATTCTTGAAATAGTCTTCGATGGCGCCGAATTCGTCATCATGTTTCCCCCGCCCATAAAGATTCTTGACGCCGCGAATGAAGAAAACCTGGAAGGGCGACATCAGAGAAGGAGTGCGCGCTTGGTCGAGAATGTGCTGCAGCTCCACCTCGCTTAGGTTCATGTCATAGACGCTGAGTTCCCGCACCTCAGCTGGTACCAGGTGTTGCAGAATGGCATCGCGGCACCGCTTGCGGAAAAACGTCTCGTCGCCGATGAAGACATATCCCGGCGCCAGTTTGCGAGCTTTCACATCGGCGACAAAGCGGTCTGAAGCGGCAAAACTGCGCACCTAGTAGGCCTCCAGGATGTCGCTGACCAGCGACTTGGCAAAACTATTGGCGATGCGCCCCAAAGCCGGCTGCTCCTCCTCAAGAAAACTGGGAGCATCCCCCGAAACCTGGTACTGCTCTCGGTAGAGATAATTGGGATTGTCCCATAATATCTTGCCCTTGCTTGTGACCAGCGACACCTTCATCGTCACCGTCGCCATGCCCGAGGAGATGCTGCCGGTGTTAGGGTCGTAGGTCATAGGACTAATGATGGCTCCGGTGACCGTTCCTTCGAGGGTGGCATCGGCGGCGCCATCCAGGTTCGTGGTCACAATGCGGTAATTGGTCCGGTTGCGCAATTCGCGAATGACGTCTTCCGTGATGGTTTGTTCGAGGCGGTAGCTTGACGTTCCATTAATGAAGGTCGGCACATATAGCGTGTGCAGATCGGTGGGTAATCGGACCGCTTGGCCACCCGTGTGGTATCCGCAACCCACAGTGACGACCAGCAGCGTGGCCATACCAACCAACATTAGCCGGCGTGTGGCGTGCGATGCAATCATTGAACAGTTCCTCGCGGACGAGCAGCGATCATGCTCTCGGCGCATTCCACCGCAGTTAGAGCCGCGATCCGAAGGTTATCCGATGCGGCCCATAGCCAGAATCCACTGGGATGTTGCGCATCGCGACGCACAAACACTTGGATTTGCTCCTGTCCCGCGGCGTTGACGTTACTGGGCGACTCATCCCCGCTTTGCAGCACGTCGACGTGCTCGCCGGAAAGAGCTGCCGTCAGTTCTTCCGCCTGGGCGGCTTGTTCCAACTCAAGATAAACGGAGAAGGCGTGGCCGTGGAAGATGGGGGCTTGCAAAAGCATCAACGAAGGCACGGCCAGCCGGTCGCCGACCAGCGCGCGGAAGTGCTTCTGGATACGACTCTCGACGGAATTCAGCGAGGGCAGCGATTTCTCACCGTAGCGATCAATCAGGTTGAAGGCAACTTGCCCGTCGAACACGGACTTGGGTAGTTGCTGGAAGGAGAGCAAGTTTACGGTCTGCTCGTGCAATTCGTCCATACCGCGCTTGCCATATTCCGACGCCGGCTGGAAGATGGTAGCGATAGAGCGCGCGATGCTGCCCACTTTGCGCGCGCGCAGCAACAACAGCGCCAACACCACGGCGGCAGGATGACCAATAGTCACCGGGGCTGGGGTGAAGTCCACGCGTGAGCCAAGACCCAATTCCCGCTCCACCCAGGGAGCGCGCAGCAAGATCCCCTTCACATTCTCCAGTCCGTAGGAGAGATCGATGATGTCGCTGCCCGCCTTGCGCGCCATCGGCCAAGTGTTACGCGTGAAGCTTTCATCGGATGCGAAGAAGGTGAAGTCCACGTTCTCCAGGTGTTCAGGAAGGACGCTCTGGATGAAGGTCGGTTCTTCGCCCACCGCCTCGAGTTGGCCGAGCGACTCGTCGTCATCAAGCAGACGGATGTTCTGCGCCGGAAAGTTGCGGTCGCTGAGAACGTCCTTCAGCTCCCGGCCCTTCAAAGTGCCAGCGCCTACGATAGCTACGCGAAACATGGCGCCTCAATGTTTTCCGCCGGAGAGAACGCCAGCGGTGCGGTTTGGCTCATTTTTGTCAAGCGTGCGATGCCTCGTCTCGCGGTGGAGGGGGTGGCAGGTGGGGCCGCCGGAATACGAAGGAAAGCCGGGCCAGCACCCCCGAGAGGATATAGACCAGCGCCAGAAAGAACAAGACATATTGCGAAGAAAACCAGATCAGTGCGATGACCGCGCCCATCACGATCAGCCAACGGAAATTCTGGGGCTGCCGAAAGTTGATGCCCTTCAGACTAAAGAATCGCCAGGTGCTCACCATCAGGAAAGCCAGAGCGAAGACGAAAACGCCCCATCCGATGGAAAGCCACCAGTACTGCAACGGATTCCCTTCCACCAGATGGACGATAGCCGCTACTGCTCCTGCCCCAGCCGGAATGGGCATGCCGACGAAATACTTGCGTCCTGGGCGACCGGGATTCGAGGGTTGCGGATTCACCTGGATGTTGAAACGCGCCAGCCGGGAGGCGCCGGCGAGCAGAAACACAAAGGTCGCGATCGCTCCCAACTGAATCACGCGGTTCCGAATGTCAGGATCGCCGGCCGGTGGCAACATATGAAAGCCCCACATCCACGCCAGGACCGCGGGTGCCACCCCGAATGCGATCACGTCAGCCATGGAGTCCAGTTCGCGGCCAAAAGCGCTGGCGGTGTTGGTCAGCCGCGCGATGCCACCGTCGAAGAAGTCGAGTACAATGGCGACCCCGATGGCCTTGGCGGCCTGATCAAAATGCCACGGGTCAGACGCAGTACCCTGGATGGCTTGTGAGATGGCGTAATAACCCGCTGCGATGTTGCCAGCTGTGAACACGGACGGAAGGATGTACAGTCCCTTCCGCATCCGGCGCGGCTTAGCTGAATGGTCTCCACGTAGCATCGGTTGCTCGCTCATCGCACCTCCGCCACTTTCTGCAAGGAAGGCAGCGCGGCACGAGGCTGCGTCACGGCCAGAACACTGGGCCCGCCCCTGACGTGGTCGCCTACTCGCACCTTCATCTCGGCTTCGCCCGCGAAGATTACGTCGGTGCGAGAACCAAACTTAATCAGTCCCACCCGCTCGCCGCGCGCCACACGATCGCCGATCTTCTTGGTGAAGACAATCCGGCGGGCCAGTAGACCGGCAATCTGCTTGAACACCACGGTACCTTCATCTCCCTGAACCGTGACAACGTTCTGCTCGTTCTCTTCGGCCGAAATGGCGCCCATGGCGTTGCCAAACTTTCCCTTGCGATAGTTCACGTCGCTGATGACACCAGCGACCGGGGAGCGATTGACGTGTACGTCGAATACATTCAAGAAAATGCTGATTCGCGTCCGTGGCTCGCCGGTGTTCTCGATCGTGGAAATCTCCGTGACCTTGCCGTCAGCGGGAGAAACGATGGCGCCTTCTTCCCTAGGAATCTCGCGCTCGGGATCGCGGAAAAACCAAAGAAAAAACGCGGCCAACAGCAAGGGAATGACCGCCAAAGCCGGGACCGTCAGCCATCCCACCAGAGCGGCCACAGCGACAAAAGCCAGTCCGTAATAGATCCCGTCGCGAACCATGGGTTCATTAGATTATAGAGCTTGGGCCAAGACTGCGCCTTAATTCGCGGTGCCTAGGATCTCACGCGTCAGTTGGTCCATCCGCTGCTGCACCTCCTGATACTTGTCGCCGGTGGATGGACCTGCGAATCCAGCGTGAATGGCATGCAAGTGTCCGCTGCGGTCCAGAAAAATCGTGGTCGGATAGGCGCCGAAGTTCACCAACTGCGGCAGCGTCTTTTCGATCTGCCCCTCATCTGTGGTGCCAGCCATTAAAAGCGAGAAGGTGATGCCGTGCTTGGCCCGATAGATTCCAATCTGCCGCAGGTTGCGCGCGCTGTCGTCCGTGTACTCGTAGGCAAGACCGACAATCTCCAGTCCTTGCGAATGATACTTGCGATAGAGCTGCTCGAGAATCGGAGCTTCATCGTGGCAGTTGGGACACCAAGTGCCGAAGATATCCACGATGACCGCTTTGTCCTTGAATTGTGCGCTGCTTTGGTCGATGACTTTGCCCGATAGATCCACTCCGGTGAAGCGAAACGGTTGCCGCGGATCTTTGACTCTGGTCAGGCTTCCGGCCTGCGCATTGGGATCGGCGCTGGTAAGGTCTTTGCTGCGGTGCGCGCTAAACGCCACTGAGGATGCGGTCCCGGCAAGCTGTCCTTTCAGGCTGCCGTCCGGCTGGAAGTCGCCGTCGAGCGCGAGCACATGAATGCCATCGAAACGGCTCAAATGGAAATGAGTGTGACCACCGGCGTCGACGTACACCGAACCGTGCAACAGACCGGTGTCGCCGCTCACCGGCTCGAGAATGCCTGTGGCCAGCACCTTTCCGTCGGTCGTCGCGGCCGCCTTCTGCTGGAAGGTGGCGAGAGTGACCTTGTCTTCGCCCGCCGTGCCCGGACGTACGAACAACCAGTCCCCCGCCAAGGTCGGGCCCCGTCCACGCCTTTCCGGGCACCGCTTCTCGGTGCGGAACGAGCGCGACCGGAATGTGTACCAAACCCTTACGCGTCTGGCGCGAATACTCGCCTTCCATCTTTTGTCGGGAGACAAAGTGTGTTGTCAGTGTGCCATCGTAATAGTCAAGACGTAGTGTCAGCACTGCGCCGTCCCACGTGGCGCTGCTAAACGCCTGGCGATCGGTACTGTTTACCACCACAGCACTGATTAGGTCTCCCCGGAGCTTCACTTCGATGCCGAAGTTCACCTCTCCGGCGGAAGTTTGGATTGAGCCATCCCATACTCCTTCCGGAACCGGTACCCTGGTCTCGCCTGCTGCTGCAGACAGAGCGCACCACAGGTGAAAGGTAATCAGCGCCAAAAGGATAAACTGGCCAAGCCGCCACACACGACTCAAAAGGAGTTTCCGCACGTCAGATTGATTATTGCCTAAGAAATGACCTAGGGAAACTCTGATTAAGTCACGGCGAAGTCCCCCGGGGGCTAGAAGCCGCGGTGATCTTGTAGCATTTACGGACGGCCTGAAGGCCGTCCCCTTCAACGAACTGGATTAATCAGAGTTTCCCTGGCGGTCGTGAGGAGTTCAAATACACCGGATACAAGTAGTGCATGGCAGCAAGGATTCCGATCTTTACCGCCGCGTTAAAGGGCTTGATGCAGACTAAATGACCTGGTCGGTCCGTCCGGAACTTCTGTTCCAAACTTTCCATCTGGTCTTTCAGGCGGAGCTTCAGCTTCTTCAATCGCACTTCCTCGAGTTTTTCGTCTTCAGAAAGATATTTCTTCTGGATAAGATTTTCGAGGCGCTGCGAGTACTGCGAGTGCTCATCCACCAGGCGGCGGAATTCATCATTACTTGCCAGAAGCTGATCGCGTACCTGAGTTGCCATTCAGTGAACCTCCGGAGAAATGCAAAATGCAAACGCTAGCATATGGCTTGGCGTGCTTCAAGGTATTTTGTCACAGATTTGCAATGGAAAGCGCAAAAGAAGCGCGTACTCCTGGGGATGCTGATAATACCCGCTTCGTTGTCCTTGATAGCTAAATCCAACCTTTTCATAGAGTCTACGCGCTGCCAGATTCGACTCCCTCACCTCTAGTAGCACGGAAGTGGCCCCCGCGTGTTTGGCGCGCAGGACCAGTTCCCGAATTATTTTGATGCCTATACCGCGCTTGCGTTGTTCCGGTGCGACAACCACGTTTTCAATTTCCCATTCGCCCGTCGCACAACGCGCGATCACGAAGCTAATGACGCTGCCGGTATCTGCTTCGGTAGCGACCAATGCGATTCGCGGTGGCGCTTCTGCGGCAAACAACGCCCCGTATTCACGTTCCTTCCAGTGCGCCGCGGTTTCGGCCTGCTGTTCGAGCGCGCGGATCGCAGGCACGTCGTCGGGAGTAGCGCGACGGATCAGCACTGCGTCTTCTTCGCCGTCGAAAATAGCTCCGCATCGGAACGGCGGATGTAATTGACGTCGACCGTGGCGGGATTGACAGTTTCACCCGTCAGTAGCTTGCGCATCCCGATGCGGCCAACCTCGCCGGTATCGACCGGCGCGACCAAAATTACCTTGTGATTGGCGGCTTGCAACACTTCCGCAACCTTCTCATCCACAGCGAGAAGATTACCGCTGACGGTCGGCGATAGCGCGGCAAATTCGTCCACTTTCGCAATGTACTCGCGAACCGAGGTGGCACGGCCAGAACCGACTCGATATTCGCCGACGTAGATCTCACCCCGGCCGGCGTCCAACACGGCGATCGCGCTTTCGCCTGTTCGTTCGTGCGTCAGCACAATGGCCTCCAGCATGGAGACCGTTGCCAGCGGCTTTCGCAGCACTTCGCAAAGCCCCTTCACCGTGGACAGACCAACCCGCAAGCCGGTAAACGAGCCAGGGCCGGAAACCACGACGAAACCATCAACATCAGTTTTGCTGAGATGGTTCTGCTGGAGCGCTTCCGCGATTCGGGGCAGCAATTGTGCCGAGTATGTGCCGCCCTCAAGTGAAGTCAGTAGCAGCACTTCGAAGCCGTCACCGTCGCCACGGCATAGGGCAATGCTTCCCTTCCGGCCCGAGGTATCGACCGAGACGATCAGCATTCGCTTCTCAGACGCCCAAGGGAGCGTCTTCCACCAGTTCCAGTAGCACGCCTCCAGCGCTGGAAGGGTGAACGAAAACGTAGAGATGCCCGCCCGCGCCAATCTTGATCTCATCCGAGATCAGGCGCGTTCCCGACGACTTCAGCCGCTCGACGGTACCAGCCAGATCGCTGATGTGCAGCGCGACATGGTGCAGGCCCTCGCCGCGTTTGTCGAGGAACTTCGCAATGGCCGAGTCGGGCGAAGTCGGCTCCAGCAACTCGAGACGGCTCTCGCCGATCGGCACCATGGCCAGCCGCACCTTTTCCGCTTCTACGGTCTCTTCCGGCATTACGTCCAGACCGAGCTTCTCATAGAACTTCCTGGCTTCCGCCAGCGACTTCACCGCGATACCAAGATGGTCAATCTGATTCATTCCGGCTTCCCCAATTCGTCGATGATCTTCTCCACCAGAGAATACGGGTCGCGCTTATGTTCGGCAACCTCCGCCGCATACCGCATGGCCTCGCCTTCGCTGAGGTAATACGAGAGAATGCGCTGGAAAAGCGTGTCACGCAACATCTCCGCGATTCGCCCGCGCCAGTTCTCGATGCGGCGGACCTGGGCGCGGCCATCCTGCTCCAGATAGGCGCGATACTTCTCGACTGCCTCCAGCAATTCGGTTATACCTGTCCCACTGCTGGCCACGGTCTTCACGATGGGCGGCGTCCAATTATCCTTCCGCATGGCCAGCGTTTGCATGGCGCGGATTTCACGCTCCACACGCTCGGCCCCATCGCGGTCCGATTTGTTGATGACGAAAATGTCGGCGATCTCCATGATGCCGGCCTTAATGGTCTGCACATCGTCGCCCATTCCCGGCACCAGCACAACGATGGTGACATCCGCAAGGCGAACGATGTCCACCTCGTCCTGGCCGACGCCGACCGTCTCGATCATGACAATATCGCGGCCGCTAGCGTCAAGAACGGTCGCGACATCGGCGGTGGTGCTGGCCAGTCCACCGAGTGAGCCGCGGGTCGCCATGCTGCGGATGTAGATTCCGGGGTCGGCATAGTGTGATTGCATGCGAATGCGATCGCCCAGAATGGCTCCGCCACTGAACGGGCTGGTGGGATCGACGGCGACGATGCCGATGGTCTTCCCTTGCTTGCGGTATCCGTGCGCCACTTGGTCCACCAGGGTGCTCTTGCCGGCGCCGGGAGAGCCCGTCATGCCAATCAGCAACGCATTACCGCTGTAAGGAAAAAATGCTTTAAGTAGTTCGGTCGATTCCGGCGTATGATTTTCGACGGTCGAAATGGCGCGCGCCAGGGCACGTGCCTCCCCTGAGCGCACGCGGCGAACAAGTTCCGGGATGTGGTTTGAGCTCAACTGACTCGGTCCTATAATCAGACTAACAATTTGAAAGTCCACCCCCTATTCTCCATGGAACGCAAAACCTGATTGCAGAAGCATTTCAGACCAACCGAGTCGGTTCTAGGCGGGAATCCAACCGCCAGGGACCGATAGCCTTTGGACGAGTGCTAGACTGGATAACCATGAAGAGGCAGCCTGATTACCATGTCTTTCCGCACCCACATCTGCTTACGCCTTCTCTGTTGCGATTCTTAGAGCAGGAGTCCGGTCATGATTTCAGGCATCTGTGCGACTTCCTTCCATCGCACTGGAGGGTTTATGTAATGGGTGGCTTGTTGCGGGATATGCTGATTGAAAAACTATGTGGGATGCCGATTCAACCTGGTGACGTGGCAATTCGTGATCGACGGTGCGGGGTCGACCACTGAACTCCAAGAACAATTAGTTTCATTCTTTTTATCGAGGAATGACTTTGGAGGAGTTAAGTGTCGCGTAAGTCCCAATGGAGTTATCTTTGACATTTGGCAATCGAAGACCGTGTCAACATTCGGATTGCTCCGCAGCCGCATACGTACTGCACCTTTTGCAGGCCCAATCTGATCGACATCGACGGCTTCTATGGACGCTGGAATGGAGACCTTCACGATTATGCTCCATGGCCGCCGTTAATGTCGGCCGAATCGGTCTACTCGGAAGTTCCGGATTTCCCCGGCCTTCCTTTCCGTGCAAGCGGCCCACGTGATTGTTGTTGCTCACAAAACTGGATTTTCAATTTCCGAGAGGCACGTGAGTTCATTGGCCGGGGTTGGGAAGACCACTATCGCGAGAAACTCGTGGAAATTGTAAAACGCAAACTGCGCCTGTATGGTGCCAAACCACTGACCTCGTGCTGAATTTCTCGCTACACCGCCCTCCTATGCCGAAACCGGAACCAATTAAGGCCAGCGCCACAGAATTCCTGTTTACAGAATACCGCGCGCTCGTCGACATTCATACTCGCAACGAAACTTGGATCGGCTTCTCACACTCTTCTTAACCTTGGCTGCATCTCCGTGGGCACTGTATGTGGTCGCATGCGAGACAATAATGGGCTGGCAGCTTTCGGGCCATGCCCCGGTTCTGGCGATTGTTCCTCCTCGTTGGTCTATTAGGGTTTCTTGACAATGATGTTTGCCCAGATTCGCTTTCTGGTCATTTTGTACACGAGGGCTATGAACCAAATCCGTGGGCATTTCACAAAAGACGTCGAGATTTCTGAAGCTCTTCGCTTGCCGCGTAGCGGAGCTGTGCCGCACTACTTCGAAGCTGGATCCTACATCCGATTCGCCATACGCGGGATGGCTGTCGTGAACGCGGCCTACATCGGGATGGGCGCTTACTTCCTTTGGACTCTGAGCCGTCGCCCTCGCGTGGCAGAGTCGCCATCTCTTCCATGCTGCGCTCGGGTGGTTCTTTTTGCACGAGAGGTATTACAAGACGCAAGCTCGCAATCGGGAAATGAAGGACAAGGGAGTGCTCGAATTCACGAAACCAAATTCTCCGCCCGCGCCAAGAATTATATCGAATGCGTTTTTTCGTAACCCAACCACGTTAGCCCGTCTCGTCTTCATCTAGTCCTTCAAGATCTGGCGCGCGATGACCAGCCGCTGGATCTCGCTGGTGCCTTCGCCGATGGTGCACAGCTTGACGTCGCGATAAAACTTCTCCGCGGGATAGTCCTTGATAAATCCGTAGCCGCCGTGAATCTGCACTGCTTCGTTGGCGCACTTTACCGCGACCTCGCTGGAGTACAACTTCGCCATAGAGGATTCCAATGTTGTTTTCATGCCTGCATCTTTCATTGCGGCCGCGCGATGAGTCAGCAGGCGGGCAGCATCAATTTCCGTCGCCAGGTCGGCAAGCTTAAATGCGATAGCCTGAAACTCACTGATCGGCTTGCCGAACTGCTTGCGCTCTTTGGAGTAATTCAACGCGGCTTCGTAGGCTCCTTGCGCCATGCCCAGCCCAAGGGCGGCGATGGAGATGCGGCCTCCATCTAAAACCTTCATTGCGTCGACGAATCCCTCGCCTTCGTGACCCAACAGATTTTCGGCAGGAATTTCGCAATCTTCGAAGATCAGCTCCGATGTATCGCTGGCACGCAGCCCCAGTTTGTTCTCCTTCTTGCCGGCGCGAAATCCGTTCGTGCCTTTCTCCACCACGAACGCCGACAGGCCGTGGGTGTGCGCCGTTTTGTCCGTAACCGCAACTACAACAGCCACGTCAGCGTGACCTCCGTTGGTGATAAAGGTCTTGGTGCCGTTCAGCACCCACTTCTTACCACGACGGACAGCGGAGCAGCGCGCGCCGCCTGCATCTGAGCCAGCGCCAGGCTCCGTTAAGCCCCACGCGCCGATAAATTCACCGGTGGAAAGCTTGGGAACGTATTTCCGCTTCTGATCCTCGTTGCCGGCAACGAAGATGTGATTCGAGCACAGCGACGTGTGCGCGGCCACAATGATGCCGACCGAACCGTCCACGCGCGAGAGTTCCTCGACCGCGGTGACATATTCGACGTAGCCCATACCGGCGCCGCCGTACTCGGTGGGAAAGATCGTGCCCATCAGTCCCAGTTTGCCCAGCTCCTTGACGGTCTCCAGTGGGAAGGTACCGGGTTCGTCCCATTTCATTACGTTGGGCGCGATCTCTCGTTCGGCGAAATCACGCACCATTTTCTTCAACTGCAGTTGTTCGTCCGAGAGCTGGAAATCCAAGCAATCCTCCGGGTAGTCGAAGCGCGGCAACGATTTTGAGTGGATGCAACTGGCAGCGCCGCGCACAAAGGGGAAACAGGCGGTTATAACACAAGAGATGGAGTGAGGTGAAATCTCGCCAACGCGAAAGCATACAATCTCACGAGGACGAAAGGTGGCACTCTGGGAACCGGCCTGATATTCGGAGCGCTTGCGGGGTGGGCTGCCAACAGGTGGGCAAACTAGATGACGACCTCTTACAACCGCATCGCTGGGCAAAGCGTGGAGCGCCTGGCGGCCTTGAGCGATGGTATCTTTGCGGTCGCGATGACCTTGCTGGTGCTGGATCTGCGGGCGCCGGCGGTCGAGGCGGTTCACAACGAGCACGACCTGTGGCGCGGGCTGGTCGCACTCTCGCCTCGGCTTCTGATGTACATGATGAGTTTCATGACGCTGGGAATTTTCTGGGTCGGCCAGCAGACCCAACTTAACCACCTGGTCCGCTCCGACCGCGGTCTTTCCTGGATTCACATCGCTTTCCTGTTTGTGGTTTCGATCACGCCGTTCTCGACCGCGTTTCTGGCCGAATTCACTGCTTACCGCATCGCGCTGCTCATTTACTGGCTCAACATCCTGCTACTGGGGAGCAGCCTCTACTTCAGTTGGGTCTGTGCATTGGGAAGCGGGCTGGTGAAGGAAAACATGCCGCCACACTTTTCGACTGCGATTAAACGCCGAATCATAGTCGCGCAATCGCTGTATGCATTCGGCGCCTCGCTGTGTGTCTTCAGCACCTACTGGAGCATTGCCTTCATCGTTCTGGTGCAACTCTACTACGCCGTCGCTCCGCGCTTCCTTCAGCGCTCTGCTGCTTGACTCCTGCGCCGTTCACGGCTGACGTCGCGGACCTACTGCGTCCGTGTGGCTTTGCCTTCCATGACCGTACTCCATCCCCCACCTGGCGTAGCTACCTCAGACTTGAACGTGTACGAAGTTGGAGAGACAACAGTGACTGTGTAGCGCCCTTTCACAATGACGCCGTTCATTTTCTCGTCAGCGGTTCACGTCCAAACGTTGCCCTGAACGTGACCGATCGCCAACTGATGTTCTCCGAGGCTGTTGTACGCGTTGTAGGTATAGGTTCCGTCGGCGGGGTTGTACTCCATGACTCGCATGCCGCGGATATTGCCCATGGGCGACTTCATGGAAGAATGCGTTTCCACGAAAAAGCTGCCCGGCACCGACTCGCTGCGCTCGGTTGAGGTGAAAGGCCCGGCTGGAGCGGTCGGGCTGACCTTCATGGTACCCTGCAACCTCCAATCGCCGACGAAGTAGCCCATCCTCTGCTGCGCTGGACTGGGCGTAGGCTCTTGCTGAGAAGTTTGAGCAACCATCAGGCAAGTCGAGAAGAAACAAGCTGCTAGCAATGCAAGGATGAATTTCATGGGACGCTCTCTTTCGCAGCGATCGGTAATGCCTATCGAACAGCAATGTCGCGGTGGAGAAATGCTAGCACGAGCGCCTCATTTGCCCGCGGTCGAGCGAGGACAGGCATGAGTTGCCGTATGAGCGTACGATCCGCGCGCAGCGGTCAGAATCAGCGTCGCTCAGTGCCTTGCTGCAGCAGCGCCATTGACCAACAGCAGCCATCCGCTGCCGCCGTGTACTTGCAAATCCTTATTGGACTGAAGCTCGATCTGTCCCACCGGAGCGGTACTGCCGTTGTGGGTCAGCGTCACGTCCTTCAAGCCGTATAGGCCACATGCCGAGGTCGAAAAGACCCATAGCGCCTGTTCGCCATCGTTGCCTTCTGCCCCTGGGCATGAGGGATCCAGCGGTGCTGTCAGCTTTCCCCACACGCCTGATCCCGAGTACCTGCCAACGATGCCTGAACTTCCACCCACCAGGCCGCGCCCGCGATTCACCACGTCGCCTCCCACCTGTTTGGTGGTCCACATATCCGACGACTCAGAGTCCGATTGATTACCCATGGGGAGTTTCGCGTCAAAAACACTCTCCGTGGATGCCAGGGCGCGCAGGCTCACCGACAGGGCCACCACCTGTCCTTCACTGTTGAGTTGATCGAACTTCACCACTATGCTGGAGCCGCCACCTGCGGGCTTGACTACGCTAACGACATGCCCGACCACGTGGGCCCCGGACTTGATTTGCCCTCCCGATGGCAAGGGCACATCCTGCATGATTTTTCCTTCGATTTTTTCGCCGGGTTTGTCCTTCCTGGCGTCGAGCGAGGAGTTCAGCATCACGGGCAACACAGTGCCAGCGGGAAGGGCCTGAGCGGCCAGCGTGGTTACGAAACAGAGAACGACAGCGGCGAGTTTGAGCCAGAGCATAGGGCAATCACAACCGCACGGCGGTATAACAATTTACATCTATGCCTCGCCGTGTCCCGATTAAAATTTGACGACAAAAACCGCGACGAGTCGCGGGCTATTGCGATTACTTGCCCATCACCAGCTTGGCAATGGTCTGGAGCTGCATGTTCGACGTGCCTTCGTAAATCTTGCCGATCTTCGAATCGCGGAAGAATTTCTCCACCGGATAGTCCTTGGTGAAGCCGTAGCCGCCGTATATCTCGACGCAGAGCGAGGCCACGCGCTCGGCAACCTGCGAGGTGTAGAGCTTGGTCATCGCGGCTTCCTTCACGAAGCTCATGCCTGCGTCCTTCATGCGGGCGCAGTTGTACAGCAACATGCGGGCAGCCTCGATCTCGGTGGCCATCTGCGCAATCTGGAACTGGATGCCCTGGAACTCCGCAATAGCGCGGCCGAACTGCTTGCGCTCCTGCGCGTACTTGACGGCGAACTCCCACGCGCCGCGTGCCAGCCCAAGCATCTGCGCGCCGATTCCGATGCGACCTTCATTCAACGTTTCGATGGCGATCTTATAGCCCTTGCCGACATCGCCGAGCACGTTGTTCTTGGGTACGCGGCAGTCTTCCATAATCAGTTCGCAGGTGCTGGAAGCGCGTATGCCAAGCTTGTCTTCTTTCTTGCCCACGGTGAATCCGGGAAAGTCTTTCTCGACGATGAAAGCGGTAATACCTTTATATCCGGCGGACGGATCGACCGTGGCCAGCAGGATGAAGACTCCGGCTTCCTTGCCATTGGTGATCCAAAGTTTCTGGCCATTTAGGACGTACTCGTTGCCTTTCAACTCTGCCTTGGTCTGCAAAGCGAAGGCGTCGGAACCCGAACCGGCCTCGCTCAATGCATAGGCGCCCACGGTGTCGCTGCACATGCGAGGCAGATAGCGCTTCTTCTGCTCTTCGGTGGTCCAGCGCAGGAGCGCGTTGTTGACCAGCGTATTCTGCACGTCCACGATGACTCCGGCGGAAGGATCGACGCGTGACAACTCCTCGACTGCGAGGATTGCCTCGAAGAAGGTGCCGCCTCCGCCGCCGTATTGCTCAGGAACTTCAATGCCCATCAACCCCAGTTGAAAGAACTGGTCGATGAGCTTGGGCTCGAAGACGCCCTTCTCGTCCATCTCCTTGACGTGCGGGCGGACGCTTTCGTCGGCGAACTGGCGAACAGTGTCACGAAAGAGCGCTTCGTCTTCGGTGAGTGAAACCAGAGGAGCGGGTGCGGATGCAGCGAGGCGTGCAACAGCTTCTGACATGATGGCAATCCTTCCAGATGGGGTAGGAAACCTTTGATTTTAGCATCCCCAGAAAGGGACTGGATTGCGCGCTGCGATTTCCGGCTGCAAGCAAAACTCCACCCAAGCAAAATCGGCTTGGGTGGGCATCCGGCTGCGTACCGACTGAACGGGCGCCGGCCACACGACGACGGCAGTCGTCCCCGGGTTAGCGCCCAAAGCGGGAGCGCGAACCTGGCACCAGGCTTCGCGAAAGAACAGGCAGGAGGGCGGCGGTGACTCCCATCAACAGAAGTGAAGGACTCACCACCAACTTTCCTCTATTCATTCGCAATAACCGCGAACGAGTGGTCACGCGGGCCGGGGCCGCGACATTTACCGAACTGTGATGGTTCTGCAACAGTCGCGTAACGGGTAGCTGAGAACATTGAGTGCAAATCCTGCGCCGCCCGAAGCGACGCCCTAACTTTCAAGGAGATGGTGTATGACATTTGAGATTTTGAGAAAAGGAAGCCGCGTGCGCGCACTCGCTCAACAATTTGTGGCGCTTTCGCTGATCGTTATAGCTGGCGCGGTGGCCGCGTCTGCCCAAAACAACTTCTTTTCGCCGGGCAACCTGGTGATTAGCCGAAGTGTGTACGACAACAATCCGAACAATGTCCAAGTGGGCGAATTGTTGCCGCCAAATTGCCAGAATACCCAAGGCGGATGCGCTGGGAATGCCACCAATGACGGCACCTACCCCTATGTCTGGAACAATAATCTTGTCGACGGCAGTTTCGGACTGACGTCAAAGATCGTTCTCGACCAGTACACGGTGGCCGGCTCCCTGGTGAACTCGCTGGAAATTCCTAACAGCAGGCGCATTGGACAACCGCTCCAGGGCAATCAGCTTGTCACCAGCTTCTCGTCCAAATCAGAATTAGCTCTGAACCCATCTTTGAGTGGTCGATTTTTAACCTTCATGGGCTACGTTGCATCTACTGACGAAGTCGACGTATCCAACTCCAATACGCCCGGGGTCGTCGATCCCACGAATCCCGTGGGAAGGAACTATTACCGTGCCGTGGCGTTGGTCTATGGCCCGCAGAAGATGGCGTTCACAGAAACCAACGCCTATAGTGGAAATAACGGCCGGGCTGCCATCTTCAATGACCTGAACGGCGCCAATTTCTTCTACACAGCGGGCAATGCTGGCAACGGCAGCAATCCTCAGCCCGATGGAGTGATTATCGGGGCAGGTGCGCAAATCCTTACTCCGCAGTATCAGGCTACAATCCTGCAGCGCCCGGGAATGCCGACACCGGTAGCGAGCTTTAACGTTACCCAACTCGGAGATCCGCAGGACAAGATCGGTAAGGACGACAACTTCCGTGGGCTGACCATCTTCAATAACGTTCTCTATTACACCAAGGGAAGCGGCAGCAACGGAGTCAATACGGTGTACTTCGTTGATCCCACACTCACGATATGCAACGATTCCAATGGCGTCGGTCTGCCTCCGGCCAATGCAACTCTGCCTTTGGCGCCGCTGAACTACGATCCGAACCTGCTGCAGAGCAAAGGGCTCGATCCCAACAATATGTGCGTGCTGAATGGCCTTCCTACGACCTTGGCGAAGCACGCGACGTACTTTCCCTTCGGCATCTGGTTTGCGAACGCGAACACTCTGTACGTCGCCGATGAAGGCAACGGTGACAACACCTATTCCGACGGCCTGTACACCGTGGCGGCAGCGCAGACTACGGCAGGATTACAAAAGTGGATTTTCGATCCCAATGCGGGCAAGTGGAATCTCGCCTATGTCTTGCAGTCCGGATTGCAATTGGGAGTGCCTTACACAGTTGACGGCTATCCGACGGGGAACAATTCGGCGACCGGACTTCCCTGGTCTCCTGGAACCGATGGCCTGCGTAACATCAGCGGCATCTTGAATGGCGACGGCACGGCAACTATCTATGCTGTTACGTCCACCGTGAGCGGTAACGGCGATCAAGGCGCCGACCCCAACAAAGTGGTCGTCATCACAGACGAGGTTAGCGCCACTTCTCTGCCGCCCGGCGAAATGTTCGCGACCTTTGATGGGGCGGGTTTTGGAGAAGTTCTGCGTGGGGTTTCCTTCACGCCCGGAACCGGTCAGTGAGGCTAATTGAGCGGCCGATGATGAGTGAGGCGGGTTGATCGGCCAGTAATTGGAGGGGCGCCCCATCCAAGCTCAAAGCAAGGCTAGGATGGGGCCGCCCGCATCCGTCAGTCAGGGCCTATTCCACCTCGTGCTTGGCGGTGTAGCCCTCGCGGGCCACAATCGTGTACTTGATATCGTGGTTCTTCTGGCCCTTGATGATGAGCGGCTTATCATCAGGCCCAACCAGCGCGACCTTCAGCTTGCGATACGTTCCGTCTTGCTTGGCGTTGGTGGGCTTGTAAGTGATGGTGTATTGATTACGGATCGCCTGCGCCACTTCCCGGAAAATGTCCGGCAACTCGCCCATCAGCCGCGGGGCATAGCTGCGGCCGCCCGTCATTCTGGCAAAGGTCGCCATCTGGTTTTTGGCCTGGACGTAGTCCATCAAGGCCATGGAAACGTCGGGATTCGAGCCCGCGACTGCGTCCACTCGCTCCAGGTAAGCTTCGCCGGTGCAGATGGTGTAGATGGTCACGTTGGGCGTGGCCTTGACCTTCTTGAGAATTGTATCGAGGGTGATTTTGCTGAAGGTATCGCGACCGCTGGCAACCACGACTAGCTCCTTATGGCCGGGGATGCGATCCAGACGGTCCAGCGTGTCAAACATGGCATCGAAGATGTTGGTCTCACTAAATCCGGGAACGCGCAGCATGTTGAGTGCGCCGAAGACGGCTTGTTTGTCCTGGGTGAAGTCCAGCAGGATATGCGTCTTCATGTCGAATTCTTCGATGGCGACCCAGTCCTGCGGCTGCAGGCTCGAAGCAAACGTGTACGAGGCATTCAGCGCGTCATACATGAAGTTGTAATTGGTGGCAGCGAACTCCACCAACAAGACCGCAGTGATCGGCGCCTTGCTCATGGTGACGCTCTGGATGTGCTGCGGCACGCCATCTTCCCAAATCTTAAAGTGCTCCTTCGCTTCCTCCTCCGACAATGCCAGTGGGCGGCCGTCCTTCTGCAACACGCGCGCGTCCACGGTCACTACCGGAACGTCGACGTGTAGTGAGTATTGCGGATTGTCGGAGGGCTGCTTGGGCTTGGGCGGTGGAGGCGCTTCTTCCGTCTCCGTTTTCTTGGGCACAGCGATGGGGCCGGAATCGCCCGCTGGACCTCCGGCTTCGGCAGGCATCTGCTCCTGCTGGCTCTTAGTCGGCTGCGATTGGGTTTGCGCCCCCGAATCGCCGCCGCTGGAAGACTGAGCACGACCTGGGATAGCGAAGCAAAGAACGCTCACCACCAGGGCGATGGCCGCCATATTCAAAGGGACAAAAGCAACAGGGGAAGTACGGGGATGAGTAAGGTGCTTCTCGGAAAACATCAGAGTGCCTCTTAGGGCGAACTGTCTGCTAGTATAAATGCAAATTCAGCATCTTTGACTCGCTGCGGTCCGCAGAAAAATGCTCAGGCTTTAACGTTACGGCATCGCCGCAGTCAATTCCGCCAGTCGGGGCTCTCTCTGTGTGACGCTTTTGGGCGTTAGCGGGGAGGCCGATCTTCGTGGCAAAGCCGCACCGCGGCTTAAGGTAAGGGATGAGAAACATGTTGCGCAGCGCCGTTTCGTTGCTTTTAGTCTGCCTCACTTCGCTCGCGGGCCTCGCGGCCGAAAAGCCAACAGTTCAGATCATGCCAGAGGAGCAGGTCAAGGCCGGGATGCATGGCGTGGCGTATACCGTCTTCGAAGGCGTCACTCCAGAACCGATGGACGTCGAGATCCTCGGCGTGTTGCGCAATATGGCCGGCCCGAAGTCCGACGTCATCCTGGCGCGCCTGCATGGCAAGAAAGTCGAGTACTTCGGTGTGGTCGCTGGCATGAGCGGCAGTCCGGTCTACATCGACGGCAAACTGGTTGGCGCCATCGCTTTTCGTATTGGCGAGTTTTCCAAAGAGCCCATCGCCGGGATCACTCCGGCCGGCTCCATGCTCGAAATTGACGCCATGGACAAGACGCCCGCGACGGACATGGCCCAGGGGGCTGGGAAGCGGGAAGCCAGTCCAACCGCTGAACCCGGCCTGGCTACAGCGCCGAATCAGCAGGACGCAGGTTATGCGAATCTGCTGAAGCCCATCGAGACGCCGCTGGTCTTTACAGGATTCAGTGAAAACACGCTGCGGCTCTTCTCGAAGGATTTTGCGTCGGTCGGTGTGGTCCCTGTCATGGGAGCGGGTTCGGTCAGCAACGATAAGCAGCCGGAACCATTGGTGCCCGGCTCGGCGGTCAGCGCCATTCTGGTACGTGGCGATATGAACATTGCCGGTACTTGCACAGTCACGTATGTTGACGAGACGCACCTGCTGGCATGCGGCCATCCGTTGCTGCAATCGGGCAGTATCGATATGCCGATGACCAAAGCGACGGTGCTGGCCACCCTGCCTTCGCCGGAGAACTCCTTCAAGATCGTCAACAGCACCGAGGCGGTCGGCGCGTTCGTGCAGGACCGCCGCGCCGGCATCATGGGGCGCTTCGATCGCGCAGCGCACATGATCCCCGTGACCCTGACCTTTCGCGGGGTTTCTCATCCCAAACAGTTTCATTACGAAGTGCTGAACAATGCCAAGATCACGCCCGCCGCGATGAAGGCTACGGTGTTCAATGCCATCCAGGGAATGAACGAATACGGTGAAGACACGACCTATAGTTTGCAAGGGGACATCGACGTTCTGGGCTATCCCCAGCTGCGCGTGAAGAACATGTACGCTCCGCTGGATGGTACGACGCCGACGGCTTACGGCATCGCCCTCTCCATCGGCGAGCACTTCAGCCGCATCTTCGAGAATCCTTACGCCACGCCCAAGATCGAAGGCGTGGAATTAAACTTCGACCTGGTTCCTGACCGCCGCTCCGCACGGCTGGAAACCGCTCGTACTGATGTCACTGAAGCTCGTCCCGGCGACGAAATCACCATCGAGGCCCTGCTACGGCCGTATCGCGGAGACAGCATTGTGCGCCAGATTCCGGTGAAGATTCCAACCTCCACCCCCAGGGGCACACTGCGCATTCTGGTCAGCGACGGCGACACTCTCGACAAGATGCGCCGCGTGTCCGGACCTATGAGCCGTCGCCTCGATCTAGGCTCCACGATTGCGCTGCTCAACAAGGAGCACGCCAATTCCGAGCTTTATGTCTCTCTGCTGGAGGCCAACCCGCAGGCCATGGTGGACGACAAAGTGATGCCAACCTTGCCGCTGTCCGTGATGAACGTGATGGATGGCATGCGCGGCACGCAGGATATGGTTGTCATGGGCGAGTCCGCCGTGGACGAAGCGTCCACTCCGGTTGATTACGTGGTGACGGGATCGCAGATCATCACGCTGACGATCAAGTAGATGTCCGTTGGGCCGAGTCCCCGAGCGCTCTTCGCGGCGGTTGGACATGCTTCTGTCTGAACTAGAAGCTCACTCTGCCCGCTTCTTGGCTTCCCCCAACTCGCGAGCCACGCTGTCGAGCACACCGTTGATGAACTGCACTGACTCGGGAGTGGAAAAGCGGCGCGCAATCTCCAAGGCCTCATTGATCACGACCGCGGGCGGCGTTTCCGGGAATCCCAAAAACTCAGCCACCCCAGCGCGCAGAAGATTGCGATCGACCGCTGCCATGCCGGTCCATGCGCCAATGCTCGGCGTTGCGCTCGATCAACTGGTCGATCTCCCCGCCGCGTTCGGCAGCGATGCCGAATAGGTCGTCGGCAAAGCTGCGTACCTTGTCATCGAGGTGCCTGGCGTTCGCTCCAGAACGATTGCCGCACCTGATCGGGATTCTGCCGTCCCATTTCCATTTGAAACAGCATCTGCAGCGCCAATTCGCGCGACTTTCTGCGAGTGCCGGCCTTGGTCATCGCTTTCCGTCCGCCGCGCCGGCCACGTGCTCGGCAACCTGCTGCCGCAAGGAAGCCATTTCCACCGCCGCCAAGCCGGCTTCAAAGCCCTTGTTGCCGGCCTTCAATCCCGCGCGGTCGATGGCCTCCTCAAGCGTGTCACAGGTAAGCACTCCAAAGGCATGAGGAACTCCGGTTTCCTGTGCCGATTGACCGACTCCTCGCGCCACTTCGTTGGCAATTACCTCATAGTGCAAGGTACCGCCGCGCAAGAGACAGCCGATGCAGATCACCGCATGGTAGCGCCGGCTCTGCGCCAGTTGCCGTGCTGCAGTGGGAATCTCGAAGGCTCCGGGAACATGAACGATAGAGATGTCGTTTGGATCCCCCCCACACTGCCGCAACGCCAGCAGCGCGCCATCCAGCAGACGCTCTGTGATGAAGGAATTGAAGCGGCTCACCACGATGGCGAATCGCTTGCCAGCAGCATTCAGCGAACCTTGCAATCCGCGACTGTCGCCAGCTCTCTTCGCGTACGTGAGAAAGCCGAGGCGAAGTCCACTCACCTCCACTTCAAAAAGTCGCGCGCCGTAGGGCGTGTCCCCGATCTCGCGACGGATGGTCACGCCAAGCTTCCGGGCGATCTCCCACGCGCCATCGGCATCGGAGACTTCCACCATCGCATCGACGCTGGGCGGGTCCGCGGCAGCCAGGAACTCGATGCCTCCGCTGGGCGCCAGCATCTCGATTCCGTGGCTTCCGCCCTCATGCCACTCATTGCCCGGAGCGAAACCCAGGGCGCGGAACAACTCCAGCGAGGACTGTAACTCCTCCAAGGAGTTGCCGGCGACGCGAGGGAAAACAATCGATCGAATCATAGGTTCATATTCTAATTGGGACGTAGCTGGAGTTTGATGTCTAGACGACCCAGCGAGATACTCTACTCGTAACGCAACGCTTCAATCGGGTCGAGGTGCGAAGCCTTGATGGCGGGCAGCATACCGCTCACCAAGCCGACGAACGCGAGGATGATTGTCGAGACGATCACGGTGGTGGGATCGATGATGAGGCGAATGTCGGCCGCCTCCGCGTTTTTGGCGACGGCACTGTAGAAGGTGATCCGCCCAACTCCGATGGAAACCGCGTAGGCCAGCACGATTCCGGCGACTCCACCGGCAAAGGTTATGGCCAGCGCCTCCGCCAGAAACTGGAAGAGGATATCGCGGCGCCGGCCACCGAGGGCTTTCTCCACGCCGATCTCGCGCGTGCGCTGAGTGACCGATACCAGCATGATGTTCATCAGTCCGACGCCGCCAATGCCCAGCGTCAAGGTGCCGATGAATCCCAGCAGGATTTTCAGTCCGGCGGTGATGATCTGGAACTGCTTCAGCTGCTTCATCATGTTGTAGACGAATACGGCGCGCTTATCATCGGCCTTGAAGTTGTACTGCTGGGCGAGAACTTCGCGCACCTGGTGCTCCACCAGTTCGAAGTTATTGCCCTCGTAGTCGAGCCAGATGCCGTCCAGGTAATGCGTGTCCTTGAAATCGCTCATGGTGCTGAACGGGATGTAGATCAGCTTGTTGACGCTATCGTCGCTCTCTTGCATATGTGGCGTGAGAACGCCGATAACGCGGTAACTGATGCCGTCAATGCGTATGTACTGGCCCAGAGCGTATTCGCCGGAGAAGAGCTTGGTCTTGGCCTCCGAGCCGATGACGGCGACACGGGCGCGGGACTCTTCGTCGTCTTCGTTGAGCAAGCGGCCCTGGCCCAGATTTAAGGCCTGAATCTTGAACATGCTGGGATAAACGCCATTGATGGGCAGGGTGTAGGTGCGAACATCCTGTTGCACAGTGCAGTCTTTGTCCACCACCGGGGTAATGCGATGCACCAGCGGGGCTGCATTCACAATGCGATCGATGTCGTCGAAGGTGAACCTGATCTGGGTCCCGGCCTTTTGTCCACCGGCCTGCTGCGAGGTACGGCCGGGAAACACGCCGATGATGCGCGTGCCCCAGTTGGCGAAGATGACTTCGATAGCGCGGCCAAATCCCGCTCCGTAGGCCAACAGAAGAACCACGGTCGCAATGCCCCAGGCCATGCCCAGCATAGTGAGCGCGGTTCGGCGCCGGTTGTAGCGCATCGCGCCGTAAGCCTGTGTCAGTATGTCCTTGACCATGGTTACTCCTGCCTCAACGCGTCAACCGGCTGCAGCATCGCTGCCTTACGTGCGGGATAGATTCCCGCGACGATGCCCGCAACAGCCAGGGTGCCAATGGCGAGCGTAGCCGACATAAACGACATGGTCGGAGGATCGAAGCCGGGCACTTGTCCCATCCCGCTCATCATGGCCATGAGCAGGGCCGCGCCGCCCATACCGATGCCACCGCTCATCAGTGTGAGAAAAGCGCCTTCCAGAAAGAACTGCAACAAAATGCTCCGGTTGGTTGCGCCCAACGCCTTGCGCAGGCCTATCTCGCGAGTGCGCTCGCTGACCGCCACCAGCATAATGTTAATGATGCCAATGGCGCCGAGGGTAAGGGTCACCAAGCCAACTCCCCCGAGAAAGACATCCATGGCATCGAAGATCTTGCCGACCGTCTCGGAAGCCTTGATCGTGTCCCAATCTTCGAAGGCGTCTTCGTTATGCCAGTCGAAGCCATGATTGCGGGCGACGATCTTGCGCACCTCTTCGCGCGCCAGCGTATGCTCCTGGCGGGTACGTGGGCGATAGTTAATGAACGAGACGGCATCGGTCTGACCTTCCTTGGTGAGAGGAAAGAATTGCCGCATGGTGGTGAAGGGCAGAAAGACGCGATTGTTGGTGGAATTGTCGTCGCCATGGCCGACGCGCTGCACCACGCCGATGACGTCGAAGCGAATCCCATTCAGCAAGATCGTATTGCCGACCGCAACTCTGCCGCCGGGAAAAAGGTTCTTTAGCATCTCGTCGCCAATAACGGCGACCAAGCGCTTCTGGGCCTCGTCATCGTTGTTCAGCCAACGGCCTGCGGCCAAGGGCAAGTAGCGGATGGTGTTGTACTTGGGAGGAACACCACTGACTTCGCCGTTGGTGTTGCCGTAATCGCTCACCTCGCGGATGTCCATCCGCGACAGCACGGGAGCGACCGCCCGAACGGCCGGGGCTTCGTGTTCTATGTCATGGTAATCCTGGTCAGTGAGGTTGTAGCTGCGACCGGAACTCATATTGCCCGCCACGGCAGGGGCCCGACCGGGGAAGATGAACATGATGTCTTCCCCAAGCGAGTTCAGCTCGCGCCGGTTGCCTGAGCGAAACCCTTCTCCCAATCCCACCAGCAGCAAAAGAGAGCCGACTCCCCAGGCGATGCCGAACATGGTCAGGAAGGAGCGCAGCTTGTGCGCCCACAAGGTCCGCAACATCTGTCGCACAATCTCGAAAAATATCATCGCGATGAACCGGCCCTGCCCACTTATTTATACGCAAGCCCAGGAAGCTTGGTTCCTGATTGTGGAACGCCAACTCCTATTGGACAACAAAAAGCATCGAAACGATAGCGGCCTGTGATTAGTAACAGAATGTTCATTCGAGTTGCTGAAAGTTGTGGAAAAAGGTACCTGGCGTTCCATAACCGCTTCAGATTCGTTTATAGTTGAAGCTGTAGTGATCGGCCGCGACCTTCACTTGAGCGCGGACCGAGTGCAAATTTCTTGGGTCTAGGAGTTAAGTACGATGCCGAAAGCAACACGAGCCAATGATGGCACCACGCCGAAAAAACGCACCCGCAAGGCTACTCCCGAAGTTGGGAATGGTACCCAGCCCGCGCAAACGCTCACGACGTCGCCCGAATTCGCTCATGAATCTCAACCCTCGCCGGTTATGGAGGAGAAAATCCGCACTCGCGCCTATGAACTGTACCTGCAACGCGGAGGCAAGGGTGGTTCTCCCGAGCAGGACTGGTTACAAGCGAAGGAAGAGATTTGCGGTCAGCAGCATACCGTTTAGTTCTTGCGTAGTCGGCAGCTAATTCGTGGGTTTGGCCGATCCGAACTTGGTGTTACGTCAGCCAGTGATCAAGTGCGCTCGTAGCTGTAGGTGTTCTCTGGTCCGTGGCTGCCTAGGTGGTCTTTCTTTGCCGACCTCGTGGCGGGGAAGAGGTGTGGGAGAAAGTAAGGCGTGGATGTTTTGAAACAGATCCTCCTCGTCGACGATAATCCATTGCAACTGACCGTCCGGGAGTCAGTCTTGCGGAGTGCGGGGTTTCAGGTCACCGCAGCAACCAGCGTCAATGGCGCCTTGGATGCGCTCCGCAACATTCGAGATCATATCGGTGTAATCGTCACCGATCACTTGATGCCAGAGTGTGGCGGACCGGAATTGGTCCGCCGAATTCGCGCGGAGAATGACTGGATACCGGTCATCGTGCTCAGCGGTCTGCCGGAGGCCAGTTCGGAGTATGAAGGGCTGGAGGTCATCTTTCGGATGAAGCCCTTACCGCCGCCCGAACTAATCCAACTGGTGCGGTCGGGCCTAGCTCAGGCGCAACGCCGTCGCGGCGCGGCTTAGCCCGTTCCGGAAAGACACGGCCGGCGTGTCCCTTTCCGTGCCCACGGGAAGAGTCACCGGGCGATGTGACTTGAATCACATGGCGCTGTGCCGTCAAAAGCGTTATCCTTGATCCATTCGGAAGCTGCGATGGGAATATCCTGACGCTTCCGAAGCCAGTCATTCAGCAACTCAGAGGATTTTAGTCCAATGTCAGAGCAGGGACGCAGGTACGTGCGCTTCGGCGCGGTGATCGGCGTAATTCTTGTCGCTCTCGGTTATCTGGCCTACACCGGCGTGCAGGACAGCAAGAGTTACTACGTCACCATCAAGGAACTAGACGGCATGGGCAACGGCGCCTACAGCAAGCGCCTGCGCGTGGCCGGGAACGTTCAGCCCGGGTCCGATCAAGCGCCAGGGGACGCACCTGGAATTCCTGCTGGTCGAGCAGGACCGGTACTTTGCCAGTGGTCTACAACGGGAGCGAAGCTCCGCCCGACACCTTCAAAGATAATGCCCAGGCCCTGGCGGAAGGAAAGTTCGGACGCGACGGCGTCTTCCGCGCCACCAACATTCAAGCCAAGTGCGCCTCGAAGTATGCTCCTAAGCAACCGGGGCAGCCCAGTGCGGCTCCGGCTGCGCAGGCTAATCCTCAGGCAGCTCTGACGGGACAGTCCGGCACGCCGGGCCAGTAACGTGTAAATACCTTCGTGAATTCTTTGGCCGTGTGCCGCTGCTTGTGTCCTACCTCGTGCAATGGGGTTAGAATGGCGCTATGAGCAATGCCCGGTTTTTTACCGCGCTCTGCCTGCCGCTGGTGGTCATTCTCGTTGGCTTTTACTTTCAGAACACTGGCATCCGGGCCCTGCGCGCCGACATGAACCTGCGGTTTAGCCGCTTCGCTCAGAAGTTCGACGATCTTACGAACAAAGTCGTGGACGTTGACAACCGGCTGGTTCGCGTCGAAGAGCGGCTCAAGCTCTGATCGTTCGGTGTCTACTGAACCATCGGAGTTACCGCCGCTTGGATGCGAAACTAACCAATCTGCTTAGCAGGCTCGCGCCCGTTATAAAGGAACCGTTGATCGGAACCGCACCATCCTCACCACCCGTCATTGTCCTCGATAATCTGGTGAAATTTTTTGGCCGCTTTGCTGCGATACGCGGCATCTCGGCCAGCTTCGCGCCCGGCCGCTTGTACGTGGTGCTGGGCGATAATGGTGCCGGCAAGAGCACGCTGCTGCGCATGGTCGCCGGGCTGATGGAGCCCAGCCAAGGCAGCTTCACACTGCTGGAAACGAAAAACCATCGCGCGGTCGCTCATCGTGTGGGATACATGGGACATGCTCCGCTGCTCTACGACGAGCTAAGCGGAATGGAGAACCTGCTCTACTTCGCCGGCTTGTACGGCCTCGACGACGACGCTGTTTGCCGCAAGGCGATGCAAATGGTCGGGCTCGATCCCGAGTTGTCGCGCCGTGTCGGACAGTATTCACAAGGTATGCGGCAGCGCCTGTCGCTCGCGCGCGCGGTACTGCACGATCCGGAGTTGGTTCTGCTCGACGAGCCCTTCTCCAACGTTGATTTGCATTCGGCACGCGAAATGGCGGTGGTGCTGGGAAGGGTCCGCGATAAAGGCACGACCCTCATCGTGGTTACGCATCAGGCTGCGCTGATGGAAGGCGTGGCCGATGAATTTGTGCACATGGCTGCCGGGCAGATCGTGTCTCGCGAAGAAGTGGCTCGCAACGCACCAGTCTCCAATGCGGGGTGGACGCCGCGATGACCACCCTCGGCGTAACCCGCACCACGCTGCTTAAAGATCTGCGCATGGAGTGGCGCTCCAAAGACGCCATCAACTCCATGCTGTTTTTTGCTCTGCTGGTGGTTGTGATCTTCAGCTTCGCCTTCAATCCCACGGCTGAAGAATCGCGCCGCATCGCCGGCGGGTTGATCTGGGTGGCTTTCCTTTTCGCGGCTGTGGTCGCGCTGAACCAGACCTGGGCACGCGAACTGCGCAATCAGGTTCTCGATGCCTACCGCGTGTCGCCCGCCCCGGCAAACGCGCTCTTCCTCGCCAAGGCGATCGGAAACTTTCTCTTCGTAGTGGTGCTGGAAGCCTTGATGGCTCCATTGTTCGTGGTCTTCTACGATCTGCGATCGGTTGGGCCTCTCTGGCAACTGATCGTGGTGGCGCTGCTGGGCACTTGGGCCCTGGTGGTCAATGGCACGTTCTTCGCGGCCCTGTCCATCCGCACGCGCAGCCGCGAGATCATGCTGCCACTGATTCTCTTCCCTATCTCAATACCTGCGCTGCTCGCCATGGTGGATGCCACCACTTCGATCCTCACAGGCGACGCGTCGCCGGATTTCTGGATCAAGATGCTGGCAGTTTACGATGTAGTATTCACGGCAGTCTGTCTTCTCCTGTTCGAAAGTGTGTTAAACGCGGAATGAAACGTATATTCATAGCATTCGTTGTGTTTACCCTCGGGCTGCTGGCGTTCAGCACCTACCAGGGACTCTTCGTTGCTCCCACGGAGCAGACCATGGGCGACGTTCAGCGCATCTTCTACTATCACGTCCCCTCGGCATGGACGGCCGGGGTCTGCTTCTTCGTCAATTTTCTGGCGTCGGTCGTGTACCTGTGGAAGCGTAATGTTGCCAGCGACGCTCTCGCGGCCGCTTCCGCGGAGGTCGGAGTGATGTTCTGCACCATTGTCCTGATCACCGGCCCTATCTGGGCACGCCCGGTGTGGGGCATCTGGTGGACCTGGGACGCGCGCCTCACGACCACATTAGTGCTGTGGCTCATCTACGTAAGCTATCTGGTGCTGCGACGATTTTCGGCAGGAGGACAGACGCAAGTCCTGGCGGCGGCGCTGGCCATCTTCGGATTCGTGGACGTGCCGATTGTCTATATGTCGATACGATGGTTCCGTACCCAGCATCCTTCCCCGGTCATGGGGGGCGGTGCAAATTCGGGTCTCGATCCAGCCATGTTGCATGCCTTCTTTTGGAACCTGGCGGCCTTTACCTGCGTGGGAATTGTGCTGATGGTGGTTCGATACCGGTTGCAGATGCTGGAAGAAAAAGTGGAAGCCGCGCACGCAGAGCTGGCTTTGCAAGGAGGCGCACGATGACCGGCCCAGTCGCATTAAAAGCTGCCTACATTGTTACGTGGGTGATTCTTCTGGGATATCTCGGGTCTTTGCTCGGCCGCTTCCGTCGCGTCCGCGAAGAGATGAAGGACCTGGAGCGCGGAAAGTAGTGCGAATCTCGCAGCAACGTGGGGTACAGCCGCCAATTTGAGTTGCAAGGAGAAAGACATGTTTCACTCAAGGCGCGACTTTCTGGCTGGAGCAGCAGGAATAGCCGCGGCAATCGGCATGGCGCCCCTGTCGCAACCGGCGCTGGCGCAGCAAAAAGAAGCGCTCTCGTCGCAAGCGATTCTGGACCTGTTCACGTCGATGCCTGGAGATGTAGGTCTAAAAATTCAGGCGCCCGCTACGAACGGTAGGCCGGAATTCCTGGTGCAATCGGATTCCTCTAAGCAAATGTTCGTTGGCAGCGCCATCAAGACTTTCATCCTCTGCGAAGCGCTGCGACAGGCCGACTCACCCAAAGTGGTTCAAACGCTGAGGGCGCAGCAGCTCGACCTCGACGCCTCCGTGTGGTCGCTCGATAGCGCGATCTTTAATCCGCCCAATCTGATCGGCAAGGTTTCGCAGCGTACGGCGCTGGAAGCCATGATCATGCACAGCGACAATACCGCAACGGATATGTGCATGAAGTATGCTGGTCCGGACAAGGTGCGCGCCTTTATCGCATCGGTGGGCTTGAAGAGTACGATGATCCCCAAGAGCACGCGCGTGTTCTTCGGCTATCTCCTTGGCGCCAAGGACTACAAGAACTTCACCTGGGAACAAATCGGCGCGGCGGCCAACCAGTCGATGGTCAACCCACCCATGAACAATGTCGAGACGCTGGCCTCCTCGGGAGACGATTTCGTGTCCTACTATTCGCGCGCCTTGCAGGGTGAATTCTTCCAGAACAAAGAGACGCTGAACGAGTTCCGGCGGATTCTCTCGTTGGGCGACGCCATCTGGCTGGTGCCGCTCCCCTTGGGTGTGAGCTCATTCGTGAAGGGCGGCAGCATTGATGTGGCGGGGTTTCATGCTCTGTGCGTGCCGGGAGCAATGCTTTTCGACAATCGCTGGGTGTATTTTTGCCTGACCCTCAATTGGCGGGCAGCGGCTGAGACAGATCCAGCTACCGTCGGTGCCTTCGCTGCCGCCTGCAGCCGCGCACTTGCAATGGTGAAAGAGGGACTTTCTACCTAGATCAAACTTTGGCTTGGGGCGGCGGGGCGATTTACGAGATGAGGTGTAGATATGATTTTCTCTGTGCTTCCTGCACCCCTGTGGTGAACATGATTTCCAGGGTGCGCGCTTGACCAGCGAAAGACGCGGCTTCCTGGTAGTCCTCGGAGTTGCCAACCTCATCTTGTGTGCTCTGTTCGTGATTTTGAGCGTGCCTTTTTTCTGGGGGCAGTACCGGGTGTTGCATACCTGGCCTGAGACCGAGGCTCAAATCATCCGCAGCGTGGTGGTGACGCAACCGGCGCCTCCGCACCAGCAGTTATACGCCGCCAAGTTGCAGGTGCTCTATACCGTTGACGGCCGGCCGAGCACGGCGGAGCTGATCAGCTTCCAGAGCCAAAACTACCAACAAACCGTCGACCGAGCGGCACAGTTCCCTGTTGGCAGCCGCCACGCCATCCGATACGATCCGCGCGCGCCCACGCAAGCTCGCATTGGCGTTGGCTGGAACCTGCGCTTCTTCCTTGTGCCTCTGGTCATGCTGGGGCTGGGCGCAATCTTTGGGGCGTTCGCCGCTGCCTTTTTCATAGCGGGGAAGTACCTTCAATTGGTTCCGAGCGGCGCAGCTTCCGAGTCTTAGTTGGGGGCTTTCCTTCCAAACCCCCGGCTTTGTTATTTTGTCGGCTAGTCGCAGCGCCCTGTGCCCCATGCCACACCCAATGCCTAATGATGCAAGATTTGTGGATTCGTGAGCGCCAGCACCGTAAGTGTAAGAATCCATCCTGCCGCCCAGAGGAGTAGCACGGGTGCATGTTTGCGCTTCATCTCCTTTCGCATCTCGAACCGAACCAGTTCCTCTTCCCGAATTCTTGCGCGCTCGTCCTTTGAGAGTGCCATAACGTTATACCTTTCTTGGGCGCTTAGTTCGGCGCCAGTGATTTGCCAACAATCGGCGGCTCAATAACCATCGCCACCAGCGGAATCGGATTGGAAGGATTTTCTTTTCCAAGCTTGGAGGCGCGTTCGGGGCTACCCACACGCTTAACAGGTGATCCAATTCGTAGTCATTCAGTGGTTTCATTGCGGTCGCGAACTCCTTATAGCTTCTTCTCGAAGCGGTGCGAGCATTCGCTTCAAGCTTTCCCGCGCCCGATGGAGCCGGGACTTGACTGTTCCAACCCGGGCTTCGATGCTGGCAGCGGTTTCCCCCAGAGAAAGACCTTCATATTGGGTAAGGATAAGCACTTCCCGCTGGAGTGGCGGCAACAACTGGACAGCCGCGGCAACCATGTCGGCTATCTCGCGGCCCGCAACGTCCACTGTCGGAGCAACTAACCTCTCGCTGTCCAGCGGGCCCCACCGCTGCTTGCTCTGGCGGAAATGCTTTACGGAAACTCTGAATAAGCACTGCTTCTGAGGCAATGCATCACCAACTTGTCGATTCCGAATCGTGAAGCCAGTTGTTGAGGACATATTCTGTTGCTTTCAATCACGCAACCTGCGGAGAAGATCTACTTCTCGTGGCCTATACCGCCGCCAGCCGCAGCAGTTTCTTGCGAACCAGAAACAGGTTCACCAAGGCGCAGGTGGCAAACAATCGATTGGCGTTCTTCTGCAGTCCTCGGTAGCGTACCTTCACGAAGCCAAACTTCAGTTTGAGAATCTGAAACACATGCTCCACTTTGGAGCGCACGCTCGATTTGGTCCGGTTCTTGACACGCTCCACTTCGTCGATGCGGTCTTTATAGCGATAGCGGCGATGGGTACAGTCCTGCGCCCGCGGCGCCGCTTCGTGGATCACCTCGGTCTGTCCCACATAGCCCTGATCCCCCCACACCCGCGTCTCCTCTCCGTGCAGCAACTCCGGCAGCACGGTGGCATCGGCTACGTTGGCCGCGGTCACCGCCGCCGAGTGAATGATCTTGGTTTTGCTGTCTACGCCCACATGCGCCTTCATCCCGAAGTACCATTGCTTGCCCTTCTTCGTCTGATGCATCTCCGGGTCGCGTTTCTCCCCACGGTTCTTGGTTCGAGCTGGGCGCATGAATGATGGTCGCGTCCACGATCGTACCCGTCGTGATGCGCACCCCCTTTTCCTGCAGGTGCAGATTCACCGTCTCCAGCATCTCTCCGCCCAGCTTGTGCTCTTCCAGCAAGTGGCGAAACTTGCACACCGTGGTCTCGTCCGGCACCGGCTCCTGCCCCAGATCGATGCCCACAAACTGCCGCAGCACCGCCGAGTCGTACAACGCCTCTTCCACCGCCGGATCCGACAGGTTGAACCACTGCTGCAAAAAATAAATCCGCAGCATCCGCTCCACTCCCACCGGCGGCCGTCCATTGCCGGCCTTCGGATAGTGCGGCTCAATCAGCCCGCACAGCCCGCGCCAGGGCACCACCTGCTCCATCTCTTCCAGAAACAATGCACGCTTGGTCTTCTTGGTGTACCGCTCAAAGCCAGTCATCATCGCCAGTGTCCTCTGTTTCATGCTGGCGTGACTTTAACCTATACTCCTGTGGAAAGGGAGAGCTTAATCAGAGTCTCCTTAGCACTAAATTCCGCGCAATACCAAGAAGGAACGACCGCATCGGCCCGCGGGTGGCATCGAACCTCTCCGGATAATTCAAGAGCGACAGAAACACGTCCTGGGTAATGTCCTCTGCCGTGTGCGACGAGTTCGTCATGCGCCAAGCGAAGCGATAAACAGCATCTTTATGCTCTTCGAAGGCCGCCCGAAACTCCGATTCACTCAAAACCCGTTCCTCAACAATCAATCGTAATTACCGCCAAGGCGATAAAAGATACGGTGAGCCCGCTAAGTTTATCGATAGCGCAACTTAGCATTTCCGCTATTTTTGTGCGTAACCCTGCCACCATGACTGATTTGACCGGCTTC
Source organism: uncultured Acidobacteriaceae bacterium (assembly GCA_963836295.1). Classification (GTDB taxonomy): domain Bacteria; phylum Acidobacteriota; class Terriglobia; order Terriglobales; family Acidobacteriaceae; genus Bog-257. Next base: position 1,304,655 of record CAWIIY010000017.1, on the reverse strand, counting down.
CTGTATTTGCCGCCGCTTGACGGAGCTCTAGCCCGCCTTTGATAAAATGTCCGCCAATGCACTTCGCGTTACAGCCCCCGCAGCTCCGTCTTATCGGCTTCACTTGAAGCCCATTCTCTCTGATCGCGGGCCGATTCCTCATTCGAAATTAACTATCGAGAACAGGAGATTCGTTATGAAGCCACGTGTTTTGTCGTCGCTGCTGCTGGCCTGTATTGCGGTGTCGCTTGCAAGTGCGCAGTCCGCACAAGAGAAGCCACACTTCGGTTCACCCTTTCGCAAGTTTCGCTTTACCTATTCCTTCACCGTCAAAGACATTCCGCCGGGAACCAAAGTCGTGCGCGTATGGGCCCCGGTGGCGCACACCGATGAGCACCAAACCGTGCGCCTGGTGAACGTCAAGGCCCCGGTGCGGACGAAAATCACGCGGGAACCGGAGTACGGCGACGACATGATGTACGCGGAGATCCGCAATCCCGCGCAGAGTACGGCCGAGTTCACGCTGGAGTACGAAGTGACACGCCGCGAGTACTCGCTTGGCGACTTCGCGCAACTGGAGCGCAAGGACAGCAACCCCGGCGTCGTACCGGCGTCGATGACCCGATTCGTCGAGCCGGACAAGCTGATCCCCATCAATGGCAAAATGAAGACCCTGTCGGAACAGGTCACCGGCAGCCAGGTTGGGACCGTCGCCAAAGCCAAAGCGGCCTACGACTATCTGTTCACGACCATGCGCTACGATAAAACCGGCACCGGCTGGGGCCGCGGAGATGCCCTATGGGCCTGCGATGCGAAGCACGGTAACTGCACGGATTTCCATTCGCCGTTCATCGGGATGCTGCGCGCTGACGATATTCCCGCGAAGTTCGACATCGGGTTTCCTCTGCCGGAGAACAAGGACAAGGGGGATATCTCCGGCTATCACTGTTGGGCGGAGTTCTACGCTTCAAAGATTGGCTGGATTCCGGTCGATATCTCCGAGGCATGGAAGGCCAAAGAGAAGAAAGACTTTTTTTTCGGCAGCCTGGATGCCAACCGGGTCAAGTTCTCGACTGGCCGAGACGTAACCTTGTCGCCCAAGCAGGATGGACCACCGTTGAATTATTTTGTCTATCCCTACGTCGAGATTGACGGCAAAATCTACGAGCCCGTAAGTAAGCAATTCAGCTTTGAAGAACTGAAGGCCGGCGAGCAAAAGGCGTCCGCGTCAACTATCCCAGCGGCCTTGCCGGGGCGATAATCTGGTACCAGTGCGGAGCTGGATGGCCATCTGGAGACACTGATGGAGTTGTTCATATTCGCGCGCTTTCACGCCGCTGTGGGCAGTGAGAGTGCTGTCGCGGATGCGCTGGATGGTGTTCTGGGTCCAACCCGCGCGGAGGCCGGCTGCCTGAGCATTCACGCTTTTCGCTCGATCACAGGTCCGCAGCTGTTCTACATTCACTCCCGCTGGAAAAACGAGGATGCATTCGAGGCCCACGCCCGGTTGCCGCATACGGTACGATTCATCGAACGCGTGGAGCCGCTGATCGATCACCCGCTGGACGTGACAAGAGCGGAACTGATGGGCTGAACACCTCGATTCGCTTCCCGTCTGCTGATGAGTCCTCGCAATGGAAAGAAGCAGCAGGTTCCTCATGGCCTAAACTTTAATTGCCTTTTTGCCAAATCCATCCTAATGAGGAACCACCGGTCCCGCGTCAAGGTGAGGGGCGTACGAAGTAGAGTCCTCGTAGAGTCCTCGGGCGACGAGCCTGGTTTTTATCGAGGTGGAACCCGATGGATCTCCACGCGAGGTCCCACGCGTGGTACCCAGGGATGCGCGTACGACTGAACGTAGTAGCGACGATTCAGCCAGACGCGATTCCATGGCGTTTCATCCAAGATGATCGCGTGTGCGCCCCATGCAAAATAGGGATGCGCCCATCCCCATGGAAAAAACCCCGCAGTTATCACGACGGCCGGATGCCAGCCGATCGCGCCGGCGATTACAAAGCCGGGACGCGGTGGTGCAAATACGACAAGCGGATCGTAGACGGGAACGTAGATGTAAGCCGGATTGACGGGCAGGATTTCAACATAGCCGCCCGAATCGACGACGGTACAGTACGGATTCGTTCGCAAATAGCCGTATTTGCGTGCCTGTTTACGCAGCCGCTGAACAGCATCCATAACCTGCGGGCGCTGGCTTAGAACGGCGTTACCCAGTTGCTCGGTCCAGATGGGATCTTGGGCCATCATGTTCAGGACCGACGGGAATGGGAGCAGTGCCAATACGCTCGGGTCCCATTGCAAATTATCGGCGCGGATTGCATCTCCCAGGGCATCCCCTTTGAGATTACTGTGCTCGTTCGCCCAAGACGCAGCCTCCGGAATTTCCTGCCAGTATGTGGAAGCCGTGAGTATTTGTACCAACAGGGGATCGGGATAAAGCGCGATTCTGGAGACGAGGTTTTCGAGCTGTTTCGAAGTGAACGTTTGGCCTGGCGGCGGAGTCGGCAGAGCGGTCGGAACCGCAGGCGGCGGAGGTGGAGGAGGGGCGGAGGGTTCTGCGCTGTCGCTTGAAAAGCAAAGAGCGCGACGAACAAGGCGAAAACCACGAACTTGGCGAATTGACGATTGGGAGTTGAAAAGCCGCGGAATCTCGGAAACGGGCTGAGTGGCAGGAGATTGCCAGCCGGATCATTCTTCAAATTGTGAAACATGGCCGCGGTCATCTTGTTCCTCCTTCGCAGAGAAATGGCTAGGCGCTCTGGCAAGGTGTACCAAGCATGTGTCGCTCCAAGCCGGTAAAGCCGGATACCCACCATCGGCACCGTTCTGAAATGTGTGGAGTATTTTGAAGGTCTGGGCATAGCCGCTACTAATCGCTAAGGCGGAGGCTAGCGCCATCACCATCACAAATCGTCTGCCGGTCTCGCGGATCGTGTTTCCTGCTCTCCCTAAGGATCCCATAAACCGGAATTTCCGTTTTAGCTTCCAACGGTCAAACACTATATACCCTTTCGGGGATTCCAGCGCATAAGTATTCTCCGTGGCCGGGCCCAGGACTCGCTCCGTCTCGAACGACTGCACCCGGGAGGTCAGCGCCGCTCCTCGCTCGCAGATTCTTTCCGAACCCATGAGCCGGAAGGTCGGGTCTTGCGCCAGACGCTCAGCATCGTTCACGTCTTCGTAGCCTGCCAATCGGCTGTACACAGACTGACGTAACAGATCGGCCATCGGCAATTGCGTGTTCTTCCCTCGTGAGTCGGTCAAGTGTTCCGCAATGAGTTGGCTTAACCCCAATCGTCATCCAACTCTCGCACCAGTAGCAGGCCACCATCCGACGTTACTCGCGATTTTTGAAAATCCACCTTTAAAGAGGGGTTGAAAGAGAGCTGAAAGGGCTGGTTTTGTTGTTCACCCACTGGGTGCAAGCCTCCGGAGTGTCCTTTGCGCCGTTAAAACAGCATGGATGCTGGCGTTGGCCCGATCATACGGTCACTTTCACGCATATCAAAAAGAAAATGTGGGCTAAAAGCCCCTCGGAATAACAAAAGAACGGGCTGACAAAAGCACCCCTAACAGCGCCCTTCAAATCGTAACCCGTGCGAGTTTCTCAGCACCGATCTTCAGCGTCTTTTTCCATTCCACGGGGTTTCTGTATTGGTAAATCGCTGCAAGGAATACCATAAAGAAGTCCAACTTTACGGAACTTTACGTTTCGGCCAGGGGAAATACTGACGGAAACGAGATCGGGTTCACCACTGAGGTGCAGTTGCTGACCGACCTAACCGACGAACAGCTGCTCGCGCAAGCGCTGGCCGGAGACGAAGATGCCTTCACTGCCCTCTATCGGAGACGGCAGGGGCCCGTCTTTCGCTTCGCTTTGCACATGAGCGGTTCATCGCTAATCGCGGAAGAAGTGACGCAGGACGTTTTTATGTTCCTGATCCAGCGAGGCCGCGACTTCGACCCGTCCCGCGCCGCCTTGGGAGCTTACCTGTTCGGGGTGGCCCGCAACTACGTGCGGCGGGCCATGGAGCGTAGTTATTCGGAGACGGCGTTGAACAGTACGGTGGATGACCAAGCCCTGGCCTTGACGGTGAACAGCGATCCTGGTGAAGGAATCGCCCGGCAACAGACATCGACGGCAGTTTGGAAGGCCGTCCTTTCTCTGCCGGAACATTATCGCGAGGTAGTAGTGCTCTGCGATTTACAGGAGTTGAGTTATGCAGAGGCGGCGGAAGCCCTTGGTTGTGCCCTGGGCACCATCCGTTCGCGGCTGCACCGGGCACACGACATGCTCAGCCGTAAGCTACAACATTCGGCGGCGGCTGCGCCCGGGATATCGAGCGTTACGGCGAGGTGCTTGTCATGACATGCCGTGAATTTGAACATCGTGCTTCCTCTCTGACTTTGTGGGAGCTGTCGCGAGCGCAGGCCGCAGGTCCTGGGCCATGCGGGCGAGTGTCAGAAATGCGCAGGCTGGTTGCAACAGCAGCGAATGCTGGCGGCCACGATGCAAACGTTGCAAGCGCGAACCGCCAGCTGCGAAGCTGGACCTGATGCGGAACGGGCTTTACTTCGGGCATTCCGGCAAGCGCCCTCCGAGACTCTGCCCCCAGAGATGGCGCGCCGAGTAAGTCCAATTGCCTTTAGCCTAAGCCGATTTTTCGAAGTCGGCGCGTATGTGGCTGTCGGGGCAGCCATTGTGGTGGCACTGTTCCTGGGTGTGCGGCTTTTGGAGCAGCGCTCGGTAAGTATGCCGGTAAAGAGCCAGGTGGCACAGCCGAGCGTCGATGTGCCAAGGGTCGTTGCCAACGAGTCTGTATCCCACGTGCATCAACGGCAGCTCACCGCGGCGCAAAACAACGCTGATCAGCCACGAACACGGCGCGTTCAGTCCGCAAGCAAGTCGAGTCTGGATACGGCTGAGCCCTCCCAGGCCGGCGCAGACGCCGGCTATGTTGCCCTGATGTTCTGCGACCCACTGAGTTGCTCAAGCGATACCCAGGTCGTGCGGATGGAACTTCCAAGTCCCGGGATAGCAGGCCCTGGCGGTGAACCGGATACCAAGATGCGGATTGCTGATGTCGTCGTGGGCTACGACGGAGTGGTGCGGGCGGTTCGGATTGTGAACTGAGGTATTAACTAACGATTCAGTGAAATTCAAATTGAGGATAAAAACCATGCGCATTACGAAATCTATGCTTATCGCCAGGGTCGGTAAGTGGCTGCTTCTCGGGTTGGCGTTGGTTGGGTTAACCGCATTCGCAGCGGCACAGAGCGAGGCTCCGCCGCCTCCTCCTCCACCGCATGACATGAATATGATCTTCAGCACGGGCGGAATGGGCGGAATGTTTCATGAGGGAATGGGCGACGGAAATGTGGTCAAGGGTGTGCCCATGAGCGGGGAGATAATCGTTACCCGCGACCAGGCTCTCGCTGATGGGAATAGCATTCACACCGAAAATCAGACCATGATCTACCGCGATTCCGAGGGCCGGGTGCGCCGTGAGATCGGATTTGAACTAGTCACGCCATCGACGGGGGCTGCCAAGCGGACCATGATCGTGATCACCGATCCGGTCTCCGGAAATCGCTATATGCTCAATCCGGAAAACAAGACGGCCCGGCAGATGCCACTTCGTCACGGCCCAGGCCCCGGGGATGGCATTGCCATTCAGGAAAAGGTGGGGACGGGGCCCAATACCGCCCAGACCATTGGAAAAGTCTGGATAGGCTCGAGCGCCGCCAACCTGAAGACGGAACAGTTGGGGACGAAGACCATCAACGGACTGCAAGCGGTGGGCACACGCATGACTCGCACCATTCCTGCCGGCCAGATTGGCAACCTGAACCCCATCGAGGTGGTTACCGAGAGCTGGTATTCTTCGGACCTGCAACTGCCCGTGCTGATGACTCATGCCGATCCCATGATGGGCACCATGACGACTAAGATGATCAACGTCACCCGCGGGGAACCGGATGCTTCCCTGTTCCAGGTTCCATCCGACTACAAATTGACCTCGGGCAAGCCCGGCGAACCAATGTACATCCCGAATCCGTAGTACTCTCCGCCCCGCGGAGGTCCGCTGTCGACCTCCGCCTTTTTTTTTCGACGGCTAAGTTGCGGCTTTCGGGGCGCTAACGGCAGCCTCTTCCACACAAAACTTTGACATTGCCGCTTGCGAATTGCGGTACAATTCTCTTCCAATCACCTGTAGTTGCCGGGTTTTTGGGGGCAACATGTTCCGCTCGAAATCGGCTCTCCTTGTTCTGCTGTTTTCGCTGTCTGTCGTCTCGGTCGCATTTGCCCAACGTGGTTCGAGGTCGCAACCGAACGGAGTTGAGCTCCAGGTACACGTTACTTACCCTGATGAACGTCCTGCGCCGGAACAACTGCGGTGCGACCTCGTGAATTCCGCCGGCGTGACGATGATGGAAACTTTTACCAATGCTTTGGGACAGGCGGAATTTCTAGTCAACGGAGAAGGCAATTTTCGAATCAAGGTCTCAGGAATAGGCTTTGCGGATGTCGTTTCCGAAGAATTTCAGATCACCCAGCAGGGCCGTTTCAAGCTGGTTGTTGTGCAGGTGCATCCCACTTCCAGTCCGGACTCGAATCCCCAGCTGGGCAACGGAGCCTTGACCTCGGCTTCCGAACTGAAGATTCCGGCCGCTGCCCGCAAGTCGTTTGACAAAGGGCTGGAGGCTTTACAACAAAAAGACTACAAGAAGGCCGTTGATCAGTTCCAGAAAGCAACCACCGCCTATCCGGAATACGACGCGGCCTACGACAACTTGGGCGTCGCCTTCATGAACCTTGGGCAAGCCGACAAGGCCCGCTCTGCCTTTGAACGCGCGGTTCAATTGAACGACAAGAATGCCGATGCAGACCGCAATTATTCGCGGCTTTTGATCAGCGATAAGCAATATGCGGCCGCGAAGGAGTTCTTGCAGAAAGCGCTGATAGTCGAGCCGCAAGATCCCTCGTCGGTAATCCTGCTCGCGATCGTTCAGTTAATGACGGGCGACTACGACGGAGCCCTGCATAATGCACAAAAGGTGCACGATCTTTCCCCTCAAGGTTACGCTGTGGGCTATTACATCGCTGGACGCGCCTTCGAGAGCAAGCATGAACTCGAGAAAGCCGCTACGGAATACCAAACCTATCTGCGGGAAAGTCCCAACGGTCCGCAGGCCAACCAAGTGCGTGCCAGCCTGGCACGCGTGACCGCCAACGTCAAAGCCACGCCTCAGCAGTAGACGCGACAATTTATCAAGCACGATCGCATGGAGGAAGCACCATGTTACTTATTCCCGAAGGTCCAGACCGAGCCCGGAGCTGGCACCATAGTTGCTACCTGAAAAACCGTGTGGCGGCTGGTTGTCCCAGTTGCCGTAGAACGAGAAGTTCCACGTAAAGTCGTTATAGAACTTTAAGTAGTAGGTTGCATTCATGTTGACATAGACTCGCCCGGGCTGCGAAATCGCAGGGAAAACCGTGCCGGTAATGGTCAGGTTGGTCTTGTTGAATTTGAAGAGTTCTGCAGTGGCGCCGACCAGGCCGGCGGCGGTGTTCTGAGTTACTTGCGCGACGGTGGCAGTTTGTGAATATCGAGTGTTCTGGAACGCCAGGCCCCCAAACACGATAACAGTGGAACTGTCGGTGTTCTTCAGATAACGCCCGATGCCTCCCCCGAGGTTGGATTGCAGTTGGATTTCCTGCTCCGAGCTTTGCAGAAGGTTAGCGATTCCCGTGTAGAACCAGTTATTCCATCGCAAAAGGCGGCGGTAGTACAAGTATCCGTCGTTGCGCGTCGAAGTGGCGGCCCCAGTGTTTCCCGATAGCGTGGAAGTGAACTGCGCACCTGTGGCCCACCGTTCGCGGGGATACTCGATCTCAGAGCTAAAAGTGTATTGCGTTGCTTGATTGGCCTTGGAGTACGTCAATCCTGAGTTAATGTCGCCGTTGAACCGGCGCCAGAATCTATCCGAAGTTTGATACATGTCCACGACCTGTTTCTGCTCGACCACAACCTTCTGCCCGGTGTCCTCCACTACTTCGATTCCTACCGGCCGGGCCGCTTCAGTCTCCGCGGTAGAGAGTGTTCCGGTGTATGCCGACCCGTCCTCTGTTTTCACTAGAAATAGCTGCTTGCTTTCCACGTAACGCACTTTGGACCAATCAACCTGGGTCGTGCCCTTGATGTAATCGAAGCTGACATAGAGCACGCCGGCGTCGAGGCCTTTGATCTCGCACCTCAGGCGGTCGCCGTTGCTCATGACGAGTACGTCGGTCTTGTCGCGGGCGAAAAGAGGCGCAGGTAATAGAAGTGCGCAGCAGACAATTGCAGCGGGAATCTTCATAGCGTTTCCTAGCTTAATAAGGCGGTTATCCCAAATCTTTTTTCGCCAGGGCATCCTGAATCCGGTACACAAGCGCCACCAAGCAAGCAGCACCATCGTGGGCTGGAAGCGATGGCCGGAGCCTTGATGTTTGGGTGTCAGACGGTGCCACTATTTCATAACAATTTGGCCGGGACGGCAGCGCCGTCCCGGCCAGTGTGGAGTCAATCTAAGCGAGTGTTACTGCCCTGCGGGAGCGCCTTGCGTACCGGCGATACCCTTGTTCTGCAATATCCGGACGACGACGCGGCGGTTCTGCGCCTCTCCTTCCACCGACTTGTCATTGGGGCCTACCTGCCTGCTCTCGCCCATGGCGCCGGGAGCCAGCATGTTGGTCAAAGGAACGTGACCCTGCTGGGTCACGATGTTGGTGACATTGGCGGCACGTTGTTCACTGAGCTTCTGGTTAACCGCGGCACTGCCCGAGGCGGAAGCGTAGCCCTTCACCTGGATCATGTAGCCGTTGTAGCCCTTGGCTTTCTCACACAACGCCGTTATCTGCGGAATGTACTGGGGATCGACCTTGGTCTTGCCATTGCCGAAGAGGACGGTTACCTCGTCCAGAATGTAGTAGTCGTCCATTTGACCAAAGCGGGCGCTGTTAGCGGCGATGGCGGCCTTTTGGGCCGCGAGCTCCTGCTGGTGCTTGTCGATGGCGGCCTGCTGCTCTTTCAGAGCTGCGTTCTGGGCAGCCAGCGCGTCAGCCTGCGCCTTTAACTCAGCCTCGTTAGCCGCAGCTGATTTCGCAGTCTCGTGGACGCCAGCCTGGATGGCCTGGGCTTGTTCCAGATCGTTGCCCTTAAACCTGACCTTGGTCGCCACCAGTTGGCCTTGATCGTTCATGCTGCCTTCAACCTGAACGGGAAGACCGGGGATCAGGGCGGCCATGGACATCTTCTTATTGCGGGCCTTCAAGGCTCCCACGACCTGGGCGACGTCGGTGCTGTCGGTCAGCACGACGACGAGGTGCGGCGTATCCGACGTCTGCAGAATCATCTCGTTGCCAGTGCGGCCTTTGATGATGCCCTCGACCTTTTGCGTCTGGGCGGTGGCCGCCGATAGCAATGCGAGCATGAGGAACGTCAGGATTGCGACGGATACGAGTTTGAGTGACTTGTTTTTCTTCATTGCGTTTCTCTCCTGTTGATGCTGTGACCCCGAGACGTTTAAATCAATTGGTATTCGGTGACATGTTTTCCAGCTCAAATGCCGGCGAGAGACCAACCTCTCGCCGGCCTGAGTTCAGCTACGGCACCCGATTATTGCGCTGGAGGCGCCGCCGGCGCGGCCTTAGCTTTGTGGTGTTTCGGAGCAGGTGCATTCCGCGACTGCGGCTGCACTGCGGTTTCGTCAACGGTCGTGCCCTCTTCTAGTTGTCCGCCGCACAGGGTGCCTTCGGGGACAAAGTAGAAGTGAGTGGCCTGGCCCTTGGTGTCGCCCTGACGCGGTTGCACGCGGCTGGCGTCAACCTTGTTGGGGCCGTCCGTGGTCAGGTAGTACTTGACGTTGACCGAGCGCTGCGCTCCCAACTGCTGTGCGTTGACGGACTCTTCCTGGTTGGTGTAGCCAACGACGTCCAGCTTGCCATTGGGCATCTGCTGCAACCGCAGGGAAAGCTTGTCCAGCGTGTCCTTGCAGTCGTTGTCCACGCGCCACGGCTTCTTGGGGTTCTTCTCGAAGGTGCACTCGCCCCAATCTTCGATGGTGGTGCACTTGGCGATCGCGGGTACATTAACCGACGCCGTGCAACTGGCGCTCAGATTGGCGCGCGCGTCCGTCGCTGTTCCCGTGACGGTGATGGTGTTACCCGCGTCCGCATTGGTCGCGGTCACCGTGGCTGAGGTGCCGCTGCCGCTCAGCGTGCCACCGCTGTTCGACCAAGAGTAGGTCAACGGCCATCCCTGAGGATCGGAGGCTGTCATGGTGACGGTGGCTGGCTCGCCGATGGCAATGGTAGTGGGATTGGCCGAGCAGCTTACCTGCGGAGGCTGCGGCTGCTTGATGGTGAAGTTCGCCGAGCAGGTTGCCGAGTTGTTCTTCTTCTCCTTGGGGTCGGTGATGGTGGCATTGGCGGAGTAGCTTCCCGGCGTCAGGCCAGTGGTATCGATGGTGGCGGTCTGGGTGTCAGCGCTCGACAGCTTGCCAGCATTGCCGGTCCAGGCGTAGTTCACAGTGTGCTTCGGATTGAAATTGGCGCCCGTGGCAGTAACCTTCACTGGATCGCCCGACCAAACCGCATCCGGTGAGGCTGAACAGCTTGCGCTTACCGGAACCGGCGGCTTGCCGCCGAACTCGAAGATCACGCCCGCCAGGGCGCCGGTTTGGGCCACATCGTAGAGGAATTGATGACTGCCACCATAGTTCACATCCAGGTAGCGCCAGCCAAGTCCCAAGCCAAGTTTGGGGGTGAACTTGTAGGTGAAGAGGCCAACTACCTGGTAGTCAAGATTCGCTCCGCCTCCGCCTGCGTCACCCGCGATTATGATCGCCGCCTTCTCCGCGAGCGGCAGTGTAAACCTGGCGCCGCCAAGCCCATCCACCCAGTTCGCGGATTGCGAAAAGCCAACCCCGGACGGTTCCAGGCTGAGGTTCTGACCCACATGCCAGTAGCGGATTCCGGCCAGAGCGTCGATCTTGAAATGCTCCTTATCCACAATCCTGTATCCGAACTTTGGAGTGAAGATCGATTCCGTCACGTGCAAATTAATTGAGGTTTGCCCCAGGTCGTTCAAGGGAATCCCTCTGTCATCGCCCAGCTTGACCCAGAAGAAATCAAACGGCATCACAAAGCGGCCCTTATCGGCCTCGACGGCGATCGGTATTACCCCTTTCAGGTAATGAAAGACATCGCTGAATGGGGCATGGACACCGGCGTCGTGGCCGAGCACCCCGACTGTCCCGTGTATGCCCGGAAACCAGCCGTAGATCGAGATCGCGAACTTCCATGGGTCATCACCGGCGGTTGGCGTCTGCGGAGCGGGATCGGGAGCGGTTGCGGCCTGCGTCTGGGCATTGGCATCCACTGGCTTGTCGTCCGCGACTGCGCCTGCGTAGCTCAGCGGGCACACCATTGCGGCAAACAGAAACGATAACCACACTCTTCGGCGAGAATTCATTCAAGGCTCCTTTACGGCATGCAATTCACGACTAATTTCAAGAATCTGCAGGAGCAACGGCAAACCCCTTGCGCTTTGCAAGGGTAAGTGGCCCCGGCATGCACCATTGAGAGACACACCCCCACAGCCGCAGCTCTGTCTCATTGTCCCAGTTGGAACGGTAGCCTTTCAGGTGGAGTGCGTCACCTAGGAAAACTTCTAGTGCAACTACTAAATGTTTGCTGCCGTGATGCTGATAACTCCAAACAAAAGCCGCGCGAGCCAATGCTCTGCCGCTGTTCGCAGTCTTACTTCTTATGAGCGAAGAGATATATAGAGAATACCGCCTTAGCGCCCACATCGACTGGAGCATCTTCTACAACTTAAGTGGCAGACAGAGCGCCCAAAGACTCTTGCTGACGATGGTTCCGGAGACGAGTCTGGACCACTGCTAATTTCAGATTGGTGTTTCCCAGAATTTCATAGCAGTCAATCGGTTTAAGCGATGTACTATCTGGCAGCAAAGCCTATAATTGGCCCGGCCTGAACGGGACTCCACTGTTCATTATCCCCCGACCTGGATGTGCGCCAGATGGACAGAAGAACTTTGCTGAAGCAACTGGCAGCAATCCCCCTGCTGTCGCACCTATGGCCCGATCTGCCCGCACCGGTACCAACCACCACCCCGAAACCCCCGGTCCGCCGCCTTCGCCCAGGCGATCCTGGCTGGCCTAACGCCGCGAGCTGGGAAAAGCTAAAGCAGCAGGTCGGTGGACGACTCATCCCAGTGCAGTCTCCGCTCGTTGCGTGTCGGCTCGCGCTCGACAGCGCCTTCTGTCAGGACATCCTCGCGAACTTGCGAAACCCCTATTACATCGGCGACCAGCCGGGCCTTACGCAAACCTTGGGTTGGGTTGACGCGTGGACTAGCTCGCCTAGTACGTATGCCATCGCCGCAAGCAATGCCGAGGACATTGCGGCAGCCGTAAACTTTGCTCGCGAAAACCGTTTGCGCCTGGTCGTCAAAGGTGGTGGCCACAGCTATCAGGGCACTTCTAACGCGCCCGATTCGCTGCTGATTTGGACCCGCCACATGAATGACATCGTGATGCACACGGCATTCGTTCCGCAGGGATGCGGGGGGGCGCATGCGCCGCAGCCAGCCGTGACTCTGGGTGCTGGAGCGATCTGGATCCAAGCCTACGATGCCGTAACTACAAAGGGCGGTCAGTATGTTCAAGGCGGCGGCTGCACCACCGTCGGTGTGGCCGGCCTCATTCAAAGTGGCGGCTTCGGAAGTTTCTCCAAGCACTATGGCCTTGCAGCTGCAGGTTTGCTGGAGGCCGAGGTGGTTACCGCCGATGGCAAGATACGCATCGCGAACGCATGCACCAACCCCGACCTGTTCTGGGCGCTCAAAGGTGGTGGTGGCGGCAGCTTTGGCGCCGTAACTAAGCTGACCCTGCGCTTACGCGAACTTCCTGAGTTCTTCGGTGGCGCCATTATTACGATCAAGGCCGCGTCCGACACCGCCTATCGTCGCCTTGTCCGCCAGTTCGTGAGCTTCTACCGCGAGCAGCTCTTCAACGATCATTGGGGCGAGCAGGCCCACATGGGACCTGACAACTCTCTTGAGATCAGGATGGTTTCTCACGGCCTGGACACGGAGCAAGCTAGGAAGCTCTGGCAGCCGTTCCTGGATTGGGTGGCGGCTTCACCGGGAGCCTACACTCTGGAAAAGCCGCCGATCGTCGGCAGCATGCCGGCGCAGGGTTGGTGGGATCCGGTGTGGAGGGACAAGCATGGCCACCACGTCTTTGTCACCGACTCACGTCCCGGCGCCAGCCCTAATGACGTGTGGTGGACGGGAGATGGTGGTCAAGTAGGGCAGGTCCTTTACGGCTTCGAATCGCAGTGGCTACCCGCGTCGCTCCTCGAGGACCATTCGCAGGAGCGTCTTGCCGACGCCTTGTTTGCGAGTTCCCGCCATTGGCAAGTCGAACTACATTTCAATAAAGGTTTGGCAGGTGCTCCTGCCGATGCCATCGCCGCCGCCCGGAATACCGCCACCAATCCTGCGGTGCTCGACGCCTTTACCCTCGCCATCATTGCCTCCGGGACGCAACACGCCTACCCGGGAATTCGCGGGCATGAGCCCGATGTCACCGCCGCGCGCAAAGAGGCTACTGCGGTTGCCAAAGCCATGGACGAATTGCGCAAGGTGGCGCCCCAGCCCGGCGCATATGTCTCTGAGAGCAACTTCTTCGAGCACTCCTGGCAGCAATCTTTCTGGGGCGCGAACTACCCCAGATTGCAGGCTGTCAAGGCAAAATATGATCCCGAAGGTCTGTTCTTCGTGCACCACGGAGTCGGCAGCGAAAAGTGGGATGCCGACGGATTCACGCCAGTGACAGGACACTAGGGTCACTTATAAATCCCCCGATACAGTGGCTGTTTTCCGCCGGTTCGTCCTAAAACGCCGTTCAGCAGCCTACGCGCGGGCTGGCTTTGGGTCATTCCAAAGCCGCTTTAGCATGTCAATATTAAAATTTGCTTATTTCGTGGTCGGTCGAACGGCCTATCTTGTGCAGCCAAAAATGCTGTTGCTTTATAATCCGCTTAGAGAGATAATCCGCGCTACCTCATGGGGAGAAGGTTTTATGGCTCTGGAAAAGGAACTGGAGACGTACAAGAGCAAACTTCCAGAGTTTAAGGACAGCGAAGGGAAGTTTGTTCTGATTCGTGGCGACCAAGTGATTGACATTTACACCAGCTACGAAGACGCGATCAAGGAGGGATACCAGAAATTCAAATTGGAGCCTTTCTTGGTAAAGCAAATTCAGGCAATTGAGCAAGTGCAGTTTATTACCCGCTTTGTCGAACCGTGTGCCCTGTCTCACTGACGGCAGCTTGCCGTATCGAGACTCGTTATAAATGCCCCACTTCACTCTGCTCATGTCGGCCAACGGCCCATTGGTGGATGCCTTTGTTGGCGTCAGCCAGCCGCGTAGGGTTGCATTAACCCAATCCGGCCAACAGGTTCCTGCGTTAGTGCAGGTTCGGGCTTTGATTGACACTGGAGCTAGTAGCAGTTGTGTTGACCCATCGGTACTATCCGCTTTAGGGTTGAGTCCGACCGGAAGCGCGCCAATGATTACCCCTTCTACCGGGACAACCCCACACATTGCAGATCAGTACGATATCAGCCTGTTGATACCATCAGCGACGACCTCTCAATTGCCGTTGGTGTTTCACGCCATGCCTGTAGCCTGTGTCGAATTGTTACTGGCACAGGGATTTCATGCTCTGATTGGTAGGGATGTTCTCCAACAATGCCTCTTGACCTACAATGGGAACCGTAACTGGTTCACTTTGGCTTATTAGTCGTTTTTGTTCTCGTCCATCGTGCTCTAGCTGCGCTTGCCGCGATCTTGGAGCGTTCCGCTTTGGTCATGGTCTTGAGACGGCGCTTGCCTCCGATCTGGCCACCCTTGCGTCCGATCTTGGCCATATACTCGGAGATATCTGTGGGGACGTTGCGAGCCTGTAGGGTCGTTTCCGGCTCAGGAACGACCGCCTCTGAGGTTGATTGATCTACGATCCACTTGGCGAGTTGGTTGGGGTCGCGTGGCCGCTTACCTTTGCCAATTGTCATGCCAGCATCATGCCACAAACCTGAATGCTAAAGCGAGGCTGTGCAAATCCAAACTGACCCGCTACGCGCGGGCTCGCTGCCTAGGCAGAGCCGCCACCGCCGCATGGTAGCGGCGAAGCAGTTCCTCGCGAAGTTCTGTTGCGCGCTGGGCGTCGCAATGCGGATGATACGACCGGCACCGCTCCACGGCAGACTTCAGACTGTCGAGGAAGGCGACGCAGGGCTGGCACTCGTGCAAGTGCTTCTCGATCTCCTTGCAGTTGAGATCTTCAACCAGGCCATCCATGTAATCGGAGAGAGCAGCGAACATTTGCCGGCAGCGGCGCGAGCGCTTCGGCGTCGTCGCTGCAGCAGCGTGTACTCCAGGCATGAGGCGCCCAGCCTTTGCCATCCGCGCCAGATGCTGGCGCACCAGCAGCCGTGCGCGATGCAGGCGAACGCGTACTGTTCCTTCGCGCAAGCCAATTACCCGCGCCACTTCGCCTGTACTCAGTCCTTCCATGTCGTGCAGGACCAGAACAAAGCGGTACTGCGGGGGGAGCCTTCAAGATGGCCTTGCGCAGCGATTGTTCGCTCTCGCCACGCAGCACTCTGGTCTCGGGACTCAGCTCTTTGCTCTCGACCAACTCGCGTAACTCGCGGCCGTCGGGCATAAGCTCGTCCAGGGACAGATGCTTATGGACGGCGTTCTTCTGGCCACGGCGCTTGCTCAGGCAGCGATTGCGCGCGACTTTGTACAGCCACACCGAGAGCGCCTGCGAACTTTCGAACTTCGGCAGGTACGGCAGCGACTTCAGCAGGACTTCCTGCATGGTGTCCTCTGCGTCCTGAGGATGGCCGCACACCTTCATGCTGAAGGAATAAACCGTGTTCTGCAGCAGCGCCAACGCCCGGTCAATCGATTCCGGCCGGTTCTCACGAATCAATCCCAATGCCTGCTCCACGGTTTGCGGCATGTATTCAGGGTAGCTGATACCAGGCATTCAGCCAATGCCCGTGTGTTCGGGAAATCCGCGCCGTCTGCGGAAACTTGCATCGCAAGCGGACACGCTGACATCCTCTGAAAGTAGCGAGGAGGAAATATGCGAGGGCTCAAGGTTCTGGTATCGAGCCTGCTGTTGGCCGCCGCGGCCTTAATGGCGCAAGAGATTCCGGCCGGGACGATGATTCCGGTAATGTTGCAAACGACGCTGGACGCCCGGAAAGCTACGGAGGGACAAAAGATCACAGCGCGAGTTATGCAAGATGTTCCCCTGCAGGGCCAGGAGCGAATTCGGACCGGAGCGAAATTGATCGGCCACATCGTTGCAGTAACACGACCAGGTGCGAGTTCGAGATCACGCATTGTGGTGTCATTCGATCGCCTGATGTTCGATGGCCGCGAAGTCCCCATAACGACAAGCCTGCGTTCACTGGCTTCCATGATGGACGTGTTCGAGGCGCAACTGCCCACAAATGCAATTGATGACTATGGCACCACAACAGCCGACTGGACCACAGTGCAAATCGGCGGGGACGCGGTCTATCGCGGCGCCGGGACCGTAATGACTGACGGCCAGGTGGTCGGGAAATCGACCATTGGGGGCGACGTGACCGCGAAGCTGATTGCCTCACGCGACGGCGGTTGCCGCGGGGCCGTAGCCGGAGACGACCGCGAGCAGGCGCTTTGGTTGTTCTCGCCTGCGGCGTGTGGGGCCTACGGCTTTGCAGACTTGAAGATCGTTCACTCCGGTAGGAGAGAGCCGGTCGGCCAGATCGTTCTGGAGTCGGACAGGAATGTATATGTACACGCCGGCGGCGGCATGCTGCTCCGGGTGATCAGTCCTCTCGAACATTCTGCGAGTGGATCTCCGCCGGCGTAAGCAGGGTGCGAGGTATTCGCCACGGAGCCAGCACGAATTGAAACTTATGCCGTCGAATTGGAAGTGAGCGCCGGCGAGAGGCGCCCCTCGGTTCGCAAGTCGTCCACCCGGTCTATGCCAGCATCGAGAAGGGGTGCAGTGCGGTTATGTTGCTGTAGCGATTGAAATCAGCGGCATTGAAGGTGAGGACATTGTCGGCAGCGTAGACGGTCATTGTGGCAACGAGACGTGCGTCATAAACCTTAACGCCTTGGACATGGTGGTCCTTCACAATCTGTTTCCAAGTGGCGTAGATCGCCGGAACGTCCGGCAACAACGTTAGCAAGCTTTCAATGCTGCTGACTTCATGGAACACTTCGGCATGCGACAGTCCAAGCCCGTTCAGCTCGGCGGGCCGTGTTGCGACGTTCCAGAATTCGGCTACATCCTGGGGACAGAAAAAGACAGCTTCTCCTTGCCGGATGAGTTTCGAGACCACGCGTGTGGCTTGTGAGCAGAGTGGATGATTCGGCTGAGCACAGCGGAGGAGAACGTTCGTGTCAACAAGAACACGCATCAGTGGTCACGGCCTTCATACATCCCCTCGCGGCTGACGGCGTAATCGGAGAGCGGAGGAGTGGGACGATGGCTTGCTGACCACGCCTCGAATGCTGTCGCTCGCTCCTCTGCCGACAATGCCTTTTGGGTCGCCGGAAGCACCGTGCCCTCTACTACGGAAAGGAGGTATTCCTCTATCGTCAGCCCCCTGGACTGCGCCTGCGCCAGTAGTTCAGCTTCAATTTCCGGCTTGAGATTCAAAGTAACGGTCATAACTCAATCCTTAGCAATAGGCTACTTCAGCGCTGCACTGGCTGGGAATCCTCGGGATTGCCGTTTGGCACTATTCGAACAGGTTCTCCTTCCAGATCTTCTGTCCCGCGAGGGCGGTGTAAGCTCCCCAAACCGCCAAACCAATTACAGTCAAGAGTACAAATAGCGAGCCGCCCATGTACCAGCTCGAAAAATTCGTGCTAATGGGAATGTTTAGCAGCAGGTCAACCGTGAACATGCCGAGGGCCAGCGCGATGAATCCGAAGCGCAAGACTACAAACGCAGCGATAGCATAAACGGCAGCGAAGGTGGAGACGTCAATCAAGACATGATGACTTCCGAACGTCTTGATCGCCGTCCATAAAGCAACAAAGGCCAGAGCAGCGAGCCAGGGCTTGCGCAGAATCACGCGCAACACGAACATCAGAAAAAAGAAAACCAGGGTTCCCTGCACCGACGTGGCCAGATGCCACAACCAGCAACCGACAGCATTGCGCGCTCCCAGTAAATAGTCTGTCGTGCCTAAGGCCGGCGGATCGCCTGCTCGCATCCGCATCACAAAGAAGATGGAAAAAATGAGCGCCCAGCCTACACCCAGGAGCACTCCGTAGAGCACATCTCTGCCGACCAGTGGGTCGCGGACCTGTCCCGCCATAAGCCGACTCCAGGAGATTATGGCGTGCGGCCAGCGCCGACGGACGTAAGGTTCGATGGCCAGATACAGCGCGCAAACAACCGTGGCAACAAACAGAGACGAACTCGCGGCCAGCACAAACAGTCCTAGCGACGAGATGGAAGAGACAAAATGCGCCTTAAAGAGCCAGAGTAGCATCTGGATGGAAAAGAGAGCGATGCCCAGTCGCGACGCTCCCTGAACATCCGCTTTCTCGCGCAAGTAATTGCGCCACGCAATCAGAATTGCAGCCAGTAGCAGAAGCACCGCTGCCACGGCGAGGATTGCGTCCCACACTTTCTTGCTGAAGGACTCATCCGAGATTGCCATCCGAGTGGGCTCGGTTCAGTTCCCGATTAACGCAAAGTAAACTGGCTTGCCACGATAGGAGGCAGCTTCGACGCGCAATGGATAGGTGGTGCCCGGCCACGTACCGATCCAGGCGGCGCGAGCGTCCGAAGCCGCCAGCGAGTTCCAAGTCGAGGTCACCGGCTGGAACTTCGACTGATCCAGACCGGCCAAGCGGAACAGCACATTCCAATCGAAAGGCGCGAATGGAGCAGAACTGGTCTCCTTCTGGGGCGGAATCGCTTGCAGGTGATAAAGCCTGCCCTCGGAGTCGAGAGAAACCTGGACCATGCCAGACAGGATCGGCGGCGGGTCGGTAAGGTCCACGATGCCGGGAGTCAACGAGGAGTCTTTCACCTCGGCGGTCATCATTTCTGACGGACTTTCGCGCAGCCAGTAAATCAGCGCAGGCGGCCGCCCTCGCAATGCAGCATTCCAACTCGTACGCAGCTTTGGATTGTCATGCAAATAGTCTAGGTAGGCATCGTTGTAGGAAAATCCCTGGGCGCTGTCGGCTGGAGGCGTGGTGTATCCGAGTTGTTGCACAATGTCGTGGGCCTTCTGGTTAAGGATCTCCGCCGAATACGGAACGTTCATCCTCTCGATGCCACTCGTTTTCGCAGCCAGCAGATAGAAGGCAACCAGTCCCACAATAGCGACTCCGAGCCATCCCAGCGCAAACGGAACTTTCAGTCCGGTGGTCTCGCCAGCGGCCGCCACCATTTGAGGGGAAGGAGTTTCGCCGGCAGCCAGGGCCGCGGCCAGAGGATCTCCGCCGGGCAACGCCGCTGCCACAGCCAGCGCTGAAGCCGGCCGAGCCTCGGGATCGGTCTCCAGACAGTGCAGAATCACGCGCTCGACAACCGGGTCGAGATCTTTCACCAATGCGGAAGGCCGGCTTGGAGTGCTGTCCCGACGAACGCGAATCATGTCTTCCAGCGTCCGGCCATCGAAGGCAGCTTTGCCCGTAAATACTTCGTACAGCAGGAGACCGAGCGCATATATATCGCTCTTGACGGTGACTTCTTCGCCGGCCAACTGCTCGGGAGCCATATACGCCGGCGTGCCGCTGCGCACGTCGCGGATTTCGTCAGCGACGCCCGCCAGCCCGAAGTCGGTAATCAGAACTTCTCCGCGACCGTCGAGCATTACGTTCGCGGGCTTTAAGTCGCGGTGAAGCACGCCCTTGTCGTGGGCGGCGGCAACGCCTGCGCAAATTTTGCGGGCAATTTCGGCGGCCTTGTCGCCGGGCAGGCGACCAATGCGGCGAAGCAGCGAGGCCAGGTCCGTCACCGTCGATGTACTCCATGGTGAAGAAGATCAGATCGTCGGTCTGCCCGATATCGAAGACGCGACAAACGTTGGGATGCGAGATGCGACGGGCGATACGGACTTCGTTGCGGAACCGCTCGAGGGTGTCCTCATTCCTGGAAAATTCCGGCAGAAACTTGAGCGCGACCTGCTGACCCAGGCTGAGATCGTCCGCGCGATAGACCTCGCCCATGCCACCCCGGCCGAGCAGGGCGATGATGCGGTATCGCCCCGCGATCAGAGCACCCGGCGCAAAGCGGCCCTCATTGTCATAGGAATGAGAAGACGGGCGGGAGGAGGAGCGTTTCTTCGGACTAGAACTAGGGCTGGGCGGTCTTGGTGCTGACTGTAGCGTTGGAGTGTCTGCGCCGTGCGCTTCCGCCGCTGCGTAAGCGGTTGGTTTTCCGCAAGCAGCACAGAACGGAGTTGCCTGCGCGGTCTCCGCGCCGCAGGATCGGCACTTCTGCATGAAAGAATCCCCCGGATAACTCGTGTCGAATATCTTACAGCGTGCCGGGAGAACAGGTGAAGGGCTGGAGGCGGAGAGCGCTTATGCAGAAGAGCGACTCCTCAGTGCCTAGTTCGCCTTGCTGTCGTTGGTGGGATGTGGGACGAGCTTGCGCTGAATGTAGGCCACGTGGCCGTCCTCCATTTCGGCGAGTTCGCGGTAGAGCCGGCGCAGCGGTCGTTCTTCCGTGTTCTCCACCAGTTGGGAGTAGTAGCGTTGGGCAGCCACTTCCGCTTTAAGCGCCACCCGCAAGGCACGCTCCCGCGCGTTGCTTGAGCGGCCTTCACGGGTCGCAGCGAAGACGTCGCCGTCCTCCAACTTCGGGACTTCGATCCACTCGACCAAGTCTTCCTCCGTCAGCGCGCAACGCGAGCTGCCGTACTCTTCCATGTATCTGCCTTGCAGGACGGAGCTGTGATTTTTTTCTTCCGCCGCCATCTCCCAGAAGACGCTGGCGATCTCCAGCGATTCGCTATCGCGGAACTCGACAAACATTTCCGCGAAGCGATGGTACACCTCGGCGTTACGTTCCTCGACGAAAATGGCGACGTGTAAGGCTTCCTGAGGGCTGAGGGAAGCGAAACTCCGTTTCATGGTGCGCTCCGGCAGGCGCTGGGCCTGTTGCCGCATTCTATCCGCAAACAGGCAGAAAGATTCTGCACGAAACAGATTCTTTCGTGGTTTGGTTTCAAAATGGGACGAACACGAACGGCTTACCAGACCAAACAAGCCGCACGGCCGACCATGCGGCCAGCTAGCCGGCCTTCTGCGTTGCAAGCTCTGCTGTCTGCTTGGCGCGATCGGCTTCTATCCTCGCGATGGTGCGCTTTAGCCAGTGCTTGACGTTCTCCCGCAGCTCTTCTTCGGTCTGATTCGGCGTTGCTACCGTAACCCCTTGACGATTCAAAGGGATGTGATGGCAAGGCACATCTTCCGTGCGATATTCCTCAGGAACGAAGTCATAGAGCAGGCACTCATGACAGGCATGCGGGCGGCTAGGATCGCCGTGGTTAGGACAGGTAAGCGAATCCTGAAAGATAGAAGCAGGCCCCCACGGCGTGCTATACCAGCTTCCGTAACCCCCTTGTTCCAGGAAGTTGAGCTCGTACCGCAAAACCTCCAGGACATCGCGCTTGTCTTCCGACATGGCTCCCTCCAACGGCGGCGCGTTGCTGCGCCTCGACTCTGCTGAGATTGTGGTCTCAGGATGCACAACCCTGCTGTGATCCACCTCACGTCATCGTGTGATCCATGTCCGCCGGCCTGTCACGATGGCGAGAGAGCAAGTGTGCCGAAGCGGCTGTGGCGCCAAGTTGGTGGGAGTAAGGAGGTGGGGAAACAGATGCCGCGCCTCGGTGAGCGCGGCTGCGGGGAAGATCCTTGTAATGTTAGCTGTTTCCGTTCTCCCGGTTCTTCTTCTTGATCTCGATATTCAGGCGCTTGATTTTCTGGTTCAGGGTAGACAGCGGAATGCGAAAGCGGTCGGCGGCCTCGGTCTGGTTCCAGGCGCATTTTTCCAGCATATCGGCGATGACGCGGCGCTCGCAGCTTTCAATGATTTCGAACAGTGAGGCGTCCGGGCTGTGCTCCATCATGGCGACCCTGCTGCCCCGGCCGAGGAGATTCTCTGGAAGCAAATCGGCGGAAAGGTTCGGCCCTGTCGCCAGCACTACCGCGCGCTCGATCACGTTTTCCAGTTCGCGCACGTTGCCCGGCCAGTCGTACTCCAACAGCGGACGAAGCGCGTCCGGAGTTACGCGCAGCGGAAGCCGTTCGTTCTCCTCGGCGAACTTCGTGATGAAGTACCCCACCAGGATCGGAATGTCGTTCTTGCGCTGGCGCAAAGGAGGCAGGTCGATGGTGATTACGTTGAGGCGGTAGTACAGATCATCGCGGAACTTTCCGTCCTTCACTTGTTGCTGAAGATTGACATTGGTGGCGGCGATAATACGTACGTCCACTTGTATCTCGTTGACACCACCCAGGTGCATAAACTTGCGGTCCTGTAGCACGCGCAGGATTTTCGCCTGCGTGTCCAGGTTCATGGTGCCAATCTCGTCAAGGAACAGCGTCCCACGATCGGCCACTTCGAACAGGCCCTTCTTGCTGGCGATGGCGCTGGTGAAGGCGCCCTTGACGTGGCCGAACAGAGTGGACTCCAGCAGGTCAGCCGGCATGGAACCGGTATTCACCGGGACGAACGCGCGGTCGCGGCGCGTCGAGTTCATGTGGATGGCTTTGGCGATCAGCTCTTTGCCGGTACCGCTTTCGCCTTGCAGCAACACCGTAGAGCGGCTGGGCGCCACCTGCGCCACCAGGTCGAAGATGCGCAGCATGGGCTCGCTCTTGCCGATGATGTGCTCAAAGTTGTAGCGCTGCTTGAGGGCGCGCTTCAGTTGGACGACTTCTTCTTCAGCGCGGCGCCGGCCCACCGCGGTGCGCACGTCGGCCAGTAACTTCTCGTTGTCCCACGGTTTCTGGATGAAGTTCGTGGCACCGGCCTGCATGGCATTCACGGCGTTCTCCACTGTGCCGTAGGCCGTGATCATGATGACCGGCAGATCGGAATCGCGCTCCCGAATATCGTGCAGGATTTCAATGCCATTGCGTTCCGGCAGGGCAAAATCCAGCAGCACCAGGTCGAAGGGATGCTCCGCAATGCGAGCCAGGCCCTCATGGCCATCATGCGCCACTTCCACGGCGTAACCTTCAAACTCCAGCAGAGTTTGTAGCGACTCGCGGATGGCGGCTTCGTCATCGATGATCAACACGGAGGCGGCTGAGGTGAAATCCTCGCGTCCTGTAGCCATGCGACCGATTGCTACTTCAGGCATTGACTACCTTCCTTAGCATTGGAAACTCCATGATGAAGGTTGTGCCCTGCCCGGGCGTGCTGGCGACACGAATCTTCCCGGCATGTTCCTGAATGATGCCGTAGGTCACCGACAAGCCCAAACCTGTGCCGCCGCTGTGTCCCGTCTTCGGTTTGTTCTTGGTGGTGAAGAATGGATCGTAGATGCGATGGATATGCTCCTGCGCGATTCCGCTGCCGGTATCCGACACTTTCACCTGTACCTGATGACCATTGGAGGTACTGATCATCAGGGTGCCACCCGCCGGCATGGCATCTTTGGCGTTCAGAAACAGGTTGAGGAAAACTTGCTGCAGCTTTCCCGTGTTTCCATAGATCGGCGGCAACTCCGGCTGCAGGTCGGGTTGCACCTTGATGCGCGCGGTCTTGAACTGGTGATCCAGCAGGGTCAGGGTGTCCTGGATGACGCGATTCAAGTCAACATTGCTGAATTCGGTGCTCGAGGTGCGCGAGAAGTTCAGCAGACTGTTAACGATTTCCGAAGCGCGGAAGGTCTGGCGCGTGATCTTTTCCAGCAAGCCCGATTGCTTGTCGTCCCCGTGAACCTGCTTGGCCAGCATCTGCGCATACGACGAGATAACAGCTAGAGGAGTGTTTACC
This sequence comes from uncultured Acidobacteriaceae bacterium, assembly GCA_963836295.1. GTDB lineage: Bacteria > Acidobacteriota > Terriglobia > Terriglobales > Acidobacteriaceae > Bog-257. The sequence goes on along the minus strand of CAWIIY010000017.1, from coordinate 1,280,524 downwards.
TCGTGCGCGACCCCAGCCGCGAGCAGGCCGATGGAGGAAAGCTTCTCCGCCTGCGAGAGCTGCGATTCCAGTTCGATCCGCTCGGTAATGTCGTCCACAATGATCAGCCGGCCAATAACGCTAAAGTCTTTGCTGACGAGCGGCGCGATGGCAATATTGGCCACCCGAGTGTCGCCGGCCGTCGTGCCCAGCCGGAATTTGTACAGGTTATGGATGCCCGGGGTTTGGCGCACGCGGTAATACTCTTCCAGAAATGCGGGGGCCATGACTTCGCCCAACGGACGCCCCAACGCTTGCAGGCGCGGCAAGGCGTACATCACTTCCATCTGCGAATTCCACGACTCGATGCGATCGGCCAGATCGACCGCGAGCACCCCCACGCTGATGGATTCGACAATGTTTTCGTTGAACTCTTTCAGGCGCTCGTACTGTCCGGCCTTCTGCTCCAGCGACTTGTAGAGGCGCGCGTTTTGCACGGCGATGCCAATGTATCCGGCGAGCGTTTCCAGCAACTGCACATCTTCGCTGGAGAGAAAATCGCCTTCTGCGGTCTTGCCCAGGCCCAGCACCGCGATCATGCGATTCATTACTGTGCAGGGAATGTAATAGTTCAGCTCCAGCCGGCGAATGGTGTCGCGCGCGGTGGGAGTTTCGCGTACTGCCTGGTTGGTGTTGTCGAAGAACAGGTGACCCAATTGCCACTCTGGCCGCTCGACGTGCAGGAAGTCGAAATCGAGGCCGCCAGTGTTAGAAATACCGTATGACTTGGCCAGGGAGAATTGCTCCAGCTGTTCGGGATCCGAGAGGAAAATCGCCAACCGATCCACCAGCAGGGTACGCGACAACCGATCGATGATCGAAGACAGCATCCTGTCGAGATCGGTCTCTGAGTTCAGGTCGCGGCCAAACTCGGTCAGCGTCTTTCGGTAATCGTAGCGCTTCCGGTAGAAAATCTTATCCAGGTAATTCTGTACCCAGTTCTTGAACGGATCGAACAGCAATGCGGTTACGGCTATGGCTACGATCAATCCGATTGGGCCGACGTTAGGGAAGCTCTGGTGGAAGAGCACTGAAGCAATGCCCACAGCCGCGAAATACGCTCCGGTGATCGCGCCCGCCGCAATGGTGTATGCCATGCCGCGCTTGAAGATGAGGTCCACGTCCATCAAGCGGTAGCGGAAGATGGCGTAGCCGAAGGTGAGCGGTAGAAACACCAGCGACAACACCGAGATCTTCATCAATGTCCACAGAATGGGCGGACTCCCCGCCAGGTACGGGATTACATAAAACAGGGTGAAGGGGCCGACGGCGAGAATGGTTCCGCGCGTCACCCACTTCATCTGCTGGCGCAAAATCGCCGACTCGGCATAGCGATAGCTGTGCCACAGCACCGCCGCCGACAACACGAAATACGTGGCGAGATACGACATCTGCACCCGGTCGAGGTTCCAGCGCAACAGTTCACTCGGTTGCAGCAGGTCCAGGGCGCAAATATGCGCGGCCAGCAGAATCGCTCCCGGCACATACACCGCCGGAACCAACCAAGGCCGTCGATTTACCAGGCCTTTGCGTTCCGGAAAAGTCAGCGAGAAATGCAGGAACAAAGCCGGCTGTAGCAACCATGCCACCACATTGGACCAGTAAATGATCCAGTCGAAATCGTTGAGCTTGCCGGTGTAGTGGAAGGAGTAGAAGATGAAGGAGACCAGGCAGAAAACGTAAAAATGGGTACTCTTGGGGGCAGTCCAGCGCCTCAGCAGGACATAGAGACCAATGCCCAGATAGACGAGGGCGATGAGCCGCAGGCCGCCATACAGGGCCGGCCGCAGGGGCGAGAATCAGCGGCGCTTCCAGGTTCACGCCTTGGCGCACCAGTGAATAGGTAGCCTTGGACCAGATTCCCGCTCGATAGAGTTGCCGCTCCAGGCTGCCGACGTTGGTTACATTATGTCCGTCAACGGCTACCAGACGGTCTCCCAGCTTAATGCCGGCCTTCTCGCCGGGGCCGTCGATGTCCACTCGGGCTGCCCGCAAGTGGCCGCCGTCTTCCACCCACCAGACCCCATCGTAGGGGGCTGAGAACTCACGTTCCTTCTGGAAGTTAATGAACGCGAAAACGACCGCCGCTACGCTCAGCAGCGCCAGGAAGACGGCAAAGAACCGTGTTTGTAGGTCTCGGGCCATTGGGGCAGCTGGCTGATAGGCACGACGTACCTGTGGGATCACACCCAAAGGTGCATCATTACTGTGCAAATTCGATGCCACGCTCACAGCTGCTTGCGGTCCCTTAACCCTCAGATTATGAATAGCTTCCCAAATTATAGATCAACCGATGCGGCAAATATACTGTTTTTGGGATATACCTCCGAAATTCAAGAATGTCTGGAAGTTACTAAGGGACATGTACCTTAGCGCATGGTAACCAACGATAGTTGAGCGGACCGTGGGCGGTATCGTTGGGTGGTCTAAGCGACCCATCCGGCTTGTACAAGTGGAGTGCATCATTCCGGGCTTCGGTCTGGCTTTTCAGGTGCTTGGATTCGACGACCCAAACGGCTGAGAGTTGTCCTTGAGGTCTCACGGCCAGCCGACAGGTTTGGGAGCTGTTTTCGGAAGCCATAGCGCGGTTGACAAGGTGATAAAACTCGCCAAATGCTTCCGAGAGCAAAGTAAGTACTCACGAATGGGCCCGCCCAAGTGGTAACCTCGGGGGCAACTTCGCGAAATGCAGCTCCGGGCGAAGAACAGCGCCCAAGGAGGATTTATGCCGTCACAGTCGATACCATCCGGTCGCGGGAAGAACTCAGCTCAGCAAGACAGCGGACTAGCCCGTTTTGGGCTGGGCTTGGCAACTTGGAGCGAGCGTTGGTTTCCCGATCCTCTGGTCTTTGCGTTCGCGGGAATCGTCATCGTGTTCATCTTCGGCTTGATCCTCCACGAGTCCGCGAGCAAACTCGCTGTTCAAGGCGCAAAGAATTTCTGGACGCTGGTTCCCTTCACCATGCAAATGGTGATGATCATCATTGGCGGATACGTCGTCGCTACGACACCGGCGGTGAACCGCATCATCCGTGCTTTGGCGGGATTTCCCAAGAGCGGACGCGGTGCGATCGCGATGATCGCGCTGTTTTCCATGTTGACCTCGTTGATCTCCTGGGGGCTCAGCCTGATCTTCAGCGGGCTTCTTGCCCGCGAACTGGCCCGCCGCGTGAAAGGCATGGACTATCGCGCCGCGGGAGCTGCGGCTTACCTCGGGCTTGGGGCCGTTTGGGCGCTGGGGCTGTCTTCCTCGGCGGCCATGATGATGGCCACCAAGGGGGCCATCCCTCCAGCTTTGTTCGCGATTTCCGGGCTGATCCCGCTCCGGCAGTCACTTTTTCTGTGGCCGAGCATCGCGATGGCAATCGTGCTGATCGTAGTCTCGGTGGCAGTTGCTTACTTCTCCGCGCCGTCACCGGAGAATGCGAAGACCGCTGCCGACTTCGGCATCGAGTACGAGTCGGTCGATCAACCTCTTGAGAAAAGGACAAAGCCCGGAGAATGGCTGGAGTACAGTCCTTTGCTGACCGTCTTCGTGTCAGCGATGATCATTTGGTACCTGATCAACTTCTTCCGCACTTCGCCACAGGGCGCGCTGGCTGCGTTGGACCTGAACACCTACAACCTGATGTTCATTGCCGTTGGACTGCTTCTGCATTGGAGGCCCAAAAGGTTTGTCCGGGCTGTGGCCGACTCGGTCCCGGCGACGGGAGGCGTGCTGATCCAGTTCCCGTTCTACGCCGTGATTTTTGGCATGATCGTCGGTACAACTATCTCCACTTGGCTCGCCAGCCTGTTTGCGCGAATCACCACCCAGGCGACCTATCCGCTGCTGGTGGCGCTGTACTCGGCAATTCTCGGTACTTTCGTCCCCTCCGGCGGCAGCAAGTGGGTCATTGAAGCACCCTACATTCTGCAGGCGGCGAACTTGCACCACGTCCATCTCGGGTGGGTGGTGCAGATCTACAATGCGGCCGAAGCTCTTCCGAACCTTGTCAATCCGTTTTGGATGCTACCTCTGCTGGGAATTCTGAAGCTTAAGGCACGCGATCTGGTCGGCTATAGCGTGCTGCAAATGATCGTGCACATTCCGATTGTGTTTTTCCTGTGCTGGTTGTTTGCTTACTATCTGCCTTATTTGCCGCCGATGAAGTGAGCCCATGTCTCGGATCGCATCGTGGGGCAACGCCAACTCGCGCTCTATGTTTGACATCCGGTCCTTATAGCGTTTTCATGGATAGTGTAGACTGTTGGTGGCGATTCTCCGCTCCACCCGATGGCACGACCCTATGCAAATGATTTGCGGCGAAAGTTTTTGCAGGCCTATGAGTAGGGCAAAGGGACGCTGGGGGAGTTATAGCGTTTTCATGGATAGTGTAGACTGTTGGTGGCGATTCTCCGCTCCACCCGATGGCACGACCCTATGCAAATGATTTGCGGCGAAAGTTTTTGCAGGCCTATGAGCAGGGCAAAGGGACGCTGGGGGAGTTAGCGGAACAGTTTGGGGTAAGTGAAGGCTGGGCCAAGAAGGTCTCCGCCACCCGCACGCGCACGGGGCAGATGGAGCGGCCACCGTGGCGACGTGGCCCCGTGAGCCGGGTGACGGTGACGCTGCAGGAGTGGATGCGGGAGCAAATCCGCAAGCAGCCGGATCTGACGCTGCGAGAGTTGCAAGAGCAGCTGCAAGCGGTCAAGGGCGTGAGCTTGAGCATCGGACGGCTGTGGCTGGCCTTACGGCAGATGGGACTGCGGCTTAAAAAAAGTCACTCCACGCCCAGGAGCAAGAAACCCCGGAAGCGCAGCAGCGCCGGCAAGCGTGGTGGAAAGCTATAACTCAGATCGACCCGGAGCAGTTGGTGTTTCTTGACGAGAGCGGAGCCAGCACCCAGATGACCCGCAACTATGGCCGGGCTCCTCGTGGAGAACGGGTGGCGGAAGGGACGCCCAACCGCCACTGGTCTACGTTGACCATGCTGGCGGCGCTCACCACCCGAGGCTTGCAGGCGCCCATGACCATCGAATCGCCGACCGATGGCGATGTTCTTCCTGGCCTATCTGGAGCAGGTGTTGTGCCCTCGGCTCCGACCCGGACAGCTGGTCATCATGGACAATCTATCGGCTCACAAAGTGCAGGGTGTACGGGAGCAGATTGAAGCCCGGGGCGCGCGCCTGATCTATCTGCCCGCCTACTCGCCGGACTTCAACCCGATCGAGCAAGCCTGGTCGAAGATCAAGCAGTTGTTGCGCTCGGCCAAGGCCCGAACCGTAGAAGCTCTGGAAAGCGCAATTACAGAAGCCCTGGCAGCCGTTACCGCCGAGAACGCCTTAGCCTGGTTCTCTCATTGCGGATATGGTCTACAATAACTGTGAAAACGCTCTAGCGGAACAGTTTGGGGTAAGTGAAGGCTGGGCCAAGAAGGTCTCCGCCACCCGCACGCGCACGGGGCAGATGGAGCGGCCACCGTGGCGACGTGGCCCCGTGAGCCGGGTGACGGTGACGCTGCAGGAGTGGATGCGGGAGCAAATCCGCAAGCAGCCGGATCTGACGCTGCGAGAGTTGCAAGAGCAGCTGCAAGCGGTCAAGGGCGTGAGCTTGAGCATCGGACGGCTGTGGCTGGCCTTACGGCAGATGGGACTGCGGCTTAAAAAAAGTCACTCCACGCCCAGGAGCAAGAAACCCCGGAAGCGCAGCAGCGCCGGCAAGCGTGGTGGAAAGCTATAACTCAGATCGACCCGGAGCAGTTGGTGTTTCTTGACGAGAGCGGAGCCAGCACCCAGATGACCCGCAACTATGGCCGGGCTCCTCGTGGAGAACGGGTGGCGGAAGGGACGCCCAACCGCCACTGGTCTACGTTGACCATGCTGGCGGCGCTCACCACCCGAGGCTTGCAGGCGCCCATGACCATCGAATCGCCGACCGATGGCGATGTCTTCCTGGCCTATCTGGAGCAGGTGTTGTGCCCTCGGCTCCGACCCGGACAGCTGGTCATCATGGACAATCTATCGGCTCACAAAGTGCAGGGTGTACGGGAGCAGATTGAAGCCCGGGGCGCGCGCCTGATCTATCTGCCCGCCTACTCGCCGGACTTCAACCCGATCGAGCAAGCCTGGTCGAAGATCAAGCAGTTGTTGCGCTCGGCCAAGGCCCGAACCGTAGAAGCTCTGGAAAGCGCAATTACAGAAGCCCTGGCAGCCGTTACCGCCGAGAACGCCTTAGCCTGGTTCTCTCATTGCGGATATGGTCTACAATAACTGTGAAAACGCTCTAGACACAGCTATAACCGGCTTCAAGGGAGTTTCAGTTTTGGTGTGGGGCTTGGTAGAGCCAGCCTTTAGGCTGGCGTTAAGATCGGCCATACAGAACTCGGGGCTGCCGTGGTCATTGAAAATAACCACGGCAGCCCCGAACATTTTTGTTTACCTACTAACGCGGCGCTGGAAGCGCCGCTCTACCCCGGGACTGACCCCATTACACCATTTCTTAAACTGCTTCAGAAGTGCCGAATGCTGGATCCGGCCTTACGGCTTGCTCAAATCTTGCGGGAACGATTTGAATTCGACCTGTCGCTGGCTGACTTTGTCGTGATTGCTGGCATCGGTTGTGTGCTGCACCAGCACGCCTTTGATAATGCGATAGTCTTCCTGGCCGGGTTGCTTGCCTGGTGTTATCGCGATCGCCCCGGTAAAGTCGTACCACACTCCGTGCACTATCTTGGTTGTGAATGATAGACGATCGCCCGCAAGGCTGGCCTTGTCGAAGAACTGGTCGATGAATTGGCCCTTGTCGCTTTCCGTGTCCCCAAATCGCGAGACGAAGCCGGAGACCTTGCCATCCTCGACTGTGAGCTGCACAAACTCGCCTTCGCGCAAGAAGGTGTACATTCCGGAAGGATCGTCCGCGGCAGCAGCAGGGTTCGCCGTCTGCGGCATCGCTGATGCAAACACCGGTCGCGCCAGCGTCAAGCTCACAAGTAAAGCGACCAACGCCGCCAACACCAGACATCTCCGGATCATGTTTGCTCCTGTGACTCCATCATTGCATGACGCTGCAGGTTGACGAAAGAAGAACTTTGCAAGTGCGATCTCCCCGCCGCAGACGCACTTTTCCGCTATAATTCCGAGTACTTGCTCCACGGTCGAGGATGATGTCGGACGGTACCGAAGCCAGGCCCCAGCGCGATCCATCAGTGTGCGATCCCGCTACCCCAGAGAGCGCAAACTCGGCGCTCGCCGGGGACCCGGGACCTCCGGCACTGCTGTGCGAACTGGAGCCTCGGCATCGCGTCTTTCTGCGCAATCTCGGTGACCTTCTTCTGCACCGAGAGCCGCCTCCGGTCGAGATCACGGCTCAGCCTGTTCCCCTGCGTCCGCAGTACTTCATCCGCACCGGCATCGATGCCTATCGTTTCGCCGAATCGTACGCCGGCCACATTGCCTTCGTCATCGTACTTTATCTGGTCTGCACGCTTCCCTTTTTCAACCGCGCTCCCAAACTCCAGTCGCCGTTCCAAAACACCAAGGTCGAGTACTACCCTGTAAGCGACTATCTGCCGCCGATCGATACCAGCAGCCAGGCGCCCGTCAAGCCGCGCAAGGGTGCGCCCAAGTTGGCCAAGCAGGAGATCCTCTCCGTGCCGCCGGAGCCGGATAACAACCACCAGACGATTGTCACGCCGCCCAAGGTCAAGCTAACGCACGATGTGCCGCTGCCCAACATCGTCGCCTGGACGCCCATACTCGCGGCTCAACCGATCGCCGCCTCGGCGCGTTCGGTTTCGCAATTGAAGGTTCCGGAGTTTGATACGCAAGTTGTCGCGCCAACTGTGGACGTCTCGCAGCTTAAGTCGAAGTTGCAACTCCCCAAGCTGCCGCAGCCTTCCGTGGTCGAGCCTCCGTTGTCTGCCGACCAGTTGAAGCTGCAAAGGGGGCAGCTCAACATGGCGCAACTGCAACCTCAGGTGGCGGCTCCCAAGCTGCCGGTACCGGCACAACGGGCCAGCGGCATCGGTGACAACGGCGCAAAGAAAGTCCCGCCGCCTCCCAACGTGCAGAATCTTCCTGCCTCGCAGGGACAGGGGCAATTGATCGCGTTGGGGCTAAGTCCGGCTGACGTGCGCGGCCCGATCAGCGTGCCCAGCGGCAATCGCAGCGGAGAATTTCATGCCTCGCCCCACGGCAAACCTGGCGCGCCGGGCACGCCCAACGTCGTCGGTACGGGCAACAACGCCAGCGGAGGCGGCAAGGGCTCAGGAAACGGCTTGCCTCCGGGCATTATGGTCGGAACGCCTCCGCCGGGAGCAGCTACTTCCGCTGTCGCGGGAAAGCCCGCCCAGCCGCCCGTCTCGACTCCGGACATGGAAGCCCGCAAACGCATAATCGCCGAAGCCATGAGACCATCGCTGCCCAGCATCCATGACCGGCAACCTCCAGCGCCACCTCCCACATTGTCAGATGACCCCGACGCCAGCATCGAAAAGCGCGTGTTCGGCGCGAGGCGCTATTTCTCGCTGACCATGAACATGCCCAACCTGACCTCGGCAACGGGAAGTTGGATCATTCGCTTTGCGGAGCTGAAAGAAAGCGGCGACAAAGGCTTGATTACCGCGCCCGTGGCCACTACCAAAGTTGATCCGGCCTATCCGCCCGACGTCCTGCGCGACCACGTGGAAGGCACGGTGACGTTGTATGCCGTGATCCGCGCCGACGGAACTGTGGACGATATCAAGGTGCTCGATAGCCTGGATCCCCGCCTTGATGAGAACGCAGTGCGCGCGTTGTCGCACTGGCGCTTCCGTCCCGGCACCAAGAACGGCGAGCCCGTCGCGCTGGAAGCCGTGGTGCAGATTCCGTTTCGCATGCGGCATTTGCAGTAGGAACCAGTTAGCACTTGCCTTCGCCTCGCGCACCGAATTAACGGCATTGGCCCTCATAAGGTGAGACAATGAGGTATGACTTATTACAAGGTTGAATTTCCGGCCGGGACCCCCAAGCCCAATCATCCTAAGAGGTTTCGTACCGAAGAAAAGGCAAAGCAACACGCCAGAAAAGTTCTCGGCATAACCGAGGAAGGCGGCCTGGGATCGAAGGTTACCATCCTCCCAGTTAGCCGCACCGAAGCGGCGCCATCATGATCTGCCCTAGCTGCGGAGGCGAATTGTCGAAAATGTGGCAGCCTCAGCAGGCCACCCACTCCCTGCCCATCGCGCGGGTGCAGTGGCACTGCGGGACGTGTGGCGGAACCTTCACCCGGGAGCAACTGCGCACTCCATCGAAACGGCACTCGACTGCTCCAGCGCCAGAAACCGGTCTCCTTAAGAAGTTTGTGCAGAACTGATTGGCCCGCAGAGAAAGCCGCGGCCGAGCCTCGGTCCTCTGCTAGACTGAAGTGTCATTGACCCCGCTTTGCCCGGCATGTTACAAAAAACTCGCCTTTTGTGCTGCGCCTGCGGTGTGCCTCAAGATGCACACGGATAGGTGCAAGTGTTCCCGACGCGGCCAAACCTCAACACTTCTGTCTTGAAGTGGAAGCGCGTTTCCGGGATTCCAACAGGTCATGCATGGCTTTTTCCGGCGATCTGCGAAGACGCGACCTAGAAGTCTGTAAACCTGATCTGTTGGGCGGTAATCGATCTCATGGAAACGCTGTCAGCGACCTGTCGCGGGAGAGCGGAACAAACCTAACGTCATTTTATGGGGCGTCCCGCCCGAAATGGGCGCCACTCATTGGAGGAATCATATGCACACCTGGCTCGCCGCCCTGCGGCGGCTGTCATCTATAAGAAGCTCGGCCAAGTTGCTGACCGCCGCACTGACGCTGTTCCTGCTGAATGCCGCGACAGCGGTCGCTCAGCCGAGCGAACCTGCCGGAGAGGCCAATCTTCGGCTGCCCGATCTTTCGTCGGTCAGCTTCCTGGGAATGACCGGCCATAACCTGCTGCTGATCGGCCTACTTTTCTGCGCCTTCGGATTGCTGTTCGGACTGACGATTTACATACAGCTCAAGAACTTGCCGGTGCATCGCTCCATGCGCGAGGTCTCCGAGCTGATCTACGAGACCTGCAAGACCTACGTCATCACCCAAGGCAAATTCCTGATGGTGCTGTGGGCGTTCATCGCAGTGGTCATCCTGGCCTATTTCGGCTGGCTGGCTCCCGTGCCCGGCAAACCGGTGGCGGTCACGCTGCCCATCATTCTGCTGTTCAGCATCATCGGCATTTGCGGTAGCTACGGAGTGGCATGGTTCGGCATTCGGGTGAACACCTTCGCCAACTCGCGAACCGCCTTCGCCGGACTGCGTGGCAAGCCATATCCGATTTACTCCATCCCGCTGAAGGCCGGCATGAGCATCGGCATGATGCTGATCTCGGTCGAGCTGCTGATGATGCTTTGCATCCTGCTGTTCGTTCCGGCTGATTACGCCGGGCAGTGCTTCATTGGCTTCGCCATCGGCGAATCGTTGGGTGCGGCAGCGCTGCGTATTGCCGGCGGTATCTTCACCAAAATTGCCGATATCGGCTCCGATCTGATGAAGATCGTCTTCAAGATCAAAGAAGATGACGCGCGCAACCCGGGCGTCATCGCCGACTGCACGGGCGACAACGCCGGCGACTCGGTGGGCCCCAGCGCCGACGGCTTCGAGACCTACGGCGTAACGGGCGTGGCGCTGATTGCCTTCATTTTGCTGGGCGTGCGCGATCCCAAAGTACAGGTGCAACTGCTGGTGTGGATCTTCGTCATGCGCATCATGATGCTGGTGTCTGCCACGGCTGCATACTTCCTGAATGAGGCCTTCGCCAAGGCGCGCTACGGCAACGCGAACGAGATGAACTTTGAAGCGCCTCTGACTTCGCTGGTGTGGCTGACTTCGATCATCTCGGTGATATTGACCTTCGTGGTATCGAAGCTGATTGTTCCAGAGCTGGGTGGTGACACCACGCAATGGTGGAAGCTGGCCATCATCATCTCCTGCGGCACGCTGGCGGGCGCGATTATTCCTGAGCTGGTAAAGGTGTTTACGTCCGTGGAATCGGGACACGTGAAAGAGGTCGTGACATCGGCGGAAGAGGGCGGCGCATCGCTCGACATTCTCTCAGGACTCGTGGCCGGCAATTTCTCCTGCTACTACCTGGGCTTCACTATGGTTGCGCTGATGAGTATCGGCTACTACGTGAGCACCTATGGGCTGGGTGCGCTGATGCTGGCGCCGGCCGTGTTCGCGTTCGGACTGGTCGCTTTCGGCTTCCTGGGCATGGGCCCGGTGACCATCGCCGTGGACTCCTATGGCCCGGTGACGGACAACGCGCAATCGGTGTACGAACTGTCGTTGATCGAGCAGGTGCCGAATATCGAAGGTGAGTTGAAGCGAGACTACAACATTGACGTGAACTTCGAACGCGCCAAGCACATGTTGGAAGAAAACGATGGCGCGGGTAACACCTTCAAAGCGACTGCCAAACCGGTGCTGATTGGGACCGCCGTGGTGGGCGCGACCACCATGATCTTCTCCATCATCATGGCCCTCACCCGCGGGCTGACGGAAAACGTGGGCAATCTCTCGCTGCTGCACGCTCCCTTCGTGCTCGGACTCATCAGCGGCGGCGCCATTATCTATTGGTTCACCGGTGCTTCCATGCAGGCGGTCACCACCGGCGCATATCGGGCGGTCGAGTTCATTAAGGCCAACATCAAGTTGGAAGGTGTCGAGAAAGCCTCGGTCGAAGACAGTAAGAAGGTCGTGGAAATCTGCACGAAGTATGCGCAGAAGGGAATGTTCAACATCTTCCTTGCGGTATTCTTCGTGACCCTGGCGTTCGCGTTCGTAGAGCCGTTCTTTTTCATCGGCTACCTGATCTCGATTGCCATCTCCGGCTTGTACCAGGCGATGTTCATGGCCAATGCCGGCGGCGCGTGGGACAACGCCAAGAAGATCGTGGAGGTCGAGCTAAAACAGAAGGGCACGGCGCTGCACGATGCGACCGTCGTCGGCGACACGGTTGGTGATCCCTTCAAGGACACATCCTCGGTTGCCCTGAATCCGATCATCAAGTTCACTACGTTGTTTGGATTGCTGGCGGTGGAACTGGCGGTGAGCTTGACCGCTAACAAAGGATCGGGATTCAGCCACGTGCTGGCGATCATCTTCTTCGCCATATCGTTTGTTTTCGTGTTCAAGTCGTTCTACGGGATGCGGATCGTCAAGGCCGCTGCCTGATAGCAATCCAGTACGGGCGAAGCGCCATCCGGGAGGATGGCGTTTTGCATTGAAGGGGCGCGCTTCGGCGAGACACCGCTGGGTGCGCTGTAACGGTCCTTTCAATTTGTCATCCGAGCGGGGCGAAGCGGAGTCGAGGGATCTGCGGTTCCTCCGGCGCTGTTACAAACGTACATTTCAATGCACTGCTGGAGTGCCTGACCCCGAACAGTTATACTGCCCGCCATGCGCGAACTCCAGCATCAAATCGAGTCTCTCTACGCGATGGGAGCGGATGCGGCCGCGTTTCCCGGGGCCAGCGAAATATTTTCGCGGTTCCGCGATGCACTGACGGCGGGCGCGATTCGCGCTGCCGAGAAGACCGACGGCCGCTGGCGTGCCAACGAGTGGGTGAAGCAAGGGATCCTGCTTGGCTTTCGTATCGGCAAGCTCGCGGAGAGCGGAGACCCGCACGTCCTCTCATTTGTTGACAAAGATACCTATCCCATTCGCCACTTCGCCGCCGATGACCTGGTGCGTGTGGTTCCTGGGGGCTCGTCAGTACGGACTGGAGCTTACGTTGCACCCTCTGTGATCTGCATGCCGCCGATGTTCATCAACGCGGGTGCGTATGTTGACGAGGGGGCGATGATTGATTCGCATGCGCTGGTCGGCTCCTGCGCGCAAGTGGGTAAGCGAGTCCACATCAGCGCGGCAGCGCAGATCGGTGGCGTTTTGGAGCCGATCAACGCATCGCCCGTGATCGTCGAGGACGACGTGCTGATCGGTGGAAACTGCGGCGTCTATGAGGGCACGCAAGTCGGCGCGCGCGCCGTGTTGGGAGCCGGCGTAATTCTTACGCGGTCCACGCCCTTGTTTGACACAGTACACGGCGAAGTCTATCGAGCGACGGCGACGGAGCCGCTGCGCGTGCCGGAGGGCGCGGTGGTAGTGCCTGGTTCGCGCGCCATTACCAAGGGCAAAGCCGCAGAGTGGGGGTTGTCACTCTACACGCCCGTGATCGTGAAATATCGTGACCAGCGCACTGACCGCGGCGTTGAGCTGGAAGACATTTTGCGGTAGGTAGAGCGGTTGTCCGCGTTCATTGATTTTGAAGGGGCACAGCGTTAGGTGTGCCGTCGAAGGCTGACATGCAGAGGGGCTTTTAGAGTCTGTGTGAGAACCCTGTTTCGTTTCCATCAGTGGAATAGAACGAGCGGAAATCGAACCCCGAAGCCCGGTCCCGAGTTCGCGCCGCATTTTGCGGGTGCTGGGGTGGTGGAGGGACGGCACAGTTCTCACGCAAACCCTTTAGTCCTGACGAGTTGGATAACCGGGTTTAACAAAGAGTTCCCTCAGTGGCTAAAGCCGGAACTCCTGGAAATGTTGTTCAGCACGCCTGAAGGCGTGCCCTTTCAAGCCGGATCGCTTTCACCAAAGCCCGGCCCTGAATCGGGGACCGAATGACACCAATCGAGAGTAGTCGCCGACAGAACATTGCGCTTCTGGTCGCAGCCATCGCTGGGCTCGCTGCGCTGCTGTGCTGGCGCTTCACAGGAGACGCGATGATGCTCTCGGCCGCGCTGCGCTGGACTGCGCTTGCAGCTCTCGTCGTCTATGGCTGCCTAAGACGAACACTGACCGCATGGATCTTTATCGCCATGCTGCTCGGCGCAGAGATCGGTCACGATTTTCCCAATGTTGCTACCAACCTGCGAGTGCTGGCGCTCATTTTCCTGCGCTTAATCAAAACCATCATCGCGCCCTTGATCTTCGGGACGCTGGTAGTCGGCATCGCGGGTCACTCCAACCTGCGACGCGTTGGCCGTCTCGGACTTCGTTCCATCATCTACTTCGAAGTTGTTACCACGATTGGGATCTTCCTGGGCCTTGCAGCGATCAACATCAGCAAAGCCGGAGTTGGCGTGCAACTGCCCAGTGCACCCTCTGCAGAGACGGTCCCAGTCAACAAGCTGAGCGCGCAGGACACCATCCTGCACATCTTTCCCGAGAACATTGCGAAGTCGGTGGCTGACGGAGCGGTGCTGGAGGTGGTCGTCTTCAGCCTGATTTTCGCCGCCGCCCTGGCGATGATCGGCGAGCAAAAGCGCCGTCCCATGCTGGCGTTCTGCGAGAGCCTGAGCGAGGTGATGTTCAAGTTCACCAACATCGTGATGTACATGGCGCCGCTAGGGGTGGGCGCGGCCATAGCCTACACTGTGGGACACGGCGGATTCGCCATTCTGGCCAGCTTGTTGAAGCTGCTTCTCACACTCTATGTTGCGCTCGCCGTTTTCTTGCTGGGCGTGTTGCTGCCCATTGCGCTGATCTTCCGGGTTCCGCTGCGCCGCTTCCTCAAGGCCGTAGCGGAGCCCGTCACTATCGCGTTCGGCACTGCCAGTTCCGAAGCCGCGCTGCCACGGGCCATGGAGGCAATGGAAGCGATCGGCGTTCCGCGGCAGATTGTCGCGTTCGTTATTCCCACTGGCTACAGCTTCAACCTCGACGGCAGCTCGTTGTATCTCAGTGTGGCCGCGATTTTCGTCGCGCAGGTCTCGGGCATTCACCTCTCCCTCGGGCAGCAGTTGATGATCATGCTGACCCTGATGGTCACCAGCAAAGGGGTCGCAGGCGTCTCGCGGGCGGCGCTTGTCATCCTACTGGCCACGGCCAGTTCCACTGGATTGCCTACCGAGCCGGTTTTTCTGCTGCTCGGTGTCGATCAGTTACTCGACATGGGCCGTACCGGAGTCAACGTGCTGGGCAACTGCCTGGCGGCAGTGGTGATGGCAAAGTGGGAGGGCGAATTCGGCACAGAGACTCCGTCGCCGGTAGTCAAGGAAGCGGTGCTGCAGTGAGACGGACAAGCATGGTTTGGACCGGGTGCCGATGACCAGCCAACACACTCCGAAGGAACGCACCAAAGAAACGGATTTCCGCCTCCGCGGGACCGAAGTCACGCGGGTTGAGGCCTTTAGCGATGTCGTCTTCGGCTTTGCCTTGACCTTGCTGGTGGTCTCGCTGGAGGTGCCCCACACTTTCAATCAATTGCTCGCGGCCATGAGCGGCTTTGTCCCCTTTGCCGTCAGCTTTACCATCCTGGCGCAGGTGTGGTGGGTACACCATAATTTCTTCCGCCGTTATGGTCTGCAAGACGGCGCCACAATTCTCCTTAATCTCATTCTGCTATTCGTGATTCTGTTCTACGTTTATCCTCTGAAGTTTTTGTTCAGCTTCATGTTCGAAGAGGCGCTGGGACAGAATGGCATTACCCTACCGAATGGACAAATCGAACCGTTCATCGCGCCCAGCCAGGGCCCATTGCTGATGATCATCTATGGTCTGGGCTACGCGACGGTGTTTTTTATCTTCACTCTGCTATACGTGCACGCCCTGCGGAAGCAGAACGACTTGGAACTCAGCCGAACTGAGGTTTACGACACCCAAACCAGCATTCTTGAGAATGCAATGATGGCGGCCATCGGATTGTTCTCGGCAGCCCTGGCAGCCTCGTTGCCCGCAAGCAAAGCTGGGCTTGCAGGCTTTGCCTTTTTTCTGATCGCGGTGGGAAGGTCGATCATCGGAGCGCGCCGCGGCGAGGGGCGACGAAAGTTGGCAGCTTCGCTGACTACAGCTCCCGCGGCCGAAGATCTGGATTCATGACCCGCTATTAACCTGCGCAGCTGACAAGCGGCTACAACGATTTACTCGCCGGCAGCGGGATGGCTTGCGACCTCTCCTGCGAGGCGCGCATTTGCATGTGCTTTTTGCGGAAATGCCCGACGGCGCGTTCGCCCCAGACCTTCACAAAGTAATAGTTCAGGCTACATCCGATCACCGAGCTGGCTACCGGGATTAGACGTGCTGCCCACTTGTCCACGATGTCCGCGCTGGCGCTCACCGCGATCCGCTGAATGACGCGGGGGATAAATTTGGAGACAAACTGCTTCTCCAGCAGTTCGCGGCTGATGTCCACACCTGCCGCACTGGCGGCCGCCACCCACAACTCGGCTTCCTCTTCCTCGGTGTTGTACGGAAAGCCGTAAATCAGGCTGAGCTTCTGGATCATGCGCAAGGTGATCGCTGACAGGATGCCGAGATCGGGCAGCATGGTAAACATGCCGCCCATGCCAAGGCCGGCTCCTTCCACGGCTGCCAATCGCACGTGCGAACGGATAGTCTGCTCCGCAATCTCGTCCAGCCTTTCGGTATCCACCGAGTACACGCCGGAATAGGTCAGCGCCGGCAGGTTGTACGCCATTCGCAAATGTTCGAGGTACTTTTCGGGATCGACCTTGACGGTGGTGTAAGCCTTCATGAAGGCGCTTCGGACAGCAGCTTCCACGCCTCGCCTCAGCAGTGATTTTCTTTTTCGGTGTCTCATGCTCTCGTACTCAAGTATAGGCGCTCGTCCCAACTTCGCAGCCGGTTCGTCGGTAGTGGGTCAGTTTGAACTGGGAGTTGCGAATTTCGGTAGAGCGGACCTTCAGGCAGTCCTCTTCGAGTTAGAACCCCAGCAGGGGCGGCACAGGAACTGCGGATTGTGCCGTGCCTGAAGCACTCGGATTCTCAATACGCGTCGGACGCGGACTGAAAGGCCCGCTCTACCTTTAAATTGCCTTCCCGGAAATTGAAACTCACCCACTACCCGTTCGTGGCTCGTGAAACTTTCCCTACGCGGCTGTGCTAGCATCGAAAGCTGAAGATGCCAATCGGAAAACTCCAGGTCATACCTCTAGGCGGTCTTGGCGAATTCGGCATGAATTGCATGGCCATTCGCTGGGGTGACGACATCATCGTCATTGACGCCGGGCTCATGTTCCCCGAAGCCGAGTTGCTGGGCGTGGACATCGTTGTCCCCGACATCGCCTACCTGGTCGAGAACCGGGCCCACGTCCGCGCGATTGTTCTCACCCACGGCCACGAGGACCACATTGGAGCGCTGCCCTGGATCCTCTCCGAGCTCAACGTTCCAGTCTATGGCACAGAGTTCACACTCGCCTACGTGGAAGGCAAGCTGGAGGAGCATGCTCAGCTGGATGATGCCGTGCTCAATGAGATCAGAGCTGGGGAACGCTTTAAGGTTGGGCCGTTCACGATCAATCCCATTCAGGTCACGCATAGCCTGGTGGACTGCGTCGCGCTGGCCATCCATACTCCGCTCGGCACCCTGATCCATACTGGGGACTTCAAAGTCGATCCCACACCCACGGACAATCGCCTGTTCGATCTACACTCCTTTGCCGAGTACGGCAAGGACGGCGTGCTGGCGCTCTTCCAGGATTCCACCAACGTGGAGCGCCGCGGTTACACGCCCAGCGAACGCGCGGTGCGGGCGCGATTCCAGGAGATTTTTTCGCGCGCCGAACGGCGCCTGTTCATCTCCTGTTTCTCGTCGTCCATCCACCGCATCAAGCTGACCATGGAGCAGGCCTTCGAGAATGACCGCAAGGTTTCGCTGGTCGGGCGCTCCATGATGGAGTCGGCGGAGATCGCGCAGGACCTCGGCTACATTGACGCACCCGACGGACTGCTGATTCATCCCGCCCAGATTCGCGATTTTCCGCCAGAGAAAGTTTGCGTTCTCATCAGCGGCACGCAAGGCGAGCCTATGTCAGCTTTGTCGCGGGCCGCAGTCGACAATCACAAGCACGCTCGCATTCAGCCGGGCGATACGGTGGTACTCTCGTCGCGCATCATTCCGGGCAACGAGAAAGCAATCTTTCGTGTGGTAGACCATTTATTCCGCCGCGACGCGCACGTCATCTACGACGATGGTTCTTCGCCGCCAGTGCATGTCAGCGGACACGCCAGCCAGGAAGAGCTGAAGCTCATCATCAACCTGGTAAAGCCGCAATATTTTATCCCCATCCATGGCGAGTATCGTCAGCTCAAGTTGCACGCCGAGATGGCCGGCGCCATGCACAACTCGGTGGGCAAGGTGCTGATGATCGAGAGCGGCGACATTCTTGAATTCGACGAGACAGGGGCGCGCAAAACGGGACGCATTGCCGTGGGCCGCGTCTGCATCGATTCCAATTCCATGGGCGACGTAGTGGAAGATCTGGTCATTCGCGATCGCCGTCACCTCAGCGAAGACGGCATCGTGCTGCCCATCATCGCCATCAACAAGCTGACGGGCAAGGTCGAGACTCCACCGGAGATCGTGATGCGCGGCTTCTCAGCCAGCACAAACGAGGATGGTTTCCTCGACCAAGCGCGACAATCGGTGATGAACACCCTCGAGTCGTCCAGCGATGAAGAGAAGGGCGACTACGGCATGATCAAGGAAAAAATTCGCCAGGACCTGAAGCGCTTCATCGTGAAAAATACTTCGCGGCGGCCTCTGATTATGCCGGTGATCCTGGAAATTTGATAGAGAGCTTTTTCCCTTTCTGATGACCACCGTCCCCTGGCAAGGCCGCCACCCATCGCACAAGGCACGCCTCTTAGCCTGGATTCTGCTGCTGCTCGCCATCGCTGTGATTCCGCTCTATCCGCGCGCGCGCGACTACTTGCAGGCAGCTTCTTTACTGCAGCGCCTTTCCGATCCTAATGCCACGGGATGGCTGGCCAACTTTGACGTGCATCCGGTTGACGTGCGCGACACTACCTTCAACTTTCAAGGCAAAGCGGTCCCGGCACATGTGTACACGCCCCGCGGAATACGCTTCGCGCCCGGCATCGTGATGGTGCACGGCATGCACCGACTGGGGATCGACGAGCCCCGCCTGGTAAGTTCCGCCCGCGCTGTGGCGGCGAGCGGGTTCTTCGTGATGACGCCGCTGGTTCCAGGTATTGCCGACTATCGGGTGGAACGCGAGTCCGCCGACCTCATCGGCACGGCCGCGCGCAGCTTCGCGCAGGAGATCCACGCTCCGAAAGTCGGCATACTGGCAATCAGCTTTTCCGGCGGCCTGTCGTTGCTGGCCGCCAGCGACCCCCAATACTCGCAGTCGATCGCGTGGGTGGCCTCGGTGGGCGGATACTACGATCTCGCCCATGTTCTTCGCTTTTTCGCGACGGGCGAGGCGGTCCGTCCTGATGGATCGATTGAGCATATGCAGCCACATGAATACGGTCCACTCATCGTGATCTATGACGAGCCGCAGGACTTCTTCGCTCCACAGGACGTCCAGACAGCACATAAGGCCCTCAAGCTGCTACTCGCCGAAGAGGGAAAAGCTTCCGAAGCCATGACCGAGACCATGACACGGGCCGATCAGCAGATCATGCAACGCATCTACCACAAGCAGCGCGCCAGCTTCGCTCCTGAAATTCTCGCTGAAATCAACAAGCACCGGGAGGAGCTGGCCGCCGCTTCTCCCGCCGGTCATTTTCAGGCCCTGCACGTCCCTGTCCTGTTGTTGCATGGCTCCGACGATACGATCATCCCGCCGACAGAAATGTTATGGCTGCAACGTGACATCCCGAAAAAGTATTTGCTGGGCGCTCTAATCAGCCCGGCGATCGGTCACGTTAACTTCGACGGCAAGGAGCGGTTGCGCGCTCACTTGGCGCTTGTACACTGGATGGCATTGATGATCCACGAGGCGCGTACCGCCAGCGACGACCAAGGTGCGATGCCGCTACCCGCAGGGCTGTGGCTAACGTCTGCGGCGGTAGCGGTGCAACTGACCCAGCCATGGTGACGCTCGACCAAATTCAACGCGCGCAGAAGCGACTGCGCGGCATCGCAGCTCGCACCCCGCTCATTTCCTATTTTCCGCCCGCCCGTAAGCAGAATTCGCCTGCCGATGCGAAATCAGAAGACGGATCACAGCGCGGCCAGTTGTGGTTGAAAGCTGAAAGCCTTCAGCCCGTCGGCTCGTTCAAGCTGCGCGGGGCTTACAACAGGATCGCGTCGTTCACAGAACAAGAACGGCAGCGCGGGGTTATCTCGTATTCCAGCGGCAACCACGCGCAGGGAGTTGCCTATGCCGCACAGGCTCTGGGCGTAAAGGCGGTCATTGTGATGCCGCGCAACGCGCCCAAAATCAAGATGGACAGCACCGCTGCGCTGGGGGCGGAAATCGTTACCGTCGGCCCGGCCAGCGCCGAGCGTTTGCGGAAGGCGGAGGAATTGGCGCGCCAGCAAGGTTACATGATCGTGCCTCCGTACAATGATGAGCAGATCATCGCTGGACAAGGTACCGTCGGGATCGAGCTCCTGGAGGACTGCCCCGACGTTGATCTTGTGCTCGTGCCGGTTGGCGGTGGTGGGCTGATCAGTGGCATTTCTGCCGCGCTGAAGCTGAGCGGCTCCAAGGCAAAGGTGATTGGCGTCGAGCCCGAACTGGCCAATGACGCGCAGCGCAGCTTCCGCAAGGGCGAGATCGTGCAGTTATCGGCCGAGCGCGTATCCAGCACGCTGGCGGACGGTCTGCGTACGCAGTCCGTCGGTCCGCTGAACTTCGAGCACATGCGGAAATTCGTGGACGACGTAATCAGCGTGACGGAAGATGAAATCCGCACCGCAATGCGGCGGGTTATCCTGAATGGGCGAATCGTGGCCGAGCCGAGCGGCGCGGTCACGTTTGCGGCGTGGCTTTTTCATGGCCACGAGCTGCCCGATTCGAAGAAGGCGGTCGCCGTGGTCAGCGGCGGGAACCTGGAGCCGCAATTGCTGGCTCAGGTGCTGCTGGAAGAGGGTTGAGAGCAATTAGCAAATTAGCAATTAGCGGTTAGCAAGTCGCAGCTGACGATCAGTAGGAGTAACACCTTGCTTTACAGATATTCATGGTCTTGGTATTTCGTTTTGGGTTTGTTGATATTGTTCTCCCCGTCGCTATTCGCCACCGAACGCGGCATCATGATGCGCGACGGCATAATCTACATTACTCCGGACACCTCCTCGGCGAAGTTGTCGAACATCGGCCGTGGCCGTGAGGTTGCTGTTCTTGAGCGCACGCCGGGTTGGGTACATGTTGTGGGCACAGTGGACGTCAGCACCAACATCGAGTTCGGCGATGAGGAACAGAGCGACCGCAACGTTACCGGCTGGATTCTGGACAAGGGAGTCATCACCACCACCACTCCCGATGGCGACAGGATTCTTTTTGGCGAGGCTTTCGATTCCGAGATGGAAGCCGGCCGGCGAGGCGGCCGGCGCGGAGCTGCGCAGGACGCCATGCGGCTCTATGCGCGCATCGCTGAATACTTCCCCACCTCCCCTCTGGCCGGCGAATCGCTTTATCGCAGCGCCGACATCCGCTGGCAGCTCGACGCCGCGGACCTGGCCTCGCGTCCTTCCGCAAAAATGCGAGACCCTACGCTGCGCGTCCCAATCGATGAAGAGCACATGAAACAGGTCATCAAGAAATTTCCGCGCACCAAGTGGGCCGATCTGGCTGCCTACCACCTGATCGACAACAAACTCTGCGGCGAGTGGGAGGCGCAGGCCCAGTGTCCGGAAAAGGAAGCCGAGATCTACCTGAAGTATGCTAATGAACATCCCCAGTCGCCCAAGACCCCCGAAGCTCTATACAAAGCGGCATGGCGTTATTCAGCCCTGATCGTGATCTACAACACTGACAACCAGCCGAAGAAGGCTGACGATGCCACCTCGCGGGCCCTCAATACCGCCAAGAAACTAATGTCGCAATACCCCAACGACGAAGACCTGGTCCAACCGCGCAGAGCGTCTGGTATACATGGTGCAGAACAAAATTCCCACTTGGGGTCCGAACATCGAGTAGTGCGCCGGTCCTTAACGTTGTCGCGGAGGCGATTTGAACGACTACCTGTTGTCTGTTCTGCTGGGTATTATTGAAGGCCTAACCGAATTCCTTCCTGTCAGCTCGACGGCGCACCTGCGCATTTCCGAGGCATTTCTCGGCCTCGATCTCGGCAATGGCTACTGGAAGATGTTCTCCATCGTCATCCAATTGGGCGCCATCCTGTGCCTGCCGTTCTATTTCTGGAAGCGCATCGTCGAGTTCGTCCACGACTTCCCCCAGGGAAAAAACGGCGATCGCACCATCATCAATCACCCACTGACGCTGACCATGATTGCTTTCGTGGTAACGGCCATTCCGGCGTTTCTGCTGACCAAAATCATCGGCAAGCACCTGGAGAGCCTGCCTCTCATGGCATGGGCCCTGATCATCGGTGGCGTCATCATGTGGATTGTCGACGCAGTTTACGAGCGCTCTAAACATCAGGCCTTCGCGCGCGGCAAACTCACCGAAGACATGGAGCAGATGTCGGTCGGCCAAGCCGTCTGGATCGGCTTCTGCCAGATATTCTCGGCAGTTTTTCCCGGAACTTCGCGCTCCATGTCTACCATCACGGCGGGAGAACTCGCCGGGATGAGCCGTCCTTCGGCGCTGGAGTTCTCCTTCTTTCTTTCCATGCCGACCATGGTGGTCGCCACCCTTTACGACCTGTTCAAGTCCCTGCTGCCGCATCATGGCGAGCCCAGCGCCATCGGCTCCATGCCCAGCGACGCTCATTCGTGGATCGTGCTGGCCATCGGTTTCGTAGTTTCGTTTATCGTCGCCTACGGAGTTGTGGCTTGGTTTATGAACTGGGTGCGCACCCGCGGCTTCACGGTGTTTGCGATCTACCGCATTCTGCTGGGAGCGTTTGTGCTGTGGTGGATCGCACGGCTGCCGGGATAGACCGTGCCCCGGCATGCGGCTGCACTCGCTTCTCACTGCTCGTCCTCCAACTGGAACTCTTCGCCCGGCGGCTGCGGTGACGGGGGTAACGCCGGCGGCCTGCTGAGTTGCTTGCGAAATTCCTGGAATTCAATCTGCAACAGCAGCGGTTTGGCTTCCACTTTGGCGAGTTCGTTGGCACGTTTCTGCAGCTCTGCCACCTTCTCCGGATACTGCGCAGCAAGGTTGTTCTTCTCCGATGGGGCCTGCGCAATGTTGTAGAGCTCAACCACTTGCGGAAGCGGAGTGCGCCAGATGAGCTTCCAATCGCCCTCGCGAACACCGGCCCGAAAGGGCTCGATGTTGTAGATGACCTCGGTGCGCGGCGATGGTTTGCCCTGGCTGATGGTCGGCCACATGTCCATACCATCGAGCGGCTTGTTCGTGCCGAGTTGTGCCCCAGCCAGACCCACCAGGGTCGGGTAGGCATCTACCACGTGGATCATTCCGTCCACGACGGTGCCGGGCTTGATGTGGCCCGGCCAGTTAGCCAATGCGGGCACCCGCGTTCCGCCCTCATAGAGCGTGCCTTTGCCCTCGCGATACGGGCCGTTATCGCAGGGGATGACGACCTTCGACATGTCGACCTCGCCCGAAAACATGGCGTTGCGGGTGCCACCGTTGTCGCTCTGGAAGATGATGAGGGTGTTGTCACCCATCTTCTTCTGGTCGAGCGCGGCCACCACACGGCCAATCTGGTCGTCCATGGCGGTGATGCTGGCCGCATAGGCGCGGCGGCTGGGGTCGGCAATGTTCTTGTATTGGTCGAGATACTCCTGCGGCGCCTGGTACGGCGCGTGAGGCGCATTGAACGCCAGGTAGAGATAGAGCGGAATGGCCGTGTTGTGCTGATCGATCAGCTTCACGGCTGCGTTACCGAGGAGGGTCGTGGAATAGCCTTCCTCCACGAGTGGTTCGTTGTTGAGATACCAGTCCACGAGGCCGTGCTGCTCGTGGGTGAAGTAATCAATCTCTCCGATCAGCGGACCGTACTGAAAATCGAAGCCGCGCTGGCGTGGCCAGTACTTGGGATCGCCATGGCCGAGATGCCACTTGCCGACGATCGCGGTCTCGTAGCCGGCTTCCTTCAGCGCCTGCGGCAACAGCCACTCGTCGGTCGCAAGACCGTAGCTGTAGCCCGACGGAATGACCAGGGTCTGCAAGCCGTAACGGAAGGGATAGCGTCCGGTCATCAGGGCGGCGCGGGTCGGCGTGCACATCGGCTGGGCGTAGAACTGCTCGAGCCGCGCACCGTTCTCGGCGAGTTTGTCGATGTTCGGCGTCTTGATGTCGGAGCCGTGATAGCCAACGTCTTTCCAGCCAAGGTCATCCGCCACGATGTAAACGATGTTGGGTTTGTTGTCGGCCGCGTGGGCCGGAATGAACACACTTGTCAGCAGCGACGCAGCCATCAAGGCCGCGCCGAAAAATCGGAGTTTCACGGTTGCTCCCGGAAAATGAAATGTTGGACGATCGAAGAAGTTTACACTGCCGCTTAATCCTTTGGAACTGGCAACCATGGAACTGACCCCTTACCTGTGCCCGTGCCCCTAGTTTGTCATCCCGACCGGAGCGAAAACGGGGGCCCCCAAGCCGCGCCGGTTTTGCGTGGGTTGGGGTGTGGGAGCGGAGTGGAGAGACCTGCTGTTTCTCGGACCTCCGACCATTAGGAACTGACCTCTTCCCTACCTCTGCTGGTGGAAGCCGGACACACAGCGGCGCGGTTGGATGTCGCACTCAAGCAAGACTATCAGCGGCTAGAGTTGCGCCGCGGAAGCGGAGTGGCCAAAGTCGCCATCGCCAGAAAGCTGGCGGTACGGATGTACTGGATGCTGCGTAGCCAAGCCGGCTATGCGCAGCTGGTTCGCATGCAAGCCAGCCCGCGGGGCACCCTGGTGGGCCAGTAAGACATCGTTGGCCTGATTGCGCACCTTGCCTCCCTGAGAAAGTCGGGGAGTCGGAACAACGAATCATGGTCGGAAGTCGGCGATCGAATAGATGGTTGGTGGAACCATTGGTTCCACCGCAGGATTCTACAAGCGGGCCTTGGTGGCATGAGCAAAAAGCAAAAGCAACCCCAACCCCAAAACCCTCAACGAAGGGAAAAGCAAAACCCTGCGGTCGCCGTAGGTGTCCCTTGACAACGCCAACACGGTTATAGAGGGTGCCCCATCCTAGCCGTCTTTTGGCTGGGGTGGGCGATACCTACCGATTCGCCTTCAGCATCTGTTCGGCGTGCTTCAGCGAAGTATCCGTTAGCTTGGCGCCGCTAATCATGCGCGCAATTTCCCGCGTGCGTTCTTCGGCATCAAGCGGCCGCATCGCGGTCTTGGTTCTGCCGCCTGATTCCCGCTTCTCGATCAGGTAATGCTGGTCGGCGAACGACGCGATCTGCGGCAGGTGAGTAACGCACAGCACCTGCTTGGTTCGTGCGAGCTGCTTTAGTTTCTTGCCCACCGCTTCGGCCGCGCGTCCGCCGATGCCGCTGTCAATCTCGTCGAAGACCAATGTTCGCTGCCCCGAGCCTCCGCTCGCGCCGTTGCGACTACGACGGACTGAACCCACCTTCTCGCCAGAAGCGGGTGAGAAGGGTAGGGCACCCGCACCGTTTCGCCCACCTCGTTTCGTCTGACCCGCCTCCACCACCGTCTTCAGCGCCAGCATCACCCGCGACAGTTCGCCGCCCGACGCGATTTCCTCGACCGGCCCAAGCGGCTCACCGGGATTGGCGGAGATGAGGTACTGCACCTGGTCGATACCCTTTGCGCTCCAGTTCCCTTCCTCGTCCGAGCCGCTGACCTCGACTTTGAAGCGCGCCTTCATGGCCAGCTCGTTGATCTCGCTCTCGACCATCTTCTCCAGCTTGCGCGCGGCTTCGTGGCGATGGCGCGAAAGCGCGCGCGCCGCCTCCAGATACTTCGTCGCCGCGCTCGCCAGCTCGATCTTCAAGACGCGCAGGACCTCGTCCTTGTTCTCCATCTCGTTGAGCTTACGTTCGAGCTCGTCGCCGAGCGCGATCACGTTGTCAAGCGTCGGTCCGTATTTCCGCTTCATGCGATCGAGCAAGGCCAGCCGGTCTTCCACTTCGGCCAGTCGCACGGGCGAAGCCTCGATGCCTTCCGCATAGTCCCGCAGCGTCTGACCGATATCTTCCAGGGTGATACGCGCAGACTCAAGCTCGGGCAATGACTGACGGAATTTCTCGTCGAAGCGCGACAGCTCCTCGATATGCCGTGTCGCCGCGCGAATCGAAGCCGCTGCCGAAGAGTTATTCTCGTAGAGCGCGTCGTAGGCTGCCATGGCTGCCGTGAAGACCTTTTCGGAGTTGGCCAGTACGCGCTTCTCGGCCTCGAGCTTCGCGTCTTCTTCCGGCTGCGCGCGAGCGTCGGCGATCTCCTTACGCTGAAAGCTCCACAAGTCGAGCAGGCGAAGGCGGTCATGCTCATCGCGCTGCAAATCGGCGATGCGGTGGCGGACGTTATTCCATTTTTCGAATGCCGTCGCAACCGGCGAGGTGTCCGCTCCAGCGAAAGCATCCAGCAGCCCCAGCCGCGCGGCCGCATCGAACGCCAGCACGGCCTCATTCTGTGCATGAATCACCGCGAGATGCGGAGCAAGTTGTTTGAGGACAGTCACCGTCGCCGGCTGATTATTCACGAAGACGCGGCCCTTGCCGCCGGTTGCGATCTCACGACGAAGAATCAGTTGAGCATCGTCAGAATTGGAA
Source organism: uncultured Acidobacteriaceae bacterium (assembly GCA_963836295.1). Classification (GTDB taxonomy): domain Bacteria; phylum Acidobacteriota; class Terriglobia; order Terriglobales; family Acidobacteriaceae; genus Bog-257. Next base: position 1,253,907 of record CAWIIY010000017.1, on the reverse strand, counting down.
TCCAGCCCGTTAGCTTCCAGCGCAGCATCCAAGGCTTTAGACTCGGCTTCGAAAACCGCCGAAACCACGGCCTTGTCGGTGCCGTGACGAATCGTATCCGTAGAGGCCTTATCGCCGAGAAGCAACGCCAGCGCGTCGATGAGAATGGATTTGCCAGCGCCGGTTTCGCCGGTCAGCAGATTCAGACCGGGCGCGAACTCCACGGCAACGTTATCAATGACCGCGTAGTTTTCGACCCGCAGTTCCAGTAGCACGTGAGCTCTCGACGCGACGAAGTTATGCGCAGTGTAACAGAAAGGCAGCTGTCAGGAAGGCTCTTCGCTCTTCGCCATTAGCTTTTGGCTCTTAGCTTTTAGCCTTTAGCCATCGTAGTCACGCGCGTACACTACTCAAGCCTTGCTAGCATTAACTCGTGAGGCACCTGCTTCCCGCCACTCTGCGCCTCGCGCGTCAAATGCTTATAATGCGAGCAGCGAAAGTCGAGCCTATTGCGTCCAATGAATGTGTATTGTTGCTTGTTTGCCTCGGCCATCGGCGGTGAAATCTCAGGTCTGATCGAAGCGAGCGGTCTCGTCGCCAAAACCGTTCTCTTAATTCTGCTGGTGTTCAGCGTCGCATCGTGGGCCATCATTTTTTCCAAGTGGGGTTTGTTCCGGCGCGCGCGGGTGCAAAGCAATCGCTTCGTCCGCGCGTTTCGCAAGTCACAGCGGCTGCAGGATGTGGCCGCCGTCGCGGAACAGTTCAAGCCCAGCCCGCTGATTGCGGTCTTCGAAGGCGCCTATGACGAACTGCGCAAACAGGCGCCGCATGCCATCCGCATGCCCGCCTTGCAGCGCGCCACCCAGATCGCATCGTCGGAAGAATTGAGCCGCCTGGAGAGCCGCCTGCCGTGGCTGGCGACCACCGGGGCGGTTACGCCTTTTATCGGCCTGTTCGGAACGGTGTGGGGCATCATTGACGCCTTCCACGGACTCGGAACCGCCAGCGGGGCCACGTTGCGCGCGGTCGCGCCAGGCATTTCCGAAGCACTCATCACCACCGCTGCCGGCTTGTTCGCTGCCATTCCCGCGGTAATCGCCTACAACATGTTCAGCCAGCACATTCGCGAGTTCGGTGCGCGCATGGACGACTTCAGCCTGGAACTGGTCAATGAAATCGAGCGAGCCCAGACGGGCAGCCCGCGCGCGGTCGAGAGTGTGGAGCGGCGGTAATGGCGTTCACCGACTCACGCGGACGGACCCAGTCGTCACTGGCCGACATCAACGTCACCCCGCTGGTGGACGTGGTGCTGGTGTTGCTGATTATCTTCATGGTGACCGCTCCCATCTTGCAGTCGGGTATTGAAGTCGCGATTCCGCACACCAAGACCGTCAAGGAGATCACCGAGGAACGCCTGGTGATCACCATCGATCGCGAGCAGCGCGTCTTCCTCAACAACGATCCCATCAACATCAATCAAATCGCAGCGCGGCTGCGCGAAAAAATTCGCGATCCCGAGGGCCAGTCGGTGTTCGTGCGCGCCGACGAAAATGTACCCTTTGGCGCGTTCGCGACCGTGATGGATGCCGTGAAGCAGTCCGGCATCACCAACGTGAGTATCGTGACCCAGCCGCTGGAGAAGAATGGCAGCCGACGTTGACATCTTTGCGTCAGAGGGCAATGTTCGCGGCCCGCTGATCGGGTCGGTGGCCTTGCATGTCGCACTGTTCGCTTTGGCTTTGTTCGGCTATCTGATTCCCAGCACCCGAGGCGAGAATTGGGGAGGTACGGGTGGAAGCGGTGGAGCAATGAGTGCCACGTTGGTAAGCAGCATCCCATTACCTGTGCCGCCGACCCCCGTTCAAAACGTGTTGGCTAATGAATCAAAGGGACTAACGCAATCGCTGCCGAAGGAAATTCCGAAGGAAGAACCGAAGGCGATTCCGATCCCAGCGCGCGAAGCCAAGAAGATCGGACCGCGAGAGTCCGCGCAGAAGAAGCCACCACCAAAACAAGTTGCGAAAGCGGAGGACAATCGGATTCCGTTTGGCGAGGGAGGGCCGGTCAGCGGACCTTACGGATCCTTCACGGCGGGCGGAGCGAAGGGCGGGCTTAGCTTTACCGGAGGCACCGGGGATTTTGGCAGCCGCTTTGGCTGGTATGTGGATGCGGTGCGCCGCAAAGTGTCGGAAAACTGGCTGAAGTATGAAGTGGATCCCAACATCGATACCGCGCACCGGGTTTACATTTATTTTGAAATCACGCGCTCGGGACAGCCGGAAAACATTCGCGTGGAACAGTCTAGCGGCATTCCGTCGCTCGATCAGTCAGCGTTACGGGCGCTGGAACGCATTGATACTTTCGGCCCGCTGCCTCAGGAGTACGCAGGCCGTTATGTGGCCGTCGAGTTCTGGTTTGACTATCGGCGGTGAGGTGGATGGATTGTTCGGGTCGTGCGGGCCTTCAGGCCCGCGTTGCGGTGGTTTTGTGAAAGGGGGCTTCAGCCCCGGCGGTACTTCGTCCGCAGACGCTCATTCAGCGGCTCCCACGAGATATCCCCGGCCTGAAGGCCGTTTCAATCGTTGATCGGGGAACGCGGCGCTGAAGCGCCACACTACCCAAACAAGGCATGGACGCGGCTTTTTGGCGGCCTTAAAGCCGTGCCCCTTCAAAGCGCCAGATGCTCCAGCGGCAACGGCAGATGAAGGTAGGGATGATAGGTAAAGCATGAATCGATACGGGGCAATTTTGTTGGCGTTGTTCGTCCTCTTTGCTATTGCGGTTATGTCGGCCCAGGACTGGATTCGTACCGGTACTGGACTCGGGGTTGAGAAGATCCGCCTTGCCGTGCCCGACTTCAAGCTGGTCACCCCTGATACGGGTACGCAGAACCTGGCAGCGATCTTCAACGTCACGCTGTGGAACGACCTGCAGACAGCGGGAATCTTCGACATGGTGTCCAAGAGTTTCTATCCCATGTCCGTGCCGGGCGCTCCGCAGGAAGTGCATCTCAATGAATGGGGCAACCTGCCGCCGAATGCAAGCATGCTGGCCTTCGGCAATCTCGGAACTCAGGGCGGATCGCTGAATGTCCAAGGCTGGTTATACGACACCAAGAGCCCGCAGTCTCCGCAGGTGCTGGGCAAGCAATATCGTGAGCAGGCCAACGAAGCCAATGCCCGCCTCATAGCCCACCGCTTCGCCGACGAAATCATCTTTCGCCTGGGCGGCGGCATCAACGGCGTCGCCGAGACCAAGATCTACTTCGTCAGCAATCGCAGCGGCTCAAAGGAAATCTGGCAGATGGATTATGACGGCGCCGATCAAAAGCAGCTGACTCACCTGAAAAGCATTGCGCTTTCACCCCACGTCTCGCCAGACGGCACCCGGGTAGCCTACTCCGGCATGACCAAGGAGGGCTGGCAAATCCTGATGCACTCCCTGGAACTGGGCCGTGAGGTCAGCTTCCAGCGCTTCGGGGGAGACAATTACTCGCCCGCGTGGTCCTCCGACGGACAGACCATCGCGTTCTCGTCCTCGCTGCCCGGCAACACGGAGATCTACTCCGTCAACGCCGCGGGTGGACGTCCTCGCCGCCTCACCCAGAGCCGGGGACCGGATGTTTCGCCCACCTGGAACCCCAAAACGAATGCACAAATCGCCTGGGTAAGCGGGCGCACCGGGCTACCCCAAATCTACACAATGGCATCAGATGGTACGAACGTGGTTCGGGTTACCGATCAAGGCTATGCCGTGTCGCCATCATGGTCGCCCAATGGCCAGTACCTGGCGTTCGCCTGGGTCCGTCATTATGGCCCGGGCGCACCCGGGGCCAGCGACATCTATTTGATGGACGTCGCCAGCAAACAATGGGCACAATTGACCCACGAAGAGGGGCGCAACGATTTTCCTTCGTGGTCGCCCGACGGACGGCACATCGTGTTTCAGTCGAGCCGCACCGGGCGGGTGCAGATCTATTCCATGCTCGCGGATGGAAGCGAAGTACGGCAATTGACGACGGCGGGAGAAAACACCCAGCCGAATTGGAGCTTTAAGTAGTTTTGGGGCCCTGTACGCTTATGGGCGCGGAAGGAGCACACTTCGGCCCTGCCATGAACTGCTGCGAGTGCTCTCGCTGAAAGACGGAGGAAGAAGAATTGAAGCTTACAAGGAGTCAATGGATCCGGATTATCGTTGCCCTGGCCGTGGTGCTGGCCGTAAGTGCTTGCGCTAAGAAGAAGGTGGCCACCGCGCCGCCCCCGCCACCACCGCCTCCGGCGCCTACTGCCTCATTGACGGCCAATCCCAACACAATTAATGCGGGCCAATCAAGCACTTTGACGTGGAGGACCACCAACGCGACCGACGTCACCATCGATCAACTGGGCGAGGTCGATCCCAGCGGTTCGCGCACCGTGACACCAGCGGATTCGACTACCTATCATCTGGTCGCGAAGAACGTCTCCGGCACGCAGGAGGCTACGGCGCGCGTCACCGTCACGCCGGCCCCTACACCGCCGCCACCCGCCCCTAGCGGCACCGAGGAGCAGTTGTTTTCGGAGAACATGAAGGATGTGTTCTACGACTACGACAGCTACGATATTTCTCGGCAGTATCAGCAGGTTTTGCAGGGGGATGCGCGTTTTCTGCAACAGCACCCGAACATGAAGTTCATCATCGAGGGCCATTGTGACGAACGCGGTTCGACCGAATACAACCTGGCGCTCGGCGACAATCGGGCCAACGCAGCCAAGCAAGCTTTGGAGCAGCTCGGTATTGCTTCTGACCGCATGCGCACCATCAGCTACGGCAAGGAAAAACCGTTCTGCACCGAAAGCAACGAGTCATGCTGGCAGCAAAACCGCCGGGCGCACTTTGTTTATCAGAGGTAGCGGGACGCTCGGGTATAGTACGGCGCTTCAGCGCCGCATCACATGGTTAGAAAGGGAGCGGCCTTTAGGCCCTGAGGTGCATACCGGAAATCCACGAAACCGCTAAATTGCAGCTTTGACGGCTGTACCTCCGGGGCTGAAGCCTTTTGTTACAGACCATGGCTAACGCGGGCCTGAAGGGCCCGCACTACCCGAATAGCAAATCGACTTTTCGGCGAACGGTTCAACTCGGTCCCATTCAAATCGTACTGGCTGAAATGGCGTCGAACCGATCACTTTTTCCGGGCTGGTGTAGTCTCATCAGCAGTGCAAACTCAGGAACAGGATAGGACTATGCGACTTCGAAACAATGTAGCGGCAATCGCTGCGTTGATGCTGGCAATGTTAAGCCCGGCGTTCGGCGCGAACAAAGACATGATCCAACTGCAAACTCAGGTTCAGGCGCTGCAGGACCAGGTGTCCCGCATGCAGCAATCGGTCGACCTGAATTTGGGCGCGATGAAAAACCTGGTCGAGCAGAGTGCCGACAGCGTCAACAAGATGAGCGCTGCGGTCAATGAGATGCAGCAAAAGATGCAGGGTCAGGCCACCGACACCAATGGCCGCATGGATCAGATCTCGGGACAGATCCAGTCACTGCACGACACGGTCGACGAGTTGAAGTCCCGCCTGGCCAAGGTCAGCAAGCAGCTCGACGACATGCAGCAAGGCGGGCAGAATCTGGCAGCCGGACAGCCCGGAATGACCGCTCCCGCCGGACCGCCCAACAACCCGGGAGCGCCGGGCGCAGGCGCAGCGTCTAATCCGGTGCCCCCCGAGGCGCCTCCGGCGGACGTTCTTTACAACAACGCTCTGCGCGATTACAACTCGGGGAAATATGATTTGTCTTCACAGGAATTTGGCGATTACCTCAAGTATTACTCGAATACCGATCTGGCCGGCAACGCCCAGTTCTATGTGGCCGACATCGAGTATCGTCAGGGAAATTTCGAAGCGGCGGCGCGCGACTATGACAAAGTGCTGGAGCAGTATCCCGGCGGAAACAAGGCAGCGGCGGCTCAGTTGAAGAAGGGCTACGCTCTGCTTGAGCTCGGGCAGCGCGATGCCGGCATTCGCGAGTTGAACAGCCTCATCGCCCGCTATCCGCGCTCCATCGAAGCATCGCAGGCGCGCGACCGGCTTCGCCGTCTGGGAGTGACCAGCGGTACCACGGCTCACAAGCCAACCCACCAACCGCCGGCGCAATAGGGGGCGGGCAGGTGGGGTTAGCTAACAGTTCCGAAGCGCAGCTTGCCAGGCTGGCCACAGTGGGACGTCGCCGCTGGTTTGCGCTACGATCGTGCGGCGCGATTCAACCAAGCCCGGCGTACCGACCTCCGTGTCGAGCGCCTCAGTGATCTACCAGCGTCGATCCGTCACCAGATCCTTACACGCTCCGCTGGCGCAAGGTACAGCTTATCTCCCGGCTTGACATCGAATGCCGGATACCAGGCGTCGATATTGCGCACCGTGTCTGCCCGGAACTGCGCGGGCGAGTGCGAATCAACTGCTACCTGCTGGCGAAGCGCAGCTTCCCGCGTCTTCGATGCATAGTTCTGGCCGAAGGCGATGAAGAACTGCTGGTCTCCGGAGTAACCATCCTGCACCGGTGCCGTCTTGGCCGCGAGTGAGGCGCGATAGCCGTCATACGAAGCAGAGATACCCGCGACGTCGGCGATATTCTCGGCCAGGGTTTGCTTGCCGTTGAGCGAGAGGTCAGGAAAAGGTTTGTAAGTGTCGTACTGTGCGACGAGTCTAGCGGTGGCCGCTTCAAAATGTTCGAGGTCGGCAGGCGTCCACCAATTGCGTACGCGGCCTTTAGAGTCAAACGCTGAGCCTTCGGAATCGAAGGTGTGGCTGATCTCGTGGCCGATAATCGAGCCAATAGCGCCATAGTTGGCCGCCGCCGGCGCCAGCGGGTCAAAGAACGGAGGTTGCAGTATGGCGGCCGGGAAGCTGAGCGCGTTCTGCAGCGGCAAGTTGACGGCGTTGACGGTTTGCGGATCCATGGTCCGATTCTTTGCGGTTGACCGGTGCGCCCAGCCGCGCTACTTCGCGGTCATACTTAAAAAGATTGCCGCGCCACATGTTGCCAAAGATGTCATCCGGCTTCACTTGGTAGGCTGAGTAGTCAATCCACGTTTCCGGGTAGCCGACGCCGACATACAGCGTATTCAGCTTGGCCTGGGCTTCGGCTTTGGTAGAAGCCGCCATCCACGGGAGCGCGTCAATACGCTTGCGGAAAGCCGCAATGATATTGGCCACCATGGCCTGAGCCTGGGCCTTGGCTTCCGGAGAGAAGTAGCGCTCAGCGTAGATTTTTCCCACGTCGTCGCCGAGGTACCTGTTCACGATCACCACGCCACGCTGCCAGCGAGGCCGCTGTTCAGGCGCGCCCTGAAGCTCCTTGCCGAAGAAGGCGTAGCGTTCGTCAGCCAAAGCTTTCGGCAGAACCGGGGCATACTCTTCGATCAGGTGATACGCCAGCCAGTCTTTCCACGTGTCGAGCGGAGTGGACGCGACGAGAGCGGACTCGCCGACGAACGCCGTGGGCTGCCACACGGTGAAGCGGGCTTGCTTGCTGAGGCCCGCGCCGCGAAAGTACTCAGCCCAGTCGAGGCCCGGGGCTTTGGTGGCGAAGTCCGCCTGCGTCCAGGTGTTGTTGGCCTTGTGGATGTCGTCGTTCTCCGCCAGGGTCAAGTGTTTTTCCGCGATCGCGTGCTCCAACGCGACAATACGTTCGGCACGAGCGTCCGTGTCCGCGAATCCCGCCAGCTTAAGCATGGCTGAGACATGCGCCTGATACTTGGTGCGGATGTCACGCATATGCTCGCTGTCCGACAAGTAGTACTCGCGGTCGGGCAATTGCAGGCCTCCCTGCAGCAGGTAAGCGGCATAGTGATCGGAATCGTTGAAGCCGGGAGCGACCCAAAGTCCAAACAGGTGCGAGGTATGGAAGTTAGTGTTATTCAGCGCATCGACATCAGCCCGCAGTGTTTCCCCTAACGCAGCCGCCAGCTCTTTCTCGTTATTGATGGCAGCGATGGCCTTCAGATGAGGCTCGAGAGGCGCAAGGCCTTTGGCTTCGATGCCGGCCTCGTCCATGTAAGAGTTGTAGATATCGGCAATCTTGCGCGAACTGGAGCTGGCCGACCCGCCGCTTTTGGCCGCGTCTTCAATCAGCGCGGCAGTGCGCTTGTCGCTCAAGTCGGCAAGCGTTGTGAAGACGCCGATTCGCGACCGATCGGGCGGAATTTCGGTGCGCCTAATCCACTCGCCATTGCAGTATTCATACCAGTTGTCGCCCGGCTTGACCGACCGCTCCATGTTGGCGACGTTGATGCCGTGAGTCTCTCGTTTCGGCGCCTCCTGCGCATAGCCAGCAAGAAGACCGAAAGCGATAATGGCAACCAGCACAAGGACGAAATTCAAGGACTTCCGGGTAGACATCATTCGCAGGGCTCCAAAGGGCATCTGCCGGGAAACGCAGGCCCGTACTCTAGACGGCGAGCAAAGCAAGAGGGTAGCACGACTTCGACGATGGGGTTTGCGGGTTGCTAACAGCAGGGCAGCCCTTGCGAGCTGCCCCGGTTGAAATCATTTCACTACTGCTATCGCTGGCGGCTTCCACGTGCCATCGATGATCGAGGGCGGAGTTTCCTTCGGCCAGTATAGGCGCAGCATGGGGATGAACTTCGCTTTCGGCGCCGGCAGCCAGTTGGCTTCCTTGGCCTTGCCCGGAGACTCGGCCTGCAGATAGACTGGCTCACCGAACCGTCAGCGTTCATCACGAGCTTGTTGCGCGGGCTCAGCGTGTAACGGTTGAGCGGGTTAGGCACGAAGAAATACTTCTCGTCGTACATGGTCAGAGACCAGAAGCCGTTCACCGGTGGCATCTGCCCCTTGTCGAAGTGGATGACGTACTTATTGGAGGCCGCGTCAAAACCTTTGCCGTCGGCATCCTTCTCGCCGGTGGGATAAATCGCGTCTTGCGGGCGGTTCGCACCCAGGCCGATGGCGGTGATCAGCGCGCGTTGCGTGTAATCGGTGCCGTAGAGGCCGGTCTTGGTGGTAAACATCCAGCCGTTGATTGGCTCCAGCTGCTTAAATTGAGCCATGATTTTCAACTGCGCCGCCTTGGGCACAGCCTTGATGGCTTCCTCGTCGAACGCGCCCAACTTGCTGGGGTCGAAGTCCTGTCCCGGGACGAGCCCGATCTTGGCCATCCGGGCAACCACGGGAGCGTCTTCCGCAGTCGGCGGATTGGTCTTCATCAGTTTGGCCAGGTAGTTGAAATAATCGGTAACGCTTAACGCGTCCACCTGGTCGCGGATGGCAGTCTTCATATCGAAGTTCGCATCTACTTCGCCCGGCAGCGGCGTGTATGGCTTTCCGTAAGAACTCAGAGGCGCCAGCGAGAACTTATCCTGCAAAGCATGTACGGCTGTGTAATCGGCGGGGGTGCCGGTGCAATAGATGCGGCCCAGAATCCAAACCAAGCCGGTGGGCGACTTGTATTCCGTTACGCCTGCGGGCAATGTACCCGTCCAGCCAGGCCCTGTGATGGCGTACTTCTGCGCCTTGTCGCCGGTGGTGCGTTTGCCGGGAACCTGGAACACGTCGGTTCAACCATCCAGCATCGGCATCAAGTAGTAGCGGTCGCCCATGTCTGGGATGCTGTAGATCCACGGCTCCTTAGAAACATCGATCCAGGACAAGGTGTAAAGCGTGTCGGCATTGGGAGCGGTGACGGTGTGGTTATCCACGGCGGGATAGGTGCGCAGCTTCAGGATTTGTCCCATCGGTGCGTGCGCGGCATCGGGCACGGTAACGTTGGTGAATTGCTTGCGCGTCATGTCCATGGTGACCAGCGGGTAGCCGTAGATGTAGGCATCGGTGGCGATGCTGAGTGCTTCCTCCAAGCCTGCGTTCGCGGCCGGCTCGGCGGGTTTGTTTTGCGTGCATGAAGTAATAAGTAGAAGTGCCAGCAGTCCCAGGACCGCCAGCAGCGTTACTTTCGTTTTCACGGTGTGACTCCTTCGAAGATGATGTGCGTTATGAATCAGGGCAGCTCGCGAGAGCTGCCCTTCCGTCGGACCGCGTTGTTACTGCGCGTCTGCTGCCGCCATCTCGCCTTGCTTCAGCTTCTGAATATCGGCGGGCGTGAGTTGCGGACGATCCAAAGCATAGATCAGCTTGTCGATCTTGCCAGTGAAAGTGAACGGGACTTGGTAGTCCTGATCATCCACTGGTGTACCGGTGTCGCTGCCGATGTCGAAGGTCTCATCCCAGGGAAGAAGGAGCGGGACGGTTTTCTCCAGCGTCTGGGTTGAGACGACTTTGCCGTCAACCTTGAACGTCCCGGTACCGCTGCGCCCGATGCCGCTGATGTTGTTGAAAGCCAGGGTCGCGAAACCCAGTCCGTCGTACTTGAAGTCGAACTCCAGCGTATGATGGCCAGCGCCAAGCACACCCGGGCCCTCCCATTTCACGCGCTTGAGATCGAGCAGGTTCCAGGTGAATACCGGTTTTCCCTTCAGGAGGTAGAGGCCATATCCGCCGAAGCGGCCGCCGTTCGTGTTAATCATACCCTCAGCACCGTCCTGCGGAATTTCTACCTCTGCAGTAATAGTGTACGAGGTATTCAACACGTCCGGCGCGCTGGCGGTTGGAATGCCGGTCACGGGCACACCGGTGTAGGTGAACACAGTCCGGCCAGCCGCGGTGCTCGGGCGAGGAGTAACCATCCGGGTCGCGGCGGCGGCATCGAGTGGTAATACCTGATATTTGGCGAACTCCGCAAACATCAGGTCCTTCATTTCCTGGACCTTCGCGGGGTTTTTCGCAGCAATGTCGGTGTACTGGGTCCAATCATGCCGGACATCGTACAGCTCGAACTTAAAGGCGGTCGCGGGATTTGCAATCGCTGTGCCGAGCAGCTGCCACGGAGGACGGATCGGAACGGCACTCAGCATCCAACCATCGTCATAGAGACCCTGCACGCCCAGCATTTCGAAGTACTGGGTGCGGTGCGGGGACGGTGCGTTGGCGTTGGCTTTGTCGAAGGTGTAGGCCAAGCTCACGCCTTCAATCGGCTTCTGGGCAATGCCATCCACCATGACTGGTGCGGGAATGCCGGTGACCTCCAGAATGGTAGGCACGATGTCGATCACATGGTGGAATTGCCACCGAATGCCGCCGGCATCCTTAATGTGTCCAGGCCAGGCGATGGCCATGCCTTGACGTGTTCCGCCGAAGAAGGAGGGAACCTGTTTGGTCCACTTGTAAGGAGTGTCAAAGGCCCACGCCCAAGGAACCGCAAAATGAGCATAGGTCTGTTGAGAGCCCCAGGCGTCATAGAACTTCATCTGATCGGCGACGGGCAGCTCAATACCGTTGAATTGCAGCACCTCACTCGGTGTACCGTTTGGTGAACCTTCAGCGCTCGCACCGTTATCGCCGCTGATGTAGATGATGAGCGTATTGTCCAGCTTGCCCTCGCGCTCGACTTCGCTGATGACACGCCCGATCTCGGCGTCGGTATACATCAGGTAGGCGGCATAGACTTCTGCCTGACGAATGAACAGCTTTTTCTCGTCCGGAGTGAGCGTGTCCCACTTCTGGAGGAGCTGGTCAGGCCAGGGGGTGAGTTGCGCATCCTGCGGAATCACGCCCAGCTTCTTCTGGTTAGCGAAGATCTGGTCGCGCACAGCATTCCAGCCGTTGTCGAACATATGCAGCTTCTGCGCCTTTTCAATCCACTCCGGCGTGGGTTGGTGCGGAGAATGTGTACCACCTGGAACGTAGTGCAGGAAGAAAGGCAGCGCCGGATTGATGTCGTTCAACTGGTTCAACCAGTGAATGGCATCGTCCGCCATCGCCGTGGTCAGGTTCCAGCCGGGATGCCCGATGTACGGATAGATCGGCGTGGTGTCGTTAAACAGGTTGGGCTCCCACTGGCTGCTGTCACCGCCGACGAAACCGTAGAAGTGTTCGAAGCCCATCCCGGTTGGCCACTGGTCAAACGGACCGGCCTGGCTCGCCATGTAAGAGGGCGTGTTGTGGTCTTTGCCGAACCATGAGGTGCGATAGCCATTCTCCAGCAGAATGCGGCCAATGGTGGCATTGTCTTTGCCGATGACGCTGTTGTAGCCGGGGAAACCGGTAGCGGCTTCGGAGACCACGCCGAAACCCACAGAGTGATGATTGCGGCCAGTGATCAGGGCGGCGCGTGTGGGTGAGCATAGCGAGGTGGAATGGAAGTTGGTGTAGCGCAAGCCCATGGCCGCGACACGGTCGAGTGCCGGCGTCGGAATGACTCCGCCGAAGGTGCTCGGCGCAGCGAAGCCGACGTCATCGGTCATGATAAGCAGGACGTTGGGTGCACCCTTGGGAGGCACAACGTTCATCGGCCAATACGGCTTGGATTGATCGGCGTTGAGTTCAATCTGACCGCCGAATTTCTGCGGCGGTGGCGGCAGATATCTGCCGTCAATGGTTGTGGTTGCGGTGGGGGAACCGGGAACGCCGGTGACTTGCTGCGCCACAGCCGGTGCTGAGGCAAGCAGCAGGGCTCCACCGAATAATTGCAATCCCTTCGAAAATTCCTTCATCAAACGCTCCTTATCATTTGCGCACAGCAATGTGCGGCAACATAGAGACAGCTATGCCTTGCCGTGTGGGGTTCCCTGCGATTTTGGCGGCTCAATGTCTAAAAAACAGTGCGCATTGTCACCAGATGATGTGACCTACGCAGGATGAATGGCTAAACCTTCAACCTCAAGAGACTGGAGGTCACACATCCCACCGACAGCTATGGCCGGTCGCAGATAGAACTTCGCTGGCAGAAACCGTCCCACCATCGCCCTACCGCGTCGCCTTTTCCAACAGGTACATGTAGGAGCGATAGATTTGTCCGGTGGAGCGGCTCATGCCGATCTCGCAGGTGCGGCTGCTGGAGTAGCACTCATCTGGCTGCTTCGCTTTCACTTCGGCGGATTCATGCCTGGTAGCCGCTTCCGTCAGCTCAGGAAACAGAAAACCGCGATCGCCCGCGAAGCCGCAACAACCGGCATCCAAGGGAATCGTTGCCTGCTCGCTGCAAGCGCGCGCAATCGCTTCCAGCTTTGCGGTGATGCCCATCTTGGTCACCGAGCACACCGGATGCAGGGCCACCGAGTGCGACTTGGTTTTGACCGGCAACTTCGGCAGCAACTCGTCATGAACGAACTCGATGGCATCGACAAATGTCATCTGGTCGAAACGTGTCTGGTTCTCTGGCGTCAGGTAAGGACGCGCAGTCTTGAATCCGTAGGTGCAGGGACTGGTGTCAACCACGATGGGCAGTCTTCCCTGCTCCGACCACCTCCAGAAGCGCTCGACTGCTGCGTTAATCGCGATGGCATGAGCGCTGCTGAATCCCTTCGACGAGAAAGGCGTCCCACAGCAAGTTCCAGCGACGTCCACCGGGATGTGGAGCGGCACTCCGGCACGGCGTCCCAACTCGACAGTCAGCTCCATCAGGGAGCGATCTTCAGGTTCGCCCGGCAAGCGTCCCATCACGCGAGAAATACACGCGGGAAAATAAATGGCCTGCGCTCCGGCGCGTTGCGTCTTCGGCACCGGAGCGGCTGCATGAGGCGTGTCGGATGTCCACTCAACGACAGTGTCTCCGGCGATCCGTTTCAGTGCGCGGGTCAGGCGCCGCATTCCGCCTACTCCGATTACGGCCTCGGCAACGTGTCCCGTTCGCAGCGACCAGCGCAGGACGCGTTCCGTCAGCTTGAAATGCTCGCTGATGCGCACCGCCCACTGCTTCGCCGCAGCCGATGAGCGAATCGCACGAAAGCGCTTGACCAGTTGCCCCGTGTCGATACTCACCGGACACGCGGTCGCGCAAAGTCCATCGGTAGCGCAGGTGTCGAGCGCCATGTAGGGAAATTCTGCGTCCAGGGCGGCGTAGAGTGGGGAACGCTTTCCGCTCCCCTGCAATCGCGCCATCTCGCGACGCACCACGATGCGCTGCCGGGGCGTCAAGGTCAGCTCACGGCTGGGGCACTTGGGCTCGCAGTAGCCACACTCGATGCACTTGTCGATCTCTGCTTCTACCGACGGCAACTGTTTCAGATTGGCGAGGTGCGCCAGCCGGTCAGGATTGATGATCACGCCCGGGTTCAGCAGATTGCTGGGATCGACCAGTTCCTTCAGCCGGCACATGATTGCGTAGCCGTCAGTTCCCCACTCGGTCTTGACGAACGGAGCCATGTTTCGCCCCGTGCCGTGCTCGGCCTTCAGGGCGCCGTCATAGCGCTCAACAACCAACTCGACTACGTCGTCGATGAAGCGCGCGTACTGGTCAATCACCGCCTGGTCGTTGAAGCTCTGGGTGATGACGAAGTGCAGATTTCCGTCCTTGGCATGACCAAAGATGATGGCATTCTCATACTCATGTTTGTGGAAAAGCCGCGTGAGCTCGTGGGCTGCGTCAGCCAGGGCCTCGATCGGGAACGCAACATCTTCGATGATCACGGTGGTGCCGGTCCTGCGCACCGAACCGACTGACGGGAATAGCCCGGCGCGTATCTTCCACAGCAGCGCTTGTTCCGATGCCACATGCGTGAATCGGGCGGGCTCGTGCAGTTGCAGGCCGCCTACAGCGTCGGCCGCAACCTTCTCCAGTTCTGTGCGATCGCTCTCGGCGGCCGATTGAAACTCCACCAGCAGTCCGGCAGCGCCGTCCGGCAAGGTGCGCAGCGAGGGCGGTACGCCGGCCTGATTTTCAACCGACCGCAGCGAGGCTCGGTCCATGATCTCCAGTGTCTTGGCGCCCGCTTGCCGCAGCGGCACGATCGAAGCCGCCGCAGCATACAAATCCTGATAAAGAAGCAGTCCAGTGTACTTCACGGGAAGATCGGGAACGGTGATCAGTACAGCTTCGGCAATGAAGGCCAGCGTGCCCTCCGAGCCAATCAACACGTGCTGAAAAATATCCACGGCTTTGTCGAAGTCAAGAAACGCATTCAGCGAGTAGCCGGTGGTGTTCTTCATCCGGTACTTGTTGCGTACCCGCTCGCGCAAAGCGGGATTGTCTTGCAACTGCGATTTCAGTGCGAGGATTCCGCGCGCCAGTTCCGATTCGCGGGCATGAAATTCCTCATCCGCATTGGGCAGCGCTGTATCAATGACGGTTCCGGAAGGCAACATAAACTTCATTGAATGAAGCGTGTGATACGCGTTCTGCTCAACGCCGCAACACATGCCGCTGGAGTTGTTCGACAATATTCCCCCCAGCGTGCAAGTCGCGATGGATGCGGGATCGGGACCGATCTTGGCGCCATACGGAATCAAAACCTGGTTGGCGCGTGCGCCGATAACGCCGGGCTGCACGCGTATTTTTCTGCCACCCTCCTCCACGAGTACTTCGCGCCAGTGGCGCGCCACGTCCACCAGCAATCCGTCGGAAATCGATTGCCCCGACAGGCTGGTCCCGGCAGCACGAAACGTCATCGGCACTTGCGTGTGTTGGCTAAAGGCAAATAGCGCACGTATCTCGTCCAAGCTCTTCGCCCGTACCACGGCTTTTGGGATCAGCCGGTAGAAGCTGGCATCCGCGGCACAGGCGATCAAGTCGATGGGACGAATGAGAATGCGGTCGCCGGCAATCATTCCGGTCAGAGAAGATTTGATTTCTTCCGATGAAAGTTGCGGGGGAGCGAGGACGGATACCGACATTTTCCTTCCCTTCGACGGTTGGCTGTGCCATTGAGTTGGACGCCAAGCAGATGCAGCGGAGAAGAATTCCTCCGCAGAATTACGCTTAACCAAAATGTAAAGCGGGCCGCCAAAGCGGAACGCGGAAGTAGGTCACAAGGAGTTGTGACGTATGACACATCGGCCCGGCTGTGGCGCTGGAAAGCCCGCTTGAGCCGCCTGCCGCCGAAGCCAGCCTCGCCCTGCTTCACGACCGTGCAGGCAGTCTTCGCCGCGCAGGAAAAAGGGGTGGCACACCGCTGCGGCCACCCCGTTGAGGTTGTACAACTGCTGCTTAGAAGGTGAACACCGGGCCGAACTCCGAACGCCAGTCAACCGACGTGCAGTTTGGCAACCCGGAGATCTTGGTGGTGCAAATACCGACGGTATTCGGAAGAGCATCGCTCTGGTAGTGGCTCTCTTCAAAACCGAACTGCACCCAGGGATTCATCTTGTAGAACACAGTTACGGCTTTCACGTTGCTCTTGATGGGCACGGCCTCCTTCCGTCGCGCTAATGTCCTTGGCGTACCTGAAGTCATTGGCATTAGCTGCATCAACACCGTATTCGAAGTAGGCTTGCCAGCCTGCATTCCGGCCTTTCGGGTCGGCATTGAACCAGCGTGAGATGGGGAAACCGGCCTGGATGAATCCGCCGTAACCTCGCACTGGCAGTTGCGGAGCAACCACGGGCTGCCCGGCCGCGTTGAGCCCAAAGGTCGCAGTAGAAGCCCGATCCACCGAGAAGCCACTTGCCGTGTTGGTCAGCCCGGCCGCCTGGCTGTAGATCGACTGGAGCTGGCCACCGAACATGAACCGCAGGTCAGCTCCCATGTAACCACTGGCAACCACTGTCAACCAGCGGGTTGGGAGTGAGACCGCCAACTGATTGCCGTACCCGTTGCTGTTAACGTCAACACCCCGAGGGAAGTCAGCTTTGTAAGCGGTCGGTACAGCAGAGGCCAGTATTGTCGCTGTACGCCAAGCGTAGTAGCCGCTCCACAGGATCTGCGCCGGAACCACGCCGGGAGCTTTGTCCAGTTGGAATTGCAGTACGACCCTGGATTCCAGCTCCGGCTTAGCCGAGTCTGCGCCCTGGCGCTCGCCGTATCCAATCTGGTTTGCAAGCCCGTTGACGAAAGTGCAGGGCGTGCCTTCGGCTATATTTGCGGCCGTGCAAGTAACGCCACTTGCCGGGAGGATGCCTTGCGACGGCATCATGATGGCAAACTCTGGAGAGAGTTTCCAATTACGCGAGCCGCCCAGTTTCTGTATCAGGCCGAGACGAAACTGTGGAGAGCGCTCGTAAGTGTTGCCCCAGTAGGCGCCAAAGAACGTGGTATCGAACAAGTTCATCATTGCGCTCGAGCCGTAAATTGTCCAGTCTTGTCCGGCTTCGAAGAAGATGTCCGAGTTCGGCTTCACAGTCCAATCGATTCTTCCAAAGGCCAAACGCAGTTGAAGCGCATTGCTGCGAATGCTGGAGACGTTGCGGTTGTCAACCTCGCTGAAGTTGCCCTCGAAATCGGCCTCAATTTGCCCGGTGACCGTAATGTTTTTCGAAACATCGGGCCACTCGAATTTGGAACCGAAACGGGTTGCCCGCGCCTTGAGGTGGAATTCGGGGTCGGGATTGGGGCCAGTGTCGGCGTTTATGAAGCCGGGGAGCGGGAAGTCATCTCCATGAGGTGCGCTGGAGTCGTACGTCGCCGTGGACTTGATAAAGCCGTACGGCGTTACTCTTATCGCGCCCAATTTCAGGGCGGGTGCCAGACCCTCCTTGACCGGCGCATCAATCGGAAGTACCCGGACCGGCGCAATAGCGGGAATGACTACCGGAGCGGGGACTTCTTTCGGGCCTGCCGCCTGGCCTGCGCCCGGAGTTGTGAGACTTGCGTATTGAGTGGGACCCGATTCTGCATCACCCAGCGAGTGCAAGGTTTCTGCATCCGCGGCATTTTTCAGCTCCGCCGCTTCCGAATCGTTGACAACACCTTTGGCTTTCAGCAAAAGCAGCAACTGCTGCATGCCAGCGGAGCCTGATAGATTTCCCAGGCTGCTGGCTTCCGCTTTGGTCAGGATTCCCTTTTTTACCAGGAGATCGACCAAGGTTGGACTGACGGCACCCGTTCCTACACTGGCGCCGCTGTTCGTAGTTGCGGCGCTGGTGGCCGCGTTGGTGGGATCCGCGGTGGGCGTGGGACTTGAGTCAGCAGCAAACACTGCCACTGGAACCAAGAGACACGCGATCGCGAGCAGGCACACTACCGATGACCGGAAAGAATCTCGCATCTTCGCCTCCAAGCAGGTGGGCGCAATTCAATACCCGACGGGACGTCTGGCGTCAGTGGAATCCTGATCGGTGAATCCCATCTGTGAATTGGCCTCGGAGGGGAACTGTAAGGGACAACATGGGCGAGGCTGGCGGACATAGCTCACGGCTAAATGTGACATTGCTCACATTGTGCGTGTGAGCGGTAATGTACGCTATCTTTGGTTCGCGCCCCATAAGCGACAGATTCTGCGCTAGTTAGCGGAAATAAGAAGCCGATTCAGAAGGCCACGGAAACCGACTTGCCACTTTCGTGGGAGCACGAGCCTCGCAACGATAGCGGATTCTGGGTTTCGCAGCGCGATCAGGCCTATGTTCACGCGTCACAATCACAGGTGATGCGCGTCGCTAACGTTCGCCTGCCAAACGTGCTAAATCTAGCCCCGCATTGCGGCTTATTTTCATCGGCAGGAGTTGTTATGGCGGAACAGCAATTATCGAAACAAACAAAGATGGCAATGACCTCCCAGTTCCTGGGCTTCATGTTGGATGCCTATGACATGGGGCTGGTGCTGGTCATGGCGCCGATCTTGGTGAAGGTATTCGTTTCACCCAAGGGTAGCGCGGCGTGGCAGTACATTGTCATCGTATTCTCTTATTCCATTACCATGGCCGCAAGGCCTGTCGGCTCGGCGATTTTTGGACGCTATGCCGATAAAATTGGGAGGCGGTTTCTCCTCATCCTCACCATCGGTGGCGTGGGCGTGATGTCCCTCCTAGGAGGATTCCTTCCCACCTACGCCCAAATCGGCATCTGGTCGTATGTCATTTTTTGCCTACTGCGGTTGCTCATGGGCGTCTTCTTCGGTGGCGAATACGCGGTCGGACACACCTTTGCCATTGAATACGCTCCCCAAAAGAGACGCGGCGCGATTGGCGGTTTCATCCAGTCAGGCTTCCCCCTTGGCTATGTGTTCGCAGCTCTTGTATTCGCGCTGATTTCGATTCTGACAAGCAAAGAAGCGATGGCGGCATATGGCTGGCGCATCGCCTTCATGACTGGAGTCATCCCAGTTTTCGTCGCGCTGTATATCAGAAACAATCTTGAGGAATCGCCGGAGTTCGAAAAGACCAAGGCCGAGGGAAAGATCGAGAAGTCTCCGTTCCTCAATCTGTTCAAACCTCCCCAACTGTGGGACTTCCTGCAGGTCTTCTTCTTCATGACTGGCTTGTTCCTCACCGACTATTCGGTCTACGGATTTCTTCCCAATATCCTCACCCTGAAGGGACGTGGATTCAATACCACGACCTACAGCTTGGTCTACGGCTTTGCCCTTTTCATGGCCTTCCTCGGCTACAACTTCTACGGCTGGCTGTCAGACAAGACGGGAAGAAAGATTCTCACCCAGTGGTACTGCGTCTTTCTCGTCGTGTTCGGGATTCCCGTGTTTTATGTTCTCTATCACGCGGCCATCCAGCGGAATTTGTGGCTAGCCGTGCTCGGAACCGTGATGGCGGCAATGCTCAAGCTGGCATGGGGAGTGGTTCCCGCCTACTTGTGCGAACGCTTCCCGACCAAACGGCGCGCGGCGGGTGTCGGCTTCGGTTATTCCTCGGGGGCGCTGCTGGGAGCGTGGTTCAGCGTTTACGTATGGTGGGCCCACAGGATCCCCTTTATCGCTGCGATTGAAAAACAGGACCTGTGGTTGTCCCCAGCCGTCATCCTGACGATCGGCGCAATTATGACCTTCGTCAGCCTGTGGTTCTCGCCGGAGACCAAGCATCTCGAGTTGCACGAAGTCGGAGAACGGGAGCGGGCAAGCGATCGGGCCAAGGAACTGGCCCGTCAAACTGTGTCCGCCCATTAAACTCAGTCTGACGCCAACGACTCATCTTTACACTTACGCCGCGGTGAGAGCCGCGGCGTTCTCTCTGCGGAACACGCACGTCGCGAACTGAGCAATTTTTCCACGACGGGCCTTGCCGACAGCAAAAAATTTGGGAACTCTCCACTCCTGGACCTGCAATAGTGTGTAGGGCTTGGGGTAAGTCGGTCTTAGGTGATCGACCGCAACACAAAACTTAACACTTGTGTTACCAGACTTTACCGTCGAAATCGCGGTATGAGGGTTCCAATAGCTGACAGGGAAACTGTCAAGGAGGAGTTGAAAAGATCATGAAAACCAAGTTTTGGAGCGTGGCGGTGGCGTTGTTAGCGCTGATGCTGTGTGGCACCGTGATGCTCTCGTACGCGCAGGAGAGTAATGCAGCCGGGTCTTCGGGATGGAGCGGCTATCGGCACGGCCGCATGGGCTATATGGCCCGCGAGCTTAACCTGACCGACGCCCAGAAGCAGCAGATCAAGACCATCATGCAGTCCAATCACGCGAGCATGCGTCCGCTGATGCTGCAACTTGCCGAAAACCGCCAAGCCATGTTGACCGCTACCGCCAGTGGCGCCTTCGATCAAGCCAAGGTGCAGGCGATTGCCAATCAACAATCGCAGGTTATGGCGCAACTGATGGTTCAGAAGGCGTCCGTCCAGAGCCAGATCTACACTCAGGTGCTGACGGCCGACCAGCGCGCTACGGCCGACCAGATGCGGCAGAAGCAATTGGCCCGCATTGCCCAGCGTGTGCAGAAGCTTTCGCAAGCGGCAACGGACGCTCCGCAGCAATAACCGCGAGGCGCATCGATTTTGGGGATGGGCAGGCTGGCTCCTGCCCATTTCTATGCCCGCAAATCAGTGCATCATCGCTCCCGCTTTGCCTGGTTTCGGCTTACGCAGTAGGAACAGAAAAGGAATCATGGCTACGAACATGAAGGCCAGGAAGAGAAACGTGTCGTTATACGAGATCATTGCTGCCTGCCGCTGCACCATTCCCCAAATCGCCAGATAAGCTTGCTGCGTGGCGGTTGCGGCACTCGAACCCTGGCTCATGAAATATGCTTTCATGTTTTCGAACATCTGCTGGGCCGCAACACTTTCCGGATACACATGTGCGCCCAGGGTATTGATGTGCTTCTGCTGGTTGCGGAACTGCACGGTCTCGACCATGGCGATCCCAATGCTGGCGCCGATGTTGCGCATCAGGTTGAACAAGCTGGTGGCATGGCCCATACGTTCGTTCGGGATAGGGTTATTCGTAATGGTAGTGAGCGGCACGAACACAAAACCCAACGCGGCGCCTTGAATCATCAGCGGCCACCAGAAATCAATGGAAGCCACATTCAAACTGAAGCGGGAGAGCTCCCACATGGCGTAGGCCGACGCCACCACGCCGATTCCGAGCAGCTTCCGATGGTCGAACTTTCCAGTCAGACGGCCGACGATCGGCATGATCAAGAACGATGCCAGGCCGCGCGGCAGGTTGGTGACGCCGGCGTGCGTCGCCGTGTAACCGAGTATTACCTGCATCAGCAGCGGCAATAACACCGTGCTGCCGTAAAGCACGAAGCCAATCACTGTCATCAGGAATGTGCCGATGGCAAACGAGCGATACTTGAACACCCCAAGATCCAATACCGGGTGCTCAGCTTTCAGTTCGCGAATAATCAGCGCGGTCAGTCCTCCCACCGCCAGGATGCAGAGCGTGACAATGAAGTGCGAACCGAACCAGTCGTCCTCCTGTCCCTTATCGAGCATGATCTGAAGACTTCCGATGCCTACTGCCAGCAGCCCAATTCCCCAATAGTCGATGCCAGTTTTTTCGCGGCGCAGATACGGCGGATCGAAGATGAATAGCTCTGTCAGAATCAGGGCGACGGCACCGATCGGCACGTTGATGTAAAAAACCCAACGCCAACTGTAGTTATCGGTGAGCCAGCCTCCCGCCACCGGACCGAGCATGGGCGCCACCACGATGCCAAGGGCCCAAAACGCCATGGCCTGACCGCGCTTTTCAGGCGGGAACGATTCCAACAGGATCGCCTGCGACAGCGGTTGCAGTCCGCCGCCGCACGCGCCCTGAATTACGCGACACAAAATGAGGAACGGTAGTGTGGGCGCCAGCCCGCACAGAAATGACGCGGCTGTGAATCCGGTCACCGAAAGCATGAGCAACCGTTTTCTGCCGAAGCGCCCGGCCAGCCAGCCGGTCATGGGAAGAATGATGGCGTTGGCGACCAGGTAAGAGGTAAGCGTCCAGGTGGCTTCATCATTGGTGGCCGACAAGCTGCCCGCAATATGCGGCAGCGAAACGTTAACCACGGTCGTGTCCAGCACCTCCATGAATGTGCTTGACATGACCGCGATGGCAATCAGCCACGGATTGATATCACGATGTTCCCTGCTTCCGATCAGCCCCATTCCCGTGTGTTGGTCCCGTTTCCCAAGATAATCAGCAAATGTAATAGTTCTGTCATTTCAACTACAGTGTCACACATATCACCGCAATCGATAGGCGCGGTTCCCTACGATGAATTCATGGTCTCGACATCAAACTCTGTTTGGATTACTCCGCACCCTAAGGGGACTCAGGCCCGAGTGCTGCTGAGCTCGGTATTTGGCCCGTACGCACAGGACGACCAATTCGGCAGCCGTTCGATCAATCCCATGGAGCTGTATCACAACCAGGTCACGCGCGAGCAAGGCAGCTTTTCGCTGCGCATGTTCCACCGCTCCTGGGGACTGATGATGATCCAGCGGAACATCTCCGCTCCCAGCACGCTACTCGACTTTCCGACCCTCAAAGATTTTGAGCGCGAACTAACCTCCTCCAACTACGACATCGTTGGGATCTCTGGAATCATCCCGAATTTTGGCAAGGTGCGCGAAATGTGCCGCCAGGTTCGCCGCCTGTCGCCCAACTCTATCATCGTCGTAGGCGGACACGTCGCCGCCATCCCCGGACTGGATAAGCTAATTGACGCGGATTACATTGTTCGCGGCGAAGGCATCTCCTGGATGCGGCGTTATCTTGGCGAAGATCCGGAAGCCCCGATTGTCCATCCAGAAATCGTCTCCGGCTTTGGCTTTCGCGTACTTGGAATGCGCGTGCCTGATAGCACACGCGACACCGCGGCCACCATCATCCCCTCGGTCGGATGCCCTCTGGGATGCAACTTCTGTACTACTTCTTCCTTCTTCGGCGGCAAGGGCAAGAGCATTCATTTCTACGAATCAGGAGATCAGCTCTTTGATGTCATGCAGCAGATGGAGAGTTCTCTAGGCGTGAGCTCGTTCTTTATGATGGACGAGAACTTCCTGCTGAATCGTCCGCGTGCGATGCAACTTCTGGCGCGCATGAAGGAAGCCGGCAAGAGCTGGGCGCTCTATGTTTTCTCGTCGGTGAATGCCATCCGCAAGTACAGCATGGAAGAACTGGTGCAACTGGGCGTTTCGTGGATTTGGGTAGGACTCGAATCGCCCAACTCCAGCTACGCCAAATTGAAGAATTCCGATACGCGAGCTCTCGCGGCGGAGCTGCGCCAACACGGCATCAAGATCCTGGGTTCGACGATTGTAGGCCTCGAGCACCACACGCCCCAGAACATCCACGAAGAGATCGAGTACGCGGTCTCGCATGGAACGGATTTCCACCAGTTCATGCTGTATACGCCGGTGCCGGGCACTCCATTGTTCGCGCAGATGCAGCAAGAGGGCCGCATGCTCGACGACGTCGACTTGGCTGACATTCACGGGCAGTACAAATTCAACTACAAGCATGCCGCCATCTCGCGTGACGAGTCCAAGGTATTTCTGGATTGGGCTTTCCGGCGCGACTTCGAGCACAACGGTCCCAGCCTGTTTCGCATTTGCGAAACCATCTTCCAAGGATGGAAGCGCTATCACAATGATCCCGACGTGCGCGTGCGGCGCCGCTTCGCAGAAGAAGCCAGGAAGTTGCGTACAACCTACAACGCCGCGCTCTGGGCTATGGAGCAGCGTCTTAGAAGGACCAATCCAGCAATATCAAAGCGAATTCGCGAGCTGCGACGCGAAGTCGAATGCGCCTTCGGGACATTCACTCGCCTGGTACGCGCTGTGGTCGGCCCGATTTTGCTGTGGACATCGAAGCACGAAGACAGGCGCCTGGCGAAAGGCGTCACCTATGAGCCACAGACGTTCGTAGAGCGTCGCAACTGGGTAGCAAAGGACAAACAATCCCACATCGCGAACGTCGTGCCCATGCACCCGCGCGATACCGAGCAACCGTTGACCAGCATCGCTGCAGCACGCGTCGCGGTGAGCAGCTTGAGCGAGGTGACGAGCGGCGATTAGTACGGCGCCACAATACTGTAGCTTGGTGGAGCGGGCCTTTAGGCCCGCGTGTCAGCCCTTTATTGTTTGTCATCCCGAGCGACGAGCGCAAACGGGGCCTCCCAGCAAGCACCGGGTTTGTGCTTGCTGGGGTGTTGGAGCGAGGAGTCAAGGGGCCCCTATAGCCGCCAGTAATGTTAATCGCCGCCATGCGCGCTAAGGCTGAAACGTCGACGCTACAGGGTTCCTTCGACTCTGCGCCCACCCGCCCGCAAAACAAGCGGGTCGGAAATTATTTGCGGGCGCTCCGCTTGATTACATAACGACGTCGGCTCCAGGACTCGAGTACATTGATGGTGCAATCCGATCAAGCGGCTCAAGAAGGAGCCGACCATGTTGATTATAGGATGCGATTACCATCCCGGGTTTCAGCAAGTAGCGATCTTTGACAAACAGACGGGCGAGATCAGGCAGCGGCGACTGGCGCATCCGCAGGAGGCCATGGAGTTCTACCGTGGTTTACCCGCGGGGGTGCTGGTGGGGATTGAAAGCACGGGTTTCAGCGGGTGGTTCGAGCGCCTGCTGGAAACGCTGGGACATGAAGTATGGATGGGGGATGCCACCCAGATCCGGGCTTCGATGACGCGCAGGCAGAAGACCGACAAACGCGATGCCGAGCACATGGTGAAGCTGCTGGTGGAAGAACGTTTTCCGCGCATCTGGGTGCCCTCAGCGGAGGACCGGGATGCGCGGCAGTTGCTGGTGCATCGTCACAAGCTGGTGCAGTGGCAAACCCAGGTCAAGAATCAGTTGCAGTTTCTGGCCCTGAATCAGGGGCTGCAGCTGAAGTGGCGACTGTGGACGCGCAGCGGACGGCAGAAACTGGAAGCCCTGCCGTTGGGTCGGTACGCGGCCCAACGGCGGACGACTTTGCTGGGGCTGCTGGAGCAGTTGGAACAGCAGATCGCCAGCCTGGATACGGCGGTGCTGTGCGAAGCCCAGGCGCGACCCGATGCGGTGCGGCTGATGACCCATCCCGGAGTGGGGCCGGTGATCAGTTTGGCTTTCGTGGTTACGCTGGGCCCAGTGGAGCGATTTGCCGGAGCGCGCCAGGTGGCCAGCTATTTCGGACTGATTCCACGAGAACGCTCCAGCGGAGGCAAGCAGCGGTTGGGCGGCATCAGCAAGCAGGGCAATTCGTTTGTGCGCTACCTGCTGGTGCAAGGCGGGCATAGTGCGGCGCGCCTGGACCCGGAGTTGAAACGTTTTTACGGCCACTGCAAGCACACTCACGCGCACGCGGGAGTGGCCAAAGTAGCGGTGGCCCGCAAGCTGGCGGTGCGATTGTACTGCATGTTGCGTGACGGCATCAGCTATGCCGCATGGCGCAGCCGCCGGCGCTCGCATGCAGGCGAGCCCGAGTCATACTGTGGTCGAAAGTAGACCGAACGCTTGAGTGGGCAGCCTGCCTCCCTGCCGCCGAGGGCGGGGAGATCGAAGCCGTAATCATGGGCCAACCTCCCCGCGGGGGGAACGGGAGGCCCGAAGAGATGGCTGGTGGGAGTGCCGGGGACAGTGCCCGATCGCCGGATTACAGAAGAACGAGCCGAAGATCGGATGCCAGGAAAGACTAAATCTTCTGCTAAGGAACGAAGCTCAGCTATACCGCGCTTCGTTCCTGGCTCCATGGTGGGCGAGCCGGAAGCCGCGTCAAGGGTCGAGATGAACGCCAAAAGAGGGCGCCCTTGACCCCGCTTCCGGCTCGCAGAGGACTCGTGTGCTCTTGACAACGCCGACGTCGTTATAGACAGGATGACACTTCCAACTTTGTGAGTTGCGATGAAGTGACCCTAGATCGCGGCGCAAACCGCCTTCACCTCGGTGTACTGCTCCAACACCTCGTGGCCCATTTCGCGGCCCCAGCCCGACTGCTTGTATCCGCCGAATGGCAGGGCTGCGTCGAATACGTTGTAGCAGTTGATCCACACCGTGCCCGCGCGCAGCTTCTCGGCAATGCGATGGGCCTTGCTGATATCGCGGGTCCACACCGCCGCCGCCAGCCCGTACTCGCTTTGATTGGCTTCGGCAATCAGCTTGTCCACATTGCGGAAAGGCATGGCGCACACTACCGGCCCGAAGATCTCTTCACGAACCACTTTCATGTCGGGCTTGGTCTTTACCATCACTGTCGGCTCGACGAAATAACCCGCACCTGGCCGTTTGTGTCCGCCCACTATTGCCTCAGCGCCTTCCTGGAATCCACTCTCCAGATAGCTGCACACGCGGTTCAACTGCTCTTCCGACACCAATGGCCCCATCGAGGTTTCAGGATCGAAACCATGTCCTACTTTGATCTTCCCGGCCTGCTCGGCCACTCCGTGCACCACGTGATCGAAGATGCTCTGTTCGACATACAGGCGGGATCCCGCACAGCAGCATTGACCGTGGTTGAAGAAGATGGCGCTCGCGGCTCCGGGAATCGATGCCTTCATGTCGGCGTCGGCAAAGACGATGTTCGGCGACTTGCCACCCAATTCCAGCGAAACCTTCTTCAGATTGCCGGCCGCCGCCTGCAGAATCAGCTTGCCGACTTCCGTGGAACCGGTGAAGGCGACTTTATCCACGTCAGGATGCGACGCCAGCGCCGCTCCCGCCGTCTCGCCGTAACCCGGCACCACGTTGACCACACCGTCTGGAAAACCCGCTTCCGCAATTAACTCCGCCAATAATAGCGCGCTCAGCGGAGTCTGCTCGGCTGGCTTTAAGACTACGGTGCAGCCTGTCGCCAGCGCCGGACCGACCTTCCATGCCGCCATCAACAGCGGAAAATTCCAGGGGATGATCTGTCCCACCACTCCGACGGGCTCCCGCCGGGTGTAGGCAAAGTACTTCACCTGCTTCGACGAGGCCGAAATCGGAATTGTGTTGCCCTCGATCTTGGTGGCCCACCCCCCCATATAGTGGAACAGATCAACCGCCAGCGGCACATCGGCGACGCGCGCTATCGATAGCGGCTTGCCGTTGTCCAGGCTTTCGAGCTGTGCGAATTCCTCCAGGTGCTCTTCGATCAGGTCGCCGAGCTTCCAGATGAGGCGGCCACGCTGCGAGGCCGTCATCTCGGGCCAGGGGCCGCTCTCGAAGGCCCTGCGTGCTGCTTTCACCGCGCGATCAATGTCCTCGCGATCACCCTCAGCAACCTGCGCCAGAACTTCTCCGGTCGCAGGATTATAGGTTGGGAAGGTCTTCCCCGAGGCTGCCTCCACCCACTTTCCGTCGATGAACATCTGGCGCGGCCGGCCGACGAATTCCTGCACAGAATTGTGCATTTGTGCTGTGCTTACTACGGTAGACATAGATTAACCTCCTCATGCCGAGTGCCGGCGCCAAGCTGCGCACGGTTCCTTCAATCAGAAACGCTTCGCGACTAAGCGACCGGACGTCGGGCCCACTTGCCGCGCAAAAGTTTATCAGAGCTTGGACTTCGGCGCTCCAAATGAGAGAGCGGCTGGCGGAAAACCGCGCGGAATTAGGCTCCTCTGGCTTGAGAGCGGGCGTGTTCTACCGTGGGGGCAAAGGTGAAGAGTTGGTCCACCTTGGTAACTTTCAATGAGGTCAGTAGCCGTTCATTGGCGCCTACCAGGATTAACTTGCGGCCCGAATGTTCCCTTGAGACGTGGGCCCCAACCAGGCATCCGATACCCGCAGAGTCGATGTAGGGCATATCGCTCACGTCAATGATCAGCAGATCGCAAGAGTTTGCTCTTACTTCGCTTTGCAGCGGGAAGAAATTTCCTAACAAGAGCGGACCGTGGAGACGGAGTATTACATCGGTTGCGTTTGGATCCGCAACCTTCTCTATTTGCAGAGGCTTATCTTGCATATCCCCTGATTCTATAACGGCGGCACAATGTCGAATGTTAATTTCCGATTACTGCAAAGTTAGCGATCCGATCAACTGGATTCGCCACGAGCAGTGCGCTGAAACCAGGTCTCCAACCCGGGGAACCGGAAGATGCTTCCCACGGCATCTTATGTAATCTTTAAGACTGCATGAGGAGGTTCGAAAAATGCCTGAGATCACTGCACAATACGTCGACCTGTCGGTTGATGACGGAACAACCATGCGCGCCTGGTTTGCATTGCCACAGGCTGGAGCGCCCAAAGCCGGCCTGATCGTCTTCCAGGAGGCGTTCGGGGTGAATTCGCACATTCGTGACGTAACCGACCGATTTGCCAAGCTCGGCTACGCTGCCCTCGCCCCTGAGTTGTATCACCGTGTCGCGCCTGGGTTCGAAGGCAAGTATGACGACATGGCCAGCGTTATGCCCATTGCAAAGCAAACAACGACGCCGGGATTGCAGAGCGACGTCCGCGCCTCGCATCAATTTCTGCTGGAGCGCTTCGGCGACCTCGTCGCCTGTGTCGGCTACTGCATGGGTGGACGGGTGTCCTTCCTCGCGAATACCACGGTGCCCCTGAAAGCTGCAATCTCTTATTACGGTGCCGCAAGCGGCGAGATGTTGGCGCTCGCAGGAAAAAATTCCGCGCCCATGCTTTTCTATTGGGGAGGACAGGACAAACATATCGGTCCCGACCAGCGGCGCCAGGTTTCGGAGGCAATGCGGGCCTCTCCAAAGCCCTGGGCTGAGGTCATCTTTTCCGATGCTGACCACGGCTTCTTCTGCGATCAGCGGCCCAGTTACAATCCGCGCTCCGCGCAACTTTCGTGGACTTTGATGCAGTCCTTTCTCGATCAATATCTCTCGCAATAGCGGAACCTCATCGGTCGCATGCCCAGCAAGTCCCTCCAGCCCGCAGACAGCAGCTCCGACTCCGGTTGGAAGTTCGCCGTCCGCGCCCTCCGCCACCGCAATTACATGCTGTTTTTCTCCGGGCAGACAGTGTCTTTGATCGGCACATGGATGACCCGTATCGCAACCGCCTGGCTGGTGTACCGGCTGACCCACTCAGCTTTCCTCCTCGGCCTGGTGGGCTTTTCGGGACAGATACCGGTGTTGCTGCTGGGACCGTTTGCTGGCGTTTGGGTTGATCGCTGGAACCGCCACCGCGTCCTGATCGTCACCCAAACGTTTTCCATGCTGCAATCGTTCGCACTGGCGGTGCTGGCCCTGAGTCACCGCATCACCGTGACCGACATCATTCTGCTGAGTCTGTTTCAGGGTGCCATTAACGCCTTCGACATGCCTACCCGGCAGGCATTCGTCATACAGATGGTCGAAAACCGGGAGAGCCTTTCCAGCGCCATCGCGCTGAATTCATCCATGGTGAATGCCTCGCGCCTGATTGGGCCCTCGATCGCCGGCGCTGTGATCGCAGTGGCGGGCGAGGGTTATTGCTTTCTGATCGACGGATTCAGCTATCTCGCGGTCATCGCTTCCCTGCTCGCCATGATCATCACTCGCCGACAGGAGACCAAGCCGCGTCAGCGTGTGTGGCAGGAGTTTCACGAAGGCTGGCGCTACGTTGCCGGATTTGTGCCTATTCGTTCGATTCTCTTGCTGCTCGGGCTCGTCAGCCTGGTTGGCATGCCGTATACGGTACTGATGCCGCTGTTTGCCGCGCGCGTGCTCCATGGCGGCGCGCACACCTTGGGGTTCCTCATGGGAGCTTCCGGCGTGGGGGCGTTGATCAGTGCTGGTTGGTTGGCGACGCGCAAGTCGGTACTGGGCCTGGGACGCGTTATTCCGGCGATGGCGGGTGTCTTTGGCGGCGCGCTTATCGCCTTCTCGTTCTCCCAGTGGCTTTGGCTCTCGCTGCTGCTGATGGTCGTGACCGGCTTTGGCATGATGCAGCAGATGGCCGCGAGCAACACGGTTTTGCAGACCATTTCGGATGAAGACAAGCGCGGCCGGGTAATGAGCTTTTATTCCATGGCATTTCAGGGGATGGCGCCGTTCGGTAGTCTCTTCGCCGGCATCATAGCAAGCCGCATTGGAGCGCCCTACACGCTCGCCATTGGAGGCGTCTGCTGTATCGTGGGAGGGTTATGGTTCGTTGGCAAGCTTCCCCAGATTCGCGTTCTCATCCGCCCCATATACCGCAAACTCGGAATCCTGCCCGAGATTGCCGATGGAATGCAAGCCGCCACCGCGCTGCAGGTGCCGCCGGAAAATTGATACCGGGCGTTATCCACTGCACATCGCCGTAAGTCAGACCTCGCGCGATCTTCCGGCTAGTGAGGATGGGCCGAGTCCGCACTGGAGGGCATCTGCGTATGCGTCGCGTCAACGGTACGCGCGGCGCTTAAATTTACCTCATGGCTGCGCGACGCGGACGAGTTGCTGGTGGAAGCCACCCGCGGTTGCCCTCCAACGCCTGCGGCCGGCGCACTTTGGTGTTTAGGCTGGACGGGTGGATGAAAGACGTGATGGTCGCGTGCTTGATAGCGCTGCGCGGAAAGTGGCATCGCTAGGAGGACGGCTATTACGATGAGTGAAGTCTTAACTAAGGCCGACGTACTCATAGGGTTTTAGGGGGTAACGTAAACCCGTTACCAATTTAAGCGATGGCGAAGCACGTGTCCAACGGAAAACGCTCCGTGTCTACTACTTTCGCGGTAAGCCTTTATTTTCGCGAGCCCGCGGGTTTGCGGACGATACGCCCGAACCGGTGCTCAAAGTTTCTCATGTCCACCCGCCGGCCTCGAAAGCGCACCCCCTCCGCTTCCAGCAGGAAACGCTGCTCCAGGGCCGATTCACCGCGCAGCGAAATCCGTCCTCCCGAGCCCAAGACTCGCTGCCAGGGCAGGCCGCTCACCTGCTTCAGGACTCGTCCGACATGGCGCGCGCAGCGTGGATAACCGGCGGCCTTCGCAATCGCGCCGTACGTGCTCACTCGCCCACGCGGAATCTTACGGATAGCGTCAGAGACGGCTTTCTCAAGCGGCGGCTTGGCAGGGCGCTCAACTCTCATCAGTCAAGTTAAGATACACCCATGGCCGAACCAACTCGCGATCCGGTAGCGCGTTTCTCCGATCGGGCGGAGGACTATGTCAAGTATCGCCCGCATTACTCATCTCAAGTCGTGCAATCTCTGCAGAAGGCTTGTGGACTACGTCCTCAGCATTTCATCGCCGACGTCGGTTGCGGCACCGGCCTGCTGGCAAAGATATTTCTGGAGAACGGCAACCGGGTCGTCGGGGTCGAACCCAATCGAGAGATGCGCGTTGCGGGCGAGACTTACCTGGCGAAGTATTCCAGCTTCAGCATGGTGGACGGAAGCGCCGAAGCCACTGGCCTGGCCGACGCGAGCGCTGACTTCGTGATAGCCGGACAGGCGTTCCACTGGTTCCGGCCCGACGATACACGCATCGAGTTCGCGCGCATTGTAAAACCGCAAGGCTGGGTGGTCCTGGTATGGCATGATCGCGACACCGAATCCACGCCATTTCTGCGCGCTTACGAAGAATTCGTGCGGCGCTACTCCACCGACTACGAACAGGTCGCGCACAAATATCTGGCCAGCTATGACGCGTTGCAACGCTTCTTCGCTCCTGACGAAGTGAAGCTGATCGAACAGCACAACCAGCAGACGCTCGACTTCGACGGTCTGCGGGGGCGATTGCTGTCCTCGTCGTATGTGCCCAAGGCAGGCGAGAAGCACGACGCGATGATGGGTGAACTGCCGCGTCTCTATTCGTCTCATGCCGAAAACGGACAAGTTACACTCGAGTACGACACCAATATCTACTATGGACACCTGCAGCGATGAGCGTCGCGCAAGAGACCGCGACCGACGCTGTGATGCTGCGAACCGAGCACCTGGAACAGCGGGTGCGGAATGCGCTCCCTATCTGACTTGGAGTCTGATTACTGACTGCTGCTTCCTAGGTTTCCAGCGTATACCGCGTGGCGGCCAAGCGATACATCCTTCGCCAGACCAGACGGTTCACGGTCACCACTATGATGGCCATCACGATGGTGGAAGCCAGCAGCAAGTCGAAATTACCGGCATCCGTGGCGCGCGAGATCGTGGCGCCCAAACCAACAGTCGTGTACGTCTTGTCCTTCAGGCGAAAGTATTCCGCCACGATGCTGGCGTTCCATGCGCCGCCGGATGCCGTCACCATACCCGTAATCAGATACGGAAAAATGCCCGGCAGAATCAGCTTGCGCCAGCGTTGGCTGCGATTGAACTTGAACAGGTCTGAGGCTTCCTTCAGATCGGTCGGAATCGCCATCGCTCCCGCGATCACGTTGAACAGGATGTACCACTGCGTCCCCAGCAGTAGGAGCACGATCGATCCCAGCCCCAGCCCGCCGCCAATCCTGATCAACACCAACAATACGATGGGAAACAACGCGGTCGCCGGGACCGATGCGGCGATTTGCGCCAAAGGCTGCGCAATGCGCGCGAGTTTGGGATTGAAGCCGATCGCCACCCCCGCAGGAATTGTCCACGCCGCTCCAATCGCCAGCGCCGCCAATACGCGGAGAAATGTCGCGCCAGCGCCCGTGAACAGTTCGCGATATTCCCAGCCATTCAAGCCGGTCAGCATTACGATGGCCCTGGTCACCGCATAGAGCACGCCGACCACGGCAATCGTGGCGATCGCGCGGCCGGTCCGAACCCTTCCACGGGACCGGCGGAGCATTTTCTGCGCCGCTGTCATGCTGCCGGACGAAGTGCATTGCCAGCCGCTCTTGCAGCGGTCGGATCACACGTTTGCGAAGCCGGATCAGTCCTCGCGAGCCCTGGATGACGTCGAGGAACCACGAGCGCGGCACGTCGGCGCTCTCGACCTGTTCCATCTTGAACTTCTCCGCCCAGGCAATGACCGGACGCCAAACGATCTGGTCCAGCAGCACGATGACTGCGATCATGACTCCGACGCCCCACAAAATGGCTTGGGTGTCGCCCGCGCTGGCCGCGGTTTGCAGGTACGACCCCAGCCCCGGCAAACGGAAGTCGCGCGAGCCCAGCACAAACATCTCGCAGGCCATGAGGAAGAACCAGCCGCCCGCGACCGACATCATGGAATTCCACACTAGCCCGATCGCAGCGTAGGGCAGTTCGAATTGCGTGAACCGCTGATACCAGTTGAAGCGATAAATCTTTGCGGCCTCGCGCATGTCGCGCGGAATGCTCTTGAGCGACGAATAGAAGCTGAAGGCCATGTTCCACACCTGCCCGGTGAAGATGAGCAGGATGGCCCCCATCTCGACGCCGATCTGGTGATGCGGAAACAGCGCGACCATGGCCAGCATCACTCCCGGCAGAAAGCTGAGCACCGGAATCGATTGCAGAATGTCGAGGAGCGGAATCATGATCCGCTCGGCCTTCGGGTTATACGCAGCAACGTAGCCATACACCAGTGTGAACGCGAGCGAAAGAACGTAGGCTACCGTAATCCGCAGCAGCGAGTAAGCCGTGTAGATCGGTAGATGGCTGGGATCGCGCGAAATTTCAACGTGAGGATTGAACGGGCCGAGCCAGGTGCGCGCCAGAACCAGAACGGCATAGAACACCGACAGCCCAGCGGCGAAAAGGAAAAAGTCGGTCAGCACTGACCAGGTCTGCGCGGGCAGCAGCGACCACGGGCCTTTACCCAAGATCCGGATAGGCTGCCACGTGCTACGCGCCATCAGGCCTCGCCTGCCGTCGGCAACGCGTCGGCGTCTTCGCGGTGGAAGAGCCGGCCACTCTCGGAGTCGTAGTCGAAGATTTCGGCGTAGCGGCCCCAGTTCAGCGCGGTGCCGAACTGGCGCTCTACTTCATCGGCGCTGAAGTGTTCGTCAAGGATGTCGCGGAAGAACTCCTCGCCGATGGCATGGTCGCGCTTGGCGTGCAGCGTGTTTTCGATGAGCCGCAGAATTGCGACGTTCTTCAATGCCGCTTCACGGAAGATGGTTTTTTGGGTTTGAATGTCGGCTTCGCCAAACGTGCGGCCTTCGGGAGTGATCTCCACATCGCCTTCGCGCAGCACCGCGAAACCCAGCATGGCCGAGGCTTCCACGATGGGTAACAGGTCGTCCACATCCATCGCCAGTTCGTCAGCGAGCTTGTAAAGGTCGTCGCGGCCGCCGCGATCCGTGAGCAACTCCATGAACCCCGCGATCCCTCCCGGACGGGCGTGCGGCAGCATCTGGAACTTACTTCGCTCGCGAGGTTGACCGTTCCCTGCTTGCTGGGCGACTTTGCCCGGGACTGAGGCTTCTTCGTCAGGCCGTGTCAGGGTCTTGTAGATGTAATCCACATAAGCCAAAAAGCGCGGTGACTTGCGGTCGCGATATTGCGGAATGTCAATTTCGAAGTCCGAGCGGATGCGCCCGGGATTTCGGCCGAGCACGATGACCCGGTCCGCCAGCAGCACGGCCTCCTCGATATTGTGGGTCACAATGAAGATGGCGGTGGTGGGCATCTTCTTGTTCAGCCACAACTCCAGCAACTCGGAGCGAAGGTTTTCGGCGGTTAGAACGTTGAGCGCCGAGAATGGTTCGTCCATGAAGAGCACTTCCGGCTCAACCACCAACGCGCGCGCGAAGCCGACTCGCTGCTTCATTCCGCCCGATAACTCTTTCGGATAGGCAGTCTCGAATCCGTCGAGACCGACGGTATCGATCATCTTCAGCGCCCGCTTGTGGCGCTCGATTGCGCCTGTGCCTCGCGCGATGAGCGGAGCTTCCACGTTCTCCAGAACCGTGAGCCAGGGAAAGAGGGCAAAACTCTGGAAGACGATGGAGACATGCGGGATCTGCCCGTCCATAGGATTGCCGTGCCACAGCACATGCCCTGAGGAGGGTATCGACAGACCGGTCAGCATGCGCAGTAACGTCGACTTGCCTGAACCCGACGGGCCTAGCAACCCGACGATTTTTCCCGGCGAGATGCTGAAGTCGGTGGGCGCAATCACCTCAATGCGATTGCCGTCGGGCTGGGGATAGTACTTTTCGACCCCACAGGCTTGAATGATCGCCTCAGACAAATTTGCGCTCCTGGGCTCTGGTTTTCTTAGTCTATGGGTTGGTGCTGGTGCAGACAATCGACTGGCCTTCGATTCGTGTTAATGGAGTGTGAATTTACTGGCGCGTGCGGCACGGCCGAAGGCCGTATTCGGATGCAAACCGAATTGTGAATACATGATAGTCACTTCGCAGCCATCGCCTTGACCTGGTCGAGTGCGAGGTTCACCTCCAGAACATTGACCCGCGGCTCGCCTAGCAATCTCCAGGTTCGGTGCTCGGTATGCTGTTGAATGATCTGCCGGATCTGGGCATCGCTCAAACCTCGCTCGCGGGCGATGCGCGGGACTTGGAATTCCGCTCCCGCGGGAGAGACGTCGGGATCCAGACCTGACGCGGAAGTAGTTACCAGGTCTACTGGGGCCGGCTGATCAGGGTTCTCCGCTTGCAAGCGCGCGACGTCGGCCTTGACGCGATCGATCAAGTGCTGGTTCGTCGGCCCCAGATTCGATCCACCGGAGTTTGCGGCGTCGTAACCGTTGCCCGCCGCCGACAGTCTTGAG
This sequence comes from uncultured Acidobacteriaceae bacterium, assembly GCA_963836295.1. Lineage (GTDB taxonomy): Bacteria > Acidobacteriota > Terriglobia > Terriglobales > Acidobacteriaceae > Bog-257. The sequence goes on along the minus strand of CAWIIY010000017.1, from coordinate 1,218,290 downwards.
TGCAGGTATCCCGGCCCAACAAAAGCCTGGCCGATAATTCGGGAGCCGATGACTTGACCATTCCGCGAGACGAGCTGCCCATTGGCTTTGTCGCGGAACAGCAGTTGCGCGAGAGCCGTAACCACTAAGGGATAAATCAATCCCAGGAGCACCGTTGTGACGATTGTCATCAGGCTTGCGATCTTCAAATTCTGTTTCATAGGTCCCCTTCTTACGCCAATCCGACGCCCGCAATAATCATGTCGATTAGCTTGATCCCGATGAATGGGATGATGATGCCGCCCAGGCCGTAGATGAGCAGGTTGCGCCGCAGCAGGACGGCCGCGCTAAGGGCCCGGTACTTTACCCCCCGCAGCGCCAGCGGAATCAGGGCGATGATGATGATGGCATTGAAAATTACCGCCGACAGAACGGCGGATTCCGGTGTGCGCAGATGCATGATGTTGAGCGCATTTAGCACCGGGAATGTTCCGGCAAACATGGCCGGAATGATCGCGAAATATTTGGCCACGTCGTTGGCGATGGAAAATGTGGTCAACGATCCACGGGTCATCAGCAACTGCTTGCCGATAGCGACCACCTCGATCAGCTTGGTCGGATTGGAATCCAGGTCAACCATGTTGCCGGCTTCCTTGGCTGCTTGGGTGCCGGTGTTCATGGCGACACCCACGTCAGCCTGCGCTAGTGCCGGAGCATCGTTGGTTCCGTCGCCGGTCATGGCTACGAGTTTGCCTTCTGCCTGCTCGCGCCGGATGAGTTCCATCTTTTCCTTTGGAGTGGCCTCGGCCAGGAAGTCATCCACGCCCGCTTCGCGCGCAATGGCCGCTGCCGTCAGCGGGTTGTCGCCGGTGATCATTACGGTCTTGATCCCCATTGCCCGCAACTGATCGAAGCGGTCGCGCATACCGCCCTTCACGATGTCCTTGAGGTGGATCACGCCGAGGGCGCGTCGTTGTTCGGCCACCACCAACGGCGTGCCTCCCGACCGCGCAATCAGTTCGACGCTGGCTTGCACCTCGGCCGGCATGGTGACTCCGTTCTGGGCTAAATAGCGCTCGATGGCGTCCGTTGAACCCTTGCGAATCTGATTGCCATTCATGTTCACGCCCGACATTCGCGTCTGCGCACTGAAGGGTACGAATTCCATTTCGTGCGTGGACAACTCTCGCCCACGCAAGCCGTACTTTTCTTTCGCCAGCACCACAATCGAGCGGCCCTCGGGTGTCTCATCCGCAAGCGATGAAAGCTGCGCGGCATCAGCCATCTCGGCTTCCGTCACCCCCGGAGCAGGGATGAAAGCCGCTGCTTGCCGATTGCCTAGCGTGATGGTGCCGGTCTTGTCGAGCAGCAACGTGTTTACGTCTCCGGCTGCTTCCACCGCGCGTCCGGACATGGCCAGCACATTGTGCTGGATGAGCCGGTCCATGCCGGCGATACCGATGGCCGACAGCAAGCCGCCGATGGTCGTGGGGATGAGGCACACCAGCAGCGAGACCAGCACGAACACCGTTTGCGGCGAGCCCGAATAGACGGCGAACGGCTGCAAGGTGACCACCGCAAGCAGGAAGATGATGGTGAGACCAGCGAGAAGAATGTTGAGCGCGATTTCGTTTGGTGTTTTTTGCCGCTCTGCGCCTTCCACCAGCCCAATCATGCGATCCAGGAACGTCTCGCCGGGGTTCGACGTCACCTTCACTTTGATCTGGTCCGACAGCACGCGCGTTCCGCCCGTAACCGCAGAACGATCGCCGCCTGACTCGCGTATGACAGGGGCTGATTCGCCGGTGATGGCAGATTCGTCTACGGAGGCAACGCCATCGATAATTTCTCCATCCGACGGTATCAATTCCCCGGCGGAAACTAACACCAGTGTCCCCGGCGCGCAGCTTCGAGCTCTGCACCTGTTCCGTGCGGTCACCTTCAACAATGCGGTTGGCAATCGTTTCAGAGCGCGCTTTCCGCAGCGTGTCGGCTTGCGCCTTGCCGCGACCCTCAGCCATGGCTTCTGCGAAGTTGGCGAATAGCACTGTAAACCACAGCCACAGCGTGATCTGCAAATTAAACTTGAAAGCCGTACCTCCGCGGAACAGCAATACCGTGGTGATTACGCTGCCGACTTCCACCACGAACATCACAGGGTTAGCCATCATGTGACGCGGATCCAGCTTCAGAAAAGAATCCACGATAGCGCGCCGCACGATCTTGCCCTGCCAGACAGCCTTCGATTTCGATTTGTTTCTTGCCATGTCGGAAGCCTCAGAACGTCTTACCCGTTGCCATCAGCAGGTGTTCAAGGATTGGCCCCAGGCTGAGTGCCGGGAAAAATGTCAACGCGCCGACGATCAGGATCACGCCGATCAGAAGCACGGTGAAAAGCGGTGTAGTCACCGGAAACGTACCCAGCGAGGGTGGAACATATTTCTTTCCGGCCAGATTACCGGCGATAGCCAGCATAGGAATGATCATCAGGAAGCGCCCGACCAGCATCGTGATAGCGCCGGTGACGTTGTACCAGAGTGTGTTGGTGCTCAACCCCGCGAAGGCGGAGCCGTTGTTACCCGCTTGCGAAGTGAAGGAGTAGAGGATCTCGGTCAATCCATGTGGCCCGGGGTTGAGAATGCTGGAGGTGCCGAAGCCGTTTACCGACGAGATCGCGGTGAACGCCAGAATCACCAGCGGAAACACCAGCGCCACCAGCATGGCCATCTTGACGTCGTAGGCTTCGATCTTCTTGCCCAGATACTCCGGCGTTCGCCCGACCATTAATCCCGCAATGAAGACCGCCAGCACGACATAAATCAGAATGCCGTACATGCCGGCGCCCACCCCGCCGAAGATGACTTCGCTGAGCATGATGTTGACTAGCGGAACCATGCCGCCAAGCGGGGTAAAGGAATCGTGCCAGCCGTTGATGGCGCCGCAGCTCGCGTCCGTGGTCACCGTGGCCCACAAAGCTGTATTGGTGATGCCGAACCGAATGTCTTTGCCCTCCATGTTGCCACCCGGTTGCGACGCGCTAACCCGCTGGTCCACGCCAGTCAGCAGCGGGTTGCCGCGGGCCTCAGCCCAGTAGGCAACTGTGACGCCCACGAAGAACAAGATCGCCATCGCCGCCCATACTGCCCATCCGTGGCGCTGCGAGCCCGTCATGCGCCCCAGGGTGTAGGTCAGTCCGGAGCCAATCGTAAAAATCAGGACCAGCTCGATCGAAATTGGAAAGTGGAGTTGGATTCTCGAAGGGATGCGCGCTGTTCGCATTAAAGAAGCCGCCGCCATTGGTGCCGAATTCCTTGATTACCTCTTGCGAGGCGACTGGACCCTGCGCAATGGTCTGCGTGGTAACCGTGTCCATGATCGGCTTCCCAGCAGCATCGACCGCAGGTTTGCCATCAGCGCCGACATGCTGAACCTGCTGCGGCTCAATCAACTTCACCGTGTCGTATGGCTTCAGGTTCTGCACCACTCCTTGCGAGACCAGCACCAGTGCTCCCACAACGCAGAAGGGCAACAACACCCATAAGCAGGAGCGGACCATGTCCACCCAGAAATTTCCAATGGTCTGCATCTGACGGCGGCCAATGCCACGAATAAAGGCAATAGCCAGCGCGATGCCGACAGCAGCCGATGCAAAGTTGTGGTACGCGAGACCAGCCATCTGTGTCAGGTAGCTCATGGTGGTTTCGCCCGAATAGTTTTGCCAGTTGGTGTTGGTCGTGAAGGATGCCGCCGTATTAAAGGCGAGGGCCTGTGGAACCGCGGCCAACTTTTGCGGATTGAACGGCAAGAATCCCTGTACGCGCTCCATCAGGTACAGCAGCAGCATGGACGCCACGCTGAACAGCAGCATCGCGCAGGCGTACTCCGTCCAGCGCATCTCGTGATTTTCGTCGACGCCGGTCATCCGGTAGATAAGCCGCTCAATCGGCCGCAGTACCGGGTCCAGGAAGGCCCGCTCGCGGTTGAAGACCCGCGTCATGAAAACGCCCATCGGCTTGGTGACAGCAAGAATCAGCGCGAGAAACAGGACGATTTGAAGCCAACCATTGGCGGTCATCAGAATTTCTCCGGTCGTAGCAGCGCGTAGAAGAGGTAAATCATCACTAACGCGCTGACTGTTAGCATGACGACTGATTGTGTATGCATCAGTTCCCCTTTACTTCACCCGGTCGCAGAAGTAGACATACCCCAGCGACAGGGCGAAGAATGCGATCGTGGTTGCGACATATACGAGGTCTTGCATGTTCATCTCCTAATATTCATCCCTCACCATGCGCCCTGTTTGCGGCCGAACCACCAGATCATACCCAGCGTCGCGGTATTCTGGTCTTTGCTGAAAACGTCTGGCGTGCCGGTGAAGAAAACAGGAACGTTGGACCAGTCGCGCCGCCACTCGGCGCGTAGTTGGAATCCATCCGCCACGTTGAAGGTATTGGTGAGCGTAACTTCCTTGAGAGCTTCGGTCACTCCACTGAAGAGCCCGCCGCGGTCGGAGAGGTATTCGGTACGTGCTCCAAGCGCATATTTCGGAGTGAATTGATACTGCGCGTAGGCCGCTCCGCCCGTCGTATGCGACGGAGCGGACGATTCTCTCGGCGCCGCGTTCGCCCACAGCCGTTCAATTACGTAGTCGCCTTCGAGTTGCAACAGAAGTTTCGGCGTGGCCTGCCAGCTAACGTAGCTATCGAAGATGTGCAGCTTGCCATCCGGCGCCGGAGTGATCGGCGCCAGGCACAAGCCGGGCTGCACCGGCACGGGGCCGCAATTGGCACTCTGCACAACGTTGGGATGCTCCTGGCCAAAATAATAGTTCATGGTTCAGGTGATGGTCTTCTTCGGGGTCACCACGAAGCCGAACATCTGGTCCTTGAAGCCATTGAAGTCTTCCGACTGCTGTGCCCCGTTCACCAGCCAGTAGTTCACCGCGAGCTTGTCGTTGATCTTGTAGTTGGTGCGGAACCCCATGTGATAGAAGGGTAGGAAGTCGAACCAGTAGGATCGCGAGTAATTGATCTGGTCCTTGGTGTAGTTTCCTTCGATGCCTAGCGAGCTGGCCCATTTCCCAAAGTCAACCGTCAGTCCGCTGCCCAACGGCACCACATATGTTCCGTACGCCTGAAAGACATTGCGATAAACATCGGGTCGTAGTTCATTGGCCGGATTGCCTTGCAGGGTTTCCGTCGCCTGTCCGAACTGCAAGTCGAGGCGTGTACCCCAGCGGCGACCTGCAGCGAGATCAGGGGCTCTTTCGAACACGACGTCTGCTTGATTCAAACTAAAACTGTTACTGAGGACGTCATATGCCCGCAGCAGGTTCACCCGGTTATAGGGATCATTGAAGTTGTATCCATAGTAGCCGTCGAGCATGACATTAATGGTCGTGCCCTTCAGGTAGTCCAGCACCGCGCGATCATCGGCGGAAAGCACATTCCCCTGCGCTGGCTGTGCACTGGTGGAAGGCACAACGCTCTGTGCGACGCTGTCTTCCGTGCCGTGTGCAGGAGCGGTAGCGGAGGAAGCTGCGCTTGCCGCCGCCGTTTGTCCCTGCGCGTTCAGCCTGTTCACCTCCGCCTCCAGTTGCTCAATGCGCTTCTGCAAGGCATCAAGCTGCTTCTGCACCGCTGGCGGTATCTGTTGATCGGCGTCTGTCGATGAGGAGGGCGTGGCGCTCTCTTGCGCCTTCATCTGCGTTGCTATGCCGGCCAAACCCACCACAAGCAACAAAGCCGCAATCTTCCGGCCATGGCTGGACAGGAACTCGGCCATCTGTTGTTCCAGATGGATCAGCCATCTCCGTCCGGCAACGGAATCGACAGCGTCGCTCGCGCCTACCTTGCGAACGACTGGCGCCTTCCCTGATGCTCGCTGCGGCCGTGAGCATTGGATGAGGAACACAACAAAGAACACTAAGCTTGCTGTGCAAATAAGAAAGAACAGGACGTTCATGACTTCCCTTCCCCACGCATGTGCTCCTGCGTGGTTCTGGCAATACGATTGGAGCAGCCGACTGATAAGTGCTGGCTAAAGAGTTCGTAAAATTTTCGTAAAGATGAACAGGGAGCTATTGGCTAACAATTTCCCAAAAAGAAAACGCCCGTGGGTCATGCCCGCAGAGCGCTATGGGTTTGCAGATTGATACCTGGGCTGGCTTTTGGCTATTTTTTCTTGCTGTGACCACTATTGGGCACGACCCGAAGGTTGTTCGTGATCTGAAAGGTCGCAGGGACCTGGTTGGCGCGCATACCCGCCAGATTCTTGTCGGTTTCGCTATCCACGACGCCGTCGAGCGTGACCCGTCCATTCTTCACGATGATGTGGATGGGAGGAACGGCCATGTGCCCATACTTGAAGAGGGGACCGTAGCTGTAGATGCTTTGGTAGACCGCCCGCCGAATACCGTCGTCCATGGAGCTGGGTGGCAGAACTTCAATGTTGTTGATTACCTTGTCCACGCCCTCAATGCGCTTCACGGCTCTCTCGGCATCGGGTTTCAGGGCCGGCCATACGACCTGCCCTTCCAGAATGATGGTACGTCCGTCGATGCGGAAGGCCAGATTGTCGAACACGCCGTAGTACGGCAGCATGATTAACTCATGGCGGACCTCTTTGATAAGGCGGCCCTGGCTCTCTGGACTAAGCGTCTCGTTTGCCTCCTGCGATTGCGCAGCGCTGTTAGGTTGCATCTTTACAGATTGATCGTTGGACGGGACGGGCTGCGCTTGTTGCGCAAGCCCAAAAACCGCGAGACACAAAAAGACCGGCAAACTGATGCTTAGGGCTCGATGCACACGTCCTCCTGGCGCGTTAGAAACTCTACCTCAGAATGGCAAAGCTTCCAAGTTGCGGTGCGTCATACATGGGATGTGGGAGCGGCGCAAAACTGTGGCCGTATTCTTTGCAATACGCAAATCCCGCCGGCGTCGGTAAACCGAGGAGAATCAAGTATCATGTCGAATCGTATGCAGACTAACTCAATGATGGCGACGCCCGGCAAGCGCATTCGGCTGCAGGATTTCGATCCCGCTTTCAAAGGCGACTATAAGTCGCACGCTCATGCCCAATCCAAGCTGAAACAAAACGTGCGGCGCCTGGCCAAGTACCAAGACCTCCTGTATTCCTCGCGCACCTACGCGCTGCTCTTGATACTCCAAGCCATGGATGCGGCCGGGAAAGACAGCACCATCAAGCACGTCATGTCCGGCGTCAACCCGGAAGGCTGCCAGGTTTTCAGCTTCAAGGCGCCGTCTGAGCACGAACTCAGCCACGACTTTCTGTGGAGGACTTATCGCGAACTGCCCGAACGCGGCCGCATTGGCATCTTCAACCGTTCCTATTACGAGGAGGTGCTGGTGGTACGGGTCCACCCTGACTTGCTCGACAGCGAACATCTACCAGGCTTCACCAAGCCCGGCACCGAGTTCTGGCGACATCGGTTCGAGTCGATTAACAATGTCGAGCGCCACCTGGTTTGCAATGGCACGGTGATTCTGAAGTTTTTTCTGCACGTCTCCAAACGGGAACAGGAGAAACGGCTGCTGGCGCGGCTGGAAGACCCCAGCAAGAACTGGAAATTCTCAGAGGCCGATTTGCACGAGCGGCGCCGCTGGGATGACTACATGGCCGCGTACGAGGACATGATCAACCACACCAGCACCCAGCACGCGCCTTGGTACATCATTCCCGCCGATCACAAGTGGTTTACGCATCTGACCGTCTCCGACATCGTGGTGGACACATTGAAGGGGATGAACCTCAAATACCCATCGCTGACAGATGAGCAGAGCGCGGGATTGGCGAAGGCCAGGGCGGCATTGAAACGGGGCGGTAGGTAACCGAACACCGCCAACCTGTGATTCAATCTGGCAGGGAGAATTGGCAAGACGTTACTGGTTGGGCTTGAAACTTGGAAAAGGAAGAAATCCGGTGGATGCCAGAATTGAAATAAACGTTCGTTCGACTTTTTTGAGGCCGAGTCTCGGACTGCAGACTTCCAGCCTGCGCCTATTAGCCGATCAGCATTCTTCGTCGACCGGTCGCCAGTAGGGTGAGCGTTCTTTCGACCCGACCTCGGTCTCCACTGAGACAGCCTTGGCGCGGCAACTAAAACGCTCCACAATTGCCTGCTTCATATCCTGCTTTTTCATTTCGGCAAGCAGGTCCGGTGTAATCGCAGGGGCTGACGTTTCGTCAATCGCAAAACCGCTACGTAACATTGCATCTCCCGTCATGTTTGTTATTAAGACAATTATTAATGCTGTGAAACCTTGCCGCGCACAGTCAGAACCGGGCACGCGGCTTCCCGCACAATTTCGTAGGCATGTGGCCACATCAACCGATCGAGCAGCCCCGACCATGGACGCACACCCATCACCAACAGGTCAGCATCGATTTCGGCCTGAGTCTGCAGGATCGTGGGTACCACTTTGCCGGTCTCGACCCGACAGCAAAGCTGCAATCCCTCGGCCTCTTTTCCAATCAAAGCGGACAGTTTCCTTTCAACTCCCTGCATGACCTCGGCGCGGTCTGCGACGCCACTCAGTTCTGCATAATCCAGCACGTGGAGCACCGTCAACTTCGCGTTGTATTCTCTTGCCAGTGTGCCGGCATAGTGGGCCGCACCTTCTGAGGCCGGCGTGAAATCAGCCGGAAGCAAAATGTTTCGCGGCACAAAACCGCGGGCTGAGCGGTGTAAGTGCGGGCCAACGGTCATCACCGGCACCGGCGATTGGCGAAAGACGCGTTCCGCCACTGAACCCATCAACATCTTGCCCAGGCCACCGCGCCCATGGGTCCCGACCACGATCACGTCAATTTTCCTCTTCCGCGCGCAGTCCAGGATGGATTGCGCAACGTCTCCTTCCATCAGAAGCAGGTGATAATCCTTCCCCTCCGTGTAGGAATGAGTCCGCCGCAACTCAGCCTTTAACTCCAGCAGGTCGCGGCGAGCTGCGTCTTTAGCTGCCACGTAGGCGTCCGGACCAGCAATCAAGAATTCGTCACTGTGCAAAACGAATACTACGTGGGCCTCGGCTTGATATTCGTGGGCCAGTTCCAGGCCAATATTGAGAGCAACTGTGGAATAGCGGGAAAAGTCCGTCGCGATGAGCACACTGTGGATGCCCACCCCGACCGGTTTTAACTGTGCCGTCGCCATGTTGTGCGACCATTCTCCCCACGCGGTGGGGTCACTGGATGGAAGCTCCCTCGCCCAGACGCAGGGCCATGCCACGCCAATCAGCTCGGCAGGATGCTTCCATACACTCGTCTATCTCTTTTGTAGCGCAATGCGGAACGGAACTCTGTGACGTAGGTCAAGCGGGTAGGTGATGGAGAGCAGTTTCCGGCGGGTCGGTTTTACCTTTCCAGTTTGGGAACATAGCGGAACCCTCGCTCCTGCTAATTGGTCATGACGGGGTTCGCTTCTTTTTCTTCTGGCATCTCTCGCAAACGCCATAGATCTGGAAGGTGTGGCGGGTTGGCAGGTATTTGTTCTTGCGGCCGATTTCCTGCTCAATGCGTTCGATGTCGCGGGAGAAGAACTCCACCGAACTGCCGCATTCGGTGCAGACCATGTGATGGTGGTTGCGGCGATTGTACTGGTGCTCGTAACGAGTGACGCCATCATTGAAGGCAACTTCGCTGGCCAGGCCGCACTCAGCCAGTAGTTTTAAAGTCCGATAAACGGTGGTAAATCCGATGCGGTCGTCGTGTTTCTTGACCAGTCGATACAGTTCGTCGGTGGACAAGTGGTCGCGTGTGTCGAGAAACGTACGCAGAATAACGTCGCGCTGTCCGGTAAGCTTAAGACCCACTCTCTTCAAGTGTCCGTGGAAAATGGATTCGGCCTCGCGTACCATCGCGCGCGAGATGCTCGGCTGATCGTCAATTCGTTTCTGGAGCATGGGGTTGCCGCGTCCCGTTTGGGGGCCTATCCGCCACGGGAATACAACACGATTTGTTATCAGCATAACACCGGAAAACGGGGGACATGACAAGCTTAGTGCCCGAAATCCAGGGGACGGGCGTAGCCCGTCATCTCAAGATACCCCACCCCTTTTGCCGGTGCACCGTTGCGTGTAACGTTGATGGTAATGGCTCCCTCCCAATAAGAAAGGCCCGCGTTCCCGGGGGTCACCAACTCTTGCGAAGAGAGCGGCGTTGTGACTCGTAAATCTAGGCGCAACGAAGGCACGGCGACCTGCCATGCAATCGGGTAGACGGCATGTGTATCTGGGCTGGTATAACTCTGCGCGCCGGGCTGCATGGAAAAATCGGAGACGCCGAGGAAAGTCGATTGCCCTTCCGCGTCCACGTAGGTCCCCGCTGAAAAGGGATCGACGCTGCCGTCCCAATGGCGAAAGCGGTAGAGCATCAGCTCGGTATTGTCGTCAAATTGCAGGCTCAGCCAGTCCCATCCACTTCGGTTCGCTTCCATCATGTGGGTGAAGAACTCATGGTCCATCCAGGCCGTACCTTCGACCTGGTAAGTTTTGCCGTTCAACTCAATCGAACCGCTGGCCAGCAGGCGCGTGAATGAGATGTAATGTGAGGCCTGTCCCCGCCGCTGATTTTTGGCTCACGCCATTCTTGCCGTGGATCACGGGAGGCTTGCGTGAACGCATGGCAAAGCGCAAGGCAAAGTTGTCGGTAATTGCTTGCAGTTGTTGTTCTCCATTTGTCCACTGCACTTGCCAGTTGCCATTCCAGACCTTGGCCAGTTGTTCGCTGGCGCCCGCCAATCCCGGACCCGCCCGATTGGTCCGCTGGGTATGGTAAAAATGCCCACCGTCTAAATCACTGAGCGCGAGGTGAGCAAGATAAATGTCCTGAATGTCCCAGTCAGAAGTCTTGGGATGATCGCGGCTTACTCCTTGGCGAAAGAAAGTGAGCTCGAACCCGAACCGGTGGCCATCCGCGGACTTGAGGTTTCCTGTGTAATACCACCATTCGGTGCGATAGGCCGGATGATTGAAATAATCGCGAGGAAACTGGTAGTGATAGCCAGGAAGCGCCATCTCGTATTGCGCGGTGAGCGGCATAGCCGACAGAATCAAGAGCAGTGCCGTCAGCCAGCTAGTCCTCATGCACCACCTCGATCGGATTCAACCGGGTTGCCACTCGCGCTGGATAGAAACCCACTAGAACCGTGGCAATGTAAACCAGCGTCAAAGATCCAACCAGCATGGCAACCGGCCAGTGAAACTGAATCGTCCATCCAAAAGATTGCTTGTCGATCACGAAAATCAACAACAGCGAAAGCACCACGCCCAACGACAAGCCAGCCACGTTGGCGAGTAGGCCGATCAATCCTGCCTCCACCAGGATCAGCTTGCGGATCTGCGACACGGCCGCACCCAGGAAGCGCAGTAGTCCTAACTCTCGCCTGCGGTCGATGACCAGGGCGAGAAGCGCGCCAGCAATCCCGATGATGGCAACGAAAATTGCGACCAATTCGAGGGCGTAGGTAATCGCAAAGGTGCGATCGAATATCTGGATCGCCTCGGTCCGCAGATTGCGATTTGTGAAGATGAGCACACTTCTTCCAGCCACGACCTTCTCGACTTCCGCCTTGACAAGATCCACCTTAGCGCCACTGGCTACGTAGACAGCGATGCTCGAAGGCGCGGGATCGGGCAGAAAGCGCAGCAAAGTGGAACGGTCGACTACGATGAATCCCTTCTCGCTGCCGTAATCGTAGAAAACATCCACCACGCGAAAGCTCGCACGTGCCTCTCCAAGCGGGAGGGTAAGGTAGTCGCCGGCTCGCAAATGATGTTTGTTGGCGAAGGGCTCGCTGATGACGGCGTTGTTTCCGCTGCGCAGCTCCGCGTCTACCACACTGCTGGGGCGGCCTGAAAGAAACTGGATCTTCGCCAAATCGTGGCTGCCGCGCGTGTCGGCTGAACCCAGGGTCGCCGGCAAACCCTGGTAGCTGATGTCGTAGCCACGAAAGCGATCGACACCGGCGACGCCGGGGAGCTCGGCAATCTTGCCCGCCAAAGATGGATCAAGTGTGGGATAGCGGTCCGAGGCCGGATCTCCGGCCGGGCGAAGAAACAGGTCAGCCTTCAGCTGATCGTCCATCCAAACCTGCACGGTCTGTCGGAAGCTGCCGACCATGATGCCGACCGCCGTTGTCATGGCGATGGCCGTGGACAGCGCACCCACGAGTACCGAGGTTCGACGTAGAGAAGATGCCAAACTTCGCGAGGCCAGCATCGCTTCGACGCCGACCATGCGTCGCAAGAGCCCGGAAGAAAGCGCAGCCAACCCGCTGACCAAGGCTGGAATGGCAAACGCAGAGGCAGCGATCATCAGCAGAGCCGCGGCATAGCCGAAGAACGGCTTGCCCTCGATTGCCGGGACCTGCGATGCGACGGCGCCCAACATCGCAAGCGCCATGGCGATCCAGAGATCGCGGAATTTGTGCACGCGCGCGGCGTATTCGCGCTCGCCTCGGGCCATTGCTTCGATGGGCGAAACCATTGACGCTTCCCGAGCTGGAGAGGCGGCCGAGGCGAGTGACATGCCGATGCCAATCAGCAAGCCCAAAGCCACGATCCCTGGGGTCAATTCGATTGCACCAGGACGGCTGCTTACGTAAAGGTTCTGGACCGTTGCGCCGAGCAGACGCACCGCTCCCGTCGCCATCACGCGCCCCAAGATAATGCCGAGTAGCCCGCCTGCGATTCCAAAGCACGCGGCTTCGCCGAGGAACGCTGTGAGTACGTCTGTGCGGCTCGCGCCCAGCGCGCGGACGATTCCAATCTCAGGCCGGCGGCGGACTACCGAGACAGAGATCGTATTGAAGATAAGGAATGCGCCCACCACCAATGCCACATAACTCAAGATGCGCAGGTTCCAGCGGAACGCGCTGAGCATACGCCGATTCTCGTCGGTCTGAGTGCCCTCACGACGAAGCTCTACACCGGCGGGCAAAGACGAGCGAATTCGTTGCCCCCACTGTTCCACGGAAGGCGTAGAAGGCACCTTGAGCAGCACGCGATCGACTCGGCCAGAGCGCTGCAACGCGCGCTGCGCAGTCGCAATGTCCATGATGACCAAGCCGCCGCTGTCACCCGAATCTTTGAGCACACCGCGAACCGTGTACTCTCGGGTGCGATCGTTGATCTGCAAACGCAGCTTGTCCCCACCTTTTACTCCCAAGTGGTCGCTGACCCACACGCTGTCATCCCGCGCGATATCTAGCAATGCGTCATCACTCGTCAAATTGCGATCTGCAGAACTGAGAACGTGGGGATGATCGGCAATCAGGTCCAACCCAATCAGCGGCACCGTCTGACCTGTCGCTGGCACTACTGCGTAATCTTCAATACGAGGGCGAACCTGGATGGCGTACGGCAAGGTCGCGAGCCGGCCGACCACTTCGTCAGGAACGCCGCCGATTGCCGTGACTTCGAGGTCGGCATTCCCGGTCAATGTTTCGATCGATGAACGAAACGAGCCCGCGGCCGCACCGCCGGCGAGTTCAATCGCCAGCACGACGGCGACGCCTAGAGCGACCGCTAGCACGATCAATGCGGCGCGAAGCGGCTCGCGAAAAAACTGGCGAACGATCAACCGGTGAAATAGACGTAATCGGGACATGCTAAGACCGCGCAATCTCTTCGATCCTGCCATCGCGCATTCTCACCACGGCATCGGCAAAGCTGGCGGACTCTGAACTGTGGGTTGCCATCAGAATGGTTGTCCTATGCTCATCAGCGATACGGCGCAGCAGTTTGAGAATTACGTTTCCGGTGATGGTGTCGAGATTGCCGGTTGGTTCATCGGCCAGCAACAGCTTGGGAGCGTGTACCATCGCACGCGCGATGGCGACGCGCTGCATCTGTCCACCGGAAAGCTGATGAGGCATCCGCGAGCTCAGGTCGGCGAGTTCGACAAGTTCGAGTTGCTGTCGCGCCGATTCTCGTGTGTCCGTCTGGCCCGCCAGCAGCAGGGGAAGTTCAACGTTCTCGATGACCGACAGGGTGTTCAACAGCTGAAAAGATTGGAAGATGAAACCCACCTTCTCGCGGCGGAGGCGGGTCAGACCCATTTCGTTCAAGTCTTTGGTAGAGACTCCGTCCAGCAAGACTTGTCCTGTGGTCGGAAAGTCCATCGCTCCGGCGAGGTTCAGCATGGTCGACTTGCCACAGCCGCTCCGGCCGACCAACGCAATGAATTCGCCGGGGTGCGCGGTGACCGAGACACCATTCAAAGCGTGAACGCTCTGTCCATCGGTGACATAAGTTTTTGTGACGTCTTCCAGGCGTAGAAGCTCCGTGTTCTGGCTGGATCTAGTGAGTGGCGAACGTTTGGCTTGCGATTCGATCAGGCCCATGAGATGTGTGCGGGTAGCAAGAAGAAACTTAACACTGATGGGTTGGATGTTCCCAGTTGAAAGAAGAACCAGACTTCGCGCCTATGCCGAGTAATCTTCGACCGAAGATATTGTTGCATTTCCCGGCCGAAAAACTACCGAGCTGAATTTTGATCGCTCGACCCCAGTACGCTTCAGCCCGCCCGATTCCCAGCCGTGCCTTCTATTTGGTGCTGTCCATCGCCATGAAGAGATTGTTCAGCGATTCCGCCAATGTAGGGTGGGCGAAGACGCCATCACGCAACGCGGTGTAAGGCAGCTTTCCCATCATGGCGATCTCGAGCGCTGACATGGTTTCGCCGCCTTCAACGCCCAGCACCGCCGCACCCAGGATCTGATTAGTTTCGCCGTCCACGATGGCTTTCATGAAGCCGCGAGTCTCGTCAACCTCGAGGGCGCGGGCGACGGAGGTCATCGGCAGCTTCGCCACACGAATGTTCCGCTTCTGTGCGCGAGCTTCCGTTTCGGTCATGCCAATGCGACCTAGTTGGGGATCGATAAACAAAGTGTAAGGCACGAGCCGCCCATCGATGGTTGCGCTTCCCTTTTCGATGAGGTTCGTGCGGATGATGCGAAAGTCGTCGTACGAGATGTGCGTAAACGCCGGGCCACCCTTGATGTCACCGAGTGCATAGACGCCGTTCGCCGTAGTTTCAAGTCGGCCGTTCACCTTGATGAAGCCGCGATCGTCAGTTTGCACGGCAGCCGCCACGAGGTTCAGAGTATACGAGTTCGGCACGCGCCCAGTGGCAACCAGCAGATGTGAACCGGCAAAAGTGGTCGAACGTCCTTGTTGCTGGACCTCCAGTCGAATGCTTCCCTCCGACTGGCTCACGCCATGCGCTTTCGCGTTCAGCAAAACCTCCACTCCGTCTTGCTGAAGTACCTTGGCGACTTCTTCCGCGATGTCGGGGTCCTCGCCATTGAGCAGTTGGCCAGCAGACTGGATGATGGTCACGCGACTGCCAAAGCGGCGAAACATCTGACCAAATTCCAGGCCGATGTAGCCGCCTCCGAGAACCAGCAGATGTTCGGGAACCGTGTCCAACTCCATGATGGACGTGCTATTGAGGAAGGGTACGGCCTTCAGTCCTTCGAGGTCGGGCACGGCCGGACGCGCCCCTGCGTTGATGAAGATTTTGTCCGCGGTGAGTGTGCGTTGGCCGCCGCCTTTCAGTCTGATAAGCAAGGTTTTGGGGCCGGTGAAACTGGCGTCGCCGAAAATCAAGTCGACATTGGCATCCTGCTCAATGCGTGCCTGCGCGGCATCGCGGAAACTGTTTACGATATCGCGCTTGCGCTGCCGCACGCGTTCCATATCGATGCGGATGTCGCCGGTGTGAACGCCATAGTCGGCGCCCCGTCGCGCGAGGTACGCGACGCGGCCACTGGCGATCATAGTTTTCGTGGGAGTGCATCCCACATTGATGCAAGTGCCGCCGACATGTTCGCGCTCGATGAGAGCGGTGCGCATGCCGGCTCCGGCCAGCGCCGTGCAGAGAGGTTTACCGGCCTGTCCTGAGCCGACGATGATGGCATCGTATTGCTGTGGAATTGTCATGTGATCCCCAACGATGAATGTATCTCAGCTATAGCAGTTCAAGCGTGGCCTTGGTAGAGCGAGCCTTCAGGCCCATGCGGAGATCGCCTCCCATAGTTCCCCGTTTCGGCCGCTGATATCGCTGATCTCAGCCGGCTGAAACCATTTTCTCAGCCGCCCTAGGCGCCCGCCTGAAGGCTGACTCTACCGCTCCAGAAGGAACTTCGGAATTCAGAATCGCGAGACGATGAGCAGCCCCAATCCAATGGCGATCAGGTCCTCGGGGACAGCGATAGCGACGTCCGGCACATGCAAAGCCTTCACCGAGTCAACGCGAGCGCGATAGCCACCAAAGGCTCCAGCAATTGCGCCGATCGCCGCGACGATCGCTCCCACCCAAAGCGACGCGCCTCCTGCTATGCCGAGGCATGCACCACAAAGTAACCCCATAACAATTCTGGCGCCCAGACCGACGGCGGCCGTCCGGGCGGGGGTGGTGGGAAGCTGGTCGGCTACGAATTCGACCAGCGCCAAAATAGTGAACAGGGCCACCGCCCAAATCGTGCCCATGAAAGCTAGCGGAGAGCCGGAAAGGTTGATCCAACCCAGGTAAGCAGCCCATGCTACAACCGCCGGAGCTGTCAGGGAGCGTAGGCCGGCGACTATACCAATGCCAAATGTCAGCAGTAAAACGAACCCAGAACTCATGAAGCTTCCTCCATCACAAGAGTCAGTTGCATGGCCGAAAGACGAGAGAATGGATGATTGCTCTCCGGGAGAGATTCAAATCTACTGGTCGCATCACGGTTCGACCGAAGTGAAATTTGATGTGGTCACGCTGTTCCAGTTTCTGCCCGTGCCGGAGGTCTTCAGCGTAGGCGCCCCTCGACTTCTCGCTACGCTCGTCGGTCGGGATGACACGCCAACCTATTCATGCGACTCACTCCGGCAATCATCATTTGCCGCAGGCCTTTCGCAACACCTCAAACAGGCGCTCAATATCGCCGGCATCGTTGTACAGATACGGGGATATTCGGATCGAATCTCCGCGGACGCTCACAAACACGTTGGCCTTTTGCAAGAGCTGAGGTAGCCGGGCCGGAATGCCGTTTGGCGGCTGAATACCAATCATGTGTGCAGATCGTTGCCCCTGCGGCAGGACCGAGTAGTCAATTTCGGCAGCAAGCTGCGCGACCTTTTCCGTCAGCAGCGAGAGAGTTTGCCGGATTCGTTCCACGCCCCACGCCAGGATTTGCTGAAGAGCAGCAATTGCCATCGGCGCCAACACAAATTGGGGAGACTCGCCCATATCGAAACGGCGCGCACCTGGGCGATACGCATCGGTGTGGTCAACCAGTCGGGAAAAATCGTCGCTCCCGGCACGCGCGATCCACGACTGCTCGAGCGGCACGCCCGACTTCCGCCATTTTGGGGCGACATAGAGATGACCGAGTCCGTACGGGCCGAGCAGCCATTTGTATCCCACAGCCGTCAGGAAGTCCGGCTGGATTCGGTCTAGATTCAGCGGGCTGGCCCCGAGTGACTGGCTGGCGTCGATTACCAGCCCGGCGGCGACGGCCCGCGCACGCTCTCCGACGCGCTCAAGATCGACTTTGCTGCCATCCGTCCAGTGACATTGAGGCACGGCGACGATTGCCGTACTCTCGTCGATCGCCCGAAGCAGAGCTTCGGTCCAGTCCGCTCCCGGTTCGCGCTGGGCGACCACGACGCGTCCGCCGTTTTTCTTGGCCAGTTCATACCAAGAGTAAACATTCGACGGGAACTGTTGATGAAGGATGACAATTGTCTGCCCGGGCGAGAGCGGCAAATTCGCCGCCGCTGTCGCGATTCCGTAGCTGGCAGCCGGGACCAGCGCAACAGCATCGCTGTCGGTGCCCATCACCTGTGCGGCGAGATTGCGCAACGCTTCGGAATCGGCAAACCACTCTGAAGCAGACAAGGTCCACGGCGATGCTTTTGTGCGAACCGCACGAAGTCCAGCCTCGGTGACCGATCGCAACTGCGGCGCCATGCTGGCGCAGTTCAGATAGCTGATGCCATCCGGGATGTCAAACAGGTCGCGGGCTGCTTCGATCGGGGTTGCGGTAGTTGGCTGAGTTGATGTCATGAAGCGGTCCGCAGTTGAGTTTACCGCGCGGCGAGAATGATTGGCCGCAGCGTCGCTAACTGAAACGGACCTTCCCGCGCACTTCCTCCAGTGGGGTCATCTTCGCAGTAGGCCGTAGCTCGTCCGCAATCCCTCATGTCGGACGGATCACCGCCAAAAACGGGATTGCGTGCACCGGCCAAACCATTCATTTCAAACGAGAGATACCTGCTCGTTGCTGGCGACATGACTGTGGCAACTGCCGCAAGGATGCTCTCCGTATAATATGTAGCCATGCTGACTCGGATCCATATCGACAACTTCCGCTGCTTCGTTAACTTCGATTACCTACCGCAGAGGAAGCAACTCCTGCTCGGTCCAAATGGGAGCGGTAAATCGTCGCTGCTTGCTGCAATTAGCTACCTGAAGCAATTTGTTGAGGGCGATGAGAATCCGTTCACGCAGTCTACGCGGACCCGCTGGCTCGATCTTCCTGTCCAGCTCTTGGAGATCGAAGCTCGCTTGGACGACCGGAAATATGAATACCGAGTTGAGATTCGGTTTACGCCGGAAACTAGGCAGCAGTCGGTTAGCCTAGAACGCCTGACAGTATCTGGCACGCCCGTGTTTGAGCTTGCCAATGGAGAGATACGCTTTTTCCCAAATACCGACGAAAGAATGGCCGTACCATTTCGGACGACCAAGTCCGCATTACACCTGTCACAATTGAGCAGCCCGGAGGTACACCGCTTCGTTGAATGGGTGGAGTCTCTCCACTGTTTTCGCATCGATGCATATCCAGCCGCGATGGACGAGAGCGCCGACAAGGAGGAGCAAGAACCCGACGACGAACTCGAGAACTTTGCTGGCTGGTATCGTCATCTGGTGCAAGCTTACCCAGAGGATAATGTGAGGTTCGTGAACTCGATGAGGGAGGTACTCAGCGGATTTCAGAACTTGAGATTCGCTTCTGACGAGGACGGTACGCGAAAACTTTGGGCTGATTTTACCGCACCCCGAAAAAAGAAAGCTAGCTACGCCATATCGGAGCTTTCGGAAGGTCAGCGATGCCTTCTCTGCCTATATATGATTCTCCACTTTGTTATCGCTAAGGGGCGTACGGTCTTTATCGATGAGCCGGACAACTTCATTTCCTTGCGGGAAATACAGCCATGGCTCCTTGCGGCTGAAGCGGCAGTGGAGGACCATAAAGGACAGCTTATCCTCATCTCTCATCACCCGGAGCTTCTGAATCAATGGGCTTCCAAGCACGGACTGCGATTCTTTCGTGAGGAGAATGGCAATGTTCGGACGGAGAAGTTCAAGGCCTATCCAAATGTCGACTTGCAGCCCTCAGAACTGATCGCGCGAGGGTGGGAGGAATGAGTAAACCGTCGATGGTCACTGTATTACTGGAAGATGACCATCAACAGATGCTTGTTTACCGATACCTCAAGAGGTGCGGGTTAGGCCACGCGATGAGGATTCAATGCTCCCCATCGGGCAGTGGGAGCGCCGAACAATGGGTCCGAAAACGGTTTATCGAGGAAGTAATCGCGTACCGGGGCCGTCAAGCGAGAGCCAAGACTGCCCTGATCGTTGTGATCGATGCGGATAGTCATACGGTCCGGGATAGATGGAGACAACTCGATCAGGTGTTGACGGATGGTGGTAAACCGGTCATCGACCAAGGGGAGCAAATCGCTCGACTGGTTCCGAAGCGCAATATCGAGACATGGGTTCTTTGTCTACTGAATGTACAGGCAGTGAACGAAGAAACTGATTACAAGAGGACGAGAGATGACTGGAACGAGTTGATTCCGCCAGCAGCAGACGCGCTATTTGAGTGGACTCGCCCTAATGCCGAACTCCGGAACTACTGCGTTGCCTCTCTGCAGAGCGGAGTCAGAGAGTTGGGGCGTCTGGTATTCTGAAGCCGCCTCTCCCTACCAAACGCGAGAATATCAATCTCGAGACGGTCTTCGGGATTCAGGTCGGGTAATCGGCTGTCCGGAAACTGACCCACCGCCACAGCTTCTGTTCGCCTAAAGCAGACATCCGGAAGCTTATATAATCGATGCTTCCCATGGGAGCTTCGACTATCGCTACTCCGGCACGGCCATTCCCTTCCAAATTCATCTTTCGCGCCGTCGTGGGAGTCTTGCTCCTCCTGCTGATCGCCTTCCTGGCCTTCGATTTCTGGTTCTATCGGGCGGTGCGTGCGTCCCTGCCGCAGAGGGACGGCACGATTCGCCTCTCCGGCCTGGCTGCCCCCGTCGTTGTGACCTACGACGCTCTGGGGGTTCCGAACATTGCCGCCTCCAACTTGCCAGACCTTTTCTTTGCCCAGGGTTACGTCACCGCCCAGGATCGGCTGTGGCAGATGGACATGACCCGGCGCTACGCATCGGGAGATCTGGCCGTCATCCTGGGGCCGGATTACGTCAAGCTTGATCGCGAGCATCGCATTCTCGGCCTGAGACAGGTCGCCGAAAGGGCCGTGGCCGGCATGAGTGCGGCCCAGCGCGCCCCCTTCGAAGCGTATGCCGCCGGAGTGAATGCGTACATTGCGCAACATCAGAAAACCCTGCCACTGGAATTCCGCTTCCTTACCTATTTTCCGCACTACTGGACGGTCGAAGATTCGGTGCTGGTTGGATTGTCGATGACCGAATTTCTGAACCACGGTATGTACAAGGAAGAGTTGGAGAAGGAGAAGATTCTGGCCAAACTGGGGCCGGAGTTGACCGCCGACTTGTTCGTGAATTCTTCCTGGCGCGATCACCCGCCGGGGGCCGATACAACTTCCATCGAAAACGAGATTCCAGGCGAGACGGCGCCCGATGAGGAAGAAAATACGGCGCCAAGGCGGGGGAAGAAAATCAGCCCCTTCACGCCAGACGAAAAGCAGGTCCCTCGACTCGCTGCGCTCGCTCGGGATGACAAGAATAATAATGGAGCGCTCTACGGCGCGCCCCTTCAAAGCGAAGTCGCGGAAGACAGCCTCCATCCAGGCTCCAACAACTGGGTGCTGTCTGGCGCGCATACAGAGTCGGGCAAGCCGCTACTCTCGAACGACATGCACTTGGATCTGCACATCCCCAATGTCTGGTACGAGGCGCATCTTACGGCGGGGGACTTTGATGTTGCAGGCGTGACGTTGCCGGGTGTGCCCTTCGTCATTTCCGGGCACAATCGCTATATTGCGTGGGGATTCACCAATCTCGGTCCCAACGTGGAAGACCTCTATATCGAGAAGTTCAACGACAAGGGTGAATACCTGACGCCGCACGGTTGGGTGCAGCCCGAACATCGCAAAGAAATTATCCGCGTCAAGGGCAAGCCTGAGGTCAAAGTGGATGTCGAAGTCACACGGCACGGCCCAATCATCAGCGACATCATTCCGGGAGAGAAGCGAAGGCTGGCTCTCAAATGGGTCGTTTACGACCCGCAGGCGTCGCGGGCGGTGTTCTTTGCCGTTGACTCGGCGAAGAACTGGCAGGAATTCCGGGCGACCTTCTCGCAGCTCGGCGCGCCGGCGCAGAATGTTGTCTACGCCGACGTGGACGGACATATCGGCTACCAGGCGACCGGGCTGATCCCGATCCGGGCAGCAGGTGATGGATCGGTTCCCGTGCCTGGCGATGACGATTCGCATGAGTGGACCGGATATGTTCCTTACGACCAGCTTCCCAGCGTGTACGATCCGGCATCAGGGATCATCGCTACTGCCAACGGGCGCATCACGCCTGACGGATATCCTTACACGCTGAGCATTGAGTGGGGATCTCCGTATCGGACACAGCGCATCTACAAGCTGCTGAATGCGAACAAGCGGCTCACCCCGGCGGACATGCTGGCGATTCAGACCGACATTGTTTCGGCCTTCGATCGCTACTGCGCCGAGCGCTTCGTGTACTCGGTCGATCACGCCTCCACGGCATCGCAGCGCGCCAAGACGGCTGCCGACCTGATGAGGAATTGGGACGGAACCATGAGCGTCGATTCGGCCGCGCCGACGGTGGCATACTTCTCGCGCAGGAAGCTGGAGGAGCTGCTGCTGAAGCCAAAGTTGGGCGCTGACTGGAAGCAATACAAGTGGTTCATGAGTCCGGTGTGGCTGGAGAACATACTGTCTCATCAGCCTGCGCGCTGGTTGCCGGAAGGCTACGCCGACTACGACGCACTGTTGACAGCCGCGGTAGAAGGGGCCTTACGCGATGGGGAAGCGCCAAGTGCGCTTGCGACGTGGAGATGGGGACGGGCCCATCGCGTCGACATCAAGCATCCTTTCTGGAGCAACTTTCCCATCCTCAACCGCAACGCCGGTCCCGGCCCGCAGCCCCTGTCAGGGGACGGGCAAACCGTCAAACAGGTCGGTACCCACTTTGGGCCGTCCGAACGTCTCACAGTCGATTTCTCAGACCTCGACAACTCGACCCTGGACATTGTGAATGGCCAATCCGGCGATATCTTCGACGAGCACTACAACGATCAATGGGATGCCTACTATCACGGGAGGACGTTTCCGTTGCCGTTCTCGCTGGCGGCGGTGCAGCGAGCGGGTGTGCATCACCTGAAGCTGGAGCCGTAGAACAGTGGCCAGTGATGAGTGGATAGTGGTCAGTTTTCGAGGCTAGGACTGGCGCCCCAGGCGTTAGCTGACAGAAGGCTGCCCTCCCTACTGATCGACCTGCACAATGTCGTAGAGCGCTCCTGAGAATATGACCTGCGTTTGCTGGGGCGTGTCGGTAGTCGTGTCGTAGATCACCTGATAGCCTCCCTCGATCACATAGACGACGTTTCGGCTGGGGATTGCTAGCATGCCCGTTACAGCCCCTTTGGGCGGCAGGGGTGGATCAGCCGTGTTGTTGGCGGTATTGACTACAGACAGACATCCCGTGGTGACATTCATGCAGCTGCTGGCGCCAATGTAGAGCTTGTTGTTGGTCGAAAGCGCCATGGTACTGTGATAGCCATCGCCGATCGGAACCGAGGTGCTGGTCAAACGCGTCATGGTGGTGACATTCACCGCATCGTAGGTCCCGGCTGGCCCGGGATTGCCGGCTACATACAACGTTCCGTTGTTAAGCAGGCCGACGCTGGCGCCCCCCACCGGCACAGTCGCTTTGATGGTTTGTGAGGGAATATCGAGCTGAATTACCGATGCGCCTGAACTCGATCCGCACTCGACTCCGCAATTGATCACGTAGGCTGTGTTGCTGTCGGAGCTGAAGAAGGCATTGACGGGCCGGGCGAAGCCGGGAATCTCCACCGTGGTAACCGGACTAGCGGTCAGGTTAATCAGGAAGACCGAGTCCGAATCGTCCGCGAATACCAGCAGGTATTGTCCACTGGGGCTGAGGGCGATATATCGGGCGGAAGCGACGGGATAGGTTGCGGTGATGGCAAGAGTTGAGACATCGACGACCTCCAAGGCACCGGGACGTAAGCCAGTGATGGGTACGTTTCGCACTGGTGCGTACACGGTACTGCTGTCCGGAGAAAAAAGCGCCATATCGGTGTAGTTCGGGAGGGTCACGCTCCCGCTAAGTACCTCGGTCGCGTTATCCACGAAGTCGAGTTGATCAGAACTCTGGTCATAAACCACGGTCGTGGTCAGGTTGGGGCTTACCGCCTCGAACGTCACCGAGCCTCCGACCGTTATCGCCACAGGGACGCCGGGCACGACCTGGCCGGCAGAGTTCGTGGTCTCTGCAGTGTAAGGCGTAGTGTCGTTTTGGGTATCCATTATCTGCAAACTACCCGAATAGGTATTGCTGACGAAAGCGCGATGCGACACGCCGCTGGGCGGCGCGCTTGAGCCCCCTCCACCGCAAGACGCAATGAAAAGCACGAATAGCAATGTGAGGAGGAGGACTGGAACCCGCTTCAAGCGTTTACCCCGGACATCATGATGAATTGCAATGATATGTTGGAATTCGCTGAATTATAACAGAGCGCGGCAGAACACTCGGGTGCCTGAACGATGCCCCGAGCGATGGCGAATTCTTGCCATTTGCGATAAAGTTCAATGAAGCTTGGTATCTTCAGCCTCCACAATGTCCACGACCGGGGATCTAATTTCGCGCCTGCAGAAAGGTGCCGTCCTATGCGATGGCGCCATGGGCACACTGCTGTACTCCAAGGGTATCTTCATCAATCGCTGCTATGACGAGCTCAATGTCTCGCAGCCCGATCTCATCCGCGATATCCATCAGGAATACCTTCATGCGGGAGCAGAGATCATTGAAACAAACACCTTTGGAGCAAATTCGTTTCGCTTGTCCAAGCACGGATGTCTGGATAAACTGGGCGACGTTAACCGCAAGGGCGCTCGCCTGGCCCGCGAGGCGGCCAAGAGCTTCGATGCCCTGGTTGCCGGAGCCGTTGGACCGCTGGGAGTACGCATCGAGCCGCTAGGCAAAGTTTCACTCGAGGAAGCCCGGGCCGCCTTTCACGAGCAGATAACGGCCCTGAACGAAGAAGGCGTCGATCTGCTTATCCTCGAAACCTTTGGTTATCTGGAGGAGCTGCATCAGGCCATTCTCGCGGCTCGCGGTGTGAACCCGGATTTGCCGGTAGTGGCGCAAGTCACCATCGACGAAGATGGCAATTGCCTGGATGGATCGGCCCCCGATCACTATGGCCCGCAGATTGAAGCCTGGGGCGCCGACGTCGTGGGTTGCAATTGTAGCGTGGGTCCGGTGGCTATGCTGGACGCGCTGGAGCGGGTGCGTGCCGTAACCACTAAGCCGCTCTCGGCCCAACCCAACGCCGGCATGCCGCGCTCGGTGGAGGGGCGCAACATCTATCTCTGCTCGCCGGAGTACATGGCAGAGTACGCCCGGAGGTTCGTGGACGTTGGGGTGCGTCTCATCGGTGGCTGCTGCGGCACCACTCCTGACCACATCCATGTGATGAAGGCATTCCTGCGCGCAGTCTCGGGCGGCACCCTGGCGCGCAAGCCGGCTGCGGTTGCCAAAGCGCAGCCTGTCGAGGTGCCGCCTCTCAGAGAACGTTCGCAGATGGGGCGCAAGATCGCCGACGGCGAGTTCGTCACCATGGTCGAGATAGTTCCGCCGAGGGGCACTGATGGAAGCCGTGAGATCGAAGGAGCTCGCTTCCTCAAGTCGGTGGGCGTGGATGGCGTCAATATTCCCGACAGTCCGCGCGCTTCGGCACGCATGAGCAACCAGGCGCTGTGCTTGCTGGTGCAGCAGCAGGTCGGCATCGAGCCCATCCTGCACTACACCTGCCGTGATCGCAACGTTCTGGGGATTCAGTCCGACTTGCTGGGCGCCAGCGCGGTGGGCATCCGCAACCTGATCTGCATCACCGGCGATCCCCCGAAGATGGGCGACTACCCCGACGCGACAGCGGTCTTCGATGTGGACGCCATCGGCTTGGTCAACATCGTCCACAACCTGAACCGCGGGCTGGATATCGGGGGCAACCCCACAGGCGCCTCGACCAAGTTCGTCATTGCTGTGGGCGCCAATCCCGGCAGCCCCAATATCGAGGAGGAAATCCGCCGCTTCCAATTCAAGGTCGAAGCAGGCGCGGAATTGGCTGTCACCCAGCCGGTTTTTGACATTCGCCTGCTGGAGGAGTTCCTGCGCCGGATTGAGCACTGCCGCATTCCGGTGGTGGCCGGCATCTGGCCGCTTACCAGCACCCGCAATGCCGAGTTCATGAAGAACGAGCTGCGGGTATCCATCCCCGACGAAATCTTCGAGCGCATGGCGAAAGCGACCACCGCCGACGCCGCCCGCGCCGAAGGCGTGGCCATCGCTCGCGACATGCTGGCGGCCGTGCGCCACATGGTGCAGGGCGCGCAAATCGCTGCGCCTTTCGGACGCTACTCCTGCGCCGTGGACGTGCTGGAAGCGCTGGGGACGGGAAAGCGGGCCACTGTCTGATGCCGCGGCGTCGCGCCCGGCAAGAACTTGGCGAACCGAATTCCCTTTAGAAAGTTGTTCTCGCCGATATTCGATCGACTCCAAATTTTCACGTTCAGCCTGCCCAATCTGCACTAGAATTGAGATGGAGTTTCAGCTTGCCGAAATTCGAAGAGTGTCTCGAGCGCCTGGAAAAAATCGTGGCCGAACTTGAGAAGGGGGACGTCTCCCTCGACCACGCGCTGGAGCTTTTCGATGAGGGCATGAAACTTTCCAGTTCCTGCCGCAAGGAGCTGGAGGAAGCCGAAGGCAAAGTGGAAATCCTGCTGAAACGAAATGGCAAGCTGCATCCGGAAGCCTTCGAGCCCGCAACGCAATCAGGCGACGCTGCCAAATAGCGACGCCGCTCGTCTATAACCTTGTGTACCGCGCCGGACTGGCGCGGAGTTGTTAAAGCGTCCACCAGACCTCATCACCGGGTTGGCTCTCGCCGCCCCTTCCGCCACTCGAAAAAGGGGTTTGCCATGCGGCCTATTAATGTTGTTCTCGCTCATCACGATGCAGTTGCGGCCGACCGTCTGGCCGCGTCCCTGGGTAAACAGTTCCGCAACCTCGCGGTCGCAAAATCGGCGAGAGAAATTGCTCCTGCGGTGACGCGCCTTCGCGCCCCATTTGCGGTCGTGGACCTGGAGTTGGTTGGCCTTGCCGAACTCAAGGCTCTGTGCTCAAGTTTTCCGTCGACTGCTTTCGTATGCATCCATCGTCTGGCGGACGATCGCATGTGGTCTGAAGCGCTGGCCGCGGGCGCAGTGGATTGCTGTGATGCCCGCGACCTGCACGGCATCTTGCTGGCCTCGGAGCGGTACGTTGTGCTCACACGTTCGCGGTCGGCGGCGGCGTGATCTCAGTCCCGTTCGCGGGACTGATTGGCCACGTTACGCTTTAACGGTCTCCGCCTTACCCGCCGCTTTGGCCGCAGCCTTCTCTTCCCTCTGCGCGTCCGCCAGCAGCTTGCGCAAAATTCGCATTCCGCTGTCCACATGCTTCTCCTGCAGCAGGAAGGGCGGCAGAAAGCGCAGTACGGTGTCTTGCGTGACGTTTATCAGCAAGCCCTTGGCGAGCGCACCTTCCAGGATCGGCTTGCCGGGCACGGTCAACTGTAGCGCCTGAATCGCACCTACGCCTCGGACTTCGACTGCGATTTCGAACTTGTCCACCATCTCGCGCAGCTTCTGCGACAAGTACTCTCCGACACGGCGCACCTGCTCCAGCAGATTTTCGTCCTCCAGGATCGCAAGATATTCCAGCGCGACGCGGCAGGTCAGCGAACCGCCGCCAAAGGTCGTCCCATGCTTGCCGGGAGTGATGTGCTGCGCGAACCGTTCGTCGGCCAGAAACGCGCCCAGCGGCAGTCCGGCGGCGAGTGGTTTGGCGATGCAAACCACATCCGGGGTGACGCCGAAGTGCTGGAAGGCGAAGAGCTGGCCGGTACGTCCCATGCCACATTGAATTTCGTCGAAGATGAGCGCGGCCTGGTGCTGGTCGGCCACCTCGCGACACGCCCGCAAAAACTCGGTTGACGATTCCTGAATGCCGCCCTCGCCCTGAATGGGCTCCAGCACAATCGCGCAAACCTTGTCGTCCATGGCGTTGCGCAACGCTTCTACATCGTTGCGCGGCACGAAGCGCACGCCCTCCAGCATGGGAACGAAGTCCTTGCGATACTTTGGCTGACCGGTGAGCGCGAGCGCGCCCATGGTGCGTCCGTGGAAAGAGTTATCCAGCGCGATCACGATGCTCTTCTCCGGACCACCGCTGGCGTGGCCGGCGGCGCGCACCAGCTTCAGCGCGCCTTCGATGGCCTCGGTGCCGCTGTTGGAGAAAAATGCGCGATCCAGTCCCGACTTCGTGCATAGTTTTTCGGCCAGCAGCCCTTGGTACTGGTTGTAGTAAAGGTTGGAGACGTGGATGACCTTGGCCGCCTGCTCGCGGATGACCTTGACGATGCGGGGATGGGCGTGGCCCAAGGCATTCACGCCCAAGCCCGAAAGCAAGTCGAGATAGCGTCTGCCGTCAACGTCGTACACGTACACACCCTTCCCGCGGACAATAGCAAGCGGATAGCGGGCGTAGGTGTTCAGCAGGTATTTCTGTTCCAGCGCAACAATCTCTTCATAGGTAAGCACGATGATGGCCTCGCAAAGAGTTCATTGTAACGCGGGCGGCGATGGCCCGCCGCTCGGAGAGGAACAGGAAGTTTGGTCAGTTGGGACGAACAGGAGTTCTTGTGACTGACCTCACAGGAGATTGTTCACGCGCTTCAGTACACTTTACCTATGTTGAGCGAAAAGCAGTTCCGCGAACGCGCCCGCAGTGAGCTTCGCGAAATCCGCAACCAAGTCCTCGGCCTGGCCCGCGACCGCGACATCTACTGGAAAGTGGAACGCGAAGTCATCGAGCGCAACACCGAACTTCACGGCATTCGCAATGCGTTCCTCGATATGGTGAGGGCGGCGTACGCCGACGCCATGGCGGCCCGCGTGCTTCGACTTCTTGATGTGGACAATGTTGAGCTCTCACTACAGCGTGTACTGACCCAGCTTGAGGACTACCCGCATCTGCTGCATGACAAGATAAGCGAACGCGAGTTTGCCGACGATCGCGCTGTGTTGGAACGCGTCGTCACTAGTTTGAAGCAGGTCCTGCACCCTCATGTTGGCCATCACGAGCGAACCCTGTCAGCGCTAGCATCCACTCATCGCGAGCTTGATCAAGCGATTGACGCGATCATCTCCACGCTGAAGACCTATTACTGGATCATCGCGGACGCCTATCTCGATTTCGAAGTGAGCTATCCCGAAGATCCGTTGGCCATCTTCCGGTTCCCGTGGATCAAGCCTGGTCCTGAAGGTTTGGAAAACGTCGAAAGTTCTTCCGCGACATGATCGCGTGACTATGTGGTCGTTACCTCGCCGCGATAAGGGCCACCGAGATGAGCGCGCCCACGATGCCCGCGTTCTGCGTGGCCGAGATACGTTCCTTCAGGAATATCCGAGCAAGGATGACCGTGCTGGCGGGATACAGCGACGATAACACTGCGGTAACGTCGAGGCGCCCGTGTTGGGTGGCCGCGATGAATAGCGCATTCGCGGAGGTGTCCAGTATCCCCGAAAACAGAATCGGAACGAGAGCGGGGCGCAAGGGCCGCACGTCGGGGCCTAAGAAAGCCACGATCAGCAGCATGAGCACCGTGGACGCGCTGCGCGCCGCGACCAGCGGCCAGAAGACTCCGTGATGACCAGCCTGTTTGCTTGCGATGAGGAACAGGCCGAACAGCACTCCCGCCAGCACGGCCAGGCCCAGGCCGCGATGGGTATTGATTGCGCCGTCAGGCCGCGCTATCAGCCATATGCTGACCAATGCCAATGCAAAGCCCGCAAGCCGAATGCGGTCCGGCATTCCTTCGCTGTTCATGCCGACCAGCACTGGCAACACTGCCGTGATCACGGAGGCGACCGGCGCGACGATGCCCATGCGTCCGATGGAAAGCGCCCGGTATAGCGCCGCGATGCCGAACGCTCCCGTAATGCCGGCCACGGCGCCCCACAATAGCGTTGAGCACGGCGGGAGCGGCTCTGCCGTAATCCAGACCAACAGCAGCATGAGCAACAAGCCGCATGCGTGTGCGCCCGCGACGACGCGGAAAACGCTGGCCCGCTTGGCGGCGATCCCGCCGGCGAAATCGCCTCCGCCCCAGACTGCCGCAGCACCCAGGCTGAGACCTGCGCCGGTTAACGTTCCAGAGTTCATCTGCTTTGGCGAGGCATTACTTCGTGGCGACGCTTCTCTCGCGCAGCACAATCGGACTCTGATCGTAGGGCACGACGGTTACGTTGAGATCTTTGCGAGCGCTAAACTCCTGTTCGGTCACGGGAAACGCCACCAGCACAGTGCCCTTTTGCTCATCACCCGGCATGATCTTGGTCTCCACCGTCAACGGTTGCGTGGCGTGTGGGCGCAGCTCCGGGTAGGCCTCAAAGTATCGATCGTAGTCCGTAGGGGCCGCGGCGTCGTCGGACTGATCGCCCTGGTCGGTTTTCAAGTTGGTAGTTATGGACTTAATGTAAAGCGCCTTGTCGCCAACGTTAGTCACCGTGACCTGAAGAAGGACCATCGTGCTGGTCATGTTGGCTGGCCGGCTGGCATACACCGCGTCGATGCCGCCCTGCGCCACCGGTTTGGAGCGTTCCACGAAAGCGACGATTCCTACCACGATGGCAACCACAACTAGCGCGATGACAACCGGCACGGCAGGGGGCAGGCTACGTTTGGGGCTGTCGAATTCCTCCGTGATCGGAACATGCCCGGCGTCGTATCCCGGCTGGGCCGGCTTGCGCGGAGTGTCATTCTCAGCCATGGCATTCCTCCCTTGATTAGAACGATTTGCGAATTGCTGTATCCGCGAAGCTCTGGTAGAGCGGCGCTTCAGCGCAGCGTCAACGCTGCTCTTTTGATGCGGCCTCGGGCCGCCTCGACGCGGACCTGAAGGTCCGCTCTACCGGGACCCACCTACTCGGGAACCGCTCTATCGGGCCATTGATGCTTCATCGCTTTGCGAAATTCTTTCTCCGGCAAGGTGTTCAGCACGTCCCTGGGGCCGAGCCATGCGCGGCGCGCCTGCAGGATACCGTACTTGATCTTTTCGAAGTGCGAGGTGTGGTGCGCGTCGGTGTTGATTACGATTTTCACTCCGCGTTCCCGCGCCATGCGCAGGTGCACGTCGTTCAAGTCGAGGCGATCGGGATAGGCGTTCAACTCCATCGTCACTTTGTTCTGCAGCGCTGTCTTGAGGACCGCATCCATGTCGAACGGATAGGCGTCACGTCGCAGAAGCAAGCGTCCGGTGGGGTGCCCGAGAATCGAGACGTTCTTGTTGTTCAACGCGCGTAACAAGCGGTCGGTCATCTGCTGCGGCTCCTGAGTGAACGCCGAATGTACGCTGGCAACCACAACATCCATCTGCTCCAGCACCGAGTCGGAAAGATCGAGCTCGCCATCGGCCAGGATATCCACTTCGATGCCGGCCATGATGGTGATGCCATCCATCTGCTCGTCAGCCGCACGAATGCGGGCGATGTGCTGCAGGGCGCGCTTGTCATCAAGGCCGTTGGCGAATGCCAGGTTTTTCGAGTGATCGGTGATGGCGATATACCTGTAGCCACGATCCTTTGCCGCCGCTGCCATCTCATCGATGGTGCACTTCCCGTCGGTTTCGATGGTGTGCATGTGCACTTCGCCGCGGATGTCTTCGGCCGAGATGAGATGCGGGAGTTTGTGCTCTGCGGCAGCCTCGATTTCGCCGCAGTTCTCACGCAACTCGGCAGGGATGCAGTTGAGCTTGAGCTTGCCATAGATTTCGTCTTCAGTCGCGCCGGCCACCCGCTTGTTATTGTCGAGGCGGAAGAGCCCGTACTCGCTGAGCGTGAACCCCATCTTGAGCGCCCGTTGTCGGAGCGAGACATTGTGGTTCTTGGAGCCGGTAAAGTACTGCATGGCTGCACCGTAGGACTCCGGTGGCAAGGTACGCACGTCCACCTGCATTCCGCTGCGCAATTTGAAGCTGACCTTGTTGTCACCTTTGGCCAGCACTTCGAGAATGCCGGGAAAGCGCAGAATCTCTTCAATCAAAGCAGCACGCTGTTCGTCGTCAACGCAGCATGGTCCGGTGATCAGCACGTCGAGATCGCCGACCGTCTCTCGTCCACGGCGTAGCGAACCCGCGGGCGTGATCTTCTCGATTCCCTTGATGTGGCGCAGGTGCTCGGTCAGTTTCTGCGCGGTGCGATCGGCTTCGTCGAGCAGGAATCGCCCGGAAATACGACGGTAGCCCTCAATCGCCTTAAGTATTTTCTGCTCGCTCTTTTCGCTCAGGCGCGGTAGGGTGCGCAGCTTGCCTTCGCGCGCCAGCTTCTCCACGCTGGCGAGATCGCTTACCTGGAAGGCGCTCCAGAGCAGCGCGATCGTTTTCGGCCCGAGGCCCTGGATCTTCAGGAGCTCCAGCATCGAGGGCCGGTACTTTACCAGCAACTCCCGATGCGGACCCAGTTTGCCCTCGCGGCACAACTCCTGGATGTTCGCAGCCATACCCTTGCCGATGCCCGGAATCTCCAGCAGCTTCTTGGGTTCATCGATCAGTCCTGAGACCTGCTGAGGCAGTCCTTCGAGGGCCTCGGCCGCGCGGCGATAGGAACGGATGCGGAAAGAGTCATCACCATTGATCTCCATAAGATCGGCGGTTTCGTAGAAGACGTTGGCGATGGCCTTATTGTCCAAGCGAGAGTACCCGAGGGAAATTGTAACGCGGAGTGGATACGGGGCGCGATTGAGGTCGGTCGTTAGAACGGTTTAGTGTTTGGTGTAGCCGGAGTTGCAGGAAAAGTGCCGCCGGCTGAACTTCACCCCAGCAAGCGCAACGGCGGCGCTTGCCGGGGACCCCGATTCGCCGGCTCCGCTCAGAAAGAGACGCGGGCCCTTCGGCTTCGTTCAGGGCAGGCTCTGAAGGTCCGCTCTACCCCTGCCTTCGCGGCTACGCTAATTCGAAAACTGATCTAGAACGCCAGGTCTTTCACATACTCATGCAGAGGCATCCCGAAAAAATCCGTCGTCTTGCCCGAGGCGATGTAACCATGCTTTCCATAGAAGCGCACGGCACGGCGGAGCGGCTCTGTGGTGTCAAGAGTAATGCGCGAGCACTTCCTTGCCGCTAATTCGGCTTCCGCAGATGTCAATAGCTTTTCAGCGATGCCGCGGCCATGCCAGTCGGGCAAGACGGCCATGCCGCGCAGATGCCCTTCTCTTGCGTTGATCACCGCGCAGGCGATGGTACCGACGATCTGATTGTCGGCCGTGGCCGCGAC
This sequence comes from uncultured Acidobacteriaceae bacterium, assembly GCA_963836295.1. Taxonomy (GTDB): domain Bacteria; phylum Acidobacteriota; class Terriglobia; order Terriglobales; family Acidobacteriaceae; genus Bog-257. The sequence goes on along the minus strand of CAWIIY010000017.1, from coordinate 1,185,445 downwards.
GAAAACGCGCATCAGGGCAAGACGATCCTGGATCGTCTCCGGCGTCAAGACGGTATCGGCGAACGCAGCTGGGGTGTACTGGGCGCGGTAGGGCGCGAACGCAATTCCCAGGCATTCCAGAATGCCGGGGGCGTCGGTATCCAAGGCCTTACGAATTGTCATGCCGTCTTGCACTGAGGTAGGTGTCAGGCTCCCAACGAAATTGGTTGTGCGCTAACACGGTTTCGACGTTGGTCTATCCGCTCTTGAAAGGGCCCGACTTCAGCCGTGCCGAAGGCGGCGCAAATGAATCGGCCTTTAAGGCCCTGAGATGCCCATCCCTCGGCAGCTAAAGCCGGATTGGGGCGTTTGCGGCACGCCTGAAGGCGTGCCCCTTCAAAACGGGCTACACCAACCTCAGAACCGCTCCCGCAGAAAACTTGCACGCTCAATCAAAAAGCCCAGCCATGGCGGGCTGAGCTTTCTGAAATCACAGCGAAGGACCCTATTCGGACCCTCGTCACGTTGCCTGCTTGAGGGCCTTTCTGACCATCGACAATCTCGAACTCGACCTGGTCGCCTTCCTGCAAGCTCTTGTAGCCTTCGATGTTGATCGCGCTGTAGTGCACGAATACATCCGCATTACCATCGTCTCGGCCTATAAAGCCAAAGCCTTTCGCGTTATTGAACCATTTTACGGTTCCTTTCAGTCTCACTTTCTTCTTCCTCCTGGCAGAGCACGTCAGCATTCCCCACCCCCGAGGATGCTGGTCTTGAATTGCGTCAATCAGGTTGAGCCCAGAAGCCAAAGTCTATGGAGAACTACCCCTCGAACACATCTGGCCAGTTGGTTGGCCTGTTGAACAGCGTGCTTCAAGTGTGCTCCCCGTTTGGTGGTGTTGTCAACGGAGTATACAGAGCAAAGCCCCAATCGGAGCGGGTTTTGAGCAAACGCGTCCCCGCCTCCCAAGCAACGGCGATAGCCCTTGGTCACTCCGCGAATGGCCCGCTGCGGAGACTTTCCGCCAGCCACAGAACGGAGGCGATCGTCTTGCCATCGCGAATCTCGCCTGTGCGGACCATCTCCAGGGCCTCGGACAAGGGCGTCAGGTGATATTCGATCGATTCGTCCTCTTCCGGCTGCGCATCGCCGGGCGTCAGCCCACGGGCCAGGTAAACCGTCATGGTTTCGTCCAGAAAGCCCGGGCTAGGGTAGAAGAACAGAGCTTGCTTCCACCTGGCCGCGCGATACCCAGTCTCCTCCAGCAGCTCTCGCTTCGCACCGGTCAAGGTGCTCTCCCCGGGATCGACACGGCCAGCGGGTAGCTCCCAAAGATAATCATCGGCCGCGTAGCGGTACTGGCGCTCCAGCAGGACGCACGGCTCGGGGCCGTTGTCGTCCACAGCGAGAATCACGGCCGAACCGGAATGCCGCACAACGTCACGGCGGGCGACAACTCCGCTCGGTTCGCGCACCCGGTCGGAGTGCACGCTGAAAGCGGGTCCGTCAAAGATGGTTTTGGACGAGAGCAACTGGGCTTTATTCGCCGATACGGGATGATTTCTTCGATTTGCCGCTGCTGTTGGACTTCCTGACCGCGCGCTTTTTTGATGGCATGCTCTCACCACTATAAGGTAGTGCTGGCGAGTTTTGGCAACGGCGGCTCTGTACCGCGCGAAAATCTGTTATTCTGCCCGCCGTGCCTAAAGCATCTCGCTCCTCTGGTCCTCTGACGGTCAGCATCGTAGGTGCCCGGGAATTTAGGGACGGCGTTAGCGTTGACCTTGCCATCCGCGGGATGCGTGGTGAAGTTCATCGTCACGCGTGCCAAGAGCATTCACGGCCGCGAGACGACGGGTCTGGCACGAAGAGTGAAAGCGCGCCTAGTGGCGCTGGGGAAAACGCCGCTCGACAGCGATCTGGTATGGATCACCGTGCCCGATGACGTGATTGCCGTAACTGCCGCGCGACTGGCGCGAACCCAGGACTGGCGGGGGAAGATCGTCTTTCACTCCAGCGGAGCTCTGACCAGCGACGACCTAGCCCCGTTGCGTGAAAAAGGAGCCAAGGTGGCTTCGGTGCATCCTGGCATGAGTTTCGTGAGAGGTCCTGCGCCGCAGATGTTGGGCGTCGCATTTGCCGTCGAGGGAGATCCGGCCGCCATTCGCTTGGCCAAAGAAATCGTGGAGGCCTGGGGCGGCACGACCTATGCAGTCAGGAAGCGCAACAAGGTGCTGTACCACGCATTCGGTAGCTTTGCTTCCCCATTGGTGATCGCGTTGATGGCTTCGCTGGAGCGTGTGGCGAAGGCCGCTGGCATCAGGCCAGACAACATCAAGACCATGATGGTTCCACTGCTTTGGCAAACGCTACGGAATTACTTGAAGCACGATGCCGCTTCCGCTTTCAGCGGTCCGTTGGCGCGCGGAGATATTGCCACGGTTCGCCGGCATCTCGAGGAATTGAAGGCAGTTCCGGAGGCGAGGGCGGTTTATGTCGCGTTAGCCAGGAGCGCAGCGAAGAATTTGCCAGTGAAGAATCGTAAGGCGATGGAGCGATTGCTGAAGGGCGACGGATAGCGGTGTGGGGACTCGGGCTTGGCGGTTCGCCTCTATACGGCCGGGACGGCGCGGCTGAAGGTGCACCCTTTCAAAACGCTCCACCCTCGAGTTTTCAGCAAACTGTGAAGGCATACCGCTTCGCCCCGCCCCTTCAAGGAGCCGTCTTTGGGAGGAAGCTACAAGCTCTGGAAAAACTGCGGCCTCGGCAATCCGCTAGAATGTCACAACTGGATATTTGCAGGAGTTTGAATGCGCTCTCTTCTCGTCAACTTTTCTTTGCTATGTGTTTTGCTGATTCCGGCGTTGGCGCAACAGCCGGATTCGTCCCAGAGCCAGCCTCAGGCCGAGCCCCAGACAAAGACGAAGGCCCCATCAAAAAAGCCACAGCCACCGGTGAAATCCCCGGAGGCCGCAGCCGCAGAGGAACAAAAGTCGGAGCCGGCCAAGGAATCCGCCGAAAAGTCGAAGGACAAAGAAGAACGCTTCGACATGACCGAAGTGGCGCCCATTGTGACCCATCACGAAATCACGGTGAATGGGAAGCTGCTGCACTACACGGCCACCGCGGGACGCCTTCCGATCAAGCGCGCCGACGGCAAAATTGAAGCGGAGATGTTTTTCGTCGCTTACACCCTGGATGGGCAGGAGGCCAGCAAGCGTCCCCTGACATTCGCCTTCAACGGCGGGCCGGGTTCGTCGTCGATCTGGTTGCACATGGGTGCGCTTGGTCCGAAGCGCGTGGTGCTGCAGCCGGAGGGCTTCATGCCGTCCGCGCCGTACCATCTGGAAGACAATCCTTACACCCTGCTGGACAAGAGCGACCTGGTGCTGGTTGATGCGATTGGCACGGGATTCAGCCGTGCCGCCGATGCGGAGCTGTTCAAGAAGTTCTGGGGAGTGAAGGGCGACATCGAAGCCTTCAGTGAATTCATTCGGCTGTACATCACCCGATATGAACGCTGGAGTTCGCCGCTCTACCTGTTCGGCGAAAGCTATGGCACGACCCGGTCGGCGGGCATCGCAGGATATCTGGCCGACCGCGGTATCTCGTTCAATGGCATTACCCTGCTTTCGATGGTGCTGAATTTCGAGACCCTGGAAAGCACCAAGTCCAACGACCAGGCCTACATTTTCCTCGTACCCACGTTCACCATGATTGCGGGATACCATCACAAACTGGCGCCAGACCTTGCGCAAGACATGAACAAGGCGCGCGAGGATGCGCAACGTTGGGCATCCACCGATTACGCGAGCGCGCTGGACAAGGGAGACGCGCTGACGCCAGAGGAGCGGCAGAAGGTGATCAGCCAGTTGGCACGCTATACGGGCTTGACAACTGAGGTGATCGATCAGGCAAATCTGCGTATCGACGTGCGCGAGTTTACTCATTACCTGTTGATTGACCAGAAGCTGCGAGTGGGCCGGCTTGATGGCCGCTTCACCGGGCCGGACCCTAATGGTCTGATGGATACCCCGTTCTACGATCCGACAGGATCAGCCACGATGCCGCCCTTCACTTCGGTATTCAACAACTATGCGCGGACCGAGCTGGGGTACAAGACCGACATGCCCTACTATGTTATGGCCCAGCAGGCGGGATTTGAAAAGTGGGATTGGGGATCGAGCATTCAGGGCTTTCCGGATACAGCCACCGCGCTGCGCCAAGCTATCGTGAAGAACCCTTATCTGAAGGTCTTGGTGATGGAGGGTTATTACGACTTAGCCACGCCATACGCCGCTGCGAATTACACCATTAATCATCTCGATGTCAGCGCGAAATATCATCAGAATATTTCGTTTGCAACCTACGATGCGGGACACATGGTGTACTTGCCGATGGATGGTCTAAAGAAAATGAAGAGCGACGAGGTGAGGTTCATGGAGATGGCAGGGGCGCAATAAATGAATTTGCAAAGGAGCCAGATAAGTCCCTGCTGACTACTGCTAGAACCAGTCCGTCCGCTGCGTCATCCGCTAAGCACGGTCAACGGTGAGGCCCATCACCGTATCTGCCAGGGCAACTGTGGTATTCAGGAACATGATGGATTCATGCCTGGTCGGAAGCGATGAGTCTATCCGCGTCACGCCGCTCGCGCAGACGCAAAGGAGGTTCGCGTGCCAATCATCACAGTATCCCGGGGATCCTTCAGTGGCGGCAAGATGGTGGCCGAGGGCGTGGCGCAGATGCTTGGCTATCGCTGCATCGATCGCGACCAAATTATCCAGAAGGCTGAAGCCTGGGGCGTGTCGCAGGACGATCTGCGGACCGCTATGGAAAAACCGCCAAGCTTTTTCGGCCAGTCCCCCCAAACGAGATACCGCTACCTCGCCTTCATTCAGGCGTCCCTTACTGAGGAAGCCCGGACTGGGAACGCAATTTACCACGGCCTTGCCGCGCACTTGCTGCTGGGCGAGGGACCTCGCGTCCTGCGAACCCGCATCATTGCTCCCATGGAGTTCCGCATCGACCAGGTGCAGAACCGACTGAGATGTGATCGCAAGGAAGCCATTGCCTACATCAAAAAGGTAGATGAGGACAGGCGCAAGTGGACCAAGTTTCTCTATGACGTGGATTGGACGGATGCCTCGCTTTATGACGTGGTGCTTAACCTGGAACAAATGAATGTGCAAGAAGCCTGCGACCTTATTTGTTCCGCTTCCAAGCTGAAGTGTTTTGAGTTCAATCCCGATAGTCAAAGGGCCATGGAAGATCTCGCCATGGCCAGCCACGTCAAGGCGAACCTGGCGATGGATCCGGCCACGGCTGACCGTCAGTTCGAGGTAGTGGCAAAGGGCGGATCGGTGTCCGTCAAGGGAGGCATCGTCAACCCGGACCAGGCCAAGATAATCGGCAACATCGTTCGCAGCGTGCCGGGCGTCGCTGACGTCGACCTGCGCCAACTGGAGTTGGCTACTCATATTTGAAGCGCCAGCCGCTAACGGCTTCGCGACGGCACGGGATACGTAAATTTCTTATGCCCATGGTGCCCGCTGAGTACGGCCCATCCGATCAGCGAGTAGAAGTTGTGCCGTCGAAGGCCAACGATGATGTACATCCGGTCGTTTCTCACTCACAAGAAATATGGACTTGGATGGGGCACCCGCAGTGTCTTAACTTGCCGTCACGCAGTTCCCTCCGTCCGCCGGGTCAGATGGAAATGCTGCTTCGGACAAGCGAGGCTGCACGTAGAGGTTGTGAAGGGAAACGAAGAGATGCAGAAGTGTGAACGTGCTGTTGATGCACTCGGTCGCAAAATCACGAGCAACTCCCCAGCCGCTTGCCTCGTGCAAAAAACGATTGCGAATATCGGATGCGTCCTGCATAAGTTTCGAAATCGAACGAAAATCGACTCCCTCATGCGAGGATGCCTCTTGAACCGCTTCAGCCCAACTCTTGCCAACGAGCACTCCGAACAGCGCGAACTTTTGCCTTGCCACCTTGTTATCGTCAAGAAGCTTTTTCGCGATGCGGTCCGAAAGTCTTTCGGCTAGAAACAGGTAATCGAAGAGATTGTTCAAGAGCGCCTCGCGCAAGGTACAGAAGAACAACACGACACCAACATCAGATGACTGCGGGCCAAGGATTTCTTCCGTGGGCGTTGCAGAATGGTACGACTGCTGAACAAGATCGATGAGAATCCCGATGTTCAGACCAAAGTATAGCCGGGCCGTCCCCGCCGGTTTGTGACAAGCTGGGCAGGGGCTATTGGCTACAATTCTTGAGCGCTCGCGATCAACGATGCTGCAAACACGACAGATCATGAAGTCGTCGATGACTGAGCTGAGGCTTTGACCATCGATGTCGGCAAGTGTGAGCATTCTTTGGGCCTTGAATAGCTCCTGGTTTTGACCTGCATTATACCTAGCTTTCAGAGCGGCAAAGAGCAGACAGTTGCCAGCGGTCAGTTGCTAGTGGGCCCCGGGAGTTTTGGGCGGTGCGTTCTTTGCCATTCCCAACCCATAGCTGATGTTCCACTCCGTAGCGCCAGCGCGATCCTCGCAGTCGTGGTAGCGATCTGGGGAAGCAATTGCAGGCTGGCAAGCCTCGCGCTGCATTCGGTATATCTCAATCTCTTCGACTGCCTCTCGGTCGTCCGGCGTGGTGGCCACAGCGCGGGCTTGTCGCAATTCCTTCTTGGCCTCGGCCAGGGATGATTCGTATCCTGCTGCCGAGATGAAGGGGTCGAGGTCGCGAACCGCATCGAAAGCAACTCTCAGCTTAGGTTTGCATGCGGGAGACAATTGCCAGTGTCGGGCCTGAGTGCCTTGACTATAGGCAACCACGGAAGTGAAGAATAACGCGAGTATGACAGCGAAGGCGGTGCGAAATACGTTCCGAGATTTCACGGCGATCTTCCTGGGCGGGTGGCCCGGTCAAAGCTCCTGTTGACACAATCTTTTCAAACATGGGGTGCCCCGTTCTAGCCTGGTTTTGGCTAGGGCGGGGCAGTTGCCGGCTTGGTAACGCGAACTCGCAGCGGCATCCCCATACGCTCGCGTTTCCGGCCAGTCCATTCCGACTCGACCTCCACCACGCCCTCTACTCCCGTCACATAATGCCGGAGGCTGCTCCACGGCCAGTCTTCCGGTTTTTCCACGAGTCCACGCTTGACGGGATTGCGATGTATGTAACGTAGTTTCTCGATGCGCTTCTTCGCCGTCCACACATTGAAATCGTAATAGCGTGCCTGCCAGAAGTGATCCCGCTGGCCGATCAGTCTCCGCGCCACCGATTGCTTGATGGCTTGTACCGCGCTGGCCAGGGTTCCGCGCTGAGGTTCGCTGATCAGCAGATGGACGTGCTCCGGCATGACCACATAGGCGGTGACGTAAAAATCGTAGAGGACGCGACTCAGTTCCAGTGCGACTTCAAACTGATGCATCGCGCTCGGGCTGGCCAGCAGTGGTTGGCGGCGATAGCAGCTGAAGGTGATGAAGTGGAGATCGCGAGCTTCTTGATGGCGCTTCAGTCCGCGAGGCATGTCATGAGAATAGTAGGTCTGAAAATCTCGTCAATGATGCGTGATACCCGTGGATGTGACTGCCCCGCCCTAGCCAAAACTGGGCTAGAACGGGGCACCCAGATTGATGGGATTCCTCTCTGCATTAGCCACGGGTAACGACCCCTGCTACCACGTCGTGAACAAGTGCCCCATCTTTTCTTTCTTAGTCTTCAGATAGTTCTCGGAGTGCTCGTAGGGCTCGAACATCGGCGGGGACGCGCTCCACGACTTTGATTCCGGCGTTCTCCACGGCCGCGACTTTCTCTGGATTGTTCGAGATCAGGCGAACTTGCTTCACCCCAAGCTGCCGCAAGATCTCAGCCGGCAGTTTGTACTGCCGGTAATCGTTGTCATAACCCAGTTCGACGTTGGCCTCGACGGTGTCGAGACCTTTGTCCTGCAACTCGTAAGCTTGCAACTTGGCCATCAGGCCGATGCCGCGTCCCTCCTGCTGCTCGTAAATGAGGATGCCGGCGCCAGCGTCGGCAATCATGGAGAGCGCCAACTCAAGCTGCTGACGGCAATCGCAGCGCATGGAATGAAAAACGTCGCCGGTAAGACACTGTGAGTGAATGCGCACCAGCGGCGGCGCGGAGTGGATGTTGCCCATTACCAGAGCAACGGCGTCCTCTTTGCGGCGCTCGGCCTTGCCTTCGCGCGCGAGGCGGTCAGCTTCTTCGGGAGAGACGCTGTCGAGCAAGTTCTCAAAATCGCCTTCAAAGCCGTAGATACGGAACTGACCCCAGCGCGTGGGGAAGTTGGCCTCGGCTACCTTCGTGACTGTCTTTATATTGGAACGATTCACACTTTGATTATAAGCTGCGGGACGCATTGAGCCATGGTCAGCCGTCACAGGGGAAGCCGTCGAGCGGCACAGAATCACCGGCACAAGGCGGAAAAGAGCGGCCATTTTGCCGGCCGCTCGATGCTGCAACTCACGTCCCCTGACGCTGTTATCGATGTCCGCCGCCGCCGGAGTGTCCGCCACCGCCTCCGCCATGGTAGCCTCCACCTCCACCGTGGTAGCCGCCACCACCCGAGTAGTGAGCGCTGCCGCCGCCCGAGTAGTGCGGGGCGGAATAGCGAGGCGCTGAGTAAGCGCCTGCAGAACCGTAGTTACGGCTCATGTATATAGGACTCGATCCGTAGCTCCGGGCAGAGTATGCCGGACTCGATCCATAGCTCCGGTTGGAACCATAGTAGGAACTCGAAGGGTACGAGCCTCCTCTGTTTGCGCTGTAAGCGCTGGTGCCCATCCGCCCCTCAGCGTACGACGACGACCCCCTATACGCCGGCGCCGCATGATAGCTGTAACCGGCGGGCGGGCGTGGCACCGATCCATAGGCACCGCGACGCCCCGTTTGCGCTGCTATGCGAGCTACCGCGCGAATTGCCTTGCGAACTGCCATGCGAGTTGCCTTGCGGAGCTGCGTGCTGTGACGGCGCCGATTGATGCGATGGAGCCGACTGGCGCGGCGTTGCGCTCGGCGCGTGATACGTGTAATTCGCCGGCGGCCGCGGCACCTGCGAGTTACGTGCCGTGGTCGTTCCCGCAGTGCCTTGCGAACTGTGGTTCATCGTCTCGTGGTTGTTCATGCTGCTGTTGCCGCGCGCGAAGCTGTCATTACGCTCAGGCGGCCGCGGCACATAGTGACCTGCCGGGTTCGCCGGGGCTGAGCTTTTCGCCATCTCCGTGCTGTGGTTCGCCTCCCGACCCGCATTCGCTCTTGCCATCGCAGCCTGATTTGCCTCGAAGCTGGCAGGACGCCCCGGAGGAGTCGCGCGCGTTATTACGCTGCGGTTGAATGCCGATGCCGGCGGTGTGCCGCGGGTCAGAGGAGTGTGTCCGCCAAGCACCGATTCCTTGGTCGGAGACACATCAGCCATCCTGACAAGCTGTCCCTTGCCAAGATCTGACCTGGGAACAACCGTGCCAACCCGGTTGATGGCTGCACCAGAGGTAAAGGCTGACCTGGGAGCCGCCGTCACCGCGCCCGCTATGTTGCGGTTGACGTAATTGCCCGCGAGGTTGCCATGATAGTAGTTGTTCGAAATATTGTTGATGTTCGCAATGTGCGTGTTGGTGAGGTTGACATTGCGGAGATAGGCGTTGCTCACATATCCGCCGTGATAGCCCCAACTCCCATATCCCCAATAACCATGTCCCCAGCCACAGTAACGAGGATAGTAAGGCGCACCCCAACCTAATGGGAACCAGCCAAAGCCAGCGCCGACGCCAAAGCCCCAGCCGCCACCCCATCCCCAGCCGAAGCCAATTCCGAATCCCGGCCCGCCAATCCAGCCCACTAGAGCCGGAGCGTAATAGGGGTTCCAGTAGCCGAGTGGTCCGGGAGCCCAGCCCCATCCGCCATTCCAAGACACCCAGCGGCCATAGTGGAAGGGAGCGAATCCCCAGGGAGCGCTGTCCACCCAGGTCCAGCCCCAAGGAGCAATCCACGCCCAACTGCCATAGCGATACGGCGCCCAGCCCACAGGCACGCCGCTTGGGACCCAGATCGCGCCGTAGGGAACGGTGACCTGCCAGGTGCCATAGGCGTCGAGGTCCTGGTAACCAATCACCCCCGGCGAAACGTAGCGCGCCGACAAGGAATCGTCCAGGCGCTTGTCGCGCACCTGCGCCCAGTCTTCAAAACCATCGCGAGGGGGCGCGCTATAAGAAGCGTTCTGCAGTGAATTGCCGCCGCTGAAACGAACCTGCAAACCGGAGTTCACCCGCACCGCCGGTCCTTTGCCCGTGGCCATGCCGTAGCCGCTGCGCACCGTTACCCAAGTCTGATCTTCATTGGGATGAACGTCGAAGCGGTAAACGCCGGTCTTCATTACCGTGAAGGCGATGTTGGGCGTATCAATTTCGTAAATCTCGCCCTTTTCGAGGTGCTTGACCGTGACCTCCAGAACACCCTGGTCGAGTTGGACCTGCACGGTGTTGTCGCTGACATTGGTGAGCGTCAGGCTGGTCTCGGAATTCATGCGGATGAAACCATCGCCCACGTTCAGCTCGGCGCGCGAGTCCTTGTCGGTCCAAACCCGGTCAGCCGTGGTGAGCGGCCGGTTCATGCTGGCCGCAATCCAATCGTTCACGCCGCCGGGCTGCATGGAGACTTCACCGGACATATATTGCACACGCGCCACGCGACCCGGAGGTCCTGCACTTGCTGTCCGGGAGCATTGTCCTGTCCAGGCGCGCCGTTCTGCACCGACACGTTAGTCGGCAGCCCAAGGTTCTCCTGATCCTGAGCCAGAACTGACCCCACCGAGGTCCACATAAACAGCAGCGCCACAAGTGCCCATCCAAACCGCCACTGTGATTTCATTTGAAGCTCCTTTCGCCTCCTGCCTCGACTGCTTCTACGGCATCTTTCAGAGACGAAGTGCCCGCAACTGCAATACGGGAGAACTAACCCGCCTGACATCCACTTAAACCCGAAACGCGCGGCTGTGTTTCGGGCGGTTTCATTCTTTAGATGCATTCGTCAAGTTAACGACGCTAGCCGTCTGAAAGCTGAAGCCAACGTTAAGAATCGGGCCGGTCCGGCCATTTCCGGCGACTTGAGATCATACTTGGCCCCTAGGCATCCCCGAGACTGATGAAAAAGTGCCGGGGAACTCCTCAGCGCTGTTGGTCGATCTCCTTCGCTTCTATTTCGATGGCGCGAGAATCGCATCGAGGCGATCAGCAGTTCCCTCCACTCTCGCCAAGTGCGGATAGCGCATTCCGCCGTGGTAGTCCAGGCTGACGGTGACAAACTCGTCGCCGCGCTTCAGGAGAAGCTTGATCGGTTCCTTACTCTTTTCCGCGGAGAGAATGGCTTCGCGCAGAACCGCCGCCGTGTACTTCTGGTCGTTGACGGCCTCCAGTTGCATATCCGGCGTGACGCCAGCTTTGAAGGCCGGGCCGTTCCACAACACATTGACAAGATTGTTGTCTTTGTCCACCGCGAACCCCAGCGAAGTAGCGAAGCTGGTTCCAAAAAAGCTGTCACGGTGTTTCACCCAATCCGGTTCGTTGTCGTTGTAGACAAGCCGATAGCCACCTTGGGTGAACCCGTTCTCCGGCACTTGGGGCGAGAGATCGTAAACCCGTGTGCGCAGGAACCCAGCCCAATCGTACGGCTGCACCGTATTCAATGCCGACACGATGTCCTCAAACTTGTAAGTTCGGGTGATGTAACTCCCGTTATCGATCCCAAAGAAGAGCTTTGCGAAATCATCGAGTGACTTCTTCCCGTCACTTAGCTCGCGGATCTTCGTGTCGGCGTTCGAGCCAGATAAGCGTCCGATTCCGGGTAGTAGTCGTACGAACGCTGCCAGCTTGGCCAGGTCTCCGGCGCGGTGAAGTGAGACGACATGATGGGCTGATTGGTGGTATCCACCAGAGGGCGCCAGGTGCGTCCCGGGCTAATCTCGAAGGTGGCGGCGATCTGGGCGAAAACTTCGCGTGACTGCTCGGCTGTGCGCAGTCCGGAGCGCGACGTCAGCACGTTGCCATAATAGTCGGTCAAGCCTTCATAAACCCATAACAGATCGTTCTGCATGGGTACATTGAAGTTGGGCGTCCACAGGTCAGCCGGACGACGAAACTTCCCGTTCCACGAATGCGTGTATTCGTGGGGCAGAAGAGCACGACTGGCGACTCCCGCAGCCCAGTCTTTAAAGTAGTTGGCGCGGGTACCATCCTCGCTGGACTGGTGGTGTTCCAGGCCTTTGCCGCTAACCGAATCGCTCAGCGAAAAAAGGAAATCGTAATGATCGTAGTGATGGGAGTTGAAAAGCTTCTGCGCCTCGATCACCAGGTTTTTGTGGTACTGCAGTTCTTCAGGCGTGATCTCCAGTTGCTCAGGCTTATCAGCGAAAACGTCCATGTAGACCTTGTTGTCCGCGCCGGTGGAGAGGTCGACGCGTTTGAAGTTGACGCCTGCGTAGAGTGGCGAATCGACCAGCGTATTCAAGGTCGTGTCCTTGAACGTGACCAGGCTTCCCTCCTGCGATTTCACTTCCAGCGCGCTGGCGAATTTCCAGCCTTCCGGCAGCCGGGCCGCAGGTGCGAACACAATGCGACGCGAGAAATACCCCGCTGGATAAAGAAGCACGCTGTTCCAAGTAAGGTCGGCAAAGTTCGACGAGATACGACCGTCTTTCGGCTTCGGCGGAGCCAGGTACTGAAAGTTCGCTTCCAAACTGGTCACACCCTGGGGCACATCGATGTGAAAGACGTACATATTCACGCGATCGCGCACCCAGTCGACGCGCTTGCCATTCGCGGTGATCACCAGCCCCGCCATGTTCATAATTGGGTTTGACGGGGAGTGCGTCCCGGGAAGCCACTCCGGATAGAGCAGGGTGAGCTTGCCCGCCTTAGCCGGAATCGTCTCCTGCACATTCAGCACCCGGTCGTTGATGTTAGTGAGATCGACGACCAAAGCGATCATGCCCGGATAAGGTATATCCGCTGGCGCAGCTACGGGCGGGGGCAGCGGTACAGGCTGCGGTCCGCCAGAGTTCTGGGCGTGTCCGACAATAGTCAGAGCAAGGAAAAGGGCGGCGGAAAGCAGCGCAGGGCTACGGCGACGGATGATGGAATGTGGCACAGCGATTCTCCGAAATTATAACGTTTGGTGGACAGAATTCTCTGATCCCGCCCCTCGAGCCGCGGACAGACCGGAAGTCCTCCCCGGCCCGTCGAGTAACGCTCCCCCACGTCGCAAAGGTGGATCTACAGTGGGTCTTCGATCTACGGCGTCACCGGGGTCGGGGCAGTCTTCGGAGTAGCAAGATATCCGGTGACTCTGTTCTTTTCGGCGGTGAACACCACTAGCTCGTACAGCAATCGGTCACGCCCGGTGTAGAACTGCAACGGCTCTCCCAGCGTGCGGTCCTTCTTCTCGATGGTACGGTCGTCGGCGATTACGTTCAGCGTGAACTTGCTCTTTTTGGGGTCCACCTTCTTCAATTGCAGGCTGATGGTCGAGACCGGAGTGCGCGCGCCCTTCTGCAGGGTAAAGTCGTAATAGTTACGGTCTCCCTTGCGCTTGAGGATCTCGAGTTCGGAGGAGGTATGCGCGATCAGTCCACTTTGCACACCGAGGTCGCCGATGGCGCGCTCCAGCTTGGCATTGGTGGCGGCAAGATCGGTCTGCGTCTTTTGGATGTCGGTTTTGGCGGAGCCCACTTCTGTCTTAACTCCAGTGACTTCGCCGCTTACGGCTGCAATTTGCTGCCCCTGCTGGCTCTGTGCTGCGGCAAGCCTGGCGGCTGCAGCTTTCTGCTGGCGATCCAACTCAGCGGTACGCTGAGCGATTTCCGCCTTGGTCATGCCGACTTCCGAAGTCAAGGCCTGCCGGAACTCGGACGAGGTTGCGTGGATGCGTTTTCCGAGTTCAAGCTGCGCGGTTTCCACCGCTTGCTGCCTTTGTTCCATGGCCGCCAAACGCGTCCTCATGTCGTAGATGAAATATCCGGACGCAATCATATAAATGACGCCAACTGCGATAAGGACGTACATGAGAACTTCGTTCCGACGCGACGGCGGCGGCGGAACCTGGCTTTCTTCGGGAGGATTAGTCACACTGTCAAACTGCATCTATAAATCCTTTCCTGCTAGGCCCAATTCTGGGGGAGGGTGAATGCCATGTCAATGAGCATCATATAGACGGATCGGCAACCATTTAGACAGCAGGTCGAATTTGTCCGCAGCTACAATCGAAGCGTGAAGACCTGGGACGTTGTGATCATCGGCGGAGGTGTCATTGGGCTGTCGCTAGCGTGGCGCTTGCGACGTGACGGCGCCAGCGTGCTGATCGTCGAGAAGAGCGAACCGGCGCGTGAAGCCACTCACGCCGCAGGAGGCATGATTGCGCACTGCGATCCGCACAACCCGCCGGCGCTGGCTTCGCTGATCGCCGCCAGCGCGCGCATGTATCCGGAATTTGTCCGAGAGCTGCGCGAGGAATCGTTCGAGTCGCCCGACTTGCGCACCAGCGGAACCATAGCTTTCTTCGAAGAGAATGACTTGCCCGGTTGTGATGCGGCGCGCGCAATAACAGATGAGGAACTCGTACGGATGGAGCCGCTTGTCACTCTGCGCGGGCGAAGCTACTTCCTTCCCGAGAGCAGCGTCGATCCTCGAAAACTGGGCAGTGCGCTGGAGAAGACCCTCCGACATTCCGGCGTGGACTTTGTCACCGGCTCACCCGTCAAGGAAGTGGCTGTGTTGGCGGGCCGTACCGCCGGCGTGCGCACTGCGAAGTCTTTCTACGCCAGCGATGCCGTCGTGAATTGCGCGGGAGCCTGGGCTTCGATGATTCGACCGTTCGGCGTGCCGACCCGGCCGGTGAAGGGACAGATGGTCTGCGTAGTGCCGCCCCCGGGACCGCATCGCCCGGGGCCGCTCATTCGGCACGTCATCCGCACGCCGGAGGTATACATCATTCCGCGCAGCGACGGACGCATCGTCCTTGGCGCAACCGTGGAAGAAGCTGGCTTCGACAAGCGCGTGGATCCGGACGCCGTTCAGCGATTGCATCAGGCCGCCGCCAATGTCGCGCCCGCGATCGGCGAGATGCGTATCCATGAAGTTTGGGCCGGGCTGCGGCCGGGAACTCCGGATGATCTTCCCATCCTCGGCGCAACGTCGCTGCCAGGATATTTCGCGGCGACCGGTCATTATCGCGATGGAATTTTGCTGGCGCCGATCACTGCGCATGTGATGGCGCAACTGCTCACACGCCGCAAGCCAGATTGCGACCTTACACCGTTCTCCCCGCGGCGGTTTGCATGAAGCTCACCACGGAGGACACGGAGGGCACGGAGGGGCTCCTCACCAACCTGGTTTTTTCTCGCACTCATCCACCGGCGTCGCAAGCCTTCCCGGATGGATTTACGCACGCCGGGAACCGACAGAAGATGAAGGGTCTCCTGGATGGCGTTCCAGTCTTCTTCGCCGACGAGTACGTCATTGGAGCACGGGCCGGTGATGAGCACCGGCTCATGGGCGGCGGCCCGTTTCATCGGGGAGCCGGTACAGTTTCTCGCGGGCCTCGCTGGCGTTCATGGTGTTCATGTGGGTTAGCATACGCTTTTTCATACGGGCAGGCGAGTATTTGCGCGGGATTCAATAGCTGGGCAGATGGATTTTGACTTCAATATCGCGGATTCTCAAGTGGGCGCAAACGGCGTAGCATTGCAATGACGATATTTAACTGAAGAGGCGTCTATGGGCATCTGCAAGTATTGTGGTGAGAAAACCGGTTGGTTTAGCGACGTGCATGACGCCCTGTGCGGATATGTGCCGACAGGGTTGCGAGCAAGTCATCTCAGTAGTCGCTTCGACCATTCAAGATAAGATCAGCCTCCCCATTGGGCATCCGGACACTGATGATTGGTATTCTGAGTTCGCTTCACGCCTATGGTCTGAGCTTCAGCAAGTGGTGGACAAACTTACGACTGAATACCGAATTCCAGTTTCCAACCTCAGCAGCGCCCTAGTACAAGGCTGGAGCACGGGTTCCGCGACCCTGGCTGTTGCAGAACCGCTTCCCGCAGAGAAATGGGAAGTGATAGCCAAGCTGTACCGGCTGATGGGGTTTACGGACGCGGATGTACGGCGAACTGATGGATTTGTGACTTCGGCGTTTAGCATGCTGCTCTGGTCTGTAATGGTGGAGGGCAACCCGAATCTCCTCGCTTCTGTGCAGTCGCATCCATTCAATCTTCACCCAGGCGAGATTCCACTGATGTTTTTTGGCAGCGTTGTGTATTCGAAGGAAACAGCCGCGAGATCGTATCAGGGCGGATATGGCGGTATGAGCGTTCGTCTTGCGCGTGGTGTGTATTACCACTTTGGCGGATTTAGGGGCCAGAGAATCGATGCTTCAACACTCAAAGAGATCGACTATGGTGGAATGTTGATGACAACCCAGAATATATACTTCGGCGGAGAGCACACCAACTTCCGAATTCCTTACGAACGGGTGACGAGCTTTCGGCCCCACTCTGACGGAATTGGACTCTTTAGGGATACCGCAAGTGCGAAAGCCGAGGTTTTTACGGTGCTTGAGCCCGGTCGCGATGGGGGAAATCCTGTGCCCGCTCGGCCGGTGTTCGGATGGTTCTTGTTCAATATGGCCCACTTCCTTGCGCAACCTGAGGCCAGGGCAGTCTCTGCAGGAACGGGAGACTAACAGCCTCGAAGTCCCCTGACTTCCAAAATCACCAAGGCGGGACTTGGGCAAAAAAAACAGATTGGAGCTCATATGACGAGTGTCGGTAAGTTCTTATTGGCATTCATCCCACTCTCGCTAATCGCGGTATGTCTGGGTTGTGGTAAGACCAAGACGGTGGACATCCTTAGCGAGTCTAAAATGAATGTCGGTCAGCAGGTCTCCTGTTTCTATGTCAATGACAATCTATACTGCGGCTCTCCAGCAGTTAAGCCAGAGGACGTTGAGCGTTTCAAGGTTATGGATAGAGTCGTTTTCGCGATTCGTTCACTAGAAAGACACCGCGGGGATACGGAGAAGGCAGGGGAGGCCGGGACATACTCGACTAAGTTTACAACTACCCCGCGTGATTACTCTTTGTGGAACTGCAATAAAACAGGCGGTTCTGAACCCGCCGTGACTTGCGCCCTGTTAAAGAACCCGGATCCGAAGCAGGTAGCATACCAGTTGGAACAGGCGAGATTTCAGGATTCTCTTCGGGCATTGACCGAGAAGACTCTAATGAACGCTTGTGGCAATCCTCGCACAACCAAATCCGACATGATATCGAGAACCCTGGTGTACCCGACAACGCATTCGGGGGTTCTAGCTGAAGTACGTTTCGACACTACCTCCCATGACACAGAACCGAAAGTCGATGGGATTACAACAGTGGATGAGAATACGGGTCAGTTTTACGTGCAGGGAATTCTTTGGGGTACCTACACCGAGGGCATGGACAGGATCACAAGCATAAAGGAGTACTTGCCCTGTTTGAAATAGCCGACTTTGGATTTTGCGTCGCACAGGTTCGCCGTTAGGCTAACCAAGGCGACAGGTTAGGTTGGAGAGTTTGCCAAGGCAAGAAGCTATTCCAACTTCTCTGCCTCCAGCGCGATACCCTTTTCGCCGGCGGCTTTTCGCTCCCAGTATTTGCGCACCCACGCTTCCCAGCTCTTGCCGGCGGCGGTATCGCGTCCGGTGAAGGCTAGGGCGGCGATGTCGGAATAGGCAATGGAAATCTTCTGCGAGGAATTCTGCGGAATGAGGCGGACGACAGACTCGGCCAACGTCCTGCCGTTGCGACGGTCGAAGATGTAGCCTTCCACGCGCGACCCGTCCTTGCGGGTGATGGTCACGTCGCCGCGATAGTCGAATGCTTTCTCCAACGCGTCGCGCAGCTCGGCCTCGGTGGCGAGATCGGGAATCCAGCCTTCGATCTTTTCGTGGTCGCGGCCGTCGACGACTTCCAGAGAATCGACGGTGAGATTGCGTTGTGGTTCGGACATAATTCGCAGTTCGCCTTTCGCCAGAGTTTTCCCTTCTACGGGCCGGGAGGGCCAGCGCATTACCTATTCTATAGGAGGGTGAGTTGCGACACAGAGCCAACTACCGGCAATCGAGGCCGGCACGGAAATCAATAAGCTTCGCCGGCAGTAGACACAATCTGCTTCCGGGGCTATATATATGTTGCTCAAAAATCAACGTTGGAGGGGAAACAATGCGTCGTATCGTTGTAGCTATGCTTGGATTGGCTGTGCTGTTATCGGCAGCGCCGTTGTATTCGGAATCGAATGCCGACGTGGAGAAAGCCCTGCAAACAAAGGAGCAGGCGGGCTGGCAAGCTTGGAAGGACGATGACCAGAAGGTGTTCGCAGAGATGATCCCGGACGACGCCATCAACATTGCTGGCGGGGCACATGGACAAGGGCAAGCAAAATATCATGAAGAGTGCCTTCGATCCGGGATGCCAGGTCGCCAGCTTCACACTGTCGAACTTTTCGTATATGTGGCTGGATAAGGACACCGTGCTGATGACCTATGACGCCATGCAGGACGCAACCTGCGGCGGGCAGAAGGTTCCCGGGAAGGTGTACGCCAGTTCCGTTTGGCAGAAGAAGAGCGGCAAGTGGATGTCGCCATTTCACCAGGAAACAGCGGCGGCGGGTGGTGGAATGTAGAGGTTGTCGAGACTAACGTACCCAGGTCTCGAAAATCGCGAGACCTGATTGGATAAGGTCGAAGGCTCGCAACTATCCTGAGACGTCTTTTGTGGATTGAGGACGAAAGACGCTGGGGAAGGAAGGAGCCTTCGATGTGGATTATAGGATGTGATTTTCATCCCAGCTGGCAACAAGTGGCTTGGTTGGACTGCGCGAGCGGAGAAACTGGGGAGGCGAAGCTGGTGAACGGCAACGGCGAGGCGGAGCGGTGGTATCGGCAGTTGCCGGAGCCGTCGTTGATCGGGCTGGAGGCGACGGGCAACGTGCAGTGGTTCGTGGAGCTGCTGCAGAAGCTGGGGCACGAGGTGTGGATCGGGGATGCGGCGCAGATCCGAGCCAGCTACGTGCGCCAGCAGAAGACCGACAAGCGGGATGCAGCGCACCTACTACGATTGCTGCTGGAACGCCGGTTTCCGCGGTTGTGGCGACCGAGCGCTGAGCAGCGAGACATCCGGCAGTTGCTGATCCATCGACACAAGCTGGTGGAGATGCGGACGCGGGTGAAGAACGCGCTGCAGCACCTGGCGATGAATCGTGGAATGCAGAAGAAGCGTCAGCTGTGGAGCGAGGCGGGCCAGCGGGCGTTCCGCGAGTTGACGATGCCCGGCTGGGCGGGGTGCCGGCGCCAGGACCTGCTGGAGACGCTGACGTTATCTGGATCGTAAGATTGCGCCTTTGGATCGAGCCGCGGAAGAAACGGCTCAACGAGACAAAATGGCGCTTCTCTTAAAGACCCAGCCCGGGGTAGGCCCAATCACCGCGCTGGCGTTTGCAGTGACCATCGGCGAGGCTTCGCGATTTCCGCGCGGCAAGCAGGTGGCCAGCTACCTGGGACTGATTCCGCGCGAGCACAGTTCTGGCGGCAAGCAGCGGCTCGGCGGGATCAGCAAGCAGGGCAACCGGTTCTTGCGACAGTTGCTGGTGGAAGCGGCGCAGAGCGCGGTGCGCTATGACGAAAGTTTGCGGCGGCCGTATCTACACCGCTGCCATCGCAAACCGAAGGGCGTGGCCAAGGTAGCGGCCGCGCGCCAGTTGGCAGTACGACTCTACTGGATGTTACGGACCCAGACGCCGTATCCGGAGATCGTTCGCATCGAGAGTAGCCCGCGGGTGGCCCTGATCGTCCGCCACGGCGGATAGACCGATGGCCTGATTGGGCGCTCTCGCCTCCAGAGCGACCGGTGCAAAAGACGGCCCTGCGGGCCTTGGAAAACGACAAAACCGTTTTCCACTTTCGCACCGGCTACGACGGCTGGAGGTTCGCATAGAAGAATCATGGTCGAAGTTGGTGGCCGAATCGATGGTTGGTGGAACGAGGTTGGTTCCACCGGGACATGATTAACGCGAGTTCTCCAGTGGCCTTCGTCCTCAATCGTACTGGCGAACGAGCGGTGCTCACGCACCGCCTGAGGAGAACTATCGCTTGACAACGCCTTCGACCTTATCGATGGGCCACCCGGCGGCCCCACTCCCGGATGAGTCATCAGCAGCACCGCGGCTCGATTCTGCTCCGCCTGCTCGGCCACCGCCTGATCCAACTGCTGCAGGAGGCGTCCAGTTGATCGAGCATGCTCAGCAACGCTTGCGATGGCTGGCCCACGGTCCCAGCTCCAGACTCTGCAACTCGGCGCGGCCTTTTTTCGTGAACAGCTTCTTCTTCCGGCACACCCCTTCGCCCATCGCCAAAGTGTGCAGTTGGTTGCCCACGGCGTTCCGCATCCACACCAACTTCTGCCGATGCCATACCAGTTGCCGCAGATCGCGTTCCTCCAGGCTGGGCCGCCAGATGCGGGGAAAGCGTTGGCTCAGTAACAACTCCAGTATGTGGGCCGCGTCACGCGCATCCGTCTTCTGTTTGCGCACCACCGAAGCCCGGATCTGCGCCGCATCTCCCATCCACAGCTCGTGTCCCTGCTCGGCCAGCATCGGTTCGAACCAACGCGTGGGCCCGGTGGCTTCGATGCCTACTCGCACCGGCTCAACCAGAGCGGGGTAGAATGCCTGAGCTTCGCCACTCTCGTGCTCCAGACGACGCTCCACCAACTCCCCCGCCTCCCGCTCCAGCATCGCAATCTGCTGGTAGCGGGTATGCAAATCACAACCTACCATCTTCATGTGCTCGGCTCCTTTCTTCCGAGCCTTGGTTGGCTTGAGCGCACCAAGTCTACTCGGCGGCTGAAGAGCCGACACGGTTATCTAATCAGGCTCTTGGGCGCCTCCTGCGATCTGGATCTGCTGCTGTGATTCGCTACCGTTTTCTCTTGGCCAGCTCCGCTTCGTATGCCGCCTGAACCTTCTGCATTGCAAAAATACAGGTAGATTTCGTCGGGCGCCGCGCCTTTTTTTTGGCGCTTGACTTCCGAAGATGTGTTTCGCGAAGCTCAGCCATAAATTGTGCCCTCAGCTTCAGGTCCTCCTTTTTCCAGGACCTGAGCTAGAAACCTCAGCCTGGAGGCCGGCAAATACTTGTGCCCCCATACATTCATCTCCATCAGAAGAGGAAGCAATTCGATGCCTCTTTCCGTGAGACTGTAAATGGCTTTCTGTTTATGGCTGGGGTCGCGAGACTTGACGATGATGCCTTGCTCGACAAGTCTTTGAAGACGATCGGCCAAAATATTCGACGCTATCCCTTCCAGCGACTTGGTCAGGAGCTCGCGAAAATGCCTTCGGTTCATGAAAATGATGTCGCGGAGGACGAGCAGAGTCCATTGATCGCCAAACACTTCGACCATTCGGTTCATAACGCACTCTGACCTGTGATCCTTGCGCACTCAGTCTCCCCGCCCCGCTGGTTTGGCATTTCTCGCTCTGATGATTGTACGACCAGCTACATATCCTTGCGTACCCTGCCTCCACTCCGATCTGGCATTCCTCCGCCGCGTCATCGTACAACTAGTTGCATATAACAACTGGTTTTATTTCACTATCAGTCCCTCCTTTTTTCCATAGAGTTGGCGTCGCCAAAGTCCCATTTCTTGTAGATGTGCGCCGGCTTCCGCAATCAAAACTGCGAAGGAATGTGATTTCAAATACCTGATTTCATTCATGCCGTAACAAAAGCTGAGGTTGGGCGGCCTGTAGCGGAAGTTCATGGCAGCTTAAATGCTTTCGTACACGCCGTGCACGAAACACCACATGCTTCTGCTCTGAATTGCACATTAACTATTAGACCGCGCCGAGTAGGTACGCGGCGTGAATCGCCAGGATCGCGCATCTGCACGTACGCGACCTGGACAGCCTGCGGCCTTGAAGTTTTTCTTGAGACGAACAAAACCGACTGGCCGGCTGCACGGAAGAAGAGCTGAATCTGATGTCAACAGCTCTGGGCTACAACGAGAAACTTCCTCAGCCTGGCTGGAAGGCCAAGGCGGGAGAGACTCAGCGGTGTCGCAAAGTAGGCGGAGCCGGCAGCAGTAACGTCTTCCGTCCCCAGGCCAATAACAGAACAACGAAACACTAGCCACTGCTTCCAAGGAGTTCCAGTATGACCACTCATTTTCAAATCAACTCAGGAGGAGTTATGAATCGACTGCAGCTTTGCAAAGTAGTAAGCGTCCTACTTCTTGCATGTGGTTTAGCAAGCGCTCAACACATCACCACCTTCGAGGCTCCGGGAGCAGGCACAAGCTCCGGGCAGGGCTCCTCGGGCATAAGTATCAACCTGGAGGGGGACGTCTTGGGGTTCTACGCTGACTCAAACAACGTGGTTCACACCTTCTTGTGCGTTTCGGGCTGCACCTCGCCCCGCACCTTCACGACCTTCGAGGCTCCGGGCGCGGGCACAGCCGACGTCGGTAACAACTGTTTCGTTCCCCAGACTTGTCAGGGCACTTACGCTTTCAGCAACAACGCGCTCGGGGTGATTACCGGTTTCTACCGTGACTCAAGCAACGTGATTCACGGCTACGTGACCGCCCCGCCTTACAGGAACTTCACCACCTTGAACGAGCCGGACGCGGGCACAAGCGCCGGCCAAGGCACTTTCGCGACGAGCGTCAACCTGGAAGGGGATGTCTCCGGAAACTACACTGACGCGAGCGGTGTGTCGCACGGCTTCGTGACCGCCCCGCCTTATACCACCTACACCTCATACGATCCCCCGGGCTCCACGTTCACCCTTACCTCAGCGGCGCTCGGCATCAACCTGGAGGGGGCGCTCACGGGCGAGTACTTTGACGCGAGCGGCGTGGCCCACGGTTACGTGCGCGCTGCCAATGGCACTTTCACCGAATTCAACGTGACGGGCGCAGGCACGGGCTCCGGCCAGGGCACCGAGAGCTCAGGCATCAACGACCTGGGGATGATCACGGGACCTTACATTGATTCGAACGGCGTGCTTCATGGCTACGTGCGCTCTGCGAACGGCGCCATCACCACCTTCGACGTTGCGGGGGCGGGAACCGGCTCCGGCCAAGGCACCGAGCCTGAGGGCAACACCCTGTTCGGCGAGGTAGTGGGAAATTACATCGACTCGAGCGGTGTGAATCACGGCTTCGTGCGGAGTCCTTCCGGCGTCATCACCACCTTCGACGCTCCGGGGGCGTCAAGAAACCCCGCTCAGGAGGGCACCATTCCGCAAACCCCGAACCTTTTTGGGCAGATCGCCGGATTCCTTCAGGACGCGAACGGGGTGTTTCACGGCTTCCTGCGGACCCCGTAGGCCCGCTCTGGGGTAAACAGGTGTCACCGGTTGACGGTTAATTCTGCGGCACCGGGACGCGGGAAACCTGGATGTCTGGTTGGAGGAGGGAGGGGGGTGTCGTATCACTGCCTCTCCCACTACCACTGGCTGGCGTCGCCCAATGCTCGCCGACTCTCTGGGTAGTGTCCTGGTCTGGGGCGTAGGGGCGGCCACGGGGGCCGCCCCTACGCATCCGAACATCAATTTGCCCGCGAACGTTGGCAAACAGAGTCTGCAGAGATTCGGACTCGTCCCCCTCGGGCGATAACAGGATTCGTCCCCGAGTATGTGCATGGGCCATCCCAAACCAGCGAGCTCGGCCGCGAGAGCCTGATCTACCGTACTGACCTCGCGACGGGTGTATTCGGTCTGGGTTCACTGCGAGTGATGGAATTCGGTCTGCGCACGACCTTCTAACACTCGATAACGCTGTCGGAGATTTGAGCCGTCGGTTTCGAACCGGCGGCTCTTTTTGGTGCGTGCAAGGCGCACCCAGGGCTTACGTCCTAAGCTAACTCTGTTTCGCCCCGGCGGGCTCTATCCTTCAGCTAGGTGCGCCGTACCTTTGAGCTGTCTTCGGAGGTATTGCAGTCCGGCGAACAAAGGTAGAGCGGCCCGGCCGGGATCCCGATCCGCGCCGTTGGAACCTGCCGTGAGCGCAGCCGCAGGGCGCAGATTGGGGTGAATGAGCACCGAGTTCGCTACGCGAACAAACGCATTTCGGCGCGCTTCGGTCCTATGACCGAAGCGCGCCAGGACCTCTATGGGAGCTGGCGAACGCCAGCCTAAAGGCTGGCTCTACCGGTCTGCCTAAAACGTACTTTGTCAACGGCTTTTTCAGCCGCAGAGGGACAGGGGCTGAAGCCCGATCGATGAGAGGACTTTTCGGCACGGCTGAACAGGCTGCTGAAAAAGCGCTCTGAAAACCGAGTTCGGGTAGTGCGGCGCTTCAGCGCCGCAGCAAGCGAGTAACAGTGAAACGGCCTTTAGGCCTGGGGACTTTTCATGGAAGCGGCCATAGTAGCGGGTTTGGACGAAGTACCGCAGGGGCTAAAGCCCTCCCCACAAAACCAATTGAACGCGGGCCTGAAGGCCCGCACTACCCGGACTGTTGTCAGTAGGGAGTTTTCACGGGCCTGTGAAGCCGTGCCCTGATACAAAACGAATTGCGAAGCAGGGAGTAAGAGCCGGCTCGGCTGAACCCACGCGCTCGGCACCGCAGATCCTTCGACTCCGCGCCCGCCCGACTCGCAAGGAAGCGAGTCGGAAAGGCCAGGCGGGCGTTGCACTTGATTACATAACGACGTCGGCTCCAGGACTCGAGTACATTGATGGTGCAATCCGATCAAGCGGCTCAAGAAGGAGCCGACCATGTTGATTATAGGATGCGATTACCATCCCGGGTTTCAGCAAGTAGCGATCTTTGACAAACAGACGGGCGAGATCAGGCAGCGGCGACTGGCGCATCCGCAGGAGGCCATGGAGTTCTACCGTGGTTTACCCGCGGGGGTGCTGGTGGGAATCGAAAGCACGGGTTTCAGCGGGTGGTTCGAGCGCCTGCTGGAGGGGCTGGGGCACCAGGTGTGGATGGGGGATGCTACCCAGATCCGGGCTTCGATGACGCGCAAGCAGAAGACCGACAAACGCGATGCCGAGCACATCGTGAAGCTGCTGGTGGAAGAACGTTTTCCGCGCATCTGGGTGCCCTCAGCGGAAGACCGGGATGCGCGGCAGTTGCTGGTGCATCGTCACAAGCTGGTGCAGTGGCAAACCCAGGTCAAGAATCAGTTGCAGTTTCTGGCCCTGAATCAGGGGCTGCAGCTGAAGTGGCGACTGTGGACGCGCCGCGGACGGCAGAAGTTAGAAGCCCTGCCGTTGGGTGGGTACGCGGCCCAACGGCGGACGACTTTGCTGGGGCTGCTGGAGCAGTTGGAACAGCAGATCGCCAGCCTGGATACGGCGGTGCTGTGCGAAGCCCAGGCGCGACCCGATGCGGTGCGGCTGATGACCCATCCCGGAGTGGGGCCGGTGATCAGTTTGGCTTTCGTGGTTACGCTGGGCCCGGTGGAACGATTTGCCGGAGCGCGCCAGGTGGCCAGCTATTTCGGGTTGGTTCCGCGGGAGCACTCCAGCGGAGGCAAGCAGCGGTTGGGCGGCATCAGCAAGCAAGGCAATTCGTTTGTGCGCTACCTGCTGGTGCAAGGCGGGCATAGTGCGGCGCGCCTGGACCCGGAGTTGAAACGTTTTTACGGCCACTGCAAGCACACTCACGCGCACGCGGGAGTGGCCAAAGTAGCGGTGGCCCGCAAGCTGGCGGTGCGGTTGTATTGCATGTTGCGTGACGGCATCAGCTATGCCGCATGGCGCAGCCGCCGGCGCTCGCATGCAGGCGAGCCCGAGTCATCCTGTGGTCGAAAGTAGACCGAACGCTTGAGTGGGCAGCCTGCCTCCCGGCCGCCGAGGGCGGGGAGATCGAAGCCGTAATCATGGGCCAACCTCCCGCAAGGGAACGGGAGGCCCGAAGAGATGGCTGGTGGGAGTGCCGGGGACAGGCCCATCGCCGGATTACAGAAGAACGAGCCGAAGATCGGATGCCAGGAAAGACTAAATCTTCTGCTAAGGAACGAAGCTCAGCTCTACCGCGCTGCGCTTCGTTCCTGGCTCCATGGTGGGCGAGCCGGAAGCGGCGTCAAGGGTCGAGATGAACGCCAAAAGAGGGCGCCCTTGACCCCGCTTCCGGCTCGCAGAGGATTCGTGTGCTCTTGACAACGCCGACGTCGTTATAGACAGGATGACCAACTGCGAGAGATTGCAGCGAGAGCTTTATCGTGGCTCGCCGATTTGCACCAGCGGCTCGTAGGCATGCACGGGGTGGACTTCTTCGTTCAGCATCGCGAGGGCTTCATCATCTTCGTACTTGCTGGAGAAGGTGGCGCGCACCGTTCCCAGGAAACCGCGCAGAGAGCCGAAGGTATCGTGCACCGCCGAAGCTTCGTATCCGCTATGCACCATGCAATTGGCGCATTGAGGATTGCCCGACTCGGTGCCGTAGCGGTGCCACTCGGTCTCGCGCATGAGCTCGTCGAAGGTGTCGGCGTAGCCGTCCTGTAACAGGTAACACGGCTTCTGCCAGCCGAAGAGGTTGAAGGTCGGCATGCCCCACGGGGTGCACGGGTAGTCGCGCTTGCCCATCAGAAATTCGAGGAAGAGCGGTGACTGGTTGAAGACCCAACGCGTCTTGCGGTTCGCGAGAATCGAGCGGAACAGGCGCCGGGTGCGCGCGCGTCCGAGGAAGTGCTTCTGGTCGGGCGCCTTGTCGTACGAGTAGCCGGGCGAGAGCATCATGCCTTCGACGCCGAGTTCCATCATCTCGTCGAAGAAGGCGCGGACGCTGTTGGGATCGGCGCCGTCGAAGAGCGTGGTGTTGGTGGTGACCCGGAAGCCGCGCTCGAGGGCGACCTTCATGCCGTCGAGAGCGAGGTCGAAGCCGCCTTCACGGCAGACGGAAAAGTCGTGGTGCTCGCGCTCGCCGTCGACGTGAACCGAGAACGTCAGAAACTTGCTGGGCTTGAAGAGGTCGATCTTCTCTTTGAGCAGCAGCGCGTTGGTGCAGAGGTAGATGTACTTCTTGCGCGCGATGAGGCCGTCGACGATTTCGGCGATCTGGGGATGCATCAGGGGCTCGCCGCCGGGGATGGAGACCATCGGTGCGCCACACTCGTCGACCGCGCGGAAACATTCGTCGGGCGAGAGATTTTGCTTGAGCACGTGCGCGGGATATTGGATTTTGCCGCATCCGGCGCACGCAAGGTTGCAGCGGAAGAGCGGCTCCAGCATCAGGACGAGCGGGTAGCGCTTGCGGCCGCGGAGCTTTTGCTTGAGGACGTACGTGGCGACCGTCCACATTTGCGAAACTGGAACACCCATGCGGTGAATACCTCGTGTGGCTGTGAGCCGTCAGCTTTCGCCTTAGGCTGTGAGTGGCCCGCTCTTAGCTGTGAAAACCTTCTGCTGCAGTTCACGCCATCGATTTTGCTCACGTACGCCTAGGCTTACAGTTGTGTTTTCTAGAACATCCATCTGATCCGATATCGGCCAAGCTTTTATAGCAGCTTCGCGAGTAATCTTGCTGAACGCATTTTCGGCATTCGCCTCCGAGCTGAACCATATGTCAGGGTTAGAATCCACACCATTAGCGTTATGGTGGCGGAAACGGTAGGTCGTCCTGATGCCGTACAAGTCGGAATCAACAATTTGCTCCTCGCGAATAGCGTGCGCAAAGGGGTCTACAACTTGGTCGCCGTAAGCTGCTAATTCAATGTGACACAGCGTACATCTGACCATGTTCTGGTAGACACCTCCTACTCCTACCTGTACCACACGGAAATCCCTTCCCGGACGCCTCTCGCCATTGAGCATTCCGTGATCCCCTGCATCGCCCTGCAACGCAACAGTTGAGCCCAGTCTCGTAGATCTCTCCACACTCAAATCCGGACATTTACTCGTCCAAGCCTCCGTTCGGCTGCTTTAACGAGAACGCGAACTCTCTTTCGTTTTTACAGGAATTGTGCAATGATGTCAATTACCGATGACCAAAGCCGACTTAGCCACGACGAATATGCTCCTTAAGAATCAGTTTGATGCGGATCCTTTTGAACGCGAAGTGTCAACACCGGCTAGACGACTTCCCGTTCAATCCCGTAGCCAACAGACCGTGCAGCGCGTCCTTGACGCCGCCAGTTCCCTGCTGGAGAAGATGCCGCTGGAGGACGTCACCACCACGCGCATCGCGACCGAGGCGGGTCTTTCTATTGGCGCGCTGTATCGCTTTTTCCCGGACAAGCAGACCATCATTGATGCGATCGCGGTGAGACACGTGGAACAGTTTCGCGCGTCGCTAGAAGGCTCAGTGATGAAGGTGCTTGAGCACGAACTGGCTAATCTGGAGACCTTCGACCCGGCGCTGGTCCTCGACAGCGTGGTGGATGCCTACATTGTTTATCTGGACGCGCATCCCGACTTTCGGACGATCTCGTTCGGCCGCTACATCAGCGTTGCGACGAGAGAACGCCAGGCATCCCCCAATGTGGGACTTCCTGCGCTGCTGAAGAATTTCATGCTGGAGCGGCTAGGCATTCCCAACACGCCAGAGCTTGACCTGATGCTGCGCATCGTCAGCGAGGCGGGCGAGCGGCTTATCGCCTACGCCTACGAGCAGCCCGCTCGCGCAGATCGCGATCGCGTCATCGCGGAGATGAAGCGCATGTTGTCGAGTTACCTTTTCCCCGCCGACTCAGCAAGCAGAGAGGTGTAGCCTTATTTGTCTGTCATCCTGCGCGACGAGCAAAGCGAGGAGTCGGAGGGCCCCTATAGCTGCAGAAAATCGCAGTGTGGCCGCCTGCCACGGCAACGGACTTGAACTTTTTGGCGACTATAACGGCCCCCTCGACTCCTCGCTTCGATTGTCGCTCGAGATGACACCCTAAAAAATTGCGCATTTGCTAAACTGGAAGCGCCGCTGTGCTTTGTCGCCCGTCAAAGACCGCGGCTGAAGAATCTACAATTCGTCTGCCGTTGATGCGGAGAGGTGCGTGAGTGGTTGAAACGAGCCGCCTCGAAAGCGGCCATACCTTGACGGGTATCGGGGGTTCGAATCCCTCCCTCTCCGCCAGCATTTTCCGTTAGTACGCGCGAAACTTTCTTAGCAGATTGAAGTCGCTTGCGCTAATTCTGAAGTTGCTCTAGCCGGACAGCATTTCACGGATTCCGCCGGAGCCACTCACGACCACCAGGTGCGCAAGGCCGACGAACAACCCGTGTTCTACGATTCCGGCGCGGCTATTGAGTTGATCTGCGAGTTGCGCAGGACTTGCGATCGGTCCGAAATCACAATCAAGAATCATATTGCCCTGGTCTGTGCGATACTCTTTCCCATCTGCGGCCTGGCGAACATCATACTTTGCTCCCAACCCCTCGAGGTAGCGGGCCGCCGAGCGCCAGCCGAACGGCAAGACCTCCACAGGCAAAACGTGATGCGTGCCCAGTTGCGGCGACAATTTGCTTTCGTCAACCACGATGATCTCGCGCGTTGTGTTTTGGGCTACCAGCTTCTCTCTTAGCAGGGCGCCACCGCCGCCTTTGATCAGGTTGAGTTGAGGATCGACTTCATCGGCTCCATCGATGGTGACGTCGAGGGCCCTTGGCAGCTGCCCTCGGACAACATTGGTATGCCCAGCCGAACCGCTTCGTCCCAGCTAACTTGCGAGGTTGCAAACGCCACGATGTCTTTGAGTGTGCCGCTGCGCAGAAGCTCTCCGATGTATCGAACAGCGAAGATGGCAGTCGAGCCTGTTCCCAGTCCGACAGCCATTCCAGATTCCACGTAGCGCACGGCATATTCTGCGGCCTGCCGCTTGAGAGCCGCGTGCGGATCAACCGGTTTCACGGATTCGCTCATACTCTTCTGCTCATTGCATGATAACCCTGGATTGCCGGAGCTACTCGCCCGCCTTGGCCGCCAACGTTCCCACCACGGCTATGTTTGCCAGCAACTCCTGTGGCAGCCCGTGGCGTTCCTTTAAGTATTCGGGGCTGTTGTAGGAAATCCAAACCTTCCCGCCGCCATCTTCCGCAACCAGAATCTTCAGAGGCAAGTCGATGGCAATGCTGGGCGCGGCCAGCATGAGAGGCGTGCCGGCTTTAGGGCTGCCAAAGATCAGCAGCTTGGTAGGACGCATTTTCATTCCTACCTTTTCTGCCTCTCCGCTGTGGTCAACCAGCGCGAACAGGGCGACTCCCTTCGCCTGCAAAATGGATTTCAGCTTTTCCACGGTCTGGCCCACCGAATGATTGCTGGGTACATTGATGATGCCGTTGCCGGCGGTTGCCGTCATAGATATCCCCTCACTGCTTACCGAATGCGAACCAGCGGAGCTTCGGACCGAAACCAGATAGATCGCCATCGCCAGCCCGACCAATGCCAGAAAGAAGGCTATCGCGACAGGTTGAATTGAGCGACGAGAGCGTATCGTTTCTCCGCGATCGAGTTCCCGGACCAATAGGACATGGCGCAATCCGGCCAAAACATTCACGAGTACTCCGACTGCGATCAGCGCGGTGCCGAACCACAGCGACAGTCCGTATGACTGTGCCGGGAGGGCGTGTTGGATGGCCTGGAACTCCTGCAGGAAGAGCCCGAAACGCGCCACCACGAATCCGAATCCCATCAAGGCCAGACCTGTGCGAATCCACGCAAGCAGCGTTCGCTCGGCGGCCAGATAATCGCTCAGGGAGGCTCTCGGCCTCATTTCGGTTGGCGCATCCATTTTGTGCGGACCACCTCAATTCCGATTACCGCCAGCCCTATCCCGCCAATCACGGGCGCCACGCTGCGCGTCAGCTCTTCTTCGCCTTCGCCGGCGGAGCCAGCGCGACGGCTGCTTCGGCGGTGAGCAGTAGGAACGTAAACGTCTCCTGCAGGTACAGGCGGACAACTGAGTCGGTGTGGTTGAGATAGCCGATGGAGACGTCCTGACCAATGTGCAGGTCGAAATCGCCGCCACGGGTAGTCAGCACAAAGGCGCCCTCAATGGCCGGCGCCCAGATGATTTTATCGTCCACCAGCCGCTTGACGTGCTCCAGCACCGGGTAGCCATGATCGCTGGTCTCAGCCAATGCGGTGTACGCGTCGGCGCCCAGCAGCACCGAATAAGGGCCATTCACGCCGACCAGCCGCAACTGGCTCAGGCCTTGGGCAATCGCTTCCGGATATTCGAGTACATCGCTAGGAAGCGTCATGCTGGGATTGCTGGTTCCCTGACGGATGCCAACAATTCCGGCAGCGTCGTAGCCATCGAACATCGCCCCATCCTCGGCATATGCGATCTGGCGCGCGGCGTCCTTCGCCGGTTGCCAGTCCGAGTCGTTCGCGCCACGAAGAACATCGTCGATCGCCTGACGGTCCAGCTCGAACGGAACCCGTAGCTCGACCAGGGCCTTCACCTCGCGCTGTCGGGCAACGATGCTTTTATTGGGGGACGTAATCTTCCGCAGGTGGCCGGTCCCTACGGCGGAGAGCTCTGTGCCCACCGGCCCGCTCACGTCAACCACCCGCCGGCCGGCGAGATGGCGCTTGAGCGTGCGCGATGTTTCCTCTTCGATCTGGGCCCACGCCGCATCAGACATGGGGGCAAGCTCGCGATGCAGATTATTCATGTGAGATGTCTCCTTTAAGTGAACCAATACCCAGCGAACCATCGTTCTTCCGCGGAATGGATGGAGAAGGTTCGACCGCCGCAGACGCGGGAGAAGATACCGCAGCCGCAGGCTGGTCTTCGGTTACGCCGTCCAGGAATGTCGCGGACGGCACGAAGAACAAGTTTCCCGTGACCGCGCGGCTGAAGTTGAGCAGGCGGTCGTAGTTGCCGGGCGGGCGGCCGATAAACATGTTGTCCAGCATTTGCTCGATCGTGCGCGGCGAACGACTGTAGCCAATAAAGTAGGTGCCAAATTCACCGGCCCCGACCTGCCCGAAGGGCATGTTATCGCGCAGTATCTTGATCTCTTTCCCGTCCTCGACGATCGTCGTGAGTGCGTTGTGGGCGGAGGTTGGTTTGACAGAATCATCCAATTCAATGTCGGACAGCTTCGTGCGGCCGATGATTCGTTCCTGTGCCTCCGTGGGCAATGCACTCCAGCCGTCAAGATCGTGAAGATATTTCTGCACGATGATGTAGCTGCCACCGGCGAAGGTCGGATCCTCCTCGCCGATCAACACGGCCTCGGTCGCCGCATCGCCCCTCGGATTCTCCGTTCCATCGACAAAACCGATGAGATCGCGGTCGTCGAAGTAACGGAATCCGTGCACCTCATCTACCGGCGAAACGGCATCCCCGATTCGCGCCATGATTTGCGTTGCCAGCTCGAAGCATAAATCCATGCGCTTCGCACGGATGTGGAACAGCAAGTCGCCAGGCGTGGAGACCGCATGGCGCCCCCCGGCGCGAATCTCGCGGAAGGGATGCAGGTTCGCCGGGCGCGGGCCGCCAAAGAGCTGGTCCCACGCGTCGGACCCCAACCCCATGACGCAGGAAAGGCCGCCTTCAATGTCGCGAAATTCCACCGCACGCAAAACCTTGGCAAGGTCGCCGCAGAAGGAGCGAACGGTCGTGCGATTTTCGGGGCCCGGGTTTAGCGTCGCGACCAGGAAAATCGCCGCGCGAGTTAGTGGTGCGACGACCGCCTGCGCCACGACAGGCAAGCCGCTTGGTGCTTGGAGCGCGCGGATCGAGTCGGACTCCATCGGATGTCATCCCCTCCGGCGTTTGATTAGAGCTTGTTTCAAAAACAGTTGCAGGTCAGATTTGTATCAGGGCACGACTTCCAGTCGTGCCGACACCGCGACCCGGAATTACGGCTTTAACAGGCTCCTGAAAAACTCGCCTCGCACGCGTTTTGAAAGGGCACAGCTTTAGCTGTGCCGTACAAGTCCTTTATTTTTGTCACCCCGAGCGGGCTTTGCTTTTCGGACGTTTTCAGAGGCCTGTTCAGCCATGCCCTGATACAAACCTATTTTTGAAACACGCCCTAGGCAACGGATTTCTTCGGCGCGGCTGAGGCGGCACCTTCCACGTGCGCCTTTCCCAAGAAGTTCAGCAGCTCGGCGTTGACCTCGTCGGCATGTGTCCAGGTTATGCAGTGTGGCCCATCCTTCACCACTACTAAGCGGGCTCCCTTGATCAATCTGGCAGTTCGGAGTCCCGAGGCAGTGATCGGCAGAATTCGGTCCGCATCGCCCTGAATGACTAACGTAGGCACGTCGATACAGCTCAGGTCCTGGCGGAAGTCCTCATGCCAGGTGGGCACGCATGCCAGGCTGGCCGTCGCCGCGGCGCCCGCTGCGACATTCCAACTGGCCTGCACCGCCTGTTCGCTGACGCGCTTTCCCAACAAGACGTCCGTATTGTAAAAATTCTTGAAGAAATCAGTGAAGAACGCATAACGGTCGGCGGCGACGGCCTTCTCGATTCCCGCGAACACGCTGCCGTCTACGCCCTCCGGATTGTCCGCGGTCTTTAGCAGGAAGGGCGGGACACCCGAGATGATTACCGCGCGGCTCACTCCCTTCGATCCATATTTGCCCAAGTAACGCGCGACTTCGCCGCCACCCATGGAGAACCCGGCTAGCGTGAAGTCACGCAGCTTGAGATGCGTCACCAGCTTGTGCAGGTCCGCGGCGAAAGTGTCGTAGTTATAGCCGCTCACCGGCTGACTGGACTTGCCGAATCCCCTGCGATCATACGTTATGACCCGATGACCCGCACTCAAAAGCACCGGCAGTTGCTTCTCCCAGGAAGCACCGCTTAGCGGATACCCGTGGATCAGAACAACGGGGTTACCAGAGCCGTGGTCCTCGTAGTAGAGATCGATATCGCCCGAGTTTTCCTTGCCGACTGTGACGTATGGCATTGCCATTCTCCCTTCCCTTTCGTCGAATGTAGATGTTTGTCGATTCTAGAAGTCTCAGTTTTTCTTTTGGGACTTATCATCCTCCTGATGAACGTCCATGCCGGCCGTACGCCTCGCCTATGCCTGGAATGGGCCCTTCGCGTTGGCTATCAATTGCCATTTCCGACCCTCGTAGATGCAGGTCGCTTTGACACTCCCATGCGTCTAACATAGTAAGTGGAAGGAGAGCACTCATGTCACATCGAAGCGGACTCCCATTCTGTTGGGCTGTGCTTGTGCTTCTCGGGGTCTGTTCGCTGATGCTGTTCGCGCAGGACAACCCCCAGTCCGGCCAGACCGGCAACCATCCAACGGTCAGCATACCTCTGCAACTAAACCTCACTGGCTGTCTGAAGAAGAGCGCGTCGGGAGCCTATTCCGTCACCGACCAGAACGGACGGAACCTGGGAACTCACCAGCCAGAAGACGGACCTGGCAAAGTACGTATTTCAAACGGTCAGTGTTTCAGGACATCCGTCAACTGAAGCCAGGAAACAGGAGGGTCAGAGCGAAGAGAGTCAGAGCGCGAAGGCTGGCGGCAATCAATATTTCGGTCTGGATGTGACGGAGATAACGGTGGTTAGTCCAAGCTGCACGCGATAACGTCCGATCGAAACACGGGGCCGGGAAATTAGATGGTGCCGCGAACTCTGCTTCGAGGAATGAGGAGCAGCGTCACCGCGTAGCTGCCCCTCCTTCTTATTCCCACGCTTTCGCGTTACGAAAAGAGCCTGGGTTTCGTCGCTTAGCCCACTATTCACAGGGCGAACAAGTCGCCTGCTTAAGCGTCGGCTCATTCTTCCGGTTCGTTGGCCTTGGAGTACTTCACTACGAGCTTGGGCTGGTTGCCATCGTGATCGCGCGAGTAGTAGGCGCGCATGGCGTTCTTGGTTACCGCCAGCGTGATTCCGACATTAGTAGCTCCGCCTTTGTAGGCATTGCTCACAAAAGCTGTGATGTCTTGCGGCGTTATGAAAGGGCATCGGTCACCGGAGGGCCCGGCTATGCGGTTGGCCTCATCGGTAAAGTTATCAGGCGCCTTAATTCTTCCAGTGGCAACGTAGCCATAGGCCACAACGCCGGCATCGTCGCCGCGCCCGCCGGCGCAGGTCAGGACGAAGCTGGCGCTGTCGATCTTCTGGCCCGCCGGAATCAACCCCAGAGAAAACTGCATCGTGCAACGTTCTTCCGCGATGACAGCGCCGGGGCCGATGGACGGCTGATAACGATCTCCGATTGGAGGGAAAGTTTGGTTGTACGGGCTACCGGCGCACGCATCGGTGACTGGAAGGACCTCGAGCTCGCCGGCCATCAGCATGCTGCCGAAGAACAGGATCGTTACCAACGCGAGTAGGCGACAGCAAATTTTCACCGTGGACTTCATATTGACCTCCTTGTGGTCATTAGGTTGGGGCGGCGATGCGTCTCCAGAAAGCAAGGGGCAACCGCCGCGTAGTTGCCCCTCACCGGGAGCGCGGCTTCGGCCAGAAAGCTTGATCGCACTCCCTAACCGGCCGGCACTCATCGCGAGACGTAGCGCGCCGCTAGAATCGCTCCGCGCGGTATGGCCGGACCCTGCCACCAATCGCGTTGGAGCCAGGACCTGCGGTTCTGCAAAGTCAACAACAGCGTCAGGAACGGCCCCAAGGTCGGGGCGTGTGTAAAGACAATGTCTGCTGCCTCGGGCGCCTTTTTTTGGTCAATGACTGCGGCGCGGCTCACACCTGGCGCTTCGGCGACAGGATTTTGCAAATTCTCCGCCGTATCGACTTCATGCTGCGCCGTCAGCGCCAGAATCAGTCTCAGGAACGGCCCCAGCGTCGTTGGGGTCGAATAAAGTCTTTGCGTTTTCATCGCCATCCCCCTTTTGCTACCCGGAAGCGGGATTGTTTCCCCGCCTCCGGGATTCTTCCCCCTTAAGAGCAGTCGGTCGAGATTTCCTCAACTGCCCGCTCTCAGGCGCACAATGCGCTGGTTGGCGGTTTGCTTCAATGGTTAGCGCCTGATTTGCGGGTGATTTGGAGATGATCGTCTAAGCTTTTGATATAAGGACAGTTCGATTTGCAGATGATCAGGCCTGACAGCTTGGGCTGAGCCCCATACGGTTTATAATCGCTAACGCCCCCGCTCCTTGTTGAGGTAGTGAGATTGAACGCCACGCAGAAGCTGCTACGCTTCGGAGTCTACGAGCTAAATCTCGCGACCGAGGAACTACGCAAAGGTGGAACACCCCTTAAGGTGGCACCACAGCCCTTCCAACTCCTCGCCTTGTTGGCCAGTCGCTCCGGCCAGCTGGTGACACGCGAGGAGATACAGCGGCAACTCTGGGATGTGGAGACCTACGTCGACTTTGAGCAGGGGATGAACCATTGCATTAAGCAAATCAGGAATGTCCTTAACGACAATGCCGATGCTCCCCTTTACATAGAGACGGTTCCACGCCGTGGCTATCGCTTCCTCGCTCCCGTTACCTTCAAAGAGATACCGGCGCCCCCGCCCCGCGTGACCGAATCCAAGTCTGGCATGCAGAGCGGCGTTGCTGCCGCTGTGCTGGCGAGACAGGCAAGCAGCCAGACATCGCCTCCGACATCCGCGCCCCCCTCCGACAAGGTCATCGTCAACGCCGCGCCTGCGGTCAGCGCTTCCGCACCAGTTCCCGAAGCCGCGCCTGTTCGCGAAGTCAGCGGGGCGGCTCCGCGGATGTGGCTAATGTGGATCGCGCTTGGGTTGCTGATTTTCGGGGGCGGTGCACTAGCTTATCGGTTGTGGCACACCTCGACAACTGGTAGCCGTGCCAATCGTGCACCGGGGATCAAACAACGGCGCTCAGTGGCCGTGCTGGGCTTCCAAAATCTTTCCGGGCGCCCCGACGAGGCATGGCGTTCCACCGCGCTTTCCCGCTTCCTCAACACGGAATTGGCTGCTGGGGACCAACTGCTCAGGGTCCCTGATGAAAACATCAGCCAGATGAAAATCGACCTCGGACTGAAAGATGCGGACAGCTACAGTGCGGCGACCCTGGCCAAGATCCGTAAATACCTGAACGTCGATTACGTTGTTATAGGTTCGTATACGCCAGTGGGGGAGGGTGACCTTCGGCTGGATTTAACGCTTCAAGATGCAGCGACAGGTGAAACCGTTACCGCCTTCTCCGAAAAAGGCAACGAAGGGCAAATGGATGAACTGGTGGACCGCGTCGGCGCCACGTTGCGCACAAAGTTGGGAGTAGCTGCCATTTCGCCTGCCGATGTGGCGGCGGTGAGTGCTTCCATGCCGGTCAATTCTGAAGCAGCGCGGCTGTATGCCGAAGGCGTGGAGAAGTTGCAGGTATTCGATGCTGCCGCGGCACGGCCGCTCCTGGAGAAGGCTGTGGCCGTGGAACCTGATTATGCCCTAGCGCATTCCGCTCTGGCGGAGGCTTTGAACTTCCTCGGTTACGACCAAAAGGCGCAGGAACAAGCCAGGAAGGCGGTTTCCCTTTCGGCCAAACTGTCGCCCGAAGACAAACTCTCCGTGCAGGCCCGCTACCTCGAGTTGACCAACCAGTGGCCCGCGGCGATCAAGCTGTACCAGACGCTGTGGCACGACAATCCCGACAATCTGGAAGCGGGACTGCATCTCGCGAAAGCGCAGAGAAGCGCCGGCCAGGGGAACGACGCTCTCGCCACCGTCGAGCAGTTGCGGGCTCTCCCTTCGCCCAGCAGCGACGATCCACGCATCGATTTGGCTGAAGCCTCCGCCCACCAGTCCCTGGGCGAGTGGAAGCTGGAGCAGGCAGCAGCCGGCAAGGCGGCAGAAAAAGCCCAGGCGCAGTCGAAAAAACTATTACTGGCGGAAGCGCAGTCAGCCGAGGCCAACTCTCTTTTCCAGCAGGAGGACTTCTCTGCGGCGCTGAGTCTGTACAAGCAGGCACTGGATATCTACCAGCGGAGCGGCGATAAGGGTGATGAGGCTTCGGTGCTGAACAACATCGGTGACGTCTTCCAGGGGCAGGGCGACCTGGCGGCAGCCGAGAGCAAGTATCGAGATGCGCTAGCGACTTACCAAGCCATCGGCGCCGAGGGGTTGGCGGCGAATACGCTAAGCAATTTGGGGGCTGTACTGCAGCGGCAAGGAAATTTAGACGCTGCAGAACGGCTGTATAAGCAAGCCTTGGACATCCACCGGGAAACCAACAATAAGAGCAGTGAGGCGATTGTGCTCAACAATATGGCCGAGGTGCTGCGTGACAAGGGAGACCTGGCAGGTGCGAAAAGCAAGTATGAACAGGTTCTGCCCATGTACGACGAGCTCGGCGACAAATCGGGCTCGGCATACGCTCGCCTCGGGCTAGGGCAGGTGCTGGCTGAACAGGGTCATCTTGCCGATGCGCGCAAGAACTTTCAGCAAGCGCTATCGATCCGGGAAGCCATCGGCGAATCTATAGCAGAGAACCGGCTGGCGCTCGCTGCACTATCGCTCGAACGAAGGGAGACCGGAGGACAGCGAAGCCAACGCGCGAACCGCGGCTGAAGAGTTCCGGAGCAAGGGGCTCATTGACATGGAGTCGCGGGCCGAGGCGGTCCTCGCCAGATCGTTGCTGGCCCAGAGGAAGCTTGCGAAGGCAACCGAGTCAATCGCACACGCCAGCGCTCTCGCGGGACAAATCAAGGACAGCGCTCTTCGCCTGCCGGTCGAGATCGAAGTTGGCATCGCCGCCGCTCGCATACGGGCAGCATCCGGCAACCAGCGCGATCGAGCTGAGGCGATGGGGAGCCTCCAGCAGAGGCTCACGGAAGCGAGCCGGAACCACTTGACGGAACTCCAGTTCGAGGCCGCGCTTGCTCTGGGAGAGACAGAAATTGAAGCAGCGAGGGCCGGAGCGGGGCGCGCCCGCCTGCAAGCTCTCGAGAAAGACGCCACCGCGCGTGGCTTTCTGCTGATCGCGCGCAAGGCGGCTGCAGCCAGACAGCAGCCCGTAGGGGCATCCTAGAAGAATTCCAGGTCGGCACCGCTCAGTCGCGCCTTCGTTGAGCTTAGATCTTAAAGCAGTCTCAGAATTGGCGTAGACCGGGTAGAGCCAGCCTTCAGGCTGGCGTCCAAGAACGCCCCACACTATAAGGCTGGAACCGCTGTGGTCATTTTCAATGACCACAGCGGTTCCAGCGACTCATTTGGCCGCAGCGAACGCGGCACTGGAAGCGCCGCTCTACCCGGACTCGCCTGACTACACTAATTCTGAAACTGCTTTAGCCGCTCTTCACCTCGAAATGGTAAACCGCCGCACCAACAGTGGCGTGAGGCAAATCAGAGAAAGTGCCAATGTGCTGGGCTCAGGAACATTTGCAAAGGCTCGGAATTGTTCATTTGGTGCCCAACCTTCCAGATCGATCGTAAAAGTCTGTCCATCCAGAATTCCGCCGCCACCGGAAAACTCGATGAAAGCAAAGTCGCCTAATGGCTTAGGCAGCACCACACAGGTAGCGAAGGAACTTCCTCCACAAGTAATCATGTCCGTTGGCGGGGTAGACACGAAGATTCCAAGGGAGGTCCAGTCAACGCCGGAGTCATTCGTAAATTTAAATATGCCACCGCCGGAACTAT
This sequence comes from uncultured Acidobacteriaceae bacterium, assembly GCA_963836295.1. Taxonomy (GTDB): domain Bacteria; phylum Acidobacteriota; class Terriglobia; order Terriglobales; family Acidobacteriaceae; genus Bog-257. The sequence goes on along the minus strand of CAWIIY010000017.1, from coordinate 1,145,907 downwards.
TGGCCATGAAACTGAAATCGAGCCCCACCGGCGTGTCCGAGCCAACGGGAGTAAGGTGGCCTCCGTTAACGATCATGCGCGGATCACTCGGCTGCGGGCCGGCATGTAACCGAAGCGCGCAGGTCATAACCAGGACCGTCAAGATCACCACACGGAAACGAATCATCCGAGCACCTCCTGCTGGTTGTCGAGGTCAATGCTGCCAAGTATAACCCGGTTTGGGAAAATCGCATGAGAGAAGACTACGCGGGCACTCGAAGAGAGGGCTGGATAAGCCCGCTAGTCCTCGCATTTGTCGGTGTCTGCGTACTCCCTGACGACCACACTTTGTTTCCAGAGCTCAACCTCGTGGTGAGCGTTTTTCACAAGCTTTGCGTAGCGGCGCGCCAGTTCTCGGATGCGTTCTGTCTGGCGCCTCTCGATCGCTTCCGTTGGGATCAATTCGGTGCCAACGCCGATCGCAATGGCTCCCGACAAAATGAAGCTCGCAGCAGTTTGCTGATTCACACCTCCCGCCGCGATCAAAGGGATCTGCGGCAAGGCTGTGTTCAGCGCCTTGATGTACTTGTCGCCGCCGACCGACGGGCAGGGGAAGACCTTGACAAAGTCGGCGCCCGCGCTCCACGCCGCCACCACTTCCGTCGGCGTCAATGCTCCGGGCAAGACTGCGATGTTCGCCTTGGCTACGCATTCCACCACCGCAGGATTGAAGGACGGGGCCGTTATGAAGCATGCTCCCGCATCGATGCACTTCCGTGCTGTTTCGGCATCGAGCACTGTGCCTGCCCCAACTGCGATCTTTGACTTGTGACAGAGGTGAGATATCAACTCGACCGCTCCCGGCACGGTCATGGTGATCTCTACGATTGGGATCCCTCCTTTCGTGACGGCTTCGGCAGCGAAGTGCGCGTCGTCGCCGGACGAGACCCGGATGGCCGGGATGACCCCGATTGTCTTTATCAGTGAGCAGACCTCATCTCTGTTCATCGGCCAGAACCTCCTTCGCCGGATTGCATGTCGCGCTGTCGTTACCGCCAGCGAGTCTTAAACGGGTTCGTCAATCTCAGCCTCTGGCAGTCGGTCGTCGTCGCGGGCAAACCACGTGTACAAGGTTGGCAGCAGAATGACGCTGATGACCAGGTCAGCAATCAGGCCTCCCACAATGACAATCGCAAATGGGCGCTGCGAATCGGATCCGATGCCGTGCGAGAGCGCCGCCGGCAGCAGGCCCAGGGTGGCAACCAGCATGGTCATGGTGATGGGCCGAAGCCGCAGTACTGCGCCCTCCACCGCGGCATCCTCAATGTCATACCCGCGAGCTCGAAGCTGGTTGATGTACTCGACCATAATGACTCCAATTTGCACCGATACTCCAAAGAGCGCAAGAAAGCCGACCCCCGACGACACACTGAAGTGGGTGCCCGAAATGAGCAGAGCCAGCAGGCCACCGATCGGCGCCATGGCGATATTCGTGAGGATCAGAAGGGCCCACTTCACAGACTTGAACATGGTGTAGAGGATGACGTAGATGAACAGGATGGTCAGGGGCAATACAAACAACAGCCGCCGCTGTGAGCGCTTCGCGCTTTCATATTCGCCCGCCCAATCGATGCTGTAGCCGATGGGCAACTTGACCGAAGCGTTGACCTTTCTCATTGCTTCTTCCACGGTACTGCCCAAGTCCCTGCCCCGCACACTGAACTTGACGGCAATATATCGAGAGTTTGCCTCGCGATAAATTTCAGAACCGCCGTCCTCCACGTCTACCTTGGTTAGCTGTGCCAGCGAAACGCGCTCACCGGTGGGCGCCAGCAGGCGAATCTTTTCGATTGCTTCTTTCGTGTCCCGATACTGCGGCAAGTAACGCAGGACGAGATCGTAGCGCTGTTCTCCAAGCAGTACCTGGCTGAGGGCGTTGCCCCCAACTGCGGTTTGAATGGCATCCTGAAGGTCGGAAACATTGATCCCGTAACGCGCGGCCTGATCGCGGTCAACGGTGAAGTTGAGATTGGGCTGCCCGACAACGCGAAACACGCCCAAGTCCTCGATGCCCCGCACGTTTTGCATGACCGCAACGATCTGGTCAGCCTTTTCTTCGAGGAGCCTCAGATCGTCTCCATAAATTTTCACTGCCAGCTCGCCCTTGACGCCGCTGACGGCTTCTTCCACATTGTCCGAAATGGGCTGCGAGAAGTTCCAGATAACTCCGGGAATCTTCTCCAGTTCGCGGTCCATCGCTTCAATCAGCCGCTCTTTGCTCTGATGGAAGACCGGACGCCACTTTTCCTTCGGCAGTAAGTCAACGAAGTATTCCGTATTGAAGAAGCCTGTTGGGTCTGTGCCATCGTCGGGACGCCCCACTTGGGTAACGACCACTGGAACTTCAGGAAATGAAGCCAGGATTTGACGGGCCCTGTCCACCACCTGCAGGCCCTGGGTCGGCCCGGTGCTGGGAGCCAGGGTTCCTCGTACCCAGATGGCGCCTTCATCCAAGTGCGGCAGGAACTCCGACCCAATCACGCCGCTGAAGGCCAGCAACATCGAAAACGCAAATGCAAGTACTGCTAATCCAACCGTCAACGTACGATGCCGAATGGCCCAGCGGAGGCTGGTTCTGTAGTGGGTTGTCAGAAATGCCATTACCGGGTTCTGCCACTGCCTTGCGCCCTTTCTGAACAGGAGGCTCGCCAGGGCCGGCGCAATCAGCATCGAGAAGACCAGAGCGCCGAGCAGTGCGAAGGCCACGGTCGATGCCATGGGTTTGAATAGCTTTCCTTCGACTTGCTGCAGCGTAAAAATGGGAAGATAGGCGGTGATGATGATGGCAATGGCGTAAAAGACCGGACGCTGCACTTCGTGCGCAGCTTCGCGGATCCGCTCCACCAGCGGACGTGGGGCTTCATCCGGACGGTTCAAATGTCGCACGATGTTTTCGACCATCACCACCGCGCCATCCACAACCATGCCGAAGTCCAAAGCCCCCAGCGAGAGCAGGTTCGCCGAAATATGCCGCAGGTCCAGGCAGATGGAGGCAAACAGCAGTGCGAAGGGGATGGTCAAGGAGACGATGATCGCGCCGCGAACATTGCCCAGGAAAACGAACAGGATAATGACGACCAGGATCATTCCTTCGGCGAGGTTATGCAGGACGGTGTGGGTGGTGTAATCAACCAGGTTGTCACGGTCGAGATAAGGAACGATCTTCACTCCCGGGGGAAGAATGTGATCGTTTAGCCGCTTGACCATGGCATGCACGCCGTCCAGCATAGTTGCCGTGTCCGCGCCCTTGCGGAGTAATACGATACCTTCGACTACGTCGTTATCGTCTTCGACCACCCCGTCCTTGCGATGGATCGCTTTCCCAATCTGACCGAGACGGATCTTCGGCCCCTGGGTGACCACGGCGATGTCCTTTATCCGCAGAGGGGTGCCATTTTGCGTCTTAATCACCGTCTCTTCGATGTCATTGACATGCTTGATCAGCCCCACGGCGCGCACATTGATCTGCTGCGAACCCTCTTCGATAAAACTGCCACCCCCATTGGCGTTGCTATTGGAGAGCTGCTGCTCCACCTGCGCCAGGCTGAGACCATAGGAGATCAATTTTTCCGGGTCCACGCGAATCTGGTATTCCTTGGTGATGCCACCGAAGGATGAGTCGCCCACTACATCCGGCACCGACCGGATGTACTTGGCGACCACCCAATCCTGCAGAGACTTCAGCTCCATTACGTCGTACGCCAGATTGGTGCTCTTCAGGGTGTACCAATAGACCTGGCCGACGGGACTGTAATCGGGGCCGATCTCGGGGGTTACTCCGGGTGGAAGCGTGACCTGCGCAAGGCGTTCGAATGTTTTTTGGCGGTCCCAGTCGTTGTTGGAGCTGTCATCGAAGATCAGATTTACAACTGACAGCCCGGCCAATGACACAGAACGGAGGTGGGTAAGATGGGGAATCCCGTTCATCTGGATTTCGATGGGGATAGTGACCTGCTGCTCGACTTCTTCTGCGGCCCTCCCAGGCCATTGGGTGATGACCTGCACCCAAACGTTAGCCACGTCGGGATAAGCCTCAACCGGCAGGTTGTGGAAGGCGACGACTCCCCAGATGAAAAGAAAAATCGCCAGACCCAGAACAACAAAGCGGTTGTTCAAAGCGAAATCGACAAGCCCGCTAATCATCACTGCTCCGCCGTGTTCTGGAATTCCAGTGCGTTAACAACCACTTGCTGACCGGGTGCCAGTCCTGAGACGATCTCCTGCATCCCGCCGGACAACATGTCGCCACTGACAACCTCGGTTCGTCGAAATTGATTGTCTTTCACCGGAACATAGACCCAATCCCGATCATGCAGGTGCAAAATTGCGGTGGCCGGCACGGCTGCTCGCTTTTCCTTTTCTCGACCGTGGAACGTTGCAGTTACGAACATCCCCGGACGCATCAGGCCCGGGTTGGCCATTTCAATGCGCACTTTGGCGGTGCGAATGTTCGGATCCAGGATGGGGCCAATGTTGCTAATCGTTCCGCTGAACACTTGGCCGGGATAGGCATTCAGCCGAATGTCGGCCTTGTCGCCGAGCCGCACGTTGGCCAGATCATTCTCATAGACATCACACAAGATCCAGACATGACTCAGGTCGGAGATAGTAAAGGGATTTGGCGAGCCCAGGCCCGGCACTCCCGCCGCGTTGGTAACTTGCTGATCGGTGATGACGCCGGAAACCGGGGCGCGGATCTCAACCAACCCGGTTGGACGGTCAAGATTTCGATTACCCAGCACACGGAGCTTTTCTGCCGTGGTCTCGACATCAACCTTGGCTTTCGCTTCCGTGTCCTCTGCCACTTGCAGATCGTTCTGGGAGATGGCGCCCTTGTCATAAAGAAGTTTCGCGCGCTCCAGTTGTGTACGTGCCAACTGTTCGTCAGCCTGTGCTTTTTGGTAGTCGGAAAATGCGCCCGAAATGTCTGCGCTCTGCACCTTCAGCAACAGCTGGCCCTTCTTAACCATGTCACCCAAGCGCGCGTCGATTTCCACAACCCGGCCTGTGGCCAGCGATATAACCGGAACGGTTCGCGAAATATCTGGATTGACGGTGCCCGTGACTTTTAGTTGCGGACTAGCGAGATGCTCTCCCGCCTGGGCTAACTGGAACCGTTCGGGATGGTCTCACTTGAAACAGATTGCGGTCCCCTGTTCGTTCCAGCTTGAGGGGAGGCGGCGCCTCAGCCTGAGGGTTATTCTTGCCGCCACCGCAGGCGGTACTACCCATGCATAAAGCCAAAGACGCGGCCAGTATTGCTAGTTCCGTGCGGCTCATGGGATTACCTCACGTCTTATCGCAAGATTCAGTTGGTCTGCGGCGTCGAGATAGGCGATCAGGTTCAAGTCGAATTTGTTCCGAACCTCTTGCCATCTGAGGGCCCTTTGGGCGAAACCGCGTTCGGCCGGGACTACGGCTAGCGCGAGCCCAAAGCTCGGCTCTCGCATGACCCGATGCATGAATCCTCCATTTCCTCATCGCCCAAGCAACTTGCATGCGCGCTTTGCGATGGAACGGCACTTCACTTGCGTTGGTAACGTGGCGCGGCCTTTGCCGACTCTAGACGTAATGTCAATAGGAACAGCACTTTGTCTGCATACCCGGGAATCGTCGGAACATTCGTAAAATGCAACCCGATTTGCCAGAGTGCATCGCGTAAGTTCTGGCGACAGCAAGGCTTGCCGCTCACACCCCATGATGCTTGGTTTCGACCCTATTAAATGCGGGGCATATGAATGGAATGTTAAAAAGGCGCTATATAAGCGCGGCGGTGCATCACGCGGACCCTGGTTGTTTGCGCGCCGGCGTGCTGCTGGCGAACTTTGGATTGCGTCCGATTGTGCGGGTTAATGGTTGCCAAATGCTCGTGTCTTCAGGTGCAAACGCTACCGGACCGCCAAAGTCGCGGTTTCCGTTCGTCGTACAGGAACCCGAAGAGGCAGAGGTTGACCGCTTTCCTCACGGTTTAAACTCCGGAAAGTCCACCCGCCTTGCGATGTGGTCCTTAATCCAGTGTGCGTCCCACCATTCCTTGGGATCGATCTGGACGCCGTTGAGCTGCATCGCAAAATGGATGTGGTCGCCTCCAGCCATGCCGGTCATGCCGCTCAGGCCCATCACCTGGCCTTGCTTCACCATGTCGCCTACGTGAACATCAATCCTGCTGAGGTGGCCGTAGATTGTCTGGAGTCCGTAGCCGTGGTCGAGGACGATGCAGTTGCCGTAAATCCCCAGAGGAGCCGCATAAACAACCGTGCCGTCGTTCGACGCTTCCACACCCACGTGCTGCGTCACCGCCAGGTCGTATCCCAGGTGCACCTGCTGATCGATCTTCTTGCCGTGATAGATGTAATTCCTCACGTCGGCAAAGTGCGACTCAGCCTGAGAGTGCGGCTGCCGGATGAAGGGCCGGGACCACAGAAATTTATCGGCGGTCTTGAACTGCAGATCGGAAAGCGTCTGGTTGTTGGCCCGGCGCATCTCGCTGTTGATCTTCACGAAGCGCGCGACCGGATCACCCGTTCCGTTCGGATCGAGTTCGTTAATCACCTTGTTCAGGAAAGCGTCGCTCACCTGTAAATCATGCACCGCGTATTTCGGCTGCTCCTTCTTCGGAAACACGACCACCAGCGGGCTGGTCACCTCGTTGCCTGCGCCGTTCGAAGCATAGACCAGCGGCACGGTGCCGGTCGGCATGTTCCACGCGAATGCATAGAGTGAAAACAGCCCTGGCTTGCCGCCCGGCATCGGCCAGGCGCGAAACTTCTCATCGCCGACGCGCACTCCCGCCTCTGTCCAGCTGCCGGAAACATTGAACGTCGCCAGGTCTGCCATCCCCAGATACAGGTAGTGCTGCTCGGAATCGACGCTGAGAGCCGGCGGCTGCGTAATCACCGTCACATTGCGTTCGATGCGCCCTGTCCTTCTAAGTAGGTCGTTCGAAGTTGCTTCGACGATCAACTTCGCATTGCCCGCCTGCAACTGCGGGGTGTTCTTCACGCCTGCCGTGAAGTTCCAAGTGGTGTCGGGCGACTTCGATGGCTGCGTCGTCGCGAAGACCTGGTACCGGACGCCATTCTGCTCGACGAATGCTTGCACGCTGCGAATACCGCGCGGATCGCGTACGTGAATGGTGATAGGAGTGGCCTGGCCAATAGAGGTGACTGCAGACGGAAGCTCTACAACGGGAGTTGCTGATCGTGCCACTGAAAACGCGAGCAGCAAGACAACAAGCACGATGACGACAACGATGAGTTTCTTCACACGCCATTGTATCTCTCACGAAACCAACTGGCAGGCGCAGACGGGATGCCGAACCAGGTTCCTGCACTCCCGCATCATGTACAACTTCGTTATCTTCTCTATTTCACCTGGATAACCGCCAGCCCATGTACCGGCAGTTGCAGCGTAAGGCTTCCATTCGCCAGAGGTTCTTCCTCGGGTGCCTGCAATTTCGATTTATCTCGCAACTGGCGAATCTCGGCCTGGGTGGGATAGCGAGGGCTGCCCATCTTTTCGTAGAGAGCAAGCAACCTCATCGATGCCGTAGCGATCGACCAGGTGCTTGGTGAATCGGGTGATCATGTCGTCCCACTTGCTGTAGTCTTTCGGCGGGGCAACGTTGGGGCGATACCAAAACGACTGCAGATCCCGACCTCGTCGGCAGGATCCTGTGAAAGCGCACGTACTGGAAGCCGGTGATCTGTTTCACATCGCGCAGGTCGCGGCGCCACGAAGCACGAAGGGTGAGAATGGCGCGACCCGATCCAAACATCTGTTCCCAGTAATGCGGAAACGGATGAGAGGGCGCAGTGGCATCGATAGAAATGATCTCGCCAGCTGCCTGTCCAAACAGAGGCGGGGTATACAGCAGAACCACAACCAGCAACCGTAATGATGCGAATCGGGCGCGCATTGCTATCTCCAGACTGGAGCGGTCTGAAGCCCGGCTCCATTCGCTGCAAAATACTCCGCTTTTCACAGTGAACATGTGCCGGCGTCTTCTGGGCTTCATCCCAGGCTAGTGCTTGCTGCCCTGCCGCTGCCTGCTGCTCCTGCGTTTTGTGACACAGTGCAACGCGGATTCCAAACACAAACTATTGCAAGCGATAACCTGGCCTGAGTTCGCACCGGTATAAGTTGACCTGCTCCTTGGTCTCTCCTTCCGCACACTGTGCCCAACTTAACGACAAGTTCGGCCCCAAGGGGAAAACAATGGCCTCACGTTCAATCCAGTAAGCATGGATCTGTATTGGAAAACACATGCGTGGCTCTCAAAACCGAAGAGGCAAGATCATGAACTATGGCCGGTGGTGCTGGACCTGTGGTGCCGGACTTATATTGATTTACTGACCAGTGTGGTCCAGATTGCGTCTCTCACGAATGAGAGGGACGAGGAACTTTGGGAGGCATGTGCACCCGAAGAACAGAAAAAGGAGGTTAAGGCCAGTTACGGCAGACTCTGGTCTGCAGGGAAAGCACGCCTCTACCAGTTCGAGGGAGCTAATAGGCTGATGTTAGAGAAGCTAGCGGGGATAAGACCGGCTGCCCAGAATCGTGGGATGTTTTGGCACATTGGCTTCACTCACGAAACTGGAGGCCTTGTTCACCCTGTCTATGCCAAGGACGTTATCCGGCAAGGCGGCGACACTTATCGTCTTACTGACGATACATCGAGAATATCAGCAGCGAAAGACAATGCGTCAGAAAGGCAGCCCACATACCACGTTGTTGCCGTGGCTGCCAACGGCGATACCACTTATGGGACTATGGTTGCGCCCTACAAGAGTGCCAAATGGGAGCGTTTGTCATCACTCCTGCCGTATTTGCCCCTAGGGCCGCGGTTCACCTTTATTCCAAACTGGACGGCGATGTTGACAGGTCCACGTATGCCGCGGCTTATCGGGTCGATATGGGAGCCCGAACCATGGAGGTTGACAAATTTACCAGGGTCTTTGGGGAAGCGCGCCGAGTCCATAAGCTGCCCATTTTCTGCTGGTCGGAGTTCGAGAGTCTAAGAGAAACGCTGGAGAAAATGGGTCCGGTCAAACCCGTTTCTGGCTGAGTGGGGCATAGCCGGACGCGGCAGTACTTCGGTGAAGCGTTCTTATATGCTCGCCATGTTTAGTGTAACTAGGGCGCCACTTGAGGTGTAACTAGGATGTGTGACTAGGATGTGTAACTAAGCCACTACTTAGAGGCTTACTTACACTGCGGCCCTAGTTCCACAGGCGGTTCATTAAACTTATACAAGCACGCCTTCCTATGTGGGACATGGCCTTGAACGAATGTTAACCACCCCACTTGCACTGCCTGTTTGCGGTAGCGGGAGACAAGTGTAAAGTAACAACCCATCAATGCGGCGATGCGCTCTAACGGGAGCGCAATGTCCTGAGATGGGCGAGCAGATTGTAGTTCCCGGGCGAGCGCAAGGAATTGGTAATACTTGTTAAGGACAAATGTCGGAGTCGTCGCTCAAGACGTGGAAGCGGTGCTGCCTCAAGCGGTGACAACGGATGCGAGCGGATATAAGTCGGTCATGTATTATGAACTGATTCCTCTAGTCATTGAGGCACTGAAAGAGGAAGATAAAATCAGCCAGGAACAGGCGTACCATCGCGCGCCAACAGACCGAGATCCAGCAGTTGACCGTTGCCAACCAGGCTGCGCAACAGCAGTTGAATGAACTGCAAGACAGTCAAGCACAAATTGGCGCTTCTAGAGGCCACGGTGAATAACTCTCTGGCTCATGGATCATCTGGAGACCGGCGTAGGCTGGCGAGTGCAGGTGAGCGTCCGCCAGCACACCATCCGTCGAGGTCCGAATAGCTTTGGGTCTTTACATCCAACCAGTCGCCTGAACGCTTCGTGGCGGAGTGTGGATGTTGACATCGCTCTAAGAACTGGGAGCAGTATTTATGCCTGCCGGTCCGGTGAAGCTGCACGAGGTGCTGCGCCAGGAATACCAGATCCTGCGGCCGGACGGTGATTTCTCAGGCGAAAATACGAGTGAGGTGTTGGACAAGCTTCGCGGGCAAGAGAAGCCTCTCAGCGCCCTTTGCATCTCCGGCGGCGGCATCCGCAGCGCTACTTTCGCCCTGGGCGCACTCCAGGCACTTGCTGGGCACCGCATTCTCGACCAGTTTGACTACCTATCGACGGTCTCCGGCGGCGGATACATTGGAGGCTGGCTGACGGCCTGGATCAAGCGCGCAGGCGGGATTGAGAACGTCATTCCGCAACTCCGAAGCAAGGCGGAGCGAGTTCCTTCCGGAGTGGATCCCATCCAGCATTTGCGCGAGTACAACAACTATCTTTCGCCCCAGATGGGGTTCTTCTCCGCCGATACCTGGACGCTGGGAGCCACCGTGGTGCGCAACATTCTGCTGAACTGGCTGGTTCTGGTTCCGCTGCTGATGCTGGCGCTCATGGTTCCGCGGATGGTGCTTGCGGTCTTCCGGCTGGGAGAGACTTACAGAGAAGTGGGTTTGGGCGCGACGATCGCTTCGTCGTGGGTAGAAAGGCAAGGTCTTCCGCTGTTTTTCGCCTTCCTGCTCGCCTTTGCCATATTCAATATCGCCCGCTACCTGCCCAGTGCCGGAGGCCGAGACCACTCACAAAATGATTTTCTCCTGAAGGTCCTGGCTCCGCTGGCGGGCGCAATTTTGTGTTTCATGGTCTATGACTCGCTCCTGTTTGGAGTCAGCGAGCACAACCTCACCATGGAGCGGGGCGCGATCTTTTGGGTTCTGTTGCCTTGCGCGGCCGGATGGGTGGCCTTTTTGCTGTTCTGCGTGAGATCGATGAAACGGCGGTTACAGCTCCTATTCGGCCCGCTGTCACTTGCCCTTGTTTTGGTGGCTATGTGTATGGACGCGATGGCATGGCTGCTCACCAATGTCACATTGCCGGGCTGGTCGTACTACGTGACGATTGTTCCGCCTCTCATGCTTTTGGCGTTCGACTTTGGAGGCACGATCTTCATAGGATTGTCGAGCACCGTTCTTCAGGACGACGATCGCGAATGGCTGGCGCGCGCGTCAGCGTGGGTCGAGATAGTTGCCTTTTCCTGGCTAATAGCCTGTGCGCTGGTACTGTTGGTGCCAGGATGGGCATTACACTGGAGGGCTTGGGGCAAGGAGCTGCTGGGCGCGATTGCAGTGGCCAGCGCGTGGCTGAGCCGGCTAAGCGGCTCCTCCACGGGCAAAGAATCTGGCCCCAGCAGAAAGGTCCTCGCGTACCTGGTAAAGCTGGCGCCGGCGATATTCCTCGTCACCTTTGCTGTTGGCCTGTCTATTTTCACCAACTGGTTGCTGTACAGCTCAGGCATGCTCCTGGCTCCGGCCCCGGGAGGGGTTGCTAGCTGGTCGGATCACCAATTTGTTCTGGAACATACGCCGTGGTTTCTGGCCCTCGGTGCAATGGTGATACTTCTGGTCCTAAGCCAGGTGACGGCCCGCTACATCAACATCAACCGGTTTTCGCTGCATGCGATGTACCGCAATCGCTTGATCCGGGCGTACCTGGGCGCCTCCAATCCAAAACGAAACGCCGCGCGGTTCACAGGATTTGCCCCTGAAGACAACCTGCTCATGCGGGACTTGCGAATGGGGTCTAAGCCCTTGCACGTGGTGAACGTCGCACTGAATCTTGTATCCGGTGAACGACTGGCGTGGCAGCAGAGGAAGGCGCAGTCTTTCACCCTGTCACCTTTGCACAGCGGCAACCATGAACTTGGTTACCGCGATTCCGCCGAATACGGCGGCCGGGACGGCATCACTTTGGGGACTGCAATTACGATCTCAGGGGCCGCCGCCAGTCCAAGCATGGGTTATCATTCGTCGCCGGTGAAGGGTTTTGTCATGACCCTGCTTAATGCAAGACTGGGGGCTTGGCTGGGAAATCCCGGCGACGCCGGAGAACGGACGTGGAGACAGGACGGCCCGCGCTCTGCCGTGGGTTCGCTGGTGAAAGAGGCCTTGGGGCTAACCAATAACACCAGTGCCTACGTGTATCTCTCCGATGGCGGACACTTTGAAAACTTGGGCCTTTATGAAATGGTTCTGCGCCGGTGCCAGCAAATTGTGGTGCTCGACTCCGGCTGCGACCCCGCCTTCACCTATGAAGATGTGGGAAATGCGTTCCGTAAGGTAAGAATAGATCTGAACGTGCCTATCGAGTTTGAAGATCAATATATCCAACCTATGCACGAAAAGACGCGGCGTTGCGCCCTAGCGACGATCCGCTATTCTGCTGTGGATGCGACTTGGCCGGACGGCCAACTGATTTATATCAAACCGATGTTGCTCGGCACCGAGCCGCCTGATGTGGAAGCGTACGCAGCCGCTAACCCGTCTTTCCCGCATCAAAGCACAGGCAACCAGTGGTTTAATGAGTCGCAAACGGAGAGCTACCGTATGCTGGGCCTGCACACGCTGGATGAGATTTGCCGGGCCTGGAACGGTAACTCCCTGGAAGATTTTGGCCGGCATGTGCGGGAGATTTATTTGGCAGTCTCTCCGACGCACCACAAACACGCCGGCCGCCATCGGCAGCCGCTGTGGCTGGACGGTAGCCCGACTGGATGAGATTGGGAGGCGAGCATAAAGGATGTTCCGAAGGTGCCGCTGAACCGGCGCAGATGCTGGCGCGGATGCTCGCCACGCCGGTTCGGCGAATAGACAAACCACACTGCTGGCGGCGTGCTGTCACCTGCCGGACGATCATCGCGAACATAGGTCCACAAACGACCCAGCTTGTTCTTGCCGTTGCCGGGAGCCAGCACCGGCACCGGCGTGTCATCGGCGTGCAGTTTGCCCGCACTCATCACATGACGGTGTAAGGCTTTCACCAGCGGCTCCAGCAAGCGACTGCAACCGCCGACCCAGTCGGCCAGCGTCGAACGCTCCAACTCCACCCCTTTGCACTCTTGGCGGCTGTCAAGACCCGAAACTCTTGAGAAGTTATCGACGTTGTTTGCGGAGTGCACGTGGAACATTTACAAACTCCACGAGCTCGCCGACAGAGGCAGCGACGGCAAAGCGTATTCCACGCAGCCGAAAGACGCTGGTGCTGAAGCGATGGGTACTTCCTCATTGGGGGAAGGTCGAACTCCGAGCCATCAAAACCGTCGCCGTTGAGCAATGGCTGACGACGCTCACCACAAGCAAATTTGGTAAACCCAAACCTCTGGCAGGCGGCACAAAAGAAAAGATTCGTGACGCTATGAGCAGCGTTTTCAATCACGCAATCCGATGGGAGTTCACGGACCGGAACCCGGTCACCGGCCCAGTCAAGGGCTCAGGCGTTCGGGTTTCGGCTAAGCGTGAACGGACACCAGACATTCTCGAAGTCGAAGAGATGCACCTGCTTCTGGGGGCGCTTGGAATTCGAGAGAGAGCTATGGTCTTTCTGGATATGCCATCGGGATTGCGGAGGGGCGAACTGGCGGGGCTGAAGTGGGAGGACTTCGATTTCAAGGACCTGCATGTAAGTGTGACTCGGTCGCTCGTTGACCAGCACGTGGGCCGGTCAAGACCGAGGCGTCAAGAAGGCTCATGCCGATTGACGAATATGTTGTCCATGACCTGCTGACCTGGTATGAAGTGACTCCCTACAAGGAGCCGTCCGATTACGTCTGGGCGACCGACGCGAATCGCGCTGGAGCCAAACGCGGAAAGCAACCAGTCTGGCTGAGTGCTGTCATGCGCGACTACATCCAACCCGCTGCGAGAAAGGTGGGCATCAAGAAGAAAATGTCGTGGCACACGTTTCGTCACACGTTCTCGACCTTGCTCAAGGGCAACGGGGAGGACGTTAAAGTCGTGCAGGAACTGTTGAGGCACTCGACTGCCAGAATGACATTGGACACGTATACCCAAGCTCTGAGTCCACAGAAGCGGGCAGCGCAGAGCAAAGTGGTGGGTATGATCCGCCCAAAATTAAGTTGTACCGTCGTTGTACCGCGGGTTTCTGGCGAAAGTGCTCGGAACTCATTGAAAAGATTTGGCGTCCCCGACGGGATTTGAACCCGTGTTACCGCCGTGAAAGGGCGATGTCCTAGGCCAGGCTAGACGACGGGGACGCTTGCTGGAGGGAACTTTCCGCCTAAACCATCGATACTAGCAGCCGCTCAGAAGCAGTGTCAAAACCAGTTCCGCAGCTTTCCCCCGCAAACCAGCAATCGCGGATAAACTTCGAATAAGCGCTAACCAGCGCTCCCTCGAAATGCGCGAACTGCTTGCCAGACAGCTGCGACGCTCCACTCGACTACCCGCCTTTTTTTGGGCAGCCCTCTATGGACTCTGGGCACACCGCAAACTGCCGCGCGATGCCTCTCGCGCCGAGTGCGCCCAGTGGCTGCATCAGAGTTGCGCGCGCGGCCTGTCCGCCATCAACGTCCAACTATCGCGCACCGGCGACTTCCCTTCCGGCGGACTGATCGTCAGCAACCATCTCAGCTACCTCGACATTCTCGTCTTCAGCGCCGCCGTGCCCTGCATCTTCGTCTCCAAAGCCGACGTCCAGCGCTGGCCGATCTTCGGGCGTTATGCGCGCTGGGCGGGCACGGTCTTCGTGCACCGTCACGATCGCGCCGATGCCGCGCGCGCCAACGTCAGTGTCGCCGAAAGCCTGACCAGCGGCGTTCCGGTTGTGCTCTTCCCCGAAGGCACAACCACCGACGGACACACCGTCCTGCGCTTTCACTCCACCATGTTGCAGCCCGCGATTGACGCCGCGGCGCAGGTCACGCCGTGCGCCATCGCCTATGAACTCGACGATGGAGACGTAGGCGCCGAAGTCTGCTGGTGGGGCGACATGCCGGCGCTCGCTCACTTTTGGAATCTGCTGGGCAAGAAAGTCATCCGCGCGCGCATCGTCTTTGGTGGGGCGACATTGGCGTCCGGCGATCGCAAGGAACTCAGTCGCACCTTGCACGCGCAGGTCGTGCAGTTGCGTGAACGGTTGCGGGGAAGCGCGATGAGCAGCCCAGTCGCGAGCGTTCAGGATTAGAGTAGAACGCGCGAAAATCGAACCCCGTAGGGGTGGAATTGTAGTTAGCCCAGGACGGAGCGTAGCGGAGTCCTGGGTAGGGTGGAAAGAAGAGATCGAGTCCCGTAGGGACGGCACAGTTCTCATACAGACTCGTGAGCCGTAGCTCGTCAATTAATCCCGAGCCGGCTTCACAGTGCTGCCGGGCTCTCTTAGGAAGAATCCGGCGGTCTACTTTTACTCCGCCGCATCACGCCGCTCACGCGGCGTAACGCGGTCTATTTTTGCTCCGGCGCGTACAGTTTGCCCGATTTCTTCACTGCGGATGGGTGTATCGAAGTCGGCGCCAGCAGTCGACTAATTGCTTCTAAGAGCGACACCGGGCCATCTCCCTTTGTGATGAACCAGTCCGCACATGTAAGGGTCGTCTCGGCATTGGAAAGCGCCGAAACCATGATGATGGGTACGTCTCGCTTGCTATGTTTCATCTTCTGGGCAACGGCTCCGCCGTTAAGGCCGGGCATTACATAATCAAGAAGCACCAGGTTCACGGGATGGGCAGCAAAGAAGCACAGAGCTTGCTCGCCATCGGCGGCGCTCAGCACATCGTATCCCGCAGCTTGCAGAAGCTGATGACGAGTGAAAAGAATCGACGCCTCATCGTCGACCGACAGAATGAGCTTTGGGACGTTCTGCGAAGGGTGCGTTAGAGAAACCTTGTGCAGTGGCTCGGAGCCCATGATGGTACCCCACAGGAACGTATTGCGTTTCAACATACCTGGGGACCGCGCCTGCTGTCGGTCTGGTGTCAGACCTAAAGCAGTGTCAACCGCTTGAACTCGTCGCGCACGATTCGATAGCATTCGCAGGCCGCATTCTCAAGAGCGTTACGGTCCTTGACCGTCACCAGTCCCCGGCTGTAGTCAATCATGCCCGCACGGTGCAGGAGTCCTGCCGCCAGAGTAACCGTGGTGCGGGGTGCGCCCAGCATTTGCCCGAGAAAGTCATGCGTCAACAGCAGACGGTCAGATTCCATCCGGTCACGACAGGTCAACAGCCAGCGTGCCAGCCGCTCTTCGATGTTGTGCAGCCGGTTGCAAGCAGCCGTTTGCGCGCTTTGCACCAGAAATCCCTGCATATACCTCTGGACATGCCGTCGCAACTCGCCGGACCGCTCGAATTCGTCTTTCAGAACTTGAGCCTTAATGCGGAAAGCCGAACCCGCAATCTGCACAAATGTCCTTCCTGGCGATCCCTCGGTGCCGAGGAGGATGGGAAGGCCCACTACTCCATCCACCCCAATGACACCGACTTCGACGGTAGCTCCGTTTTGAAGAATCACCACAACCGACGCCATGCCCTCTTCCACGAAATAGGCGTGCGTGGCTTTTCCGTCCAACAACGTCTCTTCTTGCTTCAGGGCCACGGGTGAAAGGTGGGGCGTGAGACGATTGATTTCAGCTTTCGGTAGGGCACCCAGGATCCGGTTTTTGTATTTTCGCGTGGGTAGGTTCATGCTGCTCCTTCATGCTGGCGCAAAGCCGCATCCGGATGCGCAAATGAACCCTTCCCCGCGGGCAGGTGGAGATGCGTATGAAGATGTACCTCAATTCTACGCTTTCTAAGCAACCCTGCGTTTATGTCTGGTATCAGACTAAGAGACGATAACTCAGACGAGCGCCCATCTGAGCTCCTTCAGGTGTTACGGTGGATGGCAGCACAGAGGAACGTTCGGCACCGTCCTCCGCAGAGGGGACCTCCTTCGAGGAAAGATGGTTTGCAGCTTCTCTCGCGCATGAAATCAACAATCCGCTCGACTCTCTCCTTTGTCTTCTCTACCTCATGGAAACAGAGGACACTCTGAACGACAGGGGTCGGGATTATCTGGCTCTCGCCCAGCAGGAGGCGCAGCGCATCTCCCAAGTCCTCCACGCGGCGATGAATGAACTTTGCGACCGCGCACCCCGGAAGAAGACCAATGTGCCGGAGTTGCTGCGCTCCGTACTGGCGCTCTACCGCTCGCGGCTGGAATTGCGTGGTATCTCGGTCGATGCTCGCTACTGCCCGGATGGCGATGTTCGTGTCTTCCCCGGTCCATTGCGGCAACTCTTCTCCAATCTCTTGCTGAACGCTGCTGACGCCATGCCTAACGGCGGAAGAATGAGCGTGAAGGTGTCTCGAGTGCATGAGTGGACAGGCTGGCAGCGGCACGGATTACGGGTCACGTTTGCAGACAACGGCTCTGGAATCGCTGCCCTTGACATGCCCAGAATAGCGGAGCCCTTCTTCACAACCAAGGGACCTGCAGGCACCGGTATCGGGCTGTTCCTTGTAAAGGACACGGTGGCGAAGCACGGTGGGGTTCTTCGCGTCCGGAGCAGCACGACATTGGGCCGCAGTGGCAGCGTGTTTTCGGTATTTTTACCTTCTGCCTAAGTGCGCTGCCAACGGCGCTTGGTGAGACACGCGGCCTTCTTGCTCCCTCACCAGATCACCCCGCATCTTCCACCGCGAGTGTCACCACCGGTTTCTTCGCTGGCGTCGTCGTGATCACCACCACGCTAATCAGAACAAACAGAGTACCCAGAACTGTTCTCAGGCCAAGTGCTTCGCCGGCGAGGAAATATCCAAGCAGCACTGCCACCACCGGATTCACGTAAGCATAGGTGCCGACCTTGGTTGGCGATTCATGATGAATCAGCCATACGTAGGCGGTAAACGCGATAACGGATCCCGCGACAATCAGGTACAGCAACGAGAACCACGCCCCGCGTGAGACAGTCGACGGACGAAAATTACGAAATTCTCCCAGCGCGGCTGCCGTGATGGCCAGCAACACTCCTCCGGCGAGCATCTGCGCCCCCGAGCTCATGACTTTGGACGGCGGAAGCGGCAACTTGCGCGTAAGCGCAGACGCTACCGACCAACTCATCGCCGCAACGATTAGTGCCACGGCTCCTGCCGTGTCGATCGGCGCACCCCCGAGGTTCAACGAGGGGCTCATCAGCACTGCCACGCCGCCGATCCCGACCAGGAGTGCCAAGGCCAAGCGAACGGTGAGCCTCTGGGTTCGCAGGAGAGTGATTTCCGACAGCGCCATGAACGCCGGGATGGTGGCCAACATGACCGCGGCGATGCCCGAAGGCACACGCTGCTCGGCCCAGAACAACAGTCCGTAGTCGAGGACGAAGATCAGCACAGCAAGTATGAATGCTGACATCCATTGGCGCCCGCTCGGCGAACGCTCGCCCTGCGCCATCATCCAGCCATAAAGAACCCCTCCCGCAATCAGGAACCGCATCGCCGCGAGAAGAAACGGCGGAACTTCGCGGACCCCAATGCGAATTGCAAGAAATGTGGAGCCCCACACAAAATAAATAATCGCGAAAGCCAGCAGGATCTTCCACGTCGGGGCATGGGTTTTGGCTGCCATCGGGGATTCCTACCACTCTATCAATTCCCTGGCTTGATCGCTCATACCCCCTGATCACGGCCGCACCCGGGAAGTCATAGTCATTGGTGAGCGTGTTAACACTAATTCGTAATTCTATGCTATGCTGCGGTGCATGGAGATCACCGAAGCGCAGTACCAGCGTATTGCCTCCAGTCTTCCCCGCCAGCGCGGCAACGTAAAACTGAACAACCTGCAGTTGCTGAATGCCCTGCTCTATGTCGCCGAGCACGGCTGCAAGTGGCGCGGACTGCCTAAACGCTTCGGAAACTGGCATACCATCTACACCCGCATGAACCGCTGGTCCAAGAGCGGGGTGCTGGATCGGGTCTTCGAAGAGCTGCAGCGCGAGCAGATCGTACGCATCCGCATCGAGGCCGTGAGCCTGGATTCCACCATCGTCAAAGTTCATCCCGACGGCACCGGCGCGTTAAAAAAACCGGACCGCAAGCCATCGACAGGTCGCGCGGCGGATGGACTACCAAGATTCATATGGTTGCCGCAGATGCTCGAACGGCCATAACCTTTGCCCTCTCGCCCGGCCAAGCCTTCGATACCGTCGAGGGCCGCAAACTGCTGGGTGCCATCGGGCCCTTGCCGGCGCCCTTGCATCTGATCATGGATCGCGCCTATGAAGACAACGAAACCCTGCAACTGGCGCTGGATTTCGGCTTCATTCCGGTGGTTCCACCCCGGCATAACCGTCTGGAACCCTCGCAGTACGACAAGGCCATATACCGACGGCGCAACGAAATCGAGCGACTGTTCCGCCGGCTGAAAGGCTTTCGCCGCATCTTTCGCGCTTCGACAAACTGGGTCTGGTGTTCCTGGCCTTTCTCCACTTCGCTCTAATCGGCCAAGCTCTAAAATACTTAGTTAGTGTTAACACGCCCTAGTCCGCCACCTGCTTGGCCTCGACTTCCGGCGGCACTTCCGCCGCAGGAGCGGTCCCACGGTTGGGCTTGACGGCGGGCGTCTCGGGGCGGGCCGGCATTTTCGCCGGGCGGCTTGATTTCTCGAACGGGCCAATGTGCCAGATGTCGCGTGCGTACTCCGTGACCGTGCGATCGCTGGAGAACTTCCCGATCCGAGCCACATTTAGGATGGCCTTGGGCCACCAGATTTCTTCCTTGCGATATTCGCCGCTGATGAGTTGCTGCGTCTCGATGTAGGTGGGGAAATCGGCAATGTGGTAATAGCGGTCACCGCGATGCACCAGTTCGTCGAAGATCCAGCGGAACAATCCGTGCTCGTTGGGGCAGAATCGGTCCGAAGCCAGCGCATCCATCACTTCGCGGATGCTGGTGTCGCCGTCGTAAAGCTCGCGTGGATTGTACGAGCCTTTCTTCTGCATCTCCTGGATCTCTTCCGAGCGCAGACCGAAGATGTAGATGTTGTCCTCGCCCACTTCTTCCGCGATCTCGATGTTGGCTCCGTCGTAGGTGCCGATGGTAAGGGCGCCATTCATCGCCAGCTTCATGTTGCCGGTCCCGGAAGCTTCCATGCCTGCCATCGAGATCTGCTCGCTTAGGTCGGCAGCGGGCATGATCAGCTTGGCCAGTGACACACGGTAGTCGGGCAGAAAAGCGATTTTGATGGCGTCTTGCAGCTTCTCATCGTGATTCACCACCTCGGCCACGCTGTGAATGAGCTTGATGATTTGCTTGGCCGCCCAATATCCGGGCGCGGCCTTACCTGCAAAAACGTAGGTGCGCGCGACCTCCGGCATCTCGCCGCGCTCCACAATGCCTAAGTAGTCATGGATGATCCCCATCACGTTCAGCAGTTGACGCTTGTACTCGTGAATGCGCTTGATCTGGACATCGAACATCGAATCCGGGTCCACCACAACGCCGGTCAGGTCCTGAATGACTCCGGCGAGCTTCCGCTTGTTCTGCCGCTTGACCTCCTTGAAGGCTTCGCGGAAACTCGCATCCTCGGCAAACTTTTCCAGATCGCGCAGGCGGTTGAGGTCGGTAATCCACTTGTGCTCGTCGAGCGTGTGGCCGATCAAATCGGTGAGTCCGGGGTTGGCTTCCATCAACCAGCGGCGGGGCGCCACACCATTGGTCTTATTGTTGAACTTCTCCGGCCAAATATTTGCAAATTCAGGCACTAACGAGTTCACAATGAGATTGCTGTGGAGCTTGGAGACACCATTCACCGAGTGGCTGCCCACGATGCAGAGGTGGGCCATGCGCACCTGCTTTTCGTAGCCCTCTTCGATGATCGACATCTTGCGTAATTTCTCGTCATCCAGGAAGGAATACTGCTGCATATCGCGCAGGAAATGATGGTTGATGTTGAAGACGATGAGCATGTGGCGCGGTAGCACCTTCTCCAGCAGCGGCACCGACCACTTTTCCAGCGCCTCAGGCAGTAGCGTGTGATTGGTGTAGGCCAGAGTGCGTTGGGTGATGTCCCAGGCGTGGTCCCATTCCAACTGGAAGTCGTCGAGCAAAACCCGCATCAGCTCGGCGACCGCCAGGCTGGGATGGGTGTCGTTCATCTGGATGGCGACTTTCGACGGCAGTAACTCGATGTCTTTGTGCTGTTGGCGGAAGCGGCGCATCAAGTCGCCAATGGCGCAGGCGACCAGGAAGTACTCCTGCACCAGGCGCAGTTCCTTGCCGCTCATCACCGAGTCGGAGGGGTAGAGCACCCGGGAAATATTTTCCGAGTCAATCTTCTGTTCGACAGCGCGGATGTAATCCCCGCGATTGAAGATCTCTATGTCGAACTCTTCCGAGGCGCGGGCGGTAAACAGACGCAGCCAGTTCACCGTATGTCCCAGGAAACCGACCACGGGCATATCCGCGGGTATTCCCACGACGATTTTGGGATTAAGCCAAGCCTGTTTCAAATTCTCACTGGGATCGCCGTTGGCTTCAACGCGGCCGTAGAGCGGAATGCTGACCGCCTCTTCGGGATGTTCGATCTGAAAGGGTGTGCCGTTCGCCTTCCAGCGGTCGGGTTTTTCACGCTGGAAGCCGTTGAAGATTTCCTGCTTGAACATGCCGTATTCGTAATCGATACCGTAGCCATAGCCGGGCATGCCCAAGGTGGCTAACGACTCCAGAAAGCAAGCTGCCAGTCGGCCCAGGCCCCCATTGCCTAGTCCGGCGTCGGTCTCGCTGTCGAGCACCTCGTCCAGGCTGACGCCGAAACTGGCCAGCACTTCACGGCAGAGTTCCTCCAACCGCAGGTTCGACAGGTTATCGGCCAGCGATCGCCCCATCAGGAACTCCATCGACAGGTAGTACAGCTTCTTGGAATCCTTGTGACGGTAGCGCGACTCGGTCTCCAGCATCCGATCCACGATCCGATCGCGAATAGCCAGCGATACGGGCTTCAGGTAATCGGACGGCTTCAACTCTGATATGGGGCGAACCAGGGTGTATCGAACGTGCCGCAGGATGGCCTCGCGCAAAAAATCACCGGGCTGACCCTGCGCGAGGAATTCGGGGGATGACATAGAAAATGGCGGCCTGTCCGCTCTAAGATAACCCTCTCCCGAAGAATTATCCCTCTGCCATTCCGATACACCGGACAGCAGCATCCTCGGGGGGCACGTCGCTATCGGCGGGAATTTGTTGAGCCCATTCCTCGACAACCTTCCAACCCGGCGCACTCTCTTCCTGCCATTCTAATCCATGACTCTGCCGCCAGAACACCAGAGTTCTGTGGGCGGCCTCTGCTGAGTTGACTGCATGGGTGCGGCATCTTGTCAGCAATGAGTGCGCAATCTACAGATATGAAAGGAATTCCGGAAGATTCTCTCGTTCGTCGGAGGGGAAACGTCGGCAGCCACGATTGCCGTGGGACAACCCCCCGGCAGCCATCCTCAATCCTAACTGGTTATATCTGTGGTTCGGACGAATTCTCCCGGCAGCGCTGCTCGGGATTGCGCCGCCCGACCCCATCATCAAAGGAGAAACCACAATGCATAGCTTAAGAAATGGCATACTCGCCATCGCTGCATCACTGCTGTTATTTGGGAGCCTGGCGGTCGCACAGACGAGTGCTCCGGCAAACAGCAATAGCAAATCAACCGCAAGCGGCGTGTCCGCCGCCGACCGTCACTTCATGGACAAGGCCGCCCAGGGTGGCATGGCCGAAGTTGAGCTGGGACAATTAGCCGAGCAGAATGCCGGCAGCCAAGAGGTAAAAGACTTCGGCAAGCGAATGGTAACGGACCACAGCAATGCTAACGATGCGCTGAAGGAGCTCGCCGCACAGCAAGATGTCAAGCTGCCGACAACTCTCGATGCCCACGACCAGTCGGACCAAGAACGAATTGTCGAAGCTGCACGGCGAGGCCTTTGACAAGGCCTACATGAGAGACATGGTGACGGACCACAAAAAGGATGTGGCCGAGTTCAAGCATGAATCTGCCGCCGCGCATGATCCCGGCTTGAAGAGTTGGGTGAGCGACACTTTACCGACACTGGAGAGCCATCTGCAGGCGGCGGAGAAGATCGCGCCCCAGGTCGAGTCCGCCAGCATGGGGCAGAAATCCATGCACAACGGCATGACCAGCACAGCTCAGAAACAGTAAGGCGGTCCGGCGGACCTGCTTGGCTTCTCAGGCCCGAAACCGCACGAAGGCGCCCCCCAAGGCTGACTTTTGCCGCTGGTAGTGTGCTTGGGCAACTGGGTACCTCCCGGCTTCGAATACCCGACGGAATGGGGGCCCACGCCGCGCCCGACGTCGGCGTTTATTTCGGGGCGTCCCTGTCGCTGATCAAAACGCCGTTTCTGGCATAGCTGTCTCGCGGCACTTCGACAAAGGCGATGGTCAGCTTCTCCGGGTTGACGTTGAGTTCCTCTTGCAAGACTTCCGTCATGCGCTTGACCGCCCTGCGTTTCTGCTCACTGCTGCGGCCATGCAACATCGTGATTTGAACGTGCGCCATGGCTCTCCAGTACGTCCCGCGGATTTGCTCCCATAGACGACAACATGTCCTGCAACTCTAGGGGAGCTGGGGCTCCGGCCCTGAGCGCTGGATGACGCAGACAGTTTACTTCGAGAGTTCGTATCCGGCGAAGAAATAACTGATCTCGAAACGCGAGGTGTCGTCGGCATCGGAGCCGTGCACGGCGTTCTGCTCAATGCTCGAAGCCCACTTCTTGCGGATAGTGCCCTCGTCGGCCTTCGCGGGATCGGTAGCGCCCATCAGTTTCCGGTAATCGGCGATGGCGTCTTCCTTCTCCAGTGCCATCACAATGATTGGACCGGCTCGACATGAAGTTGGTCAGCGACTCGAAGAACGGACGATGCACATGCACCGCATAAAAACCCTCCGCCTGCGCCTTGGTGATGTGCAGCATCTTCATGCCGATAATGCGGAACTTGTTCTCCAAGAGCGTATGGATGATGTCCCCAGTGGCCCCGCGCTCAACGGCATCAGGCTTAACAATGGAAAGAGTGCATTGGATGGTTTTCATAGGTGTGTCGGTTGCAATTCGCCTTTCGTCGTTCGTTAGTGCTTCCAGCAAGATAAGAATACCTTGTCGCGCAGAGCTGGCCCGGGTTTCGGGGCCGGGCGGCTCGAAACATGCTCTATTCGGCCTCAGAAAGATGGCCGGAAAACACTTCCACTCACCGGAAAACGGGCCGCTCAAGATGACAGGCACTGTTTGGGTTACTTTTCCGCATAGCGGACGGCATTTACCCAGAATCGTGCGTAGGCTTGTGCAGTCTCCTCGCCGTTCCAAGACAAAACCCTGCCGGCGAACAGGTGGTGCAACGAGTAGTGGGTGCTGACCGCGGCGGCCATGCCGAGGGTTGCGATGGTAGGTTCAAAGTCGTGAGTCAGGCCCTTGGCTGCGCAGCGCGCAAAATAGGCATTCAAAGAATCGAAAATGGGACCAAGATGCTCCCGGAACATGCGCTCCGATCCAGGCAGTTCGAATGCCGCGACGTACAATAGCCGCACTAATTGCGGCTGTTGGGTGATGGCATCGGTCAGAAAGGTCACGATCATGGGTACGACAAGCCCCGGATCGCCGTCTTTTGCCAGCCCATTTTGAAGCTCTCTCCCCAGCTTCAAGCGATTGAGTCTCGATTCGACAACTGCCCAGAACAAGTCCGCCTTGCGGACGAAATAGCGGAACAATGTCGCCTCGCTCACCGCGGCCAGGCTTGCGATCTCTCGCGTGCTGGTGCCCTTGTAGCCTTGACGCGAAAAAAGCTGGAACGAGGCTTCGACGATGCGCACCTCCGTGATGCTCCGGTTGGCAGTCTTCCGCACGAATATTGTTCCTCAGCTTCTGGTTATTCTTGGGGGGGACTGCAACTACGCGCTCACCCGCTCCAGTTCGTCGGCATCCACTTCCACGGCTACGCTTCGCATGATCAGCTCCAGCGTGAGCACAACTCGTAAGTTATTCTTCTTGCGGGCCAAAACACCCACCATGCCGGCCAGCGATCCCGACTTAATGCGGGCCTTCTCGCCCACAACCAAGTAGGGGTGAGGCTCGAATTTGCGGAGGTGAAGGCCCGAACGCAACGCCTCGATCTCGAAGTCGGGCAGGGCCGTTGGTTCGCGTCCGGGACCGACAATCAACAGGACTCCGGGCACGGAAAGCACCTGGGTCGACCCACCTCGCCCGATGCGCACAAAGATGTAGCCGGGAAACAGGGGCTGCTCTACGTTGACCTTGCAGCCGTTCCTCCAGCGATGCATCTCCCTGTAAAGAGGCAGGAAGGCCTCGATCCGCCGGAATTCGAAGTGCCCTGGCCACCGCCTTTTCGTGACGCGGAGTGGTATACACCGCGAACCATTTTGGCGATTCCCCGCCCGAGCCAACCAAAACCCCAGCGGGAGACATACCTCCGCTCACATCTCCGGACATGTGTTCTTTGGTCACAGACATAGCTTCGTTGTCCTCACTTCACAAGGCGAATCGACATAGCTTTTAGGACAAACTCAAGGTCTGGAACCGCAAAAGGCCCCATCAACCTACGCACCGTCAATACAGACACTGAAAAAGACTTCACTGCCGAAAGTGGCGGAACGGCTTGGAAGAGACAGTGAGCAACTACTTACATTGTGGTGCGATTAGTTGGCACTCAGGTTAGGACAATGGTTCCGTCCGGGTCAAGTAAAAAAAGCAGCAATATTGCTTATCAGTTGTGGGGCTGGCAAGCGGCTTTGCTGCATTAAGTTACGTCGTAATGTTTCGCTAGATAACTCCGCCAGAGTAAGTACTCACACTCAGGTTACTCGGCAAATTACGGCTCAGCGTGCCCACGGCGGAGTAACGCAATCTGCGACAACTGGTGGGCCATCGTCATCGCCTGGTGCCGACACAGACCAGGGCGAAAAACCAACGGCAGGCGCTGGCCAGCAAGGAAGGTCTGCGCTTGCGGCGCGGACCGTGGAGCCGCCACGGCCACGCGCAGCTGCAGACTCTGGCTCTGCCCCGCTGGGCCGAGCAGAAGCTTTGGTCGTGACGCGAAGCAAAATCTTTTCTGCCAGAGCGAAGTGGCGCATCTCAAAACCACGCGGGGGGAAGTGTGTCGCAAAAACCCTTGACATCCTCGACGTTGTCGTAGATGGGCTAAGCTGTTTCGTGCCTCCGGCACTCGTTTTCGTACAGTTGGTTCCACCGACGCAACGTCGAACCGAGTTTCGTAACAGCCCCTCTAGCGCCGGTTGTCGGTCTGCGGCTCGGGATGGATGAGCACGCGGAACAACTCGGGGACTTCCTGGCGAAATCGGCTCTCCATCGTAGTTTGTATGTCGTGCACGCGCGCGAGCGGCAGATCGTCGTTCATGGTGCAATGCAGCGACAGATAGAGCCGTCCGCCCACCCGTTTGAACATGAGGTCGTGCATGTCCACGACTTCAGGAAATCCTTCCTTCGCTTGTTGTAGGCGGTCTTCAAAGCCGGGCGCGCGAACCAGCCCATCGCTAGTTTCGATGGTCGCCGGCTCGCTCTCGATGTGGGTCAGAATGCTGGAGATCTCGCCTATCTCCTCTTTCATCTCGCTTTCCAAACGGGTGACCCGATCGTGCGCCTCCTTCAGGCTGAGCTTTTCGTCCAGCTCAACATGCAGCTCCACGTGCAGGTGGCCTTCGATGTCCTGCACGCTGATGTCATGCACGTTGAGGTTGTTGCGCGTAGCCACCGCACGAATCCGGTCGAAGAGGCTCTCCTGGCGGCTGGCCCGCGAAACCGTGTTGACTACAACGTCGGCATCGGGTAGAACGGCGCGGATACGGTCAGCAACTTCGTTGGAAACCTGTTCGGACTTCTGAAACGTCACATTGCGCGACATGGCGATGGAGACGTCGGCAAAATAGTCGCTGCCAACTCGGCGGATCCGCACTCGGTCCACTTCCAGCACGCCGTTCACGCGGTACACTTCTTCGATGATCCGATTGCGCACGCCGGCAGGAGCGGCGTCCAGTAACGCATCAATGGTTTGCCTCGCCAGGCGCCAACTGACGTACACCACAATGCAAGCCACGAAGAGGGCAGCGATCGCATCAGCCTTCGCCAGTCCGGGCCGCGAGTAGTGTCGTCCGGCCACCACCAAGGCTAATCCTAGAATGACGACCGCGCTGGACCAGATATCGGTGCCAAAGTGCAGCGCATCGGCGTGCAACGCCTGGCTGTCATATTTGTCAGCTATGCGTCGCAGGCGGCGTGAACGCCAGTAGTCCACCGCGATCGAGATTCCCATGACCGCGAATGCCCAGACGGTGGGCTCGATGTGGACAGAATGAAAGAAGAGACGATTGCCTGCCTCATACACGATCCAGATGCAGGTCAGCAGCAACAAACCAGTTTCGAGAAAAGCAGAGAAGCTTTCGATTTTTCCGTGGCCATACTGGTGATCGGCATCGGCGGGTTTGTCAGAAACGCGCACGGAAAAATAGGTGATGGCCGCCGCCACCAGATCGAGGCCAGAGTGCGCAGCCTCGGAGAGAATGCCGAGACTGCCGGTTGTGACTCCAACCACTGCCTTAAGCAGAGTGATGACCACCGCGGCATAGATGGAATTCAGGGCGACTGCCTTCTTTTCCACCATCACGCCAGCCGTCGTCACGGGTTTCACCATAGTTTCGATTATTCACCTTCCGCTTAAATCCGCAAACGCGGACTATCCACCTGAGCAAAATCTGACGCGAGTCAGCCTCGATATGGTACATTTTTTATCTATCTAATTTTGTGTCTACTTGCTCCGCTTTAGGGCGGTAATTACTCCTGGAGGAACACCACTACATGTCACGTTCTACTTTTTGGGTCCTTGTGCTTTCGTGTGCTCTCAGCTTTGCCGCCTATGGCCAGGAGCCGAGCTCAAACCAGCCCCCTGCTCCGCCGGCGGCGGTCCCTGCGACTACAGTCCCCATGGATCAAGCCGTCATCACATTGAAAGGTATGTGCCAGCCCAAGGCCGGCGCCACAGCGCCACCTGCCGGATGCGTCAGCAGCCTGACACGCGAGCAGTTTGAGAAGATGATCAAAGCGTTACAACAACCCGGCAAACCTCCCATGCCTCCCGATGTGGTGCGCAGGTTCGCGTCGCAATATGCCAAGCTGCTGGTGTTTGCGGACACCGCACGCGAGCTCGGCCTGGAGAACGATCCTCGCGTGCTGGAGATTGTTCAGTTCACCAGAAATCAAATCCTCACCGATGCCCTGAATCAGCACGTCATCCAAGAGTACTCGCATATTCCCGATCAGCAGATCGAGGACTATTACAAGCAGAACCCCAAGAAGTATGTCGAAGGCACCTTGCAGCGCATCATCATTCCACGGAGCAACGCAGGCGCCGGCAAGCCCAAGCCCACCGATGCCGAGGAACAAGCTTATGCCAACAAGATCAGGGAACGGTGGGTCGCGGGCGAGGACCCAGTTAAGTTGCAAAAGGAAGCCATGGAGCACGCCGGTATGACAACTACCCCGCCTGATGTCAATGTCGGCGCACGCCGTCCCGGTACCTTGCCGGAGGCCCATGAGTCCGTCTTCGACTTAAAGGCGGGCGAGGTTTCCCAGGTGTTTTCTGATCCTGGCTCGCAATATATTTACAAGCTGGTTTCTGTTCGCCAGCTTCCACTCAGCGACGTTAAGTCATCCATCGAGTCCACTTTGCAGAGGCAAATGATCACCGACAAGATTGAAAAAATCCAGAGTTCGGCGACCATCGTCCTCAACGAAGCGTACTTTGGGCCTGAGGTTCCGCCAACGGTCCATAAAAATATCCTCACGCCAAGAAGAGGCGCTGGAGCTCCGGACTCAGGATCCGCTCCGCCGAATCCGAATGCAGCGCCTGCGCCGGCAGAGAAACCGGAGACGCCTCCTAAATAGTCATGCCGCCGGAACGAACTGTCCTAGTCACCGGAATTTCCGGGAATCTGGGCGCCCGGTTACTGCCGTTACTCTCCGATTTTCGCGTGGTGGGCGTGGACACACGCCCACCCGACAGTTCCGCTTTGGCGAAGTTTGAGCAGACGGACCTGGGCCGCGAGCCTTCTTGCTGGCAGCTGGTTGAGTTGCTGCGGGAAACCGGCGCACGCTCTGTAGTTCATCTCGCATTCGTCTTGGATCCCCAGCGCTCCGGCGTTCTCGATCCGGAACGGATGTGGCAGATCAATGTCGCCGGTACGGCGCGCGTTATGGAAGCCATAAGCGTGGTCAATCGTACTGGCGGCCAGGTGGCGCAATTCATTTTCCCCAGCAGTGTCGCGGTATATGGCCCGGAGACCGCAGAACCGGTTAAGGAGGAAGCTCCTCTGCGCGCGCACACGCTACCCTACGCCATCCACAAACGGGAGTGCGACGAAGTAGTTCGCTATCGAGCCGAGAGCCTCGGCGATTGCCACATCTACATGGTGCGTCCTCACATTTTTGCAGGCGCGACGGTGCAGAACTACATGATTGGCGCACTGCGCGGAACCCCACTTGGCACCAGCAAACGCGCCGCTCGCATGCGAGCCGCCGGCAAGCGCTTGCCCTGGTTATTGCCTCGCGGTAACAAGTATCTGGAGAAGCGCTTCCAGTTCGTACATGTGGACGACATGGCCAGGTTGCTGCTGCATCTCTTGCACCGCCCAGCAAGCGATCCGTCGCTAACTATTTTGAATGTCGCCGGCCGCGGAGAGTCCATCACGGTGCAACGATGCGCTGAGATAGCGCAAGCCACAATCAAGCGAGCTCCCACCCGTGCTACCTGCCGGGCCGTCTTCGCTTTACTGTGGAAGCTGGGCATTTCCTCGATTCCACCTGCCGCCCTGCCCTACCTCATTGGGTCCTACACCATGGATACCACCCGCCTGCAACACTTCCTCGGCGAAGAGTATGGGCGTGTAATTCAATACACCATTGAAGATGCGCTGCGCGACAGTTTTAGAACAGGGCGTAGGGATTAGGGGTTAGTGGCTACTCGCTTTGGCTGGGTTTTGTTGGCGTTTGCCCCCTTCTGCTCCTTGGAATGATTCGCCAGTCTCCTCGCATTGTGCGCCAACACGGTCCTGAGGTACTTCTTGTCAACATAAGCTACCCTCATCAACATCGGTAGCCACTCTCGGAGTTCTGCGATTCCAGCACTTGGGTCTTTGTGGCGAGAGCGGAAGGTGTCAGTAGTCGTGTGGGCAATCAGGTCAGCGATCTGAATTGAGGGATTTAGTTTGTCATCCAGTGGCGCAAGGGTGCCAAGAGTAGACTCCCATGTCGGGTTCGCATTCTTAAAGGGCTCCCATGATCGCTTTAGCTCAGCCGATTTCGAGTTCTTATCGTATGCAACGGCGATGACAGGGGGAGCCTTCATCTTGAGCACCTCTTCCGCTACCAATCCGATCAGTTGATGATGGGCATAAATATAGGGGTCTTTGTGGAACGGTACTCTCTTCAGTTTCGATACCACTTCGTTGAAGTCTGGCATTAAGATCGCCAGACAAAATGCGGCCATCTTGTGCCCATGGATGAGTTCTTTCAGGTCTTGGACTAAAGCGTCTGCGATAACTCTCGCTGTTGTTAGGCCATGCTTGGCCACAAGTTTGTCAAATTCGCCGCCCCAACCTAAACCCATACTCATGTAATCGGCCGTGCGGAAATACGAGAGGCCAGCCCCCTTTACTAGCTGCTCCCACTTGCGCTCCAGCTCAAACCACTCATTGGGATAACCCAGGAGCCCCGGCCACCGAAAAAACTATCGTCCTCTTTCGGTCGGCGCTGTCGTCGAGATTAAGCCCGACAATCAAGAATTGCCCCTCCCGTCTTCCGAGCAGAAATGGAGCGTACTCGCGTAGATAATTCCTCGAGTGCCCACCCTGACCCGGTTCGGCTTCACTATCCTCCCCCTCTCCGGTCGAGTCAAATGAATTATTGCCGAAAATTGACTGCCTCGGGCAAGGCACAAAACGAGGAGAGCGGCGTGTACGTATTTCTATCCTTCTCCGCTGCTTGCGTGCTAATCTTCGTTGCATGCCGCCCCAATTGTCCCCAGCAATGCAGGAAATGGCGAAGTACCATCTAGCACTGACCTGCGCCCAAATGGCCCTGTGGGAAGGTTACCCTTGGCGAACCAGTGACGAACATGTGAGATTGGGAATCGTCTACCACATGTTCGCAGACCCGCCGGATGTCCCAGGTATGGATGCTTTCCTTTCGGAGAATAAAAAACAGATTGAGCAGTTCATCTTTGACGAACTCGACCACAACCAGAACTTGAGGAGAACTGTGTCGCAGTCCCTGATCGTCAAAGCCCGCTTTTGCACCAGCTTTGGAAAGATGGAGCAGACAGCGGATATCATGACAGGGGCGATCTCTCAGAGATATATCGGCGAATTTAGTCCCTGCGAAAACGTGGAAGAATATCTGGCAGTAGTGGGATCATTTCTCCAGGTATACAGTTCTGATTGGAATGCGAGGTTTGAGACTTGGCTCAACGATATCGATGGATACTGGAAAACGGTCAATCTGGGGGTAGCCGCGGCAGTTGGGGGCAGGTCAGGTCTGCTTTAATCGTTCCGACATCTAAGGCAGAACGTTGCCAAAACTGATCCCTGACCCCTAACCCCTGACCCCTACTTCTTTCCCCGATACAGCCCCGCGATTCCAAACGTGTACGGAGTCCATGTGACTTCACGGAAGCCGGCGGCGCGCATCCGCTCCAGCATCTCGTCGGGAGACGGAAAACGCAGCACGGAGGCAGGTAGATACGCGTAAGGACCGCGCACACCGGAAATGAACGTGCCGATGGCCGGCAGCACCTGCCGAAAGTACACTCGATACAATTGGCCAATCAGGCCCTTGGGCTCGCCGAAATCGAGAATGCCGACCTCGCCTTGAGTCATAAGCACACGGTAGATCTCCGCCAGCCCACGATCATAGTTGGCGAGATTGCGAAAACCGAAAGCGGAGGTCACCAACTGAAACTGGCCGGAAGAAAACGGCAGATTCAGCGCATCAGCCTCGACCCAGCGGATGTTCCTGCCGCCGGACTTTTGCTCCGCGCGCACTAGCATGGCATGCGAGAAATCGGCCCCAAAGATTTGCGTGGGTGCACCGTTCAGGCGGTCTCCAACGAGTGCCGCTTTTGTCGGGGCCCCCGGTAGACGCCTCTTTTGCGTCTGCTGGGGTGATTTGGCACTCGTTGGAGTGGTCAGGCCCCGATAGAGCGCGAATGTCATGTCACCGGCCCCGCAGCAAAGGTCGAGCACCTGCGCACCGCGACGCTGCAGCACCTCGCCGAAGACGCGGGCGGTGCGGTTCCACCATACCCGGTCGATGTTCATCGATAGCACATGGTTCAGCAGATCGTAGCGAGGCGCGATGGACGTGAACATATCGCGCACCGCTGCGGCGGCGGATGCTTCATCTCGCGCTCCAGCCGGCGCAGCGCCAATAATGCGCTGACTCGCCGAGCCATCCGAAGATTCGACCGATAATTTGTCCTGCTGAGCCAAACTGCTACGCCTTTGACAACTTCTTGATTTCTTCGACCGCTTCGATGACTGCCTGCGTCGAAACCGTGCTGACCACTTGTACCTTTCCGATCTCCGTCGGCAGAATGAAGTGCGGCACCCCGCCAACCGTTTTCTTGTCGGAGAGGAGCCGCCGTGCGATGTTCTTGCTGTCTACGTCCACCTTTGGCAAAGGCGCATATGCGCGAACCAGCTCAACGATGCGTTGCGCGGTGAGTGAGTCGGTGATTTGCATTTCGACGCCAATCCTGGTGGCTGCAATCATCCCCCAGCCCACCGCTTCGCCATGAAGGAACTGCTTGTAGCCAGTTTCCGCCTCCAACGCGTGGCCGATGGTGTGTCCAAAGTTCAGAATGCGGCGCTCGCCGCTCTCCCGTTCGTCGGCGCTCACCACGTCGGCCTTCACGCGAACGCATTCCGTGATCAGTGCCTCTAACAGCGCGCCGTCACGGCGCAGCAAAGCATCGCTGTTCGCCTCCATCAGCTCGAAGATGGCGGGGTCGCGAATCACGCCATACTTCATGGCCTCGAACAAGCCGGAGCGGTATTCACGTTCGGGCAGCGTCGCCAGCGTATCGGCATCCGTTAGCACGGCGAGCGGCTGATGAAAGGTACCGAGCAGGTTTTTGCCTGATTTCAGGTTCACCCCAGTCTTGCCACCGATGGCCGAATCGACCTGCGCGACCAGCGTCGTCGGAATTTGCACGACGGGAATTCCGCGCATAAAGACGGACGCCAGAAATCCTCCGACATCGCCGACCACTCCGCCACCCAGCGCCAGAATCACCGACTGGCGGTCTGCGCCGTGGCTCACCAGCTTCAGGGCAAGCTTTTCCAGTTGCGCGAGAGTCTTCGCACGCTCGCCATCTGGCATCACCAACACTTCGACTTTGCGTCCGGCATCGCCGAAGCTCTTGCGCAGCATCGCAACCCAAGGCTTGCGAATGGGCGCTTGCGTAACCACAAACACGCGCCATTCCGTAGCCACGGTATCGCTCAGTGCGGCTGCCGCCGAGCGCAGCAAGCCACGTTCGAGCAGCACTTCGTAGGATCGTGATGGAGTCCGGACCGGGATGCGAGTCAAGCTGTCAGTGTAATGGATGAGGGTTTCCGCCGCACAGGTTGCTGGCGATTCCCCATTTGGTTTGGACGGTTGATATACAGGTTCCTACGTTCTGTCTGCGTGCTACCATGAACCCGTTAAGAAGGACTGTTTGCAAGCATGAACGTTCTTCCTTCAGAAACCGACTTCATCGTCGTGGGTGCCGGCATTGCGGGTCTGCGGGCTTCGGTGGAACTTGCGCCCGCTGGCCGGGTGCCTGTGTCTGGCGAAGCGGGAGGTCACGGAGTCCAACACGCAATACGCGCAGGGAGGTATCGCCGTCGCTCTGAGTGATGACGATGAGTGTCCGTCTTCACTTGGAAGATACCCTCAAGGCGGGTGACGGTCTCTGCAACGAGGAAGCCGCGCAAATCCTGGTGGAAGAAGGGCCGCCGCGCATCGAAGAGCTCATCGAGTGGGGTACGGAGTTCGACCGCGCCGGCACGAAGATCGCGTTTACTCGCGAGGGAGCGCACAGCCGGAGCCGCGTCCTCCATGCCCATGGAGACTCCACCGGACGTGAGATTGGCCGGGCGCTGTTTCTCAAGGCTTCGGCCTTGAAAGCCATCGCCTTCCGGGAGTTCGAATTCACCACCGACTTGCTGGTGCGGGACGGCAGTGTAGTTGGGGTGCGCGTTCTCGACCAGACGGGCCAATCGCACGAGATCTTTGCCGGCTCCACATTGCTAGCCACCGGCGGCTTGGGCCACGTTTACAGCGACACCACCAATCCCTCAGTTGCAACCGGGGACGGTGTGGCCATGGCACATCGTGCCGGCGCCGAGATCAGCGATATGGAGTTCGTGCAGTTCCATCCCACCGCGTTGTACCTGAAGAACGCTCCCCGTTTCCTTCTGTCGGAGGCGCTGCGCGGCGAAGGCGCATATCTGCGAAATATTGAGCTGAAGCGCTTTATGCCCAAGTATCACGAGGCGGCGGAACTGGCCCCGCGTGACGTCGTGGCCCGCGCCATCGCGCACGAGCTGGAACTGGTAAAGCGTCCCGATGCCGCAGTGTATCTCGACCTCACACACCTGAATGCTGACCGCGTGCGCAAACGGTTTCCCACCATCTACTCCACCTGCATGGAATACAACATCGACATCGCCAGCGAGCTGGTTCCGGTTCGTCCCGCGGCCCATTACGCCATGGGCGGCGTACGCACCGATCTCTCGGGACAGACTTCCATTCCCGGACTTTATGCCGCCGGAGAGGTGGCGTGCACGGGCGTGCACGGAGCGAACCGGCTGGCCAGCAATTCCCTGCTGGAAGGTCTGGTGTACGGAGCGCGAGCCGCCCAGAACATGCGTGAGCATTTTCGGCCACGCCGTGATCGCCCTGCCGTCGCCGGTGCTGAAAGTACGGCGGCATCTCCCAACGGACAACCCGCACAGATCGAGGCGTTCATCAAGAAAGTGCAATCGCTGATGTGGCAGTACGTAGGCGTGGTGCGCGACGGAAAAAGTCTGCGGCAGGTTGTTTCAGAGTTGAGCGAGTTGCAGAAGCAATTGCCCGCCTCGGGGGACCGCCGTTCGCACGAAGCGGCGAACCTACTGCAAGCCGGGCTGCTGATCGCCCGCTCGGCGCTGGCACGCGAGGAAAGCCGCGGAGCTCACTATCGTCTCGACTTTCCCCTGAAGAACGAGGTCAGGTTCCACAAGCATTCCATGGTTGGTGGCGACAAAATCCGCTTCGAATAAGTCTGCTAAGGGACTTCCTGTTTTCTCTTGGGAAACAACAGCGACAGCGAAATCGAGAGCAGCAGTACTCCCCCGACCACGCCGAGCGCGATGCCAATCGGAATCTGCAGGTAGTTCGAAGCCAGCATCTTTACGCCAATGAAAATGAGAATCACGGACAGGCCATAATGCAGGAAATGGAAGACCTCGATCATTCCTGCCAGCGCAAAATAGAGCGAGCGCAAGCCGAGGATCGCAAATACATTGGACGTATAGACGATGAACGGCTCGCGCGTCACCGCCAGGACCGCCGGTATGGAGTCGGTCGCAAACAGCAGGTCGGTGGTCTCCACTACGATCAACACCACCGCCAGCGGCGTCGCGTATCGCACCAGCCCACGCCGTACGAAGAACTTGCTGCCTTCGTAATCCTTAGTCAGGGGAAAGAGCTTGCGAAAGCCGCGCAGCACCAGGTTCGCCTCAGGCTTAATCTCTGCGTCCTTTTGGCCCAGTAGTTTGAACCCGCTGTAGATAAGGATCGCGCCGAAGATGTAGATGAACCAGTGAAAGCGGTTCAGCAGTGTGATACCGGCGAAGATGAAGACGGCGCGCATGACCAGCGCGCCCAGAATCCCCCAGAACAGCACCTCGTGCTGAAAGTGGCGCGGGACGCGGAAGTAGCGAAAAATGAGCAGAAAAACGAACAGGTTATCGACGCTGAGGGACTGCTCGATGAGATATCCCGCGATGAACTCCAGCGACAGCTCGGAGTTGGGCCTCGCCTGCTCGCCCACCATGGTGTGCCCGAAAAAATAGATGAGAACAGCGAAACCTGCTGCCAGAGAAATCCAGACCATCGTCCAGCCGATAGCCTCGCCAAAACCCACCACATGCTTCTTGCGGTTGAAGACGCCCAGGTTGAGCGCAAGCAACCCGAGCACAAACAAGTTGAACAGAACCCAGAAGAGCCAGTTCGAAGGCATCGGCGGTGTCTCAGAACAGCCATTCTATCTGTTGGATGGGTAATCGCGACGGACAGCCGGGGCGGCGCCCGGCGTTGCCTTTTTCAACCTTCAAGTTTGGTAGCTATTCCACAGCGCTTGCGTTCTCAGGCTGCCCGCGGAGATTTTCCATCAGGATGTATAGGCTTATCAGGAGCACCCACAGTGGGAAGATCAGCGGAATCCATTCGATGGTTCCGACGCTAAGCAGAAGCATAAGCGCCAGGGCGTAGCCGAGGAGCGCCATCCAGCGCGGTACGATTTGGGTTTTGAGTGAGATCGTGGAGGTCGACATCATGAACACCCCGGCCATCTTCGCCGCATAAATGAGCATAGCGTGGTTAATTTCAACGCGGCCGAGAGCATAAGCGCCAGACTCTGCCAGGTTTTCCGATCCCGTACTTAAGACCCTTATGATCCCGCCGGCAACGGTTGCTGCGACAAAGGTCATTGCAATGTACAGCAATCCGCTACCGAGGATTACAGTGGCAAAGAAGCGGTCTTCAAACTCTCCCAGGCGGTCGCGCACCACGGCGATGAACCACAGGAAGGCGATGCCGGCGAACGACAGGAGGTTCAAAGCCAACGAGATGGTCTTCGAGTGACGGACAACCTCCGCCGCTGGCGCCAGCGGATTGGACGGAATAGAAGTCCAGATAAGGAACTGGCTGGTAATCAGCAAAAGAGAGAAGACGATGCCAGCAATGGCGGCGGCGCGGGGCGTCCTCATATGCTGACGGATCAAGGCGGTTTCCTGCTTCATTCAGGCCTCCAGGAACCATTATGCTAAACCACCCGCCTGATCGCTACGTTTCACAACCGCCGCTAATCGTTCAGCTTCATCCGCCCGTCAACGGCTGCTGGCCGCCGAGTGTCGTGCCATAGACACAATCCTTGAGACGCACCTTCTAAAGCAATTCGAGAGTTGCTGTGTCCTGCGAGCTCGGGTAGTGCGGCGCTTTAGCGCCGCGTCCAGCAGCCTCTCTGTCGAAGGGCCTTTTGGGCCCGGAGGGACATATCACTGCAACCCGAAACCGCCCTCACGAGCGGGCCAAGCCGAGGTACCGTTGGGCTAAAGCCCGGCCCTGAAAGTGGCCTTGGACGCGGGCCTGAAGGCCGGCACTACCTGGGCACACCAACCTTGCAACTACTCTGGTTCAGGATCTCTGTAGCTGACCGACTGGACAGCGCGCTAGCAGGGAGGCTCTGCCGCGCGCCTTCATTATGTTAGTGCCGGCTCCTTCAACACTGTGTTTATGTCGTTCTTCTGCAGCTCTTCAGACGCATGGATCGAAACCGCATCCAGAGCTTGGCGAAGGTCGGCGATCAGGTCTTCGACATCCTCGATACCCACGGAGTAACGCACCAGGCCATCGCTGAAACCCGCGGCGCGGCCGGTCCTCCGGCGACAGGCTAGCATGCGTCATGGAGGCGGGATGTTCGATGAGACTTTCCACGCCTCCGAGCGACACCGCCAGAGTCGCCAAGCGGACATGCTGCCCATCAGAATGCGGCCTGCCTCCATTCCACCTTCGAGCTCGAAGCTGATCATCGAGCCGAAGCCAGTCATCTGGCGCAGGGCCAGTTTGTGCTGGGGATGAGACTCGAGGCCAATGTAGCGTACCTGACTCACTTCCGGCTGCTGTTCCAGCCACCAAGCGATTTCCATCGCACTCCGCTGGGCCCGCTCGACTCGTATTCCCAAGGTCTTTAGACCGCGTAGAACCAGGAAGGCTTGATGCGGGGTCCATGTTGCATCCGGAGTTCACCATGACCCTGCGCAGGCGGCGGTAGACGTCCATCTCCCTGGCCACAAGGATTCCGCCCACTACATCGGAGTGACCATTGATGAATTTGGTAACGGAGTGAAGGACGACGTCTGCTCCCAGGTTCAACGGCTGCTGCAGATAAGGACTGGCAAACGTGTTATCCACGACGGCGAGGCAGCCGTGAGCGTGGGCGATGCGCGAGACCTCTTCGATATCAGTAACCTGCATCGTCGGATTGGCCGGCGTTTCGATATATACAAGTCTGGTGTTGGGGCGCAGAGCATTTCTAACCTGTGCGACATCAGTGGTATCCACATAGCTCGACTGGACCCCGAAACGCGAGAGGTCGCTTTTCCATGAGCCCGCGACTCGGGCCATATACCGAAGCCGTACTCACCATGTGCGCGCCAGCATCGAGAAGCGCGAGATACGCTGTACATACGGCGCCCATTCCGGAGCTGGTGGCGATGCCACCACAACCGTTTTCCAGTTCGGCTACGCACTCCTCCAGGGCACGGACCGTAGGATTGCCGATGCGCGTGTAAATGTACCCATCTTCCACACCGGCAAACAGGTCGGCGCCGTGCTGTGCATTCCTGAACGCAAACGTGGAGGTCTGGTAGATGGGCACATTCACCGAGCCCGTTGACTCTGGCTCGTAGCCTGCATGAATCAACTTGCTATTTGTGCCCAGATGCTTGGTATTCATAAGAAGTCCTTTCGCACACAGGATGGTCGCAGCATGGAGGATGGGAAACCGTGCCGTCGGTACGCAACTGTGACAAGCCAGTATCGGTCACGTTCTCTCAGGGCACAGTGATAGCTGACACACGCCTCAGTGACCGCTGGCGCCAACTTCCTCGCCCTTTGGAAAAACGCCGACCCCGACCTCATTCGACATATACAAGCCGCCGCCGGATGACTAAACGGGTAGATACACGCGGCAGGTTTCTCCGCCGGCGAGTAAGGGGCCAACCGGAAGTTGAGAACAGCATCGCGCGGCGAAGCTACAATGATCTTGCTGGCCGAAGCTTGCTTGGCTTCGGCCCTCAGCTTTTCAGGCCGTTATTGCCGGTCGTGAGGCCCGATAAAGCTGCCAGGCGAACGCTCCCAAACCCAGGCAAATCACAACGAAGTGGACCAGCCCGCCAAGATACGGGACGAAGCCGACGATGGTGAGGATGAGCAGGCCCACCAGTAGTCCCAGCAGCCAATCGCCCTTGGTGGCCCCGTCTGGCTTCACAAGAATTTGCCCCAGGAATGCTCCCACCCAAATCTTTGCCAGGTAAATGGCGGCCAGATACAGCGCGAGCAACATCAGCGAGACCGGAAAACCGACCAGCGTGATGGCTATCACGATTATGGCCAAAGGCACGCCCGCCAGAACCGCGATCCCAAGCCCGAGGCTGCGCCAGCCTGAGCCCACCGCCCGGGCGCTGGCCTGGAAGAAGCCGGGAAACAGAACCAGACCGAGCCATCCCACCAGCATGGCGGCAGCGAGCCAGACAGCTTGGTAGAAGTAGAATTTGGGGCGCGCGAAATGGCTCTCCCGCACGCGCACCTGGATGTCACGGGTGCCCACAATCGTCGCGCCGGCGGCGATGTGCACGTTTTTCAGGTCGCGCACGCGAGCGATCAGGTTGCCGCCGATTCGGGCGGTGTTAGTCAGGGTAAGGTTGTCTCCGCTCATGGTCATTTCGCGGCCGATGCTGCCGCTCACATCGGCATTGCCGGTAGCCACGGTGACGCTGCGTTTCACCTCGCCCTCGAAGCTGACGTCGCCGGCGGCAACCACGACGCCCCCGCCCACGTGACCCCCGCTACCCAGACGCAAGGATTGCATCGCTCCGTAGAGGTTATGGCCCAATTGCCCGTCCAGGTCGAGCGAATTCGAAAAGTCGTAGATGTTGCCTTCCACAGTTCCGCTCACTACGGTTCTCTTGGCAAAACTCACCAGGTCGCCCTTGACGGTGCCGCGCACTTCCACCGACTGGCCAAAAGCCAGCAAGTCCCCATTGACGACGCCTTCCACGCGCACGGTGTTGCCGGTGGCCAAAAGGGTGTCGTCTACAGTCTCGTTCGCTCCAACGGTAACGAAATCACTGTGACGCCGCTGCAGGGCGAAGCCGGGCAACGACAACGCCAGAAGCACGATCAACAGGCGCACGCCAGGTTGGTGTAGCCGCCATCGGCGTCCCAGCAGCAGTGCGCTGCCGCCCAACAACAACAGCAAAAGGATTTTCCCCACGATAGCAGCATAATCAGTCAACATGGCAGTATCTCCGTGCGCAAAATAGTAAGAAAGATTGAAGAACAGGTTGGTGCGGCCGCTTAAGCTGAAGGGATTTAGCCATTGCAGCGCTTCCGGAATGCTCAGCTTGTCGATCCATCCGGTGACCATCGAACCTAGCGCCAGCACTGCGGCCACGATCGCCACTTCACCCCATGCCAAAGACCAAGGCAAACGGGGGAAGCCCGCCGGGCTGGCTGCTTCTTCCGGAAGCTCCTGCAGACTTTCGCTTAGAACGCGGTTCTCAGCGCGTAATGCGTCCAACAAATGCCGGCAGCGCCGGCACGTGGCCAGGTGGTCCCGCAGGCGCTGCGCCTCGTCCGCCGCCAACTCACCGTCCACGAAGATGGAGACGATCTGTTCCGAATAACATTCCATGATCATTTGCTCCTGTGGCCCATTTTCCGGCGCAGCTCCTGCTTGGCCCGAAATATCAACGCCGCCACGTAGTTCCTCTGCAGGCCCAGCTGCTGGGCGATCTCGTCATAACTCAGCTCGCTGTAATAGCGCAGGACCAGCGGCACGCGATAGTTCTCCGGCAGACGTGCAATGGCGTCCCGCACCTGCGCCCTCTCTTCTGCGCTGAGGACAGCACCTAGCGGCGACGGCTCCGGGCTGGCTGGCTCGATGACGGCTTCGTCTTCCACAATTACCTGCCGTCCACGCTTCCTG
Source organism: uncultured Acidobacteriaceae bacterium (assembly GCA_963836295.1). GTDB lineage: Bacteria > Acidobacteriota > Terriglobia > Terriglobales > Acidobacteriaceae > Bog-257. Next base: position 1,104,970 of record CAWIIY010000017.1, on the reverse strand, counting down.
TGCCGCAAAACGTCAATGCACTGGTTGCCGGCCACTCGCAGCAGCCAACTGGGGAACGGTATGGACCCGTCGTAGCTCTCGATGGAGCGCTGCAGCTTGAGGAAGACTTCGCTGGTGGCATCTTCTGCGCTCTCGCGTGAGTCCAGCATGTAACGGCACAAGCCGAATACGCGCCGCACATAGCGGCGATAGATCTCCCCCAGCGCCTCGGCATCTTGGCCTTGCGCGCGCTCGATTACGCTCTCCAGATCCTGCCCCTCCATTGGCGTGGCTTTGCCCTCGCGGGGCTGCGATCCTTTCGCATTGTTTCGCTCGGCGTCCATAAAGCAGTACGCTGCAGATCGAACAACGTTACAACAGATTTTAAGGCTGGAGGCCTTCGCGCTTGCGGTATAATCCAGACCCCTTCGTCGTTTGTGCCGGACCTTCGTTTAGTGGCGACTGCCTGTGGCCGTAACGCAGATCGTCCTTCCTTCAGGAGGTTTCACCATGACAAACTTCAGAACCAATCGGACACGCTCAGGATGCTGCTGGCACCGCTGGTCTTCGCGCTGGCAATCCTCACTATCAATCCGGCCTCCGCGCAAACCTACACCGTCATTCACAATTTCACCGGCGGACCAGGAGGCGCAACTCCCTATGCCGGCGTGGTCATCGATCACGCGGGCAATCTCTACGGAACCACCGCCGCCGGCGGTGGCGGAAGCTGCAGCAGCAGCGAGTTTGGAACCGGTTGCGGCATCGCTTTCGAATTAAATCCCTCGAACGGGCTGTTCACCACACTGTGGCAATTTACTGGAGGGCTGACCGACAGCGCCAACCCAACCACTATGCTTCTCGGTCCGGGTGCAAGTCTCTACGTGAGCACCGAAAACGGAGTTCAATGCGGCACCATCGTCAGCTTGTCACCTCCGGTAAGTCCTCCACGCAGTATTCAGGAAAACCACTGGATCGAGACCATCCTCTACAAGTTTCAGGAAAGCGACGGGTGCGTGCCATCCGGTAACCTCGCGATGGATGCCGCCGGCAATCTTTATGGGGCAACGAACCTAGGGGGCAGCCAAGGTCAGGGAACAGTCTTTGAGCTGACTCCCTCTAATGGCACCTGGAGCGAATCAATCCTGCACAATTTTTCTGGGACCTCTGACGGCGGCGGTCCGGTCGGTGGGGTCACCTTCGATGCCGCCGGCAACCTTAACGGCACAACCTTCAGTGGTGGTGCGTTCGGTTTCGGCGGCGCGGTCTTCCAGCTCGTCGCCGCTTCGGATTGGCACGAAAATGTTCTGTATAGCTTTACCTGTGGAGAGGATGGATGCCAGCCCTTCTCCGGCGTGACCTTTGATTCCGCGGGAAATCTCTACAGCTCAACATCGGGAATAGAATGTCAAGGCGGCGCTGCTGGCAACGTGTTCCAGCTATCCAGCGGTAGCTGGTCGTACAGCTCACTTTACTGTTTCCCGGGGAGCTTCGGAGGCGGGCCTTACAGGAGCGCGCCGGTGTTTGATCAAGCGGGAAACCTCTATGGCACCACCTACGCGGCCGGAGCCAACGGCTGGGGTTCCGTTTTCAAGCTGACACCCTCGAACGGCAGTTGGACCTACACCTCTCTGCACGACTTCACCGGCGACAACGATGGCGGCTATCCGGTTGGCAACCTGGTGTTCGACGCGAATGGCAACCTTTACGGCACGGCCAGTTGCGGGGGTAGCATGGGGATGTGTTTCGGCTCAAACGGCCAGCACGGCAAGGGCGTGGTCTTCAAGATTACGCCGTAGCCGAAATGCCAGTTGATACTTATGCGGTCGGCGGCGCGGCAATTTAACAGATTCATCCTTTTGGGGTTCACAATGACAAGCCTCGGAGTAAATGGATATTTCAAAATCATCGGGTGGGCAGCGCTTCTCTTCGCCCTAACAGTCCTCACTGCCAATCCACTCTCTGCCCAAACCTACACCGTCATTCACAATTTCACCGGCGGCCCGGCAGGACAAACTCCCTATGCGGGTGTGGTAGTGGGCAGATGCTGGAAATCTTTATGGCACCACGTATGCCGGCGGAGGCGGAATCTGCAACGGACAGTTGGGCTTTGGTTGCGGCATTGTTTTTGAGTTGAATCCCTCCAACGGGCTGTTCACCACGCTCTGGCAGTTTACCGGCGGCGACGGCGGTGAGCCAACCACTGTGTTGCTCGGTCCGGGCAGCACTCTCTATGTCAGTGCCATGAGCGAAGGCGGGGTCGGCACCATCGTCAGCTTGTCACCTCCGGTAACTCCTCCACGCAGCATTCAGGAAAATCACTGGATTGAGACCATCTCCATAGGTTCCAGGGATACCCCAGTGACGGAGCTCTCCCATCCGGCAATCTGGCGATGGACCACGCTGGCAATCTTTACGGGGCAACTAGTGAGGGTGGTAGTGAAGATGCTGGCACGGTATTTGAACTGACTCAGTCCAATGGAAGCTGGAGCGAATCGGTCCGGCACAATTTCTCCGGGACTCCTGACGGGGCAGATCCCCTCGGTGGTGTCACATTCGATGCCGCCGGCAACCTTTACGGTACCACTGCCGACGGCGGCCTGTTCGGGGATGGTGCCGTTTTCCAGCTCGTCGCCGCCTCCGGCTGGGCTGAAAATATTCTCCATAGTTTTACCAGCGGCTCGGACGGATTCCAACCTTCTTCCGGCGTCACCTTCGACTCCTCAAGTAACCTCTACAGCTCGACCGCTGGCGCAGAATGTGACGGCGGCGGCGGCAACGCCTTCGAACTATCCGCCGGGAGCTGGTCTTTCAGCACAGTTTATTGTTTTGTCGGGATCGAGGGCGGCGGACCCTATTTGAGCACCATGGTGTTCGACCAAGCGGGGAACCTCTACGGCACAACCTATTACGACGGAGCCAACGGAGCCAACAGCTCCGGCACCGTCTTCAAGCTGACACCGTCGAACGGTATCTGGACCTACACGTCGCTGCACGACTTTACCGGCGGAACGGATGGCGGATATCCCGTGGGTAACCTAGTGTTCGATGCCAATGGCAATCTGTACGGCACCGCCAGCAGGGGCGGCGACATGTCAAACTGCGGCGGCCACGGTTGCGGCGTGGTCTTCAAGATCAGTGGCCTTTAAGCCCATGCCGTAACCGAAATTCTGCGATGCCTTACGCGGCCGGCAGCGCTTCATGCTGTCGGCCGTCCTTTCGGCTATTGGCGACTGCTCCACTGTCTTTTCGACCCTGGAATATCCGGTTGAATTGAACGCGCTACCTTGAGCGGCCTTTAGGACATGGGGGCACGGAATGTCCCTTCGCTCACATTTCGAAGGCTGCCTCGTCGAATTCCCTGTAACAAGCTCCCCAGCACACAAAGTATCGGATCGCCGCCGGAGCAGTCAGGCACATTGGTTCAACCGGAGGGTGGTTCATCACAAATAGCGTTGCTAAGGCCCTGAGCCTGAGCAGCGCGGCGGAGCAGTGCACGCAATATTTAACCTGCAAGGAGAAGACAGAACCATGAAATCTTGGATTGCCCGCGGATGGAAAGCCTGCGGCAGGCCTCGCGCGGCCGTCGCGCTCACGCTTGTGCTCGCAGCTTCCTTCTTTGTCTACAACTCATTCCTACCCGTGCGCGCTGCAGTTTCCTCCAACACCGCACCGCTCGACGACAGCAAGATTGCGGCGCTGCTTTCGCTTGACCAGGCCATGGAGGCCGTGGCTGCCCGGGTCACGCCCGCCATTGTCAACGTTGCCGTCACCGCGCGCGTGAAATCACAACCGGCGGCAGAAGGCATTCCCGACGAGATGCAGCGTTTCTTCGGCCCGCAGTTCGGCCAACGCATGCAACCTGAGACGCAGATCGAACATGGCATCGGCAGCGGCGTTATTATCTCGCCCGACGGGTACATCGTTACCAACAACCACGTGGTAAACGGCGCCACCGACATCAAGGTCACGCTGAGCGACCGGCGCATTCTATCGGCAAAACTGGTGGGCGCTGATCCGCTTACCGATCTGGCTGTGATCAAGGTCGAGGGCACGAACCTTCCTAATATTCCGATGGGGGATTCCGCCGCGCTGCGCCCGGGACAAACGGTTCTTGCCTTCGGCAATCCCTTCGGCTTCCGGTTCACTGTCACACGAGGCATCGTGAGCGCGCTGAACCGTCCGAATCCGTACTCCGACGATCCACATAAACCGGGACAATTCATCCAGACGGATGCGGCTATCAATCCCGGCAACTCGGGTGGGCCGTTGGTAAATGCCCGCGGCGAAGTGGTCGGCATCAATACCTTCCTGATTTCGCCTTCGGGCTCATTTTCGGGAATGGGATTTGCCATCCCGACGCAGATTGTGACTCCCGTGGTTAACTCCCTGGTTCGCTACGGCAAAGTGGACCATGCACGCATGGGCGTTGGCATCACCGATGTCACACCGGAAAATGCGAAATTCTTCGAGGTGAAGGACGGCAACGGTGCTGTCATTACGCAGGTTGAGCCGGATTCTCCCGGCGCCAAGGCAGGCCTGCACGTGGGCGACGTGATTACCGAACTGGACGGCAAGAAAGTCAACGACGCTGGGCAATTGCAAATGGTAATAGAAGAGAAAAGCCCGGGAACCAAAGTTACGCTGCAGGTCATGCGCGATGGTAAGAGCGTATCGGTGCCTCTTACCCTGGAAGCCATGGAAAGCGACCGCGACCAGAAACTGAGCGCAGCGAACAACAACGACAAACCCCGCTGGGGGCTGGGAATCGCTGACGTCACTCCAAATCTGCGCGAACAACTGGGGGCGCCGGAAGACCTACACGGTGCGGTAATCCAGCGGGTTCTGCCCGGTAGCCCGTCGGACGATGCGGGACTACAGCCTGGGCAGGTAATCATGGGCGTCAATCGTCACCAGACGAAGAGCGCCTCCGACGTACAGAAGGCCCTCGCTAGTGTGCCCAAGGGACAAGACGCCTTGGTACTCATTTGGACAAACGGAGGAAGCACCTTCCGCGTCCTTCACTCTCCCCAAGGAGCCTAACTCCTCGCTGTATTGTATTGCGCTGTGCTTCGGCGCCACGTCGAAGTACAGCGCGGGCAGCTTTGAGCACGTCTACCTCGCCGCGCGTGTATCGCGAAACGCAGCAGGTGGCGTGAAGTGCATTCCGAAACTACTTGTGCTTCTGCACGCTGTCGAATCCCTTCTCAAACTGCGCGACCAACGGAGTTTCGCCGGCCTGGAGAACGTTGCGTCCCATGACACGCCAGAGAAAATTGCTGCTCGGCCCCGCATCGTACATGGCCATCAGATCTTCGGAAGGCCGACTGGTCACCAGGATGATGATGCCGGCTTGGGAGGCCTGGTACACGATCGTCACTTTGCTCCACTGCCGGCATCGAGTTTGCGCACCTGACAATTAGGCTCAGAAAACTGCTCTCTACGGCTTTGGTTGATGAAACCAGAAGATTACACCACCGATCCAGTAAGCGTAAATACTAGCGCTGGTTTACGGCGAGCCAGCGCACGCCGCGGTAGGAATCCGCCACTACCCAAGCGCCAGCCGTCAGCGCCGCGGAGACGACGGTCTCGCTCCATTGAAAGGCGTTGGGGCGGCCTACCGCCACGGCGGGTACCCACACCAGCAGCGTGAACATGCCAATCTGCAACGCCGAGAGCGTGGCTGCCAGCCGTGCACACACACCGATGAGCACCGCCAAGCCCGCCGCAATGAAGGCACCGCCGGTGAAATACGCCCAGGCCAGATGCCATGGCAGCCAGCCAGGCACCAGCACAGCGGTCGGTTTGAGATAGACGAAATGGGCCACGCCGAAGGGGATCAAGGCCAGGCCGTAGAGCACCCTCGCGACACGCAGACCGCTGTCCTCGGTGGCGAAACCGAGGCGCCGCCTGTCCCAGTCAGCGGCGAACCAGACATACAGTACCCAGGTGGCCGCCGCCATCACCGCGGTCTGGCAGGCTGCCCACCAAAAATCCACCGTGGGCGAGAAGAAAATGCCGGGCACTCTCACCAGCAGCAACCAAAGCAGGAAACAGGCAAGCAGCACGCGGGCAGCGGTGGCGGCTGCGCGCTGTAAGAGCAGGCCTATGCCACATGCCAGAGAGATGAAGGCGCTGAGATAGGCCAGTACTTCGTGTGCGGGCAGACCCTTGGGTATCGGCTCCCATACCACGGTGAACTCGCCTTTGACCAGGCCCAGGATTCCGAGGGCGATCATGGTCGCCGCAAAGACCGCATGACCCACGCTTGCGATGCGCATCGCCCTATCCTCCGGTGGTGTTCCCGTTCATCGGGTACAGGCATTCCTTGGACGGGAGATGCCCGGTATGGTATCGGGAAATAGCGCGGTAAATTTCCCGCCCGCCGCTGCGCGGCCACGCGGATCCGGCGACAAAGTTACCCTACGACAATCCGCGGCTGGTTATCTCCTGCGCGGGCGAGCCTCCCGTCATCCCTTGCGCCAAAACCAGATTGCGGGTCTCCGCGCGCAGCGACGGCATGTGCCTGCCAAACCAGATGGCTGCCGCGATGCATACCACTGCTCCGGTCGCGACCGTCCAGGGAGCACCAAGATGATTGGCCAGGGCCCCGGCAAAGAGCGCTCCCAGCGGCGCCATGCCCATGAACATCATGGAGTACACCGACATTACCCTACCCCGCAGCCGATCGGGCACCATGGCTTGAATCAGCGTGTTGGAAGAGGCCATCTGCACCATCATGGTGAAGCCCACCGGCACGAGCAGCACCGTCGACAGCCAGAATATTCTCGAAAACGAGAACAGAATCAGGCTGATTCCAAACCCTCCCGCAGAAAGGGCAATCAACTTTCCCAGTCCCTTCACGCCAACCCGGGCCGCCAGGCTGGCCGCGCCGAGCAATGCTCCCACGCCGGTCGCTGCCATCAGAATGCCCAATCCCCGGGCGCCGCCGTGCAGGATCGTATCGGCGAAGACCGGCATCAACACGGCATACGGCATTCCTACGAAACTAACCACTCCAAGCAGCAGCAGGATGGCACGGACGGGGCCGGTATTGCGCACGAAAGCGAATCCCTCAACGATGTTCTCCAGCGGCGATCCCTCGTTCGCAAGGTTTGCCGGATGTCCGATCCGCATGAGCATCAAGCCAACGATAACCGCGATGTAGCTCACCGCATTGGCAAAGAAGCACCAGCCTTCGCCGATGGACGCGACCAAAACGCCGGCGATAGCCGGACCAATGATGCGGGCCCCGTTGAACATGGAAGAGTTCAGGGCAATCGCATTCAGCAGGTCTTCCCTGCCGACCATGTCGATTAGAAACGCCTGCCGCGCAGGAATGTCGAACGCATTGACCACGCCGAGTCCCGCGGCTAGTACCATGATTTGCCAGACTTGGATGCGTCCCGACAGGGTCAGCAGTGCAAGTATCCCGGCAAGAACCATGGAAGCGGTTTGCGTGCCGATCACCACGCGCTGCCGGTTCTTGCGGTCGGCCACAATGCCGCCAATCGGGGCCATGATGAACACCGGAATCTGGCTGGCGAATCCCACCGTCCCCAGCAGCAATGCAGACCCCGTCATGCGATACACCAGCCAGGCCTGGGCAACGGTCTGCATCCAGGTACCGATCAGAGAGATGGCTTGTCCGGTGAAGAATAGCTGAAAGTTGCGGTGCCGCATGGCACGCACCGCCAGCCCCAGCCGGGATTGCCGCGACGCCGGCCGAGCAAACTCCTGCTTCTCCTGTTGCAGAGTGTCGCGTAACCGATCGCGTTCGGATTCCCAGAAATGCTTGGGCATAAGGCAGAAACAGAATCGGGGCTTGTGGGGCCGCAATCGTGGCCGGGGCTGGCGCCACAAAACAGAATACTTCAACTCGCATTAACCTGGCTGCAATGAGATGAATGTAAGGTGAAACAGGGGTGATGGATTCCTCTTTCGACGCGTGCGGTTGCAATGTGCCGTGGCGGCATCTATCTTCCTAGATTCGAGAATCACATGTCGGGGTTCGGGTAGTGCGGCGCTTCAGCGCCGCGTCAAGTGGGCAACAGTGAAAGGACCTTTAGAAGGTGCGTGAGAACTCTACTTGTAAAATTGCGGTGGAGCAAGGAGTGTAGGGTGAGGAAAATAATCGAGTCCCGTACGGACGACACAGTTCTCACACACCCTCTTTAGGCCGGGGGACATTTGAGGCAAGCCGCTAGATCCAAGACTTCAGACGAGGCACCTCAGGCTAAAGCCCGCTTCACGACGCGCGATTAACGCGGGCCTGAAGGCCGCACTACCCGAACCGCCAGCAGCATAGAGTTTTTTAGCAGCCTGCGAAGCCATGCCCTGATACAAAACGATTTGTGAGGTCGGTTCTAGTACTTGCAATCTCATGCCAACCTTTGCTGCGATTGATATCGGTTCGAACTCGGTCCGGCTGAAGATAGCCAAGACCGTGCGCGGCCGTCTGCAGATGCTCCACGACGATCGCGAGGTCACGCGTCTTGGGGAAAGTGTTTTTGCCAATGGCACACTCGACCCGCAAGCGATGTCGCATACCCTGCGGGTGCTGCGGCGCTTTCACCGCGCGGCGCAAACTTACGCGACCGATCGCGTGCGCGTGGTCGCGACCAGTGCTTTGCGTGACGCGCGCAACAGCCGCGCCTTTCTGGATTGGGTACGCAGCGCGACCGGCTGGAAAACAGAAATCATTTCCGGACTGGAAGAAGGCCGCCTTATCCATCTCGGTGTGCTCTCTAGTGCCCGCGTGGCCAGTCGCCGGGCCCTGCTGATCGACCTGGGCGGCGGCAGTTGCGAGTTGACCATCTCTATCTCGGGCCACATTGAGGACATGGTCAGCCTCCCTATCGGGGCGGTGCGCCTCACCCAATTCTTCCTTCATCACGATCCGCCCAAGAAAAAAGAGTTGGAGCAGATGCGTGGATTCATCCAACGCGAGGTCTCCCACATCCAGAAACGGATCGCCGCCGCGAAATTGCAGATATCGATCGCCACCTCCGGCACCCCGGCTGCGCTCTCCGGTTTGTACGCCGCTAAAATCGGCGCTCACAACGAGAACAAGCCGCAGACGATACCCAAGGCCGCACTCGCGGCGTTGCTGGATACATTGAGCCGGCTCACCCTGGTGCAGCGGCGGGCACTGTCCGGCATCGGACCGCGGCGTGCGGAGATCATCATCGCCGGCGCCATGGTTTTCGCTGAACTCATGCAGTTGTGCAATCTGCGCAGCTTCCGTTATCTGCCACTCGGCCTGCGCGATGGATTGCTGGCGCAGATGATGGCCGACTACAACGGCAGCGCCGCCATGCGCGAGCGCGTGGAATCGGAACGCCACGATGCCTTGTTGTCAGCGGCAAAGCACTATGGCGCCGATCTAGCCTTTGCCCAGCGCATTCGCGATCTCGCCATGCAGTTGTTCCGCCGGTTGCAGTCGGTACACCAATTACCGCCGCAGTACGCCGATTGGCTGGAGGCTGCGGCCATGCTGCATGAAGTCGGCGCGTACATCAATCGGTCAGGAAGGCGCCGTCACACCTATTACGTCATCGCCCATTCCGAACTCTTCGGATACACGCCCTTGCAGCGACGCATCATCGCCGCCATCGCCCGCTATGTTGGCAAATCGCTTCCCTCGTCAAGTGATCGCGTGATGGGCCTTCTACCTGACGCGGACCAGGTCCACGTCGCGAAGGCGGTGGCTTTGCTGCGCCTGGCGCGCGCCCTCGATCAAGGGCGGCGCGGCGCGATGCGTGAGTTAAAAGTCCGCGTCCACCAGGACGGCTGTGTGCGGCTCATGCTGACCCCGAGCCCCTCGGAAGGGATTGAGCTGGAACTGTGGACGGTGGAGCAGGAACAAAATTACTTCCGGACAGCCTTCGGTCGCGAGTTGGTGGCTGAAGCCTGCTGAATCGAGCGCACCACCTTGGGTGGCATGCACCACTTCAGCACCGCAGGCTTGCGCCCGTTCTTTTCGATTTTGACCACCGCGCCCTTCTTCAATTCAATGGCATTTAACGCGCCGCCACCAGAGATAAGCTTATTCACAAACTCCGTCATACTGGGATTGTGGCCGACCACCATGATCGCGTCCCTCCGGCTGTGGCGAGCGAGGAGTTCCAGAAACTTCTCATAACCCGCCTCCGGCCGAAGCGCGGCATCGGTGATGACCTTGTCTTCGTACCCCAGTTCGTTGGCCACCACGGCCGCCGTCTGGGTCGCACGCCGCAACGGACTGGAGATGATCACGTCAGGATTTATGTTGAGCGCCGCAAGCGCACGTCCCACATCGTGGGACTGTTCAATTCCCAGCTTGTCGATGGGACGTTTGTCATCCCTGGCTGGGTTGACCACCGGCTCACCCGCATTGGCGTGACGCAAGAAATAAATGTCCATGATCACTATTTTGCCCTAACCGTGCGGCGAGTGCTACGCCGGCGATGAGCGGGCAGCGCGGGAATGGCATCCAGAGTGACTTTGCCCTCGCAAAGAGCAATCAGAAATTCCTGCGCGTCAAAGCGAACGCCGCGCTTCCCGGCATGGGCAACGGCATCGGCATGCACGTAGGAGCCGTCCGGTTGCAGCAAGCGCGCCTGGGTGCTGTCAGCCAAGTATGCCTCCAATATCTCGCCGCGGACGCGCTGCTTCGACATCGGGTCTTTGATGGGAAAGACGGTTTCCACTCGTTCATATAGATTTCGCGGCATCCAATCGGCACTGCCCAGATAGATTTCCTCATCACCGCCATTGGCGAAGTACAACACCCGGCTATGTTCGAGAAAGCGTCCCACAATGCTTCGCACCCGTATGTGGTCGCTGATGCCGCGCACTCCGGGCCTCAGTCCACATATCCCACGCACGATGAGGTCAATCTGCACGCCCGCCTGCGATGCCCGGTAGAGTTCGCGAATGATGTTGAGATCGAGCAGCGAATTCATCTTGGCAATGATGCGGGCCGGACGCCCGTGCCGTGCGTGATCGGCCTCGCGTGCGATGAGGTTGATGCAACGCTCCGCTAAATCAATCGGCGCTACCAGCAGCGGATCGTAATTGGGCCGCTCCGCATAGGCAGTCAGAAAGTTAAACACCCCGTGCACCGCCGAGGTGATCTCCGGGTCGGCTGTCAGCAAGCTCAGGTCGGTGTAGTACGTGGCCGTAATCGAGTTGTAATTTCCCGTTCCCAAGTGGGCGTAGAGTCTGGTCTCATGGTCGGGATCTTTGCGCACCATCAGCGCCAGCTTGCAATGGGTCTTGAGGCCAACCAGCCCATGAAACACCTGCACTCCCGCATCTTCCAGGGAGCGCGCCCAGCGGATATTGCTGGCTTCGTCGAAACGCGCCTTCACCTCGACCACCACCGTGACTTCCTTCTTCGCAGACGCTTCAATCAGGGCGCGCACGATGGGCGAATCTTCACTGGTGCGATAGAGAGTCTGCTTGATCGAGAGCACGTCGGGATCGTCGGCGGCGGCGCGAATGAACCCCACCACGGAGTTGTACGAATCGTAGGGATGGTGCAACAGAATGTCGCGATGACGGATTTCTTCAAAAATGTCGCGCGACTTGCGGTTCAACTGCAGCTCGCGGGCCACAAATGGCTTGAACTTCAGCTTGGGCCTTTGCGTCTCTTCGTAAAAGTGAAACAGTCGCGACAGATTGACCGGCCCGTCGGTGCGGTAAACCTGCCAGTCTTCCATCTCGAAGTACCCGCGCAAGCGGTCCACCATTTCAGGATTGGCATCGGCCTCGATTTCCAAACGTACGGCATCGCCTTTGCGGCGGTTGTGCAATTCGGTGCGCACCGACTCCAGCAGGTTGCGCGATTCTTCCTCCTGAAGATACAGGTTGCTGTTGCGCGTCACCCGAAACGCAGCCTCGGAGATGATCTCGTAGCCGCGATACATCTCGATGGTGTGCGAAGCGACCAGGTCGGCAAGAAAGATGTAGTCTTCGCTGCCATTACGGGGCGGCAGCTTGATCAGCCTCGGCAACACGCGCGGAACGGTCACCACTCCCATGTAATTGGTGGAGGCGCGACGCCGACGCCGCAGCAACAGCGCCTGGCACAATGCTTTATTGATAACTCGCGGAAACGGGTGCGCTGGATCGACGGTCACCGGAGTAAGCAGAGGATCAAGCTCGCGCTCGCAGTATTCAGCAACAAACGCTCGCTGCTCTGGTGTCAACTCCTTCATCCCTACGACCCGAATGCCCTCCTCGGCCAGCTCAGGCCGCAGAGCATGGTTCCAGCAGCGATACTGGTCGCGCATGAACTCGTGGGTGAGACGCGCCACAAGCTGTGCCTCTTCCTGAGGACTGAGACCATCTGGACCCGGATCAGTCTGGCCATCCTCAATGCGCTGCATCAGACCCCCGACTCGTATTTCGAAGAACTCGTCTAGGTTTCGGGCGGTAATGGCAAGAAACTTGACGCGTTCAAGCAGGGGGTTGCGCGGGTTCTCGGCTTCCTCCAGCACACGACGGTTGAAGGCAAGCCAGGAGGCTTCGCGATTCAGCACTAAGGATGGATCATCCAAGGAACGGCGAACCATAGGATTTTGTTACGGAAAGCGGCTGAATGAACGACAGGTTCTCTATGTTACACCAAGGTTAACGCTATGCAAATGGGGGACCGAACTCAGCAACCGTGTTGCAAACCCTCGGGACACGAGCCTTCTTAGCCCCTTGAGGCGACGCCGCCGCCTGCTGGCGCCTATCCTTTTCAAAACGAGACCGTCTCGATTCCGCAAAGCGACCTTCGTCCTGCATCATGCGTCACAGACAACCAACGCTCGAAGCGGGATCATTGATTCGACGGCAGGTTCATCCGCAGAAGGGGTCGAGCAAAGCGCTCGCCCCGGCCTGCATACGAGCCTGCGCGAATGAGCTTTCCAATGAGGAGGCTACGCTCATGCGGAACATGTTCATTGGTTTCTGTCTTTTCGGGCTATTGGCTGCAATGCAAGTTGTGGCGCAGGACAAGTCCCTTATCACCGTGAAAAGCGGCGAACTAAACAACGGCGTGGTAATTCTCACGGTGCATCAAGCGGCTATGCCGGAGCAAGCAGCAGGGTCTTTCAGCCTGCATTGCAATAAGGGCATGGAGGCGTGCAAGGTCCTGGAGCCGGGGACCTACGTGATGGTTCGGCTCCCCAAGAATTGGGGAATGTACGACTGCACCGACGTCGATCTTTATCCAGCAACGGCTGATCCGGCGAGCAGCCAGAAGCTTGGCGAGTACTGCCTGGTCGAGAAGTAAGACGGAGCGGAGAGAGCTAGCGGTTCGTTAGCGGCCCTGCATTTCGGCTTGTTCGGCGGCGTCGTTCCATGGCGCCTCAGAAGCCGGCGGGATGAAGCTCATCGCACGCTCGGTGAGAGCGGTAATGGTGAGGCTGGGATTGACGCCGAGGTTGGCCGCAATCACCGAGCCGTCGCACACGTACATGTTCCGGTAGCCAAAAACGCGGTTGCGATAATCCACCACGCCCTTCTCCGCTGAGCTGCCAATTACACAACCTCCCAGGCAGTGGGCGGTGCCGGGAACGTCAAACAATATTTCCGGCAACATGCTCATCGCCGTGCCTCCGGCGACCTGAGCAAACTTCTCGGCAAACTCATTGGCCTTGGGAATAAAGGTCGGTACCCTCTGGCCGCGACTGACCAGAAACTTCCTGAAGGGCCAGTAGATGTGCCGCTCCCAGCGCATGTCGATGTGCCCTTCCAGTGCTTGCATGCACAGCAGAATCACGGTCTCCTGCGCCCATTTCACAGGTTGGAGAATGCGTAACGTCTTGAACGGATGCCGCAGCAACGAGACAAAAAGATTCCTGATCCACAATCCTATGCGCCCCGGGCCGGGACGGCCGCCGGTCAGGATTGTGGAGAGCAGGCTCATCGTATCCGAGCCGGCTGGGTAGCGGACGGCTTCAATGTGGGTGTGCTCATCGATGTAAACGCCGGACCCGATGGCAACGCCTTTGGACAAATCTTCACTGGCGCGTGGCACGCGCACTCCGATGAGTGACTCGGAATTGGTGCGCACGCGATTGCCCAGCTGATTACTAATCGCCGGCAGCGAGCCTTTTTCCTTGAGATGAAAGAGCAGTTCCATCGTGCCCAGCGACGACGCTGCGAAGACCACGCCCCGGCAGGTAAAGCGCCTGGGATGCCGGTTGAACCGGGCCGTGGACTTCACCGTGGAAACTTCATAGCCACGGCTGCCATCGGTCATTCCGTTCGAGCGGCTTAACATCCACCACTTTTGTCTCCGCGAAGACCCGGGCGCCATGCTTCTCGGCCAGGTAAAGATAATTCTGGTCGAGCGTATTCTTGGCGCCGTGGCGGCAACCCATCATGCAACCGCCGCAGGCCATGCAGGTCGTCCGCTCCGGCCCCTCGCCGCCAAAAAATGGATCGGGAACGGTGATACCTCCGAGCTCTCCTTGCGGCGCCTGGAAGATTGCAACGTGCGTTCGATAGAAGGTGCTGCCAACTCCCGTCGCGTCGGCGACCCGCTTCAGCAGATGGTCCGCCGGGCCAAGAATTCGGTTCTCGATGACGCCAAGCATGCGCGACGCGGTGTCGTAATGCTGTGGCATCTCGGCCTTCCAATCCGCTAGACCTTTCCACGATCCGTTGCCCCATATTTTGTCTGGAGGTCGAAGGAGGGTGCAGGCATAAGTAATCGATCCGCCGCCTACCGCACAGCCGTGCAGGATGGTGACGTGCCTGAAGTAGCGCATGTTGAAGAAGCCGCGCAGCGCAAGACTGGGACACCAGAACCAGCGATGAATAGACCAACTCGTACGTGGCAGGTTCTCAGGCGTCCAGCGGCGCCCCATCTCCATTACCGCGACCCGGTATCCCTTCTCCAGCAACCGGTGAGCGGTAACGCTGCCGCCAAAACCTGAGCCGATCACGATGAAATCGAAATCCCATTCGCCGGTGTGAGACGGCATAGCGCGGAACTCCTGTGCGGGTGAGAGCACTTGCTCCTTTATTTGCTCCTGGGGCGACAGCGCACGTCTCGCCGTCTCCTTCACCTTCTCACAACGAGGTGCGCGCCAGCGGTGACTTGGGCTAATCGAACCCTCCGATTCCCAAAACGGGAATCACACCTAACGGGTTCGCTCGTCACTGCATCCCCGGTTATCCATGTCCCATGATGGGAACTTGAGATTAAGTGACCACCAGTGAACTACTGGGGCGCAATCGCGGGGAGCGATTGAAAGGAAGATAGAAGCATGGCAGACAAGGTTGCAAGCCTCAATGAAGAACGCATTGCTTACCTGGAAGGACTCGTCAGCCAAGCCCGGATCGCCGCTGCCGTCTTTACACAATACACACAAGAGGACGTCGATCGCATTGTGAAACCGATGGTCCTGGCCGGGCTGGAACAAGCGCAATATCTTGCCCGCCTGGCGATTGAGGAGACCCGGCTTGGGGTGGTGGAAGATAAGGCCCTCAAGAACATGGTGGCCACCGAGTTCGTCTACAACTACGTCAAGGACAAACGGACGGTAGGCGCTATTCGCGAGTTTCCGGAGCGCGGCGTAGTAGAGGTGGCTGAACCGATCGGGGTCATCTTCTCGCTCACCCCGATTACGAACCCTACCTCGACGGTCCTCTTCAAATGCATCATGGCCATCAAGACACGGAACGCGGTCATTTTCAGTCCGCACCCGAGCGCCAAGCACTGTTGCTACGAGGCCGTGCGGATCATGTATGAGGCGGCGGTGAAGCATGGCGCGCCCGAAGGCGTTTTCACCTGCCTGGAATCGCACACCCTCGAAGACAACGCCTACCTGATGCACCACAAAGACGTCGGCCTGATCGATGCCACAGGCGGGCCGGGCGTGGTTAAAGCCGCTTATAGCTCCGGCAAACCAGCCTTGGGCGTGGGGCCGGGCAATACGCCGGTCTATCTGGAAAAAACCGCCGATCTTGAACATGGCCGTGGTGGACATCATCACCTCCAAGACCTTCGACAACGGAACCATTTGCGCCTCCGAGCAGACGGTAGTGATCGATGACGAGATTTATGACTCCGTGCTGCAGAAGTTTGCTGACCTGGGCGCGCACATCTGCAATGAGAAAGAGACCGAAGCTGCTGGGACGCACGGTGATCGATCCAAGCACCGGATTTATGCAGCCCATGGCCGTCGGTCAGAAAGCCACCGATATCGCCCGCATGATCGGCCTTTCGGTCAAGCCGCATACCAAGCTGCTGATTGCGCCGATTCAAGGTGTGGGCCGCGAATATCCGCTGTCGGTCGAGAAGCTGTTTCCCGTGCTCGCGGTCTATCGTGCGAATTCCGTGGATGAGGCGCTCAAGGTATGCGTGGACGTAAATCACGCCGGCGGGATTGGACATACGGCGGTCGTTTTCTCGCGCAACGACGAGATCATCCAGAAGTTCGGTGAGGTCATCAACGCGGGCCGGATCATTGTGAATTCGCCGGGCTCAATCGGCGCGCTCGGCGGCGTCTACAACGACATGGTGCCCACCTTCTCCTTCGGATGCGGAACCGGCGGCGGCAACAGCACCACCGACAACGTCAACGTGTATCACTACCTCAACATCAAACGCGTGGCGCGGAGGACGCAAGCCCATATGTGGTTCCGCATTCCCAATCAGATTTACTTCAACATGAACGCCGTGGAGAACCTGCGCCACTTCCCTTCCCGCTCCACCATCATCGTCACCAATCCGGCCATGGAACAAATCGGCCATGTGGACATTGTCCGGCGTCACATTCCGCCGGAAACTCTGGTCCACGTCTCGGTCATTCCCGACGCGGAACCCGAAGTCAAGGTCGTGATGCAAGGAGTGGAGGCGCTCAACTTCTACAAGGCGGACCAGATCATCGCGTTGGGCGGCGGCTCCGTGATCGACGCGGCGAAGATCATGAAGCTCAAATATGAATCGCCGCAGGCTGACTTAGAGGAGTTGGCAGCGCCGTTTTTGGATATCCGCAAGCGCGTGGTCCAGTACCCGACCGAGAAAGTTAACCGGGCGCGGTTGATTGCCATCTCGACCACCAGCGGAACGGGGAGCGAAGTCACTCCTTTTGCCGTCCTGCTCGACAAGGAACAAGGACGCAAGGTGACACTGGCCGACTACTCGCTGAGTCCGGATGTGGCCATCGTCGATCCGCAGTTCGTGATGTCCATGCCGAAAGGTCTTACCGCCGACACCGGCATCGACTGCTTGACGCACGCGCTGGAAGCCGGCGTTTCGATTTACGCTTCGCCCTATACCGACTCCAATGCCATGCAGGCGATTCAGCATGGTGTTCAAGTACCTGCCCATCGCTTATGAGCACCCCAACGATGAAGAGGCGCGCACCATGATGCACAACGCCGCCTGCATTGCGGCGATTGCGTTTTCCAACGCCTCGGTGGGGGTGAATCACGCGCTGGCGCATGCTTTCGGCGCGCGCTTCGGCGTCGCGCACGGCCGCGCCAACGCGCTTATGTTGCCGCACGTTATCGCGTACAATGCAGCGAGTGCCCACCAAGTTCATGCCCTCGCCAAATCAGAAGGGATATATCGCGCACAAGAAATACGCGATGGTCGCGGACTTGCTGGGCCTGGGCGGAACGACGATCGAGGAAAAGGTGAACAACCTGGTGGTCGCGACGGAACAGCTACTTGACAGGCTGGCGATTCCGCGCTCCATCGCCGAATTGGGGATTTCCAAGGAAGAATTCGAGCGGGCCATGCCCGACCTGGTCAAGATCGCCTTTGACGATCCTTCCTGGCGGTCGAACCCTCGCATGCCATTGCTGACCGAATTGGCTGAGCTGTTTTGGAGCGCCTATCGGGGACGAAACCTGCCGACGGTAGCCAAAGCATCGAAACATCAAACCGCTGAAGAATGGTCGTGCGTATGACTATGATAACGATTCCCGTAGGACTTGAATTCGATGGAGAGACCGTGACGCATGCTTTGCAAGAAGCTCGCGAAAAGTTGGAGAGCGCTGAGGGTGATCTGTGTCTGGATTTCTCTTCCGTGCGCCGCATCGATCCGAACGCGCTCCGAGCGATGGAGAAGTTAGCCGACCTGGCCGACGAGAAATCCGTTAAGGTCGTGTTACGTGGCGTCAACGTCGACATTTACAAAGTGCTGAAGCTGGTGAAGCTGACGTCACGATTCTCCTTTGCGACCTGAAAGCTTTTTGGTGGAAGCCCCCTGCTTCAGCAGGGGGAAGCTGGACTTAGTCCAGCGAAAAGCGGTTGGCTCACGAAATGGCTTCAGAGTCTGCGAGGCTGTGTAAGAACTCAGTTTCGTTTCCGTCGGTGGAGTAGAACCGTGGAGATCGAACCCCGCAGGGGTGGAAGTGCAGTTAGCCCAGGGCGGAGCGCAGCGGAGTCCTGGGTAAGGTGGATAAAGAGATCGAGTCCCGTAGGGACGGCACAGTTCTCACCCACAGATGCGAAGGCTTCCACTCCGTAGGCAATCTCGGAAGAAGGTAGCTAGTATGACGAACGGAGCCGGGAACAATTCATTCTCTTTTGGCGACGCGCTGTTTCTGCATGTTGAGCGCCCAGGTCAACCGCTCAACATCGCAGGGGTCAGCGTATTCGAAGGTGAGATTAAGCTCACGGCCTGCCGCGCGTTCATCGAATCGAAGCTTCCGCTGGTTCCCCGTTATCGTCAACGTGTCGTGCCTGCTTCTTTCGATCTCGGCCTTCCACATTGGGAGGTCGATCCGCAGTTCGATATTCGGAACCACATTCGAGCCGTAAGGCTAAAGCATGGGACCGAGGACGAACTCAAGGCGCTGGCCGGGAAGATTGTGAGCGAAAGCCTGGACCGGCAGCGGCCGCTTTGGGATTTTACTCTGGCGCGGCTGCAAGGCGGGCGCACGGGCCTCATCGTTCGAATTCATCACTGTATGGCGGACGGAATTGCGGGCGTGGGCGTGATGAACGTCATCATGGATACCACCCCGACCCCGCCCCCCATCGCCCGCAAGAAGCAGCCGGTAGAGCCTCCGCCCCAACCGAAGGATGCAGGAGCGGCCATCCTGGACGGACTGGCCAAATCTTATCTCTCCCTGGTCAATGGGGCGGCAGCTCTGCATTCGGGATTGCTCAACATGGCGCAGGAGGCTGTCGCCAATCCCGCAGAGGCTCCCTCCGAGTTGCTTCGCGTTTTGTCCGAGCTCGCCGCGCCGGCAGAGCCCTTGCCCTTCAATGTGGTCTGTACCGGGCCGCAGAAGTTTGCCTGGACTGACGTCCCGCTTGCCGACATCAAGGCAATCAAGAACGCCTGCGGAGGGACGGTGAATGACGTCGTCCTTACGGTAGTCACTCTGGCCTTTGGCCGTTACGCCAGGCAACGCGGCGTCAAGCTCGACGGCCGGTCGCTGCGAATTGTGATTCCGGTAAACGTGCGCGGCAACGGCGAAGCCACTGAACTGGGAAATCAAATCTCGTTCGTGCCGGTGCCGCTCCCGCTGGACCTACTCGACCCCGTGAAGCTGCTGGCCGTGGTAACCGAACGGGTCGAGTTCCTGAAGCGCGCTCGCGCCGCCGAATTTGTCGGCCTGTTTGGCGGTCTGTTGTCCACCCTGCCCAACGCTTTCTGGAAAAATATCTGGACCGGTGGTCAGTCAACTGCCGCTTAGCCTGTGCAATCTCATCTGCACCAACGTCCCCGGCCCGCAGATGCCGCTCTACCTCATGGGCCACAAGATGCTGTCCTGGTATCCCTGGGTGCCGATCGGCGGCCTGATGGGCATTAATTGCGCCATCCTCACCTATAACGGCACGGCGTATTTCGGCTTCACCGGTGATGTGAACGCGGCCCCTGATCTGGAGCGCCTGGAGAAGTTCGTGGATCAGAGCTTTGCCGAGCTGCGGGCTGCAAGTGCTGCAGCTATCTCCACTAATGTCGGCGGCGCTAAGCCGCAGCGCCAGCGACGCGCGCGACCCAACGCGAAGATTCCGGTGGCGAAGAATGCCGCAACCCTGCAGCGGCCACGCAAGCGGGAACCAGGAAGCGCAAAGATTCCTGTCGCTTCGGTGGAAGCGCCGGACTTCAGCCCGGTGAAAGAAGCTGCGGAAAATCCTGGGCTCTAGAGTTGGCGACGTAAGAAGAATGCCTTAGCCTTTGACTTCCTTATGCTCCGGCGCGGTGGGGTCGAGCGACGCAATTTTGCGCGCATAAAGGCCGATACCCGGCATGGCGCTCATGCCGTGGGCAAAGATGCTGACTACCACAGTCAGGATTACCGCCAGGCGGATGGTTGCTTCTCCGAGCAAATGCATTTCCTGCTCCAGATACACCAGCCCAAGAACAACGGACGCCAGACCGCGCGGGCCAAACCAGCCTATGAAAATCACGCTGGCCGCGCTTAGGCGCGTACCGATGAGCGCGATTGCGACCGGCAACATCCGCACCACGGTCAGACTGAGGCACCGCATACACCCACGTTGCCGGGGTGAACTGCGGCCAGTTGCGCACCACCACCAGGCCAAAGAGAAAGAACACCGAGAGATTGAGCAGTTGGCCCCATTCCTCGGCGAACTCAACACTGTGCTTGCCCGCTTCCTTGAACCCGATCTGCACCGCCAGGCCAGCAACAAAGGCAGCAATGAACATACTCGCGTCAAGCATCTCGGACGCCGCCAGGCAGAGCAGCGGCAGTGCGACCACTCCAATTTGCTGAAACGATTTCGACATCCATTCTTTGCGGCGTGCCAGGTCCAACAACCAGCCGCCGACAAGTCCAATCGCTGCGCCCACCAGCACGCCAAAGCCAAGCTGTTCCACGATGAACTGCATCAAGCTGGCGGCGCCACCTTCGATCCGGGCCGCGGCGATCGCCATGAAGAACAGGAGGAGCGGGACCGACAATCCGTCGTTGAGTCCGGCTTCCACGTTGAGAGCCTGACGAATCCGCACCGGCACGCGCGGGCTATTCACAATGATTTGTCCCAAACCGGCGTCAGTCGGGGCCAGGATGGTGGCCAGGATTCCCGCTTCCCAAATGGAAAGTTGTGGAAACACGAGCCGAGCGGCGAGTGCGCCGAGCACGATGGTCAGCAACATGCCCGTACTCAACAAGCGCGCCGGCAGGTTACCGATGCTTCGCAGGACGGTAATTCCAATGCGGCTGGCATCGGTGAAGAGCAGCATCACTAAGCCAACTTCAGCAAGGCGGAGGAATATCTGCGAATTGATCCCGGTTTTGAGGATCTCGCCGTATGCAGGAAACATGAGCATTCCCGCGGCCGTAAACACGATGGGCGCGGTAACGATCGTCTGCTCCAGTCGTCGCGACACGAAGGAGTAGAAGAACAGGAGCGACACGAAGAGCACGAGCGGCATCATCAGATTGACGCAGATTCGAGAATTAAAAAGACACGAAGTTAGGTTGTAGCCCCGACGCCAAATCAAGCTCGTCTGCATCTTGGTTGGCGGAGAATTCCTTGGTACCCCTTGGGCGAGGCGGCTTTCTGCAAGCGCCTACGCCGCAACCAGAGCGTCGCGTGTGGCTTTCAGCGTATTGACCAGCGATTCCTTCGGCAGCTTGCGGATAATCGGTTCGATCACCCATCCCAGGCCGATCGGAATGTCACGCGTCAGCGAAATGGCCCGGCACTCGACGTACACGCCACCGTCCCGCTCCTGGAATCGCCAGTAGGAATACAGACGCCACAAGAAGCCGTAACCTGTATCGGGTGGCAGCACTTTCTCTTTTTCCGTGCCCGGATCCTCCACCTCCGCGATCCGCGTGGTATAGGAGCGACAGCACCAGCGAGCATCGTCGACCGACGAATAATGCACATCATGGTCGGTGTCCAGTACTACGGTAATGATTTTCTTCTTCAGAAGCCGCATGAAGATTTGGAAATCGTTGCCGTTGTGAGCGATGAGCTTCGAATCCATCACGTCGGGCTTGTAAACATTCTTGTGATTGTCGTAATTCTGAATCAGGGCGAGGACGTCGGCTACGGTTGTTCGCGGAATGAATGCAGCCGCGATCCAGTCGTGAATCAGGCCATTCGGCACTTTGACAGACTCATTGCCCGACCACAGTTGCGCGACGACGTTTCCATGCCGCACTTGCTGTGCGATCTGGGGGTCGGTATCCGACCACAGGAACGCGCCACGCCCGTGCAACGACGGCTCCATGGCCGCCTCGGCCTGGCGGATGTACGCTTCGAAGGCTTCCAGCGTACGAGGCTTCAACTGCACGACGTTGGCAGTCTGCGCCATAAGTGTCTGGCCTTTGCGAATCGCCAGCTGCCGTTACTGGGATGCAACGGTAGTCTCCGTCCAAGCTAACACGTTTCGCTTTGAAGGGGCGCAGCTTTAGCTGCGCCGTATGAGCTCCGAGAAGAATCGGACTTCAGCCCCTGGCGGACTTCGTCTTCTTTTTAGGCAGTCGGCCGGTACATGACGAGAAGCGGTTCCGCTGCCGGCTCGGGAGGACGAACTTCGAGGCTTACGACGCACCTTTAGAAGAGCACACCATCCCTCCTAATGCCTATGTCTTGGCCCGGCGCCGCTTCTTCCCCTGCCTCGGTTTGACGGGGCGAGCCTCTAACTCAGCGATGCGGTTACGCAGTTCTTGCAATTCTGCACCCGGCTCGCCTGCCTTCTCCGTCGCCGGTCTCGGGATGAGCTTCTTCATCATTTGCAAGGGAGACAGGGCCACCGATTGCACTTCGGTTAAGCGGCTTTCCAACGTATTCTGCACTTTCTTGTAAGCATCGAGCGCCGACTTCAGATACCACATGATGAATTCCTGGCCGACGTGGTCTGAGGCGACGATAAGTTGCCGCAGCAACTCCAGCGGTAATCCGGCGGGCTGCTCCTTGGCATCCTCCACGATGATCTGGGTCAAGGTCACGCGAGTCAGGTCCTCGCCCGTCTTGGCATCGACAACTTGCAAGTCTTTCCCATTTCGGACCAGGGCGGCGATGTCCTCCAGGTTGATGTAGCGGCTCCCGGAAGTATCGTAGAGTCTGCGGTTTGCGTATTTCTTGATGATTACTTTGTCCGGGTCCACGAGGCGCCTCCTTGTTGCATCGCAAAATGATTGTACTTTTAGGTTGACAAGGACCGCAACAAATACTAGGTTTTAATTGATGCTGCAATGCAGCAAAACGGAGGTCATTATGCCTAGAACAGTCAAGCCCGAGTCCACCACGGCCCACGCTCGGGAGTCATCCTTTGTTTCCCTGCTGTCCGGATGGGTGGAGCAGGGTGTTGAAAACTTCTTTGCCACGCAGAAAATCCTGGTTGACCTGGCCACCCGTCAGAATGCGGGCGCCATGAACATGTTGCGGGAGCGTTTGGCTGACCCAGAGTATTGCCCGGCGGCGATTTTGACCGAGCTGACCGGCGAGGGAGTAACCAACTTTATTGAAGGGCAGAAGTTGCTCCTCAACCTGGCGCAGCAGGAATATGAACTCGTCACCAATGGCGTGAAGGAGCGGGTTGGCGGTTCACCTGCCGCGACGGCCCTGACCGATTTCATGCGTCGCGGTTTCGATACCTTCGTCGAGATGCAGCAGGACTTTCTGAAGATCGCCAGCAAACAGACGCACAACTGGCTCACCGCGGTGAAGGCCGGCAAGCCCTACGATACCGAGGGACTGGTCGACGCGGCCCGCGAGAGCTTCGACACTTTCGTCAAGGCGCAGAAGAAGTTCCTCGACGTGGTGGCAGACGAAGCCACCAAGGCTACCAGTGGCAAGAACGGAGCCAAGCACGTGAAGGCGACCGAAATAACCGAATTGGCCCGCCACGCCACAGACACTTTCATCGAGGCGCAGAAAAAGCTGATGGATGTAGCCGGCCGTCAGGTGAATGCCCATATGAAGGCGACTGGCCGTACCCTGAACATGATCGCGCCCACTGCGTTCGCTGAACTCCCCGATCTCACCCGCAAAGGTGTAAGGGATTTCGTGGATGCGGAAAAGGCCCTGCTTGACACCGTCGCAAAACGCCACCCCGACCACAAGCCGGCGGGCAAGGCAGCACATCGGAAGCACGCAGGCAGGACCATCAAGATGGAACCGGCCCACGCTACAGCTTAAGGAGAGGTGATTGTTGTAAAGATGTAGGATCTTCGGCGTGCGACTTAGGTAGCGTCATTCGGCGTGCCCTAGCAAAGTGCTGCGGCACGCCGCTTCGCAATGTCGCATTACCTGAACCCGAAATCGGGCAGCCCTTTCCGCTTCACAAAAATCGTACAAATCTCTGGCAACTCTTGACAGCTCCATTTACACTAACCCACCGGAGACGCCCGCAACGTCTGCCAGGACCTGTCGGGCACTGTCTGCTTCGGTGATCGTGGGCCGCGAGCGCAAACTCAAAGACAAAGGGACAACATCGAATCGCCTATGGCCCCACCCAATCATGGATTTCGACCAGACTATGCAGAAGCTGACGTTACCATTTGGAAGGAGACGTTGTTTGGCGCGGAGATGCTTTTACTGCATGTCTCGCCTGTCTACTATGGTCTGGGTGTGCCGCGCGGCGATGGCTCCGGAGTTGTCCTCGTCCCGGGGTTTCTCGGCACTGACTCCTATCTGAAACAATTACATTCCTGGCTCGCGCGTATTGGCTACCGCCCTTATTTTTCCGGCATCGGCCGCAATGCGGAATGTCCGAACCTGCTCATTCAGCATCGTCTCAACGAGAACATCGAAAAGGCACTCCTCGAAACCGGGCGCAAGATCCATCTTATAGGCCATAGCCTGGGCGGCATCATTGCCCGCTCGGTGGCTAACCAAAGGCCGGACGATATCGCCTCGGTTATCAGCCTGGGCTCGCCCTTCCGTGGGACCGTGGCACATCGCACCGTGCTCAACGCCGCCGAGTCAGTCCGCCAGCGAATCTTGAAAGAGCATGGCCCGGGAGTTCTGCCCACGTGTTACACCGGGCGCTGCACCTGCAACTTTCTGGACTCCTTGCGCCGCAAGATGCCTCGTTCGATGTTCGAGACCGCAATCTACACCCGCCAGGATGGTGTAGTCGATTGGCGATACTGCATCACGGGCAACGCCGACAGCGATTTTGAAGTCTCGGGCACCCACATCGGACTGGCATTCAACGCGTCTGCTTACACCATCATCGCAAATCGCCTGGGGGAAGCGCAGACCGGGAACTAGGCGAAGGGGTGTGAGACACCGGCAAATTTTTCCCAGCCGCAAGTACTTCACCGCCCGCTC
Source organism: uncultured Acidobacteriaceae bacterium (assembly GCA_963836295.1). Taxonomy (GTDB): domain Bacteria; phylum Acidobacteriota; class Terriglobia; order Terriglobales; family Acidobacteriaceae; genus Bog-257. The sequence goes on along the minus strand of CAWIIY010000017.1, from coordinate 1,079,787 downwards.
CAGCACATTCCTCCCAATTTGCCAACCAGCGCCGTCACAAGGCAGTTGTGATAAGCCTTGCGCGTGGTAGTCTTTCCGTGCTGTTCCGATTTGGGAATCGCCGGCGAAACATTTTCACTTTGTTGCCGAACCGGCTATCCCATGGGCGAAACTGAATCGAAGGACAGTTGGGGCGGGACCAGTGAGGCAAAGGAATACTCACGGTTTACGACCCGCTGAAAACTTGTAATTGGCCGCCCTGCTCCACTCGAAGGGCGAGCAAAAGGAGATTTAGCATGCGGCCTAGAACTCTCTCCGTTGGGCTCTTGTTTGTTCTTCTAACCGCTCTTACCTGCTTCTCACAACAAACCGACATTCTGCGGTATAGCGCTTTTACCGCCTTTTCCTACCTCAGCACACCTTCGTTGAATCTGACCCAGCGCGGGTTCGATGGCGACTTCGGCGTCAACGTTCGTAGTTGGCTGACTGTCGGTGGCGACTTCAGCTACAACAGTGGCAATTCTTCGCTGCTCCCGAAAAATCTTTCGTCTTCCGCACAGGCACAATTGGCGCCGATTCTGCCGCTACTTCCGCCGGGGTTCAACTTGGCGGTCCCTTACAATTCTTCGACCTATACGTATGAGGCGGGGCCGCAATTCAACTACCGCAGGTTCAAAAAATTCACCTTCTTCGCACGTCCGGCGCTGGGGGCACTGCACGCGAAGTTCACGGCCACGCCGGGTAAGTGCGCTCAGCCCGAACTGGAGTGCACCCAAATACTCACACAAATTGTCACCCAGCTGGTGGGCCCGAGCTTGGGGAGATCCGACACGGTTGTGTTTTACGGCTTTGGAGGCGGCATCACCTGGGAGGCCACTCCGCACTTTGGTCTTCGTGTAGCCTCCGATTTTGTTCACTACGATTTTTTCTCGAACTTACTGAATGGCGGCCGTAACAGCGTACGGTTCACGCTAGGAACGAAGTTCAATTTTGGCAAGAACATTGTGCAGAAGTAGCTGAAGGATGGCGCCCGGCTGCCGCATTTTGCCTGATCGGAATGCTACGTTCGGAACCACCGATCCATGGGTCCCAAACATGAGCCAAACAAACGTCCGCGTGGCCGACAAGGCGGCGCGGGCGAGTTCGGCCGCCTATCGAGTAAGGCCGACGCTTCCGGCCGATGAGGCTGGAACGATTTCATGAACCCCACGACGAGAAGCACCATGCGAAAACTTCCTGCGGTCGAGGATGCCAGGGCAATCATGACGCAAGGCATGGAATGGGGTGTCTGGAAGTGGCTGCTGGAAAAGAAACGGGTGCGGGGGATTGCCGATGTAGCCAGAGCCGCTCTCGATGAATTCGAAATGAAGGTCAAGGCCACCTGGAGCGACGATCTGAAGATTGCTTACAATCAGCTCGTGGCGCAAAACGGAGACGCCAAACAAACCCGGCAGAAGGCGAAGCCTGCGAAAAAGGAAGAAGCGCCGACGATTGGTCCTCAAGTCATGGCCGCAGTCAAGCGAGTGAAGGAAGCGGACGATGAGGCGTACAGCGCCCACGAGCATGCGGAGGATCTGTTCGCCGAAGCGGAAAAACGAATGAGCACCAGTATGGCCCGCGAGGCAGCTCGCAAGGCCCTGGAAGCCTACGATTTACATGAGGCCGCCATTCGTAAGGCAGAAGCGCTCGCCCACGCCAAGTAATCCGCCGCCAGCTTTCCAGAGGCCCTTAACTCAGACGCCACCATGCTGCGCAAACCAGCGCCCCTAGCTACCTGAATTGCATAGCTGAAACTAGGAATTTTTTCAGTGGCGCTCCCACGTTCGAAGGAGTAAGTATGTAAGGCACCTTGCCGGCTGGCGCTCTTCGGACCAGGCGGTTTTGGCTCACGGAGGGTATTTGGGTGGCAAAAAAAGACAAGAAAGATAAGGCAAAGAAGCACAAACAAGACAGGGTCAAGAAGACGTCCAGCCAGTCTGTGTCGCCGGTGGCTGCATCGGGAGCAGCCTATGCCGACGGTGCGCCTCTCGATCGGGTGCAATACCTCGAGGCCAAGCTCATTCTGAAGCCTGACCGCTTTACGTCGGTGCAGGCCTTCCGCGACTTCGGCAAGATCGTGCAGCATACCGCGAAGAATGTTGGCGCTGGTTTCATCGCGGACGAAAAGTCAGGGCTGCGACCGGAAATCAGGGAGATCGTGTTTGGCGACACCCCCGACTTTCGTCTGTACAACAACGCCTTCATTCTGCGGCGGCGGATCTCGTATGTTGACGGCTTTCCCGTGGGCGATCCGGAGATCGTCTTCAAGTTTCGGCACCCGGATGAGAAGGCGGCCACGGCGATGGATGTCCGTCCCAAGATTGCCGGGGCCTACAGGATCAAGTTCAAGGCCGAGGCCCTCCCACTGAAGGACCAGGTCGGCGGATACCGCATTCTCTACTCGCACAACTGCCAGTTCGGATTGAGCCAGATGCATGAGGCCGACCGCACCTCGATGGCCACTCTCGTGAAAGTGTTCCCCGCGCTTGCCGCTGCCATTAAGGTTGCGCCCGACGAAAAAATTACTCTGGTGAACGAAGGTATTGTGGAAGAGGTGCTGCTTCCGCTTGGTCAACTGGACTTCGGCAAAGGACTGCTCGGCAAGTGTGACATCGGTTTGTGGCGCACCCGTGGCGAGCACAAGTCTCTGGTGGGAGAGTTCGCGTTCCAGGTCAAGTTCGATCGCCGCGAAGCCGTAGGCGAAAAGCAGAAGAAGCTGGCTGCCCAGTTCTACGTCTCGCTGCAGATGGATGTGCAGGATTGGCTGGCGCTCGGCGTAACCAAGACTGCGATGGTTTACCGGCTGAAAGGCAACGCGCCCCAAAGCCATGAGTGACGCTACCCACGGCCAGCGTGAGAACCACCGTCAACGTGGATAATCTCGCCCCCGGCTTCGGGCATAGAAGCGAGCGTCACGACAAACAGCAATGCCATGCAGAAAACCTGCAAGCATCGGGTGCAACGGCGCCAACTGAAAACACGCCGTGCCCAGGTTAGCGACTTCTTATGCCGTTTCTTTCGGGAAGCGGTTTCTTTGCCAATGCAGAATGAACCATATACGCAGAGCGCGTCATTCCCTGCCGCTCTGCCAATCGGTCGATCTCCTCCATCTGACTCCTGCGTGCGGTGATGTTGAAGCGTTCGGCTTTCTCGCCGATCTCGACCTTCACGAGAAATGCCACCGCCCCCTTCAGAGCAGGGTCGTGAGCCAGATCGTCGATGGTGGAAGCTTCCGGGATCGGCTCTCCATCCTCCATCATTCCCTTGACGTGGAAGGCCAGCGCTTCCGGCGCCAAACGCCGCGCTTCGTCCAGCGTCTTGCCAGCCGTGATGCAGCCTGGAAAATCCGGGAAGCTCACTCCGAAATCAGACTTCCGGTCCTTATGCAGATACGCGATATATTCCATGGCTACCCTCCCGCCGGTGGCCGCAACCGAATGCCTGCCTGTTTCTCAATGCTCCGTAGCGTCCCTAACGGGATGTCTCGCTTCGGATGCGGCACCGTTACCCTGCCTGGCTTTATCGGGTGCTTGAACTGTCTGTGGCTGCCGACCTGATGCACTTCGTACCAGCCGTCTTTGGTTTAGCTTCTTGATTACATCCCGGCTGTTCACGACTTGCGTCTCATACGGCTTGAATTATACACATTCACTACACACTATCTCAAGGCCGCGTGCCCCAGGTTTCGGGCCCGAGAACAGGTGCGCGAACTTGGAGCGGCCAGGCAACTTCACATCGTCAGAACCACGCGAAACTCAGCCTTGCCGCTCATCATGCGCGCGTAAGCCTCGGCCGCTTTTTCCAGCGGATAGGTTTCAATCATTGCCCGCACGCCGCTCAGTTCGGCGAAGTTCAGTGTGTCTTCCTCGTCAGCCGGTGTTCCCGACGCCCAGCCCTGAATCGTTCGACTCCCACTAATGAGCTGCATCGGCGTGACTTCGATGGGATCAAACGCTGCGCCAATCACCATGAGCTCGCCGTTCGGCCCCAGACCGTCGATCAACTCGGACATCGCTTTCGAGCTTGGGGCCGTCGCTACAATCACCCGTGCGCCGCCCAGTTTTTGCAACGCCTCGGCCGCGTTCGTCGCTTGGCTGTCGATGTACACGTTGGCCCCGAGCTTCTTTGCCAGCGTCGCGTTTTCGGATCCGCGCCCGATGGCCACGACCTTATAACCAAACTTGTTCGCAAATTGAATTCCCAGGTGACCCAGACCGCCGATGCCCTGCACCGCAACCAGATCGCCGGGGAGCGCACCGCTGTGCCGCAGCGCGTTGTAGGTAGTAATACCGGCGCAGAGCAACGGTGCCGCATCGGTATCGCTTAGAGTTTCCGGTATCGGCACCAGCGCCTCCGCTGGAGCCACCATGTATTGCTGGTATCCGCCGTCATAACTGATGCCCGGAATTTTCAGGTTGCGGCAATTGCGAAAATCTCCGCGCCGGCACTCGCGACAGGTGTTGTCATGGCCACCGTGCCAGCCGACACCGACACGCTGCCCCTTCTTCCACGCGGTAACACCGGCGCCTACTTCATCGATGAGGCCCGCCACTTCGTGTCCGGGAGCGCGAGGATATTCAAGTCCGGGCCACAAGCCCTCGACCGTGAGCACGTCACTGTGGCAGACACCACAGGCCTGCACCTTGATCCGCACCTGTTCTGCACCCGGCTTGGGAATCTCGCGCTCGACGATCTGGAAGCCTGCTCCTGGCTTAGAAATCTGTGCCACCTTCATGGTTCCTACTGCGACACTCGTCGTTGCCATAAATCCTCCTATTAAATTTTCAGTCATCGTTTGAAAAGCACTTACCGCTGCTGGCGAGACGACCAGAGATTGCTCGCCTCGCCTTTACCCCACCACCTCGAAAAATAACTTCCAGTTCGACCGGCATCGCGAGCGGAAGGCTCTCCACTCCGAACACCAGGCGCGACGATATTTGTCTTCTCCTAAGATGTCGCGAGAAGCTCCGAGGAAACATCGCAGTTTTCGGAGAAGCAATCCCCGGCTGTCGCGATATAGGCCGAGCCTCACCACTCGGGAGATCTCGTCCAGCGACCCGCGCTGCTGCCTCGCCACGCCGAGCACGTTCATAACGGCGGCGTACGCAGCGCTTCGGGCCTGGTTTGGCTCGATGAGGATCGGATGCCGGAGGTGTTCGAGCAGACAGTGCGAGCTAGGACAAAATTACCGAGATCGAGTCAGTTGTCCAGGACAACCTGCCATTCGATTCTGTGCTGAATAGGAGGAGATTGCCTGGTCAGCCAACATTCTTCCCTGCGGCACCACCGATCCGCTCTGTCGCCAACTTCACAAGTGCTTTTTGCTCTTACTATGCGTAAAGGTCTTGAAACCAACAACGGAGTGGTGCGCTGGTGCGCATACGCTACCTGAGACGATTAAGTTCGGTCCCGGCGCCCGAATCGACTCATCGCAACCGTTTAGCTGCGATCAGGTAATCCACGCTGAATTTCCCTGGGCCGGAACAGATCAGCCAGGCAAAGAACAGTATGTAAAGGACTTCCGGAAGGTAAAGGAAATCGGCCAGCCAGTTCAGAGGTGAAAGCCCTTTAGGCATGGCAGAAAGGTTCGTGGTGAGGATCGCAACCAACATGTCGCCCAGCAAAGCAAGGGAGGCCAGGCTTGACAGGAGCCCCAGAATCAGCAGGCAGCCGCCGACGAGTTCTACCAGCGACACGAAGTAGGTCATCAGCCGCGGAAGCGGGACTTTGGCCGCGACCAGGGTCTCGTACATGGCTTGAGTCCGGCTGGCGACCAACAGCTTGCTTCCCCCGGAGATCGCGAAAAACAATCCTAATGCAACCCGCACTATCAAAATCGCGTATGGTTCTAGATTCGCATTGCCCAGCAGCCCAAACCGAATCAGGCGTTCCGCCTCCATCGTTCGCCTCCTCTGATGGGTTTCCAGTGAGCATACTCTAGAACTGTGAAGCCATGTAAGCTATTGAAAATACTGGCGGAGAGACAGGGATTCGAACCCTGGATACCCTTTCGAGTATACACGCTTTCCAAGCGTGCGCCTTCAGCCACTCGGCCATCTCTCCGTGGGAAAAGCGTCTTGCGGAAGCGCCGGAACAACGGCGTTGCCTCATTGTAACGTATTGTGGAGCGCAGCAAATCCGGCGCCCGGCTCTACTTGCTCAATCGCCTTCTTTCAGTTGCTGCGCCAGGTAGTTGGCGATGCCCATTTCGCCGAGGGCGTGCAATTGGCCCTCGAGCCAGTCGATATGGTGCTCTTCGTCGCTGAGGATCTTTTCTGCGAGCTCGCGCGAGCCTCCGTCGTTAGCGGCGGTACAGAGCTTGATGCCATCGTTCAAGCGCTTAACGGCGTCGTATTCGAGTTGGAGGTCGCTCTTCAACTGGGCTTCGACCGTGGCCCCAATGTTGATTTTGAAGTAGTCAGACATGTTGGGAGTACCATCGAGGTACAGAATTCTCTCCATGCACTTCTCGGCATGCACCATCTCTTCGATGGATTCCTTCTTCACAAGCTTGGCAAGCCGCTTGTAGCCCCAGTTCTCACACATCTCGGCATGGAGGAAGTACTGATTGATGGCCGTCAACTCTGCCTTTAATACCTGGTTTAAGAAAGCAATAACTTTCGGATCGCCCTTCATATCACCTCGCGGAATTTAAGAAGTGGACACAATTCGGCACAGCCATACAAGACCAAATGCGCTTAACCCGAACCCTCTATTGTAGTCCGCCAGCAATGAACATCGCTATCAGGAATTCGATAGACCTCCTTGTTGAAGGTTATCTTTCTGCAATCATGTATTGCTCAAATTTGCCGTCGGGCATTTCGTAGATGATGATGACCAGGTTCTTAGTCGGGTACTTCACGTCGTAGATCCGCTCCGTCATCCCGCCGCGGAGGGAAGCACGGCTCTGGGTGAAGCTCTGGGGGGCGCCCAGCGGACCGAGGCTGCCGGCGTAGTCCTTCAGCGCCTGCTCGCTGAAATAGGCATTCGCATTGTCGGTGAACAGCGAGCGGTCGATCTTGCCCTGCTGCAGCCCGTCATAAACCTTGCGGACGAGTGCATCCTGCTTCGGATCCTGAGGGTTCTCGGCCTGGAGCATAGTGGTCCTCACGCGGTTTCCGATCTCTGAAGCCGCTTCCGCCGCGTCCTGATTGGTTAGCACGACGACCGCAATCCCGTCGTCCGGCATGACGATGTTCTCGGCGGTGAATCCTGATACTTCGCCTCCATGCTCCAGCACCCGATGGCCGTCTACGCTCATTACCTGGACGCCCAAGCCGTAGCGCGTGCCGACTCCGTTCTTCAGCAGGACATCGGTTTCCATTTCATGATAAGAAGCCGGTTTCAGCACGGTCTCCCCGATCATGGAGATGTCCCACGTCGCCAGGTCACGGGCGGTCATGGCCAGTTCGCCGGCGGCGAACATCCAGCCCTTGCCTTCCTTCGGCGCAGGATGCAGAGGCCCCAGCGCGTACCGCAGATAGCCGCTCGGATCGGTAGGAGGAAGCTTATTCTCGTTGGTGTCGGCAACGCTCTTCATGCCTAGCGGAGTGAAGACGCGTTGGCTGAGGAGCCGCAGCAGCGGCTCGCCCGAGACCTTCTCCACGATCACTCCGGCAATTACGTAATTCGTATTGCTGTACTGCCATTTTGTGCCCGGATCAAAATCCAGCGGCTTGCGGGCCCAGCGATCCATGATGCCGTCGGCGCTGATGGGTTGCAGCATCATCGGTGGAACATAATCTTGAGGCCAGTAGTCCTGGTAACCGGAGGTATGCGACAGCAGCTCGCGAATCGTGACTTCATTTCCTCGGGTCAAGCCGGGAACATATTTCGAAACGGGATCGTCGAGCGACAACTTGCCTTCCTCAGCCAACATGAGGATGGCCGCGGCCGTGAACTGCTTGCTGATCGAGCCAATGCTGTACCGCATCTGCGACTGCGCCGGCGTAGCCGGATCGAGACGCGCGTCGCCGTAGGCTTGTACGTAGGCGATCTTGCCATCCATGACAACAGCCAGCGAAGCGCTGGGGACGCCGGTCGTCTGCAATACTTCGTGGGCGATGCCGTCAATCTTGTTGCGCAAATCTGGAGCCAGAAGTGGCGCGGTTTGTGCGAACGATGACGGAAGAACAGCCAGGAAGAGAAGAACGACGCAGGACATCAAATATTTCCGGACGGTAGAACTCGAACGGCTCATAGTTACCTCGGGATGAAAGTTTTGCACAAAATACGCTAACGCAATGTCGTCGTAACCCACAACTCAAGGTTCGTCGCATCCAGTTCGCACGAGTGAAGGTGGGAGTTGTGGCCGGGCCTAGTGATTGTGCGAGTTGGAATCGGGCTTTTGCGGCTGAGGTTGGGGAGAGGGGACCTCATGACCTGCTGAAGCTGACGCGATTGCCGCTCGCGCTATATCCCCCGGAGCCTCAGGGCCAGGCCGTGCTTCACGTGCATGACGCGGGACGTAGCCATCCAACAAACGATGATGCATGCTGTAGAGTGCTAATTCAAGGCGGTCGGTGACCTGGAGCTTGTCGTAAATCTTGCGCAGGTAGTTCTTCACTACCTGCTCCGTGGTGCCGACTTCCCGAGCAATGTCTTTGTTCTTCAGCCCCTGCGTGACACCGCTGATGATCAGCATCTCCTTCTCGCTGAGACGCAACTGTTGTTTGGGGGTATCTCCTTGGAGAGCCTGGGTGCGATAGGCCTCGATCACCCAATTTACGCCCTGCTTGTCGAGCCAGGTTTCGCCCGCCGCGACTTTGCGCACACAGCGCACCAGCAAATCGGGGGAGACGGCGCGCGTGAGAATGCCGCGAACTCCACGACGCAGGTAGTCCACAGTTTCCTGCTCACCCGCACGTTGCGTAACCAGAATCAATTTCGCCCCGGGAAGGGCCCGGCGAGCCACTTCGCTGACTGCTTCCGCCGGCGTGGGAGACAATCCGGCCTCGAACAGAATCACGTCGGCCGGCATTTCCGCAACTACGCTAATGGTTTGCGGCAGGTTATCGGTCTGCGCAACCACGTTCAAATCGCTCTCCACCGATAGAATCCTGGCCATCCCCAGCCGGAAGATAGCTTCCGAGTCGGCAAGAATAATTCGGACGGGAACGTTCCCTGATTGCTCTGAGTCTTGACCGGATGTAGAGGGCGGCGGAGAAACCTCGTCGTCGCTGCGTCCGCGATGGACCCTGCGGCGCTGGACCGCATGTTTAGTCACGTTCGAAGTGGTATTCATCGATCACCACCGCTACTCTTCGTCCTGAAGCTTCCTCTGAGAACCGCACCACACGGCCTTGGCATTTTACTAACACCGGATGGTTCGTACCCAGTACATCACCCGGCATTTCAACGGTAAACTCAACCTCCGAACCCACCGCGATCTCAGATTCAGTGTGAAACAGAATGCCGCCGGCCGAAATATCGATCGTTTTCGCATGGTATTCCGCACTAGGAGTCTTCAGGGTGACCTGGAGGTGGAGGGGAAACCGAATCGAATTGCGCAGTTCAGACCGGCGGCCGGTACTCATAGGCGGGTTACCGAGAGCGGCATCGGGGTAACGATCAAAGTGTTACTTACCAAAGTACCACTAAGCGGTGCTCCCAAGCGCAAAAAAATCACGAGATTTTCGCAAGAAGTCCTCTGTTCGGAAGAACATCGGCCGCCTGCGCAAGACCGCTATGCCTTGGGCGTGCGGCGGTACAAACCTCAGATGGCTTTTCCTGATTAACACAGGCAATTATATTCCATCTAAGCTTATGTGCTTACATAGCTTAGCGGATTCGTTGAGTGATTCACGAAACCGCCGTTTCGCAACCCTAGAATTTCGTGGTCTCGGTGAAGTTAAAGTCCAGCACCTTCATCGGCGGCGCCACCATGTCGAACGACTCTTCCCCGCACGAGCGCACGGGGCTGCCCATTGCCTCGACGTTCTGGAGCATGTGTAAGAGGCTCTCGTTGAAACGGAAGTTCCGGATGCCGCAAGTCACCTTGCCATTTTCAACCAGGAAGGTGCCATCGCGGGTCATGCCGGTTAGCATTTTCTCGTAGGGATCGACTTCGCGGATATACCACAATCGGGTTACCAGGATGCCACATTCGGTGGAAGCGAGCATCTGCTCCACGCTTTGCGATTCGCCCTCCGGCGGACAGGCGAACACGATATTGAGCGGGGCTTCGCCAATCTCGCTGGGCAGCGCGAAGCCATGGCCGGTCGCTCGAACCGGGCCAACCTTGGCGGCCATCTCCGACTCTCGCATGCGCCTGGCGCAGGAGCGCGAGTAAGTCACCGCACGGACCACGCCCTTCTCGATCAGCTTCAACCGCTCTCTCTTAATTCCTTCGCCATCGAATGGAACACCCGCCTGCAGCGGATGATAGACGTCGTCCCAGATTGTGATGTTCTCGCCGAAGAGTTGCGTGCCGATGCGATCGTTCAGAAATGATCTTTGCTCCAGCAACGCCGAGCCGCCGAAATCCCAGAACATGAATCCCACGATGTCGAGCACCGCCGCGGGTTCCAAAATGACGGTGTATTTCCCCGGTGACAGTTCGCGGGGATTCCTCGATTCGATTGCTTTGGCTGCAGCGACTTCCGCCATTCGCTTGGGGTCGAGTTGCGCAACATTGGGCGAGTTCGCCTTCTGCCATCCCGACGAAGCGCTGTCGAGTATGCTGACCGAAGCTTCGGCTAGAGTTTGCTCGTACCAGCCGTTCACGCCTCTTGAATTGAAGATACCTTCGACAATCTCAGCGGAAGAGAAGATGCCGGCAGCGGTGAGTTTATGTTTCTTCGCGACATCCACCATGGAGGAGACGCCCTGAGCACGGTCTTGCGGAGTCAGGCGCGCGGTAACTTCGAAGTAGCGGTTAAGCGGCCGATCACCGCAATCCAGGGCCGCGGACGTCACTTCTTCCGGAGTTGGCATCGGCAACAAATCGGGATCGGGATGCTGCACCTTCGCCAGCGCTTCGGACGACTGTACTACGCGACGCAGGCTGTCACCGTCGTGCTTGTTTGTGCTGGCGCGCGCCGTACGGTTGCCGAAGGCGGAGCGCACCGAAATGTGGTACTCCTCTTCCGCGACGTTCTGATGAATCGTATTGTTGGCAAAGCGCGTGAGCGCGCTGCGTCCGCCGGAAATGAGCAACTCGATCTCGTCTGCTTGTGACATGCGGCGCAACTTGTCGAAGATGTCGTTGGCCTGACCGCGATCCAGCATCGCTATTCGTTCCCCTTGTACGCGCTGCCCACCATGAGATTGCGAAACCGCGCGGGCGCGGCTCCGTGTCCGGTTCCCATCACTTGCTGCGGCTGTCCTTTTCCGCAGTTCGGAGTGCCCCACAATGTCCATTCATCGCGCGAGCAGATTGCGTCCATCGAGTTCCAGAACTCGGTCGTGATGCCCGAGTAAGACGGGTTCTTCAGCATCCGTCCGCGCTTGCCTCCGACGATCTCCCAACCGATCTCGCAACCGAACTGGAAGTTGAAGCGTTTATCGTCGATCGACCAGGAACGATTGGTTTCCATCAGAATGCCGTGGTCCGTGGATGCAATGAGTTGCTCCAGTGTCAGCGGCGATTCGCCGGGCAAGATGCTCACATTGGTCATGCGCACGATGGGAAGCCGGTTCCAGCCTTCGGCTCGCAAGCATCCTCCGCTGCGGGTAGCGCCAATCGCGGCCGCAGTATCGCGCGACGTGAGATATCCGGTGAACAGTCCGTTGGTGATGATCGGAGTACACTGGGCCGCCACACCTTCATCGTCGTATGCAAATGTGCCGAGCCCCGGCCCGTGCGCCGGAGTAGCATCGGCTACTACGTTGACCAGTTCGCTGCCATATCGCAAAGTACGGAGCTTGTCGAGCGTGAGGAATGACGTGCCCGCAAAATTGGCCTCCATGCCAAGCACCCGATCGAGTTCGATGGGATGACCGATGGATTCGTGGATTTGCAGCGCGAGCTGCGACGAATCGAGAATTACGTTGAACCGGCCTTCGGGACACTGTGCAGCCGAATGCAAAGCCACCGCCTGTTCGGCAATTTCGGTCGCGTGCTCCAGCAGTCTCAACTCCTCGATCAGTTCATAGCCTCTGCCCTGGAACTGTCCGCCATACGAATTGGGATATGAGCGCTTCTGGATCTCCGTACCTTGAAAGGAATACGCCGCGTAACCCGCGCCAGATGTGACCGTCGTCTGGTGTATCTCCGAACCTTCCGACGAATAGAACCACTGCTCATAGCGCCGGAAGTTCATGTTGGTCTCCGCCAAGGTCACGCCTTTCACCGCAAGCAGAGCAGCGTCGATCGCGAACAACAGATCCAGATTTTTTTCGATGGGGATACCCAACGGGTCGATCTCGCACGGCGAAGCCCATTCACCTTTGGCCGGCGGCTCCGGTACAAGATACAGCTCCTGCGACTTTACGGTCGACGATGCTTTGGCGATCTCGACAGCTCTGGCCGCGCAGGCTTCAACCCCTGTTCGCGAGAGGTCATCGGTGGCGGCAAAGCCGAATCCGCCATCGGCGATGACGCGAATGCCCATGCCCAGCGACTCGGAGTCGGAGGCGCCGGCGATCCTGCCATTCTTGGTGGCGAGCGAACGGCTGCGGTCGTCCACGATGCGGGCCTCTGCATGAGTGGCGCCTCGCAGCTTAGCGGTTTCCAGCGCCCATGAGGCGATATCTTTCATTTACGATCACCGACGTAAAGATGATATCGTGATTTTCCGGAATGTTGCTCACATACGCGGAACAAGATTTGAAGGCCTGGCAAACGATGTGGCGCGGGCGTTTTATCCGTTTATTGGTTTCGGTAGATAAAAGCTCCAGGCTTTGAAGGCGCACGGCTTCAGCCGTGGCGTGTGCGTGATCGGCTTCAGCCCCTGAGGGAACTCGCGCTTCGTCTCGACACCGAAGTCCCTCAGTGGCTAAAGCCACGATAAATGACGGTAGGCTACGGCACGGCTGAATCCGTGCCCCTTCAAACGTGGGGGCTGGTGAATCATCGATTCAGAACGAGTGTTACGACTGTTGTACTTGTCGTCGCGAGCGACTTGATTCGTTGAGAGATCCACTTTCCTCCCGACTTCCCCATGGCAGCCACTATCAAGATCGTGAACCTTGAAGCCGGAATGCCGAGCGTCCCGCAGGCGCGCTCACGGCTGAGTTCCGAGCTGCGCGTCGCGCAGCAGAGTGGCGTGCGGGTGCTGAAGTTGGTTCACGGCTACGGTTCCAGCGGCGTCGGAGGAGACTTGCGCATTGCGTTACAGTCCACCTTGCGGCAGATGGCGAAGGCGAAAGAGATTCGCGCTTGCATCTACGGCGAAAATTGGCGCACCAGCGACGAACGCAGTTGGGAACTTCTCAAGCGCATGCCGGAACTGAAGAGCGACAGCGACCTTGGAAGAGGCAATCGCGGTATCACGCTTGTAGTGTTGTAGACGTCACAATCGCCAGTCGCTGCTTCCCCTATAATTCCGGGTTGGACTGTTTCCCCGCCTGCGGATGACGTCCATCAGCCAAGCGTATCTCGCGCTCCTTGCGATGGATGTTGCCGCACCCAATCCGGTTTCCAATGTCGATTCCACCACCCCGTCGCGGGTCGCCATTGCCGCTTGCATGCTCGCGGGAATGTGCACGTTTCTGAACGTGTACGACACGCAGCCGCTGCTTCCGTATCTGCAACACGTCTTCAACGCGTCGGCCATTGCGGTTTCACTGACGGTGAGCGCGACTATCCTGGCGATGGCGCTGACCGCGCCTCTTATCGGCTTACTGGCGGAATCCATCGGCCGCAAGAAGGTCATCGTCCCGTCGCTTTACGCGGTGACCGTTCCGACCTTGCTGGCCGCAACCTCGCAGAATTTGCATCAACTCATCTTCTGGCGGTTCATGCAGGGAGTCTTCGTGCCGGGCGTGATCGTGGTCATCATGGCGTACATCACGGAGGAGTTCGCCCGCCAGCAGGTGGGCCAAGCCATGTCGGCATACATTTCAGGGACGGTGCTGGGCGGCTTTCTGGGACGCTACATCTCCGGAGTTGTGTCGCATCATTTTTCGTGGCGAGACGCATTTCTCGTCATCGGCATCGTCAACCTCGTGGGTGCGATTATTGTGCAACGATCGCTGCCACGCGCGAAGCGCTTCGTGCGGGCGCCCAGCATCGCGCATTCGATCTCGGAGGGCTGGCAACACCTGCGGAATCCGCGCCTGGTCGCGGTCTTCGGAATGGGATTTTCCGCGCTCTTCTGCCTGGTGGGCACGTTCACCTACGCTAACTTCTACCTCGCCAACCCGCCGTATCGGCTGAACTCGGAACAACTCGGCAGCATTTTTTTCGTGTACCTGCTGGGCTTCGTTGTGACGCCGCTGTCGGGCCGCTGCCTGGATCGCTATGGCATCGGGCTGACCTCGGTCATGGCCGTGTGCTTCACGTCGGTGGGATTGTTATTGACTCTGCTGCATTCGCTGGCGGTTATTGTTGTGGGATTGGCGTTGGCTTCGTCGGGAGTTTTCATTTATCAGGCGGTGGGCACCGTGCAAACCGGAATCGTTTCCGACCGAGCGCGGCTCTCCGCCGCGGGACTATACGTGACGTTCTATTACATCGGCGGCAGCTTGGGAGCAATCGTTACCGGCTGGGCGTGGGTGGCCGGCGGATGGCCCGCCTGCGTGTTCCTGTTGATGGGAGTCGCAGCAGTGGCCATGGTATTGGCGTTTGTAAGCAGCAGAAACGAGGTCATCAGCTCTCAGCCGTCAGCTATCAGATAAGCGTCCGGAGGCTTCTCTTGCTTCGGTGAGGATTCCTGGCTGGAGAAACTCAAAAGCCCCGCCCTAGCCAAAAGCAGGCTAGAACGGGGCACCCTATGCTATCCACTAACCACTATTCACTAACCACTGTTCTTACGTTCCTTCGCTCCAGCTTGCGAGGTACTCTTCCTGCTCCGGAGTCAGGCGGTCGATCTTGATGCCCATCGACTCCAGCTTGAGCTTCGCGACCCGCTTGTTGAGCTCTTCCGGAACCACGTAGACCTTCTTCTCCAGCGATTGTGGTTCTTCACCAGGTACTCCACCGAAAGCGCCTGGTCGGCAAAGCTCATATCCATCACGGACGCTGGGTGGCCTTCCGCTGCGGCAAGATTGATCAGGCGGCCTTCGCCCAACAAGTTGATCTTGCGGCCGTCCTTCAGCGAGAACTCCTCGACAAAGTTGCGCGTGGTGCGCTTCGACGAAGACATCTTCTCCAGCGTGGGAATATCGATCTCGACGTTAAAGTGGCCGGAGTTCGAGATGATCGCGCCGTCCTTCATGACCTCGAAGTGCTCCTTGCGCAGCACGCTCTTATTACCGGTGACGGTGCAGAAGACGTCGCCGATTTTGGCGGCCTCGTCCATGCTCATCACGCGGTAGCCGTCCATGACGGCTTCGATCGCCTTCGTGGGATCGATTTCGGTGACGATGACCTCGGCTCCCAATCCGCGCGCGCGGCTGGCCAGTCCACGGCCGCACCAGCCGTATCCGGCGACCACGAACTTTGAACCCGCCAGTAGGAAGTTGGTCGCGCGCACGATGCCGTCGATGGTGGATTGTCCGGTGCCGTAGCGGTTATCGAACAGGTGCTTGGTGTCGGCGTCGTTCACCGCGATGACGGGATAGCGCAGTACGCCCTGCTTCGCCATGGCGCGCAAGCGAATGATGCCAGTGGTGGTCTCTTCCGTGCCGCCAATTACGCCATCCAACACATCGGTGCGCTTGGTCAGTGCAGTGGTCACCAGATCGGCGCCATCGTCCATCGTGATGTGCGGCTTGTGATCGAGCGCCGACATGATATGCGAATAGTAGGTATCGTTGTCTTCGCCTTTGATGGCATAGACCGGAACGTTGAAGTCCCGAACTAGGCAGGCGGCAACATCGTCCTGGGTGGACAGAGGGTTGGAGGCGCAGAGCACGACGTCGGCGCCACCATTGCGCAGCGTGATCGCCAGGTTGGCGGTCTCGGCGGTGACGTGCAGGCATGCGGAAATCCGAATGCCCTGCAATGGCTGGTTCTTGATGAAGTCCTTGCGGATGATCTGCAGGACCTTCATAGATTGATTAGCCCAGTCGATGCGCTTCTTGCCCAAGTCGGCAAGTGCGAGGTTGGCGACATCGCCGGCTACGCGAGTGGATGTAGTTGACATAATTGAGTTCTGTACCCGTTTTCTTTAGTTTGAAGTTGCGGCTTTCGCCGAAATGCCGGCCACCTTCTCGAGGCCGTCTATTACATGAGGGTTTCGGATTGGTCTAAACCCGAAGCTGAAGTTGCCAGTATCGCGCTTAAGTTGCGCGAGCCACTCTTCATGGTCGAGGCTTGGCATTGGCTCTAAAATTTGCCCACGAGTTCCGCTGATTCTCGTTCGAAAACCAGCGTCCTCACCAGAGCTGACCGACTCGAGGCGGAGATAATACTTTCGCGGTCTTCCTTCGCCCGTTAGCAGCCAGACTCTGCCGCCAATCGCGTCCTTAACAACGTGGTTAGTTACAACTTCGAGAGTCGTAACCTGGACTCCCGGATAACCCATGACATCCGGATTGTGATAGACGATGTAATCTGCCACGCGACCGTCTCTGCTGCTTTACGAAAACGTAGCCCACCGCTAAAGCGCTGGTCTGGCTCTGTCGTCCCTACGGGACTCGGGTCAATTGGGAGGCCTACCCAGCGCTGAAGCGCTGGGCTAAGCTGTTTCGCCCCTCCGGGGCTCGTCTGTTGCCACAACCAGCGTGAGGCGCTACTTCGAACGGATCGGCCGGTTCGAGTCGTCGTTCTTAACTGACAACTGGCAACTGACTACTGACAACTGCCCTATTTTGCTGCCTGTGCCGTCTTCTGGGCTTTCTCATTCGCCAGGCCGGCCTGCTCGCGAAGAGCGGCGGCCTTGTCCGTGCGCTCCCACGTAAAGTCGGGATCCTGACGGCCGAAATGTCCGTAGGCCGCAGTCTTCCGGTAAATCGGACGACGCAAGTTCAGCGACTCCATGATGCCCTTCGGGGTCAGCTTAAAATTGGCGCGCACCAGATCGGCAATCTTGGCTTCGTCAATCTTCGCAGTGCCAAAAGTATCGACCAGCACGCTGACTGGCTCGGCCACGCCGATGGCATAAGCAAGCTGCACCTCGCAGCGATCGGCCAGTCCGGCGGCAACAATGTTCTTGGCGATGTGGCGGGCCATGTAGCAGGCGGAGCGATCAACCTTCGTCGGATCCTTGCCGCTGAATGCGCCACCACCGTGACGTCCCATTCCGCCGTAGGTGTCCACGATGATCTTACGACCGGTCAGTCCAGTGTCGCCCATGGGACCGCCAATCACGAAGCGACCGGTCGGGTTGATGTGGTATTTGGTGTTCTCGTCCAGCATCTGCTCGGGCAGCGCAGCCTGGATCACGTGTTTCAGGATATCGGCGCGCAACTCCTCGGTCGAAACCGTCTCCGAGTGCTGGCTGGAGATGACCACCGCATCGATGCGGACTGGCCGGTGGTTCTCGTCGTATTCAACTGTAACTTGAGATTTGCCGTCGGGCCGGAGATAAGGAAGAGTGCCGTTCTTGCGGACTGTAGTGAGCTGCTGGCACAGCTTGTGGGCCAACGAAATTGGCGTCGGCATGTAATCGCCGTTTTCGTTGGTGGCGTAGCCGAACATCATGCCCTGGTCGCCGGCGCCGCCGGTGTCCACGCCCATGGCGATGTCACCCGACTGCTTGTTAATGCTGGAGATGACCGCGCAGGTGTTGGAATCGAAGCCGTACAGGGCGTTGTCGTAACCGATGGAGGCGACAACGCCGCGCACCAGCGACTGGAAGTCAACATACGCCTTGGTGGTGATTTCGCCGGCGATGACCACCAGACCAGTGGCCGTCAGGGTCTCGCAAGCTACACGGCTGTAAGGATCTTCTTTCAGGCACGCATCGAGGATTGCGTCAGAAATCTGATCGGCGATTTTGTCAGGGTGCCCTTCGGTCACCGACTCGGACGTAAACAGATAGCGCTTTTTGGACAATGCAAACTCCTTTTAGCTCATGGTTTCGACACTAAGCACTTCGGCTGGGCAGACGGGCGCTTCGGTCGCTGGGAACCAAACACCTAAGATAAAGAATAACCGAGGAACTCCCAACATTTTAAGGCCAAGGGGCGGCTTTCGGCCAGCTAAAAGCGTAAATTCGCATTGAATTGGGCGCACCATTCCGGGACGGCGCTGGCATCTATCGAACCGCGCGGTGCACTGCGAGCAATTGATCAAGCACTCCCGGCAACAGCTTCAGATCCAGCGCGTTGGCACCGTCGGATTTCGCCTCGGCGGGGTTGTCATGTACTTCGACGAATACACCGTCGACGCCTGCTGCCACGGCCGCTCGCGCCAGGAGCGGTATAAACTCCGGCTGTCCGCCACTTTGTGCCGCGTCGCCATTGGTGGCGGCCGATGGAAGCTGCACGGAATGTGTTGCGTCAAAGACTACCGGCGCAAACTTGCGCATGATGGCCAGCGAGCGCATGTCCACCACGAGGTTGTTGTAGCCGAACGACGCGCCGCGCTCGGTCAGGAAAACGCGTTCGCCACCGGCCTCACGCACCTTCTCGACTGCATGGCGCATGTCCCACGGCGAGACGAACTGTCCCTTCTTGACGTTTATCGCGCAGCCGCTCTTCCCTGCCGCGACCAGCAGATCGGTTTGGCGGCAGAGAAATGCGGGAATCTGCAGTACATCTACGGCATCGGCCACGCGCGGCACGTCTGCGGCTTCGTGGACGTCGGTCAACACGGAAACTTTCTCGGTCTCGTGAACTTTGCGAAGAATGCGCAGACCTTCGTCCAGGCCCGGCCCGCGGAAGCTGCGGATCGAGGTACGATTCGCTTTGTCGTATGAGGCCTTGAAGATGTAAGGAAGCTTCTTCTCTCGACACACATCCGCGATTGCCACAGCCATCTTGAGCGCGTGCGCCTCGCTCTCGATGACGCACGGCCCAGCAATAAGGAACAGTTGGCCTCCGCCGATGGTCACGTCGCCGACTTGGAAGGGATGCGTCACAACTCTAGTGTTTCACCTTCTCCGGGCGATGGAACATCTCTACCGCAATCTCTTCCTGGGTGTGCTGGCGCCGAAGACGGTTCTCATACGACGCCTTCACGAACGCCGAGAACAGCGGATGCGGCTCCAGCGGCTTCGACTTGAACTCGGGATGGAACTGACAGCCCAGGAAGAACGGATGATCGGCAAGTTCAATGATCTCGACGTAGGTTCCGTCAGGCGTTGCGCCGCTGATACGCAGTCCGCCGGCGGTCAGCATGCTCTCGTATTCACGATTGAATTCGTAGCGGTGGCGATGCCGTTCGCTGATCTCATTTTGCCCATACGCCTTATGCGCCAGCGTGCCGGCTCGAGCTTGCACGTCCACGCACCTAAGCGCATAGTGCCGCCCAACTCTTCCACGCCGCGCAATTCGCGCAGTTTGTAGATGACCCGATGTGGCGTCGCCGGATCGAACTCGCTGGAGTTGGCCTGCTCCAAGCCACAGACGTTGCGCGCAAATTCAATGCAGGCGGTTTGCATGCCCAGACAAATCCCGAAGAATGGCACCTTGTTCTCGCGAGCGTACTGGATGCCCTTCAGCATGCCTTCAATACCGCGCTTGCCAAAGCCGCCCGGCACAAGGATTCCGTCCACGTGCTCAAGCTGCGCCTGCACACTCTGGTCCTTCTGTTCCAGCCCTTCAGCTTCGATCCAGTTCACGTTCAGCTTCAGGTTGTAGGCAAGCGCGCCGTGTACCAGCGCCTCCTTCAGCGACTTGTAGGAGTCCTCGTACTCCACGTACTTGCCGAGGATGCCGATCGTGACCTCATCCTTGGGGTTGTACACCCGGTGAACCAACTCGTCCCAGCGGCTCAAATCAGGTTCTTTGGCGTCGAGGCGCAGGTACCGCAATGCCAGCCGGTCGACTTTCTCGTGCGCGAACACCAGCGGAACTTCGTAGATCGAGGCCACGTCTTTGGCC
Source organism: uncultured Acidobacteriaceae bacterium (assembly GCA_963836295.1). GTDB lineage: Bacteria > Acidobacteriota > Terriglobia > Terriglobales > Acidobacteriaceae > Bog-257. The sequence continues at coordinate 1,059,735 of CAWIIY010000017.1, read as the reverse complement.
GTAATGACGGCCTCGTCTTCCACGTTGCAGAAGAGCGCGATCTTCGACTTGATGTCCTTGGAGAGGAAGCGGTCGGTGCGGCACAGCAGGATGTCGGGCTGAATCCCAACGCTGAGCAGCTCCTTCACGGAGTGCTGCGTGGGCTTGGTTTTCAACTCGCCGGCAGCGGCGATATAGGGCACCAGAGTGACATGGACGAACAGCGTATTGTCGCGGCCCAGTTCCTGGCGCATCTGCCGGATCGCTTCAATGAAAGGCAGGGATTCGATGTCGCCGACGGTACCGCCGATTTCGATGATGGCGAGGTCTACATCCTGCGCCACTTTCTTCATCGCGCTCTTGATCTCGTTGGTGACGTGAGGGATGACCTGCACAGTCTTACCGAGATAATCCCCGCGGCGCTCTTTGGCGATGATGGTTTCGTAGATGCGGCCAGTGGTCCAGTTGTTGTCGCGAGTTAGCTTGCAGTGTGTGAAGCGCTCGTAGTGGCCGAGGTCGAGGTCGGTTTCCGCGCCGTCATCGGTGACGAAGACTTCGCCATGCTGGAACGGCGACATGGTACCCGGGTCTACATTCAAGTAGGGATCAAACTTCTGCAGGGTTACTTTCAGGCCGCGGCTTTCCATCAGGCAGCCAATCGAGGCTGCCGCCAGTCCCTTGCCAAGCGAAGACACTACACCACCAGTCACAAAGATGTACTTTGCGGACATCGTTTCCTCTGTTTTGGGGATTTGTGTACCCGGCGAGACCGCTTCCCTTCTCCGCCGTTTTAAGGGGAGCCCTGTCCGCCAGCGTAATAGCGCGGTCAGGGTGGAGCGCGTATGGGTGCACGATCAATTATGGACGGAATCGCTCCGGGTGGCAAGACGGAATTGTGGGATGAACGTTCCGATGTTTGGCGACAGAAGCGCCATTCATCCGAATGGCCCGGCGAGGTGAGGCTGAAGAAGGAATCTTAAGCCAAGCATTTTCCGCTATCGCCGATAGGTTCCCATGTATTCTGCCTGGAGTAGAACGTGGCCCCTCATGGCCTCTTCGAGGTCCGAGCGGTTGGCGCCCGGTGCGAGATCAAGTTTTGCATCCAGCGCATATAAGCGAAAAAAATACCGGTGGGGCTTGCCGTGCGGCGGGCACGGGCCGTTATAGCCGATCTTCCTGAAACTGTTGCGGCCCTGCCGCGTTCCATCAGCTAACTGGTCCTGCTTCGCGACCGCTTCGGGAAGCTCATGGGCGCTCGCGGGCAGGTTCCACAGCACCCAGTGCACCCATGTTCCGCCAGGCGCGTCGGGGTCATCCATGATTAGCGCGAAGCTGACAGTGTGCACCGGAGACCCGCTCCATTCCAACTCTGGCGACACGTCCGCGGCCTCGCAGCTATGTTTCTTCGGAATCTCTGCGCCGAGCGCGAATGCGGAGCTCTTGAGCACGAGTGCCATATGCGAGCGACCTCCTGCCGACGGATCTGATTGCAACGCAGCCGTGCTTCTGGCAAGGGTGCCCCCTGCAAGTGCGAGTGCGGCGAGTCCAATGATTGAAAACCGACGCTTCAGAAGGAAAGCTGCTGCGGAAGCGTTATTCGCCGTGGGCATCGGCATGATTGTAAGGGATGTCAAGCGATCTCAACACAGCGGATGAAGATAACACCACGATTACAACATGAACGCCGCGCACAGTAGCGTACCGAAGATCGAGGCGTGGGCCAGCTCGCTGAGGCCGAGCTTGTGCACGTTGAGCGGACGATGACGGCGGACGAACCACCACGTTCCGCGAACCAGCACAGGCAAGAAGGCCAATGCCATGGCATCCGAGAAAAGTCGAAATCGGCACGCGGCGAGGATTACGCCGATGAGGACCACTTGTCCGCAGAGGAAGGGCAATCCCTGTTTCATCTTCTCGTCCAGGCTGCCGGCGCGGCTGGAGCGGATGCGCACCTGCACAAAGTGAATCTGATCGCCAGCAAACAACCAGTTCGCCAACCACAGCGCGGCCGCGGTGTGATCGAGTTTGCCGGTGGCAACGTAATACGCGCCCGCCGCCATCGAGGTAAGACCCACCGCGCCGATGATCTGCGCCGGCATTCTTGCTTTGCGCCCGAGCTTTTTGACGGCTGCTTGCGTGGCAAACGCCAGACTGGCCACCGCGCCGATCAAAAAGCAGCCCCCGAGGCTGTACGCACCACAACAACGCCGCGACGCTGACCACGGCCAACGCGCCAATGGCGACGATCATCTTCAGCACGAAAGCGCGCTCTTCTTTGGTCTGTGCCTTGATCGCCGAAGTACCGAGCCAGCTTTCCAGCGGCGTGCGCAGCCAGAACAGCGACATTGCCGCCAGGATGAAAAGCGCAAGGGCCGCGAAATTCACACCGGAGCGCAACGCCGCCACCGCGCCAGTCGCGAGCGGCACCAGCAGCATGCCCCACGCGCCGTGCTCGCGCGGAAAGACCAGGGCCCGCTGCCGTAGGCTGGGTGTCGAAGCGATGTGTGTGGCTACCACGGCCATGGTGGATACTCGAGTCTTGCGCCTAAACCGCCTATTTCGGCGATAGGGGTCCTTCGATTCCTCGTCCGCTCGCCAAGGCGATCGGACTCGTCGCTCAGGATGACACCTCTGTACACGGATCTTCCAACTTCCCGACCTATCGCTTGATCGCCGCGGCGCGAATCATCTGGTTCGAGGTGCCGGGCTCGTACACGCAGAACGGCTCTTCCGCCAGGAAGTCGCCGGTGGCAGCATAAGCGCGAGCGCGGCATCCCATGCAAACGTGGCGGAACTCGCAGCAGCCGCACTTCCCTTTCAGGTTGTCGTCGTCGCGCAGTTGGGCGAACACATCGGAATCGTTCCAGATTTCCGCGAAGCTCTGCTTGCGCAAATCGCCTGCGATCGCCGGCAGATATCCGCAGGGAAAGACTTCGCCCTCGTGCGAGATAAAGCAAACACCGGTTCCCGCGAGGCAGCCCTTAGTCATGGCGTTCATGTCTCCGGGGTGGCCGCCGGGATGTCCGGCGTGTCCGACCGGCGGTCCGCCACCCGGCTTCAGGTTGATACCCGTTGAGCCTGGCATGGTCATGTCCGTCGGTCCAATTTCGTTGGCGCTAGGTGCGGGCGCCGCAGCTAGATTTCGGCCCGCGAGGCGATCGGCCGCCTTGCGTTGCCGCGCGACGCGGAAATAATGGGGCGCACAGGTGGCTTTCAGTTCGATCCCACCCTGCAGCGACTGATCGTAAAACCAATTCAACATCTGCTCGTACTCTTCCGGAGGCACCATCTGCTCGGCGGCGATATCCACTCCGCATCCTACGGGTACCAGCAGGAAGGTATGCAGCGCATCGGCGCCGAGGTTACGAGCCAGGTCGAGCACAGCCGGCAACTGGTGCGCGTTGTGGCGCGCAATCGTGGTGTTGATCTGTACCGAAACTCCCTGCTCCTGAAGGTTACGCATGCCGTAGACAGCGGCGTCGAAGGCACCGGGAATACCGCGGAAGGAGTCGTGAGTGTGCGCATCGGAGCCATCCAACGAGATTGAGACTCGCTTGATTCCAGCTTGCTTGATCTTTTGCGCTACGTCTTTGGTCACCAGCGTTCCATTGGTGGCTAACGCCGTCCGCAGACCGCGGCTGGTCGCATACCCTGCCAAGTGGAAGATGTCGTGACGATAGAGTGGTTCGCCGCCACTGAGCACGAGGATGGGATTACCGTAGTCGGCAATCTGAGAAATGATGTTGAGCGCTTTGTCGGTCGGCAGGTCGGCGGGGGACATCAGTTCGGTCGCAGTAGCGCGGCAATGGATGCACCGCAGGTTACACCCCTTGGTCACCTCCCAGAAAATCAGGCGCGGCGTGTATTGTTTGGTGGTCGCCGGATGAGTACTGCCGTTGCCTTCGCTCATTGTGGTTTTCCTCCCCCGCTCTTGCGGAGTTCGGCTCGTTGTATGCATCCAAGATAGGATTTTAGCGACCCAAGGAGCCGTGAGTCTTATCACTGGGCCCTGTGACATGCGTCACTTGGGGGCAGGGACCAACTTCCTTGGGTTGTCATCGTGAGCAACGAGCGCCAACGGGGTCCCGGCAAGCGCTCCTCAGCAGAGGCTGTAATCTGTAGGAAGGCGGAAAAAGAGACCGCCGCGAAAAACTATGCTCAAGCTTCTCTGCATCACTGCTCATCCGGACGACGAGGCTGGCGCATTTGGAGGCACGCTGCTCCTATACCACGACCGCCGCGTAGAAACCCACGTGATCTGCATGACCGCCGGCACCGCGGCCCGTAATCGAGGTACGGCACGCTCCAATGAGGAACTCGCCGCCCTGCGCCGCGCCGAGTTTGCGGCGTCCTGCAAACTACTCAACGTCAGCCGATGCGAAGTGCTCGACTATCTTGACGGGCAGCTTAACCGCACCGATTTGTACCACGCTGTCGAAGACCTCACGCGCCGCATGCGCCAGATTCGTCCGCACGTGGTGCTCACCTTCGGGCCGGACGGCGGACTCACCGGCCATCCTGATCACGCCATGGCAGGCGTTTTTGCGACTATGGCATTCGAATGGGCCGGGCGTGCGGATCGCTTTCCAGAGCAGATTGAGCAAGGACTGCAAGCCCACCGCGCGCAGAAGCTGTACTACGTCGCCGCGAATTTCGTGCTGCCCGATTTCCCTTTGATCGCGCCGCCCACAGTGACCGCCCGAATCGATGTGGGTCCGGAGCGATTCGAGAAGAAGGTTGCGGCATTCCACCTACACAAGACGCAAGCGCCCCTGTTCGAGCGCGTGAGAAAGAACCTTGGTTGGCGTGGCGGCACGGTGGAGATGTATCACCTTGCACTGACACGCGATCCTCGCGACGCCAAGTTCGAGACGAATTTGTTCGAGGGCGTGGTTGAGGAGTAGGGGCAAAACGCTTCACACAGAGTTTTTCAGCAGCCTGTCAATCCACCTACGGCCCAGCTTTCACTCCCTCCGAACCTGCTCTGGATCGCGCTACTTCGTGCGCTTCTTTTTGGCAGGTTCCGGAGCCGAGCCACCCAACTGACCGGTCACGCTGGCCAGCACCTTCTGGAAGGCTTCTTCCTTGGTCAGCTCTTTCTTGCCGGTCTTGTTATGGCGGTACTTGTGCTCGTAGGTGCAGGTGCGGCAGCGAACTTTCTGCACTTCGTCCGCTGCCATCGAGACTACCGCGTGGTCGGTGGTGCGCTTGCAACGCGAGCAGTAATCGTCAACGTAATCGCCTAAACGCATGGCTGTATCTCACGCGATTCTATTTCCCTTTGGGCGGGTATCCCTTAAACAATTTGGCAACGGCCTTGTCGAGATTGTTGATGTTCTTGTTGGAATTGTCGGTGACTGTGCCGGTAGCCGAGCCGCGCCAGAGTATTTGCTTGTCTTTCGCATCCGCCAGCTCGACCACCAGCGTCGCTTCTTTGGTCACATAGGTGTTGTACATGGCGGGTTCACCCGCGCCCCACCCGCCCCATCCCCAGCCCGGGCCGTAGGCGTAACCGGTTCCCACTAATGTTTTCTCGTCCTTGATGCTCTTGCTGTAGGTCACCCACATGTCGGGACTCGCGTTGGCATCCACTTTTTGCAGCCCCTTGGCCTGCAGTTGCTTGTCAACCGAGTCAAGGACTCGCTGGTTCCACAGACCGTTCGCCGGGTGAGGACTTTGCTCCCAAGCATAGGTGTGGAATTCAGTAAAATTTGCTTGCCGGTCCCAATCGATATTGGTCTTCTGCGCAACGGCGGGGAAACAAGCTAGACAACCGAGGACAACGAGGGCAAGAATTCGGCTTTTCGTCACTGCGGCTCCATTCAAAATAAGATTGACGTCTCTACACAATGAGAATGAAGCAGATGCGCTCTCATCGCATGGCTAAAGATACTATCCCGTCTTCCCGTCCGTAAAGCGGGAATCCGGGCCCGCTCGATCATGGTCGCGCCGCGGCCCGCAGTCAGCCTTCCGGGAACCTTCACGCTTGCAGTAACGTATCGTGGTTGGGGTCAGCACAATGAGCGGAATGTCGATCTGCGGTTGTCTCTGGGTTGCCTTCTTTGTTCTGTGGGTCGTATGGGCGCTGCGGAGCAAGCCAACCCAGATGCGGGAGAGTATTGGATCACGCTTCTCCTACGTCATCGCCACTGTGGCTGCTTTTTACGCAATGTTCAGTGCCGACCTGCCGGTGGGATGGATGCATACCCGCATCATTCCGCGAGAGCCCTGGATCGAAGGACTTGGCATTGCGGTCACGGTTGCAGGGATGGCCTTCGCCATCTGGGCCAGGGCTTACCTCGGCGGCAATTGGAGTAGCAATGTCACCGTCAAAGTAGGACACCAACTGATTCGTACCGGCCCCTACCGCTGGGTGCGCCATCCAATTTATTCCGGAATCATTCTGGCCATGATCGGCACCGCATTGAATCGGGGCCAGGTGCGCGGCGTGGTTGCGGTCATCCTGCTCTGGGTGGGTTTCACCATCAAGAGCCGGATCGAAGAACGCTTCATGGCGGCGACCTTCGGGCCGGAATACGACGAGTACAGACAAGCCACGGGAGCCATGGTTCCGCGGGCGCGGTCCTGACTACAGCACAGGAATTGAATGAAAAAGGTGGGACAGCCAGAGTAAGAATGAGATATCCTATCGCCATGGCAGCAAATGCGACATTACCCCCACCTCATTCCAGACGTGTGGAGGCGTGGGTCCACTCCGTGTTGAATCCCATCATCGAGGGATTGCGCCGAGAGCGACTTCTGCTTGAACGTGGGGACCTGAGTTGGCGTGCGTACTCAAGAAGTTGTGAGTACATAAGACCTGTGGAACAGTACCTCGATTCCTCGCAGCTACCGAATCTGGAGGACTTTCTTGCCGACCCTTTGAATCCAGAATTTGCCGATGAATTTCGCAAGCACGACCTTGCTCTGCTGGAAGTGGAATCCAGGGCCGAGCAGTTTTTTCGTGGATTAATGAATTCGGAGTTGTTTTCAAAGCAAGTGCGAGATCTCGTTCGAGAATCTGCTGGAGATCCTGCCCATGCCGCTCGGCCCGTTCCTATGACTATAGCCGAAGGCGATTTGCCGAAATACGTTGCCGAGTATCTCATCAACAACACCGAAAACTTGCCAGCCCACTACGTCACGCACGAGTTTTGGGTACATAACAGGGACAAGTTCCCGCATTTGCCCGAAGACTTCGAGCCGTACAAACAGCGCGAATCGTTCCAGAATTTACAGCTCGCTGTGGGTGGGCTAATCGACATCTCTGAGGCTATTTTGAATCGTCTCGAAGAGCACAGACGTTATCTTTGTATCAGCTTCGACATACCTGCGGCTCCATGGATAGACGAACGGGCGAGCGGCGCATAGCAACCCTGATGCCTTCTCTCCGTGGAGAGCTCGATAGGCGTGAGTTGCTAATTCTGGACACTGGCCCATACGCGAACTCATCCTAAACCACGCGGTATTTCATCTTGGCTTCGAGCGGCTTCGCCACAGCTTACGCTGGCTGACAACTCCAGCCTCTTATGCTCGGTGCTCTGAATTTATCGCTTCCTTCAAGCTCAAAACGACCAGCGCCTCAGTCGTAGCAGAACTTAACCACTGGATTCGAGAAACAGAAAAGCATGGCCGATCGAGGTTGTGGCGTCAGGCTTACGATGAATTCCGAAACATGGAAGTGAATGAAGAAGTGATACCGCTCGCTGCCATGGATATTGATATGGTGTCCCTCTTTGGCCCTGTGGACGCGAGCCTGATCGAATTGGCGAGACAATACCAACGAGAGTACCCACTTGTTCTGACGGTTGACTCGGAGTTATGTGGTCAATGTCGCAAGGCCGGTTTCGGCGTGCGACTGCTACAAGAGCTTTAGTCGTTGATATCATGGCAGCGTGGCTGGACAATCGCTGCGCGGCAAATTCATCACCTTTGAAGGACTCGACGGCTGCGGCAAGAGCACGCAACTGGAGAAACTCGCCGCGGCGTTGCGCCAACGCGGGATTGAAGTGGTGACCACGCGCGAACCGGGAGGCACGATTATCGGCGAACGCATTCGCGCGGTGCTGCTCGACTCCCGCACCGCCGGACTGGATGCGCACGCCGAGATGGCGCTGATGTTTGCGGCGCGCGCGCAACTCATCGCCGAGGTGATCCTGCCCGCGCTGGATGCCGGCCAGTGGGTGCTGTGCGATCGCTTCACCGACTCGACCGAAGCCTACCAGGGCGCGGGACGGCGGTTGGGCAGCGACGCTGTGCTGCAGCTGCACAAGGTGCTGTGTCACGGGCTGTGGCCCGATCTCACCATTCTGATGGACTGTGAGGTAAGCTCCTGTGTGGAGCGTGCCCGCCGCCGCAACAAAGCTGCCGCGCTGGAGTCATCGGACGAGAATCGTTTTGAGAAAGAAAGTGCTGCGTTTTTCACCCGGGTGCATGACGCGTTCCTGGAGATCGCCCGGCGCGAGCCGCAACGCGTGGTCGTGGTGGATGCGCGGCCGCGGCTCGAATTGGTGCAGCCGGAGATCGAGCGCGTCGTACAGGAGCGGCTGGGGCATCCGGCAGTCTGATTTGGTGCAAAGCCGCGGCGTTATATAGCACTTATAGGCTATACAATTGAGGACTGGGGCGTGCTGACCCGATTTTATCGATTTGGCGATCTCTTGGAATGCCCCTAGAACGCGCTGGAATGGCCATAGGATCGCCGTAAGGCAGTACGGAGACCCCCTAGGCATGGTCGAATCGCTCTGCGGGCCTCTCAGCGCGAATTACGCAAGATTTCGCAATACGAGTTGCCGCTATTTCTGCGATAGTGTATAACACCTTGGTGACATACTTGGGAAGCTCGCCAGCATGAGCATTAACTTCTATGCCCTTCTCTGACTTTCACGGCAACGCCGAAGTCGTTCACACCCTGCGCGAGATGCTGGCGCTCGAACACTTCCCCCACGCCGTAATCCTGTCTGGCCCGCAGGGCTCAGGCAAGTTCACGCTCAGTCAGATGGTCGCGAAAGCGATGAACTGTCTGGAGCGGCCTTTCACCGACGGGCTGCCGGATTTCTGCAGCCATTGCGCCAACTGTACTCGCATTGCCGAGGCCGATGCGCTGGAAGAACGCTTCGCCGAAGCCGTGGAAACGCGCGAGAACATGCGCGACGCCGACAAGCGTGACACTCGCCTGTTCGTGCAGACTCATCCCGACGTGCTCATCATCCCGCCCGACCCACCGCAGATGCTGGTGAAGGTGGACCAGGTTCGCCACGTTGTTCACGAGATCTACTACAAGCCGGTGGAGGGCCGCGAACGGGTTTACATCTTCAGCGATGCCGAGTTCATGAAGGAGGCGGCGAATTCGCTGCTCAAGGTCCTGGAAGAGCCGCCGGCGACGGCCACCATCTTTTTGCTGACCGACAACCCTGCGGCGCTGCTGCCCACGATTCGATCGCGCTGCATGCAGGTTCGGCTGGCGCCAGTCGCGGCCGCCGAAGTGGAGCGGTATCTTGCCGAGGTGCGTCCGGAATGGAAGGCCCGCGAACGGGCGCTGGTGGCGCGCTTGTGCGGAGGCGGCCTGGGACGCGCGCGCACGTTCGATCTTGCCGGCTATGGGGCTGCGCGCCAAGACGCGTTGGCGCTGCTCGGGCCTGCGATGGGGAGCGCAGATCACAGCGCGCTGTTTCGCGTGACTGATGCGTATCGTGCGGGTGCAGAAGGCAAGGCGAAGACCGAGTCGTTGATCCGGACACTGTACTCACTGCTGGAGGACCTGCTGTTCCTGAAGTCGGGGACGCCGGAATTGGTTCGCAATATGGACCTGGATGCCGAGCTGGAAAAAATGTCGTCCCAGGTGGAATTTGCGTGGATTGTGACCGCGACGCAGCGGCTCGGAGAGTTGGAAACCGGCATGCGCCGGAATTTGCTACGCTCGCTGGCACTCGACACCTTTGCGACATCGCTGGAGCGCTAACGTGCGCCCTGACGCCATGCACCAAGGTAGTATCCCGGCAGTACTCGAACAGTATCCCAAGTCATTGATTGTTTTGCGCATTCGGCTGTGTTAGGGTATCTGCAAGTTCACACCTTTCGCAGCCTGGGACAATTCAAGCCCAAGTGTTTTCGATCCCTGTATTGTGTTCACGCTTGAATTGGCAGCATTCGTCAGGCTGGTGTGCAAACCACCATAGGAGCAAACACCATGAAAGATTCCATGGACTCCACCGCCGTGGGCCGAGCTCTCGATTCCGAAGTGTTTGCCAACCGCAAGCTGATTCGTCCCGCTCTCAACCGCAACGATCATCATAATTCGCGCCAGGAAACCGGTGAGCGTCGCGAGCGCAACGAGCGCCCCGAGCGTCCCATGAACGGCGGCAAGAAGCCGCCTCCGCCGGAGCAAACTCACGCCGAGAATTTCTACTATCAGAAGCAAATGCAGACCAAGACGCCGATGGTCCTGGTGCTGCAGGACGGCGAAGAGATCCACGGCGTCATCGAATGGTACGACAAGTACTGCCTGAAAGTGAACCGCACCCTTGGGACCAATCTGCTGATCTACAAGCCCAGCATCAAGTACATGTACAAAGAAAGCGAAGCCGGGCAGCGGAAGTAAAGAAGCGGTTGTCGGTTGTCAGTGGGCAGCGCTGAGCATTCAGCCGTCAGCATTCAGCCGTTAGCATTCCGGGCATTGAACCATCGACGTTGTTATCCGTCCGAGGACGTCTCCGGGGTCCACGACGGGCGCCGGTTTCGAACCAACCGAAATGGCGTCAATTCACGCTGGGCGAGCAAGGAATGGCTCCCATCTGTGTTCCCTGATAGCCGCCGGTACAAACCGGGCTGCCACTCATCGGAGTAAAGCCAACGAGCAGGTATCCCAACGCAGCCTGGGTGGGATTCAATGAGCCAACCGGCAATTGCCAACGGCTGCTGGCCAGAGCAATCAATGTGCTACCCGTGCCGTCCCCACCCAATTCGTTCTGATCAAACGTAAACGGTGTGCGGCTGGTGTCGGTTAGATACGGGTTGACCGTAAGGTCGCCGTAGGCGGCGGCAGGATGCGGTGTAAGTGCGGAGTTCTCAAAACCGAGCCCTCCGCTGTAGAAATATGCCCAGCCGGGTGAGGCATCCCACACGTTGTCGTGATGAACGCCGGCGCCGACATCCGGGTCAATCCTATAGGTGCTGCCATTGCAAACGGGGGCAGGGTGGTTGCAGTCGTCAATCCCACGATCAAGCCCCATGACTATGTTGGAATTGCCGTTGGCGTTCTTAATGACGTAACCGCTTTCTCCAAACTGCAATCCGATACTTAGCATGCTGTGGTTGTGGGCATCGAGACCAACCACCGTCAAGTGATCCCAACTCGGTTGTGCTCCGTAATATGCGAATACCGCTATTTGCCCGTAGGCAACGGCGGGACCAGCTACAACGACGACTCCATGGTGAACGTGAGGCAGGCCACCACCGATAAATATCACTCCCTGATCGTTAGCTACGGTTCCATCTTCTGAGAGCCAGAAGTTCGTCCATTCGGGATTGGCTCCCTGGTAGGAGCCTTGTGGCCGCAAGGCCAAGGTTTCCCAGTTACCGATAGAAACCATCCCGTAGACGCTGGTGCCGTATTGGCTGCTGCCGGTATCGAACACGCACTTTGCCTGATTGGATAAGGTCGAAGGCTCGCAACTATCCTGAGACGTCTTTTGTGGATTGAGGACGAAAGACGCTGGGGAAGGAAGGAGCCTTCGATGTGGATTATAGGATGTGATTTTCATCCCAGCTGGCAACAAGTGGCTTGGTTGGACTGCGCGAGCGGAGAAACTGGGGAGGCGAAGCTGGTGAACGGCAACGGCGAGGCGGAGCGGTGGTATCGGCAGTTGCCGGAGCCGTCGTTGATCGGGCTGGAGGCGACGGGCAACGTGCAGTGGTTCGTGGAGCTGCTGCAGAAGCTGGGGCACGAGGTGTGGATCGGGGATGCGGCGCAGATCCGAGCCAGCTACGTGCGCCAGCAGAAGACCGACAAGCGGGATGCAGCGCACCTACTACGATTGCTGCTGGAACGCCGGTTTCCGCGGTTGTGGCGACCGAGCGCTGAGCAGCGAGACATCCGGCAGTTGCTGATCCATCGACACAAGCTGGTGGAGATGCGGACGCGGGTGAAGAACGCGCTGCAGCACCTGGCGATGAATCGTGGAATGCAGAAGAAGCGTCAGCTGTGGAGCGAGGCGGGCCAGCGGGCGTTCCGCGAGTTGACGATGCCCGGCTGGGCGGGGTGCCGGCGCCAGGACCTGCTGGAGACGCTGACGTATCTGGATCGTAAGATTGCGCCTTTGGATCGAGCCGCGGAAGAAACGGCTCAACGAGACAAAATGGCGCTTCTCCTAAAGACCCAGCCCGGGGTAGGCCCAATCACCGCGCTGGCGTTTGCCGTGACCATCGGCGAGGCTTCGCGATTTCCGCGCGGCAAGCAGGTGGCCAGCTACCTGGGACTGATTCCGCGCGAGCACAGTTCTGGCGGCAAGCAGCGGCTGGGCGGGATCAGCAAGCAGGGCAACCGGTTCTTGCGACAGTTGCTGGTGGAAGCGGCGCAGAGCGCGGTGCGCTATGACGAAAGTTTGCGGCGGCCGTATCTACACCGCTGCCATCGCAAACCGAAGGGCGTGGCCAAGGTAGCGGCCGCGCGCCAGTTGGCAGTACGACTCTACTGGATGTTACGGACCCAGACGCCGTATCCGGAGATCGTTCGCATCGAGAGTAGCCCGCGGGTGGCCCTGATCGTCCGCCACGGCGGATAGACCGATGGCCTGATTGGGCGCTCTCGCCTCCAGAGCGACCGGTGCAAAAGACGGCCCTGCGGGCCTTGGAAAACGACAAAACCGTTTTCCACTTTCGCACCGGCTACGACGGCTGGAGGTTCGCATAGAAGAATCATGGTCGAAGTTGGTGGCCGAATCGATGGTTGGTGGAACGAGGTTGGTTCCACCGGGACATGATTAACGCGAGTTCTCCAGTGGCCTTCGTCCTCAATCGTACTGGCGAACGAGCGGTGCTCACGCACCGCCTGAGGAGAACTATCGCTTGACAACGCCTTCGACCTTATCGATGGCCACTCGATCCTTGATAGTTCAGGCAGAACACGTCGCGGACGATGTTGCCACCGCTGCCGGGTGTAAGCCCAGCGTTGGTATATGCCGTCCGTTTCCACTGAGCGCTACCCGCCACGAAGGGACGCTGTATGTCTATACCGGTACCGACTCCAATGGTATAGAAATACACTCCGGTGGTTTGGGGTTGTGAGTCGGTGGCATCGTACACCTGCAGGGTCTGAAATCCACGGTTGGTGTAAATCGTAATGGCGCCGAATGTTTGGCTCCGTGCGCCGTAGGACGACACCGCCATCCACTTGAAACTGGAGTTGGTATCAGCCCATAAAGCTCCTCCCAAAAACAGGCGGTAGTAGTTCAATACCTCCACGTTTTCAACATCCACGGTGGCGTTCAGCACGGCGTTAGGCATAAACACGATGCCCGAGTACGCGTCACCGTTGCTGGAGTCCCCGCCCAAATTTGTGATGATGGCGTTCTTGATGGTGAGGTTGGCACAACCAGCGAGCGGCTGAAAGCGGATGTAGATAGGGGAAACGTTGTCCACCGTGCCCAGCACTGTGCTGGATGAACCGGCAGGAGTTGTGAGGTCGATACATGGGTTAGCCGCCCGGAGAACCGTGAAGCCGAACATGGTAGCGCAGTCGCCCGGGTTACCCACGGAACCACCACAGCTGGCTCCTACCCCATCGAGACCTGTGCTGCCGAAATGGAGATAAAGATTATTGGCGAATGGGGCTATCTGCCAACTGGCGTTCGCGCCGTTAAGCACGATGTCGTGAATGCCGTCGGCCAGAGGGGCGTCCCACTCCATCGGGCCGGTAACAAGGATATTGTCGCCCGCCATAGGCAAGCGGTGTTCCGTATAGCTGCTGGTTTGACTAGTGTATCCTCCAGTGGCATGCAGGGTATAGGTGAGGGCACTTAGTGTGCTGGAAGAAACCACCAGAAACACAGACAACCCGGTGGAAAGCGTCGAAAGTAATTTAAAGTGGATTTTCACTGTTTTCACCAGCCTTGTACGTGAAGAGTGGGGCCAATGTTGGCTGAGCGCTGGATCACTTTTTGGGGTGATCGTTTTACCGTCTTCGCCGTGCCTGGGTGCAAGGGCTTGCGCCACGGCGAGTCTCAGGTGCTAGGTTGCCTCGCAAAAGCCCGCAGAAACGGGTCTAGCCAGACATTACTTCCTCTGCAGGCCAATTAAGAGTTTGTCAAGGGCAGCAGATCACCGTCGGTGACCTGCGTCACGCAGGGATGTGCCAGCAACGCCTCAGAAACAAAGCGCAGCACTTTGCCCATCCACTCAGGATGCAATTCGGCTGAGGGCTGAATGCTGAGTGCTAAATGCTTAGCACTGACAACTGACAACCAATCACTGACAACCGCCTTCACAACTTGGGCAAAACGATCCCCTTCTGCCCCTGATACTTCCCTTTCTTGTCCTTGTAGCTGGTTTCGCATTGCTCATCGGACTGGAAGAAGAGGATCTGGCACAGGCCTTCGTTGGCGTAGATGCGGGCGGGCAGCGGTGTGGTGTTGGAGATTTCCAAAGTGACGAAGCCTTCCCACTCCGGCTCGAAGGGGGTGACGTTGACGATGATGCCGCAGCGCGCGTAAGTGGACTTGCCCACGCAGATGGTCAGCACGTCGCGCGGGATTTTGAAGTACTCCACCGAGCGCGCCAGGGCGAAGGAGTTCGGCGGCACGATGCAGACGTCGGAATCGACGCTGACGAAGGAACGCGGATCGAACTTCTTAGGATCGACCACCGTGCTGTTGACGTTGGTGAAGATTTTGAATTCGTCGGCCACGCGCAGGTCGTAGCCGTAAGAAGAGAGACCGTAGGAGATGACGCCTTCGCGGACTTGCTTCTCCGAGAAGGGATTGATCATATCGTGTTCCGTGGCCATTTTGCGGATCCAACGGTCACTCTTAATGGACATGGGTCTCCTATGATTGAAAGGTGACGTCATCTTACGGAATGCGGCTACGGTTGACAATGGGGCCGGGCTTCACTACGATTCGCGCATCGGTGTGTAACTCGAACTCAACTTAAGACTTACTGGAAATGTTGCGGGTCGTTTACAATCGCATGAGTTCCTGTAGTCTTGGGCACTCGCTCCCTGCGAGCGGATATAGCGGAGCCACTTGTGATCAAACTGGACCTGATCAACGAAGTTGTCACCAAGACCGGCGTCACCAAAACCAAGGCCGAAACCGCGGTCGAAACCGTGTTTGAAAGCATGAAGAAGGCGCTGGCGCGCGGCGATCGCATTGAATTGCGCGGCTTTGGCGTCTTCACCGTCCGGCCGCGCAAGACGGGCATTGGACGTAACCCACGCACTGGCGCGGAGGTAAATATTCCGCCCGGCAAAGCGGTTCGCTTTAAGCCGGGCAAGGAATTGCAATCGATCGAGTAGCCACTCCGGCCAAGTTGGCGGCAGGGCCGAACGCGAAGCCGCGCGTGTGTTCCCGCCGCTGCGACGGGAAGTGCGCCCCGGGCACTCGTTTTCCGTGCGATTCCTCTATCATCCAAGTACACGATGTCTGATCCCACGCCTCCGATCTCTTACACGTTCGAAGTTCCGGCCCGGCCTCCGGTCTATATCGTCGCTGCTCGCCCGCAGCGCCGGTACTGGCTGCACATCCTCCTGCTGCTCGTCACCCTGTTTACAACGCTCGTGGTTGGAGCGCGCCTGGAATACAACTTTCTGCACAATCTGCCGGCGTTCACCGAAGATTCAGTTGTGCTGCCGCTGTTTCACATGAAATGGCTGGTGCAGCATCCGGCGGACCTGCTGCTGGGACTTCCCTTCTCGCTGACGCTGATGGGCATTCTGCTGGCACATGAGTTCGGCCATTTTGTGGTTGCCAACAGAAATGGCGTTTACGCGACCTTGCCCTATTTCATTCCGGCTCCTACGTTGATCGGGACATTCGGTGCGGTCATTCGCATCAAGTCGCCGATTCGCTCGCGGCAGGCGTTGTTTGACATCGGCATCGCCGGACCGATCGCCGGGTTTGTGGTGGCGATTCCCGTACTGTTCTGGGGCCTCGCGCTTTCCAAACCCATGCCGCCCACGGCAGCCGACTCGGCGCTAAACTTTGGCTATCCCCTGGTGTTCAGCCTCGTCCATCGAGCTTTGGCGCCGCTTACACCGCACGCGGTTGCGCTGGGCAGCTTGTACTTGCACCCAGTCGGAATTGCGGCGTGGGTGGGGATGTTTGCCACCGCGCTAAACCTTCTGCCCGGCGGACAACTTGACGGTGGTCATATCATTTACGCGGTAGCGCCGCGAGCTCACAAGTGGGTGACGCGGGCCAGCATTGTCGCACTCATACCGTTGGGCATCTTCTATTGGCCGGGATGGCTGGTTTGGGCCTTGATCCTGGGATTCACGGGGCTGCGGCATCCTAACGTTCCCAAGTGGCCCCACCTCGACCGCAATCGCCGGTGGCTGGTGTTGCTGGCGGTGGTTATGCTGGCGCTGACCTTTGCGCTCGCACCCATCCGCGGCGGCTCACTGTTTGGAAGCTAACCGTCGCACAAGCTATTGCGCGGCGACAATCAGCGCTTTAGGTGCCGTCTTGTTAACTACGTAAGTAATAGTTGCATCGCCTCCAGAACAGTGATTAAATGTCAGCCCATCTCAGCACCAGCTGATTTGGGAGTCCGTTCATGCGAGTCAGCACGACCCGCGCCCGCCACCCGCACCACGAAAGCCTCTTGACCCAACTAACTTTCCCAAGTTGCGACCCTCGCAACAGTAACGGCGCTTGCGCTCAGTTGAAAAAGGAGATTGAAAAGCGATGCCACGTAACACGAAAATCCTGGGCTTGTCCACGCTCGCTCTGGGCTTGCTGATTCTATGTGCTCTGCCGCTTCTGGCGGTGGACAACTCATCCCCGACAATGACCTTCCATCGTCCGGTGGCGTTTGCCGTCACGCCCCCACTGGGCGACCTTGCCAAGCTACCGCAACGACCGATCTGGGGCTTCCACGAGGCTAATCCGGCCCGCTGGGTTAATTTTCATCCCGGCCGAAAATTGGGCGCTGTAGTGGATTCTGTGGAGCAAAGCTTGCCCGGCGGCCCCGCGAATGCGTCGGTCGGCTTGAACCTGCTGGGAGTCGGAACTGGGTTTCCCGGCTATACGGTTCCCGATGCTCCCCCTGACACTAACGCCGCGGTCGGCGACACTCAGGTAGTGGAATGGGTCAACGTGTCCTTTGCGATCTTCAACAAAACAACCGGAGCGGTAGAGTCCGGTCCAATTGAAGGAAACACCCTGTGGTCTAGCCTGGGTGGAACCTGCGCCAGCCAAAACGACGGCGACATCATCGCCCAGTGGGACAAGTCAGCTCATCGCTGGCTTCTAGCCCAAAACACTTTCGTTACACCGTACACCGCCTGTATTGCCGTCTCCCAGACGCCGGATGCGACCGGGGCTTACTACGAGTATGCTTTCTCGTTGGGTACCGGCTTCCCCGACTATCCCAAGTACGGGATTTGGCCTACCGGCTACTTTGAGACCATGAACAACTTTGGTCCCGGCGGCAGCTCTTTTGTCGGTGCAGAGGTTTGCGCCTACAACAGCGTGAAGTTGCTGGCTGGCGATCACACCGCCGAACAGATCTGCTTCCAGCTTACGGGCAACGACTACAGCCTATTGCCTGCTGACCGCGACTCCAACACTGCTCCTCCGAACGGGCAGGATGAGTTCTTCATCGGGAGCTACGATGTCGACAACAGCAACGACCATCTGTATCTATATTCGATGCACCCCGTATTTCCCAACCCAAGTCAATCAACCTTCACTGGCAGCGGCCTGGCCGATCCCATCACGGTGCCGACCTATACTCCCTTCACCTGCGGCAACCCAATTCGGGGGGCGTGCATTACGGAACCCGGCGGTCTCGGTGTAGCGTCTCTCGGCGATCGCCTGATGTATCGTTTCGCCTATTGGGACGATCCGTTCCCGGTCTCGCCCGCATCCTCGGTTCGAAATCAGCCTTTCCAGCATTGGTATGTAAACCATGTGACCACCGCATCCGGGAACCAGGCTGGCGAAAGATGGTACGAGTTCCGGACACCGCAGCAAGTGGTGCCAATAACCTCGGTCCATCTGTTCCAGTCAGGCACTTTCGCTCCCGATTCGAACCACCGCTGGATGGGTTCGCTGACTCAAGACCAGTCAGGCGATATCCTGCTCGGATATAGCCTCTCCAGTTCAACCGTCTATCCTTCAGTGGCCGCCGCAGGCCGCATCACTACCGATCCGCTGGGCACATTGGAGGCTGAGATACCCATCTTTTCCGGTACCGGATCGCAAAGCGACACCTCCAACCGTTGGGGCGACTACAGCAGCATGGCGATCGATGGCTCCGACGGTTGTACCTTCTGGTATGCGCAGGAGTATTACTCCGTCCCAAATAGCACGTTCGACTGGAGTACGCGTGTGGCATCTCTGAAGTTCAGCAATTGCCCATAGTAACGTGAACCATCGTCGCGAACCCTGCGGGGGAGCGAGCGGCGATGGCTAAACTTAACCGCTGGGGCATTCCGCAAAAGGGATGCCCCAGCTTTCGTTTGATGGAGCGCGGTGAGGCAGCATAAACAGATTTCAAGGCAAAGGTTGCGGCGCTCGCTCGCGCCTTTTGCGAATCGCGCCAGCTTATCAGCGTTACAATAAAACGGTGTTCACTCCGCACGGCGCACATTCAAGCAGTGTGCTAATACGATGTTGAGCTCCTCGCGGCTGGCTCGCTTCCTCCGGCAACAAGTCCTTTATCTCAGCATCGCCGTAATCGGCTTCGCCATTTTCTGGGCAATCGGACTCCAGATCAGACCGGCGACCGTCGTTCTCTACGCTCTGTGCATCGGAAATCTCCTCAACTTTTCCATGGAACGTATGAACGCCACGTTCCCTGCGCGGCCGTTTCCTTACAACTGGCTTGTTTTTCTGGCTGTCCTGCTTGTTCTTACCATTCCCATTTACGTGATCGCAAGCGTAATTGTCTGGCTGATCGCTCCGCCTTCGCCGCAATCCCTGGGGCATTTGATCAGAACGGGGTGGAAGTTTCCGTCCTTGCTCACGGTCGTTATCGGTGTCATCTCATTCCTGTACAACGAAACCAAGGAGCAACTGGAGCGACGGAACGTCGAGCTGCAGCGATCCGTGGAGCTTGGCGCGGCGCGGCTCGAAATGCAAGACCAGGAATTGCAACGCGCCCGCGAGATCCAGCAGTCACTACTTCCCAAGGACATTCCCCAAATCCCCGGACTAGAAGTTGCCATCTCGTGGCGGCCGGCACGGATGGTCGGCGGCGACTACTTCGACGTGCTTCGGCTGGACGGCAACCGGCTGGCGATCTGCATCGGCGATGTGGTGGGAAAAGGAGTGTCCGCTGCTCTGCTCATGGCCAATGTGCAGGCCGCCGTGCGGGCATTTGCGCGCGATTCGGACAGCCCTGCTGAGGTCTGCAGCCGGGTCAATGGTGTGCTGTGCGAAAACATCGCCACCGGAAAGTTCGTCAGCTTCTTTTACGGAGTTCTCGATGCCCAGACGCGCACCCTCCAGTACTGCAATGCCGGACATCTATCTCCCATACTTGTATCTTCGGACTCTACCCGGCAGCTTCCTGCGGGTGGTGCAGTGCTCGGCGTCTTCCCGGCCTGGAAATACGAAGACCTGACGATCGGATTGAATCCGGGGGACAGGCTGCTCCTTTACACGGACGGGATCACGGAGGCGACAGGGCCTGATGGGCAGGAGTTCGGCGAAGATAACCTCACCGCATTGGTCAAAGCCAACAGAGCGCGGTCCGCATCGGAGTTGAACAGCCGCGTGCTCCTCCAGGTGACCGATTTTTGTAGCGGCCAGTTCCAGGACGACGTGACTCTGCTGGTTGTCGCTGTGAATTAGAAACTCGACGAACCGCGCACGATAGTACGCAAGAGTACCTATGTCAATGGCAAGGCCGCCTGCAACTTGGTGGTGACTGATCGGGGCCGTCGGAGCTGTCTGCGCGAGCGCGTTGCCACACAGCATGAGCACGAAGGAAAACCCAAATCGCATTACTCGTAGCCTGGCAGCTTTCACCATGCCTCCAAGAACGGTGGCTGCTGCAACCCGAGGCCCCAACGCAGCACACGTGTCATTCTAGGCGGCTGGTGAATCGGCTTCTGTAACCGCAGCGTCATGGCAGTGTGACACTGCCCGCAACCGCGCTGTTTTCATCCACAGTGGCAAACACGTGTATGTGACGCCGGTCACAGACTTGTTAGTGCCCCCATCACAGCCCCAGTACCCACCGCAGACTATCTTGAATTCTAGCGATTCTTAAGCGCATACAGACCGCGCGCGTGAGCCGCGTCTGGGGGACGAAAACGAAGTGACAACAACCGAATGCCCTGCTTCACCGGCCGCCACCAATCCTACGAATTCATCGGTGGCCCACGAAGATTTATTGCGAACCTCGCCTGAGAACGATGAACCATGCAGGAGGCAAAATGCCGAGACAAAAAGTGACCCTTGACGGCAACGAGGCCGTCGCCTACGTGGCCTACCACGTCAGCGAGATCGCCGCCATTTATCCCATAACACCGTCCTCGCCGATGGGCGAGTCGTCGGACGCGTGGGCGTCGATCGGCGACAAGAACATTTGGGGTACTGTCCCCAACGTGATTGAAATGCAGAGCGAAGGCGGCGCAGCCGGTGCGTTGCACGGCGCGCTACAGGCCGGGGCACTCGGCACTACATTCACCTCGTCGCAGGGCCTGCTGCTGATGATTCCCAACATGTACAAGATCGCGGGCGAACTGACGCCGACGGTGATTCACGTTGCCGCTCGTGCTGTCGCCGCGCAGGCCTTGTCCATCTTCGGCGATCACCAGGATGCCATGGCCACCCGCCAGACTGGATTCGCGTTGCTGTCGTCGAACTCGGTGCAGGAGGCGATGGACCTGGCGCTGATCGCGCACGCCGCGACCCTGGAGTCGCGCATTCCCTTCCTGCATTTCTTCGACGGCTTCCGCACTTCGCACGAGGTTTCCAAGATTGAACAGCTCAGCCTGGACGACATGCGCGCCATGATCGACGACGACCTGGTCCGCGCTCACCGCGAGCGCGCTCTCTCGCCCGATCATCCGGTGCTGCGTGGCTCAGCGCAAAATCCTGACGTTTATTTCCAAGGCCGCGAATCGGTGAATTCTTACTATCTGGCCTGTCCCACCATCGTGCAGAACACGATGGACAAATTCGCCAGGATCGTCGGTCGCGAGTACCGGCTCTTCCAGTACGAAGGCGCGCCAGATGCCGAGCACGTCATCATCGTCATGGGCTCGGGCGCAGAGGCGGTGCAGGAAACTGTGGACTACCTCACTGCGCAAGGTCGCAAAGTCGGCGTGCTGAAAGTGCGCCTGATGCGGCCGTTCTCCGTCGAACATTTCCTGCAAGCTCTCCCCGCGACGGTGAAGAGTATCGCCGTGCTCGATCGCACCAAAGAACCGGGCAGCATCGGCGAGCCGCTATATCAAGACGTGATCACCGCCCTGACGGAAGGTTTCACCGCAGGTAAGGCCTCGATGGCTGCATTCCCCAAGGTCATCGGCGGGCGGTATGGGTTGTCGTCGAAAGAGTTTACGCCCGCGATGGTCGCGCGCATTTTCGAAGAGTTGAAGAAGCCCACTCCGCAGAACCACTTCACCATCGGTATCAACGACGACGTTACCCACACCAGCTTGGCCTACGATCCGGCGTTCTCCACCGAGGCACCGGAGACGGTCCGCGCCATGTTCTACGGCCTCGGCGCCGACGGCACTGTGGGCGCCAACAAGAACACCATCAAGATCATCGGCGAAGAAACTGACCTGAACGTGCAGGGCTACTTCGTCTATGACTCCAAGAAGTCGGGCGCGGTCACGATTTCGCACCTGCGCTTCAGCAAAAAGCCGATCCGTTCGACCTATCTGATCTCGCGCGCCAATTTCGTGGGCTGCCACCAGTTCAGTTTTATGGAGCGCCTCGATGTGCTGAAGGCTGCCGATCCCGGCGCGGTCTTCCTGCTCAATAGTCCGTTCGGTCCGGACGACGTCTGGGACAACCTGCCACGCTCGGCGCAGCAGGCCATCATCAGCAAGAAGCTGCGCTTCTACGTGATCGACGCCGTGGAAGTCGCGCGCGCCGCCGGCATGGGCGGCCGCATCAACACGGTCATGCAGACCTGCTTCTTCGCCATCAGCGGCGTGCTGCCGCGTGATGAGGCCATCGCCGCCATCAAGCACTCCATCGAGAAGACCTACGGCAAGCGTGGCGAATCCATCGTGCGCAAGAACTTTGCCGCCGTCGATTCTGCGCTGGAGCACCTGCATGAAGTCAAGGTTCCGAGCGCGATCACCTCAACCTTCGATGTCCGTCCGCCGGTTCCGGCCAACGCTCCCGACTTTGTGAAGAACGTTGAGGCGCTGATGATCACCGGCGATGGCGATCAGATTCCCGTCAGTGCGATGCCGATCGACGGCACCTTCCCCACGGCTACCACGCAGTGGGAGAAGCGCAACATCGCCCTGGAAATTCCGGTGTGGGACGAAGAGCTGTGCATCCAGTGCGGCAAGTGCGTCATGGTTTGCCCGCACTCGGTAATTCGCGCCAAGATCTACGACGCCGGCACCATCAACCACGCACCCGAAGGCTTCCAGACTGCAGTCCCCAAGTGGCGGGAGTTTTCGGAACTGAAGTACACGCTGCAAGTCGCGCCGGAAGATTGCACCGGATGCGGACTATGCGTCGCGGTCTGCCCGGCCAAGAGCAAGAGCGAAGCCAAGCACCGCGCCATCAACATGGAGCCGCAGCCGGCGCTGCGCGAGAAGTACAACCAGTATTGGGATTACTTCCAGAAGATTCCCGAGTTCTCGCGCGAGAAGCTCTCCCACGGCCAGGTGAAAGACCAACAACTGTTGCAGCCGCTGTTCGAGTTCTCGGGCGCCTGCGCCGGTTGTGGCGAGACTCCTTACATTTCGCTGATGACCCGGCTGTTCGGTGACCGCGCGATCATCGGCAATGCGACCGGTTGCTCGTCCATCTACGGCGGCAACCTGCCGACCACGCCTTACAGCGTGAACTCCGAGGGGCGCGGCCCGGCGTGGTCGAACTCGCTGTTCGAGGACAACGCCGAGTTCGGCATGGGCATGCGTTTGGCCATCGACAAGCAGAACCAATACGCTAAGGAGTTGGTCGAGCGCATGGCATCGACCATCGGCGAAAAACTCGCAGTCGAGATTCTTTCCGCCGACCAATCCAGCGAGGAAGGCATCTTCGCGCAGCGCGACCGCGTAAAAGCGTTGAAGGAGAAGCTGGCGGGGAACAACGCACCTGAGGCCCGCGATCTGCTGGCCATTGCCGACGAACTGGTCAAGAAGAGCGTATGGATCATCGGCGGCGATGGATGGGGCTACGACATTGGTTACGGCGGCCTCGACCACGTGCTCGCCTCCGACGCCAATGTGAACATCCTGCTGCTTGATACCGAGGTGTACTCCAATACCGGCGGGCAGATGTCGAAGGCCACGCCGTTGGGTGCGGTGGCGAAGTTTGCCGCTGGCGGCAAGCGGACCCCGAAGAAAGACATCGCCATGATGGCGATGAACTATGGCCGGGCTTACGTGGCCCATGTTGCGATGGGCGGTAACGACACCCAGACCATGAAGGCGTTCATGGAAGCGGAGGCCCACGATGGGCCGTCCATCATCATCGCCTATAGCCACTGCATCGCGCACGGCTATGACATGGTGTACGGCATCGACCAGCAGAAGGCCGCGGTGAACTCCGGACACTGGCCGCTGTTCCGCTACAACCCGGCGCTCGCCAAGGAAGGCAAGAACCCGTTTGTGCTGGATTCGCGGGCCCCCAGCATTCCGCTGGAGAAGTACATTTACAACGAGACGCGCTACACCATGCTGGTCAACAGCGATCCTGACGAAGCCAAGCTGCTGCTGAAGCAAGCCCAGGAAAACGTCAACGAGCGCTGGAAGCTCTACCAGCACATGGCCGCGATGACCGTTGAGAAGAAATAATGGATAGTGCGGATCCTTAGAGGCTGTTACGAAACTCGGTTCGACGTTGCATCGGTGGAACAAACCGCACGAGAACGAGTGCCGTAGGCACGAAACAGCTTAGCCCAGCACGGAGCCAAAGGCGGAGCGCTGGGTGAACTGGAAAATTTTCTCTGAGTCCCGTAGGGACGACAGAGTTTCGTAACAGCCCCTTTAGGTCCGCGTTGAACTGCATTTTTTTGAAGTGAGCCGGCTTTAGCCGGCGACAGTCCTATGACGAGTAGCGAGGAGAGCAAATCATGATCGACCTTTCAACAAACTATCTGGGATTGAAGCTGAAGAACCCGGTCGTGGTATCGGCCTCGCCGCTAACCGAGAAGCTGGAAAACTTCGCCCGCATGGAAGACGCCGGGGCCTCCGCTATCGTGATGTACTCGCTCTTCGAAGAACAGATCGAGGCCGAGAGCGAGAACATTGATAGCGCGCTGGAGTATGGCGCCAACAGCTACGCCGAAGCCACTTCCTATCTGCCGGACATGGAGAAATATCATGTCGGCCCCGACCGCTACCTGGAACTGCTGCGCAAGGGCAAAGCGGCCGTCACCATTCCGGTCATCGCCAGCCTCAACGGCACCTCGCCAGGCGGATGGGTTCGCTACTCCGAGTACATGGAGCAGGCGGGCGCGGACGCGCTGGAGCTGAACATCTTCGACATTCCCAGCGATCCCTTGCTCACCGCGGCCGCGTTGGAAGACCGCTATTGCGACCTGGTACGCGTGGTCCGCAAGAACGTGCGCATCCCGATCTCGGTGAAGCTAGGCCCGTACTTTACTTCGTGCGCCAACTTTGCCAGGCGTTTGTCGGAAGCTGGCGCCGACGGCGTAGTCATCTTCAATCGCTTCTACCAACCGGATTTTGACCTGGAGGAGATGGAGGTGGTACCGAACCTGGTCCTAAGCAGCCCACATGAGCTGCGTCTCCGTCTCCACTGGGCCGCCATCCTCTATCACCAGGTCGAGACCTACATTGCCATCACCGGCGGCGTGCATGATTCCAGCGATGTGCTGAAGTCCATGATGGCGGGCGCGCACGTGGCCATGATGACGTCGGCGCTGCTGAAGTACGGCATCGAACATATCGGCACGGTGCTGGCCGGCATGGAGAGCTGGATGGAAGAGCACGAGTACGTCTCGGTGAAGCAGATGCGGGGCAGCATGAGCCTGGTCAATATCGAAAGCCCGTCGGCATTCCTCCGCGGAAACTATCTCAAGATGCTGGGCTCCTACACCTGGCGCGAGCCCGGAACCGCGCTGACGACGTTCTAGGGATCGCTTTTTCTCCTCCGCACCGGGGCCTCCTGCAAGGAAGCCGGCTTTGGACGAAACTCTGCTCCTCTCGCCAAAAGCGGGCGAGAAGGGTGGTGCACCCAGCTACGCCGCTCAACCGGCCCGATTGAGATAGTTTCTTATGCGCTGCTCGTAGAAAGAGTAGTCGTGTGAACCCGACACCGTTTCGCGTAACACACCTTGGGAATCGATAATGTAGGTGGCCGGAAAACCTATCGCGCACGCCAGCAGCGGTGATGACTTCTGCCCTCCTTCAACATAGGCATTGACGGTATGCATGGACTTAAGCCCTCCGAACTTCAAGATATCGGCCGGGGGTTCGTCCGAGACCGTAATCACCACTACACCCCGGCTCGCATATTGTTGCTGCAACTTGTCGAGATCGGGCATCTCCTGGCGGCAGCCCTGGCACCAGGTAGCCCAGACATTCAGCAATACCACTTTGCCCTTGTAATCATGCAGATTGCGCGCGCCGCCGCCGTCCAGCAAGTGAAACCCAAGTTCCGGGGCCGGCTGATTAATCTTCGGGTAGACAGCTTGTAGCGGAGTAATCCGAAGTAGAAAAGCGCCCGTGGGTATAGCCACGATAATCGCCACAGAGAAGACGACCCATCCGCGCCACCCGTGCGGCAGGAAGTAGCGGTTTCCGCGGCAGACAAAGTAAATGGCAGCCGCTACCACCAGCACGATCGCCCAAGCTATACCAGCACCGTAAACAAACAAGAATCTCATCGAGTCCATGATGCACCTCCTTTCAAAGCACTCCTTTCAAATCGGTCTTCAAGTTCATACGTTAGCCTCGTATATCGAGCTCATACTTTGTCAAGCTTGCGGCGCTAAAGTCCCCGGTGAAAATCCCCACCCAAGCAAAAGAGGCTTGGGTGGGGCACCCGGGGGGTACCCGGCTAGCTAAGCTAGTTAATTGGGACTACAGCCAAGCATTCCTGGTCACCGCCCGAGAAGCTGAACGCTGCCACCAGATTGCGATCGTTTATATTCGAGATTCCGACCGTTGCATACTCCGGGTTCATGCCCAGAAGGCTATGCGGTATCCTCACCTGATAGGTATAAGTTGGTCTGGCAACGAAGTCACCGAGGTCATAAATCAGACTGGGATCAGTGACCTCCAGATCCTGCAGCGGACCGAAGGGCGCGCCGTTGACCGACAATTCCACTGAAGGATCGTCAATGCGGGTGGTTGTTGAGATTTGCAGCAGGTCATCTCCATCGGGATTGGTCAACTCAGTTGGATCATCTGGGTTCGAGTTGCCTTCAGTGTCGAAACCATCCGCGAGCTGGATTCGATAACTCAGGCTGCTGCCATCGCTCGAAGGGAGATCGGTAGGCTCCTTGAACTGGCCATGGCCGGTGAAATAGATGAACAATTGATCATCTTTCCCATAGGTTATTCCCTGTGTACCTTTGTCGTTGACAAACAATTTGCCCAGCAAAGCCGCTCTCCAAAGCCCGAATACGTTTGGGCCGTTCACCGTGAACGTCCCGAGATCATTGCCATTCGGGTCGCCATCGCCTCCGACAAAGGGACCCTTCGTCCCTCCTCCATTGAAAGGACTGATCACCGTTCCTGGCCTCTTATTGCTGTACAGAATCACGATATTGTTGGCCGGAACGCCGATCACGTTGCGAAGGGTGTCGTTCACGCGCGCTATGTCCACCGCAAATCTATCGGCAGGAGGCGGCGATAGGCTGTCCGGCGAGTCCCAAGCGACGAGGATTGCGTACCTGTTTCCTTTACCTCTAGCGAGCAGCGGACGTTTGTCGTTGTCTCCTCCTGGAGTTTTGTCCGGCGATTGATACTGAGGGCGCTCGATCCATAAATGCCCTTTATTGTCCTTCCACCCCGGCGGGGCGAATCGGTCTGGGGGGATCTTTGCGTTCTTGATTCCAGCATTCGCTGCTAACATAAAGCGGTCGAACAAGCTGTCCCCGGAAAACAATTGGGCATCTTTTCGCCACGAACGGGTGAAGTTCTCAAGGAACGTCAGTGGCTTCTCATCCTTAGGTTTGGAGTCGCTAAATGAGCATTCGTCCCAGCCGCTGGCAGTCGCAATCGTGTAGGCACTAAGCCACTTATTTAGATACTGAAGGAATCCGCCGCCAAAACACTGCTGCATCACAATGTCCACCGGTCTGGCTGAAGCCTTCGTGTAGTACTCTTGCAGATGTTCAGCGAATCCTTTGTCGGTTTCGACCACTTTGTGGTCGTGGTTCCTAACGAACGATTCGCGCCCGGGTTGATACTTGCATTCTTTGCCTGGATCTTTTCCGGTGCAATCGTTGGTAACGTCTCTTCGAGTAGCGAATCCCTGCTGCGCGGCAACCAACACCGTGAAAACAATCACCAGCATTATGTTCACGGATCTTTGTCCCGTGGTGACGGAGAAAAGCTTTGCCAAGCGCGGTCCTACCCGCTTTGGCGAGCCTGTTGTCAACCGAATACTCTGAGTGCTTTTCATGATTGACCTCCTTTTGTTCATAGGCTGTGGCGGCGGTTAGTTTCGAAAGCGAGGAGCAACTTCACCGCATAGTTGCTCCTCATCCGGAAGCGTTCTGCGCAAACTGGAATCGAACGCTCCCTGCCCTCCACACCTTCACCGCGAGCTATAGCGCACGGCGAACGCACATCCGCGCGGCAGCGTTAGTTCGCCCTGAACTGGGCGCCGATCGCGCGGCTTGCGCCGGCACAACATCAGCAGCATCAGGAACGGCCCCCAGTCCAACCTGCTGCTGCGAATTTCCTGTGCTTTCATGGCGCCCTCCCTTCGGCGCATGTTCGGCGGCGCTTCGTAGAGCCGCCTGTCACAAGAGCTCTGTCTCATTTCGCTTCCGGAGACGGGATTGTTGCCCCACCCCCGGAAGCCCCCCCGAAAAGCAGTTCATCGAGCTTTGGCTCAATTCCCGCTTTCGTGGGCGCACGATGCGCCACTTTTCTCAGCGGTTCAAGGCCCTAACGTCTGATTTCTGGGTGATCAGGAGATGATCGGGCAAACCACTGACAAACGAAGAGTTAGAGCGATATGTAAAAAAAATGTTAACGGGCCGACGGGAGAACCGGGGTATAATCCCCGAACTGGAACCGCGGCCGCCACAGGACAGCAATTTGAGCGCCACGCAGCAACTACTACGCTTCGGGGTCTTCGAGCTAAATTTAGCCACCGAAGAGCTGCGCAAGTCAGAAGCTGTCATCAAAGTGCCACCGCAACCGTTTAAGCTTCTGGTTCTGCTCGCCAGCCACGCCGGTCAAATCGTGACCAGGGAAGAAATCCAGCGACAATTCTGGGGTGACGAAACCGACATCGACTTTGAACGCCGGATGAACCGCTGCGTCCAGCAAGTCCGGACCGCTCTGGGGGACAACGCCGGCCATTCGCTCTACATTGAGACGGTCCATCGCCACGGATACCGCTTCATTGCGCCGGTGGAATCGAAGACCATTCCCACTCCACGGCCCAGGGTGGTCGAGTCCGACTCAAGCGGGCTGAGGCGCGTGCCGGTCCTGATTGGCGGTGGAGCGCCCGCGGTGGTGGCGGGAGCAGTAGCGCCCAGCTATCCGGCGACCGCACTCGATACTGAGGCGGCGACAGAGCGGGCGCGCGATGTCGCTGATATTCACGGGTCGCGCTCGCGGGCTTGGCGAGTTCGCCTCGTCTGGATCGGCGTGGCGATCGTGCTGGTTGCCGTGATCGGCGGGATACTCTACTGGCGCGCTCACCGACGGCCAGTGCTCACCGAGAAAGATACGATCGTGCTGGCGGACTTCGATAACAAAACGGAAGATAGTGTTTTCGACGAAACGTTGCGGCAAGGACTTTGGGCGGACCTGGAGCAGTCTCCCTTCCTAAACATGCTCTCCGATCAGCGCATAGCGAAGACTATGACCCTGATGGCGCAACCGAAGGGTGCGGCACTAACGGCCGAGCTGGCACGGGAAGTATGCGTTCGCACCGGAAGCGCAGCGACCCTGGAAGGTGCGATCGCGATACCCGGGACGGACTACGTGGTGGGGTTGAAAGCAGTGAACTGCCACACTGGCGATGAGATGGCGGTTGAGCAATTCACGGTCAACGACAAGAAAAGATTTTGCCTGCTTCAAGCAGCGCGCAGGAAAGGCTACCGGCAGAAGGCTAATGCGATTTCTACGGAACGCACCGAAGGTCCGAACCCGAACCAGAGGACGCAATCCGGTAGCGGGCGTCGACGGCGACAACGCGCCCGCGCGTGCGGTCAGCTCTTGACGACTGAACTTCGCACGAGATCCGACCGCCAAATTATTTTTGCGTTGTATTGAGCACAATTACCAGCACCCGCCCGTCGGACTTGATGCTGCCGCCGGTGGCGGTCTTGGTTTCTTTGATCGGATTCGAGCGCGTCATGTAGTCCATCGCCTGCACCCATCCTGCCTGCTGCAGGGTTGCGCCGATGAAGTCGCGCTCGTTGTCCACGTCCTGATCGATCTTGTGGGTGATCGCATTGGCCGAGCGCTGGTCGCGTTCGATGCCGATGTCGTGCGTTCCCGCGCCGGCCCAGATGGTCTGCTGCGGCGTACTGAATGGGGCATTCCAGATGCGGAAGTGGTTGCGCTGCGCCGCCACCATCACCGGCTCGGTGCGTTCGTAACCGTAGTCCTGCGGCCGCCCGAAAAGATACAGAATGCTCATCGGCACGGCCATGTAGGAATTCTTCTGCAGGGTCGCCATCAGCGCGCTCACCACTGCGTCTGTGTTCGTCTTGTCGGCAGGAATCCAGCCCGCAGCCTTCAACGCACTGGTCACTTGCTGCTGCGATCCGACGATCACGAAGTTGACCAGGTCGCCAGGATTGCCGCCCTCCGGCTTATCGGTGACGCGATAGGGCAGCTTCTGGTCGAGTTCGGCGAACAGAGGCTTGAAGTCGTAGTTATTCTTGCCAGTGGCAGCGGCAGTTGCAGGCGTGCGATCGATATGCACCTCGTACTTGCCATCCGGCGCCTGGGTTGCATCCTGGTTGATACCCAGATACAACCGTCCAGCCACAGGAGCAGTCACGGTACCATCGGCCCCGACCAGGAAAGGCGTGGCTGCATCGCTGTTGCCGATGCGCCCTACCAGAGCGCCGCGTCCCGCGCTCGGCACCGTCAGCGGACGCAAAGTATCCAACCAGCCGCGCTGCACACCGTCGGGCGTCACGCCGGTATTCTTGCCCATGTTGACGGTGCCAGTCGCCGTAATGTGGAGCTTGTCGCCGGCGTTGACCTCCATGCCCGTGTCAATCCAGGTCTTGTCGCCCGTAACGGTAACATTCGCGCTCTTGGCATTGGCGGCAGCCGCCGGTGGAACAGCCGCATGCACCCGGCCAACGCACCACCAAGGCATACTAAGAACTGCGGTGAGAAGAATCGGGCTTGCAAGCTTCATCGAACCAGTCACTCCCAACAAATTATAACCACCCGGCCACCTAAGAATTGCGGGACTGCCACACGAACGTTACCGGGTAGCTTCGCTGAACATGAATTTCCCCAGGTACATCGGATGGGACTTGGGCGGCACGGTCTTGGTGTTGTCAATCGGGTACGGGCCTTGCACAGTAGTTGGGAATCCCCAGATGTCTCCGTTGCGCATGTCCACGGCGACTTTTCCATATACCTGCGCGGTTCCGTCGGGCTTGCGCAGCGTCGTATAACCCGGTTCGAGGTAGAAGGGATAAGCTTCACTCGCCTGTGCCCGCACCGGCGCCGGATGAACAATGGGATGAAAGGCGATCATCCCAAGTAGAACTGCAATAACGATTAGCATTGCTTTCGTGAAGCGGTCGAGCCTCATAAGTCCTCCTCTATTGAGGTTTGCAGAATAGAGCGAAATTTCTCTCTGATTTCTTTCGCCGCGACTCTAGAGCGTGTTAGCGTGTTTCAAAAATAGGTTTGTATCAGGGCATTGCTTCAGCCGTGCCGTAAAGTTGTCGGCGCAACTGTGGGCTTTTAGCCCCTGTCCTCAGCGGCTGAAGCCGTTATTCCGGGCCGCGGTGTCGGCACGACCTGCAACTGTTTTTGAAACACGCTCTAGTACTTTCCGCGGAACAGGTAAACCAGTTCAATCACCAGAATGATCACCACCATCAACTCCAGAATGAAGCCCCGACTCTGATGAAATTCGTCGACCAGAAAGCGATACAGCCCTTCGGCGGTTCGTAGCTTCTCATTGACCAGGTTTTTGTACTCCGGCACTCCAACCTTGGCGGCCGCCAGCCGGTAAAGGCGCGCGGAGAACATGTCGCTGACAAACTTGATGGCGTTGTCGGAGCGCTCGACCAACTCGGTGACTTCGACGGTCACGGAGTTCAGCCGCGACGCCTCAGCGCGCATCTGCCAACGGCGCCAGAAGCCGGCCCGATGTTTCAGCGATGTGTAGACACCAGCCAGTTCGCGGGTCAGCAACTCGTCATAATGACGGAACTCCAGCAATTGCGAGTTGACGTATTCCAGAATCTGTACCGAAGTCTCAGCGCCTGCTGGGGTGTCATAAACCAGCGCCGCATTCCATCCCACCACGACCAAGTCGTTGGGATAGTAGGAAAGGCTGGCCTGGAGCACATCGTCATTTTCCCCGCGCGCGAGCGGAGTCAGCTCGCCGCGCAATATCTGGGCAATCTGCGGCCCGTGTTGCGTGAGGAGATCGGAGCCGCGCGGCTGTCCGGGAACATCGCTCAGGGTGAAGATGTAGTAGTCTTCGCTGAGCCAATCGCGGTAGGGACGCACCATGGCTGGTGCGATGCGATCGAGTCGGCCGCGAATGACCTGCTGCGACTGACGCTCGAGCTCGGAGTTGGGGACCCAACGGGCCGCCAGTTGCACCAGCGCTTCCCAGTCGGCCTCGAATCCCAATTCAAATAACACGCTGATGACGCCATAGTCGTAATACTTGATCTGCGGAATCAGCTTCTCACCACTCGTTAATACAACTGGTTCGAGCCGCTCCACTACGGGTGGATTCTCGAAGCGAACATAGTCCGGAGTGGCGTGTTTAAAGCTGGGCTCAACCCGCCGTGCGCCCAGGATGTCGCGCAATTGTTCGAGCCTGATCTCCTCGCAGACATCGTGGAGGATGACTCCCAGGACAGAACCCTTCATGGTCGCCACCACCGTGCTGGTTGCCATCGGTCACCTTGCTCTCAAGCACAGATTGTACGTGAGCGTCGTCGACCGGCTGCAGTTGAGGGGAGGATAAGAGCGGAGCCAGGGCAATTCCAGACCTGCGGTCTCTGCGTAGTGTATCAATGCTAAAGCCTCCCCCGTTTATCACGTCCCTGTGGAATAGACATCACTGACAAACGGCCGCAGGCATGAAATTCTGATGGGTGCCTCGGAGAAAGATTCCGGGCCTCTTTCCCAACCGCAACGACCACGCCCTCGCGGTGAGAAATACGACCTTCGACGTTCTTTCCTCCAGGTGTCCAATGCAACAAGTCTTTCCAGGCCATTTCAACGAGCCACAAACGGACTTGCTGTAAGAAGCGGCTGCACTCGATCATCTCGATTCGAGGCGCGAAACAACAGGTTCGCGGGCCACTCAAAAGGGGCTTTGTCGTAACGCGTCGTGGTCTTGACGGGTTGTTCCACGGCGACGGGGTTGAAGCAGAGAGGAGGATGTTGAGATGAAAGCCAACACAACTGAAGCTTTCAGGCTCATCGTCTACTGGTTGCTTTTCTTCTGGATCTGCTTCGGACTAGGTTACCCATCCGTCGGCCGTTACGATGCGCGGTCGGTAAGTCCTGATACGATTGAATATTACAAGCTGGTGGCGGGTAGGCCGTTGGACGCGGCCGATTTGCTGCGCTACAGATTACTCGTACCTTGGATCGCTAAACCGTTCTCCTGGATTAGCCAGGGGCACATTGGTCATTGGCAACCCATCCCGTTCGGGCTGCTCGTGTCCAATTCTCTCTTCACAGCCACCTGCGGTTTGCTCCTGTTGCTGATCGGGACAGAGTACCTGGGCCGAAAGGTAGCGTTTGCCGGGACACTGCTCTACTTCGTCGACTTCACTGTTCCCAACAGACAACTCGGTTTGGGCTTGGTTGATTCGGGCGAGGCGTGCTTCATGTTGGTCCTTTTCTTCGTGCTCTTCCGGCGGAAATTCTTTCTCTTGCCGATCATTGGCTTCCTGGGTGCGCTTGCCAAAGAGTCGTTTGTGCCGATGTGTGCCACTGCGACGGCGGGCTGGGCGATCTCTGAATACCGAAATGGCAGATGGAAGCTGAATCAGACTATCTGGTCGATCGTGATGGTTCTGATTGGATTGAGTACCGTTGTTCTGATTCAAATGAGCGTAACAGGCCGTCTCATTTGGCCCTGGGAGTTTGCTCAAGGCCTGCGTCGTAATGACGTGAGCTTGCTGCGCGGGCTGCTTGGATGCCTTAAGGATCGCTACTTTTGGTACTCGTTTGTCTGGCTGTTACCGCTTGGCATTATAAGATTGCGCAGCCTACCTACGACATGGATTTGGGCTTCCTGCGCAGGTGCTGCAGCCGCGTTAGCGATGGGTGCTTGGAACAACGCGCAAGCTAATGTCGTTCCCTCGATCTTCAATTCGATCGGTCCGATGCTATCGCTTTCCACCGCTTTGCTTCTTATTGGCAGAGGCGCAACTGAGATTGTCCCGACAGGAACGCGCCTTACGGCGGTTTCACTGTCGGGTAGATAGGCAACGCGTGGAGCAGCCCTCCAGGCGTGCATAATGCCCTTTGCCGCACTAGAGCTACTCATTTTCGTTTCTCGGGTGGCTGACCACTGACAACTACTTATTACCGCCCTGCTCGGTCGCCGAAGCGCGTTGCTGACCGGCGTAATAGCCGCTGCGGGTGCGGACCTGAAGTTTTTTGTAGCCCTTGGCCTGGACGTCGACCTTCACCGTGCGATAACCGCCGGCGCTCTGCGGCGTGCTGGGCTTGTACACAATGGTGTATTGATTCCGGATATCGTGGGCGATTTGCGAGGTGATCGCCTGGACCTCGCTCAGGTCCTTGGGAAAGAACGCGACCCCTCCCGTGTCTTCCGCCATTTCGCGCAGGGCCCGCCGCGCCCGCCTGGAATGCTCATCGCCGAGCAGTCCAATGGTATAAATGGTTGGCCCATTCTTCTCTTCCAGGCGGCGTATGGCCTGCTCCAGCGACTCGCGACTGGCATTGTCTTCGCCGTCGGTTACCACCAGGAGGGCCTTCTTCTCCAGCGGACCGCTTTTCTTCAAGTGGTCAGAAGAGGCAACCACCGCGTCATAAAGGGCTGTGCCGCCACGTGCTTCAATGCGTTCCAGCGCATCCTTCAGCTTGGGAATTTGGCCGGTGTAGTCCTGGTCGAGGAAGTATTCTTCGTTGAAGTTCACAATGAAGACCTTGTCCTGAGGATTGCTGGATTGCACCAGATTTAGAGCGGCAGCATTCACCGCCGGGCGTTTCTCCCGCATGGACCCTGAATTATCGATGACAATCCCCATCGCGACCGGAATGTCCTCATGACGGAACGACGTGATTTGCTGCGGCTTGCCGTCTTCGAATACGGTGAAATCGTTCTGCGTCAGGTTGGTAATCAGGCGATTGTGATCGTCGACCACGGTGGCGTGCAAAGTGACTTCGTCGACTTCCTTCTTGAAAATATAGACATCGCCCTGTTGAGCCTCGGGGGCTTCGCCTTGCTGCGGAGCCTGCGCTGTGTCTCCTGGCTGATTAGGTACCTGCCGCTGCGGAGCCGTTTGCTGGCTGGCAGCGCTGCCAGATTGAGCCGGCGTCGCCGAGGTGGTCGAATTCTGCGCGACCATCCAGGTTCCCAACCATACAACGACTCCAATCAGGATCACGAACGAATGACGGCGTCTATTCGGTTGGCGCATAGTATCCTGTTTTGGCGTATACGTGCAGCGGCGGCAGGCCCTTCGGAGGATTCAGTTTCACCTTGATCTTCCGCCACTTCCCATCTTTTCCAGGATTGCTTGGGCGGTAACCGAGCACATATTGGTTGCGAAGCTCAATGCCGATCTTCGTCGCTACATCTGCCAGCTCGCTCGGGGAGCTAATAGCAAATGTCCGTCCTCCAGTCACTTCGGTCACATCGTCGAGCAAGGCAGGCCCTTCGCGTTCTTCCGGCGTTTTGAAATTAAGGTCAAACAGACCGATGCCATAGATCTGTACATCGGCTTCCCTTACCATCGACTTGATCTCGCCCTCCGTGTACCGGCTGTGATTGTCGCCACCGTCGGAGATGATCAGCAGCGCCTTGCGTTCGTAGTGCGCTTTGCGCATGCGATTCATACCCAGGTAAATGGCATCGAGCAATGCGGTCCGGCCTTTGGGTACGGTGTACACCAGCTTGCTTTGGATGTCCTCCACCGAGGAAGTGAAATCCACCAGCACTTGGGGCTCGTCGGAGAAGGTGATCAGAAAAAACTCATCCTGCGGATTGGCCGTGCGAAAGAAATCGACCACCGCCTCCCGCGACTTGTCGATCTTGTCGGCCATGGAGCCGCTGTTATCGAAGATAACGCCCAGGGAAATGGGGGCGTCTTCGCTGGAGAAATGCTTGATCTCCTGCGGCTTCCCATTATCGGTCAGCTGAAAATTCTCTTTCTCCAATCCAGTCACCAGCCGGTTCATCGGATCTGTGATGGTCACGGGAACCAATACTCAGGTCCACGTCTTTCCGGAATGGCTTGGTGTGGGTTTTGAGGCTGGGATCGACAATCACGCCCGGCGGCACCGCAATTCCGGCGGTCGGAATCGCGTCGGGTTTCTTGGCTTCGCGGGGAACGATGTGTACGTCCTGGTCATCGTCTTGTGCGAAGCCGGGAACCGCCAGCCAGCCTGTTAAGCAAAGCAATGCGAGCAGTAGTACAAGACTCTCTCGAACGCGCACAACAAGATGGACGGGCGAATTGGCAAAACGTCCCGACCGTTGAACCTGAAACGGGTACCGAATCGTCGAGCAACTTGACCCGAACCCCGAACTGCGACCGCGGGCCATAGGATCCCCTGGACTGTGGCTGAATGTTATCACAGCTTGACGGCATCGGATGACCTCACCGCCAGCCGCTTCCGCAAGGGCCCAACTTCTTGCCTATTGATGTTGCCGTAGCGGTTCGGGTTTCCTCGGATTGAACTGCTACAATCGTGCTTCCTCCCGAAGATGTTTTTCCAGAGCGAACCTCAGGAGGTAGAACCCATGGCGGAAATCTTCCCTTTTCGAGCCCTGCGCTATGACCCTTCGAAAGTGTCACCCGCCCAAGTTGTAACCCAGCCGTACGACAAGATTACTCCAGCCATGCAAGACCGGTATTACGCGGCCAGTCCGTATAACCTGGTTCGCGTGATTCTGGGCAAGCCGCAGCCCGGCGACAATGACCTGGAGAACGTGTACACCCGCGCTGCAGCATCGTTACAGCAGTGGCAGGCAGAAGGCGTCCTCGTGCCCGACCCGGAACCCAGCATTTATCTCTACACTCAGACTTTCAAAGTCCCCGGCGACGCTTCCGGTGCGACCGCCGAACGGCGCGGATTCATCGCCCTGGGTCAGGTGGAGGACTACGACCACAAGGTCGTCTTCCGTCACGAGCAAACCCTCAGCAAGCCCAAGGCTGACCGACTCAACTTGTTGCGAGCCACGCGGGCGCATTGCGGCCAGATCTTCATGTTGTACAGCGATCCAGCGGGCGAGATTGACAGTGCTCTGGCGCAGAAACGCCCGCCGGACGTCGAGGTGCGCGACCAATACGACGTACTGCATCGGATGTGGAGAGTCTCTGACCCCGCCGTCCTGCGGGCCGTTCAAAACAAAATAGCCGATAAGAAATTGATCATCGCT
This sequence comes from uncultured Acidobacteriaceae bacterium, assembly GCA_963836295.1. Lineage (GTDB taxonomy): Bacteria > Acidobacteriota > Terriglobia > Terriglobales > Acidobacteriaceae > Bog-257. Next base: position 1,022,425 of record CAWIIY010000017.1, on the reverse strand, counting down.
GACGGCCATCATCGCTATGAGACAGCCCTGACCTATCGCAACGAGATGAGAAACCATGCTAACCCCAATCTTCGGGCGCCGTCCGAACGGATGATGATGACCTTCGTCAACATGGATGCTCCGGGACTGGTGGTTCTCCCAACCCATCGCGTGGTGTTCGGCATGGAGAGCTTTGCGATCTTCGATACGGTGGCGAAGCTTCAGGAGAATTTCGAGGTCGAAGACCTGGGGCCGCTCACGGACGCTGCCGAGGCGCTGGATCGGCTGCATCAGGCTGGCAAAGATACCACCGCTCTGCTGGCGGTTACATCGCATGGCGCCTTTCTGTTGCGTTCGCGCCCCGAGCAGCACTCGAAAAATCTCGCGGGGCTGTCGCAACGCCAGCGCGCACTTGATGTCGTACAACTGCACAAGCTGGTGCTGGAAGACGCGCTGGGAATGTCTGAGGAAGACATTCGCGACCAGAAGCACCTGAAATATGTGCGCGACGCGAACGAGGCGATTGAGGAAATACGAAACGGCGCCAATGTCGCCTTCATCATCAATCCGGTACGCATGCAGCAGATGCGCGACGTCGCATTCGCCGGCGAAGTTTTGCCTCAAAAGTCCACCGATTTCTATCCCAAGATGCTGAGCGGTCTGACCATCTATTCGCTGGAGGAGGCCGCGCAAGGCACGGCGTCGGGAGGACACTAGGTTGTCGCTTTCCGGCCGCAGATCGCGGCTCTCCGTGGCGATCATCGCCGGCCTGGCTCTGCTCTTCGCGGCTCTTCTGGCTCGCCGCGCCATTGTGCATGCGCAATCGCCCGGGCAGAATCAGCTCACCGTCTACTCCCCTCAAACCTCTTATTCGATACCTCTTCTAGAGGTGAACAGCCAGCCCTATGTGGGGTTGGTCGAGTTATTTGAGCCCCTGGGTCAGGTGGATGCCCGCGTGGACGGCAAGAAGTACAAGTTGCACTTCACGCCACCCGGTGGCCGCCCCCTGGAAGTGCAATTCACCGAAGGCAAAGACAAAGGTAAGGTTCGCGGAAAGAATTACAAACTGCCGGCAAACTTCGTGGTTCAGAATGGCCGGGGCTATGTTCCGCTGTCGGTTATCAGCGAAATAATTTCGAAACTCCTCCAGACCGACTGTCAACTGAACCCAGCATCGCGACGCCTGTTGATCGGCAACGTGCAGGTGCATTACACCCTGGAACTGCACAAGGACAACCCCTCGCGCTTGCTCTTGGGTTTCTCTTCCCCGGTAAACCCCACCATCGCGACCGAACCTGGACGCGTGCGCCTCACTTTTCGCCGTGAACCAGTCGTTTCCAGCGGTGCTGACAACGTCACCTACAGCGATCCCTTGATCAAGGGAGCGACCTTTTCGGAGCACGATGGCGTGGCTGAGCTTGACGTAACGGGCACGGCTCCGATGATGGCCAACTTCGCCGACGGGAACAGGACCATCATTATTACCGCCGCTCCCGCTCCCCCTCCGGTGGCCCAGCAAGTGCCACCGCCATCGGCGCCGGCTCCCACCACTACGCAAAACCCAGCGCCGCCGCCACCGCCGCCCGCCGCGCCACGCTTCCTGGTGCTGATCGATCCGGCACACGGCGGCAGTGACATCGGAGCGGCCATCACCCCTTCGCTGCCGGAAAAAGATGTTGTGCTGGCGCTGGCACGCCTTGTGCAGCGCGAACTTGCGAATCGTGGCATTGCCGCAACCCTGCTGCGCAATTCCGACGTTACAATCTCTCTCGACCAGCGCGCGATATCGGCCAACGCAATGCGTCCCGCGCTCTATATTGCACTGCACGCGGCTAATACCGGACGGGGCGTCCACGTGTTCACATCGCTGCTGCCGGCGGCCAACTTGTCGCCGCAGGGATTTCTGCCATGGGACACTGCGCAAGCCGCGTTCCTGGACTTGAGTGGATCGGTCGCCGGCTCGGTGGCCGCAGAACTGGAGTCGCGCAAGCTGCCCAACACCACGCTGCTGGCGCCGCTTCGTCCCATGAACAACATTGCCGCTCCTGCCATTGCGGTTGAGATCGCGCCTCCGGCCGCCAACGTGGACGAAATCGCGAGTGCCGCATACCAGGACCAGAGTCGCGCAATCGATCGCTGCCGGCGTTGCCGCCGTCCGCGCCAAGCTGCCCGAGGTGCGACCGTGACCCGGCGCGTCCTGGTAATGTTCGCGATCTTGGCACTCGTCGCTCTCGGACTCGGGCTCTACGCCCTGCACCTCAAGAGAAAGGTGGCCCGCGATGAGCAACTGGCCGCGCAGCAACAACTGGCTCTTGCTCCGCCCGCGAGTGGTTCGCCTACTCCCGTCACGCTTTACATTGCTTCCGATAGCGACGGCACGCTGCGGCGCATGCAAACGAATGTCAGCCTGCCTGAGGAACGCAGTGAACGCGCACGCGCTGTCCTGCAGACTCTCTTCGAGCAGTATTTGCAGCCTTCGTCGTCTCATCCCATCGGAGCTGGTTCGGACGTCCGCAATGTTTACCTGCTCGGCGATGACACCGCTATTGTGGATACCAATTCCGCATTTGCGGACGCGCATCCCTCGGGCGTACTCACGGAAGAGTTGACTGTGGCCTCCATCGTGGCCACGCTAAATGCCAACGACAGCAAAATCCAGCGCGTGAAGATCCTGGTCAACGGGCAGGAGCGCGAGACCCTTGCCGGACACGCCGATTTGCGCCGCTTCTATGAGGCTGGCAATATTGGCCAGGTCGTAAAGGATTTGCAGTGACCTTACCGCGCATTGGCGTTTTCGACTCGGGCGTCGGCGGCCTTACCGTGCTGAAGGCCATGGCCGAGCAGTTACCAGCGCACTACCTCTACTTCGGCGACACAGCTCGACTGCCCTATGGCACCAAGTCGGCCGATACTGTTGCGCGCTACGCCATCGCGGCCGCCCGTTTCCTCGAAGCGCAAAACATCGATCTGCTGGTCATCGCCTGCAACACCGCGACCGCGCTCGCATTTCCGCGCATTCAGGAAGCTGCGCACGTGCCCGTCGTGGGCGTGGTCGAACCTGGTGCGGCCATGGCCGCCGAAGTCAGCAAGAGTCGCTCGGCCATCGTGATCGCGACCGAAGCCACCGTAAGCAGCCACGCATACCGCGACGCGCTGCAGCGACACGGCCTGGCAGCCCACGAGAAAGCCTGCCCGCTTTTTGTCCCGCTGGTTGAGGAGGGATGGATCGAGCATCCTGTGACCGAGCAGGTTGCAAAGATCTATCTCGGCGAGGCGCTACAACAGGCGCCAGAGCAGGCTGACGTGCTGGTGCTGGCGTGTACGCACTATCCGCTCATTGCACCGCTGCTGCGTCGCCTTGCGCCCGGCCACATGCAGATTGTGGACTCCGCCGAATCAACCGCACGGGTCGTGAAAAAGATGATTGACGAGGATCCCACCCTGTCGCCAACCGCGGGCGACAAGGGTGGGGCACCCGCTGTAATCGGGAGCCGTGACAGCAATAATCAGTCTGTCATCCTGAGCGAAGCGAGGTCGCCGCTGGCGGCGACCTCGCGGAGTCGAAGAGCCCCTATGAGCGCAAGCATCCCCCCTGCCGAGCATCGCACCTTCCGCTTCTATGTCACTGACTCCACCGACAAGTTCAAGCGCCTGGCAACGCGCTTCCTTGGCCGCCAGGTGGACAACGTCGAACATGTGGACCTGGGCGGATGACAGAACCCGCTTTTCGCTGTTCGCTCCGCGTTAGCCGCTCTGCGCCAGACATCCAGTCGGAAGGTGCATGCCCTTCTTGATGTGCGAAGTATCAGGTGAGTCTCTTGTCCTTGGCGAAGAGCGAAAGGCGAAGAGCGAAGAGCCAGAAGCTGATAGCTGACGGCTGAGAGCTAACGTACAATCGCCCCGTATGGTTTATCGCTCCGATAATCGTTCTCCTGAGCAGATGCGGCCGGTCAACATCGTCCCCGATTTCATCTCTACCGCCGAAGGCTCATGCCTCATCGAACTCGGCAATACCCGGGTTATCTGCACAGCGACCATCGAAGACACGGTGCCGCAGTTTCTGCGCAACCGCGGCAAAGGCTGGGTCACCAGCGAATACGGCATGCTGCCGCGCTCCACGCTGACCCGCACTCCGCGCGAGGCCAACAAGGGACGCCAGAGCGGCCGCACCCACGAGATCCAGCGGCTCATCGGACGCTCGCTACGCGCAGTGACCGATATGGAGAAACTGGGCGAACGCACCATTTTCCTCGACTGCGACGTCATCCAGGCCGACGGCGGCACGCGCACTGCGTCCATCACCGGCGCCTTCATCGCGATGGGATTGGCCATGCGGCGCATGATTGAGTCGGGGACGCTGTCGATCGGGCCCATTCGCGACTACATTGCGGCCACCAGCGTGGGCATTGTGGATGGCGAGATCATGCTCGATCTTTGCTACGAAGAAGACGCGCGCGCCGACGTGGACATGAACCTGGTGATCACCGGCAGCAAAAAGATTGTCGAGGTGCAGGCCACGGCCGAGAAACGCCCCTTCGACGACGCGCAACTGGCCAAAATGATGTCTCTGGCACGGAGTGGCATCGAGTCGCTGATCGTGCGGCAGCAGGCGGTGCTGACGGGCTTGCCGCTGAGGCAATGAGCTCCACACAAGCGACCGCGCAGCAAGACACGCCAGCATACAGCCACCTGTTTCATCCTTCATAAAATCAGCAGCGCAATTTCTGATTTTCCCAATTTGGGACGATTGTATTGGTCGGTTACCCCCTACCCCCTTCCCCCAGGCCTCGCAAAGTCTTGAAAACAATACCGTCGCAGAAAAACTTCCCCGCAAAATATTCCATCCAAAATACTTACAGGTCAAACTATTGCGAAATAAAGACTTAGCTTGCGTTGGGAAGGCAAATCCGTTTCCTCTGAGGTCTGCCTTCCGTGCTGGCAGTAACCAACCAATACACCTCAAAGGAACAGGCTGCGGCGACCGCGGCGCTATTCAGTTTCCAAAGAACACTGGGATCAACCGACACGCATCTGCGTTTCGCCCGCCCATCGGGCAACTAAGCCCAATCGCTAAGCTTAGCGCGACCATCACCGCTGTCAACTTACGAAAGCACACGTCCGGACTAGCTCGGAGGGCGTGGGGGCACGCCCGCCGTCGGCACGGGACGACCAAGTATGCTATTTGACAATTCCAAATCGGGCCAGACCAATTTGGTCCGAAAAATCCACAGGAATCTCTTTCGCCATCGATTCGCCTATTGCGGTTTTAGGCCGATCATGTAAAAAAGGAGACAGCCGTGCCCCATTACCCGAAATCAAGTACCCGCCGCTTACGGCTTGGCCTTGTTGAAATAGTCTCGCAGAATTGTATTCACAAGATCGGACTGAGAAACTTTGAGCTTTTCGGCGGCCCGTCTGGCCAGTTCCTTGTTGTCGTCCGCAATGGTGATCTGTTTGTACTCATTGGGGAATGCCCAGGGGCATATGTTGCAATTCAGCGTACAGCCCGCACAGGCACTGCTCTTGCGGATATTGCACTGCTCGCAGAGAGGCTGCAAATTGCCGAAATCGTTAGGGCCATGCCGGGTGCGCGGGATTTTGTGATCGGGGCTGAGCTTCACGTCCGGCTCTTGCGCCCCGCAATGTGCGCACTTGTGGCCGTACTGCTCTTTGAGCCTTTCCCACTCGGCTTTGCCCAACTTGGCGCGCGGCTCGCGCTTCTGGCTTATTTCCAGGCTCTGCAACTGGTAGCGGTTGCCTTCCTTTCTGATCGACGTGAAACCTTCCTCGCCCTGCAATTCCCGCATTCGGCGGAACACATCCTTATAGGGCTTGTCTCCATGCTTTGCGCGAAAGGCGTCCACGGCTGCACGAATCTCGCTTTCTGTCAGCACCGGCCCCGGAATGCCGTGGCCTCTTGGCCAAAGCGCTCTCAAGATGACCGAGTAATAAATTTTGTTTGCTATGGTCGGAGACACAAAACCGGCCTCGGCATCGGCAAGCCACTTTTTTCTGCGGGCCTCCGACTCGCTCGGCGTTATTCTGGGAGTGAGAAGCAGGCCCTTGCTGGCGCGGTTCTTGGCCATTTGGAAGAGAGGCTATAGATGCGTTTCGCCTCGTTTTTCGCCGGGATAGGGGGCTTCGATCTTGGATTCCAGCGCGCCGGAATGATACCAGTATTCCATTGCGAAATCGACCCTTATTGTCAGCGCATCCTAAAACGGCACTGGCCGGAGGTTCCACTTCATGGCGACATTACCACCCTCAACGCAAAAGACATTCCGCTGGCCGAGGTCTGGGCAGGCGGTTGGCCCTGCCAAGATGTCAGCCACGGCAATGCGCAACGTAGGGGCATCCACGGGGCCCGCAGCGGATTATTCTTCACGCTTGCAGAGCTTGCTGGAGAGGTTCACCCGGCATGGATTGTCCTGGAAAATGTTTCAGGGCTCCTTAGCTCCGACGGCGGCGAAGCCTTTGACTCAGTTATCAACGAGCTCGAAAAGATCGGGTATGTGGGGGTATGGTTTACGTGTAACACTCTCAGCGCGGGCCTTCCCCACAACCGCGAAAGAATATTCCTTATCGGCTCTTATAGATCGCCGCTTTCCCATCAGTTCTATTCTGACGGCGGCAAACTGCTTAGGGATGATCCGCCGCGAGGAAAGAGCGGGCAGGCCGCTAGACCCGGTGTTCGCGGAGAGTTTATCTCAGACGCTCCGCTTTTGGTTCAGCGTCGCGGAGGCTTTGGGTATACCAAGGCAACGGGCTACTGCCCCACGATACGCGCCCAGTCTGGAAAGCATCAAGGCGGCCACTCCGACAGGCCAATACTATGTGGCCAGAAACTTGACTTGGAACGAGTGCGAAAAACTAATGGGCTTCCCGGAAGGCTGGACGGTAGGCGAGGGAGATTCATTGGCAACGCGGTAGCGCCGCCTATCGCTGAGTTCATTGGCCGCCGCATACTGGCAATTCAGAGTAGCAACGCGAGGAAAGATGGGCATGAACCGAAGCGAGATGATGGCGGCGGTTCGCTCAAAGAACACTAAACCGGAGATGCTGGTAAGGCGGCTCGCCCACAGGATGGGCTACCGCTACCGGCTTCATCGCGCAGACCTGCCTGGCAAGCCCGATCTTGTCTTTCCTTCCCGCAGGAAGGTCATCTTCGTTCACGGCTGCTTTTGGCACCAGCACAGTGGCTGCCCATTCTCGCACGTGCCGAAATCAAACGTCGCATATTGGGCCCCGAAGCTCGAGCGCAACCAGGCGCGCGACCGCGAGCATATGAGGGCTTTGCGAGCCGATGGTTGGAAGTGCCTCGTCCTGTGGGAGTGCGAATTGAATAAGTCGGCGCGCCTCCTCCGCCGCATCTCAAAATTCCTGGGCTGACTTTCAAATGGAATTCTAAGGCGGATGGCCCTCAGAAGTCCTCGCGCGCGGCCTGGGAATTCAGTTAGAATTCTCTGTTCTGCAACTGCGGGCTAAGCCGCCGCTCCTGCAGGACCGAATTCAAAATCTGTTCATACCGGGCGCGCAGCGCCTGAGGAGGTTCTGCCATGAAACTTACTCCAGGAAAACTTGCCGGCATCAAGGCCGTTTCCAACGATCGCGGCGTCATCGCCGCGGCTGCCATGGACCAGCGCGGTTCCCTGAAGAAAGCGCTGGGCGCCAACGCCACTGACCAAGGCTTGGAAGAGTTCAAAATCAACGTGTCCGAGGTGCTGACCAAGCACGCCAGCGCCATCCTGCTCGATCCCCAGTGGGGACTGCCCGCCGCCCGGCGCCGCGCCAAGGGTTCAGGCTTGCTGCTCGCGTATGAGAAGACCGGCTACGACAAGGCCTTGCCTGGCCGCCTGCCGGACCTTCTCGATCTCTGGTCGGTCAAGCGCCTCAAAGAAGCGGGCGCGGACTGTTTAAAGATCCTGCTCTACTACTCGATCTACGATGACCAAAAGATCAACGATCACAAGCACGCCTGGACCGAGCGCATCGGCGACGAGTGCAAGGCCAACGACATTCCGTTCTTCCTCGAACTCGTGGGCTACAAAGAAGGCATCGACGAGAAGGGCGCCGAATACGCCAAGCTGAAGCCTGAAGTCGTGGCCAAGTCGATGGAGGAGTTCACGAAGGACCGCTATGGTGTCGATGTGCTGAAGGTCGAGATCCCGGTGAACTTGCAGTTCGTCGAGGGCGCGAAGTCGTTCAAGGGCACCAAGGCATATACGAAGAAGGAAGCGCTCGATCACTATCGCGCCGCCGCTGGCGCCACCGGCAAGCCGTTTATTTATCTGTCGGCTGGCGTGAGCAATCCGGAGTTCATTGAGGACCTGGAGTTCGCTGCCGAAGCAGGCGTGAAGTTTAACGGAGTGCTCTGTGGACGCGCCACCTGGAAAGATGGCATTCCAATCTTCGCCGAGAAGGGCGCCGCCGCTTTCCGCGCGTGGCTGGAAGATGAAGGCGTGAAGAACATCACGAATGTGAACAATGCGCTCAAGGCCGCTACTCCCTGGTACAGCATCTACGAGGTGCAGGAAGCGGTCGCCACCCGGTAGAACCGTCGGCGCAGACTTGACTATTTACCAAACTTATGGCGCGTGGAGATAATCTGCGCGCCTTTGTTGTGAATCCGCGGCCGGCGGTGACGTAGCCATGACCTTCAACATCTATCAGTATCAGATTCATAAAAAATGGAGTTCATCTTGTGAAATCACGAACACATATTCTTTTCGCTTCCGTCGCGATCGTCATTGTCGGCGCGGCGCTTTGGCTTACGCCTTCCTCCGCGGCGCAGAATTCCTCCTTCCACAATGCGCCGTCATCGGCGGCGGAGATGAAGAACCCGTACAAGGGCGCCTCAGCCGCAGCTGCCGGCAAGAAGCTGTACCTGCAGAATTGCGCGCAATGTCACGGCAACAATCTGCAGGGAATGGGGCCGGCGCCCGCACTCGACAGCGCTGCCGTGCAAAACGCAAAGCCCGGGGCGTTGTTCTGGTTCATTACCACCGGAAAACTCGACTCGGGCATGCCCAGTTGGGCGAACCTGTCTCAGCAGCAGCGCTGGCAGATCGTGACTTTCCTGGAGTCGCAGGGCAACGCGAAGGATGCAGCGAAGTAAGCATCGGACAGGTGCTCATGCGGTCTCGCCGACTTTCCTAAATAAGCAGGGAACGCGGGATTTGTCGTCCCCGCTACTGCTGCGATGACTGAAATCCGCTATAACTAAACCTGTGAGTGCAAGCAATCCCTTTTTCGCTCCCAAGACGGCCTTGATTACAGGCGCGTCCAGCGGCATTGGACTGGAGCTGGCGCACCTGTTTGCGCGCGACGGCTATCGCCTGGTGCTGGTGGCGCGCAATCGCGGCACCCTGCGTGAACTCGGCGACGATCTGCAATCGCGCTATAGCGTCACTGTACGGATATCTCCCAAGGACCTGGCGCATCCGGCTACGCCGACCGAGCTTTATCAGGAACTGCAGGAAGCAGGCATCGTCCTCGACGTGCTGGTGAACAATGCCGGCTTCGGCGGCGGAGGAGCGTTTCTTTCCACCGACTGGAACAACGAGGCCGAGATGATGCAGGTAAACATGGTGGCGCTCACCCACCTCACCAAATTGTTTCTGCCGCAGATTCGCGCGCGCGAGGGCAAAATTCTCAACGTTGCCAGCACGGCCGCATTCCAGCCCGGCCCGTTCATGGCCGTGTATTACGCCAGCAAGGCGTACGTTCTGCATTTCACCGAGGCGCTGGCCGAAGAGTTGCGCGGCACCGGCGTTACCGTAACCTGCCTGTGTCCGGGACCGGTGAGAACTAACTTCCAGAAGCGCGCCCATATCGGCGACACGAGACTGCTGAATAGCCCTCTGCTGGTGGACGTACGCGAGGTGGCGCGCGTGGGTTATGAGGGCATGAAGCTCGGCAAACGAGTGGTCATTCCGGGATGGAAGAATCGGTTTGGTGTGCAAATGCTGCGTTTGTCACCACGCGAGATGGTGACCAAGGTAGTGCGCAAGATTCAGGAGAACAAGAAGTAGCAACTAGCAATTGGCAATTGGCAATTGCAATTAGCAGCTAGCGATTCTGAACTAAGAAGCTGTTCGTTTTGACGGAGGGAATCGCCGACTAACATGCCTGGGCCCGAAGTTTTGCTGATTGCCAATTGCTAATTGCTAGCTGCTACCTTTACAGCCCAAACAGTTCCCTCAGCCTCTTCGTCTGCGCGCGGCTGACAGGGACCTCGGTCTGTTTCTTGTCTTCCATGCGGATCTGATACGAACTCTTGAACCAAGGCACGACTTCTTTGATCCGATTGATATTCACCAGATACGAGCGATGCGCCCGCCAGAACGTGTTGGGGTCGAGCGAATCGAGCAGTTCTTCCAGAGTGCGGCAGTTCGACTGGCCCTCCATCCCGGTGGCCACAACGGTGATGATCCCGTCCTCGATCGAAGCGTAGCAAATGTCTTTCTGGTCCACGAGAAAAAGCCTGCCGCCCGACTTGAGCAGCACCTTCGCGGCCGGCGGACGCTGCTGCTGCTCCAGCATTTTGACGATGGTGCCAATTTGTTCGCCGGGCGAGCCGGCGGTTTCCAGCCTTTGCCGGGCCTTCTCCACCGCCTTCGCGACCCGCTTTTTATCGAACGGCTTCAACAGATAGTCAACTGCGTTCACTTCGAACGCCTTCACCGCATACTGGTCGTAGGCGGTGGCGAACACGATTTGCGGCAGTGGTACTTTCTTGTCGATCAGCTTTTTGATGGCGCCGAAGCCGTCAAGCCCGGGCATTTGCACGTCAAGGAAAACGAGTTCCGGCGAGAACTCTTTGATGAGGTTCACGGCTTCCACGCCGTTCTTGCCTTGCGCTAAAACGTCTACATCAAGCTCTTTCAGCAAATAGGCGAGTTCGTCGCGCGCCAGTTGTTCGTCGTCCACAATGATTGCCGACAGGGACATGCAGGCTCCTAAATCCAGACGATCAAGCATAACTATACCGAGATGAAGCGTGAGAACCAACCGGCGAAGGAAATCGGATTATTCGACGAATCCTTGCCGTACCGCGTGGACGTAATCGGTATAAGCGGGAGCGCTTCCGCCGCGCCGTATTTCGAGCGCAATCTGCCCGCGATGATAGGAAGAATGCAGGCCAACGTGACTGAGGATGTCCGCCACGGTGTTCTTCCATACCTCGCCTTTGGAGTTGGTGTAGCTACAGTAGCCGGATAGATCGCTGTCGGACAGCCCGTCCAGATACGACATCCACTCCCTCTGCCCAGTTCGCAGCTCGGTGCCGCAATCCGCCAGCGGGAGATCGGGCCACACGGCAAGACGTGGCCGCTTATTCAGCAGCCGGCTGAGCCACAGATCTTGAGCTGCAATGATGTGCGCCAACAGCCTGGTCGATGCTGGTGGTGGAACAGGTAAGCCCGCGAGGACGCGCACGACTTCAGCGTTCGCCCAGGATTCGTACTCGAACTGACGACGGAAATGTCCCAGAAGAGTCATAGTCGTTTGATATCCAAAGTTGGCAGGGAGATGCGGGGCGCACATCTCAAAGAGCATAGCGCTTCGATCGAAAGCAGGTCCCTCCGCTCTGGCTGAAGCCCTCGGTGGGGATGACAATATCAATAAATTCGCCGATGACGGCCGAAAGCTGACAGCTGACAGCTGACAGCTGACAGCTTCCTTGTCGTACACTGATTCAAACATGGTCGTCATCTACGGTATTCATTCGGTAAGCGAGGCGTTGAAGTCGGGCGCGCGCAGCTTCGAGTATGTCGGCATTGCGCGCGAGCGGCATGATCAGCGGGTGCAGCGCATCATTGACGAGTGCCGCGTCAGCGGGGTTCAGGCGCGCTTCATGCCGCGCGAGCAACTGGATCGCATCGCCAACACCAACACTCATCAGGGCGTAATCGCGGTCACCAGCAGCAAAAAGTACGCTGACGTGGACACCCTGCTCGACCAACGCCACGGTGAGCACAGTTTTCTGGTGGTGCTCGACAGCGTGGAAGATCCTCACAACCTGGGCGCGCTCATTCGTACCGCCGATGCAGCCGGCGCAGACGGCGTCATCATCCCGGAGCGGCGTGCCGCCGGATTGACGGGCACTGCCGTTAAGGCGTCCGCGGGCGCATCCGAGCACTTGCCGATCGCGCGGGTGACCAACATCTCACGCACCCTGGATGAACTGAAAGAGCGCAACGTGTGGACCGTCGGCCTCGACGAGCACGGAACCCAGAGTTACGACGAAGTGGACTACAACATGCACTGCGCGATCGTGCTCGGCGCCGAAGGCAAAGGGCTGCATGACCTGGTCCGCCGACGCTGCGACTTCCTGGTTTCGATTCCCATGCTCGGTCACGTGCCGTCGCTGAATGTGTCGGTCGCGGGTGGGGTAGTCATGTACGAGGTGGCTCGGCAGCGCCGCTATGCGCAAAACTCCGGGAAGGCCCAATCCGCCAAATGAAGCGGTTGCCGCTATTGTTGTTGGCGCTCGCGACTGCGCAGCCCGCCGCTGCGATCGACCGCGAGGCGTTCACCATCTCTCGGTACCAGCTTGAGGTGCAAGTCGATCGCACCGCGCATGTGATCGTGGTCACCGGCAAGCTTACCTTGCGCAACGATTCCAACAAGCCGCAGAAGCTGGCCACCTTGCAGGTGTCGTCCTCGCTGGCATGGAATGCCATCACGTTGGATGACACGCCCCTACAGTGGCTCGGCGATAACTACACCTCCGACATCGATCACACCGGGAGCCTTTCCGAAGCAATCGTCACGCTACCCAAGGAAGTTGTTCCGGCGGCTACGGTCACGCTCGATGTGCAATATGGTGGAACCATCACCCCTGATGCAACGCGTCTAACGCGCATGGGCGCTCCCGCTGATGTGGCCGCGCGCAATGATTGGGACCAAATCAGCGATCCTTTCACCGCAGTGCGAGGACTCGGCTATGTGGCCTGGTATCCCGTGGCAATCGAAGCCGTGAGCCTAAGCGACGACGATGCCGTCTTCGAGGCCATCGCGCGCTGGAAGCAGCGGCACGACCGCAGCGAGTTCGACGCCTCGTTCGCAATCGACGCCGGCGATGGCAAGCAGCCATTGCGAATTGCAACGAACATGCCTGACTCAGGCGCAGGCAAGTTAGTACCGGAAGTGCACGACGGCAAGACGTCCTACCAACTCGTAGCGAAGACAAGTTCGCTTGGGCTGGGGGAAACCGCCCCAACCTTTGCGGTCGCCAACTACGTCGAGTTGGCGAGGCCTACCGTTACGCTTTTGCATATTGCCGATCACACCTCGCTGGCCCGCGATTACGCCCTTGCCGCCGAGGCCAATGATCCTCTGCTGCACGACTGGCTGGGCGAACCGACCGAGCCGGCGCGAATCATCGAGTTGACGGATCCGAACGCCAACCCTTGGCAGAACGGCCCGGTGCTGTTCACGCCGCTTCGCGAGGCGCCTACCGCGACTTCGCAGCTTCTACTGCTCCCGACCCAGGTCGCGGCACGGTTCCATTCTTCGCACGCCTGGATTCAGGATGGACTGGAGCGATTCCTGCAAACTCTCGCTGTGGAGCGCATCAATGGACGACATGCGGCCCTGGAGTTTCTTGACCAATATCGCGAACCTCTGGTGCAAGCCGAACAAGCAGCGCATCCGAAAGCAGGAACCACGACGCAAGGCTTATCGGAGGCGAACCCAGCCAACAACACTCTCCTCAACACGAACGACGAAGTCTACTTGCGCGGCAAAGGCGGCTTCGTTTTCTGGATGCTCCGCGACATGACCGGCGACGAAGCCATGCAGCGCGCCATTGCAGCTTACCGAAGCGGCGCCGATAAAGACCCCAGCTACTTTCAGCGACTGGTGCAAACCAGCGCCAAACGCGATTTGGAATGGTTCTTCGATGATTGGGTATACCGCGATCGTGGTTTGCCGGAGTTTCAAGTGGAATCGGCCTACACACGTCCTCTACTCAGCGAGACGAACAAGAGCTTCCTGGTCACCGCGACCATCGAGAATCGCGGCGGTGCAGGAGCTGAGGTTCCGGTTCTGATTCAGACTCCCTCGGGTGAGAAGACCGTGCGGGTACTGGTGAAAGCGGGGCAAAAGGGTACAGGCCGCATCGAGGTGCCCGTCGCGCCCGATAAAATCACGGTCAATGATGGGAGCGTTCCCGAATCCAACCTCGGTAACAATGTGTATGAAATCCCAGCTAAACAGCAACCGTGAGCGCCGTATGGGTTGTTGCACTTGCCAGCGGACGCTCGCGGAATATACAACCTTGTGTTGGTCGAAATGACCCGCTGCGGCGGGCGTAGATGAGGACGGCTTGAGCTACATCCAGTTTCTCGGCGCGGCCGGAGTGGTTACCGGCTCGAAGCACCTGATCCACGTAGACAACAACGGCGCCCCCGGGTTGCAGGTACTTGTGGATTGCGGCCTCTTTCAGGGACAAAAAGAATGGCGGGTTCGGAACTGGCAAGACTTGCCGGTACCGGCGAACTCAATTGATGCCGTGGTCCTGACGCACGCCCATCTCGATCATTCGGGCTGGATTCCGCGCCTGGTGAAAGAAGGATTTCACGGCCCGATTTATGCGACCCCTCCAACCATCGATCTGTGCGGCATCCTGCTTCCTGACTCCGGACATCTGCAGGAAGAGGACGCGGCCTACTACAACGAGACGCGGGCCAGCAAGCACGTGCCCGCATTGCCGCTCTACACCATGGAAGAAGCGCAGCAGTGCATGACACTGTTTCGTCCGGTGGACTTCGACGAAACCAAGCAACTCACTCGCTCCCTGTCGTTCCGCTTTGTTCGAGCCTCCCATATCCTTGGTTCAGCCATGGCTGAGGTCACCGTCAACTCGAATGGCAAATCATCGAAGTTGCTCTTTACGGGTGACATCGGCCGCGTGCGTGATAACCGGGTCGCTCCGGGTAAAGTCGTACACTCCGGTCCCACCGAAGGCGAAGAGTGCGATCTGCTAGTGATGGAAAGCACTTACGGCAACCGCTTGCACCCGCACACCGATCCTCGTCCGCAGATGGCCGCGCTCATCCGCACGACACTGCACCGCGGCGGCAGCGTGATCGTTCCCTCGTTCGCCGTCGAGAGGACGCAAAAGTTCTTGTTCCTGCTCAAAGAGTTGATGGAGACTGGACAGGTGCCGCGCGTGCCGGTGCATGCCGATAGCCCCATGGCCATCAAGGCGGTGCAGATCTTCCTGAAGCACACCGAGGAGTTCACTCCTGAGACGAAGGCGCTGATCCAGAAGTACGGCTCCCCACTGGAGTGGCCAAACTTCTATTTCGATGTCACGCAGGACGATTCCAAGAAGATCAACGAATCGAAGTATCCGGCGATCATTGTGTCCTCGAGCGGCATGGTCACCGGAGGGCGCGTGCTGCACCACCTGATGCAGCGTCTGCCTGACCCGAAAAACCTGATACTGTTTATCGGCTTCCAGGCGCCAGGCACGCGGGGTTTCACCATCAAGAACGGCGCTTCTGAGGTGAAGATGTTCGGCCAAATTGTCCCAATTCGCGCGCAGGTAGCGTCGCTGGAACAGTTCAGCGATCACGCCGATACGCCGGAGTTGCTGGAATGGCTGCGCACCTTCAAGCGTCCGCCGAAAGAGACGTATCTGGTGCACGGCGAGCCTCCAGCTGCTGCGCAGCTACGCGACACGATCATGAAAGAGTTGGGATGGAACGTGCAGGTGGCGGCCTATCGCGAGAAAGTGCGCGTTGCATGAGCAGAATCGCAACGATGGAGAAATCCAGCCCAGACCGCCGATTCGAAGTGCTGTTCGACAAAGCCGAACCCAGCTTCATTTCCGACGACGCTTATGCGCCCTACGGCAACTTCGGCTTCCCGCCTCCTCCTACCGACCGGCCCTGGATTTACACCAACTTCGTGCAGTCGCTCGATGGCATCACTACCCTGCTCGGAAAGCATACCTCCGGCGGCGAGATCTCGCAGTCGGCTGAAGACCGCTGGCTGATGGACCTGTTACGCGCTCATGCCGACGGCTTGCTGATGGGAATGAATACCTTGCTTGCGGAACAGCGTATTCGCGGCCCGCAGAGCCGGGGCATCGTCTTCCGGGTCGCCGATCCAACGTTGCGCGCGCTGCGCGACCGCCTCGGCAAAAGCCGCGAGCGCAATATCTTCGTGACGCGAGCGCTTGATCTCGATCTCTCGCGGCACAAGGTGTTCGACGGCGACGTGGTCGACGCCGCAATTCTTACCTCTCCAGCAGGCGCTGAACGACTGCGCTTGCTAGGCTCTCATCCGCAGGTCGCAATCATTGCCGCCGGGGAAGGGGAAACCTTTGACTTGCCACGCGCCATCGGCAAGCTTCGCGAGGAGCTGGGCGTGAAGTACCTGCTGTGTGAAGGCGGACCAACTCTCTACGGCAGTCTTGCGCGGGCCGACCGGGTAGACGAGAAATTCATAACGGTCTCGCCCGTCGAAGTCGGTCAGATGGTGCCCGCTGAGCAAGAGCGCACCAGCAGCGAGCAGGCCACTCCGGTCTTGCTACGCCCCACCGTCTTCGCTGGGCCGGGTTATACAAGAGAGAGCTTGACGCACTGGACCTGGCTGAGCTGCCGCAAGGCCGGCGATCATCAGTTCAGTCGTTACAGACGGAAAAGATAGCTCAAGCTCACGCCCCGCCACGGGCAAGGCAGCGAGACACCAGTCCTCATGCGGCCCGACGATCCAAAACCGTAGCAGCCGGTTCCCTTCTCACTCGCTCGCCAGGGCCCAGGTCGTTGAACTGGATAGTGATCTGTCGCGTCGACTCCGCCCCAAATCCCAGGAACCTGGCCAATCGGCTTTCGGGTTCTCGATGCAAGGAACGGGCGAGCATGGGCGTCACTTCCTTTGCGAACGCCCTCTTTTTTTCCTCTGTCAGACCGTCGGCATTAACGTCGAGTATGCAATCGTCCTTCTGACTCACGCACTGCGAGTCAGCGGCGTTGTTCGCTTGCGATAGCTCTTTGAACTGCACGATCATGTGTCCGCTGTCTTCAGGTCGAAGCTGGAACGTTCGGAGGGTAATGTCAATCAGGTTGCGGGCTATCGCACGTTTTTGCGCGATCGGGATCTCGGGACAATACAGGCGTAGGTAGGGCAAATGGAACCTCCTACTTCATCAAGCCTAGATGCATCCCAATTGCCAAAGGTGAACCGAAGCAACAAAGGACTTACGTAATGCTCCCCCGCCTTGGAACGGTAAGAACTACCCGGTTAGCATTCATCCTCACCTCTTGGTACCACCATTCCGTTACCTGTTTTGGCCTCCACTACTTCGCCCTCTCCAGCAATTCCGCGGCACGACTGATGGCGTCCGTCAGCAACTGTAACTGCTCCTGCATCGTCGTCAGGTCTTTCTTGTCGATGGCCTCGTTCACGCCCGGAATGACCACGGCGGCGTATCCGGTGTATTCGCCCGGCGCATAGATGGAATGTTTGAACCACGGGCGGTCGGGGAGGCCAGGAGAAATCAGAAACGCGCGTTCAGTATTGCGAAGAACCAGGTTCATGCCGCCCGGATCACCCATTGGGCTGTTCTGCATCTGCAAGACATCGGCCCCGGCCTTCTCCAACCTCGCCGCAGCTTTCGTGGCGTCAGCGAATGACGGCACCTGTTCGCCGAAAGCCGTCTTTGCCTTCGGCTCCGCAGCCTTCAAATATTCGCCGATCTCCTTGCCGTAGTCCTGGTAATTGAAAGGCAGAACGTCGGCGGAGGCGATGCGAATGACCTCCAGTCCATTGACCCGCGCCATCTCCTGCTCATAGGCGAATGTGGGATCGCCAAACTTGGTGAACCAGGCGAAGTTGTCGAATGCTGAGTGATAGACGCCGTAAGGGCCCCGGGAGCTGATGTCAGCCGAGGGCACGCCCAGATGCTGCAGGAAGGCGGTGTAGTCGGAACCGCTGCCGAGATTGCCAACGTGAACATCTGGTTGGACTGCGGCCGCCGCTCCGCACGCAGCGGCACACGCAGAGGCTGGTTCCGGAGGCTTGGCGTGCTCCTGCTCTTTCTTCTCTGCAGCAGCCTTCCACTGCTGGTAAACGCTGCCACCTTTCGGACTGGGCACGGACTTAGCGACATTGCGCAGGTACTGCTTCAAACTTGGTACCGACGAGGCGCTGAAGTCAGGCCCGGAAACTCCCACGTCCATGTTGAAATAGGCAATTGCCCGGCTGAGTTCCTTAGCGTGCTGCTCGGCAAACTCAGTCGAACCGATCAGACCTTCCTCCTCCGCATCCCAACTGGCGAAAACGATGCTGCGCTTGGGTCGCCACCCGGTCTTCAGCAACTCTCCCACGCCATGCACCGCTTCCAGTTGCGCGGCGGTTCCGCTGTTCGGGTCAACGGCGCCATACACCCAGGCATCGCGATGATTGCCTGTGATCACCCACTCATCCGGAAGCCGCGATCCGCGCACCATGCCGATCACGTCGTAGATGGTGACGAACTGGTAGTTCTGCTTCAGCACCATGTGCACCGTCACCGGCCCGGGGCCGACGTGATAAGTGAAGGGCAACGCACCTTGCCACTCGCGCGGCGACTCCGGTCCACCCAGGTTGGCCAGGATGGGGGTGGCGTCGGCATAGGAGAGCGGCGTAGTCGGGATTTTCGGCATGTCCGTGGCGCTCTCTGGCGCAATGCGCTTGCTGTCGGGTAGATCGGGCACGGAAGCGATCCCCGGAGTGGTGGGATCGCCGGGATAGCGGAACAGATATTGGATGGAACCACGCTGTACTCCGGTATCAGGACGCCATGCGTCCTTTGGGATACTTGTCGCCTTTGAAATAACCGTCATCCCATGGATCGGAGTAGATGATGACGCCTGCCGCGCCGAATTGCTGCGCAACAAACGTCTTGACGCCGCGAAAGTTCTCGCCATAGCGCACGATGACGATCTTGCCCTTCACATCAACGCCCATCTCCTGCAGCTTCTTGAAGTCCTCAAGACGGCCATAGTTGGCGTACACCACATCAGCGGTGACGTCACCCGACGGCGAGTATTCGTTAAAGGCGGGCGTAATCCGCGGATCGTCCTGGTACGGGTCGTCGCTGACATGCTCGGGTGATGGGCCGGTCATGGTGATGCCTTTGGGCGCAACTACATCGACCTTGATGTCGAGAGGCAGATTCATCCAAACCTTGTACTGCTGGATGTAGGCATCGAGCCCGGCAGCCTTGTATTTCTCCAAAACATACTCAGCCGTCTTCAGGTCCTCCGGCGATCCGGCAACGTGGGGCGCCGCGGTCAGGAATTGCAGATGCTCCTTTGCCAACTGCGGGTCGGGCACAGCCAGAAAGGCTTTCTCCGCCTTCAACTCAGGACCGGGATCGCGAAATCCAAATATCTTTGTGGGCGCCGTGAATGACTCAGCCTGAGATTTCTGTTGACTGAGAACGAGCGGTGAACATAGGAGAATGCAGCCTAGCACGGCAGCGAAGAAACGGATCACATCGAAGCTCCTCGGAAAAGATATGGCGAAACTATCGCGATCTCTAGCTTGCCGTGGCATGGCGCGCTTGCGGCAGCGCGTCCTCGCGTTCCCGCGCGTGTCGCACCAATATCTTGCCGCGCCCAGTCAAGAAGCGCGCCAACATGGTCGCAACACCTTCCAACAGTACGCGGTCCGCGCTGCCGAAGTTGTTAGGGCGATCGCTTTCGACATCGATAACACCCAGCGTGCGTCCTCCTATACAAATGGGCACCACGATCTCCGATTTCACTTCCAGGAAGCACATGCTGTAGGTTGCATCCTCGGTAACATCGGGGGCTACTTTCGTCAGTCCGCTCTGCCCGATAGTTCCTACGTTTCCCTTGCCAAACTCGAACTCATGGCACGGCGGCGTCGTGCCCCTGCATCGCCTGGCGCACGACCTTGTCGCCCAGCACAAAGTAAATGCCAATCCAGAAATAGCGGCGCTGGTCGTAGAGCAGCTCGAGTAAATCGTCCAGCACAGGCTCATGGCTGGTGGGCGAGAATGCATCCAGCACTTCTTCGCAAGCTCGCAGCAGGATTGTAGGAGAGTAATAGCGTTTCGCCAAGAAATGGTCCTGAGGAAATGTCCACCATCAGTGTAGTCGCGCGAGGGCTAGACGCCAATTGCGCCCCAGGCGGGCGCGCCGCTATGCCGCCGGACTGGAATGTGGCTGGGTCGAGCAAACGGGCGGCGGCGGCATGGAGCCTTCCTCCAACGGCGCGGCAGCCAACTCTGGCGCAGGTAGCTCGAGCAAAGCTCGTAACTCCGGCAGCGCTGCCCGCATGGAGGCTTCCCCCAGGGAGATCAGTTCCGGAGTGCGATCGAAGCAATCGAAGTCGAAATCGGCGACGTCGGGCTCGACTACCAGGTCGGCGTCCTTCTTCCACGTCTCAGTCATCTTAGATTGCGCGATGGTAAAACACTGCCCGATCACCTCGAAGAGGTGGCGCGGCTGGCGTTCGCGGTTCCAATACGCGCTCAAGTACACGCCCAGCACGCGTTCCGCCCCCATCTGACGTAGCGGGGTAGTCGGCACCGCATAAGCCAGCATGCCGTCAATGTAGGAACGGCCGTCGATCTCGACCGGCGGAAACAGTCCGGGATAGGCGCAACTGGCGCGGATGGAATCGATCAGCGAGCCTTTGGTGAAAACCACCGCATCGCCGGTTCGAAAGTCGGTAGCGGTCACTGCAAACGGAATTTTCAGCTCTTCGAAGGTTTTGGTCTTCATCACCCGCGCGCAAAAGCTAGTCATGCGATCGGTGCTGCAAAATCCATAGCGCGAGAATGTCCAGCGAGCAAAATCCTTGAAGCGTGCCATGCGCGCCACCTCTTCCATTTCGCCGGCGCTCATCCCCGCGCAGTAGAAAGAACCAACCAGCGCCCCCACGCTGGTTCCGGCCACGAAGTCCACCGGAATCTTTGCCTCTTCCAGCACCTTCAACGCTCCGATGTGCAATATTCCGCGCGCGAACCCTCCACCCAGCGCCAAGCCGAGCTTGAAACGCCGCGATGTAGAAGAAACATTGGTCGGTGGTTTGGAGGACGAACGAGAGTACTCCCGCGAGAACGCGCGCACTGAGCTAACCAAACGATGGACGTTGCTCAAGACCTTAATCCTGCTGTTGACCAGCGATTGCCCAATTTCCGGGGCACACTCTTTGTGATGCGAAGGTGCTCGAAAATGATGCCGCAAAGATGTCGGCCCTTCGGTGTGAACCAAAGTAGCACATGCTGGGCTTAAGAAATAAAACGGGTTTAGCCCGCACGTCAACATGGACCATACCTGATCGATTGAACCGTGATCCACAAACGCTCCGTCAGCGTGCTTTTGCGCCTCGAGCGATTTCGACGGTCGATAGAACGCCAGGGCGAGCCACCGTCGCCCGGGTTGCGGCCCAAGTCTTCGCGGAAGGGAAACTCGGCCGCGCTGGCAAGGCGGCGACAGATGTCGCGTCGCTTTTGATTGTCAGCTTCGCTGGAGTCTGCGAAACTAGCGGGTTCCTTGGCGAATGCTAATGGTGCGTGAGTTCTCGGCGGGAGGTGTCGTGCTGCGGAAGATGCGAGGCCGCTGGTTCTTGGCGGTCATCGAGCCGCACATGACACGTCCCAAGAAGCCCGGTAAGCGTTCGAACCGCCAGCAAAAAACGTCAGCCGCACTGGTGGCTCTGCCCAAGGGCGCGATCGACGAAGGCGAAAAGCCGAACCAGACCGCCCTTCGCGAGGTCAGCGAGGAAACCGGAGTACAGGCAACCTTGGTGACCAAACTCGCCGATGTCAAGTATTACTACGTGCGCAACTGGGGCGACCATGCACGGGTGTTCAAGATCGTCAGCTTCTACCTCTTGCTCTACCGCTCTGGACGCCTTGGAAACATCTCGCCGGAGATGCGGACCGAAGTTCAGAAGGCGTTCTGGATCCGGCTCGACGATGCGCCTGCCGCCTTAAGCTATGCCGGCGAGCGCGAAGTTGTCCGGCGCGCGCTGCAATATCTGAAAACCCATCCGGAATTGGGAGACCATGCCTCAGACACCACACATTGAGAGCCACTTCACCGCGGGCGACGTTGTCCGCGATGTCGTCATCGGCATGTCGGACGGGCTCACCGTGCCCTTCGCGTTGGCCGCTGGCCTCTCCGGCGCGGTCGATAACAGCCACATCGTGGTGGTCGCTGGGCTGGCCGAGATCGCCGCCGGATCCATCGCCATGGGACTGGGCGGCTACCTGGCCGCCAAGAGCGATGCCGAGCACTACGAAAGCGAACGGCTGCGCGAGGTTCGCGAGGTGCAGGAGATTCCCGACGAGGAAGCGCGCGAGGTGCAGAACGTCTTCGCGGATTACGGCTTGTCGCATGACGAAAGCCTTCCCGTAGTGCAGGCGCTGACGCGAAAGCCGAAGGAGTGGGTGGACTTCATGATGCGCTTTGAGTTGGCCCTGGAAGAGCCCGATCCCAAGCGGGCCCTGCAGAGCGCATTAACCATCGCCGCCTCGTACGTCGGGGGTGGCATCATCCCCCTGGCGCCCTACATGGCGCTGCACAGTGTACGCATGGCTTTAGTTTGGTCCGTAGTCGTCACCCTGGTTGCGTTGGGAGTTTTCGGCTATATCAAAGGGCGCTTCACCGGGTCGCGGCCCGGCCGTTCTGCGTCCCAAACTGTTGTGATCGGGGGACTTGCAGCCGGAGCGGCCTTCCTGTTGGCCAAGCTCATTTCCTAACCCAATATGGGAAAGCGATTTATGCAGATTTTTATTGACTGAATGAGCATTCATTCAGTAACATCGATTTAACTTAATACGCGCGCGCCGTTGCCATCCTCACCCCACATCTTACGGCGCGCGCTGCTTGTATTTTGGGCCGTTATATGTTCGCTGCCGTTTTGCCTTTGAGGAGAGCTGTGCCGACGATGCCGTCGATTTCTACGTGCCATTTCAACCAGCCAACTTCACATATTATTCAGCAGCCGTTCTCTATTGACCACAATCGAAGTTCGTAGTGCTTTGATCGCGTCCTGTGGACGCAGCTTTGCTCGCGTGATGTCTCTGACAACGGTTCTAGCCCTGGAGCCATTCATACATACCATGACGAAACGGATTGAGAAGGTCGCTGTTCTGGGCGCGGGCACCATGGGCGCTCGCATCTCCGCGCACCTGGCCAACGCCGGTGTTCCCTCGTACTTGCTGGACATTGTTCCACCCGATGCCGACGGTCCAGCGCGCAACCGATTCGCCGCCGCCGGACGGGAAGCTGCGCTGAAGTCGAAGCCTGCCGCATTCTTCGAGCCTTCGCTGGCCAGGCTGGTCACCATCGGCAACTTCGAAGACGATCTGGAGAAGCTCGCTGAGGTGGATTGGATCATCGAGGCGGTCGTCGAGGATCTTGAGCTTAAACGCAGCCTGCTCCGCAAGGTTGACGCCGTCCGTAAGCCGGGCACGATTGTCACCACCAATACCAGCGGCTTACCGGTTGCGAAGATCGTTGAAGGCTTCCCTGACGACTTCCGCCGCCATTGGTTTGGCACGCACTTCTTCAATCCGCCACGTTACATGCGGCTGTTGGAACTCATTCCCACTCCCGACGCCGACCCTGCCGCAATGGACGTCATCGCGCACTTCTGCGATCTGCATCTCGGCAAGGGCGTGGTGCACGCCAAGGACACGCCGAACTTTATCGCCAACCGCATCGGAACGTTCTCGGCTCTGAACGTCATGCGTCTGATGCAGGAGATGGACCTCAGCATCGAGGAAGTGGATGCGCTAACGGGACAGGCCGTCGGCTGGCCCAAGATGGCGACCTTTCGGTTGACGGATATGGTAGGGCTGGATGTTCTCGGCCATGTAGTGCGTAACGCCAGCACCAATATCCACGACGAGCGCGACGATTTGAAGCTGCCTGACTTCTTTGTGGCAATGCTGGAGCGCAAGTGGCTGGGCGACAAGACCAAGGGCGGCTTCTACAAAAAGCAGAAGAGCGCCGAAGGCGAGCAGCGTTTCGCGCTCGATTGGAAGACGCTCGAATATCGTCCGCAGCAGAGACCCAAGTTCGCCTCGCTGGAAATGGCAAAGACCGTTGACAGCCTGCCCGAGCGGCTGAACATGCTGCTGGCGCCGTCAAAAGACAAGGCTGGTGTCTTTCTCTGGTCGGCCTTGGCAGACCTATGGACTTACGCCGCCAATCGCATCGGCGAGATCGCCGACTCGGTGGTCGAGATCGATCGCGCCATGAAGACTCGGCTTCAACTGGGAGATGGGGCCGTTCGAGCTGTGGGACGCCGCTGGCGTCGCGAAAACCGTGAAGCGGATGCTGGTGGAGGACAGGCCAGTCGCGGCGAATGTCGAGAAATTACTCGCTTCCGGCCATGGAGCGCTGGTATGCCGACGATCCCAGGACTGCCAGCGGACGCGTCTACTTCGACCTGCGCAGCGACAACTATCGCCCCCAAGTTGTGCCCCCGGGAGTGTGGTCAGTCACGGTTGCGAAGAAGTCGAATTTCGTTGTGAAGAAGAACGCGGGCGCATCGCTGGTCGATCTCGGCGATGGCGTCGCCTGTATCGAGTTCCACTCCAAGATGAATGCGCTGGGCGGCGACATCGTCCAGATCATTACCCAGACACTCAAGCCCGGCGGCGCTGGCGATAATTTCGACGCCTTCGTCATCACCAATGACGCCGTGAACTTTTCCGTCGGCGCCAACATCATGATGCTGCTCGATGTCGGTGCAGGAGGAGGAATGGGACGAAGTCGACCTCGCCGTCCGCCAGTTCCAGAACATGACACAAGCCATCAAGTTCTCCTCCAAGCCAGTGGTGGTTGCGCCTTTCGGCATGACGCTTGGCGGAGGCTGCGAGGTCACGCTACATGCCGCCGCGCGTCAGCCGCACGCCGAGCTTTACTGCGGTCTGGTCGAGGTTGGCATTGGCCTGCTCCCTGGCGGCGGTGGCTGCAAGGAGATGACGCTTCGCGCGCTCGATAAGGCCTATCAGGTCCGGCCTGCCGGACGCGGTGAAAGCGTCGAGCTAATGGAGGCCATGAAGCAGGCGTTCGAGACGGTCGCCATGGCGAAAGTCTCCACGTCGGCCGTTGAGGCACGGAACCTTGGATTCCTTTCCAGCGGCGACGACATCAGTATGAACAGGGAGCGTGTGCTCACCGACGCCAAGGAGCGGGCCTTGGAACTTGGCGCACGAGGGATATCGTGCGCCATTCCCTCGCACAGACATTCCCGCGCCCGGCGAAAGCATTTTGGCGACGCTGAAGCTGGGAGTGCACATCATGCACGAGGGCCAATTTATTACCGATCACGAAGTGAAGATCGGCAACAGGGTCGCGGAGGTGCTGTGCGGTGGAGCGGTAAATCCGGGCACGCCGGTCAGCGAGCAGTATCTGCTCGACCTGGAGCGCGAGGCGTTCAAGTCACTCATGCGGCGAGAAGAAAACGCAAGAGCGCATTCAGTACACCCTGAAGACGGGAAAGACGCTGAGGAACTGAAAAGCAGTTGTCAGTGGCCGGTTGTCAGTGGTTAGTTGTCAGTAGCCAGTTGCGGGCGATGAGTTGTTGGTTTCAACCGCATACGATTGCGGGCGATTGGATGGACTCGGTAGCTGACTAGCAACGACTGAGGGCTGATACGTCAAGGTTGGTCCGGTGGTCGTTCACACAGGTGTGCGAGTCATGGCGCGCGAGTCCCGCTTCCGGGACGAAAGATGATAGCCCAGCACTTCAGCGCTGGGTAGGCGGTCTAAATGGATTTTGAGTCCCTTCAGGGACGGCAGCACAGCAGGCCCTCCGCTCGCCCGCCCGTTCTACGAACAGGCGGGCTCGGTCGGGATGACAAATAATTTAGAGGGACAGCGGCGCACCTGAAGGTGCGCCCCTTCAAGAACGCACCTTTGGGTCGGAATGACAAATCAAATGAAGGAAGAACATCAAACCGATTCGGTTTGGCTGAGAGCTGGCGGCTGAGAGCTGACAGCTAATTGCTAGGAGCTTTTCATGCATGAAGTTGTACTGGTTAGTGCCGTCCGCACGCCGGTCGGCAAGGCTTACAAAGGAACACTGCGGGCGACGCGTCCCGATGATCTGGCGGCTGTCGCGATCAAAGGGCGCGCTCGAGCGCGTGCCACAAGTCGATCCTAAAGAGATCGAGGACGTCATCCTCGGCTGCGCCATGCCCGAGGCCGAACAGGGCATGAATGTCGCGCGCATCGCATCGCTGCGCGCGGGTCTGCCGGTCGAGATTTCGGCAATGACGATCAACCGCTTCTGTTCGTCCGGCTTGCAATCGATCGCCATGGCTGCTGAGCGCATCATGGCCGGAGGCGCGGAAACCATCGTCGCCGGAGGCGTCGAGTCCATGACCATGATTCCCATGGGCGGGCACAAGGTCTCGGCCAATCCCTGGCTGGTCGGGAACTATCCTGACGCCTATCTCTCCATGGGCCTCACCGCCGAGCGGGTCGGCAAGCGCTTCAACATCACCCGCGAGATGCAGGACGAATTTTCCGTCGCGAGTCACAAGAAAGCCATCGCGGCGATCCAGGCCGGCAAGTTCGACGATGAAATCGTGCCGGTGCCGGTCAGCTTCACCACCCCGAATGGCAGCAAGCCGAAGCGTACCGACATCGTCTTCAAAATGGACGAAGGCCCTCGCGCCGACACTTCGCTGGAGGCCTTGCTCGCTCTCAAGCCGGCGTTCCATGCGAAAGGCACCGTGACCGCAGGCAATTCGTCGCAGATGTCCGATGGAGCTGCCGCCGCGGTGGTCATGTCCGCCGAACGCGCAAAGGCGCTCGGACTGAAGCCGCTGGCGCGCTACGTCGCTTTTGCCACTGCCGGGTATCTGCCGGAAGAGATGGGAGTCGGCCCGGT
Organism: uncultured Acidobacteriaceae bacterium; assembly: GCA_963836295.1. Classification (GTDB taxonomy): domain Bacteria; phylum Acidobacteriota; class Terriglobia; order Terriglobales; family Acidobacteriaceae; genus Bog-257. The sequence continues at coordinate 995,560 of CAWIIY010000017.1, read as the reverse complement.
GTACGCCATCCCGAAGGCACTGAAGATGGCAGGGCTGAAGCTGAGCGACATAGACGTCATAGAGTTGAACGAGGCATTCGCGGCGCAGTCGCTGGCGGTTATTCAGGAAGCAAAGCTGGATCCGGAGCGTATCAACGTCAACGGCGGAGCGATTGCGCTGGGACATCCGTTGGGATGCACCGGCGCCAAGCTGACCGCAGCCATCCTCCGCGAACTGAAACGCCGCAAGGGCCGCTACGGCATGGTCACCATGTGCGTCGGCGGCGGCATGGGCGCGGCGGGCATCTTCGAAAATTTGCAGTAAAAGATAGTTCACCACAGAGGCACTGAGGACACGGAGTTTTTGAAGGATAGACGGAACGAGTCACAACGGAAATGCCGCTACGCGCCAAAACGAGTCGCGCGAATTGACGCCGGAAATCGGATTGAGATCACGTTCTGCATTTCTCGGGTTCTTCGTCCTTGAAAAGAATTTCTCCGTGATCTCCGTGCCTCCGTGGTGAAACTTTGAGGTTTAGCAACGAAGCGAGGAACTTATGGCAACGACAACGACGGCAGTTCCCAAGACCAAAACCACGGGCGGAAGTTTTCTGCTCGAAGATCACAACCTGGAAAATGTCTTCACTCCGGAAGACTTCAACGAAGACCAACAGATGGTCGCCAAGCTCGCGGAGGAGTTTGCGACCAACGAAATCCTGCCCAATGCCGAGAAGATGGAGCACAAGGACTGGTCCGTATCGCGCCAACTGCTGCAGAAGGCCGCTGAGATGGGGCTGACAAACGCCGACGTGCCGGCCGAATTCGGCGGATCGGAGATGGACAAGACCTCGTCCGCGATCATCGCCGATTACATGGCCAAGTACGGCAGCTTCATGGTGAGCATGGGCGCACATAGTGGCATCGGCACCCTGCCGCTTGTCTTCTTCGGTACAGAAGCGCAGAAAAAGAAATATCTGCCACGACTGGCCACTGGCGAGATCATTGGCGCTTACGCGCTGTCGGAGAGCACCAGCGGTTCCGACGCAATGAACAGCCGGGCCCCGCGCCGTGCTCTCCCCCGACGGCAAGCACTATATCCTGACCGGCGAGAAGATGTGGATCACCAATGCCCACTTCGCCGACCTGTTTACCATCTTCGCCAAGCTTGACGGCGAAAAGTTTACCGCCTTCCTGGTCGAGAAGGATTTCCCCGGCTTTTCCGTCGGCAACGAAGAGAAAAAGATGGGCATTCGCGGCTCCTCCACCGCGCCGCTCATCCTGAACGAGTGCAAGGTGCCGGTGGAGAATGTGCTCGGCGAGATCGGCAAAGGGCATATCATCGCGTTCAACATTTTGAACGTTGGCCGCTTCAAGCTGGGTGCCAGTTGCGTGGGCGGGGCACGCACTTCCCTGCAGCATGCCATTGCCTACGCCAAGGAGCGCAAGGCTTTCGGCAAGAGCATCGCGGAGTTCGGTCTGATCCGTGAGAAGCTCGCCCAGATGGCTGCATGGCTGTACGCGTGCGAATCGATGGTCTATCGCACGGTGGGCATGATGGACACTGCGCTCTCCGCAATCGAACACAGCCCTGAGACCGTGCGCAAGGCGATTGAGGAGTACGCGGTCGAGTGCTCCATCATCAAGGTGTCGGCGTCGGAGATGCTCGATTTTGCGGTGGACGAGACGGTGCAGGTTTACGGCGGCTACGGCTTCGTCGAGGAGTATCCGGCGGAGCGCGCTTATCGTGACTCGCGCGTGAACCGCATCTTCGAGGGCACCAACGAAATCAACCGTCTCATCATCACCGGATGGTTACTCAAGCGCGCCATGAGCGGGCAACTCGCGCTGCTGCCGGCCATCAAGAAAACCATGGACGAAGTGATGGCAGGCCCGTCTGGCGAGGAACTGGAAGGCGCGCTCGCCGCCGAGCGCAAGCTGGTGGAGAACGGCAAGAAATTGGCCATGCTGGTGGCCGGTGCCGCTTCGCAGAAGTACATGCAAAAGCTCGTGGATCATCAGGAAGTCATGGGCGCGATCGCCGATATGGTGATCGAGACCTTCGCCATGGATTCCAGCTTGCTGCGGGCGCGTAAGTACGTCGAGGCCAACGGCGAGGGCAAGTCTGCACTCGTTGTCGCCATGACGCAGGTGTATCTGGAGGGCGCATTCGCCAAGCTGGAAGCTGCGGCCAAGAAAGTCATCGCTGCCGTAGCGGAAGGCGACATGCTGCGCACCCAGATGGCAATAGTGCGCCGGCTGGCCAAGCATGACCCGGTCAACGTGATCGCACTGCAGGAGAACATCGCGGCGCGTGTGCTGGAGACGGGCAAGTACGTGACGGCATAGACAGCGTATCCACCACGGAGGACACGGAAAGCACAGAAAAGAAGAATTCCTCTTTTGATTTCTCCGTGTGCTCCGTTCCTCCGTGGTGAATTAGGTTTTTGCCTGGTGCCCCAGGTTCGCGTCCTGCCTGGTGCCCCAGGTTCGCGTCCTGCTTTTGGACGCCAACCTGGGCGGAGAAGAACTCGGACGAGCCGAGCTCCGCTGGTTTGCGATATATTGAAGTTCGGTCAACTATGCCGGTTCAAACCTACACTGCCGTTGTTCACCGCGAGGAAGAATGGTTCGTCGCGGAGTGTCCAGAAGTCGGCGTTGTGAGTCAGGGAAAGACTGTTGAAGAAGCAGTTGCCAACCTGAAAGAAGCGGCTGAGCTGTACTTGGAGGAATTTCCTCCGCCACCTCCACAGCGGGCGATGATTACAACGTTTGACGTCAGTTATGCCTAAGCTTCCGCGACTCTCGGGAGCAGAAGCGATACGGGTGCTCGAACGATTGGGATTTGTGCAGGTGCGGCAGCGTGGAAGTCACGTAATCCTGAAGAAGATCACCGAAGCTGGAACCGTCGGCTGCGTATTGCCACTGCATTCAGAACTGGCCACCGGAACGCTGAGAGGCATCCTGAAACAGGCCCAGCTCGACCCAGAGATGTTCATGAAAGCGTTAAAGAGCTAAGGTTTTCGACCGCGCTCTTTTTCTGCTCGAATTTCCTCCATCACTGACGAGATCAGCTCTTTCGCGTCGGTGATTCCTTTCATCACGATCTGGATGTCCATGGCTGGCATGCCGGGCTGGCGAGCACTCTGGCAATAGACGCCGTGCTGGCCCACCATGGTGAGCGCATCGGTCAAAACATCGAGCGCCACCGCCAGGCGTCCCCTCGGCACACCCATCATGAATTCATATTGGTCCAACTCTGTACGCTTTTCGTCCAGAATGCTCATAATCAGGTCCCTCGCCTTGCTCGGGATTTCGACTGCGGGCTCAGACGCCCGCAACCCGTCTCAACTTTTCGTCCAGAATGTTCATGGCCTCGATTGTATCGTCCCGCCCCAGTGTGAATAATAGAGCGGCGACAAGAAGTGACAGTTTGCAATCAAGAGGAGAGTGCAATGCGAAAAAGGTATTTAGGGATGTTCGTCATGCTCGTTATCGCCGTATGTACGACAGCCTGCGTGGCGCAGCAGAAGCCAGCGAGCCCTCCTGGCGAAGCCACCGTCAAGTTCGATGACGGAAAGACCGTCACCATCCAGTACAGCCGTCCTTCCATGCGCGGCAGGAAGATCTTTGGCGGGCTGGTTCCCTATGACCAGGTCTGGCGCACCGGAGCCAACGCGGCAACCAGTCTCAAGACTGACGTCGACCTGACCATCGGCGGCGCCAATGTCCCTGCGGGCAGCTACACCCTTTACACCCTGCCCGGCATGAATAGCTGGAAGCTGATCATCAACAAGCAGACTGGCCAATGGGGCACAGAATACAACCAGGGCCAGGACCTGGCACGTGCCAACATGAAAGTCGAGCAGCGTCCGTCTGGGCTGGAGTTGTTCACGATTTCGTTCGACAAGACCAGCGGTGACTCGGCCACGCTCAAGTTGGAATGGGAAAACACTATCGCCAGCGTTGGGGTGAAGGAGAAGAAGTAGTTCGAACTTACGAAGTCAAAACAATTTAACCACAGAGACACAGACAAGGTAGAAAATCTTGCAGCTGCCATTCCTGATTTTCTTGGTGCCTCCCAGCTATTCCTGCAGGCTGAATTCCCAGCCGCAGTATTGTCCTTCCGGCGCTTCCGGGGGACAACGCAGGCACGTCGTGAAGATACGAGAGTCGATGGTTCGGGCAAAGGTTTCGAATTCGACGGTCCCTACACTCTTGCAGGGGAAGTCTGGAAGTCCCTTGCGGCGACGAGTTTCCTGGACCCTGCAAACGTCCATGAAGAAGCGCAGGTGTTTTCTATCCTCCGACCATTCCATGCGCTGCGCGTTGATGACGCCGTACATGCGCAGTCCCAGCGCCTTTTCCAGAGCGCCGAGACCGCCCTGCTGCGGGATAGCAAACGTGGTCATGATGCGATGCGCTTCAGTCGCGGCAAATCGTTCCCAGGAGCGTGTATCCAGTTCGATTGCCACTTCCATGCCGAAGCGCTCTTCGGTTGCGAGGAACCAGCATCCGTCGTGCGCCAGCCAGTTCTTGGCGAACATTTCGAGCGCGCGCAGAAGCTCCTCGCGGCCCATCGAATCGAAAGCAGTCATAGGTCATTGCTCATGTTCGTTACAATCCGGCCGCACTTAGCGTCACTTTGCGCGCAAGAGGGACTGGATCGCCTGCTCAAGCGTGGGCACTTGTACCTCGCCAATATACTTTGACACAACTCTGCCGTCGCGGCCGATCAGAAATGTGACCGGCAACCCCAGCACACCTCCGTATGCCTGCGCTAGCTTTTCATTTCCCAACGCGACAGGGTAGTTCATTTTGAACTGCTGGTAGAACTCGCGCACCGGCTTGGGGCCGTCATCCATGGAAATGCCGATCACTTGCAAGCCTTGCTCGCGATACTTGTCCTGAATTTCCACGAAATGGGGGATTTCATCCCGACAGGGAGCGCACCAGGTCGCCCAGAAGTCGAGCAGGGCCACTTTACCTCGGTAGTTGGCGAGTTTCAGCGGCTGCCCATCCAAGTCCTGCAGCGAGAAATCGGGCGCCACCGAATGAGCGGCAGACGACGGGCCACCCGGCTTGGCGGGCCCGGAGCCGCGCCGATGCACTTCGTAGACACCGAACACGACTATTATTGCGACGACAATCAGGGTGGCTCTTCTCATCGACGCTATTGGCCTTTGATGGTGGGATAGCCCTTGTACACCCAGTCAGTCCCGAAATTGTCGGCGAGGTACAGGACCTTCACGTTGGTGAAGCCTTCTTTGTGTAACAAGTTGTAAGCGGGATGCACGTTGGGACAGTGGCTCCAGGGACAGCACCCGCAGTATAGAACGATGAACGTATTATGCGGGAGCGGCTTTACTCGCCGCCGGAGAGATTCGATCCCCTGCGAATCGGAAGCGGCCCCGATGTACTCGGAGCCCGGAATGTGCGCCTGCATGTACACAAGATTGGGACCCACGTTCAGGATCAACGGCTTTTTGCCTTTGGGTGATTGCAGCAGACTGACCAGCTCCTCGGGATTAATCAGTTGGGAGCTGCCCGGCGCTAAGTCAGTTGCAGACTGGGCCTGGGTTTGTGGTGTCGCGCTGCGAGCAGGCAAGCCATCCGCCAGCGCGTGACGGGTGGAAACGACCATGGCAGCAGAAAGTCCGAAGACGACGATGAAGAAGCCACACTTGAATAGGTTTTTCATAAGAGTCCCGTAGGTAGACGCCGTCCCTTCTGGCGCTGATTACTGCAATACAGCAGCATAAATCATAGCGGGCGTTCACGCGAAAGCACACCAATCAGAGCCCGTGGCCCACCCCGGTCATAGCGGCGTCCTCGGAGACGCGACCAGTCGTCCCATTTCGCATCTAAATACATAGAGGTTACGGAAAGCAAAAAGAGCAATGAAGCTGTCACGGTTGAACTGGTTCGCAAGTTTGATCCTGGCAGCGATTCTGTCTGCGCCCGCTTGGGGCGCAACTCCAGCGCTACCAGGAACACTCAATTACGTCGAAGGCCACGCCGCGATCGGAACCGAAGCCCTGAATGCAAAGTCCATCGGATCGGTGAATCTGCAGAGCGGCCAGACGCTCACCACTGAAACCGGCAAAGCCGAAATCCTGCTGACTCCAGGCGTGTTTTTCCGCGTTGGAGACAACAGTTCCGCAACCATGATTTCGCCCAGCCTGACCAACACCGAGGTCTCGCTAATCAAGGGCCGGGCAATGGTTGAAGTCGCGGAAATCTACAAAGACAACTTGTTGCGTGTGCAGCAAGATGGCTCGACGACACAGCTGCTAAAAACCGGGCTATACGGTTTCGATGCCGACAACGGTGACGTTCGCGTCTTTAAGGGCGAGGCCCTTGTGCAGGACGGCGATCGGAACATCAAGGTCAAGGGCGGACGCGAACTTGACTTGAACAATACGGGCCAGCTGAAGGCCCGTAAGTTCAACAAGTCAGCTTACGAGGAGAGCGACCTGTATCGGTTCAGCGATTTGCGGTCGCAGTACCTCGCCGAAGCCAATGTTAATGCGGCCGGCCTTTACGTTGGTGGTGCCCCGGGCTGGTACGGTGCAGGCTGGTACTGGGACCCATTCTTCACGGCTTACACCTGGATTCCGGGCGACGGGATGTTCTATAGCCCGTTTGGCTGGGGATTCTACTCGCCGTGGTTTCTGCCCTATGCGGGGTTTTACTATGGGGGTTACCCTTATGGCTACGGCTATGGCTACGGACACGCAAGACCCTACTACCGAGATCATCCTGGCGGCTACGTTGGCCGTCCCGGGTACGCCGCTCCTCGCGTGGGAAGCGGTTTCCGTTCAGGGCCGTCCATGGGCGCTGCCCACTTCGGCGTGATGGGCGGAGGTTTTCACGGCGGAGGATTTCACGGCGGGGGATTTCACGGCGGGGGCGGCGGCCACCGCTGAGCCGTCAGGCTCGTCATGTCGATAAGCCCCCAGATGGCGTGGGGGCTTTTTGTTGCCTGCGTCACGGCAATGTACTTGATGGGTGAGCCGCCGGATTCTGCAAGTACTTCCGCAGCGGGGAAATCAGCCAGTACCCTAGCCACCAGGGGCAAACGCGATGGGTCATTTTTCTCTTGCTGGTTCCCTCTTCTCTTTCGAGGGAGACGCTGGACCCACGGATGCGTTGAGTCCGTACTTAGTTTCGCACCGAGACCCGGCGCCAAGTTGGCTCCTTCAAGTGCGAACCCCGAGCTTCGGCAGCAGCCATTGCGTCAGCACAACGTAGACAACCAGAACCAGGATTATTGGAAACCACCCAGCCATGCTTCTATTACACTCCACCTGCCGACTTAACTCCAAACTTGCGCAAGAAGGCCATCATCGGGCACCAATTGGTGAAGGCCGATTGGAAGAGGTTCAGGCCGACGAAGGCGGTGAACAGATACCAGTAGGGCGAAACCCAATAGCCGAGCGCCACAGAAATGAGGACAAAAGCGCCGGCGATCAGGCGCAGTGAGCGTTCGATGTTCATACTTGTACCTCCGAAGCGTCGGGCGCGCACTCGAGCGCCGGTGGCGCCGGCAGTTTGCGTTTTTCAACCATGTAATACAAGACCGGAACGGCCATGCGCGACAACAGTGTCGAAGCCACCTCGCCGGCCATGAGAGAAATTGCGAGTCCCTGGAAAATTGGGTCGAACAGGATAACGCTGGCGCCCACCACTACTGCTGCCGCAGTCAGCAGCATGGGACGGAAGCGCACCGCGCCCGCATCGACCACGGCGTGCTCCAGCGTCATGCCCTGTCCACGGCGCAGTTCGATGAAGTCCACCAGGATGATCGAGTTCCTGACGATAATACCCGCCCCGGCGATGAAGCCGATCATCGATGTTGCAGTGAAGAACGCGCCCATCAAGGCATGCGCGGGCAGAATGCCGACCAGCGTCAGCGGGATGGGAGCCATGATGACCAGCGGCGTAATGAATGACCGGAACCATCCCACCACTAGCACATAGATCAGTACCAGCACCGCAGCGAATGCCAGGCCGAGGTCACGGAACACTTCAATGGTGATCTGCCACTCGCCGTCCCACTTCACTGCGAGGCGGTCTCGTCTCCGTGGGCATCGCAGCGTTGTACTGTTTGATCTGGTATCCGTCCGGCGTCTTCAACTGGTCGAGGGCCTTACCCATTTTCAGGATGGCGTAGACCGGGCTTTCTTCCTGTCCGGCCACATCGCCCAGCACGTACACGACCGGCCGCAGGTTCTTGCCGTAGCGGCTGATGTCGATCGTTTTCTTCTCGACATTCGTAACCTCGGCGATCGAAACCTGCCCGCCGCTCGCAGTGGGCATCCGCATTGAAGTCAGAGACTCGATGGCCGAGCGTCCGGGACGATCGAGTTGCACGTGAATGGGAACGTCTTCGCGCGACTTGGGATCGTGCAGCAGACCTGCAGTTGCGCCATCGAGTCCGATCTGGACGATCTGGGCCACCGCCGCCGCAGAGACGCCGTTCAGCGCGGCCTTGTCGAGGTCGACCTTGACGTCGTACTTCACTTCTGGGTCTTCGACGTACCAGTCCACATCCACCACGCCGGGCGTCGTTTGGAAGACCTGCTTGATTTTCCTGGCCAGTTCGATCTGCTGCTGGTAGTCCGGACCATACACTTCGGCGACCAGCGTCGCCAGCACCGGCGGCCCGGGCGGGACCTCGGCGATCTTCAGCCGCGCGCCGTACTTGTTGCCAATCGCATCCAGACCAGGCCGCAGCCGTTTGGCGATCTCGTGGCTTTGCGTGCTGCGCTGGTGGCGGTTCTGCAGGTTAACCTGGATGTCGGCCTGGTTGGCGCCGTGCCGCAGGAAGTAATGCCGCACCAGCCCGTTGAAGTTGTAAGGGCCCGAAGTGCCAGCGTAGATCTGATAGTTCACCACTTCGGCCTGCTTGCCGAGGTACTGTCCCAGCTCTTGCGCCACCCGCGTCGTCTGCTCCAGCGTGGTGCCGTTCGGCATGTCAAGGATGACCTGGAATTCGCTCTTGTTGTCGAAGGGCAGCATTTTGACCTTAACAAGCTTGAATGCCACCAGAGAGCAGGCCAGCAGCAGCAGCACAACCATGCTGCCGAGAAATATCCAGCGCCGTTTAGCATGCTCGATGAGCGGCTCCATGATTCGACGATAGAGCCGCGTCGTCCAGCCTTCGGGTTCGTGCTCGTCGGTAGTGCGCTCGGCGTAATGGCGCAGCAGGCGCAGCGCCGACCACGGCGAAACGATGAACGCCACGATCAGCGAAAACATCATCGCTGCAGATGCGCCGACCGGGATCGGCCGCATGTACGGGCCCATCAGGCCGCGGACAAAAGCCATCGGCAAAATGGCGGCGATGACGGTGAAGGTCGCCAGAATCGTGGGGTTGCCGACTTCGTCCACGGCTTCCACGGCGATCGTACTCAGATCGCGCCCGCAGTTCGCCGGTATTCGAAAGTGGCGCACGATGTTCTCCACCACCACGATAGCGTCATCCACCAGAATGCCGATGGAGAAGATCAGCGCGAACAGGGTCACGCGGTTCAGCGTGTAGCCGAAGAAATAGAAGATGAACAGCGTCAGCGCCAGGGTGACGGGAATTGCGATCAGCACTACCCCCGATTCGCGCCAGCCGAGCGCAAGCGCGATCAGCAGCGTGACCGAAAGGGTTGCGATGAGCAGGTGCTCCAGCAATTCGTTAGACTTGTCCTTGGCGGTCTCGCCATAGTTGCGGGTGACGGTGACGTTCAGGTCTGGCGGCAGGAGGTATCCGCGTAGTGACTCGATCTTCTTCTCCGCGGCCTCGGTGATCTCGGTCGCGTTCGTGCCCTTGCGTTTGGCCAGGGTGATGGTCACCGCCGGATAGTCACCGCGCACGGTGTTCTTCGCTGCGGCGCCGTTGGCGTACAGAACGTAATCTTCCGGTTCGGAGGGGCCGTCCACGATCGAAACAGCCACATCGTGCAGATATACCGGATGGCCCTGCTGGACGCCGACTACGATCTGTTGCAAGTCATTTGCGGTCCCAAGGAACCGCCCTGCTTCAACAGCAAACTCCTGGTTGTCGCGGGCAAAGCTGCCGGCATCGTCGCGCGCATTGGCTTGTTGCAGCTGCGCGACGACGGTTGGCGGCGCCATGCCATATGCCGCGAGTTTCTGGGTGTCGAGCGTGACGCGCACCTGGCGTGGCAGGCCGCCGATGATCTTGGTTTCGGAAACGTTGTCGAGTTGCTTGAGCTGCTCATCCAGCTCGCCCGCGATCTGGCGCAGTTGATAGCTGTCGTAATTCTTGCCCCACAGGGTCAGCGCCATGATGGGCACGTCGTCGATGGAGCGCACTTTGATGAGTGGCTGGGAAACGCCTTGCGGTATGCGATCGAAGTTGGAGTAGAGCTTGTTGTAAGTCTTGACGATGGCGTCTTCTTCCTTCGTCCCCACGTAGAAGCGCACCACCAGCATGCTCATGCCGGGCTGCGAGATGGAGTACACGTACTCCACACCAGGCACCTCGCGCAGCAAGCGCGCCATGGGAATGCTGGCGCGCTGCTCGACTTCGGCGGGCGATGCCCCCGGCATCCGCACGAAGACGTCGAGCATGGGCACAATAATCTGCGGCTCTTCTTCGCGCGGAGTTTTCCAGATGGCGAATGCGCCCAGCAGGAGCGAGGCAGCCACGAACAGGGGCGTCAGCTTCGAGTTGATGAAATACGAAGCCATCGCGCCCGCGATCCGCATTGGAGTCTTTGGCTCGGCCATCACTTCGTCTCGACTTGCTTGCCGCTCAGCTCGCGATCACCGGGCTGCTCTACCACCTGGTCACCAGCTTCGAGTCCAGAGAGGACCTCGACCTGTTGGGCTGAAGGTGTGCCCAGCGTGACGTAGCGCAGGCTGGCGAGCCGGTCCTTGCCGACGACATAGACTGCCTGCAGCTGTCCGCGGTGGACTACCGCGGTTTGAGGGATTACCACCGACTCGCGCTGCCCGCGCGGAAAGCGCGCTCGCCCGAAGAGGCCCGAACGAATCTGCGGATTCGGAGGAAGATCGATCTTTACGGTGAACGTCCGGCTCGCGGGATCGGCAGCGGGGACGATCTGGACAACCTTGCCAGTGATCGCCTGGTCGCCGAGCGCATCAATCACGACCGGAGCCTCTTCCTCCATACGGACTGCGCCCATCTTGCTTTCATCCACCGAGGCCTCCAGGCGGAAGTGACTGGGATCTTCAACGAGCAGCAGCGGAACACCGGGCGCTGCCATGGCTCCTACATCCGCCAGCTTGGCGATCACCAGCCCGTCAAACGGCGCACGAATCTTGGTGAACCCCATGGCCGTGCTCGCCTGGGAGACGCCAGCTTCGGCTTGAGTTCGGCCAGCGTGGGAGGCATCGCGTCGGGCTTTGGCCGCGGCCAGCTTGGTCTTGACCTCGTCATATTCCTGCGGGCTGACCGACTTCTTGTCGTACAGCATCTGGTAGCGTTTCATGGTCGCTTCAGCCAGTGCGTAGTCGGCATCAGCGGCGGCGATGCCCTCCTGCGAGGCTTGCAGTCCGGCGTTGGCGCTGGCGTAGGCTGCACGCTGTTGAGCTTCGTCGATCGCGATCAGGACTTCGCCGCGCCGTACGTGATCGCCCTCATGCACGTTGACCCGCGTGATGGTTCCCATGACCTGGCTGGCGAGTTGCGCCGATTGCGACGCCTGCACCGTGCCGGTGGCCTCGACGTAGTCCGGTATGGTGGTGGGTTCGGACCGTCAGCAGCGCAACGTTACGCACAATTTCAGGCGCGGGGGACGTGGTTGGTTTTTCGCCAGTACAAGCGGTTAGAGCAAGGAGCAGTGCGAGCGCGGAGAGGGCCACCCAACACCAGCCCCGAACGGGGCGACAGAGCTTAGCCCAGCGCTTCAGCGCTGGGTAGGTGAAGAAATGATTCCGAGTCCCTTCAGGGACGGCACAGTTCTCACCTGCCTCCTGAAGGCCCGCTCTCGCCAAACTGCGCCCATCTTCGACGTTCGCCAATTGTCCCTTCATCATCGCGTCACCGCCGGAGAGTTGGGGGTCAGAGTGCCAGTCGCTAGTTCGACTCCGGCGTAGCTGGTGTCCATGCGATAGACAGCCTGCCAGTAATCGGCCTTGGCGCGATGCGCGGCATCTTCGACGCGCAGCATGTCGGTTACCGTGCTCAGGCCGCCCTCGTAACGGTTCTCATTGATGCGCAGGCTCTCGTCGGCCTGAGCGATGGCGCTGCGCGCGACCGCGACCTCCTGCTGCGCCGCGTCGAAATCGTAGTAGGCGGTGCGAACCTCGAGCCGGATTGCATCCTCAACGCCGGCCTGCGCCGCCGTGGCCCGTTCTGCCAGCGCCTTCTCGCGCGCCAACGCGGCGCGCTTGCTACCTCCGCTAAAGAGATCGAACTGCAACTCTGCGCCCGCGACCCAGTTGTTCGCGCCCGTCCAGCCGACTGCATGACTGTCCTCTTCCCAGCTCCCGAATGCGTTAAGCCGCGGACCGAATGCCGCTTTCGCCATCGAAACGCTCTTCATCTGAGCGCTGCGTTCCGACTCGATGCGCTTCAGGTCCGGGCGCTTTTCCAGGGCTGTCTTCTCCAATTGGTTCACGTCGGCTGGGGGAAACGTTCGCTCCTCCAAGGCTTCCTTCGGCTCATACACGGCGTCAGCCGGCATGCCCATGGCCAGCGCCAGCCGCGTGCGCGCCAGCGCCAGCTCATTCTGCCGCGCGATCCTCTCCTGCTTGCGCGATGACGTCAGCACCTGCGCGCTGAGCAGATCCGAATCGACGGCCATGCCGCTTTCGACCCGCGTACGGCTCTGCTGCTCAATGGCTTCAGCGGTCTTCAGAGCGTCTTCCGCGACCTGCAGTTGCTTTTGTGCCAGCAGCACGGCGTAGTAGGCCTGCACGGTTTGGAACACCAGCTCCTGATCGGTGCGGCTAAGTTGTTGGTCTGCAGCCCGGCTCATGAATTTCGCACCGGTCCATGCCCATCCAGCTTTGCATGCTGTCGAATAGGCTCCACTGGCCGGAGAATCGGGTGGCGTAGTTGCCGATCGGTGTCGGACGGTTCAAGGAGTTCAGCGCGAAATCCTGCGCGGTGAAAATCTGCTGGCGCAGTTTGGTCCCGAAGACAAACACGGGATCGTTACCGCCCGTAAAGTTTTCCGCGAACATCAGCCGTGGAAGGAGCGGCGAACGGGCCTCGCGCACCGAAGCCAGTGCAGCTTTTATATCCGCCAGCGCCGCTTTGTGCATTGGGTTCTTGTCCAGCGTCATCTGCACCGCTTCCGTCAGGGTGAGCGGCGTTGACTGCTGCGCCGCCGCAGAGGAGACAAGTCCGACCAACAGCGCGGCAACCGCCATCAACTGTGCCAGCCTGGCCGACAGGGTTGCTGGTATTCGCCACGAGGGGCCTTTCTTCGAAGCAGGCACAGGTGTGCTTAAGCACGCCGACATTCCTACGCCCCGACCAGCGCCGTCTCGGTAACGGGTACGATCTCGAATGTCGTGTGCAGTTCGGCGGTCTGCTTCACCATCGCGCCCACCGAGCAGTACTTCTCTTCGGAGAGCCGGATGGCATCTTCCAATGCCTGCGGGGAAATGTCGATCCCACTGACGATGTGATGGATGCGCACCTGAGTGAAGACCTGCGGCGGATCAGGGGTCTGGTCGGCTTCGACCTTGACTTCGTAGCCGGTGACCTCCCGACGCTTCTTGCGCAGGATGTTGATTACATCGAACGCCGTGCACCCGGCGAGGGCGATAGCGACGAATTCGATTGGTTTGGCGCCGGTGTTGCCAGCCGCGTCGTCAAGCAGGAAGTGGTGGCCGGTACCGCTGGTAGCAACAAATTGTCTACGAGTGCCGAGGGGTTGAGTCAACATTACGCTTGCCGAGATCATTGTGTTTCTCCGTGATGTAGGGAGCCTTAACCGACTCCTACGGCTCATTACATCTGAGCCACACGGATAAACGCAGTGACGTCGTGAAGTGTTACAGATTTTTTGCGGGGTTTTTGTGGGCCCAATTCGGGAATAAAGGGAAGTGCCGACCGCTCAGTAGCTTACGCGCGGGTGCGCAGCTCGGACAGAGCCGCCACCGCCGTCCAGTAGCGGCAAAGCAGTTTACCGGGAAGTCATCAACGGGTCAGCTCGGACTAGGCCTGATCGTCGGCGTTCGCCGCGAGGATTTTCCCGTTAACGCAGGCCTCCTACTGCCGGCTTGCGGATGGTGCACCTTCCACAGCGTGTGCCGAGTCTGACGCCGACTCTACAACATTGCTTTGTTCCAGCAGCAAGCCGTTGTAGGTCGAAGTGCCCAGCAGGCGCCCCTGGTAATTCATCGCACTGCGAATCGAGACTCCAGCATCCGGCGAGCGCTGCCAACTTCGTCCGCCGTCCTTGCTCTCGAACACACCATGGGCATGGAGTACAGTCGCCAGCAAACGCTGCCCCGCTGCGTCATAGCGCACGGCAAGCACCTCGCGCGGTGGGAGACCGCCGAGAAGGTGCTGCCAGGTGCTCCCGCCATCGGTCGAGTGCAATGCACCTTCCCGCGTTCCCAACCAAAGCGAACCGTCAGGACCAACCGTCAGGCTGTACACTCCCGTGACGTACCGAGGACAAGAAATCTCCGTCCAGGATTCGCCCGTATCCTTGGAAAGGAAAACGCGCCTTGGGTTAACCAGCGTAATACTGCCGTCAGGAAAACTATTCACTGCGATGAAATCGGTTTCGCCTCCCACAGGCTCGCCGTACCACTTGCTACCCTGATCGACGCTGGTGAACAGTCCCTGGTCGGTGGCGGCGTACCAAACTTTATCGGTGATCTGGAGGGAGCGAATTCGCGGCGCTTTGTCGGTGGCGATAACGTCTTCGGGCGGAGCCTTAGGCACGGCGTGAGCCCCCGCTCTGTGCCTTGCCCTGGTCGTCTCCCTCGAGCGGGTGGACACTGGTGGCGCGCTTTGTTCGCTCTCCGGCGGCCGCTTACCCAGAATCATCGCCGCTGGTAACCACTCTCCCTTCGAAGACAGAGAAAAGATGCCATGATTGGTTCCGGCGAAGATCACGCCGTTGTCCGCCTGTTGCAGGCTCAGAATGTCGCGATCGTCTAGTCCGCGGTTCGACTGCCGCCAGCTCTGCCCTCCGTCATCGGAGAGAAAGAACCCACCGTAGTCTTTATCATTGACCACCCCAACGTACAACCGGTTGGAATCGTTGCGGTCGACGACGACGCCACCGACCACCCGATGAGAAAACCCGCGGTTCGATCGGGCGTAATGATCGAAGCCATCGTCGCTCGCCAGCACGCCACCGCGATCGGTTGCCAGCAGGACACGGTCGGGGTGGCGCGGATCGATGAGGATGTCGTTGACAATCACGTCCGGCGCCGAGTAGAGCTCCCAGGTAGTGCCACCGTCAAAGGTCTTCCACAGGCCGCCCGTGGTGCCGGCATACACGATCTCAGGCCGCTTCGGGTCTTGCTTTAGCATCCTGGTACGAATCGCCGAGTGAGGTATGCCCCTGATCCGCGTGAAGAGATTACCGGCATTCACACTCTTGTAGATTCCCGAACAGGCGCTGAGGTAAACCATCGAGGGCCTATTGGGATCGATGATGATGCTGAAAACATCGGAATCCAGCAGCATCCCCTCCTGGATGCTGTGCCAGGTTTGCCCCCCATCTTCAGTTTTCCACGGCAGGTGGAAGGTACCGGCATAGATTACGTCAGGGTTCACCGGATCGATAGCCACCGACTCGATGTTCTTGATCTCGGCATCGTTCTCGGGCGAAATGCGGGTCCAGGTAGCGCCACCGTCGCGCGAACGGAAGACCCCGTCGATGGCGCCGATCACCAAGGTGTTGTGATCGCTGGGCGCCATGGCCAGGGCCCGGATGGACTTGCCATGCACCATCGGCAACGTACGCCAGGTGCGCCCGCCATCATCGGAGCGGAAGACATCGCCTTCCTCGTTGTTATACAGGCTCCATCCTGCAACGTAGATCGTGGCCGTGTGGGTGGGATCGAAGATGATGTGGTCCAAAACATAGTCATCGCCGGCGCCGAGGTGGGCAAACGGGGCCCAGGAATTCCCTCCATCCTGGGAGATAAATAATTGCCCCGCGCTGGTGCCCAGCAGAATGCGGTTGGGATCGGCGGGATCGCAGGACAAAGTGCGCACGTCGCCGCCTTCGGGCCCGATCAGGCGCCAGTCCGAAGCAAAGGACCCGAGGGTGAACAGCACAGCAACGCAGAAGAGAAGAAGCTTCACGATGGACAAAACAGTTTTTCGCATAGCAAGAGCAGACACAGGACGAAGCATTGAACTTGTTAAATCATAACCCGGACTGGACGATCTGTGTACTCGTCCAAGCACCCAGTATCCACCAAGTAAAGTCCACTATGGGAAGTTTTTTCACAAGCGTATATCGCATCCCGGCGCCGCGTCCGCTGCGTCCCTGGACCCCAAAAAACCGGTGAGAGCGTTGAGCTCTCACCGGTGTAGGGTTCCAGTCAAATCACCCGTTTACTGGGCGGGCGCCGCTGCCGCCTGCTTGTGATGATGATGCACCGGAGCCGCCGTCTTCGGTTTCGGATAGGCGTTCTCGCTCGGCGTCACCACCGACTCGTCAACTGGCGTGGTGCCTTGCAGTAAGGGTGAGCTGGCGGTGTCCGCGCCCTGCGGTACCCAGAAGATATCCGCCACGTGGTCCTTGCCTGTGCCCTGACGCACCTCAATACGGCTGGGGTCAATACCCTGTTGCTGTACCAGGTAGGCCTTGGCGTTCACCGCACGCTGCGCAGCCAGATCCATCTTGTGCCTGTTCTTGCCCTTTCCGATCTCGGGCTGCGGTTCGCCGTCGGCGTATCCGACGATGACCAGCTTGGCATTGGGATCGTTCTTCAATGCCGAGGCGTCGTCGTCCAGGATGGCCTTGGCTTCGTTATCCACACGCCACGGAATGTAGCGCTGGTGCGGACGCTGGATGAACTGAATCGGCGTACGCGCGCTCACTTCCGGCGGCGGGATCGGGGCCTCGACCGTCACCGTGGTCGTGCAGTTTCCGGTCAGTCCGCGCGAATCCGTCGCCGTCACCGTAACGTTGATGGGTCCACCTGATGTACCGGTCGTGTCGAGCGTCGCGCTCGTACCGGTTCCGCTAATCGTTCCAGCCGAAGCCTGATACGAGTAGCTGGAGATGGTTACCCCGGGATCTGGACTGGTCGCGTTCGCCGTGATGGTCGACGGAGTGCCAGATTTCACGGTAATCGGGTTTGCCGAGCAGGTCACCTGCGGCGGATTGTGCGGGACGTTTACATTGAAGTTGGCTCCGCAGTTGGCTACGTTGTTGTTCTTCGGCCCCTTCGGGTCAGTGAGCGTAGCGTTCGCCGTGTAGCTGCCAGCCGACATGCCCGTGGTGTCAACCGTGGCACTCTGCGTATCTGTCCTCGACAGCTTGCCGCCGGTCGTGGCCCAGAGATACGTCACAGTATGCTTCGGATTGAAGTTGGTTCCTGTGGCCGTCACCGTTACCGGCTCGCCTGCCATCACCGACGCCGGAGTCGCCGTGCAAGCTGCAGACAAAGCCGGAGCATAATAGTTGCCCAGGTTCAAAACCAGGCCTGCCGCCAGGCGAATGCTGTTCCACGCAGGATCGACCCCGGATATCGGGCGGTAGCTAGTGTAAATGTAATCCACCTGCGCCAAGCGGATCGCGAACCTATGGGTTATGTTCAAGTCGAAGCCGCCGCCAGCTCCCGCTGCGAAGTTCCACTCAGGGATGTAAGTTGGCGGATCGATTCGCGCACCGCCGACAAAAACCCGGGCAAACGGCGAAAAAACGTCGGCATGATACTTGAACTGCAACCCTCCCAATATGTAGCCGACGTCGGTGTTGGAGCCGAAGTGGCCGCTCCCGTCGAGAAGAATTCCAAGGTTATGCGCGGCGGGAACGTAATATACGTTGGAGAAGTCGAAGCCGGACGCAATATCTTTGACTTCGTAACCGTAGTCGACTTTACCGTTAGGGTGTAACCAAGAGTACCCTCCGAAAACTTCGTCTTTGGGCTGAATATCACTTTGCGCTGAAGCATAGACGCTTAACATACACAGCGCCAACGCCAGCGCAATCGATGTTGCAAAAAAACGTGTCGGGACTACTCCAATGCGAGAAGACATCTGTAATCCTCCGGAACTCTAGCAGTACCGTAAGTGGCCCAGCTTCGGTTCACTCTCAATTGTCTTAGACGAAGTGCAGGCAATCGTCCTGCTCGCAACCGTAACTGAGTCGCTGTAGGCGAGGAAAAACCGGTGAGAGCGTTGAGCTCTCACCGGTGTAGGGTTCCAGTCAAATCACCCGTTTACTGGGCGGGCGCCGCTGCCGCCGCCTTGTGATGGTGATGCATCGGAGCCGCCGTCTTCGGTTTCGGATAGGCGTTCTCGCTCGGCGTCACCACCGACTCGTCAACTGGCGTGGTGCCTTGCAGTAAGGGTGAGCTGGCGGTGTCCGCGCCCTGCGGTACCCAGAAGATATCCGCCACGTGGTCCTTGCCTGTGCCCTGACGCACCTCAATACGGCTGGGGTCAATACCCTGTTGCTGTACCAAGTAGGCCTTGGCGTTCACCGCACGCTGCGCAGCCAGATCCATCTTGTGCCTGTTCTTGCCCTTTCCGATCTCGGGCTGCGGTTCGCCGTCGGCGTACCCGACGATGACCAGCTTGGCATTGGGATCGTTCTTCAATGCCGAGGCGTCGTCGTCCAGGATGGCCTTGGCTTCGTTATCCACACGCCACGGAATGTAGCGCTGGTGCGGACGCTGTATGAACTGAATCGGCGTACGCGCACTCACCTCTGGCTTCGCCGGCGGAGCTTCCACGTTGACCGTGCAAGTCCCTGTTCCGGTCAGGCCGCGTGAATCTGTTGCCGTGACGGTGACATTGAGTGGCCCTGGCGATGCGCCGGTACTGTCAACCGTCGCGCTCGTGCCGGTTCCGCTCACCGTTCCCGCCGAAGCCTGGTACGAGTAACTGGAGATGGTTACCCCTGGATCCGGACTACTCGCGCTCGCCGTGATGGTCGACGGAGTCCCCGCTTGCACCGTGCTCGGGTTCGCCGAGCAGCTTGCTTGCGGCGGATTCATCGGCTTGATCGTGAAGGACGTGCTGCACGTCGCCGAGTTCATCTTCTTCATCTTGGCATCGGTGAGCGTTGCGTTAGCGGTATAGCTCCCAGCAGCCAAGCCAGCCGTATCGATCTTGGCCGACTGGGCATTCGCCGTCTCCAATTTGCCGCCGGTCGTCGTCCAGGCGTAAGTCACGGTGTGCTTCGGATTAAAGTTGGTTCCCGTCGCCGTCACCGTCACTGGCTCGCCTGCCATCACTTCCGTCGGAGTCACCGTGCAAGCCGCGGACAACGCCGGAGCGTAGTAGTTGCCCAAGTTCACAACCACGCCTGCCGCCAGGCGAATGCTGTTCCACTGGGTGCCACCAGCGACATACTGCGCGTGATAGTTGCTGTAAATGTAATCCACCTGCGCTAGGCGGAGCGCGAACCTGTGGGTCAGGTTCAAGTCGAAACCGCCACCGGCACCCACGGCGACGTTCCACTCAGATTTAGAAACCGCCGGGTCGATTCTTGAGGTGCCGACAAAAGCCCGGACAAACGGGGAGAACGTGTCGGTATGATACTTGTACTGCAATCCTCCGAGTATGTACCCGACGTCGTTCGAGAAGCCGACGGTTTTGTCTGTGCTACCGAAATGGCCGCTTCCGTCGACCAGTATGCCAAGGTTGTGCACACTGGGAAGGTAGTAAACGTTCGAGACGTCAAAGCCCTTCGAGATATCCGGGACTTTGTAACCAAAGTCTGCGTTACCGTTTGGGTGTAACCATGAGTAACCACCAAAGACTTCGTCTTTGGGCTGAATATCACTTTGCGCTGAAGCATAGACGCCTAGCACACACAGCGCCAATGCCAGCGCAATCGTTGTTGCAAGAAAACGTGTCGGGACTACTCCAATACGAGAAAACATTCGTAATCCTCCGGAACTCTAGCAGTACCGTAAGCAAAGTGGCCCAGCTTCGGTTCACTCTCAAGTGTCTGAATACAAGTGCAGGCAATCGTCCTGCTCGCAACCGCACATGATTGTACAGCAAGACAGAAGATTAACAAAGCTTCTCTTCTTGCCCGCTGTTTATTCTTGCCGGACGTTTACTGACTTTGTACCCGCGGGACCTTCCGTCTCCCTGTTCAGTTGCACATTCTGGCCGCCGGAACCGAGTAAGGGAACGACGGCGCCGGTCTCGATTTGGAAATCCCCTTACCACTGACCTATGGAGCAATTGCGCTTTGGCGGGAAGAATCCCCGGCCTGAGCCCAGCAGAATCCCATCGGCAGCCAGGCATGAACGTGCACAACGGTTCGACGTTGACCCACCCTTTGATCCCAAATCCTCGCTTCAAGATGCCCGGTTTGGGCGAAAGTGCTTTAAAAATGTTACTTTATTGGCAGCTCCTTGTGATTGCGCTCTTCCCGGCTGAGTCGGCCGGTTCACGCTTCCACTCAGGGCCGCTGCTTGGCATCTAAGCAATTGTTTCATCGGCTTACGGCACGCCGCGTCAGTTCGTCATCGAGGTAACAAGAGGCACCTATTCTCCATGCTTCGAGAAAAGATCCTGATCGTCGAGGACGAGGAAAACGAACGCACTGGCATGGCGGAACTGCTCCGGACTTGGGGCTATGACACCGAAACCGCCGAGGATGGCGCGGAAGGGTTGGAGAAGGTCGAGTCCTGGAATCCGGGAATCGTGATCACCGACCTGAAAATGCCTCGTATGGACGGCATGGAGCTGCTGCAGCACATCGCGACTCAACCGCAAGCCGTCGCGGTCATCTTGCTCACCGCTCAAGGTAGCGTCGATGCCGCGGTCAACGCTATGAAGATTGGCGCCTTTGATTTTATCGAGAAGCCCGTCAACGCTAACCGCTTGCGCAACATTCTCCAGAATGCTTCGCGCATTCGCGGCACCGAGCGCGAACTGGAGGCCAGCCGGCGGAAGCTACGCGACGTCGGAGTACTGGGCTCGCTGGTCGGCCCCTCGAAGAAGATGCAGGACGTGTTCCGCTTGATCGAGATGGTGGCTCCCAGCACGGCATCAGTCCTCATCACGGGAGAAAGCGGCACCGGCAAGGAACTGGTGGCGCGCACCATCCACTCGCTCAGCAATCGCAAGCCAAAGCCGTTTGTCGCCATCAACTGTGCCGCCATTCCGGAGACGCTTATCGAAAGCGAAATTTTCGGACATGAAAAGGGCGCCTTCACCGGCGCGCTGGAACGCCGCACTGGATGCTTCGAACTGGCGGAAGGCGGCTCGCTGCTGCTCGACGAAATCGGCGAGATGCCGATTGGTACGCAAGCCAAATTGTTGCGCGTGCTGGAAGACCGCAAACTACGTCGCCTGGGCAGCAAAACTGAGACGTCCGTCGACGTACGCGTCCTCGCTGCCACCAACAAGCCTCCGGAAGAAGCGGTTGCAAGCGGCCACTTACGCAACGACCTGTTCTATCGTTTGAACGTTTTCAATATTCACTTGCCGCCTCTGCGCGAACACAAGGACGACCTCCCCGAGCTGGTGCAGTCGTTGCTCGCCGACTTGAACGAAAAGCACAATCGCACCGTTGCGGGTATCAGCGATCCCGTGGCGAACGCTTTCCAGGCCTATGCCTGGCCAGGCAATGTCCGCGAATTACGCAATAGCCTCGAACGCGCGGTCATCGTTTGCGACGGCGCGCTCATCGAACCCAAGCACTTGCCGCCGGGATTCGGCCAGGTAGCCCCCCGCGCTCCGGTGCAGGAGGCCAACGCGGTGCGTATTGGCGTCGGCACCACCGTGGGCGAGGCGGAGCGCCTGCTCATCCTGAAAACCCTCGAAGCGACCAATAACAATAAGACCCGCGCCGCTGACATCCTCGGTATTAGCCTGAAAACCTTGCACAATAAGCTGAAGGAATACGGAGCCCAAGGCGCCAGTGAGGCCACTGAGGCGGCAAGCTGAGACAAAAAAAGACTCGGCTTTATTCATGCGGCCGCATCAAGAGTATCGGCGTGGCGTTCTTGTTCAACACGGTTTAGCGAAGCGGTCTGCCATTTCAGAGCATCGATATGTCACGGCTGGATATTTCTCAATGATCAGATGGAAGACATTTGCGATAGGCTGTAGTCTTGCGCTGGCGCTGTTGTTGATTGCGCAACGCAAACCTTCCATGCCCGGTCTGAATACTTATCGCGCGGTTATCGATCTTACCCACGACTTGAACGACCGTTCGCCCAACTGGGAAGGCACCCAGAAGTCGCCGTTTCAGGCGCATGAAGTAGGCAACATCGAGCGCGACGGATACTACTCGCGCGTGTTCACCACCCAGGAGCATTTCGGCACCCACTTAGACGCGCCCGCCCATTTCGCCAAAGGCATGTGGACGGTGGGCCAGATTCCCGTCGAGAGGCTGGTGCGCCCGCTGGTGGTTCTCGACGTTCGTAACAAGGCCAGGAATAATGCCGACTACGAAATTAGCGTGCAGGACGTGGCTGATTGGGAGAGTGCGCACGGAGAAATTCCCGCCGGCGCCGTGGTGATGGCCTATACCGGTTGGGATGAGCGTTGGAACTCGCAAAAAGAGTTTCGCAACGTTGGTGCCGATCATCTGTCGCACTACCCCGGTTTCTCGCTGGAGGCGGCGGAGTTCCTGGTGAAGACGCGCGACGTGGTGGGACTCGGCATTGACACCATGAGCGTGGACATTGGTGCAAGCTCGACTTATCCCGTGCACTTATTCACTTCGAAGCAGAGCGTTTACCACCTGGAGAATGTTGCCAACCTCGGGCTGGTTCCTCCAACCGGAGCGACGGTAGTGGTGGCGCCCATCAAACTGGAAGGCGGCTCCGGCGGTCCGGCACGGGTGCTGGCGCTGGTCAAGTAAAGCCGCCCTTCGCTTTTCGTCGTTCGCTTTTCACTTCAACATCCGCATTGTCATCCCGAGCGAGGACTTTAGTCCGAGCCGAGGGATCTGCGGTTGCGCCGCCCTTTCACTGATGCTATCCGTCCTTCATTGGACCGTTGTTGCTCTGACTTTGGCTACGACCAGAAGAGTGCCGCCAAAACGGGGAAACAATTCAAAGACTTTTCTTCCCAATGCAAACAACACGCCGGTGTGGGCTTCGACAGAGCTCGGCTGAAAGCAGGTGTGTAGCTCGCTGACAGAATATCCGTGACGGTTCAACAACGTGACCAGATTCTGCTGGTTGAAGCTCATCACGTGTTCCGCCCCTTCCCGGAATGCTCCTAGGGAGTGCCGCAGAAAGTTCGGTGCGCCAAGCGCATTTGGAGTGGTGACGATGACGCGCGTGTCTGCGGTGCAGAATCTTCGGATGCCATCCAACATGCGCCCTGGGTTGGACAGGTGTTCAATAATGTCGCCCGCGATGACAACATCAAACGTCCTCGCCATCGGCAATTCGTCCAGCCGCTCGAACATCTCCTGCAACGATGTTGGTAAAAATCCCCAGCTTCCGGTATTCGTCAATGACCGCAACGCTGCAATCGACCCCAACCGTTTCGGTTGCTTGCGTGAGTTTCCAGTGCAGGCTTTGCTTGGCCGATTTCACTCGATCGCCGGGCGCGAGGTCGGTGAAGCCGACACAACCCAGGTGCAGGACAGTGCGGCCTGAGGCAACCTGCAAAATGAACTCCTCTTTAGCGACGTACATTCCAGATTAGCCTCACGCTCCTCTACGAACCGCGGTCTTACGTCACATGCGCCCGATACAGCATGTAGCTGAAGCTTTCACGCAGAGCAGCCATCCAACGGGCGAAAGCGGTCTTGGGGATTGAACCTGGCCGTGGCGATACGTACACCCTCAGTCCCTCGCGCACCATCATTTGCTTCGCACGGTAGAGGTGATACGCGTCGCTGACTAGAATGGCGGAGTGCATGCCATTGGCATGCATGATGACGGCGACGCGCTGAACGGACTCGTCGGTGTCGCCGCCCTGAGTTTCCGCGATCAGATTTACGTCGGGGATGCCGCGGGCCTCCAGATAGTCGCGGCCCACCTGGCCTTCGCTATAGTGCGGATCTTTACCCGCGCCCCCGGTGGTAATGATGACCGGAGCCAAGCCGCGCTGAAAAAGATCGTAAGCATGGTCCAGCCGCGCGCGATACACAGGCGAAGGATGGCCCACGTACTCCGCCGCGCCAAAGACCACGATGGCGTCAGCGGGACGGGCCTCATCCACGCCGCCTTCACGCATGATTTGCTGGCTGGTGTACAGCAGAAATCCCACCGCAACGATGGCAGCGAGGGCTACGATCCAGCGGGATAGATGAGAGTTGGAGTTTTGTACCGCCGTGGCGCCTACTCCTGCCCCCCCAAAAGCTCGACAATCTGTTCTTCTGGAATGGCGCCATGCCGCAGCAGGCGCCACCTTCCATCGTCGCTGGTCACGTCGATGATGGTGGAGGGCATGTTGCGCGGGGACTGGCCGCCATCCACAATGACCGACAGGCAATCTCCCAACTGGTCGCGCACCTCCAGGGCTGACAGGCACTCGCTTTCGCCGCTGAGGTTGGCCGAGGTGGCCGTGATCGGCATGCCTCCGGCGCGAATGATGGCCAGCGGAATTTCCGCCGCGGGTACACGTAAGGCAACATTCCCTGTATTGGCGGTCACCTTGAGCGGCAGCTTGGGGTCGGCCTTCACAATGATGGTCAGCGGCCCCGGCCAGAAGCGGCGAGCCAGCAGATAGAAAATTTCCGGGACTGGCCACGCCAGCTCGGCCGCCTGGTCAACCGACTCGATCAGCAGCGAAAGTGGCTTGTGCCGCGAGCGCGACTTGATCTCGTACACCCGGTCCACCGCGTGCAGGTTAAAAGGGTCCGCCGCCAGGCCGTAAAACGTGTCGGTCGGCATGCCCAACACCTCGCCGGCACGGATCTTCTCCGCAACATATGACACCAGCGAGGTCTCCGGCTCCTGACTGCTGATCTTTACGATTTCGGGACGCACCCAGGCCTCTTCTTTCAGTAACTGGAGTTGATGGAGCGAAACCGTAACACATCGCCCCTTGCGACGACAACTGAGCAGATTACCACGTCGCGGCTGCGGAAAGCGGTGATAGAGGCTGCTGAAAAAAGTTCCCAAGCGCAGCTTCCTCGCCGGCTAAAGTGGGCTCGTGACGGCAAAATAATGGGCTTACACGGCGTATCTAAAGGTGCGCCCCTTCAAAACACTTCACAATCTGACTTTTTCAGCGGCCTCGATAGCCAGTGTACGATAGACGCCGGTTCCAAGCGCAATGACCACGCCTGCAAAAATCGACGATCGTTTGCGCCCCATCCGCAGCGGCCAGAATGCGCGAGTGAAGGAACTGCGCCGCGCTTTCGGCGAGGCTGCGCCCAACGCCAACGGCGAAGTCGCCGTGGAAGGCATGCACATCGTCGAAGAGGCGATCCGCAGCGGGTTGCGGCTCACTACCGTCTTCTTCAGCGAATCGGCGAAAGAACGCGCACATAAGCTGCTGCCGCAGTTGTCGACGCACACCGAGGCCCTGCTGCTGCCGGACGAGGTTTTCGCCAATGCCGTGCCCAGCGAAACGCCGCAGGGCGTGGCTGGGTTGGTGCGTGTGCAGTCGTTTGCGCTGGACGAAGTGTTTGCTTCGGCGCCGGCGTTGCTGGTGGTGATCGCGGGCCTGCAGGACCCGGGCAATCTCGGCACGATTGCGCGCTCGGCCGAAGCGTTTGGGGTCACGGGCCTGCTGCTGGGCGAGCGCACTGTCAGCCCCTGGAATTGGAAGGCGCTGAGGGCCTCGGCAGGATCGTTGTTTCGCCTGCCTGCGCTGAAGGTCGAATTAGCGGAGGCGCTGCGCGAGATCAAGTCACAAGATGTGCGCATATTGGCTACGTCCTCGCACAAGGGTGGGGCCATCGCAGAAGTGGACCTGCGCGGGCCCGTGGCCTTCGTCGTTGGCAACGAAGGGGCGGGTCTTCCCAGGGGCGTGCTGGCGCAAGCCGACGAAGTGGTAGCAATTCCCCACTCCTCGCGCGTGGAATCGCTGAATGCGGGCATCGCCGCGTCGATATTGCTGTATGAAGCGGCGAGGCAGAGAGGAAGACATTGAACCACAGAGACACGGAGACACAGAGGTTTAGAATTCTTTTCAGATGACCGTTAGGTTCTCGGGTAGGTAGAAAGAGGGTCCGTTGAGAAGATTCGAGTCAAGCGTTATGCCTCCTCCACTGACGTGCAAGACCGATCTGCCCACAGATGCTGAGCAGCCGCTCACCCGAGAAATTATTGCAGCGGCGATAGAGGTTCACAGATCGTTGGGGCCTGGCTTGTTGGAGTCTGCCTATCAAGCTTGCCTGTGTCATGAACTGGAACTCCGCAAAATCCCATTCCGACAGCAGGTCGAAATGCCGATTGCGTACAAAGGTGTCAAGCTGGACTGCGGTTACCGGATAGACTTGATAGTCAGCGATAAGGTCGTCGTCGAACTGAAATCGGTTCAAGAAGTCGTGCCCGTGCATGAGGCGCAGCTACTGACTTACTTGCATCTTACGGGATTGCGTATCGGGTTGTTGATTAACTTCAATGTCGCGGTGCTGAAGAGCGGAATTCGCCGACGTGTTCTCTGATTCGAGTTTCTCTGTGCCTCTGTGTCTCTGTGGTAGATGTTTCTTGTGAATCTCTTTCCACAAATCCCGCCCGATGACGCCATCGACAAGTCGCGGCCGCTGGCCGATCGCATGCGTCCGCGCACCTTGGACGAGTTCGTCGGACAAGAGCACATTCTGGCGCCTGGCAAGCCGCTGCGCGTGCAAATCGAACGCGACGATACCGGCTCGCTCATCTTCTGGGGCCCTCCCGGAGTTGGTAAAACCACGCTCGCGAAGATCATTGCCCGCATGACCCACGCCGACTTCATCGAATTCTCCGCGGTGTTGGCGGGCATCAAAGAGATCAAGCAGGTCATGGCCGACGCGGAACGGGCGCGCCAGTATGGCACGCGGACGATTGTTTTCGTTGACGAGGTACACCGCTTCAACAAAGCGCAGCAGGACGCCTTTCTTCCCTACGTCGAAAAGGGCAGCATCCGCCTCATCGGTGCGACCACCGAGAACCCGTCCTTTGAAGTGATTGCGGCTTTGCTCTCGCGCTGCCGTGTTTATGTACTGCAGCCGCTGACGGAGGAGCACATTGTGCTCCTGCTTCGGCGTGCGCTCGAAGACGCCGAGCGCGGTTTGGGCGAGATGCACCTTGAAGCGGATCACGATGTCCTACACAAGGTCGCGGCCTATTCCAGCGGAGACGCACGCAGCGCCTACAACGTGCTCGAAGTGGCTGCAACGTTGGCGGCCGAACAGCAGAAGAAGGGCGCGAGACCTCGCATTACCGACGCCATCGTCACCGACGCGCTGCAGAAGCGCGTATTGATGTATGACAAGGCCGGCGAAGAGCATTACAATCTGATCTCGGCGCTGCATAAGAGCGTGCGCAACAGCGATGCTGACGCGGCGCTTTATTGGCTGGCGCGCATGCTGGAGGCCGGCGAAGACCGGCTCTATGTCGCCCGGCGCGTGGTGCGGATGGCGATCGAGGACATCGGGCTCGCCGACCCTGACGCGTTGAGCGTAGCGCTAGCCGCCCGCGATGCCTTCGACTTCCTCGGCATTCCGGAGGGCGACCTGGCGCTGGCCCAGGCGGTCGTGTATTTGTGTGCCGCTCCCAAATCGAACGCGGTGTACATGGCCTATAGCGCCGTGCAGGAAGTTGTCGAGCGCACGGCGCAGGAGCCGGTTCCGCTGCATCTGCGCAACGCTCCCACTGGACTGATGAAGGCATTGGATTACGGCAAGGGATATCAGTACGCGCACAAACTAGAATCGAAAGTCGCCGACATGCAGTGCCTGCCCGACAATCTGAAAAATCGCGTGTATTACTATCCCACCGACGAAGGGGTCGAGAAGCGGATTAAAGCGCGGCTGGAAGAAACCAAGAAAGCGAAGACAAAGAGCTGATTCACCACGGAGGCACGGAGCGCACGGAGAAAAACAAATCAGGAGCTAACTTGCAAATCGATGCGCGAGAAATCCTAAAGAAAAATTGGGATGCTCCGTGCGCTCCGTGTCTCCATGGTGAAAATGTATTACTGTCGCTTAATGTGCTCCTTGAGAATGCACCTGTCCATCACTACGAAGATGCCCGCCTGGCGCGCCTTTTCCGCGGCTTCGTCATGTACCACGCCTTCCTGCATCCAGATTGCCGGAGCCTCGATCTGGATAGCCTGGTCAACCACTTCCGGCACAGCATCCGGCCGGCGGAAGACGTCCACGATGTCAACTTTCTCCGGCACGTCAAGCAACGACGGATAAGCCTTTTCGCCCATCCACTCTGTGATGTTGGGATTTACTGGAATAATTCGATAGCCCTGCGACTGCATATAGTGCGAGACACCGTAACTCGGACGCGTGGGCGTGTTGGTCAGTCCTACGACAGCGATGGTCTTGGCGGATTTTAGCAATTCCGTAATGCGCTCGGCTTCGGTTGGGGGCACATTCACTCCTGGCATCGAACCTGCGATTGTACCGTGCCCGACAGTTCGCAGTGCCTAGCGCTTGCCCTTGAGCCTCGTGGTCAGCTTGCGATGCGGGCGGGGCGAAGCCGCCAGCAATCCCGACAGGTGCTCCACTTCGATCACCACGCGATCGAGGTCGTCGAGCAACGGCTTCAACAGGTGGGTGACGCCACCGGCGCGGAATTCATTGACCAGCGAACGGTAATACCAAATGATTTTGGTTTTGGGAGCAGAGAAGCGGGCGAACGCGGCATCTCCGTCGTAGCGCAGGTCGCGGAGCACGGCGCGCGCGTTGTATAGCTTGTCGGCCGCCGACACGAAGCGAGTTTCGGCATCCTCGTGACGGATGCGACGCAGATAACGAAATTTGCGCCGCTCCCATCCCTCTTTCTTCTTTGGGTCCTCGACATAGGAATCTGTGCAGCCGTCCACGATCTTGGCCACCCGCACTCCGAAGATCTGCTCAATCATCTTCAGCATGGGGCGGCCGCCATGATCTTCGACTGCATCGTGTAGCAACGCCGCAATGGCCATCTCCTCGTCGCCCCCGTAGTCGAGCACGATGGAGGCCACGCCGAGCAGGTGCGAGATGTAAGGAATGCCGCTTTTCTTGCGGTGCCTGATCGCGATGCACCTGAGAGGCGAAGAGCAGAGCGTGGTCGAAGCGCGTGGAGAGCGGAACGAACCTACGGTCGAAGGAACGTGCCTGTCGACTGACCATACCTCAGGATAGCAACGGATGCCCAACCCGGAATAGCGGAAAATGGGGACGCCGATTGTGGAGATCCACCACGGAGGCACAGAGAAAGAACGCGCCTGAAGTCTGTTCAGACCACAACCGGGTATCTCGGCAGATGCCGAGAGTTCAATCTTCAAGAGTTCTCTTTTTGTTGTACCTCTGTGCCTGTGTGGTAGATTCTTCTACCGCTGATCCGAGCAGTCGTCGCAACCCTGGCCTCGCAATCCTTGCACACCTTCGCGAGCCATGATCGGGGTCATCACCAGGGCGGCGACCGGATCGGCCCACCACCAGCCCAGCTGGACATGCAGCAGTAATCCGGCGAGAAGAATGAGGGACAGGTACGCACAGAAGTCGGCTTGGCGCGAGTCAGCATGCAGCGCGCGGCTGCCCATCTGGCTGGCGACTCGGCGCTTGGCGCGGCCCAACCACGGCATCACAATCACCGCGGCCACCGCGATGGCGATTCCCGGCAGGCTAGGCTCGGGTATTGCCCTGATCCAGAGCGAGCGGATAGATTCGGCGGCAACGTAAACTGCCAGGAGCAAAAAGCAAACTCCGACCAGACGATGGGCGGTGCGTTCCATGCGCTCGCGCCGCAGTGGATCATCTTCGGCGTGCAGCCGCCACAACAGAATTGCGGCGGAGATGGTTTCGATCACCGAGTCGAGGCCGAAGCCTACCAGAGCAATGCTGCCGGCCAGTAGCCCGGACATCAACGCAACCGCAGCTTCAAAGGTGTTCCAAGCGATTGTCAAATATTCCAGACGCCGGCCGCGCGCAACCACGGCCTCGTGGTCAACTGCTGGGATCGTGCTTGCGGGATGAATAATCGCAGGCCTCATTGCTGAACAAAAGTATAAGCGAGAGGCGTGTCTGATCGCTCCGTTGTAGCAGGACCATGCGCTTCCGATGACGCAGGAAGATTAAAACCGGCAATAGGGGTCCTTCGACTCCGGCGCGCAAAAGCGGCACGCCTGCGCTCAGGATGACACACCTAATTTGTGGCGCGGTAAAACTTGTCTAGCAAGGATGGTGAGGGGTGATTTCTGAGTGCTGAGTGCTGTCCACTATCCACTAATCTAATCTCACCAAAAACACTCCACCCTCTTTCACGTGGGTCTTGCTGGCGACTTCTTCCGCTTTGCGTTTGTCGTCGCCGGGAGGGCGCAGCCGCACCCACTCTCCGGTGGGCCCGGTGAACTGGATAACATCGGCGCCTTCATAATGATTTTGCAGCTTCTCTTTCAGCTTGCGCGCTTGGCGCTCGCTTTGGAATGCTCCGATCTGCACGCACCAGCGGCCGCCTTCCGCAATCGGCGCCGGGGCGGACATGACCTCGATCCTCACCTCCGCCGTGCCGGGCTGCCAAACATCCACCGCCTTGGCCGCCGCCAGTGACAAGTCGATGATGCGGTCTTCGACGAACGGCCCGCGATCGGTGATGCGCACCATGGCAGAATGTCCGGTCGCCAGGTTGGTCACGCGAACCGTTGAGTTCATCGGCAGGGTGCGGTGCGCTGCGGTCATGCTGTTCTCGTTGTAAATTTCGCCGTTGGCGCCGCGGTGGTGATGATACGGAGGTCCGTACCAACTGGCCAATCCGGTTTCCACGTAAATGGGCTTCGCGCCGCGTGGAACCGGAGTTGTCTTGCTTTTGGCTTCGGTGCTGGCGGGCGGCACAGGTTCAGAGGGGCCGATGGTGGGCGGAGGAGGAATAGGATTAGCGCGAGCGGTTCTATGCCCGCCGCAGGCCGAGAGCAGCAGCAACGCCGTGCCCGCGAAGATGAGAAGCGGAACTCGCGTGATCAGCCCTTTTTCTGCTTCTTGCCGGCATCCATCAGGTCGGCTGCCTGCTTCAACTTTTCGCTGGCGATGCGCATTCCGTAGCTGGAGTGCTCGCGAATGGCGGGCACCAGTTCGTCATTGATATACGCAATGAGCTTCTGGGTCTCTTCTTCGATGCGCTTGGTCGTATCGCCCAGCATGTCGTCGAGTCGCTCGCCTGCCGTCGAGAACGGCCGGCCGGCCTTTGTAGCTTTTTTCTGCACCATACGCCACCTTGCGAGAAGGACAATTCCTCAAGCACAGAGATTATGGGGTCGATGCCAGCGCCGGTCAATTGGCAAGGATGGTGCGGGGGAAGCAGTTGTCAGTACTCAGTAGCCAGTAAGAAGCAGTCAGCATTCAGCACTCAGCCAAATCAACCTTCAGCAGCCATTTTTCATTCTGTCATCCGGAGCGGAGGCGACGCTGGGTTTGCGCCACCGGAGTCGAAGGACCCCTACAGCACTCACCGTCTCGATTTGTCATCCCGACCGAGGCCTTTAGGCCGAGCGGAGGGATCTGCGGTTCCCCCGACGTGTGACCCAGCGCACGGATGTGCATCGAAGCCGAGTGTAACCATTGTCGGCGTGAAAGAGCATCGCTACGCCGTCTACATTCTTGCCAGCCGGTCGCACAACTTCTATGTGGGAGTTACAAACAATATCGGGAGGCGCGTGCGCGAACGCAAGAACCACACGTACGAGGGTTTCACAGCCCGATACAACATCAAGCGGTTGGTCTGGCACCAAATCTTCGGCGATATTCGCGATGCAATCGCACGAGAGAAGCAACTCAAGCCTTGGCGAAGAGAAAAGAAGATTCGACTCATCGAATCGATGAATCACACCTGGCGGGACTTGTCCGAGGATTGGGGGAAGCCGATTACTCTCGACGACATTCTCAGTAAGCCCACGGGAACCGCGGGTCCTCTTCGCTCGGACGGAAGTCCTCGGTCGGAATGACAAATTGAAGGTTGATGCTGCTACTGGCAACTGGCTACTGGCAACTGACTCCTGCTGTTAGAATTTCTACAGTCTCTATGCCCACTCGCAAGCTTTCTGGTTCTGAAGTTCGGTCCATGTTTCTGCGCTATTTTGAGCAGCACGGTCACAAGATCGTGCACTCGTCGTCGCTGGTTCCGGCCAACGATCCTACCCTGCTGTTCACCAACGCCGGCATGAACCAGTTCAAGGACGTCTTCCTGGGCATCGAGAAGCGCGACTACAACAAGGCGACCTCGTCGCAGAAGTGCGTGCGCGCCGGCGGCAAGCACAACGACCTGGAGAACGTCGGCTTCACCAATCGCCACCACACCTTCTTCGAGATGCTGGGCAATTTCAGCTTTGGCGACTACTTCAAGAAGGACGCCATCGCCTATGCCTGGGAGCTGGTCACCTCGCCGGAGTGGTTCGGCATTCCGAAGGACAAGCTGTACGTGACCATCTTCAAGGGCGAGCAGGGCATTGCGCGCGACGATGAGGCCTACGAGCATTGGCGCGCGCTTTGAAGGTGGCGTTCCGCCCGACCGCATCTACGAGATTCGGGCATGAAAGACAACTTCTGGATGATGGGCGACACCGGCCCCTGCGGCCCGTGCAGCGAGATCCATTACGACATGGGCCCCGAGGCCAGCGACGCCGGCCACACCGACTGCCAGTTCGGCTGCGAGTGCGGCCGCTACGTCGAGATCTGGAACCTGGTTTTCATGCAGTTCGATAAGCAGCCCGACGGCGAGATGCGTCCGCTGCCCAAGCCGTCGATCGATACCGGCGCTGGCCTGGAGCGCGTCACCGCCGTGATGCAGGGCGTGATCTCGAACTACGACACCGATCTGTTCGTGCCGCTGATCAAGCGCGCGGCGGAGTTGACCGGAGCCGCGCTGGACACCGAGCTAAAGAAGGAAGACGAAGAAGAGCGGCATCATCAGGCGGCATCGCTGCGCGTGATTGCCGACCACGCGCGCGCGTCAACGTTCCTGATTTCCGACGGCGTGCTGCCGTCTAATGAAGGCCGCGGCTATGTGCTGCGGAAGATCATTCGCCGCGCGATTCCGCATGGGCGGTTGCTCGGGCAGGACAAGCCCTTTCTGTACGAAATGGTGTTTGCCGTGCGCGACCTGATGAAGATGCTTATCCGGAACTGATCGAGACCGCGAGTCGCGTGGCGAAGACTGATCAGGTGAAGAGACACGGTTCGCGCACACGTTAGAAGTTGGATACTCAAGATCGAAGCTCGAGCGAACGCCTTGCTGTGAGCTCAAGACGACATCGTACGACATCCCCGTGGTCAGTGAGACTTCGAGAACTCGACAAATCGGCAGCGTTGAGCCAGAAGCCTACGAGTGCGTGAATCACAAAATCTGGAGCGAAGATCTCGGCAACTGAGTGTCATACCTGCGCCGACTGGAAGTTGGCCGAACGCTCTCGACATTTCTGCACGAGTGCACGGTCTCCACGCTATCCCCGGTGAAATGGCATTCAAACTGTACGACACATTTGGCCTTCCCCGCGATTTCATGGAGGATGTCTGCCGTGACGTAGGCATCGAGTTTGACGCCGCGGTTTCGACGTCGCCATGGAAGAACAACACGATCGCGCCCGAGCTTCCTGGAAGGGCGGCGCGAAAGCGACCGCCAGCCCGCTATATCAGTCGCTCCCGCGCACTGAATTCGAGGGCTACCACAAGACGCTTTCCACCGGCTGCGAAGTACTGGCAATCATCAAGCCGCACGACGGCACCGGAGTCGGCGCGCAGGAACTGAAGCCCGGCGAGCGCGGCGAGATCGTGCTCGACCACACTCCTTTCTACGCCGATGCCGGCGGCCAGGTCGGCGATGTTGGCTGGTTGTACGGCGAAGACCACAACACTATCGTCGCCGAGGTCGAAGGTGTTACCTATCCCGTGCAGGGAGTGCGCGCGCACCGCGTCATCGCCAAGCAACCAATCCACGTCGGCGACAAAGTGGACGCAATGGTGAACGACGAAGTCCGTCGCGCCACCATGCGCAACCATACCGGCACGCACTTACTTCATGCCGCGCTGCGCAATGTGTTGGGCGCCCACGTGAAGCAGGCGGGCTCGCTGGTCGATCCTGAGCATTTGCGCTTCGACTTCTCGCACTTTGCATCGGTCGACGACAAAGAGTTGCAGGACATTGAAGACCTCGCCAACAAAGAGGTCCTGCGTAACGACCGCGTCGAGGTAATCGAGGACGTGCCCATCGACGTTGCCGTCAACGAGTATCATGCGATGGCGCTCTTCGGCGAGAAGTACGGCGATCGGGTGCGGGTCATCCGCATCGGCGACTTCTCCACCGAGCTGTGCGGCGGCACGCACACCGCGGCGACCGGCGAGATCGGGCTGATCAAAGTCCTGAAAGAAGGCAGTGTCTCCAGCGGCGTGCGGCGGCTTGAAGCTGTGACCGGAGAAGGCTCGCTACGCCACTTCCGCAAAGATCATCAGCTCGAAAATGTCGTCTCGACGCTGGTGCGTGGCGGCGACGACCAATCGCCCGCCGAGGCTCTCAAGCAAGAACTGGAGCGCCGCGAAGACGAACTGAAAAAGCTGCGCAAGGAACTCGATCAGGCGCGCATGAAGTCGGCGTCGTCATCGGTATCGTCGGCAGCGGAGAACGTCCGCGAGGTGAAGGGCGTGAAGGTCCTGGCCACGCGCGCTGACAATCTGGAACGTCCGCAACTCCGCACACTCATCGACAACCTGCGCAACAAGCTGGGCTCGGGCGTGGTGGTGCTGGGCTCAGTCGCCGACGGCAAGGTCGCGCTCATCGTTGGCGTGACCAAAGACCTGACGTCGCGGGTGCAGGCGGGCAAAATCATTGCCGAGGTCGCGAAGAAGGTTGGCGGCTCGGGCGGCGGACGTCCTGACATGGCCGAGGCCGGCGGCAAGGATCCTGCCGCCCTGGATGCGGCTTTGGCCGAAAGTTATGGCGTAGTAGAGCGGTTATTGTCATAGAATAAGGCGGCAGAAGCAGGGGCGAGGAGGCACTAGATGCGTAGGCACCATAGTATTCGGCGTTATGCTGTTGCTCTCTGCTGTTTGGTTGCAGGCCCAAGATACCGGCAAAGCGAACGGCAAGACCTCCAATCTGGAGACGATTGAAGGGTGTCTGCAAATGTCGGAGGGTCAGTATAATCTCATCGACAACACGGACACGATCCACCACCTTGTAGGCGGCGCCTCAAAGCTTAAGGCGCATGAGGGCCACGAAGTCGAAATTGCCGGTAAGACGGGAACACGGACCCTGGACGCGACCCAACAGAGCGGTGCATCGAGCGTAGTAACGCAAGTGGTCTTTGAAGTCAAAAGCGTGAAGTATATAGCCGACACGTGCAGATAGCCGGCAAGTGATCGACTGATCGCCTTTGACTCGTATCCCGCGATTGAACCGTTGGCGATGGGTTCGAGCCAACCTTAACCTGTATCTGAGTCGCAAAGCCGAAAGGAGGCTTGTTGTGCGCAAGACATTGATACTAACTCTGGGGTTACTAATCTTCGGCGTTTGTCTGCAAGCGCAAGAAGCAGGCCAGACTATGGGCAAGACGTCCGACTTGATAACCGTCCAAGGATGCCTGCAGGTTTCTAACGGTCGTTACAGCATCACCGACAGCAGTGGGACAGTCCATCAACTTACCGGCGCCGCCACCAAGCTCAGCAAACATGTCGGGCATGAAATTGAGGTCACCGGCACACCCAGGACTAGGACTGCCAGCACAACTGAACAGGGCGCGGCATCCACCGCTCACGTAGTACCAGCGATTGGAGTGAAGACCATAAAGCATATAGCGGACACGTGCACAACCAAGTGACCTGGGTGAGCCGAAGGCTTTGAGGCTCGAACCGTGTCTGCCTCATTGGCCGCCATGCTAAACAAAAGGTTGAAAGGAGACTCTTGTTATGTACAGAATGTCGATAATTGTCCTGCTGTTTCTGACTTCTGCCGTGTGGTTGCAAGCGCAAGATGCAGGCCAGATGGGCGGCAAGAAGTCCGTGACGACGATTGAAGGCTGCCTGCAAACCTACGGCAACAGGTATACCCTCACCAAAGCCGATGGGACGAAGGTTATGCTTTCCAGCCATGCCAACGAGATGACTCACTATGTTGGACACCAAGTCCAGGTCACCGGTATGCCTGCGGTCAAAACCGTAGATACGACCCAGGAGGGTACTGAGTCCAGCGCAAAAGAGATACCAGTTTTTCGAGTGCATAGCATAAAACAGGTAGCCGACACCTGCACCAAGTGACGATGTGCGCCAGTAACGGACTGCTATAGGGCGCGATGACGGCTTGCCTCTCTTGCTCTCATTGCGCCTGCTTTCTCTTGTGCCCTCGCCGGTTGCTTTGACCGCAAGAACCGGAGTGACGCTCCCGGCTTCATGGCAGTAAAGTCATAACAGTTTAGCGGGGCCTTCGAGTCCGCCCAAGAACCGGGCAACCTCGCTGGATGAAGCCGCGAAAACGCAAAAAAAGACTGCATCCGGCAAGTGTTCATAACCCTCTAAACGATATAAGGTGGTTAGCCATGGCGATTGGAGAAACAGCGTACGTCAACGCCGTTCGCGAGCAACTGCTGGCTGGACGGGCGCGGCTTGCCGATGTGCTGGCGGGCCGGGAGAGGGAGCACGTCGATCGTCTGCTCAACCAGGTGGACGAGGCGTTGCAGCGCATCGAGGACGGCAGCTTCGGGATCTGCGAGGAGTGTCACACCGACATCGGCGAGAGCTGGCTGCGGGAGGACCCGCTCACCACGGTCTGTCTGGAGCATATGACGCCGAAGCAGCAGCGCGCGCTGGAATACGACCTGGAACTGGCTGCGCAGATCCAGAAAGGATTGTTGCCGCCGCAGGACCTCGCCTTCTCGGGTTGGGAGATTTCCTACCACTATCAACCCGCAGGCATGGTGAGCGGGGATTATTGCGACGTGATCAAGGACGACGGCCACCTCAATTTCATCATGGCCGATGTTTCCGGCAAAGGCGTCGCAGCCGCGATGTTGGCCTCAAACCTGCGTGCTGTATTCCGCTCACTGATACCGCTGCGCCTGTCCGTCGAGGAACTGATGTGGCGCGCCAACCGTCTGTTCCACGAGAGCGCGTTGCCCAACCAATACGCCACTCTGGCGTTTGGACGGACTTCGAACCAGGGCGAGCTTGAGTTGGCCAACGCCGGCCACCTGCCTGTGTTGCTCGCCGGCAAATCTGGCGTAACGACGTTCGAAAGTAAGTGCAAGCCGTTGGGATTCTTCTCCGACGACAACGTGGAGGTGGTGAGGACTGTCATGTCGCCCGGCGACACCGTCGTTCTGTACACCGACGGAGTCAGCGAGGCGAGCAACGCCGATGGCACTGAATATGGCGTCGAAGCCTTGCGGAGGCTGATAGCGGAGCAGTCGCCGTCGTTCTGTCCGGCGGCGCTGGTAAAAGCGTGCAAACAGCGGCTGGCGGAGTTCCGCGGAGCTGAGGATCGCGCCGATGATGAAACTTTGCTGGCGATTCAATACGCGCCAGGGGCGACGCGATCCGCCGAATCGGCGCGATCCGAGGCGGCAGTGGTCTGACTTAGTGGCATAGCGCGAGTGGGAGCTGTTCACCGTAGCGCTCGAAGTCGCGATCGGAAGTGTAGATCGCCCAGCTTCGGCGCAGCGCCACAGAGCACAACAGGAAGTCGATGGGGCTTCCGATAATGCCGTGTGTTCGGCACGCCTTGCTCATTTCGGCTGCGCCTTCATAATCTTCGATCTCCAGCGCAATGTCCGGAAAGGTACGCAGCTGCCGTTGCAAGCGGGCAAACTGCTCAGGAAATTTAATCCCGGACAGAAGCTCCTGTCGGACCGGGCCTAACAGTCGCACCCGCCCTTCGGCCACGATTTCTTCGAGTTTATGGAGTTGCTTAGTTTGCGTGGGAGAAAGCTGGCTCCGTGAACGGCGAAGGGCCAACGACCAGATGGAGGTGTCCACCAGCACCATCATGTGCGCTTCCGCCGGCGTTCCGCTTTGTAGTCATAGCGCGGATCGTAGTCGATGGTGCCAAACAGCTTGATGATGCCCATCTGCTTGCGGCGCTGCACATACTCCGCCAGAGCTGCTGTGACAGCCTCTTTCTTCGTCTTATGTCCGCCGATGGTGCGGGCTTCCTCAATGAGTCGGTCGTCTAACGCGAGGTTTGTAGCCATGAAATCCTCACGGCGATTATCACACATAGTGATGTGTGAGTCAATGTGTGGCCTCTAGGCTTGATCTGATAGCCACCGCGCGGATTTCAAACGCCATGCCTGTCCGAAATTGACTTGGCGGTGTAGGTACCTCTGAGGCCGCGGACTTGCCCGTCCCGCCCGGAAAAATTGCCCTGAGGACACGAAAGAGAAGAGTGCTGCTAGCAAAACAATTTGGTGCCGAAGAAGGGACTCGAACCCCCACACCCTTGCGGGTACATGGACCTGAACCATGCGCGTCTGCCAATTCCGCCACTTCGGCACGAGTGGTTGCGAGCCAGAAAGGCAACTCGCCATCGGGAAGCATAGCTATTGTAAAGGCGCGGTTGGAGAATTAGCAATTGCCGGTAGTGCCCTAAAGTAACTTTAGGACACTACCCAATCGGCGACCCTGGAGCGGCGAATGCGGCCGCCGAATTTCTCTTTATCAACTGCTAGCCGCAAACCCCTGAGTTGTATCCTTTCCCGGGCAAAAGGCTATGCGCGTCTCCGAAGGAGGAGAAGTCCTCCGACCAGAGGTCTTCGCCGAACTCTTCGACAACGTCCCAGATTTGCGCCTCCACGGTTTCGTTTGAGATAACCTGGAAGCTGCTGGTGATGAATTGCATGGTTCCCACGGGCACGTAATTCCAGTTCTCCGCACTCTTGAACAACGCCGCTAGTTTGGCGCCAACGTAGGGAATGAGGTTTACCACGGCCACTACCAAATCGATGAACTCGGTCGAGGGTGGAAGCAGCGGCACGATGTCCTTGTAGTTTTCGTAGCGGGTTTGCGTGAGGGCCCTCTGGAACCCACCCTGAAAGTTGATATCTCCCGGTTTGGGCGATGCAAAGGTCACCAGGGGCTGGACATTCGGGACCTTGAGGTTCTCGGCCAAGATGTAAGCCGCTATGCTCGCCATAGCACCACCTTTGCTGTGCCCGGCGATATAAACCGGATTGTTAGGGCCGGGGTTGTATCCGGAAACCAGCGTATAGACATTCTGAATAATGGAGGTGGTGGCATCGAAGAAGCCGCTATGCACTTGACCGGGTACCTTGTTGGGCCCACTGGTACAGGTGGTAGGCTCGGCAAAGAAGTTTTGCAGCCAGTCGAAGAGGCTGTCGGGATCGTGCTCTGAAGGCGGCAGGGTTCCGCGGAAGGCCACGACGATGCCGAATGGACACTGCCCCACAGTAGCGGCATTGATCAGGTTGGTCCCCCCGCAAGCGGTCTGCGGACCTTGCGTATAAGGAACGTTCGGGCTGTATATCGCGTCCTTGCTATAGATACAGGTACCGGGAGCAATGTCGTAAGCCGCTCCGCAAGCGTTCAGAAGAATGCAACTCAGGTTAGACGGTGGCGTACTCATGTTTGAGGCTCCTCCTTAGCTC
Organism: uncultured Acidobacteriaceae bacterium; assembly: GCA_963836295.1. Classification (GTDB taxonomy): domain Bacteria; phylum Acidobacteriota; class Terriglobia; order Terriglobales; family Acidobacteriaceae; genus Bog-257. The sequence goes on along the minus strand of CAWIIY010000017.1, from coordinate 955,785 downwards.
TGGTTAGAAACGAAGCCTGGGAAAGAGACTACCCGTCCCTCGTGAGATTGCAAGCCTTCGGGATAGGCGCTCTTCTCCCGGACTCACTTCGTGGCACTTGATGCCGATGATTGATATCGTACTCTACTGGCTTCGCTTTAGCGCAAACCCAAACCACAGCGACTTCGACCCGTTGTAATCCACGCCCGAGCGTTGCTGGGTCATGAAACCCATGCGCTCGGTGTTTAGGAGACAATTGGTGCAAGGCTTCTCCAGCACGATCTCGTAGCTGCCATTTTTCTTGGAGCGGGCGGTACCCATGACAGTTCCGCCGGCGTCGGTGAGCGTGACTGTGGCACGCGGCAGCGGCCAGCCGCCATCGTCGGTCACGACGCCCTGCACTTTGCCGCGCGGCGGCAGACCTTCCGGAAGGTAATCGCGCATGATATATCCTGGCCCGCGTAACGGCCGTCCGCCGAGCTGTCCCGTCACTTTATCGTGCTCCAGCGCGAGCGTGCCATTCACAAAGACGTATTCGAAACCAACTGACGGTCTGTTGGGATCGTCGAAGGTCGCCGTATCGCGCACCTTTTCGGGATCAAAGATCGTGATGTCGGCAAAGTAATCGGTACGCAGTAGGCCGCGATGGTCAAGCTTCTCGCGCTGCGCCGGCAGTGAAGTGAACTTGCGAATCGCGTCTTCCAGCCGCAGGTTGTGTTCCTCGCGGACGTATTTGCCGAGGATGCGCGCGAAGCTGCCATAGGCCCGCGGATGCGCCTTCGATTCGCCCAGCCGGCCAGTCGGATTGATGGCTCCGTAATCGGTGCCGACACTGACCCAGGGTTGCTGCATGGCAAGTTTCACGTCGGGCTCGCTCATCAGGAAGTAGACGGCGCCAACGTTATCGCGATCGGCGATTACAAGGTCCATCAGCGCATCCATGGGATCCTTGTTCTCCATCTTGGCGATCTGCGCTATGGTCTTGCCCTCATACTGGCGAAGCTGCGGATCGAGGACCGAGACCACCAGCACACCGTCAGCCCCTCCGACCTCACGCCACAGGTTCTCGAACGAACCTCCAGGACCTTCCAGGTCTTTGCGAATCTGCTGACGCGTCGCGGGGTTTTTCAGCCGCTCTACAAATTCATCCGTGCCGCCCTCGTGATACCTCGGCGGGATGGAGGCGCCCAGCGAAGTGGCTGCTCCGACGTAGGGATACTGATCCGCGGTCACGTCAACTCCACTGGCGCGCGCCTGTTCGATGGCTGCGATCACCTGCGGCATCTTGCCCCAGTTCTGCATGCCTGCAGCTTTCAGGTGAAAGATCTCGACTGGGATGCCGGCTTCGCGTCCGATGCGAAACGCTTCGTTGAGCGCTTCCATCTCGGAGTCGCCCTCCCCGCGAATGTGCGAGGCGTAGATGCCGCCCTTGTTCGCTGCCACTTTCGCCAGGGCGATCAGCTCATCGGTTTTCGCGTATGAGCCCGGTGCGTAGATGAGCGCACTGGAAACCCCCATGGCGCCGTCGCTCATGGCGTCGTCCACCATGATCTCCATTTGCTTCAGTTCGTCGGCCGTGGGAGCGCGATCGCCGGTGCCGATGACCATGTGACGCACTTGCGCTGCGCCGACGTAGGTCGCGAGGTTGATCCCGCTTCCCTGCCTGGTGAGGCGCTGGAAATACTCCTCCAGCGACATCCAATCGGGTGTGATATGGAAGTGCTGAAAATAATCCGCGTGTTCCTGGTTAAGCAGTTCGTTGGTAGGCGCGATGGAATCGCCTTCGCCGGTGATCTCAGTGGTGATGCCTTGCGTCAGTTTGCTGACTGCCTGCTTGTCAATCAGCAGGTTGATCTCCGATTGTCCCAGCATGTCGATGAATCCCGGAGCGACAATCAAACCCTTGGCATCGATGGTGCGCTTCGCCACCAGGGACGGATCGGCGTGGCCGACAAATGCAATGCGGTCGCCAATGATGCCGACGTCGGCGTAGATCCAGGGATTGCCGCTGCCGTCCACGACGCGTCCGTTGCGGATGAGGTAATCAAACTCCTGGGCAAACAGAGGAGGCACCAGCAGAAGGAGAAGAAGCAGGAACGAAGTGTGTCGTGGCAAGGTTGGCTCCGGATAGTGGAATCACAACACGCGGACGGTGGATCATGGTTACCGCGCGAAAGGTTTGCCGTCCCTACGGGACTCGGGTCTCTTTTTCGTGCTCACCCAGGACTCCGCTGCGCTCCGTCCTGGGCTAGACTTTTCGCGCTAACGGCGCTGGATCTACGCAACCGTTTCATCCCGCCAATCAATGGGCAATTTACACGATGATTCGATCGGTCTCAACCAATTGCAATCCACGTAGCGGATTCACCATTCCAATCAACTCGATTCACTAATGGTTTATCGTTCTCATTTTGAAGAGTCTTCCCGCGCGGATTCAATCGCGAAATGAAACGCCCCTCGACTCACTTCCCGACTTTTCCCATCACCATTGCTACCGTTAGCGCCAGGTCGGCGGCGAACACTGTGCTCACAAAGTTGACAGAGTCGTTGCCCATCTTGCCGGAATTTTCCCACATGGCTCCCAAGACGCTGTCGACAAACATACCAGCAACTCCCGCCAGGGCAATCAGCAGTGTCCAATTCCAGCTTACGACACCGAAGAAGGCACTCACCCACGCAACCATGCAAGCCGCAACACATCCCGCCACGGTTCCTTCCACGCTGATTGCGCCATTGGCGCCGATGGGGGCTTGGCGGAAGTCCGTGATCCGGTATGCCGTCCGGGCAGTGGCCTGTCCGATTTCACTGGACGCGGTATCGGCGGCGGCTTCCGCCACGGCCGCCATCGCTCCTACCAACAGTATGCCGCTGAGCCGAGGAAACCAGACCGTCGGCAACGCGCACAAGGTAGCCGCGCCAAGGTTGGCCAGCACCTGCGACGCGGTGCGACCGGGTCCACGCTCGGCTATCCCGAGTTGCTGTTTCCGGGCGTAACCCCAGCGAGTGGCCAAAACCGTGATTATGAATACCGTCAACAGAGGGAGAAAGCCCGCGAGTCCAGCAGCGAGCATCAGAACGAACGCCACAAGCACGCCCATCAGCGCTCCGCCATCGGTCACGGCGCCCAGGGTCCGGGCAATCACCGCAAACCCAATCGCCACGACAGCGGCAGGTAAAGCTCTTGAATGGAAGAGACTTGTCACGCGTCCTCGGCCAGTATCGCATGAGCCGGAGATTCATAAGCGGGAAGCCGAGTCTGGCTCACGCAATACGGCCACATAGACAGAGCGACGCATCCCACAAGAATGCGCCTCTACGTTTAAGGGCTTGACTTTAGGCGGCAGACACAGCACTATTCTGTCGCAGATTTGGTGCATTCCAGTAACCCAGGACTGGTGAAAATATGGCGTCTTCGGTTTGGTCTGGATATCTGACCTTTGGTCTCATCTCAATGCCTGTGAAATTGTTCTCAGGCGCGCGCAGTAATCACATCTCCTTCAACATGCTGCACCGTACTGACAATACGCGCGTCAAGCAGCAGCTTTGGTGTCCGCATGACGAGCGGGTTGTGGAACGCAACGAGATCGTCAAAGGCTATGAGTACCGCAAAGGCGAGTACGTCATCATCGAGCCGGAGGAGATCAAAAAGATCGAGCCCAAGACCGCCAAGGCGATGGAGATCCTGGAGTTCGTCGAGTACAAGGACGTGGATCCTGTCTATTTCGAATCGTCGTATTTCCTGGTACCGGATGAAGCGGGCCGCAGGCCGTACGCCCTGCTGACAAAGGCCATGGAAGAAACCGGTTACGTGGCCATTGCCAAGCTCACCATGCACAACCGCGAATACACGGTGTTTCTGCGCCCGCATGCCGGCGGACTCATGCTGCACACCATGTACTACAGCGATGAAGTCCGGCAGTTGGAGAGCTTCGGCCCGGTCGATGTCGAATTGAAAGACGCCGAGGTCAAGGTCGCCCATCAATTGATCGAGGCGCTCGCCGGCAAATTTGAGCCTGAAAAGTATCACGACACCTTCGAGGAGAACCTCAAGCAACTCATCAAAGCCCGCCTGGAAGGGCAAGAAGTGACTGCGGTGGAGAAGCCCCGCAAGCTCGCTCCAGTGGTCGACCTTATGGCGGCACTCAAGGAAAGCCTGGCACAGATGCCGAAGAAACCTCCGCAACGCGTAGCCGAGGCCCAAAGGGAATCCGAGGTGAAAGTAGTAGCCAAGAAGGCCAAGGGACGGCGAGGCTCGGCTGCATGAGCCAGCCATCCGGTTTCAGGATCTGCATCAGCTTCATGTGACCCCTGTTACTAACTAGCACCATTAGGCCATCCCCATATGCACCAAGGTTGTTCGTGCTGTATTCTACGGGCACCTTGAGTCCCCGAATGAAGCAACCTAAGAACACCATCCGCATTGCCGTGGTGGAAACTGATCCGCTTCGCTTCCTCGGACTTCGGGCGATATTCTCCTCCGAAGAGGACTTTAAGATACGCGCCTCCACCATCCCGTCGATCTTGAGTTCTCCCGACGACGACATCATCCTGATGACTTCCAGCGGCGGAGCCGCATTCTACGCGGCTATGTCGGCGCTGAAGGCAGTGCGTCCCGCCATTCGCATTATTGTCACCGGAACGGGCGCCGACGATGAAGAGATCTTGCGCGCAATTGCCGCAGGTGCGAAGGGCTATATCGGCGCAGCCGCAACGCCCGAGCAGTTCAAGCAGGCGATCCGGGTGGTGCACAGCGGTTCGGTGTGGGCACCCCGGCGGGTGCTGTGCACGTTCATCGAACGCGCCACCGCTTCTCCTCGAAGGATCCTGACGCAAGGCGAAGACAAGATTAGCGAGCGTGAGCGTGAAGTGCTGAAGCTGCTGGTCGCAGGCCGCTCCAACAAAGAAATCGGAGACGAGCTCGGCATCGAAGAGCGTACCGTCAAAGCGCATGTCGGTCAGCTGATGCGCAAGGTCGGAGTACAGAACCGCATCGCTTTGTCGGTCCACGCCATCACTCATTCACTTTGCTCGTCGCCGCAATAAACCACGCCGCGTTTCAACGGACCACGTTACCCGCCCTTCCCACTGTTACGAAAGTACAGTTACGCAGCTTGACCTTCCGTGTCTTGCGCGATTCCCGCGACCGCTGCATACTGCACTCACCTACCACAGAACCTGGGAGACAGGGTTGGAAGAGGTTACGAGGGTCTCCTCTTCCAGCCCTTCGTTTTTGCAATCAACCCCATCTGAGTCGGCAAGAACCATCCCGGACGGCTCCGCGTTCATTCCCGCCACGCCAGCAGGTCACCAAAGAGTAACCACCCTTGCGCTCTCTTCCGGCGTGATTTTCCCTCCAACCCTCGTAAGATGGGTGCAGCCAGCGTTGGCCGGTTGAGCACACCGTCTTTAATCGGAGTCGAGCCATGAAGAAGATTGCCGGAACAGGGTTGTTGATCTGCTCAATAACCACCTGGGCTTGGTGCCAGGCCCGAAACGCGCAAGTGGATCGCGTGCAGACTGCGAGCACCGTGCTCACCCAGATCATGTCCGCTCCCGATCGCGCCATTCCCGATGGAATTATGTCAGGAGCGAAGTGCATAGCGATCATTCCGTCCAGCCTGAAAGCCAGTTTCATCTTCGGGGCCAACTATGGCAAGGGCGTAGCGACCTGCCGCACCGAGCATGGTTGGAGCGCGCCGGTGTTCTTCCGACTGACAGGCGGCAGCTTCGGATTCCAAGCTGGAGGTCAAGCTTCTGATCTGGTACTGATCATTCGCACCTCTGACGGTATGCAACACCTGCTACAAAGCAAGTTCAAGCTGGGAGCCGACGCTTCCGCGGCAGCCGGACCGGTGGGACGCGATGCTCAGGCTATGACCGACCTTACGTTGCGCGCCCAAGTGCTGACCTATTCGCGTTCGCGCGGATTGTTTCTCGGCGTTTCGTTGAGCGGCGGTGTTATTCGCCAGGATGATGGCGACACTCGCGCCTTCTATGGTGGCAAGAACTGGACCTTCTACTCGGTGCTCAACGGACAAGTCCCGCCTCCGCAGGACGCTATGGTTCTTCTGAACACGGTTGAGAAGTACGCTCCTACACCCAAAGTTCGTGCGCAGGCTACGCCCCCAGCCGCCATACCAGCGACTGCGGCCACGCCAGTTGATCCAACCGCCTCGACCGTGACAACTCCGACGCCGGCAACAACCGCGGCTCCTGTCCAAGCGCCGGCAGATGCGGCAACAGAAGCGACTCCGGAGTCGAAGCCCGCTGCAGCTCCCGTGGCAACGCCGAGCACACCCCCACCCGCGACAGCTTCACCGGCGGCCAGTGAGACTGAGGATCGCTGACCTTATCGGTTGGTCAGAGCGGTGGCCGCGGCCACCGCTTTATTCTGTTGCGGGTAATCATATCTGGTAGCGTTTGACCTCATTTTTTCGCGGTGCTACCGTCAAATCGACACTCTCGATGCGCCACAGGTTGCAGTACGTTCCAGTCGCGTTGCTGGTGCGCCTGATCGGCGCCTTGCCGCGCCCGTTGGCCCGTGGATTTGGCATTCTGCTGGGCGGAGCGGTGTATCATCTGCACCGCCGTTTGCGTCGTGTTGGAATGCGCAACCTCGAGTTGGCCTTCCCGGAAACGGCGCCTAAAGAACGCCGCAAGATTCTGCGCGGAGTCTACGTATCGCTCGGCCGGCTGCTGGGCGAGGCTTGCCTGTTCCCCAGCTACACCAGGGAAAATGCCTCGCACGTCGCGGTGTACCAGGGTTTCGAGAATTTCGAAGCGGCTGAGAAGCGCGGCAAGGGGGTGCTCTTTCTTACCGGGCACTTCGGAGGATGGGAGGTCGGTTCATTCTTCCACTCGCTGCAGGGACACCCCATGAAGATCGTGGTGCGCCCGCTCGACAATCCTAACGTGGATGGCCTGGTGGCGCGCTATCGCGGTCTGCACGGCAACGTGATGATCGGCAAAGATGAGTTCGCTCGCGGATTGATTGCCGCCGCGCGCAACAACGAAACCGTTGGCGTCCTGATGGACACCAATATGACCCCGCCGCAGGGAGTATTTGTGCCCTTCTTCGGCATCCCGGCATGCACGGCCAGCGGCGTGGCCCGGGTGGCGCTGCACACCGGGGCAGCGGTGGTTCCGGCATTCACCATCTGGGACCCGGTGTTACGCAAGTATCGGGTTGAGTTCGACCGTGCGGTAGAACTGGTGCGCACCGGCGATGATGAAGCCGATGCCGTCACCAACACCGCGCTCTTCAACAAGATCATTGAAGACTACGTGCGCCGCTATCCTGATCAGTGGCTGTGGGTGCATCGGCGGTGGAAGACCCGGCCAGCGGGCGAGCCGGGGCTATACTGAAGGCAGTGGATGGGGATTAGTGGATAGTTGGTTAGTGTTTGCTCAGGCTATGATCCGATTTTTTCTGCTGCCATCCTGAGCTACGAGCCCGCCGTAGCGAGCAGTCGAGAAATCTGCGGTCGCCGCGCCTAGTAACAGCGCGATGTTGTCATCCTGAGCGACGAGCGTAGCGAGGAGTCGAAGGGCCCCTATACCATCCACTCCCTTTCCCCCGCCAAATCTCTCCCAACGCGCACCAATTCTGTCCACTATCCACTATTCACCATCCACTGCTATAACAACCTCATGTCCCAAACCTTGCAATCGCTGGCGGAATTCACTGCCACCCGCTTGATCGGCGACGGCAACCTAGAAATCACGACCGTCGCCAGCATCGCGCAAGCGCAACCCGGCGCTGTAGTATTCGTCCAGGACGATAAGCATCTTTCGCAGGCGTTGGCGTCGTCAGCAACCGCCGTCATCGCTGGAGAGTTCGCGGCTTCATCCGCCGGACGCAAGCCGTTGCTGATCGCGGAACATCCCCGCTTGGCTTTTGCACGGGCCGGGGCGCTACTGCATCCGCCGAAGACCTACCCCGCCGGAGTTCACCCCACCGCCGTCATCCATACTTTGGCGAAAGTTGCTCCCAGTGCGGCCATCGATGCCTACGCCGTGATCGAAGCCAACGCCGTAGTGGGCGAGCGCTCGCACATCGGAGCCGGCTGCTGCGTCGGCGAGGGCGTTGTGATTGGCGACGATTGTGACCTCTATTCGCGAGTAGTCATCTATCCGGGTACAACGCTGGGCCGCCGCGTGGTCGTGCACGCAGGCGCAGTGCTGGGCGCCGACGGCTTCGGATTTGTGCGCGATGAACAATATGGCCGCTATCACAAATTTCCCCAGATCGGCCAGCTTGTCATCGGCGACTACGTCGAGATCGGCGCCAACTGCACTATCGACCGAGGCGCGTTGGACAAGACCGTGATCGGCGCGGGGACGAAGCTCGACAATCTCATCCACATTGGCCATAACGTGACCGTCGGAGCCAACGTCGTGATCGCAGCGCAGACCGGCATTTCCGGCAGTGTGGAAATTGGTGACGGCGCGGTCGTGGGAGGCCAGGTTGGCATCGGCGACCACGCGACCGTTGAGCCAGGCGTCATTCTCGGATCGGGCAGCGGCGTCCTGTCGAACAAGATAGTTCGGGGTAAGGGCGTCGTGTTCTGGGGCAGACCCGCGCGGCCGCTCAGCCAGTATTTAAAGGAATTGGCGGCCCTGGCGCGCTTGGCGAAAGGAAGCAGCTAGTCGCTAATTACTCTTTTTCCCCATGTCCATCATCGTCATCGGCGGACACTCTCGCAGCGTAGGCAAGACCAGCGTGGTCGCTGGTCTGATCGCCGCGCTGCCCGAATTTCACTGGACGGCCGTCAAGATCACGCAATACGGACACGGCATTTGTTCCGCCAATGGCCAGCTGTGCGACTGCGCTACTGACGACCACAGTTGGGCGGTGACCGAGGAGCGCGGTCGCAGCGGCGAGAGCGACACCTCGCGCTTTCTTGTCTCTGGCGCGGCTCGCTCACTGTGGGTACGCACTCGGCAGGGAATGCTGGCTGAGGCCATGCCGCACGTGCGCAAGGAACTGGCAGCGGCGGAGAACGCCATCCTCGAGTCCAACTCGGTCATGCGCTTCCTGCGGCCCGATCTTTACCTGACCGTGCTCGACCCGACGACTGCTGACTTCAAAACCTCAGCGCAGGAATTTCTCGATCGAGCCGACGCCGTCATCCTGCATGACAACGGTGGCGATTTGGCCTGGACGAACGTCTCGCTGAAGCCGGTCGCGGCCAAGCCCACATTCCATATCCGCCCGCCGCAGTACGTGACACCGGAGTTGGTGGAATTCGTGCGGGAGTGCCTCGAAAATACAGAACGAATTCGGCGCACCCAACTATAGTCGGGAATTCGGGAACGACGAATGACAACGAGGAACGGCTAGGGGACGAGTTCCTGCCGCAATTGCTTCGACAGCTTCTCGATGCGCTTCAACTTGTCCTTCAAGTCTTTGGCCAGCAGCCCCTGGGTCGCTTGCTCGCTGTCCGCGCGGACCTGCTGTGCGAGCGATGCCAACTCATCCGCCTGTTGCAGCACCTGCGCGGCGGTGACATTTTTTGCCGGCGGCGCGGGCGCTTCGACATTTTCCGCCTGCCGCGTGGCGCGGTTGGCGGCGGTGTGACCGGGTGGAATAGGTGTTCCCGTTTGCGAATACACGCTGCCTGGCAGGCAGAGCATCGCAGCAATCGTCAGCAGGAAAGGGCATGTCCTGAGTAAATGCCTTCTCACAGCGCACCCCCAAATGAGGTTTGTCTCTTGTCTCGAACAATACACCTCTTTCGCGACAGCAACCCCGGGGTTCCTATCTGGTAGGGTTATTTCTATTCTGGCCTTGGAGGAACAAATGGCAACCTTCGGCTTCATTGAATACAACGACGCCAGCCCCGAGGTCAGGGCTGTCTACGACGACATTATGGCAACGCGCAAGACGGACTGGATCAACAATTTCTGGAAGGTGCTCGCCCACGATCCCGCTCTGTTGAAGCGCACGTGGAACGACGTTAAACAGATCATGGGGCCCGGCGCGCTTGACCCGCTGGTCAAGGAACTGATCTACGTGGCCGTGAGCGTGACCAACGGCTGCCCTTATTGCATCGCTGCGCACACGGTCTCGGCGCGCAAGAAAGGCATGACGAATGAAATGTTTCACGAAATGATGTCGGTGGTCGGCATGGCGAACGAAACCAATCGGCTGGTGAACGGATACCAAGTCGAGATCGACGAAGCCTTCCAGACGCCGCTGAAATGAGCTGTCAGCCCTCGGCTGTCAGCTATTGCCGTTCCAGTTCAGCAGCACTCCTCTTCATTGTTCGGGTGGCCGTAGGCGGACCACTGGACGATGGGGCTGATGGCTGATAGCTGCACGCTGCCTTCGTTATAATGGAATTTCTTCTCATGAAAGCCTACGTTTACGTCTCGCTCAAGAAGAGTGTGCTCGACCCACAGGGCAAAACCATCCACGGCGCGCTGAAGAAGATGGGGTACCGCGGCATCGATGACCTGCGTCAGGGCAAATACTTCGAGATTGCCCTCGACAGCACCGTCTCCCGCGAAGCGGCGCAGGCAGAGGTGGAGCGCATCGCGCGTGAAGTGCTCACCAATCCCGTCATTGAAGAGTACCGCTTCACCATTGAGGGGTAGCAGACCGGCTCACCAAAGAATCTACTGGCTGGGAGAGTCACTCCGAAGTACAATGAGTGACCCATTGGCCCAAAGAAGGGCCCGTTGCGGCAACGAGGAGGTCCTGGATGGCCAGTCCACCGCTAACCCCAACAACCTTTCCAACCGCGATTTCCTCCACCGATTCGGCGATGCTGGCGCACGCCGCGGCGGCCAATAACTTCAAGCAGTTCATCCAAAGCGCCGCTCAGCAGTTCGGTTTTCAACTCGCCGTAATCTGCGGTATCGGTTCCCGCGAGTCGGGCTGGGGACTGTTGCTGAAGGCGCCCGGCCCAGCAGGAACGGGAGATTTCGCGCCACGAAAAAGCACCAAGCCGTTTCGTCCTGGTTCCTTGCCTCCCGATGGCGGCGGGTACGGGCGGGGCTTGATGCAAATTGATTTTGACGCCTTCCCGTTCGCCCAGACAGGTAACTGGCAAGATCCGCAGGCCAACATCCACTTCGGCTGCCAGGTATTGCACAATAACTTTGTCTTTCTCTCGAACCATACGAGCCTGCAAGGGCTGATGCTGCTGCGCGGGACGATCGCCGCCTACAACTGCGGGGCGGGAAATGTCCGTAACGCCGTCCAGCAATCCCGAGATGTGGATTTTTTTACGGCACACTCCAACTACTCAGCCGACGTCCTGAATCGGGCGGGATTTTTCCAGCAACAGGGTTGGGTGTGAATTTGGGCAACCAGTCAGTAGTATTCCCGATATAGAGCGGAGAGCACTTCTTTCCGCATCAGGAAGTTCTCCTCGATCATCAAATCGACTACGATTAACAAATCACAGGCTTTTCTTATGACCTGCTTCGTTTGCTTTCCCCGGATTCGATGCAGGCTTAGCCCATTGTCTGGGAGCTGAATTATGTGCGGGATTGTTGGATACGTCGGCAAAAAGCGAGTTGTGCCGGTCATCATTGACGGCTTGCGCCGCCTCGAGTATCGAGGCTATGACTCTGCTGGCATTGCTGTAGCCGGCAACGGCGACGGCTTGCAGGTGCGCCGCGCCGAGGGCAAGTTGCGCAATCTGGAGGAAGTCATCCGCCTGAAGCCACTCGACGGCACCTACGGAATCGGCCACACCCGCTGGGCCACGCATGGCCGTCCCACGGAAGAAAACGCGCATCCCCATTGCGACTGCACCGGCAAAATCGTCGTCGTGCACAACGGCATTGTCGAGAATTACGTCGCCCTGAAGAAGAAGCTGATCGACGAAGGCCATAAGTTCCGCACCGAGACCGACACTGAAGTGATCGCGCACCTCGTCGAGAAAAATCTCTCGGTGGCCGATCGCAAGGTCCCGCTGGAGGAAGCTGTGCGCCGGACGGTGCAGTTGCTGACCGGCGTGTTTGCCATCGCTGTAATCTCGGCAGACGAGCCCAACAAGATTGTCGCTGCCCGCAATGGGCCGCCGGCAGTCATCGGCCTAGGCAAGGACGAATACTTCGTCGCCAGCGACGTACCGGCCATCCTGTACCACACGCGCGACCTGTTCTTTCTCGCGGACGGTGATCTTGCCGTCATAACCCCATCGGGCGTGCAGCTCACCGACTTCGACGGCCAGCCCATCACCCGTCAGGTGCAGCACATCACTTGGGCCCCAATCATGGCGGAGAAGGGCGGCTTCAAGCATTTCATGCTGAAGGAAATCTACGAGCAGCCCCGCGCGGTGCGCGATACCACGCTGGGCCGTGTCTCGCTCGACTCCGGCAAGGTCTTCCTCGACGAGATGGACATCACCGACGACGATTTCCGCAAACTCAACAAGGTGTATATCGCGGCTTGCGGCACTAGCTGGCACGCCGCGCTGGCCGGCAAGTTCATGATTGAGCGGCTGGCCAAGCTTCCCGTGGAAGTGGACTACGCCAGCGAATTTCGCTATCGCGATCCGCTGACCGGTCCCGGCGATCTGACAATCTTGATTACGCAGTCTGGCGAAACCGCCGACACCATTGCGGCCATGCGCGAGTCCCGGGCCAAAGGTTCGAAGACCGTTGGCATCTGCAACGTAGTGGGATCGATGATCGCGCGCGAGGCCAACGGCACCATCTACACTCACGCCGGACCCGAGATTGGCGTGGCGTCGACAAAAGCGTTCACGGCCCAATTGACGGCCCTGTTCCTGTTCGCGGTGCATCTCGGACAGGTACGCGGCATCCTCGACGCGGAGGATTCCAAGCGGCTGCTCGAGGAGCTGACGCTCATGCCCGGCAAGCTGGAATCACTGCTGACACGCGACGAAGAGATCGAGGACCTTGCCAAGGAATATCATCGTGCGCACGACTTCCTGTTTCTGGGACGCGGCATTCACTACCCGATCGCCCTGGAAGGCGCGTTGAAGTTGAAGGAAATCTCCTACATTCACGCCGAGGGCTATCCCGCCGGAGAAATGAAGCACGGCCCCAACGCGTTGATTGACGAAGATCTTCCGGTGGTGATTCTCGCCACGTACGACAAGACCGATCCCGGCTCCGTGCTGCGCTACGAGAAGACACTATCGAACCTGAAGGAAGTGAAGGCGCGTTCCGGCACCGTAATCGCAATTGCCACCGACGGAGACGAGGAAATTCGCGAGGCCGCCGATCATGTACTGTATGTTCCCGATGCGCCGGAGCTGCTCGCTCCGATTCTGGAAGTAGTTCCCTGCCAGTTGCTGGCATACCACATCGCCGTGCGTCGCGGCTGCGACGTGGATCAACCACGCAATCTGGCGAAGTCAGTGACGGTGGAGTAGCGCGGGCTGCGGCTCAGCGTTTCGCGTTTCGCTATTCGCCATGCCGCCTCGCTGTCATCCTAAGCGAGGAGTACGGTCGCCCCAGCGACCGTACGAGGCAAAGTCGGTGACGGTGGAATAGCGCAGGCTGCGGCTCAGCGTTTCGCGTTTCGCTATTCGCCATGCCGCCTCGCTGTCATCCTGAGCGACGAGGTCGCCCGCTGTGGCGGACGACCGAGGAGTCGAAGAGCCTGCCCTGAGCTTGTCAAAGGGCCCCCTATTCTGCTTGTCATCCCGACCGAGGGCATCAGCCCGAGCGGAGGGATCTGCGGTTCAGCCATCAGCGGGGCCACCGGGCCGCGCCGTTGTTGCGCGGATTGAGGTGGTTCAGCGCTGCGTTCGACGCCCCAAAATATTTTTCTTGTCATCCCGACCGAGGACTTCAGTCCGAGCGGAGGGATCTGCGGTTAACTCGGTGGTTGCATTTGCCGACCGCACCACGAACGCTCCAGTCCCGCCCAGCGGGACAAAAGATGATAGCCCACCGTTTCAACGGCGGGTGGAGTAGGAAAAGAGATCGAGTCCCTCGGGGACGGCACACTTCCCGCCCAGACTCACGAAGCCAGATGGAATTAGCGACGCAGCCTGCTAGAATCGCGCTCAATGGCCGACAACAAACTTTTCTACGGCGACAACCTCGACGTGCTGCGCCGCTACGTGCGTGATGAGTCGGTGGACCTCATCTATCTCGATCCGCCATTCAACAGCCGCCAGGATTACAACGTCCTCTTCGCCGAGAAGGACGGCACGCGCTCCTCCTCGCAGATCACGGCCTTCGAGGACACATGGGAGTGGAACCTCGACGCCGAGCGCGCCTATCAGGAAGTTGTCGAGCGCGGCGGATGGGTGTCGAACGCGATGCAGGCGTTTCGCACCTTCCTCGGCAACAGTGACATGATGGCGTATCTGGCGATGATGGCACCGCGCCTCATCGAGTTGAAGCGCGTGCTCAAGGTGACGGGATCGATTTATCTGCATTGCGATCCTACGGCCAGCCACTATTTGAAGATGCTCATGGATGCGGTGTTTGGACCACAGAATTTCAGGAATGAGGTTACGTGGAGGCGCACGTCGGCGCATGCAAATGTAGGTCTAAAATACGCGGTAGTTCAGGATAGGTTGTTGTTCTACGCCAAACTTGACAAATGGACTTGGAACCAGCTGTATATACCGTATTCCCCAGACTATATCGAATCGCACTACTCGCAGAAGGATCCAATCAGTGAGCGCAGGTTTACGACTCGCGACCTAACGGCGTCTATGCAACGCGCTTCAAGCGGCCAGTTATACGAGTGGAAAGGGTTTCGTCCTCCACCGAGCCGGTGTTGGGCTTACTCCAAAGAAAACATGGAACAGTTTGAAGCCAAAGGCTTGCTCACCTATTCGCAACGAGGAATGCCGCGCCTGAAGCTATATTTGGATCAGATGCCCGGGGTGCCATGTGATGATATCTGGGTAGATGTTCCGCCGATCAATTCCCAAGCCCAAGAGCGTCTCGGCTATCCCACCCAGAAGCCCGAGGCCCTTCTCGAGCGCATCATCAAAGCCAGCAGCAATGAAGGCGACATCGTTCTCGATCCCTTCTGCGGATGCGGCACGGCTGTTGTCGCCGCGCAACGGTTGAAGCGCCGCTGGATCGGCATCGACATCACGCCTCTCGCCACCAACCTGATTAAGACGCGGCTCACCGACATATTCGGTCCGGAAGTTCGGAAGAGCTACGAAGTGATTGGCGAACCGACTTCGGTACCGGACGCTCGCGAACTCGCGAAAACCGAACCCACCCACTTTCAATATTGGGCACTGGGATTAGTGGACGCGCGTCCGGTAGAAGAACGAAAGGGTGCAGACCGTGGCATCGACGGACGCCTCTACTTCCACGTCGACAACAGCGGCAAGACCAGGCAGATTATCTTTTCGGTGAAAGCCGGACAAAACATCAACGTTGCCTACGTGCGCGACCTGCGTGGCGTAATCGAGCGCGAGAAGGCCGCCATCGGCGTACTGATCACGATGGAGGAGCCGACCAAGCCGATGATGAAAGAGGCCGCCGAAGCTGGGTTCTACAAAGACGAGTCGGCATTCGACACGGGCACCTATCCGCGCATCCAGATTCTGACCGTCGAACAGTTGTTGGGCGGCGCGCAGGTGCAGTATCCGCGATTGTTGGAAGCGACCTTCAAGAGAGCACCTAAAGCGCGTGGCGCGGCAGTCGAACAGTTGACACTTGACCGGGGGGAGTGAAGGGAATGTGCCGCGCCCGCTGCCCCATCGTTGTCCGCGGCCTTTGGCGGACAGGATGGGAAAAAGACGGATCATGTGTCGCCGGCTGAAAGCCGGCTCGGGATTTTATTTTCAGCGTACCCAGGACTTACAGCCTGCCGTGAGCGGAGTCGAAGGGCCTGGGCTAATCTTGTTCCGCCCTGACGGGCCTGCTCTTTCCGTGATGGGGCTTGATGCAGCCCGAAGGGCGGCACAATCGTAGCCCAGCGCGTAAGCGCTGGGAAATCGTCATAGAATCATCCGAGTCCCTTCAGGGACGGCACACGTTTGCGCGTTGACTGGCTGCGGGCTGTCGCATAGAGTGTGGCCTTCGAACCACCCCAGCGAGCGCAAAACCGGCGCTCGTTGTGGGCCCCGGTAAGATCATCCGTAGCATCCCGGAAGCAAGCGAGGTCACGCGGCAATGGCGAACCCTGAACATCTCGCAATCCTCAAGCGGAACTCATCCCCAATCTTCTCGACAGCATCAGAGTTTGAGCCACGACGCGCCAGTCCCACGCAGTGGGACGCAAGAGCTTAGCCCAGCCTTTCAAGGCTGGGTAGGCTGTGTAATTGAACCCGAGTCCCGTAGGGACGACAGAGAATACATGCGGGGCTAAGGCTCTGCCGTACCTACGGCACTCAGATTTCATCTTGCCTGCTACCCAGTGCTGAAGCACTGGGCTAAGCTCTTTCGTCCCGGCGGGCGGGACTGGCGCGTGGCGATTCCAACGTTATCCGCATAGGTGAGGTTGCACGCGGGCGGCCCGATGTAGGGGCACTTCGTTGACGAGACCGGTGCTGTCGCATACAGTGGCCTTCCAAGATCATCCGTAGCATCGCGGAGCAAGCGAGGTCACGCGGCCATGGCAAACCCTGAACATCTCGAAATCCTCAAGCGGAATTCGTTCTCGAATACTCGTTGAATCCGGCGTCGGAGCCACTACGCGCGAGTCCCGCGCAGCGGGACGCAAGAGCTTAGCCCAGCCTTTCAAGGCTGGGACAGCGGCGTGACAAATCCGAGTCCCGTAGGGACGACAGAGAAAACCTACCCAAGCACAAACCTAGGATCATAGGCGATCCCCGATTTCTTCAGCAGCGTCAGGAACTCCTGCTCGAAGCTCCACTTCGCATGATGCTCGGCCTGGTGGTCGATGTAGTCCACCACTGTCTTGCGTTGCGACTGGCCCACGCTGAAAGCACTGTATCCCTCCTGCCACGCAAAACGAGACAGTGCATTCAGCCATCGCGAGGTATTTCCTTTGAACTCCTGCATAGCTTTGGCCAGCGTAATGGTCGGCGGCAATGAAATGAGCAGGTGGAGATGATTGGCAGTGCCGCCAGCAGCGAGCAACAGAATGTGCTTCTGGCGTGCGATTCCGCCGACGTATTCCCAGAGTCTCTCAGGATCAGGAATGAGGTTGGCCCGGCCCTTGGTACTGAAAACGCAATGCACCAGGTTGCAGGTGTGGGTGTGCGCCATGAGCCGAAGATAGTTGTGTGGGATTAGGGTTGCGGTGATCGTCGGCACATTGCGATGTTCGTCTCTGCCGTCCCTACGGGACTCATCCTCATGAAAAATGCCTACCCAGCCTTGAAAGGCTGGGCTAAGCTCTTTCGTCCCGCAAGGCGGGACTGCGCCTGGGCAATTTCAGCTTTGTCTGCGCACAGGTTTTAACGCTGGCGGGGCACACGGCAGCCTGCTTCATCAGCTACTTAAGGATCGCCGATGGCTGACAGCTGCTCCGCTAGCTTGGCTTGCGCTGCACAATCTCTTCATCGCGGATGAAGAACTGCGCCGAGCACCTTTCGGAGCCGCAGATGACGGTTAGCAAACCCACGATCTGCTTGCGGGTAACCAGCCCGAGCTGCCCGCACGACGGGCACGACAGGACCGCCCAATAGGGATCATCTTTCTCGCCCACGTCTCCGGCGTTCTCCAGCACAAAGATGGTTCCAGGCTCCATCTGTTCGGGGATCCACTCGTTCAGGACGCTCAGTTCTCCGGTCATGTGCCCTCCTTCAGGACCGTTCAAGAAGCCCTACGGCTTCGTACGGTAAGATGACGAACCGAACCGTTGCTCTTCATCGCTCCGCGCACGTCGGCGCGAACCCGCTGGATGGTGTCGCTCAGGCACACCGATAACATCGGCTGGCGCGCGTTTTTCAGCAGATCAACCACCCCGCGGGCGGAATCTTCCAGGTAAATATGCCGGCCATCGGTTAGCAGGTGGTATTCAGAGGCGGCGGTAACCGTTTCCACCAGGCGCTTGCCGAGTTCCTTTTGCAGGAAGCGAATGACCCGGCGAATCTTTTGCAGGGAGAAGCCGCGCTGGCGGAGATCGCAAATCACAGCCACCTCGGCCAGCTCGTCCATCCCATAGATGCGCTTGTGCCCTTCGCGGGCGGGAATTACGATGCGACGCTCGTCCCACCACTGCAGCTGGCGCAGGCTGATGCCCGTTAGGGCCACCACTTCTTTGGATGTGAACGCCTGCTGCATCGCAAGATACCCCAAAACAAATCCCCCAACAAATGTTTGAAACATCATATTCCAGATAGGTGCACTGTCAAGATGAATTATCGATCAAGACAGTAACCGGAAGATGAACTTGGGAAGAATTTGCGCGGGGGTTGTGAAAAGTTGGGGACAGTTTTTTACCACGGAGAACACGGAGGGCACAGAGAATACAAAGTAAACTCCGTGCCCTCTGTGTCCTCTGTGGTGAAATCCTCGCAGTCAACCCGTCATTGCTCGCGCGACAGCCGTTCTTCGTCACTCCTCGCTGTGAGCCCCAACCTTTCCAGGACCGTCTTACCAGATGGAAGATAAATTGTAGTAGTCCGGAAACCGACTATTGGCTACTGACAACCGTTTTGGAGGTCTCCGTGGAACCGTTCCGTCATCACGTTTTCGTTTGCACACAGGAAAAAGCTGAAGGAGTTCCCTGCTGCTCGGCAGCAGGTTCATTGCGCATTCTCGATGCTTTGCACCGCGAGCTCGGCAGCCAAGGCCTGGCCGACGATGTCCAGGTCTCGAGCTGCGGCTGTCTGGGGATTTGTGACAGCGGACCGGCGATGATCGTTTATCCCGTGGGCACTTGGTACGCGAAGCTGACACCGACCGATGTGCCTGAGATCGTATCGTCGCACCTCAAGGCTGGAGAAAAGGTTACCCGTTTGGAGCGAACCGACGAAGCCGCCATGAAGAGCGAGATTCTCGACCATCGCAACAAGTACCTCGCCATGCTGAAGGGCAAGGACGCCGCCGGCGTGCTGCCAGATGACCTTAGCGAACTGATCCGCGGATTCATGCCCAGTCGCGCCATTCTGACGGCCCTGGAGCTCGACGTATTCACCGCCGTCGGCAAGGGCGGCACCGCCAAACCGATCGCGTCGAAGATTCAGGCTGCCGTGCGCGGCACCGAAATGCTGCTGAACGTCCTCGTGAATCTTAAACTGCTGGAGAAACACGACGGAATTTATACCAATACCCCGGTCGCGGCGCGCTTCCTGGTAGAGAACACTCCCGACAGCGCGCGCACAGCGCAATTGCATATGGCAAACATGTGGCGGCGCTGGTCAAAGCTAACCGACGCCGTACGCACTGGCACTGCCGTTGAGGCCGCTCGGGACAATGGTTGGGTCAAGTCCTTCATCGCCGCCATGGACCACACCGCTCGCGAACCGGCACGCGCCGTGGTGCAAGCTGTCGAATTGAACGGCGAGAAGCGCATGCTCGATCTCGGCGGAGGTTCGGGCGCGTACTCTATCGCGTTCGTCAAGACGACGCCAGCACTTCATGCCGAGATCGTGGACCTACCCGAAGTGTTGCCGATTACACAGGAGCACATTCGCCAAGCCGGGCTTAGCGATCGCATCAGCACCCGCCCCGGTGACATGCTGAGCGTGGCACTTGCGCCGGCAAGTTACGACCTGGTTCTGCTCTCGGCCATCTGCCACATGTTCTCGCCGGAAGAGAATCGGCAGCTCTTGAATCGCGCTTACGCCGCGCTTGCGCCGCAAGGAAGGCTCGTCATTTCCGACTTCATCCTCGATGCGGATAAAACCTCTCCACGCTTTGCCACGCTATTTGCCCTGAACATGCTGGTGGGTACCCGCGCCGGCGCAAGCTACAGTGAACCGGAATACGAAGAGTGGTTGAAGGCCGCAGGGTTTGCCGGAGTCAAGCATGTGCGCATTCCCGGACCCGCCAACCTGATGATTGCGACCAAGTAGGATGTGCAGGTTCGAAAGCGTGCGGGTTTACTGCCGCAATCGCCGACAATTTCAGCTCGGACAACTCGGCCCTCGCTGTCCTCTCGAAGCAACTATTGGTGACAGCTCTGGCTATCCACCACCACGTCCAGCACTGTCACTCGATCCCCATGCCTCGTGGCCTCCGGACCTGCAACGGTGACCGTTTCACCAACGTAGGGTGCCAAATGAACGTATTCGCCGTCTTTCACTTTCCAGGCAGTTCCGTTCTGCTCCATGAGTTTGTAGTGGCCAGCACTTCCACCATTCTCAAGGCAGCCGGTAATGGCCTGGCCGTGATGGGCGGTGCTGGTTGCGCTGGCCACCGCTGGCGAGGCGACCAACGCGAAGAGTGCCATGATTCCAATTGCAAGTACGCCTTTCATCTCTGACCTCCGACATCAACTGTCTTCTCGCGCCCCTACATTTACTGGATGGCGATGATAAGGATAACGGTTGTCCCCGTGTAGGAACCTGGCGATGGGTCTTCGAGTAGCGTTTGCGTTGGCCATCACGTCAGCGCGAACTGCGCGGCAACATATTTGGCGGTACTGGCTGGCGAGTATGATAGATGCGCGGAGGTATCCATGACCTCTACCGCCCAGCCGTTCACCCGCCGTGAGCCGGTGGTCAAGAGCTAGCCATGGCACGCATCGGCAGCCCGGAGTGGACGATGCGCACCGCCAAAGCGGTGCTCCTGATTCGCATACTCGTGGGATGGGTGTTCGTATCGGAGGGCATCCAGAAATTCATCTTCCCTGCCCAACTGGGAGTGGGCCGCTTCGAGAAGATCGGCATTCCCGCCGCACACTTCATGGCGCCGTTTGTCGGATCGGTAGAAATCGCCTGCGGCTCGTTGCTACTCATCGGAATGTTCACGCGCCTGGCGGTGGTTCCTCTGCTCGGCGTGATCCTGGTTGCAATCGGCACCACCAAGCTTCCCATGATTGCAAGAACCGGCATCTGGAGCATGCTGCACGAGGCGCGCACCGACTTCAGCATGTTACTGGGCTTAGTTTTCCTGCTGACCACGGGTGCAGGGACGCTGTCACTGGATGCACGGCTATCTCGTCGACGTTAGGCGGTTTCGGAATTGGTGTATTCGCGAAGGTCGGGCAGCGGCGCGGCGCCGCATCAATGCTGCTTTCTTCGAAAATGCTTTCAGTCCACTGCGACGCTGTGGCCTGAAAGCGTAAACCTTCGTAGTCCGACGCGAACCTGAAGAGGCTGTTACGAAACTCGGTTCGACGTTGCATCGGTGGAACAAACCGCGCGAGAACGAGTGCCGTAGGCACGAAACAGCTTAGCCCAGCACGGAGCCGAAGGCGCAGCGGGTGAAGTGGAACATCTTTCTCTGAGTCCCGTAGGGACGACAGAGTTTCGTAACAGTCCCTGAACGGTCCGCTCTACCCGAACAACGTACTATGGAACCGCGCTACTGCCAGCCGGCGCCTTTCCGGCCGGAACATCCTTCTGCAGCGCCTCACCGACCCAATACCCGGTGCGTGCGCTCAGCACGACATCGCTTCGACCGCGAACTTCCACACGCAGAGAGTGCTGCCCCAGCGATAGCTTCTTCGGCGTAAAGCTCAGGAGATACTGATTGAAGTAGTGGTTACTGACGTCCGTCATTTCCTCTTCCAGTTTCTTTTCGTCATTGAAGAGCAAGTACTCCCCGCCTGACATCTCCGCAATGGTCTCAGGAATATTTTCTTTCGCGGATTTCGTCAGCGCTGAGAAGATACCGAACAGATTTACCGGATGCGATAACGGGTCCGCAATGGTCTGGCCCACCTTGTCCATCTTCGCAGCAGTCCCCGGCTGGTAGGCTGCACCGTACACCAGCACATTGCTGCGCTCAACCCTACGGATGACCTCGGGAATGGTCGCTGCGCTTCCCCGGTCGGTTGGCTCGCAAACTAGAAACAGAACTTTCCGATTGGTTGAGGGGCGCTGTTCCAGCAATGCGGCGGAATAGGAGATAGCATCAAGCGATGCCGCGTTATAGTCTCCCACGCTGATTCGGCTGAGTGCGCGCGTCACCTGGTCCAGGTCGCCTGTGAAATCTTGGATTAGGACAGACTTGCTGTCGAACGCAACCACGGCGGCTTCACCCTTCCCCTCTCCCACTATGGGATAGAGCAGGCTCCCGATCCTTTTCACTTTGTCCAGGGTCTCGTCGGCGCTGTGTCCCCTCTCGATGGCGACCACTACCGAGGTCGGCTGCGACCTCAGAGTCTCATCAAGCTGGATCTTCTGCTCGACGCCGTTGTCATAGATCGCAAAATCGCGCGCAGATAGCCCGAACACCGGCTCACCCGCAAGATCGGTGACCAACGTCGGAACCAGCACAACGCTGGTGCCGCCATGCAGGGTTACATCCTGGGCAGACGCGGGCAAAAGGAAGGCAAGCGCAAGCGTGACCGCAACGCTCGCTGGAAAACACCTCAAATCATTTCCTCACCCGTATTCGCCCGTCAGAACGCAATAGTTCCGGACAGTGGGCTGGTCGATCACTCGATACCACTATCCGTCCAGGCTGCGCATTGCGATGCAATTTGCGCAGGTGGTACACTTTGCTCACCTACCGGACTGAGCGGGGTTAGTTCAGCGGTAGAACGCGAGCTTCCCAAGCTCGATGTCACGGGTTCGATCCCCGTACCCCGCTCCAACTCATTTGGAAAGCGCCGCGACCTTTTCTTTTGCCAGCGGCCGCGCAAACGCGTTGGTCGGACTGTGCGCATTGAGGGTCAGGACCTTCCGGTAATACTCCAGCGCCTGCGTCTTGTCGCCTGACTTCTCGTACGCTTGCGCCAGCAAGCTGAGCACGAATGGATCTTTCTGGTCACCCTTCTGCAGTTCGGCGATTGCCGTCTTGTAGTCGGCAAGGTAGAACGCGACGTAACCGCTGAGATAGGGATAGAAACGCACCTGGTCAGGATTGTCGCCCTTGTCCAGGATCGCTTTGGCCGCAGCCAGATGCTTCTTCGCTTCTTCGCGCCTGCCTAACTGCCGGACGCGGATACGCGCCAGCGCGCTTTCCCATCGGAAGTCCCACAGGCTCGTGCTCCGCCGGGGTCAGGTTGGGCTGGCGCCACGCCGTGAGGTGCCCGGTCTGGTACCAATGAAAGGCGTTCTCTGTCTCGCCCGATTCCAGATAGATGCGGGCCAGTTCATCGGCTGTGCCGGCTGCATCCGCAAATTGTTTCGCGGAGAGTTGCAAATCGAAAGCCTGTTGCTCATACTTTGCGGCCGCGTCCGCCTTGCGTTCGAAGGCATAGGACACGGCCATCGTTCTCAGCGCCTGAACTTTCGAAGCGGGCGGGGCTTCCTCGATTGCCTTGCCCAGATGCTGGCGCGCTTG
The DNA here is from genome assembly GCA_963836295.1 of uncultured Acidobacteriaceae bacterium. Taxonomy (GTDB): domain Bacteria; phylum Acidobacteriota; class Terriglobia; order Terriglobales; family Acidobacteriaceae; genus Bog-257. The sequence continues at coordinate 932,526 of CAWIIY010000017.1, read as the reverse complement.
CTCGTACTTGCCCTCCAAGTCTAAAGCCATTCCTGCCGCCAGGTTGGCCTGGAAGAGATTGGGGGACAGTTGCAAGGCACGATCGTAGAGCGCTAGGGCCTCATCCTGCTGACCCTCGCTATTCAGCTTTTGTCCCTGCTTGACCAGCTCGAGTGCATCGTTCGTTTGCCCGCTGGCCGGACTCGCCTGAGGTTGTGCGCAGAGAAGTGCGCCCGAGAGCAAGAATGCAGCTACAGAGTGATAGAGAAAGAAGGTTCGCAACTTCATAGACGCGCCATTATTGCATATTGTGCCGGGCTTCGACGAACGGACAAACTGCGCGCAAACCGATTGACAATGAATCCAAAGAAGACTGCTCCCCTTGGCCGTTATTTGATCGCGAAATAAAGGTTCAGCATCAAGCCCAACTGGTTGAACTGGGAATTAGGGCTCTTGCCGGTATTGTTCTGGTGCTCATAGTAAGGGTTGAACTCGACGTGCTTGCCCAGGGGAAAAAGACAGCCAGCGTACAGTGCGGTGTCGCTCCATTTGGCAAATTGGCTTTCGTAAAAAAACTCGGCGCTGAGGTACGGCGCGGGATGGTACGAACGAATCGTCAAGACGCGTTCGAACTGAATCCGGTTGCGATACCGCCACGTGAAGTTGGTGCTCCAATTCAGATCGGCGCGGTTCTGGTCGGAGAACAGGATTCCAACTTTCAGCGGGAAGTAGAAGATGGCTTCCGTCCGCATACGATTTGTCGGAGGCTGGCCTGGCGTGGGCAGATAGCGGTATCCGACAGTAAATACTGCCAATTGTGATTTTGAGTCATCCAGATCGAACTGGGTAATTTTCTCCAGCCGGCGCAAATGCTTCACATAGAAATCGAGGCTCGGACCAATCTCGGCTGTGACTGGATCGCCACCTTCTCTGGTTTCCTTGGCCTGAAAATTAATCCGCACGACTGGATTCAGCTTAAGATAGGTATCGATTTCGGGCAACAATTCAGAAGTTTGCGCGCTGGCGTGGAATCCCAGCATCGGCAGGAGCAGTGCTAACGTCACCCAGGATTTCCAAACATGAGTCAATTCCCCGCTCACTCTCGACGAACGTTTTTTTGGAATAAACCTACAATCCGGTCTGTGCGGCGGTTCGTTTGTTTGCGTCCTACTTGCGTTACTGCAGAGTCTCTCCCTGCTCCACTACGAGCTTATATGCGACGTAATACTTGTAGATATTACTGACGTATTGGACCGTCACCGGCCCTACATTTTGGGCAACCAGCAGCTCAACGTTTCCGAACCACTTGTTGGGATCCAGTCCCTCCGCCGGGGCTCTCTTCCGGAGTTCTGTAATGCGATTGGGTCCGGCATTGTAGGCAGCGAACGTAAACAGCAGGCGGTTCACCGGATCGATCTTGGGGTCATTGAAGTATTTATCGGCAATGTCGCGTAAGACCTCGACTCCCGCATGAATATTATTCTCCGCAGTCATCACGTCAGGAATGCTGATGGGCGGCGCCGCGGCTGTCGCCGGCTTGACCTGCATGATTCCGATCGCACCGTCAGGGCCTCTTGCTGACTGATTGAGCAAGGACTCCTGATAGCCTTGGGCCACAACCATCAAATAGTCAAAGCCATACTGAGATGAGTACTTCTTGAAGAAAGCGACCGTCTCATTGAACTTCTTGATTTCTGCTGCAGAGGTAGGATTCTTGATCCACTGCCCACTTTGCAAATACCTTCGCACCAGCGTGTTGCCAAACGATGTCCCGACGGCGCGGGTTTTGACGAACTCATCCACCAATTGCTTGAACTTCGGATTGTCCTTCCGCATCGCAAATGCCAGGTTCCCTTCGTCGGCGATAACGAGATTCGGATGAGGAGTAATGTTGGGAAACACCCTGGCCCACAGTTTGGCGCGCTCGGCGAGCGTGACCGTCGCCGGCAGGATGCCGGCATTCACCATTTCCAGCAGGTCTTCGTCCATCAGGTTCGGGTCAGCTTTCTCGATCAGGATCGTCGGCTTGCCTTGCTTCCGTAAGGAGTCATTTACCTTTTCCAAGTTCCCGTAGTAGGTAGTGAGGGGATTAACGAAAACTTTCTTTCCGCCCAGCTCTTCCAAAGATGAAAGTGTGCCGAAGTCCTTCCTCGTCACCACAATCTCTTTCACGTCAGTTTGTATTGGGATCGAGAAAGCGACCTGCTGCTGGCGCTCGGGCGTCACCACCAATCCGTACGCAATCAGATCGCCCACACCCTGGGTCAGAGCGGACTCAAGCTGATCAGGGCGTACGGGAATAAACGTAACCTCTACATGCTGCCCCTTAGGCAGCTTCCGATTCACGAACTGCTGGAAGTATTGCAGCGCCTCGTAATAGATGCCCTCAGGCTGTCCGTTCACGTAGAAAAAGCCCGAGCGGCTGTAGAGGACAAGCGCACGGATGTTCCCGCGCTTAACCATTGAATCCAAGTCGCCGGTGTGGCGCTGGAAGGTCAGCGGCAAGCCTACGTCGGCGACAGGGGGATGCGCAGATAGATCCCTGGGCGCGATGGAGGACGTCCTGGCGTCTGTCTGGCCACAGGCAATCGTTAGCAGAAAACCCAACCACAGCCCGACCCACAAGCCGCCTCGATGCGAGTTGGCATCTGCTGACATGATCATCTTTTCGAGTACAGTCGTCTCATCACGAACCTGGCCTTAATGACTCATTAGATGCGCGGAAGCGTGATGATGCGCACCAAAGGAATTAAGATCAATGCCGCAGCCAAAACAGTAATGGCGATACGCACCGAGGCGGTGTGAAAGCGCTGGCCGATCGCAGTAAGCAATAGGACCGTCGCCAGCAAAACGGTGACGCGCACATAGCCGTCAGAAATTTCTCGGGCTTTGCTTCCCTGCTCGAAAAACTCCGAGGCCTGGTTGCCCAGCTTGACTGACGCCTCCAACTCGGCGTTGTGGTATTCCGGCATGATCTGCGGGCCGGGCGGGGCGTTAGGGTTGTTGAACGGGTCTGTTTTCTTCCATGCCTCAAACGCCACGCGAAACGCGGGGCGAAAGCGGCGCTCGAAGAGTTGCGCTATTTTTTGTTCTCCGCTCACGCTCGCCTTTAGCCAATCGGCGAAGGTCAACGCGTCGTAAACGCGCTCCTGATCGCCGCGCATCTGCTGCCCCTGGGCTTGCACGCGGAGTTTAGTGGACTGCTCGTACAGGTTATCCTGGCGGCCATCCCACTGCGCCGCCTGATAGCCGCTCCATGCGGTAGTGACTGCAACCAAAGCCAGCACGATCGCTTCGACGATCTCCAGCATTTCGACCGTGCGTGAGGGATGCGGCGCGCGGTGCTTTTCCTGTTCGTTGAGGTGGTGGGCGACTTCGATATTTGGCCCGCCTATCTCGGGCATGCGGTCTCCTCGTCCTCTGAATATTCTTTCAGCGCTTAGCTTCTTAACTTGCCGGCAATCCTTTTGCCTTTTCCCGGATCTGCCGCTGCTCCACTGCCAGCTTATAGGCAACGTAGTACTTGTAGATATTGGCAACATAGGTGACGGTTTCCTGTCCGATGTCTTTGGCCGCGACCAGTTCCACATTGCCGAACCAGACATCTGGGTCGAGACCCATCGTGGCCGCCTCTTTCCGCAGCCTGGCGATGCGATTGGGCCCGGCATTGTAGCTGGCAAAGACGAACAGCGTTTTGTTTAAGGGATTGATCTTGGGATCGTTGAAGTAGGTGTCGTCAATGTTTCGCAGCATCTTGACGCCAGCATGAATGTTACCTTCAGCGGTACCCACGTTCGGAATGCTGATGGGCGAAGCGGCCGCATATTCAGGAATTACCTGCATGATGCCTACCGCGCCGCTTGGGTTCCTCTTGCTCTGGTCGAGCAAGGATTCCTGATAGGCTTGGGCCGCAATCATCAGGTAATCGAAGTCGTACTCCCCGGCGTACTTCTGGAAGAAAGCGAGATACGCCTGGAACTTCTTCATCTCCTCCGCCGAGGTTGAATCCTTGACCCACTTGGTGTTTTGCAGGTAGCGCCGCAGCAGGGTGTTGCCGAAGGATGTCCCTACAGCATGTGACTGGACAAATTCATCGACCAATTGCTTGAATTGCGGGTTGTTCTTGCGCATGACCCAGGCCAGTTGACCTTCACTCGCAATCACCAAGTCGGGATGCGGTTGAATGTGATCGAGGACTTGCGACCAAAGGGCGGCCCGTTGTTTGGTCGTAACCGTCGCCGGGATCAACCCAGCGTTCACCATCTGCACCAGGTCGTCGTCCATCAAGTTCTTGTCTGCCGCTTTGATTATGATCGGCGTCTTGCCTTCCTTTTGAAGCGCCTCGTTCGCCTTCTGCAGGTTTTCGTAATACGTGGTAAGAGGATTGACGTATACCTCTTTGCCGCCAAGATCGGCGAGGCTGGAAGCCGCGCCGAAATTGGGTCCAGTGACTATGATCTGGGTCACGTCGGTCTGTATCGGCGTCGAGAACGCAACCCGCTTTTCGCGCTCGGGCGTGACCACGATTCCATGGGCGATCACGTCTCCCACGCCTTCCGTGAGGGCCGCCTCAATCTGGTCCACCCGCATAGGAAGGAATGTGACTTTCACATTCAGCTTGCCTGTTTTCAGCTTCTGGTTGGCGAACTTCTGGAACTCTTCCAATGCCTCATACATCACCCCTCTGGGCTGCCCTTTGTCGTAGAAAAAGCCGATGGGATTGAGCAGGACCAGCGCACGGATGTTGCGGCTCTTCACCATCTCATCGAGGTCGCCGGTGCGACGCCCGAAACCCAGCGGTAACACGATGTTGCTCGAAGGCGCAGGCGGCTCGTCCGGCGAAGATACTTGCGGAGCAGGAGCCGCTGACTGCTGCTTTGCCTGCTCGGAGCTGGCCGGGGGCGCAGCTTCCTTCTTGCTACATCCGATTAGAAGGGATATGGCCAGGCACGCCAGACAGACAACGACGGCCCCCCAGTTTCTCCAATGGCTGGTCATGTATTGTCTCCATTTGAGGTCACGTCGTTTGGTCGATCCTTATGCCATGCTGCCTCTCGCGACAAGCCCTGAGGTTCCGACCACCAGCAGTGAACAACGAGGCCACCGAAATATGGTAATGCTCCTGCCGGCTAACTCGATCCAGCAGGTCGTGCCTTTTTTTCCCTGCGGAGGAAATACGCGTACGCTCCGACGGTTAGGAAATTGACTAACACCGCGATCACGTTCCATACGATCACCGGTCGCGAAGCAATCAATAGGCCGTAGTAAATCCAGAGGAGCTGAAAGACGCCCATGATTGCCCCCATCCGTGGATTCATGCCCAGACTTGACCGACGCTTGAGCATCGCCAGCAAGTCGGGAAAAGCGGCAAAGGTTGTTCCGAAGCCCGCCAGCAGACCAACGATCTCTGACAGTTCAGTGCTGGGTTTCAATAGCCTCTCGGTGTGAATAACTAGGCGTTGACAACCCGTAAGGGGAATCAGGCCCAGGACGAGGACAGTGAGCGTCACTCTGTTGAATCGGCCCATGCGTGCCTCCTTGACTGAGACTCCGTAAGCAGGTGAACGGCCAGCATAGCAGTAGTATAGGGCGTGCGATGTCGCACGCCCCTCGTCTACTGCGTCTGCGGCCCCGAGGAGCCGCCCCGCTGGGTTGAGTGTTTGACTATTGTCCTTCGTGCGCTTTCATCATCTCAGTGATCTGGGCTTTTACGGCGTCCAGGTTGAAGGTTGCTGGAGACTGCATTGGCGGATAGTCGATGGCCGTCGCCGCCAATTTACCTACCGTCTGTTGCACCAGCACGAAGCGCCAGAACTCGCGCGCCATGAAGTCGTTCATGTAGCCACCGCCCAAATCCTGCAGGGGCTCCTGGCGGATGGACGGGGTGCGCTCGAACGGGTCCTGCCGAATGTTCACAATGGTGGGCATGTCAGTGGTGATCTTTTCCCCGGCCCAGCCGTTGGGCTGCTGGAAGAACTGAAACTTGAAGTCATCGAGACGTAGAGCTCCCAAGTGAGAACCACCGAAATAGAACAGCTCATGGCGAACGGATGGTCCTTTGCCCTCAAGAACCGCCATTTGGTTGTAGCCGTCAAGGTGGTTCTTATAGGTGCGATCGCCGAGCTTCACCCCTTTCAGGAGCTGCTCGGTAATGTTGGGATTGCCGGCAGCCGCCGCCAAAGTGGGTAACCAGTCGAGGCCGGAGAAGATGCCGTTCTCGACAGAACCCGGCTTGACGTGTCCCGGCCAGCGAATAATCGCCGGTACGCGGAAGCCGCCCTCGCCGACCGTGCCTTTGGTGGCTCGAAATGGCGTCATTCCACCGTCAGGCCAAGTGAACACTTCGGCCCCGTTGTCGGTGGTGAAGATGACGATGGTGTTGTCAGCCTCACCTATATCGTCCAGGTGTTTCAGGATTTCGCCGACGCTGTCGTCCATCTGGGCCATGCCGGCTTCTTCGACGTTGTAGTTGCTGGTCGCGTTCATCATCGCCTGGTACTTGGGCGGAAGATAGGTGAAGACGTGCATGCGAGTAGTGTTGTGCCAGATGAAGAAGGGCTTGCCGTCTTTCTTGGCCTTGTCCATGAAACCGTTGGTGGCGCCGACCAGCACGTCGTCAAAGGTCTCCATGTCGTACTTGGCGGGGCGGCCCTTTTGCCAGTTCTGCATGTCCTTCATGTCCGGAAATGGCGCCAGCGGGCCCTCGTCCACGATTTTCTGTTTTCCGACCGCACCCCAGCGTGCCTGCACGGTTGGATCATCTGTGTCTGTGGCCCAGCAGTGCACCAGATTGCGTGGGCCGGTCTTGTCGATCCAGTCCTGCGGATAGTCGAACCAGTAAGGGTCAGACATAGCGTCGAGGTGATAGAGGTAGCCGAAGAATTCGTCAAAGCCATGCACGCACGGCAGGAACTTATTCAGGTCGCCAAGGTGGTTCTTCCCGAACTGCCCGGTTTCATAGCCCAGCGACTTGAGGACGGTGGCGAGGGTGACGGCCTGTGCCGGCAATCCCACGTCAGCCCCCGCCTGGCCCACAGTAGTCATACCCGTACGCAGGGGCAACTCGCCGGTGATGAAGTTGGCGCGCCCCGCGGTGCAGCTCGCCTCGGCGTAGTAATCGGTGAACATCATGCCCTGCGCGGCAAGCTTGTCGAGGTTCGGTGTCTTGCCCGACATGATTCCACGGTGGTACGCGCCGATGTTGAACCAACCCACATCGTCGCCCATGATGACCAGAATGTTAGGCGGCTTTGGGTTTGCTGTTTGTGCATGAGAGATGAGGTTACTGCTGGCGATGAAGCTCAACACCGCCAGCGCTCCAAATGTAAATCTTCGAATACCTATACCAAAATTCATTGAGTATCTCCTTGACAGTGATTCTCGGTTGATCTCCCCGAAGGGAGAATGAGGATCAGTTGATCCAAACGATCAACGAACGGAGGAAATTTGTCCTCGATGCTCCGAGGCCGCGTGGGCGCTACTGTTTTGCGGATGGCTTGGATGGTAGACCGCGATGGGTCGTTCGACAACTAGCAAAAATGCTAGGCCTGTGGTGTTTTACGCATGGGACGGCTAGGCGCTCTACTCGTCGCTCAATGTCCTTGTCCTTGCAATTGCGCCAACATCGCTTTCACGTCCGGGTCGTCGGGGGCGAGCTGGACAAGCTGCTGCGCGTAAGCAATTGCCGCCGGCAGGTTTCCCTTGTCGCGCTCGAATCCGATCAACGCCTCCAGCACCTGGCGGTCTGCAGGACGTTTCTGGTGGGCTTGCTGCAGCACGGCGATCGCGCCGTCGGCATGCCCGCTGGAGTTGAGCGCTACGGCATAGACATAGCTATAGCGCGCGTTATCGGGTTGCAGGTTGGCTGCTTTGGCGAGCAGGCCCAACGCCTCCGGGTACTGCTTCTGCCGGACCTTCAGCAGGCCGAGGGCATAGATGGGTTCAGCTGCGCTAGGCGCAACCGCCATGGCTTTCTCCAACCATTTCTGCCCTTCGTCGTCTCGCTGCTGCGCGCGGTAGAGATCAGCGAGGTTGACCATGGCTGGAACAAACCTCGGATCGAGGCGCAGCGCGGTTTGTAATTCACTCTCCGCTTCGCTGGTGCGGCCCATCTGAACATAGAGCAACGCTAAATTCATATGGCTCTCCGGACGTTCAGCAGAAACCATCTCAGTAGCGATCAACTCCGAAATCGCTCGTGCGAGCGCCGGCTTCTGCGCCTCTTGCAAAAGATCGGGCGCTGTTCCAGCCAGCAGGCGCGCCGCCTCGATGCGAACAGATCGAATGGGGTCGGTAAGCAGTGGTGCTGCAAGGTGAACCCGCTCTTGCGGAGGGAGAGGATCCAGCGCCTTAACGGCCTGGCCGCGCACCAGGGCATCGCTATCGCTGAGCGCAGCTTGCACGGTAGGAAGCGCAGAAGGAGTGAGGTATTCAGGGAGCAGAGTCAGCGCAGTCGCACGCGCAATTGCGGGCTTGGTTGGGTCTGCGATTAACGCCGTCAACTCTTTCTCGGCATTAGCCGTGCCGCGACGGCCAGCGTCAATTGCGGCGACAAATTGCGGTTCCTGTCGGCGGTTAGGGCCATACCATTTCACGACTGTCTCAGCAGCCCAACTGGCTGACTTGTCCTTGTGGCACTGGTTGCAGGCATTCGGAGTTGCGTAGGCGACGGAGAAATCGGGTCGCGGCACGCGGAAGCTGTGGTCGCGCCGGACATCGATCACCATATAGGTCCTGGTTGGCATGTGGCAGTTGACGCACAACGCGCCGGCGCTCTCCGCCTTGTGATGATGGTGCTGCTCGCTGCCGAACCTTGCCGGCGAATGACACTTGCCGCAGACCGCGTTCAGGTTCTCCGTCCTGAGCTTCGCGGTGTGGGCGTCGTGACAGTCCGAGCAGGTCACCCCCTCGTGATACATCTTGCTCTGAACAAAGGAGCCCCACTCATAGTCTTCCTCAAGGATTTGGCCGTCGGGGTAATAGACACCTTCTTCCAGAAAGCTTGGCACATATGCATCGAGAAACGGTTCCCCCGGCTGGTAGTCGTTGGTGATCGGATGCCGGCGCGAATGACAGGGGGCACAGGTGTTGATCTCGTTATGCGAGCGGGGCTGGCCCTTCCAATGCATCGTTCCCTTGTCCGGATCTGAAATTGACCACGATCCACTGGCTGGCTTCAGGTCAACCGTAAGTCCGTTCAGGCCGTTGCTTGGGCTGTACGAGCCCTTCTTGTGGGAGTTCGCCCACGTCACATGGTTGGAACCGGGCCCGTGGCAGGATTCGCACGAGACATCGATCTCCGACCACGTTGTCGCGTAGCTGTCCTTGGCCAGGTCGTAATTCTCCCGCAGGTTGGTGGAGTGGCAATCGGCGCACATGTAATTCCATGTCTGATTTCGCCCAGTCCAGTGCAGAGGATCAGCCCGGGTCATCTTCTGACCAGGATAGAGGTGGAACCAGCGTTGGCCGTCCTGCTCTTTGCTGCGCGAATCCCACGCCACCACGAAGCTCTGCAGTCGACCGTTGGGAAATGGAACCAGATATTGTTGCAGCGGATAAACGCCGAAGGTGTAAGGGAGGTCGAAGTCCTGTGGCTTGGCTCCGGGGCCGTCGGTGCGAACGTAGAACTTGTTGTCTTTCTTGAAGAACACGGAGGCTACGCCGTCGTGTGTAAAGCGCGCATGATTGAAATTTCCCAGGACGGTGGAATCACTGGCGACCTGCATCGCCTCGGCGTGATGAGACGTTCGCCAGGCCTGCACCTGTTCTGCGTGGCATTGCGCACAACGCTCCTGCCCAACGTAGGTAGCGGCTGACGCCGGCTTCGCCTCCTCTCCACGCGCTCCGGCGGATCGGCGCCAAAGAACCACAGCGCACAGCGCGACGACAATAAGGCCAATACCGATGAGACCGATCGGGAGTGACTTCCGAGGTTTGCTTTTTTTATGCATGGAGGGGTCGCGCAATTGTCTACTCTACAGGAACGGGTACATCGAACTTCTCACTGCCGAACATGGAGTATCATTTGGCTCGCTGCCAAAGAACGGAATTGAGGCATGCCAGTCGAAATGAAGGGAATTGATTGGGCTAAACGTATCCGGCGGGCAGCCGAACTCGCCGCGCGCTATCCAAGCGCCGCCGAGATCCTCGCCTTCTATGGGCACATTCTCGATTTTCAGAAGACGCTGTACGCCGACATTCCGTCCCCATCTCGTCCCGACTCCTGCGTCGAAATTGCGTTTCGTGAACGGCTCGACCTCGACATTGCCATGCGGCAGTTGCCGGCTTTACTGGCTCTCGTTCAGCGGAAGGGGCCCTCAAAGCTGGCGCTAGAGGCCGCGGAATTCAGCCGGGCCTCGTTGGAAGAGCAGCGCCGGATGCTTCGGAGTTTTTTGTGGTCTGCGGACGGCGACCAGCAGCAAGCAAATCCCTTCTTCGCGCGCGTTTTGTTTCAGCCTCTCGCCGAGCGTCTTGCTTCAGCACAGCCAACGCAGCCGCCGGATTCTTCCGCTTCCGATTGTCCCGTCTGTGGCGCGCGGCCGCAGCTCGCTGTGCTCCGCCCGGAAGGGGATGGCGGAAAGCGCTTTCTCGTGTGTTCGTTCTGTGCGACGGAATGGGAGTTCCGACGGATTCTTTGTCCGCTATGTGGCGAGGTTGATCATCAAAAACTCCCCCGCTATTCGGCGGAGGACTTCGCGGCCGTGCGCGTGGAGGCTTGCGATACCTGTAAGTACTATCTGAAATCGGTGGACATGACGGTGGACGGCCTCGCTCTCCCCATCGTGGATGAGGTCGCCGCTGCGCCGCTTGACGTGTGGGCGATCGAACACGGGTTTAACAAGGTCAGCTTGAATCTGATGGGTTTTTAGCCTGGCCGGAAAGTTCCCGGCCATCCTTTTGAAAGCATCGCAAATCTATTTGACCACAGCCAGCTTCCCGGTATACGCTTTTCTGCGTTGTTTGGGTCCAGATGTGGGCTCCTCGTCGTAACGTCAACGGCCGGGTGAAGATGTGGACCACACTGCGAACACATTTGCTCCTCCGACTTCGCGCTGTTCGAGCGCTGTCGTTCCATCCCTATACTCATTTACTCATTCACCGTTTCGAGTCTTTCGTTATGGAGGGCTGCGTAATGGATGTATCTAGACGAGCATTCTTCAAGACTGGCATAGCAGGGGCCGTCGGCATCACCGCTTTCGGCTTCGATGCGCGACCGCTATTGGCGCAGGCCGGGAGCCTGAAAATTTCGCGCTCAACGGAGACGCGCAGCACCTGCCCCTATTGCGCGGTGAGCTGCGGCGTCATCATCCACACTATCGGCGACAAGGCGAAGAACGTCACGCCCCAGGTGATCCACGTCGAAGGCGATCCCGATCACCCGATCAATCGGGGTACGCTTTGTCCCAAGGGCGCGTCGTTGCAGCAGGACATTCAGAATGACCGACGGTTGCTGAAGCCGCAGGTGCGGCGCCCAGGCTCCGACCACTGGGAGGACATCCCCTGGGACCAGGCGATCGACGAAATCGCGCGCTGGACGAAGAAGACGCGCGACGAGACCTTCATCGAGACGGATGCCAAAGGCCAGACCGTGAACCGCCTGGAAACAGTTGCCTTCACGGGTGGCTGTACCGATACCAACGAGTTCAATTTTCTGGTTGTAAAAACCATGCGCAGCCTGGGGATCGTCGGCCTGGAAAACCAGGCCAGAGTTTGACACGGCCCCACGGTCTCAAGTTTGGGACCAACTTTCGGGCGCGGGGCGATGACCAACGGCTGGATCGATATCAAGAACGCCGACATGATCTTGATCATGGGTGGCAATCCGGCTGAGAACCATCCCTGCGGATTCAAATGGGCGGTGGAAGCCAAGCGCAACCGTAACGCCAAGACCATCGTCATCGATCCGCGCTTCACCCGCACGGCAACCCAGGCCGACCTGTTCTGCCAGATCCGCGCCGGCAGTGATATCGCCTTCCTGGGCGGACTCATCAGCTACGCCATCGAGCACGATCGCGTGGCCAAAGAATACCTCGTCAACTACACCAATGCGGCCTTCCTCATCAAAGACGGCTTCAAGCTGCCCGAAGACGGGCTGTTCTCTGGCTTTGAGGATGCGACCAAGAGCTACGACAAGGCCACTTGGAATTATCAGGAAGGCGGAAACGAAACCGGCAAGGTCGTGCCTGCCGCAGCCGGCGAGAATCCGGCCCAAGGCCAGGAAATGAAAGCCGCGGTGATGCCAGTGTCTGCTGCCGCGAAAGGTGCCGGCGGAACTCCGTCCCCTCCACCGTCGCTGCCGCCGAACGTAGCCTACGATCTGGCGCTGCAGCATCCGCGCTGCGTGTATCAACTGCTGCGGCAGCAGTACTCGCGCTACACACCCGAGATGGTGTCGCGTATCACCGGCATTCCCCAAGACCAACTTCTCAAGGCGTACGACCTGTACACCTCGATTCGCAAAGACGGCGACACGAAGAAGGTTGCCACCATCATTTATGCGGTGGGGTGGACGCAGCACAGCTTCGGGACGCAGATCATTCGAACGGCGGCCATGCTGCAGTTGATCATGGGAAATGTTGGCCGCGCTGGTGGCGGCGTGAACGCATTACGCGGGCACTCAAACATTCAGGGCGCGACCGACATGGCGGGTATCTTCGACATTCTCCCCGGCTACCTGAAGGTGCCGGTGGCGACCGATAAGGACCTGAAGACCTATCTGGATCGGATCACCCCCAAGCCCTCGAAGCCGAACGACTGGGAGTCGTTCAATTACTGGTCGAACACACCAAAATTTATGGTGTCGTTCCTGAAGGCCATGTATGGGAACAATGCTACGAAGGAAAACGACTTCGCCTTCAACCATCTGCCCAAGATCGACCGCAACTATTCGTGGGTGAATATCTGGAACGACATGTACAACGGCAAGGTCAAGGGCTTCTTTGCCTTTGGCATGAATGGAGTGATGATCGGCCCGGATTCGCGGAAGAACATTGACAGTTTGAAGAAGGCCGACTTCCTGGTGGTGTGCGAAATCTACCCCGACGAGACCAGCAGCTTCTGGATGGCGCCGGGCACCACTGCGGAAGAGATGAAGCAAATCAATACCACGGTCTATCGGCTGCCGGGAGCTGGGTTCGCCGAAAAGGACGGTACCTTCGTCAACTCGGCGCGCTGGCTGCAATGGAAGCATGCTGCTCTGCCGCCGCCGGGAGACTGCCGTCTCGACCAGGACATCCTGGCGCAGATCTTCCTGAAGGTGCGCGAACTCTACCAGAAAGAGGGCGGCAAGTTTCCTGATCCGATTCTGCATGCCACATGGAATTACACGCTTCCCCTGCACCCGTCGCTCCCGGAGGTGGCCAAGGAAATCAATGGCAAAGCGCTGGCCGAAGTCACCGACGAGAAGGCCGGGGTCTCGCTGAAACCCGGACAGCAACTGCCGGGCTTTGGGATGTTGCGCGACGACGGTTCGACAATGTGCGGCAATTGGTTGTACTGCGGCTCATGGACCGAAGCCGGAGCCATGATGCAACGCCGGGCAACCGACGATCCTTCTGGTCTGGGGATCTACCCGAACTGGGGGTGGTCGTGGCCGATGAATCGGCGCGTGTTGTATAACCGGGCATCCTGCGATCTGAACGGAAAACCGTGGGACCCGTCGCGAAGCCAGGTGTGGTGGAACGAGACCGCCCAGAAGTGGGTGGGCAACGACGTTCCCGATTTCAAACCTGACTCCAAGCCGCAGGAGCACATGGGACCCTTCATCATGAATCCGGAAGGAGTCGGACGCATCTTTGTACCGCTGGGCGCGATGGCCGACGGTCCCTTCCCCGAATTCTACGAGCCGATCGAGAGCCCCATTGACAATCCTCTACATCCCAACCAGTCCACCAACCCGGTGGTGAAGAAGTACAAGACTCCGCTGGATAAATACGGAACGGTGAAGGAAGGCTACAACCTGATCTGTACCACCTATCGCCTCACCGAGCACTATCACTACTGGACGAAGAACAACCCCATGAATGTGGAGTTAGTCCCAGTGCCGTTCGTTGAGATACCCGCCGAACTGGCCGAGGAGATGGGGATTCGCGGAGGTGACAAGGTGAAAGTGACCAGCGCCCGCAGCGATTACATCGCCAAGGCCATGGTCACCAAGCGGATCAAGCCGATGAGCGTGGACGGGAAGAAGCTTTACCAGATCGGAGTACCGATCCATTGGGGCTTCCTGGGAATTTCCGAGGACGAGGGCAGGACTTCCAAGATGCCCGCGAACCTGCTTACGCCAACCGTCATTGACCCCAATGCCTACACGCCGGAATTCAAAGGGTTCCTGGTGAAACTGCAGAAAGCGTAAGGAGGCACGAGATGAGCGATCGCGGCACATTACGAATTCAGCAAATCTCGGCCCATCCTGGACCGGTGGCAGGCGAGGGCACACAACGGCAGGACAAGGTGTGCAAGCTGATCGACGTGACCACCTGTATCGGTTGCAAAGCATGCGAAGTCGCGTGCGTCGAATGGAACGACATGCCGTTCCAGACGACTCACTTCGACAACACCTACCAGACGATGCCCGACACCGACTGGAATTACTGGAACCTCATCAAGTTCAATGAGGATCAGCACAACGACGGCAGCTTCGCGTGGCTCATGCGCAAACACCAGTGCATGCATTGCGAGGATCCGGGATGTCTGCGGGCATGCCCGGCCGATGGCGCCATCGTGCAGTACTCCAACGGCATCGTTGATTTCCAGCAGGAGAACTGCATAGGTTGTCAATTCTGTGTTTCGGGGTGCCCGTTCAACATTCCGAAGTTCAACTCCAGCACGAAGAAGGTCTACAAGTGCACGCTCTGCTCTGACCGAGTGGGAGCAGGGTTAGAACCCGCTTGTATCAAGTCGTGCCCGACCGGGTGTCTGCACTTTGGCACCAAAGACGACATGAAGTTCCTGGCCGAGAACCGCGCCAAACAATTGCGGGACGTCTCCGGCTTCAAGGATGCCGGCGTGTACGATCCGGACACCATCGGTGGCACCCACGTGATTTATGTGCTGCATGACATCAACAAGCCCGAGAAATACGGCAACCTGCCCGCGAAACCGCGCATTCCGTTAAGCTTCACCATCTGGAAGGAGATCTTCAAGCCAATTGGACTGTTCGGCGCAATGCTGGGCTTCGTGGGAGTAGTGATGCATTATGTTTTCGAAGGTCCGCTCCGCGAACAGCCTATTCCTCCGGTGGTGCAAATTGATCCGCCGCCACCGCCGCCGGCCGGAAAGGAGAACTAGATGGCGACTTCAGCCAATCGGTTCGTACATCGCACCAACGCCATCGATCGCCTGGGGCGCACGGTGGTCTACGCAGGTGAATTGCTGCGCCATCCGGTGTACACACGCTTTCTCCACTGGATGGTCGGTATCTTCTTCTTTCTGGCTCTGCTGTCGGGCTTCGGCATCTACCTACCGTGGATTTTCCGCTTTTTCACTCCGCTGTTCGGCGGCGGCGCCATGACCCGCCTACTGCATCCCTGGTTCGGGCTGGCCTTCGTCTTTTTCTTTGCCCTGCAGGCGATAAATTGGTGGCAGGTAATGACCTGGAGGCCCGCCGATTCCCGCTGGATGAAACACATCAGACGGTACGTTATCCGTGGCGAGTCCGTAGAATCTCCTGAGACCGGCTTCTTTAACGGCGGACAAAAGCTGATGTTCTGGGAGATAGTCTGCGGTTCGGTGGCTTACCTGATTACTGGTGTCATCATGTGGCTCCCGGAGATTTTCGGGCGCATCCTGGTGGCGATATCGTATGTGATTCATGACATATCTGCGCTCATCATGCTGTTTGGGATTTTCTTCCATATCTACCTCAGCACCTTCGGCGAGCCGGGAACCATTCAAGCTATGACTCGCGGCACGGTGAGCGAAGGCTGGGCATGGACGCATCATCCCGCTTGGTACCAAGCGGTCACGGGGCGCGATCCAGCGGAAGCTCTGGAAGCGGCCAAGCGGCGCAACACGCCTCCGGTGCAGCCTCCGCCGACGCTATAGAACGCTGTGAACCGTTCGCATTATTAACTTAACTGCCGACTTGCGGGGTTGCACGTGCTTGTCGTCTCGACGGTTTGTGGCTTAGTCCAGGTTACTAACGACGCACTACCCTAGTTGCTTCCCCTCAACTTTGCGAACTCATCGCCGGGCTGCCAACCGATCGTTGCCGGCTGATTCGCCGCCTGCCATCCCAGCGCGATTCCGAATTGCGCCATCACCGCGTCGCCCCGGAAATCCATGTCGGGACGATACTCGTCGCTGGGCTGATGGTAGTGCTTGGTCACATAGTCGCGCGCCTGTTGCCTGCCCCACTCGGCATCATGACCCTGGTACTTGTCGCCTTCATCGATGGAGAACGCGGGCACACCCGCGCGCGCGAAACTGAAGTGATCGGAACGGTAATAGTGTCCCGCGCCGGGTTGCGCGTCCGGCACAATCGCGAGCCTAAACTCTTTGGCGGTGCGCTCGACCGTGGGATAGAAGTTGGTGCGTTCGGCGCCGGAGACGCTTACCTGCTGCGGCACTCCGAGCGGGGGCACGTCATCATAGTTCAGATCGAGCGAAATGTCCTTGGCCGGAACCGGCGGGTGCAAGCCCAGATACTCGGAGCCGCGCAATCCCTGCTCTTCCGCCGTGACCGACGCGAAGTAAACCGAGCGCTTGGGCGACTGCGGCGCTTCGGCATAGGCGCGTGCGATCTCCAGCAGAATGCCGACACCGGTGGCATTGTCCTGCGCACCGTTGTAAATGTTGTCGCCCGGCATGCCGGGCACAATGCCCAGGTGATCGTAATGCGCGGTGTAGATGACGGCTTCGTCTTTTAGCTTAGGATCGGAACCCTCGCGCATGGCGATTACGTTGCTGGACTCAAACGGCCGTACGGTGCTAACGATGTGGGCTTTCAGCTTGGCCGGCAACACGATCGCTTTGAAGCCCGGCTTCTGCGCCGCTGCCATCATGTCGTCGAGGTTCATGCCGCACGCCGCAGCAAGTTTGCCGGCAACATCAAGCTGAATCCAGGAGGCGACCTTCAGCTTGGGAGCTGGGTCGTTGCGCAGGTAGGCGCGCTCGCCCGACCAGGAGTTGCGCACCACGTTCCAACCGTAGCTGGCCATGTCGGTCTTGTGAATGAGGATGACGCCGGCGGCTCCCATGCGCGCCGCCTCTTCGTACTTGTAGGTCCAACGGCCGTAGTAGGTGAGCGCCTTGCCGGCAAAAAATTTGGGATCGTCGGAAGGCGGCTCGTTGACCATCATGAGCAGCACCTTACCCTTTACATCGATGCCCTTGTAGTCGTTCCAGTTGAACTCAGGAGCGTCGATGCCGTAGCCCATCCACACGATAGGAGCGTCCACGTCGTCGACCGTTTTAGTGGTCTCGTCCATGGCCACAAAGTCCACGCGATTGCGCAAGTTCATGGGAGCGCCCTTGTCGGGAACGAGAGCGAACGTAGTGTCATCCTGGGTGGCAATGCCCAGCATCGCAACCTTCTGCAGATAGCCGCCGTTGTCGCCGGCCGGCTGCAATCCGTACAACTCAAACTGTGTGGCAATGTACTCGGCGGCGATATCGCCTCCACGCGCGCCCGTGCCGCGGCCCTCCAATAGATCGCTGGCGAGAAACTTCACCTGCGCGCGGATCTTCTCTGGATCGACGGAGGCCATGGCCTGCTCGGCCGCCGGGGGAAGCGCAGCGACGTGCGGGACTGGAAGCACGGATTTCGCGGCACTAGAGGCAGGCGGGGCTTGCGCTGGCAACAGAGCGGCTGTCAGCGAAAGTATGAAGGCGATCAAGGCGGTTCGGCGCATGAGGAAGTCTCCAGTGGAGTCAGGGATGAATGTAGAAACTCATCATTCTACGCGAAAAGAGAGGAGGGGATGACCGCTGTGGTGTGTGGGTGAGAATTCCTGCTTGAATTGCACGGTGGTCTAGCAGTTTGCTGAAAACTCGTGTGTGGAGCGTTTTGAAAGGGCGCACCTTCAGGTGCGCCGTAACAAGTTCTTTATTTTTGTCATCCCGAGCGGGCTTTAGCCCGCGAGGGATCTGCGGTTCCGAGTTTTTCAGCAACTTCTAGAGCGATTTAGTTTTTGGTGTAGCCGGAGTCGCAGGAAAAGCCGCCGGCTGAAGTCCGGCTCCGTTCAGGAAAGAGACGCGGGACGCGGACCTGAAGGTCCGCTCTACCCGTGCCTTCGCAAGGCTACACTAATTCGTAAATAAATTGAAATCAGATCCGCGGACCGCGGATCAATTCTTGGAGCTTCAACCAGCGCGAAAATCTTGAATATCTTCGCCCCCGCGCCAGAGCGGGGCTGGCGGTTGGCCGCGATGCTCAGCCAACTTCCGGTTGATCGCTTCCACGTCGCTCTTGAGCCAGCCAACGCAGGAAACTTCGATCTCGCCGCTCGGAGCAATATAGAAAATCGTGGGCACGTTGGTCAGGCCGTAAGCATTCGATACCTTGTAGTTCGCCGGATCGTCGAGCGCCACTGGAAACGTGGCGCCATATTCCCGCAGAAACTCCTTCGTGTCGCGGGCCTTGTCTTGCGAGACGCCGAGCACGGTGACGTTCGCAGCTCGATTCGCCTGGAACACACGCTCAAGAAAAGGAAGAGCGTATTGGCAAACCGGGCAGCTTACCTTGAAGAACGCCAGCACAACCGGACCTTTGGCGAGCGCTTCCTGCAGCGACACCTGCTTGCCTTGTACAGTCGGTAGAGTGAAGTCTGGGGCGAGTACTCCCGCGTTCAATGCAGCCATCGATTAAGCCTCCAAGAAATTGCAGCTTCACGTTAGATTCGGCTGGATTCGTGCCGGACTCAGGCCGGCAAACGATGAAGGATCTTGCGGGCAAGCCCGGTCAAAGGCAGGCGTTCCCATTGCCGTCGCGGAAACCAGCGAGCTTTGCGTTGCAATTTGCGAAACGTCCCGGGCGCGGCCGTGAAGACTGATACGTCGTAGTCAGTATCCGTGATGGCATGTCGCAAGATTACTAGCGGCTTGTCGCCGTTGGGTTGTGCATCGGCAAGAGCGGGCAGTTCCCACATCCCCGCCATGAGCGAGGCATCCGCCGGACGCTGCACCAGCAGGACGGAACCGTTCTTCCGGGCCACGCCGTAGGTGATCTGTTTGCGCTTGCGTCTCGATGGCAACCGCGTACGGTCGGCACCGCGCGAGGCGCACCACGTATGCAGCGGACACATTGGGCACTGCGGCGATCGTGGCGTGCAGACCATCGCGCCCAACTCCATCATCGCCTGGTTGAAGTCGCCGGGGCGCGCACGGTTGAGCAATGACTCAGCCCGCTCCCACGCCACTTCCCTTCCCTCGGCTGCTCCAAACACACGAGCCAGCACGCGCTCCACATTGCCGTCCACGACGGCGACGGCTTCTCCGAACGCTATGCTGGCGATCGCCGCCGCAGTGTAGCGTCCGATACCGGGCAGCTCGCGCCACTCTTCTGCCGTGCGCGGGAACCTTCCCTTGCGTTCGCGCGCGATCAACTTCGCCGCCTGGTGCATGCGGCGCGCGCGATGGTAGTAGCCGAGGCCGCTCCACATGGCCAGCACGGAGGCTTCGTGCGCTGCAGCCAAGGTTTGCACGGTGGGAAATTTCTGCAGAAAGCGTGCGTAGTGATCCACCACCGCCGCTACGCGAGTCTGCTGCAGCATGATCTCCGAGACCCATACACGATAGGAGTCGGAGTCACGGCGCCAGGGCAGCTCGCGACGATGTTCGTCGTACCACGTGAGCAAGGCTTGACGTAGTTTGCGACGTGCGGCGGCCGGGCTCAATCTGGGTAATCGTTCCAACTTGCCAACTCGAAACGAATTCTTGCGCATGCTCGCTCGGCCCGGCGACGTAGGACACCGCTAACTCGAGCCGGCGCAACTGGTCACTGAGTCTGTTGTGCGCGCTTCTTCTGTATGGCCTGCTCGATCTCATGCTGGCGGATTTGCTGAAGCTGCTGGTACTGCGCCGGCGAGAGGATTGCCTGCACCTGCGGGTTCGTCTGCTCGTGCAGGGCACGCAGCTGCTGCATTTTCTGAAAATTGGTAAGCGAAGTGTTGCCTTTAATGGCTTCAACCTTCGGAGCCTCAGCTTCCAGAATCGGCATAAGTTTCACCTTCTGTTCAGGGCTGAGATCCAGTTGCTTGGCCAGCATGGCCAGCTTTTGCGCTTGTGGCGGATTTTGCATTTGCGCCTGCAATGACGGGGCGGTCAATAGCAACATGCACGCACTAAGAGCCAGCGCTGTAAGAACAATCTTGCGGTTTTTCATTTGGTCTGAACCTTCCTTCTTTCAGATTGCTTAGGGTGCCGGCTGTCGAGTTTACAACAAATGTCGCGGGATCGGGCCTACCTGGCGCGATCCCGCACCCGCATCTCGGTTGGCAAAATTGCCGTTCTACTGTTGAACCATCGGAATCATGGACGCCAGTTGCAGGTCAACAATCAACCCAAGCCGGCGATCGAGTTGATAGAACACCGCCGCCTTCTTGCCGGGCAGTACGGCCTCGAACTTGGGCATCCACTGCGTGCGTAGCGCTATAACCTGTTGGTCCAAGGCGGCCGCTCGCTTGATGAGGCTCTTGGCCTGCGCGTCGGTCAGGGTGTTGTAGGACTGTGCGTAGTCCTTGATCAAGGCGTAACGGGCATCGCCTAACTTTGCGGTCTCTACCTTGTAGGCATCGTATACCGGCCAAAACTTCGTAGCTTCGGCGTCGGTCAACTGCATGTTGGCGGCAATAATCTGCTTCTTCTGCGAGCGGATGTCCTCCCTCATCAACTGGATGTCCTGGTCGGTGACGGTGGGGGTGGCAGCCGGCTGCTGTTGTTGCTGCGTTTGCTGGGCAAAAGCGGCCCCCGGCAAAATGAGTGCACCAGCTAAAGTGAGTACTGCGGCGATTTTCTTCTTCATCATTTGTTCTCCTGAATAGCGAGGGTTTAGTTATTTATTCCGAATTATGATTGGCTTTCGTTTGCCAGTTAACAACTTCCATGGCCACCAGGCGCGCGATCAACACCGCCAAGTAGAGCTGTCCGGTCAGGGCTTCCCCGGTTGAAAGCATGCGTGCGATCGGCCGTACCGGCGTGATGTCTCCGTAGCCCACGGTGCTGAGCGTTATGTAGCTATAGTAAGCGTAGTCCAGAACGCTGGACATTCCGCCCGTGGTGCTGTTGAACGATCCAGGATGGAGTAGGTTCGTGAGGTGGTAGGCATGCGCCCAGCCAACACCGAACAGCAAATAAACCGCAATCGCGCCTTGAACGCGATAGGAAGTGACTGGGCCCGAGCGAAACACCTGCGCCAGCAGAACCAGAGCAATCACGAGGATCGCCGCAGCTGACCAGATGCCGGACCATATTTGAAACGCGAAGGTCGGGGTGATGAATGCCATCCAGCGCACTGCCAGCGTGACGCTGCCCACAAACGCCGACAGCGCGAACAGCCAGCGCCGTCCCCAGGCGATGGCGGCTCCCGACACCAGCAACAGGGAGAAAGCAAAGTTGCTGTACCGTTGTTCGTCACTCTTCCCAAATCCCAGGGAAGGAAGTACAAAGCCAAGAGCAACCAAGAACGCCAGGAAAAACGACAGATTGGCCTGCGACTGCCAGCTCTCTTTGATAAAGCCGCGAGCTCTCTCGCGGACCTCGTGCATTGCCGGTTTTGCGAAATCTGGCATTGGTTCTGTTAGCTGTGCGCCAGACGCCTTGCCGCCAAGCTCAGCATCAGACGCGCCATTCCCGTGAAGATCATGCTGATGCCTACCAGCGTGCCGATTACCCACAGCGAGCTTGAGGGCCACTGACGCCAAACCAGCAGGCCGAGAATCAAGGTAACGATGCCGTCGAACAGAATCCATCCCGATCCGGGTATGGCGCGGGTTTGGAAATAAAACACCAGGTCAATCACGCCTTCGATCACGAAGAAGATCGCCAGGGCCAAGGTGAATGCGGCAACCCCGAGTATCGGATGCAACAAGAAATAGATCCCGACAATCAAGTACAGGATCGCGACCAGAACCTTCCACAATATGTGCCCGATACCTTGGGACTGGAAGGCGTGGATGAATTGAAATGCGCCGCTGAAGATGACCAGCCACGCGATGACCAAAACCACGCCCCACGACGTAGCGAACGGGAGAGCGATGGCCAGGAAGCCGAAGATGATTAAAATGATCGCCCAGATTACTGACGATCCGGAACCAAGCTTGGAGAGTCGTTCTTGTGCCATGTTTTAAATTCCTCCTTGCGATTATCCGCGAGAGCGAGGAAGGACGTTCTGCCCTCCTCGTCATCGGTAGCGTTTCGGCTCAATGTCGCCGTCCCCCTACGGCTGGCGCGGCGGGCCGATCAGCGGAGTCTTCACCGGCTTCGCCATGCCATAGAAGACAACCACGCCCTGACCGGCGCCTTGAGTTTGTAATGCTTCATCGACCTTTCCCATGGCATCCTGGTACACCTGCCAGTTGTTGGTCACCCAGACATCTCCGGCGGGGCCGATGCCAACGTCAACCATCAATTGCAGTCCACCGCCGACATAGCCGCTTGGAGGCGAAATGGCGTCCCCGGTATGAACGCCAGGCGGGCAATGCTCAGTGCGGAAGCCGCATAACTCCACGATTCCCGCCGAGGCGGTGCTGAAGTTGGAGATCCAGATGTTGTCGTTGCCATCCACGGAAGCTGCCCAAGGCCCGACGATGCCCTTGCCATATACCGGCGAAAATGAAGCTTCAGTGCCGTCTGGGCGCAACACCGTTATGCTGCCGCCTTCGTATCCCGATTTCTCCTCGGTCATGGCGGGCACCAGTACCTTGGTCGCTCGTTGTCCGGCGTCGGGGTCATTGTCGAAGTTGAATTTAAAGGCGGCCAGCACTTCCGCGAACTTCAATGCCCCCTTGGGCGAGCTGCCCAATTTATTCGTGACCCAGACGTTGCCCAGGCTGTCGACGGCGAGACCGCTGGCGGAGTATCCCACCTTGAACGTTTCGACTTTGCTGGGATCGGAGGCGGGGAAACGAACAACGTGGTCCGCGATGGCGTTGGTAACCCAGATGCGGTCTTGCTGATCGATGGCGAGGGCGAACGGGCCGATGAGTTTGCAGGGGTTTTTCAGCGGATCGCCGGTCTTGTTCTGACAGAAGAACTGGGCCTTGGACGGGTCACCCTGGGGAAGCTTCACGACCTGCCCCTTGATCAGGTCGAGCGTCCAAATATCTCCGCTCGGTGTGGCGATGATGCCCTGCATCTGGCTGATCTGGCGGTTGAAGTTCCAGCCCTCGGGGGGCGATAGTGGCTTGCCATTCTTGTCGAACTTCGTGATGTTCTGGCCGGTGAAGCTGGTGGCCCACGCGTTGTCTTGTGCGTCGAGGGTCAAGCCGAAACCGGGGCCTGCGATACCTCCGCCCCTGAAGCCCAGAGGGCTGGGCGAAAGCGGCCTACCGTTGGGGGCGAACTTTGTGAGGCCACCGGTCCATGAGGCATCCTGGTTTTCTGCCCCAACCGTGAAGTTGTCAGCAACCCAGGCGTTGCCTTGGCTGTCGAACATGAGCTTGCCACCTCCGCTGTAGCCACCGCCGGCGAACTTGAGCGGGAAGATCCAGGCGCTGGGGGCGAACGTCAGATAGGGCAGGAACGGCGCATCCCGCAAGAGCTTGCCGGGGATGCCAGGCTTGGGCAGCGGATAAAACTCATTGAGCAGCGCGAAAATCTTGTCAGGGTTGTGCCAGGGGAAGAACGCCACCACTTCGGCTGCTAGCAAGGTATCCGGCGGCGGGCCTCCGCTTGGAGGCGTGGTCGCCGCGAACAATTGGCTGCACGCATCCGGTTTCACCCGCGTGATGCAACCGGCCATCACGCTCGCGAGTGTACCGAAGTTGGCCATGGTGGGTGTCTGCGCGCTGTTGAGGGCGTCCAGAATGGTCGGCCCCCAGCCACCAGTTTCGAGATCGACAAAGTTGGGAACGTTTCCCGCAGCAATCCTTAGTTGAAGTGGGGAAGCCTTGATAGTAGTGTCGTCGATGAATTGCGCATGCGTCAC
This sequence comes from uncultured Acidobacteriaceae bacterium, assembly GCA_963836295.1. Taxonomy (GTDB): domain Bacteria; phylum Acidobacteriota; class Terriglobia; order Terriglobales; family Acidobacteriaceae; genus Bog-257. The sequence goes on along the minus strand of CAWIIY010000017.1, from coordinate 908,462 downwards.
CACTGAGGCGATGGTGGTGAACTCGTTGATGACAACGCGTGCCGGCGGCTTCCTGCCCAGCACGGTCAAGAGCGCGATGGCAGGATTGTTACCAGCCGCTTTGTTGGCTGCCGGGATGCCACCGCCCGCTACCAGATAGAGACTGGAATCCTCGGGTGCTCCAGCGGTGCTGACTTCGAAGCGGCCATCGTTGTCGGTCTTGGTCTGTGCCAATTGTTTGGGCGCGCCCGCAGTTGCCGCAAACAGGGTCACGGTAGACATGGCGATGGGTGCGCCCCCGCCCATCACCTGGCCTCTAATACTGTCGGCAGCAGAGGCTTGCCCAGCCGACGCCACGCTGAAAACGGCAAGCGCGGCCAGCATCAGTTTTCGAAGCAATGTTCGAAGAGCCACTTTTATCCCTCCTTGCGCCTCTCCCAAAACGGGATCTTCACGAGTTAAAATCTCCAAAATGGGAAACCGGCGTAGACCGCGTTCTTCGCCCCTACAGTGCATCCGAAGCCGCTGGACAGCCCGGAGTACCTCCGCAGTCCCCAACGGCCTTCTAGGTACCCTAGGACGCTCGTAACGGCCATTTGCTGGCGCGACTAAGCTAGCACTTTGAAGCTAGATTGATAAACCACTAAACGCTGGCAATAATTAACACTTAAGTGCCGAGTCTTTGGGCATAGTAGTCCTCACGCTCCGTCCGGCAAAGGGAGAGGCCATTCCCGTTGGCGGCAGGGCTGGCTGTTCCAGCCCCGCAACAACTGCCTAGATCCTATGTTCCCGCGATGCCTTTGTTCTGCAAGAGCAACACCACGACGCGCCGGTTCTCGGCCTGCCCTTCGACTGTTGTGTCAGGAGCCACCTGTCGGCTGGTGCCCATCGCACCGGGCGCCAGGATGTTGGTCAGAGGAATGTGGCACTGCTGGTCCAGATAGTCGGTTACGTTGGCTGCCCGCTCCTGGCTCAGCTTCTGGTTCAGGGCCGCCGAGCCTACTTTGGAGGCGTAACCCTTCACCTGAATCACGTAGCCCGTGACGGTCTTAGACTTCTGGCACAGCGCCTGCAACTGCGGGTAATACTGAGGGTCAACCGTGACCTTGTCGTTGCCGAAGAGCACCGTGACCTTATCCCAGATGTTGTAGTCGCCCAGCTCGCCAAAGCGCTTGTTGACAGCGGCGATGGCGGCCTGCTCTTTGGCAATCTCAGCAGCGTGCTGCGCTTGCTCCTGCTGCTCCTGATGAAGTTGGGCCTGTTCCTTGTGGATTTGCGCTTCCTGCTTGGCCTCCTCCTGCTGCTGCTGTTGCTCCTGCTGCTCCACTGGAGTCACGCCAGCCTGAATATCGGTAGCGGTTTGCAGGTTCTTGCCGTTGAACTTGACGGTGTCGGCCACCAACTGGTTCTGGGCGTTGTAGGGCCCTTTCACCTGGACTTGAAGGCCGGGCACGAGAGCGGTCAGGCCCATCTCTTTCCTACGGGCGTGGAAGATGCCCGATACGTCTTCCACATCGGTGTTGTCCGTGAGGACGACAACGGTGTTGCCGACGCCCGGACTTTGAACGGTCATGGTGTCGCCACTCCGTCCGTTGATGACTCCCTGGACCTGAGCGCTCTGCGCGGCAGCGGTGCCGCAGATCAGCACCACGGCTGCAAAAATCACTGCAACCGCGAAGGCGATTCTAATAATCCTGCTTCTGTTCATAATGTTCCTCTCACTGAGTCCAGGAGATGTCCGGCATGAGCTCTCTTCGAAGCGCCGGGATTGAGCTGACGGAAACCAGCATACTACGCTTACAGGTTGCACGGAACCAGATCCGGCTAGATGACGATCCGCTCAATCTTGCTTACCTGGAACGAGCACGTAAATGGTATTACTTAATAGATTTGGGGGCACTAGCAAAACTACTAGAGGCGCCGAAAACCATTTGCAGCGGCCCTTGCACCGGATCCTCTGCCGGCCGCTGATCGACGACTCCGGAACCAGGCAAGACCCAAGTCAACGCAATCCGGGTCGGCCGATCCATAGCAGCCAAGGCGCTTCGACCCGAGCCAACGCAATTGGCCCCCGCAGGAAATCGGCTGTCCCTGCCGGCACTATCTCTTTTTGATTGACGTACAGGTACTTTTCATAGTTATCTTCTCGCTAGCCGCCAACTACCATGATCGGCTAGTCCGACAAGAGTCTCTGCCTTCAGTGCAGCGACGAGGAGAGAACCATGCGCACTAAATCAAGTTTTTCCCGGCCCGTATTCAGCGCCCTGCTTTTGGCAGGTCTGCTGCTGTTGGGAGCCATTCCGGGATTTGCGAGAGATAAGAATGAAACTATCGACGCCACCGCCTGGGGCACCAGCACCCAGTTGGGGCGCAATGTCGGGGTCACGCTCGTTATCTACCAGTATTCGACACCGGACGACCGAGCCATTCTGGTCGAGGCTTTCCAAAAGGGTTCGAACAAAGGCCTGGTTAATGCTCTGGAGAGAATGAAAGCGGTGGGCCACGTCAGCATCACAGGCACGCTCGGATTTGATTGCAGCTATATCGTGATGATCCCGACCCCGACCGGCCGGAAGATTCGCTTCGTCACCAACCGCCAGATCAAGTTTGGCGAAGCTTATTTCGACACGCAATCGCAATCCTTCGATTTGACGGCCGGCGAGATCGAATTAAACGATCAGGACAAGAGCAAGAGCAGCGGCGTCCTGTACCCTGCGGCCCAATTGGGAATTGATGACCAAGGTCAGTTGTCATTGAATCTGCTGCAGAATCCCTGGAGACTGGGTAACATCATTGACTGGAAGGGGACGACAGGCGAGAACTAGCAAGTTAGAATGTCCCGCTCCTGCGCTCAGGATTGAGCCGAACGAACGTCATCCGGCCAGTAGTCATAGACAGGGGGCCGGATATGGGTTTCATTGCGGTTGAACTTTACTTCGCAGTGAGGTGACTTATGAATCAGCGTTGGTTTGCGATCTGTTCCACTCTGCTGTTGTTGCCCGTCATTCTGATCGCCAGCTATGCCACGGCCGAGGAGAAAAAAGGCGGCAGCAGGTATGCCTGTGATGAGCCCAACCCGGCGAGTCTTTGTAACGCAGGCAACACCTGCGGCTCGGCTTCCGTGCCGTGTAGGGTAGACGTGAAGCGCACTGCTTACTCGTCGTCGGCTACTCCAGGTATTCCGGGCGCGAAAGGAAACCAGCTTTTCTGCGTCAAGACCGGGACCACGGTGACCTGGCAGGCCACGTCCAAGAACACGGGCTTCCTCATCGACTTCGGTCCGTCGTCTCCGTTTGATCCGCCTGATGCCATTATCGGCGGCAGCCAAAAACCTGCAACGGTTAAAGCCGCCAGGCCGGGATGCTTTAAGTATGGCTTCCAAGCCAGCAGTTCCACGGCGATCTATGGGATGAGCAAAGCAGCGCAGGCGGAGTTGATTGTCACCGGGCAGTAAGCATCGCATTGGAAGCAGAGAGCTATTCAATCCGTGACTCTGCTTCCACCAGCTGAAATCTTGGCTAGAGTAATCGAGAATTGTCATTACGAGCGCCCCGCTTTTTCGGGGTCCCCGACGAGCACCGGTTTTGTGCTCGTTGGGGTGATTGGGGCGCGAGGAAACTGCTGTTCGACAAAAACAGCAAAACCGGATCCCTCGCTTCGCTCGTGATGACAATTCATGTGAAACTGTCACTCAATTGTGCAATCCTCAATAGCGCAACTCACGGTTTCAGCGGGCCGCCCGCTATTGCTGGCACAACCGGCGGGTACTCGAATCGTCTGTTTTAGTCAGGAAAATGACACTTTCTTAGTTAACCTCTAGTAGTTTTTGGAGTATCCGGCCGTCCCCTGTTCCGCCATACTTTTCTGTACACACTAGAACGGTTTGGCCGCGAACTGATGCTCGGCGTTGATCACCTTGACACCAGCGGTGCCGTCCGCGCCAAACGACAACCTAAGGTTCTGACCTCCGGAGGCTCCCTGCTCATTGGCAAGGCGGGCCCAACCCGGATCCGCGCATGAAGGAGATAAAACCATGAAGAAGGTGTTGCTACTTGCGTCCGTATTGTTGCTGGGGATAGCAACTTGGGCGCAGGACACTCCCAAGGTAGAAATTCCTCTTGGGTTTTCCATGATCAACGTCCACCCGAATCAGGCAGGTATCACCAGTTTTAACCTCTTCGGAGGCGGCGGACAAGTCGACTTCAACTTTGGCAACGTATTCGGTATTAAGGCCGATTTGATGGGCTACACCCAAGGTAGCGGCCACAGGGTTACGCAAAACGGGGAATTTGTGGGCGATGTGAGCGGCAACCTGTTCACCTACATGTTTGGACCTCAGATCAAGAAACACACCGGGGTGTTCCAGCCGTTCGCTGAAGGCCTGTTTGGCGTCGCGCATACCAATTTCTATGGAAACCTCTGCAAGATAGAGGGTAACTGTGGCTCGGCCAACTCGAGCAACAATGGGTTTGCCATGGCGTGGGGCGGCGGTATCGATCTCGCGGTTTCCAAGCACGTGTCGTTGCGTCCGGTCGAAGTGGACTACCTTTTCACTCGTTTCTCAGCCAACCAAGTAAATTACACGTCGCACCAAAACAACTTCCGCTATTTTGGCGGCCTGAACTTCACCTTCGGCGGGGCGCCGCCAGTTCCGGTAAGCGCAGGCTGTTCAGCCTCACCGGATGCGGTTTGGTCGGGCGATCCAGTGAAGGTTACTGCCACGGGCGCCAATTTCAATCCGAAGCACACTGTGAACTACGCCTGGACCGGCAATGCTGGCAAGCTGTCAAGCGCTGACACCCAGACCGCCACCATCGATACCACTGGCCTGACGCCGGGAAGCTACTCCGCCAATGCCACCATCACCGATCCCAAGGAGAAGAAGAACAACTCGGCAACCTGCACGGCGAACTTCACCATCAAGCAGCCGCAGCCTCCGCAGGTAAGCTGCTCGGCCAATCCCACTACCATTGCCATCGGCGAGCCAGCCACCGTCACCATGACAGCCTCCGATCCTCAGGGATGGCCGTTGACCTACTCTTGGTCGAACAGCGGTGGCACGCTGAGCGGCAGCGGCACCTCAGCCACGGTGACCGCGACCAATGCGGACGCGGGTAACACCATCACCGTCACGGGAACAGCGACGGACGCGCGCGCCAATCTGAGCGCCAGTTGCACGGCGTCGGTTAATGTACCCGCGATCGCCAAGTGCACCACCATCGAAGATTGGGGCGAGTGCACCTTCGAGAAGAACCCCAAGAAGCCGTGGCGCGTGGACAACGACTGCAAGGACACGCTCGACAAACTCTCTCTGCGGTTGCAGCAGATGCCCAATGGCAAGCTGGACGTCGTTGGCTACACCAACCAGGAAGAGTCCGTCAACGCACAGCAGTTGGGAGCGCAGCGCTCGGTCAACGTCAAGTACTACCTGACCACGGACGGCCCCAACAAGGTTGACGCCAGCCGCGTGCAACCGCGTCAGGGCGACACCAAGGGCCAGGCCACTCACTTCTACTTTGTCCCCGAAGGCACCCTGTGCGGCGGACAACTAGAAGAGGGCACGACCGTTGACGAAACCGCAGTGCAGCCGCAGTCGCGGAATGCACCTGCTCCGAAACACCACAAAGCTAAGGCCGCGCCGGCGGCGCCTCCAGCGCAATAATCGGGTGCCGTAGCTGAACTCAGGCCGGCGAGAGTAAACCTCTTGCCGGCTTCTTTCGGATCGAAAGGAACGTACTCCTCCGGCAGCGATTTACGGAGCGAATACGCCGGTGCTTTTGCCGGGTGCGGGCGTTGGCACCCGGGAGTTAATATCGGTAGTGCGGTTTGCGAATTACTGTATCCGCGACGTTGGTAGAGCGAGCGCTTCAGCGGCGCGTTCAACGGTCTTTTGGCCAGGCTTTGGACCGACTCCACGCAGTAGGCCCAAAGCCTCAACTTCGGACACCCTGGACGCGGACCTGAACGGTCCGCTCTACCTGATACATCTACTCTGGAATCGACCTAGAGGGCGGCGTTCTCATTCTTATTCAACCAAGGCAGGTCAGGTAGATTTGTTATGTTTAAGCTAGTCGGATTTGTAGCCAAGCTGGGTTTGTGCGTCGGATTGTTGTTTACCATTTTTTCTTTTGCTGCGGACTGGCAGTTGATTGGGCCGGAGGGCGGCAATGTGCGCAGTCTCGCTTACGATCCCAGCAATCCTAACCGCATTCTTCTGGGGACCAGTTCGGGGCAGCTTTTCATTTCCCAGGACGGGGGCAGTTCGTGGGCGCCGTTTACTCACCTCGGCTCGGGTGACGACTACGTGCTCGACCACATCGTGTTCGACCGTGTCCAACCGGCGACGATTTATGTCGCAGCCTGGGGCCTGTTCAACGACAACGACGGCGGCGTTTTTCGTTCCGATGATGGCGGCCGCACCTGGCGCGAGCTGATGGGGGTGCATGGCAAGTCCATCCGCGCCATGGCGATGGCGCCCAGCGACCACAACACCTTGGTGATTGGCGCGCTGGATGGAGTTTTCCGCTCCCGTGACGGCGGCGCCAACTGGGAGCGCATTACGCCGGAGAACCAACTGGCGACTGAGAACCACTCCTCTCTGCGGAACTTCGTCTCCGTCGCCATTGATCCGCAGGACCCCGACATCATCTACGCCGGCACGCGACATCTCCCATGGAAGACCACCGACGGCGGAGCACACTGGCACAACCTCAAGGAGGGAATACTCGACGATTCCGACGTTTCAGCATCATCGTTGACCCCAAGGTGCCGTCGAGAGTTTATGCCAGTGCTTGCTCGGGGATTTACCTAAGCGAGAACGGAGCGGAACTCTTCCACCGCGTCCAGGGACTTCCCCATTCGGCCATTCGCACCCGGGTGTTGCGTCAAGACCCGCAGCGTCCCTCGATCGTTTATGCCGGCACCACCGGAGGACTCTGGAAGACTGAGGACAGCGGCGCCAGGTGGAAGCTGGTATCGGCGCCCGATGTAATTGTGAACGATGTGCTGATCGATCCGCGCGATCCCAATCGCGTCCTGCTAGCGACCGACCTGCGCGGAGTCCTCGCCAGCAACGACGGTTTCGAGCACTATACGACCTCCAACCGGGGGTTCTCCCATCGCCTTGTCGGAGAAGTGATCGCAGACCGCAAAGACCCCAACCGGGTTTACGTGGGAGTCATTAACGACAAGGATTTCGGCGGCTTGTTCGTCTCAGATGATGCCGGTAAGAACTGGAGGCAGTCCAGTCGCGGCCTCGCAGAGCGCGACGTTTTAAGCCTGCAGCAGGCGGAGAACGGAGTGCTCTTTGCGGGAACCAACCATGGCATCTTCTCGCTGACTTCGGTAGGGGGTTCCTGGCTGCCTGCAGCGATGATTATGGGTTCGGTGCCAGAATGGCAGCCGCAGGAAGTAACGCCGGAGCCGGTGGAGGCCAAGCCCAAGTCTCATAAAGTGACTGCGGCCTCCGAAGGCAGGTCGCGCGCGTCCAAGCCCAAGGCCCCTGCTGAGGCGGTGATTCCGCAGGGCACTGCGCCGCGCGTGCGTTCGCTTCGGATTGGCGACAAAGCCTGGTATGCGGCCACCAACGACGGATTGTTCATCAGCGTAGACCAGGGAAAGAAGTGGTACGGCCAGCCGGTGGAAGGAGAGATCGACTTTAGCGCTGTGAATAGTTACGACGACGGCACCGTGACCCTGGCCGGCCCGAAGGGCGCCTACATCTCGCGGGATGACGGCAAGACTTGGACTTCGGTCGTCCTTCCGAAATATGTCATTGGTGTCTACAACTTGACTCTGATGCCCGACTCCTCGCTGTGGCTGGGTACTCGCCAGGGTGCTCTGCACTCGACTGACGGCGGACAGAGCTGGCATTACATGCTGGGTGGCCTTCCCAAGGACGATGTTCTGGCGGTGCGCTATGACGCCAATGGCCATCGCCTGCTGGCCACCGCACTCGGCGCCCATGGCGTCTTCGAGAGCAAGGATGGCGGAAAGAGTTGGCAGAGCACACCGGATGCAGCAGTCGCGATTCGTACAGCCCTGAATTACCAGGGACGCCTGCTGGCTACATCGTCCTACAACGGCCTGCTGCTGCAGCAAAGTAGTGTTGTGGAGTCGGCATCGGACTCGGCACATGCGGGCGAGCGCGCTCCATCCGCAAGCCAGCAGTAGCGGGATGCTCTAAGTCCTCATCAATGTTTTGCACTTGGCGAAGAGGGCTTGCACCCACGATACGGCGCCCGATTGTTCGCAGCCGGCATAAGCGGGTGCCCCGTTCTTGTCATCCCGAGCGGAGCGGAAACGGGGCCCCCAAGCCGCGCCGGTTTTGCGCGGGTTGGGGTGTGGGAGCGGAGTCGAGGGACCTGCTTTTATCCACTTCTTTTGGCTAGGGCGGTGATCTTGTTCGTCACGTCGAAACTGCTCGTCCCCGTTTTGCTTGACTTCCGATTCCAAAACGCAGAACCTCAATGTGTTCCACCTAAAACATGTTCCGTAGCCGTAAAACCTTCGTTCACTTAAACGATTGACGAAGCGCGAGATTGTCAGCGACCTGCGCGGTCGATCGAATTCTGGAGAAGAACCATGCACCTGCGCCTGCGAGCTTGCCTGCTCACCATCGTCCTCATACTTTGCGCCATCCCCAGCATCGCGCAACAAGAACCGGCCAATCCGTCGCCCAGCCCCTCGCAAGAAAAGCCGGCAACCACCAAGCGCCCTAGTGTAGGTCTAGTACTCCAGGGTGGCGGGGCGCTGGGGCTGGCCCACGTCGGCGTCATTACCTGGCTTGAAGAGCATCACATTCCGATTGAGTATATTGCCGGCACCAGTATGGGCGGCTTGGTCGGCGGGGTGTACGCCACCGGACACAATGCCGCTGAGATGCGCCAAATCGTGGAAAGCATCCCTTGGGACCAGGTACTGTCACCGCTGAGCCCCTTTAACGACCTCTCGTTCCGGCGTAAGGAAGACGCCCGCGATTATCCCAACAGTCTTGAATTTGGATTGCGCAAGGGCCTGCAGTTTCCCGCAGGCCTCAACTCCGGCCAACAGGTCACGCTGATTCTCGATAAGGTCGCTGCTCCGTACTCGGAGATCAAGAGCTTCAACGATCTCCCAACTCCATTCGCTTGCGTAGCCACCGACTTGGTCAGCGGCAAGCCAAAGGTCTTCCGCAGCGGTTCCTTGGCCTTGGCCCTGCGGTCCACCATGTCTCTGCCCGGAATCTTCACGCCTGTGCGGACTAAAGACGCTATCTACGCCGACGGTGGTCTGCTCAATAACATTCCCGTCGACGTAGCGAAACAGATGGGCGCCGATCTGACACTTGCCATCCACCTGGCGGAGGCGCCGGTTCCTCCTGATGCAAGTGTCTCCGCGTTCTCGATTCTGGGTGATTCGATCTCGGTCATGATCAACGCCAACGAACTCCAGAACATGGAAAACGCGGACATTCTCATCTCGGTACCGGTGCAGAAATGGGGCGCGTTAAGTTTCAACGACGCTGACGCGATCATCAAGGCCGGATACGACGCGGCTGCCGCGAAAGCTAAAGTCCTGATGACGCTCGCGGTGGATGACGCCACCTGGAAGCAGTATCTGGCCAAGCGCGCATCCCGTGTCCGCAGCAACCCTGTTCCGACCTTTGTCGCGGTCGAAGGGGTGAATGGAAATCTTTCGCAGCGGGTCGAAGAGCTAATGGCCGGCTTCGTGAACGAGCCCCTCAACTTCGACGAGTTGGATCACGCAATCATGCGCTTGAAGGGAACGGGACGCTATTCGGCCCTCAGCTACCAATTCACAGAGCGCAATGGCCAGCAGGGCCTGCTGGTGAAGACCGAGGAAAACACGATTGGGCCACCGGTCGTTCGGCCTCTTCTCCTCGTCGACGGATCCAGTTTGAAGAACGTCACCTTCAACCTGGGAGCGAGAGTCACCTGGTTCGACGTTGGCGGTTTCCGCTCCGAATGGCGCAATGACATCATCCTGTTCTCCGAGTACGGCCTCAGGTCGGAGTATTATCACCCTTTCACTCCGCTGACCCACTGGTTCGTTGCGCCCCGGGGACTGGCCGATAACCAACCGTTTTACCTTTACGACAACAATAAACTGGTTGCCACCTATCGCGAGAGCAACCTTGGCGGAGGCATCGATGTGGGCTACCAGTTCCACAATACTGGCGAACTGCGCGTCGGCTACGAAGGCGGGTGGAAAAACTTCGTGCCGCAAATCGGAAACCGGAACGAGCTGCCCACCGTCTCCGGCAGCTATGGCGACACGCGCATTCAATACAAGCTTGTTACCCTGGACGATCCCGTCATTCCTCGCTCTGGACAAAACCTCCAGGCCGATTTTTTCTGGACGAACACCAGCCCCTACACGACTAAACCGTATCCCGTGGGGGAAATCGCTTCTCAGAACTTCTTCCGGCTGAACGAACCCTCCTCAGTCTTTCTGAATGGATTCGCCGGGACAACCTTCAACTATTACAACACCGGTCTGCCCCAGTTTTCCTTGGGTGGCGCCCAGCGGCTGGTCTCGTACGGCATCAATGAACTGCTGATGGACAAGTACTTCCTATTCCAGGTGGGATATATTCGCCAACTGGCCAAACTGCCACCTCTACTGGGTAGCGGCATTTACGTCCTGGGCGTCTATGAGGGCGCGCAGGTTTATGGCCCGCCTTACTCGATGGTGAACAAGGCTTCGGGCTACCCAACCGATGCCGCGGCGGGTCTGGTTGTCAACACAATTTTCGGACCAGTAGAGGTGGCGTACGCCTACGGCGACACTGGGCATCACAAGGTCTTCTTCCAGATTGGGCGTTTGTTCTGAGGAGTTCGCCGGCTAGCGAAGTTCGACCGACTGCTGACTGGATGATTCATGAGCAGGTCTTGCTTCGAAGGGGCGCGGCTTTCAGCCGCGCCGTAGACGGCCCTTCTCGACCATGGCTTTAGCCACTGAGGGGCACCTCGCCGTTCGTGACCAAGTGCGAAGGCCCTCAGTGGGTAGCGAGGCAGCTGGGAAGTCGGAAACACATCCCTCGCCGACTGAAGTCGGCTCGGGATGACAATAGGAAAGGTTATACCATGGCGCACCTCAGGGTGCGCCCCTTCAAAAGCGCGCGCAACGCGACTTTTCAGCGGTCTCTGAAGCCGCGCCGCTTCCCCAAGAATGCGCGGCCTCATGAATAATCCACGCTATAGTAATGAAAGATGGCAGACGTCTCCCAGTTCGACGACGCGCTCCGCGACATCCATGTCGCGCAGGCCTCAAGCGCGTTGCCTGGGCCCGATTACTACACGGTTTTAGGTTGGGTTCACCAGATTCTCTGGCCAGCAACCTACGTGGAGATCGGAATCCGTCATGGAGATTCCTTGCGCGCGGCGCTGCCGGAAACGAAATGCATAGGCATTGATCCGGAGCCCACAGTCGAGGGGACTCTTCCGCCGGACACTCGCGTGTTTGCGATGACGAGCGACGAGTTTTTCGCGTCCCACAATCTGGCCGAGGTTTTAGGCGCAGGGAATTTTTCGCTGGCCTTTATCGACGGATTGCACCTGTTCGAGCAAGCTCTGTTGGACTTCATTCATCTGGAACGGTTCGCTGCTCGCCAGTCGATCGTCATGATTCACGACTCCCTGCCCCTGGACCGCACTACATCCGACAGGTCCCGCACCACCCACTTCTATAGCGGTGACGTATGGAAGCTGGCGATGTGCCTTAAGGTTCACCGCAAAGATTTGAGACTGACGACGATACGCACCGGCCCGACGGGACTATGTTTGATCAGCCGGCTCGATCCTCATTCCGATGTCCTGGTTCGGAGCTTCGATGAGTTGGTGGCAGAGTACGTGGCGCTGGATTTCGGGGACTACGAGAACCGCTCACACCAAATGCCGGATACGGTTGAGAACACCTACGCCGCAGTTCAATCCTGCATTGCCGGCTTGCTTCAGGATTCGTAACTGAACGTCGATGCAAAACCGGCCGAAGCTTTAGAGCGATTCCACAGTGGCTATATCCGCTTTGAAAGGGCACGCCTTCAGGCGTGCCGAAAAGATAGCGGGAAGTGACCGGCTTTAGCCGCTGAGGGGTACCTCAGGGCCTGAAGGCCGAGCTGTTGGTGGCGCGGATCGGCGCGGCTGAAGCCGCGCCCTTTCAAGGCGGTTACAGCAACTCAGAAATTGCTCCGGCTTCAATCATCGCCTGTCATTACGAAGATCCCTTGCGCCAAAATGCGCCAGTCCAGTCCACTTCGTGTATCGGATCCGTAATTCCCAGGGACTCCCGAAACTCCGTGACTGCCCGCTTACACTGAGGAAGAACGCCGTAATCGTCCACAATGACAAATCCGCCCGGCGAAACCTTGTCGTATAGAGCATTCAAGGCATCCATGGTGGACTCGTACATGTCACCATCCAGGCGCAACAGCGAAAGGGGTCCGAATCGGTGCTGACGGCAACGTATCTTTGAACCAACCCGGCAGGAACCGGACCTGCTCATCCAACAGCCCATACCGCTTGAACAGGTCACGCACGGTTTCCAGATCGATGGCCAGCATCGGGTAGCGCGCTGCGCTGAGATCCAGCCCCTCGTCCTCTTTCAGGGTAGGAGCCGGCAGGCCCTGGAAAGAGTCCGCCACCCAAACCGTGCGGTCCTGTATTTGGTGCGCTGCCAAAAAGCCTCTCATGAAAACGACTGCGCCGCCCCGCCACACCCCGCATTCGATGCAGTCGCCCGGAATGCGATCTACCAGTATCTTCTCCAGACAGAACTCGATGTTCTCCAATCGCCGGCGTCCGATCATGGAATGCTGAAAGCCCAGGTTCTGAATCGTTCTGCCATAATTGATGCCAACTTCGCGAAGTTTCACGTACTCGTCATACATCGCTGGCCGCTGCCGGCGAATGTCGAGGAAAACCTCCTGATGAAACTTCTCCTGTCCTTCCAGGCAGAAGCGCAGGTAAATCAATCGCAATTCATTCTCGACATAGAGCTCTTCGAGAATGCTTTTCTTGAGAAGATCCAGGTAGAGCCAGGTGGCAGATCGCATAGAAACTAGGGAATCTCAGATCCTAGGTTGTGGGAGCGCCTCTTCCAGCGTACACATCTTAGCATCGACTGATCGTGTTACCGGATGTTGAGCTGGATTCCGTCAATGCAAAAAGGGCACAGCGCGTGAACCGTGCCCTTCTTTGTCGCGGGTGTCAACTGTCAACTGCCCCGTCTACATCAAGCCGACCGTGTGCGCAATGGGCGCTTGCCCCCGGTCGGCGTACTGCTCCTAAGAAACCCGACCCTGTTAACGGTGCGCGATCGCCCCAACTCGGCGCACTTCAAGCCATCGCTATCCGCGCTCTCATCCATCGCCGCAGACCGAAGCCAAAGAATAACTTTTCGCGCTACGCGTAATACGCGGCGTTCTTCTCGATGAATTCCTGTTTGTCGGCCGGGGACCTCATCCACAATGAAAATTGAATTGGTCGGGCACACCGGCACGCACGCGCCACAATCAATGCAGCCTTCCGGGGCCACATACAACTGGGTCGCTGCTTCGAACTTCTCTTCGTCCTTCTTGGGATGGATGCAGTCCGTTGGACAAGCCTCGACGCAGAGCTCATCTTTGGTACAGGTGTCAGTAATGATGTATGCCATGATTGCGATCTCCGATTTTGGTATTCTTGCTGCCACCCTCATCGCGACAGCGCGGCGGTTTTCCCGCCAAATCCAATGTACAAATTCCTCGACCACGAAGGCGGTGATGCCAATCACTCCCCTGTTGTGAGCTAGCGCACACCGCGCCCAAAACGAATCGCGCGGCGTTTTATCTCGCCGTCATCTTGCATTGCTTTAGCAAAGCAAGCTAAATCGCAGAAATTCGACTCGGCCGCGAGGCGCAAAGGGTAATTTTTGCATCCAATCGGTGGTCTCTGATGGCCCGCGGCTCCGCTATAATCGGTGTCCGGCTTGGCTACTTTGCAAGGAGTTACTGAATGGACGCGGTCAAGAAACCGAGAGTTCTGGTTGTCGACGACGAGCAAGTCATCGCCGACACTCTGGCCAGGATTCTGGATCTCAACGGCTACGAAGCTTCGGCGGTCTACACCGGAGCGGCGGCGGTGGAGAGCGCACGGTCGCTCCAGCCCGACCTCATCATCAGCGACGTAATCATGCCCGACATGGACGGCATCGAGGCGGCCATCCGCATCCGCGGCTTTCTGCCCAAGTGCAAAATCCTGCTCTTCTCCGGGCAGGCCGCCACCGCCGGCTTGCTGGAAAGTGCGCGCGCCCGCGGACACGAGTTCGAAATCCTCGGCAAGCCCGTGCATCCTTCCGATCTGCTCGCTAAATTAAAGGGATAGACAGGATCCAATTCCCCCACAATTCCACTACGCACCCAACTTACTACAGCCGGGCATCCAATGAGGCAAACGCCACCATAGTTCAAGGACCTGATGAAATCTTCGGAGGTTTTACATGCGTGGGGCGCCATACTTGTCGGACGCCGCCCCTCGTTGTCCATCGAACTAACGCGCGAATGTCCGCTGCGCTGTCCCGGTTGCTATGCCTACGAAGATGCGCACCTCGGCACAGCCGGCGTAACCCTGCGGCAGCTTTCCGACAGCAAGGGCAGCGACTTGGTACGGGGCGTTCTGCGGCTGGTGGAGGAGCATCGCCCGCTGCACCTGTCGCTCGTGGGCGGAGACCCGCTGGTGCGCTATCGCGAGCTGCTGGAACTGCTGCCTGAGTTCGACCGTCGCGGCATCCGCGTGCAACTGGTAACCAGCGCCTTTCGCGAGATTCCCGCTCAATGGAATGCGCTGTCACGCTTGAACATTGTGGTCTCTGTGGACGGATTGCAAGCGGAGCACGACGCACGACGCAAACCGGCGACCTATGAACGCATTTTGAAGTGCATCGCACACAGCCGCGTCACCGTTCATTGCACCATCACCAGCCAGATGATGCGGCGCGCAGGTTACCTGGAAGAATTCGTCAAGTTCTGGAGTGCGCGTAAAGAAACCAAACGCATCTGGTGCAGTTTCTTCACTCCGCAAAAGAGCGCCGTCGATCCCGAGATTTTGACCCAGCAAGAGCGACAGCACGCCATTGCCGAACTCTTGCGATTGGTGGAAGCGTATCCGCTGCTCGACATGAGCCCGGTCATGATCAAGGAATTCGCGCACCCGCCTGCGTCGCCTCACGATTGCATCTTCGCGCGCACCACCACAACCATTTCGGCCGACCTGAAAACCCGAATCACACCCTGCCAGTTCGGAGGCGATCCTGACTGTTCGCAGTGCGGCTGCATGGCAAGCATGGGCCTGGCCGCGGTTGGCCACCACCAACTCCTCCCCGGCATAACTAGCGGACGGATCTTCACCGTGTCTCAGCTAATCGGGCAAAGCGTAAGCGCCTTGCGATCTCTCGGCCAATTGCGCAAAGCTGTCATCGAGTCCGAAGTCGAAGAAGAGAGCCGCGCGGCCTAGCTGACCAGGGCTTAAACCGTCCGGTATGCTCGCCAGCGCTTGCATGTATCCAGATATCTTGGTACCTTGTTACCATGACAGAACATGGTGACCAGGGCGTGGTTGTGGAACGGGTCCAGACCGGCGTCCGCATGGAGAAGCGCCTGCTCAAAGTGTTGAAGGCTTTGGCTGAACTGAAGTGCACCTCACCTTGGGCGATCTGCTGGAAGGCATCGTCCTGCACGCCTTCGAGGGCAAAGCTCCATTTTCTCCCGCAACCTTGAAGGAAATCGAACAGCTTCGCAAAATCTATGGTCTCACCCTCAAGGCCACAGACAGCCACAAGCTCAAGGAGCGCCGCCAATGAAATGGGAACCGGTAATTTCCGCCCTCATATTACTCGCCGCTTTGGCGACGGGCATCGATGCTTCTGCGCAGGAGCCGGCAGCTCCCACCGGGACTGCGCCGCTGCACACCCGCACCGAATTCAGCTTCACCGTTGACGCGCCCTTCGAGCAGGTGGTTCCGCTGTTTGGCGCGAACGAAGAGCGCAAGTGGTCGTCAGGCTGGAACCCGCAGTTCGTCTACCCCACCCCGGCGCATGATCAGCAGGGCATGGTGTTCACAGTAGCGCACGGCCAATTCACCAGCGTGTGGGTAAACACGGCGTTCGATCTCGCCGCAGGACATATTCAGTATGCGTACGTGCTGAACAACGCCATGGCCGTGCTGATCGACATTCACGCGACCCCTCAAGGCTCGCAAAAGACGGCAGTCACGGTCGTCTATGAACGCACCGCGTTAATGCCCGAGGCCAACGAGCACGTCCAGCACTTTGCGAAGGGCGATGCGGGAGCAGGCAAAGAATGGGGCGATGCCATGAACGCGTACGTCGCGAAGGCAGGCAAGACTGCGAAATGGTAATGATCACAACGAGGAGAGATTACGGCGAGGTCTGGGCTTGCATGGAACGAGCGCGGCAGGCGCGAAAGAGCTTAGCCCAGCGCTTCAGCGCTGGGTATGTCGCAACAACGAACAAAAAGTGCCGTAGGCACGACAGACGAAATCTTCGCCTACAATTGAAGCGCGAGGGCCGCCTCCAAGGCCGCCTTGAGACGTCGGCCTCTGCCGGAACAAATCGAAAACAAAATCTTTTCTATCCGATTCTCTGTGTCAAATTCAACGAGTAATGCATTTCGGTAGGGCCACTTTCCCTTGACCAGCGCCACGTCTTTGACCATCGAGAGCTCAATCACTCGCCAAGTGCGCCCGAGAAACATACCGAAGATAAGCCGCTTATTCGTCACCTGAACGGCCAAGAGACGGATCACGGTTACAGGCCCCCCTCTCAGCCATTCACGAAAGCTCGGTTTTGAATTGAAAACCATTCCAGCGGGAACAAACTTCCCGGACATGAAGCGGCTCTTGAAAAGGATTTTCTCGTCAGGATTGAGTGTAATTGGCTTGTTTTGCAGATCCCCGACGTACCGTTCCTCTGCCCGACGGGCCTGAACTATGATGACCAGGACAACGAGGGCGCCCCATGCTACGGAGAAGGCAATGTCTAGCCAGTTCGGAATCCTTCCCTGATTTCGCGCCATGCCAAATCTGTAGAAACCAGCAGCCAGCAGAAGGCCAAGCGATATCTGGACAACCGACAGGAGCTTCCCATTGGCTTTAGCAGGCATTTCGCTCTCCTTCTATAGCTCGCGCCGCCCTTCCATGGCCTTCTGCATGGTGACCTCGTCGGCGTATTCGATATCGCTGCCTACGGGAACACCGGTGGCGATGCGCGTGACCCTCACTGGCGCGGACTTGAACAACCGCGAAAGATAGGTCGCTGTGGCTTCCCCTTCGACCGTGGGATTGGTCGCCACGATCAACTCGTCCACCTCTCCCGATTCCACTCGTTTCACCAGATTGCTGATGCGCAACTGGTCCGGACCCACGCCATGCAACGGTGATAGCGCGCCGTGCAGCACGTGGTAAACACCGTTGTAATGCCGCGTCTTTTCGATGGCAGCAATGTTGGTTGGCTCCTCCACCACACAAACCAGCCGCAGGTTGCGCGTGGCGCTGGTGCAATAGGCGCAAGGATCGACGTCGGTGATGTTGTTGCAGACGGAGCACAGGCGCAGGCTGGCCTTCACTTCGCGGATGGCGTCGGCCAGCAACTGCGCGTCTTCATCGCTCGAACGCAGGATGTAAAACGCGAAGCGCTGCGCGCTCTTGCCACCCACGCCGGGCAACTTTTTCAATTCATCTATGAGTCGAACCATAGGCTCGGCAAATCTCGACACTACCCAGCCTCCGTCACGTAGCTATCGCGGATTAATTTTTCACCACAGAGGCACAGAGGACACCGAGAAAACAAAAAAACAAACGATAGAAGCCGACCTTTTTCTTTCTTTGTGAATGCGTCGTTGTTGGTAAAGACTTGTGGCCAAAAAGATGCTCTGTGTCCTCTGTGGTGAAAAAACTCACAGCCCCGGCAAACCCATGCCGCCGAACATGCCGCCCAGACTGGTTTTCAGGGCCTCATCCACCTTTTGTGAGGCTTGGTTCACCGCGGCGGTCACTAGGTCCTGCAGCATCTCAATGTCACCCGACTTCACCACCTCGGGCTCAATGACGACGCTCAGCAATTGCTTCTGGCCGGTCATTTTCACCGTCACACTGCCGCCTCCCGAAGAGGCCTCGATCACGACCTGCTGCATTTTTTCCTGCAGCTTTTCCGCCTGCTGACGCGCCTGCGCCAGCATTTCCTGCAGATTAAATCCACCCATGAATTCTCCCAATCAGCTGCGATTTTTGTGGTCGATGACGGTGCGAATCTCAGCGCCAAACTTCTCCTGCATGCGCTGCACGATAGGATCGGCCGCGGCACGGCTACGCGTCCCCGCTCCGTTCGCTGGACGCGGTGCGGCTGGCTTCGACGCGACTTGCGTACCTCCGCTCACCATTTTGAATCGAAGCGGTCTGCCCGTAGCTCTATTCAGGGCTGCTTGAATCACGCGTTTCGGTTCGGCTCCCAGCGCCACATCGATCAGCACCTGCGACATGGCAACCGTAACGAAAACTTCCACCCCGCGCACCGACCACTCTGCTTCCTCCAGATTGTGCGCCAACATCTGTTGTCCAGCGTCTTCCAGGGCAGTCAGCACCGCCTCGCGCGCCACCTGCGCCGAAATCTCATTACCGTTTGGTTGTGGACCTGGCTCGGGATCGAGCGCGACAGCAGTCGCGACACCACCGTCCGATCCCGCTAACGAATTGTCCGCGTCCGTTGCGTTCGGGGCCAGTACCGATGGAGAAGCGTTTCGTGCTCCAGCGAGCTCCGGTTGGGCTTCGGCTTTGGGTTCGCTCTTACGCTTGCGGTCTGCCTCGAACGGAGAAGGTCGCGTGAACGGCGAGGCCGCAGGCGCCCGCGACGATTGCGGTTCCGGCTCGCTGGCCCGCATGCTTGCGCTCGATCGCGGCGGCGCAGTCGCTGGTCGCGAGGCTGCGCCTCCCGCTCGCGCCGATCCCGGCGCACTCGTCTTCCCTGCTTCCCCGCTCAGCAGTTCTTCCAACGGCAACAGCCGCTGCGCGTGTACCAGCTTCAACAATCCCAGTTCCAGATGGAAGCGCTGCTCCTGCTTGTAACCCAGATCACTATGCGTGCGCAGCATGATCTGCATGAAGCGAGCCAGGTCCTCCTCGCTGAAGCGTTCCGCCACGCGCGCCACACGAGTACGCTCGTCCGCCGAAATCTGCAGCACGGGCGAATCGCTTCCCGCCACTTTAGCCACCATGACGTTGCGCAGGAAGCGCAACATCTGCCGGGCAAAATGCTGCGCACTCTGTCCTTCCACCAGCAGACGATCTATGGCCCGCAACACATCCGCGCTGGAGTTCCGCGCGACTGCATCCATCACGTCTTCCAGCAGGTCTGACGACACCGTTCCCACCAACCCACGCACCACATCGCCGCTCAGGGTCGTCCCGCAACAAGCAATCGCCTGGTCCATGATGCTGAGCGCGTCGCGCATAGAGCCGTCGCCTACCTCCGCCAGCATCGCCAGCGCGTTGTCGTCGTAGGCAATCCCCTCCTGCTTGGCGATATCGCGCAGTTGCTGCACGATGTCGTCGAAGCGGACGGCGTGAAAGCTGAAGTGCTGGCAACGCGAGCGGATGGTCTGCGGAATGTCCTCCGGCTGGGTCGTCGCCATCATGAAAACGATATGGCCCGGCGGCTCCTCCAGGGTCTTGAGCAGCGCATTGAAGGCGGCATCGGTGATCTGGTGCGCCTCGTCGAGAATATAAATCTTGAAGCGGTCGCGCGCTGGACGATAGCGCGCGGCTTCGCGCAGCTCGCGAATCTCGTCGATGCCACGGTTGGTGGCTGCGTCGATCTCGATCACGTCCACCGAGTTGCCGGCGCGAATCTCGACGCACGAATCGCACACCCCACACGGCTCGGGTACAGGATGGCTGCCTGCGACCGGCAATTCAGCGCCATCGCCAAAATACGCGCGATGGTGGTCTTGCCAATGCCGCGATGGCCGCTAAAAATGTAGCCGTGGGCGATGCGTCCCTGGGTGATCGCATTCTTTAGCGTGCGGGTGACGTGCTCCTGCCCGATCACGTCGGAGAACTTTTGAGGACGGTATTTGCGCGCCAGAACCTGATAACTCATGGAGAGGAAAACTTGATTATACGGTCTAGCGCGGGGGAACGGAACGGAGCCCGCGAAAGCATTGCGTCTTAGTTGCGTCTTGAGGAACAAGCCGCATGCACTTTTCAGAATGGGTCATCCTGCAACTTGCAACGAGTGCGGTTTTTCCGTACCCTAAAGTCGATGGAAGTACACCTCACTCCCGACCAGGAAGCGCAGCTTGCAGAGATCGCCACGAATGCTGGCATCGACGCCGAGCGATTGGTGAAGGATGCCGTCTTGCGTCTGCTGAAAGGAACTTCTGGCGTCAGCTCCGTCTCCACCGGCAATGTGGTTGCCGAGATGCGTGCGTTACGTGCCCGCATCAAGCCTGACCCCGAAGGCTGGACAACACGCGATTACGTCCACTATGGCCGCCGCTAGATGCCGCTAGTCGTCGACGCTTCTGTTGCCCTTGCATGGGCCTTACCCGATGAAAGCAGCCCCTATGCCGACGCTGTTCTAGCGGTTGTTGAACGGGACGGCTTGCGCGTTCCTGAACTCTGGGCGCGTGAGGTTGCCAATGGCCTTGCTGTTGCCTATCTCCGCAAGCGCATCACCCCTGCCGATGAGACGACGTTTCTGACGGCACTGTCACACCTGAGCATCGATGTAGAACAAACAGCCTCCGCCTTGACCATCGTTCGTGATGGAACGGCGGCAGCGATGCGTTATTGCCTTATGTGGATTTTCACTGCTTTTCGAGATTACTGGAAATCGAAATAAGCTGCCCGTCCGGGACCAAGTGTTTTTCGATCGTTCTATAGCCATTCATTCGGATTTCAACGGTCCGTGGGGCATCGCCCTTTTTCAACAACACAAACACTAATGGCGTGACTCCCGCCTTTAAGCCGTCTATGTAGATTTCAGCCGCTGTCGGTTCGGTGACAATCACGCACTTAGAAGCCTTCCCGCTCCTAATCAACTCTGCAAGTTCTTCGGGACTAGAGGCGGTTCCGAGCGGGTGTGCTGCGGCAGCCGCGGGCGAGCTTCGTGAAGCCTCCATGTTTGCTTTCAGCTGTTGCCCTATAGGCGAAATGAATTTTGTCGTCGTTCCCGGTGGCGATAATGGCTGAGGAGAGCACGCGGTGCTCCCTTCGAATTTGATGCAGCTCGATACCTTAAAAATGCGCTTGGTTCCCTCACTCAGTTGGAGTGCCGTCGCCACGGAGTAACCCGGAGTTGACTCAACGACTGCGTACCGACGTGACTGGTCGATGGGAAAGGAGATGCTCGCCATTGGCGCAACGGTGTACGGTAATGTCGGGTTTGTGCAGTCTGGAAAGTCATCCTGACACATGGCCACATGGACCGGGTAGTCCGACAGATTCACGAAGTACATCAAGAAACCAAGGTTGGCGGCGACATCGAATCTCCACTCATGGGGCAGAGCGGACAATCGATGCTTTGTGAGCTCTGGATGCCGATAAACGGCCTTCTGTGGAACGCTCCAGAGCATGTCACCATCTACGGTCTCGATAGTGGCCGACACGCTGACGCCTTTCCCTTCGGACAGCACCCGAATCCAGCCAAACTCTGGGTTGACCGAGGGTAGGTCCGATCCGCACCTCCGTATTTCCACCTACGGGTACGGATTTCTTGACGTTGTCGAGGAGGCTACCACTTGCTGAGTAGCGTTCTATACTGACGGTTTGTTCTTTGTTCTCCCTATTAGATAGCTGAATGGAGGCTGTACTTCCGTTACCGAACGGAATGGCAAGGAAGCAACTCTCTTGGATGTTCTTATCAGCAGCAAAAGCCGCACACGCTGTGGCCAGAACTAGGGCCGTTAGCTTGGGACACACAGAGAGATATCGCACTGCCCCTCTCACTGACCATCGAAGTGGATCCAGGACTTTCATTTTGTGATAGCCCTTCCAACCACAGCTTTTCTAGACCTACCGGTCGAGCTTGTCCCAATGCACGGTGGCGAAAACGACTTCGATGGTGCCGGCGGGGTTTCCCGTGGCCTCGGCCCCGTCGTCGCTGGTGGCGACGCAGTAATACCTGGTCTCGCCGGCTTCCGCGCCCCCATCGAAAACCTCAACGGTCACCTTCTGGAGATCACCGTTCTTCTTGTTTCGGCAGCACTGAAACGTTGATTTCTTATAGACCTCGAAGAACTTGACACCCGACAACCCTTCAACGCGTTGATAATTTCGATAGCGCTCATAGAGTTGGATGATAGATTGACGAGCAACCGGGAGTCAAAAGATCCTCCACCCATTGGTTAGTGACATAATCGCCCCGACTTCGCGCTGTCATGGCGATCTTCTTACCCTCCCCGCTCGCCCTTCGCATGCGGATGTGTCCGGTCGTAAACCTCCATCACATGTTTGACGGTGAGCTGCGTGTAACGCTGGGTGGTCGAGAGCCGCTCATGCCCCAGCATCTCCTGGATCGCCCGCAGGTCGGCGCCTTCCTCCAGCATGTGTGTGCCGAAGGCATGGCGCAGCGTGTGCGGATGAACGTCGGGCGAGAGTCCACGCGCCACGGCAATCTGCTTCACGATGCGGCCAACACTTCTGGTCGTCAATCGCGATCCACGCAAGTTGATCAGCAGCGCTCGCTCTGTCGTGCGTTTGGTTTCCCCCAACATCCGCTGGCGTGCCGGCAGATAGGTTTGCACCGCCGCCTTGGCCGAGTCGCCGAACGGAACGAATCGTTCCTTGCGTCCCTTGCCGCGCACCAGGATGAGTTCGTTCGACCAGCGGATATCGTCGACGTTGATGCCGATAAGCTCCGCGTTGCGGATGCCGCAGCCGTAGAGCAGCTCCAGAATTGCCTGGTCGCGTTCGGTAAATGCGGAACACTCCGGCATAGCTGAATCAAGGACCGTGTTCACTTCCTCGATGGTGGGCACGCGTGGCAGTTTTTTCGGCAACCTCGGCGTCGCGACCAATGCAGCCGGATTCTGTTCGACCTCGCCTTCCTGGGCTAGCCACTTGTACAACGACCGCAGCGCCGCCAGCGCGCGCGCCACGGAAGTCTTGCTCAACCCCCGCTCATAAAGGCTGGAGAGGTAGCCGCGAATCAGCACATGGTCGATGTCCCTCCAGCTCTGCGGGCCGACATATTCGGCGAACTGTGCAAGGTCGGTGCGATAGGCCTTGATGGTATGCGGTGAAGCATTGCGCTCCTGCAGCGAACGGATGAATTGCGCCACAGCCTTCTCGACGATGGTTGCTCCGCGCTTGGTCATTGTTCCTTGAAAAGGCGCACCTTTAGGGCCTGCCCTGAGCCTGCCGAAGGGTGCGCCGTCAAGTCAGATCTTGAAGGGGCGCAGCTTTAGCTGCGCCGTTAATTCCTCTATTACTCTACATCCGAGCCGACTTTAGTCGGCGAGGCACCCGCTGCTCGCTTTCCGCGCGGATGATGCTCCTTGTACACCCGATTCAGCCGATCCAGCGCGAGATGCGTGTAAACCTGCGTTGTCGAAATGTCGGCGTGTCCGAGGATGGTTTGCACGGTGCGGAGATCGGCGCCGTTCTCCACCATATGGGTAGCGCAACTATGGCGCAGCATGTGCGGGCTGGCGTGCCGCGCCGATTGCGCGGACGCATCGTTCACCACCTGCCATACGCGCTGCCGGGTAATCGGTCGTGCCCCACGCGCGATAAACAAGAACGGCGACGGCTTCTCCGATGCAAGCACTGGACGGGCGTCGCGCAAATATTGCTGCACCACTTGCTGCGCAGCATAACCCAGCGGAACGATGCGCTCCTTGTCGCCTTTGCCGCGCACCAGTACGTACCCCAACTCCAGCTTCAAGTCTTCCAACTTTAGATTGATGACCTCCGACACCCGTAGCGCACCGGCATAGAAAACTTCCAGCATCGCCCGATCGCGGCCCGTGAGCGCTTGCGACCGGCGATCGTCTTTCGTACGCGGCGGCCCTTGCAACACGGTCTCCACCTCATCGGCGGCCAGCGACTTTGGCAGCACCTTCCACTGCCGCGGCGAATCAAGGTTCAGAGTGGGGTCGGCCGTGATGTAGCGGTCCAGCAGCAGGTATTTGTAGAAGTGCCGCAGCGCGGAAAGCTTGCGCGCCACGCTGCGCCCGTCAACGTCGTTCGAGAGCAGGGCGTTCAGGAAATCCCGCACGTCCTGCCGTCGCGCATCACGCAGCGCGCGCTTGCGCTTCAGCAGAAACTCCGAATATTGGTCTAGATCGGAGCGATACGCCGACACACTCAGCGGCGCCAGTCCCTTCTCAACTTTCAGATAATCGAGGAAGGAATTCAGCAGCCGCAAATTGGGATCGGCACTCTGCACGAGATGAGTATGAGCCAGCGTGGCCCATACGGGAATAACAAGCGAGGTACGGGACGCACTCCATTTTTGTCATCCTGAGCACAGCGACCGCAGGGAGCGGAGTCGAAGGACCCCTATGCTCGCAACATCTCGCTGCCCATGCGAACGAACACCAACCACGGAGGACACGGAGATCACGGAAAAAACTTTGGAATCAAGGCTCCGTGCCCTCCGTGCCCTCCGTGCCCTCCGTGGTGAAGGTTTTCCGAGGGAGGACGGGTGTTACGACGCCCCGCTACCCACTCTTTCGCGCACGCTCCTCTGCACCTTTACCGCGTTGTGCGGGCTGCGCGGATCTTCCTCATGCTTGAAGAAGGCATACGTCTCCAGACCATCGGCGACGCATCGTCCCAAGCGACCGATCAGCTTCTTCAGTTCGTCGGCCGAGTAGCTGGGCTGGCGGAATCGGAAGTAGATGTAGCTGGCGGTCTGACCTCGGGCGTGTTGAGCTTTTCGGTTTCGGCGATGCACAGAGTTGCATTTCGGTCGTGCAGAGCCTGGTAAATCTCGTCGCTAAACCACGACTGGTGCCGAAACTCAAATGCAGCTTTGAAGTTGGTCGGCAGCAGCGCCAGAAAATCGCGCAGCAGGGAGATGTCGGCCTTGCTGTTGGGTGGCAATTGGAACAATACCGGCCCCAGTTGCGTAGCCAGCGGCTGCAGCGTGGGAAGGAACCGCTGCATTGCTTCTTCAACATTCTGCAGCCGGCGAATATGGGTGATGTACTGGTTGGCCTTCAGCGCGAAACGGAAGTTCTGACCGACATCCGCCATCCATCCGGTCGCGGCCTTCTCCGACAACTGGCGGCGAAACGTGTAATTCACCTCCACAGCCGTAAGCTGTGTCGCGTAGTACTTCAGAAAGTTTTTCGAGGGAATGTTCTTGGGATAAAAATCGGGCTTCCAGATGCTGTACGCCCAACCCGAGGTGCCCACGTAGAGCGGAAGGGTCTCCCTCGGTTCGGCGTCAGCTGGTTCGCTGATCATGGACCAAGCCTTCGTGCGGTAGGTACCATCTGCGACTCTTGGCGAAATAGCGGCCACCCAACAAAACTGGCACAGCCGCGCGTTTTCTATTGTATCTGCAGATCAACCAACGAGTACACGATCGGTTTACACTATGCTCCACTCGCTCTGGTACGCTCAGCGCCACTTCAGCCGCAATTTGCCGAGGGAGCCGAGGGCGGCCGCGCGAGTGGCAGGTCAACCGGACCACTACCTGCGTATTGAATTCGTCGGGTTGATGGCGTAATCATAGTTCGTAGGGCTGACCGGGCCGCCGGAGGTACGAACATGAGCCAGACTGCAACTCCCATACGCAGCTTCGGATTTTTTCTGAACGGAAATTGGAGCAGCCACGGGCGCGAAGTCGTGGTGACCTCGCCTTACGATCACAGCGTGCTGGCGGTGGTATCGGAGGCGGACCGCGATGACGTCGAGGTTGCCATCGAGTCGGCAGTGCAGGCCTTCGTGGTCACGCGCAAGATGACGTCGCATCAGCGCGCCGCGGTTTTGCGCAAGGTTGCCGACGGCATCACCACGCGGCGCGAGGAATTCGCCCGCACCATCTGCCAGGAGGCCGCCAAGCCGATCAAGACGGCGCGCATCGAGGTGGAGCGCGCCATCAACACCTTCCAGATTGCCGCTGAAGAAAGTACCCGCATTTACGGCGAGTACCTTCCGCTGGACACTCTGGAATCGACTGGCGGGCGATGGGGCCTGGTGCGGCGCTTCCCGCTGGGGCCGGTGTTTGCCATCACCCCATTCAACTTTCCGCTGAACCTAGTGGCGCACAAAGTTGCTCCGGCCATGGCCGCCGGGTGTCCGCTCATCCTGAAACCCGCGCCGCAGACACCCATCTCGTCGTTTCTGTTGGCCGAGATTGTGCACGAATCGGGATGGCCCGAGGGCGCGCTCGCAGTCATGCCACTCTCCAACGACAACGCTGCCCTGCTGGTGAGCGACGATCGCATCAAGCTGCTCACCTTCACCGGTAGCGCTGCGGTGGGCTGGCAACTGAAATCACGTGCCGGCAAGAAGCGCGTCACCCTGGAACTCGGCGGAAATGCCGGCGTCATCGTGCACAGCGATGCCGATCTGGAGCACGCTGCCCATCGCTGCGTTGCCGGCGGCTTCTCGTACGCGGGCCAGACGTGCATTTCCGTGCAGCGCATCCTGGTGCAAAGTTCTGTGTTCGACAAATTTTCGGAGTTGCTGGTGCATGGTGTCGGCAAGTTGCAGTCGGGCGATCCCATGCAGGAGAGCACCGACGTTCCTCCACTGATCCGCGAACAGGATGCGGTGCGCGTGGCTGAATGGATTGAGGAGGCGGTGAAGGGCGGCGCCAAGCTGCTGTGTGGCGGCCAGCGCAACGGCGCCATGGTTGAGCCTACAGTGCTCACCGGCACCAGCCGCGAGATGCGGGTCAACTGCGCCGAGGTTTTTGCACCGCTGGTGACGATCGAGCCTTACGAGTTTTTCCCCGAGGCGCTGCACCAGATCAACGACTCGATCTACGGACTGCAAGCCGGCGTGTTCACCCGCGATGCCGGGCTCATCCAGATGGCCTTTGAGGAACTCGAGGTTGGCGGCGTCATCGCGGGCGACGTGCCCAGCTTCCGCGTCGACCAGATGCCGTATGGAGGCGTCAAGGACTCAGGCCAGGGCCGCGAAGGACTGCGCTACTCGATTGAGGACATGACCGAGCGCAGGCTGCTGGTGATGGCGGTGCGGTAGGAGAAATGTAAATCAACCACAGAGACACCAAGGCACAGAGAAGAACGTTGTCACCATGGAGAACACGGAGGGCGCGGAGAAAAAATAACCATAGAAGCTCCATGATTTCCGTGTCCTCCGTGGCGGAAAAGTAATTCCCTTCTTCTGCATCTCTCTGTGTCTCTGTGGTGACAACATTCTTCTCGGTGCCTCGGTGGTGAATAATTCCTAGAAAGCATGCAGCCGCGAGCGCATCTTCTCGGCCATGTCCTGCACCAGGCGAATCTTGGCCACCACCTCAGCCGGGATGGCCGGCTGGCGCAACGCCAGCTCCGAGGTGAGCAGGATGCCGGTGACCTCGCCGCGCAGTTGGTTCCGCAAGATGCGCTCCGCCATGTTCATGGCCCATTTCTTTTCTTTCTCGGCCCGGCGCAAAGCAACCTGCGCCTCGCGCACCACCCGGTCGTTACGATGCAGCGCCAAATTCACGTAAATCGGCTGCGCGGTGCCGGCGTGATTCAGCAGGGTATCGAGCGCACGGAAGTCGGCCTCCAGCAGCGATTGATCGATTGCCAAGGCGTCATATTCCGTGGTTTGCAGCCGCGTGACCGCATGCGGCAATGAGTTGGCCACCTGGGTTGGTTGCCCGGTGCCTTGTTCCAGTGCGGCGGCGCACTCCTGGGCGCGAGAAGATGTGGTCACCAACAGAATCATACGTTTCTCCCTGCCGCGCTTCGCGGGCACACTTCACCAGTGACGCCGGAGGCGGCGCTTATCAGTCCAACAACCTTGGCCGGCGCTTGTTTCGGCCTATCCATACGCGCGTATGCGCGCAGGACGAGGAACGTCAGAGCGCCGAGCCGTATTCCTTCAGTTTGCGATACAGCGTGGTCTTGCCGATGCCCAAACGTCGCGCGGCTTCCAGCTTGTCGCCCTGCAACACTTCGATGGCGTGCAGGATGGCCTGCTTCTCCAGTTCGGCGATGGTCGTAATGACCTCCGGATCGGGGACCGGGGCCACCGTCTTGGCTGACGCCTGGAAGTTGCGCAACTGGGTCGGCAAATCGGCAATGTGAATGGTGGGTAAAGAGCAGGTCGTGCAGGCGCGTTCCACGCAGTTCTCCAGTTCGCGCACGTTGCCCGGCCAATCATAGTTGAGCATCACGCGCAGGGCATCGTCCCCCACGCTGTGCTGCATCTCGGTCGCGCTGTTGATCCGTTCCAGCACGTGGCCGATCAGCAGAGGAATGTCTTGCTTGCGCTCCCGTAGTGGAGGGATGCGCAAGGTAAGCACGTTCAGACGGAAGTACAGGTCGCGGCGGAAGGTCCCCTGCTGCACCGCTACGTCCAGGTCGCGGTTGGTGGCCGCCAGGATACGCACGTTGATAGGTATGGCCCGGGTGCCGCCGACCGGGCGCACTTCTTTCTCCTGGATGGCGCGCAACAGCTTGGCTTGCAGGTCTACCGGCAGCTCGCCCACTTCGTCAAGAAAAACGGTCCCGCCTTCGGCCGTGGCCAGCAACCCGTCCTTGGCCCGCGCCGCGCCGGTGAAGGCGCCGCGGACATAGCCGAACAGCTCGCTCTCGATCAGCGTCGGAACCAGCGAGCCGCAATCCACGGGAATAAAGGGACGGTCGCGAAACGGCCCGGAATAGTGAATGGAACGCGCCACCAGCTCCTTGCCGGTTCCGCTTTCTCCCAGAATCAGCACGGGATGGGTGCTGTGTGCCGCCTTGGCGATGATGCGGTACAGCTTCTCCATCTCCGGCGCGTGCCCCACCAGCGAACCGAAGCCATGCCTCGACTTCACCTGCTCCCGCAACAAGCGGTTCTCGGTGGTCAGCCTCAGGTGGGCCGCGGCCCGCTCCAGCATCAGGCGCAGTTCCTCGAAGTTGAACGGTTTGGTGACGTAATCGTAGGCGCCCAACTTCATGGCCTGGACCGCAGATTGCACCGTGGCAAAGCCGGTCATGACAATCACCAGGGCCTCAGGACGGCGCTGCTTGATCTCCCGCAAAACCTCCAGCCCGCTATTGCCCGGCAGCCGAAGGTCGAGCAGCACCACGTCCGTACTGCTGGTTTCGAGAATCTGATAGGCGTGTTGCGGCGT
Organism: uncultured Acidobacteriaceae bacterium; assembly: GCA_963836295.1. Taxonomy (GTDB): domain Bacteria; phylum Acidobacteriota; class Terriglobia; order Terriglobales; family Acidobacteriaceae; genus Bog-257. The sequence continues at coordinate 879,179 of CAWIIY010000017.1, read as the reverse complement.
GTCGGCCACTTGAGTGTTAAATCCGAGTGAGCGGGCGACTTCCTGGCAGGAATCACGCATCGAGCGCTCATCGTCGACGATCAACAAATTCAGTCCATTGGTTTCGCAACCCGTTTCACTAACTGCCACTGGCGCAATGGCATGCACGTGGGACATCCCTTCTCCGGCGGCCCGCCCCCGAGTTGCGGCGCCGAATTAATTTGGGTGTTACTACTCATTACCATCATCCCTTTTTGGGAAACGTGCTAGTGCAACCATCACAGAATGATGTGAGTTAGATTGTGGGCCTGAAGGAAAAACAGGAGCCGGGTGGGAATTCATCCGGGGCGGCAGATTCACCGCACTTCCGGAGTCAACACCCGGCTCCTGGGCCGTCACCGTATTCGTCAATCCCGACCGCGATGGTTGCGGGCATAAGCTGTCTTCGCTCCCCTGGTTGGTTGTATCTGTCGCCAGCCGACTCAACAACCGCTTTAACAATTCCCCTCCGCGTTGCGCGTTACGCTCGATTTCCCGGAGCGGCCGCTTCAAGCGGCTATAGGGAGGAAGCTTGCATCCCAGGACCTGGGCATTCATCAACACGGCCGTCGTGGTGTTCGCCAGTTCATGTACCAGGTCGGCGTAGTCGCCACTGAAGGTGCGCGAGGAGCGCGGGTTTCCCGGATCGCGCCCCTCGCGTCCCTGCTCGGCGGAGGACACCTGTGTGATTTCGTCATTGCAGGAGATGGGATGGCAGCCGAGTTGGTTTGCCAATTGTTCCGTTTCTGTACTGCCGATCGGGTTGTGGCCGGCCAGGTTCATGATCCGGATTCGCTTTGTATCGGATTGCACACGTGCTTGTATAGAGCACGTCTCCCGCCAAAACCACAATCGCTCTTAGATGCTGATTCCTTTGGGGATCTTCTGTATCGTTCTCCGGCCGGGGAATCAACCCTGCTGTCCCTGAGTTCCAGAATGAAACTCAGTTTCGCCTGATAGGACTTCAAGTACCCTACAAATCAGGGCCTTGACGGTTCCTGTTTTGGGGAACCGAAAATCAAAATCGGGAACGGCAGCGGGCGATGCGCAGGCGGTGCCCGTCTCATAGCCGACAAAATTAGAGGCTGCAAGGCAGCTTCTCGCGTCTTAGTCCCCGGAGCCATGATCGAACGGTGGAAAGTTAGATGCTTCATAATTGCGTGCCGTCGACCGTAGCCTGGAACGTCAGAGAAACTCTTGCAGCGCTTCGGTGGTGTCCTTAGGCTCCTCAAGTACCCAGTGGCCGGTGTTGTTCAGCACCACGACGGTCACGCTCCCAACTCAGATGTCTACGACTACCTCCTCCTCAGGTTGGCAGCAGCAAATCAATATCTTGCCGTTAGCGGGTGGCTCAAGCGGTTCGGGCCGGTAGCTTACGGTGCCAGAGATCAGGCCGCTTTCGCAGGTATGGCAGACGCCCGTGCGGCACGACCATCTCACCGGAACATCGCAGGCCTCAGCCAACTCGAGCAAACTTTGATATTTCGCATCCCACGCGACCGCAAGACCACTGCGCGCAAAGGAGACGCGCGGTGCCCGCGCCGGCAGGCCCCGAGGGCTGATGGGACGGTCGAGGGGCTGCAGCCGTTATGCCCGGCGTTATCGCTTCGCTGGGGCCAAAGACTTCCGTGTGCACCCGATCAGCACGGACGCCCCAGGTCGAAAGGCCCGCAGTTAGGTCACGCAGAAAATTGGGCGGTCCACACAGGTAGAAATCGGCGTCTCGCGGCACACCGAGTTGCTCGATCGCGGCCGCGTCAAGGTGGCCCGGAGCATCGAAGTCGACGCCAAGCCGGTCCTGTCGGACCAGGTCTGCTGTACCGTACGTAGCTGTGGCTCTGTTGCAGCCTGCGCAGCAAGTCGCGCGCCTCCTGAAAGAACGGGTGATCATCACGACTGCGCGCCCCGTACAGCCACCAGACTTGGCGCGCCGAAGACCCGGCAACCAAGGCGTGCAACATTGCCAGGACTGGCGTCGCTCCCACACCCGCACTAACCAGCACCACCGGGCCTTCGCCGGGCCGCAGGGTGAAGCTGCCCATGGGAGCACTTACATCCAACACATCACTGCGACGGACCCGAGTGTGGAGATAAGTGCTGGCTTCCCCATTCACTTCGTGCTTCACACTCACGCGGTAGTGATCGGCGCTGGGAACATCAGACAACGAGTAGTTGCGTAGCAGCGGCGGCGCGTCCGGATTCGGCCGCATTCGCAGGACAACGAACTGACCCGGTAGGGCAGGGCTGAGGGGGCTGCCGTCGGCTGCCTCGAACACAAGTGAGAGCACGTTGCTACTCTCTTGCTTGATCTCCGCCACCCTCATCGGACGGAATCCCGGCCATGCCGGCGGTGGTTCGCTCACCGGCCCCAGGCCCGAGTTTCCCGTCGTGACTCCTCCCGGCTCTTCTTGTTGAAGCATGGCCTTGAAGGAAGCCTGCCAACCGGGGCTTAAAGCTGGGATGCTCAGCGCGCGTTGCAGTTGATCGCGCGAGTGGCCACGCAGATAGAGCAGCGCATCGGCCTCGGCCACGGTCATGCGCACAGGATGTTCGGCGACCTTGACGATCTCATCCCCGCTTCCCACTTCGCCCTCTTCCAACACACGGAAGTAAAAGCCGGGCCTGTGGTGCGCTACCAGGAGGGCCGCCATGCGAGGTTCATTCATTCGAATGCCGACCCGGTAGCAGGTAACGCGGGGCTGTGTCACCTCGAAGAGTGCGCTCCCAATGCGATACCGATCGCCAATGCAAACTTCGTCATCGGCAAGGCCATCGACGGTGAAGTTCTCGCCGAACTGCCCCCAGGTGAAGTCGTTTCGGCCGAACTGCTTTTCCCAGTAATGATAGGAATCTGCCTGATACACGAAGACGGCGCGGTGCTCTCCTCCGTGACCGGCCAGATCACCTTGGCCATCGCCGTCAACGTTAAGCCGTCGTACCATGCGACGGCCCTGGACCGCACTTTTCCACACAGCGGTGTGTACGACTTTTCCCTCCCAAGAGATGTCGCGCGGGAGGCCTACGTTAACTGACAACAGCCGGGCTATGACTTCCACCTTTCTTCAGGTGCAGACGCAGTCTGATCAGGCAGCTTGGGGATTCTGTTGGAAGAAATTGCCGCAAAAGGCTAGGTTGCGGTTAACGGGAGCTAAAAGCAACTAACCTACCGGCCGTTGCGCTTGAGCAATCGTATCGAACTGCTTGACGCAGCAGATGTTGGTTTGGTTGCGGGGGGTGGATTTGAACCACCGACCTTTGGGTTATGAGATCGACCTACTCAGGCTAACTTGTTAATTTTGCGGCACGCATAGCAAGCCTGAAGGATGTTGAGGAACGCTGGGCAATGCTTATCACACCCAAATCGAACCCGAATTGTTGGGTTGCATGCGTCCGGAGTCTCCCAAAGCGGGCAGGTCACTTCCACGAAGGGTGGTATCTCGATTTAGCCGCTTAGAAGTTCTGGCCCGCGAATTTACGGAACAACTCCGCCGGGAGTTTGCTCAGGAAATCACTCGCGATCCGAAAGCGTTCAAGACATACCTGATCCGACTCTTTCGCCAGACACTTCCGCCAAGACCGGGCAGGCCCAATGATCCCCGACTAGACGCCGCTATGCGAATGATCGAACAGGGCAAGACGGTCAAGGAAATACTGCGGCTCCAAACGCGCGGCTTTGACAAACTGGATGCCTACGGGCGCTACCTCGCCGAAAAGGGATTACGCATGGCAATTGCTCGGCGGCGCAGGCGGGCTCAGGAGCAAACCGGGGGACCGTAGAGAGCCACGTTCAAACCCATGGGACGCGTTCCACTTCACCCACCCAACGCTGCTTTCGCGTACGATTTGAATAATCCCCCGAATAGCCACAGCAATTGAGGATAATCAGTTCCACGTACCACTTCCCGAGCCGGTAGGCGTCATACCATGGCATTGTTGCAGTGCTTCGGCTGCTCTTGGGAGGGTGAACGAGCCTATTCCGAATTTCGGCGAAGGCTTGCGTCTGTCAAGCCACTTCATTTCCTTTGCTGCGCGATTTAGCTGTTCCAGTTCCAGCGGCAGGGTAGCTGGAATTGAGGACGCTGCCAACAGAAGGCGCAGGCGATCCGCAGCCGAAAGCTTGAAGAAGCCCTCCTCCGATATTGAGCGTCGTGCTCTCACGAGAAGGTGCCAAGCCAGACGTTCGAGTGCAACTTGAAGAAGGATGCAGGCTCCATCAGGCCCGACGTCGTTTGTATCGCCACGCAGATACCAATAAATCACCTGCCCCAGGAGTTCCCGCCAACTGGGATCGGACAAGCGGCTCATGAATCCGGGGAAGAGGTCAGCCATTGCATTCCCATGATGCTGATCAAGCCAGCCCATTGGCTCGCACCATGGGCTTAGTTTGCGTGTTCCCCATTCCTCCATGACGACCAGTCCACGTTTGTCGATTCCGTTGCACAGAGCGGTAGAGACCCAATGCCCATGACAGAACGAAAAGAACGTTGAAACATGAGCAAGCTGCTCGTGACCTTCCCCGCAACTGAAAGGAGTGCCATTTGCACGACGTACTGAGAGGTAATGAGTGAACTTATACTCTTCATTCTGTATCGACGGGTCATAAAGAAGCGTACGCTCCGTCACCGGCTTTAGCTCCAGTTCCCAGTCTTGGTGAGTAAGCACAAGGGTAGCTGCGCCGCTGTACATGTCGAACCTGTAGGGCAGATTTAGCACGCCAGCGTTCATCACCGACAAGTCGGCAGGGTGATCTCGTTCAATTAGCGAAAAACGAGGGAAGAGCTTTACGAGCGTTCCGCTTGGCTCTTCTCCGATTCGAACTGTGACCGACTCTGCGATGCATTCCACCGCCTTTTTCACACCCGAGATTGCTAGCAGGAATGGCTTGTGCGCAGTCCAGTCGGAGCAGATAGCGTCTATAGATTGCAGTGGCTCTAGTGAAAGGGGGTTGCTTCGTTTCAGATCAAAGGAAATGCTACAGGGATATGAGTGCGACGCACCGTCGTACTGAATCTCGACTTCTTCCGTTGCCAAAAGCATCGCAGTTACCGCCTCGTAGATGCTGTAACGAGAATAGCAGCCGCTGACAACCTGAACCCGCTCGGTTTTTGGGATAACCCAATTGTCCGTGTATTGCGTGGCTGGATCAACTCCGGTACATACGGGTAGCCTGTCGGCATGAAAACCCTAACTCGTAAACAGCTCGAATCCCGCAAGGCGCAGGCCGTGCGCTTCACTCGTGACGTTCGCGAGGACGACGACCGGGCCGACGAGATCGAGGACGAGACTCTTGAAGACTACGCTCAAGAACGCCGCATCAACTTGTCAAATCCAAAAGGAGCAAGGAAAATGCCCGTACTAACGCGCCGTGAATTGCAGGACCGCATCCAGGAACTCGAAGCCGAGAACGAGGACTTGCAGTCTCGGCTCGACGAAATCTCCGACATCGTCACTGGCAATGACGATGCTGAAGAGGAAGAAGAAGAGGGCGAAGAGCAGGGGGAATAAAGCCGCGCCCGGTGTGCGGCGCATTCTGGAGAAAGCCTAGCACACCAGATCACCGACCGGGCCAAGCGCTATCGTGCCCACACGCCCGAATGCTGCCCGCCTTCGCCGCGCAGATGTGCCTTGTGCGGTTCAACTCGTTTCTTGTGATAGATCACGCCGACGGCGACGAATCGAACGGTTCGCCCGACAATCTCCGCTGGCTTTGTAAGTCCTGCAATACCCGACTCGGGCTCGCCATGGCGCGTGCGGGAAAAGGAAAGCGCACCCGGCAATACAACCCCGGCGCGCGAACCCTGGCGCAATACACTGAGGCCGTACTCCAGCACCAACGAGGCCGGCACGACGCCGGCGGGAAGATCATCCACGAGACACCAAAGGAGAAACGCCAGGAATTCGCCGCCGACATCTGGAGGCGCCGCCGTGCACACGGGACCGATCCTCACCCGGCCCCCTTTCTAAATAATGAGTGATTCCGTCTCAGAACGATGGACAAAAATCAGCAAAAATCGCTAATGAAACGAGGCTGCTCCCAGTGAAATGGCCTTATAAGGGTAACAACTAATTTGACTGACCTTAGCCCAAAATGATGCAATTGGGGAGCCGTGACAGGACTGAGTCTATTGTGCTACATCTGTGGTATGAATACTGCCATTGACCTCGGAGACGAACTACTGGCTGAGATTATAGAAATCGTCCGGCGATCTGATGTGGAGCATCACCGCAAAGTGAAGGCCCTCGTGAGAGCTGGCAAGATCGGGGAAATGTATCTTGGTGCGCTAGCCGATGACTGCTCTTATGTGGCACTAAGCCCTAGCTTGGAGTTGGAAACTGTTTCTCCAGTAGAAGCGTGATGCGCTCGCCGTCAGGGTGCAGGGCCATCTTAAGCACGCGCCATCCTTGTTCGTAGCTGGCGTCAAGACGCGAGTCGTCTTTCTTCACATGGAGCGTCATCGTTTGATAATGCTCAGATAGATACGTTGGTGCTGGCATTTTTATGCCTCCGTTTCTTGTCGTTCGTCTCATGGATATAGGACGGGGAGCGCCTGGCCGGATTGTTCAACTAGCGCATCCGCGTCCCGCACGAATTTGTGAATGTTTTCTTCCGTGAAAAATCCTAAGTCCATCTCTTGATCCTCGCGGAGTTGACGAAAACCGGGGTGACAGAGTGCAGGATCGTCATGTCCGAGAGGCCAAATCTTTTGCATGTGGCAACGCATTTGCCACGCCAAAATATCTACCGCTTGCAGTGGCTTGAACTTCTTCTTTTTTTCAAAGCTGTAACCGTCCGCCTCCAGCCCGATGGCTTGGGCGATCGATGGGTATTCGGTCATGGTGTTGAGAATCTTTGAAATCTCTATTCGCTTGGGCGTTTTTTCCATCTCCCAATCGAACACATATCGGACCGGAAGCGAGATCAGACTTTTCTTTCTCCATTCAGCGATGCGAAGTAAGCAGTATCGTACGGCAAAAGTGTAGTGCTCTCGGCCGTAGCATTGCCGAATGTGTTCGGGTGTTGAATCCCATATTTTCTTAGGCACGGCTGCGGCTATTCCGATGCGTTTGTTTTCATTGACGATATTTGCCAGCCGTTTGTAAACATGGCCTTTCTTCGTATCGCCCCAATCACACCACGGTTTTCGCTGTTGCTCGGACGGGGCTAAGAAATCCGCCATATGAAAGGCTTCAAACCCTTCTTCCCACCTGGCGTTGTCCCACGCTTTTACAAAATCGTCCCATCCGCGTTTTGCGGAGACGTAACACGCAGCGACCGCAATCTCCGAGTTGTTATCAGTTCCACTGTCGTCAAAATAGGTTTCAAACATCGCAATCAACCAATCAGTTCCAGTCCGGTCAAGCATGGCGGAAAGATGACTGTACGAGCAGTATTGACTTTCGGCACACATCGGCGCATCCTCCAGACGGAAGAGCGCACTGCGCTCTCAATCAGGAGCCGCTTGCCGACGCATCGCCCAGAGTCCCCCGCCAAGAGTTCCGAGGGTGATACGCGCAATTATCCAGGCAGTGATTATAGGGCATGAAGCCACACGCAGAAATGATCGAAGGGCCGGAGGCGTTTAAGCGCCTCCGCAATGCGATGAAGACCATTCTGTCAGTTCCCAAGAGCGCACTCCCGCCCAGTCCATTCAAAAAAAGCACGCCGAAAAAGAGAAGGCCAGCCGCCCACAAAGGCTAACTGGCTTTTCGCTTGCCTCGCTTTTGCCGCTGGCGTTCCTTGTCAGTTAATGCACGTTTGTCCATCTGTCAGCTTGCCGGTGAGTTGATTCCAGGTGAGGCGCTTGCCGACGATCTGAGACATCGCCATCTTGAAGCGGTCGAAATCGTTCATCGGATTGTGCAGTGTTGCGCGATTGTTGTATCGGTATGCCTGTTCATCCAAATACCGGAACAGGTGAAACAGTTCGACTGAGACATAGGTTCCATTGATCCCGCGCTTAAGCAAAGACCAGAAGTTCTCAAGAGTGTTGGTGTGAACCCTACCATCGACGTACTTCACGGCATGGTCGATTACCTGATGTGCATAATCCCCTTCGAGGCCATCGTAGGACAGCAAAGCGTCGGTGTAGAGCGCCGCGCCAGCTTCGACATGCTTCTTGACCTCAGCTTGCAGGGCAGACTTCTTGCGATTCGGAACCACAACGGTACACACCTTGCCGCCGCGTTCAAGAATCCCCATGACTGCGGTTTTGTCCTTGCCGCCAGTCCCGGTAATCCGGCGCTTGCGTTGGGCGACGTGCATGTTGCGGGCTTTGCCGCCGATGAAAGTTTCGTCAGCTTCCACTTCGCCGGAGAACTTCCCGGAAGACTCGCCGTGAAGGGCAAACCGAATGCGGTGCATCATGTGCCATGCCGACTTCTGGGATACGCCGAGATCGCGGGCTACTTCATAGCTGCTGATCCCGTTCTTGCAATCTACGATCAGCCAAACGGCGGCGACCCACTTGTCTAGAGGCAGCGCCGAGTCCTCGAAGATGGTTCCGGTTTTCAAAGAAAACTTGGCGCAAGGATGCTTGGCATAGCACTTCCATACTCGCGCCTTTGCAAGATAGCTCACGTTATCCGAGCCGCATTGCGGACAGCGCACGATGCCATCAGGCCAGCGGAGTTCGATCATAAACTTCTTGCAGTTCTCGAAATCAGCGAAGTATAAAATTGCTTCTTGAAGGGTCTTGGGTTCGGCGCTCATGAATCCAGTATGGCAGAAGATTCGTGGTCTGTCAAGTTAGTTGTTACCCTTATAAGAGTCACGAAATACCGACACAAAAATCGTGAAAAATACCGGCAAAAATCGTTCCCATGTCGAATCATTCAGCGCCAGCGAAGCCGCATCGGTGTTAGGCGTTTCGATCCCGACACTCAAGCGCATGGTGGCTGAGGGTAGATTGGAGAGCTTCCGCACACCCGGCGGACACCTGCGCATTTTGGCTGAGAGCGTGGATACACTGCGGGAACCGAAGCAGGAGCGGTTTCGCCCAGTGCGTGACGCTTCACCCGTCCTTCAGAATCGGCGCGAGCGACTTGAAGAGCTGACGTTGGAGGCTCAGGAAATGAGGGCCAGGCGGGAACTCGTGAGGCTCCAGCGAGAAGAGCAGCGCGAAGCCGAGCAGCAACGGGCGGAAGAAGAGGAGCGCGAGCAGGAGGCCACCGAGCGTCAGGCTGAGCTTGAGCTTGAGCGGGAGCAACTTGAGCACGAGCGCGCAAGAGCGGGCAAGGAAAGAATCCCAACGGAATACCGCCGCTTTCCGCTGCCGATGGCTGGAAGAGGCCAACCAGGTCTTAGCTATTCCAGGGTGCCGCTGGCTTTCGGCGGCGCAGAAGAAGGAAATTATCGGTGCTGTGGAAGTGGAGGTGCAAAAGAGGCAGCTCAGTGATGCGCCCCGGATGGCGGTGATCTTAGGGCACACGATAGCGGCGCTGATGGAGCGCTTCCAAACAGAGCAACAGGCGCAAAGGCAGCGAGAACGAGTGATCGACGCCGCGCTGTGGCAGCTTTCTTACTTAGCCACGGACCAGGAGAAAGCCCGCGCTAGACGAGCGGCACGCGAGGTCATCCGGCGGCTAGATGGAAGCGCCGACAAAGAAGAATTGCAGGCATCAGCAGAAGAAGTCGTCCGGCCCATCCAGGAAGCCGTCGAGAAGCGACTGCTGAAGGAACGCGTACTTCAGTGGCAATTCAGCAACTCCCCTGGGCTAAGACCGAGTTGGACGCATTGAGGGTACGGCGGGAGTGCGCCGAGATTTTGGCTGACTTGCCCGAGGATGTCACTGAATTAGAGGCCAAGGAAGCGCTGGAGCCAACCGTCCAGGAAGCGTGCTGGGACATCGAACAGCGGAAAGCCCGCAAGGAACGACAGGATAGGTAAGCCTGAGCGAAACGGAAGACCCCCTGCTGATACATTCGTATTCGATCCGATACTTGGCGAAAGGCCCCAGCTTTGAAAGAATCACCTTTCAAGCGAAGTCCGAAGCCAAATGTCTCTTTCTCTGCCTGAGTTTGTCGCGCAATGGAAGGCCAGCACGCTGAGCGAGCGCTCCGGGGCTCAACCTCAATTCATTGAATTATGCGATGTGCTAGGGCAGCCTCATCCTGCGGCTGAAGACCAAAGTGGCGAAAGCTTCACCTTTGAAAAGCGCGTGTCAAAGACCAGAGGCGGGAAGGGGTTTGCCGACGTCTGGAAACGGAGTTACTTCGCGTGGGAGTACAAAGGCAAACACAAAGACCTACAGGGCGCTTATCTTCAGCTCCTGGATTATCGCGAGGGACCTCTGAGAGCCCCCCGCTGCTGGTGGTTTGCGACCAGGAGCGCTTCGAGGTTCATACCAACTTCACGGGCACTCGCCCGCTGGTTTACAGGTTTACGCTGGAGGATCTGCTCACCGCCGCGCCCTCTCCTACTTGTGCGCTCCCGCCTTTGGAAGTTCTCCGGGCGGTGTTTACCAATCCCGAGTTACTCCACCCCGAAGCCGCGCAAGCGCGCGTCACAGAGGACGCGGCCTCGGAGTTCGCCAAACTTGCAGGCAGCCTGGAGGAACGCGGTGTTGACCCTGAGCGCGCTGCGCATTTCCTTATGCGTCTGCTCTTCTGTCTCTTTGCGGACAGCATCAGCCTGTTGCCCGATCATCTGTTCCGAAAAATGATCGAACTCGACAAAGCTAGACCGGCCAACTTTACACGCAAACTCCGCCAGCTCTTCGCCGCAATGTCCACCAGCGGGAACACCTTTGGCGAGCATGACATCCACTATTTCAATGGCGGGCTGTTTGCTGATGATGGAGTCTTCGATCTGACCTCCGCCGATATGGCTGTGCTGCGCACTGCTGCCGCCCTGGATTGGGCACAGGTGGAACCAGCGATATTCGGCACACTCTTTGAGCGGAGCTTGAATCCCGGAAAGCGCTCGCAGGCAGGCGCGCACTACACCAGCCGGGAAGACATTCTGCTTATCGTGGAACCTGTTGTAATCGAGCCGCTACAAAGGCGCTGGGAGGCGGTGAAGGCTGAAGCTAGCGCGCTGGCGGAGGCTGCCGAGAAGGAAGCGCTTGCGGAAGCCGCTGCAAAAAAGAAAGGGACTGTCTACCCAAAACTTCGGAAGCAGTTGCAGGACACGCTCTTCAATTGGGTTGAGGAACTGTCCGGAGTTCGCATTCTTGACGCCGCGTGCGGCAGCGGAAATTTCTTATATCTCGCTTTGCGACGGATGCTCAACTTGTGGCGCGAAGTCCGCGTTTTCTCTGCAGAGCATGGCGTTCCGACATTCCTGGAGAAACAGGTGCACCCTTCGCAGCTTTTCGGGCTGGAGAAAGACGTGTACGCGCAGGAGTTGGCCTCGGTGGTCGTTTGGATAGGCTACCTGCAATGGCTCAACCAGAACGGCATTGGCTGGCCCACAGAGCCTATTCTGCGCAAGCTCGATAACATTCAGCACCGCGATGCCATTGTCACTCACGACGCCGAAGGCAAGGCCATAGAACCCGAATGGCCCGAGGCTGATTGCATCATCGGCAACCCGCCTTTTCTTGGCGGCAAGCGCTTGCGCACAGAGTTAGGCGACAGTTACGTGGATGCGCTCTTCGCCGTGTATGCGGGCCGTGTGCCGCCCGAGGCCGATCTGGTGACGTACTGGTTTGAGAAGGCGCGGGCGATGATCGAAGCACACCGAGCAAAGCGCGCTGGTCTGCTGGCAACCCAAGCAATTCGCGCGGGAGCGAATCTTAAGGTGCTTCAGCGCATACAAGAAAGCGGCAGCATCTTTATGGCATGGAGTGACCGCCCGTGGATTCTCGAAGGTGCGGCAGTGCGTGTTTCACTTATCGGTTTCGATAATGGAGCGCAAGAAAGTCGCTTTCTGGACGGCGCAAGCGTTCACGAAATTCATGCGAATCTTTCCAGCGAAACAGACACCACAACGGCCAACGGGCTCCTAGAGAATCTTGGGATTGCGTTCCAAGGCCCGGTGAAGGTAGGCAAGTTTGAAATCTCACCGGAAGAAGCAAAGAAACTTCTGCCCCTTGGAAATCCGAATCGCCTATCGAACTCACTCGTTATCAAGCCTTGGATCAATGCAACTGACGTAGTAGGCCGGAACAGAGGTCTATGGATTATCGATTTCGGCGAGCTATCCGAATCAGAAGCCGCACTCTTCGAAGCGCCCTTCGAATTGGTCAAGAAACGAGTCAGGCCGTTCCGCATGGCGAACAAAGACCGCCAGCGAAGGGAAAACTGGTGGCGACTGGGGCGAAGTGGCAGCGAATTGCGCGAGGCTAAGACCGGCAAGAGCCGGTTGATTGCCACACCGCGTGTGGCCAAGCACAGGCTCTTCGCCTGGGTGGACGCTCAAGTAGTACCGGATAGTCGGCTTTATATTTTCACCCGAGATGATGACTATTTCTTTGGGGTGCTGACGTCCAGACCGCATGAGGCTTGGAGTCTAGCGAACTGCTCTTGGCATGGTGATGGATCGGAGGGCGGCAGACCCACGTATAATGCATCCGCCTGCTTTGAAACGTTCCCCTTCCCTTGGGCACCCGGTCACGAACCGAAAGACTCGCCCCGGGTGGAGGCCATCGCAGCGGCGGCGCGCGAGTTGCTGGAGAAGCGCGATGCGTGGCTGAACCCGTCGGGCGCAAGCCAAGGCGAACTCAAACAGCGCACACTCACCAATCTCTATAATGCGCGCCCGTCGTGGCTGGCGGAGGCCCATCGCAAGCTGGATGAAGCCGTCTTCGCTGCCTATGGCTGGCCGCCCGATCTCTCTGATGATGACATTCTCACCCGCTTGCTGGCGCTAAATCATGAACGCGCCGGGGGAGGCAGTCGAAGGCAATTACAACAACAAATTAGACCCGACTGCTGAACATGTCGAGTAAGCAAATGGACTTTGGCAACGAGGGAATCAGACTCCGGCCCGATGTAGTACAGGTGCAAGAATGTTCCGTTGCAGGATGCGACGAGTTGGGTTCGGAGTTCCTTCCGCAACGAATGCAGGTTCCGCAGATTTTGTGGTGCCAGCGACACGCTCAGATGCTCGCCCGCATGATATCCAAGCGAGACTATGAGGACTTTGTGTCCGCGCTTGGCGAGCTTGGTGCTACAAAAGAACCTAAGCTCGTCACTGCCGAAGTGGTAGGTGATAAGCGGAAATGCTGTGTTCCGGGATGCAGGAGAGCATTCTCATGCGGACTGATCTTTGAGCCTTACAAGAATCCCGGAAGGGCATGGGTCTGCGTTCATCATGGCGAGGCTGCGAACAAAGTGTCACAGCACCTTAATGGCCTGCGAGTGCTCCGTGAACTCGCACGTAAACCGAGGGTGACTGCCCCAGACCGAGGACAGCGTATCGCGGCAATCCGGGAAGCGTGCATGAAGCATAACCGGGAAAAGGACTACATTGAGGCGGTGTGCAAGGACATACAGCAGAAACGCATAACTATGCTACCGAGCTGGTTGAACGCTTGGGGACGAAAAGAATTCCGCGTTGGACCGTCAGATTGGGTTCACGCGTATAGAACTAACGCCGCCGCGAAGGAAACGATTCAGAAATACATTTCTAAGCACGCAAAGTCTCGGACTAAATCCGGCAATTCCTAAAAATCCGCCGCCGTACAGCACTCGCACTCGCACTCGCACAATTCGCGCCAGTGCGAGTGCGAGTCTCGCCCCACAAGCCCAATAAACACTGTCCCTTATCAGCAGCCTACCACTCGCACTCGCCTTTCGCGATTTCTGCGTGACATTCAGGAGAGTGGTGAGACAGATTCGTGACCAGTGGGGCACGGAGCGGCAGCACTGGGGGCAACGGGGAATCGCAGACCACCGACCCTCGACGGCAGACAGCACGTGCCCTATGCATTCGACGCGAGCACGATATTCGGTCGCTGCCGCCGAATGCTGGTGCCGGGGGTAAGGGTCTGCGCCGCTGGCGGAAGCCAGCGGAACGGAGCGCCGAAGGCGCGGAACCACTTTACTTGATACCAAGGAAACAAGTCGGCATCTGGGAGGGCGAGCGTCGCCGACCAGGGCGCTGGGAAAAAGTCTGGCCTGCGAAACGGCAGGCACGAGCCCGCGCCGCAAGTGCTCGTTGGGAAAAGTACGCTCGCCAGCAGTCTGACTTGGTGGAATCGCTCAGGAAAATCAAGCGGCACTACTTTCGACGGCTCGCCGATCAAGTGGAGCAATGCCATCGATTGTTTCGCGGCTCTCGGTGTGGCAACGGTCACACGTGGGCAAAGCCAGCATTTTCCTGCAAGTGCAGACTTTGCCCGTTCGAAATGCGTGCCCGCTCTATGGCTGCGCAACACAAGTTTGGAAGTCTGATCGCTGGATTACGGGAGCCGAAGTATCTCACGTTGAGCATGAAGAATTGCCCGCTCGCGGAATTGAGACAGGGCATCGATGACTTGTTTTCCGCGTTCGGCAGGCTGCGCCACTCGAAGACCTGGGCAGAAGTTCGGGGTGCGCTGGCAGTATTGGAGGTTACGTTCAATGAGACGGCGAAAACATGGCATCCCCACTTGAACGTGATCTTCGACGAACCATTCATCAGCAAGGCTCAGCTTGACGAAGCTTGGCTTCGCTCAACCGAGGGCCGGGGTTGCATCACTTGGATCAAATGTGCGGATCGTCGCACAGTACCTGAACTGCTGAAGTACATCACGAAGGTCGCAGACTTCATTGACAACCCCGACGCTGTGGCGTGGTTTCTGCGAGCTACGCGCGGGAAGCGATTTATCAGGACTTACGGAAGTCTGTACCGGCTGAAGTTAGACGAGCTCGACAGCCAGGGTCAGGACGAGGGTCAGGGAGCGTGCCCAGACTGTGGCTGCCGCGAAGTAAGCGTGTTTTCTGTGTCCTTGCAACGGCACGATGTTCATTTTGACGATTCCGGCATTTTGCGCTGTCGTCCTCGCGTGAATGCTTCTCCCCCGTTTCACGAGGTGCGACGGTGCCGGAGTTTCGTTCGGGACGGTTGACTAATGAACTACGATTTTGAACCGCTGATTGACGCGGAGGAAGTGTCTCGATTGCTTGGACTCCATCCGAAGACCGTGCAGCAAATGGCACGAAACGGAAGGATACCCGGCATTCGAGTTGGCAAGTTCTGGCGCTTCCGGAAATCTGAAATCGACCAGTCGCTACGGTCGGGTGTAAACTCTGCTCGCTATGCGTGCCGCCAAAACGAGGAGGCTTTATCGTGAGGCGAACACGCTACCAATACGGAAGTCTGGAACTGGTGAAAGGTGCGAAGCAGAGTGTTTGGGCCTTTCGTTTTTATCAACCGGGAACTGATGGAAAGCGCCAATACCGGCGCATTCGCGTTGGCACAACACAAGAATACCCGACCAGAACCGCAGCGCTTAGAAGGCTCGAAGGGCTTCGGCTCTCGGTCAACAGTGGGAACTTTCAGGCAGCGACCCCCACTTTCAGAGCAATCGTTGAGCGTTACGTTAGGGAGGAAATGCCGGAAAGATTTTCCACGCAGAGCAGCTACAAGTCGCTGTTCAACAGGTGGCTGCAACCGAAGTGGAATGATGTTCCGGTGACTGATTTTCGTTCGTTGGAAGTTGAGCACTGGTTGAAGTCTTTGCCGCTGGCAAACAAGACCAGGGCTAATCTGCGGAACCTCATGCACTCGCTTTTTGAATGCGCTCGGCGATGGGAGCTGACTACCGTTAACCCCATCGAGCTCGTTCGCCAAAGCAGCAGACGCCAAAGAATCCCGAGGCGGCTGACCGTGGAGGAGCTTCGACTGTTGCTTGAGCAATTGCAGCCGCCTTACAGCGTCATGGTAATTCTGGCGGCCTGTTTGGGACTGCGTGTCGGAGAAATCCTCGGCCTGCAATGGGGTGATGTTGATCTCTTGAATGCTACTCTCACGGTTCGGCGGACGGTTTATCAGTACCACGTCGGACCCGCGAAAACTGCATATTCAGAGGCAGCATTGCCGTTAGCGCTGGAAATTGTTGCAGCGTTACGAAACTGGCTGGCGTGCGCCAGCTACCGCGCTGAAGGGGATTTTGTGTTTCCTTCAGCGAAGGGCGGACCCGCGACGCCGACAAGCTCCGGGAAAACGTTTTGCAACCGGCAGCAAATCGGGCGGGGCTTGGCAAGATTGGCTGGCACAGTCTGCGGCATTCCTTCGCGACGGCGCTGGATGTCGCGGGCGCGCGCATGAAGGTGGCTCAGGAACTCATGCGCCACGCCAGCATTACGACCACGATGGACACTTACACGGGAACGGTTGAACGGGAGAAAAGAGAAACCGCCGGGCGCGTTGCCACGGCGGTTTTGGGTAATATCCAGTGATACAGCACCCAAACAAACCCAAGTTCGTTGGAAGCGATCACCGCAACTCTATGATTTTGTTGGTTGCGGGGGGTGGATTTGAACCACCGACCTTTGGGTTATGAGCCCAACGAGCTACCAGACTGCTCCACCCCGCATTTTGATCATAACGTCTGCTGCATCGGCGGTCAAACAATCAGCGCGGCGACTTTAGCGGCTTGTTCCGATTTGGTCGCGTGTGAACGCCGCCGGGGCCCCTGACCGTTGTTACGCTCTGGAACGAAACGGATTCACCAACTGCCTAAGAAATCAGAAAACACTTCCCTCACGGACTTGAATGCTGCGAGAAAAGTGGAGAACTTGAACCCTGGCCCTTCTTCTGGGCTGAGTGCAGGCTCTGAAGGTCCGCTCTACCGAAACCACATCCGCCATCGACTTTTCGGCGACCTGTCCAACGCTTGACCGCAGGTGATAGCCTTCTCTTCATGGGTGATGAGCACCGGGACGACAAAATACAAAGTGCGGCGATCCTGTGGGCGCGCTATTCGGAGATCGCCTTTATCATTCCCGCCGCGGTGGTGGTTGGGTTGCTGATTGGCAAACTGCTCGATCACTGGCTGCACACCCATTGGCTGTTTATCGCCGGAGTCATCGTGGGGGCCATCTTAGGGTTTGTGCAGATGATTCGGATGGTGAGCACGCGAAAACAATAGCGACCGCTCGCTCCATGATCGCGGGACTTACAAATCATTAGTGGCGTCTTCCGGGCAGATCGGTGTGTGCCCACCACAATGCCTGAACCCATTTCCTCGGCAGCGGACGAATTTCTCGGCGGAGCGCTGAAACGCATTCGCAAGTACATGGTCGCGGTGTCGGCCGCAGGCTTGCTGGTGTGTCTGGTGTTCTTTCGCTGGCCGGTAGCTGCGGGATTTCTGATTGGGGCGGGCATCTCCTACGTCAACCAGCGCTGGCTGGAGCGAGCGGTGGACGCGCTAGGCGAGCGAGTTGCTACCGGCGAAAGCAAGGAGCGCGGAGGTGGAATCGTCTTCCGCGCGGTGCTGCGATATGCCTTCATCGCGCTTGGGGCCTATGTTATATTTAATGTTTCTCGTGCAGGTCTGTACGGCTTCCTGGGGGGCGTATGTCTTCCGATTGTAGCCGTGGCCTGCGAAGTTGCAGTGGAAGTATTTGTTACCTTGCGACGCGGCTTCTGATTTCCTAAACAGCTTTGACGCGCACGCCGACCGACGCCGGGGGTATGTCAAGTAGCACTAATCGCAATACTAGATCTGTCTTTCTACGAGCAAGCCTTCATGCCTGAACAACTTTGGGTAACGGCCCTTCTGAATAAATACTTCGCCGGCGTGGCGAATGCGATCCTGGGCGTCTTCCACCTGCACGCGACCAATCCGCGGGCGCCTATTCCCAATTTCGTGGCGATGCAGGTGGTGGTGTTTGTGCTGATCGTTCTGTTTTTTGCGATCGTGCGGGCGCGCCTGTCGGTGGACGATCCCGGGAAGATGCAGCACGTGATGGAGGAGATCGATTCGTTCGTCACTAAGCAGAGCCACGAAGTGATTGGTCACGGCTACCAGCGATACGTCGGCTACTTGACGGTGCTGGGTATTTTTATCATGTTGGGCTGTCTCATCGGGGTGATACCCGGGTTTGAGACGGCCACCGCGATTCCGTCGGTGCCGCTGGGCTGCGCGTTGGTGACTTGGTTCTATTACCACTTCCAAGGCATTCGCACGAACGGTTTCGGCTACGTGAAGAATTTTATGGGTCCGGAACCATGGCTGGCGATCCTGTTGTTTCCGATTGAAGTGTTCAGCCATCTGGCGCGAATTCTTTCGCTCACCATCCGTCTTTATGCCAACATGTTCGCCAGCGACTTAGTGATCCTGGTGTTCTTCTCATTGGTTCCGCTGGCCGTTCCGGTCATTTTCATACTGCTGCACATTGGCGTGGCGGTTATTCAGACCTATATTTTCGTGCTGCTGGCAACGGTGTACATAGGAGAAGCAGTGGCGCATGAACACTAAAGAAGCAATTAGCAATTAGCAATTAGCCAGTTCGAGGCTAGGCGACGAGTTAGGTACACAAATGTCTAGGAGCTATCTAAGCTACCTCATAATGAACCAAGAGGATATAAGCGGCTATCCCTCAGGGGCTAAAGCCCTCATTTTTGGCGGCTTCGAGCGGCACGGCTAAAGGCCGTGCCCTTTCAAGAGCGATTTATGAGATCACTTATCACTACTAGTCGCTAGTCGCTAGTCGCTAATTGCGATTTACAAGTTTGCTGTCAGCGTGAGGGCGTCAGCACGGTGAACGTCAACCACCCACTGGCAGCGATTCATAAGGAGAAGGAAATGAAGAAACTGATGACCGTACTCTTTTCGCTGGGAGCCATGATGCTGATGGCCATGCCAGCGTATGCGCAGGGCGGAAGCGCCGCTGCTCCGGCGACCAACTGGGTCCCCATAGCCTCCGGGTTCGGCATGGCCATTGCCGCCGGACTGGCCGCACTCGGCCAGGGCCGGGTGGGCGGCGCCGCATGTGAAGCGATGGCGCGAAACCCGGCTGCCCGGCCGGCAGTCCAGCTTGCCCTGATTCTGGGCCTCGCCTTTATCGAGTCGCTGGTGCTGTTCACGCTCGTGATCATCTTCGTGAAAGTCGTCTAGTTCTCGCCTTCGACCAATCGCAACGCCCTGTCTTCGGATGGGGCGTTGTGTTTGGCGCGTTCCGTGAACGGGTGGATAGCTGGTGCCTGACATAGAATCGCTAACACCAAGATTCCCTGGCGATCACGATGACTGGAGTGCTGGATTACGAGAATGTGACCAAAGACTACGGCGTTGCGTGGTCGCGTCAGCGGGTGCGCGCACTTGACGGCTTCAGCCTCTCGCTGGAGCGTGGAGAGATCTTCGGCTTTCTCGGGCCGAACGGTGCAGGAAAGACGACTGCCATTCATCTCGCACTCGGGTTCATGCGGCCATCGGCGGGCGCGGGTCGACTGTTGGCAAAGCCGTTTGGCAATGCGCCCACGCGGGCCAGGGTGGGATTTCTGGCGGAGAATGTGGCACTCTATCACCGTCCCGCCGGCAAGCTGCTGCGCTTTTACGGCGCTCTCAATCGCATACGCGAGCCGCAACTGCGCCAACGGTGCCATGAGGTACTGCGCCAAGTCGAACTCGAACTGGAGGCGGGGCGCAACGTGGGCAAGTTCTCGCGTGGGATGCAGCAACGCATCGGACTAGCGCAAGCGCTCATCAATGATCCAGAGTTGCTCATTCTCGACGAGCCAACTTCGGCGCTCGATCCCCTGGCGCGGGTCGCGATGCGTGAGCTTTTGCTGGAAGCCAACCGCGCCGGGAAAACCATCTTTCTGAGTTCACATTTGCTGTCGGAGATCGAGTTGATCTGTCATTGCGTCGGCATCCTGAACAAGGGGCGGCTGGTAAAGGTGGGGCGCACCGCGGAGTTGCTCGTGTCGCGTGACCGTTACGAGGTAACCGCGCGGGGGGTGACCGCTGACAGCTTCGAACATTCGGAACTGCAAGATGGGCAGCTCGTATTCACGGTGCCTGCAGCTTCGCAACGCGAGGCCTTGGAACGAGTGTGGGCGCTGGGCGGCGAGGTGCTCAGCGTAAATCCGGTGCGGCGGACGCTGGAAGAGGTCTTCGTTTCATGGACGGAAGGAAAGGGGGACTGATGGCGACGTGGCTGATCGCGCAGAATTTTGTGCGCGAAAACCGCTGGCCGGTCCTGATCCTATTTGTGTGGATCGTCTTCACCGCGGCAGTGACCGCGGGCTTTGGCCGGGAGCGCGTCGTGCTGGGCGACGTGGTTTTCTTCGTGCAGCAACAGGCGGTGTACATCTGCGTGTTCAGCGCGTTTCTGGCGGCCAGCGCCATTCACAACGAACGCAAGTCGCGGCGCATACTGCTGGTTTTGTCGAAGGCGGTAGGCCGGGGCGAGTACCTGTTGGCCCTGCTGGTCGGCACTCTCACTCTGGCGGGGGTTTATGCCGTGCTCTTCGCGGTGTGTTGTACCTGGCTCGCAACCCGCGCTGCGTTGCCGACTGGCGGAGTGTGGGGCGTAGCGCTGTTAGTAATAGCAGGCTCGGCCATAGCGGCCGCTGTGGGCCTGTTCTTTTCGACGTTCTTGAACCCGTATCTGGCGATTGCGCTCACCGTGACCATCTTCGCCGCGCCCGCGCTGGTGCATCCTGAACGCCAGGCGTGGTTTCGGCTGATACCAGGCTTGCCGGTATTGCTCGACGTTCTGCACTTCCGCTTTCGCGTGGGATGAACCCTGGATTGGGGCGCGGTTGTGATTGCAGCGCTCGAAGCCGTGTTGTTCTGGGGATTGGCGGCGCTGGTGTTTTCCTACCGGGACATCGCCGTCCCAGTCGAGTGAAAGCGATTCAAACTGCCTAGTTCACGTTGGCGGCGCGTTCGACGGGTTGAATGAAGATCAGTTCCGTCGCCGGACAAAGGCTGCGATACGAGCAAAAGCGGCAATGCCGGTCAGGCTTGGGTTCGAAGTTTCCAGCGGCAATGTTGGCTGCAGCCTTGCTGACTCGGGACTCTTCGGCAGTGAGTTGCTGCTTTGAGCGCCGCGACTCGACCGCGCTGCAATTCGAGAGATTGACGATCACGAGTGAGTCGGCCACGAAACCCATGCTCCTGGCCGCCAGCCCGTAGATGGAAAGTTGCAGGCTCTTGTCCGCGTCCTCCTGCGTCTTTGGCCTGCCGGTCTTGTAATCAACAATGCTGACCCGGTCGCCGTCGATGCGCTCCAAGCGGTCCGATCCTTCCCTTCACCATCGGCCCCGCCAATGTTGGCACGGAAAAAGCGCTCGTTGTTGAGGATTTCTCCCAAGGGCTTTGCCAGGTCGGAGCGCAGAAACTGCCGGAGTTGCTGGCAGCCATCTTTTTCGTAAAGGTCACGCTGCGCGGTCTCTTCGATCTTTGCCTTGCTGAACTCGTCGCGAAAACACGCGATGACCACCTCTTCATCCGGTGGCGCCCCCACACGGACGCCATCAAAATATGATTTGAGGGCCAGGTGCATCGCCGAGCCAAACTGCATCATGGCTGCAGGTTGCTCAGGGATACACCAATCGCGGCTGAGCTTGAACTCCAGCGGACAACGTTCGTACAGCTCGATGGCGCTGGCGCTCAACTCGCCCAGGGGCCCTTCGCATCGCGCCGGAAGCTGCACCCACTGCGAGATCAGCGGCTGTGGCTCGGCCGCGGCGTGGAGGGTTGGAACGACGTCGTCCGGCGGCAGCACGCGACATGCAATCGCGCCTTTCAGCGCAGACTTTCCGCAGCTCACCAATTCGCGCATGTATTTGGTAGGAGCGGGATTATTTTTCGCCTTGCTGATCTTTCCGCAAAGATAGAGTTCGTCCTTGGCGCGAGTCATGGCAACGTAAAACAATCGGCGCTCTTCCTCGTCGTGAAGCAATTTGGGCGGGGCCTCAGCGGCTGTGTCCTTGCTGCGCAGTTGCTGCGGAAATTCAACCAGCGGTTCCTTGTAGCTGTGGGGAAACGCCTGCGTAGCCACGCGCAAAACGAAGACGCAGGGAGACTCCAAGCCTTTGGCAGCGTGCACCGTCATCAACTGGACAGCGTCTTCGAGAGGCCGGTCGCTGAAGTCGGCTGGCGCCAGGGCCGCCACCGGATCGTCCTCCCCGCCATCCTCGGCAAGGCATCCGCCAGCCTCACGAAACAATTCCACATACTCAAGGAATTCGCGCAGCGTTCCCTGCCCCACCAGTGGCTTGGGTTTGCGACACCATTGATCGGCCATTTCCTGCAGGCGGCGCAGCGCAAGTGAATTCGCAAGTTGAAATACGCGCTGCGCAATCTTCATCGCCGGAGCCACCACGTCGTTCGCGTTAGCGAGGTCATGTCGCGCCTCGCGCACCGCTTCCATCACCGCAAAGCCGCCTGAGACTTTCTCCAGCACCGATTCAATCGAAGCTTTCTTGCCGGCAACGGCAAGACCGGCACGAAACTCTTCGGCGTCCACGTTGAACTGGGGAAACGCCGCCACACGAACCAGTGCGATGGGATGAGAGGACTCCATGATCTGCAACGCGGCCATGGCGTCGCGGACCTCCGGGGTATCGAAAAGATCGACGCCCTGGACGTGCACCGGAATGTCGCGGTGGCGAAGCTCGGCGAGCACCTTATCCCGATTCGTATGGGTGCGGTACAACACTGCGATGTCGGAGAACTTCATCGTCGGCCGCTGCTCACGCATGGTCGCGATCGTGTCAGCGATAAACGCTGCTTCCTGCTCGTTGCCGCTGTGCACCACGGCCTGCACCGGCGATGCCTGCGCCAGGGCCGCATCTTCTTGCAGACGCGCGCAACCCAGAGGCTCGCGTGGCCAGCCGCCATTGTGCAATTCAATGCTGGCGATTTGCGGATTGCACGCAATGGTCTGGTAGGCGCAACGCAGGATCGGCGGCGTTGAGCGGCGGTTCTTGGAGAGCGTGACGCGCTTCACGCGGACAGGACCGAACGTCCGGAGGAACTGGTCGAACGCTCCGCTGGTGGCGCCGCGGAAACGGTAGATCGCCTGGTCGGGATCGCCGACGGCAAAAACGTTGGCTGCTTCTCCCGCAAGGAGCCGGGCAAGCTGAATCTGGGCGACGTTGGAGTCCTGGAACTCGTCGATCAGAATGAAGCGGGCATGTCTCTGGGCGCGTTGCAACACCGACTGACGGCGGCTGAGCAAATCGACCGCGCGGGTGATGATGTGGCCGAAAGTTCCCAGGTCTTCCTGCTTCAGCAGGCTCCTCGACAAAATGGAAGACACGCGAGATCTCGCAGCAGCGGTCGAGCACTTCATCGCGGGCCATGGTCTCGGCGTCCTTCGACTTCCCTACCCGTGGCAACGGAATCTCTTTGCGCTCCAGGCGCGTGATGTAGGCGTCGTAATCGCCAGGCGTGCGCAGCTCATCATGGCAACTGCGGAAGAATTCCAGCAAATCCTTAAGGAATTGTCCCGGATCTGACGCCTTGATGAAGTACTGGAGCGGCAGATCGGCAATACGGCGCCGCAATAAGATTTGCAGGTCTTTTTCGTCGAGAAGCGCAAATTGAATATTGGCCTCGTGCAGCAATCCGTAGCAATAGGAGTGAAAGGTGTGAGGCCGCAGTCCGCTCGCCATCAGCTTCCGCACGGCGGCTTGTTGGGGGAGATGGGGATAGAGGATCTCACCGACCTTGGTGATTAATTGGGCGGCTGCATTGCGAGTGTAGGTGACGGCAAGAATTTCTTTGGGCTTGGCTGCTTCGCTCTCAATGAGGTGGGCGATACGGCGTGCGAGCACCGTGGTTTTACCAGTGCCGGCGCCCGCCACCACGAGCATGGGACCGTGCACATGCTCGATGGCCTGGCGCTGCTCCTCGGTTGGTTCGAAGTCGAATGGTAGGTAGTTCTGCACCGTGTCCCATCGCGCGAAGAAAAAGCGAACATGCTATTATGCTCGGTCGGAGGGTAGATGGCAAGTGGGATTCTCACCTTACCCTGTCGAACATCGCTGTCATCCTGAACCCGGAACAAACCATGATAACCCGATTCACCCATGCCGCGCTCTTTCTGTTGCTCGCCACTTTGGCCACAAGCTGCTTCGCACAATCGAAACCCGCTGCCCCGGTAACCGCTGCCGAACCGCTGGCGCCGATCGCGTGGTTGGTCGGTGGAACCTGGGTCTCGGATGTGAAAGATCCTTCTGACGGAAGCGTGACCCACGTGGAGAACCGCATCCGCTGGGCGCGGAACAAACAAGCCATCGACTTCAATGCCGACTTCAACGGCAAGCCGCATTACAACGGCTTCTACGCCTACAATCCCGTGGCCAAGACGATTGGCTTCTATTACACCAATTCGGAAGGGGAATTGACGATCGGCACGGCGACTCCCGACGCTGATGGCAAGACGCTGCACCAGGAGTTCGACATCATGCACACCAATGGCAAGACTGGGCGCAGATGTTCAAGATTCGGTATGAGCGGAAGTAAGCCGATCTGCCGCTGCTATAATTGTGTGTAATGGTTCCGGACGTGCGCGAAAAGGCATCGCATAAATATCGGAATTGAGGTACACTTTGGCAGTTTCTTTCTCCCCAACAAGAGCGAAGGTGCGTATGGCTACTGTGGCCAAGACAAAATCAGCGATGCAGTTGTTGATGGATGATTTCGCCGAAAGCGCTCTCCGGAGGTCGGAAAAGATGAGCGACAAGGATTTCAGGCGCATCGTGAAAGAGTCGCACGAGATCATCGATCGTCGCCGTAAACCTCCTTCACGCAAGCGCGGAAGTGCTTGATCTTCTCTGTGCGCTCCTCTGGCGTCATGTCCGGGAACCACTTATCGATCAGCATTACATAGCTGTGCTCGTCGCGGGCTTCTACTAAAGCGGGGAGCCTTTCAGCGATCTCCCGAATCGCCCGCAACTTGTCTTCATCGTAGTATTTCGGTGGCGGACGCCAGTAGCGCTTGACCATGGTTTGCCCTTCCTGAAACCAGCAAGCTCGCTTCGGAGACTTGCTTGCATTCTTGCCCGCCTTTAACTTATATCACCGGGAGCGTCGTTAGTACAAGCAGCAAATGCCGTCAACTTTAACTTTTTTATTGTGTTATAGCCTCAGGGTGTTGTATGCTCTTAACTACGGAGGTTCCGAATGGTTACCGAAGCAGCAAAGCCGCAGCCTGGGCAGGAGAAGAAAAAGCGCCATAGAAGCCCCAATTATCCCGCAGTGGGGTTGAAAGAAGCCATCGATAGGCTGAAGAAGTTTGTGTCCACGGATGGCAAGGCCGGAGCCACACCTGATATGGCCGCAAAGCACATAGGCTTCGCCTCAGCTCACGGTTGGGCCCACAGCGTACTTTCGGCGCTCAAGAAGTTCGGATTGGTAGAGGATAGCGATGGGCGGGTGGTTCCCACGCAGCGGGCGCTTGAGATTATCAGCCTTCCCGAGAAGGACGAACGGCGACTTGTGGCCATTCGGCAAGCAGCTGGTCTGCCTCCCGTATACGCCCAGTTGATCGAACAATACAAGGGAATCGGCTTGCCCTCTGACGAAACATTGGAAGGCGAGTTGAAGGCTTACAAAGGATTCAACCCTAACACAGTAAAGGATTTCTTGCGAGACTTTAAGGAGACGCTTGAGTTTGCTGGTTTATCCGATTTTTCTGTGTTAGGCTCTGACGCGAAGGCGGGGAACGACGTGGAAGGCAGTCCTACTGGGGCACTAGCTGAGGTGGGCACAGAGGAAGCTCCTGCCGAGCCGTCTAACCCGCTGATTGCCGCCCCAACTATTATGGGAGCCGTTAGAGGTGGCGGGAGCGCGACAGTGAGACAGGATGTGTTTTCGCTTGTTGAAGGAACGGTGACAATTCAATGGCCGACTCCTCTGAGCATGGAGAGCATTCAGGATTTGAAGGATTGGCTCAAAATCGTAGAGAGGAAAATCTCGCGTTCAACAATTCCAGAAACCCAAGAGTCATGGAAGGACAAGGCAGATCAATACTTAGCTGACCATGACAAATAGCAATGGCGGAGTGTCTGGCCCGCCGTCTCGCCGAGGCCAGCAACAACGGATTAGATCAGTACTCCGCGAAGTGTATCGCTGAGCTAATCCTTTCCCAGCGTATAATCGTGCCTTGCGCACTTCATTCCCATCGCTACAGGAACACACGTGAGTCATCAGCATGCACACATGCCCGGCCAGCCGCAGGCTGGGCCGCAGCCGCTTCCGGGGGTCAACAGCATCATCGCCGTGGGATCAGGCAAGGGCGGCGTCGGCAAAACTACCCTGGCGGTGAACCTGGCCATCGCGCTGGCGCGCCTGGGCCACAAGGTTGGTCTGCTCGATGCCGACGTGTACGGCCCCAACGTCCCGCTGATGCTGGGAACCACGATGGCGCCGAGCGTTGTCGGCGAAGACCGCATCCTGCCGCCCGAGCGTTACGGCCTGAAGGTGATGTCGGTCGGATTTCTCAGCCCGGGCGACAAGCCGCTGGTCTGGCGCGGCCCGATGCTGCACTCCATCGTGAAGCAGTTTCTCGGCCAGGTGGAGTGGGGACAACTCGACTACCTCGTCGTTGATCTTCCGCCGGGCACCGGCGACGTCGTAATCTCGCTGGTGCAGACCGTGCCGCTGACGGGCGCGGTGGTGGTCACCACGCCGAGCGATGTTGCGTTGCAGGACGCGCGCAAAGCTATCGAGATGTTCAAGCAGGTGAAGGTAGACATTCTCGGCATCGTCGAGAACATGAGCTACTTTGTGTGCCCGCACTGCCATCAAGAGATCGACGTCTTCTCCAAGGGCGGCGGGGCGCGGACAGCACAGCAATTCGGGGTGCCGTTTCTAGGTAGCATCGAACTCGACCCGGACATTCGCAAAGGCGGCGATAGCGGCCAACCCATCGTCCTCGAGGGCGACCAGTCTCCGCATGCCAAGTCGCTATTTGCGTTCACGCAGCGTGTGATCGAGCGGACCAAGGAATTACAAGAGGCGGACAGCGGCAGCGTGATCGAGATTCAGTAACTGGGAACGCTGATCATCCGCAGCGGCCTACTTGCCGACGCGAATGCCCGACAGGAACGTCAGAAGTCCGAAAACATTCAACAGCCACAGGACAACAGCAATTACAACCACGGCGTTGAGGATTGACTTAATGGAGCCCGCCATCGGAATGAATCGATTAACGAGCCAGAGAAGGATCCCCACGACGATCAGGGTCACGATTACTTGCAGTAACGGCATGTTTTTGTTTGATGTGTAAAAGCCGTTTGCGGGTTGTGGACTGTCTGGCTAAATCTCGACCCTAGGGAAGATTGTTCAAAGTCAAACTCAGCAGGCTCTCCGGATCGAGGTATTCGCCTTCCCAACGAACGCCCAGGTGGAGGTGCGGGCCGGTAGCTCTGCCGGTTGCGCCACTCAGGCCGATCACCTCGCCCTTGGTGACTTTCTGCCCCGCGGCAACTTCCAGTCGAGACAGATGCATATACACGGTCATCAACTGCTCTCCGTGATCGATGATGACGCAGTTGCCTTCGTAAAACATTTCGCGAGCCAGCACCACCTCTCCGGAATTGGCCGCCAGCACCGGCGATCCCGGCTTGGCCCGGAAGTCCAAGCCACGATGCACGCTGACCAGGTGGCCATTAAAAACCCGGCGCGTGCCAAACGAATCGGACACCGCAGAAGTTACCGGCGCCAGGAAATCTCCCGACCATTCAGGGACGGAAGTCTCGTGCGAAAAAGCGATTTTCTTGGCTTGTTGGTCGAACTCTATCTGGCGCAGCGCCGCGGCATCTGGCTTCACAAAACGGTCAGGCACGCGAAGCGATACTGTCTTGTAGTTCGATGGACTAACTCGAACATCCCGAGCTAGGTGAACAACCTCGCCATCCGGCATGGTGGCCATCACATCCAACGGATAAATTCCAGGCGAGGCGTCCAGGTCAACTCCGGCCAACCCATACCACACGTGGGCGTCGCGCCCTTGGAAGAACGAAACGTCATGTCCCATCCACTTTGCGCTAACCTTCGCAGGCGAACCTTGCAGTTGAATCGAAAATAGACACGCGGAACCCGTTTGCAGATCCTGCGGCGTCCAGGCAACGCTCTCGAACGTTGTCGCTCCTTTCACCACGGCAAGCGGGGAGGTGCCTGCAAGGAGCAATAGCAACAAAAAGTGAACGCGATGGCGCATGACTAGATCGTATACGAAGCGTCGTCTCTGCTTTTGCAGGAGTTCGGCCTCGACGGATTGCAACAGAGTTTCTAATGGAACCAGAACGGATGCAAGGGAAAACCGACTGACTTGGGGTTTTTGGTTTGGTTCGAAGAGGGTCGTCGTAAGGCTGTGAGGCGGCATGTTCGACGGGACCACGAATTATGAAGAGGTGCGTACCGCGAAAATTGCTGCGCATTCCTATTCGAGACGTGCTCCGTTTCTTTTCGCGCCGCTATGCGGCTATGTGCAGGTGGTCTTCTAGCGGAATTTGCCGGGCTTCTGGTACTAGTCGTGCATAAAGCCAGCCGACCGTAGCTCCATACACAATGTGGATGGCGAAGTAGAACAAGACTCCTGCCAGGCCATGCCGCGAGAAGTACGGCCCCGGGATCATCATCTTCCCGTTGTTCATGAGCGGGTGAACCAGCGGCAGCAGCGCGATCAGCAGTCCGGTTATAAGGGCGTGCACAATGCCGATCGCGCCACCTCTCAGTAGACCTGCCCCGGAGAAGGCTTTAAACACCACCGCGTACAGCAGCGCAAACAGCCCTCCGACCAGGAGATCAATTCCGAAGCCGATCATCCAGGCTGCAGTACCAATGGGGAGGCCGAACAGCGTTCCCCACATCATGGAGAAATCCAGGACGTGAAATCCTGTTTCTATAGCCATGCCTATGATCGCCGCCATGAGGGCAGCGCCCACAATGCCTGCGATGAATGCTTTCAGCCAGGACATGTTCGATCCCCTATTCGGGCTGCTCACGTAGAAACTCTGCGAAGCATTGTCCTACTGAATGATGATGTATTTTTCGGCTCTGTGGTTGTCAGGATCCTGGGTCAAAGGCGCAGAGTTGGCCGCTTTCCGCAGCGGATTTCTCAGGCTCTCTGTAGAGAACGATATAATCTAAGGGCTGTATACGGAGTTGCACATGCGAACCTGGATTCTGCTTGCTTGTCTTCTGCTGTTGTCATTGATGACTTTCGCGCAACAATCGTCCCCGACCCAGGGCAACCCAAAGGACGCTCCCGCCGGCGGCGCCGCGGGCGTGACAGCTGTGGGTTGCGTTAACACCATCAACGGGTCTTTCTCCCTGGCAACGCGTCACGGCGATACGTACCGGCTCAAGGGCGAGCACGACACCCTTCTTGGCCTCAACGGCAAGGAAGTCATTATCTCCGGAAGCGTGTCGGGTTCCAAGGGAGAGCGGACTCTGCAGATTTCGACGATCAAGAAAATGTCAGACACGTGCCAGTACTAGCAACTAGCAGCTAGCGAGTAGTTGTCTGGATGTAGTCGGGGTGCGATTCGGACTCCACTAGAGAGAAAAACAGCAAGGTCCTGGTATCCCCTTGCTGCTGCGCCCGCGCAGACCAAGACCTTGCGCAAGGGTTTCAGATTTCAAGGATCAGAGTCGGGCGAGGGCGCTGGGCCAGTCCGTTTTGCTTTCCCGCCCAATCCCGCCACGCGCGAGCTCGGCGCGTGGGGGGTGGGGCGCCACGGGCCGCGTGCGAGCTCGGCACGCGACCATGAACGTCCGAGATTCTGCCGGCTCCACGCGACCTCAGAGCGGAGGACGACAGAAAACTGGCCGGGAAAACAAAAAGAGCCGGACAAGGCATCTCTGCCTTTCCAACTCTACTAATTATGTTGTAGCACATTTCGGCTGGTTTAGGACACGATTTGGCAGCTTTATATTTCATTCAGGATGAGCAGATTACATCGATTTCAACACCTATGTGGGGCTTGACAAGGTTTGTCCTGAAATGGGAATAACACAGAAAAGCTCAATCAAGCGTTTTTGTGCCGGTTCTCGGTTCCCTCCGCTGCAAGATTCCAATCTAAGCATTTAGCACTCGATTAAGTTGAGTGCCAATCTTGACATTACCCCGCTGGCTTCCTAGAATAAAAATGCGGAATTCTACTCTGCTCCCCTGTAAATAATTGCAAAAACGCAGGTTAGCTTCCGCCAGACGCTTATCCATGGATGCACCAGCAAACATCGGCAAACGTGAGCGCGAAATCCTCACGGCGATCGTGGAGTCCTACATCTCCACTGGTGAACCTGTGGGCTCGCGGACCCTGGCTCGCGCCAACCGTGAGAACCTGAGCGCCGCTTCCATTCGCAACGTGATGGCCGATCTGGCCGATGCTGGTTTTCTGGAGCAGCCGCATACCTCGGCTGGCCGTGTTCCAACGACTAAAGCCTATCGCTACTACGTGAAGCAGTTGACCGGAGAAGCGCGTCTGTCGCTCTCCGACGAGAATTTGATCCAGGGAAGCCTGCAGGGTCTGCAGGATGTGCCGGAGTTCATGGAGCGCACTTCGCATGTGTTGTCGCTGATTTCGCACGGCGTAGGGGTTACGGTGAGCTCCGCTGCAGGCCAACACAACGCGCTGGAGCACGTGTATTTCCAGCGCATGGCCGAGAAGAAAGTTCTGGCGGTCGTGGTTATGCGCAATGGCGTGGTGCGCGATCGTGTGCTGCGGCTAAGTAACGATCTAGAGGTGGCGGATTTGGAAGCGGCTGCCGCCTACATCAATCAGAACTTCCGTGGTTGGGAGATGGAATCGCTGCGCAACGAGATCAGCAAACGCATTCAGCAGGAACGCAGCGAATACGATCGCCTGATGCGTTCGGTGGAGCAGCTCTACGCGCAGGGCGCGCTGGCCACCGAAGGCGCTGCCCAGGCGGTGTACGTAGAAGGCGCGGCGAACCTGGTGATCACCGAGCAGGACAAAGAGCGGCTGCGCCAATTGCTGGCCACGCTGGAGGAAAAGCAGCGCATTGTGGACCTGCTCTCCGCCTACCTTGATGTGAGCCAGGAGGCGGTGCGTGTAGTAGTGGGTCTGGAAGACGCCATGCCGCATCTAAGTAACTTCGTACTAATTGGAATGCCGGCGCGCGTAGGCGATGAGGTGATGGGCTCGCTGGCGGTGATTGGCCCGACCCGCATGGATTACGAACACACGATCACGGCGGTGTCGTACATTGCGCGGATGTTCGACAAACTCTGGAACGAATCGACGTAGAAATATATGCAAGCAAAGAAACACGATGGAAGCTCTGCCGAGGCGGAGTTGGATCTGGACCACGAACTTCCGCCGGCAGAAGCCAACGATATACGCCCCGGCAGGCACGGGAGCGGGCAGCAAAGTCGTGCGTTCCGAGGCTGTCGACGTGGAAACGGAGTTAGAGCGGGTGCGCAGCGAACGCGCGGCCTATCTGGATCGCGCGGCGCGCATCCAGGCGGAGTTTGAAAACTTACCGCAAGCGCAGCGAGAAACAGCAGCAGGACTTCCGGGACTACGCCCTTGCCGATGCGATGAAGACTTTGCTTCCGATTCTCGATAGCCTGGATCGGGCGCTAACACCAAGGCGGCGTCGCTGGAGGACTTTCACGCGGGCATCGAGCTCATCGACAAACAATTTCATGACGCGTTGGCGAAGTTAGGAGTCCAGCCCATCGCGGCGGAGGGCGAGCAGTTTCGATCCCAATTTGCATCAGGCGATCCAGATGGTTGACACCGATGAAGTCGAGGACAACCACGTAATCGACGAGCTACAGCGCGGCTACAGGTTGAAGGACCGGCTACTTCGTCCGGCGATGGTGCGCGTGGCCCGCCATCCCAAGACCGGGTAGAACAGGCCTTGAGGCCTGCGTTCCACGCAGTCATAGAATCCAGGGGCTTCAGCCCCTGAGGTAAAGGTAAACAAGTCTGGCTACCAACGTAAAACGCGATTACTACGAAGTGCTGGGCGTGAGCCGCACGGCCAACGAGCAGGAAATCAAGAGCGCTTATCGCAAGCTCGCGCTGCAACACCATCCTGACCGCAATCCCGACGATCCCGCAGCCGAAGAGCGCTTCAAGGAGTGCAGCGAAGCTTACGCGATTCTGGCCGACAGCGAAAAGCGCGCGCGCTATGACCGCTTTGGCCACGCCGGAGTTTCCAGCGGCCCTGGCGGCAATGGCGGATTCGACACCACGGTGTTCAACGATTTCCAGGACATCTTCGGCGATCTTTTCGGATTTGGCGACATGTTCGGCGGGCAGGGCGCGCGCCGCCGTTCGCGCGCTCAGCGCGGCGCCGATCTGCGCGAAGATCTCACGCTTGAATTCGAGGAAGCTGTGTTTGGCGTAACCAAGCAGGTGCAGGTGCGGCGGATGGAGGAGTGCGACCAGTGCAAGGGAAGCGGCGTAGCCCCGGGCAAAGCGCCCATCACCTGCACCACCTGCGCGGGACATGGGCAAGTGCGTTATCAGCAGGGCTTCTTTTCCATCTCGCGCACCTGCGGCACCTGCCAGGGCTCGGGCAAGTTGATTGTCGATCCCTGCCCGCAGTGCAGAGGCCAGGGCCGCATCACGCGCCAGCGCACGGTCACGGTAAAAGTTCCCGCGGGAGTCGAAGAAGGGGCGCGCATGCTCTACTCGGGCGAAGGCGAGGCCGGCCTTTACGGCGGACCTTCCGGCGATCTCTACGTCGTGCTACATGCCAAGGAGCATGCGTTCTTCGAGCGCGAAGGCAAACACCTGTATTGCGCCGTGCCGATTTCTTTCGCGCAGGCGGCGCTAGGCACGGAGATTTCCGTCCCCACACTCGATGGCGAACATGTTCTGAAGATTCCCGAGGGCACCCAGACCGGAGCGACATTCCGAGTGAAGAACAAGGGGGTGCCAGTGCTCAACGGCCATGGCCGCGGCGATTTGCATATCGAAGTCAAAGTGCAGACGCCGTCGAGGCTGACCAAGCGGCAACGCGAACTGTTTCAGGAGTTGCAGAGCACGACCTCGGTGGAGAACAAGCCCGTCAGCCGCTCGCTGCTCAACAAGATGAAAGAGATTTTTCAGTGAGAGTGCGCGGCAGTGTTCGGGTAGTGTGGGCCTTCAGGCCCACGTTGGAACCGATCCCCAAATTCGGAGGTTTGAGGGGCTCAGGTCGTCGACCTCAGCCCCTCAAACCGAGTTCTTCCTTTCGGCGAAAGCGGGCCTGAAGGCCCGCACTACCCGAGCTGCAAACAGTCTGAGGTTTTCTGACAGAGCGAAAAGCGATCCCCCTTGGACAAAGCCCTCCGCATCTACGCGTGGTTCCTGCTGGTGGTGACTGCGCTGCCGGCGGCCGCACGCCTGGCACGGCCGCGAGAACTGGCGCGCATCGTGCTGATGCGCTATCAGGATCCCAAGCGCCGCAAACGCGCCCGCATCGGCGGGCTGATCTATTTGGGATTGTCCCTGGTCGCCATTCCTTTTGTGCTGCGCGCCCAAATACGCGAGGAGCGCTGGCTGGTGATGGCCGTGATTGTCGGCGCGATCTCGGCCCTGGAGTTCGTACTCAACAGCCGGCTTTTCGATGAGGAATCTCTTACTCGCCAGAACCGCCTCTTCGGCGGGGTCTTCGCCTCGATGGCGATTGCCACAGCTTTGCTACTCTTCACGCGATGACGCGACGCCGCTGGATTGCCGATGAGTTCTCCGCCGATCGTGCTGCCTTGACAGGCGCGCACGCTGAACATTTATCCCGCATCTTGCGCGCGCGCGTAGGGCAGCAGTTCGAGGTGGCATGCGGCGATCGAGTCCGGCGCGCCACGGTTGCAAGCGTGCAGGATGAGCGCGTGGACTTCACCTTGGGCGAAGAAGTGTTCGCTCGCGAGTCCCTACCCATCACCTTGTTGCTCGCCGTCTTCAAGTTCGATCGCATGGAGTTGGCGATCGAGAAGTGTACCGAGCTGAACGTCACCACCATCCTTCCCGTGATTGCGCGCCGCACCGAAAAGCACCTGGCCCTCGCGGCAGATAAACGCGTCGAGCGCTGGCGGCGCATTGCTCGCGAAGCCGCCGAGCAGTCACGACGGATCGCGCCCCCGGAGATTGGCGATCCGCTGAGACTGGAGCAAGCGCTAGCCGAGCTTGGCGACCGCAACATTCCCACTGTCGTTCCGAGCGCGGGCTACAGTCCGAGTCGAGAGACCAGCGGTGATCTGAGTGCCAATTTGCGCATCGTACTGGCGGAAACTGAACGCGAGGCGTCGTTGGCTGAGGTGCTGCGTTCTCGCGCCGATCTGCAGTCCCTCGCTCTGGCCATTGGCCCGGAAGGCGGCTGGACCGGGGATGAGTTGCAAAGTTTCGCAAGCTCGCGATGGATCGCCGCATCTCTAGGCGACACCATCCTCCGCGCCGAGACCGCAGCGATTGCAGCAGTAGCGATAGCCAGGGCGGAGATCTAGGGCGCAGTTCCCGAGTTGGCGATACTTTGGGAAGAGCCAGCCTTCAGGCTGGCGTCAAAGATTGCATCACACTGTAGGTCTTGAGGCGCTGAAGCGCCGCACTACCCGTGCTCGCCGGACGACATCAAGGGGGATCGGAACTTCGGCGCCCAATCGTGGTAAGCTGGAGGACGTTTTCGCCGACTTGCGTGTTATGGCACTGAACCAGACATCTACGCGCTCTCAGTTCGAGGCTGGCGCCAGCCAGCAACCCTCGCGCTGTTGTTGTTGTCTTTAGCTGCTTCTTTGCTCGCCTTCGCTGAATCCAATCGTATATTCACTATTCTCGCGTCAAGTATGAGGAGATCGCTATGAAGATCGCGAATGACGTAACGGAACTGATCGGAAACACTCCGTTGGTGCGCCTCAACAAAGTGACTGCCGGCGCGAAGGCCACCGTGGTGGCCAAACTGGAAAGCCAGAACCCGTGCAGCAGCGTGAAAGACCGCATCGGCGTCAGCATGATCAACGAGGCCGAGCGCGCGGGAAAAATCCGGCCCGGCAAGACCGTGTTGATCGAGCCGACCAGCGGCAACACCGGCATTGCGCTGGCCTTCGTTGCCGCCGTGAAAGGTTATAGGCTGATCCTCACGATGCCGGATACCATGAGCCTGGAGCGCCGGGTGCTGCTGAAAGCGTTTGGCGCCGACATCGTGCTGACGCCCGGTATCAAGGGCATGAAAGGAGCAATTGCCAAGGCCGGCGAGATACTCGCCAACACACCCAACGGATATATGCTCCAGCAATTCGACAACCCGGCCAATCCCAAGATCCACCTGGAGACCACCGGCCCGGAAATCTGGAACGATACCGACGGCAAAGCGGACATCCTGATCTCGGGCATCGGCACGGGCGGCACGTTGACCGGTGTCTGCGAGTACATCAAGCCGAAGAAGCCATCGTTCAAGGCGATCGCCGTCGAGCCCGTGGAAAGCCCCGTCCTTTCCGGCGGACAACCAGGTCCGCACAAGATTCAAGGCATCGGCGCAGGCTTCGTTCCCAGCATTCTGCGCACCGACTATATCGATGAAATCATCCAGGTGAACAGCGAAGATTCCATCGCGATGGCGCGCCGCCTGGCCAAGGAAGAGGGCCTGCTGGTTGGTATCTCGTCGGGAGCGGCGGCGGTCGCTGCGCTGCGAGTCGCAGCACGCGACGAGAACGCAGGCAAGCTGATCGTGGTTGTGCTTCCCGATTTCGGCGAACGCTACCTGAGCAGCCTGCTGTTCGAAGGTCTGCGTAACGAGTCGATGGCCATGGTGGCCGAAGGCGCTTAGGACATGTTTGCGTCCGTTCGTGAGGACATCGCCGCCGTCAAAGACCGCGATCCAGCGGCGAAGTCCTCGCTCGAGATCGTGCTTCTCTACTCCGGCCTGCACGCGCTATGGGGCTTCCGCTTCCATCACTGGCTGTGGATTCATGGCTGGCAATTCCCTGCCCGGGCGCTGTCGCAACTCGCCCGTCTGATCACCGGCATCGAAATCCATCCTGGCGCGCAAATTGGCCGACGTTTTTTCATCGACCACGGAATGGGCGTGGTCATTGGCGAGACCACAATCGTAGGCGACGATGTCACGCTGTACCAGGGCGTTACCCTGGGCGGCACGGGAAAGGAACACGGTAAGCGGCATCCCACCATCGGCAACAATGTCGTGATTGGCGCCGGAGCCAGGGCCTGGGAAACATCACGATTGGAGATAACTGCCGTATCGGCGCCGGATCGGTGGTGCTGCGCGATGTGCCGGACGACTCGACCGTCGTCGGCGTGCCCGGCCACATCGTTTTACGCGAAGGCCGGCGCGTCGTGATCACCGATCCCAAGCAGATCACCGATCCGCTATCGGAAGCAGTCGCGGCTGTGGCGACAGAAGTGAAAATGCTGAAGGACGAGGTGTGCCGATTGCAAGGACGGCAGCCGGCCCCCACCCCGACCAATGGAACCGACAAGCTGCAACAGGCGATCGAGATCGATTATCAGATCTAGAAGACCTGGTCGCCCTGCATCAACGCCCCTTTGGATTTGTCCCGGACGGATTTGAGGGGAGTTGACACTGCCCAAATTTGTGTCATGCTGTGGAACATGAAAAAGAAGAAAATCGATCCCATCGCGTACGCAGCCAAGGCACGTAAGGACGCAGAAAAGATGCAAGCGATGAGCGAGGCCTTCGGCTCACACGAGAAAACGCCCCCGGAGCTGACAAACCGGAGGGCGGCGCGGAAATTCAGGCAGGCATAGCAGCCGTACGCAACAGCGCCATGCTGTTCGTCTCGTGAGTCAGTTTGTCGTCGACGCATCGCGTGGCTGGTCCAAGCGTCGTCCGAAGACTCCCCACATGGCAAGGAGATGAGGCCATGCGATTCGAAGGACTCTCCTTCGGCTCCATTCAGATCGACGGCGTCAGCTACGACTACGACGTCGTGATTGACCGTGGCGAGGTGCGCAAGCGCAAGAAAAAAGCTTCCAAGAAATTCCGCGAGGCTTTTGGACACACCCCGCTCTCGTTGGAGGAAGGCATACCGTGGAAGTGTAGTCGGCTGGTAGTCGGCACCGGCGCCGGGGCTTTACCTGTAATGAAGGAAGTTCAGGCGGAAGCCAAGCGCCGCAAGATTGAATTGCTCATCCTGCCGACAGCCGAAGCTATCGAGTTACTGAAGCAGAAACCTGCCGAGACCAAAGCCATCCTGCACGTCACTTGTTAAGTTCGTCGTCAGCGACTTACTGACCTTTCAGCCCATAGGCGGCCGAGATCCACGCCCAGGCCGCCTTCCCAACGCCGGCCAGAATGGGACTGACGATCGCTGTGGCGACTGTTCCAACCGCTACCGTGACCAGCGGCCTCGCAGTGGTGGCGCCTTTGATTTCTTCGCCCAGTTGGGCATGGCGCGTCTCGTAAGTTTTGCTCCACTTAGCGGCAGCGTCTTCTATCGCCTCCGGTGGCCGTGCTTGCAGATCGTTGATCACCTCCTGTAACTCTGTCTGGAACTTGGTCAAGTAATCGAAAAACTTGCAGCGCGGATCCAATTCACGGGAGTGGCGATAGGCTTCAACCAGGGGAGCAGTTTTCTCGGGGAAGTCTGCTGGACGGTCCGGTCTTCCAGTCATCCAGCAGCATGAGCTGGTGGCTCTGCTTAATGGTCTCCCTTTCGGCAGCAACTTGATCGCGCACAGCGGCGAGTTTGGGCACGTACAGAGAGCCGGCCGGCGACTCCAGTATTTCGGCAAGGGAGCGCGCATATTCCTGCCTCTCCTGTAGCAAAGCCAGCCGTTTCCGCTTTCCTCGTTGTGTACCAATGAAATAGGGAAGAAGAATCAACAGACCGAAGTAGGCAACAAGGATGAGAGTGACCCTGAGGGAGAAGGAGTGGGGCAAGTTTCCGAAAGAGACCGGCAGGTCGGCTCCCCCTACACCAAACGCCCACAGCGCCAGTGCCGCAAACAGGGCGGTCGGAATAAGACCGGTCATTTGACCGATGAAAATTCCCTGCCGCGTGTCTTCATCCAGGTTCTCTGAGGTAACGCTGGCGATGATTTCGGTGATGAGGAAGGGATAGCTGCCGATAAAAAATAGCAAAGTATATTTGACGCTGGCAGCGACCAGTACCGGTGATTCCCAAGGGTAGCGAAAATGGATGACCGCCGCGACTATCAGATAAGCGATCCACAATACAACCAGCATCGCCAAAGCGAAGATGGAGAACTTCGGATACCTGATTCCCAGTTCTGCGCCGCCTGCAAATACCCGCGAACTGAACTTCTCGCCTTGAGAGCCCAGCAGTGAGTTGAGCACCAGGGCCATGATAATGCTCAACTGTCCCGCGACCACAAACAGAATCACCAGGCGAAGGTTCCACATGCCGGAGAGCAGATAGATAAACGCGAAAAAGCCGGCGTTGCTCAGCAGCGTTGCAGTCTCCGTCTTCCAGAAGAGGCTGTCTTTTCCGACGTCCTGGGTAATTTTCTTGTTGAGCGCAATTCCGCCCCACATCCACAGCCCGACGGCACATAGAAACATCAAGAAAAACAAGACCCTATGCATAACAGTAGTCCATCCTATTCGCCTCCGCTTGGTTCCGCGATGCGACCTGCTCCGCGGACAAGACGGAATACCTGGGAATTTTCCCGGTGGAACGAGACTTTAGCAGAAGCAGCCGACGGAAAGGAACCGTTTTCGAAAGACGAATCGTAGGGATTTCTGCCCCAGCGCTGTCTTGTGCAGGTAAACGGAATGATCGACCTGTCTTGGGATGCAATATAGTATGCAAAACAGAGGATCATGGGAGCAGGGACGACCGCCACCACGCCCGTCCCGTGGCATCGCTGTCGCGTTCTAGGTTGTGCTCGCGGCTAGTCGCTCATTTCTCGCTCGCTAGCTTGGAGGATGCGCCATGGGAGCCAGTACCGCAACTGCTTATCCGCCGCCACCGCCGCTGCCACCCGGAGTAAAGC
Source organism: uncultured Acidobacteriaceae bacterium (assembly GCA_963836295.1). Lineage (GTDB taxonomy): Bacteria > Acidobacteriota > Terriglobia > Terriglobales > Acidobacteriaceae > Bog-257. Next base: position 840,375 of record CAWIIY010000017.1, on the reverse strand, counting down.
TACAGTACGCTTACTTGTTGCGCGTGCCCATCCTAGTGGGTGTCACCCTGTTTGCGCTGCCGATTGTGTCGTTGTTCGTCTTTCGTCAACTGCTGGGAAATCTATTCCTACTCGAACCTTGGAACATTCTTTGGACTATGGTCGCAACCATGATGCTGGCCTTTAGCATCCTGGTGGTGTTCCGTGTGGTATTGCTGAATGGTCTGGAACGGTTCGGGATTCAGCAGGCCCTGACCCAGGATGTGGTGTCCCGTCGCGCTCTGCTGTTCACCGAGTTCCTTACCGTGCCCATGCTGATCGCCGCCGTCTTCAGCAATGGACAGGCCGAGAACGCTGTCTGGGTGCGGATCGGCGCCGCCCTTGCGGGCATTATCGCCGTGCATGTTGTGGGATACGGCGCCTTATGGCTCACCGTGCTGTTGTCGCCCCGTTACCACATACCAGCGGACCAGCGCTATCCCGTGCACTTTGCCTTCCTGCGGAAATGGCTCGCCTGGGCTTACCGTTACGACGTTGTCTCTACCAGCGAACGCCGGCGACTTGGCGATTGGGGCAAAGATTTGCCGAGAGGGTTGCGGGCCGGTTATTTCGATCCTGACTCCGGCTTGCTGTATCCCGGCCAGTGGCTCAGCTTCATCATGTTGCTTAGTACGATCGCGCTTTATTTCTTCCTCGGCTGGCTCAAGCACGCGCGCCTAGGTGAGCAATTCGGAGTCCCCGCCCTCGCCTACGTAATCCTGCTTCTCATTCTCCTGAACTGGAGCCTGGCGATTGCGGCCTTTTTCGTGGACCGCTACCGGGTGCCTCTGTTGCTGTTGCTGCTGGTGTTTGTTGTCACTAGTAACCTGTACTCCAGGTCGGACCAGCTTCTATGGACTGCGGCCCGCTTCGACGATCGCCGCGGCAAGTCCCGCACAAGTCCTCACCGCTCCAAGCCGGCTCTCGCCGGACGCTGATCATCCGCGCGGACGCGTGACCGTCATCGCCACGGCAGGCGGAGGCATACAGGCCGCGGCATGGACTGCGCAGGTGCTAACCGGTTTGCAAGCTGAACTCCACAAAGGTTCGCGGGGCAAGCCGGTCAATTTCGCTGATTCCATCGCTTTGATCAGCTCTGTTTCCGGCGGAGCCGTGGGCACTATGTACTTCGTCAACCGCTATCGCGCCGATTCTTCTCCCTACGGGTTTACCGCGACGGACGGCGAACTGCCCGGCATAGTAGACGCCTCTGAGAAGCCCAGTCTCGATGACATTGCGTGGGCCATGGTCTACCCGGACCTTTCGCGCATTTTGTTGCCGTACTTCAAAACGGAAAAAGACAAATTGATCGACCGCGGCTGGGCCCTTGAAGAAGGTTGGCGCAACCGGGGGCCGGTCGACGCCAACTTGGGCGAATGGCGCCAAGGGGTTCAGGAAGGGTGGCGGCCAGCGGTAATCTTCAACGCAACCTTGGTGGAAAGCGGAGAACCGTTGCTCCTGGCGACTACGAACATCCTGCAGAAAAACCAGATTCCCGGCCCCCAGCGAAAAACTTTTGCCGAGTTGTTCCCCAACAACGACATCCCGGTGGTCACGGCGGTCCGGCTCGCGGCCACATTTCCTTTCGTAACGCCCGCCGCCAGGGCCATTGCGGACGGTCACTTCCTACCATGTCGTCGACGGTGGATATTACGACAACTATGGTGTTAATAGCCTTCTGGAATGGTTAGACGAGGCTTTCGCCTCCACCCCTCCTGAAAAAAGACCGGACATTCTAATTATTCAGATTCGATCGTTCCCGGCGGGCGCAGCCAACCCAAGTCCCAGCAGCAAAGGTTGGTTTTATCAAGCGGAGGCCCCAGTATCGGCGTTGCTGAACGTGAGGACCACGGGGCAGTTGGTTCGCGACCGGGAAGCAGTTTCAAGCTTTGCGGCCCAATGGTCAGACAAGAACGCGAAGATCCGTCTGGCGACCTTTGAATTTCAAGGCGACGATCCGCCGCTGTCCTGGCAAATGAATCCGGCCCAGATCAAGGCCATTCAGGACCAGTGGCATGATCGAGTTTCGGGACCAAACAACCAGGACTGGCTGGAGGTCAATTGTTTCTATCGCCCCCACAGCCCGGAATGCGCTGAACTTCCTCAAGCAAGGAAAGGTCCGTGGTAAACGCTACGGCTGCGGCAGGCAGCCTGGTGGCCGCTTATGGTATAGGCTGCGGTTTTTGCGACATCAGCTCTCCAAAGCGTTTGTCGGTTCGCAGTGTGGCAAACTCGGAGTCGGTGTACACCTTGTTGATGCCCTTGTAGCCTTGTTCCATGGCCTTGCGCAGATATTCGAGAGAGCGATCGAAGTTGCCCGCCTGAGCGTACATTTTGGCGACCATGAAAGAAAACGCGGCGCGGTCTTCAGGCGAACCGGATTGGGCCATTACGCCAATCAGCGAAACCCGATCGAAGATGTCAGGATCGAGCGTGTAAGCCGCCCGATACTGCTGTGCGGCCAACCCATAGTTGTGCTTCCCAAAGTACGAAGTCCCCATGTTGTAGTGGAAGACAGCATCGTTGGGCTGCAACGCCAAGGCCTTCTTGTAGTACTTGATGGCTTTGTTGTAGTTCTGCTCCCGCTGGTCCATATAGCCGCGGTTGTTGTAGCCTGCCGGGGCCTTCCTGTCTGCCTTGATGGCTCGATCGAAGCACTTGGTCGCCTCGGGGTACTTTTGCAGGAACAAGTACGACATTCCTTCCTTGTTCCACAGCAGCGCCGTGGGGTGCTTGGCCATCGCCGCGGAGTAGAAGTCCAGGGAATCGAGATAACGCTTTTGCGCTCTCAGCGCATCGCCCTGTTCTTCCAAGTCCGCAGCCGAAGCACTGCCATCGGGAATAGGCGCCGGTGCATTCACCTTCTGGTCCGTCACTGGCCAACAGGCACAGAGGAAAGGCAAGCAGGCAAATTGCGAGCAATGATTGCGGTAACAATGTCCGTGGCGATGGGAGAGGGGCCATGGCCGGACCTCCAGAGTCCTGTCCTATTCCAATATTAGACCTATTTTGGGCCTGGATTGTTCCCTTTCTCTGAACTATCCGTCCCATTATTCTGCTGGCCTCCGCTATCGCCCTTACCAAACAGGCGGCTGAAGAAGCCCCGCTTCTTCTTGGGCTGAGGCTGCTGGCCCGGGTTGGGCTGACCCTCGTCTGCTTGAACTGGTGTTCCGCTCGGTGCGGGCTGGACCACGCCATTGGTTGTCGGCGGTGGTGGGGCAACCGCGGGCGCTCCCAAGCCAAATATCTTGGAAAAAAATCCCCGGTGTTCACCGGCAGCTGCCTGGTCACAGGTTTCCTTCGGTTCTGTGCCCGCGATAAATGCCACGGAGTAGGTGTCCGGACAGGACGCGGTCGCCAGCCGGTTGGTCACTTTGTCCAGCGTCACCTCGACCACTCCGGAAGGTTGGGGAAAGCCCTTCATGTCGGCGTACTGCGGCAGTTTGGCCGCCCGCTTCATGAACTCGGCCCAGATGGGCGCGGCAGTGGAACTTCCGCTCAGCTTCAAATCGGTGTAGTCGTCGTTTCCCACCCATACGATGCACAGCAGGTCGGTGGTATAGCCGGCAAACCACGCGTCATGCGAGGTGCCCGTTTTGCCCGCTGCCGGTGCTTCAAACCCTCTGGCGCGCACCGTGTAGCCGGTGCCGTTGTTGATAACGGCCTCCATCATGGTGGTCAAAACGTAGGCGACACGAGGGTCGAGCACCGCCTTGCCGTCGGTCTTATAGTCGTCGAGAACGTTCCCCCGCGCGTCGCGCACCGACTTCACCATGAGAGGAACGAGATGTGTGCCTTGATTAGCAAACACGGTGTAGGCGCCGGCCATTTCCAGCGGAGTTGCGTCGTATGCGCCGAGCGCGATCGCCGGTGTCGCTCTGACGCTGGAAATTCCGGCAGCTTTCGCCAGCGCGGCCACTCTGCCGAAGCCTACCTCCTCGCCAACCCTGACCGTCGCGTTGTTTAACGACTCGGCCAAGGCGTAGCGAGCTGTGACTTCTCCATGAAAGGCCTCGTGGTAGTTGCGAGGCTCGTAAACCTGGTTTCCGGTGGCGATGCTGACTTGAGAATCGTCAACCAATGTGGCTGGGGTGAATACGCCGGGGGCGTTGTTGTCATTACCGCCGTCACCATTTTCATCGGGGCCACTTGCGACCAAGGTCTGTCCGCTCACAGCGGTATTGATCGCCGTGGCGTATACGAAGGGCTTGAAAATAGAACCGGTGGGACGCTTGGCGATGGCGTGATCCAACTGGCTCATGCCATAGTTCCTGCCTCCGACCAGCGCCAGCACCTCACCGGTATGCGGATCGATGGCTACCAGTGCCACCTGCGGCAAGGGTCCGGAGTCAACTTTGATTTCCGTCTTCGCATCCTTGCCGAAGCCAGTCTTGATCTTGTGGGTTCGCCGTTTCTCCACCTGCTCATCCACCAACTTCATGCCAATGTCCACTGCCTCCGCAGCGGCCCGCTGAAGGTCAGGATCGAGCGTGGTGTAGACGCGATAAGCATGGTCGTTCAACTCGTTTTCGCTGAACTGGTTCGAGAGCTGGTCCTTGACCAGGTCTACGAAGTAGGGAGCATCGCTGGCTTCCACGTTAGGCGGCGCAACCTTGAGCGGAACTGCCCGGGCGCGGTTCGCTTGCTCGCTGGTTATGGCGCCGGTTTCGACCATGGAGTCGAGAACCAGGTTGCGGCGCTCCAATGCGCGCTTGGGATTCCTGTAGGGCGACAGATAGTTCGGGCGCTGGATCATTCCGGCCAGCAGCGCGGCCTCGGGCAGCGTAAGGTTCTTGATGTCCTTGTTGAAATAGGCGTGCGAAGCCTCGGCAAAGCCATTGATCGTGAAGGAGCCGCGCTGTCCCATGTACACCTCATTGGCGTACATCTCAAAGATGCGCTGCTTGGAGAACTTGTGTTCCAGTTCCATGGCGATCAACATTTCCAGCAGCTTGCGCTTGATGGTCTTCTGCGGCGAGAGAAAGAAGCCGCGCGAGAGCTGCATGGTCAGAGTGGAACCGCCTTGTCCGTGACGGCCTTCGCGGACATCGACGGCAGCCGCCTCCATCAGGCGAAAATAGTTGACGCCACCGTGTTGGAAGAAGCGGCGATCTTCGATGGCGAGCACCGCGTCCAACAGCACTTTAGGAATTTCATCGAACGTGACCAGCTCGCGCTTGGAGCGGTCCTCGCCTTCAAACAAGGCAGTTACCAGTTGCGGTTCCAGTTCGTAGGCTTCGAGGCTGCGGTTGTCTTTCCCGGCTTCGTCAATGGCGTTAACTTTGCCGTCCTCGAAGCTGATCACGGCGCCTTCCTCAGCGTGGAAGGACTGAGGCCCGGGAACGATCTGGATGCCATGCGGCGTGAAGGCATAGTGGCCGATCGGAGACTCGCTATTTCCGCGGCCCTCCGCGTATCCGGCGTGGCGCAATTCGGCGGCGACCTCTGCCGCGTCCAGCTTTTGACCCACGGTAACGGTTCGCGGGCGGGCGTAGATCCTGGCTGCACTGCTGAAGATCGGCCCGGACATTCGGCGGTCCACAATGTTTCCATACTTCACATAGAAGTAGGTGAACATCACCATGAAGACGAATCCGGCGATGAGAAAACCCGAGACGAAGAGCTTCACCAGGGGATCGGCGATCGAGAAGTTTTGTGAGCGGAAAGGCCTTCGCCGCCCGCTGCCGGCATTTCCCTTGGACGCGGAACGGGCCGAGGCCCTGCCATCAGGTAATTTGATTTTGATTGCCACGTTTACGAATGTGCAGAGAAGCCGCTCTTCCTAAGACGCGATGCGGCGCTTTCCGTTATCTGAGATGCCGGTTTCCCGAGGAAATCCTCGAAACTTCTTGGCATCCAAGTGGCGCAGCCCAAGGCCCTGACGCAGTAAACTGACGCCCGGCCAGACGAGGTAAAGGACGGCTCCAGAGCAGCCTCCATTGTAAAGCAGAGATCGTCCGGCGCATCAGCGAAGTGGATGGCTGGCAGGGTTCCTTTGGCGTCGCCTTCCGCGTTGACTTAAAGCCGGAACTGCTCTACTCTCGCAGCGCAATAACCCGAACACATAAGCGTTCGTAGTACGTGATCGAATCGTTTCGAGATGAGGTGGCACACATGCCTGATAACTCCAGCAATCTTGCGAAGTCAATTCCGTTCGCCGATGGCCACGCAAGCGTGACCCTCAGCGCCAACCCGGCGCTGGCGGCGGCATTGGCCTCACTTCAACCTTTTGCGCCATTCGCGAATACCAGCGATCCCGTCGCCAGTGTGGATGCCAGCGGCTCGACCCCGGACGGAGTGGTGAAATTCCAGGGCGGACAGGCAACGTTCACCCTTAAGGGTGAGATCAAGGCGCAGCTTTTCGCCACCAAAACTCTCGCGCAAGCATTCGACACACTGCGTGCGAACGACGGCGATTTTCCCCAGCCTGCTGCGTCTCCTGCCTCCGGCGCTGGGTACGTCATGTTCGAGGCAGGGGCCGATCTCTCCGGGACGGTCAATGGTTCGGTTGCGCTGGGCCCGACTGGCGGCGTTACGTTTGGCGCCGATGGCGCGCTCTCTCGCATGTTCGCCATCATTTATGAAGTCCCGCCCGCCACCCAATGGGACGACGCCTTAACTGGCGTCTTCCAGCGCTGGATGCTGCCGTCGCAGATTAGCGCGAGCACAATTCCGGCAACCGGAACTTGGATCGTGAGCGAGGTCGAAGGAAGTTTGAAAGGCACCCTGGGCGCGACCTGGGGTTACGACTTCAACTGGACGCGCCAACTCAAGGCGGGGAACTGGAAGGGCGACATCGGATTGCGTCTGCAATTGGGCTTGCAGGCGCAAATCCAAATGAGCGTCTCGGGGAAGTACATCGTCGTGGTGGGCCGCCCGCAGAACAGCTCGACAATTCGCATGCAACTCTACAAAAGTCCCAAGCTGGGCTGGGGATTTGCCTTGAATGCGGGCATCACTGCCACCGGGACCACCCCATCACAACAACAGATCAACGACCTGATCGACGCGGTGGTTGGAACCAACGGCGCCCAGGTCATGGACGACCTCAACCGCTGGACCGATCCCAACGCCGATTTGACCACGCTTTTCCAGGGAGCCACCGTCACGTATGTCAATCAGTTTCTGAACTTCGTAACTACCAAAACCGGCAAAGATGGTTTGACTATTCTGCGCAAATACCTGGACACCTGGAACAACCTGCCGCACGCCGTCGGCACCAAGGTCACCAGCTTCGTCGACCGCGAGATTGATCTGGCTCCGCTGCGACAGTTTCTCACTGACGTACAGGGCGTAAATACTGTTCCGGACATGGCGAATCTCATGGCGAAGTATGTGAGCGATCCATCGTTGAACACGGCTAGCCCGTGGTTCGAATGGGTGGAATCCGCTGTGGGTGGGCCAATTTTAAAGGCCGCAACCGACCCATATTTGAGCGTGGTGAAAGACTACGCCACCAAGACCCTGGCGGTGATGGATGGAAGTCAAATGCAAAACGTTCTCGTCGAGCTGCAGAGTTATATCGACAACCGCCTCAGCGTAACCAAGCTGCTGAACATGGATCCGCAAGCCGCGGTGGATGATTGGCTGAAGGCTCGGATCGCAGCCTTTATGGACCTGCCTGCAGTCCAGAACTCGGACATCGCGCAGTTCGTCGCCCAGATTCGGAAACTCCGCGGCCAATTCAACAGTATCTATACGAAGACGATCGATGCTCTCAACAAAAGCTACGACTTTAAGTTCAGCTACGCCTATCAGAGTACGACCACGGATGAGACTCTCCTCGACGCCGAGTTCGACGCCAACAACAGCTCGTCGCTTACGGTGCTGCAGCAAGCGTTGCATGGTGATTTCAGCGGTCTGCTGGCCAGCGACTTCGGCAAATCCGCCGGCGTCAAGCTCAACTCGGGAACCTTTACCCACCGGGTGCAGCGCGAATCGCATCTAGAACTGAACTTCCCCAACTTGGACAAGGACTGGACACATCTGAACGACTCCGTGGCGGGCGTGAAGATCCTCGACGGGCGTGTTTACGCTTGCGATCTGACCGCGACGGACGAGTCCAAACTTACGTTGAACTCACGCTTCGAGCGCGACAGCAAGGTTGTTCTGAGCGGAATCTGGCGCATCGGCAAGCAGCCGGGCGTCACCGTCCACGCTGACCCCGATGGCCTTTCGCTGGCCTATTCGCTGTGGTATGTGAATCCGGATACGCGTAGCGCGCCGCTGCAAAATCAGTTGCAAGGCTTAACGCCAGAGTTGTTGAACCAGGGGGAACTGACACAGTGGCTTCGCGCCTTGGATCGCTCGGCCGACAATCAAGTGGACGACCGGCTGGGAACCATCGCATTCCGCTTCCAGTCGTCCGTGAGCGGCATGGTGGCCGATGGCTGGAGCCGCAGTACCTCCAACGACATTTACCAGCAGCTTTCGGTGCGCCTGCAGACGATGCTGAAGCAGTGGGTGCGCTTTTGCTACTTCCGCGACGTAACGAAATTCCAGGCACAGAATATTGCGATGGTGGTGCTCTTCTACTGTTCGCTCCCTCCGATACCTGAGTTCACTGTCAAGGCTGGGGTTCCGCAACCGAAGCCGGGAGGAGGCATGTACTGGAACTTCGCTATCGAGGATTTAAGCGATGACACTTCCGCGATCATCCAGTTGTTCAGGTGGTCGCAGTTCTGGACCAACTTCGCGGACAATCTCACCTGGGCGCGGACCCAGGTCGATTCCACGACCGCCCAACTCTACGTCATGAAGGACCCGCAGACAATGCTGGACGAATTCATCCTTCCCGATGCCGCCGAGATTGGGGCGCAAACGGGACCGGCCGACTTTGCCGACATCGTTGGCTGGGAGCGCGACGTTGTGGTCAAGCTGTGTGGATCGGCCCAGACTTTGGGCAAGCTGGGCGACCAGATGCGCGCCGGTCAGAACGTCACCACCGATGCGCTGCGAAAAGCCCTGGAAGCAGTTGGAGCGAAACTCAGCGCGGGGTTGCAAGGCGACCTTCATAATGATTTCACCGGCGACACACTCCAGCCGTTGGGTTCCCTGCTGTTCGCCGCAGGCAGCGAAGTGCTGACGCAGGGAGCCGCTAAGCCGGTCACAACCCAATTCCTCGACCTGGCACAACTGAAGAAAGGCGCGGCGCTGCCCCAACAGGACGCAGCATGGAACCCGACTGACTTGCTGGTGCACCAAACCATTACAGCTGGGATCTAGGGGAACCTCTGAAGAAAGGCGTTCTGCGTTTCCGGGGCTGCGCACCCGGAGTATTTTGCAACCGGATAGACGTATGAAGGCCGGCTCTACTCGAACACAGCAGATTTCCGCGCTTCTCGCCAGCGCGTCAGGAAAGCCTCTTCGATAATCTGCGACGTGAGCACCTTCGACTGGTTGAACAGCGTATACTTTTCAACAATGACGCGGGGCTGACGGCGATGCCGTCCTGAATGGAGAATTCCGCCTCCATTGTTTGCCAGGTATCCCCGTGGTGGATGCGCTCCACGCTCTCTCCAGTTTTATTTGCGGGTCTGTTCGCGGGGCCTGGAGGCAGCAATGACAATCCGAAACAGCCACTTTGATAGTGTCTGCATCAAATCTACCGGTTCGTACGTACCGTCCAAGATTCTGACCAATGAAGAAGTCGTGGCAAACTTACCGACCTCTCCGCAGTGGGTGTTCGATACTTTAGGGATTCGCGAGCGGCACATCGCCGAACCAGACGAATACACGTCAGATCTTGCTACCCGTGCCGGGCTGGACGCAATCGCTTCGGCGGGGCTTGAACCAAACGACATTGACTTAATCATCGTTTCCACGGCGACACCCGACCGCAAGATGCCCTCGTCGGCATGCATCGCACAGTTCAAGATGGGCATTAGCAACCGCTGCGCCGCTTTCGATGTGGCGGCGGTGTGTGCCGGGTTTATTTACGGCATCACGATCGCCGGCCAATTCATCCAGAATGGGACGTACGAGCGTGTGCTGGTGATCGGCGCCGATACCTTCTCCAAGGTCACGGACTGGAACCACCGCGACAGCGTCGTTTTCGGAGACGGTGCCGGTGCCGTGGTGCTTGAGAGGAAGGATCGGGAGAATGGGCTCTTTTCAAGCATTCTCCTCGCCGAGGGCGAGGGCATGAACCATTTCACGGTCTACCCTGGGGACGCCTACTTCACAATGAACGGAAAAGCGGTTAAGCAGAAGGCTACAACCGCGGTACCCGAGTGTATTCAAGAGATTCTCCGCATCAACGGGCTGGGACTCGAAGATGTCTCGATGATCGTTCCGCACCAGGCCACAGCCGGCGTCCTGAGGCGCATCGCCGAGGTACTCAATATGCCCTATTCGAGAATACAGACGAACTTGGAGTTCTACGCGAATACCGCGGGAGCTACGGTTCCGCTGCTCCTGGACCAAGTCAACCGACGCGGTCTCCTTCACGCAGGCGATTTACTCTTGCTCGTGTCCATCGGCGCAGGCTGGACCTGGGGAGCAAGCCTATATCGATGGTAAGCTCCTGGCCCTGACGACCTCCGAGGAGGTGCTTTCGCAACTGATCGCTTTGGCGGGTAGTGGGCTAGTATGCGCAAATCGAGTTTCGGCCGGTCTCGTGCACGCACTTCCCGAGTCACTCGTGGAAACAGTGGTGGTTTTCGCACGTAAGTACATTTGAGGCAATCATGGACATCAAAACAGTGGGAGTAATCGGCGCAGGCACCATGGGCAATGGCATTGCTCATGTCTTCGCCAAGAATGGATACAACGTCGTGCTGGCCGATGTGGAGCAGCGTTTCATCGATCGTGGTCTGCAAACCATCAGTAAGAACCTGGAACGCGAGGTTGCGAAGAACAAGTTGACAGCAGAGCAGCGCGATTTGGCGCTGGGGCGCATCACTGGAACATCTGACCGTAAGCGATTGGCGGATTGTGATTTCGTGGTGGAAGCAGCTAGCGAACGTTTTGAGATCAAAGCAGAGCTCTTCCGCGATCTCGATGCGATCTGCCGTCCGGAAGTTTTGCTCTCGTCGAATACCTCGTCGATTTCGATCACTAAGCTGGCTGCGTTGACCAAGCGGCCCGACAAAGTCATCGGGATGCACTTCTTCAATCCTGTGCCGGTGATGAAACTGGTTGAGGTGATCCGGGGACTGGCAACGTCAAACGAGACCTTCGCGACGGTCAAAGCTCTCGCCGAGAAACTGGAGAAAACTCCGGTCGAGGTGAATGACGCGCCGGGCTTTGTCTCGAACCGCGTGTTGATGCCGCTGCTGAACGAGGCCATGTACGCCGTGATGGAAGGCGTGGCCACTGCTGAAGCGGTGGATGAAGTGTTCAAGCTCGGGATGGCGCACCCGATGGGGCCCCTGACCCTGGCGGACTTCATCGGACTCGACATCTGCCTCGACATCATGCGCGTGATGCAGTCCGGCCTGGGCGACCCGAAATACCGGCCCTGTCCGCTGTTGATCAAAATGGTGGATGCCGGGTGGCTCGGCCGCAAGTCCGGGCGCGGGTTTTATCAGTACTAGAGCGGTTGCCGAATTGCTGTATTCGCGAAGGTCGGGTTGCGTGAGCCGTCGCAAAGGTGACCAAGCTCACTGCTGCAATGATTGATATTGTTTACCCTAATAGAAGTGGAGCCGCCCAAGGCTCTGCGAGGTGAACATGAGTTTTGCGACCGATATCGACCTCATCGAGAACCGGACGTTTTCTGAATTGAAAGTGGGCGATTCCGCCAGTATCTCTCGAACCCTCACGTCTAAAGACATCGAACTCTTCGCCATCATGTCCGGCGACGTGAACCCCGCGCACGTGGATGAAGAATTCGCCAAGAGCGACATGTTCCACAAGATAATTGCCCATGGCATGTGGGGTGGCGCGCTCATCTCGACCGTGTTAGGTACCCAGCTTCCCGGCCCGGCGCAATCTATCTCAGTCAGTCGCTGCGCTTTCGCCGGCCAGTCGCGGTCGGCGACACGATTACCGTGACGGTAAAGGTCATAGAGATGGACGCGAGCAAGCACCGCGTCACGCTGGAGTGTCAGGCTGCCAACCAGAATGGCGAGGTCGTGATCACGGGCACCGCCGAGGTGATCGCACCAACGGAAAAAATCTCGCGCGAACGGGTCCTGCTACCCGAGATCAAACTGCTGGAGAAGGGACAGCAGTATCGCAAATTGATTCAGCAGACGAAAGGCCTGTACCCGATCCGCACCGCGATCGTCCACCCTGGCCCAAACGGCTTCCCTGCTGGCTGCCATCGAGGCAGCCGAGGCCGGCCTGATCGTCCCGGTACTGGTGGCGACCTGAAGCCAAGATTCGCGCCGCCGCGGAAAACGGAAAGCTCGATATCTCTCCGTTCGAAATGGAATTCACGGAACACAGCCACCAAGCCGCGGAGCATGCCGTCGCAATGGCCAGGGAGCACGAGGTCGAGGCGCTGATGAAGGGCAGCCTTCATACCGACGAGCTATTGCAATTTGTGGACTGCCCCAGAGGGTTGCACACGGCGCGACGCATGAGCCATGTTGCAGCGCTGAACCTACCCAGTTTCCCGCGCCCACTATTTATCACCGACACGGCGGTGAATATCTCGCCCACGGTTGAAGAGAAGCGCGATATCGTGCAGAACGCCATCGATCTGGCACATCGTGTGGGAATGTCGCTTCCCAAAGTTGCGATTCTGTCGGCGCGAGAAGAGGTGTCGTCCAAGCTGCCTTCGTCCTTTGACGCGGCCGTGCTCTGCAAAATGGCCGACCGCGGCCAGATCACAGGAGGTGTGTTGGATGGGCCGCTTGGATTCGACGTGGCGGTCTCCGAAAGCGCGGCGAAAGCAAAATGCATTAACTCGCCCGTCGCCGGTTTTGCCGATATCCTCGTGGTTCCCGACCTGGAAGCGGGCGCTATTTTGGTGAAGCAACTCGAATACACATCGGATGCGCAAGTGGCCGGTCTTGTGGTGGGCGCCCGGGTGCCGATCATCGTGAGCAGCCGAACTGATAACACCCTGGAACGTCTTGGCTCGTGCGCCCTGGCGCTGCTGTTGGTACGCAGGAGCCAAGCCGGCGCCTCCTCGTCGCCAATTCTGTGACGTTGTACCGGAATCGTGTGACAATGGTTACAGAGACCCAGTCCCCTACAGTGCCATCATGGTGAGGATACAAGGAATATTCGAATGATCCCCAGAAGCCTTGGGGCGTAGCCGCGAGGGTGGTTCTGGACCTTGAGTCAGGATTGGGCGATTTAGTTTGGGGAAGGTTTTGCGGCCGAGGCTTTTCCAGTCGCGTCTTTCATCGCCGACACCACACTGCTTACGCGATCCAGCAAGAACCTTACGGAAGGAACTCGTCCATGGCACGCATCATTGAAGTGACCGACTTGATTCTGCGAGATGCGCAGCAGAGCCTTCTGGAAACCAGTATGGCTCTCGAGGACGTCATCCCGGTCTGCGAATACCTGGACAACGCCGGCTACTGGTCTCTGGAGTGCTGGGGCGGCGCTTCCTTCGATTCGTGCATACGCAAGCTGAATGAAGACCCGTGGGAGCGGCTGCGGGCCTACCGCAAACTGCTACCCAAAACCAGGCTGCAGATGCTTTTGCGCGGGCAGAATCTGCTGGCCTATCGCAACTTTGACGATTCCATTGTCAGCCGCTTCGTAGAGAAAGCAGCCCTGAATGGCATCGACGTATTCCGGGTCTACGACGCGTTCAATGACATCCGCAACCTGAAAGCAAGCCTGGAAGCGGTCCGGAAGGCTGGAAAGCATGCGCAGGGATCAATCTGCTATGCCCCCAGTCCGGTGCACACGGTCGCTGCGCTTGTGGACATGGCCCAGCAGATAAAGGCATTGGGCTGCGACTCAATCTGCATTCGGGACGTGGGTGGTCTTCTCAAACCGCAAGCCGCCTACGATCTGGTTAAGGGCATCAAAGAGAAATGCGGCGAAGACACGCTGGTGAGCGTTCACACTCATTCGACCACTGGTGTGACGATGGTGTCGCTGATGAAGGCCGTGGAGGCAGGGTGCGACATGGTTGACACAGCGATCAGTTCGCTGGCCTTCGGCCGGGGGCACAATCCGACCGAAAGCTTTGTCGAGATGCTGGAGGGCACGGGTTACGAATGCCGGCTGGACCTGGAGAAGGCCCTTCGGGTCAAGCAGCACATCGCGACAGTGCGGCCACGCTACCATGCATTCTTCGACGAAAACTTCGGGGTTGAGACCGAGATATTCGAGAGTCAGATTCCGGCGGCGATGATTGCGAGCACGGAAATACAACTGAAAGGGCAAGACTCGGGCCATTCGCTGCAGGATGTGTTGGCAGAAATTCGAAACGTTCGCAGCGACGCTGGATATCCTGCGCTCGTCCCCCCGGCAGCTCAGATCATCGGCACTCAGGCGCTGTTCAACCACTTGCAGGGCAGGTACAACGTGATCACCAGTGAGTTTGCCAACTTGATGCTCGGCTATTACGGTACCGCGTTGGGTGAGAAGAATGCCGAGGTGGTGAGGATGGCATCTGGCCGCGCCGATAAGCAGCCCATCAGTTGCCGTCCGGCCGACTTGCTTCAGCCGGAGTGGGAGCACCGGCGAGCGGAAGCGGAGGCGCTGCCTGGTTTCGACGGCAGCGACGAAGACGCGTTGACCTACGTCATGTTTCCCAAAATCGCGCCACAGTTTTTCAAAACTCGCACGGAAGGCCCAAAGCAAATCGGTGACGAGCCAGCAACCGTGGATTCGCAACCGCCCGATGCAAATCGCGGCCGAGGCGCATCGACATCACCAGTAACCTACGTCGTAACCCTTAATGGGAAGGAACACAAAGTCACCGTAGCACCGGCGGCGAACTAGCGACCGATATGAAGCTACACTTCGGATTATTGCAGCGAGCCAGGGAGGCATAGATGGCTACACCAACTCTTAAACCGGCCAGCACCACCATGACCGATAGAATCAGCGAGCTTGACGAGAAGCGCGAGAAGCTTCAGCTAGGCGGAGGCAAACAGCGAATCCAAAAGCAGCATGAGTTGGGCAAACTCACCGCTCGCGAGCGGATAGCAAAGCTCGTGAACCTCGACAGCTTCCAGGAGATCGGTCTTTACGCGAAACATCGCGCCACCTTGTTTGGTATGGCAGACAAGGAACTGCCGGCCGACGGAGTGGTGACCGGATGCGCCACCGTTGACGGCCGACTCATCCACCTTGCCAGCCAGGATTTTACCGTTGCCGGTGGAGCAGCAGGCGAAGTCCACTGCGCGAAGATCAAAGAAATGATGCAGCTTTCGATGAAGACCGGAAGCCCGTTCGTGTTCATCAACGACTCCGGTGGCGCGCGGGTGCAGGAGGGTATCGACAGCCTGGCTGGCTACGCCAGCGTGTTCTACAACAACGTCATGCTTTCCGGCACCGTGCCGCAGATTTCTATCATCTGCGGTCCTTGTGCGGGCGGTGCAGCCTACAGCCCGGCGCTGACCGATTTCATCATCCAAACCAGGCGCGCGCAAATGTTCATCACCGGTCCGCAGGTGATCAAGCAGGTGACTGGAGAGAGTGTTACGGCGGACCAATTGGGCGGGCCCGCGGCGCAAATGAATCGTTCTGGCGTGGTTCACCTCATTGCCGAGGACGACGATGGTGCGCTGTCTCTGTGCCGGCGCTTGTTGAGTTTCTTGCCGTCGAACAATTTGGAAGATCCGCCTCGCCTGGCTTGCACCGATGAACTGGAAATCGATCCTCAACTGAACGACATAGTGCCGGCGGAATCCAAGGTCGGCTACGATATCCGGACGGTACTCGCACGAGTACTCGATCACCAGGATTTCTTCGAGATTCAACCGGGTTTCGCCGCGAATATAGTAATCGGCTTCGGGCGCCTGCAAGGCCGTTCCGTGGGAATTGTCGCCAACCAGCCGTGCGTACTCGCCGGAGCGATGGACATCGACGCGTCCGACAAGATGTCCCGCTTCATACGATTCTGCAATGCGTTCAATGTCCCCTTGCTTACCTTTGTCGATGTGCCGGGATTCCTGCCGGGCGTCGAACAGGAATACGGAGGCATCATTCGGCACGGAGCCAAGGTGCTCTTCGCCTATTCGGCTGCGACCGTCCCCAAAATAACCGTCGTAATCCGTAAAGCCTATGGCGGGGCTTACATCGGGATGTGCTGCAAAGACCTGGGAGCGGACTGGGTGGTAGCATGGCCAACCGCTGAAATCGCGGTGATGGGCGCTGAGGGAGCGGCGGAGATTGTCTTTCGTCACGAGATCGACTCGGCGGAAAATAAAGTGCAGCGGCGCGATGAACTGATTGAGTTATATCGTCGGACGTTTGCGACTCCATACATATCGGCGGGGCGGAGGCTGGTCGATGACGTGATCGAGCCCGCCGAAACCCGGCGATATCTGGCGCGGGCCCTGGAGGCTCTGCACACCAAGCGCGAGCTGCGTCCGCCGAAGAAGCACGGTTTGATTCCACTCTGAGACACGGAGGCGCCTGCATCATGGCTACTGCTACGACCATTACGCCCGAAACGTTGGCGGTGATCGCCGCCAGCGTCACGGCGTTCCTTGGCAAGAAAGTCCGAGTGCGGTCCGCAAGGGTGCTGGAAACGCCGTACGCAGTTCATCGGTGGGCACGGCAAGGCCGGTTGATTGTTCAAACATCGCACAACCTTGGCCAGCTAAGACGATGACCACGTGTGCGAAAACTATTGTGAACGCGGACCGTGCAGTGCTTCCTGAGAGGAATGCGGCATGAAGTTAGAGATATCGATCGACGGCCAACGATATGAAGTCGAGGTCGAGGTGACCGACGAGGACGACTCCTCGCGGGCGCAGGACAACCGTCCCGCGCCGGCAACCGCCACCATTCAGTCGACCGTGTTGCGCACTCCGCCCAAGCCGGGAGCTTCCTCGGATCCTAGCGTTGACGAATCCAAACTGTGTCGCAGCCCGGTGGCGGGAATCGTGGTACGGGTTCACGTCGAGCCGGATCAACAGTTGCAGGTTGACGACCTAATGGTCGTGCTGGAGGCCATGAAGATGGAGACTAACGTGACTGCACCGGTCGCCGGAAAGCTGAAATCCGTCAACGTCTCGCCACGAGACGCAGTTAAGATGAACCAGGTGCTGGTGGAATTCGAGTAATCTTCTCATCCGTAATTAATGGGATGCCTTTCGATCCAGTGTTCGTCCCGCACCGTGCCCATCTCCTTAATGGCTGAGCGCGCCATGCTGGCGGTGAGGTCGCGGGTCTTCCACGTGAATCCAGCAGCGAAACCGATGACGCCGCCTGCCACCCCCCATACCGCGCTTCTGGCTATGCGGTGTCGCCTGGACAGGTAGAACGGCAACAGACCGGCACATGCGCCGATCGCAGCCAGACCCAAGGATCCCAGTGCTGACCGAGTCAAGACTGCCGAGAGTCGCTGCCCTTCAAGTTGCGAGTCCCGCCCTCGGCGCAGCCCCGAGAGACCGGAATGAACCAGCGCCCGGCCGTAACCACGGTTCGCTTTCGATGATCCTGCTTTCACAAAATGTGCTCCTCTTTTTTGGTCGCAAATAGAATTTTACCCGTGCTTCCCATCCTAACGCTCACACTCCAGCGTACATTGGGTCTGTGACCTGCGTCACCTTGAGTGACGGTCAGCGTCACCGGAGGATGGTTTACACTCTTTTTAAGCTAAGGATAACGCTCGGACCGCGTGAATCGGAGACTCGTCGGAGGAAGTGGGACCTTGAAATTGCTAAGAAGATTCTCCCGTGCTCGCGAGATGGTGTTTGACGAAGCGGTCGCTGACGCAACCGCGATCCCGGGGAAGGAAGAGCAGAGCCAATGTTCCTGAAGCCTTTCGTTATCAACTCGCACGGCCGCATTGTCTTTCCCGGCAACTTTTTCCCCGAGTTGGACTTTCGAGTCTTTAAGAGCCTTAAGCAGTTTGCAGCAGTCATCCGCCGCGACTTCGGCGAGAAAGCTCCGACCGACGCAGAGATTGCGGAGCGCTTGCACGCGGGCGAATACAAGACACGATACGAGCTTTGCCGCGATCTGGTGTTGAACCGTTTCTGGGTGAATCGCTACACCCTGACGATGTATGAGAAACGGCCCACCCGCTGGGGTGATCTGCCGCGCCAGCGGGATGATGTCTTTCTGCCGGTGTACAAACCACGGGATTCCTCTGCCATCACCACCGCCATCGAGGCTGGTTATCAGAACCTGCCCCCGTCGTGGGACGAGGAACTCGAAGACCGCAGCTTCGGCACCCTGTTGAATGTTTTTCGCAACCGGCTGAGCTCCGGGGGCGAGCTTCGGCCTATCCGCCCAACGGTCTCCGAAGCGCTGGCTGATCCGGCGAACCGCACCCGCCACCTGCTGACGTACGACCCTGACTATTTGCGCTACACCTTCGACGATGTGGTTGACTGCCTGCATCCTGTACCCGAGCTGGAGGCGTTGATGCGGCAGTGCATGATCCTTCACAACCAGTATCCTTGGGACCCATCGACGAGCACGCGAACTGAAATCGGCGAGCTGAAGGATGACGACTATGTGGTGGCATTCCATCCGCGCAACGAAGAGGTGCTCCGTTTCATCCAGCGGGTGAAGCAGGAAGAAAACTGGGGCCCCGGATTCGCCCATATCGGACAATCCATCCCGACACTTTGGCCTTGAGTCAGCCCATCAAGCCGTATCCTCCGGTGGAGGTGAGCAAGCGGTTCGCGGTTCCTCCCCGGTTTGAGGCGATTGCCGTCTATGAAGGCGAAGTCGTCTGCACCAACGCAGACCTCATCCGCAACCACGCCTACTGCTGGTCGCGTATGAGCGCTGCGGAGATCTGCGAGAAAACCGGCATCGAGGAGCGGCGTTACACGCAGTTGCCGCTGGAGGAGATGGCCCTGCTTGCCGCCAAGAAAGCCCTGGCGAAGTCCGGCCGGCGACCTGCCGAGATTGGCGCGGTCCTGTTTTGCACTTGCACCAGCACCAAGCTCATTCCCTCGGTTGCTACCTGGCTTTCCGGTGAGCTCGGCCTCATGCAGACCCATGCTTCGTGCGACATTGTCGCCGCCTGTGCGGGGATGCCTTACGGTCTCGCCGAAGCCGTACGCCTGCTGCAGGAGATCGATCGGCCGGTGCTGCTCGTGTGCGCGGAAAAGTTCTCCGACAAGATTGGAACCGTGCGCACTTCACGCATGATCTTCGGTGATGGAGCGGCGGCGGTGGTGGTGGCGCCCGCGCCGGAAGGAACTCCTTCCGATATCGAATACTTCCAAACCTATGCCAGCGGTCCGTGGTCGGAAGTGAACTCCATCATCTGGCCTAACCCGGAGTTCGACAACAATATTACCGTGTACGGGCCGGAGGTGAAGGCCCTGGTCACTCGCTACCTGAAAGAGATGATGGGCGAGTTGACTCAGCTCCCCAACCCCAACGGGGGCGGCGGCTCACTCATCGACGCGATCGAACTGGTGGTGCCGCACCAGGCCAACAAGAACATGGTGCTTACGCTGTCCGAGGCGGCCGGGATCCCGGGCGAGCATATCTTTTTCAACATTGAACGAGTGGGCAACACCTCTTCCGCGAGTATTCTCATGGCGGTCCATGACGCCGTCCGCGAAGGCAGGATTGACCGTCCCATGCGGGTTTTCGCGCCCGGCTTCGGCGCCGGCGCGGTGGGCGGTTACGTGGTGATGCGGGTCGATCCCGCGATTGTAAGCGTGAATACGGAAGATAGGAGTTTAGAAATGGCAAACGTTACAGATGGCAATGGAAATTATCAACCGACTTCACTCGCCGGAAGGATCGCGCTTGTGACCGGGGCCTCGCGCGGCATTGGACGCGCGATCGCGCTCGAACTTGCGCGCCGTGGGGCAAAACTTGCGCTGAACTTCCGATCGGATGCCAAGCAGGCGGAGAGCGCGGCTGAGGAGATCCGCGAACTAGGTGTCGAGTGCATGCTCATTCAAGGCGACGTGGCTAAGAAAGGGGAGGCCGCCCGCATCGTCAAAGAAGTGCTCGACAAATGGCAACGGCTCGACATCCTGGTAAACAACGCCGGCATCACGCGCGATCGCTCGATGCGCAAGATGACCGACGATGACTGGGCCGCGGTAATCAACGTCAACCTGAACGGCACGTTTTACTGCACCAGCGCGGCTGTGCCGGCCATGGTCAACCAGAGGTTCGGCCGCATCATCAATATCGGTTCCGTCGTCGGCCAGATGGGAGCCTTTGGACAGGCAAACTATTCCGCCAGCAAGGGCGGTATTATCGCCTTCACCAAAACCCTTGCTCTCGAGATGGCGAAGTTCAACATCACCGCCAATGTCATTGCGCCGGGTTTCACTTCTACGGAGATGGTTGACGCTATCCCGGAAGAGATTGCTGCCCAGATTAAGGCCAAGATTCCTTTGGGACGCTTCGCCTCGCCTGAGGAGATAGCCAAAGCGGCCAGCTTCCTGGCGGCGGATGGGGACTACATCACCGGGCAGGAATTGAACGTCAACGGTGGGTACCACATGTAAGGGGTGCTAACCTGCAGAGCCTACTTCGACCGCGGGCCCAGCCATCCATTGATATGCGGCCAGGTGTGCTTGGCAGCGCCGCTGCCCGCCATAATTCCAATATGTCCGCCCGCAATCCGGAAAAGCTCCTTGTCCTTGCTACTGACCTTCGCCATGATCGGCTCTGATTGACAAGAAGGAGTAATGTGATCACCCTCGGCGATGACGGTCAGCAGGTTGGCTCGAATCTTGCCCACATCCACACGCTCGCCGCGGATCTCGAGTTCTCCGCGCATCAACTCGTCGTTGCGATAGAGATCGACGATGAGCTGCCGGAAAGCGCCTCCCGCCAGGGGCACATTGTCGGTGACCCAAGTGTTCATTGCGTGCCAGGCTTCGACAACTTTGGGGTCATCGAGATTGTCCCAGAGCTTCACATAGTTGCCGATATAGTTCTCTACCGGCCTCAGGGCCTTGGCTCCGTAGTCGATCATCTCTCCCGGCATGTTGCCGAAGGCGCCCAGCACCTTGTCGACGTCAAAATAGCGTTCGTCTGTCCAGCGAGCGAACGTAATATTTTCTTTGTCGGAAAAAGACAGCGGAGCGGTCAGCAGAATCAGGTTGCGCAAGCCATCATCGCCGCGCAGAGATGCATAGATGGTCGTGAGGATCGCACCAATGCACCAGCCGAGCAGGCTAAATTCCTGCGATCCCGACACCGCCTTAAGCTTGCGGATCGCGCGAGGCATGTAGTCGAGGGTGTAATCGTCGAATTTGAGGTTCTTGTCTTCCGGCCCAGGTGATCCCCAATCGAGCAGATACACATCGTAGCCTTGGTTGACCATGTATTCGACGAAGCTGTGTCCGGGCCGAAGATCGAGGATGTACGGCCGGTTCATGAGAGCGAAGACCAGCAACAGTGGGACCGGATGGCGCTTTTCTTTGGGGAGAACGGGGATGTAGCGATACAGTTTGGCCTTGTTCAACGTCCAGATGAGTTCTTTGGGTGTCTGCGCGATGGCCGCCCGCGTCGTCATCACCTTCGAGAGCGTCTTGAGCCTGTTGACTGCGAGTGTAAACGGATCGGTAAGTACCGGTGCGCCTGCCATCCTACTTGGTCCCTTTCTTCTTCGGCGCTGGTTTCGCCGTTCTGTTGCGTTGCTGGACTGCGGTTTGCGGCTTACTTTGCGCAGCCGGCGCCACTGGCGAAACCTGTTGCAGGATACGGTCCAGCTTGGCGTCCATATCATCGAGGCGCAGCTCAACATTCGTCATGCGTTCCGCGAGTGATACGAAATCCGCGCGCGAGGGCATGCTCATCTGCTCCAGAACTTTGAGCATCGTATTCTCAACCGCTTCGCGAAAAGGAGAAGATGAGGTAAGGTACGAATCGAGAATTGCGCCACTGGCCTGCGCATAGGCCTCGCTGTTTACCGCCTCGACCATGGTTTTTGCCCAGACATCCAGATAGGCATCACGCATGCCGCGCCAGGGATCCATTGGATCGTACGGCTTGCCATTCTGTGTTTTTTCGTCGGCCATTGCCGCCCCTTCCCCACGACTATATACCCAGCGACAGCCCCGAAAACACTCCCACAGATTCTCCTGAGGCAAGGAGCTGGGAGTCTTCGAGGCCGTCCTAGGAACCGGCGATGCGGTCAACTGACATTAGAACCCTGCGGCAACCGACTCGAAAGGCTTCGCCGCGATATCGAGAGCTGCCTTCTGGGTCTCGATGAAGGCCTCCGTGCCACGCTGGAACGTATCCACAACGGCCGCAACCGGAGCGCCCGCGTTGCCGAGTTGCTTCTTGGTGGCTTCGAAAGCAGTCTTGCTTTGCGCGGAAGCAAAGTCCAGGACCTTCTTCTGCGCTTTCACCGATTGCTCAACTGACTGCTGGAAAATGCCGGTCACGCTGTTGGCGATGCTGTTGTACGCCTCAGCCCGCACTTTGCTAATGCCGGCAACCGTGTGGCTCTGCTCAACCGCGAAGTCGATCGCGGACTTTTGGGTCTCGACGAAGGTTTCGACGGCTTGTTCAGCAATGTCAAACACAAACGACGCAGGCGTAGCCGGGAAATTGCTAAAGGCCTTCTTCCAGGCGCTCAGCCACTCGGCACTCTGCTCGGCGGCGATGTCCAGCGACTTCTTTTGTAGTTCGGCCAAACGCTCGACGCCATTCACATAAAGCGGAGTGAGGACATCCGCGATTTCAGGTTTACGCGCGGCGGCGGCCGGCGTAGTTTTCTTGGTTGACTTAGAGGTAGTAGGCATGATGTGCTCCTTGTAGATTTCTTATGTTGCACTTTATGCTGCACTGCAACATGCCTTTATCTTACGCGCTTGCTGCCTCGTGTCAAGGGAAAAATGAGCAAATTTCAATGCCCCCTAAGCCACTGATAATTAAGAAGTACGAGAACCGGCGGCTGTACAACACGGACACCAGCCAATACATCAACCAGGACCAGGTCGCGCAATTGGTGCGCGACGGCCACGATGTCCGGGTGGTGGATGCCGCCAGCGGAGAAGACCTGACCCGGTTGGTCCTGGCGCAGATCGTGGTCGAGGACGCCAAGACGCCGGGCTCCGTGTTTCCCCTCGATGTGTTGCGGCAGATGATCGTCGCCTCTGGCCGCGCTACCCAGGAAGGCGCGTTGCACTACATGAAAGCGATGCTGGACATGTACCAGAACGCCTTCCGCGCTATGCCGCCTGCGATGAATCCTCTGGAGTTCATGCGCTGGCCACAACCGGCGGCAACAACCGCAATGCCGCCGCCAACCGGCCCAGACGAAGCACGTGGAGTGACGCCTCCTGAGGAAAGCTTGAAGACTGGGGAAACCGGGAGGAATACCGCTGAGGTGGAGCAACTCAAGCGGCGGATCGCGGAACTGGAGGCCGCTTCCCAAAACAGGAAGAAAAGAAAATCTGGGAAGCAGAAAACAAAATCACGCCGCAAGTCTTGACGCAGTGCGGCAAACGGACTAGTCTACGAAGCGGTTGGTTCGTCCTTTGCGGACAGCAGTCGCCGCCGACGCGAGATGTCGCCGCCCACAACATCTCGATGGACCAACTTCCCGACAGAACGTTAACTCCATGCCGACGCCGGATACCGCCTCGCAACACGGTGTGACGCCAACTGCCGCAGGTCAATCGTATGACATCCATGAATACCGCACCAGCGAGGAAGGCTTCGCCATGAAGCAAACCGGGTTGCCGAGAAGAGTCGTGGTCATTACCGGTGCAGTGGCGGGAATTGGCCGGGCGACAGCGCTTCGGTTTGCCGAAGACGGAGCGCGCATCGCAGCCTGGGATGTCTCGGACAAAACCGCTCCCCAACTGGAATCGGCCGTCAAATGGGCAGGCGGGGAATCCCTGTTCCATGCTGTGGATGTGACCAACGCCAACGAAGTCGAGGCCGCGGCAGCAGCGGTGGTCGGTCGCTGGGGCCGGATCGACGTCCTCATCAACAACGCGGGTATCGTTCGTGACGCGCAGTTGGTGAAGTGGAATGGCGGCAGCCCGGAATCGATCATGAGCGAAGAGGTGTGGGATTCCGTGGTTGGCGTCAACTTGAAGGGCGTTTTCTTGTGTACCCGCGCCGTGGTTCCGCACATGATCAAAGGCGGCGGCGGAGTGATTCTCTGCGCGGCGTCAGTGGTGGGGTTGCACGGTAACTTCGGACAAACCAATTACGTGGCTTCCAAGGCCGGTGTGATCGGAATGACGCATACGTGGGCGCGCGAACTGGGAAAGCACAAGATTCGCGTGAACGCCGTCGCCCCGGGATTCATCGCCACCGACATGGTGAAGTCGATGCCCGAGAAGGTCCTTGACGCCATGGTGGCCCGCACACCGCTGGGACGCATGGGAACGCCGGAAGACGTGGCCAACGCTTACTACTGGCTGGCTTCCGACCAGGCCGCCTTTATCCACGGAGCAGTGATCTCCGTGGATGGCGGTGTGGTAATCGGGACATAACCGGCAGAGGTGTCCCAATCATTCACGCCGGTCACCAGCACCCACGCGCCCATCGCGCGATGACAGGGATAGCTGCTGCTTTCCGTTGACACGCAGCGGCTCTGCGCGGTACAGTTTTTTCGCCTCGACCGGTGGTTTCGCCCGTCCTCCTGTCCGGCGCAAACAGCGTTCCTCGTGCCCACACTCAACACCAGTCTGAATTGAACCTCAAAGAAGGAATATCCCTCATGAAACCTTTGTATTCGCTTCCCTGCCCTGGCGTGCGCCGGGCGGTATTTGTATGTGCTATCGCACTCGCCTTGGGCGTACTCGTGACCATTCCGGCCATTGCCCAAATCATGCCTCGACAGCTCAGTCAGGACAGCTTCACCAACGAGAGCAGCCAACACATGACTGAAGTCGAGCCTGGAGCCTTTTCACATGGCCATATCATCGTGACCGGGTTCCAGGTCGCCCGCATTTCCGGCGGCGGGGGAGCGGACATCGGCTTTGCTACGTTCGCGGACAGTAGCGCCGCCGGGGACTGGACCGAATGGGTACTTGCCCGGCCTCACTATCTACCAGGGTGGTGGCACCAACACGGCCGCCAGCGATGCTTCCGTCGCTTATGACGCGAAACACGGTGAATGGCTGATCTCTACTTTGCCGATTGGCAGTACGGATTTGGTCGCCGTCAGCCGCTCCAGCGATGCCATTCATTGGGACAATCCCATTTATGTCATCACCTCCGGTGATGCCGACAAAAACTGGCTGGCCTGCGATAACACCCCCACCAGCCCCTACTATGGAAACTGTTACCAGGAGTGGGACTCCCCTGCCCAGGGCGATTACCTGCAGATGAGTACTTCCAGCGATGGCGGAGTCACCTGGGGACCTGCCAAGGGAACAGCCGGCAACGACTACGGAATCGGCGGTCAAGCGCTGACGCTGCCCAATGGTACCGTCGTCGTAAGTTACGCTGATTTCAATGGTGGGATGTCGGCTTTCACTTCTACCAACGGCGGCCAGAGCTGGAACGCCGCAGTGTCCATCGCCACTGCTCCCAGCCACGCAGAAGCGGGCGGTCTCCGCAGTCTGAGCCTGCCTTCGGCGGCAATCGACGGCGCGGGCACGATTTATGTTTCCTGGCCTGACTGCCGGTTCCGCTCCGGTTGCGCCTCCAATGACATCGTCTACAGCACCACGACCGACGGTATCCATTGGAGTTCCGTTGTCCGGGTTCCCATCGATCCCGTCACCAGCACAGTCGATCATTTCATCCAGGGTCTGGCGATTGACACCAACACCTCCGGGAGCACCGCCCACATCGGATTGACCTATTACTACTATCCGGTTTCCAATTGCTCGGCTAGCACGTGCAGTCTGCTGGCCGGCTTTATACAGTCCGCCAATGGTGGCGCAACCTGGACCTATCCTCTCCAGCTTGGCACCGCCATGCAATTGAGCTGGCTACCCAACACCTACTCCGGCAGGATGGTGGCTGATTATGTGGCCACTGCTTACGTGGACGGCAAGGCATTCCCGATCTGGGCGCAGGCCTATCCCTTGACCGGTTCCACCTACCACGAAGCTATCTTCACCACCTTCCTGGGCAACACCCCGGCGGAAGGCCAACTCAGCTCAGCCAACGACAAACCGATCCCCAACGCCAAATCCGACCACGGACCGCGACAGTTCTACGATCAGGACAATCAGGTGCCCGTGCATCCGGGAAAGATATCGTCACCGGACAAACATTAAGGCGCTGCTCGCCCTCAACCGCCGCTGGCGCGATTGCGTCGGCGGCTTTTTTCGCTGCAATCGCAGACCAGGACTCCTCTTCACCATCATCGTCTGCGGGTGCGCCGTTTCATGAAATTTTGTGGTGACATTGGTTTCAGTAATGAGTCCATGTACGATCTGGATTGTCACGCGCGCAGAGCGCGCTGCTGACCGGAGGCCGGCTTGTAGGGGCTTCGTCAGCCTGAACCTTTCGGCACCTTGGTGCGTATTAGAAGAAAGACCTTAGAAACAAGCAAAGCAGGGAAAAACAAACTGGTTCCACCGTCAGCTTCATCAGGAGATAAGGAAATGTTTGTTGCCAGATTCGTAGCACGCGCGGTCGGCAAGATGGTCGCGCTGGGGATCGTGATTCTGCTTGTAACCGCCGGTTTTGCCCAAAATGCAGCTCCACAGAGCTCTCAGACAAGCATGCCGCCGCTGACTCCGATGCCGCAGGCGCCGGCGCCGCAACACAATGCTCATTTGTATTCTGACCGGGACTACTCGCAGCCAGCATCTTCGTTCCCTAACTTGATCGCTCCATACCTATCGCGCTCCGTGCCTCCCCCGAACCTGACCAATTCCGCGCGCACCGATCAACTCTTCCGCGATGGCAAGATGTACCTGTCCATCAATGACGCGGTGGCGATGGCGCTGGAGAACAACCTGGACATCATGCTGCAGCGTTACAACCTTTCCATTGCCGATACGGACCTGTTGCGCACAAAATCCGGCCAGTTCGGCCTCGGTGTGCCCCTTGGGGTGGTGCAGGGCACGCCTGGCGGCCCGTCTGCCGGAGGAACCGGCGCTTCCTCCACCGGAGCGACCGGCACCGGCGCGGGTGGCACGCAACTAGGTGTTGGGGGGGCTGGCGCTGGCGCGGGTGGGCTGGTGGGATCGACATTCGGCGGAGGGCCTCCTATCAGCAGCTACGACCCCACCGTCACGGGTACAATCCAAGGCGAGCGCGCAACCACGCCTGAGCCGAGCGTTTTTTTCTATGGCGTTCCAAGAGTGGTGCAGAACACAAGTACCTACAACTTCAACTACTCACAGGCGTTTGCGACAGGCACCCTCGCCAGCCTCACTTTTAACAACAACCGCATTACGACGAATGTGCCTTACAACCTGGTCAATCCAGAGATAGGTTCGAGCTTCCGGTTTCAATTGACTCAGCACCTGCTGCAAGGCTTTGGGTTCGATCCCAACCTGCGCTGGATCCGGATTGCCCGCAACACTCGCGAGAATGGGGACGTTGTCTTTCGCCAGCAAATTATCGCGACGGTCTCGCAAATCGAAAACATTTATTGGGACCTGGTAACCGCCTATGAGGCAGTCAGAGTAAACGAGCGTGCGCTGCAACTGGCGCAGAAGACCCAGGCCGACGATGAAGAAGAAATCAAAATCGGCACGCTGGCGCCCATCACCCTGGCGCAAGCCAAGAGCGGAGTGGCAACCGCAAACCAGAATCTCATCACTTCGCAAACCCAACTTCAGCTTCAGCAACTGTTGATGAAGAACGCCATTACCAAGAACATGGGCGACCCAATCTTGGCAGACGCGACCGTGATTCCGACCGATACGCTGCAAATCAACGAGCCGCAAGAGGTCCGCCCGGTCCAGGACCTGATCCAGGAAGCCTTGCAGGCCCGTCCCGAAATTGCCACCGCCCGCATCAACTTAACCAATGCGGAAATCTCTCGCAAAGCCCTTAAGAACGCCCTGCGTCCGACGCTGGACGTGTACGCGTTTTATGGCTCCTCGTCACTGGCCGGCGATCAGACTTCGCTACTTCCTCCTTGCGACTTCGAAGGAGCGATTCCGGGCGAGAATTGTCTGGATCCGGGAACCATTGCGCGATCAGGCTACCCTAACGCATTTCATAACCTCTTCAACAGCACCGGGCCGGACAAAGGCATGGGAGTTAACCTCAACATTGTCATTCGCAACCGTGCCGCGCAGTCCGAACAGGTGCGCTCCGAGTTGGAATACCGGCAGTCTCAGGTTGGCTTGCAACAGATCGAGAACAGCATCACCATCGAAGTACGGCAGGCCCAGTTTTCCGTGCAACAGGGTTACGCCGCTCTGCAGGCCGCAATAGCGGCCCGCGACTATGCCAAAGAGAGCCTGGCAGCGGAGCAGAAGAAATTCGGCTATGGCGCTTCCACGCCCACTCTGGTATTGCAAGCGTCCAGCAATTTGACAACTGCAGAATCCAGCGTTCTGAATGCCGCCGCCAACTACGAAAAATCAAAGGTGCAACTAGATAAGTCCACCGCGGAAACCCTGTCCAAACTAGGCATTGATATCGCGGATGCCGAATCGGGCCAGGTGAAGCACTTGCCGGTGGTAAAAGGTGTGGTGCCGGCGAACGTGCAAGAGTTGACTTCGCCGATCCCGCCGTACGCGCCGCCACACGGAACTGCCGAGCCTCCGTCCAGCGCACCGCCGCAGGAAACGACGCAGCCGCCGTCTGGCCAGGGGCAGGTTGAACCTCATCGTTAGATCGGTTCCAGGAGTGGTGTATTCACCAATACGGGGAGTGTGGGCCTTTCAGGCCCGCGTCTAGAGCAGGTCTAGGATTGGTGTATCCGGCTCGTACAGGTAGAGCGGGCCTTCAGGTCCGCGTCCGGTGGCGGATAGAAAGAACGCTTCCGCCGCTGAGGTCATCGACCTCAGCGGCGGAAGCCAACAGTAGTGCGCTCCTCAACACCGTCCCTGAAGGCCGGCCCCGCCCGGGGACACACCAGCCCTGGAGACCGCTATAAGCACCCTCTTTGCTTCCCCGACCCGGCTTCAGCCGGCGGCACGACGGCCTGCACTGAGTTTTCAGCAAGCTATTAAGCAGGGTGTTTGGTCGCGGTGCTTGAGTCTTGAGCCAGTGCCGGTCGGCGACAACACGAAAGCCGAAGCTGGTTGGCTTCGGCTTTTGAAGTGAACTGCAGCAGGATTACCGGTTCAGTTTGCGGCGAATTACGCCGAATGCTCCGAGCAAACCAGTACCCAGCAACAGGATCGAGCTGGGCTCCGGGGTCGTGCCGCCACCGCCGCCGATGATCTGGAAAGCGCCTAGCGTCTGGGTGCCATTGCTGTTCCAGGTCATGCCACCGTCTAGGGAGTACTCCTCGGTACCCGTCGCACCAGTGTTGTTCCAGTTCCACGCGTCATAGGTGTTGCCGCTTACACTCGTAGGACCGACTACCATCCAGTAGTTGGTCCCGGCATCAAGAGTGAGCCCGGTAATTCCTGTGACTGAGACCAGGCCGCAGCAATTGCCGAATTCTGTGCTGCTGGACAGGCCGGTAAACGATTTCAGCACCGATCCCGGCTGGCCACCGTTGTCAGCGTCAATGTCCATATAGAACGAGTTTCCGAAACCCGCCACATATCCAACGGCAAAGTCAATCTCGCTGACGCTGCCGGTGCTTGTGACTTGGAACTCGTTGGCAGGGGTGAAACTTACGCCGATGCTGCCAGTACCGGTGATAGCCCAACCAGTGCCTGATGTGTAAACGTCGCCTGGAGGCCCTAAGTTGCTGTACAAAGTGCCTGCCATTGCCGGCAAACTGCAAAGTGCGATAGCCAGCAGGCAGAGAAAACATCCTAGCTTCCTATTCAAGTTTGTTACCTCCGTGGTTGAGAGTCATGACTCGCGAGGTTGAACATTCTACTTGAACACCTTTTGGTGCTCACTGGGGCCCGTGGAAGCGACTCAAACAGGTAGACGCAACCACTTTAATGCAAGGCAATCCGTTCCCGCCCGTTTGCCGGGTTGACAGACTTCCCCGACCTATAGCAATGCAATTTGGTAACCGCTGTAACCAGCTGAAAACGTTCGATATCCTTAACTGTCAGGTGCAAGATATTGCACTACAGTGCCGGGTTAGTTCTCCCTAGGCGCTGCTGACCGGTCCGCCGTGGTCCGTCAATTCGACGCTTTCCCCATGGCGAAGGTCGAAAAGACCGGATTCGCGTCGGTCGAGAGAACGCCTAGCTGGGTCGGCGAAAGTACAAACATGATGCCCTCCAGCGTATTGCCTGGGTTCGAGTAGATGAGGGCTCTGCCGCTAGCGTCAACCAGGTAGGTGACTGCAAACTGGTTACTCTGGGGACCGCCTGGACCGCTGCTGTCCTGCGAAATATTGATGTTGCCATTCCCGTCACCAAACAGCCAGTCAACTTGATTGATCACCGCCGGCAGGACCGGCGTGACCGAGCCGCCCACATACGTACCCAGGACGGAAGCATTGGAGAATGGTACGCCCACGGTACTGACAACTTGTGGCGCAAGAACGCCGGACGTGGCATTGCTGTCGGTGCCGATTAGGAAGGCCTGGTTCTGGGCCACCACGTATAGGACGGGCGGAGTGCCGCCGAAGCCGTTCAAGGTTACTCGTCCATTCAGCGGGTTGAGTTTGTACTGACCCCCGGTTGGTTGCAACTGCGCGAGGGTCCCGCCTGCGTTCTGGTCGAATAATAGAGTAGCGTTTCCGAAGCCATTTCCGTCGGCACTACCATCACCAGTGAAAAATCCAGCCGTACCAATTGCCTGCGGGCTCCCTCCGTTGGGATTGACCCCACTGGATTGGAGAACACTTACTCCCTTCAATATTGTGTTGGTCACGATCGAGCCGGCGGATGCCTCGCGAAGCACCGATGCCAGCGTCAGAGGAGAAGTACTCGATACCTGGTCGGTGCTGACCTGGATCATCTCGGTGGCGGATACCAGGTAGTAGCTGAAGTTTTGCGCCTGGCCGTCGTTAACGCTCAGGCTCGCCGTGCCACGACCGGTGCTGGCATCAGGCGCAGAGTACGAACCGCCCAACAGGGCGCCAGGAGTCACTGTGCCGGCGTCGTTGATGTCGACTACACCCGAGAGCAAGGTGCCGGAGGCATTGAACTGGAAGGCTCCCGCGTTGGCGTACCGATTTCCGCTTACGTCGACGCCGTTTGAGCCGAAAGCAAAAGCACCCCCAGCCTGCGAAACAATCGTTTGTACCAGAATCGCACCGGAACCGTACGCCTGCGGATTGGACGCGTCACTCTGAATCAGACTGCCGCTGCCGTCGCTATGAACAGCCACCGCGAAGACCAGAGGATCTTGGCCTAGGGTGAAGCTCATGGTACCCAGGCCGTCGGGCGAGATTGCGTAAGTTCCACTGAACGCCACGTGGGTTCCCGGAGGGCTACCGGCGGTATTTTCGTCGAGCACGCCATTGCTGATCCCCCCGTTCCCGTCGGCGGTAAATCTGCCGGCGATCACGACGGGAGTGTTGTTATTGTAGCCGCTGAACGAGAAGACATAATCGCCGGTCAGAGCGGCATTGGTCATGCCGGAGTTGACGGTCAAGACCATAATTGGCGAGATAACCGTGGCGGGCGGCGACGCTGAATCCTGCACCTTCAGGTTGATGGGGAAGCTGCCGGACACGGTCGGCGTTCCCGAGATAAGACCCGTGGCGGCGTTCACGGTTAAACCGTCGGGCGGAGCCGGGAGTACCGACCAAGTGTACGGTGGAGTCCCGCCCGCGGCTCCCAAGGTCACACTGTAGGGCACCGACGCCGTGCCCGCTGGCAGCATTTTAGTCGTAATCACCAACGCCCCGGCATTGATGGTAAGCGTCAGATCGGCGGAGGCCGTATTCATCAACGTGTCGGTTACCTGCACCGTGATCGGAAAACTACCACTGGCACCTGTGGGTGTCCCGGAGATCACGCCGGTCCCGCTTAGAGTCAGTCCCGCAGGCAAGGGCATGGATCCAGAGGCGAGGCTCCACGAATACGGCGGAACTCCGCCCGTGCCGGCCAACGGAGTCGTGTAGTAAACGCCCTGCGTGCCCGCCGGCAGTGAATTTGTCGTCACCTGCAACGGCGGCGTCGGGCCGATGGTAATGGTGAAGGACCCCGTTGCCATGGCGGGCGTGCTTTCCGAGTCGGTCACCAGGACAGTAATTGGGTACGTTCCCGTAGTTGTAGGGGTTCCCGAGATCACACCGGTGGAGGGAAACAGAGTTAATCCAGGCGGCAACATTCCGCTGGTAATGCTCCAATGGTAGGGCAGCATTCCTCCGGTAGCCATGAGTTGCGAGTCATAGAAGATAGCCACATTGCCAGCCGGCAAGGATGTGGTGGTGATCGTGACAAAGCCCTCGATGGCGATGCTCAACGAGGAAGTGGTTCCGGTGGCGGGCGGGCTCTCCGAATCAGCCACCTCGAGGGTGAACGTCGAGTTTCCGAAGGTTGTCGGTGTTCCGGAGATGGTGCCCGTGCCATCCGCATTGGAGATGATTGTGAGTCCCGCCGGCAGCATGCCGGTGTTGACGCTCCACGTGTACGGCAGCACTCCGCCGCTCGCCGTCAGGGTGGCGCTGTAAGGGATACTCACCGTGCCTCCTGGCAGCGTGATTGGCGCAATCGACACTACGCCCCGGACGTTAATGCTGAGGTTTCTGGTTCCGACGAGAGAGTTTGCGTCCGTCGCTGCCACCGTGAAGCTGACATTTCCTATGGTTGTCGGGGTTCCCGTGATCGTGCCCATACTGCTGCTCAAACTCAATCCGGCAGGCAAGTTGCCGGCAGAAATGCTCCAGGTGAACGGCGCCGTCCCGGTGCCTTGGGCGACCCCCAGTTGGACGCCGTACGGAGCATTGACTGCACCGGCGGGCAAACTTGTTGGGAGTATGACCGGCGCACCTGCTGGGGTGGCCTTCGAGCCACCACCGCACGCCGCCAGGAACACGCAGAGTATAAGTGCCAATCCCAGTGCTGCAAACGCCGTGCCTGACCTCATCGGATCTCCTTGTGACCTGGTGTTGCGGGTGCTGGCCAACTCAAATCATATAAGCCGGCTTGGCATTCTACACGCCTGGCCGGGTTAAAACTGCGAAGTGCAAAGTGAGAGAACCTGCGTGCGCGCACCACCCTCCGATCAAGCGGTCGCAGCCGCACGGCGGGCCACGCTTCAATGACAAGATTTACTGCACATGGTAACTCTGCAAGCCCGGTGTGCGCGAGGGGAAAGTTTGCGACTGGGCTTCGCTCAACCGCTTTCAGAATCGCGGGTATCCGCGACGCTCGGGTGCCCCACTCATTCGCGGTTTTCGAATGCGTGGGATCGCGAGGCGGCATACGTTATCCTCACCGGCCGGGTGCCGGCGTGCCCCGGGGCCTGCCCTAAGCTCGCCGAAGGGTCTCGCGGTGTTCGAGACCTGGGCCTTCTTCCATGCTCCATCACCCAGCAACTGCGTGCTGAATCACAGCCTAGGGCAACAATATTTTCTATGGAGCGCTGGCACGGCGGACATGACTTGCACTTCACTACCTGCAGTTGAGTTTTCCATCGTGATCGGGTCCACTCGCGGTACGAAGAAAGCCCCAGGTCTCGAACACCGCGAGACCTGGGGCGCCCGGCTGGTGCTGCGGCTCGTAACCGAACAGGCGGCGCACTCGAACTATTTCCTGCCGCAGCTCGGGCCGATGCGCATATCACCGGCTCTCACTTTGTAAAAATGTCGTGATCTTCGTCGTATCGCTTCTCCCGTTCCGTGGCCCTACCCGCCATCTCATCTGCGTCCTTTTCCAACTGCTCCGAGATGGCGGCCTCGTCAGAGGAAGGTTTGTCGGTTGGCGATTGCGGCGAAGTTGTTGGGTCTTTCTTGCTATCGGACATAGTCACACCTCCTTAGCCTTTGATGCCCGGTGCCCATTAGAGGCGAATGAAAATTAGAGTTGCCTGAAAATTAGAGTTGCCCGGTGCCCCAGGGCCGTGCGCCCCAGGGCCTGCCCTGACCTTACCGAAGGGTCTCGCGGTTTTCGAGACCTGGGTTTTTCTTCCATCCTCCATCACCCAGCAACTGTGTGCTGAATCACAGCCTGGGGCAACAAATTTTCTATTTCTGCTAGCATGCCCTGGAGCTTAGAGCGCAGGCACGGCGGACATGACTTGCACTTCGTTACCTGCGGTTGAGTTTTCCATCGTCATCGGGCCTACTCGCGGTACCAAGAAAGACTCAGGTCGCGAACACCGCGTGGCCTGGTACCGACTGAGGTGACCTGCCCCAACGAAAGCTAGGAAATCTGGGATTACTCGGCGCCATCTCTCCTTAGAGCCACCTCCCTGCCCTTTCTGCCCCGTTTATTGGAAGCAAAATCTGCGGCACAGTGTTTGCCTCAAAACATTGGGGAAGCTGTTGCATGAAGTCGCAAGAGGAATGCGACGAAAACATTCTTGCCCGCTTGACACTCTCAGCAACCGGCGGCAACAATAAAAGACGGCGCGCTAGATGCAACTGAGTCGCATCTAGAGATGGCCACTTATTTTCGGTTGTTATCCCATGACTTAGATCAAGCCCCCTGGAGGGGTGCCGCGACGACTGATGGCGCGGGTTTTGTAGAACAGCATGACTGGTATCGAGCACCGTCGCCTCTTGGCTTGCCGCTCACCCTTAAGGGGTCTCCGGGCTATCGCTCTATCTCTCGCTGTCGGACTGCTCGTGCTCTTACCCGTTGATTCGTGGGCCGGAGTTGGGGGGAATATTTCCGGCAGGGTGACGGATGCCAGCAAGGCCGTGGTTCCAAACGCGACCGTGGGGGTTACAAACCTTGACACAGGATTCCAGCAGCAGATTGCAACCAATAGCATCGGTTTTTACTCCTTCCTGAATCTCCCCGTCGGACGTTACGACATTTCGATCGAAGCGACTGGCTTCAGACCCTACCGGCGCACCGGGATCGTCATCGACGCTAATGCTTCAGTGACCGTGGATGCGACGATCGAAGTTGGAGCGACATCCGGCGCTGTCACGGTGACCGAAAACCAGCTTCGAGTTGAAACGACGGCTACCCAGATGGGTGAGGTCATCACTAGCTCGCAAATGACGTCCGTACCTCTGAACGGCCGGAGCTTTACAGACCTGCTGGCCCTTCAACCCGGGGTTGTACCGGTTACTTCTATCACCTCCGACACGGTGCAGGATGTGGGGGCAAGCGCACTGTCTCCCTCCGGCGATTTAAATCCGGGCACCATCTCAATCAACGGTCAGAGGGAATTTGCCAATAGCTTCATGGTGAATGGAAGCGACGTCGAAGAGGACGTGAACATGGGGGCGGCGATTGTTCCCAACCTCGATTCCATCGCTGAATTCCGGATTCTTACGAATAACTTCGACGCCGAATATGGTGAGTTCAGCGGCGGGCAAATCAATGTTGTCACGAAATCCGGCACCAATGCATTTCATGGCGATGTCTTCGAATTTCTGCGAAACACAAATCTCGATGCGCGCAACTATTTTTCTCCCACCCGTGGGACTTTCGACCAAAACCAATTTGGCGCGACATTGGGCGGCCCGATCCGCAGGAACAAGGTTTTCTTCTTTGGGGATTATCAAGGAACTCGATCGAGCCAGGGAGTTGACACGGGACAGATTCCCGTCCCCTCAGCCCAGGACCGTACTGGAAACCTGTCCGATCTGGCGAGTTCCTTTGTAACCATTGGGGCCAACGGAAAGGCCGTCCCTACCACCGTAAGTGGGTCCTATTGGGCGAGCCTACTCTCGCAGAAACTGGGTTATGGAGTCTCCGCGGGCGAGCCGTACTACACACCCGGATGCAACAGTTCAAACTGTGTTTTTCCTGGCGCCGTGATCCCGCGGAGTGCATGGTCCGCCCCAGCCACCAACCTGCTGAAATACATTCCCATGCCCACCAATGCGAACGGTACTTTTTCCACTTCAATGTATAACAACACCTTGCGCGACGATAAAGGAGCCTATCGACTTGATGCCAACACGGGCTGGGGGTTGATGTCCGTCTACTATTTCCTGGACGATTGGTCCCAGAATAATCCGTATCCCGTCGCCCAGGGTGGAGCGAATGTTCCCGGTTTTAATGCGCTCTATACGGGCCGAGCACAGTTGCTCGCCCTTGGTTACACGAAAACGCTGAGCGCAACCGCAGTGAACGAATTTCACTTTAGTTACATGCGCGATGCGAATGACTTGGGCAAACCGATTGGCGGAGTCGGCGTCAGCCTGGCGTCGCAGGGTTTTGAGGTGGGACCAGGCACCTCTGGAATCGTGCCGCTGTCGCCAAAGACCGAAGGGGTGGAAAGCGTTGGTTTCAACAGCTTCACGATTGGAACAAATACCAATGAGCTGAACCAGATCGGTAATACATTTCAGTGGCTTGACAACTTTTCCAAAGTGTTGGGAACTCACGCACTGAAGTTCGGAGGCGAGTTCCATTACGACCAGGTCAATGTCAACGCGATTGCGCAGTTCAATGGCAGCTTCCTATTTTTTGGTACTGAAACGGGCTCTGACTTCGCGGATTTCCTGCTGGGAATTCCCAGCCAATATAACCAGAGCCAGCTGCAACCTTTTTACGGCCGCAATAAATATATAGGCCTTTACGCACAAGACAGTTGGCGCATGACTCGCAATCTGACGCTGAATTACGGTCTGCGATGGGACCGCATCGAGCCGTGGTATGAAAAATACAATCAGATCGCTACCTTCGTGCCCGGTCAGCAGTCAGTCGTTTTTCCGGGCGCTCCTGCCGGTATCCTTTATCCCACTGACCCGGGAGTGCCGCGGACCTTGGCGCCTCCCGGAAATCTCGATTTTGCTCCGCGTCTGGGTTTAGCTTATTCACCTAGTGTTTCCGGAGACAGCCTATGGGCCAAGATATTAGGCGGCCCTGGCGACAGCAGCATCCGGGCCGGCTATGGGATGTTTTACACGGCAATTGAAGCGCTTACCATTGGCGTGATGAGTGCCAATGCGCCTTATGGGACGACCTATACCAGCCCGGCCCCGCCACTGTTTTCTACTCCGTTTGTTACGGCTGCGAACGGCCAAAATCTGGGTCAGTATTTCCCGGTTACGCTCGCATCCTTGAACACGACTGCGAGCCATCCTGATGCCAACATTAACTGGGCGCAGTTCGAGCCGATTACGGGACTTCCGAACTATTCCACCACCAATCGAATTCCGTACACCGAGGAATATATGCTCTCGCTGCAGCGCGGATTCGGAAGCAATACCGTGCTCAGCTTGAGCTATGTAGGAACGCAAGGGCATCGACTTCTGGTGCTTGAGGAATCGAATCCCGGCAGCCCATCGCTTTGTTTGTTCCTCAGCAACCCCGCTAACCTGGCACCGGGACAGACTCCATGCGGTCCTTTCGGCGAAGACAGCACCTACAGGCACCGCAACCGGCCAAGTCTACAACGGCACGCGCGGTCCATTGGGATCGGCCTTCGGCAGCAATGCCAACCAGGCTACCATCGGTAATTCCAGTTACAATGCTTTGCAGATCACCCTTCGCCACGCCAGCAAACGCTTAGACGTGCTGGCGGGATACACCTACAGCAAGTCCCTTGACCAGTCTTCAAACCTCGGTGAAGCGGTCAATCCGTTCGATCCGGCACTCAGTAGGGCCCTGTCCTCGTTTGATCTCAGACACAATTTTGTCGTGAGCTACAACTATAAAATCCCATTTGAAAGCCTATTCCGAGCGACGAACCGCTGGATCCTGGGTTGGGAACTTTCGGGAATCACGCATTTCAGCAGCGGTCTGCCCGTTACCTTGGTCAACTACGGGGACAATTCTCTGATCGGAGCCGAACCCAATGGCATCAATAACTACGGTATAGATGAGCCGGATGTGGCTTCCGGGTCTCTCGATCTGAATCACAATCCGCGCAATGGACTGCCGTATTTCAATACCCTTCTCTTTAGTCAGAATGCTTTGGGCACGCCGGGCACGGCTAAGCGGCGCTTCTTCTACGGACCGGGCATGGACAACTATGATATAGCGCTGGTCAAGAACGTACCTGTGACCGAATCGAAGTCCCTACAGCTACGGCTCGAAGGCTTTAACGTATTCAATCACGCCCAGTTTTTCGGGCCCCAATCCGTCGACGGCAATATCGGTAGTTCAACCTTCGGCCGAGTCGTCAGTGCCGATCCACCCCGCCTGGTTCAGTTGGGAGCGAAATTTTTTTTCTAACGAGAGCATAGCGCCAGTTAATTAGGATTTTCCCTGGAGCGAGGCGGGGGGCCCAGCCTACCATCATGAGGGTGCCCCGTCCAAGCCGGTCTTGCTTGGGCGGGGATTTCTGCGCCTTGCGTCCTTGCATCCGAACTGCACCGTTTCAAAAACGCGAGACAAAAGTCAAAGCCCCCACCCAACCAAAGGAAGGTTGGATGGGGCACCCTCGCGTTCATTGCCTTCTCGGAGTGTTTGCCCAGGCCACCCGCCCACGTCCGGAAGCTGCTCCATTTCTACTTGCCGGATTCTGTTACAAACCGCGCTTTACCGGATTGGCGGGTGGGCCACCGGCCTAACCACCGATTGCATCTCATTACTGTTTGAGAGAATGACACGGGAGGCAACCATCACGGTTCACACAGTAGTGGATGGAACGTATCGGCAAGCCAACTTGACCAACGAATCTCCTGAGTATCTGGCCAGGCGCGAGGAGCTTCGCCTTGCCGAAATCGAAGCTTATGCGTCAGCGCGAACGCGTCGCTGAGCTGCGCCGCCATCTTCCTGAAGGCGCTCCGATTCAGGATTATCAATTTGAAGAGGGTCCACGTGACCTCAACGCCGGTGATGCGCTGGTGCGCAGCGTCCGCCTGAGCGAACTCTTCACCCAGCCCGACCGCTCGCTCGTCATCTATCACTTCATGTTCGGAAAAAAGCAGACTAAGGCTTGCCCCATGTGCACCGCCTGGCTCGACGGTGCCGATGGCGTGGCCCATCACCTCGCTCAGAACCTTGACTTCGCCGTGGTCGCCGCCGCCGATCTCGCGACTCTGCGTGCCCACGCTCGCGAGCGGGGCTGGGACAACCTGCGCCTCCTCAGCGCCGGCAACAGCACTTTCAAATACGACTTAGGCAGCGAAGACCGCGAAGGCGGTCAGGACTCATCCGTTTCTGTTTTCACGCGCGACGCCAAGGGTACCCTGCGTCACTTTTACACCGCGCATCCCAGGATGGCGTCCGACATTCAGGAGCGTGGCATCGATCTGCTCACTCCTATCTGGCACTTCATGGATCTCATCCCGCAAGGCCGGGGCAGTTGGTACGCCAGCCTTGCCTACGGTACCAAAGTTCCTCCGCCAGGCTGCAAAGTTCACAGCAGTCCAAATTCAGACCCTTAGCAAGCCACGGAACGCCCTGCCGGCATAGTAAGATTCCGCACCGTTGTGATACACGAAGACACGGCCGAAGCGGCGATCGCCAAAGGGGGCGCCGCCAAGTTTTCTCATATCCGCAGGTGCTTTCAGCCAACTCGACGTTTTCGTATCGAAATCTCCAAGTTTCTGCAGCTCTTGATATTGTTCTTCCGTCAAGAGCTCAATGCCCATGGCCGCCGCCATATCCATAGCACTATTTTTCGGCTTATGTTCTTTTCTCGAGTCCAGCGCTTCGCGGTCGTAGCAAATACTTGTGCGGCCTTTAGGACTTTCCGGTGAACAATCATAAAAAATGTATTCGCCCGTCTTTTTATCGTGACCAACAACGTCCGGTTCACCGCCAGTTCTTTCCATTTCGCTGAGTGACCACAGCTTTTCGGTATTCGCTTCCAGCTTTGCTTTCACCTTGGCCCATTCAAGATCTTCATGGCGGCTCATATTTTTCTCAAAGCGGCCTTTCAATGCTCTGAGCAGTTCTTCACGTTGTTCTGGTGACAACTCGTTTTTCGTTTTGACGGATTTCATATCGATTTCCTTTTTATCGCTGTGTCGGGTTAGGACGATCCTTTCGAAATAAGTCGTCGAAACATGGCCTTTCCACATCCACAATCCCGAAACCACCATTATAGGAAGGAAGACGAACCGGGTAGCGGGGGGTAGTTTGGAATTTTTTCAAACGGCCTATAAATATATCCGGGTATCGGAATGGCAGACGATGTGAATCCAGCGAAGCGAGGGACTTCACGCGATCGACGCGTCGATCTTCTCGCTGTCGACGCCCAATTCCTCAAGCGCTTTCTGCGCACGTTGCACATCGAACTTGCCGGCGCGGGCCAACCGCGACAGCGCCGCCGCGACAATCGACTCGGCATTCACTTCAAAGTGCCGCCGCAGGTGCTCTCGGTTGTCGCTGCGCCCGAAGCCATCGGTGCCCAGCGTCACCAGTCGCCGGCCCAGCCACGGCGACAACTGATCGGGAACGGCCTTCATGAAGTCGGTGGCGGCAATAATGGGACCCTCGCTTCCGTCAAGCGCAGTCAGGATGTACGGCTGTTTTTCCACTTCCGCCGGATGCAGACGGTTCCGGCGTTCAGTGGCAAGTGCGTCGCGCCGCAGCTCGTTGTAGCTGGTCACGCTCCATACATCGGAGTGCACGCCGTATTTCTCGGAGAGAATATTCTGAGCGCGCAACGCCTCGTTCAAGATGGACCCGCTGCCGAACACTTGGACCGTTGCCCGGCCTTGGGCCGACGATCGGTATTTGTAAATCCCACGAAGAATTCCTTCTTCCGCCCCGGCGGGCATTTCCGGCATCGCATAGTCTTCGTTGTACAGAGTGATGTAGTAAAAGCGGTCCTCGCCCGCCTGATACATGCGCCGCATGCCATCTTGCACGATGACGGCAATCTCGTACACGTACGCCGGATCGTAGCTGTGGCAGGTGGGAACGGTGCTGGAAAGCACCAGGCTGTGTCCATCCTGATGTTGCAAGCCTTCGCCCGAAAGGGTTGTTCTGCCTGCAGTACCGCCCATCAGGAAGCCCTTGCCGCGAGCGTCGGCAAACGCCCAAATCAAGTCTCCGATACGCTGGAACCCAAACATCGAGTAATAAGTGAAAAACGGGCACCATCGGCACTTTGTAATTCGCGTACGCCGTTCCCGCTGCCGTAAAGGAAGCCATCGAGCCGGCTTCAGTGATGCCCTCCTCCAGAATCTGCCCATTCTTCTCTTCGCGGTAATACAGCAGCATGTCCTGATCGTGTGGTTTGTAGAGCTGTCCCTGGCTGGCGTAGATGCCCACCTGTCGAATGATGGACTCCATGCCGAAGGTGCGGCCTTCGTCAGGGATGATGGGAACCACCAGCTTGCCAATCACCGGATGCTTTAGCACTTGCCTCAGCATGCTGACGAAGCCCATCGTAGTGGACACGGCGCGGCCTTTCGAACCGGCAAGCGATTCCGCGAAATCGCTCAGCGGCGGCGCTTCGAACTGCAAGTCAGAAACCACCCGCGACGGCATATAGCCGCCGAGTTCCTTGCGGCGCTGCCGCAAATAGGCGAGCTCTGGACTATCATCCGGCGGTCGATACAGCGACCCATCACGGGCGGCTTCTTCGGGAATGGGAATGTCAAAGCGCGAGCGGAAGGCTGTCAGCGCCTTGTCCGCAAGTTTCTTCTCCTGGTGGGTGGCATTGCGAGCCTCGGCCGAACCCAGCCCGTAACCCTTGACCGTGTGCGCCAGAATGACCGTCGGTCCGCCGCGGTGTTCCACAGCGCGCTTGTAGGCGTTGTAAACCTTTTGCGGATCGTGCCCGCCGCGAGCCAGACGATGCAACTCGTCATCGCTCATGTCGGAGACCATGGCCAGAAGCTCGGGATACTTCCCGAAGAATTCCCGGCGAATGTACTCTCCGCCCTTGGCCTTGTAGCTCTGGTATTCGCCGTCCACCGCCTC
This sequence comes from uncultured Acidobacteriaceae bacterium, assembly GCA_963836295.1. Classification (GTDB taxonomy): domain Bacteria; phylum Acidobacteriota; class Terriglobia; order Terriglobales; family Acidobacteriaceae; genus Bog-257. Next base: position 798,448 of record CAWIIY010000017.1, on the reverse strand, counting down.
TTCCATGCGCTTGATGAGAACGCCTGACTTGTCGCGGGCAAACAGCTTGTCCCAATCGGAGCCCCACAAAACCTTGATGACGTTCCACCCGGCGCCGCGAAACGCGGCTTCCAGTTCATTGATGATTTTGCCGTTGCCGCGCACCGGGCCGTCAAGGCGTTGCAGGTTGCAGTTGATAACGAAGATCAGATTGTCGAGCTTCTCGCGCGAGGCCAGGGTCAGCGAGCCCATCGACTCGGGCTCATCGGTTTCACCGTCGCCTACGAACGCCCAAATTTTGCGGGGAGTCTGGGCGATGATTTCGCGGTTTTCCAGATAGCGCATAAAGCGCGCCTGGTAGATGGCATTGAGTGGGCCGAGTCCCATGGAAACTGTCGGGAATCGCCAGAAATTTGGCATCAGCCAGGGATGCGGATATGACGACAATCCCGGCGCGCCACGCAATTCGTGGCGGAAGTTCCTCACCTGCTCCTCGCTCAGGCGTCCTTCCAGAAATGCCCGAGCATAGACGCCAGGAGAAGAGTGCCCTTGGAAGTAAATGAAATCGCCCGGCTGATCGCCATACTTGGCGTGGAAGAAATGATTGAATCCCACCTCCAGCAGCGTGGCCAGCGATGAGTACGTCGAAATGTGACCGCCGATACCGGGATCTTTCTTGTTCTGACGGTGCACCATCGCCATGGCGTTCCAGCGGATCAAACTCTTGATGCGCCGTTCGAGCAGGCGATCTCCGGGATACGGAACTTCCTCGCTCACTGGAATGGTGTTGACGTAGGGTGTGTTTAGCTGCACGGGAATCTCGACTCCCGACTCCCGCGCCCGTTCGATCAGCGCTTCCAGAAGGTCGCATCCGCGGGTGGTGCCTTCGCTCTCCACCACCTGGTCGAAGGCCTCCAGCCATTCCGCAACTTCCTCTTCCGAATCAGCTTCCGGTTTCAACGGAAACTCCAGTACTTGATTGTTGATTTCTTGGGTTGCCACGTTGACCTCTAAAATCTGACAGCCGACTGCCGCGCTATGAGCGCACGGCATTCAACTTTCGACATTGTGAAGACTCAATCCCTGACCATTAAAGATGCGGTCAGTAGTGAATCGCTTCTTCTTTCGGCTCTTTGATGCAAGTCCAACCGCCAGAGGCCCCAACTGCATGGCAGTCCGTCATCGCTGGCTGGGTTCTCGGCCTGACGGGCCGCGCAATTCAAGGTGTAGAGTGGCGGCAAACGCCGTCAGAACCGCTTTCCCAGTTCGTTGCCATTTCGAGGGACGATGGGGCAATTTTAGCAGAACACGATGTTCGTTTTCGTACTGCGAGTCTCTCAAACGCTGGGGAAAAACGGAAGTCGCGCAAAACGGGAGCGCGGCACGCCACAACTCCAGCCGGGCAAAGACAAACGCGCAACTGGGCGCTGCGCGTTGTCCGATTCACATTTTCAGGCTCAAGAACGTTCTCGCCCCCGAGATTCACTCGCAGGACGAAATTGCCGGGCTAGTTTCACCTCGTGAGCCGGCATTCAGCACGAAGCACTCAGTACACCCTGTTCATCTGTTGCCACACAGCCATGCCAGCGATGAACAAGATCAACAGTCCCGAGGCCGCGCCCAAAATGCGCACATACGGGGTCACTCTCTTCATTCGAAGCTGGAGCTCCTCTTGTTCAGCCCGAAGGTTGGCACTGGCATCGTCCAGAAAGAGTTGATCGTCCTCGTGTAAGGTCAGGGTGCTACGGTAAATCAGCAGCAGAACAAGCACAGCCGTTAGCACTCCCCATGCGATCAGCAACATCATAATCGTTGACATTAGCCACCTCGGCTCACAACGAACCGGCCCTTCGCTCAAGCGGCTAACGCTGGACGGGGCCCTCACTGCAACACATTATATCTCCGGTTCGAACCGGGGCAAGCGCAATTTTTTGCAACTCACCCGATGATCCGGCTGGTACTCCCTTACCGCCTGCCAGCGGGGTTACCCGGGGGAACTTCCAAGCGCCAACATTGGCGCTAAGCGCATGATTGTAAACGCCATCTCGTGAAGCAATATGAAAAAAAATATCTGCTGGCGAATCATGAATAGCCTGAAAGTGCTATTACCAACCTCCATCAGTGGTCTTGACTATGCTAAAAATTTGGTGACAATGTCAAGAAAAGAGAACCACTCTCCTTAGGGCGCTGAGCACAATACTTTGGGCTGCTATCCTGGCGGGGCAGCCCCTTTTTATTTGTTCCCGGGCTACTTAAGATGCGGGGCTGACGGCTTGCGTAACGCCTGCGACGCAGGAGCGTTAGGTTGCATCTAAAATTTGAGCGTTCTTTTGCCGACGCTCGGGTCGCAAGCGGCCGAGCACAAACTTGCAGCGGTTTGCTATAATCCCGCTAGTTTCACGAGGAGAGATGATGGCCACCACAACGACTACACCGAGCACCACCCCCACGACACCCGCTGTCGAAACCAAGCCACTCAATCTAACGGCGACGGCGATCGCCAAGGTGAAAGAGATCATGGCGCAACAAAACCCTGTCCCGGCGGGGCTGCGCGTGGGAGTGGTCGGAGGCGGCTGCTCCGGGTTCTCCTACTCCATGTCGTTCGAGAACGGCGCCGGCATGATGGACAAGACCTTCGACTTCGAAGGTCTGAAGGTCTACGTTGACGCGACCTCGCTGATGTACCTGAAGGGCGTCAGCGTCGATTACATTGAGACCCTGGAAGGCGCCGGCTTCAAGTTCGACAATCCGAACGTGAAGAGCACCTGCGGCTGTGGATCTTCCTTCAGCGTCTAATTCCAAGGCGTGACGAAATTTAAGTGGCCCTGTCGCCCTGCCGGGAGCGACAGGGCTTTTCTTTGGCGTGCCGAGCTTCGGAAGCCGGTCCTCCTGAAAGATAATTCGATTTCGATGCGTAACTAAGGCAGCCCCGCTGAAACTCTCTTATATGCGGGACGCGCCAACAAAATCGTTAGCACGGCATGAAGAGCGCACGCTGGCCATAGTAGGTAGCTGACGAAGCCTCCGCCAACTCTGAGGTAGCCAAGATAAAGAGCTGCCAGCAGATTGTAGGTGAACAGGGCCCGAATGGCCTGTGCGGTGGCTTCCTCCCCGCGAGGCCAACACGCCAGCCCCAGCGAGAGCAACCCGAGCCCTGCTAGCCGGGCGACAGCGATGCCGCTGCCGTCAAGACCAGTGCCCAAGAGCAAACGGGCAACAGCGTCGGGCACGGCGATCAAGGCAACGCCGGTTGCCGACTCAATCGCCGCGGACAGCCTCACTAGCGTTCTTGTTGTCATCTGTTACCCAAGCCGCCTAATCGGGAGATCCTTTAACTCGCTTGCGTTTGTTCACGCTCACTTCGGCCATTGCTTGAACATCTTCTGCACGGCCTTCTCCACCATCTGCTGGTTCTTGTTGCCGTTCTTGTTCAGAGTATCCTGCGCAATCCCACGCCAAATTAACGACTGCGTCTTCGCATCGTAGAGGTCAACGATCATGGTACCCTCCACGTTTTGCTAGGGAGTGATTCCACCCATCCCTCCGCCGATGCCGCGCATACCCCAGGCGCTATAGGAGGTCTGCTGTCTCATGCCTCCGTTGGCGGTGAGAATGATGTCAGGGTTTTGCGATTCCTGCACCATCTGTAGACCCTTACTCTGCATGGCCGAGTTGATGTCCTGTTGCGCTACTTGCGCCAGAATCGAGTTTTGAATACGGTTGGCGTTTTCGGAACCCCAGGCGTACGTGTGATACTGCGCGAAGCTCTGGTTGTGGTTGTAGTTGACCGAAACTTGTTGCCCGAGGGCAATCGTAGATGCGATGCACAGGAGCATCGCGCACAAAGCAAATCTGGTTTTCATGGTCGTCATCCCTTTAGACTAGTAGTTTGGATACGCTGCCAGCTGAGGCTGGCAGCGGCGTGTGTTTGTGTAATCAAGTTACCGCGCGTTCGCTCGCCATGCAAAAATCTGCTTCCAGTCGTTCTTCATGCTGATTACGACCCAACCCCTGGACTTGGCTTCGTCGTACAAAGCCTGAGTAAAGGTGCCAACCTTGGAATCAGGCAGCCCCTGTGCCGGTCCGTACGCATATTCACGCGCGCCGTCATCATGCAACACCAGCATCTCCAGCGAGGCTCCGCCGCTCGCCTGGGTGTACTCCAGCATTTGCCGGTCGCCGGTGGAGTTGCCAAACGCCGCCTTGGGGTGGCGGCCAATGAAGAGATAGATGTCCTCCGCCTTGCCTGGGCCATTGTCGTTCAGCAAAATCTTCGCCGGTCGCATCAGAACGCCTTGACCTTGTTTGTTGTAGGTATATTGGCTTTCGACCGCCGATCCGATGATCTGTTCGAGAGGAATACCGTACACCTGCTCCGCATAGGTACGGACGAAGTCCTGCCCGCCTCCGGTAACGATGTAAGTTCTGTAGCCGTTGGCGCGGAGGTACCGCATCACTTCCAGCATCGGCTGGTAGACAAGGTCCGTATAAGGCCGGTTCCAGCGTGGATCCCTGGCCTTTGAGGTCCAGTCCTGCACGATCTTCTGGAACTGCTCCATAGTCATACCGGAGTGGGTCGCGAAGACTATGGTTTCGAGGTCTTTCGTCGTGAATTTTGCCATCGCCGCCTTGTCGTCAGTGAGCACGGACTTGAATGGCTCAGTAGCCTTCCACTCCGGATGCTGGGGCGCCAGCGCGACAACGCGGTCGAGGGCAAATACGAATTGCGCGTACACGGGGTGCTCGACCCAGGTCGTGCCATCCTGATCGAACGTGGCGATGCGCTGTTCGGGTGGAACGAAGTTTGGACTCGTCGAGTCGGTCGTGACTTTCACGAAATTAAGGATCGCCCGCTTCGCCGGTCCGTCATTCCATGATGGCAGCGGATCCTGCGCATGAGCCGCAACCACCGCCAGCAAAAGACTGCACAACAGTCCTGCAAAAGTGCGCTTCGATAACCCATAAAAAGCGGGCTTCATTGAACTTCCCCTTAACCTTATCCTTCTCTCATGACCACTAATATTGGTCAATCACCACTGAGGATCAATATGCCTTTCAAGTTGAAGTGCTGCCAGCCCGAAGCGGACAGCACCTCGTTTGCATTCACGACCGCCCGACTTGCGACAGCCGCCTAGCCTGCTTAATTCATGAGAGCTGAGGTTTTTCTTCCGGTGCTGATTTCGCCGGGCTCAGTGGCATCGCGAGGACAAGCGGAGTATGCCGGGAGAGGCGTAAGCATCGCGTGGAACGTGGTGGGCGTTTTTGGGACAACGCTCCGCCGGGACCGCTGTTGGTGAGTGGGGTTGGGCGAAGCGGAGCAGGTTAGCCGGTGTTGAAAGCCAGCGCTGCATCACGGAACAGAGATTGAAACGGCCAGCCGCTGGCCAGATGGATGCGGATGCAACGGGCGGTCTGGCGTACTCGGGCGCCGATTTTGAACATCTGGGCGCGCAGGGTTTCGATCTGCGCCGAGCGCCAAGGCTGAGGCAACTGCAAACGGAAGAGGTTGACCATGTTGTAGGCCGCTCCGTGCAGGAGCAAGCGGAAAGCGTTGGCCAGGAAGCGGTGACAGCTCAAGCGGTCGGCGCGGAAGCCGTTCTTGAACTCCTCGATGCGGTTCTCGCACTCGCCGCGGTCGTTATAGAAAGCGAAGACCTCGGAGGCCCGTCCCGCGCAGTTAGTCACCACGAAGCGCAGGTTGGTTCCGGCGGCGGAGTGTTCGGCCTTGTAGCAAATGCGGCGCGGATGGGACCAGCTGCGGGCGCGGTGGCGGAAGCTGGAAAAGCTACGCTGCGGCACCTGGGTACGGCGATAGCGCCGCTTTAACTGTTTCTGTCGCGGTTCGGCACGCTGCTGAAAGACGCAATTGGCGGGGATGCCGATGGCGTACTGGATACCGAAGAACTCGCAGAACTCATAGAGCAGAGGCAGAGCGAAGCCGGCGTCGCCGCGCAGCTTGATCTTCACGCCCGGGAAGGCAGACTGCAAACGCGGCACCAGGCGCAGCAACATGGGCATGATGCGGGCATGGCTGGAGGCGTTTCCCGGACGCAACCGCGCCGCCAGCAGGCATCCGGTATGACGCTCGAAGACCAGCATCGGATGATACATGTGCTGGCCGTAGGCGCCGTTGAAGAAGCTGAGTTGCTGCTGGCCGTGAGTGGGATCGTCGGTGGAATCGAGATCGAGCAGGATCTCGCCGCGCTGGCGGACTTGGTTGCCGCAGAGGCGAATGAACTGCTCGCACCAAGTGTCGTTCAGGCGCACCAGATCGCGGGCGGAGGGAGAGTTCTCCCAGCGGCTGAGGGTGGGTTGCGAACCCAGCGTCTGTCCCAGCTTCTGATCGGCGACGATCTGCAGCAGCGGGTCGTGGCGCAGCCGGTCAGCGTCGTTGGCGTCTTCGTAGCCGGCGACGATTTGGTAGATGCGTTGTCGGCAACGTCAGCGACTGGTGCTGGACGCGCTCGCGGTCGCGGGGATCGCGGAGAAGCTGGGCCCAGCCGCGCGTCAGCGCGTGGCGCTGATCGAAGGCCCGCAGCGGCAGCAGTCCACCGTCGCTAGTGATCTGCCCGCCGGAAAAATCGGCGCGGATGGGTTGATGGCGGTAGAAGGAGAAGCTCAGTTGTGGTAGAACACTTTGTATCAAGCGATGGATGCTCCGAAAGGGGATGCTGGGTGTGCGAAACCCAGTGCTCATCAACCTTTTAGAGCATCCTTACTTTTTTGGCTAGAGACTTCGTGAATAATCCAGGCTAGTTGTTCACTCTAGCCATGGCGTCGTCCACCTTCTTCTGGTCCTCGGCCGACAACTGTGACGGCCCGAGCTTATAAGTTAGTTTGTCGATGGTTCCGGTGAAGCGGAATGGGACGTCATAGGTAAAGTCCACTGGCGTACGAGTATCGAGCCCTATGTCGAAGGTCTCGTCGATCGACATCAGTAGCGGAATGGTGTGCTCGATCGTCTTGCGAGCGACCTCCTTGCCATCCACGCTCAGTACGCCGGTGCCGCCCTTGCCGGGGCCGGGTCCGTCATATTTAAAGTCGAAGACAATGGTGTGCTTGCCCTCGCCCAGAGAAGAAAGCCCTCTCCAGCGGAAGCGTTCCAGGTCCAGCATGTTGTAAACGAACACGGGTCTGCCGCGGCCAATGTGGAATATGTCAGTGGCAAATGACAAAATGAGACCTATTGCCGCGACCAGCAAGAATGCGTAGCCGAAACGTTTTCTCCACCTACCGGCTGTGCCAATGAAGATCAGAAGCAACCCGAGAATCAACAGACCCAGTTCGATGTGCTTGAACGGTTTGCTGCTGAGCAACCAGCTTGCGCTCGGACTTAGCATGAGTGCATAACCGCCGAAGCGTCCGCCCATGGTTGCGATCATGCCCTCCGCGCCACCATCGGGGATCGTCACCTCCGCGATGATGGTGTAGTCCTTGTCCAGAATGCTGGGAGCATTGCCGACGGGGATGCCGGGATTCACGCCGGTATAGGTGAAATCGGTCTTCCCGGCGACCGCGCTTGGACGCGGCGTGAGCAAGCGCACGAAGCCCGTGTTATCCAGCGGGAAGACCTGATATTTCGCCGCCTCCTTGAGAAACAGCGCCTGCATTTCTTTCAGCTTGTCCGGCATTTTCGCTGCGAGGTCGTTGTACTCGGAATAGTCATCGGCGATGTTGTAGAGCTCCCACTTGTATTGGTCGAGGGGCGTCAGCTTGCCCGTTCCCAGCTCCCAGGGCGGGGAGGGCGGCGTGGTGGCGGCAATCCAACCATCGTGATAGATGGCGCGGTTGCCGACCATCTCGAAATACTGCGTGTCGCGCTTCGACGGCGCATTAGCATTGGCCGAGTCAAAGGTGTAAGCCATGCTTACGCCTTCGATCGGCTTCTGCTTGATTCCGTTGACCTCCTCGGGCGCCTGAATGCCGGCGGCTTCGAGGATGGTAGGAACAATGTCAATGACGTGGTGGAACTGGGTGCGAATGCCGCCCACGTCCTTGATATGGCCGGGCCACGAAATGGCCAGGCCCTGACGGGTTCCACCGAAATGCGATGCCACCTGCTTGGTCCACTTGAAGGGCGTATCAAATGCCCAAGCCCACTGCACCGCCATATGCGGGTAGGTTTTGTCCGAGCCCCAGTCTTTGTAGTGCAATATATTCAGCGCCTTGACAGCGTTAACGGCCGGCGGGTTAAGAATGCCGTTGTAGGCGGTCAGTTGGTTGAAGGTGCCGTACAGGCTGCCTTCCGCGCTGGTGCCGTTGTCGCCGTCGATGTAGATAATCAGGGTGTTGTCGAGCTTGCCCATGTCCTGGACTTCCTGAATCACGCGGCCAATTTCATGGTCGGTATAGGCGGTATAGGCGGCAAATACCTCCGCTTCGCGGGCATACATCTTCTTTTGTACCGCTGTCAGCGAGTCCCACTTGGGCAGCTTGGCCCCGCCATACTCTGCCTGTCCGTCCGGCCACGGCGTCAGCGTTGTGTTTGGCGGAATCACGCCGAGCTTCTTCTGGTTTTCGAAGATCTGCTCGCGCAGCTTTTCCCAGCCCATATCGAACTTGCCCTTGAACTTGTCGATCCATTCCTGCGTTGGCTGGTGCGGCGAGTGCGAGCCCCCGGGCACGTAATACAGGAAGAACGGCTTGTCGGGCGCCGACGCGTTCAGGTCCCTCAGATACTTGATTGCGTCGTCGGCCATATCAGTGGTGAAGTTGTAGCCGGGATGGCCGACCCATGGATACACTGCCGTCGTGTTGCGGAACAGGTAGGGCGTCCACTGGTCGGTTTCGCCACCCAGGAAACCATAAAAATACTGGAATCCCATGCCGGTAGGCCATTGGTCGAAGGGGCCGGCGGTGGTGCTGTATTGGAAACCGGGAGTGTTGTGATCTTTGCCAAACCACGAAGTAGCGTAGCCGTTTTCCTTCAGGATCTCGCCGATGGTGGCGTTGTCCGGACCGATGACGGAGTCATAGCCTGGGTAGCCGGTGGACAATTCGCCGATGACACCGTAGCCGACCGAGTGGTGGTTGCGGCCGGTGATCAGCGCCGCCCGCGTTGGCGAGCACAGCGCCGTGGAGTGGAACTGGGTGTAGCGCAACCCCGCCTTGGCGATGCGGTCCAAGGCCGGTGTGGGGATGACCCCGCCAAAAGTGCTCGGCACGCCGTAGCCCTGGTCGTCGGTCATGATGAGGAGCACATTGGGCGCGCCCTTGGGCGGAACAATGCGCGGCGGCCACCAGGGCGTGGAGTCCTTGTAGCTTTCCTTGATTACGCCGCCGAATTTCGGGGGCGGTGGCGGAAGTTGCTTCCCATTGATGGTGGTGGTGGCGTCGGCCGAACCCAACGTGCCCGCGACCTGCTGCGCGGTGGCACTGCCGCCCACCAGAAAGCTCGAGACGGCAACGGCTCCCAGCGCTAGTTTCCGGACACCCGCTCCCAAATTCATACGATATCTCCATGCAAGCACTACTTGGTTAGTCTCCGCCGCCGGAGGGTACTGACCGAGCTAATCCCCACGATCAACTCAGAGGTGAGAGCCGACCGCGATGAATCGACGGCGGACTCAGAGGGAACTCTCTTGGGTGGCAGAAATGCTAGCTTCCGCAGCCCTCCGCGGTCTACTGGCAAAAGTGCTAGCCGCGCTGCGTCTTTTTAACAGAGGCCGCACCCCGAGGAGATTACTACTACTGGGTTAATATCAATTGAAAGATTCCTATCCCCGGGGTCTTGCCGCTTTCTCTCGATCACCGTATTCGCGGTGCTCAAAACAAGAAGGGGGTCGCCCAACGATAATCATTCAAAATCCCTAAGCCAAAACTCCAGCGGACCCCGTTGTTCGTCCTTCACACGTTGGGCCTCCATCTTGCGCAGCTCAGCCCTGCGTATCTTTCCCGAGATCGTCTTGGGCAGTTCATGGAATTCGAGCTTTCGCACTCGCTCGTACCCAGCCAGCTTCTCCTTTGCGAAGAGCAAGATCTCGCGGGCAACCTCTTCCGAGGGACGCGCATCAGCTACGATGGCAACGAAGGCTTTTGGGACGTAGCTACGCAAGGGGTCGGGACTGGGAACGATAGCTACTTCGGCCACCAGGGGATGCTCCATCAGAATGCTCTCCAACTGAAACGGACTGATGCGATAGTCAGAGCTCTTGAACACGTCGTCGGCTCGGCCCACAAAGAGGAGATAGCCATCCTCGTCGAGTGCCGCCTGATCTCCTGTGTGGTACAGAGCATTTTGCATCGCGACCCACGTGAGCTCGGGATCGTCCAGATAGCCGGTCATCAGGCCCGTAGGCCGGGGATCAAGTCTCACCGCGACCTCGCCTTCCTGGCACAGCTTGTCCTGCAGATTGACCAGGCTGATCTGAAAGCCGGGAAGCGGACGGCCCATGCTACCCGGTTTCACCGCTTGCCCCGGCGAATTGCCGATCAGCGCGGTCGTCTCAGTCTGGCCGTAGCCATCGCGGATGACCAGTCCCCAGGCCTTCTCGACTTGCTCGATCACCTCGGGATTCAGAGGCTCACCGGCGCTTGCCAATTCGCGCAACCCACGCGGCTTCGGTCCCAGCTTCTCGAGAATGATCATGCGCCAAACCGTGGGAGGAGCACACAGCGTCGTAATTCCAGCTTCTTCGAGAGCGCGCAGCGCATTCGCGGCACGAAATCGCGGAGCATCGTAAACGAAGGTCGTTGCGCCCGCATTCCAGGGAGCGAAGAAACTGCTCCAGGCATGTTTGGCCCATCCGGGCGAGCTGATGTTCTGGTGAATGTCGCTTTCCTGAATGCCAATCCAGTACATGGTCGAGAGGTGACCCACCGGATAACTCTGGTGCGTGTGGAGCACGAGTTTGGCTTTGGCCGTGGTTCCAGATGTGAAATACAGCAAGAATGGATCGTCGGCCTTCGTGGGAATGACACGGTAGTCTCGAGTCTCTTCCAAGCTGGAGTCGTAAGGGATCCAACCGGCGGTCTTGTCGCCAACCAGAATGCGCTTGACCTCGGCATCGGAGGGAATGCGATCCATTGCGGTTTCATCCGTCACCACAATGCGCGCGCCGCTGCGCGCCAGCCGATCGCGAATTTCACTTTCGGTGGCCAGCGTTGTTGTCGGAACTATGACCGCGCCGATTTTGATGGCCGCCAACATGAGCTCCCAAATGGCGGCAACGTTCGGAAGACATAGGACAATCCGGCTGCCGGCTCAACCCCATGGCGCTGCAGAAAGTGCGCCACGCGATCGGAGCGCTCGGCTAACTCCTGATAGCTCAACTTGACTTCGTTTCCGCCCTCGCGCCGCAGCCATAAGGCCGTCTTGCTATTGCCCTGTGCATATACGTCGGACCAATCGCGGGCCCAATTAAAGTCGGTTAGATCGGGCCAACGAAATTCCCTGTAGGCCTTCTCATAGTCGGTCCTGTGGTTGAGCAGAAACTGGCGAGCAGCAACGAACTTCTCGGTGGCTGACATCTGTTTTTCCACGCGCTCAGATGGATCATCCCACAATTTATGTTTTGGTTTCCCACACTATATACCCGGCGAGGCCGTTGAGCGTACTATTCGTTCAATCCTGCTCAGGACCACCGATCTGAGCCTGCTAGTGGGGCAGTGGCGTTTCAATCCAATCGGGGACGCTGGTGCTCGCCTCCTGCGGCTCAGCCTTGAAGTTCTGCACCACACCACGATAAAGCAGAGCGGCACAAATCGCCGAGCCAACCAACAGAAGAACTCCGGCCCCAGGCCGATGCAGCAGAATCTTTCCGGTTCCGAACAGGCACATGTAAACCGTGGCGCAGCCGAGGGCCCAGGCGCCCAGGTTACTGCCCATGTCCCGGTATCCCACAATGTCGGGGGCCTGTGCTGCAATGCGCTTCCAGCCCCGAACGTCGGGCCGCACATGGCGGTAGAAGCGCAAAATGACCGGCTCGGGCTCAGGCTTCGTTAGCAGCGTCACCGCGAGCCACACGATCGTCGTCACCATGGTGGTCGCCAATGCGCCCTTCGCGAACACCAGCGAACTATTGCCGCTAAACGGCTGCCAGCGGCTCAGAATAACCGTGACAAACAGCGAGGACGCCATGGCGGAAATCTCACTCCAGGCATTGATCCGCCACCAATACCAACGCAGCATGTATACCGCACCGGTGCCCGCGCCAATCTGCAACACTACCTGCCATCCCGCAGCGATGGAGCTGAGCTGTACTGACACCCACGCCGAAACAATGACCAGCAACACCGTGCACAGCCGCGATACCAGAACGTAGTGCTTCTCCGAAGCGCTTCGAATCACGAATCTGCGATAGAAGTCGGCGACCAGGTAGGACGCGCCCCAATTTAGTTGCGTGGCGATCGTGGACATAAACGCAGCCAGAAATCCCGCAATCGCAATCCCGCGATATTGGTGTGGAAGATGCGAGTTCAGCACCATCATGTAACCGCTCTCCGGATGCTGCAGTCCCGGATACAAGACGATGACCGCAAGTCCGGTGATGATCCAGGGCCACGGACGAATGGCATAATGCGCGATGTTGAACCACAAAACCGAGAGTAGCCCTTGCTTCTCATCGCGTGCGCTGAAGATGCGTTGCGCGATATAGCCACCGCCTCCCGGCTCCGCTCCCGGATACCAGAACGCCCACCATTGCAGGCCGACGAACACCAGGAAGCTCGCCACCGGGACCATCCACAGCGGCTCGGCAGTGAGGTCTCGCGAAAAGTTGGGGAAGAAGCCCAGTGGATCGGCAGCATTTGCGCCAGCGGCGGCCTGCATCTTGCGCAGACTGCCGAGCATGGCCGTCATCCCACCACAGGCAATGACTGCGAAATAGGCGACCGCGATGACGATCGCCATTTTCAGCACGAACTGAAACAGATCAGTCCATAGCACTCCCCAGAGCCCACCCAGCGCAACGTATAGCCCGGTAAACGGAATCAGGAAGAAAACGCAGATAGCAAGCGCGGCGCCGTCGTTGCCGCTCCACACCGCTCCGAAACGCGGGCTCATGAAGCGGCTGATATTAGTTAGCATCGGCGTGCCTGCCAATGTCGTGCCGACAATACTGGTCATTGCTTTCGTCACCCAGCCGAGGATGACGCAGTTCATCAGCAAGCCAAGATAGATCGCGCGGAACCCGCGAAGAAACGCTGCTGGCTTGCCGGAGTAGCGGATCTCTGCAAATTGCACATCGGTCAGGAGGCCCGAACGGCGCCACAGTCGCGCGAACAGGAAGACTGTCATCATGCCGGAGAACAGGAAGCCCCACCATAACCAGTTCCCGGAAATTCCCTGCGAATACACCAGCCCGGTGACGACCAGTGGCGTGTCAGCAGCGAACGTGGTCGCCACCATGGAGGTTCCAGCCAACCACCAATTCACGTTGCGGCCAGAGACGAAGTAGTCGTCAACGCTTCGTCCGGAGCGGCGACGAAACCACAGCCCCATGATGAGCGTAATCCCTAAATAGCCGACGATGGCGGTCCGGTCGAGGAGAGTGAAACTCATTGGAGATTTCGTCTCCGGCAAACTTTACCATGTGTACTTTTCTGCAGCGTCTGCTGGGTAGCCTCCTCTTTTCTTCTGCTGCTTCTTCCGTCGCGGCATCATGCCATTTTGCCTTCTACCGATCGATAATATATCTCCCTCTGACTTTACAATGAGGCTGATGAGATCCGAAGCTCAAACTCCGGTTGCTGATTCTCCGGGTTGGATAATGCTGTTCGGCTTCGGTGCCCGGCTATTCTACCTAGTCTTCGCGCACTCCTATCGGTTTAGCCTGACTCACTGGGGCCGCTTTGAGATGGCTAATCTCGCTTATTCACTGGCCACAAATCAAGGTTTTAGCTCCCCCTTCGGGGGACATACGGGTCCTTCTGCCTGGACCGCTCCGGTCTATCCATGGCTCATTTCCCTTGCCTTCCGGACCTTCGGATCGTACTCGCCTGCCGCCGCCATCGCGATGTTGATGTTCAACAGCGTTTTCTCTGTGCTCACGATTTGGATCATCTATCGCATCGCGGACCATGTCTTCGGCAAAGCGGTTGCGGTCCGGTCAGCATGGGTATGGGCGTTATTGCCCGACTGCATTTATTGGTCGGTCACTTGGGTTTGGGACACGAGCCTGGCGGCATTTCTGCTGAGCGCGCTGTTCTTGCTTACGCTGGAGATGGAGGGTAAAGACCGCCTCTCTTTGTGGTCCGGGTATGGAGTTCTTTGGGGAGTTGCCGGGCTGACGAGCACCTCCGTCCTTGCGTGGCTTCCATTCTCTGGATGCTGGCTCGCTTACCAGCTGCACCGTCGCGGCAAACCCTTCTTGTTGTGCACGACGCTAAGCGCGCTGATCTTTTGGGCCACGCTGACACCCTGGCTTGTCCGCAACTACTTCGCGTTTGGGCAACTGGTGTTTGTTCGTGGAAACTTAGGAGTGGAACTCCGCTCGGGTAACAATGCGGAGTCGGAAGGCGATTGGGTTCCCGTCTACCACCCCACGGGGAACAGCTTTCTGTACGCTCAGTACAAGGAGATGGGCGAAGCGGCTTTTGTTGCCGAGCAAGCTCGCATAGCAAGGGAGTGGATTGGCCAGCACCCGAACTTGTTCTGGAGGTTGAGCTTTCGCAGGTGCATCTTCTTTTGGGCCGGGTTGCCTCGGCAAGGGCTGCAGGAAGCAAGGAACCTGGTCTATCTGGGAACTTCCGTATTCGCGTTCGGGGGACTGCTGCTGGCCACCACCCGGCGTTTGCACGGCGTATTTCTCTTCGCCACGCTCTTGGGTTTCTATCCGCTGGTTTACTACATTACATTTGCGGCGTCCCGGTATCGGCACCCCATCGACCCAGAATTAGTGATACTTGCAGTATTCTCAATTTCGTCTATTTTGGGGTCGCTTGCAGTCCCGTCGCTCGCCGGTGCGAAGAGCCGTCCGCATGCTTTTCACAAGACTTCGGAAGATTACGTCGTGGAATAGTTACATTAGCCTACCGTTGAGAATCAGGAAGTCGGCGGTATTGGAGTCCCGATGGGAGCCACTCCGTCCGTCTCCTTCAATGGCTACTGCGCTGCATGAGGCCGCAGGGGGCGCGCCAACGGCGTCCTGCATCCTCCTGCTCCCACCGTCGGTAGTCGTACCATTTTGCCTTCTGCCGATTACACTTGAATCATGCAAACTCTGATTCTTGCTGCGACCGTCGTCATTGGACTAAGCACTCTTCCGGCGCTGGCTTCCAATGCCAACTTCGGCCCCAACAATCCTTTCTACGCGCCCAGCACCTTGCCGTTTCAGGCGCCTCCTTTCGACAAGATCAAGGACGAGGATTACCAGCCCGCGATGGAAGCCGGGATGGCGCAGCAACTAAAGGAAATTCAGGCGATTGCAGCCAATGCGGCGCCGCCAACCTTTGAGAACACCATCGTCGCCATGGAAAAGAGCGGCCAGTTGTTGCGGCGGGTGCAAGGGGCTTTCTTCACCGTCGCCAGCGCAAACAGCAATCCCACGCTGCTGAAAGTCAGGTCGATCGAAGCGCCCAAACTCGCGGCCCACCGGGACGCAATCTTCCTAGACGCAAAGCTGTTTGAGCGCGTGGCCACCATCTACAAGCAACGCAGCTCGCTCAAGCTTGATCCCGAATCGTTGCGGCTGGTGGAGTATGACTACGACCAGTTCGTACATGCAGGAGCCAGCCTCAGCGAAGCCAACAAAACCGAACTGAAGAAGCTCAACGAAGAATTAGCCACCCTGTCCAACGCCTTCAGCACCAAGCTGCTCGCCGCCACCAAAGACGGCGCCTTCGTGAGTACCGACAAATCGGCCCTGGCGGCCTTGAGCGACGCCCAAATCAGCGCCGCTGCGGAGGCGGCGAAGAGTCGTAAGGTGGAAGGATTTGTGCTGCCTCTACAGAACACCACCCAGCAGCCCGATCTCATCGCTCTCAGCAATCGGGACACCCGCCAGGCGCTGTTCGCGAATTCCTGGGACCGTGCCGAACGCGGCGATGCCAACGACACTCGTGACACCATCGCAAAGATCGCGCAGCTTCGTGCCCAAAAGGGCAAGCTCCTCGGCTTCCCAAACTTTGCAGCCTGGAAGATTGAAGACCAGATGGCCAAAACGCCGGACGCAGCGCTGAAGTTTATGGATGCACTGGTGCCACCGGCTACGGCACGGGCCGCCCGCGAAGCGCAGGACATCCAGGCAGTGATTGACCGGCAGAAGGGCGGATTCAAGCTCCAGCCGTGGGACTGGGAGTTCTACTCCGAGCAGGTTCGCAAGGCCAGGTACGATCTCGACGAGGAGCAGGTCAAGCCATATTTCGAGCTGAACAATGTGCTCCAGGACGGCGTCTTCTATGCCGCGAACCAGCTCTATGGGATCACCTTCAAGGAGCGCAAAGATCTTCCGGTGTACGACCCGAGCATGCGCGTGTTCGAGGTGTTCAATGCTGACGGCAGTTCCCTGGCGCTGTTTTATTGCGACTACTTCAAGCGTGACAACAAGCAAGGCGGCGCCTGGATGGACAGCATGGTTGACCAGTCCACCCTGTTGGGCACGAAACCGGTAGTTATTAACGTTGCGAATTTTGCCATGCCGGCGCCGGGCGAGCCTGCCCTACTCACCTCCGATGATGTAAGGACGATGTTCCACGAATTTGGTCATGCGCTGCACGGCATGTTCGCCAACACCCAGTATCCCAGTCTTTCGGGCACCGCAACGGCGCGCGACTTCGTCGAGTTTCCTTCGCAGTTCAACGAACATTGGGCGACCTACCCTGCGGTTTTCCAGCACTACGCTAAACATTACAAGACTGCCGCTCCCATGCCGGCGGACTTAATGGAAAAGATCAAGAAGGCTGACACCTTCAACAAGGGCTACGACATCACCGAGGTGTTGGCCGCCGCCGAACTCGACATGAAGTGGCACACCCTTCCAGCAAGCGCACCATTACAGAAGCCGGATACCTTCGAAACCGAAGCATTGGAGCAAACCCACCTCTCTATCAGTTACGTGCCGCCACGTTACCGTTCCAGCTATTTCAGCCACATCTGGGGCAGCGGATACGCGGCGGGCTACTATGCGTACCTTTGGACCCAGATGCTGGACGATGATGCGTACCAATGGTTCGAAGATCACGGTGGCCTGACTCGCGCCAACGGCGACCGGTTCCGCGAAATGGTGTTATCGCGGGGTAATACCGAAGACCTCGAGAAGTTGTACGAGGCATGGCGCGGGGCAAAGCCCAGCATCGAACCCATGCTGAAATACACTGGTTTGGCGTCGGGCGGCAGTTCCAAGTAGCCTCGAGTTACTGGCGTAATCACAGGCTATTCAGGAATCGCGCCTCTCGTAGAGCAACCGCATTGTCCCGTATCATTGCCCCATATGGAGACTGTCATCAGTTGTCGAGGTCTGCGGAAGACCTACGACGGGAAGGTCGAAGCGGTTCGGGGCATCGACTTGGCGATTGAAGCCGGCGAATGTTTCGGCCTCCTGGGCCCAAATGGAGCCGGCAAGACCACGACCATCGAAATTCTGGAAGGGCTGCTGATCCCCACTTCAGGTGGGATCGAGGTACTGGGAATGACCTGGCAGGCGCACAAACAGGAGTTGCGCGAGTGGCTTGGCATCTCTCTCCAGGAAACCCGCCTGTCTGAGAAGTTAACGGTTCGCGAAACGCTGGAACTGTTCGCCAGCTTCTACCACCGGCCAAGCTCGGTTGCGGCCATCCTCGAAGAACTTTCTCTCGGCGAGAAGGCCGATGCGATGGTGGGCAAGCTCTCCGGCGGGCAGAAACAGCGACTGGCCGTAGCCACCGCGCTGGTGGGCAATCCGAAGGTCCTTTTCCTGGATGAGCCGACCACCGGATTGGATCCGCAAAGCCGCCGTCAGCTTTGGGACATCATTCGTCGGTTTCAGCGCAACGGAACGGTGTTGCTGACAACCCACTACATGGATGAGGCCGAGCGCCTGTGTGACCGGCTGGCCATCATCGATCACGGAGTCATCATCGCCACCGGCACGCCAGCGGAATTGATCGCCCGCTTGGGCGGACACCACGTGGTTGAATTTGCGCTCGACGACACAGTGAATGATGATGGTGATGGCGTGTGGGGCCGTCTTCCCGGTGTGCAATCCGTACGGATTGAAGACAAACGCTTTTCCTTGCAGGTCGAAGAACCCCACGAGACCATACCTGCGCTGCTTTCCGTGGTCCAGCAGAAGAGAGCGCGCCTGGTCCACCTTACAACCCGCCAAGCGAGCCTTGAGGACGTGTTCGTACAACTCACCGGCCGGCATCTTCGGGAGGAATGATGGCCCATCTTGAAACGCCACCTACGCTGGAGCCTGGGACGGCAGAGACCGTGACGAACGGACGCTGGGCGGGATACTGGCACCTGCTCGGGGCCCGCATGAAAGAGTTGTGGCGGGAGCCGGAGGTCATTTTCTGGGTGTTCGTTTTCCCCTTGCTTCTGGCCTTCGGACTCGGTATTGCATTTCGCGATAAGCCCGCCGACATCGCCAGGATCGCGGTGGCAGCGAACTCGCACGCGCAACAAGTGATTGATCTGTTACAGCGCTCGCCGGCAAAGACGGCCATCCATGCTGAGGTGCTGGACGCGCCGGTCGCGTTTGATCAATTCCGTTTGGGCAAGTATTCACTCGTAGTCACTTCGGATGATAGCGGACTGCATTATCTCTATGATCCGGCCCGGCCGGAGAGTGTCCTCGCGCGCATGCAAGTGAACGATGCGCTCCAGACCGCGGCCGGTCGCACCAGTCCGCTAAAGACAGAGACCACGCAGTCGAGTGAGCCGGGGGCCCGCTATATTGACTTCCTGGTTCCTGGATTGCTCGGCATGAACTTGATGAACTCAGGTATGTGGGGCGTCGGCTTCGCCCTGGTGGAAATGCGTCAGGGCAAGTTGCTAAAGCGGTTCATAGCGTCGCCAATGCGCCGCAGCGATTTTCTTCTGGCGTTGGGGAGCAGCCGCTTGGTGCTCATGCTGATCGAGGTCGGGCTGCTACTGGGCTTGGGAGTGCTGGTTTTTCATATGCGAGTTAAGGGCTCGCTGCTGGCGGTTCTCCTCGTCGGAGCGCTGGGTGCGGTTTCGTTCGGCGGCATCGGGCTGCTGACTGCCAGCCGCCTGCGAAAGATCGAGAGCGCGAGCGGGCTTATCAATTTGGTCATGCTGCCGATGTGGATTTTCTCCGGGGTGTTCTTCTCCTACCAGCGCTTTCCGCAGATTGTACAGCCGGCGATCAAGGCTCTACCACTTACGGCGCTCAACGATGCACTCCGCGCCATCATTCTGCAAGGTGCGACGCTTCCCTCGCAAGCCGGCAGAATCGTCATCTTGGCGACCTGGGGCGGGGTATCGTTCTTGCTCGCACTACGTTGGTTCCGCTGGACCTAGGGAGACTCTGGTTAAGTCTGGTTTCTCGAGGGGACGGCCTTGAGGCCGTCCGTAAACGCCGCAAAATCACCGCGGCTTTAGCCGCTGAGGACTTCGCCGTGACCTAATCAGAGTTTCCCTAGATCAGAATTACTGTAGCCGCGAAGGCACGATTGAGCGCCGCGTCCGGAGGCCAACATTACGCATTTGCGCTCTTCAGTTTGTGGCACAGCTACGGTTTGACCAGCGGTAGCGCCGAGGCCAATTGCAGGTCGATCATCAATTGGATTCTCCGGTCTACCTGATAGAACAGCGCCGTGTTCTTGGGCGACAACACCTGGCGGAAAAGGGGAACATATTTCAGGCGCAAGTCCCCGACCGCCTGGTCAACGCTAATCCACTGCTTCACGGCGTCCTCTGCCTGTGCATCGGTAAGTTGCCCCTGAGTCTTCACGTATTGCTTGATCAGCTCATACTTCGTGCCGTTGATCTTTACCAGTTCGGAAATATACTGATCGTAAAGGGGCCAGAACTTTACCGCCTCCGCGTCCGTCAGCTTCATGTTGGCAGCAATCACCTGCTTCCGTTGCGAGCGAAGATTCATCCGAAGCATCTGGATGTCCGCGTCGGTAATGGGCTGGTCTTGTCCGGCAGGCGTTTGCGCTTTTGCGTTTGACGACGTGCTCTGAGCGACGGCCGTACTGCCGCAGAACAGCAGGCCGCCTATCGCGATTACAAGCGTTGCGAAGCTAATTGGTTTTACTCCCGACATTGTTCTGCCTTTTTTCTCACAGCGAACCACTTGCACGCCAGTGGAAGCCATTGTCGTACTTCTTCACCGCCGGTCACAACAAAAATCGCGTCCAAACTCCCGCAGAAATGATTACCTGCACCCGCTTTCGGCCCTGAAAATTTGCTGCGGGAACGTGTCGCCCGTCGCCTTCACTGTTCTATTGCGCCGCCTGCTCGGTGACTGGCGGCAACACCAACTTGTTCACCACAGATGGATCGTCACGCAGTTTGACATACAGCACCCCATTGCCCGGGTGTGGCACGCTTAATTCCGAGGCAGCAAATCCGTCGGGAACCGGTGTGCTTTGCTGGAACTGTGGGTCCGACGACACCGAGTCCAGCAGGTAGAGTTTCGTTCCAGTCAGCGTGCAGGGATCGTTTGGATCGCTCGAACAGCGAATCTGCTTCAACTCCGGCAGGCGAACCAAATTCACCAGTGGCTGCCAGTCTCCTTTTTCGCCATTGGCGGCAACGGGACGAAAACGCAGCGGGCCGAACGCCGACGGACCAAGACTCTTCAGCGGATTCAGCACCGCGACAACCGTCTGTGCATCTTGCAGGGCGAGGCTGCCATCCGCCAGGCCGAGGAGCACGTGAACGGATTCGCCTGCGGTGGCAACCTCAATCTTTTCGTCGCGCGAGAACACCACCGGCACCTCTGTCTTTAGTGAAAACGAAAGCTCCGCATCTTGCGGGAGTTCGTCTTGATCTTCCAACTGAATGGCGGACGGAATTGCCGTCGAGTTCGGCCGGATAAACTTGCTGATCAAGGTCACTTTCGGCCGCTGTGGCCGCACCGTGGTGGCCAGGTCCAACACTCGCCCGTCTTTCAGCGTGACATGCGCTGTCACCTTGCTGCCCTGAACCAACGCAGCATGCGTGGAACCGGACACCTGCAGACTCAGTTCATCTTCACTGCCCGCACGCGTTAACTGCGCGGTCGTGTAGTTAACTCCGCCAACCTCGACGCTGGCCACTTCATCCAGGCGCGTTCCCGTCAGCACCGCCTGCTGGTCACCGGCGTTGATGAGGAGCTTCTCCAGTTCCGCCGCTTCGGAATACGTTTGCAGAGCAACGCCGTCCGCTTTCGGCAAGCCGAATTGCTTTACTTGCATCGCCAGCGGGCCTGGGGTCGCGTCCTTCAGGGACATGTTGATCTGCAGCTCGCCGGGATTGGTTAACTTCCAACTTGTCTTGAGCTTCTTGCCTTGCTTGTCCTCTACCGCGACGTCCTCGACGCACGCCGCTGGGCCGGCTTCGAGATGCAGCACGTCATCGCGTCCGGCAACGAGGGCACTCTTGTCGGCCGAGGCGATAGTCCACGTCACCGGATGCGCGGTCTGCAGATGGAACGTCGGCCCTTCGAACGAATCGAATCCCCACTGTCCGCGCAGGGTCCCGCTGACTTCCGGACCCAGCTTGGCGCCCTCCACCGAACTTGTATTGATAACGAAGCCACCGCGGGCCGCTTCCGCCTTGGCCGGCAAATCCATCGATTCGCCGGATTTGCTCCAGACATGAAGCAGGAGGTCGTGCGCAAGCCTGGTGGAAAAGACCAGTGGCGCGCCCTCCGCCGGAAGCACCAACGACGAACGCGTAAGGCAGTACACGCCTTTGGGATCCACCGGCTTGAGCGGAGGCAACTGCGGCGGCTCCACGGCCGGCAATGCAATCACTAGCACTGACTTCGGATTACGGAACGACGGCGGCGTGTTGAGCTTCAGGTTGAGCTGGTCTAGGTGCGGCACCGCCAAGGCTGGGATGTACTGGTATTCTGCGGTGTGAAGCGTGCCCGTCAGTCGCACCAAATCGACCACCGCTCCCACGTAAGCGCTATAAAACCCGCCGCCAGCGATGGGCGTCGCGCTCATCTCACCAATCAAGTCAGCTGAGGGACCGGACGCCAGTTGGGCGACCATCGATTGGCTATGGGCATCGTCGAGCACCAGTTGGTCCGAGTTCTGCGTCAGGCACAGCTCCTGCTGCTCAGCAGGCTTTTCAAAGCACTTATTGTTGAGCTTGATATTCAAACTTCGCGCCAGCAATGTTGAGCGCTCCTTCAGTTTGTCTGGGTCCGTGTCGGACGCCTGCTTCACCGCGGAAAGGTAAGCCTCCAGACGTGACCGGTCCAGGCTTGCCTCGGTCAGGTCCCGCGAAGCCCGCACAAACGCTCCCGGCTTCCCGCGCACCGCCTTGCGCAGCGTGCCGAAGTCCCCGCCGGTCTCGGGAGCCAGAAACAGCAAGACCTGTTCCGCGCCCTTCGGCACGGTGACCATGGTTCCTTCCTCGCGTACCTTTTTGTTCCACGTTTCAATTTTGGTGAACCAGTTCTCCGGCGGCGGATTGGTTGATCCGCGCAGGAAGACGACGATCAGCAGATAATGAGCGCTCTGCGTCTCGGGGAAAGCTGGATGCACCCACAGGCGGTCTCCCTCCTGCAGATTGGGAACCGCCGCGATGGGCAGTTCCCCGCCGGCGCGGCTCACTCGCACCTCGACGCTAGGGCCGGGCAGGTCGAAAGCTGCCTTGTCGGCATGAAGAAAGACCGGAAACAGGGAGATTGCCAGGAACAGACACAGACGGCTCAAGCGAGACACCATAACTCTATTTTAGAAGCAAATCAGGGCTGTCTGGGCTGGCTGACGCTGTCGGCATCGTGCTCACGTTCTGGCCGGTATGGGCCGCGCTAAGCGTTTGTCGTCCTGCGGGCGGGTTCTGAAATGTGTTCTCAACAACTGATCCCGCCGTCTACCAGGATTGACTGGCCTGTGATGAACGCGGCTTCGTCACCTAGAAGAAAGCGCACAACCGGGCACACGTTTCAACCGTGCCCAGTCGGCCGAGCGGCGTGCGGCGGATGATTTGAGA
Source organism: uncultured Acidobacteriaceae bacterium (assembly GCA_963836295.1). Classification (GTDB taxonomy): domain Bacteria; phylum Acidobacteriota; class Terriglobia; order Terriglobales; family Acidobacteriaceae; genus Bog-257. The sequence goes on along the minus strand of CAWIIY010000017.1, from coordinate 775,428 downwards.
TCGCTGCTCTTGCTCAAGCGAGGCTGACATGTCGGTCAGAAGGTATCCGGGGTTCACCGAATTCACCGTGATTTGACGCCTTCCCACCTCGCGGGCGAGGGCGCGCGTCAGCCCGTCCAATCCTGCTTTTGACGCCGAATACGCTGCCAACCCCGTGTAGCCCCGCGCAGCGATAATCGAACTTATGTTGATGATCCTGCCCGCGCCAGGTCGGGTGAGCAAAACCTGCAACGCAAGACGGGCCATGCGGAGAGAGGCCATCAGGTTGACATTTATGATCCTGGCGCTTTCAAGGTTAGGGAAGGTTGCAAGAATTCCCTCTTTTGCAACCCCGGCGTTATTCACGAGCCCATAGAAATCTTCTTTGCGACTCCACTCCAGGAAGCCATGGAAAAAGGAGCTTTCCGACTGCTCATCCCCGATCTCGCATGTACGCCAGTACAACCGGTCCGCAGGTTTCTGTTCCTCAATCAGTTGTTGTAGAGGACCAGTGAGCGTTCGACTGCAGGTTCCGACGCGGTATCCCTCGGCCAGTAGAGTGCGCACGATGGCCAATCCGAGTCCACGACTGCCACCGGTAACAAGAACCGCCCGGGTGCCCTTGGGAATAGTCATATCAACCCAGCGTCTTTTTCTTGCCAGCCTCAGAAACTGCAATGCTGCTGACGAAATTCAAAATGCGTGGAACTTTATACTGCTCCAATCTGGCACGCAAACTGGCGGGTACGATCTTCTTTAGGTCCTCGATGTCTTGATTGGAATTCGGAACGATGTCGGCAGCCAGCACAATACCCGTTATAGGATTCCGCATGCCGTACACCTTTGCATCGGCAATCTCCGGCAGGTCCGAACAAGAACTGTTCGACCTCTTCCGGACGGACCTTTGCACCACCGACGTTCAAAATCGTGTCTTGCCGGCCGCGGAAGTAAACCCGGCCTCCTGAAGGTTCGACCAGATCGCCGGTGTTCAGCCAACCATCGTCGGTAATGACTGGGGATGTTGAACCGGCAACATACCGCTCCATGCCGCGAGAACTCTTCACCTGCAATACCCCTTCGCAAATGCGCAAGTGAATCCCCTCAACGCCAGTTTCCAGCCACGTGGCGGGAAAGCCCGGAAGGCCGTCACGGACGGAGAACAAGGCGCCCGCCTCGGTGGATGCGTAGATATGACTGATAGACGCTGCGGAATAGGTATCCCGTAGCGCTTTTAGAATATGCGCGTCGGCGATCTCCCCTCCCAACGTGATCTGCTCAACTCCGACGCTACGCGCACGTGGCCCCAGCGTTAGCAGGAACGACCGCCAAAACGTGGGCGTTCCGCTAATGTGCGAAGGTTGGAACGCCAAGGCGGCCTCACACAAGTTGATCACGGTGGGATTCGAGGTAGTGATCAGCTCCGATCCGGTAACCACGCTCGAGAGCAATACTTGTAATCCGCCGTAGGTGGATGGATGGTACGTCAGGAGCCATTTCTGGGGAGGCTGACCGGGACGGGGCCTTCTTATGCGACCCAGCAGCGAATCCAGCGAATGTTGCGCCAGCTTCGGGACACCTGTTGTCCCAGAGCTCATAATCAAGACGGCGAATTCCCCAACCCCGGAGTGCAAAGACTTCGCAGGCCGCAGCGATAACGATGCCTCAATGATGGCCGATATTCTCCATTGCTCCAGTAAGCCTTCTGCCAACTCTGGCGTACGGCAGAGTATCACCTGACATTGCGAGACCTCAGCGGCCGCCAAGGCAATCAGAATCTGATCGGCGTTCTGTGCCAGGAGAGCGACTCTGCATCCTCGGAAAGGCTCCAAGGCAGCCGCGGTCACGGCGGTGGCAGACTCAAGCTCCGAGCCGGCTATTAGCCATCCGTCGCGGCGCACGGTCGTGTCGGCAAATCGCAGTCTGCGATCAACAGAATTCAATTCTTTCGGTTTGGCAGCGATCATTTGTATCACGAAGCGGCGTACAGCCGCGCCAGTTCGCCGACGGTGCGAAAATCGATAAACCCTTCCTCGAACGGGTCACTTCCCTGTTTCTTCGGACAGTTGCACCACAATGGCGGCCAAATCCAGCGAGTCAATGCCGAGCGACGAGTCCAAAAGCACTGTCTCCCCGCTAACCGGCTGCGGCGGCAGGCCTTTCTGGTTCAGTGCGTCCTGCACCAATTTGTCAATGAGTGAGACTAATTGTGCGACACCCATGGAAGGTTCCGTGGAAGGATACGCGTCCTGTCTTTAACTAATGAGTATTGCCATCCCTGATATTTTTGGGCTCGCCACCCAATGTCAGCGATCGTCTAGTTCAGGATGAGACCGGGCCCAGTTTATCATCTGGGCGCGAGACCAAAGAATCACACCCTGCATTGGTTTGAATTCGCCACTTTCAAACAGCTTCTGGCGTTCCGTGCTGCCTGTTAGAAAACCAGAATCGTCGGCTGCTCTGCCGATGGTTGTGATCACGGCCCCGGACTCTACAAAGGGCTTGTTGATGAATGACAGATGGGGACTGATCCTGAACGTATCCGGCGAATGAAACCAAGAAAATGCAACCAGTCCCTTGATTGCAGTATTCATTTCAATGGAGCGGGCCATTCGATACCAAGCCTTGTCCGATTGTTTTTCAAGAATCAGCATTGAGCTTGGTGGGCGCGTGGGCATGTGAGGTTCCATGTAGGGAGCAAAGCCTTTCATCTTAGTGGTGATGAAATACAGGATCGGCAGAACCGACATCTTCGGTACCTTCAAGATCCATGAGCGGGGAAATCCTGAGATCTCCCAGTGATACTGACCCGCTGGGAAACGTTCCAGTAAGGCGATTTTGCAAAAAGAGAAGAACGGGTGGCCACTAGCTTCAAAGAGATTGACATCCCGTTCGGGGGGATTGGCAAGAAACTGAAACTCATCGCAGATAAGACGCTTAACCGTAGGATAGACACTTAAACTCCGCAGTTTATCTAGGTTCGAGAGTGCAGTCTCAACCAACAGATACCGCTGCAGCGAGACTCCTGGGATCGGTTCCTGCAGTAAAGCAGGTCCGCAACACGCCCGCAACACCTGCGATCTAGATGACGAGGTCGGTGTAAGAACAATTGATCGAACCGTATTCTTCGAGAAATCACCGGACTTGCCGGCCCGTTTTATTCTCTCCCGAATCTTGGCAAAACTACCTTCATTAAGCGCATTTACTAAAATTTCTCGGGTTTCCTGGAGCTTTCCTTCAAAATCCTGCATATCGCATCTATTCAGAGGAGTGAACTGTCAATGAACGCGAGCACACAAAGTCAAGGTCACACTCACGAATCGCCAAGGCTCTTGGTCTAATGGCGTAACAACCGCTTTACTCTCGTGCGGCGTTAGGCGGCGCAGATTTACGCCTGGGCATCATCGCTGCAAATCCCGCAATCCAAGCTTCAAATTCCGTCTCCGAGATCGAGTACTGGTCAAGCAATCTCGGTAGCAGCAGCGGGTTCACTGCTTTCCGCGAGAATCCGGGTACGCAGGTTGTCGCGGACCGGACCCCTGCCTCTTCTAGCCAAGGCAAGAACTCGGAGCGATGGGCCCCACTCGGATAACAAAAGTGAACCCGACCATCCTTGCCGGCCAGTTCCTCGACGTGGCGCCGGTTCTGCGCGATCTCTGCGACAAATTTGTCACGATCCAGCGGAGTTCTGTGTCGGTGCGTGTGCAACTGAACGTCCACTCCGCGTCGCGCAATTTCGGTTACCTCTTCTGGGTTCATAAGGTGAAAAAGACGTCCCCGCAACAATGCTTCGTAATCAACTTCAAGTATGTCGGCAAGCTTAGCAGCGAGATCGTGCTTTTCCTTTCCGGAGAGGCCATGCTGTTTTGCATAGTGGTCGAGTTGAAACATGACTGCGCTTCGGTTTTCCTCAGAACGGAGATCGAGTTGCTTTGCCAAGAACGGTAAACCAGTGTTTTCGATGATTTCGGTTCGGCGTTTCCACAACAAGTACCCAACCGCAAAGCGGAAGATGGGTCTGTTGAAAAAGCAGTAGTAGGTTGTGAGATATACGGTCGCCGGAAAACCGTAGCGCTGTAGTATGGGGAATGCATTGGTCCGAAAATCGGCCCAGCCATCATCGAATGTGAGGGACCGTGCTGCGCGGCGGAAGGCGTCCTTCCGACAACAACTGCAGACCTTCCCCCAGATCCAGAACGTTTGCGCCGGAATCTCTCAGTATCTGCATCCGGCGCTCGAAGACCGTCGTAGACAAAAACATCTCAGGCTGATACTGATTTTCGTCCCCGCTTGAGACGCCATGATAGCAGACGATCAGCAGACGATTGCGGCGCATTTGACTGCGACCCACAACCGAGAATAGGCGCATGTCTCTCGACATCGCCAGTAACGATGCCTTAGCGGCCTTCAGTTGGCTACCGGTGTGTGACGCCATTGATTACTATTGATTAGTGCAGATTATAAACCCGTTCGCTGGCGCGATTCGGGCGCCTTCCTGGGCGGTTAGTTTCGGTACTGTCCTATTTTGGGAAACTGCCGTAGTTTCGGCCTGGGCGGCTTTGGACGCTTTTGAAGGGGCGCGCCTTCAAGCGCGCCTTCACAGGTTTTTTGTTCTTTGTCATCCCGAACCGACGAAACCGGGGTCCCCGGCAAGCGCCGATTTTGCGCTTGTTGGGGTGGTATTAGTCGGTGAGGGATCTGCTGTTCAGAGGTTTTCAGCAGACTGTTCAGCCGCCGGCACTGTTCCTGGAATCCGGCAATGCCAAAAACTGAAACGCCCTAGCTGCTGGTCACGTGAAAGGAAACAACGGAATGGGTAACTCGGCTGCGGCCGTAAAAGAGGAACAACATGGTCCAAAAAGCCTGAAGCGCAAGGATCACTCCAGCAAAGCGGAACAGCGAGAATCCAACGGTGAGATTCGGCACCGGTCCCGCAGCCGGTAACGCGAGTGCGACTGCCGACAGATAGGCCAACGCAATAATGCTCATCGCCTGATAAACGGGAATTTTGGTGTTGCCGCGATCATCAGCCCGCAGGCTTTCGGCGACAGCTCTCCATCCCCACGTGCCCACGACGGGAACAATCATCGCCAGTCTCCACTGCTGTGCAAGAAAGAACGAGAGCCCGAGCAAACCAGATGCGCCAAAGATCACCGACGTAAGCGCCTGGACCGGAATCAACGGTTCGTTCTCCAGTCCTGAGGCGTACGCAACCTTCTTGGTCGTGCCGTGAAAAATCATGTGGCACTTACTGAAAAGACGCGCACCCAAGGTGGAGGCATGTTTGAGCGGCAGTCCGTAGCAACATCCAAAGCTGATGCATGCCAACCGTCCGATGGCTTCTCCCAAGGCGTAAGCGACGGCGATGGCTGCAAGCAGAGTTAAGGTGTAGATCGAGATCATCGCCGTCCGCAGCAATCGTTCGGCTAACCAGACAAGCGGCGGAAGCAGCAGTGCTGCTGTAAACGCTGCGCCGGCAATAGTGAAAGTATTGCGTTTGCCTTCCACCACGGCAGCAACGATGCGCGAAGCAGGAACGCAAATTCCAATCAGAATTGCAGCGAACGTCAGTCCGACAACAACAGAGACACCAATGGAAGCAAATAAAAGCAGCGCAACCGCAATTCCGAGCACGGTCCCGGTTGCGCTGAAGAATCCATAGTAGGTCAGGTTCAGGCCTTCCCACGCGCCGTCCTGCCGTTTGAACAATGGAACCGAGGCAATCATTTGCCAGCGCTCGTTAGGCAGCGTTTTGAATGCCCAACAGAACAACGCAGCCATCGCCGTAGCGAGCGTCACCACAAAGATAGCGTTTGTCATAAGAAACTCCTGCGTACAGGGGTGGCCAGCAGCGAACGCACCATCACGTCCGTTTCCACCAGCACCTCTCCGAATGCAGTTGAGTAGCGGCTCCGTACATCTGCACGTTGCTGGTTGCAGACAAGGTCATCGGCGAACTCAATCCTGCCACGCTGAAACAGCAGCACGACCGTGCTGCTTCCTGGCCGAAAAAGCGCCTTGGGCACGCCTCTGAGAAGCCGCTTACCTTTCTCCACGGGACGTGGATCGCGGTACTCACATTCGCTGTAACGCTGTTCGATCTGTCCGACCATGAGGGCGACCACTTCGATCATTGCCACACGGCCTACCCCCGTTCCACCGGGACAGTCGCTATTAAGGATCGTTACGATGCGGCGATTCTTCGAATGCGGCGTGAGCAACTGGACTACAGCGTTAGGATTGCACGAGTGATAGCGACCCTCGACCGCGTAGAAATCTTCTACATCGCCGGTCACCGGCGAATGGGTATAGTGATACTTTTCCGGCGTGAGGCGAAACACCGCGTAGGCGCCTCCTTCGAAGTGAAGCGACCAAGAGCTGGGCGAACCGCCCAGCAACTCGGCAGACTCGAAAAGCTTGTCCTTGATTGGCTGCGCAGACAAATCGCGCGTCGCCCCCAGTGTCACTCGCGAATCGGCGGGACAAACAACGGAATGTTCATCGCTGGGCAAAGGACGGCAATCCCAGTACTTGATCTTGCGCTCAAACATCTTGCGCGCCGTATCCAGCGCCGCCGGACCATCGACGAACTCCCTTGGGTCGATGCCGCTTGTGCGCAGGAATCGCTTCATCCCCGATATCTTGGACGAGAGCACGTTGTCATAGTTCAGATAGCCCAGCAAGCCGGATACGTGACCGCTGGAAGCTACTCTGGATAGCCACGCCGCATTTTCCAGCTTTGGCGAATACAAAGCGCGGATAGTACGGTTGCCGAGCAACCTCTCTTCGACGATCTCACCGGTTTCTCTAACTAAGAATTCGTGCGTCATTTGCTTTGGGCAAATTCCCGGCCTCGCAAGGCTGCGCGTCGGCCGTAAATATCAGCAGCAGGTTGAGCAGCAACGTGAGCTCGTGCGTCGAGAGTTCATCGCGCAACAGGCGTTCGCGGATGCTGTCGAGAAATCGCAATGGGTCTTGCACCCGCATCTCGCAGCGCGTCACGTTCAGGGCGACCGAATCGCCTTCGTTGTGTCGGAGCACGAGGTCATCCCGCAAATGCTGGAAGGCCTCTGCAAGCTGCGCGGTCATTAGTCCCTCGCGATAGTATTCCTCGGCCGCCTGATTGAACTCGGCGGCTCTGAGATGCATGGGGTTCTTGCTGCCGGCTTCCGACAGGGTGCCTTGTGTTAATCGTGCGCCAGCTTGCAAGCTCTGATCTGCCAGCCTGATGCGGAGTTCTCCAAGCAGATAATGGGCCTCCAGCGCATCAATCGCCTCGGGCACTGAGTCCTCCAGAAAGTCCACCAGCGCGTGGCGATAGTCACGCAGCGACACGCGCAGGTAGTCAGGGTGCCTCCAACTTGAGCGGGTGTGTTTGGAATAGCTTAGAATGCGGCGGAGAAGCTGATTACGTGAATTCTTGCGCACGTAAAACGCCGGGAGACCTGCGGCGGCAAAGAAGAAGGGCTGCCGGCGCTCGCTCTCTGAGGTGGGGTCATCGGGAATCTCTTCCGGAACGATGGCTTCGCTCAAGGCGCACTGGTAAGCCACCACCAGCAGCAGTTGTTGTAAGTCGGTCGCGGGGACCATGTCGCGGTCATAGCTGGGAAACAGACTGTAGTAGCGGGCCTCGAACCCGGAGAATCCCATGGCGCCAAACTGGCGAAGGCGCATTGGCATGTAGAACGATAGGCGCGAGTCTACGATTCCCTGTTGCTCCAGTTCGGAAGCAAGGCGATCTGTGTTGCCGGGTATTCCGTCGAGCGCAGAGGCATGCTCGGTCGAGAGCCACGCCACCGGGTAATTGATCAGCCGGTAGTCGGGAACAAGGTCGCCGCGAAGCCTGAACACTCGCGAAACCAGCCCGTCGACCCACTCCGGCCCATACGGAGTCACCGGACTTCCCAGGACACGGAGCTTGGCTTTTTCCTTCCACTCCCGCCACATCAGGCGAAGGTGGGTGAAATCCAGTTCATGGGGAAGAAAGGCGAGTAGCTGCTCCGCATGAAACTGACTGAAGTCAATCCGGTAGGGAGCCGCCGAGTACGTACCAACAAATAAAGGCAGGAAATGCTCGAATATTTTGATCGCCAGGTCGCCAAGCCGTTTCTCTTCCCTGCCCGCTAGGTCCGTCGGCAGTTCCTGCATCGCACGGGCGAGCGCCTTGCTGCCAAGGCTGATATGGATCCCGTTATTCGCCAGGCTCACATTCGAGAGGCTGGGCAGCACAATCAGATTGTTGGCGATGATCCCGGCCTCACGCAGTTTCGCCACCGAGTTGAGCTGGCTTCGGCTGAGGGCACTGGTGACACAAGTGCATGTACTGGGATTTCGCTTCGCCATCCTCCCAGCCTGAAAGGCAGGGGCTCATGAAGAGCTCGCGATAGAAAGCATCGGAGATGCGGGACGACAGCGCCGTTTGCCGCACCGGGGGATGTGGCGCGTGATAAATGATGGCGCGCTGGCCATGCTCCAGAAGCCCAAAACAGTGGTTGGCCCACGACATCAGCAAGGAGGTCAGGAGGAATCGGCGCGCTGATTCCCGGGCGAGCTCTTCGCCCGTCGTGTGCCCTTCACGGGGCACGACCACGTGAAAGGAAGTCGTTTCGGGCGAAGTGTTGTCATTAGAAAAGTGCTGCATCAGCCTGGAGGCTTCCATGCGCAGCCGCTCTGGCATGTGGGGCTGAGTCCCAACAACGTCGGCCAGAGCTAACTTCAGAATGTAGCTGATAGGAACGCGCAGCCAACGCTCGCCGGACTGCTCAAAGCAGTACCGGGTCCAGTCACTGCGCTTCGGCTTTGCCGCACCTTGGTCATCAAGACCCAAGTCATCCCGAAACATGTCGAGCGCATTCCTGCTTAACTTGCGCTCCGGGAACCTCACCCAGCTGTTTTCCCAGACGTCCTGGCTTTCACTTAGAAACTCCTGCAGATCAAGATAGGCTTGGCGGGGAGCTTCGCCGCTGGAGATACGCTTGGAGATGTTGCGGAAGAACCGCGATTCCCGGATTGAGATGGGAAGATCGCAGCGATCAGACTTGCCCAGGACAACTGCCTGCAACTCGTCTTCGCTGCCTGCTGTGACGTCACCGCGACCGAATGGCAGAGCATCGAACTCTAATGCAGTTCGACATCGCTCGCCCGTAACGTGTTGCGTAACCTCGCTCAGCATGCGGTAGGAACCGGTCTTTCCGGCGCCTAGCTGAATTATGGTCTTGGAGGTTAACGCTCTAGTTAATGCATGGTCAATTGTCCATGAATTCATAAAGGGTGCACATTCCTGGTAACTGGGTGTAAATGAAGGTTCGTTGCGTGGCTTTCGGCCATGATGCCTAGCTCTGGAGAGAGCCCCATCCCGCTTCGTAGCTGGACTGTGCTAGCATCTTGGGTCGTACGCTGCTAATGAAGGAGCCCTCATGCGGAAGACTGCCATATCCCTCGCCGTTGTTGTGTTCGTGCTGACATCGATGTTCGATCTACATGCGGCCAGTCTGGCGGGGGTGACCTTGCCTGACACAGCGCAAGTCGGGGGCAAAGCCCTGGTGCTCAATGGCCTGGGAGTGCGAACCAAGTACATGGTGAAAGTTTATGTTGGGGGACTCTACCTTGAGCAGAAGTCGTCGGATCCCAATGCCATCATCAAGGCCGACGAACCCAAACAGATCGTCATGAAGTTTCTGCACGGGGCCAGCAAGAGCCAAATGACTGATGCCTTCGACGAGTCGTTCAAAGACAATACGCCGGAGGCGGAGAAGACTATGAAAGCCGACATCGACCGATTGCTCGGCGCGCTTGACCCCGTCAAGACGGGCGACGAAATGGTCTTCACTTACATCCCGGGCACGGGCACAACCCTGACCATCAACGGGAAGGAGAAGGTGACCATTGCCGGTCCGGCCTTTGGCCAGGTGCTCTTTTCTGTATGGCTCGGGCCGAAGCCGCCCAATGCGGATATGAAAAAGGGCATGCTCGGGCAATAAAAACCTGCGGCGCGTGCAGGCTACCACAAACTCCCGCCGACCGGTGGATATGCCACCGAGGCGCTTTGTGATTCGCCGTCTGGAAAAAGCAGCGCAATGCGCGCCACCACCTGTGCCTCGATGTGGTTCATGCCGTCGGATCGGGTACAGCCGTCATTCCATTCATCTGCTGGCATTAGGCGCCATCACGGTCGCGGCAAAAGTTCTGGCCATCCCCTGGATCCTGAAACGTACTTTGCCCAGCGAAGTTTACGAGCGCCGGGAAATCAACCAGGTTCTAAATATTCCTTCGTCCTTGTTGCTGGCGCTACTGCTGGCGATCGCCGCTGAATTCATCGTTGGCCCAATTGCTGCGGCTTCCAACGACCCGGTTATCCAAGTGAACCTGCCGATCGGTCTCGCCGGCGTATTAATTGGCGGCTACTCCCTGATTGCGCGGCGCGAAGCTCTTCCGCAATTAATCGGAATTCTTGCGATGGAGAACGGCGCGTTCTTCGCTGGTATCGCTGTCGCTCCCGACCTTCCGCTCATAGCTGAGCTGGCCGTCGCTATTGATGTGGTACTGATCGCAGTAGTCGTTGGCGTACTGACTCGTACGATCACGCGAGAGATTGGCACGACAAGTCCTACGCTTTTGGCCGAATTGAAAGAGGAGCGGCAGCCATGGCGCTAGTTTGCGCAGTATTCCTTCCTCTCCTGGCCGCATTGCTTTGCTGGATCAAGCCTCTGCGCAAGATCGCTTGGGGTGTAACCGCCATCTGTCTAGCGCTCAGTTTCGCAACCGCGGCCGTCAGTTCGGAACAGGTCATTCGGCACGGCCGAGCTATTGTGGTGGCAGGCTGGATCGAGATCGATGGCCTGGGGGCATTAGTCGTCCTGCTGGTTAGCTTTGTTTGCACCCTGGCGGCGATTTTCGCTCGCGGTTATATGCGGCATGGCGGCGATCACGCCGAGCGGCTTTGGTGATGAGCGCGAAGACCAGCAAGTTATAGTTACAGTAGAACCATTACGGGTGGCGTCTTCGGCCGCAGTTTCATGTCGGCTGGCGGGGTCGGATCTGTCCTCCCCGTGGATTTGTAAGTTCCCGGAAATCCGCCGCCGCCTCTCGCGATACTCCATGCTTTGTTGGTCGCCACCGGACGCAAGCCTCTCATCGCCGCAGAGATTGCCCCTGAAGCGAGTACGCAATCCAGTGCGAATTCGAGGAGTCTGGAGCGGAGGGCAAGGCTGTGATCGCGGCCCCCATTACCGGCATAGCGTTGCTGTTGGTGTCCGTGACCTGCGCTTGTGGAATTATTGGTTCCGCGCTTCTGAGTCGCAGAAAATCCGCACTTGGTCGTCGCCGTCGCCGGCGCCGTCTGTTCTGTTTTCATGATGCTTGCGGCGGGCGCCGTTCTGATCAGCGGCCGAAGCTTCGACGCTCGTTATGGGTCCTGCAAGGAGTAGGCAAGTTCAGCCTGCGTCTTGACATGCTGTCGTCGATCTTCTTGTTTGCCACAGGGATCGTGTACCTGTCTTCTTCCATTTTTGTAAGGACATTTACGACGAGCCTGCGTAAGAACAGGGAGGCGGCACGCCGTTTCGGGGTGATGTATTTCGCCCTGCTGGCCTCCGTGGTGCTCATTCTGGTCGCGAATGATGCCCCGTTGTTTCTCATTGCTTGGGAGTGCATGTCGATCCTGTGTTTCCTGTTGATCAATTGCCAGCAGACGGAGCGCGCGGACAACTCGGCAGGGTATCTTATGCTCGCAATGAGCGAGGCCGGCTTCTTGATGGTCGTCATCGCTTTTCTGATGTTGGGCAAGGTTGCGGGGAACCTGTCTTTTCCTGCCTTGGCCGCGGCCGGCAGTACGCTCTCGCATGGCGCGCTTTGGGCCGTGTTTGTGCTTGGGTTTCTCGGATTCGGGGTGAAGGCGGGACTGGTTCCGGTTAACTTCTGGCTGCCGCGGGCCTACACCGCGTCGCCCTCAATCTTCATACCCGTTTTTGCCGGCGTAACGCTGAATCTTGGTTTCTACGGGATCCTGCGGCTCAATGCCAATCTGGCCCCGAGTACTTACGGAACAGGAGTGTTCGCGCTCGTGGTCGGGAGCGTTACAGCCCTCGTCGGAATTCTCTATGCCACGACCGAAAGCGACATTAAGACCATGCTCGCTTTCAGCTCCATTGAGAATGCTGGCATTATCGTGGCCGGGATTGGTGCTTTCCTGGTTTTTCGGGCAACCGGACATGCGGTTGCGTCCGCCATCGCGCTGACGGCGGCCCTGTATCACATGGTGAACCACTCCATGTACAAGACGCTGCTCTTCCAAGGCGCGGGTCATGTGGAGGCAGAAACTGGAACACGCGACATGGACCGACTTGGGGGCTTGTCTCGTCTCTTGCCTGGATTATCGGCTGTTTTTCTTGTCGGGTGCCTCGCCATTTCCGCGGTGCCCCCCTTCAATGGTTTCGTCAGCGAGTGGCTGACACTCCAATCGCTGCTGCGAAGCGCGGTTTTGAGTTCCGCTTCGATCAAACTTGTTTTTGCTCTTTGTGGAGCTGCGCTGGCCCTCACGGCGGCCCTCGCCGTCACCTGTTTCGTGAAGGCCTACGCGATGAGCTTCCTCGGGGTTCGCAGAAGTACCTGGAAACCTCAACTTCAGGCGCAGACGCGTACACCTTTTCCGCTGGCGTTCCTGGCTGTGATCTGTTTGCTACTGGGAATTCTTCCCACTTACGTCATTCCAGTATTGAATCGCGCAGTTGAACCCATGACGCAAGCCAGCGTAACGGCTTCGCTCGTCCCACCATTTTTCACCGCGAATCCGATGAACCAGCAACTTCCACCCGGGTTCCTCCAGGACTTTCATAACTTGGGGGCGCAATCCGGGAACAGCCTATTCCCTGGCCGCGGATTGGTTGTGCTTCTGCGCGGTCGCCAGGAGAATCCGGTCGTCTTTGCCATGTCGCCGTCATATAGTTTGGCGGCCCTGGCGCTCATGCTGTTCTTGGCCTGGCTGGTGGTTTCGCGGTGTACGCGGCAACGCGCTGTTGTGCGGTGCGAGCTTTGGGCAGGAGGAATACCGCGATTGCTGGCAGAGATGACCTACACGGCTACGGGCTTTTCAAACCCTGTACGTGTGGTCTTCCAAGCAGTCTTTCGACCGAACATTACGGAGGACACGCGACAGACTGTGGCCGTGCATTTCCGCACGGCGATCCGCCGGCGCCGCGAGGAAACTCCCATCATTGACCGCGTGTTCCTTCGTCCAATTCGCGACGCAATGAGTGGAATCGCCAATATTCTGGCCGGAATGCATTACGGTCGGCTGAACGCGTACATCGCGTATGTCCTTGGATTCTTGCTGATCATTCTCTTCTTGTATCGGGGAACTTAGTGTGTGCTTTTTCTCATCTGCCATTAACAACGACTCGACGTTGTTGAACGAAGGGCAACCAATACGAGGCGCATCGCGAAGTTCATAAACTTCCGCCAGGAGCCGATTTCCGTACTGCCCACAGAAACGGAACGGCCAGCAATTGCACGAACAAGCAAAAGGCGACTACAGCCGATATCGAGTGTTCGTATAAGACTCCCATGATCGCACTGCCCAAAAACCACGCAACCCCATAAGCGCCAGTAAACATTCCGTAGGCAGAAGGTCTTTTCTGAGGTGAGACCAGGTGCGCAACTGCCGCCGGCACAATCGATTCATGAACGCCCATTCCTAAGCCCCACAAGGCTGCCCCGACTACCGCCGTCCAAAATCCGCCCAGAAACACAAACGGGGCAAACAGCGCGGAAACAATCGTCAGTGGCACAAGCACGCGAATACCGAAGCGGTCAAACATTCGGCCGAAGCCCAGGGACCCTGCTCCGCTGACTGCCATGGCAATCGCATAAAGAATCGGTATCCACGACACCTTGAACGCGTCGGCTTTCTGAAAGTGATAGGCAATGAGTTGGAAGTCGGCAAAGCCGGCGGCGACCAGCGCAGCCGCACCAAGGTAAATCCAGTATGCCCGCGAAAATCCTTCCGCATGGAAGGTGGCCGCATGCGTTTCCAGGTCCTTGGGACGCGGGTAGATAAAGCGAGCAATCATTAAGATCGTAAGCGTGACCAAGGCGGGAACGAGAAGCACCGCGAAGGCATCTCGGTAATCACCACGACGAGCCACCACGACCGCGACCAGCAAAGGCCCAAACAGCGCTCCCATCTGATCGAGCGCTTCATGGACCCCGAATCCCCAGCCGTAACCAATCTCTTTGGCTGCGTGGGATAACATCACATCGCGGGGAGGATTGCGGGTGGCTTTGCCGACCCGTTCAAGAAGAATCAGCAGCGCCGCAATTTTCCAGTTTCCCGCCAGCGCCAGCAGAGGGACCGAAAGCATCTGAATGACATAGCCAAATAGCGTGATAGGCCAGAACTGCTGCGTGCGCTCACTTAACCTTCCAGAAACTAAGCGAAGGCCATATCCGAGCAACTCGCCTAATCCCGCGACTACCGCTACAACCGTTGCACTGGTGCCGAGCGTCGCCAGAAACTGGCCCGTGATGCTGCGCGAACCCTCATAAGTGAAATCGGCGAATAGACTCACTACGCCGATGAGGAGAATAAATCGCAGTGCCCTCTTCTTTGGCAAAGCCGATAACCTGGAGGTTGCGGACATGTTCTTGACGGGTTACGCCTCTTTAGATCTGTACCTGAGATCTGTGCCTGCCAGGCATCTCAATCATTACTCGTCGGCTGTTACAGTGATGTCCGACTGGCGGGATGTTCCGTACCAGTCTTCCCTCGTCAAAGGGAGGCTTTTACTCAGATGACCGACTACGCTCAGGGGAAACGATAATTCTCGAGATGACCAGAACTTTACAGGCCGGTAGCAATCATGCTAATTTTTCCTTGATTGCGGGCGATGAGGTTCGCCAGAACCGCCGGATGTGAGCCGTCCGGCTGATGACCTCTCGATTGTCATCGGAGGCATCAGTTGCGGTACGCTTGCTCATTACCGCCCCACATCGCCGATTCGCAGGAGAATTCTGGCATCTCCTGCGATCCGGGTCGAGCAGGCCACGCAGGCGTTCCGCGTGATTCGCGAACGCCACGACACGGTGCGCGAATTGTTCGCGAAGTTCCTCCGCCACAAAGTGAGCTATTACAGCGTCGAGGCTGTGCGCGATGTTTCGCTCGAAGTGCCACCCGGACAGACCGTGGCAATACTAGGGCGGAACGGTTCGGGAAAAAGCACGCTGTTGAAGATTATCGCTGGCGTTTATAAGCCCACAGCCGGACGCGTTGAAGTGAACGGAACCATCGCACCGCTCATCGAGATTGGGGCTGGGTTTCACCCGGAACTGACGGGAAGAGAAAACATCGTTTTGAATGGATTGCTGATGGGCTACTCCAAGCGCCAGATGCACGAACGGGAAGGCAGTATCATCGAGTTTGCGGGTTTGGGCGATTTTATCGACGCTCCGGTGAAACAATACTCGTCGGGGATGTATATGCGCCTGGCATTTGCGGTCTCCACGGAAGTCGATCCCGATATTCCGCTGCTGGACGAGATGCTCTCTGTTGGCGATATCCCTTTTCAAGAAAAGTGCATTGACCGCATTAAGGGCTTTCACCGTTCTGGTAAGACCATCCTTTTCGTGACGCACTCACCGGGATACGCGACCAGCTTTTGCGATCGGGCCATTTTGATGGAAGCTGGCCGCATGATCGCTGATGCCACTCCAGAGAATGTAGTAGACGCTTACCAACAATCGTTGGAACTCGAACATGCGACGACGCTACGGTAGAAACGCCTCGATAACCTCACCTCTCAGCACATCCGGGAAAGGTGATCACCCCCTCGATCCCATTGTCGAACAGAAGGTCGATTCGCGGGCGTACGCGTTCGCATATCTAATTCGAGACCCTTCGCAGTTGCCAGCGGATTTTCCGATTGATGAGAATTTTGAACATGCTCTTTTCATGCCGCAGGAGCTGGTTCCTCGTTTTGAGCAGCCTCGATATGTGCCAAGACTGCTTCTGCTAACAGCCGAGGCTCTCATCGTCTATTGCCACCCCAAGTGCGGGCCTTCGAAGACGCGACTCCCGTTTATTGCGGTTTCGCATCTTGAGCTGGAAAGATTTCTGACATCCTGTTCGTTGATCATTTTCACTCCTGGACGGGTAGTCCATTTGCCGTTCCATGGGCGCGATCAAGAATACGTGGCCGCCTTCGCGCATGATCTCAAACACCGGCTGGCAACGGGTGAAATACGAACTAAGAGGGGCCAGCCTCGAGCATTTGGGGCGGCGCTCGACTACAAATTCGAGCAGATCGAGGGAATTCTTGACCTCGACCCGGCAGCCGTTATCGCCCGTTTTTTCGTTCCACCCAAACAGCTGGTCAAATCGCGTCTCTTTGGAGACGAAGTGTCCTGGAGCTTCGGCGCGGAGTTGATACTTACCCGGACAGAGTTACATCTCTTCTCCGACGATAAAGATGGTTATCGTCAGCTTTATGGCTTCAGAGCTTCATGGGCCCCGCGACAAAATGTGGCCGGCATCGAATGGGATGAGGTGTTGCAATCGATCACCGTCCGGCTGCTCGGCGCCTTGTCGTTGCAGTTGCCGGTTCCCGAGCAGTGGCGCAACGAGGCCAAGAGGTTTCTGGAGTTTGCTTCCCGGCAATTGCCCGTCGGTGGCACCAGCTGAACCGCGCGACGAACCCTCCTATGCCGTACCCGCAAAGGCGTTAAGTTCTTGGTGCAGGCTGCGCAGCCGCTCGAGTTCGGTGGCTACGGCGTTTGCACCTGCAGCCATTACCTCTCTAGCATTCGTTAAGGCTTGTTCCGCGGTGGCACTCACTTCCCGCAGCAGCTTTCGCACATCCGATTCGAGACGAAGGCGGCTCTCGACCACGCGCTGCTCCGCATCGCCCTGAACGCGGGAAGCATTCGTGTCCAGAAGGTTCTCCAGAAAGCGTTCCGCGTCCTTTCGGAACCAGCGGCGAATGTGAAGCGCTCCCATGACAACGTCTGTGCAGTACAGCAGCGGCGAGGCCGGTTGCGCAATCGTAGTCATGTCGTAAAAGTAAAAACGCGAGCGGGTGCGAAAGCCCTGTTCCGCATCCAGCGACTTCGGCAAATGAGCAAAGTCAGCCGACTGTTCCTCGGAAATCCTCTGTAACAATCCATTGACGAGATTCACAAAGCGCTGCGTGACCGAAGTATAGAGTTCTTCGGCGTGCGCCTCTTCGCTGTCCAGCCACGGCATGACGTGCCGCCTCGCAACGGCCTGGGCGACCAACATCAGTTCTCTTCGCGACGCTGGCCCGAACGTCGTTTTCACCGGGAGTATTTCCTGGTGCAACTCCTGGAAAGCAGTAGGGAAAACCTCTTGCAGGAATTCCTTGCGCCGGGCCAGGAGAATGTTAGAAAGCCGCATCTGCTCGGCAGAAAACAGCGCTCCCAAATCGCGCAAGGATTGCTCAGCCTGGCTGACCGTCTGGCGAAGACTGGCGATGCGCTGTTCGGAATTCTCGATCGGCTCCTGCAAAGCGCGAATCCGTTCATCGACGGAGCGCCGCAGCGAGGCGGAGAACCGCCGCGCCCCGCGCTCGGCGGCTGAGCGCGTCATATCCTGCCCTGACTTGCTGGCCAGCCGCCGGAGATCTTCGGTCAGCACGTCCCAATCGTCATCGTTGCCGGAATTCTTCAGCTTGCTGAGCGCGCTCACCTCGTAAATGCGCTCCACCGGTTTCTTCAGGCGCGAAGCCAGCATCTTCGTCGCGAAGGCCCCCGCTTGCTGCCGTTCGTCTAGCGAGACCCGATCCATCTTGTTCAGCACCACAACGATGTGGTCCACGTGAGCACCCACGGCTTCGATCAGAGCCAGTTCTTCGCCGGAGATCGGAGGGTCGGCCCCCACAACCAGGATGGCCGCATCAATCTGCGGAATAAAGTCCTTGGTGGCTTCGGTGTTGCCAGAAAACACGGAGCCGATTCCGGGCGTATCGACCAGGCACATCCCCGAGTCCAACAACGGCGAGGGCAGGAAGGCTTCAACACCTTCCACCAGCTTCTTGTTCTCCGGATTCAGTTCCTCGGAGACATATTGACCGAGGTCTTCGGGACGTATCGTCGTCCACTTGCCGTCAATAAGG
This sequence comes from uncultured Acidobacteriaceae bacterium, assembly GCA_963836295.1. Classification (GTDB taxonomy): domain Bacteria; phylum Acidobacteriota; class Terriglobia; order Terriglobales; family Acidobacteriaceae; genus Bog-257. Next base: position 757,330 of record CAWIIY010000017.1, on the reverse strand, counting down.
ACCCGCGCGGTTCTCTGCGCCCCATAGCGCAACACCGTGGGCACCGTCGTGACCGGCACCACCCCGGTCGGCAATAGCTCCTCCCCGACCAGCGCATCCAGCAGGGTGGATTTGCCGCGCTTGAACTGGCCTACACAAGCGACAAAGAAACGTCCTTCGTTGATTCTGGAGACTAACTGCCGGATCTCCTCAGCCGTTGAGCATTCGCCCAGCCCAGAAGCAATTTCGGCCAGCCGCGAAAGCGCCTGCGCGTCCCCTGGCGTCGTCTGCGTGCCCGGATTCGGGGCGGATATGTTTTCTACGTTTGGCATCTGCGGCTCGCTTCTCGAATGCGCCTGGACCTGATCATTTGCTCACCATCGCAATCTTGTAGTCGATATAAAGCGGTGCGATCTTGATCTGGTTCTCATGCAAATACCGGGGATCCCGCGCCAACCGAATCATCCTCAGCATGGCTCCAGGATTGCCCTCGCTGTACCCCACTATTCGCTCGAGAAACTGTGCCAGATTCTCGGCATCCAGACCTTCCCTGCGCGCGTAGGTTGCCGCAAATTGCTCCGCCAAATCCGGATCGAAGTTTCGCATTGCAAACCTGTCACTGCGATCGGCGAACAACGGCAATACGAATCCCACGTCCTCCATGTGAGCTGAACGCGAAACGGCGATCGCTGGAACTGACCAGTTCAGCATCAGTTCACGAATCGATGCGGCGAACGTCTGCGACGGGCGCATGAGGTGATCGAGCACGACCAGATACTTAGAGTTGAGCAGCGCGTCCCGAACTAGCCCCTTAAGGGACACGACGCTCTTAGCCTGTAACGACATTGATCCGTTCGGGCATGATCTTGTGAATACCGGATGCCCTGCCGCCAGAAGTAATTCCGCCACATTCCCGTATAGTGCCTGCGGCGTGGGATTGCTGCGACTGTAGAGAATGTCTGGAAAATGCGCTAGCTCGGCGGACAAGAGGAGCGTCTTGCCAACGCCCGCCGGTCCGTGGAACAAAAATGAGCGCCGTCTTGCCAGCTGCTGATGTAGCGCTTCGAGCTCTTCGGAGCGGCCGAAGATGTTCGCCTGAGTATCAGCCCTGTCCTGGCCGGCGCCGGCATGACCGCTGTTCGAATGCGCCGTCACGGCTGCGATCTCCGCCCTTCCTGGTGCACATACTTGATCACTTCGACATCGGACATTGCGATCAACCCCTCCTCCACCATTTCATCCAGCGCTGGAATCAGCCGCTGGATGTTCTCTGCTGTGTCAATGATCTGCACCAGGATGGGAGCGTCTGCCGAGAAATGCAGCAGATGAGATCGACGGATCATCGTGCTGGCGCCATAACCCTGAATTCCGCGATACACGGTGGCTCCTGCGATATCCAGCTTGCGGCAGCGCTCGACAATGGCCTCGTAGAGAGGGCGGCCGTGCCATTGGTCATCCTCGCCGAAGTGGATGCGAAGCATTTTGGCCTTGCCTTCAAGTTTCATTTCTCCGCCTCCTGTGCTTCCGGCAGCAGCTGGGCGTGGGCATACTTAATGACGTCAACGTCAGAAAGCACCACTAGCCCTTGCTGCACCATCTGGTCGAGTACTGGGAAGAAGGCCCGCAACTTCTCCTCGCTATCGACAACTGTCAGCAGGATCGGAGCGTCGTGCGACAAGTTCAAGGTCGAGTCTTTGTGTATCCGCCGATTAGCCCCGTACCCGAGAATTCCCCGATAGACGGTCACTCCGGCAATGTCATTTGCTCGTAACGCCTGCACCAAGGCTTCGTGCATCGGTTTGCCGTTCCATTTGTCGTGCTCCCCGATGAGAATGCGCATCATCTTGGCTTTGCTTTGCAGCTTGGCTGCTGGGATTTCCGGTTGCAGCTTCCTGCCTGGAGGCACGGGTCTTATCACAGTCGTATCGTGGACCTCAATGATTCCGTGACATGCCATTTCCGTCAGCTTCGGTAGGACCTCCTGTACGCGATCGGGACTCTCGATGAATTCGACCTTGATCGGCATCTGATCGGCCAGGTCCACGAGACGGCTAGTGTGCAGTTTGTGGTCGGTTCCGAAACCCGCCACACCTCGCACGACTGTCGCATCCGAAATACCACGAAAAAAGAGGTAGTCGAGGATTGCGGCGTAACAAGCCGTGCCGTGATAGGTCTGGCCCTCCATCACGTAGACGGTCACCTTTTTAGCGGGGCCGGTGTTTAACATTTGTCCTCCTATCGTGTTAAGCCGCGCTGCGATACCAGAAACTCGGTAATGTGGCCGAGAACGCCGCCACCTCCTGCTTCCCCGCTTCGTACTCGAACCTCGAAGGCCGCCAGCTGTTTTTCCAGTTCATCCTGATTGCTGGCAAGCATCTGGCAGATCAACTCGGCTTCTGCGGAAGGAAGCATGTTAATCAAACGTCGACCGTGAAACAGGCAGACCGTTCCATATTGTGTTACCCAGTTGCGGAAGTTGTCGCGCTTCAGCTCCCGCGAATACTCTGCCAGCTTCTCGTCTTCGTGTTCACGGAGAGTTGCACACCAATCGCAAGGGTGCAATTCCATGGATTCGGAAGCCGCTATAGCTGGGAATTGTTGGAGCATAGAGCGCAAGATCGCCACCGCCTCCCTCGCCGGGGAAGCATGGGCAAGCGACCACGCGTGAAAATTACAAAGAGTGCTGGCGGGATAACGATGGGGAGTCTCGACCATTGTGTTCTGCAGGCTTCGCATCAAAGTGCAGATGGGACAAACGCCGCGAGCGAGCGCCTGAACAATGGCAGTATCCGGCGCAACGGGGACAAACTGCTCCTTCATACCAGTACCCGTCCTATGGACGCGCCGGCCCATACCGCGATAAAGCCGACGACGAGACTAAGCGCTACGTTGAGCAGTCCTGTCATGACTTGTCCATCCTGTATGGCACGGAGCGTTTCATACTCGAATGTCGAGAACGTCGTGTACGCACCGATGAAGCCGATGGGAATTAAATACCGCCAATATGCGCTTGCCGTCGTCCTGGCCAGCAACGTCAGGATCAATCCAATGAGGAACGAGCCACTCACGTTGATGATGAACGTGCCCAGCGGGAAGCGGACCCCGTAACGCCCTCCGATGTAAGTTCCGAGAGCGTATCGGGCGATCGCACCGAGAAATCCCCCAATGCCAACCACGACATATTTCAGCAAAATCTACGTTCCTCTCTCAGCCGGTCATAAATTCACGAAGCGATTGCTTCATTATTAGTCGCGGGTATCTCTCCGACAAACATCCTGGAAAGGCCCTCCAAGTCGGACCTCACGCGGTCGGAATCGATGGTGGTTCGTTGCCGGTCCAGCAGGAGCCGCTCCAATTGAGCCCGATAGCGGTTCGCGAAGGTGTCAAAACGACGCTCCAGATCTGAGCTTGCGTCGCTTCCCCACGAGTACAGCAAGCGAGAAAAGCTATCCAGCGCCTGAGCAAGAGCGGCCTCGTGGAGCTGTACTTTGCGCTTGGCTGCGCCAATGCGAAACCAGTGTCCCAAGCTGCCCGATAAGGGCCGAGCTGCAAATTGACTCTGCCGGTTGATGTGGAACACCGGCATCCCGGCGATCACCTGAAAATCCTCAGAACACGGAACGTCGCTTGACCGCAAAATAGACGCTACCTTCGACAATTCCTGCTGAAGAACTTCCCGCACCTTCGACAATTTGCCTCGGACTTCGCCGGCGACTTCCAGCGCGACCTCGCTGGCCGTGTTGCGAAGCACTTTGGCGCAGTCCACTTCGCGCTCCGTGCGCCAGAGATCGGCAACGGTTTCTGCAGACCTATCCAGGATGAACGTTCTTAACGAAGAAATCTCTTCCGTCCTGCGCCGAAGGTCCCGTTGAAATGTCTGGAGATCTCCGGCGCTGCGCCGCAGTTCGAGATCGATTTCCTCCAATTGCACGCGATCTTCGCCTTCGGGACGCGGATACGAGACCACCATCTCGAGCGCGGACCGCACCGCGCCGGCAAGCATCAATGTCTTTCTGGCCAGCGACTCTTGTAGCAGGCGCTGCTTGCGCTCGTACAAGGGCGACAGCTCCTCCCCGAAAAATCGCTCCAGCAGCTGTGCATGGCTGGGCATGACACTGACCGCTGTTACTGGCAGCTCGGTGTCGAATTCGCTTCGCAGTTGCCGCTTTGCGTATGCGATCTGTTGCTCAAGATCAGCCTGGGAGAGGAGGTCTGCCTTGCTCACAAGAACCGTAGTTGGCGTAGAAGCCTGGGTCAAGGCGCTTATGATGCGCAGGTCATCAGGAACTAGCGTTGATCCAGCATCCACCAGCACGATACCGGCATCGCAGCGCGGTAGATATGCAAGCGTCTCCGCCGCTCCGCGGGTGGCGAGCGACCCCACGCCGGGCGTATCCACAAAGATGATGCCTTCGCGCAGCCGCTCCGACGGGTATAACACCAAAATCCTACCAACCCGCTTTCGGTTTTCCGGATTCAACCGTTCATCGACATATGAAGGGAGCTCCTCAACCGTGTGCTCGGAAGCTCCGAAGCCTTCCTGCCAAACCTTCACCAGGGGCTTTTGCCCGTACCCTATCCGCGTCGGTACTGCGGTGATGGGCGTTACTCCCACCGGCAGAAGATTGGCGCCAATCACATGATTCAGTAAGGAAGACTTGCCGGTGCTGACGCGCCCAAACACGGCTATTTCCAGCGCCGTATCCTCAGCACGGTCGAGCAGCATAGTTATGGTCGGACGAAATTCCGTCAATCCGTGCCGGTCGATAATTTCAGCCAACCTTCGCAAGCCCTCAACATCCCAGCCGTCGTTCGCCAGCTTCTCAACTCTCTCTCGCAGATCGGCGGCGCGGGGCTGCAGCACGTAGTGCGTCAGCTCTTTGATCGCGGACTGCAACTCGCCGACGATGCCGTTAAGATCGGCCGCACCGTCTTCCGACACCGGGCCATAGCCGCGCATGTAACGAGGAGCGAGCTCCGCAATGGCGATGTCAACGAACGTAAGATTGACGTGGATGGAATGAACGGTTGAAATGCGGGGCTGTTCCGGAGCGAGTGACTGCCCAGCCAGCACTTGCAGCAGCTGACCACGAACGCGCGCAATGTAATCTTCGATGGTCTTCCGCTGTACGGGGGTCACATCGTTCGCATAGTTCGGGAACACGGTCTTCGACGCGGCGGCGTTCAGCGTCGCCTCAACGTCGCCCAGCAGCTTGTCGATGTGCTTGCAGGTGATCAGCAAGTGTTGCCGCTGGCTCGCGTTCAACGTGATGTGCTCGTCACGCAACCTGGTTCTCTCCACCCTTAGTTTCTGTTCCCGATTTGAGGATCCATCGCAGCAAGCGGCAGCGCTTCGCGTTGTCTGGCGATGGCAAGGCTGAAGCAGCTTCCAGTTGGCGAGTGATACTATCTCTCGCCACCGATAGATGCTCGCGCAGGAACCGCGCGATTTCGTCAACCAGCGCCCAATCGCTTGAGGTTAGACGGGTCAGAAGAATGCGCAGTGCAGGTTCGGCCCTGTTCAGGCGAAATGCTATTTCTGCCCCGCAGGACTGCAACCATTCATCGCTCTCGTCAAGCAGGAATTCGAGTAATGACCATGTGTTGGCTTCAACTCCACTCTCGGCTAGCAGACGGACCGACGCCCGCCGGCGACGCAAACTCGTCGGGCTTTCTTCGATGCGCGATGGCTCGGGTGAACGGACGCTTTCGATCAGATAAGGTACTGCCGTTTTGTAAATCGGCCGGATGCCGTCGACCGCGGCGGTTCGACAGAAATCGCTCTCCAACGCCGCAACCAACACCGGAGCCGCTGCCTCACGTCGAAACTGTGCCAGGGCCTCGACGGCGCCTGGCAGTTTTTTTCGTATCGCTAACGCGCGCAGCACGCAAAAGTTCTCGTCAGACTGATTACGTGCCAGTTCGCGAGCCGCAGTGTTTTCGACGGCCTCTTCGGCCAGCCGAAGATCGGGATCCATGATGTTCTTGTCCCTCAGTAGATACTCGCTCAGCACCCAGAACGCAGCCAGCTCACCCAGCGTACGTACGACTCGTTGTCGTGGTAGATACACTGTACTCGGCGCCCCTTCGAGTAAAACGCGGCGCAAAGCCGGAATCGCGGGCTGGCCAATATTCACCAGGGCGGCAACACCCAGCTCACCCTCCGTGAGCGAGAATAGCCCCTGAACCAGCCTCTCGATCCAGGCCTCGTCTTGGTCCAGCGGCGCGCCGCGTTCGACGAATTCCGTCATTATTTATGCGCCAGCTCTCCTATCCACTTGGCGTACACCTCACGCCCGGCGTACTTTGCCGAGCGACCCATAAAGACTCTCTTTCGGCTATTACGGCAGGAACCCCGACACCAGAACGGTTTCGAGATCACGTTTTACTTCCTGCGAGACGGGCATCTGCTCTAGTTTTCGTACCGTCTCGTGCAACGGATAGGCGAATTGTTTTAGTTTAAAATGATCGTCGTACCAGGCTGCATAACACGCATCGGACTTGCCCGTCTTAGCCTGGCCTAGGCTGCCGGGGTTCACGACGGTTGTAGGGCCCACCTGCCGGATGAATGGAGTATGCGTGTGGCCCACAAGCAGGTAGTCGGCATCCACTTCCTCAATCTCTTGTGCCCAGCGATCAGAATTTTCCGGACAATAGCCATAGAGTGGGTCCGACGGTATTGCGTGGCACAGACAGAACTTCCTTCCGTCCCGCTCGACTGTCCGGTGCAGCGGAAGCTGCTGCAGATACCGCGTCAAGTCGCCGTTCATGGATCGAATAGTGAAGTCTCGTGTTTCGATGGCCATCTTGCGATAACGTGGAGTGCAGCGAGGATCTTCTTCGAATCCGACGGCTTGGTCGTGATTGCCCCGCATGACAATTTCAGCGCGCGATCGAAGCAGGGTCACGACCTGGCGAGGATTCGGGCCGTAATCGACGAGATCGCCTAAGACCCAAAGTTCGTCTCCCCATTCGGGTAGCGCCATGAGCGCCTCGAGATTCGCATGGATGTCTGAGATCACCACGATTTTCATCGACGGTCCTCAGTCTGACAGGACCCATGTTGTCGAACCGACCGTCTGCCCTGGTTTTTCGAAAGGACTGTAGCTCGCGCTTGACCGGGAACTCTTGAGACCCGGGCCGCTGGTTGGACCGCCAACGAGAACGCGAACACCCACGCGTTCGCCATGGAACGTTGCTCCTAAATCATTTATTGGGAAGCCTTGCCGGGCAACATGACCCGAAGACAAGTTCCCCTCATCAGGAGTCATCATCTGTCCCGTTTCAGGGAGGACAGCGGTTCTGGGTGAACTCCTTCACCCTTTATGCAGTTTGTACAAGTCCTTGATAGCTCACGACCGGCAAGAAGTCAACCCTCTGGACGGAAGCTCAGTATTGTCGCCACGCCGAGAGATCGGTGGCTTTCGCCGTTCTGTCTGCCTCACCTCAAGCTGATCCTCGCGCGCGCGCGCAACACCGACGAAGAGCTGTCTCGTTACCTCACCAGTGCCGAAGAGCGGAATTCGTATTTGCAGGGTCTGCAGATGCTCGTCGGCCACACGGCCGTGAATTCGATATTCGTAGTCAGAGATACTCTCTGAGCCACGCTCACTTGCGATTTTGGTCGGTCTAACATCCGGAAAGTAAGCGGTAGTCGAGCAGAGGAGGTGCCCTCTCGTGCCAGAGACGTATGGCTCTGAAAGCAGGAGTGTCGAGACTCTTCACCTGATGCGTTCATTTTCCCGGATGCAACGGGTGGACTCATGGACACCGGCACTTACGGCAAGAGGGTGCTGCGTAGGCCGACGCGAGACTTTGGGCTGCCCAAACTCACTTTCCAAGTGATCCGCGCACGATTGCCACGCTGGCGCAAAAGAAAGAAACGGTCAAGGACGTTCAGGGACTGCTGGGCATTCGCGCATCGCCTGATCAACGCAATCCATGCTGAACTCCGAATGAAGCCGGAGACAGCGCAAGCCGGATAAACTTTTGGGAAATTTACTACCAAATGCTGCCAAGCTGACAAAAGAGACTGCTGTAAGTTGTTGATTTTATGGTGGACCTGGTCGGGATCGAACCGACGACCTCTTCCATGCCATGGAAGCGCGCTCCCAGCTGCGCCACAGGCCCATTTTTCGGGAAGGCAAATGCCCGAACCTTGGGCATCTCACGTATTTTCTCCCACCCGCATAGCTTAGTCAAACTTCCGGTGGGCCTATCAGGAATAACAAAGCAGGGATCACTTAGGATTGCGCCGAATACGGCCGCACACCGCTACTAAGTCGTATCGTGGCGGTCCGACGATCCTCAACCATTTCGCGGCTTCCCGAAGAAGACAGGAATCCGGAGGCGCCGGCCCAAAGAGAAGAAACCCGTGGCGCCATCGTGAGGTGGCGCAGTCACCATCTCATGCGGTAGCATCCAAGTGAGTCTCTGCCACCTCGCCTATCTCTTCCACCTCGTCTGCGACCGTCGTCTGAAATTCTCCTTGCGCGGAGCGGAAGATGAACGCGAGATTGTCCCTACTGTACCTCGTCTTGGGAGCTGCTACAGCATTGGCGCAGACTCCAGCAAACAACCCTGGCGCCTCGTCCGGACGGTGGCATCCGCCGTCCGCCGGTAGTTCATCGGCGGGGTCGGTGTTGCCTGACTTGGAGAGGCTGCAATCCGCGGCCTCGCAGGCCACTGTGGATCTCGGTAACCTGCGAATCGACAAATGGAAAGCGGACGCAGAATCCAAACAACAGGCCCGGGCCAACGTCGACTCCCTCCAGCGAAATCTGACGTCTGCGCTGCCTGGATTGATCGATGCCGCACGCTTGGCGCCACAGGATTTGAGCGCAGAGTTCAAGCTCTACCGCAATCTCAACGCTTTGTACGACGTCTTTGCATCTTTGACGGAAGCTGCCGGAGCTTTCGGTTCCGAGGGGCGACTACGAAGCCCTGGCGCAGCAACTTGAGACCATCGATTCGGTGCGACGCAACTTGGGGGATGCACTCGAGCAATTGACTTCCTCAACGCAGTCCGAGCTGAGCCAATTGCGGACCCAGATTCGCGCGTACCAACAGGCTGCGGCGGCTGCGCCTCCCAAGAAAGTTGTGGTGGATGATACAGAGGCATCAAAGAAGACGGTGCACAAAAAGAAGAAGCCGGCCGCATCCGGGAGTAATTCGTCTGCCGACGACTCTGATGCGAAACCCAAAGACAGCACCGACGCTGGAACTTCTGCTCCCAAACCTCAAGAATTCAGGTGAGCACTCAATCCTTTGGCTGGATGCAATCAGCAAACGGGGGTTGGATTTTACCGTGAAAATCTGCATTCCGCATCGGCCGGACGCGCTCTGCCGGCATAGCCCGTGAAGCTTCGTCCGTGATGGGAACATTTGGACTCGATCCGGGGTCTATCTCATCAAGCCTCTCCCCGGGGAAGAGTTACCCATGTCTGGGGATGGCGAGCTTTGCTGAACGGGTTAGCAGGAGCGGCAAGATCGTCGCGGCCAGTTGTTGCTGGGTCCGAATCTATTTATCATTGAGGTACGCCTACATGGCGGGAGCAATCACATTGAGCGACCTCGCAAGTGCGCTGGACGTCCGCAGCGCTGAAGCCGCGATTGTGGCCGAATTGAAAGCAGGATCGGAAGATGCTTTTGACTGGCTCATCGCGCACTATAACCAACCGGTCTACAGTCTGGTATACCGCATTCTGGACGATCCGTCCGACGCCGCCGACACTACCCAGGAAGTATTCATCAAGGTTTTTCGCGGGATCAAGAGTTTCAACGCCGACTCCAGTCTGAAAACTTGGATCTACCGGATTGCGGTACACGAGGCTTCTAATCACCGCCGCTGGTGGTTCCGGCATAAAGTCCAGGAGACATCGATCGAGCCGGCGAGCGGTGACCCGGACCAGAGGCCTTACTACGGGATGAAGTCCACGCTCGTGGATGAAGGCAAATCTCCATTCCAAAGCGTATGTGACGAAGAATTACGGGCCCGGGTGGAATGCGAACTGAAAGCCCTCACGGAGCCCTATCGCACGACGGTGATCTTGCGCGACATCGAGGAATTGTCCTACGAGCAGATCGCCGAGGTGATGAATGTCTCCTTGGGAACGGTGAAGTCACGTCTGGTGCGTGGACGCGAGGCGTTGCGGAAACGCATGCAGCGCCATCTGCAAGCTTTTGGGATGGACCCTGATGTGGCCCGCCATGGAAAGCGCCACAAGCACGATCCCGTTGCTGGTCAGAAGGTTGAGGTCATGCCATGAATTGCTCAGTTGCCAAGCGCCTCATGTCGCCCTACCTGGACGGAGCAGTGACGCGCAGCCAATTGACTCAGGTGAACGGACACTTGCAGGAGTGCGAGGAGTGCGCCGGATATTACTCGTCTGGACAACGAATTCAAGTGCTGGTGGGAGCCCTGGGACGAAAAGTAGTTCCGCCTGACTTGGCCCTTAGACTGCGCGTCGCAGCTTCGCGGGAAGTCGCTGACGCCCAGCGTTCGCCATGGGAGGCGCTGCGGTTGCGTTGGGAGAACGCTTTCAACGCAACCATGGTTCCGGCCACGGCTGGTGTAGTGACCACACTGATCATGTTTGGACTGCTGATCAGTTTCCTGTATCCCGCACAAATGAGGGCATCCAACGATGTGCCCACCATGCTGTACACGCCGGCGCAATTGCAATTCACTCCCTTCGAATTGTCGGGTGTAGCCAGCGCGGAGTCGCTGGTGGTGGAGGCTTACGTCGGACCCGATGGCCGGGTGGAAGATTACCGTATCCTGTCGGCTCCGGAAAACGCAGAAGCCATTTTGCCGCAACTGAAGAACATGCTGATCTTCACCACCTTTCATCCGGCAATGGCTTTCGGACAGCCTACGGCGAGCCGGGTAGTGCTGTCCTTTTCGAAGGTGCAGGTCAAGGGATAGCCGGCGCCGAGGCGATTTGCACGTCACATACGCTGCTCGTAAACTGTAGGAACCGATTCCCGCCGAAATCATGTCAGGAGGCTCCTCTGGGCTGTTTCCGCCGTCTGTCTGTGCTGCCGCTTGTGCTGGCGTCGCTTACCTGCGGCGCGACGGCGCAGTCCAAAGCCACGCTCGACGTGAGTGAGACGCTGTTCAGCGTGGTAGCGGCCATGAACGTCTGTGGATATGATCAGGAACTACAGGAGTCATCGCCAATCCGGGTGGAGGTTCGGGCCGACCTCCTCGAAGCCAGCAAATCGCCTGCCGCTGCGGCGGCCGCAAAAGAGATGTGCCAGTTCTACCGCGATCACCAGCAAAGCGATGGAGCGCACGACCTGGCGCAATACGTTTCGCTGGCCTTGTACTTGGGACCGCCACCAGATTTCACCCCCAAGGTCAAGGAATCCGACATGCCTCCGGATTCGACGTATGTGTTGGGATTCGTGCCGCTGCTCAAGCAGTATTACGCCGCCGCCAACCTGCATTCCATCTGGCTCAAGCACCAATCCGAATATCTTGCCCTGATCGACCGTTACCATGAACCGGTCGCACACATGATCAGTGCAACTGACACCTATCTGCGAATGCCCCTCGCGGGATATCTGGGCCGCAGTTTCACCGTCTATCTGGAACCAATGAGCGCCCCCGGTCAGGTGAACTCGCGCAACTACCTGCAGGATTATTACTATCTGGTGATCTCTCCCAGCGGCGAAAACATCCACATGGACGCCCTGCGGCATACCTATCTTCATTTCGTGCTCGACCCCCTGATCGCCAAACGGGCGACCGCACTGGAGCGCCTGAAACCGGTACTGGTGGCGGTGCAGAAAGCGCCCATGGCGGTGGACTACAAGCTGGATCCGGGGCTGTTAGTCGTCGAATGCTTGATTCGGGCGATCGAAGCGCGTAGTCCGTCCGATCCCAAATTGTCGGAGAAGGAACGCCAGGCCATGTTGCAGCAGGACGAAGCCGAGGGCTTCATCTTCACCCGGCTGTTCTACGACGACTTGAGGGACTTCGAAAAGGAAAACACTGGCTTGCAGGACGCCTTCCCAGACTGGCTGCACAATATTGATGTCGATCACGAGAGGAAGCGCGCGAGTGAGATCAAATATGCTTCGCAAGCTGCCCCCGAGGTGGTGCGAGCCGCGAAGCCTCCATCTCAACAGAAGGTCGATTTGGCCGAACGAGAACTGGTGAGTGGCGATCCCGCCGGGGCAGAAAAACTGGCGGAAGAGGCCCTCAATGAAAAGGAAGATCCGGCGCGAGCCTATTTCGTGCTGGCTCGAGTCGGCCACCATGAGCGGCAACATGCAGGGTGCGCAGGACAACTTTCAGAAGGCGCTGGATTCGACAAAAGACCCCAGGGTAGCAGCCTGGTGCCACATCTATTTGGGCCGGATCCTGGACTTGCAGGATGAGCGGGAAAACGCGATCGCGCAATACCAGGCGGCACTCAACGCTGGGGATGCGTCACCTGACACTAAGAAGGCTGCGGAGCGCGGGATCAAAGAACCCTACCAGCCCCCAAACGTAAAGCGGGAGCAACAATAACTTCGCATAGGCAGGGAGGCCAGCACTTCTCCCCCAGAAAGGACGAGCAGTGATGAGATCGAGATTCGTAATGTTGGCGGTACTAGTGGCGGGCACCATGGCGGTGGCCCAGGCAACGCCTCAGGCGCAGAGTGGCGCTCAAACACAATCTCCTGCCAGCGCACCTGGCGCTTCCTCCGGCAAGGCGCAGACGCCGTCTTCCGCGGCCACTGGACACAAGGTGCTGCAGGCGAAGTCGCAGGATGAAATGAAAGCTTACCAGGACGCGTCAAGCAAGACTGATCCAGCCCAAATGGAAGCTGCAGCAAACGCTTTCGCTGCGAAATACCCGAACAGCGAACTGAAGGGCGCCCTCTACATTCGCGCCATGAATCTGTATGGTCAGGCAAACAATTCCGATAAAGTGATCGAAATGGGTCGCAAAGCCATAGCCGCTGATCCGACCAACCCGGTTCCGCTGGTACAGGTGGCCTCCGCGTTAGCGGAGGGAACTCGCGACACCGATATGGACCGTGACCAGCGTCTTGCGGAAGCCGCCAAGGATGCGCAAGCCGCAATCGACAACATTGACGCACTGCTAGTACCGCCAGGCGCCCCCCCGACCGGGTCGCGGCCGTGAAGGCGAGCATTGTTACCATGGCCTACGACACGCTGGGCATGGTTAACCTGGATAAGAAAGACTACGCCGGCGCCGAGCAGCAATTGCAGAAAGCAGTGGAGGCCAGCAAGGCGCAACCGGAAGCGGTAGTTTACTTGCGCCTGTCGGTGGCGCAGGACCAGTTGAAGAAGTACCCGCAGGCACTCGAATCCGCCAACAAGGCCGAGCAGTACGCGCCACCAGGAAGCGCGGCCCAGAACCTGGCCAAGCAGCAACAAGTCCGGTTGCAGAAGCTGATGGCTGGCGGTGCTCCAGCGGGTGCAAGCGGCACTACGCCCACGGCGTCGGCGCCGAGCACGGCGCCCGCACAAGCGCCTCCTCCGACTCCGCCGAATACGCCGCCACATTGAAACGTAAGTATTGGGGGATAGCTTCGGGCGCGGTGACCCGCGGCCCAAGCCATCAAACGCAATGAACTCCAACTCTCATGACCTTTCCGCGCTGGAGGAAGCTCTGGAGCATCGCTTCAAGCGCCGCGCTCTCCTGGAGCAGGCCGTCACTCATTCCTCCTACGCTCGAGAGATGGAGTCGCAGAACAGCGCAGCTCGGACTGCTGCCCAAGCAGCCGATAACGAACAAATGGAATTCCTGGGCGATGCGGTGTTGGGTTTCGTGGTCAGCCGGGAACTTTTCGAGCGCTTTCCGGAATACCAGGAAGGAGAACTCTCGAAACTACGCGCGCACCTGGTTAGCGCGCGCCATCTGCTTCGTCCGGCACGGAAACTCGGCATTGGGCAATACCTTCGCCTGGGAAAAGGCGAGGAGCGAAGCGGTGGCCGCAGTAAGGTTGCTCTACTGGTGGATTCCCTGGAGGCGGTTATTGCCGCGCTGTTCCTGGATGCGGGCTTGGAAGTGGCGCGTGGTTTCATCCTGCAATCGATCCTTGAACCCGGGCTTGCGGAAGTTCACCAGGGCGGCAGCAAGAAGCTTCCGGTGATTGACTACAAATCAGCATTGCAAGAAGCCGTACATGCCAGTGGACGTTCGCAGCCGCGCTACGTACTGGTGAAGGAGGAAGGTCCGGACCATCGCAAGGTGTTCACCATGGAGGCGCAGGTGCTGGCGGCTCCCAACGGAGATGCCGGCTTTGCTCGTCGCGCGGAGGGCAATACCAAGAAGCTGGCCGAGCAAAGAGCTGCACAAGAGGCTTGGGATTTTCTACAATCGCTAAAGAGAGGTTCTGGGACACAGGACACCGGTACCCCCAGCAAGGTCTTCGAAGGTTCATGAACGAAGTCCCCAGTGAGTCATCCGTCGAGGCTGTTGTCGCGGAGCCAGCCCCTTCCGCGGCCCAGCGCCCAGCGCACGCGCATTCGGGCGGCATGAACTCGCTGCAATCGCTGGCCATCACTATCGTAATCGCGGTCTTTGTCATCGCTTTCATTGTGCAGGCCTTCCAGATTCCCTCTCCATCCATGGAGAAAACCTTGCTGGTCGGGGACTACCTGCTGGTAGACAAGGCACACGACGGACATTCGATGTTCTGGCGGTGGCTCATGCCTTACGAGCCGGTGCGGCGACAGGACATCATCGTCTTCCGCTATCCGCTCGATCCGCGGCAACATTTTGTTAAGCGCGTCGTGGCAGTTCCCGGCGACCGGGTCAGGCTCATCGACAAACATGTCTACGTCAACGGCGTTCGCCAGGACGATGCCTACGCTACGTTTCGTTGGAACCAACTGGATGGATTCCGGGACAATTTTCCCGATGGCGATTTGATGGTTCTTGGTATGTCTTCCGCGTGGTATTTACAAATTCAAAAGCTGCGCGAAGACGGTGAGTTGATTGTTCCCGAAGGCTCATACTTCGTCCTTGGGGACAATCGCGATGACAGCTCCGACTCCCGCTATTGGGGATTCGTACCCGAGGAAAACATCGTTGGCCGTCCCTTGGTGATCTACTGGTCTGTGCTGCGATCCGCTCCGGTAGCCGCCAACGGCCTCCCGTCTGATAAACTTTCGAGTCTGGCATACGACGTTGCCCACGTGTTGCAGGGCTTGCGCTGGCACCGCATGCTACGAACTGTGCAATAAGGCGACTGAACCGGCCGAGACTCCATAGCGGGCGATACGAGATTCCCAAGGAAGAGTGCATTTGGCAGCTACGAAAAAGATTGTGAAGACCGCGCCGAAAAAGAGCGCACCGGTGACGACCGAGCCGGGGAAGGCGCGGAAACCGGAAAGGCCTAAGGAAACAACTGCGGAATTTATTGCCTCGATTGCCATCGTGCTGGTGACTGGGTTGTTCATTATCACCTTCGCGCTGCAAGCGTTCACCATTCCGTCGAGCTCGATGGAGAACACGCTGCTCATTGGAGATCACGTATTCGTTGACCGCATACTGCTGGCTCCAAAAACCAGTTGGATCGGCAAGCTGATTCCCTATCGTGACCCCCGTCACGGCGACGTCTTCGTATTTATCTCTCCAGCCCAGCCCGGCCTTTACGTCGTCAAGCGCGTCATCGGTATCCCAGGCGATCGGATTCATCTGCAGGATGGGGTGGTGTACCGCAATGGCGAACGCCTGAATGAGCCGTATGTCATCCGCCAAGGCAATTACAACGCGTACCGTGATAATTTCCCCAACGTGCCCGTCAGCGATTACGAAGACGTAACCCCCGAATGGCGACTGGCGCTGCCCTCACACGTGCAGAATGGCGACCTCGTCGTGCCGCCTGGCAGCATCTTCGCCATGGGCGACAATCGCGATGTCAGTCTCGACTCCCGATACTGGGGTTTCGTGCCGCGCGAAAACGTCATCGGCCGTCCTATGTTCATCTACTGGTCGTTCATCACCCCGCGTGATGAGTACGAACGGCAGAGCCTCGGAGATCGGATACAGTGGCTGTTCACCGTGGTGTTTCACTTCTTTGATCAGACCCGCTGGTCCCGCATGTTCCACGTGGTGCATTGATGCCGGGCGGCACTGCACGGCGTGTGATATGGGCGACCCTCGCGGTCGTCCTGCTGGCCGTGCTGGTGCCGCCGTTCGTCAACGTAAACCGTTATCGCAACCGGGTCGCGGAGGCCATCGGCCAAGCACTGGGACGAGAGGTCACAGTTTCCCGTATTGCCCTCAAACTTCTGCCGCGCCCCGGGATCGTGCTGTCCAATTTTGTTGTGGCCGAAAACCCCAGCTATGGGGAAGAACCGATGCTGCGCGCCGATAGCGTCACTGCCTTTCTGCGGCTGACCTCCCTTTGGCGCGGCCGGCTGGAGATCGGGACCCTGGACCTGGATAGTCCCAGCTTGAATCTAGTTCGGCGTTCCGACGGGCATTGGAACGTAGAGGACCTGGTTGAACGGGCCTCACACGTTGCCTCGGCCCCCACCACAAAGATCCGCCCTGAAGCGCGCCCACGCTTCCCTTATGTCGAAGCTTCGAGCGGGCGTATTAACTTCAAACTCGGCGAGGTGAAAAAGGCATTTGCGTTCACCGATGCAGATTTCGCTCTCTGGCTGGAGTCCGAAAACCAATGGGGCATCAGGCTGAAAGCGCGGCCCACGCGCACCGATGTGGACCTCCACGACACGGGCATTCTCAAGCTGGATGGGCGGTTCCAACGGGCGTCGCGTTTGCCCAACACTCCTCTAGATCTCCAGATCACCTACAGCGGTGGGCCGCTTGGCCAGCTTACGAAATTGATCTACGGACGTGACCGGGGCTGGCGCGGCAACGTACGTTCCAATGCATCCTTGACCGGGACTCCGTCCGCGCTTGAGGTCACGCTGGATGCGCAAGTGGACGACTTTCGCCGCTACGACATTGCACTTGGCGAAGCCTTACCTCTTCTCGCACATTGCACCGGAACCTATTCGTCGCCCGACGACTCATTGCACGCCCTGCAATGCGAGTCGCCGGTTGGTTCAGGCGTGCTCGAAGTTCGCGGCAATGCCCAAGGCTGGGCTGCCGATGCGTATGATTTGAGCGTCTCCGCCGAGCGGATCCCCGCAGAGCGAATTGTCGCCCTTGCCCGCCACGCCAAGAAGGACCTGCCTGCGGACCTCACGGCAACCGGCGACTTTGAAGGAGTGTTTGCCGTCCGCAAGCAGCCCGGGGACTCGCCGGTCTGGGCAGGCGGCGGACGCACGAACCTCCTGGCGTTGCACTCCAGCGTGTTGAAGCAAGACCTGCAGATCGGAACGATAGAGGTTGTGGTTCCAAAGGCGACTGCTTCCACTGGACTGCAACCTAAGCGTCCGGTTTCACGTAAAGTTGTGGCACCGCCGGCTAACCCGGGATTGCGCCTTCTGGTAAAACCTTTTCCAATTCCGCTCGGGGCGACTTCACCAGCAACCGCCAGCGCGGTATTCGACGAAGACCACTACAACGTCAATTTCAAGGGCGAAGCAGAACTAGCGCGATTATTGAACATAGCCAAAGCGTTTGGAGTCGGCACCCCTGGGGTGGGGCTCGCAGGGGCCGCTCAAGTTGACCTCGATGTTGCGGGAACATGGGTTGGATTTGCTCCCCCTATTTCCTCGGGCAAGCTGCAATTGCATACCGCGACGGCTGAGTTACAGGGTATTGCTGAGCCATTGCAAATTTCCTCGGCTGCGGCAACGCTGGCAAACCAAGAGGTGAATGTCACATCGTTTACGGCAGGGTTCGCTAAAGGACCGGACATCAGTGGATCGGCCAGTTTCCCTGTGCATTGCACCGCTCCCGAGACCTGTACCCTTCATTTCGATGTTCGTTCCGATGACGCCTCACTCGCGCGGCTAAACCAGTTGGTAAATCCAAGTTTTTTCAATCAACCGTGGTATCACCTGCTGGCAATTGGACAGCGGCACGAAGACGCGCTGCTGAGGTTACACGCCACTGGGCACTTTGCAAGCACTCGCTTCGAGTTCGGTCCCGCCGTTGCTAACAATGTAAGCGCGATCGTTGACCTCGATGCCGGCAACCTCAGCGTGCACGACTTGCGTGCGGACTTCCTCGGAGCTCGCCACAACGGGACCTGGACCGCTGACTTCACGGTGTCGCCCCCGACCTATTCAGGTACCGGAACCCTCACCCGGGCGTCGATGGGACAACTGGGCGCGCTGATGCACGACAACTGGGCCGCGGGAACAGTGGACGTCCAATACAGCCTGGCCATGCGCGGATTGGACACCGCCAGCCTTCGCGATTCGGCAACCGGCTCAGCCGACTTCACCTGGAACGACGGCGCCTTGCGTCATGTTGTCCTTGACGGCCGGGGAGCTCCTTTGGCATTTTCAAACTTCATTGGCAAAGTGTCTCTGGCAGGTGGAATGTTCACTCTGGTTGACTGCAAGCTGCAAGCGGGAGGCGCCAGCTACATCGTCAAGGGCACGGCTTCTTACGACCGCAGCCTGGCGGTTCGATTGGAGCGCGCGGGCGGCCGGTCTTACGTGATCTCCGGGCCGCTGGACAAACCGCACGTCGAGACTGTGACTGTCCCTCCCGCGGAAGCGACGCTGCGATGAAACGGGCCTGGTGCTTCTTCCTTCCCGTTGCCCTGCTGGCTGTAGCCGGGGTGTTGCCGGCTGATCGCAAGCCAGAGCCTCAGCATGACAATCACAGCGCCGACTTCCGCGCGATGGAGCAGAAGATCGCGTACTTGAAGCAGAACGCGGCGAAAGCTCATCCTGATCCCAAGCCAACCGAGCTGACCGAGCGTGAAGCCAATGCCTACTTTGACGAAGGAGGCGTGAAACTGCCGAAGGGAGTGAGCCATGTGCGGCTCACGTCGACGCCGGGGACGATAGATGGTCACGCCGAGGTTGATTTCGAAGCATTAACGCAAGGAAAAAGCTCGGCGAATCCCCTGCTCAGCCTGTTTAGCGGGACTCACGACATCCATGTGGTGGCGCAAGCGGCGGGTTCTAACGGAACGGCCAGCATTCGCGCGCAATCGGTTTCGCTTGACGGAGTTGAGGTGCCACAGATGCTTCTGCAGCTTTTTGTGCAGCATTTCCTGACGCCAAAGTACCCTAACGTCGGCATAACCAGCACGTTCAAGCTTCCGCTGAAGATTGATAGTGCAATTGCGGATACCGGACGCGTGCGGCTGACGCAGAAATAGAGAAGCGCCGGCGCTCGCGAGAGGTGGAGTGCAGTTTTACTAGGCAGCCCTGCTGGCTGCAGATGCACACTTTCCCCATGTTAGTATCGAATTCAAACTGCAATGTTCCATAATGCCAACCCCGTTGACATCTTTTTTCAGGTCATCGTGCTGCTATTTGCCATCTGCGTGCACGAGTCGGCACACGCCTGGACCGCCAACCGGTTGGGCGATCCTACGGCCAAGATGCTCGGCCGGGTTTCGCTCAATCCATTGGTGCACATCGATCCCTTTGGGACCATCTTGATGCCGCTGATCTTGATTGTTCTGGGGTTTCCGCCCTTCGGTTGGGCCAAACCTACTCCGGTGGATCCGCGCAACTTCAAGAACCAGGTGCGCGACGATATTCTGACCGCCGTAGCCGGGCCGGTGAGCAATTTCCTGACCGCGTTCGTATCCGTGGTGGTTCTGGCTATCATCGCGCACGGCTCGAATACGCCGATCGGCAGGTACGCACACACGGGTAGTACTGCCGCGGCCCTGACCACGCTGTTCTATGACGCGATGTGGATCAACGTAATCCTTGCCGTTTTTAATTTGATTCCGCTACCGCCGCTGGATGGTAGCCATGTCATCCGCCATTTTCTGTCTTACAATGCGCTGCGCGTCTATGACCGGATTGGTTATGCCGGGCTGGTAGTGGTGATCTTCATCCTGCCGATGATTGGTCTCGACATCATCGGTATGCTGATTACGCCTTTCATGGCTTTCTTCCAAGCGCTCCTGGCTGTGTTCCTGGGTTTCCGATGACCGATACGAACCGCACTAAAAGAGGCCGCGTGCTCAGCGGCATGCGACCGACCGGGAAGCTGCATCTCGGCAACTACGTCGGTGCGCTGCGCAATTGGGTGGGCTTGCAGGACCAGTACGACTGTTTTTTCTTCATCGCCGATTGGCACGCTCTCACTACCGACTACGCCGACACCCGCAGCGTCAAGCAAAATTCGCTTGAGGTCATGATCGACTACCTCGCCGCCGGACTCGATCCCGAGCGCAGCACGCTGTTCATCCAGTCGCATGTGCTGCAGCACGCCGAGTTGCACCTGCTGTTCAGCATGATCACTCCGCTGGGATGGCTGGAGCGTGTGCCCAGCTACAAGGAGCAGCGCGAGAACCTTCGGGACAAAGATCTCGGCACCTACGGCTTTCTCGGGTATCCGCTGTTGCAATCGGCCGACATTTTGATTTATCAGGCGGATTTTGTACCCGTCGGCGAGGACCAGGTGCCACACGTAGAGCTGACGCGGGAAGTGGCACGGCGGTTCAACCAGTTCTATCCGCGCAAGGTGCACGCTGGCGATCGTGATCCGCAACGCGAGATGGTTTTTCCCGAGCCGCAACCGCTATTGACGCCATCGCCGAAGCTGCCGGGCACAGATGGCCGCAAGATGTCGAAGTCCTACAACAACACCATCCTGCTGAGCGAGCCGGAAGCTTCACTGCGGCAAAAGCTGAAGACCATGGTGACTGACCCGGCGCGCATCAGGCGAACCGATCCTGGCAATCCCGATGTGTGCCCAGTTGGTGACTTGCATAAGATCTTTAGCAGCGCAGAAACTATGGCTAAAGTTTACGAAGGATGCCGCACTGCGGGCATCGGCTGCATCGAGTGCAAGGGTTGGGCGGCCGACGGCTTGTGGAGCGTGCTGGCACCGATTCGGGAGCGACGCGCTAAGTACGAAGCCAATCCCGAGCTGGCGTGGGATATTCTCGAAGATGGATCGAAAAAGGCGCGCGCGGTGGCAGAGGCAACGATGGTGGAGGCGCAGGACGCCGCGAACTTGTCGCATGAGTACGAGCCGCCAGTGCAGAGTGCGGGCGAGGGGAAGTAAAAGCGTTCACCACAGAGGCACAGAGACACAGGCAATTTCATTTCTTTCGGGCGGCCTTGTAGCCTGGTTTTGATCTGTCATCCCGAGCGAAGAGAGTCGCCGCGGGCGACGAACGGATCGAAGGGCCCCTATAATCACAATAAATTCGATGGTCGAGAATCCTGAGAACGTCGCGAATCCGGAGGCCAAGACACACGCTGCGCCTGTTCATGCGCACAAGGACGCCGACCAGTCGTCGTTCTCGGTGATGGTGGGCCAGGTATACGATGGGCCTCTCGACCTGCTGCTTGACCTCGTCCGCAAGCAGGACATCGACATTTACGACATTCCGATCGCCAAGATTACCGAACAATATCTGAAGTACGTCGAGGGCATGAAGCAGTTTGACGTGGACGTTGCGGCTGAGTTCATCTACACAGCGTCGCTACTGATCCACATCAAGTCGAAGATGCTGCTGCCGCGCGATCCCGACGCGCCTGCGGGAGAAGAGGATCCGCGACTGGAGCTGGTGAACCGGCTGCTTGAGCATGAGCGCTTCAAGACAGCGGCGCAGATGCTGATGCAGAAGCAGCAAATCGAAGAGGCAGTATGGTCGAATCCGGCGCTGAAAGAATTCCGCGATGCCGACGGTACGGAGCCGGAGATGGCCAGCGATGTCGTAGACTTGGTCAGGACCTTTCAACAAATTCTGGACCGGGCGCGACAGAAGCCGTCGTTTAATGTTGACGACGACAGCGTTACCGTGTCGCAAATGATCGACTACGTACGGCGGAGGCTTTCGCTGGAGGACCGGCCCGTCCGGCTGAAACAATTGTTGCGCAACATGCGCTCGCGGTCGGCGCTGGTGTGCGCTTTCCTGGCGATTCTGGAGCTGATTCGTTTGCAGGCGGTGCTGGCGCGCCAGGACAACATCTTCGGCGAGATCGTACTGAAGAAACACACGGGCTTCGATGCCCTGATGGAAGAGAATCCGCTGGTGAAGGATGATTGGCGGTGAAGCAGCCGTCAGCCGTCTGCTATCAGCCGTCAGCTTTTGTTTTTTACCGTGCGTGTTTTTGGACGCCAATGAAGTCGGCAGGAACAATAATTTGGTGTGAATGAATTTTTAGCTGTCAGCTGATAGCTGACGGCTGATAACCGCATCCCATGAGCCTGAAAGCCAAAGTCGAAGCCATCATCTATGCCACCGAAGAACCGGTGACGCTGGACCAGCTTGCATCGCTGTTGCGCGACGAAGTACTCGCGGAGTTGCGTAGGGAGGAAAACGCTCGTCTCGCACTCAACGAGATCGTTTCTGACGGACCTGCGCAGGCTGAGAGCGACGAACTGGAAGGTGACGCTACATTCGACGACATTCCCACGCGCGCCGAAGCTGCCCGGAAGACCGCCGCAGAAGCCACTTCTAACGTCGAACCTGCGTCCCCCACCGAAAAGGACAAAAAGGCGGAGGCCAAGGAAGAGCTCAAACTTATCAAGTCGAGGCTCAGCGGCATCATCGACGAATTAGTTGCCGAGTATTTGTCGAGCGAACGCGGCATGGAGATTCGGCAGATCGCCGGCGGCTACCGCATGGCGACCAAGCCCGAACATCACGACGCAGTGGTGAACTTCGCCAAGAGCCTGAAGCCGCCGGTACGCCTGTCGCTTCAGGCCCTGGAAACGCTCGCCGTAATCGCCTACAAGCAGCCAGTCACCGTGCCGGAGATCAGCGAGATTCGTGGCGTGGATACTTCCGGTGTAATCGCCACTCTGCTTGATCGCAAGCTGGTCACCACCGCCGGACGCAAGCAGGTCATCGGTCGGCCAATTCTCTACCGGACGACGAAAGAGTTTCTACTGCGTTTCGGACTCAACGATGTCTCCGAGCTGCCCAGCATGGAGGAGTTCGAGAAGCTGGACGATCCGCAAGCAGATTTGTTCGCAGGGGCCGGTAAGCAGAACGCTGAACCCAACGCCGAAGGTGCGCTGGACGTTTCCATAGCAGATGAACCAGAACCGGTGACCGAAGCTGTTCCCGAGAGTTCCAATGCCAACTCTCTCATCGGCGACAGAACAATGCCCGCTGAGGGGACTTACGCCACCGAAGCCGAAGCCGGAAGTTCGTCTGAGAAATCGTAGCCGCATGCCCGTTGAACGACTCCAGAAGATCATCGCCGCTGCCGGAATTGCTTCGCGGCGGAAGGCCGAGGAACTTATCACCAGCGGTCTGGTGTCAGTCAACGGACAGATTGTCACCGAACTCGGCAGCAAGGCCGACCCCGGGCATGACCACATCAAGGTGAACGGCAAATTGCTGAAGGGGCCGGAGCGCCCTGTGTACCTGCTGCTCAATAAACCAAGAGGCTACGTGACCACGGTCACCGACCCGGAGGGCCGTCCGACGGTTTTAGATTTGCTGCGGGGTGTCGGCGCACGCGTTTACCCGGTCGGCCGTCTCGACTACCTGAGCGAAGGATTGCTGTTGTTGACTAACGACGGCGAGCTGGCGCAGAAGTTGATGCGCGCCTCATCACACGTGCCCAAGACGTACCTGGTCAAGATCAGCGGCAAAGCCACTGACGACCAGATCGACAAGCTGCGCGCGGGCATCATGCTTCCTGCCGCGCGCGCGGCGCTAAAGACCCCTGTCAGAAAGTTGACCAACGAGCGCCAGAGAAGGCGTTCTGTCGCGGTGAAGACCGCGCCAGTACGAATTAAGCTGGTGCGCGATGCCGCCAATCCCTGGTACGAGGTCACATTGGTGGAAGGACGCAACCGGCAGATTCGCAGAATGTTCGAGCAGATCGATCATCACGTGGAAAAAATCAAGCGTGTACGCTACGGGCCCCTGGTGCTGGACGTTGAGCCCGGTGAATTTCGGCATCTAACCGCGCGTGAGGTGGCGCAACTGAAGAGCGCGGCAAGAGAGAGGACGCAAACGGGGGTGGAGAAAAGCAGGTCCGTCCACTCGGACTGAAGTCCTCGGTCGGGATGGCAAGACGCGGACACTGAAGTCTTGGTCAGGATGGGAAGACGATGACGATGAGATTGAACTACTGGAGATAGAATGACGGACTTCAGCAAGCTGGTTCCAGCGTACGTGCAAAAGCTGGCCAGCTACAAGCCGGGCAAATCGCTGCGGCAGGCGGAATTGGAGAGTGGCATGCGTTGTATCAAGATGGCTTCGAACGAAAATCCTTTCGGACCCTCTCCTTTAGCAGTCGAAGCGATGGAGGCAGCCGCCCACCAGGTCAATTTCTATCCTGACAACGGCGTCACGGAGCTGACTGCGCGTCTGGCGGAGATTCACGGCGTTGAACCAGCGCAGATCCTGGTGACGGCGGGCTCCAGTGCCTTGCTCGATATCATGGCGCGCACATTGCTGGGGCCTGGGTTGAACGCCATCACCAGCAAGCTCTCATTCATCGTTTATCCCATCGTCACGCGCGCGACTGGTGCGCAGTTCGTCGAGGTGCCGACCGTGAACGATGGCTACGATCTTGACCGCATCCTGGCGGCAGTTGACGTCAATACGCGTCTGGTCTACCTCTCAAACCCGAACAATCCGACGGGCACTGTGCTGGACGCCAACGCGATTGACCGCTTTCTCGACCAGTTGCCAGAGCACGTGATCACGCTTCTAGACGAGGCTTATTACGATTACGCCAGCTACTTTGCGGCGGAGCGCGGCTTCGACTATTCGCACGCGGTAGATTACGTGCGCCAGGGACGGCACGTCGTAGTGCTGCGCACTTTCTCGAAGTCTCATGGCCTGGCCGGCGTACGGGTTGGATATGGCATGGGACCCGCAGAACTGATGGGCTATTTCGCGCGCTTGAAACCGGCATTCATGGTTTCGTCGCTAGGCGAGGCTGCAGCACTAGCTGCGCTGGCAGACGCGGACCATATTCACCGCGCACTGGAAACGAACGCAGCAGAAACAAAATCGCTGACCCCAGCTATCTCAGATATGGGTATCCGCGTTACTCCCACTTGGACGAACTTCCTGTTCTGCCGGGTGGGCGAAGATGCTGGCAACCTCTGCCGGGTCCCTGCAAGACGAGGGCATCATCGTTCGTCACATGAGTGGCTCGTGGGGAGCGCCAGATGCGTTCCGCGTCACCATCGGCACCCCTGAGCAGAACCAAGAATTCCTGGGAGCACTAAAACGAGCGGTCTCGCGGATCCCAGCGTAGTCAGCCGTTCAATCCATTCTCTAGCCGCCGACGAACAAGGCAGCATGATAAGCATCGCGGTTGGTTAGTCTTGTCATGGCCGATTCCCTTCCCTGACACGTTCTCATAGGCACCGTGATTACCTTCGCCGTCGAGTATAGTTGCAGCCTGTTGGCTCCGCCCTCATTCGCAGGTGGATCAGATGCATCGGTGACCGAAGGTGGGGACTTCGCAGGTTCCTAACATGCCCAATCTAAAGCCGGCACTCGCGCGCGATCTCGGCGTAAGCCACGCCGGCGCGATTGTCGTCGGCACCATCATCGGCAGCGGCATCTTCCTGGTTCCAGCCGAAATGATGCAGGCTGTCGGCTCGGCATGGCTGGTGTACCTTGCCTGGATTGTGGGCGGAGTGCTGTCGCTCGCGGGCGCCATCACCTATGCCGAACTAGGCGCCATGAAGCCCCAGGCTGGCGGCGAATACGTTTACATCCGCGATGCCTATGGGCCGCTCCCGGGATTTCTCTATGCGTGGACGTGGTTCGCGATCGCAAAGCCGGCTTCGATTGCGACCCTGACCACAGGTTTCGTCCGCATCCTGGGCACGTTCCCGGCCCTCACATTCTTCAACCGCGACGCGCTCCACTCGCCCTTCGCCATCAGCTACGGACAGTTGGTTGCCATCGCGGCGGCTGTGTTCATCACGGCGCTCAACTATATCGGCGTCAAGCGGGCCGGAGAGTTTCAGGTGGTATTTACGGTGGTGAAAATCGCCATCATCCTCTCGATCGCGCTGCTGGCGTTCGGCGCCACCAGCGGCACTTGGCGCAATTTCGCCACCAGCTTCCAAGGCGCTACGGGAGGCATCGCAGGATTCATGGCAGCGCTCATCGCCGCACTTTGGGCGTACGACGGATGGAACGACTTGAACATGGTGAGCGGCGAAGTGCGCGATCCAGGGCGAAATATTCCCACTGCGCTGATTGCGGGAGTCGGAGTGGTTGCGGTTCTCTACACGCTGACAAACGCAGCAGTGCAATATGTGCTGCCTGCGGCCAGTATCGCAGCGTCGCCACGGCCTGCCTCAGAAGCCACTGCGGTCGCGGTCGGCGCTTGGGGAGCGGCCATCGTGTCGGCGGGCATGGCGCTTTCTATGCTTGTCGCGCTTAATGGAACCATCATGAGCGGCGCGCGTGTTCCTTTCGCCATGGCGCGCGATGGTTATTTCTTCCAAGCCATGGCCGAGGTGCATCCCCGGTTTCACACCCCTTCGGTCGCCCTGATCGTGCAACTCGGGCTGTCGATTATTCTGCTGCTGTTTGCCGGAAATTTCCGCCAACTTTTTTCGCTGGCCATCTTCGCAGAGTGGCTGTTCTACATGATTTCCGCCAGCACCGTCTTCGTATTGCGCAAACAGGAGCCAGACCTGCTGCGGCCGTATCGAACCTGGGGCTATCCACTCGTTCCGGCGATGTTCATCGCGGCAGCGGCGCTGTTGCTCTATTACACCTTCACCGAAAACCTGCGGAACTCAGCGTGGGGAGTAGTCGTGATTCTGGCAGGCGTGCCGATTTACTTGTACTTCGCGAGGAAGAGGGGAGAGCAATTAATAATTCGCAACTAGAATTCACGTCATCATGCGCCTTTTGGCTGTCGGTGGTGAAATGGCGATGTTGCAACAGTCACCGCCACTGTTGAGTATCCGATACAATTCCACTAAGTTCGTACCCATTAGGCTTCGCGCTCGCACCCCGCTCGACATAGGAGATACCCATGCCAAAACTGAAGCAGAGCCAAATAGTACCGCGAACTGAACGACCGCAGATTCCTGATTACGGAATCAGCAAGAGCAAGACCGGCTTGTTGCCGTGGAAGTGGGCCGTGAAGACCCTCAGCGAGTCTCGCGAGTACTGGATTGTGACGGTACGGCCCGATGGTAGACCTCACGCCATGATCATCTGGGGCCTGTGGTTCGACGGGGCGTTTTGGTTCGGCACAGGCAGCAAGACTCAAAAGGCACGCAATTTAGCAAAGAACCCAAACTGTGTTGTGGGCACTCAGAACGCTGCTGAGGCGGTAATTCTGGAAGGCGTCGCCGAACTGATCACAGAGGCTGCTATTCGGAAGAAGTTGGAACCAACATCGCTCCGCAAGTATGGAATGAGCGGCGGGGACGGCTCTGAACCTCTGTACCGTGTCCTCCCGAAACGTGTTTTTGGTCTTATCGAGAAGAGTTTTCCGAAAACCGCTACCCGCTGGACATTCGAGCGAGACTAATGAGCGTAATGTCGATTTCTCGTCAATGAAACGCCCACCGAAGGCCAAGAAGCAACACCTACGGTGTGATCTCCCACACCGTGCCGCAACCGGGATTGTCAGAGCAATCCGACAGGTTGCCGCCGACAACGGTCGTGCCGTAGAGATTGCCGCTGGCGTCAAGGGCGGGGGCGCCTTGGGGTTGGCATCCATCGCTGCCGCAGGTGAAGTCGTGGAGATCCGTAAGCGTCCACGATCCGCCGGAATTGGTTAACTTGAAGACCATGCCCTCACCGTGACGGCCGCCGGTGTCGCAGTTTCCATAAAAATTACCGGCTGTGTCCATGACGAGGCCCGCCGGGTAACAGCTATTCACGAAACTGTAAAGCGTAGAGAATATCCAGCCTCCGTCTGACGGCGTCAGTTCAAAGAGGCTGCCATCGTTCTCTCCGGCATCGCTGGTGGTGCCATAGAGATTACCGAACCGATCCATGATTAAGGCGCCCGGGTTACTCGTGCCCCCGAGATTGTCAAGGGGAAAGTCATAGAGGATACTTTCTGTCCACGTCGCACCGGACGGCGACAGCTCGAAAACCGTCCCGCCTCCTGCGTTTCCTGCCGTCCCTCCGAGGTCCGTCGTCCCGTAAAGGTTTCCGGCCCGGTCGGAGATCACACCAAAGTATGGCTCATACCCGTCGATCCGATTGTCGTTGAAGTTGTGAAGGACACTTTCGGTTCACCCCTCGCCGGATGGCGTCAGCTCGAAAACCGTTCCGTCGCCGTAAGCTCCTCCTACTACTGTCGTGCCATAGATGTTCCCGGCTTGATCGAAGACTAGCTGCACGTCATCCGGCAACGCCCCATCATATCCGTTAAAGGAATGGAGGACGGTTTCGCTCCAATAACAGATAGGCGTGGGGCACACTGTGGCCGGCGGTCGCAGTTCAAAAACCGTGCCAGTACCATTCCCATTCCCGCCGAACGTGGTTGTGCCATAAAGCGCGCCGTTCGGGCCAACAGTTACGGGTGCCTCCGGACCCAACCCATCGCTGCCGTGGAATTCGTAGAGCGGGCTCAGCGTCCAACCCGGGCCCCGCTGCGCCAGCTCGAACACCACGCCGTACCGGGGCGATCCACCGCCGGCATACGTCGTTCCGTAGAGAGTTCCTGTACCGCCAACGGTCACACCTGCAAAAGGGTCCGCGCCATCCGCTCCGTCGGTGAAGGTGTGCAGCACGGTGAAGGTCTGCGCTAGTCCCGGCGCCGTCGCGATCATGATCAGCAAACCAAGCGTCGCGAGCGCGAACGCGGGAAGTGGCAGGTGAAAAGTGAAGCGTGGCCGGGATGTCATGACGATCTCCTTTACGATGGTCGGGGTTACCATTCTGACGTTGGTCCCTTACCCCCCTTTGTCGCGGCACAAGTGTTGCGCCACTGGAAAGGCGTGTCAACTTAATTTTGCATTACGATTTAAGGGATTGATAGCAATGGACTTAGTGTGCCGATTCCAAGTGATTGGCGATAACAGGCCAACTCGCACCCAACCCGAACCCGGCCACTGCAGTCTGGATTGCGTATCAGTTGGCGATTTTTCGACAGTAATCGAAGACTGCTTTCCTAAGGACGGTTGCCGGAGTCCGTTTCCGAGCAGGCGGGTTGTTTCCGGGTAGCGACGATCTAGCGGTTAACATCCACTGCCGCGATCGGGACCCACCGAGTGCTAATTGCTACTTGCCAATTGCTAGCTGCTAATCGCTAGCCAACCGCTGCTGCCCGTAACTGTCTCATCCGCTCATAGACTTTCACGTATTCGCGGGCCGAGTTCGTCCAGGAATACTCCTGCGCCATACCGTTGCGCATCAGCGCCTGCCAGGACTTGGGATCGGAGCGATACACGCCCATAGCCGTCTGCAGGACGTCCAGCAACGCTTCGCCGCTGTATTCCTTGAACTTGAACCCGGTGCCCTTCAGGGTTTGCCAGTCAAACTGCTCGACGGTGTCGTCGAGTCCGCCGGTGGCCCGCACTACGGGCACAGTGCCGTAGCGCATGCTGTAGATCTGGTTCAGCCCGCAAGGTTCATAATGCGAGGGCATCAGGAAGATGTCGCTCCCTGCTTCAATCTTGTGCGCCGACGCATCATCGTAGGCGATCTTCACGGCGAATTTCTGCGGAAACTGTTTGTTCAGCCGGCGGAACAATTCTTCATACTCGCGGTCGCCGCTGCCCTGCACGACCATCATCAACTCTTGCCGCGCCAGGCGATCGGCCACTTGGAGAATGAGATCAAAGCCCTTCTGGGCTGCAAAGCGTGACACCATGCCAACCACCGGCAACTGCGTGTCTTCGGCCAGGCCAAATTCCTTCAGCAGGTCTGCCTTACATTTTGCTTTGCCGCTCAGGTCATCGGCCGAGTAGCGCGCCGCAATGAAACGATCGCTTTCCGGGTTCCATTCGCCGTAATCTACGCCGTTGAGAATGCCGGTGACCGTGCCTGAGCGCGTTCGCAGCACGCCCTCCAGACCGAAGCCGTACTCCGCGGTCTGGATTTCCTGGCCATATTTCCGGCTCACGGTTGTGATGTAGTCCGCCATCGTGATCGCGCCCTTGAGGAAATTTACCTTGCCATAGAATTCCAGCTTCGACATGGTGAACAAATCCCAGGGCAACATGAGCAGGGGCAGAATCTCGGGCGGGAAAAGTCCCTGGTATCCGATATTGTGAATGGTAAAGACGCATGGAGTATTGGCAAAAGCCGGGTCTTCCCCGTACAGCGTCTTCAGCAGTATGGGAATCAGGGCTGTCTGCCAGTCGTGGCAGTGGAGCACATCAGGCGTGCCGAGCGTTTTGGCCGATTCCAACACGGCGCGGCAAAACAATGCAAACCTTTCAGCGTTGTCATGGTAGTCGCCCAACGGTGTACCGTAGAGGGAATCGCGGTCGAAGAAGGGAGGGTAGTCGATGAAA
This sequence comes from uncultured Acidobacteriaceae bacterium, assembly GCA_963836295.1. Classification (GTDB taxonomy): domain Bacteria; phylum Acidobacteriota; class Terriglobia; order Terriglobales; family Acidobacteriaceae; genus Bog-257. The sequence continues at coordinate 726,881 of CAWIIY010000017.1, read as the reverse complement.
TAGAATTGCACTCCGGAGCGCATACCGCCGTCGAGGACGGAACAGAAGCGGTAGCGGTCATCGAAGGGGACGGTGATGCTGGGAATGACGATGCGCGGCTGGTTGAGCTTAGTCTGCTTGTAACGCGGCAGGAACACTGTAACCTTGTGACCCAAACTGGTGAGCGCAGGCGGCAAGGCGCCGATGACATCTGCCAGCCCGCCGGTCTTGGAGAAGGGCACGCACTCGGACGCCGCAAAGGCGATGTTCATGGCGACCTCCCGGCGCCAACGGAGCTGTGCTCCCGACGGCGCGGCGCACTGCGTAACCGGACTGTGCACTGTGATGTAAGAATTGCCGAGAGTTGAGTGTAATTGGCGAATGGAAAGAGGGCAATGTGGCAGGAACCACATCCAAGAAATCTAGTGCCAGCGTTAAACACAGACCGAAGCTGGGGCAGAACTTTCTAACCGATCTGGGCGCCGCACGGCGCATTGTGGACGCTCTGGGAGACGTGTCCAATCGCACCGTCATTGAGATCGGCCCGGGGCGCGGCGTGCTCACCGATGTGCTCGTTTCGCGGGCCAAACGTGTGATCGGAATTGAGCTCGATCGCGTTTTGGCGGCGCAGTTGCGCATGCGGTATGCGACCAAGACAAATGTCGAAATCCTCGAATCGGATTTTGTCGCGGCGGAGTTTACCTCCATGGTCGGTCGCAGGCCGGGGCCGCTGCACGATCTCCGCCCCACCCAGCCGGAGACCGTCGATGTAATCGGCAACCTGCCGTATTACGTCACCTCCGATATTGTGCTGCGGATTCTGGAACTGCACCAGAACATTGAGCGCGCGGTAATCATGGTGCAGCGCGAAGTCGCCGATCATATCTCGGCCGCACCGGGCGGCCGGGATTATGGACTGCTCTCCGCCACCGTGCAACTCTTCGCCCGTGTCGACAAGCTGTTCACGCTGCCGCCGGGAGCCTTCTCGCCTCCCCCGCAGGTCTACTCAAGCGTGTTGCGGCTCACCATGGCTCCGCGGCCACCAGAACTGCGGGTTGAAGAAGGGCCTTTCATCGCATTCCTAAGGGTTGCCTTCGGTCACAAGCGCAAGACGCTGTTGAACAATCTTCGCGGTCAATACGGGGATGTCGCCATTCGAGCCGCGCTGAAGTCGGCTGGTCTGCGCGCCGATGCGCGTGCCGAAGCCATGTCGCTGGAAAAAACCGCGGCTGTGTTCCGAGCCTTGCAGCAGGCGTAGACTTGCCTCAGAGATCGCCCCTCGGGCGAGCCGATCCGCACAGCACACTGCCCGCCCTGGCCAAAAGAAGGCTAGACTGGGGGCGCTCCAAGGAGCGAGCATCATGGCTACCGCACTACGTCAGCCAGCCGTTGCTGGACGCTTCTATCCCGCCAATGCACAGCGTCTCCGGGCAGAAATTGAGACATACACCACGGCGCGCGCCAACGCATCGACGGAGTCCGAACCGAAGATTCACGCCTTGGGCTGCATCGTCCCCCATGCCGGATACGTTTATTCCGGACACGTGGCTGGAGCTGTCTATCGCCGCCTCGAACTACCGCAGCGTCTGGTGATCCTCTGCCCTAACCACACCGGCATGGGCGAGCCGCTGGCGATCATGAGCGAAGGCGCGTGGCACACGCCACTGGGTGATGCCGTGATTGATAAGGGCTTGGCGGATGAGTTGAAGGCACGCATGCCACTGCTGGCCGAAGACCAGGAGGCCCATCGCTACGAACACGCTCTGGAAGTGCAGCTACCCTTTCTACAGGTACTTGCTCCGGGATTTCAGTTCGTGCCCATCACTGTGGGAACCAGCAATTTCGAGGTGTTGAGCGCCCTAGGGGTCGTGATTGGAAGCATCGCCACAGAAGCAGCCGAACCCGTACTGGTCATCGCGTTGAGCGATATGAATCACTACGAGAGCGACGCCGTGACCCGGGTAAAAGATCGCCGCGCGATTGACCAGGTATTGGCACTGGATCCTCGTGGACTCTACGAAACCGTGCGTCAAGCCAATATCAGCATGTGTGGATACGGTCCCGCAGTGGTGATGCTGACCGCGTCCAAGAAGCTGGGGGCAAACCATGCGGAGCTGATCCGTTATGCCACCTCTGGCGACGCCTCTGGAGACCGCGACATGGTCGTCGGATACGCCGGCATCGTGGTGTATTGAAAGTCTCGGCTTAATACGAGAAAAGGCGGCCAAGCAGGCCGCCTTATTCAAAAAGAATGGTTCAGTGGTGAGAGCCACCCGACGAGCTGTGGCCAGCGACGGTTGCGTGAGGGCCAGACATCGCAGTCGGCCCAATGCCTCGCCCTGTGCTCGAACCAAATGTCGGGCCGACGGCCATCGGACTGGCGAAGGTCGCAGCCGGAGCAGGCACGGCAAACACGTGTCCCGACTGTGCGGTGTGTCCACCGAAAGCGTTGTACCGGGTGGTAAAGACGTGGTCATTCACAGCCAGGTTGTGCACGGTAGCGGGTTTGAAGCTTTCGCCCGTCGCGCTCGCACCGACACTGCGTCCGCGAATCACGCTGCTAAAAGCAGGAGGTATGCGTCCGCCAGCGATGTACCCGGCTGATGCCGCTGACGTAGACTTGCTAACCATAACGGTCGGCTTCGGAGATTGGGCCGCAGCTACGACTGGAGGAGTAGCCGCCGTCCAGCCCGGCGGTGCTTTCGCCACAACGGGGGCGGCTTGGAACTGGCTGTTATACCAGCCTCCGCGGTAGTTCCCGCCGGGTAGCCATGCCCAGCCGATACCATCCAAGAAAGCCCACGCGCCGTAGTGATACGGCAGCCATCCCCAAGGGTACGGCGAGGCAAATGAGTATCCCAAGCCTGGAGAGAAAACCCACGCGCCGGAATTGTAGGGGTCAAATCCAAACATCGAGCTGGCGAAGCCGTAAGGCTGCCAGGCATATCCGTAACCGGGCGCCATGAAGTAATTTCCATAGTAGTTGAGGTGCCTGCAGCCCGTAGCCGGACTTCGGACCGGGGTTGCCCGCATTATTAGCGTAGGCTTCTTGATAAGCTTCGCGCTCGCGGTTCCAAGCATCGGTCGAAACAGGTTCAGCACCGCTGGCGATCTTGTATTCGGACGGGGTGGCCTGATCGACGGTGAGAGTTTCTTTCCGCTTGACGTTCACCATCTGTGGCTGGTCCATCAATTGGGCATTGCCCTTGAACACGGACAGCCGGGTCTGATCTGGATTCACGCTCAGCCGGAGTTGCGCGTCGTGCTGCACCAGGAAAGTGGAATCGCCGCTCTTCAGCCGATAGGTGTCGTTCTTGGAGCGTGCATCGAGATAGACCAGGCCTTTGACCACCTCGATCTCGTTGACCTTGGCGCCCGTGTCGCTCATGGAGAGGGTGCGGAAGTCGACATCCGAGTCCTCCGCGATTCGCAAAGTGCTTGCGTTCTCGAATTCCACCTCAGCCAGACCGTCGTTGCCGGTCACGATTCGTGTTCCCTGCACGATGGGAGTGTTCAAGATAGCGCGCTCTAATCCTTGCCCTGTCGCGCGGTCCGTTTGCACTTGCCCATTAACGTAGCTGAGACGGACAATCCTGACATGCGACTCCGCGAACGCGCCAGCCGCTGTCGCCAACGCAAACCCCGTTACCAGTACTAATGCGGATTTCACGTGCCGTGGCATACCGTTACTCCTTGGCTTTACGTGTTCTCATCGTTCGTCTCGAGTGGGGGTCGAGGGCTTGGACCGGCGAGCCTCATCGAGGCCTTCCCTGCCTGATCGTATTAAACACCAATTGGACGCGAAGTTGTCAAAATTCGGTAGCCAGGCTAAGGCTGGGCAGGGGTTTCGTTCGTCTGGCCAGACCCACTTGGAGGGCGAAGGAGGCTTTGGGCAGCTTGGCGGCTAATGTGCATCATGTCGGGATCGTCCGCAATCTTGCGCAGAATAGGCTCAATCGCATTCAGCTCTTCGGCATTGCGGTTGGCTCTTAAGCGTTCCAACTCTTTCAGCCGGGTATCGATTCCGAGCTTGTCAAAGCGGTACTCGAAAGCCAGTTTGCGCCCGTAATCGAGCGTATTGGCAATGGCAAGAAACAGACGGGTCAGCTCCTCGACATCGGCATTCTGCGACCAGTTGTATGTGGCGGAGCCATTCGTTGCTGCTGACTTGTACTCCAGCGTTTTGCTTCCGGTATAAGCAATTTTCTTCAGGTGCGAATCGAAATCGCCTTGGAAGTAATTGAGCTTCTTGGCCAGGCCGAAGATCTTCGCGCGATCGGCCTCGGTCATGGTGAACTCTTGCTGAAAGAGATCCGTATCTCCGCCGGCCCCTTCCGGGGCAGGTGTCCCTTGGAAATGCGTGCTGCCGTCCGCTTGGACAGTGATGGAATAGTTTTGCCAGGGAATTCCCTGACCCCACTCAAAGTTGAAGGTCACAGAGGGCTGGGAGGCCGAAGCCGCCGTTTGTTGCGCCGAACTAGGCAAGGCCAACAGAAGTATGGCAAGGGCAAAGCACAATGTCATGCTGAACAAAGATTTTATCCGATTTTGCGGGGTCGATTACCGCAGACTTTCCGAGCGGTTCACACCGTCGCCGTATGCTGCCGCCGCAAAGTACCAGCCGTGTGCAGATGGCAAATGGCGATGGCCAGGGCGTCGGCGACGTCGGGAGGCTCGGGAGGAGCAGGCAGTTCTAGCAAGCGGGCCACCATCACCTGCACCTGCAATTTCTCCGCCTTTCCATAGCCCACCACGGCTGACTTAATGGACAGCGGTGAGTACGCCACCACTTCCAGGCCCGCTTGCGCTGCCGTTAGCATGGCAACCCCTCGTATGTGCCCAAGCTTCAGTGCCGACTTAACATTTACTGCGTAGAAGATGTCCTCAATGGCCACCTGCTCCGGCGTATAGGTGGTAATGATCTCGGTAAGTTTCTCGCAAATCTTCTTAAGCCGTAGCTCCAGCGGTTCGCGTGGCAGCAGATGAATGGCCCCGCTGCAAAGGTGATGCAGCGACCCCTCGCCGTCCTGCTCGACTACTCCGTAGCCTGTGTATTCGCCGCCACAATCGATGCCGAGGACGCGCATGGGCTTCCGCCTTGACGCGAGTGTAGCAGGAGACGTAGCAAATTCCAGCGGGTAAATCGTCCTCGGGAGCGGGCTGGTAAACCTGCTAAAGACGACCCGTTATCATCAACCACAGCATCCGAAAATCGCTGATGAACGACCAGAGTGGATGTCCAAAGGTGGCGGGCGTGTTCTTTTCCAGCAGAAAATGACCGGCTCATGCAAAACCGTATCCCAGTGGAATCCACAGCAGCGCGTACCAGGGATGATGCGTGGCGAAGGCAAGGATCGCGACAATCAGCCCCATCAGGGTTCCGATAGCGTGCATCCAACGATTTCCTGGCTTGCTGTGCTGTTGCAGATAGAAGCTGAAGAACTCCTCATAGGAATGAAAGTCCGGTTCGGACATGGCAACCATCCTCTCACTGAGCGGTTCACAACTGCTCGGCCGGTCGGCGACAGTGTACTCCGGAATGCAGAAATCCCGCGATGGCATTACTATTTCTTTTAGGGGGTGCTGCCGAACATGAGAATTGGAATTTTGACCGGCGGCGGAGACTGCCCTGGACTGAACGCCGTCATACGAGCCGTGGTGCGCAAAGGCATCATGCATTATGACGATGAGTTTGTCGGCTTCATGGAAGGGTGGCGTGGCGTTTACGAGAACAAGACGATGGAGGTGGATATGGATGCCATCTCGGGCATCCTGCCACGAGGCGGTACCATCCTGCGCACGTCGCGGACCAACCCGGCCAAGCACGAAGGGGGGCTGCAGCACTGCATGGAAGTCCTGCGGGCCAACCGAGTCGAAGCTCTGATCGCCATTGGCGGAGACGATACCATGAGCGTGGCCCAGCGCATGTACGAGCACGGCCTGAAAGTGGTCGGCATTCCCAAGACTATCGACAACGATCTGATGGGGACCGACTTCTGCTTTGGTTTCGACACCGCGGTGAACACCGCCACGGAGGCCATCGACCGCGTGCATACTACCGCGGAAGCTCATCAGCGCGTGATGGTAGTGGAAGTGATGGGCCGCGACTCGGGTTGGATCGCCATGTACAGCGGTATCGCCGGCGGGGCAGACGTGATTCTTATCCCCGAGCGGCCCTTCGACATCGAAGAAGTTGCCGAGCGCATCCGCATGCGCCACGCGCGCGGCCGTTACTTCAGCATCGTGGTAGTGGCGGAGGGAGCAAAGTTCGCAAGCGATGTGGATGCTGCGCAGGGCGCGCCAGTGGTCACCGACATGGGCAAAGATGAGTTTGGTCACGTGCGTCTGGGTGGCATCAGCCAGATCCTGGCGCGCGAAATCGAACACCGCACCGGCCTTGAAACCCGCAATGTCGTGCTGGGGCACATCCAGCGCGGAGGCACGCCGAGCGCTTTCGACCGCGTGCTGGCGTCGCGCTACGGAATCGGCGCCATCGATCAGGTCCACAAAGCCGAATTCGGAGTGATGGTCGCGCTTCGCGGGACCGACATTGTTAGCATTCCGTTGGCAGATGCCATTCACAAAACTCGGCCCGTCGATCCGGAACTGGTGGAAGTGGCCATGGGATTGATTGATCCTATTCCTTCCGCCCCGGTGAATAAGTAGGCACGGCAAGAAATATCAGGAGATTAGCGATGCGAGGTCACCCAGCGTTATTTGTGTTCGCATTTGGACTGCTTTGCGCTTCGGCCTTGGCGCAAAGTCCTTTTGCTCCGAAAGTTTCCGGGCCGCTGTCGCAGCGGGTCGTGGCCTACCAGATCGACGCGAAATACGATCCTGCCAAACACACGGTTGACGCCACCGAGACGCTGACCTACCACAACCTGACTGGTCAGCCGCTCGATCGCTTTCCCTTTCACCTTTACCTGAATGCATTCCAGCCGAAGTCAACCTGGATGCATGAAGCGCATCGTGATGGCAACTTCCGCACCAGCCGCTTGAACGAGTGGAAACCCGAAGACTACGGGGCGAACGATGTGACCTCATTTGAGGTCGTGGGAATGGGAGACCTGACGAAGCAGATGAAGTTCATCTCTCCGGATGACGGCAACCCGGACGACAAGACGGTGTTCGAAGTGACATTGCCGCACGCTGTGCAACCGGGGCAGGATGTACAGTTCAAGATCAAGTTCAAGGCGACGTTTCCCGAGGTGATTGCGCGCACCGGATACAAGCGCACCTTCCTGCTTGCCGGTCAGTGGTTCCCTAAGGTGGGAGTTTGGTGGCACGGTCAATGGAATTGTCATCAGTTCCATGCCCTGACCGAGTTCTTTGCGGACTTTGGCACCTTTGATGTGAAGATCACTCTGCCGAAGGACTATGTCACCGGCGCCACCGGAGTGCAGGTCGGCGACCACGACAACGGAGACGGGACGAAGACCGTCGCCTACCACGCCGAGGATGTCCACGACTTTGCCTGGACTGCCGATCCCAATTTCAAGGTGATTGAGAACCAGTTTGATGGCAGCGTTGGGCCGGTACGAATACGCCTGCTCACCTACGAAGGCCACAAAAGTTCCTGGCAGCCATATATCGATGTGATCAAGGGAACGATGCAGCGATTCGATCAGTGGTACGGGCCATACCCGTATGCGCAGATCACCGTCGTCGACCCGCCGCATGGTGCTGGCGAAGCGGGTGGGATGGAATACCCAACCTTCATCACCGGTGACAGCGGTTGGTTCATCCCCAAGGGAATTCACCTCGTTGAACTGGTGACGGAGCACGAATTCGGCCATCAGTACTGGTACGGAATGGTGGCGACCAACGAATTCGAGAACGGGTGGCTGGATGAAGGGATCAACAGTTACACCGAGCTGAAAGTTCTGGACAATATGTACGGCGAGAACGCCAGCGTCATTAACTTGCTGGGGGCACAATTAGGAGAGCGTGGTCTGCAACGCATGGAGTACCTGGACGTGTCAGATACCGATACACTCTCGCGGCCCAGCTACACCGACATGAGCATGGGCACATATGGCGGCGTCACCTATGGCAAGTCAGCCACGATGCTGGTCTCTCTGGAAGCCATCATTGGCGAGCAAACCCTGAAAAATGCGCTGCACACGTACTTCATGAAGTATAGGTTTACTCATCCTACGCAGGAAGACTTCATGAATACGGTTGATGAGGTTGCCGGCCGCGACTTGAAGTGGTACTGGAACCAAGCTGTCTATGGTACGCAGGTGCTGGATTATGAAGTGCTGCGCGCCGACTCCAAACCCACGAACTGGTACGAAGAAAACGCCACCGAGAAGAAAGGCGTGACCACCTATGAGACGCAAGTCATCCTGCATCGCAAGGGCGACTTCATCTTCCCTGTCGTAGCCGAGGTTAAGTTCGACAATGGAGAGACCACCTACGAGCGCTGGGACGGGAAAGACCGGTGGGTCCGATATGTGTTTCGCAAAAAAGCGCAGGTGGAGTCAGTACAGATCGATCCTGATTATCAGGTCACGCTGGACAGCGACTATCTCAACAACAGCCAGGTTACCCAGTCGCAGCGCGCAGCCACCGCGAAGCTCGCAACTTACTGGATGTTCCTGACACAGTTCCTGGCCCAGTGCATGAGCTGGCTGGCCTAGGCGGAGAGACCATGGCGGACAACGAGAAAGGTTTGGTCACTGCCGGGTTCAGCCTCCTTTGGCGCCGGCAACAAATCCTGTGGTGGGTGTTCGCGGTGAACTTCGTTTGCGGTGCACTGGGAACGACTCCGGCCGCGCTGCATTTGAATCGCGCACTGCATCACTCTCTGGCCGGGCAGCCGCTCAGCAAAGGCTTTGACCTGGGAATGTTCTTCGAACTGGTGCGGCTGCCCAACGTAAGCCTGATGCGCTCGACCACCAGCTCGTACCTGTTCGCGTTCGTGTTCTTCCTGTTCATGCTGTTCGTCAGTGGCGGAATTCTGCAAACCTATCGCCAGGACCGCAGACTCGCCACTGGCGACTTCTTCGCGGCCTCGGGCGCATTCTTTTGGCGTTTCGTGCGGCTGCTGTTGTTGTCGATCATTCCGTTCGTTGCGGTCAGCATGATCTATCAGGGGTTCGCCAAACTAGCCGACTACGTCGGCGACCGCGCCGTTGCCGATCAGGTCGGCGTGTACCTTTCGTTTTTCGCGATTGCCGTTTTTCTACTGCTGGCGCTGGTCGTTAGGCTGTGGTTCGATATGGCGCAGGTAAGGGCGGTGGCTCGCGACGAACGTGGCATGTGGCGCAATACCTGGAAGGCGTGCCGCATAATCCTCCGCGAGCTTCCAAGTCTGTTCTGGATGTACTTTCGCATCAGCCTGGTCGCATGGGTAACTTTGATTGTCGGGTTGGTGATCTGGGCGCATCTGCCGCCAACCGCGTTGCCGGTTACATTTCTGATTCTCGAGCTGATCTTGCTGGCGCAATTGACAACGCGCTTCTGGCAATTGGCCAGCGCGACGACCTGGTACCAGCAGCATCCGGAGCCCGTTCCCGTTGACTTGGTGGACTACACCATACCGAAGCCCGAAGAGGTGGTGGAATCGTCGGCCGTTCGCGACCCGGATGTGACGCCGCTGCCTGAGCCCGAACCACCGCCATCGGGAGAGCGAGGCCCAGGCGACGATGACGCGCTCAAAAACGATCTTTGAGGATTTGTTCCAAGGCCCGTGATGAATGCGTAGAAGTAGCCCTTTCCCCTACAATTCCCTGCGACTTTCGCCTACAATAGTTGAAGTGTCGTAGCGCGCCCCGGCGCTGTTTTCCTGGGATCTCCCGAGCACAACTGCGAACGAAGCACAGCGATTTGTATCGCTCTCAAAGGAGCAGCCGTGAAGAAAGTCGGAGTCATTTTTGGCATGGAAACCACCTTCCCGCCGGCGTTGGTCGACAAGATCAATTCCATGGGCGAGGCTGACATCCAGGCTGAACTTGCGGTGGTTGGCGAAGTGCGTATGGCGGAGCCATCTCCCTACCACGTTATCGTTGACCGCATCTCGCACGACATTCCTTTTTATCGCGGCTACCTCAAGAATGCAGTTCTGTCCGGCACAATCGTCATCAATAATCCGTTTTGGTGGAGCGCCGACGACAAGTTCTTCAACTTCGCACTCGGAACGAAGCTGGGCGTTGCGATCCCGCAGACTGTCCTGCTGCCGCACAAGGAGCATCCTCCGGGCACCACCGACCGCTCCATGCGCAACCTGCAGTTTCCCATGCCCTGGGACAGCATTTTCAGCTATGTGGGGTTCCCAGCTTTCCTGAAACCATTCGACGGCGGCGGCTGGAAGGATGTATATAAGGTGAACTCGCCGGAGGAGTTCTTCAACGCGTACGACCAGAGCCGCGATCTCTGCATGACGCTACAGCGCGGAGTGAAGTTCAAGGAGTATTTCCGTTGCTACGTGGTCGGCCAGGAGAAGGCGCACATCATGCACTACGATCCGTCGGCGCCCTTCCACGAGCGCTATGTAAAGAATCCGCCGGCCACCAATCCAAAGCTGCTGGAGCGAGTGGAGCGCGATTGCCTTACTCTCTGCCGCGCTCTGGGCTACGACCTCAACACGGTTGAATTTGCCTGCGAGGACGGCATTCCGTACGCTATCGACTTCATGAATCCTGCTCCCGATGCTGATGTAAACTCGGTGGGCCAGGAAAATTTCGACTGGATTGTGAATGCCGTGGCAGAACTCGCAGTGCGCAAAGCTAAGCAGCACACCGGCCTCTCTCCCGAGTATCGCTGGAGCGCGTTTCTTAGCGGCTACTACGATGAAGCGGCTGCCAGCGCGAAAGAGACGGCCGCGAAAAAAGCTGCCGCACCAAGGAAGGTAGCCACGCGAACGGCAAAGGGGTAACCAGATGGAGCGGCCAAGCCTCAGCATTGGTATTGAAGAGGAATATCAGACGATCGATCCGGAGACCCGCGATCTCCGCTCACACATCGCCTCTGAGATTCTTCCCAAAGCCAAGCTTGCGCTGCACGAGGCGGTCAAGCCGGAAATGCACCAAGCCGTCATCGAGGTGGGAACCAAGGTCTGCCGCAACATTAAGGAAGCGTGTGAGGACGTCCGCCTACTGCGCCGCGAGATGATTACCCTGGCCGGTCAAAATGGCCTTTGGCTCGCCGCCGCCAGCACGCATCCATTCGCCGATTGGAAGGTACAGGAGATTTATCCCGACGAGCGTTACCAGCGAGTGCTGGAAGAAATGCAGATGCTGGCTCGTGCCAATCTGGTTTTCGGGTTGCACGTACACATCGGCATCGAGGACCGCAACACCGCCATCCACATTATGAATTCTATGCGGTATTTCCTGCCGCATATCTTGGCGCTGTCCAGTAATTCGCCTTTTTGGATGGGCATTTCGACCGGGTTCAAGTCTTACCGTTCCAAGGTTTTCGAGCGCTTTCCCCGCACCGGCATCCCCGACGTCTTCGCCAACTGGGCGGACTACGAGACCTTCGTCGATCTGCTGGTCAAGACCGGCTGCATCGACAATGGCAAGAAAATCTGGTGGGACATCCGTCCGCATCCGCATTTTCACACGCTCGAAGTGCGGGTATGCGACATCCCGATGCGCCTGGACGAAACCATGGCCATCGCTGCGCTGATCCAGGCGACCGTCGCTATGCTCTATAAGCTGCACGCCTCGAACAAGAGTTACCGCATCTACGGTCGCGCGCTTATCATGGAAAATAAGTTTCGCGCCTCGCGCTATGGCTTGGACGGAAAGCTGATCGACTTCGGCAAAGAAGAAGAAGTACCGGTACGCGATCTGATGAAGGAGTATCTCGAACTGATCGATCCTGTGGTGGATGAACTCGGCTCGCGCGAGGAGGTCGATTACATTCACCAGATGCTCGACATGGGCACCGGCGCCGACCGTCAGTTGAGAGTGTTCGAGGAAACTGGCGATCTGAAGAAGGTCGTGGACTACATCGTCGCCGAGACCCAGGTTGGGGTCTTTGAGCAGACCGCTGCGCAGCGGTAGACGTTGGCTGCAGAAGAAGTCGTGCCCTTTTAGAATCCACTTTCGAAAGGATCGTCTTGATTCAACCCGTTCTGACCGATCTCGCCAAGACAACATTCGACCCTGAACTTTCTCCCGGTGCTCACAACGCGGTGAATACCTGCCTGCGCATTCAGCCATGGGAAAAAGTCACCCTCATCACCGACAACATTTGCCGCGATATCGCGGCCAGCCTCGCGCAGGAATTGCTGAGCGTCGGCTCGCCCTTCAAGGCGTTTGTGCTGGAAGACCTGGCCCCACGCCCGCTCGTTGAACTGCCGCCGGAAATCGCTGCCGATATGGAGACCAGCCAGGTCAGCATCTTCGCGGTCCACGTGCAGCGCAACGAGCTAAAGTCGCGCATGCAGATGACCGACATTGTGAATCGGCGCAGGATGCGGCACGCGCACATGGTCAATATCAACCGGCAGATCATGCTCGAAGGCATGCGCGCCGACTTCAACCGCGTAGATGCCCTCAGTAAGAAAGTCGTTGAAATCGTCAGCACCGCCAAGGAAATCCGCGCCAAGAACCCAGCCGGCAGCGATTTGTCGGCTACTTTGAACCCTAACTATCGCTGGGTGAAGACCAGTGGCATCATCAGCCCTGACAAGTGGGGGAACCTGCCCGGCGGCGAGGTGTTCACCACTCCAGGAGAAGTGACCGGGACGTACGTTGTCGATGGCGTGGTTGGCGATTACCTGTGCGAGAAGTATCAGGACTTGGCGCGCCAGCCGCTTACCATCCACATGAAGAACAATCGCATCACCGAAGTCTTCAGCGACAACAAAGTCTTGGAAGAGGACTTCTGGGCCTACACGCACACCGATGAAAATAGCCATCTGGTCGGCGAGTTCGCGATCGGAACCAACCTCGAACTCAAGCACGTCATCGGGCAGATCCTGCAAGATGAGAAGTTTCCCGGCTTGCATATCGCGTTCGGAAACCCCTATGGCGCGCACACCCGAGCAGACTGGTATTCCAGCACCCACATTGACGTCGTAGGCACGCACTTCGATATCTGGGTTGACGGCCGGCAAATCATGGAGAAGGGCCGCTTCCTTATCGAGGCCTGAGGATGATCCCAAGCCTGCGCGAGGAGTTCAACCGCAACTTCACCCCCCAGAAGTACCGCAAACTCCTGCAGGACTTGGATCGAGTCTGCGGTACACACATTGGCTTCCGCGTCTCGGAAACGCCGTGTTTCGTTCCGAAAGCGTTGCTCGACCAGATGTCGCAGTACGGCCGCGAACTCGTCCTGCAACTGGTGAACAATCCCGAGTACCGCAGGGCGTCTGACGCTTCCGTTCCTCCGCAATACAACGTACCTAACGAATCGCCAAGGCCGATGTTCGTGCAGGTGGACTTTGGCCTGGTGCGCAACCCCACGGGAGAACTCGAGCCGAAGCTCGTCGAGCTTCAAGCCTTTCCTTCCCTCTACGGATATCAGGCGGTATCGGCCCACCAATACATCGAGACTTATGGTTTGCCAACGGAGCTTGGCGCCTACCTCAGTGGCTACGAGCCTGATTCATACTGGGCGCTGATGCGTCAGTTGATTGTGGCCGACCACGATCCGAAAAACGTCATCCTGATGGAGATCGAGCCTCAGCATCAGAAAACGCTGCCGGATTTTCTAGTGACGCAGCGCGACCTGGGCATCGCGCTCGTCGACATTCTGTCGCTGAAGAGGCGCGGCAGGAAGCTCTTCTATACGAAGGACGGGCGCGAGGTTGAAGTCCGACGCATCTACAACCGCTGCATTGTGGACGAACTCGAACGCAAGGCGGTGACGTTGCCTTTTGATCTGCGCGACGAGCTTGACGTCGAATGGGCGGGCCATCCTAACTGGTATTTTCGAATCAGTAAGTTTTCCATCCCGCACTTGAAGCACAAGTGTGTGCCGAAGACATGGTTCCTCGACAATCTCGGAGAGCTGCCGAAGGACAGCGAGAATTATCTGCTCAAGCCGCTGTATTCATTTGCCGGAGTCGGCATCAAGTTTTCCCCGACGCAGGCAGACATTGACGCTATCCCAAAAGACCAGCGGCACCACTACATTCTTCAGGAGCGGATGCGTTTTGAACCCGTGATTCAGACGCCGCACGGCCCAACACAAATGGAAATCCGCATGATGTTTGTGTGGCCCGAAGGCGGCGACCTCACGCCGGTGCTGCCGCTGGTGCGCATGGGACGCGGCATGATGATGGGCGTCGACCACAACCGTAACCTGGAATGGGTGGGCGGCTCGGCTGCACTGTGGGCATAGCGCTTTTTGCTTCCTGATGGTTCCGTTATGCCGTTTGGTAGATATGAGGTGTCATCCTGAGCGCAGCGTCCGCCCCGCCCGCTTCTTTTGCGGGTCCGGCGGACGCGGAGTCGAAGGAGCCCTAGAGCGGCTATCGGGGTTCCCTCGATACCTCGCTACGCTCGTCGCTCGGGATGACACCTTAAGAAGAAGTAGGCGCATTAGAAATCCTTCTCAGCGCTCGCACGCTCTTGTGCTGTCCTACCTGTTATCGTTATCTATCGCGCCAAAAACTCATGTTTCATCCCATCGATGACCTGCGCATAAAGTGGACCAAGGTTGTGCTTCCTCCGGTTTTCCTCGAGGAAGAGATGCCCACCACCGAGAACGCCGCGGCAACCGTCCACCAATCTCGCCATGAGATTTGCGAGATTCTCGGCGGCAGGGACCGTCGTCTTCTGGTGGTCTGCGGCCCGTGTTCGATTCACGACACACAAGCGGCGCGGGAGTTTGCGGGCCTGCTCAGAAGCGCTATCGTGGAATTCTCCAGCGAATTGCGCATCGTGATGCGCGTCTATTTTGAGAAGCCGCGTACCACGGTCGGCTGGAAGGGATTGATCAACGACCCCTTCCTCGATCAGTCCTACAAGATCAATGACGGCCTGCGGCTCGCAAGGCGTCTGCTACTCGATTTAGCGGAAATGGGAGTGCCCGCCGGGACTGAGTTCCTTGACATGATCACTCCTCAATACCTGGCGGGCTTGGTCAGTTGGGGAGCGATTGGCGCTCGCACCACCGAAAGCCAGGTCCATCGGCAGTTGGTTTCGGGTCTCTCCTGCCCGGTGGGATTCAAGAACGCTACCTCAGGAGACGTGCAGATCGCCATCGAGGCTGTCTTGTCGGCGGCACACCCGCATACGTTTCTGGGACACACGAAGCATGGGCAATCGGCCATCTTCGTGACAACCGGTAATCAGGATTGTCACGTGATCCTGCGCGGCGGGAGAAAAACAGTGAACTACACCGCAGACTCGGTCGCAAGTGTCTGCAGAGAGCTGCGCGAAGCCGGATTGCCACCACGCGTCATGATTGACTGCAGCCATGCCAACAGCAACAAGGACCACACTCGCCAGCCCGCGGTTTGCCGCGATGTCGCGGGGCAGATTGCAGCGGGAAACCGGAACATCATTGGCATCATGCTGGAGAGCAATCTGGTGGCGGGGACACAGAAGTTGGTCCCCGGAGAACCGTTGGTCTACGGGCAGAGCATCACCGATGCCTGCATGGGATGGGACGAAACGTTCGAATTACTGGGCGGGCTTGCGAAGGCGGTTCGGGCCGGGCGATGAATTCAAAGCAGCGCTTGTCATCCTGAGCGGCCGTCTTTGCCGCGAGTCGAACGGCCTCTATTTAATACAGACACGGGTGTGGACTGCCCTGCCCCACAAGAGGGCCAAAACGGGCACTCAATGTAAGAATTTCGGTAAGAGGTTGCTTGGCTGGGCCACGCGCCCCAGTCCACTCGCCTGTTGTTGCCTCAAGCCTTTCGATCACGCTGCCGCCGCAGCACCCTGTGCGCGTTCTGTCTGATCGGCGGAAGCACCCGGCTTCTTTCCCAGCACTTCCGCCTCGGCCTGGAACCAATCGTCCAGGTCATGTCCGTGCTGGCCACCGCGCTGTTCGAACAACTGATAGGCGCGCATCTGGATGATCTCCTCGGTCAGTTCCTGGGATCCCACATCCGAGAAAGAGGTTTTTTCAGTTTTCCTTGGCATGGCTTGCCTCCTGGGATTTTGTCGTGCTAAGCACTGGGAGAAGAAAGTGAAACTAACTGGTTGACGACGGGAAGAACGACGCCACCATTGACGTACTGGAAGGATTGTATCCTGTTCCGGCGTTTTGTCGCTAGGACGAACACCGCAGGCGGAGCGCGGCTCTGGACGGCAGGTGAATGGGGGGTGTGGAACTGCCCCGCCCCAGCCAAAAGGGGGCTAGAACGAGGCACCCGACGCAAGGGTCCCGGTCACAGGCTGCTTGGCTGGCCATCCAATATCACGCATCGCCAGCCTTAACTAAACTGATCAACGCTTCGGATGGGGACCAGTCCACCTTTACTTGCTGGCCATCAATTACCACATGTCCGTTCTGTTCGAGCAAAAGCTACAAGCCTAACTAGGAGCTCGAACGTCGTGGCGGCAGTAGGTTGCAACCTTCTCGACTTTCCCTTCGCGCCACCATTTCACGGAAGCCATTCCATCGCCGGTTTTCCCGCTGCCTAAAGTGTACCTGGCGACGTGATCGAGAGCCACTAATCGTCCAGTGACAACGCGAATTTGTGCGAGGACATCGAACGATCGCGCCCTGAGTTCCGATACTCTTCCGTAAGCCGCCAAAACCTTGATGTCAAAACGGTCTCCGTTATAGGTAACGATCCTGGCAAACTGCTGCAATTCGGAGATCAGTTTAGTAGCTTCATTCTCGGTCCATAAGCGAAAGCTGTTTTCTAGGTGCCAGGTGACTGCGATTGCGAGTCCAAAGGCCTCAATGTTTGACCAGCCACCCGCTACCTCGTATGACAACCGCTGAGTTTCTATGTCGAGGTAAATCTCGCCGGAGACTTGCCTTACGTCAACCGTAATTTCGGCTGGCAAAGGGCCTGACGTTTGAACCGCTTCGGTTGCGTCGGATCTGCGAGATCTACGATGAGCAGGAGAACCCTTAACTCGCGAACTGAACTCTCCGGGACCTGGGCCGTGTTGAAACCTCCGTAGTCGTTCGAACGGGTGAGCTATCTGTCCCTTTGGCGCCTTGGTTCGTCGTTATCCTAAAGCCAATCACGAACAGGACGACAAACAAGGCAGCGACTACGACAAGAACAATTTCAAACATGTTGCGACGTTTTCACAGCTACCAACATTTAGGCTGTGACGCCCGTCAAACGTGGCTGTGACACAGGATGTCATAAGAAACGAGCAGCAGAGACGCTTGTGCCATCGTTCACTTGGAGCGGAACTTAGTTCTGAACTGCGGGCTCAGCTACATGTAGCCTCGCCTCAATACCCTTCAGATAATCGTCAATCGACTTGGCGGCCTTGCGTCCTGCGCCCATGGCGAGGATCACCGTCGCGCCGCCGGTCACGATGTCGCCTCCGGCGAACACGCCCGGCTTCGAGGTCGCAAGGGTATCGTCGTTCGCCGAGATGTATCCACGCTTGGTCACCGCCAATCCCGGAGTGGTTGACTGAATTAGCGGATTCGCCGAAGTGCCGGCCGCGATGATCGCCACATGGCACGGCACAGTGAATTCTGAGCCCTTAATCGGCACCGGGCTGCGGCGTCCCGAATCATCCGGCTCGCCCAGTTCCTGGCGAATGCACTTGACGGAGGTCAGATTTCCCTTCTCGTCGCCGAAGAATTCCACCGGATTCACCAGCATCTCGAAGTGAACGCCTTCGTCCTTGGCGTGGTGCACTTCTTCCACACGAGCCGGCATCTCCTTTTCCGTGCGGCGGTAGTAGATGCTGGCGCTCTTCGCGCCAAGACGCAGCGAGCTGCGCACCGCATCCATGGCGGTGTTGCCGCCGCCGACGACGATCACGTCGCGGTCCTTGCAGGGATAGAGCGGCTCGTCGTACTCGGGGAAGCGATATGCGCGCATCAGGTTTACGCGGGTCAGAAACTCGTTCGCCGAGTAGACGCCGTTGAAATGCTCACCGGGAACATTCAAGAAGCGCGGCAGACCAGCGCCGGTCGCGACGAAAATCGGCGTCGAAGCCTTCTTCTTGCATCAGTTCGTCAATGGTGACCGTCTTGCCAACCACGACGTTGGTTTCAAAGACGACACCACGGCGGCGCAGCACGTCAATCTCGTGACGGACGATTTCTTTCGGCAGCCGAAACTCGGGAATGCCATATACCAGCACGCCGCCGAGTTCGTGCAGAGCTTCAAACACGTGCACCTGGTGTCCCATCTGGATGAGGTCGCCGGCGCACGCCAGGCTCGCGGGGCCGCTGCCGATGAGGCCAACTTTCTTGCCCGTAGCCGGCGCGGATACGGGCGATCCGAACTGTCCTGTCTCGCGCTCCCAATCGGCCACGAAGCGCTCCAGATAGGCAATTCCAACCGGCTCGCCTTTCTTGCCCAGCACACAACCTGACTCGCACTGGTCTTCGACCGGGCATACGCGTCCGGTGATCGCCGGTAGTGCATTGTCTTCCCGGACCTTGGATGCTGCCCCGAGGAAATCACCGGCGAGTATGAGGTCGATCACAGCTCGTACGTTCACCGACACCGGACACTTCTCGACGCAGCCGGGCTTGGGGCATTCAATGCAGCGCAGCGATTCCTGGCGCGCCTGCTCGGCAGGAAAGCCCAGGTTCACTTCGCAGAAATTGTGGGCCCGCACCTGGGGGTCCTGCTCGGGCACTCGCTGGCGCGGCAGCTTGATGCGCTCCTTGTTGGGCAGCGGATTATTGCTGGGGCACCTTGTCAGTCATGGCTCACCTCTGCCGTTTCCAACGCGCACGAGTGCGTTTGGTTGCTCTCGCGGAGCTTCTTCAGTTCCGCTTCCGGATCGGCCTGCAAGCGCTCGATGCTGGCACGCTCCTGCTCGCGATACATGTTGTTGCGCTGCATCAAGACCTCAAAGTTGACCTGGGTGGCGTCGAATTCGGGCCCGTCCACGCAGGCGAATTGGCTGCTGTTGTTCACCAGAACGCGGCAGCCGCCGCACATCCCGGTACCGTCCACCATGATCGAATTCAAGCTGACGATGGTCTTGATCTGCTTGGGGCCGGTGAGATTGGCCACCGCGCGCATCATCGGCACCGGGCCCACGGCCAGCACATAATCCACTTGCCCGGATGCGACCAGTTCCTTGAGCTTGTCAGTGACCAAACCTTTGTCACCGTAGCTACCGTCGTCGGTGACGACGTAGGTTTCGTCGCTGACAGCCCGGACCTCGTCTTCCAGAACGAGTAGGTCTTTACTGCGAGCTCCGACGATGGAGATGACTTTGTTCCCCGCCCGCTTCAGTTCTCGAGCAGTAGGGTAGGCCATGGCCGTTCCCACGCTGCCGCTCACCACGACGGTGGTTCCAAACTTCTCGATTTCAGAGGGCTTGCCGAGCGGGCCGACTACGTCGAGAATCGTGTCGCCCGTCTCCAGCATGCTGAGTAGCATGGTGGTCTTGCCGATCGCCTGCACCACGATGGTGACCGTTCCCGCGTTGGGGTCAGCATCGGCAATCGTCAGCGGGATTCGTTCCCCATACTCATCCAGCCGCACAATGACAAACTGCCCCGGGCGCTGCTTGCGCGCGATACGAGGAGCCTTGATCACAAAGAGCTTGATACCTCGCGCCAGGGGGCGCGCTTCCACGATCTCGAACACGGTACCCTCCGCTTTCGATTCTGCTGGGGTACGCACACTCAGTCTGTGGCATACGTCACAGACCCGGCGGACATAGCGCACATTGCCGCCCAGGACGCTACGTCGGCCGCGCTAACGGGCTTTTCAGGGAGCAAAAGGACGATTCATTACAAATCTGTCAAATTGGCACATTTCGACGGCTGACCTGAATCCAACAGAAACTGGGTTGTATATTCTTAGTCACGCAATGGTGAGGAAACACATGTGAGCCATCGAGTGAGCGTTTCTCTGGTGTCCCCAGCTATTTATCCGCCGCGAACATGGAAATCAGTTCTTGCGGCGATGATCGCCGTTCCCCTGCTACTGGCGCCAACGTCGATGGCGCAGGCACGGACGAACCCGACCGAGACTCCTGCAACTGCGCCTGCGGAGGCTGCAGGGTCGTCTTTGCCGGGTGCCCCACCCGCGCCGCAAGACCATCAGTCGAAATCGTTCACCAGTTCGTTGGGGACGGCAATCAAGACCATTGGCGAAGACGAACTCCACATCATCAAGTCGCCGTTTTCGCTGAGCGCCACGACGATGAAGTGGAACGCTCTCGTTGTCGGCGCCACCGGTATCTTGATCGCCAATGATGAGAGCGTTGCCCATCAAGTCTCGCCGAGCTGGCGCACAACCAGCATCAACATCTCCGATGCGGGAGTTTACGGACTGGGCGCCGCGGCCGGAGGGATCCTGGTCACCGGCTTGATCACCCACAATGAGCACGCGACCGACACGGGGATACGCAGCGCCGAAGCCAGCGTGGACAGCGTCCTCCTTTATGCTGCGCTGAAAGCGGTCCTGGCGCGGCAGCGGCCATACACCGGAGGGGCTGAGGGAAGATTCTTCTCAGGCAATTGGACCGCAGGCTCGTTTCCCTCCGGACATGCGACCCTTGCCTGGACGCTCGCCACGGTCATGGCGCACGAATACCCGAACTGGCCGATGCGTCTGCTAATGTACGGAGCGGCGACGGCGGTCAGCACAACTCGCGTGACCGGCGGCGTGCATTTCCCATCTGACGTGTTCGCGGGTCCGTGATCGGATTTGGGGTGGGGAGCCTTTGTCTCGCACAAGGACCGGCAGAAACTCATGGTTCCCCGTTCGCAGAATCGGATGAAACGTGTGGAGAACGCAGTCCTGGAACACGTCGCGATCGGGGCACAATATCCCACTACTCCGTTTTGATTACGAAGTCCGCAAAGGCGAACTGCTCCCGGGTTACAACCTCGCCCGCCGCAAGTTCAATCGATGCATGGAACATCGGCCCGGCATAGACACAGGTATGAAACTCGCCCCGCTCGCCGCAGGGATCGACCTGGCTTGGAAGGCTCGCCAGCAGCCGCTCATCGAATTCCCCGCCGACAAAATCCGCCGCCAACTGCCCCGTATCGACGCATGTAAGCTTGGCGCGCAGTCCGCTCGCGAGCATTTCCCGCGCCAGGGTTGAGGTCGGTAACTGCCACAGCGGGAACAGAGGTTGTAGGCCGGTAGCCTGGAGCTGTGCTTCGCGGTAGGCGCGAACATCCTCCAGGAACAAATCGCCAAATGCGATTGCGGTCACCTGCTCGTTGACGGCACGACCGCAAACTTCGCGCATTCGCTCCTCATAGGCGGCATTGGAACAGGGCCAGGGCAGAGGAACATCCCAGAGGGGCAGCTCGGCTGCCCTTGCCTGCGCCTCCAGTACAGATCGTCGCGTACCGTGCATGGCAACGCGGTCGAACTCGCTGTTGAGCGTGGTTAGCAGTCCGACAATTTCGCAGTCATCGCGCTGGCGCAGAACATGAAGCGCCCAGGCACTGTCCTTGCCGCTACTCCAGGAAAGAAGAACGCGGGTCATGTGTGACGACGTTTACCAAAGCCAGCGGCAATAAGCAAAATAACAGCTCGGGGGCCCCAATTAGGCCACGAAGTACTTCGCTGCCGGATGATGCACAATGATGGCCGACGTGCTCTGCTCGGGATCGAGCAGGAATCCGGTGGTCAGATGCACGCCGATGTTTTCGTCGGGATGCAATAGCGCGAACAACTTCGTCTGGTCTTCCAGGTTGGGACACGCCGGGTAGCCAAACGAATATCTCGAGCCGCGATACTTCTGATGGAACAGGTCGCGGATGTGCGGCGAATCGTCGCCGGCGATGCCTAGTTCCTCGCGAATCTGCTTGTGCGACAACTCAGCCAGCGCCTCAGCGGACTCGACGCTGAGCCCGTGCAGGTAGAGATACTTGGTGTACTCTCCGCCCTCGAAAAGCTTCTGCGTCTCGTGCGAAGCTATCGCCCCGATGGTCACGCACGACATTCCCAGCACATCCATCTTCCCACTACTCTTGCGAAGGAAGAAGTCGGAGATGCACAAATTCCGACCTTCACGCTGGCGCGGGAAGGTGAAGCGCAGCGTCTCCCGTGGAACCGCATCGCCTTGCTTCCAGCCTTGCGGCAGGTTGTACACGATAACATCGTTACCCTCGCCCTGCGCTCCGAAGTATCCGTACACAACTTTTGGTTCAAACCAGCCAGCCGCAATCACTTCTTCTTCGAGTTTTTTCAGGATAGGCCGGTACTTTGTCTCGACCAGTCGGCCGTAATCATCCTGCGAGGCGGTCTTCAATTGCCACTGGTTTTTGAACAGCGCGGTCTCGTTGATGTATTGGAAGATTTCGCGCAGGTCGAAATCTTGCGGCTTCAGCACGCGAATGCCCCAGAACGGCGGCTGAGGAATATTCGGCGCAGGCGCAATCTCGATGCTGGGGGCGGTCGGTACGTCTCCATCGCCGCTGGCGACCGCTGCTCGGGCGAACTCTTTCACTACTTTGCCCTCGGCAATGCGCTTTTCGCGTGCGCCATTAGGCGATGCAGAGCTCATCCATGATGTGCAGCCCGGCAAAGGCGTCATCGGCATAGAAAATGCCGCCAGTGTATTCACGCCGCAAATCGTCTTCGACGTACTTGCGGGTCAGCGCGGCGCCACCGCAGATCACCGGAAATTCGAGCTTCTGGTGGTGCAGGTCCTGAACCACGTACTTCATCTCCAGCGTGGACTTCACCAGCAAACCGCTCAACCCGATGGCGTCAGCTTTCTCTGCCAGCGCGGACTTGATGATGGCGTCGGAAGGCTGCTTGATGCCGAGATTCACCACGCGATATCCGTTATTGGTGAGTATGATGTCCACCAGATTCTTGCCGATATCGTGGACGTCGCCCTTCACCGTCGCCAGAACAATGGTTCCCTTCTGGCTGCCTTCCTTCTTCTCCATCTTGGGCTCAAGGTAGGCGACGGCTGCCTTCATCACGCCCGCGGAGTCAAGCACGGATGGCAACTGCATCTTGCGCGCGCCAAACAGGTCACCCACGGTGCGCATGCCATCGAGCAGCACGTTGTTGATGAGCTCCAACGGCGTGTAAGTTCCGAGCGCGTCCTCCAGCAATTCGGCCAACGACTTCTTATTCGCGCCGTCGCCAATCGTCTTTTCGCCGTTAATAATCGACCACTTCAGCTTGTCTTCAATCGACAGCGTATCCACATGCGCGGTGGTGGTCTCTTCTTTGCCCTTGGTGCCGGCAAAGTGTGCCATATAAACCTGGAGCGGGTCGCCGTTTGACGGTTCGAAGTAAATCAGCTTGCGCGCGAGATCAACCTCAGCTTCAGGAATTTTGTACAACGGATAAATTTTGCTGTAGTTGACGATGGCCATGTCGAGGCCGTTATCCACGGCTTCGTGCATGAAGACGCTGTTCAAGACGCGGCGTGAGTAGACATTCAGACCGAAGGAAATGTTGCTGACGCCGAGGATTGTCTTCACCTCGGGCAGCTCAGCTTTGATGGCCTTCACCGCTTTCAAAGTTTCGATGCCGGCAGTTCGATAGTCTTCTTGCCCAGTCGAAATCGGCAGCGTCAGCGCATCAAAAATGAGATCAACCGGACGTATGCCGTATTTGTTTACGGCCAAATCGAAGATACGCTTAGCAATCGCTAGCTTCTTCTCCGCTGTAAGGGCCATGCCATCTTCATCGATGGTCAGCGCGATGACCGCCGCGCCATAGCGCTTGGCCATCGGCAGAACCTTTGCGGTGCGCTTCTCGCCATCTTCCAGGTTGATCGAGTTGATAATGGCCTTGCCGGGAATGCGCTTCAGCGCTTCTTCCACCACATCGGCTTCGGTGGAATCGACGGTGATGGGTGCAGGCACACGCGTGGCAATCTTTTCGAGGATGTTGCTGATGTAGCCCTTCTCGTCCTCACCAACGATGGCACAGCACAGGTCGAGCATGTGCGAGCCTTCATTCACCAGCTTCTTCGCCAGAGTCAGGATGGCGTCATAGTTCTGCGTGCGAACCATGTTCTTGAAGTGCTCGACGCGGGTCGTGGTGTTCATCTCCTCGGCCACGATCAATGGCTTGGGATCGAGATCGAGAGGCACCATCGAATAGGCACTGGCTGCCGCCGCGGTGATCTTGATGTCACGCCTTGCGGGCTCAAGATTAGCGCAGCTATTAGCGACTGCCTTCAGATGCTCGGGCGTAGTGCCACAGCAGCCGCCAACAATCCGCACGCCATACTCGGTGATGAACTGCTTGTGGTAATCCGCCAACTCCTGGGGCTGCAGTAGGTACACAGCGTGCCCACCCTGGTTCTGCGGCAACCCGGCATTGGGCAAAACGGAAACGTGCTTCGGCGAGTTGGCGCCCAGGTACCGGACGGCGTCGTTCATCTCCTTCGGGCCAGTGGCACAGTTCAACCCGATGGCGGCAACGTCGAACATCTCGAGAGTTGTGAGGGCCGCGCCGATCTCGGTGCCCAGCAGCATGGTGCCAGTCGCCTCGAGCGTGACCTGGACTTGCACGGGAACGTTCTTGCCAGTCTTCTTTAGTGCATCGAGGATGCCAACTAATCCCGCCTTGGCTTGCAGGATGTCCTGACAGGTCTCCAGCAGGAGAACATCAACTCCACCTTCAATGAGTGCAACCGCCTGTTCCGTGTAGGAGGCGGCCATGTCGTCAAAAGTAATGTGTCCGAGCGACGGTAGCTTCGTCGTCGGACCGATCGGCCCTGCGACAAAGCGCTTGCGGCCGTTCGATGAGAAGCTGGCAGCGACTTCACGTGCCAGTTTCGCGGCGGCAAAGTTGATCTCGTGAACTTTGTCTTGCAGGTCGTATTCGGCCAGCACGACGCGCGTCGCTCCGAAGGTGTCGGTCTCGACTACATCGCTGCCCACACTGTAGAAAGCCGCGTGGATGTCCTTAATGATGTCAGGACGGCTCAGCACCAGCAGTTCGTTGCAGCCCTCTTTGCCCCAATAGTCGTCGACCGAGGGATTGCGGGTCTGGATGCTGGTGCCCATGGCGCCGTCATAAATGACCACGCGTTCCTGCACGGCTTGTAGAAAATCGCTCATTCGTTTTGTATTGCCGTCTTCCGGGCGGCCATGCCTGCGAGATGACAAACGCCGAGCGCGAGCTGACCTGTTGGATCAACGTCGCTTGCAACGAAAAATGGTAATGGCTCGCGCTTCTTAATTCAGTATCGCAGTTTCTTTTGCCTGGCGAAAGGCTCGCTCAGCAAAGTGCAATGTTCGCAGCCTGTTAGGGCGTTCCGCGCATTGAGGGGTTGAGGGAAAAGCCGAAGCAGCACCTCTCTACCGCGCTCCGCCGAAAACCATTCCCCGATGACTTCGGAATCTATTCCACAACAAACGATGTCATTCATGTTTGAGATTCGAATTCGCCCGGCGCAGCATGCCATGTAGGATTCCGAGTGAAAGGGTTCTATTGTGAAACACAGGAAGCTGGGAAAATCGGGGCTGGAGGTTTCGGCCGTGGGGCTGGGATGTAACAACTTCGGATTCGTCGCCAACATGGGCGTCGAGGAGTCGCGCAAAGTCATCGACAAAGCAATCGACGCAGGCATCGCCTTTTTCGACACCTCGGACAGCTACGGCAGCTCGGAAGAAATTTTGGGTGAGGTATTGGGTGAACGCAGAAAGAAGATCGTGCTGGCCACCAAGTTCGGGTCTCAGGTCGAGCCAGGAAGGACGGAAGAAAGGAGCTTCCCGGACCTATATTTTTTCGGCCATCGAATCGAGCCTGCGGCGGCTGAGGACAGAATGGATCGATCTTTACCAACTCCACCGTCCCGATCCCAACACGCCGCTCGAAGAAACTCTGCGGGCGCTGGACGATCTCGTCCGCCAAGGTAAGGTTCGCCATATCGGTTGTTCCAATCTGTCCGCCGCACAGCTTGTCGAAGCTCAGAGCATTGCCGCGGCCGGCAAGCTGCACAGGTTTGTCTCCAGCCAGGATGAATACAGCCTCCTGGTGCGCGACATCGAACGCGAGCTGTTGCCTGTAATCGAAAAATATGGCATGGCGGAGCTTCCCTACTTCCCGCTGGCAAGTGGGCTGCTGACTGGAAAATACAGGAAAGGACATCCGGCTCCGATGGGGTCGAGACTTGCAGAGAAGCAAGGACTAGCCGACCGTTACCTGACTGCGGCCAACCTCGAAAAAGTAGAACGCATAGGGCACTTCGCGAAAGAGCGCGGGCACACATTGCTGGAATTGACATTTAGCTGGCTCCTGGCGCGGCCTGCGGTGGCAAGCGTGATCGCCGGAGCTACCAGGCCGGAGCAGGTCGAAAAAAACGCGCAGTCCGCCACCTGGGAGCTGAGCGCGGAGGAACTCGCGGAAATCGACCGTATCACTGGGAAGGTTTGAGGCGCTGGGCAAAAAACTGCGCCGAGCAATCGACTCGGCGCAAGCAGAAAAAGAATCTGAGACTCTTGGTTACATCAATTTGCGGCGAATGGAACCAAGCACTCCGAGGACACCGGTGCCTAGGAGCAGCAGACTGGCTGGCTCAGGCGTCGTTCCTCCGACGGTCGTGGCCTGGGCGCCCCACTGCTGGCCGTTCGAGTCATACAGGAAGAAGTCGACTGTGGACTGGCCGGGGGGACCATTCAGAACATTGTAAACCGACGAGTAGGGGCCTCCCTCGATGGTCCAGGTTTCCGTCGTACCGCACGAGGGACAGTAAAATCCAGATGGTTGATAGCCGAAGGCATCGATCCAGCCGTCGGCGTTGGCGGGTTGAACCGGCGCAAAGTTCGATTCGGGCAGATCAGCCGTCGCTGAGTTGAAACCGAACCCGACAATCGTGGCGCCGTTTGTAATGGTTAACGAGGCATCGATCGTTCCGTTGCCTTCCAGGGTAAAAGTAACGTATCCCTGGCTGGCAACTGTGCCCCCTGAAGAATCGATGGTGAAATCGCCTCTGACCGAATCAGCGAACGCTGCGACACTGAACAAGCAGAGGCAAAGGACTAGCAGCATACCACGAAGGTGGTGCATTAAAAGCGGCCTCCTACCGTAAATGGGAACTCCACAAGGTTTTAGCGCAAGTACGTAGCCAAACGTAGAGCAATAGATTCTGCGACTTGCCGTCCTAGGAATGGGCACCATTGCAGAATGTTGCACATAGTTTCGGGCAAAATGGAGAATTTATGCCGCACAGTCTGTGTTCCTGCTCGCCACTCTTAACTAAGCTTGTATATCCTGCTCATGTAGGAACTCTCGAGCAACCTTCGCGGCGTCCTTCTTTTCGCCGTCTACGGCGTAGTTCATTTTTCGCATGTCCTCGGCGGTGATGCGGCCGCCCAGCCGATCGAAGGCGGCCCTCGTCTGGGGACATGCTTGAAAGACCTGTGGCCGAACAATGGGCACGGCATCGTAAGGGGGAAAGTAACGTTTGTCATCGTCGAGCACGACAAATCCCAGCGCCGCAATCAAGCCGTCTGTGTTGTTGCCGGCAACGACGTCCACCGATTTGTTTTTCAATGCGCGGTAGAGCAGTCCCAAGTCCATTACGCGGGGCGCTTCGGCAAACTTCAGACCATAGGTGCGAACCAGACCCTTATATCCGTCCCGACGCTCGAGAAATTCATACCCCACTCCCAAGCGCAAATGCGGGGCGACTGCCGCAAGTTGCGAAAGCGTGGCCAGCTGCAGGCGGCGGGCATCATCCCCTCGCATGACCATGGCGAAGCTGTCGTTGAAACCCAGCGGCGGCATGACATCGAGATTGAACTTGCGCAGATACTGTTCCTTGACCTGTCGATAGACGCTCTGCGAATCGCCGGAAGAGTTCTCCTTCAGGATGGCGGCGAGTGCAGTCCCGGTGTATTCGACATACATGTCAATGCGTCCCGCGAGCAAGGCCTGGTGACAGATGTAGGTTCCCGCCAGATAGAAACGCCGCTCAACCGGCTGGCGACAAACACTGCCGAGATATTGCGCCAGTAGTTCACCCAGAACCAGTTGTTCAGTAAAGTTCTTGGAGCCGACGGTGAGCTCGTTTTGCCGAGGCATGCAGCCTGCAGCGGAGAGCATGGCAAGTCCCGCCAGAAAGTTGCGGCGGTCCATATCAGTGGATCCTGCGGACCATCAGCTTTTCGAAACCGCTCAGGAGCAGGTCCGCAGCCAATGCCATCAGGGCCGCGGGGATGGCGCCCGCGAGAATCACACTGTTATCCACCATGGCGATGCCGCGAAAGATGAACTCACCCAGGCCACCTGCGCCGATGGCCGCCGCGATGGTGGCAACGCCAATGGTAATCACGGCAGCCACGCGAATGCCTGCGAGCATCACCGGCAGCGCCAACGGAAGCTCCACATGCCAGAGCAGTTGGCCCGACGTGAGACCCATAGCGATTGCGGCTTCGCGCACCGGCGCGCTGATGCCGGAAATTCCAACGTAGGTATTGCGAACCACCGGAAGCAGTGCATAGAGAGCGAGCGCAATGATCGCTAAGCGGTCGGCGCGAGCACCCAGCCACGGCAGCGGCAGCAGTAATCCGAAGAGCGCGAGACTGGGAATCGTCTGGACTACGTTGGTGCTGCCAAGGACGAAGGCCTTCCATTTCGGACGGCGCGTCAGCAGGATCCCCAGCGGCACTCCGATGAGGATGGCCAGTAGCATCGAAATTCCCACCAGCCACAGGTGTTCGGCGGTCAGGGTTGCCACTTCGCGTTTATGGGTGAGCAGAAAGTTCAAATCTCACTCGCCTTTTGACGGAAAAAGTCCCGGGCTGCGACACGGCACCCCAGTTCGCATGCTCACCCGAGAGCATACATCAGCAAGCGAGCCGCAGTGTTACCATGCTGCCTTGGCGCCGAGGGTCTGTTACTATACCGCCGATTGCTGTCATCCAGGCCTAGAACGCGGTCGCCAGGCCCTGTTAGACCGGTTTGCGAAATCCTGTATCCGCAGCCTCGGGAGAGCGGCGCTTCAGCGTCGCATCAAGGATGCTTTATTAGTGAGGCTTTCAGGCCACTGCGATGCAGTGGCCTGAAAGCCTGAACTTCGGAGGCGCAGGTGGACGCGGACCCTTCGGCTGTGCTCAGGGCAGGCCCTGAAGGTCCACTCCACCCGAATGCGCTAGCCCGGGAACTGCTCTGCCCTTCGATTCGACTATGATGAAAGACAAGAGTCCCAGCCCGATGCCATCCGTCATTCGACAGCCTCCAGCACCCATTTCCATCGAGAGTTACGTGCTGGAAGTGGCGGACGTGGTGAACCGGACGCTGGACTTGAACACTCTGCTGCAACGCGTGGCAGAGATGTTAAAGCGGGTCATCGATTACGAAATTTTTGCCATCCTGTTGCTGAACGAGAAAACGCAAGAGCTGCGCGTCCGTTTCCAGGTCGGCCATCCTCCCGAGGTGGCAGAACGCATCCGCATCAAAGTTGGGCAGGGCGTTACCGGACAGGCCGTACAACGCCGCGAGACCGTGCTGGTCAACGATGTGGCGGCGGAGGAGAATTTCATCAACTCTGCGCCGGGGGTGCGCTCTGAGTTGGCGGCGCCCCTGATCGCCAAGAACAAGGTGATCGGCGTCCTCGATGTGGAGGCCGCACAACCGGGTGCGTTCACCGAGGAACATAAGCGCCTGCTGACGTTGTTCGCTTCGCGCATTGCGGTTGGCATCGAGAACGCACGCTTGTATACCCGCGTCTCGCGCCAGGCACGACAACTGACTTTGCTGACCGAGATCAGTCGCGAACTGACCTCCATTCTGAACGTTGACCAACTGTTGCAGCGGATTGCCGACCTGGTAACCCGCATCATCGACTACCAGATGTTTTCCATCCTGCTGCTCGACCCGACCGGCACACTCTTGCAGCATCGCTTCTCGTTGCGTTTCAACGAGAGCGTTAAACTCAAGCACGAGATTCCGCTGGGGGTGGGCTTGGTGGGATATGCTGCACTGCACAAGCAGGCTGTGCTGGTGCCGGACGTCAGCAAAGATCCGCGCTACATTAAGGCGAATCCGGAGACGCGTTCGGAGCTGTGCATTCCGCTGATCTACAAAGATAAGGTGATTGGCGTAATCGATATCGAACACACACGCCGGGGGTATTTCACCGAAGACCATGTACGTACCATGACTACCCTGGCCGCGCAGGTGGCCATCGCCATCGAGAACGCGACCCTGTATGAGCGCATCGCCCGGCAGGAGAAACGGCTGGAGCAGGACTTGGCCCTGGCGCGGGAGCTGCAGTTTCGGCTGCTGCCGCAGAAAATGCCGACCTTCCGGCATGCTGAAGTCGCATCCCGTTTTGCTCCAGCGCGGCAGATCGGCGGCGATCTTTACGACTTCCTGAAGTACAGCGGACAGGGCGTAACTGGCATCGCCGTCGGCGATGTGAGCGGCAAAGGTGCCCCCGCCGCCATTTATGCCGCACTGGTGAGCGGCATCGCACGCTCGCTGGCCAACGAAGAGCCCAGTGCCGCCGGTATGCTGGAGGCGGTCAACCTCTCGCTCTCAGAACGTCCGATCGAAGGACAGTACGTCTCAATGATCTATGCCGTCTGGGATGACAACCAACGCTTGCTGCAGATCTCGAACTCAGGCCTGCCGCGCCCGCTGCAATGCCGTAATGGCAAGCTGGAAGAGATTCAAGCAACGGGCTTGCCAATCGGTTTGTTCCCTAACGCCACCTACGACGAACTGAATATTCGCGGGCAGGCAGGAGATGTATTCCTCTTCTTCAGCGATGGCATTCTCGACGCCACCAGCTCGGAGGGGGAGATGTTCGGACGTCATCGCCTGGAGAAGATTGCGCGAGACAATGCCCGCGGCAGCGCCGAAGAACTGGTGGACGCCATCTTTCGAGCCGTGTCCAGCCATGCTGAAGGCGTGGAGACATTCGATGATCAGACCATCGTCGCCCTCAAGGTGAAAGGACCTTCCTCGAAAAAGTGAAAGCTGCTCATCCGCCGGAACGTCCACCCGCATTCGCCTATCGCCGCGCTAAGCCACTCTTCCGTAAGTCCGAGGTTGAGCTGCACGCGGACGACGTTCCGCTATCCCGGCTGGCGCGACTTTACGACACACCACTCTACGTCTACTCGGGCTCGAACGATCCGACAGCGCTTCCAGCAGTTCGACGACGCCTTTCATGGCTGCGAGCACACCATTTGCTACTCGGTAAAAGCGAATTCAAATCTTGCCATCTTGCGCCTGCTCGCAGGCTGGGGAGCAGGATTCGATGTCGTTTCCGGCGGAGAGCTTCAGCGAGCGACCGAGGCCAGCCGTAAGATCAAATCGAAAATCGTTTTTTCCGGCGTGGGCAAGCTATCCCGGGAAATCGATCTGGCGCTTCGCTCTGGCATCCTGCTCTTCAATGTTGAGAGCGCCGACGAGTTGGAATTGCTGGCGGCGCGCGCGATGCATCTTCGCAAAGCAGCTGATTTCGCGGTACGGGTGAACCCCGACGTCGCAACCGAAACCCATCCTTACATCTCCACGGGTCTGCATCAGCACAAATTTGGTGTGCCCTGGCGGGACGCGGCGGCGCTCTACCGTCGAGGCGCGGAAAAACGCTATCTGGAACCGGCCGGAGTCAGCGTTCACATCGGCTCGCAGATCACGGATGTGACCCCATTTCGCGAAGCGATGGAGCGTGTCGCCTCCCTGGCGAGTTCGTTGCGGGCCGAAGGGCAGGATATTCGCTTCGTCGATGCCGGCGGAGGTCTCGGTATCCAGTACGAAGAAGATCCACGAGCAAGCTTTGCCACGCAAGCCAAACAATACGCAAAGGCGGTGTTGGAACCGCTGAAAGGTCTTGGCATGCATCTGCTGCTGGAGCCTGGCCGCGCCATCGTGGGCCCTGCCGGGGCCCTGCTCACCCGCGTCATCTATCGTAAGCGCAACAACGGCAAACAGTTCGTAGTTGTAGACGCGGCAATGAATGACCTGCTGCGACCTTCGCTTTACGGGGCATATCACGAGGTCGTTCCCGTTGTTGCGCGAAAAGAGCGAGCTACGGAAAACGTCGACGTCGTCGGACCTGTCTGCGAAACGGGAGACTTTCTGGCTCGCGACCGTGAACTGCCTACGGTGGAGGAGGGCGAACTTCTAGCTATCCTCGATACGGGCGCCTATGGTATGTCGCTGGCCTCGAATTACAACAGCCGACCGCGGCCGGCCGAGGTGCTGGTGGATGGCAAACGGGTGCGGCTCGTGCGTAAGCGGGAGTCCCTCCGCGAGCTATTGGCACTTGAGCGCACCTGACTACCCCCACTTGAGTCTTACCTGACTTAACTCTCCTGATTCCACGATTTTGCTGGTTGCGTTTGGCTGCCAGTTGTCCTATGCTCGCATTCCACTGGAGAATGCATGCAACCAAATAAGTACGACGCAGCTACTTCCACTGCGGTCTGTCTCTGGTGTTATTCCCAGTATCTTAAAAGCACAAGCCGAGCTCGTGACGGGCAAACGTTTTGCTCCAGGAAATGTGAATTGATAGGACGTTCCTGGTTGGAAGACAGCTTGAAACCCGATAGCGAATAACCGAAGGCGCGGCCCTACCGCCGCGCCTTTCCTTCCGAACACCTTGCATCTTTCACGAACAGCCCGCGCAGTTTCTAAGGGTGTCATCCGGAGTGACGAGCGCAGCGATACTGGAGATGTCGCCGTGTCAGACGCTTGCCCTTACTTTCTTGCCGCGACAGGGATCCTTCGACTCGCTGCGCTCGCTTGATTACATAACGACGTCGGCTCCAGGACTCGAGTACATTGATGGTGCAATCCGATCAAGCGGCTCAAGAAGGAGCCGACCATGTTGATTATAGGATGCGATTACCATCCCGGGTTTCAGCAAGTAGCGATCTTTGACAAACAGACGGGCGAGATCAGGCAGCGGCGACTGGCGCATCCGCAGGAGGCCATGGAGTTCTACCGTGGTTTACCCGCGGGGGTGCTGGTGGGGATTGAAAGCACGGGTTTCAGCGGGTGGTTCGAGCGCCTGCTGGAGGGGCTGGGGCACCAGGTATGGATGGGGGATGCCACCCAGATCCGGGCTTCGATGACGCGCAGGCAGAAGACCGACAAACGCGATGCCGAGCACATGGTGAAGCTGCTGGTGGAAGAACGTTTTCCGCGCATCTGGGTGCCCTCAGCGGAAGGACCGGGATGCGCGGCAGTTGCTGGTGCATCGTCACAAGCTGGTGCAGTGGCAAACCCAGGTCAAGAATCAGTTGCAGTTTCTGGCCCTGAATCAGGGGCTGCAGCTGAAGTGGCGACTGTGGACGCGCAGCGGACGGCAGAAACTGGAAGCCCTGCCGTTGGGTCGGTACGCGGCCCAACGGCGGACGACTTTGCTGGGGCTGCTGGAGCAGTTGGAACAGCAGATCGCCAGCCTGGATACGGCGGTGCTGTGCGAAGCCCAGGCGCGACCCGATGCGGTGCGGCTGATGACCCATCCCGGAGTGGGGCCGGTGATCAGTTTGGCTTTCGTGGTTACGCTGGGCCCAGTGGAGCGATTTGCCGGAGCGCGCCAGGTGGCCAGCTATTTCGGACTGATTCCACGAGAGCACTCCAGCGGAGGCAAGCAGCGGTTGGGCGGCATCAGCAAGCAGGGCAATTCGTTTGTGCGCTACCTGCTGGTGCAAGGCGGGCATAGTGCGGCGCGCCTGGACCCTGAGTTGAAACGTTTTTACGGCCACTGCAAGCACACTCACGCGCACGCGGGAGTGGCCAAAGTAGCGGTGGCCCGCAAGCTGGCGGTGCGCTTGTACTGCATGTTGCGTGACGGCATCAGCTATGCCGAGTGGCGCAGCCGCCGGCGCTCGCATGCAGGTGAGCCCGAGTCATACTGTGGTCGAAAGTAGACCGAACGCTTGAGTGGGCAGCCTGCCTCCCGGCCGCCGAGGGTGGGGAGATCGAAGCCGTAATCATGGGCCAACCTCCCCGCGGAGGGAACGGGAGGCCCGAAGAGATGGCTGGTGGGAGTGCCGGGGACGGTCCCATCGCCGGATTACAGAAGAACGAGCCGAAGATCGGATGCCAGGAAAGACAAAATCTTCAGCTAAGGAACGAAGCTCAGCTCTACCGCGCTGCGCTTCGTTCCTGGCTCCATGGTGGGCAAGCCGGAAGCCGCGTCAAGGGTCGAGATGAACGCCAAAAGAGGGCGCCCTTGACCCCGCTTCCGGCTCGCAGAGGATTCGTGTGCTCTTGACAATGCCGACGTCGTTATAGACGGGATGACACCGGATAATTACCGCTGTCCCCACTTCAACTTAGCACGCAGTGCCTCGAAGAAGGTTTTTCGCATGCGCAGCAGCTTCACAGTGTGACCGGCGCGGAAGCAAACAACGCGATCGCCCTGCTTCACCGGCAGGCC
This sequence comes from uncultured Acidobacteriaceae bacterium, assembly GCA_963836295.1. Taxonomy (GTDB): domain Bacteria; phylum Acidobacteriota; class Terriglobia; order Terriglobales; family Acidobacteriaceae; genus Bog-257. The sequence goes on along the minus strand of CAWIIY010000017.1, from coordinate 692,523 downwards.
GACCTGTCCGTCAATGCTAAGGAACGCATCCTCCTCATCGCCGGTCTCAACCCGCAACTCAATCTGGGCCTTGTCGGTCACCACCAGGGGCCGATGGGTGAGTGAGTGGGGACAGACCGGCGTCACCACGAAGGATTCGACCGAGGGCATCAGGATGGGACCGCCTGCCGCCAACGAATAGGCGGTGGAACCAGTGGGCGTCGCGATGATCACGCCATCGGCCTTGTAGTTGAAAACGAAGGCCCCATCAATAAGCAGGTCGAAGTCAATCAGGCGGGAGATCGCACTCTTGTTCACCACCACATCGTTCAGGGCGAAGTGGTGGGCCAGACACACCCCGCCACGATACAGGCTGCAATCGAGAACCGAGCGCTCTTCCATGGGGCAGAGGCACGAGTCCACGGCGTCAAGCGTGGTGTACATCTCGCTCAGTGGCACTTCGGTGAGAAATCCCAGCGAGCCCAGGTTAACCGCCAGGATGGGCACGCCTTCGTGTGCCACAGCACGCGCCGCCGAGAGCAGTGTGCCATCCCCGCCCAGGACAAGGGCGAAATCGGGGTGCCTTGCGGCGATTTGCTCGCGCGGGACAATCTCCTCGCCGTTGGTGTACTGCGCGGTTTCCCGGTCGAGGTAGAGCTGATAATCGCGGCTGCGAAACCACCCCAGCAGCTCCGGCAGAATGCCGGCGAGTTCGGTCTTTGATGGCTTCGAGATGATGGCGACAGACTTCATGGGTCGGTGCGGCTACTGCGTCAGTGTAGCGCGGCAGCTATTTTGCCGGAAGAGGGTCGAAGAGGGCGTGCAGCAGGAACTCGCGATTTCCTTCGGTACCGAGAATCGGAGACTCGATAACTTCAATCCCCATCCCGCCCAATTCTTCCACAACGCCGACAACGCGGGTCACCGCCACCTGCTGCGCCTCAGAATCTCGCACGATCCCACCCTTGCCGACTTGGCCCCGACCGACTTCAAACTGCGGCTTCACCAGCAGAACCAATTCGAACGCATTGTCCAACGCGCTCGCGCGCGCAGAGCGCACTACGGCCGGGAGAACGAGTGTAGCAGAGATGAAGGAAACGTCCATCGCCACCACGCTGAGGGGCTCGCGTCCCTCGTCCGGCCAAATCTGTTCGGGGGTGAGATAGCGCGCGTTGGTTTTCTCCAGCAAGCGCACACGGGGATCACTGCGCAACCGGGCGTCCATTTGGCCGTACCCGGTATCCACCGCGACCACGCGAGATGCGCCGCTTTGCAGAAGGCAATCGGTGAAGCCGCCGGTGGATGCTCCAATATCCATGCAGACCTTACCGCGCACATCAACGTGCCAGTGTTCCAGCGCCCGCTCCAGTTTCAATCCGCCACGACTGACAAACGGCTGGTCGTCGCCGAGGATGCGGATGATCGAATCCTCTTCGACAAGTGAGCCTGCTTTCTGCACTTTCTGTTCGTTAACCAGCACTCGTCCAGCAAGAACCAGAGCCTGGCCGCGTTCCCGCGACGGCGCGAGCCCCCGCTGGAAGAGCAGTTTGTCGAGACGCGACTTCACCGCGCCAGACTAGCACGGTAGCGGCGTGAGCTGGAACTAGCGGTGACGGTCAGTCTTAGAGCGTGTCACTTGGGATGCAGTTTTCATGACGTATCATTCCGCACTTCGTGCGGTGCATTGTGGTGAAGATTTCAGAATTCCTACAACTTAGGTAATAGCGTGTCGGTGTTTTCCACAGCCTTATACACATTGATGTTGAAAATCTTCTCGCGAAATTGATCACCTCAGATCGAGCGTTACGATTTTCGCCCTTCGAACCATTGCGACCTTCATCCCAACAGTTGGGAGCGACATGTTGCATTTCCGCGGGGAAAATTTTCCTGGGATACAATGACGCATTCTCCGGTGATTGCGTCAATGGTGACGAAGAGCAAGAAGCGATCGAAAACCTCCAGCCGCGGCAACCCCGCGGCGAAAAAACGACTGGCGTCGCCAGCGATGGAACCCGTTAATGGAAGTGGGCCTTCTCCATCGAACCTCGACATGCTGCGTAGGATGTACTCCGCCATGTTGAAGTGCCGCATGATGGAAGAGCGGGCGCGCGATGGCAAGGCTACGCTTGCTTACAACGTCTCGACAGGCCATGAAGCCGTTGTGATTGGCGCGTCCATTGACCTGAAGCCGGACGATACCATTGCCGTATCTCGTCGCAACTTCGCTGCCCACATTGCGATGGGAACATCGTTGAAGTATTTGTTGAAAGATACTGGTGCAAACAATTCAGACGAAAGCCGAGCCTCGCTCATCTCCTGCCGGCGTACTCTGTCCGGCTCGATCTCTTCCGCAGCCTTCCTCGCCGATCCGTTCAACCTGGCCACTGGCATCGCTCTGGCTCATAAGCTGGAGAAGAAATCCAACGTGGTAGTCGCCTTCTGGGATGAGGATGCAGCTTTGCTCGACGCCAGCCGCGAAGCACTGAAGTTCGCCGGCATTCACAGACTGCCGATCCTCTACGTGACCAGGGGCGGCCCGCTGGACGAACTCGGAAGCCGAACGCATACCGCCCTTGAAGAATTCAGCTTCGTGGCAAAGGACTACGGATTCCCCAGCATCCTGGTGGACGGCAAAGACGTGGTCGCGGTATGGCGCGCGGCGCAGGAATCCATCCATCGGGCACGCAACGGCGTCGGCCCGACGCTCATCGAGTGCCAGATGGAGTCCGCAAGTTTTGAGGACCCTCTGGCGCACATGCAGCACTATATGACCAAGCGCGGGGCGTGGAATGAAGGATGGAAACGGCAGGTCGTCGATCAGATCGACGCGGAGATAGCGGAGGCGATGGGATTGTCGTGAAAAACACCACGCAGCGCCGTCCAGACGCGGCAGGAGCGCGGCGCGAACCGCGCTCCTGGTCGAACCGCTGAACTTGCTGAAGGCAGCCGGTCGTAGGGTTGCAGCATTGATGCATTCCTAGCAACGGCAGATTCCTCGACTCCGCTGCGCTCCGCTCGGGATGACAGCTGTAGCGTGAAACGAATTCAGAGTTTTTCGTAAAACTCGCAGGCCGAGCACGAGATATACATGCCGCCCGGTACGTCCTTCTCCCGGTCTTTCACGCGCTTCACAACGCGGGTGGGCTTGCCGCACTGGGGGCAATCCGTGCTCTTGGTAGTGTCCATGACCTTCTTGCGGTCTGCGGTCTTTGCAATCTTCGCCATTCTCTTCTCCTGAACGTAACAAAATTTCGTCGGCAGGTCGCTGCGGCATTAATGTCTACTTTGGGTCGGAGTACACGCAGGGTTGAAGCGGATGGGCGCGTCAGCGCGAGATGCACACGTCATCAGCCCACGCTCCAAAACCTATGGAGCGGCTTCGACTGCAGTCGGGCGCCACTAGCGCCACTCTCTACTCGCCGGGTAGCAAAGCTATTTTACATGAGCGGAAGAGCGTTGGCTTGCCGGGTGGTGTATCTTGCCAAGCGAGCACACTCGGACCGCGGACGCTCTGACACGTTCTGCTTCAGGAGCCCCATGTCGAAATCACGCAGACAATTTCTCGCCCAAGCGCCTCTTGCCTTGTTGGGAGCGGCGGTTGCGTCTTATGCCCAAGACCAGAAGCCCACCGAACTGCCTCCCGGAGCACCACCTGCGTTCGGCACTGCCCCGGCCGTGGGCCCGGAAGTATCGCCCGCCACATTTGCCGAGGCGGAAAAGCTGGTGCAGGTGGAATTCAGCAGCGAGGAACTTGCGCAAGCAGCCGGCAACTGGCGCAGCGCCATGGCGCCTCTCTATGAGCGAAGGGTAGGGCCGCATAAGGTGGCGCTTGAGCCGACGCTGGCCCCATGGTCACGATGGGCCCCGGTACTGCCCGGGCAACAACAACTCCCACCGCGCAACGAACTTGTCCGCAGCAGAACCGATCCAGGCCCGTTACCTGACAACAATGAAGACATCGCCTTCGCGCCGGTAGGTCAGCTTTCGCGTTGGATCGAGACGCGCCAGCTTACTTCGGAGCGACTGACGCTGCTTTATTTAGCGCGACTGGAGCAATTCAATCCCAAACTGCGCTGCGTCATCACGCTCACCCGCGAACTCGCTCTCCAACAAGCGAACCAGGCTGATCGGGAAATCGCGGCCGGCAAATATCGCGGGCCCTTGCACGGCATCCCGTGGGGCGCCAAGGACCTCCTAGACACCGCAGGTATTCCAACCACTTATGGCGCCGAGCCCTTCCGCAACCGCGTGCCTACAAAGAACGCCGTTGTCGTGCAACGTCTCAACGATGCCGGAGCGGTGCTGGTCGCCAAGTTGAGTCTGGGTGCGCTGGCGCTCAACGACATCTGGTTCGGCGGACAGACGATGAACCCGTGGCTGCTGGAAGAGGGATCGTCCGGCTCAAGCGCCGGGCCGGGTGCTGCCACCGCCGCCGGACTGGTCGGCTTCGCCATCGGGAGCGAGACGGATGGCAGCATTGTCAGTCCCTCCATGCGATGCGGCGTAACCGGCTTGCGGCCAACCTACGGTCGGGTGGCGCGCACCGGTGCCATGACATTGTGCTGGTCGCTGGACAAGCTCGGCCCCATGGCGCGCAGCGTGGAAGACACATTACTCGTGCTGAACGTCATTTCCGGCCCTGACACGGGCGACGTGAACAGCGTGCCCAGCCAGTTGGACTTCGACGCAAGCGCCAGCGTGCAAGGGTTGCGTGTCGGCTACTTCCCCGCCTGGATGAAGGAGAACCCTGCCACCGATGTGGATCGGGTCGCGCTGGAAGCGGTCAGGAAAGTGGGGATGGTTCCGGTAGAGGTTGCCATTCCCGATTGGCCTTATGATTCGCTTGACCTGATTCTGTTCGCGGAGGCTGCAGCCGCGTTCGAGGAGCTGACACTCAGCGGCGGCCTGCGCGAAATGAAGATGCAGGTACCCGATGCATGGCCAAACACCTTTCGCCAATCGCGCTTTCTTTCCGCCGTGGACTTTGTGCAGTCCGACCGCTTCCGGCGCAAGGTGGCCGCGGAGATGGGCCGCATCTTTTCCCAGGTCGATCTGCTGCTGGTGCCTTCGCTGCGCGACGAGATGCTGACCATCACCAACTTCACCGGACATCCTTCGCTTACGTTGCGCGCAGGCTTCGTGGAAGTGGCGGAGGCACGCAGCGACTGGGCGCCCGACCCGGCGCACCCGTTGCCGAAGTTTTCGCCGCCGCGTCGCGTGCCTCACGGCGTCACGTTAATTGGGCGCCTGTTCGACGAGGGAACCCTGGGACAAGCCGGACTCGCACTGGAGCGCACCTTCAATGTGGCTGGCGAGAGGCCGCCGGGATTCTAGCCAGCGACCGCTCGGATGAAATTACCAGAGCGACCGGGAACCCGTGCCCGTGCGAAGATAGAGTCCCAGAGACATCCAGAGCCGATGCCGACGTCAACGTTTCGCAGGGTATTCAAGGCATTTCATTATCGTGATTTCCGCCTGATGTGGTTCGGCGCCTGCACGTCCAGTATTGGCACCTGGATGCAGATTGTGGCGCAGGGCTGGCTCATTTACCGCCTGAGCCACTCGGCTTTCCTGCTCGCGCTGGACCAGTTTCTCGGCGGCATTCCCATCTTCCTGTTTTCGCTGATCGGCGGCGTGGTGGCCGACCGGATCGAGCGCCATAAGGTCCTGCTCGCCTCCCAGTACGTGCAGATGGGGAGCGCGACGGTGCTTACGATTTTGGTCGCCAAGGGACTGACTCACGTTTGGCCAATTCTGTGTCTCTCGTTTGTCTCCGGCTTCGCGCAAGCGTTTGGCGGCCCGGCGTATTCGGCGCTGATTCCGACGCTGGTTGAGCGCGAGGACATGCCCAATGCCATTGCGTTAAATTCAATCCAGTTCAACCTGGCGGTGACCATCGGGCCCGCGCTTGCCGGTCTGGCTCTGGGCAAGCTGGGCGAGAAGTGGTGCTTCGGGCTGAATGCGCTCTCCTTCCTGGCGCCGATCATTTCGCTCATGATGATCACAACCCGGTTCCTGCCGGTGAAGACCGCTGAGTCGATGTTCACCAGCCTGAAGGAGGGCATCAAGTTCGTGCGCAAGCAGAACTCCATGGAGGCGCTGATCGTGCTGGCGTTCTGCATGACGGCGCTGGCTATGCCCATGCGGACATATCTTCCCGTGTTCGTCAAAGACATCTTCCGCCGCGGTCCGGAGACTTATGGCAATCTGCTTTCGCTGATGGGCCTCGGTTCGATCTGCGGCTCGCTGGCGGTAGCGAGCATGGGCAATATACGCCACAAGGGGAGATTTGCCGTCAGCGTGCTGATCTGCCTCGGCGCCGCAATTGTAGGGTTTTCCCTCTCAAAATCGTTGCCGCTGAGCTACAGCATGTTGCTGATCGTGGGGGCTTCCATGATGGCGGTCTTTGCCACGGTAACTTCGTTGGTGCAGTTAATCACCACCAACGAAATGCGCGGGCGCGTGATGAGCGTCTACAACTGCGCCTTTCGCGGCGGCATGCCCATGGGCAACCTGGTGTCGGGATGGCTGGTTCCGGTGTTCACCGCCCCCTTGGTGCTGAGCGTGAACGGTTTGCTGCTGATTCTGATGGCGCTGTATTTTCTGCTGCTGCAACGGAGGGTGACCGCGCTTTGAGGGTTCGGTCGCTCTGCCTGCCCGCGTCCGAAACGTTATGAGAATCCGAGTGCCTTTAGGCACGGCACAAACTACGCTTGCTGTGCCGCCCCGGCCGGGGCTCCCGCTCGAAGAGGACTGGCTTGACCGCGAACCTGAAGGTTCGCTCTATAGAAATCCACAAATCACAATTTCAAACTGAGACACTACCCCTATGTTCCGTTTGACGGGACAGGAGCAAGGGCGTCCGAATTCAGACTCTCTTCGCCCTTGCGTGCCGATTATCTCGCCTATCCACCTGGTCCCTTCAGCGCTGCCAACTTTTTCACCGTCTCCGAAGGATCAGGCCGGATGGTATAGTCGGCATTCACGTCGGCGGCACGAATGGTCCCGCTGGAGTCGATAATGTAGCGCGCCGGCATCGGCAGACGGTATTGCGGCTCATCATTGAACTTGTCCAGCGTGCTTCCAAACGACTTGTAGAGATCGCGCAGATAGTCTGGCAGCACAAACACCAGCCTGAACTGCTCCGCCGTCTTGAGATGCAAATCAGTCAGGATGTCGAACGTGAGATTCAGCTTCCGATGCATCAGGCGCGTGTACTTCTCAAGCTCCGGACTGATGACAGCGATCCGTGCTCCCAGCTGCCTGACGTCGCCTTCGACCTGTTGTAGAGCCTCCAGCTCCATATTGCAGTAGGGTCACCAGTGTCCCCGGAAGAAGCTGACTACCAGCGGGCCCTCACGAAGCAGGTCGGCGGAATTCACTTGAACGTGGTCCTGATTGAACAGGCTGAATTGTGGCGCGCGGTCTCCGACTTTCAGCGCGTTGTTCTCAATGCCGGTCGCTTTCAGCTCCGCGGTCGCGCGATGCATCGTCGCCACAGTTTCCGGCTTCACATTGTAGGGAGGAGCACCGGACGCAAAGCTCTTCTTGAATCCGTCGAGGCGTTCTTGCAGGGTTGACATTGGCTCGCTCTTAAATTGAAGTCTAGCATTCAGCCATTGGATGCGTTGATGGCGGTCCTCGACCCTCCTGAGAATATCCAGCGTGATATCGCGATTCTTATCGAAGCTTAGTCCGCCAAGACAGCCAATGCTCCACGTCCAGTCAGCGACCGTGAGTTTGACCCGTAAGGTCTCTGCCTGATAGGGTCGTGTTTTTGCTCTCGGGGTGTAAGCGCAGAGCGACAAGACATGGCACTCAAATTCAAGGGCGTCGATTTCATCGAGTACGACACTTTGCTCAGCGACGACGAGCGCTTGGTCCGCGACAATACTCGCAAGTTCATCGAAGAAAACCTCATCCCCATCATCGAGATGTGCAACCGCGAGGGCCGCTTTCCCAAAGAACTGATCAAGCCCATGGGCGAGTTGGGCTTCTACGGCGCCAGTCTCAAAGGATACGGGTGCGCGGGCATGTCAGCCGTCGAATACGGCCTGATGACGCAGGAACTGGAGCGCGGCGATAGTGGCGTGCGCTCGTTCGTCAGCGTGCAGTCGGGACTGTGCATGTATCCCATCTACGCCTTTGGCAGCGAGGAGCAGAAGCAGAAGTATCTGGCCAAGATGGCGCTTGGCGAGATTCTTGGATGCTTTGGTTTAACTGAGCCCGATGCTGGCTCAAACCCGGGCGCCATGCGGACACGCGCCCACAAGGACGGCGACAGCTACGTCCTGAACGGCGAGAAGATGTGGATCACCTCAGGTTCGATTGCCGACATCGCCATCATTTGGGCCAAGGTCGAAGATGAGGACCACCGGATACGCGGCTTCATTGTCGAGACCGACCGGCCGGGATTCAAGGCTGCCGACGTTCACGGCAAGTTTTCGCTGCGGGCGTCGATTACTTCAAGTCTTGCTTTACAGGATGTCCGTATCCCAACAGAAAACCTATTACCTGAATCGGGCGGGCTGAAGTCTCCTCTAAGCTGTCTCAACCAGGCCCGCTACGGCATTGCATGGGGCGCAATCGGGGCCGCAATGGCTTGTTATGACTGCGCTCTGCAGTACGCGCAATTCCGTAAGCAGTTTCGCGACCAGCCCATCGCGTCGCACCAGTTGGTGCAGGAGAAGCTGGTGTGGATGATCAGCGAGATCACCAAGGCGCAGCTGCTGGCGCTGCAGGTGGGCCGCCTGAAGGACCTGGGCAAGGTCAAGCCGTGGCATATCTCAATGGCCAAGCGCAACAACGTCTGGATGGCACTGGAGTGCGCGCGCATGGGCCGGGACATCCTGGGCGCCAACGGCATCGCCGACGAGTATCCCATCTTCCGCCACATGGCCAACCTGGAATCGGTAAAGACGTATGAGGGAACGCACGACATTCATGCCCTGATCATTGGCGAGCACATTACGGGGCACGCGGCGTTCTGAAGGCAGTGGTTAGTGAATAGGGGCTAGGAAGAGCGGGAACTGCTGTCTATCCACTAGCCACAATACAAAGAACTTGCTACGGCGCACCTAGAGGTTCGCCCCCTCAAGATCCTCAGGTCTCCGAGTTTGTCAGCGGCCTGCCAGGAACGTCAGGGATGTGACGAAAGTCCTCGAACACTTTTGGCAAGAGGTGTATCCTTTGCGATTGTGCTGAAGAGAACGGCGCAGCTGCACTGAGTGGTCCCGCACTACCCCGTCTCAGAACGGCGCTCGGCTTGCGCGATTCCGTGGTAGCTGACGGTTCGTACCGCAAGTCCCATCCCGGAGGCCACATGGCGACCAAAGTTCAAATAGAAGAACCGAGCGTTGAACACTCTCCGACTGCAAATTTGGAAACCGACCTCGCGCTGGAGTTCCTGCGTGTGGTCGAGGAAGCGGCCATCGCCTCTGGCAAAACCATGGGGCAAGGCGACCGCAAGCACGCCGATCAGGTGGCGACGGAAGCCATGCGCGGGGTCATGGACTCGGTACCGATGGATGGAACCATCGTCATCGGCGAGGGCGAACGCGACGAAGCTCCTATGCTGTACATCGGCGAGAAAGTGGGCAAGCGCGATGGCGGCAGCTATCCCGCAGTGGACATCGCGGTCGATCCCCTGGAAGGCACGAACCTGTGCGCCACTGGCTCGCCCGGCGCCATTACGGTGCTGGCCGCCTCGGAGAAGGGCGGCCTGCTGCACGCACCCGACTGCTACATGGAGAAGATCGTCGTACGGCTCCGATCCTGCAAGGGCATGGTCGACCTTGAGGCGCCGGTGTCGCACAACCTGAATGTGATTGCCAAGGTGCTGGACCGCGGCGTCGAAGATCTGGTGATCATCATCCTCGACCGCCCGCGGCATGAGACCTTAATCAACGAGATTCGCAGAGCCGGAGCGCGCATTCGGCTCATCTCCGACGGCGATCTTTCGCCCGGCGTCGCAGCGGCCATGCTCGGTTCCGGAGTGCACGCGGTCATGGGTACGGGTGGAGCTCCCGAGGGAGTGATTACCGCAGCAGCCATTCGCTGCTTGAACGGCTACATGGTCGGCCGCCTGGTTGGCTACACGCCGGAACAAGGGGAGCGCATGAAGGACATGGGCATCTCCGATCCTAAGCGCATTTATACCGCCGACGATCTCGCGCCCGGCAAGAACATCATCTTTTCCGCAACCGGCGTCACCGATGGGCCGCTGCTCAAGGGTGTGCGCTTTTTTGGAGACGGCGTGCGTACCTCGTCGCTGGTGATGAAGCTCAACAAGAGCAAGGTCCGGTTTATCGAGACCATCCACGTAGACCGGCGTCCGGACGTAAAGATACGCATTCCCGAGAGATAAAAAATCGCGTCCCGATTGATCGTCCAGGCCTTCCCTTCGGAAGGCCTTTGTTTGGGTTGAAACACGCGAACGCACGAGAAATTTTGCCAGACCGTGCGCTTTTCCTTTCTGGCTCCTGAATGAAAACAACTCCTCATTTTCTGCTTGCTTCTGTAGGAACAGGAGTAAAATTTAAGTAAAGGAATGTAGCTGCGGATGGGAACCAAGTCCGTCCGGAGGGGCCTTTGATGAACGTTCATTTCAGCTACAAGATTTCTAAAACTTCCGACCTCGAAAGACTGATCAACCAACAACTGGAAAAGCTGGGCCGATATCTCCGGGTGTTCCGTCCCGAACTGGTGCACCTGAAAGGGGTTATCGAAGAAAACTCGGCGCGCGAGGGCGTGGTTGTGTCGCTCAACCTGCGACTGCCGTCGGGGCAGATGGCGGCGCAGGAGAGCAGCCCGACAGCAACAGCTACGATCAAAGCCGCATTCGATTCCATGGCAGAGCAGGTCAAGAAGCATAAGAATCTGCTGCGCAGCCATCACACGGGAGCGCGCCGCCGCAGTCTGGGGCGAGTTCGCGTCGGGACGGTGCCGTTCGAAGCGACGATGGCAGCGGTCAAGCCGGAGCACATTTCCAGCGCCGACATTTCCAGTTACCTTAACGTCAATCTGCCGCGCCTGCAGCGCTTCGTCCAAAGGGAAATCGACTACCGCGACAGCCAGGGCCAGCTCCAGCCCGGCCAGGTCGCGGTAGAAGATGTGGTGGGGGAAGCGATTGCAAACGCCCTGAGCGAGCAGAACGAAAGCCCCGAACGAGTAAAGCTGGAAGCCTGGGTGCATCGGCTGGCAATGCAGGCGATTGATCGGATTGCGTGGGAGAACCGCGAGGACGGGCACGTCCCGTTGGAACGCTCGCATGGCCGGCAGAACGAGCGTGCGAGCGATGAGGCCCGTTTGCAATTCCATCAGCCAGATGAGCGACTACTGGAGGAAAACGTCATTCCCGACCCGACCGCCAACAATCCTGAAGAGCTGGCGGCGCGAGACGAACTTATTGCTCTGGTAGAGGCGACCCTGCGCGATGCCGGGCGCAACGAGGCCGAAGCCTTTATTTTGTACGCCATCGAAGGCTTTACGCCGGAAGAGATCGCCGATATCACCAATCGCAGCGTAGAGGAGGAGCGCGCGTCGATTCGCAAGGCCCGCGAACATTTGCAACGCGTCTTGCCCATCAAAGACCCGCTCAAGGAGAAGCCCGTGGAGTATTCCGCGAGCGCTTAACCAAGGGCTGCCGAGCAGTCTCAATCATCTTACAAGCATGACTATCGCTAAGGAGAACCGGAATGATCACACGAGATGACATCCGAGAACTCGCCAACTTTCATTCGCCGGAAACTTGTGCGGTTACTTTTTACTACCAGCCCGCGACGCCCCTGAATAAATCGCATCGCGAAGAATCAATCCTGGTCAAGGGCCTGGTCCGTGATGCGCTTCGCGAAGCGGAGAAGCACGGCAGAAATGGTTGTGCCCGTTCCGACCTGGACCGCATTCAGGGTATCGCCGAGACCTTGCGCGGAAACGGCGGCAAAGCCAAGGCAATTTTCGCCTGCAGCAAACAGAGCGTCTGGCGCGAGTTCGATATTCCTGCGCAACTACTCAAGACCAACCTTTTCGTGAACCAGCGTTTTCATCTGAAACCCCTGGCCGCGGTGCTGGACGGGGTGCAACATGCCTGCGTGGTGCTGGTCGACCGCACCAAAGCGCGCGTCTTCGAGATCGTGAACGATGAGATCGTCGAAAAGCAGGACTTCATCAACGAACTCACCCGCCGCGGCAAGAGCGACGGCTGGCGCGGTTATGACGCTGGACACGTTGAGCGCAAGCAGATGAACGAGGCCCAGCAACACTTCAAGACGGTGGCGGATTGCATTGAACAGTACTTCGAGCGAGGGAGCTGCGATCGATTGCTGATCGGGTGCCATGATGACATCTGGTCCGACATCCACGCGGAATTGCACTCGAACTCCAAGCAGCGTCTGGTGGGACACTTCCGCATTGACCCCAAGGTCGCGACACTCGACCAGACCAAGCAGATGGCGATGGAGCAACTCGCCCGATACAACTCTCGCTTGAAGCAGGACCTGATCCGCGAGGTGATCGGGGAAGCCCATCGCAATGGCTGCGGCGCAATTGGTTTGCGACGGGTGTTGCGTTCGCTGGAGGCCGGCGAGGTGCAGACCCTGCTGCTCGGCTCGAACTTCCTGGCGCCGGGAGTGAAGTGCTACCACTGCGGTCACATGGACCTGCATGATGCGGCGGCGTGCGCGGTTTGCGGAAAAGAGAATACGCAACTGGAAAACGTCGGCGATGCCATTGTAGGACATGCGATTCGGAATGGGATCGATATTGTGTACATCGCCAACGACGAGCAGTTCGATCAGATTGGACGAATCGCGGCCCTGCTGCGCTTCCGGGCCGACCAGAACACCTCGGTGAAGGCCGCCAGCTAGGCCAGTACCCGCTACCCAGTCCAAGGCACAGCCGGGCGCTGTGCCTTCTTTGTGTCGCCCGGCCATGCGGCAAGGAGACCTCGTGCTATGCTGCTTGGCCGTAACCATTCATCCGGAGAAATTACATGGCAGTTACCCGTCGCGATTTTATTGCCACCACCGCTATTGCATCCGCGTCACTTGCACTCGATCTTGAGGCGCAGGGAAAGACTGCTCAGACCGGCGGATCGCCAGGAGCGCTGCCGAAGAAGCCAGTCATCATCTGTGCCGCTATCGGCTACAACTACCTCGACCGCGGCTACGCGGTGTTGACCAGCGGCGGCGACACGCTCGATGCGGTGATGCAGGTCATCACCGGGCCGGAGGACGATCCCAACGAGGACAGTGTCGGTCTGGGTGGGTTGCCTAACGAAGACTGCGTGGTGCAACTTGATGCCTGCTGCATGCACGGTCCGACGCGGATGGCCGGATCGGTAGCGGCGGTCGAAGAGATCAAGAACGTTTCCCTGCTGGCGAAGGCGGTGATGGAGCATACCGGCCACGTCATGATTGTGGGCGAGGGCGCGCAGAAGTTCGGGTTCAAGATGGGCTTCCCGCGTGAGAACCTGCTGACCGAGCGCTCGCGCAAGACCTGGCAGCTATGGCGCGAGAGCATGTCCAACGACGATTGGTGGGGACCGGGGCTGGCTAGTCCGAAGTTCAAATTTCCTGACACCGCGGGAAATGTTTCGGAATACTATGACGAGCGCATCCAGAGGATGGGGAAACTGGCGGAGAAGATTGGCGTTGAGCCGGAGTTTCGCATGGCTGCCATCGAACGGGTTCTGCGGCCGCCGACCGGAACAATTCATTGCTCCGTGGTGAACGAGAAGGGCGAGATGTCAGGTGCGACCACCACCAGCGGTTTGGCGTGGAAAATCTCTGGACGCGCGGGCGACTCGCCCATCATCGGAGCCGGCAGTTACACCGACCAGGATGTTGGCTCGGCGGGAGCGACCGGCAACGGCGAAGAGAATATCAAGGTGTGCGGTGCACACACCATCGTGGAGAACATGCGGCGCGGCATGTCACCGCAAGAAGCCGGTATGGATGCGCTGAAGCGCATCGTCCGCAACTATGAAGGGTATCCGGAGAAGCTGCAATATGTGGACATGAGCTATTACATCCTGCGCAAAGACGGAGCCTACGCGGGAGTCTGCATGTGGAGTGGACGGCCCGAACATCTCCGGCGTTTTGCGGTACATGACGGCGACGGCAAGCGGTATGAGAACGCCGTGGCGTTGTATCAGGGACAGTCGCTGGGCTGGCCGCCGATGCCGGGGCGGAAACACTTGGCGCCCGAGCAGAAGAAGTAGGGGCCCTTAGACCGCGACGGTGACCGTCGTCTCGGTGCGGGTGACGGGCCGGTACAGCGTATCGCGCTCGAACGGGATGCGGCCCGCCTCGGTGATCAGGCGAATGAGGTCCTGACGGCGCAAGCCCTGCGGCGTCGTGGCGCCGGCATCGTGGTAGATCTTCTCTTCGACGACGGTACCGTCTATGTCGTCGGCGCCAAAGCGCAACGTGATCTGCGCCATCTTTGGCGTCACCATCTGCCAGTACGATTTGATATGGGGAAAGTTGTCGAGCACCAGGCGCGAGACTGCGATCTGTTTCAGGTCGAGCATGCCGGTGGTCTTAGGCAGATGCTGAAGTGGAGTGTTGTCGGGATGGAAGGCCAGCGGGATGAATGTCTGAAAGCCATGCGTGTCGTCCTGTAGGGCGCGTAGCTTCAGCAAATGATCGACGCGGTCTTCATCGTTCTCGACGTGGCCGTAGAGCATGGTCGCATTCGACTTCAGGCCCACTTCATGCGCGGTGCGCGCAAGTTGGAGCCAGTCGTCGCCGTCGATCTTGTGATCGCAAATGATGTGGCGGATGCGGTCGGAAAAAATCTCGGCGCCGCCGCCGGGCATGGAGTCGAGTCCCGCCTCTTTGAACTTGATCAACACCTCGCGCGGCGTCATTTTGCCGATCTTCGAGAAGAAGGCGATCTCGACCATCGTAAACGCTTTGAGATGCACTTCGGGAAAGCGTTCTTTCAACCCCGCGATCAGATCGACGTAGTACTGGAACGGCAAGTCGGCATGCAGGCCGCCGACGATGTGAAACTCGGTGATCGCCTCGGTGTAGCCGGATGCGGCGGTGTTCCAGACCTCTTCCAGCGCCATGGTGTAGGCCCCGGGCGCGTCCTTCTTGCGGCCGAAGGCGCACAGGCGACAGGCGGCCACGCAAACATTGGTGTAGTTGATGTGCCGGTTGACGTTGAAGTAGGCAATGTCGCCGTGCATGCGCTCGCGGACGTGGTTCGCCAGCCAGCCAATCGCCAGGATGTCGCCCGAGCGATAGAGCGCCAGTGCATCATCCGCCGAGAGACGCTCCTGCGCCATCACTTTGTCGTGGATGGGCTGCAGCCGTTGATCGTCGGCCTGGAAGGGGTGCAACTTTTTCGCGCTGACGGGCTGGTGCGATACGGTGGACATCCGCTCAATCATATCCCAGGGAAGGAAGGAAATCACACGAAGATAGTCTCCGGGTTGCCAGCCACTCACTCAGAATTCTTCGATTCATCAGGCTGTACCGGCTGCGACTTGCCGGGTACCTGGTCCGTTGTGCTTGAGAGCGGGTCCGAAGGGTGGCTCTGAAGGCGCGGCGTCAATCTCCGAAGGACAAATTCCTGGAAGACACCAGCGACGGCACTTTCAGCAATTCTGATCAGCGAGTTTTCAACGAACAATCCTCCATTGCGATCGTTTGCCGGATAGTAGAGATATGAGATACCACCTTCTGCGAAGCTACCGAGAATCCCAGAATAATTCGGCTGCCAGCGCTTATTGTCGCCCTTGGCAATTACAGCGTTACCGAGCGCGTAAAGCAGCCGTGATCCCGTACTCCCGGTTCCCTTGTAGAAATAACGTGGATCTTGTTTCAGGAGAGACGGCAATATGGCGCTTCCGATGAAGGTACCCGTAACAACGCCGGCGTAAGCTGCCCCATAGCGTTTCGCATAACCTTCTGCACCTTGCCCGTATGCCCCGTATTGATCGGCTTCCTGCTGAATTCCTGCAAGAGCGCCCACAGCCACGAAGGTGAAGGGATCTATAACTGACCTCGAGGCGAGCTGGAACTTTTGCCTCGGTACCAGAGGCGCTGCGTCGGGGAGGTAGGTGACATAAAAATTTGGAATGATGCCGAGCACACGTTGCTTCTCTTGTTCCTTGATCTGCACCTCCGCCACTTCGACCTCCGTGAGCTCGACCTTCACTTCCGTGACCGCGGCGGCAATGCTCAGCATGATCGGCGGGACAATAACTGCTTCCCCCGGGCGCAGGGCTCCAGAGTACGACTCGGTTGCGAAACCTGGCGACGCAACCGTGAGCTGAAAGGGTCCAGGAGGAAGATTGGCGAAGGAGAAGTGCCCGTTGTCGTCGGACAACACCTCCTGCTTTCCAGACTGTCCTTCACGCGTAAGTTCTACTTGGGCACCGACAGCAACAGCCCCAGTTTGAACCATCACGGTTCCGCTGACGTTCCCTGACAGTTGCTGATCGGGCTGCGTACCGATGGACGCGCCTTTCCCTTGTGCGTCAGGAGATCCCTGAACGACGGGAGGCTGCTGAGACTGCGCCACAGCCGGCGATACAAAGGCGCAGGGCAACACGCCCAGGCTTAGCCACATTAAGGCTCCAGCGCCAAGGAGCCAGTTCCGGATGATTCGGCGCAACGATTTCTCTTCTGAATGTCGTTTCGTAGAATGCACAATTGTTACGATAATCGCTTACCCTCTTTCCGCCACGGACAGCTTGGTGGCCGGGCGCCTGCGCACTTCGACCCCTAGGATCATGTTGGCGCTGACGCGCTGATGCGATGCGGTGAATATCTCTTTAATCATAACCCAGGAGAGCGATCAAAATCGCGCGGGGGCGGTTCCCCGAGCCGGCGACAAACTTCCGAAGCCAGCAAACGTTGCCCGGTGACGGGAGTCACTGGAAGTAGCGCCATTACCTGCTAACTTACGAGTCGATACTCTGGCCTTCCCAGCCGCACGTCGTCATCCTGGGACACGTTCACTGTCGTTCTTAACAACAAGGACTCCCAAGACGGTCAATTCCTGGAGGAGCTTCCTTGTCCGGGAGCATACGACAAGGGCGAGAGACATGAAGCTGTGTTTCGGTATTCGGTTTCGTGCGTGCTTATTACTTATCGCCCTGCTACTCGCGGTGGGCGAGCTCAATCAAGGCATTGACGACGGCCTATCCAGCAGTCACCCGTCCGACCCGCCGCATGCCGCGGGACCGAAACATGCACGCTCTTTTGCCCGCCTGAATCTGGAAAATGGTCGCGAAGTGGAATATGTCGGGATGTTTTCGGCGGACGGAAAATACCGAGCGTCATCGAAGTTCAGCAACTTTCTTCAGAGAATGGGAATCGGACCCTCTCCCGATACCCAGCAGCGTGACGTCCCCCCCAAGATGCTTCATTCCTACGGGCGAGTCGTCGAATCCTATGAGCCACCCGACCATGCAGTCGATTTGCCGGAAACCAATCCCCCGCTGGGTAATGCTCGTGACGCCGTTGTCACCTTTGCCTATGGACACCGAAGGGTGTTGCAGGTGCCGCAACGTCTGACCACCGACTCCATGCGGCGGGTCATCCTCACAGACCCCAGCGTCCCGGCTGTTCACATCCTCGACCCCAAAAGAAAGACGTCGTTCAGCATTCTCGGCGGACAAGGTCGCCGGCTCCAGCTACCGGGCGGTGTCGCCGTGGACGGGGACGACAATATTTACATCACTGACTTGGCGCGGGGAATCGTTTTGGTTTACGACCAATACGGAAGTTTCGTTCGCCTTATCGGAATCTTCCACGGCGAGAACATGTACCGACGGCTGACTGGAATCGCCATTGACCGTAAGGCTGGTCATCTATACCTTGCCGACGGCCCCCGCCATCTTGTTTTCATGCTCGATCTGCAGGGCAACGTCTTGAAACGTACCGGGCAACAGTGGAAAGACGGCAGCACACCAGGATTGAAGCTCCGGAACGATACTGGCCCGCGGGAACTTAACAACCCGACAGAAATTGCTGTGGGCGACCACGAAGTTGTTGTTCTCGATTCTGGGGGAACGCGGGTTCGAATCCTGGGCTTGGAGTTCAACCTGGTTGGAGGCTTTAGCGTCTACCTGGCTCCCCGACAAGAGGCTGATGGGCTAGGCATAGACAAAGAAGGCAACGTCTATGTGTCCTATGTCAGCACCTCTGAGATCAGGGCATACAACCGGGATGGCAAACCCCTGGGGTCTTTCGGAAAAGCGGGCTTCCGAATGGGCGAGTTTAATGCGCCGAGAGGCTTGTGGGTCGACTCGACAAACCGCATCTATGTCGCCGATACGCAGAACGCGCGCATCCAGGTTTTCCAACTGAGTGACGAGAATGAAAACACTGAATGTGCGAGTCAGACGAGCGGAGCTCAATCATCCTCAGCCTGTTCAGGCCAATGAGCGCCTCCTTATCTTGGCGTTCCTAAATCCGCTCGTCGCACCGGAGCTTAAGAGCCTTCGGTAGGGCTGATCTGACAGGGCAAACGACCATCGCCCCTGCTGCGACGGCGCGGCTTACCGCGACAGCAGCAGGTCTGCTGCGATGAAAAACAGCAATGCCATCGAGACCAGGCCGTTCATGGTGAAGAAGGCGGCATTCACCCGGCTGAGGTCGTCGTGCTTCACCAGAGAATGCTCATAGATCAACAGCAGCGCCACAAACACCACTCCGGCGATCGCAATCTTGCCCAGCCCAAACGCCACCACCATCCAAGCCAGCAAAAGAATCGTAATGAGATGGAAGAATCGAGCGATGTTCAGAGAGGTACGAATACCGAAGGCCTTAGGGACGGAATAAACTTCGCTTGAGCAATCAAACTCGTAGTCCTGGCAGCTATACAGGATGTCGAAGCCTGCGCCCCAAAAGACGACGGCGGCAGTGAGGATCAGGATGCGGGGATCGAGCGAGCCGCGCACCGCGATCCAAGCAGCGGCTGGAGCGGTGCCCATCGCGAGTCCAAGCAACACGTGCGACCAGCGCGTGAAGCGCTTGCTGAAGGAATACAGGAAGATAATCGCCAGGGCCACCGGAGATAGATAAAACGCCAGCGGATTGAGCTGATATGCGGCGAAGATCAAGATGGCTGACGTGACCGCTACGAACCAGGCCACGAACGACTTCGTCAACTTGCCGGCTGGAAGCGCGCGTACACGAGTGCGAGGGTTGGCCGCGTCGATAGTTACATCCGCCAGCCGGTTGAAGGCCATGGCCGCCGAACGCGCCGCCACCAGCGCGACGATGATCCAAATCGACGTGTGCAAAGTGGGAATACCACGAGCCGCCAGTACGGCTCCGGTCAAACCAAACGGGAGCGTCAGGACAGAGTGCTCCCATTTGATCATCTCCAGGGTGGTGCCAACGCTTCGCAACAGGGCCACGGGTCGATTTTAACTTGCGGACCAGGTTTCAGGCAGGTCGGGCTGACTCATGGTCATGCCTTGCGGCAACGGGGGGCGAGCCCACTGGCGCTCCCAGGCGGGCACGGTAACGCGCTCCGCGACTAATGCCGGCTTGCGCGCCCAGCAGACGACGCGCGTACCGAAGGGCAGGTTGATGTAGCGAATCAGATGGCGCTCGCAATCGAGCAACATGACCATGACGGCGTTAGCCAAACGGGAGTCTCCATCAGCTACCGTGCGCGATGCGACGGTCTTGCGGAACATGTTAGTTAACATACGATCAAGTACGGACGGCAGAAATCCGGTCGCTACCAGGTACGAGACCCGGGATATTTCGAAGCCGCAATTGTTAAGCTTGCGCCGCAGCTCAGCGGCCGTGTAACGGCGCTGATGCCCGCGCGCTTCATCGTCGTCACCCCAGAGGAACGGATAGGCCGGCACGGTAAGGCAAAGCAGGCCCCCATCCTTCAACACGCGACGCAGCTCGCGAAGCGTTTTGCGGTCATCGGAAACCAACTGCAGGATGTCACCGGCCAGGATGGCGTCGAACGAGTTTGACACGAACCCCAAGTCCTCAGGTCCGGTGCAAACCAGATTTTGGGAACCCTCGATCTGGTAGAACGCCAGGGCCGGCAACGAACTGTGCGCATTAACGGTGCGAATGGAATCAGGGTGCAGTTGCGCTGCACAGCCGAGATCCAGAACGCGGGCATCGCGTTTGCCGTGCACGGCCTGGGCGACAGCCTCGCGCAACAGCTTGCGCCGGGCCGTGTGCCACCATGAGGAATTTTCGCGGCGGAGCGACTCGAACTCGAGTTGAGTATCCATGGAGCGGGCTCCTTCGCTTACCCTACACTCATTCTACGAGATGCCAGCGCGACGGACCCAACTATCTGGTTGCACGCTCGTTCCCGTCCCGCACCGCCGACTTGAAGTAATCCAAGGACAGATTTAATCCAGTCTGCAAATCGATGGATGGCTCCCATCCCAACAGCCGCTTGGCCTTGCTGATGTCGGGCTGTCGCTGCTTGGGATCGTCCGCCGGGAGCGGCTCATATCGCACCTTGCTGCTCAACCCGGTCACTTGGAGCACAGTCTGGGCGCACTCCAGGATGGTGAACTCGACGGGATTGCCGATGTTGGTCGGCTCGTGCTCGTCAGACTTCGACAGCGCCAGTATTCCCGCCACTTCGTCGCTCACATAGCAGAAGCTGCGCGTCTGCGACCCATCGCCGTAGACTGTCAGATCTTCGCTGCCGAGCGCTTGCTTCATGAAGTTTGAGATCACCCGTCCGTCGTTGAGTTGCAGGCGCGGACCATAGGTGTTGAAGATGCGGACCATGCGCGTATCTACCCGGCGATGGCGGTGGTAGGCCATGGTGGCCGCTTCCGCGAAGCGTTTGGATTCGTCGTACACCGAACGTGGGCCAATGGGATTCACGTTCCCCCAATAGGTTTCTCTCTGCGGATGCTCCAGAGGATCGCCGTAACATTCCGAGGTCGAGGCCAATAGAAACTTGGCGCGGTATTTCGCCGCCAATTCGAGGCAGTTCATGGTACCAAGCGAGCCGACTTGCAGGGTCTCGATGGCGTGATCGAGATAATCCACGGGGCTGGCGGGCGACGCGAAATGGAAGATGTAGTCAACCTTACCGGGATCGAAGGGCTGGCTGACATCCCTCTCAAGAAAGGTGAAGCGAGACTCGTGGCGGAGATGGGCGAGGTTTTCCATCCGGCCGGTCAGCAGATTGTCGGCGCAGACGACGGAGTGGCCATTTGCGAGCAACGCATCGCACAGATGCGAACCCAGAAACCCTGCACCGCCGGTCACCAGCACACGCATTATTGCGATCTCCTCGATGAACACGGGATTCAGAGTCGGGGTCTACGAATCGAGCTCAGCGAACAGTGACGGCTACTCCGTGCTGCCGCAAGCGAGCGCGCTGGTCGGCGATGATGCTCTCCAAGGTTTGTTCCAGCGACAGGCGCGGACGATAGCCGATGAGCCTGTTCAGCTTGCTGATGTCTGGAACCCGCCGCCGCACATCTTCGAAGCCTTCTTCATAGGCCTTGCCATAAGGCACGAACACGATTTGCGAATCCGAGTTTGTCATGCGCTTGATGCGCATTGCCAATTCGATGATGGTTATTTCGTGGTCACTGCCCACGTTATACACCTCGCCATTGGCCTCAGGATGAGCGGCTATGCCGACCAGGGCATCCACCGTATCGTTGACGTTCGTGAAGCAGCGGCTTTGCGCACCGTCACCGAAGAGTGTGATGTCCCTTCCGGTCAATGCCTGGACCACGAAGTTGGGGACGACCATTCCATAACGGCCGGTCTGCCGCGGCCCCACGGTATTGAACAGGCGTGCAATCACGGTCGGGACTCGCTTCTCTTTCCAGTATGCGATGGCGAGAAACTCGTCGATGGCCTTCGAGCAGGCATAGCTCCAGCGGCTCTTGGTCGTCGGCCCCATCACCAGGTCGTCATCCTCACGGAACGGCACACGCTCCCGTTTGCCATATACCTCCGAGGTCGATGTAATGAGCACGCGCTTGCGCTTGGTTTCAGCCAGTTCGAGGATGATCTCGGTGCCACGGATATTGGTTTCGATGGTGCGCACGGGGCTATCGACGATGAGGCGCACACCAACGGCAGCCGCGAGATGATACACGACATCGCAGAGATCGACCAATTCGGTCATCAAATGCTTATTGGTCACACTGTCGATGTAGTAGCTGAATTCGGGATGAATCTTGAGATGCTGAACATTAGCGATGAAGCCGGTGGAGAGATCGTCGACGATGCAGACTTCGTCGCCCAGGGTGAGGTGCCGCTCGGCGAGATGCGACCCGATAAAGCCCGCCCCGCCCGTGATGAGCACCTTCATTGTCGCCCCTCCGCACCCTCTAGACTTCTCTAGACTAATGTCCCTGAGGCAGCAGCGCAATGGTTGTGATCTGCGCCCTTTGTGATATGCGTCCTAGCAGGCGCCGTCACAGGCTTTTATAATCATCGGTTTGTTGGATCCGTACACAATTCTATGGCCGACCGCGAAACCGATCTGTTGATCATTGGCGCCGGGATTGTTGGGCTGGCAACGGCCCTCGAGACCACGCTGCGCTTTCCCGAGATGAACCTGGTCA
The DNA here is from genome assembly GCA_963836295.1 of uncultured Acidobacteriaceae bacterium. Taxonomy (GTDB): domain Bacteria; phylum Acidobacteriota; class Terriglobia; order Terriglobales; family Acidobacteriaceae; genus Bog-257. Next base: position 669,992 of record CAWIIY010000017.1, on the reverse strand, counting down.
TCGTGGAAAAGGAAAACCGCCTGGCCGCTCACCAGACTGGACATAACAGCGGGGTCATCCACTCCGGCCTCTACTACAAAACCGGCTCGCTGAAGGCGCGTAACTGCGTCGCGGGGGCCGCATCCATGAAGCGCTTCTGCCACCAGCACGGGGTCCCCTTCGAAGAATGCGGCAAACTCGTGGTCGCAACCAGTCCCGAGGAGGTTCCACGGCTCGAGCAACTGCACCAGCGTGGGATCGCCAATGGCGTCCCGGGCTTGCGAATGCTGAATCGGGAGCAGTTTTGCGAGATCGAACCTCATTGCGATGGCATCAGCGGACTGCAGGTGCCGAGCACAGGCATCGTGGATTATGCGGTCGTAGCGCAAAAATATGCCGAATTGATCGAGAAAGCCGGCGGCGAGATCGTGCTGCACGCCAAAGTGCTTGGCCTGCGGCAAGACGGGAGCTTCAATGTCGTAGAGACCAGCGCCGGCAATCTTCAGGCACGATACGTGATCAACTGCGCCGGTCTCTACAGTGATGCAATTACCCGCATGGCCGGAGTGCAGACAGACCTTGAAATCATTCCGTTCCGCGGCGAATACTACGAAGTTAAACCGGAGCGGCGCCATCTGGTGAAGGCGCTTATCTATCCCGTTCCCGATCCGCGATTCCCATTTCTCGGAGTCCACTTTACGCGCCGGGTCAACGGCAGCGTCGAGGCAGGACCCAACGCCTTGCTGGCCTTCCGCCGCGAGGGGTACTCCGGCACGTCGCCCGATCTCAACGAGACCATGCAGATGCTGCTATTCCCAGGCTTCCGCAAGATGGCGCGAAAGTATTGGCGCATGGGGTGGGCTGAGCAATACCGCTCATGGGTCAAGGCGGCCTTCGTAAAGTCGTTACAGAAGATGGTGCCGGAGCTGCAGGAAACCGATTTGGCCCCGGGCGGCTCTGGCGTACGGGCCCAGGCAGTGGATAGCGGCGGCAACCTGGTGGACGATTTTCATTTTGTCCACAGCAAGGGGATGATTCATGTTTGCAACGTGCCGTCCCCGGCGGCGACCGCTTCCCTTGAGATTGGGAAAGAGATTGTCGATATGCTAGAAGGGCGATTCGACCTGACTCCGCGCAGCGCGCAACCGGCCACCTCCTAGCCCGCTAACCTGGGTCAGGTGGTACGGCACGCGGTCGCGGCGACGGCATCAGCCCTGCGTCGGCGAACGGCTTGACCCGTGCTAAAATCTTGTTTCCTTGGGAGTTACCCATGTCCATGCCATCAAAAGCTACAGGGTCTGAATTGTCTGAACTGCTCAAAAGCAAGATCGAATCCCGGACCGCCAAAGTTGGCGTGATTGGAATGGGTTACGTCGGTCTGCCCCTGGCGCTGCTGTTCAGCGAGCAGAGGTTCCCCGTGACTGGCTTCGATATTGATCAGAAGAAGGTGGATGTTCTGGAGTCGGGAGGCTCTTACATCTACCGAATTGCGTCCACCGAGATCCAGGCGGCGCGCGCCCAGGGCTTCGCCGCGACCTCGGATTACGCCAACATCGCCAACATGGACGCCATCATCATTTGCGTTCCGACTCCGCTGGATGAGTACCACGAGCCCGATCTTAGCTATATCACGGCAACGGCCGAATCGATTGCCCCGCATCTGCGAGCTGGCCAGTTGGTGGTCCTCGAAAGCACCACATATCCAGGCACCACGGAGGAAATCTTGGTGCCGATTCTCGAACGCTCGAATAGCCGTGGACTACGGGCCGCTCGCGCCGGCAGCGAAGGCAACAATCTGTTCCACGTCGTGTTCTCTCCTGAGCGCGAAGATCCGGGTAACGACACCGTCGCGCGGCGCGATATCCCCAAAGTTATAGGCGGACTTGATCCGCAGGCCGGTGAACTCGGCGCCAAACTTTACGGCGCAATCTTCAACCGCACGGTTCCGGTCTCGACGCCTGCGGCGGCCGAGATGACCAAGCTGCTGGAGAACATTTACCGCTGCGTAAATATTGCGATGGTGAATGAGCTGAAGCTGCTGTGCTTGCGCATGGGCATCGACGTCTGGGAGGTGATTGACGCGGCCAAGAGCAAGCCCTTTGGCTTCCAGGCTTTCTATCCCGGCCCCGGACTCGGCGGGCATTGCATCCCGATCGATCCGTTTTATCTGTCGTGGAAGGCGAAGCAGTTCGATTTCCGCACGCGCTTCATCGAACTGGCCGGCGAAGTGAACACCAACATGCCGTACTTCTCTGTGGAGGCCGTCGCCAACGCGTTGAACAAGGAGAAGAAGGCGCTCAATGGCTCGAAGATTCTAGTGCTAGGGCTTTCCTACAAGAAGGACATTGACGATCTACGGGAGTCGCCGTCACTTACCATTATCGAACTGCTGCAGAAGCGCGGCGCGGTCGTCAGCTACAACGATCCCTACTTTCCAACCGTGGGGCGTGGCAGGCGTTATGCTCTGAACATGAGCTGCGCACCGCTGGAGAACCTGGACCAGTACGACTGCGTGGTCATTGTCACGGACCACAGCGACTACGATTACGAGCGAATCGTGCGAGAGTCGAAGCTGGTGGTGGATACGCGCAACGCAACCAAAGGGATCCACTCGGCCAAGATTGTGCGCTGTTAGAGGCTTTGGGGACAGCCTCTCTCCGAATCCAACTGCTCCGCTGGAGCGGTGCTCCACCCTATACACCAAGTGTGAAACTGCTGTCGCCCGATATCGGCCCTGCATCTTTCGCATGTGCCAGCCCGGAACTTATTTCGGTTCCCCTCCCCGATTTGCGAATGGTAAGATTCCAAGGCGATTGAGCAAAACGAGGGGGCTATCGCTGAGCCCCTTCCCTTATAGTCCGGGCCCAGTAAACTTTTGAGCTGGGAAGCGCGAACATCCCAGCTCACCAACTTCAGCCAGCGGAGGAAGTATGTTTATTCTGTGGTGGATCATCGTAGGTCTGATCGCGGGATGGATCACGGGCAAGATCATGAAAGGCTCCGGCTACGGAGCTTTGATGGATATCGTTGTCGGCATCGTCGGCGCCATCATCGGTGGCTTCATCATGCGAGCGTTTGGTTTTGCGGGCCAAGGCGGCATGATCTACACCATTATCATCGCCGTAGTCGGTGCGGTGATTTTGACCTGGATCGTCAGGCTGGTAACAGGGAAAAAGTAAACTCCTGATGTTGAAAAGGTCCCTTAAGCACCGGCCCGTCCGGTGCTTTTTGGCCCTCGGCCGACTGCGGTCATTGCGCGGCGGCCCGCGTCCGGCTGCGCTCATCAAAGAACCAGACAGCCAGATGAAAGCCGTCCCCTTCGAGAAACCAGTCTTAATCGAGTGTTCTTAGCTTGTTTATACTTTCTGAGCGGCCCATCGCTCGGCACGCTCATTCCTTACCCTGAGTATGCTTTCCAGAGTTGTCTGGAAATGATCTCTCGATAGTGCTTCTGCTAAAGGGGCCCAGTGTGGGGCCGGAGAATGCAGCCAAAACTCTCCAGGGAGTAGTAGTGGGATGCATCCGGTTGCCCGATGGCATCTGCCAATAGCTCAAGGCTGTTCCATTGTTGTGGCGCGAAATCAGGCGCCACCATGACCCCAAACTCCCCCCGCAGTGGCACAAGCTCAAACCGTAAACGGAGCGTCCCAACCGCAAGTGTGACAAGTGCCGCATCAAATAGTGGCGGGAAAGGAACGCCTTCGTTCGGGATGATTTTCGCCCCGTGTTCGGTAAATAGGAACGCCAGGCAAGTACGAATGTCCTGTGCGAAACGCTGTTCGTTTCTCTTCGCTACTCGCTTCTCATGCCAGCCGAAACACAGCTTGTAGAGATTGCCAAAAGCAAGGACTATGACAGTTAGGGGCGGTCTTAAGATACCCAAAACGATCCGGAGCCAAAGTCTCGGTCTGTAGGGGGAGATTTAGTGGAGTCGGAAGCCGCTTGTTCCTAGCGACGGACATGAGCACCTGCAAAAGCGATCAGGCCCAAGCCTAAGCTTAGAAAGTGAACGCCACTCCACCGCGGACGCTACGTGCCGATTGCATGAGGTATACGGTCTTACCGTCGGGACCGATGACTGGAACGTAGCCCTGCGCCAGCAAGTTACGGAGGTTCACCAGCGCTTCCATGTTACCCGGTATGAAACGCATGTGTGGCAGCGGTTGGCGCACGAAGAGATTGAAGAAAGCGTCGGTCTGTCCCGCCGAGGCGTTGAAAAGATCAACTGGCGTCAGGGTATCGTCGCCGCTCGTCCAGCGATAGGATGCGATCCACCGCGTTTTGGAGCGCGGGACACATCCATTCAGCCTGAGGGCCGCCGAGTGCCGCCAGCCGTGTTGCAGACTGGTGCGTACCACACTCCAATCCACGTTAGGCTGCTCCAAGTCGAGGACGCCTCCGTAGGCGTAATCCACGGTTGCGGTAAGTGTGTCAGACAGCCGACGCTGAAACACCAGGCGTACGCCCTGGGCCTGAAGCTCGCCACCATTGAAGCTGAAGGTCGCCGGAGTAGACGTCCGGCAAAATATCACCAGGATCGAAGCCGATGTCGCCGACGCCGAGCAAAGCGGGGTCCTTGACGCGATCGTTAAAGTAGGCGACCTGAAGCTTGTTGTCTCCGGCACGCTGCGACAGCGAAACCTCATGGTGATGGGCGTTCTCCAGCAAAGGCTGGCCATCAACCATGGTCATGCGAGGACCAGTTTCGCTGAGGTCTGCCGGCGCCGAATCGAAACCCTTGCTGGCGCGGGTGTTGGGCTCGCTGGTGGCGTAGCGATACTCGAGGATGGTATTGGATCCCAAGTGCCAATCGGCGACCGCAGAGGGACGAAAGGCATTGGCTCCGTGTCCCAGAAACTGAATGTTCTGTGCCTCTCCACCAAATTGAAGGTCGAAAACGTCGCCAATCGAGAAGCCGTCGGAATAGGACAGCGCCACCGCCTCCAGAGCTCCACGGTGCGGTACTGCATCGGGCGTAGCGAAGCGCCGGACGATCAAGGAAAGTGTCGGCGTCCAACCTTCCCTGCCCTGGCCGGCTGTACGACGCTCGAATAACGCCATCAGGCGTGCCCGTGGCGTATCCGAGACTTCCTTCCAAGCCGACGGTCGCGGTATGAAACAGGGAATGCTCTACATTGAAGACCGTGCCCAGGTCCGACGCGCTGCCATATCCTTCACTGGATCCGCCAGCCATAACCGCCAGGGTGCCGGTCGTCGCTTTGTCCTCTGACGCCGACTCGACAATCACCGGCCCTCCATCGTCGAACCGCAGAATGGGCCGGTTGGAATTGGAACGTAGGGTCCACTTCCAACTGTCGTCTTCATCGTTGCCTTGTTTGAGGGTTGGGAGCATCCGCACCGCTTCAAACAAAGTGTTCAGCGTGATGTTCAGGATCTTGCTGGCGCCAGCGGCGAGCGCCACATCCTCCCGCACCGCGGGAAGGAAGGAAGGAGCGGAGACGCGCACGTCGTAGCTGCCCGGCAGCAGCCCATTCAGGGTGAAGAAGCCCTTGGCGTCGGTGTATACCACCAGGCTCTGTCCAGGGGTGCCGAGCACCTCGACGGTTGCGCCCATTTGCGCCACACCAGCCGAGTTCCTGACGTATCCGGTGATCGAACCCGGAGTGGCCCCAGCCGCCGTAACACACAGCGCGACTACTACCGCAAACCATCCCAGTATTCGCGTCATCACTTAAACCTCCCGTCAGAGGTTCCCAGAACTACAAATACTGCCGGCGGAGGTACCTGTGCGCCGGCCCATACCTCAATCGACCTACTCAACCGCAAACCGCACGGAGGGAGCGATCTGCTGCTTGGAAACGTTGTCGTCAACCTTTACCGTCAGCTTATAAATGCCCGGCTGAAAGCTCTCCAAAGCCAAACTCTTTTCCAGTGTGATCTGGTCACCCACGTTGCCCATCGTGTCGGTAGACTCCGAGGAGTCCAGCACGGACTGATTGTTGGCCGTATTCACAATTTCGTATTCAATCTTGGCGGAAGCCTTCTTGGTCTTCTCGTCTGCCTGAAGATTGTAGACCTGCATCCAGAGATTCATGCGCTGATCGCGCTTGAAGGCGGCGGGCTTTCCGTCGGGCGCGTCGAGATGCGGGTAAGCCAGCTTGGTTTCTCCGATGACGAAACTGCCGGAGCCGACACTCTTAGTGGCCACCTTGTCCAAGTGGTCAGTCAAGATCATAGACGAAGATGCCAGCTTGTCTTCGGTGAATTCCGGAACCAGGACGCCGCGACTCCACGTCCCCACGCGGTCACCGTTGACGTCTTTCACCACTACGTCAAAGCGGTAGCGGCCCGGACGCAGCGGAATTGCCTTCCAGTACAGGGAGGAATGCTCCATGGTTTTTTCCAGCAGTTCCGGTGGTACGTCCACCTGCACCGTGTCTTCGAAGGTCTGGGCAACCTTTCCGGTGATGCCGGTCACTCGCCCAAAAATGTTCACCGTGCCGCGTTCAATGCCGTCCTTGCTGGCAAAGGTAACGTCCTTGTTTTTGATCTGCAGAGTCACCGGAACCAGCACGGTATCGTCCGTCACCTTTACGAAATCGGTGCGGATTTCAAACGGCATCAAGTTAACGTTGATCTTATGGCTGACGACTTCCTCGAGGTCTTTGAACTTGACTTTTGGCGGCGTGTTGATCTTGGCCATCAATTCGAGTTTGGTGAACTCATTATTGTTTTGTATCTGTTGCTCCGGCCCGGCATTGGCGCCAAAGGGGCCGCCGTTGATCCGGTCAGCCTTGTTAGCCATGCCCATCTGCTCGTAAAGGGTCAGGCCCCCGTTCGGGGTGTGCAACAAAGCGTCCTTTTCGTTGGTATCCATGGTCAGATGATAGTCGCCGCACATGCAGGTATCGACGAATTCCAGAACCACTTCCTGGCCGATTCCCTCGATGTAGCGGTAACGCCAATCCTCGAAAGGATAGGTCGAGGTCTCACCCCCGCCTTCTTCCATGGGACGATCATAGGTGCCACCTGAGGGATGAGCGTCAATCTCGTCGGGTGGACCGTACACGATGTAAATGCGGCCGCGATCGGTCCGCCACCCCGGAATGCCAGCCGCAAAGTGTTCGTTCGCGTAGGCAATGCGGCGGTAATGCTCTTCCTTGAATTCGTTCTCCGGGGTGTCAGGAGTCGGATCGCGGCGCAGCCAGAACTGCTCGATAAACTGGTCACGCTCCTCGTCGTTGGAGAGCTGCTTGAAGGCGGACAGTTCTTCCGGAGTGATGATGTAACGCACGTCTTCGTTAAGCCACTTCTTGTAGGTAGAACTCAACTCCTGTTTCAAAGCCTTGGCATTGGCTTTCTTCTGCTTCTCGGTCAGAGGACGTTTCAACGGATCGACCTGCGGGTTGCCGCTCTGCCCTGTTGGGGACGCATCTGTGCCTTTGGCCGTCTGGTCTGGGGAAGTATCAGACTTGTCACTGGCGGAAGGTGTCGAGCTTTGGGCTATCGCTGAACCCGTGGCCAGAGCCCCAGCCAACAGCAACGAAAAAAACCAGCAAAAACCACGCAACTTCATGGGTACCAACGCACTCCTCAAGAAACACTACGAGCCTCTAAATTGTATGTTCTTGAACGAACGAAAGCAAGGTTGCAGGCGCGAGATTCGCAACGCGAATGCCATGGAGGCGCTCCAGTTCCCACCAACCCTCGTTGCCGGCAAAAGTCGCACCCGATGTGACGAACGCCAGCGTAGCTTTTTCGGCGATCTGGCAGGAAGTTGCTGAGTGACTTCTCCCACCAACTTGCCATGCCGGAGTACTCAACTTCGCGTCTATAATGGGTAAATCAGGAGAGTTTCGGAAACCGCCTGCCGTGCACGTTGCCTGGCCCGGGGGCGTCATTGATGGGATGCGCCGAAAACGCCGAAAGTCTTTGCTCTCTAAAGGAACCTTAGGCCGTCTGACTTCGTACCACATTGGAGCGGCAGAAGTGCGCCCGAGTAGCGGTTTCCCAATCGAGGCTTGATGAAGAAATGGAAAAAGCTCGCTCTCATTGTCGGGGGCGTGATCGTATTGCTCGCTATCGTCGGCTTTACCCTCGAGCAAAGCCGCAAGGGCGTGGTAACCGTGCAGACCGGGAAAGTCGTCCGGGAAGACTTGGCGGCAGTGGTGACCGCGTCGGGTGAGATCAAGCCCAAGGTGCAGGTCAACATCGGCTCCAACGCATTCGCCAAGATCACGCACTTGTATGTCAAGGAAGGCGATCGGGTCAAAAAGGGGCAAATGCTGGCTGTGCTGGACAACGTTCAGCCTGCGGCTGACGTCTCTGCCAATGACTCGGCCCTGAATGCCGCTCGCACTGACGCAGTTGCGGCGCGCGCAGCCGTAAATACGGCCGCAGCCGACCTGAATTCCTCCGAGGCCGAGTATGAACACGCTAAGCTCGATTACGATCGAAATAAAGCTTTGTACGACGCTCAATTGATCGCCAAGTCTGACTACGATACCAAGAAAGCAGCCCTTGATACGGCTACCGCGCAGTTGGGAATGGCCAAAGCCAAACTCGCGCAGGCCAAGGCGCAACTGGATTCGGCCCAGGGTCATATCAGCCAGAGCGCCGCCATGCTCCGCCATGCTGACGATGTACTGAGCAAAACGGAATATCCGGCCCCGTTCGACGGTGTTATCACCAATGTTCCGGTACGCGAAGGCGAAACCGTTGTCCCCGGCATCCAGAACTCACCGGGCAGCACGTTGATGACGATTGCTGACATGTCGGTGATTACCGCCGAGGTGCAAGTCGATGAGACCGACATCGTGAACGTGCAATTGGGACAACCGGCGGAAGTGACCATCGATGCCCTTCCCAAGCAGAAGTTCAAAGGCACGGTAACCGAGATCGGGAGAAACGCGATACTCCGCTCCACCGGAGTCTCGACCGCGCAGACCACAGCCAGCAGCCAGGAAGCTAAGGACTTCAAGGTGGTGGTGGCCCTCCAAGACCCTCCTTCCAATCTCTTGCCCGGATTGTCAGCGACGGCGCGCATCACCACAGCTACGCGCAGCCATGCGCTGGCCATTCCGATCCAGGCCCTGACCATTCGCCAACGCGCCGACCTTGCGATGGACAACAAAGGCAAGTCTGGCACGGCACAGGCTGCGGCCCCGGCTGGGCAAGATCCTAAACAAGATCCCAAAGAAGAGTTGCAGGGCGTGTTTGTTCTGAAGAACAAAAAGGACGCCGTCTTCGTACCTGTGGTTACGGGTATTAGCGGGACCACGGACATCGAAGTGACCAATGGGTTAAAAGAGGGGGACGAGATTGTCACCGGCAGCTACAAAGTGCTCCGAACCCTGCGAAATGGCGCAAGCGTGAAGGTTGACAATGCGACAGCCAGCACGACGAAGGAAGAGTCCTAAAAGGAACGGGCCGCGGGGCAGGAAGGCAGATAGTCCGCATTCATGAGCAACCCGGACCAGCTACCCAGCGAGGAGAAGAGGATGGCGACGCAATTGGCGAGCCTGGTAGAATCACGAACCTCGGTTATGCCAGAGCAATGCATCATTTGTACCGACGACCTTTGGAAGACCTACGACATGGGATCGGAGCAGCAGGTGCAAGCTCTGCGCGGCGTAAGCATCCGCATCCAGCCCAATGAGTACGTGGCCATCATGGGGCCTTCGGGTTCTGGCAAGTCAACCTTGATGAACCTTATCGGCTGCCTGGATTCGCCCAGCAAGGGGAATTACTGGCTGAATGGGCAGTTGGTTAGCGAACTCGACGATGACGAACTGGCGCGCATTCGCAACAAGGAAATTGGCTTCGTTTTCCAGACCTTCAACCTGCTGGCCCGCGCAACCTCGCTGCACAACGTCGAACTCCCGCTAATCTATGCCGGAGTTCCCGCCGAAGAGCGCCTGGAACGCGCCCGCAAAACACTGGCTTCGGTGGGGATGGAATCGCGGATGAACCACAAGCCCAACGAGCTGTCAGGCGGGCAGCGGCAGCGCGTGGCCATCGCTCGCGCGCTGGTCAACAATCCGTCGATCATTCTCGCCGACGAGCCCACTGGCAACCTGGACTCGCAGACTGGCGTAGAAATTATGGCGCTCTTCGATCGTCTGCACGAGCAGGGCAACACCATCGTTTTGGTCACCCACGAGCACGATATCGCCGAGTACGCGCATCGCGTCATACACATTCGAGACGGGCAAGTCTTCAGCGACCAGAAAACCGCGCGAGCGTAGGTTAGTTCGCTGACAAATCATGCGCCCGGCTGATGACCGGGCGCTTTTTTCTTGCCCCCAAACCGGTGTAGGCTTGAAGGGAGCGGATACTAGAGCGGTTTAGTTTTGGTGTAGCCGGAGTTGCAGGAAAAGTGCCGCTGGCTGAACTTCACCTCAGCACGCGCAACGGCGGCGCTTGCCGGGGGCCCCGATTCGCCGGCTCCGTTCAGAAAGAGACGCGGGACGCGGACGTGAAGGTCCGCTCTACCCGTGCCTTGGCGGCTACACTAATTCGAAAACTGGCTTAGCGATCATGATACAAGAGGGTCAAATGCTGTCGGTATTGTTTCGCCGTTCCGTAATGTCTCTGGTTGTCTTGTTGGCCGCAGGCTGCGCGGCACAAGATTTTCCATTGCCCTTGGGTCACCTTGAGCAAGACACCAGGGCCGAGCAAATCCGGGAGCTGGTTTCCCAGTATTGCCGGCTGGATTATGGAGGAGCGCGCCTGGATCCAAAAGCGTGGACGAAACTCCAGTCCTTGGTATGGTGGACGACGAATCCCGGCTACACACAGATTGACGTTATTTCGCGCTACACGGTAGAAAACGAGCCTGAGTTGAGTAACGGCAAGTACACCATCACAGTTCATTATCGGCGCCTGGGACGATTTGAGCCAGGCATTGGGTATTCGCGCGAGATGGCGAGTCCCAACGAGGACGTGGAATACACCGTCACCGCGGTCAAGGACGAATGGCGCATCGATGATGCCGAACCAAATTTCCCCCATCCCTCGCAAGCGGCCATGGTGAAGTGGCTCACGGCTCAGATCAGCAGTGCGCAAGACGAAGCGGCCAAGAATATGTATCAGGAAGCGCTGCGTCAGTTGCAGGCCCCGTCGGGGCCGCCTGCTAAGTAACGAGAGCGGCAACAGGAGCGCGGTTTCCGCTGCCAAGGCATCTCGTGCGACGCGACATTCATAGCGGCGCTTGCTCCAGCGAAACGATGAACTGAATTCCCTGAATCTGCTTCCCTTGGAGGCGGCGGTCGTTGGTAATGAACACGTCCGTCCCGACGGTGGCGGCACAGGCCAATTGAATAGCATCGGGGGCGCGAATTGCGCGATCCCGACGAAGCGAAGCGTAGGTCTTGGCAGCCTCGATATCGAACGGAATGACCAATGACGTTGAGGCGATGGCGTGCTGGTATTGAGCGCAGACTTCCACATCGCCTCGTTCCATCGGTTTCACGAGGATCTCGCCAAGCGTGAGCGTCGACGTAAGCAGTTGATCGCCCCTGGCAAGCATTTTGGCGCGCAGACTCGCCGCCGCTGTCGAAAATTTCCCGTACTCTTCCAGAAGATAAATGAATATGTTGGTGTCCCAGAAAATCCGGCTCATTCCCAGCCCTCACGAAGGCGGCGCACGTACTCGTCGGCGTGCTCATCCGCCCAAAGCTTCTTGCCGGAGCCGCGCAACTGGAGAAGCGGGTCCGATTCCACGGCTTTGCGACGGGCCAGAGAAGACCACTCAGCATACCAATCGAGCAACTCGATATATTGGTCAGGCATGTCTTCCCTCGACGGTGTCATCTTGCCTCGTTCCCGTTTCGGATGATATGGGTCACCGCGGCGGTACAGGCGGCGCCGTCCTGACGACGTCTCGAAAAGCACCCGATAAAGCCCCGGATTCGGCGGACGATTGGCAACGCAGTGTTGGATCACATGGACGTAGAACCCTGGCCGCAGTGGTTGGGTTACCCCTTCCTTCTGGGCTCGCGCCATAATCTCCTCTACTTCGAAGTCGGGCCTTGTCAGCGTGCTCACGATGCAGCAATGCAGTCACAATCCAGACCTCATCGGCGACCTTGACGTGAACGGGAGACGAGACCTTTGTCATACTACCCTTCTGAAAGTTTTGTAAATGTAATTACCTTATAAACCAATTAAGGAGATATTGTCAATCAAAAAGTACAAATGGTTCCCCGATCGGCTCACGACTGTCCCCACTGTTCAAAGCTACCGAAATAAAAAAGGCCTCACATAGGAGGCCTTCATTTCCAGATATGTCTTCGGCTACTGGGGAGCGCCAACGGCAGCTGGGTCCACCGCCGAACCCGCTGTGCGAACCGGCCTAGCTGGTGGTTTTACGGCGAAGAAATCGTGGTCATAGAGATTGCGGTACATGCGCCCGGCCAACTCTGCCGCCTTGGGACCAAACGTCGGCCGTCCCCCTTCCAGGAATACGACCGTCACAATCCGTCCATATTGCGTGTTAGCGAAAGAACCAAACCAGCCAAAGCGTGTGCCATCTTTGGAACAAGTGCCGGTCTTGCCCAGCACAGGCTCCTCAATGAAGTTGGTCCGCAGCAGGCGCGCCGTTCCATACTCCACAGCGCCGGCCATGCCATCGGAAATCTCTGGAATCAGTGGGCCGATGTCCAGCTTCCGCTTGACCTTCGGGGTGAAGTTGGTCACTTCCTCAGGAGTCGTGGGATGCTGCAGGTAATACAGGGTGCCGCCGTTGGCAATTGAGCTCATCAGCGCCGCCAACTGGAGAGGAGTGAGCGAAATGCTCTCGCCGAAGGAACACATCTTGCCAACCCCGCCCAGCTTCTGATCAAGCTCGGTCGAAGGGAACGTGCCCAGATGCTCACCGTCGAGATGCCAGCCCGCAAGTTCACCGAGTCCGAACTGGTGGGCATAATAGCTGACCCGCTCAAAGCCCAGCTTGCGTCCTACGGCCTCAAAGTAGGCGTTGTTGGAGTGCGCCAGCGCCGTGGTCAGGTCCACGCGCCAATACTTGGTCAGCGGGACCTGAGTGTCTTTGGTTATGACGTTTTCGCTAAGCGCCGCTAATGCCACTGCGACCTTGATCGTCGAACACGGTTGCGCGCCCGCCGAGAGCGCCAGTTTCTGGTTCACCATCGCCAGAATGCGGCCGTTGTCGGGATCAACCGCGACAATGGTGCCGTTCATATTGCCCAGCGCTTCCACCGCGGCGGCGCGGACCATTGGATCCTCGCCCGTGACGATGTCGCCTTCCACCTGATTGTCGGCAAAGGAACTGGCGGAGAAGCGCTCGTAATAACGGTGCTTGGTAGAGACCACGTGGACGGAGGCGACGACATGTGTGGAACGATTCCGGCTGGCCACCGTCTTGCTGCTGTGCCGCATCCGCGCCATCTTCTTTTGCGCCGCTGTGGTCTCGGTGATCCGATGTGTCTTGGTATGAGTCTTGTGGGTGGACGAGATGGTGGCGGCGGGGGCATCGGCGCACACAAACAGCGCCAACAAAATATTCATCGCGACAATGACGGAACGCTTGGACATTGACAACCTAAACTCCCCTGGACTCGACAACCCTTCCCGCCTGGAAAACTCCAGCTTCGACCGATCAACCGTTCGCCGCCGCGAGATTTCCATAGTAGGTATTCCGAGGCCCGGATTCAACTCAAAAACTGCTGTTGCTACGGCAATAACTGTGCGCCCAAGCATACGCCTGGACTGCTGGGCCTGAGCTATGGAAATCGACGACTTGCCACATCTGCTAATCGTCGCCCCGCCGCCAGTGCCTACTTGATTACTTATCACACTTCCCTGTCCTGGCAACCGTAGCAAGGCTGATTCCCCGGCAGAATTGTGCGATTTCGGAGCGGCCAAATTTTCTTCCCACTTTGGAAGGAAATCCGGGAGTGTGCTTGGGACAGAACCAAGACCCACCAGGGGCAGCTCCTGTGCAATCTTGTCGAATTCCGGCAGCTTTTTCAAGCGACGCGAAACTTCCCGAAAGGTGGTGTGTTTTGATTGGGTAACAACCCTGAGAATGGTCGTGTAAAAACGGCTACCCCTCCGATGTGCAATTCGCCCCTGTCCATCGGAGGGGATTTTTCTGCCCGCTGAATTCTGACGCTATTTCCCTTTGGGTGCCTGGTCGGTCGCTCTGGATTGGATATACCCCTCCATAACCCGATCGAGCGCACCCTGTTCGCGCAAAACGTACTCAATGGCATCACGGACCGCGCCGTGGCCGCCCTCATGGGGCGTCACGTAGTGCGACTCCCGCAGAACCTCGGGCCGTGCGTTCTTGACCGCGATGGCCAGCCCGCACAGTCGCATCACCGGCAGATCGATGACATCGTCGCCCACGTAGCAGACCTGCTGCGGCGCCAAGCCTTCCTTCTCCAAGATCTCGTAAAGCGCGACAGCTTTGTCCTGTTGCCCTTGATAGACATGCTCAATCTTCAAGTCGCGGGCCCGCAGTGCCACGGTTTCGGAAATGCGCTTTGTGATGATGCCTGTCTTCAAACCGCCCAAGCGGGCCAGGGAAAATCCTGTGCCATCGTGCGCATTGAATCCTTTGGCCTCGATCATCTCCCCGCTGGCGAACCCGAATCCTCCCTTGTCGGCCATCTTCTCGCGCCGGTCGTGCGTTTCCTGACCGGCTCCTGTGCCCGGCGCTGGGAACAAGAAAATTGTGCCGTCGGTCATCACGCCGTCCACGTCGAACAGCATCAGTTTGATCTTCTTTGCGCGCTCGTCGGACATGGAGCAATGTTAGCAGCAAGCGACAGATCGCTATTCGCTATTCGCCTTTCGCTTTTCGCTCTTGGCCGACAATGACTGGCAAATGGCTAGCTGTCCGTTCTCTCCGTAAGGGAAACGTCCAATCCTTTTTGAACACCTTCTGTCATTGGGCACCTCCTGTCATTTCCCCCGAATCAACTAATGCAATTTCTATGTGGGAAATCGGCGGTCGTCGTTTGCTAAAGGCTAAGTGATAACGGCTAATAGCCAAGAGCGAAGAGCGAACAGCGGCTTTTCCATGCATGGCGAAGAATTAGCGAACACCTGTTAGAATGGTCGGATGCCGTTGGGGGAAACTCCGGTCGCGTTGGCTTGGGCGCATCCGCTGGTTGCGGAATGGTTCCTGGGGCGCTTCGGTTCGCCCACCGAGCCGCAAGAACAAGGCTGGCCCGAGATTCTCGCCGGGCGCACCACGCTCATCTCTGCCCCTACCGGCTCCGGCAAGACGCTAGCCGCATTCCTGATCTGCATCGACCGCCTGGTGCGCAAAGCGCTTGCCGGCGATTTGCACGACCGCACCGAAGTTCTGTACGTCTCACCCCTCAAAGCGCTCGGCAACGATATCCAGAAGAACCTCGACGGACCACTGGGCGAGGTTCTGGCGCTGGCTGCCGAACGCGGCATGCTGATGCCCGAAATTCGCACTGCCGTGCGCACCGGCGACACGCTGATGAAAGAGCGCCGCGAGATGCTCAAGCGTCCGCCGCACATCCTGGTCACCACGCCTGAGTCGCTCTACATACTGCTCACAGCCAACAGCAGCCGCGCCATCCTGCGCGATGTCGAGACGGTAATCGTGGACGAAATCCACGCCGTCGCCGATGACAAGCGCGGCGCTCACCTCACGCTCTCGCTCGAGCGGCTTGGCCTGTTGGCGAACCGGCCGACGCGCATCGGGCTCTCGGCCACCCAGAAGCCGATTGAAGAGATTGCGCACTTCCTGACTGGCGCGGGCCGTCCTGCTCCGGCCGTCGTCAACATTGGCCACCGCCGCAAGCTTGACTTGGCGGTGGAAGTCCCACCGTCGGAACTTGGCCCAATCGCCAGCAACGAGATGTGGGGTGAGATTTATGACCGCATTGCGGAACTGGCATTGCAGCATCGTTCGACGCTGGTCTTCGTCAACACGCGACGGCTGGCGGAGCGTGTTGCCCTTCATTTGGGCGAACGAATTGGCGAAGAGCTGGTGGCCGCGCATCACGGCAGTCTGGCACGTAAGCTGCGCCTCGCCGCCGAGCGCAAGCTGAAGAACGGCGGAATTCGCCTGCTGGTGGCGACGGCTTCTTTGGAGCTTGGGATCGATATCGGCAACGTTGACCTGGTTTGCCAGATCAATTCGCCGCGCGCGATTGCGGTAGCGTTGCAGCGTGTGGGCCGCGCCGGCCACTGGCGCGGAGCCGTTCCCAAAGGCCGCCTCTTCGCCACGACACGTGACGATCTGGTGGAATGCGCGGCTGCGGTGCGCGCCATCCGGCAAGGCGACCTGGATCGAATCCAGATTCCGAACGCGCCGCTGGACATCCTGGCGCAGCAGATCGTCGCCATGTGCAGTTGTGAGGATTGGGACGAGGATGCGCTGTTCGAATGCGTGCGCCGTGCCTACCCCTATGGCAGCCTGCGGCGCGAAGAGTACGACCGCGTTCTGGAAATGCTGTCGCAAGGCATCGCAGCCAAGCGCGGCCGTTATGGAGCGTACCTGTTTCGCGACATGGTCAACCGCCGTCTGCGCGGACGGCGTGGAGCGCGCCTGGCAGCGATCACCAGTGGCGGGGCAATCCCCGACACGGCGCTTTTCACTGTGGTCGCGCAGCCGGATGAGATTGTTGTGGGCACACTCGACGAAGACTTTGCCGTCGAGAGCAACGCTGGCGACATCATGCTGTTGGGGAACACGTCGTGGCGGATTCGTCGCGTTGAATCCAATTCCGGGCGCGTGCTGGTAGAGGATGCGCATGGCGCGCCGCCGAGTATTCCCTTCTGGCGCGGCGAGGCTCCAGCGCGAACCGACGAACTGTCGCATCATGTGGCCGAGTTGCGCGAACGAGTGAGCGCGCTGCTGCCGAATACGACACCGGTCGCGGTGCCGAGCAATCCGGAAATGCCGGCCCCTGGCCACGAAAAGCGGATCCCTCGGGGACTAAAGTCCCCTCGTGATGACAAAAAGAAGGACGCTGACGGCAACGCACGAGTAGAGCGGCGCTTCAGCGCCGCGTCCACGTTGCCTTTTTCTTCTTCGCAGCCGGCTTCAGCCGGCGACACAACTCCTTCGGTAGCGCCAAGGGCCCGCTTGCGCGGAATCGAATCCAGTCCGGAAGTTCAGGACGCCGTCGCATGGCTAAAGGACGAGTGCGGTCTTGACGATTCCGGCGCTGAACAACTGGTCGAGTACGTTGTCACCGGTCGCGCGGTGTTGACCGAGGTGCCGACGCAGGACACCATCATCGCCGAGCGCTTCTTCGACGAAGGCGGCGGGATGCAACTCATCATCCACGCACCCTTCGGCGGTCGCATCAACAAAGCCTGGGGACTGGCGCTGCGCAAGCGTTTCTGCCGCTCCTTCAATTTTGAGTTGCAGGCCGCCGCCACCGACAATGGGCTGAACATCGCCCTGGCGGAGCAACACAGCTTCCCGCTCAGTGACGTGTTTCACTACCTGCAAACCGAGACCGTGCAAGGAATACTCGAGCAAGCGGCGCTGGCTTCGCCCATATTCGCCACGCGTTGGCGTTGGGACGCGAACCGCTCGCTGGCGCTGCTGCGCTTCCAGGGCGGCAAGAGAGTTCCGCCACAGATTCAGCGCATTCGCAGCGACGATCTTATGGCGTCGGTCTTTCCAGACGTGGCTGCGTGCCAGGAAAACATCGTTGGCGATATCCAGATTCCCGACCACCCGCTGATTCAAGAGGTGATGAAGGACGTGCTCACCGAGGCCATGGATATTGATGGGCTGCGGCGGGTGCTTGACGGGATTCGCCGTGGCGCGATTCGCACCTTGGCGATCGACACACCGGTGCCGTCGCAGTTTTCACACGAAATTCTGAACGCAAATCCTTATGCCTACCTCGACGATGCTCCGCTGGAAGAGCGGCGCGCCCGTGCCGTGCAGATGCGGCGTGTGCTGCCGGAGGCGGTGCTGCAGGAAGTGGGACGGCTGGACCAGATGGCGATTGCGCGGGTTCGCGAGGAGGCGCGGCCCGATGTTCGCGACAGCGACGAGTTGCACGATGTCCTGCAGACGCTGGTTGCGGTTCCGGAAGAGATTGCCGATGGCGAATGGCAGCACACGATTACGAGCTGGAAACCATTTCTCGCCGAGCTGATGGAAGGCTGGCGCGTGGTGCGCGCCAACATCCCCTCCCAAGCAACAGATGCTTGGACGCAGCACCCGCAGCGTCGTTATTTTGTTGCTTCAGAGCGGGCAAAAGATTTCGCGCTGATCTTTCCGGATGCAGAATTCGAAGTCGCACCTCCGGAGTTGCCGTGCAGCACGGCCTCGCGCGAGGATGCACTTCTTGCCATGGTGACCGGCTGGATGATGCATTGCGGTCCTATCACCTCGGCCGCATTGTCTTATTGGCTGGGATTGACCGCCGTTGACATCGAGCGAGCGCTACTCCGCATGGAAGCGTCGGGTTCGGTACTGCGCGGAAATTTCACCGGACTTCAGGCGCCCCCCCCGCCCAAGCAACAGAAGCTTGGACGGGGCACCCAGATCACGACAGCAATCAGATTGCAACCACCGAGTGGTGCGATCGGCGATTGCTGGCGCGCATTCACCATCTCACGGTCGCCACGCTGCGCAAGCAGGTTGAGCCCGTTACGGCGGCGCAATATATGCGCTGGCTGTTGCGCTGGCAGCATATATCACCTCAATCGCAATTAAGCGGCGAACGAGGACTGCTGGAGGCCGTTCGTCAGTTGCAGGGTTTTGAAATTCCAGCGAATGCGTGGGAGAAGCACATCCTGGCGGCGCGGGTGAACAAGTACGACCCGGCGGCGCTCGATCAACTTTGCTTGACGGGAGCGGTTGGCTGGGGACGCCTGTCGCCGCATCCGGCCACGCTGGAGGATGCGGGCGAAGGCCGCCGCCGCGTCGTACCAACAAGCGTGGCGCCAATCACTTTCTTTGTCCGCGACGATTCCGATTGGATGCAGCCGCGCCTCGGCAACGATGAACAAAACTATGAACGCGTGCTCAGCGAGGTCGCGCGCAGCGTGCTGGAATTTCTAAGGCGGCGCGGAGCGTCGTTCTTCGCCGACATCGTTCGCGGAACTGGACGGCTGAAAGCGGAGATCGAGACCGGGCTTTGGGAACTGGTGGCCGCCGGCATGGTCACCGCCGACGGCTTTGAAAATTTGCGCTCGCTGATCAATCCGCGCCGCCGCAATGCTACTGGCACTCCGAAGCTTACCCGGCCACGCCACACCGGCGGACGCTGGTCGCTGCTGTACCCCGCCGAAGGTACCGACCGATCCAAGGTCGTCGAGGCCACCTGCTGGATGCTGCTGCGGCGTTATGGCGTCGTCTTCCGCGAGACTCTGGCGCGCGAGTCGAACCTGCCTAAGTGGCGGGAGTTGCTGATCACGTTTCGGCGCTTGGAAGATCGCGGAGAGGTGCGTGGCGGACGATTCGTCAACGGATTTCTCGGCGAGCAGTTCGCCTTGCCGGAAGCGGTGGAGTCACTCCGGGCGATGCGCAATCTTCCGGCCAGCGGTGAGATTGTGACCCTCTCCGCCGCCGATCCCTTGAACCTGGTGGGCTTTATCGTTCCTGGGGAGCGGGTAGCAGCGATCTCGGGCAAGTATGTAAACTTCCGAGACGGCATTCCCGTTGAAGCGGAGGAACGCTCAAGCGCGCTGCTTGAGGCTGCTGCGAAATGATGCCGGAAGACTTGGTCGAGGGAGTCCACTACTACATGGAAAACGGCTTCATGGTGTTCACTGCAATCTACCTGCGCCAGCGGGGATATTGCTGCGAATCGGGTTGCAGGCATTGCCCGTATGGGTTCGTACGCACAGAACCCAAGCCAACAGCAGATCCCTCGCGTCGCGTGGGATGACAAAACGCGAAAAAGCGGGCACGCGGCCCGCTCATTTGCAGAATCTCGAAATTCTTTACCCCATGGCATGGACGTGCTCGGGCTTGATTTTGTAGAGCACGCGCTGCTCGCCGGGCTGAGCGAATGGATATTTGTCCTTGTCGAGGTATTTTTTGGCCATCTTGTCGATGTGTTCGGGCGCGCCTTGCTGAGTGACTTCCTGCACCCGTCCGCGCACTTCGACGTAGCGGTAAGGATTATCGGGATCAATCACGGCGACGGAGACGCGCGGATCGCGTTTGATGTTCTTGTCTTTTAGCCGGCCGACGGCGGAGTTCACCCAAATCTGGCCGTTCTGATAATCCACCCATACTGGATTGGTTTGCGGACTTCCGTCCGGCATGAGGGTGCTCAAGCTGCCGAATGCCTTCTTCTTAAAGAGGTCGAGATAACTTTCAGGAATTGAAGTGGACATGCTGAATCTCCTTGCCTTTTCTATGCCGGTATCTGGAACAAACAACCGAGGATTGGATTCCGCGACTATTGTATGAGGTGCAAGAAGCAAGGCCAAGGGCCCTCACTTGATGCTGAGTCCTTTGGGAAGATGCTTCGGGTCGTAGAGAAAGTCGACCAGTCCGTCGCGGTAATCGATCTTGACTTGCAGGATTCGCAGCATCTCGAAGCCGAGAATGCCCGACACCTCTGTACCAGTAGATTTGCTAACCGCAGACAAATCCAAGGTCACGATATCCTGATTCTCTTGGGAGTAGTGGCCAAACTCAAGGGTGGCTTTGTCGGCTCGATAGACGTTGCTGACCGTACCGCTCAAGCCCTTCACCTGCGTGTGCGGATCCGATCTGACTTGAGTGACCTCACGCGCCGCCCGGGTAGACAGAATATTCGTGAATGCTCCAGTGTCAATCATGAACAGCATTGACTCAGACTTATCTACCAGGGTCGGAATCAGCAGTATGTGCCCAAAGCGGAAGACTTTTGTCCACCGAGCCATCTCAGGAGCAACATAGGCGTCTTTAGGCAAGGTGATGCTAGGCACAGCGTTTGCACCTTGCCCCTGGTTAGGCGGTGCCGCGGTCTTCTGTTCGCCCCCGTTCTCCACAGTATCCTCAGGAATGTCCTGGGTCTCGCCAGCACTGTTCAGCGCCGTTGGGGCAGCGGCCTCATCAGGACGTTTCGGCAGGGGTGACAATCTGAGCTTCTCGGCGGGGATATCGATGTTGATCAAATACGCGCCAAAGACATCGGTCCCAATCAAACCGTCGTTCTCGCTGGGTTCCGTAGCTTCAAAGACTCGCACTGCGCAGTCTTCAAATTCGAGGTCGCCGATGCGAACGCGATTCGCCAGGGCGACGTAGCCACTCTGCCTGCCCGTGTCGCCCAGGCCGCCAATGCGTTGTTCGGCGATGCGGGTGAGCCCGGCTTTTGCCGCTGAATCGCTTCGCACCAGAATTCCACTGCTGCCCGTATCGAGGGCCAGTCGAGTGGCGTGACCATTGAGCTTCACTTCCAGACCGGTGGAGGCGAGATGCGATGTGTTGGACTTCATCGCCAACAGCTTGGTATTGGTTTGCTCGACCTTGCTGACCAGGTGGCAGGCGTGAGCCGGCTTGTTCACCGTGGCATTGAGGAATTCGAGATAACGACGCAGCAAAGCCGTTTCTTCCGGTTCCGCAGGGCTGGCACTCGCGAGGTAGGTTTCAATCGCCTTAATCCGCTCACGCGGGGAGAGCAGGCTGAGCCACAGGAGCTGCACCTCCGGGTTGTTGGGCGCAAGCTGGTGCGCATGATCCAGTTGATCATAGGCGCGGCGGTAAAGAGAGTAAGCACGATATACGTGGGCTGCACCGACATAAGGGCCAGGATTCCGCGAATCCAGACTCTCTGCCTTGAGATAGGATCGTTCCGCCTGCGCCATGTCCCCCAGGCGGAATTGCACATCGCCCAAAGCCGTCACCAGTTGGGAAGAATTCGGCTGCGCGGTGAGCGCGGCGAGCGCGGCGGCCTGGGCCCGGTCAGGTTCTTGCGCGCGCAATAAAGAGTGGATCAATCCAAGCTGCGCGAGCGAGGCCATCGGATCGCGCTTCACGATAGCTTGAAATCCTTCCGCAGCTTCTGCGAATCGCCCGGAACGATAGAGCTGATTGGCGCTGTTCAAGTCGGCATTCTGCGTTACGGGGGCTTGACCGGCGTTCAAAACCTGGACGGGGGCCCATAGCATGGCAATAAGAACGGCAGCGGCGAGAAAACGTCGGATCATCGGGATGAGTTCCTGAAAGACTAGCAGGGTAGCACGAAGTCAGGGTATGGCGCAGGTCGTCCATACCGCGCCCCCCGGCGAAAGCGATCTTACTTCGAAGAGTTTGACTAGGCCAGTACGTCACATTACGTCGGTCAATAGGAATAAGGTATTGAAACTCGCCGAATCCGCTCTACAATACGAGGGAATGTGAGACATGGGGCCATCCTCACAGGAGTTGCAGCGCGGAACAGTTTTTGCAAGCAACCGAAGGCCGATTCGGCTTCGGAATTTTGTTTATCCCTAAACAAGGAGATTATGTTTCTATGAAGCGCTATTTGATGATGTTGGCGGCAGTCGCACTGGTGTCGAGCATGGCATGGGCCCAGGACGGAGCCGCCCTCTACAAGTCGAAATGTGCCATGTGTCATGGGGCGATGGGCGAAGGAAAGATCGAACCGTCCCTGCAGAAAACGGCGTTGAGTCCGCAGCAAATCACCGCTCTACTCACCAGCGGCGCAGCCGGAAAAAAGGCGCCGCACAACAAAGCCATGGGGGGCTTGACGGCCGCTCAGGCGGGGGACGTTGGCACCTACGTCGGCTCCCTCAAGAAGTAAGCCTACGGCTGAGAGAACCTTATTACGGACCTTATTAGAAGCCGACCCTTTACGGTCGGCTTCTTTCGTTAGCCAGAGGAGATCCATAGTTGGTGTCCGGGTAGAGCGGGCCTTCAGGCCCGCGTCCAGACACCCTCGAAAGTTCAGGCAAAAGAGCGGCGCTGACGCAGGGCTGAAAGCGCCGCTCTACCCGAGCTGCGCGGATACAGCAATTCAGAAACCGCTTTAGTCCCGTCTTCGAGGGTACACCTTCGCTGGAGCTGCCATAGTATTGGCATATCCAGACAAACCGCAGATCCCTTGACTCTGCTTCGCTCCGCTTGATTACATAACGACGTCGGCTCCAGGACTCGAGTACATTGATGGTGCAATCCGATCAAGCGGCTCAAGAAGGAGCCGACCATGTTGATTATAGGATGCGATTACCATCCCGGGTTTCAGCAAGTAGCGATCTTTGACAAACAGACGGGCGAGATCAGGCAACGGCGACTGGCGCATCCGCAGGAGGCCATGGAGTTCTACCGTGGTTTACCCGCGGGGGTGCTGGTGGGAATCGAAAGCACGGGTTTCAGCGGGTGGTTCGAGCGCCTGCTGGAGGGGCTGGGGCACCAGGTGTGGATGGGGGATGCTACCCAGATCCGGGCTTCGATGACGCGCAAGCAGAAGACCGACAAACGGGATGCCGAGCACATCGTGAAGCTGCTGGTGGAAGAACGTTTTCCGCGCATCTGGGTGCCCTCAGCGGAGGACCGGGATGCGCGGCAGTTGCTGGTGCATCGTCACAAGCTGGTGCAGTGGCAAACCCAGGTCAAGAATCAGTTGCAGTTTCTGGCCCTGAATCAGGGGCTGCAGCTGAAGTGGCGACTGTGGACGCGCCGCGGACGGCAGAAACTGGAAGCCCTGCCGTTGGGTGGGTACGCGGCCCAACGGCGAGCGACTTTGCTGGGGCTGCTGGAGCAGTTGGAACAGCAGATCGCCAGCCTGGATACGGCGGTGCTGTGCGAAGCCCAAGCGCGACCCGATGCGGTGCGGCTGATGACCCATCCCGGAGTGGGGCCGGTGATCAGTTTGGCTTTCGTGGTTACGCTGGGCCCAGTGGAGCGATTTGCCGGAGCGCGCCAGGTGGCCAGCTATTTCGGACTGATTCCACGGGAGCGCTCCAGCGGAGGCAAGCAGCGGTTGGGCGGCATCAGCAAGCAGGGCAATTCGTTTGTGCGCTACCTGCTGGTGCAAGGCGGGCATAGTGCGGCGCGCCTGGACCCTGAGTTGAAACGTTTTTACGGCCACTGCAAGCACACTCACGCGCACGCGGGAGTGGCCAAAGTAGCGGTGGCCCGCAAGCTGGCGGTGCGCTTGTACTGCATGTTGCGTGACGGCATCAGCTATGCCGAGTGGCGCAGCCGCCGGCGCTCGCATGCAGGTGAGCCCGAGTCATACTGTGGTCGAAAGTAGACCGAACGCTTGAGTGGGCAGCCTGCCTCCCGGCCGCCGAGGGTGGGGAGATCGAAGCCGTAATCATGGGCCAACCTCCCCGCGGGGGGAACGGGAGGCCCGAAGAGATGGCTGGTGGGAGTGCCGGGGACAGGCCCATCGCCGGATTACAGAAGAACGAGCCGAAGATCGGATGCCAGGAAAGACAAAATCTTCAGCTAAGGAACGAAGCTCAGCTCTACCGCGCTGCGCTTCGTTCCTGGCTCCATGGTGGGCAAGCCGGAAGCCGCGTCAAGGGTCGAGATGAACGCCAAAAGAGGGCGCCCTTGACCCCGCTTCCGGCTCGCAGAGGATTCGTGTGCTCTTGACAACGCCGACGTCGTTATAGACAGGATGACACCGGATACAGCGATCGTGCAGCACCTAGAAGGTCACCCGCAGTCCTAATTGCGCTGCAAACGGAATTCCCACCGTGGTTCCGGGACCAAAGAAATCGCCCAGCGCGCCCTCGGGTATCTCAAGCTGGTTCAAGCTGGTGATGGGCGTGGTTTGGGTGCAGCTTGGGTTTGTGCAAACACTCGTGACATTGGTGATCCCTGCTGAATTTGGCATCATCTGGGACGGCGGCACCGGAAGCTGCACAACATTGACCGCGTAGTTCGCCCCGGGATTGTTACGGTTGAAGAGATTGAAGAACTCGACGAATGGCAGGATCGTCCAACGCTCATTGGGCTTGAAAGCACGCGTGACCCGAAGATCTGACTGGATGTAAGGCGTACCGCGGAATTCGTCGAGGCTTGTGTACACTCCATTGACATAGATGCGGCCGGTGTTGTCCGCGTTCGTGATGGTGATGGGGCGGGCGCTCTCGAACTGATTGATGCTGGTTATTTGGAATCCACCAGGAATGTTCACTGTGCCGGCCAGGACAAAGCGGCTCGTAACGTTTTCGCCAGACGGTCCGTAGTCTCCGGGTCCGAAGGCATTCAGCTGCCCGTTCGCCTGTTGGCAGACGCCATCGACATAATCAAACAGTTCGCCCAGGAGGCAGCCCCATGTGTCCGCCCTGGAAAGCGTGTAGTTCGCGACCAGATTGAAGCGCTTCATATTCCCCGCCAGATGCAGCATCAGCGCGTTGTATTTGGAACGGTTGTCCGACTGGAACACATTGACATTGGGCACCACATTCGCCTGGTCCGTGGCATAGTTTGGATCTGTCGCGGGAATAAGTGGAGTAAATAGGTTGGTGCCGCTGGTATAGGGGAAGGCGCGGTATCCGTGAACGCCGTCTTCGTATACATAATCGGCGCTCATAAGCCATTGATTGTTGAAAGCGTGCTGCACACCGCCGGTAACATGGATGGCGTAGGGCGTCTTGTAAGGAGACCCAATCACATTTCCCGTGGCCCCACTGCCGCCGGTCAGGCAGCCAGAGCCGGTAAGCGCATAAGTCCCTGGGCCTCCAGTCAGGGTGCACGGTCCGGTTGTGTAGTTCGAGCTGTTGACACCCTGGAATGCAGTCGCCCACCCGTTCTGTGCCAGGTCGTCGTAGTACATGCCGAAGCCGGCGCGAATTACAGTGTTCTCGCTGTTGCCGGGAGAGTAAGCGATCCCAATACGAGGCGCAAACTGCGCGTGATTATCGTGGGGCAGGCTGGGCACAACCGGAATCTGCAACGCCTGCAGCGTGATGTACGCGGCATTATCAGCTTGACTTCGGCCCGAAGCTTGGAATAGTCCCCAAGTCGACTGCCAACGCAAGCCATAGTTGACCGTGAGGTTGCGCGAGACTTTCCAGGAGTCCTCGGCGTAGAGCGCGAGACGCTGAACACTCTGCGAAAAGGCGCCGTCGCTGGCAGGAGTATAAGTGCAAGTTGAGCCGTCCGAAGCGGTGAAGTTGACACACTGTGGGTTGAAGGTTCCGAACACGCCGGGGTTCTGTATGTAATAGGTTGGGTTATTCACGTACGCGGCGAGAGTCTCGGCCGTACCGGGAAACGCCCCGCTCAGTACCGGTTCATGAATGAAGTCGACTCCGAACTTGAGCGCATGCGTGCCCACAACGTGACTCAGGTCGTAGCGGAACTGGTATTTCTGTTGATTGCGCAGGTCGGGGAAAAAAGTAATAGGAGTAGCGAATTGGTTGTCACCGAAGGTTTCGAAACCGGAAATGGTAAGCGCTGTAGAACTGAAGGGGAAGGCCAGCGCGAAGCCCAGATCTGAGTTCCGCGTCTGCGTCAGATGCAATAAGCTGAAATCGAATACCAGATTACCCGCCGTGTTCGAATTAAAAGCGTAGGCATTGCTGAGCGCCACATTCCAGTAATTGTTGTGCGTAAGCAGACCGGTTGACGGCAATGTGCCCTGCTGCACCAGGTTGTTGTTGGTGACATAGGTGTCTTCCGACGTACGCAGGAACCAATTCGATTTTGACGATTGCGACCAGTCAAACCGCACCGTTCCGATGTAGTCGCGAAAGGGAATCGGAACAAAGGCGGGGGTGGCAATAGAAGGAGCGCCGGTGATCAATCCCTGTGACGCCAATTGCGAGAGCGCGCTAAATTGCGTCATGCTGGCGGGGCTGTAGGCGATGCTCGCATCCTCGTGCACGGCCTCGAATGAGGTGAAGAACCAAACCTTGTTTTTTACGATGGGCACCGCCAATAGTGCCAACATAGTTCTGGCGGGAGAACGGCTGCTTGGGGTTGTGCACGCAAACGCCGTTGCTGCATGTTTCCGCCGGATTCTCAATTGGGAAGCGGGCGTTAAGAGCTGCCGCTCGCTCGTAGAAAGCCAAGTCGCCGTGCCAATCGTTGGTCCCGTGCTTGGTTGTGATCACGACCGACCCAGCAGTTGTCCATCCAGTATCCGCGTCTTCATTCGAGGTGCGCACGGCGAACTCCTGAATGCCGTCGGGAGAGAAGTTTTGCAGAAAACCCCCGATCCAGTCGTCGGAGTTGTCGGCACCATCAACGGACAGTTCGTTGTTCAAGCCAGAGCTTCCGCCGGTGGAGACCGCGGTGATGCGCGCCTTGGTCGGATCGGAGGGCTCGACGGGCTCAGTTCCGGGTACGAGATAAGCGATGTTGGCGAAGCTGCGTGCCGGGAGCGGCATAGATTCGAGGTCTTTGCTACCAACTACGCCGCCACGCACGGCGCTCGAGGTGTCAACTGTTTCAGTCGTAATTGAGGAAGAGTTTCCCTGCACATTCACCGTCTCATGCGCGCTTGCGGGTTTGAGCGTAATCATGATGTCGCGTACCACACTGACTGCGGTGACTACATCCGCCGCGGCCTCCGCGAAACCTTTGGCCGTAGCCGTTACGTGATAGGAGCCGGGCAGAAGGCCGTCAATGCGAAATTCTCCCCGATCATTTGCCGTTGTCGCGCGGGTGATGGAGTGACCCTGATAACCGGATCACGACCCGAGCACCCGCCACCCGCGCGGCGCTCGCGTCCTGCACCTCTCCCCGAAGCGAGGCGGTGGAATTTTGCGCTTGCAGGGCACCGGTGAAAAGCACAATGGCTGTAATCAAGTGTGGAATACCGAAACTGCGGAAGCATTTGATAGCAGGATTCATCGAACGTTCCTTTGCACCCGAGACATATGAATCGGGGGAGACCGACGCAGGTAGCAGCGAAAAGCCTACTGCGCAGCGGCTAGTACTACCATTGGTAGTACTAGCCGCTGCGCGAAATCATACTGTGGCATTTCATCAATGGCGGGAATACGACAAACGGACTCGGGCCAGTTTGAGGTCTGCGCCGCCAGCTTCCCGAAGCATCCAAGATGGCTGGGAGGATCCCGTATGGCTCTGCAGATCATTGCCGTATTGGTGCTTGGACTGATGTGCGGTAGCGAATTAAATGTGGCGGTGTTCGGCCATCCCACGTTGAAGCGGCAGCCGTTGGAGACGCACATCCTGGTGCGCTCATCGTTCGCGGCTTTGTTTGGGCGGGTAATGCCATTTTGGATGCCGAGTTCGACGCTTCTTAATCTTGTGCTGTTACTGCCTTTCGAGCACTTGAATGAGACTGCCTGGCGCCTGACCGCAATCTCCCTCGCAATCCAAGTCCTCGCAGTCTTGTTTTCTCTCGTCGGTCCCGTACCCATCAACAACCGGATCGCAAAATGGACACCGAAAACCCTTCCTGACGACTGGGCAGTACTGGAGCATCGCTGGGATACATATCACTGGTTCAGAACGTGCGGACTGATTGTGGCGTTCGCAATTCTCGCTGTTAGCATCGGGGCACGCTGAGAGAGTTCGCTTTCGGGGAACGGACGACGACCGGAAAAGCACCTTGGCTTGCAAGATTCCTCTGCTGCATGAACGGGCAGCGTTTTGTTCCAGGAAGTGGCCTCCGCCGCCAATCTTCGAAAGAAAACCCGCCCCAGCGGTGCCTTTCTGGGAACATGCCGGAGTGAAAAGTGATATCTACTATTGCACCCCCGGCAGGGTAAGGAGTATGTTCATCGGCACTAGTTTAAAAAACACACTTTTTTAGACATACATCCCGGATCAGGGCCGACCAGAACCACCGAGGGTCGTTGCTGGCATTTCAAGCAGGCGGTCGCGCCTCTCGAAGCCAGTTCAAAGATCACGGGTCTTGGGAGAAAGCACATGCGAACGACCCGCTATGTACTCTTGTATGCTTTGGCAATAATCTTGTTGGCAACATCCGTCATTGCCCATGCGCAAAACCCTCTGCAGTTTATGCCGGTGACCCCTTGCCGCCTGCTTGATACCCGCACGCATTACGGTGGCGGCGGCCCGATTCCGGGCGGAACGTACAAGACATATAACCTTCCGCAGCTGGCGCAAATGGCGAATCCCCCTTGCGCGAGTCTTGCCTCGGCTGCGGCGTACTCTCTCAACGTCGCGGTGGTTCCCGAAGGATCCTTGGGGTATCTGACGATGTGGCCCGCGGGACCGCCCCGGCCCCTGGTCGCCACCTTGAACTCGGTGGATGGCCGAATCAAGGCCAACGCGGCGATCGTGGTGGCGGGCACGGGGAACTATGCCGGAGAGATCAACATTTATGTCACCAACACGACCGATGTCATTTTGGATATCGACGGCTATTTCCTGCCGGCGACCGGCAGTGCGCTTGCGTTTTATCCGATGACGCCTTGTCGCGTGGCCGACACGCGGATGCTGCACGGTGGCATGGGCCCGATTCCAGGCGGAACCACCACAGATTTCACTATCACGGGCGGCACCTGCGAAGTGCCGAACACGGCCCTGGCCTATTCACTAAACTTGGCTGCTGTGCCACCCGGCGCGCTGGGCTACCTGACGGTGTGGCCGGCGGGTGCTCCACGGCCGGTTGTTTCCACTCTTAACGATTTAACTGGCACGATCGTGGCCAATGCGGCGCTCGTGGGCGCAGGCATGGGTATGAATAGTGGAATGATTTCGGTTTACCCCTCGAATGATACGGACCTGGTGATCGACATCAACGGCTACTTCGCGACGCCGACGCAGTCAACGCCCGGAATAGCACTTAGTCCAGTAACGCCATGCCGGGTGCTCGATACGCGACTGCCGGGGATGGGTGGCGCCTTCAGCGGGACGCGGAATCCGCCGGTGCCTGTGGAAGGCAGCCCGTGTATGGTGCCCGCTGCGGCGCAGGCCTATGTGCTGAACGCAACCGTCGTTCCAGATGGAGCACTGGGATATCTTACGCTGTGGCCCGACATTCCCCCACCTCCGCCCATAGCGTCGACGCTGAATGCCCTGGACGGAGTGATCACCAACAACATGGCGATCGTGCCTACCACTAACGGAGAGATCAATGCCACCGCGTCAGGCACCACGCAACTGATCCTGGACATTTCCAGCTATTTCGCGCCGACTTCACCTTTGTCAATTACAACCACGTCGTTGCCTGGGGGAACGATCAGCGTACCCTACAGCAGCACGCTGATGGCATCAGGCGGTGAGCCACCGTACAGTTGGACCATCGTATCGGGGAGTGGCAGTTTGCCGCCGGGACTGGGACTAAGTTCGAATGGTGTGATCTCAGGAACGCCTACCGCTGTGGGGATGTACAACTTCACGGTACAGGTGACTGACATCTTTTCGAATATGGCCAGTGCACCTCTCAGCATTACCATCCAGACGGGCCCACTGGTGATCACCACGACGCAATTGCCTTCGGGCACCGTCCTTGTGCCGTACAGCGCAACCTTAGGCGCCAGTGGCGGAACACCACCCTACACTTGGAGCGAGACTGGTGCGTTGCCGGCTGGCTTGAGCCTTAACCCCAGCACCGGCGTGATTTCGGGGACGCCACCAATGGGTACGACGGGGCACCTCGAATTTCACGGTCACCGTGAAAGACTCATCGTCGCCTCCCGTTACGGCTATGGCCCCTGTTAGCATCACCATCAACGCGCAAATCAGCAACGCCTCTCTCACGGGCAATTATGCCTTGTCGTTCAATGGCTATAACAGTGGAAGTCCGGTCTTTATCGCCGGAAGTTTCTATTCGGACGGGATGGGCAATATCAGCAACGGCACTCTTGACATCAACTGTGCGACCGGCGGGTACGTAAAGGCCACCATGGTGACCGGGATATATTTGCTTCAAAACAACGGACTGGGCACAATGACGATCACATTGCCTCAGCCGCCGCCGCCGCCGTGCAACCTTCCCACAAACAACCTTGTATTCTCGGTGACGGTTTCCACAAGAGCAGTCACGAGTGACTCACGCAACGGCACTTTGATCCTTAACGATCCGATGAATCCGGGATCGTATGGTTCCGGCGTCATCAAGGTGCAAAACACCGCTTACTTCAGCCTTCCCTTCCTCGCGGGTAATTACGCGCTCGGCTATTTCGGCATTGACCCCTCGCTCAATCGGGTTGCCGGGGCCGCTGCGTATCAAATGGATAATATGGGTAACCTCACGAACGGCGTGATGGACGTCGATGACAATGGCGTTGTCACGAGCCCAACGTTTGCAGGTACATTTAACACGGTGGATCCCATGACTGGCCGAGGTACGGCGACGCTCATGATCAACGGATCGACCTTTAACTATGCTTTCTATGTTGTTACCTCGCAGCAGATCATCATGGTCTCAACCGATCCGATCGGAGGAACTCCTCCGGCCAATCTGACTCTCTGGTCGATCTCGCGGCAAGAGACCACTCCTTCCGGGTTTAACAACACGTTCCTGAACGGCCTGAGCGTACTCGAAGTCAACGGAAGTGACGTCATGGGTGGAAGTGAAACCGAGGCAGGGTTGCTAACTACCTTTGGCGATGGCAGCGGAAGCTTTAGCATTGACCAGAATGACAATGGCACCCTAACCCAGTTGCATGGCTCGGGAACTTACAGCGTGGCGACGAACGGGCGGGTAACGCTATCGCCCGGCTTCGGAGCCAATCCGCCGGTTCTGTACCTCATTGGCCAGAATGCGGCATATGTGGTTGGAACCGACAGCCTGGTTACAACGGGAATCCTGGATGCACAGTTTGGCGGACCACCGTTCACGAACTCGTCGATAATCGGGACCTATCTGGGAGGTACTCTCACTTCGACGCTTTCCTCGGTTACGAACTCTGCCACCTACGCTGCAGCGGACGGGAACCCTAATCTTGGCAATATGGACCTGACCGAATTTACCAGCGGTCCCGGTGGGTCGGTCATGAGCATGCCTATGGACACCTACACCGTTGACGGTACCGGAAGAGGCGTGTTGATGATGAGCGGAAGCCAGGTGGGCATCCTGTACGTGGTCACGCCACAGAAGTTTGTTCTCCTTCCGGTTGGCGCTAACCCGGTCCTAGGCACGTTCACTCTGGCGTCGACTAATTAGAGACAAGAGCAAGCCCCGGTTTCAACACCGGGGCTTTTGTCTTTCTGCTCAAATCAAAGGCGCTTGGTTGTATAGTGTTGGCCGCTCAGGATGCTAAAATTGAAGTCGTGGTCAAGAAGAAGCCATCCGCTTGCACCCCATGAGCCCCGTAGCTTAACCTTGCTGAATCTCATCAAATTGACGGCCGCCCTGCCGATGGGGAGCGTGCTAAGGCATAGGCTCCAACGCTGGCAGGGAAGCAGCATCGTTGACGCTAAACGCTCTGCAGTCAAACGCCAGCAGGGCCTCGGGCCCGGAATTCGCTCCGCGACGCGCTGGGTCTCGGCGGAATTTGCTGACAGTACTTTGGCTCGCGGGTCCAACGGGCGCTGGTTTCTGGTTCTCGCCAGTATTGCCCTCATTTACGCATTTCTGGCGGGCCTGCACACCATCGCCGACTACGATACCTGCTGGCCAATGGCCACCGCACGATGGGTGGTGCAGCAGCATCATGTCCCTTCCGTCGACGTCCTTTCTTATACCATGCAGGGACAGCCTTGGATCTATCCCGTCGGAACGGGATTGATCTTGTACCTGGCTTTCCTTGCTGGAGGCTACGCACTACTCTCTTGGATTAGCGCAGCGGCCTGCGTGGGGACGGTGGCCTTGCTGCTCCGCCGGGGAAATCCGTTAAGCGCCATCCTCGCCATCCTCGCCGTGCCTCTCATCGCCTGGCGCACCGCGCCGCGTGCCGACGGGTTCAGCACCGTGCTCTTCGCGGCATTTCTCTCGCTGCTCTGGGAGAACTATCAGACGGGGCGAGCGCGTTTGTGGCTACTGCCGCTGCTGATGCTGGCGTGGGTCAATGTCCACTTTGGCTTTGTCGCTGGCCTTGGGCTGCTACTGGCTTACGCCGGCGTGGAAGTGTCGGAGATGGTTCTAGGCAAAGCCCGCCGCTGCGCCGCTATGGTGCGACTGCGGCGTGCATCAGGATGGTTATTGTGCTCCGCGGTCGTGACTCTAGCCAACCCTTGGGGATGGAGAATCTATCAGGCGCTGCTCCGGCAAACGCGTGCCGCAACATACCAGGAGGTAACCATCGCGGAGTGGACAAAGCTACCTCTGAATTGGGTCGCCTTCAGCCGGGCACTTTCGTTGCGGGATACCGAGGGAGCTGTTTATGTGTTGCTGGTCATCGCCGTGGTCGCCAGCGTGCTTGCATTATTTCGTGCTCAGTTGGGGGCAGCCGTTCTGCTGCTGGCGGCAGCTTACGCCCCGGTGCGTCACGTCCGCATGGGCGCTGTATTTTCTTGCGTGCTGGTCATCGTTGGCGGGCCGATACTGTGGGATGCAATGCTCCGCCTCGCTTCTCATATTCGACGACCACGAATCCGTTCGATCACTGCTGTTGCGGCGGTGGTCATCCTCGCGGGGCTTGCTTTTGCGCGCTGCTTCGATCTGGTCACCAACCGCCACTATTTTGGCGGCGATAACAACATTGCGACCTTCGGGACGGGTTTAAGCTGGTGGTTCCCGCAACGTGCCGTTGCTTTTATCCAGAGAGAGAAGCTTCCGGGAGAGGTCTTCAATGACGAAGAGGCAGGCGACTACCTTGCATGGGCACTCGGCCCGCAACGCCGTGACTATATCGACGTACGCGACACGCTTTTCGGAAAAGAGCGCATCAAGCTGCAGCATCAGTTGCGTCAAACGTCACCCGATTCCGCTATTTGGCAGCAGGAAGCGGAGAAGTACCACATCAACACCATCCTTCTTTCCATCGGCCGTTACGATGGCCTCGGTTCGGTCCCACTTAAGGACTTCTGCAATAGCCGGGATTGGCGACCGGTTTACCTGGACGAAGTCTCGGCGGTCTTTGTGCGCCGGACACCGGAGACGCAAGAGCTGATTTCCCGCTTGCAGGTGGACTGTGCCACCGCACCGTTGCCTGTCCCGCCCCTGGCCCGCAGTCGTAGCAAAGCCTTTAATCAATGGGCCAATGCCGCCACCGTTCTGGCAGCGCTCGGTCGCAATCTGGATGCACTTGACGCCGCCGACAAGGCCATTGCGATTTTTCCCGGCAGCGCAACCGAACATCTGGTACGCGCCCAAGTCCTATACGAGATGGGTCGTTACCCGGAAGTGGAACAGGAATATTTGAAGGCGGTCTCTCTGCATCCCAACGAGTTTACCTGGTTATCGCTTGCGTACTTCTACCAGGATCGAGGTCGAAGTGCTGATGCCATGATGGCCCTGAAGAAGGCCGCCGCTCAGCCCTCGGCAAGACCCGAAGAGTTGTCCCTGCAGATAGGGTATTGTTACCTCCGTTTGGGACGGCCAAAGGAGGCGCTGGTTGCGTTCAATGAGGCGGTTCAACGCGCGACGCCGCAAGTTGCGAAAGCTATCGGAAGAGGCTCGTTTCGCTACAGCATAGCGACGGGTCGCGCTCGGGCCTATGAAATCCTTGGCGACATCCCGCGAGGCATCTCGTATCAAGAAGAAGCCATCAGGCTTGCACCCGATGAGCCCCAGCCCTGGCTCAACCTGGCTGGGCTTTATCACCTCGATGGCCGCCTTGCCGATGAGGAGAGTGCTAAGGCACAGGCTGCAACATTGGCAGGGAAGCAGCATCGTTGAGCTACGCTCTGCAGACGAACGCCCGGCAAGGCTTCGGGCCCGGAATTCGCACCGCGCTGGGGCCCAGGCGGAATTTGCTGACAGAACTCTGGCTCGCTGGTCCGAATGGGCGCCGGTTTCTTGTTCTCGCCTGCATTACCCCCATCTACGCACTTCTACGCACCTCTGGATCAAGAGATGACCGCTGTGTTTGGACAGCGCATCGTCAACGTCCTCATCAAAACAGGGTACCCTCAAATGAGCGGCGCCTTGACTACGAGGTACCGGCGGCAAGCATCCGGCGCCTCGGCTGTCCCTTAGCGGCGAAGAAAAGAATGTACAAGTAGCAGATCACGGGCAGCACAAACGCGTGATGGATCCCAATGCGGTCGGCCAGCGTGCCCTGCAAGACTGGAATGATGGCGCCGCCGACGATCGCCATTACCAGCAACCCCGATCCTTCACCCGTCAGTGGTCCCAGTCCTTCGATGCCGAGGGTGAAGATGCTGGGAAACATGATCGAATTGAAAAGCCCGACCAAGAGCATGCTCCACATCGCTAGCTGTCCTAAGCTCAGCATGGAAAGGCAAACCAGCGCAGCCGCGACGACCGCGTTGCAGCCGAGGACAACCCGGGTCGGAACCTTTTGCAGTACCGCCGAACCGATGAATCGCCCTATCATCGCGCCACCCCAATAGAGCGAAAGGTAGCCTGCGGCCCGTTCGAGTTCCAGGTTTCCGATGTTGGGCTCGTGCATGTAATTCACCAGGAAGCTGCCGATGGCGACCTCAGCGCCCACATAAGTGAAAATGGCAACCGATCCCAGTATGAGGTTGCGGTGCTTCCAGATGCTGTCATGGGCGCCGGCTTCCACGTGGTGGCCCCCTTCCGCTTCCGGAATGGCGGGCAACTTAAACTTGGCAATCACAATGCCGAGCACGATGAGCGCGATGGCAATCACCAGGTAAGGCAGTTTGACCGAGGATGCCTGCTGCACGCGATAGGCGTGCAGCGCCGCAGGCGACAGTTTTCGCAGTTGCTCGGCGGCCAGAGG
The DNA here is from genome assembly GCA_963836295.1 of uncultured Acidobacteriaceae bacterium. GTDB lineage: Bacteria > Acidobacteriota > Terriglobia > Terriglobales > Acidobacteriaceae > Bog-257. The sequence continues at coordinate 634,421 of CAWIIY010000017.1, read as the reverse complement.
GGCTGTGCTGAGGATCAGCAGACCGCCGAGTTTTGGGCCGACAGTGGTTCCCAGCGAGTTAAATGCCTGCGTCAGGTTCAAGCGGCTGGACGCGGTGCGCGCCGGTCCCAGCACGGCCACGTAAGGATTCGCCGAAACCTGCAGGGCGGTGATACCGGCGGCAAGGATGATCAGCGCTGCGAGAAATAAAGGATAAGAAGGCGCGATGGCTGCGGGGATAAACAACAAAGCTCCTACTCCCATGGCGAACAGCCCGCCAACCATGGTTTTCTTGTATCCGAAGGCTTCGATGATTTTGCCCGACGGGATCGAGAAAACAAAATACGCCGAGAAAAAGGCGAACTGAACCAGCATCACTTCGGCATAATTCAGTTCGAAGATCGACTTTAGATGAGGAATCAGGATGTCGTTGAGGCTGGTGAGGAACCCCCACATAAAGAAGAGAGTGGTCACCATCGCGAGCGGCCCGCGGTAACTCTTGCCGGTATCCGGGGCGTTAATGGTATTGATATTCGTATTCTGCTGTGTTCCGAGTGCCATGCTCACCTTTAGGACTTAAGCCCTGGATGTAGGAAACTGCCGGAATTGTATCCCGCCACAACTCCGTACGCAGCAGAAAAGCCCCACGTTTATTGCATTTTACGGCCTAAATGGATTGAGTGCCGGGTAATTTTGGCCAGGGGGAAATAGGACGACCTCGTCCGTGTCGAAAAATCGGAACCGCAGATCCCTCGACTCCGCTTCGTTCCGCTCGGGATGACAGCGTCGGAAGGGTTGACTAAGACTGCGGCAGCTTGTCCAGCGCGTTGTGGAGTTCATCGGGTTTGAACCCGAATGGGCCGGGCTTGGTCTTGAATGCCACGCGGCCATCGCGATCAATCAGGTAAATCCGGTCCGGCCAGCCAGTGTAAGCCGTCTCGGTCCGATTGTCGAAGCCGTCGATAAGCGCGGGAAACTTAATGCCCAGCTTACGCACACAGGCGCCCGCTATATTCGTGCGCTCCCCTTCATCCTTCGGACTCGCGAAAACGACCGCGTCGCGGACGTTGCTTTGCATCTGCCAGACATCGCTGGGATGCGCTTCCAGGATATACACCGCGTAGAATGCCACCCGGTTTCCATACTGCTCATACAGCTTGTTGAGGGCGGGAACCTCCCGCCGAAATGGCGGTCAAGTATAGCTGCCGAACACCAGTACCACCGGCTGCTTGCCGCGAAAGGAAGAGAGTTGGACCTCACTATTGTGGTCGAGAGTTGGCAACTGAAAATCCGGAGCGGCGTCACCTGTCTGGATGGCGCCGGCGCGGGCGCGCGTCCAAAAAGTTTCGAACGGGATGATGAAGTATGCCGGCATCGGCATCTTCGCCATGACGTGACCGAAGGTCTCGGGCGGCTGCCGCATCGCCCAATTGATGTAAAGAAGGAAAGCCGCATAGCCACAGAGCAGAACAACCGCGACAACAACGAAGGTACGCTTGGAAGGCTTTCGCATGAGAAATGAAAAGTATCATATCATCGGAGCGCGGACGGCCAATCGGCAGCGATTTTGTGCGAAGATCGTGTTCGACCAACAAGGACCGAGTTCACAAGTAGTTTGTATCAGGGCACTGCCTTCACGACCTGTTGAAAAATTCTGTGAAGCAGACCCCTCGCGGGCTGAAGCCGCTCCTGATGACGAAAGAGGCTTAATCGCGGCGCTTGAAGCGACGCACTACCCGTACAAGGCTCGGAGACGACTCTTCAGCCGCCAGTGAAGTCGTGCTCGGATACAACCCGGAACGTGTTGGAAGATGGTTTTCGCTTTGGGGAGATAGTTCGGAGCACGGCTGGGGTGGTTCGAATGTCGGAAAGAACCAACATGGACGATAAAGATCCTGACGGCATCGGGAAGCCGGCAACTCCCGAGCCGCCGAAGGCACAAACCAAGATTCGCATCATCGAAGATCACGAAGCGACCGGAGATACAGCGGCGGCTTACGACTATTGGCGCGCTGGTTCCGGTCGCCAACAGGTGCCGGGAATCATCAAGTGTTTCGGAAGCCGTCCTGATTTCTTGCGCCAGGTCGTAGAGTTTTCCAACACCATACATTTCTCCGAGGGTCATCTTACCCGCCGCCACAAGGAGATGATCGCCAGCTATGTTTCCTACCTCAACCGCTGTCCCTATTGACTGGACAGTCACGCCTACTTCCTGCGTGTTCAGGGAGCCAACGAACAATGCGTAGCCGCAATTCTGGAGGGCAAGATCGACGAGGCCAACCTGACCGCGGCGGAGTACGCCTTGATGCAGTACGCGGAGTCGATCACCGAAGCCGCGCACCGGTCAACCGCTGAAGATGTTGCGAAGCTGCGCGATCACGGTTGGACAGAGGACCAAATTTCCGAGGCGGTTTACATCATCGCCATGTTTGCTTTCTTCAATCGCGTGGCCGATGCGTTCGGCATTCCATCGCAAAATTATCTCTCCTTGGGGACACTGACGCCTTAGCAGCGGCGGGGCGTTCGTTGGCTCATCCCGCCTAGTATTTTTGAATTATTGCGCTTGCCTTATCAAGAAGATACGGTTGTCGCAAATGCACGTTTCAGATTTGGCAACGCGAGCGGTGTAACAGAGTTCGGCCTGGGTTTTGGCTGGATAGTGCGTGGGGTTTTCAATCTTTGCTGTCGAGGGTGTGACCAGGAGACTTTCCTCATGTTTGGAATCCTGCGCCGTTTTTTGCCGGCTGCGCTCGTTGGCTTGATTTCGATAAGCGCATGGCCAAGCGATAAGCCGCCGGACGCCGCCCATGCAGCCGGGCTGAACAATCTCGGTGTCGCCTACATGAACCAGCAGCGCATGGACAAAGCGGTGGAGGAGTTCAATCAGGCGCTGAAAGTCGATCCCGCCTTGACGGTCGCCGAGCTGAACAAAGGAATCGCCCTGCTGAATCTGCAGAAGCTGCCCGAAGCTCAGGCAGCGCTCGACACCGCGGCGGCCAAGGATCCTTCCAACCCGCGTGTCTGGTACAACCTCGGTCTGCTGCGGCGCAGTGAAGGCAAGCCGGCCGAAGCCATCGACGCATTTCAGCGCGTCGTGAAGATTGATCCCGACGATCCCGACACCCACTATTTTCTGGGCACGATGTATTCGCAAGAACAGCAGTACACCAAAGCCACAGCCGAGTTCGAAACAGTGCTGCGGCTGCAACCGCTGCATGCGTCGGCCCAGTTTGGCCTGGCACGGGCTTTGCAGCGCTCTGGTAATGCCGACGCTGCGCGCGAGCACCTGGAAACCTTTGAGCATCTGACCAAAGCCAGTCTCTCGGCACCCATAACACTCAGCTATGGCGAACAGGGCCGATATTCGACGGCACAAGTAGTCATGACCCAGGAGCCGAAGGTCGGGCCTATGATCCCCGTGACGTTCGCCGCGCAGCCAATTGGGCACGCCACAGTTTCCAGCGGGGCAGCCAGTGACAAGTCCGGTGGCGGCATCTGCATGTTGGATGTCGCTGGCGACGGCCAATTCGACCTGGTGGTGATGGGCGAGGGGCAACATGTCATCCGTGTGTATCACGACGCGGGAAATGGCAAATCGAACCGAGCTTCCGCCCCAGCAGACGGGTCTCGACGCCAGCGGCACTGGCATTTCGTGCGCGGTAGGCGACTTCGATAACGACGGCAAGAATGACTTGGCCGTGGCGCTTAGTGACCGCGTGCTGCTATTTCGGAATCTCGGGGGCGGCAAGTTCGCGGACGTAACCAAATCAGCCGGCATCGTGCCGGTGAACCGTCCGGCTGGCCTGACCTTTGTTGACTACGATCATGACGGCGATCTCGACCTGTTCGTTACCGGCAAGCGCGCCGATGCGAAGAACTCGACCGACAATGTCCTTTGGCGCAACAACCGCAATGGCACGTTCACCAACTGGACGGCTGAAACCGGCCTGGGTGGCGAAGGCGCAACCACCAGCGTCACACTCTCCGACATCAACAACGACCGCGCGGTCGATCTCGTGGTCACGGGTTCAGGCAGCGCGCCGACGGTTTACCTCAACCCGCGTGAGGGTCGCTTCAAGGCGTCTCCGTTGTATGACGTTGCCGGACTCCCTCCCACGGTCGGCATTTACGTCTTCGACTTCAACAAAGATGGATGGATGGACGTCGCTCTCACGCACGCGGGGGCGCCGGGCGTCACGCTGTGGCGCAATGTCGAAGGCAAGCGCTTCGAGCGGGTGCCACTGCCTATCAGCGATGCGACGCGCGGCTGGGGCGTAACAGCGATCGATTTCGACAATGACGGCTGGATCGATCTGGCGGTGGTTCTGGAGACTGCGCGCGGGTCCCGAATTGCGCATGCTGCGCAACATGGGCGATCAGGGATTCGAGGATGTCAGTGCCAAGCTTGGGCTGGACAAGATCAAGCTTGCCAATCCGCGTTCGGTAATTGCCGCCGACGTCGACCACAACAACGACTCCGATCTCGTGGTCTCGCAACTCGGCGCCGCTCCCGTTGTCCTGCTCAATGAAGGCGGCAATCGCAATCACGCGCTGCGGATCGACTTCAAGGGACTGGCCGACAACAAAACAGGTTTGGGAACGAAGGTGGAAGTGTTCGCCGGCACGCTTTGGCAGAAGTGGGAGCTTCCGGGCGGCGCTGGATACTTGAGCCAGGGGCCTCCCGAGATCCTTGCGGGACTGGGCAACGCCGATCACGCCGACATCGTGCGAATGCTATGGCCGACCGGCGTTCTGCAGGACGAGGTCGAGATTGCAGCCGACAAGCCCGTGACCTTCACCGAGATCGATCGGCGCGGCAGTTCATGTCCCACGCTCTTCGTTTGGAATGGAGAGAAGTACGAATTCGTCTCCGACGTAATCGGAGCGGGAGTTATAGGCCACTGGATTTCTCCGACGGCGAAGAACACTCCCGATCCCGACGAGTGGATCAAGGTTGACGGCTCGCGGCTCAAGGCTCGCGATGGCTATTTCAGCGTGCGATTTGGCGAGCCCATGGAAGAGGTCAATTTCATTGACCAGCTTCGGCTGGTCGCCATCGATCATCCCGCCGGGACAGACGTTTATCCCGACGAGCGCTTCCTCGACGGTCCGCCGTTTGCTTCGGGTGCGCCCGTGCTGACATCGGCGCCGCACGCGCCCGCGGGAGCATGGGACGACCACGGCCGCGACGCTCTCGCGCTGCTGAGCGCTCGCGATCATAAGTACGTTCAGGACTTCACCAATCTGTCGTTTGCCGGCTTTGCCAACATGCATTCGCTAACGCTCGATCTGGGCGCATGGACGCCGCAGAACCCGCTGCGGCTCTTCCTGCACGGATTCATCGAGTACTTCAGCGCAACCTCGATGTATGCGGCCTGGCAGGCGGGTCTGCAGCCAATTTCCCCGTACATCGAGGCACAGATGCCCGACGGCACCTGGAAGCGCGTGGTGGACGACATGGGATTCCCCGCCGGCTTGCCGCGGACAATCACGGTCGATCTCACGGGCAAGTTGCCACCGGGGAGGCGGCACATTCGCATCACGACGAATCTCCAGGTCTATTGGGACCAGATATTGGTGGACAACGGGCCCGAGCAGCGCAATCGCATTCGAACGACTGAACTGCCGCTGGCGGCCGCCACTCTGGCATTCCGCGGATATCCGCGGCAAGTGGAGGGCGCCATTCCCGGCGACCTCACCTATTACTACGATCAGGCCAGCACGACTGGACCGTTCTCGCAATTTCGCGGAAGCTACACCCGCTATGGCGATGTCACTTCCCTGCTGCGGAATGTGGATGATCAATTCGTGATCTTCGGGACTGGCGAGGACATCGACGCGGAATTCAGCGCTGCGCCCTTGCCACCGCTTTCGCCGGGCTGGACGCGCGATTATTTCTTTTACGCCAACGGATTCGTGAAGGACATGGACTTCTACGAAGCCACTCCATTCACCGTTGTGGACATGCCGTTTCATGAGATGACGGCATATCCCTATCCGGCGGCACAGCACTATCCGATGGACAATTCGGCAACCGCCTATCGCCTCGACTGGAATGATCGATATCAAAGCGGTTCGAGCACAGCCAAAGGCTACAGCTTTCACTATGCGCCCCGGACAATCGATCCCGAGCCGCTGACACCGCGTCGGGCCCCGCAGGCTGCAATCACAAGTGATCAAGCCGAGGGAGTAGGCGCGCAGCCATGAAGAGACTTGCCCAACTCGCGATCGCTGCGCTAACCATTTCGGCCATCTACCTGTACGCCTGGCCGGCGCCCAACTTGTTCTATGTGGGTGCCGTGCTGTTTCATACGGGGCTCGGCGTGGCGTTCTGCGTGGCGGGTTTATTTCTCCGACGGGACGCGCTTCGCGGGCCTCTGCCAGTAAAGCTGGGGGTCCTGGTTCTTGCCGCTGGATCGGTCCTTGGACTTGCGCTCATCTACACGGGCACGTCGCGTTCGCATTGGAATTTGATGTACGCGCACATTACGGTATGCGCGGTCGCAGTGATCTTCCTTGCAGCCTGGTTCTTGAGCCGGCGTAGAGTTCCGGCGCGCAACTTGTGGGGAATCACGGCGGGTGTGGTAACGGTTGCCGTCGTCGTTTCCATTGCTGCGGTCTATGCACGAGGCTCGTGGAGCAAGCGATTCGTCATTAAGAATCCTCCCACTGCCCCGCTGTCCATGAACGGCGAAGGTGATGGAGCGCAAGGTCCATTTCTTTCCCAGTTCAGCCCAGGTCGCGGGAAATCGCAAGATTCCGGGCAAGTACTTCATGGAATCCGACGCGTGCGAGCGCTGCCATCAGGACATTTACAAGCAGTGGCAGAGTTCGGCGCACCATTTCTCGTCGTTCAATAATCAGTGGTATCGCAAGAGCGTCGAGTACATGCAGGAGGTCGAGGGGACGCACCCTTCGCGGTGGTGCGGAGGTTGTCACGATCCGGCGCTGCTCTACAGCGGGATGATGGACACGCCCATTAAGCAGATCATGAACCGGCCGGAGACGCAGGCGGGCCTCGGCTGCATGATGTGCCACTCCATCGTCAAGGTGAAGAGCACCATGGGGCAGGGCGACTTTGTGCTCGAGTATCCCGAGCTGCACGAACTTGCGGCCAGCAAGAATCCCGTGATTCGCTGGCTGCATGATTTCAGCGTCAAGCTTAATCCTGAGCCCCATCGCCGCGTGTTCCTTAAGCCATTCATGCGCGCGCAGACGCCGGAGTTCTGCTCCTCGTGTCACAAGGTGCATCTTGATGTGCCGGTGAACAACTATCGCTGGTTCCGCGGCTTCAACGAGTACGACAACTGGCAGGCGAGTGGCGTGTCGGGATTGGGAGCACGCTCGTTTTACTATCCGCCGAAACCGATGGGCTGTCAGGACTGCCACATGCCGCTCACGAATTCGCATGACTTCGGCAACGTCGATGGCAAGGTACACTCGCATTCGTTCCCGGCCGCGAACACGGCGCTGCCTTATGCCAATCAAGACCAGCACCAGATGGACATCGAGCAGAACTTCCTGAAGAGCGGGGTGGTGTCGATTGACATTTTCGCGCTGTCGACAGCGGCGCCTAAAGAGAGCAGAGGCGCCACGCCGCATCCCGAGCTGCAGACGACCTTCGCGGTCGGCGAAGAAGCCGAGATGCCGACAACCTCGGGCGAGACCACCGGACCGGCAACGCCAGTGACAGCTCCGCTGAACGAAGTCAATCCAGCCGTTCGACGCGGCGACAGTGTTCGCGTCGATGTTGTGGTGCGTACTCGCAAGGTTGGACACTTCTTCCCGGGCGGCACGGTCGATGCCTTCGACACGTGGGTGGAGCTGAAAGGGGTCGACGACAAGGGACAGACGATCTTCTGGAGCGGCGGCGTGGCCGACAACGGCAAAGGGCCAGTCGATCCCGGAGCGCATTTCTATCGTTCGCTGCAGGTGGACGAGCACGGCAACCCGATCAACAAACGCAACGCCTGGGCAACGCGCGCGGTGGTTTATGTTCACCTCATCCCACCGGGCGCCGCCGATACCATTCACTACCGGCTGAAGATTCCGCCGAATGCGGGCAACAAAATCACGCTCACAGCGCGCATGTGCTATCGCAAGTTCTCCTGGTGGAACACACATTTCAGCTACGCGGGAAAATCGAAGCAGGCTCCAAGCGGCCCACAGACAACGCCCGCCTACGATGATCGCCAGTTCACATTCGATGGCGACACCTCGACGGTCTCGGGCAAGGTGAAACAGATTCCGGATTTGCCGATTGTGGCTTTGGCGGAAGATTCGGTCGAGCTGCGCGTGCTGCCGAAGGGCGCTACGCCTGAGGCTCCCAGGATTGTCACCAAGAAAGTTGAGTGGGAGCGCTGGAACGACTATGGCATCGGGTTGTTCCTGCAGGGCGATCTGAAGGGGGCGGCAGCTGCGTTCTTCCATGTGACTGAGGCCGACCCGTCGAATCCGGACGGCTGGGTAAACCTGGGCCGCGTGGCCGTGCAGGAAGGCGACATGGAGCGCGCCCGTGTGGTGTTACAGCGCGCACTCTCTTTGAATCCCACTCTTGCGCGGGCGAACTTTTTCTACGCGCGGGTACTGCGCACCGACGGCGATTACGACGGCGCACTGCGGCATCTGCAGAGAGCGGCAGCGCAATATCCTACAGACCGCGTGGTGCGGAACGAAATGGGCCACATTCTTTTCCTGCAGCACAAATACAACGACGCCATGGTGCAATTGCGCGACGCGCTCGCCGTCGATCCCGAAGACCTGCAGGCCAACTACAACATGATGCTTTGCTACCGAGGGGCGGGCGATTTGGAGCAGGCAGACGAATATCAGAAGCGGTATCTGCGCTTCAAGGCGGATGAGTCCGCACAAACCATCACCGGCCCGTATCGCCGGCTGCATCCCGAAGACAACAACGAACGCCAAGCGATCCACGAGCATGTTTCGGAGCCGCTACCACCCCAACACACGCAAAGTCGGCGCGTGTCGGGCACCCGGCACTCGGCGAAGCCAGGCCGGCTGCGGCCGCCACGCACTATAGGACCCAGGGCTAATGAACCATTCCATGACCTCCATGCGACGAGTCTTCTTCCTCCTTCCTCTGGTGCTGGTTTGCACTGCCCTCGTCTGCACGGCTGGGGCGCAGGTGCGCTTTCGCGACATTACCAAGCAGGCCGGCATCAACTTCGCGCACAATAACGGCGCTACGGGAAAAAAGTGGCTGCCCGAGACCATGGGGCCGGGATGCGCGTTCATCGACTATGACAACGATGGCTATCCCGACATTCTGCTGGTGAACGGCAAAGACTGGACCCGTCCGGGAAGCCGTCGACGCTGAAGCTGTATCACAACAATCGCAACGGGACTTTTACTGATGTGACGGTCAAGGCCGGGCTGGCGATCAGCCTGTACGGGCTCGGGGTTGCAGTGGGCGACTATGACAACGACGGCTACGATGACATTTTTGTTACGGCTGTGGGGCAGAGCCATCTGTTTCACAACAATGGAAACGGGACGTTCACCGATGTGACCCGGGCCGCGGGCTTGTGGGGTCCGAATGAGTTCAGCACCAGCGCGGCCTGGGTGGATTACGACCGCGATGGCAAGCTCGACCTGGTAGTCGCGAACTACGTGCAATGGAGCCCGCAAAGCGACATCTACTGCACTCTCGATGGAGTGCATAAATCCTACTGCACGCCCGAGTCGTACAAGGGAGCATCGCTGCGTTTGTGGCACAACCTCGGCAACGGCAAGTTCGAGGACGCTACCGCCAAGGCGGGGCTTCTCGATAACACCTCCAAGTCGCTTGGCCTGGCGGTGCTCGACGTAGATGGCGACGGCTGGCCCGACCTGGTGGTGGCGAACGATACCGAGCCCAACAAGCTCTACATCAATACAGGCAAGGGGACCTTCACGGAATCCGCGGTCCCGGCGGGGATTGCTTTCAGCGAAGACGGCGTGGCGCGCGCCGGCATGGGAGTTGACGCGGCGGACTACGATCGCTCCGGCAGGCCGAGCATCATCATAGGAAACTTTTCCAATCAGATGATGGCGCTGTATCACAACGAAGGCAACGGCCTGTTCGTGGACGAGGCGCCGCAATCGGAGGTTGGCCGCAAAAGCCTGCTGACACTCGGTTTCGCTTGCTTCTTCTTCGACTACGATCTCGATGGATGGCTGGACATCTTCGTCGCTAATGGGCACATCGAGAACGGGATTGAGCGCATTCAGAAGCGGGTGAAGTACGCGCAGCCTCCCCACCTGTTTCATAATCAAGGCGGCGGTAAGTTTGTGGAGACGACCAACTCGGTTGGCCCCGATCTTGGCGTTCCTCGCGTAGGGCGAGCGGCAGCATATGCGGACATCGACAACGATGGCGATCTCGACATCCTGATGACAACCAACGGAGGGCCGGTCGTTCTGTTTCGCAACGAAGGCACCACCAACCACAGCCTTCGCATCAAGCTGGTAGGGACGCGGTCGAATCGCGACGGCATTGGCACGGCGGTAACCGTGAAGGCCGGCGACGAAAAACAGTCGCTCACCCTGCGCAGTGGCTCCGGCTATCTCTCGGCGAGCGAACTGGTGCTGACGTTCGGACTGGGACAGCGCAAACAGGCGGACGAGATCGAGCTGCGTTGGCCCAGCGGCCAGGTCGATCACCTCTCGAAGGTCGCGGCGGGGCAGACGATCACGGTCCGCGAAAGCGAAGGCATTGTGCAGCAGCGCCCATACGGAACAACGCAGGTGCATGCGGCTTCGAAAGCGGCGGCTTCGAATCGCAAAGGTATGCCATGAAGCTGGTCACGCAGCAGTCCGCGGTCGAACTGCTGGCCTTGCTTGGACGATCAAAAATCTCAGCTCTAGAACTTGCCAACGAATATATTGGCCAGATCGAGCGGCTCAACCCTCGCCTGAATGCGCTGGTCGACTTTGACGCGGAGCGCGTGCGCGAACAGGTGCGCGCGGCAGAGCGCTCGAAGCAGCCGCGCGGTCCGCTGTTCGGCTTGCCCGTCACGGTGAAGGCGGCAATTCCTGTCGCCGGGCACCGCTGTGAGATTGGAAGCCTCATCAACCGCGGCAATGTGCCAACAGAGGACGCAACCGTGGTAGCGCGGCTGCGCAATGCGGGCGCAACCATCCTTGGCATCACCAATAGTCCTGAATTTCTGATGGCGTATGAGACTGACAACCATCTCTATGGCCGCACCCATAACCCGTGGAACCTGGACTACACCCCCGGCGGATCGAGCGGCGGCGAGTCGGCCGCCATCGCGGCGGGACTGTCCGCGGGCGGCTTGGGCAGCGACAGCGGAGGCTCGGCTCGCGTGCCCGCCCACTTCACCGGCATCTGCTCGTTGAAGCCGACGCCAGGACGAATCCCCGGAAACGGCCACCTGCCAGCGTGTGTCGGTCCATTCTCGATTCTGGGAGCTATCCGAGCCGATGGCGCGCACCATCGATGACGTTGCGTTGCTGTTCCAAGCGCTCTCCGGACAGGCACCCGTCGATCCCGTCAGCCCACCTGTCCCACAACGTCGGATATCCGTTGCTGACGTAAAAGCGCTGCGGATTGGATACTTCGAAGATGACGGTCTGATACCGGTTACTCCCGAGACGAGGCAGGCCGTGCAAGCCGCCGTTCGAGCGCTGCAGAAGCAAGGCTTCGACGTGCGACCGTTTCGGCCAAAGGGGCTGGAGCAAGCGCGAAAACTTTGGTGGACATTCTTCGTCCGCTGCGGCGCGATGTTTGTGGACTCGCTCGTTAAGGGACACGAATCGAACTTAAGCCCAATCCTGCAGGGTTTCTTGGAGATTGCCCACGCTGAGCCGCCACTGACTGCAGACGAATTGCTGAATACTTGGGCCGAGTGCGACGTGATTCGCGGCAAGCTCCTGCAGCAAATGCAGGAATTCCCTGTTCTGCTCTGTCCGGTGTGTTCGATTCCCGCCTTTCGTCACGGCGAACGCAAGTGGAAGGTGGCTGGGCAGGAAGTCGAGTATCTCGACGTGATGCGTTACACGCAGTGGTTTAACCTGCTGGCAGCTCCCGCCGCCGTGGTGCCGGTTGGGCGCTCGCCGGAGGGATTGCCGATCGGAGTCCAGATCGTTGCCCACCCGTTCGAAGACGAGGTCGCCTTGGCTGTGGCTTCCATCATCGATCATGAATTCGGATTTGTGGCTCCTCCAATTGGGCGAACCGCCCCGCCCTAGCCAAAAGAGGGCTAGAACGGAGCACCCAGCGCAAGTTTGAATCGGTTGGCCTTACGGCCCTCGCGTTGTATCCTCGGGGCGTGGCACACCGCCTCAGACCGAAGCGATCTCCAACGGCAGCTCTGCTGCTTGGCTTGGTGATTACGTTGGCCGCGGTAGTGGCCTACACGGCGTACATCACATATCAGCTTTCCGGCCTGAGGAAGCTGCAACACGAGGTGATCGACCGCAACCGAAGAGACTCCCTGCAACTGCTGCGCATCCAGAACGATCTCAACTCTCTGGGTCTGGGCATGCGGGACATGCTCGACACCAGCCAGCCTTATCCGTTGAAGGCGTGGTCGGCACAGTTTCGACGGGGCCCAGGAGGACTTGAACGATGCGCTGCGCTTGGAGGAGACGGTGTCGGTGACGCATCGTACTCCGGAACAGCGGCAATACCTGGAGAACTCTCTGGCCCAGTTCTGGGTTGCGTCTGATCGCACTTTTGCCCTGGCGGGCGAGGGCAAGGAGGCTGCGGCAAGGGCAGAGATCCGCGATTCGCTGCAACCACGAGTGGCAGCCCTCAGCACGGCCGTTGCGCGTTTGCTGGTAGCCAACAACGAAAGCGAGCAACAGGCGGGTGAGCGAATCGGGGAGATCTACGATCGTGTGCAACGCCAGGTTTATCTGTTTCTGGTTGCCACGCTGATCGCGATTGTGCTCACCAGCGTTTATCTCATCCGTTTAAATCGCCTGCTTTTCGCCCAGATATCGAACCTTTCTGAGCAGCGCAGCGAACTGGCACAGAAGCTGATCGCCACGCAGGAATCGACTTTGCTTCACATCTCGCGCGAACTGCACGACGAGTTCGGGCAAATCCTGACGGCGGTCGGCTCCATGCTGCGACGAGCCGGGAAACAGGTTCCGAAAGGATCGCCACTGCACGCGGATCTGCAGGAGGTGTCGGAGACGGCGCAGTCGGCCCTCGACAAGGTGCGCAGTTTGTCACAAGCGTTGCACCCTGTCACCCTCGAAGAGGCTGGACTGGACAGCACCATCGACTGGTACCTGCCGATGGTGGAACGGCAGAACGGAATCGTCATACACTACGACAAGGTGGGGACGCCCTTTCCGGTCGAAAGCAGCGCGGGCATTCATATCTATCGAGTGCTGCAGGAAGCGCTGAACAATGTCGCCCGTCATTCCGGAACCAAGGAGGCCTGGGTACGCCTGCAGTTTAAGCCTGACCGACTGGGGCTGGAGGTGGAAGACCACGGCAGCGGCTTTCGGCCTAACGGACGGAAGGGCATTGGTCTGGTCGCAATGCGGGAGCGCGCCGAGTTGGTGGGTGGCGCGATTGAGTTTGTGCAACTCACGGGCGGCGGAACCTTGGTGCGGCTGTGGGTTCCAAGAGATGGCATCGATTCCAATGACTGAGGGTGGCATGGCTGAGAAAATCGCGGTATTGCTGGTTGACGATCACGCGCTCGTCCGGCGCGGCTTTCGGCGCCTTCTGGAAGATGAACCCGACATCGTCGTACAGGGCGAGGCCGGCGATGGAGAAGAAGCGGTGCGACTGGCGAAAACGCTTCGTCCCGGCGTTGTCGTCATGGATTGTGCCTTGCCCGGAATGAATGGCTTAACCGCGACGCGACGCATCCTTGAAGATAACAAGAATGTCGCGGTCCTGATGCTTAGCATGCACTCCGAGAATACGTGGGTGCGCCAGGCGCTGGAAGCAGGGGCGCGTGGCTACGTGCTGAAGAACGCCGTCGATCTGGAACTGGTGACCGCGATCCGGCGAGTGGCTGCCGGGGAAGTCGTTCTCGACCCTCAGATCGATCGCCTGATCGCCCTGAAAGGCGAACGCGAAACCGGCCTGACCAGCCGCGAGTTGGAAATCCTGCAACTGATTGTCGATGGCAAGTCAAACAAAGAGATCGCCAGCCAACTAAACCTGAGCGCCAATACCGTCGCCGTGCATCGCGCCAATATCATGGATGCTTTGGGCTTACACAAGACGGCGGAGTTGGTGGTGTTTGCCATTCGCAACGGGTTGGTGAACGTTCCATAGGTGGCGCCATCCCCCGAACAGGCACTGCGGAGCACAAAAAAGAGGGAGTCCGAAGACCCCCTCCCGTGAAAGTGCGTTCCTGCTCTGCGTTTAGAAGTACAGGTGCAAGCCAAACTGCACCTGACGCATCGTAGTGCCAAACAGAATGTCGGTGATTTGGCCGCTTGCGGAACCGCAGGCGTTCGTGGGCGAGAGCGATGCCACGCAGTTTCCACCGCCACCCTGGTTGTTGGAGTAGCCCAACGCAACGTGGTTGAAGACGTTGTAGGCATCCATGCGGAACTGCAACTTGAACCGCTCGGTCAGCTGGAAGTTCTTGGCAATTGCAGCATTCGAAGTGAAGTCGCTTGGTCCCCATAGGGAGTCAAATCCTGCATTGCCGATCTGCCCGGTGCCTGGAGCGAGCCAAGTTCCCCCCACAAGAACCGGAGTGAAGTACTGGACATAAGGAGCGCCGCCGCCCGCAGGATGGATCAGGCTGCTAGGTCCCAAGTTGAAGGGCCCGACAGCTCTGTTGGGACGGCATACTCCCGAGAAGTTGCCAGGACAGCTGCTCAGAGTCGGTGTAAACGGCAAGCCGCTGCCCCAGTTGGTAGTAAGACTGAGTTGCCAGCCGCCAATGACCTCGTTCATCGCGCCACTGGCATTGCCGGCAAACTGCTTGCCCTTGCCGAAGGGTAAATCATATACACCGCTCACCACCCACACCAATTTCCGGTTCTGGTCGTCGGGGCCGTACGCCACGGCAGGAACGTCAGCGAAATAGTTGCTGTCGTATTTCAGGGCCCGCGACCAGGTGAGGTGAGTGATAAACTGCAGCCCATTCGAGTAATTCTGGTTGAATTTCACCTGCAAGGCGTTGTAACTGGAGTTGGCATTGTTGCCCAGGTAGTTGTTGACACCCGTAGTGCAGCAAACTAGCGTCTGACCCGTCGACGGATCAATATATCCGGGATAGCTGAACTTGTTTGCTAAGGGGTAAGCACCATTGGCAAATTGCTGGTTGACGTTGTAGCTGGGACTATCACCGGCAAACCCGTGCCGGCCCACGTTTCCAATGTAGGCCATTTCCAAGGTCGCCGTCTTGCTGAGCTGCTGCTGAATGGTGAGGTTCCACACTCCAATTGCAGGCAGGGTCTGGTTGAGGGGACGGATGTAGGGCTGAGCGGTGTTCGTGGGCCCCAGCAGCGGCAACTGGCCACTGGCGGGAATTGCCGGGAAAACCCCTGCAGGCGCGCCGGTTGGCACACCCGGCAGAGTACCCAGGTAGCCACCGGGACCGAGGTTGAAAGCCGGGGCGAAGTTGTTGGTAGCGCCGTTGTTATTCCAGTTGCTCGCGTTGACTTGCTGGGCCAGCAGCACGGGCAAGTTCTGGGCCACGCTGTGACCGAAGTTCGACCCAAAGACGCCCATGTCATAGCTGATGCCGAATCCGGCTCGGATGACCGTCTTGTCATAGAGTTGATAGGCGAGGCCCAAGCGAGGGGCGAAGGCGTGCCAATCGTTTCCAATGTTGCCGTTCAAACCATAAGGTCCGTAGCCCGCGACCCGGCCGATGCCCTGAACAATATTGTAGAAGCCGCCGTTGCCCTTTCCGTTAACAAATTCGGGGTAGTAAATCTCCCAACGCAGCCCGTAGCTGACAGTTAGCTTCGGGGTTGCACGCCAGGTGTCCTGCCCATAGAAAAATGTGCGCCACTGCTGGTCGGTAGCATCCGAAGTGCTACTGACGAACCGCTGGAGCTGGGTGACATCACCGAACAGGAGGGTTGCCAAGGTGAGTCCGCCTACGTTGCCGTTCCCAGTGCCCGCCTGGGCGAACGACAATTGGCCGGCCCGGTTCTCGTCGCTGGGTACCCGCAGGTTGGTGGCAAAACGGATGTCAGCGCCAAACTTGAAGGTGTGGTTGCCCTTGAGCTTGGTAAAGTTCCCCACCAACTGGTATTGATTTTCTCTCTCGGTCAACGGGCAGTTGCAGCGCTGCACGCCGAGGCCGTTCCCGAAGTCGGAAATCGTCTGGTTGCCCTGCTGGCCGTTCCCACCCATGGCGAAATATGACAAACCGGAGGTGAGCAAGGGTTGCGAGGGCAGGTTAAGCCCAGGAATACCGAAATTGGTCATTGGAGTCGCACCCGCATCCCAGAACCCAGTCTGCGGGTTGTATCTGAACCAGCCGAAGTGAACGTCCATCAAGAAGGTCGGGCCGAAGGTGTGCGTCCAACCCGAAGCCAGACTGTAGTTGTGGACATTCGAGGTTCCCGCGAGGCCAGGGCCGGGGCCGAAGCCCACACCACCAAGTAGTGGAAGGGAAGGATTTCCCGATAGGTTGAAGTAGGCCAGACTAAAGCGTCCATAAAGCTGGTTTTTCTCGTTGATGTTGTAATCAATGCGGGTGTCGAAGGCGTTCTGCTTGAAAGAGCCCGCACCGGAAGCGACATAGTTTGAAAAGAGGCCGCTATTGGTCGGCGCCGGGAAATCCTTCAAAATTGCCACCGCCTGCGGAGAGAGCTGGGAAACAGGGATCATGTTGTTAAGCACAGGTGTGGCGCCTGTGAAGGTGGCTGAGTTGTTCGCGTTGGGGTAGAAAACCTGGCCACCACCGGCAACCTTCCCTAGGTACTGGCTCAGATTGCAGTAGCCCGTCGTGGCCGTACAGCTCGACACCACTTGCGCCGTCGGGACGGTAAGCAGGTTGGTGACGCCGGTGGTTTCCTTTGTGCCTTGGTAGTCGCCAAAGAAGAACAGTTTGTTCTTGATGATCGGACCGCCGATGGTGCCGCCATACTGGTCCCACTTGTCGGAAGGGATGTACTTTCCGGTGATGGAATTGGGAGCGAACTGCGTGAAGGGATCGCGAGCCTCGTTGGCGTCGGTGCGGCGAAACCAGAAACCGCTGCCGTGCAGGGTGTTGGTGCCCGACTTGGTCTGCGCAGTCACGATGCCGGCGATGGCCTTGCCCTGCTCAGCGTCGTAGAATTGCGATCCGACGGTGGCTTGGGTAACAGCGTCCAGGTTGGGGTTGATAACGATGATACCCAAGATGGGATCCTGGTTGTCGGTTCCGTCCAACTCGAATCCCGTGCCACTGAAGTGTTGACCATTGACAAAAATCTGCAACCCGCCCTGCGGATTCTCCGTGGCCGCGTGGTTCCAGCCAGCCAGTTGCTGGGTGCCGGGCGATAATAGCTCAAACTGAGTGAAGTTGCGGTTAAAGACCGGCAAATCCTCGACGTATCGCTGGTTGTACGTAATTCCTATGTCGGCGCTATCGGTCTGCAGTGGAGGCGCTTCGCCGGTAACCTCCACGGTCTGGGACGAAGAGCCAACCTGCACCTGAGCATCCACGCGCTGGATGGCATCTGCAATCACGGTGATGCCCTTCTGTTCGAAGGTCGCAAAACCCGGGGCCTCAACCTTGACCGAGTAGTTGTCCGGGATCAAGTGCGTCACGGTATAGTTCCCCGAGCCGTTGGTGGTCGCGGTGTCGACTGTACCTTTGGCCACGTCGGTTACCGTGACCTTAGCATTCGGAATCGCCGCTCCTTGCGGATCTGTCACCGTCCCAATAATGCTGCCGGTTGTCACCTGCCCGAAGGACAGCGTCGCCGCCAGGGAAAGAACCAAGATGGTCATTGCAAACCATACGCACCGCTTGCTCATTTTGCCCCCCACGTTCTGGCCCGGATGCACGCAGTGACGGCCCCCGATTGGAGCTGAGACACTTGCGCCAGTTGCTTTGCTTTTGTGCTAGTCGAGTGGTGGAAATCGGAGAAAAGAGAGGACTGCCAAAGGAAGGAACTTCCCGAGTTCACGGCATCTGCGATTTTGGAGCAGACACTCATCATGTTTTTCTTTGCCGGGAAGCCGCCCGGCGCCTAGTCACACCAAAACGTGACGCTTGTCACAAAACGGTGTGAGGAGAAACTTAATTGCGACAAGCGTCCTCTGTCAAGAAATTTTTACGAGATTGTCAATATTTAAAATGAACTAGTGGAGGATTTTTTTATACTAGTCGTGGGATCACTATCAAACACGCCCGAAAGACCGTCGGCCCTGGCCATTCCGGCGCATCAACGCCCGGGAAATTGCAGCACCACGGCTTTCGTTGTGTATACGTCCGAGGATCCGGGCGGGAACTCGATCTGGAGGAGGTTTTGCGAAAGCTGCCCGCCGGTCGCGGTCACTCCCGTAAGGTCCCCGGTCAGGGGAACCGCATATTTGGCTCCCCCCCGGCCTGCTATTTGCAGCTCAAGTCTGTCATGCGCACCATTCCAGTGCTCGGAGATGAACCGGAGGTTCGAGCTGACAACGCCGATGGCCGGCACGACATAAGGATAGACGATCCCGAAGTCATCCTTCAGCCGAATGCGAATACTTGTGCGGTCGGTAATTATGGGCACGTCGATCGCGATGTGCTGGTCCACTTCGTTGGCAGACTCGACGGTCTCGGAGTGGGCTGGCTTCCCGTCAATCTCCGCGTTCAGAACGTGCGCTCGCAGGCTGAACGAAGGCAGGAATTCAAGCTGAACCCGCTGACCACCGTGCCGCGTGACTTCCAGCGCGATCTCACCGGCACTGCGGTGATACGACAACGTCAGTGTGGTTGGTGATGCCTCGGATGCCGCGCCCACCGCGACATTCCGAATAGCAAAGTCGGTCCAGTTCGCCGGCGCATGCGGCTCAAACCGGACACTGGAGTTCAGCGCATCGACAGAGAGACCCATCATCCCGCGCAACAAAGGGCTCACAATCATCGCCGACGACCAAATCTGGTGCGAGCTGCTGGTAGCGACCGGCGTGTAATAGCGGCCGGAGAGCACTTCCGTAGCCCGTCCTGGCGAGCCGTCGAAGACAAGCTGAGCATTCGCGCGAAGATTGGCGTACGCCGGCAAAGTTCGATGATTGCGATACTCGGCAACTGACGCCCATCCGGTAAACAGTGGCCACACGCTGCCGAAATGATATCCGGTCGGGTTATACAGAGGATCGTCTTCCGCGATGATACGCATTCCCCAGTCGGCCTGGTGACGCGGTCCGGCAAGTTCGTTCAGAAAGAGTTGGCTACGTTTATGGTCGAGCAATCCGAACCATATGGGCACCGCGCCCAGCACGCTGGCACGGTCGATGCGCTTGCCTTCGACATTGAGCGCATAGCCGTAGATGTGCTTGTCCGGTGACCAGAACGAGTTCTCCATCCGTTTCTTGAGGGCAGGCAACTCCTGCGAGAGCGACTCGGCTTCCGGTTTATGCAGCGAGTGTGCAAGGTCGGCCAACGATTGCTGCGCCTGAATCGCAACGCCGACTTCGTACAGCTCTGCCGAAACGGGCACCAGAGGACCGCCCTCGATCCATCCGTGACCGATGCCTTGATTTTTGGCCAAACCATTCGCGCCATAGGTGGAACGCAGCCATTGATAGGCGCGCCAGAGACTGTCCCACTTTGCGCGCGCGAAGGCCAGGTCGCCGCTGGTGCGAACGTAATCGGCTGTGCCGATGATGTACAGCGGCGTGGCGTCGGCCGAAGCGAAGCCGTAGGGGTAAAGCTTGAACCAGGGAACGAGACTGACGGTTTGCGGCACTTCGTGCGGGATTCGCCCGTCTTTACCTTGATACTTCGCCAGAAATTCCAGGGCGGTGCGGGTGGTTTGGAAATCGCCGACGGAATCCAACGCCAGCGCGGTCCACATGGAATCGCGTCCGAAGAACCAACTGAATCCGGGCCGATGATTGGCGCCCGACAGGTCATAGCCGGCAATCAATCCCTTGCCAGCGAACGGATCGTCCACCAGTCCCTGCACCTCGCTGATACGCGACCAGTCGTAGGCGGTTTGCAAATCGGTGTCGGGGAGAGAGAGCGACACCGTAGTGTCAAGGTAGCGCTTGTAATACTCGCGCGCCTCCTGTTGGAGCTGCGGATATTGCGACAGCAGCTTCTGGTAGAGGTCACTCGCTTCTTTTTTTGCTTTGAACGACGCGGCCAAAACAAAGTGATAGTTCGCCGAACCCTTCACCGCCGATCCAAACTGAAAACTGTCGGTGGTCGCAGACGAATAATTTGTGTTGTAAGCCTGGCGGATGTCGCTTGCCTCCGGCGATCCTGCAACCGCATAGAACCGATGCTCCTCTTCGCCGAAATTGAAAACTCGAAGTGTGGAATCCCATTCGCTATAACCGGCTCCCATGCCCGCGGGCCACATCCAGGCCACGTCAGGTGTGAAGGACGCCTCAATCGCTACAGGTTCGGAGCTCTCGAGTTGCAGCTCCACCACGGCGCCGGTCTCGTGGAGCGCCGCGAACCAGGTCTCGCACACGGAGAAGGAGCCGTACACATAGCGGATGGAAGTTGATTCCGGCCAGACCGTGACCGTTCGCGGCAGAGTGTCGGCCGGAATTACGTGGCCAGCAACATGAAAGGTGAGATGGAAGTCGCGCAGCAGCTTGAGCGGGTAAATCCAAGCCTCGAAGTTGCCGTCCTCACGCCCAAACAATGCCGAGTGCGGTCCAACCGCGTCGAGAAACTGCCAATTCTGCGCGGTTCGTGACAGGCTCAGCTCGCCTTGCGAAGCTTGGCAATTGTCGAACTGCGCCTGGGCGAGCGCCGTGGGAGCAAGAGCGCCAACACCGAGAATCAGGAATACGACCTGCAATATGGACAGCGTGCGTCTTTGCATGATCTTCCGTAGAGTCCGCTAGCAGATCTCTGAGTTGTAGTCCCGCGCACAAACGCTGACTTTCCAGAATCTTCCTACTGTACCGCCGGCTTTAAACGCGGGTCGAGTTCAGCGGCTTTCTTAAATTCCTGCTCAGCTTCCTTCGCATCCCCTTTGCGGGACAAGGCGATCGCCAGTTGATGATGCGCCAGTGCATAGTCAGGCGACAGTTGGACGGCGTTGCGAAATTGCGAGATCGCCCCGTCAATATCTCCAGCGTTGAGCAAACGATTGCCGGAATTGGTCGCGAAGGTCGCGGCCTGCAGACTTACCTTCTGCTGGGTCAACTGTGTAGCCACGCGGCTCTCGGCTTCGGCCCCGGCTTTATCGCCCATCTGCCGTAACACCGCGGCCAGAGTGTTATGCGCGCCCATGAAATTAGGTTGCAACCGAATGGCCTCCCGCAGTGCTTGCGCCGCTTCCGGAAATTTGTCCATCTGCTTCAGAACCGTGCCCAGCGTGTAATAGGCTTCGGCATAGTCGGGCTTGATCTGGACCGCATGCCGCAACTGCTCGGCGGCCGCAGGAAAATCGCCTTTCTGCCACAATGTGATACCGAGACTGTAATAACTGTCCACCAGAGTGGGATCCAACTGAATCGCCTGCTGGAATTCGGCAATCGCGCCGGACAGGTTGTCTTTGAACTTCAGCGCCAGCGCCAAATTATAATGAAGCAGTGCGTCGCCGGGAGCGAGTTTGAGCGCCTCCTGCAGTTGTTGGGCGGCGCCGTCGAAATCGGACTGTTGCAACAGCGTGGCCGCGAGATTTCCGCGGAACGAAGCGTCGTCGGGACGAAGCTTAATCGCCTGTTGAAACTCCTTCACTGCAGCGGGCCCTTCGCCATGCTGCATTAGCGCAAGCCCAAGATTGTTGTAAGCCTCGGGATCGTTGGGCGTGAGAGCAACAACTTTTCTAAATGCCATGGCGGCGGCGCCCAGATCGCCAGAGTGCTGCAAAAGCAATCCCAGCCGGGTCTGCAAAGGGACCATCTCGGGCACAAGCTGGGCCGCCTGCTGATAAGCCTGAAGGGCCCCCGCGGTGTCGTGCTTTGCTTCCAGGGCGTTCCCAAGGTAATAGAGTGCGACTCCATCTTTCGGATTGGCTTGGGTTGCCTGGGTGAGCAGGGTTACGGCGTCATCAGTGTTGCCCGATTGCAACAGGGTCACGCCGAGATGAAACACAGCCGGCTGGTAGTGTGCGTCGAATGTCAGCGCAGTTCGAAACTCTTTTTCCGCCTCGGCGAATTCCGATTTCTGCGCCAGCAATACTCCCATCTCGTCGTGCAGCTCAGGACGATCCGGCGCCAGGTCAAGCGCAGATTTCATCTCGGCAATTGCGTCATCGGTTTTCCCCTGCTGGCTCAGAACGCGAGCCAACTGACGATGCACCTCGGGCGACTGGGGAGCGAGTTTCACGGCTTCGCTAAGTTCGGCGGCGGCTTCGTCAAGCGAACCCTTGGCCGCCAAAGCCTCCCCCAGTGCAACGTGAGGCGCGACCGCATCGGGTGTCAAACGCGTAACGGTTCGCAGGTGCGCGATCGCGCCGTCGATGTCGCCCTGGCGCAGCATCACCTCCGCCAGCGCGTTTTGAAACTCGGCATTGTCCGGACTGAGCTCGACTGCCTGCTCGAAAGCGGAACGTGCCGTGGTCAGGTCGCCGTCCTGCAAAGCGTTGACGCCGCGCTTGTAGGGGTTTGCCGCGAGGACGTTGCCGGAATCGGACTGTGTCTGCGCCGATAGGCCGCACGTGATTCCGAGAATTCCAAGAAGCAAGACGCAGCGGGAGATCACATCGACAAGACGCTTTGCCACACCGGGGAGGAACACAGCTACAAAGTACTTCGTCCAAGCGCTTTGGTTCAAGCCAACTCCTGGGCGGCTATCGCGGCGAATGGAATGTGTTGCTGAACCCCGCGCATTCGGAGTTTCGCAAGATCAAGATCCAGGCCCCGAAGCCGTTCCAGTTTGATCTCAGGATGTTTCAGTAGCAGTTAAACCAAGTAGAGAAAAGCCGCGGCGCGAACCGCGGCCCAGGTTTTCCGTGAGTTTTACTTAGCGGCGCTTGCGGCCCTTCTTGGCAGCTTTCTTCTTCGCACCGCCCGCCGCTTTCTTAGCGGCTTTCTTGGCTGACTTCTTTGCCGGCTTCTTGGCAGCTTTTTTTGCGGGCTTCTTGGCGGCTTTTTTCGCGGCCTTCTTGGCAAGTTTTTTCGCCGCCTTCTTAGCTGGCTTCTTGGCCGCCTTTTTCGCAGCCTTCTTAGGTGCTTTCTTGGCAGCTTTGCGGGGAGCGCTCTTGCGAGGCTGACCGCCGCCCGGCGCGCGCGTTTCCGTGGTGACTTCCGGCTCCGCTTCCTCCACCTCAACTTCTTCGATCACCGAAACCGATTCCGGTTCTTCTTCTTCCTCTTCTTCCTCTTCGTATTCCTCGTCTTCGAGGGAATCGCCGTAGGAACCGTCTCCGTAGTCATCCATTTCGTCGTCTCGCCGACCGTAGAGCGTGTCATCGAAAAACGTCATGTGTCCTCCTAATGTTGCCCGACTCCGCCGACCTAACGGAGGCAGCTCGTGAGGCTGAATTCAGATTAATACCAGAAAAAATACCGCTGCAACAAGCGCGCGATTATAGCACAGCAGGACGGTCGATCCGCAGTGCCCGCGACGCCCCTAAAAACTAGTAACGGGCTTGTTGTAACAGAACATTCGCAGGAAGGGAAGAGAGCAAATCGAAAATGATTACGAATCGCACAGGACGCACCGCAACGGCCCTCACTTGCGAATGACCAGCACCTCGCCGGCGCGCAGATCGGCGGACAGTTTGGGGTTGTCGCGCTTGAGAGTGGCCACGGAGACGTGATTGGATTCGGCGATGCTGTTCAGGGTCTCGCCTTTCTTGACTTTGTGATATTTCGCGGCTACTGTACTCCGGGATGACTTGGATTTGCCCTTCTTGGCGGTCTTGACAGTAGCACTGCCGCTATCGGAAGAAGCCTCTTCTGAGCTGGCCGCAGCCACCGGTTTGTAGATGACCAGCGTCCGTCCCGTTGCCACCGTTGTGCCCTTCAGATGATTCCACTTCCGTAACTTATCGACCGGGACATCAAAATCATCGGCGATGGAGTTCAGGGTGTCGCCCTTGCGCACCTTGTAGTGAGTAGCGTGGTGCGAATAGGAGGCCGTTTCGCTACCCGTGCGGCCCGGAGCGATCGGAATAATGAGCTTGGAGCCAACCTTGACCTCATCGCCGGTCAAGCCATTCGCTTCCGCGATCGACGAGGATGAAGTGTGATATTTGTGGGCGATCGAGGCCAGGGTATCCCCATATTCGACATGGTGATAGCGCCACCACGTCCGCATGTCCGGCGGGATTGCCGCCATGGCATTCTGGTATTTCTCGCGCGATCCGGCCGGAAGATCAAGGGTGAAGCTCTCGTCCTTGGGGGTGGTCATCCGCAACAGGCTAGGGTTCAGATCTTGCAGGTCGCTCACCGATGTGTCCACGCATTCGGCCACCAGGCGCAGGTCCACGGGGTAGTTAATGGTCACCTGGTCAACCTGCGGCGGGGGATCAGGGGCGACGCGCTGCAGCCCATACTGCTCAGGATTCTTGGCCATGATGGTCTCGGCCAGGATGATGGGTACATAGTTACGGGTCTCCTGGGGCAGCACACCGCGCTGGTATAACTCCCAGAAATCGGCATAGCCGGTGCGCTCCACCGCGTGCTGCACGGTGCTGGCGCCGGAGTTGTAGGCCGCCATCGCCAGGTACCAATCGCCGAATTGCTTGTAGAGGTCTTTCAACTGGCGAGCGGCAGCACGGGTGGCCTTTTCCGGATCCTGGCGATCATCCACCCACCAGTTGCGTTGCAGGCCGTACAGCGCGCCCGACTCGGCCATGAACTGCCACATGCCGCGTGCACCTGCCCGGGAAAGCGCCAAGGGTTGAAACCCCGACTCCGCTTGCGCCAGATAGATCAAGTCCTGGGGAACGCCCTCTTCTTTGAGAATTTTCGAGATCATGTCGCGGTACCGGCCTGAGCGGGCCCAGGCGTGCTCCAGCGTTGCGCGCCCTTTGGGACTGGAGAAGTAGTTAATAAACATGGCCACCTGGTCGTTGAGCACCAGCGGCAAGTCGGACTTGGTGGTTTTGATCTCGGCTTCGGCCTTGGCCTTGATGTTGGGATCGACGGGAAAAGTGATGTCGTTGGCTTCGTCGATGGGCGCTGGCTCCGAGCGCGGTTCGGTGAAGCCGTCTCCCTGACTAAGTGCAGCCATTTCAAGCTCGTGGACGGCCTCGACGATTTTGTCGAATTCGTCCTCCAGCCGTTCATTCTTGCGAATGTCGAGATTGCTGGAGAGCAGGATGTTGAAGGCCTGGTCGAAGTTCTGCTTGGCGGCTTCCAGATGATCAGCCTGATAATTGGCCTGTCCGGCTGCGTATTCCTTTTCGGCCTGCTCGATCAGCCCGTCAGCCGCATCGGGCGTTGCAGACTTGTGCGTCAGATCTTCCCGGATTTTAGGCTGTTGCTGCCCCTTTTGGGCTATGGGCAAAGTGACTACGGGAGCAATGGCTGGGATCGGGAGGTTAGCGGTGGCTGGTTTGTGCTGGCTGGTCTCGCATCCGATGCCGAACACAAGGCCCGCGAGGAGGGCCAACGAAATCATGCCGCGAAAGATTCTCATTACCTCGAAACAGCCCTCTATCAATCCACCGCCTGCGGGCGACTCTGAATGGTACTACGCGTGGAAATTCGCGGTCAACGGGAGCCGAAGCCTGTTAGTAACTGCCGGTTATTGAAGGACTTGACGGGCGGCGCACAGCACCGTGGTTTGCTGTGGTGCGGCCGACACTGGGCTCGGATACGCCGTGCAGGACGATAACGGCGCGCCTTGACTTGGGATGTCCGCGCCCTTCTGGGCGCACGCGCTGTGAACCTACCGGTTCTCTTGCAGCTCGCCGATCGGAACAATCTTGGTATCGCTGCGGAATTTCTTGTAGTCACGATCGCTGACGTCCATCTCGATGTCGAAATTCTTCAGCAAGGCCAGCCGAACGTCCACCGTGACAGCGATGTGCTGTTGCAGCCAGACTTCATCGTTGACCCTGGTTTGTTCGATAACAATCCGCGAGCCTTTGTGCAGCCGCGCCAGGAACAGCCCAAAGGCGAAGGTATCGATGACCTCTACATCCAGCTTTTTCACCTGCGAATCGCTCCGGTCGATCCACGCCCGGAAGCGCAACTTGGGCAGGATTTTGGCTTCCTTGCGGACCGGCTGATATCCGGGCTTAGGATCGCCGTCAATGACGTAGTTGTCGCGGCCATCCAGCGTTTCGATGCCGATGAATTTGAAGTTGTACGCGTCGGCCACTTCGCGCACAAACTGACGCTCATCCTCTCGGTCCTTCGCTTCTTTTTCCAGACGTTTCTTGCGGTTCTTTTCGGATTCGTTCCGGCGCTTGTCGATTAACTTCTGGATCTTGTCGTCTTCCTTTTTGGCATCTTTCGCGGAGAGTGGCTTGTCATTCTTGGCGGTCAGCTTCTGCACCTGCTCGCCATAAATTTCCATTACGTCGTAAGTCTCGGTCTCCGTGGATTTCACCTGCCCTTTGCCGTTAAGCCGCCGCATCTCCTGGCGCTCGACGTAGGTGTAATCGCGCTGCTTCTTATCGTTCTCCAGATCGTTGTCGGCGGCGCGGCGAATCAGGTCGCGGATTTGCTCCTGCGATAAGGTGGATGGGCTTGTCGGCGCGGATGGGTCAGCCGGTTTGGACGGTACATGTTCTTGCGCAATTCCCCACACGCTACTCAGGAGGAAGAAGATCAAGAAGCGTGAAACTGGCATGGGTACACCTGGGCGACTACAACCCCCCATCGTCCGCGAAGTTCTGGGTGTTGGTACGAGTGCGCTGGTGAAGTAGTTCCCAATCTTCGCGAAGTTCTGTTAGGTTTTCGAGGCTGATGCGGCGGTCGCCCGTACGCTCAACCAAATGTTCGCGCATGGCGACGGGGAGCTCACGCAACGTCTTTATCGGGGCCAATGTCTTGGTGCGATAGGGTGCAAGCTCTACGCTCGCGCCAGCGCCTGCTCCAAATCGGCGATCAGGTCGCTGGCGTCCTCGATTCCCACCGAAAGCCGAATGGTTGACGGCGACACGCCAAGCAGATCCAGTCGCTTGGCGCCGAGTCCTAGGTGCGACGACAGCACTGGATACGACACCGTGGATTCCACGCCTCCCAGGCTGGCCACCAGATACCAGAGCTGCAGGTGGTCGATGAATCGCTCGGCCGCGCGTTCGCCTCCCCGAATATCGAACGACACCATCATCCCGAAGTCTTTCATCTGCCGTCGTGCCATTTGATGCGCTGGGTGACTCTCCAAGCCAGGATAGTACACACGCGCAACTTTGGGATGGGCTTCGAGCGCCTCGGCAATTTGTGCGGCATTGTGGCAGGCGCGTTCCACCCGCACGTGCAGCGTCTTCAGGCCGCGCAGCAACAGGTACGCGCAACCCGGATCGAGGCATCCTCCGGTGAGGATCATCGTCTGGCGCGCGGCACCCATCCACTTCTTCGATCCGGCGAGGACTCCGGCAGTGAGATCGCTATGGCCGCCGAGATATTTGGTCGCCGAATGGATGACGATGTCGGCCCCCAGCTCCAACGGCTTTTGCAGCACCGGAGTGGCGAACGTGTTGTCCGCTACCACGCAAGCCTTGTGCTTACGCCCCGCTTCGCACAGCGCAGCCAGATCGACGCAGCGCACCGTTGGATTGGTCGGCGTCTCCAGGAAGAGCATTCGGGTCTTGCGGCTGAAGTAGCGATGCGCATTTGCGATGTCGTGATGCGGGATGAAGCGCGTCTTGATGCCGCAGCGCGGCAGCACCTGCTCGAACAACTTCAGGGTTCCACCATAGACGTCGAGCATGGAGACGATCTCGTCACCAGCCTGGCACGCTATCAGGGCCGCGACCATTACCGCCGCCATCCCGCTGGAGGTTGCGACTGCAGTTTCGGCTCCTTCGAGCGCGGCAATCTTCTCTTCGGCCGCCGCAACCGTCGGGTTGCCATAACGCGAATACAGATACAGGTCGCGATTGCCCTCGGCATAGCGGCGCAGGGCCTTGAAGCCGGGGAGCACGAATACCGCGGTTTGCGCGATAGGCGTCGCTAAGGGCGCCGCTTGGCCGTGACGCTCTTCCCCGGAGTGCACGCAGCGTGTGGCGTCAGCGCGCCGGTCCATTTTCCTGTTCATGCGTAGTCCTTTCGAAGGTTCAGCACGGGAAAAATGCGATTGTAATTGACACGCAACTGGAGCGAACGCCCGGCCAGGATTGGTTTGCCTTCAGGGCGGCTCCAGGTCGCGCGGTTCCAGGGCTAAGCCGGCATCGATCCTTGCGTCAGTTGAAGGTCAAGGACTTCAGCGACGCGGCGAACGATCTCATCGACAGTACGCACTCGAGCCCTCGGCACGACAAAAGGCCTCAAGTTCCGGGTGTCGCCTTGTTGCTCGGTTGTGGATTCCTCGGTCTCAACGGTCTTGTATTCAACGCAGCTCATGACTTCCTCCTTTTTGACTGCCTCTGTACAACACCCTACGACGGCCGCTGACATGAATCAAATGAATTATTTTTCTAGAACCGATAACTACAGTTCATGGTTAATTGGGACCAGCTACGAGTCTTCGGCGCTTCAACATCGCTCGCACCATGATGTACATTGAGCTTCATCCTGTTTAGAATCGGATCACGCGACGGTGAGGGTCGTATGTACCGCGATCGGCAACGCGCTTCTGAAGTCCTGCTGCTGATCCTTAGTTTCGCGGTGGCAGTCGCGACATTCAGTTGGATCGGCGCGATAGGTGTTCGTGCAAGCCAACCGCCGGCCGGTGTTGATCTTGCGGGTAAGGCAGTCGATCCACTGCGCGCCAATCCCGGCGAGCCGGTGGTGCTGATCTTCATACGAACGGATTGTCCAATCTCCAATCGTTACGCCCCCACGATTCAGCGGCTGAGCGCGCAGTATGCGGGCAAGGCTGCGTTCTGGCTGGTGTATCCGGATAAGACAGAGTCGAGCGCCGCAATCGAGCGGCATTTGCATGACTACGGCTACAAGCTCCCTGCGCTGCACGATCCGCAGCACTCGCTGGTCAAGTTGGGCCAGGCGCAGATCACGCCCGAAGCGGCGGTCTTCGATGCCAGGGGCCAGTTGGTATATCACGGCCGCATCGACAACTGGTACGTGGCTTTTGGCCGCTCTCGCCCAGCTCCCACAACCCACGAACTTGACGATGCTCTGCAGGCCGTCTTGAAAGGCAGCAAACCGCAGGTGGCCACGGCAAGCGCCGTGGGCTGCTACATCTCGGACCTGGAATGAACAGGACACGCGGATTAATGATCGCTGGGTTCGCTGCTGCGCTCGCCATCGCGATCCTGTTCGCGATGGATGACTCCTTTCCAAGAATTGTCATTACGAGCGAAGCCGGGGTCTTCAGCGAGTGCCGCTTTTGCACTCGCTGGGGTGGAGAAGCGAGGAATCTGCCGTTGGGTGAAGCTGAGGCGGCCGCTGGGGGAGAACAGCAGATCCCTCACGGCCTAAAGGCCGTTCGTGATGACAACTCAGAAATAGCGGCCGCTGACACCGCTGCACGGCCCATCCCAGCGAGCACCCTTCAAACCACGCCGACCGCAAACAGCAGCGTTCATCAGGTCACCTTCAATCGCGATATTGCTCCCATCGTCTTCCACTACTGCGCATCCTGTCACCGGCCGGGCGAGGCAGGCCCGTTTCCGCTGCTGACCTACGACGACGTCAAGAAACATGGACGCCAGATCGAAGCGGTCACGCAGACACGCTTCATGCCGCCGTGGCTGCCGGAACCGCAGCCCCTGAAGTTCGCCGACGAGCGCCGCCTGAGCAGCGAGCAGCTCGCGCTCATTCAGAAGTGGGTTGAGCAGGGCATGCCGCAAGGCAATCCGGCGGACTTGCCGCCGCAGCCCCATTTCGTACAAGGATGGCAACTGGGCAAGCCTGACTTGATCGTCAAGGCGGCGAAGCCATTTCTGCTTCCGGCGAGCGGGATCGACACCTATTGGAATTTCATTCTGCCCATCCCCATCAAAGAAAGCCGTTGGGTGAAGGCGGTGGAGATACGGCCGGGCGACAAGCGCCTGGTGCATCACGCCAACATTCTGGTCGATCGCCTCGAGCTCTCGCGCAAAATGGAGATCGAGCCCGGCGCAGGTTTCGGCGGAATGGAAAT
This sequence comes from uncultured Acidobacteriaceae bacterium, assembly GCA_963836295.1. Taxonomy (GTDB): domain Bacteria; phylum Acidobacteriota; class Terriglobia; order Terriglobales; family Acidobacteriaceae; genus Bog-257. The sequence continues at coordinate 604,209 of CAWIIY010000017.1, read as the reverse complement.
CAGAATTGAATCGGAGCTGTTCGATCCCGACAGCCATTTCCTCTTCTGGAAGCCCGGTACCGTGCCCTACACCGAGCCGGATGGCATGGCGCTTCGCCTGGACAAAGGCACCGACCTGGTACTCAACACGCACATGCAGCCATCAGGTAAGCCTGAGGTAATCCAGCCGAGCATCGGGATCTACTTCACCGACAAACCCGCCACCGAGCATCCCATGCTGGTGCAATTGGACTGCGACCCGCAGCTCGACATTCCCCCCGGCGACAGCCACTTCGTGGTACACGATGAATTCACCCTGCCGCTAGACGTCGACGTGTTAGCGATCTATCCGCACGCGCATTATCTCGGCAAAGACCTTGAAGGGACGGCGACGCTGCCCGACGGCACCCGCGAGACGTTGATCCACATCAAGCACTGGGACCTGAACTGGCAGGCGGTTTATCGCTACCAGAAGCCGGTGCCGCTGCCCAAGGGGACGGTCATTTCGATGCGCTACGTGTACGATAACTCAGAGGGCAATGCCGCCAACCCGAACCATCCGCCCAAGCGCGTGGCAGCCGGGAACCGCTCCAGCGACGAGATGGCGCACCTCTGGCTGCAGATGCTGCCCAAGAATATTCCTGGTTCGAACCGCGATCCGCGCATGGTGTTGCAGGAGGCGCTGGCGCGGCACCATGTGGAGCGCGACCCCGTGGATTTCGAAGCGCGTTACAACCTGGGAGCCATGCTGCAAGAACGGGGCGACGTGCAGGGAGCGGAGGCGCAGTTCCAGGCTGCATTGCAGCTTCGTCCCGGCGACGCGGTGGTGAACAACGCACTGGGCGCAGCGCTGCTGGCCTCGGGCCAGGTGGAGGAAGCCGCAACTTATCTAACGGCGTCGCTGAAGGCGCGTCCCGATTACTTCGACGCACACTACAACCTGGGAAACGCGATGGCCTCACAGGGCAACTTCAGCGGGGCCGCACAGCAATTTCAAGATGCGGTCCGCCTGAATCCGCAGGACGCGAACGCGGAGGCGAACCTGGGAAGCGCTCTAGCGCAGATGGGCGACCTGGCCGAAGCCAAGACGCATTTCGAGCGGGCCTTGCAGCTTGATCCCAATCATGCGCTGGCGAAGGAGAATCTGCAGCTCGTCGAGCAGATGCTGGCGGAACGGCATAGCAATTGAAGAGCGCCAGCGCGACGAAGATTTCGTTTGTTTGTATCGGGGCTGTCCCTCCACCAACAGGGCCTCCTAGCCCTTTTAAACGCAAAATCCGGCCTGGGAGCGTTGCGGCACTAAGGTGTTGCTTAATTGGCGGTTCACTGGCTTGCGTCCTGCCTTTCCTGGAGCTGTTCGGCCAGCTTCAATTCGCGGTCAGCATCTTCCGTTTTGCCCAGATCGCGATAGCTCTGCCCCAGCAGATGATGCGAGATCGGATTGTTCGGGTCCATAGCCACGGCGCGTTGCAAGGTTCGCACGGCAAGCGCGGCCTCTCCTTTCTTCTCCAAGACCTTGCCCATCAGGATATACGGCCCGGTGGAGGTTGCATCCAGCCAGATCGAGCGTTGCAACAGGCGCTCGGCGTCATCGTACTTCTGCACGCGCGAGTAGGCGTCGGCGAGCTTGTAGTAGGCGGCGGCGTAACCCGGATTGATCGCGAGCTCCTGCTGCAGATCGGCGATTGCCTCCGGAATTCTCGACTTATACAGGTGAAGCTCGCCCAGTAGGAAATGCGCCATCGGCAATTTGGGATCGAGCGCGACCGCCTTCTGTGCGTACTCCTCGGCGACCGGATCGAACTCCTGGCGAAAGAGCATGCGCGCGGTGAATAGATAGCTTGCCGCTGAGTCGGGCTTGACGTCGAACATTTTGGCGAAGGCCACGCGTGCCTGAGGATAGTTCTTCGACTGAATGTAGCAAATGCCGAGGACATACGACGCATCTACGTTGGCGCGCGGATACCACGTCTGCACTTTTTCGAGATAAGGAATTGCTTCGCTCGGACGCCCTGCGAGATAGTACGACAGACCCAGCAGTTGGACGGCTTCGTCGTCCTTGGGATTCTCCGCCAGCGCCTGCTTCAGATACCCCGCCGCTTTCAGGTAGTCGCTCTTCTTGTAGTAAGCCGTTCCCAACTCGTGCGAAAGCCCGGCCGGCGGCGGAGTACTGGCGGCGAGCTGTTGCAGCAGCGTGATGGCGTCGTCGTACTTGCCCTGTTCCGAGAGGCGGCGCGCTTCGGCGAAAACCGTTTCAGGAGATGCCGACTGCTGGGGTTTCAGCGTGTTGACCATGGGCGTAGGGCCTTGCGCGGCTTGAGCGTGCAGTGGAGCAGTACCCTCGCCGAACGCAACTCCGAATAGCAAAATGAGGACAATCAACTTCAGGTGTAGCATGGGAGACTCTCACGGAACCATTGGCAAGATTAAAGCACAATCAAACGCGCGACATACAGTGATAGTGCCCCCTAAGGAAACTCTGAATAAGCACTGCTTCTGAGGCAATGCATCACCAACTTGTCGATTCCGAATCGTGAAGCCAGTTGTTGAGGACATATTCTGTTGCTTTCAATCACGCAACCTGCGGAGAAGATCTACTTCTCGTGGCCTATACCGCCGCCAGCCGCAGCAGTTTCTTGCGAACCAGAAACAGGTTCACCAAGGCGCAGGTGGCAAACAATCGATTGGCGTTCTTCTGCAGTCCTCGGTAGCGTACCTTCACGAAGCCAAACTTCAGTTTGAGAATCTGAAACACATGCTCCACTTTGGAGCGCACGCTCGATTTGGTCCGGTTCTTGACACGCTCCACTTCGTCGATGCGGTCTTTATAGCGATAGCGGCGATGGGTACAGTCCTGCGCCCGCGGCGCCGCTTCGTGGATCACCTCGGTCTGTCCCACATAGCCCTGATCCCCCCACACCCGCGTCTCCTCTCCGTGCAGCAACTCCGGCAGCACGGTGGCATCGGCTACGTTGGCCGCGGTCACCGCCGCCGAGTGAATGATCTTGGTTTTGCTGTCTACGCCCACATGCGCCTTCATCCCGAAGTACCATTGCTTGCCCTTCTTCGTCTGATGCATCTCCGGGTCGCGTTTCTCCCCACGGTTCTTGGTCGAGCTGGGCGCATGAATGATGGTCGCGTCCACGATCGTACCCGTCGTGATGCGCACCCCCTTTTCCTGCAGGTGCAGATTCACCGTCTCCAGCATCTCTCCGCCCAGCTTGTGCTCTTCCAGCAAGTGGCGAAACTTGCACACCGTGGTCTCGTCCGGCACCGGCTCCTGCCCCAGATCGATGCCCACAAACTGCCGCAGCACCGCCGAGTCGTACAACGCCTCTTCCACCGCCGGATCCGACAGGTTGAACCACTGCTGCAAAAAATAAATCCGCAGCATCCGCTCCACTCCCACCGGCGGCCGTCCATTGCCGGCCTTCGGATAGTGCGGCTCAATCAGCCCGCACAGCCCGCGCCAGGGCACCACCTGCTCCATCTCTTCCAGAAACAATGCACGCTTGGTCTTCTTGGTGTACCGCTCAAAGCCAGTCATCATCGCCAGTGTCCTCTGTTTCATGCTGGCGTGACTTTAACCTATACTCCTGTGGAAAGGGAGAGCTTAATCAGAGTCTCCCTAAGGATAAAACTCCATACGACGACTGTGCCGTTTTTGGAGTCAAGATCAAGCGCTGCATCATCCATGAACAGAGAGCAAGCAATCGAGGGAACGTTCGACCTTTACTCGACGCTCTCAGAACCAGGTGATCGCCTATGCTGACGCAAGCTGAAAAGGGGCAAGCATTTCGTGCGCTTCATGCGCGCGACCGCGCTTTCATCATTCCCAATCCATGGGACATTGGCACTGCGCGGCTGCTGGCGCGCCTCGGCTTTGAGGCGCTGGCCACTACCAGCATGGGCTATGCCTTCTCCGTCGGGCAGCGCGACAACACCGTCGGCCGCGACCGGATCATGGAACACGTGGCGACGATTGCGTCAGCCACTGACCTGCCGGTAAGTGCCGATCTGGAGAATGGCTTTGGGGACGATCCGGGGGTCGTTGCGGAAACTATCAGGCTGGCGGCGGCTGCGGGAGGTGTCGGCGGCTCCATCGAAGATGCAAGCGGGCGCCGGGACAATCCGATCTACGGCAAGGATCATGCGACAGAGAGAGTCCGCGCCGCCGCAGAGGCGGCACGAGCCCTCCCTTTTACTTTCACTTTGACCGGGCGCGCGGAAAACTATTTGCACGGCCGGCCTGACCTCAAAGACACGATCGCACGGTTGCAGGCCTATCAGGAGGCGGGCGCTGATGTTCTCTATGCGCCGGGCCTTGCTACCAGGGATGATATCGTCGCCGTCGTCAGTTCTGTGGATCGCCCCGTCAACGTGGTGATGGGACTGCAGGGCGTTCAATTGAGCTTGGCTGAACTTTCAGAGATTGGGGTCAGGCGAGTGAGTGTCGGCAGCGCGCTCTGTCGCACCGCGCTCGGTGCCTTTCTTCGTGCCGCCCGCGAGATGCGCGAGCACGGCACCTTTGATTTTGCGAAAGACGCGGCGAGCTCGCGGGAGATTAGCGCCATGTTTGAGGCATGAGATGCGACTTCCAGAGCGTTCTGCTCTAGGGCGACGCCCTGCGCATTCCAACGCTCGTCGGCCACCAGGTGAGTTGGACGGAACTGGTGAAATCTCTTTGCCGAGTCGGGGCCAGCACTGGCACTAACCATGTCTCATACTGCAGGAAGGACTTGATCTCGAGATCTTTGCGGATCCGGAGCATGGCGGAAACGTTCCAGTCCCATTGCGTGCTCCCGCCGGGGATGAAGTCATCAGCGATCTTGCCGTTGCGGACTCCTACTTGAATGCTGCTCTGGGGGCTGAGGTGATATGTACTCCACGCCTGATAACCCTTTCCCTCGCGGCCAATCCAACTGCCCATCAGAAACCGGTTGTTGAGGTACAGGTCGTGGTACACCTCTTCCCAGTAGATGAAGTGGCCGGCAACGCTGTCGGGGGTGGGTGGGTCCGTGTAAACTGCTTCGGCGCGGAAGTTGAGCTTGGGAAGACCTGGGACGTGCGTGAGATAGATGCCAGGATTGACGGCAGACCGCTTAGGGGCGCTGACAGGACTGACGTCATCGTGCACCAAGGAATCGCTGTACAACGTTAACCAGCGGCGTACATAAGGCAACCTGTAGGTGAAATCGAAGCTGGCGTGGCGTGCGCCAGGATCGTTGCGCGAGAACTTGACTGCCGGACTGACGTCGTTGAGGCTGGTGAAGCTATTCCAAAACGAACCGAAGGTGATCGGTACGTGTCCTTCACCGCCAAACACGTCGTTGCGAGTGAATCCGAACTCCAGGTTTTCGGTTGGTTTAAAGCTGGCCTTCTGTCCGAACATGTACGGACCCGGGGGAACTCATGACCCTGGAGCGCCCCAAAGTAGTTGGACACTTCGAAGGGCCCCAGGAACTTTGACAATCCCGGAATATTGAACGGCTCCGTCCGGTTGATTTGGAGCATCCAGAACGGGGCGGCATTGTTGCTCATCAACAAGGCGCCGCCTTCGCCCGGTCCCCACCACATGCTTTGTTTGCCCACCGAAAAATCGAGGCCTCCAAATTTGACGGAGGCATAGGTGTCCAACAACTGAAACTGGTTCGCGGAGATTGGCGTGAACGGTTGCACAGGATTCTGGTCGACATTCGCGATCACCTCCCGAACCGACAGCGGATATCCGGGGATGGTCGGCGCATATTGATACTCGCCGTCGATGTAGAACGCAAACCGGCCATCGTTGGCGCTGGCGCTGAATCCAGTGATGTTGTTAACCCCCTGCCAGTAAGGGCGACCATAATCGTTGATCAGGGTCTGGCCGAAGTGATAGCTGTCGTTCACCGGCGTTCCAGCAATGTCCATCACGCGCGTGTAAACCGAATCCAGTTGGATCGCATTCACCGGCCTTCCATCCCACGCCGCCAGTTCATCCGCGAATTCCGCATCCAGAGCTTTTTGCAGTTGCAATATTTGGGGCGGAAGATCGGTGTGGTACTCGACATTCTTATGCATCTCGATGAGCATGCGAGCGCACGACATTCGCGTCCACGGCCGCAGGCCTATGAAGCCGGTGTTGATGTACCCGCGAGCCATCAGGATCTCCATCGCGGGATAAATCCAGCTGTCCAGCGGAACGTAGGTGCTTCCGATGTTGCCGGGACGGGGCACCGACGTCTGTTCCGCCACGATCTTCAGATCGTCATCAAGACTTGCATTGTGCCGCGTTTTGTAGATGTGCCGGCCGATTTGATAGCCGAGCAGCCCTCCCACGAAGACGTCCGAAAGAAAATGCTCGTCCGATGCGGCCCGTGCCAGGCTCACTCCTAGCGCCAGCCCGTAAGCCCCGAACTCAGCCAGGGGATGGGGATACTCTTGCGCCACCACCGAGGCGAACGCCCAGGTAACCGCGGAGTGGTCCGAGGGAAACGACGTTCCGCCGTGATAGAAAATATTTTGGAAATTCGACGGAAATGGCCGTTCGCGACCGGTGGCGAACTTCATTGCATAGTCAACCCCAAGAGCGTTGATCATCGCCTCGGTCGCCAGCACACCCGTCTCTCGCGCACGCTCGTTGTGGGTGAGATGTCCCCAGATATACATGGCTCCGGTCATCCCGGCGGCAGACGCCACGCCCGCATTGGATGCCGTCTTCCAGGCGCTGAGGTCGCCCAGGCGCATGGCGTAGGAACTCTGAGGATCGGTAACGAAGAGTCCGGTCGCGATGCCGCTCATGGGAACTAGCCACTTGGCATCGGCGGGCTTGAGGTGAAATGGACTGGTCCAGATGTCCTTTTGGTCCTCGGCCAAGTGCCGCAGAAAGTTCTTCTCGTTAGGATGAGGAATGGAACCATCAATGGGAACGGCGGCAGCCTGGGAGGGTGGTGGATTTGCGCCCGGCGAACCCGCCGGCTGCTGCGCGTGCGCAGCAAGGCACGCACAGGAAATCCCAAAGGCCAGAGCCAACACGAACGTCTTCACTAGCTCGGTCAAAAAGGCCCCTGGCGCGAGAGCCGCGCCCTCCGTAAGGTGAGACCAACGCCATCAATGGAGTCTGTGCACCGGCTCTGAATCAAGCGGAAGCTGCGTAGTAGCGGAATATGCGCGTGAGCGCAGTGACCACATCGTCCACGTCATGCTGGGAGGTAGCGGAAGAAAGCGGCAATGAGATTGTCCGTTCTCCCACAAACGAAGCGTTGGAAAAATCGGAGTCCACAAATCCAAAATGCTGCCGGTAGTAAGGATGCTGGTGTACCGGAACATAGTGGATGCCAACGCCAATATTCTCGGCATCGAGGGCAGCGATGATCGTCTGCCGGTTGACCCCAAGCTCCTCCAAAACCAGGAGCGGCGTAAACAGATGATAGGCGTGCCGTGAGCCGGGGGCAGCTGGCGGAGGCAGCAACAGGGGAAGGCCTTTCAGTCCGTCGGTATACTTCAGCCAGATTTGCTCGCGTTTTCGCCAGCGCTCTTCAATCGTCATTAACTGTGGCAAGCCCAGGGATGCGGCAAGGTCTGTCATGTTGTACTTGAATCCCGCCGCGATAATTTCGTAGCCGGTGGGGCTGCCGACAAACCGGGTCCACGCATCTGCCGTCATGCCATGCAAGGAGAGCACTTTCACGCGCTCGTGCAATTGCCGGTCGCGCGTGATGACCATCCCGCCATCTCCCGTGGTGATGTTCTTGGTGGGATAGAAGCTGAAGCAGCCGGCATCGCCCATCAGTCCCGCCGGGACACCGTGATGGGTCGCCTCAATCGCGTGGGCACAGTCCTCGATCACGTGCAAACCGTGATGGCGAGCCGTGTCGAGAATGGAATCCATTTCACAGCAGCGACCACACATGTGGACGACCAGTATGGCCTTGGTGCGCGGCGTGATTCGTTCTTCGATTTGCGCGGGATCGATGTTGAAGGTCAACCGGTCGCAGTCCACCAGGACTGGCTTCGCTCCCGTGTGCACGATGGAGTGAATAGTGGAACAGAACGTCATGGCCGGAGCGATCACTTCGTCGCCGGCGCCGATTCCCAGCGCGAGCAACGCGAGATGAATAGCAGCCGTACCGCTGCTTACCCCGACCGCATAGGGCGCGCCTTTGTAACGGGCGAACTCCTCTTCGAGGCGCTGGGCCCTTCCGCCAAGACCGATCCAATTGCTGCGCAGGCACTCGGTGACTGATGCGATCTCGGCCTCGCCAATCACCGGGGCCCCGAAGATCAGCCTCTGGTCACGCGTACGGATGGGATCGCCACCCGCTATCGCCGGAGTGCCGTTGGATTCTTGAACTGGATGTGATTGCCCGCCTGCCAGCGGAGCGCGCTTCATAAGAGTCAGTCTTGAAGTTCTACGTGTGAGTTGATTCTAACCGATCCCAGGACCACCGCGACGAGCCGGCTGCAGGCGCTATTTCGGAGTAGCTAACGATCTGCTCAGAACTGTTTACTTCCCAGAACACCGTCTGCACTAACGTTTCTGGACGCGCGAAACTCTGAAGCACGGCGGGAGGCGATTCTCAGAACCCTGGTCAATGAGTGCTATGGCGATTTAACGCCAATCTGCCCCAGAGCCGCTGCGCTACTCTGTCATCCCCTCGGGGAAGAACCGTGAAAAGAAGACGAGAAGGAAACGGTTATCCGCGCAGAGTGTGGGGTTTCTGCGCTCGTTCACGCAACTCCTGGCGCGACTGCCTCTCGTTTTGCCGGCAGAAGCGCTAACAGGACGGCCCCGATCGCAAGGAATACGATCGCATCAGTAAAGTTCCTGTGGACGCCGTGAATCCAGGCTTCCACGGTTTGAATAGCCATCACCACGCCATGGGAGATGTTCCACCAAGCTGCTAGAGCAATCATCGAGCGATACTCCGATGGTCGCCTTGCGGCCATCAGTAGAAAGACCCCGACTGGAATAAAGAAGCTCAGAAACATCGGCTCGATCTCGTTCTTCCCCTCCAAAAGCCAGCGGGAATGCCACAGATCCATAAATAAAAAATAAATCATGGCCAGATTGAGCAGCCCCACGATCACCAGGACGATCTGTGTTAGGCGTTCTCTTTTCACATTGACCTCATTTGAGCGAATTTTGTTGCGAGCGCAGCAGCGGCTCACGCAGAGGATTCACAAACTAGCACACAGGAAAGCAAAAACAAAAATCTGCAATGACGCTGCTGATCCATCGCGTGGAGATACTCAAACCACAGTCAAACTGTCGTGAACAGGCTATTACACTCAAAACCCCGGCGGCCGCGGGCCCGATTCGAACCCGTGCGAGTGTCGCCGTCGGCTATACTGACATTGCGGGCTGAAGTGCTTGTTCGAACAATCCGCGCCAGCGCCGCCCTGTGGAGTCCTGACCGGCTGTTTTTCGGAAATCTGCAAACGTAGCCACACTTCCCCTCTATGCCCTTCACTCTAGCCCACCCAGCCGCGGCGCTGCCCTTGCGCAGATTCAACCTGGTGTGGTCGGCGTTCGTGGTGGGCAGCATGGCTCCGGACTTTCCGTATTTTGTTGGGAACACCGACTATCGGAGCCTGGGCCACCAGTTCCCTGCTGTTGTCGAGTTCACGCTTCCAGCCTCCATTTTCGCGCTTTGGTTGTTTCACATCGCCATCAAGCGTCCCGCCGTGACCTTGCTGCCCTGTGGCATGCAGCAGAGATTGCATGGCCAACTCGGAAACTTCAAGTTCGGGGGCCCCGCACGTTTCGCGGCTATTTTGTTTTCCCTGGTGTTGGGCATCGCCACACACCTGATCTGGGATGCGTTTACTCACCCGTTCTCCTGGCCATGGCAGCGATGGGTTTGGATGCAACGTTGGGTCAAAGTTCCGGGGATGAGACCAATTCCGACGTACGAGATTCTGCAGTACGGGAGCACAGTGATCGGACTGGCTGCGCTCGGCATCTGGGTCCTGCTTTGGTATCGCAGGACGGCGCCCACGCCTTCGATTGCTGCAGCAAACGCCAGGGAAGGTCCATGGATTGCTCTTACCATGGTTGCCGCCGGCACCGTTGCCGGACTCATACGTGCCTGGCTGACGATCGGCATGCCGAAGAACCTGGACATGGCCGACGGCTTCCTGCTCGTCTTCGCGGTCACGACTCTGGCTCTGGTGTTTTGGGCAGTACTTATTTACTGTGTGATGATTTCGTCCCATCAAACCTGGTGATCAGCTAAGCTCGGGGTGCAGCCGGCAGGATTCCCATGCCTTCTGTTAGTGTCATCATGAATGTTCGCAATGGAGCCCTCACGCTCCGCGAGGCGTTGGACAGCGTGCTGGCGCAGAGCTTCCAGGACTGGGAACTGATTGTCTGGGATGACCGCTCCACCGATGACAGCCCACAAATCATAGCCGAGTACAAGGACCCCAGAGTCCGTTACTTCCTATCGCGCGAGGAAACCTCGTTAGGCAAGGCCAGAGGCAATGCGATTCGCCAGTCGACCGGGACTTGGCTGGCCTTCCTCGATCAAGACGACATTTGGCTGCCCGGGAAGCTTGCAAAGCAAATGGCGTTGGCTGACGACAACGTCGGCCTGATCTACGGTCGGACGGTCAGGTTCTATCCCGGCGGGCTGGAGCGCGATTACGATCAAGCGCACGAGTTCAAACCTCTGCCTGACGGCGACATCTTCAAGCAACTCTTTGCGGATTCCTGTTTCATTGCCATGAGCTCGGCGGTCTTCCGGCGTGCAGCAGTCGCAGCCGTCGGCGGAATACCGGACGCAATTCAAATCATCCCGGATTACTGGCTCTACGTTGCTGTCGCCCGGCGGTTCCCGGTGCGGGCCCTGCAGGAAGCGATCTGCCGCTATCGTATGCACGCCGCCAACACGTCGCAGCTAACCGCGCTCAAGATAAACCAGGAAGTGCTCTGGCTGATCGACCAATGGGCCAGTGACCTTGACCCGCGAACTGTCGCGCTCTGCCGCAAGAGGCACTTCACCGCCATTGCGCTGCAGGAGATGCGTAAGGCGGACACCGCCGTCCGAGGTGTTGCTCGCCTGTTCACGCAAGGCTCGGTTGCCTCGCAGTTGGCGCGGCCATTCATGTTCGCGTTTCACATCATCCGCCGGAATGTTCGGCGTCCGTACTGGAGGAGCATAGGTGACGGCGCAGGCAAAGAAAGGCGTCCACCCGCGCCGGCCACTCATCCGGACGCACGCAACAAGTAAGCGCTCAAGCCCACGCTGCGCTTGTCTCCGCCGCTTCGCTTGCAGCAGCATGTGTCAGCACTTTGTTCCTCAGCACGAAAACCAGCAGCATCGAAAACAGCAACGCATAGCACGCCACGGTGGCCCACGCAGCAGCGTTGGCTTGAAAGCGCGGAATAAATACCAGATTAAGGATCACATTTGCGCCGGCGGCTGCCCCGAGAGAATACAGTACAGGCCGTTCGTAGCCCCGGCTCACCAGCACAGTCCAGAGCAGCGAGAAGCAGAAGTCAATGGGCAATGCGATCAGCAGAATTCGAAACAGCCTCGTTGCGCCCAAGGTCGATCCGTAGATCAGGCTCAGAATTTGCGGAGCAAACAGGCCGATGCTCAGTGCAGCGGCGGACGCAATAATTGCCAGCACGCCCAATGCGATCAGCAGAGTCCTGTGGGCCTGCGCGCCCGCTTCCACCTTCGCAACGTAAGGATAGAGCGCGTCCGTCAGCAGCCAGAACCCCGTGAAGATGATGTAGAGCGGCTTGCAAGCTGCACTGTAGCGCCCTACTTCAGCGGTGCCGGTCAGCGCTCCCAGCAGCAGGATGTCGGAATTCATGAACACCAGGTTCAAGAGATTTGCCACTCCGAGGGTTGCCACTCGAGATGGCCGTAGTTCTGCGGCGGCGGTCCTGATTTCCTCCGCGGTCACGGCAGCTTGCCGCCTCTTCCAACGCAAGCGCCACATCATCCACAAGAACCCGGCCCCCGCCACTGCGCTCAAAATGTTGGCGCCCGATATCGATGCAATGGGCCGCATCGTAACCTGCATGGCCACGATTGCCATAGCGACATAGAGAATGCTGACTCCGCTCCGCCAGATGGAGAGCACGCCGAAGTGGCCGAGCCCCCACGCTACCCAGTCGAGCGCGAATGCATACGGGATTACGGCGAGGTCGAACGCCAGCACACAAGCTCGCGCGGCCGACGGTATCGGGCCCAGAAGGGCATACATCGCGCCCAAAACAATGGCAATCACGGTAAGCGCCGCCCGCCGTTTCAGGACAAACGGAACGACGAATGTGGCCAGTGCATGGTTGCGTGCCAGCAGCCGTGCGCCAATCAGCTTCAGGCCCTGGTCGGAGCACTCCATCACGTAGCCGGCTACGGTTTGCGCGAGGGCCACAATTCCGAGAATCTCCACCCCAAACTGGCGCGACACGTAAGCGAACAGCGCAAACGTGGCCATCCTGCCGAACACTTCGCCCGTAGCCAGCCTGGCAAACGAGAAGAAAACACTTCTGATTTTCATCAAGGTTCGGGGATCTCGGGCAGAGTTGAACCGTAGGCTGCGCGTTCTGGGACTCTCTCCTCGCCAAGTTGCCTCAGCTATACTTCGAGCCGGAAGGCCGCCGCTACTCTATGCCACGGGTCAGCATCATCATGAACGTTCGCAACGGCGCTTCCTTCCTCCGCCAAGCCCTCGACAGCGTGATGGCACAAACCTTCGAGGACTGGGAATTGATCGTCTGGGACGACCGCTCCACCGATGACAGCTCTCGCATCATTGCTGAGTATCACGATCAACGGATTCGTTATTTCCTTTCCCCAGAAGAGACGCCGTTGGGTGAAGCCAGGAACAGCGCCATTCGCCAGGCAAAAGGGGAGTGGCTGGCCTTCCTCGATCAAGACGACGTCTGGCTGCCCCGAAAATTGCAGCAACAGATGGCCCTAGCCGACAACCACACCGGCATCATCTACGGGCGCGCCATTCAGTTTTATCCCAGCGGTGAAGAGCGGGACTACGATTACGCGCATGAGTTTCAGCCTTTGCCCGAAGGCGACATCTTCACTCAACTGTTCACTGACAGTTGCTTCATCGCCATGAGCTCGGCAGCGCTTCGCCGCTCGGCCGTGGAAGAGGTTGGCCCCATTCCGGCAACGATTCGAACCGTTCCCGATTACTACCTCTATGTCGCCGTGGCGCGAAGGCATCCCGCGCGAGCTGTGCAGGGAGCCGTTTGCCGTTATCGCATGCACGCCGGCAGCATGTCGCGAATGGACCGGCAAAGGCTGCACGAGGAACCTTTGTTGATCATCAACCAATGGGCGGATCGCCTCGACCCACGCATTGTTGCCTACCGCCGAATGACATACAGCACCGTTTTGGCCGTGGAGGAGATGCGGAGACTCAAAACCGCTCGCACAGGGTTCGTGCGAATACTCACGCATGGCTCTGTGCTTTGGTTGATGTCACGACCATTGGTGCGCTCCTGGCGCGCTCTTCGCCGGAAACTGCGCCGCCCCTATTGGCTAGCCACGGACTTAGCGTCCGGTCCAGGACTGAGAAAACGATGCACACGTGGCTTTTTCAGGGCCTTTGCCACTTGCTCCGGGTGCGCGTGGGTCGACCGCGAGTACGGCTATTTCTTTCTTGGGAGCGCCGGGCCCTTTGATGACGCGCTTGTCGGAGCTCAAGTAATATCCCAATACTTTGCTGTAGTAACGGCCCCGAATTCCGAAGCGCACCAGCGCTTTTATGAGCCGGCCCTTGCCGAAATAATCGTAGGCTTCGCTGAAATCGATCAATCCCTGGCACTGCTCGCGAAGCGCCTTGAGCACATCCTGGCTCGCGGTCTGACCGCCAAAATGGATCACCTGCGCGCAGGGAGTATAGAACACCTTGTACCCTTTCCGGTGCAGAGTGTAGTTGTAGGCCAGGTCGGGCATGGCCCAGCGGAAGCGCTCATCCAGCATGCCGATGCCCTCCCAAGTGGAGCGGCGAATCATGTACACCGACGTGCCGATACTCTCCACCGGCTGTGCTTGCGAATAGTCGAAGTCGGTATTGTAGTAACGGTTCGTCAACTTGCTTCCGGGAAAGAGCTTGTGCCAATTGAGGGTCTGTAGAAAGAAAACACCCAAATTTGCGAAGCTGCGAATGTGGTGCTGGACGCTCCCGTCGGGATTAAGCAGCTTGGGCCCGCAGACGGCGACCTCGGGATGTTCGTCCATGAACCGCACCAGCGGTAACAGTGCGTTCTCGATCATTAATGTGTCGCTGTCCAGCAGGCATACATAACGCCCCCGCGCCCTGCGAATCCCCCGATTTGCACTCTTGGCATACGACTCGTTGACCGTGTTCCGGACCAGAATCACATCGGGAAAGGCTTGGGCCACCATATCGGCACTTCCATCCGGAGAGTTGCCGTCGACACAGATGACCTCAAACGCGATTCCGTCGGTGTGCCGGTAAATGGAGTCGAGACAGTTCTGCAGCAGTTCTCGCGTGTTGTAGCTGGGGATGATGACCGTGAGATCGAGGAGGGGCCCTGTCATTCTGACTTCCATGCTGATGCTGGTCTCGCCCCCGCTGGAACACCGAAAACAATTTGGTTCGGCTCCACCGAGTTGAGGATAACGGAATTTGCCCCGACGGTCACGTTGTCGCCTATTTGGATGCCGCCAAGAACTTTGCAGCCGGTTCCTAGCATCACATTGTTCCCAATCTGTGGCCGCAGCGTCGGGTCGAATCTCAAGTCCGGCCGCTTGCTGCCCAAGGTGACGCCCTGGAAAACAGTCACGTTACTGCCCACTCGGCAGGCTCCGATGACGGTACCGACGGGATGGGCAAAGAATATTCCCGGCCCAATTTCACACTTGGGCGTAACTTCCAGCCCGAAAAGCACGAGATTCAGATACGTAAGCAACTTCGGCAAAATCGGAATGCGGGCAAGCATGGCTGCCCGGCTTGTCCGGCACAATACGTTCGGAAAGAAGCGGAAATGGAGCAGGCGCCGGAGAAACCGAAGAAAATTCGGCCGGATATCCGTCCTGCCCTCCAGTTCGTATTGTCGTGCGAGATCGCTGTACAGGAGTTCCTTAAGACTCATCATGCCGAGTGGACCCTATTGGCACTCGCGATAGAGCGCCAGGGTTTCGCGACCGCACTTCTCCCAGTCGTAGTTTGCGACCACTTCCCTGCCCCGCTCAACAGCTTGCTTGCGATCGTCGTCATCGTGGACGGCGCGCAACAACCCTGCATTGAACCCGCCCTGGTCGGCAGGATCAAAATAAAATGGCGCATCATGACAGATTTCTGGGACCGAGGATCGGTTGGTCGCCAGGACAGGACAACCCAGCGTCATGGCTTCCAGCGGAGGAAGACCGAATCCTTCATTCCACGATGGATAAACGAACAGTCTAGCTCCGGCATAAGCTTCCGCGAGCAATCCATCGGATACAGTCGGGATACAGATGATGCTGTCGCTCAACTTCCATTTGACGATCAAGGCTTTTTCGCTGGCCGTAAGTGGGCCGCCGCCGAGTACCAGCAAGTCCAACGAGTCCCTCAGCCCAGTCTCGTAGAACGCTCGCAATAGGCCATGAAAGTTCTTGAAGCTGGCGCGCATGCCGACGTAGAGCAGGTATTCACGCCGCAATTGCTGGCGCAAAGTCTTAGCGGCTTCCGGACAGCGCGTGAGAGCGCTGATCCCATGATAGATGACCCGCGTCTTGGCCGGATCGACACCGTAAAATTCCACCAGATCGTTCCGGCACGAGTTGGAAACGCAGATGATCGCGTCCATCTTGGGGAAAAGCTTCTTTCTCGCCCAAAGCACTTTCTTCACGTCTGGAAACATATGTGGAAAGCGCTCGTGAGTACAGTCGTGGTGAGTGGCGACCAGGCGGCGCGCGCGAACCATCGGCATGCGCATGAACAGAGTGAGGTGGTAAACATCCATCGGGCCGCGAATGAGAGCTCCACAATTGCCTAGAATTTCGTTGGCTGTGTAACGCAACATCCCCGGTGGCAGCGATTCGCGAAACTGCGTCACTCGCGCCTTCGCGGGCGGCAGGCTTCGAAATGGATAGACCGTGCCGCTAATCCCCATCAGCACCTCCGTTTGCACGTCCGGCACGGTGCTCATGAACTGCACGATCTCGTAGAAATAGCGGGACGCTCCGCCTGCGTTCTGCAGCGAAAAAACCTGGTGATCGTAGAGTATCCGCACCGCTGTCCTAGGCGATCAATTCAGGCTGCGGGTGCGCCTGAGGGGCGAGCTCTTTCGCGAATCGCCCGGCAGCGCCAAGCTGCTGATGTAACAGAGCGGCATGTTGACGGCTACCGCCGGATCACTGCGGCCTGAATTGTTCACGTCGTTATGAACCGCTACTTGGTCCCGCATGCGCCCAAAGCGGTGGCTAAGTTGGTTGGTTGATGGGGCAAATACAGCCGAAGCAGCAGGCCCGAAAGCAATTCCACCGCATCCTGCGCCGCGCGCTGGATGAAGCGTGCCAGGTCTTTCCTGGGCATCCTGCAGCCGTAAACGGTGACGTTCTGGAAACCGGAGCTCCGCAAGACAAAGCCCAAGCTCTGGTCCGTGAAGCCTGCGGTGTGGGTAAAGTCATGATACCGGTTGTAGGCGCCCGTGATGGGGTGAGCGATGTTGGGCACTTCAACCACCAATTTTCCGTTCTCGCGCAGCGAGCGACGAAGAGCTTTCAGCAGCGGCATCACTTCGTCCTTCGGTACATGCTCCAGAACATGAAGCATGAGAATCAGGTCAAATTCTTCTGGATGCTCCTGCAGAAATTCAGTTGTGTTCGCCGCCAGTTCCGTGCTCCCAGGCAAAACCCTGTTGCACGCCTCGACCACCTCGGGAGAGACATCCACCGCCTTGATGTTCCCATAGCCGCAGCGACTGTGAAGATGGTTAATCATCGCACCGAAGCCAGGCCCTATCTCAAGGATGGCGGCATTCTTGTCGGGTGGAAAATGCTTGCCATGGTGATCGTGGGAAAAGGCGGCGTTCCGCTGCACGGCAGCAGGCGTGGAAATGCGGTGGAAGTGCTGGCTGAGATATTGATCGTACTCCGGGCTCATGCATTGCGCTCCGTCAGCAGCACACCGCGGTGGCGGCTATTCATCCTATCGGAAATACCCCGCAAGCTTTGTCTGGTAACTTACAACCTATTCAGTCTCGGCTCTGACCATGTGGTGACCGCCTCGCTGCGGGGCGAACACGCCGCGGAAAGCAGCCACCCGAAGGCCACCACCAAGGCTGGCATCAGGATTGAGTCCTGCAGGATGGCCTTCACCAGCGATATCGAGAAAGGATCGCGAAAAAAAGTAAATGCCAACCATCCCGAGGACATGACGTACATAGTAGCAAAGAGCGTGTTGGTTGGCCGACTCTTGAGGTAGCGAAAGGGAATGGGCCAAAGGAACAAGAAAATCGCCGAACCGCCAACCCCAAAGTTCAGGTCGAAGGATACAAAAGAATTAAGGCCACCCAACGGCATGTATGCATCCGGCTTCTTCAATATGGCGAACTTGTTGGGTACGGACCAACGTGGGGACAAGATTCAGGAAGTCATTCTCCAACTGACTAGGAGCATTAAACCAGGAGATTCCCTTATAGCACAGATGATGAACGAGAGAAAGACTGTCCAGCATCGGTTCTTCGATGACATTGAAGAGCGCGCCAGTCATGTCGCCTTCCTCCCGCCACATTCCCAGTGCACCGAAAAAAATGGCAAGCACGATCCCGCCGGCAACCATCGTCGTAAATTTGAAACGCTTGCGAAAGTTGCTTTGATAGATCGCGAACATCACCAGGAAGGACGCCACATAAAGCCGGCTTCCGAGCCAAAGCAAAAACCAACAACCAGCGATGAAGGTAAGAAAATAGCCGCTGCAAAGCCGCTTCCGCCAGGGTATCTGCGGCCGATCAATGGCGAAGATAAGGCTGACCGCACCCAAAAGAATCACGCAAGTTGTGACCGCCCCCCTCGCGGCTTCAGCGGCCAAGTCTGTGGGTGAGGCCGACCGGAACAATTCGGCCCGAAGGGTATAGGCCGTGTACACGAATAAGGCGCATCCGGCGAGCGTCGCCAAAGACAGTGCTAATTTCGGTACTTTCGACTCCTTCGACGTGGTATTGACGCGGAATAGCCGCAGGCCGAGCGAGTCGCCCAAAGCAAAACAGACGTATAGGGAAACACAGGACAGGGCGTACGGAGTAATCAGGCTTTCACGAAACAGCGCAGACCACGTCGCCGACAGCGGAAAATTCAGTTTAGCGGCGTGCATTCGGACGAATAGCGGAGTGATCCAATAAAAGAGAAATCCGAAGGTAAATGTTCCAACATGATCAACCTCCACCCATCCATGCGAGACGGCCCGCTTGTAAACGTACCAACACGGCACTACGACCGCTAGCAGGAGAAGTAGATCAGACACCAGGGCCCTCAACAAACATGCGAATTGCTGCTTGTCATTTCCCGGGCGGCAGATTCCAGACTCTCGGCATGTAGAACGCGAATGTGCCGCAAGTAGACCACACCGCTGAAAAGCGCCAGCCAGGCCGTCGCCGTTGCTTGTCCGTAGGCAGCGCCAACAACACCGTATCGGGGCATGAACGTCAGATCGAGGCCCAGGAGAAGAACGGTAGCCGATGCGATGCCTATGAAGTATTCGCTGCCCCGATGCAGGCTGGGCAGCATACCGAGAAACGGATTGGCGGCTGCCATCAGCAAGAAAACCAGCGCAAATATCTGGCTGACCGCGTGGACTGCCGGAAGCGGACGATGGGCGACCAGTTCCGATAGCGGCGCACCGATTCCATAGAATGCTAGCGAGCCCAGTAGGCCCAACGCGAGATTCGCCAGCACACAGATTCGGAACACGTGGCGAAGTTTGATAGCATCGTGCACGACATGAACAACCTCTGGAAGGAACGTATTAAACATCGCTCCTAACGTTGCTATACCCAGCAAATATAAACGGCTGACCATGGCATACTGGCCGACGGCATCCGTGCTGACGTACCTAACCAGCAGGACGACGTCTCCGGTCTGCATCACCAATAACAACAACTGCCCCGCGCCTGCCTTGATGCCTTGGGTCACAATCTGCCACGACCGCATCTGCAAGGTGTGGTGGGAGGCGGGAGAATGCCGACGCAGCAGGCGAGCCAGCTGGACGCGCCCCAGGGTCACTCCCACGGCATTCAGCAGCGGCACCAGCCATAGATGCTGTCGCACCAGCGGTGTGCAGAGGATCAGCATCAACAGGTAGGCGAAAAGTCCAAGCGCGCGGGTCTTCGCCAGCGGCGCCGGCAAGCGCAGGGCGACTGCGAGGTAGGTGAGGTTGAGCGCCCGGGCGAGAACCATGGAAAACGACGCCAGGATGACCATGGCAAGCAGTGCCTGCCCGCGATGCCAGGCGATGAGCGCACCTCCGACTTGCAGCGGGCCGCATACCAGCACCGCAACCGCGAGCCGAAGTCGCAGCGCCTTTCGCGCAAAATCCATGGGGTCGTCGCCCGCTATGGCGAGCAGGCGAGGTGCCCGTCAGGTCGAGTCCGAGTGCCGCTACCATCATCAGGGCCTGATACAGGCTGGTGGCAACGCTCAACTGTCCATACTGCTGGTTAGTAAGCACTCGTACTAACCAGCCGTAGATGAGGAACCCCAGCGCGTAGTTCAGGCCATCCGCCGACAAATACCCGAAGAACCTCGCCCCTAGCGCAGGAACGCCAGGGCTGTCGGGCACCGTCAGGGTCGCAGCGTTTGCGGCTCCGCGGTCACGAAGTTGGGCCAGCCTATCCGTCATGAATTCCAAGAGGAGAACCTCAGAGACTGCCGTAACTGCGCCAGACGCGCCCGCTCATTCGGGTCTTCGTGCTTGCGTCTAAACGATTCCATCAGCAGCGCACCCAGGCACGCGAGCACGAAGGCAAGTACGGTGGTGATTATCACGATGAGCGCGCGGTGCGGGCCTGACTTGGTTTCCGGCACGACTGCTTTGTCCACGACTTGTACGATAACGGCATCTTTGGCTTCGTCGATGCGGGCCGCTTCCAGTTGCTTACTGAGGAAGTCGTATAGGGACTCGTTGTACTTCAGGTCACGCAGGCGGCGAAGGTACTCCAATTCCACCGCTGGCAACTGCCGAGTGGGCACCTGTAGATTGCCATTGCCGAAGTCTCCGGTATCGCGCTCCAGCTTCGCCAATTGTGCCCGTAAACCAGCCAGTTCCTGCTGCGCGCGCTTCACGTCCGGATTGCTTTCGGTAGCGTAGGTGCGCATGGCCTGCAGCTGCACCTCGTGAATGGCCACCTGCGCCCGCATGTCGGCCACCGCCGCGACAATTTCCTTGCCTTGGGCGTCGGGCTGTATAAGGCCGGTCTTTTCCTCCGCCTGCTTCAAGGCCACTTCCGCCTGGGTGAGCGCTTCTCGTTCGCTGTCGAGCTGTTGCTGATAGAACAAACGCCGCTGGGCGGCTTCCGTGATGGCCAAATTGCCGTTCAGGTCATGAAGTTCTTCCACGTATGCGTTGGCCAGGTCCGCCGCTCGCTTCGGGTCGCGGTCGGTGACAGAGATGGAGATCAATCCTTCGTCGCCGGCAACAATCTTGCTGCGGCTCTCCAGTGTCTTACGCGCTTCTCGATACTGCTTGACCCAGTAAACCCGGCGCAGATCGAAGCGGTTGATGAGGTGGTCCTGGATGGTGCGACTTCCCAGCATGGCCACGAACAGATCGCTGGGATTCTTTAGCTGCAGGTCCCTCGGAACGTAGTCCTGCGAAGGCGCCGAGTTGCCCAAGCATCGCCGTCACCGTCGATTGATTTTCCTGTGGGGGCAAAACCGTGGTGGTTGCTGTGTACATCTTGGGAAGCAGCAGGGCGATGATCAGGGCCAGCAGCGCCGCTGCCAGCGTGATCTTCAAGATCGGCATCTTTTTCTTTGCCAGCACTAGCAACACAGCAATCGTGTCGACCTCTCTGGGGCTCTCGGTTGCAGGCTGCAGGTTCGAGAGGACGTCGCGGTCGTACACTCCGGCGCCCTTATCGGCACGTGCTTCCGACGCTTTCGAGCTTTGCATCATGGGAACCAACTTCCGCGTGGAGATTGACTCTTACGGCGGCGTCCGCTCGGGCCGCATGCTTACCTCAGCATGGCAAGGTAGGCCATCATTTCAGGACGTTGATCGCGGCTGCCGCCAATCCAAAGTTCCCCAGGATCACTGACCAATCTTTGATCCCACGCAGGAGACTACCTTTGTTGGTCTGCTCCGGAACCACTACGGTGTCACCCGGCATCAGAACCATGCTGTCAAATCCTCCCGACCAGAAGTAGGAGGCGGCATCCTTGCTGACAACCGCTCCATTGGCGCGAACCACGAAAATCCTGCCTTTGTCCGCATCCCGGGTGGGACCGCCGGCATTCCGCAAATAGGTCGTAACCGTCTTGCCGGGCTGTTGGATAAAGGAGCCTTGGTTGTAAACATCGCCGACGACACCGACCACGATCGGACGGCTCGGCACATGGAACTGATCGCCATCCTCGAGCGGGATATCGGGTATGGCATCCACGGTATGGTCGTTAGGATGCAAGTTCAGGACGATACGGCCGTCGGCCCGCAATTTGCGCAGCTTATCCAGACTGGCGTTTTGCGCCTCCAGGGCAGCCCGGGCAGCAATCAGTTCTTCGGACGTTCTCGCGTTCTCTGACAACTGCGCCGCCTGACGGGCGGCCTGCTGCTCGGTCTCGGCGATCATCATGTCCAGCCGTTGTTGTTGCTCGACGCGCGCCGATTCCCGCGTAAACACAGCGCCATAAAGATAGGCTGCCGGGGTGAAGCCTCCCGCCTGCATCACCAGATCGCGAAGCCTCTCGCCCGGCTTTGCCCGGTAAATTCCAGCGGCTTCAAACTCCCCGTCGAGCCTAACCAACTTGACTTGTTTTGCTTCGGGAACGCTCAGATCGGCCTGGGAGAAAATGGTGACGATATCGCTTGGCTGGAGTGCCAGATTGCTGGCGTCGTCGTGGTTCAGAATGGCGTTGCCCAGATTAAAGGGCAGGAGTTGGGTCGAAAGGCCCTGCGCACTCAGGCGCTGCACGACTGCATAATCCCAGTTGATCGCCGGGGCATTGCGCGCAACCTCGTTCGCCACTCCGCCCGCCCGACCTTGGGCTTCCGTCGCCTGCAGGGCCACGGAGTTCTGTTGCTTCCAGTACTCCGTGGTGATGAGAAACTCGCGGTTGGGAATCAAATCGCTGATTCGCATACCTTCGTGCCAGGGATAGCGGCCAGGGGCGGCCACGTTGCCGCGCAAGGTAACGGAATTTTCAAAGCGGGGAGACACCAGGGTAACGTTGACCACATCGCCATCCTTGATGGGATGGGCCAAGCCGACGGCATCCAAACCTACGCGCTCCACGACGTGCACCTGGCGGTCCTTGATGTGTTCCACAGAGACTTTGCCGCCGGACGCGGTAGTCGACAATCCGCCGGCCAGGCGAAGGGCTTCCGCTAAGTCGGTATTCCCCTTGAGCTCATAAATAGCAGGTACATTGACCTGTCCCCCGACGGCAACTTCAGGCCCGACAGGGGCCACATAGATCACATCTTCTGGCTGCAGAAGGACGTCCTTGCTCTTATCGCCGTTGAGCAGCAGATCGT
The DNA here is from genome assembly GCA_963836295.1 of uncultured Acidobacteriaceae bacterium. Taxonomy (GTDB): domain Bacteria; phylum Acidobacteriota; class Terriglobia; order Terriglobales; family Acidobacteriaceae; genus Bog-257. The sequence continues at coordinate 581,571 of CAWIIY010000017.1, read as the reverse complement.
ATAGATCGAAATCGGTGACTACCTTGGAGCCTCGCTTCAGTTGTATATGCCGCATGGAACCGGTCCCCGACCGGTCCGCCCGAAGCAAAGATTGCGTTCGCCAGCGTACTCAAGGAGCTGACCGTGTAACGACCGGGACGCTGGGCCTGACCCACCACGAATACATCAATCGAACGCAGCTCGCCCATGGTCACGTTCAGATCGAAATTCTGGTAGATGCGCCCGATATGTGACTTGAGGAACTCCTCGATCTGAGCGTACTTCAGCCCGGCCACGTTCAGGGTCCCAACCTTGGGGAGAAAGATGTCGCCGTTGCGGTCAACCCGAGTGTGAATGTCCAAGTCGATCTGTCCCCAAGCCCGAACCAGCAACTCGTCGCCGGGACCAATGACATAATCCGCCGTCACTGGGACGCGATCCGCGGGAGCAAATGTTGTTGGCACATTCTGGAAAAGGCTCATTCCGTAGATCGGGAGCACCTTGCCCAGAGAGGAGAGGACCATCTGTTGAAAGTCGGTGAGCTCGACAGCCTTCGTAGAGGCCGTCGAAGGGGCCGCCGCGGCTTTGGGCGGGTTCGCGGTTGGCAGGGTCTTGGTGTCATCCAGCACGACAGTCGGCGAAGGCAGAGGAGTCTGCGTGCCGGCTGGCGCTTGCCCCGCCGCTGGCGTTTGGGTTGGCGGTGGAGTCGAAGCCGCAGCGGCATTCGGTCTGTCCTGCGCGAAAGCGCCTGCCGAGGCCGCTAACGCAATTACCAACAGCACCAGCGCCGTGGCAGGAAACTTCCAGAAGCTTCGTAGAGCTGCTTTCTCTTTCGAAAGAGCTTTCAATCCCGGTCTCCCCAAAACCCAAGTTGGGTACGAGTGGATTCTTGACGAGTTAAGGCGCAACCCAGAGCAATCTCTGCTCGGAGCGCGTAGAAAGTGTGCTGCGATCTAGCCGCTGCCATTGGCAACCTGGCGCGAGGGAGCCGGCTGGCGCAGCGCGTTCAGCCAGAATTGAGCGTAGGCGGGAGCCGCATCCCGAGCGTCCCATGGCAGGTCGCGCCCGGTAAACAGGTAGTGCAAGTTTTGGTGAGCGCTCACCGCCCCTGCCAGTCCGAGCGTAGCGATCGTCGGTTCGAGATCGTAAATTACACCGCGGGCCGCGCACCTGGCGAAGTAGGCATTCACCGCGTCGAAGATCGGCCCCAGATGCTCGCGCAGCATCCGGTCCGCGCCTGGCAGTTCAAAACCGGCGACATACAGAAGCCGCATCAGCTCCGGATGCTGTGACATGTTCTCCACCACGAACGTCACCAGCATGGGAACGACGATGGCGGGATCCAAATCCGCCGCCAAGCTATGTTGCAGCTCTCGCCCCAACTTCAACCGGTTCAGCCGCGATTCGGCCGCCGCCCAGAACAGGTCAGCTTTCCGCACAAAGCAGCGGAACAGGGTGGCTTCGTTCACCTCGGCCAGGTGGGCGATCTCCCGCGTACTGGTACCCTTGTATCCCTGACGGGAGAAAAGCTGAACAGCGGCCTCGATGATACGCACTTCGGTTACACTTCTTCCCGCTGTCTTTTTCACGATCTTCTATCCTTAAGCTATGTATTGAAAGGCAAGATGAGGAGCTTTTGGTTGACCGGCTCGGCGTGATCGGCGCTGGGAGGCAAAGCTTGGCATCCACCGTGGAGCCCGAGTCGGGGCAAGGCTCCGCCAGCCTCAATTAGATGAAATCTTTCCTATCGTCCGGCGAGCTTCCACGATTGACCGCTTCGCGACCGCTTCCATCCCACGCGAGCCTAGGAAAACTCTAGCGGCCAGCCGCGTGAGAAAGATGAGAGCAAGCGCGTACTTGCTCTGTGCCGCTGTAATTCGCTGTCGAGTGGCGACTCTTTTCGACGCACGCAAGCATAGGGAAATCGGCTCGATCGGTCAAGCAAAAACGCCTTCAATTCACAGACCGAATGCCGGCAGGATTCTTGAGCATGTGCCCCGCCAACGCCAAGCTGGGCTGCGCACCTAACAGCCAAGGCGAGTGCTTACTTCGACCGCGAACGGAATGACCGGGACCCGGCCTTCCATGACCAAATAGCAGCAAAAATGGGGAGCCCGAAGGCTCCCCGAGTGTTGAAGTTCCTATTCAGTCTGGCTAGAAGAGCAGCTTCAGGGCGAACTGGATGTTGCGCCGCTCGTCGCTCGGCTGGCCGGCATAGCCGTAGATGCCACCCTTTTCGGCCTGAATGAACGGGCTCCCCACCGAGGAGACATCCAGGTTTTGGCTCAGGATGTACAGGTTGTTGTGATTGAAGATGTTATAGAACTCGCTACGGAACTGCATGGTGAAGCGCTCCGTGAGCTTGAAGTTCTTGTAGAAGTTCATGTCGATGTTCCAATAACCCGGACCATAGAACTGGTTGCGCATCGGGTAGTTTTGACCGTTCGCAGTGTAGACACAGCCCGTGTGATACAGCCCAGCACAGGTTGGCAGCCCAAACGAGTTGGCCAAATTAGAGATTGGTACACCGTTGCCGTTTGCAATGCCGTTTGCGGTGGGTAATGACAGGTAATTAAACAGGTTCGCACCAACATTGGACGCGTAGCTCGCCCCGCCGCTCAAGGGAACCAGCTGTGTGGTGGAGTAGAGCGGGCAAGAGGTACCGTTGAAGTTCGAGCAATCATAGATGCTATACGGAGCACCCGAACGCACCTTGAAGATGCTGCCCATGCTCCAACCGCCGAGCACGTTGCGGGCAATGGCATTGCTGGAGTTCTTCATCCAGGGAAGATCCCAGACACCGCTAACGACAAAGCGCTGACGGACGTCGAAATCCGAGTTGCCATAGTCCAGCTTCGGGTTAAAGGGATCGATGTAGCCCAGGTAATAGTCGCCGGAAAGACCGCCGTAAATTTCACTGAAGGTGGACGACAGGTTGTCCAGCGAATGCGACCACGTGTAGTTCACGGTCAGGTTAAGCCCCTTGTTCGACAGGTTAGTGCTTGTCCAGGTAACGTTCATAGCATCGTAATGGCTATACCCATCGCTACCGCGGAAGTTGATATTACTGTACTGGTAATTGAGGCGGTTAGCGCAGTTGGCATCGCCCAAGTAGGTACCACCGCTGCCGCAGCCATCGGGGTTGCCTCCCGCGCTTGGGTTAATGTTGGAAATGTCGTAGAGGTGGACACCGTGCGATCCGGCATACTCCAGCGAAAGCACCGAGTTCTTCATCATCTGGCGTTGAATGCCAGCGTTCCAAGTCTCGGCATAAGCGGTCGCTATGTTCGGGTCAACGGCGCGCAGACTGGTCGCCGGAAGTGCTTTGGTTCCAGTGCCGGCAAGCGGGCCGGCATTGTCGGTGAAGACCGGCAACGTGTACGGAACGTCAACATTGGAAATGAGGCTGACGACCGCATAATTCGGCGGGTTCTGAATGACGTTGTAGGTCACGTTGCCGAAGTTACGCTCATAGCTGATCCCGTAGCCGGCGCGTAGGCTGGTCGTACCATCGCCGAACAGGTCGTAGGCAAAACCAATACGCGGGCCAAAGTTACCGTAATTCTTCGCCCACAATCCGCCCACTGGGCTTTGCGGGGCGATGTCGACCGAGCCGTTGCGGATCTGGTTGAAGATCGTCGCCCCGGAGCCAAAGTAGAAGTTGGAATCAAGCTGAGGGTTGGCGTTGTGCTGCACACCAAAGTACTCCCAGCGCAGGCCGAGATTCAAAGTTAAGCGCGGACTCACCTTCCAGGAATCCTGACCATAGAGGGCGAAGTCATTGTAGTGGTTGTTGCGGAAGAACAGGGGTTCGGTCACCGGTAATGTCAAGGTGCAGGCCGGGGTGACTTGCGGGACGCCTTGCTCGTTCTTCACGCAAGGAAACTTACCTTGGGGATAGGAAGCGCCCTCAAACTGGTAGATGTTTCCGGCCTGCAGATTGTTAATGGCGGCATTTGGGTCAACTGCGCCATTTAAGCCCTCGACCGCGTTCTCGTACGCACCGAAGGTACGGTTGTCGCGGATCTGAATGTATTCGCCGCCGAATTTAAATTGGTGTTTGCCCTTCGTCCAGGAGACGTCATCGTAGAGCTGGTAAAGGTTTTGCGGCCCGCCGAAGGGGATGGCGTTGCCCGGCGTCGTTTCGCTGTAACCCGGAAATACTAGCGGGAAACCATTGATCGAACCCGTCCCAGCGCTCGACGTGTACAGCGTCGGACCAACCGGAGCGGTGCCCAGCGGCTGCTTGTTGTTCAAGCGGTTATAGATGACCTTAAAGGTGTTGACCAGGGTGGGGGAAAACACGTGGGTAAGGTTATAGGTTACGTTCTGATCAAAGTTGGTTTGCCCGGTGTTGTAGCCTGCATAGGGGCTTGCGTTAACGTATCCGGAAAAGTCGCTCTCGTTGTACGCGGCATAGCGTCCGAACATGGTGGTCTTGTCCGACAGATTGTAATCAACACGGGCGACGGTCATCCAGGTGTTCTGCGGCGCACCGCCTCCGGCATCGGTGACTACCGGGAAAGTGACCGTGTCACATGTGAGTGACCCGCAGGGGACCTTGGCGATCGTGGTAACCCCAGGGGCCAGCTTGCCGTAGGCATTGAAGAACGCCTGGCTGGCGGGCGCCAATGAGGAGTAGGATCCCGGATCGAGAATGTTGTACGTGATAGGCGAATTGCTGCGCACCCGAATCCATTCGGTGTTCTCGAAGAAGAACAGCTTGTTCTTGATAACCGGTCCGCCGACCGAGAAGCCGAACTGGTTGCGCGTGAACACACCTTTGTCGCCTATGGTGCAAGGCTGCCCTGTCACGCAGGTACCATTGTCAAAGGCAGCGGCGCGCTCGGCGTCGTTGTTGTAAGTGTTGGAGGACAAGGCCGAAACACGGTTGAATTCGTACGCTGAACCGTGAAAAGTATTCGTACCCGATTTGGTGACAACGTTCACCACTCCGCCGCTGGCACGTCCGTATTCCGCCCCAAAGTTATTGGTCAGCACGCTGAATTCCTGCACCGAATCCAGTGGTATCTGCTGTCCTACAGTGGCAGTGAATGTGTCAACGTTTTGGCCGCCGTCGAGAAGAATGTCCGTCGAGGCCGAGCGCTGTCCGTTGATGGAATAGCCGGCGCCGCGCCCGCTATTCGTGTCCTCATTCACATTGCCGGACGTGCCTACCAGATCGTAAGGGTTGCGGGTCAGTGTGGGAAGCTCGTTAACCTGCTGCGAAGTGATGGCGGTCGACATCGTCGCGTTCTCGGTATTGACCGTAGCCGCCTCGCCACTTCCCGTCACCTCAACCGTTGTGGCCCCGCCGCCAACCTTCAGCGTGGTAGAGACGTCCGATTGTGCGCCGACGGCCACCTGAACCGCTTGGCTCACTTTCTGAAAACCCGCAGCCTCGATGGTGACTTGATACGGTCCGGGCTGGAGACTGGGAATAGTGAAGATGCCGGAAGAATTACTGGTCGTATCGCGCGTCAAGCCGGTGTTGTTCCCCACTACCGTCACCTTAGCGCCGGAAACGACGGCACCGCTAGCGTCTCTGATCGTTCCCGTTACACTGCCCGTTTCCGCCTGGCCAAAGGCCCAGATGGAGAACAACGCCAGAATCGCAAGCAGGGAAATTAGTCTCACTGAGTTTCGATTCATCGCACCCTCCGCACCAAATTGTCTGGAAAGGGGAATATAGGAATTCGCCCCGCATAAATTCATGCACGACAGTAGCCACTAGACCCACACTGATTACAAGCGGGTTACCGTTTGTCGAACTCTTGCGGCTATTTTTTTTTGTAGAAATCCGGGTTCCCGTATTCTGTATTCCATAGAATCAAAACGGGATAAGACGCACTTTTGTACGACTTAAGTTGCAGAAAGATGGGATGAAGTGCTATTTGGTTATGTTTATCTATGAGTTACTTATTCCTAACCTTGATACCTCAATAGTTACTATAATTGGCTGACTGATTGGACCGTCATTTCCTTGGTGGCATGGTCGCTGGCAGAGGGACGATGCTCGCCAGGGGTCGTGGCGAGTCGAGGCAAACGGAGGTGCGAGAGTTATTCTCTTTTGCCTAAGGCCAGCGTGAGGAGCGTTTCTGTTCCAGTTCGTGGGCCTTCGCCGAACCGGTCGCCGGTGTTGCATTGGCGGCACGCTTGATGCTCCGCAGCTTGGGGCCAACCAACCGCTTTAAGCGCGGAGTAACGAAGGTAAGCCCTCCCATGTTCGCCGGCTCTTCCTGCACCCAGATGAACTCGGTTGCATTTTTGTATCGTCCCAGGACCTCGCGGAGCTCTCCGTCCGGGAAGGGATACATCTGCTCCAGCGATATGATCGCTGGGCCCTGCATCTTCAACTTTCGGCGTTCCATCCTCAATTCGTGACCGATCTTTCCGGTGCACAGCAACACGCGTTTGGCCTGCAGTGCGGTTTCATCGGGAATGACATTCAGGAACCGCGGACGCTCCAATTCGCTCAACGGCGACATCGCCTCGGGGTGGCGCAACATGCTCTTCGGGGTAAAGCAGATGAGTGGCTTGCGCCATTTGCGTAACGCCTGCCGGCGCAGCAAATGGAAGTACTGTCCGGCGGTTGAGGGTTGGCAAACCTGCATGTTGTCGCGCGCGCAGAGCTGCAAATAGCGTTCGATGCGCGCGCTGGAATGCTCCGGCCCCTGGCCCTCGTGGCCGTGCGGCAACAGCAACACGAGTCCACTTAATAGATTCCACTTGTCTTCACCCGAGACGACAAACTGATCGATGACGATCTGCGCGCCATTGGCAAAGTCACCGAACTGCGCTTCCCACGCGACCAGCGTCTCGGGATAATCGCGGGAATATCCATACTCGAAACCCATGACCGCGGCTTCGGAAAGTTCCGAGTTGTAAATCTCGACGCGGGCCTGCTGCGGCGCCAGATGGCACAGAGGCACGTATTCCTTCTCGTCCACGATGTCGATCAGCACCGAATGCCGCTGGTTAAACGTGCCACGGCGGCTGTCCTGGCCGCTCAGGCGAATGGGAACGTTCTCCACGGCCAGCGATCCGTACGCCAGCGCTTCGGCCATGCCAAAATCCAGCGGGCGCTTGCCGTACCCCATCTCGCGGCGCTGTTCCAGCAGCTTCTGCACTTTGGGATGGATGTGGAAGTCTTCCGGATATCTCACCAGCGCATCGGTGATCTGGTACAAACGATCTGCCGCAAGCCCGGTGTCAACTTCATCGGCGGGATCGTATGGACCTCCGTGAAACGGCGCCCAGTAGCTGGGCATCTGGCGCATCGCCGGCTTCTTGACCATGCCCTTGCCGGCCTTTTCCGCAGCATCGAGTTCAGCCTGAAACTTTTCGACGTGCGGTTGCGCGTCCAGTCCAACGTTGCTGGCATAGATCTGGTAGAGCAGGGGATGGTCTTTGATCTTCCGATACAGAATCGGCTGAGTGATGGTGGGGTCATCCACCTCGGAGTGGCCGTGGCGACGAAAACCGATGAGATCAATCACCACGTCCGTACCGAAGTCGTAGCGATACTCGAGTGCCATGCGGCCGGCGCGCACTACCGCGTCGGGATCCTCGCCATTGACATGAAAGATCGGAATCGGCAGCCGCTTGGCAAGGTCGGAGGAGAACCGGCTGGAATAGGCATCGCTCGGGTTGGTGGTAAAGCCGATGAGATTGTTGACGATGATGTGGACCGTGCCTCCGACGGTGTAGCCGCGCAGGTTGGCAAGGTTCAAGGTCTCGGCGGTGATCCCCTGTCCCGCGAACGCCGCGTCGCCGTGCATCAGAACGGGCAGGATCCTGGTTTTGCCTTCCCGCCCGATCCGCGTCTGCTTAGCGCGCGCGCGTCCCAGAGCCACAGGATCAACCGCCTCGAGATGGCTCGGATTGGAGACCAGGTGAATGCGCACCTGGCCGCCGTTAGCTCCGGTAAAAATCCCCGTCGCGCCAATGTGATATTTCACGTCGCCGCCGCCGAGCACGCTTCGCGGATCGACATCCTCGAACCCGGCGAAGATCTCCGCCGCGGGACGGCTCACGATATTGATGATGACATTGAGGCGGCCACGATGGCTCATTCCCAGCACGGCCTGCTCCGCACCTTGCAGCGAGGCAGAGTTGAGGATCTCGTCCAGCAGCGGGATAAGCGCCGTGTTGCCCTCGAGCGAATAGCGCTTGGTTCCAATGTAGCGGGAGTGAATGGTCTGCTCGAAGATGTCGGCGCGCACCAGCTGATCGAGAATTCTCGAGCGATCAACTGGCTCCTGCTGCGTCGACTCCATCCGTTCCTGGATCCACTGCCGCCGCTCGGGATCGGGAAGATGCATGAACTCGACACCGATGCTCCCGCAGTAGATACGCCGGGCCACATCGATGCCATCCCCGGAGATGTCCAGCTCCGGATGGGAGAGCGGAGCGAAGTGTTCCAGGGGATCAAGGTTGGCCTGTAAATAGCCCCAGCGCCGGAAGGCGTCTCTGACGCGCTCCAACTTCTCGTCGTCAACGCTGGTGGTTTGGCTTGGTATCGTTACAGTGGACAAGGATGACAAACTCCCTAAACCTGGCTCCTGCGAGCGCGGTAGCCTCGGCTTGTGCATATCGGATGTCTAAGTTATAGATTCCCTAGCGGCGCGACGGATGCGACCACTCCTTACGGAACCGAAAACAGGTGGCGCCCGAACCGTTCAGTATATAGAAACGCGGTAGGATTATGTAGCCAAGCGGGGCGCATCGCAGCGGCGTCCCACGCCATGCTCGTCGGAAGTTGGGGCGCTAAGAGATTCACCGGAGGTCTTCATGCGCAAGAAAGATAGCGCGAAATGGGTCTTTGTTCTTTCTACCTTTCTATCTCTGGCGACGATCGCCGTCGCCGCCGACTCTCCCGATGATCGCCAACCCACCGACCCAAAGTCGATCGTCTCATCTCCTTCTCCGTCTGCTCATCCGGTTCCGATCGACGATCTGTTTTACAGTCGGCGGGTTTTTTCGCCAGCCTGGTCGCCCGACGGGAAGGAAATCGTCTTCACCACCAACTTTACCGGCCGCATGAACCTTTGGAAAGTGAGCGCCAATAGCGGATGGCCGCTGCAGCTCACAGTGTCCGATGACCGGCAGTTCGGTGCAGTCTGGTCGCCGGACGGCAAAGAGATCGTCTACGAACAGGATTTTGGTGGTAGCGAATACTACGACCTGTTCGCTGTCCGCAGCGTCGGTGACGTGCCCGTCAATCTGACCAACACGCCTGACATCTCGGAGAATGCGACCGCTGTTTTCTCCCGATGGAACGACCATAGCGTTCGCATATAAACCGAAAACATCGCCCACCGTGGACATCGCGCTGCTCAACTGGCAGTCGCGACAGGTGAAAAAGCTGACCAACGAGCAAACCAAGAACCATCTGTGGCAAGCGGTCGACTGGAGCAGCGACGGCATTTACATCGTTGCTACCCGTGGCAATATTGGTTTTACTGATTCGAGTGTTTATCGGATCGAGGTCGCCAGCGGTAAGGCGGAGGAACTCACTCCCCACAAGGGCGACATTCTATACTCGGCGAGTGCGATTTCACCCGATGGAAAGACGGTGCTGGTCACCTCCAATCAGAAGGGCGGATACCAAAACGCTGCCTTGCTGGATATCGCGAGCAAGCAACTCAAGTGGATTACCGATACGCAATGGGAGGCTTCCAGTGGAAACTTCTCGCCGGATGGAAAACTTGCCACCTACGAAGTAAATGCTGACGGCCTGAACAGTACTTACCTGTACGACATCGCAGACGGAAAGGCCCAGGCCGTTTCCATGCCCGCAGGCTTGACCAGCGTCGCTGGTAATCCAAATGGCTTCTCGCCTGACGGCAAGTCGCTGCTGCTGAGCCATCAGAGTTCACAACGGCCCTCTGACCTCTGGGTATACGACCTCGCGGCACAAAAGCCCCGCCAGCTCACCTACTCCGCTGTGGCCAGTCTCAACCCTGGTGATCTGCCGGCGGCGCAGCTTGTCCATTACAAGAGCTTCGACGGGAAGATGATTAGTGCGTTTGTATGGATGCCGTTCAACCTCAAGCGCGATGGCTCGAACCCGGCAGTCGTGCTGCCCCACGGCGGACCCACCGGACAAACCGTGGACTACTTCGACTCGATCGCCGCCGCGCTTTCGTCTCGCGGATACATCTGCATCGCGCCTAATGTGCGGGGCTCGACCGGTTACGGCATGGCCTTCCAGAAGGCGAATTTTCAGGACCTCGGGGGAGGCGACTTGCAGGATGAGGTCTACGCCACGAAATTTCTAATCGATACCGGCTATGTGGATGCGAAGAAGATTGGCATCACCGGCGGCTCCTACGGCGGATTCATGACCTTGATGGCGATCGGCAAGACCCCGGACATATGGGCGGCCGCGGTCGAAATGTACGGCATCATCGACTGGTACACCATGTTGCAGCACGAAGACCCGCTGCTACAGCACTATGAAAGGACCTTGCTCGGCGATCCCGTGAAAGACAAGACCGTCTATGAGAACGCTTCTCCCGTCAAATACATTCGCAACGAAAAAGCGCCCTTGCTGGTGCTGCAAGGGGACAACGACATTCGCGTGCCCAAGGAGGAGGCCGAGCAGGTGGTCAAAATCTTGAAGATGGAAGGCAGAACGGTGGACGCGCATTACTACCCCGCGGAGGGTCACGGATTCTCCAAGCGCGAAAACCAAATTGATTCTACGTGCCGCATGGTGGAGTGGTTCGACAAGTATCTGAAGGGCGGCGCCGTGTCGCAGTCAGGCACGCAGGCTGGCCAATGACCCAACCGCTGTCGCCGCAGGACCGGGTTTTCGTTCTCACGGGCGCAGGCGTCAGCGCCGAAAGCGGGCTCCCCACCTTTCGCGGCGCCGATGGACTCTGGCGCGGACATCGCGTGGAAGAGGTGGCCACGCCCGAAGCTTTCCACGCGAATCCGGAACTGGTATGGCAGTTTTATTCCGAGCGCCGCAAGCGTCATGCCAGCGTAACTCCGAATTCTGCTCACCGCGCCCTGGCGGAACTGGAGCGGGGGCTGGGCGAGCGTTTCTTTCTCTGCACCCAGAACGTCGATTCCCTGCATGAACAGGCCGGCTCGCAGCGCATCGTGCACATGCATGGCCGCCTGATGCAGACCCGTTGCTCGCGCGAAACCTGTCACAGCGCATCCTTTGACGACGAGCGCCTGTATCTCTCGCGAGCAGAGATTCCCACCTGCCCGCAATGCGGAGCCATGCTGCGGCCACACATCTGCTGGTTCGGCGAAGTTCCCTTCTCCATGGATCGCATCTTCGAGCAGCTCCGCGTATGTACCGTACTGTTGACCGTCGGGACCTCAGGCGTGGTCGAACCGGCAGCCAGCTTTGTGCGCATGGCCCGCATCAATCGCGCCCGCGCCATCTATATCGGGCCGGAAGAGCCGGCCAATGGCAAGTTCTTCGATGAGGTGGTGCTGGGGAAGGCGGGCGAGGTGCTACCGGGGCTGGTGAAAGAACTTCGCCGCTAACGTAAAAGCAAAAGCTATGGCCCGATTTTAGTGATTCGCTTGCAGCTCGCTCCACAGATCATCGAGCCGCAAAAATATCGGGGAACCGGCCACGCGAAATTCTTCATTGGGTAACCACGCTGCAGTGCTGCAGTCGTAGCCCACTCGATTGGCGGGATCAATCACCCAGACATTCTGAATGCCCATCTGACGGTAGTCGGCCAGCCTCGCCGTCAACATAGTCGCAGTCAGGGCGGTAGCTCGTCCGCAGATATTCCGCCAGAGGTGTCTGGAGGGTTGCCATGTTCCGAAATCCCCGTTGGACTATTTTACCCCGGACGCTTGGCCGGGCCGTTCAGGGCAGGAGATGTCCGACAATGTTGTACGCCGCTAGGGCGGCTACGTACGCCACCACGGTCATGTAGCTGAACTGTAGAATCGGCCACTTCCATCCGTTGGTTTCGCGGCGCACCACCGCAATGGTCGACATACATTGCATGGCAAACGCAAAGAAGACGAGCAGGGCCACGGCCCCCGCCGGCGTCAGCTCATGCTTCAGCGCCGCTTGTAGGTCGACGGCGTGCGACTGAGGATCGATTCCGTTCAAGGTGCCTAGCGTGGCGATAATTACTTCACGTGCGGCCATCGAGGTGATCAACCCGACACCGACCTTCCAGTCGAAGCCCAGGGGACGAATGACCGGCTCAATCGCACGTCCCAGCGTGGCGACAACGCTGTTTTGCACCTCTGGCGGCTGGCCGTGATGCATGGGAAAATTGGTCGCCGCCCACAGTAACAGCGAGACCAGCATGATGACCGTGCCAGCACGGTAGAGGAACGCTTTGCCGCGATCCACCAGCCGCAATCCCAGTGAGGTAAGCGTCGGCCAGCGATAGGGCGGCATCTCCAGAATGAAAGGAGAGTCCTTGCTCTTCAAAATTGAGGACTTCAGCAGCCGCGCCGTGAGCACCGCCATCAGAAACCCGAGAACGTATAGGCCCAGCATCGCCAGCGCTCGCGTTCCCAGGAAGACGCCGAGCAGCGGGCGGCTCGGCAGGAATGCCGCGATCACCATGGTGTAGACGGGCAGGCGCGCCGAGCAAGTCATGAAGGGCGCGATCAGAATGGTCGCAATACGATCGCGCTTGCTTTCGATGGTGCGCGTCGCCATGATGGCAGGCACCGCACACGCATACGCCGACAGCAACGGTATGAAGCTCTTGCCGTTGAGGCCGACCCGCGACATGGTGCGGTCGGCGATCACCGCGGCGCGAGACAGATAGCCGGAGTCCTCCAGAATTCCGATCACCAAAAACAACAGCATAATCTGCGGCAGGAACACCAGCACCGAACCGGTTCCCTTCCAGACGCCATTGATGATCAGCGAGCTGAACATCCCCTGAGGCAGGTGGTGCCCGATCTGCGCGCCGCTGACATCGAGGAAATGCTGCAGCAGGTTCGAGAGCGGCTGCCCGACTGCGAAAATCGTTTGGAACACACCGACGACCACCAGGCCGAAGATAACTGCGCCCCAAGTACGATGCAGGAATATGGAGTCAAGCCGCTGCGTCCAAACTGGAGTGGCTGGACGCCGATACTTAGCATTCGTGCCGACCTTCACTGCCCATTCACGATAACCGCGCGTGCCCCCAACCACCGGCAGCTCCAGGGGCTCAGGGCTGGCGGTCGCCGAGGACAAGAAGTTTTGGACAGCCACAATGCCTTCACCGGTGGTCGCGCTGACCAGTGCCACAGGCGTACCCAACTGGCGTGCCAGCGACAGCACGTCCACGTGACCGCCCTGCTTGCGCAGCTCGTCAGCCATGTTCAGCAACACCAGCGTCGGTAAGCCGAGCGCGATGACGCGCCCTGCCAGGACCAGATGGCTATGCAGGTTGGTGGAATTTAGAACCACGATGATCGCGTCCGGGCGCGGCGTGCCCGGCATCTGTCCGGTCAGGACATCGACTGCCACCTTTTCATCTTCGGACTTGGGAGTCAGACTGTAGACGCCGGGCAGATCGATCAGCGCGACTTCTTGCCCCTCCGAGTCGCGCACGTATCCGGTGTGATGTTCGACCGTGACACCGGGGAAATTTCCCACCTTCTGGCGCAGACGGGTAAGGCGATTGAACAATGTGGTCTTGCCGGAATTGGGAGGGCCGACGACCGCCACCGTGCGATACGACGTGCCGAGCGTTTCTTCCCGGGGCCGCGCTACCGCATGGCAGGTCATGGTCGAGGCTCCCATGCTTTAGTCTCCGAACGCGGGGGCCCCAGCCAGTTCCACATGGATGTGCCGCGACAACTCGCGGCGCATGGCAACTTCGGTGCCTTCGACCCGGTACACGCGGGGATCGCCACCCGGGCTGCTGCGCGCGACTGTGACTTCCAGCCCGGGCACAAAGCCCAGGTTCATGAGATGTTCCGCCACCGGAGGGGAGAGTTGTAAATCGGCGAGGATAGCTTTCTCTCCGACATGCAGATCGGCGAGCGCCCTGGCCTTGCGCTTACGCTGGTTCGGGCGACGGCCAAATATGAAGTTGAAAATCATTTTCAATTCCGACCCTATTCTAACTCTTTCCCCGGGATCGGCAACGACCAAAGTCACAGCCTTTTGTGACATGCGAACATAAGGGAAAACCTGATGCCCGAACGTCCCGAAACGGGTCGGCAGGACGTCCAGATTAACCAAGAAGCACGAGGTCCATTTCTGATCCCCTCTTTAGGGCGCGGGCCTCGACCGCGTTGCGGCCTGCGTTCAACGAGCATTCACCTTAACGCTGAAGGTTTTGGCAGGAGCCACGTTGTACTCCGATGGCCGGCGATACTCCAAGCTCAGAGATGCCATTCCACCGGAAATGGCCGTCAGCCGGAACTCCTGCGTGACCGACGCCCCCGCGGCATGGCTGGTCTGGCCGTTCTTCTTCGTGGAACTCTTCACCAGTCTCAGGGGCAAAGGGTCACCTAGGATCGCCCAGCGGTAACCAGTTGAAGGGTTGCTCTTCAGCCGAAGCACCAGCGTGTCGCCTGCGGGAAGGTCAATATCTTTACCGTTGTCCGCCTCGGTGACGATGACGACAGAGGGACCGCCCTTTGAAGCACCAGACGATTGCGGCTGGCGCGCGGCAAGCATCCAAGAGAACAGCAGCAACGCCAGGGCGACGACCATCGAAACTCGCGTCATAAGAGCGCTTTCCTTCTGTTATAAGGTTTTAATCGCTGGCGGTCGTGTGGGCGATGGCGCGCGTGGAAACTGTCATCCAAACCAGAATCGCGGCCCCGCTTCCAGTTCGTCTGACGCGCACTGCTCGCCGCCGAGTCCGGCCACGCTTGAAGAGTATATGAGGACTGCAACCGGATGACTGTGGCAATAGCGCAGGCACTCTCGCACGGACATATGATCATCGCGTGGGCGATCTTCCTGGCAAGCTATTTCGTTTTTGCGGTTGGCCGCCTGCCGGGCACCAAGATCGACCGGCCGGCGATGGCGGTCATTGGCGCGGTGCTTATGTTTATCTTCCGCGTGCTTGCCCCCGCGCAGGCCATCGCCAGCATCGATTTCGCGACCCTCGTGTTGCTCTTCTCCATGATGCTGATCGCCGCCAGCCTGCATCTGGCTGGTTTTTTCCAGTGGATATCGCACCTGGTGATGGAGCATCTCTCGCCCCGGCAACTTCTACCCGGCGTCATCTTCACCAGCGGCATCTTGTCTGCGTTCCTGGTGAATGACGTGGTCTGCCTGGTCATGGCTCCGCTGGTTTTGAGCATTTGCAAACGCATGCGGCTGCGGCCGCTGCCTTACCTGCTCGGCTTGGCGACGTCTTCCAACATCGGCAGCGTGGCCACGATCACGGGCAACCCGCAGAACATACTCATTGGGTCGCTCTCAGGAATTCCCTATCGCAGCTTCGCGGCGCATCTCGCCCCCGTGGCGCTCCTCGGCCTGTTCGTCGATTGGGCGCTGCTCCATTTAATTTTTCTGCGAAACGATACCGCAGACTCGCAACCGTCGCTTGACCGGGGACCGGCGCGGAACCAGCCACCCGAAACTTATCTGGCATGGCCTCTTACGGTCACGCTCGCTGTACTGGCTGGCTTCCTGCTCGGATTTTCGCCGCCGCTGGTCGCCGCCGCCGGAGGAGCGCTGTTACTGGTGCAGCGCCACCGGGAGCCAAAAGCGATCTACGGCGATGTCGACTGGTCGCTGCTCGTGCTGTTTTTGGGCCTGTTCCTGATTCTCGGCGGGGCCGAGCAAGCCGGAATTACACGCGAACTTCTTGCCTCCGCCGAGCGCCTGAATTTACACAACGGTGTGATCTTCGCCACCGTCGTGACCCTGATGTCGAACATCGCGAGCAATGTGCCGACCGTGATGTTGATGAAGGGGCTGGTGCCGCAGTTTCATGATGCGCATCGCGCATGGCTGATGCTGGCCATGTCCAGCACCCTGGCCGGTAACCTAACGATTACGGGTTCCGTGGCCAATATTATCGTGGTGGAAAAAGCCCGGAGCAAGGCCCACATCGGCTTTCTGGAGTACATGAAAATCGGTGTGCCCGTGACCGTGATCACGCTCGCGATAGGCCTGCTATGGCTGCACTTTGTGCACTACTGAGCGATCACAGTTTCCAGGCCTGGAGCAGTTCCATAGTTGGCGTATCCGGTAGAGCGGGCCTTCAGGCCCGCGTCCAGACGCCCTCGAAAGCCCCACCGAAAAAGCAGCGTTAACGCGGCGCTGAAAGCGCCGCTCTACCCGAGCCTCGCGGATACAGCAATTCAGAAACCGCTCTAAGAAAAGGGGAGGAGTTTAGTCCCCTCCCTGCACGAAGACTTCGCGCCTGCAGTCGCTACTCGACGTAGGGCTGCCACGCGCCGTTATCTTTTTCCATCAAGACAATGCTGGCCTTGGCCGGTGGCGCGCCATAAAAATCGGCGCCATAAGACTTGATAAGGGTGGCGCGGTCCCAACTATTAAAGCTCTTTACCAGACCACCGGAAACGTCGAACTCCGTTCCCAATTGGTTGGGCTCCCACTTCCAGCTATATTCCACCCGAGCCAGATGCGGCTTGATCATGGTGACGTTGGCCACGTCCACCACCTTGCGCTCAGCCAGCGGCACTACATACGTAACCGTCCCGTCGGAATTGTTGGTCTTCTCCAGGCCCTTGATCGTGCTCAACAACTGTTCGCCGGCGGGCGTCAGGTTGACGATCAACGAACTGTAGCCCTTCGGCTTGGTCGTAATGACGCCGGCCTTGGCCAGCAGCTTGTAGTGCGGATCCATCGGCTTTTCGTTGACGTTGGAGACCACGGTGCCGGTGCTGAACCGGATCGTCGCTGGGCCCTGTGCATCCAAAATTCCGGTAACAGAGCTGGTCGCAAGCGGCACGGTCAGGACGTCGCGAGCACCTTTTATGAAGTAGAAAATGGTTCCACCAACGGCGAGAATGAGTACGGCAATCAACAACAACGGGACGATCCCGGAAGACTTTTCCTCCATTGCGACTTCTGCGGCAAACAACTCAGGTTCGTTGGAGACCGGTGGCACGGGTTGCGACTGCGTACCCTCGTCGGTTTTAGGTTCAATGACGGTTGGCATTGCTTACACCTCCGATGCGGACATGCTGCCAGCGGCGAGTGCCAAGGCAATCCGTGGGGGAGGGATGCCGATGACCTTCGCAAGCGGCACAGGCTTTTTCTCATGCCGGGCTGCGGGCAGCCACAAACAGTTCCAGTATGAACTCTATAAACAAGGGCGCAGTGAGCGTCATCACTCCGCAATGTGAGGCGTGAACGAGGTTAGTGGATCGTGGTTGGGATGACAGGTGGATAGATCGGGTGGGGATGCCGGAAGACTATTCGCCGCCAACGTATGTCACAGAGAATCTTGGAAGCTCAAAGGGCGCGGCAATGTACCACTAGAGACTTTTTGGGTTGCGTTTTGGCATTTCGGCGTGTAGAAGCGAACAATATGCCTACTAGCACGATTACCAAGTTGCCCGCACCTTCGACCCCACCCCCAACCCTGCCGACGGGTACCGTCGTCCTCTATCGCGACAATAATTGGCATGACCAGAGTCCTTTGAAGCTGACTACAGCTAATAACCGCGAAGCCGTTCGGCACACAATCGGAGGAACGAACATGCAAGACGCGGCTACCTGGGTGGCATTCAACCTCCCAGTCGGCCAGGTGATGACGCTCACCGACAATGACAACGCGGTTCCCACCGTCTCCAGTTCGAGCTCTAGTTCCAGCTCCAGTTCTGCCCCTGCTCCCGGCTCCAGCTCCGTCCCTGACACCAGCTCTTTCGTATGGAATTTGCGCGGCTGCGGCCGTGCCATCGACCTGGTGGGAACCGGTCAGACTGAGGGCGTTGATTTGACCCAGGTGAATATGAACGATTGTGTGTCATCCTTCTTTTGGCGCAACGTCGATCTGAGCCTCGGGGCGATCGAGTTGTACGATGACAGCAATTTCAAGGGCAATCGCAATGTGATCTTCCTGGGGGAATGGCCCTCGGGCCAGGTGAACTCGATAACCGGTTGGTGGCTGGAAGACAGGGTCAGCTCGGTTCGCTGGACGACGCTCGACGATCGCCAGACTGCCTCCCTGTTCGAAAACAACGATGGTTCGGGCCGCAGCTACCAGAATATTCAGGGCTCGGGTGACACCAAGGAAATTTCTGATTTAAACCAGGCGCAATTTAACGATTGCATGTCGTCATTTCGTTGGGATGGCCTGGCGCCGGTAAAGGAAATTATCGCGCCGTTCAACTTGAGCGTCCCTATCGATACCTCCAACGCCACTGGTTTGTCGGCGAATACCAAAGGCACAAACGACTCTGATTTGCCGCAGCCAGTCACGGTCACGTTAACGGATACAGATTCACAGACGCTGACGGTGACGGTAACCGACACAATTGTCGCTGGGTTTGAGTTGTCCTACAGTCAATCTTGGAACGCCGGGGTGTCGAGCGGAACGCTGAGCGTCAAACTCAACTTTTCCTACACCCATACCAACACAACCCAAACGAGTGAAACCCGGACGGTGGCGTTGGCGATCTCGCAGACGGTCAACGCCCCGCCCCACACCACCTATGTCGCAACGTTGACCGTGCAGCTCGGCAAACTTCCGCCGACTACTTACAAGACCAAGGCGCAACGTTGGTACACCCAGCCAGTTACGGGTGCGGTGCCGGACCCGGCCAATAATAACTGGTACCTGCGAACGGAGGAGGTCAACGGCACGGTTGAAGGCGGCCTGGCCTGCAATACTCTGGTGAACATCAATGCCCAACCGATTGGTGGAACAACGGCTCCGGGCGATGGTGGGCAAGGCACTCAGCCCCAAAGTCCCCCCGCCGGGCAGGCGCCGCCGGCCCACGGGCACAAGAAACACAAGCACAAGCCGTAGCGACGACCTCACCTGAGATCGGCGTAACACGAATGCCCTTTCGTTCGGTTTCGAGCGGGAGGGCATTTGTGCGATCGCGCGTGATCAAGGAAAGTTCGTTGCCGTGCGAGGCCCCTTTAAGATGTTGGAGCCTTGATCCTTCCTTAAGCGATAATCAACGTTGAAACCAATCGCGGTTCGCGAGAGCGATTCCGGGCTTGGTGTGTCCGATTGTACGGGTAGTGCGGGCCTTCAGGCCCGCGTAAAGGAACCGGAAGAAAACTGCTTCAGCCGCTGAGGTCGTTGACCTCAGCGGCTGAAGCGGGGGCGTTTGCCTGCAACATACGCGGCGCTAAAGCGCCGCACTACCCGCTGTCTTGCAGCACGTGGCACGAGTAGGTCTTGACGACCATCCACACTCGTGCCCCAGGCTTGAGTTGCAAGGACTCGCGCGCACCCAGCGTGAGATGCACTTCAAAAGCAGGTCCGCAATTGACGATGGCAATCACTTTCCTATCGCGCTGCTCGAGCGAAGTGATTGTCCCGTCAAGAACATTGCGGGCGCTGAGTCCCTCCGGTTTGGAAGACGCAAGCAGAATGTCTCCCGCGCGAAGCCCGACGCGTAGCGGCAGCAAAGCATCCACACGCACCAGCGGAACCTCGAGGTCGAGGGTTGAACCCGCGATGCGGCATGTCATGGTCCCCTGCTCAGGATGCGAGCTGGTTACCGAACAGTCGAAGATGTTCTCGAAGCCGGCAAGTTGAGCGACGCTCTCTGATTGTGGCCTCTGCAGCACGTCGTGCGGCGAGCCCCGGGCAACAATGTGTCCCTTCTCCAATACAATCGCGCTCTCGCCCAGCGCGAGGACCTCTTCGCGGTCATGCGTGACGTACAGGATGGGAATTCGATGACGCCGGTTCCAGGCGCGCAGATCGTCCAGGATTCGCGCCTTCGCGACCGCATCCAGTGCCGTGAGCGGTTCGTCCAACAGCAGCACTCGTGGACGCGTCACCAGCGCACGCGCCAGCGCAACCCGCTGCCGTTCTCCAGCAGAAATTTCGCTGGGCCGCCGCTCGACGAGCGAGGCGATACGGAACGATTCCAACACCTCACCGCTGCGAATGTCGCGCTCGCCCTTGGCCAGCGAAGCCAAGCCGTACTGCACATTCTGCTCGACTGTCATGTGCGGAAACAGCGCCAGCGATTGCAGCAGGTACGCGACCGAGCGGCGACGCGGCGGAAGATTTACGCGCGATTGCGAGTCGAAGAGTACCGCCTCGCCGATCGCAATCGTTCCGTCGTCCGGCGTTTGCAGCCCAGCAACGCAGTCGAGCAATGTAGTCTTGCCGACGCCGGAGGCTCCGAACAGAATGGTAAAGCCGGCCGCCACTTCAAGCTCGACCTCGAGCGCGAACTGGGAGTCGCTTTCGCTACGAAAACTTTTTTTGACGCGGACCGTCAGTTGTTCCCCCGGAGGCGCTGCCGTCACATCGTTCATCGCCACTCCCACACATTCCATCTGCCACGGCGGCGCAAGCCGTAAAGAATTGCGAGCATGGTGAAGCAGAGCAGCAAAAGAATGAGCGCAGTGCGGTTCGCGGTCGCGTAATCGAGCGCCTGTACCTGGTCGTAAATCAGGATCGAAATCGTTTGGGTCGCTCCGGGAATGTTCCCGCCAATCATGAGCACCACGCCGAATTCGCCCAGAGTGTGCGCGAAGCTCAGCACGAACCCCGTCAGCACACCTGGCAGTCCCAGCGGCAGCACGATGCGCCAAAACGTACGCCAATAGGAGGCGCCAAGCAGCGCCGACGCATCCAGCAGTTTTTTGTCAATCGCGGCGAAGGAAGTAGCCATCGGCTGCACCGCGAAGGGCAGGCTGTACAAAACCGATCCGATCACCAGACCCTCAAAGGTAAAGGCAAGGGTGTGGCCGGTGAGCGCCTGATACCAGCGTCCTACCGGGCTGAGAGGGCCGACAGCAACCAGAACGTAGAAGCCCAGTACGGTAGGGGGAAGCACGATGGGCAGCGAAACAATCGCTTCCACCAGAAACTTCCAGCGCCGGCGCGAAAATGCCAACCAGTACGCCAGCGGAACGCCGATGACTAGCAGGATCGCCGACACCATGATGGCCAACCGCAGCGTAAGCGTGAGTGCCTGAACGATCATTTGCTTGACGGTACGCGGAAACCATATTGCTCGAGCACTGCCGCGCCTTCTGCGGAAAAAATGTAATCCAGAAAGGCCGCTGCGGCCGGCTTGTGTTTCGAAGCCGAGAGCACCGCGACTCCCTGTTTTAGCTCAGGATAGGAATCGGTTGGCAACTCCCAGTATCGGCCTGAGTCTTTCATCGCGGGAGAGACAGCCAGCGACAGCGCGATGAGCCCCGCCTGTGCATTGCCCGATTGCACGAACTGCGCCGCCTGGCTGATGTTCTCACCGAAGACCAGTTTGCTGGCCACTTTGTCCTTCAGTCCGAACCGCTCAAGCGCAGCCATGGCAGCCTGCCCGTAAGGCGCATGTTGCGGATTGGCAATGGCGATCCGCTGCACGGAAGGATCGAGCAGCAAATTCATCTTTAGCGTTTGCGGATCCAAACTCGAGCCGTTCGGGACCCACAGCACCAGGTGGCCGACTGCGTAGGTGCGCAGCGAAGAACTCTCCACCAAGCCGGCGGTAGCGAGCTTCTGCGGATATGCGATGTCAGCCGAGAAGAACAAATCATAAGGTGCGCCCCCTTGAATCTGCGAATACAAGTTTCCCGAGGAACCGAAGGAAAGCGTTACCTTGTCGCCGGTCTTCTTCTCGAAGCGCGCCGTCAAGTCTTTGAGAGCGTAATTCAGGTCGGAGGCAGCCGCAACGGTGAGGTCCTGAGTGTGCGCCGCGGAACATAAGACCGACGTGATTAGAACCAGTAGCAGTGTCGTTCGCATATCGTCACTCGAACCGGGGGGATCGCTGACCAATTCGTTGTTACATTACATGAAATTGAAAATTATGTACGATTATGTGCGATTTATGTCCGCCGCTCGCGTATCAGGCTTGAAAAGGCAATTGAGAAATTCCGCTTGGAAAAGGAGAATGTTAAGAGAGGCACACACTTTCTTCAGCCTTGACTTTTGATTATGATCCGGGTCAAATGCCAAGCTAAGAGGGCTTGCCGTGAAACTGCGTATCGCTTCACTGTCACTGCTCACGATTCTCTGTCTCGCGCTGGGGACTACCGCCCTCGCAGATGATCTCTACAACAACGGTCCGACAAACGGCACCAATGACGCCTATTTCATCGACGTCTATGCGGTGTCCGACTCATTCATTCCCAATTCCTTTCTCTACAGCGACATCCAGAGCTTCGACGTTGCTCTGTGGACCCTGGCCGGCGCGACTCCGTTGACGATTGACTGGGCAATCGGTACATCATCCTTCGGCAGCGACATAGGAAGCGGCAGCGGCGAATGGGGCCTGACTCTGCTTTGCAGAAGCGGCCAACCTTTCAACGGTGGAGTCTGCGGCGGCGGCTTCGGTTATGACCTTTACGATGCCAACATGAGCACCGGGAGCCTGATTGTGACCCCTGGCGACACGTACTGGCTGACCCTGACAGGAGCGATCGACAACTTCGGCGGCCGTGATGGGTGGGACGTCAACTCCGGCCATTCGTCGGCGGCCTACCACAACCTGCTCGGCGCAATTCCTTCCGAATCGTTCACCATCAACGGTCACGGCGAGACCACCGGATTCGTTCCTGAGCCCAGCGGCATCTTGCTGCTCGGTTCAGGTGTACTTGGGTTGGCTGGCATTGTACGGCGGAAGCTCTTATAAGTCCTCAACAGACAATCATACACCACCAAAATGCTAGGCAATTCCCCCGTTCTGTGACTTCCCGCTTGACCCATCGCAGGTTTTCTGTGAAAGTAAACCCACGCGATTCCTATTGGGGTTCTGGCCAATGCAGCCTGGCTGTTTGCCGACAGTAGACTTCGATCGCAGCAAACTGATGATACGCATTGAGGTCACGCTCAACGCCGATCCCACGGCCATCAGTCCCGTGGTTGAGGGCATCATGGAGATGGCGCGCAGACTGGAATGCGCCGCCGGAAAAGAATTTGAGATTGAAACTGCTCTGCGCGAGGCCCTCGCCAACGCCATTGTTCACGGTTGCAAGAACGATCCCAACAAAAAAGTCCAATGCTGTGTAGGCTGCGACGAAGAGCGCGGCATGCTGATCGTGGTGCGCGATCCGGGCAGCGGCTTTGATCCTTTTGCCCTCCCCGACCCCTGTCGCGGCGAAAACGTCTTCTCCAACCACGGCCGCGGCATTTATCTCATCAACCAACTAATGGACGAAGTGAAGTTCGAGAAGAACGGCGCCGAAATCCACATGCGCAAGTACTAGCCGGGCAAACTCTAATGATTCTCAGAGCCAATGCTACAAGACCAAAACTGCGTCATTTTCCCCTGCTACATCCGGTAGCTTTTTGGTAACGCCGCTCGTTAGCCTCTGTTGCCTCAGTTTGCAGCATGATTTGCTTCTGCTGCCGACGCAAATCACGATAGTCGAACCACCTGCATATATCGAAGTTCAGCACTTCTCCAGTTCGGGGACTTACGAGGAATGTTCCCCAGGGACTTGTGGCTGCGGTGTTCGGAAAGTCACAGGAAGCACCAAATGCGTAATAACCAGGGACAAACGGTTTGCCTTTCTTATCAAGAAATTCGATTTGACAGTACTGTGATGACGACGGGAACCCTTGATGCCGCAGCACCATCGCAACCAAGGATTTGCCCTCGTCCACGGTAATAATCGATTGTTGAGCTTTGACGCTTACAGCACCGACACCCATCAAGACAATCGTGATTAGTCGGCGTGCTCGCGACTTGAAGATGGGTCTCATATCTGCGATTCGACAACCTTCTTAATCCGCTCGAACGCCCAGAAAACCTCTTCCCGCGTAATGACCAGCGGCGGCGCGATGCGGATGACGTACTCATGGGTTTCTTTGCATAGAATCCCAAGCTTCTTCAGTGCTTCGCAATAGGGCCGCGCTGCAACGTCCAGTTCAATTCCGATCCACAGGCCTTTGCCTCGGATCTCGCGAATGTGTGGGCTCTTCAGTGTTTTCAGTTTGGTGAGGAAGTAGTCGCCCAGTTCGGCGGAGCGTTGAATCAGATTCTCCTCCACCAGCACGCGCAGCGCGGCGCGAGCAACCGCGCACGCCAGCGGATTGCCGCCGAAGGTGCTGCCATGGTCGCCGGGGTGGAAGACGCCAAGCACTTCCTTCGACGCCAGAACCGCAGACACCGGATAGAAACCACCCGACAGCGCCTTCCCGATGATGGCGACATCGGGGGTAATGCCTTCGTGCATGTAGGCGAATAGCTTGCCAGTGCGGCCCAGGCCCGACTGAATTTCGTCCGTGATCAGGAGCACGCGATTCTCGCGGCAGATGTCGGCGGCCTCTTTCAGAAACCCTGCGGGCGGAATGATGATACCGGCCTCACCCTGAATGGGTTCCACCAGGAAGGCGCAGGTGTTGGGCGTAATCGCCTCGCGTAAAGCCTTCGCATTGCCGAATGGAATCACCTTGAAGCCTGGCGTGAACGGTCCAAAACCGTCGCGATACTGCTCGTCGGTCGAGAAGCTGATGGTGGTCACCGTGCGCCCGTGAAAGTTGTTGGCACAAACGATGATTTCGGCCTTGCCGTCGGGAATTCCTTTGACTTTGTATCCCCACTTGCGCGCCGCCTTCACGGCAGTTTCCACGGCCTCCGCGCCCGAGTTCATGGGCAGCGCCATCTCGAAGCCGGTCAAGTCATGGAGTTCCTGCAGAAGCAGGGGCAACTGGTCATTACGGAATGCACGCGACGTCAGTGTGACCTTGCGTGCCTGCTCGATCATGGCCTTCAGAATTTTGGGATGGCAGTGTCCCTGATTGAGGGCGGAGTACGAAGCAAGGCAATCAAGATAACGATTCCCTTCCACGTCGTAAACCCAGACCCCTTCGGCGTGTTCGATAACGACGTCGAGTGGATGATAGTTGTGGGCTCCGTAGGTGTTTTCCAATTCGATAAGTTCGGCGGTACGCGATTGCTCCATGATAGGCATGAGGATCCTCGTAATTTAGCAATTAGCAATTAGCAGTTGGCAGTTAGCAATTGGTGTTGCCACCTTTATAGGACGGTGCCGCCGGCTCCCATCAGAAAAAAGCCTGTAACGCGGCGCTGAAGCGCCGCTCTACCAGTTTCCTTCGCTACACCGATTCGCAAACTCATCTAAAGCCCTAAATGCCAAGTGCTAAATGCTTATGGCTACTCCAGCAGCATGGTCAGCAGCGCCATTCTTACGTACAGTCCGTTCGCCGCCTGCCGGAAATACAGGGCGCGCGGGTCATCATCCACTTTCTTGTCCAGCTCCACGGTTCGTGGCAGGGGATGAAGAATCATAGCGTCGGCCCTCATGTGCTCTAGCACGGTGGAGTCGATGGCATAGCGATGGGGTCCCCTGAGCCGGTCCGGGCGGATACGCGTTTGATAAATAACATCCACTTCCCCGACCACGCGCTTGATGTCCGACTCCAACTCATAGCGAACACCATGGCGGTCGAGGTACTGCAGGATATCGGGCTTCATCTGTAGCTCGGGCGGGCTCACGAAGAAGACTTTCACCCGTTCGAATTTCGCCAGCAGATAAGCCAGCGAACGCACAGTGCGGCCACGGTCGAGTTCCCCGATCAATGCCACACTCAGCCCCTCGAGCGGACGCTCGCGGTAAATCGTATACAGATCGAGCAAGGCCTGGGTGGGATGTTGGCCACCCGCGCCGTCGCCTGCGTTGATGATCGGCACCGGCGAAACCCTGGCGGCGCGGCCCGCTGCGCCCGCCTCAGGATGACGAATCACGATGACGTCGCAATAGCTGGCGATGATGCGGATGGAGTCCTCGACCTGCTCGGCCTCGATCTCGGAGGAAAAAGCACGAGCTTGCTCGGTGGAGAGCACGCGCCCGCCCAGCCGGTGCATCGCCGCCTCAAAGCAGAAGCGGGTCCTGGTGGACGGCTGATAGAACAGGCTGGCCAGAATTTTGTTCTGGTAGTCCAGCGTCCCGCCACGCGCGACAATTCGCTCCATCAGCCGTGAGCGATCGAACAGCTCCATCAACAAGGGAACCGTGAACTGTTGTGACTCGACAACGTGCTTCAAACTCATTCGTGAACGCCCCAGCTTTGCTTCCTGCAGTCTAGTAGTTCGGTCCGTCGTTAACATGGCTTACCGGATGACCGGCACCTCAACTTCCTCTTCCTGTGGCTCAGTCCTGCCGCCTGGTTCTGGGTCCGCCACGATATGCGTTCCCGCAGAGCCCTGCACCGCTTCACATAAATGTTCATACGAGGTGATCACGGCTTCTGTGCCTCCGCCGTGGAGGAAACGCAGCACCGATTCCACCTTTGGCCCCATGTTTCCCGGTGGGAAATGGCCGGCGCGCAAATGCTGTTCCAACTGCGCAGCCTTGACATGCCTGAGCGGCGTTTGATTAGGCTTTTTGTAGTTCAGGAAAACATATTCGGTATCGGTAGAGATCGCAAAAAGGTCCACTCCCAACTGAGAAGCCAACAGACCGGACGCGCGGTCATTGTCGATGACAGCTTCCACGCCCTGCAAGCGGCCATGCACGCGCATCACGGGAATGCCCCCGCCGCCAGTTGACACCACCAACACTCCGCGATCGACAAGAGAGCGTATGACTTCCAGTTCTAATATCTCGATAGGTTCCGGAGAGGGGACGACGCGCCGGTAACCGCGGGCTGCATCTTCAACGATCTGCCAACCCAGCAAGCGTTTTTTATCGTCGGCAACGGCCCGCGAGTAAAAAGGCCCGATTGGCTTGGACGGATGTTGCATTGCAGGGTCGTCGGGCGAGACCACAGTTTGGGTCACCAAGCTCACGACGGGAACGTCCCTGTCGGCTGCCGCAAGCTCATTTTGTAGCGCCTGGGCGAGCAGGTAACCGATCTCGCCTTGACTGGCGGCGCCGCAAACATCCAGCGTCTGTCCATACACCACATCGGAGGCCCGTTCCGAACGCAGCAATTGCGCGCCCACCTGCGGCCCATTCCCATGTGTGATGACCAGGTTGTATCCCAGACGGATCAGCCCGACGATCGCCTGGGCTGTGCGGCGAGTGTTGGCGAGTTGCTCAGCAATTGTTCCCTTTTCTCCTGCCCGAATGAGCGAATTGCCGCCAACCGCGACCAGCGCAGTCTTGGACATAACAGATCCTTACAAACGCGTTTCGCTATTTGCTATTTGCTATTCGCTCTTCGCCTTTAGCCCTTAGCTCTTAATAAACTACGAGCTCGGAGTCTCTGACAGAGAGCGAACAGCGATCCGCGAAAAGCGCATTCCTCCGCTCCGTGTGGCGGACGGGAGACTCTCAGCGCCGGTTTGCGCGTTCGATGTCTCCCGTTCGCCAAAGCCTTTCGCTAGTCGCTTCTCGCCCGAGGTTTAATCGCCAATTGCCAGGAGCTTTGCAATCCGTAGCGAAAAGCCAAGAGCGAAAAACAAACGGCGAATTCCTTCTTACTTACCTCACCAACTCCAACCTCTGTTCGTGAGCAAACTCGCGTTCCACGGCCCGGTCTACCTTCATCAGTTCCAGCATGATTGCCTTTTGAGCATGCAGCCGGTTCTCTGCCTGCTGGAAGACGAACGACCGCGGCGAATCCATCACGTCATCCGTAACTTCATCGCCTCGATGCGCTGGCAGGCAATGCATAAAGATGGCATCAGGTTTGGCCTTGGCGAACAGCGCAGCGTTCACCTGATAGGGTTGGAAGGCCTTGCGCCGGGCTTTCCGCCTCCGCCTCCTGGCCCATGCTTGCCCATACGTCGGTGCAAACCACGTCGGCGCCGAGAGCCGCCAGGTTGGGATCGTTGGTGATAGTGCAGCTCGCGTCAGTTGCGGCACAGCGTTCCACCGCCCAGGCAACAGCCTGGCTGTCAGGCTCGTATCCGGGCGGGGTGGCTATCCACACCTCCGCTCCTAATTGCGCGCCCGTGAACAACAGCGAGTGCGCTACGTTGTTGCCGTCGCCGATGTAGGCCACCTTTAGTCCGGCGATCCGGCCCTTGACTTCGAGCATAGTCAGATAGTCGGCCATTGCCTGA
The DNA here is from genome assembly GCA_963836295.1 of uncultured Acidobacteriaceae bacterium. Taxonomy (GTDB): domain Bacteria; phylum Acidobacteriota; class Terriglobia; order Terriglobales; family Acidobacteriaceae; genus Bog-257. The sequence continues at coordinate 553,536 of CAWIIY010000017.1, read as the reverse complement.
CAGGGGTGGCTGTAATCGGTGAGACCGTTAATGACCGGAATGCCGGCGCACCGGGCCATGTCCACGACGATGTCGTGGGCGAAGGTCCGGATCATGATTCCGTGCACCATGCGCTCCAGGTTTTTGGCGACATCGTAGACCGACTCCCGCTTGCCCAGGCTAATCTCGGCCGGCGAAAGATATAGCGGATGTCCGCCCAGTTCCTGAATGCCCACGTCGAAGGTCACGCGCGTGCGCAGCGACGGTTTCTCGAAGATCATGGCCAGCGTCTTGCCCTTCAGAGCATCGGTGTACGCGCCCGGGTAGGCTTTGAGCTGGCATGCGATATGGAGAAATTGCCTGATCTCCTGCGGCGAGAAATCGCGAATCGAGAGGAAATCTTTCTGCAACATGCTACCTCCCGACTGCCGCCAACGCCGGCTTGTGCGCCTGGGTGAACTGCTCCAGCATCGTGGTAATGGCGGGTTTGCCGATCTCCTCGACTGCGTAGGTCACCCGGACGCTGGGTTTGTCCAGCTTGATGGCGCGCGCCAAATCGATCGGCGTCGCCACTAGCACTAGATCGCAAGGAACGCGTTTGATCGTCTCTTCGAGTTCATGCCGCTGTACATCGCTGTACCCCATGGCCGGCAAAACTCTCCACAGGTGCGGAAACTTCTCGAAGGTTCTTCTGGATAGAGCCGACGGCATACGGACGGGGATCGACCATTGAGGCCGCATGGTAGCGATTAGCGGCGACCACGCCGGCCCCGTAAGGCATCTCTCCGTGCGTGAGCGTTGGACCATCTTCGACCACCAGCACGCGCTTGCCCCTGACTGCTTCAGGATCGGCAACCGTCACCTTGCAGGCCGTCTCGATGACCTGCGCTTTGGGATTGTGCAACGCGATGTTCTGCCGCACCGTCTTGATCCCGTCGGGATCAGCCGTGTCCACCTTGTTGATGATGAGCACATGAGCGCTGCGGAAGTTCACTTCCCCGGGGTAATACGCCAGCTCGTGTCCGGCGCGATGCGGGTCGAGGACGACGATGTCCAGATCGGGACGATAAAATGGCGTGTCGTTGTTTCCGCCGTCCCACAGGATAACATCGCCCTCCTTCTCCGCCTGGCGCAGGATTTCTTCGTAGTCCACGCCAGCATAAACCGTGGTGCCTTCCATGATGTGAGGCTCGTATTCCTCACGCTCTTCGATGGTGCAGCAATTCTTGTCGAGGTCGGCGAGCGAACCGAAGCGTTGCGCATGCTCCGCGGCGAGATCGCCGTACGCCATAGGGTGACGAACCACGACAGGGTTCCAGCCGAGCCTGCGAAGCTCGGCGGCGATGCGGCGCGAGACCGGGCTCTTGCCGCATCCGGTGCGGACGGCGCAGACCGAAATGACCGGCACTTTGGCAACCAGTTGGGTGCGTTCGACGCCCAGCAGCCAGAAATCGGCTCCCGCAGCTACGGCGCGCGAAGCCAGGTGCATCAGCGTCGGATAGGCGACGTCGCTGTAAGAGAAGACCACCACGTCGACGTGTTCGTCGTGGATGATCTCTTCCATTTTGTTTTCTTCCAGGATGGGAATGCCATCGGGATAGAAATCGCCCGCCAATTGCACGGGATAACGGCGGCCAGCGATGTCGGGAATTTGGGTTGCGGTGAAGGCGACGACGTGAAATTCAGGATTGTCTCGGAAAACTACGTTGAAGTTGTGGAAGTCTCGTCCAGCGGCTCCCAGGATAAGCACTCTTTTCATAGTGCGAAAAAGCGTCATTAGACCCATGAGGTGGGGACACTTTTCTCCTTGCACTCATGGTGCCCCAAGCGCGACCTTCGCGCTGTGAGGGCGGTCACATCGTCGTGAGACATGGGAGGCTGGGCGCCTGGCGCACCAGGCGCCAGCGACTTTTCCCTGTCCAAGGCGTCTAATAAGAAGAGGCTCCTCTATGAAGCGAATTTGTCTCGTGGCGATTAGCTTGATTTTGCTGGCGGCGATTCCCGCCCTGGCTGTACCCAATCCAAGTACCGCGAACGTACCAGCGTTTCCTGGCATTCTGGCGAATGCGCGCTATGTGTACGTCGCCTCCTATGACGGAGATCAGTTCAACCCGAACCTGCTTCCCGAAGATCGGAACGCGATCAACGCGGTGCAGAGCGCCATCCAGGACTGGGGCAAACTGACAGTCGTGTACCAGCCCTCCGAAGCCGACATCGTTATCCTGGTGACGAGCCGGCCTTCCGAAGATGTGATGGCCGTGTACGATGCGGGGCCGACTGGCAGTTATCTCTGGCGGGTCATGGGACGCAACGGTCTCCAATCCGGCGAAACTCCGCTGGTCGCGCAGTTTGAACAGGGATTCGAGAGCGTGCAGACGCACAAGTAAGCCATGAGTGCAGTGGTCCCAGGTTAGCCCAAAAGAAGGGCGAACCTGGGCCACCAGGCCCGAGCAGAACTTTGCTGGAATACCAGCATGCCCCACTCCTACCGGGCGTTACTTTAGGTTTGAAGAATGAGCTAGTCGGCCTACCCGTTTCGCTGTTGACTCCAATCTATCGCGGGCTGCGCCAGCTTCTGACATTCGCACATCAGTGAGAAAGATCGGGTGCGGCGGCTCCGCAATGCTAGTGACTTTTCCGCGTAGGCCCGCCATCTTTCCAAGATCAAAGTACAACTGGAACGTGATACCGAACACCAGGAAATAGTACCCTACGGACGTTAAGCCTGCGTTCGGAGTACGAGGCGTCATCTTCTCAGGGAAAACCATGCCGATGTTTCTGCCATCGGGAGCCGGGTTTCGAGCAACCTCCACTAGGAGAACGATGGAAGTGGGGAAGGGCGATTTCCCTAAGAGAAAGTCCCGGAATTCAAGTCCTAATCCGGGCGGGAGTTCTAGTTGGAGAAAATCCGAAACTCGAGACCAGTCAAACACCCATCCCCGCCAGAAAACACTCGCGGCGAAATAGACAATTTCCTTATGGCGAAGCCCCGGTAGTTTATCTCCGGTGTAAATATTGGCCCGTGGAGGTCGGCCGACGTGGCCAATAGGAGCGCTTTGAAGAAGGAAATCGCGCAGCGGGAAGCGCCCGTCTCTCTGACAAGTGCATTTTATTACCCAATCTTCTCCTTGGACCTTGAAACGATGTTCACAGACATCGCAAAGCAGCTTCGTCTGGGGTTGTGTGCAATCGTACATAGCCCGCTTCGCGTTCACCGAAATTGGGTGAAGAGTTTTCCCCCTTTCCGTCACGTGTAAACGTCTGAAGAATGCAGCGGCCAAATAGTGGCTGTCTCTCAGCGTTGCTGTCATACCGCAAAGTGCGCAAATGCCCATAGCGTAGTTCCTGCCGAGACCGCCTGATCCCTCCCTGCGCCAGCATTGCTTGAATCCGGCTCACGCTGGACCATGCTTTCGCCAGACCTTCGCCTCAAGATTGGCCGACTGGATAGGCGGACAATAATATCCTTTACGTTCTGCGATCCCTGCTTTCATCCGATTGCGCGTTCATGTAAGAACGCAAAATGGCGTTGATGCGAGTCTGGTAGCCACTGCCCTTTTTCTTGAGCCATTCCACAACGTCATGGTCAATCCGGATGGTCAGGCGGTCCTTTGGCTCCGGCATGCTGAGCTTCGCGGTCTTCCAGAACGATTTACCCAGCTTGGGAATATCGGAGTAGTCGATGTCCGCATCACGCATCTGACGCAAGCGCTTAAAGTCAGTCTTGCCCTTCGTCCGCGTTCCTGAGGTGGTTTGCGTAATCTTGCCTTTCATCGCGATTTGCCCTCCTTGCTGAAATAATCCGCCGTCGCTTGCCGCGCATGACATAGACCACCACGATTTCGATGTTTTCCATAAGGCCGATGGCGACTATGCGGTCTTCACCGTGACGGCTCTCCATTCTCTCGAAAACCGGCCCGTCAAAAATCCGTTTGGCATCCTGAAAATCGATGTGGTGCTTTGCGAGGTTCGCCTGCCTCTTGCTCTCGTCCCACTCGAAAAGCATCTTTGACCCTTAATGGAAGACAGTCTTCATATGCACAATGTGTACATATATTATCACGGGCTGCCAAACGTGCATACACCCGAAGCCCTAAATCTGGATGCCCTGATAGCTGATGGCTGACGGCCTTTTGCCGTGCTCCGCCTCACATAGGGGTGTGACCGCGGTCACTTCATCTTGGGCAGTGGCTGGTGAAAAATCGAACCATCGTTCGGTGGTGGGTGAGCCGCTCTACCGCAACGTAATTCCAGGGACGCCAAGCTTAAAAGGAAGATGCCGCCGTCAAGGCTGTTACTTTCTCGGGCACGGCGCCAAGAAGAAAGGGCAGCAATGGCCAAAGGTTCGGTGCAGATCGTAGTGGAGCGCTGTAAAGCCTGCGGATTCTGCGTAGAGTTCTGTCCCACGCATGTTCTGGCGCTTTCCTCCGCTTTCAACGCCAAGGGTTATCACACTCCTTACATGACCCATCCGGAGAAATGCAGCGGCTGCGATTTGTGCGGCATGTACTGCCCCGACTTCGCGATCTTCGGATACAAGCAGCCGGCGCCGCCCAAAGAAACCGTCGAGGCCGCGGCCCCTCCACCCGTTACCGAGGCCAAGGAGGGCCAAGATGCACGCTGACCCGGCTGGTGTCATGACCGGCACTCACTTTCTGGATGGCGACCACGCCTGCTGCGAAGGCGCGCTGGCGGCCGGAGCGCGATTCTCTTCCGGCTATCCCATCACTCCCTCGACCGAAGTCGTCGAGCGCTTCGCTGCGCGCGTACCCAAGGTGGGCGGCACCTTCATTCAGATGGAAGATGAACTGGCCGCCTCGATTGCCCTGCAAGGCGCGGTTTGGGGCGGAGCCAAGGCCTTCACCGTGACTTCCGGTCCCGGATTCTCCTTGATGATGGAGCACATCGGTCTGGCGGTGATGACGGAAACTCCTTGCGTCTTCGTAGATGTACAACGCGGCGGGCCTTCCACCGGATTACCGACGTTGCCCGCGCAAGCCGACATGATGCAGGTGCGCTGGGGATCGCATGGTGATTATGAAGTAATCGCGCTGTGCCCGAACTCGCCGCAAGAGTGCTTCGACTTGACGGTCACGGCATTCAACTATGCCGAGCAGTATCGCTGCCCGGTGTTCGTCATGATGGACGAGGTTGTGGGACACATGACAGAGAAGGTTGTCATCCCTCCGCCCGAGCAGATTGAAGTCACTCCACGCCGCTACACCACTCTTCCGCCAGACGAGTTTCTTGCGTTCAAACCGGGCGACGACCTGGTGCCTGACATGCCGCGGACTGGCGAAGGCTACAACGTCCACGTCACCGGTCTGACGCACGACGAGCGCGGCTATCCCGATATGACGCCCGCCACGCAAGACAAGCTGGTAAGGCGGCTACAGGACAAGATCAAGAAAAATGTCGACAAGATCACGCTATACGAGGCAGAGCAGATGGATGGCGCCGAGGTAGTGGTCGTTTCGTACGGCATCACTTCGCGAGTGGCCCAGCGAGCCATCGAATTGGCGCGCAAGAAGGGCGTGAAGGTCGGCAAGTTCCGGCTTATCACGGCGTGGCCCTTCCCCGAAAAGCAGATTGCGGAAATCGCCGATAAGGTGAAGGCAATTGTCGTCGTAGAGCTGAACCTTGGTCAGATGGTGCGCGAAGTAGAACGCGCGGTTGCCGGCAAGGTGCCAGTCCGCTTTGTTGGACACGCCGGGGGTAGCGTACACCGTCCGGAAGACATTTTGCAGACCATCATGGAGGTGGCGCGATGAGCGAACTAACCGAATTGACCCCTCAAAACCCAGTGGAACAATTCCTGCGGATGGACCGCATTCCTCACATCTGGTGTCCAGGTTGCGGCATTGGCACCAGCGTCAACTCCTTCGCCCACGCGCTCATCGACGCTAAGATCGACACCCGGAACGTGGCCATTGTCTCCGGTATCGGTTGTACCGGGCGAGTTGCGGGCTACGTTAAACAGGACTCGTTCCACACCACCCACGGCCGCGCCATTCCCTTCGCCACCGGCTTGAAGCTGGCGAATCCGAAGTTGAATGTCGTGGTTTATTCGGGCGATGGCGACCTGTTCGCGATCGGCGGCAATCATCTGATTCATGCCGCACGCCGTAACGTGGACATCAAGGTCGTCTGCATCAACAACCTGATCTATGCCATGACCGGCGGACAGACGGCGCCGACCACGCCGGGCGATGTCGTTACCTCGACCAATCCTTACGGCACGTACGACCCGGCGTTCAACCTGCCCTATCTGGTGGAAGCGGCGGGAGCGGTCTACGTGGCGCGCTGGACCGCGTTCCACGTTCGCCAACTGGCGCGCTCCATGCAGGAGATGTTTGCCAAGAAGGGCTTCAGCTTCATCGAGGTTTTGTCACCTTGTCCAACGCTGTATCAGCGCCGCAACAAGATGGGCGACGGCCTCGACACCATGAAGTTCTATAAGGAAGTCAGCAAAGTCCGCAACGGTGCCGCGACCAAGGATGTCGCGTTGACCAAGAGCGGCGAGATCACCGTGGGCAAGTTCGTCGACCGTGAGCGTAACGATTATCGCGAGCTCATGCACGACCAACTGCTCGATACTTTGGGTGACGATTACGTGGAAACGGAGGCGTGCACATGCCAGTAAGCGAGATCCGCATTGCAGGGTTTGGAGGCCAGGGCGTTATCCTATCGGCCATCATCATCGGCAAGGCCGGCTGCATCTATCAGCCCGGCTACTCAACCATGACGCAGAACTTCGGGCCTGAGGCCCGCGGCGGAGCCTGCAGCGCACAGCTTATTCTTTCGGATACGCCGGTGCTGTATCCCTATGTTCCCAATCCGGACATCCTGGTGGTGATGTCACAGGAAGCATACGGCCTGTTCGCGCCACAACTGAAGGACGAGGGCATCCTCATCATCGAAGAAGACCTGGTACGGATTGGCGAACTGCCGGCGGGCGTGCGCGTCTATAGCGTCCCCGCAACCCGCATCGCGGAAGAACTCGGCAAGAAGATGGTGCTGAACATCGTGATGGTCGGATTCTTTGGAGCGATCACTCAGGTAGTTGAGCGTGAGGCACTGCGCAACGCGGTAGGGGATTCCGTTCCTGCAGCCTACCGTGAACTGAATTTGAAGGCCTTCGACCGTGGATTTGAGTATGGCGTCAAGGAGCTGAAGGAAGTCATCGTAAAGCAGGACTCGGAGGTCGCAGTCGCAGCCCTGGAAAACTAGCCTCATTTATATCTTAATACCCAGCCGACGAGTGATCGCCGGCTTTTTTGTTCCTTGCAGTAGGAACAGGGGGCGTGATGACGAGATAAAATAATCGCCGGCGCTGCTTACGAAACGCGGAAAGCAACATCACACCCTCGATCTTCATCTTTAGTTAGGAGAAAATCATGTCCAGTCACTTACCGAACACTCGTGACGAAGACGAGGGCAAAGGCGCGGTGGAGCAGCACCGGCGCGGGCAGGAATCCAACACTTCTCTCGCTGGACAGATCGGACACCGTGATCAGGATGCACTTCTAAAGTCTTCCGACAGCGACTTCCCCGAGCCCGGTCAGAACGAGGAGCACACGGGCGAGCCGCATGCACGAAACCAGCTCAACCGCGATACCGACATCGCCTGTCAGGATGAAAAACGTCTGCCTCCGACAAAATCAGAACCTAGATAAGCGCACTCCAACTAAGGGCTGGGCTGCTTGTGGAGCGTACGAGCGGCGAACTGAAATCCTTGCGGGGCCACCGTCACGGTGCCCTGATAGGGTTGATCGATGTCCGCGATAGCTACTAGCACCAGCGCGATTAGGAAGCTCAGCACCAGCACCTGCAGCAAGTGAAAGCGAAAATTCGGCACTCCGAAGAAGCAAGACGACGCGACTGTGATGATGCCGCCCGCAATCAGAACAGCCCAAAGAATTCCTGGCAGCGCTTCGCGGACTTGCATGGCCCGAATTCGGCGGTATTGGGTCAATCCTCGCAACTCTTCCATGAGTTGGTAGGCAGCGATGGCGTCCGGTTGCGCATGCGCCTGACTCTCTCCTGCCAGCGCCCAGAGCTGGTTGATGATTTCCCCGCCTTCCGGCGGCAATTCCTCCTTCGCCATGGCTGGCCACTCCCGTTGCAGGGCGTTATCAACATAGCGTACGCACAGGTCTTCGATGGCTTTGGCGTTGGCGTCCTTGAGCTGACTGGCGATACGGAAGACATTCACCAGCGCATTGGCTTCCTGCTCTTCATTGGCCTGGGCCTGTTGAAACATGGCCCAGACGCCGGCCAGCGTGAAAGCCAGGATTACGGCGTAGGTGGTGCCGATGACGGCAACCACCGCCCCAGTGAAGTCGTTGGACTCTTTGCGGGAATGCGCCGCAGACGTACGCGTCACCAGAAACAGAAACAGGGTGGCCGCCACCACACAGCCGATGATGATGAGAATGTTTTGCAGCACGAGGCCCTCCCGCGTGTCAGCGCGCCAAGGCAAATGAGCTTACACCGCCGCCAGTTGGTGAGGGAAGGCATCAACGGCGCAGCGGCCGGTACCAGGCTTACGCCGATTTCAATTCCTGCAAACGCGGCCAGACCCGTCGGTCCGGATATTGCGCCACCTGTCCATTTCCACTATCCACGGTAGTAGGACGGATTGACATATCTTCGCGGTTCAAGCAAAATTCTGTCACTCTGTTTGTCGTGTCTGAGCCGCATTGTAGTGGGCTTCCAACAATTTTGACTCTAACATCAGCACCCGCCGGATGGGGTTGCCATTCGAAACGAACTTTCACGGAAGATTCTTCCCATCGCCGTCGCTATTGCGACTCCTCAGAAAGAGGTATGCCTTGACAAAGAAGCTGTCCCTTGCTGCAGTCACTCTTTTGCTCGCGCTCTGCGGCCTCGCGCAGGCGCAGACAATTACCCAACTCCTTCATCAGCCGCCGGACGGGGCCGGCATCGACTTCCTGTTGACCGACGGAACTATCCTGGCTCAAGGTAACCAAGGACAGGACTGGTGGAAGCTCACCCCCGACATCAACGGCAGCTATGTAAATGGAACCTGGACACAAGTTGCCAGCCTGGCCTCCAATTACGATCCTTATGCTTTTGCATCCGCCACGTTAGCCGATGGCCGTGTTCTGATCGAAGGCGGCGAATATAACTTTGGCGTATTTTCATTCACCAATCTGGGTGCGGTTTACGATCCCGCGCTCAACACCTGGACTCCGCTGACTCCTCCCGTTGGTTGGGGTTACATCGGCGATTCGCCGTCCACGATACTCCCCAATGGCCATTTCCTCATCGGGCGCAAATTTGATACGCAGATGGCGGAGTTGGATCCTTCGACCATGACGTGGACGGCATTGGGGTCGACAGGCAAAGCCGATTGGTTTGCCGAGGAAGGCTGGACCCTTATGCCCGACGGCTCGGTATTGACGGCTGACGTGTTAGACAATCCCAACTCGGAGCGATACCTTGTGGGGGCACAACGCTGGGTAACTGCTGGCAGCACGGTTGCCAACTTGCAGGGCCCGCCCGAGGTTGGTTGCATCCCCTATGGAGGGGGCGAGTATTGTCCTCCGGGCGAAATCGGCCCAGCCATCTTACGGCCTGACGGCACGGTGTTTGCCACCGGCGCACTTCATGAGGGTGCTTCCACTGGGCACACCGCCATCTTTTATCCTGGCTTGGGGCCCGGTCAGCAGCCCCCCACCCCGACTTTCCCAGGTATGTGGTTCGCCGGTCCGGACTTCCCCGATGGCGACAACGCCGGTGATAATTTTGCCGTGTTGCTGACCAGCGGGAACGTGCTGGTAGAGGGTAACTCGGGCAGATTTTACGAGTTCGACGGAGGCAGATTCTTTGCCACATTATTTAGTAACGGCGGTAGCTTGCTCGTGCTGCCTACCGGCCAGATTCTAGTTGGCGGCTCAGAAGTCTACAATTCCACTGGCACCTACAATTCAACCTGGCAACCGGTCATCACTTCGGTCCCGTCGTCAGTCACCCGCGGCCAAAGCTACATGATCTCCGGCGTGCTGTTCAATGGGCTATCGCAAGCTAACGCGTTTGGAGACGAGTTCGAAACCGCGACCAATTATCCCTTGGTACGGATCACCAACACCGCCACCGGACACGTTTTCTATGCCAAGACCCACGACCACAGTAGCATGGCTGTGGCCAGTCATGCCACGGTTTCCACCCATTTCGATGTTCCTGCGGGAATGGAGACGGGAGCGAGCTCGCTCGTAGTAGTGGCCAATGGCATCCCCTCGACCGCGGTCGCCATAACCGTGAACTAGGCCCACCGGCCATAGCTCTCACAGTGCCCCACTCCAGCGCGAGCTGGGGTGGGGTCTTCCGTTTCAGACCTTCGATTACGCGCCCAGTCTCAGCACCTTGTGCTCGGGGCAGCGCGTCCGGGCCAATTCAATGAGGCGATCGACCAGCTCCGGACCGCGACTGGCGTAGAAGTACAGCCCGGCTATCTCGCGTTCCTGAAGCGACTTGTTGGGATAAAGGGCGTTCTCGATTTGCGCCGCATGTCTCGACAGAATGTCTGTCTTGCGCAACTCAGCCTGTGCGGCGCGCTTCTCCAGACGGTTTATCTGGTAGCGCATCTTGCTGGTGGCACGATCGGCGGCTTCGGCCAGCGTGGGATCGAGCGTCTGCAATGATTGGCTGACCCGCCGCAGGGAAGCTTCCACCGCCAGTCTTGTCTGTTCGAAATCCTGCTTGAGTTCGGCAGGTAGTGAGCGGGCAGCGAGACAGTCGCGCAGCTCACACTCGCCATGAAACAGTTCCGGCAGCTCTACCTCGTACTTGTTAAGTAGCCGTTCGATGCGAGGCTCGATCAACGTCGCACTCATGCGCGGGAGGATGGGAGTGATGCGGCCCAATAACTTCTCGTACACGACCGCCGCCTGCGCAAAATACGCAATCTCGGCGGGGCCGCCGATGTAGGCGAGCGTAGGAAGCCAGTAATCCTGCAGCACCGGACGCAGTAGTACGTTGGCGCTGAAGTTCTCCGGCGCCGTCTCGATGCGTTTCCGCAACTCTTCGCTGGAAACCGGCTTTTTTGCAATCGTAAAAGCCCCATTCGCGCGATGCACAGGGACACGCGCCCCCTCCACAAGCGCAAACAGCGGAGTGGACTCGGGCGTGACCTTGACCTGCTCGTGATAGCCGCCGTCTCGTAACTCGTTATTGCGATCCAGCACAGCTTGATCGAGTTCGGCGGAGCGATGCAGTGCGTCCACGAAGAACGGCGTCGCTATCCGGTGCAGCTCCGGGTCTGCCGGATCGAGCAGGATAAGTCCGTGCGCGGCGAAGATGCGCGTGTACAGTTTGGCAAATGCGTTGGAGAATGTCTCGCCCTCGGCATAGCTCTCGCGCAGGTAGTCGGCAGCCAGCGAGTCGCCCAGCAACTTCGCTGCTTGCGCAACTAGTTGGCCGGCCCCTTCGGCAAAGCGAATGGTCGAGACAGGAGCCCCTTCAACGCCGGTCGTGTTCGCGGCAAACGGTGCAAGCTGAAAATCGTCCCTCAACAGCAGCACCTGGTTGACCTCGTCGAGGTCGTGATCTTCCGTCGCCAGCCAAAACACGGGTACGCAATCGACGCCTTGTTTTTGCAGTTGTCCAGCCAGCGCAAGAACCGACGCAGCTTTGAACAGCGACATCAGAGGCCCGCCGAACAGTCCAACCTGCTGGCCGGTGACCACGGCAAAAGCGCCCTCGTGCAACCGTTGAATGTTGCGCAGAGTCGGCTCGGAAGCTCCCCAGGCGCGGTTCTGCTTCTGCAGGGCGTCGGCGACACGAGCCTGCCGTTCACGATCGCGTGGAACGGACTTGGCGAAAGCGGTAACGTGTTCTATGCCCGGCTGCGTGGGGAAAAACTTGCGGATCTCGGGAGAGTAGGAAAGGAAGTCAGTGAAGATGCGCGACGTGTGCGGAATCGAATTGAACGAGATGCAGTCGGGAATCACGCGATCGTCTCCATCCAACAGCATCTACGACGATATGTCGGTCGGCTCGTCATTCGGACTTTCATGAGATTAACAGGCGCGTGAAGGTTTGGATGATTCGGTTGCTACCTGGATGCAGGAATCTTGAGGTTCCGGTGCGCGATGACTTACGAATCTTTACTCTGCGTCACCTTAGGGAGACTCTGATTAAGCTCTCCCTTTCCACAGGAGTATAGGTTAAAGTCACGCCAGCATGAAACAGAGGACACTGGCGATGATGACTGGCTTTGAGCGGTACACCAAGAAGACCAAGCGTGCATTGTTTCTGGAAGAGATGGAGCAGGTGGTGCCCTGGCGCGGGCTGTGCGGGCTGATTGAGCCGCACTATCCGAAGGCCGGCAATGGACGGCCGCCGGTGGGAGTGGAGCGGATGCTGCGGATTTATTTTTTGCAGCAGTGGTTCAACCTGTCGGATCCGGCGGTGGAAGAGGCGTTGTACGACTCGGCGGTGCTGCGGCAGTTTGTGGGCATCGATCTGGGGCAGGAGCCGGTGCCGGACGAGACCACGGTGTGCAAGTTTCGCCACTTGCTGGAAGAGCACAAGCTGGGCGGAGAGATGCTGGAGACGGTGAATCTGCACCTGCAGGAAAAGGGGGTGCGCATCACGACGGGTACGATCGTGGACGCGACCATCATTCATGCGCCCAGCTCGAACCAAGAACCGTGGGGAGAAACGCGACCCGGAGATGCATCAGACGAAGAAGGGCAAGCAATGGTACTTCGGGATGAAGGCGCATGTGGGCGTAGACAGCAAAACCAAGATCATTCACTCGGCGGCGGTGACCGCGGCCAACGTAGCCGATGCCACCGTGCTGCCGGAGTTGCTGCACGGAGAGGAGACGCGGGTGTGGGGGGATCAGGGCTATGTGGGACAGACCGAGGTGATCCACGAAGCGGCGCCGCGGGCGCAGGACTGTACCCATCGCCGCTATCGCTATAAAGACCGCATCGACGAAGTGGAGCGTGTCAAGAACCGACCAAATCGAGCGTGCGCTCCAAAGTGGAGCATGTGTTTCAGATTCTCAAACTGAAGTTTGGCTTCGTGAAGGTACGCTACCGAGGACTGCAGAAGAACGCCAATCGATTGTTTGCCACCTGCGCCTTGGTGAACCTGTTTCTGGTTCGCAAGAAACTGCTGCGGCTGGCGGCGGTATAGGCCACGAGAAGTAGATCTTCTCCGCAGGTTGCGTGATTGAAAGCAACAGAATATGTCCTCAACAACTGGCTTCACGATTCGGAATCGACAAGTTGGTGATGCATTGCCTCAGAAGCAGTGCTTATTCAGAGTTTCCTTAGTTTACCGTCGTAGTTCCGCTACCCGTGTTCCCATAAGTGCCCGGCTCACCCCTCGCCGGAAGTGAACAGGAGGCGGGTATGAAAAGCAATTCTGGGACCACCGTGGCCGCGTTGCTGGCGCTGATGCTGTTTGGATCAGCACTGGTAGCGCAGCAAACTTTCGAAGCCGCGCAGACCGCCGGCAATAACGGCGCCACCACTGTAGCAAGTTCGCAACCTTCCGATTCATCTTTCGCCAACTCTCAGGTTCGCATTGTGCGCCTGAGCGACGTAAGAGGTGAAGTACAAATCGACCGTAACACCGGGCAGGGCTTTGAACCAGCACTGCTGAACCTGCCGGTCACTGAGGGGGTCAGGCTCCGCACAGGGTCAGGGTTTGCCGAGGTCGAGTTCGAAGACAACAGCACCTTACGCCTGACCCCTGACACCATCGTTGAATTTCCGCGGCTCCAACTCCGTCAATCCGGCGCCAAGGCTTCCACTGTGAACGTAGAGACAGGCACGGTTTACGTGAGCCTCGCGCGCACCAAGGGCAACGAGTTTACGCTGACTTTCGCAGATCAGCAGGCATTGCTCGCACCGTCCAATCACGTCCGGCTTCTGGTGACACCCACTTGGGCGAGCTTAGCTGTGCTGGATGGCATGGCGAAAGTGGCAACACCCGCAGGCATTACGACCGTCGTCAAGAAGAAAACGGTGAACTTCCACTTCTTGACTCCGGCTCAGATGAGCATGAACCAGAATGCTGCAGCCCCACACGACGGTTGGGACAGCCAGGCCATCGAATACCACAAGCATTACGCGAAGAATAGTGCCTATGGTGCGGCGGCGAATCTTTCTGGCATAAGCGACATGAATTACTACGGCAGCTTCACCAATGTCGTGGGATGCGGCCAAATGTGGCGCCCTTTCTTCACCAGCGCGGCATGGGATCCCTTCATGAACGGCACCTGGGCCTGGTATCCCGGCTCGGGCTACTCCTGGGTATCTCCGTATCCTTGGGGCTGGATGCCGTACCATTATGGTGAGTGGGAGTATTGTCCAGCTTTTGGCTGGGGATGGAGGCCCGGCGGAGTGTGGGTGGGACTGAAGAACAGACCGAAACCAAAGAAGCCTCCGCGCGGTTTTCCACGGCCTCGTCCGCCGCTGCCTCCCATCGCCGGGCACCCAACACTGGTGCCGGTGAATCGCAAGCCGCCAGTCGCTTCCAGTCAGAGCTCTCCCGAAAGATTTGTTTTCCGCAAAGATTCTGCAGGGTTGGGAATTCCTCGCGGTGACCTTGGAAACCTGAGCCACCTGTCTGGTCAAGTGGAGCAACGCGGTTTTGCCAATATCGATGTGCGCTCCGCCCCTATGATCGCAGGCACTGGGAGGGCGGGTAACGCCGGGCCCGGTTCCTCGTTCGGACGGATGTACGCTGGCCGAACCGGACCGACAAGCTATTCGCGCGGACGCTCGGGCGCTTCAAGCTACTCGAGCGCGACGGCCGGGTGTCTCAAGCTACTCGCGTGGACACCCGGGCGGTCCGAGCTATTCGAGCGCCATGGGACATGGCGCTGCGGCAGGCGGGATGGAAGATATGGGCGCGGCAGGAGGCTCAGGAGCGAAGGGTGGAGGCGGAGGTGGCCACAGGTAGGCCGAGTTGAGCGTTCAATGGGGCTTGACCTCAAGACCAAGCCCCATACGGCCCCTCAACCGTCACCCAGGGGCGACTCCAACTGGAAGCCCGGCCCGAGGGCGGCAAAGAGCCCGGCTGCAGCCGCGGCGCATCTATATGGGTGCGATTGACTTCCCTGCCCTAAGTGCTAGAGTGAAGTTGATCGCGGTTCACTTCGGGGGCGTCACGGCTTCGACGGAAGTGATTGCGGTAAAGAGGCATACCGGAGCGCATGCATCCGTAATCGCGTGCAAAAACACAATTGCCAATCAAAACCTGGCATACGCAGCTTAATTAGTTAAGTTGCCGTCCTCCCCGGCTTTGCTCATGGGCTGAGAAAGGGCGTCGCACAGTGAGCTGGCTGCGAACTCTCCACCTGTGAGTTCGTGGCGAGATCATCAGGTTGGCCGGCTGCGTTTCTTGTCCGTTCTGAGCGTGGCTGGCGAGAGTGCCGTCTAATACCGGCGCATGAACGTGACTAAGTATGTAGGCTCTTTGCCGGCAGCATTTTCGGACGCGGGTTCAACTCCCGCCGCCTCCACCATGCTCTATTTTTTGGACAGGTTTAGATAGAATGCGGCGGGTTCCAGCCCGCCGCTTCCAATTTTCAGCCGGATCGACAGGCGTTATTTCTCACTTGCCGACAAACCGATAGTTGACTTCTCGGTGTTCGGAATCCTTTCAGCCAATAATCTCCCGCAAAGTGGTCGCTTACGTTTTCGCCGAGGTTAACAATCGGCTCGGACAGTGCCTGCTCACAATAATTAAAGAAGCGACTATTGTAATCGGGATGCCGTGTCATTTCGCCGCTATACCTGAAGCACGTCGCCTTCGCGAGCGACCATCAGGTACAGTACCGGATTCACGAAAAAGCCGATGAAGAGGCGCGAGATCAAACCCGCCACGATAACGATGGCGAACGGCTTCTGGGTGTCGGAGCCGATGCCGGTGGCCAGCGCGGCGGGGAGCAGGCCAAGGCAAGCGACGAGTGCTGTCATCATGATGGGGCGAAGCCGCAAGAGGGACGCTTCGCGGGTTGCGGTGAGGATGTCCATGCCCTCCTGGCTGAGCTTGTTGATGTAGGAAACCAGGATCACCGCGGTCTCGACGGAAACTCCCAACAGCGCCAGCAAGCCCAGAACCGAGGAAACGCTGAATGGTGTGCCGGTGAGTTTCAACGCGAGGAGCGCGCCCACAGGCTCGGTCAGGATCACGCCCAAGGCAATCGCGACTGGAAATTTGAAGTTGCCATAGAGCGCAAAGAGGATCATGAAAATGATCACGAGGGCCACCGGGCCAATCACAGTGAGCTGAGCCTTGGCTTCCAGAAACAGACTATACTCGCCGCCCCAGGTGAGCCAATAACCCTGCGGCAGTGAGACCGCCTTGCTGACCGCCTCCTGGCCGTCACGCACAGCGCGTTCCAGGTCGCGGCCTTCGATGCTGTATTGCACGCCGATGTAGCGCGAGTTGTTCTCGCGATAGATAAACGAAGCGTCGTTGCCTTGCTTGATGGAGGCGAGCTCGCTCAAGGGAAGCTGTTTGCCATCGGGAGTGCCGACCAGCAGCTGGCCGATCTCGTGCGCGCTGCTGCGGAATTGCGGCTTCATGCGGACGGCCAGGTCGAAGAGTTTTTCGCCCTGGATGACCTGGGTGGCAGCCTGTCCGCCGGCGGCGGCGGAGACGACGGCCTCGACGTCGGCGACGTTGATTCCGTAGCGGGCGATCTTGTCGCGATCGACATCGATCAGCAGACTCGGCTGGCCAAGCTCGCGGACCACGGTGAGGTCGGTGAATCCCGGGCCTAGAGGCGGGCAGGATCGAGCAAAACCTGATACTGCATAACCGTGCCGCCGAAACCGGAGTCGTCCGCGACACCGTGAACGGAGCGGTACTGGCGCTCGACTATCCAGTCCTCAAAGGTCTTCAGCTCCTGAGGACTACGGTCGGGGCTTTCCAGCACATAACGGTAGACCAGGCCACTGGGGCTAAAGAGCGGCGCCATGACGGGAGTGATCCCCGTGGGTAGATTAGCCTGGGCCATTCGCTCGAAGACGATCTGCCTGGCGAAATAGTCGTTGGTGCTGTCATCGAAGGTCAGGATTATGTCGGACAAACCGTAAAGCGAAATGGACCGCATGAAAACCACGCGGGGGACGCCATTCAGCTCTAGTTCGAGAGGAAGCGTGACCAGGCGTTCTACTTCCTCGGCGGCGTGGCCGGGCCATTGCGTGATGAGCTCGACTTGGGGAGGCGAAAGATCGGGATAAGCATCGACTGGCATGCGCCGGAATGAGATGATTCCAGCGACCATCATGAAAAGGGTCAGCACCAACACCAGGAAGCGCTGACGAAGCGCCGCTTGTACGATTCGATGGATCATGCAGACGGGGATGCCATAGTGTTGGGAATGCCGATCGGCTAACGTTGCAGGGAGTTCGCGAATTGCAGGAACAAGCTGCCGTCTCCGATGATGCGATCGCCGGGCTTGAGCCCGGCCGTAACCTCAGTTTCTCCCTTCAAACTTTCGCCGACGCTGATGGAACGCATGCCGAATTGGTTACCCTCGGTCTCGACATACACAAATGGCTGGTTTTCGCTGTCGCGCAGAACGGCGGCGTCGGGTACGGCGATAGCGTTGTGAATCGTCCCTGCATCGACACTCGCCACCACGTACATATCCTTCTTCAGCTTGTGCTCGGGATTGGCGGTCTCAATGTGCGCCTGCAAGGTGCGCGTGTTCGGATCGAGTGAAGCCGCCACATAGGAGATGCGACCATGGAAGACATCGGGATAAGAGTCGGTCTGGATGCTGACCTCGTCGCCAACGGCCACATAGGGCAAATCCTTCTGATAAACATTGACCAAGACCCAAACCGTGCCGATGTCGGAGATCACAAAGCACTGCGTTGCGCCGGGCTGCAACAGCTGTCCGACGGCAACGTCCTGCTCGACGACCTGGCCCGTGATGGGGGCGTTCACCGAAGCCTGGAAGGAAGGTGGCCCCTTCAGGAGCGCATTGGGGTCACTAATGCCGAGCACCTTCAGAGCGGCTTCTGCGGCGGTCAAATCTCCTTCCGCTTGCACCTGGGCAGACTCGGCCTGCTCCAGGTTCTCTTGGGAGATCGCTCCATGCTGGTACAGCGTCTGGGCACGTACATACATTTTCTGTGCCAGCGCATGGGCATCTCTAGCTTTGAGGTAATTGGTTCGGAGTTGCGAATAGTCGGGACTTGCCACATACAGCAGGGGCTCGCCACGCTGCACGGTCTGCCCGGGGACGACCGCAATGCGACTTACCGGACCGCTGACCTGCGTGATGACCGGGGTTGTATGAAAGGCGTCGTAGGCAACAGCCCCGGTCAGACGCAGGATACGAGTCAAGCTGGTGGACTGGATGGTAAGCACCTGCACGTGGGACATCTGGTCCGCCGGGATGGTAAAGAGCTGGGCAGAGTCAGAGTTGCCGCTGTGATTGTCAGACTTGCCGGATGCGGCGCGGCCACAGCCGGCGAGGGGCGAGGGCGATCGCCAATGCTAGGTTGAGGGCGACCGACTGGCGCCAGCGATAATTGCACACCTTCACGAAAAGTTCCGTGTTGCCTACCTCACAGCATCCGCGATTCCCTCACTTATCCGTACTTGCGGACAGCAAGGCTCTTGCGGAGGAGCATGTTCCCCACGCACAGGAAAACGCATTGTAAATCAAGAGGTTGCGGGATGCTGGCGAAACCCGGTCCGGACGGGGCGGATTCCCGAGGAAAGAGGGTCTTCACCACGGTTGATACCAGTGCGGAGTGGAGCGGCGGCGTAACCCTGCGAAGCTGTTGTCGCCGGCCCCTGATCGAGGTTTTTGGCCGCTGTCCGCGCTGTAGCGCCACAACCCAGCGATAGCCCCGGGGGGAAGGAATCTAGGGTAGTATCTCAGTTTGAGACACTACCCTGGGGCTGGCGCCTAGGCGACAGCCTGCTTTTTCGCCGAGGCAAGGTCGTAGCGGTCCAGGTTCATCACCTTGTTCCACGCAGACACGAAGTCTTTCACGAACGCCTCTTTCGAGTCGCCACATGCATAGACTTCCGCAACCGCTCGGAGCTGGGAGTGCGAACCGAAGATAAGGTCGACACGGGTGCCGGTCCACTTAACTTCGCCCGTCTTGCGATCGCGTCCTTCGAACACACCTTCGGATGCAGCAGAGGGCTGCCACTCCGTATTCATGTCGAGCAGGTTGACGAAGAAGTCGTTCGTCAGCGTCCCGGGTCGCTTGGTGAAGACGCCGTGGTTGGACTTACCGAAGTTAGCATTCAGGGCGCGCATGCCGCCAATCAGAACCGTCATCTCGGGGGCAGTCAGCTTCAGCAACTGCGCCCGATCCACCAGCATCTCCTCGGGCGACGCTCCGTTTTGCTTCCCGAGGTAGTTGCGGAACCCGTCGGCCTTCGGCTCCATTACAGCGAATGAGTGAATATCGGTTTGCTCCTGCGAAGCATCCGTGCGCCCCGGCGTGAAGGGAACCTTCACGTCGTGGCCGGCCTTTTTCGCTGCTTCCTCGACGGCTGCGCAGCCGCCCAGAACGATCAGGTCAGCCAGTGAGACCTTCTTCTTCCCGCCGGACTGCGAGCTGTTGAAGTCCTTTTGGATCGCCTCCAGCTTCGGAAGGACCTTCGCCAGTACGGCCGGCTGGTTCACTTCCCAATTCTTTTGCGGCGCCAGGCGAATGCGCGCCCCGTTCGCGCCACCGCGCTTGTCGGAGCCGCGGAAGGTCGCCGCCGACGCCCAGGCTGTCGTGACCAGTTCGGAGATCGACAGTCCGGACGCGAGAATCTTTGCTTTCAGAGCAGCAATGTCGTTGTCCCCGATTAATTCATGATTCACGGCGGGAACAGGGTCTTGCCAGAGTTGCGGCTCTTTAGGAACCAGCGGGCCAAGGTACCGGGAGATCGGCCCCATGTCGCGGTGGGTCAGCTTGTACCACGCCTTGGCGAACGCGTCTGCCAACTCCTGCGGATTCTCGTAGAAGCGCCGTGAAATCTTCTCGTAAGCAGGGTCGAACCGCAAGGATAGGTCTGTGGTCAGCATGGTGGGCGCGTGATGCTTGGATGGATCGTGCGCATCCGGCACCGTACCGGCGCCCGCGCCATTCTTTGCTGTCCACTGATGCGCACCGGCCGGGCTCTTGGTCAGTTCCCATTCATAGCTGAACAAGTTGTGGAAGAAGTTGTTGCTCCACTTCGTAGGCGTCGTGGTCCAAGTGACCTCCAGGCCGCTGCCGATCGTGTCACCCGCTTTGCCCGTGCCAAATTTGCTCTTCCAGCCGAGGCCCTGCTGCTCGATGCCGGCGGCTTCCGGCTCTGGGCCCACCAGTGCCGCATCGCCGGCGCCGTGGGTCTTGCCAAACGTGTGGCCGCCGGCAATCAGCGCGACCGTTTCCTCGTCATTCATCGCCATGCGGGCGAAGGTCTCTCGGATATCCACTGCCGCGGCATTGGGATCCGGGTTTCCGTTGGGCCCTTCCGGGTTCACGTAAATCAGGCCCATCTGAACTGCGCCAAGAGGATTGGCGAGATCACGATCGCCGCTGTAGCGCTCGTCCGCCAGCCACTTGCCCTCGGGGCCCCAAAAAATGTCCTCTCCGGGCTCCCAGACGTCCTCGCGCCCGCCGCCGAAACCGAAGGTCTTGAACCCCATCGACTCCAAGGCCACGTTACCAGCGAGAATCATGAGGTCGGCCCAGGAGATTTTGCGCCCATACTTCTGCTTGATCGGCCAGAGCAGCCGGCGCGCCTTATCGAGGTTCACATTGTCCGGCCAGCTATTGAGGGGCGCAAAACGTTGTTCGCCGGAGCCTGCCCCGCCGCGGCCATCGCCGATGCGGTACGTACCCGCGCTGTGCCACGCCATACGAATGAAAAGTGGTCCATAGTGGCCGAAGTCGGCCGGCCACCATTCCTGTGAATTTGTCATCAAGGCATGAAGGTCCTTGATTACGGCATTCAGATCAAGGGTTTTGAATTCCTCAGCGTAATTGAACTCCTTCTCCATAGGATTGGACAGCGAAGAGTGCTGGCGCAGGACGTTCAGGTTAAGCTGATTAGGCCACCAGGTCTCATTTGTCTGGGGTTTGGGTCTGCCATTGCCGTGGGCGACCGGGCACTTGGCTTCGGTTGACGAGATTAGCTCCTGGGGGACAGCCGTCCCCACTGCTGTGGCGAGTTCTTTATTCATATGTTTACCTTCCTTCGAATTAGTAAAAACTGTGACGAACTACGAACCCATTCTCAATCGCCGACGGCCGCGCTATTTATGCGGGATCCACAGGCCTGCGGCACTTAACGGGATGCGTGGCGCGGAGCGCACTTCGTGCAGAGCCCCCGGAAAATGAGTTCGCATTCGCGAAAAACCCGCTTACCCAGGGAGCCTGAAGCAGGCTTAGGCACGTTGTACCATTCTATGTCCTCGACATTGCCACAGCGGTCGCAGATGAAGTGGTGATGCCGCATGCCTTTCGCATCGAATCGCGCGGCGCGGCCCTCGACGGCCACTTCACGCACCAAACCCGCCTGCACCAAGTCCCGCAGATTGTTATAAGTCGTGGCCCTGGAAGAGCGCGGATCCACGCGATTCACGGCCTGGAAGATTTCCGCAGCCGTGGGATGCCTGTTGCATTCCATCAGGAATGCCATCACCGCGTAGCGCTGCGAAGTACATCGCAACCCGCCGTCCTCCAAAGACCGTTTTATCGCCTCGGCATCCATGAAGAGTTTAGACTATATCTAATATGACACTTTGTCAAGACTCATGCTTTTGGCAGTAGTGTCTGAGTTTGAAATTGTGATTTGTGAATTTCGGTAGAGCGAACCTTCAGGGTCGCGTCAAGCCAGTGTTCTTCGAGCGGGAGCTCCAGAATTTTCGCTGGCGATAGATCTGGCGCTGCACACCGCGTTCAGTTTACAGTTGATACGTTTTAGCACCGGTTTCCAACTGACAGGCAATCCACGAACTTTTTGGCGGCGTTTCCAAAGCAAGGAGAAACGACGTGTGGACATTCATCGGACGCTCGCGACCGCAGTGTCGACGCGGGCCCATCCACATTCCGAGCTTTCTCGTGGCTATTGCCTTGCTGACCGAGGCGTGCTCGGCTGTGTCGACTCCATCAACGCAGACTGCGTCAACGCCTACCACGTCGCCCGGAACACGTGCGGCTCCAAGGCTCGGCTCCACTACCGGTGCTTCCCGACTCAGACACATCGACCAGACTGCGCTGCAGGCCATGGTGGACACGACCGCCCACGAACTCCTGATCCCAGGCGCCGTGGTTCTCCTGCGCACACCCCAAGGGGAGTTTACGGTCGTCTACGGCACCACCTTACTAGGTGCAAAAATCCCGCCCAGCACCGACACCTATTTCAGGATCGCCTCCAACACCAAGACGATGACGGCCGCGGTGATCATGCAACTGGTCGAGGAGGGCAAGCTCAGTCTCGACGACCCGGTGTCGAAGTACATCGCGGGCGTGCCCAACGGTGCCGACATCACCATCGCCGAGCTGCTGGAAATGCGAAGTGGCCTCTGTAATTACACCAACGCCCCCGAAATCTCGGCGACAATTGACCGTAACCCGACAAAGGTTTGGACCCCGGCAGAATTGCTGGCCATTGCGTTCGCGCACCCACCCAATTTTCCGCCTGGTACAGCCTACGAGTACTGCAACACCAATTACGCACTGCTCGGCATGATCGCTGAAAAGGTCGATCGCAAGCCCTTGGCTCAGGCAATGCACGACCGGTTGTTCGCGCCACTACATTTGCAGCACACCGAACTTCCCGCACCCGCCGTCAATACCATCCCCAAGCCCTATTCGCACGGCTATCTGTACGGCAGCTCCTCGGTCGCCCTGGTGGGAGAACCTCCGTACACGCCGGAACAGAAGGCCGCGGCCCGAGCGGGCACCCTGCGGCCCAAAGACTACACAGATGTGAACCATTCTGTTGCAATGGCAGCCGGGGGTGCCATCTCAACTGCCAACGATCTCGCCACCTGGATCAAGGCACTGGTCACGGGCCGCGTGCTCAACGCCAAGTATCAGAGCCTCTGGCTCGATAGCTTGCGGCCCGAGGACCCGAGCAAACCCAAAGGCCAGAGGTATGGGTATGGCATCAGCCAAATGAGCTGGGGACCGAACACCATCTATTTTCACGGCGGCGAGACGCCCGGCTACAACTCGTTCATAGGCTACGACCCCAACAACAAGGTCACGCTCGTGGTCTGGACCAACCTGCCCGTATCGCTCGATGATCAACCGACAGCCAATGCTCTCATGTTGAAGGTGCTCGATCAGATCTACGAGGTGTCGCCCCTCGCGCCTCCCCCATCATCTGCTGCCAACCATTAGTGTCGGCGGCTATCCATTGCTGCTAAGGGATCGTTGCTCGTCACCCCTTGAGGGATAGGAACAGCGGCCGATGGCCAGGCAAGAGATCGTGAGACGCCCGATCGATCTAGCTGGGCACCCGCGGCGAGATATGGCCGCTTTGTCCATCCATCCTCATTCCATTGACACTGAAAGCCTGCCAAGGTAAAATGCCGGCACTTATATGTACCACCCCTGCACTTTTGCTTGGACATTTTGCCATGACGTGCTTTGCGGCCTTGTAAGAATTCCCGATTGAGTACAGATATTCTTTACGGGGGAGACGCACGAACGCCACTTTGGTTTTAGTTGGGAATCTCTAAACCATGTCGATCGGTCCGACGGAAGGAGCCCAAGATGTCGACTCAGGAGAAATCCCCACTTGTCATTACCCACCTCGCAATCATCCTCTTGACAGCAACTTTGTGCTCGGCCGCCAACCGCGCCGCGCCACCCCCGCCCCCCGTGACCTGTGGAGGCGGTAACAACACGCTACCGCAAGGGGGTGACGGCACCCAGGATGTGCAGGTCACAACCGGCACATGTTGGGTTACGAAGGGCACTTATTACTACAAAAACATCAACGTTTACAACGGCGGCACGCTGCAATTCTGTAGCGAGGCCAATCCGCAACTCTGCGTCGTCGGCGATATTGACCTGTGGGCAGCCAACATCCTGGTCGAAAGCACAGGATCAATGATCGCTGGCAGCCCAACCGTACCCTTTGGCCAGAACGGTGGAACACTCACCATTCATCTCTGGGGTCCCGCTCAGAACACGGGAAGCGGTAAGGGTGACGGAGGCGCTGGCGTCACCTGCCTGTCGGACACGAAGAACCAATGTGGCGTGCCCGACACCATCTGGAAGTCGAACTGCCCCGGCGGCGACTGCAGCATGGCGATGCCCATCAATCCTACCTCCTGCACGGTGACCAGCCTGCCGGGCACTGTGAACGATTGTTTCTACGCCTACATGCCCCTCGAGTATGACGATGGTGGCTCGCCTGTCGGTTACTTTGGTTACAAGGTGCTAGGGGTTTCCTACAACGGGACCTTGCAGCTCTACGGCAAGAAAGGCGCCACGTATACAAGCCTGACGCCCGCCAACTCTGGCACCAGTTGGGCACGACTGACTACAACGCTGACAGGCTCCGGCTCAGAGCATCAATTCACCATCGATCGCAACGTCGATTGGGTCGGGATGTCCGACACCTATCCCGGCGACCAGATCGTCGTCACGTCCACCGACTACGTGGCGTCACATGCGGAACAGCTAACGATCAAGACGATCACCCCTACGGATACGGGGACAACCATAACGACGGTCGAAGCGATCAAGTTTCCACATTACGGAGTGACCTATTCTCTGGACTCCCTTCCGACGGACCGGAAACAGCCCGTTGGCCCCGCTCAGGACCCAAATGTGAAATGCTCGAACGGGCCAAACCCGTTGTGTGGAAACGCGGGCCGCCGTGGGACTATTGAGTCGCAGCATTCGCATTGTCTCCGCAGGCGATACGTATAACTCCCAGTTCCCGCCGGTCACTGAAAAATGCCAACAGGCGAGCAGCTGCTACTACTTCGGCGGGCACATGATCGCACGCCAGGGTTTCGCGAGCGTACAGATTCAAGGTGTCGAGTTTTACCAGATGGGGCAAGGCGGGCGCATCGCGCATTATCCTGTCCATTTCCACATGGCACGGCAGACGCCGGCCAACACCTATATCGCGGACAGCTCGATTTGGGATTCCATGACACGTTGGATTACCGTGCATGCCACAGGCGGAGTGACGCTGGCGCGCAATATCGGCTACCTCTCGATTGGACACGGTTTCTACCTGGAAGACGCCACTGAGACCAACAACAAGCTTTATTCGAATCTCGGAATCCAGGCCCGCGCGGCGGTCATCAGTCCGCAGAACCCGCGTCAGGTCCCCGGGATTTTGGCTGCGGCCTATCCGGATCCAAACCCGCCCAATCCTCCCCCGACAGGCGTTCCGCCGCAGGAATCGGTTCCGTACCACAGCGACATCGATCACCCCACCGTATTTTGGATCACCAACGGCTGGAACGATTTCCAGTACAACATGGCGGCCGGAGCCGGCAGTTGCGGCGCATGCTACTGGCTTGTTCCGGCAGCCAACAGCACCCATTCGCGGTACGAGTACTGGTGGTCGTATGCTTCGGAGCAGAAATGGAATCCTACGCCCGGTGTGCCTGACTCGGAGCTAGCGCGCGCAGCCATGACCCCACTGCAGAACTTTGAAGGCAACTCCTGCACCTCGGCGGAGAATTCCTTTAATACCATCGGCGATACTGCCACCTGCTACGGAGTTGTCCGTCATTATCCCGGGGATGACGTTTTCCCCCGGATGCTGCCGGTAACGAATAGCTTGTCACCAGACCCATTAGCGGATCCGACGGGTGCGGCCAAATACTATCCCGAAGTGAGTGGGGGTGGGGGGCGCTTTTCCACCCAATGTCCACCCACCCCACCCCCTATGCCGGGGCAACCCGCGCCTAAGGACTGCAGTACGGTTGAGCGCTGTTCCCCAGGCTTCGAGGACGGTTGCATGATCACGGCACTCGACCACTACACCACCTCGTTCAATTTCACCGAGACCAACTTCGCAGCCATATGGTTGCGTCCGTATTGGTACCTGTTGAGCAACACTGCGATCACTGACGTGCAACAGGGTGGACTCACCTTCGTCACGGGTGGCGGTTACACCGATTCCGACGCTATCCCGGGCCACTGGGCGATAGCCAGGAATGACGTCTTCGTTGGAAACACTCAGCCTGCGTCAGGCAATCCCTACGCCTCGAATGCCGGCCCCTTCAACCCGCAAACCCTAAAACTCGATCCCAATTTTGCTTGTGCGAAGCAGATAGGAATAGGAAATGGAGCAGCCACCGGCCAATATTGCCTATACCAGCCGGCCGGCCTCACCTTGCCAATCAGCAACTTCGGCGTGAACCAGCGACTGTTTAACATCTACGATGGTCCGGCATACGAGGAAAATAATGCCTTCCTGGATATCACGCAAACCGACATCACCGACTGCACCCCCAAGAACGGGGGCGGTTGCAGTAACAGTGCGTGGATGTATGGTCAGGCCATCGGTATGCCGCAGTCTGCGACCGGGAAGTGCTACCTGCCGAATGCCGCCATCGCCTGGAAACAGCCCAACGGCTTCTATTACCCGCCGGCGTTCCACTCCAACAACCTGTACTTCGGCGATCAAACGAGTGGGCATCCTGTCGACATCCGGCACTTCGTCATCGAGCCGCTGTTCCACCCCAGCACCTACAGCACGTACCTCGACGAGGTAAAGAAGCGTTATTGCACCTATCCTGTTCAGGACGGCTGCCTACCGGCCTATTTAACGGGTACACCGATGTTGATCGTCAAACCGAACTCAATGACGACGATGGATCCCTGACCGGGCTCATCGACACCATTTCCGTAAATAAGGATCCGTTTTTCGCCGCGCCGGTCGAAACCGCGGAGTGCGCTTCTGACATCGCGGACAACATGCCACCGCTGGGGCAAAAGTGCGCGCTCCCCGATGAGTTCTGTGGGACGGCAAACACCAGTCCTTACAATTACGTAACTACCGTCGTCTATCCCGATTGCGGACTCAATTGTCCTACACTTCCGCCAATGTCCCAGGATTACTTGCACTGGTGGGCTAATAGTTGTGCGTATCCGCGCTGTTACGGTGTGCCTCTCTATCGCCAAGACATCAATCCCGATGAACAAGGCCAAACGCAACCCTTCATACGGATGGCAGGGCAGGGTATCTCGCAACGCAGCACACTCACCGTCAATCATGGCAGCTACTACATGGATACGACGGTAAGCGATGCAACGCAGGGTATGTGGCCTGCGATTGGCGGTGCCCCCGCTCAAGAATGTCTTCAAGGCGAAGGATGAAAGCCTAAATAGCACGGGTACTTATTACACATTTTTGCTGTTCGCCACAACGGCGACCCATCAGACCTACTCGCTGTACGTAGGCCCCGGTTTTAATTCCGACCCCAATACTGGCGACCTCTACGCCGTCCAAGTCGATGTTTCCAGCTCCCCGCTCGTGCCAACGAAGAAAGGAGCGATCAAGTGGCCGTGGCCTAAACCAGAATACAAGGACGGCATCTTGACCGTGACGATGGATATGAATTTCGGGGATTTCCAAAACAACTACAACAACGCCGTCAACAATAAATGCAAACCGGAGACGTTCTGTTCGTCAAGTGGCTCGACCTGCAGCTGCGCGCTGGATCAGAGCAACGAGCTGTATCCGCAGTGCCAGGCAGTTTGCAGTACCTGGACGAAAAAAGACGTCGCTTGTCCCACGGGTGGCTGCTACGGTTTTGCCTTTCATTTGCCGGATGGTTTCGAGGCAAACGGCCAGGGTACTCCACCGCCAGCTTCTATGTGCTACCCGAACGACAGCAACTGGAACGTTCCGTTCAATCCCGCGGACAAGAACTTAGCCGGGTCCCAGTGCTATTACTCGCCGCCGCCTAAAGGCACCTTCTGTAAACCGCCGCCGCAGCAGTAGGAGAGTTTGGCAAGAACTACGCCAACTGCCCCACCCAACCCCTTTTTTGGGTTGGGTGGGCTACTCTTAGTCCATCCCGTCATTTCTACCCGGTGACGATCCTCCGTCCCACGCGTAATTCTTGTCATTCCCACTCATTCGCAAACGACGCGAATGAGTAGGGCACCCGGCGTTTTCAGTGTCGAAACCGCCTTCATGTCTTATTGCAAAAATGGATGACCAAAATATGCGAGTACCCATAGGGCTATGAGGTAAAAGCTGATCAAGCTTTCCACTCCCGAAATTGACCGGGCAATACCGAAAGTTCGAACTTCGTAATCTCGGCCGGACAGTAACTTCAACCACCGGCCTACGTCGACCTGCTCGAATTGTAGGTTGAAGAGATTCATCATGCTGACACGTGCTGATAACCGCAAGATGCGAACCAGCGTGTGCCCGTGCCTACTCCACCTTGACGACCTCCCTCGATGCTGAAGGAATACTCGCAGCGGCAGCTCGCGGGTGCGGGTCTTGCCAGCGACCGTATAGCGCACCACCACGGCAAACATCGTCTTTCGCGACAGGAGTCCGATCAGGATCAATATGAGGGTGAAGACTACCCACAATCCAAAGAGAAGCCGCAGCGGTTTCCAGGGCGACAGTCCAAAGTTGCAGGTGAACCCAAACGCTACCGCCTTGACCGGGTACAGGAAGCACTGCTGCGTCCGGTCGGCCCAATCGTAAGTATTCACTGAGAATTTCCCAGTGCGGCAAATCTCGGCCGCCTTCTGCTGTAAGCTGGCCTCCATCGCGTAGGTAACCTCACGTTCCCGGTCGCTGTTCCCGACCTCGCGGAAATGGCTGGCCAGTGCGCGCAACGCGGTCGGGTCTGCCCCGCGCATGGTTTGTAAATTCTTCGCGTGTGCCAGACTATTTTCATCCGGTAGTTGCAAGGGTGTGAAATGCACGCCCGTCAAATCTGCGCCCCAGAATTCCGCATCGCGCAGATCTACATTCTGAAAAGTGGAGCCATGCAGTTTTGCTCCGTTGAAGCTTGCCCTTCTTAGCTTGCACCGTATGCCGCTAAACTTCGCCTGTAGCTCGGCCCCGCTGAAATCTGCATCGTCGAGATCGGAGTCGTCGAATTCCGCCTGGTTTCCCTTGCAGCCCTGGCAATTCATGCCAGAAAGATCCGAACTGGAAAACCTCGTATTCGTCAAATCCATTTCGGTTAACGGCGAACTTATTTTGCATCCAATGATCTGCGCTGATTGCAAAATCGTCGGAGAAGAATTTTCCGCCAATACTTTGTCCAGCTGTGCCTGATTCAACCATCCCTCATGTCCCGAGATCCGTGCACGGCAACTCGTCGTCTCCTGTACCGGAGTGTTGCGACTGCCCCTCATGGCCGCTGGCAGTAATACTGATGTGTTCAGAAGCACGAAAAGAACGGCCCCCAGACCTAATCTGGTGTGCATTGAAAGTCCTTATCACCGCTTGACGTACTGACCGTCCGGCACACCTTCGCACGCACTTTTTGCTCGTTGATCAGCGCCGTGGCTTTCAGCTCGGGCGCGGCATCCGGGTCCGCGCCTTGCGGTACCCAGTAAATATCCGCGCTGGCGACATCCCCGGCGCCAGTTCTAACTTGGATCCGGCTCCCATCAATCCCTTGACTTTTCACCAGGTAGTACTTCGCATTGACAGCTCGCTCGGCTACCAGATCGCTTTCGTGTTTGTTCGCATGATTCGCCATCGGCGGGCCCAAATGCGCGACGATTACAATCGTCGCATTCGAATCGGCTTTTAGTCGCAAGGCGTCGTCATCCAAAACAGCGCGCGCAGTATTGTCCACCACCGAGGGATATTTTGACTCTGCGAAGGTGATCGTGTTCACCTTCCCTACCATTGGAGGTGGAGGAGGAACTTCCAGGGACGCGAATACTGCGAATGGAGTTTGCTTGTTCCCCCGAATACACTGGCCTGTGACCTCTAAAGGTCCCGCTGCGGCTCCCGCCGTCTCCACCTCGGCAACCGGTCCCTCAGGAGTGATATGTCCGCCTGACGAGTTCCAGCCGGTCACCTTATCGCACTGGCAGCTTATGGTTACCGTGTCTCCCGGCATCACCACCGATGGCGATACCGTGCACTGCGCGACCAGCCACGAAGACGTGCAGGAAAATGCCAACATGATGAGAAAGATTTTCAAGCTCGCACCTCCAAAACGATCCAATTTTATATTCACCACGGAGCAGCGCAAGAAGCAACTTTGCACCGTGCAGCTCTTGCTGTGTGTTTTGACACGGTTCGCTCATTGGGCGGTGCGAGTCTCATTTAGAATCGTTCATCCGGTTGGTCGACATCGATTTGCCTGGTAAACGTGCAGTTGAACCGATACCCTGGTGCTCCGGCAGGAAGCGGACAGCGATAGCTAAGGTCGAACTGCCCAGGCCAGCCCGTCCGGCTCCCCACCGACATCGATCCTGCCGGTGACTTCCAACGTCTTCAGGTCCACAACGGTGACGTAGTTATCGGGGGTGCAGGCGACGAACGCGCGTGTCCCGGCCGGGTCCATCAGAATGCCCGCTGCGCCATGCCCGATGTGCACGCGTTTGTACTCTTTGCGTGACGCGGCGTCGTAGACGACCAGATCACCTCCACGCAGACTCGTAATGAACACAAGTTTGCCATCAGGAGTGAACCTGAGCCGGTTGGCGCCAAAGATCTTCGCGTCCAGTGTGGCCGTGACCTTCTTGCTGGCAAGATCGATGATCGATAGCGTGCCGTCCTGTGCGTTCGCCGTCCACAACTCACGCCCATCAGGCGAAACGTCGAAACCCTCGTCGCCTTTACCGACTGCAATCAGGGTCTGATTCCAGTCCATACGCGGCTGCGCCCGCTGGGGCGGCGGAGCTGCTTGCATACCCGGTTGAGGCGGCATTCCTGGCGGAGGTGCCCATTGGCGGCAAAGCGACCTTCTCAAGAATGCTGACGGTCGCGGAGCTGACATTTGTGGTGTAAATATGGTTCTGGTCGGCTGTGACGTACAGCATGTGCGTCCGGTTCTGGCCGGTGCCCATGATCCAATCGATGCGAGCCGTTGCTGGATCGAACCGGGCAACGGCTTTCGCACCTTCGGCGGTGAACCATACTTTGCCGCCAACAAAGGCGAGACCGTGGGGGCCCGTCAAGGCTCCGGTATCAATATCGGGCAGCGCTTTCTGTGCGACGAGGTCGAGGACAGAAAGCGCGTGGTAACGGCCGAATCCATAGATCGAAACATAGGCTTTCCGGCCATCGGAAGACGCAATGACCTCATGCGGGTCGGGCCCCACGGGAAGGCGTGCGATGACCTGCAGCGTAGCCGGGTCCACAATGGCCAGCGTGTGGTTGCGTTTTGAGAGCGCCAGCAGGCTCTGCTGCGGCGTAGATTGCGCGACGCCCAGTTGAACAAAGCAGAAGAACACCACTAGCGCCGCTCCGGGTATCAACGATCTGGTCCATCTGCATCGCATACTATTACTCCGTCCATTCCTGTATTCCTTGGGTTCGTCCTCAGCGCAAAGTCCGCTTCAGCTTCGTGTCCTTCGCGCGGTACACCTTATCCATACCGCCCGTGCCTATGGATGCAAGGGTTCCATTTCGATACGATCCCTAGCGCATCTTACAGCACTGAGGTGGAAAGAGCAGAAACCAAGCAACCCGAGAGGTGGCCAGATCGGGTCACCACTATTGCCTAATTGTTTTCTACCCTAACTACATTTACTATTGGCCACGCAACTCCAAGCCAGGCAAGAAAGCAGTACAGAGGTCTCGGTAGGGGACACATCTGCACGCACGTTTGCTCTACGAACCTATTTCCGAATTGCTGTATCCGAAGCTCGGGTAGAGCGCCGCTTCATTGATGGGGCGTTCAGTCTGCTGCGATGCCGTGGACTGAAAGCCTAAGCTTCGGAGGCATCATGGACGCGGACCCTTCGGCTTCGCTCAGGCAGGGCTCTGAAGCTGCCCGCTCTACCCGGACACGCCTATGTCGGAACGACCCCAGGGGCATTTCTTGATACCAGAACGGCTTCAACTAAATTTACGGAGGATGAAAATTGAACAGGAAATCGCGGATAGTTTTTGCAGGGCTGTGCACGCTGGCGATGGCCGTCGTCTGCGCTGCACCGGCAGGCGCGCAGATGTCGGAGGTGAAAGAAAAACCGCCGATGTACTCGTACGTGGGGTTTTGGAATATTCCCCGCGCGCAGTGGGCGGAGATGGAAAAGGCCGATGCCGCCGATCAGACAGTTCTGGATAAGGCCGTCGCCAGCGGAACCATCGTGGCGTATGGCAGCGATGTGAATTTGGTTCATCAGCCCGACGGCGCAACGCACGACGATTGGTGGTCGGCCATGTCCATGGCCGGGCTGCTCAACGTGCTGGACCAGTTCTACAAGAACGGTAGTTCCACCTCTCCAGTCTTGATCAGTGCCACGAAACACTGGGATGCCATTTATGTCAGCCGCTATTACAACTGGCATCCCGGATCGTGGAAGGATGCGTACACCCACGGATCATCCTATAAATTAAAGGCGAGCGCTCCGGACAATGCGGTGGAGATGCTCAGCAGGAGCATGGTCGGGCCGCTGTTGGAGAAAATGCTCGCCGACGGGACGATTCACGAATACGAGATCGACACCGAGGCAATCCACACCGAAGCGCCCGGCACGTTTTGGATTTTCTACATCGCTGCCAACGCGGAAGGCCTGGACAAGGTCAATGCGGCCATACGGGACGCCCTGAAGTCCAACCCGCTCGACGCGCCGGCCTTTGATTCCGAGGTGGACTTCACCGAGCACCGCGATTATCTGTCTCGCACCAACGCCACGTACAAATAGTTCCCCGCACTGCATTCCCTTCCCACGAGCGACGCGAGCTTTGTGGCGCCGCTCGCGGGATGGCCCATCCTAGCATTCCAAGGCTGCCCCATCCAGTCTTCTTGTGCTTGGGCGGAGCGTGGCCATTTTGGGCAGCGGGCTGACGATTCCGGCCTTGCGGCTGCGCGTGCGGATCCTTAGCAATAGGCACCAAAACAATGTCTTTCCTTTTCACGCCTTGCCTTTCACGCAGCAGCTCCTTGTTATAGCTCGAGCCGTGGCAACGTTCGCTGTCTTACGGACATCTCCTCTACCAAAGTGAAAAGCCGGTGGGATCGGCGAGAAGGAGAAAAAGCATGACAACCGCTGCTAAATCCCAAAGCTCAAGTTGATGGACGGCGATCCATTTTTTAGCTGATGGAAGACGCGGCCACCCGTCAGGCATACAAATTGCCCAGATTACCGAGGCTGGCGCAAATATGCCAAGCGGTCCTCCGTGGAAAAGCAAGGTGAGATCGGCCCATGCCCAGTGGTGAAAAGAAAACGCAAAACGTCCCCCCGCCGCAATGGCGCTCGTTAGTTTGGTACGCAGTCTTCATGCTGATCATGTTGTGGGTATGGCAAGAGGCAGCTCGCCAGATGGTGTTTCGAACCATTCCTTACAGCGAGTTCATTGGATATCTCAAACGCGGAGAAGTGACCGAGTGTTCGGTTGGAGAAACTGAGATCGAGGGGAGGATTCAGCCCAAGCCCAGTACAGCTTCTCAAGAGACGAAGTCTGGAGGCCCAGCCGAGACAAAAACCACCCGCCCGACATCTCACGCATCGACAGGCACATCTGAGCCCAAAACAACCGGTGAGTCCAAAGCGCAGGCCGAAGGCAAACCGACGCAGAACAAGGCTGGAACGCCGAAAGCGTTCATGTTTCGCACCGTGCGCGTGGAAGATCCTGATCTGGTGCGCGAGTTGGAAACAACAGGGGTGAAGTTCACGGGAGTTCGGCCCGGCTTCCTATCGCAGTTTTTGTGGGCCTGGATCTTGCCTATCGGCCTGATGATCTTACTTTGGTGGTTCTTGGCTCGGGGGATGCGAGGATTGGGGAAGTCGGTTCTACGGTTTGGGGCGAGCGGCGCGAAGCTGGTTGCCGATAAGGACAGCGAGGTCACCTTCAATGATGTGGCGGGTTGCGAAGAAGCCAAGTACGAACTGCAGGAGGTGGTGACGTTTCTGAAGCATCCCGACCGCTATCGCTCGCTGGGGGCGAAAATTCCGAAGGGTGTCTTGCTGGTCGGCCCACCTGGCACAGGGAAAACCCTGCTGGCGCGCGCGGCTGCGGGGGAGGCCAAGGTACCGTTTTTTTCCATAAGCGGGAGCGAGTTTGTGGAGATGTTTGTCGGCGTGGGCGCTGCGCGTGTCCGCGACTTGTTCCAGCAAGCAAAAACGCATGCACCTTGCATCGTGTTTATCGACGAACTTGATGCCGTGGGGCGGCAGCGCGGCGTGCACATCGGGGCGGTCAATGATGAACGGGAGCAAACGCTCAATCAATTGCTGGTGGGGTTGGACGGCTTCGAAGCCAACGTCGGGGTGGTTGTCCTGGCGGCCACCAACCGGCCTGACGTTTTGGATCGCGCGCTGTTGCGGCCAGGTCGCTTCGACCGCCAAGTGGTAGTGGATGCGCCCGATCTCGAGGGACGTGCTGCCATCCTAAAGCTCCACAGTCGTGGTAAACCGCTGGCGTCTGAGGTTGACCTGCGCAAAATCGCTCAGGCAACGCCGGGTTTTTCCGGAGCCGACTTGGCCAATGTCCTTAACGAAGCGGCACTGCTCACGGCCCGGCATGCGGGAAAAACGATCGGTCAGAAAGAGTTGGAAGAGGCAGTGGAGAAGGTTGTGGCCGGGCCAGAACGCAAGAGTCGCCGTCTGAGTCCAGACGACAAACGTCGGGTGGCCTATCACGAGGTCGGCCACGCCTTGGTGGCTGTCTACAGCAAGCATGCCGACATGGTCCGCAAGATCAGCATCGTTCCTCGTGGGCGCGCCGCGCTCGGGTACACTCTGCAACTGCCGGAAGAGGACCGATACCTGATGAGCCGCGCCGAACTGGTCGACAAGATCAAGGGACTGCTCGGTGGACGAGCCGCCGAGGAGGTGGTGTTCAACGAAATCACCACCGGCGCCGAGAATGACCTGGAACACGCCACCACCTTGGCGCGCCAGATGGTCTGCATCTATGGAATGGGTAAGTCGGTTGGCCTGGTTCACTGCGCGCAACCGCGCGACCCCTTCCTGACAGTCCCGGGTGGCGACCTCCTGCAACGCGATTGCAGCGAACAGACCGCGCGCGACATTGATGAGGAGGTGAAGAAGATTTTGGATGCGGCTTACGCGGAGTCAAAACAGATATTGCAACAGCACCACGCAGAACTTGACTTGGTCGCTAAGGAACTTCTGCAGCGCGAAACGCTAGACGCCCAAACCTTCAAAAACCTGATCGAGCAAGCACCGGTAGTTTCACGCTGAGACGCGTGATAGGAAAATGGCGGGAGAGAAAACTCAAAGTTGTTGGCTAGAAACACTATAGAAGCGTTAGAGGCCGTGTCTGGCTGGGTTTGGCAAGGCGACAGCTTCAACTGGCAAAACACTTCGGCCGTGGCCAGTTATTCAGCTTGATTGCTGAGTTTGTCCAGCTGCTGATCGGCAGCTTCGATCATCTTGCCGGCAGTTTGTTGGGTTATGAGGCCATCGTGGATAGCCGCCTCGATCGAACTCTTTTCCGCGGCTATCAGTTTCATCTTCGCCATTTGAATCTCAGGGAGAATGCGCGTCGCATCCTTGCCATAGAGTTCGGCTACATGCGCATTCGCTTGTTCGAGTCGATGGTCGAGTTCCTCGCGAAGCCGGTCGTAGGCAGGACCGGATACGACATGGTTCCGAAACAAATCGTCCAACTCGGATCGGGCTGAGGAGGTTGCGATCTGTTGCACCCGGGCGAGTTCGTAGGCATCGTCTCGCACGGTGCTGATTCCCAGGATGTGCAGTAGCGGTTTGATGGCGAGGCCCTGAACAATGATCGTGACCGCAACCACGCCGAACGTCATCGCCAGGAGCTGTTGGCGGTAAGGGAAAGTGCCGGCCAGACTCAGGGCCAGGGCCAGGGAAAGGGCACCACGGATGCCACCTGCCACCAGGATGTGCTGCCACCGTAACGGAATCTTGATACTGAAAAGGTTGCTGATCGGTATCAGCCCATAAACCGAAAGAGCGCGGCCCAGGACTACCGTAGCGATTGCGAGCAGGGTTGGGCGCCAGGCATGTATCAGAGTTCCAACGCGGACTTGCAGGCCGATCAGAAGAAAGACCAGTGAATTGACCGCAAAGGAGAAATATTCCCAAAAGGACCACAAAGCGATGCGGGTACGCGGGCTCATGCCGATCCGTGTCCCAAGATTGCCGAAGGTGACCCCGGCAGCCACGGTGGCAATGACGCCAGAGACGTGCAGCGACTGCGCCGCCAGATACGAGCTGTACGCCAGGACGGTCGTCAGCGTGATTTCGATTTGCGGCTCATCAATCCTTTGCGACACCTTGCTCAGGAAGTATCCCAGACCCCCGCCCAAAGCGATGCCACCCAAGACTTCAACGAAAAACCCCTGGATCCCATTCCTGATTCCGAGAGCACCTGAGGCAACACCGGCCACCAGAATCCCGAACAGCACCGCAGCAGTTCCATCGTTGAATAGGCTTTCCCCCTCCACGATGATGGCCAGACGCTGCGGAATTGCCATCTCCTTGAAGATCGACAACACCGAAATGGGATCGGTAGCGGCGGTGACAGCCCCAAACACCAAAGCCACCAGCACCGGGAGGCCAAGGGCCCCAGTGGGCCGCGAACCCCGTGACCAGAGTTGCCGCCAAAACCCCAACCGTGGCCAGCAGTAGAATGGGCAAGGCATTGTCTCGCAGATGCCGGACCTGGATTTTGAGGCTGCCTTCAAAGAGCAGGGCGGGAAGAAACACCACCAGGGTAACGCTCGGCGTCAGCCAATTCGGCTTGTGAGCGACCAACGTCTCGACGATGGGCAGATGCACAAACCCTAGCGCCAAGCCGCCCAGGACTAACGCCACCGTGTAGGGAATTCTCAGTCGCGCTGCGAGGACGGCGATGACCGACGCTGCGATTAGCGCCCATACGAGAAACTCAACTGCGAAGTCTGGGGTCATGGTTCACTTTGACAACGACAACGCTATTGCTATCCGCACATCGCCTGATTTTACTGTCTCTTGCCCTTGCCTTCGTGATGCTCCCAGCCGGATCCAGGGTTTTCCCAGGGGCTCGGTATGCTTAGCGGTTTGCGCCGGTAACGCGCGCAGCACCACGAAACCCTGCACACACGCGACGATGTATCTCGCTCACGAGGAAACTTGACCGTTCCTCCGCTTGAACTCGCGCCGATTCCCTTCAAACGCTGGAGCTGCCTGACGGCGGGCCTTTGCCGGCTTCCAAGGGAGCCAGATGCTGAGAAAGGCGACTTCGTGCCTTGCTCGAACCGATCATGATAATGCGGTCGTTCTCCTGCAACACGGTGTCTCTCTTGGGAAGTGCCACGTCCCCACCTCGCAAAATCGCGATGATCTCCACAACACTTCCGGCTGCCTCTTCATAAGCGGACTGCACGGTTTTTCCAATAAGAGCGCTCTCAGGCCGTAAGACACCTACATTCAACTCCCTCCGGCCAGGCATGTTAATCGGTATCCCGGAATCCAAGAGGGCGACCAAGTCTAAGTGACCGACTTTGGCGGTCCGCGGAACCTTGCGGGAGCCGAGAAGCCTAAGCGCCAACTGAACATTCTCTACATAGCGAGAGGGGGACTGAGCACGTCCCAGGCCCTGCGCCTCGTACAAGCTGTTGTATTTTAGGCGCGCAGATAAGCTGGTCTGGACCAAATAGCTGATCAGGACAGCAAGAGCCGCCGGGGGAAGCAAGTGATAACCACCCGTCATCTCTGTAACCATCATTAAGGACGCTATTGGCACCCGGGCGGCCGCACCGAAGGTGGCGGTCATCCCTAAAACCACGAACATCGGGGATGGCAGGTGAAAGAGCGAGGAGATAAGTCCTCCCAACATGGCCCCCACGAAGAGCGTGGGTGCGAAGACCCCGCCGGAACCGCCCGAGGAAACCGTCAGGGCGAAGGCAGTGATTTTTAGGAAGATGAGAACCAAGAGCAGCTTGAGTACAATCCGGCCATCAATGGCTTCCTGTATCCAGCCATAGCCTCCGCCCAGGATTTGAGGAAATTTTAGGGCGATCAGGCCGACCCCCAACCCACCGATGGCAGGGTTAACGGCCGGCGGCAATGGGAGTGCACGAAAACCGTCACGCAGTCGATAAAACACCATGGGCAAGAGCGTGGCTATCAGACCGCTTGCCACTCCCAAAACGCCCAACCAAGCGTATTCTTTGGCGTTGAGACTCTCCACAACCGACGGGAAGTAGAACAGAGGCCGCCAGCCAACGAACAGCCCGTTCACTGCATAAGCAACTACCGAAGCCAGCATGGTATACAGAAGCGCTTCGCCCTCGAATTCCATACCGCCGTAGAGCACTTCGATAGCGAAGAAAGCGGCCCCGATCGGAGAACGAAAAATAGCAGAGAGGCCTGCGGCCATGCCTGCCAGAACGAGAACCTGCCGCTGTTCGTCCGGGCGGTGCAAGATGGTGGCGTAGATCGAACCCACGCCCGCACCGATCAACGCTGTGGGGCCCTCCCGGCCGGCAGAGCCGCCCGAGCCAATGGTGATCGCCGAGGCCACCAACTTTAGCGGCGCCACCCGGGCACGCAGGAAACCGCCGGCACGATGGTACGCCTTCACAACGGTGTCCGTACCGTGGCCTTCCGCCTCGGGCGCGAAATTGTAAACCAGGAGTCCCGAGAGCAATCCACCCAAAGTCGTCGCCAGCGGGACCAGCCAAAGGCCGTGCGGCCCTATCGCCTGACGAAGAACGCCACCCTCTTCCGGTAATCCCGGAGGGTGGTAGCCAGCCAGCCAAATCAAGAAGAAGCGTTCGCACAATCGCAGTGCCCACATAAACAACTGGGCGGCAAGGGCCCCGACGACGCCCAGAATTACGCTCTCGGCCAGCAACCGTGGATCGCTCTCCTTTACCACCAGGCCCTCCAGACCATAAGAAGCCGACAAGCTCTGCGCGGTTGGAATACAGTTTTACACCCCTCGATTCGCCCGATGTAACATTAAGACGGGCGGTCAAATCTGTGACTCCAATTCTCTTTGAGCGGATTCTGTTTGCAACCGATTTTTCTCCAGCCTCTGCAGCAGCGCTGCCCTACGCCGTAGTCATGGCTCGGCACTTTGGTTCGAAGCTCTATTTGGCGCACGTGATTCCTCCAGACGCATACAGTTTGATTCCCCAGAGCGAGCGCGACCGCGTTCTGGAAAGCATACGCCTCCACTCTGAAAAACAGATGGCCGGGTTGCGAGCGAAGACGCTTCTTAAGGGACTTACGCACGAGACGCTGGTTGACCACGGGGATGTTTGGCCAATGCTTTCGGCCATGGCGGAAAGGCACAAAATCAATCTGATTGTGATGGGTACCCACGGCCGACGCGGTGTTGAAAAGCTGCTGTTGGGATCCACTGCTGAGGAGATCTTGCGGTGTGCGCAATGTCCGGTTTTGATGGTGGGGCCAGAAACCTCGGTAGCTCCAGAAACAGAGGCTAGGTTGCAACGCATTCTCTACGCGACGGATTTCTCCCCAGCGTCTAAGCCGGCGATGCATTACGCGTATGTTTTGGCCAGGGAATATAATGCGGCACTTTTTTTCTTGCACGTCGCTGAGGACATCTGGAAAGAGCCGCTCTCAACCAGGATGCAGGCGGCCGACTTTTTCCGGATGCGCTTGCTGGAAAATCACTGGGAACTAG
Source organism: uncultured Acidobacteriaceae bacterium (assembly GCA_963836295.1). Lineage (GTDB taxonomy): Bacteria > Acidobacteriota > Terriglobia > Terriglobales > Acidobacteriaceae > Bog-257. The sequence goes on along the minus strand of CAWIIY010000017.1, from coordinate 513,828 downwards.
AAGAAGGAATCACGCCTGAGTTCCACGTTGAGTTCGGCCCGCCCGCCGGGCGCATCATGGAGATCGCCGACACGTTACAGATTGAACTGATCGTGCTCGGCGTGCGCGGCACTCCGCATCCGCGAGTGGCCGCTCACTTGCCTGGACCGACAGCCTACGATGTGGTTTCTCATGCGCGCTGTCCCGTGCTGGTCATACGGGGTGAACCTCAACTCGAGAAGTGAGCCGCGATGCAATGGATTGCCTCCACTCACATTCGAGTTTTGCAGCACCCTCCTTTACCTGGACTGGCACTTCTTTTTTTGATTATGGCGACGATAATCATCATCGCGGCAGCAGGTCGCTTGCGACTTGTCTCGCCGCGATAGACCGGCAACAGCAGCCCGACTCCCAGCCTCAGATGCGCTCCAGTACCGCTTTGAGGTACTTCCAAAAGCTCTCGACCGAAGATATCTGGACACGCTCGTTGGGGCTGTGCGGATCGACGATGGTTCTGAGCCAAACGAGACCATCTGCATGCCGGGATATTTTTCGCCGATGACGCCGCATTCCAGGCCGGCGTGCATGGCAATCAGCTTGGCGGGTTCGCCGAAGAGCTGTTCATGCACTGTTTGAAGCTTGCGCACGATCTCGCTGGTAGGCTCGGGTTTCCATCCGGGATAGCTGCCGCGATGCTCGACATCGAATCCGGCCAGACGGCATGCGGTGGCTACCATGCGGGCGGCAGCTTGCTTGCTGCTCTCAATCGCGCTGCGTTGGCTGGTGACGATCTCGACCACGTCGCCCTTGGTTGCGATGATCGCCAGATTGGTGGAGTTCTGCACCAGGCCGGGAACGTCGGGGCTCATCGCCAGAATTCCGTGCGGCAGGGTGAGCAACAAGGCGACTGTCCGCCGTGCGTCAGCGGCGTCGAGAACTTTTTCCGGGCGCTCGGCTTTCTCGACCGTGATCTGCAAGTCGGGATCGAAGCTGCCAAGGTCAGCTCTGTACTCAGCCTCGGCCGTAGCAACTAGCGACTTCAGTTCCCTTTCCTTCGACGCGTCCAGCACTACGATCGACGAGGCCTCGCGAGGAATTGCATTTTGCGCGCTGCCGCCTTTGATGTCGGCAACTTCAACGGGCTGAGTTTCGAGCGCCTTCTGGAGCACTCCACCTAAAATCCGCAGCGCATTCCCCCGGCCTTGATGAATATCCACACCGGAATGGCCGCCCTTGAGGCCAAATACCTTGATGCGCCAACCCGCGCCTGGGCTCGCAGGCCGAAGCGTGGCCCTGCGACGCGCCGTCGTGGTCATTCCACCCGAGCACCCGATGCAGAGTGTGCCCTTCTCTTCGTTGTCGAGGTTTAGAAAATAGCTGGACTTGAGCACGCCACCTTGAAACTCCGCGGCACCGGTGAGACCGGTCTCCTCGTCAATCGTGAAAACGAACTCCAGCGAACCGTGGGCGATATCGGTGCTCTCCATGACCGCCAGAGCCGCTGCCACTCCTACGCCGTTGTCGGAGCCCAAAGTGGTTCCGTCGGCCTTGAGCCAATCGCCATCGCGAATGACCTTGATGGAATCGGTATCGAAGTTGTGGGCCGTGCCCTCGTTTTTCTCGCAGACCATGTCGAGGTGGCCCTGCAGCAACGCCATGGTTGCGCCTTCGCGGCCCTTGTGTGCTGGTTTGCGAACGACAATGTTGCCGGCCTTGTCCTGAACAACCTCGAGACCCAGGCGGGCGGCTTGTGCCAACACGTACTCGCGTGCGGCAGCTTCCTTGGTGGAGGCGCGAGGTATGGCCGCAAGCGCGTCAAAGTGCTTCCAAACCGGTTTGGGTTCCAACTCTGCAAGTGCAGGTATCATGACATCCTCCGTCAGTTATTTTTTTGAGTGCAATGTCATGGTACATCGCCAATTGCTTCTACTGCTGAATCGTCTGGATCGCCTTCGGATGGACTTGCTCGTTCTGGATTTGCGCAGCATCCCAGCCACCACCGACCGCCTTTACTAGATAGACGGAAGTCACCATCTCCTGTCCGAGTAGCTGCGTAGCCAGTCGCTCGTTGGTCAGCAAGGCTGACTGTGCGGTGATTACATCGAGGTAGGAGGTTACGCCGCCGACGTAGCGGTTGTTGGCGATCGTCAGCGCACGGCGCGCGTCGGAGACGGCCGCATTCTGGCTGGTCGTCGCTTGAGAAAGCTCGTTCAGCCCCGAAAGTCCGTCCTCCACCTCCTGGAAAGCGGTCAGCACTGCCTCGCGATAATTCGCAACCGATTCGTTGTAGGCAGCTTTGGCGGCGGCGAGGTTGGCGCGATTGCGTCCGCCTTCAAAGATGGGCTGCAACAAGTCGCCACCCAGCGACCAGATCGCGTTAGGGGCAGTAATCAGTTTGGTGATATCGGTGCTTTGAAAGCCACCGACCCCGGAGAGAGTGAGTTGCGGATAAAATGCCGCCGTAGCAACGCCAACTTCGGCGTTTTCGAAGGCCATATTGCGCTCAGCCGTCGCGACATCGGGCCGGCGCTCCAGCAGGTCAGAAGGCACGCCGAGTGGAACCGGAGGAGGTGTTGCATGAAGCGGCGCGACCGGCACGCTGAAGGTGGAGGCGGGATTTCCCGTCAGCACCGCGACGGCGTGTTCGAACTGCGCGCGCTGCTGTTGCACCAGATACAGTTGGGTGACGGTGGAATCCAGCAGCGTCTGCTGTTGTGCCAGGTCGAGTCCTGAGGCAACTCCGCCGTTGTGACGGCTCACCACCAGTTGCAATCCCTTCCGCTGAATGTCCACCGATTCCTGCACGACCTTGGTTTCGGCATCGAGTTCCCGCAAGCTGAAGTAGTCGGCGGCGAGTTCCGCCGTCAGCACCAGGTTGACGTTGTACATGTCCGCTGCCGTGGCTTGCAGGGAAGCGTTCGAGGCTTGCAGAGTCCGTCTGTATTTTCCAAAGAGGTCGGGTTCGTAGCTGAGTAGAAAAGGAATTTCGTAGGTGCTCTGGGTGAGAGGCCGCCCCAGGGTGACAACCTCCGGCCGATTTCCCGCATACCTGGAGCGCGTGGCATTGGGATCGGTGCTGGCTTGCGGGAAGAGCCCCGCTGAAGCCACCCGCGCCAGGGCGCGCGCCTGGCTCAAGCGGTCTTGCGCTGCGGCTAGCGACTGATTGGCCTTGAGCAGTTGTTGCTCATAGTCATTCAGTTGGGCGTCCTGGAAGATCTCCCACCAGGCGCCCTTGGGAAGCGAGTCTTTCGGTGCGGCGACCCGCCACGGGCCTTCCGTCTTGTACGCGGTCGGAGCCTGAACTGGCGGACGCTGATACTTCTGGTCCCACCATGCATCCCGTCAGCAACCCGCTGGCAGCGATGCTGGCCGCCAGGGACAGCCACTTCATGACGGATTCCCTCCCTGGCTAGGAGGAGCGACGTTGACCTGTTGCCCGTCTTCCAGCGAATCGGCAGGATTGACGACGACCTCGTCGTCGACACTCACGCCGCCCAGTATCTCCAGCGTGGCTCCGTAATCGCGTCCGATCGTGATCGGGCGCAGTTGCACTTTGTTGTCACGGCCGACCACGGCGACCTGCGCGCCTTCCCGGCGGAAGAGCATAGTGTTGACCGGGACCGTTACTTTTTGCGAGTTGATTCCCACTTGGAAATGCACTTCGCCAAACGAGCCGGGCAGCAGATGGCCATCTTTATTGGGCACGTCAACCTCCGTCAGCAAGGTGCGCGTAGTGGTATCGATGGCTTCGGCGGTGCGCGCTACGGTGCCCCTGAAAGTCTGACCGGGAAATTCCTGCAGGGTTACCCAGGCTTCCATCCCGTTCTTGATGGCCGGCGCGTAGGCCTGCGGAACGTTGACGTAGACACGTAAGGGATCCTCACGGGCCATGTCGAACAGCTCTTTGCCCGCGGCTCCTCCGATAGAGCCGGCGTTGATCAATGCACCCGGATCGACATTGCGTTTGGTCAGCACTCCGCTGAACGGGGCGTAGACATGCTTGAACGCCTCCAGTTCTTCAAGACGGCGAACATTGGCATCAGCCGCGTCCAAATTGGCCTTGGCCTGTTGATAGCCGCTGGACTGCTGATCGGCTTCCTCTTGCGAAACAGAGTCGGTTTTGCGGAGACTGAGATAGCGGTCCGAGTTGATCTTGGCCAGGTTCAGTTGCGCCACGATCTGCTGGCGTGTCGCCTGGGCCTGCATTAATTCCTGGTCCACTTCCGGAGTATCGATGTCGGCCAGCAGTTCGCCCTTGGTCACCCGGCTGCCAATGTCTTTGTACCAGCGCAACAGATACCCGTTGGTGCGGGCGTAGATGGGAGATTCAATGTATGCCTCCAACGAACCTGGCAACACCAGCTCTTCGTCAGGCTTCTCCGCTACGGGATGGATCACGGCCACCGTCGGAACGGATTCGCGCTGCGTCTCTCTCGCCAGAACATCGCTATCGTGAGCGCGCATCAGCATGGCGATCACCGCCCCAACTGCCAACAGCAGCAGCACGGCGGCGATCATCAGCAGCGCCTTGCGCGGCGCCGCAGGCGGTAGCTTGGGCGGCGCCGTGATTTCGGCGGCGTGGTGCTCGGGTTCCATAACTTCAGACTGACTTGAGCGCGAATCCATAGGTATAAATCCAGCAATTAGCAATCAGCAATTAGCAGTCAGCAATTAGTCAAACCCGTGTTTGCCACTCTGCCGTCTCTCCGAGTTTGCAGAGTCTGCTCAGCCCTCGACTATTAGTTGTCACTTGACGCCTCGGCGCTGCTAAATTCTCTTTGCTAACAGCTAATTGCCAAGTGCCTCTCTCTCCTGTCTTGCCTCTCGATGGCCATGAATCATGGCAAAGATGGATGGAACAAAAAACAGCGTCGCCACGGTGGCGAACAACAGTCCTCCAATCACCGCGCGTCCCAGCGGAGCGTTCTGCTCACCACCTTCGCCCAGGCCCAGCGACATGGGTACCATTCCAATGATCATTGCCAGCGCGGTCATCAGCACCGGACGGATTCGAGTGTAACCCGCTTCCAGAGCGGCCTGCGCTGCGGGTACGCCGACGCTCATGCGCTCACGCGCAAACGAGACCAGCAGAATGGAGTTGGCCGTCGCCACCCCCATGCACATCACCGCGCCGGTCAGCGACGGCACGCTCAACGTGGTGTGAGTCAGCAGCAGGATCCAGCAGATGCCGGCCAGCGCTCCCGGCAGGGCGGTGATGATGATGAACGGATCGAGCCAGGACTGAAAGTTCACGACGATCAGGAAGTAGACCAGCGAGATGGCCATCAGCAGTCCGATGCCCAGGCCGATGAACGACGATTGCATGGTCACCACTTGCCCGCGAACGATGATCCGCGTGCCGCGCGGCAGATGTTGCTCGAAAGGCTGCAGCACTTTCATCGTGTCTTTGGCCACGGAACCCAGGTCGCGCCGCTGAGTGCTGGCATAAACGTCAATCACCGGTTGCACGTTGTAATGCGACACCACCACCGGTCTGGTCACCGGAGTTAACTGCACCAGGTTGCCCAGCACCTGCGAGTTCGGCACACCAGGATTGTTCACCGGCATGTTCATCAGGTCTTGCAACGAGGTCATGTGGTACTGCGGAGTCTGAACAGCCACCTGGTAGGTGACGCCATTTTTTGGGTTCAGCCAGAAGTTAGGTGAGGTCTGAAAGCTGCCGCTCAACGAGACCAGTACGGTTTGCGCTACGTCGCGCGCATCCATTCCAACTTGCGTGGTCTTGTTGCGGTCGATCTGCAGATGCAGTGTCGGCAAACTTAGTACCTGTTGCACGTGCACATCGGCAGCTCCGTTCACGTGACGCAGGCGATTGGCAATTTGCTGCGCAATCATGTAGTTGCCCTGCATGTCCGCCCCGGTGACCTGGATATCAATCGGCGCGGGCAATCCGAAGTTCAGGATCTGGGTCACGATGTCGGCGGGTTGAAAGAAGAATTCCACGCCGGGGAAGTGGCGAGGCAATTCTTCCCGCAATTTGCGGATGTAGCCCGCAGTGGAATGATGATGTTCGGCATTCAAGCCCACCAGGATCTCCGCGTCGCTGGTCCCCACGACACCGGAGTTGCTGTACGACAGGTTGATTCCAGAATACGGCAACCCGATGTTGTCGAGGATGGTGACCAGCTCGTCTTTGGGAATTTGCTGCCGCAAGTATCCTTCCACCTCATCCGCCATTCGCGCGGTCTCTTCCACGCGCAGGCCGGGACGGGCACGCATGTGCAGACGCATCAGGCCGGCGTCAATGGTAGGGAAGAAGTCCTCGCCCAGGAAGAAGACCAGTCCGAGCGAAAGCACGCAGAATGCGAGAAAGCAGGCCGCGAACAGCTTGCGGTGTTCGAGGGTGGTTTCCAGAAGCTGGTAGTAGCCGGCGCGGAAGCGATCGAAGGCACGTTCAAAACCGCGCTGATATCTCCCAAAGATCGTTTTGGGTGCGTTGGCCCGGTGCTCGTGCCCGCGCATGATGTACATGACGAGGGTGGGAATGAGCGTGCGCGAAAGGAAATACGACGCCAGCATCGCGAATACCACCGCTTCCGCCAGCGGCACGAACAGGTAGCGGGCAACGCCGGTGAGGAAGAACATGGGCACGAACACGATGCAGATACACAGCGTGGACACGAACGCCGGCACCGCGATCTGCGAAGCGCCATCCAGGATGGCCCGCTTCATCTCCTTGCCTTGCGCGAGATTGCGCTCAATATTCTCGATCTCGACCGTCGCGTCGTCCACCAGGATGCCGACTGCCAGGGCCAGACCTCCGAGCGTCATGATGTTGATCGTCTCGCCCAGCGCGCTTAGCAGCAGCACCGAAACAAAAATGGAGAGCGGGATGGAGATGGAAATCACGATGGTGGGACGCCAGTCTCCCAGAAACAACAGAATCATGACCGCGGTGAGCGCGGCGGCGATTAGCCCCTCCTTCAAGACTCCATTGATGGATGCACGCACGAACAGCGATTGATCGAACAGCGGCTTGATGGTGATGTCGCGGGGAAGCGACTGCGCGGCAATGGGCAGGATGTTCTTGACCGCATCCACAATGCTGAGGGTGGACGCGGTGCCGATCTTGTAGACCGACATGAGGGTGCCGCGCACGCCATCCTGCCGCACGATGTTGGTCTGCGGCGCAAAGCCGTCGCGGATGTGGGCCACATCGCGCATATAAATGGTCGAACCGTTCACCGTCTTGACCGGCAGATCGTTCAAATCCGCGATGGTCCGCGGACTGCTATTCATCTCGATTTGGTATTCCAGCGACCCGATCTTGGCGGTACCTGTCGGCGTAATCAGGTTTTCCGTGTTGATGGCGTTGACGATGTCGTTGGGAGACAGTCCGTTGGCCTGCAGCCGCGGCAGGTCGAGGTCAACCTGCACCTGGCGTATCTTGCCTCCATAGGGATAGGGCATGGCCGCGCCATGCACGGTCGCCAGTTGGGTGCGGAGAAAGTTCTGACCCAGGTCGAACAGTTGCTGTTCGGGCAGGGTCTTACTGCTAAGTCCAAGCTGCACCACGGGCGTGGACGACGCTGAGTACGAGATGACCAGCGGAGGCGTTGTACCCGGCGGCAGGCCACGCACCGTGGTTTGAACGATTGCCGTTACCTGCGCCAGCGCCGTCTGAATATTGGCTTGCGGCCGAAAAAAGATCTTGATGACGCCAACGCCATTGACGGACTGTGACTCGATGTGCTCGATGTCGTTGACCGTTATGGTAATGCCGCGCTCGGAGTTAGTGACGATGCGGTCAGCCATGTCCGAGGGTGCGAACCCACCGAAGTTCCACACCACGCTGACGACCGGAATATTGATGTCGGGAAAGATATCGACGGGAGTGCGCAGCACCACAATGGGCGTCAGGATGATGAGCACCAGCGCCATCACGACGAAGGTATAAGGACGCCGCAGCGCTAGGGCAACAATCCACATCGGTCGGGTAGAACTCCCATCAAGGCCGGATCGGCATTTTCATTCCCTGGCGTCAACGCCAGGGCTTAAAAAATCCGATTCGATACGGTACGTATTGGATTCAAATATATGCTATTGTGGGTCATGCTGCAAATGACTGCCTCTGCTCAAAAGCGGTCACCGGGAAACGACCACAGCGGCCGCCGCTTGCCTGGACGCCCGCGCAGCGAACAGGCACGCCAGGCCATCCTGCGCAGCACCAGCCGTTTGCTGCAGCGCACGGGTTTCGCGGAACTCTCGATTGAGGCCATCGCCGCCCACGCCGGCGTGGGCAAGGCAACAGTCTATCGCTGGTGGCCCGACAAAGGCGCGCTGGTGGTCGATGCCTTTGCTTCCAGTGCGGAAGGCGAATTGCATTTTCCCGACACTCGCTCGGTCTACAAGGACATGAGTCTGCAGATGAACCAGTTCCTGGCGATACTTCAATCGCGTCGCGGACGCATTGTGTCGGCGGTAATCGCCGGCGGACAGTCCGACCCCGCTCTCATTCAAGCTTTTCGCCAGCGCTTTCTTTTGCCCCGGCGGCAGGAAGCGTATCACACCCTGCGGCGCGGGATCGAGCGTGGCGAACTGCCTCGCAATCTCGATCTCGATCTCCTTCTCGACATTCTTTACGGGGCAATCTATATGCGCTTTCTCATTCGCCATGACCAACTGAGCGAGAAGTACATTGCGGAGGTCTGTCGCCTGGTGCTGCATGGCGCGGCGAAGAATGGGCCCCATCCGCGCTCGACGAAGCCAAAGGTTGGTGCAGGTCATGATAGGAACGGCAAACGTGGCGGGCAACTGACTTAAGGAAACTCTGATTTAAGTCTGGTTTCTCGCAGGGGACGACCTTCAGGCCGTCCGCAAATGCACAAAATCACCGCGGCTTTAGACTGCATACAGGCATTGGCCATAGGGTCCAGATATGAATGCGCTGGCGACTTTCCAATCCGAGTTGCGCCGGGTGGTGGAAGGCGATGTGCGTTTCGATTTAGCCACCCTGGCGATCTACTCCACGGATGCGTCCAATTACCGCCAGGTGCCGATCGGAGTAGTGGTGCCGCGCCATGTCGGCGACGTAATCAACGCAGTCGCGCTGGCGCGAGAAAACGGCGTGCCGCTGCTGGCGCGGGGCGGCGGCACCAGCCTTGGCGGGCAGGCGTGCAACACAGCTTTGGTCCTTGATTTTTCCAGGTACATGACGGCCATCCGTGCGATTGATGCCGACAAGAGAACGGCGGTGGTCGAACCGGGGGTGGTTCAAAGCCATCTGAACACCGCGCTGGCCAAACATGACCTGTTCTTCGCCCCCGATCCGGCGACAAAAGACCGTTGCACCCTGGGCGGAATGATCGGCAACAACTCGTGCGGCGCGCATTCGGCAGCATACGGCAAAACGGTCGATAACCTCGTCGGGCTCGACGTTCTGCTGTATGACGGCACGCGAATGAAGGTGGGCGCGACAGGCGACACCGAACTGAATGCACTCATTGCGGCCGGCGGACGTACGGGTGAGATCTACGCAGGCCTGCGTAGCCTCAGAGATCGCCACGCCGACCTGGTGCGCAGCCGCTTCCCGAAGATCCCACGGCGCGTTTCCGGATACAACCTGGACGAACTGCTACACGAAAACGGCTTCAACGTGGCGCGGGCGTTGGTGGGATCGGAAGGAACGCTGGCGATGGTGCTGGAGGCCACGGTCAAGGTCGTTCCGAAGCCCAAAGAGCTGGTGCTGGTGGCGCTTGGCTTCGAGGACATCTTTATCGCCGCAGACCAGGTGCCGTGGATCCTGGAGCATCGCCCGGAAGCGTGCGAGGCCTTCGATTACACGCTGGTGGAATTCGGGCAGAAGAAGGGCCTGCAAGCCGTAAAGCTGCTGCCGCACGGCTGCGCTTACCTGATTGTGGAGCTCGGCGGCGACACGCGCGACGAGGCCCGCCACCGCGGTGAGGCATTGCTGAAGCAAGCTCAGGCGGTGAAGCAATGCGTGGGCGCCGCGCTGCTGTTCGATCCGGTCGAACGTGACTCGGTTTGGCGGTTACGTGAATCCGGTCTCGGTGCTGGCGCGCTGCGGCCCGGCAAGCCGCGCACGTGGCCCGGAGCGGAGGATGCGGCCGTGCCCCCCGCGATGTTGGGACAGTATCTCCGCAGATTCGATCAGTTGCTCAAGCGGCACAGCCTGGAAGTGGGCATGTATTACGGCCATTTCGGCGAAGGCTGCGTGCACTGCCGCGTTGATTTCGACCTGGCCAGTCCGGCCGGGTCCAGAATTTCCGCTCGACCATGCTCGACATGGGCGACCTAGTCGGCGAGTTCGGCGGCTCGATTTCCGGCGAGCACGGTGACGGCATCGCGCGCTCCGAACTGCTTCCGAAAATCTTTGGCCCTGAGCTGATTCCTGCGTTTGCGGAATTCAAGCATCTTTTTGATCCGCAGAATCGGATGAATCCTGGCATCATCGTGGCGCCGCAGCCGATGGAGGCGCATTTGCGCCTCGGTTCGAATTACAGTCCGAGAAAGGTTGACACCTACTTCGATTTCAGCGCCGACGGCGGCATCGCCGGCGCGACATTGCGCTGTGTTGGGATCGGGAAATGCCGCAAGACGGACGCGGGAGTGATGTGCCCGTCGTACATGGTGACCCGCGAGGAATCCTATTCCACTCGCGGCCGGGCCCACCTGATGTTCGAGGCGCTCACGAGCGACCTCCTGAAGGACGGCTTCACCGATGACGCGCTGCGCGACACCCTCGATTTCTGCCTGTCGTGCAAGAGCTGCAAAAGCGAATGCCCTGCGGCCGTGGATATGGCGTTGTACAAGGCCGAGTATTTGGCACAGTACTACAAACGCCACAAGCGCCCGCTGTCGGCGCAGGTGATCGGCCGCATCTATGATTGGGCGCCGCTGGCCGCGCGCATGCCGGGCCTGGTGAACTACGTCGCAGGACGCACGCTTTTTGGCGCTCTCCTAAAACACGCCGCCGGAGTGCATCCCGGGCGTCGGCTCCCAAAGTTCGCCCAGCGCACGTTCCGCGACTGGTTCGGCAAACGCAGTGTCAACGGTCGGGGCGGGCGCGAGGTGCTGTTCTTCACCGATACGTTCACCAACTTTTTTGAGCCGGAGGTGGCGATGGCCGCCATCGGCGTGCTGGAGAGCGCGGGCTTCCGCGTGAGCATCGCGCCAACTTACGTCTGCTGCGGGCGTCCTCTCTATGACCAGGGAATGCTGGACGAAGCCAAGCAGCGGCTAATACAGGTCATGCGCGTGCTGGGGCCGTACGTTGAGCGTGATGTGCCCATTGTCGGCGTTCGAGCCCGGCTGCATCCTGACCTTCCGCGATGAGCTACCGAAGCTGTTTCCCGGAGAGAAACGCGCGCAGCTGCTGGCGGAACGCTCGTTCATGCTCGATGAGTTTCTTGCCCAGGAAGCTCCGGAGTTTGCACCTCCGTCGCTCGCCGGCCGCGCGCTGTACCACGCGCACTGCCATCAGAGGGCGATTGCCGGCGTGGACAAGGAAGTCGCGCTGCTAAAGCGCATATCTGGGCTCGATTTGCAGGTGCTGGATTCAGGTTGCTGCGGGATGGCGGGGGCATTCGGCTACGAAGAACGTCATTACGACGTTTCGCGCGCATTAGCAGAACGTGTGCTGGTACCCGCGATTAAAGCAGCAAGGCCAGATGCGATCATCATTACTGATGGCTTTTCGTGCCGGTCTCAGATTCGGCATTTTTGTCCGGGCACGCGCGTGGTGCACGCGGCGCAGCTACTAAATCAATAGATCGGTTTTCGAATTAGTGTAGGCGACGGCACGGGTAGAGCAGACCTTCAGGTCCGCGTCCCGCGTCTCTTTCCGAACGGAGCCGACTTCGGCCGGTGGCACTTTTCTTGCAGCTCCGGCTACATCAAAATTAAACCGCTCTAGCCGGTGCGTTCCAGTTCTGTTGCCCGTTGGATTAACTCCTTCAACGTCTGGCAGACCTCTTCAATCTGCGACTCCTGAATTCGATTGAAGAACGGCAATGCAAGAGAACGACTTGCATTCCACTCCGTGACTGGAAGCGCCTTTCGATAGCCCGACGCCGACTGGTAGATCGGCTGCAGGTGAATCGGCGCGAAATACCTGCCGCATTCGATTCCACGCGAAGCCATTTCCTTCAGAATCCAATCCCGGTGAAACTGAAGAAGCGGATTGCCCAATCGCACGACATAGACGAACCAACTAATCCTGCGCCGCGCCACACTCAACAACGGCAATTGAAGACTGGGATGACCATTTAATCGTTGATGGTATTCGCGAGCAATTGCCTCACGGCGGGCCAGGACGGACTCCACTCTTTTCAGTTGCTCAATCCCGAGAGCGCAGTTGATTTCCGAAATGCGGTAGTTGTAGCCGAGTTCGGAATGCTGGAACCAATCCGCGGTATCGCTTCGCCCTTGGTTGCGAAGCTTCCTCGCTAGCTTGGCAACCTCCGGGTTCTCAGTAACGATTACGCCGCCCTCGCCGGTTGTAATCTGCTTGTTGGGATAGAAGGCAAAAACGCCGGCCTCTCCGAGTCCACCAACTTTGCGCCCATCGTATTCCGCTCCAATAGCCTCGCAAGCATCCTCGATGACCAACAAATGATGGCGCTGCGCAATGTCGAGAATCGCCGAGAGGTCTGCGGGACATCCAAAGGTGTGCACCACGAGAATGGCCCGTGTCCGCGGAGTGATGGCTGTCTCAATCAGGTTGGGATCCAGGTTCAGCGTCTCCGGATCAACATCCACAAAGACCGGAATCCCTCTCTCGTAACGGATCACATTGGCGGCCGCGATGAACGTAAACGAGGGAACGATTACTTCGTCGCCCTCACCAATGCCCAGGGCACGAACACACAAGTGAAGACCGCCCGTTCCCGAGCTGACTGCAACGGCATGAGAAACCCCGGCGTATTCAGCAATCGCGTGCTCGAACTCTTCGAGCTTCGGCCCAATGCTCAGCTTGGTGGTGCGGAGAACGTTTGTCACCGCCTCGATGTCCTCTTCGCAAATGTCGGGGGCCGCAAGAGGAATTCTCATGTATCGCGCACTCTTGGATCGAGATCAGCAAAGGCCGGCAGCGGCGAATGACGCTTCATCAATAATTGCTGCGAGAGCGGAACCGTGGTCAGAACCTCCACGATGGTCTCCGAGGCGAAGCCCTCACCGTAGGGATTGGTCATACCTTCTAAAGATTGGCGAAAGTCGCGACTTCTTGCTGTCTTCAGGGCCTCGAGGATGGAGTCGGCATCCGGCGCGGCGTCCAGAACGTTCCTGGCCCGCTCCCGGCCTTGCTGCCTAAGTCCAACGTTGACCGTGGGCAGGGCAAAAGAAGCGGTCTCCATGATTCCGCTGCTCGAATTGCCGAGTAAAACGTCCACCTGGGGAAGCAGGCTCCAATACGTCAATGCGTCAAGATTTACGAAGACCCGTCCCTGCTCCCGCGAAGCCACAAATGATTCAGCACGCTGTATCAGATCTCTGCTTCCGGCGTCGGCATTCGGGTAGCAGAACAGTATCTGGTCAGGAAGAGCTGTCAAGGCGCCAAACAAAGCGCTGGCTTCTTCAGTTGTGTCGCGGGCGATGGTTACCGGATGGTATGCCACCAAGATTGTGGGATGCTGGAGATCGATGCTCAGTCGCGACTCCAGCTCCCTGCGGCTGAATAAAGTCTGCCGGCGCAAGTGATCGAGAGAGGGTGCTCCGGCCCGGTGAACCCGCCATTCTTCTTCCCCCATTGCGATCACCCGCTGCCGCGCCGCATGGGTCGAAGTAAAATGGATGTGACTCATCTTGGTCAAAGCATTCCTGACGGCGTCATCGATCGCTCCCTCACTGATTTCTCCTCCTTCGATGTGCGCAATCGGAATCCGCAAAGCCACCGCGACTGACGCTGGAGCCAGCATCTCGTAGCGGTCAGCGATCAACAGAAGAAGGTCCGGTCGCATGTCTCCAAGAAGGTCGGCAAGACTCAGAGTGGCCATGCCGATCGTCTTGGCCATCCCCACGTCGCTATCGGAACTCAGCAGACACTCGATGCGAGCACAGATTTCGAAACCATCCTTCTCAATCTCCCGAATTGTGTAACCGAACTCAGGCGACAGGTGCGATCCAAGCACAACGACCCGCAGGTCCACTTGCGGGTGCTGCGCCAAGTCCCGCAGCGGCCAGTACAAATGTCCATAGTCGGCGCGAGAGGTGGTGATCACGGCAACCTTACGTCTCATATCGCTCTCGGCCAACGGTGCTGACAATTTTCGATAAGCTAAATTGACACTCGACCTCAGGGCAGCAAGCCGAAGACGGCAACTCCGGTAGGTGTGCCGACATAGACCTTCCCGTTGGCAACCATCGGGGTTATGAACCTGTTGTCGACAAATTGATCGCGTCCATTGGTGGCCTGGTTGCTATTGTAGAGTTCAATAGCAAGATTCGTGGCGTCGTAGGCGTGCAGAACGCCTGCGTGGTTGCCGGCGTTTTCTACCGTCCAGACGATTCCGTTGGAGCTCCCGTTGGCGGAGACACTTGGCGTTGCTCCAGGATAGTTGTACACGGTCGAACTCTGCGAGCTGGCGTGTGCGACAAGTTTTGCGTTGGAGATTGTGAACGCCTGTAGCACGTTGCCTACGCCGCCATAGTAAACCGTGTTGTTGAAGTACGCCGGCATTGACCAGGCACCATTGCCCAGGGCGCTGTCGATTTCCTGGTAGACACCGCTGTTATTCGCCGGATTGAACTTGCCCATCGAATCGCGGTTCACCACGTAGATGTTTGCATCTTTCCCGGCTCCCACCGCCAGCCGCCGCGTCGTTCCAGCGTTATCTTGCAAGTCCGGAAGCAGCAGCGCGCCGCCGGATCCGAGGTCCTGATCTACTTCGGATTCTGCGACCGTGTTGTACATCTCGAAGTAATCCGACACCCCGAGAGTGCCCCCCGTGGTCGAGAGCTTCAGAAACCCGTTACCGTAGTCCCCGGAGACCGGAAAGCCGTTGGCATCAAGCGCAGTGTCAAAGGCCCCATTGGCCGCGAGCAAATAGATGTTCCCCGATGCGTCAGCCGCTAGTCCGGCGCCCGACATCCACACTGCTCCCTCAGTTCCGTTAGGAGTTAGGTTGAAGACGCTAACCTGCTGCAAAGTGGATTCGCTGTAACCCATGATCCACCCGTTATAAGGCGGAGAATCGCAGTGCGAGGCCCATGTCACATAAGTCACGCCGTTTAGCAGCAGGAGGCCCGCACGTTCAAAGTATTGTTTCGGATCGAAGGTCACACTGCCCGTCAGGTTGGGGAACGTTCCCTGGATCGTGGTTGGGCTGCCGCTCTGTTCCGCGCCCGTGGTGAGGTCCAGAGCATGGAGCCGATGATAATAATTCCCGTTCGTATCCTTCGACGCGGCCACGAGGAAGATCGTCCCATTTGGACCTGCATTGCGATCGATTACGGGAGTTGAGGTGACCCCAATCTCAACCGGAAGAAAAGAACAGCCGCGGTTGTCGCTCGGCGTCTCGTTGGGACCGAGCACTGAAACCTGCCAAAGCTGTGCAAATGTATCCGCATCAAATGCGTATACAAGATCGTGTTCGGTCACCACGAATACAACGTTGTGCATGGCTCCTGCCACGTTCAGGCTCGGAACGTAGAGGGGCTCCGCATCCACAAGGCCGGTCACCGGGAGGAACCCGACTTTACCAAAGACGGTGGAATTCACCTTGGCCGGAGTAAGAATGGTCTCGTACAAATCCTGGCCCGTCCGCCCATTGTCGTTGTGATAGGTAATGACCGCTCCGTTGGAAGACGGCGGAATTGCCGGATTCACTGTAAGCGTTGCGGAGTTGCTGGTAGTGGAACCCGTAGCATCGCTGACTATCACCTGGAACAGTGAACCGCTGTCCGCAATCGTGGTCGCGGGCGTCGTATACTGTGCGGCCGTGGCGCCGGAAATATCGGCTCCGCCCTTTTGCCATTGATAACCCAGGGGCGCAACTCCCGATGCAGTCACGGTGAAAGTAGCGGTTTGACCCGCGTTGACTGTTTGGTTCGTGGGCTGGGTCGTGATGGATGGCCCGGTTATAGGCCGCTGCATCTCGGTCGGGGATGACTTTGCGCCACCGCCGCACCCGCTTTCGAACATCGTTAATCCAAGCAGGACGAAGGCGGCCTGAACCAATCTTGTCCGAGATCGCAAAAGGTTGCCTCCACCGAATCAGCTACTACAGCGTTTCAGACAGCGTCCTCCCAGCACCTTAGAACGCGACGCAGCGATATGCCGATGTACGAAATTCTCAAAGATATTTGTCCAACGCAGCGAAAGCAAGCCCTTAATTTACACGAAACTTGCGCTAGTTTTGCACCTCGTGCCGACTGAGTAACGAGAATTTTGTGGGTCGAAGGCAGTAGCGGCAGCGGCGATGCTAATTACGACAGTGAGGTCGACTTGTACGGTCGCTATCACCGCCGACGACATCCTTAACCTGCGATAATTGCGAGTCTTGAACCTGAAGGCTCCACGCACCGTGCTGCGCGAGAGGAGAAAAAGCATGAGCGTCGAATCTCATACCGCGGCCCCTGAAACTGGGCCTGCAATGAAAACCAGGCTCTCTGGTTACGATCTATTGAACAATCCCCGGCTCAACAAGGGCACGGCATTTACCGATGAAGAAAGAGACACCTTCAAGCTTCATGGGATGCTCCCGCCGCATGTGGGGACGCTTGATGAGCAAATGCAGCGCCGCAAGAAAGCCTTGGCGGCCCAGGTCAGCAGCTTCGGCAAGTACAGCTACATGCGCGACCTGCAGGACACCAACGAGACCCTCTTCTACGCATTGCTCACCCACGATGTCGAAGAGTTGATGCCCATCGTGTACACGCCGACGGTGGGCGAAGGCTGTCAGCGATTCAGCGAAATCTGGCGCAAGCCGCGCGGCCTTTTCATCAGCTACCCGAACCGGCAGCGCATCGAAAAGATTCTCGCCGACCCTCGTTACGACGACGTGAAATGTATCGTCGTCAGTGACGGCGAACGTATTCTCGGCCTCGGCGACCAGGGGGCCGGAGGCATGGGGATCCCAATCGGCAAGATGGCGCTGTACACCGCTTTGGGTGGAATTCATCCCGACAAATGCCTGCCCGTGCTGCTCGACGTCGGCACCGACAATGAGGAGCGCCTGAACGATCCTGTCTATATCGGTTGGGGTTGCCATCGTGTGCGCGGCGCTGAGTATGACGACTTTGTGGACACCTTCGTCACAGCTGTAAAACGCCGCTGGCGGCACGTGCTTCTGCAGTGGGAAGATTTCGCCGGGTCGAATGCGGCGCGGCTTCTGCAACGCTATCGTGGCCAACTCTGTACTTTCAACGACGACATCCAGGGAACGGCTGCGGTCGCCACCGCGACTCTTCTGGCTGCCATCAACGTTACCGGCGTTCCGCTGCAAGACCAGCGCATCGCGGTGCTGGGATTTGGTTCCGCCGGACTTGGCATCGCAACCTTAATGGTCACGGCGATGAAAGACGACGGTTTAACCGAGGCAGAAGCACGCCAGCGATTCTTCGCCATAGACCAGCACGGCCTTCTCGTCGAAGATGTGAAAGACATTCGCCCTGAGCAGCGACCTTTCGTTCGCAAGAAATGCGACATCAGCGGGTGGCAGCTTTCCGGAAAAGAAGAGATCAGCCTGCTGGACGTGATGCGCAACGCCAAACCAACGGTCCTCATCGGCGTTTCTGGTCAGGGCGGGGCCTTCACCGAGGATGTCGTGCGCGAGATGGCCAAGTTTGCGGAACGGCCGGTCATCTTTCCACTGTCAAATCCAACGTCGCGCTGCGAAGCCACGCCTCAGCAACTGCTCGAATGGACAAACGGCAGGGCGCTTATCGGTACTGGCAGCCCTTTCGAACCGGTTCAAATAAACGGCCGGACAGTTTGCATTGACCAGACCAACAACTCTTACATCTTTCCAGGACTGGCTCTCGGCATCATCGCCTCGCGCGCAAAGCATGTCTCGGACACCATGATTATGGCTGCTGCCAAGGCATTGGCGGGGATGTCTCCTACGCTGAAGGACAAATCGGCGAGCCTGCTGCCTCCACTCGCCCGGTCGCGAGACGTCAGCCGCGTGGTGGCCGAGGCCGTCGGGCGACAGGCACTCGCGGATAACCTCACCGGCGTTGCCGATGAAAATGAATTCATGCGTGAACTGGAAACCGGCATCTGGGTGCCGAATTACGTCCGTTATGAACTGATGGACTGCGAATTTCCGAGTTGAGCGTTCGTTGACATGTTTACGATCAGGTTGTCCTGTTGCGGAGTCTGTTGAAGATACTCGATCGCCTTTTCCGGTACTTCGTCTTTCCTGGCTCGGATTCCGGATATTGTCGGGCACATCTCAACGCCGGGCTGCCGACCGACACGTTGCAATGCTGCCACCTCGTGGGACTTCAGGTAACTCCGGGCGCAGTCTGCCAGGCGGGTCCCCCGACTGTCAACGGTTCGCCGCTTTCAGAAGGCGAGCCAGTTCCACGATGGCGCCTTGACCACCCTGGGCGTTTAAAACGATGCTGGCCGCCGATCGCGCCTCCAAAATAGCGTTTGCCGGGACGACCGCTACACCTGCCAGTTGTAATGCGGGAACGTCAGAGAGGCCATCGCCTATATAACAAAGGTCCTCGCTGTGACTGTTTTCAAGCCGCAGGATTTCCAGCAAGGCCGCGTGTTTGTCCCGGCAGCCGGAATAAAAATATTTGTAGGGCAGTCTCTTCTTCACCATTTCGACCCAGTTCCCCTGCTCGCCCGTAAGAAAGGCCAGGGTAAAACCACTTCGATACAGATCGAAGAGGGCATCGAGATCATGGAAGGAAATGCGTTTCAGCTCGTTGCCGTTTTCATCAATCCAGACAAACCCATCCGTCAAAATGCCATCAATATCGCTGGCGAGGATCCTAGGAGCTGTTTTCACTGGTTGCGGGCTTCCAGCTTCGGTAAGTATAGTATGCCATCAAGGCCGCAGAAGCCGGGTTCAGCGGCTATGGATCATCAAAATGCCATCACGGAGCAAAATCAAGCGGTTAGAGGGGCGCCATTCTGCCTGCGGATGCTGTTCAACTCTCTAAGGAGCCTACCTTGTACACCGTCGGCGTCCGACGTCATATGATGATTGCCCATTCGCTGCGCGATCCGTATTTCGGTTAGTGCCGCCGGGCTCCATGGCGCCACCTACGTGGTCGACGTAGAATTCCGCTCGGAGCACTTGAACGCCAAGTCCGTCGTCGTGGATATTGGCGCTGCCAACGAGCGCGTCGACCAGGTCTTGAAGTCGCTGGACTTCCGCAATCTGGATGACGATCCACGGTTCGCCGGGCAACTTACCACGACGGAGGTGCTGGCAAGGCATGTCCATGAGGAGCTGGCGCGAAAGCTTGCAGGCGAATTCCGGGGTGAGTTGAAGGTTACACTGCACGAGTCACACGTCGCTTGGGCGAGCTACACAAATAACGTGGGCTGAGGCTTCGCCGTGATCCACGCTCTGATGCCGTCGATCCACGACCGCCTGACGGGCGGCAGCATTTACAACCGCAGGATTCTCAGCCATCTGGCGAAATCCAGGCAAGTAGAACTTCACCTGGATTCCGCCGGGGACTTCCAGTTATGGCCAGGCGGTTTGTGGCTGGTGGATAGCCTCTGCCTGGAGACTGGCGCCGCGCATCTTGCGAAACGCGCTGACGCTTCGGGCGTGCTGATTGCGCATTATCTCGAGATTTTCGATCCGCGGCGCCGATGCTCAGCACGCGCCGCCACGGAATCGGCAATGCTACGGCGCTACAGCGCGGTGGTGACGACCAGCGAGTTCGCCCAGCGTGCGCTGAGAGCCAGCGGCTTTCCGGGAGTAGTCGAAGCCATCAGACCGGGTCTCGCTGCGGACTACCGGCAACCCATACTTCGACCGCCAGCGTCGGGAAAACCCGTCGTCGTAACGGTAGCCAGCATCGTCCCTGACAAAGGCCTATCGGAGATGCTCTGCGCGCTGGAGAGTCTGTCTGGTTTGAGTTGGTCCTGGGAGGTCATTGGCGATGTCGAGCTCCATGCCGTTTTTGCCCGTGAATTTCGAGATCGCGTAGGCCGGTCGCCGGTTTGTGACCGCATCGCGATCCGTGGCGCCTTGTCCCCACCCGAAGTCATCGCCACCTACGACCGTTCCGATATATTTGCGCTGCCCTCGCACTTCGAAACCTGCAGTATGGCGACAATGGAAGCGATGGCCCGGGGACTGCCCGTTGCGGCCTTCCGGGTTGGGGGACTGCCGGAGCTGCTGCCGGAAGTCTCCAGGCAGACCCTGACCGAACCCGGCAACGCGGCCGGCTGGGTGGAAGCTTTGCGGCGCCTTATTGCAGCCGGCGACGAAAGGCAGCGCTTGGGTGAGGCGAACCGAAAGGCTAGTAGCCATTTTCCAAGTTGGGAAGAATGCGGGTTCGCGCTGGAGAGCTTTCTCAGACGTTCTTGACGTCTGCAAAGATCAGCTCGCTGCAAAACATACACAGTCGGCAGATACGACGAAGGCGATCCCGGGCTTCGAGAATGCACCGGGTACTCTGCTCGAAGTGATCGACCAGTTCTCTCCGGCAGCCAATCATGCGGGTGTTCAGTCGGGCCACGCAGGTTCGCCCCAGAGAACCAGGTCGCCACCGATCTTCGAATGGTGAAAACTGCGCATCGCGGGCCCGCCAACAGCTCAGTCTGTACCCGCACCCCGTGTTCTCCGCCGATAAAGCGCGGCGCGACGGCGACCACTAGGTAATCGACCAGCCGCGCGGCCATCAAGCTGCGTATCACTTGCACTCCGCCCTCGACCATGATTGAGCGCATGCCCCGCTCGGACAGGCGCGGCATCAGGTCCGCGAGATTCACCCGGCCATCGCCACTGGCGGCGACGCCGAGCACCGTGGCCCCTGCCGCCTCAATTTCCCGCCGTCGCTCGGGCGCGCCTCCTTCTACCGACACTACCCACAGGCTGCGACGTGGTTCGCGCACCAAGTTGCAATCGAGCGGAATGCGGAGCCGGCTGTCCAATACGATCGGCTGCGGATTCCGTCCCGGCACGTAACGCACCGTCAGGCGGGGGTTGTCGCTAAGCACGGTACCGATTCCCACCATTAGGCCATCGTGAGAAGCGCGCAGGCGATGAGCCAGGGCCGAAGTTTCAACGTCGCTCAGAACCAGCGACTTTCCAGGCGAAGAAGAAAGGCAACCGTCGAGGCTCTGCGCATAGCACAACGTCACAAATGGCCGGTTGTGTCGCTCGCGAAATCCGGACGAGCGTACGGCAATCTCGCTGACGGGATCGGGATGCAATGTGCCATCCCCATTGTGCGCACCGCTGCCGATCACGGTGCTTATTGCCAGATCGATCTGGTGCCCCATCCGCCGAACCTTGGTTTGCAAGTAGCTGACGCTTTCGGCGTGCGGTGGCACCACCAATGGCTCACGAGTGCTCACCGTAATGCCCAGTGCGCGCAACCCGTCGATCTTGGACGGATTATTTGTCAGCAGTCGCACCGACCGAATTCTCAGGTCGCGCAGCATCAGTGCGGCGAGATCGTAGGTGCGCTCGTCGGAATCGCGGCCGAGTAGCAGATTGGCATCAACCGTGTCGTGACCCTGGTCCTGCAGATTGTAGGCCCGCAGTTTGTTGAGCAGGCCGATTCCGCGGCCCTCCTGTCGCAGGTAGATCAGGACGCCGGAGCCCTCTTGTGCGATCCGCTGCAACGCCAGACGGAGCTGCGCCGAGCAATCGCAACGCAAGGACCCGAGGATCTCGCCTGTGAAGCACTCCGACTGCACTCGGGTGAAAACGTTCTCCCGTTCGGCGACGTTTCCCAGCACGAATGCGACGTGATCTTCGTTCGATCCGTTGCGGTAGAGGTGTAAGGCGAAAACCCCGAACTCGGTTGGGATTCTTGCCTCCGCTAACTTGTAAGCCGTTTTTAACGTAGGCTCCTCCCGGAGGGTCAGTGTACTGGGGAACATCGACTTGGCACGATCAAGGCTACTTGTCGGGTTCCACGACATGGACGATCTACATCATACCGGGATCCTCGTGCGCCAGAAGGTGACAGTGCAGCACGTACGTGCCAGTGAATCCCCGAACTGGTGGCGGACGCGAGCCCGTTCCGATGCGCCCTGGCCGTCAACAGAGAGGCCAGCGGGAACTGTAAGCACGTCCTGCCAAACCTAATCCGACGCAAGCTCCATGCCGGCTCGAAATTCATGTCAAGATGATACAGGCTCCGTTATTAATCAAGCACTTTTTCAAATACCAAAAAATGATACTCGATAAGTCCTGTCAGCAAACATCGTTGAATGGCATGACCCCCGACCCAGCTATCCCACCAGGGCGATCGGAAAGGCAATCCGCGGCCCAGATTTACAAACATTGCAATCATACGGTCGCAAGGACGGCGCAACCGCAGATACGGGGTAAGATCCTGATTGTCGACCAAGCGTAGCCCGGCATTTTCCGCTTGGATCTCGGCCTGCCTTGTGGTGATCAGGGTCCCGACGTGCCATCCCCGTCGGAAGTCTGACAGGTTGCGTTTGTCCTTCCTGTTTGTGCTAGCCGCTGCTCCCTCGGTTAGAAAATCGTCACAAATGATCAGACGGCCCCCGCGAGGGATGACGGCGGCCGCGGACTGAAAAAACCTGCCGGCATCGGGACCGTGGAGGAACGATTCGATGGCGTACACAGCGTGCCGCGCGCCCACATCCGGCAACTCCAGGTAGTTGGTTTCAAGAAAGCGGCATTGCACGGATAGTCCGGCCTCGCGCGCCAGGCTCTCTGCCAGGCGAACCCCAACTGGGCTTAGGGTGATACCTAGACCCTCGATCGGCGTCCGCCCCGCGAGATAGAACAGTGTGCCGCCCACTCCGCATCCCAGATCGAGCACCTGCATCGGAGACGGAAATGAGCCGGCAATGGCCGTGATCGAGCGCAGGACCAGACTATTGACGTATTCGAACGCCTCCTTCTCGCCCTGGACGCCCGGTCCCCAGACCTCGCGGTGAATGGCGTTGGCCACGGCCGAAGGATGCGAGCGCACGAAGCGTGGCGTGTTCTTGTCGTAGTAGGTGCGGACACCGTCCAGGAATCGGTGACCCTGGGTTTGTGCTTGCACGGTTAGCTTCCTGGCATAAGTTTGCGGACCGGCCGCCATCCGATCACGTGGATGCCCGCGCGCCGCACATGATCGTGTAGTTCCGGATCGCGAAATGTCTCGTAGTCGGCTACTCTCTGGCGCCAATCTCCGCTCATGGCACGGAGTTCGGGAGTATCCAGGGCCGGGTGCATGATGAAATAGGTCAGTCCCGGAGGCAACTCGTCAAATATGATCTTCGCCGCGCTCAACAGCGCTTCCGGCGAATGGTCGAGCGGCATTTCCCGAACGTGATCGAACACGGGCAATCCGGTTTCCTCCCATCGGTCGATGGCCGCCGCGGAAAGCGTTTCCAGCCACGCCGGCTGCCGTGTCATTAGAACCGGCAGCCCAAGTTCCAAACCGAGAGCTACGTACGAATCAACTAGTCCGTCGACCAGCATCGCAAACATGTGACAGTCGATGTGGGTGACATCGATACCCGTGTCGCGGGCGCGCTCGACCTGGGCACGCATCTCGCGGAGGGCGGCCTGAGGATCGGGCCGATTCATCAGCGCGGGCGCGCGGTAGAAACAGCCGTCGATGTCGATCATGCCGGAGGCGGGATCGCAGGCCGCCACCGGTCCCCAGCGATAATGCTCCCATTCGCTGGTAAGCGTTAGATGAACGCCGAGGTCAACCTCCGGATTGCGGCGCCACCATGCCGCAGTCTCGCGAAACCAGGGGCACGGGGCGATGGCCGAGCCCGCCGAAACTAATCCTCCCGCAGCCAGTTCAAAGAATGCCGGCACGGTGGCCTGGCACATGCCTACGTCATCGGCGTGGACGATCACAACGCGGTCGCCGGGGCCGAATCCGAGTTTGCGGAGGACCGGGTTCTGCCTCATCCGCTGGCCTTGCCGTAAGCCTGCATCATCTCTCTCTCAGGCGGCTTTCTATGAACTCTATCTGGCGTTCCGCGGCGTGGCATATCGAGTACTTCTTTACCCATTCCGAGCCGTCCCGCCGCGCGTCCACAGCAAGAGCCTCTTCCAACACATCGAGGATCGACCCACGCTTGCCGGTGATATTACCAAACACATACGGCCCGAGGCTCCGCCGGGTCGAAGCCCCAGAAATCGCCGTTCACTACACAGGTGGCGCCGCAGGCCAGCGCCTCGGCGAGAGCGATGCCGAAGCTCTCCTTGGGAGACGCAGCAACAAAGAATCGAGCGCGATTCAAAAGAGCAGCGATCTGGTCCGGCGAGCGCCAGTTCTCCAGGGCATCGGGGTGTTCGTCGTCAATCGTGGACCGCACGCTGACCTGATCGATCGACGGACGCAACTTCTGATAGTAGCTGAGGTCACTTATCCCGCCGACGAGGTACAGTGGCAGCCCGTATCGATCGTAGATGCGATTGCGGTATTCGTTGACCAGTTCGAACTGGTTCTTGTCGGGATGAACTCGACCGACCGAGAGAATCAAGTCTTCTCCGGTCCTGTCTTTGTAAAAGATCTCGGAGTTGTAACTTCCACCGCAGAGCAGGACGTCCCCGCGAGGCACGGCGGCGCGATGAGAGAGAATCCCTCTGAAAATCCCGTCGGGGACGTCGGGATGCGGATGTGTGTCGGTAAGGCAGAAGGAAGGCACTCGCGTTGCGACTCGCATGGAGAAATCGCTGCTCCGGAAGCCGATGAAGAAGGCAAAGGCAAACCCAACCTCAAGCAGACGATCCAGGTTGTACGGGCCCCGGTTGGCCTCATCGTGGAACCATGCCAGCGGGGCCCAGGTTTCCGGCTCGGTCGCAACGAAGTGGACGTCGTAGCCGGAGAAGACCGTACGCTGGTAATCGAGTACGAGCTTTTCACAGCCATCGGTCACGACCGGATAAGGGTTCGCGTCGGATATGAGCAGGATCTTCTTCTTCATCGATAAGCGACTAAAGGGACGATCGCACGTTGTCTTGCGGGCGAATGGTTGAAAAAATCCTCCAGTTTGTCGAAGGGAATCGGTTCATCCAGCAAAAGGTCGAAGGTCGGATCGCGCAAGAGAGAAAACACGAGTTGCTTGCGGCGGATCCGGTCCCAGCGCGAGGTCTGAAAGCTAGGCAGGTGAGAAACCTGGCTCGCGACGATGGTTTTGCGCTGGCTGTGGAAGGTACCGCCCAGCCGTAGGGGAACCTCGGCTGTTCCATACCAGCTCACCTCCACAATGCGGCCCTCCATGCCGACGCGGTCGATGGCAACCTGTAACCCCGCTGCCGAGCCGCTGGCATGAAACGCAAGGTCGAATTGTTCCTCTCCGGCAGGCGCTCCCGTACGATAGCCAAGGCTCCGGGCCACATGGCTCCTTGCCTCGTCCCGTTCGACAATGTGCAGATCGATCCCTGGCATGCCGCGCAACAACTGTGCAATCAGCGCTCCGATGCATCCGAAGCCAACGATGAGTACACGCTCGCCCAACGCCGGGCGAGCGTCCCAGATGGCCGTCACAGCGGTTTCCAGGTTGCTTGCCAAGACCGCACGGCGAGCAGGAACGCCCTCCGGAACCGGAAAGACATCCGCGGAATCCACGCAGCAAATGTCCTGGTGCGGATGTAGGAGGTGCACCACTGCCCCCAGCAAATGCGAAGCGCCCTTGTCCACTACGCCGACCAGCGAGTAGCCATATTTGACCGGAAAGGAAAAATCGCCTTCCATATAGGGAACCCGCATGGATTGATGCAGCTCAGGCGGAACCTTGCCCGCCAGCACGAGACGCTCCGAGCCTTCACTAACGGCCGAGTAGAGGGATCGAATGGTGCAGATTTCGCCGGCAGCAGGTGCACAAATAGCGCCCGAGCGCAAGGCCGCCTTGCCGGGTGCAGTGAACCATAAGGCGCGGGCGTCGTTACCAAACGCAGGCGTAGTCATGCGCCCCCCACCCGCCAAGAAAGGCAGTCACCGCCGAGTTCTGCCCTTGACGACACCCTGCCTCCGCAGTTTCCTGACGTCTTGAACGTTACCCCGCGGTTCGAGCCCGCGAAAATCGTGCGTTAGGCCGAAGCCACATAAGGACAATCAGTGCAGCTCCTGAGAACAATCCCATGTTGAAGGGCAAAGCGAAAACGCTCGAACCGAGGATTTCTCCAGATATCTTCCAGGCTTTGCGACTTGAGGTTTCCGAATTCGGCATAGTCAGGCGGCTTAAGAAGGCAACAAGGGCTCACGCGGCCCTCAGCGTCTGCCATAACTGTGCTCATAAAAATTCCGCACGTCTTCCCCCAATAGATTCTGAGCGCGCCAGCCAATGCCGCCGCAGTTTCTGCAGGCGTTCCGGGGTCAGATATGATGGCGCCGGCCTCTTCAGCAGACAATAGGTTCGCCATTAATGCTGGAGGATAAAATCGCCGGTAGGAGGCCATCGGGTTCAGAAACTGAAAGCCAACCGTGTCTATTCCGGCTTCAGCCCCAAACCGGACAATGTTAGGAATTTCCGCAACCGTGTCACGCAGGATTGTCACCCAAAGTTGTGTCGCCAGTGGAATCCTCTCGGCATGACGGACGCTCTCTACCAGTCCGATGCCCTTCAGCACTTGCTCCAGTCTCCCGCCAGGACGTATCCGGGCGAACCGCTCTGGGTTTAGAGATTCCAACGAGACCGCCAGTGAATTTAGCCCGGTGGCAAGCAAGCGACGGACGTTCTTCTCAGTAAGCATCGATCCGTTGCAGGTAATGTGGGTCCACAATGAACGCTTCCGGCATTCGTGCAAGAACTCGAAGATCTCACGAACCATCAGCGGCTCGCCCTCCCCCGTTAGCTCGACTGACCGTAGACCCGGCACGTGGTCCAAGACTTCTATCAGACCGTCTTGAGAAAGGTTGGTCTGCTTCAGATATCTGCCGTAACAGAACTCGCATTGAAAATTGCAACGCGTGGTTGGCTCCAGTTTCATCGTAATCTGGCCAGGAAGATCGGTGCTGTGGAACAGGATCGCATCAGGCAATTCTCCATTTGCCTCGCCTTGAGGTTCATCGTTAAAGACCAAACCATTAGCGATGGGCGAGTACTTAGCCGTCTCTTTCCCCATTGCCGTCCACAACGCTGGTCCGAAGTAAGGATCGCTGACTTTCTCACCAATCCCTGTTCTGGGCTCCGACAGAGGCATGAGGTGCTTTCGGATAGCACCACAACGCCTCTCCAGGCTCTCTGGGTCCGATAAGAACCACATGCTTCCCCACGGTGCAGAACGTCAATGGACAATCGAAGAGTGCGAATTCCCGCGAGGAAAACAGCAATCCAGCCCGGAACCTTATCGCTGAGGCTCCCTCAATCGCGCACGTCGCAATCGTTCGGATACCCTCCTCAGCAGCAGTTGAAGCGCAATCTACGAGTGCTGTTGGAAAATCTCCACACGCACGCGGTTGCTCGGCATCACTCCAGCGTAGGGGAACGATTTTGTCTAGCACAGGGCCAACTCCTCAATAACGTGCCTCAGCAGATGCAGGAAACGTTTCGCGGTAATGCGCCTGGATTTGGCCACGGCTCGGTGTCCTTTCTAGTGCGTTCGTGATATCTGCGACATCTCTATTATGAGAGTGGTGCGAGAACATAGCACACGATGGCCCCGCTCGAACACCAAAATCCCAGTCTCTTCGAGCCCGCCACCTATGTGCCTTGACAGATTACGTCGTCTCGTCAAACTATCGACGTGTAGCGCCAACTTAATTGTTACCGATATCTTATTTCCGCAATTCTCTATCGTATTTATTTCCAGCACCGTCATTCGCCAGCGTTCCACTCAGTGACCCAAGACCTTTCCGACGCTGCAAGTGGGAGACAACATGATGGGGCAATCTTAGGACGAGCGTCCTTGAGCGTCAACAGGGCATTACGAGGCTGGGGAAGAGGGCCCCGCCGGCACAGCGCAGTTAGTCCGGGGCGTCACGGTCTAAATGAAAAAAACGCGGCTCACTCGCGCCCTTTGCGACTGGTCTATTGGAATGCTCGCCGGTTCTTCGCCGCTGAAATTGACGGAGTGGGACAAAGTGCGCAACCCCGTGCTGACGCGGCACCACGTCACCGACTGCGAGGCGACTTTTGTGGCAGACCCTTTCATGCTCCATGAAAAGGGAATCTGGTATATGTTCTTTGAGGCGATGGTCGCCGCGACGGAACGGGGCGTGATCTCTCTGGCGACCAGCGAGGACGCCCGGACATGGACATACTGGGGCATCGTGTTGGAGGAGCCCTTCCATCTTTCGTACCCTTACGTTTTCAAATGGCGTGGCGACTTCTTCATGGTTCCGGAAACCTTGGGAGCGGGGTGCATACGGCTCTACCGGGCGGCTGTCTTTCCTTCCAGATGGGTGCCGTTCGCCGATCTGGTTGAAGGGGAATTCGCCGACAGCTCGATCTTCCGGCATCAGGGGCGCTGGTGGATAATGGCTTGCGGCCGCCCTTACCGTCACGACCAGCTTTGCTTATTTGACGCCGCCAGGCTCACTCTGCCCATGGAAGGAGCACCCTCTGAGCCCGATTATCGATAACAATCCCCACATTGCGAGGCCCGGCGGTCGTGTTATCAGATGGGACGGCCAGTTGATTCGCTATGCACAGGATTGCTTTCCCACGTACGGAAAGCAGGTTCACGCTTTCCGCATTGTGGAATTGACGTGTGCCACTTATCGGGACGCGCCGGCTCTCGATCGTCCGCTGTTGTCTCCGCGTGAGGACTGGACGCTGTTCGGGATGCACCACATCGACGCCCTTCATAACCCGGCCGGAGCTGGGTGGATCGCTTGTGTGGATGGTCTCGGTCGCTCAGCGATCTGAAAATGGAACTCAATTACTGGAAACACTCCTGGCCGCTGCGAACGCTTAGCTGTCCGTGCGATGGAGACTTCGTCGAATACGTCGTCGAGAAGAAGGTGGCAAACAAGGTGATCTTTCACTTCGGCACAGGCTCTCACCATCTTGTCGGCAAGGCAAACGCCGCGTTGGAGAAGCCGAATCTGGTCTTCGCTATCACGGCCTCCCGGCGGGAGTACAGCAAGTACATGGACTACATCATCTCCAATCCGTTGGCGGCCGGTTCCTACCAGGTGATTTTCGCCGACGTGTACACGCTGCGGGCGCGCCTGCTGCCCCGGTTCGACTACGTCACCCTGTTTCATCTCGGAGAATTCTACGACCCGAAACGTTCTGCCTATGCGCCTCTGAATGACTCCACCCTCGTGGACCTCTTCCTCGGCAGGCTCAATCGCAACGGCCGCATCTTGTTCTATAAGTTTTCCGCGGGCGGTGCGGCGGAGAGAACCCAGATCATCCTGCGGAGAGCTGCCGAGGAGAGGAAAATCGCGCAAGTCGACGAATACAAGTCGCTGCTGGTCTACCGTCGCGGCCCGGGCTTCAGCTTGTCAGGCCAAAGTCAACTTACACCCCCTCGCTTCTTACACAAGCGGCGGGACATCACCTGAGAGGAATATTGCACTGGAATGCCTCGAAAAGCAGGTATACACTCGCCATTGTGCACCCTGTCATATTGAGAGGATTTCTCAATTCGACGGAATCCCTTATCGCTCCTCAGAAGATGAAGTGTCGGGTCAGCCAGGTAAATCAAAAGCTCCCCTTCAAATCCCCCTCGAAGATACTGATTGCAATCATCACCTGCAAACAAAACGCTGATCGCGTATTGGCGCAGCAGGACACCTGGATTCCCAGGGCTATTGTCGCTGGTTATGACGTGCAAATATTCGACGGTGAGCGTCTCGGCCTGCCGGATGACTATTACTCACTCGTTCAAAAAACCCAAGCAGTGTGTCGATGGGCTTTGATGCAGGGCTATGTGAGGATGCTGAAAGTGGATGACGATTGCTGTATCCGTGTTAACCAGTTTCGGCCAAGCAGGCATGATTATGCGGGTATCTTCGTCCCGGCCAGCGATGCGGGCTCATGCATAGTGCCGCCCACCGTGCCGGCAAAACCAAAAGGAACCTACCCTTATAACTATGCGGCAGGCGGCGCGTATTGGCTGTCCCGCAAAGCTATGACCATCGTGGCTGATGCCCAACCAAACGGCGACTGGGCCGAGGATCGCTTTGTAGGCGATACTTTGGGGAAGCATGGGATTCTGGTGCAGCGCCTTCCTGGTTACGTGCTCGCTTATGGCAACGTCCCGCATCACTGGACGGTACTGGTACTGACGCAAATACCTACACCCCTGCTAATCCGTAAGGCGTTTCGGTTCCCCGGCGACCGTCAACGGAAGTTCCGGTAACATCCGCCTGGGCTGGAGAACGCGCGAATCACGAACAAACTTAAATGAGCGACACGCTGGCACGAACAAACGAAGCGAGCCCGGCAAGTGAAGCAATAGTGATAGACGACTGGTAAACGGTCATCTGCTTTAACGCCGTCGCGGTATTTTTCCCACAAATCTTATTGCACTTCAGAATGTGTTGTAGTACCGTTCGTACGTTTACTCTATCTTCTTGGGTTTTGATCTCATTATCTGCGAGTTTAGGTGAGGCTGTGAGGATCTGAACCCGTCTCTCGACACATTGATAGTGGAAACTGCACTCCGATTGCGACCGTTGAAGAGTGTGAGTTTTAGAACCAGATTTCGCCATTTCCTGTTACCCAGCCGCCGAGATGGTGGGTTGAACGAAAGAAGATATCGATGCAGAATCACATACATATAACGTGCAGCAACGGCATCGTGACGTTTGAAACCGTTTCGATTGACGCAACCGAGAACGTGTTTTTTACCAACGACGACAAAACCCAGGCCCATTGGCCGACGATCTGCACGAATCAACTTGGCCCAGCCCCGTCTCCAAATTCGAGCCAATGCCCGGTTCCTCAACCCGACACCCTACGACCACCTTTTCCCTACGTTTATACGTATGGTTGCCAGATTCCCGGGCATGAAAATGAAGTCGGGATAATCAACGTTTACAATCCGCTCGCGGCGGGAACCACGACGTTACCTGACACTAAGGTAAACACGCCCATCGTCTCCCCGGGGGTGCAGGTTGTGACAGGAGGGATGTCGCCTTATCAAATCAGCGGCGAAGTCTTCCAGCTCAACAGCGGCGCCGTAGTGCAGGGCAGCATCGGGCCGGGACTGCAATTGGTAACCTCGAGCGACAGTACCGGGATCACGGTGACTGGCACGCCTACCGAGGTTGGAACTTACAACTTCACGTTCGTTGTGAACGACGGTATGGGGGCAAACCTCCAGCAGGTTCAGTACTCGATGAACGTAACTGCATAATCTGAGGGCACCACGACGCGAGAGGAGACCTCTGTGAAAAAAGGAACCGGCGGTAAAAGCATCGGCAGCCTCAACCACCAAGGCGCGGGCCAGGGCCGGGACGTGCACCGCGCAGCGCCAACCTCGCGGCAGTTCGCCAATGGCAACCAAGTCGGGACCGCGTTGGCAACCGCGGTCGCAGCCATCATCGGCCTCTCGTTCCTGGTCGCTCCCGTGTCGCTGGCGCAGAACGCGAAAAATCTGGGCAGCCCTCCCTTCGCTAATCCACCCGAGATCCGTGATCGCCCCAGCGAGAACAGGCTGCGCGGGATCATGGAACTCAGAAGCGGCCAGTACTTTATACCGGGCCTTGCTACCGTGACATTGCGGCAGTTCCGCGGGTCGGGCCCCGCCCAGCCGGAGCCCGATTTTGGCACTAACGTCAGTCCCGGACCGACCCTGCGGCTCCGCCTCGGAGACCTGGTGGAGATTTCGTTCCTCAACAAAATTGACGACAGCATGTTCGCTTATACGTTTGACACAAACAGCAAACCAGGCGTTTCCAGCTTCGGATGTGACCAGAGCGGCACCATCTACCCTGGGAGGGACGTTTTTCCCGACTGCTTTCACGGCTCCAGCACCGCCAATCTCCACTTCCACGGTACCCATACTAGTCCAGATGGGGTGAGCGACAACGTTCTGGTGGAGGTGCTCCCTCAGAAGGACCAGCCAGACTGGAGCGCCACCTTTAACAAGATCTATGACTCGGGCAAGATCCCGCAGACGTGGGCCGACATGCCGGAGAATTACCGCGAGTATCAGGAGAAAGTGATTAAGGAACACGACGAGCACGCCGCAGAGCAGGCCAAGAAAAACCATCTGCCTCCGCCCGAGTCCCTATGGGCGGCAGACGAGCACATGATTAAAGGGGGCCAGTGGCCGCAGTACATTATGGGCGCTTATCCAAACTTCTTCGTAGTCCCCGATTACAGTACTGGAAAGTGGACGGCCGGACAGGCGCCGGGGACACACTGGTACCATGCGCACAAACATGGCTCTACCTCTCTCCATATCCTCAATGGTCTGGCCGGGATGATCGTCATTGAATCGAACCAGGACGGCGGCTACGACCAGGTCATCAAAAAGTTTTACGGGTGGGGAGACACCTACGGAAACCATGAGAAGCTCATCGTTTTTCAGCAGTACGACACAACGCAGAATCTTGAGCGGAAAGGCGCCAATGGCAAAGGCATCGCGCAGGTTCTCATCAATGGCCTGCAGACGCCGACCATCACCATGCAGCCGGGCGAAGTTCAACTCTGGCGTTTGCTGAATGCCACCGAGGGCAACCAGTTTCTCAATGGGGTCATCGGTCCTGGCCTGTTTCAGACTGAGGGATTCACATTCAAACAGACGGCGCAGGACGGGGTGCAGTTCAGCCCGACTAACTACGACCAGCAGCCGTTTCTCAGAAAAGATAAAGATCAGGTGCCGGGTGGACTTGTGTTGGCGGGTGGGAACCGTGCCGACTTGCTCGTCCAAGCGCCCATGACCCCCGGAGTATACGCGTTCAACGGCACTTCTGGTGGGCCGATCATGTTTTTCGTCAGTGTTGCTGGTGACGTGGTAAGGCCGCCGAATGGCGATTTCCCCAAAAAGGAGCAGTGGGCCCAGATGCCGAAGTTCCTTTGGGATCTACACCCACCCGGCCCGCACGATGTTACCAATCCCAATTCGCCCGTGAAATTCGAGTGGGAGGACGGCAGGCAGACGCCGGGCAAGCCACCCAACGGTACGAATCGCTACCCACCCCACTACATGATCAATGGCAAGCAATTCGGAATCCCCCTGGTCATCGACCAATGTATGCCGCTGAATGGCTTGCAGGACTGGGTGCTGGAAAACTATACGATCGTGCCACACCCGTTCCACATCCACATCAATCCATTTCAGGTGGTCGAGATCGATATACCTAGCTTGTCTAATCCCCAAGAACCTCTTGGCCCCGACAACCCAGTCACATATAGCCATTACCTGCCGAAGGACAACTTCGTGTGGCAGGACGTGATCGCAATACCGTCTGCGGCGACTGACAAAGACGGAAACATGATCTATCCAATCTATCCAGGCAAAATTACGATCCGGCAGACCTATCCGGATTTCACTGGAACCTACGTGCTTCACTGTCACATCCTGGCCCACGAAGACCGAGGGATGATGGAACTGGTTCGCGTCGTACCGGCCGCGGATTATCCACAGAAGTGTCAAGACTACGTTCCGGAACATCACTAACATGTCTGGGAGGTCACCCGCGGGTGACCTCCTCAGACGGCCACCCGACTCGGAAGGAAAACCGAATCTCTCCAAGCGCATTGAGGTTGTGACTCCAGTGCCTGCCGAGGGCCCCAGGACGAAGCTTTGGGAGATCCTCGACATCTATGTTCGGGATGGACGGCAAGCTTCGATTCTCGAAAGCGACGGCACCTATTTGCAGTCGTAGCCGGAGGGGGACTCGGACGGGCCAGAGACGCTCGGCACGCATCAAACACTGATGAATCTGACGGGTCTTCGTGCAGGCGCTTAGGTTCAGTTTCGGCCTGCACACGGCATTGTTCAGTTGTTAATGTGTCTTTAACCTTGGCGCAAACAATCGCCGATATGTTGTGTAGGCCAAGGGCGAAGTTGCACAGTTATACAGCCGCCACACGCCTGCGGCCAGAAACTGGGACGCGGCCGCGCGCATAATCCCACCGCCATCCGAACAAGAGACAGGATCCTCAGCGAAGAGACCTTCTAGAGCGCTCATGTTTCCTTTTTGCGCGGTGGCGGCAACGGCCGCCAGAAGGCGCCGCTGCTGGTCCGAACTGACGGACGTGCGCCGGCCATTCTGCGATATGTTTGCGGGCACGGGAGACTGGCGGACGTTTGCTTCCTCCATTAGAATTCGAACGCATCGTAACGAAGGCACTCCAGAAAGATCGCAATCTTCGCTACCAAACCGCAGCAGGCGTCCGCGCGGATTTGCTGGCGTACAAAGTGGCGTCGGAACGGGGCAAGTCTCTTGCGCTCCACGGGGCATCCCTACCACTGATGCAGGAGCCCCTCGCGCTGAAGAAGGGCCCCGGGGGCCTCTTAGTGGAGAATCGCTCTCCGGGCCCTCGATGATGAATCGCGCGTCTCGGCCCTGAAAGATATCATAAGCAATCCCGAGATTGACTGAGTTGTCGCTGGCGAGCCTGTAGATGAATGATGGAAATCAAGGAGAGTAAGAAACTCGGGCAGGCGTGATCGGATGATGCAAAGTCCTCGATTCGCAATTCCTCTGGCGGTTGGCATCGGGGTAGTTCTATGTACGGTCTGCATCCACGCCCTGGCGGTCGGCACGACAGTAAACCTCGTTCGCCGCGAAAGAAGACGCGGCCGTATAGGAACGGGAGTCTGGGTCGACCTTCCCATCGTTGTCCTGGTTAGCTTGCTGTCACTGTTCGCGCACCTGATTGGAATTGGGTTGTGGGCTGAAGTGTTCATACTCTGTGGAGAATTTCAGGAGTTCGGACTCGCTTACTACCACTCGGCAGTCAATTACACGACCTTGGGTTATGGAGACATTATTATGACGCCGTCGTGGAAGCTGCTGGGGCCGCTGGAAGCAGCCGATGGAGTGTTGATGTTCGGTATCTCTACTGCAATGATTTTCGCTGTCATCCTTCGGTTGGTTCAAGCCAGGTATGTGGGCCTGAGAGAGCGATAGTCGCCACCGTGTCCCCGGTCGTGTGGCCTGGCAAGTCACGGCAGCGTTTTCAACTCCAAGTACTTATTATCTGTTCTATCAGGCTAACAGGCAGCAAGTTCCGATCGCCATAGGGGATGTCGAGTAAGAAACACTTCTCCCGCCGGAACGGCAGGAATATTTCTCGACCTCCAGCCCCAGCCCCCAAGCCAAAGCGGGTATGAAGAAACGCCCGATTATCCTTGTGCGCAGCGTAGAGATTCTGAACCAAGCCCAGTTAGGCTGCCCGGTCAATGACGGCAGTGCCGATATAAGGGCAGTCAGTCTTAATAAGCCCGGGTGTGCCGAAATTTTTCGTGCGACCTGCGACCCGGACGGAACAAAGCACCTCGCTGTTGTTCGGAAGAGGGATGGACGTCGGCCAACAAGCGGGTCATGCGCAAAATGGCGCCGTATGCGGACCCACATGTACGTTGTTGTGGCGGGGGAGAGAGGCGACTCTCCCCCTATGCCGATTTGATTCCAGCGACCCAAAAAGTACCAGTTTCGCTGTTTCACAACATATCGGGTTTCTGACTGTACTCCTTCGTTGACTAAGCGATGACGGTGTCCACCCGGTACAAAATATGGGTCGGCGAAGCCCGAATGTATACTCAGTCACTTCCTGCTTTGGTTGTAGTCCAGATAAACCACGTGTGTCTGGAAGTATTCTTCCAGCCCATGTTTCCCATCGGCGCCGCCAATGCCCGACTTGCGCCACCCGGCGTGGAAACCCTGCATGGCTTCAAAGTTTTCCCGATTGACGTAAGTCTCGCCGAACTTGATCTCGTTGCAAGCGCGCATCACGACATCAATATTCTGCGTGTAGATGGAAGAAGTCAGTCCGTATTCGCAATCATTGGCGAACTCAATGGCCTCATCCAGGTCCCTGAAGGTAGTGATGGGCAGCACCGGGCCAAAGATTTCCTTTTGCATGATTGCACTGCTCTGCTTGCAATTGATCAGCACCGTCGGCTCGAAGAAGAACCCGGCTTTCCGATTCATCCGCTTGCCGCCCAAGACAATCTTGGCGCCGTCGCGAACGGCTTGCTGGACTGCCGCCTCAACCTGCTCCAACTGCTGCCGGCTGACCAGCGGGCCCATCTCAACGTCGGTGTCCTTCAGAGGATCGCCAACCTTGGTAAGCTTCATCGCCAGCGTTACCTTCTCGATGAATTTCTCGGCTACGGATTCATGGACGTAAACGCGCTCAGCGCAGTTACAAACCTGGCCGGTGTTGATGATCCGCGAGTTGCGGATCGCGGTGGCTGCCAAGTCGAGGTCTGCGTCCTGCATGACAATGGCTGGGGCCTTGCCCCCCAGTTCCAGCGATACTTTAGTGACATTTTCGGAAGCAGCGCGCATGACAGCCACTCCGCCTTCGACACTACCCGTCAGACTTACCATTCCAACCTTGGGATTGCTGGCTAGCGCGTTGCCCACCACCGAGCCGGTGCCCGAGATGAGGTTGAAAACGCCCACGGGTAACGAGGTCTTGGCCACGATCTTGGCGAATTCGAACGCGTTGTTGGGGGTTTCACAGCTCGGCTTAATGACGATGGTGTTGCCGGTGACCAGCGCGGGCGCCATCTTGCGGGCGATCAGGAAAAAGGGAAAGTTCCAGGGAAGAATTCCGGCGATCACACCGATCGGCATCTTGAACAGAAAGATGTTTTCGTTCGGACGGTCGCTGGGAATGATCTCTCCCTCGAAGCGCCGCGCAAATTCGGCCATATAGTCGATATAGTCGGCGGTAAAGCTTACTTCCACTTCGGCGAGGGGAAGTATCTTGGCCTGTTCTTCCACAATGGTCCGTGCGAGAAAGTCCTTCTTTTCGCGGATGGCTGCGGCAATTTCCCGCAAGTATCCCGCGCGTTTGATGGCAGGAAGTTTGCACCAGCTCTTCTGGGCCTTTTCTGCCGCCGATACGGCAAGAGCAGCGTCGTCCGGCGTTCCTGCCGGTATTTCTGAAATCACTTCCTCGGTGGACGGGTTTATGACGGGAATCATCTTTCGGGATGAGTTCGCAACGAACTTGCCGTTGATGAACATCTCGTGCTGTTTGCTGGCGATTTGAGCATGCGCCATTTGATTTTCCTCCTTGA
The DNA here is from genome assembly GCA_963836295.1 of uncultured Acidobacteriaceae bacterium. Taxonomy (GTDB): domain Bacteria; phylum Acidobacteriota; class Terriglobia; order Terriglobales; family Acidobacteriaceae; genus Bog-257. The sequence goes on along the minus strand of CAWIIY010000017.1, from coordinate 476,623 downwards.
ATGCTGGTTGAGAAAGGGAGAGTCTCTAGTACTCGGAAAGAGTGCGTTTCTGATCGGCTCGGGAGCCGGTTGAAATCGGTCGCGTCGCCCTCGTGTCATTTCTGGGCCGGGGCGACACGCTGGAATCGCCGCGCTACCTGATCCGTTTCGGAATGTTGATTCTACGCATTCGCGACGGCGTCTTCCGTGATGCAGTTCTCAGCATGATGTGATAGGGATTTTCGAATGGAAGCAGGGCGTGACGCGCAGAGCGTCGACTGATCAAGCGAGCTAGACTCGTCTCCCACCAACCGCTCGGCCATCCGATCGTGATATATTCCTTGAATCAAAAGACGTGGGGCAACGCGGTCGAGTTGATTTTTTGCATCGAGTCCCGCCGCGACATCATCCAGTCCACTTACCTGAGCTATGAGTTCGGACACAAAAGGCCGCTTCATCGGTATCGTCGGGTTGGGCAGCATTGCCGTTTGGCTCACCCTCAATTTGGGCATGGGCTTTTATCGGAGCCTCATCAGCCAGCATTGGCCGGCGGTGCCGGTGCGTATCGCCTCCTCGGCTGTAGTCAGCGGTGTCTCCACGGTCGGACATTGGTGGGGCCCCGACGTCGAGTATGAATATCAGTTCGCTGGCCGGGCCTACCGCTCAAGCACAATTCGTTTTCTGATGCCCGTCTTCTATGGCGAAGACGACGCCCGCTCCATTCAATCGGCATATCCGCAGAATGGCACCGCGATAGCAGCGTACGATCCTGACGATCCCTCGCGGAGCGTTCTGGAGCCAGGCGTACCTGGGGGAATGTGGAAGCAGGCTCTGATCCCGGTATTTTTCTGGATCTTGACCGCGTATCTCTACTATGAGGCCACTCATCCTCATCGCAGGGTGCTCATGGTTCAGCGCTCCGAGTTCTGACAACAGACAGTCGTGGCAAGCGGCTGCCCAAGTACTGGCCGTCCGGCTCTTACGCGCGCTCTCCGCGGCAGTTGCCGGCAGGCCTCGCCCATCAGTATCGGTTCCCAGAATGGAACTGACTCCAGCCGAAAGTATGACGAGCGTTGTGGAATGCCCGAAATCACCGCAACACTCATGCTATAAAGAAGCAGGATGCTGCCGGAGCAGGATGTGCCCGCTTGAACCTGCCGAATTACCTCACGATCACCCGAATTCTTAGCATTCCGCTGTTCATTTGGATCCTCTCGACGTCGCAGATCAGTAGCGTTCACGGTGAAAAGGAGCTGCTGGCCGCGGCGGTTTTTGCGTTGGCCGCGATCACCGATCGTCTCGACGGGTATTTGGCGCGCAAGCGCGGGCAGGTGACGCGGATGGGAATGCTGCTCGATCCACTGGCCGACAAGTTGTTGATCCTTTCGGCGTTGGTGGTTCTGGTGCAGTTCAATCCTCAGCTCATGCCCGCCTGGATCGTCATTGCCGTTCTGGCGCGTGAGATCTTGATCACGGATTTGCGCGTGGTTGCGGCCAGCGAGGGCTTCACGATTCAGGCGCGTGATCTCGGCAAGTGGAAGATGGCAGTGCAAGTGGTAGCCGTGATCGCCACGATTCTCGAGCGCCACTGGCCTCTTGTCACCCTGCAGCTCGGAGATTTTCATCCAGCTTTCAGCATTGAATGGGCGGCCAAGCTGAGCATAGGGGCCATGCTGCTGCTTTCGGTGGTTTCCGCGGTGGATTATTTCGTCATCTTCTGGTCGAGCATCGACCAGGCGGCGAAAAGCCGGCGTGCCCCGGCAGGATTTCGCCCGCCGCGAAAAGCCCCCGTCACTGCAATTCGCCGGTAAAGTCTCTCACCTCGTGGTGTGGATGCTGCAAGTGCCTTAACTCATGCCACTGTTAGGAGGTTCTTCGTCATGCTTGATAATAATTCTCCGGTCGTACTGATCTTTGTGGACGACGCTTTCGAGGACATGGAGCTGATGTATCCCAAGTATCGCCTCGAAGAAGCAGGATACAAGGTCGTCATCGCCGGACCGAAAGCAGGACACACTTACATCGGCAAACACGGCTACCCCTGTCCAAGTGATGCCGCGATTGCCGAGGTCAACGAAGCGGACTTTGTCGGCGTGATCTGCCCGGGCGGCTGGGCTCCCGATAAGCTGCGCCGCATCGAGAAGGTGAAGAGTCTGGTTGCCGAATTCCACCAGTCCCGGAAGCTGGTTGCCGCCATCTGCCATGGTGGCTGGATCCCGGTTTCGGCCGGCGTCTACGCTGGCGTACATGTCACAGGAAGTCCGGGCATTAAAGACGACCTGATCAACGCCGGGGCCATCTTCCGCGATGCACCGGTAGTCACCGACGGACACTTCGTCAGCAGCCGCAAGCCGGATGATTTGCCGGTGTTTATGCCCGCGGTTTTGGAGGTCCTGGCCGCTTATCGCCCCATCGATCACAAGCTGGTGCAGGCATGACCGCGACCCAATCTTCCGCCGCTGACGTTCATACGTCACAGACACGCGCCCTGCAATGGCGCATAATCCCGTTGTTGTAGTCCCGCTTTGTGGAGAGTGCGTGAGAAACCACTGGCGGTAGCTGTTCGCGGGTCGAGAGAACGACATAAGCGAACCCGGAAGGGCATGCATGGAGTTCTGAATCGCGCAGCTCACCCCGGCTTTGCACTAGCCGCGTAATCGCGAGCTGACACTCTCCAGATCCCTCCGGCCGTAAAAACAAATTCTTATTCGCACGTACTCTCGTCCTGCATTCCTTCGTACTGTCGGCACAAATACTGGCCGTCGCCGAGTTGTCACTCACGGAGCCGAATGCAATGGAAAAGACACAGGTTGTCATCATCGGTGGAGGCGCCACGGGAGCCGGGGGCCTGTGGCACCTCGCGTTACGCGGAATCCCCGCCGTGCTGTTGGAGAAGAAGGACTTCGCCAATGGGGCTACGGGCAGGTGCCACGGACTGCTGCACAGCGGCGGGCGTTATGTGGTCAAGGACGCTGAGGCTGCCAAGGAGTGCATCGGCGAAAACATGGTTCATCAAGAAGGTGGCCGCACCTTGCATCCACGATACCGGCGGCTTGTTTGTCCATTTGCCAGGCGACGATCCAGCCTATGTGCAGCAATGGGCGGATGGTTGCCAGCGCATCGGCATTCCGATACAGGAACTCAGTCGCGATGAAGCCCTCAACCTCGAGCCCAATCTGCCAGCGGACGTCCTGAAGGCCTACACCTGCCCCGATGCGCACGTCGACGTATTTCAGTTGACATTGGCAAACATTGAGGCCGCAGTTGCCCGGGGCGGCCGGTTCAGGACCTACGCCGAAGTTACGGCCATCGAGATCAAAAACGGGCAGACCACCGGCGTTCGCTTCCGCGATACCAATACCGGCGAGGAAGACTTCATCGCCTGCGAAATCGTCATCAACGCCGCTGGCGGATGGGCGCAGCAGATCGCCTCGCTGGCGGGCGTCGAGGTCTCGGTCCGTTGCGACCGTGGCGCGTTGCTCATCTTCAATCATTGTGTCGTCAGTCGCGTGGTGAACCGCTGCCGCAAGCCTGGCGATGCCGACATCGTGGTTCCTTGCGGCCCGGTCTGTATTCTGGGTACCAGCTCGGTCACCGTGCCGAGTCCAGAGGGTCTGACGGTTCCACCCGAAGAAGTGCAGCACCTACTTGGTTTGGGAAAGGAACTGATCCCGGCGCTGGGAGATGCCCGCTTGCTGAGGATTTTTACTGGGGCGCGTCCACTCTATGTTCCGAAAGCGGCCGCCGGAGCGGGCGGTCGCGAGATCAGCCGAAACTTTGTTCTGCTCGATCATGGCGAAATTGAAGGAGTCAAAGGCTTCATCTCCATAGTCGGCGGCAAGGTGACCACCTATCGCCTGATGGCGAAGGCGACTGTCGACCTAGTCTGCCGCAAGCTGAACGTCGATCAGCCTTGCTCGACGGACAAGGTTCCGTTGCGCGAACCTGCAAGCGCCGAAACCCTCAAGCAAGCCCACCTTATGATTCCTGCGGCCGCCGTAGAAAAGGCTCATCGCCGCTTGGGCTGGAGAATCGCACAGCTGCTCGACGCCATCGAGAGCAACCCCGCCGCGGCCGAGATGGTATGCGAATGCGAGCTGGTCACGCGGGCCGAGTTGGATCTCGTGTTGGGAAGCGCCGCTCCTGTTCCCGTCAACACCATCGGCGATATCGGCCGGCGCACACGTCTGGGATTCGGCCCTTGCCAGGGAACCTTCTGTGGCTACAAGGCGATGCTGGCCGGCTATGACAAGCAACGCTGGTCTGCCGCGCAAGCTTCGCAACTGCTCGAAACTTATCTGGATGATCGGTGGAAGGGACAGGCATGGGTCCCCGACGGCAAACAGGCCGAGCAGCTTGCGTTAAGCGAGCATCTGTTCGATACCTCTTACAACTTTCACCATCGCAGCGAGGTGGTCTGTCATGAGCGCTAGTGAATTCGACCTGCTGGTGGTAGGCGAAGGACTGTCCGGAATCATCGCGGCGGCCGCCGCCGCAACCCAAGGCTTACGTGTGATGCTGGTGAGCCCCGGACCCGGAACATTCGTATTGGGCACGACCTGCGTGGGCCTAGATGGACTGAGCTCGTGCAATATGGGACTTGCGGAACACAGCGCCGAGCAGATGGAACAGGCAATCGCTTTTTTCATGGAGCTCACTGCTTCTTCTGGCTGTGGGTTCAAGGGGAATCGCGGCGCGCGGCGTTTCGTTCCGACTGTCCTCGGGACCTTTCAGCAAGCGTCGCTGACGCCTAATTCCTTATGGAACGGCGATCCCCGTTTCGCTACTCGAATTGCCGTCGCCAGCATTGAAAACCTCACAGGGTTTGATGCCGCCTTCGTGGCCGAACGGCTCTCGTTCCACAGCCGGGAAATGGGTTTAGATAATTCCTACCGGAGCACGGTCATTCAGCTCCCCGATGGCAAGAAGCGCGCTTGGACGACAATTGATATTGCTACCCGCGTAGAGCGCGAACCTTTTTTTTGTGCGGCGCTGGTGAGCGCTCTCCAGAAAGTGAAAGACGATGCGGAACTCCTGATTATTCCCGGCGTCCTCGGCATGAACTCAGGCGATCGTGAGATCCGGCAGTTCGAAACGGATATCGGCTGCGCCATATGCGAGCTGGCGACCGTGCCGCCCAATGTTCCTGGCCTGCGCCTGCTGCAACGTCTGGAGCGCAGGTTGACCGAGTTGGGAGTAGAGCTTTGCAGTGGCTTCAGTGTGCGCCAGCTTTGTCTCGAAGGGGACCGCTGCACGGGTGTGATTCTGGACACTCCGGGCCGCCCGCGCCACATTCCGGCCGATTCCGTGGTTCTCGCCTGCGGCCGCTTCTCGCGTTTTCTGCCAGGGTGTTTCGGCAAGGGACAGCGTGTCGAGATGAATCGTGCACGGCAACCCGTGAACGGGCACGGAACGCCGCTGGCGGAGAACTTATTCCTATGTGGCAGCATCGCGGGCAGCTTTGAATCACAGCACGGCAATGCCGTCGCCATTATTACCGGCTATCGCGCAGCGATGCTGGCCAGCGAGCGAGGAGTGCACTATGCCGGACGATAATCTAAAACTCGACAATTGCGTGAAATGCTCCGACTGCAACGCGGTTTGTCCCGTCCTGAAGGCATACTCGGCGTATCCGGGACCGAAGTCGTTGGGACCGGACCTGGAGCGCTTCCGCCGCGAGGGTGTCGACAGCGATACCGAGTGGGTCGAGTACTGCATGGGCTGCCATCGCTGCGATGTCGCATGCCCGCAGGGCGTGAATGTCTCCGAGCTCATCGCTGCCGGAAAAGCGCAGCATAACAAAACTGGTGCACGCGGGTTGCGTGACCATTGGTTTGCCCGGCCGAGTGTGCTCGGAAAAATTTCTTGCCGTATCGCCCCAGTGGCGAATCTTGCGCTCAACCTCAAGCCGAATCGCTGGATGATGTCTGCCTTTGCCCAAATCAACGCCAGCCGGAAACTGCCTGCGTATTCGGCGCAACGTCTGCACTCGGTTCCCGGGCCCGCGGCCGCAAGCCCCGAGCTTATTTTCTTCCCCGGCTGCTTTATTCGCTACAATAAGCCGGGCATTGGCCAGACGGTCATCGATCTACTGCGACGGAACGGATTCGCGGTGCAGGTTCCGCCCGACATCTGTTGTGGCATGCCCGCCCTGGCGAACGGCGACGCCGCGCAATGGGCCAATTGCGTTGAAGGCAACGTCAACGCGATGATACCGGCGGTGGAAAGGGGCGCCCGCATTGTGGCGGCTTGCACCAGTTGCGGATATGCGTTGAAGGGCGACTACGCCCACGCCCCGGTTCGCGACGCCGCGTTAGCAACATCAGCACGAAAGCTATCCGAGGCTACCTACGATCTCGCCGAACTGCTCGTGGACCTGCTGGATGCTGACAGGTTGAACACCAACTTCAAGCCGGCAAAACGCAAGCTCGCCTATCACGCTCCCTGTCACCTGAAATCCCAGGGCATTGGCCGTCCGTGGCTCCGTTTGCTGCGGGCCATCCCCGGCATCGAGATTGAGGAGATGAAGGCCGATTGCTGTGGAATGGCCGGGACCTACGGCTTCAAGAACGAGAAGTACCAGATCTCCATGAACATCGGCGAGGAACTCTTCGAAAGCATTCAACAGTTCCAGCCGGACATGGTGGTAACGGAATGCGGAGGCTGCCAAATGCAGATCGAACACGGCACCCACATGCCGACGGTGCACCCGGTTGAAATTTTGGCTGCCGCCTATTCTGGACGGTAGCTTCGGCAGAGAACCCACGTTCTCGCCGCGGCCGCTGCACAGATCACACGGCTACGTGACCTATATCATTACGGAGCGCTGCTTGGCGGCGCTCAAATGTAGTAGCACCGATGTGGAGGGACTTCCTTTTCGTAAGCTTGACTGCCTATTTGCTGGGCTCGATCCCCTTTGGCTTGATTCTGGTGCGACTTTTTCGGGGGCTCGACGTGCGAACCATTGGCAGCGGCAACATCGGAACTGCGAATGTCGCTCGTCTTGCGCCCGGTCTGGGACTGTGGACCTTGGTTCTGGATTCAGCCAAAGGGTTGGCCGCGGTGCTCGTTGCGAGGATGTTCGTCGATCACGCTTTGATGCATGGTGCCGATGCTTACTACGCTTCCGCCCTCCTCGGCACAGCCGCCTTATGCGCCGTCGTCGGACATATGTTTCCGGTATGGCTGAGGTTCAAAGGCGGCAAAGGTGTGGCCACCGCCCTGGGCGCCTTCCTTGGAATACTCCCCATGGCCGTGCTGATCACCCTCGCGATCTACCTCGCGATTTACCTTTCCTCCCACTACACCTCGCTGGCCTCGATCGCCTCGGCCGTACTGTTTCCGCTGATTGCGGGAGTGCTGATGAAAGCCCCCGACCGTCTCTTGCTGCTGCCATTTCTGGCGCTGGTATCCCTGCTGATCATTGGGAAGCATCAGCAGAACATTCGTCGCTTGCTTGCCGGAACCGAGAATCGTCTGGACTTAAAGCGGCACTAATCCTCGTCAAGCGTCGTGCACCCCTCGCTGTGATCACGGTCACGGTTGTTTCGCCAAAACAGAGATATAAGGAGGGTAGAGAAAGCAGGCTGCAAACATGGCCAATTACCGTGAATCCATGGTGGGCGGCGGGCTAGCAACGGAAGACCATTCCGTTCCACGGCAACGTCATCTGCGGGGCCAGTCAAAGGCGCACCAACTCAGTTTGCTGCTGGAGCAGACCCGCATCATTCCGGCGGTGCGCGCGCCCGAATTCCTCGCGGCGAGCACCAAGTCCCCGGGAAAAATCGTTTATTTCCTTTTCGGAAATCCGGAAGACGTCCCTGAGATGGCCGGGCTGGTGGTGACGGCCGGCAAGGTTCCCATCGTGAACGTCGATTTAGCGGCAGGCCTGGCCCGCGACCAGGCTGCCATCTCGTTTCTCGCGCACCACCAGGTACAGGGAATCATCTCCACCCATCCCGAACCGCTGCGCGCCGCACGAGACTTAGGCCTATTCGCCATCAAGCGGACTTTTCTGCTGGATTCAGCAGCGCTCGAGAGTGCCTTACGCAGCCTCGATCAGCTCGAACCGGACGCTCTGGAAGTGTTACCTGCCATGGCAGCACCGCACATCGTCGATAGACTTCACCAATCCTATCCCCATCTGCCAGTGATCGCCGGCGGCCTGATCAAGACCCTGCGCGAAATCGAACAGTTACTCGGCAAGGGAATCGACTCCGTTTCGGTCAGCGACTACCGTCTGTGGGTCGCCTAGCCACTCCACGGGGCATTGATGGCAGCAGCAATTTAGTCACAGCCATCTGCGCCACCCGTCACTGACAGTGTTCAAAATGCCACCGTATTATTACATTGCGCGGCAGAGATCATAGAGAAGCCGTCCAAAGCACAAGGGGGTTCCACCTGACAGGTTCCGGGGACGCCTTGCTTTGGACGGCTTTTCCTTTAACCAGTGCAAATTGCATTTTTCGCATACATAAAGGAGAAGCTATGGCGACGTTCACACAGCTTCACAGGCTCAAGACAAGCAAATACATTTTCTTTACCTTCCTCATCCTATCTTGCGTGTTGTTAGTCGCTCTACCTGCGGTCACGCAGCAAGCTGCCAACGAAACGGGCCCTGGCCACGATCAAGCCACACCAACTCCAGCACCCACTCCGGCACCCCCCAGCACGACTTTCTGGAACCAGCAATATCTCTTCGGTGACTGGGGCGGTGCGCGCACGAGACTGGCCGAAGAAAAGGGCGTGACGTTCGATTTCTTCTACGTTGGCGATTTCCTGGACACTCCTCAGGCAGCTATCAAGACGGGCGCGGGCGCTTGGAACCGTGTCCGCGGAACCATGGACATTGACTTTGGAAAGCTGGCTGGAATTAAGGGCCTTACCTTCCATGTCACCGGGCTGTGGCAAGGCGGTCCAAACATCGGCGCCGACTACCTGGGTAGCATCTCCAATCCCAGCGGCCTGGTCAGTGCGCGGACGGAAATGCTCGACTCCTACTGGTTGCAATACGCGATGGCGAACGACACGGTTGAGCTCCGCGTCGGCCAGTTTGCCAGCATGGACAACTACGGTCTGCAGCCTTACGGCGGCAGCTTCCTCATGGAGCCAATCGACTACGGCTTCGGCAACCGCTTTAACGATTACGCTTCCTTCGATCCTGCTTCCGGACCTGGCGTCCAGTTGCAGGTCAATCCCGCCAAATTCATGTATTTCAAGGCGGCTTATACGTCCGGCAACCGGAATCCGTATTATCAAAATCCGACCGGCTTCGAGTATGTGAAGCACGACTCGGGTGTATTGAGCGATGAAGTCGGGTTTAATATCGGTCAGCCTACTAGTGGCACGGTTGCGAAGGAGAAATACTATCCTGGCCACTATGCATTCGGATCGACTTACAACGGCGGTAAGTTTGCTAATCCGTTCACTCCCAATGTTCCCCTCTACCAGTCGCCTAACACGGGCAACTACCTGATCTACTTTATGGCGAACCAGGCGGTCTACCGCCCGAAAGCAGGCTCGGACGCCGGACTGGATGCTTTCTTCGGATTCGCCATATCGCCGGATGCCACCTACAACTTCGTAGACAAGAACATCACCGGGGGAGCTGTCTACAACGGATTGATCCCCAGGCGCCCGAAAGACTCAGTTGGCTTCGGAATGTCGTTCAGTCATGTCAGCAACGCCTACAGCACAGCGTACGCCGAATCCTTCCTGGGAGCACCCGTCCTCGGCACGGAGAAAGCCTTCGAAGTCAACTATCTCTACCAGGCAACACCGTATTTCCTGATTCAGCCGGTTGTGCAGTGGTATGCAACATTAGGCGGCAACCCGCAGAACCCGACCGGTGTAGTGCTTGGGTTCCGGACCAAGGTTACATTCTGAGCGCGAACCGCGCAGGGAATGCAGTATGAACAGCCGCTCCGACTTATCACACGAAATCGAAGGTGCAACTTTTGACGGATGTGAATGGCGGAAGGCAGGAGGAACAAATGGCGAATTACATTGCAGCAATTGATCAAGGCACGACAAGCACCCGCTTCATCGTGTTTGACCGTTCCGGACGGATCGTTACCACAGCCCAGAAGGAACACGAGCAGATCTATCCCAAGCCGGGATGGGTTGAGCACAATCCCGAAGAAATCTGGGCGCGCACCCAGGAAGTCATTGCCGAGGCGCTCAAGGCAAAGAACTTGACCGCGAAGGATCTCGCCGGCGTTGGCATTACCAACCAGCGCGAGACTACTGTGGTATGGAACCGCAAGACCGGCAAGCCCGTCTACAACGCCATTGTTTGGCAGGACACCCGAACGGGGGACTATGTAGCCCAATACTCTCGCCGGGGCGGGCAGGACCAGTTCCGCCGTAAGGTGGGACTGCCGCTGGCCACCTATTTCAGCGGACTAAAAATCAAGTGGATCCTGGAAAACATTCCCGGGGTTCGTGCCTTGGCGGAAAAGGGTGAAGTCATCTTCGGCAACATTGATACCTACCTCATTTGGCAGCTTACCGGCGGCCCAAACGGCGGTATTCACGTCACCGACGTCAGCAATGCCAGCCGGACGATGCTGATGAACCTGGAAACCCTCGACTGGAGCACTGAGATCACAAAGGTCTTCGGAGTTCCAATCGCCATGTTACCGAAGATCTGTTCCAGCAGCGAAGTGTACGGCACGGCAAAAACCACGGCCCTGGCGGGCGTTCCCGTTGCCGGCGATCTCGGCGATCAACAAGCCGCCTTGGTGGGGCAAACCTGCTTCAAACCTGGACAGGCAAAAAACACCTACGGCACCGGCTGCTTCCTGCTACTGAACACCGGCACCACTCCCGTGCAGTCTGAATTTGGACTGCTCACAACGCTGGCTTACAAGCTGGGCAAGGAGCCCGCAGTCTATGCCCTGGAGGGCAGTGTGGCCATCACCGGCGCGTTGGTGCAGTGGCTGCGCGACAACCTGAACCTCATCAACAAGAGCTCGGACATTGAAGCTCTTGCCAAGACGGTGGATGACAATGGCGGCGTGTACTTCGTGCCAGCATTCTCCGGCCTGTTTGCTCCCTACTGGAAAGCGACAGCCCGGGGCGTCATTGCCGGACTCACACGCTATGTCAACAAGGGTCACATCGCTCGCGCTGTCTTGGAAGCTACGGCCTTCCAGACCCGCGAAGTTGTGGATGCCATGAAGAAGGACTCCGGGATCGAACTGGACGTGCTGCGCACCGATGGCGGCATGGTCAACAACGAGCTGCTTATGCAGTTCCAGTCTGACATTCTCAACAAACCGGTTGTGAAACCTGTCATCAACGAAACCACGGCACTGGGTGCTGCCTATGCAGCCGGCCTGGCGGTTGGCTTCTACAAGAACCTCGACGACCTCTGTGCCAACTGGGCGGTCGCCAAGACTTGGAAGCCGAACATGGACGAGGCGAAGCGCGAGTCCATGTACAAGCTATGGAAGAAGGCCGTCACCAAGACCTTTGATTGGGTGGAAGAAACCCCGAAGGTCGAAGAGAAGGAACTTGTAGGCGCCGCAAATTAACGGCAAGGAGACTAATTATGCATGGACCATTATTTGGCGAATTCATGGGGACCATGGTGTTGATCCTTCTGGGCGACGGCGTGGTGGCCAACGTCCTCCTCAAAAAATCCAAGGGCGAGGGTTCAGGCTGGATCGTTATCACCACGGGATGGGGCTTGGCCGTGACCGCCGGCATCTTTACCGCAATTGCCTGCGGAAGCCCGGGGGCGCATATCAATCCCGCAGTCACCTTGGCTGTGGCCCTGCTCTCCCACAAGTGGGCTACTGTCATTCCCTTCTGGGCAGCGCAGTTTGCCGGAGCTTTCGTAGGTGCGACCCTAGTGTGGCTGGCTTATCTGCCACATTGGTCAGTCACTGAGGATCAGGGAGCAAAGCTGGGAATCTTCTGCACTGCCCCGGCGATCCGCAATCTTCCCGACAACCTCATGACTGAAGTCATCGCTACCACCACGCTTGTTGGAGTGGGCTTTGCTTTCGGGGCCTCGGCAGTGTCTCCCACTGGGCTGCCGCCGGGGTTTGCTCCATATCTGTGGGGCATGTTGGTGTGGGTACTTGGCTTGTGTCTCGGCGGTCCGACGGGATATGCAATGAACCCCGCGCGCGACTTCGGTCCGCGCATGGCCCATTTCATCCTGCCTATTGCCGGGAAGGGCAAGTCTGATTTTGGTTACGCGCTGGTTCCCATCATTGGGCCGCTTATTGGTGGCGCTGTTGGTGCGGCAAGCGTGTACCTCTTCAAGTACTGATGAGTGCAGGCATTAAGCCGTTGTCGTCATCGAAAGCATTCCTCGATGTGGTGACGTATCTGCTTGCTGGCGTCTGCTGCCTCAAGGCGATGCCAGCAACAGCTTTGACCGCCACTAACCTGAACAGTTTGAATAAGGAGGTAGGCCAGTGCCACAGCTAGTTCATACTGGTGTTATGAAGAAGCTTATCAACTCCCCTCAAGACGTCGTGCGCGAGGAGCTTGAGGGCATGGAGGCGGCGCACGGCGACCGTCTCCGCATAAGCTACGAACCGGTTTATATTGTGCGCAAGGATGCCCCGGTAAAGGGCAAAGTAGGTTTGGTCTCGGGCGGCGGCAGTGGTCACGAGCCAATGCACGGCGGCTACGTGGGCAAAGGTATGCTCGACGCCGCTTGCCCTGGCCCAGTCTTTACCAGCCCCACACCGGACCAAATGTATGAAGCCAGCAAAGCGGTAAATGGCGGAGCCGGAATTCTGCACGTTGTCAAGAACTACACCGGCGATGTCATGAACTTCGATCTCGCTGCCGACATGCTGAAGGCGGATGGTATCGAAGTGCAATCCGTGCTGGCCGACGACGATGTCGCCGTCGAAAACAGCCTGTACACCGCCGGCAGGCGTGGTGTGGGCTTGACCGTGTTGATGGAGAAGCTGCTGGGAGCAGCCGCCGAGCAGCGCATGACCCTGGCTGAAATCAAGAGCCTCGGCGACGGCATCCGCAATACCGGCAGAAGCATGGGAATGGCGCTGACGCCGTGCACCGTGCCCCACGCCGGCAAGCCCTCGTTCGAGCTCCCGGACGATGAAATCGAGCTCGGTATCGGTATTCATGGTGAACCCGGACGGCGTCGCGTGAAGTTCGCCTCCGCCGACGAAATCACCGAAATGCTCATCCAGCCCATCATTGACGATCTACCTTTCAAAAAGGGAGACGATGTCCTGCTGTTCGTCAATGGCATGGGCGGAACGCCGTTAATCGAGCTGTACATCATTTATCGCAAGGCAGCGCAGATCGCCAAGCAGCGCGGGCTGAAGATCGTCCGCAACCTGGTGGGCAGCTATATCACAAGTCTGGAGATGGCGGGGACTTCCATCACGCTGCTCAAAATGAACCATCAACTTTGCCGTTTGTGGGATGCTCCGGTCGATACTCCGGGATTGCGCTGGGGCTGAGACGAAAACAACGGTGATGGAATATCTAAGTCTGGAAAACGCGCGGTCGTGGATCGGGGCGGCCGCGCTTCTTATCGCCGAAAACGCGTCCATGTTAACCGAGCTCGACACTGCCATCGGTGACGGTGACCATGGCGAGAACATGATGCGCGGGTTCAAGGCCGTCGAGAAGAAATTAGAAGCTGGAGGAAAACTGCCCCCTGACCTGGCTGCTTTGTTCAAGTTGGTAGGCATGACATTGCTCTCTACCGTCGGTGGCGCGTCCGGCCCTCTCTATGGAGGCTTTTTCCTGGCGGTGAGCAAGGCGTGTATTGGGAAGGAGAAGCTGAGGAAGACAGAAGTGGGCGAAGTTCTGGCTGAAGGAGTAGCTGACATTCAACGGCGTGGCAAGGCTCAACTGGGCGACAAAACCATGGTCGATGCGCTGGTGCCCGCCCTGGAAACCTTTCGTGCATGCTCTGATGGAGATCTTTGGGGCGCGCTTCGGACGGCCGCAGACAAGGCCCATCAGTCGGCCCAAGCCACAATTCCGCTACAGGCACGCAAAGGAAGGGCTAGCTATTTGGGCGAGCGTAGCATTGGTCATCAGGATCCAGGCGCCACGTCGGCTTGGCTGTTGTTGCAGGCCTTGGCCTCGGTATGCGCGGTCGGTTCTTAATGTAGAGGCGGCGGGAAATGGTGGGATTGGTTCTGGTCTCGCACAGCAGAAAACTGGCCGAAGCCGTACGCGAGTTGGTTCTGCAGATGACAGCTCCCGGCTTTCCCATCGCTGTAGCTGGCGGCGTTGGTGACAACTACGACGAGTTAGGTACCGACGCGGTCCACATCGCTGATGTCCTGCAGAAGCTAAGCTGCCCTGAAGGGGTGCTGATTCTGATGGACTTGGGAAGCGCGGTGCTTAGCGCTCAAACGGCGCTCGAACTGTTGGATGCCGCTGGCGGGAGTCCCATTCGGCTATGCCCGGCGCCTCTGGTCGAAGGTGCAATCGCGGCCGCTGTGCGGGCCCAGGGCGGCGGTAATCTTGAGGAGGTTGCCCGCGAAGCGGAGCTGGGTCTAGCCGCTAAGCAACAACAGCTTCAAGAAGAGGCCGGGGAGGTTCCCAAAACGCAAGCTCAGTCTTTGCCGACCCCCCCGGGCGAGACGGCGGAACTCGTGCTGACCGTCGAAAATCAACACGGGCTCCATGCTCGTCCTGCCGCCGCGTTGGTGCAAGCCGTCAGCCGGTTTTCCTCTTCTGTTCAAGTTTCCAATCTGGCCTCGGGACGGGGCCCGGTCACGGCCCGCAGCCTGACCAGCTTGGCTCTTCTGCAAGTGCGCAAGGGAGACCGAATAAAGGTGATCTGCAGCGGCAGCGATTGCCAAGCTGCGGTGCAGACGATTCAGAAGCTTGCCGCTGCAGGATTCGGCGAAAGAGCCGATGTCATGCCCGCTCCCAGCCCGGTGATGGCGAGGCCAGCGTCCGGTGCCCTTGGCTTTCCGGGTTCGGAAGGCATTGCCACCGGCCCTCTCGCCATGCTGCACGCAACAGAACTCCCGGATGCTGAACTGACAGGCGAGCCGGCGGCAGAACTGGCGAAGCTCACGGCCGCAATGCAATCGGTTAGCGACGAACTCCGGCGCACCAGAGTGCAGGACTCCAAAGCCAGCACGGGGAGCGACGCTATTCTCGAAGCCCAGGCGCTGATTCTGGGCGATCCAGTCGTGTTGGCGAAGCTCCAGTCTTTGTTGGAAGGGAATCGGCTCTCAGCAAGCCGCGCGTGGATCGAGGTCACTCGCGAACTTGCTGCCCAATATCAGACGATGGACGATCCTTACTTGCGGGAGCGAGTTGCCGATGTCCGCGACATAGCGCGCCGGGTTCTTCGTCGGATGAAAGGCGGTGCGTCAGAACCTCCGATTCGGTTGGATCATCCAGCCGTTCTTTTCACGGATGAATTGCTTCCCAGCGAAGCGGCTGTGTGCGACCCTGCCACAGTGCTTGGGGTGATTACAACCAAGGGCAGCGCTACCTCACATAGCGCCATCATTTTGCGGACGCTCGGCATTCCCATGGTCGTGGGAGCAACCGCGATCGGTGGGGCCGAAATCGGAAGAACGGTCGCTATGGACGGCTCGACCGGGGAGGTCTGGATTGATCCCGATGCGCAGGTCATAGCGAGACTCGAAAGCTGTAAGCAGGTTCAAATGCAGCGCAGAATCCAGGCGGAGGCCGCCCGGTCGCAGCCCAGTGTCACCCTCGACGGCACATGCATAAGAGTGCTTGCGAATGTCGGCAATGCGCGTGACGCGGCACTAGCGGCAGAGAATGGTGCCGAGGGGGTCGGTCTGCTGAGGACCGAATTTCTTTTCCTGTCGCGCACGCAGGCCCCCAGCGAAGACGAGCAAGTTCGGGCTTTGCGCGAGATCTATGCCCCTATTTCGGGGCCTATCATCGTTCGAACGCTTGATGTAGGAGCCGATAAGCCTCTGCCGTTCCTGCCCCAGCGGGAGGAACACAACCCGTATCTCGGGGTTCGTGGCATCCGGTTATCGCTGCAGTCTCCAGGCCTGTTCCTTCCCCACTTGCGTGCAATCCTGCGATCGGGAGTGGGGCACGAAATCTGGCTCATGTTTCCCATGATCTCCGTGGTTAAGGAGGCATCGGAGGCGTTGCAACTGCTGGAGCAGGCGCACCAGCAATTGCGGGCTCTTGGAACACCTCACGTATGGCCGATTAAACGTGGCGTCATGATCGAAGTACCTTCGGCTGCGCTCGTCACCGAGCAACTGGCAGAGGGTCTAGACTTCTTCAGCATCGGCACCAACGACCTGACGCAGTACACAATGGCGGCTGAGCGCGGCAATGCTGCCGTGGGAGAGCTTCAGGACACATTGCATCCCGCGGTTTTGCGCTTGATGAAAACTGTGGTCGAGGGTTTCTCAACGCGTCGGTGCCATGTTTCCGTATGCGGCGATGCAGCATCCGATCCCGCCTCAGCGGCGATTTTCGCCGGCCTCGGTATCCGCGAACTCAGCGTGAGGCCGGGGCAGGTAGCAGAAATTAAAGCGACATTTCGTGGACTGCGCATTCGCGATCTCCAGGCACTCGCTGGAGAAGCATTGCATTGTCGGGATGCTGTCTCGGTCCGGAAGCTCGCGAAGGACTGTCTCGATACGGCTTCCCGGATACCGGTGCTGACGCAGCAAACGTAAAACAGCGCCTCCCAAGGATGGGTGTCATGATGACTCCGGATGCATTGAGAAAGAAGCTTGTAGAAGAGTTTGACTCGGCCAACTTGTTGCACTCTCTCGACCTGAAAGAGAGTGCTTTCCAGGAATTACCGCGACTGTTCGAGGTTTCCCACCTGGCCCTGCAAGTGGTGCTCAGCGAGTTTTCAGCCCTGGCGACGGCCAGCAGAATCGCCGCCGTACTTAAGCGCGACCTTGCCCAGCAGGGTGTTGAGCTGCAATACGTCATCACCGTGCGATGGCAGATTGCCAAGCCGTTTCCGAACGCACTGGAGCGTAGCGAAGATGGCGGATGGATTCCTCGTGCCACCTTCCACGTTGAGTTGCGATCGGGAGAGACTACCCGCTCCGCGAGCATTCGTTTGTCGCCGGATGCACTCAAACGAATTTGCCTGTACCGCAGTGCTCTATCTGTTTGAAATGCAGGCGGAAGCCCTGCGCGAGTTGCTGAAAACATGTCTCAAACGACAGCTGCAGAGAACCGGGCTCGGCCATTGGGACCCGCTGCTGTGTCCGGTTCGCACGCTTCAGGAGCAGGACATTGTTCTGGCAATCCAGTCGTCAGAAGTTGCGCATGAAGCGGCGCAGCCCGAGATGGCAAAGGCTGTGACGGTTTGACCGTTGCGCTGATGAGAAGCCTAGTGCTGCTTGCTTCGGTACATGCCTGCGACCGTTTCGTAACGCTATTTCGCGGAACAATCCGCAGCAACTGTGAGAGCAGCCGCGACTTCCATCCTGGAATTACCAATCGCTTGCCGGCATTCATGCCCTCGTAGGCCGCCCGCGCTACCTGCCGCACATCCAGAAGTAGAAACCTGTTCGCGCTGCTGCTTCCGCCCACGTGGGCCCGCTGCTGAAACTTGGTCAACACGGGCCCGGGGCACAAACAAGTAACGGCTGTGCCCGTCCCGCGTAACTCCTCGCCCAGCGCTTCGGTAAAGTGCAGGACGAACGCTTTGCTCGCGTAATAGATCGCGGTGTAAGGTCCGGGCATGAAGGCCGCCAGGCTGGCGACGTTGAGCAGCTTGCCGCGTCTGGCGCAAATCTGCGGCAAGAATAGTTTGGTCAAATGAGTGAGGGCGACGACATTGACCTGGAGCATTTCGGCTTCGTTGGGCCAATCGGTATGGAGAAACGGTCCGCTGCCCCCAAAACCGGCATTGTTTACCAGCACGTCGATACTAACGCCGGCTTCGCGCAACTCAGCATAGAGTTCGGTGGGAGCGGCGGGATGCGCCAGGTCCTTGGGCAGAATTCGCACCTCGATGTTGTGACGGGTTTGCAACTCATCGCCAACTTCGCGCAAAGCGCCGCGATTGCGTGCCACCAACACGAGTTGATAACCGTCCGCCGCGAACAGGCGTGCCAATTCCAAGCCAATGCCGCTGGAGGCCCCGGTGATGAGCGCGGTTTTTCGTGTGCAAGCTGGCGTATTCACGTTTGCTGAGATGACTTGCATCGAGGGACGCGCCGCGAACAGGCCGGCCACGCCTACGGTAGTACTCTACCGAGATCACGTCAACGCAGTCCTATACACACACTGGCTCGGTTGGACCGGAAGTATGGAAGCAATACCTGGAGTCCCGGCGGAATAACCCCGAGCTGCAAGGAGTTTACTCCGTAGCTGCGTAGTAGCCGCTCTTGGCGTACACGTGCAGCGGCGGCGATCCTTGCGGAGGATTCACTTTAACCTTGATCTTCCGCCACTTACCATCGTGGTTTGGATTCGTCGGACGGTATCCCAGTAAGTATTGATTGCGCAGCTCGATTCCGATCTTGGCCGCAACGTCCGGCAGTTCGCGCGGAGATCGGATGAAGAATGTCTGTCCGCCGGTAGCTCCGGTAATTGCGCCGAGAAGTTCAGCGACCGTGCAACTCCTCGCGCGTCTTCCCCTGAAAGTTGAACAATCCCATGGCGTAGATCTGGACATCCGCCTCGCGCACCATGTCCATAATCTCGTCTTCCGTGTAGCGGCTACGATTATCCCCGCCGTCAGAGATGATCAGTAGGGCCTTACGCTCGTAACGTGCTTCGCGCATACGGTCGATGCCAAGGTAAATGGCATCCAGCAAGGAGGTGCACCCGTTGGGAATCGCGTAGGCCAGCCGCTTCTGGATGTCCTCGACCGAGGAGGTAAAATCCATCAGCACTTCTGGTCGATCCGAGAAGGTCACGACAAAGAACTCATCTTCGGGGTTTGCCGTGCGAAAGAACTCAACTATGGCCTGACGCGCTTCGTCTATCTTGTCAGCCATCGATGCGCTGACATCGAAGATGACTCCCAACGAGATCGGCGCATCTTCATTGGAGAAAGACCGGATCGTCTGCGGTTGTCCGTTTTCCCGCACGACGAAGCTTTCCTTTTCGAGACCTGCGACCATGCGATTCATGGGATCGGTGATGGTCACCGGAACCAGCACTAAATCCACGTCCTTCTGCAGCGGCTTGGTGTGCGTTCGCAGTGCCGGATCGGCGATTCCGTCGGCGCCCAACGTTGCCTCCGCATAAGGCATCGCCGCCGCCCGTGGCGTGAGGTGAACATCGACACTTTGCCCCCATGATGGACGTACCAGCCCGCAAGTCAGCAGATATAGCGCTGCCGCCGCCGCCACAAACTTAAGCATTGTTGCCTCGCTTCAATTTGTTTTTGAAAACCCCACTGAAGTGTTGAGAATTGTACATCAAAGGGGAATGGATGGCACGCCCTCGGCGCATGTCGGCGCACCCACTAAGTGACCGAAGGATGGTCAGGACCAACACAGTCTGCGCAGGGATCTCGACGCGCAACAAAGTTACACAGCCTTATCGATCGCGCTCAATTTTCGCGCTAATCCTGCCCGTTCGACTACTTCGCTTAGCTCTAGCGAGCCCTGCGCGCAAGATCAGCATCATAAAAGAAACATCACCAGAGCAAACGACCCGGCTAGTATCCTGCCCTTATCTGGGCACGCTGCCGTCCGAGCGGCACTCCCGCGTATGCGTTAGGCTACCGATCGAAGCGACTGTTTCAGACGCACTTGAGAAGCAGTTGCCGGTAAGATCTGCCTAGGATCTCGATCCGTGAGATGAGTCAGCACCTATAGGTCAGCATCGGACGCCTATGGCAGGTATTACGCAAGCTGGGTCTGCGGCTGAAAAAAAGTGACTCCACGCCGGCGAACGCGACACGGAGGAGAACCGGCGGCGGCAAGTTTTCCCAAAAACCATCGCCAGGATCAGGCCGGAGCGGCTGATCTTTCTCGACGAAAGCGGAGTGACCACGCAAATGACCCGCACCTATGCCGCGCCTGCGGCGGGCAACGGGTGGCGGAAGCCACCCCCCAGGGTCATTGGAAGATCCTGACCATTCTGGGGGCTCTCAGCCTGCGCGGACTGCTGGCGGTGATGACCATCGAGGAGGCCACCAATGGCGACATCTTCCTAGCCTATGTGAAACAAGTGCTAGGCCCGACGCTACGGCCGGGCGACGTGGTGATTATGGACAACCTCAGCGCCCACAAGGTGGCTGGGGTGCGGGAACTGATCCGAGCCGCAGGTGCGGAACTGATCTACTTGCGCCCTACTCTCCCGACCTCAATCCCATCGAGAAGGCTTGGGCCAAACTAAAACAGTTGTTGCGTGCGCTGAAAGCCAGAACCGCCGAGGCGGTGGAGCAGGCGGTTGCTCAAGCCCTCCCCTCCATCACTTCAGATAACGCCGCAGCCTGGTTTCGCCACTGCGGAGTCGCCTATACACCTGATGTGAAAATGCTCTAGCTAGCTGTGCAACTGTGCAATCTGCACGAACTCCGGAGCGAGTCGCGCTGACACAGTGCCGGGCGCGTGTTTCGGCAGCGTACCGAGAAACATCGCCGTTTCGTCGCAGGCATGCAGACGAGGACACTTCAGACAGTCTTTGTGCATCTTGTCGGGCAGCGCTTCTTTGTCCACGACCCGAAAACCCATCTGGCCGAAGAAGTCGGGGATGCGCGTGAACAGGCAGATGCAAGTGACGCTCTGCCGCTTCGCCTCCATCAACAGGGCGTCAATCAGTACTCGGCCGGCGCCCTTGCCCTTCGCCTTGGCGGTCACCGTGATGGAGCGAACTTCAGCCAAGTGCATTCCATACAAATGCAGCGCACCGCAGCCGACGACCTTACCATCCTGCTCAACCACGACGAAGTCCCGAATGTTTTCGCAGATCTCCGCCAGCGTGCGCGGCAGTAACGTTCCGTCGGCGACGTGGACCTGAATCATTTGCTCGATGCTGATGGCATCGGGAAGGGTTGCGCTACGTGCATGCATGGGCAACTCCTGCGTAGATCGATAGTTTTTCTCTAATTGCTGCTAATGCCGCCCGAACTCGCAACGGTGCGGTTCCTCCTAGAACATCATGTATGGCGAGTACTTCGTCCAGCGACAACGCGCGGTAGAGTTCGGCATCGGCTGCGATGCCACACTGCGCGTAGTGTTCCTTCGACAGTTGCTCTAATTCGCAACTCTTCTCCAGGCCAAGACGAACTGCTTGCCCGACCTTCTCGTGTGCCTGACGGAAAGGAACGCCCCGCCGCACCAGAAGTGCCGCAAGGGCCAGCGCGTTCATGAATCCGCAACTCGCAGCCTGCTGCATCTGTTCCCATTCGAACGAGACTGTCGCTAGAAAGCCAGTCGCCACCCGCAACATGCTCGACACTTGGCCAGCCGCGGCGAAGACAGGCTGCTGCGTTTCCTGCATGTCCTTGTTGTAGGCTTGGGGCAGTCCCTTGACCGCTATCCACAACTCGGTCGCATTGGCGAACACTCGTCCTGCTTTTCCGCGAATTAATTCCACCGCATCCGGATTCTTCTTCTGTGGCATGGCGCTGCTGCCGGTCGAAAACTGCTCGGGCAACTTGACAAAGCCAAATTCCGTGGTCGAGTACAGGACCAACTCCTCCGCCCACCGGCTCAGATGCAAGGCTACGAACGACAGTGCCTGCACGAACTCGATGGCAAAATCACGGTCGCTGGTTGCGTCGATGCTGTTGGCAGTCGGCTGGTCAAATTGCAACTCATTCGCCATCGCCTCGCGATCGAGCGGCAGAATTGTCCCGGCTACCGCTCCAGAGCCCAGCGGACATTCGTTCATCCGCTTGCGACAGTCGGCCAGCCTGTCCAGATCGCGCAGGAACATCTCGACATATGCGAGCAGCCAATGCACCACCAGAACGGGCTCCGCCCGCTGCAGATGTGTGTAAGCCGGCATCGCGCTCTCGCCTGCGGCTTTCGCCTGCTTCACGAATTCGCCGAGAAACTTCACCAGCATTTGCGATATGGAGTCGATCTGCTCACGCACATAAAGCCGCAGGTCGGTCGCAATCTGCTCGTTGCGACTGCGGCCGGTGTGAAGCTTGTAACCCACCTCGCCGGCCAATTCGACCAGTCGCTTCTCCACGAAGTGATGTACATCCTCGATCGCCGGATCGTCATCCTGGGGCACACCTTCACGCCCGATCTGATCCAGAGCGAACAGCGTCGCCGCAAGCTCCCGCTCATTCAGGACGCCCGCCGCGGCCAGCGCGGCAGCATGGGCCCGGCTTGCCGCCACCTCATAAGGCAACAGCGCGCGGTCGAATGGGAACGAGCGCTGCCACTGTTCGAAGTCAGGATTCTGAGCCTGGCCGAAACGGCCCGACCACATCTTCATTTCAAACTCTCCGCATGAACCAGCGCGCGTGAACGTGCCGGCAACCCAAGAATACGAATGAAACCCTCCGCGTCCTTCTGCTGATAGCCGTCGCCCATGGTGAAGCTGGCGATGTCGGGCCGGTACAGCGACGTCTGCGACTTGCGGCCCGTGATTTCGATATTGCCTTTGTACAGCTCCAGTGTCACTTTGCCATCCACATCGTGCTGCGTGCTTTCCACAAAGGCCTGCAGCGATTCGCGCAGAGGCGTGAACCAGAGACCGAAGTACACGATCTCGGCATACTTCAGACCGATGTGCTCTTTGAAGTGCGACAGGTCGCGGTCAAGGCACAACGCCTCAAGCTCGCGATGGGCAGTGAGCAGCAGGGTGCCACCGGGCGTCTCATAGCATCCGCGCGACTTTATTCCTACGAATCGGTTCTCGACAAGATCGACGCGACCGATCGCGTTTCGCGCTCCGATTTCATTCAGCACCTCGACGATCGCCACTGGATCCAGGATGACCCCATTCACCGCTACCGGCACGCCGTGCTGGAATTCGATCACAACCTTTTCGGTCTTATCGGGCGCTTCCTGTGGTGATTTCGTCCACGTCCACGTGGTCGAAAGTGGCGCGTTGTTTGGATCTTCCAGTTCGCCGCCTTCATGGCTGACATGCAGCAAATTACGATCGCGGCTGTGGATCTTCTCGCGACTCTGAGCGACGGAGATTCCATGCCGCTTCGCATAGTCAAGACAATCCTCACGCGACTGCAGCGTCCACTCCCGCCACGGAGCGATCACCTTCAGTTCGGGCGCGAGCGCCTGGTAGGCATGCTCGAAGCGCACCTGATCGTTGCCCTTCCCCGTGCAGCCGTGCGCCACGGCGGTCGCCGCTTCCCTCAACGCGGCCTTGACCTGGTACTTCGCAATGATCGGCCGCGCCAGCGACGTGCCAAGCAGATATTTGTGCTCGTACACTGCGCCTGCCTGGATCGCGGGGAAGACGCAGTCGATCACGAACTCCTGACGCAAATCTTCCACGATCACCTTGCTTGCGCCGGTCGTATACGCCTTCTCAACCACAGCCTCGAGGTCGTCGCCTTGTCCGACATCGGCGACGTAAGCGATGACATCGCAGTCGTAGTTCTCTTTCAACCACGGAATAATGATGGAGGTGTCAAGGCCTCCGGAATACGCCAGAACAACTTTCTCACGCATATGCACTCCTCGGCGGAAAGCGATGAACACCGCCTTCCAGCAACAAAACCATGATGGCTTTTTGAATGTGCAGGCGATTTTCCGCCTGGTCGAACACCACGGAACGCGGTGAATCAATCACCGCCGCCGCAACTTCATCTCCTCGATGAGCCGGAAGGCAATGCATGAATAGCGCATGCTTTGCGGCATAAGAGAAGAGCTTCTGGTTCACCTGGAAAGGAAGAAATATCTTGCGCCGCTCGGCGGCTTCGTCTTCCTGGCCCATGCTGGCCCAGACGTCCGTATATACGGCGTCAGCACCGGCAACCGCCTGAACAGGATCGTTGACGGCCAGCACCTGGCCACCTGAGGCCGCCGCCAATTCTTGCGCCGCAGTCAGGACATCTTCGCTGGGCTCATATCCTTCAGGTGTTCCCACCGAGATGGTCGCTCCCAGGCTCGCTGCCGCCAGCATCAGCGAGTGCGCCACATTGTTGCCATCGCCGAGAAAGGCAAGATGCACGTTGCGCAGATCACCGAAATGCTCCTGCAAGGTCAGCATGTCGGCCAGCGCCTGGCACGGATGCTCCACTTCGCTAAGGGCATTGATCACCGGGATCGACGTATGCATGGCCATGGTGGTAAGGGTGTCGTGGGCGAACGTCCGCAGCACCACGCCGTCGACCCAGCGCTCCAGGTTATGCGCCACGTCGCTGAGGCTCTCCCGCGCACCCAGTCGCGATTGTGTCTGGTCGACGAAAAATGATGTCCCGCCGAGACTGTTGATGCCGGCTTCAAACGTCAATCGCGTGCGCAGTGAAGGCTTCTCGAAGAACAAGACAATCTGCTTGCCGACTAGAGTGCCGCGATAGTCCGCCGGACGCGCCTTCATCGCTGCTGCCAACTCCAGCGCACAGCCGAGTTCTTCCGGCGTGAAGTCCTGAATCGAGATCAGGTCGCGTCCGGAAACGCTGCGCCGCGCATAGGGATGAGGGCTTAAGCCCGCGGGAATTGAAGTGGCAATCATGTCGTATCTCCTTGCGTCCAACCCAGTCGTAACGGGGCGCTAGCTTTCAGGATCAATGTGGGTCGCATCTGGCGGCCTCGCTCGGACTTCTGAGCAAAAATGTTTGTCACGAGGTAATGACCTCCGTGCCGCATTCAATCGGATCGCTGAAGAAACCGGGCAACACCTCGGCATGGTCAGCGGGCAGGATGCGAACCCTTGCTACCCCTCGCTTCAGCGCGTTGATGCAAGCTTCCAGTTTGGGCAACATGCCGCCGCTGACCGTCGCTTGCTGCACCATCGCGGCAATGACCTTCACATCGAGCCAGCGAATCACCGAGCCGTCGGCATCTTTCACGCCGGCGACATCGGTGAGATAAATCAAGGCATCGGCGCCGCACGCCACCGCGCATGCCGACGCCATGTGATCGGCATTGATGTTGTAGTACTCGCCGTCAACGCCAAGCGCCAGACTGGACACTACCGGCACGATGCCCGCGCTCCACAGTCGCCCGATCCACTGCGCGTCGACCGAACAGATTTCGCCCACGTAGCCGAGATCTGGCTGCTTCTTCTTCGCTGCACGAAACATTTGCAAATCACCGCCGCAGAGGCCCAGTGATGGCTGTCCGGCGGCACCGATCGCGGCCACGAGCTGCTTGTTGAGCTGTCCGGCGAGCACCATCACGGCCACATCGCGCGTCTGCGCATCAGTAACCCGCAAACCGTTGACGAACGTGGTTTCGCAGCCGAGATGCTTCAGGGTGCGGCTGAGGGCCGCTCCTCCTCCATGAACAATCACCAGCTTGTGACCTTCGCGCCAGAGGCTGGGGATTGTCTTGGCAAACTTCCTGACCAGCTCTTTGTCGTCAAGGGCCGCGCCGCCAATCTTAATCACCAGTCTCATGGCAATCCTTCTTTCTCGTCGCAACCGAACATGAGATTCATGTTCTGCACAGCCTGGCCTGCGGCGCCCTTCAGCAGGTTGTCGATGCACGACACCACAATCGCCCGCTTGCCGTCCGGCGATAGCGAAAATCCGATGTCGCAGAAATTCGTGTGGCGCGAAAACTTGATCTGCGGCAGCCGCGCCGTTCCGAAGACACGCACCCAGGGCTTGCCAACGTAGAACTCGCGCAGGCATTGTTCCAGCTTCTCTGCTGACACAGGTTTCGCGAGCTTCACATAGATGGTCGAGAGAATGCCGCGCGGAATCGGCAGCAGGTGCGGCGTAAATTGCAGCGATCCATTCTCGAGCCCAAGTTGCTCCAGCATCTCGCCAGTGTGGCGATGTCCAAAAACGCTGTACGCACTAAAGTCGCCGTCGACCTCTACGAAATGCGTCTTCGCCGACAGCGTCTTGCCCGCTCCCGAAACCCCAGACTTCGAGTCGCATATGATGCCGTGCTCCACATCCACGTATCCGGCGCGGATCCACGGTGCCAGAGCCAGAATGATCGACGTCGGATAGCATCCCGGATTGGCCAGCAAGGTGGCGCCTTTGATCGCCTCACTGTGCAACTCGGGCAATCCGTAAACTGCAACCTCATCGAGGAGCGATGCATTCTGTGCATTGGCATCGCTGAAGCCGTACACTTCACGGTTCGCCGATAGCTTTAGCCGCCACGCCCCGCTCAGATCGATCACGCGCACGCCACGGCCCATCGCCTCCGGAACCCAAGCCCGCGAGAACTCGTGGGGCGTCGCCAGAAACACGACATCCACCCCGGCGTTTTTCATGCGCTGCCAGGAAAACGTTTCGAACGGAAATCCGCCGTTGCCGGCCAGTTGAGGATAGGCCTCGCTTAAGTCGCTGTAGCCTCCGCTCTCGCCGTCGCGCTGGAACAGCAGCGGCTTTTTCACCCCGGGGTGATGCGCCAGCAGACGGACTAGCTCCAGTCCGGAGTAACCGGTCGCGCCAAACACAGCGGGTTGTACAGCAGCTTTCATCGTCATTGTCCAAGCTTCTCGATCCGCAAGGCCGGCTCTCCACTCGGCTCTTAAACGAAATAGCCTCGAATGCGCCGGGCCAGCTTCTCCGCAATTCGGGTGTCATGCGCGATGACCAGAATCGTGTCATCTCCGCCGATCGTGCCCACGACTTCCTCCCACTCCTCTGCGTCGATGGCCGCCGATACTGGCTGCGCACTGCCGGCGCTGGTCTTCACCACCACCAGGTTTTGCGCCGTCTTCACGTCATAAACAAACTCGTGAATGAGTCGCTCGATGGACGGCAAGAACGCTTCGGCCACCTCGCCCTGCGGCAACTTGTAGCCTTCCGCGGTCTTGACCAGCCGCAACTCATGGATGTCACGCGACAGCGTCGCCTGCGTCACCCGATGTCCGCGCTTATAGAGCCGCCGGCGCAGCTCTTCCTGGCTGGCGACCTCCTGGTTGGCCACCAGATCGCGGATGACGGTATGGCGGGAAAGTTTCGACATCGCATAAATATACAGACGTATGTATATTAATACCGCTAGAAACGGTATGTCAAGAAACGCTTGCGACTTTGTTTGTCACGGTTAGTGGGCGGGAGGGAACGAGTGAGACTCTTGACGATGTGACCCACCCCTGCCGATTAGCGGGTTGGTCGTGACTCGCCAGGTAACCGAGATTATCGCTTCGATTTGTCACTTTGACGGTCGTCACTTCAGCGTGTATCAGCCATCACTGACAAACGTTCGCTTGGAGCGTGAAATTCTGGCGGATGCCTTTTAGGAGAAGTTTTCGCCGGGCTTTTTTCCCATTCCTCTCTGATCGTCTCCGCCCGGCGAGAAACGAGACCCTCGACCATCCTTCTCCCGCGCATCCGAGTGCGCCCATGACGAATCGAGAGGACGCTGACCCTATGCTCCCGTGTCAACGCTTCGACGGCCGCCCTTGCAAGCGGATTCGCATGATCGGGTCCGATATCGGTCGCTAATCCTCACCGTTTTTTCAGCACCTCGCCGGCCACCCGGTGCACGAGGAGGATCGTATGAATGAGCAGAACATTCCATCGCTGAGATGCGCTGTGCTCTTGGCGACACTCACCTTGGCGCTGGCTGTAATTCCAGCCATGGCGCAGAATGCCGTTCCAGCCACCAGCGTGCGGCAGGCAGCGGCTTCCTCAGGGTTAGCTCCGCGCTCAACTTATTCGGCCCAGGCGCAAGCAACAAGCAAATCGCGTCCGTTCGTTCCTTCGCACAAGGGTCTTGCTTCGCCGCAGGACAGCGGATCCTACAACAACGGCCCGACCAACGGCACCAATGATGCCTATTTCATCGACGTCTATCAGGTGAGTGACCAGTACCCGACTAGTTCCGGCATGGGTGGCTTCAGCATCGCCGAGTGGGTGCTGACAGGCGCCACGCCCCTTACCTTTGACTGGGAGGTCGGCAGCACGTCATTCGGCAACGATCTGGGCTCTGGCGTGGCAACCATCGGCGGTGGTGGGAATGCTACTGCCACCCTGCTCTGCAGCAACGGCCAGACCTTCAACGGTGGGCCTTGCGGCAGCGGCTACGGCTATGACGTCTACCAGATCAACGTAACTGGCCTCACGGTCGCTGCGGGTACTAACCCTTATCTGACCCTGACGGGCGCGACCGACAACTTTGGCGACCGCGACGCGTGGGACATCAACTCCGGCCCGTCACTGGCCTATCACAACCTGTTGGGAGCGGTGCCGTCAGAATCGTTTACGATCAGCGGCGGCGTCGAAAGGGTAGTGCATGCGTTCAACCCGAGCACGCGCGGGGATAGCCCCTATGCCAGCCTGATCTCCGATGCCGCCGGCAATCTCTACGGCACGACCTCCAGTGGCGGCAGCTACGGTGGTGGGACGGTGTACGAGTTGACGCCGAACGGCAGCGGGGGCTGGACGGAGAAGAGGCTGTTTAGCTTCGACAACGGCATCGACGGAGCCCAACCCTACGCCGGCCTGATCTTCGATGCCGCCGGCAACCTCTACGGCACGACTTACGGAGGCGGCCTTCACGGCTCTGGGATCGTGTTCGAGTTGATGCCCAATGGCAGCGGCGGCTGGGCGGAGAAGGTGCTACACAACTTCCGCAACGGCACCGACGGAGCCCAGCCCTACGCCAGTCTGATCTTCGATGCCGCCGGCAATCTCTACGGCACGACCTCCGCGGGCGGAACGAACGGCGGGACGGTGTTCGAGTTGACGCCCAACGGCAGCGGAGGCTGGACGGAGACGGTGCTGCATAACTTCGGCAACGGAGACCAACCGGATGCCGGCCTGATCTTCGATGCCGCCGGCAATCTCTATGGCACGACTGCATTTGGCGGTACTCGCGGCGACGGGATCGTGTTCGAGTTGATGCCCAATGGAAGCGGCGGCTGGACGGAGAAGGTGCTACATAGCTTCGGCAGCGGCACGGACGGGGCTGGCCCCTACGCCGGCCTGATCCTAGATGCCGCCGGCAATCTCTACGGCACGACCGCCGGGGGCGGCATGCACCGTGGCGGGACGGTCTTTGAGTTGACGCCCAACGGAAGCGGAGGCTGGACGGAGAAGACGCTGTTTAACTTCGACAACGGCATAGACGGGGCTCGCTCCGCGGCAGGCCTGATCTTCGATGCCGCCGGCAACCTCTACGGCACGACTGTATATGGCGGCATTCACGGCCAAGGGGTCGTGTTCGAGTTGATGCCCAATGGCAGCGGCGGCTGGGCGGAGAAGGTGCTGCGTAACTTCGGCAACGGCTACAACGGGGTCAACCCCTCCGCCAGTGTGATCTTCGATGCCGCCGGCAACCTCTACGGCACGACCAGCAGGGGCGGCAGTTACGGAATGGGAACGGTTTTCGAGCTGACACCCACACACGGGGGGCAATGGACGGAGAAGCTGCTATACAACTTCAGCGTCAACGGGACGGACGGGTTCTGGCCCGACGCCAGTCTGATCTCCGATGCCGCCGGCAACCTTTACGGCACGACTAGCGCGGGCGGCGCTGCCAGCTATGGTACGGTGTTCGAGTTGACGCCCAACGGAAGCGGAGGCTGGACGGAGAAGGTGCTGCATAACTTCAGCCTCTACACGGACCCGGCGGGCGGGCAGACGCCCGTAGGCGGCCTGATCTTAGATAGAGCCGGCAACCTCTACGGCACGACTTACTGGGGCGGCACTTACAACAACTCCGGTACGGTATTCGACTTGACACCCAACGGCAGCGGAGGCTGGACGGAGACGGTGCTGCACACCTTCGGCAGCGGCACGGACGGGGCTGGCCCCTACGCCGGCCTGATCTTAGATGCCGCCGGCAATCTCTACGGCACAACCGCCTGGGGCGGCACTTACAGCGACGGTACGGTGTTCAAGTTGATGCCGAACGGTAGCGGGGGCTGGACGGAGACGGTGATGCATAACTTCGGCAGCGGCACGGACGGATCCCAGCCCGTCACCAGTCTGATCATCGATGCCGTCGGCAACCTCTACGGAACGACCCAATCTGGGGGCACCTACGGCGGCGGTACGGTGTTCGAGTTGACGCCCCAGGGCGGCGAGACGGTGCTGCATAACTTCGGCAGCGGCACGGACGGGTCCGACCCCTGGGCCAGTCTGATCTTCGATTCCGCTGGCAACCTCTACGGAACCACCCAATCTGGGGGCCTCGGCTCCGGCGGTACGGTGTACGAGTTGACACCCAACGGCAGCGGAGGCTGGACTGAGACGGTGCTGTATAACTTCGGTAGCGGCACGGACGGATCCGAGCCCCTCGCCAGTCTGATCTTCGATTCCGCTGGCAACCTCTACGGAACGACCAATTCTGGCGGCACTTACGACTACGGTACGGTGTTCGAGTTGACGCCCAACGGAAGCGGAGGCTGGACGGAGACGGTGCTGCATAACTTCGGCAGCGGCACGGACGGGTTCTGGCCCGAAGCCAATCTGATCTTCGATGCCGCCGGCAACCTCTACGGCACGACCGTAGGGGGCGGCACTTATCAGTGGGGTACGGTGTTCGAGATCACACCGTAGCTGAAAACTTCTGCGGTTTCACAGTGGCCGGCGCCCTAGATGGGTGCCGGCTTTTTTCGAGCCATCAGGCGCTAGTTCTTACATCGTCGCTGGCCGGAAGTTGGGAACTCCGCTCCCGGCTACTGGTCAGTGTCCGACGACTGGCAACAGTGCAAGCCAACCGCACCCGAGGAATTTCCGGCAGCAGCCCACTACGCCAACTCCAATTCAATCTTCTTCGCTACGACATCCAACTTCGCAATCCGAAAACTGCGAATCTGTCCGGCACGAACGGCTTCCGACTTGGCTTCGCCGGCCGAAGCACCGCCCTTCCAGCGCGCCTTCAGCATGGAACTCAGTGCGGACAAATCCGCCTTCGACTCGGCCCGCGTGTCTTCCTTCGCAAAACTCTGCTCGACGATGGGACACGTGCCTTGGATGCCTTCGCCCAGTTCTACGCGCGCGTGTCCATCTGAAATCTCGATCATGCGTCCCGTGACTACATCGCCCACTTTGTGCTCTACGACATATTCGTCCAGGCCGGTGGGAACCAGTTGCTTCATGCCCAGCCGCAGGAGCCGCTTTTCCTTGTCGACGGCGAGCACCTGGGCCTTGACCAGTTGTCCGACCTTTAGCACTTCTTGCGGATGCTTGACGCGCTTTTCGGCGCTGATTTCACTGACGTGGATCATTCCCTCAACGCCTTCGGAAAGCTGCACAAACGCGCCGAAGTTGGTAAAGCTGGTGACCGGCCCTTCGATAACCGAGCCAACCCCAAACCTCGTTTTCACCTCGGCCCAAGGATCGCCCAACGCCTGCTTTAATCCCAGTGAGATGCGGCGGTCGCTTGGGCTCACTGCCAGAACCACCGCTTCGACAGTCTCACCCGGCTTGACCAGGTCGCTGGGCTGCCTCGCCTTCTTGGCCCACGACATTTCCGAAAGATGGATCAAGCCTTCAACTCCGGGCTCCAGTTCTACAAATGCTCCGAAGTCGACGACGCGCGTCACCACGCCGCGCACGCGCTCGCCAGTCTTATATTTTTCGCCCGCCGAATGCCATGGATCCGGCTGAATTTGTTTCATGCCCAGCGAAATGCGGTGCTTCTCAGGATCGATCTTCAGAACTTTGGCTTCGATCTCCTGACCCACTGAGAGAACGTCCGCAGGCTTCGAGACGCGGCTCCATGCAATGTCACTAACGTGCAGCAGTCCGTCCACTCCGCCAATATCGACGAAAGCGCCATAATCGGTGAGACTGCGGACCGTGCCGCGTATCGTCTCGCCTTCCTTGACCTCGGAATACCGGCGCTCCTTCCCGGCTCGTTCTTCCTCTTCCAGAACGGCGCGGCGGTCCACTACCACATCTTCGTCGGTCACGTCGAGCTTGATGATCCGGCAGCGGATCTCCTGCCCTACCAACTTCTCTATTTCGGCGGCGTCGCGGGCGCCGCTGCGCGAGCCGGGCATGAATGCTCGCACGCCAACATCTACGTTCAGGCCGCCCTTGATGACACCTGTCACCGTGCCCATGATCGTCGACTTGTCAGCAAAGGCCTGCTCCAGCGCCGACCAGTCCTTAGGCAGAGCGGTCTTGAAGCGCGAAAGCTCGTAGTAGCCGTCAGGATCGCGGCCCTTGACCGAGACCACGAGCTTGTCCCCGGGCTTCACTTCTTCGCCGGAACTTTGGAACGCTGCTAGCGGCAGAATGCCTTCGCTCTTGAAACCGATATCGAGAAAAACCGACTCACCCGAGACAGCAATCACCGTGCCTTCGATTTGCCGGCTGCCGTCGTCCGCCTTGTGCGAGTGGCTCTGTTCGAACTCGGAAAGAAGCTCACCGAATGACTCATCCGCTCCGGCGCTAGGCTGGGAATCTGGAATGTCTGGATTGGACATGAGAACCTACAGTTTCATTCTGTCATAATCCGGAGTTGGATGGCACCATGCCCGCTACTTCGCCGCTGCGCTAGTCGGGAACCCTCCTCAGGGCGATAGAAGCAGGGAAAACGAATTCGAAAATGCGCTAACGGATCTAACGCGCAAGGCGTCGAGTCTCGCATACATACCCTACCTTGCCGGCGTAGACACTGGAAGGCGATTGCATCCCGTCGTCTTCCCTTAGGCTGGATACTTTCCCGAGATGTAACCCTCCAAGTGCCTGATAGTTTCTTCGTGGCCCGAGATGATCCACTTCACCAGGTCACCAATCGACACCATGCCGATGGCGGCGCCCTCTTCGACTACCGGGAGATGCCGTATATGGTGATTGGTCATGATGGCCATGCACTCGTCCACTGTATTCTTGAGAGTTACAAAGATCACCGGACTGGTCATGATCTCTCGGACTGGAGTCTCCTTCGAAGACCGTCCCATGAGGATGACCTTGCGGGCATAGTCACGCTCTGAGATTATCCCGACGAGTTTATCTTCCGCCAACACCAGCAGGGCTCCGACTCCTTCTTTACCCATTTTCTCGATAGCTTCGTAGACAGATTGGTCGGGGCCTACCGACAAAACTGCCTTGCCGGCCTTTTGCTTTAGCAGAGATTCAACCGCGTCACTAACGTTCATGGAAGCACCTGTCGGGCTCCCATGCTAGCACGGTGCGCCGCGAAAAACATTCCTCATCCCTTTGCCGCTTACGTCGCCCATGCGAAATCGCCGGGGTTACGTTGAAAGGGAGGGTGCCACGTTGGTGTGCATATGCCGCTTTTCTAGAGAGGCACTTCTTGTAGCAAAATTGTTTTGACAAGCCCACCAGACGCGGTTACAGTTCTGCTCAATCTCTTCCGGATGGCAACAGCAGGAGGTTCCCTTGGGCGGCATACCCAGTAACTACACCGTTGACCTTGATCTAGTGTCTCCTGTGGACTTGATGGGGATCCCAACAAGTTTCGACATCACTTCCCTTCCCAAAATCCAGATTGGGCTGGACCGTATCACGATCGATCCCATCACTGGAGAAAGCCACGGCAAGGAGAATGGCCGATGAGCGGCAGTAGTGCGGCGCTTACCGCATCTTTACAGGCTTTTGCGAAGCTGGTTGAACAGAGCGCGCAATTGGGTATTGATTTCGTCGAGTCGCTGGCCAGCAGTTCCCCACAGCTTCTGCAAGGTCTCGGCAGTCTGACCTCACCAGGCGGGCCGTTATCGCGTTGCGGTCATTGCGAGATTCCGCCCCCATGCTGGATTCCCAGGCCTTTATGCGATGTGACCACCGTCGGACGCCCCGGCGATACCGCCAGTCTGGGATTCGTGATTGCTAATTGCACCATGGCTCTCCGCCAGGTTACGGTCTTCACCTCCACCAAAAACGCCGGACTCACGTTCAGCGCGTCCGTGCTGGACTTGGGCCGATGGAACGCGGGGAGATTCGCGTCTCCCATCTCATCCCGGCTGCGGCTCCAGTTGGCTCGAAGCGAGAAATACTGATGTGGGTTCGCGGATGCCGGCTGCACGTCCTCCGCTGGACGATCGTGGTGGCCTCCATCGGAGCGGACACCTTTTATGAAGTTGACGTCAAAGATTGTCCTGACCCTGTCCACCATTGGTATGACCACTTCTATTGCCCGCGTCCATGCCTGGAAGATCGCGAAAACCTCCCGAGAACGCGTGGATGAACGAGGCTACGCAACTCACTAAGGTCTGGGGACGCGCGCTGGACGCAAACCTGCGTTACACTGCGCTGCTCAGTGGACTGGCGGCGAGGAGCCTGGAGTTGCTGCTCGCGGCGGTTTCTGAAATTGGCCCCCAAATCACAACAACCACAGATGCAGTGCAGGAGGTTGACTGCGTGACATCCATTCCCGCTGCCCCGGCGGCTTCGCGCGAGGCCATGGTGCTTGAGGGCGAGGCCGGAAGCCGCGCCTTCGGACTGTTCGTAGTGGAAAACAAGCTGCCCAAAGAAGTGACCACCCGCGTTGCGGTGGGGCCGCTCGTTGATCCCGACGGTCGCGAGATTCAATCGGTTTTGCGGTTTCAGCCCGGCGTCATCACTTTGGCTCCCGGCGAGCAAGTAGTTGCGAAAGTAAGCGCACGCATCAGCCGAGGGCTGGTGGCCGGCGTTCGCTACCAGGGAGAGATCAGCGTTCCCGGAATTGCTGGCGCCCGGATTCCCATTATTGTCAGACGCACGCCGCGCAAACACAAATCTTAAATGCTGACATTCCGGACTTCACCCGAAAAGCGATTATTGCCGCAGCATCCCCTGCTCTACGACAGTTCAAGCCGGGCAAAGTTCGGAGCTTGCCGTCGGGCACTCTCCCTCACAGGCCTTGCGGTTCCAGGTCACACCCAAAGCGTGCAGAATGAGGTTGTCTTCCAGCGTTAACTTATCGGGATCTAAGATTGCTTCGTAGGCGTAGGAAACAGACTGATTGCGCGTGATACACCAGGGTTCGTGACGAACGACACCCGAGCAGTGCTCACACGCTGAATCGGCGCTGTACTGATTACTGTGATACCACTTGCTGCGTTCAGTTGTGGGCATTGGCTGTCCTCCTGACTGCCTCGTGCTCACTTCACGGCTTTTGTTGCGGGTCGTGAACATCTCAACTTTACGGGCCGGCGGTTTACTCACTATCGAACATACGCACCAGCCGGAGCACGATGGAATCAGCTTGAATCAGTAATGCCCGAGAACCCTGTGACCCGGGTCACAGCGTGGAGTGATGCTCGCTATCGCTCGCTAGAACAGCCGGGTGCAGAAGGACGAAGAAGTGGCAATGGTAATGATGGATGTTACGAATGACGAAGGAAAGGCGGATTCGAGGAACTCGACATTACGCAGCCTTTGAAGGCCCCGAGATTCTTGTAAGTCATCCCGTCTTAGCGCCGGCGATCTGCCCCACCAGTTCTTCCACCATGTCAGCCGCTGCGGCAACTGAGTTTTGGACGGGCTCGCTCAATCCCATGCGACCTTCCTCGCCGCCGCAGTCGGCAGGCTCACATCCCACAATCAACAAGCGAGCGGGGATGGACCCCATGGTCTGGGCCAACTGCACCACCTTCACGGGATCCATGCTATGGCCGTCCAGCGGAGCGTCTTCTGTCTGCGCGTCCGCAATGCTGCCTAGATCAGGTTCAATCGTGTAGAGCGTCCCAGGCACATCGCCACGCGGAACTGCATCCACTAAAATCACCGCGTCCCAGGGACCGAGCAGCGCGTAGGCCAGATCGAAGGCTCGAATGCCGAAGTCCTCCACGCGAACGCCTTTTGGAAAGTCGTGGGCAGCAAGCACGCGAGCGACCTCAACCCCAAACGCATCGTCGCCGAGAAAGATATTTCCCACGCATGCGATCAGTATGCGCTGACTCATGCCGATTCTCCGCCATCGTCGTTCATCGCCAGCGGTTCAACCTCCTCCGGAGTGAAGAAGAATCAATCGCCAGGGCTGGCGAAGCATCCCGAGATCTCTGCCCGGATCATCTTCCAACACCACGGCGAGCTGAATCTGGTCATCGTAATCCTGTTCGATGGCCTCGATGATCGCTATCTGTCCTTGCAACGCCATGTCCATGATGTCGGCAGTTTTTTGCGGCCATAGGCGAACGCGGCTTCCCTTCCTCAACTCGACACCAAAAACGCGCACGCTCTCAACGGCTGGCCGCTCCGGAAAGGGATCCCAGTTGCTGCTCATGGTTCTTCCTCGCTGTTGGGCACGCGTCGCAGTCCGCGAATAGCTCCGTGAACTTTCATCAGATGCTCCGGCGGAAGCGACTCGGTACGCTCAAGAATGGCGCGCGCACGGATGTCGCCCTGGCGCATCTCCTGCTTCTCTTCGTCGGTCAGCGTGAGCACTCGCAGCGCCAGCATCTCATCCATCTCGGTCCCGTCAAAAAAGTCTCCCGCACTCTCAGGCGCGATCTGCGGATAGTCGTAGAGAATAATGGGAGAGCACAGCAGCATGTCGCGTTGACCTTCGTCACCGACGAGTACCGGAAAGACGCCTTTGTTTTGGCATGCAGCGGCCGCGGTACGAAACTGCTCCGGTGGATCGAGCAGGGAGACGAACTCGCCTCCTTCAGCACCCAGAAGCAAGTGCGCCGAGGAGAACGAGAAAGCCAGCACGCGTTCGCGCTTGGCATGAGCGGCGTCTCCAATCGCACTCAAATTCGCCAGCTCCAGATGTAGCTTGAAAAGCCCGTCCTGTACGGCTTCCGATCGAACCTCCAAGCGTCCGTTGAGATGGTTTTGCGCAGCAGTCTCGACAGACTCAAATCGTAGGTCGAATGTTGCGGGATGCCGCACCAGGTCTGCGATGAGTAGACCATTCTGGTCCGCCGATCGCTCCACTCCTTCTTCCCAGTTAGCAGTTCCTTCAGTCGGATTCCGTCCTTGTATCAATTGCAGAAAGCGAACACGCACATCGACCTTCGCATCTGCGCCTCCGGCGACGAGACATTCGCTGCTCAACCCGTACGACTCAGGGGGACGCTGCGCTTCAGCAAAGTCTCGGGGATACAAGGTCCCGAAGTTCCAGCGCTGACGGTTCTTTGTCGAAGAAGGCCGATAGGGATAGAGGATGTATCCTTCATACAAGACAGCATTCGCGATCTTCTCGACCGTCGCGAAGTTCATGCCTTGACCTCATCTTCATCTCCTGAGGCAGGCGCCGATGCGAGCTCGTCCGGGACTACTCTTTCCACAACCTGCTCCCACGTCGGAATCCCGTGCCGCACCTTATATCGGTAAAGACGCTCGAAGGCATCACGTTGCAGGCGCAACCACGCACTGTTGGGATAATGTTCGTCCATCATCTGCTTCCAGATCTGCAGGGGAAGCCGATAATTGGCTTCGCGGTGCCCATGGAATCTGCGTCATCTGAAGTTGATCGTTGATGTCGCTGTAGAAAAGGGTACCGCTGAAAAGTACGCACAACGGTATATCGCCCGACTCCAGCCCATGAAAATATTTGGTAGTGGCGACATTGAAGTCGAAGGTGCAGGGCAACTGTAGATCGACGATGATGGCGCCACTAAATCCGGGCACCGAGATGCTGGTGTTCATCCACAACAACGAGCGAACAGTCATGCCCCAGCGTTCTGGCTCGCCAAACAAGTCCTGCAGCTTTTCCTTCTCGGGGGCAGCGTAGCCGCGTCGCGCAGGCTCGATCTGCACCTGGCAGCGCAGGTTCAAGCTATGCACCGCCTCGTCGGCGGGCAGATTGACGATGCGAAGCTTCAAGGCAAGCAGAGGTACTGCTGCATATGTAACGGCTTCCGCACCTTCGATCCGGAAGCTCAACTCAGGCATGCATTGTCTCCCTCTTGGTCTCGCACAGTTTCTTCAGAAGCCTTGTACGTCTGCCCATATCGGCTCCGCCGGACGAATGTCTCAACAAATTCTCGGCAGTTGCTCCCCGAACATGACATCCAGAACGCGCGTTCCGCCGATCTCGGTTTTCATCAGCACCATGCCGGCATGATCGGCAACCACCTCGCCGATCACGACCGCTTCGCCGCCCAGCGGGTGCCGGCGCATTTGCTGAACAATCTCATCCGCTGCTTCAGCCGCCAGGATCGCGATCAACTTGCCCTCGTTCGCGACATAGAGCGGATCGAGCCCCAGGATTTCACAAGCCCCCTTGACGGTTTCGCGCACCGGAATGTCACGCTCTTGCAGAAGCATTCCGACCTGCGAGCGGGCGGCAATTTCATTCAACGTGGTGGCTACGCCGCCGCGAGTCGGATCGCGCAGGCAGTGAATGGCCGGTAGTCCGTCGCTGCCATTCACCTCCAACATGGCGCTGACTA
Source organism: uncultured Acidobacteriaceae bacterium (assembly GCA_963836295.1). GTDB lineage: Bacteria > Acidobacteriota > Terriglobia > Terriglobales > Acidobacteriaceae > Bog-257. Next base: position 438,388 of record CAWIIY010000017.1, on the reverse strand, counting down.
GCCCGTGCAGCGGCGCGCAGTCGCTTTCGATTGCACCTTCGAACTCCAGGTTCTCCCGTTGCGACATGATCGCCATTCCGTGATCGCCGATAAATCCGCTGAGCACGATTTTGTCGCCCGGACGCGCGCGATCGGCCGAAATCTCCACCGGACTGTCGATTACGCCTAGCCCGGTAGTCGTTATAAACACCTGGTCGCCCTTGCCGCGATTGACTACCTTTGTGTCGCCGGTCACCAGCAGAACGCCGGCTTGGTTCGCCGCGTCGCGCATCGACTCCACAATGCGGCGAAGATCATCGGCCGCGAGCCCTTCTTCCAGTATGAACGCCGCCGCCAGATATAGTGGACGAGCTCCGCTCATTGCCAGATCGTTCACCGTGCCGTTGATCGCCAGCCGTCCAATATCTCCGCCGGGAAAGAAAATCGGCGTGACCACGAACGAATCCGTCGTGAACGCCAGCCGCGCGCCATTCACCTGGACAACGGCCTGGTCGTCCAATTTGTCGAGAAACGGGTTGGTGAACGCCGGCCGGAAGACCTTGTCGATCAACTCAGCCGTCAGCTTGCCGCCGCTGCCGTGGCCGAGCACAATCCGCTTGTGCTCGAAGATCGGCAACGGGCAGGAACCGAAGACAGGGGATATCACTTCGCTCATAACACCTCGAGGTAGCCGGTCAGATCACGTCCTCTTCGCCCATCGCCACATGCGTAAGGTCCCACAGGATATGCAGCAATGCGACGTGTGATTCCTGAATACGATGAATACTGAAGCTGGGCACGACGAAGCAGTAGTCGCACGAATCTGCCATGCGCCCGCCATCCTTGCCGGAAAAACCGATGGTCAGCATGTTTTTGCGCCGAGCGGCCTCCAATGCATAGATGAGGTTGGGCGAACTGCCACTGGTGGAAATGGCCAGCGCCATATCGCCGGACTTGCCCCATAGATCGATCTGGTCAACGAATATGCGGGCAAAGTCCTTGTCGTTTGAAATTGCCGTCAGTACAGGCACCTGGCTGACCAGGTCAAGCGCGGGCAGAGGTCGTCGCTTTTCGATGATGGGATGAATGAACTCGACGGCGACGTGTTGCGCATCACATGCGCTGCCGCCATTTCCCATCACCCAGAGTTGATGTCCCCCGCGAAAACGTTCCGCCATCTTCTGGCTCAGCTCGCCGATAGCGCCGGCATAGTGCTCGAAGAATTTCTGCTTTACCTCCACGGATTCCCGGCACTTGTGCATGACTTTCTCACGCCAGGGATCGGGCTGCGGCGACGGCTGCGCCTTGTCGCTTGCGGAAGTGCCGGATTGCGTCATGCGGCGCCTCCGGTGGAAATCGCCGTCAAGCCCACGTCGTCCTTATCTCTTCTCAGGTGCCTGCCATAGGCGTAATAGGCGGCGCAGGCACCCTCCGCCGAAACCATGGTCGCGCCCAGCGGATGTTGCGGATTGCACTCCGTGCCGAATGCCGGGCAATCGTGCGGCTTCTTGATGCCTTTCAGGATTTGACCGCTAATGCAAACCTCAGGCTCAAGCGTGTCAATCTCCTTCACGTCGAACAGCTTCTCTGCATCGTGATCGCGGAACTCCCAGCGCAACTTGTAACCGCTCTTCGGAATCGTCCCAACGCCTCGCCACTTTCGATCGGCAATTTCAAACACGTTGCAGACCAGCTTCTGCGCCGGCTTGTTCCCTTCCCGGTCGAGGATGCGTGAGTATTCGTTTTCCACTTCGGCGCGCCCCGCCTCAAGCTGCCGGATCGTCATCAGCGTTCCCTGCAAAATGTCCAGCGGCTCAAACCCAGTTATCACGATGGGTACCTTGAAGCGCGCGCTGAGCGGTTCGTACTCCCGATATCCCATGACCGCGCACACGTGTCCCGGCCCCAGGAATCCCTGCACGCGGTTCAGCGGCGATTGTAGAATCGCTGCGATCGCGGGTGGAACCAGCACGTGGGACACCAGGATGGAAACATTTTTCACGCCTTCCCGCTGCGCTCGCCATACCAGCATGGCATTCGCGGGCGCGGTCGTCTCGAAACCAATGGCAAAAAAGACCACCCGTTTTTCAGGATTAGCGCGCGCAATCTTCAGGCAATCCAGCGGCGAGTAAACAACCCGAACGTCGCCGCCTTGCGACTTGATCGTAAACAAGTCGCCTTCTGATCCGGGCACGCGCAGCATGTCGCCGAACGAGCAGAAGATCACGTCGGGGCGCCTGGCAATGGCGTGCGCTTTGTCGATCATCTCCAGAGGCGTAACGCAGACAGGGCAGCCGGGGCCGTGTACCAGCTCGATGTCCCGCGGCAGCAAGTAGTCAATACCATGCTTCACAATGGAATGCGTCTGCCCGCCGCAAACCTCCATAATCACCCACGGCTTCGTCTGCAAACGGTGAATTTCCTCGGCAATCTTGGCCGCAAGCCGTCCATCACGATATTCATCCAGGTATTTCATCGCTTGCGTCTCCCGTCGCCGATCTCATCCACGACCGGCGCATCGAGTTCAGTCAGTTGATCCATTTCTTCGAGCAGCTGGTAGGTACGGTGCGCCTCCTCCTCATCCACCCTGCTGATGGCGAAGCCGACGTGGACCAGCACGTAGTCGCCGACCTGTGTCTCCGGAACGTACTCCAGGCAGGCTTCGCGCACGATTCCGCCAAACTGGACCTTGGCCATGCGTATGCCACCCTGGTCAAATGCCTCGACTACCTTGCCTGGAATTGCCAGACACATGTCAGTCTCCTCTTCGTACGATCTCGTTTGCGATGACTGCCTGGCCGAGAGAAATGCCTCCGTCATTGGGAGGCACCAAGGCGTGCAGATAAACTTCGAACCCCTCGCGCCGTAATCCTTCTGCGGCGCGGCGCAGCAGGTACATGTTCTGGAATGTACCGCCGCTCAGACACACACGTTGCAATTGGTCACGCTCTCGGACACGGCGGCAAAGCTCCACCATCGCGGCCGCGATGGTGTTGTGAAAACACGCGGCGATGTATCCGGCTGGCTTCGAACGTAAAAGGTCTTCCACGATGCTCTTCACCATGGGCCGCAGGTCCACCTGCATCGGCTCACCCTCATCCACAAGGAAAGGATACAGCCGTTCGAGGTTGGCATGCGCAATCATTTCCAGTTCGATCGCTGCCTGGCCTTCGAAGTTGACGTCTTGTCGCAAGCACACGAGTGAGGCAACAGCATCGAACAATCGGCCGCAGGAAGAGGTCTCAACACTGTTGATGCCGCGGGAGAGCATGGTGTCCACCAGGTCGACTTGCTTTTCCGGAATACTCTGCAGGAACGGCAGGGCCGGAAGAGAACCCGTGCCGAAGGTGTCGCGCAAATAACTGAGCGCCATCCGCCAAGGCTGCCGCACGGCTGCATCGCCGCCAGCCATGGGGACGTAACGCAGATGTGCCCGGCGCACGAATCCAGCATAGTCAGCGATCAGGAATTCTCCGCCCCAGATCTTTTCATCTGTGCCATAGCCGGTTCCATCGAAGGCCACGCCAATTACCTTGCCACGCAGATGGTTTTCTGCCATGCAACTGGCAATATGGGCATGGTGATGCTGCACCCCGATTTTCTGTTCCAGCGGCAACTTGAGAGCAAAACGCGAGCTCATGTAGTTGGGATGCAGGTCGTACGCCACTGCTCGAGGTTCAACCCGGAAAAGCTTCTTCAAGTTGGCCAAGGTCTGCTCGAAGAAAACCAGCGTCTCGTAATTCTCCAGATCGCCGATGTGTTGACTGAGGATCGCGTAGGTGCCCTTGGTCAGGCAAAAGGTGTTCTTCAGTTCGGCCCCACATGCCAGGATCTCGCTCAGCGGGACGCCCAGGTCCACAGGATGCGGCACGTATCCACGGGAACGGCGCAGCACACGCTCGCGCCCCTCAAACGGGCGCACCACCGAATCATCGGTGCGCATGTAAATGTCGCGGTTGTGAAACACAAACCAATCGGCTACCGGACGCAATCGCTGCCACGCTTCTTCATTTGATGTAACGATGGGCTCTTCGCTGATATTGCCGCTCGTCATCACCAACGCCGTGAACTGTGTCGGACCATCCGCAGCGTCGCTAAACAGCAGGTAATGCAGCGGCGTATACGGCAGCATGACGCCGACCGTGTTATTGCCCGGAGCGACGGCATGGGAAATCGTCCCGCCCACGCGGCGGCGCAGCACGACGATAGGTCGGCGCCCGCTCAGCAATGCGGCGCGTTCTGTGTCGGAAACAAAGCAGAAGCTTTCGACGGCGGCGAGATCGCGCGCCATTAATGCAAAAGGCTTGTCGCTGCGGCGTTTGCGGCTGCGCAACAGCTTCACGCTGGCATCGTTCTGCGCATCGCAGGCTAGCAGGAAACCGCCCAGTCCTTTCACCGCTACGATCTTGCCCTGGCGCAGCAGCTGGCGCGCCTGTCGGATGATTGCGACAGATTTGGCAGCGTCATAAGACAATTCCGCAAGCGATTCTCCCGATTCCGCAATCGCCAACGCCGGTCCACATACCGGACAGGCATTTGGCTGCGCATGGAAGCGGCGATTCGCCGGATCTTCGTATTCCGCCTGGCAGAGCTCGCACATGCGGAACGATGACATGGTCGTCATCGGGCGATCGTAAGGTATGTCCTGAATGATGGTGTAGCGCGGTCCGCAATTGGTGCAGTTAGTAAAAGGATATCCAAAGCGGCGGTTCTTGGGATCGCCAAAATCGCGCCAACATTCCTCGCACGTCGCCATATCGGGCGACACCAGGACGAACTCGCCCGCTTCCGAACGGCTTTGCCGTATTACAAAGTCCTCGTCGTTAAGCGGAGCGAGATCGGCGACGGTGATCTCCGCGATCAACGCCAGTTGTGGCGGCTGGCGCCGCAGCGTGTCTAGAAATTCCTGGACGCTCTCATCGGCGCCCTCAATTTCCACCGTGACACCTGCGGAGGAGTTGAAAACGTATCCCGTTAGTCCAAGTTCACGTGCGAGGTTGTAGACGAACGGTCGAAACCCCACACCCTGCACGATGCCGCGCACACGTAACTGTCTGCGGATTAACAACGGACGTGTCGTGGTCGCCATACCGGCGAGGTCCAGATCCCGGAAGGCAAGACGCGGGAGTATGTCACCGCATGAACCTGGAGGCAGGCCCGTCGGGCGCGCGTCTCCAGAGTTGTTGCGCGCCCTGCTCTGTCAGGATCGCGCACCTGCACCCCGGGTGCGAGAATATAGCACAACTATTGCAGTCGCCATTGTAGCTAATTACGACCTATTCACCACAGACGGGGAAACCCTGTATCGCTCTTCGGGGTAAACCGGCAACTACGATCGGGGATGCTGCGCCGGCTTGGTTGGCGACGTTGCGCTTTGGTATGGGTACTCGGCAGCGTTACTTTCACCGCCGAGCTACAGCTTCGAGAAGCGATCCCTGCTTGGCTCCCACAATTCTGTCAACCTTGTAATCTATCTGGCTTCGCGCTGCGCATTTTTGCGTGTCTCCTAGCTTCGCTGCGGTTATGCTTGTGCTGTATTGGTCTGCAGCGCCCAGCCGACCCCTGTGATCCCATGGAGATAGCCCAAGATCGTCCTGTCGGCTTCCGGCTGTACCTCTGGCCGGCTGTGGCTGCTGTGCTCCTGCTGCTCCGCGCCGTGTTGTCGCATTCCATGCGGCGGCCGGCTTTCGATGCTTACAACAGCCTGATTGTCTTTGTCCTGCTTCTGCTTTGTACCGGTTTCGCCACTCTTAACGCACTGGAAAAGATCCAAGGCAGCCGAGCATTCTGGGCGCTTCTGGCCGCCGGCTTTGCGTTGTGGGCCGTGGACGCTTGGCTTTGGGTGTATTACCCAACCATCCGCGGTCAAGACATTCCCGATGGGTCGATTGCGGATCCGGCGTTGTTTCTGCACGTCGTACCTTTCATGGCGGCCCTGGCCACTCGCCCGCACCTCAACCAGTCCAATCAAAAGTTGTATCGCACCACGCTGAATTTCTTTCTCTTACTGTTCTTTTGGGTTTTCCTCTACGCGTACCTGGTGTTTCCGTATCAGGGCCCGTTTCACAACAGCGCAATCTACGATATTCGATATGATCGGCTCTACTTGTTCGAGTCTCTGGTCTGGATCGCAGCGTTGGGTGTCCTGCTCGTCCGCACTCAAAATCCTTGGAAGACCATCTACGGCCACCTGTTCCTCGCATCGGGGCTCTACGCCGTTAGCTCCTGGTTTGCAAACCTTGACATCGACGCGAGCTCGTATCACGGCGAAACGCTCTACGGTCTGGCTCTGTTGGCGTCGCGCTGCTGGTTCGTGTGGGCGCTGCTAAGGGCCCGTCAGCTTACCCCCAAGCCAGTCCGGAAGACAGCCACGGACACCAGCGATGCCAAGTACACCCCGCTGTTCGCCATAGTCGTGGTGGGTGTGACCTTGCTGATAGGTCTTGCGGAAATGTTTCAGTACGAACCCGCGCCTGGATTTCACCGGATGCGCATGATCGTGGTGTTGACTTTTGCGTTCCTCATCGCGATGTCGGTCTTCATCAAAGAGTATCTGGACAACCGCAAATTGATCGGCGATGTTGAGGCCACGGAAGCGCTGCAAAGCGCCATCCTGTCGTCGCTCGACAACAACATCGCCGTACTCGACAAAGACGGCCGCATCGTGGAAGTCAACCAGGCTTGGACGCGGTTCGGGCTGGAGAATCCCGACTCCCCCGATGGCCTCGGCCCGGGCGCTAATTATCTCGCCACCTGCCAAGCCTTGGCTGCCAGTTCGTCCGACGTACCAGAGGTAATAGCCGGCATCAAGGCTGTTCAGGAGCGCTCTCTTCCCAGCTTCTTGCACGAATCCGCCATGCATTCGGCAAGCGGGCAAAGCTGGTACCTGCTGACTGCGACTCCTCTCGACACCATGGAGGGGGGCGTTGTGATATCCCGCAAAGACATCACCGCCCTCAAAGGGGCCGAGGCGGCCTTGCGTGAGAGTGAAGCGAGATTCCGCAGCATGGCCGACACCACGCCGGTGCTGATGTGGATGGCCGGCCCCGACACCTTGGCCACTTACTTCAATCAGAACTGGCTCGACTTCACCGGGTGCTCACTCGCGGAGGAACTGGGAACTGGCTGGGTTAGGTCGGTCCGATCCCGACGACGTGCCGAGGTGTCACGAACTCTATACAGAAGCGTTTGTCCGGCGCGAAAGGTTCCGTATGGAATTCCGCTTGCGCCGTTATGATGGAGAGTATCGCTGGATTGTCGACATGGGTGTGCCCAGGTTCAACGCAGACAATTCCTTTGCGGGATATTTGGGCTCGTGCATGGATGTGACGGACGATAAGCTCGCTGAGGAGATGCTTCACAACCTGAGCCGTCGCCTGATCGAAGCCCAGGAGCAGGAGCGGCGGCGAATTGCGCGAGATCTGCATGACGATATCAATCAGCGTCTGGCCCTCTTGGGAGTCAAAATCGGTGCATTGAAGCGGCATCTTCCGCTCTCGCAAGAGCAACTCTCGGAGCGTTTGCGCGACCTGGCCGAGCGCACAAAGGACATTGCTAATGGAGTCCACGCCATTTCTCATCAACTACACTCTTCGCAACTGGATTATCTAGGCTTGGTTTCCGCAATGGAGGGCCTGTGTACCGAGTTTGCATCTCAGCAGCACGTCGAAATTAACTTCGCCCATCACGACGTGCCCACCGCTTTGCCACAGGCGGTATCTCTATGCCTGTTTCGAGTGTTGCAGGAGACCTTGAGTAACGCTGTGAAACACAGCGGCTCAACGTCGTTCGAGGTACAACTTCGGGGTTCGTCGGGAAGGCTTCACCTCACCGTTCGCGATGCCGGTGTGGGCTTCGATGTTCAGGCCGCGGAGAAAGCCACTGGACTCGGGCTCATCAGCATGCGGGAACGCGTCCACTCCGTCAATGGGACTATGGCGATATTGTCCAGGCGGGATCACGGCACCGAGGTCCGGGTCACGGTTCCGCTCGAAACTGCCATGAGTAAGGCCCAGGTGCAGTCATGATTCAACCCCGGGATGCGCAACACAATTAACCGAATGGTGATACGGTTTTGCGGCCCGTCATCTCAGATGCGTGCCGATCCACGAGTATTGCCACGCAACTGAGAGGTTCTGGTAGTCCCCTCCGAACCGGATGTAAGTGCCATCGCTATAACTGCACTTCAGCGATTGGTGCTTGGTGATGGGGACCGAGAACGTGCCTCCGATGCGGGAGCCGGTCTGCTTGCTCTCCAGGTTGCGTATGCCGTTCAAAGTGGTGACGCCACCAAACCAGAAATTGCCATCCAGCGAGGCCCAAAGCCGTCCCTTGGTGAAATCGTAGCTCAAGTGTCCTTCGAACGAACCAATGGGGGCTTCGGTTTGCGGCTTGGGAGACGGCATAGAGAAGAACGCGTTGTTGGTGGTGTAGAACCAGACACCTGCGTATCCGTCAAGTATCCATTTGCCCCAGCGTTCCGAATAGCCGAATTCCGGCTTAAAGGCCCAGCGGTTGATACCCCAGTTGACCAGCTTCGTACTGTTGTATTGACCCGTCGGAGCGATCACTTTAAGGCTGGCGCCCAGCAGCGTTTTCTGCTTCCATTTCACGAACTCTTTGGGCGGCATCGCCGGGCCGCCTTTCAGGTTCACGGAGATCCGAAAGCCGGCGTCCAGGAGGCCAGAGCGGTAAATCGATCGGTTCGTGCCAAACACTTGTCCCTGGAAGGTGCCCACGCCATAAGGCAGCGAGGCGTTGAAGTTGGCCGAGCGTCCTAAGAAGCTGAAGGAGTGGTAGTAGGTGAAGATCGGTACGCTGTATGTCCCGGTAGCCCCTGTTATGGGGATTGTCCCATTGAAATTAAGGCCTCCGTCGTAGAAGGACCACGTCAGCGTGACTGCGTTGGAACGCACCGGAGTGATGAGGTAGGCGCGGGGAGAGAGGTCCTGGGCTTGCAGAACCTGCATTGTGGAGAACGCAATAATAGCCGCCAACGCGAGCTTCAAGAAAGGTCGCATCCTCGATCATCCGTCCTGTCGGTCTCCGCATGTGTAAATGAAAGTCCTGAACTTTACAACTAGCAGAATTAGCAGTCGAGCGGAGTGAGTACTTCAGGGTGCGACCATTCGCGTACGGAAGCGGTACGGATCACTTCTTGTCGGCAAATTTCGACCACTTGGCGAGCAGATATTCTGGTATGCTGCCGTGTCGCATATCACATCATCTGCAGTCGATTTGCCGTCCGACGGGAGAGGTCTGTGGGGAAATGATCGATTGGCTTACGCTGGGAGGAAGGGCCCGACTCGGGTGCGTTTTCCTGTTGGCGGTCAGTTTGGGCAGCGTCGGCGCTGTGGCCCAGGAGCCGCCGGACACGGTGGAGGTGCCTGACCGTTGATCAGGCTGTGCAAATGGGGCTGGCCAACAATCGCAATCTGAAGATCGTCTCCCTCGACCTCGACAAGTCCAAACAAAAGCTGGACGCAGAGAAGACCAGGCGGCTGCCGGCTTTCAGCACCTACGCCTTTGGTTCCCAACTGCTGCAGCCCATCAGCTTTACTGTGCAAGCCGGGCAATTCGGAACCTACCAAAGTATCGGACCGATTCCCGCCACCAACACGAACATCACCACTCCAAGTCAACCCACGGCGTACATTTTTGCCACGGCCTCGCAGCCACTGCTGACGTTATACAAGATCAACTTGCATATTCATGGTCAGCAATTGTCGGTTGAGCAAGACGTACAAAAAGTACGAGAGGAGCGCCTTTCGATTGTTGACGACGTGCGCGAGGCGTACTACTCCATTGTCGAGATTCAAAATGCCATTGAAGCGTGCGAAGCCAGTATCAAGCAGTACGAGGAACTGGATCGCATCACCGCCGAGTACGTCACCGAACAGGTTGCTCTGAAGTCCGAAAACCTTGAGGTCAAGGCCAAACTCGCGGATGAGCGGTATAAGCTCCTTCAATATCAGGACAAGCTTGCCTCAGCCAAAGAGAATCTGAACAATCTGTTGGGCCGTGATCTCAATACCCGATTCCGCGCGGTGAACGTGACCACTCTGTCGCCCGTCGAAGAAGACCTGCCGGCTGCCCAAGCCAAGGCGCTGGCGCAGAACCCCAAGGTGAAAGAAGCCGAGATCACTGTCCAACAGGCTGACAACGCCAAGCGCCAGGCGAAGTCGCAGTACCTTCCTGACTTGGCCGTCTCGTTTCACTATCTCTCTCCTTTTGGCGTTGAGTTCGTACCGACAAACGTGATGGCACTGGGGCTTGAGTTCAACTGGGAGCCGTTCGACTGGGGACGCCGCAAGCACGAGGTCGACGAGAAGGTCATCGCCGTTGAACAGAGCAAGCTCAGCCTCGACGACACCAAGGCGCAGGTCCTCATTAACGTGGACAACCAGTTCCGCTCCCTGCATGAAGCGCGAGTTGCAGTAGGGGTGGCGACCGCCAAGAAAGAGGCCTCGACCGAGAAACTGCGCGAAGTCACCCAAAAGTACGGACAAAAGACGGCGCTACTACGCGATGTTCTGCAACAGCAGTCGGCGGTAGAAGGCGCCAACGCCGACTATAACGAAGCCATGGCTTCCTTCTGGACGGCCAAGGCAAACTTTCAGAAGGCAATCGGCGAGGAATGAATTCCATGCACCGAATGCGACAGGTGAAGCTCGGCTCGATCTGTGTGCTAGCGCTGGTTGCAGCATTGGCGACAGTCATGCTGACCGGTTGCAGCAAGGCAACTTCGGTACAGGCGGCTCTGGTGCCGGTGCGGACCGCCGAAGTGCAAACCATCGATACCGGCGTCGGCAATACCTATTCCGCCAATATCCAGCCTTACCAACAGGTCGAACTTGCGTTCAAGTCTAGCGGGTACCTGGTGAGTATCCGCCAAGTGCGTGACGCCGACGGTCACATTCGCAACATCGACCAGGGAGATTACATCGCCAAGGGAACTGTTCTCGCCACCGTGCAGCAAGACGATTTCCAGCAGAAGCTTGCGCAGGCCAAGGCGCAACTGGACAAAGCGCAGGCCGATCATGAGCGCGCCAAATTGTCGTTTGGGCGCATGTCGGCGCTGTACGCCGTGGGAGCAGCTACCAAGCCGGATTACGATGACACCCATGCGCAGGACCAAAGCACGGCGGCCGCGGTAGATGCTGCCAAGGCCCAAGTCACCGAGGCGCAAATTGCGCTCGACTACTGCCAACTCAAGGCCCCGTTTGACTCCTGGGTCCTCAAACGCAATGTTGATGTCGGGATGCTGGTAGCGTCCGGCGACCAATGGATTCACTCTCGCCGACACGCGTTCCGTGAAGGCAGTATTCGGCGTTCCGGATACGGCCATCGCCCGTGTCAAGCTCGGAAGTCCGCAGAGCGTGACTACCGAAGCCCTTCCCAGCGCGTTCTCCGGCCACGTGACCTCCATCTCGGCGGCAGCGGATCCGAAGAGCCGCGTGTACTCCGTCGAAGTCCGAATCGATAATCCTCAGAACCTGCTGAAAGCGGGCATGATTGCTTCGATCACGATCGGCGCGGGGCAGCCCATCGGCAAAGTGATGGTCGTTCCGCTGACCGCCGTCGTGCGCAGCCCTTCCAATCCGAATGGCTTTGCCGTCTACGTGACCGAAGGCGCCGGAGACACCGTTAGGGTACACACTCAGGACGTCACGCTCGGCGATACCTATGGAAACATGATCGCGGTCCTGAACGGGGTGAATCTGAAGGACCGGGTCGTAACGTCGGGAACAAACATGATCAAGAATGGCGAAGAGGTGAGGGTGATTCCCTGAGGTCCTGGCAAAAGCGTAATGGCTACTCATCACAAATCTGACGCCGAGATCATTGCGACCACGCACAATACCGCCCGGTTCTTCACCGAGCACCGACAGGTTGCTCTGATTCTGCTGATCGCGACCTTCGTGTGGGGCTGGTATGGGTATCACAACATGCCCAAGCGCAAGGACCCGGACATCCCTGTGCGCGTGGCCTCGGCTCAATGCCAGTGGCCCGGCGCTACTACCGAACAGGTTGAGCAACTGATCACCCGTCCCATCGAGCAGGCAGCCGCGCAGAACACGACTATCCGCCCGCCCAGCCCGTCCAACTTTGGCATCCGCTCCATGAGCTTTCCCGGGCTCTCGGTCGTTTACATCCAGCTCGATGACAACGTGAAGGACAAGCAGAAAGAATTCAGCGATATCAACCTCAAGCTGAATCAGCTGAATGCGCAGCTACCGCGCGGCGCCGGCCATCCAATTCAACAGCAACTTCGGTGACACGGCGGCGTTGATGCTCACCGTTGCCAGCCCCAACGTTACCCCAACCGAGGTAGCGTTGCGGGCAATCGCCATTCGCAAGGCCATCGAAGGAACTCGCGCCCAACTGGCCAGGGATGCGCCACAGCCCCGGGTCAGCGTCATCTATGCCTTTCCGCTTTCAGTGGCGGCCGGGCCCGTGCGGAACACCTTCGAGAGCATCGCTGAAATCGCCCGCCGCAAAGGCACGCTCAAAGATCTTCACTTCTTTGATCGAACCGGCTATGTCGGTCTTGACGCCAGCAGTAGCCTCGACGACGAAACGATTCGTCAGCGGGGCGAGCGGCTGATCAAGGACAATCTCCACCGCTCCGAGCTGTACCCGGATGCCTGGTCGCCTGCGATTATTCGCGATCCGGCGAACACGGAGACGGAACTCGCCAAAGTAGCCGGTGCCAAGTACTCCTATCGCCAGCTCGACAATTACACCGAGCTGATCCAGCGCACGCTGCAAGGGGTTCCGGAGACCTCAACCGTGACCCGGTCGGGCGTGTTGCAAGAGCAAATTTACCTCGACTACTCCCAGCAACGTCTGGCGCAGTACGGTTATGACCCGTCGAAGCTGAAAGACATCCTCAACGCACAGAACATCACCCTGCCGGCCGGTTCACTCGATGTTCGGACCGCAGGACTTGGTGATTAATCCCTCTGGCCTGTTTCCTGACGCGCCGGCCATCGGCAACGTCATCATCGGCGTTTCCTCGTCCAACAGCCCCGTCTATCTGCGCGATCTGGTCGACATTTCGCGGACCTATCAGAGTCCTCCCACGTTTCTCAACTATCTGACGTGGCGCGATCCCCGCGGAGAATGGGTCCGCAGCCGCGCGATTTCGCTGGGCATCAACATGCGCTCCGGCCAGCAAATCGATCTCTTCGGACGCCATGTGCAAGAGAAGCTGGACGGCATCAAGCACTACCTGCCTGACGATCTCGTGATCGTTCCCACGTCGAGCCAGCCGGTGCAGGTGAAAGAGCAGATCGATCTGTTCATGGATGCGCTCTACGAAGCGATAGGGCTGGTGGTCATTGTTTCGCTGATCGGCTTCTGGGAGTGGCGCTCAGCCGTGCTGATGGCGATCTCGATTCCGATTACCCTCGCCATGACATTTGGCGCCATCTACGTGCTGGGCATCGACATCCAGCAGGTGTCAGTGGCATCGCTGATCATCGCTCTAGGACTACTGGTGGATGACCCCGTCGTGGCCGGCGACTCCATCAAACGAATGCTGGCCGAGGGACAGCCGCGAATCATCTCGCCCTGGCTTGGCCCGACGAAAATCGCCACTGCCATCATGTACGCGACCATCACCAACATCGTCGCCTACCTGCCCTTCCTGCTGATTACCGGCACCACCGGCGAATTCATCTACAGCCTGCCGGTGGTGATGACGACGGCTCTGGTGTGTTCCCGACTGGCGTCGATGACGTTCATCCCGCTGCTGGGCTATTACATCCTGAGGCCGGACAAGAAACCGGAAGCTCCGATCGAAGAACGCCGGACCAAGGGCTTCACGGGCAAGTATGCGGCGGTCGCCAAGTTTGCCATCGAGCATCGCTGGAAGGTGGCGATCGGCTCGCTGGCTTTCCTCGTCTTGGGTGCATTCCTCTTTTCGCAGTTGAAAACCTCGTTCTTTCCCGACGACGTGCAGTACTGGTCGTACATTGATGTCTGGCTGCCCAACGATGCCAACTTCGGCGCCACCAACCAGGCAGCGCAACAGGTGGAGCAGATCATCCACGAGCAAGCCGACGAGTGGGGCAAGAAACATCCTGAGAAGGACGGGTCACCGTCGCACATCCTGCGGTACGTGACGACATGGGTGGGAGGCGGCAGCCCGCGCTTCTGGTTCTCGGTGTCGCCACAGCCTAAGCAGCTCAACTACGCGCAGGTCCTGGTTCAACTTACTGACAAGGACATTACTCCCAACTTCGTTGCCCAGGTGCAACCGGTGCTCTCCGCCAGGCTGCCCGGAGTGCGCTGCGACTACCGCCAGCTGCAAACGAATCCGATCAACTATCCGGTGGAGATCCGCGTGGTGAGCCAGGCGGACGTGAGCACCGCGCAGAGCGCCCAGGACATCGCCGAGTTGCGACGTATCGCCTCGCAGGTGGAAGACATCGTGCGCTCGGCGCCGGAAGCTGACCGCGTGCGCAACGAGTGGCAGAAAGAAAGCTTCCAAGTCACACTGAAAATCGACCCCGATCGCGCCAACCTGGCGGGCATCACCAACCTGGATGTGGCCAACTCTGCAACCAGCGCCATGAGCGGCACCACGGTCACGACATTACAAGACGGCGACAAAAATATTCCCGTGGTGGCGCGGCTGAAGATGAACGAACGCGCCCGGCTTTCCGATATCGAGAATCTCTATGTCTACTCCGGGTCGTCGCAGGATGCAACCAAGATTCCGCTGGTCCAGGTTTCCGACATTCAGAACAGCATGACGACGAACCGCGTCATACGCATCGACCACTTCCGCGAGATGTCGATTTTCGCCTTCCCCGCGCCGGGGCACCTGGCATCGGAAATTACGAGCGCTGCGCTGCCAAAGCTGCGGGAGTTCGAGAAGAGCGTACCTCCGGGCTACAAGATTATGGTGGGAGGTGAGTACAACAAACAGCAGGAAGGCTTCCGCAATTTGACCAAGGTATTGATCATTTCAGTGATGTCCATTTATCTTGCCCTGCTGTTTCAGTTCAATAATGGCGTCAAGCCGCTGCTGGTGTTCGCGGCAGCGCCTTACGGCGTGGCCGGCGCCATCGCCGCACTTTGGATCATGAACACGTCGTTTGGGTTTATGGCATTTCTTGGGATTGCCAGTCTCATCGGCGTGATTGTCAGCCATGTCATTGTGCTTTTCGATTTCATCGAAGAGAGGCACGCTCTGGGAGAGCCGTTCGAAGAGGCCGTCATCGATGCCGGCATAATTCGTCTGCGCCCGGTGATGATCACGGTCAGCGCCACGGTGTTGGCACTGTTCCCGCTAGCTATGCACGGTGGTCCACTGTGGCAGCCCCTGTGCTATGCGCAAATCGGTGGACTTACGGTGGCGACTTTCATTACTCTGTTGATGGTTCCGGTGCTGTACTCGATCTTTGTTCTGGATTTGAAGATCCTCATTTGGGAGAAGGAAGAAAAACCTGAGGGGGCGGCCGTCGTGCCTTCCCGTTCATCCGCCGCGCCGGCGACGTCTGGCGATTGACCACACTGTTCTAATAACGTTTCGAATCGGAGGAAGGTTTCCATGCAATTGCACCAAGCTAGATTACACAAGTTGGCATTCGCTGCAGCGTTCTTGGCCCTTCTCACCGCGCTCACCATTCCCTCCTTCGCCCAAATGGGCGGCGGTGGACAATCTGAGATGCAACAGAAACTGGCAGCCTTGAAGCAGTCCGCCGCGGCAAACCAGCAACGACTGCATCACTATCAGTGGGTGGAAACCACGCAGGTGACCTACAAGGGCGAGGCAAAGCCTCCAACACAGAAGCTCTGCAGCTACGGCCCCAACGGGCAGGTGCAGAAAGTTCCAATCGGGGAGCCGCAACAACAGCAGCAGAGCGGCCGCCAGGGCAGATTAAAGGAGCGCATGGTCGAAAAGAAGAAAGCAGAAATAGGGGACTACATGCAGGATGTGAAGTCGGTCATCGCCCTGTATGTTCCGCCCAATCCCCAAAAGATGCAGCAAGCCTTTCAGGCACATAACGTCTCGCTTGTGCCCGGCGGCGGCGTGGTTCAGTTGGTCTTCAAGAACTACGCTCAGCCCGGCGACCAGATGACGATTGCTTTCGATCCGACGGCCAAGAAGATCCAAACCCTGAACGTAAATACCTACATGGGTGAAGCGAAAGATGTGGTGACGCTTGCGGTGCAGTTCGGCAGCTTGCCCGACGGAACCAATTACGCGCAGCAGACCGTTCTGAACGCCACCGCAAAACAGATCCAGGTGACGACCACCAACTCGCAGTACAGCAAGCTGGGGCAGTAGCTCGACGGAAATTGTCAGCGGTCAAATATTCTGCGCCCCATCCAAGCCGGGTTTGCTTGGATGGGAATTTTCCTCCCACTTCACAGACTCCCTCGTGTTGACAGGTATATCCTGCGCTCGTGCCTTGGGGAATGAAGCGATGTCTGAAAGCTGGCGACCTGCACAACCGCAGTGGAAGGCGCGGTGGAAGTCGAGGCGGAATGGACCAGGCGAAAGCGCGAGCGAATGGGAATGCCCTTGACAGTGACGGTGCAACAATCCCACCCAAGCAAACCCGGCTTGGGTGGGGCACCCACAAAACCGTAGGCTTGATTGGATAAGGTCGAAGGCTCGCAACTATCCTGAGACGTCTTTTGTGGATTGAGGACGAAAGACGCTGGGGAAGGAAGGAGCCTTCGATGTGGATTATAGGATGTGATTTTCATCCCAGCTGGCAACAAGTGGCTTGGTTGGACTGCGCGAGCGGAGAAACTGGGGAGGCGAAGCTGGTGAACGGCAACGGCGAGGCGGAGCGGTGGTATCGGCAGTTGCCGGAGCCGTCGTTGATCGGGCTGGAGGCGACGGGCAACGTGCAGTGGTTCGTGGAGCTGCTGCAGAAGCTGGGGCACGAGGTGTGGATCGGGGATGCGGCGCAGATCCGAGCCAGCTACGTGCGCCAGCAGAAGACCGACAAGCGGGATGCAGCGCACCTACTACGATTGCTGCTGGAACGCCGGTTTCCGCGGTTGTGGCGACCGAGCGCTGAGCAGCGAGACATCCGGCAGTTGCTGATCCATCGACACAAGCTGGTGGAGATGCGGACGCGGGTGAAGAACGCGCTGCAGCACCTGGCGATGAATCGTGGAATGCAGAAGAAGCGTCAGCTGTGGAGCGAGGCGGGCCAGCGGGCGTTCCGCGAGTTGACGATGCCCGGCTGGGCGGGGTGCCGGCGCCAGGACCTGCTGGAGACGCTGACGTATCTGGATCGTAAGATTGCGCCTTTGGATCGAGCCGCGGAAGAAACGGCTCAACGAGACAAAATGGCGCTTCTCCTAAAGACCCAGCCCGGGGTAGGCCCAATCACCGCGCTGGCGTTTGCAGTGACCATCGGCGAGGCTTCGCGATTTCCGCGGGGCAAGCAGGTGGCCAGCTACCTGGGACTGATTCCGCGCGAGCACAGTTCTGGCGGCAAGCAGCGGCTGGGCGGGATCAGCAAGCAGGGCAACCGGTTCTTGCGACAGTTGCTGGTGGAAGCGGCGCAGAGCGCGGTGCGCTATGACGAAAGTTTGCGGCGGCCGTATCTACACCGCTGCCATCGCAAACCGAAGGGCGTGGCCAAGGTAGCGGCCGCGCGCCAGTTGGCAGTACGACTCTACTGGATGTTACGGACCCAGACGCCGTATCCGGAGATCGTTCGCATCGAGAGTAGCCCGCGGGTGGCCCTGATCGTCCGCCACGGCGGATAGACCGATGGCCTGATTGGGCGCTCTCGCCTCCAGAGCGACCGGTGCAAAAGACGGCCCTGCGGGCCTTGGAAAACGACAAAACCGTTTTCCACTTTCGCACCGGCTACGACGGCTGGAGGTTCGCATAGAAGAATCATGGTCGAAGTTGGTGGCCGAATCGATGGTTGGTGGAACGAGGTTGGTTCCACCGGGACATGATTAACGCGAGTTCTCCAGTGGCCTTCGTCCTCAATCGTACTGGCGAACGAGCGGTGCTCACGCACCGCCTGAGGAGAACTATCGCTTGACAACGCCTTCGACCTTATCGAGGGCCACCCCCCCAAGTTGCATGTGTCATCCTGGGCGACACCAGTCCGCAAGCGGACGACGTCGTAGCTCAGGATGACAGCCTTGCCCCAGACTCACTTGTGCTTGGCATTGACAACTGTAAAATCGGAGGGCACTAACTTGTCCTGGATCTCCAGGAAGTCAGTGATCGTGTCCAAATCGACAACCGTCGCGGACGAAACGATTCCAGCGGTGCATGCATCGGTGCCGGGGGCAACCAGATAATCCCCTTGGCCCTGTACCGGCGGACAAGTGCATTGCGCCTTGGTTTTATCGTTCTTATCGATCACGCAAGGCGAATCCAAGCACATCGCCCAGGGTCTGCTGTTGGAACATCTGGCATAGGTCTTGATGGGGTGATAACGCGACCTGATGACTGACTGGCCCTCAGGCGTTTTCTCCACCGGTTCACAAGGCTGTGCGCCAACCGACCACTCGTCGGTCTTTACCTCGCATCCACAAGAGAACAGTAGGGGTGTGCCCAGTATCTTTATCTCTTGGCATTTTGCGAAAGTACATAGTGCGTAGGTGCTCTTACACACTTGAAATGGGGCCTTCGCATGCTCCTGCGCAAGCGCCGCGACGCTACAGCCCGTGACTGTGAGCAAAGCCGTAGAAAGCGTTTCTTCAAGTTCATCGCAGTGCTCCGTTCTAACGCCCAAGTCAGAGTTCGGTTTATCAGAGCGAGGGTGCCACACTCAGGCTGCTTTTGCTTGGGTGAGGGCTTCGTAAACTCGAGCTTCTATCCGCTAACCGGACCACTCTCACTGCCCTTCCAGCGTGCAGTCG
Organism: uncultured Acidobacteriaceae bacterium; assembly: GCA_963836295.1. Taxonomy (GTDB): domain Bacteria; phylum Acidobacteriota; class Terriglobia; order Terriglobales; family Acidobacteriaceae; genus Bog-257. The sequence goes on along the minus strand of CAWIIY010000017.1, from coordinate 419,545 downwards.
ACGTTCATGTCTTTGCAGACGTGCAACACCCCCTGCACCACCAGCGAAGTAGCGTCAGGGTGCGGCCCCAGGTTTGATGCGATCACCAGTTGCGTGATCTTGTCTCCCAGCGGCGTGGCCTGCAGACTGGCCACTTGTTGGCCGTTGGTGAATTGCACTATCCGTTTCTTGGCGTCCTGCTTGGTGATCTTGAGATCGTTGCGCGCCGACAGGTTCTTGATCGCGGTCTGGTACACCTTGTCGGCATTGGCCTCCAGAACGACGGTTGCGACATCGAAGCCCGAGCCATTCTGCGAACGGTCGCTCATCTGTTGGACGCGACCGGCAACGGCACGGGCCACCACTACCCATTGAGCCTGGACGGAGATTGCGCCCGTCGACAATACGAGAAAAACGAGCGCCATTGTCATCTTCTTCGCTTTAGTCATGATTATCCTCTGCAGTAACAACCTGTTTATGGCCCGCTATTGGGAACCTGAAAAGTCTACTCTGAAACCCATGCGTGTAATGAGAGGTACACTTCGGCTGTCGCCGTGAGATTTGACGATTCCTGCCCAATGGCAGACTTACGGAATAATGACCGCTGCGCCGTCGATGGCATCGTTCTTGACCGCGAGCAGAGCCTCGTTGGCCTGATCGAGAGTAAACTTCGTCACCTTGGGATGCAGCTTGATCTCAGCAGCAATCTTGAGGAAGTCGCGCGCATCGGTGCGGGTCATGTTGGCAACGCTGCGAATCTGACGCTCGCCCCAAAGCAGATGGTCGTAGTCGAACTGGGGAATGCGATCGAGATGGATTGCGTTAATGGCGACCACTCCTCCCTTGCGTAAACTTGCGAGGGCAGCTATCACCACGTCTCCGCTGGGCGCGAAGGTGACGGCACGGTTGAGCTCGACCGGTGGCTTCTCAGTTTCAGTTCCCACCCATTCTGCTCCGAGCGACTTTGCCAGTTGTCGATGCGAAGCTCCTCGTGTGGATACGTAGACCTCGCAATTCCACGCATGCAGCACCTCGATAGCAAGATGCGCCGAAGCGCCGAATCCGAATAGCCCCACGCGCTCTCCGCGTTCCACTCCCGCCACTCGCAGACTCCGAAAACCGATAATGCCGGCACACAGCAGCGGCGCCGCATGCAAGTCGTCTAGCGCTGACGGAAGTGGAAAGACGAAATCGGCCCGCGCCAGCGCATACTCCGCGTAACCGCCATTTACTGTATAGCCGGTGAAGACGGGCGCATCGCAAAGGTTCTCCATGCCGTGCCGGCAGAACCAACAGGTTCCATCGGTGCCGCCAATCCACGAAACTCCGACGCGGCTCCCGGCCGCCAGGTCCGCGGTAGCGCCTTCCACTACATCGCCCACAATCTGATGTCCGGGAATGGCGTGCTCCCGGAGCGCAGGAAGTTCGCCTTCCACAATGTGCAGGTCGGTGCGGCAAACCCCGCAGGCGCGGACCTTCAACAGCACATGGCCCGGTTCCAACGCTGGGCGCGGGACTTCACCTATATGAAGAGGACGCTTTGAAACATCCTGGGCTGTGGTAAGGATCGCGGCTATCATTGGATTCTCCCCTCAGGCCGGCTGCGATGATTTTAGCTGTTTCTTATTGCCTGTGGCACACTCTGCCGCAGTCAGGGAAGCGGGTGAAAAACAATGGTGTGCTCAATGAGTTCCTCCACCGCCTACTAATATTTATTGTGCTTTGGTGTTATCCTGAGGTGCAACCAAGCGGCTCAACTGCGATCATTCCGATAGGTCCTGAACAGCCCAGGCTACAACATTCGCAATAGATTGGAGCATTTATGGTCCGAGTGAAGCAGGTTCTGGCGTTCGTCTTAACGTGGGGAATGTTGATGGTGACGTCCCCATCCATCGCGCAAGAGGCTCCGCCGGCCAATGTGCAGCCTGCCGACATTGACGCCATCGTGGCCCCGATCGCGCTTTATCCCGACGCGTTGGTGGCACAGATTTTGGCCGCTGCGACTTATCCAGACCAGATCACAGAAGCTGACAAGTGGCTGAAGGACAATGCCAGCCTCAAGGGCGACGCCCTGACGCAGGCGGTCAACCAGCAACCTTGGGACCCCAGCGTGAAGGCATTGACCCAGTTCCCATCGGTTCTCGACAACATGGCGAACAACCTGTCGTGGACCGTCTGCACTCGGCGATGTGTCTTACAACCAGCAGGCGGATGTCATGGCGGCGATCCAGCGGTTGCGCAAGCAAGCCAAGGACGCAGGCAATCTGAAGTCAACATCGCAAATGACGGTGGTCCAGCAGAGTCCGCAGACCATCGTGATCCAGCCGGCGAATCCACAGGTGGTCTACGTGCCGACCTATAGTCCCACCGTGGTTTATGGGACTCCTTACTATCCGCCGGGTTACAGCACTGGAGCCGTGGTGGCCACGGGGCTGATCTCGTTCGGTGTGGGCATGGCCGTGGGAGCCGCCATCAATAACAGCTGGGGATGGAATAGTTGGGGGTGCGGCTGGCACGGCGGAAGCGTGACGTACAACCGCAACGTGTACGTCTCGCGCAGCAACGTCTATGCTAACGGCAATCGCTACAACTACAACACCGGCCGATATGCCAATGGCAATCGCCCCACTAATTACCCGGCAAACGTTAATCGCTCTGGAAACCGCAACACCAACGTCAGCGGCAATACCGTCAACATCAATGGCGGAAACCGCAACAACGTTAACGCGAACAACGGAAATCGCAACAACGTGAACAACGCGAACAACGCCAATCGCGCGAACAACGCCAATCGCCCCACTAACAATGGCGGCTACGGAACCAACCGCACGGGGAATACCAACACTAGCAGTCCGGGGAATAATAACGCCAATCGTCCAGGGAATAACAATGCCAACCGCCCAGCCGCTTCGACTCGCCCATCAGCATCAGCAGATCGCGGCTATGGCCAAAAGCCCGCCACTGGAACTAAGACTGGCGCGCTTAGCGACTATAGCGCGGGTGGAAACGCCCGGGCGCAGAGCAATCGCGGACAGGCGAGTATGGGTGCCAAACAGGGCGCCGGGCAGCGCAGCGCACCTGCTCGCAGCGGCGGCGGCGGCGGTCGTAAACGATAGCCTCTCGGCGACGTTGGCACGGTATTTGGCAAGATGGAATTGATGGTTGACCTGTGCGATGGAGATTAACCGATGTCTCAGACAAATTTGCGAGGTATTCCGATGCAAAGGCATGTGAGCCTGATCAAGGCGGTGGTATTCGCGATCTCGTTGGTTCTTCTTACTGCAGTAGGGAACGCCCAGGAACCAGGGCAGAAAACTTTTGCCACCCCGCAGGATGCCGGCAAGGCCCTGTACGAAGCCATCAAGTCTGGCGATAAGGCAGCCATGGAGGCAGTTCTCGGTCCGTCCTCCACCAGTATCATTTCTTCCGGTGACGAAGTGCAGGATAAGAATAATGCCGAATTTTTCACCCAGCACTTCGAGCAGATGAATCGCTGGGCGAAGGAGATCAACGGCAACCAGACCCTTATCATCGGCGCGGAGAACTGGCCGTTCCCCGTTCCTTTGAAGAAGGACACTGCTGGTACCTGGTCTTTCGACAGCAAGGCTGGCGTGAAAGAGATCCTCTTTCGTCGCATCGGCAAGAACGAACTGGCGGCCATTCGCGTTTGTCGCGCACTGGCTGACGCCCAGGATGAATACTTCTCCCAGAAGCAGCAATATGCCCAGCATGTCATGAGCGATCCGGGGCAGCAGAACGGCCTCTACTGGAAGACCGCCGAAGGAGAGCCGCAGAGTCCCATCGGTCCGCTCGTGGCCTTTGCCACGCGCAAAGGTTACGGTGGTGAGCACGATACTCCCCAGCCTTTCTATGGCTACTACTACCACACCCTCACCGCACAGGGCGCGAACGTAAAAGGTGGCGCGAAAAGCTACATCGTGGATGGCAAGATGACGGGCGGATTCGCCTACGTCGCCTGGCCCGCGGAATATCGCAACTCCGGGGTGATGACCTTCCTGGTGGATGCGACCGGGGTGGTCTATCAGAAAGATCTTGGCCCGAAGACTGCCGATCTTGCCAAGGAAATGAAGGCCTATAACCCGGATCCAACGTGGGTTGCTGCCGTTAGCGGCGATGAACCCGAGGCGTCCGACAGCTCCGATCAATAGTTCGCGATAAATACCGAGCAGCATCGAACTCCGGATTCGCAAACCAATCCGGAGTTTGTTTCTTCGTCCAGAGAGCGGACCGCCATTAAATATCCCTCTACAGCAGTTCTTGGATTGGCGTATCCGGCTCGTATAGGTAGAGCGGACCTTCAGGCCCGCGTCCAGTGGCAGGAAGAAAAAACGCTTCCGCCGCTGCGGTCATTGAAAACGACCGCAGCGGATCGAGCGACTCGTTTGTCCGCAGCGAACGCGGCGCTGAAAGCGCCGCTCTACCCGGACTCGCCGGACTACACTAATTCTGAAATTGCTGTAGCTGAATGGGGAGTATCTGAAGATACCGACCGCAATTCGATCGAACCGGCGGCGCTTCGCCGAATGCATCATCCTGCCTATTCTGCTGGCGCAGCTTTCCGTCGCCGCCCAGCAGATAAAGGTCACTCTGGATCCGGCGCAAACTACCGTCGCATGGACCCTCGGTGCTGTGCTGCACACCGTCCACGGCACCTTTAAGATGAAAAGCGGGATCGTTAGTTTCGATCCAAAATCCGGAACTGCCAGCGGTGTAATTCTGGTGGATGCGACCAGCGGCGAAAGCGGAAATCAAACGCGCGACAAGAAGATGCACAAGGAGATTCTGGAGAGCCAGCGCTATCCCGAAATCACATTCACTCCTCAGCGCGTGACCGGCAATCTCGTGCCGAATGGAAATTCCACCATCCAGGTGCAAGGCCTATTTCATATTCACGGGTCCGACCATGATCTTACGTTGTCGATCCCGGTAAAGATTAGCGGCGACACAGTCAAGGTGAGCACCAGCTTTGTTGTGCCTTATCAGGACTGGGGCATCAAAAATCCCAGCACCTTCCTCTTGCGCGTGGAGAACAACGTACAGGTCAACGTCTCGGCGGCAGGCCGCATCACCACGACTGACAGCGGGCTCGCGACGCATTAAACTGGATGGATGAAAGTTAAAACCTACTGAATGCGTGCCAGCTCCGTGACGTAGAGCTGATTGCCGGGGAATTCCTTTGCAAGGCCGGCCAGCAGAGTTCGTGCTTTCTGCCTGTCCTTATCACGCAATGCGGCAACCGCCAGCAGCAGCCGTGCAAAAGGAGCAAGATAACGGCCTTTCTCTGCGGTTAAACGTAGACGCTGTAAACCCTCCTGCTTGTCCGTTTGCGCGCCAGTCATTCGCAGGACCCATCGTACCGGTGCGGGATTCATTCCAAGCAAGTAGTTTTCCACGCCCACTGCGAGATAAGCGTCATAACAGGTGGGATCGATTGCCAGCAGTTTCTGCGCGATGGTGCGCGATGTTTTCATGTAGCCGAGGCTGGCCAGGTTTCGTTTCTCGATCAGCGCGGCGTAATCGCCGCGAAGCCCATTTGCCATGATCTGCGCGAACAGCGCATTTTTGTCATCCGGCTTCCGTGCCAAAATCTTGTTGGCCAGCTCGTCGCTCTTGGCCAGTTCTTTGTCCAACTCCGCCTTCACCGCGGGATCGGGTGCGAATTTCTGGCGTCCGTCAAATCTCTTGTCATCGGTAAAGAGGTCGGATTCCAGGATGTGCAAGCGATCGAACTCGGAGAATAAGTACGCGGCCGCGTTGGATACATATCCCATCGGGTCGGCGGGATCAGTTCGCTGATAGTTGAGGAACGTCGCATGGGCCGCCGGAAAGTCGAGGTTGTACATTTGCTGAAAACCGCGATCGAGGGGAGACTGCGGATCCTTGTCATTCGGAGACACTGCCGCCGCTGAGCTGGCTAACCCCAGCACCAGGGCCCCGAGAACTATGCAAATACACGACCGTCGAAGTAATTCCAAACGTCACACCTTCTCGCTCAAAACCTCAACCAGCGGTGATGAGAAAACAATCAACGCCCCGCTACGTTCGCCATCAGCAATCTCAACATGTCCACCATGGGCTCGGATCGCCACATCCACAAACACCAATCCTAAACCATGTCCGGTAGAATGCTGCCCTTTTACAAAGCGTTCAAAAGCACGACCGCGCGCGCTCGGAGAAAAGCCTTGGCCGTTGTCCTCGACGGTCAGCTCCGCCTGCCCGCTTCCTACGCCCACAGTGACACGGATGCAACAGCCCGGTGGAAGGTGCGATATTTCGCTGTCAAGAAGATTGGTTATGCTTCGGTTTCAACAACCAAGGATCAGCGTCAATGCTTACAGGCTGGTCGATTCTACGGCGCCGTAATTGCCTTAAGTTGAGCGGAACCTTAAGATGGACGTTCGATGGCCGTTACACGGCGTGGTTATCATGCCTTGAGAGTTGTTTGATTTTTTGGAGATATTAATGCGAATTGCAGTAATCGGATCTGGGCCCGTTGGATTGGTCTCAGGGGCGTGCTTCGCGGAGCTAGGCCACGATGTCGTCCTGGTCGACAACGACCCAGCGAAACATGAGGCCTTGCAACGAGGTGAGTGCCCGATTCACGAGAAGTACGTGCCCGAGTTGTTCCAGCGGCATCGGGGTACAAGGCTGGTGTTTTCCGATTCCCTCGCGGACTCAGTTGGCAAGTCTGAGGCGATTTTCATCGCCGTAGGCACTCCGCCCGCGATCAATGGCGAGGCCGATCTTTCCTTCGTCGAATCGGTCGCGCGGGAAATTGCGGCCAACATTAAGGAGTACAAAATCGTAGTTGGCAAGAGCACGGTGCCTGTGTACACCAGCGAATGGGTGCGCAAGGTCATGCTGCGCGATGGCGCTCCCGCCGGGGTGTTCGACGTCGCTTCGAATCCCGAGTTCCTGCGAGAAGGAACAGCAGTCACAGATTTTCTCTATCCTGAGCGGATCGTAATTGGTACCGATAACCAAGCTTGCGCGGAGCGCCTGCGTCTAATCTATAAGCCGTTGCTCGACGGCAGCTACTACCGGCGGGCTGACTCTGTCCTCTCAGACAAAGTCATCCACGATCCTCCGCCGTTGATTGTGACCACCCCCAAGAGCGCCGAACTCATCAAATACGCCTCGAATGCCTTTCTGGCGATGAAGATCAGCTTCATCAACGCGGTTGCTGCGATCTGCGAATCGGTGGGGGCTGACGTGGACCAGGTGCGCGAAGGCATCGGCTCAGATTCGCGCATCGGCCGGCAATTTCTGAGTCCCGGCATTGGCTACGGCGGATCATGTTTTCCCAAAGATTTGTCAGCCTATCGTGCCGTGGCCCGTGAATGCGGCTATGACTTTCGCCTGCTCGAAGAGGTCATGCACATCAATAACCAGCAGCGGGAGCGTTTCCTGCGAAAGGTGAGGAGTGTACTGTGGACTTTGAAAGGCAAACGACTGGCTGTATTAGGACTGGCATTCAAGGGCGGTACCGACGATGTCAGAGAGTCCCCAGCCATTTCAGTGGTTCGTTCCCTGCTCAATGAAGGCTGCAAGGTTCAAGCATACGATCCTGCCGCAACCGAGAATGCGGGTGAATTGCTGGGCACGGAGAACATACAGTACGCAACATCGGTAATGGAAGCGGCGAGGGACGCCGATGCTTTGCTGGTGCTCACGGATTGGGAGGAATTTCGCACCATCGATCTCGATCGCTTGCGTGAAGTGCTGCGATACCCAATTGTGATTGATGGGCGGAATATATTCAGTCCTGCCACGATGGCAGAGCATGGGTTCACCTACACCAGCGTGGGGCGCGCTGACGTACACCACGAAACCGCCAGCGGTCAGAAGTCGCCGGTTGCCGCAAAGACATCCGTCGACGCCCATCCAGACGTGGGCACCGTTAAGACGCCTTAAGAACTGCTTTGTGGTCCCCTGTGGGCCCGGATCACATAAGCGCGTTCTTCACGATTAGCTGAGCCTCAGACACGATCGCGTCCAGATGGGCTTGATCTTTGAAGCTCTCGGCGTAGACCTTGCAAATGTTTTCGGTCCCGGACGGCCGGGCAGCGAACCAGCCACTGGAAGCGACAACTTTCAGCCCGCCGATCGGAGCATTGTTGCCTGGAGCACGCGTAAGTTTTGCGATGATCGGCTCGCCCGCCAGTTTCCGTTCTTTGACCGACTCAGGTGAGAGTTTTTCCAGCTTGGCCTTCTGCTCGGGTGTTGCCGGTGCGTCGATGCGCGTGTAAAGCGGCGAGCCAAACTCCGCCGTCAAGTCGCGATAGTGTTCGCCGGGATCTTTACCCGTTCGGGCAGTAATCTCGGCTGCCAGCAGGTTCATGATGATGCCGTCCTTGTCGGTGGTCCAGACGGTACCGTCGCGCCGCAGAAAGCTGGCACCCGCGCTTTCTTCTCCGCCGAAACAGAACGAACCGTCGAACAGTCCCGGCGCGAACCACTTGAAGCCTACCGGGGTTTCGCAAAGCCGTCGCCCAAGCTTGTTCACCACGCGATCGATCATGCTGCTGCTGACCAGGGTCTTTCCGACCGCGACATCCGCTGCCCAGCGCTCGCGATGGGTAAGCAGATATTGAATCGCAACGGCTAGGTAGTGGTTCGGATTCATCAACCCCGCGGAGGGCGTAACGATGCCGTGACGGTCCGAGTCCGGGTCGTTGGCGAAGGCCACCTGGTACTGATCTTTGAGGCCGACGAGACGCGCCATGGCGTATGGGCTGGAGCAGTCCATACGAATCTTGCCGTCGTGATCGACGGTCATAAACGAAAAGGTCGGGTCAACCGTGGGGTTGACGACGGTGATGTTTAGGCCATAAACCGAGTTGATCGGCTCCCAGTAAGGCCCCGCAGCGCCACCCAGCGGATCCACTCCCAACTTCAGGCCGGCGGAGCGAATGGCGTCCATGTCGATGACGTTGCGCAACTCCTCGACGTAGGGCAGCACGAAGTCTTCCTGGTGCGTGGTAGCAGCCTTGACGGCCACTGCGTACGGCACGCGCTTCACGTCGACATTCGAAGCTCGCAACAAGTCGTTGGCGCGGTTCTCGACCCACTGTGTAACGTCGGTATTCGCCGGGCCGCCATTGGTCGGGTTGTATTTGAAGCCGCCGTCTTCCGGCGGATTGTGTGACGGTGTGATAACAGCGCCGTCCGCGAGGTGCTCCTTACGCCCACGGTTGTAAACCAGAATGGCGCGAGAAATAACCGGCGTCGGCGTAACGCCGTCGTCTCTTTGAATTACGGCCTCAACGCCGTTTGCCGCCAGAACTCCAAGGGCCGTGCGCTGCGCTGGCGCCGACAGCGCATGCGTGTCCTTGCCCATGTAAAGTGGACCATCGACTCCTTGGCTGCGGCGATAATCACAAATGGCCTGACTGATGGCCAGGATATGCGCCTCGGTAAAAGTCCCGCGCAGCGATGACCCCCGGTGCCCGCTGGTTCCAAAGCTTACCATCTGGGTGGGATCGCCCAGGTCGGGCTTGCGCTCAAAATACTCCCGCTCAAGGCGCGCAAGGTCGACCAGCATGTCCTTCGGTGCTGGCTTTCCTGCCAGAGGAGAGATCGTTACCTGCGCGATTTCACTTCCACCCATTCTATGAAGTCCGATATTTCGACGGCACATTAGCTGCCGCCGCCTTATCGGCGAGCACGACGGCCTGATCGCGGCTGATTCGTCCGGCAGGGATGGTCGTATCGCCCTCGAGCAGTCGGGGCAACATCGCAACCTTCTCGCTCCCCGTCATCAGCCATAGAATGCGACGCGACCGATTGAGCACGGGATAGGTCAACGTCATACGACGCCTGCCCATGTAGATGCCGGTCAACCCGACATCGGCATCCGTGATGTTGCCCACCGGATCGCCGGGTACCAGCGATGCGGTGTGGCCGTCGGGCCCCATGCCCAGGTGCGCTAGATCCAGCACCGGTGGAGAACCGGCCACTTTCTCCAGCGTTTGCGCATATTGTTTGGCAGCCGCTTCCAAGTCCGGCAATTCCACCGGCATGGCATAAATCTGTTGCGGAGGGAGCGGCGCATGTTCAAGCAGGCTTGCACGCAGGTGGGTAAGATTGCGATCCGGATCTCCGGCGGGTGCGATGCGCTCGTCAACCTGGAAGACATGCACGTCTTTCCAGGGAACGTCTTCGCTGGCCAGCGCGCGCAGCATGACCCAAGGCGTGTGGCCGCCGCTGACCGCCATGACGAATCGGCCGCGAGCAGCAACCGCAGCGCGAGCATCGGCAGCGATGGTAGCTGCCGCCGCACGGGCAACCGCATCGGGGTCATCAAACACTTCGAGTTTCATTCAGTTTCTCCAATTCACGGCGCAAGCGCACCCACCAGATGCCGCTGAAAAACTCCGAATCGCAGATCTCTCGCGGGCTGAAGCCCGCGCGAGATGAGAAAAGTAAATGGCTCGCAACGGCGCACCTAAAGGTGCGCCCCTTCAACGCGCTTTGCCGTCGACTTTTTCAACAGCCACTTAATACATCCGTTCTCATCCGGCCGGCGCCGGCGCGGCGAGCGGCTCTTCCTGAGATGACACAGGATTCTGCCATCCACCTGGCGGCGTTACCTCGGCAACCTGAGTCGGCCCCCATGTGTCCGGATCGTATTCGTAAACCGGCGTAGCTTCCTTCAGCACCGGATCGACGATGCGCCACGCCTCTTCCACGTAATCTTGCCGGGCGAACTGGGTGGAGTCTCCCGCCATGGCGTCTCCCAACAGCCGTTCGTAAGCTTCCATCTCACCAGGCTTTGGAGTACGGCTTGCCAGCATCTCCGACATCTCACCGACGCGGGGATTCTTGAGCGAAGGAACCGCCATACCGAGCGCGATCGTCACCTCCGGACTCACGCGAAAACGCAAATGGTTCGATAGCACCTCACTCTCGGGGACCACGGTCGGGGGCTTGCGCAACCGCGCAATGACTTCCGTACAGGTCTCCGGCAGGCACTTCCCCGCCCGGATATAGAAAGGCACGCCTTTCCAGCGCCAGGAATCGATATCCAGCCGCAGGGCTGCGAAGGTTTCCACCTGAGAGTTGGCCGCCACTCCCTTTTCTTTGCGATAGTCACGGAACTGTCCACGGACAAGGTTCTTCGGATCGATTGGCGGGATTGCCTTCAGCACCTTGGCCTTCTCATCGCGAATCGACTCGCTGTCGTTTCGCACGGTCGGCTCCATCGCCAGGTTGCACATCACCTGGAACAGATGGTTCTGGATCACGTCGCGAATGGCGCCGGTCTGATCGTAGAACGCACCGCGACCTTGCACCCCGAAGTCTTCCGCCATGGTCATTTGCACGCTCTCGACATAGTTGCGGTTCCAGAACGGCTCCATGAATGCATTGGAGAAACGGAAGATCGTCATGTTGTGGACCGGCGCCTTGCCCAGATAATGGTCGATGCGGAAGATGGACGACTCCGGAAACGCACTGAGCAGAATTCGATTGAGTTCCTGTGCAGAAGCAAGATCGTGGCCGAACGGCTTCTCGATGATGACGCGCGCGCCCTTGGCGCAGCCCGATTTTACCAACTGCTCCACAACCTTTTCGAAAAGCATTGGCGGAATTGCCAGATAGTGGGCCGGCCGTTCGGCCGCGCCGAGTTCTTTACGAACAGCTTGAAACGTTGCTATGTCGAGGTAGTCGCCATCGACGTAACGCAACAGGCTGCTCAGCTTCTCCCAGGCCGCCGGATCAACTCCTCCAAACTGTGTGAGGCTGTCATGTGCGCGCGCTTTCAGTTGGTCGAGGTTCCAGCCAGCCTTGGCAACGCCGATCACCGGCACGTTGAGATAGCCGCGTTTGACCATGGCTTGCAACGCGGGAAATATCTTCTTGTGCGCCAAGTCCCCGGTCGCACCGAAGAAGACGAGGGCATCCGATTCAAGATTGCTCATCGTTGTCTCCTCACTTGCCCGCCGCTTTTTCCAGGTGTCCGCCGAACTCGTATCGCATGGCTGACAACAGCTTGTCGGCGAAGTCAGCCTCGCCCCGCGAACTAAAACGCTCATAAAGGGCGCAGGTCAAGACTGGGCTCGGCACGGCCTCGTCGATGGAAGCCTTGATGGTCCAGCGTCCTTCACCCGAATCCGAGACCCGGCCTGCGAATTTCGAGAGCTGAGGATCCCCCGCTAAAGCTGACGCGGTCAGATCCAACAGCCAGGAAGCGATCACGCTGCCGCGCCTCCATACTTCGGTGACATCGGTGAGGTTGAAGTCGTACTGATAGTGTTCCGGATCGCGCAGTGGAGTCGTCTCGGCATCAGCCGCGTGGGTCTGCTTGCCGACATTGGCCGAGCGAATAATGTTGAGGCCCTCAGCGTAAGCCGCCATGATGCCGTACTCGATTCCGTTGTGCACCATCTTCACGAAGTGCCCGCCGCCGTTTGGTCCGCAGTGCAGATACCCCTGTTCGGCGGTGCCGCCCAGCTTCTCGCGTCCCGGAGTCCGTGGAATGTCGCCAATGCCCGGTGCGATGGTTTTGAAGATAGGGTCGAGATGCTGCACGGCCGAGTCGGGGCCGCCGATCATCATGCAGTAGCCGCGCTCCAAACCCCATACCCCGCCGCTGGTGCCGACGTCCACGTAGTGGATGCCCTTCGGCGCGAGCTGGTTTGCGCGGCGGATATCGTCAATGTAATAGGAATTTCCACCGTCGATGAGGATGTCACCCGCTTCAAGAAAGGGCACAATCTCCGCGATGGTCTCGTCCACAACCGCCGCCGGGATCATCAACCAAACCGCGCGCGGCTTGGTCAGCTTGCTTGCGAAATCTTTCAGCGAGGACGAACCTACCGCTTTTTCCTTCACCAACTCTTCTACCGACTTCGGCGACATATCGAAGACCACGCATTCGTGGCCAGCTTTCATGAGGCGCCTTACCATGTTGGCGCCCATTCTTCCCAAACCCACCATTCCGAGTTGCATAGCTTACTCCCTCTTTCCAGAAAAATTGTTGAACTCTACTTGTGTTGCCGATAGAGACGGATCAGGTTGTTGGTTGAACTGTCGTGTGCGAGGTTGGGCTCTTCCGCGCTCTCCAGCTGTGGAATGATGGCCTGCGCCAGCACCTTGCCCAGCTCAACACCCCACTGATCGAAGGAATCGATGCTCCAGATCGTGCCCTGGGTAAATACAGAGTGCTCGTAGAGAGCGACCAATTTGCCCAGCGTCTCGGGCGTGAGCTGATCTGCGAGGATTACGTTCGAAGGGCGGTTGCCTTCGAACACACGATGCGGCACCAGCCAGTCCGGTGTGCCTTCGGCCTTCACCTGCTCGGGCGTCTTGCCGAAGGCCAGTGCCTCGGTCTGCGCGAAGACGTTAGACATCAGCAGGGTGTGATGGTCGCCCAGCGGATTAAGGGTTTTGTAGAACCCTATGAAATCGCAAGGGATAAGCCTCGTGCCCTGATGTATCAATTGATAGAACGAGTGCTGCCCGTTGGTGCCGGGCTCGCCCCAGTAAATTGGGCCGGTATCGTAATTGACTTCTTTGCCCGCGAGGGTCACATGTTTGCCGTTGCTCTCCATCGTCAACTGCTGCAGATAGGCCGGAAAACGTTTTAGGTATTGCTCATACGGCAAGACGGCAACCGTCTGCGCTCCGAAGAAGTCGTTGTACCAGACCGCCAAGAGTCCCAAGAGCACCGGCAGGTTGCGTTCGAATGGAGCAGTGCGGAAGTGCTCGTCGACCTGATGGAAGCCGTCGAGCATGGAGCGAAAGTTGTCCGGGCCAATGGCTAACATAGTCGAGAGGCCGATCGCCGAATCCATCGAGTAGCGGCCACCGACCCAGTCCCAGAACTCGAACATGTTGGCCGTATCGATGCCGAACTTGCTTACCTCCGCCGCATTCGTGGACACCGCGACAAAATGCTTGGCGATTGCGGTTTCGTCGCCGCCGAGTCCAGCCAGCGACCAAGCGCGAGCCGTGTGGGCATTGGTCATCGTCTCCAGCGTGGTGAAGGTTTTCGAGGAGATGATGAACAGTGTCTCCGCAGCATCGAGATCGCGCACGGCCTCAGCAAAGTCTGTACCATCCACGTTTGAGACGAAGTGAAAGGTCATGTCGCGCTGGCTGTAGTACCGCAGCGCCTCGTAAGCCATGACCGGACCCAGGTCGGAGCCTCCAATGCCGACATTGATGACGTTGCGAATCCGCTTGCCGGTGTGGCCCTTCCATTCGCCGCTACGTACCCGCTCACAGAAGGCAGACATCTTGTCCAACACTGCGTGCACCCCAGGAACCACGTCCTGGCGATCGAGAACAATTTTTTCTCCCTTAGGCGCGCGCAAAGCGACGTGCAGCACTGCCCGCTTCTCGGAGACATTGATCTTCTCTCCCCGGAACATGGCGTCGATGTGCTCGCGCAACCCTGACTCCTCCGCCAATTGAAGCAATAGCTTCAAAGTCTCGTCAGTGATCCGGTTCTTCGAGTAGTCCAGCAGCAGTCCCACAGCCTCGGCCGTAAAACGCTCGCCGCGCTTGGGATCGTCGGCAAAAAGCTGCCGCAGCTGCAAATCCCTCACCGTCTTGTGGTGAGCAGCCAGGGCCTTCCATGCTGGTCGTCGGGTGAGCGATTTCAAGCGTCCTGCCATGATCATTCTCCTTTTGCTTTGCTTATCTTCTTCTTTTTCTTTTTGGCCTTCTTCCTGCTATCCAAGGACAAGTCCTTCACCTCAGCGGCGGCCGGACGAGTGGAAACGACACTGCCGGGAAGGTGCTCGACCCCGTCTCCCCACAAACGAAAACCGCCTAGAAAGGCGTTGGCGTTGTTGCCCGCGCGGCAACCCGGGGGCAGCTCTTTCAGCTTCTTGACGTTGCCACCGCCGAGCACGATGTCGGTGGGCTCCAAGGCAGCGGACAGGCGGGCAACCACGTCAAAGACATGGCGCTGCCACTTCTTTCTGCCCATTCGCTCGAGTCCCCGCAAACCAACGTAGTCTTCATACGTTCCGTGCTTGTAGGGAAGGTGGGCCAACTCCATCGGTTGCACGTCTCCGTCCACGATCATGGTAGACCCTAGGCCAGTCCCCAGTCCCAGGAACAGCATCCGCCCTTTTTTATAGCTTCCCAAGGCCTGCATGGCCGCGTCATTCATCACCTTCACCGGGGCCCCGAATTCCTCTTCAAAGTCAAAACCCACCCATCCGCACGCCAGGTTATGGGGCTCCGAAATTGGCCGCCCCTGCGTCACCACCCCGGGATAACCAATCGACACCACCTCGTACTTCCAGTCCTTGGCCAGCTTCTTGGCTTCAGTGACCATCCGCTGCGGCGTCATCGTCGAGCCGGAAGCAAACTTCCGGGGCTGTTTCTGTCCCGTGGACAGAATCTTGACGTTAGTCCCGCCCACGTCGACCGCCAGCACATCCATTACGACGCCCCTTTCTTCAGGGCGGCACTCTTCGACGCAATCACCCCCAGCAGTTCGTTCCAGGAATCATCGAAGGACTTCGCCCCTTCTTCCTGCAGCTTCGCCCCTAGCGCATCAACATCGACACCGGCCTTGGCGAATTGCGCCAGCACCTGCTCGCAGTCGCCGCCGTCTGCCGGCAGCACCCCTCCGATGTCGCCATGATCGGCCAGCGCCTTCAACGTCCCTTCCGGCATGGTGTTGACGGTATCTGGAGCCGCCAGCGACTTGATATACAGAACATCGGAGGCTTTCGGGTCCTTGGTGCCGGTGCTCGCCCACAAAAGCCGTTGCGGATTGAATCCCGCTTTCACGATTGCCTGGACCCGCGGCGAGGCCAGAAATTCGCAATACGCTTTGTAGGTACGCTTGGCAATCGCAATCCCCAGCCGGTCGCGCAGCTCAGCGGGCACCTGGTTCATGACCGCGACGTCCCATCGGCTGATGAATACCGACGCCACCGATCCCACATTGTGGGACAGACCCGCCGCTATGCGTCGCTCAACGCCCCGCAGATACGCCTCGGCGGCTGCCACGTAATGCTCGCGCGAGAACAGCAGCGTCACGTTAATCGACACCCCGGCGAAAATCGCCTCTTCAATGGCGGGTAGGCCCTCTTTCGTGCCAGGGATCTTAATGAACAAATTAGGCTGCCCCGCACGAGCGTGCAGTTCCTTGGCCTCGGACAAGGTGCTGCTCGCGTCGTAGGCCAGTAGGGGCGATACTTCCAACGACACCCACCCGTCCACGCCTTTAGTCTGTTCGTGGATGGGCCGGAACAACTGCGCGGCGCGGGTCAGGTCCTCGATCGCCAATTCAAAAAACAGTGCCTCCCCCGATTTGCCCTCACTTAATTTCTTGCGGATCGCCGGGTCATACGTGGCGCTGTTCTTGATGGCGTGATCGAAGATGGTGGGGTTCGACGTGAGCCCCGTGACCGAGAGCTCGTCGATGTAGCGTTTGAGCGTTCCGCTGTTGAGCAGGTCGCGCGTGATATTGTCCAGCCACAGACTCTGGCCCAGATCATGAAGCAGTTGGGTCGCTTTCATACCTTCTCCTGACGTTGTGGCCGCACCGCTAGCAGCCGGCCATACATGTTCACTACTAGGAAGTCAACCAGTTGAATCCATCGACAATTGCAGGTACAGTCTCGGTCGTCGGGCGACGAAGACCGTGCCGCGGGATTGCAGCGCGTCAGTCAGGATATCATTTACCGGGAGCAATCATGCAAGGCAGCCGCAATGACATTCGTACCGGAGCCAGCACGGCCGATCTGAAGCAGGCCATCCTGGACAGCCTTTACTACATTCAGGGCCGGGTACCGGAATTGGCCACACCCACCGACTGGTATATGGCACTGAGCTATGCCGTCCGGGACCCGCATCATGAACGACTGGATTCACTCCATTCACCGCATGCGGGACAAGACCATCAAGCTGGTCGGTTACCTGTCTGCGGAGTTCCTCCTGGGCCCGCACCTGGGAAACAACCTGCTCAACCTTGGAATAACCGCTCAGGTTCGGCAGGCCGTCGCGGGACTGGGACTCGACTTGGGCGTACTGCTGCGGCAGGAGGAGGAGCCGGGGCTCGGCAATGGCGGCCTCGGGCGGCTGGCTGCCTGCTACCTGGATTCCATGGCAACTTTGCGCATTCCGGCCATAGGATATGGTATCCGTTACGAATTTGGCCTGTTCGACCAGGAAATCCACGACGGATGGCAGGTGGAGAAGACCGACAAATGGTTGCGCATGGGCAATCCCTGGGAGATCTGCCGGCCGGAGATCACCTACCTCGTCAACGATGGCGGCTACACGCAACGATATCAGGATCAGCAGGGCCGCCTGCGGGTGCGCTGGGTCCCGCACCGCGTGGTCAAAGGGGAGGCCTATGACACGTTAATCTGCGGATACCGTTCGGGCATGACCAACTTCTTGCGCCTCTGGCGATCAGAGGCGGTAGAATCCTTCGATTTCCAAGCCTTCAATGCCGGCGACTATTACGAGGCGGTGGAGGAAAAGGTTTTTTCCGAGAACATCAGCAAAGTTCTCTACCCCAACGACGAGCCCGAGGCTGGCAAGAAGCTACGCCTCACGCAACAGTACTTCTTCACCTCCTGCTCGCTTCAGGACATGGTTCGAATCCATCTCCTGCGCGGCAAGAGCCTCGACACCTTCGACGAGAGCTTTGCCGTGCAGCTAAACGACACTCATCCCTCCATCGCCGTGGCCGAGCTGATGCGCCTTTTGGTTGATGAGCACTTGATGGACTGGGACAAAGCGTGGGAGATCACCCAGAAGACCCTGGGCTATACCAATCACACGCTGTTGCCCGAGGCACTGGAGAAGTGGCCCCTGCCCCTCTTCGCCAGCATTCTGCCGCGCCACCTGGAGATCATCTACGAGATCAATCGGCGGTTCCTCGATGAGGTGCGCGCGAAATATCGCAATGACAACGACCGGGTCGCCCGCATGTCTCTCATCGACGAGCACGACAGCAAGTACGTCCGGATGGCCAACCTGGCGACGGTCGGCAGCCATGCTGTTAACGGCGTTGCCAAGCTGCACTCGGAGCTGCTCAAAAAAACCACGCTGCATGATTTCTACGAGATGTACCCTGACAGATTCCTGAATGTCACCAATGGCGTGACGCCACGGCGCTGGATGGCGCTCAGCAATCCGGAGTTGGCGCAGCTGATCGACAGCAAGATCGGAAATCAGTGGCTAACCAACGAGGACGAATTGCGGGGCCTGGAACCTTTTGCTGAAGGTGCATCCTTCCGGGATGACTGGCGCAAGGTCAAACAGACGCGAAAGGCCGCGCTGGCAGTGCTGATCCAGGAACGCACCGGCGTGGTGGTTGACGCTTCCACCATGT
Organism: uncultured Acidobacteriaceae bacterium; assembly: GCA_963836295.1. Taxonomy (GTDB): domain Bacteria; phylum Acidobacteriota; class Terriglobia; order Terriglobales; family Acidobacteriaceae; genus Bog-257. The sequence goes on along the minus strand of CAWIIY010000017.1, from coordinate 401,232 downwards.
TCGATATGCAGGTCAAGCGCGTTCACGAGTACAAACGGCAACTGCTCAACATCCTGCACGTCGTCAACCTGTACAACCAGCTCAAGAAGAATCCTGCCGTCGACATCACACCACGCACCGTGATCTTCGGCGGCAAAGCCGCACCCGGCTATTTCATGGCGAAGCGGATTATCAAGCTCATCAACTCGGTCGCTGATGTGGTGAACCGCGACACCGCGGTCAAGGGCCGGCTGAAGGTAGTTTTCTTCCCTGACCTCAACGTGACCAACGGACAGGTAATTTATCCCGCCGCCGACTTGTCGGAGCAAATCTCGACTGCGGGCAAGGAAGCGTCAGGAACCGGCAACATGAAGTTCTCGATGAATGGCGCGCTCACCATCGGTACCTTGGACGGAGCCAACATTGAAATCCGCGACGCGGTTCGCGCGGAAAACTTCTTCCTCTTCGGCCTGAACGCCCAGCAGGTGCTGGAAATCAAAGGCGGCGGCTATAATTCGAGGCTCTACTACGAGCGCAATCCGGACCTGCGGGAGGTCATCGACCAGATTGCCGGTGGGCACCTTCTCGGGCGGAGACACAGCGTTGTTCAAGCCCGTCGTCGATTCCCTGCTGAGCAGCGACGAATACCTGGTGCTGGCCGATTACCAGGCCTACGTGGAGTGCCAGCACAGGGTGAGCCTGACGTATCGCGAGCACGAGCAGTGGACGCGGATGTCCATTCTCAACGTCGCGCGCATGGGTTACTTCTCGTCGGACCGCTCGATACGCGAGTACTGCTCGAGAATCTGGAGTGTCAAACCGATGGCCCGGAAGCCGGCGCCCGCACCTGCGCGTGCGGTGTCAACGTAGCGAATGGTTTAAAGGTGAGACGTGGATAGTCGGGACGCAATTGCGAAACTTGACCGTCGCTTCGGCTTAGCCAGTATCGCCAAAGTCGTCGAGGGCAAAGGCGGACTGCCGATGGTGAAAGTCACCACGCCGTTGGCAACGGGCGAGATGTACCTGCACGGAGCGCACGTCACCTCGTGGAAGCCTGCCGGCGCTGAGGAAGTCCTTTTTCTCAGCTCGCATTCGCAATGGGCGGATGGTCGCGCCATTCGCGGAGGCATACCTGTCTGCTTTCCCTGGTTTCGAGCGAAATCGGACGATCCCACTGCTCCGGCGCACGGATTTGTGCGCACAAAAGCGTGGGAGCTCGAGTCGATCCAGCAGCGCGGAAACGCGATTTCAATCAGTATGTTCACGGAAAGCGACGGCAGCACCAAGCGATGGTGGCCGGCTGACTTTCGTCTGGTCCACCGTGCGACCTTCGGATCAGAATTGTGTCTCGAACTTGAGGTGACGAATACCGGAACGACGACAATTCGCTTTCAGGAAGCGCTGCATACCTACCACAGAGTGGGGCAGGTTCAGACAGCGCGATTGCATGGGCTGGACAAAGTGCACTATCTCGACAATACCGATTCGAACCGGGAAAAGGTACAGGACGGCGACGTTGTGATCGACTCTGAAACCGACCGTGCGTACTTGACCGACCAACCCGAGCTTGAGTTGCAAGATCCCACTTTGCGTCGCCATATTTACATTGGCAAAGAGAACTCGCGCACCACCGTTGTGTGGAATCCGTGGGTTGAGGGGGCGCGGGCCTTGGGCGACCTCGGCGATGACGAGTGGACGCAGATGTTCTGTGTCGAAGCCAGCAACGTTCTCGATTATGCCGTGGATCTCGCGCCCGGGCAGCAACACGGCATGGCGGCCAAAATAACAGTGGTCGGTACGCCGGGGTCATGAACGCGACCACGGAAAGCGGTACAATCGCAAAATCCGTAATTGGGGACACGCGGGGTTGTCCCGGCAGGAGCACCCGCTCTGCTCTTTCTCCAGACAGTCGAACGGCGAGCATTTCGTTTGCCCCAGGGAGAGTTTGAATGGCTAGAGCCGCAAAGGGCAGCGAGGCCCAGACTCCAATCGCTGAATTGGACGTTCTCTGGATCACGGCCGGCCTGGGCTGCGATGGCGAAACGATCGCCATGACGGCGGCAACACAGCCGAGCATCGAGGACATCGTTCTTGGCTCGCTTCCCTGGATCCCCAAGATTCATTTCCACAATCCCTTTCTTGCTATTGAAAATGGTGAGGAGTTTCTCAAGCCTTTTCACGCCGCCGCGAAGGGCGCTCTTGGCCCCTTTATTCTGGTGGTGGAAGGTTCCATCCCCAACGAAAACAATAAGCAGGAAGGCTATTGGGCATCATGGGGTACCGATTCCAAAACCGGTCAACCGATCCTTACCTGCGAATGGATTGACCGTCTGGCGCCCAACGCATGGGCAGTTGTCGCAGTGGGGACCTGCGCGACTTATGGAGGAATCCATGCCATGGAAGGAAACCCAACCGGATGCATGGGTCTTCCCGATTATCTGGGATGGAAGTGGAAGTCGAAAGCGGGCATACCCATCGTATGCGTTCCCGGATGTCCGGCTCAGCCCGACAATATGATGGAGACCCTGCTCTATTTGTTTCACATGGCGGCAGCACGCGTTCCGACGATCCCGCTGGATGAGGCATTGCGGCCCACATGGTTGTTCGGACAAACGGTGCATGAAGGCTGTGACCGCGGTGGATACTACGAGCAAGCCGATTTTGCGCAAGAATATGGGTCGCCGCTCTGTATCGTTAAGCTGGGATGTTGGGGTCCCGTGGTGCAGTGCAACGTGGGCAAACGGGGATGGATGAGCGGGATCGGCGGATGTCCCAACATCGGCGGAATCTGCATCGGCTGCACCATGCCTGGGTTTCCCGATAAGTTCATGCCGTTTATGAACCAGCCGCCGGGTTCGCTGTTGTCGTCGAGCGCGGTCCAGACTTATGGGAAAGCGATCCATGCTTTGCGAAGATTCACCCAAGCATCGCTGAACAAGGAACCAAGTTGGAGGCGACGCAGCGGAGCGCTCGCGACGACTACATCGGATTCCCAAAAGTCCTAACCGCGAGCAATGGTTGGCAGGACATAGACGAGCGACGTAAATATGGCTTCTTGCTCCAAAACCCATCGGCCAGACACCCGTGAGATGAGAGTTGATGCCGGCCCCGACCCCTTAAACCCAACCTATGCCGAGGCGGAAGCTGTTCTCCAGGGACTCGCCAGCGTTTTCGACAGCGCTGTCGCTGACTTCGGGGCAGTGCGTGTTTCTAACAAGAAAGCACGCGCCACAGCGGAGGCCTCGCTCCCGAACATGGAGGCGAAGTACCGCGCTCTGATCGAGCAGCTTCCCGCCGTTGTGTTTATGGCTTCGCTGGACGATGGAATAGGCGAAGCCTACGTGAGTCCTCAGATCGAACAGGTACTAGGCTTTACACAAGAAGAGTGGCTACAGGACCCGGTTCGCTGGTATCGACAGGTGCATCCCGACGACAAGGAACGCTGGAGCGTTGAGGCGGCTGAATTGTTTCTCTCGGGAAAGCCTTTGCGATCGGCCTACCGAGTGTTGGCACGCGATGGAAGAGTCATCTGGTTTCACTGCGAAGCCAAGATGATTCGCCGGGACGACGGCCAGCCATGGTTTATTCACGGGGTTGGCTTCGACATTACCGACCTGAAACAAACGGAAGAAGCGCTGCAGGAGGAGCGCAATGTCGTTTCCGCCATCCTGGATACGGTCGGCACCCTGGTGGTTGTGCTCGACCCCTCGGGGCGAATCATCCGTTTCAATCGCGCCTGCGAGCGCGTAACGGGATATAGTTTTGCGCAAGTTAGGTACACATATATATGGGAGCTGTTCAGCGTCCCGGAAGAGGCCCGACGGTTCAAAGCAATGCTTGCGCAGATGCGAGCAGGCCAACTGCAGCACGAATACGAAAGCGATTGGGTAGGGCGAAATGGCGAACGCCATTTGATCGCGTGGTCAGGCACCACCCTGCCGGGAGACAACGGCACGCCAGCCTATATCATCGCCACGGGAATCGACATCACCGAGCGCAAGCGTCTGGAGCAGGCGATTCTTGAAATCAGTGCCCGGGAGCAGCGCAGGATCGGTCAGGACCTGCATGACGGACTGGGCCAGCACTTGACCGGCATCGCCTTCATGAGTAAGGTGCAGGAGCAAAAGCTGGCCGAGAAGGGGCTGCCCGATGCAGCCGATGCGGCCAAGATTGTCAGGCTGGTAAATGAAGCGATCAACAAAACCCGCGAACTGTCCCGCGGGCTTCTGCCAGTCGTGTCAGAGTCTCGCGGCCTTATGTCGGCCTTGCAGCGATGGGCCGGCGAAGTGGAGGACTTGTTTGGAATCTCGTGCAGATTTTTGTGTATCGAACCGGTACTAATACACAATGACGCGGCGGCCACGCACCTTTACCACATCGCTCAGGAAGCGGTGAACAATGCGATCAAGCATGGAAAGCCTGGGCACATTGTGATCGCCCTGGGAGCAAGCGGCGGCCGGGGATCCCTGGCGATTAGCGATGACGGTTCAGGAATCCAGAAGGTATCGTCGGGCAACGAGGGCATGGGTCTTCACATCATGAACTATCGGGCGAAGATGATCGGAGGCGCCTTGGAAGTCAAGCCGAGCAAGCCGCGCGGCACGGTAGTTACGTGTAACTTTCCGATCAGAAGCAAGGAGTAAAGCGAGATGACTCCGACAACCAGGCGGCAGGATAGCTGCTCAACACCCAAGAAAAAAGTGTTTGTCGTCGATGACCACCCGATCGTTCGGCAGGGGCTCGCGCAAATGGTCAACCGCGAGGAAGACCTTACGGTCTGTGGCGAAGCCGAAAACGCATCCACCGTTTTGCAGGCAATCGTTACCGATAAACCTGACATTCTGATTGTGGACATTTCGCTCAATGGGCCCGATGGTCTCGAACTACTCAAGAACATACGCACCAGATACCCCAGCTTGCCCGTCTTAATCCTTTCCATGCATGATGAGTCGATTTATGCGGAGCGCGCATTGCGCGCAGGCGCTAACGGTTACATCATGAAACACGAAGCGGCGGAGAAGGTGCTGGGGGCCATCCGCCAGATCCTTAACCACGAAACTTATGTTAGCGACCGGGTGGCGAACAAAATACTGCAGCGGTATATCAGTGGTTCCGACGGTCCAAAAAGTTCTCCGCTCTCCGATCTCTCCGACCGGGAGCTCGAGGTCTTCCGCTTAATCGGCATGGGTCACAGCACGCGAATGATTGCCGAAGAGCTGCACCTCAGCATCAAAACGGTCGAGTCTTACCAGGCGCATATCAAGGATAAGTTGTCCCTCAAGAATGGCCGCGAGCTGGTGCAGCACGCGATTCAGTGGGCATTGAGCGAAAATGTAGCGTAAGCCAGCCTGCCTGTTTCCCCAGCCTGTCGGCATCGGGGATTTCCTGATCTGCGTGAGCGTGCTTTTCCTCCACTCGAATTCAGGTTGAGAAGATTGCGTCTTTGCTTGATGCTACCTAGTGGTGTGGGGCACCAGATTAGCTCTTGCGTCGCCGCCCGTAAGCGGATGAGTTCGCGCGGCAACAATCGCGTCTGCGCCGGTTGGCCGCGGCGAGAGCGAAATCACGTGCCAACAGCGTGCGCCTGACGGTAAAGCGTTAAGACGCTCGAAAGGAGAGTCCAGCTATGGCAGCAGAAGCAGTCCCGTACGGTCGAGTAACCCAGAAGAAGCCGGCTGTCGCAGAGGTACACATAGTCTGGATCACAGCCGGACTGGGCTGTGATGGAGACTCTGTGTCCATTACGGCGGCAACCCAGCCGAGCATCGAAGATGTCGTGCTGGGAGCCATTCCAGGCCTTCCCAAAGTGCATCTGCACAATCCCGTTCTGGCCTACGAAAACGGCGACGACTTTTTGAGGGCATTTTACCTCGCGGCCGAAGGCAAGCTCGATCCCTTCGTTCTGGTGATGGAGGGATCGATCCCGAACGAGAAAATCCACCACGACAAGGCTGGCTATTGGGCCGCACTGGGAACGGACACGGCGACCGGCCAGCCCATCAAGACAACCGAGTGGATCGATCGTCTCGCTCCCAAAGCCGTCGCGGTAGTGGCTATTGGAACGTGCGCGACCTACGGCGGGATTCACGCCATGCAGGGCAATCCTACGGGCTGCATGGGCATGGCGGATTATCTCGGCTGGGATTGGAGGTCAAAGGCGGGCCTGCCGATCGTGAATGTTCCCGGGTGTCCGGTGCAACCTGACAACTTCATGGAGACGGTGCTCTACCTCCTGTACCAGGTTGCCGGGCTAGCGCCCATGATTCCGCTCGACGATCAGTTGCGTCCCACGTGGCTGTTCGGTAGCACCGTCCACGAAGGCTGCGATCGCGCCGGCTATTACGAGCAAGGCGACTTTGCGACGGCTTACGGATCGCCCAAGTGCATCGTAAAACTCGGTTGCTGGGGGCCGGTGGTCAACTGCAACGTGCCGAAACGCGGATGGATGGCCGGAATCGGCGGCTGCCCCAACGTCGGAGGCATCTGCATTGGGTGCACGATGCCGGGCTTCCCCGACAAGTTCATGCCCTTCATGGACGAACCGCCGGGGGCAAAAGTCTCCACCGGAGCTGCGAGCGCTTACGGACGCGCGATAGCGGCCTTGCGTTCCATGACCCAGGCAACTCTCAACAAGGAGCCCAAGTGGCGGCACGCTCGTGCGGAGCTCACCACTGGCTATCACGCAAGCTAGAACACTTCCTAAGGAGCGATCGCGATGGGCACAATCACAGCGGCAGACAGAGAGGCTCCCAGCAAATCCAAGCAGATCGTGGAGATGAATTGGGATCCCATCACCCGGATCGTGGGCAGCCTGGGTATCTTCACCAAGATCGACTTTGCCAACCGGCACGTTGTTGAGTGCCACAGTACTTCCTCGATCTTTCGCGGCTACAGCCTCTTCATGAAGGGCAAGGACCCGCGCGACGCCCACTTCATCACCAGTCGAATTTGCGGGATATGCGGCGACAACCACGCCACGTGCGCGAATTATGCGCAGAACATGGCATTCGGGGTGAAGCCGCCGGCCTTGGGCGAATGGATCGTCAACCTCGGCGAAGCCGCCGAATACATGTTCGATCACAATATCTTCCAGGACAATCTGGTTGGTGTGGACTTCTGCGAACAGATGGTGAAGGAAACCAACCCTGGCGTCCTGGCAAAAGCGGAGAAGACCGCATCTCCGAACGCGAATCTTCACGGCTTTCGCACCATCGCCGACATCATGCGCGCATTGAATCCGTTCACGGGAGCGTTCTACCGCGAAGCCTTGCAGATGAGCCGCATGACGCGCGAAATGTTCTGCCTGATGGAGGGCCGCCACGTGCATCCCTCTACGCTCTACCCCGGCGGCGTGGGAACAGTGCCTACGATTCAATTGTTCACGGATTATCTTGTCCGGCTGATGAAGTATGTGGAGTTCATGAAGAAAGTTGTACCCCTGCACGACGATCTGTTTGACTTTTTCTACCAGGCGCTGCCAGGGTATGAGCAAGTCGGACAGCGGCGGATTCTTCTTGGTTGTTGGGGGTCGTTCAACAATCCTGACGTATGCGACTACACCTACAAGAACATGACCAACTGGGGACGGGGGATGTTCGTTACGCCGGGCGTCGTGGTTGACGGGAAATTGGTCACCACCGACTTGGTGGATATAAATCTGAATATCCGTATCCTGCTGGGAAGCTCCTACTACGACGATTGGGAGGATGGGGAAACCTTCGTGAAGAACGATCCGCTGGGGAATCCCGTCGACAAGCGGCATCCGTGGAACCAGACGACTAATCCCAAGCCGCAGAAGCGTGACTTCACCGGCAAATACACCTGGGTCATGTCCCCCCGCTGGTATCACAAGAAGACGGACGAGTATCTCGCTCTGGACACCGGTGGCGGCCCAATCGCCCGTTTCTGGGCCACTGCGCTCGCTGGTCTGGTAGACGTCGGCTACCTCAAGGCGACCGGCAACAGCGTGAAGATCTATCTGCCAAAGACGACTTCGCTGCCTGAAGTCGAGTTGGAGTGGAAGATTCCGAAGTGGAGCAACGCGATCGAGCGCGATCGTGCCCGCACTTATTTCCAGGCTTATGCCGCGGCCGCCGCTCTCCACTTTGTCGAGAAGGCGTTGGCAGAGTTGCACGCCGGCCGCACTAAGACCTGGTCGGACTTCAAAGTGCCGGAAGAGGCAATCGGCTGCGGCTTCCACGAGGCGGTTCGCGGAGTTCTGTCGCATCACGTTGTGATTCGCGACGGGAAAATCGCCAACTATCATCCGTATCCTCCCACGCCGTGGAACGCCAATCCGCGCGATGTATATGGCACTCCCGGACCGTATGAGGACGCGGTGCAGAATACGCCAATCTTCGAGGAGAACGGGCCTGATAAATTCAAGGGTATCGACATCATGCGCGCGGTTCGCAGCTTCGATCCATGCCTGCCGTGTGGGGTGCATATGTACCTAGGAAACGGAAAGGTGCTGGAAACGCGCCATTCGCCGATGTTCGGTGTGCACGGTTAAGCGGCCAGACTTATCGGCGCGAGGAGTGAGAACGCAGTTGTAGGTAACGAAAATGAATTTTCGTAAACATGCAATTGCCGTACTCACTCCTCTCTGTATTCGTGGGGACTAGATGACTGAAGATAAGGAACTCCAACAACGGGGCCCAAGAAATAGGCAGACTGGTTGCGGAGATTGAGTCCATCGCCGATCCCGCGCTGCGAAGCACTGCCCGCCAACTGATGCAAACGCTGATGGAACTCCATGGCGCCGCTCTCGACCGGTCGCTGGAGATCATTGTCGGTACGGGCGACTCCGGAATGCGGATCGTCGACGAGATGGCTCGCGATCCGCTGGTCGGAAGTGTTCTCGTGCTGCACGGATTGCACCCCGATGATCTGGAAACCCGGGTTGCGAAGACGGTCGAGCGCCTGCAAACCAAGCTGCAACGCGATGGCAGCCAGGTGGAGTTGCTTGGGATCGAAGATGGGGCAGTCAGTGTGAAAGTTACACCGCCTGAACATGCGTGCGCTTCCACCAGCAAAACTTTGCGGACCGCTATCGAAGACGCTATTTACGGCGCCGCTCCGGACATCGCTTCGCTAACCATCACCGGACTGGACGGGCGCCCTGCGTCGGGATTTGTCGCGGTAGAACTGCTCGGCGGCCATCCGACCACAGCAGAATCGGTCAGCCGATCTCTTGCAGTGGAGGGGAAATCGATGACTCACCGGGCTGCCGCAGACTTAGGGGTTGTGAGCTGACTATGGCTGCGCGGGAGCTTCCAACTTTCGAGAATGCGTTCGGGAGACTGCGTCAGTTTGCCCGCAGGGCAAGCAAGGAACGCGGAACACTGTGAACTTTGCAGCGTGGAGTTGGCGCCCGATCACTCCCATCTCATTGAGGTGGCGACACGAAGGCTGACCTGTGCTTGCCAGGCTTGCGCGCTGCTGTTCTGCGGCCAGGCCGGCACTAAGTTCAAGCGGGTACCTCGCCGAGTGAGATCTCTAGCGGACCTTCACCTCTCGGACGCCGACTGGGACAGCTTGATGATCCCGATCAACATGGCGTTCTTTTTCAAGAGCTCTCTCGAGGGAAGAGTGATTGCCATGTATCCCAGCCCCGCCGGGGCGACGGAATCGTTGCTGCCCCTGGAAGCGTGGAGCACCATCGCGCAGGACAACCCAGCACTTGACCACATGGAACCCGATGTCGAAGCCCTGCTGATCAATCGCATCGGGCACTCCCGTGGAGTCTGCGCCCCCGAGTATTATCTTGTGCCGATCGACGAGTGTTACAAGCTCGTTGGCATCATCCGCAACGGCTGGCATGGCTTCTCCGGCGGAACGGAAGTTTGGCGGGAAATCGGAGCGTTTTTTGCCGAATTGAAAGGCAAGGCCGGAGTGGGAGGGTCGTTCGATGCGTGATCGTAGCTTTCAAATCGAGGATGCCGAAGCCAGCTTCTGCCCGACCGGGCGTCAGCCGAACCTGAGCCGTACTTTACGCAGGACGCCGGCACATAACAGCAACTACAAGCATACAAGGAGAAAGTCGTGACCATGCACGCCAGTGAGCACTCTATGAATGGAAATTCCAGCGACCGCGAGACTTTGTTCATGTTGAGCGGCATAGCCCTCATGGTCTTTGGCGCGGGATTGGTTCTCTCCAATCCCGTCGTCCAGAAATACCTCGGTAAGGCGGGCGTAGGAAATTTGGCGCAGGCTGCGCTGCCCGATATTGAACGCTACATGCGCTTACGAGCCATGTAGGCGGGCAACGCTCTTATAGCCAGGACACTCTTACAGTAGGAGAAGGGACATTTCCGCTTGCCTGAAAACATGCATTTAGCATCCTCTGTTGGCTCCACTCAATCTACCGAAACCATGGCTTCTGAAGTCGTCCGTTACGCACTCGACACCGGAGTTAGCCGGTTCACGGTTCGTGCTTTCGCCAGTGGTATGTTGTCGGCCTTCGGTCACAGTCCGACATTCGCGATTCGCCAGTATTCAGGCGCGGCTGAGTTTAACCCCACGAGCCCGGAAGCAACCTCGTTGAAGTTGGCCATTCAGGCTGCCTCGCTCGAGGTGGGCGACAATATCAGCGATAAAGACCGCCGCGAAATCGAAGGCGAGATGCGGGCCAGGCGTGCTGGAGATTGGCAAGTACCCCGAAATTGTGTACGAATGCTCTCGCGTCGCGTTAAACAAAACGGGCGACGACCAGTACAGTGTCACTTTGAATGGGGACCTGACTCTGCACGGTGTCACCCGCAGACAACCGGTTACCGCCAAAGTGGCCGTGACCGGCGACATGTTGCGAGCGTTTGGAGAGTGCTCGCTGAGGCAATCTGACTACAACATAAAGTTGGTGTCTGCTCTGGGCGGCGGTTTGAAAGTGAAGGACGAGGTGAACCTATCCTTCGATCTCGTAGCACGCAGGCAGGGCTGACCGGAGCGAATTTTTCGCTTCAAAACGCATGCTTCACTCTGGCGTCAGCTCTCCAGTTGCTCCTGCCCTTTCTTGAGCCGCTCTCTCTCCAATGCGAGGCGAGTCTCAGCCTTCTTTAACTGTTCTTTTGCCTTGTCGCGATCTCGCCTTGCCTTCTCAACCCTTTGTTGAGCGTCTTTGATCACGGCCATCGCTTTCTTGTGTGATTGCAGCATGAACCATAGTGTAGACCTGCAAAGTCAAAGCAGGCATGACAAAAACTATGGCGCCGCAATCTGGAAGCGCAGCACCGAGTCTGCGATCCGATATTGGTACTTGGAGGCGGCGAACTGGATCTGGGCTTCGGTCTGCTGCAACTGCGCCTGGCTTAATTCCACAATCGAGCTCAGTCCCAGGTTGTAGCGCGTCTGCGAGAGGTCAAGCGCCAGATTGGCCTCTTTCAGAAACTGCTGGCTCACTCCAATTCGGTCGTAAGCGGTGATGGCGCTCAACCAGCTGGTGCGCACATCATTGGCAATCTTGTCTTTCAGGTCACGCAATTGCTCGTTGGCGGATTGCGCCCGCAGGCCAGCCTCGCGCCAGCGCGACACATATTGAAAGCCGTTGAAGATGGGCACATTCAGGTTCACACCCGCCGCTCCGTACCAGGTGGGGAACTGCTGCTCCCCGTTCATCACGCTGCCTTCGGGAGTCTGGCCCACAACGCCCAGCGCTGAAATCGTGGGAAAGAGCAGGTCGCGCTCGGCTTTGGCAAAATGCTGCTCGGCCTGATATTCGTAGCTCTGCGATGCAATCTCCGGCCGGTTGCTGAACGCCTGATCTTCCAGTTGGCTCACGGCGTCCGGCGGCGGTTTCAACTCGCCTTCGGTATCGATAAGCTGAAATTGCTGCTGCCCACTATAGCCGAGCACCTGCGACAGCTGCGAAAGGGCGGACTGGTAATTGTTCTGCGCATCCAGCAGCAGCAACTTGGCCTGAGCCAGGTTGGCGTCGGCAAAGCTGACATCCACTTCCGAGCGCAGTTTGTTCTGAAACAAGGTCGTGATCTGGTCGGAAACAGTTTGCCGCTCCTTCACCGTCTGGTCGGCAACTTGCTCTTCCGCCAGCATCTGCAGCGCATTGTAGAAGGCCTCATCGACCGTCAGTTTGATCTGATAGACAGTGGCCTGAGCATTCATATTGGCAGCCTTGGCCCGCAGCACCGACGTCGCTACCAGATTGTTGGTTCGGCCGAAATCGGTGATTAACTGCGACAGGGCCAACCCGCCCGCCGCACGATTCAACAACCTGGGCGCGTTCAGATTGCCCGCCGCGATGCGGCTTCCCTGCTGTCCTCCTACCGCGGTAAAACTGCCGTAAACCGTGGGATAGTACGCGGATTTCGTCTCCCGGGTTACCTGATTGGAAGCCAGGTAGAGCAACCGGTACACCGAGATTTGCGGATTGTTCTTAATGCCCAGCGCCTCGGCATCCTGCACGGTCAGTTTTAGGAGCGGTCCGGTAGTCGGCAACTGTGCGGTCGCTTGCGGCGGCACAGTCTGGGATAGGTTCTGCAACGCCGGTGGTATGGGTTGAGTGGCCGGCGTCTGCGGCGTGGATGCCGGCGACGACACTTGCGGCGATACCGTCTGCTGCGGAGGCGTTCCTGTGCTCTGGGCCTCCGCAAAGCTGCCGACGAGAATCACAAGCGCCAAACACTTCAGCACAACCGAAAGCATCTTGCGTCTCAAGCCTGCACCTCCTGCTGCGGTGGCATTTCTTCTTCCTTCCGATGTATCAGCAGGTAAGCGGCGGGTACGATAAACACCGTCAGCACCACGGAGACCAGCAAACCGCCGATGATGGAGCGGGCCAGCGGAGCGTATTGTTCGCTGCCGGCTTCCAGCGCCAAGGCCATGGGAACCAGCCCCAACAGGGTCGCCAGCGAGGTCATCAGGATGGGCCGTAGCCGGACCCGGCAAGCCAGGGTAACGGCATCTCCGATGGGCATGCCGTGCTCGCGGTATATGCGGGTCACGTCCACGATCAGAATGCTGTTCGACACGACGATGCCGGTCATCATGAGCACTCCCATCAACGACATGACATTCAGCGTGGTACCGGTAATCAGAAGGAACAGAATCACGCCGGTGATGCCCGATGGTATGGCCAGCAGGATGATGAAAGGATCGACGAAAGAGGCAAACTGCGCCATCAGGATCAGGTAAACCAGCACGATCGCAAGCAGCAGTCCCAAGCCAAAGCTGAGAAACGACTGGTGCATGGCCTTGACCGAGCCGCGCATCTCAACCCGTACGTTGGGCGGCAGCTTGGTGTTGTCGATGATCTTCTGCACCCGGCTGGCAAGCGAACCCAGGTCCTCACCCTTGGGCGAAACATAGACGTCGATCTTGCGGAAGAGCTGGTAGTGGTCCACTTCCGTCGGGGTATTGATCATCTTAATGTCGGCCACGTTTTCCAGCATGGTGGTGCTGCTGTTGTCCTTGGCGTGCAGCGGAATCTGCTTGAAATCCTCCATAGTCATCGAGTTGAGCTGATGGTTGGCGTACTGCACGGTGAGGAAGTAGTTGTTGCCGCTGTGCGGATCGACCCAGTAGCTGGGGGCAATCATGCCATTCGAGGTCAGGGCGGTCACTACGTTATCGACAACGTCAGCAGCGGTAAGCCCGAGGCGCGCCGCCATTTCCCGGCGCACATTGAGTTCAATACCCGGATAATCAAGGTCCTGTGGGATCAGCACGTCGGTCACGTCGCTCAACTGCCGCGCCTTTGCCGCCATCTGGCTGGCGACGGCATACGCCGCGTGCTGGCTGTTGCCGCTCACCTGGATGTCGATGGGCGCGGGCATGCCCATGTTGACCACCGAATCCACCAACCCTCCGGTTTGAAAGTAGGTGGACAGTTCCGGGAGATCGGAATCCAGCTTCCGCCGCACCCGGTCCATGTAGGTGAAGCTGCTGACCTTGTGGTCCGTTATGCAGGCTGACCTGGACGAAAGCCGTGTGCTGGGCGGAATTCGGCGTGTAGATGGCGGACAAGTCCGGCGTCATTCCGATGTTGGAGACAATCATTTGCAGGTCATGTTTGCTGACGACCTCGCGGATGTCGTCCTCCACCCGGGCGATGTACCGGTTGGTCATCTCCAGGCGGGAGCCGGTAGGCGCCTTCACGTTGATGACAAACTGGCCGGGGTCGGTGCGCGGGAAGAAGGCCAAGCCCAGCAACGGGACCAGCGCCAGGCTCACCACAAAGCTGCCCATGATGAGAACCACGGTGGCAACGGGGCGCTGCAGCGCTTTGGCAACGGTTTCATCGTACTTGGCCAGCATGCGGTTGTAGTGATGATTGAAACCGGCAACGAACCTTCCAAACAAAGACTTGGTTTTCAGGTGCCCGCCGTGCCCGTGCACCGTCTTGATGAACCTCGCGCAGAACAAAGGCACAACCGTCATCGCCACCAGGTAGGACGCGGCCAGGGCCAGCACCACGCCGAGCGCCAATGCAGTGAATAGGTACTTGCTAACGCCGTACAGGAAAACGACAGGAAAAAAGACGATCGCGGTGGTGAAAGTGGCTGCCAGCACCGCCAGTTGGCACCTCCTGGCCTCCGCGTTCGGACGCGGTGACTGCGTCCTCGCCCTCCTCCATGTGGCGGAAGATATTCTCCAGCACCACCACGGAGTTGTCGATCAGGCGCGAGAGCACCAGGGCGAGTCCGGCCAGCACCATGGTATTGATGGTCCCGCCGACGACATCCAACAGCAGGAATGCGGCCAGGCAGGAGACTGGAATGGAGATCAAGACCGAGATGGTGCCGCGCACCGAGCCCAGGAAAATCAGGATCATCACTGCGGTCAGCACCAGACCGATGCCGCCCTCGCGCAGCACATTGGCCACGGCGGTCTTTACGTATTGCGACTGGTCGAAAACTACGTTGGCCTTCAGCGAGGGCGGAATATCCAGCAGATGCTTAACCCGGTCGCGCACCCCGTTTACAATCTGGATGGTGTTGCTGTTGCCGCCTTGTTTCAGAATCGGCAAATAGACTGACTTCTGGCCGTCCACGCGAACGATGTTGTATTGAATGGCGGACGAATCTTCGGCGTGGCCGATGTCTCCGAAGCGAAGGACGCTGTTGCCGATGGCCTTGAGCGGCACATCGTTCATCTGCGAGATGTTTGGCAGTTGACTGTTGCTGTAAATGTTGTAGTCTTTGGGACCGATGCGAACGTCGCCCGCGGGCAGGATCTTGTTGGAGTCGTTGATCACATTGACCACGTCCATGGGGCTCATTTGCGCCGCTTCCAGCTTCACCGGATCGACGTAAAACTGGATCTGGCGATACTTGCCGCCGTAGGGCTGTGGCACCGAGGCGCCCGGCACATTCGCAATCTGATTGCGCACGTTGAACTGCCCCTCGTCGTGTAACTGTGTCTCGTTGAGACCTTGTCCCTTCAAGGTCACCAGACAGACCGGCAGACTGGAGGCGTCGAACTTCAGCACCACCGGCGGCAGCGTGCCCTGGGGCAAACGCCGCAAGTCGGCCATCGCCAGGTTGGCGATTTCACTTACTGCCGCGTCCGGATCGGTTCCCGGCTGGAAGTAAACTTTGATCAGACTTACACCGGTCAGCGAACGCGATTCGATATGGTCGATATTGCTTCCCAGGGTAAAGAAACGCTCAAAGGTATCGGTGATGTTGGCCTCGATCTGTTGTGGAGGCATGCCGCTGTAGAAGGTGGCCACCACGACCACGGGGATGTCGATGGGAGGAAAAAGATCGACGGGCATGCGGGCGACGGTGGTCACGCCAACCACGACGATGGCGAGGCACAGCATAAGAATGAAGAAGGGATACTTGATCGCGAAACTAGGCATTGGCCATTACTCCGAATCCGCGCTGCTAGCCGGGAACGCGGTTTCTTTCGGCTGCACTAACTCGCCCGGCTGATAGCTTCCGAGGTTGCCCACGATCACCCGCTCGCCGGCTGAGAGGCCGGCAACGACCTCGACATTATTGGAGCTCTCCAATCCCAAATGAACCTCGCGAGACTCCACCCGGTTCTGCGGGTCCACCACCAGCACGTTCACCTTGTTCTGGCTGCGCTGGATGGCATTCACGGGAACGGTCAAGACATTGTTTCTGGTGGCAGCAGCCAGCACCACGTCCGCATACATTCCAGGCTGCAATCGATAGGTGGGATTGGGAACGTCAATCTCCACCTGCATGGTGCGGGTGGAGGGATCGAGGGCATCGGTGAAGCGCGTGACTTTGCCGGTGAAATGTTCGCCGGTGGCCTGGACGCTTCACGTCAGCGATGTCGCCGATCTGGACCTTGGCCGCAATCGACCCCGGTACGGGGATGCGCAAACGCAGTAGATTGACTTGCGCCACTGTGACCACTGGTAGGCCGCTAGTGTTCGAGGTGCCCAGCCTGCACCAACGACCCTGTGTCCGCATAGCGCCAGGTAATGACGCCATCGTAGGGCGCAACGATCCGCGTGTAATCGGACAAGGCGGAATAGTGCTGCTCATTGGCTTTGGCGACTTCCAACTCCTGCCGCGCTGCAGCCAGGGCCGATTTGGCCGCGTCCACTTGCGCCTCAGAAGCCCGGTCTTTGGCAGTGGCGTCGTCCAACTCTTGCTGGGCAATCAGGCCCGGCCTGACCTTGTCCGTGTTGACTAGCCGGTCTGCGTTGGCGTGCAAGGCCACATGGTCGGCCTCAGCCCGGGCCACGTCGCTCTGGGCGCGGGCAATTTCTTCCTGCGCGTGATGCACGGCCGCTTTCGCTTCGTCGACCTGCGCCACCAGTTCAGGGACCTCCAGAACCGCCAATACCTCTCCGGTATGTACGCGGTCACCGATATCCACGTAGATGTCTTTGATATAGCCGGCCACCTTAGCGTGCAGTTCGACATTCTGGTAAGGCAGGAACTGCCCCGCAATGGAAAACGAGTCGGCGATGTTAGCTCGCCTCACCGGAGCGACCGCCGCAAACGGGACCAGTTCATTTGTTTTCCCGTGGGAGCTGCCTGCGCGCACCCGCTTGACCTGCCAGACCGCAACGATCAGACAAAACACTATCGCGCCGAACACAAGCAGCGTGTTTCGACGAATCGTCATGACTTACCTCGAATTCGTTTGAACTTAAAGTTGGCCAACCGCTCATTCGCGATTGACGTGCCTCACCCAGACCCGGAAACCCACGCAACAAATGAGGCCGATAGGGGAAACCTTTGGCTAATTATCGAACCGGAGGAGGGCGAAGACAATGACGCCAGTGCAACAGAGTTAGGCGGACCGGGGCAGGAGCGCGGAAGAAAGTCTGTACGCCAGGCTTGCGTTGCAGATACAGATAGTGGATAAAAAGGACCGCAAACCAGACCAACACTGCGCCAAGTTGGGCCGCGGGCTCGATTTTGGTCTTTTGCCCGTCCAGCCACATCTTCGCAGAGGTCGAGGAAGTCACTTTGACGCCGGTGCCACTGCCGTATACCCCTGTTTTTGCGTGGAACGAAAACAGGAACACCACGGCTGCGGCCAGTGCTATCAACAGCATTCGCCACTTTTCTCTGGGAAGTAGTGTTCGAAGACTCACAGACGAAAGCGCCCCATCACACCAATACTAGACGTAGAAACACAGACTTGGAAAGCGAGTTGTACGGAAAGTGAAACTTTGCAGGACCGCTCCGACGCGAAACGCTTGAAGACAAATGAGCTATCGCGACTTCCTACATTTTGGCAATGTCTGGCGGCAAAGTCAATTTCGTAAGTGGCGGCGCGCAATCAGAGGCACCAGCGAATAGACTGTTGTGGACGCATGCGGTAACCGCAATTTCATACCCAAGGGAAAATTTTCATGGCTAATGTAAACACCAAAAAAGGTGTCATCGGAATCCTGACGGGCGGCGGCGACGTGCCGGGGTTGAATCCTGCCATCCGCGCGGTCACCATCAGGGCGTTGCGTGAAGGCTACGAGGTTATCGGCTTGCGACGAGGATGGGCCAGCCTGGTCGATATGGTCAGGGAAGAGGATTATGACAACAGCGACAACTTCCAGCATCTCACGGAAGAAGAGGTCAACCGCGCGGGACGCACCGGCGGGACGCTTCCTTCACACCTCGCGCACTAATCCCGGGAGGATCAGCCAAGCCATGCTTCCGCCCCACCTGCAAGGATCGTACCAGGCGGAAATGAACGATCTCACTCCTGAAGTGCTCAAGAACCTGGACTGGCTGGGAATCGATAGCCTGATCCCCATCGGCGGCGACGACACGTTGAGCTACGGTGTGCGGTTGCATAAGGAAGGAGTGAAGGTCATCGCCATCCCTAAGACGATGGATAACGACGTACCGGGAACCGACTATTGCATTGGCTTCAGCACCTGCGTGACTCGCACCATCGAAATGACCAACCGGCTGCGGACCTCCGCCGGCTCGCACGAGCGCTTACTCGTACTCGAAGTCTTTGGTCGCTATGCCGGCTTCACGGCCATGTTGCCCACCATGGCTGGCGCGGCTAATCGCTGCGTGATTCCCGAATACAAATTCAACATGGAGCGCCTGGCCGAGTTGCTGATTGCTGACCGGCGCAAGAACCCGAGCCGCTATTCGGTGGTGCTGATCTCCGAAGGCGCGATGTTTGAAGGCGGCGAGATGATTTTCGAGCGCGACACAGCCGACGCCTTCGGCCATAAGAAGCTCGGTGGGATTGGCGACGTAGTTTCCGAACGGCTGAAGGAACTCTCTCCCCGATACAACAACGGCAAAGTGCTGGACACCATTAACCAGAAACTTGGGTATTTGGTTCGGAGTGGAGATCCCGACGCCATCGACTCAATTGTTCCCATGGCCTACGGGAATCTTGCCTTGGGCCTGCTGCTAAGGGGGATTCATGGAAGGCTGGTTGTGCTGAAAAACGGCCGCTACAGCGATGTTCCAATCGATACCGTGGTGGCCTCAAAAAAAGTGGTCAACGTGAAGGAACAGTACAACACCGAGAGGCTTAGGCCATACTACAAGAGCTTTGAGGACAAGCCCCTTTTCATAATGACGAGCGATAGCTGACGGGGCGGGCGGCACGATGGCAAGGCCATTAGATCGGCGGAAAGCGTCGTCTCAGAACCATGACCAAGGAACAGCGCACGAAATGGCCGACACGAGCCAGGTGGGGAAAATAGAAACGGGCATGAACGTCGCGACGAAGCCGTGCGTGTGTGGCGGCAGCAATGAGAATTGCCATTGGTGCTCAGGGTCTGGATACGTATCCGACTCAACGCCGCTCCCAGCTCCACCGCCCTCACCCCTAAAAGGTTGGATTCCCGAATCGCATCCCGAAAGAGATTTTCCTCCTCGGCCCTTTGTCTGCCAACCGACGAATTGGACAGAAGTCACAATCGTCGTTCTCACGTTTTTGATTCCGTTTATTATTTGGTTTATACAGTGGCTGTTCCGACACTGAGCAGTCCCAAGTGCTGACACTTATGGCGTGGCACTCTCGACGTATTCTTGGAACAGTCGCTCCAACTTTTCCGCGAATTTCTTAAGGCCAGTGTCGTTAGTGTAAAACTTGAATTCCTTATCGTCGGGACATGAAATCGTAAGGCGTGAACCATTACGGTACACACTTAGCTCAACATACAGTGTTTTGCCACCGCCCTCTTTCGACACCCAGATACGTTTTTTGGGCATGAATACCTCGCTTAGTGTTCAATCTCCGCTGGGCCGCGTTCTCTACCTCGACCCGTGTGTGTCAAATATGTTCTTCAATGTCAGATATTAATTGTTGTGTCAGACATGATCGCTTTTTGTCAGACACGCGCGGCTTTGACCGCTGGCCGTTCTGACCCCAGTCTCAGAACAATCTCTTTCAGCGCAGGATGTTGTTGGAGCAGGTGAAGATAGACTGTCTCATCCGCTGACACCTTGGCTCGAATTACGTCCACCAATGCCTGTTTTTGCCGATTCGTCCATTGCGTGAGTTCGGGTGCCAGCGATAGGAATGCGGCAAAATTTTCGAATGCCGACTGCTCCAGGGGACTCCAGGTTCCCACGTCCACCTTCAGATCTTGAGATAGCTTTTTCCTCGTGGCCTGCTGCATTCTTTCGGGATCGCCGTCGAATCGTTCAGCCATCTGCCGCTGCACCGCCAAGCCGATCTTTCGGGTTGAGAAGGTGTCCCATAGCCCGGTTAGGCCGTCGCCAAATTCATAAAACACGTGTTCTGCCGCCAGTTGCCGCAGGGTGCGCAGCGAAGTCCGGTGCGTCGGATCGCGAGCCATTTTTACCTCCTCTTTCCTGGTGATCGCAAGCAGTTCAGGACGAACGGGTCGAAACCCCAGCTTGCGATAGAACCAGAAGGCGCCGGACTTGATCGCCTCTTCATTCTCATGGCCGAGCTGATAGGGATAAACCGAGAAACAGGTCACGCCGGTAAGCTGATGCAGGAAGTGAAGAACCTTGGAATAGATCCAGGCTGTCTCTCCGTCGCGGAAGGCGTAAAAAGTGTTGAACCCCACTTCCATCCAGTTAAACAGCGAGATGCCCTCAATGTAATTGATGGGAACGCCATTCTTCAGCGTCAGGCCCGCATGATAAGCGCGTAAGGGCAAGCGCCGCTCGGGCGGCAATCCCCAGAGGAGGATCTGCACGCCTCGTCCCGCGTCTGCCTGAAAGACATACTTTGGATCGCCACGGGTTGTGCCGTATAGCTCGCGATAGCGGACGGTGAGAACTGTGCGCGTCAGATCCAGAACCTCTTCGCCCTGACGCCGCGAAAGTTTGCAAACTGGTAGCGGCGCGGAACTTACCTCGTCGGCCAACGATACCTGGTTGCGCCGCAATAGTGGCTGGCGGTGGTAAAACATCCGCGACACGCTTCGGCGGGCACGTGTCCGGCTCGCGGCTGAATTGCCCAGCCTCCAAAACACGTTTACCGCGAGCGAGTCATAGAGCGATGTCCTCTCCAAACTCGGGAGAGGCGTATCGGCGACGCGTTGCAAGAGCCATGCCAGTATTTTTCCCTTACCACCGGCGGCATTCGCCATCCAGTCCAGGAAAGGCGTATCGGCTTCGACGAGCGAATCATCTCCCAGCAGCGGAATAAAACGCGGCAACGTCACCGCCATCTGGCGGCCCTGCTCATCAAAATCCCACTCGACACTAAGCTGCTGCGGATAGCGCCGCACCAGCCAGTGCGCCACGTCATAGGTGAAGTTGTCGCTGATCGTTGTGCCCGCGATACCAGAGAACTGCTCGTTGTCGAACAGCTCCATGTCCGCGCCCGAAGCCTGGAGTCGCTCCACCTGGTGCACAATGCCGGCCAGCAAGCCGTCGGACAGTTGGGCAACTCTGCGGCTTTGCGGAAAGGCGCGCAGAAACAAGAGCGCGTCGTGAAAACGGATGAGCGACTCTGCATCGTCGAATTGAACCTCGCGCACCGAAGACAGTAGCTTTTCGATCCTCGTAGCGGAACCGGCTCCGTAACCAAGCTTGGATGCTTCCAGCTCCAGCAACAGGGAGGCGGAGCCAGCCTTCATTCTTCACCCTGGGCGGCATCGGGAATGGGGGTAAAGTCGGGCACATCAACCGAGAGCGGTTTCAACTCTTCCAGCACAGGAGACGCCCCTGCCGCCGCTGACGCTAGAGCCGCGGCCTTCCCTGACCTCACGGCGCCGGCCACCACAAACAAGTTAGTCACCAAGACGACAGTGAAGGCCATCGCGGGCAAGAAGGCAAACACGGCTCCGCGGGCATTGACGATCTCCAGCGCCAGCACCGCCGTGACCAGCCCTCGTGGCAGCATCCAGAACAGCAACTCCGTTTCCTGGCGGTTCGCGCCGCGCACCGCCCATCGGCTCGCCTGCACGGCCAGGAAGCGCGCCAGCAGCAAAACCGCCAGAATGCCGACTATGGGAATGAGGTATTCTTGGCTGACAAATTCGGCCACAATCCCCAGAAGAACAAAAAAGAACGATCGCACTAGGAAGCTCAGCTCGGCGTGGAAGGCGAGCAGGCGCGCGCCCTGTCGAGTCATGTGGGGAGTGCGGGGCAAGTTGGCCAGGGTGATACCAAAAACCAAAACCGTCAGCAGCCCGCTGCCGCCGAGGTAGCGCGAAAGCGCATACACACCGAACACTACTCCTAAGTTCAAAATAGTTGCGTTGGGGTGGTTGGCAATCAGCGGCCATAGCCGCGACCAAATGCCTCCGGCTATCGCGCCTAGAAGCACCGCGACCACGATGTGGTGGGAGAAATCGACGGCCACGCCGAACACTAACGACTGGCTTACTCCCGTATTCAGCAAGCTACCGATGAGCAGGACGGCAATCACTTCGCCCAGCGTGGACTCCAAAGTCAGGGTGATCTTGACGGGTTCCGGAGCAAAAATCTGCTCCAGGGCAGGTATGACAATGGTGCCGCTGGTACACCCCAGGGCAGCCCCCAAAAGTATGCAGTCGCTCCACTGCAGGTGCAACAACGCCCTGCCGATCAAGGCAATCAATCCCAGGCTCAGACCATAACTGACGATCATCAGCAACAGGGCAGCAGGAGCGTACCGGGCAGCTTGTCGCAACCTGAGTTCGACTCCGCCGGTAAAAAGAATGAGGATAAGGGCCAGCGTTCCCAAAGCATCGATGACGCCCTGGAAGGCGGTGGGCCGCACCCAGTGCAGAATGGGACCCAGCGTCACGCCAATCAACAGCAACACAACCAGATCAGGCACACGGGTCAGACGCGAGAGCCGGTTAGCAACGTAAGCCAGCACCAGCAGAGCGGCCAGCATACCGAATATGTAGGTCATTTCCATAGCAAAGACTGCGCCCGTCGAGGCCACATTCAGGTTGCATTCCAGAATTAAAGGAAGGACACATCATATACGTAAGACCGGCCGTTGCCATAGGCCGGTCTAACAGCAAGTTCATTTACGCCGGCCTGCTTCGAAGCCTCGCCCACCCCATCCATGCCAATGCTAACAACGCGAGCAGAGCAATAATTCCTTGCGAGATTACGCAATAAAGACACCACACCGCCAGAACGTGGGCCTCGATGTTCGTCAAATACAAAGAGAATCCCAGCCCAATCAAAACGCACACCACCAGCAGACCACGTCGCCGCATAAATCCCAGAACGCCAATGAGCAGGTATCCACCAATGCCGATGGTTGCCACCGGCACCCCGTGGATTAAAGCGTACGGGCTGTGATTCACCACGCCGCAGTCCCACTTGTCATTGATGCTGCACGGCTCGGAGCCGGTGTCGTAGTGGACTTTCAGAGCCAGAACCGAGGCCACGATGCCCGCGATGGCAAGAAGAAGAATGAGATAGCGCACGAAGTTTCTCCGACCTGGGCCCCAATCCGCGCCGACTTCGTCTGGACTGGAGTGGGATACTCCGATTGTACTGCGCGGCCATGACGCATCAGTAGTGGAAGCGCCAGCGAAACTCCGCATAAATCTGCCGGGGTTCGTTCCAGTGAAATCCCCCAAAGGTCAGACTGTTATCCAGTTGCACGCGCAGGTTGGCCACGTTCAGCGCGGTCACTGAAACGGCGTATTTCCCCTCGGAGAAGCTTTTCCCCACAGCGAGATCAACCGTGGTGTGGCTTGGCAGATAGGGGCCGGGATACTGGGCGTCCGGGGTTCCATACAACCCGTTCACAAACCCCGAACCGTAGTACACATTCCCCGAGGCATACGCGTGCCACGGCAGGCTCGAATTGATACCCCAGTTCAAAGTGTTGCGCTGATCGTGATCAACTGGAGAATATCCCGGCGGAATGTACAGAGGGCAGTTTTGGTCGTCGGGGTTCGGGCAGATGAGGCCGCCATTGATCGGGGAAGTAGCTTGTGCAATCTGATTGGCATAAACCACATGGGCCTGGAGACGATGCCACAACATGGGAGAGTGCAGCATCAGGTCCCAGCCTTGAATCAGGGCCCGGTACCAAGTGATGGGCCAGAACAGATTGGAGTCTCCAATATTGTTGTGGTCCAGCCAATTACTCGCGCTGGTTTGATAATTGTCGACCTCAAGGTTCCAGCCGCGATAAGGAATGATGAGGCTGGCCTCCCATTGTTTGTCCCGCTCACCTTGCAGAGGCGCGAAGGTAAAGTCCTGACTGTTGGCATAGCCCAGGAGCGGGCCGGTGGCTGTGACCAGCGGAGGCGGCTGGTAATAGTGGCCGTAGAAGCCGCGTAGCACCCAATTGATGCGCGGAATTCGGAAGGCAACGCCGACACGCGGGTCAGCCTGGTTCTCCGCAATGGTGGACCTGAACTCGCTTCCGCGCAGGCCGGCGATGATGGTCAGCCACTTGGTCGCGTTGAACCGGTCGCTGATGAACTCCTCGGCTATGCCTCCGTTTACGCCGATCGAAGAAGGTGGAAAATTTGGAGTGCCGTCCGTAAAGGTGTTGTCGAAGTAATTGTGCTGATGCTGAAAGAAGCCGTAAACGCCGGCTTCCAGATCGTTCCTCCAGAAACTCTTGTTAACAATGCCCTGCAGACCGGCGTAGTTCGCCACCTGGTTGACATTGGTGATGACCGGATAGTCGTCCGCGCCACCCTCGTAGTTGGCGGCATTGTAGTGATAAAAGGGAGACAGCGTGAGCAGGGTAGTTGGATTGAATGTGTGAATCCACGAAAAGATGAGGTACCCATCCGGCTCTCGCTCGGCGTCATGCAGGCCGTAGCTGGGCACCAAACCCGACGATTCCAGGATCTGATTTCCGGTTGAATTTGGATCAGGATCGACCGGAATTTGGTAATAGTCCTGTCGCAAGGAAGTGACCACCCGGAACTGATTCTGGGAATCGCGGTTGTAGATGAACGAAGCAAATCCTCCATAGCCATTCTCCGCATCGTGAACAACTTGTGGAATCGGAGTCTGCAGTCCGTAGTTACTGCGATTCCCGTTCACGCTGACATAGTAGGCAAACCGCTGCGTGTGGCCTCCGCAACTGAGTTGGTCGTCGGTCTGATAGAAATTGCCGGCAGTGATCACCAGATCGCATTGCCGGTCGCGTTCAAAACCGGTTCGCGGCTCGATATTGAACATTCCATATGTGCGGTCGCCATAGCCAGCGTCGTAGCTGCCTTGCAGGACTTCGAGATAGTCGATGTCCTTGGGATCGATTTGTGGACCCAGATTGGTGGCGATGTTTGTGTTAGGAATGGAGACACCGTCGATCAGCCATTGCACCTGGTGCCCGCCCATCATGTGCAGCATGTCATGCGTCACATAGGTCGCCGGCACGTAGTCGGTGATCATTTCCAGACCGTTGGTGCGATCCGCGCCGGGTGTCTGCCGGATCTCTTGACGACTCACCAGCGTCGTCGGCGTGACACTGTCCATTGGCGCCTGTACGGGAGTTCCCGAGACGACGACGTTTTCTTTCGCGCCTGCGATAACCAACTTGAAATGCAGCACCGGGCTCGTCTCGGACAGAACAATCACGTCCTGCCGCATTTCGAGGAATCCCTTGGAGGAGACGGTGACCGAATACGTACCAATCGGCACCGAGTGGAATTCGAACTCTCCGTTATTGTTGGAGTCTTGCGACTGTGTCCAGTCCGAGGTTTCGGTCCTTCAGTATGACATGCGCCCCTTGAATGGGACGGTGCTGAGGATCGTGGACGACGCCCCGAACGGAGCCGAAGATGGTGGCCGACACGGGCACACTCGAGAACAGGACCGCTATGGCTAACAGCACACAAACCGCCGATAAGTTCGCCTGCATTCGGAAGCATGTCACAACAGTTCTCCCTTTAGTTCCCTTGCTTTACAAGATCTCAACCAGTCCATCCCGACGGACAGTTACTACCCAGGAAGGAATGAAAACACAGCAAAAATCACCGGCTACGCTTCCTCGTCCGGAGATGGGGCCAAAAGCTGAGGAGAATCTCAAGAACGTAGACAGACCGCAGCGAATACACGGAATGCGTCCGCTGAAAGCCTGTGGTCTTGAGCTACGTCCAGGAAGCGGGTGGGCCGCGCGATTGATAGGCTTCTGGAGCGCGAAAGGCAAGTCGATAAGGCTCGGATGACTGTATCGTGCCTTGCCGCCGCGGCTGAGTCACACCTTTGCGAGCTATTACGAGGGCCAAAGTCCTGGTGGTTAGAACATGGAGGGAACGATACGGGCAAACCATCGCAGCCGATTTGAATCCGTCGGCGCCCGTGGGCCGCATGCAATGATGTTTGCCGTCACGCCTGCAGCACGCGGGAACATCTGTGGGAGACGCCTGGACCAACGGCAGCAACATCCCTACACAGATGAGCACCAGCAGCGAACTGGACAGACTGCGCCGCATGAGTGGGGCGATTCTACCACATCACACAAGCATGTGATCTCTGCCTCCGCGCCGCGTAGGAGCTATGGCGCGCCGATATTCTGATCGCCAGCGACAACCGCGTCTGCTTTCGGATTGGCGCAGTTCAGAGTATGTTCACTGCCCTCGCTGCAAGCAACACAAGGATAGCCAGTGATATGAGTGATTGCAGCATCATCAGGCCCTTTGCCCAGCGGGAAAGAATCTGGGTATCTGTCGGGGACAACGCCGTGCTCGTGTTGAAAGAGAGAAAAAGATAATCGATGAATTGGGGATGCCAGTGGTTGGGCTTCGCCGGGGATTCCTGATGAAGGGCCATCTGGGGAAAGAGGAATGCGCCTAACTCATGGCTCCTCGTCCTTGCCCGCTGGTCGGGCCCGCCAGCGTCTAACTTCCAATACCAAGCGGCGAACACCAGCACGTTGCTGATCCAGAGGGAAGCTGCCGACTGGAGAAGATGAAGGGGTGATTCCTTGTGGGTTGGCAGGAAGCGTATCAGCAGGACAAGGGATACGATCACCGCCAGGGTGACAGAACTGATCAGAATCAGCCCGCCGACGTACGCAATCCTTTCGGCACCTCTCGAATGAAAAATCGAAACAAATGTGGCCAGCACCGCGAACACCGCAACTAACAGCCAATTGGGCCCCAGGCTGAGTATCTGCGGCAGGGAGAAATGAAGAGCTACGACGGCCGTCAGCGCGAGAATGACCGGCCAACGAGGCTCGACATAAGCGGAATGATTGGACATGAAGCGATGATACTGCCGGGTGCTCCATTTCGGGCGAAGGGGGCTGTCCAGCTTTAGCTCCCCAGCCGGAGGTTGGCCTTGGAATCAAAAAGACAGCGGAATCGTGTTATACGCGGATTCGCACCGGCTCGCCATCCAAATGTCCGTGTTGCACCTGCATCGAAGTATCGAAGTGTGGTAGGAATAGCCTCGGCAAGGGATCCCCGTCCAATAGGGGTGGAAGGTTGCATTGCATGACATGCGATCTGACACTTAACCTGAATGCGGCAGGACACTCGGACATTATGAATTTGCCATCTAGCGTGACGTGGTACAAAGACGCCATCATTTACGAAGTGCACGTGCGTGCTTTCTGTGACAGCAAGACCGACGGTATAGGCGACTTCGGCGGCCTGACGCAAAAACTCGATTACCTGGAAGATCTTGGGGTGACGGCGATTTGGCTCTTGCCCTTCTGTCCCTCGCCTTTGCGGGACGATGGGTACGACATCGCCGACTACACCGACGTCCATCCCTCCTATGGAACATTGAAGGATTTTCAGCGCTTCTTGCGCGAGGCGCATCGCCGCGGCCTGCGCGTGATTACCGAACTGGTTTTGAATCACACTTCTGGACCAGCATGCCTGGTTTCAACGCTCCCGCCAGGCCGCACCCGGCAGCCGGTGGCGCAACTACTACGTGTGGAGCGACACTCCCGAAAAATATCAGGACGCCCGCATCATCTTCAAAGACTTCGAAAGTTCGAACTGGGCGTGGGACCCAGTGGCCAAGGCGTACTACTGGCACCGCTTCTACTCTCATCAGCCCGATCTGAACTGGGACAACCCCGAAGTCCGCGATGCCATGTTCGCTGCCATGGATTTCTGGCTCGACCTTGGCGTCGATGCCCTGCGGCTCGACGCCGTCCCGTACTTATTCGAACGTGAAGGCACCAACTGCGAAAACCTGCCGGAGACCCATCAAGCGCTACGCGAACTGCGCCAGCATGTTGACGAGAAATACCAGGACCGGATGCTGCTGGCGGAGGCCAACCAATGGCCGGAAGAAGCCGTCGCCTACTTTGGGCAAGGCGACGAATGTCACATGGCCTTTCACTTCCCAGTGATGCCGCGGCTCTTCATGTCGCTGCGCATGGAAGACCGCTATCCGGTCAGCGACATTCTGAAGCTGACGCCTCCCATTCCCGAGACCTGCCAGTGGGCCATGTTCTTGCGTAACCATGACGAGCTGACCCTGGAGATGGTGACCGACGAGGAGCGCGATTACATGAATCGCACCTACGCCCGCGACCGCGAGATGCGCATCAACCTTGGCATTCGTCGCCGCCTGGCGCCACTGCTGGAAAACGACCGTCGCAGAATCGAGCTGATGAATGCCTTGCTCTTCTCCCTGCCCGGCACCCCCGTCCTTTATTACGGCGACGAAATCGGAATGGGCGACAATGTCTTCCTCGGTGACCGTAACGGAGTGCGCACACCCATGCAATGGAGCTCGGACCGCAACGCCGGGTTCTCGCGCGCCAACCCCCAACGCCTGTATCTGCCGGTCAACATCGATCCCGAGTATCACTACGAGACGGTCAACGTCGAGGCACAACAGAACAACCCTCATTCGTTGCTGTGGTGGATGAAGCGTCTCATTCAACAGCGCAAGCAGTTTCGCGCCTTCGGAAGCGGCAGCCTGGAGTTTCTGTACCCCAGTAACCGCAAGGTGCTGGCATTCATCCGTCAGTTCGAGGACGAAAAGATTCTGGTGGTGGCTAATCTCTCGCGATTCACCCAATGCGTGGAGCTTGAGCTTCCAAGCTTTCAGGGCTCCGTGCCGGTGGAAGTTTTCGGCCGTACCAAGTTCCCCGGCATAAGTGAGCAGCCTTACCTGCTCTCTCTCGGGCCACATGCATTCTACTGGTTTCATCTACAGCCGCGGGAGGCAACGCAGGAATCTCTTAACGTCAGCACCGCGCCACAGCAATTGCCGGTCGTACAGGTGGGGTCAGCCAGTAATGTTTTCTGCGACGTGACCTTACGCGTCTTGGAGTACATCTTCCCCAAGGTATTGCAGAGCCGTCCCTGGTTTCCCGGCAAGAACCGCTACATCACAGAGTTAAGGGTCAATAACGTTGTCTCAATACCCGACACTACGGCGCATCTTCTCTTTCTGGACATCACGTATGGGGATGCCGAGGCTGAAACCTACCTCGTGGCCTTGTCGGTCGCGACAGGGAAAAGAGCTGATGCCTTGCTACGCGACCGGCCCGATGCTGTGCTGGCGCGACTCGAAGGCCTGGACGCGGAGACGCCCGCGATACTGTATGGTGCAACCCTGGACCGTGATTTCAGCGATTCGCTCTTGCGTGCGATTGTCCGCCGACGACGCATCAAGGGGCACTCGGGCGAATTGATTGGCGGCCATACTCGTGCTTTCCGCAAAGCATGGACCTCGTCCGCTCCAACCTGGAGCCGCACCGGCAGCCCCCGGAACCATGCTACACGTTCATCAATTACGGTGACGCCTTCTTGCTGAAGCTGTATCGGAAGCTGGAAGAAGGCATCAATCCAGGGCGTGAGGTCCCCGAGTTCCTGACCGAGAAGACAGAGTTCACGGCAATTCCGCGGGCCCTTGGGTCGCTGGAATATCGCCGCTACAACACTGACGTCGTACACGGGATGATCCTTGGCACTCTCAGCAGCTTCATCCCCAACTCGACCGACGGGTGGAGCTATACCTTGGACCACCTCGGACTGTTTTTCGAACACGCATTGGCCGTTCCTCGCGACGATCCAAGAGTACGCGATCTGACCTTCGTGGATCCTTTGGCGGCCACCGATGCGCCAGTGCCCCAGATCATTGCCGAGTTGCTGGGAAACTACCTGGATAGCGTTCGGGCGCTGGCGCAGCGGACCGCCGAGATGCACCTTGCCTTAAGCAGTCGTCCCGACGTTCCAGACTTTGCTCCTGAGCCCTTTACCGCGTTTTACCAGCAAAGCATTTACCACGGGATCGTAGGTCAGTTGAATCGTTCTTTCGATGCGTTACGGAGCCGCCTCCGCCTGCTGCCAGAAAACGCGCAGCCCAACATTTCGGAGGTGCTTAATCGTGAAGGCGATATCCGCAGTCAGCTATTGCTGCTGAGAGACAAACGGGCGTCCTGTAATCGGATTCGGCACCACGGCGACTATCAATTGCCCAACGTGCTGTACGCCGGCAGCGATTGGGTCGTCACCAATTTCGAGGGCGACCCGTACCGGCCCTTGAGCGAGCGGCGCATAAAGCGTTCCGCGCTGCGGGATGTGGCGACCATGCTGCGGTCTTTACATTATGTTTCCCATGCCGCATTGTTCGGGGATGTGCCCGGTATTGTTCCCCGCCAGGATGCGCGCCACCAGTTGGAGAAGTGGGCGCAGACATGGTACGAGTGGGTCAGCACTATTTTCTTCGGAAACTATTTAAAGGTCGCATCGAGCGCTCCGTTCCTCCCGCAGCATGATGAGGAGATCAGGACCCTTCTCAAGGCTTACATGATGGAGCGAGCTTTGAGTGAGGTCGAGTATGAGCTCGAACACCGGCCGGAGTGGATCCGAATTCCCGTCCACGGGATCCTACAGCAGCTCAAGCCCGCGTAATCTTTCGAATACTAAAGCAGTTTCACAGTTGGCGTAGACCGGGTAGAGCCAGCCTTTAGGCCGGCGTCCAAGAACGCCCCAGACTGTGAGGCTGGGACATCCAGCGGGAACCGGTTATTTGCTCGGGACCAGCCGGCGTTTTCATACTGGCTGAAAACGGCGTTGGCGCCTTCGTGCGCCGGAGTCCCCGCCAGCAACTGCTCTTTGCGGTAAACCAGGGCGCTGGCATTGTAGGTCGCCAACTCGAAGCCGTGACCATGCGTAATGGCGTCGGTGGGACAAGCTTCCACGCAATAACCGCAGAAGATGCAGCGGTTGTAATCGATGTTGTAAACCTTGGCGTAACGCTCGGCGCCGCTCACTCGCTTCTCGGCCGTGTTCTCGGCAGCCTCGATGTAGATACAGTTGGAGGGGCACGCTGCGGCGCAGAGGAAACATGCAACACATTTCTCTAGTCCGTTCTCATCCCGCTGCAGGACGTGCATTCCGCGGAAACGTTCCTGGAACATTGCGCCGCGAGTGGGACCAGGACCGTCGGGATAGTTTTCCACGATTGTCGGATTGAACATTTCCCGGAAGGTGACGCTCATACCTTTGGCGATCGCCGCAATGTTCTTAACGATTCCCATGATCGTTTTCAGTATAACAATCCAGCCAGTTTGTTGCGCTCCGCGACACGGGCTGCTACCGGCCTGTTCCGGCTCGCTGGGAAAAACCTGCTCTCAGCAACTCCAAGTGGTGCTGCGCGTGGCCGGCTGCAATATACGCCAGCGCGCGGACCGTAACCGGTTTACCGTTGGCTATGCCACCACGCGTTTCCACCTCAGAAGGCAGCGAACCGAACAGAGCGATGGTCGCTTTGCGAATGCTCTCCAGTTCTGTCAGCAGGTCGTCCACAGTGCGCGCGTTGGATTGCGCTTCGCGGACATAGTCGTCCTGCTCGAAACCGGGCAGCTCGGCGGCATCGCCGCGCGCGAAGCGCAAGGCCCGATAGGTTATAACCCGTTCGGCGTCGCACAGGTGCCCAAGCAGTTGCTTGATGCTCCACTTCCCTGGCGCCGGCACCGCGGTGGCGGCTTCGTCGGACACGCCTACCAGCAGCTGGCGATAATCTCCAAGCTGCTTGGCGAGGAAATCGACAACTGGTCCCTCGGGAACGCGGGCAATATAGCTCTTGTAGAACTCGGCGTATTCAGTGGGATTGGGACGGCTCAGCATAGCAGTAAAACTGTGCCACAGAGGAGTGTCGGCAGGCAACTTCTGGGACCTCTAGCTCGACTCCCAGCCCTACTTCAGAATTAGTGTAGTGCGGCGAGTACGGGTAAAGTGGCGCTTTAGCGCCACGTCAATGCTGCTCTTTTGATGACTAGGGCGCGGCCCGGAGGCGGGCCTGAAGGCCCGCACTACCCAAACTCGTCTATACTAACTGTGAAACCGCTCTAGCCATGCCACTGAATCACTGCCGGAGCATATTTCGGGTGATGAAGATCACGTTCGCTGGACGCTCCGCCAGGCGTCGCATGAAGTACGGATACCACTCCGACCCGAACGGAATATATACCCGCAATCCGTAGCCTTCGCGTACCAGTTGCTGCTGCAAATCGCGCCGCACGCCGTACAGCATTTGAAATTCATACGCCGAGGTTGGGATGTTCTCTTCGCGCGCGAACTGCTTCACCTCTGCGATGATCTTTTCGTCGTGC
This sequence comes from uncultured Acidobacteriaceae bacterium, assembly GCA_963836295.1. GTDB lineage: Bacteria > Acidobacteriota > Terriglobia > Terriglobales > Acidobacteriaceae > Bog-257. Next base: position 368,904 of record CAWIIY010000017.1, on the reverse strand, counting down.
GTGGCAATGCCGTGAAACACGCCACTCTTCAGCAGCGTGCGCGCCAGCCTCAGATAGTTCTTGTCCACATCGGCCTTCTTGGGAAAGGCGATGTCCGCCGGCTCCTTGTATGCGCCCTTGCACAAACGGATGCGAATGCGCTCGGACAGCAGGTCATCCACGTCCTTCTCGCTGCGGTACAAGTAGGACTGGATGACGGTCCCACGCGACCGGCGTGTCCCGGCAGGCGATGCAGTTGGCGGACGAAATCGAGCGTGCGCTGCGTGTAAGGCGAGCCCTCCATGTCCACGCGCACGAATTTGTTAATGCGCACAGCGTGATCCACCAGTTCCGTCACCAGACCGAATGCAAGTTCCTCGCTAACGTCGAAGCCCATGTGCGTCAGCTTGAGACTGACGTTGGCGTTCAGTTTGCGGGTGGAGATCTCGTCCAACAGGTGGTGATATAGCTCGGCGCTGTGCTTCGACTCGTCGGCGTTAGTGACGTTCTCGCCGAGGTTGTCGATGCTGACGCCAGCGCCCCAGCCATTGACGACTTCGGTGGCGTGAATCACGTCGTCAAGTTGCGTGCCGGCGACGAAGCGCTGGGAGAAGCGCAAGCCCATCGGCGACTGCTCGGCGAAATGGCGTAATCGTTTACTTTCAGAGAGCCCGATGAAGAGCGACCTTAACATGCCGCCCTCCTGGGCCATGTGGAAGCGGAAGCAATGTCCCGCACAACGGAATGATGGCTCATAGGATCATAGGAACAAGAAGACCAAACTCACGATGATAACCCTAGCGGATGAGCCCGACAATGGCGAGCGTCACAAGGGGGTGGTGACAGGAGAAAAGGGAGTCCGTACCTCGGTTTGGAGGTTGGACAATTGCAGCGTATCCGTTATGCTGAAAGTATGGCAATCAGAAATTCAGCATCTCCGGGGGCGGCGGTCAGCCGGATCGGGCAGCGACGCCAGGTGGTGATCCCGAAGGCGGTATTCGAAGCGCTCCGGCTTCAGGAGGGCGATTTTGTCGAGGTGACCGTTGAGCGCGGGCGCCTCGCAATGCAACCCAAGAGATTAGTGGACGTGAGCGAACTTCTCACCAAAGGCGAAGCGGCAAAGGTGCGCCGAGGGGAGGCACAACTGAAAGCGGGCCGCTCAAAACCGTGGCGGACGATAAAACATGATTTGGGCCGTTGAGCTTTCCGCGGCTGCCGAGAAAGACCTAAAACGCCTTCCCCGCGACCGGCAGGCGCGCATCGAGCGTGCGATCGATGAGTTGGAAGAAAACCCCTTTGCCGGTGACGTCAAAGCATTGCAAGGCCCCGAGTGGAAGGGGCGCTACCGCAAGCGCGTATGGACCGTACAGGATTGTCTTTACGGTCGATCGCAAAGCTTCGGCGGTGGCGGTGTCCGCCATTCTCATCCGGTCGGAGAAGACCTACCGATAAGCGATTAACTAGGTGGAGATCACACACTCGGGGGAAGATAAGATGGCCCAGCGGAAGCAAAAAACGATCGCCGCTCATCCTGGGGAGATTCTACGCACGGAATTCATGGAGCCCATGGGGATAACCGCGTATCAACTGGCAAAGGCCTTGCATTTCCCCGGAATTTACGAGATCGTGCGCGAACAGCGGGCGATCAGCGCAGACGTCGCGCTCCGCCTCGGCAAGTACTTCGTCATGACGCCGCAGTTCTGGATGAATCTTCAAGCCGACTACGACCTGCGACGCGCAGCAGCCAGCGCGCCATTGAGGAAGATCAAGCCGAGATCGGCGCCATGGTAGAAGGTAATTTCCCACTCATCCGCACAAAGCGCGAATGAGCGCGGCTCCCGGCTGCGTCGTCAATGCTCGTCATCCTGATCGCCCGCTTGCTGACGCCCAATATCGCACAGTATCGCGAGCGTTCGTCGCGTGCGCAAAACATCGTCTTGCCCTACGCTGGCAAGCAGTTCGGCGTCGACTTTTTCTCGCGCTGCAGACTGCGTAGCGGCAGCGGCCCGACCGCGCTCGGTGAGAGTCACCGTCAGCTTGCGGCGATCTTCCTTGTCGACCGCACGGTCCGAAATAGCCGCGCGTCACCAGAGCGTCGACCAGCTGGCCCGCCGCCTGCTTGGAGATCCGCAGGTCTTTGATGAGCTGGCCGAGTGGAATGTCGGGAACCCCCAACGCCAAGCCACCAATGACGTAAAGGCCATTTCCGGGGATGTCGTCGTAACCGGCTTCGTCCAGCGCCCGACGCATGGCCGAGCCGTAAGTGGTGCGCCCGTGCCGGAGCAGAACGGGCAGTGCAACTTCTTCGTACCAAGGTTTTTCGTCGGTCATGCAGGAGATGATATAATCAATAATAAGGACAGTCAATGATCTAGATAGTCAATATTGGCGATTACTTCACGATAGCCGAATCGTCTTGGCGAAGTAAATACAAAAGAGCGGCTCAATCGTCTATCATCGATCTGGCCGCACAACGAGAACCGCAGATCCCTCGACTCCGCTACGCTTCGCTTGATTACATAACGACGTCGGCTCCAGGACTCGAGTACATTGATGGTGCAATCCGATCAAGCGGCTCAAGAAGGAGCCGACCATGTTGATTATAGGATGCGATTACCATCCCGGGTTTCAGCAAGTAGCGATCTTTGACAAACAGACGGGCGAGATCAGGCAGCGGCGACTGGCGCATCCGCAGGAGGCCATGGAGTTCTACCGTGGTTTACCCGCGGGGGTGCTGGTGGGAATCGAAAGCACGGGGTTCAGCGGGTGGTTCGAGCGCCTGCTGGAAGGGCTGGGACATGAAGTATGGATGGGCGATGCCACCCAGATCCGGGCTTCGATGACGCGCAAGCAGAAGACCGACAAACGCGATGCCGAGCACATGGTGAAGCTGCTGGTGGAAGGGCGCTTTCCGCGGATCTGGGTGCCCTCAGCGGCGGACCGGGATGCGCGGCAGTTGCTGGTGCATCGTCACAAGCTGGTGCAGTGGCAAACCCAGGTCAAGAATCAGTTGCAGTTTCTGGCCCTGAATCAGGGGCTGCAGCTGAAGTGGCGACTGTGGACGCGCCGCGGACGGCAGAAACTGGAAGCCCTGCCGTTGGGTCGGTACGCGGCCCAACGGCGAGCGACTTTGCTGGGGCTGCTGGACCAACTGGAACCGCAGATCGCCAGCCTGGATACGGCGGTGCTGTGCGAAGCTCAAGCGCGACCCGATGCAGTGCGACTGATGACCCATCCCCGGAGTCGGGCCGGTGATCAGTTTGGCGTTCGTGGTTACGCTGGGCCCAGTGGAGCGATTTGCCGGAGCGCGCCAGATGGCCAGCTATTTCGGACTGATTCCACGAGAACGCTCCAGCGGAGGCAAGCAGCGGTTGGGCGGCATCAGCAAGCAAGGCAATTCGTTTGTGCGCTACCTGCTGGTGCAAGGCGGGCATAGTGCGGCGCGCCTGGACCCGGAGTTGAAACGTTTTTACGGCCACTGCAAGCACACTCACGCGCACGCGGGAGTGGCCAAAGTAGCGGTGGCCCGCAAGCTGGCGGTGCGGTTGTATTGCATGTTGCGTGACGGCATCAGCTATGCCGCATGGCGCAGCCGCCGGCGCTCGCATGCAGGTAAGCCCGAGTCATACTGTGGTCGAAAGTAGACCGAACGCTTGAGTGGGCAGCCTGCCTCCCGGCCGCGGAGGGCGGGGAGATCGAAGCCGTAATCATGGGCCAACCTCCCCGCGGGGGGAACGGGAGGCCCGAAGAGATGGCTGGTGGGAGTGCCGGGGACGGTCCCATCGCCGGATTACAGAAGAACGAGCCGAAGATCGGATGCCAGGAAAGACTAAATCTTCTGCTAAGGAACGAAGCTCAGCTCTACCGCGCTGCGCTTCGTTCCTGGCTCCATGGTGGGCAAGCCGGAAGCCGCGTCAAGGGTCGAGATGAACGCCAAAAGAGGGCGCCCTTGACCCCGCTTCCGGCTCGCAGAGGATTCGTGTGCTCTTGACAACGCCGACGTCGTTATAGACAGGATGACAGCAGCTTACTGATAGCTGACGGCTGATAGCTGTCTGCTAATTGCTTCGCGCTCCGTCCCCCTTTACACTGCTCCCGTCCTCTGGCAAAGTAAATGGTGGAAACGCAATCGATCGTCGTCCTTGACTTTGGCGCGCAGTACTCCCAACTCATCGCGCGCCGCATCCGCGAACTCAACGTTTTCTCCGTCGTCCTGCCCTGCAACGCGCCGCTCGACGAAATCAAGAGCTACCATCCTGCCGGCATCGTGCTGTCGGGCGGGCCGTCATCCGTTTATGACGCCGACGCGCCCCCGGCCGACGAGCGCGTCCTGCACCTGGGGTTGCCGGTGCTGGGCATCTGCTACGGCTTGCAGTTCATGGTGTACAAGCTGGGCGGCAAAGTGCGCGCTGCCGATAAGCGGGAGTACGGCCACGCTCAGGTGGAGTTGCTGCGCGCCGGCACGCCGCTGTTCAAAGGACTGCAAGGGCCACTGCCCGTTTGGATGTCGCACGGCGACGAGGCCATGGAGCTTCCGCCCGGCTTCGAGCTGATCGGCCGTACCTCAAACGCTGTCGCCGCCATCCAGGATCCAGCGCGGAAATATTACGCGGTGCAGTTTCATCCCGAGGTGCATCACACGCCGCAAGGCACCGAAATCCTGCGCAACTTTGTCTTCGAGATCTGCGGCCTCAAGCCAAACTGGAGTGCCCAAAGCTTCATTGACGGGACCGTCGCCACTGTTCGGCAGACAGTCGGCAAGGGCCGCGTGATTTGCGGTCTCTCCGGCGGAGTGGATTCCTCGGTGGCAGCCGAATTGGTGCATCGCGCCATTGGCGACCAGTTGACCTGCATCTTCGTCAACAACGGAGTGCTGCGCAAGAACGAATTCGTAACCGTGCAGAAGAATCTGCGTGAGAAGCTTGGTCTCAACATTGACGCCGTCGACGCCAGCGAACGCTTCCTCAGCAAACTGGCCGGCGTCACCGAGCCCGAGAAGAAGCGCAAGATCATCGGCAACGAATTCATCGCGGTTTTCGAGGAAGAGGCGCACCGCATCGAGCAGTTGCACGGCAAAGTTGATTGGCTGGTGCAGGGCACGCTCTATCCCGACGTGATCGAGTCGCGCTCGGTGCGCGGGCCGTCGCAGACCATCAAGAGCCATCATAACGTCGGCGGCCTGCCCGACATCATGAAGCTCAAGCTGATCGAGCCGCTCAAAGACCTGTTCAAGGACGAAGTGCGCAGGATCGGTCGCGACCTCCTCATGCCGGAAGAGATCCTGCAGCGCCAGCCATTTCCCGGGCCGGGGCTGGCGGTGCGCATCCTGGGTGAAGTGACCGCCGAGCGCGTGGCCCTGCTGCAGGAGGCCGACGACATCGTTGTCACTGAAATCAAGCGCGCCGGACTATACAACAAAGTCTGGCAATCGTTCGCGGTGCTGCTGCCGGTAATGTCGGTAGGCGTAATGGGTGACATGCGCACGTACGCATACACGATCGCCATCCGCGCGGTGCATTCCGAAGACGGGATGACCGCCGACTGGGTCCCTCTGCCGCACGAGGTGCTGAAAACCATCTCCAGCCGCATCGTGAACGAGGTGAAGGGAATCAACCGCGTGGTCTACGACGTGACCAGCAAGCCGCCGGGAACGATTGAGTGGGAGTAGGCAGTTGCCAGTTGTCAGCCGTCAGTTTCCGACCGCTCTAACCACGTTACTGTCATCCCGTCTATAACGACGTCGGCGTTGTCAAGAGCACACGAATCCTCTGCGAGCCGGAAGCGGGGTCAAGGGCGCCCTCTTTTGGCGTTCATCTCGACCCTTGACGCCGCTTCCGGCTCGCCCACCATGGAGCCAGGAACGAAGCGCAGCGCGGTAGAGCTGAGCTTCGTTCCTTAGCTGAAGATTTTGTCTTTCCTGGCATCCGATCTGCGGCTCGTTCTTCTGTAATCCGGCGATGGGACCGTCCCCGGCACTCCCACCAGCCATCTCTTCGGGCCTCCCGTTCCCTTGCGGGGAGGTTGGCCCATGATTACGGCTTCGATCTCCCCACCCTCGGCGGCCGGGAGGCAGGCTGCCCACTCAAGCGTTCGGTCTACTTTCGACCACAGTATGACTCGGGCTCACCTGCATGCGAGCGCCGGCGGCTGCGCCACTCGGCATAGCTGATGCCGTCACGCAACATGCAGTACAAGCGCACCGCCAGCTTGCGGGCCACCGCTACTTTGGCCACTCCCGCGTGCGCGTGAGTGTGCTTGCAGTGGCCGTAAAAACGTTTCAACTCAGGGTCCAGGCGCGCCGCACTATGCCCGCCTTGCACCAGCAGGTAGCGCACAAACGAATTGCCCTGCTTGCTGATGCCGCCCAACCGCTGCTTGCCTCCGCTGGAGCGTTCTCGTGGAATCAGTCCGAAATAGCTGGCCACCTGGCGCGCTCCGGCAAATCGCTCCACTGGGCCCAGCGTAACCACGAAAGCCAAACTGATCACCGGCCCCACTCCGGGATGGGTCATCAGCCGCACCGCATCGGGTCGCGCTTGGGCTTCGCACAGCACCGCCGTATCCAGGCTGGCGATCTGCTGTTCCAACTGCTCCAGCAGCCCCAGCAAAGTCGTCCGCCGTTGGGCCGCGTACCGACCCAACGGCAGGGCTTCCAGTTTCTGCCGTCCGCGGCGCGTCCACAGTCGCCACTTCAGCTGCAGCCCCTGATTCAGGGCCAGAAACTGCAACTGATTCTTGACCTGGGTTTGCCACTGCACCAGCTTGTGACGATTCACCAGCAACTGCCGCGCATCCCGGTCCGCCGCCGCCGGTACCCAGATGCGCGGAAAGCGCCCTTCCACCAGCAGCTTCACGATGTGCTCGGCATCCCGTTTGTCGGTCTTCTGCTTGCGCGTCATCGAAGCCCGGATCTGGGTAGCATCCCCCATCCACACCTGGTGCCCCAGCCCTTCCAGCAGGCGCTCGAACCACCCGCTGAACCCCGTGCTTTCGATTCCCACCAGCACCCCCGCGGGTAAACCACGGTAGAACTCCATGGCCTCCTGCGGATGCGCCAGTCGCCGTTGCCTGATCTCGCCCGTCTGTTTGTCAAAGATCGCTACTTGCTGAAACCCGGGATGGTAATCGCATCCTATAATCAACATGGTCGGCTCCTTCTTGAGCCGCTTGATCGGATTGCACCATCAATGTACTCGAGTCCTGGAGCCGACGTCGTTATGTAATCAAGCTTGGTTCGCGCGGTTTTCGGGAACCGGAGTCGAAGGACCCCTATATTCGCGAGATCCTCTCCGGATAGGGATTCTTCGACTGCACTCGGTCGCTGCGCGACCGCGCTGCGCTCAGAATCAGGGTGTTAATAGACGCTTAGCCTTCAACGAACCTCGCTAGCCTGGCCAACGCCTGGTCCCACCTCTCGGAGACGAGATCGAGATATTGCCTCGCTCCTTCAATCGGCTGCAGATTAAGCTCGTACAGGCTCTCGCGACCCGCCCGGCTGCTGCGCACCACCCCCACACTCTCCAGCACTCGCAAATGCTTGGTGATCGCCTGCCGGGTCAACCTCGATCCTGCGGTGAGCTCCGAAATTGAGTAGACCCGCCCTTGCGAAAGCCTCGTTAACAGCGCAAGCCGGGTCTCGTCGCCCAGCGCCGCAAACACGGGTGCATAAGTCTTCAGTTTGACGGTCGTGCCGTTACCGTTTTTTGGCGACATGGCTCTCCATGTTCTTCATCTGCTGTGCCCAGCCGGCGTCATTTCTGGGCAGGGCTTCGAGGCGGCGTTCGCCGGGGATCCGGTCAAAGCCGGATTCGGTGAGCACAAGGAGTGTGCCGCCTGCCGTCTTCTCCAACCTAAACTCGACGAGGGTTGGCGTCTCCTCCGAGTAATCAATTTTAGGATCGACCGCGTAAGGATGCCAGGTGAAGGAAAAGAGTCGTTCGGGCTCCATCTTCTGGACCACGGCCTCCCATCGGACATGTTCGTAGCCTGAGTGGGTAATCTGGCCACGCGCGACCTGGCCCGGCGCAAACGGGCCATCCAGCTTCACAAGAAACCACTCACCGAACTCACGGTAATCGGTCAGCGCACGCCAGACCCGTGAGACCGGTGCCCTTAACTCGATTTGCTTCTCAATATGGTTTTTCATCTTACGCAACCTCTGTATTGCATATTAAACTGCGCGACAGACAACTTGCAACCCTTCAGTTGCGGTTTTTCTGGGTCCCGAGTGGGTAACTTGGCCACGCGCGACCTGGCATGGCACGAACGGGCCATCCAGTTTCACATGAAACCACTCGCCAAACTCGCGGTAATCCGTCAGTGCGCGCCAGACCCGTAAGACCGGCGCCTTCAGTTCGATTCGCTTCTCAATGCGGAGTCTCCACTCTATGCAACACACGTGTTGCATTTTAAACTACGCGACAGAGAACACTTGCAACCCTTGGGTTGCGGTTTGTCTTTGGTTTGCGGGAGAAAAGTGCAATCCTTCGGTTGCCTTTCTTATGGTAGGGCACATACTAGGCTAGCACAAAAAGGGGTAGTTCCATAATGGAAATTTCCCAGAACAATATCGCAAACCAGTGCACACTACTACTACGAGCGTAGCATGTTTTGAATAGTTTACGGTGGCACCCAAATTGCGCTCAGCACACACTGAACCCTCTGGCTATAGGGCTAGGGGATTTGTTTGGTGACTCTAAAAGGAGGGTCCAACTCTTGAAAATGCGTACACTGTCACTTCTCACAATTCTGTGCCTCGTGCTGGGCGCTACAGCCTTCGCGGGTAACCTCTACACCAACGGTCCGACCAACGGCACCAATGACGGCTATTTCATCGACGTCTATGAGGTGTCTGACTCGTACACAATTGGCAGCGCCGGCGCGACCGGCTTCGACATCGCTGAGTGGGTACCCTCTGGCGCGACCCCGCTTACCGTTTCCTGGTCGCTCGGAACCACATCGTTCGGCAGCCAGATATCTTCCGGAGGCGGCGCTTGGACTAGTTCCACCCTGCTCTGCACCAACGGCAGTCCCTATAACGGCGGTGTCTGCGCTGGCGGCTTCGGCTATGACATTTACCAAATGAACAAGACCTTTGTCGGCGGACCCTACGACTGTGCTGGCACCTGCTATCTGAGCCTGACGGGCGCGACCGATAGCTTTGGCGGCCGTGACGCGTGGGACATTAACTCCGGTCCTTCGGCGGCCTACCACAACCTGCTCGGTGCGGTTCCTTCGGAATCGTTCACGATCACTGGCGGCAGCACCACCACTAGCAGCACCACCACCAGCACCACAGGTACAACTCCTGAGCCAAGTAGCATCTTGCTGCTCGGTTCCGGCGCTCTAGGCTTAGCGGGCCTCCTACGCCGCAAACTTCGATAATTGGAGAACCCTTCGGATAGGTTGAAACACGTTCAAAATCCACGGGCCGGAGCGATGGCGCTCCGGCTTTGTTGTTACTGTTCGAGCGGATGGCGAGTCTCTTGCCAGCGATTTGCGAATGCCCTTCACTGTACCGAGTAGAGGCTGGTTGCCCGCACAAGCCCCGTCGCACCTTGGCGGTCGAGGCTGTCGCCGCTCATTCGCCGGGCTTCCGCTCCGCGCGGCGAATCAATTGGTTGCACGGCACAGTGGGGTCGAGCACGCGACGCGCCTGCTCGGCGCCGCTGACTGGCAACTTCGCCGTGTTTAACAGGCCGACCTGCACCAGTAACGAGGCCTGGTCCCAGTAGATGTGCTCATAGGCCACCTTGCCGCCCGAAAATCCGACCAGCACGACGGTCGGCAGCTCAACCTTCCTGCCGGTGGGCGCAATACCCGGCAGCATCGCAGGCATTTCGACATCGTGGGTAAAGCTCACAATAATTTCGTCCACGACGCGCCCCTGGCCGATGGTGCGCGAGACCGGCGTGATCTTGGTATCGGCCGGCCAGTGCCCAATGAAGTAGCTAGCGTAGAAGTGCCGAACCTCGTCGCGGCCCGTGCCTCCGGTCAGCACCGGCACATGCGTGAGATGAGGATCGTCGGTCATCGTGGCCATGGTGGCGTCCACGTCGTGGGTAACGAACTCTGCCTCAAGGTGCGCGTCGAAAACCGCGGCCAATTCGGAATCAGGAGTAGTTGCAGGAGAACTCATCGGCTTTCACCTGATCGAATAGTTTACAACTGCCGGGTGGAACCATGGTTCTCCCTCGTGCAGTCTGGACAAGATGATGACGACAAGTCTGACGGGTGATCGCTTTCGGCGACAAAAGAGGCATTCCCCTACTGTCCCTGGCTTTCCAGTTCCTCGGCCTGCTGGGCGCATAGTTGAGCATTGAGAGTATCGCCGAGGTCGCGATAGGCCACGGCCATGTTCATCCAGACTTCGGCCCTCTTCTTTCGTGACAGCTCGAAATGGTCGTCCCGAAGAGCCTGCTGATATCGAGTGATCGCCCCTTGCAGCTGACCGTGTCGGTGCTCGTACCATGCAAGTTGTAGATTGCTTACGCTGTCGGTGGGATCTATGGCTGCGGCGCGAAGGTAGTGGGTCATGGCTTCCTCTTGCTTACCCTGTTTCATCAGCTCCATGGCGACGTTGTCCTCGGCGAGCCAGTCATACTTCACAACCTGTGCCGCGTGACTCCATAGCGTGAGTTCATCCTGCCAGTAAGTGATCTGCCGGGCTGTGACCACAGTGAGAGCCAACAAGACGACGGCGCTTGCACCGGCGAGCCAAACCCTGGAAAAGCGATGCCGTTCCGCCCAACTGGACACCCCCCAACAAACCATCAGGAACAGTCCCAAGAACGATTCGTAGCTGTAGCGGTCGGCCATTCCTTGCAGCCCAACCTGCATCACGCCGATTGTCGGTACCAGAGTTCCCAAAAACCAAAACCATCCAACCGGTAGGTAGCGATACCGTCGCATCTTCAAGACAAGAGCCGTGACAAGAAGCAGGAAGGCCAGCGCGCCCAAAACCTGCCAAAGAGCCAGGAACCTACCCAAGTGAGGGTATTCGGGAGCCATGCGTGATGGCCAGAAGGCTTTCTTGACATAGAGCCAATAGGAAAAGGCTGCGTTTTCGATCCGGAGAGAAATTGGCGGCTTGAAGCTCGATCCTGACTGGGTCCTGAGTGCAATCAACGCGTCAAGAACGCATAGCACCAGCAGCGGAACCTTCTCCTTTAGGAGCCAGGGGAAACTCCGCGGCGGAAAGGCTGCCGGCGCCGGGGCATAGCTACCACTTTCCTCAGCAGGCCATAGGCGCTCTAACGGCCAATAATCCCAGAGGAGCAGAACAAAAGGCAGAGTGATGATCTGCGGTTTGGCAAGTAATCCGGTCCCAAACAGAAACACAACTAACAGATATCGGCTCACCCGCGGCGCAAGCGCATACCAGCGGTAGGCACCCAAGGCGAGCAGAAAAAAGACCGTGCTGAGTATGGTTTTGCGTTCGGCGACCCAGACAACCACCTCGACGTTCATGGGATGAATGGCAAACAGCGCCGCCACCATGAAGCTGCGTCCGGTATAACCTGTGACGCGCTTGAAGACCCAGAACAGCAGCACCACATTCAAGGCGTGCAGCGCCACGTTGACGAGATGATGTCCAGCCGGGTTCAGGCCAAAGAGTTGGTAGTCCAGAGCGTGAGAGAGCCAAGTCAGGGGAATCCAGTTCACCATGCCGAGCGCCCTGAATGACCACCAGATCGTCGCCCAATTCAGTCCGTGGTGTATATGATCATTATCGACGATGTAGAAGTAATCATCGAGAGAGCTGAAGGGATGCGTGTGGACAGGGTAGTAAACGACGAGAGTCGGAACGACGAGCGCGAGGCAAAGCAAGACGGTTCGCGCGGTTGAATCTGTGAAAAGGAACTCTTTGAGAGCCTCAGCAGGCTGAGGCTTCATCTCTACGAAAGCCACAACTACCCTCTACTAAGCTCGGAAACACGAGCAGCAATTTCAGGAAGAACAGCAATCAGCAAAGTTGCGAGCGTCGCGCTTGGCCGTCGCAGGATCGAGTCGAACATCGGATATGGAAATCGCCCATGCCGTGTAGCGACTTAGCTCCTGGCCATGTGTCGCAAGAAAACCGGACCAGCGGGAAGGGCGCATTTGAGTGCCTGAGAGAAGGATGATCGAGGGTCTTGTTTCCCGCCACAGAGATCGATCAGAGTGGTAGCACGAAGGCCGGCCAATTTTTCTCGATGCACTCAGCAGAATCTTACGCTCGCAGCGAGCGTTTGTCAGTAACGGCAGCTGCATGTTGATCGACAACGTCCAGGCGACAAATCGAACCGATAATCTCGCCTAGCTGGCGAGCCACGCGTACACCAGAAGTGACTACCGTCGTGAATTCGCCATTACTCCATCGATTCCCTGAGCAAGGACGACGGACCGTCACTGCAAAGGTCTCGGGGAAGCTCCTCGCCAGGCTCGCCGCCTATAATCTGGTCATGCCGTTCAAGCGCTCGCGCAAAACTTACGACGGGGAATCGCTCTACGAATACGCGGTGGGCGCGCTGGCGCGGCAGATGCGCACGGTGGCGCAAATCAAGCGCCTGATGCGCAACCGCGTGAAAGAACAGGAGCACGGCGAGCTGCTGGTCGAGATGGTGGTCGCCCGACTGAAGGAACAGAAATACCTCAACGACACCAGCTATGCCGAAAACTATTCGCGCTTCCGCAAGGAGAATGAAAAGTTTGGACGGCTGCGCGTCATCCAGGACCTGAAAATCAAAGGTGTACACGGCGACATTATCGACAGCGTCGTGACCGCCGCTTACGGCGACGTCAACGAGGAACAACTGGCGCGCGAGTTTTTGCAACGCAAGCGCGTGGTCAAGCCGGTGGGCCGGAAGCAGGCGGCACGGGTCTTTCGCAGCTTGATGCGCGCCGGCTTCAGCAGCCGGGTCATCTTTCGCATCCTGAAGAAGTGGGACGTTGACGACGAGACGATCTCGGCCTTCGAAGGGGAAGTCGCGGAACTACCGGCGACGAAAACGGAAGGCGAATAGCTTTTGGGGATCACCACAGAGGCACAGAGGCAGAGAGACTCTCTGTGTCTCTGTGCCTCTGTGGTAATTTGAATTTTTCCTATGCCCAAGAAACTTGACCACACTGCCGCCCTGAAACATCTCTCGCGGGTTGACCGCAAGCTAGCGCGCATCATCGCCCGCTCGGGGCCATGCCGCCTGCAACAGGAAACCGCGCACAGTATCTTCGAGGCGCTGCTGGAATCGATCATCTACCAGCAGCTCAACGGCAGGGTCGCCGCCACTATCACCGCGCGCGTCAAGGCGCTGTTTCCCGAAAACGGGAAGCGCATCCGGACTCGCCGTGGGTTAGTGGGCGCGTTTCCATCGCCGGAGCAAATTCTGGCAGCGGCGGAAGAATTGCTTCGCTCGGCAGGATTGTCGCGCGCCAAGATGCTGGCGATTCGCGATCTCGCGGCCAAGACGATTGACGGCACTGTGCCGACTGTGAAGCAAGCCCATCGCATGAGCGATGAAGAGCTGATCGAGCGCCTTGACACCGTGCATGGCGTCGGTCGCTGGACGGTCGAGATGTTGCTGCTGTTTCGGCTGGGCCGTCCTGACGTGCTGGCGGTTGACGACTACGGCATCCGGAAGGGCTTCGCCAAATTGCACAAACTGGCCGAACTGCCCAAGCCCAGAGAGTTGCTTGCCTATGGTGAGCGCTGGCGTCCCTATCGCAGTGTCGCCAGTTGGTATCTGTGGCGCGCTGCCGAGATGAAGGACTTGCCGATGGCCGGCGATCAGGCGAAGAAGACGGCTGCGCTGAGAGCCAAAAAGGCCTCGCTGAAACAATCCGGGAAGCCCTCGCCAAGGCGGAAAAAATCCTCAAGCGCGGTTCGGACAGCCAAAACAAAAAGCTGCGAGGGCTAAGGCCCTTTAATCTTCTACGTTGTTACGGCACGGCCGAAGAGGCTGCTGAAAAAGCCGGCAAAAGCAGATCCCTCGCCGACTAAAATCGGCTCGGCATTACAAAAACAAAGGACTTGCACGGCACAGCTAAAGCTGTGCCCTTTCAAAACGCCGTCAAAAGCGAGCTTTTCAGCGGCCTCTGAAGGCGTGCCCTGATACAAATCGTAGTGCGCGCTCCGCGGTTTGCATGCCGTTACTGGTGTTTCTGCAGTGCGTCGACGAACGTCTGCGCCGCTGCTTTGCCATCGGCGGAGGCGGAATACGGGATCAGCGCCGGAACCTGGGCCGGACAGGCCTTGACCGCCGAGCAGATGTTCACCGCATTTGCCATATCAGCTTTCACCGCGGGATTCAGGTCAGCGTCCGACGGTGCATCAAGAATGATTACGTCGGCATTCACATCTTTGCCGAGATGGTTCTGCAGCAAATCGGGATAGTCGCGTACCTCGATTGTCTCTACGACGATCGGCCTGCCGGATGACATGCGCGGATTGGTGACTTGAAACTCCACGATCCTACGATCCATTTCGCTGGCGTAGGGAGACTGGAGATTGCGCAGGACGTGCACCACTTCGGGTGGGGTTTTCGCCTTGGGCTTGCAGCCGCTTAAGGCGGTGAACACAAATATTGCCAGGATTGCGGAGGTAAACCTGCGTTGCAGCATGCTCACATCATACCGTGCTCGTCTTGCGGGTAACAAAAAATGTAGGTGACGGCGCACGAGTCTTTCCACAGCCTGTGAGGCCCTGCTCTGGTGCAAATCTGCCTGTTGACCCCGAGATGGCTAGGTGGCTTCCAGGGGATCGCGAATCATAGTGCGTCCGGAACAAGGAAAAACTCGCACTATCGGGAGTCGCGGACGTCGCCTACAAACTTTTGATCAGGATCGAAAGCTGCTGAATAATGGCGGCGTCCAGGAGAATCTCGTGACCCTGACCGGGTAATACGATCACATGCACATTAATCTTGCGTTTCTTCAGAGCGGCGCTGTAGCGCTCGGTCAGATTAGGCGGAGCTACATTGTCCTTCTCGCCTACGACCATTACGATTCGCATCGTCTTGCTGACGCCTTCCACCACATCCAGAGGCGAAATGCTTCGCACCGGAGCGTCCCACAGCGGCGTGGGCGAAACGGTTTTCATGTGTTCCCGGAACGCTGGCACATCGCAGGGACAAGACACCAGAAGCGCGGCAGTTGCCAGCCCCTGGTCGCGCGCAATTAGATCAGCGGAAATTGCCGCCCCACCCGAATGTCCTACTAGGACTACGGCGGACGGATGGAGTTGCGTTTTCAGACGCCGGATTGCAGCATCGAGTTGATCCAGAACTTCAGGTGTGTAGTTGTCAGCGGTGGCGTTACCGCGATGGCCATCGGAAGTGTCTCCTACGTTGTCCGTATAACCGGGGCGCAGCAAAGCCGCCGCAACTACATCATGAAGCTGCCTGGCAGCGTTTGCAGCAAACTCATATTGATAGGACGGCTTTGCGAAAGGAGCGTCTCCGTGCAGAACAATCACCAGAACCGGAGCTGCGCCCACGTCTGCAGAGCCGAATATCTCTGCCTTCACGCGCTGTCCGGGATTGCCGATCCACTCGGTCCGGCGCGGCTGCGCCTGCGCCATTCCAATCAACAACAGCAAGACGATTATGTATTTTCGGGCCAACACAGACATTTTCTCACCGCGCACACCCGCATGACATTTGTCATCCCGCGCCGTTGACATTCCACACTGGCGAGCGTCGCACGACTTGGGACACAATGTTTCTGCCGGTTGGAATGCTGGGAAGACGCGGAACCTAAGCCGCATATGGGACGTATTAACCACCGGTCGCACGCTTCCAAACTGGCCGCAACAATGCGATGCTAGTAGCACCACCCGGGGAGAGTTCGACCACCGCCTATGCACGGACCTGAAGGACGAGCTGGCATCTTTGCGGATTGAGCGGGACGTCCCGCGCCGGGGAAGATGGCGCTGGCTCATTATCTTGCTGCTGCTTGCCGTCGTTGCCGCTGGCGCTCTGTACTTCGTTCGGGTGCGGGGCGTTTTGTCCACCTTCGGCGCGCCGGAGGTGGAAACCGTCCAGGCCAGCGTCGAAAGCAGCGGCGGCCCCAACGCTGGGACGCCCATCCTCACGGCTTCCGGCTACCTAGTGGCGCGCGAGCAGTCGGTGGTGTCATCGAGGATCCAGGGAGTGATTTCCGACCTGCGGGTGGACGAAGGCAGCGTCGTTAAGAAAGGCGATGTTCTAGCCACGCTGGACGATGCCGACTACCTGGCGGCGGTCGTCGCGGCCAAGGCGGCCATCGACTACGCCAAGGCGGACCTGGCGGAAGCGCAGCGCCAAGAGCGCTTACAGGACGACCTGTTCCGCAACAGGGTGGTGTCGCAGGACGCGCTCGACGCGGCGAAGGCCAAGGTAGCGCTGGCGCAGGCAACGATAGAACAGGACAAGGCGAACCTGCAAGTCCAGCAGGCGAACCTTAGTTTCACCACCATTCGCGCGCCCTTCGCCGGAGTTGTGGTCAAGAAGATGACCGAAGTCGGGGAGAGTGTCGCTCCCATTCCTCCCGGCATCAACATCTCCACCTCTTCGGGGGCCATCGTGGCCATCGCTGACATGAATTCGCTGGAGGCGGTAGTGGATGTGAACGAGTCGAACGTCGCCGAGCTACACCCCGGTCAGCCGGCGCAGGTCCAGGTACAGGCCATTCCCAGCCACGCCTATAAGGGAGTCCTGCGCCAAATCGTCCCCACGGCAGACCGTACCAAGGCAACGGTGACGGTGAAGGTGACTATCCTTGACAAGGACAAGTACCTGAAGCCGGAGATGAGCTGTGACGTCACCTTCCTGCAGCCGCCGAAGCCCGCGGAGAAGAAGGGCGCGGCGCCAACGCGCATTGTCACCGTCCCCAAAGCTGCGATCGCGACACGCGATGGCAAGTCCGTCGTATTCGAGATTGAAGGCAACAAGGTGCAGCAGCTTCCAGTAACGACCGGAAATGATCTGCACGGGCAGGTCATTGTTACCAGTGGACTGGAAGGATCGGAGACGCTGGTGAGTAATCCGCCGCAGAACCTGAAGGATGGGGATACAGTGAAAGTTAAGAGTAGTTAGAGTAGACGTGGACGTGGGCATAGGAGAGATCATGAGTACAACCGAAGTGGCGGCACAGGCCGGCGCGGTCAGTGTACAGAACGTCCGCAAGTTCTACCAACGCGACAGCATGCAGATCAAGGTCCTGGACGGCCTTAACCTTGAGGTATCCGAGGGAGAGTTCCTGGCGCTCATGGGCCCGTCCGGCTCAGGGAAGACGACGCTGTTGAACCTCATCGCCGGCATTGACCGCGCCACCTCAGGGCGTATCGTCGTCGCCGGCACTGACCTCGGGCCACTCTCGGAGGGCGAGCTGGCCAAGTGGCGTAGCCGCAATATTGGCTTCATCTTCCAGTTCTACAACCTCATCCCCGTGCTCAACGCGTTGGAGAATGTCGAGCTGCCGCTGTTGCTGGCGCCTCTCTCCAAGCGCGAACGCCGTGAACGTGCCATGACGGCGTTGCGCATTGTTGGAGTGGCTGACCGCTCCAAGCATTATCCCCGGCAACTCTCCGGCGGACAGGAACAGCGCGTCGCCATTGCGCGCGCGGTGGTCACCGATCCTAGCGTTCTGGTCGCCGACGAGCCTACCGGTGACCTCGACTCGCAGAGCGCCGAGGAGATCCTGACGCTAATGGAAACCTTTAACCGCGACTTCCACAAGACCATCGTGATGGTGACCCACGATCCCCGGGCCGCTCGAAGGGCGCACGTACAGCGTCATCTGGACAAGGGAGTGCTGACCGACTGACATGAAATACGCACCGCTGGTCCTGAAGCATCTCCGCAGGAACTGGATTCGCACCCTCAGTACGGTGTTGGCGATGGCGGTCTGTATCTTCCTCATCTGCACTCTGCAGACGGTAGTGGACGCGGTGGACTACAGCTTGCATCTGGGTAACGCCTCGCGCCTGGTGGTCCGTGATTACGTGAGCCTGGTGTTCAACCTGCCCAACTCCTACCAAGCCAAGATCGCTGCCATCCCGGGCGTTAAGAACAGCACCATCGTCAACTGGTTTGGCGGCATCTATCGCGACCCCAAGTATTTCTTCGCCAACCTTGCCGTCGAGCCGGAACGGTTTCTCGAGATTTACCCCGAGATTATGCTGCCGGAAGACCAGAAGCAGGCCTGGTTTCACGATCGACGAGGTTGCATTGTCGGCAGGAAGCTGGCGGAAAAATGGGGTTGGAAGGTGGGCGACCATTTCCAGTTGGAGAGCTTTATCCCTACCTATCGCGTGGGCAAGCCCTTCGACTTTGTGATTGACGGAATCTATGACAGCGACCCGGTAAAGTATCCCGCCACCGATCTCAACGCGATGTACTTCAACTACAAGTACCTCTACGAAGCCACCGGTGAGAAAGCCGGCGTCGGTACGCTGACGGTGTTGATCGACAACCCCAAGAACGCGGGCCGTATCAGCAAGGCCATCGACGCTGAGTTTGCCAACAGCGACACCCCCACCAAGACGGAAACCGAGCAGGCGTTTCAGGCCAGCTTCATCGCGATGGCGGGAAACCTGGCCCTGCTGTTGAACGGCATCGGCCTGGCTGTGGCCTTCACCATCCTGCTGGTAACGGCGAACACCATGAGCATCGCGGTCCGTGAGCGCCAGCAGGAAATTGGCGTGCTGAAAACGTTGGGATTCCCCAGCGGCCTGGTCATGGGCCTCATCCTCAGCGAAGCGCTGGTGCTGGGAGCCATGGGCGGCGCCATTGGGCTGTTACTGGCCAAGGGAGCCCTTATGGTACTGCCCAGTATTCCCTTCGTCGGGGACGTGGTGAGTCAGTTCCCGGGCGGCTTGGGCTTGTCACCCAAAATTGTCTCCTACGGATTGGGAGTCGCCTTGTCGCTGGGGTTGCTGGCCGGATTTGTCCCCGCGCTGCTGGCCTATCGCGCGCGGATCACGGAAGTGTTGAGGCAAGTGTGATGGCCCTTCCTCTCAGCTATAACGTTCGCAATCTGCGCTCCCGCTGGAAAGTGACGCTGCTGGCCATCTTTGGTATCGCGCTGGTGGTGGCGGCATTGGTGACCATCCTGTCCATGGCCCGCGGATTTGACATCGCCTTGAGTTCCACCGGCTCCGACAAGAACGCCATTATCACCCAGCGGGGCTCGTTGTCGGAACTTACCTCGTGGATCAACATCAGCGATGCCAACCTCATCTCCGTCGATCCGCGGGTCGCCCGCGACGCCAACGGCAGACCCCTGGCTTCTTGTGAAGTCGTCGTCATTACAACGCTGCCTAAGAAGGGCACCAACGTTCCGTTAAACATCACCTTCCGCGGGGTGACCCCGATGGCCTTCAAAGTTCGCAACAACATCAAGATTGTCGAGGGCCGGATGTTTACGCCAGGACTATATGAAGTCATCGCCGGCAGGAAGATTGCGGAGCGGGTAAGCGGGTTGGATATCGGCTCCGCCATCAACATTCAGCGCAAAAACTGGAAGGTGGTCGGCCTGTTCTCCGCCAACGACAGCTCCTTCGAGAGCGAGATCTGGGGCGATTATAATGCCATGGCGCCGGCCATCGGCCGCAACGGAGGATGCGAATCGCTGACCGTGCGACTCACGAACCCGTCCGTGCTGGCGGCCTTCGACAAAGACCTGCGGGCCAATCCGCAGATGCAGGTGCAGGCGGACTCGGAGAAAAAATACTACGCGAACCTGGCCGGGGGTACGGGGACGGCGCTGATCATTCTGGCGTCGTTCGTCGCCATCGTGATGGGGATCGGGGCCGTATTTGGCGCGATGAACACCATGTATGCCATCGTGTCGCAGCGCACTCGCGAGATCGGGACGCTGCGCGCTCTGGGCTTCTCGCGCTTCAGCATCCTGGTTTCGTTTGTGATGGAATCGGTGCTGCTCGCCATCGTCGGGGGCGTGATTGGTTGTCTGATGGCGTTGCCCATGAATGGCTTCACCGCCGCGACCGGAACCAACGCCTTCAGCGAACTGGCATTTGCCTTCAAGGTCACGCCAGACCTGCTGCTGATCGGCCTTGTCTTCGCCGTGCTGATGGGATTCGTCGGCGGCCTGCTACCCGCATTCCGCGCGGCAAGAATGCCGATCACCAGGGCGCTAAGGGAAGCATAAAAAACAGTGGCTAGTGGTTAGTGGTCAGTGGCTATTGTAGACCATATCCGCAATGAGAGAACCAGGCTAAGGCGTTCTCGGCGGTAACGGCTGCCAGGGCTTCTGTAATTGCGCTTTCCAGAGCTTCTACGGTTCGGGCCTTGGCCGAGCGCAACAACTGCTTGATCTTCGACCAGGCTTGCTCGATCGGGTTGAAGTCCGGCGAGTAGGCGGGCAGATAGATCAGGCGCGCGCCCCGGGCTTCAATCTGCTCCCGTACACCCTGCACTTTGTGAGCCGATAGATTGTCCATGATGACCAGCCTGTCCGGGTCGGAGCCGAGGGCACAACACCTGCTCCAGATAGGCCAGGAAGACATCGCCATCGGTCGGCGATTCGATGGTCATGGGCGCCTGCAAGCCTCGGGTGGTGAGCGCCGCCAGCATGGTCAACGTAGACCAGTGGCGGTTGGGCGTCCCTTCCGCCACCCGTTCTCCACGAGGAGCCCGGCCATAGTTGCGGGTCATCTGGGTGCTGGCTCCGCTCTCGTCAAGAAACACCAACTGCTCCGGGTCGATCTGAGTTATAGCTTTCCACCACGCTTGCCGGCGCTGCTGCGCTTCCGGGGTTTCTTGCTCCTGGGCGTGGAGTGACTTTTTTTAAGCCGCAGTCCCATCTGCCGTAAGGCCAGCCACAGCCGTCCGATGCTCAAGCTCACGCCCTTGACCGCTTGCAGCTGCTCTTGCAACTCTCGCAGCGTCAAATCCGGCTGCTTGCGGATTTGCTCCCGCATCCACTCCTGCAGCGTCACCGTCACCCGGCTCACGGGGCCACGTCGCCACGGTGGCCGCTCCATCTGCCCCGTGCGCGTGCGGGTGGCGGAGACCTTCTTGGCCCAGCCTTCACTTACCCCAAACTGTTCCGCTAACTCCCCCAGCGTCCCTTTGCCCTGCTCATAGGCCTGCAAAAACTTTCGCCGCAAATCATTTGCATAGGGTCGTGCCATCGGGTGCAGCGGAGAATCGCCACCAACAGTCTACACTATCCATGAAAACGCTATAGGGGTTAGTGGATAGTGGAATAGTTTCGAGTTTCAAGCGACGAAAGGAAAACTGTCATCCTGTCTATAACGACG
Source organism: uncultured Acidobacteriaceae bacterium (assembly GCA_963836295.1). Lineage (GTDB taxonomy): Bacteria > Acidobacteriota > Terriglobia > Terriglobales > Acidobacteriaceae > Bog-257. Next base: position 347,684 of record CAWIIY010000017.1, on the reverse strand, counting down.
TCGGCGTTGTCAAGAGCACACGAATCCTCTGCGAGGCGGAAGCGGGGTCAAGGGCGCCATCGTTTGGCGTTCATCTCGACCCTTGACGCGGCTTCCGGCTTGCCCACCATGGAGCCAGGAACGAAGCGCAGCGCGGTAGAGCTGAGCTTCGTTCCTTAGCAGAAGATTTAGTCTTTCCTGGCATCCGATCTTCGGCTCGTTCTTCTGTAATCCGGCGATGGGCCGTCCCCGGCACTCCCACCAGCCATCTCTTCGGGCCTCCCGTTCCCTTGCGGGAGGTTGGCCCATGATTACGGCTTCGATCTCCCCACCCTCGGCGGCCGGGAGGCAGGCTGCCCACTCAAGCGTTCGGTCTACTTTCGACCACAGTATGACTCGGGCTCGCCTGCATGCGAGCGCCGGCGGCTGCGCCACTCGGCATAGCTGATGCCGTCACGCAACATGCAGTACAAGCGCACCGCCAGCTTGCGGGCCACCGCTACTTTGGCCACTCCCGCGTGCGCGTGAGTGTGCTTGCAGTGGCCGTAAAAACGTTTCAACTCCGGGTCCAGGCGCGCCGCACTATGCCCGCCTTGCACCAGCAGGTAGCGCACAAACGAATTGCCCTGCTTGCTGATGCCGCCCAACCGCTGCTTGCCTCCGCTGGAGCGTTCTCGCGGAACCAACCCGAAATAGCTGGCCACCTGGCGCGCTCCGGCAAATCGCTCCACCGGGCCCAGCGTAACCACGAAAGCCAAACTGATCACCGGCCCCACTCCGGGATGGGTCATCAGCCGCACCGCATCGGGTCGCGCTTGGGCTTCGCACAGCACCGCCGTATCCAGGCTGGCGATCTGCTGTTCCAACTGCTCCAGCAGCCCCAGCAAAGTCGTCCGCCGTTGGGCCGCGTACCGACCCAACGGCAGGGCTTCCAGTTTCTGCCGTCCGCGGCGCGTCCACAGTCGCCACTTCAGTTGCAGCCCCTGATTCAGGGCCAGAAACTGCAACTGATTCTTGACCTGGGTTTGCCACTGCACCAGCTTGTGACGATTCACCAGCAACTGCCGCGCATCCCGGTCCTCCGCTGAGGGCACCCAGATGCGCGGAAAGCGCCCTTCCACCAGCAGCTTCACGATGTGCTCGGCATCCCGTTTGTCGGTCTTCTGCTTGCGCGTCATCGAAGCCCGGATCTGGGTAGCATCCCCCATCCACACCTGGTGCCCCAGCCCTTCCAGCAGGCGCTCGAACCACCCGCTGAAACCCGTGCTTTCGATTCCCACCAGCACCCCCGCGGGTAAACCACGGTAGAACTCCATGGCCTCCTGCGGATGCGCCAGTCGCCGTTGCCTGATCTCGCCCGTCTGTTTGTCAAAGATCGCTACTTGCTGAAACCCGGGATGGTAATCGCATCCTATAATCAACATGGTCGGCTCCTTCTTGAGCCGCTTGATCGGATTGCACCATCAATGTACTCGAGTCCTGGAGCCGACGTCGTTATGTAATCAAGCGACGAGCGCAGCGAAAAGTCAGTGCCCCATCGCCACCGTGAACCTTCGTCTTGACTATAGCGGTACTTCGACTCGCGCTCGCTGAACCCGGCGACCGCTCGCTCAGCATGACGCCTTGAGTTAAAGCTTTATACTCGAAACTCGGGCTTCGAACTAACACCTAGCCCCTGCTTTCAAATTCCGAGCCCCGTCACCCTCCATCCGGCCCCATGCACCTTGTGCCGGATGTTTAGCGTGATCAGCAGCGCGGTCATGGCTTCCACGATGCGCGCATTTTCCAGCTTGCCGCCGTCGACGGCGCGCACGCCGGGAATCTTGGTTGCCAACTCGGAGGCGACCTGCCGCGCGCGGTCGTCGTCGCTGCACACGATGACGTCGCAATCCACCGGCTGATCGCCTTTCAGCACAGTCGAGGACAAGCTGTGAAACGCCGCCGCAACCGGTATGTTCTTACCGACGATTTCCGCAGCCTGCTCCGCTGCCGAACCCTGCCACACGCCGAGCAGGCGAGTCGCGCGTCCGCCCACGGCTGCCGCCAGCGGAACCGTCGCATCGATGAGGACGGTGCCCTGCCGGAACGCCGATTTTAGCTGCTTTAATAACTCCGCTTGCCCGGCAAAGGGCACCGTGAGTACTACAACGTCAGACATCTTCACGGCAATAGCGTTCTCCGCACCTTCCACGCTGCCCAGCGGCCCAACTTTCTCTGCGATCTGCGCCGCTGCCGCGTGCGCACGTTCGGCATCGCGCGAGCCGATGATCACCGATTCGCCGGCGCGCACCCATCGCAGCGCCAACCCCGATCCTTCCGGCCCCGTACCGCCGACGACCGCGATCATGCTGTCCCGCCTGCCGCCACCGGTTCGGCCGAGCCGGTTTGCGCCGGATAGTCGTACTTGGTGTACAGCGTGTTGCGTTGGGCGGGAATGCGGCCTAGCTCGAGAATCCGCTCCTGGAATTCCGCGGTCGAGATGTACTGCCCCGCCGTCGCGCCCGCCAGCCGCGAGATGTTCTCTTCGAACAGAGTGCCACCGTAATCGTCAGCGCCGGCAAGCAGCGTGAGTTGCGAAACTTCGCGACCCAGCTTCACCCACGAAACCTGGACATGGTTGATGGATCCCGCCAGCATCACGCGAGCCAGCGCGTGCACTTTTAGGTGCTCTTCCAGCGTAGCTCCCGCGCGCGACAGACCCTGCGCAAACAGCAACGTGTTGTCGTGAATGAATCCAAGCGGCACGAATTCCGTGAAGCCTCCGGTGCGCGACTGGATCTGCCGCACCAGCAATAACTGGTTGACCCAGTGCTCAGGCGTCTCCGCGTGACCGTACATCATGGTTGACGTGCTGCGAATGCCGCACCGGTGCGCCGTCTCGATCACATCGCACCATTGCGCGGTGCTCAGCTTATTGGCGGAAAGTATGTGACGCACGCTGTCATCGAGGATTTCGGCAGCAGTACCCGGCAAGGTGTCGAGCCCGTTCTCCTTCAGCATCAGGAGGTATTCGCGGAGCGGCATACGGGTGAGTTCGACGCCATAGACCATCTCCATGGGCGAGAACGCGTGCGCATGCATCTTGGGCGTGGCCGACTTCACCGCGTGCAGGATGTCGCGGTAATGAAACGGAGGGAGGTTGCGCGGTAGACCGCCCTGGATGCAGACCTCGGTCGCTCCCCATTGCTCGGCTTCGCGACACTTTTGCCCGACTTCGTTGAGCGAGAGAAAATAGGCGGTCTTATCGCGCGGACCGACGCTGAAAGCGCAAAACTTGCATCCCACAAAACAAACATTGGTGAAATTGATATTGCGAGTGACGACGTAGCTGACCACATCACCCACTAACTGTCTACGGAGTTCGTTAGCCGCGACGACCAATCCAAATAAATCATCGCCTCTGCAATTAGCGAGCGTGAGACATTCGTCACGTGTCAGCACGCTGCCGTTCGAGCGACGACAACACCTTGTCTAACGCCATTCGTACTGGCCGACTGACGCCCCGCCGCACATCTTCCCACGACACATCCTGAAGTGTTTGCTGATTGGCCCAACTGATGTCGTACATAGTTCCCCAACGTTAAACCTAAGCGAGGTCGATCTTCTTAACGCTTGTCATCCTGAGCGAGGCCGCACCGTTGTCGCGAGTCGAAGTGACCCCTACCAGCAAGGTCGGCTCGGCTGTAGGGATGCTTCGACTCGCGTTCGCTAACCCCGGCGAGCGCTCGCTCAGCATGACACGTTATTACCGGAACAAATCCTTCTCCGCCGGCCGCACCATTTGCCGCGCGCTGCCCTTGCCGCGACGATACGGATAACCACGAATTATACAAGCCGGAAGGCGGGAATTTTTGCCGCAGACCAGGCCTGCGACCGACGCCAATTCATCGGCCACCGCTTCCTCGGTGGCGTGCATGTGATAGCCGTACGCGTCGCGTTTGCCACGATAATCGTGAATCACCTTCATTCCGGCCACGCCGATTGCCACATCGCATAACCCTTCGCGCCACGGCCGCCCGAAGCTGTCGGCGATGATGACCGGAATGTGAAGTCCAGTACGCTTCTTTAATTCTCTGTGAATTTGTGCCGCCGAGCGATCTGCATCGGCGGGCAGCAGGACAGCAGTCTTGCCGCCATCCACGTTGGAAACGTCCACGCCGCTGTTGGCGCACACCAGCCCATGCCGCGTCTCGGTGATCAGGATGTGCTTTTTGCGCACGACCCGCTTCGCTTCGCGCAAGGCCAACTCCACAACGCGAGCATCTGCGCCGTTGTTGCGGGCAAAACTCCTGGCGGCAGCGGGTGGCTTTACCGAGTTGAGCAGAACCATGCGCCCTTCCGCTTTGGATACGATCTTGTGCTTGACCACGAGGATGTCGCCGTCGTGAAGGCGCAGGTCGCCGAGGGCAAGCGCATCGACGACAAGTTTCGCAACGGAGTCGCCGGCAAACACATTGCGAACGCCATGCACAGGAATCGCGCGCAGCTCGCCAGTGCCGGCAGGCAATGCTGTTCGCATCAGACGGCTGTCTCCCATTGCGTGTTCTGATCTGCACCGAAGCCCCACGACCGCAACCACCGCTGCGCGTTGGTGTCGCCAGCGCGCTGCACCAGCAGATCGAGTTCCTGAGGATTGTCGATGTCCAATCCGATCCCGGGCATTTCGAGAATGATCAACTGCTTACCCGTTCTCTTCATGGCTTCGCAATGCGGCAGAAAGCTGTCGTTGCCGAAGCGAAGCGAAATGATGGATGCCGGCCGGCGCAGAATACAGTTGCTGCCGCGACGATCATACGCGGGCACGAAGACCGCGCCCTCGGCGGGAGCAGCGTTGAGCACTCGCCCCAGTTCGTCGCTGGTGATGAGCGGGATGTCGCCGGGCACGACGATCGTCGTGTCGTAGCCGCGCTGCCCGCACCACGCAGTTGCCATCTCGATGGCGGCCGTCTCGCTTTCGTTGCGAGGGTCGTCAATCACCATGAAGCCGAACTCAGCAGCCAGCGCCTGCGCGCGAGTGTCGCCGGTGACCAGTGCTACGTCGATGCGACCCAGCACGCCGGCGGCCGCGGTCATTACATTGCGCAACATCGCCTCCGCCAGTTGCGAGCGCCGGTCCTGCCCAAAGCATCAGCGAGACGCTGCTTGGCTGTCGTAAGGCTTTTCACCGGGATGAGCAGTATGCCACGCATGAATCAACCTTTGGGGGCTGAAGCCCCCAAACATTTATAGCGGCTTAGACGCCGGTCTAAAGGCCGGCTCTACCGAATGCCCCTAGTTTCGCAGAGCACGCCTCCAAAGTGAATCGCGCCAGCTCGCGCTTGTCGTCCAACGACCGCATGATGGTGTTCGTACAAAGTACGCGAAGATTGTCGCTGCCCACGGCGGAAGCCGCAGCTTTATCCCCATGGTCTGCGATCAGCACGTCCAGAAAATCCTCATAAGCCTTTGCAACTCCTGCGATGCCGCTTGCCCAGCCCATCATCTTCATCAGCGCGCCCGCCGGACCAGTGACTGCCTCGCCCCCAACAATCGGACTGACTGCAGCAACCGTCGCCTTCGCCCGCCGCAACGCATCGCAAACGCCGGGCACTGCGAGGATGGGCCCGATGCTGGTGACTGGATTGCTCGGGGCGAAAATAATCGCCTCCGCCGACTCGATGCTCTCGATCACGCCGGGCGCAGGAAGAGAGCGGTGGGCTCCTTCGAATCGCACTCTTCGCACCGCAACCTGATGGCGCTCCCGTACGAAATACTCCTGAAAGGCGAGCGTCCCTTTGGCCGTGTTGAGCACGGTAGAGACACGGTCGTCCGACATCGGCAGCACACGCGCGCGAATCCCGAGCTTGTTGGCGAGCGTGGCAGTTGCTGCGCTCAACGACTTGCCGGCTCGCAGCATCGCCGTACGCGTCAGGTGAGTCGCCAAGTCAAGATCGCCGAGACTGAACCATGACGGCTGTCCGAGCTGCTTCATGCGCTCCAAGCAGCGAAAGCTGTCATTCTCCACGCCCCAGCCGCGGTCTTTGCTGAGCAAGCCCGACAATCCGTACAGCACGGAATCGATGTCCGGCGAGACGTGCAGTCCCCACCACTCGATGTCGTCCCCGGTATTGACAATGACCGTGAGGTCATCCGGTGCAACCACTTGCTGCAAGCCCTGCACCAGCTTGGTGCCGCCGGTTCCTCCCGTAAAGACGACGATCATCTATGCGACCTTCGCAAAACCGTCGCCATCCGCCGCAGCCTGCAGCCGTTCGCCCAGCATGCCGCCGCGTGCCGCCACTCTCGCAACGAATTCGGGATATACCGGCAAGCGCTGCTTCAGCTTCTGTCCCGCCGCTTCGGTGCGGCGTTGCAAATCGAGCAGATGCGGCCACGGAGCTTCCGGGTTGATGTAATCGGGCGTCAGCGGCGATACGCCTCCCCAATCGTTGATGCCGCCGCCCAATAGTTTCTCGTACCCGTTCTCAGTTAGATTCGGCGGCGCCTGGATGTTCATGTCCCGCAGCAGCAAGCGCGCTACCGCGAGCGTGCGTAGCATGTCGCCCGTGTCAGGCTCAGGCCATGCTGCCATGGGAATCGGCGGCTTCACGCGAAAATTCTGGATGATAACTTCCTGCACGTGACCGTACTGCTCATGCAGGCGCTTGATGGCCAGCAGCGATTCGACACGGTCCTCCATGGTCTCGCCGATGCCGATGAGGATTCCTGTGGTGAACGGAACTCCAAGTTTGCCTGCATCCTCGATCGTCTTCAGCCGCAAAGACGGAAGCTTGTCTGGCGTTCGATCCGCCGGGTGCGCATCCACAAGATTGGTGCTGGTGCTCTCCAGCATCAGGCCGAGGCTGGGATTGCTCTCGCGCAAACGTTCAATCCAGCTTGCGCTCAGCAGGCCGGAATTGGCGTGGGGTAGCAGCCGCGTCTCGCGCAGAACCAGTTCGCACATGGCTTGCAGATAATGCAGCGTGCTGCGATACCCAAGCTTGCGTAGAGTCTCGCGCATCTCGGGGAACAGCGCCTCGGGTCGGTCCCCCAGCGAGAACAGCGCCTCCGTACAGCCCAGCTTTTCGCCTTGCTGCGCAACCCGCAGCACTTCCTCGGGCGTCATGGTATGAGCACCCGGCTCGCCCGGATCGCGACGGTAGGTGCAATACCCACAGTAATCGCGACAAAGGTTAGTCAGCGGGATGAATACCTTGCGCGAATAGGTGATGACGCCGGGGCGACATTGCTCCTTGAGTGCTCGCGCGGCGCTAAGCAGTTCAGGCAGAAGTTCGTCGTCACAACGTAAGAGCTGACACGCAACATCGGCGGCAAGCGGCTGCCCGTCACGCACCTCGCGCAGATAGGCAGCCAGGAAGTCGCTCGACGCGTGACCCGCTGCAAGTGGCCGTACTGTAGTTCCCGCTGGCAAGAGAATCTCCGATCGCGGCGTTTGAGGCTACGGACGCAGCGTTATCGAGGATAGCGCAAGAAGCGGAACGTAGCATCTGTCGGCGGCTCTGGTCTCCGAGTTCAAATAGAACCGCGCCCAAAGATGAATTGTCATCCTGAGCGGAGCGCCCGCAAGGGCTTCCCGAACCACTGTCTTTGCGGGTCGGGCGGCGGGCGTGCAGTCGAAGGATCTGCGGTCTCTCCCTGCAGCGTGACGGCGGAGGCGAACCGCAGATCCCTCGACTACGCTCGGGATGACAGGTTGAACGATTCCAAGTACAAACTGACACGTCCTTCTCTTGGCGGTTGCACGGGATGACAACGCGAAATACTTACGCCCATCTACGGTTCCTGCGTGACATTAGAGACTCGATAACGTCCTCGAAAATACAGCAACGGTGCGCCGTCGGCCACACTGACTTCCCTCACCTCGCCGACGAAGATGGTGTGGTCGCCGCCTTCGTAGGCATTCACCACCGAACAATCCAAGTTGGCCAGCGTGTTTTGCAGCACAGGCGTCCCGCTTTGCATCGGCCAATAGCGAATACCCAGTCGATACCCGGCGTCGCGGTTGCGCTCGGGATCAGCGAAAAATTCCGACAGCGCCTCCTGTTCCTCTCTAAGCACACTCACTCCAAACTTGCGCCGCTCGCGGATGTGCAGGTAGGTCTCGGCCAGATGGTCAATGCAGACCAGCACCAGTGGCGGCTGCAGCGACACCGAGCAGAAGGCATTCGCAGTCATGCCATGCACTTGTCCCTCAGCTGTCTCGACGGTAATCACCGTAACGCCGGTGGCAAAGCGACCCAGAGCAGCTCTGAATTCGTTCGGTGTAACCAGGTCCGTCATGCAATGCGGGCCGGTGGCGAAGCGCGACCCAGTGCCAATATACCTGAATTTGCATGCTCTGTTGCCGGGTAGAGCCTGCCTTCAGGCCGGCGTTGAGGAACGCATTCTGTTGGCTTCCGCCGCTGAGGGCCAATCCTAGAACTGCTCTAGCGTTTTCCGCGCTGCTTCTGTTACCTTCTCTGCAACTTGCTGGAGAGGGTGACGGATGGCAGAACTCACTGGCAGCGCGCAGGCCAGCTCCGATCGCTGGCACGCGATGGGTGCGGGCTTTCTTGGCTGGACGCTCGACGCCTTCGACTTCTTCGTCGTCATCTTCCTGCTCGATACGCTGGCCGCGCACTTTCACGTTCCCAAGCGTGACATCGTGCTCACCATCACGGCGACGCTTGCCATGCGGCCGGTAGGCGCGCTGCTGTTCGGGATGATGGCCGACCGCTATGGACGGCGGCGTCCGTTAATGGTCAATGTCCTGTTCTTCTCGACGATCGAGCTGCTGTGCGGCTTCGCGCCCAATTACACGGTGTTCTTTATTCTGCGAATGCTGTTCGGCATTGGCATGGGCGGCGAGTGGGGCGTGGGAGCGTCGCTTGCCATGGAACATGCGCCGGTGCGCTGGCGCGGCGTGCTCTCGGGAATTCTGCAGAGCGGATACTCCATTGGCTACCTGCTGGCGGCTTTCGCGGCACGGCTGGTGCTGCCCAACTGGGGATGGCGCGCCATGTTCTGGGTGGGCGGGATCCCGGCATTGTTGGCGCTCTACATCCGCACCAAGGTCCCCGAGTCCGAAGCGTGGAAGGTCCACCGCGTGGCGCGCACCATCGACGGGCCACGAATTGCCTGGCAGCACAAATGGCTCAGCCTGTACATGATCGCGCTCATGTTCATGATGAATTGCCTTTCCCACGGCTCGCAGGACCTCTATCCCGACTTTCTGAAGCACGCGCACGGCGTTGCGCCGAACACGGTGGCCTACATCACCATGTTCTACAACATAGGGGCCGTCACGGGCGCGGTCATCTTCGGCTTGCTTTCCGAGCGGATCGGCCGACGCTACAGCATGCTGGCGGCGCTGGCGGTGTCGCTGGCCATTATTCCCCTGTGGGCGTTTGGCAGCACACTCGCGATGTTGGTCATGGGCGCATTCATTATGCAAATGGGCGTGCAAGGGGCGTGGGGCATTATTCCTGTACACCTAAATGAGCTCTCGCCGCCTGCGGTGCGCGGGCTGTTGCCGGGCTTCACCTATCAGATTGGAATTTTATTTGCCGCGTCGACCCCGACGATTGAGTTCGCGCTGCGCGACCATCTGGGCTACGCGTGGGCACTGACCGCGTTCGAGTTGGTGGTAATGGCCATACTCGCGGTGCTGTTGATATTCGGCAAGGAAAAGCGAGGACGCAGTTTTCTGCACGAGCCGGACGAAATCGCGGAGTGACGTCGGAAGTGTGAAGTGAAGGCCACTACTCGAACTGGTCCACCAGGCGCTGGACAGTGTGTTCGACCTCAATGGCCGCGCCGTTCTTGTCCATGCCTCCGCGGATCTGCATCACGCAGCCCGGGCAATCCATCACCACCAGCGGTGCGCCGGTGTCGTTGATGTTCTTGAGTTTGCGCTCGAGGATGGGCGCTGAAATCTCAGGAAGCTTCAGCGAGTACGAGCCACCCATTCCGCAGCACATGTCAGCTTCGTACATCTCCGCGATTTCGTAGCCGGCTTGCTTCAGCAGTTCACGCGGCTGCTCGGAGACATGCAAGGTCCGCTTCAGGTGGCAGGAATCGTGGTACGTGACCTTGCCGAGCTGCTGGCCCTCCTTGAAGGTCAACCGTCCCTCATCGACCAGCTTCTTGACCAGGGTTGAGAGGTCGGTCACTTTGGCAGCGAGTTCTTGTGCGCGGGGCAGGGCATGGGTTCGGCCGAGGCTTTCGTAGGTGCTGATGAAGTCGTGCTTCAGCGCGACGGTGCAAGTCGGGCAGGCGGAGACCACGTACTGAACATCTTGATCGAGCAGAGCGTTGATGTTGTCGGTAGCGTTCTGTGCGGCGACTTCGTAGGCGCCACTGTAGCGCGCAGGAGCCCCGCAGCAGGTTTGCCCTTCAGGGAAGACGACCTCGATCCCTGCCTTGTTCAGGATTTTCACCAGCGCCTCACCCATCTCGGGGTAGGCAAAGTCAATCAGGCAGCCGGAATAGAAAGCTGCCTTCTCCTTTTGCGGCGACTGCTTAATCTCCTTGAACTTGTCGCGGAAGGGCACATCGGCAATTGCCGGGAGACTACGGAATTCCGTCATATCGGACAGGAAGAACGGCAAGTGGCGGATGAAGCCGTCTTTGCGGAGCGGCTTTTGCGCCACCGATGCAGTACGCAGCATGGAGTGGAACAGCTTGCGGTTATTGACAACGGAGAAGATCGCTCTTTGCGCCAGCGGCTGACCTTTCTCGACGGCCAGGCGGCGTCTCAATTCGAGGATCAGGCCGGGGATATCAATCTTCCCGGGACAGACCTGGGTACAATTTCCGCACTGAATGCAGAGGCTCTGAATTTCATCCGACTCCTTCAGCGCGTCGAACCATGCGGTCAGGATGGTGCCGATTCCGCCGGTGTAAACCTTGCCGAAGACGTGACCGCCGACCAGGCGAAAGACCGGGCACACGTTTAAGCAGGATGCGCAACGAACGCATTGCAGCGCCTGCTTGAACTTGGGATCGCGCGCCATCTCGGTGCGCCGGTTGTCCATCAGGATGATGTGCAACTCTTTCGGCGTTCCGTCGGTGTTCGGGACCGGGCCGCTGATGATGGAAACGTAGCTGGTGAGCAACTGCGCCGTGGCGCTCCTGGGAAGCGCGGTCAGCACGGGAACGATGTCGGCGAACTCCGCCATCAGCTTCTCGACGCCGACGATGGCTACATGGATTTTGGGCAAAGTCGTTACCAGTCGGGCATTGCCTTCATTAGTAATGATGACCAGGCTACCCGTCTCCGCGACGGCAATGTTCGCGCCGGTAATTCCCACGTCGGCGTCAAGGAATTTGGTACGAAGTTTGCCCCGAGCGAACTTTACGAGTTTGGGAATGTCGGGCGTCTGACCGGCTTCGACCTGCTCGCTGAAAACGTCGGCCACCTCTTCCTTGGTCATGTGGATGGCGGGCATCACCATGTGGGAGGGCGTTTGTCCGGCGAGTTGAATGATCCACTCGCCCAAGTCGGTCTCGCGGACTTCGATCCCAGCCTTCTCGAGGAAGGGATTCAGATGAATCTCTTCCGAGGCCATCGACTTCGATTTGACCACGCTCTTGACGCCGTGCTGCTTTGCCAGACTGAGGATGTATTCCCGCACCTGGGCAGGATCGGCGGTGCGAAAGACGTGGACCCCGCGGGTCTCGGCATTGCGAGTAAAGGTTTCGGCAAGCTCATCCAAGTGCGAAGCAGCATAGGACTTGCGGTCGGCGATCTGAGTTCGTACAGCTTCGAAGTCAATGCCGTCGTAGGCCTTCTCGCGGCTGATCCGATAAGCCTCCGAAAAGCGGCCCAGCGCTCCCGTGAGATTGGGATTGTGCAGCGCGGTGTTGATGGAGTCGCGGAATTCTTTGCGCATCAGTTCACCGCCGCGAGCTCATCCACAAAAACAATGACGAGCTTTTCCGGGCCGTGCACTCCGATGGTCGGCACCCTTTCGATATCGGCGGTGCGACTGGGTCCGGTGATGAAGGAGATGTAGTTGGTCTGCTCGGGCCTGATTTTCGCCAGTACCGAAGGTAGATCGGGTAGCAACTGGCTGGTGGCGACCACAGCAATATGGATGACGGGCAGCGTAGAGACCAGCCGGCGTTCCACCGGCGCAGCGTCCTGTACCAGCGTGCCGGTGTTGGCCATGGCCCAGTCAAACTGGCTGATGCCGATTTTGGAGGCCGCCGCTTTCTCACGCGTGACTTCAAAGGTGAGGCCGGGGACAGTGTTAGAGAGATGTTGCTTGTCGGTCGCGTTGAGGAATGGACAGTCCGCCCACACAGCGTAGGATTCTGGCGAGTCGGCGACGCCCTCCAACTGCAAGCGTCCAACGATGAAATCCAGGGCTTCGGCTTTATACGGGAAGCGATGGACCTCCGCGCTGACGGCTTCGGCGCGGAGTTTGAAGGTATCGAACATCGCATCCATGGTTTTCTTCCCTTCGCTTCATGCGGGAGGTCGCGGGGACCGCCACCTCCCGTACCCGGAGGTCGTGCTACATCATGGCATGTGGCAAGACGAAGTAGAACAACAAGCCAATCCCAATCAAGTACACGAGAAAGATTAGGGTCCATGCCATATTGTGACGGATAACCTGGCCTTCACTGCGTACGAACTTGCTGGTGGAAACACCCACGCTGGCGGTCTGCGGCGCGATGGGCTTGCCAATCTCGGCTCCCACCGAGTTAAGCGAGGGAGCCAGCAATACGGGCAGGCCCAGCAATTTGCCGGCGACGGCCTGGATGGGGCCGAACATCGCATTGGTCGAGGTGTTGCTGCCCGACAGGGCGACGCCAATCCAGCCCAAGATCGGCGCGAATATCACATACACCCAGCCGAATTTCGACAACCCGAAGGCGAGAGAGTTGGCCATGCCGCTGAAGACGAACGTGTAGGCGATACCAAAGATGAAGAACGCCACCAGGATCGCTCCCCACATCTGCTTGAAGGTGCGCGCGAACACCTGCTTAATAACGCTCATCTTGGGACGCAGCAGCAGCACGATCACGATCCACGAAGCGAGGATTGAACTTCCGCCGTTCCAGGGAGTAAAGCTGAAGGTCGACGCAATCGGTTTCTCCGTCACTGAGGAAATAGCCGTCGTGTGTACCTTGTACCAGCTAACCTTGCCCAGGCTAGACCACGGACCAGTCCAGATCACCACCACGACGAGCAGCACCAGAAAAGGCATCCATGCCCGTAAGGCGCTTACCCCAGCTCCCTCTGCTTCGGCCTTAGCCTCCTGCGCTGCGGTGATGATCTTGCCGCCGAAAGCACGAATATTTTTCGGGTGCCAGATTTTCACGAACACGTACAGAACCCAGAATGACACCAGCGCACCACTGATGTCAGGCAGATACGGCCCCAGGTAATGAGACACTGGCCACTGACCGAGGATGTAGGAGAAGGAGCCTACCAGTGCCAGGGGCCAAGCTTCTTTCAATCCGTCCCAACCGCTGACCAGGAAAATCAGTACAAAGGGAGGCAACAGCGCAAGCACGGCAACGATATCGCCGACGGAGGCGGAAAGCGACAGCAAGGGCAATCCGGTAACGGCGGCCAGAGCCAGGATCGGCGCCCCCAAAGCACCGTAGGAGACCGGTGCGTTGTTGGCCAGAGCGGCTACGCGGATCGCATCCAGGTCCATGATGCCTAAACCGACCAGAATAGGAACCACCACCGCCCACGGATATCCAAACCCGACCAGGCCCTCCAGCAGCGCGCCAAAGGACCAGGCCAGCATGATCGTCTGGATGCGCACGTCAACCGTGGCCTGGTTGACCATCCATTTTTCAAACTTCGCGAAATCGCCTGTGAGCACCAGCGTATTGAAGATAATCAGACCCCAGAAGGTGATCCAGTTGATTATCCATCCACCTTGCAAAGCGCCATACAGATATGCCTTGAGGGCGAGATCGACGGGCGCATGCCACGCCAGGATGGCGACGGCCAGGGTGATCACGCCGCCGATAATGGTGGCTACCCACGCGGTGATGCGGAGCACAGCGAGCATGAACAGCAAACTAGCCAGGGGTACCAATGCCAACAGAATCGTGGACCAAAGGCTTCCTGTGGGAGCGAGGATTTGATGGAACATTTTTAAACCTCACCACGGCTGGGAATTCGCGCCGCATGGGAAATAAAGAATCATTGACGCAATTGCCGTAGTCACCCTCAAGACGAAGGTCCGACTCGGCGCTCATGGTACAACCCGCGATATCGCAACGCTGGCATTGTTGCACCGCCGTGACAGGGGCCGCAATAGAACCCTTTCTAATGCGGGCCCGACGGCCTCTCAGTGCGCGTTCCTGGCGCTCCGCTAACAAGGCTGGGCGCCAGCAGAATGCACACCGGGGTGTCGGCAGTCGTAAACATCACAAAAGCGGCCTGATGCAAGCCAACTCAGAAACGGTAGGACGAAAGCCGGTAGATAGCGAGTGACGGTCGTCACAATGCTTGGTGACGCATCGTACAGGATGGGCGATAACTTCCCTCCATGTAAGCTGCACCGTCGCAAAGGAAGCGGTTGTGACCCGCCGGATTTTATAGGATAATCCCGCCTTCTGTTCCATCAGCCCACGCAGGTTTCCTTCGCACAGGAGGACTTTGTCACTATGAAGAATGCACATGCCGCTGTGGTGCGTTGCAGCTGCTTCGCCGTATGGTTGTTCCTGAGCTCTACGGTCGCCATGGCACAAGTGGCCGTGACCACCTACCACAACGACAACTACCGTTCCGGTTCCAATGCCCAGGAAACGGTCCTCACTCCGTCGAATGTAAAGATGCAGTCGTTCGGTAAGCGCTCTACGTTTGCCGTGCAGGGCTACGTTTATGCGCAACCGCTCTACTTGCCGGGCCTAAACATTGGGGGAATGAGCCACAATGTGGTCTTCATTGCCACCGAGCATGATCAGGTTTATGCCTTCGATGTGAACACTGGACAGCAACTTTGGCGTGCTAATTTCCTCGCTACCAGTGGGCCTCGTTACGTGGTCAGCCCTGTCTCCAGCGGTGACGTCAATTGTGGTGACCTGGTACCTGAGATTGGTATCACCGGGACTCCGGCGATCGATACCACCACCGGCACGCTATACCTGGTCGCCAAGACCAAGCAGTACGACTCGCTTACCCACACCACCACTTTCTATCAGACCTTGCATGCGCTCGATGTCAAGACCGGCCTGGACAAAGTGGCACCCCATCCCATTTCCGCCAGCGTACATGGTAACGGCACCGGCTCCGTCGGAGGCGTTCTCACCTTTGACCCTCTGGTGGAAGGGCAGCGCTCGGGATTACTTCTGCTGAATGGCCAGGTGGTCATCGCTTGGGCATCGCATTGCGATCTCGTGGCTCGCCTTTTAGCTCCCATCGTGGACGCCTGCTAAAATAGAGCCATATCGAGAATGTAGATTTTATGGCCCCGCTTGATCTTACTACCGTCCTGAAAGATGCTCCGGTCGGAGAGTGGATCGCCCTATCCAGTGCTCAGGATCGCATCGTCGCAACCGCCAAAACCCTTGCCGATGCCATAAAGGCCGCCCACGAGAAGGGTGAAGAACATCCGGTGGTCATGAAGGTTCCCGCTGTCAGTTCGTTGATCCTCTGACAATGAGATTCCCTTACACTGTTTTCCCGGCCAGACCAGACGCAGCGTTTCCAAATCGTCAGGCCACCAGTCGTCCAATCGTTACTGTCACATTGGAGCGCGGCAGTTTGTCGATAGCGGCATTCGCGATTGTCGATTCCGGTGCGGACAACTGTCTGTTTCCGGCGTCCCTGGCTGGTCAGCTGGGGATCACCATCCTTAATCGAAACGCATATGTATTCAGCGGCACTTCCGAGCAAGGACAGATTGCGTACTTCGAGACTGTGAAAGCAACGATGTGGAATGGCCAGGCGGGAGAGCAGCCCCTGACATTCGAACTTTACGCTGGATTTTGCGACACGCTCGAGGACGTTGGAATGGGCCTTCTCGGGCAGGAGGGGTTCTTTTCTCGATTTGAAGTTCGTTTTGACCGGACAGAGATTTTTTTTGAACTCTGTTAGGGACCACCACCCTCACTCCCGCCTTGCTCCCCTCCGTCGCATCCACTAGCATGTAGAGTCCGTCACAGTGGGGATCTCTCATGCCGAATAGCCGCAAGTCCAATGGCAAAACTGTAGCCGAATCGCCGGTCACTGATGTTTTCGAGAATGGCCGCCAGCCTTCCGAGTCCGAGAAGCAGTGGGCCGAGAAGACGCTCGCCCGGAGTCTGGAGAAGGAACCGGAAAAGCCGATTGGCGCACCCACCGGCGTCAACGTCGACGAGCACGGTCACGCGCGCTACACCACCATCTCCGGCATGCCGATTCGCCGGCTGTACACGCCCGCGGACCTTCCCGCCGACTGGAAGTACGAAGACTACCTGAACTATCCCGGCCAGCCGCCGTACACGCGCGGCATTCACGCCTCGGGCTATCGCGGCAAGATGTGGACCATGCGCCAGTTCTCCGGCTTCGCCTCGCCCGAGGAGACCAACCAGCGTTACAAGTATCTGCTGGAGCACGGTGGCCAGGGACTCTCCGTCGCCTTCGACCTGCCTACGCTGATGGGTTATGACAGCGACCATTCTTTCAGCGAGGGCGAGGTTGGCAAATGCGGCGTGGCCATCGATTCGCTGGAAGACATGGAGATCCTCTTCGACGGCATCGACCTCGAAAAGACCACGGTTTCGATGACCATCAACTCGCCGGCTTCCATCTTGTGGGCCATGTATCTGGCAGTCGCCGAGAAGCAGGGCGCGGACTGGAAGAAAATTTCCGGCACCATCCAGAACGATATCCTGAAGGAGTACATCGCGCAGAAGGAATACATCTATCCGCCGGCGCCTTCGATGCGGCTGGTGATTGATACCTTCGAGTTCGGCACGCGCTTCACGCCACGCTTCAACACGATTTCCATCAGCGGCTATCACATTCGCGAAGCGGGCTCGACCGCGCTGCAGGAGTTGGCATTCACCATCTACGACGGCGTGGAGTATGTCGAGTGGGCGCGGCGTCGCGGCCTCGACGTCGACGAGTTCGGCCCACGGCTCAGTTTCTTCTTCAATGCGCACAACGATTTCTTCGAGGAGCTTGCCAAGTACCGGGCGGCGCGCAAAATCTGGTATCGCCTGATGAAGGACCGCTTCGAGGCCAAGAACCAGCGCACCTGGCTCATGCGTTTCCACACGCAGACCGCAGGCGTCTCGCTCACGGCGCAGCAGCCGATGAACAATATCGCGCGCGTGGCTATTCAGGCGCTGGCCGCGGTGCTGGGCGGGACGCAGTCGCTGCACACCGACTCCTACGACGAAGCGCTGGCGCTGCCCACTGAAGAGGCGGTGCGCATCGCGCTGCGTACGCAACAGATCATCGCCTACGAATCGGGTGTGGCGCAGACCGTCGATCCGCTGGGCGGCTCGTATTTCCTGGAGCGCCTCACACTCGACATGGAGAAGGGCGCGTTCGACTACTTCGACAAGCTCGACGCCATGGGCGGCATGGTTTCGTCCATCGAGAAGGGCTACCCGCAGAAGGAAATCGCCGAGGCCAGCTATCAGTTCCAGCGCGCTACCGAAGCGCGAGAGAAAATCACGGTTGGCGCCAACGAGTTTGTCGTCGAGGAACCGGCGCCCCACATTCTGTATATCGGCGAAGAGGTCGCACAGGCGCAGACCAGGAAGCTAAATGCGTTGCGCGCGCGCCGCTCCAATGACGAAGTTGGCCGCTGCCTCGATGCGCTGAAGAAAGCCGCAGCCCAGGAACCCAAGGCCGGCGCCAACGGCCAGGTTTCGCCTGCGAACACGATGCCGTTCATTGTGGATGCAGTGAAGGCATACGCGACCGTGGGCGAGATTTGTGACGCGCTGCGTGAGGTGTACGGAACTTACACCGAGACGGCGTTCGCGTGATGGACGAGCCGTCAGCTTTCGGCTATCAGCCCTCAGTCAAACCGGTCCGAGGGTTCGTGTGGGCGTTCGTCCTAACGTTTGCGCTTGTTTTCCTCTTCGCGTCCAGCACGTTTGCGTCCGACAACTGCGGCCACAAGGTCTGGAACTGGAAAGTCGACAAGAGTGGAGCGCTCGAGGTTCAAAAGTCTGTTAACGAGGGGCACGAGCCGTGGCGCATGGATGACACTGCCACGGTCGCAGGCCAGGCAATCGATGAGCGCAAGAAGGAATGGGCTGACTACAACACCGTTGTAGGAGCGCCGAAGCCCATCTCAGAGACGAAGGACACAGCCTTAATGGTCGCGACATCCGAAGAGGGCCGCGTACGCTATGAAGTTACGCTGCGTAAGTACTCGTGGCTGCTGCGCTCGGCGAAGAAGTGGCAATGGATAATTTGGCTTCCGGTGAGGGTGGAACGTATCGAGTGTCCCACCACTCCACACTAACCTAGGAAGCTTGCAGTCAAGAGTGTTGCGAGTCCGGCGGCGTCCCTATGCAGAGACGTGCGCCCGATGATGGTTCGCCCTGCCGGAGCGCTTAGTCGCCACCCGCACATTGCTATGGTTGCGATGAGCCGCGTTGGCGGCCTTGTGGTTGCTTAGTGCCTTCGCGCCATGCACATTGGCTTGCGCTACCGGCGCTTGATCGAAGTGATCGGGGTCAACTTCTTGCTGGGCGCGAACCTGCATTGGGAACGCGGAGAAAATTCCAATTGCCAGGGTGAGAGCTAATAGTCTGAACAGTTTCACGATAACCTCCAAGAGATTCGTAATCTGCCTTGTCAACGAGCAAGTGCAGTTCCAATCCAGGAAAGGCGAAGCGATCTTTCCCTGCCGGGCGCTAAGTGGTTGATGGGACGTAAGCAAATACATCGTTTACAAAACGATCTCTTTCGTGGAGAGCAAACCGCGTAGGCGCAGCACTATCCGAGAGGATAGAGGGAGTATCCCGATGGATAGTCAGAACCTCTCGCCTTTTAGTTTGTGTTCGTCATACTTTGTTTGATCAACTAGCGATTCCTTCGGCTGCTGTTCCCTAGGTAGTTATCTTGGTGCTCTGTGTAAAAGACTTATGACGGAAGACTGGAGTTCTTCGTTTCACCTCTTGTCGTGGCTGATCGTGCTGGCTGGCATCAGCTCCAGCCTCTTCATCGTTACTGACATGAGGAGGCGACAGCCGCAGGCGATGTCAGTCATGCGAGCGGTGTGGCCGATCAATGCGCTGTGGGCTGGCCCGTTCGGGATTTGGGCGTATTGGAAAATCGGCCGGACCGGGCCGCTTCCTCCCGCCGCACAGAAACCGATCTCCGCTTCCCAATCCGCGTCAATGAAGATGGACGGTATGGACAAAGGGCCGCATGCCTTCTGGCAGAAGATCGTAGCCGGGACGTTTCACTGCGGCGCGGGATGCTCGCTGGCCGATCTGATTGGTCCCATCTTGTTTCGGGCCGCTCCGTTTACCGTTGCCGCCAGCCTGGTATTTGGTGAATGGACGCTCGACTACATCATCGCCCTGCTGGTCGGCGTCACGTTTCAGTACGCGGCCATCTCTTCCATGCTGCAGCAAACCGGAGCGCGCATCTGGTGGCGGGCCCTCAAGATCGACTTCCTCTCTTTGACCGCCTGGCAGGTCGGAATGTACGGCTGGATGGCATTGGTCATCTTCGTCTGGTTCGGCCCTATCTCGCCAACGCGAATCGAATTCTGGTTCATGATGCAACTGGCTATGGCCTGCGGCTTTTTTACCTCCTATCCGATGAACTGGTGGCTGGTGAAAGCCGGCATCAAGACCGCCATGTGAAGGTTCTACTGGACTCACGGCACGAACTCCGGCCACATCTTCATTCGTGCAAATCCCGAAAACATGTAGGCCGAATAATGTTCGCGTAGACTGTTCGCAGATGAATCCATTTCTATCGTCTGCTGCGAGGCGTGCAAATCTGCTGCTCGCGGTGGCCGTTTGTTGTTTGGTTTGCCCGATGGCCTCGGCGCAGGAGCGGCCATTCGACGCCACTGCCTGCGCGCTCACGCAATACCCCGAAAGGTACAACGAAGGGCTGGTCAGTGTGGAAGGCCTGATCACGGTTGGGCCTGACGAGTTCATGCTCCACGACGCGAACTGCGGCGACGACCACGGCAGGATATGGCTCGAATTCGGTGGTGGTGTCGAGGGCCCGGGAGCCTCGGCCGGTGCGCATTTCGCGAAGAACCGACCCAAGACCTTCGAGAGTTTGGAGCTGCCTCTCAACGAGGACCGCGACTTCGACGCACTACAGAAGTTATTGCAGGCGGCCCAGAAATCCGGGAAGACGAAGATGCTGCATGCCATCGTTGTCGGAAAGTATTTCCCCGGTAAGCCCACCAAAACCGCCGGCGGCGAGACGGTCCTTTCTGGCTACGGGCGAATGGGCTGCTGCTCGCTGCTGATCATCGAAGAGGTCGGCACGGTTCGGTCCCGACCTCGAAGAACCGGTCGACTTCTCTCCTGTTTCGAAGATAAGTCAAAAGACGCTCGCCAAAGGCTGCACCATTACGGAACTGCAGGTCCCGCCGCGGGAAGACGAAGATCAACTCGAGCGCAAGAGCCTCGAAGACGAGTTCAAGTATCTGCATGATCCGAAACAAGTGGCGGCGCGCGCGATTTCGGTGCAGGAAGAAATCGGCGCCGGGGACATCGAGAAGCGCCTGCAGACGGATTCGGCAACCCAGAGTTTGGCGTCGTATACCTGGACGTCGACGGATGCGGCGACGTCCTACCGCATCGTAGTCAATAAGCCGTACTGGCTTTTGCAGACTGCAGTCAGCGGAGACGCCGTGATCTGGGTCCCCAAGCAGATCGTCAAGACCGATTGCAGTAACGCCGGACGTACTCCCGTGAAGAGTCCGTTCCCTCACTGACAAGACGGCGCGATCGTGATCTGAAACCCTACTGGAGAGTGACAGCCCTCACTTACGCAATCCACAGGGAGGGTTTATGATTCAAGGTTCGCCTGGGAGCTGCCAGCCAGACCGCAGGCCCTCGACTCGCACGAAATGCGGGGCATGGACGCGAATTTCCCGAACGAGCGAAGGGCGAACAGCGAAGAGCGCACTATGTCCCCTGACCGCAAAATCCGCGTACTAGTTGCCAAGCCCGGCCTCGACGGCCATGATCGCGGCGCCAAAGTCATTGCCCGCGCCCTGCGTGATGCCGGCATGGAAGTGATTTACACCGGCCTGCGCCAGACTCCCGAGATGATCGTCAACGCGTCGTTGCAAGAAGATGTAGACGTCATTGGCCTCAGCATCCTCTCCGGCGCGCACAACGCCATCGTGCCCCGGGTAATGGACCTGCTAAAGGAAAACCAGATGGACGACGTGCTGGTGCTGGTGGGCGGCATTATTCCCGATCAGGATGTCGAGTCGCTGAAAAAGGCGGGGGTGGCCGCCATCTTTCAACCCGGCACCCCGATGGATTCCATCATCGAATTCATTCGCGCGAACGTGAAGTCGCGCGGCGTGCCGGCGGGGACGTAATCAACCACAGAGACAAAGAGGCACAGAAAAAAAGCGGGCTTTGGGCTACGAGCTAACCCTCACCCCGGCAACACAAACCCATCAATGTGCCGCAGCGGTGACTCTTCCTTTCGTAGCCGCCCGACCACCGTTCCCTTCATCACCTTCTGAAATGCCGCCTGGAACTGAGTCATCTCTTCGCGAGTTCCAACTGTAATGCGCGCATAGGTTGGCATCAGCGGCCAGACCCGGCCAATGTAGACATTTTCTTGGGCCATGGCAGCGATCACCTCTTTCGCCGGCCGCTTGGTATCCAGCATGAAGAAGTTGGATACCGAAGGGATGTATGAGTATCCGTTGCGATCGAGCCACTGGAAGGTTTCCTCGCGGATTTCCGTGTTGATGCGTTTGCGCTCGGGCACGAGTTGCGGCTCTTTCAAACTCGCCGAGGCCGCAGCGACGGCGGTCACAGGCATCGGATTGCCGCCGCCATAGTTCTCGACCTTCTGCATGAGGTCGGGCCTGCCAATGGCAAACCCGCATCGCAGGCCCGCCATTCCATACAGCTTCGAAAAAGTCCGCAGCACAATTACATCCTGGCCGGCCTTCACCAGGGCGATCGCCGAAGGCGCATCGCAAAAGTGAATGTAAGCCTCGTCCACCAGCACGATCGAACCTTTAGGCTTGTTCTCCAGCAGGTACTCGATGTCGGAATGGCTGGTTAGCGTGCCGGTGGGATTATTGGGCGTGCAGACGTAGAACACGCCTGCGTCAGGCGCGGCGGCAATCATGGCCCGCACGTCGTGCGCGTAAGTTTTGGTAAGCGGCACTTTGACGAGGCGCGCCCCGGAAGCTTCTGCGGCAAACATTCCAGCTTCATAGCCGGGATCAGCGGTCACGTAACTCGCCTTGGGCGAGGTGAATCTCATGACGGTGTAGTGGAGTGGCTCGCTCGATCCGGCGAAGATCCGGACCTGCTCGTCGCTCACGCCGATGCTGGTCGCGTAGAGCTTGACGAATTCCTCCATCAAGCCGAACCGGTAGCGCCCCGATTCTGGAATAATCGCGGCGACCGCACTCCGGGCCGCCGCGCACGGGCCAAGCGGGTTTTCGTTGGCATTGATTCGCACCCCGCTGGTCGGAACCGCCGGCAGCTCCGCGTAAGCCAGCATGGGCTCGGTAACGATACGAAACGCCACCGCTGCTGATGCAGCCGTGGAAAGACTCAGGAACGATCTGCGGGAGAAAGACGTTAGAGCTTCATCATGCTGCATTACCCATGCTCCTCTTGCCTTGTGAACGACATCTTAACGCTTTCCGCGAGTCACCGCACTCATGCCCGAGAGCGCGAACGGCGATAACGATCCAATGTCTGCCGTTTGCTACCCTAGCTCTCAGTGCATTCCTCTTCTCAAGAAGACCTGTACTCTGTCGAGCACCTTGGCGACGCGGTCATTCTGCGCCTAGTCGCCGACGATGGCATGAACCGCTTGACGCGGGCCCGAGTGGAGGCCCTCACCGCCGCTGTCGAGGAACTTGCAGCGCATCCGCCGGCGCGCCTGGTGATCGCCGGCAATGCCAAGTTCTTCTCGGCCGGTGCCGACCTCAACGAGATTGCAGCACTCACCGGCGCAGAAGCGTTCCGTTTCGCACAGATGGGTCAGCGCTTGATGACTGCTATCGCTAACTTCCCTACCCCCACCATCGCTGTGATTCAAGGCTATTGCATGGGCGGAGGACTCGATCTAGCACTGGCCTGCGATCAGCGTATCGCCAGCGCTCATGCCCTGTTTGGACATTGCGGCGCCGCCCTCGGACTGATTACCGGATGGGGAGGGACGCAGCGGCTACCGCGACTTGTAGGCAAAGGCCGAGCGTTACAGATGTTCCTGGTGGCTGAAAAGCTGCGCGCGCCGCAAGCGTTACGAGCCGGACTGGTGGACGCGATTGCGGACGATCCACTCGCTGCAGCGTTGGAACTGACGCCGTAGTCACGGCGGATTTTCCGGCAAAGCTGCCTGCATTGCGCGCCATGCCTCCCTGGATTATCGTAGTTAGTTTGCCTGTCCCTCATCATGACCGACCATAGCCATCATTCCGGATCGCCCGCCGCGTTCGAAACCAAAGTCAAGCCCGACTCCCCACGCTTCGAACGCAACCTCAAGGCCATGGCCGAGTTGGTCACCAACGTTCGCAACGAAGAGCAGATCATCGCCCAGGGCGGCGGAGACAAGGCGATCGAGTCGCAACACAAGAAAGGACGCCTGACCGCGCGTGAGCGTATTGCGCTGCTGATCG
This sequence comes from uncultured Acidobacteriaceae bacterium, assembly GCA_963836295.1. Classification (GTDB taxonomy): domain Bacteria; phylum Acidobacteriota; class Terriglobia; order Terriglobales; family Acidobacteriaceae; genus Bog-257. Next base: position 323,937 of record CAWIIY010000017.1, on the reverse strand, counting down.
ATGCAGGCACCGAGTTCTTTGAGATCGGCGGTTACGCGGCCTGGGGAATGTACGAAGAGTGGGGCGGTGCGCCCTCCGCCGGTGTGGTGACCGGCCTGGCGCGGGTGCAGGGACGGCTGGTCATGCTCATCGTGAATGACGCCACCGTAAAGGCGGGCGCGTTCTTTCCCATGACGGCGAAGAAGGTGATTCGCGCGCAGAACATCGCCATCGAGAACCACATTCCCACAATCTATCTGGTCGATTCGGCCGGCGTGTTCCTTCCGCTCCAGGAAGACGTCTTTCCCGACACCGACGACTTTGGCCGCGTCTTCCGCAACAATGCGGTGATGTCGGCGATGGGCATTCCGCAGATCGCTGCCATCATGGGCATGTGCGTGGCCGGCGGCGCTTATCTGCCGCTGATGTGCGACCACATCCTGATGACCGAAGGCAGCGGGCTGTTTCTGGCTGGGCCCGCGCTGGTGCAGGCTGCCATCGGGGCGAAATATTCGGCGGAAGAGCTGGGCGGCGCGAAGATGCACTCGCAAATCAGCGGCACCGTCGATTTCCGCGAGCCGGACGACCAATCTTGCCTCGCGCGCATTCGCCTGTTGGTCGACAAGATGGGAAACCGTCAACTCGGCGTCTTCGACCGCAAGAAGCCGGAGGCACCACTTTATCCAGCAGAAGAAATCTACGGCATCTTCGACGGCGATCCCGCGCGCCAGTACGACATGAAGGAGATCATCGCGCGCATCGTCGACGGCAGTCAGTTTGGGGAGTACAAGTCCGAATACGGCGAGACGGTGCTGTGCGGCTATGCGCGCATCGGCGGCTTTGCGGTCGGGATTGTCGCCAATCAGAAAACGCACGTGCAGCAGGTCGGACCGCGCCGGCAATAAGCGCACCGAGTTTGGCGGCGTCATCTACACCGAATCGGCGGAGAAGGCGGCGCGCTTCATTATGGATTGCAACCAGAACCTCGTGCCGCTGCTTTTCCTGCACGACGTAAACGGCTTCATGGTGGGACGCGATGCGGAGTGGAGCGGCATCATCCGCGCCGGCGCGAAGATGGTGAATGCGGTGTCGAACTCGGTGGTGCCGAAAATTGCGGTCATTGTAGGCGGCTCCTTCGGGGCAGGACACTACGCGATGTGCGGCAAGGCCTACGATCCGCGATTCCTGTTCGCGTGGCCATCGGCGAAGTACGCGGTGATGGCGGGCGCTTCGGCGGCAGGAACACTGGTGGAAATCAAAATCAAACAACTGGAGCGCGGCGGCAAGAAGCTGAGCGAGGAAGACCGTAAGAAGCTCTTCGACGAAGTGAAGGCGACCTACGACGAGCAGATGGATCCGCGTTACGGCGCGGCGCGGCTGTGGATTGACAAGATCATCGATCCGGCGGAGACGCGGGAGGCGATCATCACCGCGCTGGAGGCGGCAGCGCTGAATCCCGAGGTGGCGAAGTTCAGTGTGGGGGTGTTGCAGACGTGAAACAGTTGTCAGTTGTCAGTTCACAACGCCCAGCTTCCGAGCACCTTCCCAGTTCGTGGGTGGCGATGAAATCGCCTGATTACAGTAGTTACATTGCCGCAAGATGACGGAAGATAACGACATTCAACGAATTATGAGGCCACTAGTGGGCCCGCCTTTGTGGGCATTGGGGCGTGCAGCCGATTTAGCATGGTTTGAGTTCGGCAACCACAGGACTGTGGCGACCCATTCAGGTAAGGAGAAACAAGTCGGGGATTATGCGCTGCACATCCAATGTTCGTGGCGGATAACGCGGGGCGACAAGATCGTCACAGGTCGTGGTGACATTTTTTGCACTCCAGAGGAGTCGGACGAGCCGCTTCCCAGCGATTTCGATTGGCAGAAGGGTAATAGGTTCGACAGGATCGTCGGGGTAATATTCGACCACGATTCACGCGAGTTCACAGTACAGAGCATTCAGGCGGGTGAGGCGGGGAACCTGGCGATCATGCTGGAGGACGGGTACAAGCTAGAAGTGTTTCCGCATGACTCCGAAAGCGGTGAGCACTGGAGATTCTTTAAGCCATGCTCAGAAGAGCCGCATCTCGTATTTAGCGGCATTGGGTTGCATAGTGAGTGAACGATTCCTGCTTGCAGCGTGGCACCTGGCACAAATACCTTCATTACAAGTGAGCGGCCCTCGTCAATGGCTTAGGAAAAGAGCTAATTGCTAATCACTAATTGCCAATGGCTTCTTCCATCAAACTCATCGAATGCCCCCGCGATGCCTGGCAGGGGCTGCCGGGACAGATTCCGACCAACGTTAAGGTCGAATACTTGAAGGCGCTGGTCGCGGCGGGATTCAAGCATATCGACGCGGTGTCGTTTGTCTCGCCCAAGGCCATTCCGCAGATGGCCGACTCGGAAAATGTGCTGAGCGAACTCGATCCGCCGGACGATGTCGAGATCATCGGTATTGTGGTCAACGAGCGCGGGGTTGAGCGCGCCATTTCCACCCACGCCGTGCGCACCGTCGGCTTCCCCTATTCGCTCTCGCCGACGTTCCTGAAGAACAATCAGAACCAGACGCTGGAAGAGAACCTCGACATTCTGGAAAAGGTAAAGGTGAAAGCGGACGAAGCCGGGTTGGACACTATCGCTTACATCTCGATGGCCTTCGGCAATCCTTATGACGATCTCTGGAACATCGAAGAGCTGATGGTTGGCGTCGGCCTGCTCGCCGACATGGATTTGCAAGCCATCTCTCTCGCCGACACGGTGGGAGTGGCGACGCCGCAGCAGATCGCCGACGTGGTTGAGCCGGTGCTGGAGAGATTTGATGGCGTCGAGATCGGCGTGCACCTGCACAGCCGCCCGGACGACGCAGCGGCAAAAGTTCTGGCGGCGTATGATGCCGGCTGCCGGCGATTTGATTCTGCAGTCGGCGGGCTGGGTGGCTGTCCTTTCGCGCAGGACGTCCTAGTCGGTAACATTCCGACGGAGAAACTGCTGGAAGCGCTGAAGAGTCGGGGCATAGATTCGCCGGTGCCCAAGCCGATTACCGAGCCATTTCGTCTGGCGGTGCAGATTGCGAGCCAGTACAGCGGGCCGAAAATGTGAAGGAGCAATTAGCTCTTAGCAATTAGCTGCTAGCTGTTAGCTGTTATTACAAGACAAATGCCTGCAAATCAACCATCATTCTCGACGCTCACGCTGAACTATGACGGCCCGCTGGCTCTTATCACACTGAACCGCCCAGACAAGCGCAACGCCATCAGCTACGAACTCATCGACGAGTTATTGCAGGCGCTGGGTGAAATCGAGAACTCGCCTGCGCAAATCGTGATCCTGACCGGCGCGGGCAAGGCGTTCTGCTCCGGAATGGACCTCGACAACTTGCGTGCGATCACCGGCCGCACCGAGGAAGAGAACCTTTCCGACTCCGCTACCATGGCGCTGTTGTTTCGCACGCTGTATGAGTTCCCCAAGGTCATGATCGCCGCCGTGAACGGGCCCGCCATCGCAGGCGGCTGCGGCTTGGCCACGTTATGCGATTTCACGCTGGCCTCCTCGGAAGCCAAGTTTGGCTATACCGAGGTGCGTATTGGCTTCGTTCCGGCGATTGTCTCGGCGTTTCTGCTGCGCCAGGTTGGCGAGAAGCAGGCGCGCGACCTGCTGCTCACCGGTCGGATCATCGACGCTGAAGAAGCCTTCCGTATGGAGCTGGTCAATGAGATTGTCGCTCCCGAGAAACTTCTCGAACGCGCACGCGAGCTGGCGGGCAGCCTGCTGAGCAATAGTCCCGCCTCGCTGCTCGCGACCAAGCGTCTGCTCAAGCTCTATGCTTCGGCCAGCCTCGACCGGGAGATCGCAGACGCAGTGGAGGAGAACGCGCGCATCCGCAGGACGGCCGATTTCCGGGAAGGTGTAAGCTCGTTTCTGGAGAAGCGCAAGCCGCGCTGGACAGGAAAATAGATGGATCCGGCTGGCAAACCCATGCAGCTCAATCCCTGGGCCCTCGCGGCAAACCAGTGGTGTCGTTCAGAAGCACAGGCCGCTTGCGATAGAATTGGCGGTGCCTTAACTTGCAGCCAAGCGGGAGCAGAACATCCCAAGTCTCTATTGTCACAAAGCGTCGCTTCAAGCATTCTTCATCGTCAGAGTTTCGACAGCTAGCGGGCGGCGGTCCTGAAAACGTGCCGCCGCGCTGGGGAACACGATTCGGCAGACCCGTAAACTCTTTGCTGGAGAAGGGCCGGCCGCAGCGAACACAGGGAGAGCCATGATGACATTTCGTCCGCATTCGGTTGTCGCGGTAATGCTGTTTTCTACTATGTTGTACGCCCAATCTTCGTCACCGACAGCGAAACCACAGACGCCTGGGGCGGCAGAGGCGGCCAGCAGTTATGCCGCTTATCCGGTGATGAGCGGCGCAGCCAAGGAGCGCGGAAGAAAGCTCTTTGATATGTTCAAAGCTGGTCAGGCGAGCGCGATTTGGGCCACTTTTCCGCCGGAGTACAGGAAGCGGGCCGAGGACGAGCGGAAATTCGTAGCCACCCTCTCTCAGTTGCAAAAGAAACTGGGCACCGAGACGAAGGTGGAGGAAGAGAGCATCGTCCCGTACATGCTGAAACCAGCTACGGTTTACTCCCGGCTGTCGGATTTCTCGAATGCCAAGGTTCCGGCGGCGACCATCATCATCATCAACCAGAATGGGGACACCGAGGCTTTCAACGTCAGGCCGCTGTTTTCGCCCCCCGAAGGCCATAATGCGGGTTACAAGGACACCACCAAGCTAAAGCTTCCCTTCTCCGGCCAGTGGCTGGTGTATGAAGGCGGCCACGGCGTCTTTAACAATGGCTACCAGATGAGCGAGGACCAACGGTTTGCCATCGATTTCGTTCTGTTGAAGAACGGGATGCCCTTTGAGGGCGACGCTACGAAGAACGAACAGTTCTATTGCTTTGGCCAACCGGTATTGGCCCCGGCCGACGGCACAGTGGTCAGGGTGGTAAATGACATCGGAGACAATGCTCCCGGCAAGCCGAGTCAGGATGTTCCGAATGGGAACTTGATCCTGATCTCGCACGGCAACGACGAATACTCCCTCCTGACGAACCTCAAGCAAAACAGCGTTAAGTTGAAGCATGGGGACGTGGTCAAGCAAGGTGATCCCGTGGGAGAGTGCGGCAACTCTGGTGCTTCGATAGTCCCCAGGATCCACTACCTATTGCAGAATACGGCGGGGTTCCCAATGCCGGAGCCTTTGCCGGCACAATTCGTTGACTATATAGCCGACGGCAAGCCAGTGCCCGTAGGTGAAGTTGTAAAAGGACAGATGGTCAGCAACGGACCTACTTCTACCACGTCTCAACCGGCGCAGAAAAAATGAGTTGGGTGCGGTTGTGTCCGGGGCCTGTTTCGCGGCTGAAATGGGCCGCGTCTCCAGTTGAATGGGTATCGCGTTGAAAGCGGAAGACAGGCAGTCGCGACGCAAAACCTCCGAAGCGCACGTCTACGAGACCAAGTTTCGGGTGCGCTATGCCGAGACCGACCAGATGGGTGTGGCTTATCACTCCAACTTCGTTATCTGGTTTGAGGTGGGCCGGGTGGAGATGTTGCGCCAACTGGGCTTCACCTATCGTGAAATGGAGAAGCAGGATGGCACCCACATCGCCGTCGTGGACATGCGCTGCCGCTACAAAGCTCCGGCGCGCTACGATGATATGGTGATCATCCGGACGCGCCTGGTAAACGTGCGCGATTCGCTGTTGCATTTTGGCTACGAGGTCGTACGCGACGAGGACGGTACCCTGCTGGCCGAGGGCGAGACCGTGCACATTGTGGTGGATTCTGAGTTCAAGCGAATCCCGTTGCCGCAGACGTACCTACCATCGTTTTTGAAGGCGGCGGGAAAAACCTGAGGCTAGCGGCGCTTGCCAGAATCGTGGGCCAGAGCTCGGACAGGCTCGCTGCAGACCGTGACCATTCCTGGTGAAGCACGTCTAGCTACTCGAAGCTGACCTTGATTTCGAATGCAAGCACTCCACATTAACGGCAATGATCTGACCCTCGACGATGTTCGCCAGGTGGTCCATGAGCGGCGTCCAGTTTTGTTGCAGCCGGAGGCGCGCATCGCGGTCGAACGCGCGCGGGCCGTGGTGGAAGAGCTGCTTGAGAACGATCGCGTCGCCTACGGCGTGAACACGGGTGTCGGCAGGCTCGCCGACCTTCGTATCCCGCACGACGACATCCGCAAGCTGCAAATCAAACTTCTGCGCTCGCACGCGGTTGGGGTTGGCGAACCGCTGGCGGAAGACGTTACCCGCGCCATGTTGCTGCTGCGCGCCAACTCGCTCGCCAAGGGTTTCTCGGGAGTGCGCCCGGTGGTCATTGACACGCTTTGCGAGCTACTGAATCGTGGCGTGCATCCGGTCATTCCGTCCCAGGGAAGTGTGGGAGCCAGCGGCGATCTGGCTCCGCTGGCGCATCTCGCGCTGGTTCTGATCGCAGAAGGTGAAGCCACGTTCCGCGGCAAACGCATGACGGCCGCCGAAGCGCTGAAGCCGGCCGACATCAAGCCGCTGTTGCTGCAAGCTAAAGAGGCTATTTCACTCATCAATGGCACTCAGGGAATGCTGGCCGTCGGATTGTTGGCGGTCATGCAGGCCGATACACTCGCGGACACTGCGGACGTGCTTGGCGCTCTCACCGTGGATGCGCTCAAGGGAACCGATGCCGCGTTCGACAAGCGCATCCACCAGGCCCGTCCCCATGCCGGACAGTCACTGGTTGCGGAGAACTTGCGCCGCATGCTGGAAGGCAGCCTGATTCGCGAGTCGCATCGCGAGTGCCAGAAGGTCCAGGACGCCTACTCGCTGCGTTGCATTCCGCAGGTGCACGGAGCTGTTCGCGATACCCTGGCCCATTGCCGTGAGGTCTTTGAGATCGAAATGAATTCGGCGGTGGACAATCCGCTGGTCTTTCCCGAGCAAAAGAAGGTTGGGGCGCCAAAACGCGGAGTGGGATTGACGGTCGGGGGCGACATCCTGTCAGGAGGAAACTTTCATGGCGAGCCCCTGGCCTTTGCCCTCGATTTTCTGGCCATCGCGCTCACCGGGTTGGCGGGCATCTCAGAGCGGCGCATCGAGCGGCTGGTAAACCCTGCGCTCAACGAAGGACTGCCCGCGTTCCTCGCGCCGGGAGCCGGTTTGAACTCCGGATTCATGATGGCGCAGGTCACGGCCGCGGCGCTGGTCAGCGAAAACAAGGTGCTGGCGCATCCCGCGTCCGTGGATTCCATCACCACATCGGGAAACCAGGAAGACTACGTCTCGATGGGCATGATTGCCGCCAACAAGCTGCTGCGCGTTGTCACTAACACGCGCAATGTGCTCGCCATTGAAGCGTTGGCCGTCGCGCAGGCACTCGACTTCCGCGCGCCTCTGCAAACCGGCAAGCGCGGTCAGGCGGCCCACGCAGCTATTCGCTCCGTGTCTCCCGCCATCACAGAAGATCGAATCTATAGCACGGACTTCGCGAAAGTGGCGGAGCTGATCGCCCGCGGAAAGCTGGCGGAGGTGCTACGGTAGTCGCGACGGCGGTTTTACAAGTGCTGTATCGCCCTGTCATCCCAAGCGGAGCGAAGCGGAGTCGAGGGATCTGCGGTTACTCCGGACGCACCAATACTAAAAACCGCTCTACGGCCTGCATCTCCCCATTGCGAGGCTAGCGCGAGCACGAGGCCGCCCTAGCGTACCTCGTACACGGCGGCACTGGTTGCTGGCAGGGTCACCTGCAGGACCTTGTTCTTCCACACCACTTGTCCTGGTCCAAAAAGGTTCTCGAATTGACGCGCGTTTTCCAGCGCCGTACCGTCGGTTGCGATCGTAATGTCTCGCGCAGTTTGCGAATTATTGAACACGACGAACAGTTTTTCTTCAGCGGTTTCGCGCACAAAAGCGTAGTAGCTGTCATCCCAGCCGACGTGCCATTGGCGTCCTTGCCTCAACGCCGGATGTTGCTGCCGCAGACGAAGCAGCGACTGCACGTGCGAGAAAATCTCCTGCTCTTCGGGTGAGCGGCCGTTGGCTAGAAAGGCGTTGTGAACATCACCCGGAAAGCCACCCGGAAAGTCGTGGCGATTGTCCGGATCGGCGCCGCCGGTCATGCCGATCTCGTCGCCATAGTAAAGCTGGGGGATTCCGCGCAGCGTCGCCAACAGAGAAAACGCCAGCTTCAACTTTTCATACGAGCCATCAGCATCGGTGAGAAAACGCTTCATGTCATGGTTGCCGATGAACGTCACCAGCAACTCGGGATGCGGATACAGCCGGTCCTGCCGAAGTACGTCAACAATCTTTTTCGTGGAGGCGCCGTGAGCGACCACCTCGCGGATGGCGGAGTTCATCGGGAAGTCGAAGGGAGTGGTCAACCCGGTATCGATGCCGTCGAAGCCAGTCTGCCCGCCGGCCCAATACGAGGTCACCGTGGGATCGGTGTTGTAAATCTCGCCGACCGTGAAAAAGTGTGGATAGGTCGAGAATAGGCCTTTGTTGTAGTACGCCCAAAAAGTCCGAGGAACATAGGGAAAAGTGTCAATGCGAAAGGCGTCGATCCCGCCGCTCTCAGCCCACCACAGAGCATTCTGCAGAAGATACTCGGCGACCAGAGGATTTTCCTGCGCCAGGTCGGGCAAGACGTTGGCAAACCAGCCTTCGAGCGCGCTCACGTAATTCGCCTTCACGGCGTGCGGGTCGGCGATCGGCGGATAGTCATAGTCGGTGTCGAGGTGATGCTCAATGGTGCCGTGCAGCCAGTTCGGAGCGGGCTGCGACGTCGCCCATGGATGTTTGGGCCCCACATGATTCGGCACCATGTCCAGCAGGACTTTCAGGCCGAGCTGATGGGCCGCAGCCACCAACTCCTGATAGTCCTTCATCGTGCCGAAGTGGTCTTCTACCGCGTACTCGTCAACCGCGCTGTAGCCGTGATAGTCGGAGGTGGAGTCATCGTTGTCATAGAGCGGCGTAAGCCACAGCGCGGTCACCCCGAGGTCCTTCAAGTACGGCAAATGTTCCTGAATGCCCTTCAGATCGCCGCCGTGATAGGTCTTCGGACGAGCCCGATCATACGTTCCCGGCGCGGCGCCCTTCGGTTGATCGTTGCTGGGATCGCCGTCGGCAAAACGATCGGGCATGATCAGATAAATAACATCGTCGGGTGTAATTCCCTGAAACTTTCCATGCTGCGATGAGCGTTGTAGCAGGTGTAGAATCGCCTGCGCGTCGCCAGCAGAAGTTTTCACGTTAATGCTTACGTCTCCCGGGCGTTCCTCGGGGGCCAGATTCAACCACACGAAAGCATGTTTGCCGTCGGGTTCAGTTTCTACTTTGGCGACGGACGCACCCGGATAATTCACCGAGATGTTCGCCCCGGCCAGGTTGTCTCCGTAAAGCAAGACCATCACGGTCGGCCGGAAACCCACCCACCAATTTGGCGGCTCGACCTTAGAGATGTGTGGCTGGCCGATGGGCTGGGCCGAAGCTGCCAGTGAAAGTGCCAGCACCAATGCGAGGGCAGAAATGCTCAGGCGGCCAGCGCGAGTCATTCGCCCATCTCTCTGCTCTGGTAGAGCTCCCAACGCCGTGATCATCATCCCGGCATTCTCTCACGGTTGAAATCGAGGTCACGATAGCCTTTATTGACAATGCCATCTTGTGGCGCTTAGGCTTCGAGTTCGTTGGCGAAGCAGATGTCGGCGCGAGTGACGGGAGCGCCTCGCGCGAGGCCTGAAAACAGCATGCAAAAGCCGCCCAAAAGCTTCTGGCAGATCTGGAACATGAGCTTCGGCTTTCTCGGCATCCAGTTTGGCTGGGGGCTGCAGATGGCCAACATGAGCGCCATCTACGAGTATCTCGGGGCGCGCGCCGATCAAATCCCGATTCTATGGCTGGCGGCTCCGCTGACTGGCCTACTCGTGCAGCCGATCATCGGCCACGCCAGCGATCACACCTGGACGCGCCTGGGACGCCGTCGCCCCTATTTTCTGGCGGGAGCGATCCTTAGTTCGTGCGCGCTTGTCCTGATGCCGCGTTGTTCCGCGTTATGGATGGCCGCCGGCCTGCTCTGGATCCTCGACACCTCCATCAACATCAGCATGGAACCCTTCCGCGCGTTCGTCGCCGACCTGCTGCCCGAAGAACAACGGACTGCCGGTTTCGCAATGCAGAGTCTCTTCATCGGGCTCGGAGCGGTCGTCGCGTCGGCGCTTCCTTGGTTGCTGACCAACGTGTTTCACCTTGCGGCCGAAAGCTCTAGACACGCCATCCCTCTGACTGTCCGATTGTCGTTTTACATTGGCGCTGCGGCGTTCTTCGGAGCGGTCGTGTCGGACCATACTCACCACGAAGGAGTATCCGCCGGAGGACATAACGGCATTTCGCCACAAGAGGACCGAAAAGCGGGGACTGGGCGTTCACGTCAAGGAGATCTTCGCCTCAATTTGCGAAATGCCGCTGACCATGCGACAGTTGGCTCCCGTGCAACTGCTGACCTGGCTTGGACTGTTCTGCATGTGGCTGTACTTCCCCGTCGCCGTGGCGCACAACGTATTTGAAGCGGCTGACCAGGCATCCCCGCTCTACACCGCAGGCGTCGAGTGGGCCGGAATCTGCTTCGGGATGTACTCTGCGGTATGCTTCGGATTCTCATTCTTCCTGCCAACCCTGGCAAGGCTGGTCGGTCGCAAGGGGGCGCACAGCCTGTCGTTGCTGTGCGGCGCGCTTGGTCTGATCTCAGTGGCGTTTATCCACGACAAAAACTTCCTGCTGCTCTCCATGGTCGGAGTGGGAATCGCCTGGGCAAGCACATTGTCGATGCCCTATTCGGTCCTGGCCGGATCGCTGCCGGCCGAGAAGACCGGTGTGTACATGGGCATCTTCAACTTCTTCATCGTCCTTCCCGAGATCATTGCTTCGCTGGGTTTCGGCTGGGTGATGAATCACTTGCTGCACAACAATCGGCTGGCGGCTGTGATCGCGGGCGGAGTCTTCATGGCAATCGCGGCGGTGTTGATGCAGCGCGTGGTCGATCCCGGAGCGGAGCGCGTTGCTCTGGAAGCGGTGCCCGAGAACGAGGTCGCGATTTAGGACCGCAGCCAGACCGGCGACCCAGAGCGGTTTCCGAATTACTGTATCCGCGAAGCTCGGGTAGAGCGGCGCTTCAGCGCCGCGTCAACGCTGCTCTTTTGGTGAGGCTTTCAGCCCACGGCGTCGCAGTGCCGAAAGCCTGAACTTAGGAGGCATAGCCGGGACGCCGGCCTGAAGGCCGGCTCTACCTGATGTGCAGGACAGCCGGAATCTCACCGCCCGGTGCAGAAGACTCTGATGCGCCAGCGCCTCACGCTATTCTCCCGTCAGGGCCTTGTACTGTGCCTGCGTCAACGGCACGACGGAAAGCCTTCCTTGGCGCACCAGAGGCGAATCCGCGAACAGTCGGTTGGCTTTGATCTGCTGCAAAGAAACCGCCTGCGGCAGTTCCTTTCCGACCTTGATTTTCACCATCGGACTTCTGGGATCAGTGGCGTCGACGGAAACGACAGTCGCAGTGCCAACTGCGCTTTTGTGGTCTCCGGTCTCGTAGATGATTAATCTCGCTCCGGCTGTCATTTCCCGGAGGTGTTTCACGGCGACCGGATTCGTTACCCCGTCCCACACTGTAACCTTGTCGCGCTGCAGATCAGCAAAAGAGTACACAGAGGGTTCCGTCTTGAGCAGATAGTCTGACATGAGATTGCCCTTCCCTTTGCCTAAGTTCGAAACCCCAATGGTAAAGCAACCCCACGCCGAGACCAATGCTGCCGGCACATGGCTCCTGATGACGTCCCTCTCTCACCGATACCCAAGAAAAAGCAGCCTGGGGAAAAATTTGAGCAACCAAAGCCTTTGGATTTCGTCATATCTTGTGTGACGCGCCGGATATCCTCGCTCCCCGTCGTGCTGGTCTTGCTGTTCTGCTTGGTGATCAGCCCGGCGGTCGCCCAACAAGTAGATCTCAAGGTTCATCCCGCACCCGACTTCGGAGAGGGCGTGGTGTGGCTCGACCAGGGCGCCCCCGTGCCGCACCACATCTCGGGATATCGCGGCCAGGTCGTGCTCATCGATTTCTGGGAATATACCTGTATTAACTGCATCCGTGACTTCGGCGTCTTGAAACGCTGGTATCGCAAGTATCATCCCTACGGTTTCGAGATCATCGGAGTTCACTACGGCGAGTTCAATATCGGGTTCAACGTAGACAATGTGAGCGCGGCGGCGAAGCAATACCAACTCCCATGGCCGGTGGTTGCGGACCAGAAGGGGACGACCTGGAAGGCCTACAACGCCCGAGGTTGGCCAGACCGCTATCTTGTGGATTCGCAGGGCAACATCGTGATGGAGGTGTTCGGCGAAGGCAACAATCGCGAGATGGAGACCAAGATTCGCGATCTGCTGGCGGTGGCGCATCCCGAGGTTGCCAAGATCGCCCTCGATCCCCCCGAGAACGAATTCGCACCGGAGTGTGGCGTCACCACCCAGGAAACCTACGTCGGTGCGCTCTACGGTCGTAGCGCCGTCGAGGACATGGGCGATCACCACGAGGGCGAGGTCGTCGATTTCCTGCCGCCGCATTCGCCCCCCGACGGTAGCGTAATGCTGGTCGGCCGCTGGCGTGTCGAGCACGATGGCGTGACCTCCGAAGACCACGGCGCGGCCGCCGAAGTGCGCTATCACGCGCGCTCGCTTTACGCCGTCCTCAGCCTCGAGGGTACGAAACAGGTCCGTGTCAACCTGTTTCAGGATGGCGATCCCTTGCCCAAGGACAGCGCCGGGGCTGACGTGCAGTTCGACGCCAAGGGAGCTTACGTCGAGGTGACCAGCGGACGCATGTACTACCTGGTGCGCAGCCCGAGGTTCAGCGCACACCTCATCGCGCTGCAACCGGAAGGCCCCGGGCTATCGCTGCACTCGTTCACCTACGGCAACAACTGCCAACTGGATGACAAGCCATAGTGCGACCGAATCTCCCGCGAGCTACGGGACTCGTGCCACGCCCCCAACACTGTCATCCAGAGCGGAGCGGCCCGACGTTGGCGGCGTAGCGATCCGGATTGCGCCGGCCTCACTGTGACGCACTACTTCTTGGATTTGGAGTGCTTGGCTTTGGTGGACTTTGCGGGCTTCGCTGGGGGGAGTTTTGCCACTTGCAACCTTGCCCGCCTGAATCGCGCGGGTAAACTCTTCGAAGTCTTTTGTGGTCTGGTCGGCATAGGCGACGCCGAAGCTGGCGATCGCCTTGTCGATCTTGTCGTTGTTGCCCAGGTATCCCGAGATGGCGTGTGGGTCGCTGGTGCGGGCATGCCCCTTGGCCAGCAGTTCGCCGCAGACCTGCGCGTACTGCACCAGTCCATCACCTTCCAGGTCTTCGTCCTCAATGCCTGCCTTGTGATCGCGCAACTGGCGGACGAGATAGTCACGCCCGGCTATTGACGTCCACCCCAGGAAGATGTCTGACTGCACCTGCATGGCGCGCTGTCCCTGGGCTACACGCTGTCCCTGATTCGCGGGAGCGTCGGCCTCGGGCAGGTATTGCGTATAGGCCGAGGGCACCTCTTCCTTGATCTGGACAAACAGCGGGTCATTCTTCACCGTGCCAAACATCAGGACGATGTAGTCGCGCGTACCGACGCTGCCGGTTCCAACCACGCGAAAAGCCACGTCCTCGACCCGGTAATGCGAGAACCAGTGCTGTCTTTCCGGCAGCAGCGTGTCAACGTAGTTGCGCAACCCAGCAACCGCCTGCTTCGCCGTGGCAGGCGCCACGTGGAACCGCAGCGGCTTGCTATCGCGGAATCGCCATTTCCCTTTGATCCGTTCGGTCAACTGTTCCAGATTGTGAATCGGTGTGGCACGCTCGGCTTTCCGCAGAACGTTCAGCACGGGCGATACGCGTATGTGGCGAAAGACCTGATACCGGGCCAGGTCCACCGTGGGCATTTCAGAGAATCGCTGCATCGCCTGGCGATAGCCTTCCACAAAGGCCAATGCGGCAATCTTGCATTCCTTCTCCGTGTTGTTGGACTCGCGTCCGGCCAGCACCAGGCTGCCAGCCATGCGCTTGACATCCCATTCCCAAGGCCCGCGAATGGTCTCGTCAAAGTCGTTGATGTCGAAGATGAGCCGTCCATCCTGCCCCTCAAAAGCTCCCAAATTGTGAACGTGCGCGTCGCCACATAGCTGCGAATAAATGCCGGTGCTTGGGAGCCTTGAGAGATCGCAAGCCATAACCGGAACCGCGCCCCTGTAGAACCCAAAGGGTGAGGCCGCCATGCGCGCAGCCTTGATAGGTAGCAGGTTGGCCACGCGTCCGCGTTCCGACACGCGCAGCAACTCCAGAATGGATACCTTTCGACGCGAGGGATCCCAGTCTGCCTGACTAGCGCGGCTGACTTTTTGGCGCAACGACTGGCCGTATGCGCGTCGCTCTTCGCGAGCTGCCAGCTTGGGAGCGGGTGCGGGCATATGAGAGAACAAAATAATACTCCAAATGCTCTCGACAAGACCGCCGTGACTCCAGGAATTCGTGAAAGGCTTTTTCGCGACCTCTTGAATAGAGCCTCCCTGGCGCCAAAGATATCTGCGTGACTTCCTTTTCTAAAACGAAAGTACAATCCTTTCCCCTTTTGGTATTGGCCTTTCGTGACGGCCTCATCACAGACCGCCGCGCTGCTCCTCCGCTATAGCTGTAGTTGGGTTGTACTGCTATGGGAACGACGCCCAATCAGGGAATTCGCCCTCTGCCCTTCTCGCTTCGCGTTCTCCAACTCTGCGTCGCGCTATGTGTTCTGCTGGGTCTCGCTCTACCGCGTCCCACGCTCGCCCAGGATGGTTCCACCTCGCTGCAAGGCGTCATCGAAGATGCCAGCGGCGCACGGATTCCCTCCGCCACCATCACCGTCGTGGATCCCGCAAGAGGTTTTCATCTGCAAGCAGTGACCGATGCCCAAGGCCAATTCGTCTTCGGCATGTTATCGCCCGGACGCTATGACGTGAGCGCTTCCGCGCCCGGCATGACCACCAAGACGACCCACGACGTGGAGCTTTACGTTGGCGGAGTGTCGGTGGTACACGTCCGCCTGGCGCTCGCTGGAGTCACGGAGACAGTCACCGTGCGCGAACAGCCGGAGACCGTGGAAACGCAGGGCGGCGAGGTTTCGCAGGTCATCACTCAGCAGGCCATCGAGGGTCTGCCGCTGAATGGAAGGCGCTTCACCGACCTGGCGCTGCTCACACCCGGAGTGGTCCAGGACCCGCGCGGTCTCACCTCCGACTCCAACGGCGACTTGTCGTTTGGCGGAACGCGAGGATTTCAAAACAGCTTTCTGGTGGATGGCACGGACAACAACAACTCCTTCTTTGCCCAGGCGCGGGGCCGTTATCGTGCGCCCTATCAGTTCAGCAACGAGGTCATCAAGGAGTTCCGTGTCTCCTCCAACGCTTATAGCGCGGAGCTGGGGAAGGCTGGAGGCGCGGTATTCAATGTGGTTACCAAATCAGGCACGAACGATTGGCACGGCAGCGGCTTCTACTACCTGCGCGATCGCATATTCGACGCTCAACAGGCCTATACCGTGAGCGAGCCTGACGACCGGCAGCAACAGTTCGGCGGCACCATTGGCGGACCGATTCGCAAAGACCGGATCTTCTTTTATGCCGGCTTCGACCAGCACTTCCTGATCTTCCCTTCGATCATGCAGTTTGCCAATGGCGCCAGCGCCGTGGTTCCGACAGCCGCGGACTACGACTACACCGACCAGCAACTCGTCGCCAAGGCCGCTCAGCAATTGAACGCGATGGGCGGCGCCTATCCCACCACGATGCAGGGAAACGCCGGATTCGGCAAAGTGGATTTCACGCTCTCCCCGAAGCAATTGGCGTTCGTGCGGCTGAGCACTTCGCGTTATAGCGGCACCAACAACGTTTTCTTCGATCCCTCCAGCCCTATAACCACCTATGCGGAAATCGCTAACGGAACCGAAGACGTCAAGACCGAGAGCCTTGCCGCATCGCTTATCAGTACCTGGACCAGCAAGCTGTCCACGAACCTCCGGGTTCAATTTTCGCGCGACGCGGAGCAGTCGTACGCCAACACTGAGGAACCAATAACCAAGATCTACGATGTGATTGCCGGATTCGGAAACTCGAGCATATTGCCGCGCGACACCGATGAGCACAAACTGCACATCGCCGATACGCTCAGCTACAACACCCGGCGGGTGCAATGGAAATTTGGCGGCGACTTCATTCAGGCTTGGATTTACAACTACTACCCCTACATGTTCGGTGGAGAATATTACTTCGACGATGTCAAGGTAAACCCGTGGACCTACGCGCCGATGGAACATGGCGAGCCGCTGACGCCGCTGCGCGCCTTTGCCCACGACGTGCCTCGCTATTACATGCAGGACTTTGGGAGTTCCGTGTCCCATCCCAATTCCCGTTCGTACGACGCTTTCATGCAGGATGCCGTTCGGGTCACCGCCCGGTTGAACTTGAATTTCGGCGTTCGTTACGACTTGCAGACCTTTGAGGCTGGCCCGCTTGTTACCAACCCGTTGTATCTTCCTTCAGGCAAGATTCCAACCGTGTCCCACAACGTCTCCCCTAGGATCGGCTTCGCCTACTCTGCCGGAGGGCGCCGGCCGGTCGCAATTCACGGTGGCTTCGGCGTCTTTTATATGCAGATTCCGTCCATGTACGCATCGCAGGTGGCTACCGACAACGGAGTTACCCAGGGCGAAATCTTTCTCGATAATATGGTCCCGGCACAAGCGGCGGTTTTTCCAAAGTATCCAAACCCACTGGTAAACTGCACTACGGGCACCTTGGTATGCACGCCACCGGCGTCGGTAGCTGGCTTGGTGACCACGCAGGTTTCAGCCTTCGCGCCGAACTTTCAGACGCCCTACACCGAGCAGGCAAACCTAAGCCTGGAGCACGACTTTGGCGCCCAGATCGTCGGCTCTATCGCCTATCTCTACGTCCACGGCGTGCATTTGCTGCGGTCGCTCAACGTCAATCTCCCCCCGCCGACCCTCACCCAATACCCGGTGTACAACGACAACGGATCGGTCTTCCTGGGCACCTATTACGACGTCGAATCCTTCGCGACCTGGCAAACCACGCGTTCCGTGACCTGTCCGTATCCTCCGTGCATCAATCCTGTGCAACGGCCAATTGCGCAACTAGGAGCGATCAACTCTTTCCAGAGTGCGTCCAGCAGCGTCTATAACGGCATGACGGCGTCGCTGAAGAGGCAAATCGGCCACGGCATGTATTTCAGGGTTGGCTACACCTTATCGAAAGCCCTGGACGACGGTCCGGACGCGCTCGTTGTCGGTCGTTCCGGCAATGTGCAGAATTCCTATGACGCCAACGCCGAACGGGGCTTTAGCGCCGATGATCAGCGACACCGGTTCACTGCGGCATGGGTGGCCGAGCCAAGGAAGTTCGAATTAAGCCAATCCTGGCTCAACGGTCTGGTCAATCACTGGAAATTGTCCAGCATCGTCACCTTCGGATCGGGCCGCCGGCTCAACGCCACCATCGCAGGCGATCCTAATCAAGATGGCAACACCTACAACGACCGCCTGACCAATAGCAGAAATGCGTTCACTGGTACGGATTACTTCAGCACCGACCTTCGCCTCACTCGCAACTTGAAACTCAGCGATCGGGTGAAGCTGGATCTTCTCATCGAATCCTTCAATGTGACCAACCGCACCAACAAGCGAGTCGAGATTAGCGACGATGGCTTCTTCAATTCCGCGGGCCAGTTTGTCGCCTACTCCACCAACCCGGTCGGGATGAACGGAAAATATTATCCCGGCCAGTACCAGGTCAATGAGACCTTTCTGGAGCCCACCAATGCCTATGCGCCACGTCAGATTCAAATCGCGCTAAGACTCAATTTCTGAGATACATACGCCTTGGAGCACTTTCGTGCCTGACTGAAGCTGCCCCTTTCGCGCGGGCACGCCCATTACTCTTTCCTTGACTTCCCTTAGAAACATTGACATAACTACTACTGTCCCTCCGGACGAGTTTGGGGGTGTTTCCTGTTTGGCGGAAGTTCGCATTCAAGAGGGCGAATCCTTAGAGAACGCTCTGCGGCGGTTTAAGCGCAAGGTTCAGCAAGAGGACATCATCAAGGAAGTGAAGCGTCACTCTTTCTACCTCAAGCCGGGCGAAAAAAAACGCGTCAAGGAAGCTTTGGCGCGCAAGCGTAGCCGCAAAAAGGCTCGCAAAGAGCAGGACTAATTCAACGTTGGGCCGCCGTTCCAATGGCGGCCCTTGCCTTTTGCCCAATCCTGGTTGGGAATATTTTGTTCACAGGGCCGCAGTCTTACTAGCAGTAAACCATGCGCGGCATGGTGGGCCGAACCCCGGGGATGTACCCGAGCTCTGGAATTTGCGACCGGCAGAAAGAATGCTCAGTCCGGTTCTTTCGCCCGCTGCAATTGAACCCTTGTCCACGGCTCCGGATCGCGGACTGAAGGGAGCAACTCTCCATGGAATTCCAGGACAAGGTTCTGAAGTGTGTTGACTGCGGCGCCGACTTCGTCTTCACAGCTGGGGAACAGCTTTTCTTCCACGACAAACAATTCAAGAACGAACCCAAGCGTTGCAAAGCCTGCAAGGCGAGGCGGGTGTCTACAGTGGGAGCCACGCCGGCGGGCAATTATCCCAAGGTGGAAACTCGGACCAATTGTTCGGGTTGTGGCAAGGAAACCACCGTCCCGTTCAAGCCCACGCAAGGACGGCCCGTCTTCTGTCGGGAGTGCTTCCAGCAGCGGCGCACCACTGCGGCCACTGCCTGACTTGCTGAATCTCAGTCCCTCGATAGCGCCAGCCACCACGTGCCGTGGACGCCAGGGGAAGTTTTGTGTCTTCCCTAGGACGTTCTAACCCGGCGTGGATTCAACATGTGTGAGCAGTCCCTGGAGAGCCAAAACTCGGCTCCGTGACGCTATATGGCCTTCTGGCCCGCCGCGGCGGGATGCTCTTTCTTGGAAGTCTTGGGGTTGAGAGACTTCCTGGCATTCGCTCTCTCTGCCAACATTTTGTGGTCCTGATGGCTGATCAAAAGCGCTTCGATCTGGCGCAGCAGTTCCGCCGTATTGACCGGCTTCACCAGCAAGGAATTCGCCCCCTGGCTTTTCCATTCATTGCCCAGCGACGGATAAGCGGTCAGAATCGCAGTGGCGGGGTTGTAGGCCAATTGCCGCGCCGCCCGAATTACGTCGTAACCCGCGGTTTCCGTTTCCATGCGCATATCGGTAATCACCATCTCGAAGACGCCGTTCTTCATCTTCTGCCCAGCTTCCTTGGCGGAGGAGGCAGTAACCACTTCAAAATCGTTCATCTCGAGGATGGCGCGCAGGGTGAGAAGAATTGCAAGCTCGTCATCGACCAACAGGATGCGACGTTTCATCGGGGGAACTCCTGTGTATAAGTCTCGTCACTAACGAGCGGCTGGTTTGATGCAGATTCCCGCCGCTAAGTTTCTGTGAATCGTGCTCTCGTTCTGTTGGCGCGTCTCTGGCGGTTATTTCGACCTCTCACAACATCGGACGCGCAGCCGGCCATAAGAGGTTACCCCAGTATAATAGCTCCGTGGCGACTTATCATGTCGAGAACTTTGGGTGTCGCGCGACCCAGGCCGATGGCGCTGCCATCGAACGCCAGCTGCTCGGCCGTGGCCTGCAGCGTGCCCCCGTCGCCGTAGAAGCGGAAGTCGTCATCCTGAATACCTGCACCGTCACTGCGTCGGCCGATCAGGACGCGCGCGCAGCCATCCGCCGCCTTCATCGCGAAAATCCCGACGCCAGAATTCTGGTCACCGGTTGCTACGCCCAGCGCGCCCCTGAAGAGCTGTCTGCGCTGCCTGGCGTCAGCCTGGTCGTCGGGAACTCGCACAAACATGAACTGGCCAGCTATGTTCGGCTAGTCACAGACGGGTGCCCCACTCATCCCATTTTCGGGGATGATTGGGGGGATGTTCCCACCGGAAGCGATCGTGCTTCCAATTTCGTTCCGCTGTCGAACCTTTCCGTCTCCCCCGGCTCAAAGATAGTTGTCGGCGACATCTTCGCTCACACCGAGTTGATGGCCGCTCCGGTCTTTGAAGCCGGTTCCTTCGAGAAGACCCGTCCCAATCTCAAAGTGCAGGATGGCTGCAATAATCGTTGCTCGTTCTGCATCATCCCTTCCGTGCGTGGCCGCAGCCGGTCGTTGAAACTGGACTATGTGCTGCGCGAAGTGGATGGGCTGGTGGCCAACGGCTATTGCGAGATTGTGCTGTCGGGAATCAACCTTGGGCGCTGGGGTCGCGAACTGTCGCCGCGCATGAATTTCGCCGCCATGCTGCGGGCCATCCTCGAGGACACGGTGATCGAGAAGCTTCGCATCAGCTCCGTCGAACCCATGGATTGGACGAACGAGTTGATCGACCTCATCGCTTCGTCTCCGCGCATCTGCAAACACGCGCATGTGCCGTTGCAATCGGGCAGTGACCGCATTCTGCGCAAGATGCACCGCAAATATCGCCCGTGGCATTATGCCGATCGCATCGAGCGCATTCGCCGTGCGATGCCCGACGCCGCCATCGGCGCTGACGTGATGGTCGGCTTCCCCGGCGAAACCAACGAAGACTTCGAGCAGACGCGCGCGCTCATCGAGCGCCTCCCGTTCACCTATCTGCACGTTTTCACCTATTCGTCGCGTCCGGGAACGCCATCAGCCGCAATGCCGGATCAGGTTCCGGTGCCGATCGCACGCGAACGCAATCGCGTGCTGCGCGAGTTGGCGGCTCACAAGAAGAGCGAGTTCATGCAGTCGTTCGTGGGTCGTGAAGTAGAAGCCATCACACTGACTCATTACGATGGCCGGTTCACCGAAGCGCTCACCGATAACTACCTGAAGCTGCGCCTTCGCGGTGAGCACCCAGCGAATCAGTGGGTGCGAAGCGTAATCGAAACGGCGCATTCCGATGCGCTCGTGGGCTCGGTTGCAACCCCTGCGTTGGCAATTCCAACCGCGTTTTCCGCATAGCCCCATGCTATACTTTTGAAGTAACATAGCTGCTCCGGAGGACTGTATCGATAAACGTTTTATCCGCACGAATGAACGCATTCGTGTCCGTGAAGTTCGCGTAATCGACGACGAGGGCAACCAGTTGGGCATCATGACGCCCTACGATGCACTCAAGATTGCCCGCGAAAAAACTCTCGACCTGGTAGAAGTTTCGCCCACCGCTCAACCTCCTGTTTGCCGCATCATGGATTACGGGAAATACCTGTACCAGCAGGAAAAGCGCGAGCGCGAAGCCAAGAAACATCAGCACCAGATCGTGGTCAAGGAAGTGAAGTTCCGCATTAACGTGGACGACCACGACTATGAGACCAAGAAGAACCACGTGTTGCGCTTTCTCAGCGAGGGCGACAAGGTCAAGGCCACCATCTTTTTCCGCGGACGCGAGATGACCCGCCAGAGTTTAGGGCGTGGAATTCTGGATCGCTTGATCCAGGACTTGGGCGATAAGGCAATCGTCGAGTTTCGGCCCCGGCAGGAGGGCAACACGCTGCACCTGATTCTGGCGCCGCCCAAAGCCCAGCCACCAGCGAAACCGCCGAAAGCCGAAGCCAAGCCACACGCGCCCAAGCCAGACAAGGCCCCGGCTCCGCAACCAGCGCCACCTCAGCAACAGCAACAATAACTCGGACTGTGTGTGACAGCCAAACCTGGTATTGGCGGGAGCAGTTTGCTAACCAAGAATCCAGCGCCGTAGGCGCGAAACAGCTTAGCCCAGCACGGAGCCGAAGGCGGAGTGCTGGGTAAGCCGGAAAATAGATCCGAGTCCCGTAGGGACGGCAGAGGTTTTCACAATTAGGAGCAACTGGCCGGACAAGCGCATTTATGTTGTAATAGAAGGACGTTATGCCAAAGTTGAAAACCCATAGTGGAGCGGCGAAGCGCTTCAAGAAGACAGGAACCGGCAAAATCAAGCGTGGTCATTCGATGAAGCGCCACATCCTGACTTCCAAAGCGACCAAGCGCAAGCGCCAGCTCGATACCGATACCTTGGTGGACAAGGCGGACCAAAAGCGCATTGCGCGCATGATTCCCTACGCCTGATCCGACCGGCCGCATGGTGCGGCACCCGGCATGATCACCCCAGTGGGTGCCTCATCCTGGCGAAGCTAGGGTGGGAGGTGACGGGCAACAGCGTGTGAAGAGGCTTCTTAGGCCCCTCGCTAACGAGCGTGGTCAACTTCTTGCCTCCAGCCGCTTAGTAATTTTCAAAAAGGAGCAACATGCCTCGCGTAAAACGTGGTACCAAGCGCCGCGCGCGCCGCAAAAAAATACTGGAGCGGGCCAGCGGCTATTACTTAACAAAATCCAAACTGTTCCGTTCGGCGAAAGAGTCTGTCGAACGAGGCCTGAAGTTCGCCTATAGCGGCCGCAAGCAGAAGAAGCGGCAGTATCGCTCCATCTGGATCGTGCGTATCGGCGCTGCTGCCAAGTTGAACGGCATCAGCTACAGCCAGTTCATTCATGGCCTGAAAAAAACGGGCATCGAGTTGGACCGCAAGATCCTCGCCGATCTGGCGGTCAACGATGCTGCTGGGTTTACGGCGCTGTGCAAGCAGGCGCAAGCCGCCACCGCATAGTCCGCCCATCCCAGAAACCTTGCAGTGACTTCGATGGGCGGCCCGCGTGGCCGCCCGTTGTGCTTAAGTGTCAGGCTTTGGCTCGCATTGACGCTCGGACTGGCAACGACCCAGTCCCGCTTGCGGGACGGAAGAAGATAGCCCAGCGCTTCAGCGCTGGGTAGGCGTTTCAAGAAGTCCGAGCCCCTTCAGGGGCGGCACGAGACGTGCGCGGCTTCAGCCGCACAAAACAACCATGTACACCGTCCCTAAACTCGAGGATTATTCGCCGGAGGCGCTGGACCGCGCCGTGACTGATCTCTTCGCCGCGCTCGACGCCGAGAGTCGCGATCTCCACAGCGAATCCGACTGGAAAACCTTCCGCGACCGCTGGCTGGCGCGCAAGAATGGCTTGCTCACCCAGGTCAACGATATCTGGTTGAAGGCCGCGCCCGGTCCGGCTAAGCGCGAGGTTGGCCAGCGCGTGAACCAACTAAAAGCTCGGGTAACGCAGGCAGTCGAAAACGCTCACGTGATCGCGGTGTACCAGTCTGTTCCCAGTGGTGATCAGGCCAAAATCTGGGCAGCCGTCCAGGACGCCAAGCTCGCTGCCGAGCGCCTCGACATCACCCTCCCTGGCATCCAGCGTCCCATCGGCGTCAAACATCCTGTGCTGCGCGTGATGGACGAAATCGTTGCCGTGTTCAAGGCGATGGGTTATTCCGTCGGCGAAGGGCCCGAGGTCGAGACCGACTACTACAACTTCGAGTCGCTTAACTTCCCGCCGAACCATCCCGCGCGCGACACCCAGGACACACTGTTCATCGCCGGTCAGGAGAGCAAGCCGGCGCGCGACCGCCTGTTGATGCGCACGCATACTTCGCCGGTGCAAATTCGCACCATGGAAAAGCAGCCGCCGCCGGTGCGCATCGTGATCCCCGGCAAGGTGCATCGCAACGATCCCCTCGACGCCACCCACTCGCCGGTCTTCCATCAGGTCGAAGGGCTGGCAGTGGACACGAACATTACGTTCTGCGACCTGAAGGGCACGCTCGACCACGCCATGAAGGCGTTGTTCGGCTCCTCGGTGAAGACACGTTTCTACCCGTCGTTCTTCCCCTTCACCGAGCCCAGCGCCGACATGCAGGTGAGCTGCATCTTCTGCGGCGGCAAAGGCTGTCGCAAGTGCAAATTCAGCGGCTGGATCGAACTGCTGGGCTGCGGCATGGTCGATCCCAACGTCTTTGACTTCGTTAAGCAGAACGGTTACGACTCGTCGAAGATCTCTGGCTTCGCCTTCGGCATGGGCGTGGAGCGCATCGCGCTGCTGAAGTACGAGGTGGAAGAGATTCAGTTGTTCTACGAGGGCGACGTGCGGTTTCTGGAGCAATTCGCGTGAAGCGGATAGGCTTGCCGTTCTTCAAGAGGAAAGACAATGGCTCGGTTTGAGATTGATTTCCTAACGGATTACAGCGACGAGGCGTTGATTGACGAGCTACGCCGAGTCGCGGCGCTGCTTCCTGCCGGTCAGCGGCTAACTCAATCCAGCTACGGAAAACTGGGCGGTAGGGCATCGTGTGTTACATACCTACGAAGGTTCGGCGGCTGGCAGCAATCTTTAGAAAGGGCGGGACTTCGTCCCCTGCAAGGACGTTACCCTCAGCTCACGTCTCAACTCACAGACACCCAATGTTTCGAAAACTTGGCGGCTGTATGGATCCACTACGGGCGGGCACCCGAGTACCGGGAGATGTTCCGACCGCCCTCGACTATACAGGGCAAAACGTATGTAAGACGATGGGGCACTTGGAGGAAATGTTTGAAGGCATTTGTTGGCTGGGCAGATTCCGAGGCTTCGAGTGACGCGGATTTCGAACAAACGAGTGCGACAACGAAGCCGAGAGCGAATCCACCCCGGACAGAGGCTGACTGCCGAGAGATTCGTCCGGGCCTTCGCTTCAAGGTTTTCATGCGCGATCGGTTTCGCTGCGTCATATGCGGAAGGAGTCCCGCCACGCACTTGAATGTCGAGTTGCATGCCGACCATTGGGACCCGGTCGCAAACGAGGGCAAGACAACATTTGATAACCTTCGGACCCTTTGCCAAGAGTGCAATCTCGGAAAGTGCCGAACTGTGCCTACTGGCCTAACACAATTATGAGAATCCTTCCTATCTGGCTGCGTGAGTTCGTCAACGTCACGGCCGAAGATCGCGATCGTTGGCGTCGGCTGGAGCGCGCAATATCCGATCGCACGAGCGCCGAAGGCGCGGAAGAGCTTAGCCCAGCGCTTCAGCGCGGGGTAAGCGTGTCAAAGAGAACCGAGTCCCGTAGGGACGGCAGAGGAGAACGAGCCTGCCGTGCCTACGGCACTCCAATCCATTCCTACGCTTACCCAGCGCTGAAGCGCTGGGCTAAGCTCTTTCGTCCCGCAAGCGGGACTCTTCCTTTCGCAATGCCTGCCCCATTACTCATTCGAGGCTCGAATCGGCTATTGGCTATCCCCATCCGAGCCCAAAAATCACCCTCCTCCAGTGAAACAGCCGTGAGGCCTGCGTGAGAATCCTTCCCACCTGGCTGCGTGAGTTCGTCAACGTCGCGGCCGATGATCGCCAACTCGCCGAGTGACCTGACCTCGGCCGGCATTGCGGTGGAGTCTGTCCAGGAAGAGAACGGCACGACCATCTACGAGATGGACCTGACGACCAACCGCGTAGACGCCATGAATCATTATGGCGTGGCGCGCGAGGCCTCGGCCATCTACGACGTTGATCTAAGGCCGGTCGAGCCGAAGCTGCCGGGAACCGCAGATCCTTCGGTTGCGTTCGGCCGCTCACACGACCTAACTCCGCTCGGGATGACAGATGCGGGATTTCGCATCGTGATCGAAGATGCAGAAGGCTGCGCCCGATACACCGCGCGCAGAGTGCGTAACGTGAAGATCGGCCCGTCGCCACAACTTGTCGCCAAGCGTCTCGAACTCCTCGGCTCGCGCCCGATCAACAACACCGCCGATGCAACGAATTACGCGATCAACGAGCTTGGCCATCCCACGCACGCCTTCGATCTCGATCTGCTCGAAGGCGGCACGATCATCGTTCGCCGCGCGCGCGAAGGTGAAGTGCTCAAGACTCTCGACGGCGTCGATCGCAAGCTCTCCACTGACGACCTCGTTATCGCCGACGCGAAAAAGCCTGTCGCACTGGCCGGTGTGATGGGTGGCTTCGACTCCATGATCACCGAGCGCACGAAGAATGTGCTCATCGAGTCGGCATGGTTCGATCCGGCGACAGTTCGCAGCATGGCCAAGCGTCACCTCATGCACACCGACGCGTCGCATCGCTTCGAGCGCGGCGCCGATTGGGGCATCACGCCACTCGCTTGTGATCGCGTAGCTGAGCTGATTCTGGCCAGCGCCGGCGGCGAGTTAAGCGGCGAACAGATCGATGCCGTTGCCCGCGAGCCGGAACGTCCACCGATCGCTCTCCGCCACTCCGAGATCAAGCGCAATCTCGGCATCGACATCGGGGACGACGAGATCGACCGCATCCTGCGCCGGCTGGGCTTCGTCCTGACCCGTCGCGCCGCAAGCGACCTTGGCGTGCAGATTCCGACCTGGCGTCTCGACGTCGAGCGCGAGATCGACCTACTGGAAGAGTTGACGCGCATCTACGGATACAACAAGTTTCCCAACAGCCTGCCGGCGTTTGTCGGCGCAGTTGTCACTCTGCCCGACGAGCCGAAAAATGCTAAGGTGCGCGATACCATGCTCGCGCTGGGTTACGACGAGACCATTTCGATCACGTTCGTCTCGGCGCAAGAGGCAAAAATGTTTGGCGGAGGCGAGCCGCTGGCCATCGCCAATCCGTTGAGCGAAGAGGCAGGATACCTCCGCACGTCGCTCATTCCCGGCCTGCTGAACATGGTGGGGTACAACTTGAATCGCGGCAATGTTAACCTGCGGCTCTTCGAAGCCGGTGAGGTCTTCGCGACGGTGGGCGACCGCCATGCTGAGCGCCGCCACCTGGGCTTTGCCGCTACCGGGGACGCCATCGCAAAGAGCGTCCATTCGCCGGCGCAGCCGCACACATTCTTCCACATGAAGGGCGATATCGAAGAGCTGCTCGCGGCCTTCGCGCATCAGACGCTGCATTTTGACGATCAGACACCACCATACTTCCATCCTGGCCGCTCGGCGCGCGCGGTGATGAACGACGAAACGGTCGCGTACTTCGGGCAGTTACATCCTGACCTGGCAGCAGCACGCAAGTTGCGCCAGGACGTCTATATTGCCGAGGTCATGCTCGACCTTCTGTATCGGCACCCCTTGCGCGAGCCGCGTTATCAGTCCATTTCGAAGTTCCCGTCAGTCGAGCGCGATTTCTCATTCATTTTCGAGGAAGCGATCACCTTCGCGCGCATCAGGTCGGCCGTCGATGAGTTGGGGTTGAGTGAGCTACAGCACTTCGTCCCCGGCCGAGATCTTTCGCGGCGAGAAGGTTGGCCCTGGCAAGTACTCGGTGCTCCTCCACGCTGAGTTCCAGTCGAAGGAACGCACCTTACGCGACGACGAAGTAGCGCACTGGTCGGCGCAGATCATCGCGAAACTGCAATCGCTGGGCGGCGTGCTGCGCGCGCAGTGAAGGCCTTGAAGGGGCGCGGCTTCAGCCACGCCGAAAAAAAGCTTCGACATGATTTTGTCATCACGAAGGAGCGCGAAGGAGCGTTGCGACTGAGCGCGACTGAGGAACCTGCTTTTCTCCAGGGCCTGCGCCCACTTTCATTCAAAAGGATGTCAACGGACCCATACACTTTCTCAATGCCCAGGATAATGTCGAACATCAAAGCCGGCGCGCCTACATCCTTGCGCGCAGGCCGGAATGACCGAGCTGCCCAAGCAAAAGCTCACGGTTGCGACTGCGCCCAGTAGCTGCTGCGCGCCAGGACCGTCGCCCCTTCCGGCTCTTTGAGACGCACGCTGAGCCGGTGTAATCCGGGATGCGGTTGTGCTGGTTGAACGCTCAGCAGATACCGGCTGTGCAGGTGATTATCGAAATTCGTCATGCGCGCGTCGAAACCCTTGCCCGATTCAAACGTGGCATACTCCCCGCCACTGAGCGAAGCAATCGCCTTGGCAGTGTTCTTGCGCATGGCCTGCGCCGCCAGCACAAGCGGCGCGAGCAGATTCGGATCGTTATGGACCTCGGTCTGTTCGGGATGCAGGTCGGGGTTATTATTGCCGCGCAAGGTATCAAGTAGGTTAGACCTCGACGGCGAAAAAGCGAGCGTATAGACCACCGTATTGCTGTTGCCGATCGCTTTGATAACGTCATCGATGGTGGCCGAGTGGCTGCCGTGATCGCGCGTCTCGCTGATCAGCAACAGCACTCGTTTACGGTCCTTGGGCACTTCATCGAGCAACCGCACCGAATAGCTCACCGCATCCAGAATTGCAGCTCCATCGTCGCCGGGCTGCAAAGCCCGCAGGTCCCGCTCGATGGCATTCTGGTCGCCGGTGAAGTTTTCCATCGCATGCACCTGGCTATCGAAGGCGACGATCGCGACCTTGGTCTGCGGTTGCGCCAGCAAAGGCTGCAGCATTGCGCCCAGGCCCTGCATTCTGGGAAGCTCGTAGTCAGCCCGTCGTCCGCACTGGATGGCAATGACCAGTGACACCGGTTCGGACTCAGCCGCTTCATCCAGACGGACCGCCTGAGCTACTCCGTCGTCCTCAATGATGAAATCCTCGGCCCGCAACCCATAAATCACCTCGCCAGCCTTGTCGCGGACCAGCGTGGGTACCAGCACGACGTTCGCCTGCGCGCGGAAGGTGGGCTGCTCCTGGGCAGCGGCATGCCCGACCGGCAGCAAAAGCAAGAAGAAGAGCGCAGTTGCAGACAGCCGTGACGTTCTCCAGCAACGCGGCATGAATCCAGCTTCCAGCAAAGCAAACCTTGCACCCCAGTTTAGTCGCTCCTGGCGGTTCGAGCCGACGGCACGCAATACCCCATAGCAAGCCCTAAACCGGCAAACTTAAAGCCAGCCTGCACCGCGAACGTTGCACATTCAGGTTCGCCGTCAATAAATGGCGACGGAATCGTGCATTGCACAGTTCTGCGCGCAGACTTCTGCGATATACTGCGCTCGCAACACCAATTTTTTCTGAGGTTCACTTTTCATTATGCCGGCGAATGCAGTCGAAGCAGCCTCCGTCCCCTCCACTGCCGATTTCAAGTCCCTGGAAGAAAAGATCCTTCGCACCATCGAGCTGTTGAAGTCGGCGCGCGAGGCCAAAGCGGCCGCCGAGCGCGACGCCTCCCGCCTGCGTGAGCAATTGAATGAACGCGAAGAAGAGGTCGACACCTTGCGCCAGGAATTGGTCGGCCTGCGCCGGGAACGCGACGAGGTACGTACCCGAGTAGAAAAGATGCTGGACCAAATTGAGGCTTTGAACTCGGAAGAATCGGCGGGATAATTGGTAACAAGGCATAGTAACTGGCGATCGGTGGCTAGCACGGTTTTTCGGCTTGGGGCTTTTCTAACCACTATCCACTAATCACTTCGGAGGAGGCGGCGTTTGAGTCAATCCAATGGCAACGGGAACGGCGCGAGCAGCGTCCGTGTCGAGATTTACGACCAGACCTACCATCTCCGGGGCTCCGACCCGGAATATATCGGCGAACTGGCGGAATACGTGGACACCAAGATGCGACTGATCTCGCAGCAGGCCGCTACCGTCGATTCCCTCCGGGTCGCTGTGTTGGCCGCGCTCAATATCGCCGACGAGTTCCACGTGCTGAAACGCAAGTACGACTCCATCGCCACCGACTACAACGAGCGGGCGGAGCAACTGGCGGGCGCGCTCGACGAAGTTCTGGCGGATCCGCGGCGAGCCGGCTAGGCTTACCACTGACTTTGCGCGGTAGGAGGACAAGATCCGCATGTCCTGGCGCTGAGGAGGTTTGGAAGCTCAGTCGACGATGTCTAGCACGGAGAAACAGTCTTAGTTTAAACATGTAATTATTGCGCCTAAGTGTTACCGCACGTAAATTTCCAACTATTTGCCCTGCGGCCCTTGTCATCCCTTCAACTTTTCCTTAGCATCTGACCAGAAAGCCGGCCTGCAAAGTTAGTGTTGGTGGCAACCGTTTTTTGAACCAATGCTCAATGAACAGGGGACTCGACTCGTATTCGGCTCGGTGTGCGACGTTCCGTCATGCGGAAATGCCTAAAGAGCTGCGGAGGGTTCCCACCGTATAGGACGGGTTCATTGACGGCCCACCGAGCACGGCCCCGCGGGTCGGTTTTTTGCTTCCGCCGTTCGCTGTTCGCTTTGCGCCTCTTACACCTTGCCGACGAAACCGCCGATGGCGAGTTCGAAGTGTTTTTTTCGCGAAAAGCGGAAGGCGAGAAGCGAACAGCGTCCTCCAGCATCTAAAATAGAGCTGTGTTTCCCCGTTTATTTCACATCGGCAATTTCGGCCTGCCCACCTACGGCTTGATGGCCGCCTTGGGCCTGATCTTTGGCCTCATGCTTATCGTCAAGCTCGGTCGAGAGCAAGGACTCGACCCCGACAAGCTTTGGAATCTGGGCATCATTGCGATTCTCTCCGGCATTTTCGGCGCAAAAATTCTGCTGATCGTCGACGATTTCAGCTACTACCGTCAAAATCCGGCGCAGATCTTCAGCCTGTCAACATTTCAGGCAGGTGGCGTCTGGTCCGGTGGCGTTGTGCTGGCGCTGATCATGTGCATCTGGTACATGCGCCGCCACAACCTGCCTGTGTTGCGGACGTGCGATGTCTTCGCCCCCGGCTTGGCGCTGGGGCATGCCTTTGGCCGAGTTGGCTGCTTTGCCGCCGGCTGCTGCTATGGGCGTGAAACCCACGTACCCTGGGCTGTCACCTTTCACAATCCACTGGCTAATGAGATCGTCGGGACCCCGCTCAACGTGCCTCTGCATCCCACCCAGCTTTACGAGATGGTCGTTGAGTTGGCCAATTGTCTGTTCCTGGTGTGGCTCATCCGGCGCAAGAAGTTCGAAGGCGAGATCATCGGTACCTACATGATCATCTATGGAGTGGCCCGCTATTTCATCGAGTTCTTCCGCGGCGACCCCGGTCGTGGCGAGTTCCTTGGCTTCATGAGCGGCACGCAAGCGATAGCAATTTGCCTGGTGATCTTTGGCGGCCTGCTGTGGATGCGGCGAGTGGCGCTGGCTCCGCCGGTAGTGCTCAAGGCGGCAAGATAGTTTCGAGTTTCGAGTAGCCATCAAGGCGACAAGATAGTTGTGATTGCCACAGAGACACAGAGGCCCAGGGGAAGGCCTTGAATTTTCCTGGTGTCATCCTGAGCGAAGGCGGGCTGGGTTTGCCCGCCGGAGTCGAAGGACCCCTATTCTGGCAGCGCTCTTGTGAAGGCCGGGGCGCTCCTCTTTAATCACTCACCCCGTCGAAAAGCAGGTTAGGAAGACTGATGGAGACAGTAGAGGTTCCTTCGACTCCTCGTCCAGTCACAAGCGACTGGACTCGACGCTCAGGGTGGACGAGGAAAGAGCTTCTCATTCTTATGGGAGGGCCAGTGGCCCATGTGAACCTCAGGATGAGGAGCCTCGTTGTATCCTCATCTCTCACTTGAAACTTTTGAAACTCGAAACTTGAAACTGCCTTTTCCAATCATGATTGCCGTTCCTGGAGGCGCCGCCGGCCAACGCCTCGATCAGTTCCTCGCCGTACACCTCCCCGATATCAGCCGCGTACGCGTGCAGCAGTTGCTGGCCGAAGAGAAGGCCCTGGTCAACGGCAGCGTCTCCAAGCCGTCGCTTCGACTGCGTGGCGGCGAGCAGATCGCTATTCTCGGAGACCCTCAGCCCCCGCCATTGCGCGCCATGGCAGAAGACATCCCTCTCGATATCGTTTACGAGGATGACGACCTAACTGTCATCAACAAGCCAGCGGGCATGATGGTGCACGCTGGGGCGGGCGCCACCGAGGACGAACGCAATCGCGGGACGCTGGTCAACGCGCTGCTGCATCGCTTCGGCAAGCTGTCAGATGTAGGCGGCGAGTTGCGCCCCGGAATCGTGCACCGTCTCGACAAGGACACCAGCGGGCTGATCATTGTCGCTAAAAACGACGTGACGCACCGCAAGTTGGGCCAGCAATTTTCGGGACGCCAGGTAAAAAAGCGTTACGTGGCACTCGTGCATGGCTGGCCCGCAAAAGACCGTGGCACCATCAACACGGAGATCAGTCGCGATGCGGCGCGGCGCATTCGCATGACAACCCGCGGCAGCGGAGGCCGCCCAGCCATCACTCACTATGAAGTTCGCGAGCGGATAGTCTCACAATTTGGCAAGTTCGCGCTGGTGGACGTTCGTATCGAGACTGGCCGAACCCACCAGATCCGCGTGCACATGTCATCCATTGGCCATCCGGTCGTGGGCGACTCGCTTTACCGGGCGCCGAAAGAGCTGCGCAGACCAACTGCTTTGCAGCCGGCCTCAACCAAAGCTACCTCACGCGGCACAAGCCAGCCCGAAGCCGGACAGACGCCCAGCGTCCTTGCTCTCCATCGCAACTTTCTGCACGCCGCGGCCATCGAGTTCACACATCCTCGTACCGATCAACCGCTTTCCTTCAGCGCCCCCTTGCCTCCGGAGTTGACGCAGCTTCTCGATCAGATTCGAGGATGAATGAACTTAAAGTGTCATCCTGTCTATAACGACGTCGGCGTTGTCAAGAGCACACGAATCCTCTGCGAGCCGGAAGCGGGGTCAAGGGCGCCCTCTTTTGGCGTTCATCTCGACCCTTGACTCGGCTTCCGGCTCGCCCACCATGGAGCCAGGAACGAAGCGCAGCGCGGTAGAGCTGAGCTTCGTTCCTTAGCAGAAGATTTTGTCTTTCCTGGCATCCGATCTTCGGCTCGTTCTTCTGTAATCCGGCGATGGGACCGTCCCCGGCACTCCCACCAGCCATCTCTTCGGGCCTCCCGTTCCCCCCGCGGGGAGGTTGGCCCATGATTACGGCTTCGATCTCCCCACCCTCGGCGGCCGGGAGGCAGGCTGCCCACTCAAGCGTTCGGTCTACTTTCGACCACAGTATGACTCGGGCTCGCCTGCAGGCGAGCGCCGGCGGCTGCGCCATGCGGCATAGCTGATGCCGTCACGCAACATGCAATACAACCGCACCGCCAGCTTGCGGGCCACCGCTACTTTGGCCACTCCCGCGTGCGCGTGAGTGTGCTTGCAGTGGCCGTAAAAACGTTTCAACTCAGGGTCCAGGCGCGCCGCACTATGCCCGCCTTGCACCAGCAGGTAGCGCACAAACGAATTGCCCTGCTTGCTGATGCCGCCCAACCGCTGCTTGCCTCCGCTGGAGCGTTCTCGCGGAATCAGTCCGAAATAGCTGGCCACCTGGCGCGCTCCGGCAAATCGCTCCACTGGGCCCAGCGTAACCACGAAAGCCAAACTGATCACCGGCCCCACTCCGGGATGGGTCATCAGCCGCACCGCATCGGGTCGCGCTTGGGCTTCGCACAGCACCGCCGTATCCAGGCTGGCGATCTGCTGTTCCAACTGCTCCAGCAGCCCCAGCAAAGTCGTCCGCCGTTGGGCCGCGTACCGACCCAACGGCAGGGCTTCCAGTTTCTGCCGTCCGCGGCGCGTCCACAGTCGCCACTTCAGCTGCAGCCCCTGATTCAGGGCCAGAAACTGCAACTGATTCTTGACCTGGGTTTGCCACTGCACCAGCTTGTGACGATTCACCAGCAACTGCCGCGCATCCCGGTCCGCCGCCGCCGGTACCCAGATGCGCGGAAAGCGCCCTTCCACCAGCAGCTTCACGATGTGCTCGGCATCGCGTTTGTCGGTCTTCTGCTTGCGCGTCATCGAAGCCCGGATCTGGGTAGCATCCCCCATCCACACCTGGTGCCCCAGCCCTTCCAGCAGGCGCTCGAACCACCCGCTGAACCCCGTGCTTTCGATTCCCACCAGCACCCCCGCGGGTAAACCACGGTAGAACTCCATGGCCTCCTGCGGATGCGCCAGTCGCCGTTGCCTGATCTCGCCCGTCTGTTTGTCAAAGATCGCTACTTGCTGAAACCCGGGATGGTAATCGCATCCTATAATCAACATGGTCGGCTCCTTCTTGAGCCGCTTGATCGGATTGCACCATCAATGTACTCGAGTCCTGGAGCCGACGTCGTTATGTAATCAAGCGAAGCGCCCACAGAGAACTTCCGAGGCTTTTCTTAGGTCGGGCGGGCGCGCAGTCGAAGGACCCCTGTCGAAGAATCGAGGGGATGCTTCGGGGACAAGGTCTTTGACAGGACACTTCGCTGTCTTCGTGCGTCGGTACCGAACGCCGCCAGCGACTATAATAAGATTTCGAATGAAAAATTGGTTGATCCTGGTTTTGCTGGCGGCGCTGCCGTGGGGGCTCGCCGCCCAGAACTCCACACAGCAGCAGCTTCCTAACGCGCCATCGGCGACGAAGTTCCCTCCCCAGCAATCCGCTCCGCCGCCAGCCTCCGGAAGCGGTCAATCATCCAGCACACCGACGGCGCCTGCTTCTAACCCGGGTGCGCCGGCCACAGCCGTTCCAAGCTCCTCACCGCAAGCGCCCCCCCAGCAAAACACCTCTTCGCAACCGGCTACTTCCGCCGCATCGGATAAATCCAGTGCGCCCCCTGCGGCGTCTGCCGATCGCTCCACCGCGAAGGACGACAATCCCGACGATAACCTCACCGTCATCCGTAAACGCGTGGACGAGGTCAACGTGGTCTTTACGGTCACGGACAAGCGTAGCCACTTCGTAAAGGACCTAACACAGAACGATTTCAGAGTTCTTGACGATGGCAAGCCCGCGAGCGTCCGCTTCTTTGGCAAGGAAACGAACCTTCCGCTGCGCGTGGGCTTGCTCATCGACGCCAGCAACTCGGTGCGCGATCGCTTCAAGTTCGAACAGGAAGCCGCCATCGAGTTCCTGAACCAGATCATCAGGTCCAAGTACGACGAGGCGTTCGTTATCGGCTTCGACACCACGCCCGAGGTGACGCAGGATTTCACGGACGATACCGAGGCGCTCTCGCACGGCGTGCGCATGCTGCGGCCCGGGGGCGGTACGGCAATGTACGACGCCATTTACTATGCCTGCCGCGACAAGCTGATGAAGGCCGACAACAGCCAGGTGGCCACACGGCGGGCCATCATCCTGCTCAGCGATGGCGACGACAATCAGAGCCGCGTCTCCCGCGACGAAGCCGTGGAAATGGCGCAGCGCGCCGAGGTCGTCATCTACGCTATTTCAACCAATACCAGCGGGCTGAAATTGCGCGGCGACAAAATCCTCGAGTACTTCGCCGACCAAACTGGCGGCAAGGCCTTCTTCCCATTCAAGATTCAGGACGTTTCCGACGCCTTCTCGCAGATTCAGGACGAGCTGCGTAGCCAGTACGCGGTTTCCTACAAACCGGCCGACTTCGTTGCCGACGGCAAGTACCGCAAGATCGAGATCCTCGCCGACAACAAGAAATATAAGGTGCGCGCCCGCAAGGGGTACTACGCGCCGCGGCAGTAGCACAGTGGCCCGTAGCCGGCGGCTGGAGCGTTTCAGAAATTGCTGCATCCCCCTTCCATCCCGAGCGGAGCGAAAAACTTCGGAACCTCAAAACTAAAGCAATTTCTGAGTTGTTGTAGCCGCCTTGAAAGGGCGGGGCTTCAGCCGCGCCGATCCGCGCTACCAACAACTCGGCCTTTAGGCCCTGAGGTACGCCCCCTCAGCGGCTAAAGCCGGTCACTTCCCGCTATCTTTTCGGCACGCCTGAAGGCGTGCCCTTTCAAAGCGGATACAGCCACCGTGGAATCGCTCTAAATGAGCTACTTTCTCTGTGTCTCTGTACCTACGTGGTGAATTACTCTTGGAGTCATGGGCCGCATTCACGTTCTCTCGGAAAACGTAGCCAACAAGATCGCCGCTGGCGAGGTGGTGGAGCGCCCCGCATCGGTGGTCAAGGAGTTGTTGGAAAATGCCTTGGATGCCGGGGCGCGCCGCATCCGGGTCACGGTCGAGGCGGGTGGAAAAAAACTGATTCAGGTAACCGACGACGGCTGTGGCATGGTGCGGGACGATGCCATATTGGCATTCGAACGCCACGCTACTTCCAAGATCCGCAATGCCGACGACTTGCTGAACATCGCGACCCTGGGATTTCGCGGCGAGGCGCTGCCCTCGATGGCTTCAGTCAGCCGCCTGCGCCTGGAGACGCATGCACCCGAAGACGCCGCCGGGACGGTGGTCGAGATCGCTGGCGGAAAACTGCTGACAGTCGAGGAGGCGGGACTGCCTCTAGGTACCTGCATCACGGTTCGCGACCTGTTCTTCAACATTCCCGCGCGCCGCAAATTTCTGAAGGCTGAATCGACCGAGCTGTCGCACATTGCGTCGCTGGTTACGCACTACGCACTGGCGCATCCCGAAATGCACTGGGAGCTGCACTCCGCGACCAATGCCATGTTGATCGCCCCTCCTGTCGCCGACCACTCCCAGCGCATCTACCAGGTCTTCGGTAAGGAGACTCTCGATCAGTTGATTCCACTGAGCGCGCTGCTGCCGCTCTCGCACGTGGGACTGCCACAACCTCCGCCGTGGCGGCGCAACCAAGAAGATTACGAGGCACCAGTTGCCGGAGACGTAAAACTGCACGGCTTTGTTTCGCGGCCGGAGATTCAGAAACTCAACCGCAACTCGATTTTCATCTTCGTCAATGGCCGCCTGATTCGCGATCGCGTGGTGCAGCACGCTCTCACCGAGGCTTATCGCAACATCATTCCGCTAACCGTTTTCCCGGTGGTGCTGCTGTTCCTGGAGATGCCCTTCACCGAGGTTGACGTCAACGTGCATCCCTCGAAGACCGAGGTCCGTTTTCGGCAGTCCGCGGTGTTGCACGACTTCGTTCGCGATTCGGTCCGTGCCGCCCTGATGAAAACCCGCCCGGTGCCCGCGTTTGTAACGGAAATACACGCCCAACCCACAGCCTCGCCCTCTCTCACTCCGGGGGCCCACGATTTTGCGACTGACGAATTGCAGGTGACCGCTGCCGATGCTGCATTTGCCTTGCGACCGCCCGAGGCACCGCCATTCACTGCTCGTTTGCAGTTCGAGGGTAGCGGATTTGCTGTCGAAGGAAATGCGGCTGTTCCCGTGGCGCGCTTCCCGGCTCAGACGTTTGGAGAACCGGTAGCCGCCGCTGCGACCATGACGCGGGGCGAAAATGCCTGCTCTGCCGCCATTGCGGACGACGACGCAGCCGTCGGACTCGATTCACTGAACACGCTTCGTCCCGTCGGCCAGATTCGCGACTCTTTCATCCTCGCGATCAATCCGCAGGGCCTGTGGATCATTGACCAGCATGTCGCCCACGAGCGCATCCTGTTTGAGAAGATCTGCAAGCTGCGCCTGGCCGAGTCTCCCGAGAAGCAGCAACTGCTGATGCCGCTCATCGTCGAGTTGACTCCGGGCCAAATGTCGGTCTTTGCCGAGATCTCCGACGAACTGGACCGCAACGGCTTTGAAGTGGAACCGTTTGGCTCGCGCACCATCGCCGTCAAAACCACCGCAGCCGGAGTTACGGCCGGTGACGTTGAGCACATGTTGCATGAAATCCTGGACCAGTTCGAGCGTGAGGAACAGGCGCTGAACCTGGACAAGATCCGGACCAGCATCGCCGCCAGCATTGCGTGCCATGCTGCGATCAAGGTCAACATGCCGCTGGAGCAAAACAAAATGGAGTGGCTGCTGAGCGAGTTGGCCAAAACCGATTGCCCCATGAGCTGTCCGCATGGCCGCCCGGTTGTTCTGCGGTATTCTGTTAAGGACATTCAAAGGGCCTTCAAGAGAATCTGAAAGAAGCTATCAGCAATCAGCTGTCAGCTCTCAGCCGTCAGCCATCAGAATGCTGAGCATTCGGCATTTAGCGCTTGCTAGGATTGTGATTGCTAAAGGCTAAAGCTGACGGCTGAAAGCTGACAGCCACCTTCTATGCACGAACAGCAATTACAGGAGCTGCGCCGGGAGAAGTGGCGCTTGAACGGGCGGCCCATCCGCACGCTGGAGGAGGCGCGGGAATTCATCGATTCGGTGGGCTTTTGCCTGCTTTACCCACAACGGCCGGCAGTGCTTGCGCCAACTTTCGTGGGCGCGTACGCCGGGAATGACGAACATCTGCCCGCTCGGCAGATGGCGTTTGCCGATCCCAGCGCTCGCGAGGCCAAGCATCTCATGGTCCGTCTGCTCCGCGAAAAGGCAGCCTACGAAGCGAATGTCTTTCGTGAAAATAATTTCATCGTTTCGGCGTCTGTCTTTCCCTATTTTTACGGTTTGGTCGGAGATCGAAACCCGCGACAGGCGCCAAAGGCGGGCGCGCGTTCGGAATATTCTCCGCTCGCGGTCGATGCGTTTCACATAATCCAGAAGGAAAGAGCCGATCCCCGAATACCGGCTGCGCGAGTTGCTGGGAGGCGACATCTCCGCCGCAGCACTTGATCGCGCGCTGGATGAATTGTGGGCCAAGCTGCGCATTACCCGCGTGGATTACACCCAGGAAAAAGGTGTGTTCTGGGACGCCCTCTTCCGCTGGTCGCCCGAGGCGGTTAAAGAAGGCATGCACGTCTCGGTGGCCGAGTCGCTGACGGCGCTGGTTTCGAAATATCTCGATTGTGTCCTGGCTGCCCAGCAGGAGGAGGTGGAACAGTTCTTCTCCAACCTCATTGGTCGCGCACGGGTTCGCGAAGCGGTCAGCGCGCTGCAAGCTGCGCGCGAATTGAGTTTTGTCCACGTGGCCGGCCGCGTCTTGCTACAAGTCTCTTCCCTGGAAGTGCCCGCAGCTCATCCGGTTGAGCGGAAGGTCAAACTGCAGCCGCGCTTCGCTCCCCACCCACCCCAGCCGGGTAAGCCCCTGGTGCAGCGCCGGCCAAGGAAATCGCCATCGACATCGCCAGCAAGAGCAGTCCCACCACCCGCGAAGGACCCCGGCAAGGAATGAGCCCGGCCCGCAAGTTGGTGATCGCCATCGACGGCCCGGCCGGCTCCGGCAAGAGCACAATCGCCGCGCGCCTGGCGAAGAAGCTCGGTTACGTCAACCTGGAAAGCGGCGCTATGTATCGCGCACTGGCGCTGAAAGCGATGGAGCAGCAGGTCTCTCTGGACGATGGCGAAGCTCTCCGGCAATTGGCAACCGGTACTGTGATTGAACTCGAACCTCGCGGCGAAGGCAACCGCGTGCTGCTGGATGGCCGCGATGTTTCGCAGCGGGTACGCGACGCCGATGTCACGGCTGCGGCATCGCGCGTTTCCATCCATTCGCAGGTGCGTGAAGTGATGGTGAGACGCCAACGTTACTTGGGCCGGGACGGCGGCGTGGTGATGGAAGGCCGTGACATTGGCACCGCCGTGTTTCCCAACGCGGAGGTGAAAATCTTTCTCGACGCCGAGGAGAGCGTTCGCGCCGAGCGGCGAATCTTGCAAAACGGATTGCGCTCCGCCGAAGAGGCGCAGCGTGTTCTAGCCGAGATTGCCGCTCGCGATCAGCGCGACCGCACGCGTTCGGCGTCGCCCTTGGTCGCCGCCCGGGACGCGGTGCATATCGATACTACGCACAAGAGCATTGACGATGTGGTGGTGGAAGTAGAAAGAATCGTGAGAAAAGTGGTCAGTGGATAGTGGATAGTCTCGAGTTCGTGAATGTAAGTGTCGTCCTGAGCGGAGCGTCCGCCGGCCCCTGCTCCTTTTGCGGGTCAGGCAGACGCGGAGTCGAAGGACCCCCATTCTCGCGGAAATGACAGTGCGGCCGTCTGGGCCCGGTCGCTTATCTGAGTTCGACGCAACGAGAGGGGTCACTTCGACTCCTCGCTCCAACGCCCCAGCGAGCACAAAACCGGTGCTCGCCGGGGACCCCGTTTGTGCGCGTCGCTCGGGATGACACCCAAGAGAAAACAAAAGGCACGGACTTCTCCGTGCCTCTGTGTCTCGCTGGTGAACGAGCACTACCCCTTCGTAATCCGGATGTCGCCAGTATCGGTGTTGATTTGCAGCTTGCTCACACCGCTGCCGACGGCGCCGGAGGCCCGCGCTGAGCCGTTACTTTCGTCAACCTTCACGGCGTCGAAATCGGAGGTGATATCGCCCTTGCTGGTGGTGGCAAAGACCTGGAATCCAGCCTTGGGCGGCAGCACTAGCGAGATGTCACCGCGCTTGCTGGAAATGCTGATCCGGCCAAGAGGCAGTTTGTCAGCTGCGTGCACTTCAATGTCGCCATTGGTAGTCTCGAGCTGCAAGTCGCCGGAGACATTCTCGATGTGAATGTCCTTGGAGCGGGTAATGACGCGGCTGGGACCGCTGAGATCGCTGCCCCGCACCTCGTCGCCGGCGATTTCCAGGTCGCCAGGCACCGACGCAATCTGCATGTCCGACCGCGATGACTTGAAGGTCACGGTCTTGGCGATCTTGCTGAGGCGAATATCGTCGAAGAAGTCGCCGTTGAGATGGACTGCACCGGCCACCTCATCGATGGTCACGTTGTCAATGTGGCCCTCCACATTGAGATCGCCAGCGATCTTGGAAGCGCGCACCGAACCGTTTTGCAGGCTTATGTTCACCGCGCCGCCGAGATCGTTCGCGGTAACGTCGCCATGCTGCAGCTCGACCTTGACATCAGCCGTGTGGTCATTGACGGTCACATCGCCGCGTTTGCCGGCAATATCGAGTGTCGCGTCGCGTGGCACGAAGATATCCATATCGGCCTGCACGCCGTGTTCGCCCGCGCCATTGGTGTTGGCGTTCAGCACCACCGAGTTTCCCGTCACCGTGATCTGCGGCTTAGTCCCGTCATTGTACTTGTTGGCGTCGTTCTGGTTCTGCGCATACACCTTCTTATGCACGACCACGCGCAGAGTGTTGTCGTCGGCGGGCGCAATGTTCAGGCTGCCGTGATCGCAAACCACGCGCAAATTGCCGTGCGCGGGAAACGCCTGTTGCAGTGTCTCGTCAAAGGTGTATGCCGTGCCGAAGATGCCGCCGAGATCGTCGTCCATCTGCATCTGATTACGGATACCACCCCAGTCAACGTCCGAGGAGTAGTGAGCGGTGACACCCAGGGCTACCAGCAATACAAGCAACAAAATTCCGGCTGCGCCGAGATGCCGCGTGCGGTAGCCCATGCGTTGCGAAGTGACATGCTCAATCAGGGCGATCACCCCCCACAGAATCAGCAGCAACGGCCACCAGCGGCCAAAAAAGTGCCAGATCGGAAACCGGATTCCGAAATTTCGCAGCAGGAATATCAGGCCGATGATGATTAGCACCAGCGAGACCAGTGATCGAGCGCCGATACCGATACGGCGGCGGATACTGATACTGCGGCGGAAGCGGTGGCGGCGGTGGTGGTGGCGGCGGATAGGCGTTCGGGCTAGCCATTGTGCACCTCCGGATCGTTGGGATTCTTCCACGTTGCGCCCGTCGTGATCGCGCCGGCCGGAGGGACCGGAGGCGGCGTTACCATCGGCGATTGTGCGGGATACCCCTGCGCACCAGGAGGCATCGGTTGTCCGGGCCTGCCCGGCTGTATCGTCCCGGGATATTCGCGAGGCACATGGCCTTCGGCCGAAGCGTTGTGCTTCAGGAACATGATCAGGCCGATCACGATCAACAGCGCCGGCCAGGTGTTATTAAAGCTCATCCATGGCAAGTGTCCTAACTGGTCGAGGAGAAATAGCACCCCGATCGTGATCAGGATGACAGGTCCCATGAACCCATGAGCACGGCAACGGCTGCACGAACAATAAGGGTTATACCGGTATCTCATGATGTCCTCCTCACCAGCCCATCCCGCGCCGCCGTATCAGCACGCGAATGCCAACGGCGATAAGCACGAGTGGCCAAAATCGCCACAAACGGTCGAAGTTCAGCACGTCCATCTCGTTAAGCAGGAACAGCACACCCAGACCGATCAGGATGAAAGCTCCAATCGGAACCCGAGAGTGTCCATAGCTCTCGATCGGTTCTCCTTCCGCCGTCGTGACAGGGTTGCCTTCAGCTACAGGACTGCTGCCGGCTACCGGTACGGCGCTAGCAGTTACGCCAGCCTTGGGGTTGCTACCTGACGAAAACAAGTTGTTAAAACCGAACGGATCCGGCGCTGGTAACCCCATCTGACGGGCACGCGCCGTCTGATACGCCTCAATAGGCATATAAATCACGAACGCAGCGATGCCCAAACCGAAGATGCCATTCACGTGAGCGGTCATCCAGATCAAGGTCGCGAAGATGAGCACATGGACGAAGGCCTTGGCATATTCGCCGTTATACATGGCGCCAACCCCGGGGATGAATCCCAGGATCGCGGCCAAACCGGGACTGGGCGAGCCTGATGGTGGTTCCACACCCGGCGGCACGGCAGCAGTACCGGGTGGCGGCACGGCGCCGCTCAAATGCGAGGCCAGACACTCCTCGCAATAGATAACGCCACGGACGTCTCGCACGCAGCTGCTGCACAGTGGTTTCCCACAAGTACGGCAGAATGCGGCTGCGGGAACATCGACATGATTGGCGCAATTCATGCGGTTCTCCTGTTCAGCCGGGCCTGAGTTGTTAGTTGCTTCATTACCTGTCTATTCCCAGCCGGGGACGCAGCCAGCTGGGGCTGGCTTCCGTCGCGGCTGTAGTTCGGGTTACGGCGATTCTGATTTTGCCGGTTATCGCTTTTCGGTTGGGCCTTGGGCGCGGGTTCCTCCTGTTGTTTTTCCGGAGTCGCAACCCGGCGCAAGTCACGCACCCGCGACTCGATCTCGTACACCAGGCGAATGTTGTCGTAATAACGAATCACCCGCGCCTGGGTTGAGTAATAGGTCTTGGCAATGCCCCTGGAGCTTAAGTCAAGCCGCCGTATATCGCTGATGTGGAAGCCAGCAATACTAAGCAGCAAGGTGATGGAGAAGAATGCCATGCCAAATGACATGGCGAAACGTGGGGTCGCGACCGGAGCGAAGACCGTCGCCAGTCGGCCCTTCACTTTATCGAGCCAACCGTCGCCTCGCGTTACGGGCACGGCATGCTCCGACGGAAGCGCTCCTATGGTTTGTGCCAGAATGTTGTGCATCAGGTGGCGCGGCGGCTCGACCTCATCCAACCCCTTCAGCCAGTGCATGCCCGCCGTGGCCTCTTCGATCATCGCGCGGCATGCCGGGCAGGACTGCTGGTGCGCCTCAAACGCAGCCAGCGTAGAGCCATGCAGAGTGCCATCGATCGCCTCGGCCAACGAGGCTTCGCACTCAACACATTGCATCCCGGATTGGTTCTCGCCGTGCATCAACTCACCTGTCGGTAATTACGTTGTAACAGCCTCGCAAGTTCCGTTCGCCCGCGATTTATGCGACTTTTCACCGTCCCCTCAGGGACCTTGAGGACTATGGCAATGTCCTTGTAGTCCATGTCCTGGAGATCGCGGAGGATGACCGCCTCGCGCAGTTCGGGCGAGAGCTTTCGCAGGGCTTCGTGAACCAGCTTCTGGGTTTCCTGGCTACGCACCCGGGCTTCGGGAACCGGCAGAGCGGTCTTCCAGCTTCTCTGCCATGCTCAGGCCTTCGTCCTGGTTTCCTGCCGTCGCATCCAGAGAGTCGGTCACTCGGTCGTACTTGCCCTTGCGAAAGTGGTCCACCAGCAGGTTTCGAGTGACAGTCGTAACCCACGTCATAAGCGAAGCCCGCGAGGTGTCGAACGTGCTCAGTGTGCGATACATCTTGATGAACACTTCCTGGGTCAGGTCAGCCGCATCGTCGGGCGATCCCGAAAAGCGATAGCAGATGTTATAAATCCGGCGATGATACTGCTGAACGATTTCCTGCCACGCCGCAGCGTCGCCAGCAACACAGCGACGGACGAGGGCATTTACGGCTTGGATATCGTCCAATCAGTGCTCCCAAGAGGCGTGACTCCTGGCCCAATCCTACTCACCGCTAAAGACTTATACGAAAAACCTCGATCACAAGTTCGATCGAACTGGGTAGATCCCGCCCGTTCTGGCACTCGCCAGAAATTTCGAATGCATGGATGTTTTCGCCTGCATTGTAGCAGGGGTGAGAAGGCCGAGGCGGTGAGGCGATCGAGGGATTCGAGCGCAAACGTCAGAGCCCATGCCAGCGCTTGCTCCTGGTCTTCTGACGATTCACTCTACGCCCGTGTTCGCGGGTTGTAAGCCGCCTTGATCGGTTTTCGAATTAATGTAGCCGCCAAGGCACGGGTAGAGCGGACCTTCAGGTTCGCGCCCCGCGTCTCTTTCTGAACGGAGCCGGCGAATCGGGGTCCCCGGCAAGCGCCGCCGTTGCGCTTGCTGGGGTGAAGTTCAGTCAGCGGCACTTTTTCGACAAACTCCGGCTACACCAGAAACTAAGCCGCTCCAGCCTCTACCCCTTAGGCTTTCA
This sequence comes from uncultured Acidobacteriaceae bacterium, assembly GCA_963836295.1. Classification (GTDB taxonomy): domain Bacteria; phylum Acidobacteriota; class Terriglobia; order Terriglobales; family Acidobacteriaceae; genus Bog-257. Next base: position 279,761 of record CAWIIY010000017.1, on the reverse strand, counting down.
CACCGCTGCAATAGCGCCACGACCACCCAGCATTCCCCACGTCAAGCCATATGTGGTTTCGACTCAGTACGATAGCCGCATGCAACAAAAGTGGCATTTTAGCGAGCCAGAATATGCTACCGAACGCAACTCGGAAGTGGTACAACTGCGGTTAGAATGTCGAATCACCCCTCGCCACGCCCAGGGGGTGGATTGCCATTGCAGATGCATGGTTGCGCGGGTCTGGCCGGATGCCGCTTATCGTCATCGTCGCGCTCGTTGTCGGAGCTGGAGCGTTGCTTTGGTTGCTCCGGCGCAAGCTGAGCTGTGATCGCGAACTGGCCCACTTACGCCAGGAATTGGCGGTCGAATCGCAGCGTTCGCGCGACCTGCAAAACCAGCAGCAGCTTCTCTTCTCCGATAATCCATACCCCATGTGGACTTATGACTGCGTCACCTTGCGTTTTGTCTCCGTGAATGATGCCGCCCTGCGGACCTACGGCTTTTCCCGGGAGGAATTCCTGGCGATGACTCTTTTGGATATCCGCCCTCCGGAGGAGACGCCGACATTACTGGATTCCATGAACCAGGTCGATCTCGGATTCAACACCGCGGGGGTCTGGCGGCATAGGAGGAAGGATGGCAGTCCGCTCTTTGCCGAGATTCGAACGTTTCGGTTCGAAAAGGACAGCCGTCACTACGAATTGGTTTTGGCTAATGACGTCACTCAAAGCAAGCTCATGGAGGAAGCTCTGAGGCAATCGCAGGCATCGCTGCAATCGCTCGTGGACAACGCACCTTTCGGGATCTGCCGGTCTTCGCTCGACGAGGATCGTTTTGAATCTCTGAATCCAACGATGCTGAAGATCCTGGGTGGATACGGCATCGACGAAGCCATGGGCCTGAAGATCTCAACCCAAATCTACTCGGATCCTAAAGAACGCGGCCGGCTCATTGAGGTGCTTAGACGAACTCCGAGAATTCAGGGTTATGAAGTCAGCCTTGTTCGGCGAGACGGAAGCACGGTGCCGGTGCGGATCTCTGGTTCAGTGACTCGCAACGTTCAGACCAATATGGAGTACTTTGCCGGTTATATCGAAGACATGACCCAGCAGAGTGTGCTGGAGCAGCAGGTTCGCCAGGTGCAGAAGTTGGAGGCGGTAGCGAGGTTGGCGGGCGGCATAGCCCACGACTTCAACAATATTTTGGTGGTGATCAAGCTCTCGACGGAATTGATGCTCGCTCAAATCACCCCTGATAATCCGCTCAGCAAGTCGCTATTGCAAGTTTCCAGCGCGGCCGACCGTGCCGCCGCCCTCACCCGCCAGATGCTGGCACTCGGCCGACAGCAGATCATGCAGGTCCGCGTCATTAACGTGAACTCAGTAGTAAGCGAGACCTCGCACATGTTGCGCCGGATCATCGGGGAAGACATTCGACTGGTGACAAACCTGTATGACGCGCTGGAGAATTCCCGGCTCGATCCCAATCAGGTTGGGCAGGTGATCCTCAACCTGGCCGTCAACGCGCGCGATGCCATGCCGGGAGGCGGCGTCCTTCATCTCGAAACTTCCAATGTGGATTTGGATAACGCCTACACGCAGGAGCATCCGCCCGTCCAACCCGGACGCTACGTGATGTTGGCCGTTAGCGACACCGGAACCGGCATCGACAAGTCGATTCTGCCCCGCATTTTCGATCCTTTCTTCACCACCAAGGAAGTAGGCAAGGGGACTGGCCTGGGACTGTCGATCGTCTACGGAATTGTGAAACAGAGCGGAGGTTACATCTGGGTTTACAGCGAAGCGGGCCACGGCACGACCTTTAAGCTGTACTTCCCCGCGATTACAGCGGCGCTGGAAAGTCCAATGGCGCGGAGTGAGGTACCCTCTGAGCCAGGCGGGCAAACCGTGCTCATCGTTGAGGACGAAGCCATCATCCGCAGCAACGTACGTGAATGTTTGCAGCAACTCGGTTACCGGGTTCTTGAAGCCGAGAATGGGGAAGCTGCGCTGCAGATTTGCGAGGGTCTTCTGGGCAAAATCGACCTGGTTCTCACCGATCTGGTGATGCCGGGCATGGGAGGCCACGAACTAGCAGGTGAAGTCGCCCAGCGTTACCCGGCAGTGCGAATGTTGTTCATGTCAGGCTATACCGAAGACAGTGCGGCACGACGCGACATCCTGTTGCAAGGCAGTGCATTTCTGCAAAAGCCATTTAGCGTTGCGGACTTGTCGAATGCAATTCACCAGGCATTGGCCCTGGGCGCATACCCGGCTAACTGCTGAGATTTGGAGCAACCTCAGAAAGGTTCAGCGTTTCCCTTGCCGATGTCATAGCTACCTCCCCACGGCAAGGTGTTGCATGATGGCACAACTGAGATGGCCGACAACAAACCAGAATATCGCTTCCAGCACTCTCTTGAATCTTGGCGTCATGACGAGATCATGCCACAGGACAGATGCTAAAGCGACGCCATTAATTCGACTCCAAGCCACCGAGGCTTCCGAACGCGCAGGCTTCATTCCCTGCGGAACAGACCGGCCCAGGAATCGTCCAGGTTGTTCCAGCGATCGCCTTCCAGCCACTTGGCCTCAGAATCCGGCAGGTATAGAACGCCGTGGCCCTTAGAGCAAACCATTTCCGTTCCCGACCAGTTAAACAAGACGTTGCCCGGAGCTCCTATCCGGATTGGAATACCCAGGCGCCACAGGCAGACACGGCAGCGTTTCTGTTGATCTTGAATAGACCAGGACAATGGGGCAAGCGACAGAATCAGAAACAGCCACAAGGCTACCCCATCGGCCATCGGATAAACCGGTCCAACCAGGTAAACCACAATGGCGTGCATGCTCACCCAAGCCAGTAGACAGACGCAGCTAAGCAAAAGAGCCGACTTCGCCACAAAGAAGGCCCACCAGCGGCAGCGTTGACCCAAGCTCACCCGAGCGCCTCCTAACCCCGCGCCCTGTCGGCGCGCGTGCACAATCGCAACGGCGCTGGCGATCGCCAGCATCAGGAAGAGCAAGTAGGACGCAACCGTGCGGCGCATCTCCGCCTTTGCCGAAGTTACCACCAGCAGCGAAGCCGGAAATACATACCCGGCATTTTCGCTAAGGTCGGTGAGATCGGCTTCCACCCGCGCCTCCGTCACTCCTGGTTTCATCAAGGCGACGGCGCCAATCCGTTCCACGAAGTTCGTAAATGGTGGCGAGGCTGAATCCAACATCGTCCAGACTCCGATGTCGGAAGAGACGAGACGGAAGTTGCGAGGCAGAACTCCAATCACGATTTTTTCGTTGCCGTCAACCACGATTCGGCGGCCTATCACCGCCGGACCGCTCTTGAACTGAAAGGCCCAGAGGTCGTTGCTGAGTACCACGCAGTCGGGGCAACCCTGCCCATCACCGCTCTCAAATGCCCGCCCCAGAGCCGCCTTCACGCCCAGGATGTGGAAGAAGTCGGGAGCAACTCGAGCGGACAATATCGGGACAGCCCGCTTTCCTGCGGCCAGCTTGCCCGGTCCCCAAGAGTAAGGAGCGACGGCGTCGAGAAACTTGCTCGTTTTCCATGCGGAAGTGAGGTCCAGCAGCGTCTCGGACCGGAAACGTCGGAATTTGCCATTCAGGCTGACAATGCAGACCCGTTCGGGTTGGGAAACCGCAGATGAAAATAGCGACCGCGCGAGCGGGATGAATCCCCCTACCCAGACAATCACTACAAGCAGAAAAACGATAACTGTCAGGCAGGTTGCGGGTGCGCGCTGCACCTGATCGATGCGCCGCAGAAAAACTTCCCGTTCGTAGCGGAGCCAGAAGGCCTCGCTGAATAGGCCCCAGCAGTACCTTGCCAGTTCAAGCTTTCTCTCGCGACTCAGTTGGCCTGACTCGGCCAGGAAGTGGCACCAATGCCAAACTTGGCCAATCCTCGCGGCGCGCCATTCGCTGCGTTGCGCACGCGGCACGAGCCAGCCGGCAAGCCACACCAATGTCCGGCATCCCCAGATCGTCCTCCGCAATGGATCAGGCAACGGCACGGTCCCCACCCACTGAGATGATTAGAGCACAACAAATGGGTACCCAGTCCGGTATGGACCGTTTCTAATCCCCCTCGCACTGAGAGTCCGTTACTATGAACAGCCCTTTGTGCACTAGCTCACCTTCACGATCGCAGCAAAACAGGTACGATGTATCTGACCGTTCCAAGGTGGATCGGCTGGCATTCGTCCACGGAGTGGGGCGGCAGTGATGTGCGCTTGATCATTTCGAGGGGAGATCGATATGGCTGATCCAAGTTACGAAGAGCTGAAAGCCAGAGTCGAGGAACTGGAAAAGCAGACTCAGGGGCGTAAGCGAGGCAGTCTGGAGTTTAAAGTCAGCGAAAAGGGCGGTATGAGCGTGTATGGCCTGGGACGCTTCCCCGTCACTCTTTACTATGAGCAATGGACCCGGCTGCTCGATCAAGCCGAGCAGATTCGTGAGTTTCTGGAGGCGAACAAGGCTGGCATGAAATTGAAGCACTCGGAGTGATATCCGTTGATCACTGCCGGACGCAGGCAGGGCGACGCACTCACCCACCGGCGGTGCTGTGATCTATTGCCCCTGCTGCTGCCGCTGCTGGGATTGAAGGGTGGCGCGCACGTAATCGGCGCGCGGGCCTGTAGGTTCCTCTTTCAGAAACAACTGCAATTCCGCGAGGGCCTCCTCCCGCCGGTTTTCCTTGTCGTAGGCGCGAGCCGCAATGTAATGCACAAATGCCGGGTGTGTCTTCGACGAAGCGGCTGCACGAGCAGTGGCGATGGCAGCATCGTAGTGGTGGTCCATATACTGGGCATCGGCTAGCAGCATCAAGCTGTCGGCGTTGTTGGGATCCCCGCTCGCCGCCTTCTCCAGCAGAGGTTCGGCTTTGGGGAAATTCTTCTGTCGCAGATACAGTTTGGCAAGGTTCACGTACGCCGCCGTGAAGTGATCGTCCAGGCTGATGGCCTTTTCCAGCGCTTCCTGCTCGTGGGCGTCGTCGTTCATCCGGCTGTAGAGCACGCCAAGATTGTTGTAGGCCGCGGCATAGTGGGGCTCGATGGCGATGGCTTTGTTCAAGTGTTCCAGCGTTTTCTTGAAATCCTGTTCGGCCATCGCCTTATTGGCCTTGTCAAGTTCCTTTTGCGCCTTCGGAGAAACATTGAGGCCACCCGCTGAAACCGTGGAAGCCTGCCATCCGGCCGCCGCCGCGCCGGAATTCTGGAGGCGGCGCACGGTGATGTATTGCGATTGGGTGACCTTGCGCTCATCCGTCTGGAACACTCCACTGTCGGTGGTCTCGATTCCATCCCCGCTGACGACAACGTTGTAATCGCCGACGCGAACTCCGCTGAATTCCGCCTCGCCATTAGAATTCGTGTAGGTATTTGCAACCGGAGTATTACTGGAGCCCTGCATCAAACGTACCAGCAGATTGGCGCCGGCAGTACGATCGTTGTCGAAGACAACGCGCACGTGCACGTTTCCTGCCCCCGAGAAGCCGCCTGCAGCCCCTCCAAACTGGGCCTGTGCCGACGCGATTAGAAGCGTAAACAAAACGGGAGCGATCCAAACTTGATACCGCATAGCTGCCTCCCCGAGATCGCGGGGGAGACCGGCAATCTCAAGAGCGTCGGGTCGAACTCGCCGCGCCAACTCGTCGGGAGAGACCCGGAAAGGAAGAGCAAATCGCAGGGTGAGTATGGCCGCAGCGGCTGTGCCCCACAATCGGCATCCTCAGATTGGCGCGATTCTACACCCGCCCGAACACGATGTAACCAAGAATTTTAGAGGCCGCTCCGGCCCCAAATACGCCGAGGCGCCTTGGAACGAAAGCTGCAGTCCGACACCTGCCTGAGGTCTCCGTTCCGCAGGTTTTTCCCACAGCCCGGCTACAGCGTGCGCTTGAACAAGGCGGTGGCAATCGTGATCATGATGGCGGCCGCGACCGTCAGATACAACAGGTCCGTGCGGATCGCCACGAAGCCCGCATCCTTCAGCAGAATTGCCTTGAAGCCGTGCACTGAATATGTAAAGGGATCGACGTAGGCGATTCCGCGCAGCCATGCCGGAAACGCCTTAATCGGGTAGATCGCGCCGCTGGGAAAAAACAGCAGCGTGTTCAGGATGCCGAACATGGCGCGTGGCACCAGCGGATCTTCCACTCGCACCATCAGCAGGAACATCATGGTGTTAAACGCCAGCGAAGTCACCACGACCATCAGAAAAACATAGAGCATGTTTTGCGGCGTGAATACAGTTCCCAACCCAGCCAGCAGCGATCCCAGCACGGTGATCACAATGCCTGCCATGATGGCTTTCAGCGCACCCGCAATATTCAGTCCGGCAACCAACTCGAACTTCGTGATCGGCGTCACCAGATAGCCTTCGTGCACTCCGCGCGCCTTATCGTCGATATACAACATACCGCCGCCGATCATGACGGAGACGAACATGGCCAGTGCGATCGATCCGGGCAGCAGGTACTTCATGTACTCGATGTAGGGATACAGCTCAACCGTGTCGAGCGTGATCTGCTGCTGAATGCGCGACGGTTCTACATCAGGATTATTCAGCGCCTTGGTCAGGTCGCTGAATTCCTGCTCCAGCGTCGAGCTCATGAAGTTGTCGGTGTTGTCCACCACCAGCGCAATCCGCGGATGGTTCTCCTCATAGACGCGCCGTGAGTATTCCGGCGGAATAATGATGGCGCCGTCCAGCTTGCCCGTGCGCACGTCTTCCATGGCCTGCTTGTCGCTGTCGTAAGGCACCGGAACAAACGTCCGCGCATTGGACTGCACCGCTGCCAACGCCTCCAGGACCTTCACCGCTTGAGTACCGTGGTCCGTGATCGACCACCCCGAGTCGCGCCTCCTTGATCTTGCCGCCAAATGCGTTACCCAGCACAATGAGCTGCACCAGGGGAAAGACCATGGCCACCAGCATTAGCGTCGGCGAGCGGAAGAACTTCCGCAACTCGCGCTCGACAATCGCCCACATCCGATTCATGGGCGCATCCCCGGACGATCCGGCATCACAAAGCCGTAAGCCTTCACCTGCTCATCGCGTAGTTGCCGTCCAGTGTAGTGAACGAAGACATCGTCCAACGTCGTGTTCTGGACCGAAAGGGACTTGACTTGCACGTTGGAGCGCACTGCAAGTTCCACCAGCTCCGTGGTGGTCTTTGAGCCGTTGCTGCTGAGGATGCGAAACATGTCCGCGGCTTCAGCTTGCACAGAGGTAACATCCTCGAGCTTTCCTAGCTCCGTTTGCCAGTCCGCCGGCGCGTTGAGAAACTGGGCTTCGATCACGTTTGTTCCGGGTACATTGGCCTTCAGTGCCATTGGAGAATCCAGCGCCACCAACTTGCCGTGGTCGACGATGGCTACGCGATCACAGAGCCGGTCGGCCTCGTCCATATAGTGGGTGGTGATGAGAATGGTCAACGCGCGCCGGTTCTTGATCTCCGTCAGCATCTCCCACACTGCTACGCGCGACACCGGATCGAGCCCGGTGGTCGGTTCATCGAGGAAGAAAATCTTCGGGCTGTGTACCAGTCCACGAGCGATCTCCAGCCGCCGCCGCATACCGCCAGAGAGTGTCTTAGTTTGCGCATGGCGCCACTTCTGCAGATCCACCGTTTCGAGCAGGTCGTTGATGTTGCGCTCACGGTCTCCGGCGGGAACCCCGTACAGTTTGGCGTAAATGCTGAGGTTTTCTCCCACGGTCAGATCGATATCGCTGGTCAGCGCCTGCGGAATTACTCCCATGCAGTGCCGGGCTGAGTCTGGCTCCTTCGCGACGTCGAAACCATTAATCAGCGCCCGCCCGCTGGTGAGCGGCAGCAGCGTGGTCATCATGCGGATTAGCGTGGACTTGCCGGCGCCATTTGGCCCCAGCAATCCGAAGATTTCGCCCTGGTGCACATTGAACGAAACATCGTCCACCGCCGTGAAGTCTCCATACTTCTTGGTGATGTGGTCCACCACAATGGCATCGCCGTTGGCCGGCGCATCGCAGCCGCTGGGCTTCGATTTCGGAGTGAACCAGCTCATGGCGCGCCTTTCGTCAGTTTTTGCGGAAGCAGAACTTCGGCGGTCATTCCGGGGACGAGCGCACCGTCGGGATTGTCAACCTTCAGCTTGAGACCAATAGTCTTGATGTCGCGCTTCCGGCGGCTAACGTCGCGCTGGGTTGCGTAGTCGCTCTCGACCGCCTTGAAGATCACCGTGCCTTCGATTGACTTGCCTGCCGGCAGGCGGACTTGCAACTTGTCGCCGACAGCGACAAACCGTGCTTCCGTCTCGGGAGCTTCCGCTCGCACCCAGGTGTCGCCGAAATCGATGATGGTCACGATCGGCTCTCCTGGATTCACAACTTCGCCTTGCCGAGTGGCGCGTACCGAGACCGTTCCCGTCACGGGGGCATAGATTTTGGTGTAGCCCAGGCGGGTTTCGGCTTCCGCCAGTTGGGCGCGCGCGTTGGCCACCTGCGCCACATCCGCGGCGACGTTGCTGGCCGCAGCTGTCTGCTGGTGAATCCGTGCATTGGCGGTGTTCAAGTCAGCTTGCGCCGCATCGACATTCTTCTGCGCGCTCACAACGAAGGCCTTTTGCGCCTTGAGTTGCTCGTCGGCCCGTACCCGGTCCTGGTCGGATTCGACGCCCGCTTGCGCCAGCGCGATCATGCGCTGGGAGTCGCTCTGGATCCGGGCCAGGTCAGCTTGCGACTGCAACAGGGTCGCTTTGGCCGCCGCCAATCGAGCCCGCGCATTCACCACGCCGCTGTTGGTTTCACCCAAGGTCTGCGCCTCGGTAGCACGCATGGAAGACACCTGCGAGTCATAAGCGCGGATGGTGGCTTCCGCCGCGTTCTTCTCGGCCTCAAGCTCGGCGGAGTCGATCTCGGCGATGAGGTCTCCGGCTGTGACCTTCGATCCTTCATCCACGTTCAGCTTCTCAATCCGCCCCATGACCTTGGAACTCACCATCACCTGGTTCGCATCCACAATTCCGATAAGCACGGTGTCGGTCGTACGATCGGTGGAATAGAAGTAGTAGGCGGTCGCGATCGCCAACAAAACGAAGAGAAAGATGAAAAATTTGTTCGCCTTCATCGCCGTTTCCCTTGCACCCTGAAGGGGCGTTTGGGCGCCTTCGCAACATTCGAACCGACTCCAGGTCCCGCTTCGGCGAGGGTTGCCACTCTCGCCGCCAGCTTCACTCCGGCGAATTGGTCCGCGAACAGCGCCGCTGCAATGAAATCGAGAACAGCTGCACGCCGCTGGCGAAGGGCTCCAGGCGAGAATGGATCCCGCGACAACAGTTTGCGGGCCACCGGCGCTACGACGAAGTAGTGGACAATCATCCCCACCATCGAGGGCGCAAATTGCATAGCATCCACGCGCCGGAATTCTCCACTCGCAATGCCCTCTTGCAACACTGCAACCACGCGTATGGAGATTGGCCTGATGTATTGCTCAACCACCCGCTCCAGGTGGGACGCCCGTCCGCTGCCGGCGCTCATTAGCTCTCCCTGGAAGAGCCTGGCGTAATGCGGGGACTCGGCAATGCAATCGAAATGCGCACGGGCATAGGTCAGCAGCCGCTCGCCCGCCGGACCCGCTCCAGCGAGGGCTTGCGTCACCCGCCGCAGCAGCCGGATGAAGAACTCATCGAGCACCGCGCCATATAGCGCTTCCTTGTCCCGGAAGTAGTAATAGAGCAGCGCCTTGTTGACGCCCGCAGCCGCCGCTATGGCGTCCATGCGCGCGCCTGCAAGACCCTCCTGGGCAAATTCCACCAGCGCCGCCTGGAGAATCGCGCCCCGGCTTGCTTCGGGCTGACGACGGGTCCCCCGCCGCGTCAAAAGTAGAGATGACATTTTAATTAACCAGTTAGTTAGATTAGGTAGATTAGCAGAGGCGGTACCTCGATTCAACTTTTCGATGCGCGGAAAAGTCGGCACAACCGCTCTTGGACGGTTTCTTCCTTTGCGCCGCCAAAGTCGGCTGGCTTGCAAGGTATCGATGGGCCTTCACCTGGAGGGAACTTTGAGAGTGACCCTTTCAAAACATGCCTTTCTATAACGCCACAAAGTTTGGTGGGCTGCTCCCACACCAGGGTGGGAGCCCAGTGTCTTAGCGACTGGCCTGACACTCTCTTATAGAAACGGCTTGGCGGGGCCGCGTGAGAATATAAGCTCGTACGAAAAGCTGGTTGCGAACCGAAAGGAAATAGAACGGTGCAGCCCGCAGGAGCTTCGTGGCTGGGTTGCGCCGCCGCGCTTGACGGATCCCCTGGCAGTTCACAAAGAACAGCCTCAGAGTGCCAGCGCGGCAGCGCAGATAGGGTGAGTCGCCTATTGCAGAGATGCCAGGGTCTTCTGCGCCTCCTGCGCATCCGTGCCCTTCAGGTTCAATTGCAGTGCCTTCTGCAACTCGGTCTTGGCCCGATCTCTTTCTCCCGCTCCGCTGAGGGCCATTCCCAGGTGATAACGGTAGTCAGCACTCTGCGGGTTCTTCTTCACCGCGTCCTCGGCGAGCGAGACTGAAACGCGATAATTGCCCTTCTTGTACTGGATCCAAGCCAGCGTGTCACTGACTGCAACCATGTCAGGAGCGATTTGTTTTGCCTGGGTCGCCAGGCTCAATGCCATATCAAGGTTTTCCCCCTCGACAGCGTAAACCCATGCCAGATTGTTGGCTGCGACAGGATCATGAGAATTCTGCGTAAGAGCTGCCTGGAAGTACTTGCCGGCAGATTTCAAATCGCCCTTGCTCAGGTAAACGTTTCCGATCGCGTTATTCACCGCCGTTGAGGTCGGCTGCAGCGCCAGCGCCTTCTGGTACGAATCCAGAGCTGCGTCCGTCTGTCCCATCATCTGCTGCAGCTGAGCCAGCCGAAAATAAGCCATCATCGACTTGGGGTCAATTTGAAGGACTTTCTGGAACTCCGCCGCGGACTGCTCGTACTTTTTAGCCGAGGCCAGGGCAGTAGCGTTGATGAAGTGCGCGGAAGCCCGGGTAGGATTTGCGGTGACGTACTGGTTGGCCAATGCCAAAGCTTTGGCCGGCTGGTTCGTGCTAAACAGCAAAGAGATGTAGTCGGCCCAAGCCGCGTCAAACGTCGGATAGTTCTTCACCACAAATTGGAACTCGCGCTCCGCGTCGGCATAATTCTTCAGCCCGGCGTAGGCAAATGCCATATTGAGATGGACCGTCGCATCATTCGGCGCGGCCTTCTCCACTTCCTTCAATTCATCGAGAGCGGCGGCGTAGTCCTTCGAGCCAATGTCGATGGTGGCGTTCAGGAAATGGGCCTCGGGATTGTTTTCATTCAGCTTCTGCAAACGCGCCGCGTATTCGCGAGCGGTGTCGTAATCGTGCGTGTCACGATAGATTTCTGCCAAGGCCTTGAGGACCATCGGGCTTTCCGGCTGACCTCGAAAGGCCTGCTGCCTCATGGCCTCTTGCAACTCGGACTTGGCTCCGGCCATATCGCCCGTTTGGCGCAACACCTGTCCCAGCATATAGTGGGCCTGGGCGTTGTCTGGGGCATCGTGGACAACGTCACGCAGAGTAGTGATTGCTTCGGTGTTGTTGCCTTTGATGGCCAGCAATCGCGCATGAGTAATGCGCGCTGTGATGTCGCCCGGCTTGTCCTTCAGCATGCCGTCCGTCATCTTCGTGGCTTCGTCTATCTTGCCGGTATTGATCAAAGTTTCCACCAGCCGCAGTTGCAACTCCTCGTCCTTGGGGGCGTAACTCAGACCGCGCTGGTACTCCTTGATGGCGGCATCAGGGTTTCTGGAAGCCAGGTAGTAGTCACCAATTGCGGTCGCGACTTCTGCCGATTTCGGCTGCTTGTCGCGCAACTGCTGAATCACCTGTTCGCCTTCTGCTTTACGGTCTTCCCGCAACATCAGACCCGCGAGGCGTAGATAGGGGGCCGGTTTGTCCGGATTGTTCTGGATCGCGAGCCGGTATACATCTTCCGCCTTTTTCGGGTCCTTCTCGTACATGTAAAAACCCGCAAGGTTGGCATAGGCAGGCAGTTTGTGCGGATCGAGGCTGATGGCCTTGCGCATGTCCTGCTCGGCGGAAGCGTCCTCCTTCATATAGGCGTACAACACGCCACGATTGAGGTAGGCGTCAGCGCTGTCCGGTTTTAGGGAAATCGCCTTGGTGAAGGCGTCAACCGCATCCTGCTGATGTTTTTGCCCAAGTAGAGAGTTGCCCAGCAGAATATATCCCTCCGCATTCTTGGGGTCGTGCTGGACAATGTAGTTCGCCTGCTCCTCCGCCTTGTCGAACTGGTGGGCAGCCATGTACAAGCCACCCAGTGCAAGACGCGCTTTGAAGTGGTTGGGATCCATCTCAACCGCCTGGGTGAGTTCTCCGTAACCTTCCCGATAGTGTTGCAAGTCCATTTCCGCAGTCGCCAGTTGATAATGTGCTTCGGCATAGCGCGGATCAATTTGCAAGGCTTTCTTGAACTGAATCACGGCAGAATCGTACTTCTTCTGGTTCATGTACTTCATGCCGCTCTCTAAGTACTTGCGCTTCGCGACTTCCGGGTTTCGCGTGCAACCAACGAAAACGATGGCCAGTACTGCCATCACGACAAAGACGATGTAGCGGTTACGCATGCCTTCTCCTGGGTCACCGAGGAATGATCTGATCGACGTCACTTGTAATTTGCTTCGCGAATGCCAGCGCCCGCGTACGCGCCTGCTCCTCATTCCCGTTGTAGATGGGAGTGGTAATACGAACCAGAGCGGCGTCTGTGCGGTTCAAGCGAAGCGCGTCATATACCAAATAAAACTTACCCCAGAGTTCGCTGGCCACGATGCGGCCGTGCGCCTGGTACCAATACAACACGAGTTGCTCATCCAAATCCTTGCGAACGACGTACAGATTAATGGGTACTTTACGCCCGTCATCGAGAGGCAGTTCATAGATGGTTTCCGTCATGGGGGTTGATCCGGCCCCCGGCAGGCAGTTCTTGGGCGAGTGAATGCTGGCGCCGGTGCGCTGGCTGCGAAAATATCCGATGTACAGGGTAATCAACTTTTGAGACTGCGAAAAATAGCCGCGGTTAAGGTAATCCGTCACTCCTAGTAAATCGATAGTTTCCTTGTCAAGAGGCCAACTGGCGCCCATGGTGTATCCCGCGACTTGGGTGGGGAATTCGGAGAGCGGCTTGGCGGGCGGCGTAGCTTCTCCATGGGATAGGTACCTTATGCCGGTCGTCGCTCCCACAAGCACGGCAATCATGATCCAATAGCGGCCACCATATTTCATTGAGTCACCTTCCCTTTTGCCAGGGGACCTTCATCCTTTGGTAACCATCCCATTTTCTTCCGCACCACAATCGTTAGGCTGTGCAAAGCCAAAAATAGCGCCGTGGCCACTATGAAGATCACCCAGCCAGAAAACTCATGCATGAAACCTTCGGCTGCCTGTGGGCCGATATAATTCGCCATCACAGCGGTTATCATCACCCGGGTGCCGTTGCTGATGATGGCCAGTGGGACCATGGCCAGGAACAGGAACCAGCGCACGAAGGTGCTGCGCTCGACCAAATACCCATATCCTGCGGCCAATGCCAGCAGGGACATCAACGACCGAATCCCACTGCATGCCTCCACAACCTCCAGCGACATGTGAGGCAAAATCAGGATATTGCCCTCACGCATGACGGGAAACAGGTTCAGCATATCCAAGGTCGAAGTTGCGAATTTGGAAGCGATAAATTGCAGCGGGAAAACAATCTCGTTGTAGATCAGGGCCGGTATCGGAATCGCAAACAGCAAAAAGACCAGCGGGAAGGCCATGGCGCGCAGCAAGGCACCGCCAGAAAAATATACGATCAGCCCGCAGATCGTACCGAGTATCGAGATACGGGCCAGGAAGAGTTCTGCGCCTAAACTTCCGAGAAAGAGCAGCCCGATCGAGAACAAGACGACCAACATTCCCCACGGCGACGGACGGCGAGGGACCTGGCGCAACTTTTCACGCCGCTGCCAGATCAGGTAAAGCGACAGCAACGGTACTAGAAATCCGTGGGAGTAGTCGGCGTCGTTGTACCACTGACCAACCAGATGCTTCAGAACAGGTAGATACAGCGCAAACATGACTCCGACCAGTAGCAACCCTCTCCAGCCGAAAGGCTTGAGCGTTTGCCACAAGGCGGAAGATTTCGAAGCGCTACTCTCCCCCAGCGTGACCTGATCGTCTGGTGGCTGGGGCGAAGCAGTATTCGTCGCTTTGGTGCCGGCCAGCGCCACTAGTCCTCGCTCCCTGTTTGATTTCTACTGCAGTCCCTCAGTGGTGTGTGCAATTATTTGGCCGAGAGTGCAAGATAGAGCACTACTCAAATATATGATAACAAATATGTTAATATCTCTATCTTCCAGAAGCGCAGTACTTTGAATGCAAGTAGTGCAAATGTTTGCACATCCTTTCCAGCCGAGTTCACTCCCACGGTTCCAGATTAAGCAAAATCCTGAGAATCGCAAGCGAACAAAGGCTCTTCCCCGCCGCTGTCACATCAGCCCATTTTATTATATTTCTCACCGCAAAAGAGAATCGTCCAGCTCCAGCGGGTTCCTCGTGGCCCGGGCCGATTGGGATGCCAAGCCATTGTACTGCTCCTGCGCCTCGGCGCAAGTCCCGAACGACCAGTTCGTTTTCGTCAAGCCGCTGTGTCAGGGTCTTCAATCGCTTCCCTCTTGAGCCGACGCCGCTGAGACGAAGCGCGACGGCCATTTGCTAATGCGGTAGAATTGCGCTTCAACTTCGTGCTTAAGGACATTTCCATTGTCAGATCAGCATAACCTCGTCATTGTGGGCGGTTGTGGACACGTCGGCTTACCGCTAGGAATCATACTGGCCAGCCGCGGATGGTCGGTCTCCCTTCTCGATATCGACGCCGCCAAAGTCGAAACCATCAACTCCGGCCAGATGCCGTTTCGCGAAGCCGGAGCCGAGCCCGTTCTGAGGCAGATCCTGGGCAAGAGTCTTACCGCCACCACCGACGCGACCTGCCTGCGAACGGCGGACATCGTCATCACCGTTGTCGGCACGCCGGTTGACCGGCACCTTAATCCCACAGTCAACAAGCTGTATCAGAGCGTGGACGGCATGCTCCAGTACATTAATGACGGGACCTTGCTGTCATGCGCAGCACGATCAGCCCGGGCGTGACCAAGCTGGTGTATCAGCGAATCAAGTCCCTGGGGCGCGACATTGATTTGGCGTTCTGCCCCGAGCGCATCGCTGAAGGCAAAGCCATGGAGGAACTGGTCAAGCTGCCACAGATTGTGTCGGCTTTCGAACCGGCAGCGATGCAGCGGGCGCGTGAATTGTTCCTCACCGTAGCATCCACGGTGATTGAGCTGTCGCCCCTGGAAGCGGAGCTGGCCAAGCTGTTCACCAACAGCTGGCGCTACTTGAACTTCGCCATCTCAAATCAGTTCTACATGCTGGCCGAAACTTACGGCCTCGACTTCTACCGCATTCATGATGCGGTTACTCGGGAGTATCCCAGGATGCGGAGCTTTGCGCGCGCCGGCTTTGCGGCCGGCCCTTGCCTGCTCAAGGACACGCTGCAGCTTTCGGCGTTCTCCGGCAATCATTTCTTCCTCGGACACGCCGCGATGCTGGTGAACGAGGGGCTTCCCGACTTTGTGGTGACGCAGATGCGTCCGCTCGGTCTCGCCGACAAGACGGTTGCGATCCTGGGAATGGCTTTCAAAGGCGAGTCCGACGACAATCGTGACAGCCTGTCGTACAAGCTGAAGAAGCTGCTGGAGGTCGAGGCCAAAGAGGTCCTGTGCACCGATCCGTACGTGCCCGATCCGCGACTCGTTCCGCTGAGTGAAGCCCTCAGCCGGGCTGAAATACTTGTGCTGGGAGCCCCCCATGCAGCCTACCTGGACCTTCCGATTCCAGCCGACAAGATTGTTATCGACATCTGGAACTATTGGCCGGAGCGCCGGGGACAGTCTCCCCAGCCTGCAATGCCGGTGGCGGCAGGAGACGTCCGGTCATGAAAGTACTTGTCACTGGCTCGGCAGGATTTATTTGTGGCTACCTGGTCGAGGAATTGCTTCAAGCCGGTTATGAAGTGATCGGCGTCGATAACTTCAGCAAGTACGGCCGTCTCGAGAAGTCCTACGACAAACATCCCCACTATCAGTTCGTCGAGGCAAATTGTAAGGATGTATCCTTGCTGAAGGACCTGCTATTCGACTGCGATCACTTTGTTGCTTCGGCCGCAATGATCGGCGGCATCAGCTATTTCCACGAGTTCGCCTACGACTTGCTAGCGGAGAATGAACGTATCACCGCAGCCTCTTTCGATGCTGCGCTCTATGCTCATCAACATAAGAAGCTGCAAAAGATCACCGTGATGTCGTCCAGCATGGTATTCGAGAGCACTTCGGAGTATCCCACTCCCGAAGGCGCCGAGCATCGCTGCCCTCCGCCACGTTCGACTTACGGATTTCAGAAGCTGGCGACGGAGTATTTTGCGCAGGGTGGATGGCAGCAGTACAAGCTGCCCTATACCATCGTGCGTCCTTTTAATTGCGTAGGCGTCGGAGAAAAGCGGGCATTGCACGACCATGACGTCTATAGCGGCAATGTGAAGCTGGCGATGTCGCATGTTGTACCCGACCTGGCCCAGAAGGTACTCAAGGGCCAGGACCCCCTCCACATTCTCGGTTCTGGAAATCAAGTCCGGCACTACACGTATGGTGGAGACTTGGCAAAGGGAATAAGAATTTGCATGGAACATCCTGCCGCGGCCAACCAAGACTTCAATCTTTCTACTCCCGCGCATACCACGGTTTTAGAGTTGGCCGAGATGATCTGGCACAAGGTCCATGGTGACAGCAAGCCGTTTCGGTATGTTTCCGATCCGCCGTTCGAGTATGACGTGCAGGAGCGCTCCCCCGATACACGCAAGGCGAAGCTATTGCTCGGATTTGAAGCCACCACGAGTCTGAGCGAGATATTGGACGAAGTCATTCCCTGGGTGGCTGGACAGATCGAAGTAGGTCAGATCTAGTGGATGTCGCATCCGAACTGACCTTGGTCATTCCTGTTCACAACGAAGGAGCCAACTTCCCCGCGTTATGGAGTGCAGTCACCTCACACATCCGGTCGCGGTTCAGGGCCTTCGTGGTCTATGACTTCGACGAAGACAACACCGTTCCCGTCCTGCAGCAGATTATCTCCTCCGGAGAAGCGCGGCTAATCCCGGTCAAAAACAATGTGGGAAGAGGGGTAGTTGGAGCAATCCGCACCGGCTTCAACCTGGTAGAAAGCGGCCCTGTGTTGGTGATCATGGCCGATCTTTCCGATGACCTAACACAAGTGGACCAGATGGTCGACTACTATCGTCAGGGATACCAGGTAGTTGTTGCCAGCCGCTACATGCCCGGCGGACGGTTGCTTGATTCGCCTCCTCTGAAGGGGGCTATGTCGCGACTTGCTGGTCTCACTCTGCACTGGTTTCGAGGGATTCCCACGCACGATGCGACCAATGCGTTCAAGCTCTACGACAGCAGAATGCTGAAGAACATGACGATTGAGAGCAAGGCGGGCTTCGAACTCAACCTTGAAATTACGGTGAAAGCCTTCCTCGCGGGCAATCGCATCGTGGAGATACCGACAACCTGGCGCGGCAGAACGCAGGGCGAATCGCGGTTCCAGATATGGGCTTGGTTGCCACAATATCTGAAGTGGTACTTCCACGCCTTCCGACCCAAGCACCGCCCCGTACCGTAACCTCAATTGTTGTCATCCTGTCTATAACGACGTCGGCATTGTCAAGAGCACACGAATCCTCTGCGAGCCGGAAGCGGGGTCAAGGGCGCCCTCTTTTGGCGTTCATCTCGACCCTTGACGCGGCTTCCGGCTTGCCCACCATGGAGCCAGGAACGAAGCGCAGCGCGGTAGAGCTGAGCTTCGTTCCTTAGCTGAAGATTTTGTCTTTCCTGGCATCCGATCTTCGGCTCGTTCTTCTGTAATCCGGCGATGGGACTGTCCCCGGCACTCCCACCAGCCATCTCTTCGGGCCTCCCGTTCCCCCCGCGGGGAGGTTGGCCCATGATTACGGCTTCGATCTCCCCACCCTCGGCGGCCGGGAGGCAGGCTGCCCACTCAAGCGTTCGGTCTACTTTCGACCACAGTATGACTCGGGCTCACCTGCATGCGAGCGCCGGCGGCTGCGCCACTCGGCATAGCTGATGCCGTCACGCAACATGCAGTACAAGCGCACCGCCAGCTTGCGGGCCACCGCTACTTTGGCCACTCCCGCGTGCGCGTGAGTGTGCTTGCAGTGGCCGTAAAAACGTTTCAACTCAGGGCCCAGGCGCGCCGCACTATGCCCGCCTTGCACCAGCAGGTAGCGCACAAACGAATTGCCCTGCTTGCTGATGCCGCCCAACCGCTGCTTGCCTCCGCTGGAGCGCTCCCGTGGAATCAGTCCGAAATAGCTGGCCACCTGGCGCGCTCCGGCAAATCGCTCCACTGGGCCCAGCGTAACCACGAAAGCCAAACTGATCACCGGCCCCACTCCGGGATGGGTCATCAGCCGCACCGCATCGGGTCGCGCTTGAGCTTCGCACAGCACCGCCGTATCCAGGCTGGCGATCTGCTGTTCCAACTGCTCCAGCAGCCCCAGCAAAGTCGCTCGCCGTTGGGCCGCGTACCCACCCAACGGCAGGGCTTCCAGTGCGTTTTCACAGTTATTGTAGACCATATCCGCAATGAGAGAACCAGGCTAAGGCGTTCTCGGCGGTAACGGCTGCCAGGGCTTCTGTAATTGCGCTTTCCAGAGCTTCTACGGTTCGGGCCTTGGCCGAGCGCAACAACTGCTTGATCTTCGACCAGGCTTGCTCGATCGGGTTGAAGTCCGGCGAGTAGGCGGGCAGATAGATCAGGCGCGCGCCCCGGGCTTCAATCTGCTCCCGTACACCCTGCACTTTGTGAGCCGATAGATTGTCCATGATGACCAGCTGTCCGGGTCGGAGCCGAGGGCACAACACCTGCTCCAGATAGGCCAGGAAGACATCGCCATCGGTCGGCGATTCGATGGTCATGGGCGCCTGCAAGCCTCGGGTGGTGAGCGCCGCCAGCATGGTCAACGTAGACCAGTGGCGGTTGGGCGTCCCTTCCGCCACCCGTTCTCCACGAGGAGCCCGGCCATAGTTGCGGGTCATCTGGGTGCTGGCTCCGCTCTCGTCAAGAAACACCAACTGCTCCGGGTCGATCTGAGTTATAGCTTTCCACCACGCTTGCCGGCGCTGCTGCGCTTCCGGGGTTTCTTGCTCCTGGGCGTGGAGTGACTTTTTTTAAGCCGCAGTCCCATCTGCCGTAAGGCCAGCCACAGCCGTCCGATGCTCAAGCTCACGCCCTTGACCGCTTGCAGTCCGCTCTTGCAACTCTCGCAGCGTCAGATCCGGCTGCTTGCGGATTTGCTCCCGCATCCACTCCTGCAGCGTCACCGTCACCCGGCTCACGGGGCCACGTCGCCACGGTGGCCGCTCCATCTGCCCCGTGCGCGTGCGGGTGGCGGAGACCTTCTTGGCCCAGCCTTCACTTACCCCAAACTGTTCCGCTAACTCCCCCAGCGTCCCTTTGCCCTGCTCATAGGCCTGCAAAAACTTTCGCCGCAAATCATTTGCATAGGGTCGTGCCATCGGGTGGAGCGGAGAATCGCCACCAACAGTCTACACTATCCATGAAAACGCTATAACTTCTGCCGTCCGCGGCGCGTCCACAGTCGCCACTTCAGCTGCAGCCCCTGATTCAGGGCCAGAAACTGCAACTGATTCTTGACCTGGGTTTGCCACTGCACCAGCTTGTGACGATGCACCAGCAACTGCCGCGCATCCCGGGCCTTCCGCTGAGGGCACCCAGATGCGCGGAAAACGTTCTTCCACCAGCAGCTTCACGATGTGCTCGGCATCCCGTTTGTCGGTCTTCTGCTTGCGCGTCATCGAAGCCCGGATCTGGGTAGCATCCCCCATCCATACTTGGTGTCCCAGCCCCTCCAGCAGGCGCTCGAACCACCCACTGAAACCCGTGCTTTCGATTCCCACCAGCACCCCCGCGGGTAAACCACGGTAGAACTCCATGGCCTCCTGCGGATGCGCCAGTCGCCGTTGCCTGATCTCGCCCGTCTGTTTGTCAAAGATCGCTACTTGCTGAAACCCGGGATGGTAATCGCATCCTATAATCAACATGGTCGGCTCCTTCTTGAGCCGCTTGATCGGATTGCACCATCAATGTACTCGAGTCCTGGAGCCGACGTCGTTATGTAATCAAGTGCAACGCCCGCCTGGCCTTTCCGACTCGCTTCCTTGCGAGTCGGGCGGGCGCGGAGTCGAAGGATCTGCGTTTTTGTTTGCTGCCGGCGTAACGCACTGGCGGACGGGAGCCGGTGAACTCGGACCCGCGCGACACGGAATCCTTGAACCGCGCTAATGCAAATGCACCAACCGGTCCAGCACGAATAGCGCGGCCACTCCGATAAACACGACCAGCGCCATCTTCACGCCCGGTTCGCGGTTCACCTCGGGAATTAGGTCGGACGCGGCGACGTAGATGGTTACTCCCGCGGCCACAGGCAATCCATAGCTGACCTCATGTTTGCCGATGGCCATGGTCAGGACGCCCGCAAGGGTCGCCACTCCCAGCAGCACCGAGGCGAACCACGACCGGCCTTTGCTCAAGCCACTGGCCAGCATCACCGACGTCACCGTAAAGCCTTCCGGAATCTTGTGCAGGAACACGGCAAGAAAGATGATCCAGCCAAGAAATGGCGAAACCAGAAAGCCGGCGGTGATGGCAATGCCGTCGAAGAAAGTGTGGATCAGCAGCCCAAACAATACCGACATCCGCCGGTGCGAGTGAAGATACTCTTCCGAGTGCGTCTCCTCTCCGTAGTGAAAGTGCGGAGTGATCGTGTGCTCGAAAAAATGCACCAGCAAATAACCGCCTAGAAGCAGCAACGCCCCGTTGCGCCCCGCAAGCGCCAGGCTTTCCGGAACCATTTCGACCAACGCTGTGGCCAGCATGAATCCCGCGCCCAGTGCGACAAAATATCGCAGGTAGCTGCGGTCCCAGCTCTTCTGCACGATGACCGCGCCGCCGAAAACATTGGCCGCGGCAGCCGTCAAGCCAAGCAGGATGCTGAGTACGATGGGATTCATGGGCAGCGAGCAGGATAACAGAGCGCGAATAGGCCGGTTTCGCCGACCCCCTCCCCCCGAGTCGTAAGATATTTGTTTTGACCATTTTGCCCCTAAAATATTCACAACATTGGGGTTAAATATAAATCTAAGTATTTATAATTCAATAACTTGCACGATTCCCGCCAAAATAGTCATTCCATTGGACTTGCGTCACAAGCTAAGTCCTTGTTACTGAGCACATTGCAGGATTCCCGCCAAAATATTCATTCCATTAGAGTTGTAGCAACGTATTGCAGATAAAGGAGTTATACACAGGACTGGGAACCGATTCGGTTTCAGAGCGGGTGTACCCCATCTCGGCAAGTCGACTCTGATCTGTATCGGGGCACGACTTTAAGAGGGTGTTGAAAAAGTCGATTGCAGGCCGCTTTGAAGGGGCGCACCTTCAGGTGCGCCGTTGCAAACCCTTTATGTTTGTCATTCCGAGGGGCTTCAGCCCGAGGAATCTGCGGTTTCTTTCCCTTGCAATGACTTTTTCAGCGGCCTCCTCAAGTCGTGCCAGTAAGTCTCTCTATCTTTGTCATCCCGACCGAGGACTTCACCGGGGCCCCGACGGGCGCCGTTTTTGCGCCTGGTGGGGTGTAAGGCCGAGCGGAGGGATCTGCTGTTTCTGTCCGTTTACCAACGCTGTTGCAGGACGGAACCGCTTAGACAGATTTTCAAAGAGCATTGCCGCATCCGCCGCAAAACCGGCCTTCGCGACGCCGGAGTCTGACTCCGGCCTTCTCAGCTTATCTTTCACAAGGAAACTGGCGCGAGAAGAATACGCCATTCGAAAAACGAAAGTAACCACAATTCCCGGGCGCGAGGTTAGCGCTTAGAGCAGTTCCGCAATAGATGTGTCCGGTTTGCCCGGGTAGTGCGGGCCTTTAGAGACTGTGTCGCAACCTGGTATCGGTTGCGGCAGTGGAATGAAGCGGGCAAAAACCAGCCCCGGATGGGGCGACAGAGCTTAGCCCAGCGCTTCAGCGCTGGGTAAAGTGGGGAATCAGACCGAGTCCCGTAGGGACGGCAGAGGTTGTTACGCAGTCTCTTGGTTCGGAGTTCGCCAGCCCGATGTATCGAAGATGCCGCGCGGGCAACCTTCGGCAGTTTTCCGTTGAGCGTCTCCTGCGCTTCCTCGTGGCGCTCGATCAGGATGTACAGATCGTCGTAAAGCCGCACCGCGACACCAGAGTCGCTCCGGCGTGGCTAGCGTTCTGCAACGCCAAGGACGGGGCATTTGGGCTGGTCTTCCTGCCCAGGTTAGCGTACAAAAGCGGGACGCGAACCTGGGCACCACGCAAGGGCGAGCCTGGCTACTGGCATACTACTTTTTCGGCAATTGCGGCGGCGTTGTTGAAAACCGTTCTTCTTTAGGCCGCAACGCATTATCAACATGTAAGGTTAAGAGCTCCCCGACTCCTTTTGTCATCATCCAAAACACAAAGATTTCAGTATCACTAACTTCCAACTCCTCGCCGATATTCTGTTTGGAGTCGCTCTTGCTTTTATATACCTCGTCAATGATACCGGCACGGTGAACAATAACATTCCTCATAAGGCAGAGTTTACTCAGCTCAGAGTGGTCAAACATCTCTCGAATTATTTTGTAATTCGGAAACGTTGCACTATACGCTTTGCATATCCCCGGCACACTCGAAAAGTCGAATTTCGACTTGACTGCATCTCCCATATGATTGGTCAAGTTATACCCGTATTTAGCAACCACGCTGAGCGGAATATTTCTGGAGGTTATCGACTCCGGCAGCTCGTCTTTGTCGAAAGCCTTAAGTAGGTTCTGGACCAGGATATCCGGATGGCTATTAACAACATGACACCACAAGTCAGCGACGAACACTTCGAACGCGGTCACGTTGATGTTATTATCGCGTAATCCAGTCGGCGGAACCAAGTACTGATCTGCGGCCTCTTTCGCATACTATCTAGTGTTGTCGAGACACTTTCTGTTAAGTCATCGGCAGTAATCTTTTTGAGAGATAACTTTCTGGAGACCCTTCATTTGCTCGCTTTCGTACGTCAGGATCTGCCATATCCTCCCCGGCGGCCGCAAGTCCCTGATAGACCGCAAGCGCCATAAGGGTTCTTTTGATCTTTACTTCCCCATCGACCGCCAAGGCCATCGGAATCTGGCCTAAACCTTGAGTGTTTTCCAGGTTTTTTACAAACGTATCTCGCAGAGCAACAATACCGGCATCTCGAATTCGCTTGTAATCACCCTTTTCCATAGAACCTCTACTGCTACTCTCAGCTCTTTTGTGGCGGCGGATTTCCTGATTTAAAAACCGTCTTTTCAGCTTTGAACTTACGGCCTTGATGGTCAACCAATATCAGTTCAGCTTCAAGGTCTTCATTTGGTTTTCTGATGACCGGTGCAACAAACGTGATTATCTGGCACGGCAAAGGTTCCCCGGGCATAATCTGAATTGCATCCGCCAAATTCATCAGAGGTTTAGTGTCCTTAACATACCCTTCCCGAAGGATTATTCGTTCATTCGTATTCGAGGATGAAATGATTGCATGACCCTGAATTTGCATCATTGGGTCAGTGCCAAATCTTCCAAGGGCCCACCGGCAACTAATACGCTCCCAAGAAACATGCAGTTCGGGTTTCTTCGGCCTCTTCTCCCGGAGCACAGACGGTAGCATCCATACACACAGGACCAGCAGGAGCAGTATCAGCCAAAGCGGTACCCCAGTCGTTACGAAACGCCCCAGCGATTTGATTTTAGCCAGTCCCGAGAGCGACTCGCCTTTCAACCAAGCCGCAACCACTATTGGAATGATGACGGCACCTACGTACTTCCCAGCCGCAATTCCGACCCTTTTTATCTTCTCCCAATTCACGCCGCGATTGTACCAAGCCTGTGGAAATGCCTGGTGCCCCAAGTGCCCCGTTCAAGCGAAGCTTGAGCGGTCTTCTTCGTTATTCGAACGAAAATCCCCACTCAAGGCCAAAAAAGGGCGTTGAATTGACAACGCCTTCTCTCCTATCGAGGGGCACCCGCCGCGTCCCTGCCTGTCAACTCGCCACTGCTTTTCTACCCACTATGCCTTATATGCATCACATCGCCGTCCTTCACGATGTACTCCTTGCCCTCCAGACGTAGAGTTCCGCGGGCGCGGGCTTCGGCTTCCGAGCCCGCTTCGAGCAACTGGTCCCAGTGGATCGTCTCGGCACGGATGAAATGGTGCTCTAAGTCAGTGTGGATGGCGCCGGCGGCGTGTACCGCTTTGATGCCGCGCTCCACGGTCCAGGCTCGGCATTCGTCCTCGCCCACCGTGAAGAACGAAATCAGCCCCAGCAACTCGTAGGTTTTGGTGATCAGGCGCACCAGCCCACTCTCCTTCAACCCGTAGCTGGAGAGAAACTCCGCAGCATCCTCGTCGCTCATTTCGGCGAGTTCGGCTTCGACTTTGGCACACACCGCGAGCGCTCCCGTGTTTGGACGTGCAGCCACTTCCGTCACTCCGTATTTTGCAACCGCTTCCTCCAACTCTTTGCCTAGCATCGGACTTTCGCCGATGTTGAGCACGTACAGGATCGGCTTCTCGCTGAGGAACATGAAGCCGCGCACCCGCTTTTTGTCCTCGGGCGTCATCTCCATCTCGCGTAGCGGACGCTCGGTTTCGAGATGGGCCTTGGCGCGTTTCAGTAGATCGTGCTCCCTCTCTGTTTCCGCCGATTTCAATTTCTTCAGGTCTTTCTCAACGCGCTCGAGCCGCTTCTCCACTTGTCCAAGATCGTTGACGATGAGGTCGAAGTCGATGTTCTTGATATCGCGCACAGGATCAATAGGCCCGACGTGCGGGATGGAGTCATCTTCAAAGGCGCGCACCACGTGGGCCAGTGCGTCCACATTGCGGAGATTCGCGGCGAAGGCGGTTTCATTCAGCGCTTCCTGGCTCAGCGCCGCCACGTCGGCAAACTCCACGCTGGCATGTATCAGCTTCTTAGGGTTATAGAGCGCGGCCAGCCGGTCCAGGCGGTCATCGGGAACCTTGGCCACTCCCAGATGCGCTTCACGCGGATTCCCGCTGCGTTGTCCTACCTGCTGCTTGGTCAACATCACGAACAGCGACGTCTTGCCAACTTGCGGCAGACCTATGATTCCAGTTTTCATGAATGTTAGCTTTCAGCCGTCAGCCATCAGCTCTCAGCTAGGGCCTGCTGATGGTACCCCTTTCATTGCGTCGACATTGAAACTGGCACACAGAACACACCCTTGCATGCCGCGCCCGTTCCGCCATCAGCCCTCAACTAAAGCTGATGGCTGACACCTTCTACGACATTCTTCGCGCGGTCAGATACAGTAGCGCCAGCCCGAGCACCAGCACCGATCCTTCGATGCGCGTCGACCACACGTGCAGGCGATTAAACTCCACACGGCGCGCGTCATCCTGCGGCACGTCGTCGATTACGCCCATCTGCTGACGCAGCACCAGCATCCGCGACGCGATGCCAAACATGCCCACCAAAGTCAGGATGATCATGGCGTAGATCAGCAGATTGCGAGCCGCGAACGGGTCGGCGACGCCGTTCACGATTCGCGAATCGATCATGGAAGTCACCGCGAACACTACTCCGCACGAGATCGCCATCCAGTGCATGACGCCCAGGCTGCGATTGACCACATTGCCGGCCAGTTGCCGCGTGGGCAACACGGCAAAGACCGTCGGCGCCAGCACAAACGCAAAGAAGATCAGACCGCCAACCCAAATCACCAGCGACAGGAGCATCAGGTATCGAAGGAAAGACATCGCGACCTCAAAGTGAAGAACAATTGTAAATGGGAGTCGCCAGAAGGGACGCGGTCGTGGCCGCAGTTAACGCCCACCAGAAATAATCCCCTCTGGCGTATCTGAAGATTCGCCCTTCAAAATCCCCTGAACCGGGACTTACGAGTGTACGGTTTGCAGCTTTGCTTTCGCTCGCTCCTGGCGCGCCTGCAGCCACTCCATCCAGCGCTCCAGACCCTCTCCGGTAGTGCTGGAAACATCAATGATCTCCATCCCGGGATGGACGCGTCTGGCGTTTTCGCGCGCCACTTCGGCCATGAAGGGAACGTAGGGGAGCAGGTCGATCTTGGTCAGCAGCATCAGCTCCGACTTGAAAAAGATGGAGGGATATTTGAGCGGCTTGTCTTCCCCTTCCGTCGTGCTTAATAGAACGATCTTCGCATCTTCTCCAAGATCGTAACTCGAAGGACAGACCAGGTTGCCAACGTTCTCCACGATCAGCAGATCTAGGTCTTCAAGCTTCCACTCTTCCAGGTGCTTTCCAATCATCTTGGCATCGAGATGACAAGTTCCACCCGTCGTGATCTGCTTGACCGGAAAGCCAAACTTCGCCAGCCGCTGCGCATCGTTTTCGGTTTGCAGATCGCCAGTGAGCACTGCAACCCGCGAGCCCTTGTCCGTGCGCTGCAGCGTTCGCTCCAGCAGAGCTGTCTTCCCGGAGCCGGGGGCGCTAATCAGGTTGATGCACAGGACTCCGAGTTTCCGATAACGTTCCCGCAACTGTTCGGCCAGGACCTGGTTTTCGTTCAGAACCTTCTTTTCGACTTCGATACGGTTCATTCATCCACTTCCATGTAGGCAATGTCGAGTTCTTCTCCACTGATGCATTGGGTGATAAATTCGCCGCAAAGCGGGCACTGCGGGTCGAATTCTGTCATGCGAAACTCGTAGGCGCACTTGGAGCAGCGCTGCATGCGAGGAATATATTCCAAGTCCAGCACCACAGGCTCCCATTCCGTGTCTTTCACCAGCAACCTCGAAGCCAAACTGCAGTGCATCCCGATCGACCCCGGACAGCTCCCCGATTTTAACGCCTACCTTGGTGATGCGACCGTCGGGATGCCGGCGGGCTTCGGTCTGAACGGATTCGAGAATCGAGGCGGCGATGCCAAGCTCATGCATGGGAAGCGTCCAAAATCGTCGGAGCCTCAGCGGAAAATTACATTGTGCAAAGCCAAGCCTCGGGAGAAGATTCGACGCGATGTTCATTATAGGCTGTAATCATCGCCCGATGGCTTCAGCCCACGCATTCTGTGAGGCGGAAACTGGCGAGTGCTGAGCATCGCCTTCTCGGCAACCTGCTTCGTCGCAAAAACGAAAGCCGGACGTTGTCCGGCTTGCATGCACTGATGGGAATCTTAGGGCAATCTGCGGCCAACAGGGGCTGTAGCAGGCTCTACGTGCTGGCTTACCAAGTATCCGATTCCGAAGAAAGCCGCACAGAACACCAGGTCGGATACAACTTCCCTGCGGAAGAACGGCAAGCCGGCGACGTAGCACGCCATCAGGCCGTTGAGGGTCTTGGGATACATATCGCGCCAGACCATCCACACCGCGAAGTTGCTGATCAGGAAAAACGACACCGAAGCGGTCAAGGAAGCTGCGCCGATGCGCAGCGCTGAGAAGCCCTTGATGAGCACTCCACCCAGGAGCAGCATGGCTGCATACCAGGCCCAAGTGACGAGGTGATCGGCTGTGAGCGGATACGCATAAGTCACCTTTGTCAGGTACACGTCGGAAGCGACGAGCAACGCCACCGGAATCCACATCCGCTTACGGGGCATGCGCGCCCCGAAGAACAGCAGGGCTGCGGCCACAGGCGTAAAGCTAAAAGGCATCGCGACAAACCGCAGGTGCACGGCCACGGCAGCAAGTACAAAAAGATAGGCCAGCATGTTCACCTCAACCAGGGACTACTATTTGATTCTGTACGCCGCGTCGCCTTCCGTCAAGAGGGGTCAGCTTGCCACGAAAAGCTTTTGGCAGCGGGCCCACTGGGCTATGCGCGCTGCACCTTGGCGCGGCAAATCGATGCCACGATTTCCAGCGCTCGCGCGCACTGCTCGCGGCTCACATCAAGATGGGTGACAAAGCGCAAGAACTCCGGGCCGAAGCCGCTGGCCAGAACATTTCGTGTCGCAAGTTTCTGCGATAACTCATAGGACGTCATCCCGGTCCCAGAGACTTCGCACATCAGAATGTTGGTCTGCACTTTGGCAGAATTGATTTTGATGCCGCCCACCCGGGCCAGTCCCTCAGCGAGAAGTTTTGCATTGGCGTGATCCCCGGCCAGCTTCTGCGGGTCCTGTTCCAGCGCAATCAGTCCGGCGGCAGCGAGGATGCCCGCCTGCCGCATACCGCCCCCGAGCGCTTTGCGATAGATGCGGGCGCGGTCCATCAACTCCGCGCTGCCCACCAGCAGCGACCCGACAGGTGCGCCCAGTCCTTTGGAGAGGCAGAACATGACCGTGTCGGCCTTGGCGGTCAGTTGCGCCATCGGGATGCCAAGGGCGACGGAAGCGTTGAAGATCCTCGCTCCATCCAGATGCACCGGCAGGCCCACGGCATGTGCCTGGTCGCAAAGCTCGTCGAAGATGCCGGGCGGCGTGATCGCCCCGCCAGCCATGTTGTGCGTGTTCTCCAGCGAGAGCAGGCCGGTTTTCGCTCCGTGATAGCTCTTGCTCTTCAGCTTGGGCTCGACGTCTTTCCAGGTGAGAACGCCGTCTTGTCCCCGCACCGTCCGCGGCACGACGCCCGAGAAATGCGCCATCATCGCCATCTCGTACTCGAAGATGTGGGCGCGCTCCTCGCAAATGAGCTCTTCGCCGTGATGGGTGTGCAGCTTGATCGCGATCTGATTGCCCATGGTCCCGCTGGGCACAAACAGCGCAGCCTCGCGTCCGGAGATCTCCGCCGCGCGCTTCTCCAAGCGGTTGATCGTTGGGTCCTCGGCATAAACGTCGTCGCCGACTTCGGCCTCAAACATGGCGCGGCGCATCGCGGGCGAAGGCTTGGTGACGGTGTCGCTGCGCAAATCAATGACTTCGCTGGAGTGCTGGTGAACGACAGCTGCGGAATCGGTAGCAGATGTGTACATGGGTTATAGTCTATTCAATCTCGGTCCGTTCGAAGTTGGTCGGGAGCAAACGACACGCGAAGATTCCGCTATGGTCACCAATCGTGCATCCGGCAACGCGACCCAGCGCAACATTCTTGCACCGCTCATCGACGAAGCGCGCAAGCACGTCTATGAAGCTGCCATACGCACTCCGTTGGTGCGGCTCAATTATGACGGCCCATCCGACATTTATCTGAAGTTGGAGTGCCTGCAACCCATCGGTTCCTTCAAGATCAGGGGAGCGTACAACGCGGTTCGGCTGCTGCCGGAAGAAGAGCGGCGGCGTGGCGTTTGGACGGTCAGCGCGGGCAACGCTGCCCAGGGAGTGGCGCTGGCAGCGCGTAAGGCCGGCGTGTCCTGCAAAATCCTTATGGTCGACGCGGCTCCGGTGGCCAAGTTCGATGCAGTACGCCGCCTCGGGGGAGAGGTCGTAAAGGCCTCTTACGACCAGTGCTGGCAGGCGTTGTCCGACCGCGCGCATCCTGCGATGACCGGCACATTTATCCATCCGTTCGAAGATGACGGGTTTATTGCGGGCAATGCCTCGGCAGGGCTGGAAATCCTGGAAGACCTGCCCGACGTGGATTGCATCGTGGCAGGATTTGGCGGCGGGGGCTTATCGTGTGGAATCGCCGCCGCCTTGAAGGCGCGCGGACACAAGGCGAAGGTGTTCGCGGCAGAGCCGGAGACGGCGGCTCCGCTGGCGCGTTCGCTGGCCGCGGGATCACCCCAGAATTTTCCCGGCTGGCAGCCGAGTTTTGTGGATGGCTGCGGAGGTAAGTCGGTCTTTCCTCGCATGTGGGAGCTGGCCCATCATCTGCTCGCCGGCTCCATTGTTTGCACTCTCGAAGAGACCCGCCAGGCCATGCGCCTGGTGGCGGAGCGCAATCGGGTGATCAGTGAAGGCGCAGGCGCCTGTGCTGTGGCGGCCGGTCTCAGCGGCAAATGCGGCTCGGGCAAGATTGTGTGCGTGGTCAGCGGGGGCAACATCGACCTGGCAAAGTTTGCTGAGTTGGTGACGCGGTCCGATGCGATGTCATAAGACTGCGTTCAGATGCCAGCCGTGGAACCGCCGCAAAGTTGTAGATGGGATTGGGGCGTTTGGCTTAAGGGCTAGTTGATTGAGATGTTGTGCCCACACGGTCGGCTTATCATTTCGCCCCGTCTTTAGAGACGTGTGCCTCACCCACAGATTTGCTGGCCCGCTTGGCAACGAGAGCAGCTTTCGCTTTCGCGGATTTTTCCCTCATCTTGGCAGCGAATTTTTCGCGCGCGCGGTCTTCCTGTGCTTTGCTCATATTGAGATTTTACAGCGATTCTTCGTTCGGAGACTGGTGTCCCGACTTCTGTACCGTTTCCTTTTATTTCCGCAGAGCCTCTGTACCTCTCTGCTTAGTCGTTTCTTCCTGCAGGAAGCGCACGAAGACCTCATTTGAGAGCAGCCGGCCGCGTGCGGTCAGGCGCAGGCGATCATCCTGAAGCTCGAGCAAGCCAATATTAACGAGCTCGCTGATTGCTTCCGCAGAGTTGCCGATTGCGCTGTCGCCGAAATGGTTGCGAATCTGGGAGAGAGACACGCCGTTATTCAATCGCAATCCGAGGAAGAATGACTCCTCGAGGGCAGCCTGCGCATTGACCAGAGTGCGCGACGCCAGAAGTTGTTCTGCGCGAAAAGCCGCGCCGCTCGCCGCCGCGTAACCTTCCAGCGAGTCGGGAGTGGCAAAGCGCACCGCCTCAACTCCCTTCGCCCGCAGGTCATCTCCTGCGACCAGCATGGAGTGTGCGTCGACGCCAAATCCGAGATAAGGCTGGCGCGTCCAATACTTCAGATTATGCCGCGAATCGTGCAGCCCGATGCCGTGCGTCACCGGTCGTGCAAAGTTGGAAATTTCGTACTGGCGCACTCCTCCACGCTCCAGGCGCTCGCATGCGGCCAAGTAGAGGTCGGCAGTGCGATCGTCGTCAGGAACAAAGTGCGCATGATAACGGCTGCCACCTGCCAGCAGTTCAGTGCCGAGGCGCGAGTCTTCATCCACCTCGAGCATGTACACGCTGACATGCGGCACACCGGTGGCGAGCGTCTCGCTAAGCGAAAGCTGCCAACTCTCCTCCGTCTGGTGCGGCAGGCCTGCGATCAAGTCAATGCTGGCGTTGCCGATTCCGCCCGACCGCAGGCGTGCGATGTCATCGAGCGTAATGGCGCGCGTGTGCAACCGCCCGACCGACGAAGACTCCCGGTCTACAAACGACTGCACGCCAAGACTCACGCGATTCACGCCGCAGCGAAGCAGTGACTCCAGTATTTCGTCGGTAACGGTGCCGGGGGCGCACTCGACCGTAATCTCCGCCGTGCGCTCAACCTCGAACTTCGCGCTGACCGCTGCAAACAGCCGCTCCAGTTGATCGGGAGCAAGCACCGACGGTGTACCGCCGCCGAGATAGATTGAATCCACATGGCGGTCCAGACCGCCCGCCCAGTTCATGCGCCATATCCTCGGCAGCCTCAATCTCAGCACAAACCTGATTGACGTAGCGCTCGAATAGGGCGCGAGAGAACACGCCCGATGCGAAGTTGCAGAAGCTGCACTTCGTGCGGCAGAACGGCACCGAGATGTAAATTCCTTGTGGCAAGCGATTCGCGGAAAGCTGCTTCGAGTACTAGAGTAGCAGTTGGGAAATAGCAGGCAACAATTAGCAGTTAGCAATTTGCCAGAGCTGTTAAGATCGTTTGACTCACCGAGCCTGGCACCGGCGAGGGCCAACAAAAGCCCTTCGCTTTTGGCTGAGAGCTAAATGCTAAGTGCTAACTGCTAATTGCTCTCTCATGAAAAAGCGCGTCGTCATCACCGGCGTGGGCGTGGTCAGCCCCAACGGCATCGGCAACGAAGCATTTTGCCGCGCTATTCTCGCCGGGACCAGCGGCGTGAAGCGCATTCGTTGCTTCGATCCCAGCGACCTGCCGGTGCAGATCGCCGGCGAGGTGCAGGACTTTAACGAACTCGCCTGGGTCGATGCGCACGAGCGCAAACACGTCTCGCGCGCTGTGCCACTGGCATTGGCTGCGTCCACGGAAGCGTTGATTGAGGCGGGTATCGACTCCGCAAAACTCTCTCTGGAGCAGCAACGTGAAATTGGCGTAGTGCTCGGCTCAGGCGGAGGCGCGCAAGAATTCTCCGAAGAGCAGGTCCGGCTGTGGCTAACGGGAAAGGTGAAGCAGGTCAGCCTGTTCTGCATTCCCAGCGGGACCATGGGCACGCTCTCCAGCGAAGTCAGCATGCGCTTCGGTCTGCGCGGCATGAGCCACGTCATCACCACCGGCTGCACCTCGTCGACCGACGCATTCGGTTACGCGTTGCGGCAAATTCAGTTCGGGTTTCTGCCCATGATGCTGGTCGGCGGGGTGGACGCGCCCATTGCACCGGGAATCATGAAGGGCTTCACCCTGATGAAGATCATGACCTCGTCGTGGAACAACGAACCGGAGCGCGCCTCGCGACCCTTTTCGGCCGATCGTGATGGCTTCGTCGTTGCCGAAGGCTCGTGGATGTTCGTGCTGGAAGAATGCGAGCATGCGCGCGCACGCGGAGCGCGAATCCTCGCCGAAGTTGTGGGATATGGTTCGACGTGTGAGGCCTTCCATCGCGTACGTTTGCAGGAGTGTGGCGAAGAACCTGCCCGCGCCATCCAGATGGCGATGGAGGACGCAGGCATCGCGGCCGCCGACATTGATTACGTCAACCTGCACGGCACGTCCACGCAGTTGAACGATCGCATCGAGACCCGTGCGTTGAAGTTGGCGCTTGGCGAAAAGGCGCGCCAGACGCCGATGTCCAGCCTGAAGTCACAGATCGGCCATCCCCAGGGGGCCTGCGGCGCAGCGGGTATTGCCGCCACGCTCGTTGCCATGCACCACGGGCTAATTCCACCGACCATCAATTTGGAGAAGCCCGATCCAGATTGCGATTTGGATTACGTTCCCGAAGCCGGCAGGCATCTCGAAATCGAACATGCCGTCTGCAATTGCATCGCGTTCGGCTCGAAGAATTCGGCTCTGGTGTTGCGCAAGCTCACCTAAGACTTCCGCCAATCTTTTCCATCCCACTGCCCTCCGTTCTCGTCCATATAGCTTCCGGCATCTGTATACAATCCTATAGGGGACATGACTTCCATCCACGAAGAAGAGGTACTCGGCAAGGCATATGACAGCAGGCTGATGAAGCGTCTGCTGACTTACCTGCGCCCTTACCGGGTACAGGTCACGATCGCGCTAATCGCCATTATGCTGAAAGCGGGAGCCGACGTGCTCGGCCCCTATCTCACCAAGGTCGCGATCGATAAATATCTCGCCAGCCATACGGAAGCGCATTCTCTGCTCGATCGCTTCCTCAGCCCCCGGCCGCTGACCGGTATTGCGCAGATCGCGGCCATGTATGTTGGCCTGCTGTTGTTCAGCTTCCTGCTGGAATTCGCCCAGACTTACATCATGCAGTGGACGGGACAGAAGGTGATGTTCGATCTGCGGGCGCAGATTTTCCGTCATCTGCAGGGACTACATATTGCCTTCTTCGACAGAAACCCGGTCGGACGGCTCGTCACTCGGGTCACCACCGATGTGGATGCGCTGAACGAAATGTTCACCGCGGGCGTGGTTTCCATCTTCGAAGACATCTTCGTGCTGCTGTTCATTCTGGTCATCATGCTGAAAATGAACTGGCGGCTGGCGCTGATCACCTTCGCTGTGCTCCCGCTCATTTTCTATGCGACTTCGATTTTTCGTCGCAGGGTCCGGGAGAGCTATCGGCGCATTCGCATCGCCATCGCCCGGATCAACGCCTACCTGCAAGAGCATGTGACCGGCATCGTGGTTCTGCAACTGTTCAACCGCGAGAAGAAAGCTTACGAGCGTTTCGAGACAATCAACCGCACCCACATGGACGCGTATAAAGACGCGATCATGGCCCACGCCGTGTACTACCCGGTGGTGGAAGTCCTGTCGGCAACGGCGATTGCGTGCGTGATATGGTTTGGCGGCGGCCAGGTCATGCGCAACGTAGTCACCCTGGGCGTGCTGGTCGCGTTCATGCAATATGCGCAACGCTTCTTCCGTCCCATTCAGGACCTCAGCGAGAAGTACAACATCCTGCAGTCGGCCATGGCGTCAAGCGAACGCATTTTCAACCTGCTGGATACCCCGGCGGAGATCGTCACCCCCACATCGCCGAAGGCACCCACCGGAGCCGGGCGCATCGAGTTCGATCACGTGTGGTTCGCCTATCGCACCATGGCGCAGGCCGCAGAAGAAGCCGCCAGCAAGGGAGAAAAGCTTAAGGCCGTTGTGGCGGGAAACGGATATCTCGCTCTGGAATACGATTGGGTGCTGCGCGATGTGTCGTTCACCATCGAACCGGGTGAGACGGTTGCCATTGTCGGACATACCGGCGCCGGAAAGACCACGATTATCTCGCTGCTGCTGCGTTTCTATGACGTGCAGAAGGGCGCCATCCGCATTGATGGCGTCGACATCCGCGAAATGAACCTCGCCGACCTGCGGCGGCGCTACGGCGTGGTGCTGCAAGACCCGTTTCTTTTCTCCGGCACAGTGGCGGACAATATTCGCCTGGGCTCGCGCTGGATTGAAGACCAGTCGGTCGAGAATGCCGCAGAGCAAGTTAACGTCGCGGATTTCATTCGCTCGCTGCCGGGCGGCTTCGAAGAAGAAGTACACGAGCGTGGCAGCACACTTTCCACCGGACAAAAACAGCTCATCTCGTTTGCGCGTGCGTTGGCGCACAACCCCAAGATCCTCATCCTTGATGAAGCCACCTCGAGCGTGGACACGGAAACCGAGTTTCGGGTGCGCGAGGCCCTGACCCGCATGGTGGAAGGCCGCACCTCCATCATCATCGCCCACCGCCTGAGCACGATTCAGCGCGCCAACAAGATCATCGTGATGCACAAAGGCAGAGTGCGCGAAATCGGATCGCACCAGCAGCTACTTGCCAATCGCGGGATTTATTGGAAGCTGTATCAGTTGCAGTACAAAGACCAGGAAATTCCTACGCCAGCGGCGATGGTCGCCAACGAATACTCCGCACCGGGCGTCAATGTCTCGGCGGACGACTAGGGCAAAGCTAAGTTCCAGCAGCCGTTGCAGTACAATGAACGAATCATGAGTGTTTACGACGACGTCAAAGCCGCAATTGAAGGCTTCATCACTCCGGATCTCGGGGAGATCAAGACCAGGCTCGGCGTGGTAGAGGCGAGCCTGGCTGCTGTCGCGAACGCGATCGACGCAGTTGACCAGAGGTCGGAGCGGCGCGACCAGGAACTCACACGAGTGATGGAGAGGGGCTTCGATCACATTGAAGAACGCCTCGATGGCCTCTCCCGCCAGCTTCGAACCGAGGAAGAACTGCGAGGCATCGTACAACGGCTGGCCGCTGTGGAGTCCAGATTAAAGCTCCGCGACCCAGAGGAAGCCACCCACTGAGAGCCATCACCAAGCACAGTTAACGCTGCGCTCCGTCGACTTTATGCTCACTTATTCATAGCTTACTCTTGGTCTCCCGCTTGACTGCGGCGTTGGCGAGTGTCGCAATCCCGTTCTGTTTGCAAGCGAGGTGATACCGTGTGGCAGATCCATCCCTGGTTGGCTCTTGGCGTCGTCGCATCAACAGCGGCGACCGACGCCGTGTATGTCATGTTCAATGCAGCCGTGTCGTCGCGTCGGCGCATACCGGCCGCCACGTGGAGCAGCGTGTGGTA
Source organism: uncultured Acidobacteriaceae bacterium (assembly GCA_963836295.1). Taxonomy (GTDB): domain Bacteria; phylum Acidobacteriota; class Terriglobia; order Terriglobales; family Acidobacteriaceae; genus Bog-257. Next base: position 243,812 of record CAWIIY010000017.1, on the reverse strand, counting down.
TCTGCTGTCCGCCTTCGCGGTCATCAGCTACACCAGGAACTGGGTGTATGTCTGCTTCGCAGCCCTGGGATCGTGGATCGGAGCCTATGTCTCGATGACCGTGCTCGGCAAACCGCGAAGCGATTCGCGTGATCCTGACCATGGCGGGCCGAAAGCCGCCGTATAAACGGCTTCCGCCTGTCATAATCCAAGTGTGCGAATCCTCATCTCCGCGGGCGAGGCCTCCGGCGAATTCTACGGCGCAGAGCTCACGAGGGCGCTGCGCAAACTCGCCTCAGAACAAGCGCTGCATCCTGAACTGGAATTCTTCGGCGTTGGTGGAGACCAGATGCGCGCGGCGGGTTGCGAGCTTCTGGTGGACGCTCGCGAGATCGCTGAAGTCGGGATCGTCGAGGTGGTCAAGCACATTCCGACCATCTATCGACGCTTCCACGAAGTGGTGCACGAAACGGAACGCCGCCGCCCCGATGTCGCGGTTCTCATCGACTTCCCCGATTTCAATCTTCGCCTGGCGCGCGAACTGCATAAGCAAGGAGTGCCGGCCGTCTACTACGTCAGCCCGCAGCTCTGGGCGTGGAAGCAAGGCCGCATCGAGCGCGTTCGAAAATACGTTCGCAAGATGCTGGTGATCTTCCCTTTCGAGGAAAAGTTCTATCGCGAGCACGGTATCGAGGCAGAATTCGTCGGACATCCGCTTGCCGATTTGCCTTTGCCGCCGATTACTCGCGAGCAGTTTGCCGCGGAGCACAAGCTCGATCCGGGTCGGCAATGGATTGCCCTGCTACCAGGCAGCCGGCGCGGCGAAGTCTCCCGCATTTTGCCGACGCTCTCAGAAGCAGCGCAACTTCTCGGCCCGGAATACGTTTACATAGTGCCAGTTGCTTCCACCCTCGATGCAGCCTGGGTGGCTTCGTTTTTGCGCGACCAAGCAGGGCCGCAGATTATGTTGACACGCGACGCTCGGGCCAGCTTGCTGCACGCGCGAGCGGCCGCGGTCGCCAGCGGCACCTCCACGCTCGAGGCCGCCTTGATCGGAACTCCGTTCACGATGGTGTATCGGGTCGCGCCGCTCACCTGGAGCCTCGGTCGCCGTCTAGTAAAGGTGGACCGCTTCGCGATGGTGAACCTGATCGCGGAAGGTGACGTCGTTCCGGAACTGGTTCAGGCGGAGTTCACGCCGCAGCGGGTTTGCGCCGAGCTGCGGCGGCTTATTCCGGACGGGGAAGCGCGAGACAGCATGATCGCGGACTTTGGCGAGGTTCGGCGCCGTTTGCAGCCCGGCGAGAGAGGCGGCAATGCATCTGAGCGGGCAGCCAGGGCCGTACTTGCTGTGATGGACGAGTGACCGATAGGACGAAAGCTTTTACCACGGAGGACACGGAGCGCACGGAGGAAATCTGGGGAGCGAATTCTCAAGAGACACCGAAGCACACACACAGAGGTTCAACTTACTGCGAATCGCATGAAGCTTCGATTTGTATCAGAGTGCGGCTTCAGCCGCGCGAAAACTGCTTATCCGTGGGGCTTTAGCCCCTGTCCTCAGCGGCTTTAGCCGTTCTCTTGAATCGCAAATCTACGGCACGACTAGAAGTCGTGTCCTGATACAAACCTGGCCGGCGGCGGTTCACGAGATCGGTTCTGGCTTCTAGTTGCTGATTGCTTGCTTCTCCGTGCTCTCCGTGCCCACCGTGGTGAGAGATAATAGTTTTTTCATCGTTTATAGTTAGAAGAGCAGGAGCAACCTTTCCTAATGCAAATGGCAGCACGATCGCTTGTGCGCCTCCTTTTGGTGCTTTCGGTTTTCAGCTTGGTTTCGCCGTGCTTCGCAGTTGAGAAGCCGCGGATCAAGGTTGACGACTACAGCATCCAGGCGGTCGTCTCACCGCAGACGCATCAAATCAAGGCACAGGCTCGCGTCCGCTTCACCGCGCTCGATGACATCACCATTGCCATCTTTGAACTACACAACGATCTGCGGCCGACGCGGGTGCTCGACTCTAGTGGCCAACCGCTTTCCGTTGAGCGGGTCAGCCAGGACTCGACCATCCGCATCTCCCTACCGAACGGGTTGACCAAGGGCAGCAGTGACACGTTGACGTTCGAATATGAAGGGACGATCCAGTCGGGAGATGACAGTCCGGTCCCGGGGCTAAAGCTCGCCTACATCGGCGATCCCATAACCTACTTGCTCTACGCCGGGCGCTGGTTCCCGATGGTCGGCTATGGTGTCAATCGCTTCACCTCGACGATCAGCGTCAGCGTACCCGCCGACTACAGCGTTATCGGCAGCGGCAAGCAGACCTCCGGCGCCGCTCCGGAAGCCGGAGTGGAAACCAAAGCACGCAAGGTCAACGCCGCGCACGCGCAACTCGGTACGCTGGCTGTCCCACCTGGATACAAGACGGTCACCTTCAGCTACGAAGACGAGCCGAGCTTTCCGGGAACCATTTTGATCGGGAAGTATGAGCAGACCAAGAACACTGAGGGCGGATTGAATGTGACGGTGTACACCACGCCCGACCACAAGGCGCTGGCGACCCAGTACGCTGACACCGCAGTAAAGGAATTTTTCTTCTACACCTCGACTTATGGTCCATCCATTCAGCAGCACGGTAAACGTTGTGGAGTTGCCCAATGACACAGTCCCATCGGCATGGGCGCCGGAGATTGCTGCGCTGGCCTCGCGCTCCTTTGTGGGCAAGATCAACTACCGACTGCTGGCCAACACCCTGGCGCACCAGTGGTTCGGAACCATAGTGAGCCCGGCGACTAAGGATGATTGGTGGCTGAACGACGGCTCGGCCCGTTATTCGGAGGCCCTGTACGTTGAGCACGTGGCTGGTCCGGCCGGGTTTGAGGAAGTCACCAAGGACATGTCGGTGGGAGCGCTCGCTTATGTGTCGGTCCCACTGGCGGATGTCGGCAAACTAGACACGTTTTCGCCCGAGTTTCAATCCCTGGTGACCGACAAGGGCGGCATGATTCTGCGCATGTTGCGCTGGGTGATTGGCGACAGCGCCTTCGACAAAACCATGCGTACCTTCGTCACCCAGTATGCCGGCAAATCGGCCTCGGTCAACGATTTTCGCAAGATTGCGGAGCAGGCTTCCGGACAGCAGCTTACATGGTTTTTCACGCAGTGGCTCGACTCCACCGGCGCCCCTCAGTTCAAGAACAAATATACGGTGTACCGTACTCAGAAGGGCTTCCGCGTGGTCGGCGAGATCCAGCAGGACATGGACCTGTTCCGCATGCCGGTGGAGTTAAGGATCGACACCGACGGCAAGACCGAGACCAAGCGCATCGAAGTCTCGGGGACGAACTCGGCCTACGCGGTGGAGACTTTCGGCAAGCCGCGCCGCATCAGCATCGATCCGAACAATGATGTTTTGGAGAACTCACAGGAGATGCAGGTACGCACCTCCATCATGCGCGGCCAACAGGACGTAGAACAGGGCGACTTGACTGAGGCGCTGAAGGAATACCAGAAGGCGCTCGACATCAACAAGAACAGTTCGCTGGCGCACTACCGCATCGCCGAGGTGTTCTTCCTGCAGCACAACTACCAGTCGGCTGCGAATGCGTACCGCGAATCGCTCAACGGTGATGGCGAGCCGCGCTGGACCGAGGTTTGGAGCCATATTCAGTTAGGCAAGATCTTCGACCTGACGGGACAGCGCGAGCGCGCCACCAACGAGTACCGCCAGGCGCTGCAGACCAACGATAATACGCAGAACGCGCTCGACGAAGCGCGTAAGTATCTGCAGTCGCCATTCCAGCCGCCCAGTCCTGATAAGCCCGGCTTGTAGCATTTTCGGTTTACCGAGCCAGCTTGAGGCCGCTCAAGGTAGCGGCCTCTTCTTTTGCCACTCCCGCTGACATGAAAAGGACTTGGAAGGTTTCTCCCATGCCGGCTGGCGAGATCAGGTGTTTCAATTGCAGGGCCACCTTGGCGCGCTCCTGAGGAAGCTTGCAATCCTGAAATGCGTCCGCGAATTGCGTCTCTTCTCCGATGCCGATCAGAAGCTGCGATTGCGTGAGCAGTGCCACCGGATCGAGGCCGCAATCAACGCCTCGTGCCCGCAACGCCGTGAAGTTCACGTGGGCGGTGATGTCCTGCTCGCCCGGCGCTTCGTAAGGTGACGTGCTGACGGTGTGTTGCCGGTAACTCAGTATGGTGTCGCGGTGCCGTCCGGCCAGTTGCTCCTCGCGTGTGTAGCCGTAGTCAATCAACACGACAAACTCGCGTCGGCTTTCTTGCTGGGAACCTTTTTTCTGGCTGTCATCCCGACCGAGGACTTTAGTCCGAGTGGAGGGATCTGCGGTTCCACACGAACGAGATATTTCCGCGATGCGCTCCATCCACTGCAATGACACCAGCGGCACTTCCACTCGCTCGCCGGCTTCGGGATAAACCCCGTAGCGATCGAGAAATTCGAGCTCCACTGGAGTCGGCGTCGCGAACGTCTCCACGAACTTTCCCTTCTCGACCCCGATTCGCAACGTGCCCCGATGATCCACCACACTGACAGGAAGAGCGTCGAAGAATTCATTGGCGAAGACGATGACGTTTTCGCCGGCCGTCGAAGCCGCCGCCTCCAGCGAGTCGAAAACTTGTGCTTTTTCTGCGGCGATGTTCTCGGCCAATCGTTCCTTGAGTCGGTCACGTAAATGTGCCGACTGCTCCACCAGCGCGTAATGCAGAGCGCGCGAGAATTCCGGGAACTGCTTCGCCGACCAATCCAGCACATCGCGCGCAAACAGGCCGCGACCGGGACCCAACTCAATGACGTCGATGCGCTGTGGAGAATCCAGCGCGCGCCACATCTCCTGGAACTGCCGCGCCAGCAGCCGCCCAAACACGGCATGAAGGTCGCTCGAAGTGTAAAAGTCGCCGGCTTTGCCGAACTGCTCACGCGAGCGCGAGTAGTAGCCCAAATCGGGCTCATAGAGGCACATTTCCATGTAGCGCGAGAATGGAATAGGGCCATCGCGACGAATCTCGTCCGCGATGCGCTGACGCAGCCGCGATTCAGAGCGAGCCCCGCTCTCAAGGTCGCTGGGATGGATCGTCACAGCTTGCCTTCGCGCTCCATCTGTTGGTTTTCTTTGCGATGCTGTGGGGTGCGAATGAACATCTCGACCAGGTAATCATGCAGACAATCGAAGAGTTGGCGCTGAAAGGCCCATTCGAATTGCGAGTCGTCCAGGTCTCGGGGATGCAGTTCGAAGTAGTAAGTGTGGACCGGCGGATCGGTAAAGCGCGGCCGGATGATCACCTCCACCGCTTCGCCTTTGGAACGCGCGTCGAACTCCACCAGCGGATGCTCGTAGAGTCGTAATTGTTCGCGGACCCGTTCAAGGCGAGCAGGAGTCATCGGCCGATTGTAGCTGGCTCTTAAATTTTCACAAAGAAGTTACAATTTTGCGATTTCTAAGTGACAACTCGGAGCTGCGCCCCTGCTATCGTACTGAGGAAGTGCAAGGCGGATATGGCGGGTGGCTGAAGTGGATAGCCAATCACGAGAGTCGCCCTCCATTTGCGACTGACCACTCCCTAGTATCTCGGCGCCACCACCTGGTGCTTTAGCCTGGACTCCTCGTACCCGTGCGGCTTCTGCCGAGGCGGCAGTTTGGGCGCATGGTACGGAGTCTCCTCGTACGGAATCCGGCTCAGCAGGTCGGCGATGCAATTGAGCCTGGCCCGTCTCTTGTCATCCGAAGGCACCACGACCCATGGAGCCTGCGGAATGTCAGTGGCTGCCAGCATCGCATCGCGCGCCCGCGAGTAGTCGTAAAAGCGCCGGTGCGACTCCAGGTCCATTGGACTTAACTTCCAGCGTTTCGTTGGGTCTTTGATGCGGTCCTGGAACCGTCGATGCTGCTCTTTCTCGCTGACATCCAGCCAGTACTTCAAAAGGATGATGCCACTGTCTACCAGCGCCATCTCAAAGCTGGGACAACTTTGCAGAAATTTCCTGTGCTGTTCCTTATTGGCGAAGCCCATTACGTACTCCACGCCAGCGCGGTTGTACCAACTACGGTCGAAGATCACGACCTCGCCTCCCGCTGGCAGCTCCGCCACATAGCGCTGCATATACATCTGTGTCTTTTCCCGCTCGGTCGGAGCCGGCAGCGCGACCAGGCGGAACACTCGGGGGCTGACTCGCTCGGTGATGCGTTTGATGACACCGCCCTTGCCAGCCGCATCGCGGCCCTCGAAGATAATGATGATCTTGGCGCCGGTCTTCTTCACCCATTCCTGAAGCTTCACGAGCTCAACCTGTAGCTTGTAGAGTTCGCGCTCATAATCCTTCTTGGTCAGGCCCGCGGAGTCTACATTCTGTTTCGCAGGACTGTCCTTCGTCTCAACCGCAGATTTCGTACTCTGTTCTTTCTTGGAGCGCTTTCCCATAGGAGGTCTCCCATCGGTATTACCGGTATTAAGGATGTACTGCGAGACACAACATTCTACGCCCTGATTGCAAGGCAAGCCTGTGAACGGCGTCTGAAGACCCGCATTCTCCTGGCCGAAAATCGGGTCCCGTTCACCGTCGTAGAATTCCCGTAGGCTGCGCGTTCTTACCGCTCGCTGCACACCTGCTTCACTCCCGTGCGTGAGGCGCAACACTGCGCGGCAGTGCTCTTCAGCGTGACAATCAGAAGATGAGGCGGCGCGGCGGTGTGTCGTCGTCTTTCTCATTCTCCTTTCGCCGTCGCGCTGTCCCTTGATCCGAGGTGAATACCCACGTGAGCACCCAGACTCTGCTGCCGGAAACTAATGTCCCCATGCTGCCAACTAACCTGCACCACAACAAAAGGCCTTCGCCCACCCGACGTCCTACCCTGCGCATTCTGCAGCCGGACGTGACCTACACCGGCTCGCCGATCAAGCCGCTGGAGAAAGGCTTGCCCAAGCAGACCGAATCGCTGTGCCCGGAATGCAATAAGGTCATCCCCGCGGACATCTTCGCCGAAGACGGCAAGGTCGTGATGGGGAAACGCTGCACAGAGCACGGCACCTTTCGCGACATCGTGTTCAGCGACGTCGAACTTTACCTCAAGATGGAAGAGTGGAACTTCGGTGACAACCTCGGACTAACTAACCCGCAGGTCGAAGGCGGAAAGTCGTGTCCTGACGACTGCGGCCTCTGCGGCATGCACACCTCGCACACCGCACTCGCCAATGTTGATCTCACCAACCGCTGCAACCTGACGTGTCCGGTATGCTTCGCCAACGCCAACGTCGCGGGTTATCTCTACGAACCGGACATCGAGCAGGTCCGCGGTATGCTACAAACGCTGCGCGGTGAGCGCCCGGTGGACGGCCGCGTGGTGCAGTTTTCCGGCGGCGAACCGACCATTCATCCCCAGTTCTTCGACATTCTGAGCTTGGCCCGCGAGATGGGCTTCACCCATATTCAGGCCGCGACCAACGGCATTGAACTGGCTGATCTCGAGTTTGCGAAGAAGGCGAAGGCGGCAGGGCTGGCCACGCTCTACCTGCAATTCGACGGGGTTACCGATGACGTGTATCTCCGCACGCGCGGACGGGCACTACTCGATACCAAGATGCGCGTCATCCAGAATTGTCGCGCTACGGGTATGAAAATCGTCTTCGTGCCGACGATCGTAAAGGGCATCAACGACCACCAGATCGGCGACATTGTGCGCTGTGCAGTCGAGAACGTTGACACGGTCTCCGGCATCAGCTTCCAGCCAGTCGCCTTCACTGGGCGTATCGCGAAGCACGAACTGCTGGCCAAGCGCTTTACACTGGCCGACCTGGCGCGCTGCGTCAGCGAGCAGACAGGCATCACCGATCCGCGTGCCGACTGGTTCCCGCTGGCCTGCGTCACGCCTTTTTCCAAGCTGACGGCTGCGCTACGTGGCACCGGCGTGCCGACCATCTCGGCGCACCCGCATTGCTCGCTCGGAACCTACTTGTTTGTGGACGAGAAGTCGAAGAAGGCGGTGCCCGATTACGCAATTTGTTGATGTGCCGAACATGCTGCAGGACATGGAAGAGCTTTCCCGCTCAGCCGGGAAGGCGCGCTTCAAACTCTACAGCAAGATGAAAACGTGGAACGCGCTGCAACGGCACTTCAAGCCGCAACTTGCCCCGCCGAAATTGACGTTTACGAAATTCCTGCAGACGTTGCAGGGGATGACGAACAAGAAACTTGGCCGCGATGGAAAAGATGGAACGTTCACCTATCGCACGCTGCTGGTCGCCGGCATGCACTTCCAGGACGCATACAACTATGACATCGAACGGGTGAAGCGCTGTGTCATTCACTACGCCACACCCGACGGCAAGCTGTATCCGTTCTGTACCTACAACTCGGGCCCGTGCTATCGCGAGAAGATCGAGCGCCAATTCTCGATCCCGTGGGACGGGAAGGCGGGGGCTAGGGGTTAGGGACCAGGGGTTAGAAAAGCCACTGTCAAGTTCTGCATTTGCAGAATCTTGAAACAGCCCGCGACTTCGGATTGTGCCATTCACTTGCCACTATCCCCTAACCCCTAGCCCCTGCTTTTTTACCCCGGCGGCCACTTCATATCGCGCCCGCCGAGCAGGTGCAAGTGCAGATGGAACACCGACTGACCTGACCGCGGCCCGACGTTATAAACGGTGCGATATCCATCCTCAATGCCGCGCTCACGCCCGATCTTGGCGGCAATAAGTTGACAATAGCCGAGGATCTCGGCGTCTTCAGGCGTGGCTTCCTTCAGTCCGACAACGTGCCGCTTGGGAACGATGAGCACGTGCGTCGGCGCCTTCGGGTTGATGTCTTCGAAGACGTACACCTTGTCGTCCTCATACACCTTCTTTGAGGGAAGCTTGCCCGCGATGATCTTGCAGAAAAGGCAGTCGTCGTTCATGATCACGATCTTACCTCGCAACCTCGCCGATGCCAGCTCCAGTTACGGCAAAATGTTCTCGCTCTGTGCAAGGCTGAAAGAGTCGCCAGTGTTCCCCCTTAGTGCTGTCACAGGGACAAATCTCCAGCCACAACTCCCCTTCTAATGACAATCGCAAAGCTCCCGCATGCCCAGCCTGAACGCATTCCACGATGTACTCGCGCGCGTCATTGTCGAAAAACGCTCGTGCACGCTCATCCAAAAGATTACCCGCACGCTCCCAAACAAAATCCCGGTCGTCCTCCTCTTCATGACCGCTCTGAGGTTTATACACGTCAAGTGCAGCCATAAGGATTTCTTCTCCATTGACAATCCGCCAGGGGCAATGCAAATGCAATGCGTACTCGCCAATTTCCGACAGTTCTCCCCTACGATTTGTTTCTTTTCGGCGTTCGCCAAAGTGAAACATAGCCATATCACCCGCACGACGGCACAGCCAAAGTGGCTTGCCAACCAGGACAACGGCCGCCGCTTGAATCTGATCTCGCACGAAAATGACTCAGCGATATTATTACCCCTGCTGCTCCTTCCTTCTCAACTGCAGATACGCCCGAATCAGCTCGTTCAAGTCGCCGTCCAGCACGCGATCGACGTCTCCGATCTCTACTCGGGTTCGCAGGTCTTTTACCATGCGATAGGGCTGCAATACATACGAGCGAATCTGTGAGCCGAAATCAATGTCGAGTTTGGAATCCTCGATGCCTTTGGTTACCTCGCGCTTCTTCTCCAGTTCGTACTCGTAGAGCCGCGAGCGCAGGATGCTCATGGCGCGCTCGCGGTTTTTGTGCTGCGAACGCTCGTTCTGGCAAGCGACCACGATTCCGGTCGAAATATGGGTGATCCGCACCGCTGAATCCGTGGTGTTGACGTGCTGTCCGCCCTTGCCTCCGGAGCGATAAGTATCGATGCGAATGTCTTCCGGCTTGATGTTGATTTCGATGGTCTCGTCGATTTCCGGCGAGACGTAGACGCTGGCGAACGATGTGTGGCGGCGTTTTGCCTGGTCAAACGGCGAAATACGCACCAGGCGGTGCACGCCGATCTCGCTGGTCAGCAGCCCGTAGGCGTACTCGCCATTGACGCCGAAAGTCGCCGACTTGATACCCACTTCGTCACCCGGCTGATACTCGTAGAGCTGGGTGGAAAAGCCCTGCCGCTCCGCCCAGCGCAGATACATGCGCATCAGCATTTCGGCCCAATCCTGGGACTCCGTTCCGCCGGCGCCGGGATGAATGGTGACAATGGCGTTGCGTTCGTCGTTCTCGCCGGAGAGTAGCGTCTCCGTCTCGAGCTTCTCGACGAGGCCACGTAGCGCATCAACTTCGCGTCGCAGTTCGGAAGAGACCTCTTCCCCTTCGCGCGCCAGATCGAAATAGGCATCGATGTCGCTCGAACGCCGCGCCAGATCGGCCTCCGTGGCCAACAGGTTGTCGAGGCGCTTCTTCTCGCGCATGACCTGCTGTGATTTTTCGGGATTCGACCAGAGCGTGGGATCGGCGGTCTGCTTCTCGATTTCGCTCAGTTTTTCGCGCAGCTTGGGCGCGTCAAAGATACTCCTGTAGATCGCGCACCTGGTCACGGAGCGCTGCATATTCCTGTTCTAGTTCTTCGACCATTTCGTTTGAATATCCTCTTTTGTTCACCACAGAGACACAGGGTCACAGAGAAGAAGGAGGCAATTAGCAATTAGCAATTAGCATTTTGCCATTAGCACGCCATCGAACAGCATACTTCTGAGAAATTCTTGGTAGCCATTAATTTTGGTTCCTCTGTGTGTCTGCGCCTCTGTGGTAGAAACGATTCTCAGCTGCTGACATTCTGCGCCAAACCCGCGGGCCTAAAGGCGCGCAATAACAGTCCCAGCAGGGTGATTATCGCACACACCAGCGGAAACCAGTCGCCGTGACGTGTGTAAAACGTGGTGGTTTCTTCCAGCGAATAGGCTGCTTGCAATTGCGTGCGTTGCTTACGCGGGGCCTCGGCCACCACGCGCCCCAGCGGGTCAATTACTGTCGTGATGCCGGTGTTGGTGTCGCGCAACAACCAGCGATTGTTTTCCACCGCGCGCATGCGGGCCTGGTTCAGGTGCTGCCACTGCGCACCTCCCTCACCATACCAACCGTCATTCGAGATGTTGACGAACAGTTCAGCTCCGTTTTTTGCGAATTGCCGGACCTCATCCGGGAATATCGATTCATAACAGATAAAGGTACCAATCTTGGTGTCGCCGACTTGGAGTGGGAGCCGCAATGTCCCGCGGGCGAAGGTCCCAATTTCGCGGGTGAGTCCACTGGCAAAGCTGAACAGCTTCGCGAACGGCACATACTCGCCGAACGGGACGAGGTGAATTTTGTCGTAACGCGCCGTCCATGCGCCGTTAGGCGCAATCACGGCCGCCGAGTTGTAGATATCGGGCTGGCGATTCCGTTCGCCTGCGTGCTCAATCCCCAACGAGCCAGCAATAATATAGGAGTTGGTGTCGCGGGCCACATTGGCGAGGGTGCTGCGCACATGGAAGTCCGTCACAAAAAACGGCGCGGGCGATTCCGGCCAGATGATCAGTCCGGGCGCGCCGGGTTTACTGTGCTGCGGGCGCACGCTGAGCGCCGCCAGCGAGTCGAGTGTCTGGGTGAGGTAGTCGAGCGTCCAATCGCCGGAATCGAGAATCGGGATATTGGCCTGTACCAGGGTGGCTCCGTCCGTGGTCGGCAACGCCGCCGGCTTTATTAATTTTCCGGCATGTAAAATGATGGCCGCAGCCAGCGCGGCGGTCAGCAAAACCTTGCGCCGCGCACGCGGCACCAGAAAGGCGGCGGCCACCGCGGTATTTACCAGCACAATCTCAAACGAAAGCCCGTACACTCCGGTGACTGTGGCGACGCGCGAGAGCGGAATGTTGTCAACCTGCGTGGTGCCCAGCAAGTCCCAGGGGAATCCCGTAATGTAGGTGCGCGCCAGCTCGACCGCGACCCACGCGAACGGAGTGAAGACCAGCACGCGCAAGCTGAATCCGTTGCGCCGTGCGGCGATGAGAGCAAGCAGGAATCCAAACAGCCCGTGATACAGGGCGAGATACAGCGCGTACATCAACAGCAGCAGGACCGACATCGCCACGCCAATTCCGCCGTACACGTGCATTACGTAGAAGACCCAGTAGCAGCTGCCGAGATACCAGATGACGCCGCTTACATAGCCGAGCAGAAACCCCTGCCAAGCCGTCGCGGGCGCGAAAAAAAGTCCTCCGTCAGCGAGCACCAGAGTGGCGTCCTGCTCGCGACACTTGAGAACGGCATAAATCAGGGGGGCCAGCGCCACCCAACTGAGGAAATAGAGAGCAGGCTTGGGAAAGATCAGCACCTGGAGGACGCCGGACAGGCAGGCAAAGATCCAGGCATTCGGGCGGATTCTTCTCACTGACTGAGTGTAACAGTGTAACAAAGCGGGATTGATTACGAAGGGATGCGAAGATTACGAATTGATTACAGTAACTCGAGTCGATATTCGTTTGTCGTCTAACCCAGAGCCTCCCAATCGTCGCCATCGATATGTGCTTGGCTCAGAATACTGCGCAACGTGCCAACCGGAATCTCATGCTTTCGTGGCACGATCGCTATATCGGTCGCGGTCTCGGTTTGGCGAACAAATTTGACATGGCTGCCCTTCTGACTGGCTTCGCGAAAGCCAGCAATCTCCAGTCGGCGCTTAACTTCGCGGAACGGAAGAGGTCTAAGCCGCCCCAACCTCGACCTCGATGGTTCGTATCTCGGGCGGGCGAGTCGCGTGCGGAGGCTCGAAGTATAGCTCCAAAGCTTCCTTCAAATTAGCGAGGGCCTCTTGCTCGGTTTCACCCTGGCTGGCGACATCAACTTCCAGACATTGCGAGACGTACCAGTCTCCTTCGCGCCAAACCGATGCTGAAAATGGACGTTTCATGATCCTATTCTCGCACAGGACATCGTGCCCAACCAGGTCAGGATTCTAGAGCGCCGGCTTGGGGAAATCAGCACCTGGCGAATTCCCGATACACAGGCGAAGATCCAGGCATTCGGGCGGATTCTTCTCACACAAGGGAGTGTAGCAAAGGGAGAAGACGAAGCAAGCCTAACCGAACACCGGCCGCTGACCGATTCTGGAATGAGTTGTCATTACAAGCACCCGGTTTTGGCGCGAGGAATCTGCCTTTCTGCCGATTCCTCAAAAACTCCCTCGCTTCGCTCGTGATGACAATCTCTGTTAAGTCGTCGTCATATTTCGCGATTCACTAGGCTACTGGCCCCTAATCGGCACGACCTTCCAGGCGCCCCAGTCGGCGCTCATGCGACTCGATTGCTTCGGCTTGTTTGGCGACGGTGCCGGCGAGTGTCGCGATCATGGAAGCGAGCCGGTCGAGGCGCGCGTCGGTACCCCGCATCTGTTCCCAAAGGTGCATGATCTGCGTGTTGTTTTCGGCAATCTGTGCGGCGTTCGCGGCTATGAGTGCCTCGTGTTTTGCCGCGTTCTCAGCGATCAATGCCTCGTGCTTCAACGTTTGATCATAGAGCCGGCCCATCGCCGCCCAGAACTCCTCGAAGCTGCCAAACGTGGTGCTCATTGTAAGTAGTCTATCCTGTCCAAGGCTCTCGGGCTACGTCACTAGGCCGCCACTTGCGTGATAGAAGCGGCAGAGGCCTAAGCCGCTCCAACCTCGACCTCGATGGTTCGGATCTCGGGCGGGCGCGTCGCGTGCGAAGGCTCGAAGTATAGCTCCAGAGCTTCCCTCAAATCACACCAGGCGCTTCTTCTTCGCTTTCACCTTGGCTCGCGACATCTATGAATCGTTCGTTTTCACGTCCGGATAACGTTGTCGTCGGCGGGCACAGCCGGACTCAATCGACGTCGAAACCAGCCGCGCAGCGGCGGGATGGTGTTAGGCGGGGGCGTAAGCCCCCGCTAGGCTTGTGTCATCGGATTGGAGCCGCAGAGCGGCGGCACTCAGCCCTGTGACTGGACTCACCGACTTGTAACCGGCATGGGCGTTATTGTGCGCGAATGGCGGACACCTACACGAAAATTCTGGTTCACTGCGTCTTCAGCACGAAGAACCGGATGCCACAAATCTCGGAACCCGAGAAGCTCTGGAGTTATCTGCGCGGCATCGCCCGCAACCGCAGAGTCGACACGCTCGCTATCGGTGGCACCGCAAACCACGTTCATATGCTGCTCGCGCTCCCCTCCAGCTTGACGATTTCGCAACTGATGCGCGACCTGAAAACCAATTCGTCTCGCCACCTGAACGAGAAGCCGTGCGGTTTCGCATGGCAGGACGGATATGCGGCAATTAGTGTCAGTCCGTCGCAAACCGAAGCGGTCAGAAGGTATATCGAAACCCAGCAGGCCCATCACGCAAAATGGAGCTTCGAGAACGAATACGTGAGACTGCTGGACAAATCAGGCGTGCAGCGTTCCGCGGAATACACCTTCGGATGAGTGTCGCCGCCTCTGCGGCTCAGACATTGTTACAACGCCAGCGGGGGCTTCCGCCCCCGCCTAAACCCATCCCACCGCTCCCCCACCCCAACAACCACAAAGGCGGCGGTTGTTGGGGACCCCGGTTGCGCGGCTGGTTCTGTCGCTCGGGCCTTTCGAGGTGTAGCTCCAAAGCCTCTTTCAAATTGGCGAGTGCCTCTTCTTTGGTTTCACCCTAACTCGCGACATCAACCTCAAGCCACTGCGAGACAGGACGGTTTCCCGCGCGCCAGGCTGATGCGGAAAATTCGAGCTTTGAAACCGCTGTCACATCAACACTCCGCAGTTTGAGCACTACTGTCACCCGCCAATAATCGTTCGATCTTCCTCGCCTCTTCTTTGATTCTTTGTGGGCGTGTTTCTCCAGGCTTGAACTCTCGCGCAGAGGGATGCATCACACAGATCCAGGGTATCGAGGGTGCTGCGGCCCGAACTCTGTTGCGAGCTTTTTGACCGAGCGCGATAACTGCCCTCGGACACACAATTTTAAATTGCCGACTAAGAAACTCGCCGCACTGCTCTTCATATCCCGGAACCGTCGGCATAGGACCGACGGCGCTGCCAGGCTTCAAGCCCATTAGGGCATTTGTAAAGAAACACTCTTCCGGTCGAATACCCGATTTTTTTAGGTAATCTCTAAGTATCGTCCAGAAAAATGAGCCTTCGACTTCTCCACCTCTGTTCCTTGACCGATCATGCGCAGCATCGCTATCGAAATTATGTGCAACGAACATGACCGGCGATTCAGGAAAGTATTGAGGGAGAGGCCCGTGGCACACATCACCTCTCCAGAGTCCGGTTCCGCCTGGGAAAACCGCTGTACCGTCAATGAGCTCTTCTACGCTTCGACCCGTCAGGCGTACGCTGGGATGGTAGTTGGAAACGATCCGGGACATTTCATCGAGCAGTTCTTGTACGACATCCTTGGAGAGTCGTTGCCGGAGCATGAATAGGGGTCCTTCGACTTCGGTGGCCAACCGAAGGCCGCGCTCGGCGCGGCCTAACTGAAAGCTGATAGCTGATGGCTGACAGCTATTTGATCGCCACCAGCTTGTTCATCAGCTCGGAATAATCTTTCTTCTCCACGCCATGCACTTGCTTGTTGTATTCGTCTACCTTGGCCGAGTAGTTCATGGAGCAGAACTTCGGACCGCACATGGAGCAGAACGCCGCTTCTTTGTAGTAGGCGTCGGGCAGCGTCTCGTCGTGCATGGCGCGGGCGGTTTCGGGATCGAGCGACAAGGCGAACTGCTTGTCCCAATCGAAGGTGTAGCGAGCATAACTGATGGCGTCGTCGCGGTCGCGCGCCCCGGGACGATGCCGCGCCACGTCGGCGGCATGCGCCGCAATCTTGTAGGCGATGATGCCATCCTTCACGTCTTTGTCGTTGGGCAGTCCGAGGTGCTCCTTGGGAGTCACGTAGCAGAGCATCGCCGCGCCGTACCAGCCAATCATCGCCGCGCCGATGGCGGAGGTAATGTGGTCATAGCCGGGCGCAATGTCGATGACCAGCGGTCCCAGCGTATAGAACGGAGCGCCGTAGCAGAGTTCGACTTCCTTCTCCACCTGCTCCTTGATCTTGTCGAGCGGAATGTGTCCCGGCCCCTCGATCATGACCTGAACATCGCGCTCCCAGGCTTTCTTGGTTAGCTCGCCCAGCGTCTTAAGTTCGGCAAACTGCGCCTCATCACTGGCGTCGGCGATGCAGCCTGGGCGTAGCCCGTCGCCAAGCGAGTAGCTCACGTCGTGCTTAGCAAGAATTTTCGTGATGTCGTCAAAGCGATCGTAGAGGAAGTTCTGCTTGTGGTGATGCGCCATCCACTGCGCCAGGATGGCACCGCCACGGCTCACAATGCCGGTAATGCGTTTGGTGATGAGCGGCAGGTACTCCACCAGCACGCCCGCGTGGATGGTCATGTAATCCACACCTTGCTCGGCCTGCTCTTCGATCACCTCGAGCATAATGTCAGCGTTGAGGTCCTCGATGCGCTTAACTCGCGAAACGGCCTCGTAGATCGGCACTGTTCCGATCGGCACCGGCGAATGCCGCAGGATAGCTTCACGAATCTCATGGATGCCGCCGCCAGTCGAGAGCGTCCATTACAGTGTCGGCGCCGTAGTGAACCGAGGTGTGCAGTTTTTTCAGCTCCTCGTCCACATTGCTGGTGACCGACGAATTGCCGATGTTGGAGTTGATCTTGCACTTCGACGCCACGCCGATGCACATCGGCTCCAGCTCAGGATGATTGACGTTGGCCGGGATAATCATGCGTCCGGCGGCGACTTCGTCGCGGACGAGCTCGGGCGCCAGCTGTTCGCGCTCAGCGACGAAGAGCATCTCTTCGGTGAGCAATCCTTTGCGCGCAAAGTGCATTTGCGACATGTTGGTGTCGCCGCTTCGGGTACCCTCTTCGCGACGCTTCGTGATCCATTCCGCGCGGGTGTTCACCGCGGTTGCGACGTCACCATTGCTGCCGTTCTTGCCGTTTGCTGCGTTCATGATCAGGAATCCCCCAGACAAATGATTATAGCGCCGCGCATTGAGTGAGAATTCGGGAAGGCATGATTGTCTAAGTGGCCCACTTGTCGGCCAAAGAGCGCCAACGAGTGGGCCAGGCCTCAGTCGTTCACGATGACTTCGTTGTAAGTTTTTCAAGCATGACCGACTTCATCTCCGATTCGACATCGGTGTAGAGCTGCCGGTACACATTCTCATACTTTTCACCAACCTGAAAGAAGCCTTGGAGCTCCGCTTCGAGCCGCCGCAAGCCACTCGGCCGCCTAAGCTCCGGAACCATCGAGGTTGAGGTTGGGGCGGCTTAGGCCGCTCCCGTTCCGCGAGGTCAAACGCCGGCTGGAGGCCGCCGGTTTTGCTGAAGGCAGTCAAAAAGGCAGCCACGTCAAATTTGCTCGGCGCTCCGCCGGAATCGTAGATACAGCCATTGTCCCAAGAAAACACGAGATCCCAGTCGGCACTTTGCGAAGCATTCCTAGCCAAGCGCACATCGATCCCGACGATTGGGAAAGAGCTGGGTTAAACGGTGTTTGCGGGTGGAGCTAAGGATGTAATGCTCCCTTTCTTCGCGAACAGTACAGCAGTATTCCTCCTCCCAACAGCAGCGCAGTGAGCAGTAGAATCTTCCCCACCGCCAACAGCTTGTTCGGCTCGCTGGCATCGGGAACCATCGAGCCTAAGATGACGGCGCAGGTGGTCACGAAGCCTACCGTCGCCAGCACGATCGCAACCGGCTTTCCGCCGGGAACTCGAACTACGCCAGCCTCGACCGGCTCGCGTTGCAGTCGAATCGTTGCCGCGAACATGAACAGATACGGCACGAAGCTGGTAATGATGGTCATACTAACCAGCACCTGATACGCTCCGTGGACGGTGCTACCGAACTGGCCCATCAGGATGAATAACCCGCAGCAGATTGTCTGCGCGATCAGCGAAACGTAAGGCGTTCCCCACTTCGGGTGGACGCGACCAAACGCCGGCGGCAGGAAGCGATCGATGCCAGCAACAAATGGAATGCGCGACAGAGCGGCAAGGTAAGCGCCAACTCCCCCAAGATTCGAGATGCAGATGAGGAGTGCTACGGCTGGTCCCAGGCCGTTCCAGCCTACGCGCTCAGCGCTGCTGGAAATCGCTTGCATGATGCCTTCAAGGCCGTTCAGTTGACTGTGCGGCAGCACGATCAGGGCTGCGACCGTTCCCAGCATGTAGCCTGCAGTGATCAGAACTCCGGCGACAAGCAGCGCACGCGGAATGGTGCGTCGCGCATTCTTGATCTCACCGCCCATGAACGAGGCTGATTCCGCGCCGCTGAATGCAAAGAGTAGGGTGGACCAGACGCCAATCGTTCCCCAGTCGAGCGATGGCTTCATCGACGCTGCGGAGAAGCTGGTGGCGGAGCCAAACTTCCACCACGCCAGCGCACCGACCACGCAAAGCAGCGCAACCGGCAGCCACGTTCCAATTGCCCCAACATTGCTTAGCCACTTGCCGATATCGAGGCCAACGATGTTGAGGCCCAGCGCCAAGCCAAGTCCGAGCAGCGAAAATGCCACGAAGAATACCGCATTGCCCTGCAGCCCCTTCCACTTGCTGCCACCGACGTAAAGAGCATTGCTGGCCGCGAAGTAAAGCACCGCCGGGAAATAGGGCAGGTTGCTGGTCCAGTAAATCCATCCGGTCAGAAAGCCGGCGAAGTCGCCGAAGGCGTGCTTGCTCCAGACATACATGCCGCCTTCCTGAGGATAGCGCGAGGAGAGTTCCAGTACGCACAATGCCAGCGGGATGAAGATGGTCGCCAAGCCAATCAGCCAGATCACCAGTGTGCTCGGCCCCGCGCTGGCCGCGACCGCAATCCAGCGCAGGCTCAGTGTGGCGACTACGTAGAACATCACCAAGTCGCGGAAACCTAGGCCCCGCTTGGGTTGCGGAGAGGCGTCAGGCGATGCGGATTCCGAACCGTGGGTAGTGAACGGTTGCATTAGGCGCGCCATTGGGTCTGCAGGGTTGGCATCCGATTCGAAGTTTTCTGGTCGACAACACAGTTTGCCGGAAAACTCGAACCGCGGATCCCTCACCGACTAATACCACCCAACAAGTGCAAAAGCGGCGCTTGTCGGGGTTCCCCTCGTTTCGTCGGTTCGGGATGACAAATTAGGGTACTCACGACGGCGCACCCTCCGGCAAGCTCAGGGCAGGCTCTGAAGGTGCGCCCCTTCAAAACCTGTCAGGCTTCGAGGTTACAACGGCAAACAGTATCGATAGAATTCCTCGTCACGCTTCCAGCCCAGACTTTCGTATAGCTTTTGTGAGGCGTGATTGTCGATCGCCGTCTCCAAGGTCAAGCTGTCGGCTTGCGTGTCCTCGGCAAGCTGGTGGGCGCGCTTCATCAGGGCGCGGCCAACGCCAAGTTTGCGCGCATCGGCGAGCACGTAGAGGTCGTTGAGGATCCATTGTCGCGTCAGGTTGACCGACGAGAACACGGGATAGAGATGCACAAAGCCGACCGTTCGCGCGTCAAGACGAGCGAGAAACAGCACCGATTCGCCTTTGCTCAAGCGCGCGAACAGAAAGCGGCGCGCCGCTTCCAGGTCGGGCGGCTTCTTGTAGAACTGCCGGTAGGCGTCGAACAGTGGCGCGACTTCGCCCACGTCGGCCGGCGTCGCCTGCACCACTTCCAGAGACTCTGCTGAGGAACCCATGCGGACAAGGAAACACGACGACGGCTGGCCGTCAACTCTTTTGTTGCGCTTTGCCTGTTATGATTTCGGCGAACCAGGATCATCCGGGTATGGATTCTTCGCTGCGCGACATCCTCGCGTCCTACAACGAGCGGAACTCGCTGGAGCACGCCTCCACGATTCCGGCGTCGTGGTACGTGGACGCACGCGTCGCCGAACTGGAGCGCGAGAACGTCTTTGGCCGCACATGGCAGGTGGCGGCGCGAGCGGACCAGTTGCAGGGGCCGGGCCAGTACGTCACTTGCGACCTTGCCGGAGAACCGCTCGTCATCGTGCGCGGCAGCGATCGGGAGCTGCGCGCGTTCTACAACGTATGCCGGCACCATGCCGCCGCCGTCGTGACCGAGGAGCAAGGCACCGCCGGCATCTTTCGCTGTCCGTATCACGGCTGGAGCTACGGCCTGGATGGGTCGCTCAAGGGCGCGCCGGAGTTTGAAGGAGTGTGCGGCTTCGATCGCGCACAGAACGGACTGATGCCGGTACGCGTGGAAACGTGGGAGCAGTTCGTCTTCGTGAATCTTGACCTGAAAGCCGCGCCCCTGGAGGGTTTTCTGGGGGGACTGACGCAGAAAGTTGCTCCACTTGATCTCGGCTCGCTTCACTTCTTTGAGCGCCGATCCTACAGTCTGAATTGCAACTGGAAAGTCTTCGTGGACAACTATCTCGACGGCGGCTACCACGTGCCGCACCTGCACAAAGGGCTGAACAGCGTGCTCGATTACAAGCAGTACACGATCGAGAACGAGGACCGTTACTGCCTGCAATCGAGCCCGATGGTTGCGTTCGAGCGAAGATGCCGCGACCTCCGCCACACGCACCGGCGAGCGCGCCTGGTACTTCTGGCAATATCCCAACTTCATGATCAATCTCTATCGCGGTTACATGGATACGAACCTGGTGTTGCCCGATGGTGTCGATCGGTGCAAGGTCATCTTCGATTTTTATTTCGACGATGTGAGCGAGTCTGCCGGCGAACGCAACCGGCAAAGCATCGCCGTCGGCGAGCGCGTCAACGATGAAGACGTGGGCATTTGCGAGGCGGTACAGCGTGGGTTGCACTCCCGGGCCTATGGCGCAGGGCGGTTATCCGTGCGGCGAGAGGCTGGAGAGCATTTGTTTCATCGGTTATTGGCGGGAGACTTGAAGCGGGAAACGGAAATGTGACTCAGCGCGTTTGACTACGGAATTCCTTATGAAGCCTCGTTTCATCAAGCTAGTGCTTTTCGTGGCTTGCTGCTTCTTCCCGGTTGGCGGTCTTGCCCAACAATCAAGGCAGCCCACTTCGGCGGAAGACACTCATCTGAAGGGCTTCCTTCAGAGCTACCTCAGCGACACGCCAGCCGATGAGAGGAGCGCAGCTCGATATTTCTCTGCGTTCGTTGATTTGAACGGCGATGGGTCTGAAGAATCCATTGTTTACTTGTCGGGCCGTGGGTGGTGCGGGAGCGGCGGTTGCACAACATTGATACTTGCTCCCAAAGGCTCGTCCTATCGGATAGTTACCAGCATCACAATCACATGGCCTCCGATTCGCGTCCTTACCAGTAAGACGAATGGCTGGCACGATGTAGGTGTCTGGGTGCAAGGAGGAGGGATACAACCCGGCTATGAGGCGGAACTTTCGTTTGATGGCAAGACTTACCCGAGCAATCCGTCCATTCCGCCCGCTAGACGGTTGCCTGGCAAAGTGGCCGGCGAGATAGTCGTCCCGACTAGCGAGTTGGGAATCCCGATCTATTAACGATTTCGGTTTCGTAAATGCTTCATTATCTCCCGCGCCGCGTTCGCCCCGGAGACTCCTGTCACTCCGATCCCCGGATGCGTGCCCGACCCGCATAAATACAGGTGCCTGATCGGCGTGCGGTACTGCGCCCATCCGAGCAGGGGGCGCATGGTGAACAACTGATCCAGCGCTAATTCCCCATGGAAGATATGTCCGCCGGTCAGGCCGTAGGTTTGCTCCAGATCCTTTGGCGTGATCACGTCGACGGATTCGACTAGACCGGGCAGATCGGGCCCATGTTCCGCGAGGGTCTTTATCACGGTATCGGCCAGCGTGTCGCGCTTTGAATCCCAGTCTGCACCGCGCAGCTTGTACGGCGCATATTGCATGTAGATGGACATCACATGCTTCCCGGGGGGCGCGAGCGATGAATCCCACAATGTGGGAATGGTCGCCTCGATGTATGGCTTTTGAGAGAACTCACCGTATTTCGATGCGTCGAAGGCGCGCTCCAGGTAATCGATCTCCGGCGAGATTTGGATTCTGCCCGACAACAACGCGGCATTGTCATTCACGCCTTTGAACGTCGGTAGACCGCCCAACGCCAGGTTTACCTTGGCAACCGTGCCGTTCATCCGGTAATGCTGTAGCTTTTGCAGGAAGCTTGGGTCCAGATACTGCGGGTCAACAAGCCCGAGCAGCGTGCGCTTAGGATCGGCATTTGAAATCACCGCACGGGCGTCGATCCCATCTCCATTGGCCAGAACGACTCCAGTGGCAGAGCCGTCCTTCACTTTGATGCTTACTGCTTCGCAGGATGTGCGAATCTCAGCGCCGGCTGATATTGCCGCTACGGCCATCGCCGCAGTGAGGGCGCCCACGCCTCCCACAACGTAGGATGCGGTGCCCGCCGGGTTTCCATCCGATGCGCAGCGCAGAAGTAACGTCGCACTGGAGCCCGCAGACCACGGCCCGAGAAACGTTCCGAAGATTCCCTGTGCGGCGATGGTGGCGCGCAATAATTCCGTGTCAAACCATTCGGCGACCAGATCGGCCACGGCCATCGGCCCCCAGCGCATCATGCGATAGAGGTCCTTATCGCCCAGGCCACGTACTTTGCGTCCAGCCTTCACCAGTTCCAACAAATTCCCCGCCGCTGGATCTTCGAGATCAGGCGGCGTCATCCTTATCAGCAGGTTGGCAACTTCGCCGATGCGGACCAGTGATTTCTGAAATTCCGCGTAGTTCGCTGCATCTTTGGGTGAAGACCTGGCGATCTCTTGCTGTGACTTGCCAATGTCGCCATACAGAACCAGCGGCTTGCCGTCGGCGGACAACGACAGCACCCGCGCATCCGACGCGTAGGTCTTTAGACCGTGCTTCGCCAAGTCCATGTCCTGCACAATGTCGGGCCTCACGGGCCCGACGCTGTGCGCCAGCCTGGAGCAGCGAAAGCCGGGATGAAATTCTTCGCTGATGGCGCAGCCGCCAACGGCCGGTCTGCGCTCAAGGATGAGCGGTTTGAATCCCGCCTTCGCGAGATAGAATGCCGC
The DNA here is from genome assembly GCA_963836295.1 of uncultured Acidobacteriaceae bacterium. Taxonomy (GTDB): domain Bacteria; phylum Acidobacteriota; class Terriglobia; order Terriglobales; family Acidobacteriaceae; genus Bog-257. Next base: position 220,853 of record CAWIIY010000017.1, on the reverse strand, counting down.
GACCAGACCGTTGTGGCCGGCACCGAGGATGACGATGTCGCGCGTCTCTGGCATGGCTTCGAGTATCAGTTGCATTCCGGGGCTAAAACCCCTGTACATTTACTACCGCCCATACGCTGGCCTAAAGAGACTGTGTCGCAACCTGTGTCGCCGCGCTGCGGCTCAATCCAATTTCCCACTTTACCCGGCGCTGACGCGCCGGGCTAACACCATTCCGCCGCTTTGCGGCTAGTATTTCGTGACTTCGTACCACCTCGCGGACTGCGATGTCGGTTGCGACACAGTCCCTGACGGCCAGCTCTAGCGCGCTGTCGCTTTCGAGTGCTTCAGGATCTCCAGCGCCGCCAGCCTGCCGGGCGCGCCCATAATGCCGCCGCCGGGATGCGTGGCCGAGCCGCACATCCATAGGTTCTTGATGGGTGTTTTGTATTGCGCCCATCCTGGCACCGGGCGCAGGAAGAACAACTGCTCCAACGAGAGTTCACCCTGGAAAATGTTTCCCTCGGTTAGGCCGAATTCGCGCTCGAGATCCAATGGCGTCACCACCTGCCGGCCAATAATAATGTTCTTCAGGTTGGGCGCGAACTCGGCGACGGTGTCGATGACGTTGTCGCCAAAGGCCTCACGCTTCTCGTCCCATGTGCCTTCTTTCAGCTTGTACGGCGCGTACTGCACAAAGCACGACATCACGTGCTTGCCCGGAGGCGCGATTGAAGGATCGGTGAGGCTGGGAATGACCATGTCAATGTACGGGCGACGCGAGTAGCTGCCGTACTTGGCGTCGTCGTAAGCACGCTCCATGTAATCCACACTCGGCGAAATGGAAATGGCGCCGCGCAGGTGATGTCCTTCGCCCGGCAGGCATGTAAAGTCAGGCAGGCCGTCAAGCGCAAGATTCACCTTTCCCGACGAGCCGCGGTATTTGTACCGCTTCACCTCGTCGCGAAATTCGTCGCTCAGGTGTTTGGGGTCAAGCATCTTCAGGAAGGTAAGATTTGGGTCCACGCTCGACGAGATAATAGAGGCGTAGTATTCGTCACCACTCATGGTCGCGACTCCGACGGCCTTGCCGTCGCGAACCAGAATCTGCGCGATCGCAGTCTGCGTCTTGATCTCGACGCCAAATTCCCGCGCCGCATCGGCGATCGCGTTGGAGATGGCTCCCGTGCCGCCGCGAGCGAAGCCCCAAGCACGAAACGCTCCGTCAATCTCGCCCATGTAGTGGTGCAGCAGGACATACGCGGTACCCGGCGAGCGCACACCCAGGAAAGTGCCAATGATTCCGGACGCAGACATTGTTGCTTTCGAGCACGTCGGTCTCGAACCACTGGTCGAGGAAGTCGATGGCGCTCATGGTCATGAGCTGCACCTGGTTGTACTTGTCTTCGCCGTTGAGGTCCTTGAAGCGGCGGCCAAGAAAGAGCAGCTTGAACAGGTCTTTCGGGTTCAGCGTGGTCGGATCGGGCGGCACCATCGCGAGAATTGGCTTCACGAAGCGGCACATCTGCAACATGGCTTTGCCGAACTCTTCATAAGCTTCGGCGTCAAACTTGGAGTGGCGGCGAATCTCGCGCATGGTTTTGCCGTGATCGTTGACACGCCACAAGTAGTCGCCGTTTAACATCGGCGTGAAGGTGCCGTTGAGCGGAAGAATTTCGAGACCGTGCCGGGGAAGATCGAGGTCGCGGATGATTTCAGGCCGCAAAAGCGAAACTACGTACGAGCAGACGGAAAACTTGAAGCCGGGGAAGATCTCTTCCGTGACCGCAGCGCCGCCGAGGACGTGACGGCGCTCCAGCACCAAGACTTTCCTCCCAGCGCGCGCAAGATACGCGGCGTTGACCAAGCCGTTGTGGCCGCCGCCGATCACGATGGCGTCGTACTTTGTTGAGTCCTTCGAGCCCATGGTTCCCTGGAACAAGTTTGTGCCACGCCCGAAAACCGCTCCCTCACCGACTAGAAGTCGGTGAGGGATGACAAACCAGGGGATTCATAACGGCGCGCCTGAAGGCGCGCCCCTTCAAAACCCCTCTGATATCGATTTATACGGTGCGCCTCATTCTAAAGGTTGGCGGCGCATTTGTCGTGAAAAGCTGGGGACCGCCGCCGGCCGCCGCAGTTGGTGCTCTCCTGAAACCACGGTGTCACATAGGATCAACCTTGCCGCGCAACGCTCACGGTCGCTACAATCCGAGCACATCAAAGTCAGCGAGGAAACACAGTGCCCATAGGAACCGCAGTCCACGAGCGGACCTTCCCACTCTGCCAGAGCCTGAATTACCGCGAGTGGTCGGGATTTTATGCGGTCAGCGTTTATGAGACGCACCACGAGCACGAGTACAACGCCATTCGCAATGCCGCCGCTCTCATTGACGTGACTCCGCTATTCAAGTACATGGTCGCCGGGCCTGACGCGACGCGTTTCGTGAACCGCATCATCGCGCGCGACATCAACAAGGTAAGCGTAGACCAGGTGATTTATTGCTGCTGGTGCGACGAAGAAGGCAAGATCATTGACGATGGCACCATCACGCGACTGGAGGAGAACCGCTATCGCTGGACCGCCGCCGACCCGAACCTGCGCTGGTTTCGGCAGAACGCCATCGGGCTCGACGTGCAGGTCGAGGAGATCACGGAGCAAGTCGCAGCGCTGGCGCTGCAAGGGCCGACGTCGGGAAAGCTGCTGAAGAGTATCGCCGAGGCGGAGATCGAGAATCTCAAGTACTTCCGCAAGACCGCCGGCAAAATTGGTGGCATCCCGGTGGATATCTCGCGCACGGGCTATACGGGCGACTTGGGGTATGAGATTTGGATCCCGTGGCAAGACGCGGTCAAGGTGTGGGACGCGCTAATGGAGTCAGGCCGGCGATTCGACATACATCCCACGGGCATGCTGGCTCTCGATGTTGCCCGCATCGAGGCCGGGCTGATACTGGCCGACGTGGACTACATCAGCAGCAAGAAGGCGCTGATCGCATCGCAAAAATACACTCCCGCCGAAGTCGGCCTGGGCAAGCTGGTCCACTACGAAAAGGAAAATTTCATTGGCCGGCAGGCGCTTCTGGAAGAAAAGCAAACCGGGCCGCGCCGACTCTTGATGGGACTGGAAATCGACTGGAATGAAGTTGAATCGCTGTTCGATCGGATAGGACTCGCGCCACAGACACCTGCGACTTCGCGTGTACATGTGCCTGTGTACAAGGGGCGCGATCAGGTGGGAAAGGCCACTTCAACGACGTGGTCTCCGTTGTTGAAACAATTGATCGCGTTGGCCAGTCTGGAGCCTCAACACGCAACGCCGGGGACCAGGCTGCAAATGGAAATGACCGTGGAAGCGGTTCGACACAAGGTGTCAGCTACAGTCCGGTCCCTGCCGTTCTTCAATCCACCGCGCAAAACCAAAACGCCGGTTTAGCCGCGATCAAGAAAGACAGGATCACATGGGGGTAGCTGCAGCTTGGACACGCCGCAAGCTGTCATCCGAAGATCGATTGGCGGAGACGACGCTGGCCTTGGCTTCCTCCCGAGGATAGAGTAGACGCTCAACCGTCCGATCCATCGTGTCTAGCAGGCTGTCCTCTTGAGGTTGTACCCTGGCATCTTCCAGCGCGTAATTCCAATCCTTCGATCGTGCCGCGGCCAGCGCAACACTGCTACGAGATGGCGCCAGCGCAGTGTAACCCAGCCAGATCAAAACCGAGACGGTATAGGCAGCACTATTGATCTGACGCAAAACCGATACATGCACGAATGTCCCATGCGCCACGGCTACCGCAACCAACATGCTGACAGAGGCGAAGATACCGAATCCGAGTGAGATACCAAACAGAACGTGGCGTCGTGAGATGCCAAGATACTCACTGAAAAGCAGCAGGAAAAAGACCAATCCGCATTGCATTAAGCGGACGCTGCGTTGCACCAGAACAACCCCACTGGTGAAGGTGTCGAGCCGGCTCGACTGCGCGGTCGTGATGGCCCACATCACCCCGATCAAAAGAACTACCAAGACCGACCAGCGAAATAGAATCACACTCAGGTCTCGCAAAGCTTCGTAGGGACGAAATGCGTCGTGGAAGATCTCTTGAAGAACGGCAAACGAGACTAAAGCGCTGAGTGCGATCGAAGACCAGTAGCCCCAGTAGTACATCGCGTACGAATGCCTCTGCACGAAGAAAAGGGTCGGTTCGCTAATGACCTGCAGAAGCACATAGTTGAAGAAATAAGGGTATTCGCGGTGCAATCCACGCCTGTACATTGCCGCCAGCACGCCCACCTGCATGACGGTGTTTGCGCACCAAAAGACATAGTCCATTATGCGTAAATGCATGACTTTAAGCATATCTCCGAAACCGGGCCAACACAAGCACCATCTCCGAAGCCTCAAGACCGTGCTCGAGCTCTCGGAAGCGGTTTTCGGAGCGCCTTTGCGCCGCTGGGACTGTATCCCTACAGCACCGCCCGCAGCTTCAACTGGTCGTTGTTGCACGGCCTGCCCGGATAGCAATACGGCGCTGGCCCGCCATCCCCCGCCTGCAGCTTCAACTGGTCGTTATTGCACGGCTTGCCCGGATAGCAATACGGCGCTGGCCCGCCATCCCCCGCCTGCAGCTTCAACTGGTCGCTGTTGCACGGCCTGCCCGGATAGCAATACGGTGCCGGCCCGCCATCCCCCGCCTGCAGCTTCAACTGGTCGTTATTGCACGGCCTGCCCGGATAGCAATACGGCGCTGGCCCGCCATCCCCCGCCTGCAGCTTCAACTGGTCGTTGTTGCACGGCCTGCCCGGATAGCAATACGGCGCTGGCCCGCCATCCCCCGCCTGCAGCTTCAACTGGTCGTTATTGCACGGCTTGCCCGGATAGCAATACGGCGCTGGCCCGCCATCCCCCGCCTGCAGCTTCAACTGGTCGTTGTTGCAGGGCTTGCCCGGATAGCAATACGGCGCCGGCCCGCCATCCCCCGCCTGCAGCTTCAACTGGTCGTTATTGCAGGGCTTGCCCGGATAACAATACGGCGCTGGCCCGCCATCGCCCGCCCGCAGCTTCAACTGGTCGTTGTTGCAGGGCTTGCCCGGATAACAATAGGGTGCCGGCCCGCCATCGCCCGCCTGCAGCTTCAACTGGTCGTTATTGCAGGGCTTGCCCGGATAACAATACGGCGCTGGCCCGCCATCGCCCGCCCGCAGCTTCAACTGGTCGTTGTTGCAGGGCTTGCCCGGATAACAATAGGGCGCTGGCCCGCCATCGCCCGGAGTCAATAAGGTATGACTGCAGAACTCGCCGATGGCACAGAACGTTGACGAAGCAGCTTGATTCCCGATGGCTGGCTGGGCCGTGGGATTGGCAGAAAGTGGATTGGTGGCGACGCACGGTACACCTGTAAACAGCAGCGTGCTGATCGCCAGAATCAGAATGTTTTTCATTTGCTTTTCTCCTTGGTCGCTCTCGACCTGAATTGTTAGAGGTATCGGGGCGATGCTCAATTGCTTAGGTTCATCGCAGGGGGCAAAGTCGTAGGCATGGGTGCGGATCCTTCCCCAATGACCACGACGGTGTTGGGGGAACTGGAGGGGGTCGCACCGCTCACGGCACCAAGAGCTCCGGCTAACATTAAGGCGGCTAGGGCTGCGATCATTGTTTGTTTCACGGCTTGTTACGACCTCCTGAGTCGAGCTTTTTTGCGCGCTAGGTTCCAGCCATGGATGGCCAAATCTTCGTTGTGGGCGAATCTTCAGCTGTCTGCGGCCTGAGATAACTCATCGGTTATTACAAAATTAGTAACCACGGCCGCTCCACCCTTCCCTCATCGCACGCGCTCTTTTTTTTCAAGGATTTCGGGGACTCGTTCCGTGGCGCGTGTGATGCTGCATGGACCTATCGCCACGCTTCGCATTATAGAGACCACTGCGCAAAATCCTACAGAATTTTGATTTTCTCTAATGACGGAGGTACATGTACTAAGGAGGGACTCGGTCCACAAGTGCGAACTCTTGCGCAATTTGTACCCCCGCACGGAAAGAATTTCATCTATCCTGAGACTGTCTGCCTTCTAATCTCGGCGCCAAGATGACCGACGATGTGCGTCAAAGCCCGGACCACGTGGCCTCCGCCAAATCTGCCCTGAAAGCCGCCCAAAATGCCTCGGTGGGGCCCTCGCAGATTTGTCCCAATTGCTCTGCGGCACTACAGCAAAACCACTGCAAGCTAGTCTGTCCGCAGTGCGGATACTTCCTCAGTTGTTCCGACTTCTACTGAGCGCGTTGCAAGCTGATTACCATAATTCCTCAGGGTTTACCAATTGAACCCCATGCTGGGCAATTGCCACTGCATTTCACGCAAGTATCGTCGCTGTGTAGCTTGGAGATACAATTGAGTCGCTTCTTGGGAGGACCGAATGCAACGCACAGCTAGTGCCCACTGGTCTGGTGGCTTGAAATCCGGAAAAGGTACCGTTTCGACTCAGAGCGGCGTCCTCAGCCAAACACAGTATTCCTTCAGCACACGTTTTGAAAACGGGGCCGGAACCAATCCGGAAGAACTGATTGCGGCAGCGCACGCTGGTTGTTTTTCCATGGCGCTATCGGCGCAACTTGAGAATGCGGGTATGACCGCAGAGAGCATCGACACTCTGGCGACTTTGACCCTGGATAAAACCGATGCCGGCTTTACCATCACCACCGTGCACCTCGACGTGAAGGTCAGAATCCCCGGGGCGGACCGAAGCCAAGTTTGACGAGGCCGCCCAAAATGCCAAGAAAGGGTGCCCCGTTTCCCGGGTGCTCAACGCCAACATTACCATGGACGCGAAACTCGTTTCCTAATGCTCTCGCCGGCTGCCCGGCTCGGACTGGGTAGCCGACAGTTCTTGCTCCGGGCCGCCCAGAAATGTGGGACGTTTTAACCTCGGAACTCTTCGGCACAATTGTTGATGGGTTTCGTGCCTTTTCAACATCTCGCTATTCGATTGCCACTTCGTCGTCCTAGGCAGAATCCGCACGACTAGATTAGACTAGACGAGTGGTGAGCGATCTGTGCGCCGTCCACAGCCGGGGTTGTGGAAATTTTGCTGCTGCTTTACAGTTCTAACGCGGGGCAACGAAAGGATTCCCGTGACAAAGAAGATTGTCTTACTGAAAGGAAGATTGTTTTACTGATGGTGTGCTTCGCAGTTGCGCTGCCCCTTTTCGCCCAGAACAAAATGTCGAAACGTTTGTCCGAGTCGACCACCGTTCTGAAAACCATCCTCGATAAGCAGGACATGCCGAAGAGCATTCTGGACAATTAAGGAGACAAAAATGAAAATATTAGCCAAGAGATCCGTACCTATTCTGCTCGTATCAGTGTTTGTATGCTTGGCCCTGCCCGCGTGGGGCGCCGACAAGACGAAAGACGAGGAGACCATCAGAAATGCCGACACCGTGTTACGGGCAATGGTCAGCGGCAAGGACATTCCAGCCAGCACCGTGGCGAAGGCTGATTGCATCATCATTCTGCCCAGCGTGAAGAAGTTCGCCGTCGGCATTGGCGGAACCGGAGGTCGCGGTCCGATGACTTGCCGTGAGGGGGCCAACTTCAACGGCAAATGGGGACCGCCCGCTATGTACAGCATCGGCGGCGCCAGTGCCGGTCTTCAGATCGGCGGCACGGCCAAGGATTTCGTCATCCTGGTTATGGCACCGTCGGCGGCGAATAAGGTGCTTGATGGCAAAGTCAAGGTCGGCAGCGACGCGACCGCAGCGGCCGGTTCCGGAGCCAGCGCGAGTACGAGTACTGCTGACATGCTGACCTATTCCCGAACTTCGGGAGTTTTCGCAGGCGTATCACTCGACGGCGCCTCGCTTAGCCCTGACAGTGACGCTAACCAGCGGCTTTACGACAAGTCGGTCAGCGCGCGGGAAATCGTGAGCGGCGGGGTTAAGCCCACCCCCGCTGGCGAGCAACTGATCACCCTGCTCAATAGCAGAAAAATGTAGCAATTGGGAAACGAGCCCACATAAGCTCGGCGGAGACGTCTCGTCTCCGCCGGCGTGGTGGGTAGTACCTCGTCTGGATGTGCGGGCGCAAACGTTTCCCTGAATCCAGGCTAGTTCGACGCGACTGCCATTCAGGCCAACGCCCTCCCTATGGGAGGAGCCGGCCACCTCATCGGCAAACTGTCGGCGGTCCTCGTCCTGCTGGGAATTTCCGTCTTCACGAATCATAGATCCGCCGGCAATCTCTCATCATAGGCGGGGAGCTGGCGTGTTTGCTTGCGCCAACCGCAAGGATAGCTACGATTGCTCGCAACGAGTCAGGTGGGCGTACACGTGTCAAGTGATTGGGTTCGCGTGCAGGGAAAGGTCGGACACGCTACCGGCGTTTTACCCTTTGAGGTTGGCAGTCCCAATTCCGCTGGATCAACCACGACCGTCAGTTCTGCGAGCGCAATATCTCACGAATTTCGCGATTGACCCGGGCCGCATCTTGCGATGCTTTGTCGACCAGGTTGAGCCACTTCTTATTGTTCTCGTCGAGTTTCGCCTGGGCCAGAAGATAGGAAGCCTGCATGATGGTTTCGATGTAATTGCTGAGGTCGTGGGACAGAGTACGCAGTTTGGTAACTGTCTCGCTTTGTAGCTTCTTGTTCTCTTCCATTGCCGGTTGGGCCACCTTGTTCTCTCCCCCTTACCGTACGAACCACGCCACGCGTATACTACCGCACACGGGCTCCTGACATTGGACGCGAATCTGGCAGTTTTCGTTGTTCAGCGCCGCCATGCCCATGCAACCTTACCACACCGATTGCATCCGGGCTTTGACGCCACGGACCTAAACTATTGCCAGTGTTTCGCTTACGACCAATGCGCGGAAACCGCTTGCCCATACGCCGGGCTGAGAGCTTTCCGCTGCCCTGTTCGGCTGATATGATTCCGGCAACGTCCCGCGCGTAACGCGAGTGTCTCCATGGCTCAAATCCGCCTGAAAACAAAGCTAGTGCTGGCGATCAGTGGTATGGTGTTCGCCCTGGTGGCGGCGTTTTCTTATTTATACGTCTCACACGTGGTACGGCAGCGCATGGCGGAGGCCTATGACAACGCGTCTTTCGTGGCCAAGGAGGTCCGGGAGAGCGCACGGGAAGCCTCGCAGGTTGATCTCAGCAGCGCTTTTGTTAACGCCAACGATCCCGAACAGGTGGAGGCGGTCCTGAACGAAGCCTTACAGACCGATCCCGGGCTGAACACCCTGCTGCAATCCATCGTCGGCTATTCCCCCACCATCGTAGACGCTGCCATTACGGACGTGAGTGGTCGTGCCATCGTCCACACCGACCCGTCTGCGGTCGGCACCCACGTGGAGTCGCGTGAGGACTTCCAGGATGTGCGCAATGGCAGTTTCCGGCGCCAGCTTCAGGTCGTGTACGGGGCGCCGAAGGTTTATAACGTTTACCTGCCCATCCAACGTGAGGGGCAGCCGTTCGGCGATATCCGTGTCGGCATCTCCACGGTGCTGCTGAAGAGCGAGGTCAAGCCGCAACTCACGCGGGCGCTTTTCTTCTCTGCCATTGCCATCCTGATGTCGCTTGCGTTAGCGGCCGTCGTATCGAACATTGCCTTGCGTCCGCTGGAAGCTATTGGCCGGCGGCTAGACCAGATGACGTCGGGCGTAGCCGACATAACTCCCGAGCCTGATCCCAGGCGCACCGACGAATACGGGCTGGTTAATACCAAGATTGATCGGCTGGGCCGACAGATCCGCGACGTGAAAGAAGTTTTTAGCGCGCTCAAAGAGAACCTCGACCAGATTATGGGCACGTTGCAGGACGGACTCGTTCTGTTTACGCGCGACACCCGAGTGGTGCTGGTAAGCGCCTCGGCCGAGCGCTTCGTCGGCCGTCCGCGAGGAGAGATTCTGGGCAACGTGGTGGAAGATGTTTTCAACGACGCCACCAAGCTGGGCCGCATTGTGCTGGATGCTTTCGCTCTGCACCAGCCCATCCCGCAACGCGAGATCGAGCTGGAGAACGGACAGCGCATACAAATTGCGCTGGATTTCATTGCCGAGCGCGGCGAGCGTATCGGAGCGCTGCTCACCATGCGCGATGCCGAATCGGTGCGCCGAATCGAAAACGAGATTGAACTGTCCCGCCGTCTGGCGGCCATTGGGCGGCTCACTTCCGGGGTTGCCCATGAGGTGAAGAATCCCATCAACGCCATCGTGGTTCACCTGGAGTTGCTGCGCGAAAAGATGAGCGAGATCGATCCTGACACAAACCGCCACATGGACATCATCGGACGCGAGATTCATCGCCTGGACCGGGTGGTGCAGACGCTGGTGGACTTCAACCGTCCCTTGGAGCTGCGCTTCGCCGATTTCGACTTGCGCCGTTTGATGGAGGACGTCGCCCTGCTAGCATCGCCGGAAGCAGCGCGGCAGGGGGTGAAGGTCGAAACCAATTTGGGCAGCGAGGCGGTACCCGTAAGGGCTGACGCCGATCTCATTAAGCAAGCCCTGTTAAACGTTGTCATTAACGGAGTGCAAGCCATGAGCAACGGCGGCGTGCTAAGCATGATCGCGCGCCGGGACGAAACCGCAGCCATCATGGAGGTCCGCGATCAGGGCCCCGGAGTTTCCCCAGAAATTCGGGACAAGATTTTCAATTTGTATTTCACCACCAAAAAATCGGGCAGCGGCATCGGCCTGGCCATGAGCTACCGCGTGCTGCAACTACACAATGGTGCTCTCCACTTCGTCACCGAAATGGGTCGAGGCACCACCTTCCGCCTAGTTCTTCCCCTGGCGGGCGCGCAGAGGCTGAAAGACGACACAGAAGTCGCGACTCGCACCTGATGGCGAAGGGTCTGCTTGGCGAAAGACTGCAATACTACTGTGTCAGATATCGCGGTCTGAGGTTTATCATGGTGGGAAGTTGTTCTGCTCGCTCGCTCTTGAGCAGTCGCTCGTGCAAAGACTAGCGTGGCAGCGATATTGCAGAACTTCGCATGAACATTTGGCGCCAATTCGCTGCTGCGGTCCTGGTCTTGTCATTGTTGCTTAGCGTGGCTTGTAAAAAGAAAAAGCCACAGCTTCCGCCACAGGCGCAGGCTCCGACCATCGCGGTCCCCATACCGGATGAAATTTCCGAGGCCGCTGCGCCGCCGCCGGCGGCGCCGAAAAAAGAGGAGCCCGCCCCGCCACCGGCAAAGCCAAAATCGCAGCCACATCACCATAAGAAGACGGCCCAGCCTCCGGCCAGCAACTCAGAAACTTCCGGCAATTCGACGGTCGCTGCTGCCCATCCCCCACCAAATCTGGCTGAGGGCGCCCCCGACACGGCAATTGCCGCTGACGTTAGCAGCGCGCAGGTAAGTCAACAGAAGCAGACGACTGCTGACTTGCTTGCCGCTGCCGAAAAAAATTTGAAGAGCGTGAATCGCAAACTGAGCCACGACGAGCAAGACATGGTTGCCCAGATCAAGACCTACATTAAACAATCCCGCAAAGCGACGTCGGACAATGACTTCGAACGCGCCTATAACCTGGCCACGAAAGCTCGCCTGCTTTCCGACGCACTGGTTAAGAAATAAGGCCGCGCGGTAGTGGCTCAGTTTGCTGGTTCAGACATTTTTCGTCGCCCGCGCCGAGGTGTGCGCATCCGGTCGCCATCTCATTAGTCCACTATTCGTTGTACACTGAGCCGTTCCCATGCAGCCACTCAACCTGAAGCCCACGCACAAGCTCGTAAAGAATTACTACGAGGTGCTGGGCCAATTCGGCCAGCTCAACATCGACCACGAGGGGGCTGTACGCGACGCATTTCAAGATCTGCTGAAAGGCTGCGGCCGCCAGTTCGAGTGGACACTGGTTGCTGAGTATCAGTTTCGTCCGGCCAAGCTCAACCCCGTCCGCATCGACGGCGCTCTGCTCGACGCCTTCCGCCTGCCGCGCGGTTATTGGGAAGCCAAGGACGAGCACGACGATCTGGAAAAGGAAATCCGCTCCAAGCTGGACAAAGGCTATCCCCGCAACAACATCATCTTCCAGGCGCCCGAGCGCGCGGTGCTTATCCAGAACGGCGTGCGTCAGGGGCTAAACGAAGACATACGCGACAGCGCCAACCTGGTCGAGCTGCTGAAAGAATTCTTCGGCTATCGCGAGCCGCACTACGAGGAGTGGGACAAGGCCGCTGCTGAATTCAAGGATTACATTCCGCAAATCGCCGCCGCCGTGGCCGCCAAAATCGAGGAGCAGCGCCGCACCAATCCCGCTTTCGTCCGGCGCTTCGACGCCTTCTATGATCTCTGCCGCGAGTCCATCAATCCCAACCTCTCGGTGACGGCAGTCGAGGAAATGCTGGTTCAGCATTTGCTGACCGAGCGCATCTTCCGCAAGATTTTCGATAATCCCGACTTCACCCGCCGCAACGTGATCGCCGTCGAAATCGAGAAGGTCATCGATTCGATGACGGCCAAGCAGTTCAGCCGCGACGCCTTTCTCAAGGACCTCGACCGCTTCTATCGCGCCATCGAACTGGCCGCCGAGAATACCGAGACCTACAAGCAAAAGCAGGACTTCATCAACACCGTGTACGAGCGCTTCTTCCAGGGCTACTCGCCAAAAGAGGCCGACACGCACGGCATTGTCTACACCCCGCAGCCCATCGTCGATTTCATGGTGCGCAGCGTGGAAGACATTCTGCAAAAAGAGTTTGGCCGCTCGCTCAGCGACCACGGCGTGCACATCCTCGACCCGTTCGTCGGCACCGGCAACTTTATTACCCGAGTGATGAAGGAGATCAAGACCAGCGCGCTGCCCTATAAGTATGAGAACGAGCTGCACTGCAACGAGGTGATGCTGCTGCCGTATTACGTGGCTTCGATGAACATAGAGCACGAATACATGGAGCGTACCGGAGAGTACAAGGCGTTCCCGGGGATTTGCCTCGTCGATACCTTTGAGCTGGCAGAGCCGGAGCAGAGCAAGCTGTCGTTCATGAGCGAAGAGAATACGGCACGCGTGAAGCGGCAAAAGGAAGCCCCCATCTTCGTGGTTATCGCCAACCCGCCCTACAACATGGGACAGGTAAACGAAAACGATAACAACAAGAATCGACACTACCCAGTAGTTGACAAGAGGATAACCGACACATACGCCGCTGAATCGACGGCCTCAAATGTAAACAAGCTTACGGACCCTATGTTCGCGCCATCCGCTGGGCTTCGGATCGGCTGGTTGGAGACGGCGTAGTTGCCTTCGTTTCGAACAACAGCTTTATAGAGAGACTGGCGTTTGACGGGATGCGAGCTTGTTTGGAGACCGAGTTCACCGAGATCTTTCATCTCGACTTGAAAGGAAATGCCCGAACTTCAGGAGAGCGACGACGGCAGGAAGGCGGGAACGTCTTTGACGATGCAGTCCGAGTGAGCGTTGGCATCACTTTTTTCTTAAAGAATACTAGGAAGCCAAGAAAGGGCTCTGTTTCCTTGTTTCGAGTTGAGGACGCCTGGCGGGCGGAAGAGAAAAGGGGTTTGCTTGATCAGTTTGCAACGATCTTGGCTGTTCCGATCGCACCGGCGTCATTCAACTTGCGACACGCCTGGATAACTGAGGGAATTAAGGATGACTTTGAGCAATTCATTCCAATCGCGCGGGACCGTCGTACCCGAGAAATAGCGAACACAGTGTTCGAAATCCGCAGTCTCGGTCTGAACACTAATCGGGATCAGTGGGTCTACAACTTCAGGGAGGAAGTGCTGCAAGCGAACCTAAAGAAAACTATTGGTGCCTACAACGCAGAGGTTCGTCGTTGGCAGACCAAAGTTGATCATTCAATTGGCTTGGACAGTTTTGTTGATTCAGATCAGAGCAAAATCAAGTGGAGCAGTCGGCTGAAGGAACATCTCCTGGCCGGAAGTTTCGCAGAGTATGATCCTGCCGAGGTGCGGACGGCGCTGTATCGACCATTCAGCAAAGAATTTGTTTACCTTGATCAAATCCTGAATCAACGGCGCGGAAACCTTCCCCGTATTTTCCCCATCAATTGTCAGAATTCTATTCTCGTTATCAGTGACATCGGCGCGAGAAGCGCGTTTAGTGCAATGGCGGCTGATTGCATCGTCGACTTGCATTTGTCTGCCGGCGTTGACGGATTTCAGTGTTTTCCATTTTACGCATACGACGAGGACGGCTCCAACCGCCGCGAGAACATCACCGACTGGTCGCTGAACGAATTCCGGACGCACTACTCCGACCCCAACATCACCAAGTGGGACATCTTCCACTACGTCTATGCGGTGCTGCATCATCCCGAGTATCGCGAGCGTTACGCCGCCAACCTCAAGCGCGAGTTGCCGCGCATCCCGTTCGTTGCCTCAGGCTTGAGTTCTGTCGCTGAAGGGGCTGGCCTTCAGGCCAGCCGAAAAGATGCCCTGAGCGCTCCTTCCTCTCTGCCGAAGGCTAGCGCGCAGCCGAAGGCGGAGCACCATAAAGAAACCGCAGGTCCCTCGACTTCGCCCGAAGCGGGCTCCGCTCGGGATGACAAACAGGTGTTTTGGCGGTTTGCAAAAGCAGGCGCGGAACTCGCCGAGCTCCACGTCAACTACGAACAGCAAATCCAATACCCGTTGGAGCGCGTCGAGAAAGGCCAACTGAACTGGCGCGTGGAGAAGATGCGCCTCGGCAAGGACAAGGCTTCGCTCACCTACAACGACTTCCTCACCCTGCGCGGCATCCCGCCCGAGACCTACGAATACCGCCTGGGCAACCGCTCCGCGCTGGAATGGGTGATCGATCAGTATCAGGTCTCGACCGACAAGCGCAGTGGCATAACCAACGATCCCAACCGCGCGGACGATCCGGAGTACATCGCGCGCCTCATCGGCCAGGTCATCACCGTCAGCTTGGAGACGATGAAAATTGTCAAGAGCTTGCCCGCACTGGTAATCCCCGCTACTTTAGCGGCCAGGATGGAAGCGGGAAAAGATGGTGCCACCGGCTGAAGCCGGCTCGAAGATTCATATAACCGCACTACCCAGGGCTTACGAGCCTCTGTCGCAACCTCTGTCGTCCCTACGGGACTCGGATCTATTTCCCACTTCTACCCAGCGCTGAAGCGCTGCACTACCCAAACGGGCGGATACACTAATCCGGAACCGCGCTAATGTCGACCCGTGATCGATCAATCCGCCAGGCGAGCAGCAGGGGATGAAATCTGCAACGAAGCGGGCAACTCAGGCGCTGTTTCCAGCGGCGTTTGCGGAGTATCGCGCAACAGGAAGTCGCAAATTACGCGGTTAAACTCGTCGGGAACTTCTTCGTAGGGAACGTGGCCAACGCCGTCGAGCATGATCAGCGCACTGTTCTTGAGACGGCGCTGCAGAGCGTAGGCTGATGATGGATATACAGCAGTATCGCAGGAGCCCCACAACAGCAAGGTCGGCAATTCGTTAATCGCCGGCAAAGACTCCTCGATGAGCGCCAGATCGCGATGCCACGATCGCACAATGCGCAGTATGTGCTCGAAGCTTCCCGGCACTTTCAATCCTGCAGAGTAGCCTTCGAAGCTGCCCGGCGCAATGCGCCTCGGATCGCCGTACAGTTTGCGAAAGTACCGGATCATCGCCGGGCGCAACCTGGGCAGGACATGAATGACGAAGGGACCGCCCAGCGCGGTGGACAACAAGCGAGTCAACGTCTGGCCGTAGCTGGACCAGGGGTTGATCGCGCATACCAAGAGCAGACGCCGAATGCGGTGCGGGGCCAGGGCGGCCAAGACAATGGCTACTCCGCCGCCTCGTGACGTGCCCAGCACGTCCGCTTGTTCCAATCCGAAGTGGTCCATAAATCGCAGAACGCCTTCGGCATCGCCGGCCAGCGAACATTCTGGTTTGTCGGTGCGTTGCGAGAAGCCACAGCCCGGCAGATCGAGGGCATACACGGTAAAGTGCCGCGACAGCGCCGCCAGGTTGAAGCGCCAGGAAAACGAATAGGCCATGAACCCGTGGATCAGCAGCAGCGGCGGGCCGGAACCCGCATGTAGATAGCGCCACCGCACACCATCGAGGATCACGCTGCATTCTCCGGTTCCGGGGATTTTGGCTATCTCCGGAACCGTCTCAGATTGCGCGGCGGTGTCGAGTTCTGGCATGTGCAAGGCCATCTATAGGCCGAAGAATCGCGGTTCGGCTACTTCTCGATGCAAATTCTAAACCTTGGCCGGCAATCCCTGCAGTGATGTCAGTTTGGGGGAGCGGCCGTTCAGGTCTGCGTAAAGCACCGCCTCTGAGGTTCAGGCTCATCACAAAGGCGGCTTTGACGCGGCGCCGAAGCGCCGCACTACGCGAGCTTCACGGATACGGCGATTCTAAGGCATTCAGGTCGAAGACAAGCGCAAAGGTTAGTGCGCGGCAAACTGTACCTTCACGGTTTTGATCTCGTACGGGTTTGTTGGGACGACAAGAGCTTTGCTGGTGGCGTCCAGCGAAAGCGGCGCCTGCACGATCTCCATCAAGTTCGTCTCCCAAGCTGCTGTCGCCATTGTCGGAAGCTGAAGATGAATGTCGCCCTTCTTCCCTTGCCACTCGTAGAAGCGGACGATGAGCGCATTATCGTCAGCGGCCTTCTTCACCGCTGTGATCACTACGTTGTCCTCGGTAGTGCCGAAGAATGATTTCTCCGCCGGCAGAGGACCGGGATGCTGACCGGTGGTCACCGCCATCAGCGGGTAATTCAGCTCGTAGCCTTGGCGCACCGTCATCGCTTCGCGCCAGGTGCCGCCGTGCGGATATAGAGAATATGTGAACTCGTGGTGCCCCTGGTCGGTCTCGGGATCGGGCCAGGTCGGCGAGCGCAGAAGTGAGAGCCGCAGCACGTTATCCTTGGCGTCATAACCGTACTTGCTGTCGTTCAGCAGACTGAAACCGTGAATGGAACCTACCCTGTCGCCAACCGAAGGCGACAAGGGTGGGGCACCCCCACTCGAACCGGAGATGTCGGCCCAGCGCAGCGCGGGCACTTCAAACTGCGCCTTCTCGGCTGGCGTGTTGCGCGTGGTGGGCCGCTCAACGCTGCCGTAGGGAATCTCGAACGTCGCATGATCGCTGCGCGCGCTGACCGGGAACGCAACCTTCAGCAGGATGTGCTGCTCGTGCCAGTCGGCCTGCATGTGGACATCGACCCGTGGCACGCCGGCATACATCGTGATGTCCTGCACGAAGCTGGATTTCTGGAAGTGGTGCTTCACGCGGATGACGGCACGCAGCGGCGTGTTCTCCACCAGCGCCACCGAGTCGGCCTGCATCAGGTCCCAATGCTGTTTGACGAAGTCGGCGTCGATGTTCCAGGCGTCCCAGCGCTTGGGCTTGTCGACGAACGTCTGCAGCAGGTTGCCGCAGGGCAGCCCATCCGGCGAGGCGGGCGCGCCTTCACTTTGCACAGGCAGCGCCAGCGCTTCGGTGTTGCTGCTCTTGTCGACGAGGCTGGTGATGCAGCCGGTCGTGGGATCGACCTTGAGGCGGATAAACTCGTTCTCCAGCGAGTCGGCGGTGGCGATCAAAGCTGGCTTGGCTGCGGGTGAATTCGCCTGCGGTACTAACCTCACAAGCTTGTAACCGGTCGCGGGAATGTTTTCCGCTAGCAGTCGCAGTCTCATGCGGCCCGTCTGCGGATCGGCACTCAGTACTTCCAGCGGCAACGCCTTGCCGTCGGGGTCGATTGCGCTAGCGCCTGTCCCTGGGGTTGGAAATTGCGCCTCGAACTCGACTTCATCCGTTCGCGTCCACGACAGCGGATTGAAGACCAGCACGCTTACGCCATCCGATTTTACCCGCGACGCGATGTCGTTGAGTCCCATGTGGATGATGTCGCGGTCGATTCGCGAAGCCACGGCGTACTTGCGGGCCGCGTCCACGTAGTTGATGTGAATGCCCGAGCCCGGCAGGATGTCATGAAACTGGTTGAACAGGACGTCCTTCCAGACGGTGTCGAGGTTTTGCTGGGGGTAGGTGACACCGAAGAGAGAATCAATTGAGGCCACCTTTTCCGCATTCAACACCAGCACTTCATTCTTTCGATTGCCCTTCTTTTCTTCCGACTGGGTGGTCTGCACGCCGCGGTGGTATTGGAAGTACAGCTCGCCATCCCACGTCGGAATCTTGAGCTCGCTCTTGTTCTTCTCCAGGTCGGCAAAGTACTGCGCGGCGGTTGAAAAGTTGATTTGCGGATAGACGAGGTCGCCTTTCTGCCAGCGCAGCGCGGTGTCGAGGTCAACGCGCGTCGGCCCGCCGCCATGATCGCCGACGCCGTAGAGGTACATCGTGTCCAGCCCGCCAGCGGGCGCCGAATTGGTTCCACCGTTGTATTTCCACATCATCGGCCCGTAAGTCGCCGAGTCGCGCGCCATCTTCTGCGGATCGATCTGGTTGGCGTAGTCGCTGGGGAAGTAGGTCAGCAGGCGGCTGCCGTCGGGCGCTTCCCACCAGAAAAGACGATAGGGGAACGTAGTGTACTCGTGTGCCCACAGCAGCTTCTGTGTGACGAAGTAATCGATGCCGGAGCGTTTGTAAATCTGCGGCAGTTGCCAGTTGTAGCCGAAGGAGTCGGGATTCCAGCCGATGTTGATGTCCACGCCGAACTTTTGCTGGAAGTAGCGCTTGCCGTAGAGGATCTGGCGCACCAGCGACTCGCCGTCGGGCATGTTGAGGTCGGGTTCGACCCACATGCCGCCGATGACCTCCCAGCGGCCTTCTTTCACGCGCTGCTGGATCTCGCGGAACATCGCAGGATATTTCTCTTCAATCCATACGTAGGCCTGCGCTGTACTCGCCGTGAACTTGAAGTCGGGATATTCGCGCATGAGCTGGAGCGCGGTGCCGAAGGTGTTGCGGACGACTTCGACGGTCTCGGTCCACGGCCACAACCATGCCATGTCGATATGGCTATTGCCGACGGCAGCGATGCTGAACTGCTTCATGTACGGCCGCAGGACTTCAAGCTTGCTCTGGGCGTCGACGAAGCGACGCATCGAATGCCTGCTGGTCGCCGTGGTCGAGGGCGGGACGTTGATGGCCTTCATCGCAGCGTCGAGTTGCTGCTCGCGCTCGGCCTTGCCTTCAGGATAGGCGGCGATGACGGGCTCAGCCGAGAGAATTTGCAGCCGCATGAGCGCGGGATCGGGACGGCTTGGCGGAGGCTGAATGCGAAGCTCGGCGTGCTCGATGCGGGTGGAATTGCCGCCACAGCAGCCGCCACCACCGGAGTCCAGAACGCGAACGGCTAACACCAACTTCTGGCCGGGCTGGGCGTTCTCGATCAGTGAGATCGGCACCTGGCCGTCCTCGTCGGTGCGCGCCACCATGTTGCCGTTGGCGAAGACGGTGACCTGGATAGCGTCATCGCTGCTGACGTGCAGATCAAGAGAGATGCGCGCCCCTTGCAGGCTGTAGCCGTTCAATTGCGCAGGAACTTCGATTGTCTGGCGCAGCCAGCGAGAACCCTGCCAGTGCTCCTTCAGCTTCGCCGGCTGCCAGTCGGAAGAGTTCAGAGCCGGATCTTCTCCATGGGCGAGGTCAGCGGCGTGAGCTTGCCAGGTAGCCAGAGGAATGACCGTGATGGATTGCAGGCGATCGAGGACCGGCTTGTAGGGATCGGGAGGAACGGTTGAAGTTTGCGCAAATGCAAAGGTCGAGACGAGAAGAGAAAAGAGAAAGCAATGAGCGCGATTCATGCGGAATCTACTCCTGTGAGCCAAAAAGCAGATCCCTCGCCGACTAAAGTCGGCTCGGGATGACAAAGATAAGGGCGTACACGGCGCACCCTTCGGCAGGCTCAGTGCAGGCTCTAAAGGTGCGCCCTTTCAAGGCACTTCACAATCTGACGTGCAGCCTGTGAAGCCATGCTTCTTCGACGCGTCCAGACCATCAATACTCAATCCCCAGTTTGTGCTGCATCTGCTCCAGCGTGACGCCTTTGGTCTCTGGGAAGGTGAACAGCACGACGAAAAACATCAGCGCCATCATGGCGGCAAAGAACACAAATGGATACCCGCCGCCGAAGCGCATGGCGAAATAGGGAAAGACCAGCGAGATGGCGAAGTTCATAATCCAGTGGGTTGAACTGCCCAGGCTCTGTCCCTTCGACCGCACACGATTGGGAAATACCTCGCTGATATATACCCAGATGACGGCGCCCTCGGAAATCGCGAAGAACGCGATGTAGGCGACCAAAAACCACACCAGCAGGCCCTGATGCTGATGGCGGAAGAAGATTACGGCCACGCCGCTCAGGCAGAAGGTCATGCCGACTGCGCCAATCAGCAGCAGCGTCTTGCGGCCGAGTTTGTCGATGAACGACATGCCTACCAGCGTCGCCAGAAGGTTCATGGCGCCCACGGCCACCGCCTGCAGATCGCCCGAGACCTTGTTGAACCCCGCCATGGCGAAAATGTAGTTCAGGTAATACAGGATGGCGTTAATTCCCGCCAGTTGGTTGAACGCCGCGACGGTGAATGCCAGATAGATGGGAAGCAAATATTTGCGCTGGAAGAGCGGCTCGGAATGCGCAACGCCATCAATGTGAATCGATGCAATGATGTCATCCAGTTCGCTTTGCCCGTCCGGCGAGCCTAACTGCTCAAGAACATCGCGTGCTTCTGGAATACGGTTTTTGGTGACGAGCCAGCGGGCGCTGCGGGGAATGCCGAACAGCATAATCAGGAACAAGATGGCGGGAGCGGCAGCGATGCCAAGTTGCCAGCGCCACTCATTCACGCCAAAGCTGGCCAGCCCGATCAGGTAATTGCTGAGATAGGCGACCAGGATTCCGATCACGATGTTGATCTGGAACGAGCCCACCAGCAGGCCTCGCCAGCGCGCGGGAGCAATCTCGGCGATGTATACCGGGCCGAGACCGAAGAGCCGCCGATGCCGAGTCCGCCGATAAAGCGGAAAATGAGCAGCGACGGCCAGTTCCAGGCGAGCGCGCAGCCCAGAGCGGAAATGATGTAGAACGCTGCCAGAATGCGCAGGCTCTCGCGGCCACCTAGACGGTCGCCCAGAATGCCCGAACACACGGCCCCAATAATCGTGCCCAGGAGCGCGATGGACACGGTAAAGCCCAGCTCTTTGGCGGACAGGTTGAAGACCTGGGTAAGTTGTTGCGTGGTGCCTGCGATGACCGCGGTGTCGAACCCGAAGAGCAGCCCGCCAAGCGCGCCGACAATAATGCTCCGGATCAATAAAGCGTTAAGCCGAGTGCTACCACCGGGCTGAGCCGCGGTTTGAGATCCGGGGATGATCGGCATTTACTCGCTCCAGACGGCCAACTCGTTGCCGTTTGGATCGGAGAAATGGAAGCGCTTGCCGCCAGGAAACTCGAAGATCTCGCGGACGATTTTCCCGCCCGCTGCGATTACCTTGGTGCGGGTGTCGTCCAGCGAAGTGGCATAGAGGACGACGAGCACACCTTTCGTCTTTGTGCCATCGGCTCCGGCGGGTTGGGACTCGCTATTGAAGCCGCCGCCGAGACGGCCGTCGTTAAAGCTGGTGTAACCTGAACCGTAGTCGGTGAATTTCCACCCAAACACCCGGTTGTAAAACTGCTTGGTTGGCTCGATGTTGGTGGCGGGAAATTCGATGTAGTCCATGCGGAAGTTCTGTTCTTGCTGGCTCATAGCACCTCGCTGGATACGGCTGAAGTTCGAAGCATGGAGATTAGCACAACGGCACAGTCGAAGGACGCGTGTCGGCGCTGCGCTTTCTCTACAAGAAGATGTGGGACCGCCGTTCCAACAATGCTCCGCGCGCGGACCCACCTAAACTCCCCGCGCTCGCATGCGTGCTTAATCCTTTGACTTAAAGGTCCTGCGTAACTCGAATCGCACCTGAAATGGTTCGACGGGATGGAAAACGTCTGTGAACGCCGCCATGGCTGTTGGCGTTATTCGGGAGGTATAGGCGTAATCAATGTCGTGATCGTAGCGGTTGAGCAAATTCAAGAATTCGGCCGAAACGCTCCACGCCTTGTTAATTTGATAACCGACCTCCGCATTGAGCAACGCCGTTGAACTTGAGCGATAAATTCCGTCGGACGTCAGATCGCGCGGGCCAAAGTAGCGCAAGCGCAAAGTTGCCAGAAAGCCTTTGTAATCGTGCAGTGTGATGCCCGATGACACCACCCACTGAACCGCTTCGGGCACAAGCCTGCCACCAGGGCTGCCCGGCGCCGCATCATCTGCGTCTATTGTGGTGAAAAGGGCTTTGGAGTCCGCCATGTCAAAATCGATAGCCAAATGTTCCCGTGGCGTGTAGTAGTTCGCCCATTCGATGCCATAGCGATTGCTCGGCGATGTTGAAGCCACCGTGCCTCCGGTATCACCATCCTGCTGCAGTTCGGAAGCACTGTGGAGATACCAGAGCGAAAGGGTGCTTTGCAGATGGGGGATGGCCAGAGTGCGCACGCCGACTTCCGCGCCTTTGGTTGGAACAAGGGGCGAAATTGGGGTAGTGGGCGTTGGGAAAGGATAGTCCGGCGAAATCGGTTGCTGCCTTTGCGTTGCGCCGCGCGCGTCGTTACTGTGAAAACTGAATCCACCCTGTACATAGAACTCAGTCTTGGACCACGGGCCGAAAATCAAACTCGCTTTGGGGCTGGGCAGGAACTTGGTGGCTGTGCCGGAATTGGCCTGCGCAAAATTGATTACCGGAGCGCCAGGCAATTCGGTGGCGACATAAGGAGGAGTCAAGTTGGTGACGTCATATATTGCTTCGTCGCCGCGCAGGGCCAGGACCGAGCGGAATTTTTCCGCCCACTGGATTTTATTTTCTACATAAAAACCCACCATCGTGTCCGTAAATTTATTCAAATCCGTGGCCGCGGGCAGGACCGCGATCAGATTCGGATTGGTAGCGCACTCGGGGATGGGTTCGGCATCGCAGGCGTCGCTATCATTCTTGTCCGCGCGCACACGATCTTCCGTGCGGTAAAGGCCGTTGTGGACCCAATCGTTGCGGACCTGAAGGCCGAACGTATTTTCCACCTTGCGGCCAAACCAGTGGCTGAAAATTGTGTGGGCTGCGTCAAACCCAGCCACCCAGCGCCTGTCCTGCTGTTCGAATTGATCGCCCTTTATGGGGTCATCCAGGTAGTAAGTGAAATCGGAAAATAAATCGAGATCATAATAAAATCCGTAGGCCATGATTGTCGTCGCGGAATTTGCGCCTTGGCGATGCCATTCAGCCTGCAAGCTGTAACGCTGGGAATTGCCGCCGTCGGTTGGATTCAGGGCGCCGAAGAAGCCAACCAGCGGCACCGCGGTGACCGGGATTTGATCGCTGGAGTTCCATTTTCCATGGTAAGCGCGGGCCGTGATGCTGAAACCCTCGGCCTCGGTGCCCTGGCTGTAGGTTAGAAGGCCGTTGAATTTGGCATAAGCATCCGGATGCACCCATGGGCCGTCATCGTAATACGCTTCTCCGCCGTACAACAAACTACCCGAGCCGAGCTTTTGCGAAACGCCGAAAACCGCCCGCGCAAAGCCATACATGCCGCCTTCCACCTCAAAGAAGTTCTGGGCCAGTGTCTTGTAAAATTCCAAATTGGCCGATCCAGCCGAGCTATAGTTGCCGACATCAGCGTAATAAGGACCTTTCTCGTAATTTAGCCGCTGCACAAATTCGGGGATGACAGTGTTCATGTCCGCATAACCCTCGCCGTGCGCGTGCGACGGCAGGTTGAGCGGCATGCCGTCGAGGAAAACGGCGAAGTCTGTGCCGTGGTCGAGATTGAAGCCGCGAAGGAAATACTGGTTGGCCTTACCGCCGCCGGCATGTTGAGTAATGATGAGACCGGGAACCGTCTCCAAAATTTCTCCCGAACGAAGAATCGGACGATCTTCGATTTCCTTTGCGCCCACGGTTCCCTGGCTGGCAGAATCGGCGATTCCGATAAGGCTATCCTCCCGGCCCTGCACCTCTACGCTGGTGTGCACGGCGCTCACAGCCAGAGAGATATGCAACGGGGCCGCTTCCCCGGTAGTTCCTATCGTGACGGGCATGTCTTTGATTTCAAAACCGGGACTAGATACCACAAGTCGATAATTACCTGCCGATAGTCCCGAAATACTGAAGGAGCCGCTGCTGTCTGACTGTGCCAATCTCTCTACAGTCCCGTTCGCGCTCCGAACCATGACGGTCGCCCCTGCGATCACTGCGCCAGACGTGTCAACGACAGCTCCCGATAGCTGAGGCGGATGTGTTTTATCGCTAGTGGCGACCGGCGCCTTCTCCTGCGCGGCAACGATGAGTGAAGTGAGCATGATTGCTAAGGGGAGCCAGGCCGCAATCGGCAACATTAGCGTAACGGAGCGTAGCTGCGGTAAGTGAATCCGCGTGATGAAGCGGGAAGAAGCGCAGGACAAGTATTCGTTCGTGTGATGTTTCATATTTTCGTGTTACTCCTTCCGCTGAACGCTTCTCGGGATTCTGATGCCTCTATGGCCCCTTTTAATGTGAGGGCTTGTGGAAGTGTGAGTGTGTGTGTCGATGGCCGTGAGGCCCTTTGCCTGCTCGCGTCCCGTATGCCTCCGGAGAACTCATCACGACTTTGCCGTGCTGTACTCCCCTGATGCCGATCAGGCGGCCGGCTAATTCCTGTACCCGCTTCACGATGCCCTTGACGACCACCACCTCCAGGCACATGTCTTGATCGAGATGCGAATGCACAGTGGAGATAATGAGTTCGTGGTATTCGTGCTGCAGTTCTATCAACTTGTCTGGCAAGAGCCGCGAGTGATGGTCGTAAATCAAGGTCACGGTTCCAACCACAAAGGCGCCGCCTGATCTCAGGCTGGCATCGTTCAAGCGATCGCGAATGAGGTCGCGGAAGGCCTCAGACCTGTTGTCGTAGCCCTCACTCTGTATGAAGCGATCAAACCGCTTCAACAGATCGGAATCAAGCGCCACTCCAGTTCTCACCAATCCCACAGGGTTGCCTCCAAAAATGCCTGCTAGCGTAGCACAAACTTCTACAATGTAACACGCATTTCGAACAAGAATCGCCGATCGCCCTACGGAGTCAGTACAGACATCATTCAGATTTGGATTGAAGGAACGGGTTGGAACTCTGTAAATCCCACATAAACACTGGACGACTTATGGATTACCCATCAGCACTAGCGCTCGGAACAGCTCTACGTGGGAAGGTCAGCAATGTTCTGAAGTCAAGACCGGAACCATGATTGGATTCCTCGATCGTGCAGAAGGAATTCGGTCAACTCACGGACACGTTCGCGACAGCCATAACACATTCGTGACAACCATGAATATCCTGATGGTGCTATACTCCCCGCCTTGGCCGCTCAAATAAACAACGCGGATCTCGGACAGGTCTTTGAAAATAACTTCTGACCCTTCGGAGGGAAATGTATGGCAAGCGACAAAACAGAAGTCGCCATGGAAGCACGGCCCACGTCGAATCCTCTTGATGTGATCCCAGACGAAATACCATTCGATGTGCCCTATGGGCTCCCGATATCACTCGACCGAGCCGAGGCGGTTATTCACGCCGCCGTGGCAGAGGCGAAGAAGCGAAATTGGAAGATGAACATAGCAGTCGCCGATTCCGGTGGTAACTTAGTTGCCTTCCAACGAATGGACGGCGCGATGCTTGCCTCCATTCAGATAGCGGAGCACAAGGCACGCGCAGCCGCGACCTTCCGGCGCCCAACCAAGGTATTCGAGGACGGTATCAACCTTATGCATCTCAACTATCTGCTCGCCTTGGATGGAGTCATTGCGTCTCGCGGCGGCATTCCGCTGATCGACCAGGGGGTGATTATCGGCGCAATCGGTTGTTCGGGAGGCACGGATTCCCAGGACGAGGTCGTCAGCGAGGCCGGCGCGGCAGTAATTAACCAACTCCCGGCGACGAACAAATAATCCAGCTATCGACAAAGCGTTGAGGGCAATCAACCGGTTTCCGAGACTAACAAATACAGAGGAGAATCCAATGACAACAGTGGACGCACCTGCGAAATCCGCACAGATTCGCCTGACCCGGCGGTCTCCCGCCTATTGGCGTGTCACCATCGACAACCCGCCGATCAACGTGATGGGCCCGGAAATGGTCCGGGAGTTCCAGGAAGTCATCAACGCTCTGGAGGCCGACGAGCATGTCGGAGTCGTGGTCTTCGACAGCGCGGTCGACGACTACTTCCTGAATCACTCCGATTTTCAGGCCAAGCTGGAAGACCTTACCTCCATGCCGGCTGGTCCCACGGGCTTGCCGCCCTGGCCGGATTTTCTGGTGCGTCTGACCCGCGCGCCGGTCGTCTCCATCGCCCTCATCCGCGGCCGGGCAACGGGAAACGGCAGCGAGATCACGCTCGCCTGCGACATGAGTTTCGCCAGCCGCGAAAAGACCATCATCTCGCAATGGGAGGTGGGCGTGGGAATGGTCGCCGGTGGAGGCCCGATGGCTCGGTTGCCCCAACTCATCGGTCGAAACCGCGCCCTCGAAGTGCTGTTGAGCTCGGAAGACATCAGGGGTGAGCAGGCCGAGGCCTACGGCTACGTGAATCGCGCCCTGCCCGACGCCGATCTCGACGCGTTCGTCGAGGCGCTCGCGACCCGCATCGCCAAGTTCGACAAATGGGCGATCACCAACACCAAGCGCCTGGTCAACACCAGCCTGCCGCCGGACGTCGAGATCGGTGCCGGGTGGGATGCGTGCATCGCTTCGCTGGGACGACCCGCCGCCCAGGATGGAATCAAGCAGCTGATGGAGCGCGGTTTCCACAAGCCGGGGGATGTCGAAAATCGGCTCGGATACTATCTGGGCCAAATCGTGCGCTAGGCCGGCGCCCAGGTCTCACGTGGTTCGAGACCTGGGGCTTCCTTCGTACCGCGAGCGGGCCCGATCACGATGGTTCTCGACAGCGCGAGATTTACTCTCCATGAGTATCGCGGTCGAAGCGGAAGACATATCGCAACAGCCCGGCATTGATCGCCAGCAACACGGTCGATCCCACAGCTGCAGGAACGAGCGTTTTATACTCTCCGCTGCGCAGCGCTTCCAAGGAGACCGTCAGCAGCCACAACTGCAATACGACTGCGGAAGCAACGAGCGCAAGAATCGCGGCGAATAGCGTCGTTCGGAGTTGGTGAAGCAGTTCGGCCCCACGCTCAACCGGGTTCCTGCGGGTGGATGGGTGGCGAGCGAAGAAGAAGAACACGAGATGGTCAAGACCTATTGCTGTTTCTGCGGACAACAATGCGGCATTCAGCTGCGGGTGCGCGACAACAAAGTCGTGGGCTGGGAGCCGTGGGAAGACTTTCCCTTCAATCTCGGAAAACTGTGCCCCAAAGGCGTGAAGCGCTACATGCAGGACGAGCATCCTGACCGCCTCAAGCATCCGCTACAACGGGTCACCGGCAAAGGTTTCGAGCAGATCAGTTGGGACGCAGCGCTTAGCCGCGTGGTCATTCGGAAAATCCTCTTTAGTATCTCGTGTCACGATAGTTTACATGCTGCTGACGGTTCTCAGCCGCAGATGCCATCTGACCATGTACGGGAGCGGCAGAGAATGACTTAAGTCGCAGCACGGAAGACCGTTGCCGCTGTACAGGACTTTCTCAGCTTGCCGCAAAGGACCGGGCGACCGGCGTGTTCCATCGCGTAGAATCCTGTCATGTCCGCTGCCGCACATGACACTGCACTATTGTCCGTATTGAAACGAGTGCCGATCTTCTCCAGCCTCTCGGAGCAGGAATTCGCTTTCCTCGCCCCACGCTTGGTGCAGAGAAATTTCAAGGTGGGTCAACTGATCTTCAGTGAAGGCGACGCCTGTGCCGGGCTTTACGTGGTGCAGGCCGGCAACGTGCGCATCTTCAAGAGCTCGGCCGGTGGCCGCGAACAGGTACTGACCATTGATGGCCCCGGCAACTCAATCGCAGAGCTTCCCGTGTTTGACGGCGGAAACTATCCCGCATCGGCACAGGCCATAACCGATTGCAGCCTAATTTTCTTCAGCCGGCAGGATTTTCACGCTCTCTGTTTGCAGTACCCGCAGGTTGCACTCAAAGTGCTGAAGATTGTAGGCTCGCGCCTGCGACGACTGGTCGGCATCATTGAAGAGCTCTCGTTTACCACCGTCCGGCATCGCTTGATAGCACTGCTGGTTCGGCTTGGTAAGGCGGAAGGCGCTCACAACGGAGACGCAGTCACGGTCACTCTTCCCATGAACAACAGTGAACTGGCGTCGCAGATCGGCACGGTGCGCGAGTTGGTTTCACGCAACCTCAGCCGCCTCCAGGCTGAGGGGCTTATCGAGATTGACAATCGAAAGATCGAGATACCGTCGCTGAAACGCTTGGAGGCGGAACTCCAAGCCTCCGTCGGGTAACGCAGCAAAACGCCCGCCTGAATTGCGAATCGCACAATTTCGTGGCCCCCGTGACAGAAGTCATAGTCGCCGCGGGATAGCGCCTCTAGTCTTTCGAGTCAGGACGCATTGCCCGGCTCAAGATCGGGCAGCTTGCGGGAGGAAAAAGCAAATGACAATCGCAACCACGAAGACTGTAGGCGAACTCGCCGCCGAGATGCCCAATGCCACACGCGAATTCGAAAAGCTGGGAATTGATTACTGCTGCGGCGGCAACCGGACGCTGGGCGAAGCCTGCGCCGAAGCCAAAATCTCCGTCGACGAAGCCCTGCAACGGCTGGAGAAAAGCATGTCAGTCAAGTCGCCGGACAGCAAGGACCGGCAGAACCAGCCACTCGCCGACTTGATCGCGCACATCGTCAACACCCACCACGTTTTTGTACGCGAGGAATGCCCACGCATCGAAACCCTCTCCGCAAAGGTCGTCGGGGTACATGGTAAGAACCACCCCGAACTCCTTCAGGTGCAGGAAACCTTTTCCGCGCTCGCCGAGGAGCTCAGGGTACACCTGATGAAAGAGGAGCAGGTCCTTTTTCCATACATCGTTCGGCTCGAAGAAAGCTTGGTCGCGGGCGAACCTGCACCACCGGCTATGTTTGGGACGGTCGTGAATCCGGTGCGCATGATGATGCAGGAGCACGATGGCGCCGGCGAAGCGTTGCGGAACCTGCGGACGATCACGAAGGAATATTCGCTTCCGGAAGACGCTTGCATCAGCTACCGCACTCTATATGACGCGCTCAAGGGTTTCGAGGCCGACCTTCACCAGCATATTCATCTGGAGAACAACATCCTGTTTCCGCGCGCTGTCGCCATGGAAGGCAAGCAGTAACGATCATGGCAAGTGCGACTTCCATTCCGCCGAGGGTGCGACAAGCCAAACTGACGGCAGAACAGATCTTTGAGCGAACCAAGGTGCGCGAGCTGCAGCTCTCCCGCCTGCTTATGTTTTACATCTCGGGCGGGCTGCTGTTCATGTTGCTGCCGGGCACCTTCCTCGGCGTCTGGAATCTGATCTCGATCAGCGGCCGCCGCGCTGCCGAGGGCACCTCACCCGCGTGGATTCAGGCCCACGGTCATGCGCAAGTCATGGGATGGATCGGCAGTTTCATCCTGGGGATCGGTTATTACTCCATTCCCAAGCTGCGTCAAGGCGGGCGTCCGTTTGCCCTGAGCCTCGCGTGGTCAAGCGGCGTGCTTTGGATGGCGGGCGTTTCGCTGCGATGGGTTGCCAATGTTTATCTGTGGCACTGGCGGGCGCTGCTGCCAATTTCGGCGGCAATCTGCTGGCAGCCCTCGCTTTTGCGATTTTCTCTCCGGCGCTACGCCCCGCGAAGACGAAAGGCGTGCATCCCAGCTTTCCTTTCTTCTTACGGAGCACCTACGTCTGGCTTGGCATTGAGCTTGTCTCGAGTGCAAACGAGCAGCAGCATCCAAACCGCAACGGTGAGCTTGGGCCGAATTACTGAAAGCGTACCAAGACCGCCTGAGAGGCTTAGGATTAGCTGAGCACAGTTTGACTGAATTCACGGTTGCGAGTTCTGCAACGTGTATTCACATGCAAGCTTGTGTAATCTTCCGCAGAGTTATCCAGGCGTTGCGACATTACGATCTCCGCTTATCGCGGCTTGTCGGCTTACCCACTGTGCCACTCATCTGCGACGTGGTCACTAACCGCAGCGAGTATTCGTGGTCCCGTTGGCACTCGGGAGGAATCGAGTCCAACGCCTTTTTTGACAACCCTCAGCGCCACGTCGCGCGGCAACCCCGCGCCCTTCCAAACTCTAAATCTGTGCCGCTCTTATTGCTGGTCGGTCGAGCCTCCGGGCTGAGTTTCGTTGTCCACCCCGAGTTCATGCGGCGAGGGAATATTGGCCGTCTCGGGATTCAACAGGCCCTTGTGGTCGGGGCCCAGACCCAGCTTGATCAGTGCCCGGGAGTCGGGGGTGATCTTGGTTTGCCAGCCGTTGGCCGCCTGATAGCGGGTCATGGCGTCGCGCGTGGCGTCGTCCCATGTACCGGAAGGCTCACCGGTAAGGTAGTGCTCGTGAATCAGGGCGTTCTGGATCGCCAGGGTACGCTCTTCGTCGATTCCGCGCTGCCCGTGAGAACGAGAAGCGCTTTTCTTGGCGATCTTAGTGGTTTTAGCAGTTTTGGTGGTTTTAGCGGTTTTAGCGGAATGATGACTGGACAATGAATGAGTCTTGGTGAGCTGTGCGTGCTTGGGTTTTGGCTTGGAGGTTGTGGTGGCGGAAGCTGTGCCAGCTACCAGCACCAACCCGACTAGGACGCTAGCGACTTGAGATATACCATTTCCGATAGGCAACGACCACCTCTGCGATAAATCTATGAATTCTGGTAACGGCCTATTGTAATGAAGCTTTGGCCCGGTGGGAACAAGAAAAAGAGGCCCGAATCCCAAAATGAAACACCAGCGGCAGTGGGTACTAATTCGATACGCCAGTGCCGCTGGCCGAGTTGATTTACCAGTAAACAGCTTGCGCTGATCGTGGGTACTTACTGATTACCGAGCGTCCCTCCCATGAAGACAGTGGTATTGTCTCGCGTGCCGCGCGGACGAACCAGGAAAACGACGTCCTGGCCATTCTTGGCTTCCGACTCGATCTTCTGGAAATCGTCTTCGCTGTTCACCGGCTGCTTATTGATTTCCAGGATGACGTCGCCGCGGCTTACTCCCACCGTGTCGCCGAAGCCGTCGGGCTTCACGTCTTGCACAATGACGCCCTTGGTATTCGGCAACTGGTAGCGGTTGGCCATGTCCGGCGTGATGCCGCGCACGGTAATGCCGAACTTGCTTTCCTGCGGCTGGCCCTGTTCGCCACCCTCCTCCTGCTCGCCCAGGCGAGAGGCAAAGAGCTTGGAACGGTCGGCAATGGTGACATCGGCCGAAGAGGTTTTGCCGTTGCGGATGTAGCCGATTTTGGCGGTGCTGCCGGGCTTGATGGCGGAGATATCGGCCACCAGTTCGTCGCCCGTCTTCACCTGCTTACCATCGACGGAGACGATGGTGTCGCCGGTCTTCAAGCCGGCCTTGTCTGCCGGGCCGTTGGCGGTGACGTGAGCGATGGTAACGCCACTGGTGACTCCATAAACGCGGGCCACCGCTGGATTCGGAACCGCGTTGAATTCCACGCCAATCGAACCACGCGAAACCTTGTGCTCCGGTCCAATCAGTTGGTTGTAAACCTGAACCACGGTATTGGACGGCATGGCAAAGCCGACGCCCTGATATCCTCCGCCACTGGTGTAGATGGCCGTGTTGATCCCGATTACTTCACCGGCCATGTTCACCAGCGGACCACCCGAGTTACCGGGATTGATGGCTGCGTCGGTTTGGATGAACGACTCAAACTGCCGGTTGGGAACGATATTGCGGCCCTTGGCGGACACGATACCAGCGGTGACCGTCTCATCGAGACCGAAGGGACTTCCGACCGCAAGCACCCAGTCGCCGACCAACATGCTGTCAGAGTTGCCCAGCTTCGCAGCGGGCAGCAGCTTCTTGGCATCAATCTTAATGACCGCGAGATCGGTTTCTTTGTCGACCCCGATCACGGTAGCGTCGTAGGACACGGTCGCGGGATCGTTCATCAGCCTTACCCGGATACGATCAGCCTTTTCGACCACGTGATTATTGGTGACAATGTAGCCCTTGGGATCGACGATGACGCCGGAACCCAGCGAACGCTCGCGCAGATCGTCCGGCCCCATGTCCTGGTCAGGACCGCCCTGGCCACCTTGACCTTGGCCCCCAAAAAAGCGGTTGAAGAAATCCTGGAACGGGTTGTCCTCGTCCCCGCCGCCGGGGCCTTCGTCCGGGCCTTGCTGCATGCCGCGGCGCCCGTGCGGGTTCTTGATCGCTGTTTCGGTGCTGATGTTGACGACCGAGGGCTCCATCTGGCGAGCGATCTGCGAAAACTGGGTAGACAACTGCACCGGGGAGGGAATCTGCAGCGGAGTCGCGTCGGCAGAAGAATTCTTCTCCTTGCCCTTCACCACTCCGGAGACAACCGTGCCAATCAGAATACCTAGCGTCAGGGTCGCCAGGATCACCAAGGTTGAGGCAAAGCGATTGGCCTTGAACCTTTGCCTAAAACCTGAAACGTGCGGATCCATTACTTGTCCTCCGGCTAACTAGCCAAATGGAA
Source organism: uncultured Acidobacteriaceae bacterium (assembly GCA_963836295.1). Lineage (GTDB taxonomy): Bacteria > Acidobacteriota > Terriglobia > Terriglobales > Acidobacteriaceae > Bog-257. Next base: position 188,275 of record CAWIIY010000017.1, on the reverse strand, counting down.
ATTATACAGTCGCCGCGACTTTGCGGCTGAATTGTGAGGGGATTCACTGGGGCTTCTCACGCCATTAGACGGAGGCGCCATGAATTTCGTTACCAAACCGGGCTTACCTGCGATGTGCAGCGTGTTTACCGGGGGTTGCGCACGTCGGCCAGCGCCGCCTCGGCGCGTGCGACTCGACGCCTGGAGTCGGCTATTTTCTTTTTAACCAAGTCTGAGTTTGGATCGACTTTGAATCGCTTGGCCAATGCCTCCACCTCTGCCTGGCTAGGGGGTTTCTCAAGCTGCTTCACTTTGGCCGCAGCTTTAGGCAGCACTTCCCGATAGTGAGTAAGTTGTTCTCCTGCCTGTTGCGGAAAATAGCTGAGCCGATCACCCGTCTGCATCGCGTCGATCAGTTCGTCGGGGGACCATGCGATGGGCCATGTCTGGTTGAGCGCGTCATAGGCTTCGCGCAGGCGAGTCATGGCTCCGGCGAATCCATCGAGTTCACGACGGCGCGAAAACAGCGCTGCAGATCGTGTAACCCGAACCGTCACCGGCTGGTTCACGGGACTGCTGGTTACATTGATCACGGTGGTCAGAGTGTTGCCTTCGAAGCGCCAGCCGGGCGTGCCTTTCTGGGCCGCGTAGTTTAGCGTCCTCCCGTTCGCCTCGACCGACGCGGGTGGCCAATCTCCGGGCAGACGGATTTCATACGCCCGGGCAGACGGCATTCCTTTGTAAGTGCCATTCGCGGCCGCGATTTCTACTGTCAGCTCATTTCCTTTCTCTGCCGCGCGGAGATCGGTGCGCGCGTCTACGTCGTGCTGATAGGCGCGCGAGTCTCCGGCGTCTTCGTAAAGGGTGTAGGAGGAGCTCTGTCCGTCGGCGAGCGGAAAGACGTTTACGATCAGGGGATCGAGCGGCTTCTGATTCGAATACTGCATGGGAGGGGCTTCGGGGACAATCGCGCCCGCGCGCACGTAGACCGGAATCTGCGAGATGGAAAAATTCCGGTGGACGGTAGTCGGACCGTGAAAAGGCGTGCCGGTCTCCCATTCCACCCAGTCGCCCGAGGGCAACCATACCGACTCGCCGGCGAGGCCGGTGATTTTGTCGCCGGGTGCAACCACCGGACTGACGATCATGTCTGCGCCGAAAACGTATTCGTTCTTGCTGGTGTAAGCCTCGTTGGCCTCGGGCCAGTCATAGTAAAGCGGATGCAGGAAGGCAACGCCGGTGTCGTAGGTGCGGCGCCCCTCGGTGTAGACGTACGGCAGCAACGCGTAGCGCAGGTGATAGATGCCGCGCATGATGTCGGAGTAGGGCTCGGGATAGGCCCAGATGCGGCGCTCGGCGTCAGGATTCTTGGTAGTGTGGGTTCGCAGGATGGGACTGAATGCGCCGAACTGCAGCCAGCGCGTGTACAACTCCGGGTCGACCACGCCGGGCATGTGTCCACCGATGTCGTGGCTCCAGTAGGCGTAGCCGACGTTGGCTGCGGTCGCCGTGAACCACGGCTGAAACGCCAGCGATTCCCACACCGAAATGGTGTCGCCGGAAAAACCGATCTGGTAGCGATGATTGCCCAAGCCACCCCAACGATGGAAGAGCAGCGGCCGCTTGCCTTCGCGCGCCTGGTCCGAGAAGTGAACGTAGTTGAGCCACCACGTTGGGTTAACGCCCGGCGTTTTGGTGTTGGCCTCCTGCTGCCAATCGAGCCACCAGAAATCGATGCCCTGCTTTTCCAGCGGATGATGCAGCAGGTTGAGATAGTTGGTAGCGAATTTCTTGTTGGTGATGTCGAAGGGCACATACTGCTTCGTTGCAGGATCGATGCCCATCGCGCGGGCCATGGCCGGATAAGCATCCTCCCATGGCTGCACACCCGACGCAGGATGCAGATTGAGCGTGGCCTTCAAACCTTCTTCGTGGATGTGTTTCAGGAATTGCTGGGGATCGGGAAAGAGCAGCTTGTTCCAACTGTATCCGCTCCAGCCCATGGTGTGGCCGGATTGATCGAGCGGGTGCTTGCCTGCACCGCTGGGGCCGAATGTCGGATGCCAGTCCATGTCGATGACCAAAACATCGAGAGGAACGTCGTTCTGGCGAAAGCCACGGACCAGGTCGTCGAGTTCCTGATCGCTATATGCCCAGTAGCGTGACCACCACGCGCCGAAGGCGAAGCGCGGTGGCAGCGGGATGCGGCCAGCGACGAGGATGTAATCGCCCAGCGCCTGCTCGTAATCGTGACCGTAACCAAAGAAGTACCAATCCTGACGATCGCCAGCGGGGCGTTCCATGACCCACGGCCACGGACTGTTCTCGCCATTAACGAAGCTGAAGTCGTCGGAGTCGAAGAGCGGGCGCGTGGAATCGTCCACCAGCGTCCAACCGTCGCGCGAAATCAAGCCGGGCTCGATGGGCTCTTTGGTTTTGCTGCCGAGCGCTCCGTCGAGCGTGCGCGTAGTGCCCATCAGGTTGCCAGTATCGGGCGTGCCGGGATGCCACGTAACTTTCTTGCCGTACAGGGTGAAGGTGATCGTGAGATTTTCGGCGGTGAACGTGCCGTGGCCGGTGTAGGTCAAATCCAAGGCGTCAGTATGGATGTTCACAGCGCCGAGTTTGTCGCTGGTCGCGCCGAACTTCGGCACCAGCAGTCTGCGGTTCAGAAAGACCAGCGAGGCGTGGTCTTCGAACTTGCCATCGGCTGCCCACTCCATGCGGATGAGTTGCGGCGTCAGGATGGTGAAGCGGGCGTGGTCGACGGTGACGACCGCCTTGGGATCGGCGACGGGATTGTAGAGCCCCGGAGTGTCTTGCGCGTGTAGGGACAAAGTCGCGAGAAGAAGGAAGAGTGGGTAGAGACGGCGCTTATGCATGGCTTGGAGATTGTAAATGGAAAGGCTTCTGACCGCGGATTGACCGGGTTTCGCGGATACGATTCCTTGACGCGAAATTGCGGGTATGCGCGCGAATAGGATCTGCAGCGGGGGCAGATTCCGCGGGTGACGCGGGGTAGGGGTCCCTTCGGCAAGCTCAGGGCGGGCCCTTCGACTCCTCGCTGCGCTCGTCGCTCAGGATGACCCACCAAGTCGTAAAGGAATTTTCTAAATGCGGATTTACGGGCATTTCAGGGATAAGAATTTGAAGAAGGAAAGCTCCGACGCCGGCTAACGGGTCTGACCTGTCGCGCCCGCCAGCGCCATGCCTTGTTGAATGGCAGCCTGCGCTTCCTGCTGTCTGCCCGCTTGTTGCAGGGCCTGCGCGAGGAGTCGATAGCCGCTTGGCGTGGGCTGAAGTTTGACGGCCTGCGAATACGCTTGTATGGCGCGCTCCACGTCGCCAGTCTTACGGGCCATCATGCCCAGAGACAGCCACTCCTGAGCATCGTCAGGGTTCAGTCTGACCGCCGACTCCAGGCACTCACGCGCGCGCACAAAGTCGCCCAGGCTGCTGTAGGCGGCAGCCATGTTGGCGAAGATCTCGTGCCGGACCGTCGGCATAATGTGCGATGTCGCTCCCGGTGAGAGCTGTCACTCTCTGGTATTGCCGCAGGGCGCCCGGCAAGTCGCCTTGCTGATGCTGGTAAATTCCCATGTGAATGTAGGAGAAAACGTAAGAGGGCTCGATTTCCGCTGCTCTGACAAAGTGGGACATGGCGTCCTGCGGCCTGCCTTGCGCTTGCAGCGCCCTGCCGAGATTATCCTCGGCCAGATAGTTACCATTCGTGACCTGCAGAGTGCGCGTCCAAAGCCGCACATTGTCATTCCAGAAATCGATTTGGCGATGGGTGAGTGCCGCCAGGGCCAGCAAGACTGCCACGCTAGCACTCGCCTGCCACGCCACAGGGATTTTTCGATACCGAGCCAGGTCACCAAGCCCCCAGCAGAGCATAATGAACAGACCTACAAACGGCAGATACGCGTAGCGATCAGCCATCGCCGTCCGACCCACTTGCACCAAGCCGATCATCGGCACCAGGGTCCCGACGAACCACAACCATCCAACCAGGAGATAGCGATGGCGACGTTCCTTGATCACCAGGGCCGTGATGATTAGAGCGTTTTCACAGTTATTGTAGACCATATCCGCAATGAGAGAACCAGGCTAAGGCGTTCTCGGCGGTAACGGCTGCCAGGGCTTCTGTAATTGCGCTTTCCAGAGCTTCTACGGTTCGGGCCTTGGCCGAGCGCAACAACTGCTTGATCTTCGACCAGGCTTGCTCGATCGGGTTGAAGTCCGGCGAGTAGGCGGGCAGATAGATCAGGCGCGCGCCCCGGGCTTCAATCTGCTCCCGTACACCCTGCACTTTGTGAGCCGATAGATTGTCCATGATGACCAGCTGTCCGGGTCGGAGCCGAGGGCACAACACCTGCTCCAGATAGGCCAGGAGAACATCGCCATCGGTCGGCGATTCGATGGTCATGGGCGCCTGCAAGCCTCGGGTGGTGAGCGCCGCCAGCATGGTCAACGTAGACCAGTGGCGGTTGGGCGTCCCTTCCGCCACCCGTTCTCCACGAGGAGCCCGGCCATAGTTGCGGGTCATCTGGGTGCTGGCTCCGCTCTCGTCAAGAAACACCAACTGCTCCGGGTCGATCTGAGTTATAGCTTTCCACCACGCTTGCCGGCGCTGCTGCGCTTCCGGGGTTTCTTGCTCCTGGGCGTGGAGTGACTTTTTTTAAGCCGCAGTCCCATCTGCCGTAAGGCCAGCCACAGCCGTCCGATGCTCAAGCTCACGCCCTTGACCGCTTGCAGCTGCTCTTGCAACTCTCGCAGCGTCAGATCCGGCTGCTTGCGGATTTGCTCCCGCATCCACTCCTGCAGCGTCACCGTCACCCGGCTCACGGGGCCACGTCGCCACGGTGGCCGCTCCATCTGCCCCGTGCGCGTGCGGGTGGCGGAGACCTTCTTGGCCCAGCCTTCACTTACCCCAAACTGTTCCGCTAACTCCCCCAGCGTCCCTTTGCCCTGCTCATAGGCCTGCAAAAACTTTCGCCGCAAATCATTTGCATAGGGTCGTGCCATCGGGTGCAGCGGAGAATCGCCACCAACAGTCTACACTATCCATGAAAACGCTATAAAACCTATTTCTTGAGCAGCCTATTAGGCGCGGGCGTTACTCCACATACCGCCGCGGTACCCGTTTGGTGAGATTGCACAACGTCTCGTAGACCACGGTGCCCTCCCAGCGCGCCAGGTCAACTGCCGTGATCTCCTGCGCGCCGTTTTGGCCGATGAGCGTCACCTCGTCGCCAATCGCCGCGCCTGGAATATGAGTGACATCCACCAACGTCAGGTCCATCGAGATGCGCCCGCGCATCGGTGCGCGCTGTCCCCGCAAGAGCACTTCACCGTTTCCGAAGAGCCTGCGCGACAGTCCGTCACCGTAACCGACGGAAACGGTCGCGATACACGCCGGCGCTGGCGTTTTGTAGGCGCCGTTGTATCCCAGCGCCTGACCGGCGGGCACGTCACGGAGCGCGATGACGTGCGTCTTCCACGCTAATACCGGCCGCAGCGGCAGTGACGGCGCAGTCGCCGGTGAACCATCGCCGTAGCAAGGTTGCTGCTCGTATCCGTAAAGCGCAAGGCCGGGACGCACGAAATTATGCCAGGCATCGGGACGCTCGACAGCCGCGCTGGTATTGGCAAGATGGCGCAAAGGAGGATGCAAACCGTATGCCGCGAGCGTCTGCAATGCAGCGGGGAAACGCTCAATCTGCCGCTGGGTGGCCTCATCGTCAAGCACCTCTGACGAGGCAAGATGGCTGAATACGCCTTCCAACTCGATCTGGGGCAGGCGCTGGACGGCTTCGGAGAACGACTCCAGATCAGCCAAAGGAAGCCCTAAACGCGCCATGCCGGTATCGATTTTCAGATGGACCGCAACCCGTGAAGTCAGCCGCTGGCGAGCAGCCGCCTGGGCCAGCGCTTCGGCATCTTGCAGACGGAACACTGCAGGCGTAAGCCCGAGACGCAGGGCGTCGTCTTCCTCTCCACGATACACCCCGCACATCACCAATATGCGTCCGGCGACGCCGGCATCGCGCAGTATCGCCCCCTCATCGGTAGAGGTCACGCCGAACCACTTTGCACCTTCCTGCTCAAGCGCCAGCGCGCATTCCTGAGCGCCGTGTCCGTAGGCGTCGCACTTCACCACCGCGCAGATAGTGACATTGGAGCCGACATGTTTTTGCAGCGCCCGGAAATTGTGACGCAATGCTGGGAGAGAAACTTCAGCCCAATTGGGCCGAGTCTCGATGCGTGAAGATGTAAGAGTTGCGGCCACCCAGCTTCGATCATACAAGGCAGTGGGGCCAGTCGCCAGCTGCTCAGGGGTTTACTGAATAGTTCCAGGGGCAGTCGCTCCTGGCGCGCTCGCGACGGGAACCAGAGTGACTACCACTTTAGTGTAGGCCAACTACCCATCAATAGTGACTAAAAGCTCTATCTTTGGCCCGACATCCATGATATAAACCTGTTTCGAGCTAGCTCCGTTCCGGAGAGGCGTGGTCAGTCACAAGGAGAGCAATCCGGAACCGCAGCAGGTTGCAGGTAATGATCAACGTCATCATCGCTGACCACCAAGCAATTTTTCGTGCCGGGATTGCCAAGGTATTGGCAGTCGAGGAAGACATTCGTATTGTTGGTCAGCCGCAGTCGCCTGAGCAGCTACTGAACGCGTTAGACAAGCTGCGATCGCATGTCCTGATTCTCTCCACCAGTTTTCTGTATTCACTACCCGAGATTCAGGAAGTTGCTTCGGTGCGCCACACCGCAGTGCTCATGCTGGCGGAAAATGCGGAACACGCATCTGACTTCATGCGCATGGGGGTGCAAGGTGTTATCTACCGCTCGGCATGCGGCAACATCGCCGTCGAGGCGGTTCGGCGGCTCTCACGAGGCCAGTCTTTTCTGCAGAGTCCGAACCCCGCTGATGCGGATGTAAGTGAAGATCTGGTCGGCGCCCGAGTGCGGGACCGTCTCTCAGACCGGGAGCTTCGTATTATCGCCGCCGTGGTGCAGGGATATAAGAATCGCGAAATTGCCTTACAGCTCTACACCAGCGAGCAGATGATCAAGAATGCGTTGCGCAACATCTTCGACAAGATCGGGGTCTCCGACCGGCTGGAACTGGCATTATTTGTAGTTCACCATCGGATTCTGGCGCAGGCGACGGCATCGGTCGCGGTGGTGCCGACGCGTCCGCGGCTATCGCAGAGCGCTCAGGAGCGTCCCAGGATCGCTCCCGGTCCGTCCTCCACCGTCCAGTAAACTTCTTCTAAAAGCCCGCCCAATTGCGTGCGGGTTTTCGTCCCCCAGCAAGGCTGCAACTTCTAGTGCGGGTGTTCACTGGTCTTCAGGAGTTCATTGACGATGGTCACCAGTTCCTCAGGATCGACCGGTTTTTCAAGGTAAAGGTCAGCCAACGGTTCAGCAGCCTGGAAGGCTTCTGATACATACCCGGACACTACCACTACCGGCATGGCGGAATGCATTTTGGCGGCCTGAACGATCGCTCGGCCATTGGAATCGCCGAGGCGCCAATCGGTGACCACCGCGTCGTAGCTATTGTGCTCCAGCTTTTCGATGGCTTCGTGGGCAGAGGTGGCTGGGGTCGCTTGATGCCCAGCAGCTTCGAGGATGGCACACTTAAGTGTCGCAATATGCGGTTCGTCATCGACGCAGAGGATCTTGGCCATGAGGACTGTCCCTGGACATTCGGCGTGAGGGGGTGCCGTCGCCAAGCGGGTGGGGCCTATGCCGCTGCCCAACTACTAACGTGCCCGCTATTGTTGAGCATGGTTGTCCCGATTGTCAAATGCCAAGAAGGCGATCGGCTCACCGGCGATCAGCATGCACCCAACGTGGTGCCCTCAGTCGCGAATTGCGGCGCGTCGATCGACGGGCCGCTGGTCACTTTCCTCTTTGAAACTCCCGGTAGGTCGCGCTCTTCGAAAGCCCAAACTCTCGGGCCGCCTGCTTCAGCGCGGTTTTCTCGTTCGAGCTGCTGGGCGGCCATGAGCTCTCGAATCCGTTTCGCGACGTCCTGGGTCGACGGGTGCACCGCAAGGTCGTGTTCCGCTTTGCCGATCAACAACGTGATCTCGCCCCGGACCTCGCCTCGCTTTTCCAAGCTGGCCAGCACGCTATCGGCGTGTCCGCGAAGGAATTCTTCATGCAGCTTGGTTACCTCGCGTGCGACGACGACGTGGCGTTCCGGCCCGAGAATTTGCACGATATCGCGTAGCGTCTCGACAACGCGGTGGGGCGCCTCGTAGAAGATCTGGGTGCGCGCTGAGGTGCGAATCATCTCCAGCGCGGTTCGTCGGGCGCCTTCCTTGGCAGGGAGAAAACCGCCAAAGTGAAAAGAATCGGTGGAAAGGCCGCTGGCGACCAGCGCCGACAAAAACGCCGAGGCGCCGGGTATGGGTACAACACGTATGTGATGCCGCACCGCGAGCGCCACCAGCCGATAACCGGGGTCGCTGACGCCGGGCATGCCGGCGTCACTCACCATGGCAATGTTGTCGCCGCGCTCGAGGTGCACGACCAACTCCGCCGCGCGGGTAAGCTCATTGTGTTCGTGATAGCTGACGGTTGGCTTCTCGATGCCGTAGTGGTTCAGCAGCTTCATCGTTTGCCGGGTATCTTCGCACGCGATGAGATCTACTTCTTTCAGGATTCTCAAAGCGCGCAACGTGATGTCTTCCAAATTGCCGATGGGCGTGCCGACGAGGTAAAGCGTACCGGCGACGTCGCCGTCACCCGCGGAATCTTTGAGTTCTTTTGCCACTGCGCGAAGTTTAGCACTTGGAACGAGGCAAGTTGTCAGCGGTCAGGTAAGCCATGGCGAACCGCTCGTGTTGGGCAACATTGCCGGACGCTGCCTCCTACCCGATGAGCGTAAATTGGCGGAAATCGAACCGGTCAGGTATCATGGATGATGTTTATCCAGCCAGTTTGGCAATTTTCTGGAGTTACTCATGGCACAAGTTTGCGAAATCTGCGGCAAAGGCCCGCAGTTTGGAAATAACATCAGTCACGCGCATAACGTCACCCGGCGGCGCTGGAACGTCAATCTGCGCCCCGTGCACGCCAAGACCAAGACTGGCAACAAGCGTATGCGGGTCTGCGCCAGTTGCCTGCGCAGCGGCAAAGTGACCAAAGCATAGCTTTCCGTATCTCGGTATCTGGAACCCTCTCGAATTCGAGAGGGTTGTTTTTCGGCGCAGAGTCTGCACGCTGCGGCAAATTTCCTATAGCGTGTTTCAAAAATGATTCCTGGAAGGGGCGTGGCTTCAGCCGCGCCGTTCCGAGCCGCGTAAAACCCGGGCTTTAGAGCATTTTCATAGTTGCTGTATCCCATACCCGCAGTGGCGGAAGAAGGCTTGCGCGTTTTGAGCGGTGATGGCAGCCAAGGCCTGGGTGATCGCCGGTTCGAGCTGGTGCAGAACTCGGGCCTTCACTCCCCGCAACAGTTGTTTCACTTTCGGACCAGGCTGGCTCGATGGGGTTAAAGTCGGGCGAGTACGGCGGCAGATAGAGCAGGTGCGCCCCGCGGCTTTCGATGAGCTGGCGCACCCCTTCCACCTTGTGGGCCGCCAAGTTGTCCAGGATGACGACGTGCCCCGGTTGCAGCCGTGGCCCCAGCACCTGCTCCACAAAGGCGAGAAAGACATCCCCATCAGTAGGCGACTCAATGGTCATGCTGGCCAGCACGCCGGCCGTGGTGAGCGCGGCCAACACGGTGAGGGTGCGCCAATGGCCGGCGGGCACCGCTTCCGAGACGCGTTCGGGTCGAGGTGCCCAACCCTAGCGGCGGGTCATCTCCGTGGTCACGCCGCTTTCGTCGAGAAACACCAGCGCGGCGGGATCCAACTCGCTTACCAGCTCCCACCACGCCTGGCGACGCCAGAGGCTTGCGCCGCTTTCCTGCTCCGGCGCCGGAGTGATTTTTTTTATGCCGTAAGCCCAACCGCTGCAGCCACACCCACAGTCGCGAACGACTGATGTCGACCCCGGCTCTGCCAGCCAGCCGTTGTTGCAATTCCGCCAAGGTCAGATCGGGCTGTTGCCGGAGCATCGACCGTAACTGCGGCTCCACCCCAGCCGTCAACCGACTGGCAGGACCATGCTGGCTCTGCGCCGGCCGCTCCTTCCGCCCCGTCCGCAACTGCCGGGCTCGAACCCGTCTGCAACTGCCGGGCTCGAATCTTCTTGCTGTACCCCCAACTGACGCCGAACTGCTTCGCCAGTTCCTGCAGGCTCCCACGACCGGCCTCGTACGCTTCCAGAAGCTTGCAGCGCAAATCGTCCGAATAGGCTCGTGGCATCGACGCTTCGCAGAGATCGCCATTCCCACTTTATCGACTATTATCCTTCCAGGATATAGCTACTAAGGAACTGCTCTAGCCCTTGTTTCCGCTAGCTCCGTGCATCTTTGCGCGCTCAATCAACATCTGCACCTGGTCCTTCTGCGGATAATCAGGATTGGTCTGCAGGAGTTTCTCCCAGGCCACGATTGCGCCCTTGGGTCCTTCTTCCCCTGCCATCTGACCACCCCGAGGTTAAACAGGGTAGCCGCGTGATTTGGCCGGATAGTCAGCGCCTTTTCGAAACTGGCGATAGCCTTATCGGCGTTGCCGGTGTACCAGTAGGCGGTGCCGAGGTCGGTACGAACGTCGGCGTTGTCAGGTTGAAGCTGGATGGCCTTTTCGTAGTACTCGATCGCCTGGGGATAAGCCTGGCTGTCGTAGTAAAGATTTCCGAGCTTAACAATCGTGTCAACGTCGTTCGGGTTGGTTTTCACTTGAGCCAGCAGCGGCTCGGCTGCCTTCGCCATTATTTCCGGCGATGGAGCCTGCTGCTGTTGCGTGCTCCCAATGCCGGGCAATTGCGCGGCCCCCATCGGAGCGTTGCCCATTCCAGCAGGAGCGGAAGCAGCTTGCGCGCTTTCGCCGGCGGTCGAAACCGGGGCCGATCCGCGGCCAAAGTAGCCCACCGCAATTCCGATAGCCAATGTAATCACCGCCAGCGTGTAAGCTTGCACGCTGGTAAAGCTCGAACTAGTGTTGCCTTTATTCTCTTGCGCAGCTTGAGACATTCGTTGTGTACTCCTCGTGGCAGTTGGCATTTAGCACTTGGCGTTTGGCCGAACAGTTCAGCTTCTCGACCAATCTCGGCAGCCCTTCGGTAAGTTCGTTTTCCTTCAAGAAGGGATTTTGCTAACTGCTAATTGCTAATGCTAGTTCTTGGCGCCGGCAGTAACCCGTGAAGGTTGTTCAAGGTGAAACAGTCGGCCCACCGCTGCGGTCAGCACGTCCTGTTCATTCCTCTCTGGAAGTTCCTTCAGTTCACGGGCCAGGGATCCGGCAATTCGTTGCGTAATATGAATCGTGAGTGCTGTGAGTGCCTGGTTCTGATCTTCCGTGAATGCAACCATACTCCTCTCGAAGTACTTCCAATTCCTGCCGGCAAAGTTCATCGAGACGTTGACGCAGGGCAACGATGGTTGGAACCACTCGCTCCGCCATCAGTTTGCGACGAAAGCCCTGCACCTCCGCCTGCACAATTTTTTCCGCAGCATCGGCGGCGGTTTGTCGCCCTACCGCGTTGCGTTTCACCACGTGCTCCAAGTCGTCCATATCGAAAAGGTGAATGCCCTCCACTTCGCGCACACCAGGATCGATGTCGCGCGGAACCGCAATGTCAATCATAATCATGGGCGCGTGGCCACGTTCCCGGGCAATTTCCTCGGCTTCCTGGCGGCTCAGGATGTAGTGCGGGCAAGCCGTTGAGCTGACGACAATGTCCGCCGCCTTGAGATGCTGTAAACGATTGTCGAAAGACACCGGCGTGGCACCCATCTTCTGCGCCAACTCTTCAGCGCGGGCCGCAGTGCGGTTCATCACCTTCACTTGCCTGGCGCCGGCTTTCATCAGGTAGTGCGCGGCGAGCTCGCTCATCTTGCCTGCGCCGATCAGCAATATTTCACGACCCGCAAGGTCTCCCAGGGTGCTTCTGGAAAGTTCCACGGTCGCGTAGGGTACCGAAACCGCAGATGAGCCGATCGCAGTTTCCGTCCTGGCTCGCTTGGAGACCGTGAGCGCCTTCTGCATGACCGCATCCAGGAATCGTCCGGTGGTGCCTGCCTCCTGCGCTTGCGCCCACGCTTGTTTCACCTGCCCTGTGATTTCTGGTTCACCCAGCACCATGGAATCGAGACCCGAAGTTACGCGGAAGATGTGTGTGAGCGCCACGTCATCCATGAGGCGATAGAAGTGCGACCACTCGCACAACTTGATTTGGTATTCCTGGGTCAGGAACCGTAACACGGAATTGGCCGCCGTAGGGACGTCGCTCGCCCACAGAATGAACTCGGTGCGATTGCAGGTGGCTACGACGATCACCTCCTCCACGCCTTCCGAGCGCACTAGCTGGTAGAGCGCATCGTAGCGGCGCGCTTCGCTGATCCAGAAGCGCTCGCGCACAGCGACGGGTGAGGTTCGGTAGTTCAGGCCAATCACTGCCAACGTCGGTTCCATTGAGCCCTCTTGCAACATAGTCTCGGTGAAGTAGAGGCACACGCTATGCCAAACTCGAAGGGCTGCTGTTATGCTCAGTAAGTCATTTAGAAACAGACAAATAGATATGGGTTGATCAAGGACCGAGGCATTTGCCAGACCCGACGGTTTGCGGCATATCACCCGCCGCAAGTGTTTTCACGCAGTGCCCAGAAGTTGTATGGCAAATTGGGCTTGCGGAGAGTACAGTATTTTCGCCGCCTTTTGTGGTGTTGGCGTCATAGATAATCCCCGACGGGATCTAGCTGAAGAGAGGAAAAAACGATGAAGAAAGTCCTGCTACTTGTTGCGTTGTTCGGCTTTGTGCTCGCTTTGGCCCTGCCTCCGATGGCTGCGGCAGAGTCGGGCGCGAGCCTTTACAAGTCGAAGTGCCAGGGATGCCATGGCCCGAGCGGCGTACCCAACGCGGGCATGGCAAAGTCCATGGGGATGAAGCCTTTGGGCGAGTCTGACGTGCAATCAATGTCCGATGCGGACATAACCGGTGTCATCGAAAATGGCAAAGGGAAGATGAAGGGCTTCAAAGGGACCCTGTCCGATGCGCAGATCAAAGAGTTGGTCGCCTATATTCGCACCCTGAAGAAGTAGTTCCACCCTCTCGTGGATGATTCAGTTGCCGGCGGGCTTCCCTGAGGAGCCGCCGGTTTTTCTTGGCAAGGACAACCACAAACGCGGCCACTCCGCTGCTACTCTCGTGCCTTGAACTCCACAAGAAACCCCTCCCTTCTTCGCTGCGTTATCGCCTTCGCCGGAGTTATACTCGCAAACTGCGGCAACCTTAGCCGCTCAGAATCGTGTACGACCGCTGCGATGGAGGCACGATGAAAGACGATCCTACGCGCAAGCCCGAAACCGCCGTGGGTGTTTCGCGTCGCGATTTCATGAAGATTTCCGGCGTCGGCGTGGCCCTTCCGTTGGTGCTCGGCCCGAAAGTGGTCGAAGCTGCTGGTGAGGAAGTGGCCGTCTATGGACCAGGCAAAACCCCGATTGCGCTAACCGTCAATGGGAAGAAGCTGATCGCACAGTTGGAGCCACGGGTCACGCTGCTGGATGCCCTGCGCGACAACTTCGACTTGACCGGCGCTAAGCGCGTCTGCGACCGTGGCGTCTGCGGAGCTTGCACGGTGTTGATGGATGGCAAAATCGTCTACGCCTGTTCCGTACTCGCGATCGATGCGCAAGGTAAAAACATCACCACCATCGAAAGTTTCGCTGAAGGTGATGCGCTAACTCCGGTCATGCAGGCCTTCGTCGCACATGATGCCCAGCAGTGTGGCTTCTGTACACCGGGATTTATCATCGCGACGACGCACTTCCTCGAGCATTACCCAAATCCCACGACGGAGGACATTCGCCGCGAACTGAGCGGCAACTACTGCCGCTGTGGGACGTACAACGGAATTCGCGCCGTCGCGTTCGCCACGAAGCCGGAAGGGAGATCATCATGAGCGAATACACTTGGCCTGATCCCGCAACCCGTCCGCTTCTGGGCAAGCGCATCTCGCGAGTCGACGGCCCCGTCAAAGCTTCCGGCCGATCGAAATACACCTACGACTACAACCCCGAGGGCTTGCTGGCAGGAAAGATCCTTCGCTGCCCGTACGCGCATGCGCGCATCACCAGCATTGATAGCAGCTCCGCCGAGAAGATGACGGGGGTAAAGGCCGTCAAAGTGTTGCAGCCGCCGGGGACGGAGATTTTCTGGGCAGGCGATGAAGTGGTTGCGGTTGCGGCGGTGGACGAGTCAACCGCCGAGGATGCTGTCCGCGCGATCAAGGTGCAGTACGAGGTGCTGCCTCACTTTGTCTCGGACGCCGAACCGCCCAGGAATATCGGCGTCAATAACGGCCCCATCAGCCGTGACGACTTTGAAGACATGGAGGACAATCAAGTCCCCGATGATCAGGTCATCGCGGCCATTAAGAGTAACGGCATCAGCTTCAAGCCTGATGACAAATATCTGAAGGACGCACAGGCGTCTGGCGTTGATCCCAAGGTTGTGGGCGCACTCCGCTCCGCGAAGTACGCCGAGGCAACCACTGCGCGCTCTCCTTACAAGCAGACAGCGGTGCAGAAGCAAGGCGATCCCGACAAAGCGTTCGCTGCGGCGACAGCCGTTTCCGAAGGTCTGTACGGGGCCTCCTGCATCACCCACTGCTGCCTTGAAACTCACGGCATGGCATCGGAATGGCCTGCCGACAAAGACCTTGTGGTACACGTTTCCACGCAAAATCTTTCCGGCATTGCCGCCCAAGTCTCAGAACCGCTCGGGATTCCAGCCGGAAACATTCAAGTGTTGCAGCAGTACATCGGCGGCGGATTTGGCAGCAAGTTTAGTCCCGATCGATGGGGCATTGCGACGGCGCAACTCTCGAAGGCCGCCGGCGGCAAGCCGGTGAAGATCATGCTGGAGCGCGACTCGGAGCAGGAAGTCGCGGGCATGCGTCCGTCTGGCTTCGCGCGGGTAAAGATTGCAGCCGATCACGACGGCAAGCTCATGGCGTGGGAATCGCGATCGTGGGGAACTGGCGGAGTGGGTGGCGGCGGCTCGCCTCCGCTTCCGTACATCTTTGAAATTCCCAACCAGCACAAACAGCACATCGCCATCTCCACCAACCAGGGAAGTGCCCGCGCATGGCGAGCGCCCAACCATCCTCAGGCTGCGGTCATCACCATGACGGCGATCGAGGATCTCGCGGCGAAGATGAACATCGATCCGGTGGACTTCATCACCCGCAATCTGGAGTTGACCGGCCCACGAGAAAAAATTTATCGCGATGAACTTCCGATTGCAGCGGAGTTAATGGAATGGAAAAAGAACTGGCACCCGCGCGGCGATAAGACTGCGGGGCCGGTCAAGCGCGGGCTTGGACTCTCGCTGCACACTTGGGGCGGCCGCGGGCACAACAGCAATTGCGATCTCACCATCTATCCTGACGGCGCGGTCGAGATCAAGATGGCCACCCAGGATCTCGGTACGGGATGCCGCACCATCATCATGATCGTCGCTGCCGACACACTCGGCATTCCGCTCGACAACGTCAAGCTGCTGATCGGAGACAGCCGTTACCCCGTATCCGGCGCCAGCGGTGGCAGCACAACCTCGGGTGGCGTGACGTCCTCCACCCGGCGCGCTGCCGTGGATGCGCGCGATCAACTCTTCGCGAAAGTTGCTCCCGCATTAAAAGCCCAGCCGGAAGAATTGGAGGCCGTGAACGCGACGGTGCGGGTGAAGAGCGATCCCAGTCGCAGCCTTCCGTGGAAAGAAGCATGCGCCAAGATCGGCGCCATGCCGATGACCATCCGCGGCAAGAATCCCGACAAGTCGAAGCCGCCAGACTTGACCAACAGCGGCGTCGGCGGCGTGCAGATGGCCGACGTCTCCGTGGACACGGAAACTGGCATCGTGCGCGTGAACAAGGTGGTCGCGGTGCAGGATTGCGGCCTGGTAGTGGACGTGAAGACCGCCGAGAGTCAGGTGCTGGGTGCGCTCATCATGGGCATCAGCTATGCGCTCTATGAAGAGAAGATTCTTGATCCTATAACCGGGCGCATGTTGAACCCGAACATGGAGTTCTATCGTCTGGCCGGCATCGCCGACGTTGGCGAACTGAAGGCACACATGATGACCGGCAAAGGTTACGACGAGCGCGGCGTCATCGGGTTGGCCGAGCCGCCGGTGGTTTCACCCGGGGCGGCGATCTCGAACGCGGTGGCCAACGCGATCGGCGTGCGCGTGCCGTTTCTGCCGCTCACCCCAGCGCGGGTGCTGGAAGCGCTGGAAAATGGAGGCGCTCATGCGACCATTTGAATACGTCAGCCCGACGAACAAGGAACAGGTCGCAACGCTGCTCGGCGAGCACGCTTCGATTCTCGCCGGAGGCACCGATCTGCTGGCGCTGATGAAGGACGACGTGGTGGCGCCTCAGCGCTTGGTCAACATCAAGCAGATCGACCAACTGCGCGGCGTCAGCTATCAAGCGGGCAATGGTTTGCGCGTCGGCGCGCTTACCACGATCGCCGAGTTTGCCGCGGATGCGAATGTGCAGCGTGTTTATCCAGTTCTGGCGGATGCCGCCAGCGAGGCCGCCAGCCCGCAGATTCGCAACCTCGCAACCATCGGCGGCAACATGTGCCAGCGTCCACGCTGCTGGTACTTTCGCAACGGCTTGGGACTGATGGCGAAGACAGCAGACGGCAAGTCCATGGTGCTCGCGGGGGACAATCGCTATGCCGCGATTCTTGGCAACGCCGGACCGGCGTACTTTGTCAGCCCGTCAACGCTCGCTCCGGTGCTGATTGCTTATGGTGCGAAGATCCGTCTCTACTCTGCCAAGGCAGCCGGCAGCGGCGTGCGCGAACTTCCACTGGAAAGGTTTTTTGTCATTCCGAAATCCGAGCATGAACTCGAACACGATCTGAAGCCCGGCGAGATGGTTATCGAAATTATCGTGCCTTCGCCTTCGCAGAGCCTGAAAGCCGCGAGCTACGAGGTGCGCCAACGGGCAGCATTCGACTGGCCGCTGGCGCAGGCGAGCGTAGCGCTCGAGATAGACGGCAGCACCGTAAAGAGCGCGCGCGTCGTGCTCGGGCACGTTGCCCCTATTCCGTGGATTTCGCCTGAAGCGGCACAGTCGCTGGTGGGGAAGAGTATCTCTCCCGAGACCGCGATGGCTGCCGCGAATGCCGCAGTCGCACAGGCCAAACCGCTCAGCCACAACAAGTACAAAATCACGCTGGCGAAGGCGGCCGTAAAGCGCGCCGTCCTGAGCGCCGCGGGCCAGAACACGGGAGGTGCCGCATGATGCTGAATCTCGACGCTGATCGGTTCGACACCAATCGCGAAGACCTTTGCCCGGCGCTGCGCTGGAAGGGACAGTTCATCGAGGCGGAGCACGATCCTACCGTGCCTCCGACCAACGACGGCCTGTTCTGGTGCATGCACACCCAGACCTGCATCGGCCCCGATGGTGAATTGGCCGAGCCGGGAAACTGCTCTTCAAAGGTTCGCGCGTGCCACGGTACCGCGAGCTGCGAAAAGACGTAACCACGGATCAACACGGATCGTTACTACGCTGGAATCCCTCGATGGGTATATAGTGTGGTGCTGTTGGGAGCTAAAACGGAAATTCCGGTTTACGTTTCATCCTGCAATTATGCGCCTCTTTCTAATCGCGGCACTGCTGTTATTTCAGCACGTCACACCAGCCCTCCCAAGTGCAAAACGAACAACCGGGAATGAAAACGGAGCTGCAGTAACACAGCAACAGAAGCACCAAGTACCCGGTGTCTTCATGGAAAGCACTCCAACACATCACCAAGAAAAGACTGACACCTATGATCCAAGAACCGACACGCTTTACCGCGGCTATCTGTGGGCTACCGTTATTGGCGTCTTTGGGGGATTTCTCGGAATTGGCCTTCTGACTTGGCAATCCATCCTCCTGAGACAAAGCGCCAATGCTGCAAAGGTTGCCGCGGAGGCTGCTGAGAGGAGCGCCAATGCTGCTGTCGATAACGTCAAAATCTTCATTAGCAAGGAACGTGCTCGACTGTCTGTACACCTCAAAAAAGAAGAAAGGGATATTGATGAACCTCCCTTTGAATTTGGAGATTTGGCAGCGGTGGTAAATGACCTTACTGGTGGAACAGACGATGCGTTCTTCATTGCAGTTCATAAGTACGGCCCAACCGACGCGGAAGACATTGAAGCATTTGGGCAATTTGGGTTTTGCAATGTAACACCAGATTGGCACGGTGCCTACCGCATCCACGAGTTTCCCACTAAGCTCGGAGGGGACACTACGGCTGAAATGCGGATTGATGTGTTTGTTACTCCAGAACAGATCAATGAAATCGAAGAAGGCGGTCTTATACCACGGCTGTTCGGGTACGTTAGCTGGAAGGACATCTTCGGCAAGCGATACGACGCCCCTTTCTGCTACTGGTGGGATCAGCAATACCTTCGGTGGGAACCTGAGGATTGTAAGACCCCCCAGCACTAAAAGCCCATTAGAACCAATCCGCGTTCATCCGTGTAGATCCGTGGTTGCTCTTCTCTACCGCGTGTATGCCCTAATCAACTCCGCCGCGCCGGGATATTGCGCGATCAATTCGTCGCGGTCCCCATGCTCATAGTTCGCATAGTCGAATCCGGGCGACATCGTCGTTCCCATGAGCGCGAACTTGCCGCCGGGCGCGAGCTTGCATCCCTGCCATACTCCTCCACGAACTACCACTTGCGGCTGCTGTCCGAGGGCGAGATCGCTGCCCAGCGTGAGTGTCCGTGAGCTTCCGTCGGGCAGCAACTGCAGCATAATCGCGGGATCGCCAAGGTAGAAGTGAAAGACCTCCGAACCGGGCAGGCGATGCAACGCTGAGAACGTCTCCGGCGTAATCATGTAGTAGATCGCCGTGCCGATGGAGCGTGAGCCACGAATGCCGTCGGGCAGGTATTCCGCAGCGACGTTCCAGCGCGAGCGATAGGTTTCACGAAAGAAGCCGCCCTCAATTGCCAGCGGCTTCAATTGCAGCAGTTGTTTGATCTCATCCGCAGTCATTGCGGAAATAGCGTATCACCCCGCCATACCGGAACGCTTATGACTGGGGCGTAGTCAGGTAATTGAAGAGGCTGAGATTGCCGAGGCTGGCGGCGGCCTGCAAAGCGGCGTTGCGCGCGGCCTCGGCATTGGAAAGATTGGTAGCCGCCTGGTCCGCATCCACACCGACAGTGTCGCTGGTCTGCTGGGTCAGTTCCAGCTTCTCGCTGTTGAGGAAGTCCTGGGTCGAAGTCAGTTGGTCCTCGGTGCTGCCGTAAAAAACCCGGGCCGAGTTCATTTGGTCGTACGCAGCCCGGACCTCATTGGTAGCGTTGGCGATATCATCGCTGGTGCTGTCGCTCGATTGCAGGGCGCTGGCCAGGTCGCTGAGCGCTTGAAAGACGTTGGCTCCCGCCGCGGAGAAGAGCTGGCTTCCTGGCTGATTGACCGCAACGGTTTGCCCCGCTTCCACCTCGACCTGGTTGACGGAGTCGTTGCCCTGGTAAGCGATGCCTCCCGGTGCGCTCGCATCGGCCACATACGGCGGCTGCGAATCGGCGGTGCCCGCAAAAACATATTTCCCGTTGTAGCTCAGATTGGCGATGTCGCGCATTTGCTGCGAAATATTCTGGACCTGGCTCGCCAATGCGGCGCGGTCTTGCTGCGACATGGTTCCGTTGGCGCCTTCAACGCCGAGCGTGATGGCTTGTTGCAGCGCCGTGACGCCAGAATTCAACGCCGAATCCGCAGTTTGCAATTCCGACGACACGCTGGAAATACTGCGCAGGAACTGGTCGCAGCTATCTGACTGCGCGGCCAGCCCCACCTGGCGCGCAGCTGCCGAGGGATCGTCGGAGGCAACGTTCACGCGCAGGCCGGTGGTGAGTTGCGTCATGGCAGTTTGTTCCGCCAGGTCGGCGGCGTTAAGCGCATTCAACAACATCTGCGACGTGTCCGGTGAAATCCTCATGTCCCAGCCTTCATATCGATCGCGGTTTGCAGCATCTGATTCACGGTCGAAATCGCCTGCGCCGCCGCCTGATAAGCCCGCTGGTAGAGCAGAAGATTTGATGCCTCTTCGTCCAGTGACACTCCACTGATGGAAAACTGTTGCTGCTGCAACTGTTGCAGCATGGTGTTGCTGGCATTCAGTTCGGTGGTGCCGTCGCTGACCGTGCTGCCGGCCTCGAATACCAGATTGGCGTAGGCCTGGGTAGGCGTCAGGCCATTGGAGACAGCCTGATTGGCAACGGCGGAGAGGTTGGCCAGATTTCCATTGCTGCCGGTCGTGCCGTCGGAGCTGGCCGCCAGCAAAGAGGGATCGGTAATAGCTACCGTCATGCTGGCCGCAGCTCCGGCTCCGCTTGCCGTACTGAACAGGTCGCCGCCCGCATCGCCGTTCAGGTCGAAGCCCTCTGCCTGGGCGGCGTTCAAGGCCTGCGAAAACCCGCTGGCCAGCGAGTCTAACTGAGTTTGCACCGAGGCCAGCGACTGGTCGCGGGCCTGCACCAGGCCGCCCAACTGCCCGCCGGAAATTTGCGCCGTGATATCGGTGCCGTCCTGGGTGTAAACGTGTTGCGTTCCGCTGCTGGTATCGAGCGCGGTGCTCAGCGCAAAACTCTTGCCATCCACCACCAGCGGCGTACCTTGCTTGGTGGTCAAGGTCAGCGACGATCCGTTGTTGATGACCGATACATCGATCAAGCCGGAAAGCTGCTGGATCAAATTGTCACGCTGGTCGAGAAAGCTGCCGTAATCCTGGCTGCTGCTGTTGACCTGGTCGAGCTGGCTGTTGATGGCGGCAATTTGCTGCGTGATCTGGTTGACTTGGCCGACCGTTTGCTCGACATTCAGGTCGATCCCACCGCTCACGGAGCTCAACTGATTGGCGGCGTCGTTGAATGCCGTGGCCACTCCGTTAGCGGCGGAGAGCACGCTCTGTCGCAAGGTGATGTCGGAAGGATCGGTGGAAAGGCTGTTCAGGCTCTGAAAGAAATTGCTGATCTGCTGCCCGATGCCGGTGGTGTCGTCAGGAAACAGGGTTTGTACCTGGCTCATGGCATTGACCAGAGCTTGCGACTTTCCCTGCTGCTGGGTTTCGTCTCCGATCTGCAACTCGAGAATGCTGTCACGCAGACTCTGAATGCCTTTCAGGTCAACCCCGTTGCCGAGTGCCATTCCGTTCTGAATTACGGGATCGGCTTCTTCCAAGAGGGGCCGTTCGCGCGTGTAGCCCGGCGTATTCAGGTTGGCGATGTTGTTGGTGGTCGTCTGCAGGCCTGCCTGCTGCGCTTCCAGCGCCCCCAAGGCGATCGACATCGTACCTAACAGGCTGCTCATATCACGACCGGATGTTCGTCCGTCGACCCGCTGTAGGTCTCCGGTTCGCCATGCAGCGCCAGCAATTGCCGCCGCAGAAGAATCGAGCGGCGCCAGCGCCGCAGCATCGACCGGCAGAACGAGCGCTGCTGGCTTAACTCCGCCAGCAGCTTGCGCCGCTGTTGCTCCTCCTCAGGAGTGGCTGGTAGATGCCCCAAATGGCTGGCCAGGACAATC
This sequence comes from uncultured Acidobacteriaceae bacterium, assembly GCA_963836295.1. GTDB lineage: Bacteria > Acidobacteriota > Terriglobia > Terriglobales > Acidobacteriaceae > Bog-257. Next base: position 166,611 of record CAWIIY010000017.1, on the reverse strand, counting down.
AGGTCCTCGGCTGTCGCGCCGATCTGGCGGCTCGTCTCCAGCAGGTTTCCCGCCTCGCCGCCACTCAAGGAGTGCATCGCAGCCGTAAGCAATTCTTTCAAGGTCTCCAGCAGTACCAGTTCCTGATCGATGTGGGGTGGAAGTGAAGAGCTCACCGACGCAATATCCGAAGTCAAATTGCACCTCCCTACGCAATGTCGTCCAACTGATGACTCTCTTGCTCCTCCGCCAGATTCTCTGCCTCTTCCGGTCCACTCTCATCCTTGGACCGGCGCGGTGCGCGCCGTTTGCGCTCCTCCGCTGTCGTGCTGAATGGCCGCTCCTGGGTTGTCCGCGATGCTCCTTCCAAGCGGTCAGTGCTAAGCTCCATGGCGATTCATCCTAGCCTCTTCAGCCGAGATTGAGCCCTCCATCGGCGAACATTGCCGCCGCGATCTGTTGTGGATACAGTTGGTAGCTTCCATTCGCCATGGCTTGCTTCAGCGAATCTACCTTCTGTTGTCGGACCTCCGGAACCTTGTCCAGTTGTGCCTTTAGGGTTTGGACGGCATCGCTCCCGGTGGACAAATGCGCAACATCATCCGCGCTGGTCGCCGGCGGGTTCGTCATGTCATGGGTCTTCGTCCCAGCAGTGGCGCTCTTACTGCGGTCCAGTTCCGGCATGGCTGACGGGCTTAAGTCAATTCTCATCGCAGTACCTCGTGCTATCTATTTCCCTGCAATTGAGTGATCGGCAAATGATAAGAAAGCTTTAATCTTTCCCGGGCCTGCTTTCCCCGCGTGCCGATGGCTGGACAGTCAGCGCGTTCTGCTCCACCGCCGGCGAAGACCTGGCATCAGCGGCCGCCGGCTGAGTGGGGTGCAACTGTCGCAGCAGCATTCGGGCAATCCCGATTCCTCCACGGGCCGCCAGAGCTGAGGCGATGGCCTGCGTGCCCAAACTGCTCACCGTGTCGTGGGCTGCATCCTGGCTCTCCTCGGAGCCGACAAAACTTTGGTTCATCTTTTCCAGCCAGCTCGTCAGCAGAATAGCTTCGAATTCTTGCGCCGCCTTGGCCAGCTTGCTCGGAGGCTGCGCTGCCCGCAGCGAACTCGCCGCAACAGCTGCCGGCGAATTGGTTTGCGTTGCTAGGGAAACTGCCATCGTCAGATCACCTCGAGGTCCGCCTGCAGTGCGCCCGCTGCCTTGATGGCCTGGAGAATGGCAACCACGTCGCGCGCCGTCGCCCCAATGGCCTGCAGTCCGTTCACGAGTTGCTCGACGCTGGCCCCTTCGCTCAACTCAATTCGCTTTGTCTTGTCGTCCTTGGTCTCCAGAGTGGTCTGCGGAACCACTGCGGTCTGCCCATTGCTGAATGGCGCTGGCTGCGAGACCTGATATTCGGTAGCGATCTCAATGGAGAGGTCGCCATGCAGTATGGAAACCGCGCTCAGGCGCACGTCCTTGCCCATCACGATGGTTCCCGTCCGTTCGCTGACCACCACCTTGGCATGAGGATGGATTTCGACCTTCAAACTCAGCAGCCGTGCCAGCAGCTCGGGGATACCAGCGGGCGATACATTCTGCAGCTCAACCCGTTCGCTATCGATCGCCGTCGCCAGCGGGCGCCCGAACTCCTGATTGATGGCCGCAGCCATGTCGCGGGTGATGCGGAAATCCGGATCGCGCACCAGCAGCGCAATGCGTGACAACTTGCGCAGATCGATCGATACATCTCGCTCCACCAGCCCGCCATTGGGGACCCGTCCCGCAGTCGGATGGTTCACTAGCTTGGCGTTGCCGCCCCCGCCAGCGCTATATCCACCCAGGGTGACCGGCCCCTGCGCTTCCGCATAGACCTGCCCGTCGGCTGCGTACAGAGGCGCGAGCAACAGCGTACCGCCCTCCAAACTCTTGGCGTCGCCGATCGAAGACACGGTGACATCGATCTTCGTTCCCGGGCGGGCGAACGGCGGTAGAGACGCCGTAACGAAGACCGCGGCCACGTTCTTCACGCTCACCAACGCCGCCGGAATCTGCACTCCCATCTTCTGCAAGATGTTGGCCAGGGTTTGGACGCTGAATATGGTCTGCTGCCGGTCGCCGGTGCCCGCCAGTCCAACCACCATTCCATAGCCAATCAACGGATTCTCCCGAACTCCTTCGATGCTGGCCAAATCGCGGATGGGCACGTACGTCTGCGTTGACTGGCCAGCGACCAATAACGGGGTCAGCACGCCGGCCAACGACAGAAATCGCGCGACGAGTTGCAGCATTCGTTTCATCAGAAGTTCAGAAGCCTCATCAGCAGGCGCATGAACAGATTGGGTTGACGGGTGGCGTCGCTGACCACCCCTTTGCCCTTCATCTCAAGTTCAAGGTCGCTGACCGCAGTGGACAACACGGAGTTGTCAGAGGCAATATCGCCGGGGCGGATTACGCCGCGCAGAATAATGGTCTGCGCCTCCTGGTTGAAACTGACCTGGTGTTCCGCCTCGATCACCATGTACCCGTTCGGCAGCATGGCCACTACCCGGCCCGCCACGCTGGTCTGGAGCAACGATTGGCTGTTGGCCGTTCCCGCGCCTTTCAAATTGCTGGCGGAATTCAACGAATAAAGAGGATTCACGGAGTTGGTATTCACTTGTCCGGCCAGCCCGGTGATCGCCGAATTAGCACTGAAGGTGCGTTGCGCAGTCACCGCTCCTGAGGCTTGCGCCAGCGTCTGCTCAACGATACGGACGACGACGATATCGTTCAAGTGCCGCGCCTTGTAGTCGGTCGCCAGATCGCTGAGCGGACCACCCTCCAGCGGCCATAAGCTGCCGAGAGAGCTTGTGGTCGCCACCTGCTCGCCCTTCACCCGCTGCAGAAACTGGCTCAGCGAAGTGGGCGACAGTATGTCCTTTTTGGGCTTCGTCTTGGCGTCGCCCGCTCCTGCCAGGCCGCACATCAGCAGTAACCATGCCATTGCTCGATGCATCTTCATCACTGCCATCACTCCACCCGGACCTCATCTTTGCTTGCGATGGTCGCCAGCAAGACGCGATGGGTCGCAAGATTACGCACTCGAATGGCGTCGCCTAGCGCACCCGATTCCAGACACACCACTCTTGCCTGCAACCGCATTCCTGGCCGCTCCTCCACCAGCAGCATGCGATCTCCGCTGCGCGCCAGGGGCGGGGAAACCTGCGTCGGCCTTGTGGCGGACTTTTGTCCCGATCGCTCGACGGTGGCGCTCACGCGATCTTCGTTCAGCGGATTGCGCCGCAGCAGAACGTGGAACGGCATGCAATCGCGTCGCGCCGCACAACCGATTCGCACCAGCCAGCTTTCCGGCGAGAAACCGGGGCGCACCGAGACTACGTGCAACTTCACTTGTGCGGGTAGCGACATAGTTGGAGGAGCGAGTATCTGAAGCTGGCTGGCTGGATCTTCGCCGTCGAAGTGTAGATCGCGGACCACGGCTTCCGCGACCCTCCGCTGCAGCGAGGATGCCGTTCTTTGCGCCGGTGCGGGTAGCCCGATCATGAAACACGACAGGGCCATCGCCCACAGCGTTGCGAAATATCCCGTGTGGCCCATCGCGTCGCCTTCTACCGTGATAGATTGTTCAGCTCTTGCAGCATCTGATCGGCTGCGGTTACCACCCGCGAGTTGGCCTCGTACGATCGCTGTGCCAGGATCATCTGGATAAACTCCTCCACCACGTCGACATTCGACTGCTCTAGCACACCTTGCTGCAACGTGCCCAGTCCCTCGGAGCCGCCCGGCGTGCCAACAATCGGGTCGCCCGACGCGGTAGTTGCGAGATAAAGGTTCTGTCCCACGCTGTTGAGCCCGCCCGCATTCTGAAACGTCGCCAGCTGGATGCTGCCCACCTGCTGCGCCTGCGTCTGTCCCGGTTGGGTGACGCTGACCGTCCCATCGGAACCAATGGTGACGGTCAGCGCATCCGGCGGAATGGTAATGGGAGGATCGAGCGCGTTACCATCCGCCGTAACCATGTTCCCCTGGTTGTCGAGATGGAACATGCCCGCGCGGGTGTAGCCCGTCTCGCCGTCGGGCATCTTTACTTGGAAGAAGCCAGTCCCCTGAATCGCCAGGTCCAGCGGATTGCCGGTTGAGTTGAAGTCGCCTTGTGCCTGGATGACCTCTGATGCCGCTGTCTTCGTCCCCAGACCAATTTGCAGACCGGAGGCGACCGTGGTGTTCTGCGTCGCCGCCGAACCCGGCATGACCAGGTTCTGGTAGATCAGGTCCTGAAACTGCAGCCTGCGCCGGCGAAAGCCGGAGGTGCTGGCGTTCGACAGATTGTTGGCCACGTTATCCAAGTTCAGTTGCTGCGCCACCATTCCAGTGGCAGCGGTATAAAGTGCGCGAAACATAAGAGTCCTCAGATACGCGACAGGTCCTGCGCCGCAATGCGGTTGAAGTTGCTGTGAAACGACGTTAGCGCCTGTTGCAGCATGTCGGCGTGGCGCTGCAGCGCAACCAGTTCGACCGCGGCGGTCACGCCATTCACGTTGCTGCCCTCAAGCGATCCTTGCACGATCGAGCCCTGGCTGGCTCGTTCGCTGCCCGCCGGCGCAGAAAAGCTGGCTCCGCCAACCGGCATCACGGCGGTTCCGGGCGCGAAGTTCACGATTTTCAGTTGACCGGCCAGCGCTCCGTCCACTGAGATGGTCCCGTCGTTGCTCACCGAGAGCTTGCCGGGCGGAATCAGGATCGGTCCTTGCGCGCCGGCCACGGGGTCCCCGTCAGCGGTTGCCAGGCGCCCATTGCGATCGACATGAAAGTTGCCGTTGCGCGTATACAGGCGACCGGAGGCGCTCTGCACCGCAAACCAACCTTCGCCCTGAATGGCAAAATCCAGGTCGCTTCCGGTGTGTTCCAGGCTGCCTTGCGCCAGATTGGTACGGCTATCGCCCAGCACTCCGAAGTTGTTCACAGCCTCGCTGATCTCATTGCCGGTCGCATTTTCGTTCACGGTGGCCAGCAACGAGTGAAAACTGGGCAACTGCGCCTTGTAACCGTTGGTGTTGATGTTGGCGAGATTGTTAGCTGCCATTTCCAGCGCTTGTGTGCGCGCCAGCAACCCAGCACAAGCCGCGTAGAGTCCGCTGTTCATTGCGTCCAGCTCCGCCGTGGTCGGTGCAAGAAGCAGGCCAAAGGTGAGAGTGCGGCTTACGGAAATCCAACAGGTTAGGAGCCGAGCAGGTTAGAAAGCGCTAAAGAAACTCTGAGCAATTTGATGTTCGGGCAGGCTGACCTTCAGACGGTCATATCGTCTTCGCCAGCAAGGGCAGCACGTGCTGCTTCATCTGATCAGGGGTAAAAGGCTTACGGATGTATCCGGCAGCTCCGCAGGAGATGGCTTCCATCACATGCGACTCGCTGGCTTCCGTTGCGATTATGAGCACCGGCACGCCCCGAGCGTTCTCCACCGAGGCGAGTTGACGCATAAACTCCAAACCATCCATGACCGGCATGTTCATGTCGCTCAACACTAGATCGACTGTCTGGTGACGGAGAACGTCGAGCGCCTCAGAACCGTTGCCCGCCTCCAGCACTTCTCCGATGGCAAAGCCGGCTTGTCGCAGGGCTCGTTGCACGATTTTACGCATGACCGAGGAATCATCGACAATCAACGTGCGCAGCCCTGGCATGGCCTACTCCCAGCCCCTGCTTCGTTCTAGTCGGGCGGTAAATTCCCAGGGATTCATGGTGGGTGCGCTGGCGGCGGCCCATCTGGCCAGGGCACCGCAACTGTCCAGCAACCGATGGCGCTGGCATTGAGTGGTTTCCCCCCAGCATTTCCATGCAGAATGCGAAGCCAACTGGCTGGCTTCCCCGCCTTTTGGCGAAGCCTCGAGAGTTAGATGTCCGGCAAGCAGCTCCGCCAGCAGGATACTGGCGGCCAGCGAACTTTGCGGCCGGCCTTCGGCGTAAACATGAGGCTGAGCAAGGTCGCGTGCCTGGGTGATGGCTGCGTCAATCTCGAGCGGTAGGCTTTCGCGCGATGCAGCTTGCAGCCTGAGCTGGGCCGCCCGGTTCGACGGAAATGTTAACTCGACCAAGGCCGGCAATTCGAACAGCAGTCCTGCCAGGAAGGCTTGCCGCGGATTTCCGCCGCCCAATTGTTGGCTCAGGGCCCGCGCCAGGCAAGCCCGGACCACCGACCGCACCCAAAGCTGCCGAAACTGGCTTCGGAGCTTGGTGGAGGTAGATGACTCGGTCTTCGGCACACGGTTGACCACTTGCAGCAAACGATACTGCCCGCCTGCCACTACAGCTAGCGGAAATTGCCAGATTGCCTCATCCTCGTCGCGGCGTCCGCGATTGGCCAACTGCAGTGTCATAAAGGCCAGCCCTGGATCCAACGCCACCACCGAACTGGTCAACTCCAGATCGACGGTCCCATCCTGCAGCAGAAGCTTGAGCAGCGATGCCGAGCGCGTCAGGATGGGCAGGCAGAGAAGCGGCACGCCCGACAATTCGCAATCGGCAGCACGCAGCGCGGGAAGACCATCGGCAGTCCACGAGCGCTGATCGAGTGGGGCCGGCTGGGCGGTGCTATCCATCGTTTCTGCCTGTGGTTGTCATCGGCAGCGGCCACAGACGCTTTAGGGTTTGTAAGGCGCGGGTTCTAGGCCGATAGCACATTCCGAACCAGTGTCTAGACGACGCGCGAGCCCAGCGGCAGGCGGAAGAGGAAGTCCACATGAAAGCTGTTCGGGCATCCCAGACGTATCCATAGATGATCGTCACATTCTGTGATCCCACAAGTTTCGGCGTGCACTTGCGCGGCGTAGTTGGCGATGGTCCGTGTCATTTCGATACTGTTCTGGCGCTGTTGGATCACGATGGTTTCACTCTCGCCGGGGCATGTCCGTCTCTCCATGTTTTCCCGGAATACTGCTGGAGGCAAAATGCAGGGATGGGTGCGGCATTGCAGCATCTGCTCCAGGGCGTAAAGGAAGCTGTGCTGTACGCCCTCCAGAAACCCAACATACAAGTTGGATTGTGTCCGGTTATAGAAGACTGGGACAGCCAGATAACTCTGAGCCAGAGGCGACGGCCAGTGCATGGTCGCCGGCAAACATTGCGGCTCACGCGCCGCAAACACCGGGCAGCCCTGCTGTACCGCCAGGGCAGCGGTCACCTGTGGCTCCAAAACTGCGCCCATCCTGACCAGCCATTCGCCCAGCCTTCCGCTGCCGGCCATGCGCTGCGCCTCCAGGGCTGCACGCAATTGGATGTGCGTAATGGCGCCCCGCGAGAGCAACACCAATCCCAGCGGGGTGCGAGTGGGCTGGGGCGCGCGGCGCGGATGAAGGACTGCCGACTGGTTCAGCCGCAGCAGCAGTCCTTCTTGAAAGCATTCGGGGGAACAATACCAGTGCTTCTGCAGCCACAGGCCTTCGTGCCGCGCCCACCAGCGCTGCCACAATGTGGGAGGCCGCGGGCAAAACCCATTCGCGCACACCGGCAGCGCCGCCAGCGTGGCCAAGGGAGAGGACGTGGGCAACATCGCACGCAAGGAGAGAGACATTTCCGGCTCCAGAAGTAGAGAAGGTTTCGAGTTTCGAGCTTAGAGGCTCGGGTTTCCAGTCAACTTCTCGAAACTGGAAACTCGAAACTGCATTAAAGGCTGTCCACCCGCTGTTGCGGGGACGCGACCTCGGTGACCCGCAATCCATAGTTGCCGCCGATCACCACCACGTCTCCGCGGGCAATGACGCGGCCATTCAACAACAGGTCCACCGGCTCCTGGATCTCGCGGGTCCAACTCCAGCACCGCTCCCGAGGTCAGCTCCAGCACTTCGCGCAGCGTGGCTTGACGGCATCCGAAGCGCAACATCACCCCCAACTCGACGTCCATCAACAGACCCAGGTTGCCCTGGCGCAGCAGGCCTTCGATCTCGGCGGAAGGGTTATCGGACGGGCGGGGCGAAGCTCTGCGATCCAACGCCCCCACGATGGCGTCGTCCATCTCCAGCAGGACAGCAACTGTGCGCGAGCCGTCGCTGGCATGTAGCAGCCGCGCCGCTGGAGACGCGTTTTGCACCGCAGGCTCCACCCTCGTTTCCAGCGATACCTCGCCGAATGCCGCTTCCAGGGCGCTCGCCGCCAAGCCTGACCACTGCCTGACCATCTCCGCCAGAGCATCTTGCTGCTGCTGGTCAAGCCTAGTCGCAATACTAATTTCGTCCTGCAAAAAAGGGCGCAGCAGTGCTTCGACATCGGCAGCGCTAAAGCTGAGCCACTGCCGGCCTTCCAATCCCTTGCATGCCGTGACCCTTACCCGCGCAACCGGGGTGTATGCTTCGGGAGCGCTGGCCGGCTGTGGTTGCCAGTCGTTCCCCGACAACTGCGAGAGCAAGGAGGCCAGGCTGCTCACCCAAGCCTCAAAATAGGCTTCGATTTTGCTGTTAGCTTCCGCGACCATCTAGATCTCCTCCTCTTCCGGCTGCACGATGTGCTCGACCAGTTGCGCGGCGCGACAATTGGTGTGGCTGCGCACCGGCCTCGCCCGCCAGCAATCGCGGCCCTTCAGCCGCAATGTCGCCGGCTCCTCGATGTGACGCCGCAGCGGCAGGACCCCCCCGGGTTGCATGCCCAACAGCTCGCTCAGTTTGATCGGCAGCAGTGGTGTGCCCAGCTCCATTTCTACGGTCGAATCCAGCAGCCTCTTCTTGATGCTTTCCCGGTGCCTGGCCGATCCGCGGGGATGCTGATAGACCAGGTCCGACGCCAGCTTGCGCAGCAGGGCGCTGGAGACCACGGATGGAAAAGCGATGTTGAACATGCCCCGCGAGTCCGTCATCGTGGCCTCGAAGGTGAGAGTCAGCGTCTTCTCCTGGGCGGGCAGCAGGCGTAACATCTGCGCCGTGGGTTGACGCTGCTCGAACGCAACCTGCAGCCCCAGCGGCTGCCAGACGTTTTGCAGCTCGTGGCAAATCACCTGGCCAACGCCCTGCAAAACCATCCCCTCGATCTCGCTTACCTCGCGTGTACCTTGAGGAACGCCGCCCTGGCCTCCCAGCAGCAAATCCACGATGGGAAAGGCCAGGCTCAAGTCCATTTGCAGAACTCCACTGGCATCGCCGGGCTGCAGATGAAACGATCCGTAGTAGGTCACTTCGGAGACCCGAGCGAGGAAGTCACGATACGCCAGTTGCTCCACCGACACCAGCGCGACTTCGAACTTGTCGCGCAGGTATCCGCCTACCGACGTGGTCAGGTTGCGCGCAAAGCTCTCATGCAACTGGCTGATGCTGTGCAACTGCTCCTTGCGCAGCAGGCCTGCCTGATGCAGGTCCCAGCTTTCCACCCGGACGACGCCGGCCTCCTGCGCGCTCTGGTTTCCGCTGCGCGCGGCCCGGAACAGAGCATCGATTTCCGCCTGGCTTAGAACCTTTTCCATATCCCCACCTGCGGTTTAGCGGCGTGAACAGACGTGCTCAGGGCGACGGTGCGGCCTGGCTGCGTACTGTCCAGGCTGGCCCGCAGCCGGGCCACCGCCACCGAATGAATTTGCGAGACCCGCGATTCTCCTACTCCCAGCACGGCGCCGACCTCTTTCATGGTGAGCTCTTCCTGATAGTACAGAGCGAGCACCTGCTGCTCGCGTGCGGGCAATTCCGCAATCGCATCCGCCAGGCGCTGCCGCCGCTCACCCTGCATGCAGACAAACAGCGGGTCCAGGTTGGCGGGGCCGGGAAGCGTTTCCCCCAGATCGGTCTCCCGTCCGTCTTCCAGCGATTCGATCTGCAGGCTGCCCACCTCCAGCCCGCGAATTTCGTCCAGCAGGTGCTGGAACTCCTCCAGCGTCATGCCCATGGCCAGTGCCAGCTCAGGTTCGGTGGCTGAGTGGCCCAACTCGGTCTGCAACTTCTGCATGGTGGCTTCCAGGCGGCGGGACTTGCGGCGTAAGTCGCGCGGGCTCCAGTCCATGTCCCGCAGACTGTCGAGAATGGCTCCCCGGATACGGAACTTGGCATAGGAAGCGAAGCGCACCTTCTTGTCCGGGTTGAACTTGTGCATGGCGTCGATCAGTCCCACAATGCCGGCATTTAGAAGGTCGTCGAAGGGGACGTGTTGTGGCAGCCGTTCGTGGATGCGGCGCGCAATGTATTTTACCTGCGGCAACTGCTCCAGCAGAAGCTCGTCTGACATCTCTCCAGCCGGTTCACTGATTTGCCCATAAGCCTGAGCGGCAGTCATGCTTCCTCCTCATCGAATCATTCCCAGCGATTGCACCTGCACCAGCGGCGGCACCTCTCCCGGCGAGAGCACCACCACCTTGGGCAGGAACGGCTCTAACAAGCGGCGCAAATGGAAGCGCGCCGGGGTGTTGCAGAACAGCACCGGCGTCGCCAGCCGCACCTGCTCGCCCGCCAGCTTCTTCAATCCTTCCAATACCCGCCGCGCGTACGAAGGCTCCAACCCGCCCGGCGCTGCGGGCGCAGCCTGCCCGGAAAAGGCACGGCTCAACTCTTCTTCCATTCCAGGATCGAGCGTGACCACGCGCAAGCCGCCATCGTCGGCCAGCAGCGGCCGCACCAGGGCCCGACCCAGCGCCTGCCGCGCTGCTTCCACCAGCAGCACGGGATGCTTGTTGACGGCGGCGGCGTCCAGCAGGCTCTCCAGAATGGTGGGCAGGTCGCGGATGGAAACCTGCTCCCGCAGAAGCTGCTGCAATACCTTTTGCACCTCACCCAGGCTCATCAGCTTGGGCACCAGCTCTTCGCACAGCTTGGGGTGGCTTTCGGCCAGCCGGTCCAGCAGGCGCTTGGTCTCCTGCCGGCTCAACAACTCGTAAGCGTGCTGCTTGATGACCTCGGCCAGGTGGGTGGCCATTACCGAGGTCTGGTTCACCACGGCGTAGCCCGAAGCCAGCGCCTGCTCGCGCAGCCCGGGCACGATCCAGCGCGCCGAAACCCCGAATGCCGGTTCATGAGTTGCGAAACCTTGCAACTCTGGAGGGGCGGCCTCCGAGCTGATGGCCAGCAGGCAGTCGTCGCGCAGCTCCCAGCGCGCGATCTCCACCCCGCGCAAAAACACCACATACTCGCGCGGGCCTAGCTTGAGATTGTCGGTGATGTGGATGGGCGGCACGATGAAGCCCAACTGCAGCGCCAGGTGACGGCGCAGGGCCTTTACCCGTTGCAGCAGTTGTCCACCCTGCTTGGCGTCCACCAGCGGAACCAGCCCGTAGCCCACTTCCAGGCCCAGCTCGTCCAATTTCAGCAGACCTTCCAGCGCTTCCTGCTGGGCCGCACCCGAGGAAGCACTCGCAGCCGCCCCGGCCGCGCCTTCCGCTGGCGATGCAGGTTTTTCGAATTCGCTGCGGGCGCGACGGGCCAGCGCGGCCGCGATCCCGGCAATCAGCAGGAAGGGAATCTTGGGCAGCCCGGGAATCAGGGCCAGCGCCGCCATGGTTCCAGAGGCAATCCATAAAGGACGGCTGCGGCCAAACAATTGTTTACCAACGTCGATGCCGAGAGTGTTGTCCGAGGAGGCGCGAGTGACCACGATGCCGCCACCCACCGACACCAACAGGGAAGGAATGATGGTCACCAGGCCATCGCCCACGGTCAGAATGGTGTAGGTCTTCAGGGCATCGCGAAAAGGGATATCGAGCTGGAAGACGCCGATCAGGAATCCCGCAAGAATATTGATCACGGTGATCAGCACCGTGGCCAGCGAATCGCGCTGATTGAAGCGCGCCGCGCCGTCCATGGCCCCGTAAAACTCGGCCTCCCGGCTGACCTGCTCGCGCCGCACCCGGGCCTGCTTCTCGTCGATCAGCCCGGCATTGAGATCGGCGTCGATCGCCATCTGCTTGCCCGGCATGGCATCCAGAGTGAACCGTGCCGTGACCTCGGCGGTGCGCACTGCGCCATGGCTCACCACCATGTACTGGATAGCAATCAGCGCCAGAAACAGCACGAAGCCCACAACATAATTGCCGCCAACCACGAATTGTCCGAAGGCCTCGATCACGTGTCCGGCGGCCCCCGAGCCCTCATTGCCGTGCAGCAAAATGCGGCGGCTGCTGGCCAGATTCAACGCCAGGCGAAACAAGGTGAGCAGCAACAGCAGACTGGGGAAGACCGAGAATTGCACCGGGCGAAGGATGTGCACAGCGGAGAGCAGCACGAGCACCGAGGCGACGATGCTGACGGCCAGCAGCAGATCGAGCGCCACCGCCGGCAGTGGTACCAGCATGACGAAGACCAGCGCCACCGCGGCCACCGGAATGATCCACTCGGCGGCTCCGGTCATCGCAGGTGACTTCGGTTTGCTGGTCACATTCGCCATCGGCTATACCCGGCTCGCTACGGTTTGCACCCGCACCTGGGCGCGATAGATAAACGCAAGGATTTCGGCCACCGCGGTGTACAGCTTGGCGGGGATGGTCTGTCCGACCTCAACGCTGCGGTACAACGCCTGCGCCAGCGGCGGGTTCTCCACGATGGGCACCTCGTGCCAGCGCGCCACCTCCTTGATCTGCTCGGCCAGCGCGTTACACCCTTTGGCCAGCACCACCGGAGCCGGCATCGTCGGCCGGTATTCCAGGGCGATCGCAAAATGGGTAGGGTTGGTGATAACAACGGTGGCGTGCTCCACTTCCTTCAACATGCGGCGGCGCCGCATCTGGCGTTGCAGACGGCGAAGCTTGGCCTTTACGCTGGGGTTGCCGTCGCTTTCCTTGTACTCGTCGCGCAGCTCCTGCTTGCTCATGCGCAGGTCGCGCTCCAGCTTCTGCCGTTGCAGCAGATAATCGATGCCCGACCACAGCAACAACACCAGCGTGGACTTCCAGCAGATCTCGAAGGCCCGCTGATAGGCGAAAGCCCCCATCACCACCACCGGCATCTGCCCGGCGCGCAACAGCAGCTCCCAATCGCGTGCCAGTATGGAGACACCCAGATAGAGCAGCACGGAAAACGGAATCAGCGATTTCGCCGGCGGCGCCAAACCAGCAATGGAGAACATCTGCCCCAACTTCTTGCTTGGGCTCATGCGTTCCGGGTTGGGCGTCAAGGCCTCGGCGGAAAAGACAAACCCGCCTTGCGCCAAACTGCTGCCCACGGCCAGCACCCACACCAGCGCCAACGGCGCCAGAATCCACCGCAGCGCGGCTATCGCGGTCCAGGTCAGCACCGGGGTGGTCGGGTTAATGTCTGTGCTTGCGGCCATCTCGGTCCAACCCCGCAAAGCGCCTCGCCAATGCTGTAGCTCGTCCGATGAGATCCACAACAGCGCCAGCAATCCGGCAAAGCCGATGAGCGCGCCGGCCAACTCGCGGCTGCGGGCCACACGGCCTTGCTCGCGGGCCTTCTGCCGCCGCCGCGGAGTTGCTTGTTCGGTCTTGTCGTCGTGCGCCACGTGTTCCTCAGTGCGCCAGGTGCAACAGCCCTTCCGCGCAGCGGATGCCGTTGCTGAAATAACGTTCGAAAATTCCCGGCCAGTACTTCAGCGAGAGCGCCAGCACGGAGAGTCCAACCATGCTCTTTACCGACAGTCCCAGAAACAGCACCGGCAACTGCGGCGAAGCCTTGCCCAGGAAGCCCAGCACTAGGTCCGCCAGCAAGGTTGCAATCAACGCCGGCGCCGCCACCTGTACTCCCGCCAGCCAGATTCCACCGGCGGCATGCAGCAGTTGCCGGATGAGCTCTCCGCTGGTGACCGCCGCGCCTGCCGGCAGATACCGGAAGCTATTGGCCAGCCCGCGCAGCAGCCAGTGGTGCACATCCATCTGCAGAAAGATCAGCATTACGACGGTTTGCGAGAACACCGCCAGCACCGGCGTATCAACCTGGGTGTTGGGATCGAGAATGTTGACCAGCCCGAAGCCCACCTGCATGCCCATCACTTGCCCGGCAAATTGCGCCGCTTCGAAGACGAACTGAATGGCCAGCCCCATGAGAAGTCCGATCAAAGCTTCCGAGAGCATCACGCGAAGTACGCCCGCCGCCGTCAGCGACAGGCCGCGAGGAACGCATACCGGATACAGAACTGCCGTCACCAGAACCACCAAGCCCACCTTGATGCGCGGCGCGATAGCGCTGCTCCCCAGAAACGGGGCAAAGACCATGACTCCGGAAACCCTCGCTCCTACGAAGGCCACGGCAGCAATCACTTCTTCGGGCCGAAGTTCCATCGCTCCCCTCTAGCGCAACCAAGGCCGGAAATCGGCGAACATCTGCAAGGTGAAGATGGCCAGCTTGCGCAGCATCCACGGCATCAGCACGATCGCTCCCACCGCTGTCGCGAGCAGGCGAGGCACGCTGGAAATGGTGTTGTCCTGCAGCGAGGTCAGCACCTGCACGATGTTGATCAACAAACTGACCAGCGCCAGCGCGATCAGCAGCGGGGCCGCCAGCAGCACCGCAGTCTGCAAGTTCGCTTTGCCCTAACATCACGATCATCTGCGGCGACATCGCTCTCCTCGGTTTCTAAACCCACCCATGCAAAAGCAGCTTGAGTGGGCGCCCGTCAGTAAAAACTCTTCATCAGCGAACCCACCAGCAGGTTCCAGCCATCGACCATGACGAACAGCAGGATCTTGATGGGCGTGGAGATCACCACCGGCGGAAGCTGCAGCATTCCGACCGAAGTGGTGATCGAGGCCACGACTAGGTCAATCACCAGGAAGGGCAGAAACAGCACCGCGCCGATCTGGAACCCTACCTTCAACTCCGACAGGATGTAGGCTGGAGCCACCACCCGCATGGGCAAATCCTCGGGTGAGTGCGGCGGTGGCAGCTTGGCCAGATCGACGAACAGCGCCGCATCCTTTTCGCGCACGAACTTCAGCATGAAGTGGCGCAGCGGCTCCGAACCACGGTCAAGCGCCTGCCACGCGGTGATCTGGTTATTCTCCAGAGGGACCATGGCCTGCTGATAAACGGCTGCTCCCACCGGCTGCATGAGAAAGTAGGTCAGCACCAGCGAGAGCCCGACCAGGGTCTGGTTGGTGGGCGCGCTCTGCGTCCCCAGCGCCTGCCGCAGAAAGTGAAAGATCACCAGCAGGCGCACCAGCGGGGTCATGGAAAGTAACAGCGCGGGCAGAATCGTCAGCAACGTCAACAGCAGAACGATGGTCCACGGCACCCCGCTGCCATTCACTCCCGGAACCTGCAACGTCCCACCTGGGGAGTGCTGGGCGATGGCCGCCGAAGGGGTACCAAGCATTCCCATCGCCCACACCGCACCGTTGCGCACCAGGCTGCCCGTCGTGCGTGTCATCGTTGCCGCTCGCACCACTCCGTCATTACCGTGGCAAAGTCCGGCGCTTCACCAAGCCGCGCCAGCAGGCTGAGAGAACTCGCGCCGCCGCCAACCAGGAACTGCTGGCCTTCGTACTGGATCACCGCCACAAAGCGCTTTTCGCCCAGCGACAGACTTTCGCAAAGCCGCAAACGCCGCGGCTTCCTGCCCACGCGCACGGCAGCGAAGGCCCCGAGCACGCGCGCCCACAATGTGGGACGACAGGGCGGTAGCGTTAGGCAAGGACTTGCAACCGTCTCCTTCATCGTTCTCCCTCAACCCTTCCTCAAACCAGCTCGGTGATCCGCACCCCAATGTGGTCGCCCACTGGCTCAAATTCGACCCAGCCAATCAACTGTCCGTTGGCCCGCAACGGTACCTCCGCGCCGCGGCTCCAGTGCGTGAGAACCATGTTGCCTGTCTGCAAGCGCAACAGCTCCCTCACGGTGAACTGCGCCAGCGGAAGCTCCAGCGATAACTTGCAGGGCAGCCACCAGACCTGTCGCCAGTCGGCCGTCGGTGGCGGAAGCTGGGGAGGTGAACTGGTATCGGCGGGCAGTTGTTTGTCGCTCATATAACGCAATCCTCAGACAAACTTGGACGTCGCCGCATGCCGGGGCGCTGCGGGTACCCAGGAGCGAAGGGTGCAAGCGGATTGCCGTCTGAGCTAAGAAAGGAGCGCAAGAAAGGAAAAGTTCGTTGTGCCGAACTTCCTCTATTTGGCGGATTTAGTAAGAGGCGGGCGAAGTGGGCCCGTTCGCACCGTAACGGAGGAAATATCTAGCAACGCAGATTAGAGCGATTTCATTGGAGTGCTCTCAGATGGTGGAGAACCATCCGGGTCTGGGCCGACGCACCCGGGCCAAGTTTACGATGTCCCGCACCAGGCGGCGCCAAGCAGCCGTGCGGGACATTCGTCACTGCGTCACGCTCCACAACATCGGCGGGTGCGCTGCGGACTTTAGCCCTTGACGTACGCTGAGACGAATTTCTCAGCAGCCTCTTCCAGTTGAACATTACGTGCAGAACAACGAAATCTAGCGGACAAGTCGTTCGAGGGCTTGGTGCACCATACTGAGGCTCGCCGGCCAGAGAACCACGATCATCACCGAGACAGCCATCAGTGCGGCGGCTCCGCTGACAAGAGGAATCCACTCCTTGGTCGGTTTGTCGGGAATCGGCAGCGGACGCAGTAGTCGATCCACTCTTTCCGACAGATCATGATCGTCGGCCATCAAAGAGCTGGTTAGATAGGAAAGTTGCGGCTTGTTGCCCATTTTCGCTACTCTCACCAGCGCGTCGGCCAGGGAAAGCGCACGACGGGGATCGCCGGCGCTGGCTTGATCGTCAGCCGCCCATTCGATGGCTTTTGCCCAACGCCGTTCCAGGGTTACGAAACCGCGCACGAAGGGTAGAACATCGGGCGTCAGCAACATGAGAAACCGCTTGAGGTTGTCGCCAGATGAGCGATGGGCACGCTCATGGCTTAGGGCCGCGTCAATCTGTTCCGGGGTAAGTTCGCGCATAACGCGACGCGAAATAACCAGCCGGGGATGAACCACTCCCGCTACGGCTAACACCGGAGACTTATCTTTGAGCAGCAACGCCGGCGTGGTTTCTCCCGGCATACTGACTTGCTCGCCATGGCGTTCGCAACGATGGAGGTAGCGTGCCGTGCCACGGACGGCATTGATCGCCCGCGCTAACGCGAGCGTACAAATCGCGGCTCCGAGCACCGCTGTCAAGAAACAAACCAAACCGACTCTTTCGCCGGTGGCTTCCGGCTCCAGCCACAGATAGCTGGGAATGCAAAACGCCAGTACGGCAAATAATGTCAGTGTCAACGGAAGGATTCGCACCGTGAACAGAAGCCGCGCCGCGGAACTTGGCTTCATGCGTTCCGCCATGCGCAAGGCAGCGCCCGAACTTATCCGGGCGGCGACAGCAAGCGCCAGGTGAATCATGAAAAACGCGGCGCAGCAGAGGCAGAGCAATCTCAAAGTGTAAGGGAGGCTCATAGCTTCCTCCCAGCCGACAGCTCTTTGCGCTTCTCCCGAATCTTCTCTTCCAGTTGGTCGAGCATGACCGCATCGTGTTGGCCGACAGCGTCAACTAGCGATGACAGCAACAGCTCGCTGGCAGGTTGTGGGCCGGCAAGAAAACCGGCGACCAAGTCGCCTGCGCGCCGGCGCTCCCACTCTTGACTAGACAGGCGCGGGAAATACAAAAACGCGCGCTCCGACTTCTGCCGATCCAGCATTCCCTTCTTGAATAGCCGATCCAGCGTGGTCATCACTGTGGTGTACGCAAGCTTGCGTTCCAATCTCTCGACCACGTCGCGCACACTGCTCTGGCCGGCGGTCCACAGCACTTCCATGACGCGGATCTCCAAGGAACCGAGCGTCGGGTGCTGACTCGTACGGTTTGTCGTGACACTATACAGAATATCGCTGCCTTCCCAGCAGCTTAAGGGCTGCAGTGAGGGTTGTCAATTTCTAAATCAGCTCAATTCCCTGTCGCTGCCGAACCGGGCTCGCTGGAAAACTCTTGGCCTCGCACGGGCGCCAAAAAGGGAAAAACGTAGCCCTTTATATCAAAATGGCCGGATTTGATCGCATCCACTGGTTGGTCATACCTAAACTCGCCTCGGCTGAACGACTCATCATTCAAATGGAAGACGACCATCTGGTCTTTGGCGCCTCGCATCGAAACCTGTGCAGGGGTGTGGTTCTTGACGACCAGCAAGATCACTCCACCTTTATTTTCTTCCGCCTCCCGCTTCTCTTTTGACTCTCCCTTTTGTTGAGCTTCCTGCCTCTCGCGCGTTTCTAGACCTGCTCGCGGCAACTGGAATCCGGGTATCAGCTTGCGGGCTTCGTCAAGATTGGTCGCCGGAAAATCTCCCGACCGCCAGGCTGCGTCCGGTATATCGCTCGGTCCCTCCAGAATCGGGAAGGTCATTAAGGTCTGACCTGCTTGCAGCTCCTTATCTCCATTCCTGAGACTAAACTCGCCTACTGCGACTGGCAACGCAACCACTTTGGCTCCTTCGGCAATGAACAAGGGTCTCGCGCCCGGTTCCGTCTGATCCGGGACAAGAATATACGCGGTATCGTTCGTTTCGGCCAGGACCGTCGCCGGTCGGTCTTCGAACGCGGCGAAGGTTCTGCCGCTGTCTCCGCTAAACGGCCCACGAACGGTACACAATTGATCTTTCAGGCAGAGCGCCGCCGCTTCAAATGAGCCAGGCGCTTTCTGCTTCTTAAGCACGCTCTGAGGAAAGGCTATTGACTTCGAAACGGACTGGGCCGAATTCCCCGTTTGCCTAAGCGTGATGGCGAGCGCCGAGCCACCGCGCGGCACGGTGAAGACAATCGGCCCGTCGGCACGTTGTGGCTTTTCGCCGGGCACTTCGGCAGTCCAGCCCGCCAGCGTCGAAGCTTCGCCAGCCGATGCAAGGGGCAGCGCGACCTGGGTCACCGTGACTTCCGCCATGCCTTCATATTCGCTGGGGTTTGTGACCAATCTGCCCGAAACTCGCTCGCTCGGATAGACCTGTGCGGGCATGATCAACCCAACCTCCGGATTCGCCGTAGTGGCAGTCGACTTTACCGGAGTCTTCGATTGCTGCATCTGTTCGCTGGCCATCTTTCGGGCGGAGGCCAGATGCTGCATCACTTCGTCACGGGTAAATTTCTTGACCTCTTCGGGCCCACCGGCTGACTCCTCGCCCGCTGGACATGCGACAATCTTGTAATCTTCGGCAGTGCTGTTCCAATCCGTGCAGGTGTAGACGTTAGTCATTGGGTCGTGGGTCAACCGGTGGCCGGCTATGTGTTTGCCAGCCTCATCGAAATCCTGAACGAACTCGCCCGTAAAATTTGCGTTCGCATCGTAGGTGTTCTTGGTCATACTGTGGACCTTTCCATCCGGCCAATAGGACGTGCTGGTTTGGTCAGCTACGTAGTAGCCAGGCCGATGCTCGTAATCGACTTTTTCTTCCAGCTTGCCATCCGCGCCGAGGGTGCGTTGCTCCGTCACCTGGCCGGTGGCGTTGTAGTCGAACTCCAGCTTTCTGCCACCCCCGGCATCCTGCACCACGGTCTTTTGTGCGAACGATGGCGCTGAACCGCAGGTGAGAACCGCGAAGAACGCGAAGCTCAACCGAATACGCAGGAGGTAATAGTCGCGATTTTGTCGCACGTGTTTTCCCCTTGATAAAAGTCTTGCGTTCTTGAAAACTCAGGGAACTGAAATCTGAGAGCCTTCCGGTTGCTGCGTACGCAATGGGGCTTGCCGGCAGCGTTCAAATTCTCAGTTTAGCACGGAGACTTTCCATCGGGCGGACCGCCTCAAGTCTCCCACGGAGGCAGTTAGCGACAGATGTAAAACGCAACGCTAGACCGACGATTTGTAAAATTTTTGTGACGTTTTTGCAGTACAGCCTGCCCCAAAATCGAGGGCGCCGATCCCCCAACTGCCGTAAAACGAGCATGAACACTGGGGGTTAGCTGCAGCGTGCATCGCAGAAGAACTGGAGGGTGGTTACTGATGGCGGCCTAGTAACTACGTGAATAATAGTTGCATTGCGGCAGCTCTTGTGATTCAATCCTTCCACCTGCCTAGAACTCCGTTTACAGGCACCGAAAGCAAATTGCTCGACCAAGTAGACACGAAAGACTGTGTTCCAACCAACCATACCTGCCGAGTTGCGAAACTACTGCGCGCAAGTGACACCCAATGCGCCGCGTAGATCACTAAGGAGAATGGGATCACTATGACAAGAAACACCGCAAGAATTTTGGGTTCGTCCATGCTCGCCTTGGGCGTGCTCTTACTGTGTGGCCTGCCGCTGACAGCGCAGGACGCCCCGCACCCAACACTTAACCGTGCAACAGCCTTTGGGGTCACGGCGCGCCTCGATCAACTGGCCCTGCTGCCCCATCCGTCGCCATTTGGCGTACACGAAGCGAATCCGGTTCATCTCATGCCGAAACGCAATTACGGATCGAGCGTGGATCCAGCGGAGCGGAGTGCAAATTATCCTGCGGAATTCTCCATTGGCCAGAATTTTCTTGGCGTGGGCAACGGCTTCCCGGGATATTCCGTTCCGGATGCTCCACCCGATACCAACATGGCGGTTGGCGACACCCAGGTACTGCAATGGGTGAACGTTTCCTTCACCGTGTGTAGCAAGACGGGAACGTGCGGTCCGGCCATTATTGGCAATTCGCTTTGGCAGTCCGGCATCCCGGGAACCATGTGTGCCAATAACAACGACGGCGACATTCTTGCCCAATTCGATCGGAAAGCTGATCGCTGGGTCCTGAGCCAGAACGTGTTTGTCTCGCCATACGCCGTTTGCATTGCGGTCTCCACCACGAACAACGCAAATGGTACTTGGTACACCTACCAGTTCCCGGTTCCGGGCAGCGGATTCCCCGACTACCCGAAGATCGGTATCTGGTCCACTGGCGGTGCCAGCGACGGCTACTTCCAAGCCATGAACAACTTCGGTCCCGGCGGCAGCGGCTTCCGCGGTCCGCAAATCTGCGGGTATCACAGAACGAAGTTGCTCGCGGGCGATAATACGGCTGAACAGATTTGCTTCCAGCTCAGCTCGGGCGAAGACAGCTTGTTGCCCGGCGACGTCGATTCGCCGACCGGCTCTCCGCCGAGCCAGGATGAGTTCTACATTGGCAGCGTGGGCGACGTCGATAATTCCCACTTGTCCATTTACTCCTTCCACATTAACAACTGGGCGACCGGCTCTGCATCCATGACTGGGAGCCCCAACACTCAACTCGTCACGGTTGCCACCTACAGCGGCTCCTGCAGCGGTAATTTTGGCGGCGATTGCGTTCCGAGCAATGGCGGCTCTCCCATGGATTCCCTGGGCGATCGCTTGATGTATCGTTTCGCCTATTGGGACGATCCATTCCCGGTCTCGCCGGCATCGTCGGTTCGCAACCAGCCCTTCCAGCACTGGTCCGTGAACTTTGACGTTGAATCCACTACCGGGCAGATTGGCGTGCGCTGGTTCGAATTCAGAGGCGTGCAAAATGGGTTCACCGGCATTACTGCCGCTCAACTCGCGGCGAATCCGCCCTTCCAACAACAGACCTACGCTGGTTCGCCTACCGACAGCAATTACCGCTGGATGGGTTCTATCGCCCGCGATAACGTTGGCGACATCCTGCTAGGCTACAGCGAATCCAATGCGAGCAGTCACCCATCGATTGCCATCGCGGGAAGAACCAGCACCGATCCAAGCGGCACATTGTCTGCCGAAACACAATTCTGCGCGACATGTGCAAATGTCATCGCCAACAATGGGTCGCAGCCTGACACGTCAGACCGCTGGGGCGACTATAGCGCCATGCGGATTGATCCGACTGACAACTGCACCTTCTGGTACACCACCGAGTACTACATGGTTACCCAGTCCTTCGACTGGAGCACCCAGGTGATTTCGGCGAATTTCCCGGGTTGCCACTGAGACTTGGGAGATGTCCTCGCGGAGCGTAAATGTCTGCGAGGGTGTGGACGGGTAACCCAAAAACTCAACCGTAACATCAGGGCATTCCAACAATGGCGTGCCCTGTTTCTTTGCCCCTAACAAAACCGCTTGGCGCTGCTTGGCCCGACAAAAGCAAACTCCCGCGACGCCAGCACAGACCGGAGCACGTTACTCTGGGCCTATCCAAGTTAATTCACGCTGCGGCGAGATCCGAACCAAGCCGTATCATGCAGAGATTGTCGAAGAAAGCCCTAAAGGTAACAACGGACGAACAATGGACATGGATTTAATTCCGGCAGCAGGTTGTTGAAAATGGAGGCCCTGGGCAGAGTCGAACTGCCGACCAACGGTTTAGGAAACCGCTGCTCTATCCATCTGAGCTACAGGGCCGTTGCGACGTAACCCCATTATCTCACGTCAGTTTGCAGTGGCCGGCACTGCGCGTGAGTCGTCGTTTAGTGTCTCGAAGCTGTCCTCTAGCGATTCCGAGGCAGGTAAGTTGCTTTCTAGCTTCGCCATCGCATCCCGAACATCATCGGCAGCCGTCTTGATGTAGTACGTCGCCGTCGTGCCTCACGTTCGCGTGGCGAAGTATGCGCTGTATCACCATATCCGGCACACCCAGGCGGTAGAGATTGCTCCCGAGTCCGCGACGGGCTGCGTGCCAGCCGTGCCATTCGGGATAGCGAGCATCCCGCTTGAACGCGTGACCTGTTTTCGCATCCTGCGATGCCTCATCGTTTGGATCTCACTACCTCGAGCAAAAGCACTCCACCTCGCTTGCAAAGCCCGATTTACCAGCGATCACGGCAAATTTGAGGTTTGCCTGTCCGCATGAGAAGTGAACTTGCGTAATACGAACTCCTGAAAGACACCACCTACCGCGCGACCCGCAATCCCGACAAGTGCGTTCTGAATTACTAGACCGCTGCTGCGGTCAATTTCGGGGTAATACAGGGAAGAAAGTCCGCTGTTGACGAAGCTGCCGAGGATTCCAGAGTAATTCGGCTGCCAATTGCCATTGTCACCCTTACGCATGATGGCATGCTCAAGGGCATGCCGAAGCCGCGATCCCGTGGTGCCGGTGCCTTGATAAAAGTAGCGCGGGTCCTGCTTCATGAGAGATGCCAGAAGAACATCATCAATGAGCGTTCCGGTCAGCAGGGTTGCGTATGCCGAGGTAAAGCGTTTTCCATACCCTCCGGCCTCCTGGCCGAGTCCGCCGTAATCGTTGGTGGCCTGCTGAATCCCGGCGAGAGCACCAACGCCTGCAATGCTGACAGGGTCGGTAACCGCTCTCCAGGCGAGCTGAAGCTTCTGCTTCGCATTCATGGGAGCAGCATCGGGGATGTAGCTGACGTAGAAGTTGGGAACGATACCGAGCACCCGCTGCTTCTCTTGCTGCTTGATCTCGACCTGAGCGATCTGCTGCGCCGTTAACCCAACGTTTACGGTGGTTGTGGCTGGCGTCACTTTCAATACGACAACAGGTGCAAGAAATGTCCGCCCTGCTTGCAACTGCCCCGCAAAGGTTCCCGCTTCAAATCCCGGAGCTGCAATGGTGAGCAGAAAATCACCCGGCAGGAGATCTCTAAACGCGAATTGCCCGTTGTCACCAGACAAGACTTGCTCAGCTTTCGCTTGATCGGGACGGGTCAGTCGTACTTGAGCGCCGACTGCCGCGGCACCACCCTCGTCCAACACGGTTCCAAAAATTGCACTTGGAGCGACGCCATTCTGTTCTGAGGACGAGTTTCCCGATTGCGACTTCAAAGGGGACAGATTGGGTCGTTGCGAGGTTGAACTCTGCTGGGCTTGAGCAACGGCCGAAAGAAGCAGCATCTGCAAGATGAAACAGCAGAAGAGAGCTTTCCGCGTAGCTCTTACGCGCGTTACTTGCCCCATCATGGACATCTTGAGCCGGAGTGGCAGATGAAATAAACCGAAGCTTCAGATGCCAGTTTAAGCAGAATTCTGTGCGATCGGCTTTTGAATTTGCGATTATGACTGAGAAGTAATCTGGGCTAAAGCAGGAAGTAATTTGTGTTGCTTCCAAATGTTGCGTGCTGAAGTTGGTCATTGTGGATTTATGTGGACCACAGAGGCACTCCCGGAAAAGCGGCACGAAGTCGCTCGCCAGCATGCAGTAGATACTTGCGCGACAGTGCGTGCTCGAATTGTGGGTAGGAAATCAACAAGGAGCGTATCTCATTGACTTCGTCAACCTGACATCCGCATCACCCGCCACAAATACAGAGATGAGTGTCGCTATGAAGCAGTGAGACCGAAGTTGTCACAGACCTTGTCAGATATTCACCGCGCGCCGAGCAATGCCCAGAGCGTCTGACCAGAAAGACCCGGACGAGTGCATCGATTCCACCACCTCGGCAACAGCCGCCACAAATGTATCAATCTGTGATTCTTCAACAATCAGCGGGGGTGAGGTTTTCAACACCATGAAGTTGTTACCACACATTTGGGTGAGGATGCCTCTTTGAAACAGATTCATCACCACCATCTGTCCGAACAGCCCCGGATGGATAACACGAAAAGCTTCAAATGCGGCACGCATGCGCATTGGCCTGGGCGCACGGAATTCGATTCCGCAGAACAAACCGACTCCGCGAACCTGCTGTACCATTTCGTACCCGTCCAATGCCGCCTGCAGTTTTCCGCGCAAGATTTCGCCCACCAAAAGCGCGCGTTCCGCCAGATTCTCCTGCTCGATAAGCTCAAGCGTTGCCAATCCGGCGCGCATCGCAAGAGCGTTCTCACTGTAAGTAGAGGTATGAACGATGGATCGCTTTAGCGAGCTGTAGACCGCGCCGTAAATCTCGTCGGAAAGAAGCACAGCCCCGACGGGCACCAAGCCGCCGCTCAGTGCTTTGGCGACTGCGACCATGTCGGGCTCAACACCGTAGTGCTGAAACGCGAAGTATCTGCCGGTGCGTGCGAGTCCGGTTTGCACCTCATCGAGCACCAGCAAGGTTCCATATCTCCTGCATAGCCGCTCAGCCTCGACCAAATATTCCGGCGGAGGAATGCATATACCCGCTTCCCCTTGGATTGGCTCGAGCACGAATGCCGCGTAGCGCTCGCTCTGCAACCTAATCTCGAGGGCTGACAGATCACCGAAGGGAACAGAGTCGCAGTCCGCAAGCAACGGCCCAAATTCTTCTCTCCAAAAACTGTCGCCCATCAGGGACAGTGCACCCATCGTAAGCCCGTGAAAAGCGCCATCGGCGTAAAGAAATCCCTCGCGTCCCGTGCGGGCACGCGCAAATTTCATCGCAGCTTCCACGCCTTCACTACCGGAGCTGCAGAAGAAAGCCTTTGCAATTCGTCCTCCGGCTCGAGAACAAAGCTCAGCCGCTAGCTCGCCTGCCAGATCTGGGACATGACTCTGCACCATAGCCGGTCCTTCGCGCCGAAGTTCCTCCTCAAGGGCTCGAACGATGTGCGGATGGTTGTGACCCGTATTGTGAACACAGTAGCCGGAGAGAAAATCGAGTATCTGCCTACCGTCTTCCGTGTACAGCACCGCTCCCCGACAATGCGTGTAGCGCACGTTCATCTGGAGAACGTCAAGCAAGCGAGCCCATTGCGGATTTACAAACTGGCGATACAGTTCGACGGATTGCGTGTCGACCATCGGTGCAAGTGTAGGAGAATTTTCGGATGTCATTCGCTGGAGACGTAAAACCCCGGCAGCACCATCGAGTTGCGTGTTGTGCGGCCACGTATGCTCGGACGTACAGACCACCGAGCAATTGACAGCCTCTGTCCCTACAAGTGTAGATGCTTTCGTGCCTGCGCGAAGCCACCTGCTTGAAGATGAACGAATTGTCATCTATGAGCTAGAAGGAGTTCATCCGTAGCTATCAGTTTCCTGTATTAAGCTAGACGTTGGTACTTGTCATATTGGGCGCAGCAAGACTCGTGTCATTTTCATCGGCCGTAACCTGGGGTTCAACGTGCGTCTGCTCGTAGTGGAGGATGACTCCGCAATTCGTGAGTTTCTCAACCGGGGCCTGCGGGAATCGGGATATCAGGTGGATGTCGCAAGGGATGGAGCCACCGCGCTGGCGTTGGCGACCGACACGGCCTACAACGCTTTCATCATTGATCTGGGGTTGCCTGATATGGACGGCCTGGACCTTATCGCTCAATGTCGCGCACAGGGCCAACTCGCGCCAGTGCTCATCTTGTCGGCACGGCGATCGGTGGATGAACGTGTGAAAGGCCTTGAGCAGGGCGGGGACGACTACCTCACCAAACCTTTCGCATTGGCTGAACTTCAAGCACGCTTACGGAATCTGCTACGCCGCAGTTTGCCACCGCAAACCGAACCGGTTCGTCTGCGTGTGCGTGACCTCGAACTTGACTTGATTCGCCGCGAAGCGCGCCGGGGCGACAGCGTGCTGCAGCTAACCGCTCAGGAATTTGCCCTACTGGAGTATCTATGCCGTAATTCCGGTCGCGTCGTAACCCGAACCATGATCCTGGACGAGGTTTGGGGGATGCGCATCGACCCGGCAACCAATGTTGTCGATGTACAAATCTATCGTCTTCGCAACAAAGTGGACTCGGGTTTCCAGCATCCGCTCATTTATACGATACGTGGTGTGGGCTATGTCATCCGGGAACCTTGATTCGCGCAAATCAACTGCCGCTTGGCGCATGGCAGGCTGGCCGACCGTGGCCTTTGCCATCGGCAGTGCGATCGCGTTCGCCATCATGTATCTGCTGATCGCAGGCGATATTCGCCAGCGCAGCGATGAATGGCTCAGCGGCGAAGCTGAAACACTCGCGGATCTCTCGGCAAATACGCCCCGCGACAGTATTAACAAGCGGCTGGTAGAGGAGGTCGCCGAACTAGCGACCCACGAGGTGGCTCCGGCTGGTCAGGGGCAACAGCAGAACACGGTTTTCTTCCTCCACGTCGATCCCGGCGCATCTCCCATCTGGGTGGGGCCGCAACCTAAGGAGCGTTTTGTTCAGGCGATCGGGAGCGCCAACCTCGTTCCGGACGTGCCCGCCAGCGTGAAAGTTGTAGGGTGGCAGAGACCGTTTCGCGTCGTGCATCACCGGCGGGCGGACGGCGGTAGCGTATATCTCGGTTTTTCCGATGTAGCTGGTTCCAAAATGCTGTCGCGCTTGACGGTCAGCTGCATACTGGCGTGGGCCTCGACAGTTCTACTTGGATTTGCCATTGCCTGGATTGTCGCAAACCGCACTTTGAGTCGGGTCGTGCGTATAACGCAGACCGTGTCGGAGATTGGTACCGACGATCTCGGCACTCGCATTCCTCAAGGTGAATCATCGGACGAGATTGCGCGCCTCTCGAACACCTTCAATCGAATGCTGGATCGCATTCAGGCATCGGTGCACCAGCTCCATGTGCTCACCGATTCGGTGGCGCACGACCTGAAGAGTCCAGTCACTTCAATCCGCGGCAGCCTGGAAGTTGCGCTTTCCTACGATGAGAATGGTCGATGGCGCGAACGGGTGGCTGAAGCAGTTGAGGGACTCGACCGCCTTTCCCAGATGTTGAACACCGCGCTGGATCTTGCCGAAGCAGACGGCGGCGCATTGCGGCTACAGAAGGAGCCGGTCGACCTATCGGAGCTTCTGCGTCAACTGATTGACCTGTACCAGCCGGCAATGGACGTAAGTCACCATCATCTGACTGCGCGTTTAGAGCCAGTCATAGTTGATACCGATCCGTCGTTGCTCAACCGGGCCATCGCCAATTTGTTGGACAACGAAGTTGCTCACCTTCCTTCGGATCGTCAGATCAGCGTCTCATTGCGCCCGGAGGGCAGCAACGCTTTGATCACCATCGAGGATAACGGCCCCGGCTTTCCCACCCAATTGCGCGAACACGCCTTCGAACGCTTCGTCAAAGGCGAGCACTCCACAGGTCATGGTCTGGGATTGGCTTTCGTTCAAGCCGTCGCAGAAGCTCACGGCGGCAGCGTAAAAATTGACGACCGTCCCAGCGGTGGGGCTGTGATAGCCCTTCGTCTACCGTTAGCTGGGGTCACGAGCGTGAAGAGGTAGCCCGCATCGAATCGTATTCGTTCAATGGGCCTCGTGGCCCGAGTTCGCGAATGTCATCTTCCCTACGGCTGAGACACTGACCTCAGCTTTGCCATCGACGCGCAAGAACAAAATGCTCGGATTTTTCATTCCCAAAGACTCGTAAGGCACAACGAAACTCGTTGTAGCCGCCAGCCGCCCGGCGGAGACTTCAACAGATACGGTCAATGTAAGGTCATGGTCGGCGCCATGAATACGAAACACTCCCTGCACCTGGACATTGGACTTGCCTTCCTTATCGACGGTCCCGATGACTCGTTTCGGAGTGAACACAATGTCAGGATAGCGCTGGCTCTCCAGAACATCTTTGTTCATCTTGTGATCGCGCGAGCTGTTTCCAGTGTCTCCACTTTGCGCATCGACGATGATCGCCCCGTACGCCTCCCCGGTTTTAGGATTGAAAGTGACTGACCCGCTCTTCAGTTTGAAACTTCCGTGTACCCCCCCATGCACATCGTGAACCGAAATGTCGATCTTGGTTTGCCCCGGATCCAGAGTGACTTCTACCTTCTGTGTCTGAGCGACGCCATCCAGCACGCAGCCAAGCAGAACCAGCACTGTCACCTGGATAGCGAAGCCTACGTTGAAGCGAGTGTTGTGTTGGCGCGAGCGCCTCATCTCGTCGCACCCACGTCGGTAAGTAAATGCCAGCCGAAGGAGAGCGTGTTTCCTAACCCAACTTGAGTGAGTGAAGCTGAACCCGTGTGAATGGCAAGCATTCGTTCGAAGACAGCCGGTTTTGCCTCAAGCGCCCCGAAAGCACGGCGTCGAAACGCGGGCCGGCTATCCAAGCTCAACATAAGCGACGTCATAGCCCGCGGCAGACGCATGATCTGTCTGCACGCGGCGTCGTAAATCGACAGGTCGTTGGCAGCGAGGGCCGAGGCGAGTGCGGTGGCTTGGCGGAAAGCTATTGCCAGCCCTTCACCAGTGATTGCGTCGACAGAACCAGCGGCCTCGCCAATCAACGCTACCGAATTACGGTATACCCTGTTCAATCTTCGTGATGCCGTGACTGCTCCACGCGGATGACCTTCAATCATTCCGTCTTTCAGGTTGGATGCCAACACGGGAAAATGTCGAAGCGCTTCTTCGAATCGTAGTGGCTTTCGTGAACTGATAAGAGCGACGCATACCGCATCATCTGCGATTGGCGTGACGTACATCTCTCCGTAATCGCTCCAATGCACTTCGACAAAATCAGACCATGGCCTGACGCGATAGTGCTGGCGCATTCCAAAGCGAACTCTCTCTTTGCCAGCGCATTGCAATCCTGCCGAGTGGCGCACGCGTGAATTCTGACCGTCGGCTCCGACGATCCACCGGCAACGGAATGCTTCTTCCTCTAGTCTTATGAAACCGTTCGTCATGCCGGTAAAGCGACGGTTCCACAGCAGGCGAACTCCGGCCTGTGATGCAGCGTCACCGAGTTGTTGGTGCAACACCGTTCGGCGCACGCCAAGGCCACTTCCGTGCGAAAACCGGGCTTCAACCTGTTGTGATCCATTAATAAAACGTATGCCTTCGAAGCATGCTGCCTGCGATTCATCCAGGCGTACACCCAGTTGTTGAAGCGCCTGCAAACCATCCGGCATGATGCCTTCGCCACAGGCCTTGTCGATGGGAGGCTGGCTGCAATCGGCGACCACCACGTCGTATCCTGCGCGCTTAACGGCGAGAGCGGCCGCCAAGCCGGCCGTTCGGCGCCGACTACAAACACTTCTGTTTCGGAAGCGTGCCCTGGCATGCGCTCTCACCAACGCAGCAGCACCAGCTCGGCGCAGAAGCCCGGGCCCATGGCGGCGAGAATGCTGTAGCTGTCTGCTGGAGGTCGCCGCCGGTTCATGAATTCTTCGAGCACGAGGAGTACAGACGTCGACGACAGGTTGCCGACTTTTCGCAGCGACTGCCACGACACATCGAGCGCGCCATCTGGCAACTGCAGCGCTTCCGCTGTGGCTTTGAGAACCTTGGGACCGCCTGTGTGCATGATCCAAGTGTCTATATCGTCCCTGCTTAGGTCGTACTCAGCGAGGAACGCGTCGATGTCATGCGCAAGGTGCTTGCGAACCATGGTCGGCACATCTGCTGAAAGAACAATCTTGAATCCCTCTTCGGAGATGTCCCAGCCCATCACGTCCTCGGTGCCGCGGTAGAACGATGAGCGCGTTGCGAGCACGCGCGGACCATTCGCCTGGCGGTCCTCCCCGGCAACGATCACCGACGCCGATCCGTCGCCGAAGAGGCCGGCGGAGATGAGGTTTGCCATCGACAGGTCATTGCGCTGCCAAGTCAGCGAACACAGCTCGACCGAGATGAGCGCAGCTACATGACCGGGATATGCCCGAACGTAATCGGCAGCGCGCGCAATGCCGGCAGCTCCCGCCACGCAGCCCAGTCCGAAGATGGGATTGCGCTTGACGTCAGCTCGCAGGTGCATTCGATTGATGAGACGCGCGTCTATCGAGGGGCTGGCGACGCCTGTGACCGAGACAAAGAAGATGGCGTCAACGTCGCGCTCGGAAAGGCCGGCGCGCGTAAGCGATTTGCAAAGGGATTCCTGCGCCAGTTCCTCAGCGATTTCGATCCAGGTATTGTTCGCCCTGCCCCATGTCGTAAGCTCGTCATAGGCCTCTATGGGTAGGGCTAGGTGCCGCCCCTTAACTCCCACGCGTGCGAACAGCCGGTCTAGGATCTCAGGGTTGCCTAGCCCATCGGACCAGTGCCGTTTCAGTGCAGTGGCAACTTGTTGCTGGCTATAGTACTGGCGCGGAAAAGCGCTCGCTACGCCCGCGATTCGCATATTCTCAATTTCTTTCTGATCGCAAGTCTGACTATATTCAACACGCTTCAGGCGCCATTTGCCTCGAAATGAACAAATGTTCATCTGCCAGTCATGCTGGCGGTTCAACGAACACTTCCCCGATTCAACAAGCGCGGTGACGAGGCAGTCGTAAACGAAAAAACAGGGCTTAAGGTTTGTGGCTGAAAAGCTATTCTTCCATTGTCGCGACTGACATAGAGAGAGATCTCCGCTTCGGTGATAAGGAGGTTTACCGGGAGAGCGCCAGGGAAATGCGGATTGAACGGCTAACCATTCGCCCCACACCTCCTGAGCATCACGGTTGGTTTGTATACTCGCCCAATACCGTCCGGAGCGCTTGAAGAAGCCACCGCAGCTTTTGACGTCAGTTCACCCACGAAATCGTCGAAACCAATCGTGTCGGGCCTGCTGATGGAAAGCGGGGTCAGGTACAACAAGCAGCGACTGCACAAGGTGGGCTACTTCGCGGAGCTGATGACAGGCAACGAAGACGTGCACGAGAGCATACGGCCGCTGCTGAAGTTGAGCCGGGAAATGATCCGACGCTCGCAGAAGCTCGATTACGCCTTGGTCAGTTCGCTGGAACGAGATCCACTGCTGAAGGAACGGCTGCGGAGGTTGAGGACGGTGCCAGGGCCCCATCACTGCGCTGACCTGGGCACTTGAGATCGGCGACTTCACCCGGTTCTTATCGATCAAGCAGGCCATCAGTTACTGTGGGCTGTGCGGAGATGAAAAGAGCTCAGCTGAAAAGGTGATGCGGATGCCAATCTCTAAGCAGCGCAATAAGCATATCCAGCGCGTACTGATTGAGGAACGGTCCGTCTGGTCTCCAACGGTTCTTCGACACATCCCGCAACGCTTATGTCACGAGCAGGCGATCACAGAGCGACAACCACCACCGGGCTTGGACTGACCCCCAAAAGTGAGACATTGGTAAGTGTCACAACTTGCATTCAATGGGGGAGGACTTTGTGCGCAGAGGGGAAAGAACGAAGCCAGAGTTTAGGCAGCAGGCTGTGGAACGAATGCAGGTAGCAAGAAACCTTGGCCTGCTGGCCCAGGAGCTGGGGATTTCCGTTCGGACTTTGTACCGCTGGAAAGACTGCCAGCTCGGTCGTGTGAAGAAGGTCCGGGAGCCGGTACCGCGAGAGAAGAGGCTGGAAGCTGAGATCCAGCGCTTGAAGCAATCGCTCGCGAACCGCACGTTGGAAGTAGATTTTTTCAAGGGTGCCTTGCAAAAAGTCGAGGCTCGACGCCGGCAGAGTGGCGCCTCTGGCGCGAGGGCATCTACGACCAGATCCGGGGAGTGATGTCGATGCAAGGCAATTTGAGTGTTGAGCGGATGTGCTATTTGGCGCAGGTCAGTCGGGCGGGCTTTTACCGGTTCCTGGCCGAGCGGAGGCCGACCGAAGAAGACATGGAAGTACGCTCCGCCATTCAGCAGATCGCGTTAGCGCATCGGCGCCGGTACGGCTGCCGGCGGATCACAGCGGAGCTGCGACGCCGTGGCATGCGCGTGAATCGTAAACGCGTGGCGCGAATCATGCGAGAGGATAATCTTCTGGCGGTGCAGCCGCGGGCGTTCGTCGTCACCACCGATGCCGATCACGATTTCGAGGTTTATCTGAACCTGGCCGGCCGCATGAAGGTGACCGGGATCCATCAGCTGTGGCTGGCCGACATCACCTTCATTCGGTTGCTGGCCGAGTTCGTCTATCTGGCGGTGATTCTCGACGCCTTTTCCCGCAAAGTCGTGGGATGGTCGTTGGGCCGAAGGTTGACGGCGCAATTGCCGATCGCTGCGCTGGAGCAGGCGATCACAGAGCGACAACCACCACCGGGCTTGGTGCACCACTCGGATCGGGGCGTACAGTACGCATCCGGGGATTACGTCAAGATTTTGCGTGAGCACCAAATCATTCCGAGCATGAGCCGGCCGGCGAACCCTTACGACAATGCCAGTTGTGAGAGCTTCCTGAAAACTCTCAAACGAGAGGAGATCTACGCCCACCAGTATCGAGATCTCGATCACTTGTGCGCGAACCTCGAAGCTTTCATCGAACAATACTACAATCGCTGCCGCCTGCACTCGGCGCTCGGCTACCGGTCGCCAGAGGAGTTCGAGCAAGCTGTCGGTCCCGCAAATCTTTCCAGCGGGGCGACTATGAGTTTTTTCAGGCATGCGGAGATCTATCGATCCGATGGGGGATCTTTGATGAACAGGAAGCCGACCGAAGCCGGCTCCCCGACGGACCATCGTCTCGATGAGTCTCCGGTTGGCTATTCCTCGGCGGGTTGGTCTCCACCAGAGCCCGCTTCTGCTTCACCAACCGAGGACGATTCTGGCGGAGATGAGAATGTTTGAATACGGAAAACCATTGAACGGCGCCTGTGACATTTTCAAACTGTCTCACCAATGGGGGTCACCCCAAATTGTGACAATTCGTGTCACGATTACCGGCAACATCCTACAGTTTTGCCAGCATTGTTCACATAATCCTACATAGGTTCTTGGTTCCGACCGGAGCCGAGGTCAGGCGTATCGGCTAGGCCGTCTTGCACGTCTGGCTGCGCAATGGGACTACCATCGCCGTAGGGACGGCCATTGCTGACCGCCCCCCGCACAGATGCGTATGTGCGCGTTTACGCATAAGGCTCTTACAGTGGATGGATGGCGTCAAAGCGTTTGTCGGATAAGGATGCAGAACACGAG
The DNA here is from genome assembly GCA_963836295.1 of uncultured Acidobacteriaceae bacterium. Taxonomy (GTDB): domain Bacteria; phylum Acidobacteriota; class Terriglobia; order Terriglobales; family Acidobacteriaceae; genus Bog-257. The sequence continues at coordinate 133,184 of CAWIIY010000017.1, read as the reverse complement.
GTTGCGGAATCCACCGGTTGAGCAGCGGGTTGAGACGGTCCCATCCCACCTGCGCGCGTCGACTGCGACGGACTAAAACGCTCCGCCATAATCGGCATACGCGACGCCTGAAGACGCGCAACTGACCGGTGTCACCGGGAACTGCATGGTATTGGTAGTAGCCCTGCACGACCCTCCGAAGCCATGCGCCGACGGTCACTCGTACAATGATGCTTCCGGGTTTGAAGTTCAGCCTTCCGAGCAGGACGGTCAATCTCCAAACTGATTGACCACGAGCCGGCAGAGATGACGGTCATTGGGCAGTAATGCTGAGCAGGGCGCCATCCCTGTCCAGGCAGATTTTTATGTTGCGACCGTGTTCGACCACCGATTTGGAACTCAGTATTCGCGCTGGCAAGCGGTTGCCGTCCGCCATTGTCGAACCCGCCAAGTTCGTGCTTCGCGGTTCTTACCGACTGCACTGGCACAATTCGTGCAGCACAAGGGAAAGTCGGACCCGGAAGTCTACTTGACGGCGCCTTCGCGACTGGGCGCACCGCCAAATAGGTGGCGTTGTGGTGGAAGACGCGTTCGCCGGCGTGCAGGGAGCGCGCAGCGCCGGCATGCACAGCATCGCGGTGAGTCGCAACGGTAGGCATTTGCCTGCTGACGTAGTGGTACGGGCGCTCGACCTGCTCGATGCCGGAGTTTTCGACAGCCTGGTCGCGGAGTTTTCCCGGGGGCATGATGATCAATTCGACTGAGGTCGGGATTTTGCCGGACGCCGCGCCCGTTCCCACGCAGGCCGTCGCCAAGCGCCGGACGTGGGCGCAGGCTGAAGGCAGCCCACTGCCGCTGGGCGCCACCTGGATTGAAGAAGAGCAGGCATTCAACTTCGCTCTGGTTGCCGAGCACGCGGTGAGCGTCACTCTTCTGCTCTATTCAGCTTCCGACCTGGTGACTCCTGTCCTGAGCTTGCGCTTCGATTTCCTGCGTAACAGGTCTGGCCGCATCTGGCACTGCCGGATACCTCTCGCGCGAATCGGCAGCGCCCGCTACTATGCATACTCTGTTGCAGGGCCGAGCGATTCCTTTCTCCATAGCTTTGACCCTCAGAAGGTCCTGCTCGATCCCTATGCCCAAGGCATCTACTTCCCCGCCGCGTTCGATCGAGAGGCGGCTGAGCGCGGAGGTTCAAACGCAGGCAAAGCGCCTTTGGGAGTGCTCGATGCGCACCGCACATCTTTCGATTGGAGTGGAGACCGCCAACCGCGCCCCGAGTCCGATGCCATCATTTATGAACTTCATGTGAAGGGGTTCACGAAGCATCCTAGTTCCGGCGTCGATCCCGGATTAGCTGGTACATATGCCGGGTTGATAGAGAAGATCCCATATCTGAAGGAACTAGGCATAACCGTCGTTGAGCTGATGCCCATTTTCCAGCGCGACCCCCAGGAAAAGGACTATTGGGGATACATGCCGCTGAACTTCTTTGCGCCGCATGCGCAGTATGCCAGTAACTCCGACGCTGACGGGCAGCACATAGAGTTCCGCCGCATGGTGAAGGCATTTCACGAGGCCGATATCGCTGTGGTGCTCGACGTGGTATATAACCACACCTGCGAAGGAGACCATCGGGGTCCGGTTTACAGCTATAAAGGCATCGACTGCAGCAACTATTACATGCTGTGCTTCGATCCAGCTTGCCCTTACGTGAACTACTCCGGAACGGGTAATACCTTAAATTTTGGCGAAGGGCACGTGCGCAAGATGGTAATGGATAGCCTGCGCTTCTGGTGCCGGGAGATGCACATCGACGGCTTCCGTTTTGATTTGGCTTCCGTGTTCAGTCGCAGTGCAGACGGTTCCCTCAATTGGGGAGACGCTCCTCTGTTCAGTCAAATTGCCGCCGATCCTGAGTTAGGCCTGTTGCGTTTGATCGCAGAGCCCTGGGACACGGGCGCCTACCAGCTTGGGCGCGGATTTCCGGGCGTGACCTGGTTGCAGTGGAATGGGCGTTTCCGCGACGACGTCCGCCGCTTTGTGAAGAGCGACCCTGGCATGGTGGCGGATCTCATGCGCCGCATCTATGGCAGCGACGACCTATTTCCCGACCATCGTGTCGATGCCTATCACGCTTACCAAAGCCTCAACTATGTGACTTCGCACGATGGATTCACATTGTATGATCTGGTTTCCTACAACGAGAAGCATAACTGGGCGAACGGCAATAACAATCAGGATGGAATGGACACAAACTACAGCTGGAACTGTGGGCACGAAGGCGATGAAAGAGCTTCAGCCGAGGTACTGAGCCTGCGCCGCAAACAGGTCAAGAACTTTTGTTGTTTGTTGCTGCTGTCGAATGGCGTTCCGATGTTCCGCGCCGGAGATGAATTCCTGAATACTCAGTTCGGCAACAATAATCCTTACAATCAGGACAACGAAACCGGATGGTTAGACTGGAGCCAGCTTCACTCCAATCAGGACATCTTCCGCTTCTTCAAGAGCATGATCGCATTCCGGAAGCTCCATCCAACGCTGGGCCGCAGCCGCTTCTGGCGCGAGGACGTCGCCTGGTATGGAGCCGCTGGAGCAGCGGATTTGTCCTATGAATCGCGAAGCATAGCGTTTTGTCTGCACGGAGCCTCGCAGGAAGATGACGATCTATACGTCATTATTAACGCCTGTTGGGAGCCGATTGAGTTCGCTATCCAGGAAGGTTCTGCACAAGAGTGGAAGAGGATTGTGGACACCGGTTTGCCGAGCCCTGACGACTTCTCCGAGCAGGGAGTGGCGATAGAGCATCCGCGGTATACAGCAGCTCCAAGGTCTGTTGTTGTTTTACTTCGAAGAAGACAATAGGCTACTCGGCCACTGAGGCGAGATCAACCCAATCGCTTCGCCTCGCCAGTCAAGTTACGCAACCATTCAAACGCTGGCAGGGGCATCATTTCCGCCGTGCAGCGCCAGCGCCAATTTCCGTCCGCGCGTCCCGGCAGGTTCATCCGCGCCTCCGCGCCCAGACCGAGCAGATCCTGGAGCGGCGCAATCGCCAGCGCTGCAACCGAGTTCCAGGCCAGGCGCATCAGCCAGACGGGTGCTTCAGCGCTGCCCTTTATGCTCGGAAACGCGGTTCGCCGCTGCTCCTCCGGCAGTGCATCGAACCATTCCCTGGTCGTTGGGTTGTCGTGAGTGCCGGTATAGACGACCGTGTTGTGGATGTAGTTGCCCGGCAGATACGGATTATCGGTGTGACCGTCGAATGCAAACTGAAGGGCCCGTGTCCCGGGAATTCCAAACTGATCGCGAAGCCGACACACCTCTGGAGTGATGAGGCCTAGATCTTCGGCGATGAATGGAAGCCCACCCAGCTCCCGCTTCGCAGTCTCGAAGAACTCGGCGCCAGGGCCGGCTACCCAGTGACCAGATTGGGCCGTCGGCGCCCCGGCGGGCACATGCCACGCAGCCGCCAATCCACGGAAGTGGTCGAGGCGAATCACGTCCACATGCGCCAGCAGCGAGCGCAGACGATCGATGTACCAGCGATAACCGGTAGCGCGGAGGGCCTGCCAGTTGTAAACGGGATTGCCCCACAACTGCCCCTGGGCGCTGAAGTAATCCGGAGGCACCCCGGCGACGAACCGCGGTCTGCCGCGCTCATCGAGCAGGAACAGCTCAGGGTTGGCCCATACATCGCTGGAGTCCGGGGAGACGAAGAACGGCAAATCGCCAATCAGGCGCACGCCCTTCGCTTGCGCGTATTGCTTCAGTGCAGCGCCCTGGCGGAAGAGCAGAAACTGCGCAAACCGGTACTGATCGACCTTTGTTGCCAGCTTGCGCCGCGCCTCGGTCAGTGCCGCAGGCAAACGCCGCACCAGTTCCTGCGGCCAGTCTACGAAGTAGGCGCCCCCAAATGCGTCCTTCAGGGCGCGAAACAGGGCGTAATCCTCAAGCCAGTGCGCCTGCTGCAAACAGAAGTCCTGGTATTCAGGTTGAAGTTTTTTACCCAGATCGGAGTTAAAGTTCTTCCAGGCTATCTCCAGCAGCTTGTGTTTGAACGCAATCACGGTGTCGTAGTCGACCACGTCCAGCCGAAAGTCGCACGCGCAATCAGCCGCTGTAAGTAAGCCGTCGAGAATCAAGTTGGCCGGGCTGACGAGCAGGCCGTTGCCGGCGAACGACGACATAGGCTGGTACGGCGAGTCCAGGTATCCCGTCGGACCCAGCGGCAGCAACTGCCACCACCCTTGACCGGCGTCGTGAAGATGGTCGATCCATGCAAAGGCGCCAGGGCCCAAATCGCCGATGCCGTACGGCGAGGGCAGAGAAGTCACGTGCAATAACAATCCGGACGAACGGTAGTCCAGTGGAAACAACTGCGTAGAATGGGCACTGTTTTCCGCCCCAAGCTGTGTGGGTTCCGTCACGCTAGGACTCCAAGGCACGGTTCACCGTCTCCTCGGCTTCATGGAAGATGGCCTCGAGGTGCGCCTCGTCTCTGAAGCTCTCGGCGTAGATCTGTAAATGTTCTCTGTGCCGGAAGGCCGCGCCGCAAACCATCCGTTGGCTGCCACTACCTTCAGCCCGCCGATCGGAGCATTATTATCGGGAGCCGTCGTCAGCTTCGCGACAATCGGCTCACCGGCGAGGTCGTTGTCCTTGATAGCATCGGGCGACAGCTTCTGGAGCCCGGCTTTTTGCTCCGGTGTTGCCGCCGCGTCAACGCGTGTGTAATGCGGTGTGCTGAATTCCGCGGTAAGCTCGGCGTAATGCTGCCTGGGATCTTTGCCAGTCACCGCTGTAATCTCCGCGGCAAACAGGTCCATGATCGGACCGTCCTTGTCGGTCGTCCACACCGTGCCATCCAGGCGCAGGAAACTGGCGCCCGCGCTCTCCTCGCCACCAAAGCAGCAGGTGCTGTCGAACAGGCCGGGCACAAACCACTTGAACCCCACGGGCACCTCAAGCAGCGGACGATTCAGCTTCTTCAGCAAAAAATCGATCATGCCACTATCGGTGCGCCACTCGATCTTGGCCTCCCGCAACGCAGTCGGCGGGTGGTCCCGCAGCGCATCGCTAATTGGGTAGAAGCATGCTTTCTGACTACTGGAGCCGGAATTGAGGATAAGAGTGTTCATGGCGGCCGCGCACGTAACGACGCTTGCCAATGAGCAAAGCAACCGGAGTACCAACGAGGGCTTTCGTTAATGCGGGCAAAAGCTCGTGTGCTGCAGGCTAGCCGTGCTTCGTCCAGCCAATCCTGGGGCAGACTGCCGGTATACCGGCAGTGTACAGAGTAGGATGGCTAAATCATCGTGTGAGCACGTCGGATTTCATGAGCTCTTCGGAATGAGCTGCTGTTGACATTGTTTGGCAATGGCCGTGCTGCTCTTACGATAGTTCTGGCAAATGCCTACAACTGTGATTCAGGGCTGACACTTCCTGCAAAGCCGATTTGGGTCAGCTATGCCAACCAGACTAGAGGCAAAGATGCTGCAGCCAAACTATAGCTATGTATACAAACTGACGGACATTCCTCCAAAAGGTGACGTTTCAGGGTTGTTAAAGGGGGACATGAAGAGTCTTTTCCTCCTTTCCTTGATGCTGACAGCGGACGTAGATTCGGCGGAGTCTTGCTTCGTTTCCAGTTTGGACGATTGTATGAACATGAAGCCTACCGTCGGCGAGTGGACGAACGGCTGGACGCGGCACGTGCTTGTGCACAATGCAATTGCAATGCGGCGACCCGCAATTGAAGATGATGAGCAACTCATGAGTTGCAACCTGGCACTCAACCCTGCGTTGCATGCCGTTATGCGACTCATGAACTTCGAACGTTTCGTCTTCGTCCTATCGATATTGGAAGGCTATTCGGACCGTGCATGCTCCGTGCTGCTTGGGCCTTCTTCCCGGGACATTATGGCGGCAAAGGTTCGAGCGCTCGAGAATCTTGCTGCCAACCTTAAGTGCTTGCCCCAGTTCCTCGGAACTGGGCGCGGCAATCGACAGATGCTCCTCGCGTACCAAATGTCCCAGTTTACGTAACAACAAAGTTAAGTTCGGCTGATTGGTGAACAACATGCAAACGAAATTCAGGGGCGCCGATGCAGGCGCGTATCTCGGTTCCTCGGGAGCTACCACCCGAGGGCTGAACCACGCCAGCCTGGGCGCGCAGGTCGTCATCTATACGCGCGCTAACGACGGCGTTTTCGCTGGAGTGTCCATCGGTGACGCCTCCATTACAGGCGACGATAAGGCAAACCGGGAACTGTATGGTCGTCCGATTACCGCGGCGGAAATCGTGCGCGACGGCAGGAGGGTCAAGTGAGCTTTCAAACGTCACCGTGGAGATTAGCGGTCATTGTTCTATTCGCGGCGTCGCTGACGCCGCGGAGTATTGCACAGCAACCGGCGGTCTCGACTGATGCGGTGCAGGTCATGGGCATGACGGGAGTGAAGAACAACAGTAAAGGCCGCATGGAGATAACCGAGGGAACGCTAAGCTTCAAGTCGGCAAAGAACAGCGCCACTGTTTCCGTCGGGTGCATCGACGACGTGGTCACTGGTCGTGACAGTGAGCGCGTCCTGCGTGGTCCGGTCGGCACACTTTCGATGTTGGCGCCATATGGCGGTGGAAGAGCATTGAGTCTCATCCGGACCAAGCTCGAACACGATCACGATTAAGTATCGGGACTCGAACGGCGGCCTTCATGGCGCGATCTTCACCATGCACCCGGGTGAGGCAGAGGCGGCTAAGCAGGCGCTCCTCGCGCAGGGTGCCCATACCAGCATTCCCGCAAGTATCGGGTCAGACTCGAGCGCACGCCCTCAGTCCGAGGAAAAGGAGCAATCACGGTGAAGAGGGTTAAGAACATGTTCGGTCTGTTTCTTGCCATCAGCGTCTCAGGCTTCATGTCGCTCCTTTGCGCGCAATCGAGTCCGCTTGCCAAAGTGGAAACTCCTGCGATCGAGGTAAAGATGATCCAGGACGGGGAGGTGGCCTTGACCGCCGAGTTCCAGGTGGCTCTCTACGAGAACCTCATTCAGGAGTTTTCAGAAGGAAGGGGCCTTCCGTGAGGTGTATCGCGATGGGGACAGAAATGCGGCGCAGAGTTCCAATGTGATCAGCCTCTATACAAGTGTGAGGAAGTTCAAGCAAGGCAGCGAACTGGAACGTGACGTAACAACGGTTGCTGGGTCCACGTCAATTACGGTTCACTGTCAGTTCAAAGCCAGAAATGGAGCGGTATTGTTAGAGCGGGATATTGAAGGCAAGGTACGGTTGAGAGGTGACAATCTCAAAGCCACCGAGGATTTCGCGAAAAAAGCTGCGAAGATCACTCCGCAAAGCTTGTCGGCTGAAGCTGCATCGTCCATAGCGACGATACCAAAGGCGTCATTTAGCCCGGGGCCGGGTTGGTAAGAGATGTTACTGCTGAAAAATATCCTCGTAGCTACGGATTTGTGCCCAATCTCCACGACTGCACTACGCCATGCACTGGGGATTGCGCGGCGCTGCCACTCCAAGTTATCTCTACTCCACGTCATCGATACTAGCATTTATTGTATGACGCCAGACGGCTTGCCAGCGGCGGTCGATCGCGCAGAGCGGGATGTCGAGCAGTTAACCAAACAGCTGGAGAGCGAAGGGGCGCTGCACGGCGTGACGATGGATGTCACGATTGCAATTGGCTCGGTTTGGCCGACGATTTCCAATGTGATCGCCGAGCAGAGCCCAGGACTCCTCGTGCTCGGCACGCACGGCCGTTCGGGGCTGGGCAAGTTCGTGCTGGGTTCGGTGGCAGAGTCGGCCTTCCAGGAAGCGCCCTGCCCCGTGCTTACGGTGGGGCCGAGGCTGGCGAAGTCGAAGTCTTCCGGGGCCGAAGCCAAACACTTCCTTGTCCCCACGGACAGCTTTCACCAGAATCCACGAACGCCTTGCGTTATGGCATCTCTTTGGCAAGAGCTTTTGATGGAGACGTGCTCTTGCTGCATGTTCTGAAGCTGCGCAATGACCAGAATGGCGAGCGCAAGGATCCCGTCGTGGAAGTCAAAACCCGGCTTAACCAATTTCTCAATGAGCATCCCAACGCGGCCGCGATGGTCAGTTCGCGGGTGGAGTTTGGAAATGCCGCGCGATTGATTGTGAACGTCGCGGAACAAACTCGCACTGACGTTATCGTGATGGGTGTGCGCGCTTGGTCAACCGGCGGCCCCCCAGTGTGGCAAACGGCGTACGACGTTTTGATTCAGGCGCGCTGCCCCGTGCTTTCGATGAAGACCCCAGCCCTCGCTGCCAGTGAGCGCAGACCAGGGCCGATACTCAACCCTGTGCACGTATGAACACTGGCGTGTGTCGGAGCTGACATTACGTTCGTCCGCCAGCCGACATAATGCCTGGGTTCGATTTCCGCAATGCTGACAGAATCTGAGCCATCTCCAGCTCGGTACCGCGCCAGACAAAATGGCTCTCTACGCTGCATCCTCGAAAATCGACAAATTTCAACAGGACTTCCGCCGGTCCAACCTTGATCCGGATTGTTTGACGGACCTAAGCCTCCGGAACGAAGCGCCGGACATGGACGAACCAGGCTTCAGCCGGAGGCAGCGCCGTCACTTGCGATCTGAGGCCCGCTCTACGAGCCACAGCAATGCCAAAAAACTCTCTGAGTCGGGAAGTGCTTGAACAGTGCCCAAGTGTCGGCGGATTGTCAGCAGTGCCTGGGCAATGGCAGGCTGATGCCGGCGTCGCTTTTTGGAACTTATTGATAGCCAAGCTCTACATCTTCAGTTCTCCAGTTTAGAAATGGCTACTCAGATGCACTGAGGAGACGTAAGAAAAGGCGGCTCATAAGCAAACGTCGTTGCTGGCCGCCGGCTCGGAGGAGTTATGTGGATGCGACCATGTGCGATCTGTAAGGCGCTGTTAAAAAAGTTCCGTCTCTCTGATTCGGTGCGCTGTCAGTGTGGGTGGCAGTGGTAATAAGAGTAATCACCCTTCGCATTGCCGCCCCATTCTTGCCCATGTAGTCGATGCTTGTGGATCGAGGAGAATGTTTATGTCCATCCATCAGCAAGTCATCCCGCGCCACGCGAGGAAACTCGTCGTCAGCGAAAGATGTCGCCACTGCGAATGTCTGGCGGATCACCAACCTTGGTGCATCACACAAAACCCTGACGTTCGCTATGCATTCACGGTAGCCGTCTATCCCAACCTCTTGACACTTCAAGACAGCTTGATTCTGCATGCTCTCGGTGTCACGTGGACCAAGAAGTCGCGGGTGACTGCGGTTCGGCCTGCTGAGGCCGCCAAGGCACCAGCCCCCACCGGCGAAAAAGCCAACTTACACGCGAGTCCGCCCAACTCCGCTGTTGACGGGGCGCGCTCGGGCGCAAAGCGCTCGGTTAAGACCGGCCAAAATTGAGGTCGTGGACAAATCGCGACACTCGATGAGCAACCGGTAGCGCGCAATATCAGCCCAGGGCGGCGAGATGTTACGCATCTTGGATTGGATTACTACGAGTAATTTCACACAAGTAGGCATGCTTATGTATGAATTCGAAATGGCTCAGATGAGTAGTATCTCCCTTCGGCGAGACCCACCTCGTTGTGAGGCTTTTGTGGAGTCTAAGTACTCTCTCCCCAGTGACGTCGCCAGGGTGTCGCCGCGCATTGATCAAGTGATGCGCTCGATTCAGGGCCTCCGAGTCACGGACGGCAGCGAACTTGATATTGAAATTGCCTTGCGGGAGGCGCTCTTGAATGCCGTCATCCATGGCAATAGGGAGGATCCTTGCAAGCACGTTCACCTCACCGTCCGCTGCCGCGCAGACGGAGAGGTCTGGATCGCAATTCAGGATGAGGGTGCGGGTTTCGACAGCAGATGCATACCCGATCCCACTGCCCCGGAGTTCCTGATGTCCAATCACGGCCGCGGCATTTACTTGATGCGAGCTCTGATGGATGAAGTTTCATTCGAGAAGGGCGGCACTGTTGTGCATATGCGCAAAGGCCCAACGTCACCTCCTCGCTAATTCCATTGGGGCACCCCCTGCCCCGGGCAATAACGACCACAAAAGCACCCCCGAGTGGCTCACCACCGACGACAGACTGTCGTTCGATCCTGACCTCTGCCGCCCGCATGGCGGCACTGACCATATCCGGGCGCGGGAATCATGAGGGCCGGAGCTCGCTACCGACCCAGAAACGCGAGGAATGCGGCATAGGCATTGTGTTGGCAGATGCAGATTCATTCGCCCAGCATCGAGGTACCTGGGAGCAGCCCATGCGCCAATAATGATCTACAAGGCGTGCAGCGCGATTCAGTCTTCAGGCACTGACGTCGGCTGCCCAGCGAATCATGGTTGCGGCTCCCAATCCAGTAAGCGTCAAAGTGGAACAGAACTTGGCAACAATCGTGCTCTTCAATGGGCGAGAGGTCTTCTCAAGGAAGGCTGTAACGACTTTCGACGGAGGTGGCGATATGCAGAACAAGAAACGTGATCCGAAGCAGTGGGTGATTTTGGCTCTGGTCAATGTACTGGTGATTTTGTACCCGGTCAGCTTGTACTGCCAAGCAAGCGATGACCAATCAACGCTGGTGGGAGCGTGCGCACTGGTTGGGGCTGCCTTCTTGCTTGCCATAGGGGATCTGGTGACCGTCTTTCTAGCTTTCGCAGAATGAGCACAACTTGACTGGTTCCTTATCGGAGATACTAGGTGCTGCATCATTTCGTAGCCGCGCAAGCGGCCGCGATTCCAACACGCAACGTGCGGAGGGATAGGATCAATCCGCACATTCAAGCGGCAGGCCGAACTTGAGAAAATGTCTGATCGTGATCCACTCTACCTGCTCCTCTGCCAGCTGGAATGGCGATACCACCAAAATCTAGCAGCTTACGGCGAACTCGTTGCTGCTCTTGACGACAGAGACCCCATTATCCGGGAGCTCGCTCAGATCCTCCTGCATCGCAGGTCGCCACGCCCAAAATCCACCGAGGGCAAGCGTCAAAATCCTTGGGTTGCATTCAAGAGCTCTTAGTCTAAGCAAAATATCCCCGAACCTGACAGGCATTCGAGAGGCAACGACGAGCGGCCGCTCTTCGTTTAAACGCTTTCGATTCGGCAGGCTGCTCAAATCTAATCACCCCTGGCTTTCCGCCTTTTTGAGCACATCGTTCGGTAGCGAGGAAATCCGGGCTCAGTTGCCACATCGTTTCGTCAGTGCCGGCATATCGTCATTAGTGGCAGAGGGCTCATAGGTAAGGGAACATTCTTCAAGCAATTACAGTTGTAGGAATTTGGAAGAACGATTGCTGTTGGAGTGTTGATGCAACTTTTTTGTTGGGAGAAGCTATGTACACCATCACACTGCCCGATGCCCTACTTACTGCCAACGACATCTCTTCTATCCTGAACTTGATCTGCCCTAGCTGTGGCGGCCCACTCGGTGAACCATCCAAAGAGTTCAAGTGCCAGGGGCGTTGTCGGAAAGATTGGCGCCCGGACTGGGAAAACAGTAGGCTGAACAGAAGGTGGAGAAAAGCGACTGGTGATCCTAATCGAAGGCGAATGCCTCACGCAACCGCAAGTTGGCGAATTCCCTTTTGACCGACTGTCACGACATGAGGGGCACGAGCGGAGTGAGCTTGGTGGATGCCAAAGTCATTTTCGCTAACGGCCCCCACTTCATTCCCTATCGTTAGACTTCTTCCGCCTCGCATTGCTAAACCACTTCCAAGGCTGCGAATTGGTCCAACCGAATCCTCATCGGTAATCAATGCTTGTAATCGGCACTGGGCATTGCACTGTCGGTGCCACTGCCCAACTGCGGGCAGAACTCCGAAGCAAGCAGAATACTGAACACTGGAATACAAAGACTTACATCTTTTTGACTCTGGCAACTCCCATGCACTTCCACAAGCGTGAACAGCGATAGAACAGCCTGACAAGAGACCGAACCTGATCTTACAAGTCGGGCTGTTTTTTTGTCTGGACCTGAGGTTTACATGAATCTCCAAGGCCTCTGGCGTGAGTCTGTGGGCGCTAGCAAGGAAAGCATGAATGCCAAAGTACAAGGCGATGAATTGAAATGTCGGAACGCGATGCGGACTCTGCCTCGCAGGGCTGGTTCCCTAATTCCATGTTTCCTGGCCCTCGTGCTAATGAGGCCCTAGGTATATAGGAGCTCAGAACAGTATCACGGTGGGAGCAGTTGAAGGGGGCGCGTTTATAGTTGACTCGAGCGGGCCCTCCTACGTGCCCGGCGCCGCCATAGTCCTCAAGGGTTCACGCACGCTAGAGACGACAACAGACGCAACGGGCAGCTACAAGTTTCCCCAAGTAGAGCCAGGAATTTACAAACTTCAAGCAACATTTCCTGGCCTGCAGGCTGAGCAGGAAGTCGTGGTCCAGGCAGGGGTTGTCCTTAAGCTAGACATACAACTGACCCCCGTTGCCGTCCAGACATCCGTGACGGTAAACGAGACCTACAACGACGCAAACGCACCGACCACTATAGAAACCATCACGGAAAAAACCATTGCGGATGCTCCCAACGTAAATGAGCGGTTTGAAAGCTTGTTGCCCTTGGTACCAGGGGTAGTACGCGGCCCGGATGGACGAATCAACATGAAGGGTGCACGCAACACCCAGAGCGGCGCGCTCGTAAACAGTGCGAACGTAACCGATCCGGCCACGGGGCAGCCGGCCATCAACCTGCCGATCGACGTGGTCTCCTCGGTTCAGGTCATCTCCAATCCTTACGACCCAGAGTATGGCAAGCTCGCGGGCGCAGTTTCGACCGTCGAAACAAAAACAAGCAACTATGAAGAGCCACATTTCTCCATCCAGAACATAATGCCGCGGCCCGCGATTCCGCGACGGCAGTTTGATGGGTGTCGAGTCGGCAACGCCGCGGATGACCTACACCGGCCCGCTGGTTAAAGACAAGATTGCCATTACCGAATCTTTTGAATATCGATTTGTACGAACTCCCATTACCAGCTTGCCTCCGTTGGAGCGCGACCAGAAGCTGGAAGGCTTCAATTCCTACACTCAACTGGACTTCAACATCAGCAACAAGCAGACCGCCACGGTTTCAGCCGCGGTCTATCCACAGAAGCTGGAGTACATGGGGCTGAATACCTTCACACCCCAGCCCTCGACAGCTGATTATCACCAGACCGGTTATCAGCTCTATGGACAACATCGCTATCTGACGGGGCCAGAGAGCGCCCTGACGTCACAGCTCAGCTATAAGACTTACGATGCCGACACCACTCCGGACGGTAGTGGCGCTTATCAGCTGCTGATCGACACCACCCAAGGGGCATTCTTCAACCAGCAGCACAGGCGGACCAATCGTTTCGATTGGCAGGAGAACTATGCGTTTGCCCCGAGGCAATTCCTCGGATCGCACAAATTTAAGGCAGGAATGGACTACTCGCGCTCGGGATTCGATGGCCGCGAAACCTTTCTTCCTGTCGCGTTGCTAGGCTCTTCGGACCAGGTTATCGAGCGAATTACCTTCACACAACCAAGTCCCTTTGGCGTTCACCAGAACGAGGCGGCGTTCTATGTCGTCGATGAGTGGACCCCGGTGCAACGCGTTACCTTCACTCTCGGTCTTCGTTCTGACACAGACAGCGTTACTGACAGTACACATGTTGCGCCTCGCGGTGGAGTGATGTTAGCGCTCACCAAAGATGGGAAGACGCTGCTCAAGGGGGGCGGTGGGATCTTCTATGATCGTGTACCCCTAATGTTTCCGGTGTTCGAGTCTTTCCCTGACCGCACCGTATCACTGCTCAATTCAAGCGGCGGAGTAGTCAGCTCCACTGCATATATCAACCGCATCGTGGGCGGCCTGCAGAATCCGCGCAGCACAGCATGGAACGTGGAACTGGAGCGACGGGTCACGAATAGCTTCACAGTTCGCGTCGGATATGAGTCGCGCAACACCGCGCGGGACTTCGTCGTATCACCCCTGACGCAAAATAATTCCGGAATTATCGCTCTTTCTAATGGGGGTAGTAATTCCTACCGCGAGTTCCAGGTCACAGGCAGCTATCACACCAGCCGACTCCTGTTGAATGGCTCGTACGTGCGGTCCCGGGCATATGGCAATCTGAATGACCCCTTCTTATTCTTTGGCAACTACCCCCAGGCGGTCATTCAGCCAGATGCACAGGGCCGCTTATCCTTCGACGCGCCCAATAGGGTTATGTTCTGGGGCGATATTACAGGACCTTGGAAGCTGAACATTACGCCGGTGTGGGATATTCATACCGGATTCCCGTATTCGGCACAGGATGAATACCGCGAGTATATCGGACAACGTGACAGCTACCGTTACCCACGTTTCTCGTCCACCGATGTGCAAGTGACCCGGCCCTTCACAATTCACAGGGGCGAGCGGCACCTCGCAATGCGCGCCGGCGTCGCCGTATTCAATATTTTCAATCACGACAATCCCCGCGACGTGCAAACCATGGTCAATAGTTCGCACTATGGCGATTTCTACAACGATGCGTGGAGAACATTCCGCGGAAAGTTGATCTTCCAATGGTAGCTATGAAAAAGCACTTACTCATTACCGCTCTCCTAATGTGTGCGTCAGGACTGTTATTTGCTCAGGCTCCCGCTGTAAACGCACTCAGCGCAGACGAGGTGATGGCAACGGTATTCGCCAAAGACACCATGCGGGAGGCCATGGGCGGTGGCTATACCGGGAAGCGCGAATATGTCCTGGAGAACCATCGCATGGACAAACACGCCGAGATGCAGGTGACAGTGTCTTGCGATCCCGACGGCACCAAGCACTTCGAAGTGGTCTCCGAACACGGATGGAAGTCGGCCCACAAGCATGTACTTCACAAGATGCTGGCTTCTGAGACAGAAACGTCGCTGCCTAATAGCCGTCCCAAGACAAGGCTAGTCTCGCAGAACTATGAATTCAATCTTGTGGGTTCGGACTACATAGAGGGCAGACAGGCCTACGTACTCGAGGCTCTTCCTAAGCGCAGCGATAAGTACCTGTTTCGTGGACGTGTATGGGTCGATGCCCAGGACTACGCCGTCATGCGCATCGAGGGCCAACCGGCAAAGAACCCGTCCTTCTGGATCCACAGTACTCACTTCATCGCGCAATACCAGAAGAGCGGTCCGTTCTGGTTTCCAAGTTCAACTACCAGCGTTACCGACGCAAGGATCTTCGGAACTACGGATGTAAATATTCGCTATTTCGACTACAGGCCGGTCACGGCCTATCAACAACAACAAAGCAATTCAGTCCCACTTGAGGCACATTATGTCGAACACTAAGGTCGCTCTCATCCTCGCTGCCGGAAATGGAAGCCGGCTCGCCGCCCGATCAGGAGAACTTCCCAAGCCGCTGGTACGACTACATGGCAAGCCGCTGCTGGAGCACGTCGTGCGTGGCGCTCATCAGGCGGGAATCGAACGCTTCGTCATCGTAGTCGGCTATCACGGCCACCTGATTCAGCAGTGGTGGAAAAATAGCCCGGTGCGTGACCTGCCAGTGACCTGGGTGGAAAACCCCGAGTATCTGAAGAACAACGGCGTTTCTGTGTTGCGGGCGAAGCCGGAGATCCACGAGCCATTTCTGTTGCTCATGTCTGACCACATCTTCGAACCCCAGACGGCGCGAGCTCTTCTGCACCAACCAGTGCAAGAGGGCGAAGTCATTCTCGGTGTCGACAAAAACATCGATTCCGTGTTCGACCTCGACGATGCGACCAAGGTGAGAATGGACGGCGACCGGATCGTGAATATCGGAAAGGACCTTGCCTTGTACGACGCCCTGGATACCGGGATGTTTCACTGCACGCCAGCCCTGTTCCAAGCTCTCGAAAGCGCCATGTTCAACTGGAACTGCTCATTGTCAGATGGGCTGCGACTCTTGGCGGGCGCCGGGAAGTTCAAGGGTTTCGACATTGGAGATGCCCACTGGCAGGATTGCGATACTCCCGAGGCCCTGGACTATGCCAACGACATTTTCCCAGCAGTGAGGGTTCCAACTTCAGCGCTGCCGCAGGTCATCTATGCCTGATTTCACGCCACGAGCGAGACGTTATCTGCAGATTGCAGCAGCCCTGATGGGCGCGGCACTCCTCAGCTATCTGATTTTGCGGGCCGGCACTGACAAGCTGCTCGAGAACGTGAAGCAGATGGGTTGGGGCATTTTGCTGGTCCTCGGCTTGGCCGGGATCTCGCACCTCGTCAAGACCTGGGCCTGGCGGCTCACCCTCCCGGGGCAGTTCAAGAAAGTTTCCTTCTCACGCACACTTGGCTTGCGGCTTGTATCGGAGGCGATGGGACAGTTGGGTTTTGTGGGACAGATGGTGGGAGATGCGACCAGGGGATCCCTGCTGACTTCCGACCTGCCTGCCTCTGGCATCATCTCGTCGGTGACGCTCGATCGTGGGCTGTTCATGGGCACCGGCCTTATCGTCACCATTGCGGGATTTGCGGCGCTGCTCTTCATGCCGGCTATCCCTGGAGGATTACGACTCTACGCCAGCCTCTTCGCGGTGGTATTAGTCGCTCTCCTCGCCTTGTCTGTGTGGGCTATCCAGAACGGCTGGCCTGTATTGTCGCGCAGTGCACGGCTAGCAGGACGCATACCCTGGTTCAAAACTTGGCTGCACAGCAAAGAGGCCGTGATCCTGTCGGCCGAGCAGCAGTTGCTTACGTTCCACCGGCAGGCACCACGCGCGTTCTGGGCCAGCACGCTCCTCAATTTCGTAGCGCACGGGCTAGCGATCGCCGAGGTTTACCTGATCCTCCTGCTCGTGGGAAGCAAGGTCACTCTCACCGGTGCACTGATGCTTGAGGCCCTCACCAAGCTCATCAACGCCGTCGGAACCATCAATCCCGGAAACGTCGGCACCTATGAGGGCGGCAACATGGCCATTGTGAAACTGCTGGGATTGGCACCGGCGGAGGGTCTAACCCTGGGACTTTGCCGCCGCTTCAGGAGCATCGTCTGGGCGATTATCGGTGGCATCTGCCTACTCTACTTCTCTCGATTGAAGAAGACCTCGCAACCGAACCAAAGCATGGGCAAGAAAACGGAGTCGAACATGTTGGAACAGGAAACAGGACAGAATGACGAGAGCACGGCGCTCTCGTTGAAAGTCGCGGTCGTGCTCGCGAACCAGCCGGCCTCAAGTTTGGATTTGTCGCATTCCGCCTTGGCACAAGTCGGCGCCCTCCCCCTTGTACTGCGTGCGATCATGAGCGCACGCAGCGCAGGCGCCGATCGCGTGCTGGTCGTGGTTGACCCGGTGAACGGTGCTCGTATACGCCAGAGCTTGGCTCGAACTGGGCGTCTGCCTTCATCTGTCGAGTGGGTCGAGGTGTCATCGCACATTGCCGCTGTTAGCGCAGTTTTGGGCAGCGTTGTTCGGGACGCTAGTCGTGTGATTCTGGTACGAGGAGATTGCAGCTATCAGCCTTCTTTATACCGGACGGCCAGCGAATGGGATGGTGACGGCGCGCTGGAACTGGTCTCGGGCGGTGCTTTAGTTGGATTGACGGCTCTGTCTCGGGATCTAGCACTCGACCTCGTCAGAGATAGCAACTCGAAGATTGGGAGCATAGAGGAGCTACACGAATGGATCCGCACGCGTCATGTAGGCAAGTTTGGACCGACCGTTGTGTACTGCGAGACTGCACCGCAAGACAGTTGGCAAAAGGTAGCCAACGAACAGGACCGTCTTGTGGCGGAAAAAAAACTTGAGAGCTGGCTCGTCAAGCCTACGGATGGGATCTTCGCACGAATGAATCGAAAAGTTTCCATACCGATCAGCCGCCAACTCATCAAATTCCCAATTACTCCGAACATGGTAAGCCTTTTCACCTTGGGCGTGAGCTTTGCCTCTGGTCTGTACTTCGGGTTAGGCGGATATTGGCACGCGCTCATCGGTGCCGTATTGTCGGTCTGGGCCAGCATTCTCGATGGCTGCGATGGAGAGGTTGCCCGCCTGAAACTGCAAGTATCGGACTTTGGGTGCTGGCTGGATACGATTTGCGACTACCTCTACTACATCTTCATCTTTGTCGGAATGACCGTTGGACTGGTCCGTAGCACAGGAAAGACGAGCTACCTAACGTGGGGCGGAATGCTTCTGTTGGGCGCCATCGCTATGTTCGTTCTGGCCTCCATCGGACGCAAACGGCTCTCGGGACAGCGTCCGGAGCAGTATCTCGCGGTGTGGCAGAAGAAGGCCGAAAGCCAAATGTCGAATCCGCTCGCATACATCGGCCGACATCTCGAGTTCATTATCCGTCGTTGTTTCCTGCCTTACGCGCTTCTCGCGTTTGCGCTTTTGAATCTGACGTGGATACCGATCTGTGTGGGAGCAGTCGGGGCGACCCTGGCGTGGATTATTTGCGCGTATTCGCTGATAGCGTTTTCGCCCAAGGAACCCACCTTATCGGCTAGTTCGGCGGCTGCGGCAAGGCTGTAAAGGGGCAATTTGCTGGATACAGAGGCTACGCTGGTTCGAAATTGCGAGTCCGGGTAAGACGTGATGGAACAGCTTGAAACAGGGTCGTTCCTTGCAGCAGCCGATTCCTGCGTTCTCGGATCTACGATCCGGGTGATCAGCTGGAACATCAATCGCGGACTGCAGCTACCGGGGATCATCGAGTTTCTCGGCAACGCTTCAGCGGATCTGATCCTGCTACAGGAAGCCGATGTTAATGCCCGGCGGACGCAGTACCGCAACATCGCCCGTGAAATCGCGCAGGCGTTGCGGATGAACTATGTTTTCGGACGCGAGTTCCAGGAACTGACACAAGGCCATCACAGCTCGCCTGCTTACCACGGCCAGGCTACGCTCTCAAAGTTTCCGATTCTGTCATCGCGCATACTCACGTTTGGCGGTCAATCAGGTTTTTGGCGCCCGCGCTGGTTTATTCCGCAGCTGGAAAAATCACAGCGACGACTGGGAGGTAGGATGGCGCTCGTAAGCGATGTCACATGGTCAGAAAAGCGGCTGCTCGTGTACAACCTTCACTTGGAAAGCCGCGGGAGGGACCGGCTTCGGGCCAGTCAATTAGCCGAGGTTGTTAGGGACATTCATCGATGTGGCTCGGGTCTGCCGGTCGTAGTAGGCGGTGACTTCAATTTCGAGCTTTCGCGTGAACCGGCTATTTCGGTCGTGAATGGCGCGCGGTTGCTAAGTCCTTTCAACCATAGCAATCGCCGTCCCACCATAACGCGGCCGCAGCTGGGCCGTGCACGAGCTGTTGATTGGATCCTGGTTGGCGGCCCGCTAGGTTATGGCAGGCCCGAGTTGCACGACAGCGTTGTTGCTTCAGACCATTACCCGCTATCGGTTGCCTTGCACATCACCTGACCGCGACCGCAGGCGTGTTTTCGCTCATAATAACCGCGATTGCTAATCGTACCCAAGCATAGACGACGACTTCAGAAAGACTGATCGCGGAAGTCAGGATGTCAACGTTAGTTAGGGTCGTTTTCGGCGATTTCGCTTCCCGTAGAAAGGCAGCTGCAGTCGCTCACAAACCGAGGCAGCATATACCCCTCTGGCCATGAAGGATGCGCCAATACTTGCCAGCCAAGCCAGAACCTGCTCGCCCATCGAATCGATATGACTTACATCCGTAATATCAACGATGAGGCCTTTCGGAACAGGACCACTCGTCATCAAGGATTTAGCCTCTTGTGCCCATTCTGCGACCAGACAGCCTTCCATCTTTAGAGTTCGGACCGTCAGGCATTTGGTTAATCTGCGCTCGAAACATGGGTCTCCATCTCGGCAGTTGCCTTATTCATCATCTGTTGTCAATTGCAAAACCGCTGCCAAGCTCACAGGCGACTATTTAGCTGTAGAATCTTCGGATTTACGTCGCGCTCCGAGAACCTGATTGCCTCTATGCGGTCATTGTCCGAATAAGGGCGGCGGCTCACGTCTCCCGATTTGTTATATCTCCGCTTCAGACCGGCGCTTCAGCCTGGCTACATACGTGCAGTAGAACCTATGTCTGTGTGAATAGACAAAAAGTCGAGAGAGAACCTCCAATGTGCCTCCAACTTCCTCCTGATTAGCCTCTCCACGCACAGCGGCCGTGCCGCAAGGTACGGCCGTCTCGCCTCCTTGAAAAGATATGGCTCTGCGGAACGGGCGGTGACAAGCGTGCTTTGAGAATCTTCGAAGTTCTTTACTGGGCAATTAGAGCGATGAGATCTGAACTGGTGTTTGCTGCCGAAGGTATTCTGCGTAATCGGTATAGCCTCTGCCGGCTAGTGTCCACGGCTACTCGTAAGTTCCATCGGCCCGATACTCGGGTTGAGGAAACCACAGACGCTATTCTAAGGTACATAGCCAACGCAAGCGCCGCAGGAGTGAAGCTCGGCAGCACCGAAGCCCGATTCCAAACTGTTTTGCTGGCCAGTGACACTGCCGAAAATCGGGCATGTTGACTCCCACTTGCCTTTGCGGATAACGCGATTCCGCATGTCTCGCCTAAGCGAAATTCGATCTTCCAACCTAGGCGCTAATCGGCGCGATTCCCTGCCACAAGTCATCCAGCACACGAATACGATCTCGTGCCCGCATGCGGGCAGCGAACCTGCCCGAGCATAGTTTGTGGGCAGTTGCACTCTCGCGTAAGTGCTTTGCATCGCCGAGCTTAGATTCACAGGCCGGTTGGCACGCTTCATGCACTAGTCAGCCTGTTCGTCAGCACTACTTGATTGGGTACTTGTGAGCAGGAAGGTATTGGAATGTATTGCAAAACTCCTAAGAGACAAAAAGCACGGATGAGTCGGATCATCATCACTGCGGCTCTCGGAATACTGAGCGTAGGCATGGTTGCATGCAGCAACGGCAATGCCGCCGTGCCAAACATAGTGACCGAAGTATTAATCGCGCAACCCATTCAGCGTGACGTCCCAGTCCAGCGTGAATGGGTCGCGAGCTTGGACGGCTATGTCAACGCCGAGATACGGCCGCAGGTGTCCGGCTACATCATCAGCCAGAATTACAAAGAGGGATCGGCTGTCAGCAAAGGACAGGTCCTGTTCCAGATCGACCCAAGACCCTTCCAGGCTACTCTTGACAGCGCCAAGGCACATCTGGCCCAGGCGCAGGCCGAGTTGGGCAGAACGACGCTCGAACGTAGAGCGCGATACTCCGCTCGCTGAGCAAAAGGCCATTGCAAAGGCCCAACTCGATACTGAAATCCAGGCCAGACTCGCGGCACAGGCAGCCGTCGAGTCGGCAAAGGCGACAGTCGAGCGCGCGCAACTCGATCTCGGCTGGACCAAGGTTACTTCGCTGGTAGATGGAGTAGTGGGGATCGCCGAAGTGCAGATAGGCAATCTGGTGGGACCCAATGTTCACCTGACTTCCGTTTCGCAAGTGGACCCGATCAAGGTCTATTTCCCAGTCAGCGAGCAGGAGTATCTGCGCGCCCAGCACATCACCACAGGAGGTCAGCAGATCAACCTTTTCGAAAGCTCCCCTGATCTGATCCTGGCCGACGGCACGGTGTACCCCCAAAAAGGCAAAATCCTGCTAACCGATCGTCAGATCGATCCCAGCACCGGAACCATTCGAATGGTTGCGGCATTCCCCAATCCAGGCAACAAGCTGCGCCCCGGCCAGTATGGGCGTGTGCGGATACAAACCAGCATCGAGCAGAATGCGCTGCTGGTGCCGCAGAGCGCTGTCAAAGAGCTTCAGGGCGGTTACCAGGTAGCGCTTCTCGGCCCCGGCAACAAGGCCGTGATTCGACAAGTGAAGGCTGGAGAGAAGGTCGGGGCAATGTGGGTAATTGACGAGGGCCTGAAGCCAGGCGACCAGGTAATTGTGGAAGGCATTGAGAAGGTGAAGGACGGAACGCCCGTCGTTCCCAAGCCCGCGAATGTCCAGGCGGAGGTACGGTAGTCATGTCTGAGTTTTTCATTCGGCGTCCGATCGTCGCCATCGTCATCTCGATCCTTATGGTGATCATTGGCGCGATCACCATCGTTAGCCTGCCGGTCGCGCAGTTCCCGGACATCGCTCCCCCCGAGATACGGGTGCAGGCCATTTACCCAGGTGCTGACGCCGAGACCATGGAGAAAGCCGTAGCCACGCCCATGGAGCAGCAGATCAATGGCGTGGACAACATGGATTACATGTACTCGCTGAACTCGACCAACAACTCGAGTACAGCGTTGATGGTCGATTTTGATCTCAAGACCGACCCAAACATGGACCTCATCCTCACCCAGTCACGCCAGCAACTGGCGAATGGCCAGCTCCCCCAGGAGGTCAACCAGATCGGCATCGACGTGAAGAAGTCTTTGACCTCGCCGATGATGCTGGTCGCGTTGTATTCACCAAAGGGCACTCACGATGCGAAGTTCCTGTCGAATTTCGGCTATATCAATCTTAAGGAGCCGATTGCCCGCTCTTACGGTGTAGGACAGGTCCAGATCTACGGCATCGGCGAGTACGCAATGCGAATCTGGGTGAAACCCGATCAACTGGCGAAGTTGGGCATCACCGTGAACGAGATTGCTAATGCGGTGCAAACCCAGAACACGGTAAATCCAGCCGGCCAAGTCGGAGGTGAACCAGCCGAAACAGGGCAGAAGTTCACCTATGCGGTACGTGCCCAGGGGCGGCTCAAGACGCCGGAAGAGTTCGGCGACATTGTGGTCCGCGAAAGCGCCGATGGCGGAGTAGTGCGCGTGAAGGACGTAGCCCGGGTAGAACTGGGATCCCAGGACTATAGCTGGTTAACGCGACTAAACGGTCAGCCGTCCGCGATTGTCGGTATCTACCAATTACCCGGTTCCAATGCGGTGGAATCGGCAAAGGGCATCCGGAAGCTGATGGCCAAAATGAAGGAGAGCTTCCCGGCGGACATGGACTACGCCGTTACCCTGGACACCACCGATGCCGTAAGGGCGGGAATGCACGAGATCGTGCAAACTCTTTTAGAAGCTTTCATCCTGGTAATCCTCGTCGTCTACATCTTCTTGCAGGATTGGCGTGCGACCATCATCCCGATGTTCGCGGTGCCCTGTCTCGCTGGTGGCCACCTTCGCTGTATTTCCGTTGTTCGGGTTTTCTGTCAATACGCTTTCGCTCTTCGGGCTCGTGCTGGCGATCGGCCTGGTGGTGGACGATGCCATCGTAGTGGTTGAAGGCATACAACACCACATCGAACAAGGTCTGACTCCGAAGGAAGCGGCTCGCAAAGCCATGCAGGAACTGACCGGGCCGGTGGTTGGTATTGCACTGGTACTCTCCGCGGTGTTCGTGCCGACCGTATTCATCCCCGGCATCACTGGCCGACTTTATCAGCAGTTTGCGTTGACCATCGCAATTTCCGTCATTATCTCAGCCTTCAACGCCCTGACCTTGAGTCCGGCGCTTGGGGCTTTGTTTCTCCGGCCCAAGAAAGAGAGTCACGGGCCGCTGGCGAAATTCTTCGCCTGGTTCAATCGCATGTTTGCGTCCGGCAGCAATTTGTACGTGGGCGCGTGCCGCGGGCTGATTCGGAAAAGTGCGTTGGCTCTGGTGGCAGTCGCCGCATTTGGCATTGCCGGTGTCTTCTTTGGGAAGGTGCTGCCCTCCAGCTTCCTGCCTGACGAGGACCAGGGATACATGTACATCCAGATGCAACTGCCCGAAGCGTCTTCCCTCCAGGCGACGTCGGACGCAGCCCGCGAGGTAGAAGCTGTCCTGAAGGCCACACCAGGAGTGAAGTACACCAGCACCGTCATGGGATTCAGCCTCCTCAGCCTCACCCGCACCAGCTACAACGCATTCTTCTGGGTGACACTCCAGCCGTGGGAAGACCGTAAGCACATTGACGAGCAATTTCAGGTCATCAAGGCGAAGCTGAACCTTAAGCTCCTTACCCTTCCCCAGGGCACCGTCTTCGCCTTCTCTCCACCGGCAATCTCGGGAGTCGGCACCTCGGGCGGATTCCAGTTTGTGCTGGAAGACCGCGCGGGAAAGGATCCCGAATTCCTGGTGACCAACCTGAACAAGTTCCTCGAGGCCGCTCGCAAACGGCCCGAGATCGGCATGGTTACCACCACGTATATACCGAGCACGCCGCAAAAATTCGTGTACGTGGACAAGGAAAAGGTACTGAAGCAGGGCGTCAAGCTCAGCGATGTCTATGACACTCTTCAGGCGTTCATGGGCGGCCTGTTTGTCAACTACTTCAACGACTTCGGTCGCGCCTGGCAAGTTCGGGTAGAGGCAGAAGCAACCTACCGCTCCAACCTGGACAATGCGGGACAGTTCTACGTCCGCAACAGCAAGGGCGAAATGGTGCCGTTGTCGGCGCTGACCCGGTTCGAGTCGCGTTACGGCCCGGAATTCAAGATGCGCTTTAACCAGTATTCCGCAGCGCAGATTATCGGCAGCGCCGCGCCGGGCTACAGCTCAGAGCAGGCTACGAATGCGCTGGAAGAGGTCTTCCACCAGACGATGCCGCCGGAGATGGGCTTCGACTATATGGGCATGTCACGGCAGGAGCAAAAGGCGCGCGAGGGCATCCCATCCTCGGTCATCTTCGCGCGTCTCGCTGCTGTTTGTCTTCCTCATCCTTGCGGCGCTGTATGAAAGCTGGTCGCTGCCGTTCAGTGTGCTGTTGAGCACGCCGGTTGCGGTTGCCGGCGCGTTCGGCCTGCTGTGGCTGCGGCGTACCGTGCTCGGGATGATCTTCCCGGCGTTCATGGTGCAGATCGACAACGACGTTTACTCGCAGATCGGACTCGTGATGCTGATCGGGTTGGCTGCGAAGAACGCGATCTTGATTGTCGAGTTTGCCAAGGAGCAACACGAAGTCTATGGCAAGCCGGTGGTGGACGCTGCACTCGAAGGCGCCAGACTGAGGCTGCGGCCAATTCTGATGACCTCGTTCGCATTCGTTCTCGGTTGCGTGCCCTTGTTCATCGCCACCGGCGCAGGTTCCGTCGGCCGGCAAATCATGGGCACCACCGTAATTGGCGGGATGCTGGCTGCAACCGGCATTGCCATCTTCATTATCCCGGCACTGTACGTGCTGGTGGAACGTCTCACGGGTGCGGATAAGAAGCAGGAGCAGCATGCTCCTGAGCTTCCGGAACCGGTTGCGGTGGAAGGGGACTAACGTGAAAAGATTAGCCACAATTGCGATGCTGATGTTAGTGGCCACCGGTTGCACGGTCGGTCCCAACTACAAACGGCCCAACGTGGATGTACCCGGAGGCTACCGCGGCGCAGCGCCATCTGCGGAAGGCTGCACAAGCTACCGCTCAGACTGGCGAGCAGAAGAACGCGCAAGCTGCGGGCCAGGCGTTGCCGTCAGCGCAGTCTCTCGGAGAGGAGAAGTGGTGGGAAGTCTTTCAGGATAAGGAACTACAGGACCTCATCAGGACTGCGCTGAAGAATAACTACGATGTGAATATCGCAGCGGCGCGCATTCTGAAGGCCCAGGCGCAATTAGGTATCACGCGTGCTGACCAACTACCCACAGTGGGCGTAGGCGCGGCAGCGATCAATTTCGATGCGCCGCAAAACAAGTTCACTCCCAACACCGAGTCGGATGTAAACGCAGTTGGTGCCAGCTTCAATTGGCAACTGGACTTCTGGGGCAAATACCGCCGCGCCACGGAAGCGGCGCGCGCCAATCTGGTCGCAGCACGTTGGGCGCGGGAGTACGTGATTTCTACGCTGGTGAGCGATGTCGCTGCTTCCTACTTCCAGCTTCGTGCGCTGGACCTGCAATTGGAGATCTCGCGCCGAACCTTGGCTGCTCGCAAAGAGTCGCTGAAGCTGACCGAGACCCTGGTAAGCGGTGGCGCGAGCAACATGCTTGACCAGCGCCAGGCCGAGCAACTGGTCGCCGCTGCGGCTGAAAATATTCCAGATCTCGAACGTCGTATTCAGCAGCAGGAGAACTACATCAGCACTCTGCTGGGGAACAACCCTGGCCCAATCGCGCGCGGCCTACCGCTGATCGAGCAGCCGCATCCGCCAGAGGTGCCGGCCGGACTTCCTTCCAGCTTGCTGGAGAGGCGGCCCGACATCCGGGAAGCCGAGCAGCAACTCGTGGCTGCCAACGCGCAAATCGGAGTAGCGAAGGCCGCCTACTACCCCAACATTTCTTTGACCGCTAACGCGGGATATGCCAGCTCAGCGCTGACTAGCTTGTTTGCAGGCCCAGCCGGTTGGTGGGCTTTCGGAGGCTCACTAACGCAACCCATATTCGCCGGCGGCAGAATCAAGTCGGGCGTCAGGTACACCGAAGCGCAAAAACAGGAATTCCTGCTGATGTATCAAAAGACGATTCAGGAAGCTTTTCTCGGCGTCTCAGACTCGCTGGTGGCTTACCAAAAGGACCGTGAGTTTCGCGAATATCACGAGCAACTGACGGTGGCCGCTCAGGATTCGGCACGTCTCTCCGAAGTGCGGTATGGCGGTGGCCGAGCCAGCTACCTGGAAGTATTGACGAATGAGACCAATTACTTCAATGCTGAGCTGGGGCTCGCGCAAGCTCGGCTCAATGAGCTTCTGGCTTTGGTGGATCTCTATAGAAACCTGGGCGGAGGTTGGCAGAGCTAACCGGCGACATAGCAGGCTGGTGGAGGCGTCAGCGGATATGATGTGTTGCAGTTCACCAAACGGAGTGTTCCACAGTTATGATTTGGCTTCAACAGGTTGGCGCAGCCGTTCTTCTAGTGGTGCTCACACTGTGTCTGCAGTGTGCCGGAGTTGCTGCATTGATAAGCTGGCTAAGGGCGGTGGCGTTAGGTGACATTCAGGAGCTTCGGATGTCATACTCTGCGGCGCTGGTCATGCGAGCCACAATAGCCATCATCATGCTGCAGGGAATTATCATTCTGCTTTGGGCGTGCTGCTATCGCTGCCTTTGTTTTCGGTCTTGGAATTCTGCGTTTTACTTTTCGGCAACCAGTTATTCCACCGTTGGATACGGCGATGTTGTCGTCCCGCTGAAATGGCGGCTGCTAGGGCCCTTAGAGAGCATGATGGGAGTATTGATGTGTGGTATATCCGTAAGCCTGCTGTTTGCGCTAATTACACACCTGGTCGGCAAGGACCCAAAACTGCGGGTAGGTGCTGACAACGACGAACTGAAAGAACGGGCGAGCTACGGATAGAGAAAGGCATAGGAGGGCAGAAGTGGTAATGGATTTCACAACAGAGCAGCGATCACAGATGCAAGCGCCAGATGCCAGCTATCGCACACTGCTCGAGCTGGCAACTGCGATCGATAAACAGACGGGCGTGCAGGCCGTCCTCAAGAGCCTGCATAAGCTGCTGTCGGCAATTCTTCATTTCGACGGCATTGCCATGATGCTCTTGACAGAGAATGGCAAGTCGCTGCGCCTCGTAGCTTTGGAACGAGGTTCGGCAGGACCTCATGTCGACCTTGGTGCTGAGATTCCTTACGGAGCTACCGCTGCTGGTCGTGCAATCGAGGAACAACGGACGATCTATGTTCCTGACATCCGCCTCGAGATGTCTCGGTTTCTGCCAACAGCTTCTCAGGCCGGCACCACCGAACTACGGGCCTCGTACATGGTGCCTGTTTCCACTCCCAGACGAAGGCTTGGAGTGCTGTGGTTCGGAACTCGGGAAGAGGGGGAAACAGGAGCAGCCGAGATCGCGCTTATGGAGGCAGTCGCCTCTCATGTGGCAACGGCTCTCGAGAGCGCGCTGGCGAGCGATGCCGCGGAGTCGTATCAGGGACAATTGGTGGCCGAGCGAGACCGGTGGAAGCTGCTCCTCGAAATCAATAATCACGTCATTACACATCTGGACGTGAAGGCGCTGTTTCGCGCTGCCTGCGGCTCGCTCCGCAAATATTTTGACAACGACTACGCTGCGGTCTGGATCATCGACAAGGACCAGAATCGCCTGGAATGTGCCGCCATGGATTTCCCCGCCAGCCGCGGCTTCCTGGATGACATCACGATGCCCGCACTCACCGGTGAGGACCTCCATAGAATGCGAACCCGCCAGCCCGAATTGTGGACCCGTGCGGAACTGGAAGCGCTTCCGGCTACTGTCCGTGACGCGTTCCGACACGAGGGCATCGAGGTTATGGTGGTCACAGCACTGCGCACGCCCAATGGTCCTCTGGGCGTGATGACGTTGGGGAGCAAGAGGCCAGATCATTTTCGCCGCGACGATCTCGATCTGCTGGGGCAGATTGCGACCCAGATTTCGCTGGCGCTGGACAATGCACTTGCCTACGAAAAGCTGAATGCTTCGCGAAATTTGATAGAGCAGGAGCGCCTATATCTTGAGTCGGAGATTCGGGCCGAATACAACTTCGAAGATATTGTCGGAAAGAGCGCGGCACTTCGCAAAGTCCTACAGCAAATCGAAATTGTCGCGCCCACGGATTCGACAGTGCTGTTGCACGGGGAGACGGGAACCGGAAAGGAGTTGATCGCGCGCGCCCTCCACAGCCTCAGCACCAGGCAGAACCGCACGTTCGTTCGGCTGAATTGCGCAGCCATTCCCTCCGGGCTGGTCGAGAGCGAGCTCTTTGGCCACGAGAGGGGTGCATTCACCGGCGCGTTGATACAGAAGAAAGGACGATTCGAAATCGCCGATCAGGGCACGCTATTCCTCGATGAAATTGGGGACATCAGCCTCGAACTGCAGCCAAAGCTCCTTCGAGCCTTGCAGGAGCACGAGTTTGAGCGATTGGGCAGCGCCAAGACCATTCACGTAGATGTGCGCCTGATCGCTGCCACCCACCGTGACTTGCCATTGATGATGCGCGATAATCAGTTTCGCGAAGATTTGTTCTACCGGCTGAATGTTTTTCCTATCGAGATTCCGCCACTTAGGGACCGACGTGATGACATTCCTCTTCTGGTGAACTTTTTCGTCTCTCGATTGTCTCGCAAGATGCAGAAGCATATCCAGTCGATTCCCAAAGAAGCCATGGAGGCTCTGACGACTGCACCCTGGCCGGGCAATATTCGCGAGTTGGAAAACTTCATCGAGCGGGCCGTCATACTGACTCCAGGCAGCGAGCTTCGGGTACCGCTCAAGGAGTTGAAGAGACCGTCAGTCGCCAGCACCACATCCGACTCGACTTTTCAGGAAGCTGAGCGCCAGGCGATCGTGGAGGCGCTCAAGGCCGCACAAGGGAAAATCTCGGGACAAGGCGGCGCAGCGGAGCGCTTGGGACTGAAACGCACAACGCTGCAGAACAAAATGAGAAAGCTGGGAATTGCACGTCAACCCGCGAGCTGAAGCTACCCCATCGGACCACATCGCAGCACAAGCATTATCTCAGTTACGCTCTTCGTGACGTGCACCGCCCCAATTGCGGTCAGTGCCCGAATCCGGGCAGAATTCGAAAGCGGCGAATACCGCTATGTCATTGCTCGAGAGCCACTTTGCAAGCAATCAGGGTTGGCGTCCCACCTGCACTGGGGAGAGTGAATAGTCAGCGAACTTTCAAGGAGGTAGGAAAAATGACCCGTTTGAAGATGCATTGGCACTTGGTTGAGGGGGCGGATGGAAGAAAACACCTCGACATGGCATGGGAAGCGGCGACAGTCCGCATGGTGCGCAGGCTTTCAGGCGGCAGGTTAACCAGAGTGCGAGGCGAAAGTAGATCCCGCCGACAATCATCGTTTTAGTATCCGTATTGGGGCTGAGCGCAATGTTGGAATCCGATGCGGGCTGACAATTATCGACCATTTGGTATCGCAACATCCACCGCGTTCGAACACACCGGTCACTGACAAGCGGCAGCGAGAGTGCTACATTATCTGCCAAGTAGCCCGTGTAAGCCTGAACGGGATACTGTCTGAGACTGTTCGGCTACGAACATGGGAAAGACGGCTTCTCGCCGACCGCTTCTGCTTCGTTTCAATTGGGCCCGCGGTGCGTTTGCGGCCACGCTAGGCTCCTGTCTCGGCCTATTGTTACTGGCAGGCACGCTTCGCGCCCTCGATCCGAACAAACATCTCACCCAGTACATGCATACATCCTGGCGAATACAAGATGGATCCCTGCCTTCGGGGATGCACGAGATCAAGCAAACCGCGGACGGCTTCCTCTGGTTCGTGTCTCTTCCGGGCGATATCTACAGATTCGATGGCGTTCGATTTGTGCCATGGCATTTGCCTGGGGTTGTTCCGTTCAGCAGCGCAGTGAATGTCTTTGCCGACCGCGCAGGTGGACTTTGGGTAGTCGGGAAGCCCGAGCTGGTTCACCTGAAAAATGGGGTTGTCACTTCTCACTTCCCCCTGCAAGGGACAATGTTCGAAACCGTGAGCGAAGATCCGGACGGCTCTTTGTGGATGGTGCGAAGCCGCGCTCCGGACGCGCCCCTTTGCCATGTTACCGACCACGCATTCCAATGTTTCGGAAAGGTGGATGGAATACCGATGCCCCAGATCCAATCGTTGCTGGCCGACGGGGAGGGTGGCTTTTGGCTGGGAGGACAGACGTCGCTGGTTCATTGGCACCGGGGTAGCTCGGAGACGTATCGGACCGAGGGGATTCAGAGCTTGGCGCGTGGTCCCGACGGATCTCTCTGGCTGGGCATATCGGCAGGTCATGGACTTGAACGATTCAAGGACGGTGTTGCGAAACCGTTCGTGACGCCCACGTTCGACGGCAGTCGCCTCGATTTCGGAACACTGATGTTCGATCGTGACGGCAACCTTTGGGTGGGCACCGTAGGCCACGGGCTCTTTCGTATTCATGGAAACGTGGTAGACCATTACGACCATACGAACGGTTTGTCGGGTGATTCCGTATGGGCCCTTTACGAAGACCGCGAAGGAATCGTCTGGGCAGGAACGACAAGCGGAATAGACAACTTCCGCGAGCCAGCTGTTGCTACGTTCTCGCCCTCAGAGGGATTGCCAAAGGACTTAGCCGCGGGGCTGCTAGCCAGCAGAGACGGCACGATATGGGTAGCCAATGCCGGATCGCTGGACCACATCGTCAACGGCAACGTCTCATCAATTCGCGCTGGTGAAGGTCTTCCCGGCACTCAAGTGACATCCATGCTGGAAGACGACGCGGGAAACATGTGGGTGGGGGTGGATGACGACCTGTATCAGTTCAAAGATGGGCATTTCCGTCGTCTCCCTGAACCCAATCGTCAGCCGCTTGGAATGGTAGTTGGGTTGACGGAGGACATAGACGGGAATATTTGGGCGGCGTGTAAAGGCCATCCCCGAAAGCTGATTCGCATCCGCGATTTCCAGGTCCGGGAAGTGTTCCCTATGCCGCAATTTCCGCCGGGACATATCGCGGCGGATCCACATGGTGGAATCTGGGTAGGCACCGTAAAAGGAGACATCGCGCTGTTCCGCAACGGCGCTGTGGAAACAAAGTTCCCGTTGGACCCAGGAGGCTATCCGATTACGTTCCAAATTATCCCTGCTGCAGACGGCTCAGTCTTGGCTGGCTCGGAGCACGGGCTGGTGGGATGGCGCGCGGGCAAAGTGCAGCGAATGACGATGAAAAATGGTCTGCCGTGCGACTTTATTATCACTTTCATCCAGGACAATCAGAAGCGATGGTGGCTCTACACTCGTTGCGGTGTAGTTGAAATAGCCGATTCCGAGCTCCAACGATGGTGGGCCAACCCGGGTGCAGTCCTCCAGACCCGGGTCTATGACCAATTGGATGGAGCTCAACCCAATAACGGTTCCTTTAGCTTAGCCGCAACCTCTCCGGACGGTCGGGTGTGGTTTGCCAACGGACTTGTCGTACAGGTGCTCGAACCCCTCCCGGCTCTCGTCCGGCACCTCCGGCGGCGAAGACTTCCATCGAATCAGTCATCGTTGACCGGAAGGAATTCCCGGCCACCGCGAACCTTAAAGTCGCGCCGCACCCGCGCGACCTGCAGATTGATTACACTTCACCGACCTTTCTGATTCCGCAGCGAGTGAAGTTTCGTTACCGCCTCGATCCTTATGACCGCGACTGGCACAAGGTCGGCACGCGCCGACAGGCTTTCTACACCGATTTGCCGCCCGGCAAATATTCCTTTCGCGTGATCGCATCGAACAGCGACGGCGTCTGGAACGAGAGCGCCGCCAAGCTGGATTTCTACATCGCTCCTGCGTACTACCAGACGAATTGGTTTCGCGCCCTCTGCGCCGTCTTATCTCTGGCGCTGCTGTGGGCGATCTACCAGTGGCGACTGCGGCAATTGCATCGTCAGTTCGAAATGACGCTGGACGCGCGCGTCGGCGAGCGTACACGGATTGCGCGGGAGCTGCACGATACTCTGCTGCAAAGTTTTCATGGGCTGCTGCTCCGTTTCCAGACTGTTTCCCAGTTGCTGCCGGAGCGACCTATCGAGGCGAAGGAGAAGCTGGACAACGCGATCGACCAGGCCGCCGGGGCTATCACGGAAGGCCGGGATGCGGTGCAGGGATTGCGCGATTCGACAATTCAAACCAATGATCTGGCACTGGCGATAAGCACGCTCGGAGAAGAACTCGCAGCGGACTCAACCGGCCCCCGTCCTGCATTCCGTGTAGCCGTGGAGGGCCAGTCGCGAGATTTGCATCCCATCCTCCGCGACGAAATGTATAAGATCGCTGCCGAAGCGCTTCGAAACGCTTTTCTTCACGCAAACGCAAAGCAGATTGAGGTTGAAATCCGCTATGACAATGAGCAATTCCGCTTGCGTGTGCGGGATGACGGAAAGGGCATTGATGCAGCGGTTCTCTCGGCTCAGAGCCGGGAGGGACACTACGGATTGCCCGGGATGCGGGAGCGCGCCACCCTCATAGGAGGCAAGCTGACAATATGGAGCGAAGTCGACACCGGAACCGAGGTGGAGTTTCGCCTTCCCGCCGACATCGCGTACGCGAGATCTCGAAGGCGTTCCTGGTTGGCCGAGAAGTTTGCAGCGAAGCCTTGAAGTAGGAGACCGGTCATGAGCGCCGATATCTCGTAAATTCGAATCCTCGCGGTCGGCGACGGTCACGACTAAGAGTACTGGAGCGGGGACCATGGTGTATGCTGCTGCCCGGCTGGGGACATGCGAAGAATGGCTTCTCATTCAGAGCTTCGGGTTGAATTAGACCGGTGTCGCAGGACCCTTGCGGCAGATTTACGACGTCATCTCGCTTGCGCATCAATGCTGGCAGGGGCGGTTCACGCCCTCGATCCGGACAAACGTGTCACCCAGTACATAGCTACCTCCTCGGGAATACAAAATGGATCCACGCCGGGGCCGGTGTGCCTGGTCAGGTCATTGCACCTTCGTCTCCAGTGGGCTGGCTGCGTCATTCTCGGAGCGATTTGTGTATTCGTCCTTTCGGTAGCGCTAGGTTGTAATAAGAAGAACCAAGCTGCTCCGGACGTGGTACTCACAATCATCGACCAATCGTGGGTCGACAAGGAGTCTCAGGCGCGCCTCGGTGAGGAACTCAAACAGTTCACCCAAGAGACTGGAATTCGGGTTCAGGTCATGCCCGCACCGGAAGTGGCAGTAGACCAACTGGAAACGTGGCGCAACCTGCTGGAAAGCGGGGCGAAGGTTCCGGACGTTTACGGCATCGACGTCATCTGGCCTGGGATTCTGGCAGACAACCTCGTCGATCTCAAGGCCTATGTGTCTGAGCAGGAAAT
Organism: uncultured Acidobacteriaceae bacterium; assembly: GCA_963836295.1. Classification (GTDB taxonomy): domain Bacteria; phylum Acidobacteriota; class Terriglobia; order Terriglobales; family Acidobacteriaceae; genus Bog-257. Next base: position 99,554 of record CAWIIY010000017.1, on the reverse strand, counting down.
CGCAGCGCACTTTCCGGAACTGATCAAGAACAATACCGTAAACGGCCGGCTTGTGGCTTTGCCTTACTCCCTCGGCGAAGGCCTGCTCTTTTATCGGGTCGACCTATTGCAAAAGTATGGCTACACTGCGCCGCCGAAAACATGGGAAGAGCTTGAGAAGATGGCGAAGCGGATTCAGGCTGGCGAGCGCGCCAAGGGGAATAAAGATTTTTGGGGTTATGTGTGGCAAGGTGCGCCTTCTGAGGCTCTGACCTGCAACGCTCTGGAATGGCAGGTTTCAGAGGGCGGTGGAACCATTCTCGATGAGAACAGGAAGGTTACGGTAAACAATCCGCAGGCCATTGGCGCCTGGAACAGGGCTATGCGCTGGGTTGGGACGATCTCTCCGCCGGGAGTAACCGCCTACAAGGAGTGGGATGCCTTCAACATCTGGCAAGCGGAAAACGCTGCCTTCATGCGCAACTGGCCGAACGCGTATGTGGCCGCGCGCGCTGAAAACTCGCCTACCAGGGATCACTTCGATATCGCGCCTCTCCCGGCGGGGAGGGCTGGGCCGGCCGCAACTTTGGGAGGACAAGGCTACGGTGTTTCGCGTTATTCGTCGCACCCGCGTGAGGCGGCGATGTTGGTTCGCTTTCTGACTAGTCGCAAAGAGCAAGCCAGGAGATGCCACACGTCCGCTGGGCCGCCGACCATACCTGAGCTCTACCAGGATTCCGAGGTTCTGGCCCAAAATCCATATTTCTCCACAGTATTGCTGGTGTTTCGCCAAGGTGCAGCGGTCCGGCCGTCTACCGTAGCCGGTAAGGCGTACCCAGATGTCTCGCGCACGTACTTTGAAGAAGTCCATGCCGTGCTCAGCCATAAAAAATCCGCCTCACAAGCCGCCGCTGACTTGCAAGAGGAATTGGCGAAGATACTCGAAAGATCTGCGACCCGCGCGAACGCACCTCTTTACCAACAGCCAGGGCTTGTGCGACGTTAGAAATACTGTTTGAGGCGAATCGCAGGCCTCAGCATGAATCCATTATCTTTAGTCTAGAACTGTGAAAGACACGCGCCGCACATTCGCGAATCTGTTTCGTCGAAGCCATTTGACGATAGGGGTACGTCTGACTGCGTGTTTTCTGACAATTGTCGTATTGATGATCGCTGCGGACGCGGTAGCTATTTGGCAGCTCCGTCAATTGGCTGCTCACACGGAAATGCTGAATACAACTGATATGGCATCGTCGGCCATTGTACGTCTGCACCTCGACGTGAGTAGTTTTAGCGGTAAGGTGGCCGTTCTGACGCGGAGTCACGACGCGCGTCAATTCGTAGACGAAGCGGCTTCGGTGCGAGAGACGTTTCTGCGGCATCTTCAAGACGCAGAGCAAGCGCTCAGTTCGTCGCCGGAAATTGCACAGGGCGGTTTGATCTCAAGCACACTGAAAACTCTGAGAACAACGCTGCCCTCTCAGATTGACAGTGAGATCGAACTGGCAAACGCTGGCGATTGGCCTGCTATTCAACTCCGATTGACGGGACAAATCCAGGATTTGATCGATCTGAGTTCATCCCTGGTGGAGGGAGTGGAGGAACGGGTATTTCAACAACGGGCAAGAATCAACGAAGAGACCGAGCAGGTGCGCCATCGCCTTTTCATAGTAGTCCCGTTAGCCTGGTTGCTGACTTTGCTCGCGGCCGCCGCGCTGGGATGGTACGTCACCAGGACTATTACTGTCCCGCTCGCTGAACTCGGCTCGGGGGCCCAAGCGTTGGCGCGCGGCGATTTTCAGCATGAAGTCAATGTCATTGGAAATGACGAATTGGGCGTAGTCGGGAGAGCCTTCAACCATGCGGCGCGGCAATTGCGTCACCAGTTCGAGATCACCCTGGCGGCGCGTGTCGCCGAGCGCACACGGATTGCGCGGGAGCTTCACGACACCCTGCTTCAAAGCTTCCATGGTTTGCTGCTGGGATTCCAAACCGTTTTCCAGTTGCTGCCAGAGCGCCCGATGGAGGCGAAAGCGAAGCTGGGAAGCGCGATCGAACAGGCCGCCGAGGTAATCACCGAGGGCCGGGATGCGGTGCAGGGACTGCGCGATTCCACAGTCGAAGGCAACGAGCTCGCCCCGGCCATAAGCACTCTCGGAGAAGAACTGGCAACGCACTCAAACAACAATCGACCGGCATTCCGTGTGGCGGTTGACGGCGAGTCGCGGGATCTGCATCCCATCCTTCGCGACGAGATCTACAGAATTGCTGCCGAAGCGTTGCGCAATGCGTTTCAGCACGCCCAGGCACGGCGTGTCGAGGTTGAAATCCGCTATGAAGATGAGCAGTTCCTAATGCGTGTTCGGGACGATGGAAAGGGCATTGATGCAGCGGTTCTCTCGGGCCATGGCAGTAAGGGACACTTCGGCTTGCCCGGTATGCGGGAACGCGCCACACTTATGGGGGCTAAGCTGACAATGTGGAGCGAAGTGGATGCAGGCACGGAAGTGGAACTGCGCATTCCTGCCAGCACCGCTTACGGGACAGCTTGCAGAAGCTCGTAATTTTCACAAAAGTTTGCCGCGAAGGCGAAGGCATGAGTTAGGAGCCACGTCATGAGCGCCGATATCTCGCCAATTCGAATTCTCGGAGTGGACGACCATCCACTCGTACGCCAAGGAATCGCCGGTCTGGTGGGAGTCCAGCCGGACATGACTTTAGTTGCGGAAGCGTCCACCGGTCGCGAGGCCATTCAGCAATTCCGCACTCATCATCCCGACATCACACTAATGGACTTGCAAATGCCGGAGATGAGTGGGCTCGACGCGCTCATTGCGATTCGCAATGAATTTCCCGAAGCAAAAGTTATTGTGCTGACGACCTATGCAGGTGATGTGCAAATTGTCCGTGCGCTCAAGGCCGGTGCACAGGCCTACCTTCTTAAGAATACTTTGCATAAGGAACTGCTGGAGACGATCCGTGCAGTGCATGCCGGAAAGAAGGCGCTTTCCCCAGAGGCCTCGTACGAAGTCGCCGAGCATGCGACGGATGACGCCCTGACGCCGGCAGAAATCGCTGTGTTGCGACTGATCGCAGCCGGCAATGCGAACAAGCAAATTGCCGATCAGCTTTCCATCACTGAGGAAACGGTTAAGAGCCGGGTCAAGAACATCCTTTCTAAATTAGGCGCCAACGACCGGACGCACGCCGCCATGATCGGTTTGAAGAGAGGAATCATCGAACTCTAGTTCCCTCCCCCCGCATGCCTGCCGGGCCGCAAGCGGGCTTCGCTGTTCGCGGTTCTTCGCGAGCGCAGGAGCAAGACACCTTTTTATGAATGGCGAAAAGCGAACAGCGAAGGGCGAGCAACGATTCTGCTAACTCGAAAGAGTGACCCTTTCGCCTCTTTTTGGGGTTTCGACTTGCCTTCACAATGTCACATTCTAGTAACGTCCGTAAGGGTGCGTATTGCGACGGTTATATTCCACATTCGCTGGCGGCTGGCCAGGTACAGGCTTGCTCCTGATGCGCTTGGTTGTCGGTTCCGTACTGATCGTGCGCGCGGGCTTGCGGTTGTGGGGCGACACTCCACTTAACATCTCAGTAATGTCCGCGGTCCTCCTGCTAGGTGGGATTCTGTTGACGGTCGGTTTATGGACCCCCATTGCAGGAAGCCTAGTGGCCCTGGTTGAAGCGTGGAAGATCCTGACGCTACCCGGAGATACATGGCTTTGGCTGTTGGTGGCGGCCGTAAGCGGCGCCCTCGCTATGCTAGGGCCAGGTTTGTGGTCGGTCGATGCTCGTCTCTTCGGATGGAAGCGGGTAGAAGTCCCACCTCGAAAGCCCGTTTCAAACTCTCCTTAAGCTATTACCCTCCAAAAATTCCTGACTCAAAAGAGGGCTGCGATTCGCCTCCCTGGAGTTTGCGATTTATCCCGATCTGGGGCTGTGCGCAAACGGCACTCTGTCGCATAATCCGCTCATCGACGGAACGAAAGGCTCTAATTCAAAGCTCAAGCCAAGGGGTTGAACAAGAGCGTGGGGTTCCGGGATAGGAGACGCTATGCCAGAGATAGAGAACCTTCAGGACTCCGCTCGGCATTGTTTTGAACTTGCCAAGGCGAGCGACTTCCTGGAAGAGGATATTGCTTTAGAAGCCTTCGAGTTATTAACCGCTAACCACTATGACGGCATTACAGCCCACGCGTTGGGCGTGAGCCTGTAAGGAGATCTTATGGACATGGATAGGATCCACGAACTGGCAAAGAGAGTGAAGCAAAGGCTTCATTGTTCACAGCAAAGGGCAGAGTACGTAGCATCGCTCCTGGCACTGGAGCGCACCGTAAGCAACGAAAGCTTCGAACTGTTTGCTGAGATCCAAGCTATTCATTCGTTAGCTAGTCACTCTGCTCTGTAGAGTGATAGATGGGTAGGAGGATGAGATGGGGTACGCGGCTGTTGGGTTTACAGAACTGGAAGGGCTCGCAGGAACAAGCTTTCCAAACGTGGGCGGAGTCGAAGACCAGCAACTGTATCTGGGATCCGAACCCAGCTCTGAGTACTGCTTCGAAGGCATCATCGGAAAGAGCCCAACCATTCAGAGAGTGCTGGAACAAGTCTCCATCGTTGCGCCGACGGATGCCAGCGTCCTGCTCTATGGTGAGACGGGCACGGGGAAGGAGCTGATCGCGCGTGCCATTCATAACCTCAGCTCCCGGCGCGCGCGCGACTATGTACGCATGAACTGCGCTGCCATTCCCTCCGGACTGCTGGAAAGCGAGATGTTCGGGCACGAGAGGGGTGCATTCACAGGAGCCCTGATGCAAAGAAAGGGCAGATTCGAGCTGGCCGACAGGGGCTCGCTGTTTCTCGACGAGATCGGCGATATCAGCCTGGAGGTGCAGCCGAAATTACTGCGTGCGTTGCAGGAGCAGGAGTTCGAGCGCCTGGGAAGTGCCAAAACGATCCAGGTAAACGTGCGCATAATTGCCGCGACCCATCGCGACCTTCCAGCCATGGTCCGGGAGGGAAAATTTCGCGAGGACCTGTTTTATCGACTTAACGTATTTCCGATCGAGATCCCGCCCCTTCGGGAACGTCGCGAGGACATTCCGCTGCTGGTGAACTATTTTGTGTCGGAGCTGTCACGAAGAATGCGGAAGCAGATTAGCTCTATCCCCCAGCGAGTGATGGAGATCGTGACGAACTGTCCGTGGAAAGGCAACGTCAGGGAACTAGCAAACTTTATCGAACGCGCAGTGATACTTTCCCGTGGCGAGGAATTAGAAGTGCCAATGGCCGAGCTCTTGGTCTCTAACTCTCGCACAGTTTCTGCCCCAGCGTGTACCTTCCATGAAGCGGAGCGGGACGTAATCGTCGAAGCTTTGAGAGCCGCGTCGGGACGCATCGCAGGCGATGGGGGAGCCGCCGAACGGCTCGGACTGAAGCGTACGACTCTGCAACACAAAATGCGTCGGCTCGGCATCACAAAAGCACAGTACCAATGCTAGCCGGCTTTCATTCTTATGTATTTCATTACCTCTAGGATTCCGGGATCTCGGACAGAGGAGTAGAACGGAATGACTGAAAAGAGGAACAGGGACAGAGTAACCGCTGAAATCACGGTTTCTCATCTGATGCGACTGGCCATCGAAAACGGCTGCCCTGTGAGCCGAGAACAGGCTCTTGTATTTTTCAATCGGGATGACCGCGCGCAGGAGATGTGGAAGCACATGATGCAGGCCGGCTTGAATTTTTATCGCATGCAGCTTATTCCCACACTACATTAGCCGACGTGGGATCCGAGTGGGACGCAGTCTCAGCCGATGTTCTTGAAGAGCATTTCGAACCACTTCACCGTTTCTCAGACCTAAGTCCAGCATGATCCATCGACCATGTTTTGCCCAGAATGGCGGCAATGCCCGCATGAGGGCTAGACATCGGCACTGCATGTGACCTCTCTCCAGTAGTTTCAATAGCTTGTGGCACCTGTAGTCTGGCACGCCATCTGCAACGTAGTGCTATTAGAGGCTGAGAAGCCCCTGGCACAAACGGAGAGCAAGATGCTGCGAATGCAATTCTACGAACTTCCGGACGGCACAAAGATGCAATTGGAAGGCCGGTTCGTCCGAGAATTTGCTGAACACGCACGAACGCTGATCGGACGCTCCGTCGTTCCATTGAACCTGGTCGTAGATTTGTCGGAGGTGAGTTTCGTCGACGCAGTCGGCGAAGAAGTGCTGCTGTGGTTCAAGGGAATCGGGGTGAAGTTTGCCGCCGAGTCTGTTTATGCCCGCCATGTCTGCGAATGTCTGCAACTGCCGATCGATAGCGACCGGTCGGCAGGCTCTCAACACGTACGTCACAGAACTCGCAGGCGTGCCCCAGGATGCGAACCGAGCAACGAGCAAGCTTACGTCCCACTTCAAGGAGAAACGTAGTTATGAAGTCCCTTTACCCAAACCCGACAGAGCGACGCCAAATTTCAACAACTGATGTGGCGTTGCAAAGCGAAATGACTGAAATGGAAGAGTTGTACTGGTTCGCAATGGCGCTGACTGGCAATCCAGAATTTGCGGCCAACCTAGTTGCCGATACCAAGAAACTGCCCTCGACAGGCCACGGTGTATTCCGCAACTGACTCCGCGACTGGACAGCTGAGTCAGGTGGCTGTGTCACTGAAGTCTAGATAGGAGACATCTCGGGATGGCCCACGTGAGATTATGAACGTCATCGTCGAGTTCATCATGAAGCATGGCTACTCAGTTCTTTTTGGTGCAGTATTCGTGCACCAGATAGGATTGCCAGTACCGGGACCTCTGTTTCTGCTTGCGGCCGGGGCGCTCGCCGCCGCCGGGAAGCTGTGCCTCGCCGCCGCACTCGGCCTGGCTGTAGTTGCCTGCGTGCTGGCTGACTGGCTGTGGTACGAGGCGGGCCGGTTGCGGGGTGAGAAGATTTTGCACTTGATTCACCGCTTCGCGCCAGACCCCGATGCCGCCGATCAGAGGGCGAAAAAGACCTTTGCCAAGTACGGGCCTCCTATTCTCGTGTTATGCAAGTTCGTCCCAGGGCTGGACGCGGTAGCGCCTCCCCTGGCCGGGACATCCCGCACCAGCCGTCTCCGATTCCTGACGCTGGAGACAACTGGGGCAGCTCTCTATTCATGCGTGTATGCCGGACTCGGCTATGTCTTCAGCCATGACTTGGACCGCGTTGCTGCCTACGCTGGCAGAGCGGGAACACTTTTGGGGGGACTCGCGTTGGGTGTACTCGCTATTTACGGCATCCGCAGGCTGGTTCGCCGGGGTCGCCTTAACGCGCGAGCTTCGGCCTGCGCGGACCACAACAGCTGAAGCGACGGGATGCCAGGGCTGCGCCGCCGATTCCTATAGGATTGTTGAAGGACTTGACTATGAGTACTAAGATCGTACCGAAACCGCAGGCATTGCCGGATGCTGCCACACTCATTAACTCTCGATACGGATGTGGTCCAGTGCAGTTCGCCGGGACTGACGAAGCACTGTACGAACGACACCTTCTGTTTGACAGCGGTGTCGCTATAGAGGCGGCGACGGCGCGCGATCGGTTCGAGGCGCTTGCCCGGTCGGTCCGGGACATTCTGTCTCAGCGATGGCTCCTAACAGAGAAGACGTACGAACAACAAAATCCTAAACGGCTGTACTACCTCTCGATGGAGTTCCTCATCGGCCGCTCACTCCAGAACAACGTTACGAATCTTCTGCTCGCCCCAGTGTCGCATCAGGTGATCGAGGAAAAGAAACTCAACCTCCTGGATATATTGGAGCAGGAGCCGGATGCAGGCCTGGGTAACGGCGGCCTTGGACGTTTGGCAGCCTGCTTCGTTGAATCAGCCGCGACGATGCAGCTCCCGGCCATGGGTTACGGACTGCGATATGAGTACGGTATCTTCAGGCAATCAATCCGGGACGGATGGCAACAGGAGACTCCGGACAATTGGCTTCGTTCTCCCGATCCGTGGGAGATCGCGCGGCCGAACGAGAAGGTAGAAGTCAGCCTGGCTTGCTCGTTCGAACTCAGCGGAGGCAGTCTGCGTCCCGTACCAGGACGTCCATCAACGTTGATTGGCATCCCCTTTGACCGTCCTGTCATCGGGTACGGCGGTTCAACGGTCAACACGCTCCGCCTCTGGGCCGCGGCCGCACCGGACTACTTCGACTTTGCAGAGTTCTCTCGTGGCGATTTTGTAGAGGCGTTTACCCAAAACCTGTCGGCTGAAACACTGACCCGGGTCCTCTATCCCGACGATTCCGGTTTCAGAGGGCAGGCGCTGCGCCTTTTGCAGGAGTACTTCCTTGTCGCTTGCTCGCTGGCCGATGCGGTACGCCGCTTCCAACGCGGCAACGCGGATTGGCGCTTCTTCGCAGACAAAGTGGCGATTCAGATGAACGATACGCACCCGGCTTTGTCGGTGCCGGAACTCATGCGAATCCTGGTTGACCAGGTGCACCTTGGATGGGACGAAGCCTGGCATATCACACAGAACACGCTGGGCTACACGAATCACACCTTGTTGCCCGAAGCGCTCGAAAAGTGGCCTGTGGCGTGGTTTGAAGACGTGCTGCCCAGGCAGCTTGAGATTATCCATGAAATCAATCGCCGCTTCCTGGGTGATGTTCGCAGGCAGTTTCCAGGCGATGAAGACCGCATCCAGCACGTGAGCCTCATCGAAAACGGCGCCGCCAAGAAGGTTCGGATGGCGCATCTGGCGGTCGTAGGTTCCCACAGTACGAACGGTGTGGCGGAAATTCATTCGAACCTACTCCGGGAGACGACGCTCAAGGACTTGGCAGAGATCTACCCCGAGCGCTTCAACAACAAAACCAACGGAATCACGCCCCGGCGGTGGCTGCTACTGTGCAATCCCGAGCTGTCCAGACTGATCACTGATGCAATTGGAGACGGCTGGATCAGCGACCTAAGTCAATTAAGCGAGCTGAAAGCAATCACGCCCGACAAAACTTTCCGTGAGGACTTCCTGAAGGCCAAGCGCAATGCCAAGCGAAGATTTTGCGATTGGCTCAGGTGGTCGACAGGGCAGATTCTTGATCCGGATGCGATTTTCGATTGTCAGATTAAACGCATCCACGAGTACAAACGTCAGTTACTGAATGCCCTGAGGATCGTAGCGCTTTACAACCGCCTACGCGAGAACCCTGGATTGGACATCTGTCCACGGACGTTTTTCTTCGCCGGCAAGGCTGCCCCTGCATACCGCCTTGCCAAACTGATTATCAAGTTCGTCAACAATCTGGCTGGCACGCTTGATGGCGATCCCGCAGTACGCGGACGTCTTAAAGTGATATTTCTGCCCGAGTACTGCGTCTCTCTGGCGGAGCACCTGATCCCCGCCAGTGACGTGTCCAACCAGATTTCGACGGCGGGCTATGAAGCCAGCGGCACAAGCAACATGAAATTCATGATGAATGGCGCCTTGACGATCGGCACACGCGACGGCGCGACGATTGAGATGGCCGCAGAGGCCGGCGAGGAGAACTTCTTTCTTTTCGGCCTGACGGCCGAACAGGTGATCGGCAGCCGCGCATGGTACAACCCAAACTGGCATTACGAGCATGAGCCCGAGACGCGCAATGCCTTGGACTTAATCTTCTCCGACTATTTTAGCCGCAATGAACCGGGCGTCTTCGCCCCACTGCGCGACATGTTGCTAACACATGGCGATCACTACATGCACCTGGCGGACCTGAAGTCGTACCTCCAGGCCGACGAGCAGCTGCGCGTGTTGTACGCCGATCCCGACGAATGGGCGCGCAAGGCCATCTTGAATGTGGCGGGTTCGGGCAAGTTCTCAAGCGACCGTACCATCGCCCAGTACGCAGCCGATATCTGGAACGTGCAACCATGTCCGGTGCCGGAGAAGGCGTAAGGAGAAAGCCGGTTCGAGCTTTGTCGAACCTGTCGTAGTTTTCCAGTAGGAGCTACGCTGGTAACCGGCGGCGCCAATTTCTCAATCTTCTCCCGGAGTGCGGGCAGCATTGAACTGCTGCTTTTCGATCGGGTGGACGCCCAAGGGCGTCTCTCGGTGCTCACGCCGGAATGCGACCTTCGAAATGTTGGTTTCACCAGTTCTACGAGTTTAATTATCCTCCATCGGTGCCGGCGAAATTTCTCTGGCCGACCCCTCCCAACAACGACATGAGTTTCAGTCCTGGCTCGACTGCGCTGTCAGTTCTTCGCGCACAGTGCGCTGCCCTTCTGAGGGCACTGTCTCGCTATTGGGCAGATCTCCAGTAATCACTCGAGAATAGGTGCCCTAGAAACATAGATTTGCCGCCAATAAGTTTTGGCGACGTGAATGCAACTTCATGAGCGTGGACGACGCGATGAAAAAGCTAGGGCAATTGGCTAAGCCGTATCGAGTAGAAGATGGCAAGCATTTCCGTCTCCGGGATTTCGATCCCTGGGATATGGGCGAGATCAGGTCAAAGCGACACGCCGCGGCGGAGTTGCAACGAGGTATTGACCAGTTGTGCGTTTGGCAGGACAAGCTCTACGCACAGCACCAGTGGGCAGTCCTGTTGATCTTTCAGGCTATGGATGCAGCCGGCAAAGATGGCACCATCAAGCATGTCATGTCGGGAGTGAACCCGGCAGGTTGCGAGGTCTACTCCTTCAAGGCGCCAAATGGACTGGAGTCGAACCACGATTACTTGTGGCGAACCACCCTGCGTCTACCCGAGAGCGGCCGCATTGGGATCTTTAACCGCTCCTATTACGAAGAGGTATTGGTCGTAAGGGTGCATGACTCTCTGTTGAAACAGCAGAAAATACCGCCATCGCTGATTACCAATGGTATCTGGAAACAGCGCTTCGAGGATATTTGCGCTTTCGAGCGCTATCTCAGTCACAACGGAGTCGTGATCCGCAAATTCTTCCTAAATCTCTCCAAAGCTGAGCAGTCCAAACGGTTTCTGGCACGGCTGGAACAGCCCGAGAAGCATTGGAAATTTTCAGCTGCCGACATCAACGAACGCGAATCCTGGAACGACTACATGACGGCTTACGAGGACATGATCCGGCACACGGCCACACCATGGGCCCCCTGGTACGTTGTTCCGGCAGACCACAAGTGGTTTACGCGAATCGTGGTTGCGGCGGCAATTGCTGACACACTGGAAGGGCTGGACTTGTCCTACCCCACGGTCGACCCGCAGAAACACAAGCAACTTCAAGAGGCCCGCCTGGTCCTGCAAAACGGGAGGCCCTAGTCATGGCCGGAAACTTTTCTCAATTGTTGCCGCCTCCCGAGGCGTTGAAAATTCTCATCGTTTTCGTACTGTCCTTTCTTATTGGGCTGGAGCGAGAGGAGCACAAGGCGGACGGCGACTACTCCTTCGGCGGAGTGCGCACATTCCCGCTTATAGGACTGGTGGGATTCGCTGTGGCTCTGTTATCAAAGGACCAACTAGTGCCCCTCTCCATTGGTTTCGCCGTGGTCGGTGCATTTCTCTTGATGTCATACCGGCACAAGCTGTCTGGAGCTCTGGCGCTCGCTGACCCGCCCGGTGTTACGACTGAAATCTCGGGCTTGACTACCTACGTGCTCGGTGCGCTGGTCTGTAACGGCTATTTCTGGATTTCTGCAACCATCGCCGTCCTCAGTCTGTTCTTGTTGGAGCTCAAGGGAGTGCTGGAAGGCTTGTCAAAGCGACTTGCGCCGCACGAGATTCTGACGTTCACAAAATTTCTGCTGCTCACGGCCGTGATCCTGCCGACAGTGCCCAACACGCCATTTACGCAATTCGGGATTAACCCGTTCAAGACGTGGTTATTGGTTGTGGCCGTGTGCGGGATTTCTTATGGAAGCTATGTACTCCTGGCTCTTACCAGGCAGAGGGACGGAGTGCTTCTGTCTGGATTACTGGGTGGGGTCTATTCGTCCACTGCGACCACAGTTGCATTGGCGAAGAAAGCTTGTCTTCAAGGGGCTCCGTACCTGTTCTCGGGTGGGATCCTCCTTGCCTCAGCGATGATGTACCTACGCATGACAGTTCTTCTGATGCTCTTTAATCGCACACTTCTACATATGCTGGCGGTGCCACTTCTCGTGCTTGGGTGTGTAGCTGGCATTACAGGATGGTGCTGGTCACATCTTCAGAAACGGAAACCGGCGGAAACCCACGGGGAGGTTGCGCCGAGAAATCCCTTGGAAATGCGGTCCGCGATTTTCTTTGCAGCACTGTTCGTTGCCGTTCTGGTTATCTCTCGCCTCGTAATCATTCATTTTGGCAGTACTGGAATGTATGGTCTTGCGAGTCTTACCGGTCTTATTGATGTGGACGCTTTTATCCTGGGCATGACCCAGTCTGCCGGAAGCCTCACGCCAGGTGCTTTGGCGGCCAAAGGCATCTTGATTGCCGTTGCCAGCAACAATGTGGTCAAGGGCCTTTATGCCTATGCGTTCGCTGATCGGAAAACGGGGTTACAGAGCCTGGCGTTGTTGACCGGGATGGCTGCACTAAGTCTCATCCCGTTATGGCTGTTACCCTGACGTGAGGCGATGTCGTAACTACGTATGGCTCGGGTCGCGTTCCTATGATCGAGTGCTTGAGGGCAAAGAAGTGATGAACCTGGCGACGTTGTTAGAGGAAATTACCGGAAACCGCCGCTGTGCGACACCAGACGACATCCGTAAGGTTTTCGGCGATTATCACAACCTGCTGCGCTGGTTAACCGGCTTCCTGATCGGAGACGAGAAGCTCACAGACGCCTGTATCGTCGATGCCTGCACGATTGCAGAAACTCAGACTCCAAACTTCCACGAATGGCTCGTACATTGGGGCGCCCGCGCCACGATAGGATGCGCGCTCCAAATTCAGCAGGCGAACATCGCGGAGCTTGCCCCCAAATATGAAAGCAGTGATCCAGCCCATCTGAAGCATCCCGCGCTTTCACCTGAATACTTTCTATTGCTGATTAAGAATGCCGAGAACATTCATGCTCAGCTGGACGTGCTTTGCCGGTTCGTGCTCGTACTGCGCGGCATTGCAAATGACTCCTATGACAGAGTTGCTGCGCAGCTCGGGATCAGCCGCAGCGCAGTCGAAGCAGCATATTGTGTTGCATTCGACGCTCTCAAACTCGCTTTCGATGGGGTGCTATGCAGTGCAGATGTGCCGGCGCGTCACATTAACAACGAACGAACGCTCGCCGACTCGACTACTTGAGGGTGCTGGTGTTTCGGCACCAACCACTCGCGGTGCCCTCGGGTTAGGTAGCATCGTCCGCGGGCGTCCCACTTGGCCAAAAAGACTCGCCGTAAGGTGCGGACTGAAGGATGAAGTACTGTTCGCCTGCTGGCTTTAGCGTTTGTCCGATCCAATCCTGCAACGTTTGTTTCACGACCCTATGCTGCCAGTGACCGTATCAGGGCGGGCAACTGTCCCTTCTGACTCCCTAGTGCGACGGCTAATCAAGCACTTAGCCATCGTCAGGTTCGGCACTAGACATGCACTCTCCACAATGGCGAAAGCCATGCGAGGTTTTATGCCGAACGTCACAAAGTGCTTCAACTTTTTATTTGGCTGTCGTCACAGCAATCTCAGCCGTGTCTTCACCATCAGCAGACGGACATACTGCGTTTGCTGTGACTGCGGCGCAGAGTTCGACTATTCGCTGGAAACCATGTCGATTAGGCGCCAGCAAACGCGGCTCCCGGCCCGCCACGCGTTGTCTGAAGCGTGAGCCGTGTGGTCGCCTAACGACTCGGAGATCCAGCTATGTGGCGAGCCCGACTATTTCGAAGATGTGGAATCTCATACAGGAGCAACACAATGCCGAAACTTTTCGTTGGAATACTGCTATTTCTCTTGCCAGTCCTTGCGTTTGGTCAATCTTCATCTGTGTCATCGACATACCAGCCGGCGACCATCATCGGGGTCAGCCCGCATCAGTCTCCCGGAGCCTCTAACTCCGATGACGCGCTTTACGAGGTGTCGGCGGTAGTAGGGCGTACAGTTTACGTTGTCCTGACCCCGTCGCCATTGCCGTCGGGAGCAATAACGTATGCAGTTGGCCGTGAAGTCCTCGTCCACGTAGGCAATAACACAATTACATGGAACGACATCCTGGGCCGGTCTTACGAAGTGCCGATCATAAGCAGAAGCCCGTTTACCGGTACCTTTAAGTCTCAAGACTAATTAATCGACGATTTTGCTTCATACCATGCAGAGCATATTAGCGGAAAGGAGCTCAATGAGGTTTATTCAACGACTGTCATTCTTACCCGTGTTCATCGTTTTCATAACTTCTCTCTATGCGCAGGATGTTCACTACAACTACGACCACAGCGCGAACTTTGCAGGCTACAAAACTTACCAGTGGGTCGACCTCCCGGGGCCAGGCGGGGCGGTGCAGGATCAGTTGATCGATCAGTCCATCAAGCGTGCAGTGGACGAACAACTCGGGCAGAAAGGCCTGACCAGGGCCGACAAGGACGCGGATCTCTACGTTAGCTATCACGCCATTGTCAGAGAGGAAAAAGGCATCAACTTGTCGGCATTTGCTGACGGCGGCCCATGGGGATGGGGCGGCGGTTGGGGCGGATTCAATAGCGGTACCGTAACCGGCCAAACATCCACTATTCCCGTCGGAACGCTGCTCGTAGACCTCTACGATCCTGCAAGAAAGCAGCTGGTCTGGCGGGGAGACGGCACCAAAACCATTGACCTTAAGAAAGACCCTGATAAGAACTACAGAATTCTGCAGAAATCCATGGCCAAGCTTTTTAAGAACTATCCGCCGCAGGCCGGCAAGTAAGAGGAGACAAAGTGAAATCACACTGGATCATCAGCTTCCTACTAGCGTGTGCTCTGGCGATTTTCGCCAATGCTCAAGAGAATAGCGGCGGGCAAACCGCGGAAGGCCCAATCGCAAACTTGGCGCGGCAAAACTCGGGCGGCGCAGCCAGCCCTGCTATCCAACTACAAGCACCTGCAGGATTGCAGGATGCCGGGAGCTATCCAGAACGGTTGGAACAGGTTCTGGGAGCCATGTCGGCAGAGTTAGGCGAAATTGCACAGGCCGCTCGTGAAGGCAAGATCAGCCGCGATCAAGCGGAATACCTTAGCCTGGAACGATACTACGTGGCATTGACCCGCTTTCAGTTCCTGCGAACGCTGTACCAGGATCCGCCGCAGGACAGTCAGGCAGAATCCTACGCGCAGTCGAATCCAGCACCTCAGATTCCCAATGCTTCCGTTATTCTCCCGCCGCAAACCTGCTCGCCTGATATTTCCGAACAGCTCGTTAGCTATCTCGAGCTAACTCCGCGGCAGGTGGAGGAAATTCGGGCGCAGGTGACGGCCCAGTGTGAGCAGGTACAACCACTGATGGAGCGACTGGAAGAGAGCCGTCGCAAGGAGATCTCGATCAAACTGAGCGGAAAATTTGATGTCAAGGAGGTTCAAGCTCTCGCGGCAGAGCAGTCGGGAATTATCAAGCAGCTCATTGTGGCTAATTCGCAGCTCGAGATCAAACTTTACAGCATGCTGACCAGCGAGCAACAACGAAAGGTCGATGGAGTATTGCGCCAGAGTCTCGACTCGGAGGTGAAACCGGCTTTTGCCGACCGGTGAAACGGATCCTACTGTTCTGACTCATGACAGCATTGGATTGGCACGGAGTACTTTTTTCTATGACGCGTTGGAGATTGATGTGAAAGCACGATTGATGATTGTATTGTCAATCACGGGGATGCTGCTGGGTTCGGTCAATGCCCAAGAGAGCAGCAGCGTACAAAATAGCAACCGTGCCATGGCGCCTGTGCAGCAGCAGCCGCACGGCAAGCCCATCCGTCCACCGCAAACACAAGTGCCGCCCGAATCGCGCGATGCGGAAGGACATCCACAACCCAGTAGCGCGAATGCCGGCGACACCATCGTGATTAATGTGCGGTCCTCTGCCAAATCGGTGGGAGGCCCGGCAAACGAGATGGAACGTAAGCAACTATCAACAGATTTCGCTGCTTCCGCATTGACCGCCGCCTGCAGGATGCAATCGACAGAGCGCAAAATCGAAAACTCCATCAGGCGGGGCTTTCCTCTGGGCGAGTTCTGGATCCAAAGCGACCTTGAAGGGGTCGACGATTCGCTCAGACTGGCAGCTCTTTCCGTCACCAACGATGCTGATCGACAAGCGTTGCAGCAGTTGGAAGGCCAGAACAGTCGGCTGCAAGCCTGGACCGATTGGCTGATGGACGCCAACCGAAAAATGCAGCTGGGGGATTACTACATGTCTGCATCGGCACTGGACAATGACACGCGGTTTCAGAGTGGCGTAGCTTGCACCAAGTTCCTGGTTTCGATGCTGGCGAGCAGGAGATTGGCAGACGACAACTCCTGCCTCTGAGGTGCAGCTGCTGACCTGGGCAAAGCTTCTAATCCCCGGTGCTTTAAAGCACGAGGATGAGGTCCCTTGCCAGTGTAAGTGCCCGCGGAACGTCAAACTGCCGCGCCCATTGGCACCTTAGCACCCTGAAAGCCTCCTGAATACATACAGTTATGCTGGACTCGCTTTGGTTCGGCACGTGCAACGTGGAAGGCAGGAGTGTTTATGACCCTTGGAATCCTAAAATCAGCGTGCGCCCTTGCCGTCGTGCTCTGGGCAGCCACACTCAGTTACGCTCAGCAACCTCTGCCGCAGGCGCCGCAGACAGCAACAATTATCGGAACCGTGCTCGATATCACCGGCCGCACGGTTCCCAACGCGACTGTGGTCTCACAAGGGCCAAACGAGAATCGCACCGTTGTGACCGGGGATAACGGCTTCTTTAAGTTCGATGGTGTTGATCCTGGAACACCAATCCGAATCCGCGTCACTGCATCCGGGTTCAAAAGTTGGACCTCCAAGGAGATTATTCTCCAGTCGGGGCAGTCCTTCATACTGACTGGCGTTACCCTCGCAATCGAACCTGTAGAAGAGTCAGTAAACGCGGTTACCCCGGAGCAAATGGCCGCCGAACAGGTGAAAATCGAGGAGAAGCAGCGTGTCTTCGGCGTCGTACCCAACTTCTATGTGACCTATGAGCACGATGCTGCACCGCTGACACCAAAACTAAAGTTTCAGCTTGCAATGAAGGCGTTAACGGACCCGGTCACGATTAGTGGCTTCGCCCTGAACGCCGCAATTTACCAGGCGGCCGATTACCCGAGCTACCGTCAGGGTGCGGCTGGTTATGGTCAGCGCCTTGGCGCTACCTTTGCCGGCGGGTACACCAACATCTTGATTGGCGATGCGCTACTGCCCTCCCTCTTTCACCAGGACCCCCGCTACTTCTATCAAGGCACCGGCACAACGAAATCGCGCCTTCTGCACGCGTTGGCAACTCCATTTGTCGCCAGAGGAGACGACGGGCGTAGTGAAATCAATTATTCGAATATCCTTGGCGACTTGGCGTCCGGCGCGATTGCGAATGCCTACTATCCGAGCCAGGACCGTGGCGCTGAACTCGTAGCTCGCAGTGCCTTGATTGGCATCGGCGGCCGTATGGCCTTCGGCATCGTCCAAGAGTTCGTCTTGCATAAGTGCACGTCTCGACACTCCAGTGAGCCCTAATTTTGCCAGGGGCGGCTGAGGGGTATCTGCGGCGAGATCTAAGAAACGGCGGCCCTCGAGGCTTGCTTCTTCCCGTTAGTGCTCAGTCGATCCCGGCGCTTCTGCCTTCAACCGTCACCTGAACGAATTCATCTGCTAGACCGAACCCTGCCTCGCCGGAGGGCGACGCAGTCCCCCGGCAACGTGCCTAAATATGGGCAGAAAGCCGACACTGCCTATCTACGGTCGACAGTTTCGACAGACTGTCCAGCTTCAGTTCGTCAAGGCATTGATTCCTCAGTCGCTTACATTGATCACGCCTTGGCATCTGCCTTGCTCTTAGAGGAGTAGTCCGCAAGTTGGAGATTCTGTCGTTCGAATCCACCGCTTGCGCGAAGAACAAGAGGTGGTCACCCATGAAAAAGACCTCAGCAAGCCAGACGAGCTTTGGCAGTCCTTACAGCTTCCGCACACTCCGCGCCTTTGTCGTCATGCTCATCTATTTGGGCTGTCTCGTCGCGCCCTCGCTCTCTCATGGGGCTGAGTTGAAGCAAAACACTTTGGCCTATTGGAACGCGTACCTCGATGCTGCCCTTCCAGAGATGACCTCCCAAACACCCTTTCTTTGGGTCGACCAGAAGCCCGAGCGCCTTCAGCATGTCCGTGATGGTGAAATTCTGGTCTCATCCGCCGGGAAGGAAAACCCAAAACCGGTGGCCTCAGGGTTGATCCACGATTGGGTGGGCGCGGCCTTTCTGCCGAATGCCAGTATCCAAGACGTTTTGTCCGCCGCGCGCGATTACAGCAACTACAAGGAGTACTACAAGCCCACGGTTGTTGATTCCAGGTTGCTGGGCAGCGACGGGCCCTGTGAGAAGTACTCCATGCGCGTGGTAAACAAGGAGGTCGTCGCCCAAACGGCTCTCGATATGGAGTACGAAACCTGCTACTTCAAAATCGACGACCGGCGATGGTACAGCACTACGCACACCACGCGGGTGCAGGAGATCCGGCACCTGGGCCGCCCGGACGAGCAGGAGCTTCCGCCGGATCATGGCAGCGGCTACATCTGGCGCCTGTACAGCGTCGCCAGGTTTGAGCAAAGAGACGGGGGAACCTATGTGGAAGTCGAGGCGATTGCCTTGAGTCGCGACATTCCCATTGCGCTACGCTGGATGGTTAATCCTATCGTGCGCCGCGTCTCAAGGAACTCCATGGTCGTCTCGCTGCAACAGATGAAGGAGGCGGTCCGCTTGACCGAAGATGCGGAGCGGACTGCAAATTTACCCACGACTGCCCACAATGGCTCCCGAGGCGCTTTCGTTTCAGAGGTAGGCATCGCCAAGAGTTTTGCTCCGTCCGGGAAGCCGTGATTCAGGATTCATCGGCACGAGCCAGAGCCCGCCTTAAGCAGAGTCCTGCACCGACGGGAATTCTCACGAGAGCGAGTCAAACGTGTCTCGGGCATGTAAACGCCGGTGTTCGCCAAACCGAAACTTCGTACATATTGAGGTAATGGAACTTACGAGTCATAGCGTTCGGTCTGGCGGGCAGTGACTTCTGTCCTCTTTTCGCTGGGAGCCCCCCTCCTGGTGACCCGTTTATCAAGGTAAGCCTCTGATCATTCCCCTAATACGCGAGGAGAAGAGCGGATTGGTACCGACGCAATGGATGGCACCGGCAACCTCATGGCCGTGGAGGATGCGATGGGCCACAGCAAAATGGACGTAACGCGGATTTACCACCATCCTGGTCTGAAGGAGATCAGGCGCGCAATCAACAAACGAAATGAATTTGTGTGGTGAGCACAAAACCGGGCACACTGTACAAATCGTGGTCGTCGGAAGACGGTGCGTTAAGTAATTGATTGCAGAGATACTTAAGATTTTGGTAGCGCTACCGGGAATCGAACCCGGGTTTGAAGAATGAGAATCTTCGAGCCCAGATAGCCCTGCCTTACGCCATTCTGCCAACTAGTTGAATACAAATCAATTCGCACCGGCCAAAGACGCGCAGGTCTGTCCCGTAGCACAGTCAAGTGTTGGCTATTTATGGGGATTGGTGGCTGTAAAAGTCACATTTTAGTCACATCGGACGGGAACAATTAATTCTTGGGCACACAACTGAACAAACGAACAATCCGCTCTGAGCTTGGTATCCGCTAAATCGGGCGCACGTCAAAACGTGGCGAAAAGAAAGACAGTCAAGTTGTAGGTGGCATGCATGAGCGCCCCGGCGGTCGTGGAGCGGGAAGCCACCCGAATCCAACCATAGGCTACACCGGTCGCGGTAAACGATACCCAATGCGCCAGGTTGGATGGCTGGTGAAACAGCGCAAACAGAAGAGCGGTCAAAATCACTGCCGCTGGGTTGCCGATAGTGCAGGCCAAAACGGGCAGTAAACATCCTCGAAAAATAGACTCCTCAAGGATTGGTTCGAGCACAAAGCCGAGTACCAGAATTTCAATGATCGGGACGGCCTGCGCGCTCTGATTGCGAAAGCGGAGGTAGAGCGCAACCCCTGAGGCAAACGAAACCCCTCCCACGAGAGCGGCAACGATATAAGCCATGGGCGGCCAGACCCAACCCAAAGGCTGCAACACTGGTTGGCGATGTCGGAGTTTGAGAACCAAATACAACGCCAAACTCAAAGACGAAATGACCGCAAATTGCAACACGAAGCTTGGGTTAGCGAGTTCGGAGTGCCGGAGAAGATGAAAGCGGACGAAAAGGCGCAGGACAGAACCAAGGAGAACGACGACTAGGAAAAAGACGCCAATGTCTTCGTAGCTCCAGTAGGGCTTCGGATGCTCCGAATGATTCCGCGTTACGGACCAATACGCTCGCAACGGCTCCTCCCCTTCTCATCACGTCAGAACAGCCGCTGCCGAGCAATTGGGCAGGAGGGCGCAACTAGCGTCACATAAGAACAAACAAGCACGCGTTACAGTGCATAAAGATGTCGGAACTCCGGGCACCACCTGGAAGGGCTTCGTCGGAGGGTTCACGATTTCTCCGACCTGATCGACGAGTGCTAGAGAAGCGTTGCCAAGGAATCTGGATCCTTCACGAATGTGCGCGATTCGGTCGGGCTCAAATCCCATGAGCCGGGCGCAGGTTGCGTCGGCAGCCACCGGATCGTCCGCAAGCACGATCTTGCCTAGCGCACGAGGGCTGCCGTTGAGAGGCCCGTTGCCTTCCATTGCCACGATGCCGTCGGCAATCACGAAATGAATAGGAAGGGTTGCGCACAGATCGAGAATGCTCTCCTGAATCCCCTTCCAGTGGAGAATGTTCTTCGGCCATCCGTATCTCGCACCCGGCACGACGCCGAACATGTTCTTCATCCTGTCTATAACGACGTCGGCGTTGTCAAGAGCACACGAATCCTCTGCGAGCCGGAAGCGGGGTCAAGGGCGCCCTCTTTTGGCGTTCATCTCGACCCTTGACGCGGCTTCCGGCTCGCCCACCATGGAGCCAGGAACGAAGCGCAGCGCGGTAGAGCTGAGCTTCGTTCCTTAGCTGAAGATTTTGTCTTTCCTTGCATCCGATCTTCGGCTCGTTCTTCTGTAATCCGGCGATGGGACCGTCCCCGGCACTCCCACCAGCCATCTCTTCGGGTCTCCCGTTCCCTTGCGGGAGGTTGGCCCATGATTACGGCTTCGATCTCCCCACCCTCGGCGGCAGGGAGGCAGGCTGCCCACTCAAGCGTTCGGTCTACTTTCGACCACAGTATGACTCGGGCTCACCTGCATGCGAGCGCCGGCGGCTGCGCCACTCGGCATAGCTGATGCCGTCACGCAACATGCAGTACAAGCGCACCGCCAGCTTGCGGGCCACCGCTACTTTGGCCACTCCCGCGTGCGCGTGAGTGTGCTTGCAGTGGCCGTAAAAACGTTTCAACTCAGGGTCCAGGCGCGCCGCACTATGCCCGCCTTGCACCAGCAGGTAGCGCACAAACGAATTGCCCTGCTTGCTGATGCCGCCCAACCGCTGCTTGCCTCCGCTGGAGCGTTCTCGCGGAACCAACCCGAAATAGCTGGCCACCTGGCGCGCTCCGGCAAATCGCTCCACCGGGCCCAGCGTAACCACGAAAGCCAAACTGATCACCGGCCCCACTCCGGGATGGGTCATCAGCCGCACCGCATCGGGTCGCGCTTGGGCTTCGCACAGCACCGCCGTATCCAGGCTGGCGATCTGCTGTTCCAACTGCTCCAGCAGCCCCAGCAAAGTCGTCCGCCGTTGTGCCGCGTACCGACCCAACGGCAGGGCTTCTAACTTCTGCCGTCCGCTGCGCGTCCACAGTCTTCCGACCCGACCGTCACCAGTCTTGCCGGTACCGATAGGCTACTGCGAACGGAACCGCAGGTTCATGTCCATGGAGGATCCATGTTGAACAATCGTTGAATCAACTTCATGTCGCACCCAGGGATACTGCTTCAACGCCGGAGAATGGAGCTTCCCGGATGCGCCACCGCGCGGCGCCTTCGGGCGAAATGACGTTTACACCGATATCACCGGATGGGACAGCTTTGAGCCTTGGCTCAGCCGGATCGAGAGCTTTCGCGAAAGCCCGCTGCACTCGCTTGTCGACCAGATTCCTCCGGAGTGGTACGGCTCCGCCGTAGACGAACTCGATCGGTTGTTGTGCCAACTACTGGAACGCCGCTCGCTAGTTCGTGGTTTAATTCTCTCCTTCAAGAACTCGTCCCGAAATCCTTTCCCGAACTGGCGTGATGGGACTTCTTGATTTGGGTGCAAACGGTATGCCCGGCGCGGACGGAGTTGGCGTCACAGTGTGCATGGGCCTTTCCGGCCCAAGAAACCAGTGATGATGTTCTTCGGGCTCACGGTTTTCGTGTTTGACGGATAATAAGGTGTGTTTCCCCTTCGCCCATTTGATCTACCATAATGCCAGATGCCCGAGCTTTCTTCACAAACATGTGCCAGGTTAATTGGCCAACTCGATTCCATTTCGAGTGCCGCCGGCAGTCATGTCGGGGATCAGCGGAGCGATTTTTGGATAGCGCAGTTGTTCGCGTGAGGGTTTCCACGGTGGTTTCGCGATGCTGCCCAACAGCTCGATTTCAGATGGACGAATATCATCCCCGACTTATTCGACCGAACTCTGGCCGTTGAGGAACTTGCGTCAAGCGGGTCTCTTCGCGCCCAACTGTTCGACTCTGTCCTGCACAGACTCGCCGCGCTTGCCATCACAGATACCAAGGGAACGAACACTGCTGATCTTCGGAGTCACCTGCGTCAAGACGGGTTTGACATTAAGCCTGAAGAACCTGCTCCGGAAGTTGTGCCCCTGATCCCGGCGACAAGCGAAAGGCATTGCTGGCGCGCAAAACCGATGCGAACGAGGGTTGTGTATTTCCCTCCGCGCGTGCCGAATCGGGCCATTTAGAAACAGTGCAGAGGCAATTCGAACGGGCCAAACGAATGGCCGGTTTGCCTGGAATCAGTCGTGTTGTACTGTGCTCGTCACCGCTTCTCTACCGATGCGATGGAGGGCACGGGCAATCTGATGGCGGTCATGGATGCGATGGGTCACGCGAAGATCGACACCACGCGGCTCTACAACCATCCAGGCACGAAGCAGATTCGCGACGCGATAGAGAGAAGGAACCACTTGGTGCAGTAGAAAGTCACATTTTTAGTCACCCCGTTTTAGGCGACTGTGTTACGGGATGCTGTAAGTAATTGATAGCGGAATGGTTAACTTGGTAGCGCTACCGGGAATCGAACCCGGGTTTGAAGATTGAGAATCTTCCAACCCGTTCCGCTCCGCTGACCTGCTCCCCCAGAAATAGTCCATAGGAAAAGAGACTTCTCCCATTTAGGATGGCCCGCCAGGGCCAGAGGAGGAGTCGTGAGAAAGAGTCGATTCAGCGAAGATCAGATCATCGCCATCCTGAAGGAGTCGGAGGCCGGGATGGAAACGGGAGAACTGTGCCGGCGGCACGGGATCGCGAAGGCATGTTTCTACCGGTGGAAGAGCAAGTACGGCGGGTTGGAGTTGAGCGAGGCGAGACGGCTGAAGCAGCTGGAGGAAGAAAACCGGCAACTGAAACACATCGTGGCCGAGCAGGCGGTGGACATCCGGGCGTTGAAGGCGGTAGTCGCAAAAAAGTGGTGAGCCCGCAGGCGCGGCGAGAGGCGGTGCTGGTGATGCAGGCGGAGGTAGAGCTGAGCCAGCGACGGGCCTGTGGGCTGATGGAGCTGTATCGTGCGACGTGTCGCTATCGGAAACGCAGGAGTGAGGACCAGCCGCTACGCGTGCGGCTGCGCGAGTTGGCGGAGGCCAGGCGCCGGTTCGGCTACCGCCGTCTGCAGATTCTGTTGGAGCGCGAAGGCTGGCAGGTAAACCACAAGCGGGTGTACCGGCTATACGTGGAGGAGAAGCTGTCGCTGCGGCGCAAGCGTGGGCGGAAGCGCAGCACGGTGCGTCAGCCGCTGCCGGCAGCCGTGGCCGCCAACCAGGTATGGTCGGTCGACTTCATGAGCGACACGCTCAGCTCGGGACGGAGGTTTCGCACCTTGAACATCGTGGATGACTATACGCGGGAGTGCCTGGCGATCGAGGTCGATACCTCGCTGGGCGGAGTGCGAGTGGTGCGGGTGCTGGAAGAACTGAAGCACAGCCGCGGGCTGCCGCGCCAGATCCGCAGCGACAACGGACCCGAGTTCGTGAGCCGTGCGGTTGATCAGTGGGCCTACGAGCAGGGCTTGCAGTGGCACACGATTCAACCCGGTCGACCGATGGAGAACGGCTATGTCGAGAGTTTCAACGGACGCTTCCGCGATGAATGCCTGAACGAGAACTGGTTCAGCAGCCTGGCTGATGCACGTGAAAGGATCGCGCAGTGGAAGCAGGACTACAACGAACTGCGGCCACACAGCAGCTTGCAGTACCGTACCCCGATGGAGTTTGCTCAGCAGTCGGCAAGCTTCTACGTGGATGAAGTGGGGGAAGGGGCCTCAAACGCCGGCCCCTTCCCCCACACCTCCATCCCCGCTATGAACAGCGTTGGTGGAGGCGAACAAAAACCGGAGAAAGTCTCATTATCCTTGGACTAAAGATGGGGGGCAGGTCACGTGTTCCTCAGTGTTTCTGCAGGTAGTTAAAGCTACATCGGTTGCCTCTCGCCATCGGACACGCAAACCCCTCTTCAGACGGACCGCAAAATACTGCAATCGGCAGTTATTTGGGTATGTTCCGAGCACAAAAGCGAGCACAGAAACCGCTCGTCAGGAAGAAGCTGGGAAAATCCGTCTCATAAGACGTGGACCGGAATCTCAACTGCTTGGGAACGTGAATGGAAACTTGCGAAAGCTGGGGTTCTCCTCGAGTACTCAGCAGCCGGGATTGAAAACCAAGGAGCGCCAATGAATACTGAATCGAGTCAGGAACTAGGCCCAGACCACCCCCGAAACGCCGCTCCGCCCGATCCCAAGCGATGCCAAGGCATGCATCTGGCGTGGCGCTGGTTCACCGGCTTGGGCTTCGACCAGGAGATTCCTAATCACTCGACCTTCTCCAAGAACCGGCATGGCCGCTTTCAGGAGTCGAATCTGTTTCAGGAGATGTTTGAGCGGGTGGTGGATCAGTGCATCAGCACGGGCTTAGTCAGCGGTGAACACATGTCGGTGGATGGCAGCTTCGTCCTGGCGAACGCCAACAATCACAGCCGTATTCCGCGCGAGCAGTTGGCGGAAGCGGCGCAGGTGAAGCGCACCGTGCGCGAGTATCTGGCGGAACTGGAGCAGGAGAACGGTGATGGCGAGCCGGTACATCAGCCAGACAAGGTATCGACGACCGATCCCGACGCGACCTACTTGAGCAAGGGCAACCGAGCCGCAGAACTGGGCTATTTCGATAACTACCTGATCGACAACGCAAGTTGCGTGATCGTAGGTGTGCAGGCGACCGCCGCGCGCTTAAGTCAGGAGAGTGCTGCGGCGCGGGATATGATCGAGCGCTACCGCGAAAGACACGGCAAGCTGCCGCAGAGTCTGGCGGCCGACAACACCTATGGCAACGGTGAACTGCTGCAGTGGCTCGATGACCGTGGTATCACGCCTTACATCCGGGTGAAAGAGAATCCCCTGGCGAAGAACGATCTTTACGGGATCGAGAAGTTCACCTATGTGCCCGCAGAGAACTGCTATATCTGTCCCGAAGGTAAGCAACTGAAGTACGTCGGCATCAATCAGCTGAACCGGACCCACCTCTATTACTCGACGCCAAAGCGTTGCCGTGGATGCTCGCAGAAAGACCAGTGCACGCGTGGGAAGTACCGCATGATTGCGATCCACACCTGTGAAGCGGCACGGCAGCGAGCCTATGCCGTGGCGAGAACTCCGGGGTTCGCACCGGCACAACGGGCGCGACGCAAGGTGGAGGCGCTGTTCGGAGAACTGAAGAACCAGATCGGACTACGTCGTCTGCGGCTGCGCAGACTAAAGTTCGTACGCGAACAGTTCTACCTGGCAGCGGCGGTCCAGAACCTCAAACGGCTGGTACGGTTCCTTAGCTTCGGACCGAAACCGGCAAGCCAGGCGATCTGAGAATCGAAACCAATAGAAAAGGAAGAACGCAAATCCGCTTCGTAGGAGCGGAACGCCGTGCTCTGAAAACGAGTTTTTCAACAGCTACGGCTTATTTGTTCTAGTTTCAACTTGATCTGACATTTGATAAACTCGCGCGACAGCGCGAAGGAGAATGTCAGATGAGCACCGACGAGAAGATCATCAAGAACAAAGTGGGCCTGTTGAAGCTGGCCGAGATGCTAGGCAGCGTCTCGGAGGCATGCAAGGTAATGGGCTATTCGCGGGACAGTTTCTATCGCTTCAAGGAGTTGTACGATACGGGCGGCGAGCTGGCCTTGCGCGAGATCAGCCGACGCAAACCGTGCCCCAAGAACCGGGTCGAAGAGCACATCGAAAAGGCAGTGCTCGAGATTGCCTTGGAGAAACCCGCCTTCGGCCAGGTGCGGGTGGCGAACGAGTTGACCAAGCGCGGTCTGTTCGTTTCTCCCACCGGCGTGCGCAGCGTCTGGCTGCGACATGACCTGGAAACCTTTCGCAAGCGGCTGAAGGCCCTGGAAGCCAAAGCCGCCCAAGAACACATCGTGCTGACTGAAGAGCAACTGCGCGCCCTGGAACGGGCCCGCGAAGAGAAGGAAGCGCACGGCGAAATCGAAACCGCGCATCCCGGCTACCTGGGCGCGCAAGACACCTACTACGTAGGCACCATCAAGAGCGTAGGTCGCATTTATCAGCAGACCTTCCTCGACACCTATAGCAAGGTAGCTTTTACCAAACTCTATGACCGTAAGAACGCTCTGGTGGCGGCTGACCTGCTCAATGACCGGGTGCTGCCCTTCTTCGAGGAGCATGACATCCCGCTGCTGCGCGTGCTCACCGATCGCGGCACCGAATACTGCGGCCAGCGCGAGCATCACGAATATGAGCTATACCTGGCAGTGGAGAACATCGACCACAGCCGGACCAAAGCTCGCCATCCGCAGACCAACGGCATCTGTGAGCGCTTCCATCGCACCATCCAGGAAGAGTTCTACGCTACGGCCTTTCGCAAGAAGCTTTACCACAGCTTGGAAGAACTGCAGGCGGACCTGGATGGGTGGCTGGACGAGTACAATCGGACACGCCCGCACTCCGGCAAATACTGCTATGGCAAGACGCCCATGCAGACCTTCTTGGATTCGCTTTCGTTGGCCCGGGCAGAAAATGCTGGACTCAGCCTTCACTGCAGCGCCGGCGCCGGAGCGGAGCCCTGCGCAGCGTAGCGCAGGCGACGGCGCGACCGCGGGTGCGGTCGCTTGACCTTAATCAGAGTGTCAGATCAAGTATGAGCTATTACAGCTTATTTCAACAACAGTGACAACAATGTAGGATATTTACGACAGCCCTGAGATATTTTTTCACGACTCACGACATCGAGCCACATTTTATCCCTTTCTTTCAACATCTGACGTTTTCGGCAACTCCGACATCCTACACTCCTCCTCCTTCTTGTGTCGCTGTCGCCTCCGCTGGCGCAGGTGGCTCAAACAATGACGGCGGATGTGGTTCCGGTTGGACTGGCGTCGCCGCCGCTGGTGCTGTTTGGTTGGTCGTTCCGGCCGGCTTGGTGGTCTTCTTTCGTGCCTCTTCGCGAGCTGCTTTTGCGGCCGCATCCATTTCAGCTTTGGCGGAGGCCAGGGTGGTTCGGAGTTGCAGATGGGCCCCAGTGAATTCCACCAGCTGCTGAGGAAGAGGCACTGATCTAACCGGATTAGATCAGCACCGAGGAAGATCCCGATCGAGTTCCTCGGCTGTGCCGGTGATTGCCAATGGGGTGGTGAGGGCGTCGTCTTTCGGTTTCAGACGCTTTCTGCGGAACGACGGTAGCCCTGATCGTATCGCCCTCAACAAGGGCGACTGTCAGCAGCAGCCTGCGTTTAAGCAGCAAGGGCATAAGTTCTGTAAACATCGTTTTCCTCCCTCATATGACTAGAGACTTGGTGACAAGATTGCAAAGGCGATCAGGGAAGGTGTGGAGGGCCCTTGCGCCTTACTGGGGTCAGCTTCGCGTGCTAGCAGCCTGTGTTAACTTGAAATCGAATGTCAGTCAAACGGCATCCTCGGGCCAGCAACGCATAGCGTCAGTCGGCCTCTAGGTCGAATCGTTCACGAATCTTGCGGATTTTATAGAAGATGTTGCTTGAGATGTTCTGACAGCAAGATCTAAGATCCCTCTACTCGGTCTTTCGGTCGCCGCCGCCTGATGCTGGCATCACAGTCGTCAACCCTATTTTTCACCAATCGCAGTTTGACTGGTCACAACCTGAGGTTCACGCAAGCCGGCCCAAGCACGTGCCTAGCGTGTCGGTTATTTCGGGGCCTAAAATTTCCGTGAATTGTGCTAAATTCGAGGGGAAGTGAGTCTGTGAGGGGATGTAGCTTTCAACATACGGGCCGCTGGCTTCGCATGGCTGGCGCTGTAGTTGCTTTAGCGCTTGCTTTGGCCGCGACGCCGGCCAAGGCCGAACTTTTCGGTAACTCAGGCTCAGCCAGTGATAGTGGCCCCACTCCGCCGTCCCCAACCCAATCGCAAGCACAGAGTACGACTCCTTGCTCCAACGCTCCTCCCATTTTGAAACGAGGCACACAGCCAGCTCTGCCTCCCTGTCCTGACCCGCCGCCGGCCGCGTCGCCCCCTGCGGACTCCCTACCCACGCGTTCGCTGACTCCCTCCGAAGCCTTGATCGAAAGGGCCAGAGCAGGCGGCATTCCAATTTTCAAAGAAGCTTCCCAACTTTATTTGCCAGGAGTTCATGTCGCGGTTTAGCCAGCGAGGCCGCGGTGAGAAAATGCCCCTGGACCTGGTTTCGGCTGAAGTCATTTACGAGGACGGGCAGGAAAGTTATCGTAACGTGAAGATCAATAACAGCCGCACGGACAAGCCCCTGCAGGAGATCGATGGGTCCTGGTCCACCGGAGAATTTGCGTCCACACTGCTGGAAATTTTTGACCCCGCTACGCACACGCAGTTCCGGTCCGGCGGTGCGTCTGCCA
The DNA here is from genome assembly GCA_963836295.1 of uncultured Acidobacteriaceae bacterium. Classification (GTDB taxonomy): domain Bacteria; phylum Acidobacteriota; class Terriglobia; order Terriglobales; family Acidobacteriaceae; genus Bog-257. The sequence goes on along the minus strand of CAWIIY010000017.1, from coordinate 70,394 downwards.
TTTCGGGTTTCAGCGCCCAGGTTTATGACTTTCAAGTGCGGAGTGAAAATTCACACTGGATGTTGCACGCCGAATCTCAGACTGTCACTGCGGCTTACCAAGGCTCCGTATGGGTGGATCCGGCAACCGCGCGCGTCCTGCGAATCGAGATGCAGGCCCGCAACCTGCCGTCAGATTTCTCGATGGATCAGGTCGAAACCGCGGTTGATTATTCGTACGTGATGGTTGGCGAGACGTCGTTTCTGCTTCCGGTGCATGCCGAGACCTTGGGTTGTAAACGGGGTACCCCCTACTGCAGCCACAACATCATTGACTTCCGCAACTATCACGAATTCAAATCCGACGTCAAGATTCTTCCCCATTGATTTCGCTCGGACCTCTCGAGTGCGCGACTCGCCCGTGCCAACCCAAACTTCAGACGAAAGAACGCCGGCCGTCGCATGGAGCCTCCCGCTTACGTTGCGTTAGGATTTTGGGGCATCGCTTCTTGACGGTAAATCGGTTTCATCCTTCGTCGGAGTGTGTACTTGGTTCGGAGGTGGTGCGTTCGGCAAGAGAAAGGCTGGCGGGTGGTGCCTAAGCCGAGTGAGCTGTTGGCTGTTCGGGGGAGTGACGCGCATCTGATTCTGTGCGGGTTCTGTGTGGCCGGTAAGATCGGACCTTTCCGCAATTCTGGAACCATTACTCAGTGAAAACAAACGGCGGAAGCGCTCATCGCTTCCGCCGTTTGTGTCCCCTGCTTTCGATCAGTTTGCGAGCTGAACTTTGCCGTGGTCATCGCAATGACCGTCATGCTGATGATGAAGGTGACCGTTTACCACGTAATCCACATGATCTCCGTGTGGAATGGCCTCGTGGCCACAGCTCGCGCTGTGCTTGTGGTCGGAGCCGTGTGAAGCGCAGTCGTGGCCTTTAGTACAGTCGCCTGGATTCGCGGCGCTGACCGCAAGCTTATGCTCGTCGATATGGCCTTCGTGAAGAGAGTGCAAGTGACCGTCATGAATGTAATCGGTATGCCCGCTGTGGAGGATTGCCGTATGACCACAGTCCTTGCCATGGTGATGCTGGTGGTTCTCATGAATTTGGTGCTGATTTGACATTGGTACTTGTCCTTTCAAGTGCGCCATCCGGCGCGAATTGTGATGATTTGTCGGAATATTGTTCCGATGCGTGTGCCAGGGCGTTAAAAACTAAATCCAGCACATGTTGGTCGGAGAGATAATAGAGGAGATGCTTTCCTTTGCGGCGATGCCCCACGATGTTGTCGGCCCGAAGGACCCGAAGCCTTTGAGAAATGACCGTAAGCGATTCGCCCTCCAGCGCCGCCAGTTCCGTTACGCAGGCCTCTCCCTGTGCCAGGCGTGCCACTAGACGAATTCTCGCGGGTTCCCCCAGCGCACGAAAAATCCGCGCTGTGCGCGCGATGGAGGGCTCACCCACGGGAAGCTGGAGACGCTGCGACGGATGCGTTTCGGCAGCACAGTCGGCTTTCGGCTCAATTCCCACACTCTCAATATACAATACGATTGCACAATTGTGCAAGTGTAATGGCGCATGCCTTAAGCCGATCTTCTTATAGCCGAACCGGCCATCGCAATCCGGGCAACCTATCTCGCCCACCGGAATCTTGTTTTATTTCTTTGATTTAGCGGGAAGAATGATGCGTGCAGCGTCGCTCACCCCGAAGAGAGAGGACGCCGGCACGGATCAGAAGGGGAACTAGCAGCAGCGCGGCAGCGCCATCAGCCCATCCGATACCAAAGATCGCCTGAACCGATAGGCCAAACAGCACAATTGCGGCTTGGTACATACAGAAATCTGTCTGTTTGGCGTCAGTCATCATAGCTTCGCTGTGCAGCGCTCTTCCAACCTTCCGCTTTGCTCGAGCCAGTAACGGCATGAAGAGCAGTGCAGCAGCGGTTATCAAAATTCCCGCCCAGCTTGTTGCGGAACTCTGACGATTCCAGAGATTGGTGGATGCCCTTATCAGGATGTACCCGCCCATGATGAGCAGACAGGTGCCCGCAATCTGAAGGCTGACACGCACGCTCAGCACGGGTCATACACTGTATTTTCTTGAGTATGCATTATCATTAGCAATGAGCACCAGGACGAAAGCCCTCTATGCCCATTGCGTTGCTGCTTTTGCCCGTCATCTCCACATTGCTGGGAGGTTGGCTCGCGCTGCGTGCTCGAAGATATCTGCCTCTTTTGCTGGCTGTCGGCGCTGGTCTGCTGCTTGGAACTGCCTTTCTTGACCTTCTGCCAGAGGCGATGCTGATGGCGAGATCCACCGGACAACACCCTGGCAAAGTTCTCGCCATCACGCTGGCGGCCTTTCTCGGATTTCTGGCCATTGAGAGTATCAGCGATGGAATCGGACGGCTCAAGAATCAGCGGGCGGCAACCAGGAAAACTCTCGGTCGGGTCAGCGGCGGCCTACTTATCCTGCACAGCTTCCGCGATGGCATGGTAATCGGCGCCGCCTACTCTGCCTCCCGGGCCGTAGGTCTTACGGTAGCTTGCGGCATCGTAGCTCACGATATCGGAGACGGAATGAATACCGTACTCCTGTCGACCGCAGGCGAAAAGCCGGGGCCATGGGATTTTGCATTTCTTGCTGCAGATGCGCTGGCGCCATTTCTGGGGGGCTTGCTAACCATATGGTGGGTGCAGTCGCCAGAGAATGCAGTGACTCTACTCGCACTTGCCGCAGGATTCTTTCTGCAGATGGCAACCAGCGACTTTCTTCCTGACCTTCGCGCCTATGCCAGTTCGCGATGGTATCTGATGCCGCTCATTCTCCTCGGCGCAACGCTAATCTATGTTGCCAACTGGTTCATCGGACTACGCTGAAGCGCGGTTACCACTGGCAACCCGTCACGAACTGGCGCGATCTTACGGCGCTCGCTCGAAAACCTCTCCGCCGGCAATGTTTGGCGTAGCGGCAGGGCCGGTCACGATTAGATGGCCCGGTTCGCCTATGGCGTGACGGGAAGGTTGATAAAGCTGGCTACGCCGGGAGCATGCCACACGCGCTGAGTCGCCTTCTGATAGTCGTCAGGATTTGCGTCGAAGATATTAGGGACAAAAATTTGCGGATTGCGGTCGTACAGAGGAAAGAGCGTTGACTGCACTTGCACCATGATGCGATGTCCGGGCTTGAAGATATGATTTACCGTGGGCAGTCCGAAGCGATAAAGGAGCGGCTGATTTGGGATGATGGCTTCCGGATGCTCGAAGCTGGTGCGATAGCGGCCACGAAAAATGTCTAGCGAGATCGGAAGTTCGTAGCCACCCATCTCCGGCTGCGACGGTACAGTATCAGGATAGACGTCAATAAGCTTCACTACCCAGTCGCTGTCGCTGCCGCTGGTCGAGGCGTAGAGATTGGCCTCGGGGGCCCCGCTGAGGCGTAAAGGCTCGGTCAGGGGTTCAGTCACGTAGGTCAGGACGTCCTCGCGCCCATCGACGAAGCGCTGATCTCTCACGAGCCAAGTTTGCCATTCTGCGCGATCGCTCGCCACGACCGGTCTGGGCGTGTAAGGCGCGGGTTTTGCAGGATCGGACACATATTCGTCATATTTTGCGTCCGAGGCTCCGGGAGCCTCGAACGAAAGTTTCCCGTTTGGCGCGAGATACACCGGCTTAGACTTGCTTTTGCAGCCGTCGTCACAACTCAGTGGCCACGACTGGAAGCGATCCCAGTGATTTTCACCGGTGTTGTAGATGAACACCGGGGGAGTGTCCACCTTGGGAGAGCCGTCAAGCAGGTATTGATTAAAGAACGGCAATAGCACGTCGCGCCGGAACTGGAGCGCCGTGTCGCCGTCCCACAGCAGGGGGCCGAGAGAGAAGCCTTCAGAGTTCACCTGACTGTGCCGCCAGGGTCCCATGACCAGATAATTCATATCGTTGTGAGTATCCTTGGGCTCAACCGCCTCATAGCTGTGGATGGCACCCCACATGTCTTCTTGATCCCATAACCCCTGCTCCCACATCACGGGTACTTTCAAGGGGGCCTTTGCCATGATTTTGTCGAGGGCTTGCTCCTGCCAGAATGCGTCATAGGCAGGATTGCCATGGGCACTTCTGCCAGAAAGGAAGCTGCTCGAGACCTCCGCGGCGAGCGAAATTTCCAGCCGAGCCTGCTGTGAGAAAGTTGGTATAGTCGTCGAACGCTTCACGAGGGATATTTTTCCCCTCGCCGCTTGCGGAGGTCTGGTCGATGAAGTAGTCGAGATTCGGCTGACGAAATGCTCCGTAATGGAACCAGTCATCTCCCATCCAGCCATCCACCATCGGGCTTTCCGGCGCAGCCACTTTGAGTGCCGGGTGCGGATCAATCAAAGCCATCACCACGGTGAAGCCTTCGTACGACGAGCCAATCATGCCCACCTTGCCGTTCGACTCAGGCACGTTCTTTACCAGCCAGGCGATGGTGTCATACGCGTCCGTGGTATCGTTCGGGCCATTGGGGTTGAGCGGGCCGGTCGGTGGCGGCGTCATTAAATATGCGCCCTCCGAGCCATATTTGCCGCGCACATCCTGAAAGACCCGAATGTAACCAGCCTTGACGAAAACGTCATCGCCCTGCGGAAGCTCGTCGAGCATGTGCGGTGACTCATTGCGTGCTGCTCGTTTCGCCGCGTTATAGGGAGTGCGGGTTAGCAGAATCGGCGCATGCGTCGCCCCTTTGGGAATCACAATCACCGTATAGAGCCTCACGCCATCGCGCATGGGCACCATTTCCACCCGCTTCACATAGTCATAACCCGTCTGGGGCGCAATGAATGTTGGAGGGATATCCGACGGCGCCGCCTTGGATTGCGCAAAGAGCGAGGGACAGACAAGGCAGATTGCCAGCAGCAGCTCCAACTGAGGCACGATACGAGTCATCGGCATCTTCCTTCGCCAGAGATATTGACACCAGGTCGAACTAAGTGAGGCTGATCGCTACTGAGCTTATGATAGCAATACGATTTATTCAATTGCCGCACTATCAGGAGCGACGTATCCCTACGATGAAACGACTGTTTTCCGTTTCCGTGATCCTGGCTTTGGCATTGGTGTGCGGTGGCGAAGCTGCACAGTCCCAACAGCCAGCCAACATTCGCACGGTGCTCGACGGGAAAATGCTGCCGAGGGAGGAGGTCGCGATCTTCGAAAGGAGCGAAACACTCTACCCGGTCAAAGTGGTGCACCGCGGGAGCGTGATTCGCGCGCTTCCGGTCGCGAGCCGGCGTCTGGAGAACATTACTTTTCAGGTCGGAGACAGGCAGTATGACTTGTTCGATTACCTTGCATTAAACCGGGTCGCAGGTCTGCTGATCGTCAAAGACAGCAAGGTAGTTCTCGAAGACTATGAGTTGGGAGCCGGACCGGCTGCACGCTGGGCTTCCTTCTCGATCGCAAAATCGGTGACCTCCACGTTGATTGCTGCAGCTCTTCAAGACAGATTCATCGCCAGCCTCGACGATCCGGTGACGCGCTATGTTCCTGCGCTTCGTGGAGGTGTTTACGATGGCGTCAGCATCCGAAATGTGTTGCAGATGACCTCCGGCGTGCGCTGGAACGAGACTTATACCGATCCTAATTCGGACTGCCGCAAACTGACCGATGCGCAGATGAGTCACACGGCGGGCGCATCTCTCGCCTACATGAAACACCTTCCCCGCGCGGCTCCGGCGGGTTCAGTCTGGAACTATAACTCGGGCGAGACGAACATCGCCGGAGCGGTCGTAGAAGGAGCGACCCACATGAGCCTCGCCGCCTATCTTTCAAAGAAGGTCTGGTCTCGGATTGGAATGGAGCGGGATGCGTTCTGGTGAGCCGAGTCACAAGGCGGGATGGGAATCGGCGGTGCTGGTCTGAGCGCGACCCTAAAAGATTACGGGCGTTTCGGTCTTTTCGTGCTTTCCGATGGCGTGATCGACGGCCGCCGTACTGTCCCCAAAGGATGGTTCCAGGAGGCTGGCACAGCCCATCGCATCGGCGGCAAGTCCGTTGATTATGGCTATCTCTGGTGGCCCATGCCTGGGGGAGATCCGGTTCATGCAGGAGCCTTTGAAGCCCTTGGAATATTTGGACAGCATCTCTACATCAACGCCTCCGAAAGGCTTGTCATTGTTGTGTTGAGCGCTCGACCCAAACCGACGGGTTCGACTGTGCTCGATGACGCGGCGTTCTTCGCGGCAATCGCGAGGGCCCTCCACTAAAATTTGACGAGTCCTCAGGGCCGACAGCCGTACCTCGCAAAGTAAATGTGATTTGCTCGTTATGCGTGCCTCGGGATGCATGCCGCACAGATGCCGTGAAGAAGAAGATCGTGACTGAGGGCTCGGAAACCGCGAGGCAGTTTGGGATTGATCACGGGCTGCATCCGTCGAGTTCGTAGACCTTGCGACAATCGTTGCACAGGAAGTGATGGTGGTGTTCTTTCCCGGAGAGTTCATAACGGGGAGACTCGCCCGGCAACTCGACCGGAACCAACCATCCATCATCCACCATCGTTTTGAGATTGCGGTAAACGGTTGCGATACCGATATCGGCTACTGCCCGCTGGGCATAGGACAGGGCCTCTTCCGGCGAGAGCGGCCGGTCGGTTTCGACAAAGGCGGCGCGGATAGCGTCCTTCTGGCGAGTGTTTCTGCTTGCGATAGAGCTCTTCGATTTCATAAGGCGGTGTCCTCAACTCCGGGAAACGACTTCGGAACCAAGGAGTTCGTAACTGGCAGACGAAGCGGGTACCATGTTTTCTCCACGGCAGGAGTTTGTCTCCCCACAAGCGCCAACAACGCAGGATCGACAAAAGCTACGATTGACAATGTGGGCGGTTACCAGCAGAAGACCGCCGCAAACTGTGATGACCGCCTCGCCGCTGCCGCTAAGCACCGCATCTCCGAGAACCGCCGCGATCGAAACCAGCAGCAACCCTGCTACGAAGGCAGCAAGCACCCAGCGCCTGGGTGGATTTTATACCCGGACCGGAAGGCAAGAAAACCTACGAATCCGATCGCGACCGCGAGGCTGCGGTGTATCACATCGTCTCCGGGCAGGTTCCGGAGGATTGCAGGAGCGAAGGCGATTAGCACCGGAAGCGCCAGGCAGTGGATCAGGCACAGCAAAGACAACCCGATGCCAATGAAATCTGACGCCGCTTGGAAACCATTCTTCGCTTCCGCCAAATTGGTTTCGCTGGTCATGGAGACGGTTTCTCCTGTGTTTCGCATCACTAATGATAACATACTAGCAATAGTGTGTTGACTGACATTTTGCCCTGATCTCAGAGCATGTTTCACTGCCACGCCGCGCTCTTCTGCATCAGGTGGAAGCGCGGATCGCCTCCCTCCGGTCGCTGATTCGAAACGGACGCTTTCGCCATGAATCTATTCGCTGCCTTTCTATCCCCGGAGCGGCATTACAGGGTAGATCGGCTCAATCCCTGGGTGGTGCACTTTACCGGCAATTTCGGCATCCGCTGGTATGGAATCGCCTACCTCGCCGGCATAGTCTTCGCTTATATCGTCTCTATGCGTTGGGCCAAACAGGGACGGCTACCCATTCCTGTTGCGGAGGTGTCAACTCTCATCGTATACGCCACCGTAGGCGTTGTTGTTGGAGGGCGGCTTGGATACTGCTTTCTCTATAACTTCCGCGAAGTTCTTCGTCATCCGTTGGAGATCGTCGCCGTCTGGCACGGAGGCATGGCGAGCCACGGCGGTATTCTCGGGATGATGCTTGCCATCTGGCTCTTCGCGCGGCAGCGTAATCTCGATCCGTGGATCTTTCTTGACGCCGCAGCGGCCACTGGCCCGATCGGCATCGCCTTCGGACGGATCGCCAATTTCATCAATGGGGAGCTGTGGGGACGCTCAACGGAGGTTTGGTGGGCGGTTATCTTTCCCGATGCGCCGCTTGTGGATGGCATAAATCTCCCACGCCATCCCAGCCAACTTTATGCTGCCGGTTTGGAAAGTGGGTATTCCGTCGTCAGACCCGCGCGGGCATGACGACTGCTGCGGTCTGCATCGTCTATAGTGTCGGCCGCTTCGTCGATGAGTTCTGGCGCCAGCCCGACCTCGGCCAGCCGGTCTTCTGGGGCTGGATGAGCAAGGGCCAACTCTTCACGATTCCAATGTTCCTGGCGGGCATCGCTCTCGCACTCTGGCGGAGACGGGCGACAGCCATCGGGATCGATCAGCAGGCCGAGGCATGAATCGAGCAGTGTCGCAACGGCTAGGTTCGGAGATACTCCTTCCGCTGCTGATCCTCCTCAGCGCGGCCTCCGGCCACTCGCTCACCGCCGACCGCTACCAGGTTGTTCACGTCTATCATCACGATCCAGGGGCCTTTACCCAGGGGTTGGTTTACCTGCACGGGATTCTCTACGAGAGCACCGGCCTGAACGGTCGGTCTACGTTACGGGCCGTCGATCTGAAGACCGGCGCCGTTCTACAGCGGCTTAATCTTCCGGAGAAGTGCTTCGCCGAAGGCCTCACCGCCTGGCACGACACCCTGATTCAGCTCACCTGGAAGGCGCATACCGGTTTTGTTTATGACCCGTTCAGCTTTAGCCTCCTTCGGACTTTTCATTACGACGGCGAGGGCTGGCTGACCCAGGATGGAAAGGCAGCTCATTCTGAGCGATGGAAGCTCAACCCTTCGGGTTCTCGATCCCCGAACATTCAAGGAGATACGCCGTGTCAAAGTCACCGAGAACGGGAGTCCTGTCGATAACCTCAACGAACTAGAGTACGTTCGCGGCGAAATCTACGCGAACATCTGGCATGCAGATCGCATCCTCCGGATCTCTCCGCGGACCGGACGGGTACTTGGATACCTGGACCTCAGCCACCTTTTGCCTGCCGGAGAACGGACCAACCCAGAGGCTGTCCTGAACGGCATCGCCTATGACCCTGAAACCGGCCACATCTTTGTCACCGGCAAGCTCTGGCCAAAACTCTTCGAGATCGTTGTGGAGCCAGCAGAGAAATCAGGCGCTCCGCTAATGCGACCGCACTAGGAAACCTGACTTCTAAGTGTTGATGAACAGATACTCCCCGACTTGGCAGCGACGGGGAGTTCTTTGCCATACATGCTGCCTTGGCGCGATTGGTTCTCAACAATCCCTTACAGTCATTCCGGCCTTTAGACGAATGCCTTCTATTGCGGGACAGGCCCGCGAACGACTTGCACAAGATCGTCGACGCGAACCTGTCTGGCAAACGCTTTCCTCACTTGAGCAGCATCGAGGTCGAAATAACGTTTCGCGGCACGAATGGGTTCATCCAGAGGCAAGCCAATTTCCGCTCGTCTCAGTAATCCTTCGGCCACGGCGCCTTCGCTCGACTCACTCAATGGAATCTGCCGCAGGAGCAGAGCCTTGGCCAAATGCAGCTCCCCGGCGGATACGTCCTGGGTTCGCATCTGGCCGAGATCGCGCTCGATCAGCGCCCGCGCCTTCGAGACGTTCTGCGGGTCGCAGCCGTAATTGACGGAGTAGCTGGCCCTGGTTTCCGAGGCCCCGAGGCTGACATCGACGTTGTAGACATAGCCTGAAACCTGCCGTAGGTCGTGGTAGAGTCGGGTCGCGTAAAAGCCGCCGCCCAGAACGTTATTTCCAAGTTGCAGGGGATAGTAATCCGGGTCAAAGCGGTTCAGGCTCAGCTGCTCGGCGAGAATGACCGTATCCTGAATGGCTTCCGAGTCGGCCACATTCACGGCGGAAGGCTTGTTGGGTGGAACGGCCGGGAGGATTGTATTGGGCTTTGGACCGACGGCTTTCCAATCACCAAACCATTTCTCGATGACGGTCCTTGCCTCCTCAGCAGAGACATCCCCGATGACGACGATGGTCGTGAGATCGGGCCGTATCGTGGCGGCATGATACTGCTTCACGTCATCGAGCGTTACATTGGCGAGCGTTGCTGGTGTGACCTCCCGCAGCACCGGGTCACCGGCGGGCAGTAGTGCCAGATCAAGCGCGCGTGACGTGCGATAGCCGGGACTCTTGAGATTGCCGGCGACGAACTCAGAGGTCTGCTTGCTGACAACGGCGAAGGCCTGCGCCGGCAGCGCCGGATGCAATTCATTATCGGCCAGCAGTTGGACGCCGCGCGAGAAATGATCTTTGAGGGCCTTTACAGCAAACTTGTAACCCGCACTCTCATTTGCGGAGATCTCGTCGAGTGCCTTTTGAAATGCCAGCCGGTCCAGCGTCTGCGTGCCATAGGAATAGAGCGATTCAAGCACCTCGGAGACTCCCTCCTGCCCTGGCGGGGTCTGGAGGTCCGAGTTGTGCTTCACCGACCCAAGAACCGAAACTGTCGGACTGGTGCGGTCGGTTTTCACAATCAGCCGTAGACCATTCGGCAGGACCGTGTCAGAGGCCGTGACATAGTCGGAAGGTATCTTGAGCTGCGCCAGAGCCGCTGCCGCCCACTGCGGAAGCTGCACGGGTTTAGTTGGCGCAGAGGTTACCTGTTCCGCACCTCCATAACCTTTTCCACCGACCGGCTGGCCGGTGGGCACCGGCTTCAGGGTGGCGGTAATCGAGTTCTGGCCGACGAGATATTGCTTAGCCACGCGGTTGACGTCTGCGAGTGTGACGCGTTGAATGGCTGCGACATCCTCGTCCGGCGAAGTGCGGCCTTCGGCGGCCAGGGTATTGGACCAGAGATCGGCAAGCCCTGGAATTGAGTTGCGCTGAAACTCAGCCGAGGCGACCTCGCTGCGCTTCGCCGCCTCAACCAGATCTTCGGGGACGCCTTTCTCCGCATAGGCCGAGAGGATGTGTCGCATCTCTGCAATCGCGGCCGTGATGTCCATTCCTGCTGGCAGGGCGACGACTCCATAGCCAACGCTTGCCTTAGGATAAGTCTCAGCGAGACCGAACTCCGCAGCGAGAGCCTTTCCAGCAGGCACCATGCCGTACAGATCGGCACGCTGACTGGCCAGCACATCGGCTAAAATCTGCGCAGCCGCATATTGGGGCGAATCTGTCCCCGGAAAGCGATAGGCAATGAAGCCAAGACCGTAAGGAAGATTGCTGTCGAGGGTGAAAGTCTCCGATTTAACGGGTCTCAGATCCACAGCGGGTCGCGCAGGAAGGGGATGGCTGGGAATATCGCCGAACAAATGTCTTATCTTGGCCAGCGTTGCGCCCCGATCGACGTCTCCGACAACGAGCAGGATCGCATTGTTTGGGCGGTACCATTTCTCATAAAACTGCCTGAGCATCTCTCCTGTCGTTGCGTCGAAGGAACTCTTCGTGCCCAGCGGATCGTGCGCATATGGGGTGCCTGCAAACATATCCTCATTAAGGCGATTGATGAACTTGTACGTGGGATTGGAAAGATCGCGAGCGACCTCCTGCTCGATCGCGCCGCGCTCCTCCGCCCATTGCTGCTGAGAATCATCAATACCGTGCAGGCACGCCGCCTGCGCCTCAAGAGCAACATCGAGATCGGCTGCCGGGACGGTTGTGAAGAACTGCGTGATCGTCTGCTGTGTATCAGCGTTGTTCCGGCCACCCAACTGGGCATAGATCGCTGCCGTTTGGTCGGCTGTCATGCCGGTGCATCCGCGAAAGGCCATGTGCTCCTGGGCGTGGGCCATTCCCGGAAAACCCGCCGGAGTCTCATCGCCGCCGACCAGAAAGTTCATCTCGACTGTCGCTACAGGGGCCAGCGAGTTGCGAATGATGACTACGGGGAGGCCGTTGTCAAGCCTTGCCCGAAGCACAGACTGCTGCTCGGTCGCAGCATGAGCGCCCCCTACGGCAAGAAGAAGCAAGAGCGCCAGAGGTAGAGAACGATTTCCATTCACTTCAATATGCTCCCAATCTCTATCCGGACTTCCGGGTAGAGGGCTTGCTAATGCGACATTAGTAGCATTAAGCATTCTGTTTCAGTGTGGCACATGAAGCCGTTGTCTGCCACCTCGCTGTCAAAACGGGCCCCGAAGAGAAGCTCTGTCATTCGACCAGACGAGGTCGTATGTTCGGTTGCAGTTTAGAATCGCTAGATGTCATTGCTTGATGTCATCGTCCTTGCGGTCCTCCAAGGATTGACTGAATTGCTGCCGGTGTCGAGTTCTGCTCACGTGATCGTCGCGGAAAAACTCATGGGCGCCGATCCATCGTCCCCGCCCATGACTCTGCTCCTGGTTATGCTCCACACGGGTACGATGTTCGCCGTAATCGTCTACTTCTGGCGCACGTGGCGCAGCACATATTTCCAGAGTTCCGCCGCTTTCAAGAAGTTTGCTGGATTCCTTATCTTGGCTACAGTGCTTACAGGAGTCGTCGGCGAAATAATCATTAAGATCATTGAAGAGACGCTTTTTCGAGGTCTGCCCCACGCCGAGATCGAGGGCCTTTTCAGCCACCTCGAATTCATCGCTCCAGCACTTGCCGCAGCAGGGGTATTGATATTGATTGCAGGCATTCTTGAGAAATACCCCACAAGCAGTCTGTCACGTGCGAACGATCTGAACATGCGACGGTCTGGTTTGATCGGAGCTGTGCAGGGACTTTGCCTGCCATTTCGGGGCTTTTCCCGCTCGGGTGCAACGATCTCTACCGGAATGCTGGCGGGGCTAACGAAGTCGCAGGCAGAGACTTTCAGCTTCGCCCTGGCTGTGGTTCTAACTCCTCCAGTTGTCTTGCGGGAAGCGATGCGCCTCATCCACGCACAACACCTCGGCGGAAGCGCAAACCTGACTTCTGCCCTGTTTCCGAGCGTAGTGGGCGCAGTTCTTGCGTTTTTCGCTGGCCTTCTCGCCTTAAGGTGGCTGAGCCGCTGGCTTGAAGGCCGGGCGTTGGTATCTCTTCGGAATCTACTGCCTCCTCGCCGCAGCGGTAGTTGCGGGCTTGCACCACATGGGTTATTGACGTGGGGACCCGATGGACGAAGGGGTGGTAATCGCGTGCTCTTGATGGCAACCGCCATTCCCATCGATGAGAAAGCTGGGCACAATGCGAGCCAGGGGAGGACCAAGACCCAGGAAATTCGTTATCCGTTACGTGAGGCGCGTCGCCCAGAATGGGTCTTTCATTAGTCGTGGCGTTGCAATACCGCTGGCCAGCGGTATCGGCTGCGATCCTTCACGGAACGTTCGACTGATCGCCCTCTCACCAAACTCGACAACTCTTCTCTGGGGCCATTGGCGAGCCCGTCTTGCAGCCGAATGCTGTTCCGAGCTCCGGCATATTCCGAATCACCCCATTTACTCGAACTTTCTCAGGCGAGTGGGGATCGGTCTGAACCTGCAGCCTGACCTGCTCGGGACGCGTCTCCCCACACCAGTCCTGCGCAAATGAAAGGAAGAATCTTTGTGTTGGAGTGAATCCATTGCCCGCTGTATTCTCGCCCAACGTAAGCTTGCCATTCACTTTGACATCATCGACCGCAGTAAAGCTGCCGTATTCTTTTACCAGGCAAGCGGAGCGATTTTCAAAACTGCCCGCATCCTCTTGCGTCCACCAGTTCGAAAGATTCCCTTCTTTATCAAAGAGGCGTCCCTGGTCATCAAAACCATGAGTCAATTCGTGGCCGATTACTGCGCCAATGTGCCCGTAGTTTTCGGCGTCAGATGCCATACGGTTGTAGAGCGGTGGCTGGAGAATGCCTGCCGGGAAATTGATGTTATTCATGCTCGGGTCATAATATGCGTTCACGGTCGGAGGGCTCATCTCCCATTCCCCGCGATCGACGGGCCTTCCGATCTTTGCCAGTTGCCGGCGAGTTTCAAACTCGTTGGCACGTATAGCATTGCCGAACGCGTCGCCGCGCGCAATTGTGAGCGAGGAATAATCGCGCCACCGGTCGGGATAGCCGATCTTATTGGTTACAGCATGCAGTTTCTCCTTGGCCTTCACTTTTGTCTCTGCACTCATCCAATCAACCATATCGATATCACGATCCATCGCGGCTTCGATGTTGTCGACCATGGCCAGAGTGCCCGCCTTGCTGGACGAAGAGAACTCCCGCGTTACGTACACCTGTCCTAAGGCCTCACCAAGCGCTGCATCAGTTGCGTCAACACAACGTTTCCAACCTTCCCGTTGCCGCGGCTGCCCTCGCAACGTGTGGCCGTAGAAATCGAAGTGTTCTGCGTCAAGTGCCTCGGGCAAGACATACCCAGGAGTGGAACGGATAAGCTGCCAGCGAAGATAGGCTTTGATTGTGCCGAGATCAGTGGACGCCAACAGAGCGTTAAGTCTCTTGAAGAAGGCGGGGTTGGCGACGTTGAGCACAGAAATATGAGTCAATCCAAGACCGTTTGAAAAGCTCTCCCAATCAAGGTTCGGAATCAGCTTTACCAGGTCCGCCGTAGGCATTGGATGATAGATGTTGTTGGGGTCTCGTTGCGCGGTTACGTCCAGCGACACCTCAGCCAGAGATGTCTCCAGTTGCATGATCTTCTGCGCGTCCGCCATAGCCTGTTGCTTCGTTTCGCCCAGTAACGTAAGCATTCTGACGACGTGCTGCACATACTGCTGGCGCGTCGTTTCCGCGGCCGATCCCGGCCGGAAGTAGTAGTCGCGTTCAGGTAAGCCAAGGCCACCCTGGTCGAGTACCGCAATCTGCTTTTGTGCGTCTTTGAAATCCTGTTCTTCTCCGAATCCCAGGAATGCATTCACTCCAATCAATTGGTCGTGGGCCAGAAGTCCGGGCACTTCGGTTTTGCTCTTCAACGCCGCAATGCGATGCAGTTCGGGCTTCAGCGGTTGAATTCCCCTGCGGTCAACCGTAGCTGTGTCCATGCATGAGGCAAAGTAATCGCCTATTTTTTGCTGATTGGCGCTCGATTCGCGAGATGTCGCAGCAGCATTCTCTAAAAGAGAGTGCAGCACTTGTTGATTTTGTTCAGCGACCATTGCCAGTACGCCATAGCTAGCCCGATCTGCCGGAATCGGATATAGCTTACTGAAATTCCCGCAAGCGTACTGAAAGAAGTCAGTGCAGGGGTCGGCCGCGGTGTCCAAATAACGCAAATCCAATGATGAAGTCTGGGCCGAGGACGATACCCTTGAGCTGGATGTTTGTCCGTTCCCTTCCGCCGACAGACCCAACATGACGAACAGTACGATTCCAGCCATCTGTGTAGATCGGAGAAGCAGGTTGGTGGCGAAAAGGATCGTCCCGCGCTGCGGCGGGCAACCGCGGAGAATCCCGGGACGGACAAAAGCGCTGGCACGGGCAATGACCCAGACGATGACGGGCCTACCTTGAAACGCGGAGACGCGTCCGGCTCTTAGGGTTGAACAATTCCATCCAGGCTGCTTGAATAGGGGGGCGGTTTGTCCTTGCCGGCTATTGTTTGACGGCAGTGCAGGACGTGGGCCCCCGGCGCCGCTGGATAATCCAAAAACCAATAACTTTGCACTGAACTGAGAGGCTATGCCGCGATTCCTACTTCCCAGATCTCACACTCATCAGGTACTCGCTCTGAGGGCTTCGCGTCCAGCGAACCATGCGCTTCATACAGTGATCCTGCTGGCTTATGCGTTGAGTTCACCAGTCCTACTCTCTGGGGCTTCTCTCCACTCCGGAAAGCCTAACGAGGAAACATCGGGTTTCACAGCCTGTAGCCCCGATGCTGGCTGCCGCCCTGCTTGTTTCAGCCAGGCTCCTGGATTCGTGCCGTGAATCGCGCGGCCAAGAAAGCCCAGCCGCTCGGCCGCATTGTTGCGGTTCCGCCGGATGTCGTCCTTCGTGATCTTGGTGTACAGAGCGAGAAAGCTATCCATACTCCGGCACCGTCAATCCAATCAGCCCACCAAATTCGATTCGATACACGGGACTGTAATACTCCCCCTCAGTATATACTAGCTACCAATATGGCACACACTATTCGAGACAAGCAGAAGCTGCTGAACCGGGTCCGAAGAATTCGCGGCCAAATTGAGGCCGTGGAACGCCTGTTGGAAAACGAGAGCGAATGCACCGATATTCTCCAGCAGATTGCCGCCTGCCGCGGTTCAATTAACGGGCTTATGTCGGAAGTTCTGGAAGGACATATTCGGTTTCATCTGGTCGAGCGCGAGCCGAAACGCAAATCACACAAGGGCAATGCCGTGGAAGAAGTGATCACCATCGCCAAGTCCTATTTGAAGTAGCGAGGAGCCTATGTCAGTTGCAAGGCAAGACCAGCCAATATCCCCTGCCGCCGTCCAAACCGCCTCAGGTTCATCGCAAGGCTACCCCGGGCCTCATCCGCATGAGCATGACCGCGAAGCTCATGACCACGGCTTCGAATGGCAGGATGGACTGCGAATCGGGCTGGTGGCGACGGCGGCCGCCTTGGTCTGGTTCCGTGTGTGGGAGCCCTTTGCCCGCGTCAGCATCATTGGCATTGCGGGAACCCTGATTGGTATCTATCCCATTCTCAAAGAAGCCTGGGAAAACGTACTGGAGCGCCGGATGACGATGGAACTCTCCATGACCATCGCTATCCTGGCGGCACTTGCCATCGGCCAGTTCTTTACCGCGTTAATCATCGTGCTGTTCGTGCTGATTGCAGAAGTACTGGAAGGACTCACCGTCCGACGTGGACGCACGGCGATTCGTGATCTTTTGGACTTGCTGCCAAGCGAGGTCACGGTGCGCAGAAATGGTAGAACCGAGCGGCTGAGCACCGCCAGCATCGGTCCCGGAGAGATCGTTGAGGTCCATCCCGGAGGACGTATCCCGGTCGACGGTGAAGTGATCGGCGGCAATTCGTTCGTCGATCAATCCGCCATCACCGGAGAATCTCTTCCTGTCGAGAAACTGCCCGGCACCTCGGTTTATGCCGGAACCGTCAACCAATCCGGAGCCCTCGAAATTCGAGTAACACGCATTGGCCGGGATACGGCCTTTGGTCGCATCTTGAACGCCGTCGAAGAAGCGGAACGCTCCCGCGCCCCCATCCAGAAAACCGCTGACAGGCTCGCCGGATATCTCGTCTGGTTTGCCCTCGGCTGCGCAGTTCTCACCTTCATCATCACGCGCAATCTCACCTCAACGATCTCGGTCATCATCGTCGCCGGCGCTTGTGGAATCGCCGCCGGCACACCGCTTGCGATTCTGGGAGGAATAGGGCGAGCCGCCCGCGAAGGGTCCATTATCAAAGGAGGCTTGTACCTGGAGCTGCTGAGTGCGGTGGAGACCGTGGTCTTCGATAAAACTGGCACGCTCACGCTTGGCAACCCTGCGGTCACGTCAATCGTCGCCGCGCCGGGGCACACAGATCCGGAGGTTTTGCAGCTTGCCGCCATCGCGGAGCAAAGGTCTGAACATCCTTTGGGTAAGGCGGTCGTCAGCAAGGCGGCGGAAGCCGGACTGATCGTAAGAGTACCGGAGAACTTTCGATATTTTCCGGGCGCAGGTATTTCCTGCTCTCTCGATCACCTGGAAATCCTGGTGGGAAGCCAGGCATTCCTGCAACAGAAACACGCCGACCTTAGTGCGTATACCGCAGGTACCGAACACTCGTCCGAGATACTGGTGGCCGCCAACGGCCAATACGTTGGAGCCATCCGGATTGCGGATACGCTGCGTCCGGAGGCCCGTGACGCGGTTGCGCCTTGCACGCCATGAGATTGAAAACTGTGCTGCTAACCGGTGATGCCCGGGGGGTGGCAGACACAATCGCCAAAGAGGTTGGAATCGACGAAGTTTACGCCGAGGTTCTGCCGGATGAGAAGAACGCAATCATCAAGCAGTTTATCCGCGACGGGAAAAAGGTTGCGATGGTTGGCGATGGCATTAACGACGCGCCGGCACTCATGGAGGCAACGGTTGGGATTGCAATGGGGTCGGGCACCGAGGTTGCACGCGAGAGCGCCAACATCATGCTGATTGGAAACGATCTGCTGCGACTGGTGGACACGATCAAGATTTCTCGTCGTTGCCATCGCATCATCATACAGAACTTTGTCGGCACCTTGACGGTGGACAGCATCGGTGTTGGACTGGCGGCATTCGGGATGCTCAATCCTTTGTTTGCGGCCTTCATCCATGTTGCCTCAGAATTGACTTTCATCTTGAATTCCGCTCGGCTTCTGCCAGGGACCCAACGAAGCAGAGTTAGCACCAGCGGGGCGGTTGCGGCTGCTTCCGCGGATTGATGGACGACTGACTTGCGACGGCAGCGACAACTCGCTCTCCTCATTGCAATCGCAAGTACCATTGTTCTTGCGCTCCTACTGAAATTTTGGCCTGTACTGACGGAGTGGATCGAGAATCACGAGATCTGGATTAATTGAAGAACGATCTTCGGA
The DNA here is from genome assembly GCA_963836295.1 of uncultured Acidobacteriaceae bacterium. Lineage (GTDB taxonomy): Bacteria > Acidobacteriota > Terriglobia > Terriglobales > Acidobacteriaceae > Bog-257. The sequence goes on along the minus strand of CAWIIY010000017.1, from coordinate 52,123 downwards.
TCGGCAAGAAACGTAACGGCCGCATCACCGATTTCAAGATAAAAGACCCAACATGAGAGTAATACTCCTTACCGTTCTCGCGGCGTTTTCAACGTTGAGCGGAGGTTGGCTGGCGCTTCGCGCTCGAAAACATCTTCACCTGCTGCTTGGTTTTGGTGCCGGGGTTTTATTGGGGGCAACGTTCTTCGACCTGCTGCCCGAAGCGATCGAAGCAGCAGGCCCACGGGGCTGGACAAGCCGGGAGATTCTTGCATTGACTGTAGCCGGTTTCCTCATCTTCTATCTCGGCCAGCGTTTTCTTTCGCTGCAAGCTTGTCCGGATGGCGAATGCGAGGCCGATCGTCACGTCGGCCGCATGAGCGCCGTTGGGCTGATCGCTCACAGCACGATTGATGGAGCGTCCATTGCGGCGGCCACCCTCATATCTTGGAGGATGGGTCTCATTGTCGCGGTAGGCATCATCATTCATGACATTACCGATGGACTAAACACGATTCTGCTGGTGACGCGCGGTGGGCCAGCCAGCAGGGGGGATCTTGCATTTCTTCTAGCCGACGCGGTTGCACCCATCGTGGGCGGCACTCTTGTCGTCTTCGCGGCCTTACCTTCCCATCAGCTTGCGCTAATTCTTGGAGTGACGTCTGGATTCTTCCTCTTTACCGCCACAGGTGACTTGCTTCCTGATGCTCATCGCCGCTCGCCAGGGTTTGGTGTCTCGGCGGCAACCGTCGGCGGGATACTCCTGATCGGAATTGCGGTTCGACTTGCGTCCGTCTAGCTATTCTCATATCCAAGAGCAGCGACGGTAACCCATCTTTGCGCCTTCAGGCGATTGCCAAGATCTTCGTTATAGGAGGAAGTCTTTCTCGCAATAGATTTCCGCTCCTGCGATGGGGATTGTTCCAATAGTGCTACTCGAAAAGAACCGGCTGCGCAGCAGTGTTTTCGGGTTCCAAAAAGTTGCTCAAACCAACGCCAACGAGCCGATAGCGTTGCTGCGGACCGAAATCAACCCGTTCCCGCAGTTTCAAGGCGATGTCGGTCAGCTCTTCGCAAGAGGAGGGTGGGGAGCCTGGCGTATGGCTGCGAGTGAGAATCTTGAACTCGCTGGTCTTCAGCTTGAGAACAACTGTGCGTGCCGCCCGTGATTCTTGGCGTGAAGCAGACCAAAGCTTTTCTGCAAGGCGCCGGATCATTGGCTCAGTTTCTGTCAACAGCACGTCGTGCTCAAAAGTGTCCTCAACGGATATCGATTGTGTTGGCCTGTCCGGCACAACCGGGTTATCGTCGATACCGCGGGCAAGCTCGTGCAGGCGCTGACCATAGCGGCCAAAGTGCTGTTCGAGTACAGGCAATTCGAGAGTCCGTAGATCCCTCACCGTCTGTGCTCCAAGTTTCGCCAGCTTCTCTCCCGTTACTTTGCCCACGCCAGGTAAGCGTCCCACCGGCAACGGCAGCAGAAACGGGTCTATGTCCCCGGGCTGGATAACAAAGAGCCCATCAGGTTTGCGCCAGTCGGAGGCAAGCTTTGCCAGAAACTTGTTTGGCGCTACACCCGCAGAAGCCGTCAGATTCAATTCCTCGCGGATTTGCTGCCGGATCGTGCGCGCCACCAGCGTGGCTGTCGCCAAGCCGGTCTTGTTCTCGGTGACATCGAGATATGCTTCGTCGAGAGACAAGGGTTCTATCAGGTCGGTGTGACGCTTGAAGATTTCCCACACGCTGCGCGAGACGGCGCGATACCGTGTGAAATCCGGAGGTACGAAGATCGCATCCGGACACAAGCGCTCCGCTCGCACTGCTGGCATGGCCGAATGCACACCGAAGCTCCTGGCCTCGTACGAAGCAGCACAGACGACGGAGCGATTACCCTGCCACGCAACAATCACTGGCTTGCCGCGGAGCTGCGGGTCATCGCGCTGCTCGACCGAAGCGTAAAACGGTTGAGTAGGCGATGAGCGCCGCACTGCCTTTCAGCAGTCGGTTTCCCATCGCCTCTCGCCGAACCGGACATGCGTCTTTCGGTACGCATCCGGCTCTCCAGAAGACATTGCAAAGGTAGGCGTTCTCATCCAGCCGAGACGGAACCGGCATATAGGGGTCCATGCGAGCACATGCTGCTCGATGGAGCCAGCACACCAGAGGCGTCGTTGCGGGCGTCGACTGCTGCGTCTAAAGCTACGCAGAATGTCGCGCACCCGAGCCTTGCGGTGCTTCTTCCGCGACCAACGCCAGAAACAACTGGTGATGTACCAGTCGAGGGCCGTATAAATACGGCCTGCTCGGGCGCAGTAGCGATAGTAAGCCGCCCAGCCGCGCAGGATGGGGTTTATCTCTCGAAGCTTCTGACCAAGCCCGCACCAGGTGGTGTCCCTCCTCGTGAGTTGCTTAATCCTATAACGCAGATCAGTGACTTTCGCCTTGGGAATCTCGACGCGTGGAAAATATCCGTAGCGTTTGTCCCATCGCATGACGACATGGAATCCGAGGAACTCGAATCCGTCCGTCACAGCCGTGATCTTTGTCTTCTCCGGTGACAATTCGAGTCCAGTAGTCAGGCGCAAGTGTTCCGCCAGCGCGGACTTCTCCGCAATGGCATCCTCCTGCGTGCCAGAAACCAGAACCACGAAATCGTCAGCATAGCGGATCGGGAAGAACACACAACGACCTGTTCTGTGATCCCGACCGCGGGCACTTCTTGCCGCCTGCTCGCCATCACACTGGCGTCGCTCCTGGATTTTAGTTCGGTGGTACACCCATCGCTCGTAGCGTTCCTCGACTGCGCTGAGCGCAATGTTGGCGAGCAACGGAGAGATGATCCCACCTTGAGGCGTGCCGTCGTCGGTGCGCAAGAACTGGTCTTCCGCCATGACTCCGGCCTTAAGAAACCGCCCGAGCAACTCCATCACCCGTCGATCAGCGACGCGCAGGCGCAGCCGGTCCATCAGGTAATGGTGATTGATGTTGTCGAAGCAGCCCTTAATGTCGCCTTCTATCACCCAGGAATACGGCAATTGGTGCCAGCGTCCATCCAACCCCAGCTTGCGCGGCTGGATAGACATCCGGATATGCTCCAAGGCGCCGTGTGTACTCCGTCCGGGACGAAACCCGTAGGAGACAGACCAAAACTGCGCCTCGAAGATAGGCTCCAAGAGTGCTTTGATCGCGCCCTGAACGACGCGATCCTTAACCGTGGGTATGCCCAGGGGTCGGAACTGCCCTGGTTTGCCAGCTTTGGGGATGAGTTTGCGCCGCGATGGACTGGGCCGGTATGCGCCTGAGCGCAATTCCTTCCGCAGGCCTTCGAGGAAACATTCTTCACCAACCCTTTGCTGGATGTGCTTCACGGTTATCCCGTCGATCCCGGCAGAACGTTTGCCCTTGTTTGAGGCCACACGTCGCCAAGAGTGGCGGATCATGCGCAGGTCGGTAAGCCAACCCCACAAGTCCCGCCATACTTCGTCAGGATTCGCCTTGCTTTGTTGATAGAGCTTGCGCTGAACGCCGAGTACCCAGGCTTCTTCTGTCTGGTGATCCGTGTCCACAGATCGCTCCTCCGCAATGCAAACTTATCTTCTCTTCCTGCTTCCCTTCGCCTTGTGCACGGCTTTCCCGCGCTCCGACTACTACGGAAGCTCCGCCCTCGGTGTCGCCCATCTCCGACCATCGCGGCGAGCCCAGTTCCGTGCTGGGCAGGCGATCCGAGTTCCCGTGTTCTGATTTCCAACCTTCGTGTCGTTAGACGGAGAGCTCTACCCCTGGCGATGCAGGAAATGGGCCATGAGAGCAGTCCCATCTCGAACGCGATGACCGCGCTCAGCAGTAGGGATGGACGTACCCTGCCGCCTCGGATCGCTTTGCCTCCATTGCCATCACATAGAGGAGGCGGATGTCGATAAATTCAGAGGCTCCCGTCGCTCTCTTCGTTATCTCGTCATAGACACTGCGGTAGCCCGACCTGCGGTTAATGGCCCGCATTCGGTACAGTTCAGGCCGATCTGCTCATGACATTCAACCGGCGATGTCCGGTCAAACTTCTCGGCCCCCTTTTACCTGTTGCTCTATACAGATAAGGCGGCATTGCAGCCGCCGGTTGAGAATCAGCAAGCATGAGAGGTGACAGTTATGTCCCTTCCACCTCCCGCGCCATCACGGCGCACCGTCCATGTCCACATGGATGATTTTTCGCACAATCGTCCGCCAACAATATTATTCCGCAGCCCGAATCGTTAAATGTCGTTGCTGTAAATTGTAGAGATGCAGGCAGCTGTTCGTGCTTCAAATTTCTATTCCACGGCGGACCAAATCAACCAACAGCTCGCTGCCGAAGGCCAGGGACCTTTCCAATGGAAAACCATTCCGCAGGGAGCCGCAACTTCAGTGTGGGCCGCTGTTGTGGCAAGCGCTGACGAGATCGGTGGCAGATATTGCGAGAACTGTCATGTCGCCGGGGTCGCTCCGGATGACGTAACCATCACGGTCATGAGCGAAGGGGTACGCGGTTACGCGCTCGATCCAACGACTGCTGAGGCGCTCTGGAAGAAAAGCGAAGAGCTGGTCGGAGAGCGATTTTAGCTTTCTCGTTACCAGTAATGAACAGGAGCAGGAGGAACGAAATGATTGAAACGAGTGATCTCGCCGGCAGTTTCCTATTGCATGGCACTGAGATGACCGTGAACCGCGTGGGCTACGGCGCCATGCAGCTGGCAGGGCCGGGAGTCTTTGGACCGCCGCGTGACATTGATGAAGCTATTGCGGTCTTGCGCGAGGCGGCGCACGCCGGTGTAAACCATATCGATACCAGCGACTACTACGGCCCACACGTAACTAATCAGCTCATCAAACGCGCTCTCCATCCCTACCCGGACGGTCTCGTGATCGTCACGAAACTTGGCGCCCGTAGAGGTGACGACGCGTCCTGGATCCCGGCGCGTTCCCGCCGGGAACTGATCGACGGAGTGCATGACAACCTTAGAAACCTCGGCCTCGATCACCTCGGTGTCGTCAACCTTCGCGTAGGAGGAGTTCTGGAGCCGGCGGAGGGATCGATCGAACAGCCGCTGACTGTACTTTCTGAACTCAAGCGCCAGGGACTAATCCGTCACATCGGCTTGAGCAACGTCACTCCTGCGCAGTTCGCAGAGGGTCAGCAAATCACCAAAATCGTGTGTGTCCAGAACTTCTACAACCTTGCCCACAGAAATGACGACGACTTCATCGATGACCTCGCGAGGGAGGGTATAGCGTACGTTCCGTTTTTTCCGCTGGGTGGATTCACTCCGCTACAATCGTCGGAACTCGACACGGTCGCAGCCTCACTTGGGGCGACTCCCATGCAGGTCGCACTTGCCTGGCTTCTGCAGCGCTCGCCCAACATCCTGCTGATACCAGGAACATCTTCGCTCGTACATCTTCGCGAGAATCTCAAGGCTGCAACGCTGCAGATTCCCGCCAACTTGCTTGCCGACCTCAACGTCATCGGCCGAGGCGGCGCAGTGCAAACGTAAACCGCTTTTCCTTCATGCTGGAGGTCAGAAATATGAATGAACTCACGGCCAACAACTTATCGCTGAACCACAATCCAACTTGTTCCGAGCTCCTAGGCATGGCAGAGCATGAGTTGGCCGCGTTCTTTGCAGCGGTCACGGAGTTGTTCCGGTCGGAACAGGCCGAACTCTCGCCGAGGACTGGTTGGACGAATTCCTGGCAACTAAGACTCTGCCGGCTTCAACGTGCGACTGGCGACTTATCACCTTTAGCGCTTCGACACGGCTTGCCAGCCGGCGCAGCCACGCAACTCCGGTCCATGCTAGTGCGGAACTCGAACCGGCCAATTACTAGGAGGCAATATTTATGCGTGTTTTCGTGACAGGTTCTACAGGCTTCATCGGCTCTGCGGTTGTCCGAGAGCTGATCGATGCGGGACATCAGGTTATGGGTCTTGCCCGGTCAGATGCGGGCGCCCAGTCGCTTGCTGCGGCAGGAGCTCAAGTACATCGCGGGTCGCTCGAGGATCTCGAGAGCCTGCGCTCTGGGGCGGCGAACTCGGATGGCGTGATCCACTGCGCCTTCATTCACGACTTCAACAATTACGGCCCTGCTGCAGAGGCGGACCAGCGCGCAATAGAGACGCTGGGCAGTGCACTCGCCGGTTCAGACCGCCCACTGGTCGTCAGTTCCGGGAGCCTGATCGCTCAGGCCCGCGGCGCATTTGTAACGGAAGAGGATGCAGCCGACAGCAAATTCCCCCGCAAATCGGAGCAGGCAGCGCTCGCGATGGCAGCGCTTGGCGGGCGCGGGATGGTGCTGCGACTGCCGCCCTCGGTGCATGGCAACGGCGATCATGGATTTGTTCCGCGGCTTATCGCCATCGCCCGTGAAAATAGCGTTTCGGCGTATGTGGGTGATGGGCTCAACCGCTGGCCTGCGGTTCATCGGCTCGATGCTGCTCACCTGTACAGGCTGGCGCTTGAGAAAGGAGTAGCAGGAACTCGCTATCACGCCATAGCTGACCAGGGCGTCACGACCAGAGATATCGCCACCGTTATCGGCCGCCGCCTCAACATGCCGGTTGTCACCAAGTCTCGCGAAGAGGCAGCCGATCATTTTGGCTGGATGGCGATGTTTTTTGCGATGGACGGACCAGCATCAAGCGCGAAGACTCGGGAAGAGCTGGGTTGGCACCCGGTTCAGCCCGGCCTCATCGCCGATCTCGACCACGGACACTATTTCGAGACTGAAAAGAGTGCCATGGCCGACTAACAAGCGGAACAATTGTTGCTTTCCCGATAACTGAAGCGACGCTGCAGCTCATGCGGGGGCGGCTGCCGGACAGAGGCAGGCGTGGTAGTGGAGGGCTCCGGTCACCGCCGATTTTCATTCTCGCGCTAGTGCGTTATAAACGTGTCCTGTGGAGAAAGAGCGTAAGTCCGATGGGACGCACGTATTTCTGGTTCCTCTGGAAAACCTATCGCGCATTGCTCGCTGCGGCCGATGCGAGTAAGAATCGCATCAAACTCTGTGATTCCGATTTTCGAGTTCTGGAAGCATTGCTGCACAAGGGGCCTCTGCCAGTAAACGTCATCGGAGAAAAAGTGGAGCTCACGACGGGATCCATTACCACCGCAATCGACCGGCTCGAAAGCAAGTCTCTTGTGGTTCGCAAGCATCATCCGAGCGACCGTCGGATCAGGGTCGTCGAATTGACACCCAGAGGTCGGAGACTGATTGAAAAGGCTTATGCCCTGCACAGAATTGACATGGAGAAAGCCGTTTCGGGCCTCTCCGGTGCCGAGCGTGCCGTGCTGGTGGATCTACTGAAACGACTCGGCCGGCGGACCGCTGGCCCAGCCTGAGGCTAGCAGCGATTTCGATCCTACGAACCAAAGGATTCGGCGAACGGAAGGTCAATTTGCCTATGCGATGCTGCCCCCGCCGTCGACCGTAATCGTTGCCCCGGTGAGATAGGGGTTGGTCATAGCGAAAAGGATCGCCTCGGCGATGTTCTTCTGCTTCGCCCACGCGGCGCACGGGCAGTGAGTTCGCTACATTCTGCATCATGGCTTCGCGCGCTTTCGGGTCCATGCCCGCATAAAGAGGTGTCTTCGTCAATCCCGGCGATATCGCATTCGCGCGTACAGGAGCAAGATCCAGCGCGAGGCCACGTACCAGCCCTTCGATGGCGGCATTGATCGCACCCTGCAGCACAGCATTGCGGTCCGGCCGCTGGCTATAGGCACCGGATATTAAGGTAAGCGATCCACCTGGTGCGAACTTCGCAGCACGCGCCACCTTGTACGACCCCCAGAACTTGGAATCCATGGCTTTATAGCCGTCTTCGAGGCTGAGGCCGTGGAGCGAGCCAACCTTGGACCACGCCGCCGTCACCACGATGTGGTGATAGGGATCTCCTCGAAAGAGTTCCTCGATGCTGGCATTCTCAAACGTATCCACCACGACGGTAGAGAGCCCAAGTGACCTTATCTCGTCGGCAGCTGTTCTGAGGGACTTCTCGTCGTACGACCCAATCGTTACCAACGCATCAGCTGCGATCGCAGACTTCGCCGTCGCCAGCCCGATACCAGAACTGCCTCCGATGATCAATACTCTCTGTCCCTTAATCATCTCGCGCATTGCGAATTCTCCTCGCTTGCCCGTCCAACGGTCACACAGCCAGCCTCGGTTGTGCATTGCCCTCGGCGAATGCTCTCAGGGCAGCAGCAGAATTTTGCCTGCCGCGCCCTTCGCCATTTCGATATGGCCTTGTTGTGCATTACACAGCGGCAACTTCTGGGCGATAGGAATCTGTAATCGGCGATCTCGAACCGCCTCGGCCATATACAACATGGTCTTCGGATCCTGCTTCGACACAAAGGCAACGGAGCGGATCAAAGGATAATCCTTAACCTTGTCAGGCACTCCGGTTACCGAGGCAAACATTCCTCTGTCTTTCACCTTGCTCAGCAGCGTTTCGGCGGTGACGCCCCGAACCGTGTTGGCGACCACATCGACTGCCGGCAGAGCTTTGAAATCTGCCTTATCATCCAGCGCAACGACTTTGTCGACTCCCAGACTCTGAGCATCGGATACTTGGTCTTTTCGGACACCGGCAAACACCGTGGCACCCTTGTCCCCGGCGGTACAGACCGCCGCGCGAGCAACGCTGCCGACAGCCCCGGAGACCAGGATCGTCTGCTTCGGCCTGATGCCACTGGCAACAGAAATCAGCTGGCTGCCTGTCACCGTGACAAGCGGTAGCGCCGCAGCATCGACCAAGTCCACGCCCTCCGGAACTTTGGCCAGAACGTCCGTCTTTACAGCGCACAGTTCCGCATACGTGTGGAATGCCCAAGCGAAGACACGGTCGCCGACGGAAAAATCCTTTACTCCGGCTCCCACCTGAACAACAGTACCTGAAACATCCCAGCCGATAACGCCGGGGAACTCTACCGGCATATAGGCCTTGGTTTCACCGGAACGCTGTAATAGGTCCACGGGGTTTATGCTCGCCGCCGCTACTCGAATTAACACTTCACTGGCCCCAGGGGCAGGGTCTGGGAAGTCCTCGTACTTGAGTACCTCGGGTCCACCGTACTGATGCATCACGACCGCTTTCATCGGCCCTCCTCAACTTACAACGCTGGACGCCATCCGCGCATTCTAGCCAGATAGCTTGACATCAAGATACTTTACCTGAACAATTGCGAGGATGGCAACGTCGCTGCCTAGCCATATGTTGCAGCCCGGATTCGGACACGACTTTGCCAATACGCTCGGGCTAAGATGGGAGTCGCCGGGTCAAACCATGATCGTGAGGGGAGGTTTCTGTGACTGCAAACGAAAAAGCGGTAGCCGAAGTGTTGGATGCTTACAACGTAGCACTCAATTCGTCGGACACGAATGCGGTGATGCCACTCTATGCTGAGGACGGTGTGTTTATGCCTCCATACAGTCCATCGGCAGTGGGTACGGCCGAGGTTCGCAAGGCCTATGATGCGGTATTCAAAGCCATTCGGCTGACGGTTAAGTTCAACGTTGCGGAGCTTGTGGAGATGAGCCCCGATTGGGTATTTGCCCGCACAAACTCAGCCGGGACGACACTGAATCACGCCACCGGTACGACGAGCTCGGAACGAAACCAGGAGCTTTTCATCTTTCGTAGGGGCGGAAACGGCAACTTCAAAATAGCTCGTTACAGCTTCTCGACCACGAACCCGCAGACCAAGTAGCAGTAGTGCCTATAACTGAATATCCCGTGCCTCGCGAACTAAGGAGGTCTTGTCGAAATGCAGTTAATACGCCTTTCTTCACACCGCCCACGCCGGCGCCACAGAAAAGAATCGTGTTCATACCGCACTCTGGCCGGACAGGCCCTTCAACTAAGGGGAAGCCGTACCTACGATAGGATTGTACGGAAGGAATCTAAAGCCGTATGAAAGCAGCATGGTATGAGAGGCCGGGTCCGGCGCGAGACGTTTTGGTGGTCGGTCAGATGGACGGTCCACAGCCTCTCGCCGGTGAAGTTCGGATTCGGATTGCTGCGTCGGGCGTGAACCCGGGTGATGTCAAGAAGCGAGAGGACGCATTTGGCATTGGAATGTCATATCCCCGTATCATTCCTCATTCTGATGGTGCAGGAACGGTTGATCGAGTGGGGCTTGGAGTATCGCAGGAGTGGCTCGGGCAGCGCGTCTGGTGCTATGACGCCCAATCGTATCGCCCGTTTGGTACTGCAGCGGAATATGCCGTGGTGCCATTGCGGCAAGCGATATCGCTGCCCGAAGGCGTTTCGATGGAGCAGGATGCCTGTCTTGGTATTCTCGGCATTACAGCGCATCGCGCTGTTCATGTCGCCGGCTCGGTGGATGGACGCACTGTACTGGTTCAGGGTGGCGCAGGTGCGGTCGGGGCTTGTGGGGTGCAACTTGCCCACCGAGCCGGAGCGCGAGTTATTGCCACCTGTCGGTCTGAAAGCGATATGGAAATCGCGTCACCAGGCAGGTGCCGATCAAGTCCTGCTAAGCGACGGCAGCGTAATGGAACGTATCCGAGCCTCAGCTCCCAATGGCATCGACCATATCGTCGAGGTGGCGTTTGCAGCCAATATCAATGCCGACGTAGAGATGCTGGCACAAGGCGGCTCAATTGCAACCTACGCCTCGAATGCTCCCAAGCCGGAATTCTTGTTTGGCAACTTGTCTTCAAGAACGCGCGAATGTTTTTCATCGGCAGCGATGACGTTCCGGAGGAGGCAAAGCTCGAAGCCATGCGCGATATCAATGCGGCGCTAGAGTCGGGATGGCGCGGACTGCAAATTGCCGCAAGGTTTTCTTTGGACAATGTTGCAGCGGCACATGAGCGTGTTGAGCACCCAATAGGACCCGGACGAACGATCGTCACGACTTGATACTCTCGGCTGATCAGAGGGTTCTCACCCTCAACCGATTAACATCGACTCAGAATCTGGCCTCAGCTGAGAACCATTTGTCGAGTTCAGGGCGGTGGGCCGACGTCCTTAACTGAGATCCTACTGGCTGGCAATACTGTCCCAAGGGGGAAGAATGAATAGTGCTTTGGCCGAATCGCATTTCGCTGAGATTGACCGGATCAAGCTGCAGTACCTCATAGCAGGGCAAGGCCCTCCCATCATCCTTCTGCACGGATACACACAGACTTCCCGCATGTGGCGTCCGCTGATTCCTAAGCTTGCGACTAGATTCACGGTCATCGCGCCCGATCTCCCCGGGATCGGGGACTCGGACATTCCGAAAGACGGACTCGACATGAAAACGGCGGCCATTCGCATTCATGCATTGGGTAAATCGCTGGGTGTGACCAAAGCGCGTGTAGTGGGGCATGATATCGGTTTGATGGTTGCCTATGCTTATGCCGCGCAGTTCCCGGCCGAGGTTGAGAAGCTCGTCGTGATGGACGCTTTCCTGCCGGGTGTTCCTGGTTGGGAACTCGCCTACGACAGTCCCAGCTTCTGGCACTTCCGCTTTCATGGACCGACGCCAGAGGCCTTGGTTGCGGGACGTGAAAACCTATATTTCACGTACTTCTGGAACGACCTTGCCGCTGATAAAACGCGCTCCCTTCCCGTAGCCGATCGTGAAGCCTACGTGCAGGCATATTCGCGGCCGGGTCGCATGCGGGCCGGTTTGACGTATTTTTCCTCATGGCCGGACACAGCTAAGGACTTCGCACAAATGGCTCAAACGAAATTGACGATGCCAGTGCTCTCCATCTCAGGCGACAAGGCCAGCGCTGCAATCCTTGGGCCGCAGATGAAGCTCGTTGCAACCAATCTAACCGTGATCGATTTGCAGGAAACCGGGCACTGGCTGATGGAAGAACGCCCCGACCAAACCATGGACGCGCTAGTTGCGTTTCTCTGAGTAATTCTGCGGCGCTCGCGGAAAACCGTCTCTGACCATTCTTTTCAATAGGGTAAAACATTCGAGCTGCTCAGGCTAACGTTTGAGAACGCTGTTGCGACAGGGCGGACCGTTTTGAATCCCCTTCGATGATGAACGGCAGATTGGTTGTGACAGATTGTGTTTCAGACTCAATACCTCGACCTTGTCGTAGCTTCGTTGCCCATCAGGGCGGAAGATTGTAATTTTGGCCACGCTGATCTCTCCTATTCTTGATAGCCAGAGACCGAAACGACCAGCGCTTTATCCGGCGGAGATGAGATGCCGGACCTTGGGTTCACCTCGCGTGAAGCTTTGTACACACTCCTCCAGTGGACGGTCTGACTGACTTGAGCGGGCGTGCTGGCGTAGGTGTTCCGCCCAGGAATGCACCAGGAAGGTTTCAAGATAGGAGTTTTCTTTCTCGGAGTCGCGAAAGATTCCCCATTCGTACGCGCCATCGCGTCTGCGTATCCGCCCATATCGGTGCATTGCTTTGATGAAGTCGGCGGCTCGTTCCGGGGCGACGTCGTATTCCACCGTGACGAGCACCGGGCCAATCTCCTCCGGGTCGGTCGTCGTACTGGCTGCGAACGTTGGCACGCGCCAATCGTTCCAGGGGGTGACATCGATGGCAAGATCTGGAGACCGCAGAAATACTCCCAGGCCTACGGTGGCAAGTGTTCCAGCACCAGCCCACAACAACGCGTGGTGAATATCGACTCGGGTGGCGAGAGCACCCCAGATTGCGCTGCCGCCGGCTACTGCAGCTTGAAAGACCATCATCCATACACCGGTTGCGCGGGCCCGCACCCAGTCACGCGAAAGATTCAGAATGGCTACGTTGTAGAGAGAGAGAAATACGATCCATGCAGCACCGGCGACCAGCGTGACTGCTCCCAGCATTGGCAAGAAGCGGAGGGCCCCTATTGCCATCGTGGTCAAGCCAAACAGAACGGTGCTCGCGGTGAGCGTTTGCTCGGTTGACCAGCGCTTTCGCGGCGACTGCATAGCCACAGCGCCTAGCACGGCGCCCAGCCCGAAGCCTCCCAATAGAAAGCATAACCAAACGGACTGTTTCTCGCGGTTCGCGCGATCGAAGGCAATAGCGCCAACAGCCCGCTGGCGAAGACTTCACAACGCCTGACCGGAGAATGACACCGCGAACGGCCGGAGCGAAGCGAATGTATCCCCTCACTCGGCAAGCTGAGTGGTGACACCGAAAGTAAAGTCATGTAGTCGGCGGTCTGCGTGGTGTGCACTTCGGCCAGGGGCAGATGCGGATAGTTCTCCAGGTCCAGCCGCGGCGGTCGCCGCTCGATGCGACACAGCAGCAGATGCTTGACGGCATCGAAGAGAATTACGATTTGTGGCTCGATCCCGACTTCAAGGATGTGAAGGCGCTCGCGGAGGTTCTGGCGCCGTTCGATGCGGCGCAGATGAGGCGTTTTCCGGTAAGTACGAGAATTAACTCAGTGACGAACGATGACCCGGATTGCGTGATCCCGATGCCAAGCTCATTGCCAGCCCAGAGTGCGCTTTTCGGATAGGGTCGCAGATGGCCTTTCCGACTCACCAGCGATGCGTACAGGAGTAGGCACTTGACCATGACCTGGGCTGTGGTTCACCGCGACGGCCAGCCGGTCTACCCTTGACGCGCCTGCCCTACCATCTCGATGAACACCTCTCTGGTCTCTGCCGGATCGCTTACCTCCCGCGAGAATGCGAGCCGTGCTCCCTTCACGCCATCCTGGGTTCTCAGGCGGAGGTGGAAGCCGAGGCGATCGACCGCGGTCATCTCCGCCTCCTGCGCCTCAATGCCGGCAAAGCGTTTTGCGAGCAGAACGAGCGCATCCTTATGGTCGGCGTTCATGTGCTGCATGATGCCGCTCTTGTGCTCAACCAGCGGATCGGGTTGTGCCTGGGAGTAATCTGACGCCGTTACCCATCCCATCACTCCAAAGCCGCCTACGTAGTACACGTCCAATACGTCCATGCAATAAAAGAAGAAGTCCTCGAAGTCGACCCAGTACTTGCTATCGGGACAGCGCATCAGGTAAACGGAACGCGCAGCCGCCAGTTCTGGCTCTGGAATTCTGTTAACCGTTCCTATTAGCGTGACCCTAGCGGCACCGAGCGGGTCGCCGCTGGCGCCAGGCTCCGTCATAAACAGGCTGGCTCGCGGATCCACTTGCAGATTCTGCGTATGCATGGCCATCGTGCTGATGAGGAAAAGTGGTCGCCCTTGGCCGTCAAGCGCATAAGGCATCAGGGACCCGAAAGGAAAGCCCGGTTGTTTCCGCGACAGTGTTGAGAGACTACCGATGCGGCCCGAGTACATCAACGTTCGCGCTCGCTCGGCAAACGAAGGCTCGGGGACAGCGGGCTGACCAGTGGTAGCGCCGCTCGCATGTTTTCCGATGGATGAGGAAGACATCATTGATCACTCTCCCGACATTCAGCCGACCATGGTGATGATATCTCCCGGCACGAGACCACGCGGTTCTCGAAAGGCTCCTTGTCATGGGACGGAAGGCGAGAGTGAGACGAGCCTCCGGAGAGCCCTGTTAACCTCTGGACTACGCCTTTTCCTTTTTCCGCGCAGCCCAACGGGCCTTCATCAACGCCGACAACTTCTTCCTGGCAGCTGCGCTCATTGGAGAACGGCTTTTGGACTTCTTTGGAGCAGTCTTTCCCTTCCACTTTGCCCAACGCTGTTTCATAGCCGCCGAGATTCGCTTGCGGGCTGCAGCACTCATCCTGCGGCGTCTCTGGCGTGGTGCAGGTGCAGTTTGTGACTTCGGGGGACGCCCGCGGCGGGGAGCGGATAAACCGGCGCTTCCTTCAAGCGCTGAAATAGCTTGATGGATGCGAGCGCGTTGTGACCTCAGTTCTGCCAATATGTTGTCTAGGTTCACAAGAATCCTTTCAGGAGAAACAACCGTTGGAAAGTGTAGCAGCCGAGCTGAGAGAGGTGGAACGGCAGAGCTGAGGCAGGGGGGAACATTCGCATGTGACAGCCTGTCCCGCCTTTGCTGGCCTAATTCCCGCACACAGAACCCGAATCACGAGCTGGCGATAGCACAACACGTCGGCTAACCGACAGCAAGTCAGATTTGATGCTTGCCCACAACTGTTCCAGGAGTAAAACTCCCGTCGCCGAAGAGATACTCTCCATCATGGAGAATGCGGTTTACGACGCAATTCTCCCTATTGACTACCCGTGTCGCGGGTGTGGTGCTTCGATGAATTACGCCAAAAATGCACCCCAAACATGACTGACTAAGCAGGCAAGCGGAGAAATTGCGAACTACGTGCAGCCCACTATTTGCGACTTCGGTTGTCAGTCATTGTGCCTGCTCCTTGTTGTAAGGGCTGTTCACCGTTTTCAATTACCGGAGGAGTGCACTTTCCCTCTGACGTCTTTTCGGGAGCGGTAATCGGATTCGGCGTAGGGACTTATGTGTCGCATAAGGGCCAGCGAAACCTCATGGCTCACCCACGCGCAAAACAAGATCAGGCGCGTGGAGAGCGCGATCCTGGAGCGTGTCTCAATTCAATAGCCCCTACGCCACAAATATCCCTCTGGTTCGTTTTCGGTTGATTTTGGCTGTTTCCCACATCTTAGCGAGCCTTGGCCGTCGCCCGAAATCGAACTTTGTTTCTTCCCACAAACCAAGCGGG
The DNA here is from genome assembly GCA_963836295.1 of uncultured Acidobacteriaceae bacterium. GTDB lineage: Bacteria > Acidobacteriota > Terriglobia > Terriglobales > Acidobacteriaceae > Bog-257. Next base: position 36,524 of record CAWIIY010000017.1, on the reverse strand, counting down.
CAAACTGGCCTCTTAGGAGGCGAGAAAAACTATTCTGGCTTTGCCACGATGAGTTCAAAGGTGCCGGGCACAATTGCGGGTCGTTGCCCAGGCGCAGCCGTCGCTTCCCGTTGAGCCGTGACCAGATAGACGATGTCGTTGTCTTGATCGAGCGCCATCGTGCGTGCTCCTTTGACCGTCGAAAGGTTCTGCCTAACGCTGTACTTGTCCGGCGTATCTTCATGCACGATCGTTAGCACGCCTTCACCGCAGGACATAAAGATCTCCTGCGTCTTGGGATTGAACCTGCCGGCATCAACGCCTTCGCCGATCGGTACCGTCGCGACTACTTTGCCGGACTCGGAATCGACCACCACCATCATCTTGTTATGGCAGCCGGCGAATAGCCGGTCATGCTCGGCGTCGAAGGCAAGCGCACTCGGCTCCTGGCATGGCGCAACCGGCCAAGTATTCAGCACCTTCAGCTTCGCGACATCCACTTCCGCGATTTGGCTCTTGTCCTCGATGTTCAGGTACAGCTTGCCCTGGCCGTCGCTGGCGGGAAATTCAGGCTTGCCGCCGAGGGCAACCGTGCCCACAACCTTGCCGCTGGCCGCGTCGATTGCGGTTGAATCCTTGCTGCGCGCATTAAAGGTGAAGACGTGCTTCGAGAACGGGTCGTAGAGGATTGCATCAGGGCGCTCGCCGACTTTGACGCTGTCCAGCTTCTTGAGGCTCTTCAGGTCGAAGATGGTAACGGTGTCGTCGCCGCCGTTGCTGATGAACCCGCGATTGAACTCGGGCGCGAGCGCCACGCCGTGGATTGCGGAGAGATCGGGAATGTCGCCGGTTACCTTCAGGGTTGCGGCATCCACAACCATGACATGGCTTCCGCGGGTTAGGAACAGCCGCTTGCCGTCGGGATCGTAGACGAGGTAATCCCAGCCGCCTTCGCCGCCGAGCTTCACTCGGTTCGTCACCTTGAATTGTTTTTGCGCGAACGCCGGCACTGCCGCGAACGTTGCGGCCGTCAGAACAATAGCCAAAATACGTTTCATGTAATGCCTCCTCATGATTTGCATCAGGTCAGATACTCAGCCGGTGGCATCTTCACTCGCCTCATGGCTGAGATAAAAATGTACTGCCGGTGTGATGATCAGCGACAAGACCATCGATATGGTAATGCCTCCGATGACGGCGATGGCCAGCGGCTGAAGCATCTGCGAGCCCGCGCCCAAAGCCAGAGCCAAGGGCAGCATGCCGGCAACCGCTGCCATGGCCGTCATTACGACCGGACGCAATCTGCGCCGTCCTGCCTGAATCATGGCATCATGTGCGGATAAGGCGCCGGCGCGGAAGCGCTGGTCCGCGTCGAGCAGCAGGATGCCATTCTTGGCCACGATCCCGATCACCATGATCAATCCCATAAAGGACGCGATGTTGAAGGTGGTATTCGTAACCAGCAGAGCCAGGAAAACTCCCGACGTCGAGAGCAGCGCCGAAGAAAGAATTGCCAGCGGTGCGGCCAGGGTGCGAAACTCGAACAGCAGGACGAGAAACACCAGCAGAATTGCCATTACCAGCACCAGCACCAGGTCGCGAAACGACCGCTGTTGCTCGGCGTAAGTTCCGCCGTATACCACGCGGATGGAACCGGGGAGATGCAGGTCATTCACCACTTTCTGCACGGCGGCCACTCCGCTGCCCAGGTCGCGGCCCTCCAGCCGCGCGGTCACGGCGACATCGCGCTGCATGTTCTCGCGGTGAATCTCCGTCTGCCCGGGTAATTCGGTCACACTGGCGACGGTGCCCAAGGTCGCGGTGTGTCCGGAGGCGCTATTCAGCAGCGTATTGCTTATGGCCTCTAGCGAGCTCCGGTTGGCCTCGGGATAGCGCACGCGAATGGCGTAGGCGATGTCATTGGCGATAACGGGTGTGGCTGCGGGCTCGCCCTCCAGGATCGCCGAAGCGTCGATGGCAATTTCCTCGGGCGTGAAGCCCGCGCGGGACGCCGTCGCGGGATCGACTTGAAAGACGGTAGCGGGGCCGCTGATCGTGTTCTCGATTCCGTTCAGCATATCGACTACGCCGGCACTTTCTCGATGGCATCGCCGACGCGCGCCGCCCATTCGCGCAGCAGGGCCGCATCCGGCGAGAAGAGCTTGATCTGGATGGGCTCGGGCGCGTTGGACAGATCGCCGATCATGTCTTGCAACACCTGTGTGAACTCGACCGTCGACGGCGGGCTCTTGCTGATTGATCTGTTGGCGCAGTTCTTCCATGATGGCATCCACGCCGCGGTTGCGTTTCTGCTTCAGCATCACGGCGATATCGCCGGTGTTGGCCTCAGTGACGGCAGCGAGGCCAAGCTGCAATCCGGTGCGCCGCGAGTAGCTCTGCACCTCGGGCATGGCGCGCACCAATTGCGTGATATGCGTGACCATGCGATTGGTCTCCTCCAGCGACGTTCCCGGCGGCGTGATGTAGTCGAGCACGAAGCCGCCTTCGTCCATCGCGGGCAGTAGGTCGGAGCCGAGCGCCTTGTAGCAGAAGTAGGAGGCCATGACCAGTACGGCTGCAAACAGCGCGATCCAGCGGGGCCGCTCCAGAGCAAATCGCAGGGAGCGCTCGTAGAAATCAATGACCCTCCGGAAGATGTGGCCTACCGAGGCCTCTTCGGCGGCCAGCAGGCGTTCCCGCTCGCTGAGTTGCGCGCTCCGGCGGAGGCGCGTCGCCCTTCTGATGGATGAAGTACTGGCTGAGCGTCGGTGTCCAGAAGAGCGCCAGGCCTAAGGACGTCACCAACGAAACGCCGACCGTGATCGCCAATGCGCGAAAGAACACGCCGGTCACGCCGGTGATGGCGATAAGCGGCAGGAAGACGACGATGGGGGTAATGGTCGAGCCGACCAGAGGCGCGGTGATTTCCTCCAGAGCGCGATGAATGGCTTCGAGGCGTCTCTGACCCGCATCGCGGTGCAGCGCCACATTCTCCACGACGACGATGGCGTCGTCGATCACCAGCCCCACGGCTGCCGCGAGGCCGCCGAGCGTCATCAGGTTGAAGCTCTCGCCCATCACCTTCAGCGCGATGAACGTCACCAGCACCGTGACGGGAATGACCAGGGCGGCCACCGCCGATGTGCCCCAGTCACGCAGGAACAGCACCATGATGGCCGATGCCAGCACCAGCCCAATGAGGATGGCGTCCCGCACGCTCTTGATGGATTCGGTCACGATCTGCGACTGGTCGTAGAACGGCTCGATGCGAATCCCCGGCGGAAGGCTTTGGCGAATGCGATCGATTTCGGCGTGAACCTCATCGGCCACTGCGACCGTGTTGCTGTCGGGCTGGCGGTTGATATTCAGCAGCACTGCAGGCTTGCCATTCGCGGTAACGATGGTGTAGACGGGCTTCACCCCCGGCTCCACGGTTGCGACATCGCCTACGCGCACCGGCGCGCCGCTCTGCGTCGTCTTGATTACGATTTGGCCGAGCTGCGCCGGGTCTTTCACCTGTCCATCGACCAGCGCCAAATAGAGCTGATGATTTTCCTGGAGCAGGCCGGGCGAGTCAACCAGGTTGGTGCGGCGCACGGCGTCGAGAATATCGCCGACCGTGACACTCGCCGCCAGCAATTTCGCGGGGTCCGGCGTAATGTGAAATTCCGGCTCCTGGCCGCCCTGCACGAGAACGCTGGCCACGCCATCGAGCCGGTTCAGGCGCGGTTTTAGCTCGTAAGTAGCCATGGTCCAGAGCTGCGTCTGCGGTACGGTGTCGGAGGTCAGGCTGTAGCCGATGATGGGAAAGCTGGCAAAGTTCAGGCGATGCGTCTCGATGATCGCAGTGGGAGGCAACTGGGGGCGGATGTTGGCCAGCGCTGCATCCACCAGTTGCAGCGTGGACACCATGTTCACGTGCCAGTCGAAAAAGAGACCGACCTCGGCCGAGCCGCGACTGGTGATTGACCGGACCTGTTGCAGTCCGGGAACACCATTGACTGCCTCTTCAATCGGGCGCGTGATGGTCACCATCATCTGGTTGATCGGCATCACGCCGTTGTCCACCCCGATCAGCACTCGCGGAAAATCGGTGGTGGGAAAAACAGAGATGGGAATCGTGAAGGCGAGATAAGCGCCTGCGGTCGCCAACACGAGGATAAGAAAGATCAGCGACTTGGAGTAGCGGGCGAACCAATAGTTTGACCCGGGTTCGTCGGGTCGAGAGACGCGTAGACGCTGCCACCACGAACGTAGTCTTGCCAGCACGCTATTCGCTTCCTTTTTGGGTGGCTGACGGGGAAGCGCCCGGGTGAGTCGGAGTCGGCGGGGCGACCTTCACCTGCGTATTGTCGGGCAGCGCGTAGCCGCCGTTGACGATGATGGTTTCACCAGTGCTCAGTCCCTTGGTGATCTGCACGCGGTCGCCTTCGCGAATGCCGGTTTCGACGGCAACCTGGTGAGCGCGATCGCCGCTGACGATCATGACGATGTCTGCGTGCTCGGGCGTCTTTTGCAAAGCTGACGCGGGCACAACGATGGCGTTGTTTACCCTTTGCGCGACGATAGAAAGCTGCACGCTCGTTCCAGGGCGCAGCCGGCCATCGGGATTGTCGGCCAGCACCCGAATCTCCACCGTCGTACTGTTGGGATCGAGCGCCGGACTTACCAGAGATATCTTGCCGTTCACGCGGAGGTCGCCGGGTGCGGTGATGGTCGCGGCGTCGCCAAGCTTCAGGACGGCGGCTTCATTCTGCGGGATGTGCGCTCGCGCCGTCACCGAAGACGTGTCCATCACGGTCAGCAGAGGAGTGTTGGCCGTGGGTGTCTCGCCGGCATAGTAAGGACGGTCGGTGACGACCCCATCAATGGGGCTGCGGATCTCGGTGTAGGCGAGTTGTGCTGCCGCGCCTGCATACTTGCCCTGCGCCGAAGTAAGCTGCCCTTTGGCGGACTTCAATTGCTCCTGCTTGCCCGCCGATTGCAATACGGCCAGGTGCTGCCTGGCCAGCTCGTATTGCGCTTTGACCTGCGCCAGCGCGACCGCGGAGGCATCCAGTTCTTTGCGCGGCAGCGCGCCCTGCTCGAACAGAACGCGGCGGCTGTCGTAGGCCTTCTGCGCGGCGTCGTAGGCATCCCTTGCCGTCTTCAGGTCGAGCTCGGCCTTCTGCCACTCCTCCGGCAGCGCCGCCTTCGTCTCCAGGCCATAGGCGGCCTGCGCCTGCTCGTAAACTCCCTTGTTCTCCACCTCGGCGGCGGCAAGATCGCGGTTCTCCAGCACCGCCAGCAGCTCGCCGCGATGTACCCGGCTGCCGCGGTTGACGTAGAACTTCTTCACCGGCGCCACGACCTTGGGCGTGATGGCCGCCTGATCGCTCGGAAAGAGCACGGCCTGCGCCGTGACGATCTGCCGAATCGTGCCGCGCTCCACAGGCGCGGCCTGCACCGTGACAAGCGGCTGGGGCTGCTGTTCCTTGTTTCCGCAGGCGGTGAAAAGCGTTGCGAGCAGCAACGCAACTGGCAGCTCGATCGGGCCGTGGCGCATGATCAGAAGCTCCCCGTGAGCGTTTGCAGATTGGCGATGGCGACGTGATAGCGCACCTGTCCGCCGTGAAAGTTGTTGCGCGCCATCGTCAGTGTGTTCTGAGCGTCTACCACTTCAAGCGCTGTGGCTTCGCCTGCCTGATAGCGCAGCGTCGTCAGCCGCAAACTGTCAACCGCGAGATCGACGGAGTTGCGCAGGATCTCGAGCTGGTTATACGCGGTCTCCGCTTCCGCGTAGAACGATTGGAAATCGGCAACCGCCTGCCGCTGCGCTGCACTCAGCTCAACTTGCGCGAGTTGCTGCCGCAGCTCCGCCTGCTTCACCTTGCTCTCGATCGCCCCCCAGTGCCACACGGGAATATTCAAGGTCGCAGACGCCGCATAACCCAAATTGCGGCGGTCGTCGCTCATTATCGCCAAATGGTTGGCGTCGATTCCGTAGTAGTAGTCGAGCACCAGCGTGGGCAGATGTCCCGCTCTTGCGATGGTAAGTTCATTATTGGCCACCTCCAGTGACGAGAATGCAGCGGCCAACTCGGGATTATTCTTCTGCGCCTTGGCCTGCACTTCACTCATCGGCGGCAAGGGAGTCGACGCCGATAGATTGTCCGCCAGCGTGAAATCCTGAAAGAAGTTGGGGAACAGTAGCACGGCGAGCGTGAGCCGTGCATTCGCCGCCGCGAGCTTGGTGTCCTGTAATACGCGCTGCTGATCATTGGCCTGGATCTCGGCTTTGATGACATCGGAATGAGCCACTTCGCCGCCCTGCTCCAATTCGCGGCTTAGCTTCAGGAAGTTCTGCGCTTCATCCGCGGCCGCCTGCGTGCTGGTCGCCTTGGCTTCGGCGGCTTGCAGCCCGTAATACGCCTGCACGACGGTCACGACCAGCCCGCGTGCGGCCACTTCCGCCTGCGCGCGCGTGAGTGCCTCCGCGGCGCGCGCACGCCGGTAATCAGCCACCAGCCCCAGCCCCATGCTCTGCTGCACCACGCCCTGGTCGAGGTATTCATGGACGCCGTTGTTGGCGACAAATCTTCCCGAAAGCGTCCCGTTGCCTTGCGTGTAAAGGTACGTGTTGTTGAAATCCACGCCGGGCAGCAAAGTGGAACGCGCGATCATGCTGTCCTGACGCGCAAGCCCAAATCTGACCAGCGCCGCTTGAAATGCCGGATTGTTGGCCCTGGCGCGAGCGATTGCATCCGCCAACGTCAGGGAAATCGGGGTAGCCTTATTGGTCGACGCTGGTTGTGGGAAAACTGACGATTGCGGAAGCTGCAAGACGTTGCTGGTAGGCGCGCCGGTTGGATTCAGCTGGTCCTGCGGCAGCGAAGTTGCCGTCTGCGCCCACGCCAGGACCGCGGCTAACTGCAATCCGGCGATAATTACGAAAGTTTGGGAGCCTTGACGCACGGCGCTCACGTGAACCGACGATTAGCGTGCCACAGTGAACCTTAAGAGAACCTGAAGCCGTGAGCGTCCGTTATGCAAAATACCAGCACAGCGCGCTACACTCGACAACGTGCGGGTTTTGATCGTTGAAGACGAGCGCCGCCTGGCGGACAACGTTGCCCGCAGCTTGCGCGAGGGCGCTGGCTACGCGGTTGACATTGCCGCCGACGGCGAAGACGGGCTTTTTATGGCGCAGTCGAATCCATACGATCTGGTTATTCTGGATCTCATGCTGCCTAAGCTCGATGGCCGCTCATTGTTGCAGCGCTTGCGCGCGAGTTCGGCGGTTCCCGTGCTGATTTTAACCGCACGGGACGAGAAAGAGTCGGTCGTTACAATGTTGAACACCGGCGCCGACGACTACATCGCCAAGCCCTTCGATCTAGGTGAGCTGCTGGCGCGGGCCAAGGCGCTGGTTCGGCGGGGAAAGGGCCAGAGCCGGCCTGTGTTGAAAATCGCCGACCTTGAGATCAACACTGCCGACCTTAGCGTTCGTCGCAGCGGCCATCCGGTTGATCTCACTGCGATGGAGTACCGCGTTCTCGAATATCTGGCACATCGTCCCGGCGCGGTCGTCTCCAAGACCGAACTGCTCGAACATCTCTACGACTTCAATTGGGAGCGTTTCAGCAACGTGATCGAGGTTTACATCTCCGGCCTGCGCCGCAAACTCGACGACACCGGCGAGGTGCGCCTCATCCACACCCTGCGCGGGCAGGGCTATATGCTGCGCGGCTGATATGGCGAAGACCTCGATCAAGCGCCGCCTCATCGCGGCTGTTGTCGCATCGCAATTGCTGCTGGCCGCCGGTCTGATCTGGGGGGCTGTTTACCTGAACCATCGCCTGCTTCTCCGCGCCTTCGACACCGCGCTGAAAGGCCGCGCCATGAGCATCGCCGCTCTGGCCCGCTACTCCGAAGAACCGCATCCCAAGCTCATCTTCCAGAGCGACATGGCACCCCCGCCGCTGGAGCCCGGGCATCCCGACCTCTATGAGATCATCGGCAGTGACGGCCGAATCATTGCACGCTCACCCAATTGGTATGCGGGCCTTGACGCGCGTTATAACAAACCCAAGCCGTATGTGGAGTTCCTGCTCGGCAACATGCCCTATCGCGGCGTGCAACTGCAAAACGTTCCGGTCTTCGACCGCGAACCCGATGTTCCCAACAATGAGGTTGTGTCCGTCAGCTACGCTTCGCCAACTGACGAGATGCACCGGCAGATTCGGCTGGCTGGAATCTATACCGCCGCGGGCAGCGCTCTTCTGCTGCTGATCAGCGTAGCTCTTGCTCTCTGGGGACTGCGCCGCGGCTTGCGCCCTCTTGCTGATCTGACTCTTGCAGCGACCACCGTTTCACCTGCTAATTGGGAACTCAAAGCCAGCGACGCCACGCGCAACACCGCGGAGCTGTTGCCCCTCGCGCAAGCCATGACCGCCATGCTCAACGGACTGCATGTTGCCTTCACGCAACAACGCGAATTTGTAGCCAACGCCGCTCACGAACTGAAGACCCCGGTCGCCATTCTGAAATCGACGTTGCAGTCGCTGCTGCAGCGCCCGCGGGCAGCAGGCGAATATCGAGCGGGTCTGGAACAGGCGCTCGACGACATGGAGCGATTGGAACGGCTGCTGCACATGATGCTGCGCCTGGCGCGGGCCGAACAGCGGTCGGCAAGCGGCGTTCGCAACGGAACGCAAATCGTGGACGTTACCGCCACCTGCCAGAGCGCCGTGGGCCTTCTGCAGCCACTTCTGCAGGAGCGTGGGGTCAGTGTCGAGCTCTCCAGCGATGGCTCCCTGCCCATCAACGCCGACCCGGACGATCTGCGTCTTGTATGCGCTCAATCTGCTGGAAAACGCGGTGCACTTCAGTCCGCCCGGCGGCCGGGTTTATATTCGTGCGCGAAAGAACGGCGACTTCGGGACGATCGAAGTAGAAGACGATGGTCCGGGTATTGCGGCGGCTGACTTGCCCCACATTTTCGAACGCTTCTATCGCGGAGACAGGCCCCGCGCTCGCGAAACGGGGAGCTACGGGCTGGGTCTTGCTATTGCAAAGGCGCTGATTGAAGCTTACGCAGGCAGCATTACTCCGGAAAGTTCTCCCGGCCAGGGCGTTCGCATGTTAATCTCTTTGCCTCTAGCTTCACTACGTCGGAGTGGTGCCTAAGCCTTAGCTTTTGAACTGGCGGTATGGATGCACTTGACCATACTCGGCTTGTTCGAATGAGCATGGTTGTAAACAGTCGCGACTGCGATCTTCTTCAGCGCTGCCATTCACTGAAGCTGCTGGCTGGAACCAGAAAACAATTCCCCCGCAGGGCCGCAAATAGCTACTGGTAAGCGGTGCCAAGGCACGGACAAAAGCGGTATGCCTTGTACGGCTTGGGCACTAAAAGGTGGGACACATTGCTACTTCCACGCGAATCCCGAGAAAGTGTCCGAGCTGGGCGCCTTGCATAGCTGTGGCCCGTCATTCGACCGCAATCGTGAAAAGCGGTGTGCTTTGCACGGCTTGGGCACTAAGAGGCGGGACACATTGTTACTTCCACGCGCATCCCGAGAAGGTGTCCGAGCTGGGGCGCCGGGGACAGAAGCTAAGGGCTCCGGGCGCGCCCGGTACGCCGAGCAAGCAGGCGGTGAAGAAGCATACCGCGAGGTTCTGCGGGTTTCGCATGCTTTGGCGTTATTCTTGTGACCGTCTGGACATTCCAGACAGTTGTGCCCGACAGCCCGGCGTCGCGCCAGAGGAGCACCAGGTAACCCAATTTCGCGCGTGATTACGGGCCGCTGGCTAGGAGTGTTAGGAACGTGGCAATTCGTTGGACAAAATTTCCTCACACGGACATCTTCACCGACATCTACTCAAGACTCAAAGAAGATAGTGTTCGAGCGCTCCGCCGACGATTCATTGCAACACATCCTTCGTCGGCGTCTGCATCTTCTCGTTAGTGGCGAACATCGCCGGTTCGTCGAGTTAGAATCACGCCGCATCGTGGCACGCCTGCGTTGCACTCGTGACGCATATCGAGAATTTACCGATAAACAGCGGTGCAGCCCTGCTACTGAGGCCTACTGGGTTGTTCTACGCTTTGCCGTCCTGCCAACTGCGATTGCCAGGCTCAAGGAAAGCGTGGTCGATTACGCCAGACTGAGTCGGGTTCAGGCCGCTGATTTATCTATTCTTTTCGGTATTTCCACGCAGACTTGCCATCTGCCAAATCTCCGTGGGATTCCTGGAAAATGGGATCTCCGTGACCACACTCTGGCAACTGATACCGAGATTCAGGGGCTTGCGGAGATGGTGAACGAGGACACATTGCTCTGGCTGGAAGATCACCGATACGGTCATCCCTTTGGAGGTGGTCCTGTTTGCTGCGGATGACGAATCCTCTGCCCGTCAGAGCTGGGGCCTGTGCGCATTGCGCGAGGGAGTCACGCTAATGGACTGGATGCGCATTCGCGAGAAGCTATGGCGTTCGCGCATGCCCTGGACGGAGGGACTCGCCACTCTCTTCGGATGCATACAAGAGGAGTTACTGTCACAATGCCGTGCCCTATATCCTGACGGGATGGTGCGAGAACTCCAGCGGCGCCGACAATCTGCAGAATTCGACAGTGTGGCGGTTCCGGAGCCGATGAATGAGTTTGTGAAGGATGGTGGTGTCTGGACGGTCACATTCATGGGCAGGACTACCAGGGTTCCAGCGAACACAATTGGCTTCGCTTACATTTCGGCTATTTTACGCAGCGAAGGTCGACCAATGGGAGCCCTCGAGCTACAGGCGGCAGCCGGCGGCAACCCATCTCGGCCGAAAGTTGTCGAGAATGCACTCGACTCGCTTCAGCAGGACAATGAGGAAGACGAGTTAGCGGAAGGCGATGTTCCTTCGCCTTTGTGCCATCAAGATTTCACACAAGAGGCCATTTTGGATGATGTTGGACGTGAAAGATTGCAAGTGGCCTTGCTGAACCGGGAGACACGAGCGACGGCAGCCTTAGAAGCTGGGGACGTCAAAAAGGCCGAAGAGCTGCAAAACGAATATGATCAGATTGAGCGTGAGCTTGAGCTCTCTCGCAATGTTCATGGGCGCTCACGAGTATTCAGTTCTGAGAACGAAAAGGCCAGAGTCAGCATCACGAAGGCGCTCAGCCGTGCATACCGGAAGATTAAAAAGCATTTGCCACAGGTTGCAGGGTCATTTCAAATCTGCCATAGCCACCGGCTCAGAATTCTGGTATCGAGACACCTCCATCAAATGGAAATGTTGATCTTCCCATTCCCACCCGTTTTCAAACGTAAGACGGCATCTGGTTTTTGTAATGTTTCGCGTCACAAATTGTGACACCGAACGTTACGCAGAATTCCACAGAGGCCGTTTTGGTATTGACCCCGCAGGACTTTGGTCTGTGATGTTGAGCGTCACGACTTGTGACGCCGAATGTCACGCATCGGGCAATAGGAGGCAATTTCACCGGCCATCCCGACGGTTTGCGTACATGGGAACAGTGCTCGAGCCTCAATTAATGTGTCCGGAACGCTTTAAGATTCAGCGATTTGTTAGCCGTTGGGCGTTTTGAACTCAAAGAGTTCGGCATGGTCATTGAGGACAGCAGAACTCGGAGACCTTCGTTCCAAAAACCCAGCGCGCATCGACAAAGAGACACAGATGGAACTCCCTGAACTCATCGACGAGGAACAGGTATCCGAGCGGTTCGGCATATCCCTGAATACCCTCCGCTCTTGGCGGAACTGCGGAGAGGGACCGGACTTCTACAAATTGGGTACAGCCAGACGTTCGCCAGTGCGGTACGATGTTGCAGTGCTCGCCGAATGGTTGCGGGCACATTTGCGTGTCCAAAAGGCGAGAGCGACGGCGGAGGAGAAGCATGTCGCTCTATAAACGCGGTTCAACCTACTGGTACAGATTCCGCTGGAATGGCAGCAAACCGTATCGGGGTTCTTGCAAGACTTCGAGATTGTCAGAGGCCAAGAAGGTGGAGTCGCTGGTGTTGGCCCGATTGCTGGAGAATAAGCGGCCACCGGGATCGCGGAAGATCCCGACGCTGGCAGAGTTTTCCGGTCGATTCTTTCAATGGATGGGTTCACTCCCGGCGGATCGCCCGCCGAAAGAGGGAACCCGCAAGTATTACCACGTTGGCTGGAAACTGCTGGAGAAAACCACGATGGCAGGACGGAGAGTTGACCACATCGAACGTGACCACATCTCCGCGCTTGCAGTGGGAAGCTCTCCGTCCAACACTAACAACGCTCTGCGCACGCTTCGCAGAATGCTGAAGCAGGCTCAAGAGTGGGGACTGATTCAGACTGCTCCCAAGGTTCGGCTCGTGGAAGAGCAGGGCCGGGAAATTGTGTTAGAGCCCTGGATGGAAGCCAAACTGTTAGCCGTGACGGAGGTTGAGCGCACGCCGATCAGCAAGCACGCGCCGAAGTCGGCGAACTACGGCTGGCAGCCATTGAGAGACGTTCTGCTGATTATGCTCGATACGGGCATGAGGCCGGCGGAAGTCTTTCGCATGGAGTGGGAGCATGTGAAGTGGGACAGAGAACTGATCTTCGTCCCACGCAGCAAGTCGCGCAAGTCGAAGCGGTACGTGCCGCTGAGTGAGCGTGTCAAGGAGGCATTGCAGATGCGGGCGCAAGAGTCGCCCTTCATCTTCCCATCGGCCCGCAGCAGTTCGGGCCACATCGAGACGGTGCAGAAGCAATTTAACCGCGCCAAGAAATTGGCAGGTCTACCCGAGGCCGCTGTGCTCTATTGTGCTCGGCACAGATTCAGTACCGACGCGATGGACGGAACGGGCAATATGATGGCCGTGATGGATGTCATGGGCCATAGCAAAGTGGACGTGACGCGGCTTTACCAGCATCCCGGCCTGAAGCAGATCGGGATGGCCATCAACAAACGAAATGAACTTTTGCAGTGAGCACAAAACCGGGCACACTGTACAAATCGTGGTCGTCGGAAGACGGTGCGTTAAGTAATTGATTGCAGAGATACTTAAGATTTTGGTAGCGCTACCGGGAATCGAACCCGGGTTTGAAGATTGAGAATCTTCCGTCCTAACCCCTAGACGATAGCGCCCCTTCAGAAACTCTTCCGCATTATAACAAATCACCAGCATTTATTAAGTGTTCCGCGCTTCTCATACATCCATGCAGGACACATGATTCAGTGCAGTGGATCACTGCGCACGTCGCATATCGAGTGTTAGCCTCTTTGCTCGGACACTGAGAAAGTGCAGATGTCAGTTCAATGCTCCATCTGTAAGCTTTGCTGTTCTGCCTATCAGGAAGAGGCTCGCCAATGAGGCGTCCGATTGCGCTTTTGGTTTTGTGGTTCGCGCTGCTGATCCCAGTGGCAATGCGATCTCAGCAGGCACCCACGGCTCCGGCGCCGGTCCCTCAAGCGTCGCAGGCGAAATCGTCTGCGTCACAAGAATCTTCCTCACCTCAGGGCAACCCCGATGTCCAAGTCTGGGTCAACACGCACTCCGGTGTTTATCATTGCCCCAACACACACTGGTATGGGGCGACGAAGTCAGGCGTTTACATGAAACAAACCGAGGCGCAGCAGAAGGGATACCGTCCCGCCTACCATCGGGTGTGCCGATAACAACTGGCCGTGCCAATCCGCAAATTTTCCTCGCAAAAATTGCAAATCTCCGCTTTAAAAGCGGCTTTCACACGGGGGGTTGACAACCCTGGCCCCTCGTAGCAAAATCCTATTTGTAGGCGAATAAAAAGCGAAAATTACTCCCGCCCCTTTACCCGTTTCGCCCGCCTGAGGTCTTTATGCCATCTACTGCCGCGCTTCGCGCCCGCATCGAGTTTTCGCTCGGCGAACACCTCTCCTCCACGCTGTTGCTGCGCGAGCGCGTCATCCCGCCGACGGTCTCAACCGGGTTGGCGGCGCTCGATGAGCTTACCGGAGGTTTGCCGCGGGGAGCGCTCAGCGAAATTACCGGGCCGGCTTCGTCAGGACGTACCGGAGTCATGCTGGCGGCGCTGGCGCAAGCTACGGGTCACCATGAGGTGTGCGCGCTGGTAGACGCAAGCGACTGCTTCGATCCCGCTTCGGCGGCGACCGCTGGGGTGAATCTTGAGCTGTTGCTGTGGGTGCGTTGTAGTGAGCGCTCGAGTCTGTCGTCGCAGAAAGGCCTTCCACCACGCTTCGCGCTCGGCCGCCTCGAACAAGTGTTGAAAGTGACGGACCTGCTGCTGCAAGGCGGTGGCTTTGGCATGGTAGTGCTCGACCTTGGCGATATTCCTACCGAAAGCGCGCGGCGAGTGCCGCTTACCTCGTGGTTTCGTTTTCGCCGCGCGGTGGAACCTACGGCGACGGTGCTGTTGCTCATCGAACAGGAGCCTTGCGCGAAGACCTGTGCCTCCCTGGTGGTGCGCCTGGAACGCACAGCGGTATGCGTCCGTGATTCAGTGCCAGTTCCCGCGCGTATCGGACCGGGAAGCTGGGAAATTGTGTCGCATGGCAACTCCGGCATTCCCGAGAACAACGTCGTGAGCCACGCCGCCTTATTGCGCGGAATGCAATTGCGGGCCGAGGTGGTGCGCTGCTCCATCCTTTCGAGTGCAAAAGCGATGTTCGATGGGAATCCCGGCTCGCACCGCAAACCGGCGCAACGTGTCGAGGCCAATTTTGAATTGTGCGTTGCGTGGTGATTCACAATCTTCGAGTTCGAGGCTTGGATGTTTGCGTGTATCTACATTCCCGATTTTCCCGTGGAGGCCATCGTTCGCGTAGAACCCTTGCTGCGCGGACACGCGGTGGCCGTGCTGGAAGGCAAACCTCCACTGGTGCGCGTAGCGGCGCTCAATGAGAAAGCTCGCTGCCTGGGAATGGAAGTGGGCATGACCAAGTTGCAGGCCGCTGTGTTCTCAGCTCCTGCAAATGTGGCGGCACATTCCGGTGAAGCCGGAACGAAAAACTTCAAGACTACGCAGATCGAGCTTTCATCGCGGCGCACGAGAAGCAAGCCGAAGCGTGGCCCAGCGATCTTGCGCCAGCGTTCAGCCGAGCAGGAGAACTCGGCACACGCCGCCCTGCTCGACGTTGCTCATGCTTTCACGCCGCACGTGGAAGACACCGCCAGCGACACCTTGCTGCTTGACTTGTCTGGGCTGGAACGGCTCTACGGTGCGCCTGCGGCCACGGCGCGTGAGTTGGCGTCGCGGGTGAGCGCGGTTGCGTTGGAGGCGAATATTGCGCTGGCCGCAAATCCGGAAGCGGCCTTGCATGCGGCACGGGGATTCAGCGGAGCCA
This sequence comes from uncultured Acidobacteriaceae bacterium, assembly GCA_963836295.1. Classification (GTDB taxonomy): domain Bacteria; phylum Acidobacteriota; class Terriglobia; order Terriglobales; family Acidobacteriaceae; genus Bog-257. The sequence goes on along the minus strand of CAWIIY010000017.1, from coordinate 21,244 downwards.
CTGTAATTCCGGCAGGAGAAGAAGCACATCGCCTGGGAGTGCTGCCGTTGCGGGTGCTGCTGGATGCATTCGATATCTCGCTGAAAAACGGTCCTGCTTCCGATCGTGAACGCGAAAAGCTGTGTGAACAGTTGCTCGACACACTGGAACGATGGGGCGTACGCGACTTTCGGACTCTGGCTCTTCTGCCTGAGCATGCGCTGGCGTCGCGTCTAGGTGAAGTGGGAACACGTTTGCAGCGCCTGGCGCAGGGAGCAGGCATGCGTACGCTGGCGTTATGTGAGCCGGCAACCACTTTTGAAGAGGCGATGGAGTTGGAATCTCCGGTCGAAACGCTCGAACCGCTGTCGTTCGTCTTGAACCGGCTGCTGGAGCAATTATGTGCCCGGCTGGAAGCCCGAGCTTTAGCTGTAAGGGAGCTGCATTTGCGTTTACGGCTGGAACGGCGAGTTGCCGACGAGGAGACAACGACTGCGCCGGAATTAGCTGGGGCTTTCTCCCACAATGTGGGAGATGGAAATACCGTGGATAGCATTTTGCGTCTGCCGGTAGCCATGCGCGATACCAGGGTTTTTCTCAAGCTACTGCAACTGGAATTAGCGGCCCATCCGCCGGGCGCTCCCGTCACCAAAGTATGGACCACAGCCGAGCCAGCGCCTCCCCGGTCGGCACAGCATGGACTATTTCTGCCGGTTACCCCCGAGGTGGAGAAGTTGGAGATTACTCTGGCGCGAATCAGTCGCATCGTGGGCGAACGGCGTGCGGGAATCGCGCGTTTATTGGATACCCACAGGCGAGACGGCTTTCTCATGGATCGCTTCGTGGCCCCTGCAGAAGAGACAAAGCAGACGGTATCTCCCACAATGTCAGATATTGAGATACAAAAACATGTGGCTTTGCGCATGTTTCGCCCGCCATGCCAACTGCAGGTCAGTCTGGCAAAAGGACGTCCAGTCGCTTTGACCGCCAGGACAAAAGCAACCCGTCGCGAAGAACTGCAAGGGAAGGTCTTGTGGTCGGCAGGGCCGTGGCGCTCCTCCGGAGACTGGTGGACGGAAAACGCGAAAGAGGTAAGCGCAGATAAAGACCGGACATGTCCGTGGGCACCGCGAAGAATGGGATGTAGCGCTGGCTAACGGAAATGGGAGTAGCGTGGCCCTTTATCGCATTTACCGCGAACAGGCGAACGGGCAGTGGTTTGCGGATGCGAGCTATGACTGAGGTAGTACGCGGCAGTTTCGAAATGGAAAACCGTGCGACGTTGTTTTGAAGGGGCACAGCTTCAGCTGTGCTGTATAGCGCACAAAAGAATTAGGCTTCAGCCCCTGAGGGAAATCGGTTTATTGAAATCAGCAGGCACTCACAGGTGCCGTTTGAAGAACGAAGTTCCTCAGCGGCAAAAGCCGGCGTATCGCTTTTTTACGGCACGGCTGAAGCCGTGCCCTGATACAAATCCCAATCCGTGCCCTGATACAAATCTCAATCCGCGCGCATTTGTGAGATGGCGATGGCTTCTAGATTGATCTAATCCGGACTGGCTACTGGCAACTGCCTCATGTACATCGAACTTCACGCTCGCTCTGCGTTCAGCTTTCTCGAAGGCGCTTCGGTTCCTGAGGAACTGGTCGAGGTGTGCGCCACGTATCAGATGCCGGCAATGGCGTTGCTTGATCGCGACGGGGTTTACGGTGCACCGCGTTTTCATCTGGCGGCAAAGAAACTCAAGATCAAGGCACATATTGGGGCGGAGATCACTTCCCTACTGCCGCCCTATTCTAAGATCGGCGAACCTGCGACTTCACGCGTGTCATTATTGTGCGCCTCGCAGGAAGGCTATCAGAATCTCTGTCGTCTGCTGACACGCATGAAGCTGCGTGCGCCCAAGTATCCGGCCGCGCCGCCTCGCCGCGCGAAGGCGGTATTTGACGACGAACTGCTTCTTAGTTCGCAGGCAATCGCTTCCGTGACCGACCTCCATGAATATGCATCTGGACTAGTTTGCCTGACCGGCGGCGACGAAGGTCCGCTGGCGCATGCTCTGGCCAATGGCGGTCTGGAAGCTGGCCGCAGCACACTCGAACAATCGATTGCGACCTTCGGACGCGAAAATGTTTACATCGAACTGCAGCGTCACTACAACCGTGCGCAAGAGGCCCGCAACCAGGCGGCGATTGAACTGGCGCGCAGCCTGCGATTGCCGCTGCTGGCCACGCAAGGTGCGCAATACGCCAAGCCGGAAGAGCGCCAGATCCTGGACGTTTTCACCTGTATTCGCAACCACCGCACGCTCGACACGGCCGGCCGCTTGCTGGCGCGCAACAGCGAACGCTATATCAAATCGCCGCAAGAGATGCTGCGTCTGTTCGCTGATCTGCCCGAAGCCATCGCAAATACCCTGGAGTTGTCATCGCGCCTTGAATTTACGCTGAATGATTTGGGCTACCAGTTCCCGCGTTATCCCGTGCCCGAAGGCGAAACCATGAACTCGTTTTTGCAGACACGAACCATGGAAGGCGCCCGCGACCGCTATCTACGCCCCGGCCAAGGCGAATTGTGGCAGCGCGCACAACGTCAGATTGAGCGTGAACTCGTGCTCATCAAGAAGCTCGATCTAGCCGGCTACTTCCTCATCGTTTGGGACATTGTGCGCTTCTGCCGCGAGCAGGGCATCCTGGTGCAGGGTCGAGGATCGGCGGCCAACAGTGCGGTTTGTTATTCCCTCGGCATCACCGCGGTCGATCCGGTTGGCATGGACCTGCTGTTCGAGCGCTTCCTATCAGAGGAGCGCGGCGAATGGCCCGACATCGATCTTGATCTTCCCAGCGGCAATCAGCGCGAGCGCGCCATACAGTACGTTTATCAACGCTATGGCAAACTCGGCGCTGCCATGACGGCCAACGTCATCACCTATCGCGGACGTTCGGCGGCACGCGAAGTTGGCAAAGCGCTCGGGTTTGATGGCGAATCTCTGGACCGTCTTTCCGGGCTGGTGAGTTCCTGGGAATACAAAGATCCTGCCGACACCCTGGAACGGCAATTCCGTGATGCCGGCTTTGATTTGCGGCATCCGCGCATGCGCAAATTCTTCGAGCTTTGTGTGGCCATACAAGACCTGCCCCGGCATCTGGGACAGCACTCCGGCGGCATGGTGATTTGCCAGGGCCAGCTTGACTCTGTGGTTCCGCTGGAGCCCGCGACCATGCCTGGACGAGTAGTGGTGCAGTGGGACAAGGAAGATTGCGCCGACATGCACATCGTCAAAGTTGACCTATTGGGACTGGGGATGATGGCCGTGCTGGAAGATTCCATCACCCTGATTCGCGATCATTACGAAGAAGAGGTTGATCTGGGAAAGTTGCCGCCTGATGATCCGACTGTTTATGGCACGCTGCAGAAGGCCGACACGGTGGGCATGTTTCAAATCGAGAGCCGCGCTCAGATGTCGTGCCTACCGCGTCTGTGTCCAAAACACTTCTACGACATTGTGGTACAAGTGGCGATCATCCGCCCGGGCCCCATCGTCGGCCAGATGGTCAACCCTTTTCTGCAACGCCGCCAGGGGCGACAGGCCGTCGTCTATCCGCATCCGTCGTTGGAGCCAGTGCTGAAACGCACGCTGGGAGTGCCGCTCTTCCAGGAACAGCTTCTGCGAATGGCGATGATCGCCGCAGGGTTCAGTGGTGGCGAAGCTGAAGAATTGCGGCGCGCCTTTGGCTTCAAACGTAGCGAGCTACGCATGCGCGATATCGAGGTCAAGCTGCGCGCGGGCATGGAGCGTAACGGCATCCCGCCGGAGGCGCAGGAGCAAATCATTCTCTCGATCACTTCGTTCGCGCTTTACGGATTTCCTGAGTCACATGCCGCCAGCTTTGCGCTGATCGCATACGCCAGCGCCTTTCTCAAGTGCCATTATCTGGCGGCTTTCACAGCAGCGCTGCTGAACAATCAGCCCATGGGCTTCTATCATCCTTCCACTATCGTCAAGGATGCGCAGCGACATGGGCTGAGAGTGAAGCCGGTTGATATTACCTGCTCTGATTGGTTGTGTACCTTAGAATTGGAAGATAGTCCCACAATATGGGAGCACTTGAAAGGGGCGCGGCTTCAGCCGCGCCGTAAACAATTAACCGTAAATTCGGCCCTAGCCGCTGAGGAAACTGGCGATTCAGAAGAAACCGTAGCCCCCCAGTGGCTAAAGCCACTCGGCGAGGAGCGGCCCTATGGCGCGCCTGAAGGCGCGCCCCTTCCGAATCATAATCCTCCAAGGAAAAGCAGCCCGGACAAGCCTGAAGATCTGTCTCTTCACCACAACTTCGACAAACACTTCGCCCTCCGCATGGGATTTCGTTATGCCAAAGGATTGCGGAAAGAGGTGGCACAGGCCATCGTGCGTGAGCGCAGTAAGCGGCCCTTTGAATCCATCGTGGATCTTGCACATCGTGTGCCCGAGTTACGCCGCAGAGATTTGGTGCTGCTGGCTTCGATTGGAGCTCTCAATTCGATTGGCTGCGAAAACGTTGAGGAAGTCGCAACTTCTGGTAGAGCGGGCCTTCAGGTCCGCCTCCAGCAGTTTAAGGAAAAAACCTTTCAGGCGCTGAGGTCAACAACCTCAGCGCCTGAACCGTCAACGCTTGGCCGCGCAGACGCGGGCCTGAAGGCCCGCTCTACCCGCTTGCATCGCCGAGATGCACTGTGGCAGGTGGAGCGCGCCGCGCGGTTTGCCGGGCCGCTACTGGAAGGGATTCCGGAGAACGATACCGCTTCGCCGCTTGCACCCATGACCCCCGAGGAGCGGTTGGTGGCCGACTTCCACGGCGCTGGACTTACCGTTGGTCCGCATCCAATGGCTTATCGCCGGGCTGATCTACAGCGTGCCCACGTTCTTTCCGCTAGCCAGTTGACGCAGGTTCCCAACGGCACGTATGTCCGCACAGCCGGATGTGTGATTGCGCGGCAGAGGCCGGGGACGGCGAAGGGATTCGTTTTTCTCAGCCTGGAAGATGAAACCGGAATCGGCAATGCCATCATCTCGCCCGATCTGCTGGAACAGAACCGCATTACGATTTTGTCGGAAAAGTTTCTACTGCTGGAAGGCATACTGCAGAATCAGGAAGGGGTGATTTCTGTGAAGGTCAGCCGGATTGCGCCCATGCGGGAAGCGTTCGCCACTGAGGCGGTGGACATCACCGACGCCGATGTGCGCTCGCACGATTTTCACTGATCTATTTCTTGTGCTCCGCCTTCTGCTCGGGATATTCATACACCCCGCGGCCAGCTTTGCGGCCCAGGCGTCCGGCCTTCACGTACTGCACCAAGAGCGGCGCGGGACGAAACTTCTCACCGAGACTCTTATGCAGATATTCGAGAATGTGCAGGCGAGTATCCAGTCCGACGAGATCGACCATCTCGAATGGGCCCATCGGATGATTCAATCCGAGCTTGAGGGCTTTGTCGATGTCCTGTGCGGACGCAACGCCCTCCTGCAACATGTAAAACGCTTCGTTGCCGATCAGGGCATTGATGCGGCTGGTGATGAAGCCCGGCGACTCCTTGATGACGACCACCTCTTTGCCCATGCGAATGCCAACATCCACCGCAGCCGCCAGTGTTTCGTCATCAGTTTCCAGTGCGCGCACGATTTCCAATAGCTTCATCTTGTGCACTGGATTAAAGAAGTGCATGCCCACACACTTCGCCGCGCGATACGTCACCGAGGAAATTTCCGTGACGCTGAGCGACGACGTGTTGGAGGCCAGGATAGTGCCCGGCCGGCTGACCTTGTCGAGCAAGGTAAAAATCTCGATCTTCGACTCCATTTCCTCGGGCACGGCCTCGATCACCAGATCGGCTTCGCGAGCGGCCTGTTCGACCGACGATGCGTATTCCAGGCGGTCGAAAGCTTCGTCGGCTGCGTCTTTGGTGACTTTCCCGATTTCAACAGCCTTGTCGAGATTGGCACGAATCTCCGTCTCGGCCTTGCGCAGAGCGGTGGGGAGAATGTCCTCCAGGATGGTGCGATAGCCACCGAGCGCAGCGGCGTGAGCGATGCCGCGGCCCATAATGCCGGCGCCAATCACAGAGATAGTGCGGACCTCGGGCATCGGGCTAATCTCCCTTTTCCAGTTGCTCGATGACGTTCACAAAATTGGGATCGGCCTTGCGCATGTATTCGGCGAGGCGTTTCTTCTCTTCACCATTGAGCAGATAAAAGCTGCTGTTGATACGACGGAGCGTCGCTGCAATATCGTCCACGAAGTTCATCATGCGAATCAGTTCACCAGTGGCAGACATACCAATCCTTTCAAAAGCAGGTAATAAAGCAGAGGAATGATGGGTTTGGTCCGGCCAGCGTTCCCCAGGAACGCAGCCGGCACGGAACTCAATGGCAAAGATCAGGCAAGTTCTTATTCTCGCCGCCACTCGCGATTAAGTAAAGGAGGCAGGGCCAACGTTCGAGGACGGCGGCTATCGTTGTGATGCTCACCGTGCCAGACCGCCCCGCGCTATGCGGCGAAATCGTCGCTCGCTTTCCCATGGGCCTTTTCGTCCTGCGGTGAAGGCTGTTTCACGCATTCGTCGCGGTCAGTAACTTCCACCAGAGCAGCCAGCTTTTCCGCAAGCGGCGCGGTCAACGCGCCGGAGTGTAATCGCCACGACCAGCTGCCAACTGACTGGCTGGGCACGTTCATTCGCGCCTCGGAGCCGAGACCGAGGACGTCCTGCACTGGGATGACAGCGAGATTCGCAACCGAAGTTAGGGCAGCTTGTACGAAGGCCCAATGCACCCCCTCGTCCCCAATGGCCAGGTAGGAGGACACCGCCGCCTTTTCCTCTTCGGTTGCGCTCGAGTTCCACCAGCCGACGGTGGTGTCGTTGTCATGCGTGCCGGTGTACACAACCGAGTCGGGTTGGAAGCGGTGAGGCAGGTACTTGTGGGCGCCGCGATCGCCGAAACCGAACTGCAGGACCTTCATGCCCGGAATGCCCAGCTTCTTGCGCAGTTCGGTCACTTCGCGAGTAATGTAGCCGAGGTCCTCGGCGATGAAGGGCAAGTCGCCCAAGGCGCTCTTGAGTGCCTTGAAAAGGCTGGTGTTTGGTCCCTCCACCCAACGGCCGTGGATGGCGGTGAGTTCGTCGGCGGGAATTTCCCAGCATGCCTCAAAACCACGGAAGTGGTCGAGACGAACAATATCGCAAGTCTCAATCGCCCAGCGCATCCTCTTGATCCACCAACTGTAGCCGCGCGAGCGGAGCGCATCCCAGTCGTATAGCGGATTGCCCCAGCGCTGGCCGGTTTCGCTGTAGGCATCGGGGGGGACCCCAGCCACCACCTCGGGTGAGAGGTCATCCTTCAGGCGGAAAATTTCCGGGTGGGTCCAGACGTCGGCGCAGTCGTAGCTGACGAAAATGGCGACATCGCCGATGACCCGAATGCCACGCTCGTGGCAATAGGAGCGCAAGGCCGCCCATTGCTCGAAGAACGCGAACTGCAGGAAGCGCTCCTCCTCGAGTTGGTCGCGAAGCTCCGCGTGCAGTGTTGCCATGGCTTCAGGGTGGCGGCGAACGATTTCCTCGGGCCAACTATTCCACGGCTGATCGCCATAGCGCTCCCGTAAAGCGCTAAACAGCACGTAATCTTCGAGCCACCAGTGATTATCACGGCAGAAATGATCGTAGCGCTCACGCGCCGCACTCGGCGCCGACTGTAAGAAAGTTCTGGCCGCTTCCAATAAGAGAGGAAGCTTATGCCGGCGCACGCTGTCAAAATCGACCGGCGAATCTCCGTCGGGTAAGGCCCCGAGTCGCTCACGATCAATCAGGCCGCGCTCGGCGAGACGCTCCAGGCTGATCATCAGAACGTTAGCCGCGAATGCGGAAGTGCACGAATACGGCGAGTTGCCATAGCCCACGGGACCTAACGGAAGAACTTGCCACAAGGTCTGCTTGGCGGAAGCCAGCCACTCTACATACTCATACGCAGCGGGGCCCAGATCGCCGATACCACCGCGCGAGGGGAGCGAGGTGGGGTGCAACAAGATCCCCGATGAGCGTTGTGAAAGCATGAGCAAGAGTTAGACGCTATCTGGCTCTGTTGACATCCTAAATTCCCCGTGGCCTAGGCAGCGACGAAACCGCGGTATGCTTGCGGCAGCTCAGGCGAAATTCGCTGCTGACTATGGCCGAAGTGGGTCTGGTGCGACTCGCGCAGGTGGCCTTGGACGTTGCCATGGCCGCCGTGCCCCGTTATCGCACGACATTTAGCAAACCCCAGTTCACGCAGCCGCAGTTGTTGGCCATCTTGTGCCTCATGCGCTACGAGGACTGGACCTATCGCGAAGCCGAGGTGCGGCTGGCGGAACATTGCGAGCTCCGCCGCGCTCTCCGCCTTCGATCCGTTCCTGACTACACGACGCTGTACCGCTTCCTGCGCCGCCTCGACGAAGCGGCCATCACCCGAGCGCTCAACCAAGTGGTGCATCGCATGTCGTTGCCCGGCCCGCGCCGACGCACCCTGGTGGAAAGCTTCTTCTCCGCCGCCAAACGAAAACTCTCGTGCCGCGCCCCCGGCCGATCCCTGCTCACCCAACGCCGCCAGGCTCTGCTGCTCGGCCTCACCTACAATCTCTACCGCCTGTAGCACATAATTCATTCGCCCAGGATGTCAACAGAGCCAGATGGCTTCTAGACGCACAGAGCTAGACCATGGTCGTCAGCAAGCGGAATTCATTCCGGTTGCAACTGGCGAAGACAAAGCAGGCCAGCAGACTTTCTCCGCTGGCCAGAGAACCGGAATCCCTCGGGGTGTTACGACCCTTCGGAAAGACTGGACAGACGCTCCATCTCTGCCTTGTTGATCTTGATCTTCCCTTCTTTTTCCAATCGATCGCGTAGGCTTTGCACGTATAGTTCTTCAAACGTGGTGCGTTTCTGTTGCAGCAGCGTCTCCTTTGCCTTGTCCCAGTTCTGCTTCACTTCTTCCGGCGAGGGTTGCTGGATTTCCAGCACCTTCAGTACAGCCCCGTTCGGCCCAGCCTGAAGAGGCCCGCTGATCTCGCCTGGCTTCATGCTGAAAGCGACTACGGCGGCGCCATTCATGGGACCGATCTCGGGCACCTGCGCATTGCTATCGACCAAATCGCTGGTCTTGACTGTGGCGCCCAGATCTTTGGCCACTTTTTGCAGATCATGCTCGGCGTGCGCACGGTCGGCAAGCTCCTGTGTCTTCTGCGCCAGCAGCGCCTGGGCACGTTGGTCCTTAAACTGCTCTTGCACTTGCGCCTTGATCTGTTCGAACGTAGGCGTTTGCGGCGGCTGAATATCGGTCACCTGGTATATCGCGTATCCCTGGGAGGTCTGCGCCATGGCAGGAGGATCGTTCTTCTTTGTGGCGAACAGCGCACTGACCAGGTCCCTCGAATTGCCGACGCCAGGAAGTGAGTCGGTTAGCGAAATGAAACTTGTGGTGGTAACGGACAGTCCCTTTTCGCTAGCCGCCTTATCCAGACCAACGGTGCGGGCCAGGGTCTGCACATTATTGGCCAAGTCTTGCGTCTGGCTGGAGGCCTCCTGCTGCTTAATCAACGGCTCAATCTGCGACTTCACTTCGTCGAGCGGCTTCAACCGCGCCTGCTGTTTAGCCTCGACATGAATGATATGGAAGCCGTAGCTGGTGCGGACGACGCCCGTGGTCTGGCCAACCGGCGTATTGAAGGCAGCCTGCTCGAATTCGGGAACCGTGCGGCCTCGCGTGATCGGCGGCAGCAGCCCACCATCCTGCGCGCTACCCGGATCCTCGGAGTACTTCTTGGCCAGATCGGCGAAGTTAGCTCCGTTCTTCAACTGCTTCTCAATGTCTTCCGCCTTTGCCCGCGCCGCGTCAACGCCCTTCTGATCGACCTTGCCGTTAGCATCGGGCGGCGGGGTCTTGATCAGGATGTGGCGCACCGTCACCGTCTCCGGAATGCGGTACTCATCCTGGTGCTGGTTGTAATACTGCTGCAACTGCGCCTGGCTGACCGAAATCTTGTCCGCCAGTGTGGCGGTGTCAATCAGTATGTAGCGCGCCTTCCGCTTCTCCGGAATGGAATTTACGTACTGCTGCTTGTTCTGCTCGTAAAAAGCTTTTAGCTCGGAATCCGTTGGATTGATCTGCTTCTTGATGTCGTCCAGCGTCAACACGGCGTATTCGAACTTTACTTTGACGCCCTGCTTCTCCACTTGCTGGGAGACATCTTTGTCGCTCACGGAGACGGCACCGTTGATAAGGGCCAACAGTTTCTGCTGCGCAATCTCTGACTTCACCTCGTGCTCGAACTGTTGCACGCCCATGTTGAACTGATTCTGGATGAAATCTTCGTAAGCCTGCTGACCGATAAAGGTCCCCCCGGGAAATATCATCTGCCCCATCTGCCCCTGGTGGAGATAACTACGGACTTCGTCATCGCTGACGCTCAGGCCCATGCGGTCGGCTTCGTACACTAGCGCCTTCTGTGTGATCACACCTTGGGCAGCCCGCTGCATGAGATAGGGCATGATGCCGGGAGGAACGTTTCCCTTGAATTGCTGGCGGCCGATGAGGCGAGCTTGCTGCGACACTTCCTGCAGGCTGACGTCCTCATTGCCTACTCTTGCCAATACTCCGCTCTGAGTGAGGCCGCCGCCGAACATATCGTTGAGGAAGCCGCCGCCGGGGATGAGGGTGATCACCATCATCACGCAGATGACGAGAAGGATGCCGCCGAGCACAATTTTCTTGATGGGGCCAGGCGTCTGCAGAAATCGAATCATGCTTAAGGAACTCCAGAAGGGATAGCTTAGTCACTGATTATAAACCAGCATGGGTGCGAGCGGCAGATGCTGGCTACAGCACTTAAGGCCGGCATGAGCCAGACGGCAACCATCTGGCTGCCATCTGAGCCCACTCGCAGGCCGAAATTCACCGAACAAGTGCAACCGCTTCCCAAGATCCGTATCGAATATGTTGTAATAGAAGACGCTTGGTATGCCGAAATCGTCATCAGGGGTACATCGGCGCGTTGTTGCCTATAAGCGCCTGGCTCGCGAATGGAAGATGATCGCCAAAGGGCTGGCCTCAACTGACCACCCGGTGTTGGCGCATATCATCCCAATTCGGCGGTGCAACCTCGCCTGCACTTACTGCAACGAGTTCGACGACTTCTCTAAACCCGTTCCCGTGGAAACCATGAAGCGCCGCGTCGACGACCTGGCGCGGCTGGGCACGTCGATCGTGACTTTCAGCGGCGGCGAGCCGCTACTGCACCCTGAACTCGATGCGATCATCGCCCATGTTCGCACCTATCCTATTATTGCGGGCGTGATCACCAATGGCTACCTGCTCACGGCGGAGCGCATCCAACGCCTGAACCGCGCCGGCCTCGACCATCTGCAGATCAGCATCGACAATGTCATGCCCGACGACGTCTCCAAAAAGTCGCTGAAGGTACTCGACAAGAAGCTGCAACTGCTGGCCGAGCATGCGGACTTTCACGTCAACATCAACTCAGTGGTTGGCGGTGGAATCCACAACCCGCATGACGCGCTAGTGGTGGGCAAGCGGGCCGTGCAGTTGGGCTTTACTTCTACCATCGGCATTATCCATGACGGCGAAGGACAGCTCCAGCCGCTGAACGATGCCGAACGCGAAGTGTTCCTGAAGATGCAGGGGCTCGAGAGGCACCACTACGCGCGCTTCAACTGGTTCCAGAACAACATCGCCAATGGCAAGCCCAACCAATGGCGGTGCCGCGCGGGAGCGCGTTACCTCTACATTTGCGAGGACGGCCTCGTGCACTACTGCTCGCAGCAGCGGGGCCATCCCGGCATCCCGCTGGAGCAATACACGGTTGCTGATGTCCGCCGTGAGTTCCTCACAGAAAAAGGTTGTGCCCCACATTGCACCGTTTCCTGCGTGCATCACGTCTCGTACATGGATTTCTGGCGAGCGCCGCAAACTCTGCAGACTCCACAGGCGTCGGTGGGTGCCGGACAGCTGGTGCAAATCGAGTAAGGGTTCGAGAGATACTGGCCAGCTGGTGCAAATCGAATCAATGTTGGAGCTGGCAAATGTCGCCTGATGGACAGGCAGAGTAATGACGCGCTGACAATCGCCCTACGAGCGCGAGTTGTTCTGTCCCAATTCGCGAAAATAGGACGGTACCCCACCAGGCGTTAACTGGGTGTGCCCAGCACCCGGTGATATAATTTCGTTGCCCTTCTGAAGTGTTTCCTCACAAGCGGGCGCGTAGCTCAATTGGCAGAGCAACTGACTCTTAATCAGTAGGTTGAAGGTTCGATTCCTTCCGCGCTCACCAACTAACCCTCTTGGAGAGTGGCACTTAGCAGCAATTCCCCAGACCCTGCCGGATTTGAGTTTTCGGCGCTGTGCCCAGAATTGTGCCCACTCAAACGCGAAAGGGCATTTAGCACTGCATCCTCGGAGGGGTGGACATATCGCTGCGAGATGCTGATATTCGAGTGCCCCGCCACGCGTGCCAGCGTCCACACGTCACAGCCGCTCTCGCCCAAGCGGGTGAGGAACGTGTGCCGGATCGAGTACACCTCGAACGGGCGCACCTTCGCCAGCTTCAAGGCCTTCTTGTGTTGCAGCTTCAGGCTGTCGTGATTGATGTGTCCGTCTTTCGTCTCTGCGGGCCAAACCCAGCCTTCCCCTGGCTCTTCTGCCGCCTTCCAGCGATTTTCCAGCACAACGCGAACGCGAGGGCTGAGCGGCAGGACGCGACGCGCCGCTTTTGTTTTGCCTTTCGCAATTAGCAGCACTCCGTTCCGGCCACCATCCCAGGTGATGTTCTCCCATCTGAGGCAGTGGCATTCTTCCGGGCGCATTCCGGTATCGAAGAGCACAACGGAAACATCGTGCAGCAAGGGCAAAGCAGCCGCGAGGTATAGCGCCTCTTCTCTTGGGGTGATTACTCGCTCGCGCCGGTGCTCGCCGCTGAGGAATTTGACCTTGGGTGAGGCTTCAAGTACACCCCACTCCACCGCGAGGCGTAGGACGCGCCGCAAGGCCCGCAAACAACTGTTTACGGAGCTAGTCTGTAAGCCGTCGCGTTGCCGCTCGGAGGCGTACTCTGCCACAAGCTCAGGCCCGATCTCGTCCAGCTTCAGATTCGCCAAAGTTGCGGACTTCTTGAGCGAGTCAATTCCGAATCCGTACCAAAGCCACGTCTTGGGCGACGACTGCTCAAAGGTGGATTGCGCCCAAGGCTCAACCCGTTCAATACAGAAACTCTTGAGAGTAGGAGTCACTTTCTTTTCTCGAATGCCGACTTCGCCCTTAGCGAGCGACGTGCGGTGCGCCGCTTCCATCTGGCGTGCCACCTTGTCATTCCCCTGCTTGGTGGACTCGCGGATTGTCTCACCTTGCCACACGAACTTGTACCAGTAAACACGACCTCGTTTGTAGATCATGGCTTCGCCTTTCTTTGGGTTTTGCTGCCCTTTGGACGCCCGCCCAACTTGCCATTCTCGCGGGATGATGCCGCTTTGCGCTTCGATGTCGCCTCACCCCGACAGGCTGGGCAGTAGCAAACCAGCGGGATGTTGTGGATTGGACATTTCATGCTGTTATATTATCCTAACACGATAGGTTTGTCAAGTCTTGATTGTCGGACGCGCTAAAACGCCGCTACAATCAGGAGCATCCCGTCGCTTACAGGTGAGTTTAAGGTTTTTAAGAACCGGGCGGCTTGAGTGCCTACAGGGGGAAGTGCATGGCAGATATCGTGTCACCATTCTCATTTCGTATGTTAGAGAAAGCTTCTTGGGGGCCGCTGCTGGTGGCCGCCGGAATATTTCTGCTGTACGTTCGCGGTGGAGGAGGGACTGTCCCGGCCGTTACCTCTTCGTTCCTGATATTTTCTGGAGTTGCAATCATGTTTCGCCAGCTCGGCGGTGGCGGTCTTGCAACTCAAATTGCAGCTGGAAGCGAGGGCGATGTCAGCGATGCGGACTATGTTGTTAAACAACTCAGCCGGAATTTCGAGATTCTGAGAGCGCAAACAAACCAAGGGTTTATTCTCTCAGGCGTATTCATGTCAGTGGGATTGCTGCTCATCGCATTCAGCCTGCTCGCTCCTACATTTGGGTTTCAGACCGGTGGAGTTGAGAAGTTGGGGGTGGTCGCCGGAATTATCACGGAGTTCATTTCGGGGACAGCCCTGTTTCTGTACAGGGTAAATTTCAGTCGCCTAAATCAAACATCGGATCAACTCGACGGTGCTTGGCGTGTCCTAGCTGCATTCAAACTCACGCGTGAGTTGCCAGAAGACAAAAAGGCAGAGGCCACGATAGCCCTCATCGATTCGTTGACCGCGACGCCGGGAAGCCAACGTAAGTCGCGGCCAGAGGCGCAGCCGGGAGCGCACCCTTAAGTGTTTGCCAACTGATTATTTGGCAGACTCTGGGAAATTTGGCGGACTCTGTCTACTTCGCGGAAAAGTGCGGGGGGAAGAGGCTCCTGGCTGGAGGCACTGTGGTACGGATACCGTTCTTTGGGCAAAAAACTAAGCTGTCAAGAGAACAGGCAATCGAGCGATACATCCTGCTGCGGTTGCGTGCCGAAGATATCAAGCGGCTGGCGTTTCTCGTGGAAACTCTTTATGCACGAACAATCCAGCTGCCAAATGGCACTCCATTCTCCCACGCTGACCTAAAGGATACGGTCAGAACGGCATTTTTTGGCTCCTTTGCAACGTTGACCGATAAGGACGATAGGGCCGTTTATGCATTTGACCCGCTTCTAGTGCTGTTCCCGGAGAAGCGAGCACGGATCATTAAAGTGCAATTGGAATGTGAAGTGTGCCACAGCGTACTTCAACAATTCCGAAACAATGTCGCTTCCCATAGCCGTGCGAGCCTTGCTGCTCAAATCAAAGCCCGCCTGGCCCTACGGGAGCAAGACACGTTTCTGGACTTAGATTCCGCCAGACAGGATTTCCAGCGTCTCATGTCCGAATTGATTTCGGAAGAGTCGAGCGCCATTCCAGAATTGCGGGATATGCTGACAAAGTCGGGAGTGTCTTATCATCCCGCCTTTGCGAACGTCATTGTCAGACAATAGCTATTTTGGAGTCTTGGCAGGGCAGAACCCGTGCTACAGCACAAACGGTCTGTCCGTCCCGCATCGTGTCTGCATTCGCTGTCCCAAGCGCTGCTCTGCTTCTATCGCTGCTCTCAGCGCAGTCGGTTCGCGGCTGTCTCGGCCAGTGTCATAACTTTTCGTCCCGCTTTTCGGAGGTGTCCCGCTGTCCCAATACCTACCTCTGAGACACCGAGACAGAATCGCCATCCAATAACCCTAGCGTTTGCGCCTTTTTCTTCAGCCGCTCTGCTTTGCCTCTGGAGATGCCCAGTTCTTCGGCAGCACCGCGAATGCTAACGCCGTCCCGGAACAGGGCTGCGGCGCGTTGCGAAAGCGCGTCCTCAGCATCGCTCGTGGTCCAATGTGCTGCCCCAGTCCCTTCCAACTGCATACCCACCTCGAACGGCTTAGCGTCATCACCATGAAAGCCACGACATTTTTCGTACCGAACCTCGCAACGCAGGCCATCGCTTGCCGAGTAGTCCGAGGGATGCTGAAGCGCAATGACGGTGTCCAGCAGGTTTTCCCGGCGCGATGTACCTCGCTGGGCACCCGATTTGCCCGCATGATGTACCACCAGAGCGGAAAGCCCCTGTTGACGTAATCGAAGCAGCCAACCCTGCATCGGCAACCAACTCTCGCCCTCGTTCTCCTTCCCGGAGCGGCAGAGCGCGCTGAGGTTGTTGAGCACAAGCAACTCCGCCCCTGAAAGTTCACTTTCTACCAGCATTTGTCCTTCAGGAGTAGCAAGGTCCGGCATCGGATGGCTTTGCATGTCCGGCGTGATGATCCGTAGATAGTCTGGCGCGGGCAATTTCGGTTCGGATTCCGGTATGCCCGCCTCAATTGACCTGATGCGCTGTTGCAATGTACTTGCTGGCAGTTCGCCATCGACGAATAGAACCTTGCGAGGCTTAGTCGCGTTCCATCGCAGAAAACTGCCTCCCCTAGCAACAGCCAGCGCAATTCCGAGTGCCAGATATGTCTTGCCCACACCTCGCTTCGAGTAGAGCATTGCCAGTCCCTGAGCCGGGAGAATCGGAGCGAGCACCATTTCGCGGGCCGGAATGTCCAAGCTGAGAAACTCGCCCACGGGACATGCTCTAAGGCGATTCGATTGCGCGACATCGCAAAGGCTCAGCAGTTCCGACATCTGTCGCCTGCATTCCTCAAGAGTGGCGCCGGGTTGGAGCGCAGCCATTTGCAGCGCTTCGGCGTAGCGTGCGACCCGGCGAAGGCCCGCCTTTTCCCGGATAATGTTGCAAAGCGGATTGATGTTTTTCCTCTCAATCGCTCCGCATTCCAGGTCAGTCAAATACGCTTCTCCGCCGATGCTAGGTAACACCCGTTCAAGCGTAGCTGCCAAGGTCACAGCGTCAAAGCTGCCTTGGCTTCGGCCCAGATCAACCATTGCGCGGAAAATGCGCTGGTTACAATCCAGCGAGAAATCCTCGGGTCGCAATGCTTCGGCGGCATTGCTCCACAGCTCACTCTTGAGCAACAGTGTCCCAAGAACAGAGCGCTCGGCTGCAAGGCTGGCTGGGAGATTAGAGACTTCAGCGTCCTGATCCACAGTCCACCTCACCTCGGCACGATTGGGCTGTCACCCATGCATCGAGTGCGTCGCGGTCGAATCGCAGAGCCTTTGATCCGATTCGCGTATGAGGTACGGTTCGCAGTCGAACGTTCTTTCTTAGAAAACTAACGCTCATGCCGATGTATTCAGAGGCTTCGGTGATCGTCAGCCATCTCTTCTCTGTTTGCACTTGAGCACCTCTCATTCACTTTCGTCTCAGCTTCAGGGACACAATACCTTCGGCCCGCTCTAGGTGGAATGAGCTTGGCGGACGAATTCTGTGCTATTCGCCTGAGGTCAGGTCAAACGTTGGATTTTGGCTGGTTTGTCTGACGTAGCTCTGCCTGACACAGACAAATCAACTTGTCGTTTGCGCGGCGCCATTGCAGGTGGGTATGAGTCTCATATGGGTTGCCCGTTGCAGCCGCAATCAATTCTGACACTTCTTCATCGTGCCAGCGGCCCGTTGCTTCCTTGACATAAGCCACTAGGCTGGCCTTCGCCTCAGACTGGAAGGGATGTGTTTTCGGCCCAATTTTACTTATGGTGTCGCTCCAGATGTGCGCGTAGAATTCCAACACTTGCGACCAAGGGGCGAATTGAGCGTCCGGGACCGGAGAATTCTGGGAGCGCACCATAAGCATCAGTTCCCATAGCCACGTGCTCTCAAGCCTCTTAATTTCAGCCGCGCAGTCCCGAATCGTCTTGATGCTGCTTTGCAATCTCTTCCTCAAGTCACGGACGCCAGGGTAGGCTTGCCCGACCAGACTCTCCCAGGAGTCGTTGGAATCCCGAAGTAGGGAAAGTCTGCCGAGAAGGTTTGATTCCTCGCATCCGGCAGCGACTAACTTGCGGAGCGCAGCATAGGCACAATGGTCTTTGATCGCCTGTTCTGTTTCAGGATTCTTGCTTGCCATGTTCGCCCTTCCGCGAACCTTCCCATTTGAGGCTTGCAGGAAAGCGGGAAGGGAAGACTTCCCGCCTTGTCGCCGCTGGTGTACGGCCAGCAGCTATCCGACACTGCAAATCTTACCGCGCCGCGTATACTTGCCGCGACCGGGAAGCCAAAATGGAAATCCCCGTCAAACGGGAAACGATCATGAGCCGTGAACGAATCTTGGAAGTGGCTCTGACGATGCTCGGGGCAGTGTTGCTGCTCATTGCATCGGTCGGCAAACATCCCTACGGCTTTTACATGGTGCTCCGGCTTGTCATCACGGTTGGCGCAGTCTATTGGGCGTGGAGAGTGTACAAGGTCGGGCTGCGAGCTTGGACATGGATATTTGTCGCGGTTGCGCTTCTATTGAACCCGTTCTTCCCTATACGTTTGCAGCGGGCACAGTGGCAACCGATTGATCTGTGTCTAGGCATTCTCTTAATCGGATGGTCAGGATATTGGCTTTTCCGAGGCACGAAAGAGCAAGGGAGCCGCCTGCTGCAGCGGGAGGGGGTTGCTAGTCCCACCGGCGAGGTTCCTCCAGGCACTAGGGAGCGCCTTGAAACTCTCTCCCGGCAACTGGAAGAAGCGAACAAAAAATTTGAGGAATACCAAGAAAAGCAAGCTTGGAAGGAGGCTCAACGCGCTGTTGATCGAATCAAGGAAGAGGTAGCAAGGGAGGAGCGCAAGTCAGGGCGGAAACAAACGCAAGCTGAATTGGATGCCGAATTTGATGGACTTGTTAAAGACCTCGACAAGCTTCTTGTCCGCCGAAAGTCGCCCGAAGAAGAAGAACTCGCACAAAAACGTGAGGAACCGGAACTGCTGCAAAATCAAGTCGCGGAACAAGCATCTGCCGGCGCTAAGGCTGCAAGTCCGAGGAGAACTTCGCCCGCACGAGGGTGGTGGACGGATTCGACGCTGTACAGCATTGCCTGGACAGCAGTGTGTCTGCTTTCACAACTATTGTGGGGCGGAGGGTTTTCTCTGGCCGTCTCTGCGCCCGATACCGTTTTGGGGAAGATTATTGTGTTCGCCCTGGCATTTGGTGGTTTCGCATGGGCTGCAGAGGATTGGTCTAGTGGTATCAGCAAGGTCTTGGCTAAAATCGGAATTACAACTTTCTCAAAGCGGGCTGCGGCAACCGTTTGTCTGATCTCATTTACGATTCTTGCCCTCAATTTCGTCGGTAGTCTCGCAGCCCGATCATCAACTCCCGAGACCCAGTCGATAACCAATTTTTCCGGCACTAGTGTTTCGAGCGCGTCGGCTGGGTGTCACCCGCCTGTGTTTTCGCAGCAGGAACTCTCCGCTCTCAAGCAGCAAGCTGCCAGTGGCGACCCTGCGGCGCAATGCGGCCTGGGGCGAATGTACGCCCTAGGCAAAGGAGTGCCCCGAGACTACGCTCAGGCCATTTTCTGGTTTCGCAAGGCTGCTGAACAGGGCGACGCCCACGCGCAATACGACCTTGGGGTTTCATACAACAACGGCCAAGGAGTGCTCCAGGACTATGCTCAGGCTGCGCTTTGGTATCGCAAGGCGGCTGAACAAGGCGACACCGACGCGCAATACAACCTTGGGGTTTGGTACGAGGAGGGGGAGAACCAAGGAGTGCCCCAGGACGACACCCAAGTGGCGTTTTGGCGTCGCAAGATCAGGGCATGGAGGGCATATATCAACTCTGTTGACTTCCATAACTCTGAGCACTGGCGCTATACCCAAGCTGCGTTTTGGTTTCGCAGGGCGGCTGAAAAGGGCGATGCTGAGGCGCAAGACGCCCTCGGGAATTTGTACGACAGCGACCAAGTCGGGCTCCAGGACTACGAACAAGCGGCATTTTGGTATCGCAAGGCTGCAGATCAGGGCGATGCCGACGCGCAATGGTCACTCGGGGGGTTGTACCTCGATGGGCAAGGCGTGCCCCAGGACTACGCAGAATCCTATTTCTGGTACGATCTAGCGGCTGCTGGCGAGCAGGACGCCTCGGACTCGAAACTGGCTGCGAAGGACCGAGACGAGGCGGCGTCTCACCTAACACCTGCCGATCTTGCCCGCGAACAGGAACGGGTGCGGAAGTGGGTTCAGGCACACCCGGCGAAGCCACAATGAAGGACGCCTCTCAGAGTGACGGAAGCCTCTTTCCGTAGCGTGTGTGGGGGGCGTTGACATTTCCCCACAACTGGCACCGTCAGTGCCGCGTCGCTTTTTGGGCGTCTGGCCTTAGTAATAGACCCAACCGCCCGCACCTGCGCCAAGCCGTAAATGTCCGCATTATTGGCGCGAAACCGCTCAATTCTTATGTGGCGCGATTCGCGGACAAATTCTGTAAGACAAGGCAAGTTTGCAACGCAAACCGGAAATCAGACTCGAAAGAGGCGATCTCGGATGGGACGGCACGCCAGGAAACTCTTTAGGACTTGATGCACGTTGCTGGGACTGCACCCCACGTAGCGCGCGATCTGCGACTCGGACAACTCAGGGTATTTCATTTTGACGCGGCGGATTAGCATGGCGCGAAAAGCCGGGCGGCGGATGACTGGCCGGGTCAACCAATGGCAGTCGGAGCGGCTTACCTTTGCGTGGCATGAACCCACTATAGCAGCCAAACGCAAGCGTTTTTAGCGAAAAATTGTCGGAGCCGCATGTATCACGGGCAAGGCGGGGTATGCCTGAGGGGGGATGCCCCTGCCCGGAAAAGCATGCTTCAGGTGCTACCCTCTGCTGCTTCGACTGTGCCCAATTTTGTGCCTACCCCCTGCCTCTCTCACCTATTCGGAAGTGATACGGGTTTGGGCGCAACGTGGTCCAAACCCGCATAAATACTGCGTCTTGACACTTGGTGAGACTTTAGCTAAGTTGTTGATTCCTCGTTCAACAAGTACTCTTAATCAGTAGGTTGAAGGTTCGATTCCTTCCGCGCTCACCACCTAACCTCAAACTACCGTGATACTTACCTGCTGCTGCTCTTGTGGCATCGGAGGAAGCTGTTTTTCGTGGTGACCCCCATCGGTGACCACTTCTTCGCGGCTGCCGAATTTCGAGAATGCTGCTTCGACTGCATTGGCCTGGGGATGACAATAGCGCTGCGTGATCGTGATCGAACTATGTCCGGCAATTCTCGCCAGTGTGAAGGGATCACAGAAGGGAGCCATGCGCGTTAGCGCCGTGTGGCGCATCACGTAAGGCTCAAAAGGTTTCAGCGGAGGCGGGAGCTTGTCCTTGATTGCTGCTGCGTTGGCCTTGGCGAGTGCCGCTGAGTGCTGCGTCTTGGCCGTGCCTTGCTCAAGATGCCCGCATTTCGCACTCGTGGGGAACACCCATCCCTGAGCCGGACGGCCTTGCTGTTTGTGGCGTGCTTTCAGGGCATCGTACACATCGGGAATCATCGGCAGAATGCGCCGTGCTGCTTTGGATTTACCCTCTGAGACTTGAATCAGGCCGCCATGACCATTCAGTAGCACAAACTCCCAGCGAAGCCCGTAAACCTCGCCTGGCCGCATTCCCGCGCCAAGGATCAGGGCCGCCGCGTCCTCCCAAGGCTGCCGACAATTTTCGAGATACAACTTGATTTCTGCATCCGTGAGCACTCGCTCGCGTTGCCGTTCGCCTT
>CAWIIY010000016.1:0-60475 GCA_963836295.1 uncultured Acidobacteriaceae bacterium | reverse complement strand
CGAGTACGTCGGTTTACGTGCGCCCAGGGCTGGAGACGATCACGGCGGTCGCGACTGAATTGGAGGAAAGTGCATGCCAGGCAAGAGTGTGACGATCCTCGATGGCTCTGGAGCTGGCGACAAAGATCTATCGCCAATTCTCGACGTGTTGTCGCGCGTGTTTAAAGCAGCAGAAGGTGAAGTCGTAACCTTTTCTCTGCGCGAAATGAAATTGGCCCACTGTCTGGGATGTTTTGGCTGCTGGGTCAAAACGCCGGGCCTATGCGTGGAAGCGGATGCCGGTCGCGACATTGCCAGAGCAATCGTTCGCAGTGATGTAACCGTTCTCTTCACTCCCGTGACCTTCGGAGGTTACTCGCCGGAGTTGAAGAAGATGGTGGACCGGTTCATTCAACTGGCTTCACCCTTCTTCCAGATGGATCACGGGGAAGTTCACCATCCGCCGCGCTATAGCAAACGTCCGCGACTGGTGATAGTGGGAGGCCAGCGCATTGCCAACCCGGTGGAAGTTCATATCTTCAAGACGCTCGCAGGACGAAACGCAATCAACTTTCATCCTCCCAACTACGTGGCGGAAGTAGTTCTGGCGTCGGATAACATGGATGCGCTGCAGCGCCGCTTCGAAGCGCTTCTGACCCGATCTGACGCGTTGCCCTTTGGCGATGCGGTCGCATCCCTGATGCCTCCGCCAGTCATGTCATGCGCAACCGTCGACTCGCTAAGCCTGCGGCGGGCCTTGCTCATTGTCGGCAGCCCCAAAACCGCCGAGCCAAGCACGTCCAGTGCCTTGGGGAGCTTTCTTCTGGATTGCCTTGAGAAGCGGGGATGGTCGACCGAATCGCTAACGCTCCGCGCGAGCCTGAATCGCCCCGAGGGTGAGGCTGCACTGCTTTCAGCGGTCGAGCACGCGGGCCTGGTTCTTCTGGTCTTCCCTCTTTACGTCGATGCCTTGCCCCATCTCATGACCAAGGCGCTGGCTGTGATCGCAACCCACCGAAGGACGACTCGCGAAACTGCTCCGCAACGTGTGGTAGCAATTGTGAACTCGGGCTTTCCTGAGACGCATCAGAACTCGCTCGCGTTGGCCATATGCCGCGAGTTCGCCGAGCAGAGCGGCTTCCAGTGGGCTGGTGGTCTGGCCTTCGGTGCAGGAGGGATGATCGGTGGCCTGCCCCTGACGCAGCCGAAACGTCAAGGAGCGCCGGTCAAGAATGTGATTGCAGCCTTGGAGATGACCGCTAACTCCCTGGCTGAGGGACTGCCCATCCCGGCCGAGGTGATGAAGTTGATCACCAAGAACCGCATTCCTTTTGCGCTCTGGAGTCGGCTGTATGTATTGATGGGTGCCAGAGGCTTCAAAAAAGTAGCGGCAAAGAACGGAGTCAGCCAAGCTGACCTGCTGGCCCAGCCATATGCAGCTCACTAAGAAAATTGATTCCTACCGCTTCGTGGACGGCATCGCGAAAAGAGTCTTGAAACGCTGGGCGGCCCTACCCGGCGAAACACAGATCCCATGGACTCCTCTCGCCTGTCCGCTTTCCGAATGTACCGTTGCCCTTGTAAGCTCAGCGGCCATCGCTTTGAAAAGCGATCGCCCGTTTGACCCGGAGATCGAGCGGCGTGATCCCTGGTTTGCCGACCCCTCGTACCGAGTGCTGCCGCGGACGGTACGGACTAGCGATATTCAGGTCTGCCACCTTCACACCAACCGGACCTTCGCTGAGTGCGATTTGAACTCGGTACTGCCGACTGAACGATTGGACGAACTCGCAGAACTGGGCGAGATTGGCGCGGCAGCGCCGTCCAACTACTCCTACATGGGCTACACCCTTCGGCCGGAGCGGCTCTTGCGGGAGAGCGTGCCTGGGATGGTGCGGCAGCTTCGCGAGGAGCATGTCGACATAGTGGTGTTGATCCCGGTTTGACCGGTGTGCTGCTGGTCCGTGGGGCTGGTACAGCGTGAGATCGAGGCAGCAGGGTTTAGCACCATCTCCCTGTCCATGATGCCGGAGCTGAGAGCGAGCGCGGGGGCGCCGCGAATAGCAGCGATCGAGCATCCCTTCGGTATGACGCTGGGCCGGCCCGGCGACGCCGCCGGTCAGTTGGCAGTCTTGCGCGCCTCATTACGGGCGATGGAACAGATCGCGGAGCCAGGCTGTGTCGTACACCTGCCGTTCGAGTGGACATCCACGGAGAAGCTTGCGCTCGGTCCGCCGGTGCCACCACCGATCGCGCAGTACCTGGTGAGGCACCCCTGGGCTCTGCCGCGCTTC
The DNA here is from genome assembly GCA_963836295.1 of uncultured Acidobacteriaceae bacterium. Classification (GTDB taxonomy): domain Bacteria; phylum Acidobacteriota; class Terriglobia; order Terriglobales; family Acidobacteriaceae; genus Bog-257. Next base: position 58,202 of record CAWIIY010000016.1, on the reverse strand, counting down.
CTGAACCGGACGCCGCCCGCGAACAGTGACTGATCTAATCGCACCGAAAGAAGACCCCATGATGCCGCAAACGAGAGCTGAATCAGGCTAGTGATTTTGACTTGCCTGACGCTTGATGGAGCGAATCATGAACAACAACGAACCCGGCCGATGGGCGCTGTGGCTCAGCTTCCCGCTGGCTGTCATCCTCGCCGTCGCTAGCTTGGGCGGAATCCTCCTTGGCTCTACCTATGCAGCTGAAACTCGGATGCAGGCTGCTTTAAGCATCGGAAACGACGCGGGGAACCTGGTGGTCATCGTACCCGTCCTGATGATTGCCGCCATCCTGGCTCTTCGCGGTTCGGCTGCGGCCCGACTGGTGTGGATGGGAACGCTCGCCTACCTTGTCTACGATTTCCTCAATTACGCACTCGCCATCCACTTCAACACGATGTTTCTGGCGTACTGCTCTGGGTATCGTTCTCACCGTCGCGCTGACGCGGTCGATCAGCGCGCAGCTTTATGGAGTGAGCCCGGCCGACCCGGTCACCATTGCGCTGGTCACGCTGCTGCTGGCCGTCGTGGCGGGAGCGGCCTCGTTGCTGCCCGCGCTGCGCGCGATGCGCATAAATCCGATCACGGCCATCCACGAGCCATAAGCGCGTTTCAGGCCACCATCCGCCGTTATTATTGCCAACAGATAGGATGAGCCAGCGGTGCCAATTTCTGGTCAACTTACGAGTCGTGACAGTTCAAAAGCTGATGCGATTGCGTTTATCCATATTTGGAGTTATAATACTCCACAACGGGAGATCGACCATGGCAGTACTGTCCCAACCAGTTGTCGGCTTTACGGCGGACTTGCCGGCGGATCTGTCCAACAAGCAGGTCCAAAAGCGCCTGAGTCCTGCGGCACGTAAGGCATTCTTTAAGATCACCGCCGCCTGGAGGGTTCGCGACGAGGAAGCCAAGCAGCTGCTGGGCGGAATCTCCAATGGAGCTTTCTACCAGATGAAAGCCGGCGACACAAAGACGTCCCTGGATCAGGATCGTTTAACCCGAGTGTCGCTTCTGGTCGGAATCTTCAAGGCTCTGAATACCCTGTACAGCCAAAAGCTGGCCGACGCCTGGATCTCGCTGCCCAACACGAATCCGATGTTTGCCGGCGAAACCCCTCTTGCCTACATGGTCAAGGGCGGACAGCCCGCGATGATCCGAGTGCGACAGCTTCTGGACGCGCGCAGGGTCGCCGGATGAAACTGCCGCCTCTTACTCAACTTCGGCAGGACGACACGCACAGGTTGGTTCCTAGCAAATACGCACTTGATGAGCAAGGCGCATTGACGCGGCTGGCTGACGAGAACAGCGAACTTAACGCTCTTAGTGAACTCGAAAGCTCGACGGACAATCGTGTACTCGGAGAATCAGGCCTGCTACCCGGCATCGGAATCCACGAACTGGTGTTTGGAGTCTCCTACGCCCACATCGTAAACGCTGCGTTTACCTATGCTCATCCTGGAGGCAGTCGGTTCAATGGTCCAGAGCGTGGAGCGTGGTACACAGCGTTTCGGCTTGAAACCTCGCAAGCCGAAATAGCCTTTCATCGCGGCCGAGAGCTTCAGGAAATCAACTGGCCTCATCCTGAGGTATTCGAGTATGTCGAGTACTTGGCCGATTTTCGGGCCGAGTTCCAAGACATTCGAAAAGCTTCGGCATTTCGAGATTGTTTGGCGCCGGACGGCTATGCCGCCTCGCAGAGGCTCGCGCGGGTGCTTTTGGAGCAAGGATCAGCAGGGATTGTTTATCCGAGCGTGCGAGAGAAGAGGCACGGCGACTGCCTTACTTGCTTTCGGCCAGCGCTCGTCATGAATGTTCGGAAAGGGATTTCGCTTAGCATCACATTTGAGAACGCCTTGGCAATGCCCGTCTTTGAACGCCACTCTTAGAAAAGGTTCGCGATTTTCAGGCACAAGCTGAGAAGCGGATTTGGTGCCAAATCCACTTCGCTCGGCGTCGGAACGACAACACTTTAGTTACTGTTGATCGCGTCGCAGCAAGTTCAGGTCATGCTGTGACCATTCTTGCCGACCAGCTCTTTACGAATGCTCCGAAGCGGTCGAGCGCCTTCGAGAAATTGTCCCCGACGGCCGCAAAACCGAGACGGAAATGGGAGGGCGCATCGAAGCAATCGCCGGGAGCCAGCAGGATTCCGCGCTCGGCGGCGGCCTGACAGAACGGGCGGGCGTTCTCTCCGCTCAGCAGCCAGGGGAACGCGGTCATGCCGCCTTGCGGCGGAATCCAGCCGAGTACGTCGCGATGCTCCGCCATGAAGCGCTCGAGAAGCTTGAGATTTCGGCTGGCGGTTTCCTGGGCCTTGCCGAGCACGATGTCACGTTTGCGGATGGCGATTTCCGAAAGAATCTCTCCGGTAGTGGTGTTCGAGATCGAGAAGTAGGCGCGCGCGGTCCAGTATTGCTGGCGGCGCTGGGCGTCGTGCTCGATCATCCACCCCGTGCGCACGCCCGCAATCGAAAATGCCTTCGAGAGGTCGGAGATCACGGTGGCGTGCGGCAGGCGCGCCGCCGATTGCGTTGGCCTTCCGTGGTAGATGGGATGGTAGACCTCGTCACTCACCAACTGGATTCCACGCTCGGCGGTGAAGTCGTGCAGGGCTTCCATTTCTTCGTCGCCGATGGTCGCGCCCGTGGGGTTGTGCGGGCTGTTGACCAGGATGAGCTTGGTCTTCGAGTCGGCCAGCCGCCTTGATCTCGTCGGGGTCGATGCGGAAGCCGTTCTCGCGGCGCACGCGATAGAAGCGGGTTTCCAGGCCCAAGAGATTCCGGCAGGGCCGAGAACGTAGTGAATCCAGGCAGCGGGATGATTACGTTCGCGCCGGGCTCGGCGGCCAGCCACATCAGGGCCACGAGCGCCTCGGAGGCGCCGGTTACGATTTGGACGGCCTCTACCGGGACACCCTGCATCTCCGCGATCGCCTCACGCAGACTGTCGGCGCCGGCGGGGCGGCTGTAGACCAAGTCGTGGTTTAGGAAGCGATGGCGCGTTTCGTCGTCGGTGAGGGCGAGGATGTCGTTGACCGTCCAGACCGGTCCGGTGCTCGCGGCAAGGTTGAATTCTATGTCGTGTTCGTATTGATCGAGCCAGGCATCGAGCAGGAAGGGCTTGAGTTGCATGCGAGCACCTCGAAAGAGTGGCTGGTTCTGTTATTGATTTTGCGAGTGAGCGCGCGGATGGTTTTTCGTCAGAGCGATGCCGTGTCCTGTGGTGTTGTGAATACCGTTCCGTCGCAGGCACCGCATAGTTAACAGGTTACGTGCAAGATGGCATTGGTCTCGGGAGGGTTCTGCTTCAGCAGTTCGATGGCTTGTTCTGTAGGCATTATGAGCAACTCGATTTTGCGACGCTCGGCCTCAGCCTGCACCTCTTTCATCACCGGCAAGGCACCAGTGCCGGTGCCGACCACCAAGCGACGGCACTTCCACGGTACGTCTTCCTCTACTGACAGCGGAGTGTGTCCGAAAGCTTCACGGAATTTCTTGGAAGCTTTTTTCTTCCGCCTGCGTACCTGGCCGCGGTCGATCACGACGTCATGGTCGTAGCTGACCCCATCGATCCGGATGGAGCCAAAGGAGAATCCTTCGAATCGCATGACCTCATCTCCTTGGAGCACGTTCAAATGTACAACCAATGTCTTCGCCAATCTGCCGTGATACTGCACGATGCGCCCACGTGCAATGCGAAGCGGCGTACGTTACACGTCAGTTCTTTCGCGCCACCATCAGATACAGCTTGGGTTCATCCCGATACGCGATCACCTCCAGGCCCAGTGGCTCAAGGATCGCCCCAAACTCCTCTTTGGTCGGAAGGGATTCAATAAACAGGTCGCTGGTGGCCCGCAGTTGATCAACGAAGGCCCTGCCTTCGGGATGGCTGACCACAAGCCGCCCTCCCGGCCGAAGCATGCGCTGCCGCATTGCGGCACGCAGCAGGCTTGTCTGCGATGTTGCCATACATGCCATTCATGAAGATAGCGTCGACGTTGGTGGAGGCCAAGTCCAGCGAAATGATGTCGGCGTGGTAAGTATGGACTAAAGGGTATTTGTCGTGCACACGCTGCAACATCTTTTCCGCCACATCGCAAGCCAACACCTTGGAGGGCTGGTAGAACTGAATCAACGGGATCAAAACCCCAGTTCCCGTTCCTACATCCAGGACCACCACGCCGGGACGCAGCTCTGCTGCAGCAACAATCTCCCACAGGCGTGCGTTTACTTCAGGTGGCTGTGATCGATCAAAGACATCCACCAGTTCATTGAATCGGCGACGCTGGTGCTCCGCTATCGCTTTGGCTTCTTCAGGGAGCATTGCACTTCCCGTAGATTAGCCTAAACAAGAGGCCGGAAACCGGGAGAGAAGTCCGGAAGAGATGTTGTGCTGGATGTTTTCCACGCGTCCGGGTGGAGTCTGCGCATCCGGAAAGAACGGAAAGCTGAGACGCTGAGTTGTGAGAAGCAGGCTCGGGAACCAATAACGGGAGGCATTCGGACCAACGGGTCTGCTAGCACAACGGTCTGCTGCTGACCTTCAGCCTTTTCCGCTACGCCGATGGCGCCGTTCCGCCGCCTTGATTATGGTGGAAACCTCAGTCGAAAATGCCTTGGCGAGATCGGCGAGGGTTCGCAACGTCGGACTCTTGGTACCCCGTTCCAGTTGGCCGATGTAGCGTTCCGTATATCCCAGATCGTGCGCCAATTTTGATTGGCTCCAGCCTCGATCAACGCGTAACCGGGTTATCTCGGCACCGACAGCCTCACCGAGCGTGCGGGACTCACGGCGTTTATCAGCACCAATCTTTTTCGGCACGCCCCCATAGTTGTCGTTTGACGCCAAATGATTGAGGAACTATAGTTTGTGATTCCTCGGCCCCCAGTGTTTGCGGGCCGGAGATCCCTTGCCGGGCTCCGGCAGGCTGAGCAGTGGCGACGTTGGTATGAAGGAGTTTTCCGCGAGCAAAGCGCTTCCGCCAGCGGGGGATCTGATTAGAATGGGGCGGCAGACAGCGTGCTTCTAAACGAGAGCCGACAACATGCAGTCCTGCGGCCTCTCGCAGGTAACTCGGCTTGAAGAATTCAACAAACGAATCCGTACACGGCTCGAACGTCCGACTTCAGAGCTTGGCGCGCAACCGTGCCGACGAACAGGCCCGCCGCATCCCGTGGCAGCGGCTTCTGGAAGCCCGCAATCAGTACATCGACTGGCAGGAGTTCTATCAGTGGGTTCGCTCCATCCTGGATGTCGAGAACCGCATACCGGATTGGGTAGCTGAGGTTCTTCAGAATCGTTGCCCAGGGTTTCTGGAAGCCGAAAAAGCGCTCACCTCCCGAGCCCGGAGAAGCAGGCCCCTTCCTCTTCGCCTGGAAGATTGGATTGATGATCACGTTTTCGCTTTCGCTAAGCAGGAAGGCTGGTTCAATGCGATTGCGTTCTATGCGTTACGCGATCCACGTTATCAGCGCGCCGAGGTCTGTTGGTCGGAATGCGTCGAGAGGTGGAAGAAAGCCAAACCGCTAGAGTATCCGTCGTTCGAGGCATGGGAGGCCCTCGCATCGCGCTGCGATGAGACTGCCCACCTCACCGCCCGTGAGCGCAAGGCCCGTGCATCGGCGAAGCTAGTGCATCCTGATCGCCTTGCCGACGCGGTTGCGCGGTATCTGGATTGTGAAGCTCTTGCCTATTGGGCACGACATGCGCTGGAGCGCGGGTCGGATCCTCCCGCCGAAGTTGTTCGCGAGTTGGAACAGCGCTGCCCTGGATATCTCGAAGCTGGACACAAAACGAGGACGCAGCGGTCCGGCGATGGCGAAGAACACTGGCAGCGGCTGATGCTCTGGGCCGGTGACCGCTTCTTCCAGGACGCGAAAAGCGAGGGCTGGTTCGAGGCCATTCTTGTCCGGGTGCGTGAACATCCGCGCGCAATTCGGACGATGGAGTTTTCCGATTACTGCAGCGAGATATGGAGTTCTGACCTGCCGAGGCCCTACCCCTCTTTCGAGCAATGGCGCCGCGATGCCGCCTCGTATGTTGAACGGGCTGCTAACGCTCAAAACTGATCGCCACTAGGATTCCGGTAACTGAGCGGCTGAACCCTCGGCAGAGTATTGCAGGCTCCCCACTCCGGAGAATTGGCATTTCCTCAGATGTCGAAAGTACGCATTGCCAGCGATCGTTTTTCCACGCTTGCACGCTCTGATCACTATAGCGTTTTCATGGATAGTGTAGACTGTTGGTGGCGATTCTCCGCTGCACCCGATGGCACGACCCTATGCAAATGATTTGCGGCGAAAGTTTTTGCAGGCCTATGAGCAGGGCAAAGGGACGCTGGGGGAGTTAGCGGAACAGTTTGGGGTAAGTGAAGGCTGGGCCAAGAAGGTCTCCGCCACCCGCACGCGCACGGGGCAGATGGAGCGGCCACCGTGGCGACGTGGCCCCGTGAGCCGGGTGACGGTGACGCTGCAGGAGTGGATGCGGGAGCAAATCCGCAAGCAGCCGGATCTGACGCTGCGAGAGTTGCAAGAGCAGCTGCAAGCGGTCAAGGGCGTGAGCTTGAGCATCGGACGGCTGTGGCTGGCCTTACGGCAGATGGGACTGCGGCTTAAAAAAAGTCACTCCACGCCCAGGAGCAAGAAACCCCGGAAGCGCAGCAGCGCCGGCAAGCGTGGTGGAAAGCTATAACTCAGATCGACCCGGAGCAGTTGGTGTTTCTTGACGAGAGCGGAGCCAGCACCCAGATGACCCGCAACTATGGCCGGGCTCCTCGTGGAGAACGGGTGGCGGAAGGGACGCCCAACCGCCACTGGTCTACGTTGACCATGCTGGCGGCGCTCACCACCCGAGGCTTGCAGGCGCCCATGACCATCGAATCGCCGACCGATGGCGATGTTCTTCCTGGCCTATCTGGAGCAGGTGTTGTGCCCTCGGCTCCGACCCGGACAGCTGGTCATCATGGACAATCTATCGGCTCACAAAGTGCAGGGTGTACGGGAGCAGATTGAAGCCCGGGGCGCGCGCCTGATCTATCTGCCCGCCTACTCGCCGGACTTCAACCCGATCGAGCAAGCCTGGTCGAAGATCAAGCAGTTGTTGCGCTCGGCCAAGGCCCGAACCGTAGAAGCTCTGGAAAGCGCAATTACAGAAGCCCTGGCAGCCGTTACCGCCGAGAACGCCTTAGCCTGGTTCTCTCATTGCGGATATGGTCTACAATAACTGTGAAAACGCTCTAGAACATGCTTTTGAGCACGAGAGACCATCTCTCGACCGCCATTGGAGGATGGAATGCCGTACTCCCTTATCAGCCACTTCGTCGTGGCTGGATCAATTAGCGCCGTATTGATCTCGCCGCCATGTCGTTTGCAGAACTCCTCAAATGCTCGATCGGTAACGAAGGTATCCAATAGCTTAAGCTGCCAGGCGGAGATTAAACCCCGTAGCTGGACTAACTCAACCCCTAGGAGATCCGCTGTTCGTTCCCATGAGAATGCCTCATCCCGTGGCGAAGGCAGCGGCGACTCGATCTAGCTCCTCGGCGGTCAATGACGGATAGTTCTTCTCGCAGAATTCCGCCAGCGAGCCGACCGTTATGCGAACACCGGGCCGGAAAATAGTGTTAACTAAGCTAAACCGGGAACAGCTTATTTTTGCTCGCAATTGGCACCTATGTGCTGGTACGGTAGTAGCATCCGTTCTGTACATATCTGTCTGACGCAACCCCCGGAGTGTGCTTGTGGACCGTTGTCTTTCCCCGTTGCCTCACACCAAAGCGGTAAACAGGCAGACCACACGTTCTTGTTGACGTATCTCTCGCCCGGTGTCAGTCTGCGGTTCTAACTAACGAGCTCTCTACAGAAGATCTGACTGCGTTGAATGTCGAACCCAGAGCCGAATCCCGAATGGGTCATTTCCAAAGGGCAACAGCTTGAAGGCAACGACGAACTCAAGGTAGCCGCAAACCGACTTTGGCGTCGTGTACAGGCCCAGGCTCGAAAGCAAACTTCGCGAACAGCGATCCGGACGACAGCACGACTCTGGCTGCCGAGGTTTGGGAGTCGGTGTTGCAGTCGGTTTCAAGGACTTTCCAAAGGCGCCGTGAAGCACGGTCACGGATAGCCGATCTGGACGCCTATTTATTCCGGATTTTTCTCCACCGTTTCAATCGGGCGTTGCGGCGCGAGCGACGAAGGCAGGAAACCGTCGAAGCTGTTCCTTCCACACGCGAGCTTGAAAAACTTCCTGGGACCCAGGACTGGAGTTCAGCCCGCGATCTGGAGCGTTGGCTCGAGGTTCAAGAGGTTATGGAGAAGATGGACAGTTGGACGCGCGACGTTTTCGCCGCCAGACTGTACGGCTTCACTTGGCGAGAAATAGCTGAGAGGCGCGGACTGAATGAAAACCAGGCCAAGCTGCGATTCCGCAATGCGGTCCGCAAGCTTGCTGCCTTATTGGGCTACTGGAAATGAGCGACCGACGGCGCAGACGAGGTTTCCAAGACGGCAATGACCGTGGCCTCTCCGGCCGAGGCGATGACAACAAGGGCGGGCAAGATTTGACTGATCTTGAAGACTTCGACAAGGAAGAAAAACGCCTGTTGGATCTCCTGGCGCAAGGTCTCTCACAGGAATTCCCAAATCCAGAGCGTATCGGGTGCCCCGATCCTGCCGTTCTGCGAGGCATCGCCTTTCGCGAGCTCCGACTCGCAGAAGTTGAGCGCTGGCTACAACATCTCAGCACTTGCAGCCCCTGCTTTAAGCAATTCAGAGGATTCCAGGAGGAGGCGAAACGGCAGCGGCGTCGCAGAATGACATGGATCGCTACCGGCGGTGCGATTTTCACTCTCATTCTTGCAATCGTTGCGTGGGTGTGGACGCAAAGGCAAAAAGCCGAACTGGAGGTATTGGATCTCCGGCTGGTCCCTGCAGTAAACCCGCAAAACCCTAATGAGCAGGAACTACAAACTCTTGTACTTTATCGATGGGCTCGGCACCTGATTGTGGACTTGCCGGCAGGAAGCAAGCCAGGAATCGAAGAGGTCGCCATATTTAGTGAAACTGACGTTGAGATCTTTGAGACGACCGCCACGGCACGGTTGGAACGCCAAGTTGTATATGTCGAAGTTGAGGTTGACGCGAGCAGGGTTCAGCCTGGCCAATATTTCCTTGGCGTGCGTCAACCTGGTCTCACGTGAACCGAATACCGTGTTCGTATCCCGTAAGGAATGGAAAAGACCTCTTGGATTGTGCAGCACGTTGGAATATGCTTGGGCGCTGGTTCACAGCGGGATTCCTTGGTCAACCAGCTCAAGATGTGGCGGGAGAATACGAGGACGGGCGTTGAGCTGGCGGTTACTAGAGCCGAAATGCGCATGGTGTGCTACGCAGACTGATAGTCGCCGTGCGGCAAGGATCAGAAGGCTACGAAGACTTGAAAAGGAACGTAGATGCAACACCGACCGGCATTCTGACGGCGCATGATGGTAGTCGCCTGGGCCGGAGGCGATGGTCTGTCTTAAAACGGAGCATCCGCTGGGTAGGTGGCAAAAAAATCAGCCTAGCACGGTCCATCTTATTTGTTTTGCTCTTCTATTTCTCTTCCGCTAGTTGGTCCGCAGCGCTGGACTCGGCGCGTCATATTTCGCAATATGCGCACACGGCTTGGCGAATACAAGATGTCTCCGAAGACTTTCGCGGCCCATTCACTCAGACTGCCGACGGCTACTTCTGGTTCGGAACGGCCAGTGGGCTAGTGCGCTTTGACGGCGTAACGTTCGTCCCTTATGCCCCGCCTAGCCTCAAGCTGCCAAGCCGAGGTTACCAGTACCTGCTAGGTGCCCGCGACGGCAGTTTGTGGATCGGCACAACCAGCGGTCTGGGCCGGTTGAAAGATGGCAAGTTCCAGTGGTACTCCGATCCTGCCAAGCATAACGGTACTGCCAAAATATTCGAGGATAGACAAGGCACGATTTGGGTCACTCGTTATCACGTTCAACGCGGCGAAGGACCATTGTGCCGTGTTGAGGGAAGGGGGCTGCACTGCTATGGAAAGAACGATGGAATTCCCGTCCGCTATGCCCTTGGCCTGACAGAAGACAGCGAGGGATATTTATGGTTTGGCTCCAATGTGCTCTCTCGCTGGCGGCCCGGCTCTCCCGCCACTGCGTATTTGAACGAGTTAGCCCAACGTCAAGATGCCGGAGAAGGGGTAAACGATGTCGCAATCGGGGGGGCGGGCACCGTTTGGGCCGCGATCGACGGCGCCGGCGCCGGCTTAGGTGTCCGTTATCTTTCCGGCGGGAAATGGCTACCGTATGTCGTTCCAGGATTCGACGGAAGCAAATTCGATGCTATGGCATTGTACGTCGATCGGAACGGCTTACTGTGGATCGGCACCGATAGCGACGGCATTTATCGGATTCGCAACGGCAGAGCAGAACACTATGGGATCGCCGAAGGCCTTTCGGGCAAATCGGCAAATTCGTTTTATGAAGATCGCGAGGGCAATCTCTGGGTGCGTACCGACACGGGGATAGATAAGTTCCGTGATATTCCCGTCATCACCTACTCCACGCGCGAGGGAATGTCGCAGGCATCCATTCTTACGGTTCTTGGCTTGCAAGACGGTTCTCTATGGGTTGGAAACGGAAGCGCCATCGACATCCTTACCCATGGAGAGCACTCCATGCTGTTGGCCAAGGAAGGCCTGCCTGGCAAGAACGTAGGCGCGCTTTGTCAGGACCACCGGGGCGTTGTTTGGCTGGGGCTCGATGGCAGGTTGATGTCTTATGAGCACGGCCGGTTCAAAGAATTCAAACGCCCGGATGGCTCCAGCATTGCGGCGGGGGGGATTGCCGCAATAACCGAGGACGCCAACCACACGATCTGGGCCTTAACGCCACATCATGAACTCTTTCGAGTCAAAGACCAAACCGCATACCTGGTGATTTCGGTGAGCAGCGACAACCGGCCTACAGGCTATCTTGCGCCCGATCACAAAGGTGGCCTCTGGATCGGTTCGCTCAATGGCACCCTCACCTATTACCGCGACGGCCAGACCAGTACAATTTCAATACCCGCGCAAGGCACCGAATTCACCCTGATGGATCTTGCAGTGGACTCCGACGATTCTTTGTTGCTCTCTACCAACGAGGGGCTCTTTCGCTGGGACAACCAACATTGGCAGGTGCTCAACCACCGTAATGGCGTTCCGGAAGGAGCGGTCTATACTGCAATCCGCGATGATGGTGGCGCGCTTTGGCTCTATGCGCAACGAGGATTGGCCAGGATCACCAAGGCGGAATACGACAAGTGGCTCGCCCACAACGACGGCAAACTACAGACTGAGGTGTTTGATAAGTTCGACGGTTTACGGCCGCGCCGTACTTTCCTGCCGTTGCAGCCGATGGCCACAAAAACGCGAGATGGAAAACTCTGGTTCGCTGCATCCGATGTCCTGCAAATGGTCGACCCTCGACATATACACAGGAACCCCGTTCCACCTCCGGTCCACGTAGAAGCGGTAATTGCCGATCACAAGGATTACGGATTTGCTGACGGAATGCGTCTGCCCGCCTTGACCCGCGACCTGGAGATTGACTATACGGCACTCAGCTTCGCAGTGCCCCAAAAGGTACGGTTTCGTTACATGCTGGAAGGTCGCGACGCAAGCTGGCAGGATCCTGGACCGCGTCGCCGCGCGTTTTACAACGATCTGCCCCCAGGCCAGTATCGTTTCCGGGTTGTCGCGTGTAATAACGATGGCGTCTGGAATGATGCCGGCGCATCCCTGAACTTTAATATCGCCCCGGCGTACTGGCAGACGAACTGGTTCCGCGCGTTCTGCGTGCTCGCTTTTGTGGCGACCCTGTGGACGGTTTATCAGCTTCGCGTCAACGCATTGAAACGGCGGCAGACAGTGTTAGAGCAGCATCAGGCATTATTGGAGCGACATCAGACTGAGATTCGCGCCCTGAACGAACAGATGATCAAAGCGCAGGAGGCGGAGCGGATGCGCATCTCGGGGGAACTGCACGACGGTATTCTCCAGCAGATCACTTCGCTCGTTCTCCGCTTGGGCAAGGCGAAGCGTCAGATACCACCCGATTCCGAAGCTAACACAACCGTCGGCGGTGTACAGCAGCAGCTCATCGACATCGGAACAGACATTCGTCATTTATCGCATGAGCTTCATCCCGCACTGCTGCAAGAGGCGGGCCTGCCGGCGGCCCTGGAGGCATATTGTGAGGAGTTCAGCAAGGTGCGCGATCTTCCTGTGTCGTGTGAGACGGACGCGGGGGTGGAAGAGTTGTCGCCTGGAGCCGCGCTGTGTCTCTACCGCATCGCTCAGGAAGCTCTGGGCAACGCCGCCAAATATTCGGAGGCAAAGAAGGTTGAGGTTCGGCTGACGCGCTCCGACGGTCGCGTTCACCTTTCTGTGTCCGATGATGGCGTTGGTTGTGCTCCCAACCGGATCGGAAAGTCGGGAGGGCTGGGGCTGATCAATATGCGGGAGCGCGTACTCCAACTGAGTGGGACGTTCGAGTTTGACAGCGGACCAGGACGCGGGGCCACCGTGAGGGTGTCGGTCCCTTTTCGACCGGCGTAGTGATTACAACTCTGTATCAATCGCCTCTGTGTCGTCTCGCAGCGAAGGTGCCCATCCGGGATGGAAGCTCTTCACTTCTGCATATGCCCGTCATATTGTTGCCGCTAAACTTCGCATCATAGTCATAGGTAACCAGCGCGTATTTGTCCTGCTGATCAAAAGAAAAGGAAATATGATCTCCTTCCACCACGACGTTGTAGATCGAGCTTTGAAATCCAGCAGCTGTTATTTTGCCAATTGGCGTCCCGTCATCCCACATACCGATGGTGAGTCGGAAGTCGCCAGAGCAACTATTATTGGTGACGTTCCATACGCCATTGACCTGAGCGGAGAGGAGACAGGGGAAGAGGGCAACAGTCATTACCAAGAATAATGATATAGCGCGGCCATAGGTCGTACGTATCACCTCAAATAGTGACGGTATCGCTCGCGAGACTGAATTGCGGCACCGGCAGCACCGCTTCAGCACGATGTGGTGGTCGCTTTGGCCAGATCGGATTTTCTCAATTATTTTCTGAATGAGTGCCATTTCGAACCGCCTTAGTTTTGAAAAGGTCTAATTCACATCCTTCGCTTTCGGTGTAAGTTTGCGCAGAAGGAATTCCTGAGCCAGGCTGCTGACCGCACGTTCGGCGGTGCCAAGCGCAAAATGTCCAAAGACCAAGCCCGCACCGCGATTGGATTGAGGATAGTAGGCATTCTCAAGTGCTGCTGCCGCCAGATCGCCGCCCATGCTGGAGTAGTTTGGCTGCCAAGTTCCATTGTCACCCTTGCAAACGAACGGACGAGTTAGTGCATAAAGAATGCGGGATTTCGTGGTTCCCGTACCCTTGTAGAAGTAGCGGGGATCCTGATGCAAAAGCGTGGGCAGGATTGCCCCGCCGATCAGGATGTCGGCGGACCCGTTCGCCGCTACGGCGCCAAACCGTTGGCCGTAGCCCTTGGCGCCCTGCTGGTAATCTGGAGTGTTTCCCGCCTGGTCGAGCCCGGCAACCAGGGCAACACCAAAGATGGTGACTGGGTCGACGGCTGTCTTCAAGGCAAGCTCGAACTTAAGCTTTGCAGTGAGCGGCTCAGGATTACGATCGTAAACGGCGTAAAAATTTGGCGCGATGCCCAGGACGCGCTGTTTCTCCGCAGCCTTCACCTGTTCCGTAGCGACTTCCACCGAGGAATAGCCCACATTGACCGTGGTCTCGACATCCTGAAGGCGAAGTTTGCAGCCGGTCAGCAGCTTGTATTGGCCAGGCCCGAGCACCATGGCGGAGGAAGTCCAGTCTGCGAAACCTTTGGCATGGACCGTGACTAGATAAGGTATCCCTGGTTTCAGGCCGTCAAATTCAAAGAAGCCATTATCATTTGCCAAAGCGGTATAGCGATCGCGGGTTCCGGGGCTTTGCAGAACTACCGTGGCGCCAGCAATGGTGTTGTCGGTCGGATCTAGGACAGTTCCGGAGATGGCTGTCGGTAACGATTGTGGGGATACGCTTTCCTCCGCCCATGACAGGTTGGGAAACACGATGTATAGCGCAATGGCAATGGCCAGAATCAGGATCGCAACTTTGGTTATCTTCATGACTGAACTCGATCGATCACACTTGGCATAATTAGGCCAGGCGGTTTGCCTCTGCGATTCGCAATCAGTAAATACGTTCGCGGTGCTCATCGGAGAGCAGCAATCGGCAGCTTGGCGAACATCGCCGCACGTTGCGACTTACTTCTCCCTGCAACGGCCTCTCCGGCGCCGGTCGGCGAACACGTGTTGTTCGCGATCGTCCATAAACGCACGATTGCCTCCGTGCAGGGCTCGCAGAGTCTGCTTTCGTGTCCGCAATGGTCCAAATTACGCAGTTCGCATTTCATAACAGCCTTCTCAGTCAGCCCGGTAATCGAGTTCCGACCGACTGCACTTGAGGTAAAGCAGGCCGGAGACCAAACCAGAAATCGGGGTAAGTGATTGGAGAAAAGGCGACTACAAAACTGGAAACTTGTGAGCCAGTTGAGGCGGTCAAGATGTTGACACATGGCTGTCCTGCCGGTACGGAAATTGACGAAACGCGACTAAGGTGAATGTGGAAGATCGAGCCTCTTCAGATCGAGAGCTTGGATTTGGAGTGCGACGGGCGCTCGCCTAAAGCAAAATCCGAAGAAGGAAGCGGTCACGACGCCCCAGGGCGTCACGCTTATGTTGCAAACTGTGGGGTAGCCGGTATCCGAACTTGAGCAAGACTCCCGCTGGTAAGCACTCTCGGGAGTCCTGCGAGGGGTGGTTTACTGCCGAACTTGGCCGGCAATACTGCCTCTAAGGTTCGCCTACCTCGTCTTGATCCGGTCTGCGTCGCTGGCGCCACCGGTTGCGTAAGCAGGGTCGACGGAGTGTCCTCCGGCCAGACCGGGATCCTCGAGCTCAATGAGCCGGTTTACAACGGCAAACAGGAAACCTGCCGACAGTCCGCACATCAGCACACCGGTAACGCTTTCTATTGGACCTATTGTGCGCCACATTTGTTTAAGAAAAAGATCCCCCGAGCCGACTGTGGAATAGTTGGCCACGGAGAAATAAAATGCCGATTCCCAGGCCGGAAAGCATTTCCAGCGATAAAACGAGGCCCACAATAGAGTCTCCGACATGTGCAAGCAGATAAGCAGAGTGGTGAATCGCACGACGAGCAAGAAGGAGCGAAAAAGGCCAAGTTGGTGAAGGCCATGGGGAAATTGAGCCTTTATCCACTCGATAAGAGCGACCATTCCCCCAGCCTGCAATATGAGTGTCAGCGTAATGAGAAGTATCGCTACGCCGCTCTGGTGAACGAAAATCATAGGCTCGCTCGGTTCAAACTGAATAGCCCCTGTTTGCCCTCAGCGAGAACCCGCTCGCCACGTTTCGGGGTTGGTTTTTCGCGACTAGTCTGCTTCACCTCTGGGCCTCCACATATCCGTTGGGCGCCTCAGAATGCGAATCTTGAAGCAGCGCGGCAACTGCGTTATCTGTTGGTGCTAGCTGCATTTGGATCAGAGCACTTATTTCAGACCAGACGCGCGGATCGCATTCGATAGCTGTGTGCCCCTTGAACAAGAATCTGTCATGCCATGGATATCGACTGCACTCAGCAGGCTCGGTTTGATAGCGGTATCCATAGTTGCCGAGGATGGTAGTGCGCGATTGATCCAAGGCCCTGATCTGAGATCGTCCGTGCAGTATTCCCCCAGTCTGATAGAAGTTGACAGCTTCATGCACGTTAGGAGGAATCACCGAATCGTCCTCGCCGTGTTTTCGAATGCTGTCCACTTGCACGGTCAGGGAAACGGGTATTCCATCCCGCTGAAGATCGCGCGCGAGGTAAACAGCGGCCGACGCTCCCCAGCTATGGCCGAACAAAACAATTCGCGCGTGCTGTCGCTCCTCAGCTGAGAGATAGCTGTCGTTATCTGTGTCGAGAGCACTCAGGATGAAACGATGCGCCTCCTGGATATGGCGATTGTCAAATACCTTCGCACGCACTCGGCTGCCGTAAGTCGCGCGCATTTGTTGTATGAGTTGTACTTCTGAGTGGCGAAGGTCATTACTGTGAACAAAGCCGCCTACAAAGCCGATGATGATAGGACATGTGGAGGAATGCTCGTGCATCTCAGCAAGTGACGTTCGGGTTTGACCACTGACTGTACAAACCAAACTTGCAGCAAAGACAATCATTGTCATCACCAAGCCGAAGAACTGTTTCGAGTGTCGAGGTGACCCTGCGTCTAACGGTTTGAATTGGACTAGGAGACATTGTCGAACGTTCATGATTCGAACCCTAGTTCTGCCAGCCTGGCTAAAACCACTGTCTCCTCGACCTTGACCTCAGCGACGCGCCTGCGCAACTCACTATCTCTGAGTGCACGTGGCGCGACCGATTCCAGCATTGCAAGACGCGCTCGTATTTGCCGCAAAACCGTTCTCAGCGCGTCGATGTGCCTTTGCGTTGTCATGAAGCCTCCGCGGAATGACGATGCAAAACTACCTCGCCTCGAAGAGTTGGGCAGAGCAGCCTGCTCCATCCACTTCTGCTGTCTTTACTAAGCAAGTTGATTGGATGGTTGGTGCCGTTTTGGGAATCACCGGCAAAATATTTCCCTGAAGTGTTAGGCACTGCCACTCCAATGTGCTAGCGTAGACTCTGGCACCGAAACAAGGTAGACGTACCTTTTTCGGTGCCTTTTGTTTTGCCGCTGAGAAACTCATGGTGTGCACCGGCGGCAATAACAAAACAGGCTGGCCCAGTGCCCCCGCCTGACGCTGATTTTTGAAAACTGAAACATCATGGGCAACGGCAGCCGGGGAGCCCGTTTGCGCAGACCGGTCGCTGCGCCGCGGGCATGGCAAGGTCCTGTTCCGTACAAGACGCGGACGAGCTCACAGGGCCTTGCTTCTTTTTGAAGCCACGGCTGGAGGAGATGATCATCATGTCTGGGTGGCATACTCTTCCATCGCCACCAACAGTTCCCCTGAAGGCGCAATCGTGACACGGACGGCCTCCAGCGAGGGAACGACCAAGTCCGCCTCCGACAGCGCTCCCGCCTGATAAGTCGTCGCCACCCCGACTGCCATCATGCCACCGGATTTTGCCGAGCGAATCCCCGAGGGAGCGTCTTCGAAGACCAGGCAAGCCTTCGGCTCGATGCCAAGCGCGGCCGCTCCGGCGAGGTAGGGCGCGGGGTTGGGCTTGCCACGTGTGACATCGTCCGCCGTGATCATTTTGTGCGGCACAGGCAGGCCCACCACTTGCAGACGTTTCGTCGCCAGTTTTCGAGTGCCCGAGGTCACGATGGTGAAGCGTTCCGGTGGTAGTACCGCTAGCAGTTCCTTTGCGCCGGGCAGAACTCGCAACCCGTCCGTATCGTCGATCTCGCGCTGCTCGATGCGATCTGTCTCTTGTTGCGCGTCGAGCTTCGGAGCGACCGTGCGCACGGTCTCGATCGTGCGTTGGCCGTGCGCCACGTGAACAACATATTCGGGATCGAGCCCGTGCTCTTGCGCCCAGGCGCTCCAGATACGGGTGACGCACGGTGTGGAGTCAACCAGCACTCCGTCCAGGTCGAAGAGGATGGCTTGGCAGGCGAACGAGGCCATGACTCAGTTTCGCAGACGACATCTCCGCTGGCAAAAAAGATCGTCTCCCAGAACGGATCGTCCTGGCAGTCCCGGCTCGTCGCCCGTGCGAATTTCACTGAACATTTCTGAACGCATCGAATATATTGACTGCAATGCCTTCACTTGCCCTTTCCGATCTGATTGGCGCGCCAGTGATGGACAACACCGGCGTGGCCGCCGGCAAGGTGCGCGAAGTCACTCTGGTTCCCCAAGAGAATTCCAGTCAAATCACCGGCTTCGTGGTGAAAACCCGCCACGGCGACCGTCTGGTGGCCACCAAGTCGCTAAGCCTGATTAATGGCGGCCTGCGAATCGCTACCCCCGCTTCCGAGTGGGTCCCTTACGGCGGGGGTGAAGGCATGCTCCTGCTGGAGCGCGACCTGCTCGACCAGCAGATCATCGACGTCCATGGGCGCAAGGTTGTCCGGGTCAACGACGTTGACATCCACGAGGAGGTTGGCCACGACCACATTGTGCTCAAGGTTGGCGCGGTGGACGTGGGTGCCCGCGGAGCGGTCCGTCGGCTGCTGAAGGGCGTGCTTCCGGCGGCGGCGTTGCATCTGCTTCTCACCAAGATTCCGCCACGATTGATCCCGTGGGAGTTTGTTGACCTGATCGAGACCGACCCTGCCCGCCGCGTCAAGCTGAAGATCTCCCTTGATCGCCTGGCTAAGTTGCACCCGGCCGACATTGCCGACATCGTGGAGGACCTTGCACCCGCCGAGCGCGAAGCCGTCTTCGAGACTCTGGACGAGGAGGTCGCCGCGGAAACCCTCGAAGAGATTGATCCCAAGATGCAGGTTTCGATTCTCAGTTCGCTCGACTCCGACCGCGCCGCCGACATCGTGGAAGAAATGGACCCAGATGCCGCCGCCGACTTGCTCGGCGATATGCATCCAGATGCTTCGCAAGAAATCCTGACCGAGATGGAGCCCGAGGAGCGGGCCGAAGTCGCCGAGTTGATGAATTTCGAGGAAGACACCGCGGCTGGGCGCATGACCACGGATTACATGGCGCTGGGACCGAATGCCAAGGTGGAGGACGCCATCGAGATGTTGCGCAACTTCGAGGGCGGCGTGGAGAGCGTCAGCACCATCTACATCGTCGGCGACAAAGACAAGCTGCTAGGCGCCGTTCCGCTGGCGAGGATCGTGCTCGCGCCTCCTGGCACACCGCTGATGATGCTAAGCACGGGGCACCTCACTACCGTCCATCCCGGCGCCGACGAGAAGGAAGTCGCCGAACTTTTCGACAAGTACAACCTGCTTACGCTGCCGGTCCTGGATGAAGACGGCAAGCTGACCGGGGTCATCACTGCTGACGACGTTATCAATATGCTGCGCGCCAAGCTGTAGCATGGCGTTCCGCTCTTCCAAGGTTGTCCCAGCCTTACGACCCCACATAGCGCGCATACAAACTGCGCGCCATGGCGACGTCGGTTGTGCCTTTGATGATGGCCCGGCCGTCAGGGAAAAGCGTCAACTCGTAGGGATCGCGCCAGAACTTGAGAATGAACTCGCTGTGCCGCACGGCGCCGTGAGGGGAGAGACGGCGGGTGAGTTCGTCGAAGTCGATGGGCCGCCGCCGCTCGTGAATCTGGACGGAATTCCGGCCGCACAAGGTGATATGCGGCCGTCCTTCTCCAGCGAGATGGACGAAGTCATGCTGGTCGCACGACCGGCAGCCCGGCCGAGGTTTGGCAGTCTTGATTTCCGCGAAGTCGTTGGTCTGCATACGTCGTAGGACAGAAGCGTGCGGCGAATCTTGTCACCTGCGCCGACTATCAGCTTCAGGGCTTCGGTTGCGGCCACTGACGCCACAAAGTTCACGGCCGAACCAAGAATCCCTGAGGTGTCGCAGGTCTCCACCATGCCGCGGGGGGAATCCGGAAAAACGCACGCCAGGCATGCCGTCTCGCCGGGAAGGACAGTCATCGTGACCGCGTAGCTGGCGACAGCGGCTGCGTAGACCCACGGCAATTCTTTGCTGACGGCGAAATCATTGATCAGATAGCGCGTCTCGAAATTGTCGGTGCCGTCGAGGATGAGGTCAACGCCGCTGAGCAATTCTTCGGCATTGCCGGGCGTGAGGTCGGCGGCATGCGGCTCGACCGCAATCTCCGAATTGAAGCCTTTGATTTTACGGGCTGCAGCGATGGCTTTAGGCAGCGACTCGGCGGCGTCGGCCTCATCGAACAGCACCTGCCGTTGCAGATTGCTGGGCTCAACGTAATCGCGATCGATGATGTGCAGGTTGCCTACACCGGCCCGAGAGAGCAGGGAAGCCAAGGCGGAACCAGTAGCTCCGCATCCAACAATGGCAACCCGCGCCGCCGCAAGCTTTTTCTGCCCTTGGGGCCCGATGGGGAGAAAGAGGATTTGGCGGGAATAGCGTTCGGCAAATTCCAACGACTGCACCTGCTCCGGGGAAGGCTTCCTTGGTTATTATAGGGATTCGACATCAACTTCGCCGTGAGGACCGGGTTGAAGAGAGGTCGCCACAGTTGCAGCGCGCTGCGGGACCACCTTCGCTGGAATGGCATAACAAACCGGTCCCGTCAGACGGGGTCCTCCGGGCAGCGGATGTGCTGAAGGTCAAAGTTTGACGGAGCCAATCACGCCTTCGTTCCACAAAATTGCGTCGCTTTGCGCCTTGCTGGTGCTGGGCGCGCCTTTGGCGTGGGCGCAAAACGGATCCTTGTCCACGGGGCAAAATCCCGGCTCGACTGCTTCTCAAACTGCTGCTGTCACCGCGGCGCTTGGCGAACTGAACAAGTACCAGGGTGTCACGGTTCGTGCCATCGGGTTCCGCGGTATCGAGGGCACCAACCCGGAGATGCTGCGGAAGCTGCTGCCGCAGAAAACCGGAGAGCCTCTGGATCATGACAAAATCCGCGCCAGTCTAGGGCGCCTCTACGCCACCGGACGTTTCGCTACTTTGGAGGTTGAGGCGCAGCCCAGCCAGGGAAACAGCTTGTCCCTGGTCTTTGTCGCCACGGAGAACTACTTCAACGGCGACGTCAATGTGGACGGAGCGCCGGCCAAGACGAATCCCAAGGCGCACCAGTTGGTGGAATCCAGCAAGCTCGATTTGGGGGATACGTTTTCGCAAGCGAACGTGAACCGCTCCGTCGAACGTATGTTGAAGGTGATGGCCGATAACGGATACTACAAGGCCGCCATTACCTATAGCTTCGTACCCCATCCCCTTACGCGGCAGATGGACATAGATTTTCACGTGGTTCCGGGGGAATTGGCGCGTGTCGGCCAGGTCACGATCGAAGGCGAAGCCGGCATTCCGCCCGACAAGGTCCGTAGTCTTACGAAGCTAAAGCCGGGCAGCAAAGTGAAGCAGGAGCACGTCACCCGCGCACTGGAGCGCCTGCGCACGAAGTATCAAAAGAACCATCATCTCGAGGCCCAGGTTTCGCTCGTAGATCGCCGCTACCATCCCGATACCAACCGTCTCGACTATGTATTCAAAGCGGAGGAGGGACCAACGGTGGCGATTACTACCGAGGGCGCAAAGATCAGTAACCGGGAATTGAAAAAGCTGGTCCCGGTTTACCAGGAGAACTCCGTGGACGACGATCTGCTGAACGAGGGCCGCCGCAACATGCGCGACTACCTGCAGACGAAGGGGTATTTCGAGGCCACCGTGGACGTGGAACGGCAAGCGTCACCTGAGAAGGACCACCTCAACATCGTTTACAAGATTGATCCCGGGTTGCGGCACAAGCTTGTCGCCGTGCGGATCGAGGGTAACAAGTATTTCGATACCGATACGATCCGCGAGCGTATGGCGTTACAGCCGTTGAGCGTGCTTCTACCCAATGGCCGGTTCAGCCAGAGACTCCTGGCTGCCGACCGGGTAGCCATCGAGAATCTCTACCAGTCAAATGGATTCCTTGACGTGAAGGTCACTCCCGACCTGGAGGACGACTACCAGAGCCGCGAGGGCCAGATGGAGATACTGATCAAGATTGACGAAGGTCCGCAGACGCTGGTGAATTCGTTACAGGTGGCAGGCAATCACAGCTTTCCACCGGACCGCTTGACCCAGTTAATGAGCGAAGTGAAAGGCCAGCCCTACAGCGAAACCAATGTCGCTTCTGATCGCGATGCGGTTACCTATTTCTATTACAATCGCGGCTTTCCCAATGTGGAGTTTGAGTCCGCAGCGACGCCTGTGCCCGGCGAACCGCAACGCATGCAGGTGGTGTACACCATCACCGAAGGGGAACAGGTCTTCGTCGATCAGGTACTGGTGAGCGGCCGGGAGTACACCCGTCCCTACGTAGTGAATCGCGAGATGCGCATTGCCGACGGAGATCCATTGAGCCAGGCGCGAATGGTCGCTTCACAGCGGCGCCTCTACGATCTCGGTCTCTTCAACGAGGTGGATACGGCCGTGCAGAATCCGGATGGCCAGGTCCCCTCCAAAGATGTGCTCTTCAACCTCCAGGAGGCCAAGCGCTGGACCTTCCGCTACGGAGGCGGTATCGAGTTTGCGACCGGCAATATTCCTACCACCAGTAACCCCCAGGGCAGCACCGGAGTTAGTCCGAACGGGGTCCTGGAAATCACTCGCCTGAACATGTTCGGGCGGGACCAGACCCTCACCTTGCGGGCTCGGGTCGGTTTGCTGGTCCGTCGTGGTTTAATCGGCTATGATGCGCCGCGCCTGTTTCACCGCGAAAACTGGCGCTTCAACGCCACCGCCTACTACAGCAACGAGGCCGACGTGAATACGTTTACCTCGGAACGGCTCGGTACAACGGTCGCGGCCGAGCAAAAATATAGCCGGACGACGACCTTGCTTTACCGCATGAGTTATGAGCGCCAGTCGATCGATCCCAATAGCCTGGTGATCGATCCAACCCTCATCCCCTTGTATTCGAAGCCGGTGCGATTGGCGATTCCCAGCTTCACGTATGTGCGCGACACGCGTGACAATCCCATCGACTCGACCAAAGGAAGCTACAATATCGTGGATTTGGGGCTGGCGACCAGCGCGTTGGGTTCTGAGGCAAACTTTGGAAAGGTACTCCTGCAGAACTCCACCTACTACAGATTCAAGAAGCGATGGGTTTTCGCGCGAAATACCCAAATTGGCATCCTGCATCCCTACGGCACCAACGATTTTCTCAGTCTGCCGGCCTCGGGGGCAGTGCCGTCAGAAGCGACCACCGTTCCCCTGACGGAGTTGTTCTTCGCGGGCGGCGGTAATTCGCTACGCGGCTTTTCCATCAATCAGGCCGGGCCTCGCGACTTGGTCACCGGATATCCCATTGGCGGGCAGGGACTCTTCATCAACAACCTGGAAATTCGCACTCCTCCGGTGCCATTGCCCTTCGTGGGCGATAACGTTGGATTTGTTTTCTTTCACGATATGGGAAATGTGTTCGACACGGCAAACCATATCATCAGCGGTATGTTGCGAATCCATCAGCCCTCGATTGCAGCTTGCTCCCCGCCAGGCAGCACGACACCCTGCAATTTCAGCTATAACCCTCAGGCCGTCGGTGTGGGTGTACGCTATAAGACACCGGTCGGGCCGGTCCGCCTCGATGTCGGGTATAACTTCAATCCCACGAGATATCCAATCCAGGAAGATGACACTGTGCAGAGCTTGCGCCATATCAATTTCTATTTCAGTATTGGGCAGACATTTTGATGAAACGAATTTTCCATGTAACGATTGTCTTATTGTTCTTCCTTCCGTTTGTTGCCTCTTCCGCTTTGGCGGGCGAGGTAATCGACGGAATAGTTGCGACGGTGAACCGCCAGCCTATTTTTCAGAGCGATTGGGAAGAGGCGATCTGTTTCGAGGCGTTTATGCAGCAGAAGCCTATCTCCCAAGTGACCGTGGCAGATCGTGTGAAGGCTTTGCAGCGCCTCATCGACCGCCAATTGCTGCACGCACAGATGGGCGACGAGACTTTCCTGCAACCGTCGCAGGACGATATCGATAAGGATGTCGCCAAACTTCGGGCGCAGATTCCCAACAGCAGCAACGATGAGAACTGGCAGAAGTTACTTGCCCGCTATGAACTCACCCCGGACATATTAAGGAACCATCTGCGGACCGAGTTGCTGGTGATGAACTTCGTGGAGGTTCGTCTGCGGCCCAACGTTCATGTTCAGCCTGAGGAAATTGAGGCGTACTACAAGAATCGCTTGCTGCCCGATTTGCAAAAAAATGGCGGCAAGGTTGTCGCTCTGGAGAAAGTGGAAACTCGGATTCGTGAGCTGCTCGTCCAGCAGCGCATGGATGAGTTGCTGGACACGTGGTTGCATAACTTGCGCCAGCAGGCGGAGATTCACAGTACTGTACCAATTCCCGCCGAGAATGCTCCCGCCGAGCAGGACCGGGCCTCCGGCTCTAACTGAGAATGTCCGAAGAAACCCGAATCCGTCGTTCGCACACCCGCTTGTGGATTGAGGCCGCAATCGGCATGGTGTTGTTGGCGGCCGCTATTGCTTTGGTTTGGTACGTGCGAAGCCCGCAGTTCGCGGGCCTGGTTCGGCGCAAGACAATTACCGCTCTGGAAGACGCTACCGGCGGTCGAGTCGAGTTGGGCGCGTTTCGCTGGAACCTTTCCCAGCTTGAGTTCGACGCCTACGATCTGACCATTCACGGCTTGGAGGCTCCCGGCCAGCAGCCTTATGTGCATGCTGACCATATCCACGTTCGGCTGCATATCATCTCGTTCCTGGAGAAGCGAATCAGCCTCAAGGACTTGAGCGTGGAGCGTCCCATCGTGCATCTCATTGTGAATCCCGATGGGACGACGAACGCGCCGGAACCGAAGGTGCATACCAGCACGACTCCGGTGCAGGAATTGTTCGATCTGGCGATTGCCCGCCTCGATCTGCACCACGGCCTGTTGCTGGTGAACGACCGGGAGATTCCGCTTGATTTCGCAGCCAATGATGTCACTGCGGTCATGACCTACGATCACCGCGAGCGTCGCTACGATGGCACCGTGCAAGCCGGCAAGATGGATGTGAAGTGCCGGGACCTTCGCGATGTTGCGGCGCAGGGCGAGGTGGCGTTCAGCCTGTGGTCGCAATCGGCTGCAAATCAAGTTGGCAAAGCTGATGTCAGAGAAATCTTCCCTGGAGGCGACTGGACAGCTCACCAACTTCGACAATCCGAAGATACAATTCACCTACAGCAGTGCGCTCGACGTTGCGCAGTTGGGATCGATCATCCGTTCCTACCAGCTTCGCGGTGGCAGCGTAACCTTCAGCGGATCGGGCACCTATTCGACCACCACCGGCGCCGCAACGCGAGGATATGCTGCTGCACGCGGCGTCACGTATCTGGACAACGGAGTCGCAGTGCGCGACGCGAACGTGAACGCGGATTTTGCGTTGGCGGGCGATCAGCTGTCGCTCACTCGAATAGCGGGACGGCTGTTGGGTGGAGGCGTGACTGGCGGCGCCGAAATCAAGAATATTTTCACGGGCTCGGCCAGTGCCTCGCCGTCTCCGATCGAGCAGGCCAGCCAGGCCCGAAAGACCGGCACGAAGCCAAGCCCCAACAAGCAACTGCGTCCATCCACTCTTCCGACAATCACCGGTCCCGGCCCGCAACAGGGCACAGCCCACTTGCGGATGACCGGCATATCGCTGGCGGAGCTGGCGCGCATGTTCTCGACCAGGGCGGCGCCGTACGATAAGCTCAACCCCGTTGGCAGCGTTGCAGGAACGGTCAGCCTGGCTTGGACGCCGGTCCATCGCCGATGCCAGCGCCGACCTGGCGCTTGATGTCACACCTCCTGCGCAAAAGTCTGGCAACCAACTGCCGGTGACGGCGACCGTGCGCGCCCGCTACGAGCCGAGAGCGCAAGTAATGAACTTCTCGGCCCTGACCTTGACTACCCCCCACTCGCACTTGAATGCCGTTGGCACTTTGGGGTCAACCTCCGTCGCTCTAAACGTGGCCCTGAATACGACCAGTCTGGCCGAGTTCCAGTCGCTTCTCACAACCGTGGGCAATGCGCCGCCTCCCTTGGAACTTGCGGGCATGGCAAGCTTCAATGGCACGCTTAGCGGCAGGCTGAAGAATCCGCAGGTCGCCGGCCACCTGCAGGCATCCGACTTTACGTATATCTACACCCCCGCTGTGCAGAGTTCGGCGCCGGCCCCCGCTCAGGCGCCCACAAAAAAGAAATCGCTGTTCCATTTTGCGTCTACGCCACCGCCTCCTCCGCCGCAACCCACGCTTCAACCCAGACGCATCCACATCGATCAGTTTTCCGGGGACATGCAGTACTCGTCAACGGGCGTGGCCGTGCATCACGGCATCATTCAAGAAGGCAGTGCGCGCTTGAATGTGGATGGCTCGGCGACGCTCGAAAAAGGCAATTTCACCGAGAATCTGCCATTCCAGGTCCAAGCCGCCATACATGATGCAGATGTCGTGGCATTGCAGCATGCCGCCGGACTGGATTATCCCGTGACCGGCACTCTGAATTTCACCCTGCAGGCCGGTGGGGCCGAAGCCAATCCGCACGGTTCTGGGCATTTCTCGTTGACGGCAGCGCAAGCCTACGGACGTCCCGTCAAATCGCTCACGGCGAAACTAGCCTTCGCCAATCACGAGGCGCAACTCGACGACATTCAGGTGCAGGCCATGCGTGGCAAAGTCACCGGTTCGGCTGCGTACAACTTCAGCAACAAGGACGTCCGCTTCGACTTGGCGGGCGATCGGATCGATCTGGCAAACATCCCTGAAATGCAAAGGCCACGTTTGGAAGTAGGAGGCGTTGCCGGGTTTACCGCAAAGGGATCAGGCACCATCGAGCAACCGTTGATCGATGCCCACGTGGAAGTGAGCGACCTCGTGCTCAACGGGGACCGTATTGGCGGCTTTACAGCCGACGCGGTAACCCATGGAAGCCATCTGCAACTCACGGCGCGATCGAATTTCCCCACAGCCAACTTGGCGGTTGATGGAGGGATTGAACTGCGTGGCGACATGCCGTCCGATCTCAAGCTGCAGTTTTCCGGCCTGGACCTCAATCCTTTTCTGCCGACGGAGGTGCGCCAACGGACGCACCCGACACGCCTCGCTGGCTGGACGCGCGGAGCTGAACGGACCCTTGAAGCAGCCCCGGCTGCTGAACGGCAAGTTGAGCATTAACCAGTTCGCGGTGGAAGCGCAAAAGGTTGCGATCACAAGCGACGGTCCCGTGGAACTTGTGATGGCGAACGAAGTGCTCACCGTGCAACGCTGCACCCTGGTGAGCGGGGGATCGCACTTCACTTTGACCGGCAGTGCCAGCCTGAAGGACGACCGCCGGCTCGCTCTGCGCGCCAATGGCCATGTCGACTTGAGTCTCGTGCATACTCTTGACCCTGACGTGACCTCCTACGGCATCTCAAATCTGGACCTCACGGTCAATGGGCCCATGGCGCAACCCTCGATATCGGGGCATATCAATATCGAACATGGCGGTCTCTCGATGATTGACCTGCCCACCGGACTCGGCGACATCAACGGAAGTCTCATCTTCAACCGGGACCGGCTCGAGGTGGAGCACCTGACGGCACGCACCGGCGGCGGGCTGGTGACCTTTGGCGGTTTTATCACTTACGGCCGTACAGTCGGCTTCAACCTGACAGCGAATGGAAATGAAATCCGCTTTCGCTATGCTGGGATCAGCGTTACGGCAAATGAAACCCTTCGCCTAGTGGGCACGTTGCAAAGCTCGACTCTCAGCGGAGATGTCACCGTTACCCGTTTTGCGCAGATCCCCTCCAGCGATCTCGCCCTCGCCTTGGCACAGGCAAGTCCGGTGTCCGCACCCGTGGTAAATTCACCGCTGAATAATCTGCGTCTGGATGTGCGCATCCTCTCCACTCCGGAGTTGACGGTACAGACTGCGCTGGCGAAACTGGCGGGCGATGTGGATCTGCGTCTGCGGGGCACGGCGGCTCGGCCGGTCTTGCTGGGGCGCATCAACATCGCCGAGGGCGACATCAAACTGGCTGGAACCAAGTATCACCTGGAACGCGGCGATATCACCTTTACCAATCCCGTGCGTATCGATCCCGTTCTGGATGTCGAGGCCACCACCCGGGTCCAAGATTACGACATTACCATCGGATTGCACGGCACTCTGGAGCGCCTGAACACCACCTATCGTTCCGATCCGCCGCTCCCCAGCGAGGACATTATTGCTCTGCTCGCCTTTGGGCGCACGGAGCAGGAAGGCGCGATGAACGGCACTCCGCAGTCGGGATTCGCCGAGAGCGCCTCTGGCGCCATCCTGGGACAGGCCATCAATCAGACGATTACCAACCGCGTCTCCAAATTATTCGGGGTGAGCTCCATCCGGATCAATCCCGCGCTGGGCGGGGTCGGAACCAATCCCAACGCGCGCCTCACGGTCGAGCAGCAGGTCTCGAACAACATCACTCTCACCTACATCACCAATCTGACCCAGGCGGCGCAGCAGGTCATTCAGGGCGAATACAACATCAACAGCGAATACACTGTCGAAGCCATACGAGACGAGAATGGAGTGGTCAGTTTCGACCTTCTTGTTCGTAAGCGAAAACGCTGAAGCGCAACCAGCACTCTTGAACGGGCACCGCTTCACAGGCCGCTAAAAAACTCGCCTTGCCCGCTACCGCTAGTCGATACTAGGGAAGCTCTGATCAAGCGACCCGGTGGAAGAGCTGGTTTTCAGGCCGGCGTCTAACCCGCTGAAAGTAATAACGGGCGCCGCTCTACCCGGACTTGCCGGACCAACTTAACTCCGAAACTGCCGTAGCCTCCGTCGCCGGGAACCGCTATTGGCTCGGAGTTGCAGGCTTTGCCGCCATCGGCTTGTGGACCGCCGTTCCCGGCTTCGTGGCCGCATGACGCGGGTCGATGATCTTGATGCGGATGATCTTGGGCGGGTCGTACGGCCGGTCGTTACGAGGATCGCTCGCCATTCGTGCGATCTTCTTTACCAGGTCGAGATCTTCGCATTGCCCGAAGATGGTGTGCTTACCGTCAAGCCATGGCGTGGGGACTTCGGTGATGAAGAATTGCGAGCCGTTGGTGCCGGGGCCGCTATTGGCCATCGCCAGGCGTCCGGGCTGGTCGAAGGTGAGATTGGGGCTGAACTCATCCTTGAACCCGTAGCCGGGCCCCCCGGTGCCGTTGCCCGCCGGGTCGCCACCTTGAATCATAAAATTTGGAATGACCCGGTGGAAGATGGTGCCGTTGTAGAGCGGCACACCATGCATCATCTCGCCCGTCTTCGGATTCTTCCAGGCTTTCGTTCCAGTCGCCAGCCCGATGAAGTTTGCAACTGTCAACGGCGCCTGGGCAGGGAAGAGCGTGCAGGTAATGTTGCCGGCCGTGGTTTCGATGATGGCGGTTGGTTCCTTTGGCTGCGTTGCGGTTCCCTGGGCGCTCTTTTCCGGATTCGCCTGTTGCGCCGATGCGGAACTACTCGAACCCTGGGCCCCCGCCAAGGCGGTCAGGCTGAGGCATAGAATTGCTGTTATCAAGTTGCGCATAAATTCTCCCGATGGAAAGTTTTCATATCACTGCTGTGGGTGCGCCATAGGCACAATCTCGCGGCGCGTGTCCTGATTGGTTTCTGACTGAATCTGTTTGGCTGTCGCCTCGACATCGGCGAACACCCGCATCAAGTTTCCACCCAGAATCTTATCAAGATCGGCGGCTTTGTAGCCGCGCTCGTACAGCGCCTGCGTGATCTTCGGGAAGTCGGCGGCGGAATCGATCCCCTGCGGCGAGCAATCGATTCCGTCGAAATCCGAGCCCAGACCAACATGGTCGACGCCCGCCACTTTCACCATGTGGTCAATGTGGTCGATCAAGTCGCTCAGCGGCGGACGCGGCAACTTCTTCTCCAGCGCCGCCTTTGCCTCAAGATACTGTTTTCTCACCTCCGGCGTCTGCGCCGAGATGAAAAGCTTCTGTTCAAGTTCGAAGTCAGGATCATCTTGGGCCTCGAGTTCTCTCATGCGGTCGAGGTACTTCTGCGAGACGAAGGCGCAGTAGAAATTCACCTGCGCGACGCCGCCGTTCCGGGCCAGTGCGACCAGCATGTCGTCGGTCATATTGCGCGGAGCGTTCGTGAGCGCGCGCGATGAAGAATGCGACGCGATGACCGGCGCGCGGCTGGCCACCAGCGCCTGGTAGAACGTGCGGTCGGCAACGTGCGATATGTCTACCATCATGCCTAAGCGATTCATCTCCCGCACCACCTGCCGCCCGAAATCGGTGATGCCGTCGTGGTGCTCGACCCTCTTGTCATCAAGATCGCCGCTGGAGTCGCCCAGCTCGTTGGTGTTCGACCATGTCAACGTCATATAGCGTACGCCAAGGCGGTAGTAGTCGCGCAGGATGCGCATGTCGCCCTGAATTGCGTGTCCGCCTTCGACACCTAGCAACGCAGCGAGCTTGTGCTGGCGATGGGCGGCGAGAATGTCCTGCGTGCTGAAGGCCATCATCATCTTGTCGGGATGGCGGCGTGCCTGCTCGTAAACCGAGTCAATCATGTCGAGCGCCCGCTTGGCCTCGTGGCCCTTGTTGGCTTTCGGCTCAACCCAGATCGAGAAGAATTCAGCGCCCAAATTGCCGGCCTCGATCTTGTTGAAATCCAGATAGCCAGCGCCGGCGTCCTGCGAAAGATCGAAATTCTCGTCCACGAAGCGGCCGGGGGTATCAGCGTGGGTGTCAATGATGAGCGCCGAATTGTGGATAGCGCGCCAGCTTTGAGGAGGCAAAGTTTTGGCCACGGGCTTGGCTGCCGGGGTTGAGGTCTGTGAGAACGTGGCTGCCGTGCAAAGAAGTAGGAGCAAGAGCGTCCGGCGGAAGCTTCGCATTGCGATGATGGGGGCTCCGGAGAGGAATGTAGGTGCGCTTGGATTGTAAATGAAGTGACGGGGGAAGGCAGGATGCGCCCTAACCGCTCAACTGGCTGGATGACGAGCCAGCCGGAAGTTGGGCAGGGCGCAGAGTTTCGCTGAGACCGGACGTTTTACACGCCCGTGCGGACGTCTTTCTTCGTGACACTCCAGCGAAGATGGGGCTGCTACTTTCGAGGCCCGGGCGGCGCGCCGTGGGATTGCGGCGCCCGCTGCATCTGCTGCATGTGCATCTGCTGCTGCTGCTGGAAGTGTTGCTGCTCCATGTGCATGGTTTGTTGCTGCTGCCGTTCCTGCATCTGCCGCATGGCCTCCTGGTTAGCCTGCTGCCGTTGCAGTTCTTCATGTTCCCGCGCCTGTTGTTGCTGAAGCTGCAGGTGTTCCTGGTTTTGCCGGGCATTCAGTTGTTCCTGCTCCCGCTGATTTTGCTGGTCGAGAGCAGGCGTGCCGGTGTGCACGGGGGCGTTGGTGTGCGTCGGCAGCTCGCTGGCGTGGGCCGGACCGGCGACACGGTTGGCCGGTGGATGATAGGCTGCGCCGGCTTCCCGGGCGGGTACGACCGCCTTGGATTGGAACTCTCCCGGCCTCTGAGTGGCAGCGACAGGAGGCTTGCCGTGGTTTACCGAAGCCCGTAATTGGGGATTTTCGCGCGCCGCCTGAAGTTGCCGGAATTGATTGGTCACTGGCGGGATATGTTTTTCGCGAGCCGCGGCTTCCTCCGCGGGAGTGGGACGGGCGTTGATGCCGCCTTGACCGCCGTTGTAGCTCACGTGGCTCTCGTCGATGTTGGTAATTCTGCTGTCGTAAACATTGTGAATGGAGTTGACATTGACGTTGTTAACCGCACGGTTGTAGTAGAACTGGCCATGGTCCCAGCGTCCACCTTCGTAGCCGTGGCCGAAATAACCGAATCCGTAATTGATCCCGCCATAAAAACCGACGACCGGGCCCCAGTAGCCTTCATAGAAGACGAACCCGACCCCATTCCAACCCCAATAGCCGGGTGTCCAAAGAAAGCCTGCTTCGGGGGGTAGGATCCAGGTGCCGGGAACCCAGTAGTAATCGGCGAATTCGGGGTCCCATGCCCAATACCCGGGCGTCCAGAGGTAGCCGGGTCCGGGGCACAGAGGCTGCGCATAGATAGGAAGCGCAGGCGGACCAAAACCGACTACGATTCCGATTTGCGCGTACAAGGCCACCGATAGGGACATCAGCAGCAGCATGATCAGTAGGGAACGAATCGATCTAGTCGAACACACGGGGCTTCCTCCTGGCGACACTCGCGCAATGCGAGTGCTGCTTGGTTCGCATTGCTCCAACACCAAAGCAGTGACGCCTTCGCGGGGAGGGACGGCACAGCTCCTCCATATTGGATGGCCAGTTAGCTCCAACATTTGCCCGTAAGGATACACAAAAGGGGTTCTGGGAAGCGAGAGTAGTTTCGAGTGGATCGTCGGCTACTAGGAGCGTGCCGGTATGAGTAGCAGTGATGAGGATGGAGCATCACCGGGCGATGCGTTGAAGATGTTAACCTAAACCGCTAAAACTGCCTTATCTGAACCTGGGCGCCGGCACGCTCTACGTCCGGAACAGGCCCTTGACCGCCTGCCACATCACCTGGCCGCCAACCTCGGCGATCGACTTGGTGAGCGGTATGTCTTTCGGGCACACCTCAACACAGTTCTGCGCGTAGCCGCATTCCTGGATGCCGCCATCGCCCATCAACGCATGCAGTCGGTTGACCTTCAAGGCCTTGCCCGTGGGGTGGGTGTTGAACAACCTAACCTGAGAAATCGTGGCCGCACCGACAAATCCGGTCTTCTCGTTAAACTGTGGGCAAGCCTCCATGCAACAGCAGCAGGAGATGCAGCGGGACAGCGGATAGGCCTGCTCTTGTTCCTCCGCCGATTGCCGCGGGCCGGAACCAAGATCGTAGGTGCCGTCCACCGGGACCCAGGCCTCCACCTTCTTCAGGTTCTCGAAAAGCACACTGCGGTCCACGGAAAGATCGCGAATCACCGGAAACTTGGAGAAAGCCTCGAGGGTGATAGGTTGCTTAAGTTGGTGGATGAGCGCCGAGCATGCCATCTTGGCCTGGCCATTGATAAGCATGGCGCACGAACCGCACACCTCTTCCAGGCAGTTGGAATCGTAAGTGACCGGCGTGGTCGCCTTGCCCTGGCACGTGACCGGGTTGGCCGCAATGTCCATCAGCGCGGATGTAACGTTCATGCCCGGCCGGTACTGCAGTTCGAACTCTTCCCAGTATGGTTTGGAGTCGGGAGTTTGTTGCCGTTTTATTTTGATGATAAAGGTCTTAGAGTTTGCCATTTTCGCTTTTCTTATTGGTGTTCACCCGGAACCCCGGGCGCCCCAAAGTAAAAGGAACACCTAAGTTTAGTAATGCAAAAATCTCCCGCTCGCTGGTACCGTCCCCGAGGGACTCGCCTTCTGTCTTTTTCGCCTACCCACCGTTGAAACGGTGGGCTATCTTAATTACGTCCCGCCGAGCGGGACTGGATTATTGCCAGCCCAACAGAATTCCCAAGGACAGATGTGCCGGCCAATCAGTTCAGCGAAAAATCCCAATTGACAACAGACAACTAACCCGTATCCCGAATCACTGACCACTAGCCACTAGCAACTGCCTCTACGTCGCCACGTCGTAGCGCCGCGGACGGGGCTTGATCAGCGAGGTATCGACCTGCTCAAACTCGAAGCGTGGCTCATCGGCGTCGGCCGCAAAATATGCCTTCGTGGTCTTCAACCAGTTCGCGTCATCGCGCTCCGGAAAGTCCGGCTTGTAATGCGCGCCGCGTGACTCGTCGCGCATGGCCGCTCCTTGGACGATGACGCGCGCCAGTTGCAGCATGTTGTAAAGCTGCCGCGCGAAAACGAACGAGGTATTGGCCCACATGGATTTGTCGCTCAAATTCACGTGGCGATAGCGTTCCAGCAGTTCGACCAGCTTCGCGTCGGTGTCCTGCAAATTCTTGTTGTAGCGGATGACGGTGCAGTTCTTGGTCATGATGTCGCCGAGTTCGCGCCACAGCAGGAACGGGTTCTCGGTGCCCTCGTTATTCAGCAGACGAGCATTGATTTCTTCCTGCCGTTTGCGCTCGGAGTCAAACACAGGTTCGGCGGGATGCTGTCCGCTCTTGATCACGTTGTGCGCATACTTGACCGCATTCGGCCCGGAGACGAATCCGCCGTAAATACACGACATCAGCGAGTTCGCGCCCAGCCGGTTTGCGCCATGAATCGAGTAATCGCATTCGCCGCAGGCATAGAGACCCTCGATGTTGGTCTTCTGATCGAAATCCACCCACAGCCCGCCCATGGTGTAGTGCATGCCGGGGAAGATCTTCATCGGCGTGTCGCGCGGATCGTCACCGACAAACTTCTCGTAGATTTCGAGGATGCCTTCCAGCTTCTTGTCGAGGAACTCTGCGGTCAATGTGGGTCACGTCAAGGTAAACCATCGGCTGGCCGTCGATGCCGAGGTGATGCTCGTAAACCACCTTGTGAATGGCGCGGGTGGCAATGTCGCGCGGCACCAGGTTGCCATACTTGGGATACCACTCTTCCAGAAAATACCAACGTTCGCTCTCGGGAATGCTCTTGGTATCGCGCTTGTCGCCTGGTTGCTTGGGCACCCAGACGCGGCCACCTTCGCCGCGTGCTGACTCGGACATCAACCGCAGTTTGTCCTCGCCGGGAATGCACGTCGGGTGCACCTGGATAAACTCGCCATTAGCGTAATACGCCCCCTGCTGGTAAAGCGCCGATTGCGCCGAGCCCGTGCAAACGACCGAGTTCGTAGACTTGCCGAAGATGGCGCCGTTCCCGCCCGTCGCGATGATCACAGCTTCGGCGGGGAAGGTATGCACTCCCATGCCGCGTAGGTCCAAGGCGCAGATACCGTGGCAGACGCGCTGGTCATCGATCACGGCGGAGAGAAATTCCCAGGCTTCATACTTGCTGACCTTGCCTTCGGCTTCGTAACGCCGCACCTGCTCGTCGAGGGCATACAGCAGTTGCTGCCCGGTGGTGGCGCCGGCAAAGGCGGTGCGGTTGTAGAGCGTGCCGCCGAACCGGCGGAAGTCCAGCAGTCCTTCCGGCGTGCGGTTGAATGGAACGCCCATACGGTCGAGCAGGTCGATGATGCCGGGCGCCGCCTCGCACATCGCCTTCACCGGCGGCTGGTTGGCAAGAAAGTCGCCGCCGTAGACGGTGTCATCGAAGTGCTGCCAGCACGAGTCGCCTTCGCCCTTCAGGTTCTTGGCGGCGTTGATACCGCCCTGGGCGCACACGGAATGAGACCGCTTGACCGGGACGATGGAGAAGAGGTCAACATGACCTCCCATCTCGGCAATCTTGATGGTGGCCGCCAGACCCGCCAGCCCGCCACCCACAACAATGATCTTAGGATGAGACATGATGATCTTTACGCAAAAGTATGAAGGCAGCCGAGGCCGCCAGATTTAACGCAACAACGTATTCTGGTAAGCCTCAGTCGGACTTGGTCCGGGAACCGGCGGGGCGGTTACGAATGCGGTGATGGTCCACAGGCCGATTGCAATCAACACCACGGCAAGACCAATACAGAGCACGCCGAATTTTCTGCGCGCGCCATCCCCGACGGTTAGGCCCCATTTCGCGGCAAACAACCACAATCCATAGGAAAAGTGCCAGGAGGCCGCAACAATTCCAACCACGTAAGCCGCCACCGCCCACGGGTTCAGGAACTCATGTTGCACTTTCCAGAAGGCGTACTCGTAGCCGCCGTTCATCAAATGTACGCCCGTGAACCGCATGTAGTACGTGTGGTAGGCGATATAGGCGAAAGCGATGATGCCCGTCCAGCGCTGCGAGGTGTAAAGCCAGTTGCCCGTCCAAGGGTACTCACCCACATTCGACTCGCCGCGATACCAGATGTACAGCCCGTAGATCCCGTGGTAGAGGATGGGAATAAAGATGAACACCCATTCCAGCACATGCACAAACGGCAGGCCGGTGAGGAACTTCACCTGATCGTTGTAAGCTAGCGGACCCTTGCTCGCCTCCGAGTTCGAGATGAAGTGCTCCACCAGGAATGCGCCGATCGGGACGACGCCGGACAAGGAATGCAGCCTGCGCAACACAAAGGAGTAGCCTTGTCCAGCGCGCAGAGGAGCCACACCCGTTTTGATATGAGCGGAACTAGTATCGATCGAACTGGCCGTAGAAGCCACGGAGCCAACTCCTTATGAGCGCGGAGTGTATCAACAAACTTTTTATTATCAATTTCGCCAAGAGCGCAAGTCAAGAAAGCCACTGAAACGCTGGACATTGGCGAAAACAAGAGACGCGCGCGGTCTCCAACTGACAAGCGGGGTTCAGAATAGCTGCTGCGATGGCGAAATACTTGTGATGTATGTCACAACGTCTTATGACGAAGTGATCCCGGTCACCGCCCCGTGTGCGGATGTTGTTCGCGGCTCTCGTCCTCCCATGCCAGGAACGCCCGAAAGGCCGATCCTCGATGGCTGTAGATCGCTTTCTCCTCTGCTGTCAGTTCAGCGAAGGTCTTGCCGATCTCAGGGAAATAAAACAGCGGGTCATAGCCAAAGCCATTCGAGCCTCGCAGCGCGTGCAGGAGAATGCCTTCGGCTTTGCCCTGAAACGTGGCCAACGTGTGGCCATTTCGGGCCACGGCGATGGCGCAGACGAATCTGCCGGTACGGTATTCGTCCGGAACGTCGTGTAGTTCGCGCAGCAGGCGCGCGTTATTGGCTTCGTCATTGGAGTTTGGCGCATGAACGCGGGCGTCACCGTCGTCGGCAGCATAGCGTGCGGATCGAATCCCCGGAGCGCCGCCAAGGGCATCGACTTCCAGCCCCGAGTCGTCAGCAATCACCAACTCGCCTTCGACGTACTTGCTGTAATGCTCGGCTTTCTTGCGCGCGTTAGCTTCGAAGGTCAGGCCGTCCTCGATGACCCCCGGCAGGGATGAGAAGCCCGGAATCGTTTCGATTTGGACGTTATGGGCAGCAGCGGCTCCAACCAGGTCGCGGATCTTGCCCGGATTGGAGGTCGCAACCAGTACACGTTTCATCAACGCCTCCTGCGTCCAAAGTATCAGGATTTGCGAACAAGGCGGAGCCAATGCAAAGAGGCCATCCCGTGTCCTTTCTCCCGCGTCTAAGCTTTTGCCGAACTTGAGACGGCTCTCTACGCTTCATCTTCTTTTAACCTTCCGTTCACGCTCAATTGATCTCAGCCGAGTATCACCTCATCAACGCACATCAGTCTGATCTGCGGACTGGAAAGGGTGAGGAAGAATATGCGTCAATTTCTTGCAGCTACATTGACTGCGGTCATGATCTTAGGGCCGCTCCTGAATGCCAACGCCGCTCCATCAAGGCCTCCCGCCAAGTCGGTAGCCGGTACACCAGCAACCCCCATTAAGCATCTGGTGGTCATCTTCCAGGAGAACATCTCCTTCGATCACTACTTTGGCACCTATCCCAGCGCCACCAATCCTCAAGGCGAGCCCGCCTTCAATCCCCTTCCCGGCACGCCTAATGTCAACGGCATTGTCGGCACACTCATCGCCGCCAACCCGAATCTGAATCCGGCGAACGGACCGGGCGCAACCAACCCCTTTCGCTTGGATCGCTCACAGGCCGCCACGGCCGATCAGGACCACGACTACGGCCCAGAGCAGATGGCGTTTGACAGCGGCCTGATGGACCTATTTCCCGCTAACACCGGTACTGCCGGACCACCTCCGGGCGGCGGGGGCATCGTCGACACCACGGGTTTGGTGATGGGCTATTACGACGGTAATACCGTGACCGCCCTGTGGAACTACGCCCAGTACTTTGCCCTGAGCGACAACTCGTATGGCACGAACTTCGGCCCCTCCACGGATGGCGCGCTGAACTTGGTCTCTGGACAAACCAACGGCGTAACCGAGAACGAAAATGGCACTGGCGCTATTATTGGTGACGGAAACGGCGGTTACACGCTGATCAGCGATGCCGATCCCATCGGCGATGCCTGCTCGACCACCACTGGCGAAGTTCTTCAGATGGGCGGGCAGAACATCGGCGATCTGCTCAATACCGCCGGTGTGAGTTGGGGATTCTTCGAGGGCGGCTTCGACCTTACGATTATCAACCCGAATGGCACCACGGGTTGCCATCGCTCCCACACCTCCTCCATCACCGGCCAGAACAAGGCCGACTACATTCCCCATCATCAGCCCTTCCAGTATTACGTTTCCACGCAGAACCTGCAGCACACCCGTCCCACCTCGGTGCAGACGATTGGACAGCAGGGTGACGCCGGCAATCACCAGTACGACACGCACGACTTTTTCGACGCCGTGAACGCCGGCAACTTCCCCGCCGTCAGCTTCCTGAAAGCGCCCGGTTATCAGGACGGACATGCCGGTTATTCCGATCCGCTCGATGAGCAAACGTTCATCGTTGATACCATCAACTTTCTGATGCAGACGCCCTACTGGGCGAGCACTGCTGTCGTGATCAACTGGGACGACTCGGACGGCTGGTACGATCATCAACTTGGCCAGATCGTCGACACCTCGCAGACCAGCGCGGACGGATTGACGGGCACGGGACTCTGCGGCACCGTCACCCCTCAGTTGAGTGGCATCAACGCTCCGCATGCGCAGGGACGTTGCGGCTACGGCCCCCGCATCCCCGTGTTGGTGATCTCGCCCTATGCGCGTCAGAACTTCGTCGACCACACCATGATCGATCAGTCTTCCATCATCCGGTTTGTAGAAGACAATTGGCTGAATGGTCAGCGCATTGGAAATGGATCGTTCGACACAATTGCCAATTCCATCGCGTCCATGCTCACCTTCGCACAGACCAGCGCTTGCCCGCGCTACGTGCTGCTTAATGACAGCACTGGCCTGGTTACGCAGACTGGTTGTCTCCAGCAGTAGGAGGCTGAGGCGTTCGCAACTTGTAACAACTTCTGAACCTACGGCAATGGATGCAGCGGCAACGGTCTCTGCATCCCATTGCCTTTTTATACTTTGTGGTGTCTCGCGCAGTTTGACATTGGTTGTATAGGGGTGGAGCACCGCCTATACAACCGAGTGCGAAACTTCTTCTTTATCTGAAGGTGACCCTGGTGGTCTCACGCCGAAACTTTTTGCGGCAGTCGTCAATGCTGGCCGGCGGCATGCTGTTGCGCACATCGAAAGCGTTCTCTGCCATGGCCCGCGCGCCCGCGACAGCGGCGAACACGCTCAACGTCAGCACGCTGGCGAACTTCGTGGCGCCGCTGCCCCTGCCACCCGTTGCCAAGTCAAGCGGGATGCGGGCCCTGCCTACGTCTCCCAAAATAAAGCTGCCTTACTACCGGCTTGCGGCCCAACCCGTGGAAATGAAGATCCATCGCGATCTTAAAGCGACGCGCTTCTGGTCATTTGGCGGCTCCGTGCCCGGACCGACGCTGGAGGTGCGCACCGGCGAAGGCGTGCTCGTCGAATGGGCAAACGAACTGCCGCAACAGCATTTCCTGCCGATCGATCACCGCTTGGATGGAGCCGGAGCCGACCAGCCCCAGGTGCGTACGGTGGCCCATTTGCACGGAGCGCGCGTGCCTCCTGAAAGCGATGGCTTTCCGGAAGACTGGATCGTGCCCGGCAAGTCAGCGCTGTACCACTATCCCAATGAGCAGGAACCGGCCATGCTGTGGTACCACGACCACGCCATGGGCATCAATCGCCTCAACATTTACGCAGGCTTGTTTGGCGCGACGTTTGTGCGCGACAAGGTTGAAGACGGGCTTAATCTGCCGAGCGCCAAGTATGAAGTGCCACTCATGATCTTCGACCGCCTGATTACTCCCGAGGGCCAGCTTTACTATCCAATCTCAGAGAAGCCGGGAGCGCCCTGGGTCACGGAGGTTTTTGGCGACGCTATTCTGGTCAATGGGAAGCTCTTCCCATACCTCGAAGTTGAGCCTCGCAAGTATCGTTTGCGTGTGCTCAATGCGTCGAATGGACGCTTTTATCATCTCGCATTTAAGAACGGCCTAAGTTTTCATCAAATCGGGACCGATCAGGGCCTGCTACCCGCGCCGGCGCCTCTCAAGAGCGTGATGATCGCTCCCGCCGAGCGAGTGGATCTCGTCGTCGACTTCTCCGACAGCCGGGGCGAGCAGATCGTCCTGAAGAGCGATTCCTTCACCATCATGCAATTCCGGGTTTCGCCGAACAAAGTAAGCGATAGCAGTTCCTTGCCTTCAGAGTTGCGTCCTGTGCCCAAAATCGCGGAGTCCGAGGCGACCAAGACCCGCCTGCTCACGCTTGACGAATACAAGAACTTTGTGGGCGACTCCGTCCTGATGTTATTGAATGCGACCTACTGGCACGATCCCATCACCGAGAAGCCGGCTCTGAACAGCACCGAGATTTGGAGCTTCATCAACCCGACGGACGATACTCATCCCATCCACCTTCACGAGGTGCGCTTCCAAATCCTCGACCGGCAGCATTACGATCCTTGGACGTATCAGACGAAGAAGCAGTTTCGCTTTCTGGGCACCGCGCGTGCTGCCCGAGCCCGGCGAAGCTGGCTGGAAGGACACTGTCCGGGCCGATTCCAGGATGGTGACACGCATCATCGTGCGCTTCGAAGGGTACCCCGGACGCTACGTCTGGCACTGCCACATCCTGGAACACGAGGACAACGAGATGATGAGACCCTACGAGATCGTCGCCGCCACGCCTTGATTGTTCTTTGTGCTTTCGCAGTACAATGAGCGAATCTTTCGGCTGGGTTCGGCCCATGAAAATCGAAGAGGTTCGCACAGAGTTTCCTTCCCTGCAGGGGCAAACGTTTCTCGACTCCGCTTGTGTAAGCCTCGCTCCGCAACGCGCGGTGGAAAAGCTGCGCCGCTTCCTCGACATCGCGGCGTATTGCCCATCGGGATCTTCGACGCAACACCACCTTGATATGGACGAGATGCGCCGTCAGGCGCGTCCGCAGGTGGCGAAACTGATCAGCGCGGACGAGGGCGACATTGCGCTGGTGGAGAGCACCACGCATGGCCTGAGCCTGGTGGCGAACGCGATTCCCCTGCAGCGTGGAGACCGCGCCGTCATTTGCGATCTGGAGTTTCTCGAAGTCGCAGTGCCATGGATGCAAAAGCGCGAGGAAATCGGTATCGAAATTGACGGTGTTTCGAATCGCGACGGACAGATTCTGATCGAGGACATCGAGGCGGCAATCGGCGAGCGCACTCGGGTGGTCGCGATCAGCTCAGTGCAGTGGAGTAACGGCTTTCGCTGCGATCTGGAGGCGCTCTCTCGATTGTCCCGCGAGCGTGGGATCTTTCTCATTGTCGATGCCGTCCAGCAAATCGGCGCGATTCCGTTTGACGTGCAGCAAACTCCGGTGGATGCAATGGCATGCGGTGGACACAAATGGCTGATGGCGCCCTTCGGCTGCGGCTTTCTTTACCTCAGCAAAGAGTTTCGCGCGAAGGTGAAGCCGCCGATCGCCGGTTATCTTTCCGTCGCCGAACCGGAAGGCGGATGGGGCAAGTACTTCCAAACTCCGTCCGCCGTTCCCGTCCGTCAATACGAGTTTGTGGATGGCGCCCGGCGTTGGGAAACAGGCGGCACGGCCAACTATCCCGGTGCGATCGGTCTCGCCGAGTCAGTGGGACTAATCAACGAGCTAGGCATCGCCAACATCGGTGAGCATGTGTTGTCGCTCACTGACCATCTCATCGTCGGCCTGCAGCAGCAGGATATTCGCATCGTCACGCCGGAAGATCGCCGGTGTCGCTCAGGCATCGTCACCTTCACGCTCGGCGACGCCGACGAAAATATCGCGCTGATGAATTTTCTGCAACGCAACAAAGTCCTGGTGTCGGTGCGTTACACCTCGCATGTCGGCGGTGTGCGCGTCTCCTGCCACCTCTTCAACAACCAGGACGATCTCGACCGCCTGCTCGAACTTGTTGGTGTCTACCTCCGTCAGCACGCGAAGGCGACGGTGTAATGACGGACCCTCGCGCGGACACGCCGTCGCATCACCATCAAGCGATCTCCAACGAGCAAGGTCTGGCCCGCCAGCTAAGCGAGCGGCAATTGAGCATGATTGCCATCGGTGGAGCGATTGGCACCGGCTTGTTCCTGGGCAGCGCCTTGGCGGTCCGCACCGCCGGGCCGGGCGTCCTTTTGAGCTACATACTTGCTGCGGGTATCGCATTGCTGCTGATGGGCTGTCTCTCGGAAATGGCGGTCGCCCATCCCACGGCCGGGTCATTCGGAATTTACGCCGAGCTTTATATTTCGCACTGGGCCGGCTTCGCAGTCCGCTACACATACTGGGCGGCGTTGTCCATCGCAGTTGGCGGAGAGGCCGTCGCATCCGCCATTTACTCTCAGTGGTGGTTTCCCAATAGTCCAGCGTGGGCGTGGGTGATCTTCTACTCAGCGGTGCTCATCTTTGTCAACGCGCGCAGCGTTGGGGCGTTCGGTGAATTCGAGTACTGGTTCTCCGTCATCAAGGTGAGCGCCATCGTCGTTTTTATCGTACTGGGCGCGGCCATCTTGTTCGGTGTGCATCAGCAGCGGCCGATTGGCCTGGAGAACTTCCGCGTCCACGGAGGCTTCCTGCCCAAAGGCTGGCTTGGTGTTTGGCTGGCCCTGGCCTTTGTCATCTTCGGTTTCATTGGGACGGAGACGGTCGCGGTTGCCGCAGGCGAAGCGAAAGATCCTGAAAGATCAGTGCCGCGCGCCATGCGATCCATGCTATTCCGGCTCATCATCTTCTATATCGGCGCGATCTTCATTTTGGTGGGAGTGATTCCGTGAACCGAGATTCAACCGGGGCAGGGCATTACCGTTAGCCCATTTGTGCGCGTCTTTGAAGTGATGCACATTCCCGCGGCAGCCCACATCATCAACTTTGTTGT
Organism: uncultured Acidobacteriaceae bacterium; assembly: GCA_963836295.1. Classification (GTDB taxonomy): domain Bacteria; phylum Acidobacteriota; class Terriglobia; order Terriglobales; family Acidobacteriaceae; genus Bog-257. The sequence goes on along the minus strand of CAWIIY010000016.1, from coordinate 15,560 downwards.
GTTGACGGCCGCGCTGTCCAGCATGAATTGCAATCTGTACCTTGCCACCCGCATGGTGTTTTCGCTCTCCCGCGGGGGCTATGCGCCCGAGGTGTTGGGCCGCGTATCGAAAAAAGGCACGCCCATCGCGGCGCTTGTGTTCTCCGCCGGCGGTTTGGCCGCCGCGACGCTGCTCGCCATCTGGTTTCCCGGTTCGGCCTACGTGTACATGTTCGGCATCTCACTCTTCGGCGGGCTGTTTGCCTGGCTGATCATCTTCATCACCCATCTGAGCTTTCGCAAACGTTGGCGGCAGCAGCATGGCCGCCGTCTGCCGGTCGAGATGCTGCTGTTTCCGTACACGACCATCGTCGGAGGACTCGCGGTGCTCGCGATCTTGATCTCGACCTGGTGGGTGGAAGGGATGCGAGTCACGTTGGAGGCGGGAGTGCCGTGGTTGCTGCTAATAACCGTGCTCTACTTCGTTATCGGTCGCCAGCGGGAAAGAGCGGCTGCCTTGCGGCTGGCGAAGATGGCCGGCGCGCCCGAGGCGGTCGAGTAGCCTCCGGGTTTATACTGGCCCGCTCACACTCTTTCATTCTTCCGAGGCGCTATGAAATACGTTTTGCGCATTCTTCTCTTCCTTTCGCTCGCTTCCATTTTCACCACGGCACAAACCATGAAGCCGACAACGAATCCTGCTGCAGCTCAAGCGAATGCCAAGTTTGCTCAGATGACGGACCAGTTCGTGAAAGACTCGCTGGCTCTCTCTCCGGTGAACGCGTCGCAGGCTGGCTATCATAAGCATCTCGACCCAAAGACCGGCAAAACGATTGACCTCGATGCGCAACTCGACGACGTCGGCGCGCAGGGAATTGCCGTTCAGGAGAAGTTCTATCGCGAATGGCGACAGCGCTTTCAGACCGAGACGCCGGTGGCGAGCTTGAATGCGCAGGACGCTGCCGACTACCGCCTCATCGACGACCAGATCGCGCTAAACCTGCTTGAGTTCGACCAGATCCAGAATTACAAGCACAATCCCACCGGCTACGTGGAGCTGATTGGCAATGGGCTGTTTTTGCCCTTGACCCAGGAGTACGCCTCGCAGGAAGTGCGGGTTGGCGACGTGGTCTCGCGCATCGGCCAGATTCCGCGCTTCCTCGATCAGGCCAAGGCGCAACTCACAGACGCTGATCCCATCTTCATCTCGACAGCGGTCGAAGAGAACGAAGGCAACATCAATCTGGTCGACTCGGTGGCCGCGGACATTCTAGCGGGTTCTGCTCTCAAGGCGCAGTATGACAAAGTAGCGCCCGCGGCCAAGAAAGCGCTGACCGACTTCAACGCATGGATGCTGAACGATCTGGCGAAGCGTCCCACCAACGGCCGCACCTGGAGACTGGGCAAGGAATGGTACGAGCCGAAATTCCACTACGTGATGGAAACTTCCATCGAGCCGGCGCAGTTGCTAGCCGATGCGGAGGCTGGGCTGAAGACGACTCGCGCGGAAATGCTGCAACTGGCATTGCCGCTGTACAAGCAGATGTTCCCCGGCCAGGACGACTACAGCAACCTGCCCGTCCAGGAGCGCGAAAACAAGATCATTTCCGCGGTGCTCAACAAGATCAGCGACGAGCATCCGCGACGCGATCAGTTAATCGAGGCGGTGAAGGCCGACCTTGACGGCATCAAGCAATTCATTCGCGAGAAGAAGATTGTCACCCTAAGCAGCCGCGACAATCTGAAGGTGATTCCTACGCCGGAGTTTGAGCGTGGCATCTATTCGGTGGCGGGATTCCACAGCGCGCCGCCGCTGGAACCTACGGCGGAAGCGCAGTACTGGGTGACCCCCATCGACCCCAAGATGCCCGAGGCGAAGGCCGAGAGCAAGCTGCGCGAGTATAACAACTACGCGCTGAAGTGGCTCACTATTCACGAGGCGCTGCCCGGACACTATGTCCAGTTCGAACATGCCGACGACGTTCAGCCACCCACGCGGCGCGTGTTGCGCAACCTCTTCGGCAACGGGGCATACGTCGAAGGCTGGGCCGAGTACGGCGCCGATGTCATGACGCAGGAAGGCTATCTCGATTTCAGTCCGAAGTTCCGGCTGGTGCGGCTGAAGATCTGGCTTCGCGCGACAGCCAACACGATTCTCGACATCCGTCTACAGACCATGGGTATGACCGACCAGCAGGCTCTCGATCTGATGACGAAGGAATGCTTCCAGACCCAGGCCGAGGCCGACGGAAAATTGGTGCGCGCCAAGCTTAGCTCAACCCAATTGCCGACGTACTTCCTTGGTACTCGCCAGTGGTGGACGCTGCGCAAGAAATATCAGGCCGCGAAGGGCAGTAGCTTCACGCTGGAGGAGTTCCACAATCGCGCCCTCGACCAGGGGCCACTGCCGATCGAGTATTTGGAGAAAATAATTCTGCCGGAGGGGAATGTGGCAACTGGCAGCTAGCAATTGGCATTTAGCACTTCGCACCTAGCACCGGCATTTAGCACTTAGGATTTAGCTTAGGTTCAATCGGAATTACAACGCAGGGCCGAGGGCGCGACACAAATGTAGCCCCCGGACGTAAGTCCGGGGTATACCCATAAATTAAATCCCAGTGCCGTAAGGCACGGCAGAACATCCAAGGGTTGCCTTGCAATTGTGAAGAATTGTAAAAACTAGCCTGATTTTCCTCGCTACAACGAACTTTTCGCGCCGCCACCCGTCTATACCCATAACCCAAATCCAAGGTGGGCGCCGCAACCCAACACATACGCAAAGCGGCGCCCGCCGTCGATTTAGCCGTCGCCGATCAGCTTCAGCCGTCCGGTAACCCTCCTTCAAGAGTCACGTGCAGATTTCATGATTTCGGATTTTGCTGACGACCGAAAGCGAATGGCTGACAGCTTGCTATCGGCGTTACAATAAGAAGAAGCAGTTCCTATGCAGTTAACAGTCCTACAGCCTGAAGTCCACGAGGCGCGCTGGTGGGAGGTGATGGCCGATGGGCGTCTCCACTGCTATCTGTGTCCTCGCCATTGCCACATCGGAGAAGGCCAGACTGGCTTCTGTTTCATCCGCAAGAACGAAGGCGGACGGCTCCTGCAACTAGGTTACGGGCGGCCTGCCGCCATCGCCATGGATCCCGTCGAAAAGAAACCACTCAATCACTTTTTTCCCGGCACGAAGATCCTTTCCATGGGCACCGCCGGGTGCAACATGGGCTGTTTCTTCTGCCAGAACTGGGACATTTCCAAGGCGAAGTCCGATCAGGTCAACGCGCTGACGCTCAGCCCGGAGCACGTGGTCGAAGTCGCGTTGGAGCATCGCTCGCCGCACATTGCGTTCACCTACAACGAGCCGACCATCTGGGGTGAGTACGTTATCGATATCGCGCGCGAGGCGCACGATGCAGGCCTGAACACCGTGATGGTCTCGAATGGCTACATCACGCGCGAGGCCTTCTTCGACATCTATCGCTACATTGACGCGGCCAACATTGACCTGAAAGCCTTCACCGAAGAGTTCTACGGCAAGATCACGCTGACGCATCTGCAGCCGGTGTTGGATGCGTTGAAGTGGCTGCGTCATGAAACCGGCGTATGGTTTGAGCTCACCAACCTCATCATTCCGACGCTGAACGATGGCGATGCGGAGTTTAAAGAGCTGTGCGACTGGGTGCTTGAGAACCTGGGCGACGATGTGCCACTTCACTTCACCGCGTTCCATCCTGATTTCAAATTGCAGGACAAGCCCCCGACTCCTCCCGAGACCCTGCATCGCGCACGCAAGCTGGCCATGCAAATGGGACTGAAGTACGTGTACGAAGGGAACATCTATTCCGACGGGGCCAACACGATTTGTCCGGGATGCAAGCAGATTGTGATCACGCGGTCGTGGCACTCGGTGATGTCGAACCGGCTGAAGAATGGCTGCTGCACGAACTGCGGCGCCCGCATCGCCGGCGTGTTCACCAAGCAGGAAGCCGAGAAGCGGCGGCAGTGGTGCGAATCTCCGTCCGCGAGTTAGGCTGCGCGAAAGTCATCGCCGCATGCCTTCCCGTCCAGTTGTGCTCCGTTGACTGAAATACCCGATGCACAAGGCCCGATCCTCCGGCTCGAGCACGGTCGCTCCAGACAAGACCGGCGCCGTCGCTCCTGCTGACGAGTCGCAATCGAGCGGTGGATAGGTTGTTTTGCGAAGGGAACTGAAGCATAATCGCTGACAATCGTAACAAACTGGATATTCTGAAATCATTCTAAAACCGGTACTCGATACCCCGCCATGAGTGTGAGTCAGGACTTGCGAATGCCGAAACGGCGGGAGAGCAAAAAGCTTTCTCGGAATCGAATCCCGCCGCTATGGCTGGCATTCGTACCTAGCGTGCTGCTCGGCTGCTTTGTCTTTCTTCCCAGCGTGAATGCCAATGTCCGGCTTATCTGGTCTTTCCTGGCAGCCGCGGCCGGGCTGTTGGTGTTTCTTTTCGTTCTGCGTCGACAAGTCATCAGGACCGGACGCAGCTTGAGCTATGAGTTCATCGCCAAGCCCGTTCACTACGTACAGTTCACCATGCACGCCTCCATCTTTGTGTATTGGGGATGGTACTGGCGCGAGGTATATCACGAAATCCCGCTGATCATCGCGCAAATTGTTTTCGTGTACGCGCTTGACATGTTGGTGTGTTGGTCCCGTCGTGATAAGTGGATCCTGGGCTTCGGGCCTTTTCCCATCGTGCTGAGCGCCAACTTGTTTCTATGGTTCAAGCCAGATTGGTTCTTTCTGCAGTTCCTCATGATTGCTACCGGCGTCGTCTGCAAAGAGTTCATAACCTGGCAGAAGGATGGACGGCGCGCGCACATATTCAATCCCTCTGCGATTGCGCTCTTCTTGTTTTCCGTGGGCATGATCGTCACCCATGGCACGCACGTTAGCTGGGGAGATGAAATTGCGGTCAGTCAACAGCTGCCGCCATACATCTACCTCGAAATCTTTGTACTGGGCCTGGTGGTGCAAGGTTTATTCTCGGTCACCCTGGTTACGCTCTCAGCGGCCGCGGCGCTTTACGCGCTGAACCTGGTGTACACCCACGCGACCGGTTTGTACTTTTTTGTCGACACCAACATTCCGGCGGCGGTATTTCTTGGCCTGCACCTGCTGATTACCGATCCAGCCACTTCACCCAAGAAAAATATCGGCAAAGTAATATTCGGAGGCTTGTACGGCGCCGGAGTGTTCGGTCTCTATTGGTTGCTGACATGGTTAGGCGTGCCGACTTTTTATGACAAACTGCTCTGCGTTCCGCCACTCAACCTGGCCGTTCGAGCTCTCGACCGGGCGAGTACAGCACTCGAGTCGCGTCTTCCCCAACTTACGTGGACTCCGAAACAGGCGAACTTTGCTTTTATGGGAGTGTGGGTGTGCCTCTTCGGCGTCATGTCCGCGACCGGATTTCTGGGCGGCCACCAGCCCGGTGCCGACACCGAATTCTGGCGCAACAAGTGCGTGGCAGGAAACCGCACCGCTTGCGAGACATGGGCTCGTTCGATGGATATTTCCTGCTCCCACGGCGGGGGACAGGCGTGCTTGCTGCTGGGTGTCGCGCAAAATGAAGGCAAAATTATTCCGCGCGACGCGGCCGCGGCGGGAAAAAACTTTGCTCATGCCTGCGAGCTGGGATTGTCGAATGGCTGTGCCGGCATCCTCCGGATAGGAGCCGAGAACGGGGGCAGCGCCTTCCAGAACGCGTGCGACCGAGGCGACGGCGAGAGTTGCTTCCTGTTGGGATCGCTGTCCTACGCCGGAAGCGGCGTTCCCAAAGATCCCTCCCGCGCTTTCGCATTGCTGCAGCGCTCCTGCTCATTGGGTTGGTCGCGCGGATGCGCCGGGCTGGCTGAGTGTTACCGCGCTGGAGTCGGTACCGCAGTTGATGCTACTCGCGCGGTTGAAGAGTTCGACAAAGCCTGCAAAGGCGGAGTTGCGTTCGAGCTGTTTCTCCGCCTACTCGATGTATCGGGCGTCCAATGAGCTGGCCAAGGCGAAAAATGTATTGAAGCAGGGTTGCCAACTCAGGGAGGGCTTTGCCCAATCGAGTTCGGCCTACACCAGCGGGGCTCTGTCGCAGAGGCTTGCGGTTCCGGCAATCTGTTCGTCGGCTGCGTATTAAGCGGCGCCCTGTCGCCCCAGTAACGAAAGTCCAAGGCCCGACACCGTTTGGGGGCCCCCAACAACCCGTCCAAGCTGCGTCAATCATGCCCGAAAAAGGCTTCTGTTCGAGGCAGTAACCGTCATAGGTCACAACCGATTGTGATCTGTGCACTTGTTGCATGTGCGGTAGGAGTGTTCCGCTGGAGTGTATCTGGAGTAAACCTTGACTGCCACACATCCCCGAAGGCACGGAGCGGTGCCCAATATGAGCCTTCTCCGCGATTTAGCAGATCACCTCGTTAGGTGACCACCGGCACTAACGCAAGTGCGGGCGGGGAGTACGGCGGCAGGAAAGGTCTTCCACCCGGGAGCGCTGTCAACGCGCAATTCCGGCGTAAGACTCGGGGATACGATTGAAAGTACAGGGGGTCGGCGTGCTTACACCATATGGCTTGGACATCATAGAAAGTTGCCTGGCCTGCAAGATGCGGGCTGAGCACATATTTTGCGATCTTCCGCCTGCGGCATTGCAGACATTCGAATCTGTCAAATATGCCACGGCCTATCCAAAGGGCGCAGTTCTGTTCGTCGAAGGCCAGACACCGCGCGGCATCTTTGTCCTGTGCAAGGGCCGCGTAAAACTCTCCATCTGTTCAACCGACGGCAAGACTTTGATCCTGAAGATTGCCGAGCCCGGAGAAGTCCTGGGCCTCAGCGCTACAGTGAGCGGAAAGCCGTACGAGCTGACTGCCGAGACGGTCGATCCTTGCCAGGTGAACTTCGTCAAACGCGAAGATTTCCTGCGTTTTCTGAAGGAGCACAGCGACGCTTGCCTGCGGGTGGCCGAACAATTGAGCGAGAAGTACAACAGCGCCTGCCGCGAGATCCGCTCGCTCGGTCTGTCGCATTCTGCCGGAGAGAAATTGGCGAAGCTGCTGTTGGAGTGGAGCGCCAGGAATGGCGAAGCTGCGAAAGCTGAGCCGCGCGTGAAGCTGGCCCTGACTCACGAGGAGATCGCGCAGATGATCGGCACCTCTCGCGAGACCGTAACGCGGTTGTTTGCCGATTTGAAACGGCGCCAGATTGTGCAGTCAAAGGGCTCGACGCTGCTGATCCGGAACAAGGCGGCCCTGAAGGCGCTCGCCATTACGCAGTGAGCTAAAGGCCTGTGATTGCTGCTCATAGCGGCCTTCGCGCCAGCTCATGCAGACTTGGATTGGTCGCTCCTGTTGCGTTTCGAGATGGTGCTGGAAAGGGAAATCTGTGTGCGAGGTGTGAACAAGGTCACGGAAATCGGTGACTGCAATCACTGCACTGCTACGCTGCAAAGACGTATTACGTCGAGTATGGAGAGCATGATTCAGTCGAGTTGCCTGACCTGCGATTTCCGTCCCGACCGGCTCTTTTGCGATATGCCCGCGGAGTCGTTAAAATCTTTCGACGAGATCAAATCGCTCACCTCTTACCCCAGGAACACGGTCCTGTTCGCCGAGGGGCGGCCAGTTCGCGGCATTTACATTTTGTGCGATGGGCGGGCCAAGCTGTCCGTTTGCTCCGATACCGGCAGACGTCTGACCTTGCGGATCGCAGGCCCCGGAGAAGTGTTGGGGATGGGGGCCGTCCTGTCGAATACCCCTTACGAGATCACGGCAGAATTGCTGGACAATTCGCAAGTCGTTTTCGTTCGCAGAAAAGACCTGCTGAAGTTTTTGCGGGAACATCGCGAGGTTTGCATGGAAGTCGTGCGTATGTTGAGTCAGGACCTGCACGGAGCTTATGAACGGGTCCGCACCCTCGGCATGATTCGCACGCGCCGCCCGCGCATGATGATGTACCGCCAGGGGGCTTTGCTGGTCTGACCAGGAGTCTTGCTTCGCCTGCCCGCGATGCGTCGCGGGCTTTTTACTGGGCCGGTGTGCGGAAGTGCGGACCTGGCCGAGGGGCACGAGCACGGGCCACACGCTCCGTTCAGGGTTCGAACGAACGTTCGAAGTTTGGGTGTGAGGGCAGGGCTTTCAGCGTCCAATCTGTACTCTGCCATCTTGCGAATTGCGCTAACCATTGCCCCTAAGGCTTATGAACAATGGTCCGTCCCGCACGCGCCAACGGGCGGACACTTGGTGATGCCGCTCACCCATCGCAGTGAGAAGCACCGCAGCATGTGACCTCAGTCACACCCGCCCGTGAGTACACTCACTGCCCCTTTGCGTCCCTATCGGCGATGCTTATGAGTGATGCGGCACAGACGCTGCGTCCAGCGAAAGCGAGGGTTGCGGTGAAGCGTTGCGGTCTGGTTTTTTTGGTTACCTTGCTGCTCGGCGCCGGGGCGGTGGCCAAGTCCGCCCCCAAGATGAGCAACGACGAGTGCCTGGCTTGCCACAGCGATGTCACGCTCATCAAAGAGGAGAACGGCAAGCAGATCAGCTTGCATGTGGATGACGCGAAATTCAAAGCCTCGGTCCATAGCGTTTTCGGCTGTACCGATTGTCACAAAGACATCAAGGCGTTTCCCCACGATCCCACGCCCGTCAAGCCGACATGCGCGACCTGCCATGCCGACGAGCAAAGCGCCTACGATCACGGTATTCATGCCAAGGCGGCTGCGGCAGGCAACAGCAATGTGGCGAAGTGCCAGGACTGCCACGGCAGCGTCCACGAAATTCTGCCGGCCAGCGATCCCAAGTCAAAAGTCGCGCGAGGTAACATTCCCCAAACCTGCGGCGCCTGTCACGGGCAGAAATTCGTCATGGCGTTGAGCGGCATAAGTTCCGCTCCTTTCCTTTCCTACCAGCAAAGTGTTCACGGCAAAGCGGTTGCTGCTGGATCCGACAAGGCTGCGGTATGCACCGACTGCCATGGTCAGCACGACATCCTGCCGGCCACCGATCCCAAATCGCCGATCAACAAATTCAACGTGCCCGTAACCTGCGCCAAGTGTCACAACAACATCAAGCAGGAGTACGTGCAAAGTATCCACGGGCAGGCGATCGCGCGCGGCAACTGGCAGGCGCCGGTCTGTACCGATTGCCACGGCATTCACACCATCAAGGCACCCAGCGATCCGAATTCCTCCGTGGCTGCGGGGAATGTGGGCAACGCGTGTGCCCAGTGCCATGGCAGCGTACGTCTCTCCAACGAGTTCGGGATGCCGTCGGGCCGGGTGAACTCCTACCTGGCCAGCTATCACGGCATGGCATCGAAGATGGGTTCGACGACGGTGGCCAATTGCGCCAGTTGTCACGGCGTGCATAACATTCTGCCTTCCAGCGATCCACGCTCCACCATCAATCATGCCAACCTGGCGAAGACCTGCGGGCAATGCCATCCAGGCGCCAACGAGAAGTTCATTAGCTTCAAGGTACATTCTGACGGACTGGCGAAAGCTGACTTCGGCAGCAAGGTGATCGGGTATATCAGCAAGTTTTACATCTGGATGATCATCGGCGTGATCGGCGGCATGGTGCTGCACAACTTCATCGTCTTCCGCAAGAAGCTGATCCTGCACCGTATTGGACAGCCGCGCATTTTGTTCCGCATGACCGTGAGCCAGCGCGTGCAGCATATTCTCCTGCTTGTCAGCTTCTTCGTACTGGTGCTCACAGGCTTCGCCCTGCATTATCCGTCATCGTGGCTGGCCGTTATGTTCGTCAACGAAGCGGTGCGCAGCGTCGTCCATCGGGTGGCCGGCGTGGTGCTCATCGTCATCAGCTTCTTCCATCTGTGGTACGTGGTCAAGACCCCGGACGGCCGCCGCTTGATCAAGGACATGCTGCCCGTGTGGAAGGATGTCACAGACGCACGTGACGCATTCCGCTACTACCTGGGTTATAGCGACCAGCGTCCGTTGTTCGGCCGCTTCACCTATGCCGAGAAGGCTGAGTACTGGGCTTTGGTGTGGGGCATGTTCGTGATGGCCAGCACCGGATTGATGGTGTGGTTCAAAGTTGGTGTGGGCAATCGGGTACCGGGCTGGTGGGTGGACGTGGCATTGACCATCCACTGGTACGAAGCCGTTTTGGCCACCCTCGCTATCGTGGTGTGGCACCTGTATGGTGTGATGTTCGATCCCGATGCCTATCCCATGAATTGGGCGTGGTACGACGGCAAGATGTCGATTGAGCTTTACGAGCATGAACACCCTCTCGATCTGCTTGCGATTGAGAAGGCCAAGGGCGCCGAGGAGGAGGCGGCGGAACCGGCCGAGGCGACTCTGAAAGAGCAAGACGAGACAGTCACAAAATAAGAATTAGGGATCAGCCCTCCTGTAACTTTGGGTAATGGGTCACGTTCGCTTTTCTTGATTGCAATGTGGTTGTTTTGTGGTAATTTTGGCAGCACTGAGTGTGCGTGATTTGCACCGGGGTGAGGCGAAGAAGGGACAACTAAATAAATGACAGAGGACACGCAGAGGGATCCTCTACCCGATCATCCGCCCGTTTCACAAAATCTCATTCGAAATCCCATCAGCCTGATTGGTCTGGCGCTGGCCGGTGTCGCCTTCGCTAACATCGTTCTTCTGGTTCTGATTGACGTCCTTGCCAGCCAACCATCTCCCTACATCGGCATTCTTGCCTACATGGTGGCGCCGGCATTTCTGGTGCTTGGCCTGGTCCTGGTGCCGATCGGCATTGTGATTGAGCGGCGTCGCCGGCTTCGTGCCGTAGGGGCGCCGTTCCATTTTGCGCGACTTGATCTCAACAATCCGGCGCAACGCAGCACAGTCGCGTTTGTGCTCAGCTTTGTGGTGATCTTCGCCCTGGTAAGCTCCGTCGGCAGCTACAAGGCATACGAATTCACCGATTCAGTCGACTTCTGCGGCGAGCTGTGCCACCGCGTCATGCATCCCGAGTTCACGGCGTATGAGGCTTCGCCTCACGCTCGCGTGCCTTGCGTTGAATGCCATGTGGGATCGGGCGCGAGCTGGTACGTGAAGTCCAAACTCTCGGGCCTGCGCCAGGTCTACTACACTGCTTTGGGTACCTATCCCCGGCCCATTCCTACCCCGGTGGCAAACCTTCGTCCCGCGCAGCAAACCTGTGAGCAGTGCCACTGGCCCAAGAAGTTCTGGGGCGCGCAGCTCAAGACCTTCACTCATTACGGTGACGATGAGCAAAACACGCCGCGGGTGATCCGTATGCTCATCAAGACCGGAGGCGGTGATCCCAGCCTCGGCCAAGCCGGTGAAGGTATTCACTGGCACATGAACATCGCCAACAAGATCACTTATTTCTCGACCGATGAGCAGCGGCAGGTGATTCCCTGGGTGCGCATGCAGGACCAGCAGGGAAATGTCACGGAATATGTTGTGAAAGACAATCCGCCAACCCAGGCGCAGATCGATAAGGCCGAGAAGCGCCGCATGGACTGCATCGACTGCCATAACCGCCCGACACACATTTACGTGCCACCCGATCTTTCTGTGGACCGGCGCGATCACCGGGCGCTCCATCGATTCCACGCTGCCCTTCATCAAGCAACAGGGCGTTGAGGTGCTGACCGCAGACTATAAGACCAGCGACGAAGCCCTGAAAACGATTGCAGAGAAGATCCCAAAGTTCTATGAGGACAAATATCCGCAAGTCGCGTCGGCCAAGGCGGTCAGCATCAAAGGCGCGGTGATTGAACTGCAGCGCATCTATAGCACCACCTTCTTCCCGTATATGCGAGTAAATTGGAAGACCCATCCCAACAACATTGGGCATTTCTACTACCAGGGCTGCTTCCGTTGCCACGATGGCAATCACGTGAGCAAGGACGGCAAGGTCATCAGCAAAGACTGCAACTCGTGCCATACCGTGCTCGAGCAGCAGGAGAGCGGCACGGAGATCGCCTCGCTGCCGACCGAAACCTTCAAGCATCCGGTTGACATTGGCCCTCTGAACGCCGTGAACTGCTCCGATTGCCATACCGGAGGCGTCGGGCCGTAAGAGGAGTTCGGGGTGATGCGTGCTTCGTAACTTCCTGCAAGTCGGTCGCACTCGAGTAGACAACCTTGGGAAAAGCGCAAATGAAGTGTAGCCATTGCGCCAGTCCGCCCTGCGGGACGAAATAAGAAAGCCCACCGCTTCAGCGGTGGGTAAGCGTAATTAAAGTGATTAGGAGTGCCCCGGGTACGGCACAATCAGCCGAAGATGAATCGCGGATCGTACTCAATCCCCGATTTCCGCAACATCGCTACAAATTCTTGCTCAAAGCTGCGCTTCTGGTGATGGCGCGGCTGCGCGGCGATGTATTCGATCACCGCTCGTTTGTTCGAGGCGCTAACGCTGAAAGCGCCATATCCCTCCTGCCAGGCAAAACTCGAGCCATGCTGATTCAGCCATCGTGAACTGTTGCCCTTCAGTTCCTGGACCGCCTTCGCCAGCGGCATAGCGGAGGGTAGGGCAATCAGCAGGTGCAGGTGATTGTTGGTTCCACCGGCCATCAGCAGTGGGATATTCTTTTCACGCGCCACGCCTCCGAGATAGCGCCCAAGCGCTTGGGGATCAGGGATAGAGTTGGCGCGATCCTTGGTGCTGAAGACGCAGTGCAGCAGATTCGAGGTCAGGGCATGTGGCATTGCATTAGGCTAAGGGCCTCGCAGGTCGGATTCGGTGATGCACGGCACAGACCCTTGTGTCGTCCCCGGGGGACTCGGATTCCACCTCCACGCGACCCACCGCTGAAGCGGTGGGCTTTCTTATTTCGTCCCGCAAAAGCGGGACTCGCTCGGAATGAGTGCAAGCGCCTGATGCGGGTTGAACTGTTCTCGAAACCCCTTGCTTGAGGATTTTGAGATGTTCAGGGTTCGCCATGGCCGCGTGACCTCGCTTGCTTCCGGGATGCTGCGGATGAGCTTGCCTTGTTTGCTTGAAAGGCCACACTCTATGCGACCCTCCCCGCCCAATCAAGGCCGACACCAACATTATCAACTTACGAGGTTCGCGCGCCAGGTATCAGAACAGTTAACTGAATTCAATGCAAACAGATGGCAACGCTGGTGCCGTGATGCAAGGCTCCGAGTAACATCTGAAGGTGAGACCCGGACGTGCCGGAGATATCTCTTAGTGAGACTCCATCCGCTGAGACTGGAACGCATAAGTTACTCAGAAGCCGCGCAGTTTTTCAATCAGTACGAACACCTGGGAAACTGTGGTCTTGGCGTTTGGCACTGGGGTGCTTTCCAAGACGGGCGGCTCATTGCGGTCGTTTCGTTTGGGACCACCTGTTTTGCGAGGACTCGTGGTCGACTGGCATCAATTGCGACCACATTTGGCCTCGGCCTATACCAGATATCCCGAGGTGGAACGGCAAGCAATGCCCCGTCAAATACCCCCAGCCGCGTGGTCAGTGCGGCTCTCGGCCAGCTTCATTGCGAGCGCGGGGATTGCCTAGTCATCGCATATGCAGATCGCAATTACAACGAGGTTGGAACGATCTATCAAGCGTGCAACGGATGCTATATCGGCCAGACGAGTCCGAAAGATCAATCGAATTATGTGATAGATGGAAGGATTATGAGCGGCTGGGTGGTTCGCAAGAAGTTTGGGACCAGAGACATCGAAAAACTCAAAAAGATGGCACAGAATGTTGTCAAGCTGCCACTCACGCAAAAATATCGTTATGTTTTCGTTCAGGCGAAACGCTCGACTCGCACGAAGGTTCTCCAGGCACTTCAGCCGCTGGTCCTACCCTATCCGAATCGGCATACCGAGAACATTGCCTCAATGGACATTAAGGAACTAATTGGGGGACGAGGAGGCGTGAACTCGGCGACAGAGAGCATAATCGCTCAATAACGGCCAAGGAATAAACGATGTTATACGTGTTCAACTCCGCCTATAGGCCGCTTTACACTAAGAACATATTAAACACACTTTTCTTGCCGTATGACTGGACTAATGAATACCGCTACAGGCACGGGCAGGATTCCAGTAATGTCGGGCCTGAGACATATGCCGCTTTACCTGCCCTCAGGCGAGGGACAGAATGCGTAGTGATCTTCATTGACCGATTTGGCGACGGCGGATACAAGTATCACCCCCTCCGACTGGGGGAGTATTTGGAACATCGGATAGAGAACGAATATGTCTATTTCAAGATTAAATTGAAAGACTTCGTCTACCCTATCGATCTGGACACGTTCATTAAATCGGTTGTTCAAGCCCTTGGGTCTCGCGGGCTGCCGGTGGTCACTAACACTGATCCGGAGTACGCTCGTGACGGCTATTACGCATTGCTAAGCGACAGCATCTTTACTGCCCCTAACGAGTTCCAAGTCGGGGATAGTGCATGGGGAAATGCTGTCCAAAATCTCTCGTCCACTCGCGCATTCGCGACGACTACGGAGCAGACGCCGGTTTTCCTGCGATTGCAAGTTGGCAAGTCTGGGAAGAAGGCCGCAATCGAACCTTTATTAAAAGGCGGATCGGCCCTCTACCGGTTCAAAAAAAACGAATCGTACGATCTTGCGCTCACGTACCGCTACCCGAGACAACTGACAGATCACACATCGAGAGCCAGCTTTAAAGTCCGCCTTGGAGAGAATCTCCGACCGAACGAAGCGCCCGTATTAGTTGATTCCCACGCGAACAGCGTCCAGATTCGGTTTGCTGCCAAGCGCTATATTGATGACGACACCGGCAGCATTCAAATGGAAGGAACGGAAGTCAGCGGCCAGCCAATACTTTTGTTGGCGAATTCGGGCTTGAACTATGAGATTAAAGAACCTAAGAGATTTTGGGCTCAACTTGCAATAGCGCTCCTGTTACTCTCGATTGTCAGCGCTCTCCTTGGGCTAGATTTTTCAAGCATTCAGCCATTGACTGCCTCGAACCTACTCTGCGCCGTCAAACCGAAACTGGTGCTCGGTATTGTGCAGACTGCCATTCTGTTCTGGGTGTTCCGGCTTATCGGGAAGAAGATTTTCTGACGAGCGCGCAGATGCCTACCCCTCGGGACTGGCCCTTGTCCGCCGCCTTTGCGGACAGGGTGGGGAGACTGCCACACTCTATGCGACCGTCCCCGCCCAGTCAACGCGGACGGGATGATCATGCGATGAACCGCAGATGCCTCCGCCCTGCCGGATGACATCTCAAAAGGCACGTTCCGGTTGAGCTGACTGCAATCAGGACGATTCCGGGAATGAGCCGGAAATGGGATAGCGTCGCAGTTTTGACTTGCATGGTCACTTCAACGCCCGACGCATCGGCGTAAACTGTAAACATGAACGCCATAGACTTCGAATGCCCAGTTTGTGGTGCGAAACCCGGAGAACGGTGCCACACGCTCACCGGCAAAGCCACGCCGGTATCCCATGCCAAGCGGAAACAGGCGGCCCTCGACACGGCGCTCCGCCGAGAGGATACGAACGAAGCCGACACGGCTATCGCCGGTGAAACCGCGGGAGGCTGACTCCGTCCCTTAGGTAGCGGCGGCGAATCTCGTTATCCGTGGT
>CAWIIY010000015.1:0-4626 GCA_963836295.1 uncultured Acidobacteriaceae bacterium | reverse complement strand
CGGCAGGGTGAATTTGTTTCGGCCTTCAAGTGCCATAAGCTTTAAGCAGTTGTAACTTGTTCTGGACAACTCCGTCGTGTTGCTGTATCCTCCCGGATGGCGTAGGTGGAAAACCTGAGCTTTACTTTGCAGGGGAGGTACCCGGTTGGATCTATGCGAGGTGGTTGTTCGACCGGTTCGTTGCTTGGAAGAAGCCCGTTACCAGGATCTGATGGAACAGCATCACTACCTGGGTTGCTTGCCGAAGATCAGCGAAACCCTGTGGTATGTCGCGACCTGGGGTGAGGAATGGGTAGCCCTGCTGAGCTTTTCTGCCTCCGCCCTCAAGTGCGCGGCGCGCGATGGCTGGATCGGTTGGGACTTTCGCCAGCGCTATAGCCGCTTGAAGTTAGTGGTCAACAACAGCCGCTTTCTCATTCTGCCGGAGCGGCATGTTGCCAACCTGGGGTCACGGGTTCTGGCGCTCTGCCAGCGGCGTCTGGCCAGCGATTGGGAAGCAACCTTCGGTCATGGCGTGCTGTTGCTGGAAACCTTTGTCGACCCGCAGCGCTTTCAGGGGACGGTTTATCGGGCGGCCAACTGGGTGTATGTGGGCAACACCCGCGGCTTTCGCCGCACGCGCCGGGGGTATAGCGCGACCCCGCAATCCCCCAAGATGGTCTTCGTTCAACCCTTGCGGGCCGATGCCCGGAGGTTGTTGTGCCAGGCCCGGCTCACTCCACCTTACTGTCCAGGAGAGTCCAAGCTGATGCTTACCGCCGCGCAGATGCAATCCCTCCCCGCCTTCTTTTCCCAGATCCCCGATCCTCGCCGTGCCCAAGGACGGCGACATCGCTTGTCCACCGTTCTGGCCATTGCGGCCGGAGCTGTGCTCTGCGGCATGCGCGGCTACCGGGCGATCTCCGATTGGGCCCAAAGCCTCGGGCAGAAGTCCCGGGAGCGCTTCGGGTGCCGTCGCCAAGGGGGCCGTTACGTCGTGCCCAGCGAGTACATCCTCCGCGATGTCCTGATCCGCGTCACCCCCGCCCATCTGGACTGCGCCTTACGACGCTGGAACGAAGTCTACGCCGGCCAGGATGAGAGTCTCGCCATCGACGGCAAGACCCTGTGCAACGCCCTCGATGAGCAAGGCCGTCAAACCCATGTCATGAGCGTCGTTGGTCATCAGAGCAAGATCTGCTACACCCAAAAAAAGTTGGCACCTTGCCGGTAGAGGGGAGTGAAGAGGTCAAGCGCACCAACGAGATCAAAACCGTCATCCCCCTGCTGGAGGCCATCGATATTGCGGGCAAGGCGATCAGTGCCGATGCCTTGCTGACGCAGCGCGCTTTGGCCGACTATCTGGTCCGGGAACGCCAGGCGCATTACCATTTCACCGTCAAAGGCAACCAGCCCGGAGTTCTGCAAGACCTGGAGTTATTCTTCCAGCAGCGAGGCCAACCGGATTTCGTGGAGCATACCCCGCCGGATCATGGACGCCTGGAAATCCGCAAGATCTGGACCACCACCGAACTCAACCACTACCTTGACTTTCCGCACGTGGGACAAGCTTTTTTGGTGGAGCGGCACTGCACCGACAAAAAGACCGGCGCGACTTCCCGAGAAATCGCCTATGGCCTCACCAGCCGAACCCCCGAACAAGCCAACCCGCAACGCGTTCTCCAGGTCAACCGCGGCCATTGGACGATCGAGAACAGTTGCCACTACATTCTCGATTGGAATTACGATGAGGACCGCAGTCGCATCCGTACCGGCTACGGCCCGGAAAACATAACCCGGCTTCGCCGTTTCGCTATCGGAGTGATCAAATCCCAAGGGGGGCGCAGCGTCGCGCAGAAAATGCGACAACTCACGCGCCACGTGCGCTTGGTCTTTGACTACCTGCGCATGAGCGAAAATTCCTGTGCCAGCCGCCGTGGGAATTAGCCGTTACCCCGGGATAACCGCAACTTCTTCCCTGACCGTCGGCCCCCACACAGCTAAACTCTGCGACACCCACAGCCCGACTGCTGCTGGTATCTGTCAAAAACCATAGGGAAGTTTGTTTGTCGTTGAACACGATGGAAAGAATGATTGACGCCCGTCACACGGCCTGCAACTGCAAACTCGCTAAGCGGCCCTACTCCCAAAGGTCGATCATAATTCCGTCGCAATCCCTTAGAACAAATTTACCGTGAATGGTGCGGGGGAAGCAGTTGTCAGTAGTCAGTAGCCAGTAAGAAGCATTCAGCATTCAGCACTCAGCCAAATCAACCTTCAGCAGCCATTTTTCATTCTGTCATCCGGAGCGGAGGCGACGCTGGGTTTGCGCCACCGGAGTCGAAGGACCCCTACAGCACTCACCGTCTCGATTTGTCATCCCGACCGAGGCCTTTAGGCCGAGCGGAGGGATCTGCGGTTCCCCCGACGTGTGACCCAGCGCACGGATGTGCATCGAAGCCGAGTGTAACCATTGTCGGCGTGAAAGAGCATCGCTACGCCGTCTACATTCTTGCCAGCCGGTCGCACAACTTCTATGTGGGAGTTACAAACAATATCGGGAGGCGCGTGCGCGAACGCAAGAACCACACGTACGAGGGTTTCACAGCCCGATACAACATCAAGCGGTTGGTCTGGCACCAAATCTTCGGCGATATTCGCAATGCAATCGCACGAGAGAAGCAACTCAAGCCTTGGCGAAGAGAAAAGAAGATTCGACTCATCGAATCGATGAATCACACCTGGCAGGACTTGTCCGAGGATTGGGGGAAGCCGATTACTCTCGACGACATTCTCAGTAAGCCCACGGGAACCGCGGGTCCCTTCCGCTCGGACGGAAGTCCTCGGTCGGAATGACAAATTGAAGGTTGATGCTGCTACTGGCAACTGGCTACTGGCAACTGACTCCTGCTGTTAGAATTTCTACAGTCTCTATGCCCACTCGCAAGCTTTCTGGTTCTGAAGTTCGGTCCATGTTTCTGCGCTATTTTGAGCAGCACGGTCACAAGATCGTGCACTCGTCGTCGCTGGTTCCGGCCAACGATCCTACCCTGCTGTTCACCAACGCCGGCATGAACCAGTTCAAGGACGTCTTCCTGGGCATCGAGAAGCGCGACTACAACAAGGCGACCTCGTCGCAGAAGTGCGTGCGTGCCGGCGGCAAGCACAACGACCTGGAGAACGTCGGCTTCACCAATCGGCACCACACCTTCTTCGAGATGCTGGGCAATTTCAGCTTTGGCGACTACTTCAAGAAGGATGCCATCGCCTTTGCGTGGGAGCTGGTCACCTCGCCGGACTGGTTCGGCATTCCGAAGGACAAACTTTTCGCGACGATATTCAAGGGCGAGCAGGGCATTGCGCGCGACGATGAGGCCTACGAACATTGGCGCGCGGTTTTAGAAAAAGATGGAGTTCCGCCCGAGCGCATCTACGAGTTCGGCATGAAGGACAACTTCTGGATGATGGGCGACACCGGCCCCTGCGGCCCGTGCAGCGAAATCTATTACGACATGGGCCCCGAGGCAAGCGACGACGGACACACCGACTGCGCGTTCGGTTGCGAGTGCGGGCGCTACGTCGAAATCTGGAACCTGGTCTTCATGCAGTTCGATAAGCAGCCCGACGGTACGATGCGTCCGCTGCCCAAGCCGTCGATCGATACCGGCGCTGGCCTGGAGCGCGTGACGGCCGTCATGCAGGGCGTGATCTCGAACTACGATACGGACCTGTTTGTGCCTCTGATTCAGCGCGCAGCGGAGTTGACCGGAGCCTCGCTGGACATCGAGCTAAAGAAAGAAGATGAAGAAGAGCGGCATCATCAGGCGGCATCGCTGCGCGTGATTGCCGATCATGCGCGTGCGTCAACGTTCCTGATCTCCGATGGCGTGCTGCCGTCAAACGAGGGCCGCGGCTATGTGCTGCGGAAGATTATTCGTAGGGCGATTCGGCATGGGCGGTTGCTAGGTCAGGACAAACCGTTTCTTTTCGAGATGGTGTTCGCTCTGCGCGACCTGATGAAGGATGCGTATCCCGAGCTGGTCGAGACGGCGAGTCGCGTGGCGGAGACGATCAAGGGTGAAGAGACAAGGTTCGCGAGGACGCTGAACGTTGGGCTAACGCTGCTGGAAGTTGGGATAAACGAAGTCATAATCCTGAATGCGGCAAAAGCCCTCGACGCGCAACTGCAAATTATCGTGCCTGAGCTGCAGCGACTCGCGCATTCGGGTACGGCATTCGATAATTCCGTGGTTCCGTTGATTGGACAGTGGGAAGAAATTCATCGACAACTCGGGCAGCGGCTTGAGCTCTTAATGAAAGCCTACGATTCTGTGCGTGATAGATCACAAACAAATCTTCGGATTCAGCAGAAAGAACTCATAGCTCCGGGATTCCAAAAACTCAGAGAAATGATCGAGGGTAGCAGCGCTGCGGTTACGTCAACTGAGAAAAGTTTGGCGCAGTTTTTGCCAAACGAAACTCCTGCGACAATAGCTAAATCACTGCACGAGCTGCGACGGGTCTCCACGCTCACACTCCCCGGTGAAATGGCATTCAAACTGTACGACACAGAAGGCCTTCCCCGCGATTTCATGGAAGATGTCTGTCGTGACGTAGGAATCAAGTTCGACGCCGTCGGTTTCGACG
>CAWIIY010000014.1:0-66435 GCA_963836295.1 uncultured Acidobacteriaceae bacterium | reverse complement strand
TCTCTGCAAGGATCCTGTCGGCCATTGGGAATAACAGATAGTCTTCTTTCCAGATATGGGGCGGGATAAAGAGCCATGAGGCTTTGCAGCGCCTGAATCAGTGTGAGGCGGCCTCGTTCAGCGTCATTGATATAGGCGATATAGGCGGCAGCCGCGGAGTTCAGGTCGGCCAGAAGCTGTCGTGACTTAACGTGCTCGCCTTTCAGGGCTGAGAGCGGACACCCAGTCGACGGCACGCCCTTGCTTTCCAGGTACGGAAACAAATAGCTTTCTTCCTTGCGGCGATGGCACTGGTCACCGAATTCTCGCATGAACTGCAGCAGATTCCGCAGAACCTCCGGGCTCACAGCATGACGAAATTCAAGTTGGACGACGATTTGCGCCATGGCGGCCACCGCCTTATTGATGAGTTTGTGCTCTCGCTCCAACACCTCAGTCGCTTTTCTCATGAGCCCTCCGTCTCTGCGGGAACAAGCTGATTTCAACGGCTACTATGTCGAAATCTTGATCTGGATCAGGAGCATCGTCGTAGCACTCTTTGCCGCGATTGCGTGTGGGAGCAATGGTGGCATGTACGCGAACGAGCCGGCCTTGGCCTGATGAATATCTTCGCCGAGAGTTATGTCTGCCTCCCCATTCAATATGCAGATGACTGCAGGAGTGGGGGCCGAATGAAGCGAGAGTTCCTGACCAGCCGAGAACCCGAACAGCGTGATATTCACATGCTCGTCTTTCTGTAGCACGCGGCTGTGGATGCCCTCCTTTGGGACTTCCGCCGCGGTGAAAAGATCTTCAATAAATTTGTAGTCCATCCTCACCTCATTCTCAGTATATCGGATTACGATATATATAGTGCTGCGCCAACCTTTGGCTTCGACTCGCTCGCCCCTAGTCGGAGGACGCATCCACGGCACAAACTTTCCTATGTCATCTGGAATCTAGTTAGGTATGGCCCATTTTGATGCGGCACATCGCGCGGTGCATGTCCCAGAAGATCGGCGGTTTCGGGTTTGGGTGCGTCCGTCCATTCTCATTGGCATCGCCGTAGTGGTGATGGCCGTTTTCGCGGCGGCATGGATCGAGGTTGTCGTAGCAGGTATGCCCCGGATACCTGAAGGCATTCAGGTGTCGAACACTGCAGGGCCACACGGCTTCCCGCTCTGGATTCGTTACTGTCACTTCTTCAACTTCTTCTTCGTGATGATCCTGATTCGCAGCGGCCTTTCGATTCTGATGGATCATCCGCGGCTGTACTTCAACGACGGCTGCACTCCCGGCACGGAATGGATACGGCTCACGCCGATTACGGTTCATCGTGATCGTTTATGGACCGCGAAAGACGATGCCCGTTACATATCGCCGGTTGTGGCCACGCCAGGGTATCGGCACACGATTGGCATTGCCCGTGTCTGGCACTTCATCACCGTGCACGGGTTCATCGTGACAGGAATTTTGTTCGCCATAATGCTGTTTGACACGAACCAGTGGCGGCGCATTGTCCCGACGTCGGGGATCGTCTTGCTGCAAGCTTGGAGTATCTTCGTGCACTACGCCACGCTGCATATGCCGGCGGAGCCAAACGGCTTCTACGGATACAACGCCCTACAGCAGATCGCATATTTCAGCGTCTTCTTCATCTTCGGTCCGCTGGCAATCCTGACCGGAATCGCCATGTCACCGGCAGTGGTGAACCATTTTCCTTGGTACGCCCGTCTGTTTGGCGGAAGGCAGTCGGCACGGCTGCATCCACTTCCTGAATATGCTGGGCTTCCTCGGCTTCATCGTGGTCCACGTCACCATGGTCGTGATGACCGGGTTTGCGCGCAACATGAACCACATCGTGATGGGAACCGACGACCTGAACAGTTCCGGGATGTACTGGGGATTCGTGGGAATCGGAGTCGTTGTGCTGTCGTGGGTTGTAGCGCATTACGTGTCGTGGAACCATCCGCGCGGCTTGCAGCATGCGCTGAAATCCGTGACGTATCCAATGCAGTTATTGACGCTAAACCGACTCATTCCGCGCCAGGGGTACTCGGAGGCCCAGATCTCGCCCTACTTCTGGCCGAACGGCAAGATGCCCGTTCGAGAGGATTGGAAACGCCTTGCCGAGAACCGCTTTCGGGACTTCCGGTTGAGAGTCGGAGGACTGGTGGAGAATCCAGTCGAACTGTCGCTCGCCGATATGGAAAGACTGGGACATTTCGACGACATCACGATGCACCACTGCATCCAGGGCTGGAGTGGAATCGCCAAGTGGGGCGGCATTCCGCTCAAGAATTTGATCGATCTAGTGCGGCCAAAGCCGGAAGCCAGGGTCGTCGCGTTCTTCTCCTTCGGTGACGGCCTGTATGGCGGAACTTATTACGAAACGCAGACGATCGACAATCTTGTCAAAGCTGAGTGTCAACTGGCTACGCACATGAATGGGAAGCCGTTAACCGAGGTGTATGGCGCGCCTCTGCGACTGCGAGTTGAGAACCAGCTTGGATACAAGATGGTGAAATGGATCGAACGCATTGAGTTCATCCGGTCGGAAAAGGAAATTGGAGCGGGAGAGGGCGGCAAGAACGAGGACGACGAGTTCTTTGACCTGTTACCAAACATCTGAGTCGACTGGCGGTGGGTGCCGGTCGGACATGGTTTAGGGACTATGTTCGAGCGGTCAGAGCCCCGGACGTGATCACCTGGAAATACCTAAGCGATGCAGTTGCTTTGGTGAAGAACCTCTCGGCACGGGTGTCCTGGCGTCAACAGCCGGGAACTCCGGTCTACGGCACGGCCTTCGACGGCGCTGGTCTAAAGCGCGCGTTGTCGGAGGCGAGTCGCGCGCGCAGGCCGGAGTGGCGCGCTACCCCGTACAGTCCAGGGGATTTTGCGAAGCCGGCTTAATGCGCTTTACCGAATCCGCGGCAATTCTAGGGGCGGGTTGCGACGCTGCCGAGGATGGTTGCGTTACCGTTCACGTGCCTGCCGTACCATTTCGACGAACACTTCTCTGCTCTGCGACGTATCGCTCACTTCCCGCGGGAATGCAATCCTGGTTCCCTTCATGCCTTCTTCGGTTTTCAGCCGCAGGTGAAAGCCTAGGCGATCGACCGCGGTCATCTCTGCCTGTTGTGCTTCGATGTTCGCAAACCGTTTAGCGAGGAGGATGAGCGCATCTTTATGGTCGGCATTCATGTGCTGCATGATGTCTCGCTTGTCGCTTGCTAGCGGATCAGGCTGCGCCTGGAAGTAGTCCGACGCCGGCATCCATCCCATCACTCCGAAACCGCCTACGTAATAAACGTCGATCACATCCAAGCGATAAAAGAAGAAGTCTTCGAAGTCGACCCAGTACTTGCTGTCCGGGTAGCCAGTCAAATAGGCAGTACGCACATCTGCCAACTCAGGCTCTGGGACTCTGTTGGCACTTCCTATCAGCGTGACTCTCGATGAGCCGAGTGAGTCGCCGCTCGCGCCCGGCTCGGTGACAAACAAGCTGGCGCGTGGGTCGGCCTGCAGATTCTGGGTATGCATCGCCATCGTACTGATGAGGAAGATGGGGCGGCCCTGGCTGTCCAGCCCGTAAGGCATCAGGGACCCGAATGGAAAACCCGGCTGCTTGCGCGACAGCGTCGAGAGACTACCGATGCGGCCCGAGTGCATCAACGTGCGTGCTCTCTCGGCGAACGAAGGCTCGGGTACTGCAGGTTGATTGCTCGTCGCTCCACTCGCGTGCTTTCCAAGGGAAGGGGAAGACGTCATGGATCACTCCTCGGCCGTTCGACCGTTCTGTGATGATATCTCTCGCGCTGCGCCAGGTCTCGTGGCTGTCACTAGCCTTTCCTCCGAGGGCCGGCCCTGGCGATGTGCAAAGTGTGTCGAGCAGCGTGCGGCTGGCCTTGCGCTCGAGACGCAATAACCGATATTCAAATCTCTCCTTGGTCTTGTGGTATGTGGCTGCCGCAATCGTTCCCATTTGGTTTGCACAGCGAAGCTGGTCGAGCGCCTCACGTGCAAGCGTCAGCGCCCGTTGCGGGTCGCGGGCCTCATGTTCGTAATAAATTGCCAGCTGCTCGTAAGCCTCGTACCCCTCGCGCGATTGCCCACTGCGCTTTCCCAAAGTTCGTGCGCACGCGCGAGGTCTCCATCACGCTTTGCCAGTCGCGCGAGTGCCGCGCGGGCGGCGCGATTGGTTTCTTCCGGCAACGCGGACACAATCGATTGTTCGTACAGTCTGCGCGCTCGCTTGACCTCGCCGCGTCGCTCGCAGATACGGGAGACCCCGAATAGCTCTAACCCGTCCTGACTGGTTCCCTCTTCATCACTCAGCAGTGACAAGATACGTCTCGAGAGTCCTGCCAGTCCGCGAAGATCCATCTGGTTGTGCTGGAAGACGGGAACCAGCGGCTCGGCACGTCCGCCACGAACGAAATCGAGATAGATGCTTGGGATCAGCTCGGACGGGACATCGGCACCGCGGTCCCATCCCAACACATGATGGTTCGAGCTGCGACAGCCTTACGGAGCCCAAGCGCAGGCGCCAGAGATTCCTTGCCGGATGAAGGAAATCAAGGTGGGCTCGCGGTTCGGGTGGAGCAATAGTTCGCGTCATCCGGTACCGCGTTTCCAGTAACGGCCAGTCGAATGATTTGCCGTTGAACGTGACTAAAACGGGACGCTCGGCTAATCGCTCCGCAAGAGCAGCCAGCAGCGAGCGTTCCTCGCTGTACTCGCGCATGAATAACTGCTCAACCTCAAGACCTCCGCCCTCCCACCATGCGATGCCAACCAGGAATGGATACGTCCCTGTCCCGCCGGCAAGTCCGGTTGTTTCGGTATCGAGAAACAGCCACTGTTCAGGGTCCGCCACTTCGTCTGGCGCATCTGGGGCAAGCAACCGCAATGCCGCAGCATTTGGAATGCATGCGGCGTGGCCACCATGCCAACAGTGCAGTGACAGGTGTTCGGCATGGGCGTTCCGCTTAATCGAAGCGCCTAGAAGCTGGGTCAGCCGGTCTGCTCCGACGGCGGCCGTCGAAGCGTAGCTGGTAGATCCATCTTCGCCACAGTTCCCTGCCGGCTCAACGTCGCGTTCGGGCAGGGGCAGCGCCAACGGACGCTGCAACGCCTTCAGTCGAGCAAAACGATCTGTTGTTGTGTGATTCACGATGTGACAATCCCCGCCGTCTTACTTGTTGCTGTAAGCGTGGCCGCGTCTCAGGAACAGAGTCGTTCAAGAATCGACAGAGCCACTTCCTTAGCACGTTCGCTCTTGTCGCCAGCGGGGCCGACACAGGAGGGGCATCCGCTGTCACATGGACAGGCCTCGATGAGTTCTCGGGTGCGCGTCAACAGCTCCTTATATGAGCGATAAAGCGGTTCGCTGAATCCAATCCCTCCCGGATAGGCGTCGTACAAGTACAGGTTCGGCTCGAATAGTTCCTTCTCGACACCTGGGGCATGCGAGAACTCCTGCCATTCCGTTTCGGCTCCCCCGAACGGAGGGCGCTCTCCGACGGCTGTACCAATGTCCCTGCGGTCGCACATCAGCAGCAGAGTCGCCGTGGATGCGAGGGCGTAAACCAGTCCGAAAATTCCACTCTGGCGCTCGGACAGCGTGAAAGGGAGGCTCGCCAAGAGTTCGTGCTGGAGTGTCACCCAGAACGCCGTGGTATGCATTTCATTCTCGGGCAATTCGAGCCTTCCGGAGCCCACGTTCTCGTTGGTGAAGAACTTGATCTTCTTGAAACCCACGACCTGCGAGCGCACGAGCACCTCGCCGTGGGCTCGCGATGCTGGGCCGGGAATACGCTGTTCCTCGGCGATTTCCAATACCCGTACCTGGGTGTAGCGGATGGCGTCGGTGAAGTAGTCCACGTCCACGCGCTTGACGTAGGCCTTGCGGTGGTCGAAATCCAGCCGCTCGACGTGAAACTGCTGTCCCTGGTGAATGTAGATCGCCTTGGGATGGACGGTGGTGAGCGCGGAGGAGAAATCCACCTCGCCAATTACCTCGGGCTTTCCATTCTCCCCGCCAGTGATATCGATGATGACGAAATTGTCGGAGGTTACCGAACGCAGGCTGCTGGTGTCTGCCGGATAGCTCTCCTGGACCCAGTGCCAGTTGACTCCGCTACGTTGCAGGAACCCGGCGTCAGCCAGTCGCTCGCAGAGCTCAGGCAATTCCACGCTGCCGAAGCGATCATCGGGAGAGAGCGGCAGCTCGAACGCCGCACACTTCAAATGGTTCACCAGTATCTCGAGGTTGTCGGGCTGGATGTGGGCGTGCTCGGGCGAACTTCCGAAAAAGTAGTCGGGATGCTGCACGATGAATTGATCGAGAGGAGCAGAAGACGCAACGAACACCGCGCAGGAGGTGCCACTGCGGCGTCCCGCACGCCCTGCACGTTGCCAAGTGGAAGCAATCGAACCCGCGTAGCCAGCCATCACACAGGCATCGAGCGATCCGATATCAATTCCCAACTCCAGTGCGTTAGTCGTCACCACTCCGCGAATCCGGCCATCACGTAGACCACGTTCGATCTCGCGTCTTTCGCCGGGCAGGTATCCGCCGCGATACCCACGGACCGGCTCTGCGTGGCCGGGCTTTGGAGGGTTCGCCTGTTGCAGGTACGTGAGCAGGACTTCCGTGTGCAGTCTGCTGTTGGCAAAAACAATCGTTTGTAGCTTGCGTGACAGCAGTTCCCTGGCTACGCGGCTGGCTTCATTGATATAGCTGCGCCGGATGCCAAGATTGCGGTTGACCATCGGCGGATTGTAGAAAGCGAAGAGCTTTTCCCCGGACGGAGCGCCGTTCTCCTCGACAACCTCAACTTCTCGCTCGATGAGTTGCGAGGCCAACTCCCCAGGGTTTGCGATCGTGGCCGAACAGCAGATGAACTGCGGATTCGAACCGTAGAATTGCGCGACGCGCCGCAATCGTCGCAGCACGTTCGCCAAATGGCTTCCGAAGACCCCGCGATAGGTGTGCAATTCATCCAGAACGATGTAACGCAGGTTCTCGAACAGCCGCATCCACTTGGTGTGGTGCGGCAGAATTCCGGTGTGCAGCATCTCCGGGTTGGTCAGGACAATGTGTCCCCGTTCCCGGATTGCCTTGCGGGCGTCCTGCGGTGTGTCGCCGTCATAGGTAAACCCCCCAAAGCGGTCTTCGAGCCTTGTCGCGAGATCATGCAATTCCGCGAGCTGGTCCTGTGCGAGCGCCTTGGTGGGAAACAGGTAAAGAGCGCGGGTGTCGGGATTCTCCAACACGGCATTCAGCACTGGCAGGTTGTAACAGAGTGTTTTGCCGGATGCTGTCGGAGTTACTACGACGACGTTCTTGCCGTTGTGTACTAGCTCCGCAGTGGCAGCCTGGTGCGAATAGAGTTCTTTGATCCCTTTCGTGCGGTACGCCTCAGCCAGCTCAGCTCTGACCCAGTCTGGCATCGGCCGAAATACTGCCTCCCGAGCTGGGATTTGTCGCAGGCAGGTGAGGACTTCGTCCGTTCGGTAGCGGGCGACCAGCGTTCCTAAGATGTCGTGAACGGTATCGAGAGTGGTGCTTGAGCGTGGAGCCAAGGCCTGCTGGGGTGAGGTCATCTAAACCGCCGCGAATAAGTTTCGCCGTTTATTCGCTTTTAGCCTAGCAGCTCAATGCGCGTCGGCGCAATGCACGAATCCAAGGAGGCAACAGGCGCGCCGTTTCTCATTACGGACCAAACCAGGGCGGTGGTGTTAAGGATTCACTGTTTCTGCTACATGATTGCTCCACAATGACTTACATCTACACAAAAAACTTTCGCTCCGAGTCATGACGTCTTATCGGGATCGCGTTTCAGCTAGCGGGTCGCCGCCAAATGCACATCGATTACGGGACGAACAAACGGCGAATACAAGGCTATAATCCCCTTGTGGCTCGCTGTCGCGTCTCATTCACCGATCAAGATGGAATCCTCCACGCCGTTGAGGTTGACGCCGACTCCTTATATGAGGCTGTCGCTCATGCGGTCGCCGAATTTCGCGCCGCCGGTCCGATCACGGCGGCACCCGGTCCCACGACCGAGTTCACGGTTACTGTTTATCGGAAGCCTGTCGAACACCGCATCCGCCTGACCCAGGTTGAGAAGTGGGCGGAGCATACAACGAAAGACGGACCTGCCGGGATTATGAAAAGAGATCGCGTCAGGAAACTGCTAGGACCGACATCTTAGGCTGCGATTCAGTTGGTGCGGCAACATAGACTCCCTGTGCCTACCCGCGGCCAGCTAAGCTTTCTTGGCGACGTCCTCGCAGCCCCCGCCATTGTCGATATGATTCCGTCTTCGCGGCTGGCGCGAGCAAGGCGTTCAGGTCGTCGATCTGAAGACGCGGAAGGTCACACAGACGCTCGTCCAGAATGGCGCATTCTACGGTGCTGCTTTCTCTCCGGACGGCCATCGCCTTTGCGTCCCGGGCGGCGATATCGACCTGGTCTTTCTCTACGCGTGGAAAGACGGTGGCGCTACGCTCGAGAACAAGATCGAACTGGCGAAGGCAACGAGTGCGGCCAGAATCGCCAATAGGAACCTGCCACCATTGGGTGTTTGTGATTTCAATCACTGAATGGCCGTGAACTTGGGCTTAATGTTGGCGGGAAGCAATTCTCGTGCCGCACCCGGAGCCTTATTCAACACCTGCGGTGTACGAGATTCGAGCTGCCATTATTGCGAACAGCTGTACTAGCCAAGATTCATGCGCACACTTCTCGACGTCATAAAGTCCTCACGGTGGCAGAAAGCACTCTTTACCACCTACACCCTCAGCCTCAGTTTTTTTGAGTCCATCATTCTTCGCTCATTGAGGCAGGGTGGCTGCCAACAGACCTGGATCATTGCAGACGTCCACGGCTATAAGAGTTCCCTCATTGAACGTAAATCCAGCGCAGTGGGCCAAGACTATCGATTGATCCCAGTCCGGCTGTCAGGCGGCGTATTCCATCCCAAGTGCACATACCTCGTTGGAGAAAACGAGGACGTTCTCGTCGTGGGCAGCGGCAATCTCACGTTCGGCGGCTTCGGACGCAACCTTGAAGTTATTGAAGTATTTAGCAGTCGAAAAGATCCTGCAATATTTGCTGACTTTTCCGAGTTTGTTTTGGCATTGGAGAATCGAGGGGCTGACCAGTTTCAATGCGCAGACCGTCTGTGGATGGAACTCTTTCGGGAACGCGCGCAAGCAGCAGGCCGGGGGGCGGCCTCCGTCAACTCCCCTAAGTTGGTGCACTCCGTAACCAGTCCGATCATCGAGACCATAAGCTCGATGGTGAAGGATGTAGACGACCTCACTGTTATGTCGCCGTTTATCGATCCTGACGCTGCGTCAATTTATGTCCTGGCGAAAAGGATTGCCTGCAAGCGGATCAACGTGGCAGTGGCCCCTAAATCGACTGAATCCAACTTCCCATTTGAGCTGGCCAAAGGATGGGGATTGCCCGTACAAGCAGTGTGGAGTGACGGCGAAGAGCGCAAACGCCCGCTACACGCCAAATGGTTTGAATTTCGCACAGTAGATGGAAGCGCCGTGCTGACCGGCAGCGCGAACGCCACATGGCAAGCGCTTTGTACTACCAACAACGTAGAGGTAAGCGTTTTTCGACGCGCGGACGGGGCGGAGCCTTGGACTCAATGGATTACGAGTTCGTGCCAACCCAGAAGTGGACGAAGCGTTGGACGGACGAGGATCTCTACGCGAAATATGGCATCTCCGCTAGTGAGATCGCGTTCATCGAAAAGGTCGTCCGCCCTATGGATGGCACTGATGAGTAAAGACTTCTTCCCTCCGCGTCCTAAAGCTCGGCCCATGATCTACGCGTACGAGGACACGAACCCGCAGTATGCGAACATGCTGAAGGTTGGCTATACGACAGTGGACGTGCAAAGCCGCGTCGCCTAGCAGTACCCAATCCTGAAACCCGGAAAGCTGCCATACCGGATCGTCCTGCAGGAGTCCGCGATGCGGCATGATGGAACTGTATTCACCGATCACGAAGTGCATCGAATGCTCCGGATCAATGGAGTGAAGAACGAAGGAGGAGAGTGGTATCGGTGCACCGTGGTCCAAGCGAAAACAGCTATCGTCGCTGTTCGGACTGGACAACTCAACGAGGAGAACCGGTCTCTCGACTTCAAGATGCGACCGGAGCAGCAAGCAGCCGTCGAAAAGACAGCTGCGTATTTCGCTAGTTGGCGGAAAGAGAAAGGTAATCGAAACAAGCCGCCTCACTTCCTCTGGAATGCCAAGATGCGGTTCGGAAAGACGTTTGCCGCATATCAGTTGGCGAAGAAGATGGGATGGCGCAAAGTCCTGGTCTTGACCTTCAAGCCGGCAGTGCAGAGTGCCTGGGAAGAGGACTTGAAGAGTCACGTGGATTTCAAGGGTTGGCAGTTCATCTCACCCGGCGGGTTGTCCTATGAGGATGCCGACAAGACGAAGCCGTTTGTATGTTTTGGCTCATTTCAAGACTACATGGGTCGTAACCCGAGTACGGGTGGCATCAAGACGAAAAACGAATGGGTGCACTTGACCAATTGGGACTGCGTGATCCTTGACGAATACCACTACGGTGCGTGGCGGGAAAACGCGAAGGAACTGTTCGAGGCGGAGGACAATAAAGAGGTTGAGTTCGGGGAAGGTGAGGGCATCAAAGACTTCGACGAAGACGTCATGCCTATCACGACCGATGCCTATCTCTACTTATCCGGAACGCCATTCCGAGCGATTGCCTCTGGTGAGTTCATCGAGGAGCAAATCTATAACTGGACGTATTCGGACGAGCAACGGGCCAAGCGCGATTGGAAAGGCCCCAACAATCCCTATGCCGCATTACCTCGTATGGTGCTCCTGACCTATCAACTCCCGGACGCGATCCGGGAAATTGCAATGGAAGGCGAGTTCAACGAATTCGATTTGAATGTGTTCTTTTCCGCTGAAGGAGTTGGCGACAAGGCAAAGTTCAAGTATGAGAACGAAGTTCAGAAATGGCTGGACCTGATTCGCGGCGCATTTCTGCCAACCACCGTTGACAATCTGAAACTTGGGGCAGGAAAGCCGCCGATGCCGTTCTCGGACGTGCGACTGCTGAATGTGCTGTCACACACGTTCTGGTTCCTTCCCAGCGTAGCTTCCTGTCACGCCATGCGTAATCTGCTGTCGAGGAGGCAAAATACGTTCTACCACGATTACAAGGTTATCGTCGCTGCCGGAACCGCGGCTGGTATCGGTGTCGATGCTCTACCGCCGGTCGTGGAGGCGATGGACGACCCGCTGAAAGCCAAAACGATTACTCTTTCTTGCGGAAAGCTCACAACAGGCGTGACCGTGAAGCCTTGGACTGGCATTCTTATGCTTCGCAACTCATCCAGTCCTGAAACCTACTTTCAGGCAGCGTTTCGTGTGCAGTCTCCTTGGACCCTGCGGAACCCTGATGGCCAGTTTCCAAACAATGAGCAAATCCTCAAGGAAGAATGCTACGTCTTCGACTTCGCTCCGGACCGGGCCTTGCGGCAAATTGCCGATTACAGTTGCAGGTTGAGCGTGGATGAAACAAACCCGGAGAAGAAGGTGGAAGAGTTCATCAGCTTCCTGCCTGTTCTCGCTTACGACGGAAGTTCCATGAAACAGATCGATGCCGCCGGGGTTCTCGAGATGGCAATGAGCGGCACGACCGCAACCCTTCTTGCACGACGTTGGGAGAGTGCGCTTCTTGTGAACGTCGATAATGACACTCTGCGCCGACTGATGGACAATAAGAAGGCGATGGATGCCCTCGTGAACATCGAGGCTTTTCGCAACCTCAACCAAGACATCGAGACGATCATCAACAAATCTGAAGCGGTGAAGAAGGCTCGCAAAGAGGCCAATGACGAGGAATTATCGCAGAAGGAGAAAAAGGAGTTGACCGAACAGGAAAAAGAATACAAGAGCCTGAGAAAGCAGATTCAGGAGAAGCTTGTTAAGTTCGCTACTCGGATTCCGATTTTCATGTACCTGACCGACTACCGCGAGCGGTCGCTGAAGGACGTGATCACGCAACTTGAACCCGGCCTATTCAAGAAAGTCACCGGCCTGACAATAAAGGACTTCTCACTGCTCGTCAGCCTGGGACTCTTCAACAACGGTCTGATGAATGATGCCGTTTATAAATTCAAGCGTTACGAGGATGCCAGCCTGAGCTACACCGGGATTGATAAACATGAAGGCGAAGACGTTGGGCTGTACGACACAGTGATCACGCGTACGGATGCCAAGAAGGCCTTTGAGAATATTCCAGCACCGGAGCTCTAACTATCTCTTCTAAGCTTTTTACTTCGACGTGGAGCCTCATACAGGCAGAGGGAGTATTTTCGGTATCGTGCCCCATACGAAATAGAGGCGAAAGTGAGGACTGCGGACAGACATTCCAACAGCCAGACGTTTAGTCTGACCGCACGTGAAATCTGATCACTGGAGTTTGGCTGTGCATCAGTTGTTTGCAGCGTTGCCACTCCGCGTCGGATCTTGTGCCTCAACTCCTCAACTTAGAAATTGCATCGTCGCGCCGACTAGCGCCTCTCCTTAATTATCTGCACCGACCTTGCTACTTTTGCCTGCGCTGAAGCGCTGGAGAACTGATCCCGAATCAGTGGCCCAACCAGAGAAGCGCGCCGTGCGAGCAGCAAAGTCAATGGTCTGGACGCCGAGTGCCCTGGGGTCGATGCGTCAGTTTTCAAATCGGCCAATGAATGCCCGACTCGATCGCGGGATGTCGCGGCTCCTCCATGGGGCGACCGTGTTCGAGCCGCCACACTTCGATCTGGCCGAGCAGAGCAAATGCTGAACGCTTCCGCAGAGGGTCTGTTTGCGCCATCTCGAGAAGGCGTTTTCGAAGGGCATTCGATCCCCGGGGCGCGACGGTGTAGACATGTGCTTCCACCCCGTATGGGCGTCTTTCCAAGAATGCGTTCTCGATCGACTGGAGCAGTTCCCACGGAAATTCGTTGGTGTCGTCGCGCAGGACACAGAGGCCGGCTACCAGGTCTTCTCGCCGGAAATGGGCGAATGTTCTTGCTAGCAGTCCGCGCTTGCCGAGGGGCAGGTCTCCGTTCGCCAGGCGAAAAAGCTCTGTCTTGAACGCGTCCTCGCGCTCGGCTCGATCCGCGAGCAAGCGTGCCAACACATCACCGTTCTGAAAGTCAGGGATAAACTCCTTCGTGAAGAGCTTTTGACTGGGGTCGACGAACGAGAGCAGCACTTCGTTCGATCGCTTGCCGCCCAGTTGGGCGACGGCCGTGATCCACTCGTCGCCAATCTGCGGGCACCGCGCTTCCGTCTGGCTTCGCCAGTTCCAGAAGCAAGTCCATCGCATCTGCACAACGGCTGGCGCCCAGGGCCGCGACGACGCCTCTTGAGTCATGAGGGTAGAAGAAACGAATCTGCGAAAGAATTTCTCGAGTCTTCGCGATGCCTTCCTCTGGCGGATCGGCGAATGGGAGGAGGCTCAAACAGCGTTCCAGCAACCAACGGTTCTGATTGCTGTTTCCGAGATCGCGGCGCGCTTGCTCGATCGCAGGGCCGAGAACGTTCATCATCTCCGTGAGTGTAATGCGGACTCCTGCGAAGATGAGACTTTGCAACGAATCCACGCGACTGTAGGCATCGTAACCAGCAGGGAAGACCATTACCTCCAGAATCAATTTCGCCGACCTTCGCGCGTCCAGAGCGGCGAGAGAAGCGCCGATCGGCTTGAGGCGATGCTCCGCAGGCCGCTTATCGGTTGCAGCCGCGCGTTCCGCAATAGTTTTCTCGACCAGCGCCCGAAGCGCGTCCGCGTAACGGCTCCGCCGCCCCTCAACGTATTCTTCCGCCTCTTCCCTCGCGTAGCTCAGGGGTGCCTTAGTAGCTTGCGATATGACATAACCATGGTGTCCACGAGATTGAAACTTATCCTTCAGTGACCGCCATGCTTCGCCCTGGTCGCTGGAGATGTCTGCTATCTCGCGGCTGCTCCGCCACTCTGCAATCCTGCGATCGAACCAGTGCGCAATTGCTTCGCATGTGAGATCGGGTCGCTTTTCAGACATCGAATAGAGGATTCCCCACCAGTCGTCATTTATCGCGATTCCAGGGCGAGCACCATCAAGAGTGCCGTCATCGATGAGCGACAGGAACCAATTGAACATGTCACGACTATGAAACGCACTACCGCTGCGGCAGACATGCCGCAGGTATTGATTCCATCGTTCACTTGGTTTCCGATACTTGAGCAGGAGTTCGGAGATGCGAGCCGACCGTGCTTCCAGAATAGGAGCAAGGCTTAGCATCCAGACTGTCTCTTGCTCACGCGCTTCATCTTCGCTCGACAAGGCTGAATCAAGGAAGCCCGCAGCGTCGATCATGTCGAACCAACCGACGTGTCCTGCAGTAAAGCTGCGAATGTGATCCCGGAGATCTGGCGCCACGGACACTACCCTCTGAAGCGCTTCCCACTCTCCGCATCGCGGATCAGTCAGAGACGATAGCCATTGAAATACCAGGCGCTTGATATGGAAGCGGATGTCGTGGCGGGTGAGTACCGTTTCAAGCTCTTGCAGATACCGAGGCCAATCTTGCGCGCGAAGAAACGCTAGCACTTGGCGCACCTGTGCGCGACGGAAGAGGTGTTGCTCGCCTGCTAACAGCAAATCGACAAGATGGCTGCCTCGAGAAGAAAACCTCCTGGCAAAAGCGTAGTCAAAAAGCGACTCGTGAAAAAATCGGTACCTATTCTCGGCCAGGACGAGGAAATGCTCGGATGCCATAGCAGCAGCATCAGGCGCGTAATCATCAAGTACGTGCCGCGGCGCGGAAAGCTCTTGGTTGTCACTGAGCCAGTTGACAAGCCTGTCAATTACTTGAGTGAAAGCTGCTTTGTGCCCCACGCGCTGGTTGACATTACGCTCGCTTTCAGTCCAGAAGCAGTCGAAGAGGTCATCACGGCTGCGGACAGCCGCGGTTAGTGGTTGCTTGCTATCGGACGCGGGTGGAATTGGGATGCTACTTGAGAGTGAAGGGGCAGGCGGGGCTTTTGTGAAGGGACACCAAAATGTAGCGGCCGGTTCCGAGGCTATTACGAACTGCTCTGGCGTGAGATCATGCAGATGCCTGCCCTTTGAAAATGCCCCCGACGGTTCGAATCGCTGGGGGCTCGAGTGTATGGACTTTGGAGCTAGACCAGCCTATGTTATGGCTGGATGGAGCGCAAGTGAAATCCAAGCTGCTTCCTCGGTTACGACATTCCGCAGCCCTACAAGCTCCTCCTGGCTCCAACCGTGGTCGGCAATACCTTCATAAACATGCGATTCAGCCGCGTCATGAAGACGAGCGACTGGATAAAACAGCTGTAAACCCAGCCTGGCACCTTCGACACGCTAGGTTGACAATTTCCAGCAATGCTTACCGACCGACCGCCAAGCACAGCAGCGTTACGGGCAAGATTTCTTGAGAGCGACCGGCTCACAGCGCTGGAAGTCCCGCAGGACGACCGGTTGCAAGCGTCGGCAAAGTCTATCGAATTGGCGATGCAGAGCAGCCGCGCCTCGTCCGTTCGCCAAGCATGTGCGGAGTTTCTATCGCTTGCATCCAGCTTCTACAAAGTCCGTGAGCCAGGGATCCGAGTGCTTGCAGCCCGCCCGCTTCGAGTCCGCGAGGGAGGCTCGTCCATTGAGCTGTTCGGCGACTACAGTCCCGAAACCATGCTCATCCGTCTCTGGATGCGGACCGCCATCCGGAAACAAGTCACCTCATTCGGCACATTTCTCAGCACTCTTTGCCACGAGTTTTGCCATCATCTCGACTGCCAGCTCTTCGGGTTTCCCGAGTCGTGGCACACACGTGGCTTTTACGAGCGCACTGCTGCGCTATATCACCATGCACGTGGCACGCAGGTGAAACGCTTGTTCTGGGCCCGGATGCCGGGCGAGCGTTGGCGGATCGACTGGCCCCGAACCAATCGTGGAGCGTGACTTCTCGACCGGATGCCGGCGCCACGACGCACAGAGGGATGTGCCGTCGTGGGGTTATATCAGACCCGCAACATATCTCCGTTTTGCTTTCCTGGCAACATCAGGCGAGGAACACAGCCGAGGTCGAGCCAAGCTTGCGGACCGAGCGGAGCACAAAACCGACAACTCGACGACACGTTCGCTTGCGCATTAAGGTGTTTTGCATCTTCATGTGGAAGCAACAAAATCGCCTGCCAGCATGGCAGGCCATCACAAAAGATCCCTGTAGCGCTCCAGTGCGACCCGAACCAGTTGGCTTCGAGTGCGCACTTCAGTTTTCGAAAACAACTGCTGGAGCGTGTTTTTGACTACACTCTCTGAAACGTTTAGGCGCGCTGCTATTTCTTTGTTGGCCAGACCCTGAACCAGAAGCCGGAGCACATCCGATTCACGACTGTTCAAGGGAAGCCGTTCCGAGTGGTCCGACGTGGCCGAAGTCGACTCTGCAGTGCCGCTCCGCTCTTCGGTGACATCAGCGATGATGGCGGCCAGCTTGGGGCTTTGCCCTTCCTTATACGTGGAGAACCACACGTCCGCCACAAACGACTGTCCGTCGCCGCGATGCGCCCGGCACTGCATCGATGCTCTGAACTGTGGCCCCTCTTCCCATCGCAATGCGTGATGCAGTTCGGGCAGGAATGCCGCGATCGGCTGCCCGATCAAATTTCCCTCTCGCGGAGCCATGAGTTCAGCTGCCGCGCGGTTGGCGAGTTCGATGAAGCCATGCTCATCGACAGTGACAATGGCCGCTGGACTCGTTTCCACCAGCACGCGTATTCGCTCCTGGGACGCCAATCTCAAACGACGGTGGCGCAAGACTTCTGAGCTGAATAATCCGCAGCCGACCAGAGCCAGCGCCTCAAAACTCAAACGGATGGGGGCGTCGGCGGGGTCCAGGTTGCTGAAACGCTCGCTAAGCAGCGCACATGCGATACCCATTAAAGCGATTGCCCACCGAGGCAGAAACCCGGCAGCGAGCATGATGGGAAACAAATAGAGAAAACCTAGCGAGAAATACGGCTTCGTCCACCAGTCCACGGCAGCGATCGCCAGGACGATGCCGCTGCTAGTGAGCAGCACAGCCCTCCGATTACGCGGTTCCCAAATTCCCTCGATGTTCAACATGGATTTCAATCAGGCGGCTCATTATCCCATCAATTGCTGCGTTCACGGGCCCAATCAAACGATTGAGCAGGAAGATTAAGTCACGGACAATCGAGGGAGTTGCGAACCCCAACGAAGTTAGCACGCTCATCCTGATGTTCGCGTCTCGCCAATCAAAAGATTGGAAAACTGCTCGCGTATGCGCAATCGAAATACCACTCCCGATACCGTTTGAGTGTTTTCCATGAATCGGAGTTTCCGGATACATGAGATACAGACCGGTACGACCGGTCTGGGAAGAAGTGTCGCCCAAAGTGGTGCGGCATAGCCGGAATGCACAACCACGTGCGGAGTACCCAGTGAATCTGGATGTGCTGAACGGTTACGTTTTGGGCGTGATCGCTCTTTTCGCCGTTTGTTTGTACGTTGCGGTGGTCGTTATCGGTTTGGGCGAACTGATGTCTGGCATCTCCCACTTTCGTACTCGCAGGAAGCGGTCGAGAAATCAGGGCGCCACTCGCAGATAGCGGAACGCAAAGAGATCGGCGCATTCGTAGCGGGGAGTTTCGAACGAAAACAATGAAATATCCGGGCCATATCCGCAAGAAAGTTGCCTTGATGACCGCAACGCTTGTCATCGCAACAGGCGTTCTGGAATCTGGCTGCAGTCGGGGTCAGGCTACAAGCGCGAAATCAAGTGCAAGTTCCAATAGGCCCCGTCTGAAGCAACCTTGGACCTGTCAGCGAGCCAACTGAATTCGATCAAGATCGAACCAGTGGGAACCTACCTGTTCCCCGTTGAGAAGGAGGCAGTCGGCAACATCAGTTTCGCCTATGACCTGTCGGTAGATGTCTTTCCGGTTTATCAGGGAACCATCCTCAAGGCTTTCGTGGAACTTGGTGTCCAGGTTCAGAAGGGGCAACCGCTCTATACGATCAAAAGCCCCGACCTCATCCAGGCTGAGTCGAATTTGATTGGTGCGGCGGCGACATACGAGCTGACCAGCAAAGAACTGGCACGGGCAAGGGACCTTAGCGGAACAAAGGGGGTTTCCGAGCGGGAGTTGGAACAGGCGACCTCAGATGAACAAACTGCTGAGGGCGCCCTCAAAGCCGCACGGGACGCAGTCCTCGTCTTCGGCAAGACGAACGCCGAAATTGATCAAATGATCGCCTCGCGGAAGATCGATCCCGCGCTGGTAGTACGCAGTCCTATTTCCGGCCAGGTCACATCGTTCAACGCGCCGCCCGGACTCTTCGTGCAACCGGGGAATCCGCCTGCGCCTTATTCGGTCGCCGACGTCACGATCAAATGGATGATGGCAGACGTGCCCGAAAGCGAGAGTGCGTTTTTGCATGTCGGACAACCAGTCGCGGTCAAGGTGATGGCCTACCCTGATCGTGTGTTCAAAGGGAAGGTATCGAAGGTCTACGAGGCGGTTGATCCGAACACTCATCGAGTAACCATCCGTTCCGAGATCACAGACCCCAAGAATGAGCTGCGTCCGGGAATGCTCGCTAACTTCGTCATTCGCGTCCAGGGTCCGGTGGAAGCCACCGCTATGCCAGCGAATGGCGTGGTCCGCGAACCTGATGGGTCCATGGTGGCGTGGGTGACAACCGATCGCCACCGTTTTGTGCAACGAATCATCAAGACCGGCCTGCGAACAGACGGTCAGGTGCAGATTCTCGAAGGTCTGCAGCGGGGAGAACTGGTGGTCAGCGATGGGGCGGTATTTCTCAGCAACATGCTGGAGGCGCCACCAACGGACTAGCCCGGTCATTCATTAAAGACACGTCATGTTCAAGTCTCTCATCGCATTTTGCCTGAGCCGCCGCGCGATCGTGGTGTTGGGACTCCTGTTGTTTGCCGGCGCCGGGCTGGTCGCTTTCAAGAAGCTCAACATTGAGGCGTATCCGAATCCAACGCCCGTCATCCTGGAAATTACCGCCCAGGCGCCGGGCCTCTCTGCCGAGGAGATGGAACGTTACTACACGCGGCCCATGGAAATAGGGCTCTACTCCACGCCTGGCATTGACGTCATCCGCTCTACTTCGTTCTATGGGCTGTCTTTTGTTCGGGTCACCTTCAAATACGGAGTGGACTATTACTTCGCCTACAGCCAAGCATCGGTCGCAATGCAACAGAACGTTAGCCTGCCAGGAGGTCTGGTGCCGACGATCCAGGCTAACAGCTCGACTGGGGAAATCTATCGCTATCAGGTCGTCGGCCCGAAGCATTTCGGAATTACGAACCTGCGCACGGTTGAGGATTGGATCGTCCTGCGCCGGCTGTTGACCATTCCCGGCATTGCAGCCGTCAACAGTTGGGGCGGTCCCACCAAGGAATTTCAGGTCGAAGTCGATCCCCACAAACTGGAAGGCTACAACGTCACGGTGCCCCAAATCCTGACGGCGCTGGGCAACGCAAACATCAATGTGGGCGGACGCGAAATCAGTATCGGCCAACAGTCGATCAATATCCGCGGTGTCGGTTTGATTGATGATGGCGGTAGCGACGATTTGGCCGAGGGCTACAAGGTCGAAGACATTGAGAATGTGGTCCTGACACAAGAAAATGCTGTCCCGGTACTGATGAAGGATGTGGGGAAGGTCTCGGTCGGCTACCGACCAAGGCTTGGAATCTTGGGCCGCGATCAGCAGGACGATGTCGTCGGAGCGATCGTGGTACAGAGGCGCACGGAGAAGACCGCGGACATGATTCCGAAGGTCAAGGCAGTAATCAACGACTTGAACCACGATGGAAGCCTGCCGCCGGGAGTCAAGGTTGTTCCTTATTACGACCGCTCTTCGCTGATCGCCCTGACCACGCACACCGTTGTGCACAATCTGATTTTCGGATGCTTGCTGGTCTTCTTGATCCAATGGATCTTCCTCGGCAATCTCCGCAGCGCGATCATCGTCGGATTGAACATTCCTTTCGCCCTGTTCTTCGCCACCATCATTCTGGTGATCATGGGAGAAAGCGCGAACCTGCTGTCGGTGGGCGCGGTGGATTTCGGCATCATTGTGGATTCAGCGGTAATCCTGGTGGAGAACATCTTCCGGAATTTTCAGCGAAATCCGGAAGATAGACTGGCTCTTCTGCAGCGTTTGGCGCAGGGTGCCTGGGGGCCCGATCCAACCAGAGCTTCGGACCATGAAGCGCACGCTCCGAATTGGACGGATCGTTTGCGCCTGATTCTGATCAGCGCGATGCAGGTGGACAAGGCAGTTCTGTTCTCAGCGCTCATTACCGTCGCGGGTTTTGTGCCGCTATTCACGATGCAGGGAGTCGAGGGTCAGATCTTCGGACCCATGGCGCGAACTTATGGTTACGCACTAGCCGGGGCGCTAATTGCAACCTTCACCATCACGCCCGTGCTCGCCTCCATGCTGCTCCCTGAGCACGTGAAGGAAGACGAAACGATCGTCGTCCGCCTGTTGCACCGTGTTTACAATCCCGCGTTGCGCTTCGCCCTGGATCACCGTCCCCTCACAGTCGGCATTGGCATTGTCTTTCTCGCCATGTCCGCATTTCTGGGAACGCGGCTTGGCAGCGAATTCCTCCCCCACTTGGAGGAAGGCAATTTCTGGATTCGCGCTTCTATGCCGATCACGCTTTCGCTGCAAGATGGCGAGGCGGCCACGAGGAAAATGCGTGAGATTCTCCTGAGACATCCCGAAGTCATTACGGTGGTGTCTCAGCATGGCCGGCCGGATGACGGCAGCGACGCCGCGCCATTCTCCAACGTTCGAGCTATTCGCACCGCTAAAGTCGTTTGACGAATGGCCGCGGGGCTTGACCAAAGAGAAATTAACCGAGCAAATTCAAGCGGAGTTTAACAACGAGTTGCCCGGAGTCGTCTTCAATTTCTCCCAATACATTCAGGACAACATCGAAGAAGGGATCTCGGGTGTCAAAGGCTCCAATTCGGTCAAGATCGTCGGTCCCAATCTCGAAATGCTGACGAAGTTGGCCGAGCACGTCCGGGACCAGATGACCCAGGTGCGCGGTATTGCCGACCTCGGTATCTTCCCGGTACTCGGGCAGCCAAACCTCAACATCAAGGTGAACCGTACTAAGGCGGCGCGCTATGGGCTCAACTCCGGTGATGTGAACTCCGTCGTTCAGGCAGCCATGGGCGGAGCGGTAGCCACATCGGTTCTGGAGGGCGACCGGAATTTCGATCTCGTTGTCCGTTACACGCCGGCTTATCGCGACAGCGTCGAAGCAATCCGCAACATCAAAGTAGCTTACCCAACCAGCAGCGGCGCCAACGCCTACATACCTTTGAGCGAGCTGGCCACGATCTCATTGGATACGGGAGCAGCCTGGATTTACCACGAGAGCGTACAGCGCTTCATCCCGGTCAAGTTCAGCGTTCGTGGCCGCGACCTCGGCAGCACGGTCGAGGAGGCGCAGCAGCGCATCGCCAAGAATGTCACACTTCCGCCGGGATATCGGCTGCTCTGGGCGGGCGAGTTCGGAGACCTTCAGGAAGCCGAGAAACGCCTGGAGATCATCGTGCCGATTAGCTTCATACTTATCGCCGGTGCGCTTTACAGCTTGTTCAATAACTTCCGGGACTCCATTCTGACGCTGGCGGGCATCCCCTTCGCAGTTGCTGGCGGCGTGTTAGCGCTCTATATCTCCGGTCTCAATCTCAGCATCTCCGCCGCCATCGGCTTCGTCTCGCTCTTTGGCGTGTCCGTCATGGATGGCATCCTGATGATTACTTTTTACAACCAGGAAAAGGCCCACGGCCTGGCGCCGGTGGACGCGATGTACCGCGCTGCCTCCACCCGCATGCGCCCCTTGCTGATGACAGCACTGTCGGCGTGCATTGGCCTGTTGCCCGCAGCGATCTCGACGGGCATTGGCAGCCAGGTGCAGCGTCCGCTCGCCACCGTGATCGTGGGCGGCATGTTGGTCGGCCCCATCATGCTGCTTCTCGCTGTGCCC
The DNA here is from genome assembly GCA_963836295.1 of uncultured Acidobacteriaceae bacterium. GTDB lineage: Bacteria > Acidobacteriota > Terriglobia > Terriglobales > Acidobacteriaceae > Bog-257. Next base: position 44,319 of record CAWIIY010000014.1, on the reverse strand, counting down.
GCGCTGAGAATGATCTTCCTGGGGCGTGAGAACGGCACGACGCCAGAGGTCGAATCCAAATGAAGACTGTTTGTCTCATTTTCACGATTGGCTGTGCCGTGTTGATGTGTGTGGCAAGTTATGCCGCCTCAGTTGATCCAGCGCCCCAACAATCATCCGAGAGTTCCATGAAAGCCGGTAGCGGCGACCGTGCAAACAACGCTACCCCGGCGGACGGCGGGACACATGGCGGAAAGCCCTCTGATGAAAAACGCGATCGCCGTCGTGTTCCTGGCAAGGATTACCCGCCCAGCCAGGCAAGCCTACCTAAGGCAAATCGTCCTAACCAGATCCCGAATCGTCAGGAGCATTCCACGACTGCAAACGCCATGAATCTTCATAAGCCGGGTTCAGACAAATCCGGTGGTGTTGCAAAGGGCGGATTAATCCAGAACGAAACAGGCAACCACGTCCTGCCTGTTCGGTCGCCGAGTATCGTCCGACCCTCCGTGTCACCGCTCGACAATGTGCGCCATCGCGGTCCTAACCCGGCGGTCATTGATGGATCAGCGAACTCGATCACGAGGAATACGGGAGCGATCAATGGCACCCGTATGAACCGCAAGCCTTAGGAATTAATTGGAATGATTCACACTCGCAAATCACGCCTCGCCCGACTCATCGCGCTCTGTGCCTTGCTGCTTACCACAGGTTGCGTGGTTGGACCCAACTTCAAGAGGCCTGCTGCTCCAGCTAACGGTGGTTACACAACGGTCCCACCTCCGCCCACCAGCAGCACGCCCAATGTTGGCGGTGGAGAAGCGCAAGGCTTTGTTGCAGGTGGCGATATTTCCGGAGAATGGTGGACATTGTTTCACTCGAAGCCGCTCAACGATTTGATTGAGCGCTCGCTCAAAGCCAATCCCGACCTCAAGGCGGCGCAAGCGGCACTGCTGGTTGCCAGAGAGAATGTGCTTGCCCAGCGGGGTGCTTACTATCCCAGTATTGCGAGCGGCTTTTCTGCGAGCCGGTCGAAGTCATCCAACGAACTTTCGCCCGTACCCAACTCCAACATCTTCTATTACAGCCTTTTTACGCCGCAGGTCAGCGTTTCGTTCGTGCCGGATGTTTTCGGTCTGAACCGGCGAACCGTGGAGTCGTTGAACGCCCAGGAGCAGCAGGTGCGTTTTATCCTGGCCGCAACGCTTATCACATTGAGCTCAAACGTCGCCGCCGCCGCCATACAAGAGGCGTCCTTGCGGGCGCAGATTGACGCGACCCATGAGCTTATCGACATCAACACCCACATGCTGCAGATCTTGCGAAACCAGTATGCGAAAGGATACGTGAGCAGGCTCGATGTGGCTGCGCAGGAATCACAGCTCGCGCAAGTCGCCGCCACCCTGCCGCCGCTGCTGAAACAGTTGGCGCAACAACGTGACCTCCTGGCTGCGCTCTCAGGCGGATTTCCCAATCAAGATTTGCCTGAAAAGTTTGAGCTTTCGACTCTGCAGCTGCCGCAGGAGCTGCCCCTGAGCCTTCCTTCGCAACTCGTCGAACAACGCCCTGATGTGCGACAAGCCGAGGAGAACCTGCATTTTGCCAGTGCCCAGATTGGAGTTGCGCGTGCGAATCGGCTCCCGAGCTTTGCGCTGACTGCAGATGCCGGCAGCATGGCGCTGACCCTCAGCAAAATCTTTGCGGGAGGCACGGGCTTTGGGGACTTAGGCGCAGGCGTGACTCAGCCCATATTTCAAGGCGGCACCCTGCTGCACCGGGAACGCGCCGCAAAAGCCGCTTATACTCAGGCCGCCGAACAATATCGCAGCACTGTCTTGACTGCCTTTGAAAATGTCGCTGACACGTTGAATGCGCTCGAACAGGATGCCGACGCACTGAAGGCCGCAGCTGCCGCCAAAGATGCTGCCAGCATTACCCTCGACCTGGCCGGGAAACAGGTTCAGTCCGGCTACGCCAATTACCTGGCGCTCCTGAACGCGGAACAAACCTATCAGCAAGCTGTGATTAACCTGGCGCAGGCTCAAGCCAATGGCTTTGCCGACACCGCCGCATTGTTCCAGGCTCTTGGCGGCGGATGGTGGCACCGCGCCGGCATCCCTAAGAGCTGACTGACAACGGTACTAAAAGCACTCTTAGGCAGTGCTACTCAATGGGCAACGAAGCTCGCAATGAGTGCTGTTCCATGGCAATCGGGACTTTTGCCGCAGCGGTGAACGCAGCGGTGCTATGGAAGAAGCAATCAACAAAGTCAACGAGAGGTTCAGCCTGCAGTAGGGGTGCCCGATGACGCCCATTACATTGGCGTTCTACTCCGGCTTTCCTGTGTAGTGTTCTCTCGCATGCACGGCCGCGTGGTCTTCCACCGACTCCAGATGCGTGAACACTTCCGCCGGCACGCTGAGTTCCTGCGGCAATCGTTCTTCCAGTAGCGTCGCCAGCCGATGCGCCTCACCGACGGCCATTGCGTGCGGGAATAGCAGGTGCACCTCGATGATCTGCCGGTATCCCGTTGTGCGATAGCGTACGCCGTGATATTGCAAACCCAGTTCACCGCAGATGGCATCCAGCTTGCCCCGCATCTCTTTTCCAACGCTTGGGTCCGAGTGGTCGAGCAGCCCTACAGCCGAACGCCATATCAAGTGCCCACCAGCCCACAGAATGTTAATCGCCACAGCAATCGCCACCAGTGGATCGAACGGCTTCCACTTGGTCAGCAGCACCAGCCCCAGCCCGGCCACTACGCCGAAACTGGTCCAGCTGTCGGTGAGAACGTGCTTGCCGTTGGCCTCGAGAATGAGGGAGTGGCTGCGCCTCCCCGTGCGTATCAGGTACCACCCCAACCCGGCATTGAGCACACCTGCCGCCAGCACCACCAGCGTGCCCGCTCCCAGGTTCTCCAGTTGCAGGCCGGTCATCCATTTCTCGATGGCAGCATACAGAATGAAGAATGCGGCCAGCACAATCATCGCGCCTTCAAACCCGGCTGAGAAAAACGTGATGCGCTCGTAGCCGTAGAGGAACTCCCCAGCGGCTGGCTTGGTACTAAGCCGAAGGCTGAAAGCCGCGAACGCCACCGCGACAACGTGAATCACCGACTCGGCCGCATCTGACAGAATGGCCGCCGAACCCGTCATGAAGTATGCCGTCGTCTTGCCGATCAGCATCAACACGCCAAAGGCCAGCGAGATCCGCATAGCAAAGCGCATAGCGCGCAGTTCGCTTTCGTCGCGGGACGTGGTGCTTCGCCGAGACGTGATCGCCGTAATCACGGTCGAACCAGGTTCAGGCGCTGTCTGTTCCTCCAAGGTGCGACCTCTGCCCAAACTTGTGGGCTCGCCTATATTTCCACAATTTGACAGATGGGGATGTGACGGCACTCACAGGAGACCGCAATCGTGTCAGTAGAAGGCTGTCATTCGGGACCTAGCAGTGTTCCGGTTCTCGGGCACGTTCGAGTGCAATTTTAGGCTGCCCGTTCGCGAACAAGGTTAGCGCCGGGTACGTCTATCTCCTCCGCAGGTCGTGTCTCATGACGTGCAAGCAGCCGGGTGGAATTGAGTATAAACGTCAGTTCGGAAGTCACATGGATGAATGCGGCGAGCAAAGGGTTGAGAAATCCCAAACTCGCGAGAGCCATGCCTGCACAGTCAACCGCCAGCGTTCCATAGAAGTTCTGGTAGATGATTGTCCGGCACTTCCTCGCTATCTTGACTGTCTCAACGAATTTGCTGAGGTCATTGCCGATCAGAACGACGTCTGCGCTCTCTCGCGCTACTGCCGTGCCGCCTCCCATGGCCACGCCGACCTGAGCGCGGGCCAGCGCCGGAGCGTCATTGATGCCATCGCCGATCATTGCGACTGTTTTTTTCTCGGCAATCAATTCGTCCACGCGGCAAAGTTTATCCTCGGGTAGCATCTGCCCAGACACGCGATCAAAAGCTGCTTGTTTCCCAAGTTCAGTTGCGGCCTGCTGGGTGTCTCCGGTGAGCAACTCCAGCCATAGGCCCATGTCTCGCAGAGCGGCCACCGCCGCAACAGCCTCCGGGCGGATTGAATCGGCAACTGTGAGAGTTCCTACGAACTGTCCCTCGTGAGCGACAAACAGCGAAGGTCCCTTCTGTCGTTTTCACCGCGGGCACGGATACCCTGTTCTCCGCGAGAAACGTAGCGCTGCCAACCAATACGGCCTTCCCATCGATTGAGGCTGACACACCGCGCCCAACGATGTATTGAAATCCTGTCGCTTTCAGGGGCTCAAGATTCTTCTCTTTTCCTGCGGCAACGATGGCGGCGGCAAGTGGATGCTCGGACAAGTGTTCCACGGAAGCCGCGAGTTGTAATACTTCACTGACGGAGCGACCTGGAGCAGGGCTGATCTGTCGAACACTGGGAATGCCCAGCGTTAGCGTGCCCGTCTTGTCCAGCAGCACAGTGTCGATGCGTGACAGTAGCTCCAGGTACAGGCCCCCTTTTATGATCGCGCCCTGACGCGCAGCACGCCCGACCGCGCCCAGAATTGCCAATGGCGTACCAGCGGCAATTCCGCACGCGCCGGCTACGATGATGACTGAAATTGTGGAGCGAGCGTTGTGAGTGAGCAGGAAAGTGAGTAGCGCCGCTCCCAGTGCGAAGTAAACCAGATAACCGGCCAGGCGGTCAGCGGTCTTCTGGATGGGGGCGCGGCTGCCCTCTGCTTTTTCGACCGCCTCGACGATGCGTCCGTAGGTGGTTTCTCTTCCGACTCGTTCGACTGTTACCTCAAGCGCTCCGGCCTGGTTCATAGTTCCGGCGTAAACGGAACTGCCTTCTGATTTCTCCTGTGGAAGCGGCTCGCCTGTAATTGCTGCCTCTTCCACGGTCGAGATTCCCGCCACCACCTTGCCATCTACTGGGATTCGGGAACCCGGTCGTATCAGAACGCGGTCGCCGGGATTGACCGCCATGATCGGGCATTCGACGTAGTCGCCGTTAAGAAATACCACGGCTGTCGAAGGCAGATAACTCAGGAGGTCCGCAATAGCCTTGCGTCCTCGACTGACTGTAAGCCCTTCCAATATTTCGGCGACAAGGACGAAGAGCGTGATGATCAGCGCGGTGAAGAACTCTCGAATGACCAGCGCTGCCAGTAAGGCCAGGGTCATCGACAGTTCCATGGTCATCCGCCGCTCGCGAAGGTTTTCAAACGCTTCGGCAAAGATAGGGAATCCGCCTACGAGCACGCCGGCAATTCCCAGCCATCGGAATTGGGGAACGCACCACACAGTACCAGCTACGACGATGACGAATGCGATTCGTAGAAGGTCCGCGCTTTTGATGACACGGTGATCGTGTTCTGATTCGACGTTCCGGTCTGTACTCTCAATCGGCTCATGCTCTGGAGGCCTGCTCATGTATCAGTCCCTCGCGGTTGGCGCGCTATCCGAGATAGCTGCGTATCACGGTCATCACTTCGTTGATCTCGCGATCAACACTGGTTTTCGAAGACTTAACTTGGAGCGTGTGCGAACGAAGATGGCCTTCGATTAACTCCGTCATGAGGCCATTCAGCGCACCCCGGACAGCGGAGGTTTGCTGTAGGACCTTGTAGCAGTCCTCTCCTTCTGACACCGAGCGTTCAAGACTCTCAATTTGGCCTTTGATTCGTCGAATCCGGCTTAGCAGCTTCCGGTCTTGCGTAACATGAGACATACTGGGGGGCAGTATATCACAAACGCCTATTCCATCATGGTTGGCACCACCGACCAGCTGACGGCTGCGATTCCTGGTTCAAACGACAATCGAGTTACGATCTGTTCGACCGTATCGTGCTTTGGGCCGGAGGTGGCCACCTCGGCCCGGACTGTGGTCGCCCATACTCCTCTGTACAAAATTCTAGAGCAGTTCACGAACCGGTGCCTCCAGCGGTTCACTTAATGTTTTCCCAGCTGCCTTCGATGCCTATCAGGCTCCTCCTGGACGACAAGGCCTGCAAAGGCCGCTGCGAATCGACTGTAACTTCAAGCCGGTCGCATCTTCAGCTCTTTTTCGATCCGCCGCCACTGTTTGAACTTCATTTCGAAGCGCTGCCCGTCATGACCTGGTACTTGCCATCCCCGGCAGGAACAGCGACGAAGGAGACAAAAGACGTGCCGGCCGCACAGTTCGCCGGAAGGCAACCTTGTCCGGCGATCACGCCTTCGTCGTTAATGTCCCCACCCACCTGTAGATACACCGGCGAGTTGGGCAGGGTGAGAGTATTCAAGTCGATCATGCGCCCGTTCTGATAAATGAAAGCGCGAGGATTCGTGAAGCCCGCTCCGTAAGAGACGCCCACGGCCTGATTCTGGGCATTGACGCCCAGAGCTTCGCTGATGGCATCACCCGGAAGCGTGCCGAGGTCCTGCATCGGGCCGGGCCGCACCCAAAGGAAGGCATGGAAATTAGGATTGTTCCCGCCCTGGTCGCCCGTCAGGTCGGAGAATCCCACGATCACCCCTTGGTTGTTGATCGCCATGGGAGTGTTCCAGGCGGTGCCGCCAAGATTGCCTAAGTTGATGGGCGTGCCATTTTGCCACAGCAGTGCGTGCGTCGCGCTCTGATTGCCTACGGCGTTCTGGCAAATTCCCGATATCCCGACGATTTGCCCGTGGTCGTTTATGCCGGTGGCAGCGCTGTCCGGGTCGCTGCCGTATGGGGTCAGTTGCTGGATCTGATTATCGCCAGGTCCCCAGATCACTGCCTCGAACTGCAGGACCTGTGGAGGAACGCAAGTGGGATCGTGTACTGTGTTCTCTGCCCAGCCAACGATCTGGCCACGGTTGTTAACGGCGGTCGCAAAGCCATTATTGCCGCCGAGCGTGGGCAGTGCCGTCATGCGGCCAAACTCCCATTTGAAACCAACACAGGTATGACCGTTGTGCGAGGGAGGCAGGAATGCACCGCAACTCCATGTCTCTCCATACGGGTCCATGCTGGCGGTATCGGAGACGCCCACAACCTCACCTAAATTATTAAGTCCCGGCCAGAGCACCGCACTGTTGGGACCTCCAAGGGTTCCGAGATCAAGGGGCCAATCCAGGCCCCACAAGACGGCGTGCGCAGTTGCATCGCCGGTAAGATTCGATTCACCAGCTGACCATCCGAAGTCATTTATTCCGTTATCGGCACTGACGCTTCCCCCAAGGGGCACGCCGAGGTTGAAAACTCGGTACTGCGTGCCGCGCGGATGATCGGCCTGGGTTTGCGCGGTTGCAAGTGGGGTTAGAGCGGCAAGTAAGCCGAGAGCAGCGAGGCAGGTCAAACTTCTGAGCTTCATGATTCTCTCCTTTTGTTGTGGTGTCGTCCCAGGATCGGTCGGCCGATCCTGCGCTCGTTTCGCCCCTTGATGGCTGAGCCGACATTCTTGCAGCGCGGGAATACTTGGGTACGACTCCAGCCGCTTCGGCCAACATAGAACGACTTGAACCGGAGCGTTGGACATTAGCGGACTCCGATGGGCGGCGTTTTGGACGTTTGCGGGCCCCGATACTTCCACTTGAATCTCTCCAGCAGCGCAGCAGCTTGTCGCACGAAACAGGCAAGCCAACCTGGTCCGAAAACGTCCAATAGGTACTGAAGAATGAATTAGGCTAGCTGCGTGGGAAACCTGCCGCTGGACTGGCGTGTGTGTTCGCGAGCGCGCTTATCGCCCGACCCACGCTTCGATGGCAAATTCTTTATCGGCGCGTTGAATAGCGGCGTTTACTGCCGTTCCATATGTCCTGCGCCAACCTGTAAGGAGAAGAACGTGTGCTACTTTCCCAGCGCAGCCGCTGCCGCTGAAGCAGGTTTCCGTCCCTGCCTGCGATGCCGCCCGGAATGTTCGCCAGGAACTCCGGCATGGCTGGGAACCTCCAACACCGTCACCCGTGCATTGCGACTGATAGGCGAAAGCGGACTGGAAGACGGGGGAGTGGAGGTGCTTGCGGAACGGCTAGGCATCGGAGCGCGACATCTGCGCCGGCTGTTTCTCAGGCATCTGGGGGCAAGCCCCAGCGCAGTAGCACACACTCGGCGTCTGCACTTTGCCAAGAAACTGATCGATGAGACGACGCTTTCGATGGCCCATGTGGCGCAGGCTTCCGGATTCGGCTGCGTCCGCCGCTTCAACGCAGCAATTCGCAACACGTATCACCGGCCCCCTACACAGATCCGTCGGCTGGCCCGGCAAATCGCCACCCTGCCCGAAAACGAGTATGTCTTTAAGCTCCGCTTTCGTCCGCCGTATCAGTGGAAGAGCATGCTGGATTTTCTGGCGATGCGCGCCACACCGGGGGTCGAAGCCGTTGAGCACGGCAGTTATCGACGTTCCATTTTTCTGAATGACCTGCAGGGCTATTTCGAGGTCTCGCTAGGCCAGGATCCCGACACGCTCAACGTGCGCATCCTGTTTGCCGACCCTCGCTCATTGTTTTTGATCATCGAGCGTATACGGCGCATGTTTGATGTAAACGCCGACTGGGAACCAATTGCCAAGCGACTCCGCACCGACCCGGCACTTCGTAGCCAGCTCTGTGCCAAGCCCGGTCTGCGATTGCCAGGTTGTTGGGACGGCTTCGAACTGGCAACACGAGCCATTCTAGGCCAGCAGGTCACGGTAAAAGGTGCAACCAGTCTCGCCGGACGGCTGGTGCGAAGCTTCGGAGTTCCGTTGTCGGCTCGCAACGGCCTCACGCATTTATTTCCACGGCCCGAAGTTCTCGCGGACGCAGAACTTATCAGCATTGGATTGCCGGCATCACGCGCCGAAGCCATCCAATGTCTTGCGCGGGCGGTTTGTGGCGGAGAAATCAACTTCGACGGGGTAACGGACAGAAGATGCCTTCTTAAGGCGCCTGGCCGAACTTCCCGGAATCGGCCAATGGACCACACAGTATGTCGCGATGCGCGCACTCGGCGAGCCCGACGCTTTTCCGGCCGGTGACATTGGATTGCTGCGGGCATCAGGCATGAACAGCCCACGGGCCCTTGAGGCGCGGGCGGAAAAGTGGCGACCGTGGCGGGCTTACGCTGCCCTTTATCTCTGGAACTCCAGTCACGGGCGATCCCAGGCCTGAGAGCCGGTTGGGAGCCTCCTTCAGGAGGATTGTATTGAGGCCGAGCGACGGCTGTGGCTTGGCGGCTGACAATGAAGAAGGAGGTGAGGTCAATACAATTGAGCCGCCCTACTGAACCGGTGATAGCGCCGGACCAGAAGTAGCAGTTAAGCAAGGTGATACTACTTTGCCGGTGATTGGGTTGTTACGGGGTAACCGGCGGCCGCAGTTGGGGCAGAAAGCGGCGCCGCCTCCGGTGGCGAGTCCGTATTGCTTCACCTTGCGGTACGCGGTGGTTTTACCGACGCCGAGAACTTGCGCGGCGGCAGGGATGCTTCCTCCGGTCACCTGGAGAGCTTTTTCGAGTGCCGCTTTTTCCAGGTCGTTGAGGTTGAGGGTTTCTGGGAGGGCAAGCGAGCGGCTGATTGCTTTGTGGCAATTAGCCGATCCCATTTCGTAAGCGCGGTGCGCTAATCGCTCCGGGTCTAACGTCCCTCCTCGCGCCGCTCGTGAAAGCGAACCTAATACGGTTTTGTCTGTTTCGGGGATCATGGACACTCCTAGTGAGAGCAGTTTCTTTTGTTTGTGTAGTTGGGGCTTCAGTTCAGCGGTCAGAAAAGCGAGAGTTGGCGGGATTCGACGGCCTTCGGCGAGGAGTCACACGGCAGAATGACGGGTTTCGCAAAGTGCGCGCCTGGAACTGGTTCAATGGTCATAGCAGGAATCTCGATCTCCGATACTTCAACCATCGGATCATCGGGTGCTTCGAGCGCCGGCTTCGATTGTGCGGGTCGTAGCTGCTGCAAATTCCTCCAGACTGAATCCGCGGATTCTCCGATTCCCTTGTTCTCAACCAGCTCGCGCGCCATCGCGGTGAGGATGTCGTCGTCGCCGTCGATTGCCTGGAGACCCTCGGAAGTGAACTTGCCCTCCATGGCCAAGGCCACCAGCAGCTTCTTGCCCATCAGCCGGAGACAGACTTCCTGCATCGTCCCCTTGTAGGCAAAGAACTTCACCTCCACAGGACGCCTCTGTCCGATACGCCACGACCGGCGGCTGGATTGGCGCAAGGTGTGCAATGAATAGCCCGTCTCGTGAAACAGGATGGTCGGAAAATCCAAGAGATCTAGGCCCGTTTCGACAATCTTGGGATGGCAGATTGCCACATCGATCCCACGGCGCAGCTGTTCACGGTACCAGGCTTCGCGTCTGTGGGTGGGAACGCTGGCACGCAGAATCGACGCTCGTATTCCCTCGCTTCGAAATAGCTGTTCCAACCTTTCGACAACGTCGTGCTTGTTGGTGTAGACAGCAAAGACCTGGCACTTGCGGCCGCGCGCGAGGTGGGCTTTCACTTCTGTGATCAGTGCCCGCTCTTTGGCGTAGGTTTCGTTCTTATCCAGATCAACCGTTTCGGCAATGACGAACGATTCGCGGCACTTGGTTTCCGGGTCGAATTCAGACCCGTACAGGGTGCCAAAACCATACGGGTGGTCTGGCCAGGCCAGCAGAGCGTTAAGCATGGTGCTTGCCACGCTGCTGTTTCCCCGGTGCTCCTTCAGGCAAGCAGTGATTTCTTCTTCGAGTTCCTCATAAGCGGTCTTTAGCGGATTCTCCATCGCCACCGGCACGACTTCCTCGCGGTAGCTTGGCAGTCCGTCCGAGATGTCCTCCAGGCCAATGAACGCGCAATGGTCCATCAGATACTTGCCAAACAGCAGCGGTGAGGCGCCGGGCTTGCGTTTGATCGTGACCGTCTTCTTGGTCTTTCTGGAGCAGGCGTTGTCCTCGACGGTGATGCGTTCAATGGTTTCGATCACGCCGAAGTCGCGGGTGAATCGTTCCCGTCCAGCTGAACCCCATTCGTAGCCGTCCTCAGTCATGCGCTTGGCATCGGTGCGAAACAGCGTGTTGAACAGATCATCCGCATAGCCGGAAAGCAGGGTCCCCGTTAGCCCCAGAAACCGTCTTGCTGTTTTGTTGAGTACTCCAAGAGCGTTCCCTTGGGCAGTGTCGCCGGCCAGTTGATGGATTTCGTCCGCAATCGCATAGTCCCACCATTCCGGCATGAAGCGGCCCATATATTCCGCCGGCGCCATGCGAGCAATCTTGCTGTTGTCCGCCTGCCAGAGCGCACAATATTTTGTGGTCCCTGTTTTCGAGCCCTCCACAATCTCGTGCAGGCGCTTTTTATCGAAGTCGAGCACGCTAAGCCGCACCCCATCGGTCTCGACAGGACAACCGGTGTCCGGGTTGGTGAGCGACCCGAGGTATCTACCCGAACGGCTCTTGCCGTAACAGTGCTTCCAGAAATACGAGAGCTTAGCTTTCTCTCGGCCAATGCAGAAGATTACGGTTCCGGGGCAAAGCTTGCGCCAGCCACTACGTCCCAGACGCCGCAACTCAGACAACGAAGTATGCAGGCCCTCACGTACAATTTCGCCGCGGCGCAAGCGGACTTCGTTGATGCCATGCGGCTCTTTCGGATCGCCACCATTCCGCATGTCATCGACCAGAAACACTCGCACATGCGGCAGTGTCAAAAAGGTCTCTCGCGCCCACTTCTCGACCAGGTGAGGCGGAGCCATGACCAAGCCGGTGAACGGCCTTCCGGCGCCATGTACCAGCATGCTCCCTAGAGCAATGAGTGTCTTGCCTGCGCCGCACTCCGCAACGACATTCGCATTCCGCGCCAACTGCCAGCGCTTGCTCACGCCCATGATGGCCAGGGTCTGTGCCGGATAGGGTGTTCTGAGCATTTGCGACAGCAGTGGAGACGGTGCCTCGCCTGCACCAAACAGCGCCGGGTACGACAACAAAATGCGTTCGCCGATCTCCTCGCTGTGAGTTCGGAGATAATCATGGATAGTGCCGAGGTTTTGCATGGATTTCTCCGGACACCAGATGTGAAAACATCCGGCTTTCGCTTGTTGGAAGAGGATGAGCTGCGAGTGAAGGACGCAGAGGTCATGCTGAAATTCCGGAATAGAATTGCGGATAGATCAAGCCAGCGTCCTCCATCCGCATTTATTTGCGCTAGGGAATTGGGGGTGTGTTGTGACGACGAATGAGATCAAGCACGTTCTTCTCTGGTGCGTCGGTCTTAACTACGCGGTCCTACTCATCTGGTTCGGCGTCTTTGTCTTTGCCCATGAGTGGATGTACCGACTACATGGCCGCTGGTTCAAACTCTCGGTCGAGGCTTTCGATGCACTTCATTACGCGGGTCTTTCTGTCTACAAGATCGGCATAATCTTGCTCAACTTGGTGCCATTGGTCGCACTCTGTTTGGTTTCGTGACGGAGTCCCCGGCGGCTAGCTCGTCGTCCAAGGCCGATGTCCTGACGCCCGTTTTCAAGGTCAAAAAGGGAATCTCGGATGAATAGGAACTAAAAATATAAAGATGCCGCAGATTTCTCCAGCGGAGTTTTACGCGCTACCTCTTCGCGTGCATACGTTTCTGGCCGACGTCCCACTGCACGACGTCTGGGCGGTGGACCTACCTACGCACCGCGACGCCGTTACCCTTTCGGAATTTCTTGGCCGGGCGAGTCAGGGCGGAATCAACAGACTTCCGCCAGCGGCCCGAGCGCTTTTCCGTCTTAGGTTTTTTCTTGGACGCATTTTTCGACTTGAGGCCGAACCGAAAGATGCCTTGTCAGCCTCGTTTGGCAGTCGCCTAACGTCAGAGGATCGTGCTCGTTCGTGTGTCGTGTCTGGAACGGCAGAGGGACTGTTCCGCGTTGTCTATCGTTTCGAAAATGACCAGCTGCTTGAAATACAGAATCGTACCGTCCATGCTGCGGCCCTCAGTGCCCTCGTTGAAATGGCCGATAGCTATCGATTTTACTTCGCGGTCTACGTGCGCCAGAGAACGTGGATTACTCCGTTCTATATGGGCTTAATCGATCCCTTCCGAAAATGGATTGTGTATCCGGCCCTCCTGAAAAGAATTCGTGCGACCTGGGATCAGAACATCTGACCAAACGACTCACCCTTGCGGCGGTTTGTTAGCGCCGAGGAGCAAGCCGGTTGACGGGCCGAGCTACAACGATCTTGTCCACCGAAACGGAAAAGGGCTCTGCACCTATGTGTCAAAATGGAGAAGATGAAGCTGGAAGTAAATTGCTATTCTGGGCGCACAGCGGACGAAAGGCCTGTTCGATTTCGACTTGAGGATCGCCCGTACATGGTCGAGGAGATAATGGACCAGTGGTACGGCCCACAGGATGTTTTTTACAAAGTACGCGCGGACGACGGCAATCTCTATATCCTGCGCCGGGAAACATCGACGCCGGACGGATGTTGGCACCTGGAAGCGTTCCGGCAACTGCCACACCAGAGCTGATCTGGGAAGTTGCTCGTCTTCAGTCTCTGATAATTCGTCCACTGTGGCTCACGGAGCGAGCACCTTCAATCTTCGTCCGGCAGCATGAACGTCATCACCGGCTCGCCGTTATCGCCAGGTCCCGAGACCGCTTTCAGCGTCACCAAGCGCATCCCCTCTGGCCCACTCCTGGCGGTCGCGTCGATTCTCTCGTTTGGCCACAGGGCCGGATCAGCAACGATGCAGTAGAAGTCGAACAGCAGGTTGCACGCGTCAATGCGTCGGGCCGAGACTGTCCCCTTGACGGCGGCATGAAACATCCAGATCACGTCCCAGAAGCGGCCCTCCAAACTCTGGTCTGGTGGCAGGTTTGCCTTCTCCTCTATTGGCCCTACGTAGCGATGGAATGCGGTGGCGGTCACCGCAAGCGGCCACTTCATGAGCTGGCGACGCATCTCACCCATCGGAGCTTGCCCGCAATCGACCAGAATGCCGTCCTCCATCGCTTGCTGTCGGGTGTAAACGCTGATCACCTCGACAGATTCGTCGCCAGTGCATGCCGACTGGTGACGGCCGTTGATCCCTCCGCACGACGCACAAATGTGGTCGCCTGTATGTAAGAGCGCCATAAGGCAGGCTCCTCCCAGAATTGTTCAGTATGTGGGTGTGTACTTCATCCGCGAATGGTGGGTTCCCTGCGGTAGTCTGCGGATGCGGCTTTTCCGGCGGGATCAGGCAGCCTTTTTCTTGAGCTGAATCTCGGGCCATTCGACGGCCCCATTTTGGGTCGGAAACCCGAGTTGCTTGCTGCGCAGTCCCCTCCGCAGCAGTGCCAATAACTCTTTCCGCTTCGCCTTGACCGTTACTCCTGAGTAGCCAAACCCGAGAAGGGGCTGAATGCGCTTTTGCTGCTGCAGTTGCGCAATCATCCAAGCGCCCCATTCCGGTGTGGCTGGTAAGCCGTAATGACGAACCAGTGAAGACCATATGAAAGAATCGTCATCGCTGATGAGGAGCAGGTTCCCATCTGAGGTGACATCCGCTAATTCCTGCGAGCAACTCACAAGATGCCGCAGCGGCCGCTTTCGTCCGGGAACCACGATAGAGCCTCGGAAGCATAACGGCTTCTCGCCAAGCGAGACGATACTCTCTTCTCCGTAAGGATCTACCACGGTGAATGAGTCTCCGTTGGCAAACGCTGCAGCCAGGGCACCGATCTCCACGTCGCCGCCAACGACTGAGATCAAGTGGGCTTTCCCTTCGGTCCTCTCCCACAAACGCGTCCAGAAAAACGCGGAGGTTTGTTGCCGTCTTTTCTGTGTGTCGCCGATAAACAAGTTTGCCGAAGCGTTCATGAGCGTTCTTCATCGCCGCTCTCCTTCGTTGTACTTTTGGGTTGACGATTCAACGATTGCAAACGGAGTGTCAGGGCTGGAGATTTTCAGGAAGGCTCTGAGGGCGGGGGAGCCGAGAGGGACGAGCCTGAATACTTGTCAGCTTTCGCTCGTGTTCAGAGTTCTCGAAGAAATAACTCGACCCGGTCGGTCGTCCAGGTCGCGATGCCGCTGCCAAAGAAGTCCTGATCCTCGGTCCAAATCGGAATGCCGAGCAGCAATGCCACCGCCGCAACCGGCCAATCGTCAGGATCGCGAGGAAGGACTCGAGCGCGAGCGATTTCCTGGTAATCCTCGTACAGACTTCTGTCGACGGGCTCAACGATGAGGGTGACTTGGTCAAGCACAGACAGCGCCAGATCGACATCGAACCGTCGGCGCGTGGAAAGGTCGGGTATGTATTTCCGAGCGTCCTGAAAACATACGTCCGGTGCGTAAAAGTTGGCTTGGTCCTCGTAAGCTTCCAGAATTTGTCGGACCCGTTGGCCGAAGACCGCACGCAAGAGGATATTGGCGTCCAACACCAGGCCCTTGTGCGCAGTCATTTCTTCTTGCCCGCGCGCCAGACCTTGAAGTCCGCAAGAATCTCGTCCTCGGAAATCCCTTCGGCGGCAAGCACTTGCTGCAAGCGAGAGGCGGCTTCTTTGAGAGCTGCTCGCTCCGTCTCCGCCCGTTTATGTCGGGCAGGAATGTAGTAGCCAACGGTATCGCCGTGCCGCGTGATCGCCACGGGCACGTCGCTCTCCAGGAGATAACTAGCCAATTTCTCCCGGAATTCGCGAATCCCAACCTTCAACGCTTCCATGCCTCAGCCTCGCTGTGTACGTATGTGTACACAAATACAATACCACTTCTTCGACCTGCCATTCAAGGAATACCGGGTAACAGAGGATTCGGCTCGGCGGGGTCTGTCCGTACACGTTTATTCGTGGGAGGACTTGCTGAGAACCTCCTCCTTGGTCTCCTTCAGCTCGATGATCTGCCCACTCTCATAGGCAAGAGTCAGCTCATGGCTGAATCGTTCGCGTTTGCGAATGATGGTCTCTCCCTCCGCTTCGCCTTCCTCGTTGAACTCGTCTACATACTTCACCGACCGCCAGTGGGCGATATGGCGTGTCTCGCCTTCCCCGAAGAAGCCGTTCAGCATGCCGCTGCAAGCCAGCAAACCAACGTGGCCTTTATGAAGCGGCGTCACCGGCCGGCCAGTCATTTTCTGGTGCTTCCGTACCAGAATGCCGCGTGCGTTCTGCATGGCAACTGAGCGCTGCAGCGCATCCTCAATCGCATCCAACGGTAATCCCGTGTGAGTGATCGTTGCGGGCGAAGACGGTGGAATAACGTAACGTTCCGCAACCTCTTGGTTAAGCGCTGGAAGTAGATGTCGCTTGTACGCAATCCGGAGCAACTCATCCGCCCCCTTGGGTTCACCGCGCAGATGCGCTTTCTTTCGTCTGCCAAACACCACGACCTGGTTGAAGCGGACGGATTCCGGATGTTCGAGTCGAAAGACGCAAAGCCGATCGAACTGGCTCGCAAGTAGGCGCGCGCATGTGCCTACGGCGGGAGATGGAACAACGAACACCAGCACGCCCTCGCTGCTTACCCATCGATAGCAGTGTTCCAGGAACACCAGTTCCATCCTTTTGTTACTGTGCGGCCCAAACTCGCTGTCATAGGGCGGATTTAGATACAGGAGCGAACATGATTCCGCTGGCACTCGGCACTCAAACGCGCTGCCGTGGACGGTGGTAACGCCATTCCGTTCGGCGGCTTCGGCGCGATCAGCATCGAGTTCGATTCCTGCCAGGTGGGCACCAGTATCCTTCGTGATCTCGATCAGGGCTGTGCCGTCGCCGGCGCAAGGGTCAACGGCCGCGTATGGCGTCGTCGGTAACAACAGTGCCCGAATGTTCTGGGCTTCTTCAATGGGTAACGGGTAATAACCGAGCTTGAGTCTGGCGATCGGGCGAGCCATTTGCGCTCCACAAGTTTGTGCTTAAGGGTGGTGTGAGAATCAGGGATCCAAAGAGATAAAACGTTCAAGAGGCGCAACAGCCATAGCGGCTCAGCTCTGGCTTGAAAGGATAAAGAGCTAAACTGATACTCCACGACCCAGGCCGGCTGGATGTTGCGGGTGGAGCAATGAGTCGAACCGACACTTTCGGCATTGTCGGCGGCTACGGTGCAACCGGGAGAATCGTTGCGTCCGAATTGTGGAAGTCCTGCCCTGGGGAGATCCTAATCGGCGGACGTGACGTGGCCAAAGCGAAGGCCCTGGCGGCGGAATTTGATAGCAGAGCGTCCGCGGCGCATCTTGACGTCCTCGATGCTCAGTCGTTGGACGATTTTTGCAGCCGATGTTCGGTCATCATCAACTGCGCTGGGCCTGTTATGGTGTTGCAGGATCGCGTCGCACAAGCGGCCTTTCGCCGGCAGTGTCACTACATCGATCCGGCTGGCATGACGTTTGTAGCGGAACGGATGCGTGACAAAAGCAAAGAGATCGCAGATTTGGGGTTATCTTTTGTGGTCTCCGCCGGGTGGATGCCCGGCATCAGTGAAGTGGTATCGGTTTACGCCCACGCTCAGGCTATAGGGCAAATGGATACCGTCGATTCCGTGGCGGTTTATTACGGCGACTCCGGGAAATGGTCGGTGAATGCTTTGCGAGATGCTGTCTGGTATATCCGGCAATTGGGGATGCGTAGTTCAGGTTACTTTCATAAAGGCAAGTGGGCCCGCGTCAGTAGGTCAGCGGCTCTCTCCACGACCAATTTGGGGAATCCGATCGGAACCCGCCGCTTCGGCATGTTTTTCACTCCCGAACTGAACGAGATAGGCGGCCAACTCAATGACTGTGACGTTCTGGCTTATTCCTACGTGTCTGGTTTTCGGGCCATCCTTGCTTCAATCTTGATTGCCTTGCTGCCATTGCCCGAGGGTTTAGGCGTCGGGCTGCTCCGGAACATGTTCCATAGAAATCGCCGGCTGCCTGTGGGTGGATTTGTCGTGGCCCAGGCGATTGGACGTTCCCAGGCACGCCGGCTGGCGGTGACGGTTCAAGTGGTTTATGAGGCAGGTCGTGATTACTGGATACATGGACTTGCAATGGCAACTGCTGCTCGCATGGTTGCCGAAGGCAAAGGAGTGCAGAGAGGCGTGCACTTTCTGGCTGATGCGGTGGATTCTAAGGCCTTTCTGACACAGTTACGAGCAGCTGGAGTTGAGCAGACTGAAAACTTCGAACAGCCTCGCGAATGAGCTCCGTTCTCACAAGGAGCCAGGATATTCGCCGACCGTGCACTTCCTCTGACGCTCACGCCGTCGAACCGCGATCAGAAGCTTCAGCCTGAGAGGAACCTCTTGAAAACCAAGCCGCATTGTAGCTCCACCCCGTCCATCGAACTCAACTTCCGGAAGCCCCGTCACTGGACCGCGCGGCGCTGGCCTGCTCCTTCCATCGTTGAACGTTCACGCCCATCACGAGGAGCCACAGCATCAGCGATAGTTCCGCGAGGATGGCGGAGGCCAGGTTGTAGGGAGACAGATAGTTTACGAGCCGTGGTAACAGATAGGTCAGCCAACCTAAACCGGCAAACGCCATCAGCGCGCCAAGAATTCGAGGCAGAAAGGTCGACCTGAAAATGAGGTAACCGATCAGGAGGCAATAGAATCCGTGAATTACTATGGCGGTGTTGACGCCATGAGGCTGCCATCGAAGAGCCTCAAAGGTGAGCCCCACGAGGGCTAAGGACGCAGCCAGTAAAGAGAGGCGCCTGTTCACCGGCTTAAAGATGCCATAGAGGAGCAGCGTCACAACGACCATGCCCGCGATCGCGATGTAGCCCCCTACGAAATTCAACCTGCCGCGAACGAAGGTCTCGGTTAACCCTGCCGTCAGTAAGCTGAAAAAATTTAGGGCACCGGCCATCCTGGCCTTGAGACGCGGCGACGCTTCCGCAATCCGTTTCATCATTTCAGCTGTGCTCACATGCGTTCCTCCTTAAGCGAGTGATTGAAACAAGTGTGCATGAGCGTGCTACGATCGCCATTCCCCCGCTGCGCGGGCCTGCTCCTGCCATCGTTCAACGTTCACGCCCTTCACCAGGAGCCATAGCATCAGGGATGCTTCGGCGATGATGCCGAGAACTTCAATGTAGGTGAGCAGATAGTTTGCGAGCGACGGTGACAGAAACGTCAGCCATCCCAAACCGGAAAGCGCCATCACCACGCCCAGAATTCGAGGCAGGAAGGCCGACTTGAAAATGAGGTAGCCGATTAGAAGGTTAAACAGTCCGAAAAATACCAGGTAGATGTAGGTGGCCTGAACATTCAACTTGATAGACATCAGCGCCATGGCCTGCAACTGGTCCACCTTAAATACGCTGAGGTACGGACTTCCTTCCAGGACGACTAACGGGGCGACTTGAAAGAGGCTGCCAAAAGCCTGAATAGCGCATCCCACGAGGCTGAAGAACGCTGCGAGCAAGGCGACGGTCTTGTTCACAGGCTTAAACAAGCCATAGAAGAGAACCGTTACAGCGATGTATAACGCAGTCGCGATGAGACCGACTGCCACACTCAACCGAAACAGTCGCTCGTGCGCCATGATGTTGTTGGCTGTGGCCGCGGCATCACTAGACACAACAAGCCCCCTAATGAAGAACACGGCTAATACTGCCGTCAGAAAGTAAAGCAAATAAACGACACCGGTAATCCTGGCCCTGGGACGCAGCGATGATTCAACAGTTCGATCCGTCATTTCGGCTCCTTTGCAGATGTGACATCAACGCCGCGCGGCGGGTACCGCTTCTATCTGCGTCAGTAACGCCGCAGCCTTCATGTGCGGAGGGACGCCCCGGCGGCGCTGGCTTGCTCCTTCCATCGTTGAGCGTTCACCCCCATCACCATGAGCCATAGCTCTAGTGGTATTTCCCCGAGGGCGGAGGCGACAGCGAGGTAGGGCATGAACAGATAGTATGCGAGCGGCGGGTACAGATAGGTCACGTAACCCAAACCACTGATCGCCAACAGCACTCCCAGAATTCGAGGCAGGAAGGTGAACCTGAAAATGAGGTAGCCGGTCAGGACGCACCATAATCCGAAGAATACTAGGTCGATGTTGTAGGCGTATTGATTCAATTTGAGAAACATGAGCGCCAGGGCCTGCAACTGTTCCGCCGTAAATGCGTTCAACGAGCTACCGCCTTGCAGGATGAGCAGAGGAGCGAGGTACAAAAGGCTGGTAAGAGCCTGAATAGCGCATCCCACGAGAATGACGAACGCTGCGAGTAGAGAGATGCTCCTGTTCACAGGTCTAAGCAACTCATACATGAGAAGCACCCATGCGATATGGAACGCAACCCCGATGAGCGAGGAGGCGAACCCCAACCAAAATAACCGCTCGTGACCCAGGATATTGGCCGCTGTAGCCGCGGCATTGCCAGAGACAACAAGCTTGTCAAGAACGATTACTTGGCCGAATCCGGCCGTCAGGGCCTCGAGCAGTTGAAAGGCACCGGCCACCCTGGCCTTGAAACGCGGCGACGCTTCTCTGATCCGCTCCACCATTACGCTTGTGCTCCTATTCGTTCCTCCGATGACCAGCGCGAGATCGTTTGTTCGAGCTGAAACTCTCCTGAGGATACGAGGAGCGGAGCCCGAAAGATTCACTTTTCTTTGTAGGTGAAAGTGGAACCAAGGGCCCGCGTCGCCAATTGATAGAGACAGGCCATTTCACTTAATGGGAGTTCAAGCCTACCGCTCCGCGAACGGCCAGATCCTGGGTAGTCAGTCAGGAAGCTGGACGGAAGTTCGAGGAGTACTTCAAATCGTCGCGCTCGGGCCCAGGTGAGACCGAGGAGAACGCGCCGCCCCGCCGAGAAAATAGATTCACTGAGGGACAGGTTTAAGAATGGGATAGGCTGACTTGGCTGACTTTCCTAACTCAGACAGCAAGCAGCTCCCTGCTAGCTTCTGTCGCGCAAGGAGCCGGCCGCCAAGTGGTCCAATTTGGAAAAGGGCTTCTGCTGGAAGCCTTGAAGTCTTCAATTAGCTGACGGACTCTGCTGCGGCGCTCCAACAAGCGATCCAGTAGGCGTTGCAGTTCTGCACGTTCGCCATACCACTCGCATGGGATCTCGTCCGCAATGCCCTGGAGTTGCCGTGCGGGAAACCTCTCGATCCTTGACAGCCATGGATCAAAGTCGTTCCATGATTCGATCCGCTCATAGACATCATTGAGCCTGTACACTCCCCGTAGCGGAGCGTCGGGGAAACTCCACTCGCCGGCATTGAAGCAATAGCCAAAGTCGATGAACGATGCGGTGTATTTTCGCTCGCGCATGTTCTTGTGGAACACGACCTGACGGCCATCGGCATTGCCGGTCCATTTGTCGAAGGCGAGCAAGCCGGCAAATTCCCTCAAGTTTCTGACCCGCCCAAGCATTGTCCCTGGCAGCCAGTCCAAGACTTGGCCGGTCACCAAGGCAGAACCAAACTGAAGCCCCGAACGCGCCCCAACCGCCCGTCCAGCCAGGGTGAAGGTGATTTGCTGCTCCAGGATCGTCTTTTCGTCCACAAGGATAATGACCGGCTCTGGCACGCTCAACCCGGTCATGCGCGCCAGCCGACAGGCCAGGTAGTCATTGGCCAGCACCCTCGTGCATTGTGGGTTTCCCTGGAACTTGACCACGTACTTCTTGCCGTCATCGGCCAGCATGATTCGCGCTTGCGAGCCGCCGCGAACCTGGGAAATGTGTGCGACTGCCGTGATAGACACGTTGCCGACTCCGTTTGTTTTGTATGGAGGTTTGTTGCGGACGCCATTTCTGGCTGCGTCGGAGAGCGGAGGGCACGTATCCATGTGCCCTCGCCTTCATGGTGGTGATTAGGCTGCGTGGTGTTGGTCGGAGCCAGCGAGTTCTTCGAGGCCGAATACCACGTGTTGCAGCGTTTTCATGTCCGATATCTGGCCTAATGGCGGGGCTTGCAGCTTGGCCAGCAGAGCCACGACGGTCTTCGCGTCGAGGCGTCTGGTAACGGCCTCCAATCGCTCAATGCCGCGTATTGCGGATTCGAGCATCTGCAGGACAGTTCGTTTGATGGCGGGATCACGGATCAACCTCGGCTGGTTGACTCGACCGTACTCGCGAAGGATGTTGCGGTACAACAATGTACCGACAGTCTTTTCCATACTCAGAATGCGGGCGTCGAAGTCGTCGCCGTCAGTTTTACAGACGTTCCCGGCGGTGGTATGGCCGTTGCCGGAAAGCTTAGGGGAGTTGCTCCCGTTGGCTTGGCTTCGTCCATTTGTACGGTTGGAAGGGGCGGCGGCGCTGCCGTTGCCATTCCTGCCCGAAGGCCGCATGCCCTTACGCCAGTTCTCCGGCAGTGCCCAGGCGAACAACGCGGGGGTTCTCACAGGCTGGCGGTTCTGGTCCAGATCGACCCAGATGGCTTGGATATCGTAGAAATAACGGCCAAGACCAAAGCACGAACACGCTCGCTTGAAAGCCTGCGCGTCGGCTGACGTCATGCCGTTATCGTCGTCGGCCCATTCTTCCCCGGTCCCGGAATGTGACCCAATGCCAAAGATCGTGACCGTGCAGGTGACCAGCACCTTGCCCGAGACAATGCTCTCGCCCTTCTTTACGCGAGTCATGTTGGTCATCGTCTCGACCTTGTACTCGCGGGTCCAGCCTTGTGGCGTGAAGAGCAGGTTCAGCCGGTCAATGTAGGCGCGGGAATCGGCATACGGCACGATCTGACCACGCTTCTTGTCGTTGGTTGTGTTGGTAACCCGCCACCGAACCTGGTCGGGTGAAAACGGGATTTCAAGCTCCGAGAAGAGCTTGGTCACATCCAGTCCCGAGGGAGATGTTGTTGTGTTTTCAGTTGGCATGGTGAAACACCCTCCTTCAGGTGCCTGAGGTTTTGTTGAGGCTGAGTTGTGGGGTGGGAGATGCGAGCTAGGTATTGGCTGGGTTTCTGTGGGACACCACGGGCGGCTACTGGCAGGTTAACGGAAGTGTGCGGCTCTTGCTGTGGCTATTCATCTCGGCCACGACTTGAGCTTTCGCTGCTGAAAGAGCAAGAAAGTCATGGGGATCGGCCAAAGCTGTGGCTGACGGAAAAGCCGGATTACGTACGGGATGGGGATTTATCGACAGGTATCTTGACTTTTGGGGTTGAGCGGCAATCGATTCTTGTGTCATACGATTGACAAAAACGTTACACGTTGCTGACATACGCGCCGACTTCCCGACTTATGCTCTAATCTCGTCGTCTGGTTCTCACCAAGACATGCTTCGCTAGCCCACCACACGCGTTGAACCGAAGGCGATTCTGAATCGACCAGTGAGGAGAACTTCCATGAAACCATTCGCTGATAAGAAACGGTGTTCGTTCTTAGCGGGCGCGCTTCGCACAACTTGGCTTCAACCGCGGCCGGCGGTTTGCAGCTCTCGCGGCTGTTGTCGTCATCACCTCGTCGACTTTTGCCCTGGGCCAGGCGGGCCAACTTGATTCGGCCTTTGGGACAGGCGGGATCTTTGCCACCCACTTCACGCAATACGACGCGACAATGGACAACGCATTAGCGATTCAGAGCGACGGTAAGATCGTAGTCGGTGGATCGAACCCGGGCGGCGCCGTTCTGTTGCGACTCAACACCAACGGAACCCTCGACTCTAGTTTCGGCTCGGGCGGCATCGTGAACAGCACTTTTGGCGTTGAAGGCCCCATTGTCTTTGCCATAGCCATACAGACCAACGGACAAATCCTGGCCGCGGCGGGTGCATTCAACGCAGGGTCGGTAGGCCGATTCAATAGCGACGGCAGCGTCGACACCACGTTTGGCACTAGCGGATTTGCGGTCTCACAATCACTCAATTCCGGGGCAGGCACATTCAATGCTCTTGCCTTGCAGTCCGACGGCAACATCCTGGTAACCGGCGGCGGTCTCATCGGGCGCTATACCACCAGCGGCCAGCTGGATACGACCTTCGGCAGCGGCGGCAGCGGCATCGCTCCTCTGAACTCTCCGGTTGTGACCGGAATGGCATTGCAGTCGAATGGCAAGATCCTGGTAAGCACGGGTATAGCGCCTCCGACCGAACTCGACACGGCACAATACTTGCCAGGCCAACAAGCGGGTGCGATTGCACGCTACAACACAAACGGCAGCCTGGACACGACCTTCGGCGTCCTGGGACAATCCGCTTGCGTGGCGTCAGCGGCTGCGATTGGGGTTCAAAGCAATGGCAAAATCGTTGTGGCCGGCACCATCCCTGCTGTGCTCATGACACTCACCAGCGGTGGCATAACCGTCGCAGACAACCAGACTGGCTTCGGAGTGGTCCGCTATAACTCTAATGGCAGCATCGACACCACCTTTAATCCTGGAAATGGTATCGGTTCAGGAGGTGGCGCCATTGCCGGCTTTGGAAATTCCTTCCCTCATGGCGCGGGATTCGGGCTGGCTATTCAATCCAATGGCGATATTGTGGTGGCGGGACAGGCGGGCAATGGCAACCAGCAGTTCACGTCGTCGTCGTTCGCCTTAGCTCGCTTCACTCCTACTGGGCAACTTGACACTACGTTCGGATCCAACGGGACGGTGATCACGACCCTGAGGCAGGGCCCGATCTCATTTGTTAGCGCCCTTGTTTTGCAGAGCGACGGTAAGATCGTTGCCGCCGGGAACACCGGAACCGCCGCACAACCAGGCTCTTACTTGAATAACTTCGCCGTTGCGCGCTATCTGGCGCAGTAGCCGGGTCTGTCTGTCCGGTAAAGCCTGCACCTCCGGCGGGGAGCCGGAGGTTTTTCCATTTCTGATTAGAGCACCGCGGCCAAAGCCTTCCGACTTTGCCAACCGCAGCCTCACGAGCCTCTGAACAATGAGTGAAAAAAGAGAGCGGGTCGCATAGACACAGCGACGGTTGTAATGCCGGGAGTGTAGGGTTACTGTCGCAAACAGGCCAAGTCGTACACAATCCCGAACTGGACGCTGAGCCTTACGAGACCCCGTAGGTCGTCAGTTCCCATTACGCAAGATGCGTAACGCAACTTGCGATAATTCTGCATCGATTTACCGCCGCCGCCGGCCGCCGCCCGGAGGGGGAGAAGGGGGGAAGAAAAGATTTTTTGTGTGGATGTGTACTGCTACGAGCATCCGCTAGTGCTACCGCACGTCATGCAGCGGTAGCAGGTTCCGCTCCGTACCATCAGCGAACCGCAAATGTTGCAGGCAGGCGCATCTCCCATCTGGATAAGTTCTACGAGCGCTCGAACCGGATCCTTGTCATTTGGGAGCGCAGACGAGTGAACAGCCACCGGAAGAGGTACAAATAGTTCGCCTTGCTCGCCGGTCAAGAACTTGAGTTCAAGCCAGCGAAAGATGTAATCGACTACGGACTTGGCGAAGCCGATTTTGGGATTCCTCGTCCACCCGCTAGGCTCGAAGCGCACGTGGGTAAACTTCGTGCACAAGACTTCAAGCGATACTCCATGCTGAAGGGCCAGCGACACCGCCGTTGCAAACGAATCCATGAGTCCGGAGATGGTCGAACCCTGTTTCGACATGGTGATGAAAATTTCTCCGGGAAGACCGTCGTCGTACACCCCAACAGTGAGGTATCCCTCTTGGCCGCCGACCGAAAAATGATGAGTGAGCGCCCGCCGCTCATCCGGCAAGTGCCGCCGAACCGCGCGCAGGGGTTCGGCAGACTCTGAACCTTCGTTCACTGCGACTTCACTTTCGTCAATCGGAGTTAGCCGACTTGTCGCTGCCATAACTAACCTCATTTCCCGCAAGCTGGGGAGGAACATGCTCTGGCCGGCAATCCCCGCTGGACCTGCGATTGAAGGCATAGATCATTAGTGGAGTGCCGGTCAGTGCGGCAAGGAATGCGCCACCTGGGTTCATGTGCAACCCGCCGCCAACTACGACGAACAGGAATACGAACAAGCAGATGACCAGTGAGTAGTTCTTGACCTTGCTATGCACCGCTATTCACTCCTTCCGTTCAGCCTGTCAGGCTGTGACGGGCTCTGTGGCGCACTTCTGTTCCTCTTCCTTCTGCGGTGACCTGACATAGTGGCAATGGAAACAGCCGTTGCAATTGACCGCTCCGGTAATGGCGCGTACGGCTTGGCGAAACCGCTTCGGTATCCCGACTTCCTCCCCGGCGCGCGAATAGAACGTCGGCAGAACCCTGCCAGCTTTGTCCTTGTCCTTTCCGGACAAATCCAGATCTAAGCGACCGTGGATGCCCCGAAACAGGAGTCTTGTTTCCAGCGGTGGCCGCTTTCCATCGCTGGTCGCACCCGGCCGATGCTGTGTAATCAGCAATTCGTAGGTCCGACCTTTGCGCAACATCTCGACTCGCACCAGGACCGGCGCCACCACAACGGCGTGCAAGCCGTTCACTCCGATGGCCTCCACCGGATGGAGCCACTCGATTGGCTGGCCATCCTCTGTGGTGAACGTGACGTATCGCCCCAGGTCTCCGACCGCGCCCCCCGACTCCAACCAGCGCGCCACATAGCGTTTCGCGAGGTGCTGGTGTTCCAGGCTCACCAGCGACTGGGCAAAGATTCCTCGCTCTTTCAACACCCGCAGCTCTTGCCGCGATAGCCTGAACCCCAATTCATCTGGCAATCGGCTCTGCTTCATGACAACAACCCTCTCCTTGTCTTTAGGCGGAATGCCGCACGCGAATCGGGCGACCGAGGGCTGCCCG
Organism: uncultured Acidobacteriaceae bacterium; assembly: GCA_963836295.1. Taxonomy (GTDB): domain Bacteria; phylum Acidobacteriota; class Terriglobia; order Terriglobales; family Acidobacteriaceae; genus Bog-257. The sequence goes on along the minus strand of CAWIIY010000014.1, from coordinate 17,798 downwards.
AATCATCTCCTTGGTGCAGCCCGCCCAGCATTTGTAAAAGCGTGGATCTTCGATCAGGATGGCTAGGTTGTCGCCAACGCGGTCGTGGCCACAGTCCGCGCAGGAGGGACAGCGGGTGATGTAGTTTCTTCCAACCTTCCGCACGGCACCGACGTGCGCCAAAATCCGAAAGTCCGACTCGCCTAGCCCCCGCCTACGGTGAGGTTGAGTGTTCCTGCCCAGTGCCGGGGAGGCGACTGGCGCGGGACGCTCCTTTCCCGCAATGAACCTCCGCAGTTCTTCTTCGGTGACTTTCCGCAGACGGTTGAGGTATGCGACCTGGTCCTGCAGCGTGTAATCGGCGCCATAAAACCAAAATCGGCGGTTGGCGCCTCGGTGAATTCCCAGCGGACCGCGAATGGCGTTGCCGAACTCGCCGGCTCCTATGGTGTCGTGCTTCGGGAACACCTCGATGCCGTCTGCCAAGCCGGAGCCCCTCACCGGCACTCCCAACCTCAGAGCAAGATCATGGATGTAAGTTCGGCACTCCTCCGCAAGCAAGGGCGTTGCCAGGAAGATCCATAGATGCCCACCGCGCTTGCTCATCTCCAGCGCCGGTTCCACCTTGTCCTGTGTCAGGTGGTACTGCAGCTTCAACAGGTCCTCCATGGAATTCTTGTAATCAGCATCGATGGCGACCCATTTGCAACGTTGGGTCGAAGGGTTGATGGCATACAGGCCGACTGTAATCTTGCCTTGCAGGTGCTGGCGGATGGTTTCGTCCGTCAGCATCTGGGGTATGTCTGTTCCTTTCTCGCTTGGCCGGAAGTAGTAGTGCCGCCCGGTCTCCGGGTGCGGCCGCATGGACTGCATCGTGAACGCACGTCGGTTCACGAACAGCCTTTGGTAATCCTCGACGACCTGCCGGGTTGCTGTGATTGTCGTTGCCATGACCCCGTCACCTCCTTCTTGCAATTTCGCGAGTCCGCGCTTTTCTTCGCCTTACCCTCACGGTTTTCGGATATGGGTGTCGTTAGATAACCCGGAATATTTTTTCTGTCAAACGGCCGCTTCAGGCCGCATCCCGGGCAAAACCACCCACTGCAACCCTGCGCGCCAAAGCCCTGGCCGCTCAACCAGATCGAGGAAGTTGCAGTCCTTCAGCAGCATTTCGAGCTGTGTCACGCTGTACCCGCCGAATTGTTCGTCCTCGAAGTCGACGGCGTACCAGGTTCCATTCTTGCGGTCCAGGTACATAGACCGCACCAGAATCCGGGTCTCCGGGTACGAGCAAAAACAGCAGAACCGACGCCGGAAACTCGATCCACCGAACGATTGCGACCGTTTCGGTGACCTTCACAAGTGCGGCCATCGCTGATTGCAGATCGGCGCCAGGGTCAACCTGCACAAGGGGTTCAATCATCATTCGTCCAAACATTCCAGTTATCCTTTCAGGGCAATCAGCCCATGTCGTGTTGTGTTGAAAAGCCAAGACGGGACCAATGGCGCACACCTCAGCTCGCGCAGTGAGGGGTAGGTGGATTGGTGGATTTAAGGTGTTGTTTTGTTGGGGGCGCCAGGGTAGGGAGTTAGATGAGAGCAGAACGAAGATCGTTAAGCAGGACGATCTCTATATAAAGGATGGAAGTCGCACCGCTCAGAGTGATTATTACCGGCGATGGCCCTGAATCGTAATTTTCAGAGTCGCCGACCATCCAGTAGCGATCCACAAGACGCCCAAGGCGGGACAGCATCGCGCTGTTCTTGTCAAGTGACATCCCAAGTAGATCCTCCCGAATTGGGGCGGACGCATTCGTGAACACTGGCCACTTCCCGTTCCTAATCTGAGGGTTGTCACCTCCGCGGATTGCCGACATCCATGTGAGTCAAAGTCAAGAAGAAAACGCGAGATCTCTGGGCACGCTCGCGAGAGCGTGCGCTTGATTGATCAGGATTCAGGTTTGCGCACGAGTGCCTCACGGCGGATGGTCCCCGCATCCGATGCACGACCGGACATCCATTTGCTGTCTCGGGCTCGCGAGAGCCGTCACAGATGATTGAGTTTGTGTTCTCTGCCAGTCCCGAAACAATTCGTAATGAGCCTCGGGAGTATTGCCCCTTCGCCCAGTCGGCAAACGGCGGGGCCTGGCAGACTGCGCGTTCATGTATCCCAATGTTTTTGCTTTTCCATTATCAGGAAAAGGTTCTTACGCAGCCGCTGTTCGGCTGAACTCTTCGGCAGGCACGAAATCCTGGTTTCTGCGCTCAACTGCAAGCATGTAGCCGACCATTTTCCTGGCAACGGCTAGCGTAGCGCGGTTCGGATTACCTCGTTCCAGTTCTCTGGCGCGGATCACGGCCGTGACTCCCGCGGTGCCAGTTTGGCTGCCTCGATCAGCACGAGCTGGATATGCTTATTGCGCTGCTTCGAGATCGGCATTCGCATCACCTTGTCAGCTGAGCTCTTTTCATCTCCGCAGAGCCCACAGTAACTGATGGCCTGCTTGATCGATGAGAACCGGGTGAAGTCGCCGATCTCAAGTGCCCACGTTAGCGCAGTGATCGGCCCCACGCCCGGTACCGTCCTCAACCTCCGCAGCCGTTCCTTCAGCAGTGGATCTCGTTCCAGCGAACTGACCAGGGCGTAATCGAGCTTCTGCGACCGGCTGATCATGTCCCGGCTCAGCTTCAGCAGGGGCCGTATGCTCTCGTGCACGTCTTCGTTGGCTGTCATCAGCTCCGCGAAGTAGCCCACCTTGTGAAGTCGCTGCTTGTTGTAGCTGACTCCGGTCTCCATCAGCAGGCCGGACACACGGTTCTTCATCTGCACCATCTGCTTGATTACCAGGCTGCGATAGCGAAGCGTGCGGCGCCGGTCGCGGATCTCGGTCGTTGCCATGTGGCACTCGGGCAGGAAATCGCACCGCAAGCAATCGGCGATCTTGCCGGCATCGATTCTGTCGTTCTTTTTTTTGGCCACAGCGATCGCCCGCAACATCACCGGATGCGCCACCTTCACCTTCGCGGCATGCGGAAGCAGGTGATCGTAAATCCACCCAGTGAAGATCGTCGCCTCCATGGCGATGGTACGGGGTTGAGGCATCGTTCGAATCCACTCATCTAGCTCCCAGCGAGTCGATCCGATCTTGCCTTCTTGATACACACGACCAGCTGCGTCCTTCACGCAATAGCTGATCGTCTTCTTGTGTACATCGAGTCCGATGAAGTACATAGTCTGAGGAGCCTCCGAGGTGTTCTCTGAATCAGCGTTGTGCTGAGTTCAGCTTCTTGTAACACCTCGCGCTCCTTCTGGACTTAGCATTCAAACAATACGACCAAATGGATTCCGGGACTCATGGGCACTTCTCGGGACAAACCTGAGCATGCTCTAGCGGAAGTTGCAACCGTGTCTCCATGCTCTGATTGCGAGAGTGCAGTTTTGATGAATCCCCGCTCAACTTGCGGCATCATTCCGAAAGTACGTTCTGGTGGCGCGGTGCCGTTTTAGGCGCATCGCATTATGCCGCTGCTTCAACCATCACCTGGACCGGCAGGGAGAGTTCCAGCCAATTGGAAATCGCTACTGCACTAGCTGGCGTCGATCGATTTTTTATGAATGGGAGCGGGACTCGGGACACCGTATTTGTAATGAGCACCGTATCGTGGGGAGCCATCAATGAACGGCGTACAAAAGGAGCCATTAATGAACGCCATACAAGTCGAACAGAAGAGTTATGAGATGCCCCCGCGCGAGGGGATCAGCATCGCGCAGTTTCTCACCGTCGCCGACATCGAGCGATCGGCCCGCTATTACGAAAAGGTCTTCGGCGCTCGTATTCTGAGCCTGGGTGACGGCAACGCGCCTGGGTACCTTCAGCTTGCGAATATCTGGATGATTCTGAACGTTGGGGGCGGGCCGACCCCGGATAAGCCGACGGTAACGCTCAGCGTCCCCGACCCGAATCACATCAACAGCTTTATGAATTTCCGCGTTGCGGATATTCAAGCGTGCTATGAATTATGGAAAAGTCGAGGAGCCGAGTTCATCACGGAGCCAATACCTAAGTACGGCGAGATTCGCTGCTACATCCGCGATCCTGACGGCTACATTATCGAGGTCGGACAGAGCACTACCCTCACCTACGGTTAACGTCCAGGAGGAAATCATGAAACTCGCAGGCAAGAAGTCTCTCATCACCGGCGGAAACAGCGGCATCGGCCTGGCCACTGCCCGCCTTTTCGTTGCAGAAGGCGCGGAAGTCGCAATTACGGGTCGCGATCAACAGACACTGGATGAAGCGGTCGCCGAGCTGGGATCGAAGGCGCACGGCTATCGCGCCGACGTTACGGTGGCGGAGAACCGCAAGAAGCTTTTCGCTGAACTCGCCAAAGACTTTGGCAAACTTGACATCGTCTTCGCCAATGCAGGCATTTCTGGCAGTACGCCGACTGGCACGACCGACGAAGCCATCTTCGAGAAGATAGTCCACACCAACCTCAACGGTGCTTTCTTTACCGTCAATTCAGCCGCTCCTCTCATGAATGACAACGGCAGCATCATCTTCAACGGATCGGTGCAAAGTTATCTCGGTCAACCAGGCTTGGCTGCCTACGCTGCCACGAAAGGCGGACTCGTCTCGATGGCGCGATCCATCGCCGCAGACCTTGCACCGCGCAAAATTCGCGTGAACGTGGTGGCCCCTGGAGCGACGAAAACTCCCATCTGGAAGCGCGGGCCACGCGCCAATGCCACGGCAGAGGAATCCGCAAAAGTTTCCGACTTCTTCTCTTCCACGGTTCCACTTGCCCGTTGGGGCGAGCCGGAAGATCTGGCCAAGGCTGTGCTTTTTCTTGCCTCGGACGATTCGTCGTACATCAACGCGGTCGAGCTGGTGGTGGATGGCGGCCTGACGGGTGCTCCCTTCGGAGCTGCCGTTCTTCGCGGCTGACGCGGAAGGCAGCCCATCGAAGGCCGGCTCGGGACAAGGGAGGCAGACATGAAACCGTGGAAAGTAGTTTCGCTAATTCTGTTTGTTCTTGCGATTGCGGCCGCGGTGTACGGGCTAATTCTCGTGCAACACGGCTTCAGCGCACTCGCGACACCATCAGCGATTGAAGAGCTCGCGGCCACAACGGCACGCAAATTGGCCTTGCCATCCGCGTATCGCCAACTTCGCAATCCCATCACGCCTTCAACGGAGAGCATTCGGGGAGGCATGGAACATTTCGCCTATCATTGCTCCCCGTGCCATTCGAATGACGGAGGGGGCCAGACGGTATACGGCAGGGGTCTCTATCCGAAACCGCCCGACATGCGCGCAGCCGGGACGCAGCACAAAAGCGATGGCGAACTCTACTACACAATTGAAAATGGAGTTCGTTTGAGCGGCATGCCCGCCTTCCACGGGACGCACACTGTCCCGCAAACCTGGCGCCTGGTTTTGTTCATCCGGCACTTGCCTCAGATCACGCCCGAGGAACTCAATGAGATGAAGGGGTGGAATTCGAAGATGGAGGCAGATCCAGCGCATTTCTGAAGGGCGGGGAACCGCCCCAGAATCTAGTTGCAAACGATGCCGAAGTATCGCGCAATACCTTGGTCTAATTGTTTTGCCTTGCCTCGTCAGGTTTAATCGGCGGCAGGTATGAATACGAAGAAAGCCAGAGTCAGCGGATGTTTATCGGTATTGGAGACGTCAATGAACAGCGTACAAATGGAACAAAAGAGCTATGAGATGCCTCCGCGCGGAGGATTTCAAAAAGGAGAACAACAATGGCAACAAAAGGAAAAGTCTTAGTACTAGTCTCGAGCGGTCGCGGTTTGCCCTTGAAGGATGGCAAGGTTTATACCGGCGCCGGCTACTACCTCAACGAACTGACGGTTCCGGTTCGCGCCCTGATGAAGGAGGGCTACGAAATCACTTTCGCCAACCCCAAAGGCAACGCGCCCCAAGTGGATGTGCATTCAGAGGTCGCCGATTTCTTCGGCGGGGACGCGGCCAAGCTTCAGGACTATATGATATTCCGCGACGGCCTGACTGGGCTCAGAGATCCAACCCGCATCGCGGATGTCATCGCATCGGGGCTGGATCAATATGACGCTGTTTTCGTCCCCGGCGGCCATGGTCCGATGATCGATCTTCTCAATGATCCCAATGCCGGCATAGTGATGAGACACTTTCACGAAACATCCAAGCCTACGGCTGTGCTCTGCCATGGCCCGATTTCACTTCTCTCGGCTCTCCCGAATTCGAAGGAGGTGGTCGCCGCGCTGGCGGCGGGCGATGCCGCCGGAGCTCACGCAAAGGCTCAAGGCTGGATCTATGCCGGATATAGGATGACTATCTTTTCGACAGCGGAAGAGCAGCAGCGCGAGCCGCTTGAGATTGGGGGTAAGGTTCTCTTCTACCCGGACTTCGCCTTGCGTACGGCGGGCGGTGACGTAAGTGTGCTCGCTCCATGGCAGAGCTACGTCCTTCAGGATCGCGAGCTGATCTCAGGTCAGAACCCATTCTCTGATCAAGCGCTTCTGAAACTTCTTCTACCGGCACTCGATGCGAAAAGGAAGTCGGTTTCAGCCGCATAAGAATCGGGGACGCCCAGAAAGAGCTAATTGGGAAAGGACGACACTTGGAGGGTGTAAATATCGATGAAAACTACGTTCGGCGGTTTTTCGCTGATGCCGCCTGAAAATCAGGCAAGTGTGGGCCACGCATTATAAAAGGGCGCCCCTTTTGAAGTAGGTTATCGACACGCGATCGATGAATTCCTTCAGTGGTGCTGCTCCGAGCCACGCCTCTCCGTCAACAACGTGGTAGTCACCCGCTATCGAATCCACATTGAGAATCGCCGCCTTGCGCCCGGTACGATCAACGGACGGCTACCCACTTTGTACGCGTCAATCGTCACCCTCTCATAGGCATTTTCAGAATTGCCGACGCAATGTCTTCAACGTTGGTTTCCAGAGCAAAGTGCCCAGTGTTCAGGAATTTCACGGCTGCGTTGGGCACGTCTCGCTTGAATGCTTCCGCGCCAGGCGGAACGAAGAAGCTGTCGTTCTTGCCCCATATGGCGAGCAACGGAGGCCGATGCGTCCTGAGGTACTGTTGGTAAAGGGGATAGCGTTCGAGGTTGGCTTTGTAATCAAGCTTGAGATCGACCTGTAGGTCCATCATGCCCGGTTGTGCGAGGAGTGCAGCATCGAGCCAGTAGGCTTCGGGTTCGATCCTGGAGACATCCGGAACTCCATGGAAGTACGCCTCGCGGACGCCATCTAGCGACATACGTTCTTTGATCTTGTCACGAATGGCCACTGATGGCTGCTTCCAATAGGCGCGCAAAGGAGCCCATGGACCCTCACCCAACCCTTCTTCGTATGCGTTGCCGTTCTGCGAGATGATCGCGGTGATGCGGCTCGGATCGGCGACTGCAAGGTTGAATCCGATAGGCGCACCGTAATCGAAGACGTACACGGCGAAGCGTTGTAATGCTAGGGCCTCCACGAACGCTTGGGTGGTCTCCGTCAATTGTGCGAAGGTGTAGCGATAAACTTCCCTATCCACCTTGGTAAAGCCAAATGAAGGCAGGTCAGGAGCAATCAGATGAAAGCGGTTCGCGAGCAGCGGCATCAGGTGCCGAAAGTAGTGCGATGAGTTTGCGAAGCCATGCAACAACAGGAGAACCGTACGACCCTCGAGCCCGGCCTCTCGATAGAACACGGTAACGGGACCGACCTTCACGGTGGAATGCCGGACCTCTGCCACATCCATTTTCCCCTCCAAGTTGAGAGGCGCGGCGAATGAATAAGAGCGGGCAAGGGCCGCTGCTCCAATCATCCCCTTAAAGATATGCCTGCGAGTTTCGCTGCATCCAGTATGGGTGTTAGCCATCTGCCTTCTCATATCATAAGCATTACCGGATCGGAAAGTCACCAGCGAGAACCCTCAAGAGAACTTTGTACATCAGCTGCGCACTCTCGTTGCAGCCGAGATCAACAGCCGCGTGCATCTGATGCGCATCCGCGTACGGCATTTCGCGCACGGCGGTGCAGACGGACCGGCGCAGTTTGAATCTCAAACGAGTTTCACCTTGCCACTCGTCCTAGCACTGGCGCCTGCACACGGCTCAGAAACAACCGGCAGCGGCCGTGCACTCCGATATCTGTCAATCAGTGCACAACACCGCGCCGCACGAATGACAGCGTGCATGTCCCAGCACCCAACCGCACCACTGCTGTGCGCACAACTCACATCTGCCGGCATACGAGCTTGCGTGACCAGCGCGCTCTCTTGCGTGCAACTGCCGGGACACCGAACGAGAACCAACAAGTACCAGACACAAGCATTCGTCCACTGCCGCTGCACACGATGCGTCCCAACAGGACGCGCCACTGTCACACTGCTCGGTCGTTTCTCGGAGATCGAGGCTCTCAACAGGGTATAGTCAACCGATAACAGCCGTGCTATCAGCAGGTTGCAAGGGGGCGATTCATGGCAATTCCACTCCAATCCCACTTCAAAGCCACTGCAATAGGTAAAATCGCGCTTCATTTTACGAGGCAGATGTGTGCCATCCGCTCGTGCGGGAGAGGCCATGCTTTAGCACGGCGAGAAAGGTAGTCGATACAGGCGAGTGAGTGCTTTGGACTGACAGGCAAAGGCCCTCGGTCAGGAAATCCTGCCGTAGCCCGAAGTAAACCGGCCGACGGCAGCCCTCGAACTTCTTCACGAGGAACAGCAATAAATCATAATTCGAAACAAGGTACAAGAAGTGGCGAAGGTCGGCCTCGGCTTGGATCCTCTTCTGGATCGCAAGGTATCGCACGTTCGCTTTCTGGGTGCGTTCGTACTCGAGTGCGAAGCGGTATTCGTGTTCGTCAATGCGAACCGCGACTACCGCGTCATAATCCTTCACGAATCCAATGCCCGTGAATTCGTTGCGCGACCGGATGTCAGACTCTGGCGTCCAACGAACGAGTGTGCGGCTTTGCTTCAGCGCGAGGTGAATGTCATTGAGTTCCAGAGCGTGTTGTATGTGACCGTTGGACTCTTTGCCGATGTCCGTAGACCCGGAGTAATACTCTCCTCTGCCAACCAATTCCGACGCTCCAGCTCGCGATATCGAATACACCACGCCGCGGTTCATGGTTGGAATCTCGTGCCGCACCAGCAGGTCGTGATGCAGCAACCGTCGCAGCCGGTTGTCGAACGCGTTGCGCGACGAGACGCAGTAGTTGAGCTTCATGAATTGGTGCAACTGAACGGGTGTGACGAAACCACTGTGCAGCACACGGCGGAGCAGCGGATAATCCCGTGTCTCACTCAGCGCGATCATGCCTTTCCGATACCGCATGGGATTGACTCCTGCTACACGGATGCCAGCACAAGCCGTGCAAGCCAGGGACGCCGCGCTTCCGGTTCCAGGACAAAGCGGCCCAACTCGGTTTGCATCCGGCTGTGGGCCGGCATCAACAACATGGCTTCCTGCTGGTCGCGAGATTCGCTGAACGAGATGAGCCAGGTGTCGGCTGACCGCCAATCGGTCCTGCCAATCGTCAGCTTGCCAAATAGCTGAGCCCGCACCACCACCAGAAACCCATCCGGTTTCTCTGGTGCGTTCAAAAGACGCTTGAAAAGGAGTTTGTTTTGTCCCTGCCATACGCAGGGTTCTGCGCATTCAAACACACGATCGATCATTTGCGAGGGACGGTTCGGATTGAATCCGCCACATCCGTTGAACCGAGCGTAGCCGACGATCTGGGGCCGCTGGCGTATTATTCCCGCGATGTCGATGCCGGTCGTGTTGTAGTAAGCGCCTCTTGCAAAGCGCCGTGGGTCATCGGGGTTCTTGCCAAACCGCCGGCGCCACACGCTACCAAAATCTGTCACCGTAACCAACACTCTGCTATGCACCTTTCAGCCGCCGGTTCTCCCGACGCTCTGCGTACAGTTGCTCCTGCAAGTTGTTGATGAGTTGCACCACCGCTGGATCTGCCGCGGTCATGTCGACAGAACTCGCAGCAACCTGACTTGGATCCGTCTTCTTCGCAACCGCGTCAACTCGCAAGGACATCTCTGCTATCAGCTTTTCCTTTTCCTGCAAGTCACGCTTGGCTAAATCTCTTTCGCGTTTATAGGAGTCCCTCTGGTCGGCGACAGATTGCAGTTGACTCTTAAGGTCGTTCGCATCCGCATCTGCTCCGGGAATGGACATGCCATGTTCAGCCGCCTCGATCGCTCGGTTGCAGCGTTCAATGTGGTCGTTGTACGTCTGGATCGCCTCCCGTGCCACGCCCCGGGAATACGCGTCATGGTTGTACAGGTCCGTCATCATCTCCGCCGTGATCCACATGGCGCGACGGTGGTCGATCCATTGCTTGGTGTACAGCATGGCCAGAACCAGAAGCGCAATCGTCGTGCCCAGACTGTAGGTGAAGTACGGGTTGCGAACGCTCTCATCCAGGAACACCTGACGGCGTTCTTCCATCCATGCGCCGTAATCGAAATTGCTGGGATTGAACTGCTTGAGCAGGAACTCGTACCAGGTGTCACCGCGCTGGTACATCGGACGAACTGTCTGCGCTTGACGCTGTGCTTTGGACTGCGCCTGAAGTTGCCCATGGACCGGTACTGGAGACTTCGGCTGTTGCTGTGCGAAGGCAGAATCGGCTGTCATCAGCCCAACCACTGCCAGTGTGACAGTAACGACGGTTCGCTTCATCATGGTGCCAGCTCTCCCTATCCGCGGCGGGCAAAACGGGTGGTTGCCGCCAGTTCAGGCGTTTTGAACCGCAGATTTGCGCCGGTGGACTGCTCCCGCGGTTGCCGCTTTCGTGCATAGAGTTCCGGCTCGAAGTTTGGGAAAGTGACATCCTCTGGCGGACGGACATGCAATAACTGGTGCAACGTGCCGCGCGTGTCATCCGTCATCAGAATCTCCATCTGGCCCTTGGGAAGGTTCTTGATGTGTTCATCGAGCGCGCGGGTTTCACGGTCTTCACTCTCTGTGGCCCGATCGGTTGCCTCGTACTTCTCGTAGCCAAATAGCCGCTGGCGGCGCATCGAAACGCTGCGCCGTGTGACGGTGTGCTCGGCCGAGGCCCGTAGGAAATAACGGGCAGTCTCTTCGTCACGCGTGCGCAACGTCAGAGTCGTGTTGGGCGCTGAGGTTACGTCTTCCTTAAAGCCCCGGCCGACCTGCATGAGTTGCGGCAGACTTTGCATTGAGAACAGAAAAGCGGTGTGGGTGCCGCGGGCAGTCTGCAGGATCTGTGCGAAGTTCCGGTATCCGAAGGGCGCAAACTCGTCCAGCACCACGCTGAACATCGGCCGGTTGGTGCGCCGCCGCTGTTCCTCGCTCTCGTACCGTTTGCCGACGACCAGTTGCAGGTTCTGCAGCAGCATCTTCCCCAGGGCGCGCACTGGTTCGGTGTTCTTGTTAACGTTCAACGTGACGAACAGGATCAGCTCCTGCTCGATCACTTCATCCAGCGACAGCAGTTCCTCGTACGGGCCGGTGATCACGCTCAGCTCGTCATCCAGAAACGTCATGCACTCGTTGACCAGGCCCTGGATCTTCGGCACACGCTCGCGGTCTCCAAACGACTGGTAGAGATTCTTGACCGACATCTCGAAGTTCAGGCGGCGCTGCACGGGGATGGACGGGTCGTGTTCCAGGCGCCGACGTGCCTTGTCGACCTGTTCGCGCAGCACCTGTTCGTCAATGGCCATCACCAGCACGTCATAGAAATTGAACCTCTGGCCGGTATGCACCAGCACGCGAACGATGTCGGCCAGATAGTTCAACTGGTGCTTGGCAAAGAACTCGTCATGCAGGTTGAAGGAGCCGAAAACCATGTTGACGACGGACATGTAGTCCTCGTCGCTGCAGTAGAACGGGTTGTACCGGACAGAAATGTCCGGGCGCGCGGGATTCAGAACGCGGAGTTGGTGCAGCCTTCCGGCGCGGTGCACGTGCGGCAGAAGGTCGTAGAAGAACTCAAGATCGCCCTTGCCATCAAAGATCACCATCGGCAACCGGTGTGGATCCCCCGGTGTGCCGACCACGCGCGCCATGTCCTGCGTAATGATGTTCTTCAAAAGCGTTGTCTTGCCGGACCCGGTCATGCCCAGCACGATGCCCTGCATGACGCGGACCCTGTCCGGCCAGTACCAAGGCGTGCCATGGATGTCGTAGCCGAGAACCACGGCGTCTTGCTCCCAAGCTTCGGCAGTAAACTGCTCGTCCTGTTTGCGGGAGACAACCATCGGTGGATGGGGCCACTGCTTCTCCCGCCGGGAGCGCGCTGTAGCGGTCAGAATGGCGGAGCCGCCGATGGCCAAGCCGCCTAGAGTCAGGTAGCAGGCCAACTCGGCAATCTGGGGATTCGTGAAATAGAAGCGCTCGCGAGCCACATACCAGGCGAACCAGCACACCGCCATCAGGACGAGGGCGACCACGATCTCCATGCTCTCCAGGAGTGGCGGGTGCTGCTGCCGCTGGGCGTACGAGTCGCGCATCTTTAATTATTGTTTCCTCTTCGGCTTAAACACCCAGCGCATCAGAAATCCCAGAGCGCCGCAGAACACGAACCCGCACGAGAGGCCCAAATGAAAGGCGTTGTTCGCTGGCCGGTAGAAATACAGCCACGCCAGCCTAGCCAAGCCGAATAGCAGGAAAGCCCAGAAGAGCACCTCCCAGTCGCGAATCAGCTCTCGCGCATCGCTACCCACCTCGCTCGGCGCGGGAGGTCTTACGCCATTTTCATTAGTTTGATCGTCCATACTCTTCGCCTTACAGCAAATTGTTGAAGTAACTGAAGCAACCGAAAGCCAGAGCCGACACCAGAGAGATCAGCACAAACCAGCGCCTTGGCGCCCTGGCGGATTTGGGGTCAAACGGGTTGGCCGATTCAAGCACACCGTCAAGCATGGCCTTGCCCGCACCAATATCGGATCGACTGGCGATGTATTGGCTCAGCGCGTTGTAAACCGCTTTGACGGTAAACGGATCTGTCATGTTCTTGCCTCTGGCTGCGCTCCAGCTCTTATCGCACGAGAAACGCGGCGATCTGCGTCTGCGGGCCGTTGCTCAACCCGTCTTCCGATTGTTTGGAGCTGGGAAACTGAAAGCGCAGGACTGTGGGTTGTTTGCTGGACGCCATCTCGAGGGCCACCACGCCAACGGCCTCCTGGCCCGGAGCAACCCGCGCAGTCTGCAAATGTCCATCCAACACTCTTACCGGAGTCTCTTGTTTGACCTTGAGTTTGGCGGCTTGCTCATCGGCTAACTGCGAATTCAGGAAACCGTATAAGGATTGAGGGGACCGCACTCCGTCCAACTGGTACACGAGCGGCGTGTCAATGGCGTATGGTTCGGTGCCATGGTTGCACACGGTGTAGCGAACCAGCAGGCGGCCATCTTTCTCATACAGATCACTGATCCATACCTCAACCGGCTTCGAGGCGCGCTGCTTTGAGGGCAGTAGCCGAATCGGCTTTCCCGCGAGCAGCAGTTCAGTGATCGATGGCGAAACCGGAACCGGCGTAGTGGCCGCCGTCGGCTTAACCGGGTCTACCTGCACTGGCGCCTGGTCGACGGCAAAATCCATGTTCGTCACCGACCCGGCGGGCTCCAGTTCATAGTTCAACCGTAGATTCGCCGTCCAGATGAACAAGTTGGTTGCGGCATCTGCTTCCGTGGGCTGTACAAAGACCTTGTTTTCCCGCCACTCGACCTTAAACGTTGGGCTCCCGGCTGCAACCTGCACAACCGGTTCGCCGACCTCGATGACCGTGAGGTGGTTCAACGCCGTCTTCAAGTGCACAATGCGGGTGCGGTCACTGGTTTCGGTTTCAATCTTCTGCGCAACAGCCGGGACAAGCACCGCGGCCAGCACTGCGAACATCAACACAACACGTCTCATGGATCGTTTTTCCTTTCGTTGGTCCCAATGTTGTACGTCCAGGAGACTCCCTCCGAAGTCTCCTGGACGGTTGTGGGTTAGTTGGGTTCCAGCAGCGGAGCAACATTTCTCGCGGGGAGTTGCGGCCGCCGTTGGGTGTCGGGAAAGATCACCTTCCCGTTGCGTACTTCGCTGCGTCCCGCCTTGATCGGGAACTTGCGGACTCGCTCCAGTACCACGGGCGAGCCTTTGTCGTCGCGGTCGGTGAACACTTCCCCCGTCTTCGTGACCTGTGCCATGAAGATCAGGCGTTCGACGACCTGTCCATTGGCCTGGGCGAAGGGTTGAACCAAGAAGATCCGTCCCTCCGCATCGATTTCCACTTCGCCGTCACACAGACTGGGAACTTCCACGGTGACGGGACGGCCACCGGTACGCTCCGCAATCTGATTGACGACCTCTTGCGAAAAGCTGTAGAAGACGATCGATCCGGTCCCGGTCACCGCGTTCGGGGTCCGGAGTTGAGCGTCTTTCCCTGCAAACGATCGCGTGCAACGCCGACAGATAGGACAATCGAGTCCCATTCTTGCTGCTGCTCCATTTCTGGAGCCCATTGACCAGCGCCTTCAGCTCTTCTCCCGCCCGTTTTTCGTAAGCGTTCAAGGCAGCGGAAGCCTGGTTGCGCCGGAAGAAAAGCTGCTTGCGAGCCTCGGCGTCGTGCCTGTTCGCCTCGATCTCGGCATTGGCTTTCTCCAACTCAGCCAGAAGCTGTTGGCGACGGCCCATGATTTCGGTCACGCGGCTCCCGTAATACCGATTGACCACGAAGCACTCCTGATAAATCTCCGGGGTGAAGCTCTGTCCTCCGATCACTCCCCGAAAATCGCTCAAGCGCGCCGTGGCGGCACTGCCGAAGAACCGCCCCAGCTCCTTGCGCGTGAAGTTATACAGTCTCCCCACCTTATCGTTGGCATCGACATCCAAATGCTCGTCCATGTCCTCGATCCGGCGTTTCTGTTTCAGCTTCAGCCAAGGCGCTGTGGGCACATCGTTGCGAATAGCACGGATGACCTCCTGGTCAGGTTGGGTGCCGTGCTTCAGCTGATCCAGCGCATTCTGAAGCTGGTCCACCAACTCCCGTGCCAGGTCTGGCCTTCCTTTCGCCAGACACGAAGTCTTCAAATCGGTTATGGCGCCGATCTGATTTCCGCGGGCCTGCATCGAAACTTGCGGAAGGTTCCACCAGGGACTCGGAGGTTTGGGGTTTTTGGTCTTAACGGCAGAGTGCAGTTCCTCGTAGGCAAACCGGTCTGCGACGAACCGTGGAAGACGGTTGTCCTCGACCAGGCACACCATGTCGAAGTCATAGTCCCCGCCGTTTCTGGAAGCGGTTTCCGAATGAAGGACCAGCGTGCCTCTCAGTTGCAGTTGCTCCCGAGCCACGGCAGCGACACCTTCAGTCGAAAGCTGGCACCCACGCTTTTCCAGGTGCTCAGCGAACAGTCGGATGGTGTCCTCCCCTGAGAGGTTTTCGACCGGCAGGAGATCTTCTTTCATCCGGATGGGATAGCGCACGACCAGACCTCGCCGGCAATCTGATTCGGCTATGGCGCTGGTCTTCGGAATCCAATCCGAACCACAGACCACTTGTTCTTCATGTAGGAAGAGGTAGCCATCGTCCGCGAGTGCAAACCCCGGAAGACGGAAGCCACCACTGGTGCAAAGCCGATACGCCCATTTCATCAACACCCGCTGGAGGTGGTGCTGAATGAACGGGTGCTTCAGCATGTACCCGGTAGCGTCGGCAATCAGAGCTGCCTGCGCCACTGTGTATTCGTTCGAGGTGTATTCCGGATCAGTTTCTTCGCCGGGCTCCAGGGCTCGTTGACTCTCCTGGGTGCCCAACAGCTGAAACAGCTCCGTGAAGTTATTGGCCTCAAACGCCTGCCGCACTCGCTCGATCTGGCTGAGAGCGTACGGTTTGATTTCCAGTTCAATCGAGTTTTCCGGGGCATGCTCCAGCAGGGTGTAACTCGAATTGAATTCGAGATTGCGGGAGACGTCACGAAAGCCGACCATGACCGGACCGCGGAAGGTGTGTGCCTGGCGATCTCCCATGAGCGATCGAATCGTCCGCAACACCTTTCCCTGGTATTTGGGCTTCACGCACGATCTGGGCAGGATGATGTCCGCATCGAGATGCCGGGCGACTTCATCCGCCATGACCTTGAATGCGCCCTTCGCCTGGGTCTTGTCGAATGCCAGGCGAAATTGATAGAAGCGATGCGCACCGATTCGCCTGCCTTGAATCCTGCGCTTCGCTTGTTCGACTAGCGCCGTTTCTTCTGCATCGGTCAATCGAAGATCCTGCTGCTCTTCAGACCGTTCGGCGGTCCGTTGGGCATGCAGTCTCTCCGTCTCCCTGGCTAGAAGTTCGGACTGGTGCTTTTGCTGGAGTTTCCGGAACAACGACTGTGAGATCCATCCCCGGCAATCGTTGGTGCCGAACTCATGGTCATCGACTACCATGACGCGGCAATCTGGTTCCTCGACGAGAACCTTGCAGGAGGACACCAGTATCCCGAAATAGGTGATGGCGGCCTGCGGCGAGAAGCGAAACCTCTCCGCAAGCTTCTTTTCGAAGGAACTCTCGACCGCGTAGAACTTACCGTTCTTTGCGCTGCCGCTGGCTCCAACTAGGCTGTAACGAATGCCATCAATCTCGATTCGGGTGAGCGCCTGCTCGACCATGGCCTGCTCGCAGGAATCCAGAGGTTCCGTAGGCACGTCAACCGTGGCCACGTGAATTCCCGGGTAGAGCCATTGCAAGAGGCTGTTGGTGAGTTGCGCTTCCCGATCCAGTTTCATGGTCTTCTTCGATACGCTTCCATTACGGTCAAGTTCGAGCGCCAACACCGGGCTGGCGTCGCAATTCGTAGCATTTGGCATTGCGAATCTCCTTTAAGCTGTCGAGCAAGGACAGCCGGAGGAGACGGCTCGTGCCAGTCTCTTCGCTGCCCTTACCGAAAACCGAACCAAAAGATTTCGGCCAGGCAGTAAAGCGCCGGCCAACACGAGTTGTAGTTGCTACGCCTTGTTAGTCCTCACTGCGTCAGGATTCCAGTAGCTCCTAGAGCATTGCCGCAGCCCGCTCAAGAAACCGCGTAACCTGCGAAGCCTGGACCACAACCACTCTCCTAATGCCCACAGCCAACACAGCAGAGCCGTGAGCAGGAAAGCCAAAAGTGCTCCCATCAGCAAATCCGAAATGCTCGGGGGCACATACTGAAAGTGCTGCCGGACCAACACAAACAGCTCGAACAACAGAATCGGTCCGCAGACTTTCGCTACAGTGAAGAACCAACGTCGGAACAGCACCCGAAACCGTTGCTTCACCATCTTTTCCTCCTTTTCTTTCCGCCTGGTGCCAGAACAGAAAGGAGGGCGCTCGCGCGGTTCCTTCGCTGTCCTGGTCGAAAACGTTATCGGTTCCCGGCCAGGCTCGCGAAACGAACCAGACCAGCACTCAACCGCAATCAGCTTGCGGATCGCTCACCACAGATCAACATCATCTGTAAATGAAGCCAATGCTATAAAAACTCCTGGACTCTACTTGCCGTTAACGGCTTCTTTGTTCAGTTGCGGCTTCCTTCCCGCAAAATCTGGCACTACACGAAACTCGTGAACCTCGTAGTAGGTGATGCCCAAGCGGAGCGCTTCGACCAGCGCTTCGCCCTCACTCCTCAGCTCCCGATCCAACGCCGGGGGGCCGCCGGTGCCGTTTGCCTTGGCGAGGAAATAGCGCACGTTTCCATTGGTTTCTTCGTCCGAGTTCGTACGAGAACGTCTTGTTCGGGTTACTGTTGTTTCCGTGCCGCTGTCAGTCCTGGTTACTTTTCCGGTCGGAACGGTGTCC
>CAWIIY010000013.1:0-43381 GCA_963836295.1 uncultured Acidobacteriaceae bacterium | reverse complement strand
TTGATTGCGAACTTCGTGGAGCCGCTGCCACGGGATCCGCCGAGCTTCTTCGTCGGCGCGTTGGCGGGCGGCCCGCTGAAGGCGGGCGGTCGAGTCGCGCACGGATTGCCTTTTGGATTTCTTCAAACCGGAGTACCTGGGATGGGGACGCAGGGCTGCGTGTCGTCGATCGTCGTTTCGGAGCCCGCTGCCTGCCGCCCTATTTTAGTCGATTTCGCGGATACCGGAAGCAACTTGTCATCAGCATTTCCGCTGGCCTTGGCCCTCGGTTTCCTACCAAACCGGCGAAAGCCGACGCCTCATTTCCGGATCGAAAACCCTCGTCCTCAATCAATCACGAACTATAGTTCCTCAATCATTTAGCGTCAAACGACAACTATGGGGGTGTGCCCAAACAGATTGGTGCTGATAAAGAGCGTGAGTCCCGCACGTTAGGTGAGGCGGTCGGCGCTGAGATTACCCGATTGCGTGTCGATCGAGGCTGGAGCCAGTCAAAATTGGCACACGATCTGGGATATACCGAACGCTATATCGGCCAACTGGAACGAGGCACCAAGAGCCCAACCCTACGAACGCTCGCCGACCTGGCGAAAGCGTTTTCTACCGAAGTTTCCACCGTAATCAGAGCTGCGGAGCGGCGACACCGGAATAGTGGAAAGCGCTGACTGTTACCGGCAGGAAGTTACGCGATTCAAAGGATTCTCTGTTGGCTCCATTCGGATCGATGGGGTCAGCTACGACCACGACGTCGTGATCGTCCGCGGTGAGGCACGCAAGCGGAAGAAAAAAGCCTCCAAGAAGTTCCGTGAAGCTTTCGGACATACGCCGCTATCGTTGGAGGAGGGGATACCGTGGAAGTAGCGGTGCCTTGCCGGTGATGAAGGAGGTGCAGGCCGACGCTAAGCGTCGCAAAGTTGAATTGCTTATCGTGCCGACGGAACAAGCCATCGAGCGCTGAAGCAGAACCCTCCCGACACCAACGCCATCCTGCACGTAACTTGCTGAGTTCACCAAATTTGGCTGTAAGTGTCCCTTGGTGCTCGATGTGCCGGAGTGTCAGGTTAATCCTGGCAGCGGCACTCATTGGAGGACGGTTTTTGGCCTTCTTGGGAGCAGACTTTCCCTTCCATTTTGCCCATCGCTGTTTTCATAGCCGCTGAAATCCCGCTTGCGGGCTTCTGAATTCTATCCAGCCTGAATCGCGCAAGTAAGTTTCGAGCCGCCGAGCGGCTTCGTGCAGGTCACGCTCGGCAACGATGTTATAGCGGTCGAAAACTGAGCGTGTTTTGTGGCCGGAAATCGCCATTGCCACCCGCTCCGGAACGCCTGCTCGCACCATGTTCCGCACAGCAGTTCGTCGAAGATCATGGAACAGCCTTCCCGTTACGCCAGCACGCTTGCAGGCCGATTTCCAGGCGACGTGAAAATTGCCAATCCGCTTGCCAGCCCTGAAAAACACGTAATCGCATTCCGGAAAGCTGCGGTCGCGGATGGCCTTTTGCATTTTCAAAGCCTCCAGTAGCTCGCCAGTCAGAGGAATAGTTCGAGGTTGGTCGTTTTTAGTGCTTCCGGGTTCGAGATGTGCGGTGCGAACCTGCAGATCGACTTGTTCCCACTTCAGACCCAGGATCTCGCCTTCGCGGGCGCCGGTGAAGTAACCGAACGTGAGCACTGCCTTTAGGTGTTTGGGTAATTCGCGCCGGAGCGCCAGATACTCCCTGATGCTCGAAGAAGCCTTTGCGAACGTTGCTCTCTTTGAGCATGGGAATATAGGGCACGCGGGCGACCTTTGGGGGTGTCATCGCGGCCGCCAGGTTCAATATGCGCTTGAGCGCCGCCAGTTCGCGGTTGATGCTCCCATTGCTGGCTCCTTGCTGTTGCCGCTTTTCGATGTAAGCACGGATCTGGTCTGTCGTGATTTCAATTGCTCGTAGGCCTCCAAAGAATGGCGCCAGATGTTGTTCGAGGCGCCGCTTTGCCCAAATAAAGGACTTCCTGTTGTTGGCGCGGTAATCATTCAGAAAATCTTCCGCCAATTCCTCGAAGCGCACCCGCTCGACAGCCAAAAAATCGACCGGTGGCAATTTCTCCCTCACGCCTGCGGAGTAGCCGCTTGGCGTCAGAAATTTTCTGTGATTTGCTGCTTTCTCGAAAAGGCTTGCCGTTCCGGTAATACTTGATCCACCAGATGCTGCCTCTGCGGTAAACCGTTCCCATGGTTCATGTCTCCTGTGGATGGATCAAGCTGGGGCGGGTTTTCAAGAGATTGAGGAACTGGGTAGATTTCGCTCACGGGCTATGTGGCCGACCGACACAGCAAATACGCCATGAGAGACGGGTTTTGGCTGCAATCCATAGGCTTGGCTCCACGTAACCTATGAATCTTTCGCATCCGCCGGAGGCGGATGCAGCAATCCATAAACGGCTCCAAGAAATGGCCCGCAACTCTCAGTTGTAAAATGGGGAGTTCGTTTCGTTATGGATTGGGTATGCCTGACGATCTTGTGGCGCACAATCTGCGGATCGGCGTCTTTTGCTTTACGATTGCCCCCGTGCAGCCGCTGGAAGTCCCCGCCTGTCAACAAGGGCAATATGTTGCGTGGCGGGTTCGGGCATGCATTTCGGCGGTTGTGTTGTGTACCTCAATGCAAAGACGCCAAGACTTGCCCGCTGGCGACTTCCTGCCCCTACAAGGCAGTTTTTGAGCCATCGCCCCCGCCGGATGCTGACCGGCTCTCGAAAAATCAGGACATTCCGCGCCCTTTTGTGTTTCGGGCGCCGCAGACTCAACAAACACGTTTCGAGCCAGGCCAGCTGTTCGAATTTGGCCTGGTACTAATTGGGTGCGCACTTGATTTCCTTCCCTATTTTGTCCTGTCCTTTCGAGAACTTGCAGCAGGGGGCCTAGGCCTAAACCGCGCCAAGTGCAACCTGGAACGAGTTGAACAGATCAAGTCGATCCCTAGCCCGACTGGTCTCGGAGGTTCCCAACACCAGCTCATTTACACGTCGGAGGAGCAACGTTTTCGAGCTAGCGAAACCGTCATGGCGGGTGAGTGGATCAAGAGGCGCCTTGATGATGTTTTCACTCGCGATGTCGACCAAACCGTCCAACGGGTCACAATTCGTTTTTTGACGCCCACATTCCTGCGTGCGGATGGGGAGGTCATCCGTCGCCCCGAATTTCACCATGTCTTCAAGCGCCTTCGCGACCGCATCAACGCCCTCTGCACGTTTTACGGCGATGGCCCTTTGGACGTGGACTTTCAGCTGCCTCGGGAAGCGGGCGGAAGAGGTACATACAATCTCTAACAGCTTTGGTTGGGCGGAACGACACCGCACTTCATCCAGAACCCACCGGACGCATGAGCTAAGCGGAGTGGTGGGGGAGGGCACATATGAAGGGGAATTGCAGGAATTTTTGCCGTGGCTGGCACTCGGGGAGTTGACTGGATTGGGACGCCACGTGGCGTTTGGTAATGGGGAGATTAAACTTTACAACTCACATGGTTGACAACAGCCATTAGCCTACCTAACATTATGCTGTTGTGCACGATGCTCTGCAATGAAGGGTTTCAATGCACAACTGGCAGGGGCGAAACCAAGAGTGGTGTGCTCGCTGCGGAGGACTGCGCGGTTTGAAACAGGGAGCACACCTTCCCCCGTGAAGAGGGGACTGAAATTGTGAATTGTAAAGTTTGGCTTGAGTTGAAGTCCTTCCCCGATGAAGAGGGGATTCAGATGGTGAAGGGATCGCATGATTCGATACGTTGGCAATCCCTACGTTGACGCTGGATTGGCCGTGCTAGAGCTCAGGCTGAAAAAGCCGTGCTCGGCCTTCAGCCAAGATGATCTTGGTGAACAAGCCCGGCAATTAGAAGCTGAATACAGCCGGCCTATCTGGAGATCCTATCTCACCATTCATTTCCCAAATAGCGCTTGGGTTCAGCCTCGGATTTCTCAGGAGAAGAAGCGCAGCTACGTTGAGAAGGTCCTGGCGAGCTACCGCTTCAGACCACTTGCACCCGTGAGAGGTTGCGTATTTTGCGGTAGGCCGGCGCAAGCTGTAGTTGATCGAAGTCATTTCCCGCTCCTGACTGGCGAAACCATCATGGTTGCTGGGGCTGGGGCCGAGCCAGGCTTGCCCGTGTGTGGGTTCTGTATCTTCGCAGTCCAGTTCTATCCGCTCGCTACGCTCAAGGTAGGCGGCCGCCCTTTGTTCTGGTGGGCACCGGAGCCGGGCTGGACGCGATTGCTTACGCGTCGCTTCCTTAAGGACGCTCAGATGCTGCTCGCCGCGAGCAGCGACCAGTTCGCCAACCTGCGTTGGCCATCGACGCAGCTCTTACGCGCGGCATCTGGCGCAATGGATGACTTTGAAGCGCCTCCTGACTGGCTGTCGAAAGAAGAGCGGCCAGTATTGTGTGACATTGTTGGGATTCACGCGACGAACTACGGTTCTGGCCTGATTACGACGAACTGAGAATTCCGCGAAGCCTGTTGGAGTTTTGGAGAGAGGCGCGAAGCTCTTTTGGCGCAGTCTATCAGCGGATTGAAGCTGATGCCTGGGAAAGCCAAACGAAATCGGGCAAAGGCAATAAACAAGAGACCAGCGATTCTTCTGCTGTCCCCGAGCTTGCTCGCAGGAACAGGTTATACGAAGCGCTGGGCGGCGCGTTCCGCTCGCCCGACTTTCGACGCGAGGCAAAGAGCATCGCAGCGAGATTTTTCCTGCATTGCGACGGAAAGCACGTGGAGCCAAATACTACTGCACTGGCGGAATTTTTTCTCGAAAAGGTGGCTGGTATGGAAAAAGAAAGGCTAGACGCAATTCGTGATATTGCAGACGCCATTGTCGAGGCGCACGACGCGAGATGGATGATCGACAAGCTCATGCGGTCGGGCAAAAGCTTGTACGACTTTATGCCAGTCATGCGAGCTGTGCAGCAAAGACTTTCCACAGAACGGAAGACCATCTCTTGGGAAAAATTGTTGCTGGCCCTTAACCTAGCCAGTGACGACGACACGACAGCCCGTGACACTTGGCTGGTGAGCGAGCTCATGCTTATAAGGGTTTTTGAAGGCCTCGCAAAATCCGGGTCGGAGTTGTTGTCCGAGATTTCGGTACCTGAGGAAGTTCAATCAGCACAACAGACAGCTTGAGGAGAGCACTATGGCACATCTTTCTGGTCTCTTGCTTGTGGATTGCCCAGCGTCGGCTCTAAATAATGCAGGCCAGTTTATGGAGATGGAAAAACAAAACAAATATGAAAACTGGACAGCGATAAAAAAGATCAGAACGAAGGAAGGCGTGTTCCCCTATGTTTCCGCGCAGGCATTCAGGAGCTGGCTTAGAGAGTCCTTGAAATCGGTTCAAGGGTGGACGCCTTCTCCGTCTTTTCGGGAAGAGAAGATTGCTTATACAGACGCTAATCCAATTCTGTATGCGGAAGATGATGTGTTTGGGTATATGCGAGCTCCTGGAGGTGGGAAAGAAGCAGTCAAACAGCTGCAGGAAAGATGGACACAGAATGGCTTGACAGGCCAAGAGCTAAGGAAAGACAAATTCTCTGCCCTAACCAGAATCTCGCCATTCAAGGTCAGTACCTTGATCTCAATTGCCGCACTGAACCCATCGGCAATTGGCTACGACTACGGCAATATGGCCAGGACAGAAGACACCGAATATCCTAATCCAGTTCCCTTCGAGCATGAATTCTACCGGACGACTCTAGTCGGTCTCTTTTCTGTCGATCTGCGGATGTTGGGTCGCTTTTATCATGTCGATCGGACTGGTTACAAGCACCTTGATGCTGTGCGAAAGAAGGTTGCCGAAGAGAATGGATTGGCCGCTTATGACAACGGCAGAGCTTACGAGCTGCCCAGCGCTCAGAGGAAGGAGAGGCTAAAGCAGCTCCTGCAGGGCCTCGCACAGATCACAGGGGGTGCTAAGCTCGCGCTTCACTATACCGACGTGTCGCCGCGCCTGCTAATGATGGGCGTGGCGAAAGGCGGAAATCACCTATTCGGCACTGCCGTCGGTGCGGAAAGAAACGGACTGCCTAAGATCAACACCGAGGCCATCAAGGAAGTCGCGCGAGTCTACAAAACGGACCTGCAATCGGGTTTCTACATCGGCTTGACGCAGGGATATCTTGATGAGCAGCGAACGGCGTTACAAAACCTGCTGGACGATTTGGAGAAGCAGGATTCTGGTCGCCAATTCACGCTGGCCCATCCCGTGGAGGCAGTGAGGGCATTGATTGAAGATCTCGACAAGCACGCTGAGGCTTGGCTAGCATGAGGGCGCTGAAGATCATTTCTGAAGCGGTTACTGCATCATTTCGCTACCCGCACGTCCAAATCGGCAAGCTACCCACCTACGAAGTGCCGCCTCCGGCCACCATCTATGGTCATCTGGCAGGGGTGGTCGGAGACTGGTTCGAGCCCGATGGCCTTGAGTTCGCATACACATTTGAGCATAAAGGCCGAGCCACTGATTTGGAGACTGGACAGTCCATCGAACGGGGCTCAGGCAAACCGACGTTGAAGAAACGCGGGTGGGACTTTCCGGTGAACGTACTATGCGCGCCCAACCCTCAGCGTCGCGAGTTCTTGCTCCGACCGCGGTTGACCCTTTATCTTCGCGGGTCCGGACGCTTTGCTCTCGCGCCTGCGCGAGGCCTTCCTGAGCCCCGCTTTTGCTTACATTCTTGGACGGTCACAGGATCTGGCCACGTGCCTCAGCGCGGAATTGGTCGAGCTCGATCAATCTGATCGAGCCTTTTTCTCACACACGATACTGCCTTACTCGTGGCGTCCATGGGTATCTCCAGGAACGACAATCCAATTGCCGAAGGCAATCAATTATTACCGACAGCGCGAACCGCAGTTTGAGGTGTACCTCCAGGTACTCTGGCCTGCGATCAAGCTCTATCCAGGTTCTCAAGATACCATCGGTCGTGATCGTCTCCCGGCCACGTTCGATATCGACAGCAAAGACCAGCATGAGTTTACTGGGCAGTTGCTAGCCCGGGGGCTGATCTTTCACACGTTACAAGGGCCTGGAACCGTCTGACCGCATGAGCCTCGCCGAGCTTGAAACGCGTATGTCGCACTTGTGGGCGAAGTCGCCTTCACCGCACGGGTCTGCAACGATAACTCTCTTTCGCCATTCGCTCGATGTAACCGGCGAGATGGCCGAATACTACCAGCTCTATCGGCCTGAATGGCCAATACCAGACCAACCCGTTTGCTTGCCTAGAATTCTTGCCTACGCGGCGCTGACCCATGACTTCGGAAAGATTCACGTGGACTTCCAGGCGGCGCTGCGGCCCGACGGAAAGAGCTTCGGTAATCGGCACGAAGTACTCAGCCTCACATTTCTTGCCGAGCTGGCGATTCCCGGCGCGGAGCGCCCCTGGATTGAAGCTGCCGTTGCTCTTCATCATAAGAACCTTTTCTCGCTGACTGCCGCGGGGCAGTGGTTCTTCTATCGCGGTGAACTTTTTGGGGCTCAGTCGTCGCGTGCGCACCATCTGGCAACCGGAGTCCAGCCACTGGATGCCGCTCTCT
This sequence comes from uncultured Acidobacteriaceae bacterium, assembly GCA_963836295.1. GTDB lineage: Bacteria > Acidobacteriota > Terriglobia > Terriglobales > Acidobacteriaceae > Bog-257. The sequence continues at coordinate 35,806 of CAWIIY010000013.1, read as the reverse complement.
TGCATGAATTTCTAGCAGATGCCGGCGAGATATTTGCCCATAGTGGCTGGCCCGCGTTTCCACTTTACGATCTGCTTCCCACCCCGCAATCAATTGACCGCGTGGCCTCGATTCGAAGTGCGCTGCAGCGGATCGATCAACTCGCGCTACTGTTCAGGTGTCGGTGCGACGAATTCGGCAACACCCTCGCTATCCCTTGGCCTGAGAGACGCGCCGCAGTTCAAGTCCGCGGCTGCATGCTCAATTCCGACCACTTAGCGAGCTTTGAGCCACACCCACTTCGGGTGGGACTGGAACGGGTGGATATCGTTCGGCATGCGCTGGCGGGTAGGATCAAAGATCTCAATTCTCATCAGCGATTAGCGGCACGCGAGCAGGGATCGGCCATCCTTGTTGCACCGACTGGCAGCGGAAAGACAGAGGCGGGTTTGCTCTGGGCCGCAAGGCAAGCCGAGGCTGGTCTTCGTGGCCGCACATTCGTGCTTCTGCCCTACCAAGCCTCAATGAACGCCATGCAGAAGCGACTGGTGAGGGATTTCGCTCCACACGTGCTCAGCGATGCCAGCGCCTGGGACAAGGAAGTCGCGCTGGTTCATGGCCGATCGATGCGCACCGCTTATGAAAGACTCCTTAATCGCGATTACTCTAATCGCGATTACTCTCCCAAACAAGCGGTAGACTTGGCACGCGTACAGAACGACTTGGCACACTTGAATGTGGCACCGATCCGCGTGTGCAGTCCTTATCAGGTGATTCGTCTGCTGTTTGCGACTAAAGGTGTGGAAGGGCTGATGTTGGGTCTCAGCCAGTCGCGGCTCATTTTTGACGAGATTCATGCGTATGATCCTGAAGTGACAGCGTTGGCCCTAACCTCCGCACAGTTTCTGGTCGAACACTTCGGTGCCCGTGTTTTGTTCATGACAGCAACACTTCCCAGCCATCTTCGGAGAGTGTTGGAGCAAATGTTCGACGAGCCCACGTTTATAGCGCCAGATGAGCAGACCCTGAACCGCCCCGCTCGGCATCATGTTCGCTTGCTGCCCTACTCCGTCCTTAGCGACTCAGCCCTGGATAGCATCCGCAAGGCCGCCCGAGCCAAGTCTGTCTTGGTCGTTGTCAACCAGGTTTCTCGTGCAATTAGGCTTTTTGAGCTGCTCAAAGACTTAGGCGACTCACGCCGCTTATTGCACTCGCGCTTTACGTATGAAGACCGCTTTCGTGCCGAGGCTGGAATCGACCCGGTACCCGGTCGAGTCTTGATTGCGACTCAGGCCGTGGAGGTATCACTCGACCTGGATTACGAAACCTGTTTTTCAGAGCTAGCTCCCCTCGAATCCCTTTTGCAGCGATTCGGGCGATGTAATCGTTATGGCTCTCAGCACACAGCCGCAGCAGTTGGAGTCTTTCTCCAATTTCCGCCTGGGTCACAGCAACCCTCATTGCCGTACGAAGAAGCCCATTTAAAGCAAACTCAAGCCGCCTTAGGTGATTACCTAAGTGATCATGCTTCTGGGCTTCTTGAGGAAAAATTGATCACTCCGTTATTGGAGCTGTCGTATCCTGCAGATTTACGGATGAAACTTCATAATGCAATCGCTACTAAGTCCGAGAGATTGAAAGAACTCTTCGTCGATCCGTTTATGCCTTTTGGAGCAAACGACGCAAGCCAGACCAAGAGTCTGGAAGAACAGTGGGAGGAACTCTTCGACGGTCAAGAGGTTCTACCAGAATCGCTCCTCCCCCATGCGTCGCAGGAAGGAAGCTGGCTAGCCCGTGCCCGTTACTTAGTTCCCATTTCGGGGAGCATGCTCTTACGCCTTCGCCGGAATGGAAAAGTTGATTGGAACGAAGACCTGATGTGCCATGTTGTGAAGGTACCCTACACTCAGTACGGATTGGAAGTGTAACGCCAAGAATTGGAGCGAACTAAATGCCTGCTCTCGCCAATAGTGCCGAGGTTTCTTCCGATCAAGCCTTTCGTCAATTCAATCTCCTAACAGGCGAGCTAGAGCCGCTGCGAGCCGAAGAAGTCATTCCGGAAACCGGTTGGCTATTTGATCCGGACTTCGGTCTTGTACTGCCTGAAGACGTTGCTGGACGCCAAGTAATCGTCGACGAGGGACTATCCCTCGCGTTTCCGATCAGCTACCAAGCTGCTCGTAAGGGCCCTGTCAGATCGGATGGGACTGCCAGATCGCTTGAACAACGCTCTCCCGCGAACGGCGATCGCCAACTCTATGTCGCTCAGGCCGAAGATGCGGCACAGCTGATCCTCTCGGGCTTCGGAATGTATCTCGGCAAGAAGAGCGAGCGGCTGCAAGTCAAACTCGGCGGCAAAGCCGTGTATGAATTCCCGTTTTTTCGCATCAGCGAAGTGGTCGTTGCCTCTCGCGGGGTGTCGCTATCGTCCGACCTCCTTAAAGAATTCTGTGAGCGAGGCATTCGTCTGAGCTTCGTCGAGGCTTCTGGCCGGCCCTACGCCATGCTCTCTTCGCCAGTACTGACTGCCACCGTCGAATCCCGGCGTGAGCAACTACTTGCCTACAACGACAAGCGGGGATTGGATTTTGCGCGTCTGATCGTACGCGGAAAGATCCGCAATCAGCGACATCTCCTTTTGTACTTTGGCAAGTATCTCAAGCAGTCCGATGCCGAACGATTCGGGCTCGTCTCCGCCACCGCGCGAAAGCTGCGCGCGCTCGAATTGCAGGCTAGACGAGTCGAGGGTGTAACAGTCTCAGATAAACGTGCGGAGCTGATGGGGCTGGAAGGTGTTGCAGGGCGGCTCTATTGGGTAGGCGTGCGAGCCATTGTGGAGAGCAAGGCGGAGTTTATGGGCCGGGCTCGATCAAGGCGCCTCCGATGCTTTCAACGCGCTGCTTAATTACGGCTATGGCATTCTCTACGCGCACGTGTGGGGTGCAGTGGTCAACGCCGGCTTGGAGCCTTTTGCTGGCTATCTTCACGTGGACCGACCGGGGAAGCCGTCGCTCGTGTTGGATATGGTGGAAGAGTTCCGTCAGCCAGTAGTGGATCGCACGGTAATCGCGTTCACCAACCTCGGACAGCAGGTCGCCATGAAGGACGGCATGCTGGACGAGAGTACCAGAAGGACAATTGCGCAGAAGATTCTAGAAAGACTCGCCACTCGTGAGTCTTTTCACGGACAGCAATATCAGGTTCGCTCGATAATTCAGATGCAGGCGCGATCATTCGTGAGCTTCCTTCGCGGGAAAGGCGCGTACAAGCCGTTTAGTTTTCGGTGGTGAAGAACTCGTTTTCTTGCCGCTGGTGCATATAATCGGCAGGAACTCTGGGATAACTAACTGGAAGCTTTGCCCGTAACTGCAGCCGACGAGGGTAAATTATGCCAGCGGAGATTCCCGTCTGCCCGGAAAAGCCAAAGCCCGCGAAGGGCGCGGATCACTCCTATCGCATCAGCCTGATCACGCCGATGTTCGGTGGCGGGGTCGAAACGCAGAAGAACGATCCCGATTTCCCGGTTCGCGCGACGGCGGTTCGCGGCCAGCTCGAGTTCTGGTGGCGTGCGACAGTCGGTGCGCAGTACGCTGACAAGGGAAAACTCCGGAAGGCCCAGTCGGAAGTCTGGGGAAACACCGAGCACGCAAGCCCCGTACGAGTGCTGGTCGAAAATGTCGGCAAGCTTCGGCTGGATCGGAAAGAGTCCTTCTCAGGCCCTCTTCGGTATGCGCTATTTCCATTCCAAGGCGAGACGTCGTGCTTGGACGAGTTCGAATTTCAGTTCGTGCCCTTCGCTGTGCCGAGAATCTGTGGCCCAACGTAGAACCAGCGGTATGGGCGTGGGCTAATTTTGGAGGACTGGGCAGCCGCACCCGACGCGGTTGTGGAGCGACCTTCTGCCGGGAAATGGCACCGCATGATCGCGAGCATTTTGCCGAGCAGTTAAGGCGGTTCGTGCCTCACCATTCTGCTGATCGAGACTGGCCGACTATTGCCAGATCTGTGCTTATCGGCGGGGACGGCACTGCCATTGAAGCGTGGAAATCCGTGATTGGCCTGCTTCACGACTTCCGCCAGAAGGACGGCTTCGCTCTGCAATCCGGGTCAGCGCAACCAGCCTGGGCGATCGCGCTTTCCCGAACCGGAGACAGTTCGACGCGTTACAAATACGCGTTGCCCGCGGCACAATCGACTTTCACACATTCCGGACGACGCATTCCCTCGCGCGGAACTGGGACTGCCGATTGTCTTCCACTTTAAGGACCACCCAGGGGATCCGGAGGACACGGTTTTATATCCTGGCGATGGGCCGGATGGCAAACGGGAGCGCATGGCCAGCCCGCTCATCCTGAAGCCGCTGGCGCTTAGGGATGGAGGAAAAAAAGCGATGCCGCTGGTCTTGCGCTTGAATACCCTCCCTCTAGAGACGGTTGACCTCAGGAAGCCAGCATCTGGCGGTCGCGGGGAGGAATCTCTGCCGCTGCCCGAGTCGACGGTGATTCAGGCTCCAGCATTGGCTTCCTATAGCAACTCACCCCTCGCAGCATCCGCCAATGGTTCTGCCCTGGAAGCGTTTGTTGCCTTCGCGCGGAACCAGAACTTTCAGGAGGTGTCCTGGTGAGCCACCTCCTTGCAATTTCGTTAGGGCCGGTGCAGGAACTTATCTCTGCCGCACGGCGGACGCGCGATTTGTGGTTCGGCTCTCACCTGCTGTCGGAAGTTAGCCGGGCGGTAGCCAAGAAAGTTGAGGAGGACGGCAGGCTAATTTTTCCGGCGTCCTCGACGGCAGACAACGTTGCCAACGTGATTCTGGCCGAGTTGAACGCGGCTGATCCCAAGACAGTCGCGCTCAAGGCCAAAGAGGCTGCCAATGCATGCTGGCTGAGTTTCGCAGAGGAGGCTTGGCGGGAAGCGTCTGGCGTAATTCAGTCTGACATATGGAATGATCAGGTCGGAGATGTAATCGAGTTCTATGCCGCTTGGGTCGCGCGGTCGACAGACTACCTCAGGGACCGTGCTTTTCTCATGCGCTTGCTGGCTGGCCGCAAGAACTGCCGGGATTTTCTGCCTGCCAAGGGGCGCGCCGGAGTGCCTAAGTCGTCCCTGGATGGGCAGCGCGAGTCGGTGCCTGAAGCGGCGGGCTGAGTGGCCCTTAGGACTTCGCGCCCGGCTGCGGGTACGCGAGGGAGAACAACTGGATGTAATCGGGCTCGTGAAGACGTACCGCCGGGGGGAATAGGCCCTTTCCATCGGTCACTCGCGTAGCGGCGGATTCGTGGATCCGCGGAAACGCTCAGCAATTGAATAACGTGATTGGGGTTTGCGAACGGCTCGGCAGCCGGATAATCCGTAGACTTGACGCCCAAGATTCTCCACAATTCGTCGCATTCCCGTTCGAGGGCAATGCTCTTTACGGCAACTGGCACCACAAACTGGAGGAAGAGACCGGCGCCAACCCGGAGCAGCTTCGCCCCCTTCAAGAAGCGTTAGCGGCGCTGAAAACGAAACCCGAGCCCTATGTAGCGATCCTGGCGGCTGACGGAGACAAGATGGGCGCGGCGATCTCCGGCTTGGATTCGGCAGAAAAACACCAGACTTTCTCGCAGGCGCTGGCCGGGTTCGCTTCGCAGGTGCGTACCATTGTAAGAAATCGCCAGGGTGCACTCATCTATGCCGGCGGTGACGATGTGCTGGCACTAGTGCCCGTTGACTATTGCCTGGTCTGTGCCCGGAGGCTTCACGACAGCTTTTCGGAGGCTTTGCGCGATTATGGTGCGCGTACCCTCTCCGTAGGTATCGCCATCGGGCACTTCATGGAAGATCTTGAAGACCTGCTCGAATATGCCCGGGCGGCGGAAAGGGATTCCAAAGAACCCGACCGAAACGGAGTCGCGGTCCATCTTTACAAACGTAGTGGCGTGCCTATCAAGGTGCGCGCGAGGTGGACGGAGAATCCGAATCCCGAACAACGGATCACTCGGTATGCCCATCTCCTTCTTGCCGGGGCGATCCCAACCAAACTGCCCTACGATCTGCGCCAGCTTGCTAAAGCTTACGAAGGATGGCCTCAGGAAACGGTCGGGTACGCGATCCGGCAGGACGTTCTTCGCGTCATCCGTGACAAGCAACCCCGCTCGGGACGCTCGCACATGGCTGAAATTGAAAAAGTCCTGACAACGCAAATAGAGAACGCGGAGAGCCTCCACCGCTTCGCGAAGGAACTTCTAATCGCCCGGCAGATGGCAACCGCTTTGGGGCAAGCCGGGGGAGAGCCGGATATCGGCGACGGGGGCTGACTCGTGAGCAATATTACTCTGCAACTGACTGCGCATGACGCCATTGTGGCTCGCGATGGCCGGCCGTTCGGAATCGGCCAGGGCAACCGTATGCGAAGCCTCGGATGGCCGCTGCCGTCGGTAATTGCCGGGGCTCTCCGTACGGCGCTGGTGGAGGCGAACCCGAAGCTTGACCTTCCAGGGCGACATGCCGCAGCGGCTGATGGGCACTGCCGTGTATGGCGCCTTTCCAATCGCGGGCGGTGACTTGTATCTTCCTGCGCCAAGTGACTGCTTGTCGCCGGGCGAGAGCAGGCTGGTTCTCGCGGTGAAACCGGTTGACCCAGGTGATGGCTGCGGGGGCGACTTCCCCTCCGGCAGCCTTCGTCCGGTGATGCTTACGGAGGATCAGTCGAAGGCTGATTTCAAGCCCGCAGCCGTGCCGGCGTGGTGGCCAATGGAAAAGTATGAGCGAATGGCTTCTCGGCAAGCCGCTATCGAGTTCGATCCAGGATTTTCTCAATGCCGCGACTACAAGAGGACTCGCGATCACGTTTGCCTCGATGCGGACACCGGAGCGGCCGCTGAGGGACCTCTTCGCCACGGCCGGGCCTGAATCGTGACACACCTGCCAAGACACGGCGTAGACACGTCAGAAGGCCATTTAAGGAGCGGTTTGCCGAGATCACGGCTGTCCGCTCGGGTGACGATGACTGAGAAGCGTTCCAGCATGTTGAGACCTGTGTGCTCCTGGCATCCGCTCGGCGGCGAACGTCGGCTTGTCCACTGGCAACGCAACCGAGACGCAGATTTGTGGAATTGCCCGGAATCTGTGCGGGCGGCACTTGGACGAACGCGAACGAGATTCGCATGGTGTCTGGCCACGCCCGCGATCTTCGACGCACGGCTGGCGACCGGGCTGGCTCGATGAGAAGCTCGAAGGCAAACCTGTTGGCGCAGATACAAAGCTTGAAACTTGTCGGCGTCTGCAATAGACCGGTGGAAGGCCGTTTCCGGATGGTCGCTTGCCGCTCGACCAGCCTCGTGGGCCAAAGCCTATTCGCCGCATGGTCCCCGCGGGCAGCGTTTACTTCTTCGAAGAAGATCGACGGGAGGGTAGCGTCTTAGCCGAAGAAAGTTGGCTGAAGCCGGTCAGCGATGCACCGCAAGATCGCAATGATGGCTTCGGACTGGCCGTCTGGGGCACCTGGTAATACGAACAGAGTACATCTGAGGAAGGCATCATGTCCAATACACGAATCTACTGGCTTCATGCCCTCAGCCCGACACATGTCGGGATCGGCCGGGGCGTCGGCTACATCGACCTGCCGATCGATCGCGACGGCATCACCGGCTGGCCGATCATGCGTGGTTCCGCGTTCAAGGGCGTCTGGGCTGATTACTCCACGCAGCTCGAAAGCGGAAAGGACCGCGGAAGAAATGACGCTTCTTGGCAGCGGCATTCGGCCTCGCCGGGATGGCAGACGACGGCGACTCTAATGCCGGGGCGCTGATCCCGACCGATGCCAGGCTTGTCTGTCTTCCCGGTGCGCAGTTTCCGCGGCACGTTCGCCTGGTGTACTTCGCCGCTTTGCTTGCAGATGCTGCGGCGGACGCTCGAACTTGCCGGCATGAGGGGCCTGCCCCTAGCACCCGCTGATCTCGCCGAAGGCGTCGCCCATCATACCTCGGACACGGTGGTCGTTGAGGATGGGCGCGTTTTTCTCGAAGATCTCGATTTCAAAGCGCAGAACTGCAACGCCGCCAGCGCTTGGGCAGATCAGCTTTCCCAATGGATATTTGTCGGCGAGGCCGAGCAGCAGTGGCGGACTACGTTCCACAAGCGTTTTGTAGTTCTTCCCGACGCCGCCTTCGATTTCCTATGCGAGACCGGAACGGAAGTGCAAACGCGTGTACGAATCGATGATGAAACCAAGACGGTGGCGGACAAGGCCCTCTGGACTGAAGAGTCATTGCCCGCTGAAACCATCCTGGCAGGACTCGTGCAGTGCGACCGCGTCTTCGGCCGCAATGGTGAGGATGTTACGCCCACCGGATTACTCGATCGCTTTACCAAGGATTTTGGGTTGCAGATCGGAGGCAAGGCAACTGTCGGGCGGGGCCAAATGCGTTGCATTTTTACGTCTCCGAGCGGAGGTGGGCAATGAGGGTTCGGACGAGAAGCCAATGTCTGGCCCAAGCAGCGTTTGTCCGGATAGAGGCGCGTATGCCGGACAAAGAATTCCAGACCTTTGCCAAGAGATTTCCGGCCCTGATTCACACTTGCGGCCTAGCTCAAGCTGTAGTCTTTGGGATGGCAAAGGGGCGAAATGCCTACCTCGAGGATTTCGCAGAAGTGCTGAGGGCGGGCGGGCATCCCGAAATAACTTCGCTTCAGGAGTTGCGCAGACAAGCTTGCGAACAAAGCATGGTCGCCTATCTTCGTCTCAGCCGTGATGCCATCAACGCAGCGAGTTGGCTGAAGCGATACGTCGAGGCCATAGGGGAGGGCGACTGATGCGCCAGCCCATCATCGCTCTGAGCGGTAAGCGCAAGGATCGCGGCCAGCACGCCGGCCTTCTCCTGCAACGCTACCTTTGCGAGGATGCCACAGGCGAGCGTGGAAACCCGAAGCAGAAGCGGGACTTACTGCAAGCCGCCATCGCGGCAGCGGCTAATGATGACGTGCGCGCGCTCTACGACGCGGCGTTTCATCGCTGGTCCGCATCGCTCCCCGGCGCTCCCGCCCCGGTGGATCTGGCGACTGCTGGCCGGATCATCGTCGGGCTAGGATCAGAGAATATTCTTGAAACAGGCATCCGGCTGCACCACACCTACGGCATGCCCATTATTCCCGGCTCAGCTCTCAAGGGCGTGGCCGCTCACTATTGCCATGAACTCTGGAGAGCAACGGACAAGCGCTTCCGGCGCGATGATGGTGACTATCATCGACTGCTGTTTGGGACAACCGACGACAGCGGCTGCATCATCTTCCATGATTCCTGGTACGTTCCTGGCTCGTCACCCTCGCCGCTGATGTTGGATGTTATGACTCCGCATCATGCGAAGTGGCTCGATGGTTCCGTTGCTCCGACTGATTTTGACAGCCCTACGCCGGTGCCTTTCCTTTCGGTAAGCGGCAAATTTCGCCTCGCAGTTTCGTGGCATGGGCCAGCGAGCGATCAGGCTACCAAGTGGGCTGAACTGGCGCTTTCCCTTCTTCAGGATGCCCTTGCAGACTGGGGAGTCGGGGGGAAAGCGTCAAGCGGCTATGGACGTCTGGCTCTCCCGCCTCCCCCTCCACACCCAGGGAAGCGAGCTTCGGGCGAGAAGGCACGGGTTAGAATCATCGCGAAACGCCCCAAGGGAGGCTTCGACGTCCAAGATATAGGGCCGGGAAGGAACTGCGGCTCCCTCACACTCGGCTCACCTTCGGCCGGCGCTGACACCAATATCGGATCCGTTGTGGAGGTCGAGGTTCACAACGATGAGCCGAGGAATCCGCAATACAGATGGCCCCGGCTGCCAAGAAGATGAGAGGCCCTCGATGAGAGTGCTGCTTTGTCTGCTCTCCGACCAGCATGTTCCTAACCTTCTCTCCGTCCATCACTACAAGCCAGATCAGCTGGTGTTGGTCGAGTCATCGGCCATGAAGCAGAAGAACGTCAGCGCCCACTTTCTGGACGCCCTTAGGCTAGGCAACCTTGATTACGCTGGCCGATGCCACATTGTGCCCCTGGGTGCCGAGGATAATCTGGCTACCATGCGTCAGGTACTGCAGCTAGCCTATGGCAAGTTCCCCAGTGATGAGTGGATCGCCAATCTTACGGGCGGCACCAAGCCCATGAGCATTGCCACTCACGAATTCTTCAAGGCATTAGGTGGGAAATTGATTTACACAAATGTTGCGTATCCAGCCCGCTTCATCGACTTGGAGAACGGTCACCCTGAGGATTGCAACTACCGGCTGGGAATCAAAGAGTTTCTCGCTGGCTACGGTTTTGCACAGAAGAATGCGGACAAGGTGGTGGCGGACGCAGAAGCGCGGGCCCGCAAATGGACCGATGAGGCCGAGATGCTGGCACAGCAGGCGCCTGACAGTCCCATCCTCAAGCTGAACGAGCACGAGCGAGCGAGCGCGAGAGAAAGAGGCATAGAATTACGGGCGAACCAATTTAACTTTCCTTGCGACGAGCTACGTAAACGTTGGCTGAGCGATGGGAAAAGCCGAAAGTTGACAAAGTACGAGGCGCGATTCCTGACTGGCGGGTGGTTGGAGGTCTTTTTCTGGAACTTGCTCACGCGGCATTCTGAAAAGTTGGGCATTTGGGACATTCACGGTGGCTTGGAGGTCGGGCGTTGCGGCGACCAATCTGGCAATGAACTTGACGTGGCCTTCATGCATAACTCTGGTTTATCAATGATCGAATGCAAGTCTGGTTCGCAAGAACACGACCGCGGAGTTGATGTTCTTTACAAGGTGGAGGCCGTAAAGCAGCAGTTTGGGGCTATCCGCGTTGGAGCCTATCTCGCTACAACGGCTGGGAACATCCTTGACCATGGCGGCGCAATCAAGAAATCAATCCAAGCACGCGCCAGCATCTATCGTTGCCACATCCTCACCCGGAGCCAGATCGGTGAACTGGGAAGAAAATCTGAAGATTCGGAGGCAATACGCGCCCTGCTTTTTCCAGAGAGGCATTTTCCGTGAACCAAGCCGTGTTCTACTCCATCGGCGTTGATCGTCCTATTTCACCCAACGAACCCTTGCCGCCCCTGCCAAAGATACCGCGTGGCTCCCTGGTGGTCATCGAGGGGCGAGCTCCGATCTGGCGCTATGGAATGGCGCTCCACCGCCTGCACGGGTCTTCGGCAGCGGCCGTCGCGGTATTCGATCCGCGATTGGGCGCTGTCGTCGTGGCTTCCCATGACCAGAACTGGCACGAAGGTCAGATCGTCGATGTCGTACCGCCCGTTTGACTTATGAAGCGGGCACGCTCGAATTCGAACTAGGGGTAGCATGGAACTGCAAACCCTCGTTATTTACGATGTGGAGGATGATCGGGCGCGGACGCGTGTCGCCGAAGCCTGCAAGGATTTTGGTCTGCAAAGGATTCAGTACAGTTGCTTTCGTGGCAAGCTCTCACAAAATAAACGCGAAGAGTTATACGAGAGGATGCGCAAGGTTCAGCGAGAGTGGGAGATCCGCTGGCGTAAAGACTTCCCTGAAACACGTATTGAACAGGTCGATTTTCCCAATCCTCCGGAGGCCGAACCCTCCGGGCATTGGGAACCGGCGTTCAAGATTCTCATTCAGCCCTTGTGCGAAAAGGATCTGGGAACAGCCTCGTATGCCTATCTTTTTGTGGATGTTCCCAAAGTGAGTGAGGAGGACGAGAAGCGGCGAGCGAAGAGCACGCGGGATGCAAACGACAGTGACGGAGCGGGTTCCGCTCCGCCGCCTGACACACCAGCAGCATGATTGACATCGAACAATTATCGGCAGCAGAAACCAGTCTGACGCCCCTGCGGGTGAACGATCTGAAGCAGTTCGAGTACTGCCCGCGCATTGTCTTTTACAACACCGTCATGCCGGTCGAACGCAAGGTTACGGTCAAAATGGAGCGCGGAAAGCAGGAGGAATTAAGGCTAGACGCGCTCGAAAGTCGCCGGACTCTGAGGCGATACGACCTGGGCTCCGGGGAAAGACGCTTTCACGTCGGGCTCGAATCGGCACAATTGGGATTGAGCGGTAAGCTCGACCTGCTGATAGTGTCGCCCAAAGGCCTTTTTCCCGTAGATTTCAAATACACGCGGGGCCGGCCGCATCGCAACCATGTCGTCCAACTCGCAGGGTATGCATTGCTGGTGGAAGAGAATTTCCAAGAGCAAGTCGAAACCGGTTTCATCTACTTGGCTCCGGTTCATCAGGTAGTCGCGGTTGCGTTAACAAAGCAGTTGAAGGAACAAACGTTGCAGCGACTGGCAGAGATTAGGGCTATGATTAGGGGTGGCATGCTCCCTTCCGCGACGCCGGTCCGGGCTCGGTGCGAAGAATGCGAATTTCGCAATTTTTGCGGAGACGTTTTCTAAATGATGGAGGTGGCACATTGCGCTGAATTTTTCGCAAACCTCGCCTATTTTTGTGCAATTGAGGCTGTTTCGCAAAATGCAGGCCAACACCCCCTGCAAGCTATTGATTCTGTTGGACATCGCGAGCGGTTGAAGAGACTTCCCCGATGAAGAGGGGACTGAAAGAGTGGACCGGCAGTGCGCGTCGGCTCGCAGCTGCGCGTGTTGAAGAGACTTCCCCGATGAAGAGGGGACTGAAAGTTGCGACTGCGGTCAGCGGCCATGGCGCTGCAGCCAGCGGTTGAAGAGACTTCCCCGATGAAGAGGGGACTGAAAGTGGACTAGGTCGGCGGCTCATGCGCTGAGTTGAAGAGACTTCCCCGATGAAGAGGGGATTGAAGAGACTTCCCCGATGAAGAGGGGACTGAAAGGCCAGTCAGACGTTGAAGAGACTTCCCCGATGAAGAGGGGACTGAAAGCGGCATCGCCAGCCGAGCGTCAGCGTTGAAGAGACTTCCCCGATGAAGAGGGGACTGAAAGCGCACGTCATAGCTGGCTGCATCCGGCGACTGCACTGGTTGAAGAGACTTCCCCGATGAAGAGGGGACTGAAAGAAACAATGTGTTGATGTCGTCGGTGTCTTTGGCGGCGTTGAAGAGACTTCCCCGATGAAGAGGGGACTGAAAGAACACACGCCGGATGATGGAGTACTGCAACATCTGGTACGTTGAAGAGACTTCCCCGATGAAGAGGGGACTGAAAGCTTGATCGACGCGCTCCTTGGAGGACTGGACGAGAACGTTGAAGAGACTTCCCCGATGAAGAGGGGACTGAAAGGAGAACAACGTCGGCTGGCCTGTGACGCCAATCGAGTTGAAGAGACTTCCCCGATGAAGAGGGGACTGAAAGAAACCACCACCACCGCCGCCGCCGCCACCCCGGTTGGTTGAAGAGACTTCCCCGATGAAGAGGGGACTGAAAGGAAAGAAAGTCCTCCCGCTGAGCCTGCTCACTAACTGTTGAAGAGACTTCCCCGATGAAGAGGGGACTGAAAGAGGTGAAGCAGCGTGAGAAAGCTAAGGCGCTAGTGGGGTTGAAGAGACTTCCCCGATGAAGAGGGGACTGAAAGTCTTGCTATCCATTCGTCCCTGGGAACTGGGCAATGCGTTGAAGAGACTTCCCCGATGAAGAGGGGACTGAAAGATTTCAGAGGCGGTAAACGCGGCGATACATTCTTCCTGTTGAAGAGACTTCCCCGATGAAGAGGGGACTGAAAGCACGAGTTCCGGTTGAGCGGCAATCCTTTCCGTATGTGTTGAAGAGACTTCCCCGATGAAGAGGGGACTGAAAGTGAAGAAGTCCCTCTTGTTGTCTGCGGTGCTGTTGTCGTTGAAGAGACTTCCCCGATGAAGAGGGGACTGAAAGCTGGCCACAGCCGAATCCGTCGCGGTCAAGACCTGGGGGTTGAAGAGACTTCCCCGATGAAGAGGGGACTGAAAGCGATGACCGCCGTGGTCGTAGTGAATGCAGAAAGGCGTTGAAGAGACTTCCCCGATGAAGAGGGGACTGAAAGCGGGACCAGGCCACGATGTCATTATGTGGGCTATGGGTGTTGAAGAGACTTCCCCGATGAAGAGGGGACTGAAAGGATTGACCGAGCTGTTCACCGTTTAAGCACAAACCGTTGAAGAGACTTCCCCGATGAAGAGGGGACTGAAAGAACAGAGTGCCTGAGGTCGAAGTGTTGATGAAGCGTCGGTTGAAGAGACTTCCCCGATGAAGAGGGGACTGAAAGGCCGGCTCGCCGTTCAGTTGCGGCGTGATCGAATCAGGTTGAAGAGACTTCCCCGATGAAGAGGGGACTGAAAGGGTGGCCCTCTATTTCTTTTGGGACGTGGCCAAGGTTGTTGAAGAGACTTCCCCGATGAAGAGGGGACTGAAAGCACACAGTGCACTGGCCTTGGCACCGACATCTGGGGTTGAAGAGACTTCCCCGATGAAGAGGGGACTGAAAGCGATTTGATCGGCGGTTGCGCCTGCGCGAAGTGAAGTTGAAGAGACTTCCCCGATGAAGAGGGGACTGAAAGTTCAAACAATGAGTTCTTTGTAGATCAGGGAAGCACGTTGAAGAGACTTCCCCGATGAAGAGGGGACTGAAAGCCAGGACAATTCTACGGCAACGACAAGATCACCTGCGTTGAAGAGACTTCCCCGATGAAGAGGGGACTGAAAGGATGATGAGCTCGCTGTGTTCGGCTGTTCCCGACCTGTTGTTGAAGAGACTTCCCCGATGAAGAGGGGACTGAAAGTACAGCTACAACTTCATCACCATGTTCAAGCGCACCGCAGTTGAAGAGACTTCCCCGATGAAGAGGGGACTGAAAGCGAACCATGGTCAGCCTGGCCAATCCGTCTATTAGCTCGTTGAAGAGACTTCCCCGATGAAGAGGGGACTGAAAGGTTGCAGTGCTTTGACCGGAATGGGTGTCCGGTGTTGAAGAGACTTCCCCGATGAAGAGGGGACTGAAAGAGGGAAAGTTAGTATCATCGGGCCATTCGTCCAGCGGTTGAAGAGACTTCCCCGATGAAGAGGGGACTGAAAGCGAAGCTGTGGTGGCCGCGCGGCAATCAGGCGCGACAGTTGAAGAGACTTCCCCGATGAAGAGGGGACTGAAAGTTGGCGGTATTCAGCGATTGCTCTTGTCACGCCCATGTTGAAGAGACTTCCCCGATGAAGAGGGGACTGAAAGAATCTTTCGCCGAAGCGAAAGCTCGCGCCACGGCTGTTGAAGAGACTTCCCCGATGAAGAGGGGACTGAAAGCTCCCTGCTGCCTCAGCCGGAATGCTGCACCTTTCGCCGTTGAAGAGACTTCCCCGATGAAGAGGGGACTGAAAGTGGAAGTTGTTGTCGCCGGAAACATTAGCCCTTTCGTTGAAGAGACTTCCCCGATGAAGAGGGGACTGAAAGGCTCGTGCCTGAGGTCAAGGTGATGCTGGTCAGCACCGTTGAAGAGACTTCCCCGATGAAGAGGGGACTGAAAGACCAAATGCCCTTGCGCAACCAGATTGTAGGTGGCGATAGTTGAAGAGACTTCCCCGATGAAGAGGGGACTGAAAGAACTTGGCGTAACGTCGCCTGGTCTGCGCTTGGTCAAGTTGAAGAGACTTCCCCGATGAAGAGGGGACTGAAAGATGTCGAAGTCTAGCGCTGAGGACGTGAGGGATACGCGTTGAAGAGACTTCCCCGATGAAGAGGGGACTGAAAGATGACTCCGCGCATCGGTAAGCGGCTACGTGGCGTTCGTTGAAGAGACTTCCCCGATGAAGAGGGGACTGAAAGTTAGGGACGAAAGCAGAATATTCCGGGCGTCAAGGATGTTGAAGAGACTTCCCCGATGAAGAGGGGACTGAAAGACTTCAGGCCATTCGCGGCCAGCACTTGCGCGTTGAGTTGAAGAGACTTCCCCGATGAAGAGGGGACTGAAAGTACTCGCCGAAGGATCGACCGACAACGTCGCCGTCAGGTTGAAGAGACTTCCCCGATGAAGAGGGGACTGAAAGATAGCATTGAGCCAATATCAGCCTTCCGGCGCTCAGTTGAAGAGACTTCCCCGATGAAGAGGGGACTGAAAGGGATGGAAGTCCGCACAGTCGCGACCGACAAAATGGGCGGTTGAAGAGACTTCCCCGATGAAGAGGGGACTGAAAGCGGTAGGCGGTGCAACGCATCGGCGATTATTGGACTCGGTTGAAGAGACTTCCCCGATGAAGAGGGGACTGAAAGTCGCGTCGTACAAAATCCCGATGACAGGCAAACGCATGTTGAAGAGACTTCCCCGATGAAGAGGGGACTGAAAGATCGGGGCAGGCCAGCAGCACGGCGCTGGCCAAGCGAGTTGAAGAGACTTCCCCGATGAAGAGGGGACTGAAAGCTCACTGTAAGCTTGCGCCGCCCGAGCGCATGCTGACGTTGAAGAGACTTCCCCGATGAAGAGGGGACTGAAAGCAGAGCGCAGTACCCCGGAGGAGCTGTGACTACGTAGTTGAAGAGACTTCCCCGATGAAGAGGGGACTGAAAGCCGATGTACAGCGCCACCTGGCGTGAACGGGAGCAGTGTTGAAGAGACTTCCCCGATGAAGAGGGGACTGAAAGGTGCAACCTGTTACGAATGTCCGCATCGCCGACCAAATGGTTGAAGAGACTTCCCCGATGAAGAGGGGACTGAAAGTGGCTCGCGCGCAGTGCCCGCAACTGCGCCAGCGCCTCGTTGAAGAGACTTCCCCGATGAAGAGGGGACTGAAAGTTTGAGACCCTGAAGATGCGGCGCGACGGCTATCTAGGTTGAAGAGACTTCCCCGATGAAGAGGGGACTGAAAGCGCGAAAGCCCGTCTTGATGGCCGTGGTGTTGGCGCGTTGAAGAGACTTCCCCGATGAAGAGGGGACTGAAAGCAGCTACCACTTGCGGTTCATCGGGCAGGCTGGCATGTTGAAGAGA
Source organism: uncultured Acidobacteriaceae bacterium (assembly GCA_963836295.1). GTDB lineage: Bacteria > Acidobacteriota > Terriglobia > Terriglobales > Acidobacteriaceae > Bog-257. The sequence continues at coordinate 18,979 of CAWIIY010000013.1, read as the reverse complement.
CTTCCCCGATGAAGAGGGGACTGAAAGCGACTTTAGTCCAGAAGTTCACTCCGGTACCGGTGACGTTGAAGAGACTTCCCCGATGAAGAGGGGACTGAAAGAGCGTGCCCAGGCCCAGCCAGTGTGGCCGTTCCAGGGTTGAAGAGACTTCCCCGATGAAGAGGGGACTGAAAGGCTTCGACATCAGCGAGCGCACCGCGCTGGACGCATTGTTGAAGAGACTTCCCCGATGAAGAGGGGACTGAAAGGCGCGTCGAGCGCTATCCACCGAAGTCCGGTGCTCAGGTTGAAGAGACTTCCCCGATGAAGAGGGGACTGAAAGTCCGTACAATCCACGCGGAAGTCGCCGACATTGCAGTGTTGAAGAGACTTCCCCGATGAAGAGGGGACTGAAAGAGCTACATGGAGACGCGCAAACCATAGCAAGTCGATGAGTTGAAGAGACTTCCCCGATGAAGAGGGGACTGAAAGGTGCAGTTTCCATCACTACCGGCCGCTTAATCTGCAGCGTTGAAGAGACTTCCCCGATGAAGAGGGGACTGAAAGCTATAAGCGCCGTTCGTCAGCGTGACCAGCGTTGTAGTTGAAGAGACTTCCCCGATGAAGAGGGGACTGAAAGGCCCTTGCGCGCCATATCGGACATGACGCGGGAGAGTTGAAGAGACTTCCCCGATGAAGAGGGGACTGAAAGGCAAGCGCCGCAAGCCTTCGCGGGCCCGCGCTGATGGGTTGAAGAGACTTCCCCGATGAAGAGGGGACTGAAAGCGCATTGCGCGGCCGCGGCGGGGGTGACGTCACGGTTGAAGAGACTTCCCCGATGAAGAGGGGACTGAAAGGCCGGCAGAGTAGATCAGGACATCGCTATTCTGGGTGGTTGAAGAGACTTCCCCGATGAAGAGGGGACTGAAAGTTGAAGGGAACTATTTCGACAGCTCAACGGACATCGGTTGAAGAGACTTCCCCGATGAAGAGGGGACTGAAAGGGCCGAAAAAGGCGGGCTACGCGCGGATACCTCCATCGTTGAAGAGACTTCCCCGATGAAGAGGGGACTGAAAGCACATGGCGGCCATCAATGTCGTGGTCGGTAAAAGGTTGAAGAGACTTCCCCGATGAAGAGGGGACTGAAAGACGACATCAATACCTTATTTACCGGCGACACCATGGTTGAAGAGACTTCCCCGATGAAGAGGGGACTGAAAGTACGCGACGCCGCAAGATTCGTACCTGCAGTAATCGGGTTGAAGAGACTTCCCCGATGAAGAGGGGACTGAAAGCGATGTCGCTGAGCGCCATGCGTTGCGAGTTGGTGGTTGAAGAGACTTCCCCGATGAAGAGGGGACTGAAAGTCCAATCTTTGCCGACGCCCGAGGCTTTGCTATTCCGCGCTTAGTCAAAAGATTCCGGCTGGGGCAGTCGCGCGTTGTGCCTAAATTGTGACTGCCTTCGGGCAAGTTAGGCGTGCGCATTGTGACCTTGGCGATTGACGCGCAGTGACTTAGAGTGGCGTTCTGTGTGCCTAAAATTGTGCCCGTTCTTCTGCCAAGCTGGTCAATCCGCGTCACCAGACCCAGGAGAAGTGGTTCACAAATGCGGTCTGAGGATCTGCCGCGCCCACTCGGGGATTGCCGGACGCTACGGGCACTTATACGCGGAACAAGAACGCCTCGCTGCTGCTAGAAGTAGCCTTGGAGATAGCGGCTGCGTAGATAGCGACCTGGCGACGGTAGCGTTCCAGTGCCGCGGCCAGTTCTTGATCGGTCTTGAAGTCCACCACAATCCACTTGCCGTTTTCCTGGAATGCCAAGTCAGCCAAGCCCTCGATCAGGGTGCCGTCCTCTTCGCGTAAGGTGAGGGGGACTTCACGATGGCAGGCGCCACAGGCAGCGGCCTTCCGAGCACGCTCCATTAGCGGATGCTGGAGCGCAGACGCGACAGTTGTCACGGCTGCCTCAATCTCTTTTCCCAGTGCACCGAAAATGCGGCCGTGCAACTGGGTTGAAGCACGTATCTGCTCGGCATCACCGGCGAGCGGGACGGTCGCGAGAACTGCGTGTACTAGGCTGCCGAATCGCGGTCCGAATGGCCGAGCACCCCCGGCAATCTCGACAACGCTGACGTCCTGGGCTTCGAACTTAGGCTCCCCTCTAGCGCGTTCGCTCGCGGTTTGCACATGCAGGCTAGGCTGCTTGCCTTTTTCCAGCCTTGCGCGGTGTTGATCGCTCCAAACGCTGTGATTCCGTAGGTCTCGTTCGATGACGCTGCTGTCGACCTCTTTCAGCAGATGCTCCTGACGGAGGCTGAACGAGGGCGTCTTACCGAGTTCCAGGACACGTGGATCCCACCACACGACGCTGTAGGTTTTGTCCCCCTGCCCGAAGCCGTGCGCGCCAGGTCGAACGTTGGTGTCATCAGCGGGGTCGCCCTCCGGACGCGCTAACACGCTATCCATACCAAACTTCGGACATTGTTTCGCCAACGATGGTTTTCGCCGACGTGCTTCCGGCGGGTAGATCGCCGGATGCAGTGGCGCGACCCACCACTCGGCGGCCATTTGCGGGCCACTCGCAGGCGTAGGATCGTCGCCGATGGCTGGTATGACCAGTAGGTCGCGAGCGCGAGTGGCAGCCACGTAAGCCACGCGAACACCTTCAGCAATATCGCGGGCGTGTTCTTCTGCGGCATGGTCCAGCAACTCTCGAGGTGCCCAGCCGGCAAGCTTGACCGCGCACAAACCTTTCTCGGGAGCAAGGTAGCGGTCGGGGTCTGCGTGCGCGATCTTAGCAGTCACGTCGGCCAGAATGACCACCGGAAACTCCAGCCCCTTGGCTTTGTGTACGCTCATAAGGCGCACGCCCTCGGCGCCCTCTTCGTAAATGGCGGCCTCAGCTTGCCTGCCGCGCTCAGCATCGCCGAGCAGTTGTTCCACGAACCCGCGGAATGACGTGCCGCCACTTGACTCGTACTCGCGTGCCAGCTCCGCCACGCGCATAACATTGGCCAGAACCTGCTCGCCCGAAGGACGCATGGCAAAGCCAGCGTGCGCCCGCGTTGCGCTCAACAAGGCGTTGATCGTTTGGGATACAGGATGGTAGTTGCGACCACGAGAAAGTGACTGCAATAGCTCCAGTGCCCCAGCGACTGGCTGAAGAGAGTCTGGCATTTCCGCCGGAATGCGGAAGGGATGCAGTTTGTGAGACTGCTGGCGATACTGCAGCAGGACATCATCGGAGAGGGCAAATAATGATCCATGTAAAGTTGCGAACACTGACAGCTCGTCATCAGGCCACTCGATCGCTGCGAGCGCAGTACGCAGCGTTTCAACTTCTTCGCGCTCGTGGAATGACTTGCCGCCTACTAGAAGGTGCGGAATTCCGCGCGCCTCCAGACCATCGACATAGGCCTTTGTCATGTCCTCGCCATACTTTTCAAAGCGGCGGAACATAATGCAAATGTGACGCGCTGCGATTGGCAGTCGCTCGCCGCGTCCCCTCTCGCTGATCTTCCAGCCGCTGCCCTTGAGGAGCCATTCAATGAACGCTCCGACAGCATCTGGCTGGGATTTCAATACCGCTTCACCCGACAGTCTCTTCTTACCGTATGGCTTTGGAACGCTGAGCACTACGATGGAGGGCTGGTCTGCATCGTCGGTTCGGTGCGGGGTGAGCGGAACATACGATGCCTGTAGCGACGCAACATCGCCCGTCATTTGCGGCACAAAGGCAGTGTTGACGAGATTTTGAATCGAAGGTACGGAGCGGAAGCTGGTGCTCAAGTCAACCTTTACAGCGCCGCGGTCTATCAGTAGGTCTCTGACCTGGTTGTACAGACCAACATCGGCACGTCGGAAGCGGTAGATGGCCTGCTTGGGATCGCCCACGATGAACAATTTGCCCGGTACGGGCGTGACCTGTCGCCAATCGCTGATCGTGGAATCCGCTGATGCGAGGAGCATCAGGATTTCGGCCTGCAGAGGGCCCGTATCCTGGAACTCATCAACAAAGATATGACTGAATCGCTGCTGCAGATCCTTACGCACTGGCAAGTTGTGACATACCAAGTCGCGAGCACGCAATAGTAGGTCGAGGAAGTCAACCCGCCCGGTGCGAACCTTCAGCTCTTCGTATGCCGCAATGCTCTTACGCAGCTCGGAGTGTAGCAAAGCCGCCAAGTCAGCATCGCCACGCTCAGCAAACTGCTTGACGGCAGCCACAAGCAACTCGTGCTTGGCAACCACGTCCTCGCGAGTGATGGCGGTGCCGTAATTGCGGGTACCCACGCGATCGAACTTGCAGAAATCACCCTGTCGGCTTAAGAGCACCAATTCTGCTTCAAGCCCGTCGTAATCTCGCAAATGCGTGCGCTCGTTTGCGCGCACATGATCGCTTACCTGCCGTGCTCGCCATGATCCCAGATAGACGGGGTGATCGCGCCGTGCGGCCTGGCGAGTGAGATCTGCGAATTGGTGCAACTGATCAACCAGCTTGTCAATCGCGGCGGGGCGGTCGAAAGGGGATCTAGGCCATGCGGCAGGAAAATCACGCCAGGTCACCAGGGTCCATGCCGCCCGTTGCAAACGCTCGAGAGGACTGTCGTCCATGGTGCGTCGGCGCAGTGAGCGCCGTATCCCCTCCGGCGGGTCTTCTAACGCCTTCTGTAGCCAGAAACGAAATACTTCGCCGTACAACTGCTCGGCAGCCCCTTCATCGAGGGGCTCGAATTGGGGATCAACCTGGGCCTCCAACGGCCGCTCGCGCAGAAGGTCGGCGCAGAAGGCGTGAATCGTGCCTGCGCGCGCTTCTTCCAGGTGAGCAATAGCCTCCTCGATGTTGAGTCGGCGACGCGTGTCGTTGCCTGCCTGGGTGCGCGCCTCCTCTAAGCCGGTGCGAAGGCGAAGCTTCAGCTCGCCAGCGGCTTTATCGGTAAATGTAACGGCAACGATGCGCTCCATGGTGGTGCGGCCTTCGGCGAGAATGCTGATGATGCGGTTCACCAATTCCGTCGTTTTTCCAGTGCCCGCAGCCGCTTCCACAACAATGGTCAATTCCAGCGCAGTGCGGATGAGGTCGCGTGCATTCTGGTCGACAAGCTGGGTCATGGCATCTCCCTAAGGTGCAAGAGAGCTGCAAGCGGCTTCTGGTCTTTACGGCCGGCACGGAACTCTTCATAAGGTCCACAAACGGCGCGGAAGTCACACCAATTGCAGGCGCGTTCTTTTGGCGCAGGCGGCAAGAATCCTTCTTCGATGGCGTGGTCGATAATATGCAGCACTTCACGGCCGCAATTTCGCGTCGAGTCATTTATTGGGACGACTCGTTCGCTGTAACCGCCGGTTGCCGTGCAGTACCAGAGCCGCGCTTCAGACACGCTTTGTTTATGAATGTGCTCAACAGCCAGCGAATACAGCACCGGCTGCAACAATTCTCCCTGACCAACGACCACATTTCCCTCGGTGCGGTCCTTGCCAGTCTTGTAGTCGGTGACTCGAATCGTGCCGTTGGCGTTCTGCTCGGCAAGGTCGATGATGCCATGCAGGAGGAAGCCTTCAGCGAGCTGTGCCGGGGCAGCCGTGCTTGCCGGATCATATCCGCCATCCAGTCTGAAGGCCGAAAGCAAACTCAACCAGCACAGGAGACCACTTGTCCTGCTCGGTCAGGCGAAGCAGCCAGCCGCGAAAATCGCCGCGCATTTGCTCGATTTCGTCCTCCCAGACGCGCTCGATTGCAGGAACTAACTGCTCCCTGAATTCCGCCGCTACTTTGTCGAGGATGTCATCGATCAACGCTTGCGCATCCTGCAGCCGGGCCGGCGAAAGGGGCAGCCATAGGTTTTCGAGAGCCTTCCGGACAAACTGCGCCTGCGCGCGATGGAAGATCGCGCCCCGAGTGACCGGATCAAGCGATTGCAACGGTAAGAGCTCTTCTCGTGGAGCGAGCCGATAAATGGCGGAAAGCAGAAACTTATACGGACATGCGGCAAACGACTGCAAGGCCGTTGGCGAATAAGGTCGCGCGTTGAGCCGATAATCGGCGAGAGCTGCCTGTGTAGCAGCGGCCGCCTGGCAGAGTCCGTCTGCCGAAGTCCATGGCTTATGCCAGCGATGCCATCGGCTGCGTAGCGAGCGAGCCAAGTCGGGATTCAACTCCATCAGGTAACGCGCCCGTCCAGAAACTCCTTCTGGTTTTGCTTGCAGTAGCGGCTTCAATGTGGCCAAGTCATGCTCAATGTCGTCGATGGCGTTCAGAGGATCGGTTGGTGCTGGCCATGCGAGCAAAGCATTCGATTCCTCGGCCGCCTCTCGTTCAAATACTTCTACATTCGGGAGATGCCCCAGCGTCGTTCGGGTGACGTCAAGGGCATAAAAAGACGGCACTCGGGGTCGCGCCAAAGCAACTTCGACTCGCGGGTACGAGAAATATATCTGTCTACGCGCAGCTCCAGCGGCAAGCCGTAGCCTCAAACGTTCTTCGGCAGCGTGATCACTGCGCGTCATCAATGGCGGATCAGCCATGCTGATGCTGCGCCGCAGGTCATCATGCAGGATCGGGTCTTCCCTAAGCTTCTGCGGGAAGATACGCTCAGCTAAACCAGGAACAAAGACCGTGTCGAAGCAACGTCCACGAGCCTGCTCAGGCGTGCCAATGAAAACATATCCGAAACGGCGTCCAGCTGGTTCGACTTCCAGCTGTGTCAGGCGGGCCCCCAAGACTTGGCGTACTTCGTCTAGGCTGACTGGCCCGACCGCCGCCATGGGCTTCAATTCGGCGAGCACGCTGAGAACGCGTTCCGGCTCGCGTAATACCATGGGCACGAGGCGCTCCAGCGCTTGCAGCCACTGTCCCCAGTTCGCACGGTCCGGCAATGCAGCCAACTCTTCTATGATCGGCAGCACAAAACGCCGCAGGTGCTCCAAATTAATGAGTTGGCGTTCGAGCGCAATTAGTCTTGGCGACTCCGGCTCTACTTTCTGCAGGCTAGTGATTTTCAGGCGTAATTCGGACGCGAGCCCATCCAGCCTGCGTGCCCAACGCTCCTTGCCGCCAACGACGGCGGCTTCCATCAGCAACTCCTCCCACTTCCTTGGCGTACGCAACGTTCCAGCGATTAGTGGCTCCGCGTCAGAGTCTCGGTGGTGTTCAGAAACCTCCTCGGTTTGCGTTGGCGTTTCCACGCCCGGTGGTGAAGGAATCGCTTCGTCAATGGCCAGGGACCAGACTTCGCGATCTGTGGGAGGCGCGCCTTCTTTCGTCAGCGGTGGCACTTGGCCCAGGGACAGGTACTCGGCAAATCGTTTGGCCGAAAAACCCTCGACTGCACACGCCAACAGAACCATAAAGGCGCGCCCTGCAGGGTCAGGCCGGCTCGTACCGCGGGCAAAGTAGGCAGGTATGCCCGCGCGGTCGAGAGCGGCCTCCAACAATGGGGCGTAAGTCCCCGGTGTTCGAACGAGTATGGCCATCTGGTCGAATACAACACCGGTGTTAGCTTCTTCCAGCAGGCGCCGTGCAATCTCCACGCACTCGCGTCCCTCGCCCGGCGCGGAGAACAAGTGCACTTGACCGTCTTTGGGATATGAATCGGACGGCAGGTCAGAGAAAACGTAGTTCTGCAATCGTTGGAGCGAGTTTTCAAATTTCCGGGGAGCCGTGTTGCGTGCTCCGCCTATCTTTTCCAGGGCGGATGATGTCCTATCGTCGCCAGCCGGCACTGTGGCCAGAGCAAGGGGCGCGCACGAACATAGGGCTGCAATAAACTCACGCTCGGCTCGCGCAGCGATGGACACGTTGAGCAATAAAATAGGTGCACCAACCAGCGCGTTCGCGCGGCCTTCTGCAGTGTTGGTTGCTATCTCGAACAGCACCGTACGATCGGCGAGCCCGGCTGATGACAATTGGGTTTCGAATTCCCTCAGAAGGTTGGAGAGATCTCGACCGACGTCGCCGGCTTCCTCTAGAGCGTCAGGCCTAACGGCGCAGGCGCGGAGCTCGAGCAATGCGGAAGCCAGCGCAGGAGCAAAACCTGGCCGCGCAGCAACGGGCCCGAAGTGCTTCAGTTCGCCACGCTGTATCACCTCAAAAGCTACGCGTGCCGCAAGCGCCTCCATTCCCAATGCACTGCTGGGAGCTACTCCCCGACGGCCCATCCCTGATACCGCGAACCGCACGGCCAGCTGCGTTAGGCTGAAACGGTGAACGCCGAATGTGGCGTTCGATTCTGTCGACCGATCGCGAACAAAGTCGTCAGCCGCAGTGCGAGAGTTACCCACAACAATGACTTCCGTATTGGCAGAAACTCCCGACAGGAATTTCCTGGCGGTATCCAGTCTTTCAGCCGCGCACCCGGATTCGAATACCTGGAGCATCGCTGCTATTCTGCGGCAGAGCGCCCGCGTCGGCAATAGCTGCGGGTTTGTGGGCGCCATCCGATTTTGCACGTGTTGGGTCAACCGGAAAATACCCGTTGTAGATCGCGTGCGTCGTGAGCCGCGACCAGACTTAGTGAGACGCTTAACGCCAGTTGGGAAAGGGATTTCGGGACGAGTTCTTGAAGGAAAGAACTAAATCACGAACCAGCGAGCGACGTTCCAGCAGTTGGCACGACAGCCGATCGAGCTCGTCCACGGCAGAGTTGTACCACTCCGGAGGAATCTGGTCGACGAGCGACTGTAGCGAGCTTTCGGGAAAGCTCTCGATCCGGCTGAGCCAAGGCTCAAAGCTGTCCCACCCGGTAATACCTGCGTAAACGTCATTTCGACCGAAGACGCCGCGCAATGGCGCATCCGGAAAGCTCCATTCCCCGGCATTGAAGCAGTATCCCTGGTCGATAAAGCTGGCGGTGAACTTGCGTTCTCTAGACCGCTTCCAGAACGCTGCCTGACGACCGTCCGCATTGCAGGTCCATTTGTCGAACGCCAGCATTCCAGCAAAGTGGTTCAGGTTCCGCACTCGCCCGATCATGTTCTCCGGCAGATAGTCATGCACCTCACCCTCTGCGGGTGACACCACATAGCGTGAACCAAACGACAGGCCTGGAGTAAGCACCGTTTTCGGCCGCAAAGCTCGATGCGTAACTCCGGGCGTGTGCTCGACCAACCAGGGATTTACATCCACGATGTCAGCGACCGGCACGGGCAAGCCGATCAACTCTGCCAGGCGTGTGCCCAACCAGTCGTTCACCAGCACTCGGGTGTGCTGTGGGTTGTTCTGGAATTTCACTACATAGTAATGACCGTCGGCACAGCGCATCAGGTGACTTTGCGCACCGCCGCGCATTCTGCGAATGTGTTGAACCGCTTGTATTGGCATGGAAATGTTCCGTGGAAGTGGACTACCGGCAAATCTGTAGTGGAGCGTTGTGGAAACTGAGAAAGGGGATATCAAGTCTGGGAATTTCTCGGAACCAAGCCGAGGCCCTAATCGGGACGACGTGATCGTGCTGGTGAAAACTGCGGGTGTTATCGGGATCGGCACAAGCTGTCCGGTCTCCAGATTGGAGAATCCGCCCTGGTAGGACAAAGACCCGTGCCGGAGCAGTTGACTCAGCATTCCCAACGCCTGGTAAGCCAGGTTTTGATTGATGAATGGTTCCTGGCGGGTCAGTGCTTCGGCCGCACTGCACGAGGGCTGATCATCGTCTTTCTTGTCTATTGTGAGGATCTCCGGGTACAACTCGGCGATAGTCGGAAGCCGATTTTTTCTTTTCCTGTTCGCTGGATTGTTCGGCTGCCCGAGCACGAATTGCCCACTGGATGAGTTGTTGCCGAGATCCAGCCAATACAGAACTCGCGACTTCAAGACCCACTTGTGGATGGCGCGTCGCGCCTTTCGCGTATCAACGCAGCCGATGACGAAATCAACCTCGGAGCCTTTCTTGAGCTGTTGAATCGTTGAATGCATCCCCTGCCAATTCGAGGCCCCAGAACATGTTTAATCGGTGCGCCAGCACGATGGCTTTCGGAAATCCAATCTCCGTTCGGCAGAAAGGTTGGCGCACGCAATTGGTTTCACTGACCACATCTGGGTCGATCAGGGTCACAGCCAAGCCTCCCGGGTGACCAAAGGCGAGAAGTGCCTGATGCAGGTACGGGAGGCCGGACACAATCGCACTGCCGTTCCCGCCACAACCCACTACCAAGATGCGAATGGGGCGCTCCAGCAGTTGGGGATCAGGGGTGTGCTTCATCGCTGTGCCGCCTCCAGTTTTCCTCAAGTATTCGTGCAATGACTCGGTTTCGATCAGCGTTGATCGGGGAAAGGTCTTCTTGCCAGCAAGACTCTTCCAGAGAGCCGCAGTCCCACCTTTCCGCCTAGTCAGCCGTCCCGCACCTCCCGGATGGGTGAATTCGCTTTGGAAGAAAGCCTGCCGCCAGGCTGCGATCGAAGCAACAGTTAACGATTTTGGCGCGCGCATAGAACCCGCGCAGACGGCGCCATTAGCGTCGATGTTCCAGTAGGGCGCTGCTGACAATTTTGTTCCTGCCTGTGGTCTCTCGTTCGCTGGGAGCGCACGCACGAACAGGGCTCCGTCCCGCACGACAAACAGAAGCGCTGGATGCGGAAACAGCTTCCCGGAAACACTGGCGAGTTCAGAGCCCTGACGAAAGAACATGGGCCGCATTGCGGCTGCCGTCCACCAAGCGATTGACTCCGGAGTTCGCGCGACGACGTGATCGGGCAGATATTCTGCCGGACAACTCGTCCCAAGCTGTCTCGTCAGCTCCCGGAGGGCTACCATGCTGAGCAGTTGCCCTGCACCAAGCATCGGAGTGCCGTCGGCCTCTTTTTGCACCACGCCATGGACCGTTGCCATCACCCGGTTTCCGTGATCGTTTCGGTAAAGCAATACCGCCTGGTACAGCTTCAGTTCGAGTTCGCTTCCGACGTCGATGCTGAATCGCATTTGGCTTTCTCTCCGTCCTCGATGAGGGTCTTAATACGCACCGTGAGCACAAGGACCCGCATCAAGGTCTCTAATACGGCGAATGCCTGCCGCACGCTGCCCGGGTCGGTTGGTCGAAGCGGAATGATGAGATTAGGTTCTGGTGTTTCTTGGCCCCAGTATTCGCATTCGTCATCGAAACAGGCCATCACTGCGTCTCCGGGTCGGAAGTACAGCAGGACGGAAGGCAGGGGCATGTCGAGCGAATAGTAGCTGCGCTGATATTCCAGCCATTCCTCATCGACGCGCGGGCGTTCCATCGAGTGCGAAACTCGATACAGATCGAGAGTCGTTTCGAATAGATCTTTCAGCCGGGATTCCGCCGGCACCGGGAAGGAATCCAAGGATCGTGGGGTTTCTGCCGATTCGCGGCTTTTGAGGCACTGCGGCAGGTCCTGATCGAGTTTCGGGATTTCGTAGGAGTCAGGATCATCCTCTCCCTCTGCCCACTCGACCATTTGCTCAATGCGGTAGCTGGCATCGTGATCGTCATAGACCCGGATCCAGCGATAGAGTGCCTGGCACAGGGTTTCGTAGAAAGCCACTCCCATTCTTGGATGGCACGCCTCCAGTTCTTCAATCGTGCTCCCAACGCATAACGGGAACGACGACTCGGTGTTGAGCACCAGAAATAGGTGGCCATTGGAATCGGCACCAGAATCGGAGTACCGGGCGTCGAAAATGGATTCTCCCAGCGTTAGGCACAACTCAAAGTGCTCAGCAATGATTTCCTGGTCATGGTCGCGGAGAAAACGGCGGAATACGGAGTCGACCAGAGCAGCGGGAATTCTTCCTGCCGCGATCCAGTCGGATTCCGTGGCGAGGTCAATTTCGACGAAAGCCTGAGCCAAGGAGTTTAGGTCGGAGCAACCGAAGGTGATTCGGTTCCCGACGTGGCCCACTTCCAGCTTGGGTATTCCGATCAGGCTGGCGGGATTGGCCAGATACCTGGCCCGGGGAAGACGGGATCTCCGTTTCCTTGCAGTGAGAGAGCCCGCGCGAGAGCACTGCTTGCTTGTTGCGAGTCTGGGCATTTGAGCAACTCCTGCATCAGTCTGGTCAGAGGGGCGGCGCTGGCCTGCCGACCCTCTGATTCGCGGATTTCCTGTAAGAGCGATCGCTTGTTGGCGTCCGTCATCTCATCAGCCCTTCGATCCGATGGCGCGCTCGAAGGTGTAACGCAGGCGGTCGCCAACCGTTTCAGGTCCGGTGATGGCTGCGTTGGTCAGCTCGGGAAACTGGGCGGCGTAGAACGAACGGACTTCCTCAATCGAGAATTTTGGGTTCGGGCATGCCAGCGTAGTTCCGTGGTAGACAAATTCTCGTTCGACCAGATTGATTTTCATGATGCTTCACCTACCTCTCTGTAGGTTGACAGAATTAATGACATTCCCGCCATGGTTTGGACTGACCCCCAAAAGTGAGACATTGGTAAGTGTCACAACTTGCATTCAATGGGGGAGGACTTTGTGCGCAGAGGGGAAAGAACGAAGCCAGAGTTTAGGCAGCAGGCTGTGGAACGAATGCAGGTAGCAAGAAACCTTGGCCTGCTGGCCCAGGAGCTGGGGATTTCCGTTCGGACTTTGTACCGCTGGAAAGACTGCCAGCTCGGTCGTGTGAAGAGGTCCGGGAGCCGGTACCGCGAGAGAAGAGGCTGGAAGCTGAGATCCAGCGCTTGAAGCAATCGCTCGCGAACCGCACGTTGGAAGTAGATTTTTTCAAGGGTGCCTTGCAAAAAGTCGAGGCTCGACGCCGGCAGAGTGGCGCCTCTGGCGCGAGGGCATCTACGACCAGATCCGGGGAGTGATGTCGATGCAAGGCAATTTGAGTGTCGAGCGGATGTGCTATTTGGCGCAGGTCAGTCGGGCGGGCTTTTACCGGTTCCTGGCCGAGCGGAGGCCGACCGAAGAAGACATGGAAGTACGCTCCGCCATTCAGCAGATCGCGTTAGCGCATCGGCGCCGGTACGGCTGCCGGCGGATCACAGCGGAGCTGCGACGCCGTGGCATGCGCGTGAATCGTAAACGCGTGGCGCGAATCATGCGAGAGGATAATCTTCTGGCGGTGCAGCCGCGGGCGTTCGTCGTCACCACCGATGCCGATCACGATTTCGAGGTTTATCTGAACCTGGCCGGCCGCATGAAGGTGACCGGGATCCATCAGCTGTGGCTGGCCGACATCACCTTCATTCGGTTGCTGGCCGAGTTCGTCTATCTGGCGGTGATTCTCGACGCCTTTTCCCGCAAAGTCGTGGGATGGTCGTTGGGCCGAAGGTTGACGGCGCAATTGCCGATCGCTGCGCTGGAGCAGGCGATCACAGAGCGACAACCACCACCGGGCTTGGTGCACCACTCGGATCGGGGCGTACAGTACGCATCCGGGGATTACGTCAAGATTTTGCGTGAGCACCAAATCATTCCGAGCATGAGCCGGCCGGCGAACCCTTACGACAATGCCAGTTGTGAGAGCTTCCTGAAAACTCTCAAACGAGAGGAGATCTACGCCCACCAGTATCGAGATCTCGATCACTTGTGCGCGAACCTCGAAGCTTTCATCGAACAATACTACAATCGCTGCCGCCTGCACTCGGCGCTCGGCTACCGGTCGCCAGAGGAGTTCGAGCAAGCTGTCGGTCCCGCAAATCTTTCCAGCGGGGCGACTATGAGTTTTTTCAGGCATGCGGAGATCTATCGATCCGATGGGGGATCTTTGATGAACAGGAAGCCGACCGAAGCCGGCTCCCCGACGGACCATCGTCTCGATGAGTCTCCGGTTGGCTATTCCTCGGCGGGTTGGTCTCCACCAGAGCCCGCTTCTGCTTCACCAACCGAGGACGATTCTGGCGGAGATGAGAATGTTTGAATACGGAAAACCATTGAACGGCGCCTGTGACATTTTCAAACTGTCTCACCAATGGGGGTCACCCCAGTTCGTGACATAAATCGCCAAGATTAGTGACACAGGCGTCGACCTATCGGGGCAGAATCGTTAGGACCACGGACAGGACACCTTCAAATTCTTTGCCGTTCGGCAGGGCCTTCCGGCTGCCCACACCCTTGGCTCCGCTATAGCTTCCGGATTGCCGACAATTCACTCGGAACCAACTCGAAAGCGGATGGCCAGCGCTGGTTCCGCCAACTAAAACATTTTGAGTCCGAGGATTATGTATATAATCCAATAATCTGATATGCGTTATGAGCCGGAGCACAAGACGCGAACCCGCAACCGTATCGTGCGAAACGCCGCCCGCAAGCTTCGTGCTGAAGGGCTGAGAGGTCCTGGTGTCGCAAGCGTAATGAAGGCGTCGGGCCTTACCGTCGGCGGCTTTTACAAACACTTTCGGAGCAAGGATGAGCTTCTCGGCGACGCTATTGCGGAAGGTTTCTCGGAATCCAGCGAGAAGATCTATTCCTCCTTGCAAAACGTCCCGCGCGAGGACAGGTGGAAAGAGCTCGTTCGGGTGTATCTCTCGCCGGAACACTGTGATCATCCCGATTCCGGCTGTCCGGTGGCGGCTTTAGCGCCTGAGATGGCGCGCGCCAAACTCGGCGTTAGAAAACGGATTTCCGGCTTAATCAAAGATCGCGCGGAGCGTTGGGTGGAGTTCATGCCGGGACGGACCGCCGCGGAGCGTGAGCAAAACTTCTCCGTCATTTTTAGTGCAATGGCGGGTGCCGTGTCGGTTGCACGCATCCTCACCGACCCTGGCGACAGGCAGAAGGTGCTGGCCGATATGCGAGATCATCTTTTGCGCAGCTTTTGATTTTTTTTGCATCCGTTGGATTATATGCATAATCCTATGTGCTAAGCATGCGGGATCGCGAGATCGGAAGACGAACTCATAGCCAGTAAAAGGGCTATTGATTTGTCACAAACAAGACGTACGAAAGGACTCTTATGAAACTCATTGGTCGCACGATCCTTATCACCGGGGGCTCAGCCGGCATCGGGCTTGCTTTCGCCCTCAAGTTCCTCGAACTAGGCAATGAAGTCATCGTCACCGGTCGGCGTCAGGCTGTCCTTGACCAGGTGAAGGCAAAGTATCCGAAGCTCCACACGATCCAGAGCGACGTCGCAGATCCTGGGCAAACCGCCGCGCTCGCGGCGCGAGTGAAATCGGATTTTCCCAAGCTCGACGTGCTGATGAACAATGCGGGCATCATGCTTTACAAAAACCTTAAAGCGCCGGCGGCTGACCTGACTGGATTAACGGCGGAGATGAACGTCAACGTAGGCGGCGTAATTACCACGACTTCTGCCTTTATCGATATTCTCAGGGCCAATAAGGGAACCGTGATCAATACATCCTCGGCGCTCGCGTTCGTGCCGTTGCCATCTGCGCCGATCTACAGCGCCACCAAGGCCGCGATTCACTCCTACACCCAGTCACTACGGTTCCAATTAGAGGAAAGTGGCGTGGAAGTTATCGAACTCATGCCACCGGTGGTCAAGACCGATTTGGCGGCAGAGCTTGCCGAAAGCGGCGGTGTCACTGTGATCACCACGGACGAGTTAGTAAAGCAGTCGTTTGCGGCCCTTAAGGCGGGTGCCGTCGAGATACGGCCGGGGCAGTCCAAACAGCTCGCCTTCATGCGCCGGTTCGCCCCCGATTTCATCAACAGGCAGCTCTGGAAGGCGTCTAAGAAGCTGGTTCCGGTCGGGGTATAGGGCCGGTTGCAGCTGACGCTTTGCACGCCGCTGCCCAGTTGGGACAAAGGAGAATATTCGTGGCGCAATTGTCTGAACACCCAAGCGTGAAGCATTATTACCAGGAAAGGGCGAACTGGGGTGAAGTCCCCAGGGATCAGGCCCTTGATGCAGCTTGGCTCCGGCAGTTGTGCCTGGATGCGGGCGCAGACGATGTGGGTTTTGTTGAGCGCGACCGGCCAGAAATTGCCGATCAGAAAGCCGACATTGACAACGTCTTTCCCAGAACGAGAACGCTCATCAGTGTCGTCTGCCGTATGAACCGGGAGAATATCCGGACGCCAGCTCGTTCCGTCTCGAATCTCGAATTCCATCACACGACGGACGAAACCAATGAAGTGGCCCGCCGAATCGTCTCGGCACTGGAAGAGGCTGGGATTGGCGCGATCAATGGCGGAGCCGTTGGGTTCCCGATGGAGGCCGATCGTTGGGGATCAAAAATGTGGGTGATCTCCCACAAGCCTGTAGCGGTGGCGGCGGGCCTCGGTCAGATGGGGATTCATCGCAATGTGATTCATCCCAAGTTCGGGAATTTCATTCTGCTGGGAACAGTATTGGTGGATGCAGAAGTCTCTGAATATTCACACCCGGTCGTCTATAACCCCTGCCTGGAATGCAAGCTGTGCGTTGCTGCCTGCCCGACAGGTGCGATCAGCCCAGACGGTCAATTCAATTTCTCCGCTTGCTACACCCACAATTACCGCGAGTTCATGGGCGGATTTAACGACTGGGTGGAGAAGATCGCGGATAGCAAAAGCGCATACGATTACCGCAAAAATGTCTCAGGGGCTGAGACGGTCTCCATGTGGCAGAGCTTGTCGTTCGGCGCCAACTACAAGGCCGCTTACTGCATGGCGGTATGCCCTGCGGGTGAGGACGTAATCGCCCCCTTCCTCACGAACCGCAAGCAATTTCTGGACGATGTGGTTCGGCCCCTGCAGAACAAACCTGAGACGGTCTACGTTGTTCCCAATTCTGACGCCGAAGAGTTCGTGGCGCGGCGCTTTCCGCACAAGAAGACCAAGCGTGTTTCGAACGGTCTCGCCGGCCAGGGAACCATTCGCTCCTTCCTGCGAGGCTTGAACTTCGTTTTTCAGAGAGGTCAGTCAAAAGGCCTTCACGCTGTCTATCACTTCACGTTCACCGGTCAGGATGAAGTGAAAGCAACAGTCACGATTCGAGACGAAAAGTTGCAGGTTTCCGAAGGCCACAATGGACAAGCCGATCTCCGGCTTATTGCCGATAGCGAGACCTGGCTGCGCTTTCTGCGCAAGGAAGCCAATCTCGTATGGGCGCTCCTCCGGCGGAAGATTCGCATCTCAGGACCGCCCAAGTTGCTGCTTGCATTCGGGCGCTGCTTTCCATCGTGAATGGGTACACAGATGATCCTTGGGCGCAGTGCAGCGCGACTCAAAATGGATATCATTGCTAAGAGCCTACCAGCGCAATCACGTCGTAGATGGTCAGCCAGTTACAGAGTTCGTGCGACTCAGTTCCGTGTGCCTGACGAATGACGGACTACCCGGAAGTAATCCCATTGCGCAGCCAGACGTGCAAGACGGGCCTAGCCGATACGCTTGACCTCGGCTCCGGTCGGGACCAAAAATACGGAGGATTATGTCAGCAATGCTGGCAAAACAATAGGATCGTGCCAACAATCGTGGCGAGAAACGTCCAGCAATCCTGGCACAGAGCCGCAGATCGCCCTTTGTTATCAACGCCACGGTTGTCATCTATTCTGGCAACCTACACTCTCTCTTCCTCTTCTTCTGCGGCTGTCGTTTCCGGTTGCGCCTGTGGCGCAAACAGCGACGGTGCCTCTGGTTCCCGAGGGACAGGGGCCGTCGCTGGTGCCGCTGTCGTTGTTGAGTTGCTCGCGCTGGATGGCCTCGAGGTTTTCTTGCGTGCCTCTTCGCGAGCTGCTTTGGCGGCTGCTTCCATTTCAGCTTTGGCAGAGGCCAGGGTGGTCTGTAGTTGCAGGTGCGCCCCAGTGAATTCCACCAGCTGCGGAGGAAGGTCACGATCGAGTTCCTCGGCTGTGCCGAACGGCTGTGGCACGGTGTTCAAGATCACTGCCAGCGGCATGCTGACCACGCTGCACAGCTTTGACGGCGCTGACGGCGATTACCCTGAGGCAGGCTTGGTGCAAGGCACCGACGGGAGCTTCTACGGGACAACCTACTCTGGCGGGGCGACCAGCGGCAACTGCCCCTTTGAGGGCTGTGGGACGGTCTTCAAGATCACCTCAGGGGGCGCGCTGACCACGCTGCACAGCTTCGACGGCACCGACGGCGAAGACCCTAGCAGCGGGCTATAGCGTTTTCATGGATAGTGTAGACTGTTGGTGGCGATTCTCCGCTGCACCCGATGGCACGACCCTATGCAAATGATTTGCGGCGAAAGTTTTTGCAGGCCTATGAGCAGGGCAAAGGGACGCTGGGGGAGTTAGCGGAACAGTTTGGGGTAAGTGAAGGCTGGGCCAAGAAGGTCTCCGCCACCCGCACGCGCACGGGGCAGATGGAGCGGCCACCGTGGCGACGTGGCCCCGTGAGCCGGGTGACGGTGACGCTGCAGGAGTGGATGCGGGAGCAAATCCGCAAGCAGCCGGATCTGACGCTGCGAGAGTTGCAAGAGCAGCTGCAAGCGGTCAAGGGCGTGAGCTTGAGCATCGGACGGCTGTGGCTGGCCTTACGGCAGATGGGACTGCGGCTTAAAAAAAGTCACTCCACGCCCAGGAGCAAGAAACCCCGGAAGCGCAGCAGCGCCGGCAAGCGTGGTGGAAAGCTATAACTCAGATCGACCCGGAGCAGTTGGTGTTTCTTGACGAGAGCGGAGCCAGCACCCAGATGACCCGCAACTATGGCCGGGCTCCTCGTGGAGAACGGGTGGCGGAAGGGACGCCCAACCGCCACTGGTCTACGTTGACCATGCTGGCGGCGCTCACCACCCGAGGCTTGCAGGCGCCCATGACCATCGAATCGCCGACCGATGGCGATGTCTTCCTGGCCTATCTGGAGCAGGTGTTGTGCCCTCGGCTCCGACCCGGACAGCTGGTCATCATGGACAATCTATCGGCTCACAAAGTGCAGGGTGTACGGGAGCAGATTGAAGCCCGGGGCGCGCGCCTGATCTATCTGCCCGCCTACTCGCCGGACTTCAACCCGATCGAGCAAGCCTGGTCGAAGATCAAGCAGTTGTTGCGCTCGGCCAAGGCCCGAACCGTAGAAGCTCTGGAAAGCGCAATTACAGAAGCCCTGGCAGCCGTTACCGCCGAGAACGCCTTAGCCTGGTTCTCTCATTGCGGATATGGTCTACAATAACTGTGAAAACGCTCTA
>CAWIIY010000012.1:0-17968 GCA_963836295.1 uncultured Acidobacteriaceae bacterium | reverse complement strand
ACAAAAAGAGAAAGATGTGAAACCTACCGAGAACTTGTTGTTGCCGTTGCCTCTGCTTGTCCGCTACTGATCGCACGCTTCCATTCGCACTTGCTCCAGCCGATATAGGCATGGGGTGCACATTGGGGTCCTCAGTAACAGCTGGTGCTGCAATCTTTCGCACGGCTTCGGCAGCCTGGGAAAAAACACGCAGTCACCGGGAACACGCATCATCGTCGGGCAGCTCAAGCTTGGTAGTTCGTGCTTTATAACTGGGGTGCTGCAATCTTTCCCGCGGGCTTGACTGGCCGAGTGGGAAACCGCAGTCACCAGAAGCTAGGATCCGGCACAGGCCAGCGTCGAGTTTCGCAAGGGCTGATAAGTCTCGCCGGTTATCCAGAGTCGATGCAGCAGGACGGCAAGCTTACGAGCCACAGCAACAATCGCTCGTTTCTTTCCGTTCTTGCCGCCGCGTGTCGCCAAGTGCACTCCCCAGCGCTTCAGATCGCTGTCCGGCCCGAATCGTCCCAGCAGATACTGCGCGCACTGAACCAGTAAAGAACGCAACGGTTTGTCGCCAGCCTTGCTGATTCTTAGTTGCTGGTCGATATTGCCCGACTGGTGGCGGCGGGGCGCCAGGCCGAGATAGGGCCCAACAGCTCTGGAATGCGGGAAACGGGTAGGATCATCGATGGTCAGTACGAACTGCAGGGCGGTGATGGTGCCAACTCCGCTGATCTGGCGAAGCCTTATGGTTTCGGGATAGCGATAAGTAGCGAGATGTTCAATCGCTTTATCGAAGGCACAGATCTGCTGGTTCAAGTGGGATATCGTTTCCAGCAGGGGCATCAGGCTGGGCTTCAGCTCGTCGGGAACACAGGCCGATACTTTGCTGGGAAAAGAAAATGCTCCGGAAGCCGGCGCTCGCAGACCGACCGCTTTCAAGATGCCCCGGACGGCATTGATCAAACGCGTTCTGGACTTCACCAGCAGATCGCGAGCACGCAACTGTGCCAAGTCGGGGTAACTCTTCTGACTACGGTGCGCGATGGGAGAGAGCAAGGTCGGGGCCACGCGGGCAAGCCGCGCGAGTATGCGAGCGTCAACCTGGTCCGACTTTCGAGTGCCGTCGCTGATCAAGCGCAAGTTCCGGGGGTTGGCAACGATCACCTCGTGTCCCCACTCGGCCAGCAACTGACTCAACCAGCGGGAATGGCCACCGACTTCAATGGCGATCCGACAAGGCGGAAGTTCCTGGAAGTGGCGAGCCATTGCTTCGGGAGTGGAACGTACTCTGCCCTCGGTGAGAACCTCACCGTCCCCGCCGAGGACGCAGCAATGACTGAAACGGTCGCCGAGATCGATGCCAATCGTGATATCACTAGCGGTTGCGTGAAAACTGGTTTGTAAATCGTTGCTCTTTGCCAGAATGCCGTTCTTAGCCATGGGATGTGTCCTCCTGGCCAGCGTTGTAGCACGAAGCCGCACGCTAGCGCCTTCTCATCCCATCTTTCGCACCGGCTACGACGGCTGGAGGTTCGCATAGAAGAATCATGGTCGAAGTTGGTGGCCGAATCGATGGTTGGTGGAACGAGGTTGGTTCCACCGGGACATGATTAACGCGAGTTCTCCAGTGGCCTTCGTCCTCAATCGTACTGGCGAACGAGCGGTGCTCACGCACCGCCTGAGGAGAACTATCGCTTGACAACGCCTTCGACCTTATCGATGGCCACCCGCCGCTGGCGGCTTCGGCTATGACGTCTATCAGATCAACGTGAATAGACTCACTGTCAGTGTGAGGGCCAACCCCTGGCTGACCCTGACGGGCGCTACCGATAACTTCGGTGGCCGTGACGCGTGGGACATCAACTCAGGTCCTTCGGCGGCCTACCACAACCTGCTGGGTGCGGTTCCTTCGGAATCGTTCACGATCACTGGTTGCTGTGGCCCGCCCTATCGTCTTGCGGGTGCCCCGTCCAAGCCGGTCTTGCTTGGTTGGGGATTTCTCTATAGCTCACGCCTTGCTCCCATCCGCCTTTTCGCCCGGAAACAGCGATCCGGTATCGTCGTCGCTGTCCTGCCAATCGGGAGCTTGTAGCTCAAACGGAGTTTTGTCCAATTGCTCGAGTTCGGGCAGCGCAGCCGCGGCGAGCGAGCGATCGTGCTCCGGGAATTTTCTTGCCAAGGGGAAAACACGACGTTCCATGGAGCCCAGCACCTCGTTGTACGCCGTCACAGCGCCGCCGAGCTTCTTGCCCATCTCCTGCAAATGCCCAGCCATGCTGCCTAACCTCTTGTAGAGGTCGCGTCCCGCCTCGCTGATCTCGCGCGCCTTCTCGGCCAGGTTGTTCTGGTTCCATCCATAGGCAACCGCCTTCAGCAACGCAATCAACGTCGTCGGCGACGCCACGATCACCTTGCGGCTCACGCCGTACTCGATGAGTTCGGCATCACCATCGAGCGCCGCGCGAAAGAACACCTCTCCGGGAAGGAACAGCACCACGAACTCCGGCGTCGGCTGAAACTGCGCCCAATACGCTTTCCCGGCAAGATTGTCGATGTGCATCTTGAGCTGCCGCGCGTGATCGGTGATCCATGTCGCGCGCGTCGCGGGATCGTCGGATTCCAGCGCCGCCAGGTACGAAGTCAGCGGGACCTTGGAGTCGATCACGATGTTCTTTCCACCCGGCAGCTTCACCACCACGTCGGGACGATAGCGCCGGTCTTCGTTGGTGACCGACTTCTGCTCGTCAAAGTCGCAGTAGTTGAGCATGCCGGCCATCTCGATGACCCGCCGCAATTGCAGCTCGCCCCAGCGGCCGCGCGCCTGCGGCTCGCGCAGCGCCTTCACCAGATTGCCAGTCTCCGTCTGCAACGCCTTCTGCGTGTCCAGCAGCGACGCCACCTGGGACGTGAGCGTGCCGTAGGCTTGCGCGCGCGTCTTCTCCAGTTCCCTCACCTGCTCGTCGACCTGCTTCAGGGTTTCGGCGATCGGCTTCACCAGCGTCTCAACCGCTTTCTCACGCGCTTCCAACTCGCCCTTGGCTTCCGATTGATACTTCTCCAGCGTGCTGCGGGCCAGGTCGAGGAAGTTGGCATTGTTGCTTTCGAGCGCCGAGTGCGCCAAGGCTTTGAAACTGTTCTCCAATTCGGTGCGCGCTTCGGACAATAGCTGCAGCTTCCCTTTGGCGGCTTCGCGCTCGGAAGCAAGCGTGGCATCCAGCGATGCGTTGGCGGCCAGCAGCGATGAGATCTCGTTTTGCTTGCGTTCCGAGTCTGCCTTGGCGGCTGCAAGCTCCTGCTCCAGAGCACTCTTGCGCTCCGCCAGTGCGGCGCTCCTCGACCGGGCGGCGAGCGTAGCGAATACGGCGCCTATCAAAACACCAAAGAGCGCGAGGAAAATCCCAACGGAAATGGTCATGACGGGGCCCTGAGGAAGGATACCGTATTGCAGGTTGCAGGGCGCGCCGAACGAAAGTAAGGAATTCTCCTTCTAACGCTCCATACCGTGCGACTTTGCCAAGATCCCTGTCCGCTGCAAGGCTTCGCGCCTGTGCTAACCTCCCTTCAAAGATGGACAAGCAGGTCTATGTCGGCACCGCGGGCTGGTCATACAAAGACTGGGACGGAATCGTCTACCCTGCGCAGATCAAGAAATCGCTGCATCCAGTGGAATACCTGGCACGTTACCTTGACGTAATCGAGATCAACACCTCGTTCTATGGGCACATCAAGCCGGAGTGGGGAAAATTGTGGTGCCGGAAATCGCGGGCGGTGAATCCCGAGTTCATGTTCACGGCCAAGCTGAACAAGGCGTTCACCCACTCGCCTATCGCGGTTGTCGAAAGCACATCCTCAGAGACCACAGTCGCTACCGCCGAGGACGAGCGCTTGGCCAAGGACGGCCTTGACTCCATCGCCGCCGAAGATATGCTCGGTGCTGTGCTCGCGCAGTTTCCTATTTCGTTCAAGAACACGAACGCGAATCGCGATTGTCTGGAGACCGTAGTTGAAAAGTTCAAGCAATATCCTCTGGTAGTGGAGGTGCGGCACAACAGTTGGACTAACGAAGGCACCCTGCGCTACTTCGCCGAAAAAAAAGTGGCCTTCTGCAATATCGACCAGCCGCGATTGGGAAAGGCCGTCACTCCCAGCGAACACGTGACGGCTCCGTTCGCTTACGTGCGCCTGCATGGACGCAACTACGATCAATGGTTCGACAGTGATTCGCGCAACGACCGCTATAACTATCTTTATACCGATCCTGAATTGCAGGGATGGAAGACGCGCATTGACAGCATCGCCGCCAAGGCGCAGAAAACTTTTGTCATCGCCAACAACCACTTCGAAGGCAAAGCGGCGGTAAACGCGCTGCAGTTGAAACATATGCTGACCGGACGGGCAGTCAACGTCCCGGACACATTGCTGAAGAAATATTGGGAGCTCGGCGAGATCGCAGCGCAAGACGAGAAGAAGAGCTAGCACTACACTACGCTCGGTTATTCATCAATGTCAGGAGTCATCCTGCGAGGATTGTTCATTAGCGTAAGGTGTCATCCTGTCTATAACGACGTCGGCGTTGTCAAGAGCACACGAATCCTCTGCGAGCCGGAAGCGGGGTCAAGGGCGCCCTCTTTTGGCGTTCATCTCGACCCTTGACGCCGCTTCCGGCTCGCCCACCATGGAGCCAGGAACGAAGCGCAGCGCGGTAGAGCTGAGCTTCGTTTCTTAGCAGAAGATTTTGTCTTTCCTGGCATCCGATCTTCGGCTCGTTCTTCTGTAATCCGGCGATGGGACCGTCCCCGGCACTCCCACCAGCCATCTCTTCGGGCCTCCCGTTCCCCCCGCGGGGAGGTTGGCCCATGATTACGGCTTCGATCTCCCCACCCTCGGCGGCCGGGAGGCAGGCTGCCCACTCAAGCGTTCGGTCTACTTTCGACCACAGTATGACTCGGGCTCGCCTGCATGCGAGCGCCGGCGGCTGCGCCACTCGGCATAGCTGATGCCGTCACGCAACATGCAGTACAAGCGCACCGCCAGCTTGCGGGCCACCGCTACTTTGGCCACTCCCGCGTGCGCGTGAGTGTGCTTGCAGTGGCCGTAAAAACGTTTCAACTCCGGGTCCAGGCGCGCCGCACTATGCCCGCCTTGCACCAGCAGGTAGCGCACAAACGAATTGCCCTGCTTGCTGATGCCGCCCAACCGCTGCTTGCCTCCGCTGGAGCGCTCCCGTGGAATCAGTCCGAAATAGCTGGCCACCTGGCGCGCTCCGGCAAATCGCTCCACTGGGCCCAGCGTAACCACGAAAGCCAAACTGATCACCGGCCCCACTCCGGGATGGGTCATCAGCCGCACCGCATCGGGTCGCGCCTGGGCTTCGCACAGCACCGCCGTATCCAGGCTGGCGATCTGCTGTTCCAACTGCTCCAGCAGCCCCAGCAAAGTCGTCCGCCGTTGGGCCGCGTACCCACCCAACGGCAGGGCTTCTAACTTCTGCCGTCCGCTGCGCGTCCACAGTCGCCACTTCAGCTGCAGCCCCTGATTCAGGGCCAGAAACTGCAACTGATTCTTGACCTGGGTTTGCCACTGCACCAGCTTGTGACGATGCACCAGCAACTGCCGCGCATCCCGGTCCTTCCGCTGAGGGCACCCAGATGCGCGGAAAACGTTCTTCCACCAGCAGCTTCACGATGTGCTCGGCATCGCGTTTGTCGGTCTTCTGCTTGCGCGTCATCGAAGCCCGGATCTGGGTAGCATCCCCCATCCACACCTGGTGCCCCAGCCCCTCCAGCAGGCGCTCGAACCACCCGCTGAACCCCGTGCTTTCGATTCCCACCAGCACCCCCGCGGGTAAACCACGGTAGAACTCCATGGCCTCCTGCGGATGCGCCAGTCGCCGCTGCCTGATCTCGCCCGTCTGTTTGTCAAAGATCGCTACTTGCTGAAACCCGGGATGGTAATCGCATCCTATAATCAACATGGTCGGCTCCTTCTTGAGCCGCTTGATCGGATTGCACCATCAATGTACTCGAGTCCTGGAGCCGACGTCGTTATGTAATCAAGCGGAGGCGTCCCGATGTTGGACGCCGGAGTCGAAGGATCCCCTATTGCTGCATGACTCTCAAAGTAACAGCGGCTCAAGGGATCTTTCGACGCCTCGCTGCGCTCGTTGCTCGGGATGACAGCTTCAAATAATGTTCGCTCATAAATAGCGCAGGATAAGCATCTAACTCTTGGCACCGCCGCAACCTGCATTTGCCACTGGATTCTGCAACTGGCCGGTATTCACCGAATCGTAATGGAACCTTTCCTCATCTCGTGCGTATATAGCTGCAGAAAATGATCCGGTGAGGCCGTTAGGCGCGCCGGGCGCAACAAAACAAGGGTGGAAACCCGCTTCAGAAGGAGATCACTATGGACTCGAAATACAACTGGCTGATCGACAATGGTGCGATTCGCCTCACCCTTAATACGGTGGCGCTTGCGCTCTGGATTGCCGTGGCCGTGGGGTTGATGGAATTGGCGACAAGAATCTAGCTACAACTGCACGTGCCTGACTACCCGCAACGAGCAGCGACTGCAGGCCGCGACCGAAACCCCGCTCCCCCAACGCGGGGTTTCGTGTTTGTGGACTAATTTTCGAATGGGCATAATTTTGTCGGCACGGGTAGCACGGCGCTTCAGCGCCGCGATTACGCCCTTTCTTTTGTCATCACGAGCGGGCTTTGAGCCCGCAAGGGATCTGCTTTTTCTACCTTTCCGGCCAGCCAGTTAAACCATTTGACATACTGCCGCGACCGGCCCCAGGCTTCTGCAATTCTGGGAGGGACAATGGAACGCGAACTTCTCTGCACCGTCCGCTCGGGCGGTAAAACGACGACGGCCAAGGCGCTGCTGGAAACCAGCGAGATTGTCGTTCGCGGCGACCTGCGCCTCAAGATTCCCTTTGCGTTGCTGAAGTCGGTGGCGGCGCGGGATGGCGAGCTCCATCTCAAATGGCCGGAAGGCTCCGTGGTTTTCGAAATCGGTGACCATGCCGAAAAGTGGGCGCACAAGATTCTTCATCCCAAGACGACGATGGAGAAGCTTGGCGCCAAGCCCGGGATGGTGATTTCGGCGCAGGGCATGGACGATGGAAATTTCGTGAAAGATCTTCGCGCGAGTGCCAAGTTGTTCTCTGATGCGAAGGCCCTGAATAATTCGGACTTAGTGTTTTTTGGCGCGAAGAAAACCGCCGAACTCGCTCGAACGGGAAAGCTGGCGGCATCGCTCGCCCCTGCGGGCGCGCTCTGGATCGTTTACCCAAAAGGCAAGCAGGAGATTACCGAGCTGCAGGTAATCGAGGCCGGAAGGCAAGCCGGCTTAGTGGATGTAAAAGGTGGTCAGCTTTTCAGCAACGCACACGGCGCTGAAGTTCGTCAGGCCCAAGGCCCAACGGTGATACAGAGAAGCAGTTTCGAGTCAGCATAAATCGTACCGCTCGGTTTTTCGCAAAGCCTGTACGCCTTGGATGGGCGCGGCTTCGGAGGTTGCTGAAGAAGACGGGAAAGCAGATCCCTCGCAGGCTGAAGCCTGCGAGGGATGAGAAATATAAAAACTCTGCACGGCGCAGCTACAGCTGCGCCCCTTCCCAGCTTGTTGTCAGCTACTGAGATAGTAGAACAACGGACAAAGCGCCGCTCTACCTATAACCGTTACCCGCGCTTGGTATCCACTTCGCGCAGGCGGGCGGCCTTGCCACGCAGCGCGCGCAGGTAATACAGCTTGGCGCGACGCACGTGCGCCGAACGCAGCACTTCGATCTTGTCGATGACCTTCGAATGTGTCGGAAAAATGCGCTCGACCCCCTGGCCAAAACTCATCTTGCGCACGGTGAAGCTGGGCTGGTCGCCGTGGCTCTTGGAAATGACAACGCCTTCGAACGCCTGCAAGCGCTCCTTGTCGCCTTCCTTGATCTTCACGTGTACCCGGACGGTGTCGCCGGGCTTGAAGTCGGGCAGATCGGTGCGCCGCGTCTTGGCGAGAAGCCGGTCAATAATTGGTGAGTTGTTCGACATTTTCTTTTCCTTCCGTATCACGCCTCGCGGCGGCAGAAAATAGCAGCTAGCAATTGGCAACTAGCAATTAGCTCTTAGCAATTAGCATTTAGCCAACACAACTAGCCCTTACAACCAATGATTAGGTCTGTCATCCTGAGCGAGCGTAGCGAGTTGAAGGACCCCTATGACTGCAATCACTTCGCCCAAACTTCAGGCTCTTTCAGCTTTGATCTCGCTTAGCAGCTTGCGATCTTCCTTGCTCAGCTCGGCATCGCGCAACAAGTCAGGACGATTGCGCAACGTCTTCTGCAGCGCGCTACGGCGCCGCCACTTTCGAATCTCATCGTGGTCCCCATTCACCAGCACCTCGGGAACCTGCATCCCGCGAAACTCCGCCGGACGCGTGTAATGCGGATAATCCAACAATCCGCCCGAACTGCAGGTCGAACTGGGCGGCTCACCTGGAGCCTTCGGCTGTTCCGGAGCGCCCGACGCAGTAAACGATTCCTGCTGCGCCGAGGCCGCGTTGCCCAGCGCGCCAGGAACCAGCCGCACCACGGTATCCACAATAATGGCCGCGCCTAACTCTCCGCCGCTCAGCACAAAATCGCCGACGGATATCTCGCGATCGGCGAGATGCTGGCTCACGCGTTCATCCACGCCTTCGTAACGTCCACAGATCAGCAGCACGCGTTCGTGCGTGGTCAACTGCTGCGCCACCGCCTGCGTAAACAGCTCGCCCTGCGGTGAAAGCAGCACCACCGTCTCGCGTGCGTCATCGTGCATTCGTTCTTCACGCGGCGAAACCCCGAGCGATTCGAGGCATTCGAAGATGGGCTCGGGTTTCAATACCATGCCTTCTCCGCCGCCGAACGGCCGATCATCCACTGTGCGATGGCGGTCGTGGGTGAAGGCCCGCAGATCGTGCACACCAATTTCAATGAGCCCGGCCTTGCGCGCCTTGCGCACAATGCCGTAATCCAGTGGCCCGCGAAAAAAGTCCGGAAAAATCGTCAGGATCTCGAACTTCATTCGGGCCTCCCCAACTCGCGCCCTGGGCGCGTGGGGATTGTCTCACTTCCCTCGCTTGCGGCGGACCCCTGCCGATCGTGCTTCGTCGGCTTCGGTCTTTTGCCGCTGCTTCTCTTCCCCACTCAACGGGGAGTCCAACTCCAGCAGTCCGTCGGGCAACTCCATCTCAATCCGGCGATGCTCCAGGTCTGCCGCCTTCAAAAACTCTTCGGCGTACGGAACCAGGAACTCTCGCTCCTGATTCTCTCGGGGTGCCCCATGCTCCTCGCCCTCTGTTGGCGAAAGAGTGGGTTTACGAACCACCAGCAGCAGCGGAGCCTCGCCTGCGCCAAACTGCACTTCGCTGACCGCCCCAAGCAGTCGCTTGCCGTCAGCATCTTTTATCCAGACATCGCAGCCGACGATCTCGCTCACATACGCCGCGCCGGCTTCCAACTCTGAGCGCTGCTCCAACGGAACCTGCAACTCCAGCCGGGCCAGCTGCTCGGCGTCGCTGATGCTGTCCACTCCGGCGAACTTCAGCACCACGCCGCCCTTGTGAAACCAATGCTCTTCCAGTTGCAATTCGCGGCGACTACCGTCGGCCGCCAAGCCCGACAACTGCCGTCGCTCCTCGAAGCGCTCGGGGAAATCCGTGTGCAACTCAGCCATAACTTCACCGCGCCGCCCTTGCGGGCCCAGCACGCGAGCGATCGTAATGAAGTCGCCGGCTATTCCACAATCTCCAACTGGTAATGCTTGCGAGCGCGCAACGCGGCGGCATTCATAATGGTGCGCAGGCTGCGAGCCATGCGACCCTGGCGGCCAATCACTCGCCCCAAGTCGCTTTCGGCGACGATGAGTTCCAGCACCGTCTGCCCGCCTTCTTCAAAGGCTTCCACCGTCACCTCGTCAGGCGCTTCCACCACGGCCTTGGCAAGATGTTCCATCAACGCAACCATATTTACGGCGCTGTCAGTCATAGCTAAAGCGGCTCCGGGTATTGGACGTTGGGTTCGGCTACGACCTTAGGCAGCAGCAGTCGGAGTCGGAGTCGTGGCTGGAGTCGGCGCTGGAGCACTGGCGGCTTTCTCCACCAGCTTCCTTACTCGGTCCGACAACTGCGCTCCCTTGCCTGGTCCAATAGTCAATGCGTTCGCGCTTCAATTCCACGCTGGCGGGATTGGTACGCGGATTATAGGTGCCAACCACCTCCACCGAGCGGCCATCGCGCGCACGGTCTTTTTCGATCACCACAATGCGGTAGTAAGGCTGTTTGCGCGCACCGCGACGCGATAGACGAATCATCAACACAGAGGCTGTTTCCTTTCGCTCGTCAGAGTCCACACGTGTACGCGTTCCCTCTCTCATCCAGGACAACCGATTTAGGCTGAGAGCGCTGGGAGGCGCCGGTGGCACAAAATTCCCTTCAGGCGAGAACCACTGCGGTCGCCGAATCGCACGATTGGCGTTTCGGGCGGGTGCTCCAGCGAATACCATCTCGCTCCACACCCCAACCAACGCAGCTGGGCGTTAGTTGGACCCCCGCTACTTGCACCCCGTCAAGCACAAGCAATCTTGTCGGGGTCTCGCTACTGGAGGCAAAGACTTATTATTGCTGACTGTTCGCGGTTTGGCAAGGCAGAGACAGTAAGTCGGCTTGAAATCGCGACCCCAAAGCGAACCACGGATAACGAGATTCGCCGCCGCTACCTAAGGGACGGAGTCAGCCTCCCGCGGTTTCACCGGCGATAGCCGTGTCGGCTTCGTTCGTATCCTCTCGGCGGAGCGCCGTGTCGAGGGCCGCCTGTTTCCGCTTGGCATGGGATACCGGCGTGGCTTTGCCGGTGAGCGTGTGGCACCGTTCTCCGGGTTTCGCACCACAAACTGGGCATTCGAAGTCTATGGCGTTCATGTTTACAGTTTACGCCGATGCGTCGGGCGCTGAAGTGACCATGCAAGTCAAAACTGCGACGCTATCCCATTTCCGGCTCATTCCCGGAATCGTCCTGATTGCAGTCAGCTCGACCGGAACGTGCCTTTTGAGATGTCATCCCGAGCCGGGCGGAGGCATCTGCGGTTCATCGCATGATCATCCCGTCCGCGTTGACTGGGCGGGGACGGTCGCATAGAGTGTGGCAGTCTCCCCACCCTGTCCGCAAAGGCGGCGGACAAGGGCCAGTCCCGAGGGGTAGGCATCTGCGCGCTCGTCAGAAAATCTTCTTCCCGATAAGCCGGAACACCCAGAACAGAATGGCAGTCTGCACAATACCGAGCACCAGTTTCGGTTTGACGGCGCAGAGTAGGTTCGAGGCAGTCAATGGCTGAATGCTTGAAAAATCTAGCCCAAGGAGAGCGCTGACAATCGAGAGTAACAGGAGCGCTATTGCAAGTTGAGCCCAAAATCTCTTAGGTTCTTTAATCTCATAGTTCAAGCCCGAATTCGCCAACAAAAGTATTGGCTGGCCGCTGACTTCCGTTCCTTCCATTTGAATGCTGCCGGTGTCGTCATCAATATAGCGCTTGGCAGCAAACCGAATCTGGACGCTGTTCGCGTGGGAATCAACTAATACGGGCGCTTCGTTCGGTCGGAGATTCTCTCCAAGGCGGACTTTAAAGCTGGCTCTCGATGTGTGATCTGTCAGTTGTCTCGGGTAGCGGTACGTGAGCGCAAGATCGTACGATTCGTTTTTTTTGAACCGGTAGAGGGCCGATCCGCCTTTTAATAAAGGTTCGATTGCGGCCTTCTTCCCAGACTTGCCAACTTGCAATCGCAGGAAAACCGGCGTCTGCTCCGTAGTCGTCGCGAATGCGCGAGTGGACGAGAGATTTTGGACAGCATTTCCCCATGCACTATCCCCGACTTGGAACTCGTTAGGGGCAGTAAAGATGCTGTCGCTTAGCAATGCGTAATAGCCGTCACGAGCGTACTCCGGATCAGTGTTAGTGACCACCGGCAGCCCGCGAGACCCAAGGGCTTGAACAACCGATTTAATGAACGTGTCCAGATCGATAGGGTAGACGAAGTCTTTCAATTTAATCTTGAAATAGACATATTCGTTCTCTATCCGATGTTCCAAATACTCCCCCAGTCGGAGGGGGTGATACTTGTATCCGCCGTCGCCAAATCGGTCAATGAAGATCACTACGCATTCTGTCCCTCGCCTGAGGGCAGGTAAAGCGGCATATGTCTCAGGCCCGACATTACTGGAATCCTGCCCGTGCCTGTAGCGGTATTCATTAGTCCAGTCATACGGCAAGAAAAGTGTGTTTAATATGTTCTTAGTGTAAAGCGGCCTATAGGCGGAGTTGAACACGTATAACATCGTTTATTCCTTGGCCGTTATTGAGCGATTATGCTCTCTGTCGCCGAGTTCACGCCTCCTCGTCCCCCAATTAGTTCCTTAATGTCCATTGAGGCAATGTTCTCGGTATGCCGATTCGGATAGGGTAGGACCAGCGGCTGAAGTGCCTGGAGAACCTTCGTGCGAGTTGAGCGTTTCGCCTGAACGAAAACATAACGATATTTTTGCGTGAGTGGCAGCTTGACAACATTCTGTGCCATCTTTTTGAGTTTTTCGATGTCTCTGGTCCCAAACTTCTTGCGAACCACCCAGCCGCTCATAATCCTTCCATCTATCACATAATTCGATTGATCTTTCGGACTCGTCTGGCCGATATAGCATCCGTTGCACGCTTGATAGATCGTTCCAACCTCGTTGTAATTGCGATCTGCATATGCGATGACTAGGCAATCCCCGCGCTCGCGATGAAGCTGGCCGAGAGCCGCACTGACCACGCGGCTGGGGGTATTTGACGGGGCATTGCTTGCCGTTCCACCTCGGGATATCTGGTATAGGCCGAGGCCAAATGTGGTCGCAATTGATGCCAGTCGACCACGAGTCCTCGCAAAACAGGTGGTCCCAAACGAAACGACCGCAATGAGCCGCCCGTCTTGGAAAGCACCCCAGTGCCAAACGCCAAGACCACAGTTTCCCAGGTGTTCGTACTGATTGAAAAACTGCGCGGCTTCTGAGTAACTTATGCGTTCCAGTCTCAGCGGATGGAGTCTCACTAAGAGATATCTCCGGCACGTCCGGGTCTCACCTTCAGATGTTACTCGGAGCCTTGCATCACGGCACCAGCGTTGCCATCTGTTTGCATTGAATTCAGTTAACTGTTCTGATACCTGGCGCGCGAACCTCGTAAGTTGATAATGTTGGTGTCGGCCTTGATTGGGCGGGGAGGGTCGCATAGAGTGTGGCCTTTCAAGCAAACAAGGCAAGCTCATCCGCAGCATCCCGGAAGCAAGCGAGGTCACGCGGCCATGGCGAACCCTGAACATCTCAAAATCCTCAAGCAAGGGGTTTCGAGAACAGTTCAACCCGCATCAGGCGCTTGCACTCATTCCGAGCGAGTCCCGCTTTTGCGGGACGAAATAAGAAAGCCCACCGCTTCAGCGGTGGGTCGCGTGGAGGTGGAATCCGAGTCCCCCGGGGACGACACAAGGGTCTGTGCCGTGCATCACCGAATCCGACCTGCGAGGCCCTTAGCCTAATGCAATGCCACATGCCCTGACCTCGAATCTGCTGCACTGCGTTTTCAGCACCAAGGATCGCGCCAACTCTATCCCTGATCCCCAAGCGCTTGGGCGCTATCTCGGAGGCGTGGCGCGTGAAAAGAATATCCCACTGCTGATGGCCGGTGGAACCAACAATCACCTGCACCTGCTGATTGCCCTACCCTCCGCTATGCCGCTGGCGAAGGCGGTCCAGGAACTGAAGGGCAACAGTTCACGATGGCTGAATCAGCATGGCTCGAGTTTTGCCTGGCAGGAGGGATATGGCGCTTTCAGCGTTAGCGCCTCGAACAAACGAGCGGTGATCGAATACATCGCCGCGCAGCCGCGCCATCACCAGAAGCGCAGCTTTGAGCAAGAATTTGTAGCGATGTTGCGGAAATCGGGGATTGAGTACGATCCGCGATTCATCTTCGGCTGATTGTGCCGTACCCGGGGCACTCCTAATCACTTTAATTACGCTTACCCACCGCTGAAGCGGTGGGCTTTCTTATTTCGTCCCGCAGGGCGGACTGGCGCAATGGCTACACTTCATTTGCGCTTTTCCCAAGGTTGTCTACTCGAGTGCGACCGACTTGCAGGAAGTTACGAAGCACGCATCACCCCGAACTCCTCTTACGGCCCGACGCCTCCGGTATGGCAATCGGAGCAGTTCACGGCGTTCAGAGGGCCAATGTCAACCGGATGCTTGAAGGTTTCGGTCGGCAGCGAGGCGATCTCCGTGCCGCTCTCCTGCTGCTCGAGGACGGTATGGCACGAGTTGCAGTCTTTGCTGATGACCTTGCCGTCCTTGCTCACGTGATTGCCATCGTGGCAACGGAAGCAGCCCTGGTAGTAGAAATGCCCAATGTTGTTGGGATGGGTTTTCCAATTTACTCGCATATACGGGAAGAAGGTGGTGCTATAGATGCGCTGCAGTTCAATCACCGCGCCTTTGATGCTGACCGCCTTGGCCGACGCGACTTGCGGATATTTGTCCTCATAGAACTTTGGGATCTTCTCTGCAATCGTTTTCAGGGCTTCGTCGCTGGTCTTATAGTCTGCGGTCAGCACCTCAACGCCCTGTTGCTTGATGAAGGGCAGCGTGGAATCGATGGAGCGCCCGGTGATCGCGCCTTCCACAGAAAGATCGGGTGGCACGTAAATGTGTGTCGGGCGGTTATGGCAGTCGATGCAGTCCATGCGGCGCTTCTCGGCCTTATCGATCTGCGCCTGGGTTGGCGGATTGTCTTTCACAACATATTCCGTGACATTTCCCTGCTGGTCCTGCATGCGCACCCAGGGAATCACCTGCCGCTGCTCATCGGTCGAGAAATAAGTGATCTTGTTGGCGATGTTCATGTGCCAGTGAATACCTTCACCGGCTTGGCCGAGGCTGGGATCACCGCCTCCGGTCTTGATGAGCATACGGATCACCCGCGGCGTGTTTTGCTCATCGTCACCGTAATGAGTGAAGGTCTTGAGCTGCGCGCCCCAGAACTTCTTGGGCCAGTGGCACTGCTCACAGGTTTGCTGCGCGGGACGAAGGTTTGCCACCGGGGTAGGAATGGGCCGGGGATAGGTACCCAAAGCAGTGTAGTAGACCTGGCGCAGGCCCGAGAGTTTGGACTTCACGTACCAGCTCGCGCCCGATCCCACATGGCATTCAACGCAAGGCACGCGAGCGTGAGGCGAAGCCTCATACGCCGTGAACTCGGGATGCATGACGCGGTGGCACAGCTCGCCGCAGAAGTCGACTGAATCGGTGAATTCGTATGCCTTGTAGCTGCCGACGGAGCTTACCAGGGCGAAGATCACCACAAAGCTGAGCACAAACGCGACTGTGCTGCGTTGCGCCGGATTGTTGAGATCAAGTCGCGCAAAATGGAACGGCGCCCCTACGGCACGAAGCCGGCGACGCCGCTCAATCACAATGCCGATCGGCACCAGGACCAGGCCAAGCACCAGAAATGCCGGCGCCACCATGTAGGCAAGAATGCCGATGTAGGGAGATGGTTGGCTGGCAAGGACGTCAATCAGAACCAGAAGAACGATGTTAGCGAAGGCGACACCGGCCAGCGCCAGACCAATCAGGCTGATGGGATTTCGAATGAGATTTTGTGAAACGGGCGGATGATCGGGTAGAGGATCCCTCTGCGTGTCCTCTGTCATTTATTTAGTTGTCCCTTCTTCGCCTCACCCCGGTGCAAATCACGCACACTCAGTGCTGCCAAAATTACCACAAAACAACCACATTGCAATCAAGAAAAGCGAACGTGACCCATTACCCAAAGTTACAGGAGGGCTGATCCCTAATTCTTATTTTGTGACTGTCTCGTCCGCTCTTTCAGAGTCGCCTCGGCCGGTTCCGCCGCCTCCTCCTCGGCGCCCTTGGCCTTCTCAATCGCAAGCAGATCGAGAGGGTGTTCATGCTCGTAAAGCTCAATCGACATCTTGCCGTCGTACCACGCCCAATTCATGGGATAGGCATCGGGATCGAAGATCACACCATACAGGTGCCACACCACGATAGCCAGGGTGGCCAAAACCGCTTCGTACCAGTGGATGGTCAATGCCACGTCGACCCACCATCCCGGTACCCGATTGCCCACGCCAACCTTGAACCAGAGCATCAATCCGGTGCTGGCCATCACGAACATGCCCCACACCAAAGCCCAGTACTCAGCCTTCTCGGCATAGGTGAAGCGGCCGAACTACGGACGCTGGTCGCGAGCGCCCAGGTAGTAGCGGAATGCGTCACGGGCGTCTGTGACATCCTTCCACTCGGGCAGCATGTCCTTGATCAAGCGGCGGCCGTCCGGGGTCTTGATGATGTACCACAGATGGAAGAAGCTGACGACGATGAGCACCACGCCGGCCACCCGATGGACGTCGCTGCGCACCGGTTCATTGACGAACATAATGGCCAGCCACGATGACGGATAATGCAGGGCGAAGCCGGTGAGCACCAGTAAAGAAGCTGACAAGCAGGAGAATATGCTGCATGCGCTGGCTCACGGTCATGCGGAACAAAATGCGCGGCTGTCCGATACGGTGCAGGATCAGCTTCTTGCGCAAGATGATGAAGTTGTGCAGCACCATGCCGCCAATCACGCCGAAGATCAGCAAGATGTAAAACTTGCTGATATACCCGATCACCTTGCTGCCGAAGTCAGCTTTCGCCAGTCCGTCCGGTGTACCTTGAAGCGATGAACTTCTCGTTCGCGCCGGGATGGCACTGGCCGCAGGTCTTCGCGAGGTTGGCCTGATTGATGGTCGACCGGGATCGCTGGAGGGCAGAATGTTGTGCACTCCGTGGCAACTGGCGCAATTGGCCACGTTCGATCCCATCTTCGATGCCATTCCGTGATAGCTCGCCAGATAGGAGTTCACACGGCCCGCCGGCATCGCCGAACTCGTTCGAGAGCTAACGCTGCGTTGGCATGGCGCCGCAAGTGTTGCTGCACATTCCCCGTAGCTACCGAGGAATTCGGGTCGCTGGGCGCCTTGATGGTGTGAATGCCGTGGCAATCGGTACAAACCGGCGCCTGCCAGTTGCCTCGGCGATCGCCTGTCCGTGGATACTTGCACATATCCTGCTTGCACGTCGGCGTGACACTTGGCGCAGGTGTTGGGCACGTTGAACTTGTTGATCGGCGATTTGGGATCGGTGGCCGCCAGAATTTCGTGCTCACCGTGGCAATCGGTGCAGACCGCGGCCTTGTCCGATCCGGCAGCAACCGCTTTGCCGTGCACGCTCTCCTGGTACGAAAGGAAAGGCGCGGAACTGATGCCGCTGGACGCCATGACGAATTTCTGGCCGTGGCAGGCGCCGCAGGTTTGGGGAATGTTGCCGCGCGCGACCTTCGACTTGGGATCGCTGGCCGGCAGAATCTCGTGCACGCTGCCGTGGCAGTCCTGGCACTTGGCGACGTTGGTGTTTCCGCCGCAGCCGCTTTGGCGTGAACGCCGTGATCGTAGGCGCTTTGCTGGTCGGCGTGGCAGGTCGCGCACTTCGGCTTGACCGGGTCGGATCGTGGGGAAACGCCTTGATGTCGCTGTGACAATCGGTACAGCTGAAAATGCTGTGGACCGACCCCTTTAACTTGCCTTCGTCCACATGCAGGCTGACCTGCTTGCCGTTTTCGTCTTTGGTGAGAGTGGCATCTTGTGGCAAGCCAGGCACTCCTCATTGCTCATCTTGGGCGGCGCCTTGGCCTGCATCCCAAGCGGGGAGCAGGAGGGCGAGCAGGACAACCAGACTGCAGCGTTTCACCGAGGCCCCTCTCTTTTGCCTGCGCTCAGCGGCACCCCCGCGTAACACTTCAACATCGCTGAATGAGGTACCAAAGGGGCAGTGAGTCTACTCACGTGAGGGTGT
>CAWIIY010000011.1:0-466148 GCA_963836295.1 uncultured Acidobacteriaceae bacterium | reverse complement strand
AGCGAGCGGGATACGCGGCATCCTGTCCAGCTTGCCCCATTCGACTGCCAACGACAATGCACGGCGAAGGGTGCGAAGGGCACAATTCACAGTCGAGGGTGAGAGCTTGGCATTGCGGGCTGCAAACTGTGTTGCATGTTGCCCTGTCACTTCGTCGAGCTTAAGCTCCGCAATGTCGGATCGCTGACAGCCGTGCCGCTCCATATTCGTAGTACTGGCGGGACTTCGCTTTGCCCTGCAAAGCGGGTGCGGGTAAAGGGCAGGAAGTCTTTCTTGATGAACTCGCCCAACTTGGGAGAGGGCTTCATTTCGAGTATGCCCCAATTGCCCTTCGCCAACTCGGAGCGTATCGTCGATTCAATTGTGCGGGCATCGCTTCCTTGTTTTCGCCCGCGTTGCTTTGTGGATTAGCTGCCCTTTGAAGTGGAACTTCACTTTGTAGTACTTCCTGCCTCTGGGCTTGTAGATCATGGCTTCGCCTTTCTCTGGGTCTTGCTGCCCTTCGGACGCCCGCCCAGCTTGCCCCATTCGCGCATCCGGCGCTTGAATTCCGCGCTTGCCCCATTTCTTGATGCGGGCTTCTGCGCTGCGCTTGCCCATGAGACTTGCTGCGCTGCTGGCGTCCGTCGGTTGCTTGCGTTTCATGCTCGGAATAGTAAACCTAGCGTTAGGATATTGTCAAAAGGCAAATCACTTTCCCCCAAAGTGCACCACTATGGGAGTCGCTCCTTAGTTTCTTAATGGGTTATTCGCGGCCACTTTGGGGGAAAGTAACGCCAGAGCCGTGCAACAACTCGGCTGCGAGGGGTGACAATACAGCGTCGCCGTTCTTGGGCTTCTGTACCAAGCCGACGATTTCGAGGTCTTGCAATGCGCGGCTGACAAGTACAGAGGGTAGCTCCATCGAGTAGGGACTCCGGCCTGCAATCAGAGCACGCAAAGCAGCGCATCTCGCCGGGGGGATGCAATCGAATGCTGCTCGCCGGATGAGTCGCATTCCCGCCTCGAGTCACGCTGGGACTGCCCTCGATAACAGCCCAGCCGCGCCCGATCTGCGCGAGTTGCTGGGGCAGCCGCGTGTTGCCCTCCGGCGCGGGCTCAGAGTCTAATTCGTGCTGCTCGCGTGTTCGGGGAACCGGCGCTCTAAAGCAAGGTGTAATGCTTGTCAACCTCCGGCGTCACTCCCGCCAGCAAGGGTGAGTCGGCCCTTCCACGTGCTCTCGGACAGGTTTTCGCCTGTGCCAAACTCCCGTGAGAAATGTCCATCGTAGATTCTGCGGAGCTGGGCGAGGATCACAGGGCGCTTGCGCTTGTCCATCGCCAGCACGGTGCTGAAATCGGCAGCTATCCGCCCGTCAAGGTGATCACGAATGTGGGCACGATCTTGTTTCTTGTCGTCGCCATGCTTCTTACTTACAAAAGCATCCTCGGCGCAATAGGCAGCAGGGCTTTCGCGGCACAAATCCTGTTCGTGCTTGGCTTGACATTCGGCGGCTTCTATCTCGGTTCGGGCTCAACCCGGCAGCAGAAGATGGTTCTGAGCCTTGGAATCTGCACGAGGAATATCGGGGCGCCGGGCGCCGTGGTGGGAACCAATGGCCCTCCGGAGATCGTCGCCATGCTCATCATCGGAATGTTCCTGACAGTAGCGGGCTCTTTCGGTGCTGCAGCATGGTTCGTCCGAAGATCGCGCAAGAAAAAACAGTTGGCCGAAACGGAGGAGCTGGCGACCGTCGGAGTAGGAAAGGCGTAGCGGAGAAGAATAGGCACAAACGGTGATCAGAATATCTACGGGACGATTACAGACGCCCTAGCACTCCGAGAAGCATGCATCCTACCATCTGATGTTCGCCTCGCGCGTGGGCCAGTGTTTCGCTAGGGGTCTCCCCAAACCTCTGGCGATACTGGACAGAGAAGCGACCTAACTCGAGAAAGCCCCAACGCAACGCAACATCCGTCATAGTTGTGTCTTCGTTAGGCTGCCGCAGGTCTTTCCTTGCTCGCGAGAGCCGTAACATCTTGAGATAAAGCAACGGAGAAAGACCATACAATTCCCGAAGCCCACGATCAAGAGTAGCGTGGCTTGAAGCCGCTTGGGCGCAAAGGTCTCGCAGCGACGGAACATCTTCGAAGTGCTCCAACACATATCGCTGGGCCCGGCGGGCAGCAATGTATTTTTGAGGATAGCTTTCCTTCTCTGAGGCAGGACAGGTCCGCAGGAGCAGGTTCTCAAGCAGTCTTTGTTCCAATACGGCTGTCGCTCGTATGTCCGCCAGTAGCTCTGGCCTTCGGCGGACATCGTTCAACAACGTAAAAGCTTCCTTGATATGTTGCAGCTTGCTCGATTTGCTGTCGAAGCTGATTCGATCGATCGGGCTTGACAGCATTGGATCTCCGCCCAGTAGATCGGCGGCGTATTGCTCCAGCGTTGTCCGAGCGATCGATGCGGACAGGAAGCGCGCACCGCGGCGATTCAACGT
Organism: uncultured Acidobacteriaceae bacterium; assembly: GCA_963836295.1. Lineage (GTDB taxonomy): Bacteria > Acidobacteriota > Terriglobia > Terriglobales > Acidobacteriaceae > Bog-257. The sequence goes on along the minus strand of CAWIIY010000011.1, from coordinate 463,668 downwards.
CTCGAACCCCACTCCGTGGCGCACAAGCCCCACATCCAAATCCTCGATACGCCGGCCGTTGCCCACCATTGGCTTGGACTCGTCTAAGGGCAGGATGAAAGTAAACGTGCCTCCTGGCGTGTGGCCCTGCGCGCTGTAACCCGCAGCATGATCCACGAGAGCAAACTGAGTAGATTTAGTCGTGAAGCAGAAGAATCGGGTGTGCGGACGTTCCCGACCGATCAACTGATGATCGATGCGCCAGCCCGCGGCGTATTCGCAATACTCCTCAAAGTCACAGGCTTCGAGACTGACAATCGCTTTCGAGCGCAGAGATTACCCCCGGCCTCGCGCAACGGGAGTGCCAATGCGAGAATGTAAGGTACTCTCGCTTAGCGGCGAAGGCGTTATAGACACTGCAAGCATGAATATCCTTCAAACTAGTGCCGCGCGAAGCAGCGGCCATAGCGCACACCTTTCACTCCTTTGGACGGCAGGCCTAGCATCCGCTCGGGGAACGCCAGAGGCAGTGAAGTACCCAGATCACGTCAATTTTCGTGGAAGATCAAACAGGGCGGTGTGATGACGGTCACATCCTCTTGTGACTTCGAATTGAGCCATTGACTTATGAAACCGGGCGCTCCGAGCACCGTACATCCGACGGCATCTTCAACATTCGAAAACTGATAGGACTTTTGAAATACCGGGCGCCACCGCCGATAGGAAGGCCCCCCGGAGAATGCGGGAAAAGGTAGATCAGCAACCCCTCGAATCGTAAACGAGGTCTGAATGGTCGGCCATCCGGAAGGTGGACGGACTTCTAGAAAATTACTCTTTTTGAAGTCGGCGAGCGCTTAGGAATGCCTTTCTTTCATCTTGCCGTATAACGGCCATCCCGTCCTCTTGAAGAACTTTCCCAAGTCGCGGCCAGAAGGACGGAACGCCGACTTCTCGTCCAAGTGAGCCAGCTCCGACAGCGCTGACTCCGCGCCAAATCCTTACACATGCGCGTTCGCCAGGATCAGTTGGGTAGGGCACTAGATTTCGCAAGGCGAGATTCGGGCGGTTATTACAGCACGCCGGGTTCTCATTCGGCATCCCCGGAGCTCAGCCAATGTTCGAGCCGATCGGCATAGGTACGGCTGGAGCGGTGTTCCGACCCGTCGGAGAGCTTTACGATGTATTCCCGATTATCAATGCCGCGCAACTCTACAATGCAGCCCGTTCGTACGATCCGAGAACGATGTATACGAAGGAACTCTGCCGGGTCGAGCTTCCGCTCGAGTGAATTCATCGTTTCTCGTAAGAGAAGGGTCCGCCCATGAACATGCAGTTCTGTGTAGTCTCCGGCCGCACTGATCCAGTCGGTATCCTCCACTAGCACGATCTGCATTCGCGAGCCCGTCCGCACCACAAAACGTGACGTGTACTGCTCCGAGCTCCGCCCGAGCATCGTCAGGACACGCTCGGCCATTCGGGCTTTCGATGCCGAATCCATAAGCCTTCGCGCCCGATCTATGGCGGCGGCGAAGCGCTCGTCGTCCACAGGTTTAAGTAGGTAGTCCAGGGCGTGCACTTCAAATGCCTGCAAGGCATGCTGTTCGTAAGCCGTAAGGAAAATCACGCCGGGAAGGCTTTCTTTCGGCAAAGACCGGAGAACCTCGAAACCGTCCATGCCGGGCATTTGGACATCGAGGAACACAACGTCAGGCGAGAGCTCGAGGATTTTTTTCGTTGCGGACAGACCATCCCCGCATTCGCCGACGATCTTAACGTCCGCAAACTTCTGTAGCCGCAGAGAAACGCCACGCCGTGCCAGCGGCTCATCATCGACAATCAGGGCACGCATGTTACCTCTCGCTTCTGTGCCGTCTTTCGGAAAGGTAGCTCCACAATGACCTGGCAACCGTCCCCTGCCGGGTATTGCAGCGCAAACTTGTAATCCGTGCCATACAGAGTCTTTAGACGTTCCTCGGTGTTGGTGAGCCCGATACCGTGGGCCAGCTTATCCACCGGTTCGGTTCAAGCTCGAGAAGCCGCGGAGTTCCGGATGCTGATCTGCAGTTGGCCACCGTGAAGTTTGCTCTGAATTCGAATCGTTCCACCCTCCACGAGTGGCGCCACTCCGTGTCTCACGGCATTCTCCACCAGTGGCTGTAGCAACAAGCTTGGCACCAGAGCATCCAACGTCTCTGGAGATACGGTTAACTCAGTTCGCAACCGGGCTCCGAGCCTGGTCTGCTCGATCGCCAAATACTGCCTGGTGAAGGCAATCTCCTGCGAAAGCGGCGTCTCTAGTACAGCGTTGCGGTCCAAGATAGTTCTGAGAAATTCGGCAATCTGCGCCAGCATGCGGGTAGCGGCTGGAGCATTCCCATCCAGAACAAGTGTGGATACGGCATTGAGTGAGTTGAATAGGAAATGTGGATTAATCTGATAGCGCAGAGCACTCAGCCGGGCGTCGCGCGCTTCCGACTCGGCCCGGAGCAGTCTTTCTCGTTCCCGTGACGATTGCTGCCATAGCTTGATGCTGAAATACAGGCTGCACCACAAAAAGAGAATGAAGGTAGCTTGGGTGTAGGTCGCGAGCCAGTCTGCCCAATCGAGTCTGCGAATGCCGAATGCCAATAGTTCAGCAACATAGGCGGTAATTGCTCCCGCTATCAAAGACCAGGCCAGCGCCCTCGTCTCCAAAGCGATCCATGAGAACGCACGTTTTAACAGGGAGCGGCAAACCGGACGCAGCGCGCAACTGGCCGCGAACATCGAGAGAACAAATACGCTACTTCCACGCAACGTCCCAGGCTGCTTGATCGAAGGGAGGATGGAGACGAAGGCCCACACATACATGCAGCTCCATCCCGTGATCTGCAGGGGCCAGAAGGCAGGAAAGCCGAGGTCGTCGCGCTTCAGCACAATCCTTATTCTAGGCCACGAGTGCGATGACGCGGGTGCAGCCTGGCGACCAATTCCTTCGTCTCACCGCAAATGCCATTCCGATTGCAGATGAGGCCAAACCGCGCAAGCCCACTGGGGGTACTTTCCTGGAAAGCAACGAATCACGGCATACCTGACTAGCGGCGGGAAGCCGTCCGGTGCGTACGGTAACTCTAAGCGAAAATCAGGAGGATAATTCAGTGAACAAGCTATTTCGGTTTCTAGCAAGGTGTGCGATCACTATTGCTTGTGCAGCCTTGTCGATGGCGTGGGCACAAACCTACACGACGGTCGATTTTCCGGGCGCGACTGCGACCCTGCTAACCGGGGGACCCGACTCGCAAGGTACGATGATCGGCCAGGAGACCACAGCTGGAGTGAATCATGGCTTCACTTTGACAGCGTGGGGCGTGTTTACCGCGTTCGATCCGCCGGGCTCCATTTTTACCATCCCCAATTTCATCACTGACGATGGGACGATTGTGGGTCAATTCGAAGACGCCAGCCAAGTGGAACATGGCTTCATTCTTTTCAGAGGCCACTACACCATCTTTGACGTTCCAGGCGCGCCAGCTTCGGCCCTCTCGAGTCTCAATCCATCGGGCGAAATGACGGGATTCACCTGTCTGGTAGATCGCACCTGCGAAAACCCTCCCTACAAGAGCTTTACTGTATCCAGGGAGGGGCAGATCACCCAGTTCAATCCATTTGGGGCGCCCAGCAGCTTTGCCAGCGTGGTGAACCCCAGCGGTGAAGTGATTGGCACTTACAGCGACAGCAGCGGTGCCACCCACGGCTACAAGCTACAACATAGGACCTTCACGGAAAACAATTTTCCGGGAGCCACCTATACCTTCAACGGCGGACTTAATCCCCAAGGAAACATCGTCGGTTTGTACGTCAACACGTCGAATGTCACCCACTCGTTCCTACTTAGAAACGGCGATTACATGAGTTTCGATCCTCCCGGGGCCACGTATAGCGACGCGGCCGCGATCAATGCTTGTAATGTCATCGTCGGATTCTATTTGGATTCCGCGGGTGTTGCGCACGGATACATCCGGAAACCGTAGTTGATGTCGGACCGAACTGCCGGCGACTTACAGCCCTCGCGTATGCACGATTTCCGTGTTAACGTGAGGGCCGTTCTCTCCAGCACTGAATTTTGTACCTCGACTTATCCCACCTCGGCTATCGCTAGCGCGGCAGAGGTCGCAATGTCACGTTGCCGTATAACGACTTATGCGTTGATGTTCCGAGTGGAAGGTTGGCCAATTCGAAACTTTGGCCACAAACGGGCTTGCGATCGAACGCCCCGTCAGCGTGTAGGAACTGCGCGATAGACGGGAATATCATGGCTTCCATGTATAAGCGTTTGGCAACGTTCTATCGGGGCAGATCACTTCGGCGCTCAATATATTGGGTAGACACAGAGACGGAGGAATACGCTTAGTCATCTGCGACACAATACATTATCGCGTTGCAGTAAGGCTTTCGCCCCTGTCCGTTCCGAGACATAGGTAACAGAACGTTCCGGAGACATGGGTTACACTTTTCGGCCCGAAGGGGGCGGAGAGGCGATGCCATGGAAGGAGAGTTCTGTGATGGACGAACGCATGCGGTTTGTGATCCGACTCAAGGACGGCGAGACGATGGCCTCGCTGTGCCGCGAGTTCGGTATCTCGCGCAAGACTAGCTACAAGATTTTCGAACGTTACCAGTGATCCGGCTGGAAGGGTTAACCGACCGAGTTCGCCGACCCTTCCGCTATGCCAACCGGTTACCGGAGCAGGTGGAAGCGGCCATTGTCCGTGCCAAGCGGGAGAAACCCCACTGGGGGGCACGTAAGATCCGGGAGCGTTTGCTACGCCATCTGCCGCATGCGATCAAGACTCCCGCGGCCTCGACCATTCATGCCGTGCTCGATCGCCACGGATTGGTCAAGCCCATGGGCCGGGGCGCCATCGAGCCCAAGGCACGCCCTTGTCCGATGGCCTGCGGCCGAATGATCTCTGGTGCAGCGATTACAAGGGTGAGTTTCAGCTGAACGATAAACGCTATTGTTATCCGCTGACGGTCACCGATTACGCCTCGCGCTACCTGCTGCTGTGTGAAGCGCTGGAATCCAATCGGGAAGAGCTCGCCTTTCCCGCCTTTGAGCGCCTGTTCCAGGAACGCGGCTTGCCCCGCGCCATTCGCAGCGACAACGGTGTTCCTTTCGTTTCACCGCATGGCCTGTTTCAGCTCTCCAAACTGTCAGTCTGGTGGCTGCGGTTAGGCATCTCGATTGAGCGCATCCGGCCCGGCCATCCTCAGCAGAACGGCCGTCATGAACGCATGCATCTGACCCTCAAGCAAGAAGCCACTCGTCCGGCGGGCGCCAACCTCCTGCAGCAGCAAGCCAAGTTCGACGCTTTCCTCGAAGAGTTCAATCAGGAAAGACCGCATGAAGCTCTCGCCATGAAATGTCCGGCCGAGATCTACTCGGCTTCCTGCCACCCCTATCGAGGGATTCCAGAACCCCACTACCCATTCCACGACCGCACCGTCGTGGTCACCAGCTGCGGACGTCTTTGCCTGTACAACAAGAAGATCAACCTCAGCGTATCGCTTGCCGGCCAAGCCGTCGGCGTCAAAGAAGTCGACCACGGCATCTGGTTAGTCAGTTTTATGGATTACGATCTCGGCTATATTGATTTGGAGGAGAAAACTTTGCAGCCCCCGGAGAATCCCTTCGGGCCAAAAGTGTAACCCATGTCTCCGGAACGTTCTGTTACCTATGTCTCCGGAACGGACATTCTGGAATGATGGTGGCCAGGGACGGAGTTGAACCGCCGACGCCAGCCTTTTTAGGGCTGTAGTCTGCCGCTACTAACAGCTTGTAATCACGCCTCTTATCGCCTCTCCTACCTCGATTTTGGCTTCTCCAATTGAACCCATAATGGACCCACGCTTGGACATGCGGAAGCTGGAGTTCGCCTCACGTTCTTCAGCGGAAGATGCACGAATCGACCACTAACCAATTAGCAGCGGCGGGTGGCCAAATGTCCATCGTTCGACGGAGGTCAGCTAGGTATGAGCACGAAAAAACAGAAGAGCAATGCCGGCCCCGGTTCCGATCAGCCCTTGCGGGACGAGCCCGAAAACACTCCCCCCGCGGACGGCGCTCCGCTCGATCCCCAAGCAACTCCCCCCGCAGGGCCACAAATATCTAAGGGTAAGCGATGCCAAGGCAGGGACAAAAGGGGTATGCCTTGTACGGCTTGGGCACTAAAAGGCGGGACACATTGTTACTTCCACGCGAATCCCGAGAAAGTGTCGGAACTGGGGCGGCGTGGGGGAGAGGCTAAAGGGCCCGGAGGCCCCCATTACGCCGAGCGTTCGCTGAAGACGGTTGACGATGTCACCGCGCTACTGGGCGACACGATCAAGGACCTGGGAATGGGTCTAATTGACCCCAAAGAAGCAACCGCTGTGGGATATCTGGCGGCGGGGATGCTCAAGGCCCTGCAGCAGGGCGACTTTGAGAATCGTTTGCGCGCCCTGGAAGCGGTAGAGGGTAGCAAAAGCAAGAAATCCTGCTCCACGGTAAACCACGATGATCCACCGGCGCCGGTGCCAACGATCTACTCGCGGTTGAATGCGCCAAAAGGAAACTAGATGCAGGGAAAGAGATTGGCAAAGCTCGAAGCCGGACTTGCTGGGAGGGAGAAAGTTCTCGCCTGGCTGCATGTGAACCAGCAGCGAGGTGGATTCCTGGATCTCGCGATTCGCTGCATTGAGACGAACGGCGCTTCCGTACAACTGCCCGACATGGAAGACGTTGAGTCGAGATTCATCTACGTGTGTTGGCGCACCTGCAACCTGCGAGTGCTGGAACTGCAGAAAGTCCCCCTACAAAAAACGTTGTTGCCGCTCTGTATGGCTCGATTTCTGCGCGCCAAGCGTATTCCTCCAGATGAACTGTTCGCTCTGCAAGCATTCCGTGAAGCGTTGAAAGTCTTCGTTTTGCAATGGATGTTGCTCGACCGGGTTATGGAGATCATCAGGGAGGAAAGGATGAAAACTAACCGTGGAGTATTCTGGACATTCGCGCTAACTGTGGGCCTGACGACTTTGACCCTCGTCGCCAGCGCACAGATGCAGAAATCGAGGTTTCAAGTTTTCCCAACGCCAAATCAATATCCAATCAACGATGTCTTGTATGCTTCGTCGGCTTCGTCGCCGAATGACATCTGGGCAGTCGGGAACACCACCATTCATTTTGACGGACACCAGTGGACGATGTACTCAGCACCGGGAGCCGATGACAGTGGGGAGTTCTACTTAAGCGGCGTATTAGATTTCTCTCCCACTCTGGCCTGGGCCGGCGGGGGAGGGGATGCCCAGGGGCAGATCATCGACCTATGGAATGGCCAGAGTTGGCAGCGGCTTCAGGGGGTACCCTTTCCGCCGGATTACAACGCATTCGTTTCGACGATGAGCGGCACGAGCCCCAATGACATCTGGGTGACGGGTTGGATCGATCCCGATCAAAACTTTCAACTGTTCTTCGAGCATTGGGATGGCCAGTCATGGGGTAATATCGGCTACCTTCCTGGAGGCGTCGGCCGCCTCTGGGGCGCTTCCCAGGATGCCCCGAACGACGCTTACGCGGCCGGTCTGCAAATACTTGACGACAACTATGCACCACTGCTTATGCACTACGAAGGCGGCGATACCTGGTACCAAGTCCGTCTGCCACTTCCACAACAGGCAGTCTCCGGACTCTATGGAGTTCTTGCCCTGGCTCCCACAACGTGTGGGCGGTGGGATGGCAAAATCCGACCGGTACCGGGGAGGACTGCACGAACCAGACGTTGGTCTACCACTTCGACGGAAATAGTTGGACGATTGTTCCTAGTCCGGACGTCCCCGGAACCATCCTGATCGGCGTCGTTGCGAATTCCCCCAACGATATCTATGCCGCCGGCTACCGCGAGGACGGCAATTGCTATGGCACTGACACGCTGCTCGTACATTGGGATGGAACGCAATGGACTATCGTTCCGAGCCCGAACCCCAGGAATGACCCGAATTTTATCGCCAATGTACTGTGGACGGGCGTAGTGCCGTCACCAGGTGACGTATGGTTTTTTGGCACACAGTGGCTCACCTTGGGTCAGATGTGTACTGATTGCACGCTGGCAGCTCACAATGGCATCATTTACGAACCTACGCCTAACTAAATTCTTGCAACGAATTATTGCGGGAAAATCTTCTGCAACCTATAGCTTAATGAGCGTGCACCCTTTATATGCTGGCAATGGTTGGATCGAAGGGGACACCAGCCAGCCGTTCGATGGTCCCGGTATCTATGGCCGTCCATACGTAGCAGTCTCCAATGGTCTGCGAGCTGGGCCACTCACCGGCTATTTCGCGCAGGTCGCCCCAGGGGGCGCACCGGTTTCGAATCTTGAAATCGCAACGTGCGCCAAGGTTACCCAGATTGACTTCAGTGATGGTGAAGCGGTCGCCGTACACTACAACCAACGCAGCGGTCTCGACCAGTCGCAAGCGGGCATAGCCAGCATGGTCACCTGAAAAGTGGCGGTCTGCTGGTGATGGCGGCGGGAGCGCTCGTCACCCCCCGGCTATTGCTGCTCAGTGGAGTTGGCCCGCGGGGCCGCGAGTCGGAAATTTTCCCCGGTCAGTCGGTCGCCCCCTGAGACCGGCCCCCATCCGTGTGCCTGTGACCCCAGACGCTCATGTGTATGCAATCGCTTTGCTGTTGGCGCTGGCGAGCGGGTTCCTCTTCGGCGCGGTCCCAGTCAGGCAGATACTCCGCACCAATCCATATGAGCTGCCTAAAGTCGGGATCAACCAGCAGGCTGGGGCGGCGGATTACGGGCCGAGACCTGTTGCTGGTAGCGCAAATTGCCATCTGCGCAGTGCTGATCACTTCTTCGATAGTCGCGGTTCGCGGACTGCTGCGCTCGCTGCACAGCAATTTCGGTTTTGAGCCGCGAAACGCCATGCTGGTGGTAGCCTGACGTAAGCAACGATGAGCAACCGTGACATCCAGGCGGCTTGGAAGTATCACGACGGCACCAAGCACTCTTACTGGAGTATTCGCAAAAGTCCTCACTTCCTGGACTGGGCGAATCGGCCGCTACCTTTCAAAATCTATCCCCAACTAGAGTCATTTCCGCTGCCCCGAGACGTGTCGCAAACAGGGGTGGCCGCGTTGTCCGCGATCTCGGATTCAGTACCCTCACCGCTGACCGATTCGGCCCCGGACCTTCAGGATCTGGCCCGCATCCTCTATTTCTCGGCGGGAATTACCAAACAGCGCACATTCGGAGGCGGAGAAATCTACTTTCGCGCCGCTGCCTGCACCGGAGCTCTCTACGAGATCGAGCTGTACGTTGTGACTGGCGGTCTCCCGGACTTGGCTGCCGGCGTGTATCACTTCAATCCATCGGATGTATCGCTGCAGCTTCTTCGAAAAGGCAATTTTCGCGGAAACCTGGCTCAGGCGACAGCCATGGAACCCGCCGTGGCTCACGCGCCCGCGACCATCGTCTGTACCGGAACGTATTGGCGAAACGCCTGGAAGTACCAGGCACGCACCTATCGCCATTTCGGTTGGGACAACGGCACACTGCTGGCGAACATGCTGGCTGTTTCTGCGGCTTCGGGGCTGCTGGGCGAGATCGTACTCGGGTTCGTGGACGCCGAGGTGAACCGCCTGCTTGATCTCGATACGCGGCGGGAGGTTTCCTTCTGTCTCGTACCGATCGGGCGCACATCAGAGGGTGGGCTGCCGGCACCGAGGGAAATTCCAGAACTCGGCCTGGAGACAATTCCGGTTTCGCAGCGCGAGGTCGAGTATCCCGCCATGCTTGAGATGCACGAGGCCTCTTCGCTTGCGTCCGAAGAGGAAGTGGCCCAGTGGCGCGGGAAGCAACCGATCCTGCCATATTCCGCTCTGGCCGGCGGGGCAGTTCGCCTGCAGCCACCGCCGCAAGAAGATCAGTTGAAGGACACGATCGAGCAGGTGATCCTGCGCCGCGGGTCTACCCGAACATTCGATAGAACGGCATCTATTACGCTGGCACAACTCTCCATCATTTTCTACCGCGCCACGCGAGGTCTTCCGGCTGACTTTCTTGAGCCTCCCGGTGTGCAGCTCAACGATCTTTACCTGATCGTGCATTCGGTAGACGGGCTCAAACCGGGTGCTTACTACTTCCGTCCTGATCAGAACACACTAGAGCTTTTGAACCAGGGGGAATTCCGCGCCGAAGCCTACCATCTTGGACTGGAGCAGGATCTTCCCGCGGACGCCTGCGTGGACATCTTCTTTCTCGTCGATTTAGAACGCATACTGGAGCAATACGGAAACCGCGGCTACCGGGCCGTTCAGCTGGAAGCCGGCACTGTCGGCGGCAGGATATACCTGGCTGCATATGCCCAGCACCTGGGTGCGACCGGGCTGACCTTCTTCGATGACGACGTGACTAACTTCTTTTTGCCGCACGCGAAAGGCAAGAGTGCCATCTTCCTACTTGCAATTGGCAAGCCTCTGAGACGCAAGCCACAGTAGGGGTCTGTAAAGAAGTTCGGAGTCAGAAAGGCAACCGGTTTTCGAGACTTGGTAGCGACAAGCCCTATGATGCAGGGCAGATGCGACGTTATACTGTTAGCGCCTGGGTAAACAATGTCGCGAACGATGACCCTCCCCGGTCTCGCCTCCAGGGTCAATGAGTGCTATTGCCTGGTTTCGACAGTTAGCGATTTTCGCGCCCAAAGTGGTATGCCCTTGTTCGCGGGCGCAACTCAAGACGATGGCTGAATCGGCATCTTATTCGACAGAGGTTCAGACTTCTGGAGGCCTTCGGATCGAGGTCTCTCCTGGCGCACTTACCGTCACCAGTGTCACGTCAATCCTTACGTGGCTTTTGACATATCTGGTGTCAAGGGCGGAGTTAAACCAGACCACCGGGGCGGAGTAAAAGTAGACCAGTACAGTATGTAGAAGACCGGGGATTGTCGGGGAGGAGGGCGTCTGGAGCGGAGGCCTGCGCCGCCTGCAAGGCGGCGCGTTTAGGCGGGAGCGGAATACGTCCTCTTCCCCGAGGCGTGTTCGCCGCAGTAGGTAGGGGAGGGTTGGCGGATCAGGAGTTAGGCTGGGAGCCTCGCTTGCGTTTGCTCTGCTTCAGGCGATAGCTCTCGCCGTTCATTTCCAGAATGTGGACGTGGTGGGTGAGCCGGTCCAGTAGCGCACCGGTCAACCGTTCCGAACCGAGGACTTCGGTCCATTCCTGAAACGGAAGATTGCTGGTCACCAGCGTTGAGCCACGTTCGTAGCGCTGGCTGAAGACCTCGAAGAGTAGTTCTGCGCCAGACTTGGACAGCGGCACGAAACCCAGTTCATCGACGATCAGCAGTTCGTAGCCGGCCATCTGCTTCTGATAGCGCAGCAGCCGTTTCTCATCCTTTGCTTCTATAAGATAAGCTCGAGTAGTCGTTGCTGCGATAGCGCACCAGCGACAGCGAACTCACTCGCCCCACTCGCTTCTCGCAGGCTTCATATTCGCTGACCGGCAACGGCAACAATGCTGCCCGGCCCCGCTCAAAGCGTTCTCCGATGGTCTCCTGGTGGCCGCGTAGCCGCCGCGCTCGCCGCGCCCGGCACGCATTCAGCAACCGCTGGTTCAACTCCTCCCAGCTCGCCACTCGCGGCACCGGAACCAGGAAGTTCCGCCGGGCGTATCCCAGCAAGCCCTCCACCTTGCCCTTGTCGTTGCCCTCGGCCGGACGTCCGAACTTCTCGGCAAACAGATAGTGACTCTGCAACTCGGAGAACGCCCGCGTCTTCTGCCGGGTGCCATCGCCCAGAATCCGCGCCCCCGCCAGCTTGGTGTTGTCGTACAGAATCGAGGTGGGTACGCCGCCGAAGTAGGCAAAGGCCTGAACGTGGCTTTCCAGAAACCCCTACGCTGCCATCTGCCGGCGCAAAGATTTTTGTATAACCAAGATTCACCTGCGCGGCGACCAGTCCTGCTTCTTTTGCGTGCAGGTCGGCGGCCAGTTCCATCTCCTGAGACTCCAGGACACTCTTCTGACGCCGCTCCGCTTCGGCTGCCAGCTCACTGCTGCGCAGTGCAGTTCTGGCCTCGGCCAGCTCCGCATCGCTGCTGGCGTACTGACCGGCGAGGCTCCCTTCAGCCGCGACCGCCTGCTCCAGGTTCTGCAGGGTTGTCGAATGCGTCTGATACAAGCCTTCCTGGCGATTTCGCTCTTCGCGGGCGCGGACCAAACTAGCGTCGACTGCGTCCTGGCCAGCCTGGGCGGCCACTATTTGCGCCTTGGCCTCGTCGATCCCCGCCAGCGCTTTCTGAATCCGGGCGTCTTGAAGCTCGCGCTCACGCCGGTTATTTTCGATGGCTGCCCTCGCGGCCTCCACCGCCGCGCTTGCCTGTGCCACTTCCCCTTGATAGTCGTTGTCCTCGAGCTGAACGAGGAGATCGCCTTTATGCACCTGCTGGTAATCGGAGACGTCGACGTTGCGGACAATGCCGGCGACCTTCGTACTTAACGGCGTGAGATCGCCGCGAACGTAGGCGTCATCCGTGACTTGCTCGATATGCCCGCCTTCCCATGAATTCCAATTGCGCGTGACCGTCACCAGGACGGCAATAGCCAACAAAAACACCAAGAGCGGCGTTACTACGGTCTTCCACCTGGGCGTAGGCTTCGCGGCGGCGCGGCTTTCGTCAGCGGGAGCTTCCGGAGGCGGAGACGGTTTGGGTTCCGGCGTTGCCGGGGATAGGGGAAGAGTCGACATGTCTGGCTCCTGCTCTTGATTCGTCGCGAATTGCCATAGACATCAGCACTTGTTAGTCCGAAGAAGGCTGTCGCGTGATCTTGTTGGAAAGGCGCATCTTATGAGTCAACCAGCGTTCCGATTGCAGAGATCTGCTGCCAACGGCCTATCACAAGGAACAGCCTATTGGCACTGAAGAGAGCTGATTAGGGATGTGAGATCCTGACTGGTCTCGTTCGCCGGCTTTTGCATCTCGGCTGCGAACTGTCGCTTCATCGACTAAAATTAGCGCTATCAAGTGTGAGCATGTGGGCGGTCAGCGAAAGATGAGCACGTCTAGAATCCAAAACAGGGGACCAGCGGGAGCGCTTGCCGATGACACGGCGAGTCAATCTCCCGATTTTCGGCTCCTGATCGACTCCGCTCCCGCCCTGATTCACACCTCTCTGCCTGACGGATACCTCGATTTCTTCAATCAAGGTTGGCTCGACTACGTAGGTCGTTCGTTGGAAGATCTGCTGGGTTGGAGATGGACCGAGTACATTCATCCCGAGGATGTCGAAGGGATCGTTCAAAAATGGCGCGCGTCCCTGGCTAGCGGTGAGCCTTTCTTACACGAGACCCGCGTGCGGCGCGCCGACGGTGAGTATCGCTGGATGCTCCACCACAAGGTCGCCGTGCGGGACGAGGATGGAAACATCCTCAAGTGGCATGGATCCAGCATCGACATTGAGGACCGCAAACGCGCCGAGCAGGCGCTTCAGCAAAGCCAGTTTTATCTCGCTGAGGGGCAGCGCCTCGCTCACATTGGAAGTTGGGCGTTCAACGCAGCTGGATTCGAGTACTGGTCTCCCGAGTTGTTTCGGATCTATGGTCTTGATCTGAGTGGCAAGCCGCCGACAGTAGAAGAATATTTGGCTCTCGTACACCCGAAAGATCGCGCGTTCATGGAGCAAGGAATTGCTACGATGTTGGTCGACCATCGCCCATTCGACTTCACAAAAAGGATTGTACGGCCAGATGGAGAGATTCGTAGCGTGCGGTGCGTGGGTGTTCCGATCACCCAAGAGGGGACTTTCAAGGGTTTTCTTGGGACAGGGATGGATGTTACTGAGCAAGAGCAATTGACTCAGGAGTTGCAGCGCCGCGAAGCCTACCTAGCGGAAGCTCAAAGGCTCAGCCACACAGGAAGTTTTGGGTGGAAGCCTGACAGCGGCGAGATTGTCTGGTCGGATGAAACGTATCGCATCTTCGAGCATGACCCCACAGTCAAGCTAACCATCGATGCCATCGCGCAGCGCGTGCATCCCGAGGATCGCGCCGAGTTCCAGACGGTCATCGATGGTGCGTCTGCGGGGGCGACACAGTTCGAGCATGCCTACCGTTTGCTGCTGCCCGATGGGAGTATCAAGCACATCCACGCTCTAGCCCACACTTTGCAGGATGCATCCGGTAACCGCGAGTTTGTCGGGGCGGGTATCGACGTTACTGAACACAAGAAAGCCGAAGAGAGCATCCGAGAGCGTGAAGCAGAGCTGTTGCAGGTTGTAGACCTTACGCCCCAGCTGGTCTCCGTATTCGGACCCGGTCGCGAACGCCTCTACGCCAACCGCATGCTGCTCGACTATTTAGGCCTTACCCTCGAAGAATGGAGAGAGAGATCGAGTAGCCGTGCTTTCATTCATCCTGACGACCAAGATGAAGTGACCGAGAATTCTGAGCATGCTCTGTCGAGTGGCGCTGCTTACCAGTTGGAGTTCCGACTGCGTAAACATGATGGAACTTATCGTTGGTTCCTGGCACGGTTTAACCCCTTCCACGACGCACACGGAGAGGCTACGCGTTGGTACGTTGCCGCCACCGACATTGAAGAGCGCAAGGAGGCCGAAGAGAGACTGCGAAACGAGAATATCGCGCTACGAGAAGAGATCAGCAAGGCCTCGATGTTCGAGGAGATCGTCGGCTCTTCTCCGGCCTTGCGAACAGTACTCTCCCGGATTGGTAAAGTTGCCCCGACTGCCTCCACCGTGCTCATCACCGGCGAGACGGGAACGGGCAAGGAACTCGTTGCTCGGGCGATTCACCGCCGCTCGTCGCGGTGCTCGGGTCCCTTCGTGAGTGTGAATTGTGCCGCCGTTCCGCGGGATTTGATTGCCTCGGAATTGTTCGGCCATGAAAAGGGTGCATTCACCGGAGCGTTGCAGCGTCGCCTGGGCAAGTTTGAAGTGGCAGAAGGCGGCACTATCTTTCTGGATGAGGTTGGCGAGCTTCCACCGGAGACGCAGATCGCTCTATTACGAGTTCTGCAGGAGCGCGAATTTGAGCGTCTCGGCGGCAATCAAGCAATTCGAACCGACGTTCGGGTGATTGCTGCCACCAATCGCGACTTGCAGGCCGCGATCGACGGTGGCACGTTTCGAAGTGATCTGTTTTACCGCCTCAACGTCTTCCCCATCGAGGTCCCTCCTCTGCGGGCACGGAGAGAAGACATATCCATGCTTCTCGAGTACTTCATCGACCGATTCGCGCGGCAAGCTGGAAAGAAAATAAAGAGCATCGACAAGAAGACTTTGGCGTTGGTTGAGGCGTACCCTTGGCCCGGTAACATTCGAGAGTTACAGAATGTGATTGAACGATCCGTCGTCCTCTGTGACACAGAGATCTTCTCAGTGGACGAGAGTTGGTTCTCGCGCACTTCGTCCTCGCTCCGACCGGCGAGTCCGACGCTCTCGAAGAAGCCGGCGCCTCAGGAAAAAGAGGTCATCGAGGCCGCCTTGGCCGAAACCAAAGGTCGAGTTTCCGGGCCGGACGGCGCAGCAGCGAAGCTGGGCATTCCGTCGACTACTCTCGAATCAAAGATCAAGTCGCTCAAGATCAATAAGTATCGGTTCAAGGCTAGCTAGCTGCCTCTGGCGCGCTCCCGCCAATAATTTCACGTTCATACCTTTACGAAGTCGGTAAATTTACGAATGCTTCGTAAGTTTCTGATTGCTACAACTCCTTTCCTCTCAATCTGCTAGCGGATGGGCGTCGCCTTGCACTATGGGACATAGGAAACAGATCGTGGTTGGGAGAAAGGCTAAACCCGATGTTGAAGATTCTTAGATCGGCCAAGGACGAGTCTGTGATCCTTACTCTGATTGGTCGAATCGAAGGGGAGAACCTGGCAGAGTTGAAACGCGTTGTGGGGCTAGAAACAATAGATCACAACCTAGTTCTGGATGTGAAAGACATAACGCTGGTAGATCAATCAGCGATTCGGTTCTTGGCGCGCTGCGAAGCAGACAGCGTAACTCTGGAGAATTGTCCCGCATATATCCGAGACTGGATCGCGGCCGAGAAGCGCCGAAACAAAAGGCCTAACCCCTGAAGACTAGTTAATGACGATGAGGGAATGATTGGTGAGGTGTGGTCATGGCAAAAGTGATCGAATTCTACAAACGACAGGACTGGAAGCCGAAGCGCGAGTCGGTGTCTGCAGGCCAACATGCCAAAGGTAATCATGTTCCCTACGACAAACAAGAAATCGGCGCAGCCGGGATGGAGACTCTGCGCATCGGCTCGTCAACTCGCCAATGGCTTGGCCTGGCAGTTTTCGGGATCTGAGCAACTTGTAGGTTTGGAGCAGCGCGATGAGTTCGAATGATTATCCATATGTAGGGGTGCACGGTGACGAGACAGGTATCCTGAGTAGTCCGTCGCTTCAGTATTTGGAAGATGAGTGGAGAAGCTTCGGTGGAGACGATGGCCTAACCGACACCGCTCAGATGAAAGATGGCCTTTCGCTGGAATGCCTCTTCGACGACGAGGTCGGTGCAGAGGAGAACTTCGATGGAATCATTGGTCATAGCAGCGCGCTTCGTTCGGTACTGCGCGAGATCAAGATGGTTGCTCCGACCGACTCGACCGTATTGATTTATGGCGAGACGGGCACTGGCAAGGAGTTGATCGCACGCGCGATTCATGAACTCAGCCCTCGGCGCAAGAATGCATTTGTGAAGCTGAATTGCGCCGCTATTCCAACCGGGCTGCTGGAGAGTGAACTTTTCGGACATGAGAGAGGCGCCTTCACGGGAGCTATCGGTCAGCGCCTCGGCCGATTCGAAGTGGCGAACCATGGCACGGCGTTCTTGGATGAGATCGGCGAGATTCCGCTCGAGCTCCAGCCGAAACTGCTCCGCGTGCTGCAGGAGCGGGAATTTGAACGCCTGGGAAGCACCCGTACATTACGCACGGACGCCCGGCTTATCGCAGCGACCAATTGTGATCTGGCCGCCATGGTTAAGGAGCAGCGATTCCGATCCGATCTCTTCTACCGGCTGAATGTCTTCCCCGTTCGAGTTCCACCGTTGCGTGAGCGTCGCGAGGACATCCCTCTGCTGGTGTGGCATTTCGCCAGGCAGTTCGCCGAACGCATGAAAAGGCGTTATGAGAGCATCTCTCCCGATACGATGAGAGCCTTGTGTGAGTACGACTGGCCTGGGAATATCCGCGAGCTACAGAATCTAATCGAGCGCGCTGTGATCCTTTGCCCTAGTACCGTCTTACGGGTGCCTGCCCGCGACCTTCATCCTCGCACCATCACCGTCCCGATCAGCGGGCATAGCGGGCAGCATCAAACATTGGAAGAGGCCGAGCGAGCTCACATCCTACGGACTTTGAAAGAGGTGAGGTGGGTTGTCGGCGGACTTAACGGTGCTGCTGCGCGACTGGGAATGAATCGATCGACCCTGCAGTTCCGAATGAAAAAACTCGGCATAGTCCGCCCCGGTCGGGAAGACGATGCCAGCCTTCCATCGCCGTCGGGAGTGCCTATTGACTTGCAATCCTTGGCCAGTTGATACCGAAGAGTTCGCCAGTTGACACCGAAGAGCTCGCCAGTTGACACGGAAGAGAAAGAACAATTACCTGCATAGCGGTTCAAATACTTCGGCCACACATTATCGACGGGGATCGGCAGCTATGCTAGCCCTTCATGCAGTATCAAATCGAGTGGGCAGGCGTTGACGTTGGCGCAAAGATCTTTGCGGGACTCACGAATGTCATAGCATGAGCCAGCGTAGCTCCCTTCCTGTCATAAGCTGAACTTACAGCTCTTAACTACTTCGTTTGTCTTCCTGCTGACTAAAGAGTCCGCTAAACCTGTAGTGCGATTGCGCCGACGAGCCTGCAAGTGCCAGCGCGCCAGCACCTGCAGCACTCGCCAGAATGTTGGCGCTTACTCGGGCGCCAAGGGCCGATCCGATGCTCACACACCTGCGAAATACAAGAGTCTTGTGCTGCAAATGTCGTGGAAGGGAAATTGCAGTTGGCAAGGAGTGACCGACGGATTGGCCGGTCGTCGTGTGAAAGGAGGCGCTGGGTATGGCTAAACCCATTCTGGTAGTAACCAGTCGTTATACGAAGGAAATTGAAGACCGTATCGACCGCGATTACAACGCGCGACGAAATCCGAACCAGTTTTCTTTCAGGCGGCAAAACCTGCTTTCCGCCGCCGAAGGAGCTGATGCCCTGTTTATCACGCTAGCGGACCGGTTGGACTCTGAGTTTTTCCAGAATGTTTCGCCCACGGTCAAGATTATCGCCTCGTACGGGGTGGGTGTTGACCACATCGATCTCGGAGCCGCCGCTCGCAGGAAAATCGCGGTCGCCTACACCCCCGGTGTCAACCATGAAGCAACGGCCGACATCGCCATGCTGCTTTTGCTGGGTGCGTCGCGTCGCGCTTACGAAGCTCAGGAGCTGGTTCGAACCGGAGCGTGGAAGCCCCTGAGTCCCGACATGCTCTTGGGATGGCAAGTCGGTGGTAAAGTCCTCGGCATTTTGGGAATGGGGCGCGTGGGACAGGCCGTGGCGCGTCGGGCGCGAGGATCCGGAATGAAGGTTCATTATTACGACAGTTCGGAGTTACCCGCGGAAATTGCAGGCGAAACCGTCTACCATGACGATCCGTCGGATCTGCTTCGCGTAAGCCAGTTCTTGAGCCTGCACGCGCCGGAGACTCCTCAGACCCACCATTTCTTAAACTCCAAAACCATAAGCCTTCTGCCCCCCGGAGCCATCCTGGTAAATACCGCTCGCGGCGGATTGGTGGTCGACGATGACCTCATCGCTGCTCTCAAGACGGGGCGGATCGCTGCTGCGGGACTCGACGTATTTGAAGGCGAGCCACAACTTCACCCGGAATATCTCTCACTCAAAAATACATTTCTATTGCCGCATATCGGCAGCGCCACGATCGAAATCCGTACCGCGATGGGCATGCTGGCCCTGGACAATGTGGACGCGGTTCTGCGTGGCGGGTCTCCGCCAACCCTCGTCCCGTCCTTATCGCAGGCCGGGCTTCTGACAAATGTCTAAATATCACGAAAAGGAGTGTCTTAAGTATGAGCAACAAGAGAGTAGCGGATCTCGTGACCGAGGTCCTCGCTGAAGCTGGAGTTAGCAGGATCTATGGCCTTTCCGGTGACTCCCTCAACGGCATCACAGACTCGATTCGCGTAAGAAAGGACATTGAATGGATCCATGTACGACATGAGGAGACGGCAGCTTTTGCCGCGGGCGCAGAAGCGCACCTGACCGGAAGTTTGGCGGTGTGCGCCGGGAGCTGCGGTCCGGGAAATCTGCACTTGATCAATGGTCTTTACGATTGCCACCGCAACCGTGTTCCTGTACTTGCGATTGCAGCACAAATTCCCAGCGGCGAACTGGGCAGCAACTACTTCCAGGAAACGCATCCCGAACATCTCTTCGCGCAGTGCAGTCACTACAGTGAGCTGGTTTCCGAGGTCAGCCAAATGCCGCGGGTGCTCGAAATCGCCATGCAGACCGCGATCTCCAAGCGGGGCGTTTCCGTTATCGCCCTGCCCGGTGATATTGCCATGAAAGAGGCGCTCGTACATAGCCCGCGGGTGCATTACCACGAGCCGTCGCCAACGGTCTGTCCCTCCGAAGAAGAACTTAACATCCTTGCGGACCTCCTGAATCGCTCAAAAAAGGTCACCATCCTGGGTGGCGCAGGCTGTGCGGGAGCTCACGCCGAGTTGATCGAATTCGCTGGCAAGCTACAGGCGCCTATCGTGCACGCTTTGCGTGGCAAGGAGTTTATCGAGTACGACAATCCGTTTGACGTCGGGTTGACCGGCCTGCTCGGATTCTCTTCCGGCTACTTCGCCATGATGAATTGCGATGTACTGGTAATGCTTGGAACGGACTTTCCCTATCAGCCGTTCTATCCCAAGGACGCAACTATCGTTCAAATCGACCTGCGCGGAGAACAGATCGGCCGCCGTAGCAAGGTTGACTTTGGTTTCGTTGGCGACACCAAGGGCACGCTTCGGGCCCTGCTGCCGAAGCTGAAGCAGAACTCATCCGAAACGCATTTGAAGGAATCCGTTGCGCACTATCGCAAGACGCGCAAAGGCCTGGAAGAGCTTGCAACTGGGAAGGCTGGTCAGAAGCCTATCCACCCGCAATATCTAACGCGCGTGCTCGATCAACTCGCCGCCAAAGACGCTGTTTTTACCTGTGATGTGGGAAGTCCCACGATGTGGGCCGCGCGCTATCTCACTATGAACGGCAAGCGCCGACTACTCGGTTCCTTCAACCATGGCTCGATGGCAAATGCGCTTCCGCAAGCGATCGGCGCCCAGGTCACCCATTCTGGCCGGCAAGTAATCGCGATGTCGGGCGACGGTGGACTCGCAATGCTCATGGGCGATCTGCTGACCTTGAGGCAACACGAATTGCCTGTGAAGGTGATCGTGTACAGGAACGACGCACTGGCCTTTGTCGAGCTGGAGATGAAAGCGGCCGGGGTGCTGGACTTCACCACCGATCTGCGCAATCCGGACTTCGCAAAAATTGCGGAGGGAGCGGGACTGCTGGGATTGAAGGCCGAAACAGCAGACCAAGTTGAACCCGCAATTGCGCAAGCGCTTGCCTACGACGGCCCGGCATTAGTCGAGGTTGCGGTCGCTCGCCAGGAGCTCTCGATGCCGCCGACGATCACCGTAGAAGAGGCAAAGGGATTCAGCCTCTACATGCTTCGAGCCGTTCTCAGTGGGCGTGGTGACGAAGTCATCGATCTCGCCAAAACCAACCTGTTTCGTTAGTCGAAGTTGAGGGGTGCGATGACAACAACACCAATCACGACCGCTGCCGTGCCGGAAGCAGCCAGTACCTCGCGGACGCGAGCCTTCCAGATCGCCTGGGGGCTCGCCATGTGTTTCTACTTTCTCGAATATGCGTCGAGGTCCGCGCCGGCGGTGATGATCAATTAGTAGTCCGGCCATGCTCCGAACGCGCGCCCACCTGGTATGTCGCTCCTGGAACGCCCAAGAATGCGCATTTGAGTATGGCTTACTTCGGCCTCCGCTACGTCCTGCCAACGACGTCGGGAACTTTGGCCAAGGTGCCTCGCCCGGACTGATCGCTCGGCGCCTCGTTTGACGGAAAGTTTGCTTGCGATGAGGATTTTTGATCAAGCTGCCGCGGCCGTCTTTCTGCTAATTCTTACGCTGTGGTTACAGTGTGCCGGCGTAGCTGCGCTCATCGAGTGGCTAAAGCGTGTTATGGCCCGGGGCATGTACACACTCGGTTCGATTCGCGCGGCCGTGCTGGTAATGCAAGCGGCTTTAGCCATGATCGTTCTACACGGAGTCGTAATTCTTTTCTGGGCAGGCTTCTATCGTTTGCGTTGCTTCCCATCATGGGAGCTTGCCTTCTACTTCTCGGGAAGCACTTATACGACGGTGGGATATGGTGATGTCATCCTCCCATTCAAGTGGCGACTTTTGGGGCCGCTGGAAAGTTTGACGGGAGTATTAATGTGTGGAGTATCGGTCAGCATTTTGTTTGCCCTCGTCACTCGACTGGTCGATTCGCAAGATCCGCAGAAAACAGTACGCTGAATATATCTCATCGAGATCTCCTGGTTTAATGAGCTTATCGGCCTTGCCAATTATGATCTCTACACAGCACCGCTCCGTACCGAGAAAATATTGGTAGAGCGGAGGAGAGAGGTCTAACGCATGCTCGAAGCGACGAAGGGCCTACTTCTGATCCTCAGCGCGATCTTCCCCATTGTGGACCCAATTGGAGGTAGCCCGAAATGTCGGAAGCTGCACCTCAGCCCATCGTCGTTGCGCGTGGCTTCCATCGAATCGACTGTGTAGTAGTAGGTTGTCCCAGGCTTCAGTCCGTACAGTCGCACGCGAAAAACTGTGTAGGAGTGGTCGCGGTTCAGCCGGATGGGAGAGATTGCGGTCTGGCTAAGGTCCCGGGGATTGGTACCGTAATGCACCACTCCGTAATGCACGGGAGAACCACCAGGAGTTTTTGTCGTCCACCGGATCACCGTCAAATGATCCTTTGCCACCTCGATTATCGGGCCTTGGACAATCTTTACCCGCGCTTTAGAGGTCGCTGAACCTTGCTGAGCGGGCGGGTTGCCACCTAGCGGCTTAGGCCCAGGGACAGGCGCAACGCCACAAATAGCCGACGCGCAGGGCGGCAAAGGTGGAGTCGGGATCAGAGACTCGTTACCCTGGGTCGCGGCCGATCCACCGGTCATGCAGGACCCCGAAAAGGTGTCGCGGTTAAGGTAAGGTCTGGTGAAGCCGTCCGATAATGTTTCCAGAAAGGCGACAATTTGATTCTCCTCCTTATCCGTCAGGCCTAGATTCCCGCTGGTCATATCGATGTTGTTCGGCACCTCGGGCATGGGCCAGCAGTCGACTTTCTCGGTCGTTCCCGCCGGACAATGTCCGGAAGTGACGGGGTAGGCATACTTGTCGCGAGTATTGTAGAAATGCACGACCTGCTTCAGGCTCTTCAGGTAACCGTTGTGAAAGAACTCCTTCTGGAAGTAAGGACCGGGAGCTTCGGTGGTGGGGCATTGCAGCGGTGTCAGTGCGACGTCGCGCAATATAGGAACCTGCATTTGTCCGTCAACGGTCGGCGCATATTGTTTCCAACTTCGGTTCGGACTGGGGCCGGAACCGAACCCGCTCCGGAGGAACGTCCCGAGTCCCAGGTCTCGGTAGCCGAAGCCGTAAGGATTGGCAACGAACCCGTAGGAGTCCGGCTTCGTCTGGTAGTAAAAGGCGTCTCTGGGATTCAGCGGCAGGCCCTCGTTGGCTGAGCCGAAGCAGGTGAACAGAGGGTTCACCATGGCAGTCGAACTCGTGTCCGTCTGACCCGGCTTCAGCGTGGTTCCTCTGCCGTCGAGGTGGCATGAATTGCAATTGCCCTTACCGTCAAACAGCTTGAGCCCCGCCATCTCGTCGGATGTGAGCTTGTATTTGCCTGCGAGGTAGGCGTCGAACTTCGACGAGAAAGCACTGACCTGCACCGACTGTTCGAATGAGTCAATGGACTGCGCCCAGCGGTCATAGACAGTATTCGCTCGGGTGCGGTCTTCCGGAGTCAGGGGAATGGGAGTGGTGCTTCCTTTGAACGCGGCGGCGCCTCCCGGAGTGTCGCAAATTTTCTCTGTGTCGCGCGGAAAGTTGATGTCGAACGATCCCGTGCCCCAGACCTCTTCAAAGAGCGGCCGGTACGCGGCGGCGGAGAGACGAAATGCGATGCAAGCAGTGTCAGGGAAACCCATTTCCTGGGTATCAACGGGAGGACCCTGGGCCTGTTCGGCGTCCGGAACTCTGAGCTTGTATCCGGTCGCACGCGAATCCCAGAAGTTTCCGCCGAAAAACAGACCCTGTACCTGGTTGTATTGGAGCACAGGGAAGAACGGAGAATAGGGGTGTCGCTGTGCTGTGCGCTTGCCGGCACGCATGTGAGCGGTTCCGGGATATCCAATCATTGTCAGGTTGACCGAGGGAATCGGTCCACTGAAGCCGGCGTAGGGCATGTGGCAGGACGCGCATGCCTCATTTTTGTTGGGTGAGATGTTCTTGTCGTAAAGCATGAGTTCGCCGAGCGTTTCGGTTGCTTCAGTCCCGACATTCTGAAGCACTGGTGGCTGACCCGTCAGCGTCGGCGGCTCTAGGGCGTGCCAGCGTGCCAGCGTTCGACCTTCGATGACATCCATCTCTCGTTGAACTCGAGCTACCTCAGAGCTTAAGTCGGATGGCAGTATTCCCGGAGGATACGGATTATAGGTTGAGGCGGAGTGATCCTTATCCGCACGCTGCGCTTGCACTGAAATCGGTCGAGTACAGACCAGGAGCACGACCGTAGCGGCAGTCGCCAGGATCACCCCCACGACCCATAGTCGTCCTTGTGTCATATGCTCGCGGTGTGTGGCGCGGGACGCGAAATTCCAAGCTTCTTCATCTTCCAAAGCAATGTCGTCCGCTTCACTCCCAGTTGGGCGGCCGCGCCTTTGGCTCCGCCGATCACCCAGCCGACCGATTCCAACGTATGCAGAATAAGAGCATGCTCAAAGCCCTGCAGGGTAGTGGGAGCGGGAACCTTCGAGAGCGCTCGTTCCACTGGAAGTGGGTTGGGAAAAATACCGTCGTTCGCTAGGATCACGGCGCGCTCAACCAGGTTCTGAAGCTCCCGGATGTTGCCGGGCCAGGAATAGGAAGTGAACGCTGCGAGTGTTTCCGAAGGCACGTGCTCGATATTCTTGCCCATGCGACGGCAGCATATCTCAATGAAATGAGTTACGAGGGTAGGTATATCCTCGCGCCGCTCGCGCAGCGGGGGCAACAGTACCGGAAAAACATTCAGGCGATAGTAGAGATCGCTGCGAAACTCACTCCGCTTGACCATCTCGCCGAGGTCCCGGTGTGTAGCAGCAACCAACCTAACATCCACTTTGTGCGTACGCCCGCTTCCCAGGCGTTCGAACTCCTGTTCCTGCAATACCCTGAGCAGTTTAGGCTGCAACGCCGGTGGAATATCCCCGATCTCGTCGAGGAAAAGGGTGCCACGGTTGGCCATTTCGAAACGGCCTATTTTTTGTGCAATGGCTCCTGTGAAGGCGCCTTTTTCATGGCCAAAGAGTTCGCTTTCCAGCAGATCGAAAGGAATAGCTGCGCAATTAAGTTTGATGAAGGGGAGTCCGCACCGCGAACTGATGTTATGAATGGCCCGTGCGATGAGTTCCTTGCCGGTACCCGTCTCGCCACGGACCAACACGGTCGAATCGGTGGAGGCCACGCGCGCGACCTGCGCCAGCACCGCTTCCAGCGCAGGACTATTGCCTATGATCTGCTCGAATCTGCGTTCGCCACATCCCGAACAGCTCGAACTGATAGCTTCAGAAACTGCCACAGGGGATCTCCTGAACAACTGCCTGAAAGGCCCGCCCCCTCAACTTTCAAGCGCCGCTCGAACGTTTTGCAGTAATACCTCATCGTCGAACGGTTTCGCCAGAAACTCTACGGCGCCACCGCGCAACGCCTGCAAGCGCATTTTCGCGTCACCATGCGCCGTAATGAAAATAGTCGGTATCCTGCAGTGCTCGGCGCTCAGCTTAGTCTGCAGGTCCAAACCCGACATTCCCGGCATGCGGATATCCGCAATCAGGCATGCAGTTTGGTGTTGTAGCCCGGAGTTCAGAAAATCTTCCGCTGAGGCAAAGGCTTGCGCCGGCAGTCCCACCGACTTCATCATACCCTCCAGCGCGAACCGAACCGATTCGTCATCGTCAACAATTGCGATGATCCTGGTGTTGCCGTCGCGATCCTGCACCGGTTCCACCTCGCTCTGAGTAGCCATACTCACAACCTACCTTTCGACCCACCCTTGCACAATCATGCTTTGGTATGAGGGCCCTAATACCTCTGGGAAGCGCAACTCTCATCCAGAGTGCCCTCGTCAAAATCAAAAGTTGCGCCAACCATCTGGTTGCAAATGAGGGGCCATTGAATCAGTCGTTAGCCGGCGGCAGCTCGAGTTTCGCGGCCATTTTGACCAATTCCGCCAGAGATTCAGCCTGCATCTTCCGCATGACATTTCCACGATGGATCTTCACGGTGACCTCGCTGTTTCCGAGTTCGTAGGCTATTTGCTTGTTCAGAAAGCCTGAAACCACCAATGACATCACCTCGCGCTCGCGTACCGTGAGCAGCTCGTAACGTCTGCGCAACTCTGCCACTGCACTCTCCTGCGCATGCCTCCGCCGATCGAGATCCAATGCCTGGTAAATCGCATCCAGCAGGTCCTGATCTCGGAACGGCTTGGTGAGAAACTCTACCGCTCCCAGCTTCATGGCCTTCACCGTCATGGGAATATCTCCATGCCCGGTGACGAAGATGATTGGAATCCGGACACCCGCGTCGGCCAACTCGTGCTGAAACTCCAGGCCATTGACTCCGGGAAGGCGTACATCCAGAACCAGGCAGCTCGGCCCATCCGGCGGCTTGTTCTGCAAGAACTCTTGTGGTGTCGCGAACGTTTCGGAATGCAGGCCGACCGATTTCAACATGCCATGGATGGCCGCCCGTACCGAGGCATCGTCATCAATGACGAATACCGTAGGTTTGGTCGCAGCCCTCATGCATTTGCCCCGATGCTGGCAGGCAGGGTGAAGTAAAAACTTGCGCCGTGCGGCGAAGGCTTGTCAGCCCACAGACGACCGCCATGCAATTCGATAATGGAGCGGCTGATCCGAAGTCCCATTCCGGTTCCGTCGACCTTAGTAGTAAAGAATGGGTCGAATATTTTCCCTGCTTCCTCAGCGGGAAGTCCCACACCGGTATCGCTTACCGACACCACGAGTTGCCCATCTTCCGTTCGCTGCGACTTAATCGTCAGGGTGCGCGCTACATCCACCTCGCTCATCGCATCGATACCGTTGATCATCAGATTCATCATGACTTGTTGCAACTGCACGCAATCTCCCACCACGTCTGGAAGCTCCTCCGCCAGTTCTGTCCGGATTGATACTGAATGTCGCGCAGCCTCGTTGCTCAAGAGCATGACCATCTCGCGGATGGTTTCATTCACGTCCACCGGCTCCCATTGTGAAGTTCGCTTCTTAAAGATAAGGCGGACCCGGTTGATGATTTCGCCCGCACGGGTTACATCTTTGACGGTTCTTGATGCAGCCTCACGTGCTTCTTCCAAATCAGGGTGATCACGCATAAGCCAGCGAATACAAGTTTTGGCATCGGTCATGGCAGCGGCGATGGGTTGATTCACCTCGTGAGCCAGGGAAGCCGTCAGCTCTCCCATCATGGTCACGCGGTTAACATGAGCGAGATTCTCCAACGCCCGGCGCAATCTCTCGCGCTCTTGCTCCGCCTGCCTGCGCTCGGTGACGTCCATCACGGTACCCACAAACTCAACGATATCGCCGGATGGGCTCAGGACCGGGTGGCCTATCGTGTGGATGTTCCTAATGTTGCCGTCAGGATGAACGATTCGATAATCGTGTTCGTAATGTATCTTTTCACGGAGCGCTCTGTCGGCGATGTCCCTGACCCTGGCTCGATCATCGGGATGGACGCGCTCCAGAAATGTTTCTAGTTGTGCTGGCCCGTCGTGCGGCTCAAAACCCATCACGCGGTAGCATTCTTCGGACCAGTACCTCACCTGGCCAGTGCTGGCGATCCGTGCCCAGGTACCCGTATGGCTGATTTTCTGCGCTTCCGCCAAGTATGCTTCGCTCTCCTGCAGCTTTTTCTCGGCCTCTTTACGTTCATCGCTCTCTGCCTGCAATGCGTCGTTTGCTTTCTGCAGTTCTTGAACGGTTCGCTTCAAGTCATCGCGCGCATGCATAAGCGACTCGGTCGCCCTTCTTTGAGCCGCGGTCAGTAACGCTACAAATAGTGCGGACAGGAGAAAAAGGACGCCACGTGGCAGCTCGTCGGCGTTTACAGAAAAGGAAGAAGTGGGGGCCAGAAAGTAATAGCTGAAAAGGAGACAAGAGAGGAGGGTCGCAAACAGCCCCGGCAACAATCCGCCAACCCAGGCGCTCACCATCACAGCGCAAAGAAATAGTGACACGGGAGCACTTTGTAGATGGAACGACGGCGCCCGTGAAACGATCAGTGCTGCAGCCACCGACAGAGCTGCAATTACGAAGCTCCAGGTTGGGTGCGGCTTGCGTCTCACGACTTGCGCCTCATAAAAGGATTGGAATTCGGCATACTTCCGCTCCGGTGGCGACGGCGTGGGCTTGGTTGCGTGCGAGGTGAATCTTAACATCAGAGGCTATTTTTGCAGGAGCTGTTGGGCATCGAGGGTGCCGGGCAACCGACTGAAGAGGCTATTCCGCTGCAAGCCCGGCTTTCGGCGAGGTCGGCACAGCCATCTGTGCAAGTTCAGCAATCTCCGCAAGCACCCGCGCTACGCCGGTGCCTTTATGGATAAGCACGTCTACACTCGTCATTTCGCTTTGCGGGATATTGGTTGCGCCCGAATGCAGGATGGTTTTCAGCTTGGGGCAGATCGATCTCAGCTGGTTCGCAAGCGTACATCCGTCCATGACTGGCATGTTGTAGTCGAGGACGGCAAGATCAATTTTGCCGTCGAGCTTCTGGGCCACCATGGAGATAGCTTCGGCCGCCCCGTTCGCTGCAAAAACTGAAAACCCGCACATTCTGATGATCTCCGAACAGGTTTTCAACTGCTCAGCATCGTCGTCCACCAGGAGAATCCTCGGATGTGGGAGAAGTTCGAGAGTGCCCATAACTACCTCCGAATCGAATAGAGCACGAGGGTTGCCAAATCGTGCTCAGCGCGTGTTATCAACCGCCAACCATGTGACAAGGTGTACTGAGCAAGGCAGCAACGTGGGCTGTTAGTTGGCGACACCGGACTCCGGCGGCAATAACGGCAGGTGGCTCTCGGGCTGGTGTCGGTCGACGGACACGGTGTCAACAGCAGGACGTTCCTTAGCCTGGAGAAACCCTCATCCTTAGCCTTCTTGCCGCATATGCCTCTGAAAACACGCAGGTGGAATACTGACGGTTGATTGGAAAGCTGCGTGCTCTTCGATGACGTGAATTCTCATTTCAAAGGATGAAGCAGATGGAATACACAATAATCTCCGGCACGGACATGAAGGTCTCGCGAATTGCGCAAGGCACCTGGGCAATCGGCGGTTGGATGTGGGGAGGCACAGACGAAAGCGAATCGATTCGAACCATTCATGCCGCCCTTGATAAAGGGATCAATCTGATCGACACGGCGCCGGTTTATGGTTTCGGAGTTTCCGAAGAAATCGTCGGAAAAGCAATTGAACAGAAAGGACATCGGGAAAAGGTTTGCATCGCGACCAAAGTCGGACTCGAGTGGCACAACGGGTCGGTCTCGCGAAACTCCTCGCCCGATCGCATTCGAAACGAGGTCCAGGATTCCCTCCGTCGACTCCGCACAGACTATATCGACATCTATCAAGTCCACTGGCCGGACTTGGCCGTCCCCATCGAAGAAACGGCTCGGACCATGCAAGCACTTTTTAAGGAGGGCCTGATCCGCGCTATTGGTGTGAGCAACTATTCACCAGAGCAGATGGACCGGTTCATGTCCGTCTCTCAATTGCACACTGTCCAGCCGCCCTATAACCTCTTCGAACGTCAAATTGAGCGCGACGTACTGCCATATGTGCGCGAAAAGCACCTGAGCGCTTTCGCTTACGGGCCTCTCTGCCGGGGACTCTTGACGGGCACAATGCGGCCTGACACCAGGTTCACCGGCGACGACCTCCGGCAGTCGGATCCGAAATTCCAGCAGCCGCGTTTCACGCAGTATCTGAATGCGGTTCAGCAACTGGATAACCTCGCGCAAAAGAAGTACGGAAAACGCGTGATGGATCTTGCCGTGCGCTGGGTGCTGGACCAGCCCGGAATCACGGCGGCGCTGTGGGGCGCGCGCCATCCAGCGGAACTGGACGCCGTGGCTGGAGCCCTCGATTGGAAGCTCAACGCCGAGACCCTCGCGACTATCGATCAGATTCTGCGGCAGACGATCCCAAATCCGATCGGCCCCGAATTCATGGCGCCGCCGGAGGGCAACCCCGTTGCGGCCTAAGTGAAGACAGCAGGCTGCCTTTGCGGAGCACAGGTCCAAAAGACCCTGCTCCGCAAAGCGCTGTTCTCTCGACGACACCCTGGCTCTTGCTGGAAAATCGCCCCGGCTCGGGCTAGGCCGCCGATTCGCCGCGCTCGCTAAACAAGCTCCATACTATTGGTAAGACTAAGGCGGGATAGAGCAACATTTCTCACAGCTCGCCCCGTTGTAGCTCTTCCCGGTCGATGCATCCGAAGCCGCCTTCCAACTGGGTGCTACTTTCGCTCGCGGCAATCTACTTAGCCGGGATCGTTAATTCTTCGATGTCGTAACCGAGCGTGCCCACACGTGATGCGAACCAGAATCAATCGTCTTTCTGCATCGACGCGGACAACGGGTCGCCGGCTTGCTGGTCACGGCACGCTGGATTACGGCGGCCAGGGTGGTAAGGCCCTGCGCCGCGTTTATATAAATATCCGCTCCTGACGGCAGAAGATAACGCTGGGATCTTCCCAAAATCACGATTGGCACATCTGGACACATCGCACGAACGCTGCGCACTTCCAAAGTAACCCGTTCTCTCGCCGGTAAGACGACGGCATCGACTGAGCGCAGGATATATAGCAGAGCGACGGCCTGAGTGAATCGGTTGGTGGCAACAACGTCGAAACCAGCTGCATCCAGTGCATCTGATATTGCTTTGCTGCAGCTTCGCTGATCAGATATGTATAAAACCGTCTCACGCTCCATTTTAAGTCCTCTACCACGTACTAACTTGCACGCCAGGCTCCATAAGTTCCTGCCGAGTAATGTTGGCTTTGCTGACAGGCTGCATGAATACAAGGGCGGAAATCCGAAGCAAGTGCCCTTGTCCAAATACTGACGCCCTCACCTCCTGCTGACCAGCTGCAATCTCACGTTTACTCAGCCTGAACGAAACCCTTCGAAAAGTCTCGTGCTGCCAGCAGGTGTGACCTTCGGAGCCTCACTTGCAATTGATCAAGGGTCGTCAGCGGTTCAGTAAATGGAGAAGGAGCCGCGAAACAAGCACGTTGTCAGGGAACACGCGGCACAGCGCGATCCAGGTTGCGAGCAAGATCCGCCTCCGGGAAGTGGAGTGCCTCGTTGGGATCTGCTGGAGCCAGCGTAACGCGAATGCATTTAAAGGCGGGCTGATTGCTCTTGGCGGCAACACTACGGACCGGGACTAAAACATTGGTCTCCGGATAGTATGCGGCGGCGCTCCGGCGGGCAATCGCATATGGAACGATCGCAAATCGAGGTGCCCGGCGCACTTCTCCTTCGAAGTGACTGCATATGTCCACAATCTGACCGGCCTGGAGATTCATCGCCTGCATATCAAGCGGGTTGAGGAAGAGGACCCGGCGGCCACCAAAGACACCCCGATAGCGGTCGTTCAGTCCATAGATAGTGGAATTGTACTGATCGTGGCTGCGAACCGTCGTCAAAAGAAATTCGTCAGGCTTCAGGTCATGCTTCGGGATCGGGCAAACACTTAGCTTCGCCTTCCCGGAGCTCGTTTTGAAGATGCGGTGCTTCGCTGCATTCGGCAGATAGAAGAACTTCTCCTTGGCAAGTCGCTCGTTGAAATTCTCGAATCCCGGAATCACCCTGGAAATCGCATCCCGGATTAAGTTGTAATCCGCCGCAAAGCCAAGCCAATTTGTGGTTGTTCGAGACCCCAAAGTAGCATGCGCCAGATTGGCAATGATCGCCACATCGCTCAGCAGGTCCGGTGAGGCGGGAGGAAAGAAGCCTTCAGAACGATTGATAATGCCCATTGAATCCTCGACCGTCAGGAACTGCTTACCCGTCGCCTGTATGTCTTCCTCCGTCCGCCCCAGACAAGGCAGGATTAAGGCTCGCTCGCCGGTGATCAGGTGAGCGCGATTTAGCTTGGTTGAAACGTAAGCGGTAAGCTTGCAGCGCTGCATGGCGTGCGCGCTGTAGATCGTATCAGGCGTGTTCGAAAGGAAATTGCCGCTAATCGCAAAAAACACCTTTATATCACCCTCGAACATCGCGTGCAGGGTCTCGACGGTGTCATACCCCCACTTCTGAGGAGGCTCAAAGTTGAACTCCTTCCCAAGGACATCCAGAAAAGGTTTTGGCGGGCGCTCCCACACACCCATGGTGCGGTCACCCTGCACATTCGAGTGTCCACGCACACATACGGTGCCTGCGCCGGGCCTCCCTATATTTCCTCCAACCAGCAGCAGATTTACGACCATCGAAACATTGTCGACGCCGTTGCGGTGCTGCGTAAGCCCCAGGCACCATGCGCAGATGGTCTTCTTTGAGGCCGCGTACATATCGGCGGCAACCCGCAGTTGATTTCGAGTCAGCCCGCTGTTTTCCTCAATGTCTTCCCAACTCGTATCTTCCACGTCGGCCAGCAGGGCTTCGAAACCTTCCGTGAAGATTTTAATAAACTCATGGTCAATCGCCGAGACGAGTCCGGCTCGCTCCCGCTCAAACAGGTCTTTCAGAATGCCTTTGATTGCGGCTACATCTCCATTCACGCGCACGGGGAGGTACAGATCGGCAAGGGCCTGGCCTTTACCCAGCAGCGCAAAGGGCAGCTGTAAAGGGTTTGAGTAATCCTGCGGATTAGGGTTAATTACCCTCATCATGCCGATCTCGGGTAACGGATTGACCACGATGATCTTGGCGCCATGGTCCTTGGCCTTCTGCAGCGAGGTCAACATCCGCGGATGGTTTGTCGCAGGGTTATTCCCGAAGATAAAAATGAGATCGGTGTTTTCCATATCTTCCAGCGTGGCTGTGCCCTTGCCCACGCCAAGTGTCTCTACCATGGCCACTCCCGATGACTCGTGGCACATGTTGGAGCAATCCGGAAGGTTGTTGGTTCCGAACTGCCGCGCAAACAACTGCAGAAGAAAGGCAGGCTCATTGGTCGTCTTGCCTGAGGTGTAGAAGCTGGCTTGGTCGGGCGAATCCAAACGATTCAGCTCCTCTGCGATCATCGTAAAAGCCTCGGGCCAGGTGATCGGCTGATAGTGCGTCGCGTTCGCATGCCGTACCATGGGCGAAGTCAGACGCCCCTGCTGATTAAGCCAGTAATCGGACTTTGCGGCCAACTCCGCTATTGAATAGCGGGCGAAGAAGTCCGGCCCGATACGCTTCTTCGTAGACTCGTCAGACACGGCCTTGGCGCCGTTTTCGCAAAACTCAAAAACCTTCCGCTTCTTGTCAGGGCTCGGCCATGCGCAGCTCTGGCAGTCGAACCCAGTTACCTGGTTGATCTTCAAGAAAGCTTCGGGCGATCGAAGCGGACCCATATCACCAATCCCGTACAGCATGGTATTCCAGATGGCGGGAATGCCGGCGGCCTCTTCCGAGGCAGCCCCGACTTTGAGGTCGCCCAAGTCGGACAGGTTTTGCGCCTGTACGGAAGCCGAGTCATTCGGATCCAGCTCCGCCGCGGGAAGGGTTCCGATGCGTAGATCCAGCTTGGCGCGATAGTGCCCATCTCTACACTGCTCATCCCCTTGGATTACGGCCCAGTTGTCTGGCGTTTTCATGGTTTCCTCTTCTTTTATCTATGATCGCTAACTTGGATCGCGAGTGTCGGGGAATCTGACCCTGTCACCTTACCTGAAATCACCTAGGCTACGGCCTGCGAGGTGCTTGGGAATGGAGGGTTCGGTCGGGCTGGCCGCAAGCAGAATCGCTCATATCGGGTGGAAGGGATGCGGCGATTCATCGCGGGCGGCAGGTTCCGGCGAGTCGATCGGAAGGTTCACCACCACCGCCTCCTGGCCGTCGCGGACCACCACCGCTTCGCACACCTCGGTCGCGCTGGCGTTAATCTCTTGATGAGGAACGAAGGGCGGTACGTAGATGAAATCGCCGGCACCCGCTTCGTCCACGTACTCCATATGTTGGCCCCAACGAAACCGGGCGCGACCGCGAACAATGTAGAGCACAGTCTCCAATTCTCCATGGTGATGCGGCCCGGTCCTGGCATCGGGCTCGACCAGCATAGTTCCCGCCCACAATTTCTCCGCGCCCGTTCGCGCATGGGTGATGGCGGCGGCGCGCGTCATGCCAGATGTCTGCGGCGTATTGGAATCGAGTTCCCGGTGGCGAACGATCTTGACGCCGTGCAATTTCCAGTCGCGCTTCGCCGCTTCCGGAAACCGCTCCGTGGCTACTTGAGATTGCGTTTTTGACATGATTCACCCAACCAGAGAGTCTTGCTGCATCTGGATTTCTAAGCCGCGGCCGACTCGAGAAGCCGCCCCATGGCCACGCCGACCGTTCAGGTCAACTGACCTTGACTGCGCCCGTCTTATGCCGCAAGCTTTTCCATTCGCCGAAGGACGGCCGAGAAATCCTCTTCTTCGCTATGCGCCAGCTCCTCTGAATTGACGCGATAGGCAGCTTCCGTGACCGGCATGAGGACGTGCTCTTGTGCCGCCGCGGTCAAAATGAGATCAAAATCCTTGTTCATCAGCCGCAGTGGAAACTGCGGACTGTAATCGTTGTTTGCCAGCCTCGCCAGCTTACCCACGTGGGCTGGGGCCACCACGGCTGTCTTGGACAAGACTTCAAGCAGTCGTTCGCGATCGAGGCCGGCTTTCTCTCCCAAGACAACAGCTTCGGCGATGGCCTGCATGCCAACACCGAGCAGCGTGTTGACCACCAACTTCATAGTCGTTCCGGAGCCGGAGTCGCCCAGAAGATGGAATTGTTTTGCGATCGCCTGGAAGATGGGTTTAGCGGCGCGGAAGAGTTCCCGGTTACCACCTACCAGCAGTGTCAAGGTGCCTTCTTCGGCGGCAGGCGTGCTGCCGGAGATAGCGACATCCATTACTTCGACGCTGCGTTTGGCTCCGAGCGCGTGCAGGTCGCGCGAGGTCTGGGGAGAGATCGTGCTCATCTCCAGCACCATGGTTCCCGGCCGAGCGGCGGCAAAGATTCCTTCCGGCCCTGTAAAAACGCTTTCGACTGCTTCATCGTTGGTCAGGCAGGAGAGAAGCACATCGACACTCCCGGCCAGGTCAAAAACGCTTTTCGCGACGGCGCTGCCCTGCGCAGCCAAGGCTTTTGTTTTGGCGGCATCGAGATCGTAAACCGTGAGTTGGTAACCATGGTCAAGCAGGCGCTTTGCGATTCGGCTTCCCATGTTACCCAGGCCTATAAATCCGAGTTTCGTTTTATCTGCTGTAAGAAGTTTCATACGCTATTCCTTCCTTTGAACGCGGAGTTGTTCAGGTTCTCGACATAATAGACAGCAACTCAAGTTCCAGTCCCAAAGTGAGGACAGTATCCAATAAAAACGTCGCTCGGTTGGTTCGGCCCCCATAACAAAGGCGCCATGGACCGCGATTTGTCTGTCGCTTGAGGCGAGGCGTGACCGCCGGTCGACATGTCAGGATGAGGTATGTCAGTTTTCGCGTGCTCGCTGGCAACGTCACTTTTTCTACCAAGCAAGAACCCAACGGATAGAAAGGCAATGCCCAGCTAACCGATTTGCATTGAGACCTAATCAAGCTGGACTTGATTGGCACCATACATGCTCCTGTCTCTATGAGGATAGGAGCAATGCAAAGCGCAAATAGTTACATTTTTAACGTCTTCCTTTGTTCCGATTGCCATAGGGTTCTTCGGAAAGAACTCAACAACAACGCGAGGAAATCATGAAAAAGGTAAAACAAATGAGTTATGTATTGTTATTGATGGGGCTAGCCACCGTGATGGGATTTTCACAGGAAAACTCAAGCGAATATGTCGCTCCTTCGCAAGCCGTTCCCACAGGCAGAGCGCCCAAAATGCAAGTTCAGTTGCTGAATCCCGGAGCTGAAACCAGGCAATACGCGGTGATCTTCTATCAGGGAGACGAGGCCTTTTCCGGGCTGCTGGAGTTTGCCCAGAAGTACCACGTGACCAGCGCACATTTCACCGCCATTGGGGCCGTGAGTGGAGCAACCGTGGCCTGGTTTGATCCGCAACGCAAGATGTACAAGAAGATTCCGATCGTCGGCCAGCACGAGGTGCTTGCCATGATCGGCGACATCGCACTCTATCAAGGAAAGCCTGTAGTCCACACGCACATGGTAGTGGGAAGTCCGGACGGAACCGCCCAGGGCGGCCATGTTCTCTCGGCCTATGTATCTCCAACCCTGGAGGTAATGGTCACCGTGGATCCCGCAACGTTGCAAAAGCGGTTTGATCCGGCAACAGATCTGACGTTGATCGAACCCACTTCGAAGTAACAATGGGTTTTCGTTGACTCCACATCAATGCGAAAGAATGAGGTGCAATGCGATGTCTGAAGTGCATGTAATCGCGAGGTTCATTGCGAGCCAAGGTAAGGAAGAACAGCTTAAGACCCTGCTGCAGGGCATGTTAACTCCCACCCGTGCCGAGCCTGGGTGCGAACGGTACGATCTTTACGGATCAGACACGAAGGGCCGCTTCTACCTCTACGAAGCCTGGGAAAGCCAGGCGGCGCTTGATCAGCACATAGCGACGCCTCATTTCAGGCACCTGAAACAAGCGGTTGGGGAATTGCTGAGCGAACCGTTCGAGGTCAACATCTTACGCAGTATTACGCCCGGCGACTCCCTGGCGTGAACCCTCCGCTCAATAGCCCCGTTTTACAGGGTGTCAGTATGCGGACACGGTGTCAGCGACGAAACGCGTTATCGAGATTGAAAAACCTCTGCTTGACCCTCTCTTCGCTTATGGACCTGAAAATACGTCTCCCCGGAAGCCGCGCCCGAGTGGAAAGCGGCGTGCCTTTTGCGATAGGGACTAGGTCTAACCAGACGAAAAAGCAATCTTATGTGGATCGTTCGACTCGCGTTACGCCGGCCTTACACGTTTGTCGTTATGGCCATTCTTATTCTGGTTATGGGGATCCTCGCGATCTTCCGCACGCCCACCGACATTTTCCCCAACATCAACATTCCCGTGATCAGCATTATCTGGAACTACAACGGCCTGGTTCCCCAGGAGATGAACGACCGCATCATCAGCGTGACCGAGCGCGCACTCACGACTACCGTGGACAACGTCGAACATATCGAGTCATTCTCGTTATACGGCGTCGCCGTCGTGAAGGTTTTCCTGCAACCAACTGCCAATGTTGAGCGCGGCATCGCACAGATTACAGCGATTTCCCAGACGCAGCTGCGGCAATTGCCTGCCGGGACCACGCCGCCGCTAATCCTGGCCTACAGCGCGTTGAGCGTTCCGGTGTTGCAGTTGGCCCTTTCCGGCAAAGGCCTTTCCGAGCAGCAATTGAATGACTACGGCCTTAACTTCATTCGGACCCAGCTCATCACCGTGCCTGGAACATCCGTTCCGTATCCCTATGGCGGAAAACAACGGCAGATACAGGTGGACCTGAATCCCGGTGCGCTGCAGTCGAAGGGATTGTCCGCCCTGGATGTCGTGAATGCGATTACTTTGCAGAACCTGATCCTGCCGACCGGGACGGCCAAAATCGGCAGCAAAGAATACGACGTCGACGTGCCCAATGCGGCGCCGCAGACGATGCAGGACCTGAACCGGATTCCCATTAAGACCGTCGGAGACACCACCATCTACATGAAGGACGTTGCGTGGGTGCGCGACGGCTCACCACCGCAGACCAACATCGTCCGAGTGAACGGCCAGCGCTCCGTCCTGCTGACCATCCAGAAAGCAGGGGACGCTTCGACATTGTCCGTGATCGCGGGGGTGAAGGCTATGCTGCCCCAGATCGCGACCACCGTCCCGCCGCAACTCAAGATGGAGCCGCTAGCCGATCAGTCCATTTTTGTTCTCGGCGCAATCAACGGCGTGGTTCGGGAAGCGCTGATCGCAGCCTGCCTTACGGCGTTGATGATCCTGATCTTCCTCGGCAACTGGCGGAGCACGCTCATCATTGCGACTTCGATCCCGCTGGCGATTCTCACCTCTCTGATTGTGCTGAGTGCGATCGGGGAGACCATCAACATCATGACGCTGGGCGGACTGGCGTTGGCCGTCGGCATCCTGGTCGACGATGCCACGGTAGAAGTGGAGAACATCAATCGAAACTGGGAGGCAGAGCCGGAGAAGAATTTCGACCAGATCGTCCTCGACAGCGCGCAACAGATCGCAACCCCCGCGTTCGTCTCCACACTTTCCATCTGTATCGTCTTTGCCCCCATGTTCTTGCTGTCCGGGGTGGCGCGCTATCTGTTCTTGCCTCTGGCCGAGGCAGTGGTCTTTGCCATGTTGGCGTCGTACTTTCTTTCGCGGACGATCGTGCCGACCATGGCCAAGTATCTCCTGCGGCATCAGAAGCCGGGTAAGGAGGCAGTAGGAACCAGCCGCAATCCGCTGGTCAGAATGCAGCAGCGTTTTGAGGCAGCCTTTGAGCGATTCCGGCAGCGCTATCACCGTCTGTTGGAAAGCTGCCTTCATCACCGAAAGATCTTCCTGGCAAGCTTCTTCGTGGCCTGTCTGGGGTCGCTGGCGATTCTGGTTCCGTGGTTAGGCCAGGACTTCTTTCCCAGCGTCGATGCGGGCAGTTTCGACCTTCATCTTCGCGCTCCGACCGGCATGCGTATCGAAGACACGGCATTTCTCTGCGACCAGGTGGAGGATTCGATTCGCCGCGAGGTGCCGGCAGCCGAGATATCCAGCATCCTCGATAACATCGGACTGCCTTACAGCGGGATTAACCTCTCCTATAGCAACTCGGCTCCAGTCGGCACCTCGGACGCCGACATCCTGGTGACGCTGAAGCCAAATCATCATCCCACTGCCGGGTACGTTAGCCAACTGCGGTTGAGTCTGGCAAAACAATTTCCTGGGGTGATGTTCGCTTTTCTTCCTTCCGACATGGTCACCCAGATTCTGAATTTCGGCCTGCCTGCGCCCATCGATATTCAGGTCTCTGGCAATGACCTGGAAGGCGATCGGGTCTGGGCAAGCCAACTGTTACAGAAGGTTCGCTACGTTCCCGGGACGGCCGATCTGCGAATTCAGCAGCCCTTCGACGAGCCTTATCTGCACCTCAGAATCGAACGCACCAAGTCCCAGGAGCTAGGTTTCTCAGCCCACGACATCGCACAGAACCTGCTGGTGTCCCTCAGCGGTAGCTTTCAGACCTCACCGACATTCTGGGTCGATCCGCGCACTGGGGTTAGTTACAACATCGCGGTGCAAGCTCCGCAGTATCGCGAGGACACCTTACAGGATCTGGTAAACATTCCTGTGACGGGGGCGGATCCCACAGCCCCGCCATCCTTGATGGCCAGCCTGGTGTCCATGAAGCAAGGGACCGGCATGGCCGAGGTCTCTCACTACAATATCGTGCCGGTCATTGACATTTACGGTTCGGTGCAGGGACGCGACCTGGGCGGAGTTTCCCGGGACATCAACAAGCTTATCGATCAGGCTCGCGGTAGCCTCCCGCGCGGGTCCCGGGTCGTGGTGCGAGGCCAGGTACAAACCATGCGAGCCTCGTATAACGGCTT
This sequence comes from uncultured Acidobacteriaceae bacterium, assembly GCA_963836295.1. Classification (GTDB taxonomy): domain Bacteria; phylum Acidobacteriota; class Terriglobia; order Terriglobales; family Acidobacteriaceae; genus Bog-257. The sequence goes on along the minus strand of CAWIIY010000011.1, from coordinate 424,509 downwards.
GCTGGTCGGACTGGTGTTTGCGATCATGCTGGACTACTTGCTGATCGTAGTGAACTTTCAGTCGTGGCTCGATCCTTTCATCATGATATCGGCCTTGCCCGCTGCTTTGGCGGGGATTGCCTGGTTCCTGTTCGTCACCCACACACGCTTGAGCGTACCCGCGCTGATGGGCGCAATCATGTGCATGGGCGTGGCGACTGCAAACAGCATCCTGGTCGTCAGCTTTGCTACCGAGCAGATGGCGGAAGGCAAGGACCCCCTCACCGCAGCTTTGCAGGCGGGATACACACGCTTTCGGCCAGTGCTGATGACCGCTCTGGCCATGATCATTGGTATGGTTCCGATGGCGTTGGGGCTCGGTGACGGCGGCGAGCAGAATGCTCCACTGGGACGCGCCGTAATCGGCGGCCTGCTTTTCGCCACAGTCTCCACGCTATTCTTCGTCCCAACATTTTTCAGCGTCCTGCATAGCTGGAGACGAAATACCAGCCCGGTGGAAGAGAACCTGCTGCGTCGAGACGAGGACAAACGAGCATGACCGACACCGAAGTCGAAAACGATATGGATAAGGCGGTGGGCAATTCAACGCAAAGCTCTGCCGGGAGCACGCCGCGAAAGCGTTGGTTGCTTGCGCTAGTGATCGTCGCAGTCGTGGGTGGCCTTTTGTTTTTCGGCATCCGCTCCCGGATCAAAGCCGAACAAAAGTTGCGCGCGGTGACCGCGCAGATGGCCGAGCCCTCGGTGACCGTAGTGCAGCCCAAACCTTCTGCCCCAGCTCAGGAAATTATCTTGCCCGGAAACGTACAGCCATTCATCTCATCTCCGGTCTACGCCCGGGTCAATGGATACCTGAAGAAGTGGTACTTCGATATCGGAGCCCACGTGAAAGCCGGTCAATTGCTGGCCGTCATCGCAGCTCCGGAAATCGATCAACAGTTGGCTACCGCCAAAAGCAATCTGGCTACGGCGCAGGCGAATTTAGAGCTGGCGCAGATTACCATGACTCGCTACCAGGGTCTGTCAGCGAAACATGCCGTGTCTCAACAGGACGTTGACAACGCGGTAGGCACCTATCGTGCTGACCAGGCGACAGTCAATGCAGACAAGGCGACGGTAGGGCAATACGAAGCAATGGTATCGTTCGAAAACATATACGCCCCCTTCGATGGCGTGATCACGGCCCGCAACACCGACATTGGCGACCTGATCAATAGCGGCAATAGCGGCAATGTGAAGACCGACCTATTTCATATTGCGCAGACCGGCACATTGCGGGTTTACGTGAACGTCCCTCAAGAATATTCGCGAGGCGTAAAACCCGGCGAGACGACTGCGGATATCGTTCTCGCCGAATTTCCCGGCCGCAGATTCCCGGGAAAGCTGGTGACCACGGCCCAGGCCATCAACATGACCACGCGCACGCTGCTAACGGAGATTGATCTTCCGAATCCTGCGGGCACCCTGCTCAGCGGATCTTATGCGGAAGTGCATTTGAAGATTCCTTCCGAGGTGGCTACGTACTTGATTCCCGTCAACACCCTCATCTTTCGCTCCCAGGGATTGCAGGTTGGTGTGGTGCAGGACGGAAAGGTAGTGCTGAAAACCGTTATGCCCGGACATGATCTCGGAGAGCAAATGGAGATCGTTGGCGGGTTGAACGCTGACGACCAGGTGATTCTGAATCCGTCCGATTCTCTAGTGAGCGGCCAGGCGGTTCACGTCGTTGATGCAATGCTGCCAGGAGACGTCAAATGAGTTTCGCGCGCACCCTCGGTCATCAGCGTCGCTGGGCATTGCCGCTTCTGTTGGCGGGAGTACTTTCATTTGCCGGCTGTGCCGTGGGACCCAAATACAAAGTACCAACGGCACCGGTGCCCCCTGCATACAAGGAGATGGGCGACTGGAAGACCGCGCAGCCCAGCGACCAAAATCTGGGTGGCAACTGGTGGGAGCTCTTCCACGATCCCCAACTTAATACCCTGGAGCAGCAGATCAATGTCTCCAACCAAAACATCAAGGCGGCGGTTGCTCAATATCAGGAGGCCCGGGCTGTGCTGCGCTACTATCGCGCCGACTACTATCCCACACTTACTGCGGGTGCATCGGCCAGCCGGAATCGTTATTCCAACAATCGTCCGCCGGCAAGCTCGATTTTCAACGGCGTCACCTACAACGATTTCACCATACCGGTTCAGTTGTCCTACGAGACAAACGCCTTCGGGCGAGTGGCTCGAAATGTAGAGTCTTATCGCACCCAGGCCCAAGCCAGTTCAGCCGATCTTGCGGTGGTTAGCCTTGGCATGCACGCCGACCTGGCGGTGGACTATTTCGCCGCCCGCACACTGGACGCAGAAGAGAAGTTATTGCAGGACAACGTTACCCAGTACGAGCAGGCATTCGAGTTGAATACCGACCTCTACCAGGGAGGACTGGCTTCGGAAGTGGAAGTCGAACAGGCGAAGACGATCCTGGAAACGACCCGGGCCGAGGCGGTTGATGTCGGCGTCGCCCGTGCGCAATATGAACACGCTGCGGCGGTCCTTCTCGGAAAACCTCCAGCCGAGTTCACGCTTCCACCATTGCCGCTCACCACACCTCCTCCGCCCATTCCGGTTGGCGTACCTTCGGAGCTGCTGGAACGGCGCCCCGACATTGCTGCCTCCGAGCGACTGGTTGCTTCCGCGAATGCTCAGATCGGGCTAGCGAAGGCGGCATACTATCCGCTCATCGACATTACTGCCGAGGGAGGGTTGGAGAGCGGAGCCATCACCACTCTTTTTCAAGGGCCCAGTGCACTATGGTCGGTCGGAGCGGCTGCGGCCCAAACCATATTCGACGCGGGCCGCAGGCGTGCTGCCACCGATGAGGCGATACAAGGACATGACTACGCAGTAGCTTCGTATCGTCAAACGGTTCTCACGGCGTTTCAGCAGGTGGAAGACAATCTCGCCGCCTTACGCATCCTTCAACAGGAAGCAGGCATTCAGAATCAGGCCGTCCAGGCTGCGCAACGCTCGCTGGACCTCTCGAACATTCGCTACCAGGGCGGAGTCACCAGCTATCTTGAAGTCATTGTCGCGCAGAATACAGCGCTGTCCGATGAAGTCACTGCCGTGAATATCTTAGGGCGGCGCATGGCAAGCGCGGTTTACCTGATTCAGGCGCTGGGCGGCGGATGGGATCGCGCCGAGTTGCCGCAACGCCCGGAATGCTGCGGCAAATTGGCCAGCAACAATGCGCCTTAAAGTGAGATTAAACGGTTCGCAGCGAGTGCCAACCTTACTTCAGATCGCGGTGCGCCCTCCATCCACGGCTAGCTTGGCGCCATAAATGAAACTGGCGCGATCTGTCGCCAAGAAGACAATTGCCTCCGCTATCTCGTCGGCTGTGGCCGGACGGCGCGCCGGTCCCTGCGCCGCTAGCTGCTCCAGACCCTCGCCCATCGCATCCGTACCTTCCGTGCGGGTAGGCCCAGGACTCACTGCATTCACACGGACACCGCTCCGGCCGTATTCAGCAGCCCAAGTCTTAGTCAGCAGATTAATGGCAGCTTTACTTGAACCGTAGAGGCTCATTCCCGGTGCACCGTAATCTGCAGCCATGGTGGACAGATTCACGATTGCACCTTTGCCTCTCTTTGCCATCAGCGGAGCCAGTTCCGCTACCAGGAAATACGGCGCCTTGACGTTTACCGAAAAAATGCGGTCAAACTGTTCTTCCGTCATTTCATGCGTAGGCCCGAACGGATAGATCCCTGCATTGTTGATCAGAATATCGATATGACCATTTCCGAGTTCGATCGCCCTTTTGGCTAAATCACGGGCACTGGCTGCATCCCGGAGATCCGCGGCAATAAAATCAGCTTTGCCTCCTGCCGCACGAATTTCGTCGACTGCGTTCTTGCCGCGCTCCGCATTACGTCCCACAACCAAAACATGGATGCCGAGCTGTGCCAGTTTCTTGGCCGTTGCGCGACCAATTCCGCTCGTTCCCCCAGTGATAAGCGCTATCGATGTGTTGTTTGTCATTTGCAATTCCCCAATGTGCGTTACTGGTGGTTGGACTCACACGCACCTACCCTGGTTGCAAGAAACCACGGTACGACAGGGAAGCTTTGCGCCGAGAAATCAGAGACGGCCGCAATAAAGTCGAGTTTGCCATGGAACCGGGGCCATTACCGCAAACGCCATTGCGCCTGGCCCGACCGAAACAGAGCTATTCCGCGCCAACAATCCGCCAGGGAGCGAAGGAGAGGAGCGGTATTTGAAAGCCGTACCGATGAGACGGTTCGCACAACCCGCGGAGATAGCTGCGGCCATCGCGTTTCTTGCTGGGGACAAAGCCGCTTTCATCACCGGGCGGACCCTGTTCGTGGATGGAGATGCAAGCCTGGACCATTTCTATAGGACTCGCCAGCATCTCAGAATGACCGGCCATGAATGATCGCGACTGGAAAAGTGTCACTAATGAAAAATACTTCGCACGGACCGCATCGCAGAGTCCGGAGAAAGGGACATGACTGCGAGCATCTGGAGGCGACCCGGTCCGTGTATTCGCTCGTTGCTTGAGGTGCAAATGGCGTTCGTGCACAGAAGGCGTACGCAAATATTCAACCCACAATCCCACCCACAAAAAGCGACGTCTTGTGCGACTTGCGTGTACTTAGGCAGTCTCCACGCACTTGTAAGGGTATAAATATATCTGGTTGACCGTTTCATGGCAAATGGCGGCTGATATAAAGCGATTCGGAATAAGTTTTGACAACAATATATCAGCTATGCAAACATGGAGAGCGAAAGCCAGTCGCTGGCCCTAAGACAAGTGAAAGGCGCGGCTGGATTCGAACCAGCGATCCTCCGAGTATGAAACTCGGTGCTGTGCGGCAACATGGGGACGGGCCTCTTATTTCCAATCTCCTGCTGCGCTCCGCCTCAGCTTTCGCGCCCATGCAATTATCGCCCCGCGCAGCTTCATGGCGCAATGTGTTTGGGGGTAGATTTACAAGGGTTGGGATGTCAAAAAACTCTCCTGAATACGACCGATTCAAGAATGGCATGATTCGCCTAATGCAAGTTCCACATTCTGAGATCAAGCAGAAGTTGGACGAAGAAAATAAAGTCCGCTCCCACAAGCGGACTCACAAGTCTAAAGTGCGCGCCTTCCGCGCTTCAAACGGCAAGGATTAGCGAAGTCTCTCCGTAGTTTTGCCAGTCAGTTCCGCGTAGGTCAGTCGCTTCCCGACAATCTGAGATAGTGCCAAGTGAAAGCGGTCTCCGTCACTCAGCAGATTCTCTTTCGTGGCGCGATTATTGAACCGGAACACTTGCTCGTCAACGTAGGCTTGCAGGTGATATGGCTCAACCGCAACATAGGTGCCCTTCAGGGTTCGCTTCAGTAAGCACCAGAAGTTTTCCACGCCATTTACATGCACCCGTCCGCGCACATAGCCTTCGACTTTATTCACCTCGTCATGCACGAACGCTGAGTGCATATTGTCGTATGCCGTAGCTTCATCGGTGTAAACATTGGAGCCGTGCTCAACTTCGCGCAAGATTTCATTTTGCAGGGTGTCGCGCTTCACGTTCGGTACTACCTTAGCGCGCACCTGGCGCAGTTCCCGATCTAGTAGGCCCATCACAACGGCCTTGCCGTGGGAACCGCCGCGCTGCTGGTAGCGGACTTTCTTATCTTTGTGCATGTTGATTAGCTTGCCGCCCACAAACGTCTCATCTACTTCGACTGGGCCTCCGCCTTCGCCGCCAAGTTTCGAGTCGCCGTACTGCGGACTGCGCATTCCCAAGCGAATCCGATGCAACATGAACCAAGCGGTTTTCTGAGTCACGCCAAGCGCGCGGTGAAACTCCCAACTGCTCACCCCGTTCTTGCAGTTCACGACCAACCAGAATGCGGGCAGCCACTTCTCCAAAGGAATCGGGGAATCCTCGAACACCGTCCCGACCTTCAGGGAAAACTTCGGGCGGGGATGATCGCCGTAGCACTTGTACAGCCGTGCTTTCTGTCTGTAGGTAGGTAACTTTCTCGGACTGTGCGCTCCTGGCTGGAACCAGAAAACAATTCCCCCGCAGGACCGCAAATAGCTACGGGTAAGCGATGCCAAGGCACGGACAAAAGCGGTATGCCTTGTACGGCTTGGGCACTAAGAGGTGGGACACATTGTTACTTAGGGGAAGAGGCAAAACGGCCGAACTCGTTGGCCTTGCCGGCCTTCCCTTTGCACTTGCTCGGCCATGGTTTCCAGTCGTTCGCCCAAGGAAATCCGGTACACCACGTTGGCGCGTACATCCCGTTCCACAATCTCGTAACTCCAATTGCGCACGTGCTTCAGGATCAGCATGCGCAGCGCTACTTCCGCCGGCGTTTGGCGCCGCCAGCGCGTGCGGCTCCGCCCATGCAGGTCATCACCACGGGATAAAAACGACGCAGTGGATCGCCGGGTCCATACACCATAGGCAGCCGCAGGATGACGAAATCCTTGGCCGTGCCGCCGAAGTACTTATTGCGGAAACGCGTCGACGCATGGCAATGTGTAGATCAAGGGTGCAACAGTTCCAGGTAGTGGACGTGCCCCGAATGAACAGTAAGTCATTTAGCCGCAACAGAAACAGCGAGATCAAGGGTGCAACAGTTCCAGGGCTTGCTGGTATGGAGGCAATGCAACCCTTGGAGGACGATATTCGCTTTTTATTCGCTTCGCCTAAGAGAACCTCGACTTCTGTCGTCGGAGCCGTGTTATGAAATTTGGCAATGGTGAAGGAACTGTTAGCCCTCATCTGCCGCGAGACCTTTAATTTCTCCCAAGTGCCGGGTCACTGAGTTTCGGGCTATGGTGTACGCGCCGGAGCAAAAATAGACCGCGTTACGCCGCGTGAGCGGCGTGATGCGGCGGAGTGGAATGATGTGGGTTTTGACTGCATTACAATTGACGAACGCTACTGCCGTGGTGACTGGTCACAACCCAAGAGCGATGCGTCAAACGCAATAATCGGGGTGAACCGCTGTGTAATCGAGCGGATTCATCGTCTCAAGCTGCTCACCGTGGAAGTACGCGCGGGCAGCGCAATTCGCAAACACAAACTCGTGAAGTCGGACGGGCCGGATGATCTAGTGTTCCAGTCGGTGCGCGACGGCAAGCCTCTTCGCGATAACAATATCCTCTCCCGGTTCATCAAGCCAGCGGGGCGCAAGCTCGGCTTCGGTTTCGTGAATTGGCTTAGCCTGCGAACGTCCAAGGCAACCTGGATGATCGAAGCCGGAGCGAACCCGAAGGATGTGCAAGGCCTGATGCGACACTCCCGCATCCAAACCACGCTCGACATCTACGCGCAGTTCGTTCCTGAGTCACGGCGCAGAGCATTAGAAAGGACGAGTCAGATGGTCGCAACTCGGATTGCAGCGGCCCGTGCCGCTAAAACTAGCGGGGCGGCGCAAGTTGTGAACTGAATTGGACCACCAGATCGGGCAGGGCGATGACTGTAAGTGATTGCAAAGTATGGTGGCCAGGGACGGAATCGAACCGCCGACGCCAGCCTTTTCAGGGCTGCGCTCTACCAGCTGAGCTACCTGGCCACGCACGCGCAAGTGGCAAAGAAACCATGCTGCGATGTGTGAATTATAGCAACGCAGAAGGTGTTGCGCCAGACGCTCTCAACGTGAACACACGAGTCTTCCTGGCTAGCCGCTTGTGCCAGACACGTTTACGCCGACGGTAATCGCCAGCACAAACGCTGAGCGCCCGGTTGAGGTCAACATTGCTGGCGGTAAGTTTCGCGGGTAGGGCGCTCTCGACCGGCTGCTTTTATAAGGGGCGCAATCAGCAGCTACATCGCATCGGGCGGCACGATATCCACACGGCGCTGCTTCTGATAGCAGCTATCGTCCTTCGCCTCGCAAACTGGATAGAGCTTTCCCCACCCGGTAGCGAAGCCGATCCGTCCCGCATCCACTCCGCTCTTGACCAGGTTCGACTTGACAAACTGGGAGCGGCGGTAGGAGAGCACAAGGTTGTAAAAGATGTCGCCGCGGATGTCCGCGTAACCTTGGATCCACAGATGGGCATCGGGGTGCTGCTTTAGCCATTCCGCATCGGAGTTCAGCACAGAAGGATCCACAATTTTGTTGTAGATGTTGAACGGGAAATAGACTTCTTTCACATTCTGCGTGAGCTCCTGCGCCTGAGAGGAAGCCCCAGCGGCGGGCGTCTGCGCCATAAGTTCCATAGCTGGCATAAAGCAGACTGCCGCGAGCAAAATCGCTGCCAGCGAATTCCACAGATACCTCAGAGTCAAAATTTTCCCCATGCCTTCCTCCGTTCTTGTTTTGCAGTTAGGCAAAGAACGCTAACAGACTAGCACGTTTTCTTCGGTCGCAATAGTTTCGACGCGATTCCTCAGTAACTCCACGGATCAGAGACAATGCTGACCACTTTCCCGGCGAGCATAGATGACAGACATTACAGGAAGATGAATCCTCGTTGACGAATAGAGCCGTTGGTTAGGTCGTCGCGCGCAGAGCTGAGGCCCTGGGGCCCTCCCTGATTTTCCACGTCTTCGCGGGTTGAGCATCGGGTTATTCGTTGAACATTCATCGGGTTTTCACAGACTTGTAACTTCTCCAACGTACGATTCGGCAGAAATCTAAATCAATCCTTTAATCGCGAAGAGGGACGCTTCCAAGTCGGCCCGCGGTACTGATACGTGATTCGCGACACGTGGAGAGACATCGGCGGTGCCCCGAACGCCGTCGAGAACATGAGCTTTACTTTCTTCCGCTATTACCTGCCGTGAGCAACCAGTCGGGTGGCCGGCCCTCCGCCGGTCACTCGACATTTTTCCAGAATGTCTTACCACGATTCAGTCCGGCTCGCCTGTTGTACTTCACCCGAGCGCACTCGTAATGCCTACACCCTGACAATCATGACCTCAGTGGATTTCACCAGTGCTGCAGCCTTGTCGCCGCGCTTGAGACGCATCTCGCGTGCCGCATCGGCGGTGATGAGGGAGGTGATGTGTTGTCCTCCGATGGAAAGCTTCACTTGCGCGAGCAGTCCTTCAATGCGCACCTCGACGATGCGACCGACCAGCTGATTACGCCCGCTAATGTTGCGAAAATTCGCACGCCTCTCGACCGGTTGCTTGCCAAGTGACTTGAAGAGATAACTGTCAATCTCGCTCTGTGGAATGCGATGATGCCCACCCGCAGTTTTCACCGTGCGCAGCTTACCCTTATAGATCCATTGCTTGAGGCTGGCGTAGCTGACGCCCAAAACGGTGGCAGCATCGCGCGGACGTAACAGCTCTTCGGATTTGGGGCTCATAGGTGCATTCTATCTTTGGCGCCTTGGCCGCCTAGGATTTCTGTAGCGCATCGAGCACCAGTTTGGCCGCGGCCAGGTCTTCCACCGCCAGCCCCAGCGATTTGAATACCGTAATTTCAGCTTCCGGCATTGGCTTTGCGCCGGCGAGCAGTTCGCCCAACTCTGCGTAGATACTTGCTCGTGCGAGCAGGATGTCGCCCGATTCCTTCAGCGCCGGTTCGCGCGAGTCAACGATCACGGCACCGCGCATGGCATCGTCGTCCAGTTCGCGGCGCGCCAGTCCGACTGCGCCCACTGCATTGATCAACACGCCCGGTTTCAGCCATTTCCCGCGAAGCACGGGCTCGAACGAGTTGGTCACGGTAACGACCACATCGGCGTCGCGCACCGCTTCTTCTGCTGATGTCGCTACGCCGCCAAGTTCGTCGGCCAATAGCTCTGCATGTTGTGGATTGCGACTCCAAACGCGGATTTCCCGGAATCCTCGTACCAGCCCAAGGGCCTTGACGTGGGCGCGCGCCTGCACACCACTGCCTAGGATCGCGAGTTTGGAAGCATGGGGTGGTGAAAGCAGCCGAGTCGCGACCGCCGAGACCGCAGCCGTGCGCAATTCGGTGATCAAGCGGCCATCCAGGACAGCCAACGGTTCTCCCGTCTCCGCCCGAAACAGAACGATGATGGCGAGATGGGTGGGCTGCCCGCGCGTTGCGTTGTTGGGATAAAGATTGACCAGCTTGGTGCCCATAAGCTCGCCATAGACCGCCGGCATGAGTCCCATAAACCCGCCGTGCTGGGGGACGGAAATTACGCTGCGAACTGGGTGCAGAACGCGCCCGGCGGAGAAATCGATGAGGGCCCGCTCCATGGCGGGGATGAGCGCTTCCAAGGGCAGCACTCGTTGCACCTCGGCTTCGTCAAAGAAAGGAACGGCGCTCTGCGGATGGGAAAGCTGATTCATGATACGGGCCCAGTTTTCAAAGGACTCGACCTAACCACTTTAAGCAGACCGACGGCGCGCGTCGAGAGGATTCTGCCGCGGAACTGGCTCCTTCGCTTGTAGTGGCCACTTTCTGGCACAATTGGTGCTCATGCTGAAAGTGAAGAAGCTCTCGCCTGATGCCGTTCTACCGACGGTAGCCCACCCTGGAGAAGACATCGGCTACGATCTCTACTCTTCCGAAGATCTCACGATTGCAGCACGCGGGGCAGCAGGAGTGCATACCGGTATCGCGATTGAGTTTGTGCCCCCGGCGGGAGGAATCGTGAAGACCCGGGTCCGGCCTCGCCAAAAAGCGGCTGCTGTGCAATGCCGGAGTCATAGACGCTGGCTACCGTGGAGAGATCATCGTAATCATGGAAAACCTCGGTGACCAGCCGTGTTCCATTCGCAAAGGCGACAGGATCGCCCAGTTGCTTGAGCACCCGTTTCTCGCCCATGAGGTTGTGGAAGACCAACTGAGCGATGCGGCACGCGGGGCGAAGGGGTTCGGATCGTCCGGCTCGTAAGGGCCAGCAACTGCGGTTCGTGCTGTGAAACCGACGACGCGCAACCCGCCGACCATTCCCGAACCTGCGACGAGTTATCTCAAGCGCTGCTGGGAGAGATAAGCAGTCATTGCGGTTCGACCCGCGCCGATCAGGAGATTCATCCTGTCCTGGGACATGCGGAACTCAGTGGTGCCGTACCCACCAACCGGCAAATGACAAATCAGATTGGGATACTTCCGCATGATCTCCGCATCGGAGCTTCCTGTCATGGTGTCGATAAGACGGGTGACGCGGTCGGCGGTGCGCAGCCGTGGACGAGGTGTCTGAGAGTTTCCAGCGCCAGGCACTGCGATGTTCTGGTCCGAACATCAATCCCAACGTGCCGGCGCCATTGGGATCGGTGTTACCCATGATCTCGACGATCTCGGGATTACTTTCGGCGACTAATTCGAGGGGAAAGTTCGATAAGACGCCACCATCTACAAATGTGTGGCCCGTCTTATTACGGCCGCGGTACATGCCCCACGCTGAATCCCAAATCATCTCTCGCCATACGAACGGAATACTCATCGACATTCGTACCGCCAAAGCAACTGGGACTTGTGGCGCAGTTCGCTCGTTCAATACGAGCATCTCTTGCTCTGTCACGTCGGAGGTGACCACGGAAACATCGGAGCCTGTCTTGGCAGCAAACTGACTCCAGGTAAGGTCGGGATCAAGTCTCTTGGCTTGGAGCTTGTTTCGAAACCAGGCCAGGAACGCGTTACCCGTGTAGAACCCGCCACACTCGTTAAACGAGAACATTTCGCGAAAGAGATCGAGTTGCATTCCCAGACTGAGCATTTCCTTGGATGCAAATCCCGGCACATGCGCGTTTTCCAGCAACTCCATGATCTGGCTGTTGGCGATTTCAGCTGAATCGAAGTCATTGGTCTTGGGAGCGTCCATAAAGGTGGTGAAGACCGGATCTGTGGTCCCAGGCAAAGTCTCGGCGGTGGCTTGCGATAATTCTGCCGCGGAATAGCCAGCTCCGAGCAAGGTAGCGGTGATGGCGCCGGCGGAGGTCCCGATCAATCGGCGGTGGCTGTGTCCCGCCGCCGCGAGTACTTCCAGGGCCCCTACAAATGCAGCCCCCTTTGCACCGCCGCCTTGAAACACCAAATCAAGAAGAGCCATGACGACATCTCCATTCCGCTTAAGACTGTCCGCGCGTTACTGCTGCCAACCTCCACCCAGCGCCTGATATAGCTGAACGTAGTTCTGCAACTCGGAGTACCAGGCCTGTTCCAGGGCCAGCGCCGAAGTAAAGTATTCCTGCTCGTAATACTGCACCTCGAGGAAGCTGGTGACGCCCCCCTGGAAGCGCACGTTGGCCAGGTCGGCCATTTGCTTGTAGGTATGGGTCTGGTCCATCAATTTTCATGCGATAGAGCCGCGATTGGTTGTAGCCCACCAGGCTATTGGAAACGTCGCCAAAGGCCTGCAACACGGTCTGCTTGTAGGTCAACTCGGCTTCGTCGCGTTGCGCCCAGGCGAGGCGATAGTTGGCCCGGATGCGGCCTCCCTGGAAGATAGGTTGAACAGCTTGTCCGCCCAGCGACCAGAAGGTTGCCGGCCCCTGCAGGAAGCTGGTGATAGCGGTGCTCTGCGCGCCGAAGATGCCGGTCAGCGAGATCTGCGGAAAGAAAGCGGCCTTGGCGACGCCCACGTTAGCGTTGGCGGCGACCAGATTTTCCTCTGAACGACGAACATCGGGCCGGCGTTGCAGCAGCGCCGAAGGCAGGCCGGGCGGCACTTCGGGCAGGTGTGGCTGGTCTACCAGGGTTCGCCCGCGCGGGATGTCGCCGGGATTTTTGCCCAGGAGGATGCTGATGTTGTTTTCAGTTTGCGCGATCGCCTGCTTCAGGCTGATAACTTCGGCTTCCGCCTGTTGCACCAGCGTCTGCGCCTGATACACATCGGTTATGGCGGATTCACCGCCATGGAACTTGATCTGGTTGAGCTTCAGGATTTCCTGGTCGGTTTTGACCGTGTTTTCCGAGTACACGAGCTGGGCGTCATATTGCCGCAGCAAAAAGTAATTGCTGGCCACCGACGAAATCAAAGTGACCTGCACCACGGCTTGTCCGTACTCGGTCGCCAGAAGGGTGGCGCGCGCCGATTCGGTTGCACGACGGTACTGCCCCCAAAAGTCGACGACGTAGGAGAGCGACAGTTGCGCAATGTCGAAGGTTGGGTTATTGAGGAAGAAATTATTGCGCTCGTTCGTGATCCCAAAGCCGCCGTTCACCTGGGGAAATTGATTAGCGCGGGTGATGCCCAAGTTAGCGCTGGCCTCCAGGATGCGGGTGGCCGCGATCTTCATGTCGTAGTTGTCGGCGAGCGCTTCCTTGATGAGCGCCTGCAGGGTTTGGTCCTCGAAGACGCTCCACCATTTCATTTCGCCAAACTGTTCGCCGGCGGGTGGCACTGTTGGCGCACTCCGGTACTGGTCGGGAATGTTCAGCGAGGGACGCTTGTAATTCGGGCCCACTTTGCATCCACAGAGGGCCAGCAACAACCCACAAACCGCGTATATTCTCACGTTAGTCATCTCCGGCTCCCTCCGGGACTGGCCCCGTCCCCTCTTTGTGCGGCTCCTTTTTCCCGCCCGATATCCACGCGCCAAAGCGCTCCACCACATCGAAGCTGACGGGAATGAAGAAGACGGCGAGCAGGGTCGCCGCCATCATGCCGCCAATCACGCAGGTGCCCAGCACCTGCCGCGAGATGGCGCCGGCGCCGGAAGCCGTCCATAGCGGCACACAACCGAGAATGAAGGCGAATGCCGTCATCAGGATGGGACGCAGTCTCGTCCTTGCACCCTTAAGAGCAGCGTCAATGAGGGTCGCGCCCTTGTCGTATTCCAACTTGGCGAACTCAACGATCAGAATGGCATTCTTGGCCGACAATCCGATGAGCATGACCAATCCGATCTGGGCGTACACATTGTTGTCGAGCCGACGGAAGTGAAGGGTTATGAACGCGCCGAAGACAGCAATCGGGACGCCCAACAACACACTGAAAGGCAGCGTCCAGCTCTCGTATTGCGCCGCCATAATGAGGAAGACGATAAAGAACGCCAGGGCGAAGATGGTGGTGGGCGAAACGCCCTGCGCCGCCTTCTGCTCCTGGTAGGACATGCCGCTGTAGTCGAAGCCCATCTGTGGAGGCATGGTTTTGTGGAAGACGTCCTCGAAGGCGGCCATGGCCTGACCGGAGCTGTAACCGGGCGCGGCTGAGGCGTTAATCTGCACGCAGTTGAACAGGTTGTAGCGCATGACGAACTCGGCGCCGGCGCGCGGATAGGTGCTGGTCAGCGTGCTCAAGGGGACCATCTCTCCCGTAGCGTTCCTGACGTAGAACTTGCCGAGATTACTGGCGCTGGTACGGAAGGCGCCATCGGCCTGGACGTACACCTGCCACTGCAAGCCGAAACGATTGAAGAAATTGATCAACGAACCGCCCATGAAGGTCTGCACGGTTTGGTAAAGCCCGCTCAGTGGAATCTGCTGGGTCATGGCCTTGGCATTGTCCACATTCACACCTACCTGGGGCACACCGAACAGGGCGGTGGTCATCACGCCTGTCAGCTCCGGACGCTTGCGGGCCTCGGCCATAAAGATTTGCGTGTTCTTGGCCAGAAAATCGATGCCGCTGCCCGACCGGTCTTCCAGAATGAAGGTTGCGCCACCGGACGTTCCCACGCCCGGAATTGCCGGCGGAGGAAATGAAAATGCAATGCCTGCCGGAACCTTGGAGAGCGCCTGTTGCAGGTGGGCCTTGATGCCATCGTAGCTTTCCTCGGGGGTCTTGCGCTCGTCCCAGGGCTTCTCCGAGATGAAGAAGAAGGAACTATAGGTGGCATTGACGCCGCTCAACATGCTGTAGCCCATGACCGAGCTCACGTACTGCACGCCGGGAGTCTCCATGATGATCTTTTCGACTTCGCGGGCAGCCTCGGAGGAGCGTTGCAGCGAGGACGCGTCGGGCAGTTGCAAGCCGGCATAAACGTAGCCCTGATCTTCGTCGGGTAGAAAGCTCTTCGGCAGGCCCTTGCCGTAGTAACCGGCAGCCACGGTCAATACACCTAGCAGCAGGAAGGCGATGCCTGCCTTGCGGATTAAATGATGACAAGCGCCAACATATCCATCCGTGGCCTTGCCGAAGACGTTATTGAACCCGCGGAAGAAAGCGCCCAAAGGCCCGCGGGTCGGTTTCTTGGGACGCAGCAGCATGGCGGACAGGGCGGGGCTGAGCGTAAGCGCATTGAACGCGGAGAACAAAACCGAAATCGCAATGGTGATGGCGAACTGCTTGTAAAGCTGTCCGGTGATACCGGGAATGAAGGCCGTGGGAACAAACACCGCTGCCAGGATGAGGCCGATGGCAATCACCGGGCCGGAAACTTCCTCCATTGCTTTGATACTGGCGTCGTGAGGCGATAGACCCTGCTCAATATGGTGTTCCACCGCCTCCACCACCACGATGGCGTCGTCCACCACCAAACCAATGGCCAGCACCAGTCCTAGCAACGAAAGAGTGTTGATGGAAAACCCAAGCATGGGAAAGACCATGAAAGTCGCGATCAGCGATACCGGGACCGCGAGCAGCGGGATCAGCGTGGCTCTCCAACCCTGAAGGAAGATGTAAACCACGAGGATGACCAGGATCATCGCCTCGCCAAGAGTCTTATAAATTTCGTGGATTCCGGCACTGACTGCGAGCGTGGTGTCGAGCGCAGTAATGTACTCCAGTCCCTGGGGGAACCTTCCTTTCGCCTCGTCCATGAATTTGAGGACGTTGGCGCGGGTGGCCAGGGCATTGCTGCCCGGGGTGAGGTAGAGGGCGATAAGCGCCGCCGGCTGGGCAGGTTTGACGGGCTTGCCTTCCTCCGGCGCCGTTCCCATCCGCGCCATATAAGAATAGTATTGCGACCCCATTTCCACCCGCGCCACATCTTTCAGGCGCAGGATGGAGCCGTCGGGCTGGGCACGGACGACAATCTCATTGAACTCTTCCGGTGTGGGCAGGCGTCCGGGAGCGCGAACGTTATAGGTGAACTGTTGCCCTGGGGGAACGGGTTGTCCGCCGACCTGGCCTCCAGGATTGACCTTGTTCTGCGCCTTGACCGCATCGGTGATGTCGGAAACCGTCACTCCCAGGCTGGCCAGCCGGTCAGGATTCACCCAAATACGCATGGCATAGGGTCCGGCGCCGAATATCTGCACTTGTCCGACGCCGGAGATGCGCGTCAGCGCGTATTGCAAATTGATGATGGCGTAGTTGGCCAGGAAGATGTTGTCGTATGCGCCCGTGGGCGAGTAGAGGTCGAGCAACATGAAGGGCGCCGTCGTGCCCGGCTGCACGATCACTCCCTGCTGGGTGACCTCGGAGGGCAGTTGCGAATTGGCCTGCCCACTCCGCATCTGCGCCAGAATCTGGTCGGTGTTAATGTCGGTGCCAAGCTGGAAGTCCACATACAACGTCATGCCCCCGCCCGAACTGGCGCTCAGCGAGTACATGTAGTTCATGCCGCTGACGCCCGACATCTGCTGCTCGATGGGAGTGGCGACCGATTCGGCAATGGTTGTGGCGTCCGCGCCGGGATAGGTTGCCTTCACCTGGATCATCGGATCGGCGATGTTGGGAAACTGTGCGGTAGGCAGCTCAAGCATGGCGACCACGCCCGCCAGGACCATCAGAATGGCGATAACGATGGCGACGATGGGCCGATTAATGAAGAATTTCGACATGGTCAGTTGCTCCCTGCCGCCGCTGCCGTGGCGGGCACGTATGGCTTGGGAACAACGGGGACACCCTCCTTGGCCATCTCGGGCACCGCTGCCGCAAACTGCTGGACCTTCTGGATGCCTTCAACCACAACCTTCTCGCCCGGCTTCATCCCTTCGCTGACGATCCAGTTCGGTCCGACCCGCTCTCCCATCTTGACCGGGCGGAAAGTGGCCCGGTTCTCGGCGTTGAGCACAATGAGTTGATACTGCCCCTGTATCTCGATGACCGCGGGCTGCGGCACCAGCAAGGCGTTCTTGTTTTCGCCGATCGCAATCTTCACCCGTCCAAAGCCGCCGGGGCGAAGCACGGCGTCAGGATTGGGGAATTCGGCGGCCATCTGGATGGTGCCGGTCTGCGTGCCGACCTGCCGATTCACGTAGATGATGACGCCCTTCCGGGGATACGGCTCGTTATTGGATTGGATAAACTCTACCGGCATGTTTTTCAGCTCCGCCCGATTAACTTTGCCGGTAATAATTCCCGTGACTTGGGGCGCGAAATTGAGGAAGATGCTCTCGCTAACATTGAAGTAAGCCCAGATGGGATTGACCTGGGAGACAGTCGCCATTTTCGTCGTGGTTCCCACCAAATCGCCAATCTGGGAATTGGATACCCCGGCAATGCCGTCAATGGGGGAATAGACCTTGGTTCACGCCAGGTTCAACTTCGCATTGTCCAGGTTGGCCTGCATAGCTTGCACTTGCGCCTTCGTGGCAGCCTGATTGGCGAGGTCGGTATCGAGCTGCTTTTGTGGAATTGCGTTCTGGGCGGCCAGCGGGATATCGCGTTGCACATCGGCCGTGAACTTTGCGAGCTCTGCTTCCGCCACTTCCACCTGGGCCTTGGCTTGGTCTACCGCTGCCTCGTACTGCCGTGGGTCAAGCTCGAACAGAAGCTGGCCCTTCTTGACGAAGTAGCCGTTATGGTAATCCTGCCTGAGCAGGTAGCCCTGGACCTTAGGCGTGATATCAGCGTTGACCGGGCCATTCAGTTGCGCCACCCACTCAGCTACGGTGGGCACGTCTTGCTGCACCACGTCTGCGACGAGAACCTCGGGCGGGCCGGCCTTGGGCTTTTCTTCCTTCTTTTCGCAGCCAGCCAGCAACAGAAGACTCAACAGGCAAGCGCCGAGGAAGGCCGTGCTCGGTAGCCACTGAGGACGCCGCAAACCTGCTGAATGCCGTACCCTGGCATTGTGTGTGGGTATTTCAACGTGGTGAAGCGCACATCCGGTTCGCATCGAGACACTCCTAGGCGTCAATAAACGGAACTCAACTCTCGGTTACGAGGGTAGTTGTCTTTTTAGCCGAAAAAGTCGCGGATTGCCACTAGTAAATTTGCCAGCTCGCGAGATCGAGTCTCGATCGGCTTCATTATGCGTTAGTCGGAGAAGCACGACGCCCGGAACGAAATTGCTGATCGATGCCGATGTAGGGGGGCGCCCTGCCCGGATTGAACTCCAGACCTCCCCGTCCCCACGATCATTGGCAGATGCGAAGTGGTACCCGCGATGAATCCGCAATCGAGCGCAACTGGCAGATGTGCCAGTTCACGCCAATCCCGAAGGCCCAGTACAATCGTACGGGGTCGACGCCGATGTGCGACTCAGCAATCGGCCGCGAGCCGGTTCGACCGCAAGACAAGGAAAATTATGGATAATGCTGTCAGTCATCGGCTTTCGCCATCGCCGGTTCGGTTCAGGGCGATGCGGGCCCTGGGACGCACCATCATGTGGTTCATTCTCGCGCTGCTCACTCTGTGGGCAGTGGCGGCTCTGTACATTGATTTTCGGATTGCAGCCTTGCGCATTCCGGTGACCGTAATCTATGTCATCGGAATTCTCGCGATCCTGATACTCGTCAAGCGACCGTGGGCGGCAGTGTTGTGTTTCGCAGGCTTCTGCATTGTGCTGGCGTGGTGGCTCAGCCTGAGGCCATCCAATGAAGGCGACTGGCAAGCCGACGCGGCGCGAACCGCCTCGGTCGAGATCAATGGAGACCGGGTCACCATCCACAATCTGCGCAACTGCGACTACCGCACCGAGAAGGACTACACGGATTGCTGGAGCGACCGGACCGTGTATCTGTCGCAACTCCGCTACGCAGATCTTTTCTTCACCACCTGGGGGCCGAAGTATATCGGCCACCCGATCATTAGCTTCCAGTTCGGGGACAACGACCATATCGCGTTCTCGATCGAAGCGCGTTACAAAGTGGGACAGGACTACTCGGCGATACTCGGATTTTTCCGGCAATACGAGCTGATCTTCATCACGGCCGACGAGCGCGATGTCATTCGATTGCGCACCAACTTCCGCAAGGACGAGCAAGTGTTCCTGTATCGCACCACGGTGACGCCGAACGAGGCGCGCAAGATATTTCTCATCTATGCGGATTACCTCAACCAGTTGCGAGATCATCCGGAGTGGTATAACGCGCTGACCCGAAACTGCACGACCACGCTCGATACCAAGATCGCCGCGGACTTGAAGCATCCCCAACCGTGGAACTACCAGCTCCTATTGAACGGCACACTGGATGAGTTGCTATACAAGCGGGGACGCTTGGTCACGGGCGGCCTTCCATTCCCCGAGTTGAAGGAGCGTGAGCATATCAATGCCGCGGGACAGGCGGCAGACGGGTCTCCTGATTGGTCTGCGCTGATTCGCGTGGGGCGGGTGGGTTTCTGACGAAACCGGCCACCCCACCCACTTGAACAATGCATGTCGTTAGAAGCCGGAGAAGCAATCAGCCTGCCGCGGCTTTTCCAGATGAATCCCGAAAAGCTCAGCGGCCGCGAACATTCGGAGGCGCGAGAAACCGCCGACCGATAGGAAGACGCCCAGGGCGGGCAATGTCCGTCAATTTGTTAGACTTCCAGCACGAAAGGGAAGACACGCTTGGAGAAGCAATCGAGGTTCAAGATCATACCTTGTGCAGGATTCGCCCCGCTCTTTGGCGGCATGGTTGTTCTGATACTGGCAACGTCCGCCACCGTCATTAGCGCTCATTCAGCACAGTCAGCACCGGCGAATTCCGGTTCAGCTGTCAAAACGGCCGCACAGCAGTACAAGAATATCCAGGTATTGAAGAACATTCCCGCTGACCAGTTGGTGCCTGCCATGCAATTCATCACCGCCTCGCTGGGCGTGGAGTGCGACTTCTGCCACGTTGAACGTGAGTTCGACAAGGATGACAAGAAAGAAAAGCAGACCGCACGGAAGATGATGCAGATGATGTTCGCCATCAACCAGAACCATTTCGAAGGCGAACGCGAGGTCACCTGCAACACCTGTCATCGGGGTTCGCCACATCCAGCCGCGATACCGGCCATCATCGCCGCGAATCCGAAGCCTGCGGCGATGGAAGCCATGCACGAACATGAACACGAAATGTCCCCGGCCACTTTGCCGTCCGGCGTTCCTGTGCTCGCCCGATACATTCAAGCGCTTGGAGGCCAGGCTGCGCTCAACAAAGTCTCGACGCGAGTGGAGAAGGCCATGGCGAACATGCCTGACGGCCACCCCGTGCCAATCGATATCTACACCAAGGCCCCTGACCAGCGTGTTTCTGTGATGCACATGCCCAAGGGCGACAGCATCACCGCCTACAACGGCAGTGTGGGATGGATTGCATTTCCCGGACGGCCTTTGCGGGAAATGTCTGACGCGGAGGCGGAAGCTGCGAAGCTCAACGCCAGGGCTTTTTATCCCGGTCAGCTGGAGAAGGTCTTCGATGAGTTGAAGCTGCAGGAGCGCGCGGAAACGATTGACGGCCATGAGACCGATGTCGTGCTCGGGTTGTCCAAAGGTCAGCCGCCGGTGAAGTTCTATTTCGATAAGAGCTCCGGACTGCTCGTGCGCATGGTGCACTATGCCGATACGCCTCTGGGTCTGAATCCCACGCAAGTTGACTTCGCTGATTACCGTGATGTAGGTGGCGTTAAGACGCCGTATCGGTGAGACCATTGCGCGTCCAAGTGGAGCTTTTACCATTCAGGTGGATCAGGTGCAACAAAACGTTCCGATTGACGATGCTAAGTTCATGAAGCCTGCGCCCGCCACAGCTTCCGGCGACAAACGGTCAGGGCACGAGAGATAACTAACGACGTGATAGGGAAAGGCGAACCGCCAATGTGGATGGTGAAGGTCTCCAGGACCGGTTTAGGTTTGTGTCTCGCAATTCTGTTGACGTGCGGTTGGATTCCTGACAGTAGCAACAGCCAAGCCGTGACTGACAAGGATTCAGCCCTGCCGCCACAGTCGATTTCGGTTGGGGGAGAGCCGATGATAGTACTGCAACGGCCGAACTCGGGCGACAAGAGCAAACCACAGTTTCTGGAAGCCACAATCCTGCCCGGCCGCGGCATGGCCGTATTGCAGATCAAGGCTTATCTGCCGGGAAAGGGAGAGATCAATCTGCTCAATTCGCCGCCTCTACCCGAATCGGAGCAGTTGCTGGACAAAAGCGATGATGCGTTTGGTAACCAGGTATTCAAGATGGGCGGCGCCATTCTTCTGCCCTTCGCAAATCGAATTCGCGGCAAGGTTTCGGCGGATGGCAAAACCATTACCGCGGAAGTGGCCGGGAAAACGGTTACACTGCCGGCGAACTGGAGCGGCAACAATCCGGGTGCGGAAAAGCACGCGATTCATGGCCTGATGCTGCGCTCCAAATTCGCGGATGTTACGCAGAAGGATGGAGCCGGCGATTCCACCGTCGCCGCCGTATTGAATGCCGGCAACTTCGACGGGCATTGGCTTTCTGACACTGAGGTTCGTGTCGAGACCAGACTGATGAATAACGCCTTCGAGATGACAGTGACCGCCAAAAATGTTGGTCATGCACCGCTGCCGATCGGAATCGGCTGGCATCCTTACTTCGTTCTCCCCAGCGGCGAGCGTCAACAAGTCAGGCTGCAATTGCCGAGCGACACTCGCGCCGTTATGAATAACTACGACGATTCGTTCACCACCGGGCAGCGAGTGACGGTCAAAGGTACGCCCTACGACTTTGACACGCCCGGGGGACGCCCGCTTGAAAAACAATATCTTGACGATAATTTCTCCGAGTTGAAGTACAGTCCTAAAGGAAGTACGGTTTCGGAGATTATCGACCCCGAAGCCAAGTACGGTTTGCGGCTGATCACGCTTTCACCCCACATCAAGTCAATCCAGGTGTATGCTCCGCCGCAGAAAAATTTCGTCGCCATCGAACCACAGTTCAATCTGCCCGATCCTTACAACAAGAATTGGGGAAGCGTCGACACTGGCATGGTGCTGGTGCAGCCTGGGCAATCCGTGTCCTGGCGAGTGAGATTAGAGTTGTTCACGCCGAGTCAGTAGGTGAGTCATGCATCGGCTTACGATCAAAACCCATAAGAAGCGCGAAATCGTGGATATCACGGAGCAGCTTGAATCCCTTCTGTGGAAGCAGTATGGCGACAAGACGGGGGTATGCCAATTGAGTGTGCTTCATACCACCGCCGCGTTGGCTACAGCCGATCTTGACCCCGGAACCGACCTGGACATGCTCAACGCCTTCGAGCACCTCATTCCCAAACTTCAGTATCGCCATCCCCACGACCCGTCGCACGTGCCTGATCACATCCTATCCACGCTGATCGGAACCTCGCTGACGCTGATGGTCGATCGGGGTTTGCTGTTGTTGGGAACCTGGCAGCGGGTTGTTCTGATTGAGCTTGACGGGCCACGAGAAAGGGAGCTGGTGATGGCGTTTGTGGAGACGGCTTAGTTGGAACGCAGTGACCGGCTCCAAAGCGAGGGTTACATTGTGAGTCGATACAACCGTTAGTCGCAACTGTAGCGTCGCTACTTCATCGTTCCCGCCTTCTTCAGGATTTCTTCTGCGAAGTAGTTCTCCACCGAGGCCTTGTCGCGAATGGTTTCGTAATACGCTGCTTTCAGCAACTGCTCCCGGCGGTCACGTAGCTGTTCCCGTATCGCCTGCTGCACGCGCGGGTCCTGCAGTTCGCGCTGACCGGCAGCTTCCTTGCTGATCAGCTTGACGATGCGATATCCGTAAATCTGATGACTGTTAGGATCGGCCACCGGCAGCACCCCGGTGTATTGTCCGGGCTTTAGCTTGTTGATCGCATCATAGGCAATCTTGTCCGCCTTCAGCGACGATTCCGGAACGAAACCCAAGTCGCCGCCGTTTTGCGACGTCTCTGGCTGCTCCGAGTAGTTCATGGCTACGGTGGCGAAGTCCTCGCCGCTATCCAGGCGATTGGCGATCATCTGGATTTTCTTGCGCGCGTCAACCTCGTTCTGTGCCTTCATGGTTTTGACTTGCGGGTTGGGCTGCGTGGTTACCAGGATTTGCGCCAGGTGGTATTGGGGTTCGATCAGGTTGAACTCGGCCTTGTGCTGGTTGTAGTAGTTGGTGATGTCCTCGTCGGTAATGTTGATCTTCGACGTGACTTCCTTGTTGAGCACCTTGTCCACGGTGATGGAGCGGCGCAAGTCGCGCTTGAAGTCGTCGAGTGTGAGATTGCGCTCCTTCAGGCGTTTATCGAATTCTTCCTGCGTGTAGGGCGCCTTGATCTCCGCCAGCTTGCTATTCACTTCCTCATCCGTCGCCAGCAAGCCAAGCTTTTCCGCGCGCTGCATCAGGATTTCGTTATCGATAAGCTCGCGCAGAATGCTCAGACGCAAGCTGTCAGCCTGCTCCACGCTGGGCTTTTGCGGCGCCTCCGCGGTCTGGTTGTTGAAATACTTTTCCACCTCGGTGCGGGTAATCTTGCGGCCATTCACGCTCGCCATTACGTCTGCGCCATCCTGCTTTCCGGAACAGCCCACGCTCAACAGCAGCGCAGTGACAGCGATCGACAGAGTGGCCAAAATCGCTAGACCCGCCACACTCTTGGGTTTCAATTTCAAACTCCACTCCTTCTGAAAACTGCATGCCAGGCGGGCATCGGGAGAACCGGCCTCCGGGCCGCCGTCGATGCCATCGTAAATTTTCGGGGGCTTCGCGTGCGGCATGACCTATGCCGCCCCAAGGGATCTTTCGATTCTCTCGCCAGCCTCGAAAGCCACGCCCTTTCTATACTGGATCGCATCCTATTTGCTGGGCGCTGGCGGCGATGCTGGGGCCGGGGCCGGCGCCGGTGGCTGCACTCCCGCAGCCAGCAACTGCTGGTTTAATGCCGCCCTAACTTCGGCGGCATCCACCGCCCCTTCCAGCCGTTCTCCATTGACAAATATCGTCGGGGTCGCGCTAACGCCAATCGAGTCGCCCTCGGCCATCGAGGCCTTCACGATTGCGTTCCCCTGGGCTTTCACGCACGCCTGCAGCCGGCTGGCATCGGCACCATTCTTTTTGCCGATATCCAACGTGATGCGGTCCAACTCGCCAAATGCCTGTTGCACGTTCTGTTGAGGACCGGCTAATTGCGTGCTGATTGCCATGCACGTAATCAGCGAACTCCCAGTAGCTCTTGCCGCTGTCTTTGGCCAGGCAGTTGGCGTCGTTGGCGGCGTGTACCGCCCATGGGTGCATCGACAGGGGATAATCTTTGTAGATGATCTTAATCTTGTCGCCGTATTGCGGCAGAATTTCGCTCATCAGCGTGCTGTGCATGCGGGCGCAGAACGGACACTCGAAGTCATCGAAGTTGACAAGGGTAACCTTGGCGTCCGGATTTCCTCGCACCGGCCGGCCGGCTACGTCGATTTCCTTCATCGTCTCGGCGTAGGGGTCCTTGGTCAGGTCCATCTTGGTCATGCGAATCAGCGTCTTGCCGTCCTTGGAAAGCAGGAATTGGACCGATTGCGACTTCTCTCCATGACTCAAGGTGACGGTCATGTTGTCGAAGTTGGGAAACTCGCTTGGCGTTAGCGGTCCCAACTTGATATCCACTTCGGGAGGAATATTGAAGTAAGCCTGAACCTGCCGCTGCACCTTTTGGGTCACGTCTGGAGGGGCGGAAGTTGAACTCGACTGCGCCGAACACCCGGCGCACAACAATAGCAACAAGACAGCGAGTCGTCTCAAGAGCAAAATGAAAACCACCTTAGGGGATAGAACCCAAGCCTCGATTATCTCATGGCGGGCGCTCCCGACTCTCGCGGAGCGGAGCCAGAAGTCTCTCAGGCCTTCAAGCTTTCTTCACGGTTTTCAGCAGCGTGCCCACCGGCAACACAGCATTCATCGAACCCGAACGAAACCCTTCGAGATCAAGGGTGACATAGCTAAACCCGAGCTCTTTGAATATTCGCGTGAACTCGGTTGCCATTTCCATGGTCATAGCCCGCGGCAATTCTTCGCGCGCGATCTCGATCCGCGCTATTTCGCCGTGATGGCGCACGCGTACTTGGCGGAAACCAAGTTCCCGCAGCACGTCTTCGCCCTGCTCCACAGCCGAAAGCGCCTCCCGAGTCACCCGACGCCCATACTCGATCCGGGAAGACAGACACGCCGATGCAGGTTTGTCCCAGATACGCAATCCCGCTTGCGATGCCAGTTGCCGGATGTCGGCCTTGGTCAGTCCCGCCGCAAGCAAAGGTGCGGCCACATGGTGCTCGCGGGCCGCCTGCTGGCCAGGCCGGAAGTCACCTTGGTCATCGAGGTTCACCCCATAGGCAACGGAATCGAACCCCAGGCTTTGCCGATGCTCTTCCATGACAGAGAACAGTTCGTCTTTGCAGTGATAGCAACGCGCGCCATCGTTACGCTGGTATTCAGGACGCTCCATCTCATCGGTGGCCACGACGCTCAGCGGTATGCCTTGCTCCTCAGCGAAGGCAACGGCATCGCGCATTTGCGAGCGCGCAAGGCTGGGAGAGTCAGCCAGCATCGCCAGCATGTCGCCAGCCAGGTCGCGGTGTGCTGCCCAAGCCAGGAATCCGGAGTCCACTCCACCGGAATAGGCCACCAGCAATCGGCCGAGGGAATGCAAGTGTTCCGCCAGCGCATGGGATTTGGCCGCAAGAGCTTCGGCTTCAACAGGCATCGTTCAATTGTAAGACACCCGGCGGGAAGTGGAGGTGACGCGTTGGTTAGTACAGTCTCTGCAGCCGGCGGATGGTGCCGAACGTCCCGATGTTAGAAAGGCTGAACGAGAAACGATAACTGTTCTCCTGGCTGATGGTGGGGGCATAGGCCCACCGCGAATACTCGAAGGCGACGCCACAACAGTCCCAGTTGTAGTTGGTCTGAACCGTTGCCGCCTGCACGTAACCGAATCGGTCGTCCACCGCCACGGCCGCCGCGCCACTTAACCCTTTCCGGGCAACGTTACCGTACTGCACCATGACGCGGTACTGGTTGAAGATGCTAAAGCCTGGCGTTGGCGAACCGGAGATCGGGATTAATTCTGGGAGCTCTCGCATAAAGGTTTGTCCACCCGCGATATACCACAGGCCGCTATTTCCGATCCTGCGGCCCACTAAAAGAGTGCTGGCATTTACATGATTGAGCACCGGGTCATAGTCCAGTGCCCATTGAATGTCGCTTTTTGCGTCTTGCATTCTGAGACGCGAGATGACGGGCGAAAAGCGTCGCGGCTCCGTAAGAAACGCGATCCCGGTAAAATCCACAGTACTGTCGAACACGTTACGCTGACCGGGGACCAATGCTCCGCCAAAAGTCGGATCGAAGAAGTACTTCTGCGCTATCTCCCAGGTGACGACTTCACGCGCCGGACCGTCTTTGTCATCGCAGGTACCAGGCTCCGTTTCATCTGTAGTTTTGCTGGCAGCAAATTCGTTCTGCTGGGATAGAAGCGCATATTTCGGATGATGAAAGCATTCGGCCGTCGACTTCGTTTTCTTGGCAAACAGCCGGTTAACCACACCGTATTCCACTTCGTTGGTGTCGGCCAGAATATCGCGCTCGTCGAAGCGTATGATCTGGCTGAAGTTGTCGATACCCGTCTGGTAGCGATAGACAACCTGGGGTTCGATCGTATGCTTCATCACGTAACCAAAGAGTTTACGATCGAAGATTTTCGACGCCGACGGTGGCCGGATCTCCATCGACGCGTCCAGAACATTCCGGTTGATCGGATCGCTGACCGCCTTCCCTGACGCTCCCAGCTCTCCGCCTTCCAGTCGCTGAGTGTAAAAGGTCTCCCGGGCTCCTGCCTCCGGGCGAAAAGTCCAGCCATGAAAGAACGTAGGCAGGGAAATGTAGGGATGGGCGTCGAGACGTCCGACCACCGGGGCAGTCGCAAATCCCATCTCATTCCGTGAAACGCCGTCCGTACCTACGTCATACGCGTACATCAAGTTTGAGCGGCTGAAAGGACGCTCCACCGAAGAAAACTCAAGCGTGGGAGTGTGCAATATCTCGACCACTTCACCCGGAGTCGCGGTTTGGTATGACTGATAGCGCGCAACCAGGAAGCCCAAAGCATATCCGTCCCAGTTCTTGCTGAGAAATCCGGTGGAGCGGACCTCGGAGCTGACGGATTGCAGGGCAAAGCCTTCAGCGAATGCCAAGCGAAACAAATAAGAGCTGAGAAAGTCAACGGAGAGCACCCCGCGAAACCCAGCCGGCAGCTGGATCGCCCCGTTTGCTCGCAGCTCCTCGCCACCCTGGTTCTGTCCCGGGTTGGGTTGCGACTTGGGGGCGCCTTTCTGGTCGATCACTCCAAAATACTCGGCCTTGAACTGGTACTTGTAACCGATCGAGCGAAAGATGCCGTGTTGCGCCCATCCTCGCGCGGAGTAAAGTGAGGCCCCAATGTTGGCGTCATTACTCCGATTGATGGCCCAATAAAACGCGTCACCCAGAATGGTGCCGCGAGTGCTTGACACTCCAACCGCGGGGATGAGAAAGCCGCTCTGGCGCCCAAAGTTATCGGCCGGATGTTCTACCCACGGAAAATAGAAGACGGGAACGCCGTGGATGCGCAAGGTGGCGTGGCGCATGGTGGCCTCCGCACCCATTTCCACGTATGCGGTCTGCGAGTTGAATTGCCACTTGGGTTTCGGCAACTGGCAGGAAGTGATGTAGCCGTGGTTAACCTTGTAATGATCGGGGCCAAGCTTGTCCACGACCTTGCCAGTGAAGAAGAAAGGAGTCGAAGAGGTAAGGAACATGTCTTTGCCTTTGACCTTGACCCCACTTGATCCGACCACGTCGTAAAAGACTCCTGTATCGCGGCTAACGTCGTAGATGGCGTGTGTCCCGACCAGGCGATCATCGTGGGGACCGCCCTCGAAGACTACGTGCCCGTTTGCCGTGACCTGCCCTGTGGTGGAATCGTAAATGACCTGGTCGGCGTGCAGTGTGTAGGTGCGGAAACGCATCACGACGTGGCCGCGGGCTTTGTAAATGTCCTGGTTCTTTTCCTGTTCGTCGCCGCGGATCAGCACTTCATTCGGACCCAGGGCAACATTCATGGACGGGCGTGGAGGTCCCGACTCCTGGTCGTCGCTACCCGACTCAATTACCTGTTGAATGATCTCTTCGGTCGGTTTGTCTTCCTGGCCGCTATCGGTTTTCACCGTAACCTGGGGCTTGGCGGGTGGGAGTTGCCCGGTGGGCTCGAAGTCGGAGTTTGAGTCGTCCGCCAATTGCGATTTCGCGGGTGTTGCAGGAAGCGACGCAGGCTGTGACGAAGTTGACTGCGATGCGGCTTGCGCCGACGGATCATCCTGTTCCGGCGGACGCAACTGGCTGGTTAACACGCTGGGCTGCAGAAACAGATGACATGCCACCAACGCCGTGATAATTATTCGAGTGCGGGCAATCATCGAAAAGCGGGCGTCCTCATTGGGTTCGGTTGAATTGAGCAGAACCTTGCAACTTAGCACGTTGCCTACGGACAGGTAAACGCCATCCGCTTGTGCTGGTTCCACGCTGCTCTGGAGTTCTCCTAAACCCGCTCGATGTCCACTGGTTGCGCAGTTTGCGCGATCGGGTGCATAGTTTGCCGCGCCCCAAGGACGTGAGCCGTCGGCCTCTTTTTCTCATTTCATTCTTGATTCACGCGTGTTCTGCCATGCAAAGCGACTTCACGCGCTTTGCAACAGAAGCGGGTAGAAGGAATAGTCGCGCTACCACATGACCGACCAGCGAAGCTTGCGTTCTGAAGCATCTGGAAGTTTGCCGCAAACCACCACCGATGTCTGGCGGAAGGAGATTCACGCCCGCGTGGCCGGTTTTCGCTCGCGCCGCGGACGCCGTGTCGAGGGAGCATACAGCATGCGCTTTCCGTTCCCTCCTCCTGAATCCAACACGCCGGGCTCGATTATCACGGCGCGGGAGGAGCCGCCGGCCAAGGAGCAGACTCATGAGGCCAGCATGGCGATCGGCGCGGAAACTTCTCCGATCGCCGTTGCCAGTGCCGAAGTCTGCGGTGTCCCGTCGGAACTCGCCTCCAAACAGCCGGAAGTGTGGTCAACGGAAACCCTCGCGGCAGAAGTATCGCCAGCAGAAGTATGGCCCGTGGAATCCGAGCCGGCTGAGTCGCCGCTCAGTCCTGGGCCACCACCAGTTCCGCTGTCGCGCCCGAGGGTTCAGCGCAAGGTGATTGCCTTCCCACGCCCGGCGCCAAGCGCTCCGGAAATGCTCTATCGTCTGGCCGATCCGGTTGTGCCGGAACAGCCGCGCATCCTCGATGTGCCCGAGGAACTGGAAGCGTTCCCTACCACGCCCTTCCTCGACGGTCTGCAATTTGGGCCCAATGCGCAGCCAATCGTTGCAACCCACGCCGATCACGTCGATCTGCCGTTTCGGGCGGCTGGCATTACGCGCCGCCTGTATTCGGCTTTACTGGATGGCGCAATTGTGACGGGGGCCGCGGCCGTTTTCGCCGCCGTGGGCCACAAGATACTGCCCGAGTTGGCCCTCACCAAGCCAGTACTGTTGGCGGCAACTGGGCTGCTGGTGCTGCTATGGGCGATCTATCAGTACCTGCTACTAGTTTATAGCGGAGCCACCGCGGGCATGCTTGCAGCAAAAATTCGGCTCAGCACCTTTAAAGGAAAATCGCCCCGTCGGCGTGAGCGTCGTCAGCGCGTCATGGCGCTTTATTTCTCTACCGCTTCGTTCGTCATGGGGCTGCTCTGGGCGTTCGTCGATGTGGATACTCTGTGCTGGCACGATCGCATTAGCCGAACCTACCTGACCGATCAAGAGTAAGCACGCTTGCAAGCAACGGATTTCAAGATAAATTCGTCGAAATCGAGCATCGGGCGCCTTGAATTATGGCCGCGTGCAGCTTGGCATTCCATCTGCCTTATAGCGTTTTCATGGATAGTGTAGACTGTTGGTGGCGATTCTCCGCTGCACCCGATGGCACGACCCTATGCAAATGATTTGCGGCGAAAGTTTTTGCAGGCCTATGAGCAGGGCAAAGGGACGCTGGGGGAGTTAGCGGAACAGTTTGGGGTAAGTGAAGGCTGGGCCAAGAAGGTCTCCGCCACCTGCACGCGCACGGGGCAGATGGAGCGGCCACCGTGGCGACGTGGCCCCGTGAGCCGGGTGACGGTGACGCTGCAGGAGTGGATGCGGGAGCAAATCCGCAAGCAGCCGGATCTGACGCTGCGAGAGTTGCAAGAGCAGCTGCAAGCGGTCAAGGGCGTGAGCTTGAGCATCGGACGGCTGTGGCTGGCCTTACGGCAGATGGGACTGCGGCTTAAAAAAAGTCACTCCACGCCCAGGAGCAAGAAACCCCGGAAGCGCAGCAGCGCCGGCAAGCGTGGTGGAAAGCTATAACTCAGATCGACCCGGAGCAGTTGGTGTTTCTTGACGAGAGCGGAGCCAGCACCCAGATGACCCGCAACTATGGCCGGGCTCCTCGTGGAGAACGGGTGGCGGAAGGGACGCCCAACCGCCACTGGTCTACGTTGACCATGCTGGCGGCGCTCACCACCCGAGGCTTGCAGGCGCCCATGACCATCGAATCGCCGACCGATGGCGATGTTCTCCTGGCCTATCTGGAGCAGGTGTTGTGCCCTCGGCTCCGACCCGGACAGCTGGTCATCATGGACAATCTATCGGCTCACAAAGTGCAGGGTGTACGGGAGCAGATTGAAGCCCGGGGCGCGCGCCTGATCTATCTGCCCGCCTACTCGCCGGACTTCAACCCGATCGAGCAAGCCTGGTCGAAGATCAAGCAGTTGTTGCGCTCGGCCAAGGCCCGAACCGTAGAAGCTCTGGAAAGCGCAATTACAGAAGCCCTGGCAGCCGTTACCGCCGAGAACGCCTTAGCCTGGTTCTCTCATTGCGGATATGGTCTACAATAACTGTGAAAACGCTCTAGCTGAGAAGGCGACTGCTACGGCTCGCTCCACCGCCAGCCCAATTGACAGGTAGCCTTACGTCTATGTCCGCGATTCCGATGTGTTTGATTGCAAGCTCCGACGGACCGAGATTGTCCATTGATTGGAGGATGCTTTCTTGGGTTTGAAGAATTGCTTCACGAATCTCAGTGGGGCATTTCTTGTCGGCAGGGATTATGACCGGAAGGCCTGCAATGTCAGACTTGCGTATCGTGGGAGTCGTGCCGCCGGCAATCCGCTTCCGCAACAATGCTTGCCCGGCTCTGCTATTGAAAAACGCGCTGATGAATGGCGCGAGAACAGTGTATTCCTCGCGCACCCTCAGATGATATACATGGCAGCCAACAGCAATGTGCGGACAGTACCGCAGGAGGGAATCGGTGACTAGAGCAACCGTGCCCGGCTTCTCCGTCTTTGCCGACAAGCAGGTCGCCAGCTTTCAGATCGCTTGCCTCATACGCATATTTGGTGAACAACGGCACCACGTAGTTTGGCTTCAGATTCCGCCCCTCTATGACCCCTATCTCCCCGTCATCCTCCGGAGAAACCCCGGTATTGATTCCGTCGTTCTCGCACAACTCCAATACCGTGATGAGCTTAAATTTGCGGCTTATAGCAGCGACCCTAATTTCCTCATCTGCTGCCCATGCGGAAGGAGAATACCAGTTGTTATCTAGTCGGGCTTCCAAATCATCGCTCTCTAGGGAAGAAACCCATAGAGGCAACTGCTTGTTAAGCAGCTCCAATTGACATCTCCTTACCCTGGAACTCGTGCTCTACTAGGGTACGTAGGTCATCGTCCGAGGCCTCTTTGTAGCTTCCCATGCCGGGCACAAGGCCGATTTGGAGAACTTCCCCGCGAAAAATTGGCCCCTGTCTCTCGTCAGGGTGTCGGCGGCGCAAAATCAGAAAATCTGGAATGACGTTCGAGCCATAAGGCTTGAACGTTCCCTTTGGGAGCCCAACGATGGCTTCGATGATGCATTCTCTTCGAATGAGCGAGCGTATCGAAGGTTCCTCTTTCTGAGTATTACTGAGGAGGCCGTTGTCGATAACGATGCCCAGCCTTCCACCGGCACCGGGAAACTTTGGCTTCTTGAGCAGCTTGATGCATAGCTCTACGAATGGCGATTGCGGTTGCAAATCACGATACTTGCCATTCGACACTGCGCATTCAAACAGGTCAACTCCGTGCGCCTCCCACTTTGCGCAAAGGTCTTTGCTCCACGATTTATCGAGCCGCGTTCCCTCTTTCGCACCGAACGGAGGATTAGTAACGATACAATCTAGTCCGAATTTTCCCGGATCATCAATCGCCTTGAGAATCCAGTCCGGGAGGGCGTCGGCATCCAAGCTGTCGCAGCGAATTACGTTGTCATGGCAGTCGCCGTGTAAGAAAAGATTGATCTGGCATAGTTTCGTCGCGATTTCAAACAGATCAAGTCCGCGTATGTTCTGCGCTAGGAGGCGAACAGCAGCGGGCGTCTCAGGTTTGTATTTGCGCTTCATGTACATGAGTGAATGGATTAGGAACCCACCGCTTCCGCATGCCGGATCGAGGATGGTCTGTCCGCGCTTTGGATTCACCATCTCGACGATCGTCTCGACAATGGGTCGAGGGGTGAAGTATTGCCCGAGTTCTTGACCCGTCATTGTCTTTACCAAGAACTTCTCGAAAACTTGGCCAAGGACGTCAATCTCATGCGACCACAGCGGGAACTGATCAAGATAGCGAACCATCTGTTGAATGACATCGATCGGAAGGTCGATCTTCTCTGTTTTCGTGAAGATTCCAATGCTGTTTTTCACCGCGTTAAAGAGACGATTTACATAGTCGTTCAAATCAACGTTCTTGGCCTGTAAATCATCCAGCGCAGCGGTGGTCAGAAAGAGGCGCTCGCCCTCCCTCTCTGCGAATCGGCGCTCGTCCATAATGCGAGTGATCAGGAGTTTAGAGAATTCGTAAAGTCGGTCAGGTACTGCCATCCCCTTACGGCTACGGATAATCTCATGGCACCTCTTAGCAAGGGCTTCAATCGTCGCCTCAGTAAATTCCTCAGTTATCCGTGTTGCATAGATGATGTCTGGATCGGAGTACTCAGGGGGTCTCTTGATCAATCGCTGCAGAAGGCTCTGCTTGGTGGGAATATGATCGACATAATC
Organism: uncultured Acidobacteriaceae bacterium; assembly: GCA_963836295.1. Taxonomy (GTDB): domain Bacteria; phylum Acidobacteriota; class Terriglobia; order Terriglobales; family Acidobacteriaceae; genus Bog-257. Next base: position 391,432 of record CAWIIY010000011.1, on the reverse strand, counting down.
CCAATCCACGACGCCGTTTTTCGGGCGAATGACCACCAATTCAACGCCATTGGTTAGAATGCCGTACTGGGCTCCCGCCAAACCACAATAACCTGCCAGTTTCTCCTCCAGTTTCGGGGTCAAAGGCACAGTGGGGCGCTTGACGTCAGACACCAGGCCAAAGAGTTGTCGTGGCTTGTCCTGGTACAGGCAAATCCCGAAATCCGGCGCTCTGGACTCGCCGACAATGGCATGAGAAAGAGAAGGTTTACGGGTGATGTCGCCCCGGGGTTCGTATCCCGAACGTCTTAGGAGTGGAACGAGAACATTTTCGCCAATATTATCTTCATGTCCGCCAAGCTGTTCAGGAGATAGTGGCGGCAAGCCAACAGCCTGCATGAGTTCTGCGACCTGTAATTTCATTTAGGCAGACGGGCCAAACATTGTCATGATGCCGAGATTATAAGCGAGATGGGCCGGAGAATAGCACAGAAAATTTTAGGAGGGTCTGCACGATCCGAGTCAAGATCAGACCCGCCCACTGTCGCAATTTCGCCAAGCGCTGACTGATAACCTCTAAAGGCAGTACACTAGTCTACTCCGGTTGCATCTGCGAACGGGGTGCTGCTCGGGTCCGCACAAACCCCTTATGTCCACACAAACCGAGAATCTGCAGCGGCCCGCCGTCAAAGTCTTCGTCGCCACCTCGGTGATGCTGACTTTCATTTCGTTCTGGCGGGCGGCGGCCATTGTCCTTTCTGACCTCGGGTCATCGGCCTACTACGTTGGCGGCGATGCCGAGAAGGTCATCGGCAAGAGCGCTCCCTGGTTCGTGCTCGCTGTCATGCTCTTCAGCTATGCCGTGCGGGCGCTCTACATCGAGTCCAGCGCCATGTTCGTCCGCGGCGGCGTGTACCGCGTGGTCAAGCAGGCGATGGGCGGGACCCTGGCCAAGCTGTCGGTTTCGGCCTTGCTGTTCGATTACATCCTGACCGGTCCCATCAGTTCCGTGGCCGCCGGACAATATGCTGCCGGACTACTGACCGACTCCTTCCACCATCTCGGATACAACATCCACGTTCCAGAGAATTCGTTCGCAGCTGTCTTCGCCATACTGGTGACCCTCTATTTCTGGTGGCAGAACATCTTGGGCATTCACGAATCCAGCGAACGCGCCATGCAGATCATGAAAATCACTACGGTGATGGTGGTGGTCCTCATTGTCTGGTGTCTCATAACGCTGGCCAAACACGGAGGGCAACTGCCGCCTTGGCCATCGCCTGCGGATATGCATCACGACAAGGACGCGTTGGGCTGGCTGGTGGGGACATGGGCCGAGCGGGTTTCCATCATCATGCTGCTGGTCGGGTTCGGCCATTCTGTGCTGGCCATGAGCGGCGAGGAATCGCTGGCGCAGGTCAATCGCGAGATTGAACATCCCAAGCTCAAGAACCTGGAGAAGACCGGGCTGGTGATCTTCATTTACAGCCTGTTGTTCACCTCACTGGTGTCGTTCTTCGCAGTGATGATCATTCCGGATGGAGTGCGCCACGAATACTTCGCCAACCTGATTAGCGGCCTGGCAATGAATGTCGTCGGTCCCTACACCTTGCGGCTGTTCTTCCAGGCATTCGTGGTGATCGTGGGCACCCTCATGCTGTCGGGAGCAGTCAATACCGCCATCGTGGGCGCCAATGGCGTACTCAACCGGCTGGTGGAGGACGGCGTTCTTACCACCTGGTTCAAAAGACCTCAGAGGCGCTTTGGCACCAGCTATCGGGTCATCAATTTGATCGTCGGACTGCAGATCCTCACCATCATTGCCAGCCGCGGCAACGTGTATTTGCTGGCTTCGCTCTATGCCTTTGGCGTGATTTGGAGCTTCTCCTTCATGTCGCTGGCGGTAATGGTGCTGCGCTACAAGAGCCCGGAGAACCGGCAGTGGAAGGTGCCAGGCAACATCCACATCCGTGGCGTTGAGATACCCGTTGGAGTGGTCTTGATTTCGATAATCCTGTTTTCCACTGCCATCGTAAACCTGCTGACCAAGCAACTGGCCACCATTGCGGGCGTCACGTTCAGCGCCGTGTTTTTCGTCGTCTTCACCATCTCTGAGCGCAAAACCGCTCGCGAGCATGCCGCTGGCGAATCTGAACTCGAACAGTTCAACATCGCCGCCGACCGTGAACTCACGGCAGGCGCCATGGGGGTGCGGCCGGGCAACATTCTGGTCGCTGTTCGCGATCCTCGGAACCTGTACTACTTGCGGCAGGTGCTGGCCAAGACCGACACCACTAAGACGGACGTGGTGGTGATGACCTCGCGCGTCTATCACCGTGAACACTCCTTCAGCGGCAGCGAAGAGGTGGACACCTCAGAGGTGTTCAGGAAATATGAGCAGGAACTGTTCACAGCGGTAGTCACGGCCGCCGAGAAGGAAGGCAAACACGTTTCGTTGCTGGTGGTGCCCACCAACGATGTTTTCGAGAGCATCGTCGCCACGGCGCAGCGACTAAACTCCTCAGTGATTGTGTGCGGCTTGTCCAACAAGCTGACCGCAGATGAGCAGGGCAAACTCACGGGCGACGCCTGGGAACGGCTGCCAGAACCGCGTCCGCGGTTGCGCCTGGTGGTGGTCGAGCCCAATAGCAACAAGCACGAATACCTGCTGGGGCCGCACCTCCCGCGCATGCGCCAGGAAGACGTGGACCTGCTGCATGGCTTGTGGAAGGAAGTGACCAGCGACCCGCGTTATAGCGAGCTGCACCATTACCACGTGCTGAATGTAGCCCTTCAGGAGATGGCCGAGCGCATGCACAACGGCGCTTACCACGATGAGGTTATGAAGGAAATCTTCGACGAGATGCGCCGCCGTAGCGGTGAACCCGTTGCCGACGACGACGTCCCGCCGCCCCCGCCGACGTAGTCTCGGAAATACTAGCGCTTTGCGTCCTCCTGAAAATCTGTACTCGGCGGTACACATCCGCAGTCAGGCGGTTTTCTTCGTCCTGTCTTGCTAACATCGTAGGGGTGAGCACTACCACCAAGATTCGCGTTCGCTTTGCTCCTTCCCCAACGGGACAACTGCACGTTGGCAACGCCCGCACTGCTCTGTTCAACTGGCTCTTTGCTCGTCGAGCCGGCGGCGTCATGGTGCTGCGCATCGAAGACACTGATCTCGCGCGGAGTGAGGCGCGCTTCGAGGACCAACTTCTCGACGACCTCAAGTGGCTCGGCATCGATTGGGACGAGGGCCCGATGTCGGCGGGCCGTACGCGCCTTATCGCCAGAGTGATCGCCTGGATCTGTATCGCGAGCACGCTGAGAGGCTGGTCAAGGAAGACAAAGCGTATCTCTGCTTCTGCTCGCAGGAGGAACTGGAGCGCGACCGCGAGCGCGCTCTGCAACATCAGCAGCCCCCGGTTTACTCCGGAAAATGTCGCGCCATCGATCCCGAGGAGAGCCGGCGCCGGCGCGCCAATGGCGAAGCGGTGGCCATCCGGCTGCGCATTCCCGAGCATCCCATTCGCTTCCACGACATTGTCCACGGCCCCGTGGAGTTCTCCAGCGAGGTCGTCAGCGATCCCATCATCCTGCGCTCCACTGGGGTTCCGGTTTACAACTACGTCGTGGTGGTGGACGACGCGCTGATGGACATCACCCACGTCATTCGCGGCGACGACCATCTCTCGAACACGCCCAAGCAGGTGGCGCTCTACGAGGCGCTGGGCTGGCCGGTGCCGGAGTTCGCGCACCTCTCCACGATTCTGGGCAGCGACCGCGAGCGCCTGTCCAAGCGGCATGGCGCAACCTCCATCGCCAACTTCCGCGAGATGGGCGTGCTGCCCGAGGCGCTCGTGAACTACCTTGCGCTGCTGGGTTGGGCGCCGACCGGCGGCACGCGCGAAATTTTTTCACCGGAAGAGCTGATCAGGGAGTTTTCACTAAAGCGGGTCACGCCATCGCCCGCGGTTTTCGACATGGAGAAGTTGTACTGGCTTAACCGGCATTACATCAAGCAAAGTCCGCCGGAGCGCATAGAGAGGCTCGCCGAGCCGTTCTTTGTGCGTGCCGAATTGCTGCCGGAGGGTCCCGATGAGCGAACCCGAGGTTGGTTCAGCAAAGTGGTCGAGTTGCTCGCTCCTTCGGTGGACAAGCTAGAGCAGCTTCCGGAGCGCGCCGCATTGATCTTTCGCTACGATGCAGCTGCAGCAATGAATTCGCCCGATAATGCCGAGGTCTTGGCGGCTCCCAAGACCAACGATGTACTCGCTGCGTTTGTTCAACAGGTGGAAGCCGATCCGTCACCGATGACGCCGGAGCGCTTCAAGGCCATCATGAACGAAGTGAAAGCCAAGACGGGAGCGAAGGGCAAAGACCTGTTCCATCCCGTGCGGGTCGCGCTGACTGGATCACACTCCGGCCCCGAGTTCGACAAACTCATTCCCATTCTCGAGGAAGGCTCGCTACTCAATTTGCCACAGCATATGCTGAGCGTGCGCGAGCGACTGGCCGCATTTCGTGCTGCGCGCGGAGGCTAAGGTCAACTAAGTAATTGCCCCATTTAGGGGATTCCCTAGCGTTGGCAGCGGTGTTATTTGTAAAGCTTCGCTACTTCTAAGTCCTTGGAGTTCCAGTCACGCGCATCACCGGGCAGTCTGGAGATCGTTGTCTGGCCTGCGGGACGCTACGCGGCTCCGCGGGCAAACGATGTGTGCGACTGCAGCCGCAGGGTGAGCGAATTCCACTGTCAACTGGGGGTTGTGTGTGATGAAGAAAAAATTAAGGTCGGATCACCGCGATTACGATCGCGAGGCCGCAATCTGCAAGGCCCTCGCCAATCCCACCCGGTTGCATTTGGTGAGTATGCTTGAGCGGAGCGATCGCTGGGCGGCGGAGCTGCAAGCGGGGCTCGGCATTTCCAAAGCGAACCTTTCCCAGCATCTCGGAGTCTTGAAATCAGCCGGCCTCGTGGCAACCCGCCGGGATGGCAAGCAGCTTTACTGTGGCATCTCCATGCCCGAGGTGAAGCAAGCCACGGCGCTTTTGCGCACCATCATCAGGATTCAAGTGCGCGGTACGCGACGCATGGCGTAGGCATAAAAACCGACTTCAGTCGGTGAGGAATCTGCTGTTCGCTTCCTAGCCCCTGACCCCTGACCTCTGCCTCGTCATCCCGGGCGCAGCGAAAACGTGGTCCCCAATCCGCGCCGGTTTTGCGCGGATTGGGGTGTGGAAGCGGAGTCGAGGGAGCTGTTTCCTTGGCTAGGGCGGGGATTTTCGCCGGGTAGCCCAGGTCTCGCGTCTTTCGAGACCTGGGTGAGTATGACAGATACTGCCGGGCGCCTCACACATTCGCGGTTTTCGAATGTGTGGGAAATTGACAGTCAATTCTTACGAGACGACCGCTGTAAGCGGAATCGATTCCCACTCATTCCAAATGCAGGAATGAGTGGATGCCCCGGCTTTTAATTTTGTCCTCCAGATTTCGGTGCCCAGGTTCGCGTCCGTCTTTTGGACGCTAACCTGGGTAGAGGAGGATTCGGGATGACAAAGAAACCAAACCTAGACCTTCCAGTTGCCGAGTGCGGCGATCCCAGGTTAGCCCAACAGAAGGGCGAACCTAGGGCACCAGGCGGGTTTTCGAATGTGTGGGGAATTGACAGTCAATGCTTACGAGACGAGTGCTGTAAGCGGAACCGATTCCCACTCACTCCAAAGGCAGGAATGAGTGGGGCACGCGGCGGTAACCTCAACACGGGTATAATGGTTGACCTTGAATGATCCCTAATAAAGAATTTATGAATCAGCCCAAGATGTTTTGGGCGTACGTCCGCACACTTAGCCAACGGCTCGGCTACACCGTCCGCGGGAAGGGGCAGATCAAGATACCGACTCTCTCAGAGATGAAGACAGGGCTCTTAACACTTGGCCTTGACGCAAGCAAGATAGCCACACGAAACGACTCCCCCACTCCTCTCGGAAATGAGCTGTTGAAATATTTTGACTACCGAGCGCGAGTACTAAACGAAAATGTGCAGTCTCATTTAATGAAGGCGGCTGAGGCAGAGAGCCTATACAAGAAGCTCTGTGCAGAAGCTGTCCACAAGTGCCCGCTCCCGATGAACAAGCAGACCGGAGATAAAGCAAAGCCATCCTATTTTACCGGGATTATCAATATGCTGATCGCAGATAGCATCGGCGGTGCGGAATGCAACTACTCTCCCATGTCCCTGACAACGGTGACACGGAGGGGAGCCGCTGTTCGCACTCTATCACGGAGAGTAGACGGAGCCTTTCCGAGCGTTGTGAATCCAATTGCTGTGTGGGAGATCAAGGAATATTACTACACGACCACGTTCGGAAGCCGGATTGCCGACGGTGTATATGAGACTTTGGTTGACGGGATGGAGCTTGAGGAACTGCGCGAAAAGGAAGGCATCGACATTAAGCATTACTTGATGGTTGACGCATACGAAACGTGGTGGGAGATGGGTCGATCTTACCTGTGCCGTATGGTAGATATGCTCCACATGAGATATGTGGATGAAATATTATTTGGAAGGGAAGTTGTAGACCGCCTCCCTGCCATTGCTAAAGAGTGGCTGAAGGTAATGGCATTGTCCAAAGCTCACAAGGCGTAGGTTAACAATAGACGGTCAGTTACTACTTCTCCTTCGAGGGTTCGGCCGTCCATCTGGAATCGCTTGAGCATTGAACGTCCGCAGTCTATGAATAGCTCTGCCTCAAAGAGGTCAGACGGTATTGGGAGATCGATTTTCGTCTTGCCGGATCTCTTGGTGCCATCGATGCTCAAGGCGACGCTAACGCCTCTGCCCTTGCATCTTTCGATGACTTGAAACAGGTTAGTCAGGTCGAACGATTGTGCCCCATAGAGGATCGCCTGTGAGTTGCTATATGGAGGGTCGCAGTAGATCAAATCCCCACACTTTGCATTCTCCATCGCTTCCTCATATTCCATGTGAACGAAGCACGTACCAACTGTCCGCCTGTGCCATTCGTCAACCCGTTTCGCAAAGCTTTTTGGATGAATCGGATCGTGGATTCCGCACGGTGTCGACATGTAGCCATCAGCTTGCCGGAAGCGTACTACACCGCCATAACATGAGCGGCAAAGGAACAGAAGATCAGCTCCGTTCGGATGAGCGTTGTATGATGCCTTGATCTTTTCGTACTGTGGAACTTTTTCACCCTCACCTAGGAACAGCCACCGCTCGGCATACCAGAGCTTCAGCAACTCTGGATTGTTCGATAGTGTCTGCCAAATTTCAACTAAAGGCTCGAACGAATCAGAACCGACAGCCGTCGGTGGTGCAAGCGTTGCCAGTACTGCGCCGCTCCCGACGAACGGCTCTATGTACGTCCTAAACATCGAGGGAAAATAGGAAACGATTTGGTGAGCGAACCTCTGCTTATTTCCAATCCACTTCAAGAGGCCGCTCTTAAACGGTTGGACACTGAGAACCGAACTCTTCAAACCCAAGTTGTCGTCTTATGCCGTCGTCTCGGTCGCTCACGGGTTCACCAAAAGCAATTATCTTCTCTGCGCCTAAACAAACCAACATCAAATAAGTCGGCACAAGACCTGATTTGCCCGACTTGGTACGTTCCCAAAGCTGAACTGCCGGGCTTAACACCGATCAGTACATCACAACCTGAAAGCCCAGATCTCCCTGGCTTTCGCTAAGAACATCCACTCGTACTCCCGCAGCTCATGCAGCGATAGCAGCTTCCGTTGCGGGTCATGATGGCGCCGCAGACGGAGCAGACGGGAGCGTCGCCCATGTCAATCAGCTCCTTGAGCGCGTCGGAGGCGTGGACAAAGCGGTTGTCAGTTGTCAGTTGCCGGTTGTCAGTAACCGCAGATCCCTCGACTCCGCTGCGCTCCGCTCGGGATGACAATGCCGGAGGTTCGTTAGGGATGACATCCCCAAACGACTTCTGCCCATACCCGTTCTCCTCGGGCACGCCGGGCGGCGGAGCGTTGATGTACTTGGGACGCAGGCCGTCGAACAGCGCCTGTTGCTGGCCGGTCAGGAAGCGCAACTGCAGCCAGCGGAAGATGTAATCCATGATCGACTTGGCGTAGCCGATGTCCTGGTTATGGCTCCAGCCGCTGGGCTCGAAGCGGGTGTGCGCGAACTTTTCGCACAGCAGCTTGAGCGGCACGCCGTACTGCAAGCCAATGGACACGGCGCAAGCGAAGCTGTCCATCAGGCCGCTGACGGTCGAGCCTTCTTTCGCCATGGTAATGAAGATCTCGCCCGGCATTCCGTCTTCCTTGTAGAGGCCGACGGTGAGATAGCCTTCGTGCCCGCCCACGTTGAATTTGTGGGTAATGGAAAAGCGCTCGTCGGGCAGGCGGTGGCGCACCGCGCGCGGCGGAGCAGCAGCTTCGTCCACCACTTCGACTACAACGAGCGCGTCACCCTTCTGCGATTTGTGCGTGGCCGATCCCATGGAGCTGAGGGGCTGCGCCTTCTTCGATCCATCGCGATAGATGGCGACCGCCTTCAAGCCCAGCTTCCAGGCCTGGAGGTAGGCTTCGGTGATGTCGTCGACAGTGGCGTTCTCGGGCATGTTGATGGTCTTGGAGATTGCTCCCGAGATGAACGGCTGAGTGGCGGCCATCATGCGCAGATGTCCGAGATAGTGAATGGTGCGCGTGCCCTTCGACGGCTTGAAGGAGCAATCGAAGACCGGCAAGTGCTCTTCCTTGATGGACGGCGCGCCCTCGATGGTGCCGGTGGCGTCGATGTAGCTGACGATGGCGTTGGTCTGGTCGGCCGTGTAGCCCAGCTTGAAGAGCGCGGCCGGTACGGTGTTGTTCACGATCTTGATCATGCCGCCGCCGACCAGCTTCTTGTACTTCACCAGCGCCAGGTCTGGCTCGATGCCGGTGGTGTCGCAGTCCATCATGAAGCCGATGGTGCCCGTGGGCGCCAGCACCGTGACCTGCGCGTTGCGATAGCCGAACTTCTCGCCGTGACGCAGCGCTTCGTCCCAGGTGTCCTTGCTGGCCTCGTAGACCGCGGCGGGGACGTTGGTGCGGTTGATGTTGTTCACCGACGCGCGATGCATACGGATGACGTCGAGGAAGGGCTCGCGGTTGATGTACCAGCCGGGACAAGCAGCGCCCGCATTAGGGGTTAGGGGATAGGGGCCAGGGGTCGGAACCGCAGATCCCTCGACTCCGCTGCGCTCCGCTCGGGATGACAATTCAAGAGGGAGCTCCGGTCGGGATGACAATTCTTTGGTAGCACCCGCGCCGGTTTGCTCGGTAGCAGGAGCCAATGGCTGGCAAAGCTCGGCGATTTTCGACGACTGCAAATAGGCCTCGCCGCACATGATGGCGGTAACGCAGGCTGCGTAGTCGCGCCCAGCGTCGGAGTCGTAAGGCAGGCCCGCGGCCATCAGCAGCGCGCCCAGGTTAGCGTAGCCAAGTCCCAACGGGCGGTAGTCGTGCGAGTTCCTGCCGATGGCTTCCGTCGGGTAGCCGCTGTTGTCCACCAGAATTTCCTGCGCGGTGATCATGACGGCGCAGGCGTAACGATAGGCTTCCACGTCGAACGTCCCGTTGGGCGCGAACTTCATCAGGTTCAGGCTGGCCAGGTTGCAGGCCGAGTCGTCGAGGAACATGTACTCGCTGCACGGGTTCGAAGCGTTGATGCGCGCGGTGTTCTTCGACGTATGCCAGCGGTTGACCGTGGTGTCGTATTGCATGCCGGGATCGCCGCAATGCCATGTGGCGTCGGAGATTTTGTGCAGCAGGTCGCGCGCCTTATAGCTCTTCACCGGACGGCCGTCCTTCACCGAGCGCGTGCTGAAGTCGCCATCGCGCAGCATCGCGTACATGAAGTCGTCGGTCACGCGCACCGAATTGTTGGCGTTCTGGAAGAAGATGGACGAGTAGGCCTCGCTGTCGGGACCGCTGCCGTCGTATCCGGCTTCGATCAGAGCCCAGGCCTTGGCTTCTTCCTTCTGCTTGCATTCGATGAATTCGGGCACGTCAGGATGGTCGATGTTGAGGATGACCATCTTGGCGGCGCGACGCGTTTTGCCGCCCGACTTGATGACGCCGGCGAAGGCGTCGAAGCCCTTCATGAAGCTGAGCGAACCGCTGGCGGTGCCGCCGCCGGAGAGCGATTCGGCGGAGGAGCGCAGCGGCGACAGGTTGGTGCCTGTGCCCGATCCCCACTTGAAGAGCATGCCCTCGGTCTTGGCGAGGGTCAGGATGCTGTTGAGCGAGTCATGTACCGAGTTGATGAAGCACGCCGAGCACTGCGGGTTCTTGTAGCCGACCGCGCCGTACTCCACGCGCTGCGCCTGCGGGTTCCAGTGCCAGTTCTGCGCGTCGGAGTTGGGCTCGATGCGATCGCAGCCGACATTGAACCATACCGGCGAGTTGAAGGCCGCCTTCTGCTGCAGGAGCAGGTGGGCGAGTTCGTCGTGGAAGATGGACGCGTCGTCGTCGCTGCGGAAGTATCCTCCCTTGATGCCCCAGTCGCGAATGGTCTCAGCAACGCGGGTGACCAGCGCGCGGACGCCGCTCTCGCGCTCAGGCGTGTCGAGCGGGCCGTGCAGATATTTGCTGGCGACAATGTTGGTCGCGGTCATCGACCAGTCCTTGGGGACCTCGACGTCCTTCTGCTCGAAGATGATGCCGCCGTGCGAGTCGGTGATCTGCGCCAGGCGAAGTTCCCAGTCGAGCTCGTCGTAAGGCGAGACGCCGGCGGTGGTGAAGTAGCGCTTGAAGCTGAGGCCGGGGGCGCGCTTTTTGAGGGTCGTGGAGGCAGCGGTTGTGGTTGTCGTGGTGGTGGTTGTGACGTCGGCCATGGGAATGCTCCTGATCGTTCTTATTATTGCGCGGGCTGAAGGCCCGATTCATCAGTTTCCGGCTGCAAGGTTGTGGGGGCCTCTTCGCCTGCGAGTGTATCTCGACAGGAAAGAAGCCCCCGGTTGATTTTGTCCGGCGTCACCGCAAAAAGCATTTCCGCCGCGCGAACCCTCGCCGGCGGATCCGAACCGACCGTTGATGCGCGCGACATCGCGCGCTCAAGTGCCGCGTTGACTTGGAAAGGAACACCGCTGATGCCATCGTCTTGGCGATGACTTCGTCGGCCCTACTGCTACCCCGCCGCACGCGAAAGCCGCGAACGTCGGAGACCCCGTTTGAAGCTTCTCTCTTCTCTCTGGGCGAATCTGCGGAGAGCCCACCCAAAATTCGCCGCCGCTCGCCGAGACCTGCCCCGAATGCAAGAGGAGGAATCGTCGAAGAACTCTGGGCCCAACTGCAAGCCAAAGTGGTCACCTCTGCCGCCTTGGTTCTGGGGAGGAGAGAGTTCCGCGGCGACCACTTCGGCGAACGATACTCCCGACATCTTGTGGATGTCAAGCGGATAACACTATATCTTGTATTTTATACCTTTCAGCCCGAACCGAGAAGGTAAATGGACGTTCGGTAGTGGGCTACTTTGGATCACTGCCGCTTCAGTGTGTCCTGAAGGTTATTTCCACCTTCATCTGCACAGCCACAGGTTTGCCGTATTTGGTCGCGGGCGCGAATTCCCATTGCTTTGCTGCATCAATCGCATTCTGCTCGAATCTCCTGTCCGAGGAATGGGCCACTTTGGCATCATCAACGCCGCCATTTTCGTTGATCGCCAATATCACAATGACGCTTCCGTTTAGGTTTTCCTTTCTCGCCGCCTCAGGGAAGACTGCATCTGGAGCGGATAGGGCACGTGAACCGTGAATTCCAGATGCTGGTTCCAGCGGCAAGTATTTGCAGACATCAAACGGCATCATCGCAGTTGGTCGTTGGGGGTGGCACGGCTGCTGCCCTGCCGCAATGGACATAAAAAACAGAACAAACGCGAATCCAATTTTAGATGCCATTTCACGCTACTCTTTCCGCCCTCCGCTCATACAACTCCCAGAGAGCAACCAAGCCAGCCACGTCCCAAAGACGATCTGTTACGCCAGCAGCCATCGCTGGACTCGTGCGAAGTGTGTACCATGAATCCTGATGAAATTGTAGGCGAAATAGTTGAGCGCCACAGCAGCAGCGTGGTTTTCCAGCGCTAGTGCCCGTTCGGGTCAAAGTAGCCCACTACCGGAAGTTCCCGGGTGTGGTTTTCAGTGCCAGATGGGACGTCAGAATTTTCCATCCCGCTTTCACGGAGCGCGTGCCCGATCAGTATCTGTTGGGACACGCCGAACGCAAGGGCCGTCGAGCACTGGCTAGGATGCATCAACCCTGAATCGCTCCAGAACAAAAGAAAGCCGAAGCTGGTTAGCTTCGGCTTCCGAAGTGAACTGGAGGAGAGATTAGCGATTCAGCTTGCGACGAATGACGCCGAAGGCCCCAACCAATCCGGTGCCCAGCAGCAACAGAGAGCTAGGCTCCGGGGTGGTGCCGGCGCCCGTATAGATCGCCATGCCGCCCAGGGTTTCGCCTGAGAACGCATTCCAGCCGCTGCCGGAGTTCTGCTCAAGCGTCCCAGTGTAGCCGTTTGAATTCTGGTTCCAGGCATCCCATGTGCTGTTGTCGGCCAGGATTACCACAAAGTAGCTACTCCCGGCGGTAAGAGTACCCCCGGTACCGAACACACTCAGCTCACAAGGATTTGGGCAGGCATCACCGAAGGGCGCGGCTACCAGCGTCCCCGTAGTGCTCCCAGCAATGAGGGTTCCCGGCGCGTTACTAACGTCAGTGTATATACCTACAGACGCCGAATTGTCGCCCGCCACAAATCCTATATCGATCTGAAGCTCGCTGACCGTGCCGCTCGTTGCCGACGTAAAGAGCTGAGCGTCCTCGACGAGTCCGACCAGCGAGCCGGAGCCGCCAATGGTTCAGCCACTGCAGCAATTAGAACCGGTGGGAAGTGTATTGTTATAGGCGGTGCCAGCCATCGCCGGTAAACTGCTGACGCAAACAGCTAGAGCCAGCAAACATAACATCCATCCGTATTTCTTGTTCAAGTTCGTGTCCTCCGGGGTTGAGAGTTCTTAATCCACAAAAGTCAACGCGTTTAACTCGAGCACCCTGCGGTGCTCACGGGGGCCGGATATTGCGCAAAGCGAGGTCGCAACCACTAACCGCTCATTGCCTGGTAATCCCCAAAATGCCATCCCAAAGTAGCACCATCAGGCATTCCGAGACAGACCATTAAGAAGCACCGTGCAATTATGTCTCCGTCGTAACTCGTTGGAAGATATGCGAACCGAAACTTCTGGGGTGCAAAGACTTGCACTAGAGTGCCCCGTTGCTTCCGTCACCCGGCCTCATGGAAGGGTGAGGTTACCTCCCTCGCCGATGTTCTTGCTGCGGCGTTGGCCCAGATATACGTACGTGACCTGCAGGTCTTTAGGCTGGCCGATGGCCGGGTCTCCACCCATGGTGCTGTTATTCACCAGCACGCTGAGCCGATTGTTGCGCACCATGCTTTGCAGGCGGCCCGTGACATCCCCCCTGCGGTTCCCGGCGCCGTAGCTGGCCTGCACGATGTTGAGGTTCCGGTTCCCATTGCCTGGGAAGTTACCCGGGAAGCCGCCTCCGGTGAACTGTCGGGAGTCGACGGTTTGGCCTTCCTGGTAGATGAAATCACGCATTTGCCCGTTCCCGTTACGAGCATGGATGCGTAGGGCCTTGTCCTTGCCGCGGGCCGGATCGCCCCGCATGGAGGTATTGTTCACTCGAAAGTTGGGGCCGTTTACCAGCCGCCGCACCGTATCGGGTCACGTCCACACGATTATTGTTGCCATAATCGGCGCTCATTACCTGCCAGGTTTGTGCCACGGCGTCGGCCGAGCCCAGCGCCGCGCAAATCGCCAATTGCAAGCGTACTCAAGAGCATTCTGGCAACACGCATTGAATTCGTTATCTCCCGAAGCAAATTTCCAATGGTCTCCCCACTATGTCCGAAGACTTACCCGTCGTGATCGATCAGTTAGGCGGGGTTGGCGGGGTCTTGGGACACCGGCCGGGGCTGGCGATTTCCAACGGCAGATTGGAAGTCATATGGGTCCAGGTCGGCTCGTTCAGTTCTCCGGGTGAAGGAACAAAGACAAACGCGTAGAGTTCATCGTCTCCATCCATGGGAAGCGGATAGCCAGACATCCCGGTAGCCTGTTCGACCGTAAGGCCATTCGATATCATCAGTCCCAGGTGGCTGACAAACACCTCGTGGGCCTGCTGCCGGCCAAGACATCCCGAGTATTTCCCCTTTGGAATCAGGGCGAAGCGCACCACCGCGGGAAGGTCCGCGTTCCATGCAAGCTGTTGTCTCATTGCATCGGTTGTCGCCTTCGTTACTTCCGGCGGCCACTTCCACCTCTTTGCATTGTCGGGTTCCGTATTCAGTACGTCAGAGAGCTTTTTGCGGGCGTATTCCATTCTGGGTTCCAGCTTCCATACCAGCACGCGCCCATCGGTCTCGGGATAGTTTGGCACTAGGTACTCGGGAATACGTCCGGCGACAAATGTCTGCTGGTCCAACGGCTTGGAGAGGCCGGTTCCCAGAAAGCCTTCTTTTGCGCCATAAACTCTCCACAACAGATCCATCGATTCTGGTGAGGTCCGCAGAATTTCCCCCAGGACCTGGTCGGTGAAAAGATGTTCGGGCGCAGAGTCACTTTTTGGCGGCACTTGTGGGTTCAGGGAAGAAATTGCCGACGCGATGCAAGCTTCATTGTGCTTGCAGAGTAATACTTTCCAATGATACGAATCGGCAAGCTCACCCACATCCACGCTGTATCGGTCGATCATATAACGCTGGCGAATCACCATACCGACCAAGGTGAAGGCCAGGGCGATGGCAAGGATTATTGGAAGGCTGAGAGGCAGCGATTGCAGATGTTCGCGGAGGGTTGCGGAGCGTCGCAGAAATCTCTGCAGCGGATACGCTGCGAGAAAGGTGACCACGAAGACAATGCCGGTTGTGCGTAGCTCCGCCCCGAACCCCTGCGCGATGAAACCCGCTATGGTGGCCACGGCGACCGTGCGGCCAATAAAGTCTTCCAGTGGTTTTCTGCTGATACCCCGATCGGGATGGTGCGCGTGGGGATGCGGTAGGTTCGAGCTCGTCTCCGGGTCTGGATGTTGTGCAGGAGAACTCACGGCGCCTTGAACTGCAGGAGTAGGTCGCAGAATTTTGCTACGAGAGCCGCTCAGAGTCAATAACTAAGTTCGAACGGCTGTCCTTTCCTGCCGCGAATTTCACAATTTGAATACGTGTTCGGAATCAGCCGTGATCAGCTTCCGGGGCTTGCTTCCACCTGTTGCCGCGCCTGGATCTCGATGTACACGTTGATCAGGGATACCGCGGCGGGCGTGACGCCGGGAATGCGGCTGGCCTGTCCCAGGGTCTGCGGGCGGACGCGCGTGAGCTTTTCGTTCATCTCGCGCGACAGGCCGCTGACCTTGGCGTAGTTGAACCAGTCCGGAATGAGGCGATGCTCCGAGCGCTTCAGGCGTTCGATGGCCTTGCTCTGCTGGTCGAGGTAGCCGGAGTACTTGATCTCGGTCTCCACCGATTTCAGCTCGTTGCGAACGGCAGTGGTCAGTGGATAGTGGCTAGTGGATAGCGAAAGACTCGTTGTCGTTCCGGCTTTTACTATCCCCTATCCCCTGACGCCTATCCCCTGATTCAAAGAACGCCGGCATTAGCGTGCGCAGCAGCGGCGCCAACCGCTCAATTTGCACCTCAGGACGCTTTAGAATTTGCGCCAGCGTCTGGCCGAGTGCTCCGTCCAGCGGGTTAGTTTCAAGTTTCAAGTTTCGGGTTTCGGGAACGGCGAATCCCTCGACGTTGCTCGCGATGACATGATTTTCCGCTTGCGCGGTTTCTTGTGCGGGTAGGGGTCCTTCGACTCCGCTCGCTGTGCTCGCTCCGCTCAGGATGACACCGTTGCTACTCGAAACTGGAAGCTGGAAACTCGAAACCTCCTTTTCCGACGCCCGCAACTGCTCCATTATCTCGCTATTCACCCGGGTGCGCTCCAGCAGATCGCGCATGGCCCGCATGCGCTCCTGCTTGGCGAGATGATCGGCCCAGGCGACGTCGTTAATCAGTCCCACGCGCCGTCCATGCGGAGTAAGGCGTCGATCGGCGTTGTCAATGCGCAGGTGCAGGCGGAACTCCGCCCGCGACGTAAACATGCGGTAGGGCTCGTTCGTTCCCTTGCTGATGAGGTCGTCGATGAGGATGGCTGTGTACGCCTCAGTGCGGTCGAGGATGAGCGGCGGCTCGCCCTTCACCTTCAGCGCGGCATTGATGCCCGCCATGATTCCCTGGCACGCCGCCTCTTCGTAACCGCTGGTGCCGTTGATCTGCCCGGCGAGATACAGGCGCGCAATCTTCTTCGTCTCCAGCGTGCGTTGTAGTTCGGTCGGATCGATGGAGTCGTACTCTATGGCATAACCCGGCCGCAGCATCTCCGCGTTCTCCAGGCCGGGAATTGACTTGATAATCGCGAGCTGCACGTCGATTGGCAGGGAAGTGCTCATCCCGTTGACGTAGATCTCGTACGTGTTCAGCCCCTCGGGCTCGAGGAAGAGCTGGTGCGTCTCCTTGTCGGGGAACTTGACGATTTTGTCTTCAATCGAAGGACAATATCGTGGGCCGATACTTTGGATTTGTCCGCTGTACATGGGCGAGCGGTGCACGTTCTCGCGGATGACGCGGTGCGTCTCCGGCGTGGTGAACGCGATGTAGCACGGCACCTGCTTGTCATGATGGGCGACTCGCCGCGTGCGGAAGCTGAAGGGCGTAGGATCGTCGTCGCCGGGCTGCACCTTGAACTTTGACCAATCGATGCTGCGGCCGTCGAGACGCGGCGGAGTTCCGGTCTTCAGGCGGCAGCCGCGCAGGCCAAGCGCCTTCAGCGATTCGCCCAGCAATACCGCGTTCGGCTCGCCGCTGCGCCCGGCTGGATATTGCTGCTCGCCACAGTGAATCAGCCCATTCAGAAATGTTCCCGTGGTGATGATGACGGCTTGTGCGGAAACCGTGCGCCCGTCGCGCAGGCGGACACCAGTTGCCAGTTGTCGGTTGTCAGTGGTCGGTTGATCACGGTTGTCACTGACAACTGGAGACTGACAACTGACAACTAAAACTTCCGCCACTTCCGCCTGCTTGATGTGAAGGTTAGGCTCCGACTCCAGCAGTTCCCGCATCTTCAGGCGGTACTGCTGCTTGTCGCATTGCGCCCGCGGAGACCACACCGCCGGCCCGCGCGACGTATTCAATAGACGGAACTGGATGCCGACCGCGTCCGTCACCTCACCCATGATCCCACCGAGGGCGTCCACCTCGCGCACGAGATGCCCTTTTGCGATACCGCCGACTGCCGGATTGCACGACATCTGCGCGATGAGATCAACATTGAGCGTGAACAGTGCAGTCTTCAGGCCCATGCGTGCCGCCGCCATGGCGGCTTCGCAACCGGCATGTCCCGCGCCGACCACAACGACGTCGTAGGTTTCGGTGAACTGCACTGTGATACTTCCCCAAATAGGAACCCAAAAAGGCGTTGTGTTAATTCTATCAATTGGGCAGACTTGTTGCGGAATTCCGTGCTATTCTCCGATGTTCATCCTCTTAACTATGAATCGCAATCGCCCGCAGACCTCACTCGTACTCACCTTGGCAATCATTGTTTTTCCCATTGCCTTCGCCTGCGCTGGACTGGCGCAGAGTTCAACAAGCATAGGCAAAATGCCGATCGCCGAACTGCAGAAACGGGCTGGATCGGGCGATCCCGCTGCGGAGAACGAGCTAGGCGTGCGCTACCAGCTAGGCTTTGATGTCGGGAAAGATCCCGCACTCTCGATGGAATGGCTTCACAAGGCGGCAAAACAAGGCTACGGGCTGGCCCTCTTCAACATCGGAGCAGCCTCTTACAACGGGGATACGGTTGCTGGGAGAAGAAGTGCCGCGATGTATTGGTTTTTGTTGGCCGAAGAGGCTGGCGACGCGAAGGGAAAGGAAGCCGTCGCACAGATGCAGTCCGAGGTGTCTGCAAAAGACCTGACCGCGACCTATGTGCGCGTGGGAGACAACTATGTGAACGGCACTGACGTCAAACAGGATTACTCCCGGGCTATGCAGTGGTACCGGAAGGCTGCCGAGGCTGGTGACGGCGTCGCGTGCGAAAGAGTTGCAGGTATGTACGCTCGCGGGCTAGGTGTGCCGCAGGACAACGTCGAAATCATTCGCTGGTTACAACGGGGATCAGATCTCGGGAACCCTCTCGCCTCTTATGACCTGGGCAAAGCTTATGACCAGGGAAAGGGAGTGCCGCAGGACGGGGCAAAGGCAGCAAACCTTTACGAACGAGCTGCGCTTTATAACAATGCGAATGCGATGTTCGCGTTGGGTAATCTCTACGGCGAAGGCAGGGGAGTACGTCCAGATCAAAAAAAAGCGTTGATGTGGTTCTTGCTGGCCGCGAAGTACGGCAACCCTGATGCTGGCAAACGAGTGGCGACACTCTCCAGCCAACTTCCTCCAAAGCAAGTCAAAGAGGCGAAGCAAGACGCGCTAAGGAAACTCTGAATAAGCACTGCTTCTGAGGCAATGCATCACCAACTTGTCGATTCCGAATCGTGAAGCCAGTTGTTGAGGACATATTCTGTTGCTTTCAATCACGCAACCTGCGGAGAAGATCTACTTCTCGTGGCCTATACCGCCGCCAGCCGCAGCAGTTTCTTGCGAACCAGAAACAGGTTCACCAAGGCGCAGGTGGCAAACAATCGATTGGCGTTCTTCTGCAGTCCTCGGTAGCGTACCTTCACGAAGCCAAACTTCAGTTTGAGAATCTGAAACACATGCTCCACTTTGGAGCGCACGCTCGATTTGGTCCGGTTCTTGACACGCTCCACTTCGTCGATGCGGTCTTTATAGCGATAGCGGCGATGGGTACAGTCCTGCGCCCGCGGCGCCGCTTCGTGGATCACCTCGGTCTGTCCCACATAGCCCTGATCCCCCCACACCCGCGTCTCCTCTCCGTGCAGCAACTCCGGCAGCACGGTGGCATCGGCTACGTTGGCCGCGGTCACCGCCGCCGAGTGAATGATCTTGGTTTTGCTGTCTACGCCCACATGCGCCTTCATCCCGAAGTACCATTGCTTGCCCTTCTTCGTCTGATGCATCTCCGGGTCGCGTTTCTCCCCACGGTTCTTGGTTCGAGCTGGGCGCATGAATGATGGTCGCGTCCACGATCGTACCCGTCGTGATGCGCACCCCCTTTTCCTGCAGGTGCAGATTCACCGTCTCCAGCATCTCTCCGCCCAGCTTGTGCTCTTCCAGCAAGTGGCGAAACTTGCACACCGTGGTCTCGTCCGGCACCGGCTCCTGCCCCAGATCGATGCCCACAAACTGCCGCAGCACCGCCGAGTCGTACAACGCCTCTTCCACCGCCGGATCCGACAGGTTGAACCACTGCTGCAAAAAATAACGGAAGTATGCACTTTACGCACAGACGGGAAAACAGGGGAGATTGCGGGAAGCGGCGGGATGATTTCGCCGCCCTACTTGGGCCAGCCGCTCGCGGGCTTTCACTCAAGCGGCGTAACCTCTACCCCGGTAAGCGTCCAGTTCCACAGGAACCGCTTCCTTCGTAGAAAGTCGCCATTACATGAAGCCAGGTCGACGGTCACGGTCACCGATTGCGGCCCCTTGATTCCACCTAAGAAACTAAGTTGTAGGTCATCTACGCTCGGCGTCCGGCTTGAACTACGGTTATTTCTTGGAGCGATCCACACGATTTCAGGCTTTCCAGTTTCTAGACTAGGCAACCCCCCTCGCTGCATCACTCCTAATATCAGATATCTTTGGTCTAGGGGTGCTAGCGTCACGTGATTGACATACTCCCCAATCCACGTCATAGGAGTAACGGTTGCGCTCTTCCCCTCCTGCTCAAACCGCGCCGCCGCTTTCACGGTCACCTCGCGAGTACCCGAGCCAGCCTCGTTTATCACCTGAATCAGAATTGCCCTGGTAAAGTTTTGCTCCTTGGTACCCATGTAGAACTTATTCGATGATGTGTTGAGATAGACTTGGTACTCTTTAACCTCCCCAAACTCTATGTTTGGCTTTCTTGTCGCAACAGGAGAAGCGCGCGGCGAATAATGGTGCTGGTGAAGTTCGATTTTCTGAGATTGCGACTGAGCTTGGTTATTGTCCTGTGTGATAGGGGCGCTGACGGTGTTGCCCGACATGTCCTGCTTAAAGCTGTCGTTTACGGACGGCGCGTTTGGAGGTCCGAGCTTCTCCCTTGCAAAGAAGAGCGCCATTAACGCCAACACGGCTGCGGCTCCATAAAACCAGTACGCTAAATGGGGATGCCCGGTGAATACCCCGTCAGCTTTCCCGATTTCTGTAGCGATGAGCACCAAGGCAGCAATAATCCCCACAATAATGGGAGTTCTCTTTGGGTTCATCCCGCTTTTACGGCGGGCAAACTCCTGCTATGCTTTCCGAAGAGGAGTCGCCCGACGCCTCCGATACAGTTCGAGTTGAGAGCAGAAGCCCGCTGATGACGGGCTTTTGTTCTGCCCGCATTATACCGCACGATTTTTACGCTTACGCACACTTTTCTCTTGACACGCTTGTGCGCTAGATATAACATTCAAGCATGGACAAGCGGCATAACCTGACGAAATCGGAATTGATCGACGAACTTCCGCTGGCGTGTTCCGATGAATTGGCAGCGGTTGAATTCTTTGAGAGGCGGCGCTGGGGAACAACCCCATGCTGCGTTCGCTGTGGCAGTGTAGAGGTTCATCAGATGGTGGACTCCAAGACCGGCCAGCGGAACAAGCGTTATCTGTGGCGCTGCCATGACTGCAAGATGCAGTACACCGTCCGCATCGGCGCGATCTATGAGGAAACCCGGCTCCCCATGCGGCATTGGGCCTATGCCTTTTGGCGGGCGGCAAGCTCTAAGAAGGGCGTCTCCGCTCTGGAGATCAAACGGCACTGCCAAATCAGTTACAAGTCCGCTCTGTTCCTGATGAACCGCATTCGCTTTGCGATGGCTCCCGAGGGCGGAGCTTCCAAGTTGAGCGGGACGGTTGAATGCGATGAGGTCTATATCGGCGGCAAGCCTCGTTACAGGGGTAAGAATAAGCGCGGGCGCGGAACCCCTAAGACTCCGGTATTTGTGGCTGTTGAACGTCGCGGGCAGATTCGCCGTCGCGTAGTGGCCGACGTTACTGGCGAGACGTTAAAGGGCGCAATCCGCGAAGAGGTTGATCGTCAGGCCCGCATCATCACCGATGAGCTGTCGTCGTACAGCGGCATCGGCACGGAGTTCGACGGCGGTCATCAAATCGTTTGCCACGGGACGAAAGAGTATGTGAAACTGGGCACCGACATCCATACGAACACGGCGGAGAGCAGTAACGCGTTGGTGAAGCGCGGCATCATGGGTATCTATCACAACGTCAGCCGCGATTACCTGCATCGCTATCTCTGGCAATTCGACTTCACTTGGAACCATCGGCAGTTGAACGACGGCGAACGCACCGTGCTGGCAATCCGCGCAGCCGAAGGCAAGCGGTTGATGTACAGACAACCCACCGCAATGTAACCGACGGAGGCGAGTCTCAATGAATGGGGAAAATTGGGTTAAAGCTCGGCGGGATGACTGCTCTCTCGGTCAGGTGTTTAAAGACCTTGAGCGCGGCGTAAGGCGGGACGTTGATGCGGCCAATGAAAGCAGTGAAGGCCAGCCACATAAATTCAAAGTGTCCAGCGAAGAAGGTCATTTCTCGGTAACCCGCAGCAGCAGCACCGCCATGCCCCTGTCGGTTGAGTTCTGCCTGAAACGCGATGAGATTGAGATCGGTGCTGGCGGCGAGCCTGAGTTCGTCATAACCCTCACCCTCAACAACGAGGGCCGTCCCGTCCTAAAGGCAAACGGGAAGGAGTTGGAGCTTTGGCAAGTCCGCAAGATGGCACTGGAAGAGCTATTTTTCGGCAAGGGTGGCTCCCCTATGCCAGACGCACGGCGGGGAGTATGACAAGGCAATGAGCCCAAACGAAAGGAAGAAGAAACCTAAAAAACGCGCCAAACCCGGCCCGAAGCCAGAAACTCTAAAGATCAAGGGAGACTGGAAAAAGGCCGTCAGCAAGTCGTTCGAGAAGAAGAAGCCCGCGAGCGGCTGGCCCAAGTAGGGCGGCGAAATCATCCCGCCGCTTCCCGCAATCTCCCCTGTTTTCCCGTCTGTGCGTAAAGTGCATACTTCCGAAAAATAAATCCGCAGCATCCGCTCCACTCCCACCGGCGGCCGTCCATTGCCGGCCTTCGGATAGTGCGGCTCAATCAGCCCGCACAGCCCGCGCCAGGGCACCACCTGCTCCATCTCTTCCAGAAACAATGCACGCTTGGTCTTCTTGGTGTACCGCTCAAAGCCAGTCATCATCGCCAGTGTCCTCTGTTTCATGCTGGCGCGACTTTAACCTATACTCCTGTGGAAAGGGAGAGCTTAATCAGAGTCTCCCTAAGCTACTTGGAGGTCCAAAAGAAACCACTCGCATTGATCGCCAAGTAGTGTCCACGTCTGACAGGCCGCTTCCAAGAGCATATTTTGATGTGCGTCGCAAGAAGGCGTACGACAGGAACTCGGCTAAACGCGCCAAGACGTAACATCTCCATCGGTTCATTTCGGAACCGTGCGTTCCCATTCGGAATATTCTGGGTCGCTTCGTGAAACTCTTTGCCTATCCCACCGCACTATTTTGCACATAGTTCCACGGTCATCTTGCAACACCCTGCTCAAGCCACGTACTTCACACCACTTGCGAGCGCCGCCCGGTTGGCGTTTGACGTGCCCTTATAGAAAGCGATTGTCCGAACTTACCCCAGTGCATTCGGCCATGACGAGGAAAACGAGAAAGGAACCTTGTTATGAAAAAGAATGTTCTGGGAGCCTTCGCGGTTCTATTCTGCGCACTTGTCTTCGCCGCACGCTCGCAAGCCGACGCCATCTCCTTTACCTACTCGGGTGATGGAGTCGCGGTCAGCGGCACCTTGTTTGGCGGCAGCAACGGAAACGGTACCTGGACCATAACCGGCATCACCGGCACGTACGACGGAATCACCATCGCCGGTCTCGTGCCCCTTGGCGCCGATCCTAGCTACATCTACAACAACCTGCTCTACTACCCGTCCGATCCGCTGTTCGTGGATAACGGCGGCATCCTGTTCAACGTGCCTGGCGTCGGCGACGTGAACTTCTACTACGATCCCAGCTCTGGATACGTCAACACCACCGGAAGCCTTGACAGCGGATTCGTGACCACCCCGGTGACTGTGGACTTTTCGGCGCCGACACCCGAACCGGCCACCTTGGCATTGGTGGGAACCGGCATTCTGGGAACCCTGGCAGTGGTTCGCCGCCGGACATCGCAACTGGCTCGCAGCCCGCATCGGTAACAGCGCACTGCAGGCGGTCGAGGCGCAGAGCCGCAAACAGGCAGGGGACGGCTACTGCGCCTCCTCCGTTTTTGTGGCTGCAAGTTGGCGTTTTTTGAAGGGGCGTAGCTTTAGAGCGGTTCCGGAATAGGTGTGTCCGGGTAGAGCGGGCCTTCAGGTCGGCCTCCAAACGCCCTCGGAACTTCAGCCCACCAAAGAAGCAGCGCCGTTTCTTACGCCCGCTCGAAGGCGTGTTTGGCGTGCAGCTCTTCCACAGCACGATCTTTGGCGGAATGAAAACTCTGCGCTTGGGCCAGCAGTCCATCGGTCGCGCGGGCGTAATCGCCCGCCAGTTCGACCATGCCGCGCGCCGCAAGATCGCTCGCCGCAGCCAGCAGCTTGTCCAACATGCCCTCATCCGCCGCATTCAAATACTGGGCGTCGCATGGATCGGCGATCATCGCCGGCTCGCGTTGGCTCCCGCTCAGCCAGAAAACTTTGCGCGCCACAAACTCCTCCACCTGCGCCGGTGTGGCCTGCCAGAAGCGGAAGTGCTTATCGCGAATGCTGTAGCAGCGGCTCGAAACCGGCACCGGTTGCCGCTTACTCGACTTCAGCAATTCCAGTTGCTTATCGTCGAGCGCTTTGCGCGCCGTGTTGATGGCAAGCCAGAATGCCAGGTCGCTGTCGAGCGCCGGCAGCACCTCGCGGATGGTCTGCGCCAGGTTCAGCGCAATGTCGGCGTACAGCGGACCGCCGTCAGCCAGGCGCAGCGTTCCGTGCAGCACGTACCAGTCGCTGCCGCCGCCGGAGGGATGAAACGGCCACTGCAGTTCGATGTGCACCGGCATGCCGTGCAGCGTAACTCCGTCGAAGGTCTTTTGTGTGGCAGTTAGCATTTGGCACTTAGCATTTAGCATTGGTAATTATCCCTTGACAACAAGTGAATAATATGCGAAGATTGTATCCATGAACCGCAGACAGACAATCCCGCAGCATCTTCGGTACACACTAGACCAGTTCAAAGCCGAATTCTCCAGTGACGATGTTTGCCTTGATACGATCATGCGCCAGCGTTATCCCGGTGGCGTTACGCACTGCTCTGCCTGCGGCCAAGATCGCAAGCTGTACCGCGTGAGCGGTCGCACTGCATACGCTTGCGAAGCGGGTCATCAGTTCTATCCCCTCGCGGGAACCATATTCGGAAAGTCCACCACTCCGCTGCACATCTGGTTCTATGCGATGTACCAGATGGGTTCGACTCGTTGCGGCATCTCGGCAAAGCAGATTCAGCGCGAAACCGGAGTGACCTACAAAACCGCATGGCGCATATTTCGCCAGATTCGCTCGTTGCTGTCCGAGGCAGACATGCAACTGGAGGGATCGACGGTTGAGATGGATGAGAGCTACTTCGGCGCAAAGCGCAAGCGCGGAGAAAAAAAAGGCCGTCCCTCTAAGGAGTCGAGCAAGCAGTGCGTTGTGGGCGTAGTGGAGCGCGGAGTTGGCAAGGGCCGCGTGATTGCCACTGTTGCAACCGATGCGACTAAGGCCACTCTGCATGGCATCGCAAAAGAACGCATCCTGCCTGAGTCGGTCGTGTTCACCGATGAGTACGCTTCGTACAACGGGCTGGACAATGCGGGGTACGAGCATCGGCGGATCAATCACAGCGCGGGGGTGTACGTCATGGGCGACGTTCACACCAACACAATCGAAGGTTTCTGGAGTTTGGTAAAACGGGGCATCGGCGGCGTGTACCACAACGTAGGACGCAATTACCTGCAAACCTACTTGGATGAATACAGCTTTAGGTACAATCGCCGCGACTGCGGGAACTTGATTTTCCATGCGATCTTGGCGAAGGTTTCCGAACGGGCGTGTTCGAAGCTTTCTGTACCAGTCGCATGAACTCGTTGCGCGTGTAGCGCCGCGTTTCACCCTTGGCATTCTTGGCGGAAGGTTTGGGGTGACTCGTCGCCATATATCGGCTTTTGCTGCCTCGGAAACGAGGATGCGCCGATGTGTGTCGAAAGTCAAGCAGTCTGTATTGATGAGTTCGCTGCGCTGGTTCACCCCAGAGACGGACACTCGAAAGTGTTTGCAATGATTGACGCCTACCTCGACGAGAGTGGCATTCATGACGGAGCTAGGATTTGCGTCGTCGCCGGATATTCTGGGGGGCGCGGCCAGTGGAGGCGATTCGAGTTCGAATGGCGTCGCCTGCTGGATAGGTATAAGATTCCGATCTCGGAATTTCACGCAAACAAGCTGGCGAAAATGCGACAGCATGCCGAGTTGCTGCATGCTGCGGCAAAGCTCATTCGCTCGTTCGACAAGATTCATCCTATGGGGGTTGGAGTGTTTGTCGATGATTTCATGTCTTTCACCCCTGAGCAGAGAATGTGGATGACTGGGGCAGACATAAACGAGCGGGGTTTCCTTTCTTCTTCTGGCTCTCCCGAAAGGCCGTACTTTCTTCCATTCCAGTTTTGCATCCAGATAGGCTGTGGACATGCGCCCGTGGGAGGCAAAACACATTTCTTTATGGGAATAGATCGCCCTTTTGCAGGATGGGCGACCTCGCTGTTTGCCCAAATGCAGAAAGGCGATCCGAAGCCATGGAAAGAACGATTGGGGACTATTTCGTTCCCTCTGGCGAAGGAGACTCCAGAGCTTCAGGCCGCCGATTTGCTGGTTCACCTTACTTATCAACATATTCTGACTGCCACTTCCGACATCAGCATTGCCCCTGCGTCGTCTTTACTGGAAGATTGCATTTATAACCGACTACAGAACGAAGACTTTTTCGTTCAAAACCGCGATCACTTAGAAATCATGTTTAAACAAGCGGCCGAGCTATCTCGACTGCGGAAAACTGGTGCGACTAACGTGTCCTGATGGGATACTTACCTTAGCATTTAGTGCTACAAAGCCGACGTCGCTCGGTCCCAGCGGCAACGCGGCCTTGGAAGATACCATTGCAATTATGCCGCAGCGGTGCGGCGCGAGGAAGGCGCGATTACGCTTGATTGAGGAACTGACACAGCCGTTGCTTCAGATCCGGCCACTCCGCCGCCACGATCGAATAGCGAGCCGAATCGCGGGCTAGGTAGTCCGCCGCCATACGATGCGATCGCAGAATCCCTTCGAACTTACCGCCGATGCGTTCCAGCGCCGCGCGTGAACGCTGGTTTCGCACGTCGGTGTGAAAGCAGACCCGCAGCACATCCCACGTTTCGAAGGCATGCGTCAGCTTCAGCAGCTTGGCTTCGGTGTTGGCTGCAGTTCGAATCGCCGAGCGCGCCAACCACGTATAGCCGATCTCACATCCATCAAGCATGCCATAGCGCGGATGACCCTGCGGCCACGCCCACCGCTCCAGGTTGAAGAAGCGCGTAGACCCGATGACGACACTGTCCTCGACGCGGACGGTCGCGAACGGTACCGCGGTACCGGCGTCCCGCCAGGCGAGAGCTGTGTCGACGTAAATGGTGGCCTCTGCCTTACCCTGCGGGACGGGACTCCACTGGTAGAGGGACGGCTCCGTCGCCGACGCCGCCACCAATCCGCCAACGTGGCGATGGTCAAGCGGCTCAAGACGAACGTGCCGACCTGCCAGCACAAGAGTTTCTGCTTCCACGACGTTCAGTATGCAATGAGCTTCTGCGCGGACGCAATGGAACTCGCATATTCTCCCTGGCGGCAAAGTTTCCGCCGCCACATCTACAGCCAATCGAAAAGCGCAGCTTTCCAACATACTTTTCACTGCAGACTCAGTCACTAACAGTAGTGAGATCCGCGGCTCAAAAGCGAACTCCCAACGAGGTGAATTAATGACGACAGCCCGAATGAACTACTTAAACGCTCCCAAAGACGTAACCAAAGCCATGACCGAGCTGCAGGCGCATGTCAACAACAACGGACTGGAACCCAGGCTGCTGAACCTGGTTTATCTGCTGGTGTCACGCATCAACGGATGCGCCTATTGCATTGACATGCACAGCAAGGACCTGCGCGCCCTGGGCGAAACCGATCTGCGCATTGACCTGGTCAGTGTGTGGTACGAGTCTCCCGGTTACAGTGATCGCGAGCGCGCCGCTTTTGCCTGGGCCGAGTCGGTGACTAAGGTGAGCGAAACCCACGTGCCCGACGATGTGTTCGCCCTCGCGCGCAAGCACTTCTCGGAGGAAGAGCTGGCCAAGCTGACGCTCGCGGTGGTCACCATCAACGCCTGGAACCGATTCGCCATCGCCTTCCGCTCCGAACCGGGACACTATCAGTCGAAGCATCTGCAAGCCGGCAAGACTCGAGCGGCCTGATGTCACCTGGGTGAGTCCGCGGTGATCTTGCCGAGCCGCGGATTCCCCCAGCGTAGCTTCGATCAGTTCTCCTTTGTGATGACCCCTTCATCGACAGGGGTAGGTGTGTCCATACTCACTTCGTCACATCCACCCGTGCCGGAGGTCACGGCATCGGATAGCGCTCGAGAGCAAACTGAGATGAACTCAGGGTAATCCCGAACTTAGCGGGTAAACCTCTGACCGAAAGGAGAAATGATATGGCTCATAGGCCAAGATCCGGAACCGTCGTACAAAAGGAAGGAAATTTCTTCCTCGAGGCCGAAGGCAAACTCACTCCCATTCCGCTTAGCCCAACCTTTCAACCGGCAACCTTGAAGGAACTGGTTGGCAAGAAGGTCGAGGTCCTCTATACGGAGCCGAGAAGCTTCGTGGCTGGATTGGTAGGGGGCCGCATCCCCATTCTCTGCTACTTCCCCGTCGATCCGTGGTTCAGTGTGGTGGACGAGGGAGCGCGTGTCAGTGTCGCGCAGCAGTTCCTTAACGAGGGACTGATTAGCCCGGAGACCTTCGAGAAAATTGCGGGCGGCCAGTAATCCCAAAACGCGAAACACGTCCTTAAACCCAAATCTTAGCGGCTTTCCAACTGTGGCAGGAACGTTGGTGTTTTATGAAGCCAGCCCCAGACGGCTTCCAATCGAGACCCCTCCCCAAGAGCTTCGTTATCGAACTGACCAAGCGCTGTAACAATCATTGTCTCTATTGCTACCTGGCGGAGGGCACCTTCTGCCCAGGACTGCGACCGTGATCGAAGCAGCGAGATGAGCGCCAGAGAGGTGACTGACGTTATTGGGAAATTATGTGACGAGGCTCCTGTGCAGTCCATCGCTTTGTCCGGGGGTGAGCCGCTTTTGCGAGAGGATCTCCCCGAGGTCCTCTCCTTCATTCGAAATAAGGGAATAGCCCCGGTGGTCATCACCAATGGCACGCTGTTGACCCAGGAACGACTCGCATCCACGGGGACTGATGTCACGTACGAGATCACTCTGCTCAGCTACCGTCGTGAGGTGCACGACCAGTTGGCCGGACGTCGAGGAGCCTGGGATGCCGTAGTGGACGGTATGGCGAACGTTCGGCAGGCCAAAGGCAGGTTCGTGGCTGTATTCGTGGCTACCAAGCTCAACAGCGCAGATGTCGGCAAAACCACCGAACTGGCCATTGCGCTTGGCGCAACCGGGTTAATGTACAACCGAATGAATCTGGGCGCGCACAACATTCGCCACGCCGATCGCTTGCTGCCCACGGTTGGCGCGATCCGAGAAAACCTGGACACGTTAGAGGAACTGAGCACACGGTACGGGTTGCCGGTTGCGGTCTCGGTGGCCATTGAACCCTGCGTCATCGACATACGAAAGTACAAGCAAATTCATTTTGGCTGGTGTCCGTTGGCGGGAGAAGGATCGTACTTCACCATCGATCCGCGAGGCAACGTGCGCGTCTGCAATCACTCCGGCGTGGTCCTGGGTAATCTCAAACACGATCGCTTCAGCGATATCTACTATAACCATCCTTATGTCCGGGCTTTTCACGATACCTGGCCGGCAGAATGCGAGAGTTGCGATCCTGAACTCAAAGCCATATGCTGCGGAGGCTGCAAAGCAGCAGCCGAACAATGCTACGGTAGCCTCGCGAAGGTCGACCCCTTTGTGACCATAAGCCAGCAGACAAAGTGACCACGAGTCTTTGCAGTCTGACACTGCCAAAAAGAATTCTGCTCCTCCGTGCCCTCTGTGCCTCCGTGGTGAAAATACTCGCTACAATCGTCTGCGATGTCCTTCCGCTTTCAGGTCGAAGCCCGCGATGGTGCCGCCCGCGCCGGACGCTTCTTCACGCCGCACGGTGAAGTTCAGACCCCAGTCTTTATGCCGGTGGGAACGTTGGCGACCGTCAAGGGCGTGTCGCAAGACACGCTCGAAGAACTCGGCGTCCAGATTCTGCTGAACAACACCTACCATCTTTATCTGCGCCCCGGTGTCGAGATCGGTCCGCCAGTTCGGCGGGGTGCAGAAGTTCATGGCCTGGAACCATCCCATCCTCACCGATTCTGGCGGCTTTCAGGTGTTCAGCCTCAGCGATCTGCGCAAGGTGACCGAAGACGGCGTCGCCTTCCGCTCGCATCTCGACGGCTCCTCGCATTTCTTCAGCCCGGAGAGCGCCATGGCCGCGCAGATCGGACTCGGCGCCGACATCGTTATGGCGTTTGATGAGTGCACCGAGCACCCAGCAGAGTACGCGCGCACGAAAGACTCCATGGAGATGACGCTGCGTTGGGCGGCACGTAGCAAGAACTATTTCGAGGAGCACAAGCAGGAAGTACCATGGTTTGCACGCGGACTGAAGTCCGCGGGAAGCCTTGATAGGGCGCTGAACGGCACGGCTGAAGCCGTGCCCTTTCAAAGCGAAGGCGTAACGCAAACGCTGTTTGGCATCGTGCAGGGCGGCATGTTTCCCGATCTGCGCCGCGAATCGGCACAGCGGACCGTGGAACTTGATTTTCCCGGCTACGCGATTGGCGGGCTGAGCGTGGGAGAACCGCGGCCAATGACCTACGAGATGGTGGACGCTGCCATGCCATTCCTACCGCAGGACAAGCCGCGCTACCTGATGGGAGTCGGCACTCCGGAAGAGATTGTGCACTATGTGGCCATGGGCGTGGACATGATGGACTGCGTGCTGCCCACGCGCGCGGCGCGGCACGGGCTGCTCTTTACCTCGAAAGGCCGCATCACCATCAAGAACGCGCGCTACGCCACGGACGATGGCCCGCTCGATCCCACGTGCCGGTGTAAGGTCTGCGCGCGCTACTCACGCGCTTACCTGCGGCACCTGTACGCGTCCAATGAACTGCTCGCGCAGGTGCTGAACACCATCCACAATCTGGCATATTACCTTGACACCATGCGCAGGGTGCGGCAAGCTATATTACTTGGGGAATTCGCGAGTTTTCTTTCTGGCGTCCGGCCACCGCATTTACCACCCCAATCCGCGCAAAACCGGAGCGGCCTGGGGGTCCCGGAAAGCTGAGCGTTCCTTGGCAGCCTTCGCTGTTCGGGTCCCCGGCAAAAGCGCGATAATACGGAAGGTCAGGGCTGTGTCTCCGGCATCGCGTTGGTACGCTGGCAGGCAATATCCTGGTGTTCCGTTGGAACTCCCGAGCCATCCCAAAGTGCTACGAACGCTTGGGGATGGAATTGTGTGCGTGGCATTGTGCCTGAAGGCTGGGCTAGACGCGCCAATGTTAGTGTATCCGGCTTGAAAGGTGACGGCTTCAGCCGAGCCGTCACGGCAAGGTGAACGAGTTGGCCTTTAGGCCCTGAGGAAGTTCCCCTCAGCGGCGAAAGCCGATTATCTATATTTGTTTTTTCGGCGCGCCTGAAGGCGTGCCCCTTCAAAGCAGCGAAAGTCAGCTAATGGTCGAAATCGCAGGTTTGTTCGTGCAGGGCATCGGCGGCTCAGCCCCGATCTTGATGATGGTTGCGATCTTCGCAATCTTCTATGTTCTTTTAATCATGCCGCAGCAGCGCAAGCAAAAGAAGTGGCAGGCCATGCTGCAGCAAATCAAGTCGGGCGACCGGGTAGTCACCAGCGGTGGCCTCACCGGCGTTATCATGTCCGTAAAGGATGATGCCGTTGTCCTCCGGGTTCCCCCGGACAACATTAAGCTTGAGGTGGCCCGTTCCTCCATCGTCACGTTAACGACCCCGGAGGAACTCTCCAAGTCGAAGTAGGTTGCAATCTCTCATGAACAAGAATCTCCTTTTCAAGACAGTTTTGATTATTGCGGTGCTGCTCTTCTTTCTGTTCGGCATCTTTGGCGTCCCCAGCAGTTTCGCCCCTCAGGGCCTGCTGGCCGCGCTGCAGAAGCGCATTCACCTCGGCCTTGACCTGAAGGGCGGGGCACCATCTGATCCTTCAGGTGCAGGTGAACGACGCTGTCAACGCTGACAGCGACCGTGCGGTCGAGCGGTTGAAGGACGCCCTCAAGAGCGCCAATATCGCCTACGGAGAGGTCTCCAAGCCCGATCCGCAGAACCATCCGGAGTTGATCGAGATCAAGGGTGTGCCGCCGGAGTCGTCGTCAGACCTGCGGCGCATCGTCGGCGATCAACTGCCGGATTACGATCTCGCCTCGGGCACCCAGAACTCTTACACCCTCACCATGAAGTCGGCCGTGGTCACCGACACCAAGAAGAAAGCGTTACAGCAGGCCATCGAGACCATCCGCAACCGAATCGATCTGCTCGGTGTTTCTGAGCCGGTGATTCAGGAGCACGGACTGGGTGACTATCAGATCCTGGTGCAGTTGCCGGGCGTGGACGATCCGGCCCGCGTGAAAGAGATCATGCAGTCCACCGCCATGCTGGAGATCCGGCAGGCGATTAAGGGGCCGTATCCCAATGAGCAGGCCGCCATGCAGGACAACGGTGGCGTACTTCCGCCTGACACGGTGCTGATGAAGGGCGATATGCCCCACCCGCAGAATCCTGATGAGTCGGGCGAGGTGTACTGGATCATCAGCCGCTCGTCGGCCGTGAGCGGGAGTGATCTACGGTTCGCCGATGCCGGCCGCGATGAGAATGGCCGGCCTGACGTCAACTTCACCCTGACCCGTGACGGCGGACGGCGTTTTGCTGCGTTCACCGGGGCCCACGTCGGCGACAAACTGGCGGTGGTGCTCGATAACAAAGTGAAATCGGTGGCCACCATCCAGGAGCAGATACACGATCAGGGCCGTATCACTGGCTCCTTCACTCCGGAGGAAACCCAGGACCTGGCGCTGACGCTGCGCTCCGGCGCGCTGCCGGCGGGAATCAAGTACCTGCAAGAGATGACGGTGGGGCCCTCGCTGGGAGCCGACTCCATCCGCGAGGGTGTGCGTGCGGCAATCATCGGCTTGGTGGCGGTACTGATCTTTATGCTCTTCTACTACCACTTTGCCGGCATCAACGCAGACTTGGCCTTGATCCTGAACCTGGTGATCCTGTTGGGATTCCTCGGCTACAGCGGAGCAACTCTCACCTTGCCGGGCATTGCCGGTGTGATTTTGACGGTCGGCATGGGCGTGGACTCCAACGTTCTGATCTTCGAGCGTATTCGCGAGGAGTTGCGCCACGGCAAGACCCCGTCCTCCGCTGTGGACCAGGGTTTTGCTCATGCCTGGACGACGATCATTGATACCCACGTGACGACCATCGTCTCCGCCGTCATTCTGTTCCTGTTCGGAACCGGTCCGGTGAAGGGATTTGCGGTGACCCTCAGCTTCGGTCTGTTGGCCAATCTGTTCACCGCGGTCTTCGTTTCGCGGGTCATCTTCGAAGCCATTCTCAACCGCCATCAGCGTGGCGAGCCACTGAGCATTTAAGGAAAGAGGTTTTCACCACGGAGGCACTGAGGACACGGAGAAGAAAGAATTTCAAGTAGGATCTGTCGAGCTCATTGCCGATTTGAACGAAAGTAGATTGTTGGCTGGTCAAGATGGCGCGGCATAAAGAGAATAGGTTTTACAAAACTCTGTGCCTCTGTGGTGAAAAAGATTTTTTAAGGGGTTAGCGGTGGAGTTATTTCGCGATACCAATATCGATTTTCTGGGCAAGAAATGGTATTTCCTTGCCTTCTCGCTG
The DNA here is from genome assembly GCA_963836295.1 of uncultured Acidobacteriaceae bacterium. GTDB lineage: Bacteria > Acidobacteriota > Terriglobia > Terriglobales > Acidobacteriaceae > Bog-257. Next base: position 358,026 of record CAWIIY010000011.1, on the reverse strand, counting down.
GTGTTCAGCGTCGCCGGAATCTGTTCCATGTTGTTCTGGCACCATATCCCGCTGGGCGTGGAGTTCCGCGGCGGCACCCTGGTTTATGTCAAGTTCGCGCAGACGCCCAACCTCGACCAGATTCGTACGGACATGAACCATGCCGGGCTGCACGATCCCCGCATCCAGCGCTTCGGTCCAACCTCCGATAATGAGGTGCTGGTCGATTTGGGCATACAGGAAACCAGCGAAGCCGCGCTCGATAAGGGCAAGAACACCATCATCCGTGCCCTCCAGGCCCACAATCCTGCCGCCGAAGGCAAGCAGGACTTGAATAACACCGGTTCCGCCAGCTTGCAGCAATATCTGCTGCAGAAAGACCCATTGCATCTGGGCCCGGACGCCGACCCCAAGTACGAGGCCCTCGCCACGCAGATTGAAGATTTCCGCAATAAAGAGCGCGGCGGAATTCTGACCTCGATAGACGAGCTTCATGGGATCGTTCCTCCCGAGGTGATCGGCGCTCTGCAACAGGACTTCTACACCTCGAACTTTGTAGTGCGCAACGTCGAGATCGTGGGCCCGCAAGTGGGCTCACAGCTACGCCGTCAAGCCATCATGGCCACCTTGTATTCGCTGGCCGCCATGCTGATTTACCTGTGGTTCCGCTTCGAGATGATTTATGGCGTGGGCGCTGTCGTGGCCTGCTTCCATGACAGCATTATCACCGTGGGCTTCTTCTCGCTGCTGGACAAGGAAATCAGCCTGACCGTGATTGCCGCCATCCTGACGCTCATCGGCTACTCGATGAATGATACGATTGTCGTCTTCGACCGCATTCGCGAGAACATCAAGCTGCTCCGCCGCGAGCCCTTGGCCAACATCGTCAACAAGAGCATCAACCAGACGCTAAGCCGGACCATCCTGACTTCCGGCCTCACCTTCCTGACCGTGCTCTCGTTGTATGTGTTCGGGGGCGAGGTGCTGCGAGGATTCTCCCTGGCTCTAGTGATAGGCATCCTGATTGGGACCTACTCGTCGATCGCCGTCGCGGCGCCCATGCTGGTGGCCTATCAGGACTGGCGGGGCAAGCGAGCCGGCCAGGCCGCCGCTCAACGCACGTCCTCTGGACGGGACAGGGCACGGGAAAAGGTGAAGGTCAAGGCCTGATCCGGTTCGGTTGCAGGTACGAAACGAAATTGTGCCCCCATCTGGCGCCGAACCAGGGGCGTGGGTGTATACTTCGGTTCGCCCTTTTCGGCCAGCCGTTGCGAAGCTCCAGCGAGGTTCCAAGGGTTGCGGACTTTGGAAGCGGCTTTCGGTTTGTGGGAGCAAAAAACTGATACCCGGTGTCTAATTACTAGAAGCACTCGACGGAGAATAGGCCATGTTTGAAGACAGCCTCGTGGAATCGGGAGGCAGGCTCAAGAGCAGACGCGGAACCACCACCACGATTTCGTTTGTGCTCCAAATCCTGCTGATTGGCGTTCTGGTGCTGTTGCCTTTGATCTTCACCGAGGCATTGCCAACGGCAACAACCATGACCTTCCTGGTTGCTCCGCCGCCGCCACCGCCACCGCCGCCACCACCGGCCGCTGCTCCGGTCATAGTCAAAAAGATCCAGAGTGAATTGGATAACGGCCAATTGCGGACGCCCACGGCCATTCCGAAAAAGATTGAGATGATTAAGGAAGATGAGCCTCCGCCGAGCGTGGGAGCCGGCGTAGTAGGCGGCGTTCCGGGAGGAGTACCCGGCGGCAGCATGGGCGGCGTCCTGGGCGGGGTGCTCAGCTCCACCCCCGTGGCGATCCCCAAGGCCGCGACCCCGCAGCGCGTGCGCGTATCGCAGGGCGTCTCGCAGGGGTTGTTGATTCACAAGGTGACGCCGACCTATCCGCCGCTGGCCCGCCAGGCCCGTATTCAAGGTACGGTGGTGCTGCAAGCACTGATCGGCAAGGATGGCGCGATCCAGAACCTGCACGTAGTCAGCGGGCATCCCATGCTCACGGGGGCCGCGCTGGACGCCGTCAAGCAGTGGAGGTATAAGCCTTATTACCTCAATGGCGAGCCGGTGGAAGTCGAGACTACGATCAACGTTAATTTCACGTTGGCAGGTGGTTAAAGCAACGATGTGGGGAGTAACATTCCGCGCATCTGACTCGCAAGGCAACGATGCGTGAGCGGCATCGCGGCCCGGCTGTACGTTTTGGTTTGTTTTGCTCATGAGCGGGTCAAAAGCTCGCAATCGTTTTTCGGAATGTAATCGGCTCCGGATATTGGAATCACTTTGCACGACCAGTAGCAAATATGTTGGTCTGCTGTAACGAAAGCTTCGAGGAGGAAAAGTCCACCCATGTTCCTAGCTAACCTTGCCACCTATTCTCTCAGCCACGTACCCACCGCTGCCGCCTGGATTTTCCAGGAAGCCACCGTGGGCTGGGACCCCATCTCCCTCTGGAAACAGATGGGAGTTTTGGCCAAGATCGTGGTCTTCATTCTGTTCGTCATGTCCGGCTGGTCGATTGGCGTGATGATCGATCGGGCCATGGCATACAGTGCGGCCCGCAAGCAGTCGCGCGCGTTTGCTCCCGCGGTTGCCGGGGCACTGCGTGAAGGCAAAATCGAGGAAGCCATCAAGGTCGCCGAGCGCAACAAGAAAAGCCATCTGGCGAAGGTTGTCGTCGCCGGCCTACAGGAGTTCAAGGCCCACGGCGATTCCGCCGACATCCCGGGCGAGCAGATCGAAGCTTCCCAACGCGCTCTGGAGCGTGCCGAAGCCATCGTTCATGCCGAGTTGAAGCGCGGGCTCGGCGGTCTGGCCACTATTGGTTCGACAGCCCCGTTCGTTGGGTTGCTGGGTACCGTGGTCGGCATTATCAACGCCTTCAAAGAGATTTCCACTCAGAAAGCGACCGGCCTGGGAGCGGTCTCTGGCGGCATCTCGGAGGCCCTGGTAACCACCGCTGTCGGATTGTTCGTCGCGATTCCGGCCGTCTGGATGTTCAACTATTTCACCAACAAGGTAGAGGCCTTCGACGTGGAAATGGACAACAGCTCCAGCGAGCTGATCGACTATTTCCTCAAGCGTCGCACGGTGCGCCGGTAACGGGAAGCTCAGCGCAGTCCATTTGCGCTGACTCCTGCCGGAAGGAGGTTGAATGTTATGGCATTAGCGGTGCGCGAAGAAGGCAAGAAGGTCAACTCCAATATCAATGTCACTCCGATGGTGGACGTAATGTTGGTGTTGCTCATCATCTTCATGGTGATCACGCCCATGTTGCAGAAGGGCGTTAGCGTGGATATGGCCAGGGTAGATAATCCCATGCCCATGCCGGACGCGGACAAGGAAGACGCCTTGCTCGTGGCTGTCATGCGGGACGGGCAGATTTTCTTTGGTACTGATAAGGTTTCCGCCGACCAGCTCACCAACAAGGTGAAGGACCGCCTCGCCAATAGAGTGGACAAGCGGATCTTCATCAAGGCCGACGCACGCGCCAAATACGGCGCTGTGGTGGATGTGGTGGACGACGTGCGCTCCGCTGGCGTGGACGACGTCGGTCTGTTGACCGAACAGAGACAAACCGGCCCCACCGGACAGAAGCCGCCTACAACCGGCGCCAGTCCGGGCGCTGGCGCCCAGTAACGGGAGTTCTTTATGGGAATGGCAATTGGAGGGTCCGGTGGGCCCTCAGCCGACATTAACGTGACCCCAATGATCGACGTCCTGCTGGTGTTGCTCATCATCTTCATGGTGATCACGCCGCTGACTCCAAAAGGTCTGGACGCGCTGGTTCCCCAGCCGCCCAAGGACCAGCAGAAGACGCCGCCAAACAATGATCGCACCATTGTGGTTCAGGTACTGAAAGGCAGCGGCGATAAGCCGGCGCTCAAGATCAACCAGGACGACGTTACGTGGGAGAACCTGGAAGGCCGTCTCAACGACATCTTCAAGACCCGCGCCGAAAAAGTCATGTTCGTCAAGGCCGATCCCGATCTGACCTTCAATGATGTGGCGCAAGTCATCGACATCGCCCACGCAGCGGGTGTCGATAAGGTTGGGCTGATCACGGCCAAGATCGAAGCCGGCGGTTAGCTGCCTGCGAGCCGGCCCCTGCTGGCGCGCCAGTTTGGCGTGCCCCGAGTGGTGGATCCGGCAGGCCCCAATGCGCGCTCCGTCACGGCGGTCACCTGCGGGGTTAGAAACTAGGAACGTAATTCGGGCTGCACTCTTCATTCTCGAGGGGCGGGGCCGCTGCCGAGTGGCAGTCCCGCCCCCAGTTCAGAACCCGAACTACGGCAACGGAGAGTGATACCAAACATGAACAAAAGCGGACGGGTACTGACGGTACTTATGGTTCTGCTGGCGTTGTTCTCGACAATTGGCTGCAACAAGCTGAGAGCGCGCGATCAGCTCAACAAAGGCGTTCAGTCCTACAAGAATGCAAAATACGAAGAGGCGATCGAACATTTCAAGAACGCGGTGGAACTGGATCCCAGCCTGGTTACGGCGCATCTTTATTTAGCCACCGCATACGCCCAGCAATACATCCCCGGCGCCGATTCGCCCGACAATAATCGCTACGCCGAACAGGCCATCGAGGTTTTTAAGCAGGTCCTGGCGCAGAATCCGCCTAAAGAACAAAAGGTGAATAGCCTGAAAGGCATCGCCTCCCTCTACTTCGGCATGAAGAGATTCGATCAAGCCAGGGAGTACTACCAGAAGGTCGCGGACCTCGATCCCAACGATCCCGAAAGTTACTACTCGCTCGCGGTCATCGACTGGATGCAGGCCTACCAGCCCGACCAGACCATCCGCGCCAGCCTTGGCTTGAAGCCGACCGACGAAATCAAGGACAAGAAAGCCTGCGCCGAGCTCAAAGAGAAGAATGCGGCGAAGGTCGAAGACGGTATGCAGAACCTGCAGAAAGCGCTGCAGCTTCGACCCGACTACGACGACGCCATGGCCTATCTGAACCTGCTGTACCGCCAGCGTGCTGAATACGAATGCGACAATCCTGAGGCCCGTCAGGCAGATCTCAAAACTGCCGACGACTGGGTCGACAAGACCATGGCCACCAAGAAGGCCAAGGCCGAAAAAGCCGGCCCCAGCGGCATCCTCACCACCGGGAACCCCCAGTAGGATGCTGGCAGTACCAACAGAAAGTTCAATGCCCCTCCGCAAGGAGGGGCATTTGGCTGTGGCCACAGAGCAACCTGCGAGTGCAGCATTTGAATTTCAGTACCCGCTTACAAGGACGACCCCTCAAAGTGATTTTCCCTGCGGCCGTCCCGGTCGAAATCTATATTCCCGAGCGTAAGGCCGAGTTCCTGCTCTCGAACGCAGTGGACGCAAGGGACTATCAGGCCGCAGTTGAGGAAGTGCGCAAGTTAGGGATCGATCCCGGCGACATCCCCCACTACAAGAAGTGTCCGCAGGGCCAAGCAGCCGTGAACCGCCTCTTCTCTTCGTCACACGCCTCCGTGACCTCGCCCCTCGCCCCCGCCTGCTCATGCAGTACAATCCAATCTTCTGTGGAGTGTGCGCGTTAGCTGCGCTCTTGCCGCCGTCGTCCCGCAGCACATTCGATGTAACGCCTTCGAGGCCCGGTCATGTTCAAACGAGTCCTGATCGCCAATCGCGGTGAAATTGCGGTGCGCATCATTCGCGCTTGCCGCGAGATGGGCATCGAGTCGGTCGTGGTCTTCTCTGAGGTCGATCGCAAGGCCTTGCACGTCCGCAAAGCCGATTACGCTTACCATATCGGTCCCGCAACGGCCAGCGAGTCGTATCTCAACGTGGACAAGATTCTCGACGTGGCGCGCCGCAGCCAAGCTGAGGCGATCCATCCCGGCTACGGCTTCCTCTCGGAGAATGCCCGCTTCGCCAAGGCCTGCGCCGAACACGGTTTCAAGTTCATCGGCCCCACTCCCGAATCGATGGAGATGATGGGCTCCAAAACGCGCGCCCGCCAGAACATGAAGCGGGCCGGCGTACCATTCGTTCCCGGCTCGGAGCGTGGCCTGGACATTGACGCCGCCGAACGGATGGCAGAGCAGATTGGCTACCCGGTCATGCTGAAGGCAGCAGCCGGAGGCGGCGGCAAAGGTATGCGCCTGGTGCAGTCAGCCGGGGAGTTGCACTCCGCTTACGAGAACGCACGCAGCGAGGCACAGCGCTCTTTCGGCGACAACGAGGTGTACCTCGAGAAATACATCATCAATCCGCGCCACGTTGAGATGCAGATCTTCGGCGACGAGCATGGCAACATCGTCTACCTGGGCGAGCGCGAATGTTCGGTGCAGCGCCGCCATCAGAAGGTAATGGAGGAGTCGCCGTCTCCCATCGTGGACGAAGATATGCGCCGCCAGATGGGCGAGATCGCCGTGCGCGTGGCCAGGGCCGCCAACTATTACAACGCCGGCACCATTGAGTTCCTGGTGGATGAGCAGCGCAACTTCTATTTCCTCGAGATGAACACTCGCCTCCAGGTGGAACATCCCATCACCGAACTCGTGACTGGCCTTGACCTGGTTCACCTGCAAATGCGCGTTGCCGCAGGCGAGAAGCTGCCGTTCAAGCAGGAAGACATTCGGCTGCGCGGTCATGCCATCGAGTGCCGCGTCTATGCCGAGGATCCGGACAACAATTTCTTCCCGTCGCCGGGACAGATCACGCGATTGATTTCGCCTTCGGGCCCAGGCATTCGCCGTGACAGCGGCATGTATGAAGGCTGGAACGTGCCCATCGAATATGATCCGCTGCTGGCCAAACTGGTTGGTTACGGCGATGGCTGGAACAGGCCATTAACCGTCTGCTGCGCGCGCTCTACGAATATTTTGTGGGCGGCATCAAGACCAACATCTCGCTGTTTCGCCGCATCCTCAAGGACCCGGACTACCGGGCCGGCAACTTGGATACGGGCTTTCTCGATCGGCTGCTGGCCAAGCCCAGCAATGAGACCGACCCGCGGCGTCCGATCATAGCTGCAATTGGGGCGGCGATTTTTGCGACCATGGAACCGAAGGCAACCTTGCCTGCAGCGAATGGCGCCGCTCAGATGAACGGCGACGCTGCGACGCCTCCGGCTTCGAATTGGCGCCGCGCCGCGCGCGCGCAAGCGGTGCGCGAGAGATGAGGGCCACAACTATAATGGGCGATGGAGAAAGCTATGGAGATGGTGCTCACTGCAGTGTTTGAAGAGGTACCCGAGTCTGAGGGAGGCGGTTATCTCGGGTATGTTGAGGAATTGCCCGGCGCGATCTCCGAAGGCAACACGCTGGACGAAGCACGCGAAAATCTGCGAGATGCGATTGCGATGGTGCTAGACGCAGACCGGGATTTGGCATGCAAGTCGCGGAAGGGCTGTAATTCTAAAGGCTAGGAGCTAATTGCTAATCGCTAACTGCTAATTGCTGCCTTATGACCTACGACATTGTGGTAGACGGCAAAACACATCAGTTGGAGCTGACGCGCGGCGAGAAGACCTGGCTGTGCAAGGTAGACGGCCAGGAGATTGAAGTGGACGCGGCGCTCACCGCCCGTGACGTGCTCTCGGTTCTGGTCGGCGGCAAGGCCTACGAGATCAAACGCGAGCGCTCGCTGCAAGGCGAGCTGCACATGGTGATCGGCAGCGCGCGCTATGCCGTGGATGTCCAGGACCCACGCTCGTTGCGTACGCGCCGCGCCGTCGGCGGCGCCGAGGCGGGCCCGCAGAAGGTCAAGTCTCCCATGCCGGGTAAGATCGTCCGTATCATGGTCAACGAAAAAGATGAAGTGAAGGCCGGCCAAGGCATCATCGTAATGGAAGCCATGAAAATGCAGAACGAGATGAAGTCGCCCAAGGATGGACGGGTGCGGAAGATCCTCACCGCGGAAGGCTCGGTCGTGAACGCCGGCGACATCCTGGCAATCATCGAATAGCGCCAGAAAATCTAGAGCACCTCGGTAGTTGGTATGTCCGGGTAGAGCGGGCCTTCAGAGACTGTGTCACAACCTCTGCCGTCCCTAGGAACTCGCTATGATTTCGCACTTTACCCAGCGCTGAAGCGCTGGGACAAGAGAACAGTTTTGGCGCGGCGCGCCATCACCCCATCCCACGCAAAGGTGGCGTGGCTCGGGGCCGCTCTACCCGAGCTTTGCGGATACAGCAATTCAGAAGCTGCCCTGAGCGATTCCACAGTGGCTGTATCCGCTTTGAAAGGGCACGCCTTCAGGCGTGCCGAAAAGATAACGGGAAGTGACCGGAGGGAGCGTACCTCAGGGCCTAAAGGCCGAGTTGTTGGTAGCGCGGATCGGCGCGGCTGAAGCCGTGCCCCTTCAAGGCGGCTACAACAACTCAGAAATTGCCCTAGTATCCGTGCTCGCTGCCTTCGTCCAGCTTTACCTTGCCCCGGAACATTCGATAGACAAAAACGAAATACCCGAGCGCCAGAATCATACCGATCGTCCACCACACGAGGCCGACACCTAACCCGTGCGCGCCGGCCGCAGTGTTGTAAATCGTCAGGCTATAGCTCGATTCCGTGCTTGCGGGCAGCACGTTGGGATAGAGCGCAAATGCCGCTCCTACCAACATGGCAACAATGTAAACACACGACGCCAGGAATGCACCTTTCTCGTTTCTCTTGGAATGCGCAAAGTACAGATAGATGAGACTACCGATCACCAGCGCTGGAACCAGGTACCCAATGGGCCACTTGCTGTAATTGTCCAGCACGTGAGGAACGACGAACACGGTCGCGATCAGGCTGGCGACCGTGATCAGCACCTGCACCGGCCAGAACCAGCTCGCAACTTTGCGCGCCCGCGAGTTCAGTTCGCCTTCCGTCTTGATGGCAAGGTAAAGCGACCCGTGAACGACCAGCGTCACCAGCGCGACCACGCCGCAGATAACGGTGTACCAGTCGAGGATGCCGTTCTGCGCGCCGACGCGCCCATTCGTCCACAGCGGCTCGAAGAAGTAGCCATCCGCTTGCAGGGGAACGCCGCGCACGACATTGCCCAGAGCGGCCCCGAGGAAGATGGCCAGCAGGATACTCGAAATTCCAAAGATGACGTCGAAGAAGCCCTTCCACACCGGCTCCCCAATATGGGTGCGGAACTCGATGCCGATGCCGCGCAGCATCAGTAGCCATAGCACCATCATCAGCGGCAGGTAAAAGCCGCTGAAGCTGGACGCGTACAACAGCGGAAAAGCAAAGTAGAGAGTTCCACCGGCGGCCAGCAGCCACACTTCGTTGCCATCCCACACCGGGCCGATAGCACGCAGCACAGTGCGGCGCTCGGCGTCATTTTTCGCGATGAAGAGGTGGACAGCGCCCGCTCCGATATCGAAGCCATCAAGCAGAACGTAAGCCGCGACCATTACCGCAACGATCATGAACCATAGGGTTGACATGGCTATCGCACCTCCACGGGAGTCACAGGAACCACGTTGCGGGCGGGCTCACCGTCTGGATCTGGCCCGTGTTCGATTTCGCGGTACACCAGGAAGAGGAACAAGATTGAAAGCACCGTGTACATCCCCAGGAAACCGAGGAAGCTGAACCAGGCGTTCCCGGCGGACACCATCTTGGAGTAGCCATCGACCGTGCGCAGCAGACCATAGACCAGCCACGGCTGCCGGCCAAGCTCGGCCGTCAGCCAGCCGGCGGTGTTGGCAATGTAAGGCAGAGGGAAGAGCAACAGCAGCACCCAGAGCATCCAGCGAGCGTTGTACAACTGATTTCGCCAGAGCAGGAAGACTGCGACTACGGAAACCGCGATGAAGATTGTCCCCAGCCCCACCATCATGTGGTAGGCGTAATAGAGCAAAGGAATGCTGTCGGGCCAATCCTGCTGAGGCACTTCGTTGAGGCCTTTCACCTCCGCACCCCAGCTGCGCCAGGTCAGAAAGCTCAGCATCTTGGGAATAATGATTGGGTTGTCGATCTTCTTCGCCGCGACATCGGGCTGGCCAAGAATCACCAGTGGCGCTCCGGGTTGCGTCTCCCATAGCGCTTCCATCGCGGCCAACGTAACCGGCTGGTGGAACGCGACCATGCGTCCCTGAGCGTCGCCCGTCGGGAAGAGCTGCAACACGCTCACGATCAGGGCCGCAATCACGCCCACACGCACGAAGATGCGTCCCTGCTCAACATGTTTCCGGCTGAGCAGGTAGAATGCACCGACCGCCGACATCACAAACGAGCCGGTGATGACCGCGCCGCCCATGTTGTGCGCATACTGCCACCAGGCCCAGGGATTCAACACCAGTTGCCAGAAGCTGCTCAGTTGCAGGGAACCGTCGGCCGCGCGCTGGTAGCCCACCGGATGCTGCATCCAGGCGTCCGTCGCAATAATGAAGTACCCCGATAGCCATGAACCCAGGAAGACCATGAGCGCCGAGAACCAGTGCATCCCTTTGCTCAGGCGCTTCTCGCCATAGAGAAATAGGCCGAGGAATGCCGACTCCAGGAAAAAGGCGAAACAGCCTTCCATAGCCAGAGTTTGTCCGATCACGCCGCCGGCGTAGCGTGAAAAATGCGACCAGTTGGTGCCGAACTGGAATTCCATGGGAATTCCCGTCACCACGCCGATCACAAAGTTGATGCCGAAAATCTTGGCCCAAAAGCGTGCGGCCCGGTCGTAAAGTTCGTCGTTTGTCTTGAGCGCCAGGGTTTTCAGGATCACGATCAGCGGCGCCAGTCCCATCGTCAACTGCGGAAACAGGTAATGATAGGTCACCGTGAAGGCGAAGTGCAGGCGGTGGATCAAGAGTGCGCTATCCATGGATGGACCCTCGGTAGGAAGATGCTGCTCCCGGAGATTACGCGGCCTTGTACCGCGTGCAACGGTTGGGGAAACAGCGTACCTGCAATTGTCCGGCAGCCAGCGCACATTCCGCTGTGATTGAAGTCACAAAATGCTGTGAAGAAGCCCCAGTGCGGATGACCCTGAACTCCCAAAGCCGCGCCGGGATGGGACCGAGGGAAACCCTGATTAAAGTCACAGCGAAGTTCCTCAGCGGCTAAAGCCGCAGTGATTTTGCGGGCATCTACGGACGGCCTTGAAGGCCGTCCCCTTCGAGAAACCAGATTTTAATCAGAGTTTTCCTAGGGAGGCGCGCTCAGCGCGAGACACCGAGTCATCTTCGCGGCGTTCGGGTCTAAACTAGAGCAGATGGGTCGCGCTTTTCTGAACACGCTTTTTGCGCTGGCATTGTTGGCCGGACCAGGCGCCTTGCTCATGCAGCGTCCGATCGCCGTGCAAGCGCAGGAGCGCACTCTGCGCCTCATCCTGAAGGACGGCTCTTACCAGTCGGTGGTGAAATACGAGATCCAGGGTGACCGGTGCCACTATCTGAGCGCGGAGCGGTATGAGTGGGAAGAACATTCCGAGTTCCCTCATCGATTGGGACGCAACCAAAAAGTACGAAGCCGAGCTTAACAGCGGCAAGCTTCACAACGTGCAGGTGGAAACTCCGGAGGAGAAAGAGGAGCGCGAGAAGGAGGAAGCCAATTCGCCGCAGATCGCGCCCGGTCTGCACCTGCCGGGAACCGGCGGGGTGTTCCTGTTCGATCAGTATCAGGGTAAACCCGAACTGGCAGAGATCGTGCAAAACGGAAGTGAGCTGAACAAGAACACCGGCAAGAGCGTTTTGCGTGCCACGATCAATCCGATAGCCAGTTCCAAGCAGCCCTTTGAACTAAAAGGCGAACATGCAAAGATTCAGTCGCACGTGCCGCGTCCTGTCATCTACCTTGACATCGACGAAGGGCCAGAGAGCGCAACGGCAATCGCGGACCGCTACCGGCTGGTGCGGGCCACGGTCAAGAAAGACACCCGTGTCGTTGCCAATTTGAAGGTCACCTTCACCGGAAAGGTGAGCGAGCAGAATAACGCGGTAGCGGCCACCGTCGAGAAACTAGGAATGGGCGAGTGGGTGAAAGTAACTCCGGCCCAGGAGCCTCGCCGCGGGCGAATATGCGATCGTGGAAATGCTTGGTCCGCAGGAGATGAATCTCTACATGTGGGACTTCGGCGTCAATCCCAATGCACCGGCCAACCCGAATGTGGTGCAGTTCGACGCAAGCAGTGCGCAAGCCCAGACAAAATAAGCGCGAGTATTTTGAGTGAAAGCTGAGGAGGTCAGCGCGTGGGAGGCGCTCCCTCCAGTCCCACGATTCCGATGCCCGCCACCGCAATGTTGTCGCGTCCCGCCTGCTTCACCTGGTACATCATTTCATCGGCGCGTTGCACCACGGCTTGCGGGGAAGCGGCGTCCGCCGGATAACTTGCAATGCCGATGCTGGCCCGCAGGGACAGAGGCCCACCACCCTCCGCGGCGAGCCATTGCGTGGAGTAAAAAACCGACATCAGCCGGCGCGCTACCCGGAGAGCTGCATCCTTTGACGTTTGGGGCAACAGAATGGCGAATTCGTCGCCACCATAGCGAAACGCGGCATCCACCAAACGAAGGTTCTCACGCAAGACCTTCCCCACCTGACCCAGAAGCTCGCTGCCCACCAGGTGTCCATGCTCATCGTTCACCCGCTTAAAGTGGTCGAGGTCGATAAACAGGACGCTGAACTCATACCCGAACCGTTGCGAGCGGTGCACTTCTTCGGAGAGTGCCGTGGATAAATGACGTGCGTTGTACAAGCCCGTACAGTCGTCAGTGATGCTGAGCTCCTGAATACGCTGACCCGCGCTGGCGTTCTCGATGGCGATGGCGGCGTAATCGGCCAAGGTCTGCAGCAGCATCTCACTTTGAGCGTAGACCTGCATATCGATATTCACCATCTGGATGATGCCCAGGACTCTACCTCCCGTTCGCACCGGCATGCAGACCACGGAAGAGCCTGCGGCGAAGAAATCGTCATCGTCGGGGCGCCGGATGCGCTCGTCCTGAACCACATCCGATATGACCAGCGGTACGCCGTGGTCGATCACCCAGCGGGCCAGGCTTTCGCCCGACACCAACTGCAAGGCGTTGAGATTCTCGCAACCTTTCCCGACCGCTGCGGCATAATACAGTTCGTCCGTGCCCTCATCCAACAGGAGCAGCGACCAGGTTGCCGGCTCAAAATAAGCGGCCATCTTCTCCATGATGGTTTGCAGAATGGTGTCCAGATCGAGCGACGATGTCAGGGCTTTGGCGACATCGTGAAAGATCTTCAGCTCGTAAAACTGCCGATCGTTGCCTGTGACTGGAAGCGACATGCAAGAACCGGGCGTAGATTTCGTCCTGCTCGCGCTGAAAAGTGAGTCGTGGCCGCCGCCCTAACTCCTAAGATGTTCAGGCTCAAAGGAGACGCCCGCCCAATCAGCATTTTACCGGAAAGCGCGGGCGGTTCCTATGCCGGTATTCTTCCGCGAGTCCCGCTGGCGAGCTGGTTTGACACTGTCTACGCCACTTTCTATGATCGGCAAAGGGCGCTGGGTGAATTCAGTTGCACAAGTCGTTGCAACATACCGAGGCTGAAATGGGTGCATTCGGCGAACGGTTGCGTCGGGAGCGGGAGATGAGGAACATTTCTCTCGATGAGATTTCCTCCACCACAAAGATTGGGACCCGCCTGCTTCGCGCGTTGGAAGATGAACAATTCGATCAGCTCCCCGGTGGCATCTTCAATAAGGGGTATGTCCGAGCGTATGCGAAATACGTCGGAATCGACGAGGAGCAGGCCGTCGCCGATTATCTGCAAGCCACCCATGAAGCGACGCCCGACGGCCATGCGGCCGCCGGCCAAAACGCCTCAAGCCGATTCGAGGGATCCAGCCGCGAAGAGGCAAGTGGTGACCCCCGGCCCACATTTCCCGTCGTTCCCATACTAATCGTTCTCGTTCTGGTTGCGGGGATCGCCGGCGGCTGGCGGCTTTACCGGGAGCATCAACTCGATCGGCAACAGCAGGCCTCGATCGCGGTAACCCACGATACGGTTCCGCACGATTCCACAGTCAGCCCTTCGGCGACGGGCATGTCCGCTCCTGGAGAATCGTCTTCGCCGAAGACCGGTTCTGGCGCGATGACCCGTGGCGCGACAGATGTTGTTAACGGCGCAAAGCCCGCCGATGCGAGAGCTGGTGCGTCCGGCGCCAGCTCAGCGGCCAGCCATGACCGCGCGGCCACAAGCCAACTCGGGTGGAGTGAAACCGCAACGAAGCCGGTGCAGCAAGCCTCCCGGGAGAACGTCGCAGGAGCGACCGCCGCACAAAGCATTGCCAATTCTGCAACAGGCACGCCGTTCGAGCTAACGGTTCGCCCCAAGGATCCCGCCTGGGTTTCGATCAAGTCCGACGGCAAGTTCGTAGTTCGTGGCATCATCAAGCCCCCGGATGTGAAGACCATCCGCGCCACTAGCCAGGTGGTCTTGTGGACCGGCAACGCAGGCGCAGTGGAAGTGTCCTTCAATGGCAAGAACATTCCTCTGACCGGCGGTGCAAATGAGGAGCGCGTGCTCGTCTTTAATTCGCATGGACTGCTGCCAAGTTCGGCCTCCCCATGACGCGGCCCGATAGCGAACCTCTAATCCGCTCAACCAGCAAGAACCTTGGTGAAAGCGTCGTGCGCATCGAGGCTGAAGCGCTGCGTGCTCTCGCCGACCGTCTCGCCGGGCCGATGGCGGCGGAGTTCGAACGGGCGGTGGAGTTGCTCTACTGCTGCGCAGGCCGCGTCGTCGTTACTGGCATGGGCAAGAGTGGGCTGATTGCGCGCAAAATCGCGGCAACCCTCACCTCGACCGGAAGTCCCGCGTTGTTTCTTCATCCCGCGGAGGCCCTGCACGGCGATCTCGGCATGGTCGTCCGCGGAGACGTTGTTCTGGCCCTTTCCGCCAGCGGCGAAACTGGCGAAATCCTGCAACTGCTGGCGACCGTGAAGCGGCTCGGTGTCCCTCTCATCACCATGACTTGCGATGAACTCCACTCCCCTGGCGGAGATCCGCGCAGCCCATCAACGCTGGCGCAATCCGCCGATGTCGCGCTGGACTGCTCGGTTGCTCACGAAGCCTGCTCCCTGGGACTTGCACCCACTGCCTCGACGACCACGATGCTCGGGCTGGGCGATGCTCTTGCGGTGGCGCTGTCGCAACGGCGTGGATTCAAGGAAGAGGACTTCGCCAACTTGCATCCCGGGGGCAAACTGGGCAAACGATACCTGCGCGTCTCTGCCCTTATGCACACGGGAAATGCCGTGCCGCGCGTCAAGCCCGAGACAACTCTGAGCGACGTCATCTACGAGATGTCGCGCAAGGGCCTGGGTATGACAACCGTGGTCGAAGGCGAAAAACTTGTGGGATTGATCAGCGATGGCGACCTGCGCCGTCTGCTGGAGCAGCATGGGAAAAAGGTATTCGATCTCGCGGCCGGGGAATGCATGACGCGCTCGCCACGCACCGTCGCACCGGACGTATTCGCCATCGCTGCGCTCGACATCATGGAACAGAAAAAGATCACGTCCCTTCCTGTGGTGGACGCAGCCGGCTACCTGCTGGGCGTGCTCCACCTGCACGATCTGTGGGGAACGCAGATGTTGTGAAGAGCCGTCAGAAAGGGGCTAAAGCAATTTCTGATTGTTGTAACCGCCTTGAAAGGGCGCGGCTTCAGCCGCGCCGATCCGCGCTACCAACAACTCGGCCTTTAGGCCCTGAGGTACGCCCCCTCAGCGGCTAAAGCCGCTCACTTCCCGCTATCCTTTCGGCACGCCTGAAGGCGTGCCCTTTCAAAGCGGATACAGCCACTGTGGAATCGCTCTAAGAGCTCGCAGTCCTAACTTCAGTGCCCGAAGAAACTCCGTCTTTTGTAGTCAAAGACCACGCCATGCGAGGCGTGTTGTGGGCCAGGCCAATTCTTCCTCTGCTATCCACGATGATGATTCCGCCATGTCCGTTCAGACGGGCCTTCAAGTAGTACAGGGCGCGTTGCGCGGCCTCTTGGGGAACAAGCCCGTCTTCCACCCGGTCCGCTGCCCACTTGCTGAGGACCAGCTTCATCATCGGTTCGCCCCACCCCGTCGTGGAAACAGCCGCACTCCGATTGTCGGCGTAACAGCCGCAGCCAATGAGGGATGAATCGCCCACTCTGCCGGGAGCTTTGTTCAGGGTTCCGCCGGTCGACGTGGCGGCGGCGATGTCGCCCTGGCGATCAAGCGCCACTGCCCCTACCGTGTCGCTGGAGCGCATCGGGCCAAACTCGTCGGGCATTTTGAGATAGTCCTGCTTCTTGGCTTCGCGCAGGCGTACCACCTCGCGCTCAATGATCAGCTCGTCATTGGAACACAACTCGATGCCGTGCTCCTGGGCAAACCGTTCTGCTCCGGTTGCGACAAAGTACACGTGCGGGCTCTCGGTCAGCACCTTCTTGGCAGCACGGATCGGGTTGCGAATGTGCTCCACGCAGCCTACGCCGCCCGCGCGCAGCGTCGCTCCGTCCATCATCAGCGCATCCAGTTGCACCCGGCCATCCATGTTGAGGAAGGAGCCGCGGCCGGCGTCGAAGGCCTCGTCTTCCTCCATGGCGACCACCGC
Source organism: uncultured Acidobacteriaceae bacterium (assembly GCA_963836295.1). Classification (GTDB taxonomy): domain Bacteria; phylum Acidobacteriota; class Terriglobia; order Terriglobales; family Acidobacteriaceae; genus Bog-257. The sequence goes on along the minus strand of CAWIIY010000011.1, from coordinate 341,538 downwards.
CGCCTCAACCGCGTCAAGGCAGCTTCCGCCGCGTTGCAGGGCCTGCCAGCCTTGGGCGGCCGCAGTCTGCACACCATGCAAGTGCGCCGCGAGCGCGTCGTCGGGAATTGCCCAGGCTCCGCCGTGGACCAGCATTACCGGATTGACTGCCAAATCAGGACCTTTCGCTTTCGATATGAGGCTTATTCAGGGACAAACTCGACAGCATACCAGAGTGGCGGAGAATCGATATCAACAGAACGCGACCTACGCCTGCGCAAGGTGGACACCCGATGTACTTCTGAATATGCTGTGCCCATGTCACGCACGATCCAGTTGCGCAATGTTCCCGACGCTTTACACCGCAAGTTGAAAGCCCGCGCGACCAAGTCACACATGTCGTTGTCAGCTCACCTTTTGGCGGAGCTTCGTGAGGTCGCAGAGCGGCCAACCCTGATCGAGCTACAGCGGCGTCTGGAGCAGCGGCAACGTGTTGACTTGCCGGAACCGGCCGCAGTCACTGTCCGTGCCCTGCGCGATGGACGGTTTTCATGATAAAACTCTCGGATTATGAAATATAAGCTGGTCATTCACGCTCTCGCCGTTGCTATAGCACTCAGTCTCTGCACCGCCTCAGGATTCGCTCAAGCGAAACCGGTCAAGAAGAAGACCGTCGAACTGAAAGATGCGAAGGGGAACGATGTCGGGACCGCAACCATTGTCTCCAAGGGACAAGGCGTGGAAGTGAAGTTGGCGCTCAAGGACCTGCCTCCGGGCGTGCACGCGGTGCATTTCCATCAAATTGCCAAGTGCGATCCGCCTGACTTCAAGTCGGCTGGGCCGCACTTCAACCCCACGGGCAAGCAGCACGGTTTTGAAAACCCGATGGGCCACCATGCCGGCGACATGCCGAACTTCACCGTTAAGGAAAACGGAACAGCGAAGACGACCGTGAAAGATGAAGACGTTGTTCTTGGCACCGGCAGCGAGCCGAACTCCCTGTTTGCCAACGGAGGGACGGCGATCATCGTGCCCACGCCAAAGCCGACGACATGAAGACCGATCCCGCGGGCAATGCCGGCGACCGCATCGCGTGCGGGGCGATCATGCCGTAGGCAGAGGATCCTCGCGGCCCGGCATTTCGCCGACAGCCTCAAACGGAGCATAATAGGCGGAGAGAAAGTGCTGTCTTTATGTCCAGTACGACCCTCATTTCGGTGCAGGAATATCTAGCTACCAGCTTCCGCCCGGACTGCGACTTCGTTGATGGCGAGTTGCGGGAGAGGAACTTGGGAGAGCTGGAACACGCCCTTTTGCAGACTGCCATTGCTGCTTGGTTCTGGAACAGGCAGAAAGAGTGGAACGTCTTGCCGATCGTGGAACAGCGAGTGCAGGTTGCCGCGACTCGCTTTCGCATACCAGATGTCAGCGTCCTGCCAGCCGATCAGCCACGCGAGCCGATCGTCACTGCGCCTCCGCTGGTCCTGATCGAAGTTCTCTCCAAGGACGACACCCTCCGTAGCATGAGGGAGCGGGTTGATGACTATCTGAACTTTGGCGTGCAACATGTCTGGATTCTCGATCCCGCCACCCGACGCGCCTACGTCTGCAGCCGGACCGGTTTTCAGGAGCCGGAAAATGGCGTTTTAACCGTTCCGGGCACACCCATCCGTCTGGTTCTGAGCGAACTCTTTGCTCAGGCCCAGCAGACGTCGTAACCCACGGCTGAACCCGGGCGCTGTCGTTGTGTCCGATCTGCCGTCTGCAATTCCGCTGTCACCTGATTTAATCTACAGCTATGGGCGATCTTGGCCGCATGCTGATTCTTGTTGGCGGGCTGCTGCTCGTCTTTGGGATTATCCTCGTCCTCGCCGGGAAGGCGAACCTGCCCATTGGACGCCTGCCGGGGGACATCGTCTATCGTGGCAAGAACACGACCTTCTATTTCCCGCTAGTGACCTGCATCGTCCTCAGCGTGATCCTGTCGCTGGTGCTATATGTCGTGAACCGGATGCGGCGGTAGCCGCTTTTTGCTTTTCGCTCTTCGCCTTTCGCTATTAGCTCTTGGCCCGAACAGTCGATCTGTGTCAGCTTGTGTCGTTGATGCCCGCACGCGCGGACTGTAGACGGAGGCGGATAGTCCTGATTCACGCCGGTTGTGCCCGAACCAAGAGCTAAAAGCAAAGAGCCAGGAGCTGCAAGCGAAGAGCAAAAGGCGAAAGGCGAACAGCGTCCCGCCCTTGATACACTGCCTCCAGACGCTCATCTCATGGCCGACACGCAACAACTCGGGCTGGCCTTCCAGGCGCCGTCGCGCAAGATCTATCCGGTCCGCGAGCTCGTCGCAGCCGGTCCGTACCCAGGTGGAGCGCGCCTTCACCGATATTTACGTCGAAGGCGAGATATCCAACTATCGGCCTGCGGATTCCGGACATCTTTACTTCACGTTGAAGGACAGCGCCGCGCAGTTGCGGGTAGTCATGTGGCGTACCCAGGCGCGACTGTTGCGCTTTCGGCCAGAGAACGGACTCCAGGTCATCGCTCGCGGGCGAGTCACAATTTACGACGAGCGAGGCGACCTGCAGTTTCAAGCCGAGTACCTCGAACCGAAGGGTGCGGGCGCGCTCCAGATCGCTTTTGAACAGTTAAAGGCCAAACTCGCGGCTGAGGGGTTGTTCGATCCCGGCCGCAAGCGGCCTATCCCAGCCCTGCCCCGGCGCATCGGAGTCGTGACTTCGCCGCGTGGCGCCGCCATCCAGGACATTCTGAATATTCTGCGCCGCCGGCATGAGTCGGTGAGCGTGCTCATCTATCCCGCGCAGGTGCAGGGCGAGAGCGCCGCCGCGGAAGTGAGTGCGGGCGTCCGCTACTTCAATCGTCATGGCAAGGTGGATGTAATCGTGGTAGCGCGCGGCGGAGGGTCGTTCGAGGGCCTGTTCGCCTTCAACGATGAAGCTCTGGCGCGCACGATAGCCGCCGCGCACATTCCTGTGATCTCGGCCGTCGGCCACGAGACCGACTTCACCATTTGCGATTTCGTCGCCGATCTGCGCGCACCGACTCCATCAGCAGCGGCGGAACTGGTGATTGGGTCAAAGCAGGAACTGGCCGAGAAGCTGGTTTCCGCGCGCCGACGCATGGGGCAAGCCGTGAACTACAAGCTGTTGCGCGCCCACAATGCGCTTTCGCGTCTCGTCCAGCATGCCGTCTTCGCGCGCATGCAGGACACCATTGCGCGGCGCCAGCAGCGGGTTGACGATCTCGTGTTCCGCATGGCGCAATCGCAATCGGAACGGCTCAAGAATTTGTCGCGCCGCCTCGGAGAGGTCGAGGCGCACCTCCGCCGCCATGATCCTCGGGTACGTCTGGGAATGATGCGCCGCCAGCTCGACGCACAAACTGCGGCACTGCATTCCTCAATGATGCGGCGGCTGGTCGCGCGGCATAATCAGCTCGACGGACTGACGGCCGCTTTGGCAGGAGCAGGTCAGACCGTTCTGTTACGTCGACGAGGTCACTGGCAACAGTTGCACAGCAGTTTGGAGGCGCTTTCGCCCAAGGCCATCCTGGCGCGCGGCTATGCGCTCGTCTTCGATGATGAAGGCCGCGTGGTCAAACGAGCTACCCAGCTCCAGTCCGGCAGCCGTGTCCGCGCCCAGCTCGGACAGGGTGAGTTCACTGCAAAAGTTGAGCAAGTTCACGATGAGCCAGTGGATAATGGATAGTTGAAACGCGAGATTGCCGAGTCAGGCGGCAAACTATTCGCAGTCCAAGCAACTTGTGCGATTCCGGGAATCATCTGTTCGTGTATCTCGACGATTCGCCACTGACCAGTATCTACTGACTGCTTCCTGTTGCTGTGCATTAGAATGAGGGCACTCAGCGCGGGCTCTGGCCGCGAAAAGGAACCGAGAAATGCCAAGTTTCAGCTACATGCCGCGACTGTCGATGGCCTCGGTCTTCGATATTCTGGTGGTGGCGTTTCTCGTCTACGAGTTCCTCAAGCTCATCAAAGGCACGCGCGCAATTCCCATGCTAATGGCCGTGGTGATTCTGGCATTTGCCTTTTGGATCGCGCACGTGGAAGCGCTGAAGACGGTGGACTGGCTGATTACCACGCTGCTTCCTTATGCCATCTTCGCGCTCATTGTGGTCTTCGCCGCCGAAATCCGTCATGCTTTGGCGCGTCTGGGACGCAGGTTGTCAGCCACGCGCGGCGGCGCGTTCAACGGGGCCGACAGCTACGAAGAACATTGTGCTCGCGGCCAATCACTTTTCCCAAACCCTCACCGGCGCGCTGATTGTCATCGAGCGCGAAATTGGACTCCGGACGGTTATCGAGAGTGGAGTGCCACTGGACGCCGAGCTGTCCTTTGATTTATTGGTCACCATTTTCCGCCCCAGCGCGCCTTTGCACGATGGCGCCGTTATTGTGCAGAAGGGACGCATCGCCGCGGCTGCCTGCTTCCTGCCACTCTCCATGAATCCGCTGCTCTCCACGCAGTTTGGCACTCGCCACCGCGCTGCCATCGGAATTACGGAAGAGACCGACGCCATCTCGGTGGTGGTGTCGGAAGAAAGCGGCTCCATCAGTATTGCGGTGGGCGGACAAATCGAGCGCGACATTACCGCCGAGTATTTGCGCGAACGCCTGAGCGAGGTGCTGCGGCGATATGTGCCGGCGGCAACCTTGCCGACCACGATTACCGACCGCGAGCTGTCATCCGACGAGGGCGAGGTCGAGCGCCTAAGCCACAACCAGGCACCTTGCCGATGGAGCCGAGCGCTAAACCCATGCTCAACTCCCTACGCAATTTCTTTCGCAAGTATGTCCTCAAGAATTTTTCTCTCAAGCTGGTCTCGCTCGCGGTCGCGGTGTTGTTGTGGTGGGCAGTGGGGCGCGATCCCATCATCGAGATTCCGCTGACCGTGCCGCTGGAGTTTCATCACGCGCCCGACAATCTCGAGATGAACTCCGATTACCCGTTGCAGGCCCAGGTCACGATGCGCGGGCCCGAGCGTTTGCTGCGCCAGGTCAACGCTTCGGAAGTGCACGCCATTATTGACCTGCAGGGCGCGAGTCCTGGCGAGCGAACCTTCGATCTCACGCCCAAGCAAATCCATGTGCCCCGCAACGTCGAGGTCATGCAGGTGACGCCGGCGCAGGTTCACATCACCTTCGATCACAGCGCTACCCGGTTGGTGAATGTGGAGCCGCGCATTATCGGTTCCTTGTTGAGCGGATATACCGTGACCGATGTGAAGGCCGACCCCTCGCAAGTCAGGATCGTGGGACCGGCGAAGCGAGTGGATGCGGTCGCGAATGCCCTAACTGATCCGGTAGACGCAACCGGCGTGGTGGGCACAGCAACCTTTACAACTCATGCCTACGTGACCGATCCTTTGGTGCGTGTGCAAAAACCGGTCGCGATCCACGTGACAGTGACTACAGGCAAATCCTCCAAGGGAGCACATCAGCCTTGACGATTGCGATGGCAAGAGTGCGACAGCTATTCGGGACGGATGGAATTCGAGGGGTGGCGGGCGAGTATCCGCTGGACCGGCGAACGGTATACGCCATCGGACGCGCGTTGGGGCAGCGCTTGGCCGAACGCGACGCGTCGGCCCGCGTCATTATCGGACAGGACACGCGCGAGTCGAGCGCCCCGATCGGCGCAGTTCTCGCGGCTGGACTGGAAGCGGCGCAGGTGCGGGTGATGAGTGCGGGAGTCATCACTACGCCTGGCGTCGCGTGCCTGACCCGCGCGAACCGGTTCTCGGCGGGTATTGTCATTTCGGCCTCGCACAATCCCTGGCAAGACAACGGCATCAAGATTTTCGGCGCCGACGGATACAAACTCTCTGACCAACTGGAGCATGAGATTGAAGCCGACATTTTCGCCCACCTGGAGCAGTTGACCGCGGGAGCTGCGGATGCGGCGGTGTCGGCGTCTGACATGTTGCCGGGTGAGCAAAAGCTGCGGGAGCAGTACGCCGACTCGCTGGCGGATTTGGTCTGCGCGACCGACTTCAGCCGATTGCGGGTTCTGGTGGATTGCGCCAACGGAGCGGCCAGTTCGGTGGCTCCCGTGGTCTTTCGCGAAGTGGGACTCAACGCCGATTTCATCCATATCGAACCGAATGGGCGCAACATCAACGCGGGGTGTGGTGCGTTGTATCCGGAGAATCTGGCCAGGGCCGTCGCCGCTGCCAACGGAAAGTATGACCTGGGCGTCACCTTCGACGGCGATGCCGATCGGGCGATGTTCTCCGATGCATTCGGACGGGTTGTAAACGGCGATGGCGTACTGCTGCTGGCGGCTCGCGACATGCAGACCCATGTTCGCTTACACAATGACACCGTGGTGGCGACAACCATGTCGAACATGGGACTGGAAGCCGCGCTCAAGCGCAGCGGCATTCGCATGCTGCGCGCGCCGGTCGGCGACAAATACGTGCTGGAAGAGATGCTGAAGACCGGAGCCACGCTGGGTGGAGAACAGTCGGGACACATTCTGTTCCGCGATATGGATACCACTACTGGCGATGGAATACTGACCGCCTTACGAGTGCTGGATGTAATGGCGCGCACCGGCCACCCGCTGGCCGAGCTCGTCGCCGACATGAAAGTCTTCCCGCAGGAAATCAAGAATATTGCGGTGCGCGAGAAACTGCCGCTCGAACAACTTCCGGAGGTCATGGATGCCATCCGCGCCGCCGAGCGCGACCTCGACGGCAACGGCCGCGTCATCGTGCGCTACTCGGGTACCGAGAAGCTGGCGCGCGTTATGATCGAAGCGGAAACGGAAGAAGTCATGCGCCGGCATACCGATGCCATCGCGAACGCCATCCAGCAGGCGATTGGAGCGTAATTCAGCAAGGTGCGGAAGCAAGTGAGGCTTGAAGGAAGCGTATAGCCTATTCGTGCCATTGGCATGCAAGGCTTACGTGTCGGTTTGCTACGTCGCGTAGAATGCCACGTGCTTTCGTTCCTGAGCGTTTCTAGGCCTGTTACTCCCGCCGGACGAGGAAAAGTATGTCCGACGAATTCTGGCTCGCTGTAGGGCATTTCGGCGTTCCAAAATGGAACTCCACGCCTTTGCAACCTTGGGCAGGAGTTTACGGCGGGTTCAGAGCCTCTTGGCCGCAATCCACGCCTTGACCTCAGCCTCCACGTCGAACCCAGGCCCGCCCACGACGAACCGCTCACCGAGCTGGTAAGCGCACATTTCCAGCGGCGTGCCTTCGTAGCCGCCGTGCAAATACCCCCGCACATACAAGCGCGCAAACTCTTCGATTCCCAACAGCCGGTATTGGGTTACGTGCACCAGTTCATGGAAGACGAGCGGCGGCTCCAGAGGCTCATGAAAAACCACAACATCGTCAAATGTTATGGCGCCCATGGAAGTGAAGTTGGGCAGGTTCACGAAGCCCAATTGCTCAAGATCGGCATAAAAGGGAGGATTGTCGACGCGCTCCCGGCCTGGCTCCAGGATACGGACGCGCTTCAGATCGATCGCCGGGAAGTAACGCGACCAGGTATCGTCAAGCGTGAGCCGCTTTCCCTGCTCGTAGTACTTGTCGCGCTGCGCATGAATGTACTGGGCGACAGCGTGCGAGAACAGTGACACCTGCAGGGGCGAGAGCGTCGCGCGCGGCGGCCGGCCTTCTGGCTTGTTCGCTGCTAGCATTGCCTACTCCAGGTCCCGCCAATTTGGGCCCACACCCACCTCGACTTTGAGCGGCACCTTGAGCGCGTGCACATTCTCCATGCGCTCGGTCACCAGCCGCTTCATGGTATCCACCTCGTCTTCGGGAACTTCGAATACTAGTTCGTCGTGGACCTGGAGCAGCATTCTTGAGCGCAGCTTGCGTTCGCGCAGCTCGGCGTCGATCCGAATCATGGCAATCTTGATGAGGTCGGCCGCCGTGCCTTGTAGTGGAGTATTCACCGCCGTACGCTCCGCAAATCCGCGTGCGTTGAAATTTTTGCTGTTGATATCTGGAATGGGACGGATGCGGCCGAACAAGGTGCTTACCTTTTGTTCACGCCGCGCTTGCTCCAAGGTGCGCTCACGGAACTCGCGGACTCCGCTGTACTTCTCGAAATAGGCATCAATGAAACGCTTGGCCTCTTTAGTATCAATACCAAGCTGCTGTGAAAGCCCGAATGCTTGAAGTCCATAGACGATGCCGAAGTTTACCGCCTTGGCGCGACGGCGATGTTCGGCGTTGACCATCAGCGGCGGTACGCCGAACACCTGCGAGGCCGTGAGGGTGTGGATGTCCTCGCCGGTGCGGTAGGCCTCGACCAGCAGCTTGTCGCCAGAGAAGTGCGCCAGCAGACGCAATTCGATCTGCGAGTAGTCGGCGGCCAGCAGCACGTGTCCGGGCTCGGCGATGAAGGCGGCGCGGATTTCGCGGCCAAGCTCAGTACGAATCGGAATGTTCTGCAGATTTGGATTCACCGACGACAACCGCCCGGTCGCTGACCCCGCCATGTTAAACGTCGTATGCAAGCGCAAGGTGCAGGAGTTCAGCAGCGCGGGCAACGCGTCAACATACGTGGACTTAAGTTTCGAGAGCTGGCGGTAATCCAGCACCATGCGCGGGACTTCGTGCTCACCGGCCAGTCCTTCCAGGACATCCACTGCGGTCGAAATGGTCTTGCCCTTACCGTACTTGAATGGCTTTGGCAGGTTCAGCTTGTTGAACAGCACATCGCCGAGTTGCTTGGGCGAGTTGATATTGAACTCGAAGCCCGACTTGTCGTAAATCTCGCGGGCCTTCGACTCGATGTCGCGCTCCAGACGCTGCGACATCGCCGCCAGCACCTCGCAATCGAGTTTGACGCCGGCCTCTTCCATGCGCGCCAGCACCGGCACCAGCGGCAAATCAATCTCGTCGTAAACCTTGCGCAGCCCGGTGTTCTCTATCTCGCCGCGCAGCTTGCCGGTGAGCCGCAACGTGACATCGGCCGCTTCGGCTGGGGACGATCCCAACTTCAAGTTGAAGAGCCGGAAGGCAGTCTGGTGCAATCCGTAGGTGGAGTAGGTGGGATCGAGCAAGTAGCTATACAACAAGGGATCGTGCTGCACGCCCGCGAGCGCAAGCCCTTGCTGGCCGAACACATGCATCGCCGACTTGTAGTCGTGCACGGTCTTCGGGATCGCCTCATCGGCGAGCGCCCGCTTGAGGGGCTGCGCAACTTCCGAGTCATCCAACGCCAGCGTCAGTGCTTTACCGGGCTCGGCCGAAATCGCAACCCGTAGAGCTGAGGGCGCAACCTGCGGCGCCGCTGACAATGAGAGCTGTTCGTTGTCTTGCTCTTCTCCACTTTCCTCTTCCTCGGCGCCAGCAGTTTGCTGAACTGCGGATTCCAAGGCGACGGCAAGCACTGCCCCGGGCCGTGTTGCGAGTGCCACAACAGCCTCGACCTCGGCGGCGGATTGCGTATCCCGATAATCGGTTTCGCCGAGTTCGACGCTCTCACGCAGAAAATCCTGCACCAGCGTGTTGAACTCCAACTCGGTAAACAGTGCGCGGGCGGCGGCCGGATCGGGCTCTTGCGCGCGCATGGCCTCAGGCTCGAATTCAACCGCAACATCAGTCTTGATGGTCACTAGCTGCTTGCTCAGCAGGATGGCGTCCCGATTGTTCTGCAGCGACTCGCGGTAGGCTTTGCGCTCGACCTCCTCCGCGTGCTCCAGCGCGTTCTCCACGCTGCCAAAGCGCTGGATCAGTTCCACCGACCCTTTGTCGCCGATGCCAGGCGCGCCGGGGATATTGTCGATGGCATCGCCGCGCAACGCCATCACGTCGATTACTTTGTCCGGCGGCACGCCCAGGATCTCCTCCACTTTGGCGGTATCGCAAATGAGATTGTCCTTCGGCGGGTTGAGCACGCAGGTGCGCTCGCTCACCAGTTGCATCATGTCCTTGTCGCTGGAGACGACAAACACCGAATAGCCCGCGTCCACGGCCTGTCGCGCCAAGGTGCCAATCACGTCGTCGGCCTCGAAACCGGACGCCTCAACCATGGGGATGCGATACGCCTCAAGCGCGCGCCGGATGTAGGGAATTTGCTGCGCGAGATCGTCCGGCATGGCTGCGCGGTTCGCCTTATAGCCGCCATAGGCCACGTCGACATACGTCTGCGTCTTGCTGTCGAACTTGCGGAGGCTGGGCATGGCGGTGGCCTGCTCATCGCGAAACGTAGGAGCGGCCACGTCGAAGACGGCAGCCAGGTATTGCGGTTCGAAGTCGGCGCGCAATTTGCGCAGCATGTTGACGAAGACAAAGGTCGCGCTGGTTGGGATGCCGGTCTTGGTGGACATGGGCCGCTGCCGCGCCATGGCATGGTAGGCGCGGAAGATGAACGACATCGTGTCGATCAGGTAGATGCGGCCTTTGGAGCCGGCTGGCTCAGGAGGCGCAGCGACGGCGGACTTGGCGGCGGTGCTTTTCGCGGCGCTTGCCGGCTTGGCAGCGCTGGAGACGGCCGCGGATTTTGCGGTTTTGCGAGTGGACGGCAAGAGAAAATTCTAACAAGTCGCGCTGAACGGTGCCACCATGGGAGCCTGTGTATTGCTCTACAGAAGGTGGAGTAATGCCGATTTATCAACAGCTATCGAATGGTCAGTGCTGTCCTCGCAGGCGAACTCGCAGATACACGTTGACTCCAAACGGATGTGCGCCGTAATACGGCTGGATTAGCTGCGGCACCGAGTACGCAGTTATGTTGGCCCCCAAGCCAATCTCTGCGTCATGCCACGTACCCAAATCGCGTGTATAGCCGCCGGTATAGGCAGCCACATCGAACCAGCGGTATCCGGCAGCAAGAAACGCATTCTGAATCGGCGGGTCGGCAGCGAATAGCTCGTCGCGCTGTGACCACTCAAATCGTCCGGTAATGAAGTTCTTGGGACCAGCACCAATCACCCCCTCTATTGTTAGGGCATTCACTGCAAAGCGACCAACCGTCTTGTAATCGCGTCCCCAGATCACGCTGGCCGCGTTCATGCCGCGTGCATACTCGGCGCTCGCAACCGTTCGCTCCTGATTGCCCGGCTCCAATGCCTCAGGATGGTGTAGTTCTCCGGTGCTGGCCTCAAATGTCCATGAGGCTGAAGGCATCACGCTAATGCGCGCTGCCCAGGAATCCATCGGACCGAATGGCACTCCCCAGCGGTCCTCACCCGGTTCGCGTCCATAAAAGCCACTGGCCTCAACTCGAACAATTCCCTTTTCTCCACCTATGGTAGCTACGTTGTAGGCAATGTGGGTTGAATCTTCCCAGTGATGTCCCAGCGTCGCTTGCGGCAACTCCGCTGCGCTGGCGCGGTGGGGGAACGCCGGCGGACCAAGGGCAGGATCGCCTACCGGGGCGTAGTAGATGTAAGCTGCCACGCTGTGTATAGGCCGTGCGTATTCGGCGGCAAGTTCCATAACAAAGTTATGCGGGTGCTGGCCATCCACGAGGGGCACGCCATAGGCAGTCTCGCCGGTCTGGAACAGCTCCGGGTATCGCCGGTCAGTAATCGTTGCCGGTTCCAGGCTCAGCATAGTGCGTAACATCACACTTCCCTTGCCGAGCGGATGAAAGGCCCCCAGCATTCCCCAATTTGTTGACCACAATTTATCCAGGCCAGTAGCCGCCGGTGTGCTCCTGCCCCCGGGAGGGCCTGTCTGCTGCGTTTCCACCAAGAATGCTTGCCCCATCCACATCAGCAGCCAATTGCCTGAGCGTGTCATAACCATCGGCATATCCCAAGCAGTAGGCTGGACGCTTGTTCCGTCCGACTGGCGAGTGAGAAAAGCGGTGGACACCGTCATTCCCATTTGCGGCTGCCCTTGTGGCATCTGCATCCCAGGCATCCGTTGGCCGGATGTCGGCTGCTGTTGCTGCTCAGGATGTGCAAGGGTCGGGTCGGGCGATTGCTGCGCCCAACTGGTCGACACTGCAATCATGAGAAAAACAAAGCTGTATATGAAACCTTTTTCTCGCGGCACGGATTCTCCGAATTGCCCTGGGCCTTTAGGGGACAATGACAGAGCGCACAGGCGGATACACGCCCGTTACGGACCTCGGAGGACGGAGCAATCAGATGCGAAGAACAGAAACTGCAGGCGGCGAGAACTCACTCCCCTTAGCGATCGCGGTACACCCAGCGCGAGAGTTACCTAGACTGGAGACGTTTGACCGGTGGTAAGTGACCGAAAATGACGGACCGTGTGGACAAGCGACTTGGATTGCGGCGGGAAGTTGATGCGTCGTATAGCAGCAGTTCTGCGTAGGTATCGGGGTGTGTTTATCGCGGTGACAGTCGCACGGCATGTGCGGCCCATGCCCCGCCGCCGTGCTTGCTGCCAGCACCGGAACGCAGATAGCCGGAAGCACGTATCCCACAACCAACAAGAGCAGGAGAATGGCTGTCGCACGTGCATTTCGGTTGTACATCGTGTTGTAGGATGCCACAGAGCAAACTCTAAGGCAAGTTGAGGACCCCAGCGATCACAGTTGATAACAGGTCAGCATGACGGCGTCCCCTCTCAACCAGATATGAAGAGGCCAGCGCGATCAACGGCTCTGTTCCAACACGTTGCGGCCCGTTTTCAAGGGAGGCCATTACACTACCAATCCCTAGCCCCGGAGGCGCAACCTACTCTACAAACATACAGTCCCCATACGAATAGAATCGATATTGCTCCCGCATTGCGTGTTCATAGGCCTGCAAGACTCGCTCGCGCCCGGCGAAGGCTGAAACCAGCATCAGCAGCGTCGATTTCGGTAAGTGGAAGTTGGTCAGCATGGCCCCCACTATGCGGAACTCGAAGCCTGGATAGATGAAGATGTCGGCCTCGCCACTCTGAGCAGTGATGCATCCGCCAGACATGCTTCGGGCGGCTAATTCTTGAGCAAGCTTAGGGCCGGGTGCCCCACTCAAGCCGGTTTCGCTTGGGTGGGGAATTTTCTTTCGGGTGCCGGACTCCACTTCGTTTCCGTCGAGTGCATTATTTCGCGCGGCGTGTTCCAAGGCACGCACCGTTGTGGTTCCCACAGCCACAATTCGCCGCCCAGCATCGCGCGCGCGCTGGATTCGTTGCGCGGCGTCAGCCGAGATTTCGTACCACTCGGAATGCAGCTTGTGCGCCTCTACGATTTCCTCGCGCACCGGCTGAAAAGTTCCCAGGCCCACGTGCAGAGTGATCTCGACGGTTTCGATTCCGCGCTGACGTATGCGCTCGAGAATCTCGGGCGTGAAATGCAGGCCCGCCGTCGGCGCAGCGACGGAACCAAGCGGTTTCGCGTAGATGGTCTGGTAATTCTCGCGGTCGGAGGGCATGTCGGCGCGGTCTATATACGGCGGTAAAGGAATGTGGCCGATGCGAGTGACCACACCAAAGAAATTCTCCACGGGATCGAAGCGAAGCTGACGCTCGCCAAAAGTTCCACGTCCCACGATCTCAGCCGCCAGTTCATGCGACGATTCATTGGCCTCCCCGCCGAAATAAATCCGCTCGCCCACCCCAAGCTTGCGGCCAGGGTGAACCAGCGCTTCCCATACCGGTGGGTCGGTAGAGAGCTGTTTGGTCAGCAGCACTTCGACCCGGCCACGAAGGAAGTATTTCGTCGCGGGATTCTGGCCCGAGAGCCGCTGTGCGCGCGAACCGCTGCGATGCCCGAAGAGACGAGCAGGCAGTACCTTGGTATTGTTAAAAACCAGCAAATCACTGGGCCGAAGCAATTGGGGAAAGTCGCGAAAGGCCAGGTCTTCGAGGCGGCCCTCACTACGGTTGAGGTGCAACAGCCGGGAAGCCGCCCGGTCGGACAGCGGTTGCTGGGCGATCAGATCCTCCGGCAGGTGATAATCGAAATCGGAGACAAGCACAAAGCGATTATGCCTGACAGGACGCAAAGCACACCCGCACGTTTGCGCCCTCCCTTTTGCGGAAACCGTTTCCTGCGGTAGGATAAGAATCTAAGCCTTTCAGGCGTGTCCGGGCCAAATTCATGAAGACTGAGCAACAACACCGAGACGAGATTATCCGCTTCGGGAAAATGCTTCACCAGACCGGTCTGGTGGCAGCCACAGACGGCAATCTCTCCGTACGTCTGGAAAACGGAAACATCTTGTGCACGCCCACCCTGATGAGCAAAGGATTGATGGAAGTGGACGACTTGGTGACGGTGGATCCGCGCGGCAACAAAGTGAGTGGCTCCCGGGGGGTGTCCAGCGAAATCGCCATGCACCTGCTGATTTACCGCCTTCGTCCCGATGTCGGCGCGGTGGTGCACGCGCATCCTCCCACTGCCACCGGCTATGCGGCTGCCGGCATCGCGCTGGACACTGCGTTGTGTTCGGAGATTATTGTCACGCTGGGCTCGGTGCCGCTGGCCAGCTATGAAACCCCAGGCACACAGGAGCTGGCAGAAGCGCTGGCGCCGCTGGTTGCCGAACACGATGCCATCCTGATGGCGAACCACGGCGTCGTGACCTACGGAGCGGACTTGCTCACCGCCTATATGAACATGGAGACCGTGGAGCATTTTGCCAAGATCGCGCTAGTGACGCACTTGCTGGGCAAGCAGCAACCTTTGAGCGACCAGCACGTGGACAAGCTGCGGGAAATTCGAGAGAAATATCGTAACCACGTCGCGGTGGGGCAAGGGAAAGGCTAAGGATTGGAGTATTGCGGAGAATATCGGCCTCCTTCCCGATTATCTCGATGATTGACCGCATGGTTCTTTGCCCGCCCCTATCTGACGTCCAAACACGCTAAAATAGTAGGCGTGCTGTAACTCGCCAATTGCGGCGTTACAGCCGGAAACCGGGGTCCCAGCGAACGCCAGGTTTGGGTTCGATGGGGTGGAAACTCATGTTCGAAGTTACTGTAGAAGATACCTTTTCCGCGGGACATTACCTGCGCAACTATCGCGGCAAGTGTGAGAAGCCCCACGGACACAATTACCGCGTTCGTGTCACGCTCAGCGGCGAGGCCTTGGACCAGGCGGGTCTGCTGCTGGATTTCAAGGACCTCAAAGACGTCCTGCGTCCGGTGATGAATTATCTGGATCACCAGATGATGAATGAGTTGGAGCCGTTCACCACCATCAATCCTTCGGCGGAGAACCTGGCCAAGTATTTCTACGATGAGACCAATTCGCGGCTGAAACAGGGCACGAATGGCCGGGTTCGGGTTAAGGACGTCACCATCTGGGAGACCGATACCACCAGCGCACGCTACAGCGAATAGCCGGTTTCCGTGCAGATCATCGAGATTTACAAATCGCTGCAGGGTGAGTCTTCGTACACCGGACTGCCCTGCGTGTTTGTACGCTTGGCGGGCTGCAATCTGCGCTGCACCTGGTGCGATAGTGAATACACCTTTAAGGGCGGCCAGCGCATGGGCCTCGAAGAGATCGAAGCCGAGGTGCATCGCCTCTCGCCTGACGGCGGCCTGGTGGAGATCACCGGCGGCGAGCCGCTCCTGCAGGAACGCGAAGCGGTCGCCCTCATGGAGCGGTTGCTCGCGCAGTACACCGTCCTGCTCGAGACCAGCGGCGAGCGGCCTTTGGAACGCGTTCCCACTGCAGTGGTCAAGATTGTGGACGTAAAATGTCCCGACTCCGGCGAGGGTGATACCTTTCGCATCGAAAACCTTGCGGCGTTGGGCCGGCAGGACGAGGCGAAATTTGTCATCGCCAGCCGCCGGGACTACGGATTCGCGCGCGACTTCATCCGGCAGCATGCACTGAATTCGCGCGTCGGCGCTGTGATTTTGTCTCCGGCGTTTCGCAAGGACGCGGCCGGAAGCCGGGATGTGTCGCATTGCATGGTTGACCCGCAACATCTGGCTGAGTGGATACTGGCCGATGGGCTGAATGTGCGCCTGGGGCTGCAGATTCACAAGTTCATCTGGGAGCCGTCGCTGAAGGGCGTGTAAAACAGTACAAGATTGTGCGAAAGAATCGCGGGTCGCATCCGGGTGAAATCAATCTGTCAGCGTGAGTGATTTTATTGGTGTCATCCTGAGCGACGAGCGGAGCGAGGAGTCGAAGGACCCCTATATTGCCACCTCTCTTTTCCTTTCGCCGCTTTTGGCTGGCCAAAGCGAAGCATCAGATTTTCTGCAACGGAGCAGATTGCCCGCTGCACTCGCAATGACAACCAATTATGACGTCTCCTAACCAATCAACTCGCGTGCTAGTGTCCCTCAGCGGAGGAATGGACTCCTGCGTCTGCGCCGCTCTCGCGGTGCGCGACTTCGGAGCCAGCGCGACGGCCGCGCTTCACGTCAGTTATGGCCAACGTACCGAAGCCCGGGAACAGGCCGCGTTTCAGGCGATTTGCGACCGGTTGCAGATTCGTCAGCGTCTTAGCGTTCGGAACCCGGTCTTTCGCGCGATCGGGGGCTCCGCCCTGACAGACGACAAAATCTCGATTCCTGATGCTGGTCCGGAGATCGGTGCACACATACCCGTCACTTACGTTCCTTTTCGCAACTCCCACTTCTTGTCGGCGGCCGTGAGTTGGGCGGAGGTTCTGGGCGCAGCCCGGATTTACATCGGGGCCGTGCAGCAGGACAGCTCCGGCTATCCCGATTGCCGGCCGGAGTTCTACCGCGCGTTCAACGAAGTGGTTCGCATGGGCACCAAAGAGGGGACAATCCGCGTCGAAACGCCGCTGATCGCCTTACGAAAAGCTGAGATTGTGACGCTTGGCCTTGAATTGCACGCTCCCTTCGATTTAACTTGGTCATGCTACGGCGCGGAAGATCGGGCTTGCGGCACCTGCGAGAGTTGCGTATTGCGGCGGAAGGCCTTCGCAGCGGCCGGCGCACTTGATCCGATTTCTTATTCGTCGCAAACAGCGATTCAGTCTCGAAGTTCATAACCTTGGTTGTGGTAAAGCAGGCATCATTCCGTTTCATGGGTTGGAGGAAAAATGAAAAAACATATTTCCCTGGTCATATTGCTGACATTCCTGGTCGGGATATGCGCGGTCCCGGTTTGGGCGCAGTTCACGGGCACAGCAAAGGGCGTTGCCAAAGACGTCAACGGTAAACCGATCGAAGGCGCTACGGTGGAGCTCTTCAGTGCCGATAATGGCAGGAAGATCGATCTGAAGACCAATGCTAAGGGCGAGTATTTTTCGATCGCGATTCCCGGCGGCACTTACAAGTTCAGTCTGATCCAGGATGGCAAGGTGCTCAACTCTATCGACAAAGTGCCGGTCATCGCCGGCGGGGAGCGGGAGATCAACTTCGACCTGGCCAAGGAAAAAGCGCAAGCGGGACAACAGTCCGGCATCACTCCAGAGCAACAGCAGAAGATCGAAGCGGTCCAGAAAGAGAACGAAGCGATCAAGGGGCTGAACGAGCAGTTGGTGCAGGCGAGGCAACTGGAAACCGCCGGCAACTATGACCAGGCCATCACCATTTTGCAGCAAGCCGCTCAAACCGATCCCAAACAGGACGTGATTTGGGCAAGCTTGGGCCATGCACAATTCGGCGCCAAGAAATATCCGGAGGCCCTTGAGTCTTATCAAAAGGCGATTGCCCTCAAATCAACCGGCCCCTACCACAGCGGCCTTGCAGACGCTTACGCCAAATCGGGCCAGACCGACAAGGCCGTGCAGGAGTGGGCTACGGCCGCGCAAATTGACCCCACCAATGCTGGATCCTATTACTTCAACGAAGGCGCTGTGCTCACCAACATCGGCAAGATAGACGAAGCCATCGCTGCGTTTGACAAGTCGCTGCAGGTCGATCCCACCCGCGCCGATGCCTACTACTGGAAGGGCGTCGACCTGATGGGCAAAGCCACGTTGAAGGGCGATAAGATGGTTGCTCCCGATGGCACGGCCGAAGCCTTCAATAAGTATCTGGAACTGGCGCCTACTGGCAAGTATGCTGACCCCGCCAAACAGATGCTGGCCAGCATTGGCGCTCCGGTCGAAACTAGCTACGGGAAGAGCAAAACGAAGAAGAAGCCGTAGTTGGAAAATCGTTCAGTCCCGGGTAGAGCGGCGCTTTCAGCGCCGCGTCAGCAGGCAAACAAAACACTCGGGGCTGCCGTGGTAATTGAAAATGACCACGGCAGCCCCGAGCTTAGGATGGCCGATCTTCAACGCCAGCTGAAGGCTGGCTCTACCAAGCCTCACACCAAAAGTGAAACTGCTCCAGCCTTCCTTCGGCTGGGCGGGGCATTTCATATCTCCGCTTTCGTCCCGACGTCCGCCAGCGACGGCGCCTCTCGTTTGAATCATCACCGTCCTCCGGTAGAATCCGATCAGTGTCCATCGTCATGAGCACTGCAACCGAAACCAAGCTTCTCTCATTTGCCGAAGCACGCCAGGCCGTCGAGCAGTACGCTTCCACTCTCACCCCGGCGCAGCCCGAGATGCTCCCTCTGCTTGACGCCCTCGGACTTGTACTTGCCGAAGACCTGCGCGCCGACCGTGATTTCCCGCCCTTCCCTCGCTCCACACGCGATGGATTTGCGGTGCGGACCGCCGATGTCGCCACAACGCCCGCGAACTTGCGCTGCGTCGGCGAGATCAAAGCTGGAGCCACCTCGGAACAAAGCGCGATCACGATCGGAGCGGGACAAGCAGCCGAAATCATGACGGGCGCGCCAGTGCCTGCCGGCGCCGATGCCGTCGCGATGGTGGAATACACCGAGCGCAACAGCGCCGCCGTGACCGTGCGTCGTCCGGTGCAAGCTGGCGAGAATATTGTTCCAGCCGGATCCGAAGCTCGCCAGGACTCGACCATGGTCGCACACGGGACACGCGTGAACCATGCTATTGTGGCCGTCGCAGCCGCCGTGGGACGTCCGGAGATCGCCGTTTATCGCCGGCCGCGAGTTGCCATTCTGGCAACCGGCGACGAACTGGTGGACATCAACCTTCCGCCCGGCCCTAACGAAATTCGCAACTCTAACAGCTATTCGTTGGCAGCGCAGGTTTATGCCGCTGGCGGTGAGCCCCTGATTCTGCCGGTCGCGCCGGACAGCGCAGACGAACTGGCGTTACTGTTGCGCAAGGGCTTCCAATCTGACCTGCTGCTGATCAGCGGCGGCGTCTCGATGGGCAAGTACGATCTGGTCGAACAGGTATTGGCTTCGTTCGAGGCTCGATTCCTTTTCACCGGCGTTCGCATTCAGCCGGGGAAGCCGGTCGTGCTCGGCGAGGTTGCGCTTTATGGTCGCGCCGTACCGTTCTTTGGGCTGCCAGGAAATCCTGTCTCTACGATGGTCACGTTTCAACTCTTCGCTCGCCCGTTGCTCGATGCGCTCGCCGGCTCGAAGCCTCACCCGTTACCGTTTGCGCAAGCCAGTCTGAAGGCGGAGTTCACCACCAAGACCGGGCTGACACGATTTCTGCCAGCCAAGCTGGGCGGCACGCACGAATGGCCAGAGGTGGAGCTTGTAAGATGGCAGGGTTCCGGGGACCTGATGGCAGTCTCCCGCGCGAACTGCTACATTGTGGTACCTGCGGATCGCGAGCGCTTCGCTGCAGGAGAAATAATGACAATCCTGCTGTTCTGAAATTCGAACGATGGCAAAGCCACCCACCAAGCTGAAGAAGCTGTCGCACTACGATGCCGCAGGACGTGCGACGATGGTCGACGTCTCCACCAAACAAGCCACTCTGCGGGAAGCTGAGGCACGCGCCTTCGTGTCGATGAGCCGGGCGGTCATGCGCGCACTGCCGCAGAATCCGAAAGGCGATCCGTTGGAAGTCGCGCGCGTAGCGGGCATCATGGCCGCCAAACGGACGGCGGAACTCATCCCCATGTGCCATCCGCTTCCGCTAAGCAAAGTCGACGTTCAGATCGAGGTGCGGAAGGATGGAGTCGCCATTCGCTCGCTCGCTCGCACTACCGCCGTCACCGGCGTCGAAATGGAATCCCTGGTCGCGGCATCGGTCGCGGCGCTCACGGTTTACGACATGTGTAAGACGCTGGACAAAGGCATCGAGATCCGCGAGATTATGCTGACGCGAAAGTCGGGCGGCAAGAGCGGCGACTACCAGCGCAACAAGTCAAAGTAGGAATAAGGGAACTATGAGAACCGCCGCTGTTCTAACCGTCAGTGATTCCTCCGCGCGCGGCGAACGCGCCGACCGCTCCGGCCCGGCCACCGCCGAGCTACTTCGCCAGGAGGGCTTCGACGTCACCCATCAGGAGATCGTTCCCGACGATCAGCCCATGATCGAATCGGCGCTGGTTCGCTTGAGTGAAGAGGTCCAGTTGATTGTGACGACGGGCGGAACGGGCATTGCCGAGCGCGATGTTACTCCTGAGGCGACGCGCGCGGTGTGCTCCAAGCTGATCGAAGGCATTCCGGAGAAGATGCGCGCTGAAGGCCTAGCCAATACTTCTTACGCCATCCTGAGCCGGGGTGTTTGCGGAGTGCGTGGGCGCACCCTCATCCTCAACCTGCCGGGCAGCCCGACTGGGGCGTCGGAGTCGCTGCTGGCCGTGATCGAGATTCTGCCTCACGCGCTCGATCTGCTGGCGGGCAAAACCGTACATGACGATGCCCACCCGCCACGCGACCAGTAGCGCCTTCCAGTCATTCCCTCTCGCGCCTGCGTACAATAGCTCTCTTGCTGTGCCAAAAATTACCTGAGGAACGACTTGGAACCTGTCACTCACTTTCTGACTGGCGCGTGTATGGGACGCGCGGGCTTCAATCGTAAGAGTGCTCTCGCGACGCTAACCATGGTGCTGGCCGCTGAAGCTGCCGACATCGACGTGGTGTGGGGATTCAAGGGCTCCATCGCCGCCCTGCAGCATCATCGCGGAATCACCCACAGCTTCGTTGGTGTGCCGTTCATTGCGGCCGCGGTCCTCCTCTTCGTGTATCTCGGCCATCGCGTGAGGCTGCGCTTCCGGCCACCTCGTGCGCGTCCCGCCGGCGCTCCACCAAAACTGCCCATCCGGTGGGGATCTCTTTATATCTTTGCGGTGATCGCGGCCCTCAGCCACCTCCTACTCGATTACACCACCGCGTACGGCATCCGCCTCTTCGAACCGTTCAACTTCCGCTGGTACTCCTGGGACATCGTCTACATCATCGATCCCTTCATTCTGCTCGCGCTCATCGCCGGACTGACTCTGCCTTCGCTCTTCGGCTTGATCAATCAGGAAATTGGCGCCCGCAGCAAGGGGCCGCGCGGCCGCGCGGGAGCAATCTTCGCGCTGGTGTGTCTGGTGCTCATTTGGGGCTTCCGCGACTATCAGCATCGCCGCGCCATTGCGGCCATGAACTCGTTCCTCTATCACGGGGCCGCGCCGCTGCGGCTGGCAGCGTATCCCTATATGGTCGATCCCTTCAGTTGGCATGGCGTGGTTGAGACCCCCGACTTTTTCGAAACTGTTCCGGTGAATTCGCTGGGGCCGGAGGTCGATGATTCGCAGGGACTGCTTTTTTATAAGCCGCCTGAAACCGCCGCCAGCCGGGCGGCAAAGGCTTCATACCTCGGGCAGGTGTACCTCGATTGGGCGGTGTTTCCTTTTGTGGAGGTACAACAGTTCCAAGGTGCGACCAGCGGCTATCTTGCCGAGTTCAAGGGCCTGCGCTACACCTATCCCGAGATACAGGGCAGCAGAACGGTGTTGGGCGGCTACGTCGTGCTCAGTCCTGATCTGCGCGTACTGGAAGAAGGAATGAATTCTAGCCGGTCGCCGACTGTGGACAGCCTGGAATCTGGTGATACAGGCCCGTGAAGAAGAGGACCTGTGGGGAGTTTGTATTCTGATTTCAGGCAGATTACCCTAGACCGGTCCCAGGATACGAGTATCCGGGTAGGGCGGACGTTCAGGTCCGCGTCTAGGCCGCGCCTCCGAAGTTCGCTTCCAGCCCGCTGCGATGCAGCGGGCTGAAAGCCTCATCAGAAGAGCAGTGTTGACGCGGCGCTGAAGCGCCGCTCTACCCGAACTTCGCAGGATACAGTAGTTGTGAAACCGCTCTAAGAGCGTCCAGCATCGCCCAGAGTAGGAGTAGAACTCATGCTGCATCGTGCGCAATGGCTGCTGCTAGTGGCTGGCCTCTTTGCAATCGCCACACCAAAAACTCTGCACGCTTGGGATGGAGACCAGGTCCATGTTGGTCAAAGCATAACCGTTGGCGAGGACGAAAAAACCGGAAACCTGGTTTGCGTCGGCTGCTCGATTCGCATGGAAGGCACTTCTCAAGATGTGGTGGCCATTGGCGGCAGCATCATGGTGGATGGAACGGTTCAAGGCGACCTCGTGGCAGTCGGCGGAGGCGTCCTGCTGGGCGATAACGCGTCCGTCTCGGGCGACGTGGTCACGGTGGGTGGCCACTTGGCGCGTCATCCCAATGCGGTGGTGAAGGGAGACGTCACCGAGCAATCAGGCACATTCGTTTTGCTCGGAGTATTTCTCATTCCTCTGGTCCCGGTGGTTCTCATCATTGCGTTGATTGTCTGGTTGATCAGCCGCAACCGCAGGCCGCCGATGCAAGCGCGTGCCGGAGACCATCCCTAAGTTGAGCGCCGCTCGCAGATATTGTTCACAGATATAATGAAGCCACCTGCCGGAACCTCGAATCTGCTCGCGTAATGGCGAACTACGATTCGGGTCCCGACGCGCAGTGGTCCGCGTGATGTTGCCGTTTACGCCTCCAACTCGTCCGCAGAAGAAACGAAACCGCACGCCCGCGCTCGTCGCGCTCTCCATTTGCACCTTCTTTCTCTTTGCCGTTATTTTCGCGCAGGCTACCTTCAAGTTGACTTTCCTACAGCCCGATACCAGCGAAGAGACGCTGATCTTTGCCGCGGTTTCGGCGCTGATTTTTCTGTTATTCGTGGCGCTTACGTTCGTCTTGCTGCGCACGCTGCTCCGGCTCTACGCGGAACGAAAGACTGGCGTGCTGGGCTCCAAGTTTCGCAGCCGGATGGTACTGGGAGCGCTGCTGCTTTCGCTGGGACCGGTAATTTTTTTGTTCCTGTTCTCCTACGGTCTTATCAATCGCTCCATCGAGAAATGGTTTTCCCGGCCGGTGGAAGAGGTGCAGTACCGCACCAACGTCATCATTTCCTTGCTGACGGAATACGCTGCCACCAATGCTACGGTTGAGGCGCAGCGCATTGCGTCGACTCCTGACACGCAGAAGTCGTTCCAGACGGGAAATTTCACCCTGGTGATGGACGAGTTTCGGCGCAGTGAAATCACGCTGCAAGGCGGCTTCGCCTTTGCCATCGTTGATGACCGCGCCGAAGCCAGCTTCCATGCCCCCGAAGCCTGGCCTCTGCTGCGGCACAACCTGCCCCTCAAGCCGGCCGTGCGTGGCGAGGCAAAATCGTTTGACATTCTCAGCCAGACCTATGTTCTGGGCCGTGCCCGGGTGGGACCGGGCGGGCAGATCCTCGTGGCCATGCCCCTGCCGGCGAATTATTCGGCCACCTTGCGCGATGTGGAACGCAGTCAAGAACAATACCGTGACCTGCGTTTGCAGCGACGACGTGTGCGCCGTACCTATATGGGCTTTCTGTTGCTGCTGACGGTTGGCGTACTATTCGCTTCGACCTGGTTGGCGTTGTATCTCTCGAAGATGGTGACCCGGCCCCTGGTCGCGCTGGCGGAAGCGACTCACGAAATTTCCCGCGGCCGCCTGGACTACCGGGTCGATATCCAGGCAGGCAACGAAATCGGACAACTGGTGGAATCGTTCAATCATATGGCCGCCGACCTGGAAGCCAGCCGTGGCAAGATTGAAGCCTCACGGCGCGAGCTGGCCGACGCCAACGTGCAACTGGAGCAGCGCTCCCGTCATATTGAGACCATTCTGGAGAGCGTGCCCTCCGCTGTGCTTTCGCTGGACGCCTCGCGCCACATCCTTCATTCCAACCGGGCGGCACGGCGCTTGCTCCGGCTCGACGAGGACTCGCCGGATTCCGGGCAGGCCCTGCACAACCTGTTTCCGGAAGAGGCCGTGGTCGATCTCGAGCACCTGCTGCGCAAAGCCGACCGCATGGGAACCACGACCAGCCAGATGGAGATCGTCACTCCACGCGTAAACCTGAACCTGGCAGTTACCGTCGCCTCGCTTGATCCGCCATCGCAATCGGCCAAGGGCAGCCGCCAGCGCATGGGGTACGTGATGGTGATGGAGTGACCTCACTGATCTACTGCGCGCGCAAAAGCAGACTGCGTGGCGTGAGGTGGCTCGCCGCATTGCGCACGAAATCAAGAATCCGCTCACTCCGATTGCCTTGTCGGCCGAGCGCATTCGCCGCCATCTCGAACGCGGAACGCCTCCTGATGCCGCTTCGCTCAACGTGATCCGCCACTGCTCTGAAACCATCGGCTCCTCGGTGGAAACCGTTCGCACCCTGGTGGATGAGTTCTCGGCCCTCGCGCGCTTTCCGGCCTCACGTCCAGAACCGTCCGACATCAACGGCATCGTCAACCAGGCGTTGGCCATGTTCGATGGCAGACTCGATGGAATTCGGGTACACAGATTCCTCGGGCCTGACTTGCCTCCTGTGCAGGCCGATCCCGACGCCATGAAGCGCGCCATCGCCAACCTGGTGGACAATGCCGCCGAAGCCATGCAGAACTCGTTGTTAAAGGAAATCCACATCTCCACCGCGCTAATTGGAGAGCGGGACTCCGTGGAAATTGTGGTCGCCGACACTGGACACGGCGTCACGTCTGAGGTGAAGGAGAAACTTTTTCTGCCTTACTTCTCCACCAAGAGGCGCGGAACCGGGCTCGGCCTTGCGATTGTCAGCCGCATCGTGGAAGATCATCGCGGATCGATCCGCGTGGAAGAGAATTCTCCCGTGGGAACCAGATTCATCGTAGAGTTGCCCTTGGCCCAGGACATGGCGGCGGTGACGGCCCAGCAAAATGCAAACCATTCTGATCGTGGATGACGAGTCCCAAATCCGCAGCGCGCTGCAAGGTGTGCTGGAGGATGAGGGATACAAAACGCTACTCGCCGGAAGCGGCGAGGAGTGCCTGGACATGCTCCGCCACAAGTCGGTGGATGTCGTGCTGCTCGACATTTGGCTGCCCGGCATGGACGGTCTCGAAACATTGGAAAAGCTGGTCGACAGCGACGACCATCCTGAGATCATCATGATCTCGGGACATGGCAACATCGAGACCGCCGTCCGGGCCACAAAGTTGGGGGCCTTCGATTTTCTCGAGAAGCCCTTGTCCATTGAGCGGACCTTGATTGTTCTGAAGAACGCCATCGAAGCCAAGCGTCTGCGCAGCGAGAACCTGGAATACAAAAAACAGTTTCAGGCACGAAGCGTCATTGTCGGCGAGAGCATTCCGATGAAAGCGCTCCGCCAGCAGATCGCTCTGATGGCCCCCACCAATGGCCGGGTATTGATCTACGGCGAATCGGGAACCGGCAAGGAACTGGTGGCGCGCGCCATCCACGCGCAGAGTCTCCGCAAAGACGCCATGTTCGTCGAGGTCAACTGCGCTGCGATTCCCGAAGATCTCATCGAAAGCGAGTTGTTCGGACATCGCAAGGGCGCGTTTTCCGGCGCTGCCGCCGACAAGGAAGGCAAATTCCAGAAGGCCGACGGCGGAACGCTGTTCCTGGACGAGGTCGGCGACATGAGCCTCAAAACGCAGTCAAAGGTGCTGCGCACCCTCGATGAAGGGCGGTTTGCGCCTGTCGGCGAAGAAGAGCCCATCACGGTTGATGCCCGCGTCATCGCCGCCACTAACAAAGACCTGGAAGAGGAAATCTCCAAAGGGAACTTTCGCGAAGATCTCTTCTATCGGCTGAACGTGATTCCGTTCTATGTGCCGCCGCTGCGCGAGCGCAAAGAGGACATTCCGCAGATCGCACGATATTTCCTGAAGGAGTTTTCCCAAACCTACAACCGCCGTCCCAAAGAGATCGCGGATGAGGCCCTGGACGCCCTTATGCGCTACTCGTGGCCGGGCAACGTTCGCGAGTTGCGTAACTTGATTGAGCGCATCGTGATCATGAACCCAACGGTGGTGAAACTGGAGCGCAAGCACCTGCCCACGCTGGTCTACCGCGAGAGCGGTCGCCGAACCATGGGCGATTTCACCACCCTGCAAGAGGCCCGCGCCGCGTATGAACGCGATTACATCCTGAAGAAGCTGGACGAAAACCACGGCAACATCAGCCGAACTGCGGAAGTCCTGGGACTGGAACGCAGCTACATGTATCGCAAGATGGAAGCTTTGGGCATTGCGGTGAAAGAGTAGTGGATAGTGACTAGAGCTTGTTAACACGCTCTAGTGATTTAGTGGTAGCGGTTAGACACCGGCCCCGCAGGGGCAACACCAATCGTAGCCCAGTACGTCAGTAACTGGGTAAGATAGAAAATAAACCCGAGTCCGGCGGGGACGGCACTATGTTTACAAATGTCAACAATAATTCGTTCCGGGCGCTGGCTCTCGCCGTCCTGCTCGCCATTGCCGGACCTGCATTTCTTTCCGCCCAAGAGACCTCGGCGAAGGATGAAATACGTGCAGGCCTCCTCGCTTACCAGTTTTCCAACTACCAAAGCGCGGCGGAGCACTTTCAGGCTGCGCTCACGCTCGACCCGGCCTCCATCGAGGCGCGGCTGGGTCTGGCCACTTCCTATGCGCAGCAATACATTCCCGGCGACCAATCTGAGGCGAATGCCGAGCTGGCAACCCAGGCGATCAGCGAGTTCAAGACCGTTCTCCAAGATGATCCCACCGATCAGCAGCGCTACCAGAGCACCGTCTCCGTCGCTTCCTTGAGCTTCAACCTGAAGCGATGGGACGACGCTGGTGAGTACTACATGAAAGCCATCGAGCTCAATCCCGATGACGCGCACAATTATGATCAGATGGGCGTCATCGACTGGACCCTGGCTTATCCGCCGCGCGTCAAGATGCGGACCGAGATGCACTTAAGCGACAGCGAAATGATTAGCGACCCGGCGGCGTGCGCTTCCTTGCGAGCGCAGAACGGACATTACGTTGAAGATGGCATTCAGTCGCTGGAGAAGGCGCTTCAGCTTCAGCCCGACGACGACGATGCCATGGCCTACATGAATCTCCTGTACCGCGAGCGCGCCGAATACGAATGTGACCAACCCGACGCTAGAAAGGCCGATCTGAAAACTGCCGACGAGTGGGTGGACAAGGCCATGGCCGCCAAAAAAGCGAAGGCCGAAAAGACAACGACCGACACTCCGCACTGATGATTTCCTGTCTGTCATCCTGAGCGACGAGCGCAGCGAGGAGTCGAAGGACCCTATTCGCAGACGTGTCGCAATCGCAGCGGAAATTCCGGCCTATGTGGTACCGTGATCCCGCCAACCCAGGTTAGCGTCCAAAAAACGGACGCGAACCTGAGGTACCAACTTTACAAGTCCGGATCCGGCTCCTCGTTCTGCTCGGTAATGGACATGTTTTGCAACTGCGTCCGCCAGTCGGTCTCCTGCACGAAGTCGCGCGAGTCGCGCCAGCCGGCCCGCACCTTAACGAAGAGTTCGAGAAAAACTTTGGTGTTGAGCAGGCCCTGGATTTGCAGACGCGCCGCCGTCCCGATTTTCTTTAGCGTTGAGCCGTGCTTGCCGATCAGGATGGCCTTTTGCCCTTCGCGCTCGCAATAAATCGTAGCCGCGATGCGCGTCAGCCTATCGCCCTCCTGATACTGATCTATCAGCACCGTCGTCGCATAAGGCACTTCCTGCTCGGTGGCCAACAACACCTGCTCACGAATTAACTCGGCCACCAGGAATCGCTCCGGCTGATCGGTGATCTGATCTTTGGGGAAGTATCGCGGTCCTTCGGGCAGGGCCTTGACGACGGCGTTCAGCAAAGTGTCGAGCCCCTGGCCCTTCATCGCTGAAATCGGGATTACCTCGGCGAATTCATGCCGTTCTTTGTATTCCGCAATAAGCGGCAGCAGCCTCTGCTTGTCGAGCACATCGATCTTGTTCAGCAGCAGGAAGCAGGGCTGGCCGCTCTTCTTCACGATTTCGAGCGTGAATTTGTCGCCGGCGCCGAACTTCTCCGTCGCGTCCACGATCAGCAGCAGCAGATCGCAGCCTTCCAGCGCGTCATATACCTCCTTCATCATGCGCCGGTTCAGCGAATTGATGGGCTTGTGGACTCCGGGCGTGTCGATCAGGACGATTTGTCCAGCCGGGCGTTTGTTCTTTCGCTCGACGTTAATGATGCCCTGGATGCGATTGCGCGTAGTTTGCGGCTTGCGGGTCACGATGGCGAGCTTTTCGCCGACTAGCGCATTCAGCAAGGTGGATTTTCCCGCGTTAGGCCGCCCGATGATGGAGACGAATCCGGATCGAAATGCCATCTATGCGCCGATTCCAGTTGTATCCACTACCCACTCTTCTTCACATACGCCAGAACCTCTTCGGCGTGGCCGTCAGGCTTTACGTTCTCGAAGATGTGCGCGATCTTGCCGTCCGGCCCGATCAGGAAAGTCGTTCGCGCAATGCCCATCACCTTCCTGCCGTACATGTTCTTTTCCTTCAGGACGCCGAACTTCTTGGCGACCTCTTTCTTGTCGTCGGCCAGCAAGGTATACGGCAGGTCGTATTTTTCTTTAAACTTTAACTGTGCCTTCGGCGGGTCCCCGGAGATGCCCAGCACCACCAGTCCGGCCTTTTGCAATTTGCTGTATGCGTCACGGAACCCGGACGCCTCTAGGGTTCAACCGGGCGTGTTG
The DNA here is from genome assembly GCA_963836295.1 of uncultured Acidobacteriaceae bacterium. Classification (GTDB taxonomy): domain Bacteria; phylum Acidobacteriota; class Terriglobia; order Terriglobales; family Acidobacteriaceae; genus Bog-257. The sequence continues at coordinate 312,848 of CAWIIY010000011.1, read as the reverse complement.
GCTTTGGGGTAGAAGAACAGGACCACGTTCTTGCCGCGGAACTGATCGAGCGAAACCGGGTTTCCGTTTTCGTCGGGCAGGGTAAAGTCGGGAGCTTTTGATTTGATTTCCATGTCGCACTATCTATACCGCAAATCGGGCAAATGGGCCACTGCGGTGCTGCTTGCAATCCTGTTGCTGTCGACTTTTGTCACCGCGCAGATTCGCGATCGCACCCAGCACCAGCGAGTTGATCAGGACCAGCAAGCACAGAAACAAGAGAAGAAGAACAAGCGCGGCCCGCGCGCCATCGCGGTGGTTGAGTTCCTGCCCGGCGGAGGCACACGGCTGGTTCCCATTGCGCTATGGATCAATGACCACTTCTACGACGCCAGCCTTTACGGCGCCGATCCCGAGCCGATGGCGCTGGAGCCTGAAACCCTGTACCAAGCGCTGACTTACGGCGAGCCTGCGGGATGGTTTACCGTCACCACACCTCGAGACGTCAACGGCAACTGGATTGCCGAGGGGCAATGGAAGGCGGAAACGCCAGTTGAAGTCAGGCTTGCCCAACAGGCCGCGAAGCAACCTAAGCCGAAGCCGAAGGCGCCGGACGTACTCAGCGACGACCAAGGTCCGCCCGTGCTGCGTCGCCCGGGATCAAGCGACGCGTCTTCTGCGGGCGGTAAGGGCAGCGCGCCGGCTCCCGCCTCGGGTGGAAATTCGAGTTCCTCGGGCGGCGGCAGTTCGACCGCGAACGGCAACGCTCCGCCGAGTTCCGATGACGACTCGGACCGGCCTACGCTCAAGGTCTCCCCGTCTAGTTCTTCTTCGCCGAGTTCGAAGCCGACCCTCGGCGACAACCCCCAGCAAGCTGCAGCTCCGGCTGCGGCGTCGAATACGCCGGCTGCTTCGTCACCTGATGAGTACGATCCTAGCCGCCCCGTTCTGCGGCGAGGCAAGCCAGCCGCGCAACCTGCTGTCAGCCCGACCGGTGCAGGAATCTCGAATGCCAGCGTCACCAACTCCACCAAGCCAGGGGCCGTGGGCGGCGCAACCGCCCTTCCGGGCTCTGCAGCCAAAGCCACACAGGCGCCGCGTGCTTATGCGGCCATCTCCGATGCCGGCAACTACGAAACTCGGTCTCTGCTCTATGGCATGGCAGCCGGAGAAAGGGAAAGCCTGGGCGAGCCGATGGCGAAAATGGCGATGGACGAGATTCGCAAGTACGCCGGCAAACACAACGGTTCGCCATTGCCCAAGACAGCCGCCATCACCGACTACGATCTGCGTGGCTTCGATCTCGACTACAGCAACTCGCCCACGCTGGTGCTGAGCGCCAAGCTGCCGGTTGCGTCTGCGAAGACAACCCCGGGAAACGAGTTCAATTACTTCGTCACCGTGGTGGCGAGGGTTGACATCAACGGCGCGCCCATCAAGATCTTCAGCGTGGTCACCGACCGCAACCACCTCGACGCCTTCCCGCGCATGCAGCTTATCGACGCCATCGACGCCGACGCCAACGGCCGCGGCGACCTGCTCTTTCGCCAATACTCGGATACCGGCATCAGCTACGCTCTTTTTCGCGTGTTCCCCTATCAGATGCAGAAGATCTTCGAGGGCGGGGCGGCGATGTAGGTAGGCGGTTCGGGTGGGGGATTGTGCCCGGTTCGTTTCAGGAGTCTTCATTGGACGGGTAGCCCTCGATAAGGTCGAAGGCGTTGTCAAGCGATAGTTCTCCTCAGGCGGTGCGTGAGCACCGCTCGTTCGCCAGTACGATTGAGGACGAAGGCCACTGGAGAACTCGCGTTAATCATGTCCCGGTGGAACCAACCTCGTTCCACCAACCATCGATTCGGCCACCAACTTCGACCATGATTCTTCTATGCGAACCTCCAGCCGTCGTAGCCGGTGCGAAAGTGGAAAACGGTTTTGTCGTTTTCCAAGGCCCGCAGGGCCGTCTTTTGCACCGGTCGCTCTGGAGGCGAGAGCGCCCAATCAGGCCATCGGTCTATCCGCCGTGGCGGACGATCAGGGCCACCCGCGGGCTACTCTCGATGCGAACGATCTCCGGATACGGCGTCTGGGTCCGTAACATCCAGTAGAGTCGTACTGCCAACTGGCGCGCGGCCGCTACCTTGGCCACGCCCTTCGGTTTGCGATGGCAGCGGTGTAGATACGGCCGCCGCAAACTTTCGTCATAGCGCACCGCGCTCTGCGCCGCTTCCACCAGCAACTGTCGCAAGAACCGGTTGCCCTGCTTGCTGATCCCGCCGAGCCGCTGCTTGCCGCCAGAACTGTGCTCGCGCGGAATCAGTCCCAGGTAGCTGGCCACCTGCTTGCCGCGCGGAAATCGCGAAGCCTCGCCGATGGTCACGGCAAACGCCAGCGCGGTGATTGGGCCTACCCCGGGCTGGGTCTTTAGGAGAAGCGCCATTTTGTCTCGTTGAGCCGTTTCTTCCGCGGCTCGATCCAAAGGCGCAATCTTACGATCCAGATACGTCAGCGTCTCCAGCAGGTCCTGGCGCCGGCACCCCGCCCAGCCGGGCATCGTCAACTCGCGGAACGCCCGCTGGCCCGCCTCGCTCCACAGCTGACGCTTCTTCTGCATTCCACGATTCATCGCCAGGTGCTGCAGCGCGTTCTTCACCCGCGTCCGCATCTCCACCAGCTTGTGTCGATGGATCAGCAACTGCCGGATGTCTCGCTGCTCAGCGCTCGGTCGCCACAACCGCGGAAACCGGCGTTCCAGCAGCAATCGTAGTAGGTGCGCTGCATCCCGCTTGTCGGTCTTCTGCTGGCGCACGTAGCTGGCTCGGATCTGCGCCGCATCCCCGATCCACACCTCGTGCCCCAGCTTCTGCAGCAGCTCCACGAACCACTGCACGTTGCCCGTCGCCTCCAGCCCGATCAACGACGGCTCCGGCAACTGCCGATACCACCGCTCCGCCTCGCCGTTGCCGTTCACCAGCTTCGCCTCCCCAGTTTCTCCGCTCGCGCAGTCCAACCAAGCCACTTGTTGCCAGCTGGGATGAAAATCACATCCTATAATCCACATCGAAGGCTCCTTCCTTCCCCAGCGTCTTTCGTCCTCAATCCACAAAAGACGTCTCAGGATAGTTGCGAGCCTTCGACCTTATCCAATCAGGTCTCGCGCTGTTCGAGACCTGGGGGTTTCATGATCGCATCGTCGGGGTTGAGGCAGAGAGCTTTATTGTAATCTTCAAGAGAACCCTCCAGGCCGCGGCCCGCTACACTCCGACCGATGAGTGCATCTGCGTCATTCGGGTTGAGGCGGAGTGCCTCGTTAAAATCCGCGATCGCGTCTCCCAGGTCGCCTTTGTTGTAACGTGCGTAGCCCCGCCTGTTGAAGGCCTGAACATAGTCGGGCTTGAGGCGGATGGCCTCGCTATAAAGGCGCACCTGCTCATCAAGATCCTTAGCATTAAACCCACGCTCAAAATATTGCTGTGCGGTCAGCTCTTCTTCCGCGACCGCCGGAGCCGCCGCGGCCGCGGCCTTCTGCTCGCTCGCGGCTTCTCGCGCGGCGGGGGATGCAGGGTGCGATACGGCATCCAGCGGCGCATTCAGATACTTCTCGCGCAGTTTCTTCATGGCTGCGTCAAAGTATTCGGCCGGGACGCCCATTGCGTTGTACTGCTTGAGTACGGCTAGCTTGCCCGTGAGCTGGTTGGCGATGGTGGGTGTACCAAAGTCGAAACCTTCGAACATTAGTGGCACGATGTTCCGCCGGCTATCCAACGCAGCCTCAATCTCCCGGCGCAACCAGTCGGCCGGATCGCCGCAACGCTCCAGCGCGGAGGGGGTAAGCAGCACTAGGAAATGTGCCCGCGCGCGAACGTTTTCCAGTATGACGGTTTCGAAGTCGCCGCTGGCAAGGCCGGTGTAATCCATAAATGCGTCATAGCCGTGCTGGGTAAGGTCCTGGTAAATGGCCAGCGCAGCGAAGAAATTGATGAAAACCGTTTTCTCGATACGTCCCATATCCAGACTGCGGCCCCTCAATCACGAGGAGCAGCTTAAAAAGATAACAGACTACTCCTCTCGTGCCGAATACCTGGCCCGTTCGACATTTTTTCTTCTACCCTCGCCGTTCGCCGGATTCGATACCAGGCGTCGGCCCAAGCCGCTCGCCATTGTGGATCGTCTGCCCGATCAAAGCAGCACGGCCTGCGCTTTGTGCTGCCGAACGCGGGCGAGATCCGCATGCATCCGCAAAATCCGTCGTGGCCGTGTATTCCTACTTTCCGTACAGGAACAGCAGCGCTTCCGGCAAGCGGCGCGACCACGCGGCTTCATTGTGGGTTGCATTTTGTTCCACCACGACCTTGAGTCGCGACGGTCCCAGGCCCTTGGCGCGGAGGGCCTTCTCCAGATCCTCCACGCTCTGCACGATTTGGGCGTTAGGCTGCTGATCGGTTGTCTCGCTGGTGCCGATGCCGAGATACATCTTGGGCGGAAGCTGCTTTGCTTTTTCGGCGTCCTTAATCAGTTGGCCGTCGCCGATTCCCAGCACGGGGCTCTCGATAAGCACATGGCCGAAGACCCTGGGATGCTCGAGCACGGTGTAAAGCGAGATGTCACCGCCATACGACGAGCCACCAAGGCCAGTGTTGGCTGCGCCGCGCGAGATACGGTACTTCTTCTCGATGAACGGCATCACCTCGGTGAGCAGGAACCTGACGTAATCCTTGCCGTGAACTTCGTTCGGATCACGGGCGGCAGGATCCTGGCTGTGAGCATTCGGATAGGGCAGGTACTCGGAGCTGCGCTGCGCTCCGGCGTAGTCGATGCCCACCACGAACATGGGCGGAATTTTGAAGCCGCCAACCAGGTGTTCCACGGTCTCATCCACGTGCCACTCGCCGGAGTTGCTGGTCGCCTCGTCGAAGAGGTTCTGCCCGTCCTGCATGTAGAGCACCGGATAGCTACGATGAGCGTTATGCGGAGAGTAGTAATTCGCCGGCACCAGAACGCGGAGCATGCGAGTGTTGTGGAATATCTTGCTCTCGAACGGAATGATCTCGAGCCATCCGACGACGGTGTGGCCGGCGTCGAAGGAGGTAACCGTGGTGGTTGCTGCTGTGTTCGGGGCGTTGGCCTTTGGTTTCTCCTGGGCCCGCACGGTCCCGGAAACCATGCAGGAGCAGACGACGAAATGGGCGATCCAAAATCTCGACATAGAGGCAGATTAACAGCCCGAACGGCAGGGAACTTTACTTCAGCTTTAAATTCACCAGCTGAATCTCAGGGTAGTTCTGGTTCCAGTCGGCGGAGATGTGTTCGAGGGTTATGCGGACGGTCTTGGTCTGGCCGGGAGCAATCGGCAGGCGGTCCAAGTCCACCAGGTCGGGATATCCGCCCATCTGGTTTTCCACCAGCACGTGCACTGGCAGGGTGTCGGTTTGCACCACTTCGCTCAATGTGTTCTTGAACACCGCGTGCATGTCGGCGCCGACCAAAGCCTTGTCGCCTGTGTTCGTGACGTTTACATCGAGATAGGTGACCGTGCCGCCGACATAATTTTCCGCGGCGCTTAGCTTGGGATTGGAGAGCTGCAGCTTGGCCGCATACGGATTGGTCTGCGGGACAGTTGGCCCGTGGCTGCGAGTGAGGGCGACGATGATCCCAACGACCACCAGCACCGCAATCAGCCCAACAAGGATCGGCACCCAGTTGCGCTGCTGCGTTGAAGGCTGAGTGGGTGTAAAGAGGTCGGTCATTGCTCTTAAGATTTTACTCCGCCGAAGCGGCACTCTCGCAGCCCGAGGAGTCGCGAGCCGGAATGAAGCGCCCGGCCCGCAGGTTGGTTTTCGGTTGGAGTTGAAGGTGGTTGCGGAGTGCGATTCACGGATGGGGGAAAACTGTGAATCAATAAAGAATCCCGACGAACCGTGTTGGACTGTCCTTCACGACCAGCGACTTGCGTCAAGTTCCTGCTGGACTGTGCGACTGGCACTGGCGTACTCAGGGCATGTTCAGCTTGAATTTTGGCTCGCCACCAACCGGAATGACCGCTCAACGCCTCGGGATTCCATCTTGCCCTTGACTGGTCTCGCATGTTCCTTAGCCAGCACTCGCTACTGGCTTCGCGGTTCTTCCGTGTCTCCACCCGCAGGCGCAGACGCAGTGAACTCGCTTCAGCCCGTAGTCCCTGCCGACTCGGAGCAACTGCGAAAACTGTCAAAGAACGAGTGTGTTTGTACTCCTGCTGCGACGGAAGTCAAGATGTTTTTCGCAACTTTATCTTGCCTGTTTTCAATCGAGTGCAGCCCGTCCACAGACCTATGCCGAATTTTTGTGCACTTGTGAAAATTGAAATTCGAGCGTTACGCTTGGGTTGCGAATTTTCGCGGGTTTGGGTGAATTGAAATAGTAGCCGACCGTCACTGCGCTCTCTTGTTGCATTGTGAAAATCTGGCAAGAACCGCTTCCGGAGCGGGATTCAACCAATCTGGATTTTTCGCTGACGGCCATTTGTTACCATCGCCAGCATGCCTTTGCTGGAAGCTCGCCACCTGACCAAGACCTTCCACTCCGGTCAAACCATGTTTGGAACGGGAACATCCGGACGAGTGCGCGCCGTTAGCGACGTCTCGCTGGCGATCGAGGCCGGAGAAACCTTGGGATTGGTAGGCGAATCGGGCTCCGGCAAGAGCACGTTGGGGCGTTTGGGGCTGCGAATCATCGAACCGGATTCAGGCGAGGTATTCTTCGATGGTCACGATGTGCTGCGTGCCAGCGGAGCGCAACTCCGCCGCTTGCGCCGCGACATGCAGATCATCTTCCAGGATCCGTTCGGCTCGCTTGATCCCCGTATGACGGTCGAGCAGATTGTCTGCGAACCCCTGGCGATTCACGGAAGCGCCGGCGGTGCCGACCGTCGCCAACGCGCGGCAGAGGTTATGCGCGCAGTGGGAATGGATGGTTCGGCTCTCCAGCGCTACCCGCACGAGTTCAGCGGAGGACAGCGCCAACGCATCGGGATCGCGCGCGCCCTGGTACTGCGGCCGCGATTCATCGTCGCCGACGAACCCGTCTCGGCGCTGGATGTAAGTGTGGGGTCGCAGATCGTCAACCTGCTGAAGCAACTGCAGCGCGACTTTTCGTTGACCTACCTTTTCATATCGCACTCCATGCCCATCGTGCGCTATCTCGCGAATCGTATCGCGGTCATGCAGCGCGGAGAACTGGTCGAGGTCGGCGCCACCGAGCAGATCACAACTGCGCCGCAGCATCCCTACACCCGCAGTCTGCTGGCAGCCACTCCGGAGATCGAATTCAGCTTGCGCTAAAGGCGAGTTGCTTCGTCTCAACCGATGCTTCGGAGCGCTCACGGAACGCCGCACCTTCCAGCCGCAACAGAAAGGCCTTCACGGGAAGCCCGCCTCCATATCCCCCGAGGTAGCAGCCGGCGGCGAGCACGCGATGGCAGGGCACAATGATGGCGATGGGATTGTAGTGATTCGCTTGACCGACGGCGCGAAAGCTTTTCGGGCTGCCGACCGCCCGCGCAATGTCGGCGTACGAGCAAGTTTCGCCATACGGAATTTGCAGCAGTTGCTGCCAGCAACGCTTGTAGAATTCCGTTCCGCGCAGATCGAGTGCGAGCTCGAAGTTGCGGCGCTGGCCGGAAAAGTACTCCTTAAGTTGCCGGCTCACGGTTCGCGTGCGTAGCTCTGACTCTTCCCACGCGACCGGTTGTCCGGCAATCTTCTGCGGCAGTCCACGATCGAACTCCAACGCCACCAGTGCCTCTTCCGAAACCCCAATCAGTAACGGCCCCACGGGCGATTGCAAGCGCGAGTAATAGAGCGTTTCCATGGCTCCTCTCCGCCCTCAAGGCTACCACCTTTGCCGTTTGCAGAGAGAGTGCTTTTGTGCAGCCACCAGCAAGCTAAAATTCTCTGTTGGCGAGTCTTGCCGACAGTGCGATACTTGCCCTAACAGACTGGGAAGCTTACGACTGTTACTCTTTGCTGGGGAAAAAGTACAAATGGGCCCGAGTCCGTCGCAGAAAAACACAAGGCATTCCTTGCGAGTCACTTTCCACGTCGCCTGGTTGATTTGCGGCCTTCTTCTGGTTGTCCCTCCATTGCGGGCGCAGTCGGATGGAGCAGTCGCTGCCTCTGCGGCCAGTAGCCCGCAGGAGCACCCCACAGACCTAACTATGACTCCGACTGGGCAGCCGCAGGATCCCCAGGCCCTCGGAAGCGTCAGCGGAACGGTCCTCGATGCTACGGGTACGCCGGTGTCGGGTGCTCAGGTTAAGCTCACCCACGCAGCGGCTACGCCGGCCGCGGAAACCCTTACCGCACCGGACGGCCACTTCTCATTCGCAAATGTTGTGCCGGGCCCGTTTGAACTCAGCATCGCGATTTCGGGTTTCAAGCCAGAGACGGTATCCGGGCCCCTGCCCGCCAATCAAGGCTACCTGCTTCCGGCCATCACGCTCAAACTGGCGCCGGTGGTCACCGATGTGAGCGTGCATCTGTCACAGGAGCAGATCGCGCAAGAACAGATCAAGGAACAGGAGAAACAACGCATTATCGGCGTGATTCCCAACTTCTACACAAGCTACGTCCCCAATGCAGCGCCACTCAATGCAAAGCAGAAGTTCGAGTTGGCTTGGAGGTCGGTGATCGACCCAACTTCATTCGTGATTGCTGGCGCAATCGCGGGAGGGCAGCAGGCAAATAACACCTTTGCCGGCTACGGACAAGGCGCGGCGGGTTACGCCCGGCGTTTCGGCGCCGCCTATGGCGACTTTTTTATCGGTTCGTACCTCGGCAACGCTATTCTGCCTTCGATTCTGAGGCAAGACCCACGGTACTTTTACAAAGGCACGGGCACGACCAAGTCGCGCATCCTGTATGCCATTGCAATGTCGGTGATGGCGAAGGGCGATAACGGTCACTGGCAGGTGAATTACTCCGGAATCCTGGGCAGTCTGGCGGCTGGAGGCATCTCTAATCTCTATTACCCCGAAGCAAATCGCGATGGTCTTGGTGAAACGGTTAGCAATGCGCTGATCGGGATTGGAACGTCCGCGGCGGTGAACATCCTCCAGGAATTTGTGTTTCGCAAATTGACCCCAAAGGCTCCGAAGACCGATCACTCAACCACCGGTTCTTAAGGGACGTGCGTACCCTCGTGGGAACCCGGTTCCCACTCTCTCGCCAAGGCGGGCGAGAAGGATGGGGCACCCTAAGCTTAGAACTTATGCCGAAAGGTAGGCCACCCGCCCCATGTACTTTTCGACCGTCTGCCCGTTCATGTAGGCAAACTTCCATCCGTCGGGCGCGTAAACGGTGTGCGGAGATGTGCCATTGCGGTCATCCGTCATCCCAGGTTAGCGGCCAACAGAGGGCCGCGAACCTGGGGCACCAGGCACCATTCGCTCAAGGTCAGCCCGCGCTCGCGCGCGGCTGCCTCCAGTTGCGCGAACTCCTCCTCGCTCAGTTTGGTGCCAACGGTTTTTGTTCGAAGGGGCGGCTTCACCACAGATCACCGCCAAGGGAGGAAACCACGACTACAGACCACAACCAGGGAAGGAACTTCACCAGGGGAACTACCTCACTGCTGGACCAAGTTCCTCCTATGGTGAGCTATTCGGCGAAAGGAATCAACAGGTTTACGGCGGTTAACTTGCCGGCTGCCGGGCGGCAGCCGAATCAACAGGATTTTTTATTAGCTGGCTCTGGATTCAACAGGTTCACCAGCAGCAACCGCAGGTTGCTGCGCAGCTCCCAAGTTGGGGTGTCGTGTCTCTCTCTCTCGATCTCTCTCCCTCCCCAGGTGCTCAACCCTGGATCCGACACATTGCCTCAAGGTTCGACCAGCTTGGAAGCCTCGCGCAATACCTCGGCGGAGCTGTAGTCGGGGCGGGAGGATTCCACGTTCCGGAATGGTTCTAGCAGGTGTTTTGGAACGACCAACTCCCGAATCTGTTCATCAGACACGCCCACATATTCCTCATACAGTAGCTCTGCACCATCTTCCAAGCGATCATAGACGGCATTCAACCTGCTCAGTCCGATGAACTGAATGTGGACCTGTTTCCCATGTGGGTTCTGGTACGACATCGCATGCTCATTTCCAAGGATTATGGCTTTGTCGTAAGCATCTGCCGGGGAATTCGCTTTGATCAACATCAAGTTCTTCTGGACTAGATTTCGTTCGTCGCCCTCCACGGTAATCTTGAGGACAAGCTCGGCGATATGCCACTCTGCAGCGCTGTCGATCGGGTTGTTCTTGGGCTCGTTTCCCATGTATCAATGCCCTCGACAACCCTTAGCCTTCTGGGTTGCCTTAATCTTATTTCGTTGTGGTCCAGCGGGCGTACTGTCGTACAGCTGCTGAAGCGCGTCACACAGCTTCAGCTTGCCCCCGCTCTGGGCAATCAGCTCCTCGGCCTGTACAAGGACACCTGTGTCAGCGACATTCTGCGGCCCACCCTTCGCAAGGTAGATTATTATTCCGCCAATAACGATGGCATCCTCGATTCCGCCACATGGTTCCGCTAATTGGCAGATTATTGTTCCGCCAATGGCCGCACCTGCCGCCTGAAACCCGTTTCCAATCGTTGGGCATGGTCATAAGTCGCCGCAATCGGCGGTTGGGATAATGGCTCCCCAAATTCCCCAAGGATTCGTCGGGAAGCCGTTCGGCAGACCGTTGGTCTCGTTTGGGAAATTGATTGGCTGGGGTTTTGGCTGAGGCTGCGGTTCCGGTTCGGGCGACGGACCTGGATGCGGATGCCCGCCACACCCGATACAAGGGATGATGGGCGGAAAAATGATGCACCAGTCGCAAATCCCGCAATCCGGATCGTCCGGGTCGCATCCGGGTAGGTCGTACAAGCCTAATGGATCGGTCGCATTCAATGGGTTATTCGCGAGATAGGCATAGCGGTTCCAGGTCTGCGGGTTGGTGAGGTCAACGGCGGCCAAGCCTGCCGGGTCGGGTACCAGCCAGCGTCCCTGCGCCGCACTCTGCTGCCGCATCAGAAAATCGTACAAACCTGCCGTCGTGTCCTGCGTCTGCCCGGTGAAGTTGCGATTCGCGGTTGCGGTCTCAGCATAGATTTCCCCGAAGGGCGCATAGGCCCGGTCATAGGCCACGGTCCCGCTACCGGTGGCGGCGAAGCGCGACGATCCCAGCCAGTCCGCATGCTGAAAGTACCCCGTGGTGCTGGTGTGCACCGCCGCCATGCCCGCCACCATGGGATCGATATACTCGATCAGCGTTGTGTTGTTCATGAAAGCGAACTTCTGACCGCTGGGCGAGTATACGACCTGGGTGTAAGCGCTGCCACTCTGGACCTCAATCGCCCGATTGAAAGCATCGAACGCGGTGGCGTTGCCGTTGACCGTGATTTGCCGCCCTTCGGCATTGTAGGTGTAAGTGTTGGAAAGATTGTGCACCTTTACATTTGCCCATGCCATCATACGTGAAACTGGGAACATGATGACGGCCACGATCATAACTGCCCCGCCCTAGCCAAAAGCAGGCTAGAACGGGGCACCCCAGGTTTGAACAGACTTAGTCAACGAAGCCCTTGGGCGGGCCACCCGGCCTGCTCGCCTTCAACAAGTTCCTGCGCGGTAACTGGAAGTTACCGCACAGCACCCATTCTGGGGTGTCGTGTCGCTCTCTCTCGCTCAACCTCTCACTCTCTCTCTCGACATCAAAATCAGGTTACCAACTGGGGAGCCGTGCTCAGTCGTGGATAAAGCCTTCCACCCAACCGTCCTGGTTCAGTTCACGCGAATGTATTTCGAACCCTTTAGGATAGTCAACAAACCCCGGTTTGGAGCGCAATCGTTCTATAGCCGCTCCCGCGGCGACCTCGCTTTCATACACACCAACGAGGAGACCGTCATCCTCTTCCCGTTCCCGCTTATCCTCAGGGATGAACCACAAGAGATAGACCTTCACGCTCATGGAATTAAATCCCCCACTTACGGTGAGCCCATTTGCGAATCTTGTTACGCTCACTTCCTGGGCCACTACCGCACCCCGCCCCATCTGGAGGGTACTGTTGTTTGCATAGGCGGTCCGCCATTTGCGCAGCGGACTCGCCTGCGACCGGCGTGGCTCCCTCTGCCCAGCTCGGTACGATGTTCTGAGACCCGCCTTTTGCCATCTGGACAATCGCGGGGCCGAATTTCTCCCAAGCGGCAATGCCCAAACCGGCAATTGCGACTGTTGTGCAAATTTCGGGATTCAGAGCACAGAATCCTGCTCCGATTGCAATTTCCTCTGGATCAAGTTCCAGGCCATTTCCAATCGACGCGCACGTTATGTCGCCGCACTGGGCCGTAGGAATAATCGCGCCCCAGATCCCCCAAGGGTTGGTCGGAAAGCCGTTCGGCAGCCCATTGGTCTCGTTCGGGAAATTGACCGGCTGCTGAGGAGGCGGGGGTGGCGGCGGATTCCCGACGCCGCAGTTATTGCAAGGTGGCGGACCGCCGACTCCGCAGTCCACACAACCTACCGGAAGATAGAAAATGAAGTCCCCGCAGGTCATGAACGGCCCTCCTGGATCCGAGCCAAAGCCTACGTTGTCAGGCGAACACAAGTTTGGTTCTTCGAACAGACCGAGGGGATCTGTCGCATTCAATGGATTGTTGGCGAGGTAGGCATACCTGTTCCAGGTCTGTGGGTTGGTCATGTCAACGGCGGCCAAGCCTGCCGGATCGGGCACCAGCCAGCGTCCCTGCGCCGCGCTCTGCTGCCGCATCAGAAAATCGTACAAACCTGCCGTCGTGTCCTGCGTCTGCCCGGTGAAGCTGCGATTCGTAGTTGCGGTCTCAGCATAGATTTCCCCGAAGGGCGCATAGGCCCGGTCATAGGCCACGGTCCCGCTACCGGTGGCGGCGAAGCGCGACGATCCCAGCCAGTCCGCATGCTGAAAGTACCCCGTGGTGCTGGTGTGCACCGCCGCCATGCCCGCCACCATGGGATCGATATACTCGATCAGCGTTGTGTTGTTCATGAAAGCGAACTTCTGACCGCTGGGCGAGTATACGACCTGGGTGTAAGCGCTGCCACTCTGGACCTCAATCGCCCGATTGAAAGCATCGAACGCGGTGGCGTTGCCGTTGACCGTGATTTGCCGCCCTTCGGCATTGTAGGTGTAGGTGTTGGCGCCGTCACCCCACTCAAGCCTTCTGTCGGGCTCGAGTGGGCGTCTTCCCGTGACCACCCGAATCTTACTCGCGAAGACGAATCTCTGGAAGTTAAACCTACGAAGTAAGTCAATGGTGTCATGCCTTCTCTTACTCATTCGCAAACCCCGCGAATGGGTGGGGCGCACGGCACGCTGGTCCCGCATGTCAAAATGAGTCCTCATACCAAAGCCCCCCGCTGTCGCGAGGGGCTTCGCCAGGTTGCGATGCAGCTACTGCTGCGATTGCGGCGGTTGGGTACTTGCCGGAGCCGGATTCATGTGGTTCGATTGCGGTTGCGTTGGAGCGGCCTGGTAATTGGAAGGTGCTGAGTAGGTACCGCTCAACCCGCCGGGATTCATCTCGCCGTTCGGCTGCTTGGCCGAAGCGAGCTGATCGACGCCGTTCTTCAGCACACAGATTTCCACACGATTGCCGTGAAACTTGGAGCCGGTGTCTTCCGTCGCAGGGAGGCTTGCATTTCCCAACCCCATGACAAAGACGCGGTACACAGGAATCGAGTTCTTTTCCACCAGGTAGCGCACCACGGAATTGGCCAGCGCCTGCGAGTTCGCGATACCAACGCGCCCGTAGCTCGGAGAGAAGCCCTGCACCTCGATGATGTAACCCCTCTGGTCCTTCAAGTCCGTGGTCATGCCGTCGAGAGCGTCCTTCGCTTTGCTGCCCAACGCTGTTTGTCCGGGCCGAAAGCGGATCTCGGTCTGCGCGGTGAGCTGGTACTGGTCGATGTTGCCGACCACCTGCGCTACGGTATCGAGGCGATTGCTGGCTTGTAGGGCGGTCTGGTTGGCCTGCTGGGCACGGTTACTGGCTTCGGTTGCGTGCTGGTTAGCAGTGGCCGCTTGGGCGGAAGCCTGGCGGATGCCTTCCTGCGCGCGGGCATCGACGTCCTTGATCTCCTTGGCGTTTGCGGCAGTGAGATCGTCGAGTTCATTGACCCGGTCACGAATCGGGCTAAGCTGGCGCTGCACGTATTTCTTGCGGGCGAAGGGATTCAGCTTGCCCCAGAACCCCTGTCGCATGTCGGGATTGAGGGGCTGGCGCGCCGACATGTTCTCATCGGAGCTCATGCTCTGGCTGGAACTGGAACTGGAAGAAGATGCCGGAGACGACGAGGATTGCGAGCTGCTCTGGGACGATGTGGCGGCGGGTTGCTGATTATCGGCAGGCGCTTGCTGAGCCATTGCCGGCAATACCAAGCTGGCCGCTAGCGGCAATGTCAACAGGATACGAGTCTTCATTAGGAGTTCCTCCGGGATCTTCTGGCACAAGGCGCCAGACATTCTGGTCGCAGTTCTTAGGAAAATGCGTGCCCGTATTCAATGCTTGCGCAAGGCCCCACCGGACCGGGCGCCAATGCAACTACTGTTACAAGTTGGCTGCCAAACTCAGAGCTTGGAGAACAGACGGTAAGCCCTTTATTTTCACTGGGCCAATATGTGAGGCCGATCCGCGTTCGCGTGTTAGTTGCGTAGTAACGGGAGGGGGCAGGTAATTGTTACAGCAACCGAAACGGCAAGAGATCGCCGCTAAGCCAAACGCAGCTCCGACTGCGTGGAGTCGCACCGTCAGCAGCGGAAAATTCATGAAAGAAGCGAGTCGGGCGGGCGATCTCTCGCTTTAACCTTTCGGTTTGCGCGACGTCCAACTGATTCCAGTGTTTGCGAAGGTTGACCAGGCTACCGAAAAATCGGGAGAGCCGAACATCGCGGGCGCCGGCAAGATTTGAGGTCGTGCCTCTTCAAGGCAGTGGAACTTGCACGACTTATATGGCGAATTACAATAACTGAGAAAAACTATTATGGATAAGTCCCGCCGACTTTTCGCCTTAATGGCCCGGAAGCAGCTAAAATAATAAAGAAGACTGCAGTGTGAGGCGCGGCATCCAATCGTAGTTAAGTGGCTGGCTATTTAATGACCATGAATCGCGTTCGTGTTTCTCTCCTGGCACTTCTGCTCGCCGGCTCGGTGAGCGGCATTGCCCAAGATACCCATATTGTGCTAACCCCATCGGCCCCTAAGCAGGATTCCAAAGCTTCAGGCGATCAATCGAGTCCCCCCGCGCCCGAGCAACCGGAGCAGTCCCAGGCGGCAAGCCAGGATGAACCCAGCGCCTCGGTGCCTGCGGAATCGACTCCTCCCAAACAGCCGGACAAGGCTGCGGCATACTACCACTTCATGATGGCGCACATGTACGAGGAAATGGTTTCCATGTACGGGCGCGCCGACTACGCCAACAAGGCGATTGAAGAATATCGGCTGGCCATCGACAACGATCCCAGCTCCGATTACCTGAACGCCGGTCTTGCCGAACTGTACGCCAAGACCGGGCGCATCCGCGATGCAGTCCTCGAGGCCCAGGACATCCTGAAGCGCGATGGCAATAACCTTGAGGCGCGCCGCCTGCTGGGCCGCATCTATCTGCGCTCACTCGGCGACATGCAGGCCGGTACCCAGTCGCAGGAGATCCTGAAACTGGCAATCGAGCAATATGGGCAGATTGTGAAGCTCGATCCCAAGAGTGTGGAAGACCATTTGCTCTTGGGCCGCTTGTACCGGCTCAACAACGAGCTTCTGAAGGCGGAAGACGAGTTTAAAACGGCGGTCAAGATACAGCCTGATTCGGAAGAGGCGGTCACCACCCTGGCTTATCTCTACAACGAAGAAGGCGACTCGAGTCGTGCTCTGGCAGTGCTGGATGCGATTCCGGAAAGTGCGCGCACCGCCAAGTTGTACTCCACTCTCGGGTTCACCTACGAGCAGGAGAAGGACTACAAGAAGGCGATTGACGCTTATCGTCGCTCTACCGAACTCGATCACGACAATCTGGATTCCGTACGTGGTCTGGCCCAGAACCTGATGAACGATGGCCAGACCGACGCCGCCCTGGAGCAGTACAAAGTCATTGCCGATGCCGACCCCTCGGATGCGCAGACCTACATGCACATTGCCGAGATCGATCGCCGCAACGGAAAATTTGATCAGGCACTTGAAGCGTTGAAGAAAGCCAGCGCTGTTGTTCCGGATTCCCTGGAGGTGCAATACAACATCGCGGTCGTTGACGAGGCCCAGGGAAAATACGAGGACGCCATCCAGATCCTCAACCAGTTGTTGCAAAAGACCGAACACTCCGATGGCGACTACAGCGTATCTGAGAAGAACAACCGTGCGGTTTTCCTGGAGCGGCTGGGCACGGTCTATCGCGAAGCCAATAAAAACCAGCAGGCGGTGGATACCTTCCGCAAGATGCTTGATCTCGGGGATGAAAACGCCATTCGCGGCTATGGGGAGCTGGTTGATACTTACCGTGACAACAAGCAATGGCAAATGGCCACCGAAGTTGCAGTCGAGGGGGCAAAGAAATATCCCAATGACCGCGGTTTGCAGATGGTTTCAGCTTCGCAACAAGCCGACATGGGCAAACCCGACATTGCGATCGAGCACGTGAAGTCTCTGCTCAAAGGTAATGACGAAGATCGCGAGGTTTACATTGCACTTGCCCAAATGTACAGCCGCGTGAAGGAGTGGCCGGAAGCGGAAGAGAACATCACCAAAGCCATCAATCTCGCGACTAAGCCCGAAGACAAGGATTACGCGATCTTCGTGCAAGGCTCCATCTATGAGCGGCAGAAGAAATACGACTTGGCGGAAGAGGCATTCCATAAGGTGCTGGCCGACGATCCCAAGAATGCGATGACACTGAATTATCTGGGATACATGCTGGCCGATCGCGATACGCGGGTGGAAGAGGCCCTCGGGTACATCCGCCGCGCGGTGGCGCTCGATCCCCAGAACGGAGCCTATCTTGATTCGCTGGGCTGGGCCTATTACAAGCTCGGCAAATACGATCTGGCGGAAGAGAACCTGCGTCGCGCCTCCGAGCGTATCAACAACGATCCCACGGTGCATCAGCACCTGGGCGAGCTTTACCAGAAGACCGGTCGCTTGAAGCTGGCTGCGAGTAACTATGAGAGCTCTCTGGAAGAATGGAACAAAACCATTCCCGCCGAAGTGGACCAGGACGAATTGGCGAAGTTGCAGAAGGAACTGGAGACGACCCGAGTGAAGTTGGCCAAGCAAACCGCCGCAGCCAAGGAATAACTCGCATCGGAAAACGAGGGCGCTGCCGCGGCAGCGCCTCTCCTATGCCAACCCGCACGTGGCGGCCCATCCGGCGCCGCTGCTAAACTCCTCCTATGCTCGCCAGCTACGCCGTTCGCGTCGAGGATTCGCGTGGACGCCGCTATCCCGAGCCGCCGCACCCTTATCGCAATCCTTTTCAGCGGGACCGCGATCGCGTGATCCATGCGCGCGCCTTTCGCCGGCTGGAAAACAAGACCCAGGTTTTCACCCGCCGCTACTCTGACCATTTCCGCACGCGCCTGACGCACACCATGGAAGTGGCGCAAATCTCGCGCACTATCGCAGCGGCGCTCAACTTGAATGTTGATCTCGTAGAGGCGTTGGCATTGGTCCACGACATCGGCCACCCTCCGTTTGGACACGCCGGAGAGCGAACGCTGGACCTCTTGATGCACCGCCACGGCGAGTTCTTCGATCACAATTTGCAAGCGCTGCGGACGGTGGAAGATTTGGAGCTGAGGTACGCCGATTTCCCTGGCTTGAATCTGACCTTCGAGGTCCGCGAAGGGATCATCAAGCATTCGCATGACTACAGCGAAGCCGAACATCCGGAGCTGGCGGAATACCTGCTCCATGAGCGTCCGCCGCTGGAAGCGCAACTGATCGACCTCACCGACGAAATCGCCTACAGCACCGCCGACCTAGACGACGGCTACGAGGCCAGGCTGCTGCGCCTTCCGCAGATCCGCCAGCGAGTTCGGGTTTTTGAGCGGTATTACGCTGAGGCGGAAGCCAAGTATCCGAAGGCTCCCGACAAGTTGAAGTTCAACGAGGCGCTGAAGCGAGTTCTCAATCGCTTTGTGACCGATTTGATCGAGAACACGCGGAAGCGCGTGCAGCAGGCGGGAATCGGAAGCCTCGAAGAATTGCGCCGATTTCCGGAGCGGCTGGCGTTGTTCAGTCCGGGAGTAGAGGAGGAGCGTCGCGAGGCCAAGAGCTTCCTGTACGAAGGCCTCTACAACTCCAAGCCTCTTGAACCGGAGAAGCGGCAGGCCGAGAAGGTTGTGAGCGAGGTGTTCGACTATTTGACCGCCCATCCCGAAGCATTGCCCCGCAGCTACCGCGAGAGGTTCGAGAGCGAAAAGTTGGTAAGGGTGGTGTGCGATTACATTGCAGGCATGACGGACCACTACGTGGAAGACCTGCAGAAGAGATTGGTGGCGGGGAAGAAGGTCGGGATCTGACGGTTGCTCGCCCGATCCGCTTGCGAATTAGGGTCGTCGCGAAGGTACGGGTAGAGCGGCACTTTCCTGCAAGCACGAAGTCACACGCGGGCGATTCATTTATCGTAGAGTCGGGAGCGCGCGTTGCCGATACTCTTATAAAGAGGGCTGCAGCTTGCCCGCCTTGGACAATCTCATGGGTCAGAAGATCGTTATCCCCAACCTTGGTCTCAGAACCGTGCGGTCGCCGCTGCGACTCGACTCCCACAAATCCGTCGAGAGCACCTTCGTTCACGACGAAATGTATTACCGCGACCCGGACGAGGTTGGGCCGGAGTCGGAAACTGCCGTGCAGCTATTCGAGAAAGCCGGACCACGCGAGCACCTCCATTTTGATCCCGCTAAAGCGAAGGTCGCCATTGTGACTTGCGGAGGTCTGTGTCCCGGCCTGAACAATGTCATCCGCTCGGTTTACGTACAACTGCACTATCACTATGGCGTACCCGCGGTCTTGGGCATTCGCTACGGCTACTCCGGATTCTCCGCGGAGGCCTCAAGTTCACCCCTTTGGCTGAACTCAGAAATGGTGAACAACATCCACCAGCTCGGAGGGACGCTGCTGGGTACTTCACGGGGTCCCGTGAGTCCCGACATCATTGTGGATTTTCTCGAGCAGCGCGGCATCAACATCCTGTTCACAGTGGGCGGCGACGGGACGCAACGTGGGGCCCACGCTGTGGTTGCGGAAATCCAGCGTCGCAAGCTCAAGATTTCGGTCATCGGAATTCCCAAGACCATCGATGATGACGTGCAGTACGTCAATCGTTCGTTCGGCTACTTCACCGCCATCGAGAAGGCCAAGGAAGTGATCGACTCAGCGCACGTGGAAGCGCGTTGCGTGCTGAACGGAATCAGCATTGTGAAGGTCATGGGCCGGGACTCGGGTTTCATCGCCGCGGGTGCGACCCTGGCCAGCCAGGAAGTCAACTTCGCGCTCGTGCCCGAGGTGCCGTTTAAGCTTGAAGGGGAGCATGGATTGTTGTCAGCGCTCCATCGTCGGCTGCTGGAAAGGCATCATGCGGTCATCGTCGTCGCCGAAGGAGCAGGGCAGCACCTGATGCCTCCCTCCGAGGAACGTGATGCCTCAGGAAATTTGCTGCACCGGGAGATCGGCCTTCTCCTGCGACATAAGATTCGGGATCACTTTGCCACGCAGCGGTTTCCGGTGGTCATTCGCTATTTTGATCCGAGCTACTACATCCGTAGCGTGCCGGCATCCACCGTCGATTCGGTGCTCTGCGATTCTTTTGCCCGCCATGCAGTACACGCGGCGATGGCCGGTAAGACTGACATGATCGTCGGCCTGCAGCATGGGGTTTTCATCCATGTCCCAATTCCGATGGCCACTATGCAGCGCAAGCGTCTTTCGAATGAGGAATGGGCCATGGTGGTGATGGCCACGGGGCAGGGGGGTCTGGAGTAATCGCGGTAGGGGGAAGAGTAGGGTTCTTCGGCTTCGGCGCGAAGCGCGCCTCCGCTTGATTACATAACGACGTCGGCTCCAGGACTCGAGTACATTGATGGTGCAATCCGATCAAGCGGCTCAAGAAGGAGCCGACCATGTTGATTATAGGATGCGATTACCATCCCGGGTTTCAGCAAGTAGCGATCTTTGACAAACAGA
The DNA here is from genome assembly GCA_963836295.1 of uncultured Acidobacteriaceae bacterium. Taxonomy (GTDB): domain Bacteria; phylum Acidobacteriota; class Terriglobia; order Terriglobales; family Acidobacteriaceae; genus Bog-257. Next base: position 292,665 of record CAWIIY010000011.1, on the reverse strand, counting down.
CGGGCGAGATCAGGCAACGGCGACTGGCGCATCCGCAGGAGGCCATGGAGTTCTACCGTGGTTTACCCGCGGGGGTGCTGGTGGGAATCGAAAGCACGGGGTTCAGCGGGTGGTTCGAGCGCCTGCTGGAAACGCTGGGACATGAAGTATGGATGGGCGATGCTACCCAGATCCGGGCTTCGATGACGCGCAGGCAGAAGACCGACAAACGGGATGCCGAGCACATCGTGAAGCTGCTGGTGGAAGAACGTTTTCCGCGGATCTGGGTGCCCTCGGCGGAAGACCGGGATGCGCGGCAGTTGCTGGTGCATCGTCACAAGCTGGTGCAGTGGCAAACCCAGGTCAAGAATCAGTTGCAGTTTCTGGCCCTGAATCAGGGGCTGCAGCTGAAGTGGCGACTGTGGACGCGCAGCGGACGGCAGAAGTTAGAAGCCCTGCCGTTGGGTCGGTACGCGGCACAACGGCGGACGACTTTGCTGGGGCTGCTGGAGCAGTTGGAACAGCAGATCGCCAGCCTGGATACGGCGGTGCTGTGCGAAGCCCAAGCGCGACCCGATGCGGTGCGGCTGATGACCCATCCCGGAGTGGGGCCGGTGATCAGTTTGGCTTTCGTGGTTACGCTGGGCCCAGTGGAGCGATTTGCCGGAGCGCGCCAGGTGGCCAGCTATTTCGGACTGATTCCGCGGGAGCACTCCAGCGGAGGCAAGCAGCGGTTGGGCGGCATCAGCAAGCAGGGCAATTCGTTTGTGCGCTACCTGCTGGTGCAAGGCGGGCATAGTGCGGCGCGCCTGGACCCTGAGTTGAAACGTTTTTACGGCCACTGCAAGCACACTCACGCGCACGCGGGAGTGGCCAAAGTAGCGGTGGCCCGCAAGCTGGCGGTGCGGTTGTATTGCATGTTGCGTGACGGCATCAGCTATGCCGAGTGGCGCAGCCGCCGGCGCTCGCATGCAGGTGAGCCCGAGTCATACTGTGGTCGAAAGTAGACCGAACGCTTGAGTGGGCAGCCTGCCTCCCGGCCGCCGAGGGTGGGGAGATCGAAGCCGTAATCATGGGCCAACCTCCCCGCGGGGGGAACGGGAGGCCCGAAGAGATGGCTGGTGGGAGTGCCGGGGACGGGCCCATCGCCGGATTACAGAAGAACGAGCCGAAGATCGGATGCCAGGAAAGACAAAATCTTCTGCTAAGAAACGAAGCTCAGCTCTACCGCGCTGCGCTTCGTTCCTGGCTCCATGGTGGGCGAGCCGGAAGCGGCGTCAAGGGTCGAGATGAACGCCACAAGAGGGCGCCCTTGACCCCGCTTCCGGCTCGCAGAGGATTCGTGTGCTCTTGACAACGCCGACGTCGTTATAGACAGGATGACACACCAACGTTGCTAACCGACCTCGCCGATCAGCGGGACGTTGGCCGTCACCAGATGACTCTTGGCTTTGTCCTGCAGCGCTTGCGTCATCGGCACACTCTTGCCCGACTCCAGACTGGCCTGCACGGCGACGCTATCGCAAGTCGCCACCATCTTGCCAGTCTCGTCGTTGTACATCTGATGGATAAAGCGGAAGTATTTTTCACCGACGGCCAGAAAGCCGCTCTTGATTTCTACCAACTCCCCGCCACGCAGCTCCTCCAGAAATTGATAGTTCTGGCGGACGATTGCCACTCGCAGATTCTTTTGCTTCATGGAAGCCGGCGTCATCCCGATCGCGTGCAGCAAGAACCAGGTGGCTTGGTCGAAGCGCGAGACGTACATGTGCGAGTTCATGTGGCTCGCAAAATCGTACTCCGACGCCAGGACAGCGCCTTTGAAGGTGTGGACCCAGTCAGCCATGTCTTCGCCTTTCGCCTTTCGCTCTTCGCTAATTCGGGATCTTGAGTTGTGTCATCCTGAGCGAGCGCAGCGAGTCGAAGGACCCCTACTCGGGCAACACAGTTTGCTCTACGGCGACCCCCGCTTCTGAACGCCCGTCCAATGTCCCCACGAATTCCGCCATCCTCGCCAGCGTCGCGTCCGCCTGATCACGATGCGGTGAGTGCTTGCAATTCGGCAGAATTAGAATTTCGGTCGCAGGCACGCCCGCTTTAATTGCCTCCACTTGAGCAATGGTGCCGTACTCGTCATCTTCACCCTGAATGCACAAAACGGGGCAGCGTATCGCCGGCAAATACTCTTCAATGTTCCATTGGCGAAATTCCGGATCGAGCCAAATGTCGTTCCACCCCCAAAACGTCCCGTCTACATGCTGGTGATACCGCCCAAGTTTTTGTGGCAAATCGGTCGTGAGGTAGGCCACTTTCGCCTCTGTGATGCTCGCGACGCTCAAGTCTTCCACGAAAACGTGTGGCGCCTCCAGGATCAACGCTCGCGGCCGGTTCCGGATATTTTCCTGCGAAAATTATCGCGATCGATCCGCCGTCGCTATGCCCCAGCACTATGGGCCTTGTGATGTCCAACTTGTTCGAGCAACTCCGGCAGCACGACTTCGCCTTCATGGTGCATGAATTCCACCGGCCGTTTCTCTAGCAAGCGGTCGGAATTTCCCAGACCGTAACGCGAATAGACAAGAACGCCGGAGCCGGTGCGCGACGCGAGACGTTGTGGAAAGTCCTTCCACAGCGCAACTGAGCCCAGCCCTTCGTGCAGCATGACCATCGTCGGGCGATCCTCGTCTGCCGCCTCAATCCATAGGGTCTCGATCCGCTTGCCGTCAACGAGAACTTCGCCGCGTTGTTCAGGTGGTTGCAAGGACTATTCCGCCGACGGGTCCGCCGCCTGTGCCACGAGCGCCGGCAGCGTTGCCGACGATCCTTGCAAGGCCACCCGCTGGTGATAGAACCACAGTCCGTGCAGCCCACCGAGTTCTTCGCCGCCGCCCGCGCGTCCTGGTCCGCCGTGCATCAGGGAGGGCAGCACAATGCCGTGTCCTGTATGGCTGTCGCCGATGGCGGGATCGACCAACAACAAGCGGCCATGCGTCGTGCCAAGCGCAACTGCCACCTCGGCGAGAAATCCTGTGTCGGCGCTAAACACCGAAGCGGCCAGCGAACCGCCTCCGCGTCGCGCCAGGGCAAAAGCATCGGCTTTATCGCGATAAGGCACGATTGTCGCTACCGGTCCGAAACCTCCAGTTCGTGAACAATTTCTCCATCCACGCCGCTGTTCAGCTTCAAGAGCGTGGGGGGAACAAATGCTCCTTTGGCGGCGTCCGCATCGACCAGCGCGAGAGGTTCGGGCGAATAGGCGATCGTCGCCTGCGCGGTTAATTTGTGAACTCCTTCTTCCACGGACTTGCGCTGCGCCATGTTCACGACTGGACCCATGTTTACCGAGGCATTGGCTGGATCGCCCACCACGATTTTCGACAGCGCCGCCGCGATCGCATCGGTCGCAGCGGCGGCATGTTCGGCCGGTACAAGAACACGCCGAATGGCCGTGCACTTCTGGCCGGACTTCGAGGTCATTTCGCGAACGACTTCGCGTACGAAGAAGTCGAACGACGGCGAGCCGGGAGCTGCGTCCGGCCCAAGTAGCGCGGCATTCAAACTATCGGCCTCGATGTTCACGCGCACGCCTTGTTGGCGAACGCGCCGATGCTGGCGGATTCCCTCGCCCGTGTCAGCCGACCCAGTAAACGCTACTGCATCCCCGAGTCGAAGGTGATCCAGCAGATCGTTGGGCGAACCGCACAGTATGGACAGCGCCCCCGGCGGAAGAATGCCGGCATCAATCACTGTATGCACCATCTCCTGCGCGAGCCACGCAGTCGAAGTCGCCGGTTTGCTGAGGACGGGAACACCCGACAGCAAGCCGACCGCTGCTTTTTCCCACAGACCCCACGCCGGAAAGTTGAAAGCGTTGATGTGTATAGCGACGCCGCCGAGCGGAATTCCCACATGCAGCCCCTGAAAATTCTGGTCGCGCGCCAAACGCGTCGGAGAGCCATCGCGCAGCAAATGCGCATCGCCCAGCTTCGCGCCGACTTTGGCGAAATACTTCAGCGTGCCGATGGAGCCGTCCACATCAATCGCGGCGTCGGCTTTGGTGTTGCCCGAGTTCTTTCGCGCAATCTCGTACCACTCGTCGCGGCGTGTCGCCAGCAGGTCCGCAATTTTTCCCAGCAACTCCGCCCGCTGCGCATAGGTAAGCTTGCGCAGCTCAGGACCTCCCACATTGCGGGAGTACTCGAGCGCCGCCTTCAGGTCGAGACCTTGCGAGCTCGCGGAGGCGAGCACGCTGCCGTTGCATGAGTTGACCAGCGCAGCGCCGCCTTCTGCTCCGGCCTGCCACTTGCCGCCCAGATAACTCTGGAGCACCTTGATATCCGAGGCAATTCGATTTTCTACAGTAGTAGCCACGATTTATACCTTCTCCGATGAGGATGCCAAATGCTGCTCAACCCAGGATACGACCCACTGCGCGGCCATCTCTTCCGGCAGGATGCCTGAGCTGGCATCGTGCGTCAGGATTTCGCCGGCGCGCCGGCCTCCCAGCTGGGTAAGCAATTTGTCAAAGCGAATTCCGCCATGACAGTAAGTGTCTTTGTAGGTGTGATCGCCTAGCGCGATCAAACCGTAAGTCACGCCGGTGAGATCAGGCTTCTCACTTTCAAGATTGCTAAAGAGCCCCTGTGCGTTGTCCGGGACATCGCCTTGTCCATAGGTGGAAGTACAAATCAGGAAGGTGCCTCCATTCCGAAAGATGGTGGCATCGAGGCCGTCCATCATCTGAATGGTCGCCCGATGGCCAGCCGCCTCCAACGCTTGCTGCACTTCCTGCGCCACCATCTCGGCCGTGCCGGTCATGGTGCCGACCAGGATCGTGATGTCGAGGCCCATTGCTCTTGTCCCCACCAGCACTATTATACGTGCGGTTACGGAAGTATAATGCATCCACGGTGAGCCGAAAACGCGACATAGTGCATGTAGATGAGGTCACAACGGCTGCAAGTCTCTCCGCCGATGGTTCGGTTTCCGCGAGCGCCGAGTCGGAGTACCTCCGGCTGCTGGGAGAACGCGTACGCGAGACGCGTGCTCGGCGCGGCATGACCCGCAAAATCCTGGCGCGTGATTCGGGAGTTTCCGAACGTTACCTGGCGCAACTCGAAACCGGGCAAGGCAATGTTTCGATTTTGCTGCTGCGACAGATCGCGCAAGCGCTGGACACTCCTCTGCATGACCTCGTGCTCGAAGGGGCCGAACCTCCTGTCGACTTGGTGCACACTACTGAATTCTTGCGTCGACTGCCGACGACGGAGCTGCTGGAGGCCCGCCGTCTGCTCGTGGAGAACTTCGGCGGCGTTGATCCGTGTGCGAGGCGCGGTCGCATCGCGTTAATTGGGCTGCGCGGCGCTGGGAAGTCAACGTTGGGAGCAATGCTCGCCGAACGGATCGGGGCGCCGTTCCTTGAACTGGATCGCCTGATCGAGCAGGAGAGCGGTGTCAGCCTCAGCGTCATCTTCGACCTCTACGGCCAGAGCGGCTTCCGGCGATTGGAGCGCCGCGTTCTGGATGAGGTCATCGAACGCCATCCGCGGTTCGTAATGGCCACTGGCGGCAGCCTCGTCTCCGAGGCCGCGACTTTCGAGCGGCTGCTTACTACCTGCTTCACGGTCTGGCTGCGGGCCACTCCGGAGGACCACATGCAGCGTGTCATCGCTCAAGGCGACATGCGGCCCATGGCTGACAACCGCGAATCAATGTCGGACCTGCGCCGGATTCTGGACGTGCGTGAGCCGCTCTATCGCAAGGCCGATTTGACCATCAATACCAGCGGGTGCTCGGTGGAGGAAGGCTTGGAGATGCTCGCAAGAGCAGTCAACGGCGAAGGGCGTGACTAGCGAGCCAACGGGCATCGTCGTTCAGTTTAATGCTATGTTCATTTGACAGTTACCGATGAGTACACCGTATTGACATCCTCTCCCTAATTCGGTAGTTTCGATTCCAGGATGACTTCGTTGATCCACCGCCATCATCACCATCGTCACGTGGCGAACGTGTCAGCGGAGATCACCGGATGACTTCCTAATCACAAAGATCTCATTACCCCGCTGACACGACTCAGCGGGGTTTTTGCTTTTGCGCGAAAGGAAAAACGCTATGGCGGTGCAAATCGACTTCAATAAAATGGGCGGCCTGACGCCGGCCATCGTACAAGACGCTGCAACCGGCGAGGTGCTGATGTTGGGCTTCATGAACGATGCAGCATACGAGAAAACCTTGCAAACCGGATACGTCACCTTCTTCAGCCGCACCCGCAACCAGCTCTGGACCAAGGGGGAAACCTCGGGCAACCGTCTGAAGGTGATCTCTGCCGCAGCCGATTGTGACCTCGACACCATCCTATGCCGCGTCGAGGTAGAGGGCGAAGGCGTGGTTTGCCACACGGGCACGCGCACCTGCTTTACTACCGATCTGCCGGTCGCCACTGGAGCGCGGCAATGAAGCTGCGGCTTGGCATTCCCAAGGGAAGTCTGCAAGAGGCAACGCTGTCACTGCTTGCGCGCGCCGGGTTGCAAGTCTACGTCAGCCCACGGTCTTACTTCGCCGGCACCAACGACCCTGACATCGAATGTATGCTCATCCGCGCGCAGGAGATGGCCCGCTACGTTGACCACGGCGCGCTCGACACTGGGCTTACAGGCCTGGATTGGGTGTTGGAGAGTGGCCTCGATGTGGTCAGTGTAGCCGACCTTATCTACGCTAAACAGAGTCGCGGGAAGGTACGATGGGTGCTGGCGGTGCCGGAAGATTCTTCCGCAATGCGCCCGGAGGATCTGCGGGGAGCGACTGTTGCCACCGAACTCGTGAGCGTCACCACGCGCTACTTTCAACAGCGCGCGATCGAGGTGAAGGTCGAATTCTCCTGGGGAGCGACTGAAGTGAAGCCGCCCACATTGGCCGACGCCATTGTGGAGGTAACCGAGACGGGAAGTTCGTTGAAAGCCAACCGTTTGCGGATCATCGATACGGTGCTGGAATCGAACACCCAGATCATTGCCAACAAGAAAGCCTGGGCTGATCCGGATAAGCGCCAGAAGATCGAGAACCTGTCGCTCATGCTGCGCGGGGCCATGGAAGCGCAGGGCCGCGTCGGGTTAATGCTAAACGTCAAGGTCGCGGACCTCCCGGCCGTGCTGCGTGTGTTACCCGCGCTGAATAGCCCGACGATCTCGCATCTGAGCGATAGCACCTGGGTCGCGGTCAATACCATCCTGGAAGAAGCAGCTTGCTGGGAGGTAATTCCGCGGCTCAAGGCTGCTAATGCGCAGGGCATCGTTGAGTATCCGCTCAACAAGGTGGTGATGTGATGCAAATTCTGCGGGGCAAAGCTGCGGAGAACGTGGTAGCAACGCTGGCAACCCGCAGCTCGCGGTTGGAGGAGTTGGAGCCTCGCGTGCGCCAGATTATTCGGGCCGTGAGGAGAGGCGGCGACAAGACGCTTGTCCGCTATGCCACATTGTGGGATGGGCTGCAGAAGTGCCAGCCCATCAGGGTTCCGGAGGAAGAGATCGCCAAGGCATGGCGTTCGACTCCTCCCGAAACGCGAAACGCCTTGCGGCGTGCCGCGACCAACATCCGCCGCTTCTGCCAATGGCAGATGCCGCGCGAGTGGCGCAGGAAGGTGCCGGGTGGTGAGCTAGGGCAGATCGTACGGCCGCTGCAATCGGTTGGTTGCTACGTCCCCGGCGGACGCTACCCGCTTCCCTCCACGCTACTGATGACGGTAATTCCGGCACAGATCGCTGGTGTGCCGCGCGTCTGTGTGGTATCGCCACGCCCACAGGCGGCAACGCTGGCTGCCGCCGCTCTGCTTGACGTCCGCGAAGTATATCGCTGTGGAGGCGCGCAGGCGGTAGCCGCGCTCGCCCATGGCACGGAGGCGATTCCGCGGGTGGACAAAATTGTTGGCCCGGGAAACAGCTATGTCACCGCCGCCAAGAAACTGGTGAGCTTCGACTGTGCGATCGACATGCTCGCCGGCCTGACCGAGGCGGTGCTGTACAGCAACGGCGGGAATCCCAAGTTTCTTGCGGCTGATTTAGTGGCGCAAGCTGAGCACGATCCTGATTCTGTGGTGGCGTTGATTACGACTAAGCTGCCGCTGGCTGAGAGCGTGCAAGCCGCAACTGCAACTGCAAGTGAAGGCAACGTTATCGCGCGGCGGGCGATCCGCCGAAACGGGCATCTGCTAGTGGCTGGGTCGCGGGAGCAAGCGATAGCGTGGATCAACCGCATTGCTCCGGAACACTTGACCATCGATGAGGACGATCTTGCTGCGGTACACAGCGCCGGCTCGATTTTTATCGGCGAATATTCTGCGCAATCCGCCGGAGACTATGCCGCCGGGCCCAATCACGTTCTGCCCACCTCTGGAGCGGCGCGCTTTCGTGGAGGTTTGAGCGTGCACGATTTCCTGAAGATCATTACGGTGCAGCGTTTCGACCAGACAGGACTGGCGACGATTGCGCCGGTGGTCACCGCGCTGGCCGAAGCCGAAGGTCTTCGCGCTCACGCCGAGTCGGTGCGAGTGAGGTGCCCTCATGCTTAGCGCGAGGAAAGCCGTACAGGAGCTGCAGGAATATCATCCGCCGCTATCGCGTCGCGAGGGGTTGCGCCTCGACTTTAACGAGAATACTGAGGGATGCTCGCCTCGTGTACTGGAGCGGCTAAAGACCATCACGGCTGACGACCTCGCGCGTTATCCCGAGCGCGAGCCGGTAGAGGCGGTCGTCGCGGTACATCTCGGGCTCGCCGCCGAGCAGGCCCTGCTTACCAATGGGGTGGATGAAGCTATTCATCTGCTGTGCGAGACCTATCTGGAGCCGCGGGACGAAGTGTTGGTGGTGACGCCCACCTTCAGGATGTACGAAATTTACTCTGGGGCCACCGGCGCGCATGTGATTCGGGGTCCAGTGTGGGACGGACTTACAGTTTCCGCTGGCAAAGGTATTGAACGGCATTACCCCAGCAACTCGCCTGATCGCGGTTGCCAGCCCGAACAACCCGACAGGAGCGGTTGCAGAGCGCGAAGAGTTGCTGCAGATCGCCCGAGGCGCCCCTGATGCGGCGCTCTTGGTGGATGAGGCCTACTTCGAGTTCCACGGCAAAACTGTTATTGGCGATATCGACAGTTTCGAAAACCTGTTTGTCACGCGAACCTTTTCGAAAGCCTACGGACTAGCGGGCCTTCGTGTTGGTGTGCTAGCCGGCCCGCGCCAGCAGATGCCGCCGGTGCACCGAGTGTCATCGCCGTATAGTGTCAATGCGGTGGCACTGGCAGTGCTCCCCGTCGCACTTGCGGACAGCGATCACGTGGGTCGCTATGTTTCGCGAGTAAAGAGGGGACGAGAGCGGGTCGCTGCCGAGTTGAGTGCGCTTGGACTTTATAGCTGGCCCAGCCAGGCGAACTTTTTGCTGGTCCGGATTGGAGCAAAACATTGCGAGTTCGTGTTGGCGATGCGGCAGCGCGGCATTCTGGTTCGAGACCGCTCTACCGACCCCGGCTGCGAAGGATGCGTGCGCATCACGATAGGAACCGACGCGCAGACCGCCCGATTCATCGCAGCGCTGCGGGAAATTACGAGCGAACTCAAGCTGGGCAGCGAGGTCACAGCGTGAGACGGGCATGCATTCACCGCAAGACTAACGAAACCGAGATCCGAGTTGCTCTCGTGCTCGAAGGTCATGGCCGCGCCGCGATCGGCAGCGGAATCCGTTTTCTCGATCACATGTTGGAGCTCTTGGCCCGCCACGGAGCATTCGACCTGGAACTGCGGGCAAAGGGTGATCTCGACGTCGATCAGCACCACACTGTCGAAGACGTGGGCATCGCCCTCGGCGAGGCGTTTGGGCAGGCGCTGGGCAGCAAGCGCGGCATTCTGCGGGCGGGGTACTTCGTGACGCCCATGGATGAAACCCTAGCGGTCGTGGCGGTCGACTTTGGAGGACGCAGCGCCGCGGTGGTCGACACGAAAGTGCGAACGCGAGTTGTCGGAGATCTACAGACGGAACTTGTCGCCGACTTCTTCGACGGTTTTGCGCGCGGAGCGAAAGCGAACGTCCATGCGAAAGTGCTCTACGGCCGCTCCAGTCACCACAAAATCGAAGCGCTATTCAAGGCCTTCGCTCGCGCGTTGCGCGTAGCTTGCTCGAAAGACCGGCAGCTTGGCCGCATGCTGCCAAGCACCAAAGGACTGTTGTGATTGCCATCGTCGATTACGGCGCTGGGAACCTGGCCTCCGTGGTGAAGGCTGTCAGGTATTTGGGACGCGAGTGCGTCGTGACATGCGATGCCGAGGCCGTGCTTGGCGCGGAGAAGCTGATCATCCCAGGTGTCGGCAATTTCCACGCAACTCTGCCCTTGAGCGACGGAAGTGTTGGCGCGGCGTTGCGGGAACTGATCGCCACTCAGAAACCAGTGCTCGGCATTTGCCTGGGACTGCAATGGATGTTCGAGGGGAGTGAAGAGGCCAGCGAACTGCCGGGATTGGGAGTCTTCCCAGGCAAATGCGTGCGCTTTTCCGATCGCGTGAAATCGCCCCACGTTGGCTGGGCACCGCATCGCGATTGCGACGCGCTCGCTGCTGTTGCGGGGAATTCCGGCAGATTCGTATGTGTACTTCTCGCATTCGTATTGGGCGCCATCGTGCCCGGACACCGTCGCCACCTGTGCCTACGAAGTGCCGTTCACGGCTGCTGTGGAACGTGACAACCTGTTCGGCGTGCAGTTCCATCCTGAAAAGTCCGGCGATATTGGGATGAAGATCCTGGAGAATTTTTGTGCCCTCTGAGTCATTGGCCAAGCGCATCATCGCGTGCCTCGACGTCAACGCTGGAAGGGTGGTGAAAGGCGTTCAGTTTGTGCAACTGCACGACGCCGGTGATCCCGCCGAATTGGCGGCGGCGCACAGCGAGGCCGGCGCCGACGAGATCGTCCTGCTCGACATCACGGCAACCGCCGAGTCGCGGGATACCTTACTCGAAACTGTACGCCGCACGGCAAACCAGCTCTTTATCCCGTTTACGGTTGGCGGCGGCATTCGTTCGCTGGACGATGCCGCTGCTGTGTTGGATTGCGGCGCAGACAAAGTCGCGATCAACTCCGCCGCAGTCGCCGATCCCGACCTGATCACCAGGATTGCCCGACGCTACGGCTCGCAGGCGGTGCTAGTCGCCGTCGATGCGCGGCGGCGTGGCGATGCGTGGGAAGTGTATGTGTGGGGAGGGCGAAGGCCGACCGGCAAGGACGCGCAGGCGTGGGCGGTGCAGGCAGAGCAAATGGGAGCAGGGGAAATCATGCTGACCTCAATGGACCGCGACGGCACAAAATCCGGATTCGATTGCGCTCTCACGACGGACCATCGCCACCAGCGTGCGAATTCCGGTGATCGCTTCCGGAGGAGCGGGCGAGCCGCGGCATTTCGTGGAGGTGTTCCAGGAGGGCGCCGCCGATGCGGCGCTGGCGGCCTCCGTTTTCCACTTTGGATTGGAGTCGGTGGACGCAATTAAGCAGGAGCTGCGCGCCGCGGGAATCCCGGTGAGGCTAACATGCTGATTCCATCGATTGACCTGATGGGCGGCAGAATTGCGCAGCTGGTCCAAGGCCAAACCAAAGCCTTGGAGTTCGAGAACTTCGGCGATTGGGTGGTGCGTTTCTCACGCTTCCCACTTGTGCAAGTGGTCGATCTGGATGCAGCGATGGGCAAGGGCTCGAATCGCCCGCTCGTCGCCGAATTTTGCGGCAAGCTGCCCTGCCAGGTAGGTGGAGGGATTCGCTCCGCGGCCGATGCGCAAGCTGTGCTTGAATGTGGCGCCCAAAAAATAATCGTCGGCTCATCGCTGGTCAAGGCCCACGCGCAAGGGGTAGAGCCTCGGACAGACTACCGGGAAGGTGCCGTTGATGCGGCGTTCGCCAAGAGACTATGCGAGCGATTCGGCGCCGACCGGTTGGTGTTCGCGGTCGATGCGCGCGGCGGGCGAGTCGCCATTCACGGCTGGAAGACCATCACGGAAATTGAACCGGCAGCGATGATGCAAGAACTCGAGCCGTGCTGCTCGGCTTTCCTCTACACCCACATTGATACCGAAGGACTGCTGCAGGGGATCCCGATGGATGTTATTCGCAAGCTGCGGCAGAAAACTTCGCGCCGGCTAATCGCGGCGGGAGGGATCCACCGCCGGGAGGAGATTGAAGAACTGGACAAAATTGGCGTCGATGCAGTCGTAGGAATGGCCATCTACTCGGGCTTACTGACAGTCTGAGTGAGGTGCTCACTGCCTTATTCCTCGGGACACCCTTAACATTCGGCCGCAAGTCGTAAACACATCGGAAGAAGAACGTTAAGTGCGAACTGGGATCTGACGAGGAGTGTCAAACGGCGCCGTGATCGCAGCGAAACACGGGCGACTTGCCCCAACGGAGCATGACCTCTAAAATCGCCGTTGGTCTCGAGTAAGCGGAGGAACGAATGGCAATCCTGAACGTTGGCGATGAAGTACCGGATTTCGAACTCCCAGCGGTCGTTGGGAATATTAAGCAGCAATTCCAGCTCAGCGATTACCGGGGAAAAAAGAACGTGGTCATAGCTTTCTATCCGGCCGACTGGACGCCTGTTTGCGCCTCCCAGTTGCCCTCCCTGAGCGCTGAAGCGGACAGGTTCGCGGGCTACGACGCCCAGGTCGTGGCCATCAGCGCAGACTCAATCCCCAGCCACACCGCCTGGCAGAAGAAAGAGATTGGCACCATGAGTTTTCCCGTGGCGAGCGATTTTTATCCGCATGGGAAAGTCGCTAAGATTTTCGGGATTCAGCGGGATGGCGACCCGCTCCCCGGGGTCAACGAGCGGGCCATATTTATCGTGGACAAGAACGGCAAGCTGGCGTTCGCAAAGATTTACCCCCTCGGACAAGTACCGAGCAATGAGGACATATTTGAGGTGCTGAGGAAACTCTGAGCGGTTTAGTTTTTGGTGTAGCCGGAGTTGCCGGAAAAGTGCCGCCGGCTGAACTTCACCCCAGCACGCGCAACGGCGGCGCTTGCCGGGGACCCCGATTCGCCGGCTCCGTTCAGAAAGAGACGCGGGACGCGGACCTGAAGCGTCCGCTCTACCCGTGCCTTCGCGGCTACACTAATTCGAAAACTGATCTAGTGCAAGTTTTTCCTCCGGCGCGCAGTTCAATCCTAGTGTGCGCATAACGCCTTCCCCGGAATGATGCGAGTGCAAAGCTCGTTCCGGGGCTTGTCGTTTACCGACGGTCTCAGGGCTGCAACGCCTCGGTCTGTACAACACCGGTTAGTTTGAGTTGTGTCATGCTGTTGTTGAACGCAGCCACATCCGTTTGGAGAAACTGGTTGAACTTCTGAACAGCAGCCTGGTACTCCTGGTTCGAGCACTTGCTTCTGATCGACAATCGCCTGCGTGGGAGCGTCGTCAGCGCCTTCCAGGATGCCGTCCAGAGCGAACAGGTGTTCGCGGACCTTGTTAGGAGCTCGGAGGGTCGACTCCGCAGCTTCGGGATTGCTGGTGATTAGCGACTGCGCCGCCTTCATCTGTTGGGTGAGCGTGTCGCTCGCGGTCTTGACCGCTGGTTCGTTCGGCGTATCCTTCGCCACCAGTTGCAAAGCCTTAATTTGTGCCGTGATTGCGTCCATGCGATTCAGCGCCACGTTGAGCTGCGACATCAGGTGGAGCACGGACTGGGTGAGCTGGTAGCGTGCCTCCATTCCCGCCACATCTCCATGAGAGCGCGGATCGTTGACCACTTCGATCCTCTGGGCGATGGGCTGACCACCGACGGTCAGCGTGGCAGTATATTCTCCCGGAACCACCAGCGCGCCCGACTTTGGCCCCTTGTTGAAGTCCTTTGCGCTCTCCCAACGCACCGGGCCGTCGGCCCGCAGGTCCCAGTAGATGCGCTGCAAGCCGGGTTTAGTTGGAACCCATGGAATCTTCTTCGGCTGTCCTAATTCGGCCGCTTCTTCTTCCGTTTTCTTTGCTGGCGTTGGCCGTTCGTGCACCTGCGGTGCCGTGGCCGCAAGCGGAACGTCCTCATCGTCGGGAGGAGTTTCTCCCGGCTCCAATTCATGCATTCCCTTCATGGTCCGCACCACGTGACCCTGCGAGTCAGTAATCGTCAGTTGACCCGGCTCCGTGAGGTCTTTCGTAAGAGAGTAGCTGAACTGATCGCCGTAGGTCGGGTTCTTACCGTAGAACTCAGCATCGCCCAAAGGCTCGACCTGCGACCAAGGCCAGAAGCGGAAGGCCGATGGCGGCGGGAAGAGATGTGCCGCCGCCTGTCCGATCTGGGGAGTGAATTGCTGGAAAGGGGTCAGATCGTCGAGGATCCAGACCGAGCGACCATGCGTGCCGACAACCAGGTCGTTGTCGCGCTCGTGATAGGCCAGATCGTAAATCGAAACAGTCGGCAGACCGAGTCCAAACAAGTACCACTGCCCGCCGTCGTTCCAGGAAACATACAGCCCATTCTCAAGCCCCGCATAGTACATGTGCGAATTGCGCCGGTCGTGCAGCACGACATGGGCATAGACCTGCGGCAGGTCACCTGATATCGAGCGCCAACTCGTGCCGTAGTCCGTGGTGCGAAAGAGATAGGGCTTGAAGTCGCCGCTGAAGTGCCGGTCGACTGAAATCACCGCCTCGCCCGGGTTGTCGGGCGGCAGGTCGATGGATTCGACTCGGCCCCACGGCGGAAGCCCTGCGATATGCGCGGTGAGGTTGGTCCAGGTCGCACCGCCGTCGCGCGTCAATTGCACTTGCCCATCGTCGGTACCAACCCAAATCGTGTTGGAATCTTTCGGCGACGGCGCGATGCGAATGATGGCATCGTAAACCTCGGCGCCGGAGTTGTCCTTTACGACCGGGCCACCGGAGGACTGCTGCTTGCTTTTGTCGTTTAGTGTCAGGTCGGGACTAATCGGCTTCCAGGTGCGACCGCGATCCTCGCTCTCGAAGACCACGTTTCCGCCGGCGTACAGCACGGCCGGGTTCTGCGGCGAAACTGCGAATCCCGCGTTCCAGGCGAAGCGATAGGGCAGGTCGGCAACACCCCCGCCGCTGGCGTCCCGTGGGTACGGTTCGATGTCGTGTACGTGCTCGGAGGCGCGATCGAAGATCATGAAGACCCCATCCTCAGTGTTGTTGTAGATGAGGTTCGGATTGTCAACGGCGGGAATGGCGTACATGCCGTCGCCACCATTCAGATCGAACCAATGGCGGTCCAGAATTCCTGAAGGGCCCTTGCTGCGGCTTGGCCCGCACCACGCGCTGTTGTCCTGCAGGCCTCCGCACACCTGATACGGCCGTTCGTCATCAGTGCTCACGTGATAGAACTGGGCGATTGCAATGTTGTGCGCGAAGGCCCAGTGATCGCCGTTATCGCGCGAGAGAATCACTCCTCCGTCATTGCCTTCGATAATGCGCCCGCTGCCGGCCGGATCAATCCAGATGGTGTGATGGTCAACGTGTACCTGTTTCGCGATGATCGTGAAATTCCGGCCGCCATCTTTCGATTCCATCAGGTTGTTAGACAGGGCTAGGATGTGATCGGGGTTTCGCGGATCCACGGCAATGTGCGAAAAGTAGAAGGGCCGGACATCCACTTCCTGGTCCTTGCTAACCAGGCTCCAGTGGTCGCCGGAGTCGTCCGAGCGCCACAATACGCCTTGGTTCGAGCCCATGACCGCGTAGATCACGTTGGGCGAGCTCAGCGCGATGGCAAGACCGATGCGGCCCACCGGCTCGGTGGGAAGACCGGGGCCGTCGAGACGCTTCCACGTCTCACCCTGGTCGATCGACTTGTAGATGGCGTCCTCGGGCCCGCCGTCGGAGTAGCTCCAGGGCGTGCGGCGAAAACGATAGGCCGCGGCGTAAAGAATTTGCGGGTTCTGCGGATCCATAGCGAGGTCCGCAATTCCGATGCTGGGCCCCAGGAACAAGACCTTTTGCCAGGTAGCTCCGCCGTCAGTGGTGCGATAGAGGCCGCGATCGGCGCTGTCGGCCCACGGGCTGCCCATGGCAGCTACAATCACCGTGTTGTGGTTGTGCGGATCGACCGCGATGGCGGAGATTTGGAAGGTGCCCTCCAATCCCATGCGCTTCCAATGCTCACCGCCATCGGTTGACTTGTAGACACCGTTGCCGAAGGAGACATCGTTTCGTACGTTGGCCTCACCGGTTCCGGCCCACACCACGGCAGAATTCTGCGGATCGACCGCCAGAGCTCCAATGGAAGCGACGCCCTCATACTGGAACAGCGCTTTCCACGTCATGCCGCCGTCGTTGGTGCGGAACACACCGCCGTTGGCCGCCCCCACATAGTAGAGGTTGGCGTTTCCCGCGACGCCGGCAACCGCCGAAACGCGCCCGCCGGAGATCGCAGGGCCGATCTCGCGGAAGCTGACGCTCTTGCGCACTTCCATGGGCAAGCGGCTCCGGCCTTCCTCGTTCGGCTTTTGCGGTCCGGCCTCGCCGCCAGGGTAGGTTTGGGCCGGTTGTACGAGGCCATTTTTCTGTTCAGGCGCGCCAGTTGCTGGTTTTCCAGGGACCGGAGAACCAGCCTCTCCCGGACGCTGGGTCGTGGCGGGAGCGTTTTGTTGCGCTGAAGAAATCGGAATGGCGATACAGAGGGCCAGCAGGCCGGTGGCGAGTGCGCCCCAGCGTCGATCCAGAAGGGTCATAGTCTTTCGTCCAATGAGGATGCTGAGCGAAACCAGTAGGGTAGCACGTAGTCCTTGAGGAATGGGGAAACTAGAAAAGGACTTAACTCACCGACTTAGCCGCTCAGGCAGAGCTGACGGCAATCGAATCGAGCCTAGTCTTATGGGGCGATATCAGATTTGAAGATCATGCCCTGACTGGTCTTTCCGTTCATCACCACCACAAGTGGCGCCGCAAATTGCAGGTGCCGGACGCAGTCACGTTCTTCGACTGCAGGCTGTGCAGCGAGCCATTGCCAATCGACGAAGCCTTCACCTGCATCCGGATTGACGGTGAAGTAGCCGATTTGAAACGCAGTGAGGTTCTGAAAAAAATGGCTCCCCTGCGACGGAATTACGCGCATGTCGCGGAATCCCGACTCCACGATTACGCGTGCCCCGGAAATCTGGTCCCAGGCAACCGGAATCCCGAGCCACGAATCGGTCGATCCCCAGCGACCCACTCCAATCAGCAAATATGGAATATTCTGTTCGCCAAGCTTGGCATTGAAATGAGCGACGCTTTGAGCCACATCGTGGCTGTTGGCGCGTTCAAAGCGATGGAAATCAACCACGATCACGTCGCGTAGATCCTGCAATCGGCCATGACCCAACACCTGAGAGCTTTGGCAAACCAGGCGGTCCGGTTCCACGTTCTCCAGGCGAATGTCTTCACCGCCGCGCGAGAGCACCAGAGGACGCAGTTGAAGAAAACTGAAGTCTGCCATTTCGTCGGGCTGCCGCGGAAGCCGAACGGCAAACTCAATTTCCACCGGACGTCCCATGGCATCCTCACCGATTCTCATGAGCTGATCGAGGATGGCGGGCAGGGGAAACAGGCCGTGCTTGAGGATGGGTGCGAAACTGACAATGCGTGGCCCCTGCCGACTCAGTCCATCATAGACGGCGTGATTGTCCAACGAGTAGGTGGATGCCAGCATCTGCAACGTTCCGTCTGCTTCCGCCGCATCGAGTCCAAACGCCGCTTCCCGCAGGTCGGTAGCCGGATCGGTTGCGTCCGCCCCATGATCCAGATTCAGCGCCCAAAATTCTGCCTGTGAGTTGGCCAGAATGTCTTCCACGGACGAAAATTGCACCAGGTGGCGAGGGTGACGAGGACTGAACGTTAGAGATTTTCCTCCACTCACGACAGCGCGTCCCAACCCCAAGGCAACGGCAGCGAATCCATCTTCAACCTTGACGGGCTCGACGGGATAGAAATTTCGCGATCGCACCACACCGGAGAAATCTGGGTAGAAGCGGTTGCCATGGGTCGCGCCTGCCACCTGCTGAATCAGCACTGCCATTTTTTCTTCTTCCAGGCGATATGGTGTGGCGCGCACGTAGGACTTGGCATGCTGGCTGAAGGTCGAGGCGTACACCCGTTTGATCGCCTCCAGAAGCTGCTCTAACCGTAGTTGGATGTCGGCCTGATGGTTCCCCAGCATAAAGGTTTCATACACGCCGGAGAAGGGCTGGTATTGCGAATCCTCCAGCAGGCTGGAAGACCGGACCGCCAGCGGATAGCGCACCTCATTTAGGAAGCCCAGGAGTTTATCGATCACGGTGATGGGCAGCGAGGCTGCCAGGAAGCGCCGCACGATCTCTTCGTCGTCGGTGCTGTGAATCGCGACGTCCAGCAGGTTGTTTTCGCGCAGGAAATTGTCGAACAACTCGGTGGTCAACACTAGCGTAGCTGGCACGGCAACGCGAATACCCGGAAACCTGCGCATCACGCGCCGCTGATGCAGCAGGTGACGTATGAAGGCCAGGCCGCGCGCTTTACCGCCCAGCGAACCGCCGCCGATTTGAAGGAAGAAAGCATCTGCCGGTTGAAACGTGGCCGGATTGAACTCGCCGATTAGCGTCTGGCTCTGCTCGCGGCGATACTCGGCGATGGACTCGATCAAATCGCGGCGCAAGTTCTCGAGGGTGCCAAAGTCGCTCACGGTGCGCGGCCGCAGCTTCTGCGCCAAGGCGAACTCGGTCCGCGCCATCAGCCAGTGGGAGAAGTGATTGCGTTCGCCATGATAGGCGATGCTTTCCACCGGCACGGTATGCAGCAACATCTCCAGCGCGTTCAGGTCGGCGGCGCGCCCCACTTCCGTCTTTCCATCGGGCAGGCGGAAGACGAAGTCCCCGAAGCCCATCTCCTCAATCATGATGCGACGCAAGTCCCCCAGTAGGGTGGGCGAGCGCTTCTGCAGAAAGGAAAACCCCTGGCGATATGCGGGCCCCATGAACTCGGTGCGGCTGGATTGCAGAACGATAGGAACATCGGGCACGGTATGACGTACCATGCGGGCCAGTGCAAAACCGGCCTCTGGGGTAAGTTGCCCTCCGCGCGGAAACTCCACATCTGACACCACGCCCACCAAGTAATCCCGATACTTAAGCACCTGCCTCTCCGCGTCCTCATAGTCGGAACAGAGCAGGATCTTCGGCCGGGCCCGCATGCGTACCAGCTTGTGCGCGACATTCAGCCCTTCGCTCAGCAGCCGCCGCGACTGGCTGATGAGTTCCGTGTAAATGACGGGCAGGAATAACGAGTAATAACGAATATCATCTTCCACCACCAGCATCACGGGCACGTTCATATCGTGGGCGTCGTGCAGTACGTTGCGCTTGTCCTCGATGTACTTGACGATCGAGATCAGAATGCGGGCGTTACCTTGCCACAGAAATATCCGCTCGACGTCGGTCTGCGGATTGCGCGCAATGAAGTCCTTGATCTCGCGGTAATCGTAGGCCAGCACGATGACTGGGACATCCAGATCCGCGGCCTTGATTTCGCGCGCCAATTGAGCGGCATTCATGTCTCCTACTTGCAGGTTGCTCACGATCAGGTTGAATCGCGGCTGGGAGCGAGCCAGCTCCAGGGCTTTCGCTCCGGTGGGGACATGAGTGATGCCTGGGACCTGATGAAGGTCCAGCTCCAGCGACTCACCAATCAGTAGCTCGTTGAGCCGCCCGTCCTCCCGCAGAATGAAGGAGTCATAAAGGCTGGAGACGAGCAGAATGTCGTTCACGCGGAACGGCATCAGGTTCTCGAAGCCCTCGAATTGGCGCTCGGAAGGAGGGGTGGGATCGGGGGTATGCCGGGCGGACATGGGGCAACAAGAACTATCTCATAAATTATCGCCCGACATCGCGCTCTGGCTCGAAAGAGGCTTGCCCGGCCACCCGTCCTACGACGAGAACTATCCGGGCCTGCACACCGACAGTAGTGCGAGTCCTAAAACAATCTCTTCTGGTATCGCCTTCTCTGAAGCCTGGGAATATGGAGGGACGAGTCAATATGTGATCCCGCGCGTCTAATCTTCCAGATGGACCGGATGACCAATGTGAGGTTCAAGGCCCGAATTTGGAAGGAGGCGTCATGAACAAGACGCGATTTCTGCTCAACGTAATGGTCGGGTTGGTTCTGGGGGCATTGGGTACAAGCATCCTTGCGGCTCAGAATGTCCCGGCCGCAAGCGGCGCTCCAGCGCACATGGTGGTCACGGAGGAACCCCATCAGGGTTCCAGCGCACCGGTCATTGGCCGGCAAGACGTTGTCGTTTCTGAGGGACACGAGCGTGACCAGGTTACTGGTTGGGTACCGGCGCAGGGAGACCATGCAGGACTGGAACTCTACATTCTCCTCGATGACGGCTCCACGACGAGCCTAAGCACACAATTAGGCGACATTCGCCAGTTCATCCTGGGAGAGCCCAGCTCGGCGAAAATTGGCATTGCCTACATGCGAAACGGAGTCGCCTATATAGCCCAGAAACCAACCAGCGACCACAGCCTCGCGGCCAAAGCCCTTCGCCTTCCCATGGGGATCAATGGGGCCAACGGCAGCCCGTACTTCTCCCTTGTGGACTTAGTGAAACGCTGGCCAAAGAGCGCCAGCCGGCGGGAAGTGCTAATGGTCTCTGACGGGGTTGATCGCTACTATAATGGGGCCGACCTGCTGGACCCGTATCTTGCCGAAGCTATCGAGAAGGCACAGCGTGCGGGTGTTGTTGTCTCCGCGATTTACAACCCGGGTGTTGGCGATTACGGCCAGAGTTCCTGGGGAAAATATCTCGGTCAGGTTTACCTGGCTCAGGTTGCGGATAAAACCGGCGGTCAAGCGTATTACATCGGCTTCCACGGTCCGGCGGTGGCCTTTGCTCCGTACTTGAATGACCTGGCCAACCGGTTGAACCATCAGTATCTGTTGTCGTTTGTTGGTGAGCCCCAGAAGAAGGCTAAGCTGGAGCCGGTAAAGGTAACGACTGAGACCGCAAACGCGGACCTGGTGGCGGCGAACAGCGTCTATATTCGAGCGGAGCGGTAGCTAGAAAAACGCGGGGTGGACCAATCCACCAGCCTGGGTACGGCAACACTATTCGTAACGCAGCGCCTTCATCGGATCGACGGTGGAGGCGCGGTGTGCCGGTAAGAGGCACGCCATGGCGGCAACGCCGAGCAGCAAAACAGTAACTCCCAGCAGAACCGCCAGATGGATGGAGTCGCCCTGGGCCCAATGCTCGATCACCCGGTTAAGCACCAAGCTGAGGAGGACGCCCGCCAGGAGTCCGCTGCCCACGCTGAACGTAGTCGAGACCAGGACCATCTGCAGCACGTCGCTGCGCTGTGCGCCCAATGCCATGCGAATCCCGAACTCGTTGGTGCGCTGTACCACGCTGTAGGACACAACGCTGTACAGGCCAATCCCCGCCAGCGCGAGTGCTAGACCGGCAAAGGCGCCGAACAGCAGCGCGATCAAGTGCTGTTGTGCCCACTCCGGTTGGTGGGTAATCCATCCCTCCAGGCTACGCACATGCCCCTCAGCTTGCTGATCGGCATCGACGGAATGAATCTGCTCGCGCACTCCGTGCAGGATGGAGAGTGGGGGCACCTTGGTACGCACCAGAATCTGCGTCCACATCGGCATACCGATGGTGTAAGGGATGTAGACCGCCGGCTTGATTGGTTTGCCCAAGCCATCATCGACCGCGTCCCCCACGATCCCAACGATCTGCATCCAGCCATTGCTCTCCGGCACAGCCAACACCATCGGTGGCTCGCCCTTAAGGTCTGGCATACGGATTTGTTGACCTATCGCATTGCCACTCGGGAAGTACTGCTTTGCCAGGGTCTCATTAACCACAGCCAATTTGGCTCCACGCTTGGTCTCCGACCCGTCCCAGATTCGCCCCGCCAACAAGGGAATCTGCAGAACCGGGAAGTACCCAGGACTGACAAGGTTAGTCCGCAGCCGCTGTTCTGCCAGGACCGGCTTGCCCATGATCTCGAACTTGTTGTCAAACCCGTTGGAGGGCGGTGTCGCGTTCGTCGACAACCCGGCTGAGACCACCTCGGGCATGGCGGTTACTTTTTGCAGCAACTGATCGAAATAGGCCTCCCGCTTCTCCCACGTAGTGTAGGTGTTGTCATGCACCGGTATGCCGACCGACATGACATTGTGCGGGTTGTAGCCGAGGCGGCTGTGGTTCAGCCTCTGAAAGCCCTGAATCGCCGCGCCCGCGGCAGCCAGCAAAAGCAAGGTCAGCGCAATCTGTCCAGCGATGAGAGTATTGTGAACCCGCTTGCCGCGAACTCCACCCGTCACCTTCTTCGAGCTGGCTTGCATCACCTGCGAAACTTCAGGCCGGCTGAATTGCAGGGCCGGCGATAGTCCGAAAAAGACACCGGTAAGAATCGCCAGGGCTACGCTGAAGCCAAGTACTGGAAGGTTAATCCGGATCGCCGCTTCATGCGGAAAAGAGGACTCCGGCAGCAAAGTAACGATGAATGCCACCGTGCGATAAGCCAGCAAAACCCCTAGCGCCGTGCCGCTCAGCGCCAGTACCAGCGATTCCGTCAGCAGTTGCCGCACAATGCGCAGACGGCTGGCTCCCACTGCCGAGCGAACTGCAAATTCGTGCTCCCGCGCCGTGCCTCGCGCTAGCAGGAGGATGGAAACGTTGCCGCATCCAATCGCCAGCAACAGTCCAACCGCGCACAGAAGCAAAATCAGGGTATTGCCTAGCTCCTTCACGAAGTGTTCGTTCAGCCCCTGTACAGCCACTTTGAATCCGTCTGTCGGAAAATGAGTCGGCGTCTCCTTGGCAAATTGGTCCAACAACGACTGGAACTCCGCATTGGCCATTGCATGACTAACGCCTGGCCTTAGCTTGGTATCGACTTCGTATGTGCGGCTAGGATCGGACGAAACTTTCAGCGGCAGGTAGACATCACCATCGCCCCAGGTGAAGCGCGGCTGAGCTACGCCAACGATGGTGTAATTCTTACGGACCAGTTGTATCGTCTTGCCGATTACAGCCGGGTCGCCATTGTAGTGACGTTGCCAAAATTTGTAACCGAGCACCACGACCGGCTGCGGATCCTGCCCCTCGGGAGCATCGCCGGGAATCAGACCTCGCCCCAGCAACGCCGGTACGCCAAAATGATTAAAACCATTTCCGGTGAAATAAACGGCGCTCACGTCCTCGGGAAGCTCACCGCCGGTAGTGGTCAGGTTCCACTGGCCCTCGGCTACCACACTCTCGACCGCACGCGCGTTGCGATATTGCTGATATTGCGGACCGGTCAGGCCCATATAAAGGTCTTTGCCCGCTTTGTCTTTCACGATGAGATGAACCATGCGGTCGGAGTCGGCATAAGGATACGGATCGAGCAAGACCGCATACACTACGCTGAAGACCGCCGTCGTGGCGCCAATACCAAGCGCGAGCGAAAGAATGGCGGTCGCGGTGAATCCCGGGCTCTTCCTTAGCTGGCGAAGCCCGTAACGAAGATCCTGTAGAAAGGTCTGCATACCCACCTCAGAGAAACCGATCAATAAAGTACGCTGCGTTTGGACGGCCATACGGCTGGTTCGGTAGGTGCTTGGAACGAAACAAGATACGGCATGATGGCCGGACAACAGGCGGGGATGGCTGTTCGATTCTGGAAGTCGTGTTCGGAAGCGGACAGACTTCCCGGAAGGACGCGACAGAAACCGCGAGGGTGCACTATTCTGAGCGAGATTGCCACTGCGAAATGGAAGTACCCACCGCCTGTCCGGCGCTAGAATCGAATTTCCATCACCAAGCGCGGGGTGGATCTCTCCACCCCGCATGTTACTCAGACGCTGAAACAGCCAACTACACCAGTCCCTGGTCCAGCATGGCATTGGCGACTTTCAGGAAGCCGCCGATGTTGGCGCCGTTCACCAGATTGCCCGGGGTGCCGTAGGTTTCGGCAGTCTCGAAGCAGGTCTTGTGGATGGCGATCATGATGTGGTGCAGCTTCTGGTCCACTTCCTCGCGAGTCCAGCTCAGCCGTGCGCTGTTCTGCGACATCTCGAGGCCGGAGGTGGCCACACCGCCAGCGTTCGCTGCCTTGGCCGGACCATAGAGGACTTTCGCCTCCAGGAACAGCTTGGTGGCTTCGAGCGTGCTGGGCATGTTCGCGCCTTCGGCCACGACCTTGACCCCATTGTTGATGAGGTTGGTCGCGTCCTTGGCGTTGATTTCGTTCTGCGTCGCACTCGGGAAAGCGCAATCGGCCTTGATGTTCCAAAGCGGGTTGTAGCCCAGCTTCAGATCGGTAGGCATGAAGATCGCTTTCTTGAACTGGTCCGTATATTCACGAATACGGCCACGCTTGGCGTTCTTCAGTTCCATGATCCAGTTCAGCTTCTCGTGATTGATACCATCCGGATCATAGACGGCGCCGTCGGAGTCGGAAACCGTGACCGGCTTCGCGCCCAACTGAAGCAGCTTCTCGATGGTGTACTGGGAAACGTTGCCGCTTCCCGATACCAGACAGAGCTTGCCCTCGAGGGTGTCCTTGCGCGTCTTCAGCATCTCTTGCGCGAAGTACACGCAGCCGTAGCCCGTGGCTTCAGGACGAATCAACGAGCCGCCCCAGTTCAGGCCTTTGCCGGTTAGCACTCCGGTGAATTCATTCCGGATGCGCTTGTACTGGCCGAACATGAAGCCAATCTCGCGTCCACCTACGCCGATGTCGCCGGCCGGAACGTCGGTGTCCGGTCCAATGTGACGGCAGAGCTCGGTCATGAAGCTCTGGCAGAAGCGCATCACTTCGTTATCGCTCTTGCCCTTGGGATCGAAGTCCGAACCGCCCTTGCCGCCGCCCATGGGCAGCGTGGTCAGCGAGTTCTTGAAGACCTGTTCGAAGGCCAGGAACTTCAGGATGCCTAGATTGACTGACGGGTGGAAGCGCAGTCCGCCCTTGTAGGGGCCGATGGCGCTGTTCATCTCGATGCGGAATCCACGATTGATCTGGACGTTGCCCTGATCGTCGAACCAGGGTACGCGGAACATGAGGACGCGCTCGGGTTCCACAATGCGTTCAAGAATGCGGGCCGAAATGTATTCCGGGTGGCGCTCCAACACCAGGCGCAACGACTCCATCACTTCCTGTACTGCTTGGTGAAATTCTGGTTCTGCTGGGTTCTTCGTCTTCACCAGCGTCATAACATCGTTGATGTAGTTGCCCGGTGTTTTGATCCCGGGCTGGGATGTAGTTACGACACTCATAGAGGTCCTCCTCGAACCTTACAGCTTCTTTCTGTGGGCCGTACTAAAACTGGAATCGTTCATTATTCGACTCGATTGAACGATTATTTTTGAGGCCGGTTCTATTTCAGTCCAACCTGGGCAGTCGCGCCGTGACCGCTATCACCCCGAAACGTGACTAGCCCGCGATATGGTACCTCTTCCCAGCACCCCTTACGCCAGAAATAGTTGCGCCGGTGCACGCCCAAACAACAGGACGCACTTCTCCCCTTGCTGCAGCTAACATATTAGGAAGATGGCAAATGGCACCACAAACGCTGTGTCCGAAGCGGCATTGGAACGTCTGCTTGGCGAGGTGCGAAACTCTGCTGCGGGATCGGCACAGGGAATATTCGGCCTGTCTTCGATCAGTTGGAGGGTCAATCGCGAATCAGCACTTTTTCTGGCGGCGGGCCGGGCGGCCTTGTTGCAGTTGGCGCATCCCTGGGTTGCTGCCGCCATTGCCGAACACTCGACAACCCTTGCTGATCCTATCGGTCGCTTTCACCGCACCTTTCGCGTCATGTTCACCATGGTCTTCGGCTCGACCGAACAAGCTCTGGCAGCTTCGCGACAACTGCACCGGCTCCACTCCAGCATCCGGGGCAAACTACCGAACGCAGTCGGCTGTTTCCCACAGGGTTCCTCCTACGAAGCGAACGAGATCGCCGCCCTTCGCTGGGTTCATGCAACGCTAGTGGACAGCGCTCTAATTGCGCACGACCTGGTGCTGCCCCCGTTGACCGAGGCGGAGCGCCAGCAGTATTACATCGAGAGCAAGATCATAGCCGCGCTTTTCGGCATTCCGCGCGACTGTCTGCCGTTAGGCTGGGCGGAGTTCAAGGGCGACTTCGACTCCACTTGCGAGTCGAGTTTGCTGGCGGTGGGTTCGCGCACCCGCGACATGGCTCAGCAACTTCAGCGAGGTGCGGGTACGTGGCTGCGGCCACCCTTCTGGTATCGCGCGCTCACCACCTATCTCCTTCCACCGCGTCTGCGCGAAGAGTTTCAGCTCCCTTATGGAGACAGAGAAAAGGTTTCGGCGACGCGCGCGCTGCGCTGGCTCCCAAAGGTCTATCGTCGCCTGCCGGACAGCATTCGCTTCGTGGGCCCCTACCAGGAGGTGCAGGGGAAGCTCCGAGGTAAAGCACGTCCAGGCTTGGCTACGCGATTGAGCAATCGACTGTGAACCGGCGAGGCGACACTTTTCGGTTCACAAGCATAGAGCGGCACTGGTTTTGCGACGCGTACCGCCTCCATGGCTCCTCCATTTCAAGCCGATTCGGTGTAGCATGTATGCCAACCAGATGTTCCAGGTCGTGGGGACCGCCATGTCAGCAGGAGCCGTGTCATGAATATTCTCCTCCTCTCCATGCCCGATTCGTTCGAGCACATGCCGACGGTCGCGGTGCGGATGCCCAACGGAGCGCTGACTTCGCTGGCGGGGAACATCGATCCGCATCACAAAGTTGCCGTCGCGGATCTGATCCTGGTTCAAGACAAAGTTCGCGAAACGGTCGAGCGGCTGGTGCGCGAAAACCAGCCGGATGTAGTTGGCCTCTCCATCATGACTTTTCAGCGCAAGACGGCGCTCCGCATCGTCAAACTGGTGCGTTCGTCGCGACCTGGTGTTCGCGTCGTCGTAGGTGGTTATGACCCGAGCCTCGCACCCGATGCTTACATGGAGGAGGGATGCGGCATCGATTATATTGTCCGCGGCGAAGGCGAGCTTACTTTCCGCGAGCTGCTGCGCGCGATCGAAAGCGGCGACAGCTTCGCTGCGATTCAGGGACTGTCGTATCGCGCAGGCGATGGCTGGCATCAGAATCTTCCCCGCCCCGTGCACACTCTCGAAGGAGATGAGATCCGTTTGCCCAACCGGGGCGCACGTGTCCTCTCCGGCTACACCATGCTTGGGCGCGGCGTAGATGTAGTGGAGACATCCCGTGGATGCACCTTCGACTGCGGCTTCTGCTCAATCATCGAGATGCGCGGCCGCAACTTCCATACCTACTCCTTCGATCGCGTGCTTGCCGACATTCGCGACGCCAGGGACCACGGCGCGCGCGCCATCTTCATAGTGGATGACAACATCAGCCTCAACATTCGCCGCTTTGAAGCGCTATGCCGTGCCATTATCGATGCGGGTTTGAACGACATCGATTACACCGTCCAGGCGATGACGTCGCCCATCGCCATGCATGGCGAAACGCTAGCGCCGCTGATGCGACAGGCTGGGTTTCGCTATGTCTTTCTCGGCATCGAGAACATCCTCGAGGATGATCTTCACTTCCTGAAAGCCGCGGCCAAGAACGAATTCCGCGAAGATGGGCGTACGACGGGTAATGCGACTCTGCGCGCCATTGAGCACTTACACAAGAACAAGATGTATGTGGTCGGCGGACTGATCGTCGGCAATCCGGATGACACCCGCGAATCCATCCGGACCAACCTGGAGTTCGCCAGCAAATACGTGGACTGGCCCTACATTCAGCATCCGACTCCTTATCCTGGCACGCCGATGACAAAGGATTTCCGCGCGCGCAACTTGATCGTCATCGACAAAATGGAAGAGTACGACGGCACCACCGCTGTCGTGGCCACGCAGCATCTGCAGCCCGAGGAAATCGAGTACGAAAGGTGGCGTGCCGAGCGCTGGATGAAAACTCGCCACATACCAGCGGTTTTCGCACGTGAACCGCTATTCGTACTGCGCAACTGGTGGAAGATGCTGTCCCACACTTTTCGCGGCACCTCAATGAAGTCCGCGCTCGGTCTGGAAAGCGACCGGAAAGTCTTCCAGCGCTATCGCAACCTGCGGAGTGCCGAACGAGCGTACCTCTAGGGCGCAGACTTTCGGAGACGCGCTACTCCTGACACGTTAGCGTTTTCTCCTGCGCCCCCATGCCGAGTCGCGTATAAAGTAAAGGCGAAAACATTTCAATCTCATGCTGCCACGTCCCAACACAAACGACAATAAGAGTGGTCTCGCCTATTGGGCCGGTCGAGTGCTGGAGGAGTGCGACAAGGCCAGCCAGGAATTTGCGCCTGATCCCGTGCACGATCTCCGGGTCGCGATTCGTCGTTGCCGCTCGATGGCTGACGGTTTCCTGTCCGTCGATTCGGAACCCAGCATGGAAGGAGATGAAAAAGCTGGGCAAGACGCTGTTCAGCAGCCTGGGCGATCTTCGCGATGTACAGGTCATGGGTGAATGGGTGACAAAGCTCTCCGAGGCTGGCGACCGGGTGCGCGAAGCTATTTTGCAAAGCCTGAGAGAGAAGGAAAGTGCACTCAAGGCCGCGGCACAAGAGACGCTGCACCACTTTGACCGCAAACGATGGACTGCGCTGAATGCCAGACTAGCGAGACGGGCCAGCAGGGGCCCGCTCGAAGGACTGGTGTTTCAGCACCTCGCCCTGGAGCGCTGGATGAACGCCTACGCATTGCATCGCCAGGCACTGCGGAACCGCACGCAAGTTGGCTATCACCAATTGCGTATCGGCATCAAGCGATTTCGTTATACCTGCGAAAACTTTCTTCCGCAGCGCCACCAAAAGTGGGCGCCAGACCTGCGCGACCTGCAGGACGCTCTTGGTGAAGTGCATGACCTTGATGTCTTACGCGCCGTGATCAGAGCGCATGCCGAGATCAAGGCTGAAGACCGTGAGCGCTGGAACAAGAGAATTGCGGAGGAACGGCAGAAGCGCTTGGATTTGTACCGCCAGAAGATGTTGGGCAAAAATTCGCTCTGGCAGGTGTGGCGCGCTGAACTGCCAACTGGTCCAGCGCTGGAGCAGGCCGCCATGGAGAAGCTGCGAACCTGGGCTTCCTTTATCGACCCTGACGTGAGCCATTCCGCGCATGTAAGTCGACTAGCGCTGCAACTCTACGATGGCTTGGCGAAGGTGGGAATCGTTATCCCTGGAACTGAGTACCGCCGAATCCTCGAAGCTGCTGCCATCCTGCATGAGGTTGGGAGAAGCCGCAAAGCCGAGGGTCATCGCAAGCGTGCCTATGCCATGATTCGCCGGCTCAAGCCCCCACTAGGATGGAGCGTAGAGGAGCTGCACTGTGTCGCTGTAATTGCGCGCTACCACGGCGGCGCACTTCCGCAAACCAGCAACTCTGACTTTGTGGGGCTCACCACAAAACGCCGTAAGGCGCTTTTGCCTTTGGCCGGCATTTTGCGACTGGCAGACGCTTTTGATTTTTCTCACGACCGACCCATCAATCGGGTCTCTATCGAACGACGGGATGGAATAGTGATTATCTACGGGCAAGGGCTGCAAGAAATCAGTCCGGTCGGGGAACGACTCGCCCGCGCGCGATACCTGCTGGAGACCACGTGCGCGTGCCCGATCATGATTCGTCCTCAGGTTACCAAGCCGGCAACTGCATCTCACGTTGCGGGACACAGGCAAGAAGCGGCCGCCGGTGCGTGATAGAGGACCTGATCTGAATCAGGCAACTGATTGTTTCTTCTTGTAAGGGTCTCCAACAACTACAAAAGGATATTTGCGCAGCGCCTGCATATCGCCCGCAGCGGCGTAGCCCTCAACTTCTGCCATCAAGTTTGCGACTTCATCCGGCGGCATGTTCTTGGTGGCACGCCAAAACTTATCCGGGAAAAACCAAATACGTTCACGAGGGTTCGGCTCTGTAGCAGGATTGGAATTTGATGTCATATTCTCCTCCCACAATGTGGGATATCCAGAAAATGTTAATAGGTTCGAAAAGTTAATACCCTGGCTCCGATGATTGCTCGTATACAATTATGGACTCACGCAAGCCTGGTTGTAAACGGTCAATTGAGCCCCCGTGGCGGCTCAGGGTTTACGTTGATCTGGCCACTTATCTAACTGCAAGAAAGTAAAGGGAGACGACTTTTTCGCGAGCGCAAGAAGTAGGACACCCGCGAGACTGGTGGGGTGCTGCCCGCGAGACAGCCGCTCCTGGTCCCGCTACAGCCCGGGACTGTGGCGGGCTTGACCGCGCCTTTTCTTGGTATCTCACATTGTGGGATACGACGCCCCGGAGGCAATCGCTGGACGGACGCAGGGTTTTTTTATGCCCGACTATGCCCGACGTTCCAAGTGCTTCCAGTACACTTTCGATTCGGGTTGCTTCCATTTAGAATGACCGTACCTTTTGCACGACTCAGGGAACTTGATGCGCATTCTCACGCTGATCGCTCTGTCGTTCTCTCTCTTACTTCTTAGCGCCATGGCACGGGCGCAAACCGGAAATGTGCGGCACGAGTCTTCATCTACCGTCTCAACTTCGCCCGCGGATTTCTCCGATGACCAGACCTTCTCGCAGTTTCAGCGTGTCGTCAAAGGCATGAAGCCGCCGAAGGCGACCCGTACGCCCGATCCCAAGTTTCCGGATTTGCCTCCGGATGCGGAGCAGCGGGGGACAGTTGTCATGCTGGTGGGCATCGACGCGAAAGGTCGCGTCGCGGTGGTTCGCGTGCTGCGCAGCGACGAACATGCCTTCGAGACCAGCGCGGTGAGCACGGTGAAGAAATGGAAATTTCGTCCGGCCGAGAAGAATGGACAGGCTGTACCGGTGCAGGTGACCGTGGAAATGAAATTCGAGAGGTAATGCGGGGTTAGTGACTTGGGTCAGCAGCTAGGTTTTCGCTGCGCTAATGTTTGCTTTACAATCCTGGCCCCTTCAGCCGTTGCCGCCCACTGCTAATCCCTAGCCCTTGTCTTTGCGTGATAATGGATTGACATGTTCAACCAGATAGCACCCCTCGCTCCCACTTCAAACCCCAAAATCGAAGACGCCGTCGATCTGCTGGTGGGCTGCCATCAGCGCATTCACCATTTCACTGGCGTGGCTGTCAAACTGGCCCATGCGCACGGCGCTACGGCTGACGAGATCCGGCAGGCCGCGGCTGGAGTGCATCGCTACTACAGCGTGTCGCTACCGTTACACGAGGCGGATGATGAGCCAGACGTTACAACCTCGCCTGCGCGCCGTGGCTGACGAGCAGGTGCCGATCACGCACTACTGGCCATGGGCGACCAGCACCAGGCAATCGACGAGTTGGTCGAACGGCTGCTGCCATTGCTGGTGCTGGTAAGAAATAACCCCGACACCCTGCCTGAAGTCGGAGGCGAAATGTGCTCCCTCACCAAAGCGCTGGAGGAAATCTTTCGCGCGCATCTGCAGATGGAGGAGGAAGCGATCTTCCCGGCCATTCGTCAGGTTTTGTCGGAGAGTCAGCGCGCTGAGATGCTGCGGGAGATGCGGCAGCGGAGAAAGACAGGGGGCGAAAGTTAGCGGACAAAGGCTCGCAGAACAACCAGCCAAAGTCGACTCGCCGCTATCCACTAATTGACTTTCCGAGGATGTCGCCCTTCAGGCTAACGTGATCGCGAATGCAGTGATTCTGTGCTACAATGAACACACACCACCGAGCCTTTAAGTTGTTGAGTTTTATAGTGGATAAGGGTTATCAGGGAAGGTAGCGGACCCTTTGCGGTGTCCGGGTGTAAGCAACGGAAAATGCACGCTCGATGCGTCGACGTTGGAATGGAGCAGGATGTCCCCGAAAGATTCTGAGTCTGCCGCAGCTGCGGCCCCCGAGAACAACAAACCTCTCGTAGTTCCGAACGAAAAAGTCGCCCAGAAAAACGGCAAGAATGGCAATGGTAAGTCGGATGGAGAGTACACCGCCGATTCGATCAAGGTGCTTGGCGGCATGGAGGCGGTGCGTAAACGGCCTGCCATGTACATCGGTTCGACCGGCGAGTTAGGGCTGCATCACCTGGTCTATGAAGTGGTGGACAACTCAGTAGACGAAGCCCTCGCGGGATTTGCCGACCGCATCGATGTCACCATTCATATCGACAACTCCATCACGGTTGTGGATAACGGCCGCGGCATTCCGACAGAAGAAATGGACGTGGACGGAGAGCGTTTGCCGGCGGCTCAAGTGGTGATGACCATGCTGCACGCCGGCGGAAAGTTCGACACTTCGACCTATAAAGTCTCGGGCGGGCTGCACGGAGTAGGCGTCTCTTGTGTGAATGCTCTCAGCCATTTGCTGGAGCTGGAGATCTGGCGCGAGGGATCGGTTTGGGAGCAGATCTACTCCAAAGGCGAGCCCACGACGAAGTTGAAGAAAACAGGCACGACGAAAAAGCGCGGGGCAGCAGGTCCACTTTCTGCCCGACAAGGAAATCTTCACTGCCACGGAATACAACTACGACACCCTGGCCCAGCGCTTGCGCGAGATGGCGTTTCTGAACAAGGGACTGCTCATCACGCTTACTGACGAGCGCACCACTGATCAGAAGACCGGGGAGCCCAAGCGCGCCGAGTTTAAGTACAACGGCGGGATTGCCGAATTCATCAAGCACTTGAATCGCGGCAAGAGCGTGCTGCACGACAAGCCAATCTACATGGAAGCCGAGCGCGACAATGTGGCGATGGAGATCGCCCTGCAGTACAACGACGGCTATTCCGAGACGGTGTTCAGCTTTGCCAACAACATCAACACGATTGACGGCGGTAGTCATCTGTCGGGCTTCCGCACGTCCCTGACGCGCACCGTTAACTATGCCGGCCAGCAACTCGGTTTGTTCAAGGATGTAAAAGAGAACCTGACTGGCGACGACGTTCGCGAAGGGCTGGTGGCGGTGGTGAGCGTGAAGCTGCCGCAGCCGCAGTTTGAAGGACAGACCAAAGGCAAGCTCAATTCCGATATCGCGGGCACCGTGCAGGCGTTCGTGAACGAGCGCCTCGGCGCTTTTTTCGAGCAGAACCCTTCGGTCGCGAAGAAAATCATCAACAAAGCCATTGAGGCCGCTCGTGCGCGCGAGGCTGCGCGGAAGGCCCGCGATCTCACCCGCCGCAAGGGAGCTCTCGACGGCGGAGGCTTGCCGGGCAAGCTGGCCGACTGCTCCGAACGCAACCCCGATCGCTGCGAGGTCTATCTGGTCGAGGGAGAGAGCGCAGGCGGCACCGCGAAGCAGGGACGTGACCGCCGCTTTCAGGCGATTCTTCCGCTGAAGGGCAAGATCCTGAACGTGGAAAAAGCGCGTTACGACAAGATGCTCGGCCACGAAGAAATTCGCGCCATGATCACCGCGCTGGGAACGGGCATTGGCAAAGACGATTTCGATGTGTCAAATTGCGCTACAGCAAGATCATCCTAATGACCGACGCGGACGTGGACGGCTCGCACATCCGCACCCTGTTGCTCACGTTCTTCTTCCGCCACATGCAGGAACTCATTAAGCGGAACAACATTTACATTGCGCAGCCGCCGTTGTATCGCATCAAGAAGGGCAAGTTCGAGCAGTACATCAAGAACGACGCGGAATTCGTGCGGGTCATGGTGAAGCGCGCCGCCGACGGCCTGATTGTCCGCTACGGCGAAGGCGCGGCGGTGCTGGAAGGCGCTCCGCTTACCAAGTTCATGACCACACTGAACGACTTTATCGGCTTCTTCGACAAGGTGGACAAACGCATTCGCGACGAGAAGATCACCGAGGTGCTGCCGAGGCGGACTTAGTGAAGCGCGCTGACTTCGAGGGCGACAGCAAAAATCCTCCCCAGAAAATCGTCGCGTTAGAGAAAGCGCTGAAAGGGATTGCCAAAGATCGTGGTATCAAGTCGGTTGCGCTGCGCTTCGAAGAAGAGCACAGCCTGTGGGAATGCACCTTCGTGAACTCGCAGGGCGCCGAGCACGTTATCAATTGGGAGCTGGCCTCCGCGCCTGAGTATCGGCAGATGATGTCGAAGTACAAGCAGATCGAGCTGTACATGCAACCGCCGTACTACGTCGAGAGCGTGAAGAAGGACGCTGGCTCCGGCTCGAATGGCAAGGAAGAACTCAGCGACGCCGAGCGCGCCGACCAGGAGAAGGCGGAGCAGAAGAGCCCCAAGACCTCCAAGCGCAAGGCCGAAGCAGAAACCGTGGAGAAGTCCTCGGCGCGCGAACTCTTCGACTACGTGCTCAACGAGGGCCGCAAGGACTACACCGTCCAGCGCTACAAAGGCCTGGGCGAGATGAGTTCGCAGCAGCTTTGGGAGACCACAATGGATCCCGAACGTCGCACCCTGCTTTCGGTAAAGCTCGAGGACCTGACCGAGACCGAGACCATCTTCACCACGCTGATGGGCGAAGACGTCGAGGCGCGTCGCAAATTCATCGAAGATAACGCGCTGGAAGTGAAGAACCTGGACATCTGACTTGGTGTACTCGGGTTGGGGGAAAAGTGCCGCCGGCTGAAGACGGCTCGGTTCCGAGAAGGATGCGGGACGTGGCGCCGAAGCGCCGCTGTACCCGTGCCGCGACTTCTATCTGCCGGTCGGGCGCAACGGTCCGTGACGTTGAATTCCCCAACATCCTCCGGCCATTACATAATTTCGCTGCAAATACCGCAAATACGTTATCCACAAACAGCGGCGTTTGTAGCACAATAGAGCTTCGAACCACCAAATGTTCTTCGGGGGCATCATGGCATTCGCGCAAAACCGTGGCAGTGGTCAACCGTCTTTGGAGCTTCGACCCCTTGATCGCTTGACCCTTGGATTGATTGGGCTGGGAGTGATATTTGCTTCGCTTGGTGCGGGCGAAGCCGTCTATCGGCTAGCCTTCTTCGATTTCGATGGAGCGACCGACCGTCTCCCGATCGAAATGTTGTTCGGACTGGCGTTTGCCTGGATGACCACGAAGCTGGTTAGAAAGATCTACCAGCACCGAATGGAGACCTCCGCCAGGATCAGTCTGATCTGGGACCGGAACCACAAGATTCGTCACGCGGTGGAAGCCATCACGCCGGTGCCGCATCCGGCCAATCACCAAGCGATTCGGGTGATTCGCGAAGAAGTGGACCGTATTGAAGGGGCACTGACCGACATACTGCCGCGATAAGCGTGCAGTCGTCGGTCGCCGGTTGCTTCATGGTGGCGGCGTAAGTCGTCACCAGGCCTGCAACGCGTACGCTGCTATTCGGGGCGCGGGCTCTTAGCTTTTTGAGCCTGTCAAACTCAGCGCGATTGGCCGCCGTCCTTCCCGTCGCCAGCCTCTTTTCGCCGCCAGCAATACTGGCGTGTTACAACAAAAGCTCATGTCCGTTTTGGGTGACCGCAAGCAAGTTGGTGTGCCCCAGATAGCGGCGTTGCTCCTGCTGCTTATCTTTCTTGCGCAGTGTCTCTGGTTCTCTGCACATATACGGTTGACGGCTGTGGAGGGCAACCACGTCAAAGGCCGGGCTGCTTCATCTCGAGCGCTTGTCCAACGCCGGCACAAGTGAGCGCTCCCCGTTGGTGCCGCTGCTGGCCGGAGTTGCCGCGCGGATCAGTGGCGCCGAAAGTCACTATGGGCGGCTTCGCGACTACCGCTTCTGGATCCGCTTGCCATTTTTGTTCATAGGGCTATTGCTGGGCGCTTCGCTGTGGTACGTTGCCCGCCGTCTTTACGGGAACGTTGGCGGATATATCGCACTCGGGCTGTACTGCTTTTCGCCGGTAATGGTGGGATGAGCCAGCCAGGCGGGGGCTGAGATTGTCGGCGCTTGGGGAGCTTTCGGACTGATTTTCACTTCTATCGCGGTGGCGCACACTCTCTACGCTCCGCGTGAAGTGGTGCTGTGGAACTGGCGACGGATTCTCCTGATGGGGCTTTCCATGGCCATCTGCATTGGCGCTCAGTTCTCACTTTGGATTTTGCTGGTTCCCGCGCTCGGTTTCATGCTCTGGGTCGGCCACGTCCGGCGAGGCGCAGCTTTGGCGATCTTCGCAGCGGCGTGTGTCGCCGCGCTGGTCCTGTTGTGGGCCCTCTACAGTTTCCGCCCTGTCGTTTTTGGCAGGGCGTTGGTCAACGCAGACTGGCTGGAGATTTCCTCGCAGACCCTCTCGTGGAGCGCTATCGCTCCGCTGCTGGCGAACTTCTTCCTGCAAAATGGCGTCGGCCTGGTGCTATTGCTGACGGTCACGCTGGTCACGTTTGTCGTCTGGAAGCGGTCGCGGTTCTTTGGTACGGCAGCGCCGATGCTTACAGGTGGTCTATTGGTGGTCCTGGCCTTGCGCCTGCACTTTGCGGGCTTCACCTTCCTGTTCGTCGCGCTGCCTTTCCTGGTTTTGTTCATGGCAGGAGTGTCGGCCGACCTGCTAGAAAGCCGCTACGCACTGGTGGCCAATGCCGTAATCGTTGGCGTGCTGATCGCCAACGCCATGATCGACATTTACAGCCTGCTCCATCTAACATCCCGAAGCCGATAGAAACTTCCCGACATCTAACGGGTTGGATTAGATTGAAGGGTTACATGAGGGGCGCAAGCCAAGCCGGGTATCGGAACGCCTGCAGTTGGTGGGAGCGTCTGACGACGGCCCTGACGCTTCTGTTGGGTTGCTGCGTGTTACTTGCCGCACCGTCATTCGGTCAGGCGCGTGGTTACCCGCTGCCATCCGTGAGCTCGATTGGCGCCCATTATCTCCCGTTTCCGCTTCCCAGCGTTTCGTCGATAAGAGCTTACGGCTATGGCTATGGGGCCCCTCATCAGGCGTATTCAAACAGACCTTATCGCGGCAACGGCAACGGATACTCGCGCGGAGGCTGGGCCTATGCTCTCCCCTACTACTACATTCCGCTTGGCGATTATGACTACGATTACGTAGGTGGTCCCGATCTGTATTCGGGGCCACCAATTGGCCCAAACGATCCGGCGCTGCACATGATCGGCGAGCAGCCTCCGCCGCAGTCGTACGGTGGCGCACCAGATGACATGCAAGCGGAGATAACCCCGCCTCAGCCCATTGTCCAAGAGCAATCTTCCACAGCACGGGATGTCAAACCCAACGAGCCTACGGTGCTGGTTTTTCGCGATGGCCACCAGCAGGAAGTGACCAACTACGCCATCATGGGTCAAACGGTTTACGTTTTGGATGACCGCACCCAGAAAATCCCGCTCGCCAATCTTGACGTCTCTGCCACTGTAAAGGCGAATGACGATCGCGGCATGGAGTTCAAGATTCCTGCGGTCCCTCATCAGGTGCAGAAGAAGAATTCAGACTTGCAGCCGAAGAGTACGCCAGACAACAGCACCCAGCCGCCTCCTCCCAATGTTGCTTCCGTGCTGCCCTGACTATTCGCGCAGCTCAGCTTTACAAGTTCCCTTGGCCCGGTGAAATTCTGCTGCGACGCGATGCTTTTGCGCAACGGGTTAATTGCATGAGCTGGGGCTGCTAATCTATTGTAAGAATGAGACTTATAACCCACCGTGCCCTTCGCAACCGTGGTATAATTTGGATTGCTCTCATCGGGACAAACTCCTAAATTTTGCAATCACTTGCAAGCGACCCGGCGGACCTCTACGGCCAGATCTGAGAAGTCGCTATGCGTCCTCCTACGAGAGCAGGTCGCGCGCGTCTGAGCGCGCGAGGAAGGGAAGCCAACGGCTGAGAGCTGACGGCTGAAAGCTAATATGGCAGACGATCCAAACCAGCAGCTACCGCTCGATCCCACCGGCCCCGGCGCAGCCAACGTGCAGCCCGTCAACATTGAAGAGGAGATGCGGCGCTCGTATCTCGACTACTCCATGTCGGTCATCATTGGGCGCGCCTTACCGGACATCCGCGACGGACTGAAGCCGGTGCATCGCCGTATTTTGTACGCCATGCATGACATGGGTGTGCTGCATAATCGCAAGCACATGAAGTGCGCCGGCGTGGTCGGCGAATGCCTGAAGAAGTATCATCCGCACGGCGACACTGCGGTTTACGATGCCATGGTTCGGCTGGCCCAACCCTGGAGCCTGCGCTATCCGCTAATTGACGGCCAGGGTAACTTCGGCTCGGTCGATGGCGATCCTCCCGCAGCCTATCGGTATACCGAATCGCGCCTCACCGAGATTGCGGAAGAGCTGCTGGCCGACATCGACAAGGACACGGTCGACTTCGTCGCCAACTTCGATGACACCACGGTCGAGCCGATGGTGTTGCCGACCAGAATTCCCAACCTGCTGGTGAATGGATCGAACGGTATTGCCGTCGGGATGGCGACTAACATTCCTCCGCATAATCTCACGGAGATCGTGGACGCCTGCATCACGTTGGTGAACAACCCACACGCCACGCTCGCCGATTTATTGAAGCACGTGCAGGGCCCCGATTTTCCGACGGCTGGATTCATCTACGGACGCAGTGGCATTACGGAAGCCTATCGCACCGGGCGCGGGCGCTTCATGATGCGCGCCAAGGCCGCCATCGAGCACCTCACCAAGGACAAGGACGCGATCATCGTCACCGAGATTCCTTACCAGGTCAACAAGGCAAAGCTGATCGAACGCATTGCCGAATTGGTGAACAACAAGGTGATCGACGATATCAGCGATGTTCGCGACGAGAGCGACCGCGACGGCATGCGCATCGTCATCGAGCTAAAGCGCGGCACCGAGGCGCAGATCGTGCTCAACCAGCTCTTCAAGCACACTTCGATGCAGGAGAGTTTCAGCATGATTTTCCTGGCCGTGATCAACGGCCAGCCCAAAGAGATGGGCCTGGTGCAGGCCATCCAGTACTTCGTCGATCATCGTATTGACATTGTGCGGCGTCGCACAGCGTATCTGCTGATGAAGGCGCGCGAACGCGAGCATGTTCTCGAGGGCTATCAAGTCGCGTTGGACCGGGTGGATGACGTAATCCGCATCATTCGTGGCAGCGAAAACCGGGCCGAAGCCCGAACCAACCTGGTCGAATATTTCTCCGGCAAAACGGTTACGGTCGCCGAAGGAAAGGGGGCGACGAGCAAGCCTGCCACCCTGAAGGGACTGGTGCCGACGACGCTCACCCGGCCACTTCGATGCCGTGCAAGCCGACGCCATCCTCGAATTGCAATTGCATCGTTTGACACGGCTATCGATCGACGAAATCCTGAAGGAATTGGCGGAGGTTCGCGGCCGCATAGCCGAGTACGAAGCCATTCTCGCCAGCGAGAAGAAGCTGCGCGCTGTCATCATCAAGGAGCTCGAGGAGATCAAGAAGAAGTACGGCGATGAGCGCCGCACCGTCATCCAGGACGAAGCGGCTGAGATCAGCCTGGAAGACCTGATCGCCGATGAGCAAGTCGCGGTGACAGTGAGCCACACGGGATATCTGAAGCGCACGCCAATCTCGACCTATCGTCAGCAGCGTCGCGGCGGGGCCGGACGCAAGGGCATGAGCACGCGCGAAGAGGATTTTGTCGAATATCTCTTCGTGGCGTCCACCCACGACTACATCCTGGTGTTCACCAACAACGGGCGTGTGTATTGGCTCAAGGTATACGAAATCCCTGAGTTGAGCGCCGCCGGTAAGGGCAAAGCCATCGCCAGCCTGGTGTCGTTGCAGCCCGGCGAGAGTGTGCGAGCGCTGCTTACCGTGCGCGATCTGGAGGAAGAGGGCAAGTATGTTTTCTTCGCCACTCGCAGCGGCACGGTAAAGAAAACGCCGCTGAAGGACTTCAGCAACGTGAGGTCGAATGGCATCAATGCCATCGCCATCGAGAAGGAGGACGAGCTGGTCGCCGCCAGTTGCACTGACGGCAGCCAGATCGTGTTCCTGGCCACCCACGACGGCAAGGCGATTCGCTTCGACGAGGAGAACGTACGGCCCATGGGTCGCCAGGCCCATGGCGTTCGCGGCATGAGGCTGGGCAAAGGCGATTACATCGTGGGCATGGCGGTCACTCCCAAGGTGCGCGGAAAAGCCAAGGACGGAGCGCAGCAGGAGGCGAATCTTATCCTCTCGGTCACCGAACAAGGCTACAGCACGCGCACCGATGTCGATGAATACCGCTTGCAGGCACGCGGCGGCGGCGGCACCATCAATGTCAAAACCACGGCGCGCAATGGCAAAGTCGTCTCCATCATGCTGGTAAACGAAGAGTCGGAGGTGATGGTCATCAGCCAATTCGGCAAAATCATACGGGTTGGCACCAAGACCATCCGTGCGGTCGCACGCTCCGCGCAAGGCGTGCGCCTGCTGCACATGGAGGAGGGCGACCGTGTGGCCGCAGCATCGGTAATTCCGCCGGAAGAAGTCAGCGAGAACGGCAACGGCGAGAGTGGGTTGCTGCTGCAATAGGAGACAAATGTCCGAGGTGGTCGCGGTGTGCACAACTTGCTTTGGCAAATGCCCGCGGCTACCGGACGACGTGGATGCGGACGTTCACTTTCAGCCCTTTCCAGGTTTTGCCAGCGGTGTAAATAGGGGCCTTAAGCGCAATTCCCAATGCGAGGCAGGCGCGCATGAGTCAGCGGCCTCGGTTCGGATAGAATCTGACAAAAGCCGAACTCAGGCAGAGGTGCTTATGGACAAAGTTAATCTGGCGCAGAAGTTGTCGCTGTTTGCAGAGCATTACAGCCCGAAGATTGTGGGTGAGGTGAATGATGCCTATGTGAAGCTGGCGAAGTTGCAAGGGGAGTTCATGTGGCATCACCATGACAACGAAGACGAGCTGTTCTTCGTGGTGAAAGGTGCGCTGCGCATGCGCGTGCGCGAGAACGGCGAGGAGCGCGACTTCACGGTGCATCCGGGTGAGTTCATCGTAGTTCCGCGCGGCGTAGAACACCTGCCTTCCGCGGAAGAGGAAACGCACGTGATGCTGCTGGAACCGAAGAGCACGCTGAACACCGGTAACCTGCACAACGAGCGGACTGTTAGCGACTTACAGAGGATTTAGGAGATCGCTGCCAACGCAGATCTTGCGATAACGTCCTAATTCCAGAACTACTCCGGCTGTACTACCAGGAATGTCGTATTTCCGCCTCGATCGACCAATAGCACCAGTGTCTGGTTTCCGGCCTGCCCGATCAAGCGCTGGTAATCGGCCACAGAGTTCACCGGCTCGCGGTTGACCTGCTCGATCACGTCTCCGCGCTTCAGCCCCGCATCCGCTGCCGGCGAATCGCCTGGAACATCGGTGACCACGACTCCCTTGACGTCGGATTTCAATCCAAGCTGTTGGCGAACGTCGGGAGTAAGCTCGTCCACTTGGACACCGCGCATGGGGCTGCTCTGGGCTGAGGCGCCAGAAGCGTTGCCGGCACTCTGACCCGGAGCCTGTCCCAGCGTGACGCTCACGTCCCGCGGCTCGCCATTGCGGAGTACCTTGAGACGCACGGTCGTTCCCGGGGCCAAGGTCGCGACTTTCAGACGCAGGTCGTTGGCGCCGGTTATGGGTTCCCCATTCAGCTCAGTAATCACGTCGCCTCGTTGCAGGCCGGCTTTGGCAGCGGGACTGTTAGGTTCGACGTCGCCGATAAGAGCGCCTTTTTCGGCCGGAACCTTGAAAGCCTGGGCGAGCCCAGGCGTGACCTCTTGGATTCCTATGCCGATATAGCCGCGTATCACTTTCCCATGCTTTAGGATTTGATCCATAACGTACTTCGCCATATTAATGGGAATAGCGAAGCCGATCCCCTGGTTCCCGCCGCCGCCGCCGGTAAGGATGGCGGTATTGATGCCAATCAGTTCGCCCCGCGCGTTGAGCAGCGCACCGCCGGAGTTACCCGGGTTGATGGCGGCGTCGGTCTGGATAAAGTCTTCGTAATCTTCTATGTCCAGACCATTGCGCCCGGTAGCGCTGATGATTCCCATGGTGGCCGTTTCGCCGACGCCAAAGGGATTGCCAATGGCGAAGGCGTAATCGCCGACCTCAAGCTTGGAAGAATCTCCAAGGGAAATCGTGGGCAAGCCGTTGGCCGCAATTTTGACG
Organism: uncultured Acidobacteriaceae bacterium; assembly: GCA_963836295.1. Lineage (GTDB taxonomy): Bacteria > Acidobacteriota > Terriglobia > Terriglobales > Acidobacteriaceae > Bog-257. The sequence goes on along the minus strand of CAWIIY010000011.1, from coordinate 250,678 downwards.
ACCGCAAGGTCGGTCTTGGGATCGGTACCAATCACCTTGCCGGGGAACTGCCTTTTGTCCGCCAGGATGACCTTGATATCGGTACCTTTGTCGACCACGTGATTGTTGGTCAAAATGTACCCGTCAGGACTGACGATGACTCCCGATCCCAAACCCATCTCCCGCTGCTGTTGCGAACCGTGCGGGAACTGCCCCCCAAAGAACTGCTGAAAAAAGGGATCGTTAAAAAAAGGCATTTGAGGGACTTTCACCATTCGGGAGGAGGTAATACTCACCACCGCTGGGAGTGCAGGCTTGAGTATGGGTGCGAAGCCCATTCCGTTGGCGGCAGCGGCCTTTGCCGCGTCCCCGGTTTGCGCAATGTAAACGGGGATGCCATGGGTTGACCCAAAAACCGGGTGTCCTGCCCAGGAGGTCACCCCGACTCCCAGAGCAGCTCCGGCTATGAGAATACCGATTCCGAGGATTATCACGAGTGAATGGCGCATCTGAATAACTCTTTCCACGACGGTTCCCCCCTGACGGGTAAACCGCAATTTTGGATTCATCTCCGTAACGCGGGGTTGCTTTCGAACGTTGCAGTTAGCATTTGCTTCGTTCGAGCCGGGTTCTGAGGAACGGTGGCCGCGACTGAACTTCTACTGTGTTATATGGCGATCAGGTTAGGAGTCGGGCTTCAGGCGGGTCAGCTTGCTACGGTTTCTTCGGAGGTTCGTTCTTCACTACAGAACCGGAACCTTCCTTCACCTCGTTGATCTTGTCGATCGCAAGATTGTCGAAGCGCTCGGTCAGGCCGCTGGGCCAGCGGATCTCGACCGAGTCCACCTTTGTCTCTTTACCCAGCCCGAAGTGCACTCGCATGTCGCTGTTGGACACGTAGCTCGAACCCGCTGCGTACTTCATCGACCAGCAGCCGCTTGCCGGCCCTGACCGTGATGCGCGCGCCGATGCCGTCGCGATTGGAAACTGTGCCAATCGTTTTGAAGGCGATCCAGTGGTTCGCGTACCTGATCTGGTTCTCCAGCAGGCTCGGCCGCGCGTTCATGTTGCTGATGACGGCCGACATGCGTCCATCGTTCCACAGATCGCCCACGGCCAGCCCGCGCGACGACGATGGCGTGGTAATACCCGTTCCCGACGAATCCGAAATATCGGTAAACGTGCCGTCGCCGTTATTGTGGTACAGCAGTCGCGGCTCCTTGAAATCGCTGCCCAGGTGAAACTTGTCGACCTCGGGATAGACGTGGCCGTTCACCAGCAGCAGGTCGGGCCAGCCATCGTTGTCGAAGTCGAAAAACATGGTACCCCAGCCGAGATATTTGGTATTCAGGCCGAGGCCTGCGGCGGTGGTCGCATCGGTAAACGTGCCGGCTTTGTCGTTGTGCAGCAAGGTCGAGGTATCGTCGGAAAAGTTGGTCTTGAAGATGTCGAGCCGCCCGTCGCCGTCGTAGTCGGCTACGGTCGAACCCATGCCCGCCTGCGCGCGGCCGTCCTCATTGAATGCGGCGCCTGCAGTCACGGCCACGTCGGTGAAAGTGCCGTCATGATTGTTGTGGTACAGAATGCTGGCCGTACTGTCGCAGGCAATGAAAATATCGGGCCAGCCGTCGTCGTCATAGTCGAGCGTGGAGATGCTGAGCGAATAGTGGCCGTTGGTCTGGTCAATGTGGGCCTTGGTCGTGACGTCCTCAAAGGTGCCGTCGCCGCGATTGTGGTAGAGAATGTTTTTCGCCGGAGGCAGACCTCGGGGGCCGCACATCACCGGCGCGCCTTTCCAGATGCACGACGGACGATCGCCCGGAGCCGGCGCGGTCGAGAGATCAAAGTCTACATAATTGGCGACGATGAGATCGAGCTTGCCGTCGCGATCGTAATCAACGAAGGCACAGCCGCTGCCCCACGCCTTGCCGGATCCGCCCACGCCCGCTTTGTCCGTGACATCGGTGAAGACGCCGTGGTCGTTATGGTAGAGGCGGTTCTTGCCGTAGTAGGTGACGTAGAGATCTTCCCAGCCATCGTTATCGTAGTCGCCGACGCAGACGCCTTGCCCCCAGCCGGGCGCGTCCGCAAGCCCCGCTTGCTTGGTCACATCGGTGAAGGTGCCATCATGATTGTTGCGGTAGAGGTGATTCGTCGCGCCCTTGCCGGCCTTTGCCGCTTCCAGGGTGGTACCGTTCACGATGAAGATGTCGAGCCAGCCATCGTTGTCGTAGTCGAGCAGGGCGACGCCCGTGCCGGTGGTCTCGATGATGTACTTCTTGCTGTCAACGCCGCCGAAGATCTCCGACATCGTGAGTCCGGCCTTGTCGGCGATATCGACGAAGTTGGCGATTGGCTGCTTTGGCGAAGGCGCCGGCTTTGCGGCATGCTGAGCGAACACGGTGTTTGCCAGCAGCAAGACAACGAGAAGGACGGCTGTTCGGGCAATCGACCGCCGGAAAGTACGATGACCTGGGACCGAAGGCATGCTTGCTTCGGATACTAGGTTGCGGGCTCGTGGGAGTCAAGGAAGAGGCTCAAGCTGCTGTTCTTCGCAAATGATCCTCTTTTTCGCCCGGGACACCGGGTGATTGCGGAAAAATCGGGTTCCCACGCATCCTTCCTGGAGTACAATCCGGCTTTGCCGAGCAAGACGTTTCTGCGCGGTCGCAATACTTGCGATGGCAGCTCGTCTTGCGCGCGATCTTTTCATCAACGAGGCGACTATGAAGGCTGCCGCGCAGTACACACTCCTGACGTCAGTCGTTGTGACGATGTCTCTTCTGTTGGGTTGTTCGCGTCACGACAACTCCGAACGCTACATTCTGGTTACCGTCAACTCTAAATTGCCTTATTGGCAAACCGCCGCCGCCGGCCTTGCCAAGGCCGCTGGGTTGTATGGGGTCAAGTGGGACGTCCGCGGCCCGGACACCTATGATCCGCAGGCCGAGGTTCAGGAATTCCGCAATGCTGTCGCTCTCAAACCCGCAGGCATTCTCGTGTCGGTTGCCGACTCCGCTCTAATGAAGCCGGAGATCAACGCCGCGATGGACGCCGGGATACCCGTCATCACCATCGACTCAGATGCACCGGAGAGCCGAAGGCTCTACTTCATCGGCACCAACAATCTGGAGGCTGGACGTTTGGGCGGCCAGCGAGTAGTCGAGAAGCTGCATGGCAAAGGCAACGTAGTGTTCTACACCATGCCTCAGTCGAATATGGAGCAGCGCCTCAAGGGCTACAAAGACGTGTTCGCCGATCATCCGGACATCAAGATTGTTGAAGTCTTCAACATCAAAGGGGATTCCGGCAACGCGTTCGACCGAACCACCCATTACCTGAGGGAGAAAGACGAAAAGATTGACGCGTTCATCTGCCTGGAAGCTTCCTCGGGCAAGGATGTTGCGGAGGCGGTAAAGCGGGAAAACGCGACCGACAGGCTGGTCGTTGCGATGGATGTGGATGAAGCAACGCTGGACCTGATCAAAGATGGAAGGATCGATTCCACGATTTCCCAGAAGCCCTACACCATGGCATTCTACGGGCTGAAGGCGCTGGACGACATCCATCACTACCCGATTGATCTGAAAACCGATTACGCGTGGAATTCCTTTTCTCCGGTTCCCGCTTTTGTGGATACCGGTGTGTCGTTGGTGGACAAGACCAACGTGGATGTTTTCCTGAAGTCACGTGCCGAGGCGCAGGCGAAGTAGGAAGTGGAGCAAACGAAGGCGGGCTTTCCCGCCTGATTCCACAGCCAGGCGGCGTTTATGATATCGGCGCTAACTCCGTTGGAGTTTCTTTTCCGCAACGCCATTGCGTACTGCGACTGCACGGCCGTGGTGGACGGTGACCGGCGCTTCACCTACTCCGAGATGCAGCGTCGCGTGCACGCTTTCGGCGCCGCACTGCAGCAGGCCGGCATCGCGCCCGGAGACCGGGTTGCGGTGCTGGCGCGCAATGGACTTTTGCCGTTGGAGGCGCACTTCGCAGTTCCGCTCATTGGCGCAGTGCTGGTCACCCTCAATATTCGGCTGCAAGGTGGCGAGCTGGCCACGATCCTGAACCACAGCGGCGCCAGAATTTTGCTGGGCGATGCTGACCTCCTCGCACCGCTGCAGGCGATTCGGGCTGAGATTCCGCAAGTGCAGCGAATCATCTCCGATTACGAGACTTTCCTCAGCGAGGGCAGCCAGCCTGTCATGCCGCATGCGCCGGGCGAGGAGGACGTCATTTCCATCAACTACACCAGCGGCACCACAGGCGTGCCCAAAGGCGTGATGTATACCCACCGTGGCGCATACCTCAATGCCATTGGAGAAGTGGTTGAACACGGACTGTCGTACCGCTCGGTTTACCTTTGGACTCTGCCCATGTTCCACTGCAACGGCTGGTGCTTCCCCTGGGCAGTCGCAGCGGTCGGAGGACGGCAGATATGTCTGCCAGAAGTGAACGCCGAACGCGCCGTAAAGCTAATCGAGGATGAGGGCGTGACGCATCTCTGCGGCGCGCCCATCGTAGTGCGCACACTCACGGAGTACTGCTCGCACCACGGGATTACCTTCCGCCCCAGACTCAAGATGGCGATCGCAGCAGCCCCGCCGCCACCGGCGGTGATCCGCGCGGCGGAAGAGGTTGGTATCGAGATGACGCACGTCTACGGGCTCACCGAGACCTATGGGCCTCACTCGGTATGCGCCTGGCACTGCGATTGGGACAATGCCCCGCTAGAAAAGCGTGCGCTCCTCAAGGCGCGGCAGGGTGTACCTTACGTGGTTTTTGGGACGGACATGCGGGTGGTGGATGAGGACATGCATGACGTCCCCGCGGACGCCCTCACGGTGGGAGAAGTGGCGATGCGCGGCAACAATGTGATGCTGGGCTATAGCGTTTTCATGGATAGTGTAGACTGTTGGTGGCGATTCTCCGCTGCACCCGATGGCACGACCCTATGCAAATGATTTGCGGCGAAAGTTTTTGCAGGCCTATGAGCAGGGCAAAGGGACGCTGGGGGAGTTAGCGGAACAGTTTGGGGTAAGTGAAGGCTGGGCCAAGAAGGTCTCCGCCACCCGCACGCGCACGGGGCAGATGGAGCGGCCACCGTGGCGACGTGGCCCCGTGAGCCGGGTGACGGTGACGCTGCAGGAGTGGATGCGGGAGCAAATCCGCAAGCAGCCGGATCTGACGCTGCGAGAGTTGCAAGAGCAGCTGCAAGCGGTCAAGGGCGTGAGCTTGAGCATCGGACGGCTGTGGCTGGCCTTACGGCAGATGGGACTGCGGCTTAAAAAAAGTCACTCCACGCCCAGGAGCAAGAAACCCCGGAAGCGCAGCAGCGCCGGCAAGCGTGGTGGAAAGCTATAACTCAGATCGACCCGGAGCAGTTGGTGTTTCTTGACGAGAGCGGAGCCAGCACCCAGATGACCCGCAACTATGGCCGGGCTCCTCGTGGAGAACGGGTGGCGGAAGGGACGCCCAACCGCCACTGGTCTACGTTGACCATGCTGGCGGCGCTCACCACCCGAGGCTTGCAGGCGCCCATGACCATCGAATCGCCGACCGATGGCGATGTCTTCCTGGCCTATCTGGAGCAGGTGTTGTGCCCTCGGCTCCGACCCGGACAGCTGGTCATCATGGACAATCTATCGGCTCACAAAGTGCAGGGTGTACGGGAGCAGATTGAAGCCCGGGGCGCGCGCCTGATCTATCTGCCCGCCTACTCGCCGGACTTCAACCCGATCGAGCAAGCCTGGTCGAAGATCAAGCAGTTGTTGCGCTCGGCCAAGGCCCGAACCGTAGAAGCTCTGGAAAGCGCAATTACAGAAGCCCTGGCAGCCGTTACCGCCGAGAACGCCTTAGCCTGGTTCTCTCATTGCGGATATGGTCTACAATAACTGTGAAAACGCTCTACTATCGCGAGCCCGAGGCAACGGCGACCGCATTCCGCGGCGGCTGGTTTCATTCCGGAGATCTGGCGGTGATGCATCCCGATGGTTATATCGAGGTACGGGACCGTGCCAAGGGCATCATCATCTCAGGAGGAGAGAATATTTCCTCGCTGGAAGTGGAGCGCGTGTTGTACGAACATCCTGCCGTGTTGGAGGCAGCGATTGTAGCCCGCCACGATGAGAAGTGGGGCGAGGTACCGCATGCCTACGTGCTGCTCAGGGAAGACGCCGCTGTCAGCGAGCAGGAGCTGATCGAGTTCTGCCGCGAGCGCCTCGCACACTTCAAATGCCCGAAGGCGGTACACTTTGGTGCGTTGCCCAAAACGTCGACCGGCAAGATCCGCAAGAACGTGTTGCGCCAACAAGCGCGGCCAGCAGGAGAAGGAGCTTCGTGATGCCTGAATCGCAAACCGCTACAGTTGCCAAGTACCAGAGCATACTGTTCGACACCGAAGGAGAGATTGCGATTGTGACGCTCAACCGGCCGCAGCGGCGCAATGCTCTGTCGCTGGAGTTAATGACGGAGCTGATCGAGTGCCTGAATGAAATCGGCCGTGATCGCAGCCTGCGGGTGGTACTGTTGCGGGCCGCGGGCAAAGTCTTTTCCTCCGGTCACGATTTGAGCGAGATGGTGGGACGCGACATCAATGAGTACCGCCAGGTGTTCGATGTCTGTACCGAGCTGATGACGCGCGTGCAATCGATTCCGCAGCCAGTGATCGCGGAGGTGCAGGGCATTGCGACCGCGGCTGGATGCCAACTCGTGGCGACCTGCGATTTGGCGGTGGCCTCCGACCAGGCGGCGTTTGCGACCCCAGGCGTGAAAATTGGACTCTTCTGCACCACGCCGATGGTCGCTCTCAGCCGGGCGGTTGGGCGCAAACGGGCACTGCAGATGCTGCTGACCGGCGAGATGATCGACGCGGTGACGGCAGCGGAATGGGGACTGATCAACATGGTCGTTCCTGCCGCCGAACTGGCGGAGCAGAGCCGCAAGCTGGCCGCGCGCATTGCCGGAGCTAGTTCGCTGACGATCGCGTTGGGCAAACAGGCGTTTTATACGCAGATTGATCTCGACCAGCCGAAAGCCTATGCCTATGCCAAGGAAGTGATGAGTATGAACTCGCTCGCCGCCGACGCGCAGGAGGGAATCTCGGCATTCTTGGAGAAACGGCGGGCGTGCTGGACGGGAAAGTAGAGCGCTCTTCGGTGCATTCTTTGGAAGATGCCGGCGTTCCTTTCTCCGATCACACTCCGGTGATTGCAGCCGAAGGAAGTCTTCATTGCAGGGCAGCTTCAATGGTTCGCAGAAGCGCGGCCCGCGTGAATGGCTTCTCCAGCAAAGGGATACCCTCACTCAGTCCACGATCCTCAACAAGTTCGCCGGTGTAGCCTGACATGTAGAGAAACCTGGCCCCGGGATGCGAGTCCATGAGCCGCAAAACCAGGTCCAGGACCAGTCATGCCACACATTACGACATCGGTCAAAACCAGGTCAATATGGGCCGGGTTGGAGGCCACCTGTGCCAATGCTGACTTGCCGTCTTCGGCCTCGATCACGGCGTAACCTTGCGCTTCCAATATCCGCCTGGTTAGCTGGCGTATCACCCGATCGTCTTCGACCAGGAGTATGGTGGTTCCTTCGCCGCGGTGAAACACGGCTTCCTCTTCTGTTTCGCGGGCGAGTCCGGCCTTATCGTCTGCGCAGGGCAGATAGACCTTGAAGGTAGTGCCGCGACCCGGTTCGCTATAGACCCAGATGTGGCCTCCGCTCTGCTGAACGATGCCATAGACAGTTGCAAGGCCCAAGCCGGTGCCTTTGCCGATCTCCTTGGTGGTGAAGAAGGGCTCGAAAATACGGGAGACCGTCGCTTCTTCCATCCCGGTTCCGTTATCGCTAACCGCGAGCATCACATACCGGCCCGGCGTCATGGGTGGATGCTGCCGGACGAATTCCTCATCAAAATCCGTCGTCGCGGTCTCGATGACGAACTTGCCCCCATGAGGCATGGCGTCGCGGGAATTTACCGCCAGGTTCAACACGATTTGATCAAGTTGGCCCGGATCCACTTCAACAAAGGCCAACTCCGATCCAGGCAAAAGCACTACGTTGACATCGTCTCCCATCAGCGGCCGCAGCAGCTTGCAGACCTCCTTCAAGCGCTCATTAAGGTCCAATACCTTGGGTTGCGTAGATTGCTTACGATTGAAGGCAAGCAGTTGCCGGGTGAGGGAAGCGCCCCGCTTGGATGCGTCGCGAATATGGCCGAGCAGTTCCACAGGGAGTTCTTCGCTGGAGATATGCGTACGAAGAAGCTCTGCGCACGAGGTGATAATGCCGAGAATGTTGTTGAAGTCATGCGCAACGCCGCCGGCCAAGCGCCCGATCGCTTCCATCTTCTGCGATTGCCGGAGCTGTTCCTCCGCTTTCTTCTGGGCCGTAATGTTGCGGGCAATGGTGGAAGCTCCGACAATTTCCCCAGTGGCATCGCGAATGGGCGAGATAGAAATGGAAACATGCAGGTGCCGTTTGTCCTTTGTGACCCGCACGGTTTCAAAATGCTCAATAGGCTCTCCGCGGCGGATACTCTCCAGCATTTTTGGGATTTCGTCCTGGCGGTCCGCTGGCGCCAAAAGCGTGATGCACTTGCCAATCACCTCCTCGGCCGTGTAGCCGTAAATGCCTTCGGCGCCCTTGTTCCAGTGAGTAATGATGCCGTCCAGGTTCTTGCCAATGATCGCGTCCTGGGAGGAATCGACAATCAGCGCGAGCCGGTTCTGGTATTCCCAAAGCTGCCGATCCTTCCGCTGGCTAAGCTCTTCGTTCGCCCGGCGCAGCTCCTCTTCGATCTGCTTGCGATCGCTGATATCGCGAATTGCACTCAGGGCCACGATTCCATTGTCCGTCTGCACCGGGCTCAGACTGATCTCGACGGGGAACTCCGACCCATCGCGCCGTCTTGCCTGAAGATCCAGGCCGGGCCCCATGCGGCGCGTCTTGGGTTGTTCTGCGAAATGGTCGCGGTGATGGCGATGCTGCTCCCGGCGCCGCTCCGGAACCAGGATTTCGATTCGCTGCCCGATCAATTCCTCTCGCGTGTATCCGAACATGCTTTCGGTTTGCGAGTTGGCCTGAAGGATGATCCCTTCCTGGTTGACCGCCACGATGGCGTCCGGAATCGCCTCAAGAAGGCTGGGCGACAGAAGCGCTACAGTCAGACTACGTAGCCGCCCAACGGCGCCTTCCGCACCTTCCAAACCGTCAAGAGGACTCATGGTCTACCCCAATCAAAGGCGGTTGGGCAATACTATACGTCCAAGAGCGTCCGCTGGGAAATCTGCAGTCCCGTCAATGAGCAGACGGGTTTGTCGTTACTGCCTATCGAGGACGCGGCCAAGGAGGTTGTTGCTAGAGCTGGAAAAAGAAGGTGCGCAGGACTGGTCGGAAGAGACGGCTTTGTGAGACAGCAAAAGGCCGCCCCATCTCCCCCGAAACAGGACGGCCCTTTGAGCGATTTGAAGTTGTACAACCCTGAGTTGAACAACCCTAACGCCAAGATTAAGTTTACTACCAGAAACACGGAATTAGCCTGCGACCGAATGCGGGATTTACAGCTGCGACGCGCGCGCGCCGCAGCAGTTACTCTGCGGGCCTTGGCGATCCGGGTGACGGCGTCATCACTATCCTTGGTCAGCAGGAGTTGCCTTTGAACGCGAAGGCGCATCCAGTTGCTGATAGGCGATTTTCTGGGGCAGCATTTGCGCCGTTACAAGACGGGGTTTGCTAGCGGCGAGATGTTCGTCGACCCATTCCTGATTAAACACCATGTTCGCAAAATCCTTCCAGATGCGCTCGTCCTGCGCGCAACTGTATTTGCGGCAAACGCCGGGACGGTCCGCATAAATAGAACAGCCTTTGCCGTTCGGGTCGAGATGATGGCAATGTCCCGTTGATTCCTGTCGGATATAGTAGGGTGCACCGAGGTCCCATTTGATTTTTCCGGATTCAACCTCCTCGGCCGAGAGAGCGAAATGCAGCCGGCAGCACACCGCTTTGCAAATATGAAGGCGCTCTGAACAATTGACTGGAACAAAGGCGTCCTTCTTATTGCCCTCTCCTTCAATCCGAAGCGCGATACCCGGGCCTATGGTTTGGCCCTTTTCCTCCATCTCCTGGCGGACCTTCGCACTACTCTGCAAAACCTCTTCTTGAGTAACGACTCCCTTCTGGATGAGGACATCAACAAGCCCATAGAGAACAGATTCGACTTGGTGGGTGCGGTCGGCATTCTGGCTGACGATGGTGTGGGTAAAGAGGCTGCCGCGCTCGATCTGGCGCTCAAGCTGGACAAGAGCTTGCTCTTCGCTAGTCTTTTCGTCCTGTGGTTTGTCCTTCTCCATGCCGGTGCATCCAGGAATCACTTCAATGCGCCCTTGAGTTTCGCGATGTCCTGGTTCCGCTTGGCGGGATCTTCATCCAGCGGGAAGGGGACATTCCTGATCTTGCCGATATAGAAAGCTGCCAAATCCTTAACCCGGTAGCCATAGCTGTTGGCCAACGTGGGTTCCTGGCTGCCGGCGTAGTAGACGCGCTTAGTGTCATCCAACAGGGTTGCCAGGGCGGGGATGGCAGCCTCACCCAGGTCGACGAAATGTTCTCCTGCGAGCCCCCTCACAACATCCGGCAGTCCCCAAGTGTTTGCCATGCCGGTAAAGTTCCCGGCCAGCGCCTTCGCATAGACCGCAGCGAGTTGTCTTTTCTGTTCTTCTGAGGGACTCATCGCCTGTCGATAAAATATGATCTCAGCGGCGAGGAACCGAGCGAGGTCCGGCGCCTTAGGATCGAGAGCCAACGTTGCGAGCGCCTCCTGCGCTCCCGGTCCGTTCCAAATGGCGTCAAGCACGTCCTCGTTGGCCGCCTGAAAAACTTCCCGGTATGTGAAGCTCATGAGCCGGTTTGCCAGATCGGAAGTGCCGGGCTGCGAGCCCTTATTGTCTGTGGACCCAGGATTCATAGCTCTTCTTTTTCCAGCGATGTGGCGCTGATGTTCGCGGTCATAGAAAATCCGGAGAGAGGCAAGCGTCAGCTGTGCATAAAGTGTGTATCAGCGAACCTTGCCCTGACGTCGTATTTATTTAGTCGGCGCGTCCGATAAGTCGGCCTGCATGACCCATCCGACCTTGCCTATATGCGTACCCTCCACCACCGTCACTTTCCACCATTTGTACATCTCGGTAGTGCGGTTGAACGGTTTTCCCGTTCCCTTGTCAGTCACTTCTAGGCGCGTGTTCCTGGCCAGCATGGCGATGATTGTTGTCTGATATTGCGAGGGCTTACTGACCAACCACACGCCTTGGGTGTTGGTGTACTTCGCAACGACGATGGGTAAGTCGATGGTCTCTTTGCCTTCCGATGTTTTCCCTGCATTCCATATCTCCGAAGCCCGGGCGAAGGTTGCACTGGGAACATCCTTGGAGACCAGCGTCAGAGGCAATTTGTTTACGGTTCCAGCAGCATCCTTTTGCCAGCCCCACTGGACGGAGCCGTAAAACGTACCCTCCTGTACACCTTTGATCGCCAGGGCCGTTGATTCGAAAACTTGACTGGATTCCTTCATGGCAGGCGCAAGCGTAGGAGTGTCTTTAAGATGAGCATCCTGTTCTTGCAGTTTGCCGGCCTTATCGGTGTAATGCCAGCCGTGCTGGCCCCAAAAAGCATTTGTGGGGGCGGCGGACAAAGGATCTCCTGCGGCCGGCTTCTCGGTTGCATAGAGGGGATTGCCGTAGCTTACGAGTCTGTCGACCATGGTACCGGCGGCAGCCTCGTTAGCGGGAATCCTAAAATTCTCGAATGCGGTTTTCTCAGCCGCCGTAGTGTAAAAGGTGCTGGCGGGGACGGGAGTTCCTTTCTCGGTGCTGCGCGCGGTTTGGGTCATGCCAATCAACTCGGCATCAACATACTTGTTGGGTTTGAACTTGAGATCGATGTCCACGCCCTCCGCGCCAAGCGTCTTCACTAAGTCGTACTTGTCCGTGTCAAAATCCCCGCCCCATGATGTGACAGCCCGTTGAATGGTTGGATGGGCCAACGACGAGCTGCGGAGGCACTCGCGAATTTGAAGGGCTGTGGATCGGTACGGCTTGTACTCGGGCGTCATCACTGCGCGAGCCGCGACGTCCGCAGAAAGCTCGGCGCCGTCGGATGGATCGCCTACCTGCGTCTGCATCGTTCTTCGCCCGGCGACCGGGGCATTCTGCTGTTGGACAACGTGGGCCAGCTCGTGGGCGATTAGCAATTGCCCCGGCTTCGTCGTAGGGGCATACTCGCCGGAACCGAAAACGATGTCGCTGCCGATAGTGTAGGCGCGCGCATTCAAGCTGGAGGCCGTCTGCTCCGCCTGCGCACCGGTATGCACTTGCACTTTGCTGAAATCCTGACCGAAACGCTGTTCCATGAAGGAACGGGTTTCTGGCTCCAGCGGCTGACCTGACGAGCGCGCGGGCTCATTGACGTTTGACGATAGTTCTGTGCCTGACAGGTTATCCGGCGTCAGGCTCTGGCCGTCGGACGAGGCGATAGGGTCATGGCTCGATTGGAGTGCGCGTAGCATGCGATGGACTGCGTGATTTCCTACCGTCCTCTGCAAGTGCAAGAGGTGATGCACGTCGGGACTAACCCTCGATAGCCGAGTGGATTTCTCTGAGGAGAAATCGGAACCATTCGATTCGCTAGCTTTGTTTTTCTCCCTGAACTGACGCATATCTGCCTCCGAAGCCTCTCGCGAGACCGGATGCCTAAAACGGCTCGCCAGAAATTTCCGTTTTAGCTCCCCACAGCCCCACAATATATAAGAATCGACGGATTCCAGCGCACTATTTTTGTCTTTGGCCGAACCGAGAGGGCCGGGTACGGCCCCGTCTGCCCCAGCCTGTGCTCCGTGGCTGCTAACCGCGGCCTTTTTGCAGAGCAGGGGCTTGCGCTGGTGCGCGCGATCAGAGAAGCATCTGTGTGGGTTATGCTTGAGCCATGCAGGTTCGCGTGCTTTACCTAGGGATGCTGCGGGCCTCGCCAGGCGCGAGCGAGAGGTGGTGCAGCTCACAGACGGTGCGCGTTTGTCCGATCTCTATGCCGAGCTCCAGAGGCGCATGCCGAAGTTGCAGGATTTTCGTAACGCCATCGCTCTCTCCATCAATTACGAATACTCCGACGCGGCAACTGTCCTGCATGATGACGATGAGGTAGCGCTGCTTCCGCCGGTGAGCGGCGGCTCGATTGACGAGGATTCGACCGGTGAAACTCCGTTGCCGCTAATCTCGGAGCACTGCAGACTTATCGGCGAACCGATCAAGACGGCGGCTGTCGTCGCCGCCATCAAGCATCCCGAAGACGGGGCCGTTGCCGTCTTCGATGGGATTGTTCGCAACAATTCGCGCGGACGCCGAACCCTCTACCTCGACTACACTGGTTATGAACCGATGGCGCTGCGTCAGATGGAGCAGCTGGCGCAGCAAGCGCTGGCGAATCACGCCATCCGTGAGGTGCGGATGGTGCACCGCCTGGGACGGTTACAGATTGGCGAAACTAGCGTCTATATTGCGGTTGCGTCCGCCCATCGCGCCGCTGCTTTGGACGCGTGCCGCTGGTTGATCGATACGCTGAAGAAGACGGTGCCTATTTGGAAGAAAGAATTTTTTGAAGATGGAGCAGTATGGGCGGACGGCGAACCATTTCCTCCGGACATTCCGCGAGCCTGCGGGAACGCGTCAAAGTAGCTAGAGTGGGGTTTAAGTTAGTAAATGTTTTCAACTTGCCGGATCTTCGCTCGGGCGCCCGTTGCGGTGCGCGAGCTAGTGCTGATTTCTGCGTTAAGCTGCGCCTGGTGGGGCGTCCTCTGCCTGGGTAAGGACGCGGCCGCGCAGAGCAGTGTGCCGCATCCACCAGAGTCGCAGCAGCAGGCGCAGACTGTTCCGCATCCGCCTGAGGCGCCGAAGCAGCCGACGACTGACAGCAGCGATGAACCGAGCACGACCTTCAAAGTAAATGTGAAGCTGGTTAACGTGTTCACCACCGTTACCAACGGCGGCGGAGCACCAGTGTCATCGTTGAAGCAAGGCGACTTTGAGGTCTTCGAGGACGGCAAACTGCAGAAGATTGCGGTGTTTGATCGGGAGTCGGGGTTGCCGCTTTCCATTGTTGTCGCGGTGGATACCAGCCTTAGCACTCGCGGTGATCAGAAGCTTGAACTGGAATCCGCGCGCCGCTTCGCGCACGCCATACTGCGTCCAATCGATGGCTTGTCGCTATTTGAGTTCAGCGAGATCGTCGACCAGGTGACACCCTTTACTTCCGACCTTCGCGTGATCGACCGCGGCATCAACCACATCCGGCCCGGCGCCGCGACCGCACTGTACGACGCTCTTTACCTGGGGTCCCAGGCCTTGGAGCAACGCCGCGGCCGCAAAGTCATGGTCGTGATCACGGACGGCGGCGACACCGTCAGCCAGACCAGCTACCAGGAGGCAGTCCGCGCGGCCCAGGAAGCCGAAGTGATTCTCTACAGCATCATTATTGTGCCGATCGAAAACAGCGCAGGGCGGGACATCGGCGGCGAACACGCGCTTATTCAGCTTTCCCGCGACACCGGGGGAAAGTACTTTTACGCCAGTGGATTGCAGCAATTGGATGCCGCATTCCAGCAAATTAGCGACGAACTGCGCACCCAATATCTGATCGCCTACTACCCCAACACACGGCTCTCGGACTCGGACTTTCGCCGCATCGACATCAAAATCGACCCCACGACCAAGGATTATCCCGATCCCGCTGAGTTGCAGGTGCGCCACCGCACTGGTTATTACACCATGCCGGGAAAGTAAGGTGTCCGACAGGTGAGCGTTGCCCTCGGATACTACTCGATCTCCGCCTCAATAATCATCTGCGTCCCACTGTCCAGACTGACATCCTTGCCAGTGGAGATCAGAACCGAATTCTCGCCCAGCTCAAGATGGTGAATCCCAATAACGCCCTTCGATTGTCCATTCAGCACCGGGCGGCCCGTTTGCTGATTCGTGGGCAGACTGGGCATTGGCGGAGGCGTAGTGCCGGTGCCAGAACCCTCATGTCCGGCCATCATACCGTCGCCAGGCGAACTGCCGGCTTGTGCCGCGCCTGCGTTTGGATTCGGGGCCACTGCCTGTATCGCACCCTTGATGGGCAAGTCTTTGCCGCCTGGCAGGCTGATCTTATCGAAGATAATTCCCAGCTCCGATTGCGGATCGCCCTTGGAGCGGGCTTTGGCCTCGGTCACGTGGCCGGTCACCTCGCTGCCACGGGGAATCACGGTCCCATCCTTCAAGCGTAACTCAGCGGTGATGCGCGCCATCACCGGGTCACCTTCCTTGAGCTTTTTGGAGTTAAGCGACTTGGTCAGCTCCACTGGCATCGGACCGTGTCCTTTGACACTGTTTGCTGTGGTTGCCTCAGATGACGGCGAAGCCTGTCCGGAGGCTTGATTTGGCTGAGTAGCATTCACGCTTTGTCCCGCAAAGAGTGACACAGCGAGAATTACCGCTAACCGGAAGAGACGATTGGTAAAGCAAGTCATGTGTACTCCTTTGAAAATGAGCGAGTGCCACCTGACGGTTTCGAGCCGTTGCACTTACTCGTAAGTTGCCGGGGCTAGTTTATTCCTATTCCCGTCGCTTCAACAGGCTTTTCCGTGGAAAAGCAAAGTCGTGACCGAAGGCCGCCTGGCAGGATATCGTCCCTCACTCGCGCGGACACGGTGATGTGCCGCAGCCCGCATATTCTCCAAGAAATTGGAGATCGCGGCATGAAAATCTGTGAAAAGTAGTACTTTTGTGGCATGAAGCTCGGCTTCCCATAGTCATCGCCTTACTACTCATATATTTGCGAGGACTCTTTTGAACCAGGCGAGTGGCATGTGGCTTGCACAAAGTCTCCCTGAGCGCTGCCAAACAGGTGTCTCATAGACTCTTGGCAACGCGAAAGATCGTAGCGCGAGGAGAAGAGGTTCGCAACATGAAAAGATTTTGTCGGTTCTATGCGATTTTGGCGTTACTGCTCGCAGTTTGTCTAATGGTGCCAACAGCTTTTGGACAGACGCTGGTTTCGGGCGACCTGTCGGGTACGGTGACCGATCCCACTGGCGCGGTTGTGGCGAACGCCGCGGTAGCGCTAAAGAACGATGCGACGGGCGAAACCCGCAACACGACGACCAGCTCGAGCGGTCTTTACCGATTTTCCCTCTTGAGTCCGGGAAACTACACCGTCGGCGTGTCTGCCCAAGGGTTCAATAAGACCCAAAGCGTGTTTGCGGTGAACGTCGGCCAGACGACCATCGCCAACGTGAAGATGGCAGTGGGCGCCAGCTCGACAACGGTGGAAGTCACCGGTGCTCCGCCATTGGTGCAGACAGACAACGCTAACCTGTCCACCAACTTTAATTCGAACCTAATCCAAGACCAGCCAAATGGCGGCAATGACCTAACCTACATAGCGCAGACCGCGCCGGGCGTGACCATGAACACCGGCATGGGATACGGCAATTTCAGCGCGTATGGGCTTCCCGCCACCTCCAACTTGTTCACGGTCAATGGCGAGAACGACATGGACCCGTACTTGAACCTGAACAATTCAGGTGCTACCAACCTGACTCTGGGCAAGAACGAAGTACAGGAAGCGACCGTCATCAGCAACGCGTACTCTGCACAATACGGTCAGCAGGCCGGCGCCCAAGTCAACTACGTTACGCGCTCAGGCACGAACCAGTACCACGGCGACGTCCTGTACCAGTGGACCGGTCGCGAAATGGATGCCAATGACTGGTTTAATAATCACTACGGAACGCCCCGGCCCTTTGCCAACAACAACTATTGGGGCGCCAACTTCGGTGGTCCGATCAAGAAGGACAAGTTGTTCTTCTTCGTAGACTACGAGGCTGTCCAATACATCGTTCCTTCTACCCAGCCGGTCTATGCGCCAACGCCTGCTTTTGAGCAGGCAACCCTAGCCAACCTGCAGGCGACCGCGCCAGCCGAGGTTTCGCTCTACCAGCGGATGTTCAACTTGTACAACTCGGCCAAGGGATATCCCGGGAGCAACCCAGGCAATATTTCGACGTATACCAACCAAAATGGGGGCAACTGCGGCGGGTTGCTGGAAATGAACGTTTCCGCACTCTCTGGGAACAACTGCTTTACTCAGTACCAGGCTTCGCCGGCACTGCCGGGAACGGAATGGATCCTTCCTTTCAGGATTGATTGGAACCAATCGGAAAAGAACCAGTTCTACTTCCGCACCCGCATTGATCACGGCACACAAGCCACATACGCTGATCCCATCAACAGCGCTTTCAGTGCGGCCAGCTACCAGCCGGCCTACGATGGCCAGTTTGGTTGGACTCGCGTAATCAGCAGCAACATGACCAACCAGTTCAATGCTGACCTTAGCCACTACCAGGCGATCTTCGACCAGGAAAACCCACAACTTTTCCCATATGCGTTCATCGAGCTTGGGTATAACCTGACGGAAGTGGGAGGATTGACGTTCGACTTCCCCCAAGGACGTAACGTCACCCAGTATCAGTTCATAGACGATCTTTCCTGGACCAAGGGCAAGCACAACTTCAAATTCGGCGGTAACTTCCGCCGCTACGATATCTCCGACTTCACCTTTAGTGTGCTCAACAACCCCGAGGTGCTCGGGCTTGACGTCTCCGGCAACGGGGATGGTGGCCAGACCGATTTTTACAACGGCATCGCCTACCAGACCCGTCAGCGCTTCCCCTCTCGCGTGTCCCAGCCAGTCGCGCTTTGGGGATTGGGCCTGTACGCGCAGGATGAGTGGAGGGTTCGCCCGAACTTGTCGATCACCTTGGGTCTGCGCGCCGAGAAGAACTCCAATCCAGTCTGCCAGACTAACTGCGGTTCGTTGCTGAATAATTCCTTCAACAACCTGCTCGGTGCGGGCCAGCTTAGTAATAGCACGCCGTACAACTCGATCATCGATGCCAACCGCCATCAGCTTTACAACGGCACCGACGCCATCGACTGGGGCCCCCGGTTCGGCTTTGCCTGGACGCCGTTGGGTTCCGAACACCGTCCTCCGCGGCGGCTTCGGGCTCTTCATGGATGCCTTCCCGGCAGTAGTGGCCGATTCCTTCATGACCAATCTGCCTGGATTGGTGCAAGTCAATATCACGGACACGCCGTGGGCCGACACCACCACCTCCAACAGCCCGTATATTCAGGGCGCGAACTCTGCTGCGGCGATCATGTCGGGATTCGCTAGCGGGGCCTCCTATAACAGCCTGAAAGCGGAATTGGGCTCCCAGTTCCGGACCCCTTCCTACAATAATCAGATCGGCGACCTTCCACACTCCCTACTACGAGCAGTGGAGCTTTGGGTTCCAACAGGCGCTCGGTGACAAGACCTCGCTGGGATTGACTTACGTGGGCAACCACGGGGTTCACATCCCGATCAACAATGAAGGCTTAAACGCCTATGGGGCTGGCTTTTCGCCATTCCCCGCTAACGCTCCCACAAACATCTTCGGTATTGTTGACCAGTACTCTTCGAGTGGCATCTCCAACTATAACGGCTTGACGTCGAGCATAACCCAGCGCGCGACGTATGGATTGACGTTCCAGTTCAGCTACACTTGGAGCCACGCCATGGATGACGTCTCGAACGGTGGTATCAGCGCGACTCCATACAACAACTCTCAATCGTTCGGGTCCTTGGCCTACCAGATCAATCCTGCATGTCTGCGGTGCAACAACTATGGCAACGCCGATTACGACGTTCGCAACAGCTTTAACGGCTCCTATGTATGGTCCATGCCGTTCAAGTTCAGCAACAGCTTCGTCAACACCGCCTTCGGCGGCTGGATGTTGTCGGAGAACTTCTTCTGGCGCTCGGGCCTGCCACTCACGGTCATTGATGGCAATACCGGCATCGCAAACTATGGCCCGACCAATACGGTCGCGAACGTCCTTGCTGGGAATGGCCAACAGGGCTGCGTCAATGGCAACAGTCAGTGCCTGAACCCTGCTGCGTTTGGGTCGTCGAACTTGTTTACAACGTTCCCGAACCAGATCCGGAACCAATACCGTGGACCCCACTTCTTCGACTCGGACATCACCCTCGCCAAGAACTTCAAGTTGACGGAGCGGTTCACGTTTAACTTCGCAACCAACTTCTACAACGCATTCAATCACCCGAACTTTACCAACCCTGACCTCAATCTTGCGGATGGAACGTTCGGTCAGATCACCACCACCACGGCGCCGCCAACTGGCCCCTACGGATCGTTCTTCACCGGTCTGCCTTCGGGACGCGTCATCCAGTTTGCGGGCAAGATCATCTTCTAATTGCTTGAACTTTGCTTCACTTTGGCGGCCCCTTTCGGGGCCGCCTTTTTTCTGCCTTTGTTACCAATTCTCGACACCTCACGAGCAGCCGAATTTGGCAACGGCAAACCGATTCTTGATACACGATCTTAGTGAAGTCCTCAATTCTCCTGAGCCGGTACAGACCGATATCTGGTGGCATCCGGTGATGCAATGCAGGCGCTCACTGGCACTCGGCCATTCGGCTAGGCTAGAGCATTTTCATAGTTGCTGTATCCTGTACCCGCAGTGGCGGAAGCAGGCCTGCGCGTTTTGAGCGGTGATGGCAGCCAAGGCCTGGGTGATCGCCGGTTCGAGCTGGTGCAGAACTCGGGCCTTCACGGCCCGCAACAGTTGTTTCACTTTGGACCAGGCTGGCTCGATGGGGTTAAAGTCGGGCGAGTACGGCGGCAGATAGAGCAATTGCGCGCCGCGGCTTTCGATGAGCTGGCGCACGCCCTCCACCTTGTGGGCCGCCAAGTTGTCCAGGATGACGACGTGCCCCGGTTCCAGCCGCGGCACGAGTACCTGCTCCACGAAGGCGAGAAAGACATCCCCATCAGTAGGCGACTCAATGGTCATGCTGGCCAGCACGCCGGCCGTGGTGAGCGCGGCCAACACGGTGAGGGTGCGCCAATGGCCGGCGGGCACCGCTTCCGAGACGCGTTCGGGTCGAGGTGCCCAACCCTAGCGGCGGGTCATCTCCGTGGTCACGCCGCTTTCGTCGAGAAACACCAGCGCGGCGGGATCCAACTCGCTTACCAGCTCCCACCACGCCTGGCGACGCCAGAGGCTTGCGCCGCTTTCCTGCTCCGGCGCCGGAGTGATTTTTTTTATGCCGTAAGCCCAACCGCTGCAGCCACACCCACAGTCGCGAACGACTGATGTCGACCCCGGCTCTGCCAGCCAGCCGTTGTTGCAATTCCGCTAAGGTCAGATCGGGCTGTTGCCGGAGCATCGACCGTAACTGCGGCTCCACCCCAGCCGTCAACCGACTGGCAGGACCGATGCTGGCTCTGCGCCGGCCGCTCCTTCCGCCCCGTCCGCAACTGCCGGGCTCGAATCTTCTTGCTGTACCCCCAACTGATGCCGAACTGCTTCGCCAGTTCCCGCAAGCTCCCACGACCGGCCTCGTACGCTTCCAGAAGCTTGCAGCGCAAATCCTCCGAATAGGCTCGTGGCATCGACGCTTCGCAGAGATCGCCATTGCCACTCTATCGTCAATTAACCTTCCAGGATATAGCTACTAAGGAACTGCTCTAGCTGCTGAGGGAACGATCCCCTTGTCGTCAAACCATTTTTGAAACACGCTCTAGGGAAATCCTGATTAGGTCCCTCGGAAGTCCCTCAGGGGCTGAAGCCCGACCTAATATCATATGTTTGCGGACGGCCTGAAGGCCGTCCCCTTCACAGAACCATACTTGATCAGAGTTTTCTTGGCGCTGATCTAGGCAGGCTCATCCCGCTGGTATGACCTGCGCGTTCCACGGCGCGCGAACATCAGTCCCACCACGACCCCGAGCAGCGCGCCAACCATCACATCGCCAGCGTAGTGATATCCGTCGTATACCGCGCCCACGCACATCAGCAGAATCGGGAACAGTAACCAAGGCGCGAGGCGCGGCAGAAATCGGTAGGCGAATATCAGGACCACAAATG
Source organism: uncultured Acidobacteriaceae bacterium (assembly GCA_963836295.1). Classification (GTDB taxonomy): domain Bacteria; phylum Acidobacteriota; class Terriglobia; order Terriglobales; family Acidobacteriaceae; genus Bog-257. The sequence goes on along the minus strand of CAWIIY010000011.1, from coordinate 229,682 downwards.
CCAGCATGATGTGCGAGCTGGGAAATGCGTTCCCGTGCACGCCGGCGTGGTTTTGAATCAGCTCTACCAGGCTCTGGAACAAACCTCGTTGCGCGCCGCCGAATTGCTGCACTCCCAGACCGTTTGCCGGACTGCGCGTCGGGAAGAGGAGATACGTTGCGTAGCAAATCAAATACCCCACGCTAAGCGCGTCGGTCAGCCCGCGGAATGCATTTGCAAACGGCTGCCGTTCACGCCAGGCCCAGAAGAGGCCGGCTACAACCGGGTATAGCGGATAAAAGGCGAGATAGCCTAACTCCATGGACCCGACTAGCCATACCGCAGCGTGAGCGCGCATCCACGCCGCCGGAGGCCCGTTGAACAACAATCCGTCAGCGAAGGAGATATAAGCATCGTTCCAGCCGCCTCGAAGCGAGAGCGACAGGTACGAAACCTCTTCAAAGACGGTGATGAAGAAGATGGCCGGCAGCCAATCGTGAGCGAACTCCCAACCGACGCCGTTGCGCCGCTTGCGCGTGAGGAGAAAAATTACTGCAAGCGCACACGCGTTCCACACGACGTACCGAGGCCAGTGCTCGACGCGCTGATAGCGCACACAGACCAGCACGGTCAGCGCGACGTGCACCGCGACGTAAATGCGATCCGTGAGGTTCAACGCTGTCGAATTCCCGTCAAGCGAGAGCTATGATGTCGATCTCCACCAGCACGTCTTTGGGCAGGCGCGCCACCTCGACGGTGGAGCGCGCGGGCGGCGCTTCGGTGAAGTAGCGCCCATAGACTTCGTTCATGGCGGTGAACTCCGACATATTCTTGAGGAAGACCGTAGTCTTCACGACCTGTGTCAGCGAGCTGCCCGCCGCTTTGAGGATGCCTGCCAAATTTTGCAGCACACGCTCGGTCTGCGCCGCTACGTCGCCGGAGACGAGTTGTTGCGTTGCCGGATCGAGGGCGATCTGTCCAGAGAGAAAAACGAATCCGTTCGCTTTGATGGCCTGCGAGTACGGCCCGATGGCTTTGGGGCCGTCATTGGTCGCGATCACTTCGCGCATGCGTCCTCCTGATTTGCGTTACGGATGAGTGCGCATTGATTCTCGCACAGCGCTTGCAGGGAGGGGTTGTGGCAGGGGTACCTGTCGGTCGAGACGCGGGCACACTCGTATTTTCATGGGTTGATTTTGAAATAGACTTTTGAGACTTGCAAGCCTTTGATTTTAGGGATTCCCCGTTGCGTCTCAAAACTTACCCTTTTTGAGACTGGCGCAATCCTCGCCTTTTGTTCTCCACCACGGTTCGTACTCTGAAGATGTATGGGCCCGAGACGCTGCCTTGGTTAGATTGCATGTCGCGCACAGCAACTGGATGTTGCAAGGATCATTAGCCTTTAGTGCTTTCAAAGAAACGATATGGTCGTAATGCTGCTTAGGATCAATAGCGATCAGGCCTGATAGATCTTTCTTACACAAAGCGCATCGGCCATTTTCTCTGAAGTACACGGCTTTCTTTACCCATTGAGGAATGGCGACTCTTGGCGATGGCTTGTCGCCTCGTTCCCGGCGAAATTCGGCAAGGCCTTGATTGAATTCCAAGAGGAAATGTCGATTGCCAAAAAGTAGATGGACGACTTCATCTGTCATGCTTGCCCACATCTGATCGAACGTTTCACTCTGAGTGCAGAACCATTCATAAATTGGGTCCGCGTCGTCTTCGTTTAAGTCCGGGTGCAGCTTTAAGAATTCAACATAGGGAACAAAAGGCACTTCATACTTAGCAAGCCCTTCTTCTACGAATTCAACGTCTATGGTTTCCGGGTCTTTGCGAGCCTTTCGGTATTGATACATAGATATGTGCGTAAAACAAAAGTGGCCGAGCAGGCTGATTTTAGAAAAGTTGGTTAAACAGCGGCTTACGTCGCAAGAAGTCCAGTCTAGTTCGTCAAAGGAATCTTGCACACTGATACAGCTAATCATGAGGTCAGCTATTTTGTACACCTCATGAAAGAGAAGTTTCATCGCATTCAACTCCTTGCGCGGACCAGCTTCTGAAGCCTCATTCTTGAGCTCATGATGTGTGTCTGTCCCCTATATTAAGTGGGCGGAACCCTTACCGACACAACGGTGCTAAAACTTACCCTTTTCGATAACATTAGGTTCGGTCATGTGCGCTGTGATAGATGCGCAGAATTTCGATGGTCTGCTCCTTCACGCGATAGACGGCGACATAGGGCAGGGGCGGAAACAGGATTTCTCGGGTTCCGTTCTCGCGTCCGGGCCGTCCACGGTGCGGCACTGCTTTCAATGAACTGATAGCCTCATACAGCTTGCGCATGGTGGGCTGCCGGTAATGAGGATGGTGGTCTTTGAGGTAATCGCTGATGCGCTGCAAGTCCTCTGCGGCGGCGGGCGTCCAGCGGATACGCATGTCTATGAGCGCAACATCTGCTCTAGGCGGGCGTCCATTTCTTCTTCTTCAATAAACTCGCCCCGGTCGGCCTGTGCGATGCCTTCCCGCACGGCTGTACGAAAGCGGGCATCTTCCTGTAGCAAGCGCAAGGCTGCGTCTTTCACCAAACGCTCGGCGTCAGTGCCTGCGGTGGTGGCAATCTGCGCTAGCTGCGCTTCCTGCTCGGGCGTGAAATGTACTTCCATAGCGTTTAGCGTACGGGAAAAGCCTCGCCTCAGGCAAGTTCCCGCGCAGACTATGCCTGCGGCTCGGGCATGTCGTCTGCGGCGGCTTGCACGTGCGGGTGCTCTTCCACGTAACGATTAACCATGTCCTTCAGCTCTTTGCTGGGCTTGAAGAAAGGAATCTTCTTGGCGGGAACCTCGACGCGATCTCCAGTCTTGGGATTGCGCCCCACGCGGGACTTACGTTGGCGGGTGCGGAAGCTGCCGAAGCCCCGGATCTCGATCTTGTCGCCGGCACGCAATGAGCGTACCACGCTCTCGAAGATGGTTTCGACAATGACCTCGCTGTCCTTCCGGGTGAGTTCCGCCAACCGGGAAACTTCATCGATCAAGTCTGCTTTGGTCATCCCGCACGCCCCTTATCGCGAAACCAATCGCCTGCGCAGTTGCACAAGCGATACTCTCAAATTGACAGGACGTTGGCAAGCCTAAGTTTTCGTTGGACTTCCGTGTTTTCCTGAACCACAGTGCCGCTACTTCCAAAGGTAGTAAAAGCCGACGTTGGTTTCCATCAATTTCGCCCGGCTTGGCAGGTAATCGGAGATATCGCCGAAAAGAAGGTCAAGCACACTCTTGCGCTCTTTCTCGGGACGCACCAGCGTCGGCTCGCCTTTGATTCCCACCGACTTTGCGGTATCCGCCACTGCCGTCTGAAAATCGCCAATCTGGTCCACGAGCTTCAGCGGCACGGCTTGCTCGCCCGTCCACACCTTGCCGTTCGCCAGTGTCCGCACCTCGTCGTCTTTCATCCGCCGCCCTACGGCTACGTTGTGAATGAACTGCGTGTGCAAGGTATCAATCAGCCCTTGCAAATAGGCACGCTCAACGGGGGTCATCTCGCGAGTGGGCGATCCGGTGTCCTTGAATTCGCCCGCCTTCAGCGTGATGGCTTTCAGCTTCGCCCACTTGAGCAACTCTTCGTAGTTGTACCACTCAGAGATCACGCCGATCGAGCCGACTATGCTGGCCTGGTCGGCGAAGATTTTAGTGGCTGCCGAGGACACGTAATACGCGCCGCTGGCGCCCACCGTTTCGATGGACGCCACAATGGGTTTCTTTTTCTCATTGCGAATGCGTAGCACCTCGCGATAAATTTCTTCCGAAGCCGCAGCCCCTCCGCCAGGGGAATTCACATGCAGAATGATGGCTTTTACCGAGTCGTCGTCGTCAAACTTCTTGAGCTGTTCCACGGTATCTTTCGGAGTGAGGATGACGCCTTCCAAATCGACGATGGCGATCTTGTCCCCGAAGCCGCCGAAGGGCGATTTCTCCTGCGAGCGCACGGTGAAGTAGACCAATGCGAAGATGGCAACCAGGAACAGAAAGAATGCTCCACCACCCAGCAGGGCCAAAGAAAGACGCGAGAACGCGATTGTTCTGTCATACAACAACGTAAGTTTAGCAGAACTGGGCCGCCTGACATCGGCGTCATCAATCCACCATGGGCGGCTGCCCGCGAGCGCCGCCTGCTAAAATGGATCGGTCATGATCAGCCCGGACCTGCTGGAAATCATTGCCTGCCCCGTCTGCCGCAAGCCGCTGGTGCCGCGTGGCGACGACGGCCTGAAGTGCAATGAGTGCAAGCGCGTTTATCCCATTCGCAACGGCATCCCGATACTGATAGAACCCGAAGCCACGATCGAGCAACTTTGAGCCGTACCGGTTGCGAGGTGCGAGGCGTACGCGCCGCCGTGGCGATGGGTGCGCTCCTCCATCGGTTGGGTAGAGGTCACAGATTCCAGTGGTGGAAATCGCCCAGTTTTCCCGAAATAAAACACACCGCTAGAACTCGGAAGAGCACTTTCCCCCCGAATCTGCGCAAATTCTTGCAGCCGGGAACCTGTGATCGCCTTCCCTTTTCGGGCGAAAGGACCTCCAGAGTCGCTTTTCGTGGAGGGCGCCTGCAACTATTGCAGCATCAAGGGGTTAAATTCATACAAAAATCCGGCCGGACGGCAGGGAGAGCATCAGGTTCGGCATTCGAATTGCCTGCAACTTAATAGCTGTCTGATCCGTCTAAGTAGCAAAGCCCGCAAGGGTCGGAGGTGAGGTGAATGATGGCAGAAAAATTTTCCGTCCCGGAGCTATCGGCGCTGAGGAGTGAGCTACTCCAGGGGTTTGACTCCAAGGATGCAGCCGAGTTAATCCAGATGTTCCTCGCCGGGCACGGTTACGGTGTATCGGCGGAGGAAGCCCGCAATGCGGTGAGTAGAGCGGGAATGCTGGGCAGCACTCTGGAGGCCTTCCAACGAGAACTGGAGAGCATTGCCCTCGTGATGTAGTAGGGGATTGACGGTGACAAGATTCGCTGTGCCTTAATTGGAAACGGAACGCGGGCCACGCCAGAAACTAGACGTTCGGCCCGCCAACCCAAGCGAAAAGTGAAGAGCCCAAGCTAAACGGCTTGGGCTCTCCTGTTTTGTCGCGGCAATAAGAACAGCAGGAACCCTGGTATGCCCCAAATCATGAACCACGATGGACCGGTCAACTCCATTTCCGTACTCTCACTCCACCGCGAACCCGATCTTGCAGGACGTCGTCGAAGAACATATAGGGATGCGCTGGATCCAGTCGGCTTGCTTCGTCGAGTTTCTGTCGCAGCTCGTCCGGAATCGTAAAGCTGATCGCCTCCAAATTGCTTTCGAGCTGATTCAATTTCGTGGCGCCAATGATGGTTGACGTCACCCCCGGCTGGGTCGCCACCCAGTTCAGCGCCACTTGCGCGGGCGAACGGTCCAACTGCTTGGCAACTTCTCTCACGGCATCTAGAATCTTCCAGTTGCGCTCCGTAAATTTGTTGAACACCGGGTTGTTCGAACCCTGCAAAACATCGAGACGGCTGCCCTTACTGCTGGAGGGGCCTTCCCTGCTGTATTTGCCGGCCAGGAAACCGCTGGCCAGAGGACTCCACGGGCAAACCCCAAGGCCCAGTTCGCGTGCCCCTGGAATGTGTTCTCGTTCGATGCTGCGCTCAACCAGCGAATACTCCAATTGCAAGCCAATCACCCGCTCCCACCCCAGCCGCTCCGCCAATGTCTGCGCTCGCGCCGCATACCAGGCTGGCACGTCGGAAAATCCGTAGTACCGGATTTTTCCTGCGCGGACCAGGTCGTTCATGGTGCCGATGACTTCCTCGACCGGAGTAACTGTGTCCCACACGTGCATCCAGTACATATCGATATAATCCATGTTCAGCCGGCGAAGCGAGCCTTCGAGTGCGCGATAGATATTTTTGCGCCCATTGCCACCGGCGTTGGGATTGCCTTCCTGAGCATTGAAGGTGAACTTGGTCGCAATCGCCAGCCGATCGCGGAGCTTGTCGTCAGCAACAAACCTGCCGACAATCTGCTCACTCCTTCCCTCGGCATAGCCGTCAGCCGTGTCGATGAAGTTGCCGCCGTCCCGGACATAGCGGTCGAAGATGCGTTTTGCCTCGGCATCGTCGGAACCCCAGCGATCGTTGCCGAACGTCATGGTGCCCAGCGCCAAAGGACTGACCCGCAACCCGGATCGCCCCAGTGTGGTGTATTCGTTCAATTGCATGATGATCTCCGTAGGAATCGGCCACTGAAATGGCGTATCTGAAATGATGCGAAATCCGGAATTTCGATGGCGGTAAGTGGAAGAAAATTAGCTGCCCTGACAAGCTATTCGTAGCGCAGGCTTTCCACCGGATCTAAGTTCGCGGCCCGGGCGGCGGGAGCGGTGCCGAATATCACGCCTACCAGGCTAGAAACCACCACCGCAATGATGACCGACCAACCAGAGACCGGCACGCGGTAATTGGTGATGTACCGTATGGAAAAGGGCAGCGCCAAGCCGATGAAAGTTCCGAGAAATCCGCCCACCAACGATATGAGTATGGCTTCCGCCAAGAATTGCGCGCGAATTTCTGCGTTGGTGGCGCCGACGGCCTTGCGCACACCAATTTCGCGAATGCGGGAGTTCACCGTGGCGAGCATGATATTCATTATGCCCACTCCGCTAACCAGCAGCGTGAATACGGAAATAAGCAGCAGCACGGTGGTCACCGTGTTCGCCGTTTTGGCGGCGACGGAAAGAAGCTGAGTCAGGTTGTAAACCCTGTACACCGATTCAGGGCGGTGCCGCGACTGCAGCACATCTTGAATTTCCTGAGTCGCCCGAGGGCACCTCGGCCGAGTCGGACACAGAAAAGAACAACTGTTTCACCTTATCATTGCCGCTAAAGAACTGCGCCACGGTGTAAGGAATCAGCATGGTATTGTCCGAAATCTCGGACTCGCCGAAAGTGTCCACCCGTTCGCGAAAGGTCCCGATCACGGTGAAGGGCAAGCCGCTGAGCTTGATCTGCTGTCCGATGGCTGCATCTTGCGACCCGTACAGAGTGTTGGCGAGAGTCTGCGTAATGAGCCCCACTTTGTTGCGCGCCCGGGTGTCGCCGCTGTCGAAGAACCGGCCAGCCAGAACGTTCAGGTTTCGCACATACCGGTACTGCCACGACACGCCCAGTACCAGAACGTCGCGTTCCTGGCCACCCGGAATCGGCACTCCGTCGTGAAACTCGATCATCGGCGACGACGCACTGATGCCCGGGCCCTGCTCCCGCACCGCATCCCAATCCGCGAGGGTCAGCATGTCGTTCGAGCTCTGGGCGGCATACTTGTCGCCACCTACGTACTCGGCCGCCATCATGTTCGACCCGACATTCTGGATCTGTTGCAAAATGTATTGCTTGCCCGTGAGCCCGATGGTGACCACCAGGATGAGCGACGCCGTCCCGATGACCATGCCCAAGGCAGTCAGGATGAATCTGAGCTTGTTGGTGCGAAAGGTCTGGACCGCGACGCTGAGCGTTTCGCCGAAAACTAGTTTCGGATACGGGCGACCGTTAGCGCGGCTGGTTGCCATGTGGATACCTTAAGAGTAGACGTTCAGGGGCGGCGGTTCAAACATGCGCAGGGCCGCTACCCTCCTCGATCTGGATGGCGGAAGGGCGTGCCCGAGCACGGATTGTTGAATTGTCCGTCCAAGTGCTATCGTCAGCTATACCCCATTTTTGCACTATGCTGTTGCCTCTTCATCGCTATTTGGTCCTGCCCTCTGTGCTCGTGCTCGGGATGGGCTGTACGGCGGCTGCGCAGCAAACCTTGGGAGAACTGTATGCGACCGACGCCAGGGTGAAAGGGTCGGTTATCCTTGCCGGCTCCGGTACCAGCGTTCTAAGTGGCTCCTCGATCGCCGCCGGTGCGCAAACCGCAACTTTAAAGCTGGAGCGTGGAGGCAGCGTGCTGGTTTGCTCGGGCACGAATCTTTCGGTCAACGCGTCGCAGAGTGGGCGCGAGCTAATGTTCAGCATGAATAGCGGTAACCTGGAGATGAATTATCCGCTGGGCGCCGCTGCCGACACGCTCCTGACCCCGGATTTGCGCCTTCTGCTGCCCGGTCCAGGCACCGTACACATTGCTGTGAAGGTGACTCCACAAGGCGACACCTGCGTTCAGTCGTTGCCGTGGAACGTCGCCTCAATCGTGGTTTCCGAGACCATGGGCGATGCTACCTATCAGGTGAAACCAAACGAAGCCGTCCTATTCAAGGGCGGACATCTCAGCCAAGCCATAAGTACGAAGCAAAATTGCGGGTGTCCGATGTCTCCGCCGACACAGGTCGCGAGAGCCGCACCATCGCCGCCTCCTGCCGCGGAATCCAAGCCCACCCAACCCGTTCCCAGACCGGCCCCAGTGAGCCAAAACGTTCACCTCGCGGTTAGCGCTCCGCTGGTCTACCGCGCCGACGGTTCCGCGCCAGACCTCACTGAGATGGTGGCAACGCTGAAGCTGGAACACAACCAGCCGCTGCAGCTTGAGCCGCTGGTGCTGCCTCCGACTGGACCCAAACCGGCGGTTGCCGAGAAGGAGCAGAAACACGGTTTTCTTAGCAAAGTGGGTGCATTCTTCGCGACCCTGTTCCACTAACGAAACAAGATCAGCTTCTGGCTCTGGCCGCCGGCCGCATCCTCGATCTCTGCATCCCCGAATACAGGTTCAGCGGCTGCGGTCGTGCTTCGCTGTAAGCCGATCGTGGCCGCGCTGTCCGCGATAAGATGAATCTTTACCAGAGGAGGATCGAATGTCGGCCATTGTTCTCAACGGCACCCAAATCGCGGCGCAAATTAAGAGCGAAGTCGGCGAAGAGGTGAAGGAGTTGACGGCGGCCGGACTTCGTCCCGGTTTGGCGGTCGTCCTTGTGGGCCACAATCCAGCGTCGGAAATTTACGTTCGCAACAAGGTGAAGAGCTGCGAGCAGCTTGGCATCTACAGCGAGAAGCACACCCCGCCGGACAACGTGACGACTGGGGAGCTTCTAGCGCTGGTCGAGGGCCTAAACCGCCGCGACGAAATCGACGGCATCCTGGTGCAGTTGCCTCTGCCTCCGCAGGTTGACGCCAAGAAGGTGCTGCTCGCGGTATCACCGGAGAAGGACGTGGACGGATTTCATCCCATGAATGTTGGCTATCTCTCGACGCAGCGTCCGGGGCTGGTACCGTGTACCCCGGCTGGCATCATCGAAATTCTGAAGCGCAGCGGTATCCCCATCGTTGGAGCTGAAGCTGTTGTGGTGGGTCGCAGCGACATCGTCGGTAAGCCGGTCGCGATGCTGCTTCTCAACGGCAATGCCACGGTTACGGTCTGCCATTCCAAGACGCGCGACCTCGCCGGGGTATGCCGCCGCGCTGACATTCTTGTAGCTGCCATCGGCAAGGCCGGGATGATTACGCCCGACTTCGTGAAACCCGGCGCCACCGTGATTGATGTCGGCATGAACACGGTTACCGTTCCTGCCGAGTTTGAGCACTTCTTCGCTGGAAATGAGAAGCGTGAACGGGATTTCGCGGCGAAGGGCTCAACGTTGATGGGCGATGTTCACCCCAAAGTTGCCGAGGTTGCAGGTGCGATCACCCCCGTACCCGGCGGCGTAGGCCCGCTCACTATCGCCATGTTGATGAGCAACACGGTGAAAGCGGCCAAACTGCGGCGGGGGCATATGGTGGGCGCGGTGGCAACACGATAAATAAAAGAACAACATGTATATACTGCATAAGGTCTATTGCGATATCAGAGTTGTTGTGTCCGAGGGTGGGCGGAGCACGCCTTCGCAGGCTTCTGAAAACGTCCTTCCGAGACGTGGATTCGGGTAGTGCGGAGTTTCAGCGCCGCGTCAAGTGGGCAACAGTGAAAGGGCCTTTAGGCCTGGGGCCCTCTGAGGCAAGCCGCTAGATCAAAGGCTTGAGACGAGGTACCTCAGGGGCTAAAGCTCACTTCACGACGCGCGATTAACGTGGGCTTGAAGGCCCGCACTACCCGAACAGCCAGGAGCACAGAGTTTTTTCAGCGTCCTGTGAATGCGTGCTCCACCCTTAATACACCGGCTCTGAATCTGACCCAACGGTCTTATGTTGGCTCCGCCGGTTCCCAACTTCTCGATGACATGTGCGTACCCATGCTGCGCGTAGGACTTACTGGCGGCATCGCCTGTGGCAAGTCCTCCATCGCGGACATGCTGATGAAGCGCGGCGCCCATTATCTCTCCGCTGACGCACTTGCCCATCAGGTCTACGTCCCCGGGACTGCCACTTATGACGAAGTTGTTCGCAGCTTCGGCCGCGAAATCCTCAATGAAGACGGCACCATCAATCGGGGCAAGCTGGCCAACATCGTCTTTCCCGGCCGCATTAGCGAACTGAACGCTATCGTGCATCCTGAAGTCGTGAAGCGTCAGAATAGCTGGATGTCGGAGGTTGAGCGGAGCGATCCCCACGGTATTGCGGTTGTCGAGGCCGCGCTGCTGATCGAGGCTGGAGCTGATAAGGACTTCGACAAGGTCATTGTCGTGACCTGCGACTTCGAGCAGAAGGTTGAGCGTTTCGCCCGGCGAACCAATCTGCCGCTCCCGGTTGCGCGTGCTGAAGTCGAACGCCGCAGTGCCGCGCAGTTTTCCGACGAAGAGAAGGGGCGGCGCGCGGATTACATCGTCGACAACTCCGGTTCGGCCGAGGATGCTGAACGGCAGGTCGAGAGGATTTGGAGCGAATTACAACCGTTCGGGTAAAGGGAAGCGACACCCGAGACGTCCCCTGGAATGTCCAATGCGCGCCTGACCCTTAGGGCTGCAGCAGCAGGCTTTGAAGGGGCCCGCTTCAGCCGGGCCGTTACCGGTGAGTGGAGAGTTGGGCTTCAGCCCCTGAGGGAAGCGGAAGTTTGTTTCGACACTGGTGTCCCTCCGTGGCTAAAGCCACCATAGTGACTGCAGCTTACGGCACGGCTGAAGCCGTGCCCCTTCAAGGCGCGAGAAATACAGTCAATTCGAACTGACCACTGACGCCTGCCTTCAATTCGCGCAACTCACCTCTGATTCGATACACTTTTATACGCTGGTCGTCTAATTCCCCTTGCGGCAAACTTTAAAGCGATGAGCGCCTTCACAAGACTATGAGATTCGCACGCCCATTTTTTCTCGGATTAATTCTGGCAGGAGGTTTCTACTGGTACACGACGCATCATAGCGGCGTGACACCGGTAGACTTGATCTCGCGTCCCACGCACGTTGAGCTTAGCGAGGCCGCCGGCCCTCAGACCCTCGATCCGGATGAGCAAAATAACATTGAGGTCTATCGCAAGGTCATTCCGTCGGTAGTCAACATTACCTCGCGCACTGTGGCTTACGATTTCTTCTATGAACCGGTACCGGAGGAAGGCCAGGGATCCGGCTTCATCATCGACAAAGAAGGACACATCCTTACCAACTATCACGTAGTCGGCAACGCCACTCAGGTGGAAGTGACGCTGCACAACAAGAAGACCTACAAGGCGGATGTGATAGGACGCGACCGTGGACATGACCTGGCGGTCATCAAAATTGACGCGCCCGGCGTAGTGGGAGCCGTACTTGGTGATTCCAAGAACCTCCAGGTCGGCCAAAAAACATTTGCCATTGGGAACCCGTTCGGCCTTGCTGGAACCATGACGTCCGGCATCATTAGTTCCCTGCGCCCCATCCGCAGCCCGGAAGGTGCGTACATCGAGGAAGCCATCCAGACCGATGCGGCAATCAATCCGGGAAACTCCGGCGAGCCGCTCTTGAACTCGCATGGCGAAGTGATCGGCATCAACAGCTTGATTGCCACTGGGGGTTCCAACCAGAGTGCGGGCATCGGCTTTGCCATCCCTATCAATGTGGCCAAGGCCGTACTCAACGATCTGATCACCTTGGGCACGGTACGGCGGCCCACGTTAGGGATACAGACGTTACCGATCGGGCCTGAGCTGGCGCAGGAGATGGGGCTGCCTGCCGATTATGGCGTTCTGATCGTTCGTACCGTTCCGGGCGGGGCGGCTGATCAGGCTGGTTTGCGCGGCGGCAACCAGCGCGCCTATCTCGGTAACGCGCCGATCATGATCGGCGGCGACTTGATCGTTGCCATCGATGGCGATTCCATTGGCGATCAGCAGGACCTCGCGAACGCCATGAATAAACATCGCGCCGGCGAAACCGTCACCGTCACCATCTATCGAGGCAAGCGCAAGATGGACGTGAAGGTCGTTCTGGGCGAGGCGAGGGAACGCACCTGATCGTTGAGCGAAGGCCGATTACGGGAAGAACCGCCCCAAACTTGGGCCTCCTCACGCCAGGATAATTGCCCGAGCGACTCTCGGTCGGCTATAGTTCTAAGGGTATGTACGACGAGTTCCAGGCCATTGATCGCTGGACGGGCAAGCCCGTGCACTGCCGATATCAGGCGTTGATTGTTGCTATTGCCACGCGGCACGCGGACGCGATCGACATTAAGTTTCTGGTGGATGATCGTCCAGTCTGGATCGCGCTTCCCCATCCGGCGTGGGTGGAGTATCACCAGCAGACGGGGAAAACCATCACCGACCCGATGGCGGTCCAGATCGCGGGGCATTATTTGAAGTGGGCAATCGAGTCCGGCGAAGATAACGGTCGCGAGATGTATAGCTTGACCGTACAGGAGACGCTCGATCATCTTCAGGCTATTGTGGACGAAGCCCACGAGTTTGTAACCTACTGATGTCCCTCAGTCAGGGAGCCTGTCGTATTTCACTCCGCAGAGGTCCGGGAAACTCCGCAGAGCGATTGCTGGTTGAACGCCGTTTTGTTTCCGTTGGTTAATTTCTATTTCGATCAGGATTAGGAGCGCTCTTATGTCCTCCCTTCTACAAACTCCCGAAGTAACTTATTTGCTCGGCCAAGACAAAGTCCACCGCAACCTCTTTCCCGCTGCCTTGGTGGAAGCCGCACTACGCCGCGGAGAGGCCGAACTGGCGGCGCGAGGTTCGCTGGTGGCCGAGACCGGCAAATGCACCGGCCGTTCTCCCAACGATAAGTTCACCATTAAGGATGGCGTCACCGAAAGCAAAGTGGCATGGGGACCGGCGAATCTGCCCTTCTCGGCCGATAAGTTCGACGCGCTCTATGAGCGCATGCTCGACTATCTGAAAGGCAAGGAGCTTTTCGTCCAGGACCTTTTTTGCGGCGCCGATCCGAAATACCGGTTACCTATTCAGGTGATCAACGAATACGCGTGGCACAATCTTTTTGTACGGCAATTATTTATTCGCCCTACCGCGGAAGAGTTACTGTCCCACAAGCCAGAGTTCACCATAGTTAGCGGGCCCGGCTTCAAGGCCGATCCTAAGCGCGACGGCACCAACTCCGAAGTGTTTGTGCTGGTCAACTTCAGTAAGAAACTGGTACTCATCGGCGGCACGGAATACGCCGGCGAAATGAAGAAATCCATCTTCGGGGTGATGAACTTCGTCCTGCCGGAACGCAACGTTTTTCCCATGCATTGCTCGGCGAACGTCGGAGCAGATGGCGTTACCGCGCTGTTCTTTGGATTGTCGGGCACGGGCAAGACCACGCTGTCGGCCGATCCCAGCCGAAGGCTGATCGGCGATGACGAGCACGCTTGGAGCGCCACCGGCATCTTCAACTTTGAAGGCGGCTGCTACGCCAAGTGCATTCGACTGTCAGCGGAGAATGAGCCTCAGATCTATAACGCGCTCCATTTCGGTTCGGTGCTGGAGAACGTGGTGCTTGACCCGGTCACGCGCGTTCCCGATTATGACGACGACAGCAAGACTGAAAACACTCGCGCCGCCTATCCCGTGGAGTACATCGACAATGCCGTCATTCCTGGCGTTGGCGGACATCCCAAGAACTTGGTCTTCCTCACCGCAGACGCGTTCGGCGTATTGCCTCCAGTTTCGAAACTCACGTCTGAGCAGGCGATGTACCACTTTATGTCGGGCTATACTGCCAAGGTTGCGGGAACGGAAGCCGGTGTAACCGAGCCGCAGGCGACTTTCTCTACCTGCTTTGGAGCGCCGTTCATGCCGCTGCCACCGAAGGTATATGCCGAGATGCTCGGGCGGCGGTTGCGCGAGCACAACGCGCAATGCTGGCTGGTGAACACCGGCTGGCAGGGCGGACCTTATGGCATTGGCAAACGCATGAGCCTGCCCTACACGCGTGCCATGGTTAACGCGTTGGTCGAGGGCAAGCTGGCGAACGTGGAGTTCGAGATTGAGCCCACGTTCGGCTTGAGCATTCCGAAATCGTGTCCCGGTGTTCCGTCGGAGCTGCTGAAACCGCGCCATTCCTGGAAGGACAAAGCCGCCTACGACAAGATGGCGGCCGATCTTTCGGCGCGCTTTGCCAAGAATTTCGAAAAGTTCGACGCGCCGCCGGAAGTGAAAGCGGCGGGGCCAAAGCCGATGGTGGCAAAGTAGTCCTAAGAGTTCTGGCCCTGAGAGGTTCTGGCCGCCGGGCGCTGATGTGCCGAGCCTGACGCGTATCGCTCGACTGGGCCAAGTATTATCAGCCATTCGCTTTCCTTGACACTGCGTTCTGCATTCTCTACCGTACATACGCCGATGCAATTCCACCGACTGGACCATACCAATGCGCGTCAAGTCGGCCCTGCTGGCTGTGCTGCTGGTAGCCGGCTGGTCCATTGCATGGGCAGAGAAGATCGCGGATATTCGCCCGCAGGGCTACGTCACCGATCTTGCACACGTCATTGATCCCACGACCAAGGCCAAGTTGGAGACACTGTGCGCCGAGGTTGAGCAGAAGACAGGTGCGCAAATTGCGGTCGTGGCCGTAAACTCCCTCGACGGCCGCAGCCGCGAAGATTACGCTGCCGATCTTTACAAGCATCTCGGTGTCGGATCGAAGAAGGAGAACCGTGGCGTTCTGCTTCTGGTGGCGCCCAAGGAGCGTCAGTACAAGATTGAGGTTGGCTACGGGCTGGAGCCGGTGATCAACGATGCTCGCGCGGGAGACATTGGACGGGAGATGGTGCCCGACCTGCGCAGCGGAGACTACAGCGGGGCTGTGCTCCTGGGCACGACGCGTGTAGCTCAATTGATAGCGGCGGACAAGGGCGTGCAGTTGAATGGCGTGCCGGCCAATCAGGCGCGCGCGCCCACGTCGGAGACGCCGTGGTGGATCCCGGTACTGGTCATCGTGATCATCTTCCTCATCGTCCGGGTGCTTTCGCGCGGATCGCGAGGCGGTGGTCGCGGTCCACGATCGGGTGGAGGGTCCGCTTTGCCTTGGCTTCTGGCGGGTAGCGCTCTGGGAGGCCGCGGTGGTAGCTGGGGCGGTGGATTTGGCGGAAGTTCCGGAGGCTTTTCCGGGGGCGGCGGCGGATTTGGAGGCTTCGGGGGCTTTGGTGGCGGACTGAGCGGCGGTGGCGGCGCAGGTGGCAGTTGGTGAGCGAGCGCGCCGGGAGTGACGATCAATGAAAAAACCGGAAAGCAAACTGCAGGAACTCGTGACACGATTGCAGAAGGCGTGCGGCGATAATTTAGTATCCATCGTTCTGTATGGGTCGGCGGCCCGGGAGGACTTCCACGAGCAGTTCTCGGATGTAAATGTGCTGGTTGTTGTGCAGCACTTGTATCGGGAATCGTTCACGGCAATCTCGGAGGTCCTGCGCTGGTGGAGTCGCGAAGAGAAGCTACGGCCGCCGATGATCATGACGCTCGAAGAGCTGCGTGAGTCCGCCGACGTCTTCGCAATTGAGCTGCTCGATATCCAGCGCTCGCACAAGACGCTTTTCGGCCAGGATGTGGCGGCGGCCATCGATGTTCCGATGAACCTCCACCGCGTCGAGGTGGAACACGAGCTGCGAACCACGCTCCTGCGGCTGCGCCACCACTTGCTGCTGAGCCCTGACAATGAAGACGAACTCCGCGCGGTGCTGGCAAAGTCGATCACAAGCGTTCTGACGCTGTTCCGCCATGCCTTAATCGCCTTGGGAGAAAATCCGCCGCACGAGAGGCCGCAGTTGCTGGAAAGAGCGGGTGAGGTCTTCGGGTTCGAAGTGGAACCACTGAGGTCAATCCTGAAGTTGAGGAATGAAGGCTCGCGTTCGGAAAATTTGCGCGAGCTGTACCATGCGTACATGAGCGTAATCCAGCAGGTCGCTCACGAACTGGATGCGCGCGTGCCCAAGCGTCAGTTGCAGAAATTGCCCTAGATGATTGTCGGTCTATCGAACATTAGCCGGGAGAGATTGGCATGAAAACAGGAATCATCGTACTCGTCGTGATTGTGTTACTGGCTCTGTGGATCGGCGGCACCTTCGTTGGCCATCGTAACGAGATGGTGCGCAAGCGCGAAACCGTGAATGCTGCCTGGTCGCAGGTGGACGTTGTTCTGCAGCGGCGGTCCGACCTCATCCCGAACCTGGTTGAGACGGTAAAGGGGTTTGCCACGCACGAGGAAAAGGTTTTCGGCGACATAGCGGCAGCGCGCGCCGCGATGGCAGGAGCCAAGACGCCACAGGAGAAGATCGCGGCCAACGGTCAGCTCGATTCCGCTCTTAGCCGCCTGTTGGTGGTCGTGGAGAATTATCCGCAGCTTCGGTCTAATGAAAACTTTCTGCGCTTGCAGGACGAATTGGCGGGCACGGAAAACCGGATAGCGATCGAGCGACGGCGTTACAACGAAGCCGTGCAGGACTACAACACGTACATTGGCTTGTTCCCGAACAATATTGTCGCAAGTCTTTCGGGATTTACCCGCAACGATGCGTACTTCAAGACGGAGGAAGGGGCACGACAGGCGCCGAAAGTGAATTTTGGAGCGCCGGCACAACAACCGGCTCCAGCACCGGCGAAATAAGCCTGCTAGAGCGGTTCCTCAATTGGCGTATCCGGCGAGATCGGGTACTGCGGCGCTTTAGCGCCGCGTATGTTGCAGGCAAATGCCCCCACTTCAGCCGCTGAGGTCATTGACCTCAGCGGCTGAAGCAGTTTTCTTCCGTCCCTTTACGCGGGCCTGAAGGCCCGCACTACCCGTACAATCGGACACACCAAGCCCGGAATCGCTCTGCAAGCGAATTGATCAACTTACCAGGCGGCTATAGCGTTTTCATGGATAGTGTAGACTGTTGGTGGCGATTCTCCGCTCCACCCGATGGCACGACCCTATGCAAATGATTTGCGGCGAAAGTTTTTGCAGGCCTATGAGTAGGGCAAAGGGACGCTGGGGGAGTTAGCGGAACAGTTTGGGGTAAGTGAAGGCTGGGCCAAGAAGGTCTCCGCCACCCGCACGCGCACGGGGCAGATGGAGCGGCCACCGTGGCGACGTGGCCCCGTGAGCCGGGTGACGGTGACGCTGCAGGAGTGGATGCGGGAGCAAATCCGCAAGCAGCCGGATCTGACGCTGCGAGAGTTGCAAGAGCAGCTGCAAGCGGTCAAGGGCGTGAGCTTGAGCATCGGACGGCTGTGGCTGGCCTTACGGCAGATGGGACTGCGGCTTAAAAAAAGTCACTCCACGCCCAGGAGCAAGAAACCCCGGAAGCGCAGCAGCGCCGGCAAGCGTGGTGGAAAGCTATAACTCAGATCGACCCGGAGCAGTTGGTGTTTCTTGACGAGAGCGGAGCCAGCACCCAGATGACCCGCAACTATGGCCGGGCTCCTCGTGGAGAACGGGTGGCGGAAGGGACGCCCAACCGCCACTGGTCTACGTTGACCATGCTGGCGGCGCTCACCACCCGAGGCTTGCAGGCGCCCATGACCATCGAATCGCCGACCGATGGCGATGTTCTTCCTGGCCTATCTGGAGCAGGTGTTGTGCCCTCGGCTCCGACCCGGACAGCTGGTCATCATGGACAATCTATCGGCTCACAAAGTGCAGGGTGTACGGGAGCAGATTGAAGCCCGGGGCGCGCGCCTGATCTATCTGCCCGCCTACTCGCCGGACTTCAACCCGATCGAGCAAGCCTGGTCGAAGATCAAGCAGTTGTTGCGCTCGGCCAAGGCCCGAACCGTAGAAGCTCTGGAAAGCGCAATTACAGAAGCCCTGGCAGCCGTTACCGCCGAGAACGCCTTAGCCTGGTTCTCTCATTGCGGATATGGTCTACAATAACTGTGAAAACGCTCTAGACAATCTGCTGCTCGCGGACTTCTGTGGCACTGTTCGCCACGGCAATTGCGCAGGCGGCATGTTCGAATGCTCGCTCCAGATCGGCGAGAAGGTCGTCTACATCTTCGATCCCCACGGACAGGCGAACCAAGTCGGGCGCCAACGAGCGTGCCTGGCGAACCTCCGCAGGAATGCTCGCATGCGACATGCACCCTGGCAGGCTAATCGACGAATTCACGCTGCCGAAGCTCACGCTGATGCGGAACAACTGCGTCGCCTCCACGACCTGCTTCGACACTTCGAATGAACCTGTCTCAAAACTTATGACGGCTCCCGCTCCGCGCGCTTGCGCCGCGTGCAATTCGTGTCCGGGATGGCTTGCGAGTACGGGAAAGTGAACGCGCCGCACCGCAGGGTGCGCGCATAGGAAGTTTGCCACCTTGATCGCATTCGCCTGCTGGCAGTCCAGGCGAAGCTTCAGAGTTTTGACTCCCCGCAGCAGCAGGTAACAGTCGAAGGAACCAAGCGCGGCGCCTTCCCCGTTCTGAATGAAATAGATCTTCTCCGCCAATTCTGGCCGTTTCACTGCCACCACTCCCGCGGTGACGTCGCTATGGCCGCAGAGATATTTGGTGGCCGAGTGCACGACGATGTCGGCTCCAAGATCAAGCGGATTCTGCAAATATGGCGACATCGCGCTGCTATCGACGCACAACAACGCGCCGTGTTGGTGTGCCAAGTCGGCCAGCTTCCTGATGTCAACGATCCGCAGCAGCGGGTTGGTCGGGGTTTCGATGTAAAGCAGTCGCGTCTTAGGAGTGATCTGAGAAGCGAAAGCATCGGGGTCGCACGCATCCGCATAACGGACAGTCACACCAGTACGATCCAGTATCCGGGAAAACAGCCGGTAGGTTCCACCGTACAAATCATCTCCGGCAAGGATCTCGTCGCCCACTGAGAGCAGCCGCGCCACCGCACTGATGGCCGCCAAACCGCTGGAGAAACAGAAGGCGCGGTCGGCATTCTCCAGGCGCGCCAACAGATCTTCCAGTACGGTGCGCGTGGGATTCCCGCTGCGTGAGTAATCGTAGCGGCCGAAGGCATCCGCCTCTTCCTGTTCGAAGGTTGCAGTCTGATAGATCGGCGTGGCGATTGGCCGGAACGGATCTTCCGGACAGGCCTTGAAGGTAAGAAGTCGGCTGGCGAATTTCATGAGGCCCTCCCGGCGGCAAAACATTCATCGGCAACATTCAACTGCGAGGCGCGGTAGATATCGCACACATCGGCCATCACTGATACGGCGGTTGGCCATCGCCCTGCGCCTTTGCCTCGCACCTGCACCACTTCGCCGCTTTGCGATTCGATTTGCAGACAATTCTCTTCGTTGATGGTTTGCGCAAAAGCATGTGTGTGCTCGAACAGTTGCGGCGCGATGCGAGCTCTCAATCCGTACTTGTCCTGACTCAGCGACGCCACCAAGCGGACGGCGCGTCCCGAGCGGGCGGCATCTTGGACGCTCTCACCATCGAACTGCTCAATGCCGGTACGCTCGATGTCGGCCGGATTCAGCCACGCGCCAAAAGCGGTCTGCGCCAGTAGCGCGAGTTTGTGTGCTGCATCGCTGCCGTCGAGATCGGAAGTTGGGTCCTGCTCGGCGAATCCCAGTCGCTGCGCTTCCGCAAGCGCCTCCTCTCGGCTCAGGCCTTCAGCGAGGCGGTCGAGGATAAAGTTCGTAGTCCCATTCACCACGCCATGCAGCGTTCGGATGCTACTGGTTTGAGCAATGCGACCCACCTGCTCCAGCATCGGCACACCACCGCCGACCGCCGCTGAGTACAACAATTGCACGCCCGCGAAGTCAGCGGTTCGACGAAGATGCTTGCCGTAGCGGCTGACGACCAGTTTGTTTGCGGTAATGACGTGCTTGCCCGATTTCAGCGCCGCCTCAATCAATTCCCGCGCCGGCGACAGACCACCGATCAACTCGATGATCACGTCACAGTCCGAGCTGACGACCTCCCAGGGATCGTGCGTGAGCAAAGCGAGCGGAATGCCGTCCTCGCGTTCCAGGCGACGAACTGCAACCCCTGTAACGTCGAACGTCTCCGGATGGGCAGCTAACGTGCGATAAACGCCGAGTCCCACTGTGCCAGCCCCAAGCAGTCCGACGCGCAACGGCGTGGCAGACGGAAATTGGTCAGCGAACGATATGGGCAGGGCGCAGATGAGAGTCGGCGAGTCGGAATTGAGCGTTGCCACTTCAATCGTCAGCCCGTGTTGCTCGGCAAATTCGATTGCTCGCGGCTGCACCACCCCATTGCCGACGCGCACCGCCTGCGTCCAAGTGACCGTGCTATAGCGACGCGGGACATTGACGGTGTCGGCCGGGTCGTGTTCGAAGATGCCGTTGACATCTTTAATCAGCCGGCAGCGTGCCGCTTGCAGGTGATGAGCGACGAAGACGGCAGTCAAATCGGAGCCGCCGCGGCCCAGCAGGGAGAGAGTTCCATCCGCCTGCCGTCCGACGAATCCGGGCACGACGGCTACCGAGGCATTCTCCAAAATGCTCAGCACGCGCGGAACATCGATGCCGCAGGGCTCCGCGTTCAACACCGGGCCACGGGTTTGCAGCCCGAGGCGAACTTCATCCACAACCGCGGACTTTATTCCGGAGCGTTCGAGTGCAAGCGTGAGTAGCGCCGCTGACGTAGCTTCGCCGGTCGCGACTAGCGTGGCCACGGCTTCGTCACTCAGGTCGGAACCGTAGGTACGCGCGCGCGCCAGCAGAGAATCGGTGGTCGATCCAATTGCTGAGACCACCGCAACCACGCGGTGGCCGTCGCGCGTCCAGCGGTAGATTTCCTGTACGGCCTTGGAGAGATCGGCTTCGCAGCGTAGTACCGAGCTGCCAAACTTCAGAACAGTTATCGGGTAGCGGCGCATGATGCCCTCCCAGCTTTTTCGGTTGCGACTGCCAGAGCCTGCTCCAGATCGGCAATGATGTCTTCCGGGGACTCGAGGCCAACCGACAGTCTTATCAGCCCATCGGTAATGCCGATCTTGTTGCGTGTCTCCACTGGTACGTCGGCATGAGTCATCGAGACGGGATGCGTGATCAGGGTTTCGACCGCGCCGAGGTTCTCAGCCAGCGAACAGAGCCGCACGGAATTCATCAACTCCACGGCAGCCTCAGCGCCGGCTGTGATCTCGAATGCCAGCATGCCGCCATGCGCCACATGCTGGCGTTCCGCCAGTGCCTTTTGCGGAAACGAGGCGAGTCCGGGATAATGCACGCGCTCAACCGCGGGATGCGATTCCAGCCAACGCGCGACGATGGCAGCGTTCTCGGAATGTAACTTGAGCCGCACCGGCAAGGTCTTGATCCCGCGCAGCGTCAGCCAGGCATCCTGCGGCGACTGAATGCAACCCGTGGTTTTGCGAATTAGACGGAAGCGTTCCAGCAGCGCTTCATCGTGGGTCGCCAGCGAACCGCCGACAGTCGCGTTGTGGCCCTCAATGTACTTGGTGGTGGAGAGCACGCTGATGTCAGCACCAAGCTGGAACACGGGTTGCAACACCGGCGTTAGAAAAGTATTGTCCACCGCCAGACGCACACCGTGCCGGCGTGCAACGGCTGCAATCGCCGGAATGTCGCACAGCTTAAGGGTCGGATTTCCCGGTGTCTCGATGAAGATCAACTTCGTCCGCGGCTTGATGGCCTGCTCGACAAGCTCCGCGCGGGATGCATCCACCAGCGTGTGCTCGATGCCGAGTCCAGTCAGCAGTTGTTGGCACAGTCGGACCGTGCCGCCGTAGACCACTTCGGAGATGACCACGTGGTCACCGGACTTAAGCAGCGAAAGGAACAATGTGGTGATCGCGGCCATGCCGGTGGCGAAACACACCGTGGCAGGTGTTCCTTCCAGCGCAGCCAAGGCGCGTTCCAGACCGTCTACGGTTGGGTTCGCTGCGCGCGAATAGGTAAAGCCCTTGTGAACTCCAACCGCCTGCTGCACGAAGGTTGTGGATTGACAGATAGGCTGGAGAATGGCGCCAGTGGTCGAATCAGGTCCGAGTCCGCCATGTATGGCTATTGTAGGTATGTCGTAATTGCCGTGTGACACGGTGAATCTCCCTTCTTTCCCCGGTGTCCCCAACGAGCGTCGCTTTTGCGCTTGTTGGGGTGGTCGAGGTCTGAGCGAAAAATGGGCTTAAAACAAAATCGCCGCCGGTGTAAGCCCCAGGCGGCCGCTCAGTGTAGGGAGATTGTTAGGTGCGTGATTACACTCCCGACGCAGGCACGGCGCCACCTGGGGCGCACATGGCCATAAACATTCGGGAATGAATCAGCAAAAGCATATCAAAGTCTGATCACAAGGATCAGTGACAAGAGCATACCACAAGGTAAGTCTGTGTCAAGGAAAAGGTGACGTGGGGTGACGTCAAGCTGCTTGTGTAAAAACCCGGAGGGTGCGGGTTTTCCATTCCAGGTTAAAGCGCTGGAAGATGGAGTAGATGATTCGATCCACGCTCTGCACATTCACAAAGCAAACCATGGGGCGCGTTCGACGCCGCACCTCCACGAAACAGCGCTCGATGATGTTAGTAGTGCGCAGCTTCCGCCATAGGTGCCGGGGGAAGCTGAAGAACGACAGCAACTCAGGCAGATCGTGCTCCAGTTGCCGCATCATCGGACCATAGGCGTGCTGCCAACGCCGACGAAAGGCGCGAAAGGCAGCTTCGGCCTGGCGGCGGCTATCGGCGCGGTACATGGCCTGGGCCCCGCGCTTGACTTCGTCGTAGTCGCGGCGGCGCACTCTTTCCAGGATATTGCGCATCTTGTGTACCCAGCAGCACTGATGTAGCACTCGCGGATAGACGGTCGCAATCGCCGCCGCCAACCCCGCGCAGCCGTCGGTGACGATCAGCAGCAGGTTCTCGCCTTGCAGCCCGCGGCGGTACAGATCCTGCAACAGCCCTTCCCACGCCATCTGGCTTTCTCCCTTGCTGCGCAGGAAGCCCAGCAATTGCCGGGTGCCGTCCTGGCGGACTCCGTAGGCAACCAGCATCTGTACCCGTTGCCGCCCGGCCGGCCGCCGCACCCGCAGACTCACTCCGTCCAGGAACAAATACGCCCACTCATCCTGTAACGGCGCTTGATGAAACTGGCGCACCGCTTCGTCCAAGTCGCGCGTCAGTCGCGACACCGTTTGCGGACTGACCACTTCTCCGGTCACGATGGCGACCACCCGCCCCACCTGCCGGGTGCTGATCCCCCGCAAGAAGGCTTCCCGGATCAACAGCGACACCTCTTCCGCCCGCCGTTGAAACTTCTGCAGCACCTCCGGCAGAAATCCCCGCTTGCGGGTGCGGGCGATGCGCAAGCGCAGGGTCCCAAAGCGAGTCACAAAATCCCGTTGGTAATAGCCGTTGCGGTAATCCTGACGCGGCTTTTGTCGGCCATAATGCGGGCTCACCATGTAGCGGTCTCTTTGCCGTTCCGACAGCAGCTCGAAAAACTTCCGCGCTGCCTGCTGTACCTGCCCTTGTAAGTCGCCCCAGAAACTCTCTTTCAGATCGGCCACAAAATGTTGGAAGTGCTCGGTGATGGGTGTAACCTTCGCCATGGGTGTAAGTCTCCTTCGGAAATGGCTTTAGCTTGTCGGCCAAAGCCAACTTACACCCTCCTACTTCTTACACAATCGAAGTTACGTCACCTCGACCCAATGGGTGCAGTCCTCGGTCCGGGAAAAATCGACTTTGCCGTGTTATCTGCTGTTCAAGGGCTACTGGTAAAAGGATCACAACCCATCTGCCACTACGGGCCGCCCTTCACAAATTCCGGCTGCTTGCCTTCGCTCCACGGATCGTAGGTCTGCACGAAGATCATGCGGTCGCGAATCGTGGGATGGTCCCATGCCCAGAACTCCGCCAGCTTGCCGACATAAGGGTAGTCAAGTGAGCGCTCACCCAGGATTTGAAACGCCTGAGCGGCCGATAGTTGAGCGTCTGGTACGAGTCCGTGGATGACCTCTACGCCATATTGATCGGCCTGGTGTTCATAATGGCGCGATACGGCATTGAAAGCCGGTGTGGCCAGAA
This sequence comes from uncultured Acidobacteriaceae bacterium, assembly GCA_963836295.1. GTDB lineage: Bacteria > Acidobacteriota > Terriglobia > Terriglobales > Acidobacteriaceae > Bog-257. The sequence continues at coordinate 205,455 of CAWIIY010000011.1, read as the reverse complement.
ACGTGAGCACGGACAGAATCAATACCAGCAGAGGCAGCGACGCCCAGTCGCCCAATTCGGGGATGCCCCATCGCACCCCATAGCGCGCCGCCATCCAGTTCGCCAGCCGATAACCGAGATAGAACAACACCAAAAGCTGCAGCAGAATAATGGTCAATTCCTTGGGGATGTGGTGGAGAACGTAGTGTCCCATCTCGTGTCCGAAGACAAACAATGTCTGCGGTATGGTCATGTGCTCCATCGTGGTGTCCCACACCACGACCCGTTTGGTAGCGCCGAAGCCGGTAACATAAGCGTTTAGCTGGGTGGTCTTCTCGCTGGCCTTCATCTCGAACATGCGCTGCGGCGGGATATCCATTCCGGCGCGGTGGACCACTCGCTCGACCTGTGCCACCAGCTCGGGGTGATGATCGGTGAGCGGCTCGAATTTGTTGAACAGCGGCTCAATCCAGATCGGCTCGATGAAAAGTACGAAGACGAGGATGGGGATGATCGCCAGCCAGAAGTAGAACCACCAGCGGCGAGGACTGCGCCGCAGCACGGCATAGAGAATCCATCCCAGAATGCTGGCGAAAAGACATCCAAGCAGCAGGCCCTTTCCCCAGTCCCAAAACCATGAGCCCCAGTGCTGCACCGAGAGTCCGTATTTCAGGCTGACGTGATGGTCGTAACCGTCGAATGGGAGTTGGGTCAATTCCAGGACCAACACGAATAGCGACATCACGACGCCAGCCTGCAGCACCCGGAATCGAGACACCCTGGAAGCGAGGTTGCGTAACCATACGCCGAACCGAGTCCGCAGCATGAAATAGAGCACCAGAAAGCTCCACGCCGTGGTCACGAAGTAGAGAGTGCCGTTCAGCAGGTAAAGTGCATAAGCTTCCTTTAGCTTGTCTGGCGGCAGAGTGTATTGCAGCAGCGGATGAGATGAGTCGGCCGTGGTTGCGGTTTGTAAGTTCAGCGGGGGCGCATCGGTAACGGGAAATGCGAAAACCGCCAGCCCGGGCAGCAGGCACAGAACCAGCAGGGCGGACAGCCGCAGCGAAACCATGGGGTGCTCCTTCATGAGCCCAGAAGTGGCCGAGCTTAGCACCAGTAGGCAAGATCAGGCAACAACGGCTCCCCCACATTCGTGGCCCAGCCTGGAATTGCCGTTCTCATCCTCATTGTTTTCAGGCAGTTGAAAGCCAGCACTCAATATTCGCAACTGCTATAAAATCAGCAGGTTATCGGGATTTCTTCTTGACATTTCCACGGCGCGGCGTACCATGAAGGTATCACCTCCGATCCATTTCAGGATCGAATGGGCCTGCGGCCAAGGAAGTGTCACCGCTCCTTGGCAGCGGGCCTATTTTGTCCCCCCCGTTTTTTCGCCACGCCCGCAATCGGCCCCCAAACAAGTACAATTGTGCGATCGGTAAATCTGAAATTTTTCTCAATTAATGAATTCAAAGCTTCTGTTTGCCTTGGGGCTCTTTTTTTGTTTGACGCCGTGGGCCTCACCGCCGTTGGCTTTGCTCGCCGGTCTTATCTTCGGCGCCATCGCCACCCATCCCTATAAGGACGAATCCAGAACCCTCTCCCGGGTTCTGCTGCAGTCTGCCGTTGTTGGGCTGGGCTTCGGAATGAACCTGCAAGAGGTTGTGCGCGCCGGACGCAGCGGATTCGTGTACACCGCCCTGGGTATCGCCTTCGCGATGTTCATCGGAACCCTGTTGGGCAAGCTGTTCTTGGTGCCGAATCGGCCCGCATTCCTCATCTCCACCGGAACCGCAATTTGCGGTGGCAGTGCAATCGCGGCCGTCGGTCCCATCACAGGGGCAACCGAGGACGAAATGTCGGTTTCGCTGGGCACCATCTTTGCCCTGAACTCCATCGCGCTGCTGACCTTTCCCACCATTGGCCTCTGGTTGAAGCTTTCGCAGACCCAGTTTGGATTGTGGGCGGCGTTGGCAATCCACGACACCAGTTCAGTAGTAGGAGCCGCAGCCAAGTATGGCGCGGTCGCATTGGCGGTGGGAACCACCGTAAAGCTGGCTCGCGCCCTCTGGATCGTACCCTTGTCGATTGGAACAGCGGCGATCAAGGGCAGCAAGACCCGCATCCAATGGCCGTGGTTTATCTTGTTTTTCTGCCTGGCGGCGGTGGCAAACACCTATCTGTACCCTGGCGCTATCGAGTACAAGTTCCTGAGCAACGCCGGCAAACTGATGCTGATCATCACGCTGTTCCTGATCGGCGCCAGCCTTTCGCCGGCGGCATTACGCAAGGTGGGTCCGCGGCCGCTGCTGCAAGGCGTGCTGTTGTGGATTGTGGTTGCGGTGACCAGCCTGCTGGCGATCCGCGCCGGCTGGATCGGGATCTAGAAAACTCTCACTACGATTCCGACGTGTGGAACAGGGCGGGTTCTATAAGCGGGGATGTCAAGAAGAACACTCTCTTCCTGGCGCGGACGTGATAATTGACAACCGATCACTATCCGCTTGGTTGTAGCACTTGCGAGAGCTCTTCCCACTCCTCCATCAGCGGGTCCCAGATCAGCGCGGCGTTTGGCCAGCAAGTCAGTCCAGCGCGCCGTCTCCTCGGCGCTCACGAACGACTGCAACTCGCCTTCGCATTCGGCGATCCCGCTCTCCAGTTGCGCAATCTCTTCCTCGACCTGCTTGCATCGCTCTTCCATTTGCTTGCGCCTGATTGGGTTCACGCGCTTCCTGGATGCCGGCTTCTGTTCCACGTAACCGGGAACATCTGACAACGTGGGAGCCCAGTTGCCGGCTCCATTTCCCGGAGCGACAGAGTCGCCCGCCGGGCCGGATCTTTGTTTCCGCCAGAGATAATCTTCGTAATTGCCGGGAAACACCTCAACTCTGCCATCGCCGATTTCGAAGACACGGGTCGCCAGCTTGTCGATGAAATAGCGATCGTGCGAGACGAAAACTACGGTGCCGTTGTATTTCTCCAGCGACTCCAGCAGTACGTCTTTGGCGCGCAAGTCGAGATGGTTGGTGGGCTCATCCAGCAGTAAAAAATTTGACGGATGCAGCAACATGCGGGCCAGGGCATAGCGGTTGCGCTCGCCGCCGGAAAGCACGCCAATCGGCTTGAACACGTCATCTTCGGAAAAGAGAAAGCACCCCAGCACGTCACGCAGTTCGGTCATTGACTTCTGGCCTGCTACGTCGGAGAGGTCGTCGAGCATGCGACGCGTGGGATCAAGTTCCTTGTATTGGTCCTGCGCGAAATAATCAGGCTCTACGTTATGACCAAGCTGCAGCGTACCTGCTGTAAGCGGTTCAATGCCGGCCAGAAGCTTGATCAACGTCGATTTGCCTGCCCCGTTCACGCCGACCAGCGCAATGCGATCTCCGCGTTGGATGGTGAAGTCCACGTTCCGAAAGACTTCCTTTTCGCCATAGTTCTTCGCCACACTAGCGCACTCGACGACCGAACGTCCACTGGGCTTGGGTTGGGGAAAGCTGAAGTGAATGGTCTTTTCGTCCGGAGGGACTTCTATACGCTCGATCTTTTCCAATTCCTTGATACGGCTTTGCACCTGCTTGGCCTTGGTCGCCTGTGCGCGAAAGCGATTGATAAACGCCTCGAGCTGGTCGATGCGTTCGCGCTGGTTCTTGTACGCCGCCACCAGCGAGTCGCGCCGCTCTTGCTTCTGCTGCAAATATTTCTCGTAGTTTCCGCTGTAGAACTGCACGCGCTTGTTCCAAATTTCGACGATACGGTTCACCGTCACATCGAGGAAGTAGCGGTCGTGCGAGATCAGTAAATACGCGTAAGGGTATTGCAGGAGATACTGCTCCAGCCAATTGCGGGTTTCCAGATCGAGATGGTTGGTGGGCTCGTCGAGCAGCAGCAGGTTGGGTTTGGCCAGCAGGAGCTTGGCCAGCGCGATCCGCATCTGCCAGCCGCCGGAAAACTCTTCCGTCCGTTGCGTCCAGTCTTCCTTGCGAAAGCCCAGGCCGTCCAGTACGGTGCCGACCTGTGAATCGAGGGCATAACCATCGCGCACGCGAAACTCGCCGGTGACGCGCTGGAAGCGGTCCGCCACTTGCGCATATTCGCTGGACGTGTGGTTCAGTTCGCCCATCTTGTGAGCGAGCTCTTCCATCTCCCGCTCCAGCGAACGCAGGTCGCTGAACACCGACATGCACTCATCGAACACGGTTCGACCGGAGAGTTGCAGACCATCCTGCGGCAGATAGCCGAAGGTCATATTCTTAGCGGAAGTGACACTGCCGTAATCGAGCGATTCGAGCCCGCCGAGAATCTTCAGCAGAGTTGATTTTCCGGTGCCGTTGGCGCCTACGAGCCCGACGCGATCGTGCGGGGTGATAAGCCAATCGAGATTATCGAATAGGAGTTTAGCACCGAAGCGTTTCCCGGCGGAAGAAAGCTGGATCATGGCGAGGCGCTAGTTGCTCTTCTTCTGGCCCCGGAGAATGCGATCGTCGATGGGTTTGCGGCCGGCAAAACCCTCTTCGGTGCCATGCCAATGCGTGAGCTTTTTTTCCCCTAGCTTCCAGCAGAGCAGAATAACTTCTTCCCCCACGATGCAGGGAAAATCGAGAAGGCCAACGTCGAGGTCTTTCACTTGCACGCCGGTGGCGTCGATCTCGGCGACCGCATCCTTGGCGCGCTGTACTGCCTTCTCGCGCTCATTCTTGCGGCGTGCGACAGAGACTACGTCAACCAGCGTGCCGCCATTAATGAAAATGCGGTTGGCCAGCGATTGCAGCTCCCCATCCACTTCTTCAATCAGCGCCTTGGCCTGCATGGCTGAGCGCAGCAGCGATTCCAACACAGGCAGAAGGGTTTCGGCTTCGGATACTGTAAACGTGCGTGCCATATCTATACTTCCCAGCTCGGCTTGATTGTATGCCCTGCGGCGATTTGCCATGCGACGGCGATACTCCCGCAGGTCTGACCAATACCGCGGAATACGACGCCAATACTTTTCCCGAGGACGCTTGCGAATAATCACTGTATCTCTAACATTCTATCAAGCGCCAAGCGTGCCCACCTCTTCACGCTGTCTTTTACCTTGATCTGGTTGACGATGTTGCCATCCACGAGGTTTTCCAGCGCCCAGCACAGGTGTTGCGGCGAGATGCGAAACATGGTCGTGCACAGACAGCCAGAATCGTCGAGCGTAATGACGCGCTTGTCCGGATTTTCCTTCGCCAGGCGGTTCACCAGATGAATCTCTGTTCCGATCGCGAACGACGATCCTGCGGGCGCGTGCCGTACAACTTTGATGAGATAGTCAGTCGACCCGATTCCGTCAGCCTTCTGGCAGACCTCCCAACGGCACTCGGGATGGACGATGACCTGAATGCCGGGATAGTTTGCTCTGACCTTGTCCACATGCTCTGGCAGGAAACGCTGGTGCACCGAGCAGTGCCCCTTCCACAAAATCACTTTTGCGTCACGCAAGCGCTCGGCGGTTTGCCCCCCTTGCAGCATGTAGGGATCCCATACCACCATTTCATTTAGAGGAATGCCGCGCGCGTAACCTGTGTTGCGTCCCAGATGCTGATCGGGCAGGAAGAAAATCTTGTCGTTGCGGCGAAGCGCCCACTCGAACGCGCCTTTGGCATTGGAGGACGTGCAAACCATGCCTCCACGCTCGCCGCAGAATGCCTTGATGGCTGCTGTCGAGTTCATGTAGGTAATCGGCGTGATGCCGCTGCCCTCGTCATCGGTCAGGCCGAGATTGACGAGTTGCTCCCAGGCATCTTCCACCTGCGAAATCTCGGCCATGTCCGCCATCGAGCAACCGGCGTTCAGGTCGGGCAAGACAACCGCCTGTCCCGGACGCGCCAGAATGTCAGCACTTTCCGCCATGAAGTGCACGCCGCAGAATACGATGTAGCTGCCCTTGGCTTGCGCCGCCATCTGCGAAAGGCGGTAGGAATCGCCCCGGCAGTCGGCGAAACGCACAACCTCATCGCGCTGGTAATGATGTCCAAGAATGATGCACTCGCTGCCCAAAATCGCTTTGGCGTCCGCAATGCGGTCGTCCATGGAGCTATCCGGGAGGACAAGATAATTTTCGAGCGAGCAGGATACCGCTTCGATAATCGGTGCTGTAGCCACTTTTGTCTCTGCCTTCAGCTCCAGCCGCGCGGCTTCCACTTGGCTTGGAATCTCACGCCCCGGAACGGGGATGTTGAAAGCTGACCCGCGGCTCCAGTAGATCCACTGCGCATACTGCGCCCGACCTACGGGGATGTTGAAGCTGCAAGTTGACGCTTCTTTACAACTCACTTTATTCGATGACTTGGACCGCGCCTGCGTTACAAAAACGTAAACCGCACCTCACACAGCGCGGTAACAAGCATCGAATGCAACTATTGTTACGCTTTGGAAGGGTTTGCGCAAGAGACAAGAGGCGACGCAATCGGTCAGTCTGAATCCTTAAGCTTGTAAAGCCCTAATGTAACATCTTTCTCGAGGCATTCCTTGAGAGAACGAAGCTCTAAGCCGACAAAGAAGAAACCTGAGTTGAAGCAGTTGCTAGCGAAAATATCTAAGCGGAATCGCCATGCCGAAATCGATTGGGGCAAGCCGAGAGGAAAGGAAGATTGGTAGCGTACATTTCCTCAATGCAGACTTACTGAAGGCCGAAAGCTGACAGCTACCCGCCTATATGCACCATCGTTCTGGACGCCGGAATAAATCCCGGCTCGCCGATGTGGTGGCGCTCTTCCTTGTGCTCGACGGCGTGAAGGATGAAATCGACCATCTCTTCGTCGCTGGCGCCTCGCCCCATCAACCCCGCCAGATCATGTTCGCGGACCGAGAACAGGCAGGTGCGAATCTTGCCATCGGAGGTAACGCGAATGCGGCTGCAATGCCCGCAAAACGGATGCGAAACGGGCGCGATGATGCCGATCTCGCCGATGCCATCTTCGAAGACGTAGCGGCGCGCGGTCTCGCTGCGCGCGTGGCCGATTTCGCGCAGCGGCATGAACTCGGCCATGCGACGCACGATCTCGTCCAGCGTCACAACGATCTCCGGCGACCAGACACGGTCTTCTTCCAGCGGCATGAACTCGATGAAGCGGACGGCCACGCCCTCCTCGCGCGCAAAGCGGCCAAACGCGGTGATTTGGTCGTCATTGAATCCGCGCAGAAGCACGCAATTGATCTTGACTGGACTTAGCCCGGCGCGTTGCGCGGCGCGGATTCCTGCAAGGACGCGTTCGTAGCCGTTGGGCACGCGCGTAATGCGCGCGAACTCTCCTGCGTCTACGGCGTCCATCGACACGGTGACACGAGTCAGGCCGGCATCGGCCAAAGGCTGCGCCATCTCGGCCAGCAGATGACCGTTGGTCGTGATGGCGATGTCGAGCGGGTCACCTTCAAGAGTGCGCATGCGCCCAAGTTCGCGGACCATCTCCACGAGACCTCGGCGCAGCAGCGGTTCGCCGCCAGTGAGACGGACCTTCGTGATTCCCAACCCGACGAACACGTGCACCATGCGCAAATAGTCGGCAATGGGCATCTCAGGAAATTGCGGACCGTCGGTGCCCGAGCGGCAGTAGACGCACCTGTAGTTGCAGCGATCGGTGACGGAGATCCGCAGGTCGCTAATGCGCCGCCCGAATTTGTCGGTGAGAAACACAGCAGTCAGCTCTCAGCCGCTCTCAGCCGTCAGCTTTCAGTTCAAAACCTGTAATTGTGCGAGGAAGGGACAGAACCGGAGCGCAGGAAGACTAGCGCGACTGATCGTTTCCTTTCCAAGCACGGGAGGCATGACCGTTTCCCGCCACACCCTCGGTTCCGCAAGATTCACAGAACACCGCCGCCGCAGCCCTGGGTATCCCTGTAGGCCACGGAGGTCGGAAACCATTGACAAAGATTATAGATGAAACCCGTCGCCGGGGAGCTGCAGTCAGAACGCGAAAATGCTCATTGGCAAACAACCGTGGCCCTGAAACTGCCAGCGAAAAGCGAACAGCGGCCTTCCTCACATGCCTTCGTAGTTCGGACCGCCGCCGCCCTCCGGCGGCACCCAAGTGATGATCTCGTACGGATCCATGATGTCGCAGGTCTTGCAGTGCACGCAGTTGGAGGCGTTCAGGTGGATTTGCAATCCGCTGGGCGTATCCGCCGCTTCGACCATCTCGTAGACGTTAGCCGGGCAAAAGTTCTTGCAGGGGTTGCCGTACTCCTTCACGCAGCGCTCGTTGCAGATGTCGGTATCGTGAATCACCAGGTGCGCCGGCTGGTCTTCTTCATGCTTCGTGCCGGAGTGATACACGTCCGTGAGCTTATCGAAGGTGAGCTTGCCGTCACCCTTGGCCGGACCGATGATATGCGCCTCCGGCCCACCGTCCGCGGGAAGCCGCTTTAACTGCTCCATACGACGATGCCCCGCCTCATTCGTGTAGCGTGCGCGCAAGCCGCGGCCACCCGTGAACTGTTGAATGCCTGCGTGAACCATGCCTGAGATAAGCCCGCTCTCGAAACCCTGGTGGAAGTTGCGCACCGGCCACAATTCGGTCTTGATCCAGCTTTTCTCCACGCGATCCTGGAAGGTTTCCAGCATCTCGAGCGAGAAATCGTTCTTCACCATGCCATCGAAAGCAGTCTCGGCCGCCAGCATTCCGCTCTTGATGGCGAGATGAATTCCCTTCAGGCGCTGCGAATTCAAGAAGCCGGCCGAGTCGCCGATGACCATCCAGCCGTCACCAGCCAGCGGCGGAATGCACCACCAGCCGCCATAGGGCAGCGATTTGGCCCCGTACCGCACCATCTTGCCGCCCTCCAACAGCTTGGCAATGAACGGATGCTTCTTGAACTCCTGAAGAACGCGATGCGGATCAAGACGCGGATCACGGTAATCGAGTCCGGTGACGAACCCGAGCGAGACTATGTTGTCTTTGGAGCCATAAATCCACGCGCCTCCGTACTCGTTGAAGGTGAGCGGATAGCCCATGGTGTAAATGACCTCGCCAGCAGCAACGCGTCCCTCGGGCAGCTCCCACAGCTCCTTTACTCCCACCCCGTAGGTTTGCGGGTTGCGTTCGCGATCAAGCTGAAAGCGTCCGATCAGTTGTTTAGTCAGCGAACCGCGCGTGCCTTCGGCGAGGATCACAATCTTGGCTTTCAAATCGTAGCCGGGCTCGAAGTTGGACTTTTGCTCGCCGTTCTTGTCCACGCCTTTATCGTCAGTCCGCACCCCCACGGCACGCCCGCTCTCGAACAGCAACTCAGAACCGGCAAAACCGGTGAAGACCGTGATGCCCGCCTCTTCCACCTTGCTACCAAGCCACTTAACGAACTTGTTGATGGAAATAACGTAGTTTCCGTGATCGCGCATGGGCGGCGGCGTGATGGGGAACTTGACCTTACCCGTCCGGGTAAGGAAGTAGACCGCCTCTTTCACCACCGCAGCATCCAGAGGCGCTTCCTTTTCGAAGCCGGGCAGCAGTTCGCGCATGGAACGCGGATCGAGCAATGCCCCCGACAAACAATGGGCCCCGATCTCGCGGGCTTTCTCCAGGACGTAAATGTTCTCTTTGGTGAGCGGTGCGTCAGGATGGCTGGCGTTGTGGTCGTCAATGAGCTGCGACAAGCGCAGAGCGCAGGCCATGCCCGCGGGCCCTCCGCCAACGATAACCACGTCGGCTTCCATTACCGGTCGTTCGACGTCAGCTAGTGGCTTACGAAAAACGATCATCGGGCCTTTCCAAAAAGATCACTCACCATTCTATTTATTATTGTCGGTGACACAACTGTCACGTTGTCACCCCGCACTGCCATGCTCAGGGTGGCGACATCCCCAGTTAAGAATGTGTTACGCAAAAAGAAAGGCGCAAGTTCATGCGCCGATCCCCTTTGCCAGGAGGTATGCTCCGTGGCCGCAGCTAAGCGCCCTTCGCCTTCTTCACTTCCTCAATCAACGGTGGAACAATGTCGAATAAGTTGCCAACGACGGCTACGTCGGCGATTTCAAAGATCGGGGCCTCTGCGTCTTTGTTCACAGCGATAATCGTGCGCGCGCCCTTCATCCCAACCACGTGCTGAATCGCCCCGCTGATCCCCAGTGCGAGATAGAGTTTGGGCGCAACTGTCTGTCCCGAAGACCCGACCTGACGATCCATGGGCAACCAGCCGGAATCGCAAATCGGCCGCGACGCAGCGATCTCGCCACCCAGCGCCTCAGCCAACTGCTTGGCAATTTCAATGTTCTTCTGCTCCTTGATGCCACGGCCAACCGCAACAATGACCTCCGCCTGAGTAAGGTCGACCGCCTGCTTGGCCTCCTTGAATGGAGCCTCGGGTTTGTTGCGGATCACACCCTCGGCCAAGGCAACGTTCACGGTTTCGACCGGCGCCGGCGATTCGCCTTGCGCGACCTGGTCACCACGGAATGCGCCGTTCTGGAAGGTAGCGAAATATGGAGGCTCCCCGACGAAGGAGACATCAGCGACGAACTTCCCCTGAAACATCTGGCGAGTGAACCTAAGGTTGCCGCCCTCGTACTTGTAGCCGACGGCATCGCTGATAAGCGCGCGATTCAAAGCGGCAGCCAGCTTGGGAGCGAAGTCGCGCACCTGGTAGGTGTGGGGCATCAACACCAGTTTGGGTTGCTTTTGCTCGATGAACGGTTTCAGGGCGGCCACGAAGCCATCGGGCGTGTAAGGCTCCAGCTTGGCTGACTCGAGGCCGTACACCTTCGAGACTTTCTTCCCGGCAACTTCTTTAGCGATGTCGCTTACGCCGCTACCGGCTACGACCGCCTCCAGAGCCCAGCCAGTTTCTGCGGCGATTGCCTGCGCCCCGGTAATTGTCTCCCAGGAAACGCGATTCATCTTGCCTTCGCGTTGCTCAACTACGACCAGTAAGGTATCTGCCATTTCGATCCGATATTCTCTGCCTTCCAGAGCATTACTCCCACTTGGGCCCATGGCCCTGGCAAGGCTGTAATTACTGAGTACAATTTCTCCGGCCCGGGACCACACAGTCATTCCAGCGCACGGAACCGTCCCCTCAAGGCGTCCTGCCGGGACACCGCCCTAGCGATTGCGCTTTCGTATGCGAGCGCCAATGATGTTCAGCAGCAGTCCTGCTGCCACCAGCGCGCCTGCGATAATCTGAAACCGCGTTTCTCCCAGCTTGAGTGCGGCTGGCTGAAAGTACATAACCAGGAATGCAAACAGCACCAGCACCCAGCCGATAACCACGAGGGCTGAGCCGGTTTCGCGTTTTTCTTCTGACGACGGCATAGTCGCCTCCTGCCCGCCGCAGCGGGCTCGCCGACTTGCCACTCTCACTGCTCCCCAAAACCCTAGCAGCGACCTTGCCCGTTCTACCGATCAGGCCACCTGATTCTCTTCCGCTTCTTCCCGGCGCTGCTGCTCGAGTGTGCGCTGCAAATCGCGTTGTCCCAGCCGTGTAGCGCCGACGGCGCGGCGGTAGTGGTTTCCCATGATCACCAACACCAAGCCCACGACGCCCTCGATGCCCAGCCATATCGGCCAAAACCACGAACCGTCGCGGAGGCTGATGAAGAAGAAGATCCCCAGGATGGCGTCCATCCAGAGCAGAATCCAGCCAACCGTCAGCAAAATAGAACCAAGGCGGCGGTTCTCAACCGTGTTGTCAATGGCGACCTGATCGCGATCAAACCCTGGCATAACGAGCTCCTTTTCTCGATGACTTAGAACACCCGTTTAGATGCCGAATATGAACAGGGTTGCAGGTTCGGAAGCTCCGGCCAGCAGCGATTCCCGGCGCCAAACAACACTTGATTAGTAAAGATCATGGACGCAACCTTTAGGGTGCGTTGCGGCCAGGGCCGCTCGAACAACGTTCTAGATCACGCGCATTTCGTTGCGCAGCTTGTCCACCAACTTCTTGGCAATCTCTCCCGGAGGGCCTTCCAGCACCTCGGTCTTCTTCGTCTTCTGCGGGATGTAAAGTTCCTCGATCTTCTGCAGGTTTTCGCCAAGAGCTGACTTGACTTCTTCGAAGCTCACTTTCTTCAGCGGCTTGTTCTTCGCCTGCTTAATGCCAATCAGGGTTGCGTAACGCAATTTGTTGATGCCCGACTGGATGGTGAGGAGCGCCGGCAGCGGCATATCCACAAACTGGAAGAAGCCTGCTTCAAGTTCGCGCTTAACCCTGATTCCGCTGTCGCTCTTTTCGATTTGCATAATGATGGTCGCGTGCGGCCAGCCCAGCAGCTCAGCCAGAATGACACCGGTCTGCGCAAAACCAAAATCGTCGGACTGCAATCCGGTGAAAATGAGATCGAAGCTTTCGTCCTTAATCGCCGCTGCGAAGGCCTTCGCGGTATTGAACGCGTCGAGGGTAACGAAGCCGTCGCCTTCCAGATGAATGGCACGGTCGGCTCCCTTGGCCAGCGCCTCGCGCAACACCTGCTGCGCGCGGGCCGGACCGCTGGTGATCACGACAACCTCGCCGCCGTGCTTCTCCCGCTGCCGCAACGCCTCTTCCAGGGCGTAGGCATCGGGCTCGTTCACTTCGTAGGAAACATCTTCGCGAATCCACGTGCCGCCCTCATTCAGCTTGAGCGGCGCGTCTTTCTGTGGAACCTGCTTCATGCAGACCAGGATCTTCACCAGGGCTCCTAACAGTTCACCGAATGCTGTGAGCACATACCGTGAAACAGGCGAGTATAAATGAGCGGCGAGAGGATGGGAAACGCAGGAGGGTCGCCAGTTTCAGAATGGGAATTGCCGATGGCTGGCGCCGTGCGCTCCTTCCCAACAAGCCCCAGTCATCCGCAAGCATGGAGATCAGGAGTTCTTTTGTTCGCTCTCCAGCAACTTCTTCTTTCTGTCCACTCCCCAGCGGTAGCCGGCCAGATTGCCGTCGCTGCGCACGACGCGATGGCATGGCACAGCCAGCGCTACGGGATTCGAAGCGCAAGCGCGAGCAACAGCGCGCACAGCTTTCGGTTCGCCGATCTCGCGCGCGATTTCGGTATAGCTGCGGGTTTCGCCACGTGGAATCCGTTGCAACGTCTCCCAGACTTTCTGCTGGAAGGCCGTGGCGCGCACGTCGAGCGGCAAGTCGACCGTGGTCTTCTCGCCACCAAGGCTGGCCATCAGCGGCTCGATGTAACGACGCATGGCCGCATCGTCACGGTGTAATTCCGCGGCGTGGAATTCTTCTCGCAGGCCGCGCTCCAAGTCGGTCGCGTTGTCACCAAAGCGAACTGAACACAGGCCACGATCGGTGGCTGCAACCAGCATCCGTCCCAGCGGAGTCGGCGCAATCGCGAAGGTGATGGTCGCGCCCGCGCCTCCGCGCCGGTAGGCGCCTGGTGTCATGCCAAGTTGCTGATCGGACTTCTCATAGAGACGGCTGGGCGAGCCGAAGCCTGCGTCGTACAGTGCGGTGGTCACATCTTCTCCTTTGCGTAATTCGGTTTTGATGTGCTGTATACGCCGCGCAGACTGATACTCGCGCGGACTGAGCCCGGTCGCCCGCTTGAACAGCCGCTGCAAATGAAATGGGCTGAGCCCGACGCGTTTGCTGAGTTGTGCAAGGGTCACTACCCCTTCGGCGTTGTCGAGCAACTGCCGCGCCCGCAGCACGTATTGCGCCTGAGCGGAGATTTCAGTCGGCTTGCAACGCAGACAGGCGCGGTAACCGGCGCGCTCGGCCTCTCGCGGATCGGGGAAGAACTCAACCGAGTCGCGCCGCGGACGGCGGCTGGGACACGATGGACGGCAGTAAACACCGGTGGTGCGTACGGCGAAGACGAAGCGTCCGTCCTGCCGGGCGTCACGCGCCATCACTTGTTGCCAATGATGTTCGTTCTGGTTTTCACTCTGGAGTTCGGTTTGCATGGTCCGTAGCGTAGTTCTGGCCGGGAGGTGGCGCTATCCGGCCCTTGCGGGCAAAGCGTCGGGACGAGGCCTGCTCATCCGGGGCTGCATCGCGCGCTCCGCGCCGGACCGTGGCCTTCGAACTAGTCCCAATTCTTCTCATGCTGCCAAACGTCGTGCAAATTCACTTTCAGTCCCCGAACGTACCAGATATCGAAATTCTCCAGCGCATACGGATACTCAAAGTGCCCCACCTTTTCGGCGTACTCGCTGATCCGTTTGAGGTGCGCCGGATTGCCTTCGCCGACCACGATCATGCTCTCCCCGGTGTAGCCGTGAATTCCCCAGTACCAATAGTTTTGATGAAAGCAGATCGCCGGCGGCAAACCGTACTTTGGAGCCGAAATAGTCGATGGCGCCAGCCTGTCCGTAATCGCTCGTTTTGATGGCGGTCTTGGCTTGAACATCGGGCGGAAGACTGTGATATACGCGCGCCACCTCGGCCACCATGGCTTCCCAGCCAAGCTCGTCGGAATAGTACTGCGGCAGCGGAGAGCGCGCGTGACTATGTTCGCTGATGGGCGGCGTGAAGTGAATGGCCCGCATGTACGCAACAAATCGCTCGGGGCTTATCACCGGCGCAACGATGGGCAGGAACACCAGTGCCGGGATCAGCAGCACCAGAGCAAACGCGGGCTTGAGCCAGGTGCGGCGGGTGCGCTCGATCCAGCCCTCGCAAACGACACTGCCGGCAGCGAAGAGCATGGGATACGCAGGCGCGACATAGTAATCCTTGCCGTGGAGAATCATGAAGACGGCGAACGTCACCACGAAAGCCCAGCCGAGAACGCGATAGCGCCAGCCTTCGCGACCGAAAAACAGCCAGCCCAATCCCGCCAGCCACAGCGGCAGCGCAAAGGGATTCACCATCAGAATCTGCTGCAGGACGAATTGCACGGAATTCAGTGTTACGTCGCGGCCGCTGGCGCGGATGTTGTGCATCAACTGCACGAACGGAAAATCGCGATGGACATTCCATAGCAGGTTGGGAAGGAAAATCAGGAATGCAATTCCGCCGGCAATCCAAATCCACTTGTGCGCGAAAGCCTTGCGTTCCGGTGTGAGCAACAGCCCTACAACGATACCCAGTCCGAACACGGCCATCGAATACTTGTTTTGCAGGCCGATGCCCGCCAAGATGCCAAACCACAGCCACAGCTTTTGATTGCCGGTCTGGACGATACGGATAACGACAGAGGCGCAGCCCATCCAGAACAATGCCTCGAAGTCGTTGGTGCCGAGCAGATGGCCGTTGATAACGAACACGGCGGAAACCGCCATGGCCAGTGCTGACAACGCCATCGCGTAGCGTCGTCCGCCGAATTGGCACGCCTGATATCCGGTGAGGGCGATGGCTCCGCAGCCCGCGATCGCCGGAATGAGGCGGACCACGAACAGCGAAGGCCCAAACAGCGTAGTGAATAGCCACGTCACCGCCGGAATGAACGGCGGCATGTCCACGTAGCCCCAGTCCATATGCCGGCTGCAGGCGATGTAGTAAAGCTCGTCGCGAAAGATGCCGTAGCGGTTGGCAGTCAGCAGATGCAGCAGAAGGCGGGCGACCACGACCAAGGCGACTAGCGCAAAGCCAGTGCTGTACCAGCGGACTTTGGCTTGGCGATCACCTGCCTGTGCAAGGTTGGAAGCCGCAGTAGCCACCGGGTTCTCCTGAGAGTTAATGCCTACCGAGAATAATACGGAATCAGGAGAGAGTTGGTTTTCAGCGAATTTCGAGCGGCCAGCTCGACTCTTAACATTTCGCACATTTAAATGTCCGCCCTCTGCAGTCGCTCCTGGAAATATCTCTTCCAACCCTCAGGCAATGCCACCAGTTGCAAGGCGCGCTGCACATAAGCTATGTCGTTATCGCCATATGTCTTCGCGAGGTACAATCGCGTGATTTCCGAGATGGGAATGGAATCGGGCTCTCGAGCGATCAGTTCGATCTCGTCACCAGCGCCAACTTCTCCCTCGCGGGTGACGGCTAGATAGAAACCAGTGCGCCCGCTGGCGAGGAATCGCTTTACCATGTCGTCGGACTGAAATCGAACACCTAGTTTGTAGCAGGGCAGGCGAGGCTGCGTCACTACCACCTCTGCAGAACCGACCGAGAACCGGTCGCCAGGGTGGACTGAGGCTTCCAGCAAGCCGTCGGTGGTAAAGTTTTCCCCAAAGACCCCCCATCGGCAAGTCGTGTGTGGGCAGTTCTCGCTTCCAGTAGTCGTAGTGTGCGATCGGGTAGCAGTAGACGGCTTTGGGTTCACCGCCGTGGACGCTGAGGTCTGCTTGGCGGTCTCCGTCCAGATTGAGCTTGCGCAGTGCGATGCGGCCATCAACTGGTTGTTTGTAGATCGCGGTAGTTACAACTCTTCGGTGCCATGTTACTTCCTGTGGATATCCAGTGTTGACGGAAACTAGCTTCATATCTGGCTGGTTCTATACAACCTGTTTGCAGTTAGTAGCGTTCTATTTGCTACTACTCGTGTTCTTGATTTCTTTCCACTTCAGGGTAAACAGAGGCACTCCGGACCGTTCCACCTTTATCTGATTATGACCGACGAAAAGCTTGCCATTCGCGGTTGAATTGATCTTCATGGCGGCTTCGAAGGAAGGCATATGGTGCGGCCCTAATGCGGGTGACTGCACGGCGGCGTGGCTGGCCGGCGGTGGTTCTGACCTGAAGTTGCCGGTGCCCATTCGGCTGTCAAGTGACCGCCCCCAGAATCCCTTCCGATACACCCTGTTTTTTCAGTTCCATCAGCGCCGCGGGGCTAGTGCTGAATTCAGTTCTGGACAACTGAATTTCACGCAAGATGATGCGTTCTGGGAGACCCGCTTTCACCATCTTGACGACGTCCGCATTAGTTAGCACATTGTCGGTTGGAGCTTGCGCTAAGAGAGGAAGGGCCAGCAGCAAAGCCAACGGGACGGTCAGTTGGATTAAACGAACGCATCGCATGTGTGGTGCCTCCCTGCGGGAAACTTCGGTGCCGAACAGTAAGAGCAGAGCTACACTACGGCTCTGATTTACCGGTCAAAAGCATTGAACGCGCCCGGCGTCGAAACTTGCGAAATTTATTTTGAGGGCAACTGTCTTGCTCAGTACTGCCAGCTCTTCGTGTCCGCGCCGGCAGGAGCATGCGCTGCCATCTGAGTGGCGATCTGCCGAATGAAGTCGACCGGCTGCCAGGGAAGCCAACCGTGTCCCTTTTCCGGGCGTCCATATTCAAACTGGGCATGTGCCTCCGGGTGCTGCTTGAAGAAATCCTCCATGTCGTACACCGCGAGGTTGAGGTAGAAGTTATCCATGTCGCCGACCCAGATGAAGATTTTGCCGGTTAGCTTCGGGCCAATGGCCGGCCAGTTTTTCTCCGCGTAGGCCCGCAGGTCATAACCGTGGGCGAGCATGTAGTCGGCGACCTCATGATCGATCTTGCCAGTCGTCTTGTCCCACAGCGGCCGCGGATAGCCGTCGGCTCCCACCGGCCCGTAAACCGCCTCCCACGCTTCAAGCTGCTGCCCGGAGCGTCCATGCGAGCCCAGCACTTCCTCCAGTTGGCTCATCTGACGCATCGTTTCCACCACTTGTCCTTCGGCGGTGCGCATCAGTGGACGCTCGCGTGCCACCCATTCGTATCCCGGAACCTCAAACGCATTCGGATCTTTGTAAATGTTCACCAGTTGATAGTGGCGGAAGTCGATGGGATCAGGATAACCCGTCCAGGTGCCACCGAAAAAGTCAGGATGATACAGCTGAAGAGCCAGCGACTCCCAACCGCCCGTGGAGCCGCCCATCAGCGCGCGGGCCCAAGGCTGGCGAACGATGCGGAAATGTTCCTCGAGGTACGGAATCAGCTCTTGCATGATGGCGTCACCGTACGGTCCGTTATTCGCCGAGTTGACGGCGTAGGAGTCATCGAAATACGGCGTGGGATGCTGGAACGTAACCCCGATCACGCGCGGAAAGCCAGCGCCACTCCATGCCTTGAAGGCTTCGTAGCGGAATTTTCCACTTTCCGAGTCGGCTGCCGGCGGCTCCATCTGCATGAACAAGAGCGGCCGCGGACCAAAATGCCCTTGTGCGTAGATAACGGGGTAAGATACCGTCGTGTGCTCATCGTAACCCGCGGGCAACAGCACGGTCGCGCCGATGTAGATCGGCCTTCCCCAGAACTGCGTCAGCAACTTGCTCTGCAGCTTGATGTGCTTGACCCACTTGGTATCAGGTGGCGATTGTATTGGAGCTATGACGTGCCGGGCTTCCAGCTTCACCGTATATCCGGCACTCGGGTCGAGGTGAACTTTCTGAACGTCGCTGTAAAAATTGCCTGGGGATTGATTGAACTGCTGGCCCTCCCACTGGTCGATATGGACCCAGATCACATGACCATCGGCGCGGTGAAATTCGGTGTAGAGATTGACCAACGCCTGCACGTAATAATCGCCGGCAGGTATGTCTTTCAGGCTGCGCCGGGGATATCCGAGGGTGCTGCTGGTTATGACTGCGGCGTGGCCCGCAGCGAGCGCGGACACGTCGCTCCCGAAAAATGGGGTTTCCTGTTCCCACGAGCCAATCCAGTCACGCAAGTCCGGGCCTTCGGTGCGACTGATGATCACGTAGACGCGGCCAGTGATGGGTTGCGCATGAACATCGGCAGGAACCGTAATTTCAAAGCGGGGGCTGACCCGCGCGCTGAGGGAAAAGGCATGCAGCAGAGCAAGGAAGAATATGCCGGCTAAGCGCCATGATGACAACATCGTTGAAACCTCCTTCGCAGGATTATGCCATCCGGGTTTGGATAGGACGAGCCGTCAGGAAACGTTGCGCTGGAGACGATTAGCTTCGATCGGACCTGCCGAAATCTTCCTTCGACAACCTGGAACCTCTAGCGTGATCCGTCCGACCGCAGGCGATATTGAGAAACGTCCTTCAGGGTGTTATACCCCGGCGGCGTGAAGCTCTCATGCCCAGGAACCTGGCGAACATCAGCCACGGCGGCGACGGCAACCTGGGAGAGCTGTTTGGCCAGCAGGACGGGGCTGTTCACCTGCATATCGGCGTTGGTGCCCATGCCCGAATCGTAGATGATTCCACCTCCTTCCCTCAGAAATTCCACTCCTCCGCCCGACAAGCTGCCTCCCGCCGCGTCGGAATGTCCGAGAGTGCGTTCGAAAAACCTCCCTGCACTGCCTTTTTGATGTCGCAGAATGTAACTTCCACGCCGAAAGCCGGCTATCTTCACATCCTGATCTACGAAGGTGACTGTGACCCCGTCGGGCCGCGGAACGATGATGGAATGGGTCGCTTCATCAAAGCGAATCGCCGAAGCCGGCGTCGCAACTTCTTTGACGGGGGAAGGGGACGACGTTGCGGCCATGGTCATGGGGCTTGGCTGTGTAGGCGACGGCGCGCCCATAGCCGGGGGGCTTGGCCCAGGAGACGCAGCGCTAGTTGCGGTCCCAGCCGAACCACTTTCCGAGTGACTGCGCGCGGCGAAGACCTTGTAGTCCTCGAATGATTTCTTCAGCTTGTCCGCATCGGTGCCCGGCAACGGAAGTACTTGCTGCTGGCCATTCATAGTTAGGATCGTGCCGACTACTTTGCCGCCCTCATAAACTTGCGCCATGGTTCCGCTTGGATTGAATTTAAAAATGTAGTCGTCCCACTTGACCTCGCCGGGCCCAGCCTGTGAAGCAGCGGCTCCGTTGGACGTGGCCGCCGCCGTACTCACGCGGGTGAGATTCAGTGGCATGGGACTGCCCTGGTTCCACATGCCTGACAGTTTCGAACCGTCCTCGCTTACAAATCCAATCCATGTGCCGTGCACCATCGGCACATCGAAGCTGAGCGATTGTCCGCTGATATGGAAGTTAGTGCACTGCAGCCCGTACAGGTTTTGATCAGGGCTGTCCACGGTTCCGGTGATGGTTCCGTCGTGACTGGCGACCAGGTGGAGCTTTACATGTAAAGGAGCCAAAACTCCAGCATAGTCGCCGGCTAGTTCGGGCTTCTGTTGAGCGAAGCCCAACACAGCAATCAGCAACAGTCCAGACAATCGGCGTGCAAGCATGGGTGAGGATTATATCCGATTTCGATTTTCCGGCCGCCGTCAGGCGCCTCGTGAAGAGACACTGTTAGTGGTGTTTATTCAGTAGTGAACATAAGACGAGCGCCGCCGGGCGTTTAGTCTATTGCAATCAGTTGGATGCCGAGCACGATGACCGACTTAACGGGTCGGCGTTACCCCCGCGAGCACAATCTCCCTGGCCCGTGCCGCGGACTCGAAGATATGTGCCTCCATGCCTAACTCGCGCGCGGCTTCGACATTGTTGGCACGGTCATCGAAGAAGAGCGAGCGCCTGGCATCGCAACCAAGAGCATCCAGGCAGACGCGGTAGATGGCGGGATCGGGCTTCACGATGCCCAGCTCGCACGACCAGATCTTCACCTCGACTTCTTCGAGCCAGCTGAATTTGCGCACCTCAGCCAACAAGTCGTGAGGGATGTTGGAAAGGATGGCGGTCCGCACTCCGTGTGCCTTGATCTCGCGCACCAGGGCAAGTGCCTCGGGATTGACGCGCAGCCACATGAGCGTCTCCATTTCGGCGATGCGCTGCACCTGCTCGCGCCGCAGCTCCACACCGGCTGCCTCCGCGAAAGCTTGCCAGTGTTGTCTGAAGTCGGCGCGACCGCAGTCGTAGTGATGGCGCGTGGCGGAATAGATCGCGAAGAAAGGCGGCTCAGTGACGCCAACCAGCCGGGCGAACTGCTGTAGCTCGACCTCCGAAGGCGCCAGGCTGAGCACCCGGCCATAGTCGAAGATGACAGCATCCCAGCGCATCGCTTACATTCTTACACGAGGCGGAATCCTTCGAAGCGAGGTTTGCCGACGCCAATTCCGGACCGTCATCGTCATTTCCCTGCGCCGAGAAAGACTAAGTCGCCTTCAGCAAGATGCAAGTAACGTCATCGTGTTGCGGAGCGTTGCCGACGAAGCGATCGAGATCCAGCATAATGGCGTTGAGCAGCATCGATGGCGACAGCGCCGTGTTGGCATGCAGCATGGTCAGCAGACGAAGCTCCCCGTACTCTTCGGCGCGCTCATTCTCGGCCTCGACAACGCCGTCGGTGAAGATCACCAACCAGTCGCCGCTCTGCAGCGTGACTGTATCCGATTGGTAGGGAGCATTTTCCAGAATGCCGAAGGGTATGCCGCCAATCTGCAAACGCTCGATGTTGCCGGACTGGCGCCGCAGCATCGGACTGTTATGGCCTGCATTGACATAGGTGAAGTTCCTGGACGGCGGATCGTATTCGGCGATAAACGCGGTGGTGAATCGGCGCCCGTTCTGGCTGTTGCTGCATGCGTACGCGTTCATTCGGCCCACCAGTTCGACCAGCGAACCCGGCAGTGTGGAGATCGTTTTCAGACTGGCTTGGAAGGTAGCCATCAGCATGGCAGCTGGAATGCTTTTCCCGGCTACGTCAGCCACCGCAATCAGAAACGTCTCACCGGAGGAACCGGAACTTGGACGTGGGAAGACATCGTAGTAGTCGCCCGCCACGGTGTTAGCCGGACGGGTGGCGAAAGCAATCTCGAGGCCGGGAACCGAGGGAGGGGCCCCCGGCAGCAACCATGCCTGGATCTCTTTCGCAATCTGTAGATCACGCTTCATGACCACCCGGTCGCCGACCTCGAGGATTAGCAGCGTCAGGAGCAACAGGCCGCCCCAGAAATGGTTGTCGAAAGCCATGACTTTGATCTCGCCCTGGCTGCTTTGCCATGTGGCCTCGCCGCTGGGGAAGAACAAAAGAACAAGCGCGAGCAGTAGTATTACCCGTCTTGCCGGAGTCAATTTTTCGATAATGGCCCAAAAAAATTGACCGGCAACGCCGAAGAAATGTTTGGCTCTGCCCACTCCCGGCGTCCGCGTGGAGTCGACTTCGCGCGAATACAGTTGATAGCTGGAACGAGCATCGGTGCGGAATTGCTTCCAGAGCTCGTTGAGCTTCATGCCGTCACTGACCCGTTGCCAGAACCTCTCCAGTCGAGTCATGACGGGCGCAACCCGCGCGGTGTATTGATCGCGCGGCGGTGGCGAAGGAGCGGCGCCTTGGGCTTTCCAACTCATGGGAGGCGTAGCAGGATTATAGGCGAGAATAGTGGCTAAGAAAGTGATTGCTCAGGAAAGAGAATCACTGTGGGCGTTCCGACGGAACCTGTTCGTCGAGAAAGGCCACCGACTGAACGCCCGAGACTTCAAAGCGCTTGCGGCAGCGAACGTTCTTGCAGGCGACAAGATCGTCGCGGCGGACGATATAGGAGCGAGCTTTGGCGAATTTTGCGCGGTCTCGTTCGTCCGCCCGTGGAGGCAACTGGCGCTTCTTGGTGCGAACGAACCAGCCCAGTTCGTATTCCGCGGACTGGTGGCAATGAGGACAGTTTAACGTCGCTTTTCTGGTCTCTTGCCGCTCGTCATACAGGTCGCGCTCATCCATCAGCTTCCTCCGCGTGGGCCAAGCGAGAAGATGGCCTAACGCCGCCCGTAATATTAGAGCATAGTTCGCGCTTTCGAGGATATGACGTCAGATGAGGCGCAGCCTTGCGGGAGCGATTGCAAAGAGGTGCCTCCGCTCCGACGGCAAGTGCCGCCTTAAGCTCGCGCCCAAAGGCGGGGAAAAACCGCTAGTGTAGTGTCGTCCCGGGACGCTGCTCTCTTTCGACTACGGAAAAATGTCAAAGACGTAGTCGTGCGCGGTCAGCGCAGCCTGGTTCAAAGTACCTGCGGCAACGCGCTTGACGGCTTCATCCCGCGAGAGATCGAAGATCGCCTCCAGTATCTGTTCCCGCTCATGCTGGTTCGCCTGGCCCACCACAAACAGCACGCGAGCGCTGTGCTGGATATAACGCGGCGACAGCAGCTGCCGTTTCAGCAACTCCATGATGACTGGCGCCTTGCCCCGGTCGAATCGGCCGGAATCGCCGCGGCGATCCAACTCGGCGAAAAACGCGTATGTCCACTCATTGTGGTAGTCCCACAATTTCTGGAACAAGTCACCGGTGAAGCGAGTCCCGGCCTTCACTTGGTCGGCATTCGCAGCCGGTTCAACGCCATCTTCGGTCAACGTCGGCCGCTTGAGATAGCCGTCTTTGGTGATGACCGCCTGGTGATGCACCAGGGTCCATAGCCACGAGACATCGATCCGGTAGGTGGCAAGGTCGTTCATGAAGCGCAGTTTGAGTTCGTAGTCGTCAATGGCAGCCGCGAAGTTGCCGTTCAGAATCTGGAAGCCGTAGTTAGCCGCCATGTAGAAGGCGTGCTGAATGTGCTCGATCGTAATATCACCCTTCGGCACGCCATAGATGGACTCCCAGAGTTCGGACGTGAAGATTTTTTCTGGCGTGGCCAGCATCTCCTCGGTGACTACCCACGGCGTGATCTTGCCCTGTGCATTCAACAACCCGCGGGATTGCAGCAGTTGCCGCTCGGACTCAGAGAGACCACTGGAGACGGTGGGCACCGATTTGCCGTTCACCTCGGCCGTCTGCAACGGTGCGTCCAGCATCGATTGGAGCTGCGCCAAAGGTGTGCGCAATGGTGTATTACCCGCGGCTACATAGGCCGGTTCTGGACTGGCGACCCAGCTTTGCCGATAGGCGTCATAGAGACGTCCTTTCACCCGGCCGGCAAGAATGCCTTCCAGGGCGGGCTGCTGGCCAGCCGGCAGCGACTCCTCCGGCATGAAAATCAAGCCCAGCAGGCGTTCGCGCAATTTGTCCACCACCATGGCCCGCAGCGCCAGCGGGTTATACCGCGAGCGGCCGTAGGCATCACTGGGCTGATAAATCATCACCGCCGCCATGCCGCCGATGGGGGCTGCCGTGCTGAGTTCGCCATTCTTCATACCGGCCATCAGCATCAGCAGCGCGTTGTAGCGCTGATAAGCAATCATGTTGGGCGAGGCCATGCCTATGGTCTGCGGATCCGGAAACACGCCCTTGGGATCGTCCTTCCACATCTCGATCAGACTACCCAGGTAGTCCCAGCGGCCGACGTTCGTTCCCAGCAGCCGGCGCCGCAGGACCCACGCGATAGCCGCCAACGACCGGCCTGCGTTGCCCTCCTCATACAGCATCTTGATCTTCATGGTGCCGGCGGGCACGCCGACAATCTCTTCCATCCGTGCCAGCAGCTTTTCCACGATCAAGGCTTCCCGCGGCGTCTGCAGCTTCGGGATGTAGAAATAGACGCCGGTGCCGGCGCGATGCAGCGCATCATAATTGTTGATCACCCACAGAACTACGATGACAATCAGGCCGGGCGCAGGCTGGCCGTCAACCGTAACGTGGTCATAGCGCACGTGGATACTCGGTGGCCTGACGAAGCGCGTCGGCCATTTCTCCGGAGGCGGGTTGATCTTGTACGCGCGCTTTTTGTCTTTCTTCACCACCTCATAAGGACGCCCGTTCCAGCGGCCTTCGAATATCTCTTTGGCGTTCTGCATGGCCGCGAAGATCCCGAGCGGCTCATCGGCGGGCGTTCGATCGGGCGTGAAGTGGGACGGCGAGGCGTCTTCGAAATCCGGCATATTCATCGGCGCCGGGCTGTTCAAGGCGTTGAACGCCATATCCAACGGATGCCAGGGGCCAGTGAGCTCCAAGCCGGGATTGGCCAAGGGGTGGGCGTCGTTCGGGATGGGCACGTCATCGTTGAGCCGCCAGCGCAACTCACTCTCGCGCCCAAGGACGTTATCGATCAGGCCTTGCACGATCTGACAAAATGTCCAAGGCTTGCCGCTCACCGGATCTTCGAAGCGCTCTTCCCACTTCGGCCAGGCGTATTTCTCACGGACTGGCTCGAGCGACTGCAGCAGTTCCCGGCGGGCGGTCAGCGCACGCGCGATCTCAGGACGCAGCTCTCGAGTAAGCGTGGCGATCGTCTCTTCAGCGTTAATTTCTCGCCCGTTCACTTTCTTGGTCCCAAATAGGCCTGGGAGGCGCTGTACGATGTCTTCACGGATCATGGAATTGGCTCTCCTTAGCTCGTGTTCGCAAGAAATACTGATCAGTTTCTTACGCGTATTTATGAACAATGTTCATAGACCGACGGTGTGCCGCCTGAACAGCAATTGCCAACATTGGAATCCTAGCAGTCCGCAGTTTGGTTGAAGTGAAGCCAAGACGGCTGCAGTCGACGCCTCCGGATACTCGCGCGATCCTGAAGTCGCGAGTCGATGCCATCTTTCAGAGGTGGCCATTATGCCGCTAGCTGCGTTTCTCCGGCAGTTGCGTGCCGGAGATGGAAGCGTCAAGCAACTCCATGTAGTGCATCACCGGCAACGGATGTCCCGCTTCATTCAGCAGGGCCTTAATTTGCAACTGACACCCGGGATTGCCTGTGGCCACGGCCTGAGCAGGCGTTGCGATAATGTTCCCGGCCTTCCGCTCGCCCAGTTGGTGGGCCGTTTCCGACTGAACCAAACCGTAGAGCCCCGCCGAGCCACAGCAGAGTGCAGCTTCGGGAAGCTCCAACAATTCCAGCCCAGGGATGGTGCGCAGCATAGCGCGCGGCGGTTCGCGCAGTCCCTGAGCGTGCTGCAAGTGACAGGGATCGTGGAAGGCGACCCGCAAGGGCATCGGGTGCCGCGGCGCACGCGGTGTCAACTCCGCCAGCAACTCGGATACGTCTTTACACTTGGCGGAAAACGCAATCGCGCGGTCGCGATAGTTAGGATCATCGCGCAGCAAGTATCCATAGTCTTTCAGTGTGTGTCCGCAACCAGCAGCG
Source organism: uncultured Acidobacteriaceae bacterium (assembly GCA_963836295.1). Taxonomy (GTDB): domain Bacteria; phylum Acidobacteriota; class Terriglobia; order Terriglobales; family Acidobacteriaceae; genus Bog-257. Next base: position 179,779 of record CAWIIY010000011.1, on the reverse strand, counting down.
TTCACCACGATCGTATCGACCGGCAGCGGCTCGAACAGGTCGATCAACTTGCGCGCGCTTTGCAGAGCTGCTTGTTCCTGGCCCAGGTCCAGCAGCAGGGCACCGCAACAACCCTGCTCCGGTGGAACCAACACCTCACAACCCTCCGCTGCCAGCACGCGTGCGGTGGCGGCGTTCACCTGCCCCACGAAGACGCTCTGCACGCAGCCGGTCAGCAAGGCAACTGAGCGGCGTTTCTCCCCCTGCGCTGCGATGCGCGGCGGCAGAACCACCGACGTGTCATTGTGCGACAAATCAGGCAGCAACTGCTCCATTGCACGCAAGCTACGCGGCAGCAGTGAGGTCAGTCCAAGGGCCCGCATCAGCCGCTGCAACCCCAGCTGCTGATAAGCGCGCAGCGGTACTATCAGCTTACGCATACGCGACGGCCGGCTGAATACCGCCGCCATCATCCGCCGCAGCGCCCGCTCGCGTAGCGGCCGGCGATACTGCCGCTCCACCTGTGCGCGCATGGATTCAATCAGCTTCCCATAGTTGACACCGGACGGACACGCGGTGGCACATGCCAGGCAGCCCAGACAATGGTCGAAGTGTGAGACATACAACTCGGTCAATCCCACCTCGCCCTCAATCGCCATATTCATCAGGTGAATGCGGCCTCGCGGGGAATCCATCTCCTTGCCCCATAAGGTGTAGGTGGGGCAGGTTTGCAAACAAAAGCCGCAATGCACGCAGGCATTCAATATATCCGCGGCCGGGGGATGGTAGTCATCGAAAACTCTTCTGTTGCCGTTCACCAGCGTCGCGAGCTGCTCCATCATATGCCCCCCACGAAACGGCCCGGATTCAGGGTGCGGTCCGGGTCGAATTTCTGTTTGATTCTCTGCATCAGCGGCAGCACATCGTTCACACTGCCCCACACGTCCAGTTCGTCCTTCATCGCTACCGGACACAGCGAGACCGTCAGTGTCCCTTCCACGCGATCCACCTCGGCACGCAGGGCACCCAGCACTGCGATCAGCGGCTGGAGGCCGGCGGCATCCAGGCGCACTTCCGCCACGCCGGTACCTTGCGCTACCAGCACGGCCGCAATTTTTGCTGACTCCGCTAGCCGAAAAACTGCATCGCAAAGCGATGTAATCTGCGAAGGCAGCACACTGCATTTGCAGATCACCGAGTCGCCGGCATTGGCGAACAGCTTCTGCCGCGCTGTCCAGACGTCGTCAGCACACTCCGCAAACTTATGGTCGCCTGCGATCTGGCCCAGCTTCGCAGATTGGTCCTGCAGCGATTCGGGGATGCCCTCGAACCGGACTTGGATAAAAACCTGGTCCGGGCGGCTCGCGTGAATCTGCAGCCCGGTGTAAACCAGATGTGAATCCAGAATGGCGAGCACAAGTTTGGCTGCCTCTGAAGCGGTGGGAATCACGGCGCCGTAAGTAGCGGTGGCTACAGGAACGGGGTGCAGGCGAAACACCGCGCTGGTAATCACGCCCAGCGTTCCCAGGGAACCGATGGCAAGTTTGGTGAGATCATAGCCGGCAACATTCTTGACCACCTTGCCTCCGGCTTTAATCACGCTGCCGTCCGGGAGTGCCATTTCCAGACCCAGAACCAGGTCTCGAATGGCGCCATAGCGGATGCGCAAGGTCCCGCTCTCCGCGGTCGCCAGCACTCCGCCAACCGTCGCCCGTTCTGGCTGCATGGGATCGGCGCCCAACTGTTGACCGTGCTCGCGGAGCACGCGCTGCAAGCTGGCGATGGTGCATCCCGCCTCTACTGTAACTGTCATGTCTCCCCAGGCATGTTCAATCACGCGGTTGAGCCGCTCCAGCGAAAGAATAAAATCCGCCGCGCGCAGCCGATTTCCTAGTCCCAACTGAGTGCCTCCACCGCGCGGAATGATGGTCAGCCCGGCGGAATTGCAGTAACGCAGCACATGCGCAACTTCCTGCGCCGAGCCGGGCGCAATCACCCCGGCTGGTTGCAAACCCTCGACGGCGTCCTCTAGCGAGGCGGGCCGCAGGTGTTCCCGGCCCACGATCGCGCCTAGTTCGGTCCATGCATCATTGTTCTGAACTTGAGCTTGAGCTTGGCTCATAGTTTGGCTCCCATCGGCTTTCTGATCGCCTGCACATGCTTGCGCAGGTTCAAAGCCCGGGTTGGCAGTTCTCCAACTAGTACCGTTGGGCCAACCCCGCTAACTCGATCGGGTGTGGCTCGTAAGCGACCGGCCTTTGCAAGCTGGCGTCGGTGCCCGGAAACATCTTGGTCGGATTGCACAGGTCAAAGGGATCGAAGGCCGAACGCAAGCGCTGCATCGCATCGAGGTCGGCGGCGGAAAACATGACCGGCATGAACTGCTTCTTTTCCTCTCCGACCCCGTGTTCTCCGGTAATCGATCCTCCGGCTTCGACACACAGTCGCAAGATATCTTCCGCCAGCTCCATGGCTCGTTCCTCCTGACCGGCAATGCGGCGGTCATAGAGCACCAGGGGGTGAAGGTTGCCGTCCCCGGCATGAAAGACGTTGGCTACGCGCAGGCCCTTGTCGGCGCTCAGCCGGTCAATCTCTCCCAGAACTCGGGGTAATGCCGTACGTGGAATAACGCCGTCTTGCACCAGGTAATTCGGGGAGATCCGGCCCACGGCCGCGAATGCAGCTTTGCGCCCCTTCCAGACCGCCATCCGTTCCGCCTCGGACTTCGCCAGGCGCAGTTCCCACGCACCGCACGATTGGCAGATCGGCCCCACCTTCTCCATCAGAAGCTCGACCTCGCGGGTGGATCCGTCCAACTCGACCAGCAGCAGCGCCTGGCAGTTCGGATAATTAGGATGAACCGCCGCTTCGGCCGCCTCAATCGCCAACCGGTCCATAATCTCCATAGCGGCGGGAAACATGCCCGAAGCGATAATGCTGCTGACAGCAGAGCCCGCCTCGCTGCTCGAACTGAACGCCGCCATCAGCGTCTGGGTGGTTTCAGGCTTCTTGATGACCCGTAGCGTGACTTTGGTAACGATCCCAAAGGTACCTTCCGAACCGACGAAAGCGCCCACCACGTCGTAGCCCGGCTGGTCCAAACTCTTGCCGCCCAGACGAAGCAGGAACCCGTCGGAGAGCACGACCTCGAGTCCCAGCACGTAGGTTGTGGTTACGCCGTATTTGAAGCAGTGTGCCCCACCGGAATTCTCCGCCACATTACCGGCGACGGTGCAGACCACCTGGGACGATGGATCGGGCGCATAAAAATATCCGTGAGGAGATACCGCTGCGGTGATGGCGGAATTTGTCACGCCTGGCTCGACCACGACGCGCGCGTTGGGCACATCCACCTCAAGGATGCGATTCATCCTGGAGACGCCGATCACAACGCCACCCTTGACCGGCAGCGCTCCCCCGCTCAGTCCGGTGCCCGACCCCCGCGCGACGAACGGAATTCGTTCCCGGTGGCACACCTTTACGATGGCCTGCACTTCTTGCGCTGAGGTTGGCAGCAGCACCAGGTCGGGAACCACACGGAACAGGGTCAGACCGTCGCATTCGTAGGTTCGCAGTTGCTCGGCTCCACTGACCAGGCCGGCATCTCCAACGATCGAACGAAATTCATTTACCAGTTGAGCGTTCATTCAACACCTCGATGATGGGGCTACGCGGGCTTGAAGAAGGAAAGATTAACGCACCCAATGAGGCCTCCCGGAAGAGGTTGATCGTCGCACTGGGAGAGACAATCAGGTTTTAGCGCGACCGACACCCAAGTGGCAGTGATGCCGGGCACACTCCAGGGTGACAACCCTTCCAGGTTGAATGAGAGGCACCGCAAGGGTTGGGCGTGGTCAAGGAGATGGCTGCTGGATCGAGTACCGCTGCTGCTTGCAGGAAGCCACTATGTGTTAGGCCTCGTTTGCAACCTTGAAGTCGGGTTGAAGTTTCGCAGTGCACCACTTCCAATTCGGGACAAGCAGTTGCGTAGTTTCTAAATCGGGAAACTGTCCATCACTCTTCCCTACGCCGCTTTTCCACTACTCTGCAAGCTTTTGCACCTGACTAAACTCGCGTTGGAACTCCCGCACTGTATCTCGCAACGATTGTGCAGGATAGCGGCAACCTTAAGTTGGTCTTACTCGTGCCCTTGCAGAAGTGAGTGCCCGAAATCCTCCCCGGTGCGTTTCGGGAATTGAACCAGAAGGGAAGGCACACAATGCGGCAACGCAGAATCATCATTTTCGGTGTCGTTCTGACCGTTGGTTTGCTGCTCGCGATCGCACCCGCGTCAGCTTCGACGGTCTCCGTCCAGTTTGTCGGGCTTGGCGGAGAAAGCCAGAACGGCTATTACACGTATCCCTACTATCTCACCATCAATAATGGACCGTGGACGCCGATGATGTGCGACGACTTCTACGATCATATCGGCGTTGGCGATGGCTGGGATGCGAACATCACTCAGCTAAGCAGTGGCGACATGAGCCTGACGCGCTTCGGCAATCTAGCCGAGTACGAGGAGGCGGCATATCTGCTGCTGCAAACCAGCCTCACCGATTCCTCGCAGTGGGGAAACATCAATTGGGCAATTTGGATGATCTTCGATCCCGGCGCCGATCCCGGCCCTTACGCACCGGACGTGGACTACTGGCTAAATAAGGCAGAGACGGTTGACCTGTCGACGATCAACTTCTCCGCGGTTCGGATCGTGACCCCGATCGGCGACCACGGTCAGGAGTTCTTGTACATTACTCCGGAGCCCGGCACGCTGCTGCTGCTGGGCACCGGACTGATCGGATTTTGGGCGCATCGCAGACGCCAGAGATAATGCAATTTCACCCTAACCTTGGCCGGAGCAGCTCAGGAAGGGCTCCGGCCTTTCGTTCATCAGGACCACTCGGAGAAGTACCCCTCGGCTCTGGGTCAGTTTCGTTTTCCACAGGCGGGTAACGCCGAGTCCGACAGCCCGTCTCAATTGAGGCACCTGTGATGAGCGTCCTGTTGTCGATTGGCCGATTTAGGGTACAATTGCCATCCCGAAGGGAAATGGCGATGGGTAATCCCCGTTCGATGTCTGCCGATAAGAACCTTGATGAATTCTTGGAGGCAATGCGGCTGATAGAGAAGCGGCGCGGCTCCCGCATTTGTTGCATGATCCATCGTGCTTCGCACATTTGCCATCCCACAAGATGGTGGCTCCGCACAGATCGACTGTCTGCCGGTACGGGCGACAAGATTGAACTATTGATTTATTCCCCAGGTGGTCATCCGGAAATCGCGTTTCAGGTGATGAAGTTCCTTCGTGGTCGTTTTAAGACGGTCAATGTAATCGTTCCTCTCGGTGCCAAAAGTGCCGCAACGCTTATGTGCTTGGGTGCAGACAAAATTTACATGGGCGAACTTGCGGAATTGGGGCCGATTGACATCCAGCTTGGTGACCCCGTGGAGCAGGGAGGGAAATCGTTCTCTCCCCTTGATGAGTTCAAGTCGATGGAGTACATGCGGGAAATGGCCATCGAGTGGATCGATTATTACGCCAGCATCATGCTGGAACAATATGAAATTCCCCTGCATGACGGACTTAGGGATGCAGTTCCACTTGTAAGCGCCCTAATGCGACCGATTTTTGAGCGAATAGACCCCATTGAGATGGGTGGCTATCGACGTGCAATAGCCATTAGCGAGGAGTACGCCAAACGGATGCTCGCCATCAGTGGTAATCCCAACCACTCCGCAATTGTTCGCCGAATGGTGTGGGACTACCCGTCACACGATTTCTGCATCGATTTCGACGAAGTGGCGGCAATAGGACTTCCCGTCGAACGTCTCCCAGAAGAACAAGACCTCGCCATTTGCGAGGCTCTATTTAACCTTGAAAGGAAGGAATATCATGGCTTCGTATCTCCGCCAAGCCAGCCATCCAAACGTCCACAGGCAAGGCAGAAACACGAAAGACCCCTGCGCCAGCAACGCTCCCCAATCGACGGAGAGGCGCGGAGGGTTAACGGACGCGGCAGAGAAGGCGCGAGAGAGCGTGGCACGGCTGAGAGAAATACTGTCTGACAGGAGTGGTGCTCCGTTTAGCGCTATCGGACAGCGCGACAGAAAAAAGGCTTGTTAAGCAGATTTCTTTCCAAGCGCCTTTGTTAGCAGATCGCGCTCGATCCTTGACGGTGACACCACTGGTTTCGGCAGCAGTGCGCACAATTCATCAAGTGTCCAAGTATGATCGGTGTCCAAGCAATTCATATTGACTCTTATACCATAGCCGCTTTAGCATGTCAAGAAAACACTTGCTAATTTGGATCGATGCAAGCATAATCAAAGGTGTACGAACTTTCCCCGCTCGATTCGTCATCCAATTATCTGGCATCTAAATTTGCAATTGACATGTGCAGCAACATAGCTCATGATTTCTGGCCAAAGGAGAATCCATGCCCGCGCTGAAGCCTAAGAAATCTGGCATCGTGTGGATTTCGCACCGCGACCTCGACGCTATCGTGGATGCCCATGCTCAACGTGTGCTCAAAATCTCCGGGAAACAGTTCATTGCAAATTGGAAGGCAGGCAAGTATCGCAAGTTGGATTCCGATGACTGTCCCGGCGTGATTGAGCTTGCATTGTTAGCCCCCCTTCCGAGGCGAGCTAGTGTCAGGACGAGGCGAAAAGGAAGCCGCTGAAACCTTTCTCGGCTACTTTCAGCAAAGCATTTCGTGCATTACGCCGCAAGCACTGACGGCTTATCAGCAATCCAGGAAACTCTACAAAGTGTGGCTGAACCCACCGGCTAAACTGGAAACGCAATCCGGGGGAAAGCTCGTTATATCCATCACTCAGGTCTTCGGGGTTGGCAAAGACCCATCCAATCCCAAGCGGTTCAAGGTCAAGACCCGAGAATACAGTTACGTGCTATATCGCACCGTAAAGGGGAGCCGCGAGGAAGTTCTGGCCTACCATTGGCATCCACACGACTCGGACCAGTACATTCCCCACACTTACATGTGAGGTGCGTCCCGAGAGTCCACTTTCCAACGTCCCGCATCTGCGTAGAGGATTTCGTTTTGATGGTCATGAAATACTACGGCGCCAAGTCGATGATGCGGTATTCGGACCGGCAGGCGATATTGGACAAAAATAAGAAGGCGTTTGAGCGGTTTGCTAGTTGGAAGATCAATCCACCCGAGGGCTAGTGTTTATTACGCCGAACGGTTTTCCAGCGCGCTCTTGCCGCTTTCTTGGCGACCTTTTGACGCTGCTCTGCGGTCATGGTCTTGAGACGCCGCTTGCCGCCGATCTGACCGCCCTTGCGCCCGATTGCGGCCATATATTCGGAAAGAGCAGGCGGGATGGAAGAATCAGAGGCGATTGCTTTTGGCGGGCGTGTTTCTTCTGGCTTCGGTATCTGGCCCGTGGAAACCTCCACAGTCCACTTGGCGAGTTGATTCGGGTCGCGTGGCCGCTTGCCCTTCCCGATTGTCATGGACACATCATGCCACAAGACGGATGCTAAAGCGACCCTGTGGAAATTCAAACTGACCCACTGCCTACCCCTCCGACGCCTTGACACCGCCCTCGCGCAACTCTTATCCTTGGTGTTTGCCTTAAGAACGATCCCGCCCGTCTGTACCTGCCAGTGTTTCCCGTCAGGAGCTTGGCCTGCCAGACCCGGTTCCGGCCGGAGTGAAGGGCTATTCTGGGCGTTTTCTTAGGCGGGTGCTGCCATGCTGATTCGGGTTCGGGACCTGGAACTCCGCAATCTGGAGTTCGACGAAAACTATCAGCCCGGCGACATTGAGTTTGGTCCCGACTTCCGGCAAATCGGCCCGTTGCACAGCCAAGGCCGAGCCGAGCTGATCGTGGAGCATCGCGGACACCACCAGAATGTCGAAGACATTCGACTTGTGGGCAAGGTGGAGGCGCACCTCGAGTTCAGTTGCGCGCGCTGCCTGGAGCCGGTTGGCGAGGACGTAAACCGGGCTTTTGATCTGATCTACCGGCCGTTAGGGGTGGATCGCCGGGCCGATGAGGTGGCGATTACCGAGGCGGAGACTGAGATCGGGTATTATCAAGGCCAAGGTCTTTTGCTGGAGGATGCGCTACGCGAGCAGGTGCTGCTGGCCACTCCCGTGAGGGCCCTGTGCCGCGAGGACTGCAAGGGATTATGTCCGCATTGCGGCACCAATCTCAATGTGGAGCAGTGTCATTGTGAGCAACACCTTAGCGACCCTCGTTGGGAAGCGCTGAGCGAAATCAAAAAGAAGCTGCAAAGCTAAAGTTTCGATCGCCGGCACAGGCCAGGCGGTCATAGTTACGAGGTTTGAATGCCTAATCCAAAACGACGTCATTCCCAGGCGCGTACGTCCAAGCGCCGTTCCCACGATCATTTGACGGCGCAGTCTTTGTCCGAGTGCCCCAATTGTCACGAACGCAAATTGCCTCACCGAGCCTGCCCGAAGTGCGGGTATTACAAGGGCCGCGAGGTCATCACGGTCGCAGAGAGCACCACCTAGCGCAGGCGCAGTGGTATTCTTGTCCGGCGAAACTCAGGCGGTAGGCTGCAGCAGCGCGCTCGCGATTTCAAGCTGAACTGCTTCCTCGGTTTGACGGTCACGAAGGTTTGCAACTGACAGGCAGACATGCCAACCACCATCGCTCTTGACGCCATGGGCTCAGACCGCGCGCCTAAACCCGAAGTGGAAGGCGCTATTCTCGCCGCGCGTCACTATGACGTGGAAGTCCTGTTGGTGGGGAAAGAAAACGTCGTCCGCGGTGAGCTCGAACCTGCACCCCTTTTGGCGCAGGCTCTCCATTCGTATCATCAATGCTCGCGAAGTCATTGGTATGCAGGAGAAGGCGGCGCAGGCGATGCGCAGTAAGCGTGACTCATCCCTGCGTGTGGGGCTGCGTCTGGTGCGCGATGGTAAGGCCGCAGGCTTCGTCACCGCAGGCAACACGGGCGCGGCCATGGCGACCGCCAAAATGGTTCTGGGGGCGATTCCTGGAGTGGATCGTCCCGCGCTGGCTGCGGTGTTTCCTACCGCCCAAGGCACTGCCACCATCCTCATCGATGTCGGCGCCAATGTCGATTCCAAGCCGCAAAACCTGCAGCAGTTCGCCATCATGGGCGATATCTACTTCCGCAGCATTTTTGGAGGCAAGTTCCCCAGCGCCGAGCATCCGCGCGTAGGTTTGCTTTCCATCGGCGAGGAAGAGAGCAAGGGCAACGAGCTTACTCGCGAAGCCTACAAGCTGATCAGAGAATTGCCCTTAAATTTCGTTGGCAACGTCGAAGGACGCGATCTCTACAACGGGAAGGCGGATGTTCTGGTCTGCGACGGCTTTGTCGGTAACGTAGCGCTGAAGATCTCCGAGGGCATGGTCGAGACGGTGCGCTTCCTACTAAAGCAATCGCTGCAAGCCACTATCAGCAGTCAAGTCGGTTTCCTGCTATCGCGCAGGGCTTTTGCTGATTTCAAGAAGCGACTGGACTACTCCGAGTATGGCGGCGCCCCGCTGCTGGGGCTGAAGGGCGTGTGCATCGTCAGCCACGGGTCGTCCAACTCGAACGCCATCAAGAATGCGGTGCGGGTGGCAACGGAGTTTGCCAACAGCCAACTCAATGACGTAATTCAGGACCGCATCGCCGCGCAGCAAGAATCTGAACAATCACGCCACCGACTCGGCCGCAGCGGGCTCGGTCGGCAGCAGCCTGGTGTAGCGCGGTGCTTGCCCGCGGTCGGTCCCGCTATCTCAAACTACCTGCACGACTCGAGGCACGATGAGTTCGCACTCTTCTCCCATCGCATTTCTTTTTCCCGGACAAGGTTCGCAAGCAGTTGGCATGGGTAAGGAACTCGCGGCTCTGTATCCGGTGGCAAAAGAAACTTTCGACGAAGCCGACGCTGCTCTCGGCTACAAGCTTTCGCAACTATGCTTCGAAGGTCCCGAAGACCAGCTGAAGCTGACGGAGATCACGCAGCCGGCGATTCTGACCGTATCGGTTGCAGCATGGCGCGTACTTCAGTCCAAGGCGATCACGCCTTCCTATGTCGCGGGGCACAGCCTGGGAGAGTATTCGGCACACGTGGCCGCCGGGACACTATCGTTCACGGATGCGGTACGCACCGTTCGCAATCGTGGTAAGTACATGCAGGAAGCGGTACAGGTCGGTGTGGGCGCGATGGCCGCCGTCCTGGGGTTGTCCAGCGAGAAGGTGCAACAGGTATGCAACGAGGTGGCGCAGGGAGAGATCTGTTGTGCGGCGAACTTGAACTCGCCCGATCAGACGGTAATATCCGGTCACAAGGCCGCCGTCGAACGCGCGGCCGAGGCGGCGAAGCACCGGGGCGCGAAGCGCGCCATCATGCTTCCCGTCAGCGCTCCCTTCCATTGTGCGCTGATGCAGCCTGCGCAGGACAGGCTGGCCGCGGACTTGCACGCCCTGACGTTTCATGCGCCCGCAGTTCCGGTGATGAGTAACGTGGATGCCAGTCTAGTCACGTCCGCCGAGCAGGCGCGCGATGCGCTCATACGCCAGGTAACCGGGACGGTGCAGTGGGACAAATCCATGCGCGAACTGGTGGTCCTGGGAGTGCACAACTTCGTCGAGGTTGGTCCGGGCAAGGTGCTGTGCGGACTGATGCGCCAAATTGACCGCTCCCGCACCTGCGTGAACGTGGAAGATGAAACCTCCCTGCAGAAAACGGTAAACCACTTTAGCACGGCATCGGCGAAGCCGGATTAGTGTCAGGGGTGAGACCGAAATGGCGGCCGGTGCAAAGCGGGCAGAAGCTTAGCGAGCCAAATTTGGTCATTGCAGGACTGCCGGTGGAGGCGGAGAATTATCCTGCTTCCTATTCGCGGCCGCAATCGACGTTCCGCGCCCACGCCACTAGAGCGGCTGCTGCCTATCGGAGGAATCATGCATTCCACTGGCCGGCCGATCTGGGCCTTTCTATTTTGTCTTGTTGTTTGCGTCGCAACGTTTGCTCAAAATCAGCCCACTCCCCAGCCTTCCACAACCGACAAGCCCCGCGTATTCATTACCGACAGCCAGTCGTGGGAGATGTCTGGCGCGGGCGGCGGCGCCAACGGAACATGGGGTGCAGCAACATCCGGCGGCGCGCGCCCGCAAACGGCGGAGATCGTCAAGACCTTTGGCGAGCGCTGCCCGCAGGTCATGGTGAACAACAAGCAGGACATGGCCGACTACATCGTGCTGCTCGATCACGAAGGCGGTAAGGGACTGCTGCGGCACAAAGACAAGGTCGCGGTTTTCCAGAAGATTTCAGGAGACGTTGTCGTAAGCCATTCCACGATGTCGCTGGGTGGCTCGGTTAAGGATGCTTGCGAGGGAATCACAAAAGATTGGTCGGCCCATGCAATACAGATTCGGGCTGCCGCCACCAAGCCTCCCGCTCCTGCGCCGTCGGTTGCTCCCGTGGCTGACGTGTCGAACAAAAGCGCGACTATTGCGAAGATCAGCGTAGCCTCAACGCCGGACGGCGCCGATATCGAGATTGACGGCAGCTTTGTGGGCAACACGCCCTCGGTAGTCGAGCTAGCTCCCGGAGAACACGTGGTGATTGTCAAGAAGGCAGGCTATAAGCCGTGGGAACGTAAGCTGAAGGTCAGCGGCGGCGAGATCAAGCTAACGGCAGAGTTGGAGAAGTAGAGTCTAGGAGCCCATCCTGTCGCTGCGCGACAAGGATGGGGCACCCGCCAATCGAATTGAGGAGTGTTATGCCCAAGGGCGAGATAATTCTAACCTTCCCCGATGTATCCCTAGGTGATGCAAACATCTACGCGGCTAGTCTGTCTGACGAACTAATGGATCTGGATCGATCGATCCAAGTGGAAAGGCCAAAACGAGAGAGTGATACGATGGATTTTGGCGCAACCCTCGTGCTTGTGCTCGGTACAGCCGCAGTGACCGAAGTTGCGAAGGGCATTTCGCAATGGATTGGCAGGCACAAGACAAAGGTTCAACTCTCTACCGACGGGTGTACCTTAACGATTTCGGACTCAGAATCCGGAATCGGCAGCTAAGATCATCCAAGCACTGTCTCAGAATGCGTAGCTACTATGTCTACCGATAAGCGAACTCTCGCGATTGTGATCGGCGCAAGCGAGTTTCCCTATTGCCCGACGTTAGGCGGTGGAGACGCATTCTCCAATTCCGCCGAGGATTTTCATGGATATCTACACGATCTGAAGGGTTTAGACTTGCCTCCGGCCGACGTATTAAATCTGTTTGACGACCGTCGTACGGCTGGCGAACTTTTGGAGCAAATCGATACATTTCTGATTAGAAGACAGGGCAGGAAGACATCTACGAAAGCAGAGGGCCTGCTCGTGTACTACGTGGGACACGGAGGCTTTACGCCGGATGGCCAGGAGTATTTTCTTGCGGTTCGATCGACTAGGAGCGGACTGGAAGGTCGCCACAAGCATACGCATGAACGACCTCGGCCACGTGATTAAGAACAACGCGCGGTTTTTCTGTCAGTACCTGATACTCGATTGCTGTTTCTCGGCTCAGGCATACAAGAGCTTCCAAGCGGGCCCCGTCGAGGCAGCCGTTGCTAAGATCCTCGATAGCGTCCCCACCAAAGGAACTGCGCTCTTGTGTTCGTCGGGCCCAAAAGAGGCCTCTCTCGCACCTGAAGGATGCGCGCACACGATGTTCTCGGAAGCACTCCTCTGTGTGCTGAAGACGGGCGATCCAAAGTTTAGCAAGTTCTTGTCGCTGTCCGATGTTCGGGATCTCATCGACCGGCAGCTACGCGACACCTACCAGGACGAGCGGGTGAGACCTCAAGTGCAATGCCCCAATCAGCCCGAGGGAGACTTGTCCCGTGCGCCGTTTTTCCCGAACCCCGCATACGAGTTGCCGTCCACTGAATGGCGAAGGGTGATAGAGATAGATGATTCTAAGCCGCAACTTCCTGATGAAATCGTTTCAGCCCTACGCAGCTCATTACCAATGGTGCGTCTTGCGGCGCTGAAAGAGTTAGTAGAGCTATGCAAGAAGACCTCTCGCAGGAGCATCGCTGAGTTGGCCCGGGCGGAAATTCTTAAGCACAGCGAAGAAGATGACAGCACGCAGGTTCGAAACAATGCTAGAGATGCTCTAGCGGAATGCGCGAACTTTCAGTTTAGGGAGTATTCGGACGTAACACCAGGAAACGTTGAGTCCGCCACTCTCTTAGAGAATGAAATCTTGGCGCGGGAGGAAGATGCAGCCAGACGCTATCGGCAGGAGTTGGCAATCGCGGCCGAGATTCAGCAGCGCCTGATGACGGTGACCGTTCCTGATGTACCGTTCGCGAAGGTCAACGCCACAAGTTATGCGTGCAAAGATATCGGCGGAGACTTCTTCGACCTGGTTTATACCGACGGGGGACTGTCGCTGGTGGTGGCCGATGTCTCCGGCAAAGGCGTCTCCGCGGCGGTGGTGGCATCAATCCTGCAGGGGATGTTGTACTCGCAGTTGGCCCGCGACTCGTCTCTGCCCGAGATGATTGCGGCGGTCAACCAGTTCCTGTGCGAAAAAGTTGGAGGCCAGAAGTACGCCACGCTGGTGATTGCCCGCCTGATGCAAAATGGCGAATTGGAACTTATAAACTGCGGAGCAGTGGCTCCCCTACTGGTTTCCGGCGGCACCGTTACCAGACTTGAAGATGGTAATCTGCCAGTAGGCTTGGTACCCGGGGTTGAGTTCGGGGCTACGCGTATGCGATTGAAGGCAGGAGACCGTCTGCTGCTGGTGACGGACGGAGTTACCGAAGCTGAGGATGCAGAGGGCGAATTCTTCGGAACTGCGCGCCTAGAAAGGTGTTGCCGAGAAGGCTTCATTGCCGTTGAGCAAGCAGTTATGGATTTCCGCGGCGGTACCCCGCTAACCGATGACTGCACCATCACTGAGATGATTTATCGCGGTGATTCGGGTACTCCTATTGCCGCACAGAGATAGTGTAGGAATCAAGAACCCTCCATTTTGGGAATCGGCGGTTACCTCCGTGTTCTGGCGTGCGTTTTCTTAGCGATCCAACTCACCTCCGCATCGTAGACTGAGAGCCCGGGAGCCAGTCTCCCACACCGCCGATCCGCTGTTCGGGCGGGGGTACGTGATCTTTCAAAATTTGTTGGTCTGCCGACAGAGACGAAGCTAGCATCGGATAAGTCCTTATTCCTGAATATTTTACCTGTAACCCCTTTGTACGGAGTATTTTGCGAGCCGTCCTGCAAGATATTGAAAAGGAAAGGCTTACGTCTGCAGCTAAGTCCAATGTGCACAGTATTTTGCGGGTAGTTCTGTAAAGTATTGAAAATGCAAGGTTTAGCATTTCTACTAAGTCTAATAAACACAGTATTTTGCAGGTAAAATATTGAAAACAAAGATCACAAGATGAGGGGGGAGGGGGTGCCTCGAAACCCGCCCGCCCGATTGGGCAGGTATGGGGTTACTGTTGCCTTCGTACGATGAGTCGTCACCGCGGCTGGTGATAGGCGTCCTTTCGGTCGATAGGGAATGGTGGCACGCTTCTAAGCAGGAAGGTGCGCTATGTGGCTTAGGACTCTCAGCGTCGCCGCTATCGTCCTGTTCGTGGCTTGAAGTGCCGCCGTGCTCCACGGCTGGAGCAAAAGCAATTTCTCGGGACGCCTGGTCAGTGTGGCCTTCGTCCTAGCCATGGCCGCCGCAGCCGCATGGGGAGTGAAGACGTTGACGGGGACAAGTCACTAAAGAAGGTCTACCCGGGCTCTCGTGAGCGGCCCGGTTGATTTGAGCCTTATTTCTTGCAGCCGGTGCTCGTGCTTGCGGCGACCGGCGGCAACGGTTGCAACCTTGCGGCGGTCAGCATCGCGTTGAACGATGCCAGGTCTTGCTCATTCAGTTGCCGCCAGTTCGCCAGATCTTTGTCGAGCGCGTCACAGCTCTGCTGCACCGCCGAGCGAACCGCGTCCGCCGGACGGACATCGGCGCTCTCGACGCTATAAGTCAGCCTGGTCAAATCGCGGTTAACCGGCCCAAACCCGGGAGCAGTCCGAGTGCCCGTTTGGACGGCATCGATCTTCTTGTCCAAAGCGTCCGCGGCGTCCTTCGCTTCTTTCAATTCGGCACCCTTGAGGCCCTCTTGCCGCTCTGTCAAAGCCTTGCGCAACCCCGCAACCTGCTGGTAGGCATCGTAGCTCGCCTTCATGCCTCGGGTAATCTCTTGCGCCAGGTCGAGTTGCTCCACCAGATCCGCTTGCGAAGCATGGACACGAGGATCAAGTTCGATGGTCAGCGGTTGCCGGAGCGTCTGTCCGGCGGCGCGCAGCTCCAGGGTGTAGTTGCCCGGCACAACCAGCGGCCCCTGAGGCTGCACTCGCGGCGTCTCTCCGGGGATCGCGTGGTCGGCCGTGCTGTATTCGGTGTACGCGAGCAGCTCCCCGTCGTAGCCATAGGGAAGCGACAGCGGAGGCGGATAACGAAGGTTCCAGGCGAAGCGATTTACGCCCTCTGCTTTAGGCAAAGCCACCATAGGCGCGAACCAGTAATTGGGAGCATTCGCGGGGCCCAGGTCCGGAGGCTTTGCTTCATTCGAGAACTGCGCAACCTCGCCTCCCTTGTCGTCGTAGATGGTCAGAGTTATTTCGCCTGCCGGCGCCGACTTCAGGAAGTAATCGAGAATGGCTCCGTCGGGTGGGTTCTGCCCAGAGGGAGTTTCGACAGGGTAAGGCGTGTCCTGATAGTTGTCCCATCGCACGCGCATAGCAGTAGCGGGACGAAACAGGGAAGCATCGCTCGCGGTAATCTGCGGGCTGATCTCCCGCAGCGGCGTGACGTCGTCCAATATCCACAGGGCGCGTCCGAAGGTTGAGATGACCAAATCGTTGGCATGAACCTGGAGATCGGTGACAGGCGTCGGCGGCAAATTGAGCTGCAGAGATTGCCAGTGGTCGCCGTCGTCCCACGAAACGAAGACGCCGGTATCGGCCCGGCGTAAAGCAGGCCTTTGCGCTTCGGATCTTCGCGCACCACACGAACCATTTCACGCTCAGGAAAACCATTGATGATCTTCTGCCAGGAGCGGCCGTAATCGTGGGTCCGGGCGACGTACGGTGGAGTGGACTCGCGGCTGGCGCCGACCGTCAGGTAAGCGGTGGCGGCGTCATGATGCGAAGCTTCAACCGCGAGGATTTGAGTGGGCTCAGTCAATCCGTGGGGCGAGACGTTCTGCCAGGTTGCTCCCGAGTCGCGAGTAACCTGAACAATCCGGTTGCTGGTACCAGCCCACATCACACCCGGTTGCACTTCTGAAGGCGACAGCGTCGTAATAGCGGGTGGACGTGGCTTGTCGGAATCCCGCTTAGGTTCTTCTTCGTTTTCTTCCTCTTTGTAACCGGTCAAGTCAGGACTGATGGGCTGCCAGCTCACTCCGTGGTCGGAAGTCTTGAGCACGAATTGTGTTCCCAAATAAAGCGTGGAAGGGTCTTGTGGCGAAAACACCAGAGGCGGCATTGATGCGGTTCGATACTTTTCGCCGCGCTCAAATACGGTAGCGATTTGACCGGTGGCCTTATCGAATCGCACTACGGAGCCGTACCATCCTCCGCTGTAAACCCAATTGGGATTGAGCGGATCGGGAGTGATGAAGGCATATTCAAAACCACCGACGGAAAACCAATCCTGGGCAAGGATCTCGCCGTAATCGCTGCGGCTCAGAACCGCAGCGGTGCCGCTGTCCTGCTGTGCCGCATAGACGCGGTACGGGAACGCGTTGTCGGTGGAGACGTGATAGAACTGCCCGGTCGGCTGGTTATACCAGGAACTCCAACTCTTGCCCGCGTCAACGCTGATGATGGCGCCTTGATCCACTCCTAGGATCATGCGGGCTGAATTCTGCGGATCGATCCAGAGGACATGGAAGTCGTCGCCGCTGGGAGCTCCGACGTAGGCTTCGAAAGTTTGGCCGCCATCGGTAGAGCGATAGAGTGAAGTCTGCGCCACGTAGAGCACGTCGGGATTCTGCGGGTCAACAAAGACCCGGCTGAAGTATGAACTGCCGAGCACGCGCGGGTCCTCGGTGGACTGGCGCCACGAAGCTCCGCCGTCGTTCGAACGGAAGAAGCCTTGCTCCAGAATCGCGTATAGACGGCGGCCATTCGTTCCGGGAGCAACGGCAATGCCTAATCTTCCCCAACCCTTGTCCGGCAGACCTTTGGTTGCGAGAGGCGTCCAGGTTGAGCCCGCATCCACCGACTTGACGATCTCCGAGGTAGCGGGGATTTCGGAGTCGCCTGACCCGGAAGCCGGACGGTAAAGAGCCGCATAAAGCGTGCGGGGATCGCTAGGATCGGAACAAAGGTCGAAGACGCCCAATGTATCGTCACCCGCAAACACCTTTTTCCAGGTTTTGCCGCCATCCATGGTCTTGAAGATCCCATGGTTGGCCGTTCTTGCTGATGCCGGCAGCGGTCGCCACAGAATTCCGACACCGATGGAATTGCCGCCGACAACAAGGACATCCGGATTTTGCGGGTCCACAATCACCGCCTGGATAAAAGGGACATCCTGCAAGCCCACGTTCTTCCACGTTTCGCCGCCGTCTGCCGACCTGTAAAGGCCATTGCCGCGTGTCTGCTCGCCGGTACCCAGGTAAATTACGTTGATGTCGGACGGAGCCACCGCCAGCGCGCCAATCGAGGCAACACGTTCCGAATCGAAAATAGGACGCCAAACTTGTCCGCTATTTGTGGTCTTCCAGACGCCGCCGCCCGGCGTGCCGAAATAGTAGGTGTCCGGGCGGCCTGGTATGCCCGCTACGGCTGTAACTCGACCGGCTCGAAAGGGGCCAATCAGGCGCCACTGCATGGCAGAGAATTGGTTGGTGTCCAATTCCTGCCCGCGGGCGACCGTGAGCGGCAAAACCGTCAGCACTGATGTCAGCAAAAGAAGGTATCGGAGGTATGGTTCACGCCATCTTAGAGTCACGCGGATTCAGATCTCCTCTTCTGGCAAGACTAGCATGCAGGTAGTCATGATATGCGAAGGCGCTGGTTCGTTCGCGCCACCCCGGGGCCGTTCGGCTGAAATCGTGATTCTGATTCAACACAGGTGACACCCTGAAGCCGCCTTGAGCCGATGCCGATAGGAGAGATGCGAGGTATTCCCCAGTTGTAATGGGGGAGGGTGAATATGTCGCCGGAAGGGACCGCCATTCCAGGCAGGTGTGGAGGGCCCCTTTCGTATTAGGTTGGCAATCGGTTGCCGCGAAGCTGCGCACGGAAAAATTTTTTTGCTGAAAGGAAACTAGAAGACGCTCCCACCACTGCGGTCCTACGCTTACGTTTGGGCGCGCTGGAAAAACACGGCTCCAGCCCAGGGGAACGGACTGGAGCCTGCGTTTCTTGACAACGGTGACCGCGAACTAGCGTTTCGACTGACCGCGTGCCAGCTTCTTCACTTTGCGCTTCGCCGAGCCGCGGGCATAGGTACGAGGCGCTTTCGGTGCGGCTTTCTTGCGCGCAGCGCGCTTCACTTTCTTGCGTTCTATTTTGTCCGTAATGCTCTTAGTATTTGCCATGAATTCTGCGTTCCTTTGTAGGCGACTTACGCCTTCTCCAGTTGAGCGTATTTTTCGAACAGCTTTTTCAAACCGAACCTTGGAAATTGTACCGTAATCTTCGCGTCTTCTCCGTCGCCCTCGCGCTTATAGACCGTGCCTTCGCCGTATTTCGGATGACGGACGCGTTGTCCGGGCCGAAATCCAATGCGCCCGGACGGCGCGGGAATTTCCACCTTGGGCCGCGAAAACTTCTTCCCTCGCGAGGCAAAGAATTCCGCGATGTTATCGATGGAGTTGTAGGAGGGCCCGCTATATTGGCTGCGTTGCGACTTGTCGCGACGGTCGTGCGCCGGACGTTGATCTTCATCTTCGTAGGCGTAGTGCCTGCCGGTCGTGTAATCGCTGCTCGACGCATACGCGGGCCGTCGCGGCGATCCCAGGTCGTGCAGCAGCGTCTGTGGCACTTCGTCCAAAAATCGCGATGCCACGCTGGCTTCGGGCATGTCAGTGCCGTAGCGCCGGCGGTATCGCGCGCGCGTGAGGATGAGCGTGTGCATGGCACGTGTCATGCCGACGTAGCACAGCCGCCGCTCCTCTTCGATGTCGTCGGGAATGAGCAGCGTGCGTGAATGGGGGAACAGCTTCTCTTCCAATCCAATCAGAAATACCAGCGGAAACTCCAGTCCTTTGGCCGCGTGCAGGGTCATCAAAGTGACGCGCGCGTTCTCGTCATAGTCGTCGGCATCGCTGACCAGCGCAGCGTGGTCGAGAAACTCATTCAGCGTCTCACCACGATCGCGTGAGTCCATCGCCGCATTAACCAGTTCGTGCAAGTTCTCGATGCGCGCCAGCGCCTCGGGCGTGTCCTCCTGCTCAAGCTGCTTGATGTAGCCTGTGCGGTCGATCAGGAACTTCAGTAGCTCGGCCGACGATGCCGGGTCGCCCCGGGATCGGAATCCTTCGACCTTCTCCTCGGTTGCCTCAGCCGTTGGGCTCTCCTCGGCAAATGTCTCGGGGGCGAAGTCCGTGGCTTCGCTGTCTTCCAATTCCGCGGGCGAGAAGTCAATATCGTGCTGCAAATTTTCGTCTTCCCCGGCAAGCAGGTCGGTTTCTGGTGGATCAGCAGCAGCGGCGGTTTCGCTTACGCGTTCACGGAAGGTCCCAAGGTGCATAGCTCGGGCGTCGTCGATTAGCTCCGTGAAGCTCCTGAGCGCCGACAAGGCTCGCGGGGCAAGGAGTTTTCGCTGGAGCGTTTCCTTGATTGCGCCCCACATGGACGTCCCCGTTTCCAGCGCGATGCTCTCGATGGTTTCGAGGGTGTTCTTGCCGATTCCGCGCGTTGGAGTGTTGATGACGCGTTGCACTGCGATCGAATCGTCGGGATTTTGCAGAACCTTTAGGTACGAGATCATGTCCTTGATCTCGGCGCGCTCGTAAAAGCTGAAGCCTCCCACAACGTGGTAGTTAAGCTGATAGCGGCGCATGGCCTCTTCCACCAAGCGCGATTGGGAGTTGGTGCGGTACAGAACGGCCGCCCGTGGCGTTTCTCCATTTTCGCTTCCCGCTTGCCGAAGATACTTGGCAATGTAGTCTGCCGCAAAAAGGGCCTCATTCTCGCCATCCGGGGCCTCGTAGTATCCAATCTGCGCGCCCCCACTACGGTCGGTCCACAAGTTCTTGCCCTTCCGTCTGACGTTGTGGGACACCACCGCCGAGGCCGCCTCCAGAATGTTCTGGGTGGATCGGTAGTTCTGCTCCAGGCGAATGATGCGGGCCTCAGGAAAGTCCTGCTCGAACTCCAGAATGTTGCGGATGTCGGCTCCGCGCCACGAGTAGATACTCTGGTCCTCGTCGCCTACGGCGCAGACGTTATGTTCGCCTCCCGCCAGCATGCGCATCAATTCGTATTGTGGACGGTTGGTGTCCTGGTATTCGTCCACCTGGAGGTAGCGATAGCGGCGGTTGTAACGCTCGCGGGTCTCGCCGGAAGCCTTCAGCAAGCGCACGGCGTACAGCAACAGGTCGTCAAAATCGAGAGCATTCGACTTCGCCAGCTCCTGCCTGTAGACCTCGTAAATATGGGCCACGCGCTCAGTCTTGGGATCGCCCGACTGCAGGTAAACCTCCTGCGGATCGAGCATGTGGTTCTTGGCCCACGATATTCGCGCGAGTACGTTCCGCGGTGTCAACTGCTTGTCGTCGATACCAAGACGTCGCATCGCGGCCTTCACTACGTTCTGCTGGTCAGCCTCGTCGTAGATGACGAAATCCCTGCGATAGCCTTTGCCGCCTATTTGCAGCGCTTCGATATCGCGCCGCAGCATGCGCACGCAAAACGAGTGGAAGGTGGAGATCAACGGCTTGGTTAACGAACGTGCGCCCACCAGCAACTCCACGCGGCTCGCCATTTCGGCAGCTGCCTTGTTGGTAAAGGTGACCGCCAGGATGGAGTCGGGCGACACGCCCACACCGTCAATCAAGTGCGCAATGCGATAGGTGATGACGCGGGTCTTGCCGCTGCCCGCTCCCGCCAGGATCAGCACCGGTCCGTCGACGGCCTCGACGGCTTCGCGCTGTTGCGGATTCAGATTATTCAGGTACGACGGCAATGTGGGGACACTCAAACTTAATTTGGTTTGCTGCTCGTGACCGGCGCATCCATGGCGCGTCGTGCCTTGCACTCGGCACAGGGACAATGCTCGCGCAGATACTGCCATGAATAGATGCCGTGCTGGTGGCCATCGTTCCATGAGAAACGAATGGCGTATTTGCCCACCGGCTCAACCTCGGTGGGCCGCGCCGCTGCCTTGAACATGGGCAACGCGCCCGCGACCGGCTTGAGCGGATCGCCCGGCTGGCGGCCATCCTTCTCGCGCTCTTCGTTACACAGCGCACAGGGGCAGGCATCGCGCAGGAACGGGAAACTGTAGACGCTGCGATGCCCGTCCTTCCACTCGATGTCCATGCCGGTGCCGCTGGTGACGTTGACTTTGACGGATTTCGGATCTGCGACTGGGTCCATGATGATGTCGGGCTCGCGACGTGCGCGAGGACTCTCTAGTATCGCAGAAAAAGTGACCTACTACAGAGATCAGCACGCAGGGTAGTGGGTCAGTTCCCAATTTGCTCGTGATTCGACCGGAACCGGCCCGTCTAACTTCCGAGGAGCCGACGGTTCTGAAACTGCCCTAGAACACTCAAAATCTGACACATGAGAAAATGGACGTATGTTCCCGCCCAACTTGAATGACTTAACCGCCGCTCACATCCAGAGCCTCATAGACTCGGAAATCGCTGAAAGCCTGACACTGGAGTACAAGCAACAACTGCCGAGTAACCAAAGCGAAGAAAAGCGGGAATTTGTCTATGACATAGCTGCTATGGCCAATGCAGTCGGCGGAGACGTCATTTACGGCATCGTGGATCGCAGAGGGCAGGACGGTCAATCGACCGGGATAGCAGCAAGCCTGACGCGGCTAAATATGCTGCCCAACACGCAGACTGAGATTGATCGTCTTTCAGGCCTGATAAGGGATACCATCGCGCCTCGGCTGACGGGCGTTGCGATGCAACCGGTCAGTTGTCCAGACGGAGACGTATTGGTGATCCGCATTCCTCGGAGCTGGAATAAGCCGCACATGGTCACCATCGGCGGCGTCAATAAGTTCTTCGGCAGAACGGCCACAGGAAAATACCCAATGAGCGTTGACGAGATTGGAAGAGCGTTTTCAGAGCGGAGCGAGCTTCGGGAAGCCATCGAACGGTGGAGGTCGCATAGGGCGGAACTTGTGACACGAGGAGTAGGCCCCGTTCAACTTGCGGGGGCGGTTACGATGCTATTTCATGCTATCCCCGCGTCCGCCTTTACACGAGACGTGCTGCGTCAGACGTGGACGGTTTCCGATCAGGAAAAGAACTACATGTACGTTCCGCACGGAGCCACCAACTTTCGGTACAACGCAGACGGGTTCTTGTGTCTCGCTAGCGTCGGTGCTCCGTCCGAAGCATACGGTTACACTCAACTGTTTCGTTCTGGAATTGTGGAGTACGCAGACAGCAATTGCTACAGCCCTCCATTTGTGTCCGGCTGCGATTCGATGATCTTAGGTCAGGAGCTTGAAAAGCAGATGGTGAAGTGCTACGGTGACGTGGTCAATCGGTATCGCAGACAGGGTCGGAGCGAAGTGTTGTATGTGGGCTTCTCTCTCATTGGGATCGCCAACAAGTCCTTTTATTCAACGGTCTCCAACCTTGCGTTTCGGCAGCAGTCTTTGATACGTCAGGATATCTTTACGTCCCCTGAAGTTTTCGTGGATATCAACGATCCCGAAGAATCGCCTTACGAGCGGAACCTCCTTCCTCTGGTGGATACGATGTGGCAGGTTGCTGGACTTCAAGGAACGCCCTTTAAGCCTAAAGGTGAATGGACCCCATTTGGACGGTATCCGTGACAGATCTTCACATCAGGGTGTCAAACGGGATTCTGGGAGGCCAGAGGGTTCCGAGTGGATTGTCGCAACTCTAAAATTGAACAACTGCCAAGCGCCAAAGCTTTCCTGAAAACTCTGTGCCTCAGTGGTGATCTCTCCCGCTACATCACGATCTCTTTCACCTGTCTAGCGATGGGATGCTGCATCTCGTCGAGATCGCCCTTCACCAGATTCAGGCCATACACGCAAGATTCGAACTCGCGCGCGAGTTTGGCGAAGAGCGGCGACAGCCGAACATATTCGAATTGGTCAAACTTAGAGACAATGTAGTAGCTCTCTTTGCCGGCGCGGATGAAATCGATAAAGTTTTCCAGCCGCTGCCGCCGTAAGCGGTAGTGGTTCACACTCTCGGGAAACATTCCGGAGAAGAACAAGGTGTAATCGCCAATGTGCTTGCGGACCTGGCGCTCGCGGTCAAAGGACGGCGCCGGCCCGTAGACCGGGTCGGCCTCCAGCAGCATCTCGCCAACATCGTGCAGCGGACGCCCTCCGGCATCACAAATCTTGTATAGCTGCTCGCAGTCGCAGAATTCCGCGAGAACATTCACGACGTAATCCTTTACCTCGGGATCACGCAGTGCGATGTCGCGGTCAAAGTGCTGGTCGACCAATCCTGTGAACAACTGCCGCAGGGCGTGCGATTCCGGAATCATGGCCTTGGTGTTTGTCTCCTCCGTTTACCCACCTCACATATAGATGTGATGCGCCTTGATAACGCACTTCTCTCTCCAGCGCAAGCATTTCTTCGCATGCACCGTGACTTTGCGGGTTCGTTTCCTGCGTCGCGGCCATGTTCCACGTACTTTGTAACCGATCCTTTCTCAGGAGAGTAAGTTGATTTTGATTACTGTTTATGCGGGCTTGGTTTGCTCGTCTCCAGCAAAAAGGATTACCTTCCGAAGTGCCTGTTAGCAGAAGGTGGCGTTGGTTGCCAAAATTCGAGGCAACCCGCTGACGTGCCGGCAAAGGGAAGCCTTGTGGCACAACGCCGCTTTCGCTGGAGAAAACATGTATGGAACGAAAGAATATCTCAGGCAACTCTCCTTACGAGCCGATCGTCGGCTTCTCACGCGCGGTAAAAGTGGGCCCCTTCGTCTCGGTTTCCGGAACGGTCGCAACCGGTAGCGACGGCAAGATCGTCGGAGGAGGCGACATGTACGCGCAATCGGTTCAGACGCTTGAGAACATCGGCCGCGCGCTGGAGCAGGCAGGCGCCAGCTTCCGCGATGTGGTGCGCACGCGAACGTTCGTAACCAACATCAGCCAATGGGAGCAGGCCGCCAAGGCGCATGGTGAGGTGTTCCGCGACATTCGTCCAGCTGCCACGATGGTGGAAGTCTCATCCCTCATCGACCCGGAAATGCTGGTAGAGATCGAAGTGGACGCGATCATCGCATCGGAGATTACGTAAGCAGCTAGCAATTAGCAATCAGCAACCCGCAATTAGCTTTTAGGGGTTGCCGTGGGACGTTGGTGCCAGCCTGAGCACTCGCGCATACCTTTTCAACGATCCGAGGGACCACAATGAAGTCATTTATCTGTAGCCTTCTTATCCTTCTGCTATCCGCCCCATCGCTTGCGCAATCAGGTTCCACACCAGCTGCCCAAGTGGCGCCAGTGGCCGTGATTCGCGCCGGAACACTCATCGACCCGCGCGCAAACGAGCCCCTGCATAATCAGGTGATCGTAATTCGTGGCGACAAGATCGAGAGCGTGGGCGACGCGGCCTCAGTGCAGGTCCCCGCAGGCGCGAAGGTCATTGATTTGTCGAATGCCACCGTGCTGCCCGGCCTGATTGAGTCGCACACGCATATTTTTCTGCAAGGCGAGGATCCGGCGCTGGGCGGCTACGACATACAGTTGCTGAAGTTTCCGCTGGCGTATCGCGCCGCGCGCGCGACGGTTTCGGCACGGCGCGCTCTGGAGCAGGGCTTCACCACCATTCGCGACATGGAGACCGAGGGCGCAGGCTACGGCGATGTCGGAATCAAGATGGCGGTGGACCAAGGTTACATTCCTGGACCGGCGAATTATTACCACCACACGCGGCATCTCGACGACCGGCGGATATCCTTTGGAAGGTTATGCGCCTGAGATCCAGGTGCCCAAGGGGGTCCAGATCATCGATGGTCCGGTGGAGGCGCGCAAAGCGGCGCGCGAACAACTGGACCACGGCGCGGACTGGATCAAGGTTTACATGACGCATCGTTCGTGGATCGACAAGAACGGCCACCTGGTTTCACAACCGACGCTCACGGTGGAAGAACTGAAACCTATCGTCGACGAGGCCCACGGTTGGGGACGCAAGGTCGCCTGCCACGCCTACAACGGCGAAGGCTTGCACCGCGCACTGGACGGTGGCTGTGACTCTATCGAGCACGGGCTTGGGCTCGACGATGCTGCCATCGCACAGATGAAGCGGCAAGGCACATGGTACTGTCCGACCATCGCCATTTACTACAAGCAGTGGGCACCGGAGAACACGCCCGCCGGTCAACGCGACCGCGCGCGAGCGGCTGAACATGAACAGTCCTTCAAGAAGGCGCTTCAGGCCGGGATCAAGATCGTTTTCGGAACCGATGTGGGCGGCTTCTCATGGACCGAGCCAATCGCCCAGGAATTCCCTTACATGGTGAAGTTCGGCATGTCGCCCATGGAGGCCATTCGCGCTGCGACCATCAGTCCGGCGGAGATGCTTGACATGCCCGGGCAGATAGGCGTTATCGCACCCGGAGCCTACGCGGACGTGATCGCAGTGGCGGGCGATCCACTGAAAGACATCACGGAATTGGAACATGTAAATTTCGTCATGCACAATGGGCAGGTGTTTAAGAGTAGCTTTTAGCGGCTAGCTCTGAGAACGCAATAACAACTTGCTACAAGCGAGGCTTGGAGGGCGTGTGTTAAAACGGACTCGGGGCATGGAAATGGGGAGCGCGTTCGAGCGTGGTCGACGGAACTGGGGGTACGTTTGCGGGCGCGCGATTTCACGGAAACACGATCAGGTCAATTGTAATAGCTCATACTTGATCTGACACTCTGATTAAGGTCAAGCGACCGCACCCGCGGTCGCGCCGTCGCCTGCGCTACGCTGCGCAGGGCTCCGCTCCGGCGCCGGCGCTGCAGTGAAGGCTGAGTCCAGCATTTTCTGCCGGGCCAACGAAAGCGAATCCAAGAAGGTCTGCATGGGCGTCTTGCCATAGCAGTATTTGCCGGAGTGCGGGCGTGTCCGATTGTACTCGTCCAGCCACCCATCCAGGTCCGCCTGCAGTTCTTCCAAGCTGTGGTAAAGCTTCTTGCGAAAGGCCGTAGCGTAGAACTCTTCCTGGATGGTGCGATGGAAGCGCTCACAGATGCCGTTGGTCTGCGGATGGCGAGCTTTGGTCCGGCTGTGGTCGATGTTCTCCACTGCCAGGTATAGCTCATATTCGTGATGCTCGCGCTGGCCGCAGTATTCGGTGCCGCGATCGGTGAGCACGCGCAGCAGCGGGATGTCATGCTCCTCGAAGAAGGGCAGCACCCGGTCATTGAGCAGGTCAGCCGCCACCAGAGCGTTCTTACGGTCATAGAGTTTGGTAAAAGCTACCTTGCTATAGGTGTCGAGGAAGGTCTGCTGATAAATGCGACCTACGCTCTTGATGGTGCCTACGTAGTAGGTGTCTTGCGCGCCCAGGTAGCCGGGATGCGCGGTTTCGATTTCGCCGTGCGCTTCCTTCTCTTCGCGGGCCCGTTCCAGGGCGCGCAGTTGCTCTTCAGTCAGCACGATGTGTTCTTGGGCGGCTTTGGCTTCCAGGGCCTTCAGCCGCTTGCGAAAGGTTTCCAGGTCATGTCGCAGCCAGACGCTGCGCACGCCGGTGGGAGAAACGAACAGACCGCGCTTGGTCAACTCGTTCGCCACCCGCACCTGGCCGAAGGCGGGTTTCTCCAAGGCAATCTCGAGCACTGCCTTTTCGATGTGCTCTTCGACCCGGTTCTTGGGGCACGGTTTGCGTCGGCTGATCTCGCGCAAGGCCAGCTCGCCGCCCGTATCGTACAACTCCTTGAAGCGATAGAAACTGTCCCGCGAATAGCCCATTACCTTGCATGCCTCCGAGACGCTGCCTAGCATCTCGGCCAGCTTCAACAGGCCCACTTTGTTCTTGATGATCTTCTCGTCGGTGCTCATCTGACATTCTCCTTCGCGCTGTCGCGCGAGTTTATCAAATGTCAGATCAAGTTGAAACTAGAACAGGTCAATTCTCCCAGGCGCGTCCAAAGGGCACGCTTAAGCTTGTCGTAGCCATCCCCCTCGAACAGGTTCACGCTCTGCAAGTGACTAAGTCGCTCTGGGAGACTGCAATCAGACAACCGCACTGGAATGACGAAAATCCGTCCTTCCGGCTTTTCCTCGGCTACATCTAAAGCTAACTTGATTTCCTTCTGGACATAGCCTTCTTTTGTTGTGGATCGCTGCGACAGACACACCAACACAACGTCGGATTTCCGAACCGCCTTCGGAATCTCGACTTTCCAGTTCTGGCCCGCCAAGAGATCTTCCTCATCCAGCCAAGGCTCGAAGCCATCGTTTCGCAAACTTCGATGGAGGTTTCGCACTTCTTGCTTGTCGTCTGAGGAGTGGCACAAAAACAACCTCAGGCGGCCTGATAGCATTACGCTCGCGCGACTGTCGGATGACTCGTCCTCGGCCACGATCATCCCCCTATCACTCAATACATCTTCCGTGAGCCTCAGAAACATCTCTTCCACGCCGTCGCCAGTCTTCGCGCTGGTGACTTGAATCTTCCATCCTTCGGCTTCCAGCTTTTCCAATTCCGCGGTCGTGATTTCCCACTTGTTCCACAAGTCCGATTTATTGACCACGAGCATGTAAGGGATGGTGCCTGACTGCCTCTATCGCTCGTCTGCGGATACCCTTCGCGGTCGCCAGCGATTCCGCCCATGTACCGTCGACCACGAGGAAGTACCCGGCAGCTCCGCGGAGATAGGAGGTTTGGACCTGCGAGCGCGAATCTTCACCGGCCAAGTCCCATAGCAGCAGTAGCACGTCGTGGTGGCCAAGCTTCAGTTCCTTTGTACTGATCTTTACGCCGACTGTGCTCGTGTACTTACTAACAAAAATGTCTCGAACGAAACGCTCGACCAGGCTCGTTTTTCCGACACCAAAGGACCCTAGCAAGCAAACCTTCCTCTGGATCATTGTTGGTCCCCCTGTTTTCCAACCCACTCCCGACTACACCCGCGATTGCCTTTCCTTAAAGGCTAACGGCCAGAAGCTAACGGCTAACCGCTACCTCGTCACTTCGAGCCCAATTCCCTGCCCCTCATAGACCCTCTGACCTGCTGCCGGCGTGGTGCGCACCACCATGCCGCCAGGCGAAGGGGCAGCCGCCGCGGAAGTGTTATTACCCGCCGGAAGAGATTGGCTCGCGATACCCGCCACGTGAAACCCGGCTCCGACAATTTCGCTGACAGCGTCGTCTTCACTGCGCCCGACCAGGTCCGGCATGACAAAGGAGTTGCGTTCCTCCGGCGCAGCCAGCAGGACGCTGATCTTAGGAGCGGACACATTGACCGCATTGGCAGGCGGACTCTGCGCCACAATCTGATCGGTCGGGGCGCCAGGGATGGTCGCGCTTGCGATACTTCCAAGCTCCAAGCCGCGCCGCCGAATATTGATTTCAGCCGCCCGCTCGCTGCCTCCGATGAGGTCGGGGATGACCACGCGCTGGGGGCCCATGCTTTCGGCGACGCTCACTCGCCAACCGCGTCGCACCTGCACGCCCGGCGCCGGCGCTTGCGAGATGATCCGGCCTTCCGGAACGTCAGAACTGAAGAAGCGGTCACCTTTCTCCAGGATCAGCCCATGGTCGGCGAGCAAGCGCTCCGCCTGGACAGGAGCCATGCCAACCACTTTGGGCACGGTGGTCTGGCGGCCGTGTATGGCAAAGCGCATCGCTGTGAGTGCCGACGCCATGAACACGACGAACAGGACCAGCACGCGCACAAGATAGCGGAAGAAGCGGCGCATCAGTGGGCCTCAGTATCGGCCGGCGCGGGCTCGGGTGTGTCCGCTTTCTGAGCGACGGCGTTGGACGCGGTCGGAGGTGGGGCGGGAAAATCTTCCGACTCACGTCCCTGTAGCGCCACCCGCATGAAATCGATCCAGATCGGCAGTGCGGCAGCCGCCCCAGTTTCCTTGTTGCCGAGCGTTTTCTTCTCGTCGAAGCCGACCCACACGCCACACGTCAGCGATGGAGAGAAGCCCACGAACCACGCGTCCGTGAAATCGTTGGTGGTTCCCGTTTTTCCGCCCAGAGGATGTTTGAGCTTGCTGGCGGCATAGCCGGTTCCGTGCTGCACCACTTCACGCAACATGCTGGTCATGATGCGGGCGGTGCGGACACTCACCACGTCTGTTACCTCAGGGTAATTTTCCTCCAGCACGCGCCCGTCGTAAGCGGTGACCTTGCGGATGTAGCGTGGAGTCACGCGCACACCGTCGTCGGGAAACGTGGTAAATGCGGCGGTCTGTTCGGCCAGCGTAATATCCGCCGCACCCAGTGCAACCGGCAGATACGGGGGTAAGGGCGAGGTGATGCCAAACTTGCGGGCGTACTCGATGACCTTCTTGATGCCGCCCACGCGCTCAGTTACCTTCAGCGCAGGAATATTGCGCGACTCGGCCAAAGCGTGGCGAAGGGTGATGAGGCCCTCGAACTTACCGTCGTAATTGTGCGGCGTGTACGGACCCGATGCAGTATTGAACGTGACCGGCGCGTCGAGCACCGTGTCGTCGGGCGTTAGTCCCTCGTCGATCGCAGCGGTGTAGATGTATGGCTTGAACGATGAGCCCACCTGGCGCTCCGCTTGGACTGCGCGGTTAAACTTCGACTCTTCGAAGTCGCGTCCGCCGACCATGGCCTTGATGTCCCCGGTAGAATTATCAAGTGCGAGGAGTGCGCCCTGCACTCCCGATTCCTGTTCCAGCGAGACGCGGCTGTCACGGCCATTCAGTGTAATAACTTTTACGTATACCAGGTCGCCGGGGGCCAGAAACTGTTGCGGCGAGGTGTAGCGTGTCCATTTGATCTCAACCGGTCCCAGCTGGGCCTCGTAGCTGCCAAATTTCACGGTCGCCGATTGCGAGTCAACTTCGGTAACCAGGGCGTGAACGTAGCTACCTGGCACAATGTTGCCGTCCCAATCCACATGATGATAGGTGGCAAGCGAATCTCCATTCGCGACTACATTTAGCAGGTTGCCCTTCCACCCGTGGCGTCGCTCATAAGCGGCAAGACCGTCACGCACGGCCTGCTGGGCCGCCTGCTGCATCTCCAGGTTCAGCGACGTGTAAACCCGCAGGCCGGCTTCATGTACCTCTTCCGTCCCGTACTTTTTCTCGAGGTACTGCCGGATCTCTTCCACGAAGTACGGTGCAATATCGTTGGGCTCGCCATGAAGGTGGAGCTGCAACGGGGAACTCTTGGCACGTTCGGCTTCCGCCGCAGTGATTTTGCCGTCTTCCAGCATGTTGTTGATGACGAGATTGCGTCGGCGCAGGCAACGCTCCGGATTGTTGATGGGCGAATAGTAATTGGGCGCTTTGGGCAGACCTGCCAGGACGGCAGCTTCCTCCAGGGTCAGGTCTTTGGCTTTCTTGTCGAAATAGAAATTGGCGCCTGCCTCGAATCCGTAAACGCCATGGCCAAGATAGATCTGGTTGGCATACAGGGTGAAGATCTGCTGCTTGGTGAAGCGCCGCTCGATCTGAATGGCCAGCATCACTTCTTGTATCTTGCGCCGAAAATTGCGGTCGGGCGAAAGAAACAAGTTGCGCGAGAGCTGCATGGTGAGGGTCGAGGCCCCCTGGGCGCGGCTCTCTTGAAGAATGTCGCGCCAGGCCGCGCCAAAGACGCGCCAGACATCCACTCCCCAGTGGCGCTCAAAGTCCTTGTCTTCGGTCGAAATCAACGCATCGCGCAGCACCTTGGGGAAGTCGTTGTAGGTGTCGATTACGCGCCGCTGCAGAGCAAACTGCCCGATTACGCGGTCATGATCATCATAGAGCTGCGTGATCGTAGCGGGACGGTAGTGTTCCAGTTCTGTCACCTGGGGCAAATCGATGGAGTAAACCAGCAGCAATCCGGAAATCGCTCCCGCCAGAGCTGCTACTGCAATCAGTAAAACGAAAAGAGCGTTGCCGACAAACCTGTGCCCGCCATTGCGCGCTTCCGCTGTGGGGGTGGTGACAACAGAGGGCTCTTCAACATCGCGCTTCATGGCGGTAGGCTATATTCAGAATAGCATTGAAGAGCAGGCGCGAGCCGTATCTGGATTGGCACTTCTCCTGATTCGAAACAGCTTGCGCGGTCATCCAACACACTTAGATTCTCGATAATACGGAATGCCTTAAGCTGATAGCTGACGGCTGATAGCTGACAGCTATGGTCCTGAACGTTCTCAATCTCGGCCTGGTTCCCTACGAAACAGCTCTGCAACTGCAGCACACCTTGATGGAGCTGCGCAAAGCCAGCCGTGTCGAAAACACGCTTTTACTGCTTGAGCATCCTCCCGTGATCACGTTGGGCCGCAATGCGAAGTTGGCCAATGTCCTTGCGTCGCCCGAGTTCCTGGCCCAGCGCGGGGTGGAATTGTTCGACATCGACCGCGGCGGTGATGTGACCTTCCATAGTCCAGGACAACTGGTGGCCTATCCGATCTTTGACTTGCGCAGCTTTGAGCCCAAGCTGGGGGCGGTAGAATTCGTGCGACGGCTGGAAGAAGTGCTAATCCGCACCTGCGTCGATTTTGGCATCGCCACCCAGCGAATCAAAGGACTCACCGGGGTTTGGACTTACGCGCTGCGTAACAAGCCCGAGGCCAAGATTGCGGCGTTGGGCGTGCACATCTCGCGTGGCGTCACCACGCACGGGTTCGCTCTGAACGTCAGCACTAACTTGGAGTATTTCGACCTGATTGTTCCCTGCGGCCTCACCGGCAAGCCGGTGACCTCCATGGAGCGCGAGCTGCAGAAGCAATTGAGGTTGGAAGACGTGGCAACCGCAGTGTCGCGCAACTTCGGGCGGGTCTTTCATGCCCAGATGCTGTGGCTGGAGTCGCTGGACGACCTGCTGGCGCAGGTTGCTGTGGCGCCGAAACCCGTGTCGGCGGAGTCTCCGGAAAACCAGGACACACCTTTGCGGCCTCCGAAGGAGTTGCGAAATCATTGCGACGGCAGCGGAGATGAGTTAGCCTGACATTGCCTATCCTGCTTCCGTGACACGCAGGCCCGCTGCGCAACCTACGAGCCGATGCTTTGTCTTGTTGTCCCGAATGTGCCAGGATTCGTTGTGCAACGAGACTTGAGTTCCGTCCGGGCTGCTCAGCGATAGCGCGGGGGCGGGCTTGCCGATCCATTCAGAGGGCGCCGGAGCGAAAGGGTCGGAAATGGTCGACACGTCTCGCCTCCGTCGGCGGGGTGAAGCTGAACAGCTTCTCGTCAGCCTTTGCAAGGTTGAGTTCCGTCACCGGATAGGTGGTGACCCTCACAATATCTTCGGGAATGCGCACGTCTCGTTGGGGCATCTCGAAGGAATGCTCCTTGTTCGCCTCCTTCACGACCGTCATGGTCGCCTTATCAATCCAGATGGTGCGATCAAAGGTGATGCCCCAAGGACTGGGGCGCTTCTCATCGCATTGTAGACCCGCTCGAAGAACACTATGGTGGCCGGCGAGAGTGATGGTCTCGTCCGGCAATGGCACAACCGATTTAGCTCCTCGGACCTTCTTCATCGAAAAGGTTGGCAGTTCAATTCGCTTGTATGTCGACATCTTTGCAGGCTGCTTGTAGCCTTCCACGGGTGCGGCTCCTGCGCGTAGCGCTGAGCGTCTACCTCGTAAATCCATTGTGTTCTTCCATCTGAGGTGACCAGCAAGGTGCCAGGATCGTCCGCGACTCAAATGATAACGATTAAGAGGCGCCTCTGCCGCAATGTAGAAGCTTTTTCCCCAGTATCGCTCTAAGTCGCCAGTCCGGGTTGTCTCGGAATCCTCGACGTGGTAGAACTTAAGCAACGTAGTTCTGCGCAACCTGTTGCAGCGCATAACCCAGGCGAGCTGGGAGAAACTTGACCGGACGCTCGATCACGATGACGAAAGTCTTCGCAATCACGATTTCTGGCCGTTCCGCAGCAACGGCAGGAATAACTTATCGCTGCTGAGAAGCAAAAGCTCATTACCGGTCTGCGGAATAGTAAAGCAATGCAGATCGCGCTTCCCGCAACTTGCGTCGCGTTCTGCATCCATTTATCGTTTTTTCTAACCCCTATGGCTCACAAGAAGCGCTCCCATTCCACCAGTTCCCAGCAGAAACCGAGCAGGGTTCCCCTGGCGCCTTCGACAAAAACCGCCGAAGACCCGACCACCTATCGAGCAGGCTGACGGCTCACCCGAGCCCACCAAAACAGAGTCGTCGGCAGTCACTAGGATGAGCGATGATTCCGCCTCGTCCACCCTCCGCTGCTACAACATTCCCGACTACCGCCTTGAACATCCCGAGTTCCGCATCTTCATGTCAGGCGAGGGATCGAGCCTGGAGTACCGCATTGAAGGCGACTTAAGCGCTGCGGCGCCTCCGGTTCGCGATTCAAAGTATCTTTCGGCGGAGCAGTCAATCGCCCTCTATCGCTGGATGCTGCTGAACCGCCGCATGGAAGTCGCGCTGGAAAATCTGTACAAGCAAGGCAAGGTGGTGGGCGGCGTCTACTTCGGGCTGGGCCAGGAGGGCTGCTCCTGTGCTTCGGCGCTCGCTCTCGGACCCGATGACTGGCTCGGGCCGATGATCCGCAACCAGGGAGCAATGTTGGTGCGCGGCTTCAGCGCGCGCGACATCATGCGACAGTACATGGCCAAAGGCGACTCGCCTACTTGGGGACGCGATGCCTCCTCGCACTTCGGCGACTTTCAGCGGCGCAACGTGTGCGCGCCAATTTCCATGCTGGGCGAGTTAATTGGCGTGATGGCCGGTATCTGCCTGGGCGCGCGCTTGCAAGGCAAAAACGTCGCCGGACTCACCTACGTCGGCGATGGCGGGCAGTCCACCGGCGTCACCTACGAGAGCTTGAACTTTGCGGCAGTGCAAAAGCTGGGCTTGGTGCTGGTGGTCGAGAACAACTTGTGGGGCTACTCCACGCCTAGCGATATGCAGTTTTGCGTGAAGGACCTGGCCGAGCGAGCCATCGCGTACGGGATTCCGGGCGTGATTGTGGATGGCACCGATCCCTGCCAGGTCTACGACGCAACCTATGAAGCGTGCGAACGCGCCCATCGCGGCGAAGGCCCGACCCTCATCGAGGCGAAAATGATGCGCATGAAGGGACACGCCATTCACGATGCCGCGCAGTACGTGCCGGCAGAGCTTTTCGAATATTGGCGTGCCCGCGATCCCATCGCGCGCTTCGAAAACTACCTGATTAACGTGAAGCTCTGGCTCACCTCGGAAGACAACCACAAGCTCATTGAAGACGTGGAGCGCGAGCTGGAAGCCAATCGCGAAGCGGCCGTCGCTTCGCCCATGCCCGATCCCAAGACCGACAAATTGCACCAGGGTGTTTACTGCGATCCATCGTGCCACCAGATCAAACCGAAGTACGGTCCGGTGGTTGCGAAACCGCGCGAGCCCGGATCGGCAGGCCCGAAGACAGCCGAGGCTGAGGTGCATTTGAAGTAGGCAGCAATTAGCAATTAGCCGTTAGCTCTTGGCAATCGGCAAACAAACATCCAGCCAAAACTTTGCTGCGCCCGGTTAGCTTGCGAGTCATCGGAAGCGACATCGGGTTTGTGTTGTTGAATGAAAATTTTCTGCACGTTTGTTTTTGTCGTCTATTTCGTAGCCGTCTTGTCGGCTCAAGTTCCGTTCTTGAAGAAGAAAGACAAGGAATTTCAGACACATGCGCCCGATGCCGTTGCCAGTACCCTGCGCAGCGCTAATCCTACGCAACGGAGCCTGTTGGCAACGGAGCTGGGCATCACGGCGCCAAACTTTTCCGATCCGGCGGCCAAGTCCGCTGCTCCCTGCGTCAACTTCGAGCTGGTGGACGAACGCCAGGTCAGCCTGCGCGCCGATGCAGAAAATGCCGTCATCATCGCCAGCTCCGAGGAGTGCGATTCCACCTACCTTATCGTATTCGATAACGCAAAGAAGTCGGAGTGGCGGCATGTGCAAACCGTGCGCCTGTCCTCGCAGGTACAACATCCGGAGATAACGTTCGCCGAGTTGGTGCAGCCTGGCGTTTCCGAGATTGTGGTCCATCACGAGACCACACGCAACAGCGGCAGTGCGCAGCAGGAAAACTTCCTCGTCCTGAAGCTGCTGCACGACCGGCTTGTCCCGGTGCTGGACACCGTAGAGCGCTACGACCTCGTCATGCCGAATCGTCCGGAGAACGACGCCGACAACGTCGAGCAATCGCAACAATCGACTTTCACCGTGGCGAAATCCGACGCGAACACAGGTCCGCCGACGCGCATCCTGGAGAAGGAAGTTCTCAAGGAAAAGAAGGTCAGCCTCACACTATACCGCTACTGGAGCTGGGACCCTGCACTGGAGCGCTTTCGCTCTACCGCCTATGATGGCAGCGACTTTGCGGAGCGGCTTCCTCCAAAGAAGCCAGCCGCTAAGAAAGCAGGAGCAGTCCAACAGGGTAAGGACCAGCAAAATTGCCATCCCGAGACGAATCGGGGTCTAGCCCACGATCTCTTCGAATTTCAGGGGATCAGGCGGCACGGGATGGGATGGCGGTTCAATCACTTTCAGGACCTGATAGGTATGGCTGATGCGGTGAATTACCGTAATCGTGCTAAGCACGGCGATCACCCACAACACCGGGCCCATGCGGTTGAACAGTGCTCCGATGATGACCAGCACGATGCGCTCCGGCCGCTCCATGAAGCCAACCTTGCAGCTGGGGATGAGCGACTCGGCGCGGGCGCGGGCGTAGCTCACCATTACCGAGCTGATCATGACGAAAGCGACCATCACCACATAGAAAAATCGATTAGCGCGGGCGTAATAAACCAACAACCCGAAGAACAGAGCCACATCGCTATAGCGATCAATGATGGAATCGAAGAAGCCGCCGAACTGCGTGACCTGATTGGTTGCCCGGGCCACACGGCCATCGACCATGTCGAAAATGCCGGCCCCAATGATGACCAGCCCGGCGTAGAGAAACATGCGGCGCTGGTTCTCGGCGTGGGCGTAGCCGAACAGAATGCCGGCCACCACATTGATCAGCAAACCTATGAAGGTGAGCGCGTTAGGTGAAATTCGGGTGAGCGCAAGACCGTGGACAATCTTATATAAAAGCCACTTGCAGGACCGCCCGACTGCGCTTGTCCAGGTCATTCCGCGTCATTATCCTTCATCGTGAATCGTGGTCAGCTTCAGCACCTCGAGTTCGCGCTTGCCGGCAGGAGTGACGACCTCGCTGACATCGCCTACCTTCTTCCCCATGAGAGCGCGACCGATCGGGGAACTGGTGGAGATCAGTCCCTTGGTCACATCTGATTCTTCGCTGGTCACCAGCTTGTACTCGATCTGCTCCGCTTTGGTGGAATCATAAACCACCACGGTCGAGCCGATAGCGGCGCGGTCGCGGGGAATGTTCGCCATATTGACCATCGAGAGGTCAGCCATCCGCTGTTTGAGCTGACCGAGCCGCGCGCGGACAAATTCCTGCCGCTGTTTGGCCATGTGGTACTCGGCGTTTTCGCTGAGATCACCCATGGCTACAGCTTTCTTCAACTCTTTGGGCAGCTCATGATTGAGCTCGCGCTCAAGAACTGCAATCTCTTCAGCCAGTTTCTTCTTGATGTGTTCAGGCATACTTCGGAGTTTGATGGGTTCGGGCAGCTGGATGCGGCCCGAAAGCATTGCAACATTATACGACGAGGAGGATTCTTCTACCGCGAATAGTGATTTCCCCAGCCCGTTGGGAGAGTTCAAGTGGTGGATAGCGCGATCTGCCTGCGCTCTGTCTGGGCATTACGGTGACCGCAATTCGTTGAAAACCCCGCCAATTGACCCCTTCCGGGCATCGGAGGTATAATTCACCTAGCGTGTAAGCCGTTCTCCCTCATAGAATCCCAGGTACAGTCTCTGGGTTTAGTACTCCGGCCCTCATGAATAGCCTAAGTTTCAGCATCGGAGACAAGGTCGTTTACCCGAACCACGGGGTGGGCGTAATCGAGCAGATCAGTAGTCGGACGATCGGCTCTCAAGTCGAGAAATTCTACCTGTTAAAGATCAAGGCCAGCAGTTTGAAGGTAATGGTGCCCTTTCATAACGTAGGCAGCGTCGGACTGAGGAAAGTGGTTCGCAACGGCGAGGTGCAGAAGATTTTAGACTTCCTCAACGATGGAAAGTGCGAGAACCACGCAGATTGGAAATACCGTTTTAAGGAAAACTCCGATAAGATGCGTACCGGTTCTCTGCTTGACGTTGCCGTGGTCACTGAAGGGTCTTCTGGTTCTGGCCCATACCAAAACGCTCAGTTTCCGGGAAAAGAAAATGCTCGAGCGGGCCCGCTACCTGCTGGTGAGCGAACTGGCGATGTCAAAAAATTGGGAAGAGGCCGAGGTCGAGGACCTGCTCAATAAAGCGCTATCCAAATCCAAGCTCCGCTTCCCCGAAGCATCGAGCATGGAAGCTTGAGTTTCGCTCGAAATCAGTCAGCGCCGGCGGCGGTGATGGCGCCTGCCTCTCCACTTTTCAATATCCGCTTGCGTAAATAGCGATGCGAATCATAAAATGCTGCGGATCGGTAGAAGATGAGAACTCTTCATCTAGTCGCCGTCATCCTGAAGACCTATGCCCGGAACATTGCACATCTTTCGCCGGAAACCCGATCCTCCGCAATACCAAGTGAACATCAACGTCGGTGCGAATTCGTGGGTGCGGGTTCTTGACGCTCACGGCCTCGATGAGTTTCTACGCCATACCTGGGGCCTGCCGGAAAGTGAGACCGAGGCCATGCTGGGGGAACTCCGCGCCACCGGGCACACGACCGAGGCCTTGGTGGACATACCGGAAGCTCACTTGGCCGAAATGGGCTTCGCCGAATCGCCCAGCGACGAGTAGCTCTCGCCTCCACTGCGAACTATTCGCAGAAGATGCGCACGTGCTTGCTGCCCTCATCGATATGGACGCAAAGCGCGTTCAGTGCCTCATTCAACTTGTCGCCTTTCAACTCCGATAGCGCCTCCAGATTGAATCCTTTGTCGGTCAGCTTCTCGGCGACGCGTGGCGGCAGAACGCCGATCAATCCGACTCCAGAGCGCACGAAGGCGAGTGGCACGCGCACGTTAACGTCCTTGGCGTCGCCATCCTGCACCAGAATCCTCAGATATTTGCGGGCGGGCGTTGGGCCCGAACCTTCTTGATTCTCAGAAGCGTTGTTTTCGGCCGACTCCTTCGCTGCGGCAAGTTTGTCGAGCAGCCGTTCCGCGTCGTCGGAGGTAATCTTTCCGGCGGCAAGCATTTCAAGCACTTTTCTGGTTTCCACTGACATCGTCGTTCCTCCTGGGCTCAGCCCAACTTCTCCAGCGCTTCGTCCACGCCGATTTCCCCGCGCGAAAGCTGCTCCAGCACGTACTCCCGAGGTGACGGAGCTTGCATGCTCTTGTCCAGTCGTGCAGCGATCGCATTCAGCCGGTTCTTCACCGTGGGATAACTGATCCCGAAAAGCTCCTCCATCTTCTTGATCGAGCCGTGGTGACGCACAAACGCCATTACAAACGCCTGCTCGTCGGGAGAAAGCTGGTCCAAGGGCGATAGCTCAATCTGACCTTCCATCGCCAGATTGCACGTTGCACAGGCCAGTCGGGTGATCTTGAAAGGCTGATTGCATTCCGGACAGGTTGTTCTGGAGATTGGCATGGGTTGAGTTCTACTGGTACTCTCTCATAAATGATTAAATATGTCAATTATAAACTTAAGTAAATTAATTTATAACTTGACTTTTATAAGTATTTGCAATTGTGCGCTAGGAGAAATCGCCTGTCCGGCAGGACGGAAAATTCAAGGCCGGCCCAAGCGCCAGACGAAGGGCCCTCCCCAATCCGTTTGTTGCTTATCAGTTGGTTGGGAGCCGGCCTCAAGCCGGCGCTTCGCGGCTACTGGGGTTTTTCCGCGAACCCAGGAGTTCCCTTCACCCTACTAGCACCGCGCCACCGTTTACGTTGAAGACCTCGCCGGTTATGAACCCTGCGTGCTTGGTGCAGAGGAACAGAATTGGCGCAGCGATCTCTTCTGGCGTCGCGACCCGGCCTAGCGGAATGGCAGCGAAGATCTTTTCACGTTGGCTTGGATCAGCCAAAGCGCCGGCCGTCATGTCCGTATCGACCCATCCCGGCGCAACGCAGTTCACGTAGATGCCATACGGCGCGAGTTCGGTCGAAAGGCCTTTGACGATGCTGATGATCGCGCCCTTGGTTGCCGCGTAATCGACATGGCCAGCCTCGCCGCGCTGTCCCGCGGTCGAGCTGACCATCACGATATGTCCGCCTCGTGCCTGCCGCTTCATCTGCGCCACCGTGTGCTTCACCACGGCAAAGGCGCTGTCGAGGTTGACAGCGAGAGTGGTGCGCCACTGCTGGTCGGCCATTTTGTCGACGTCAACCCCTTCCGACGACCAGATACCGTGGTTAACGACTAGCACATCTAGCGACCCGAAGCGTTCCACCGCCGCGCGCACCAGCGAGTCTGCTTCCGCGGTGCCAGTGAGATCGGCGGGCACCGCATGACACAGGTCGACTCCGCATTCCTCAACGAGCCGCTGTGCTTCGGATTGAGCGCTTTTGAAATTGAAAACGACTCGTGCTCCGGCGGCGACGAAGAGACGAACGGTCGCGGCGCCGATACCGCGGGAGCCGCCTGTGACGAGAGCGACCTTTCCTTCGAGCGACAAGGTGGAATGAGGGGACATGGCTTCCAGAAAGCTACCACAACGCCGTCGCAGTCAGTCATCGTTACGCGCTGCGGCCCAGTCCACTATCGCTTCTGAGCAGTCGGCCACCCCTATTCACTTCTTGTTCAGCGCCTTGATTTGCTGAACCAGTGTGTCGATCTCTTCCGACGTGAGTTTGCCGGCGTACTTCGGCATATGGCCCTTGCCATCGGTGATGATGTTACTTAGGTCATCGGTGGAAGCCATGGCGGTTTTTTCGGAGATGAGCGATGGCCCGCCGAAGTGGCGCCCCTCGGCGGTCTTCCCGTGACACTTCGCGCAATTTTTCTGGAAGACAGGATTCGCGGTCAGGCCCGTGTCAGAGGGCGTCGGGGCTTGGGCAGAAATCTGAGCGAGCGCGAACGACAAAGAACACACGGTGATCGTGAGTCTGAGCATCTTCAAGGCGAACCTCGTCGTCGGGAATTGTTTCGGCGTCACCGACCTTTATGCAGTGTACGAGCATCCGAGATGCGTGCGCGAGCGAAATTGTAGGCCTAGTTGGGGCTGACCTTATTCGCCAGCTCCCATGTACCGGATTACGCCACTTGCGCTAGACTGCTACCCAAGCTGCCGATGACGATCTCGTCCGCTAATGAAACTCCGCTTGCTCGGGCAGCGACAGGCTCACGACGTAACATGAAACGACGGGGCTTTCGCCCGGCATAGACCAAGCTGGCATGATGCGCGAGCGGCCAGAGCTCGCACGTGGAATGAGCGGAGCAGACGATGGACATTGAAGTGATTCGCAAGTACTGTCTCCGCTTCCCTCACACGACGGAAATTGTGCAGTGGGGAGCGAACCTATGCTTCAAAGTGGATGGCAAGCTGTTTGTTGTGGCCGCCATGGAGACGGTTCCGCAGCGGATTTCCTTCAAGTGCACGCCCGTGAATTTTGCTGAGCTGTGCGAGCGCCCCGGAATCATTCCGGCTCCGTACATGGCGCGCGCGCAGTGGGTCAGTCTGGAGCGGCTGAATGCCCTGCCCGACTCGGAGTTGCGCGAAATGATCTCCGAGTCCTACCGACTGGTGTGGGAGCGGCTGCCGCGGAAGAGGCGGGTCGAGTTGGAGAGCGGCTCGGTCGGGAGGACACAAGGATCGGCAGATCGCAAGCCAAAGACTGCATCGCGGAAATTCTCGGCTAAAACAAAGAATAGGAAGGCGGGCCGGCGAGGATGAACCGCATGACCGGGTTGCCCCGCGCCATCATTTTGGGCGCTGCGTTCTCAGGCGTGTTGCTGACGCAGCCGACCTCCGCCAGGGCCCAGTCAGCTTCCGGATCGGGTGCATCTGGGACGCCGCACGCTTCGATCTCGCCGCAAACTGCCACGCTGGAGCGCGATTTCTTCGCCGCCCTTCGCGAAGGGGATGCCAAAAAGTTTTTGTCCTATGTGCCCGAAGAAGGTCTCCACCTTGGTCCGGAAGCCAAGCCCGTTAGCCGTACCGAGGTGGAAGAGCAGCTGTCGCATCATCGCGGCCTTTACTGCAAGCTGTTCGACTCTTCCTGTATCGACGCTCCCATCAAGCTGGACGCCAGCTCCCGCACCTGCTCAGACCGTGAGCTGCTCACACATTCGGAAAAGGCCCGCACCGCCGCTAGCGAGGCGGTGCGCAACGGCGTGCGCCAGGTGATCCTGGTGGCCGAAGTAAAGAACAATCAGTGCGGTGGCAGCAGCCTGATCGATTTCATCTTCAATTACCTGCAGGGCCAGTGGAAGTTGTTTTCCGTGCCGTAACGAAAAAATGCGGCCTACCGGATATACCGACAAGCCGCAGATTCTGTATGCAACAATGCGCCGCTTGCTTACGGTTCAGTGTCGCTGACAGCTACCTCCCTGCACCGATGTCAACACTCCATTAGCGGCGTTGACTGTTTCGTTCCAGCAGGCCCCGTTGGAATTAGAGTATTGATAGGTCTCCGAATTGGCCTGCCCCTGGGTTGAAGCTTGGCCCTGCGCATTGACCAGCAACAGGTCTTTCGGCGTCACCGCGTCAGAGAAGGTGCTGGAATAAATGGGGGTGCCATTCAGCTTCACCAGTTCGCTCTCTTGGAACGCCTGCTGGAGCGTCGTGAACTGCTGGTACGATCCGTCGGGGTTCGCCGAATAGGCATAGGTCAGAGTCAGCGGCCAGGAATACTGTTTGTTGTTGGTAAGGATGTTGCTGCTGTCCTGGGTGGTAGTGGCTGACGATATTGTGGTGCTCTGTCCAATGCCCTGATCGTAAACGCTGCCGTCCAAGACTACGTAATACTTTTGCGCGTTCGAGAAATCGATGCTCTGCACGACCTTGGTGTCAACTCTGCCGTGCGAGGTATTCGCATATCCTTCCAGCGTGAAGCCGCGCAAGGAGGTCACCGATAAAGGACCGTAAGCAATCGTTCCATTATCGACAATGTTCTCTGTGATAGAGGGATCGGGCTGGCCGATTGTATTCTGGGTCACCATTCCAGTTACCTGGCTCGAGCCGGCATCCAGGTAGAGCAGCACGGTCGCCGTGGCAGAGAAGTATCCGTCAGCGTTATAGACGTTCAGCGCGACGGTATGCTGCTGGCCGTCGCTCAGCACGCCTGCGAACGGCGTGAGATCTACGCGATACGGCTCGAAGTTGAGCGTGTGTATGCCGGGAATCGGACGCCACAGATAAGGATCGATTCCGCCGGTGTAGATCCAAGGATAGATGGGCGCAACCCCGGCGGGCTGACCGTCGATACTGACCTCGCCTTCGCGAAACCCGGTTGAGCCGCAGTTCTCCAATTCGCCGGCTACGTCGTTAGGCGCACAGGTGTACCAGAACTCGTCGCCGCTCTGGCTTTGCGCGAAGACGTCCAGATAAACGCGCTCCACGTTGGTCGGCAGCGTGAAGGTCTTGGTGAGCTGGTCGCTGGGCGTGTTGAGCGTCACCGTGCCCCCAGTGGAACCCGCCGCCATCGGCAATACCACGTCGGCGGTTTGCGGTGGACTCTGCCCCTGCGCCAAAGGATAGAACTGAAGGGTCGCGCTGCCATGCAGGTGACTGGTGTAGGTGCCGTTCACCAAGTTGCCAAGATCGACTCGGCCAACTTGCTTCACGGTGAAGAGCGGGGTGTAGTCGGTCAGATTGCTTTCTGTGTGCCACGCACGCATCACATTCTGCGACGGCTCCGCGGTGGTGCCGAAGTAAACGTTGGCGCCGCCAATCCAAATCTCGGCGGTACGGTCAAATTGGCGGCCCGCATCGACCGACCAATCGGCTTCGAGGGACCACCGCCGCCCAGGGACCGGGACAGTCCGCCGGGGGAAAGTAGGCGAAATATTTGGGGTTGAAGTCCGCGAAGTCGAAATTGGTGAACAATTGCACCGTGCAGGGAGTGGTGCCTGGTCGCGGAACTGGCGCATTCGCAGTTACGGTGTTCGCCGAACCAAGCTGGGGATTGCTGGGAGCGGTGTAGTTCTGCGCAACGCCCGAACAGGTCAAGAGCAGCGCTCCACCAAGAAACGAGAAGATTTTGGCCGACTGAAAAACCGTAAGGCGTGACATGATACGTTCTCCTTGGCTCAAACGCGATTCGACTGCCGCGTGGCGGGATTAGGAAAGCATAGTTCCTTCCACCACGTTACGACAAGTCGTGGGGAAGGGGGCTTCGAAGCTCCATCTCCGCAGTCCAATGCATGACTAGGTTAGCAAGGGGGCCAATTTTGGCGGAATGCGCGTTAACCCCCAGCGTTTCGCCATCCTGTGTGAAAACCGAGACTTTTGTTGAGGGCAAACGGGCCGACACATTGCACACCGACAGCCGCGCATACATCAGGAACTTTGCGATTTTGTCGCTGCGCCGACGGCCTGGAGACTTCTGTTGTCACCACGCAGCGTTCGGCGATATCCACAAGGGCGTAGGCGATCAAAAACGGATCCCGGCCAATCTTCTCAATCTCGTCGTCGGTGAGGTCGGGCGCATATCCTGTTGTAACCACCTGCCGTACGAGAGCGGCGTCAACAGTCTCCGCCAGCAAGAGAGCACGATTATTCTCATCATTTGAGATCCAAACTTTCAAAGGATCCTCGTCGCGACCTTCTTCGATCTCCTCCATCACTTCCTGGGGAATTTTCACATGACCGTCAGCGGCTCGATTCTGTAACCAAGTCCAAAATTCCGGCACTTGATCGAGCGGGTAATAAGAATTGCTTGCAGTAATTAGGATGTTGGCGTCGAGAAGATATACCATCAGCGTCCACCCTCTGCGGCGGTGCCGTGGATGAGGGGATCGACGTTTCGGGGCTTGACGCCCAACACTTGGGCGGCCTTTGTGGGGCTGATAATCCCTTCGGTCAGGGAACGCCTTATGATGTCGAGCAGCGCATTTCCAAGTCGATGCCTCTTGACGACGTAGTAGCTAGGGCCTCCGGGGCTGGAGGGTGTTTCTTCCTGCGCCTCCCCTCTGCGTGTTTCGAGCCATTCTTCTCTGAGGCGGTCCGCAACCTGCCGCCATGTGCTTTCGTTGATCGCATCGGCTCGCAGAAGCTTATATGCGACCATCGCCCGGCTGATTTTGCGAGCGCTGGCAAAGGGCGAGATGAGGTCAATTAGCTGGTTGACAGTGGCTCGTCGAAGGTCAGCAAGCGCCCTTATCTCGGCTGTTGGGAGGAGAATTTCCCCGGCAATATCGTTGC
Source organism: uncultured Acidobacteriaceae bacterium (assembly GCA_963836295.1). GTDB lineage: Bacteria > Acidobacteriota > Terriglobia > Terriglobales > Acidobacteriaceae > Bog-257. The sequence goes on along the minus strand of CAWIIY010000011.1, from coordinate 135,100 downwards.
AGTACTTTTCAATCCGGGCCTCGGTGCTTGTGCTGCTGATGCCTGTCGTGCCAAGCCACAAATGCACCATTTCGTGGAGCACGGTAAAGGACCATGCGGCCTGTGCGTCTTGATCGTTAATGACGATGAAAGATGCAATCGGATCCGCTATCGCGAAGCCCCGAAAAACATCAACGGAAATGTTGGTGCGGTAGTTGCCGAGATTGCCAAGCAGCAGCACATACACGCCTGCCGCCTCTATCTTTTCGCGTAGGTAGCCGAATGCCCGGTTTACGTCAGGCTGCCTGCGAAACTCATCCAAGGAAAATTGCAGACGGTCTGTTATTCGGTGGGCCAAGTTCTCCGGCGGAATGTTCATCGTCGCCGTGCCGATAAAATCGACGGGCGGCGCGTCGATTTCTTCCATGAGGCCACGAACAGCGGTTTGTCGGCCCCGAATATCGCGGATTAGCGCGTCCAGGAGCGGGCTGTACTCGGGCGGCGTTCCTCCCGGCACGCTACGAAAATCCTGGCCTCTGTCGCCCATGCGGGGCGGCTGCGCGAGATAGAAAACCAGAAGCGCGCGCCGGTATGCTTTCGACATCCGCAGCAGGACGCTGCGCGAAGGCTGTTCCTCACCCGCCTCCAACGCTATCAAGCGCTGTGCTGCCGATCTGTCGCGGGTATCTTGGAACTGGAGAGCGTGCGCGGCTTGGTCTACAGTCAACCCAGCAGTATCCCTTGCCCAAGCGAGAATTTCAGGATTAACCGCCATAACGAGCGCCCTCAGTTTTGCTCAATAGTAAACGGATGCGTGGGAAATGAAAATGCGCCTTCAGAAATCGGGCACAATTTGCGCACCTCTGAAATTTGACGCTGTAACTGTTCCAAAAAACAATTAGGATAGATGGCGGAGGGAGAGGGATTCGCCGTCCATTGGGGCGACGCCCGCTTTCGCTTAGCCTTCCCGCCGACATCGTGATACTTTAGACGCCAATCTCACCCGAGGAACCACGCTGCCATGATATTGGAAACTGAAGTGTTCCAATTCGAACCGGATATCACAGGGGTTTCCTGCGCGGGGCGCTTCACGCTGGGGACACGGCTCAGCGAAACCGAAGCGCTGTTCAACTCTCTGCTTCAGGGAGGCGCGCGCAAACTTGTGCTTGACCTCACACACGTCGAGTTCGTGGACAGCGCCGGTCTCGGGATCATCATCCGCCTGTTTGGCGAGATTGGACAGCGGGGTGGGCAGTTCCGCATAGCCGGCGCCCACGAGCAGGTGCGACGCCTCTTTGAGATTACGCACACTACGGCCATCCTGGCGCTCGATCCCGACTTGGTCACAAGCGTGAAAAAGCTCCAAGACGCTGATGCGACAGCTGAGAGCGTCACATCCTGAAGCAAGCTAGTCAGTCCAATTCCAACCCGCCAGTCACATCGCTAATCTCTGTAATGCGGTGTTCCAGACACCACTTTTCCAGGGAGTCGACCAGCGTTTCGCAGGCGCAGGGGTCCCAGAAATTCACCGTGCCGACCTCGATAGCAGTCGCGCCGGCGAGCATGAACTCAATCACATCCTCAGCGGTGCTGATACCCCCGATTCCAATGACGGGCACTTTGACCGCGTTCGCCGCTTCCCACACCATCCGCAGGGCGATCGGCTTGATGGCGGGTCCGGACATTCCAGCGGTAATGTTGGAGATGCGCGGTTTGCGGGTTTCCGCATCAATCGCCATGGCCACAAAAGTATTGACCAGCGAGATGGCGTCCGCGCCCGCTTCCTCGGCGACCCGCGCCATCTCTGAAATGCTGGTCACGTTGGGCGAGAGCTTCACAATGAGCGGGCGGGTGGCAATTTTTTCTACCCCGCTCACCACTTCAAACAACATTTTGGGGTCGCTGCCAAAGGTGATTCCGCCGCATTTCGTGTTGGGACACGAAACGTTCAGCTCATAACCTGCGATGCCCTCGCCATCGTTGAGGATGCGCACTACATCTTCGTACTCGTCCTGCGAATGCCCAAACACATTGCAGAAGAAAACGATATTGTTGATGTTGTTCAGAAGTGGCAGCTTCTCTTCCAGAAAAGCCCTTACTCCTATGTTCTGCAGTCCGATGGCGTTGAGCATCCCAGCGGCGGTTTCAAACAGCCGCGGCGGAGGGTTGCCGGCCATCGGTTCGCGGGAGAGTCCCTTCGTAACGAATCCGCCCAGCCGATGCAGAGTGACCACGTCCTCGAATTCCACGCCATAGCCAAAGCTTCCACTGGCAGCGATGACGGGGTTTTTCAGTTCGATGCCGGCGACATTGACGCTCATATCCAGAGCGGGCTTCGGAACAGGACTCACCGGTGGTCATCCCTCACCGCGCCTCGCTTTGGCGCACTACAACAATGGGCTGCCTGACACTGGCCGTGCGCTCCAGTTTGTCCCAGGCAAAGCTGCCGCCTTCCATGGCACGCTTGAGCGTCTTGATGAGCACCAGCGAGAATAACTGGCGGTAAGCAAAGCGTTGCAGCCAAACATGGCCCAGCAGGAGAAAGTCACGTTTTCCGCCCGGCTGTTGCCGCTCGAGGGTAAAGGCGATGGCCGAGGCGATGAAGTCAATCACCATGAATAGCGCGAAGTACACCACCAGTCGATGGAAGCTGGCCGGGTCTGTTGATTCGGGATGGAAATACCTGTTGACGAAGTACGTGGCCGCTCCCACCACAAACATGATGTCGATGAAAGGCGACACTAACGGCAGCAGGATCTGGAAGATGATGACGTTGGGAAGCGCGGCCCAGCCTAGCGCGCCCTTTTGCTTCATGGCCGCACGATGTTTCCAGACCGACTGCATAACCCCGAAGGGCAGCAACGGAAGCGCTGCCGCATCAGGTAGCTCGCAGTGCTTGGAGCTTCGGTATAGGCCAGCGCGCGGTCATCATAGTTGACCCAATAGCCCGCCTGGAGAAGCGCCATGGTGAGATCGGCATCTTCGGCGACGGTGTCGTGCTGGTAACCACCGGCGGCGCGAACCGGAGCGGTGCGCCACGCTCCAATGGCGCCAGGAACCACGCTGACCGCGTTAAGGGTATTCAGCGCGCGGCGTTCGAAGTTCTGGCTGGTGATGTACTCCAATGCCTGCCAACGGGTCCACAGATTGACACGGTTGCCGACCTTGGCGTTGCCCGCCATCGCCGCGACCCGCGGATTGCTGAAGTGCGGCACTAGCTTCGAAATCGCATCGGGCGCGACCAGGGTGTCGGCATCGATGCCCACGAACAACTCTTCCGTTACTTGCTCGAGCCCGAAGTTGAGCGCTTCGGCTTTGCCTGAGTTCGGCTTGGTTAACACCGTAACCTGGCCGGCAGCGATCTCCTGTTGGAAGGCAGCCCGAGTGACATCCAGGGTCGCGTCCGTCGAGCCATCGTCGATCACAATGACCCGGAGGTTCGGATAGTCCGAATCGAGAACTGAGCGGACAGTGCGATCAATAACTTTCGCCTCATTGTAGGCCGGGATCAGCACGGCAACCGCCGGCCGGTAGTTGAGATCGATGTCGCTCTTGCGCCGATGGAACCGGTCAAAGATGGCGAGGGCGCCGATCAGCACAAGGCGTCCGCTCATGAGCACGTCACCCACGAAGAAAACAAAGATGGTGAACGACGAGACAAAGCCGAACATGGCAAAGCTAAGACTGTCCACCCAGGCAGCCCAGCGCTCGTTGGTCGAAATCGGTGGCATGACTTCGGCGCGTGTCTTGCCGAGCAAATCGGAGACCGGCACGATGTCGTAGCCCCGGGCCTTCAGGCCGTCGATTATCATGCCCAGAGCCTTGACAGTTTGGCTGCGGTCTCCCCCGCCGTCATGTAGCAGGATGATATTCCCGCAGCTCAGATTGCCGGGCTGGCAGGGCGGCAGATTGGCGAACACATCAGCCGCAATTTCGTTCGCGGAACGGCGCGGATTCTCCCGCCAGTCGTTGGGGTCGATCTTGTCTCCCACTGTGATAAACCCCATGTTCTGCGACAGTTCCAAGGGGCGTACCTGATCGGCGGTATCGGGCTCCTGATCAATCGAGTAGGGCGGACGGAACATTACGGGCTTCACTCCCAGCTTGCCCTCGAATAACCGCTCTGTGAGATTCAGCTCGACTTCGAAGTAGCGCTTGGAAATGTTACTGATATCGGGGTGGGTGAAGGTGTGGTTCCCGATTTCATGTCCTTCGTTGTAAATGCGCTTCGCAACGCCCGGATACTTTTCCACTTCCACCCCGATGAGGAAGAAGGTGGCTTTCACGTTCTTTTGTTTGAGTACGTCCAGAATTTTGGGCGTCCACGTGGGATCCGGGCCGTCGTCGAAGGTGATTGCGACTTTCTTTTGTGCCGGTCCCGCCGTACATGTCGACCACGTAGGGCGACGGCATCGTCTTAAAAACCTCGTCGCTGACCAGGTGGGTATTGGGATCAAGCGTGATCTTGCGTTCGCCCGCGGCCGGAGGCGAGGCGATGCGCAGGATTTCGCCCAGCCCTTCGATGTCGACGTCCTGACCAGGGGGAACAGTGTCCAGTTTGTCAGGTGCATTGACCTCGAAGGGCCGGTCCCACACCGCCCACAGAGAGCGGTCTTCCGAACCGAGCCTCCACAATGCGAAGGTGTAAATGCCCAACGAATGAGCTACCCGCATCTGGTTGAGCACAGTCACCCCGTCCAGAAACCACACGTCGTGGCGAACATTACTGTCATCGAGGTAGGCGAAGTGTGGATTCATAGCATCGCTATCGAAGTCCACATCGGTCTCAGCGTCCTCCGCTTCGAGCCATGCCTCCTGCGCGGAGACGGTATGCACGTCTGCAGGTGGCGTGCCTTTCTTCTGGCCCTTCTTCATCGCCCAGTCATAGCCGTAATTGCCGACGGCGCAGATGATTTTTCCTCGAGGAATGACCTTGAGAGCGTCCTGCAGGTTCTTTACGAACCAGTCCTGCCCGGCGACCGGGCCGGAGTCGCCGCCCGGATAGTGCTGGTCATAGTTCATCAGGATCAAGCCATCCGAGACTTGCGCGATGGCGGAGTAGTCAAATGTTTTGTCGTTGACCGGAACGGCAATATACAGCTTCAAACCCTTCGCGTGCAGGTCCTCGTAGAGCTCTTGCACCAGCGCGTGGTAGTCGTCTCGTGAGTTATCGGGAACCGCCTCAATGTCCAGCGTGATGCCCTTGTACTGGTCGGTGGCGAGGAACTTCATGAGCTCCGTGCGGAAGCGTTGGCGTGCCGCAGGGTCGGCCAGGAATTTCGCAGTGATATCGGGTCGCCACTCGTTGCTGATGGGATCGAAGTTGTTCACCAGCGGAAAGACTTCCGTTTGCGCCTTCTCGCCCTTGAGGAAAGCCATGACTTTGTCGTCAATGGGACGTGGCTTGCCTTTGTCGTCCATTACGTCGTACAGCGTGTTTAGTTCGGTGACCGCCTGCAGCCTGCCGTCCGCGGTCAGCACATGCATCCACTCGGGAAATAGCAGATCAATCTGCGGGTAATATTCCTTGAGGGACGCGAAGCTGGCCGCGTCCCACTGGACGTAGAAGGCTCCGCGAATGCCTTCGTCGGAGTTCAATACCACCTGCGATGCGGGCCGCTTGGTTTTGCGGTGTGTGTTCAGCCGGCGTGGCGGCTTGCGTTTCTGGCTTTCCTTGAGAGCGTGATAGGGCTTTTTCACCACAGGCAGGGTTACAGCAGGAACGGACGATCCGCGGATGATGGTGGCAACAAAAAACGCACCCAGGAGCGTAATGACAATCACGCTGACATCGAGCACCAAGCGTAAACGCCGCCAGCGCTTGCGGTCGGGATCGAAGAAAACCTGTTTTGACTTAGGGATCATGCGCCGTTCAGTTCATCGTAGCTGGGAGCGGGTAGTAGAGCAACAGACGTCCGCCGTGGGCTTCATCCCACGGTCGGAGACGCGCTTTCGAGGCTGGCGATTCTGGCTGGTGACTGGCCGGCAATTCCAAACTGTTATATTCGCCTCGTGCGCGAATTGGAGCGCAACTCGCTGGCGAGGACGGGGCCCCACCCATTCTGGGGAATGCTTTCGAAATCTCGGAAGTACTTCCTTCTGGTCACGTTGGCCGCTTTCGCACTGCGGTTGTTCTTCTATTTTAGATTCCCCCACGTTACCGGCGATTCGCTGATTTACGGCGACATCGCCAAGAACTGGATTGAGCACGGCATCTACGGCCTGACCCACGCCGAGGGCCCGCGGCCGACGTGGATTCGCCTGCCGGGCTATCCCGCATTTCTTGCCGCTTGCTTTTTGCTTTTCGGGAGCGAACACTATCACGCTGTCCTGCTGTCGCAGATCGTCATTGACGTGGCTGGCTGTTTCGTTATCGCCGACCTGGCACGCAGGACGGTGTCAGCCCGCGCCGCAAAGTTCGCCTTTCTACTGGCCGCGTTGTGCCCTTTTACTGCCGATTACACGGTCGCGCCGTTGGCCGAGACGCTTAGCATCTTCTTCACGGCAGTGGCACTCGATTGCGCCGTCGCCGCCTTCCGAGCCTTAGACGAGGGACTCACGCTTTGGTCAGCCTGGACAGGCTGCGCCGTCGCTGTCTCGGCGGGAATCCTGCTACGCCCCGACGGCGGCATTCTGCTGGTAGCGTTGGGCTTGTTCCTGCTATGGCGAATGTGGAAGCGGCCCGCCGAGCGGGCACGTCTGTTCTGGGCGGGGGCACTGATTTTGGCGATAGCTCTGGCTCCGCTGGCGCCGTGGACGATTCGCAATTGGCGCGACTTTCACCGCTTCGAGCCCTTGGCCCCACGTTACGCCAGCGATCCTGACGAGTTTGTTCCGTCCGGTTTCGACAAGTGGATGCGAACCTGGGTCGTGGACTACGTTTCGACCGAGGAGGTCTACTGGCAGGTTCCTGGTGATGACGTTGATTTGCAGAATCTGCCCTCGCGGGCGTTCGACAGCCCTCAGGAGCGCGACAAGACTCAGGCGATCTTCAACGATTATGCCAAGGCGCATGTTGTCGATCCCGACCTCAATGCTCGCTTTGCCGAGTTGGCAAACGAGCGCATAAAACGCGCACCATTGCGCTATTACATCTGGCTACCCGTGTTGCGCATCGCCGATATGTGGCTGCGTCCCCGAACGGAAATGTTGCCCCTGAACACCCGCTGGTGGCAGTATGCCGACGACACCGAGAGCTGCATGCTGGCCACGCTGTGGGGCGTGCTGAATCTGCTTTTTCTGTTTGCGGCGGTGATGGGACTAGTGCGCGGGCCACGGCCGCGATACCTCCCGCTGATGTTGCTCTTCGTGCTGTTACGCTCGGCGTTCCTCGGAACGCTGGAGAATCCCGAGCCACGCTACACATTGGAGTGTTTTCCAGTGGTGCTCCTGCTCGGCGGGGCGTGGCTGTCGAGGTTCAACAGAAGAAAAGCGCTATCTTGATGAAGCCGTAATTAGGATGTTGTCGATCAGCCGCGTCGTCCCCACATACGCCGCGACGGCCACCAGCGCGCCACCCGAGACCTCTGCAACCGGTTCCAGCATATTGGGATCAACGATGGCGAAGTAATCCAGCCGCGCTCCAACTTCTTTTGCTATCGCCTCTTTGCCAATCTCGATCAGCTTTGCCGAATTGCGCTCGCCCTTTTCGACGGCCGCCTGCACGCGAAGCAATGACCGACGCAACACTAGAGCCTGCTGGCGCTGCTCGGACGTCAGATAGACATTGCGAGAACTCATAGCCAGGCCGTCGGCCTCGCGCACGATGGGACAGACAACGATGTCTACGTCCATGTCAAGATCGCTTACTAACTTACGAAGCACTGCGACCTGCGCGGCATCTTTCTGTCCGAAGAAGGCGAAATCCGGCCGTACAATCTCGAACAGCTTCGTCACGACAGTCGACACGCCGCGAAAATGTCCGGGACGGGATGCGCCGTTGAGCTTGTTACTCAAGGCCTCCACCAGCACGTAGGTCTGCGCCCCTGGGGGATACATTTCCGGCGCTCCCGGCGTGAACAGAAGCGTCCACTCCCAGTTCGTCCAGCAGCGCAGCGTCGCGCTCCAACGGACGTGGGTACTTTTCCAGATCCTCGGCAGGGCCGAATTGCAACGGGTTGACGAAGATGGAAACCGCCGTCACGTCGCAGCGCGACCTGGATGCGCGCACCAGCGAAAGATGGCCTTCGTGTAGAGCGCCCATCGTCGGCACGAATCCCAAGGTCTTGCCGTTACGGGTCGCTTGACGGCAAGCTGCCTTCATCTCGGCGATGGTTGTAATGCGTTTCACGGAACGGTTACGTTTAGCAGTTCCCATCTTCGCTTTGAAAGGGCGCGGCTTCAGCCGCGCCGCGTGTGCGTCGGTCGTGAGTTGGGCTTTAGCCCAGAGGGAACTCGCACTTCGTCTCAACAAAGACTCCCTCAGTGGCTAAAGCCATCACAATGACAGCAGCTTACGACACGGCTGAAGCCGTGCCCCTTCAAAGCATGAAATCCTTTTGAATAATCAACCTGAAGCGGTGCTCTCCCCCATACATCCAGTGTGAAACTGCTTTAGTGACTAATCGGCGCTTTCCGAGGCGGGGTCCCCTGCTTGGGCGCATCATCGTCGGCGGCTCCTGCCGGAACTTCGGGCTCCGGCAGCACCCAACTCTCCAGCACACCCGCAAACACCGGCTCCAAGTGTGCCAGGTTCGACGGCGAACATTTCAGGGCGACGGAATACATCTCGCCATCAGGGCCTTGAATAAACACCAACTGCTCGACCCAGTCGCGATCGGTCGCCTTCTCGTGATAGCGGACCTTCAGCATCTGGGCCGGCTTGTGGTCCACAGTCCGCTCTTGGCGCTGCAAGGTTTCGAAATTCTGGCCACCCTCACGCATGTTCTTGGACGCTTGCTCGATTAGGCCATCCAAGCTTATTGGCTCTTCATTCCCTTCGGTCGGCGGCAGAATCAGGGCAACCGTAATCTCATCCCACAATGTGCGCTCCACTTTCTGAGGAGGAGCAATCACTACACCGTTGCCATTGAAAACTTCGCCCAGGATTTCCCATGAACTCGGATACCTGAAGCAGAAGCCACCATCGGGCTGGCAGTGAAGTTTCCTGGGACTTGGCTTGCGCGGTGGGGACGGCGAAGGCTTCTGGCCTACCGCAATCGGCGCCAAGTTCAACGCTAGGACGAACAAAACAGCAACGCGCCGCGACAGCCGCATGCTTCTACAGTTGCACAGTTCGCTTGCGTTCCGCAATTCCCTCTAACGCTGAGAGCGTCTCCTTGGGCAGGTGATAGGACTCGGCGTCGGAAGGATAGCTTCCGGCTTCCACGTCGTCCTTAAAAGCAATTACGGCGTTGCTGATCACGGACGCCACGTCCGCATAGCGACGAACGAATTTGGCTGGTGGCGCAAACGTCAGTCCCAGAAGATCATGAAAAACCAACACCTGACCGTCGCAGTCGGGGCCGGCGCCGATGCCGATCGTCGGAATCTCTAGTTCACGCGTGACCATGCCCGCGACCTCGCGCGGAATGCCTTCCAGAACGATGCAACACGCGCCAGCGCGCTCCAGGGCGATCGCATCGTGCATCAGTTGCTCGACTGCTTTCAGGGTCTTGCCCTGAACCTTGTATCCACCCATCGCGTGCAGCGATTGCGGCGTGAGTCCAATGTGGCCGACCACGGGAATTTCCGCTTCGACCATGCGGTCGACCAGGCGCGAGCGCTTCTCGCCACCCTCAATCTTGACCGCCTCCGCACCCGCTTCCTTGATAAAGCGAGCAGCGTTGCGCAGGGCATCGCGCGGCGTGACATGATACGAAGCGAAAGGCATGTCGGCCACTAGAAATGCTCGCTTCACGCCGCGTCGGACCGCCTGCGTGTGATGCAGCATCTCCTGCATGGTCACGGGCAAAGTGTTTTCATAGCCCAGCATCACCATTCCGAGGGAATCGCCGACCAGCACCATGTCAATGCCCGCCTCATCCAAAAGGCGCGCACTGGGATAGTCGTAGGCGGTGAGGCAGGTGATGATTTCTTTACGCTGTTTCTTTTCCAGCAGAGTGGTAGAAGTGACCTTCGAGCGGAAGTCGCCGGTAGTGATACTCACGATGTCCTCCAGTGCAGTTCCCGACTTGGGGATACCGCCTGTCGTAGGCCTCGTCACGGGCATGGGTGACCCGTTGGGAGACGACTGCATTCTACACCCGTCGCAAAGGTGGCCTATAGCTCTTTCGATGTAGCTGGCTGCTGCGATGATGCGAATTGAGGAAGCTAAGCTTTACTCCGCGCAGGTGTGATCGTGGATGATCCGCCAGCCCTCGGGGAACTTGCGAAAGACCAGCGTGAAGACGCCATGAGGCTGCTTGCCATCCGGCATGATGAGCTGAAATTTTCCTCGCACGAACGCGGATTCGAGACCCAGCGACTGCACCTGCAAATCGCTAAACGACAAAGTTCCCATGGCGTGGCCTTCGGACTGGTAGCTGCGACGGTAGCGCTCCAGAGTTGGTTCCCATCCGTTTGTCTCGGTGGTCCCGGAGAAGAACGTCAGATCAGGCGAATGCCAGTAGCCGTTCATAAAGAGATCGAGATCGTGATGGTTCCAGGCTTCGACCTGGGACTGCAAGACGGCCCGAATGGCCACGTCAGCATTCGATGGAGAAACGCTGTGAATCTGCGCCTGCCCAACCACAATTGCCGGGAACAGCAGGATGGCCGCTAAGGTCAGACTGAGTTTCATCGTTCGCACCTCCGCTCGCAGCAGTGTAGCCCACTTGGTTGAAAGACTTGCGTTTCAACACCGCCGACGATGCTCAGCAAACAAAGAAAAAGCGGTGAGCCGAAGCGCACCGCGTTGCTCTTGACCCAAGGAGAGTAAGTCTCTAGTGTTTCTGGGCCGTCACCTCCGTCTTACTACGGCGAACCGTCGCCAGGAAGTTCTCCGCGGCGGCCGGCGGCTTCACCTGTCCCAGCAGCGTTGGACGGAAACCGACCATACGTCCGTAGAGTGCCCGAGTCGCATCGTCGTCCTGCTTGATGACCGCCCCGGTGAGGGTGAGTCCCGCGAACAGACCGCGTGTGCGCGAGTAAGTCAGCACCTCCGATCGTAGCTTCCAATCGGTGGAAGCGCTGGCCTGACGGCCCACTGGCCCAGCCGCCACGCTGCCGTTAGCGCCCAGCTTGAATTCGGAACTCAACAGATCGTTCATGCCCTGCTGGTTCATGATCAGCATAACCACATCGGCAGCTTGGACGCCGATTTGCAAACCCCAACTGCCGCCGGTGACAACGAAGAAAGCGGGTGCGCTCCAACCGCCATTGGCGGTGCGGCAAGTCGCCACGCCTCGGCCATGCTCGGCGCCAAAGACGAAGCCGCCTTTCACCATGGACGGGACCACCGCAACGCACTTTGCGCTCTCGAATACCTTGTCAGGAATACCTTTGTCCGGAGCGCCCAGCAATTCATTCAGGATCTTTGAGGAGTCGTCCATTCGGGCCACGGCTTTGTCGTGTTCCGCCTCAGACGCATTCGTGTTGTTGGTGGCGTCGGTTGTGTTCTGCGTGGCAGTAGTATGGGAGTTGTTATTGTTGTCCTGTGCCCAGACCGCAAATGCACAGAACATCAACACCAACAGCAAAATTCCGATTTTTTTCATAACCCTTTCATCCCTCCTGGAATCCGCTGGACTTTGCTTCGGACTTCATGGCGCAAATAGTTTGGATGGCAGATGTCAGTAGGAGGTTTGCAACGGGGAAGCTGGTTTATTTGCGGGCAGACTTACAACCTAAATGGGCCGGAGCACATCACAGCGTAGTTACGAAAGTTATGCGGGACGCTTACCGGCAGCACTCTGCCACGGACGTTTGGGACGTTCGTTTTCTGGCAGATCCCGTCCGCGCACGCGATCATACATATACGACTCGCTTACAGTACCCAAACCTTCATTGTAGAGACTGATTGTACCAATCCCTTCCTTCAGTTCCTCCGAGAATTGGTGCAACGCCTTGAGGTGATCGGCAGTTGCCGGATATTCGGCTTTGGTAGTCTTCAAGACCTTCTGGTAGCCATGGTCGACGAGTTTGGAAATCTCGCCATTAATGAGATACCCGGGATAGGCAAAAACTTTGACGCTACCATCTTCGGTGCGCTCGATTGCCGCCGAGCACTTGTACTTCTTCAAAAATACGCGGTTACTCGTGCCTGGCGCTTCCAGTACGTCGAAGCCGTGACCGCGAAACCACGCAACCGTGTCTTCGTATGATTTCGTTTTGATCTTCTTGGTCATCTTCAGCAATAACCCTTCGAGAATTGCTCTCAGTTAGACGGAGTCGCAGTGTCCTTGGTCAACATCGGATGCGATACCGGAGCGCCGTGCTGACGTTGCCCTGGCGGCGGACAAAATTCCTCAGGCCGTACCGAGAGACTCACACTGTCGCACACTGCACCGCCCAACGGCAACTTACGGCGTGGTCAAGAATTCACAAATCAGTCATCGGCTCTGCCGCAAAAGGAAAATGTTTCTCCGAAAATCACGCCTGGGCATGATAAAAAAGCGGCGACGCATGCTGAAACTCCGCCAGCCCGATTATGACGAAATTCGCCGCCACGGCGAGGAAACTTACCCGTACGAGTGCTGTGGAGTGCTGTTGGGCAGAGTTGAAGGCGAAACCCGCATCGTGGACGCCAGTGTGCGCTGCCGCAACACGCGAGCCGACTCTCCGGAGAACCGCTATGAAATTGATCCTATAGAAGTAGTGCGCATCCAGCGGGACGCGCGCACCCGCGGGCTCGACATCATCGGCTTTTATCACTCACATCCCGATCATCCAGCGTGCTGGTCGCCAACGGACCTTGCGGAGGCGTATTGGATAGGTTGCTCCTACGTCATCACAAACATCGCGAATGGCCAAGCTGAAGAGACTCGTTCGTTCGCTCTAATCGGCAGCAGCGTAGAATACAAGGCATTCCTGGAGGAAGAGTTGGTGATAGAACCGTAGTCTCCGAGCAAAGCTGCCGCTAACTGCGAGTGCTAAATGCCGACGCTATCAGCTACAATCACTCTTCCTTATTCGCATGTTGCGCTTTTCGACAGCCGGTGAGTCGCATGGAGAAGCCCTGGTGGCGTTGCTCTCGGGTATGCCCGCCGGAGTCGCGATCAACCTCGAATTCGTGAACCGCGAACTGTGGAGACGGCAGCAGGGCTATGGTCGCGGCGGACGCATGCGCATCGAGCGCGATCAGGCGCACATCCTGAGCGGGGTGCGTCACGGAAAGACCATCGGCTCGCCCATCGCGATGCTGCTGGCGAATAAAGACTGGCAGAACTGGACGGAGGCGCTGCCAGTGGAAGAAGGCGATCCCACCAAGCATAAGCGCGTGGCTTCGCCTCGGCCGGGGCATGCCGATCTCGCCGGCGCCGTGAAGTACAACTTCTCCGAAGCGCGCTATGTATTGGAGCGCGCCTCGGCCCGCGAGTCGGCGGCACGAGTTGCGGCCGGGGCCATCGCCAAGCTGTTGCTGCGGGAAATCGGCATAGAGGTGCTGAGTCACGTCATCGCCGTCGGCAATGCTCGTCTGGAAGCACCAGTCGGATGGGAAGCAATCCGCGCTCTGGCGGCGAAGGAGGAGATACTGCTGAGTTGTGTGGAACCTGAAACCGAAGCGCGCATGAAAGAGCAAGTCGATGTCGCACTGCGCACGGGAGATTCTGTCGGCGGAATCTTTGAAGTGGTTGCGCACAACGTTCCGCCCGGGCTTGGCACCTATGCGAATTGGGACGAGCGTCTGGATGCGCAACTCGCCGCCGCGCTGATGTCACTACAGGCGGTGAAAGCGGTAGAGATTGGTGATGCGGTCCGTGGGGCGGCTTCCATGGGTTCGACGGTGCATGATGAAATAGGGTATGAGCGCCAGCGGGCGGGCCCGTTTACCGGCTTCACGCGGCGGTCGAATCATGCGGGAGGCCTGGAGGGTGGAGTTTCAAACGGCGAAGAGATTCGCGTGCGTGGATATCTAAAGCCGATTTCGACGTTGCGGCGTCCCTTGGGGTCGGTGGACTTCGCCACCCGCGAACCGGTGAAGGCCGCCTACGAACGGTCGGATGTCTGCGTGGTTCCCGCCGCCGGAGTCGCTGGGGAAGCCATGGTTGCACTAACGCTGGCCCGGTGCGCACTGGAAAAGTTCGGCGGCGATTCTCTGCTGGAGCTGCGGCGAAATTTCGAAGGCTACTGCCAACAGTTGCGAAACTTCTAAATGGTCTACGAAATCGTGAAATTCGGGGACCCGGTTTTGGAGAAGCCGGCAGCTCCCGTCACCGTATTCGACGACGAGTTGCGAAAACTTGTCGAAGATATGTTTGAGAGTATGTACGCTGCGCACGGGGTCGGTCTGGCAGCGCCGCAGATCGGCATCGGCAAGCGAATCGCCGTGATTGACGTCACCTTCAAGGAAGATCCTGATGCCAAGATCGTGCTGGTCAATCCCGAGATCATCCGCACCGAAGGACGTCTAACAGCCGACGAAGGCTGCTTAAGCCTGCCGGAATTCCGCGAGAAGGTGACGCGGCCACGCAGGGTGACCGCGCGCGCCCAAAACGTCGAAGGTAAAACCATCGAGGTAAACGGAGAGGAGCTGCTGGCGCGCGCGCTGGTGCACGAAACCGACCATCTCAACGGTAGGCTCTATATCAGCCACATCAGCGCTCTCAAGCGGGACATGATGAAACGCAAGATCCGCAAACTGGTAAAGCAAGGCGAATGGTAGTACGCCCATGATGGACCTGGTCTTTTGCGGAACGCCGCTCTTTGCGGTGCCTACGCTGGAGAAGCTGGTTTGCGCCGGCTTCCGTGTGAGGCTGGTAGCAACTCAGCCCGATCGTCCCAGCGGGCGAGGCATGCAACTGGCGGCATCGCCAGTAAAACAAACCGCGCTGGCGCTCGACCTGCCGATCACCCAACCGGAGAAGATCAAGAACAACGAAGAATTCCATGCGCAACTGGAGAGTATTGCGCCGGAAGCGATCATTGTGGTCGGCTATGGCCGCATCATCCCGCAGTGGATGATTGACTTGCCCAAGCTCGGCAATATTAATCTTCATGCGTCGTTGCTGCCCAAGTACCGCGGAGCCGCTCCGGTTCAGTGGGCAATTGCGTCGGGCGAGAACGTCACGGGTGTAACCACCATGCGCATCGATGCCGGCCTCGACACTGGCGACATCCTGCTGCAGTCCGAAGAGCGTATCGTCCCTGAAGATAATGCGCCAACGCTGGCGCCGAGACTGGCACAGACGGGGGCCGAGCTGATGATCTCCACCCTTGCAGGTCTGAAGAACGGAACCATAACGCCATACCCGCAGGACAATACCAAAGCGACGCTCGCCCCGATTCTCAAGCGAGAAGACGGACTCATCGATTTCTCGCGTAGCGCGATAGATGCCTGGAACCGCTTGCGCGGATTTCAACCATGGCCGGGAGCGTTTACCAGCTTTCGCGGCAAGATGCTGCACCTCCATTCGGCCACACCCGTTCCGGCGGTTGGTGTAGCTCCAGCCCACTTCGCCATCGAGAACGACCGCCTGCTAGTGGGCTTCGCACATGGTACGGCGCTCGAGGTTCGGGAGCTGCAGGTGGAAGGCAAGAAGCGAATGAGTGCCCACGATTTCATCAACGGCTATCGGCCGAGAAGCGAGGAGCAATTAGCAACTAGCAAATAGCATTTGGCATTTGGCGCCCAGCACCCAGCGACCAATAGCGATCTGGTCTTCATTGGCGATTGTTTTTGGGCGCTGATCATAGATTGAAATCCGGAACACTGAGTACAGTTGCTGAGTGAGTGCTGAGTGCTGAATGCTAATTGCTAGCTGCTAGTTGTTTCTTCCTCCCATGTCCCTCTCTCCCGCACGCGCGGCCGCCTTCGATATCCTGCTGAGGGTCGAGCGGCAGAACGCCTACGCCAGCGAACTGCTGCACTCCGAGCGCCTGGAGAAGCTCGTACCTGCCGATCGCGGTCTCGCGATGGAACTTGTCATGGGAGTTCTGCGCTGGCGCTCGCGACTGGATGAAACGATCGCGGCGGCGACATCGCGGCTTCTGAACCGGCTTGATGCCGAGGTGCTGAACGCCCTCCGGCTGGGTGTATACCAGCTACGGTTTCTGACGCGCGTGCCGTCACACGCCGCCATCAATGAGAGCGTGGAACTGGTGAAGCGCGCGCAGAAACGATCGGCGGCGCCGTTTGCGAATGCGGTGCTGCGCAAGATTGCAGCGGCCAAGGTGGAGCCTATCCAACCTTCCGCCGAAGAAACTCCGGCCTCTTTTCTGGCCCATGAATATGCCCATCCTGAGTGGCTGGTTGAACGCTGGATAGCGGAGTTTGGCGAGGTACGGACTCGGCAAATCTGTGAATTCGATCAGCGGATACCAGCTACCTCGCTACGTTTGGAAAACGCAGACACCGAGCCAGAACTGGCCTCGGAGGGGGTCAGTCTTGGACCCGGTACATTGCTTGCCAGCTCTCGTACTTTGGTCGAAGGCAACCTGACGCGGACCCACGCCTACATGGAAGGGCGCGTGTTCATTCAGGACGAAGCTTCTCAACTTGTTGTTGCCCTGGTCGGCACGGGCTCGCGCCTTCTGGATTGCTGCGCCGCTCCCGGCGGCAAGACAGCCGCAATAGCATGGCGCAATCCCACGGCGGAGATCCTCGCAGTTGAGCTTCATCCGCATCGCGCCGAACTGGTGCGAAAGCGCGTGCGTGCGGCCAATGTCCAGGTGATAAATGCGGACGCTCTGAAGCTGCCTCTGGCCGGCGGTTTCGACCGCGTGCTAGCCGATGTCCCGTGCTCGGGCACGGGAACCCTGGCCCGCAATCCGGACATTAAATGGCGGCTCGCTCCGAAAGATCTGGGCGAACTCCACGACAAGCAGGTTGCGATTCTGCGCGCGGCGTTGCAACAGTTAGTGACCGGTGGACGCGCCGTGTACTCAACGTGCTCGCTGGAGCGCGAGGAAAACGAAGACGTCATTGAAGAAGTGTTGCGTGATGCTGGAGGTTATCGCCTGCGCGATTGTCGCGAGGAATTGGAAAGACTGCGAGCGAGGGGCGAGTTGGTGTGGAGTGATCTGGACTCGCTGTGCAGCGGGCCATTCCTGCGCACGATTCCCGGTGTGCAACCGTGTGATGGCTTCTTCGCGGCCGTGGTGGAGCGGCGAGGCAGCGAATAACGCATAGTGACTAGTGGCTAAACTGTCAATCAGCTTGCGAACCCGGTTTGGTAAATGGACTTTGCCTATCCACTAACCACTAAAAAAGGCCGGCACGTGGCCGGCCTTCGCTTAAGGAAACAGGGAAACTACTTCTTCGGAGCGATCGCATCTTTCGCAGCCTTGGCCACACGGAACTTCACGACGACCTTGGCAGGAATCTTTATTGCTTCGCCGGTTTGCGGATTGCGGCCCATCCGCGCCTTGCGATTCGATTTCACTAAACGGCCCAGACCCGGTACTATGAACAAGCCGTTCTTCTTCGTCTCTTTGATTGCCAATTCCGCGAGCGACTCGAGGAACGCGGCAGCCTGTTTGTTGTTAAGTTCATGCTTCTCGGCCATGTGGCGGACGAGTTGGGTCTTGGTCATGCCTGTTGCCATTCGTAAATCCTCCTTGAAAATTTGAGCGGTAAGAATGCTCAAGTTGTGCGTATCTTATACCAAGCGCATTCGAGTGGGAAGCGTTTTCGCCATATTTTATGCGGTTTTTCCACAGGCAGTGCTCGAAAAGCCACTGCCCATGCGGGTCCGGCGAACCCCCGCCTTGGTGAAGGTGCCATAATGGGATGTCAGGGCCACCAAACCATCCGGCGAGGCACCACGATTGAGCTGCGCAAGTTGCGGTCACCGCAAGGAAAAACGCTTCTGCCTGGCAATCCACGGGCGCATTTGCCCGCAATGCTGTGGCGAGCAGCGTGAGCGAACGCTCGACTGCTCGACTGTCCCTCCGAGTGCCCTTACCTGCAACAAGCGCGCCGGCACGAAACCCCTCGGGAATTGGATGACATGCCGGCGGAGGAACTGTTTCTGAACATCGATCTGACAGAAGAATTCCTCGACCAGCACGAAGCTCTAATAGCTGGAATCGTGCAGACGCTCGGCAGGGCTTCTCGCGCAGACCGAAACTTGCATGACCGCGAGGTGTTTGGAGCGCTGGCAAACATGGCGAAGAGCTATCAAACGCTAATCGGCTCCGGACTCGTGTACTAGGAAGCGCTGCCGAATCCCGCGCAGCAGGCGATCATTGATGTGCTGGAGAAACTCCTGGCGGAATTTCGCGGGCTGAAACAGAAGCACCTCGGCTACACCGCTTTGAAGGATAGCGACGTGCTGAAGGCGCTGGTCTTTACGTTGCGGCTGGCGCACTCTCACACCTCAGGACGTCCGCATTCGCGCTGGTTTCTCGATTTCCTGCACGAGCACTTTCCCGAGGCACAGTCGTCGCTCGCCGCCGCAGGCGAGCAGAGTAGGATCATCCTGCCCTGAGGATTTCGTGCTACGGCGCCCGAAAGTCACGGTACTGCCTCGACTTGCCCATCGTTGAAGTGTTATTCGCTATCGGGACCATATCTCTCCGCCTCCTCGAAGTACTTCTCGCAGCGCTTTGTATCTCCAAGCCTCTGATAGACATGACCCAGGTTCCCAAGGGCCTCGTAGCGCAGCGCGTGACTACCCCCTCCACTCGCCAGGAACCTCTCGTAATAGGGAATAGACTCCCGAAGTTTGCCCTTTTGATGTTCGTAGAGTGCAATGCCCATATTGGCATCAGGATCGTTCGGACTGGACTCCAAAGCCTTGCGGTAATGCTGAATGGCCTGTTCTGGTTGCCCCCGATTCAGCAACGATCCGGCCAACTGAACCTCGGCAAACCAATTTCCTTTCGTGACCTGCAGCGTGTGCGACCAGATGGTTACGCTGTCGGCCCAATAGCCGACTTGACGGTAGGTGAGAACCGCCAGAACGCACAACACGGCTAAGCTAACTGTCGGCAGCAAAGCGGCCGGAAGATGCCGAGCTTGGGCCCAGTCCGCCACACCCCAACAGACCATGATGAATACTCCCAGAAGAGGCAGGTAAGCATACCGGTCTGCCATGGCTTGTCTTCCCACCTGCATGAGGCCAATCATGGGCACCATGGTTCCCAGAAACCAGAGCCAGCCGACGGTGAGGTAGCGGCGACGCCAGCAAATCACCACCAGCGCCGTTACCGCCAGCAGGAACATCAGGGCCGCTGATACCTGCCACAGCCGTATGCCGTTGCCCGGATGCAGATACATTGGGGCAAGGCTGCCGAAGGCCAGAACGCCTTCCGCACGTACTGCGCATACGACACAATCGCATTTTCCACACGGACCGGGAACGAGAATGGCCAATACTTGGGACGTCCCACTCTTTGCGCTTTCATTGTGATGTAAGCATCGATCAAGCAAAGAATGAAAAGAGGGATCTTCTCTCGCACCAGCCAGTAAAGGCTTTTCTGCGGAATGTCGGATTCTGCGCCGGGACTGGGTTGCTCACTGCCGAAGCGAAGGCGGCCCAGCGGCCAGTAATCCCAAAGCAGGAGCACGCACGGCAGGGTAATCGCCTGGGGCTTGCCCATCAATGCCAGCACAAAAAGCAACGCAACCACACAATAGCGGCCGATTCTCGGCTTGCGGGCATACCAGCGGTACGCGCCCAAGGCGAGCAGGAAAAACACCATGCTCACCATGGTTTTGCGCTCGGCGAGCCAGGCCACCGATTCGACATTCAGTGGATGCAGCGCAAACAACGCCGCCACCATCAGGCTTCGACCGGCATATCCTGTCGCTCTCCACAGGACCCAAAAAGCAGCACGACGTTGATCAGGTGCAGCAGGACATTCATGTCGTGCGGACCAGCCGGAGACGTTTTGAACAGTTGACAATCCAGAGCGTGAGACATCCACGTCAGAGGATGCCAATTGTTACACTCGTAGGTGGTCAGCGACCACACGAAGGTGGTCCAATTCAGTCCTGCAGCGACGTGGGGGTTTTGAGGATATCCACTGTCGTCCAAGTTGAAGAACGGGTGCTTGTGCACCTGCAGGTAAACGGCCGACGTTACGACCAGCAGGAGTACGAGAGCCAGAATTGACTTTCCCCGCAAAGTGAAATTGCGTGCCTTTACCTGCGACTGGGCCTGTTCTGGAGACTGCACGCCAGCAGAAGCCACAAACCCTCCTAAGTTGCGACAATTATAGCCTCTCCCTTTTGATCTGCTCTGTGACATTCCTTTTGAATGGATTGTGACAGGATGAGCTTGGAGCAAGGTGGCGTGGCGGGCTGGAAGGCCGAATGGAGCGATCTGCGATTGGTCTGCTGGTGTTAACTATTATGCAAAATAACCATGGCGTCTCATGCTCGTTCCAAACCGGGATGGACTGTCTCTCAGTCTGTGGCACCCCCTCCCCCTGTACCATTGCAAAATATTGAAAATAAATGGTAACCCAGAAAAACGTCTGCAAAATATTGCATCTAAATGAGTTAAGTATCAAACTCTTCCATCCAAAGGACTTACGAGCGAAAATCTTTCCCGTTTTGAAACTTGGAGAGCGATAGTATTAACCAAGTAGTACAAACGTCGTGGTGCCATCCACTATCCGCCGCCTACTACCCACTGTTTTCAAAGACCGTTTCCAACCTCGTCGGGGCTTGGAGACACTGGATCTCACAAAACCACTCTACCGCCGCCTCCGCCAGAGTCAAGTTACGAAAGTACATGTCGACATCACGAAGTTGACGTAGTTTTGTCGTCCCGACCGGGGGCTTCAGCCCCTGAGGAACTTGCACTTCGTTTGAACCACGAAGTCCCTCAGTGGCTAAGGCCACGATAACGACAGCGGCTTACGGCACGGCTGAAGCCGTGCCCCTTCAAAGCGAAAAACTGCGAGTTGCCCGAGACGGACGTCGCCGCAATCGCTGCCCGACTTGCCGAACGCACCGGCCGCAAGATACCCCTGTCGCGAACCTTGAAGACCATGGAGCAGTACGGCCTGGTGCAGATCGGCCGCCACGAGAGGAAGCTAGTTCCCCGAGTGCGCTATCAGCGCGTCGCCGTTCTCATGGAGTTGAGCGCCTGAACCAGCGAGACTCCGTATCCCACCATTTCGCAAAAGAGGCGAAACGATGTGGCTCCGGCTAGTGCTAGACTTGGTTCAGTTCGGCGCATTGAAGAAGCGCCGAGCGATTTTAGGCGTATCGAGACTGAGATTCTTACGTGAAGAAAAGGCCGATTGCAGTTGACCTGTTCGCTGGTGCCGGAGGTATGAGCCTCGGATTCGAGTGGGCAGGGTTCGATGTCCTCGCCGCTGTTGAGTACGATCCGATCCACTGCGCTACTCACCATTTCAACTTCCCGAATGCAGCCGCGATTTGTCGAAGCGTTTCGGATATCGACGGAAGCTATCTGCGCAAACATTCGCGCATCGGCGACTCCGAGGTCACAGTCGTATTCGGTGGCGCACCATGTCAGGGCTTTAGCCTAATCGGTAAGCGGGCATTGGAAGACCCCCGCAACCGGTTGGTGTTCGATTTTGTACGTCTTGTGACAGACCTACGGCCGAATTATTTCGTATTCGAAAACGTAAAAGGCTTGACCGTTGGAACTCACAAGCGGTTTCTAGACGAGCTAATCGAGGAGTTTCATCGCAGAGGTTACGAGATATGTTTGCCGTATAAAGTTCTAAATGCAGCCAACTACGGTGTCCCTCAAAAACGGGAACGCCTGTTTCTCCTCGGAGCGCAGCGAGGTTTGCCGCTCCCGGTTTACCCCTGTGCTACTCATGAATTTGGAAAAGTGGCTATGGAGTTGGAGCTTCGCGGCTACTCGCAAACACCCACCGTGTGGGATGCAATCGGCGATCTGCCGAACGCAGACGACTACGAGGAGTTGCTATTACGGGACTGGGTTTTGACCCGGTTCAAGAAGCCGAGCGACTACGCGAAGATGCTGCGACAGAAACCAAGGGGCGAAGGGAAGGAACTGCTCAGTTCCAGTTTGCGAACGATTCACACCAGAGATTCGATTCGTCGATTTGAAGGGACGGAACACGGCGGTGTTCGAGCCGATCAGCCGATTTTTCAAGCTAGACCCTAACGGTTTATGCAATACGCTCCGCGCCGGCACTGGCAGCGAGAGAGGCGCGTTCACCTCCCCACGTCCCATTCATCCCTATGTGCCGAGGTGCATCACCGTTAGGGAAGCTGCTCGCATACACTCCTACCCTGACCAGTTCCGTTTTCACGTCACAAAGTGGCACGGATTCCGACAGGTGGGGAACTCCGTGCCTCCGTTGCTCGCTCGCGCCGTCGGGATGAGTTTGGCACGTGCTCTTGGAGTCGAGACGCTACGAACCAACGACGCACCGATGAATGGAGAGAAGCAAGACATCAGGCTCTTGCAATTCAATATGTCCGACGCAGCACAGTGGTTCGGTGTGCCTCGCGGTGTGATTCCAACACGGCACCGGGCATCGGAGAAAGCCCATGTCTGAAAAGGCCCGATGGCCGAGATCTAACGCCGAAAACAAGCCTGTGTCTAAGAAGGCACGACAGCCGAAAGTCAAGGGCGATAGCAGGTATCACCGCATCCTCGCCAAAATCTTTGCGGATCGCTACCGGAAGGGAGACCAGTCTTTTGAGTTCAATCGAACCGAAATCGAGTCCGTAGCGCAAGTGTTGGGCATCAAATTGCCCAAGAACATTGGCGACGTGATCTACTCGCTCAGATACCGGGCGGAGATGCCCGTCAGTATCGCTGCGACGGCTCCTACTGGTAGCCAGTGGATTATCGAGCCTGCCGGACGTGGCCTGTATCGGTTCCGACTTTTCAAGGGTGACTCCCGCATACTGCCTCGGCGAGACGCCGTAACGATCAAAATTCCCGATGCTACCCCCGAGATCATTCGTGCAAACGGGCAAAGCGACGAGCAATCCTTGCTCGCACGTGTTCGGTACAACAGACTTGTCGATATCTTTCTCGGCGTGACTGCATACTCGTTACAAAACCACTTCAGAACCACTGTGGCGGGGATGGGACAGGTGGAATTGGATGAGGTCTACTTGGGGCTAAATCGCCAAGGTCAGCAATTCGTCATTCCAGTGCAGGCTAAGGGCGGAACGGACCAACTCTCTGTTGTGCAGTTGAGCCAAGACATCGCCTGCTGTCGTGAGAAGTTTCCGAATCTGACCTGTCGGCCATTGTCGGCGCAATTTCTCGCAGACAACGTAATCGTGCTGTTTGAGTTGGCCGAAGACAACGGTATTGTCAAAATTGCTGAGGAACGGCACTACAAACTGGTACCAGCCGACGAAATCAGCCCCGCTGATCTAGCGAAATACGCTGCGAGAACTGAGTAGATGGATCGTGTAACACCTGCCGTCCGGTCAAAGATCATGGCCGCTGTTAAGACGCGCAATTCGACGACTGAATTGCGAATGGCAGCCGTGCCGCGGGCGAATTCGGTGACAGGTTATCGCAAACACTGGCAAGTGAGAGGTACGCCCGATTTCGCCTGGCCGCGACTGAAACTCGCCTTGTTCGTCGATGGCTGCTTCTGGCACGGATGCCCTTACTGCAAGCGGCACTCACATAGCAATGTGGGGTACTGGCAGGAGAAGAATAGTCAAAAACCGCGACAGAGACAGGCGTGTGTCTCGTGCGTTGCGGAAAGCGGGGATGGACGGTGCTGCGAGTCTGGGAGTGTCGCGTCGAGTCATCGGCAACCCTGAACCGGATCGTCGTGGCGCTACGGCGACGGCGCGAGGGTTAACAAGTCAGGTTGCCGCAACCTTCAGCCATCGCCATTGTGCTCTTCGATAAGAGCGAAGGCGCTATCAGGTGATACTTCTCCCTAGGCGGTGCGTGAGGTCTTGGCACCCTTAACGCTCTCCCGGTAGCGCAGCTTCATCACCAGCAGCGGCGAGCTGAGGAAGAACGTGACAGCGTTCGGCAAGATGATGGGCAGCGAGTGGATCATGAAGCCGTAGCTCACCCACAGCACCAGCCCTAGGTTGAGGCTGATCAGCATAAGCAGCGACAGATCGCGCACGGACTTGCTGCGGAAGGAGTGCAAGGCCTGAGGAAGATACGCCAGCGTGCACAGCGTGCCCGCGGCGAAGCCGGTTAGCGACACGAGGAACATGTCCCAGCGTACCATCGCCGCCGGCCTCGCGGCGCCGCGTGAGAGCTACCCGATCTTGAGCACGATCTTGCCGTAATTGGCGCGTTGCAGCATGAGACGGTGCGCTTCGCCGGCTTGCTCCATCGGCAGGACATGTCCGATCTCGGGATGCAGTTTGCCCTGTTCAATCCAAGGCTGCATGGCTTGCAAGCAGCGGTTGATCAGTTCGTGGCCTTGGCCAGGATGCTGAGCCACAGTCCGTGCGCGCTAAGACTCTTGGCCATCATGGCGCCAGTGTCGAACTGGTGCCGCTGTCCGGTCGCAGTGCCATAAATGATGACTCGCCCAAACGGCCGGCAGCAGCGCAGGCTCTTGGCCGTATGCTCGCCGCCGAGCATCTCGAAGACCGCGTCCACACCCTCGCCCTTGGTTAGTTCCTGGATGCGCTGCTCGTAATCCACTTCGCGGTAGTTGATACCGTGGGCGAGCCCGAGCTTCTTCACTCGCTCCAGTTTTTCTTCCGACGACGACGTTCCATAAGTTTCGATACTCAGCAACTGCCCAATCTGGATGGCCGCCGTGCCCACGCCTCCGGCGGCGGCATGGATCAGCACGCGAGGCTGCCGTTGCTCGAGGCGCAGAATCGGTTCCATGGCATCGGGTGTGAGTCCCGCCTTCCAATAGGCCAGATAGGCCGTCAGGAAGTTCACCGGGAAGGCGGCCGATTGCTCCGAACTCCAGCCTGCGGGCTGCGGCCAAAGCAGCTTCGGCTTCATGGCGATCTTTTCGGCGGCCGCGCCATACTGGGTGTAGCCCATCACGCGATCGCCGGTGCTTTCGATCACGCCGGCGAATTCGCGTCCGGAAATAAATGGCGGCGGCGGGGTACCGCCGTAGGCCCCGCGCGTTGACATGGTGTCGGCAAAATTGATCCCTACAGCTTCCACGCGCACCATCACCTCGCCCGCTTTCGGCTGCGGATCGGGCATGTCACGTACTTCGATGACCTGCGGACCACCGGAACGACTGACGACGACGGCTTTCATAACTTTGATTCTACGACGCAGATGGCAGCCTTGGCGGTGACGATGGATGTTCCTATGCGCCTCGACTAACATTCAGTTCCGGGAGGCCTGTGATGACATCGAAGAGTGGGCCTGGCTTTGTGGGCGTTGAGTTGTATTTCGAAAAACTAGAAGTGGCGAAAGAGTTTTATACGCAGCTACTAGGCCTGAAAGTATCGGAAGAGCACAGTGGACACTTCGTGAAGTTCGATAGCGCTTCGGGATTCATCTGCCTGGAACGCAAGGGCTCGGAGTCCTATCCTTCCCGGGACAAAGCGGTTCTGTTTTTCGAGGTCAGGGACTTGGCCAGTAGCGTAGCAGCGATCGGCCGCGAGCGTTTCGTGCAAGTTCGAGCCCACGTGGGCGGTCCTTCACGATCCTGAAGGACACAATGTTCTGCTACTGCAGAAAACGCCGCCGCGATAAGGGGTTATCGGCTAGTGCTTCGACGCCACGTTCAGATGGGCAGGGACGACTTTAGTTGCGTACTTCTCAATCCAGCGTCGTTGCTCCTGAGTCTCCGGAACGGGAGCACCGCGGACAGCGCTTAGGAATTCGACGGCTGCGTCGGGCTCCCAACCTTTGTTGACCAAAAGGCAGGCGGCCACCAACCCCGTTCGGCCAATACCTTGGCGGCAATGCACGAGAACATTCTTGCCCGACGAAAGGAACCCATCGACTTGCTGCAACGTCGAATTTAAGGCCGATTCCGAATTCGGTACTTGACGATCGTGGATCGGTAACGACAGGTATGTCATGCCTTGAGCGCTTGCGTCGCGTCCCTCGTCTTGAAGCTTGAATTCACGTTCCTCGTCAGGGGTCAAAAGCGAGACCACAGCGTCGATGCCAGCTCGTCTCCAGCTTTTCATCTCATCTTGGAGCCAATCACCACCGCGAGGGCGCGCGGCAACGGCCAACTTGCCGGGCCATGGCCCCTCAACCCAATGAAGTACCGTTCCATCCGGTCTGGTTTTCAAACAATTCTGACGCCCTGGAACAAGAGAAGCAATCAGTACTTCAGTCACGGTCTTTTCCATAATGGCCAGCTTGGCCCGGCTAAGGTAGCTCGCCGGATGGAGAGACTTCAAGGGAGGGTATCGTTTCACCATTCGCAAATAGAGCGTGTCCGTGGTGCGGTGCTTATGCCGGCGAACCACTTACCTGCATGAACTCCAGCGCGCGAGCGATGTAGTTCTTCAGTTCGCGGCGATGCACCACAGCATCGAGCATTCCGTGTTGCAGCAGGAATTCGCTGCGCTGAAAGCCTTCGGGCAGCTTCTGGCGAATGGTCTGCTCGATCACGCGCGGCCCGGCGAAACCGATCAGAGCGCCAGGTTCGGCGATGTTCAGGTCGCCCAACATGGCGAAGGACGCGGTCACGCCGCCGGTGGTCGGGATCGGTCATCACAGAGATGTAGGGCACTTTGGCGTCGTCCATGCGGGCCAGCGCGGCCGAGATTTTGGCCAACTGCATCAGGCTCACGACACCCTCCATCATGCGGGCGCCGCCGGAAGCCGAAACCACAATCAGCGGGAGCTTCTCGTGGGTAGCTTTCTCCACCGCCCGCGTAATCATCTCGCCGACGACCGCCCCCATCGAGCCGCCGATGAACGCGTATTCCATCGCGCTCACGACGACCGGCTTGCCGTTGAGTTTGCCGCGCGCGTTGATGACGGCGTCATTGAGCCCGGTGTCCATTCGGGATTTCTTCAGGCGCTCGGCGTAGGGCTTCAGGTCGGTAAACTTCAGCGGATCGGTGGATACAATGTTGCCGTCTTCGGTCTCGTATTTGCCATCGTCGAGCAAATAGCCAAGCCGCGCACGCGCATCAATGCGGAAGTGGCGATCGCATTTCGGGCAGACGTTGAAATTCTGGTCGAGGTCTTTCTTCCAGATGATCTGGCGGCACTGATCGCACTTGACCCAGAGGCCTTCGGTCTTTACCCGCTTCTCGCCCGAGGTGTCCAGCTCGCCATGTTCCCGCTTGAACCATGCCATATGTTTGTATTCTATGATTTCGCTTCGTTGCTCGCCGGCAGCGCAGCTCTGACCTGCTCGACCGTCAACTGAGGATCGGCTACTTCCACGATCAGCTCGTCGTAACGTTCGTCCCGCAACTCAATGACAACCGTGTTCTCGGGATTATGCACGTCCCAAAAGACCCGCTTGCCGTGTTGATAGAACGTCCCGGCCGTCAAAACTCCGGGAATATTGGTCCCCGGCAGTCTTATACCGTGCCACCAACCGTAAGCAACGGACGGGTCGGCCCGAATTCCGGCGATGCGCCGCAGTGGAATCTCCAGAGAGCTCTTCAGGGCCCAGAGCTTGTCGGCACCCTCGACGTGCAATTCGAGATTGCCGCCCGAAATTGATAGATCGACCATGCGTAAGGTTTCAGTGTAGCCGATCGGGTGAAACGTTTGGCAGCCTTCCAGCAACACCCTAAAGAAACTCTGATTAAGTTCGGTTCTCGAAGGGGACGGCCTTCAGGCCGTCCATAAATGCCGCAAAATCACTGCGGCTTTAGCCGCTGAGGGGCTTAGGTGTGACTTGATCAGAGTTTCCCTGAGAGATTTCTCATCAAGCGCATCTGGGTCCCAAACAAGGACCGTTTTTGCCGCCAGAATCTCCGTAAACCGCGGCTCGCTCCTTTACGCGTAAATCCCGCGCTGCCGGATGGTATAGGCCACACGATCGATGGCCAGCATGTAGGCTGCAATGCGGTTGTTTACCTTGTGAGTGTCAGCGTAACGGACCACATCCTCGAACGACGAAACCATGATGTCCTCTAACTGCGAATTGACCACCGACTCTTTCCAGAAGTAGCCCTGCCGGTCCTGCACCCATTCGAAATACGATGCCGTCACGCCTCCAGCATTCGCCAGGATGTCGGGCATCACGAACACGCGTTTTTCGCCAAGGATTTCGTCGGCGGCGGCGGTGGTGGGGCCATTGGCGCCCTCGACCAGGATCTTCGCCTTCACCGTGTGGGCATTTCCCGAGTTGATGACGTTCTCTGTGGCAGCCGGAATCAAAATGTCGCAATCGGTGATGAGTAATTCTTCGGTGTCCGCACGCTCAGCACCCTTGAATCCGTGGATGGTGCCTTCCTTCTGGCGGTATTCCCACAGCGCCGCAACGTCAATGCCTTTGCTGTTGTACAAGCCGCCGTCCCATTCGCCAATGCCGATGACCTTGTAGCCGGCGTGTTGCATGAGGATCGCGGCGTTGGAGCCGACATTGCCAAAGCCCTGCACAATCACGCGGGTGCTCTCGCGCGTCATGTTGTTCTTCTTGATGGATTCATCGCAGATGATCATCACGCCGCGGCCTGTCGCTTCACGGCGGCCTCGCGAACCGCCCATATTCAGCGGCTTGCCGGTCACTACCGCCGTTACCGTCTGGCGCATGTGCATGGAGTAGGTATCCATCATCCACGCCATGGTCTGCTCATTGGTGTTGACGTCCGGCGCGGGAACATCCTTCTCTGGGCCGATAAACTCAATCAGCTCCGAGGTGTAGCGGCGGGTCAGGCGCTCCAGTTCGCCGCGCGACATGTTCTTGGGATCGCAGATGATGCCGCCCTTGGCACCGCCGAATGGGATATTCACCACCGCGCACTTCCAGGTCATCCAGCTTGCCAGGGCACGCACCTCGTCAAGGGTCACGTCGGGCGAATAGCGCACCCCGCCTTTGGCAGGACCGCGGGCGATGGAGTGCTGCACCCGGTAGCCGGTGAACACTTCCAGTTGTCCGTTGTCCATGTTGACCGGGATGTGGACGATGATCTCGCGGTTGGGCTGCTGCAAAACCCGCCATAGGCCTTCATCGAGTTTCAGTTTTTCGGCCGCCAGATTGAAGCGCGCAGCCTGTTGTTCCCAAGGATTACTTTCCTGCTCAAGAGTGTGTGCGGTAGCCATAAGGTTCTCCGAATTATTGCGGGCGTTCTTGCGGCTCGATTCGGTGGACGCTTCGTCGACTGGGCGTCCAGCATCGGCGGGCAAACCCTCAAAGTATATGCAGCCGCAGGTCTTGCGCGCAAGGCAAACCACATCCTTTGCTTGCGACCTCTGCGGTATACAATTTCTGGCATGCCATCCCGAAACCTGAGGCGGATGGAGTTTATCTTGATTCTTCCCTACCCTTTTTTCCCTCTACACTTGGTGTCGTGTCGCGGGCGCTAGGTCTCCTCCTCGGACTTTTCCTTGCTCCTACCCTCGCATTTGCCCAGGGCGGGCCGCCCTATTACACCAATGATCCCGGCACGCCTGGTCCCTTCAATTGGGAAATCAACGTCGGCTACATGCCCTTCTTCTACAGCAATCAGTCGGTGTCCCACACGCCCGACGTCGATATCAATTTCGGTATAGGCGATCGCATCCAACTCACCTACGAGAACGCCTGGTTGCGTGTTCAACGTCCCTCTTCTGCCGCCGAGGTTGGCCTGGGCCAATCCAATCCTGGCGTCAAGTGGCGTTTCTACGACGCCGGAGACTCCGGCCTTTCCATCTCGGTGTTCCCCCAGCTTTTCCTCAACAATCCCAACGACTCCGTTCGCCGTGGCATTACACCGCCGACCGATACTTTTCTCTTGCCCTTCGAATTCGCCAAGAAAATCGGCCCCATCGGCGTGAACTACGAAGTCGGTTATCAGTTTGTCCACCCCGGACCCAACGGTTGGCTCATGGGCCTTGTCCTCGGTCACGAGTTCACGACAAAATTGGAGATGGGCGCAGAGTTTTATTCCCAAGGCGCCTTCCATCCCTCCAACGTTCAGCCCACGTTTGGCTTCGGTGCTCGCTACAAGATCCATAGCCCGGTCGTTCTGCTTCTAATGGCCGGACGCAGTCTCGAATCAACCAGCCCAAATCAGCCTTATTTTGTTGGCTATTTCGGCCTTCAATTCCTCCTGCCCTCCAAGTCCTACAATCCGATTAGCCCGACGCATCCCTAGCTGTACCTGTCTCATAGATAAGCAGCTAGAGGGTACGCGCATCTGCGATCGGTCTCGGCGACTGGCCGGTTAACCCGGAAGCCGACCCGCCGAACGATTGCACTACTTCCCGTATAATCCCAGTAGCCCAAGCGCCTCGCGCGCATACACATGGTGGCTCCCGACTACAAAGGCTTTTTGCGGCTCAGCCGAGATGCCTCGCTCATCCCAGTGGTAAGGACCCTGAGCGCCGATTTGCTTACGCCGGTCGGGGCTTTCCTGAGCCTGGCCGCGAAGCAGAAGTATGCATTCCTGCTCGAGTCGGTGGAAGGCGGCGAGAAGATTGGCCGCTACACTTTTTTGGGCGCGCAGCCGCGAATGGTCGTCACCGCGCGCGGCAGTTCCCTGGAGATTCGGCGCGGCTCCTCCGTGGAACATCGCAAAGGCAACATCCTTGAATTCTTGCGTGCCTGCTTGAGGCAGTATCGTCCCGCGACGCTGCCTGATCTGCCGCCATTCACCTCGGGCTGTGTCGGATACTTTGCCTACGACATGGTGCGGCAGTTCGAGCGCCTGCCCGAACATGCCAAGGATGATGTCGGCCTCCCGGATTGTGTGTTCACTTTTTACGACCGGCTGCTGGCCTTTGATCATTTGCGGCACCAGTTGCACATTATCGCCGCCGCCGACGTGCGTTCTGAATCGCCCCGGAAGGCCTACGATCGTGCGCTTTCCGACATCGCAGCAATCGAGGCCAAACTCGCCCGCGGAGTCCGTGCCCACCATCTTCACTGGTCAACCAACGACAGAAAGAAGACCGATCAAGGCCCACAATTCAACCTCGCACGACAAGTTCGTCGCCAGCGTTCGCCGGGCCAAGGAGTACATCGCCGCCGGCGATATCTTCCAGGTCGTGCTTTCCCAGCGCTTGGACTTCAAGCCACCCGCTGAGCCATTCCAGATTTATCGCGCTTTGCGCGCGGTGAATCCCTCGCCGTACATGTTCTACCTGCAGCTGGACGACATGCAGGTCGTCGGCGCCTCACCGGAGATGCTGGTGCGCGTCTCCGGACGAAAGCTGGAATATCGCCCTATCGCTGGCACTCACAAACGAGGGGCCAGCCCAGCCGAAGACGAAGAACTGATCGCGAGGTTGCGCAGCGATGAAAAGGAACGCGCCGAGCACGTGATGCTGGTGGACCTGGGGCGCAACGATCTGGGCCGGGTGAGTGAATATGGCAGCGTGAAGGTGCGCGACCTGATGTATGTGGAAAAGTATTCGCACGTCATGCACCTGGTTTCGGCGCTGGAGGGAGAGTTGCGAGAGGATCTCGACGCGCTGGACGCGCTTGCAGCCTGCTTTCCAGCAGGCACGCTGAGTGGCGCGCCCAAGGTTCGCGCCATGGAGATCATCGAGGAGTTGGAGCCGGTGCGCCGGGGTGTATACGGAGGGTCGGTTCTCTACGCCGATTACGCCGGCAATCTGGATTCCTGCATCGCCATTCGCACCATGGTTGCTGCATCGCAATCGCGCTTACCTGCAGGCGGGCGCAGGCATCGTCGCCGACTCCGATCCGGAAAGCGAATACCAGGAGTGCATGAACAAGGCTAGCGCGTTGCTGAGAGCGTGTGAAGCCAGTGGTTAGGGGTTAGGGATTAGGGGTTAGGGATTAGTCTTGCTTCAGCGATATGCTCTTATTAGAGGATCGGGTTGCTCAATCAAGCTCTGGGTTGCGGAGGACATCGGCGTGCAGGTAAAAAGCCATCAGGATTTAATTGCCTGGCAGAAGGCTATTTCGCTGGTTACTGAGGTGTATACCATGACAGCGCAGTTTCCAGGTCACGAAATATACGGACTGACTAGCCAATTGCGGCGTGCGTCTGTGTCGATCCCCAGCAACATAGCAGAAGGCCACGGCCGCGCGACGTCGGGAGAGTTCAACCAATTTCTGTGTCAGGCGCGCGGCTCGCTGTGCGAGGTACAAACCCAAATTGTCATCGCACGACGATTGGCTTATGTCACTCATGAACAGGAGCAACTTCTCATCGCTAAAACCAACGAACTGGGACGCGTATTGAGCGGCCTCATTACTTCTATCCAACGCAAGAAGTTGAAGCCCCGGGCGCCAGCCCCTAGCCCCTAACCCCATGCTTTTTGTCTTAGACAATTACGACTCCTTCACCTACAACCTGGTGCAATACTTTGGCGAACTGGGTGAGCAGGTAACCGTGAGCCGCAACGACCAGATCACGGTGGACAAAATCGACCGCCTTCATCCCGATCGCATCGTCATCTCTCCTGGACCGTGCACTCCGCAGGACGCCGGCATCAGCATCGAGTTGATCCGCTATTTCGCAGGACGCGTGCCTCTGCTGGGCGTCTGCCTCGGCCATCAGGCGATTGGTGCAGCCTTCGGCGGCAAGGTCGTTCGTGCCGCCAACCTCATGCACGGCAAGACCAGCTCCATCGAGCATGATGGCAAATCAATTTTCCGTGGCATACCTTCGCCCATGACGGCTACGCGCTATCACTCGCTGATCGTCCAGGAAAAAGACCTGCCCGATGAACTGGAAATTTCGGCCACCTGCATGGACCGCGGTGGTCAACGCGTGATCATGGGACTGCGTCACCGCAAGTTTCCGGTCGAAGGCGTGCAATTTCATCCGGAGAGCGTGCTTACCGAGCATGGCCGGCAAATTGTTCGCAACTTCATGGATCTGCACGGTAAATTTGTTCTAAGGGATTGCGACGGAATTATGATCGACCTTTGGGAGTAGGGCCGCTTAGCGAGTTTGCAGTTGCAGGCCGTGTGACGGGCGTCAATCATTCTTTCCATCGTGTTCAACGACAAACAAACTTCCCTATGGTTTTTGACAGATACCAGCAGCAGTCGGGCTGTGGGTGTCGCAGAGTTTAGCTGTGTGGGGGCCGACGGTCAGGGAAGAAGTTGCGGTTATCCCGGGGTAACGGCTAATTCCCACGGCGGCAGGCACAGGAATTTTCGCTCATGCGCAGGTAGTCAAAGACCAAGCGCACGTGGCGCGTGAGTTGTCGCATTTTCTGCGCGACGCTGCGCCCCCCTTGGGATTTGATCACGCCGATAGCGAAACGGCGAAGCCGGGTTATGTTTTCCGGGCCGTAGCCGGTACGGATGCGACTGCGGTCCTCATCGTAATTCCAATCGAGAATGTAGTGGCAACTGTTCTCGATCGTCCAATGGCCGCGATTGACCTGGAGAACGCGTTGCGGGCGGGCTTGTGCGGGGGTTCGGCTGGTGAGGCCGTAGGCGATTTCTCGGGAAGTGGCGCCGGTCTTTTTCTCGGTCACGTGCCGCTCGATGAAAAAAGCTTGTCCCACGTGGGGAAAGTCGAGATAGTCGTTGAGTTCGGTGGTGGTCCAGATTTTGCGGGTTTCCAGGCGTCCATGATCGGGCGGCGTATGCTCGACGAAATGCGGTTGGCCTCGCTGCTGGAAGTAGAACTCCAGGGCTTCCAGAAGTCCCGGCTGGTTGCCTTTGACGGTGAAATGGTAATGCGCGTGGCGTTCCCCGACCAGATAGTCGGCCAAAGCGGCGCTGGGTCAGCAAGGCATCGGCACTGACCTCCTTGCCCTTAATATCGATGGCGTCCAGCAGCGGGATGGCGGTTTTGATCTCGTTGGTGCGCTTGACTTCTTCGCGCCTCTCTACCGGCAAGGTGCCAACTTTTTTTGGGTGTAGCAGATCTTGCTCTGATGACCGACGACGCTCATCACATGCGTTTGACGGCCCTCCTCATCGAGGGCGTTGCACAGGGTCTTGCCGTCGATGGCGAGACTCTCATCCTGGCCGGCGTGGACTTCGTTCCAGCGTCGCAAGGCGCGGTCCAGATGGGCGGGGGTGACGCGGATCAGGACATCGCGGAGGATGTACTCGCTGGGCACGACGTAACGGCCCCCTTGGCGACGGCACCCGAAGCGCTCGCGGGACTTCTGCCCGAGGCTTTGCGCCCAGTCGGAGATCGCCCGGTAGCCGCGCATACCGCAGAGCACGGCCCCGGCGGCAATACCCAACACGGTGGATAAACGATGTCTCCGTCCTTGGGCGCGACGGGGATCGGGGATCTGGGAAAAGAAGGAGGGGAGGGATTGCATCTGCGCGGCGGTAAGCATGATTTTGGCATCTCCTATACGGTAAGGTGGGGGGAGGATGGCGCGGCACAACCACCGCCGGGCATCGGCCCGCAAGGGTTGGAGGAAAACCCTTTTGGGGGATTGCGGCGTCGCGGTGTACCCCTAGCGCGTGCGGCGGAAGCCGCGCGTGTTCCCCACATACACCCAGTTGGCGGCCCGATACACCGTCCCCCGAAAGCGTTGCGGGTCGACAAAGGTTTCCAGCAACAGCACGCCATGACCGAAGGTTGCTTCCCAATCGCTCCCCAGACGCCTTTGGCAGAGCGACAGAACCCGCGACCCCAGGTTGAAAACATGCCACTCGGGCAGGATGAGAAAGCGGCTGTTGTTGACCACCAACTTCAAGCGGCTATAGCGCTGGCGAAAGTCCCAACCGATCCAGCGATCGCGCGCCGCGCACTTGAGGGCGGAGGCAGAAAAGCTCAGCAGGGCCACCCATTCCTCCCGCCAGGTGGCGACATACCACAGGGTTTCGCTGATCTTCGGCAAGCAACCCAGGTAGTGATGCTGTTGCATCAACTCCTGGTAACGGGCCTCTTCGAAGCAACGAACCGGCCGGACAACCACCTCGCCAAGATCCAAGCGGCTACCTCCCCAGCACAGTACAACTCAGACTCTCCACCTGCGCCATCGGGGAAGATACCGCATCGCGACGGAGTTGTCCAGAAGAAGTTACAAATATTTAAAGCTTATGGCACTTGAGGCGAATGAACAAATTCACCCTGCATGGATCTGTGACACATCTCGACAGGCGAGAGGGTTTGCCAGTATAGTGACCGTCCAGCAATCGGCGCACACCGGTGTAACTTTTTCGGGGTTTGCGCCGTATCTGGAACACACATGGCTATTGCTGTAGAACTCCGTGGAATCCGCAAGACCTACGACAGCTTCGTCGCGGTCGATAATCTTTCTTTCACCATTCGCCAAGGCAGCGTTTACGGGTTGCTGGGTCCCAACGGCGCCGGCAAGACTTCCTCCATTCGCATGATGATCGGCATCACCATGCCCGATGCCGGCGACGTGTATCTTTTCGGCGAGAAGTTCCATCGCCAGCAACTGCATCGCATCGGCTACCTGCCCGAGGAGCGAGGGCTTTACAAGAAAATGAAAGTCCTCGATCACCTGATCTTTCTTGGCCGCCTGCATGCGCTCTCCGAGCAGGAGGCCCGCAAGCGCTCGCTTGCCTGGTGCGAGCGCCTGCAACTCAGCGACTGGATCCAGAAGAAAGTGGAAGAACTTTCCAAGGGCATGCAGCAGAAGGTCCAGTTCATCTCTGCCCTGCTGCACGATCCCGACCTCATCATTATGGACGAACCGTTCGCCGGGCTCGACCCCGCCAACGCCGTGATGCTCAAGGACGTGCTTCTGGAAATGAAGAAGGCCGGCAAGACCGTCCTGTTCTCCACCCATCGCATGGACCAGGTAGAGCGTCTGTGTGATGCCATCTGCCTCATCGATCATGGCCGCGCGGTACTCGAGGGCGATCTCGCGAAGATCAAGGCGAGCTACGGCAAGAACCATGTTCAGATGCAGTACGAGGGCGATCCGGCCTTACAGGATAGCGATTTGGTGCAGTCGTTCAACAACTATGGCAACTATGTTGAGGTGCGTTTGAAGCCAGGGGCTGACGCCCAGGAGTTACTGCGCCTGGCTTCGAACCGGGCGCGCATCAGCCGTTTCGAGTTGCTCGAGCCTTCCCTGGAAGAGATTTTTATCGATGTGGTGGGAAAACATGCATAACGTGTGGATCCTGATCCAGCGCGAATACCTGGCGCGTGTCCGCTCGAAATCGTTTTTGATCCTTACCCTGCTGATGCCGGCATTGATGGCGGGCACTGTTATCATCCCCGCAAAACTGGCGGAAATGAAGTCCGGTGGCCTGCATCGTATTGTGGTCGTAGCCAACAATCCTGAGATCGCCGCGGCAGTGAAGCAACAACTCCTGGAGACCGCGTCAGCCCCGGCCGCTCCCTCCGAGCTTGGGCAACCGGCGCCGGAAAGTTATGCCGTGGGCATTGCCACCAATCCCACCGAAGCCGAGCGTAATCTTCTGCTCCGGCAGGTGACCGACGGCAAAATTGATGGCTTTCTGTGGCTCAGCGATGAGGCTCTGGCGCAGCACAAAGTTACCTTCCTGAGCAAGAGTGCTGCCGACTTTCAGCAGAGTCACGAGCTGCAAAATGCTGTGACGACCGCATTGGCCAAGCATCGGTTGGCCGAGAAAGGGATGAGTGGGCCGGAGGTAGAGGCCCTGCTGACTCCGATCGACCTCGAGACGGTCCGACATAGAAAAGGGTAAAGAGGGCGTCAGCGGCGCCGTTATCTTCTTGACCGCCGTCGCCATGGTCATGCTGCTCTACGTGGTCGTGCTCATCTACGGGGTAACCGTAATGCGTTCGGTCATCGAAGAAAAAAACTCGCGCATCATGGAGGTATTGCTTTCCTCGGTGACTGCGAAGGAACTGCTCGCGGGAAAAATATTAGGCGTTGGCGCGGTCGGGCTGACCCAGATACTGATTTGGATCGTCTTCGCGTTGGCCTTCTCCGTCCCAGGCGCAATGACAGCTAAATCCTTTGTGTCCGAGATTCACATCCCAACCATCGGCATCATTTTCTTTGGCGTATTTTTCCTGCTGGGCTATTTCTTGTACAGCGCCATGTATGCCGCTATCGGCTCCATGGTCACCACCGACCAGGAAGCGCAACAGATGCAATGGCCGGCCATGGTGCCTATCATTCTGTCGGTATTTCTCATGAATCCGGTGCTGCAGGATCCAAATTCGCAGCTCTCCTTCTGGCTGTCGATCGTACCGTTCTTCGCACCTATCCTTATGATGGTTCGTGTCCTCGTTGAGCAACCGCCGGCGTGGCAGTTGGCGCTGTGCCTGGCCTTGATGCTGGCGACTATCTACGGACTACTGTCACTTTCCTCTCGCATCTACCGCATCGGCATTTTGATGTATGGCAAGCGGCCTACCCTGCCCGAGTTGCGCCGCTGGCTGAAGTATGCGGGTTAGAATTCTGGCGTGCCCAATGCAACCAGCGCAGCCGCCGGGAAAACTCGCCAAGTTCGCCTTACTCTCCTGCAACGGATACAGCTCACGCTGGTTTCGTGGATCGCTTCGGCGGTGGTGGGTCTCATCGGCCGCACGCTGCGCATGACCATCACCTACGAAGAGGGCTCCATCCGCGGCCTCGACAGCATTGCTCCCGGCATCTATCCCTTCTGGCACCGTTGTGTGCTGCCGGCAACCTGGCTGTTCCGCAATCGCCATATCGGAGTGCTCACCAGCCTCAGCCGCGATGGCGAATACATAGCGCGCGTGATTCGCCGCTTCGGCTTCGTGCCCATACGCGGCTCGAGCTCCCGCGGCGGCCAGCGCGGCTTGCTGGAAATGGAGACCATGGTCAAAGCAGGAGGCGCCGTCGCCTTTACCATTGATGGTCCGCGCGGCCCGCGCTACGTCGCCAAGAAGGGCCCGGTAATGCTGGCCCGACTCACGGGAATTCCGATTACCGCGTTCTATGTGGCCATCGAAAAGCGCTGGGTGCTCAGGACCTGGGACACAATGGTCATTCCTAAGCCGTTTTCGCGCGCCTATGTGCGCGTGGCGAAAAACATCTCCGTCCCGCCGGACGCCGACGACGCGGCCATGGACCGATTATCACGCGGAGATGCAAGCCGCGCTGGAGCGCATCACCGCCTTTGCGGAATCGCAATTTTCCGCGCGCCCTGATTGACAGCACCCTTCCCGCTCAGTACAGTCAAATCTCATCCTGAACCAGTTCGGTTCGGATTGTTCCTTGCCAACTAGTGTTCGCGCGTTCCGCCGTTTCACCGGCGGAACTGGGAAGCGGGTGTGAAGCCCGCGCTGCCGCGCAACTGTAAGCGAGTCCTTGGTGGATCGGCCACTGTACCAACGGGAAGGCCCCCGCCGTCGTCCGCGATGCAAATCGCAACTCGCCAGCCAGGAGACCGGCGCGAACCAGGTCACCAAACCCCTTTCGCGTGTGAAGGAGGAATGCCATGTTCATCGTTCGCGCATCGCTAGTCGCGCTGCTGTTCTGTACAGCAGCCCTCGCAGCCGATTTCAAAGTCTCAGTGGAAAGTCCTTCCGGCGAGCGCGTCTCCGGGGTGCAGGTCAGCTTATTTCGCCTCAGCGACAATGCCGGTGTCGGAATACAAACCACCGCCGGAGACGGCACCGCGGTGTTCCCGAACATCGCCGACGGGAAGTATCGTCTGGTAGTGCTCGCCCCGGGATTCGCCGAGCAGTCGCAACAGGTTTCAATTCCACAGACACAAACCCTCAGCATTCAACTGAAGCTTGCTACTACGCCGCAAACCGTGGTCGTCTCCGCTACCGCAACTCCCGCTACCGCGGAGGAGACCGGTACATCGGTCGGGGTCTTGACCAGCGAGCAATTGAACACAATCAATCCCGTCTCTGCGCCAGACGCCTTGCTCTACATTCCGGGAGCCATTGTCAGCACCACCGGGAGGCGCGGCAATCTGGCCAGCTTGTTCGTTCGTGGTGGAGAATCGAACTACAACAAGGTGCTGATCGACGGCGTGCCCGTGAATGATCCCGGCGGCATCTTCGATTTCGGCGTGGTTCCCATGAACAATGTCGACCGGCTCGAAGTGGAACGCGGTCCCGAGAGCACGGTGTACGGGTCGGACGCCATGACCAGCGTGGTGCAACTTTGGACGGCGACGGGCAGCACGCGCACGCCGGAAATTCAATTCGGCGCCGACGGCGGAAACTTTTCCACCGCTCAGGGCTACGCTTCCGTCGCAGGAGCGCGAGGAATTTTCGACTACAACGTTTTCGCCAATCAGTTCAACACTGAAGGCCAGGGCGTCAATGATGCTTACTCGAACTCGCTGCAAGGCGGAAACGTTGGCGTGAAAATTTCCGAT
The DNA here is from genome assembly GCA_963836295.1 of uncultured Acidobacteriaceae bacterium. Taxonomy (GTDB): domain Bacteria; phylum Acidobacteriota; class Terriglobia; order Terriglobales; family Acidobacteriaceae; genus Bog-257. Next base: position 95,842 of record CAWIIY010000011.1, on the reverse strand, counting down.
CGTGTGGCCTTCCGTTTGCGCGCTCGCCACTACAACAGTTGGACAGGGCTCCAGTCAAACTGGTGGTTCAATGGAAATCCTGAGCTTCCGCCTGATCCCAACCAATACGCGCACCAGAACAACTTCCTGGCCAGCGGCGAGCTCACGGTCAGCGGGCCGGGAGCATGGCAACACCAGTTCAGCGGCTTCGAGTATCACCACGTTGACCTCAACGTGAACCCGATTGACGACCCCGACCGCCCCTACGACACCGCTTATAGCAGCCTGACGAAATACAACGTCGCGGGTTTCGCCTACCAGGGAATCTACAGTCCGCGGCCGTGGGCGCAAACCACGCTGGGCTATAACTTCCAGGACGAGAACGGCTATATCAATAACAACTCCGACGCCGGAATCAGCACCACTCACGGTCTTCGCTACAACAACTATCTGTTCGCGCAGCAGACCATCGTATGGCAAAGGCTGTCCGTTCTGGCAGGCATCGGGTACGTCAACAACAGCAATTTTGGCGGCAAGGTCAGCCCCCGCGCTTCCATCACATTTTTGGCGCTGCGCGGGAACACGCTCTTCAGCGGCACGCGCCTGCATTTTGGCTATGCGGAGGGAATCAAGGAGCCCAGCTTTGAGCAAACATTTGGCATCACAGGGACCTTCCCGACGCTGCCGAATCCCAACCTGCGGCCAGAGCAGAACCAGGCCATCGAAGCCGGCTTCTTGCAGTCGCTGTTCAACAACCGCGTGTCACTCAGCGGCGTGTACTTCCACAACCAGTTCCGCGATCAGATCGAGTACGTCTACAACTCCGATACCAACACCAGTCAATACGTAAACTTCAATCGTGCGATGGCGCAGGGGGCGGAAGTAGTGCTGAGTGGCCGCGTCGCCAATCATCTGTCGGCGACTGCAGCTTATACCTACACTTCAACTCAGATTCAGCAGGCTCCGCCGTGCGATCTCGATGCCGGCTGCGACCCGCGCATCTACGGCGCGGGTGCTCCGCTGCTGCGGCGTCCCAAGCAGGCTGGCATGCTGCTGCTGAACTATAACCGGCAGCGTTGGAGCGGGTTCCTCGGCGTCACCGCGGTGGGACGGCGGCCGGACTCTGACTTTCTCTTCGGGTACATTCCGCCCATTTACTACGCCGCGGGCTACGCGCGCGTCGACCTCGGCGGCTGGTACGCAATCAATCGCCATGTCACGGCGTACGGAAGTGTGAACAACGCGCTCAACAATCACTACAACGAGGTGCTGGGATATCCCGCTCTGCGGGCAAACTTCCGCACCGGGATGCGCTTCACTTTCGGGGGAGAATGAGCAGGGCGAAACGCGAAATGCCGCAAACAGAAGGGCGCGAACGTTCCCAATGTCCTATGCTTGTTCCGCACTGCCGGCAAAGAACCTCTCCACCATCTTTACATCCGTCGTCCGCCCGTATTTCGGCAGACTGTCAAGAAACACGCGTCCGTACTGCTTCTTCAGAATGCGATTGTCGAGCAGGCAGAGCAGTCCGCGATCGTGCAGCGAACGGATCAGCCTGCCAAATCCCTGCTTCAGCGACAGTGCGGCGCTCGGCACCTGATACTGGAAGAAGGCATTCCCGCCCTCTTCATCAATGGCCTTGATACGGGCGGCCACCACCGGGTCGTTGGGAACCGCGAAGGGCAGCCGGTCAATGATGACGCAACTCAACTGCTCGCCCTGCACGTCCACGCCTTGCCAGAACGACGAGGTCGCAAACAAGACTGAACTCGGTGTGAGCCGGAATTCTTCCAGCAGCGCATTCTTCGGCGCGCTGCCCTGCAACAGCATTGGGAATGGCAGCTCCGGCAGCAGGCGCTCGTAAAGCTGGTTCATCAGTGCGTAGCTGGTGAAAAGACAGAAAGCACGCCCGCGAGTAATCTCCAGCAGTTGCTTGACGCGTTGCGACGCTCGCTCCACAAACTGCGGCTCTCGCGGATCGGGCAAATCGGGCGGCACATACAGCAGCGCCTGGCTCTCGTAGTCGAAGTGCGATTGCACTACCAATTCGCGCGCGTGCTCGACTCCGACGCGGCTGCGGATGTACTCGAAGCCTCCGTCCACGGCCAACGTTGCGGAGGTCAGCACCGCCGAGTCAAGGTGTTCAAACAGCGTTTTTCGCAGAATGTCGGATACCGTGATCGGTGTGGCCTGCAGAAATACGTTTTGCTGTACGCTGCGTCCGCCCCGGCGCTCGCCGCGACGTTCGATCCAGAAAACGGTATTGCGCTCCTCGGCCTCCAGGATGAACCCGAGCTGCACCCGCAGCTCTTCCACCCGGCGAGCCAGTGCGTGGACCTCGTCGGGCTTGTTGGGAATGGCTTGCAGTTCGGTGTATAGATGCAGCAACGAATTCTGCAAGCCCAGATACTCGTCGCCATTTTCTTCAAGAAACTCCGACCGGTTCTCGAACGCGAAACGGCCCTCGCCCGGAGGCAGCAGCGAAAAGAAGAGCTGCGACTGGTCGCGCACCTGGCCGCAAGCCGGCATCACTTCCGTAATGGGCACATCCGCCCGCCGCAAGGTGTGCTCGACGTCGCGCAGTAATTCCTCCACCCGAAGATTCGAGACCGTGACCCCGAAATAGTTGGTGGCCACGTCTTCCAACTCGTGGGCTTCATCGAAGACGACGATGCCGGCGTCGGGCAAAATGCCGGCGTCGGCCGCGCGGTCCTTGGCGGCTTTGATCGCCAGGTCAGCGCAGAACAGGTGATGATTAACGATGATGATGTCGCTCTCGGCGGCGCGGCGGCGCATCTCAGTGATGAAGCAACGGTCAAACTGCTGACATTGCGAGCCGATACAGCGGTCGGTGCGCGCGTCGAGCTTAGGCCACAGATGGCTGTTCTCGGGCAGGTCGGCCAGCTCCGTGCGGTCGCCGGTTTCGGTGGTCCGCTCCCAGTCGCTGATGATGCGGAACTGGTTGATCTCTTCCAGCCCGTTCAGCACCGGCTGCTCGGTAAGGTCGTACAGTTTCTTGCGGCACAGATAATTACCGCGGCCCTTCATGTAGCAGACGCGCAACTCGCCGAGATGCGCTTGCAGAAAGGGAACGTCTTTGAAGAAGAGCTGCTCCTGCAAGGTCTTGGTGCCGGTCGAGATGATGACGCGCTTGCCTGAGCGAATCACGGGCAGCAAATACGCCAGCGTCTTGCCGGTGCCCGTGCCGGCTTCCACGATCAGGTGACGGCGCTCGGTCAGCGCGAGTTCGACCGCCTCCGCCATCTGGAGCTGCCCGCGACGAAACTCATACGCAGGATGCGTGCGCGCCAAGACGCCGCCGGGTCCGAAGAACTGGTATAGCGACGGCAAACGCGCGGCCAGCGCGGCGGATTGTGGTTTGGAAGACACGACGCGAAGAGTCTTGTCCCTATAATAGCCGCTAGGGGCAATCGCTGTTTGCCGTCGCCGCGGAAAGAGTCCTAGTGAATCGTCGCATGCAATTTGAGTCCAGCAGGACTGCCGAGTCGGGCGAACCGGCCCGCGTCGGCACGCTGGCCATTGTTGGTCGGCCGAATGTCGGCAAGTCCACCCTCTTCAACCGCCTGGTTGGATCGCGCCGCGCCATCGTCGGCGACGAGCCCGGCATCACGCGCGACCGGCTCTATGGTGACGTGGAATGGCTCGGCAAGAAATTTCGCGTGGTGGATACCGGCGGCATCGTTCCTAACGACCCGCAACTCATTCCGGCGGAGATCTTCCGGCAGGCCCGGGTCGCGCTGGAAGAGGCTGACGTAATTGTCCTTGTGGTGGATGGGCGCACAGAGTTAGCGTCGCCCGACATCGACCTCGCGCGGCTGCTGCTGCGCACCGGCAAGCCGCTGCTGCTGGCCGTGAATAAAGCTGACACGCCGCAACTCGAGCCGTATGCCGAGGAATTCCGTCGGCTCGGAATTCAGGAATTGTTCCCGATCTCAGCGGAGAACGGCAACGGCATTGCCGAATTGCTGGAGCACGTTCGGAGCGTGATGCCAGCGCAGGAGACCGCGGCCGAGAGCCTTAGCACAGGCGAACCGCAGATCCCTCGACTCCGTTCGGTCGCCGAAGGCGACGTCACTTCGCTCGGGATGACAGATGGAGAAGAAGGGGAGTCAGAAATTCCGCGCGAAACGCGGGTCGCCATCATTGGGAGGCCCAACGTCGGCAAATCTACGCTGCTGAACGCGCTGACCGGAACGTCGCGGGCGATTGTTTCACCTGTCGCAGGCACCACGCGCGACGCCGTGGACGAGTTGATCGAGCGCGATGGGCAGGAGTACCGCTTCATTGACACGGCGGGCATCCGGCGCAAAGGCAAGACCGAGCTCATGGCGGAGAAACTGTCGGTGGTGATGGCGCGCAAACATCTCGAAGGCGCTGACGTTGCGCTGATGTTGATTGATGCGACGGAAGGCGTCACGGCAGGAGATGCGACCATCGCCGGCTACGCGCACGAGAGCGGGCGTTCGGTGATCGTCGTCATCAACAAGTGGGATCTGGTCACGGATAAGCGAACCGACGGCAAACCTCCCGCTGACCGAAATATTTACGAGGAGCAGGTCCGGCGGCATCTCAAGTTTCTGTCGTATGCGCCCATCTTGTTTATCTCGGCGACCTCGGGCCGCAATCTCGATAAGGTTTTTTCCACGCTGGAGTTGGTAGCGCACGAGCGCCGCAAGCGTATCGGCACCGGTGAGATGAACCGCTTCCTCGCCAAGGTGGATTTTGAGCGAGCATCAGTCCCGATGGCCAAGCGGGTCAAGATTCTGTATATGACGCAGGCAGGCGTGTCGCCGCCCACGTTCATCCTGTTCACCGATCGCGCGGTCAAGCTGCACTTCTCGTATGAGCGGTTTCTGGAGAACCAGATTCGCGCGGCGTTCGGGTTCGTGGGCACGCCAATTCGGATCAGGAACCGGGCGCGAGGTGCGAAAGAGCGGAGGTAAGCCGCCGTCCGGTCGCGAATATCCAGTGGCTTGGTGGCGCTTTCAAAAGAACGCCGCCGTATTCATTTAACATGATGCTGCATGGCCTCCACCGCTCAACTTGTAACGCTCCGCCGCGCCGCCGGCTATAACCTGCTGGCCACTGCGGGCGTCGTAATGGTCGCCATTTTTCTATTGTGTGCTGTGTTCGCGCCTTGGGTCGCTCCCCAAGATCCCGCACAAATCGACCTGCCCGCGCGACTCATGGGACCATCGGCCTCACACTGGTTTGGCACCGACGAACTGGGACGCGACATCCTCTCGCGCATCATCTACGGAGCGCGCATCTCGATGCTGGTGGGAAGTTGCGTAGTGGCAGCGTCGCTCACCCTGGGACTCATCTTCGGCTCGATCGCCGGCTACTATGGCGGAGTGACCGACCGCCTGCTCAACGTCGTTGTGATGAACGCCTTCATGTCGTTCCCCGGCATCCTGCTGGCGATCGCGTTCGTCGCCTTCCTCGGCCCAGGTATCTTCAATCTGATTCTAGCGCTCTCGATCGGCGGATGGGTTGGCTATGCGCGATTAGTGCGGGCGCAGGTGCTGGCGGTTCGCGAGCGCGAATTCGTGGAGGCCGCGCGAGCATTGGGCGCAAGTGATCTGCGGATCATTGTGCGGCATATCCTGCCCAACATCATTCAACCCATCATTGTGCAGGCGGCAATCGGAATGGCGGGCGCCATCCTGGCGGAAGCCACCATGAGCTTCCTCGGATTGGGGGTACCGCCTCCGGCGGCGAGTTGGGGTTCGATGCTGAACGACGCACGCTCCCACCTCTTCGATTCGCCGCACCTCGTGCTGTTCCCCGCCGCCGCAGTCATGTTGGCGGTGCTGTCGTTCAACTTCATTGGGGATGGGTTGCGGGATTATCTCGACCCACGGTCAAGAATTGAGGTTGGGCTGTAGGGGCGTGCGTAATTAGGTTGTCATCCTGAGCGACGAGCGCAGCGAGTCGAAGGACCTCTATTGCGGCATGATTCCCTGGCGGCCATTAGGGGTCCTTCGACTTCTCGCTGCGCTCGTCGCTCAGGATGACAACGACGCGGCACCACGAGTGAGGCTCATGAAACAACGAACGACGTGATCTTGCAGCTTCATTGCGCCTGCCGATTTAGCTCCTCAACAAGCTTTTTGCCTTCCGGTGTAACGTAGAGCCACAGCTCATCAATTCTGCCCGGATCGAAGTCTACCTTCTGAGCATGTAGCTGTTTTGGAGAAAGCAGATAAGCCTGTGCTAAACCGTCGTTGATCAATGCAGCCAGCGCCTAACAAATTTCCTCCGGCGTGACCTGAGTGTCCTCTGTAAATCTCCGCATGTAGCGAAGTACGATTGCCAAGTCCTCATAGTCGTCAGATATTGCTCTAAGGACAGAATGCTTAACTCGTGTATTCACGACGGCACCTTGGCTCTCGACTAACGCTCGAAACTGACAACTGGTCACTGACAACTGTTTTTACAACTCTTCAATGGTCACTTTGTCGTTGGTATAGATGCAAATCTTGCCGGCAATCTTCATCGCTTCCTCAGCGATTCTGCGGGGCGACAGATCGGTGTGCTCGAAAAGGGCCGTTGCGGCCGCCGTGGCATACGGGCCCCCGCTGCCGATGGCGGCGATTCCGGAGTCGGGCTCAATCACGTCGCCCTGTCCGCTGATGAGAAATGTCTGGTTCTCGTCCGCAACCAGCAGCAGCGCCTCCAGCGAGCGCAGCATCTTGTCGGTGCGCCAGTCTTTAGCCAGCTCGACGGCGGCACGGCCAATGTTGCCGTGATACTGCTCCAGCTTCGACTCAAAACGCGCGAACAGCGAGAACGCGTCAGCGGTGGAACCGGCGAACCCGGCGAGAATCTTGTCCTGATACAGGCGGCGGATTTTGCGTGCAGAGTGCTTGATAACGCCTTCGCCGAGCGTGACCTGACCGTCTCCGGCCATCACGACCTTACCCTCCCGGCGAACGCAAAGAACAGTCGTAGAGCGGATCAGACGCTTATTTGCCATGAACAAGCGCAATTATAACAGGTGAACGACGGGCGGGCGCGGTTGCACTCTTAAGCAAAGTCCTACTTTCGACCGTTGTATTACGGTGTAATATTGTGCATTATGCACAAAACTGTCAGCTTCCGTGCGGATGCGAAGAAAGTGAAAGCGCTGGACACCCTGGCGTCCGCCCAGGATCGTGATCGCAGCTACTTGCTGAACCAGGCGGTGGACAACTACCTCGACCTCCAGCATTACCATATCGAACTGATCGAGAAGGGCATTCGACAAGCTGATGCGGGCGAGCTGGTTGACCACAGCGAAGTCGAGAAGATGGCTGCAAAGCTGCGGCGCAGGAAATGACGATTCGCTGGGCGAAGGATGCCACCCGTCAACTCGCAGCCGCTCACGCTTACGTGGCCGCTGATAACCCGCGAGCTGCCGACCGGCTTCTGCTCCAAATCACCGAAGCGGTGAGGCTCCTCGCGTCTCATCCACACGCAGGACGTGAAGGCCGGGTCAAGAACACTCGCGAGCTAGTAATCGTTAATACCCCATATATCGTGGCTTACCGCATCAAAGACGAAGGCGCTATCCAAGTGCTCTCCGTTCTGCATGGCAAGCGAAGATGGCCCGACAGTTTCTAACGAAGCTGCCCAGAGCTAAACGCTACGCCTGCGCGCCCGCCGCGTGGTTGGCATCCAGTTCTGCCAGCAGATCGTCCACCCGCGCCTCGAGGATGTTGCGGATGGAGCAGATGCCCAAGACTCTTCCCGTGATCATCCACAATCGGCATATGGCGGTAGTGCCGCTCCAGCATGACCTGAAGCGCCTCGCTGGGAGTGGTTTCCTCGGTTGCCATCTCGACCATGGGACTCATCAGCTCGTGCACAGGCGTGTGCTTCGGGTCGCGGCCGCTGAGAGCGAACTTCGCCAGCACGTCGCGTTCGGTAAACATTCCCGCTACTATGCCGTGCTCGTCAATGACGGCGACCGCGCCCACCTGTTTTTCCAACATAGTGCTGATGGCATCTTCCACCGTCGCCTGCAGGGACACGGTCGCCGGGCCTTCGTCACACCACTTTAGGAGACTCATGATCGTTGCGGTCCTTCCCGCTGCTGTTAACGATACGCTTTTCGCTCGTCGCTATTCGCCTTTCGCACAGCGAGGGCGGTATCCCTTAGATAAGCAGCCACCCTGATTTTGCAGCCTGATGGCAACGTAGAGCACTGGTTGATTAGAGATGCGCTTACGGCTAATGGCCAAGAGCGAAGAGCCAAAAGCGAAAAGCGGCAGCTCCCACTACGCGTTGATCGCCATGCCAAACACCGCATTTGCCGCATCCAGCATCGCCTCTGACAACGTGGGATGCGCATGGATGATATTCGCCAGCGCCTCCGCGGTGCATTCCATCTCCAGCGCCACAACAGATTCGGCGATCAACTCGGTCGCGTTCGGGCCAATGATGTGCACGCCCAGAATCTCGCCGTACGTGGCATCGGTAACGATCTTGACGAAGCCTTCGTGCTGCCCCACGATACTGGCGCGCGAGTTGGCGGTGAAGGGGAACTTGCCAATCTTCACAGTGTAGCCTTGTTCCTTCGCCTTGGCTTCGGTGAGGCCGACGCTTCCGATCTCGGGATGGCAATAGGTCGCATTGGGAATGCGCAGCGGGCTGATTGGCTTTGTCGGCTTGCCCGCAATATGCGTGACCGCCACGATGCCTTCCATCGCGCCCGCATGGGCCAGTTGAGGGAAGCCCACGACGATGTCGCCAATGGCGTAAACCCCGGGCTCGGCCGTGCGCATGAACTGGTCGACCTTCACGAAGCCGCGGTCGAGCTCGATCTTCGTCTTTTCGATACCGATGTTCTCCGTCATCGGCGCGCGGCCCACCGCGACCAGTACCTTCTCGGCTTCCAGCTTCTGCGGTTTGCCATCGACGGCGAAGGTGACGGCGACGCCTGTCTTCGTTCTTTCCACCTTCTCTACCTTGGCATTCACAAAGCCATTGATGCCGCGCTTGCGATACACGCGCATCAACTCCTTCGATACCTCCTCATCTTCGACGGGAACGTACCGGGGCAGCATCTCGAGGATAGTCACGTCCGCTCCGAAGGATTTGTAGATGCTGGCGAACTCGACCCCTACCGCCCCCGAGCCGATCACGATCAGCGACTTGGGAATCTGGTCCAGGCTTAGCACCTCGATATTCGTCAAGACCTGCATGTCCGGTTGCAGCCCAGGCAACATGCGCGCCGAAGAACCGGTGGACAGGATGACGTTCTTGGCCTTGATCGACTTCAGTTCGCCGCCCTCCAGCGTGACCGTGTGGATGCCATCTTTGGCGGGCCCAGTCAGTTTGCCCCATCCTCGGACCACGTCGACTTTATTCTTCTTCATCAGGAACTGCAGGCCTTTGGCGTGCTTGTCCACGATTCCCTGTTTGCGCTTCTGGATCGCGCCCCAGTTCAGCGAGACGCCGGCCGTGTTCTCGAGCCCGAGTTCTACGCCTTCCTTCACGTGGTCAAAGACTTCCGCGTTGAACAGTAAGGCCTTGGTCGGGATGCAGCCCACATGCAGGCATGTCCCGCCCAGGTAGGGGTCCTTTTCGATAAGTGCGGCTTTCAGGCCGAGTTGTCCGGCTCGGATGGCCGCGGTGTATCCGGCAGGACCGCTGCCGATAATGGCTACGTCGTAAATTGTCTCGGGCAAGTTCGTGCTCCGTTCTAGAGAGGGTTATAAGTGCCGGGTCCCCGGCTTGTCGGGATAAGGACGACAGGCGAATAGATGATTGTAAAGCATGGGAAGAAGCAGGGTTGAAGACGTGCTTGAGTCTTTTTCTCCCCCTGCCTCGTATATCCCGTTAGTATGGTCGCCACCGCTTTCAGTTCGCTGGTTCCGATGGAAACCGAAGAGTCGCAAATCGCGCGTGGGCTGCGGCGTCGCGATCCTGACCTGCTCGACGCTCTGATCGAGCAGTATCAGCACCGGCTGCTGCGCTACCTGCTGCACTTGACTGGCAATCGCGCCGTCGCCGAGGACTTGTTCCAGGAAACGTGGCTGCGGGTGCTGGAAAAAGGTCATCAGTACGACGGCCGCAATCGCTTCGTGACCTGGCTGATGTCCATCGGACACAACGTTGCCATCGACTATCTGCGCAAGAAAAATCCCCGCAGCCTGGACGAAATGAAGGACCCGGCAGACGGAGCACCCTTTGAGCCGGCGGCGCCTGGCCCATCACCCTTCGACCTGGCTCTGGCGCGGCAGCAGCATGAAATGTTCGATGCGGCACTGGGTCAGGTGCCGGCAATATTCCGCGAAGTTTTAGTGCTTCGCTTCCAGGAACAGATGAAGCTTGAGGAGATCGCCCAGTTGATTCACATTCCCCTTGCCACCGTAAAGACCAGAATCTACCGCGGCGTCATGGCATTGCGTCCCGCCCTGAAGGGAGGCGCTCAATGAGCAACCACTACCATGAGCGCGCCATTGATCTGATCACTCGCCGCGGCGTGGAAGGTATCGCAGTCCCGGACTCGTCCTGGCTGGAGTTACATCTGTCCACGTGCGCCGACTGTTCCGAATACGCTGCGCTGGCGGAGAGCACGGGACGGCTGCTGCGATCCGTGGCGGTCACCGCCAGCCCAGCGCTGGTGACGACGACACAGGCTCGGCTGCGGGCGCGTGCAGCGTATTTGCAAGAGCAGCGGTCCCGCATCGTCCTGATCGCCATTTCATTTTGTATTGGAGCTATGTCTTCGGCGCTTTCAGCGTGGCTGTGGTGGCGCTTCGGCGGCTGGGTGGCACGACATGTGGGACTCTCAACGGCGATCGTCGAACCGGGAATCCTGCTATTTCTGCTGTTGCCGGCAATCGTGATCGCCGGCTTGCTGCTGGCGTTTCCTCATCCCGTATTCGAAGGCTCACTCATGCTGGCGTCGGCCAGGGAGGATGAAGGAGAAAGGCAATGAACCAGGCAAAGTCTCACTTTCGAAACGAACTCGCCATTATTCCGCCGGTGGCAACGGTAATCGCAGTTCTAGTGTTCGCGCTCATGCAGATCTGCCTGCTGGGGCTCCTTCCTCACTATGAGAAAGACATACCCCCGATGCTGGCGTTGGTGCCCATCAGCATATTCGGCGGCATCATTGTCGCCATCATCATTCTGATGATCGGTTACGTGAACGCCGACTCCAAGCGTCGCGGCATGAATTCGCTGTTGTGGACGCTGCTGGTGATTTTCGTTCCCAAGGCCCTTGGCTTTATTGCGTACTTCCTGTTGCGCAAGCCTCTGCTGATATCGTGCCCCAACTGCGGCGCCATAGTGGGATCAGACTTCCGCTATTGCCCGAAGTGCGGCCATGCAGTGGCCCCGAGCTGTAGTCACTGCGGGCGGCCCATTAGCGGCGATTACGTGTGCTGCCCATATTGCGGAAAAGCGGTAGGTGCGGCAACCACGTAGTTCAAGACACCGTTCACCACTGAGGCACGGAGGGACAGAGAAGAATCCCTTGTCACCACGGAAATCACGAAGTTTGATTCCCTCTTGTTCTTGGTTTTTCTCCTCCGTGCGCTCCGTGTCTCCATGGTGACAGTGGTTTTCTCTCCGGGCCCCTGTGGTTAATGCGCGCTTGATTTAGAATTCCTTCCCATGGCAGTCGTCACCTATCTTGAAGCCATTCGCCAGGGCATTTGGGAAGAGATGGAGCGCGATCCCGCAGTTTTCTGCATCGGCGAAGACATCGGTATTTACGGCGGGGCGTTCAAAGTTACCGAAGGACTGATTGACCGCTTTGGCCCCGAACGCGTGGTGGACACGCCCATCTCGGAGATGGCCATCGTCAACGCCAGCTTTGGCGCTGCCCTCACCGGCATGCGTCCCGTGGCCGAGTTCCAGTTCATGGACTTCATCAGTTGCGCCTTCAATCAGATTGTCAACATGCTGGCCAAGGCACACTTCCGCTGGGGCGCGCCGGTACCGGTGGTGCTGCGCGGTCCTTCGGGTGGCGGCGTCCACGGAGGTCCATTTCACTCGCAGAATCCCGAGACCTACTTCGCGCACACGCCGGGGCTGAAGGTCGTTTGCCCGGCGAGCGCCTATGACGCCAAAGGGCTTATCAAGTCGGCCATCCGTGACAACAATCCGGTGCTGTTCTTCGAGCACAAGTTTCTTTACCGCCGCATCAAGGAAGACTTGCCCGCCGGCGATTACACGGTGCCGATTGGCAAGGCGCGGGTGGTGCGCGAAGGCCGGGACGTCAGTGTTATTACTTACGCCGCCATGGTTTATGTAGCGCTGGAAGCTGCCGAAATCCTGGCGAAAGAAGGCATCGAGTTGGAAGTGGTGGACTTGCGAACGGTGCTGCCGCTGGACCGCGATGCCATCCGCCAGACGGTGGAAAAGACCAATCGCGTAATCGTGCTGCACGAAGACACCAAGACCGGCGGGATTGCCGGCGAGGTGGCCGCTATCATCAACGAAGAGTGCTTCGACTCGCTGGATGCGCCCATCGTGCGAATTGCCTCCTCCGATAGCCCGGTACCGTTTTCGCCGCCCCTGGAAGCAGCCTTTCTCCCCAAAGTGGAAGACGTGGTGCGCGAAGCGCGGCGGCTGCGGAAGTACTGAGGACTGGAAATTGGGTAAGCACAACCGAAATCCGACAAGCACAGTCCGTACGGCAGATGACATTTCGGTGATGTTCTGCTTGCGCAAAGGCAATTAAAGGGGCTCATAGTACGATAATGAATCCTCCGGCCAGGGCCGGTACCAGCAAGCTCAGAGGAGAAGCATGCGCGGATTCATCGCGGGAGTCATCATTACGCTGCTCGTCGTTCTCGGCGGCGGCTACTACTACCTGACCACGGGACACTTCGACACCCGGGCCGTGGGCAACACGCCTACTACCTTGGAACGGCGCACCGCCAACACTTCCTTAGACGCCTGGGTGGATGGTCACGCTCCTAAGCAAGCTAATCCCTTCCAGCCGACGATGGACAACGTCATGGACGGCTCCATGACCTATGACAAGAACTGCGCCTTGTGCCACGGCAGCCTGAAAGATCCCACGTCGCCCATGAAAACGAAGTTTTATCCATCAGTACCGCAACTCATGAGCCACACCCCAGATGATCCTGACGGTAATCTTTTTTATGTCATCAAGTATGGGGTTCGCTACAGCGCCATGCCGGGCTGGGACGGGGTGCTGTCGGACGACGACATCTGGAAGATCGTACTGTTCATCAAGAATTCCAACCAGATGAAGGACAATTCGACACCGCAGAACCCGCAGCACATGGACAATTCCAAGCAGCAGCCGAAGTAAGCTTGAATGAACATCGCACTGTTTGGCGGAACCTTCGATCCCATTCATCGCGGACATGTCGTGGTGGCTCGGGCCGCTGCCGCCAAGTTCGCATTGAAACAAGTGTGGTTTGTCCCCGCTGATATACCGCCGCACAAGCAAAAGACGCCGATCCTGTCGTTCTATCATCGTTACGCGATGGTCGCACTCGCGCTGGCGGGAGAGAAGACGTTCATGCCCTCGCTTTTGGAAGCTCCTGCCGATGTGGCGACGGGCGATAGCCGGCGCAAGCCTAGCTACTCGATTGACACGGTCCGTCGCGTGAAGGCGACGTTGGGCAAGAGCGACCACTTATACTTTCTGATAGGCATGGACGCGTTCAAGGACATCGCCAAGTGGTACGAGGCCGAGGCCCTGCTGGGTGAATGTGACTTTATCGTGGCCGCGCGTCCCGGATACTCGTTGGCCGATGTCGCGTCCTCCTTGCCGGCCGAGTTGAGGCCAGGAGCGGCAGTGACAAAGTTGTTCCGCAAGCAGAAGATGGAGGGACCGCTAGTGTTGGCGGGCGCTACCCTGCACATGCTGCCCGAGACCCACGAGAATGTTTCGGCCACCCAGATCCGTGCGGCTGTGGAGCGCGGCGGCGCGCTGAAGCGGCTAGTTCCCGACGCCGTGGCGGAATACATCCATAAGGAGCAGTTGTATCGAGACCCACGCAAGAGGAGAAGTAACTCGAAGCAAACCGAGCCGAACCTATGAATAGAAATGAATCCAGGGCGCAAGTCGCTATTGCCGTGCGCGCTTGTCAGGAAAAGAAAGCCGCGTACATCGGCATCCTGCAACTCGATGAGCAGGCCAGCGGATTCACTGACTATTTCGTGATTTGCTCAGGCGCCAATCCCCGGCAGGTGCAAGCCATCGCCGACGAGGTGGACGAGAAGCTCAGTTCCGCGGGAGTGGAACCCTCGCACCGCGAGGGGTACAACCAGGCCGATTGGGTGCTGCTGGACTACGTGGACTTCGTGGTGCACATTTTTTCCGAGAGCGCGCGTAAGTTCTACGATCTGGAGCGACTGTGGAAGTCGGCAACGCGGCTCCAACTAGCCGACCTGGAGAAGCCTGCCCGCAAGGCCGCAGCCAAAAAGACCGCCGCTCGTGCCAAGCCCGCCAGGGCGGCAAAAGCGACCGCGAAGGCCGCGGCCAAGACCGCGCCTCGCAAGCGCGCCCCCGGCACGCGCTCGCGCAAGGGTTCCTGAGCCGTGAAGCTTCGCATCGTATGGATTGGCAGGACCCGCAGCTCGCCCATTCAATCATTAGCCGCGGAATACCTGAAACGACTCTCGCGCTATGCCGCGTGTGAGGCGCAAGAGCTGGCCTCCGAAACTGCACTGCTTAGGTTGGTAGAGAAAAGCACAAGCCGCAGACCGCTGGTGCTGGTGTTGCTGGACGCGCGGGGGCGCCAGCTGACGTCGGAAGAAATTGCCAACTTTCTGGGATATCACCAAGGGCATGACACACATGAGCTGCTGTTTGCGGTCGGTCCCGCCGATGGCTGGAGTGACGCTACGCGCGCCGCCGCGTCCAACATTCTGTCCTTCGGAAAAGTGACCTTGCCGCACGAACTGGCGCGTGTGGTGCTGTTGGAGCAGCTCTATCGGGGATTCACCATCCTCAAGGGTCATCCGTATCATGGAGGACATTAGGAGAGACATGAAGTTTCAGCGACGGGTTGTTGCCCGCACAGCACTACTGTTTGTGATCACAATCGGCTCGTCGTACTGCGCGGGACAAGGGCCTTCGCAAGCGACAAAGCCGGCTGCGGTATTTTCGCCTCTGGAGCAATGGAAGGCGGCCGTTGTCAGCGGCAACGTCGCGGCGTTGCAGGCCTTTTACCGCAGCAGTCCTCCCGCCCAGGTGGTTACGGGCGCGGGAGCGTCCACCGTAACCTCTGAAGTTGCTTTCTGGACGGACCTTAAAGTGCGTCGACTGAAGCTGGATGTCATTCAGTCGGAATCGCCCCAGCCGGGTGTGCAGCAGTTGGTATTTCAAGCCGAGATCCACAGCATCACGGGACACACCCTCTACGTAACCGAAGGACAGCTATGGCAAAAACAGGGCGAGCAGTGGCGGCTGGCAGGCACGAAACGCTCCGACGCTACGAAACTGCAACAGCCGGTCTCGATCCGCAAGGTCATCTACGCTCCCGGCGTCGATGCCCACGCCGAGATCAAACAGGCTTTGCAGCTGGCCGCCAAAGGACACAAGCGGGTGCTGGTTGTCTTCGGCGCGAACTGGTGTTACGACTGCCATGTCCTCGACTTGGCTTTTCATCGCCCCGATGTTGCCAGTGTGCTGCAGCCCAATTTTGAAGTGGTGCACATAGATGTGGGCGAAGGCGACAAGAACCAGGACCTCATGGCGGAGTATCAGGTGCCCATGAAGCGCGGAATCCCGGCGATCGCAGTCCTGGATAGCGATGGGAAGCTGCTTTACAGCCAAAAGGGCGGTGAGTTTGAGAAAGCCCGGGCCCTGGCGCCGGAGGATGTGTTGCAATTTCTGAACAAATGGAAACCGGTCGCGCGCTAGCCCAAGCGAGACTCGCGAGCCTGTATCCGTTACTATATCGACAGGAAGTCGTTTAAAGCCTGCCGCTACTCCGGCGCAAGATGAGGGAAAACCTGGAATGAAACGTACTCTGATTTGGCAGCTTGCCCTGGCTGCGACTGTGCTGCTTGGCAGCATGACAGCCTGGGGCGATACCTCAATGCTGCGGCCTCCCAAAGGATCGAAGGTCGCCATCATCGTGTTTGAGGATCTCGAATGTCCCGACTGCGCGCGGGCAGCGCCGCTGCTGCATGAGGCGGCCAAGCAATACAACATCCCGCTGGTGCAGCATGATTTTCCTCTGCCCATGCACCCATGGTCGTTTGAGGCTGCGGTAAATGCCCGCTACTTCGACACCAAATCACTAAAGTTGGGCGACGAGTATCGCCTTTACATCTTTCAGAACCAGCCGGAGATTACCAAACAGAATCTACGCGGCATGACGGAACGATTTGCCGATGAGCACAAAGTCGCGCTTCCGTTTGTGATCGATCCGAACGGCGATCTGGCCGCCAAAGTCAAGGCGGACCAGCAACTTGGGCAGCGCATTCCTCTGGATCACACTCCCACCATCTACATTGTGAGCGATACGGCGCGCGGGCAGCCCTTCGTCGAGGTCGTGGATCGAACCAAGCTCTACCAGATGATTGAAGAAGTGATGAAAGAAGCGGACAGCAATCCCCCAGCCGGAAACAAGACGGCCAACACCCACAAGGCTGCGCACAGCCAATAAACCATGGGACGCCGCAAGGAAGCTCGCCCCGCCGGCGAGCTTTTCCCTTATTGGGGGGAAAATCCGCGCTATTGCACCTGGGCCACGAAACTTTCGGTACGACATTGGGTTGCTAAGACGGAGTCGATATGCCTGACAAAGCTCGCGTAGAGTCCCTATCTCCACTCTCCTCCCATGACCGTATCCTACGGGCGGCCAAGCACCTGTTCGCTCGCAATGGCTACGAAAACACCAGCACGGTCGCCATTTCCCGGGAGGCAGGTACTAGCGAGTCGCAGATGATGAAACATTTCGGCAGCAAGCAAGGGCTGCTGACTGCTATCTTTGACCGCGGTTGGGCGGCCATCGCCGAACGTGTGCAAATGGCTCAGAAGAACCCCGCAGTTCCGGAAAGGCTTCTGGGGGTGTTGGAGGCCATTGTTATCGAACTGGAGAATGATTCCGATTTGAAGGAAATCATGGCGCTCGAGTCTTGGCGTGTGCGCAAAGACAACCGGGACGTGCTATTGAGCCAGGGGTTTCAGCGTTTTGCCGATGTGGTGGACGGAATTCTGGCTGAGATGAGGGACCGCGGCCAGATCCGCCCGGACGTAAACCTTCAGGCAGTCCGCGCCGCCTATATGGGAATAACAGAAGGCTTGTTGCGTGACCAAGTAGTGGCGCAACGCTCTGAGTTTGTTGCCAATTACAACTTTGAAGATGTCAGAAGGGTCCTGGAAATCCTGGTTCCAGCCTTCCGCGACGAGCGGCCCCAGTCACTGAAAGCGGTCAACCAGTAAACAGCCACGCGCTCAGTAGCAGCGAAGCCAGCCGCCGGACACGCCCTTCAGCGCAGCGGCTAGGCTAGAGCATTTTCATAGTTGCTGTATCCTGTACCCGCAGTGGCGGAAGAAGGCTTGCGCGTTTTGAGCGGTGATGGCAGCTAACGCCTGGGTGATCGCCGGTTCGAGCGGGCGCAGAACTCGGGCCTTCACTCCCCGCAACCGTTGTTTCACTTTGGACCAGGCTTGCTCGATGGGGTTAAAGTCGGGCGAGTACGGCGGCAGATAGAGCAGCTGCGCGCCGCGGCTTTCGATGAGCTGGCGCACCCCTTCCACCTTGTGGGCCGCCAAGTTGTCCAGGATGACCACGTGCCCCGGTTGCAGCCGTGGCCCCAGCACCTGCTCCACGAAAGCGAGAAAGACATCCCCATCAGTCGGCGACTCAATGGTCATGCTGGCCAGCACGCCGGCCGTGGTGAGCGCGGCCAACACGGTGAGGGTGCGCCAATGGCCGGCGGGCACCGCTTCCGAGACGCGTTCGGGTCGAGGTGCCCAACCCTAGCGGCGGGTCATCTCCGTGGTCACGCCGCTTTCGTCGAGAAACACCAGCGCGGCGGGATCCAACTCGCTTACCAGCTCCCACCACGCCTGGCGACGCCAGAGGCTTGCGCCGCTTTCCTGCTCCGGCGCCCGGAGTGATTTTTTTTATGCCGTAAGCCCAACCGCTGCAGCCACACCCACAGGCGCGAACGACTGATGTCGACACTGGCTCTGCCAGCGAGCCGTTGTTGCAGTTCCGCCAAGGTCAGATCGGGCTGTTGCCGGAGCATCGACCGTAACTGCGGCTCCACCCCAGCCGTCAACCGACTGGCAGGACCATGCTGGCTCTGCGCCGGCCGCTCCTTCCGCCCCGTCCGCAACTGCCGGGCTCGAATCTTCTTGCTGTACCCCAACTGACGCCGAACTGCTTCGCCAACTCCTGCAGGCTCCCACGGCCAGCCGCGTAGGCTTCCAGAAGCTTGCAGCGCAAATCGTCCGAATAGGCTCGTGGCATCGACGCTTCGCAGAGATCGCCATTGCCACTCTATCGACTATTATCCTTCCAGGATATAGCTACTAAGGAACTGCTCTAGCCGATGAGGGGCACGTACCTCAGGGCCTAAAGGCCGATTCATTTGCGCCGCTTTTCGGCGCGGCTGAAGCCGTGCCCTTTCAAGGCCGGATACACCAACTCTGGAACTGCTCTAATCAACGACGTCATCTCGATACGAGCCGATTATTTGGGCGTGGTGCCGGGGCTCTTTGCCGGACTCTGGGTGCTCTTTGGGGAGGCGTCCGGCGCGGGGTGATCAAGGTCCACGAGTTGCGAGCCCGGCGGCTGCTGTAAGGCGAACTGGTCGTCGCGGATGGGTTCATTGATCAGCAACTTCTCAACCGTCAACCGGATTGAGTACTCCTCCTTAGGGCGGTCAATGTCAATTACTGTCGGAAAGCTGGTGCCGTTGTAGTCTCTGTAGACCTGATAGGTAGCGTCGGTAGCAATTTCGCCATCAGTATCGTAGATAATCTGGTGGTGGGGGACAAGGTTCACGCGCTCGAATATGATCTTGCGATACAGATACCACCCGATTGTGGAGCCGGAGTTACGGATGATGTCGATGACATAATCCGGCTGTTGCACCAGCTTCTTCGTCTTCGCGTCCACAATCGTTTCGGTATCATTTTCCAACACCGCAATTTCGTTCTTATCGATCTCCGGCAGCAACAGAGCGTTGTAGATGACCTGTGGCCGCAGGTTCTCCAGTGGATTGCTCGCAGGCGCGGTCACTTGGTCGTTCCCCACGTAGAACCTGTTCTTCGCCGGAACGGACAGTTTGAAGCGATTTCCATCGCTCACCATGTCAAAGGCTTTGTTGCGTACGATGGGGAAAAGACCGATCATGCGCAGCATGTCCGGTTTGCGCACCAGGATGTACCCCGTGATTTCCTGGTAGTCGGTGACTTTGCCCTTCTTTTCTCCTCCCACGGAGGCAGCAATCTCCACGGTGGCATTCAGGGTCTTGATCTGCGAGGCTGACTTGTTGATGAGCTCCACCAGTTCCTGCTTCGTGGCAGTTTGGAGTTTGGCGGTGCTGGTCGGCATCTCGACGACGCGAGTGCGGAACAGGCATCCAGTCCCGCCGATCAGAAGTGCGGCAAGGGAAACCACGGCGAAGGTTCGGGATCGTTTCATGTGGGATCGAGGCGCGACCGACAGGAATCATTCAGTATATAGTGCGGCCCGATTCTAGAGCATTCCCGAAGAGGTAGCGGGCCAGCCTGGTCGTGCCAACCACTAACGCAAAATCGACGCTCGGCGGTCTATCGTATTGGCGCTACTGTGTCGCAGCCACAGCCCGGCGGTACGCAGCCACATTGCGCGTATGTTCTTGCATGGTGCGCGCGAAGCGATGCTGGCCATTATTGTCGCTGACGAAGTACAGGAAATCGTTCTGCGCGGGATGCATAGCAGCTTGCAAAGAAGCGATTCCCGGGTTGGCAATGGGGCCGGGAGGCAGCCCGGGGTACTTGTAGGTGTTATAGGGCGAGTCCCATTGCAGGTCCGACTGGTAGATGGTGCCGCGATAACGTCCGGCCAGCAAGGCCGCGTAGACCACGCTAGGATCGGCATCCAGCGGCATATTTCGTGCCAGGCGGTTGTAATACACGCTGGCTATCAGCGGACGCTCTCCCGGCACTGCGGTTTCCTTCTCAACGATGGAGGCCATGGTTACGATACGGTGTGTGCCAGGGTTGCCGAGCAGCCCGATTTTCTGCGCTTCCTGCCGAAACCGATGCACCATCGCCGCTGCGATGTCATGAACATCATCAATGCGCGTGAACTCATAGGTGTCGGGAAAGAGATATCCCTCCAGCGATTGCGCATTGGGATCGATGTCACGGAGCAGAAACACATCTCCTTTAGCGGCGGTGAGGAAATCGGCTGCTGTACCCAAACCCGCCTGTTCCACTGCGGCCGCGATGTCGAACATGGTGTAGCCTTCGGGGACCACAACCGTGCGAGCATAGACATCGCCGCCCACTAGGCGCCGCCACACCTGCAATGTGCCGGCTGGTCCGTCGAACTTATACTCGCCCGCCTTGAGGGTCTTCATTCCTTCGGCGTATTGCACCATGAGAAACGCCGCGGAGCTGCGAATGACGCCCTCGCGCTGGAGGGCTTGCGCGATGTGGCGCGTGCTCCAGCCCGGACGCAGCAGCACGAACTTCGTCTGCGCCGGTTGCAAGGGCAGGAAGACCGCCCAGGCAAACCAGAGAGCAAAGGCCAGTATCAGTATCGCCGCCAGCTTGAGAAGCGTTCGCATGGAATACAGGAGTTTAGATGATGCGCAGCACCCGTTCGCTGCTGCGGAAGGAAAAGCTGCGAAGCCCCGAGTCTCCTCTCGAGGCACAAAAAGTTGACGGCAGATTTCTGCGCATCCGGGCTATGGGTTTCTGTTTTTCTGGAATTCCAGAAACGATTGCAGGATCAACACCGCCGCCAATTGGTCCACCACGCCCGCGCGCTGACGGGTGCTCATGTCAGTCTCACGTAACAGTCGGTTGGCTTCGACCGAAGTCAAGCGTTCGTCGAACAGGTGGACGGGCAGCTTGAACCTGTGGCGCAATTCCACAGCAAAAGCCTGCACTTTGTCCGACTGAATCCCTTCACTTCCGCTCATGCGCAGCGGCAGTCCGATCACTATCTCACCGATGTGGAATTGCCGGATCACGCGTCGCAGGTGGTCAAAATCATTGCGTTTGTTGCTGCGGCGTAGAGTTGGCAGACCCTGGGCCGTGACCCCCAGTTCATCGCTCACGGCCAGGCCAATGTTGCGGGAGCCGAAATCCAATGCCAGGACGCGGAGCGGTTGACCCGCCGGCTGTGGCGTCGTAAAAGTATTTTCCATCTTTGATGCAGCAAAGGTATCATGCTCGGAAACCCCGCATTATACGAGTACCATAGGCGAAATGGCAGAAGAGCTGCTGGACAATGTAGAGCCTGACCGGCGACGTCACGGCGATCCCGATATGGAGGCCATTGCGGCTGGCGGCGCTGCTCCCATTCCGGAGGTGTCGATCAACCGCTCCACGGTGGCCGAACTGGAGCGCCGCCGCATTCTGCGGGGTCCAGGCGTCCGCGATGGTCATTCTGGCGATCGCCGCTGTATTGACGATGCTCTACGTCGGCAAACTGATCCTAGTCATTGTTCTGGTCTCGATCCTAATTGCATTCGTCCTGGCTCCGCTGGTTGACCTGCTCACCAGGTTTAGCCTGCCGAATGCCTTGGCATCGCTCATCGCCGTGCTACTGCTGGTGATGGCGGTTGGGGCGGCCACCTACTTCTCCTACAGCCGCGCTTTGTCGTTTATGCAGGAACTGCCCCAGTACAAGGCCAAAATCCAGGAGTTAATGGGCCGAGTGCGCGCGGAAGCCGAGCAGATTGAACAGACCACAGAAACGGTGTTGCCTTCGTCGGAAGCCGAGAAAAAGGCCGTGACCGTTAAGCAATCGAGCAACTGGACTGATCTGGTCAGCCGGAATGCTAGCTCGGTATCAGAGATCGTGCTTAGCATTACGTTTGTACCGTTTCTGGTTTTCTTCATGCTGAGCTGGCAGGACCACGTCCGCACTGCTTCGGTGATGCTGTTTAGCATGGAGAACCGCAATACCGCTTACGTCATGCTGGGCCTGACTGCGCGCATGATCCGGTCTTTCATCGTAGGCAACTTCATCCTTGGAGTCTTCCTGAGCGTGTGCAGCATCGCTGTGTTCGGAATGTTAGGTCTGCCTTACTTCTACTTCCTCGGGGCCATCAGCGGATTTTTGAGTTTGATTCCTTATCTCGGCGTTCTTCTCGCCGTCATTCCGCCGCTCATCGCTGACTTGGGGCACCTGACGACGGCCACATTCCTGATCGTTGTCTTCGTCGTACTGGGGTTGCACCTGATCGCCATGAACGTGCTCTATCCCAAGATTCTGGGCAAGCGCCTGCAACTGAACCCGTTGGCGGTCACCCTCTCTCTGTTGTTCTGGGGATGGCTGTGGGGCGCGATGGGACTGATTCTGGCTGTCCCGATCATGGGAGCTTGCAAAATCATCTGCGACCACATCGAGCGGCTGCGCCCCTACGGCGCGTGGCTGGGAGAATAGACGTCTCGGCTTTGATCTGCAATCAAACTTGGTCTAGGGGCTGTGGTTTTCTTCAAGTGTTGTGGCACGTGTCCTGGCACGGTCCATCATCGGCGGAGCGTCCATCCATGTGATAGATCTGCGCGAGGTTGAGCCAAGCCTGGGGCGCATCCGGGGCGAGCCGCACCGCCTCTTCCTGGCAGGAGACAGCTCGCTCGATATTGCCAAGCACCTCCCAAGCCTGCGCGCGGCCGGTTGCTACGTTGTAGCTGAATGAGCCTCTGCCGGTTGCTTTCGCGATACCCGGCGCGGCGCTTTGAACTGCCCGGTCAAACGCGTCCAAAGCTTCGTTTGCGCGTCCGAGATGGAGATAATAGTACCCTAACTGAACCAGCAATAACCCTGGTTTTGCCTGAAGCTGAACGGCCTGCTTCAACGCCCGGATCGCATCGTCATCTCGATGCTGACTTCGATAAAAATTCGCCAGGGCGGCCCAGGTAAACTCGTCAGGATGAAGAGAGATCGTCTCCCGGTATTCGTGTTCGGCCTCGGGGTAACGACCCAAGGCAAAGAGCACGTCTGCGCGGGCCAAATGGACGATCGCGCTGCCCGGGAAAATTGAGATCGCCTTGTCAGCTGCGGTAAGCGCCTCGTAATTGCGATCGAGAGCGGCCAAAACGCTGGCAGCGTTCGCCCATTGATTGAATGCCTCGGCGCCAGCGGCCGCCACCGGACTGGCGGGCAAGGGCGTGGTTGCGCAGTCCACTTGTAAGCGCCGGATCAAGTCCTCTGTGTCCGGCCTGCGGCGCACAAACACAGCGGAGACCTCATCCAGGTAAACCGGGCTCCAATTTTGGCTGTTGCAAAAATCTTTGAGCCGGACATCTTGGATGCCATCGTAACGGGCCACAGAAAGAATGATGGTATTGATGTCATATCGATCTGCTTCCTGCTGCCAAAGGGCGGAGTCCGGTGGGCTCTGCAGCAACTGACGGTGCTGCTGTATGCGTGCCGTTCCGAAGAGTGTGTCTCTGCCGTCTATATAGTCTCGGCGCTGAGGGCCGAGTTCCCAGGTGAGGTAGCCCCCTTCGTCATAGGTGTTGAATATCTCCCCCGGAAGCCGCTCGCGTTCGATGAAACGTGCCGCGCGTTGCGGGAACCACCAGCTTAGTCCGGCGCCGAATGTGGAATTTGTGGTGTCGCCGCCAAAATAAAATCGGTTCGTCACCAGATCGAAGGAGCGGGCGAAGGCAAGGATCGAGAGCAGCATAACCGCAGCAGCGGCAACGATCCGACCTGTTCGTTGCACCACAGCCCGAGAGCCAAGGCGGAGCAGCGCCGCGGACAGCACCGATCCACCAATGATGACTACTACGCATGCGAAAACAGCCCCCATGCGAACGTGTCGCACCGGCGGGTAGGTGGCCGCCAGCAGCAGAATCGCCGCTCCCACTTGAGCACGAAACAAAGCAACTATGGCAGCGACCACCGCAATGACCAGCAACAGATAGAGAGTACCCTGGGTCTGCCGCAACGAAGGCGCAGTGCGGAAGGCGGTCCAATTCAGTGGCGCGCTTGCCCACTCCGCGATCAATACCTCTTGGTTCCCCGCGGCACGCTCTTGCAGCAGCAGAGCCCGGTAGATCCCCCAGCCCCAGGGATTTAGCAGAGTTACGACCGCGGTGCACAACAGCCATCCGGATGCACGACGAAGTCTTTGCAGAGCGGCACGGCGACGCACATCTCCCAGAACCGTCTCCCACAGTTCTATCCCCACGTAGGCCAGGATCAGCGCGAGACCCGCGGCAAATCCGAAGTGAACATTGACCCACACCAGCATTAGCAGCGGCAACCACCAGAGTGAGGCACGGCCCGTCTGATAGTTCTGCCACAGGAGCGAGAGAAAGGCTGCAAAAAGAACAACCGTAAACAGGTCGGCGCGCGGACTGATGCGCGCGGCTATGAGAGGTACCGCGAGAATGACGATTCCAGCACTTACAGCGGAGCCTCGCCGGAGCAGCAACGCGACCGTGCCAGCACATGAAACCGCCCCCAGCCAGGAAAGCAGTGCGTAACCGCCCAGCAAGAAAGCGAAGTAGAACACCACGCCAGCCCCAACCGGATAAATCCAGGGTTGCCCCTGCGCCGTATAGGAGAAAACATCAACGGAAGGAACTTGATGATGCTGTACCACCCAACGCCCGGTGGCCAACTGCCAGCCGGTGTCATACTCCGCAACCGTTCGCAAGCCAGCCAGAAAAGCATAGATGAGCGCCACGCAGGCGAGAACAAAAAACACGCGCCGCTCAAGTGCCGGCTCAGATCGCAGGGCGGCTCGATCTCTGGCGCCGGGACGAGTGAACTCGCTTACATCACCAGTTTTTCCCGTGCCTTCCGGTGCCTTGGCGACTCGTTTGGCAGCAGCGACCTTCTTCATTCCTGATGTCCGACACCTGGTTGGAAGCCGCGTCCTCGGCTTCCGCCGTGCCGCAGCGCTCGTGGCTTACATCTCTCGCGTCGTGCCCATCGAAAATATCACATTTACCGTCCTGCCCCACCGACGCTGGCCGTTGATAGATCGCCACTGGAGAGGGGATCTCTGACAGTGGCTACCCGCGCGATAGCCGCTCTGGAAGGATCCCTATCCTCCGGCTATGGCCCCTATGATCAGAAAGGGCTCAGCGCCTGACGCGACCGCGTCGGGCAGAGATGCGTCTGGCGGCTCATGCGACAGATCCTCCTCGCAGGCGAAGAAGCGCAAGAATGGCCGGCGCTGTTGCGTGACGTGGTCGCGAATTGTGCCGCGCAGCATCGGGTAGCGAGCTTCGAGCGCGTCGAGGATCGAGCACTGCGTGACCCGGCCCTCGACCTCGAGTTGTACCTCGCTACCGGCGTGCGCTAGCGTACGCAGATGTGCGGGCAGTATGACGCGAATCATGGCAGCGTCTGTACCTCGACCGATAGCACCGCCGGAAGATCGCGGACAATGGGGGCCCAATTGTCGCCGGCATCAGCCGATGCGTAGACCTGCCCGCCCGTGGTGCCAAAATACACGCCGCATGAATCGAGCGAGTCCACGGCCATGGCGTCGCGCAACACGTTCACATAACAGTTGCTTTGCGGCAGACCTTTGGTGAGCGCCTCCCACTCATTTCCGCCAGTACGGCTGCGGTACACCCGTAGCTTTCCCTCGGGCGGGAAGTGTTCCCCGTCGCTCTTGATGGGAACGACGTAGATGGTTTCCGGCTCGTGGGCGTGCACGTCGATCACGAATCCGAAATCGGTGGGCAAGTTCCCGCTGACCTCGTGCCACGAGTCGCCGGCGTCGTCGCTTCGCATGACATCCCAGTGCTTCTGCATGAACAGCACGCCCGGACGCGAGGGATGCATCGCGACGTGGTGAACGCAGTGGCCGATCTCGGCATTCGGGTCAGGGATGTATTGGGAACGCAGGCCGCGGTTGATCGGCTTCCACGTCTTGCCGGCATCATCGGTGCGGAAAGCTCCCGCAGCCGAAATGGCGATGTAGATCCGGCCGGGATCGCTGGGATCCAAAATGATCGTATGCAAGCACATCCCACCGGCGCCTGGCTGCCAGTGCGGTCCCGTGCCGTGACCGCGCAGCCCGGGTAGTTCGTGCCAGCTCTTTCCTCCGTCAGTTGAGCGGAACAGGGCAGCGTCTTCCACTCCTGCGTAAACCGTATCGGGATCGGTGAACGAGGGTTCGAGGTGCCAGACGCGTTTGAACTCCCAGGGGTGCTGCGTTCCGTCGTACCATTGGTGCGTGGTAAGGGGTTTGCCGGTTTCCGCAGAGCTGTCGTAGGCGAACTTGTTGCTCGCGCCTCCCTGCATGGCCTCGGAACCGGTTTTTATGTCACCTCCGGGCGCCTCCCAGGTTTTGCCTCCGTCATTGGAGCGCTGAATGACCTGCCCAAACCACCCGCTGGTCTGCGATGCATATAGCCGGTTCGGATCCACCGGCGATCCCTTGAGGTGGTAGAGCTCCCAGCCCGCGAAATGGGGGCCGCTGACGTCCCACCGTTCGCGCTTGCCGTCCGACTCCAGAATGAATGCGCCCTTGTGCGTGCCCACGAGTACTCTTACTTTACTCATCTTCACTCCTTCCTACCCGCGCCGCGGGTGGTGCCATAGTGTCGACGATTGGGCTGGGCAAGAATCGACATGAAAAGCGAAAAATTTGTGTCACCGGATTCGTCCCTTAGGTCTGCTAAGCCGCCCGCGGATATCAGTTCAAAATGTAATTTATAGTGCGACAGGGCACGTCGACTTTGCAAGGGCTCCTCGTGAAGTACCCTTTCGGTCTCAACGGAGTCCGGTCTGGGGCATACTATTTGGGTTCTGTGGGTGTCGCCGTTAGAATCAAGCGTTGGTAATTATGCCGCTGTTGGCGGACAAGGGGAGTTCTCGATGGCACACATGGTGAAGTGCGTAAAGATGGGGCGCGAAATGGAAGGTCTGGACGAACCGCCATTCGATGGCGAACTCGGACAGCGCATCTACGACAACGTTTCCAAGCTGGCGTGGGAGCAGTGGCAGGAACACATGAAGATGCTGCTCAACGAATATCGCCTGCAACCCTGGAAGAAGGAACACCAGGAATTCATCGTGCAGCAGATGGACGCTTACTTCTTTGGCGAGGGCGCAGAGAAGCCCAAGGAGTACGTGCCACCGAGCCAGTAGTCAGTTGTCAGTGATCAGTCGCCAGCGTCGGGTTTCTAGAAACTGAGCTGGCTACTGATAACTTCTTACACCTGCGGTGCGTAAACCGCCCATCCCCGAGGTCCGGCCCAGAAGTCGGCTTGGCCGTCGGACGAGGTCATCTTGCTATCGGGACGGCTCGCATCATTTCCGCCATAGGCTACGGGATCGAATCGCACACTTTGCCACTGGGTTTGCACCATCGCGCCATTCCAGGCGTCTCCCAGGTTGTTCAGCACGTAGATCAGGCCGGGCTGGGATCCGGAGCCGGTGCGCTGCATGATGTAAAGATTGTCGTCAGCGTACAGGACTTGCGTCGTTCCACCAGCATGCTGCTCATGCGCGGCAACAAGCGCAGCGATTCCGTTCGGTGTGCCCGTCTTCGCCAAGCTGAAGTTGTACCAATCCATCCAGAAAACGCTGGGGTAGCCTTCGTGCGACAGAATGAAGCTGTACGCCATCAGCTTGTCGTTGTTGATCGCATTGGCGGGGTCGCGAATGGTGTCATGGTTGTCGACGAAGGTTACCGCTTGCGATGGATAGTCCTGCATAACGGTCCCCGGATCCGTCAGGTTCCTCAGACTGAAGCCATAGGTATCGCACACGTCTTTCAGTAGATAATGCAGAGGAAAGTCGAACGCCGAGACGGGATTGTCCGTGTAACTGTTAACCTCGCCGAGCCAGTCGTCCACCGTGCGTTCGTTGTCCCAGCACTCTCCCACGCAGAATGTATAAAAGTTATCCGCCGATTTCTTCAGGTAGCGCAACTCGGCGATCGACTGCACCATCCAGGGCGCATAGCCTTTGACGAAATCGAAACGGAAGCCGTCGAAGCCGATGGTTTCCACCATCCACTGCGCTAGTTCAATGAGCTGCTGGTAAACCAGAGGATTGCGGTGGCAGAGGTCGGGCATGTCGCCGAAGGTCATCTCGTCGAATATCTCAAACGGTGACGGGTGGAAGCACGTCCAGTCGCGCGGGAAGTTGCCGCTGGCGGGATTGAACTTGCGTCCAGCGTGTTTGGCCGTCGATTGGATTGACCTCCTGCGCGTCGCCGCCGTTGTTGTGGTCAAGCACCAGATCAGCATAGACCTGCATGTTCGCCGTGTGCGCCGCGTTGATCAGCGCCACCAACTCCGCCTGGTTCCCGAACCAAGTCTTGATCCGGCTTTTCTGGTTGAAGTCGCCCAGGTCGAAGTAATCGTAAGGATCGTAGCCCATGGAAGGGCCACCGAGATTGGCCGCCTTGCAGGCGGGCGGAAGCCACAGCGCGGTGAAGCCCGCCTGCTGCAGCTCAGGAAGTTTGCCGGCCAAGAAGTTCCACCAGGTGCCGTCCTGGTTCTCCTCCGCCGGACAGTTCCAATAGAAAGCCTGAAATAAGACTCCCATGGCAATCTCCTTTTTGCGGATATGGGAAGAATAATCGCAATGCGATGCGAATGTCTGTGACACGGAAATGAAAAGTTGGTGAAACCGAGTCAGGTTCTGGCCGATTGCTCGTCCGGTCCCAGAGGCAGAAAATACTGCGTGCCGCGGATCGGCTCGCTGACCCGGCGCAACAGCGCCTGCAAATCTTCGCTGCGCTCCACGAAGTCAATTTCCGAGGTGTTCACGATCAGCAGGTCCGACGAGGTGTAGTGAAAGAAAAAGTGCTCGTAGGCCTTGATCACCTCTTCCAGGTAGTCGTCGCTGATGGCCTTTTCGCCGGGAGCGTTCTTCTTCTTCAGCCGCTTCTTCAGCACCTCGGGAGTGGCCTGCAGGTAAATAACGAGATCAGGAGTGGGCACGCTCTGCCGGAAAAGCTCGTAGTAGCGGTTGTAAACGTCCAGCTCCGCATCGCCGAGATTAAGGCAGGCGAACAGCTTGTCCTTTTCGAAAATGTAGTCCGCAACGTAGGTCTTGTTGGGATTGCGTTTGACGTCGAGACCGCCCAGTTGCTCATAGCGCGCGATGAGGAAAGCGAACTGCGCCTGGAAAGCGGCGCCATGGTCGCCTTCGTAAAACGATCGCAGGAAGGGATTGTGCTCAGGTTCGGTAATGCGCTGAGCGTGCAGGGTTTCCGCGATGACCTGGCAGAGAGTGCTCTTGCCGACTCGAATTCGGACCTTCGACTGCGATATACCGGGGTGGTTCGAAAAGGTTCGCCATGAGAGTAAAACGTTACGAACCGCAGAATATCTTGCTCGTGGTCTGCGCGCAATTGGCGTGATGGTAAATGTTGATCGGAGTTTTCCACCGCTGCACCCACCGCAGTTACAATCAAGCCAATTCCATGATTGCAGGGCTCATCGGCGGTGTAGGGGTGACCGGGCTGGCGTGCCTGGCGGGCTACCACACCATGTCGCCCACCTCGCAGATCTATGGCCGGACGTTTATCGGCCTCGATCCCGGCTCTCGCCTGCTGGCGCTCACCTACGATGACGGCCCCAACGATCCTTATACATGGCGCATGCTTGAAGTGCTGGGACGCCATGGCGTGAAGGCCACGTTTTTCCTCATTGGACAATATGTTCAGCAGAAGCCCGAGATCGCGCGTGCCGTGGTTGCCGCCGGCCACGCCATTGGCAGCCATACCTGGAGCCATCCCAACCTGATTTTTGAACAGGTGACAGAGTTGCGCCGCCAGCTTGTGCAAACCAGGCAAGCCATCCTTGATGCCACCGGCGTGGAAACAGGGATCTTCCGTCCTCCGTTCGGCGGGCGCCGGCCGGCGACGCTGCGGACGGTGCGAGCCTTCGGTCAGCAGACCGTGATGTGGAACGTCAGCGGCCGTGACTGGAAAGCGAACTCCGCCGACGAGATTGTCGCTCGCGTCGAACGTCGGATTCGCGGCGGCGACGTCATCCTTCTGCATGACGGCTCGCATGTATGCATGGGCGTCGACCGCAGCCGCAGTGTCGAGGCCAGCGGTCGCATCCTCAGCCGCTATCTGGGGGAGGGTTACAAGTTCGTAACGATACCGGAGATGATGGGGAAGCAGCAACTAGCGACTGGCAGCTAGCAACAGCCCAAGCACTTCACAGCAACGCGAGCACCTCTCGTGCGGCGGCAATCGTATCGTCGATATCGCCTTGGGTATGCGCAACGCTGAGGAATGCTGCTTCGAATTGTGATGGCGGCAACCAGACGCCAGCATCGAGCAAAGCGCCGTGGAAGCGGCCGAACTTGCCGGTATCGCAGGTCGCGGCGCTCGTCCAATCCATGACTTGCTCGTCCGTGAAGAAGAATGTGAACATCGAACCGACGCGATTAGCGGTCATCGCCACGCCCGCACCTTTGGCGGCGGACGTGACCCCCGCCACCAGCGTGCCCGACAGGTCGTCGAGCTGCTTGTAGAACTTCTGCCGGTTGGCCTTGAGCTGGCGAAGAGTGGCGATTCCCGCGGCCATGGCCAGCGGATTGCCGCTGAGCGTTCCCGCCTGGTACACGGGCCCCACGGGAGCCACCAGGTCCATGATCTGCGCGGGGCCACCGTAGGCGCCCACCGGCAGACCGCCGCCGATGATCTTGCCCAGCGTCGTGAGGTCAGGCTTGATGCTGTACAGCTCCGACGCACCACCAAAGGCCAGACGGAAGCCGGTCATCACCTCGTCAAAGATGAGCAGCGCACCTTCGCGCGCGGTGATCTCGCGCAGTGCTTCGAGGTAGCCCGGCTGCGGTGGAACGCATCCCATATTGCCGACTACCGGCTCGACGATCACACAGGCGATCTGGCCCTTGAATTTGGCGAACGCTGCTTCTACCGCTTTGCGGTCGTTGTAGGGCAGCGCCAAAGTGAACTCGACAAACTCTTCTGGCACGCCTGCCGACCCGGGAATGCCGAGCGTGGCCACGCCGGAGCCGGCCTTTACCAGCAGCGCGTCGCTATGTCCGTGATAGCAGCCTTCGAACTTCACAATGAATTTGCGATTGGTATGCGCGCGGGCCAGCCGAATCGCAGACATCGTAGCTTCCGTTCCCGAACTGACGAAGCGCACCTTCTCGATGGCAGGAAAGGCGTCGACCACCAGCGCAGCCAAGTCAGCTTCGGCGGGAGTGGAGGCCCCGAAGCTGGTGCCGTTGCGCGCGGCCTGGATGATGGCCTCGAGGACCTCGGGGTTGGAGTGGCCGAGGATCAGCGGGCCCCAGGAGCCAACGTAGTCGATGTATTGGTTGCCGTCGGCATCCCACACACGCGCGCCCAAGCCGCGAACCAAAAACGGCGGTGTGCCTCCAACCGAACGGAAGGCACGAACCGGGGAATTGACTCCGCCGGGAATAAGCCGCTCAGCGCGTTGCTGCAATGCGCGGGACTTGTCAAGACTGCGGGCCATAAGTTTTTCGTCGAGGCCGTTCAATATGCTGGCGCCAAACAGAGGAGTCTATCAGGAGACAGAAGGCGTGAATTGTGAGACTGGTCACAGGGTGGATCCCCGTGCCGCTTACGATCCGCCCCTACTGTACGTCCAACCAGAGCCGGATGGGGGGTAATCGGCGAGATTTAGGGATTTTCCCGGAACCTTCCCACGAGCCCGGCATCGAAACTGAGGTAGAATAGGAGCGAGAGTTTACCCTCCCACCAGCGATTACACATGTCAAAGACCACCAAGCTGATCGTTCTGGGCCTTTCTTTTCTGCTCGCCACGTTCGTCGTGGTCGGCGGAATGGGGGTCCGGGCCAACACCAACGACGACGGTTCTTATCGCCAGTTAGGCGTCTACAGCGAAGTGCTCTCGCGCATTCGTACCGAGTACGTCGAGGAACCGAACATTCCGGCCGTTACCAACGGCGCCCTGCATGGGTTGCTGGAATCGCTCGATGCCAACTCCAGCTATCTCGATCCCGCGGAGTACAAGGATTACAAGCAGCGTAAGGAAGGCAAGGCCGGCATCGGAGCAGCCGTTTCGAAGCGCTACGGCTATGCTGCGGTGATCTCGGTGATTCCGGGAGGGCCGGCTGACAAGGCGGACATCGAGAGCGGAGACATCATCGAAGCCATCGAAGGCAAGACGACGCGCGACATGTCGCTGGCTGAGATTGACGGCCTGTTGACCGGGCCTCCGGGGTCGGTGGTCAACGTCTCGGTGGTGCGTCCGCGGCGAGCGCAGCCGGTGAAGTCCGCCCTCACGCGCGCGATCGTTACCGATCCGCCGATCGGCGACAAGATGATGGAAGACGGCATCGCCTACATCAAGGTGGATGACTTCCCGAAGGGGCGTGCGCAAGAGATCGCCAACAAGCTAAAAGCGGTCCAGAAGGAAGGCGCCAAGAAGATCATTCTTGACCTGCGCAATTCCGGCGACGGTGAAGAGAGTGAAGGCATTGCTACGGCGAACCTTTTCCTGAATCATGGCACCATCGCGTACCTGCAAGGCCAGAAGTATCCCAAGCAAATCTTCAACGCCGATCCGGAGAAGGCAGTGGCGACCAACCTGCCGCTGGTGGTGCTGGTGAACCACGGTACGGCCGAGCCGGCGGAAATTGTAGCTGCCGCCATCATGGAGAACGCGCGTGGGGATGTGCTTGGCGACAAGACCTTCGGTTCGGGGTCGATCCAGAAAGTGATCGACATGCCGGATGGCTCGGCGCTGATACTGTCGGTCGCGAAGTATTACTCGCCGTCAGGCAAGGCGCTGCAGGACACTGCGATTACGCCGAATATCCTGGTTGCTGACAACAATGACGACTTCATCGCTCCGGACGAGGACGAGAACGCGCAGGACGAGGCGCAGCAGGAGAAAGAAAAGGCCCACCAACCTGACGACCAGTTGAACCGCGCAATCGAGGTGCTGAAGAACCAGGGCAAGAAGGCGTAGAGATCGTTCACCCCTGAGACACCAAAGCACGGAGAGTGCACATCCTTCGTGCTTTTTGTTTTGCCGGGCAGGCGATTCCTGAAGCGAAAGGCTCATCCAACCATTGAGCAGCTATCGCTTTGAGAGGAACAGCCTGTGATACCAATTCGCCTGATCAGTCTTGGTTTGCTTCTGTTTTCCACGCTGGGATTTGCGCAATCCGGGGCCGCGCCTTCGGCCTCGTCCAATCTCCGCGTCCGCGTTCCCGCCGATGTTCTGCAAACCATGATCGAACACAGGACCATGCCGGTTTATCCGCGGCAGGCGATGGTTTCCGGCATCCAGGGAGAGGTGGTGCTGGCGGTGACGGTGGATGAGACCGGCAAAGTAGTGAAGGTGGAGGGAGAAAAGGGCAATCCGCTGCTGGTAGCGGCAAGCGCGAATGCCGTCAAGAGCTTTCAGTTCCGGCCTTACCTGCAGGACGGTTCGGCGGCACCGGTGGAGAGCACTATCGCTTTCGAATTCACGCTCAATAAGAGTGGCAACAGCGTGGATGGTCATGTAGAGTGCTTGTCCTGGGGCACCGGCGGGAAGCAGCAGCAGCCAGCGAAGTAATCCGCCGCCCCCGGCAGGAGGCTGGAGTGAAACGCGTCACCGGATTAGGCGGCATCTTCTTCAAGGCCAAAGACCCTAAGGCCCTCTACGAGTGGTATCGCAAACATCTCGGCATCGAGAGTGCAGCGGATGGCTCGGGCGCGATGTGGCGCGATGCTGATCATCCAGAGATTCCGAGCTTCAACGTGTTTGCGATCTTTCCCGCGGACACCAAGTATTTCGCGCCCAGCCAGTCCAGTTTCATGATCAACTTCCGCGTGGAAAATCTCGACGAGTTGCTGAAGGCGCTGCGCGAAGAGGGCGTGGAAGTGGATGCGAAGGTTGAAGCATGCGAGTACGGGAAGTTTGGATGGATTATGGATCCGGAAGGAAACAGGGTGGAACTGTGGGAGGTCCCGAAGGCAGGGGATAGGGACTAGCGGTTAGTGGACAGTGGGCTGTCGCGGAGGAAACCGCAGATCCCTCGACTCCGCATTTGCTGCGCTCGGGATGACAAATCGACCATTAGGCAGTTCAAAATCAAAAGCGCCACGATCCGCCGCGGCGCTCACTGGGCACGCAACAGCAACGGCCTTACTCCGTCCAGCGCTTGAAGACGAGGCAGCCGTTGGTGCCGCCGAAGCCGAACGAATTCGACATGGCGTAATCCATGTTGACCTGGCGCGAAGTGTGGGGCACGAAGTCGAGATCGCAACCCTCGTCCGGGTTGTCGAGATTGGTAGTCGGCGGCACGATCTGATCGCGCAGCGCCAGCACAGTGATCGCGGCTTCCAATCCTCCCGCGCCGCCCAGCAGGTGCCCAGTCATCGACTTGGTTGAGCTGACCAGCATCTTGTAGGCATGAGGGCCGAAGGCGCGCTTGATGGCCGTAGCCTCCAACTCGTCGCCCAGCGGAGTGGAGGTGCCGTGTGCATTGACGTAGCCGATCTGCTCGGGCGAAAGGCCGGCGTCGCGCATGGCGTTCCGCATGACGCGGAATCCGCCTTCGCCATTCTCGGCGGGCTGAGTAATATGATTGGCGTCAGCGCTCATGCCATAACCGACAACTTCGGCGATGATTTTAGCGCCGCGCTTCTTAGCGAACTCAAGCTCTTCCAGGATCAGGATGCCCGCTCCTTCACCAATGATGAAACCGTCACGGTCTTTGTCCCAGGGGCGGCTGGCGTGGTGAGCATCATCATTACGGGTGGAGAGAGCGCGCATGGCGGCGAATCCGCCGACTCCCATAGGCGTGATAGCGGCTTCGGTGCCGCCGGCGATCATCACGTCGGCGTCGCCGTACTTGATGACGCGGGCGGCGTCGCCGATGGAGTGCGCGCTGGTGGTGCACGCCGTACAGGTGGCTTCGTTGGGGCCTTTGGCTTTGTTGCGAATGCTGACCTGCCCGGCGGCAAGGTTGACGATGGCCGCCGGAATGAAGAAAGGCGAGATCTTGCGCGGGCCACCATTGAGCAGGTTGGAATGTTCGCGTTCGATAACATCGAAGCCACCGATGCCCGAGCCGATGTTCACCCCGGTGCGCTCGGCCATCTCTTCGTTCTCAACTTTGTAATTGGCCATGCGAAGGGCTTCGTCGCTGGCGGCGATGGCCAAATGAATGAAGCGCGCCATCTTGCGCGCTTCTTTTTTTTCTATGAACTGTAGCGGGTCGAAGTTCTTGACCTCGGCGGCGATCTGGCAGGCAAACTGGGAGGCGTCGAAGGCAACAATGCGCTCCACGCCGCTCTTGCCTGCCAGCAGCGCTGGCCACACCTCTTCAGTGTGGTGACCGACAGCGCAGATCACTCCGATTCCCGTTACGACGACACGTCGGCTCAATCTACTTCGATCCCTTCGCGTGCGAGTTGATGTAGTCCACGGCGTCTTTCGCGGTGCGGATTTTCTCCGCATCCTGGTCGGGCATCTGGATTTCGAAAGCCTCCTCGAAGGCCGTGACCAGTTCGACGGCCGCGAGCGAATGGCCGCGGAGGTCGTCCACACACGATGCGTTGGCCGTCACCTTGCCCTCGTCCACGCCCAGTTGCTCTGCGATGATCTGCTTTACCCGTTCCTCAACAGCTGCCATGAGGTCAGCAATCTCCTTTCGACGCGCCTGTGACGGCGAGCGAAAATTCCTGGTATGACGGTTGACCGAGGCCCATGCCGCCCCGCTTTTGTGCGGACTGGGTGGTGGCCGGACTGGCGGCTACTTCTTCGCCTTGGCGTGCTGGTCGATGTACGTTACGGCGTCCTGCACGGTGCGGATCTTCTCCGCATCCTCGTCAGGGATCTCGATCTCGAAAGCCTCTTCGAAAGCCATGACCAGTTCGACCGTGTCGAGTGAGTCGGCGCCGAGGTCGTCCACAAAGGAAGCGCTGGGCGTCACTTCTGCTTCATCCACACCCAACTGCTCCACGATGATCTGTTTCACGCGTTCTTCAGTCGAAGCCATCGATTTCTCCTATCGCGCCGGACGTCTGTCGCGGCGGCAAACCCGTAAGTCTAATTGCAGCCAGGAACCGTGTAAAGAATGCCGCAGGCTCTCCAGGCAGCCGAAGTCCACATTTGGCTTCGAACCGGCTTGGATATATAAGGCCGGATTCATCCTAAACGTTGGGCTTTGCAATGGTCAACGCGAGAGTAGATTCTTTGGAGCGCAAAAATAGGCGGGCGCTCAGCGTCCTCACTTCGGGTATGGTACAACGCTGCCATGCGAGCTGTGGTGCAAAGAGTGAGCCGGGCGTCGGTCAAGGTGGGAGATGAGATTACCGGGGAGATCGGGAAGGGTCTGCTGGTGTTGCTGGGAGTCGGGCAGGGAGATAGCGAGGGCGATGCCGAGTATCTGGGGCAGAAAGTGGCGGGATTACGGATCTTTGAAGATGAAGCAGGGAAGATGAACCTGAGCGTGCGGGAGATTGGCGGGGCGGTGCTGGCAGTTTCGCAATTCACGCTGTTGGGAGACGTCCGGCGCGGCAAACGGCCTTCGTTCGATGCGGCCGCGGGGCCGGAACGCGCACGAGAGTTGTACGCGAGGTTCGTGGAGCGTATTCGCGGGCTGGGTTTGCGCTGCGAGACCGGGCGCTTCCAAGAAATGATGGAAGTTGAACTGGTGAACAGCGGGCCAGTCACGATTCTTCTGGATTCGAAGAAGCTGCTCTGAGTTCGCGCTAAAGCCGCGGACTTATGGCCGTCACTGTTTCGGACTGGTCTGGTCTCCGGCGCTACTCTTGTTTTGCAGTTGTTGCTGCTCACGCTGCCGCTGCTTCTCTTGACTGACCGGCGTTTTCTCGCTGGGGACTACGCAGTGTTGGGAGAGCACCTCGACTGCGGTCGCCTGAAAGTGGCGCGCTCCCTTTGCGTTTGCTGTCGCGTGTGATGGCTGCTGAGGGCTGGCTTGCCAGGAGCCGGTCAATTTGACCTTGCTGCCGGAATCGCTTAGCAGATCATAGGGGCCTAGCACCTCCACACCCGTACGATGTGCCATGCTGCGCAGCGTGTATTTCCCGTCCTGGTCAGGGCCCTCCAGGCAGCCAATCAGATTTGTTCCCTTAGTAACAGCGGGCTTAGTGACCTCGTCGCCACTGATGCGGCTGTTGTCTTTGCTCGCGCTGGCCGCATTTGTCTGCTGTTCAACAGGGGTGTTGCTGGAAGGAGGAGTGTTCTGCGGAGTAGAGGCAGGCTCCTGGGCCATCGCGGGGATGCTAATAGCGATCGCGAGCATCAAGGGATAAGGGAGTGGCTTCATTGGCAAACCTTGGATGTGTATCGAGGATACCTGAGGATGCAACGCGGCGCACCAGGGCAAGTTGCTGCGGTAAGGCGGTGATACCTCATAGGCACGAAACACCAAAGAGAAGCATTGGAAACGAAGGGCCCGCGGCACCGGGGTTGAAGAGGAGCGCCACGGGCCAATCCCGTGTTTTACTTGTGGGCCCACACCGACGCGTTCAGACAGGCGACGACGCCGTCGATGACCTTGCCGAGTCCTTCCTGGAACTTGTTGGCATCCACAATGTTTTTGCTGGAGATGGCATCTGCCGCACCAACGGCGGATTGAACGAATGAGAGTGCCGCTGTTTTTTTGTCATTGCCCGACTTGCCGCCGAACGATCCTTCGACGCCGTGCACGATGGCGGGGATGTAAGCGATACCTTGCAATAGTTTCGAAAGAAAGCCCATATGATCTCCTTTTTTCTCCGGTGAAATTGACCCTAAGAGATTGCTCGGAAAAGTCGGGAAAGCAGATTCTCGCCGGGCCGATGAAAAACATAAAGCGCTTATCCTCGGACCTGAAGCTCAGCTCTGCCGGAACCGCATCCGTCATCCCCGCTCTGGAGCGTGGTGTTCACAACGGATAGTCCACATACAACAGAGCGGACTCGCGCGAATATTTGGGGGGCGACGAAGCGTCGTATTGCCGCAAGTAATAACCCTGCACGCGCGATAGGCGTGGCACGGTGAAGGTCTGAGTGGTGAAGCGCCCGGCAAGGTTGCCGTCACTTCCTGCACCCCAACCGGCATCGGAGCGGCGTACTTCAATGCCGCCTCCGGCAGGCGGAGCGATGCCCGCGTCAATTGTGATTTCCGTCGCGATGACGTTGGTGACTTGAGCCGCCGTGAGAGCCGGAAGATACAAAGACGACGACGGAACTGCCGTAGTGAACACTACCGTGAGGGGCTCAGGTAATGTCATGGTCTCAAACTTGAACGCCAATAGCTCGGCGGCATCATTCGAGAAGCGCAGCAGGTACTCGGAGCGGTCGTCGCGAAGTGAGACAACTTGCAAATCGACCTCACGAACGATGGCCGTGAATGCTGCGCCGCGTGAAGGAACTGAAATTTGGACGGTGTTAGCGGGGATAACGTCGCCGACGGGGAGAAAGTCGCTGATGACGCGGTATTCGCCGGCCCAGGCAGGTTGCACCGTGTCGTCGAGCAGAGCGGTCGCGGCGTTTTCACAGTCGATTGAAGTGGGAGCCAGCGGCAGCTTCAATCGCCGTACGTAACTGCGGCGTCCCCTGTCGCTGCCGTTGTGATGAGCAGTAATGCTGCTGGTGTCCTGCACCCGCGCCATGGCCCGAGCGCTACTGCGATAAGCGACCACCACTTCCTCATTTTGCTGCGGGGGATACGGCGAATAGAAGCGCAGCTCGGCCGACGAGGTCACATAACACTCGCCGCCATCAACGAAGCTGCCTGTGAGCCGGGTGCGGAACTGTCCACCGGGAATCATGCTGCGCACTTCAGTATCTACGACGTGTTGCAAACGCGTGAAGGACACGCTGACATAGAAGTTCGGACCGTTCGCCAGGGCGTAGGTGACGAAGCCCGGAGGCGCAGGGAGCACGTCGTCGTAAAGCACGGTTGCGGGCGCGGCCAGAGTTCCGGGGTTGTTAGGATCAACGTCGTGTACCGCGAGCACGACCCCCATCGCTGCCGGTACGGAGTCGCCGCCCCGGCCGTTGCCCGCGGGATGAGTCGAAGACAAATACGTCTGATGAATCCGGTGGGCCTCATTGCAAAACAGTTGGGTGGTGAACGCGTAGTAATGTCCCGGCGTGGTGATGAGCGGAGAGCCGGCCGCGGCGCCATTGATAAGTCCCTGAATGGAGCAATTGGCGCCACTGGGCGAAATTGAGAATCCCGCGATGCAGTTGGGATCGCCGACCGAACCGTTGTAGAGAGCGCCGAAAGTGCCGCTGGATGCGGCATTGAACACGACGTCGCCATGCTGCATCATCAGGCCGCCGGCCAGTTCCAGCTGTTCGACGAAGGTTATGGTAGCCGGGCCGCCGTTGATCTGCAGTTGACCTCCGCTGACTGAGACCCTGCCGTTGGGATCGGTCACAGTCCACAACGTGGGTTCCAGCGGGCTCGTAATGTAATCTTCCTCGAACACGGTGACCGCGGTCTTGCTGAACGGAGTGTCCGAAAGATAAAAGCCCAGTGTGGTGCCGTCACCGAGAAAGTAGTTACGAACATAAACAAGCGGTTCGAGCTCACCGATGATGGTTACATCGTTACGCAACTGATCGGATTGCAGCAGCACGAGGCCTTCGGGAATGAAATCTTCGTCCTGATCGCTGATCGCAAGGGTTTGCTGTCCAACCTCTTCAAAATAGAGCTTGCCGTCATGGGCGCGATAGCTGGCGCGGGTCATGGTGGCAAGTTCCTGCACGTGTTCGGTCCATGTATTCTGCGGAACGATGGGGAACTGGTTAACCGGACTGACATCCTGGACTCCGGAGAGGTCGAACCCGTTGGGCAGAACGTCATTGGCGAGAGTGCGCACAGCGTCGCCCGCGGTGCGAAAGGCGAAGGGCGTTCTGACCGGCAATGCGTTGTGATCGAGCAGGCAGGAATCGTCCAGCGCCAGCAAGGTATAGCGCCACGCGGCCCCCGTGTGGCTGTAGCCGAGATATTGCTGCTCGGGTGCGGTCGTCAAATATCCAGTGAAAAGACGAAATCCATCGGCACGTTGCAAAAGCACACGAGCTCCGCTCACCGGAGGATGAAAACTGGGATCGGCGGCGACCAGCCAAGCCGTCATGGTGGCCGCCCGGTTCAGGCGTCGCGTGATCTTCGGAAGGTGGTCCACATCAACGTACGCTGTGTAGTCCTGCTGGCCGAGGCCGTCGTTATTGTCGATAAGAAGGTTCATGAAATGCCCATCTCGTATCGGTTGTTAAGCTGGTTTCAGAACACTGCCGCGTCGGACGTGGGGAAATAGCTGCGGTAGCAAAGCACGGTTTCACCGTCATTGATGTCAATGGTGGGCAGAGCGTGCAAGCTGGAGTGCAGCATGTGACCGAACAGCGGAGGGGCGAATTCCTGCCGGGCTTCCGTGCCACTTACGGCTACCTGGAGGCGAGGGTAGTAAAAGCAGGCGCGACCGCCGGTCTCTCCTACGATGACGAACAGGCCTGACCACTCCTGGAAGAAGCTGCCGCCTTCGCGATCCACGAACGCCATCACCCTCTGAACGCCCATCCCGCTGGTGGGCGGGCCGATCAAGGGCTGGGCCAGAAGCAACGCGGTTGGCGTCTTAGACGAAACACGCGAGACGTTGAAAGTCACGCGGCGGATGAAGTCCGATTGAGTGACGGGGTTTAAGGGTGAAGTGAGATAAGCTGCGGGCGCGCCTGCGCCCAAATAGCCGACCGTGCCCGTGTAGTCGGAATCTACGGCCACGATGTCGCCGACATTGTAGTTGGCGAGCTGATCAGTGGTGAGTATTAATTCGCTTACAGTGGAACCTGGTTGCAAGGGAGAGGGCGGAATGGCCGTGCCCCCTGAACCTTGTGGCACACCCAGAGGCAGGACGGCAAGCACGTTCATTTGCTGCGCGCCGCCAGCCATCGCCATCTGCAGCTTGCCCCAGGAGGGCAGGTCGAAATCAATGCGCGCCTCGGGCTGCGAGCGGTACTGTACGGTAATGGCGCCGCTGGAACCGCTGCGTAGCGCGTCGTACTTGGTGGCCGCGGTGCGCTGAAAGTTTTCGATCCAGCCGAGGTCAAGCCAAGGTGCCGGCGGCGAGTCGAGATCGAACTGTCCCTGAGCCGCAGGGTCGAAAGCCACGCTGGCACCGCTAGGGCGGTCCACGGGGGCAACATAGGCGCGCACACCGCGGCCGACGGGCGCCATCTGCGAACGCCTGGCGAGAGGATTGATGCTCATGTCTGGTTCACCTCGGGATAAAAGAACAGGGTGATGGCGACCTCGCGGCCAATGTAGGGCGGGGTGGCTTTAGCTGCGGCCAGTACCGGCTGCGTCCAGAAGATGGTGGATCCTAATGCCACCGGTAAGCCGGAGCTGTAATCGCATTTGGCAGTGTTCGCCGGAGAGCAGATGGCGAGCAGGTCACTGTCGAGGCTCGCCAGATCGCGTCCGCGATCGAGCCATGCGTTCTGCTCGGCGCCCGCAGTGCAGTAAGAGATGGTGCAGTCGAGAGCCATCATGGTTCCGATGGAGGGCTGCACCGGGTGCGCGCTGCCCCAGTGCAGGTAGAAGGCGTCGCAAAGCAGCGGCGCGGCGGCCGGCGGCTCGTTCTCGACCACCGCGATGGCAGGCCGTGTAGCCCCGTCGAGCGTGATGGTGCGCGTTGGATCAACCACCACCAGGCGGTTGCGTAGCTCCACGTAGAAACTATCTTTAGTTGGTTGCATGATGTCGCTACTCCGTCGCCACGATGTGGTAGAGATAGTCCATCCCGCCGAGATGGTCGCTGATCACGGTGTCAATGCGCATGAGCTTGCCAAAAAAAAGGACGCCTTCCGCGGTGAGCAGCCAGGTGGGGACGTCGTCCACGCCATACTGGTCGGCGAGTGGCTTCACCGCTTTTGCGCTCAGCGTAACCTCGATGCGCTTGCTGCCGTTGGCTGACGGCGCGATCGTCCGCACCAGCGCCGGGGAAATCTGCACATCTTCCGACGTGGGAGGGGTCAGCCCAAGTTGGCTGTTGGTGTCGCCGGCGGAAGCGTCGGCGATGCGCAGAGTGATCTGTGCACCACCCAGGGCCCGCACCATGGCATCGGCGGCGCGCCTCACTCCCAGGCAGGTGTGAATGGTGCCGAGTGGAAGTTCGGTTTCAGACATTTCAGCCCACTTTCTGCGCCACGTAGGGCGCGAGCATGCCTTGCACTGTGGAATCGATGAGCGTGTCGGAGAAATACTCGAGATGCATGGAGTTCAGGGTGCCGAGCGATCCGGCGCGGACATTGAGCGCAGGGGTCGCCTGAGCATTTTTCACCAACTGCGCGCAGGCGAACTTCACCGGGTCGGGGAGCTGTGAGAAGCCAGCGGTATAGACAAGCTCAATCTCATCAAAGGCCAGGCCGAGCGGGCCGCCCAGCCAGGAGACCTCGCCAGTGTCGGCAAAATAGTCGAACGTGGTGACGTCGAGGTCGACCCATGTGCCAGGAAGCGAATACACCATGGCGATTTGGGCGAGCTCCCACATTGTGGTATCTTCGCCGCGTCGTGGCGGGGCATAACGACCTCTGCCGGATACCAAGGGCGAGGTTGCGCCGCCCAAGGCGGCAAGAGGCAGATTGGTGAGCCGAACGTTGTTGCGGTCCGGCGTCACTCGAATGCGCTCCGTGAACTGCACGATGGCAAGCGTCGGCCTTCTGCAATACGTGTTGATCAGCGAGGAAGCCGCTGCCACGAACGATTCCGGGGTGGCGGACTCCAAACCATAAGTTTCGTATTCCGAGTCAGACAAATAGTTCATGGCGTTCCTTCGTGAGTGGACGGCAAGATGAGCAGGGGACAGAGTTTGTCCGTCCCCTTGGGTGCACACCGTGGCAGCCTGTTGAGCCGGAGACGGCACGACCAGGCGAATCAGCGGAACAGGGATCGATTAGCAACCTGGCCGCTGCGGCCGTCGCGGCCGTCGCGTGCCGGAGCGAGCACCCGGTGACGGCTAGCGGTCGACTACCACTTTGTAGTGTGCGTAGCTGGCGCCCTTGACGACGACGCCGCCGAACTTGACCACCACCATCTGCGAGGCCAACGAGCTCGGAGTTCCGAGCTGGAAGACGCGCGGATCGGTGCTGGTGAGCCAGTGATACTCGATCATGTCTTCGCTGACGATGTAGGCCGGCAACTGTGCCGAACCGCTGCCCGGCGTGCCGGTGTAGGGGATCGACCAGTCGGGAATCAGCGGCAGTTCGCCCGCCTGCGTGGAGAGCGTCTTGACAACCAGGCCGCCCGCCACCTGGGTGCTCGACAGCACCACGTTGAACTCCGTCTTCATCTCGCGGTCAATCAGGTCGAGCAGCACCGGATTGCTGTAGATAGCGGTCGGGCGCACTTCATAGTTGCTGTTGGCGACCATCTGCGCAACGGTGGACTTCAGGCCGTCCACGATGCTCGCGGTCGTGGCAATCGTGGCGACGTTGCCGCCATCGTTGATTTGTCCAGCCGCGCCGTAGTACTGCGGCGAGGTGGGATTGGACAACGAGGTGTCGTTGCCGTTCCATAGCGCAACGTCATGAGTCCGTAGCAGACCTTCAACAGA
Source organism: uncultured Acidobacteriaceae bacterium (assembly GCA_963836295.1). Classification (GTDB taxonomy): domain Bacteria; phylum Acidobacteriota; class Terriglobia; order Terriglobales; family Acidobacteriaceae; genus Bog-257. Next base: position 52,202 of record CAWIIY010000011.1, on the reverse strand, counting down.
ATCGGCGAGGTCTTTGGCCTGCAAATAAGCGAACTGACTCTGCTGGGTACCGACCTCGATGTCGAAAACGTTGTAGTTGATCTGTGAGACCAGGCATTTCAGGGGAACGCTACGCTCCACCCGGGTGGGGGTCACCAGCGTGGGGGTGATATTGCGTGGATCAACGAAGGCGTTGGCGGCAGTCGGTGAAGGAATGCCAGTCTCTTCGAAGAAGCGCGAGGGATGACCCGTCGCCGGGACTTGCTTGATGCGCTGGCCGAAGGGGCCACGGCGACGAACGATGTCGGTGATCTCGGTCTGGTAGCGATCGACTTCGATCGCGCCCGGGCCCATGTAATCAGCGGCGGCTTGCAGGTTGACGAATTGTGCTTTCATGGTGTCCTTTCGAAAGGCAGTGCTTAGGGGATGGTGGTTATTGGTCAGGAAATCCTGTGCGGCGAGATGGGTTGCGGCTAGACCAGGATTCCCGCGCGGGCGAGTTCGGACTTGACGGCGATGCGCTGCTCGATGCTGAGACCGGCCAGGGCCTTTTCGATCACGGGCTTGTCGATGAGGGCGTCGCCTTCGACTCCCCGCTTGGCGAGCAGGGCGCTTACCATCGGTGACAGCGTTTTGCGGCGGGCGGTGTCGCTCTGCGCCTTGAGGTTGCGATTGGCTGCTTCCAGTTCGGCCAGCTTGCCGCGTAGGTTCTCGTTATGGTTGGCGCTGGCCTGCAGGTCTCCATCGTCAACCGCGGCGACGATGCGGTCGATTTTGGCGTGCAGCGAGGCAAACTGTCCGTCCAGGTTCTTGAGCGCGTCAGCCAGAGACTGTGTGGCTTGCGCCATTTGGCCGGCCAGGGTTGGCATGTCGGTGGTGGCGTCTGTGGTCGTAGTATCCTGATTCATATTTTGTCCTCTTACAGTGTGGGATGTGGGAAGAAGCAACTAGCAACCAGCAGCTAGCAGGTAGAAATACAGGGAAGTTTTCCGGGTTAAGAAGGAACCGCAGATCCCTCGACTCGGACTGAAGTCCTCGCTCGGGATGACATCAAAGAAACGGCTTAGACGTCGGCCTGAAGGCCGACTCTAGCAACTAGTCACTTGCCTTGAGTGCGATCCAGGTTTGCGGGTAGGCGGCCTTGTCACGAAGCAGAACCGCGGCCCCAGTGAAGGTGAAACCGGTGACAGTCCAAATAGACGTGTCCTGGTTGGGAACGTTGGCGTTTGCGATCTCGTAAGACATGCCGAGACTATTGCCCTGCTGGGCCCTGATCTCATGTACTACGTCGGGAAAGTCATGGGCGAAGAGGTAGCCGCCGACGGCGATTTGTCCCGTTGCGTTCGGCTGGCCACCGTCATGCAGAGGTACGATTGTAGCTTCGGTAATGATGCCGATCTTGCGGCGGGCGTCATGGCTGGCAAGCGCCAGAGCATAATCGAGTGCCATGCCGAGGAGCGAGGGTAATGCCTGCTCAGTGGCGGGGCGCGTAAGCATCACGCGATGGCCGCGCGCACCGCTTGGCGAGCGTTGCGAGGCGACACCCACCAGAGTGAGAACGCCCTGGAAGGGCAGCCGATTAGGATGGTCAGGGACGTCGGGCATGGTGAGCGCCATAGCTTCGAGTTGCAGGTTCATGGTTGGTCCTTGTTAATCTCACAATGTGGGGTTATGGAGAAAGCAATTAGCAGCTAGCAATTAGCAAAGGCGAGTGGAGAGCTGAGGTGACGCCAGTGTTGGTGTATCCGGAGGAGCCGCAGATCCCTCGACTGCGCTTCGCTTCGGTCGGGATGACAGCCGGATCTTTCGACTGGTCGCCGTGCTCTTCGCTCAGGATGAGAAGAAATGAGGTTGAACGCGGACTTGAAAATCCGCCCTACCAAACGAAGAGAAAAACTACTCATTGCATAAGGGGCGCATCGGAAAGGCCAGCCTGCTTTTCCAGAAGAGGTGGCAGGCCACGCATACGACGTACCTCGTTGATCGTCAAGACGCCACAGTCAATCAGGATCTGCTGGATTTGGGCCTGCTCGAGTTCGTTGGGGGCGTCCACATCGGTGAAGACGAATTCCAGGTCGTCCCAGCCCAGGCGCTTGCTGATGGCGTCACGCGTAAGGTGTTCGGCGATGAGGCGAGCGACGGGCACGACGGCGGTGCGGAAGGCATCGTCGTACTGTGTGGTAGCGGTGTTGCGATTGACGTCGCGCTCCAGGCCGAGCAGCATCGGCGGCAGATCGAACGCGTCCGCAATGATGCGGATGAGGAACTCCTGCCACTGCAATCGCAGGTCGGCATCGGTGCCGCCACTGAAGCGCAGCACCTCGGGCTTGGTCTCGACCGAGAGGATGGGCACTTTGCCGGTGCCTTCAATTTCGTCCTGCCACCAGCGAATGAGGCGCTCGTGATGCTGCGGGCTGAGGTTCTGCAACCATAATGCGTACTGCACCACGCTGTTGCTGGCCAGGCGCGACGCGAAGCGATGCGCGCAGAGGAACTCGTGGATGGTTTCGAACGCGACCTCGAGTTTACCCAGGCCGAACGGAGTGTGAGTGCGCGGATTCAGCCGAATGTAAGCGAGCTCCTCGTCGGTAAGTGTGACCTCCTGCTGAGGCGTGAAAAGACCCGTAGCCTGCACGTAACGCGGTGACGATGGATTGCCATCCCAGTCGCTGCGAATGCGAATGCTGGCGCCATCCACCGGCCAGAATGTCAACGGCCGCGCGGAATCACCGCTGAGGTTGAGCTCGATGGCACCGAAACCACCGACCAGCACGTCTTCCAGGACCTGCTCGATGAAGGAACGGAAAGAGTCTTCGGGATTCGGTTGCTCAAAGTTGAGGGTCAGGGTGGCAATGCGTTCGGCGGCGTTGGGCAGGTCTTCAAGCGCGCGTCCGCGCCGCGGCTGAATGCGCCACTGCATTCCAGCGATGCGGTCCTTGATGGTGTTGATGGCCTTGCGCGCGATGGGCATCTCGGCGAAGCGGCGCAAGTTGATGGGTGTAGGTTTGGGCATGACTCCGGCACGCACCAGCGTGGGCGCCCCCGGAGTGAATATGGTGGGCAGCGGCACCGTTCTGCGGGCGGGTGAAGCGCTGGTGGCGTCCAGCGCGGCGGGCGCTGACCGGAATCCCGGCCAGTGCTGGTTGAGGAACGCGGAGCCGGCCGAGCGTGCGCCGGCGATGCGACGCAGCGCGTCGCGAAACGTGTCTCGCATGGTCATGATGTGTTTTCCCTGAAGAGGAAGTTGTCAGTGGATGGTTAGTGGCTAGTCTGTGATCGAGCGGCCGACGTTATAACTTCAGTTCGACTCTCGCGCGCTCGGCGATTGCGGGCATCTGGGCGGCGGTGGCGACGTCAATCCCATAACGATCGAGGGCCTCCAGCGCGAAGGCCACGGCGGGGTCCTTCCAGTCGAGGCCATCCTCGATGACTGCGTGGAGGTTCGGGTCGGCATTCTCGGCCAGCGCCATTTGATCGCGAAAGTTCTGATAGCTGAAGGCCAGAACCTTGGCAGCGTTGACGTCGGTGGCGAGGGAAACCGCGTGGAACATCTGGACCACATTCTCTGGCCGATACGCGCAATCGATTTTGAGCGGATCGCCGTTACCCGCATACGTCGCCACCGCGATGTCTTTCCGCATGAATTGCCAGACACCTGCCTGCTCGAATGCGCCGCGCATGACGTTGTAGATGGCACGGCGGCCCGCGGCTTCGCGTTGCGACGGGCGGCGTTCGGACTCGAGGTAGGCGCGCGCCAGGATGCCGAGTTCTGCTTCGGGCGATTCGGTGAGCACGGCCTGCATGGGCGCCAGTTGCAGCGCACCGGAAAACGATTGCTGCATCAGGTCGAGGAGCCATTCGCGGCGCGACATGGGCAGCTTGTAGTTGATGACCTCGGCCGCGCGCGATTGCAACACGCGGCGCAGTTCGTCTTCGTAGGACTGTAGCAGGTCAATGTCCACCTCGGGATCGAGGCAGCGCACGCGACGCCAGTCGCGGGTGAAGCGAACGTCGGTGAAGCCGCCGTCGCCCTCCTCCAACATGACTACGCCGACATTGACGAACTCCTGCTTGACCACGTCGGGAACGTAGCGGAGAAGGAAGCAGTCGCAATGTTTGAAGTCAGCCATCAGCCATTAGCACTTAGCAATCAGCATTCAGCCAAACCTGATGTTATCGCGCGGCATTTCGCCCGGCGAAAGGCTACGACTGCCCCGCCCTAGCCAAGAGAGGGCTGAAACGGGCAGCCAATTAAGCTATCGTCCCGTTCACGATTACTCACCAGAACAATATCCTCTTGTTCTTTATATATCGTTGTAATTCCATATCAATTGACCACCTCGCGCCAATTGGGGAAGGGGTTTCGAGCTGAATTCTTGAAATCCTGAATCAATTGGCGTACCCGCGAGCGCCGCTCCAAAAGACGCGACAGTAAGCGTTCCAACTCGTCGCTCTCGGAGCTATACCACTCCGGAGGAATCTCGTCGGCCAGCGGCCACAACGAGCTCTCGGGGAAATTTTCGATGCGGCTGAGCCAGGGCTCGAAGCTGTCCCACGATGTGATACATGCGTAAACATCGTTGCGGCCAAAGACCCCACGCAGCGGGGCGTCGGGAAAATTCCACTCGCCGGCGTTGAAGCAATAGCCCTGATCGATGAAGCTGGCGGTAAACTTGCGTTCCCGCACGCGCTTCCAGAAGGCCGCCTGGCGGCCGTTAGCGTTGCAGGTCCACTTGTCGAGGGCAAGAATGCCGGCAAAGTCGCGCAGGTTGCGGACCCGCGGGATCATGCTCTCAGGCAGGTAGTCGTAAACCTGGCCTTCGATGGGCGAGACAACGTAGCGCGAGCCGAACGACAGGCCGGGAGTGAACATGGTGCGATGGCCGCAGAGTTCGATGCGCAGGTCGGGCGTGTGTTCCAGCAGCCAGGACTGCACGTTGACGACGGCGGCGACCGGCACCGGCAGGCCGACCATTTCAGCCAGGCGCGTGCCCAGCCAGTCGTTGACCAAGACCCGCGCGTGCTGTGGGTTGTTCTGAAACTTGACGACGTAGTAGAAGCCGTCGGCGCAGCGCATGAGGTGACTCTGAGCGCCGCCGCGCATCCTGCGTACGTGTTGGACCGCCTCAACGAACAAGAGACCGCCGTCGTGAAGCCATTTCATCGATGCCGAGGCTGCCCCGAAGGGAGTTACGTCAGGGGCTAAAGCCCGGCGCGAAAACGGCCATTTGCGGCACGGCTGAAGCCGTGCCCTTTCAAAACCGATCTGAGATAGCCAGGGAACTTCCATTATTTCGTGGTCGGCCCCGCCCTTTCGCCAAAAGCGGGCGAAAGGGATGGGACACCCAGCCCCGGATACTCAGACTTGTTTTTCCACCCGGCGGGAGCGACAGGGCGGTCTCTACCATAGCGTGTTCGTGGAAACCGCCCGCAACGGCCATTGCGGCCGTACATCACGGCCATCACCTCCGCGTCGCACGGCCACTCACGCATACGAGGGTGCGGGAGTGACCAAACCATCACGGCAGTTTCCGCGTTTCATGCTAACGCGGAAGGGCCGGCATTGCGCCGTCACACGTCACATAGGCGTGTGCGGTGGGAATGCAGGGATTAGCTAGCTCGAAAAGGTTCCCTGGCGGGCTGAAGCCCGCTCAAAATAAAGAGAAGTCTTGGACGGCGCACCTAAAGGTACGCCCCTTCAAAGCAACCTGCAGTCGAAGCCGGATTCATCAGACACCTTGTGGCTTCGCTTTCTGACCATTCGCGAACACGTATGTTTCTCACGCAGTTTGCAGGATGGCGAAATTGCACTCGTGCATGGATTGGGGCGGACGCACCACAACTTCAGCGCGGACCGCCAGGGCGATGGCCATGGCCATCACGGTATCGTCGTGCGCACCACCGGCCGCTGCCGACGTTCCGTCGGAGTGGCGAATGAAGGTGCGACATTCCTGCAACAGCCGTGGGCTGAGGAAGAGGAACGATGCGCTCGACAGCACGGCGGCGAAATTCTCCAACATGCGAGGACGCGAGGCTGCGGTTGTCAACCAGCCGGGCGGCCCACCTCCGGGATATAAGTTCTGATAGCCGACGCTCATGGCAAGGTGCGCGATCACGGCGTGCCCATGGTTGTTGCGCTCCACGGCCACCAGCGCGCCGTTGTATTTGCGGCCCAGAACAGCCACCCGAGCTGCCAACTCCTGCGGCGTGAAATGTCCGCGCAACTCGGCACACTGCAGGCCGGTGGAGCGCTCGATGACCTGGGCACAGGCGAAGTCGCCGTCGGAGCCTCCACCGGCCGGGTCAACGCCGATGATGTATTGCTTGGGAGTGATGCCATTGCCGCCCACGACGGGCGGGAAGAAAGAGAGCAGTTTGCCGTTGTCAGTTGACTCCGCCATGACCGGAGGTTGTTTCAGGCGCTCGTCCAGAATGTCGCAATCGAAGACGCAATCGCCGGAGGCGAGGAAACAGCTCTCAGGATCCTCGGCGTATTCTTCGGGAGCGCGATTGCCGAAGTTGGCGCGCATCTCGCGGCGGAAAGCGATTTGTCCAGCGTCGAGATTGTGTTTTTGCATGAGCTCGCGCTCCTGGTCGCTAAACTCGACGATTTCCAGCTTGCGGCGATAATGCGGGCCCCACCACCAGGGATAAAAGTGGCGAACGTAGCCGGTTTGCGGGGCGCGCTGCCACTCGTCGTAGAAGACGCCGCCCGCGCCGTTGGGGGTGGACTCCAGAAAGATCTCACCCTCGGGCGGGACGGCGGCACGCAGCGAGGCCAGGGTTTCCGATACGTCACGCGGCCAGCGGGCGACCTCTGAACAATGCAGATTGTGGATGGTCAACCCGCGGCCGGCGTTGGGGTCCGCAGCTGTCTCCACGCGATATTCGCTATCGAGCATGGGGAAGACAATCTGGCGGACATTGGCGCGCGAGGTCACTAGCACGCCTTGACGCAGCGACTCCGGCAGGTTCTCCAGGAGCCGGTGCACGATGCGAAAGATTTCCTCGGCGGAGCGCTGATCGTGCGCGACTTGCACGCTCAAGGTGCCCTCGCGAGTAATGCAACTGACGAAGAAGCGCGCGGCAACGTAGGTGGTGACGCCCAACTGGCGGGCCTTCAGAACGATGTTGCGCTTGCCGCTGGTCTTCTCGAGGTCGTGCTGGGCACGGTTGAGGTGCAGACGGAGCAGGCGGCCGCGCTTGTCGCGGATCTTCAGCATGGTGTACATGACAAGCTCGCGCACAGTCTCGATCCCTTGGGGGATCGGGGCGTGCCAGCAAGTGAGGGTTTGCGGGTGTTGGTCGAGGCTGTCACCGCATTCCTTCAGGACCTGGAGGGATTCCGCAGACGTGATTTCTTTGACCGGAGGTTGTCCGGGCATCGTCGATGGAGGCGTCGCATTAGGCTTCGCAGTTTTTGCTGTTGTTCTTCTGCCCACGGGAGTGCTCCTGGAAAAAAACCAGTTGTCAGGGGTCAGGGGCTAGCGAAGGTCGTCGGCTACCCTGCCCTAGCCGACGGAGGGCCCGAGCGGGACAACTCAGTCGACAGCTTTTGAGGAAGCATGTGTAGGGTAGAGGTCTCTTCGACTCCTCGCTGCGCCCGTCGCTCAGGATGACAGTCTAAGATACCAGCTCGATTCCACTACGCCGCTCGGCAAGAGTGGGAACCAGGCGAGCGGTTACATTCCGTCCGAGAAGTCGGGCGCAACCCCGTAAGCCTTCGCGACCTGCTGCTGCGCGGAGTGAGGCGTCAGCGCCAGAACTTCGCGGTAGCCGCTAGGAAGCACCAGCTTCGCACTTACTCCAGAAAGCGCACCGGCCATGCCGTTGACCGTCGCAGAGAACAGCAATAGGGCCGCCAACGCACTCTTTTCCGAGTCGGTGTTCGCCACTTTGTTCGCCGCCAGGACCTGTGCATTGACCTCGCTGGCGAGCGTATTCACCGCGGCCGAGAGGGCGGACAGGTTGCCGGCCGATTTGTTGGCCGTCCAAGCTGCGCCTGCATCCTTGATGAGAGGCAAGTCCACAATGGCGGCATTGTAGACAGACTCAAAGAAAGCGCCGAGTGCCGGGTCGTTTCGCAACTGGGCGAAGGCGGCAGCCGACTGCAAGGCAACGCCGGCCTCAGCCAGTACGGTGTTGACCGTCTTTGCCGTTTGCGAGGATGAACATCCGGTATTGAACACGCACAGCCCCATGGACATAAGCAGGGACAATACAACGCTGTAAGCTTTTTTCATTTCGACTCCTATTGGGTGGTCCCGTTCGGCGTTGGGCCGTGGGTGAGGTTGAAATTGCTTGCCGGCCGGCGAAGGTCGGCTGGGGATGGCAAATGCAGTTTTGGTGTTGGAGATCCGGGGGTTGCGTGTACGAGCTCGAAGCTTAGGCTTTCAGCCCACCGCAATACGTTGGGCTGAAAGCCTCATCAAAAGAGCGGAGTTGACGCGGCGCTGAAGCGCCGCTCTACCCGTGCCTTAGCGACTACACCAATTCGAAGATCGATTTAAAAGTGTGCCCCTTGAGCTTCTTACTGCACGGTCTGGCAATAGAAGGTTGCGCCCTTGACCTGGTCGGACGAGCCCGCGTTGAAGGTGAGCTTGATGGTGTCGGCGTTGGCCAGATTTTCAGTACCCGCATTGCCGTAGCTGCCACCGACGCCGATAGCCGTGCCCGCGATCACCGGGCTGAGGTTCGCCGCTTGCGATGACAGCGACGCGATGGTAAGTACCTCAATGTCAGATGACAAGTTCAAACTCGACGAGGTGTATGCGCCGTAGGCCCACGTTGTGGTACCCAGGGCCCACTTGTAAGTGATGGCCCCTGACGCTGTGGGATGTGTCCACTTGGCATAGCAGTGGACGCCAGCGCCGACCGCAAAGGCCCCTGCCGGCAGCGTCGCGGTGTAGAGCGTTTGATCGGCGCTATTGCCGGCGAGGGTTGAGGTGGCGCCTTGCATGGTTCCGCTCACCAAACGAGTGCCCGTTCCGCAGCCGTTGCAGGTGGTAACGTTGAGCGTGCCGATGGTCGCCGTGGTGGTGTTTACGTCGGCGGAGTAGACCTCGTCCCAACGATAGCTGGGATCGCCGATCCAGCGCGTGCTGTTATCGCCGGCGACCTTGATGGGTATGAACTCCCACTGCTGCGTGTTGGGGATGCCGCCGGGAAAGGCGTAGGTCATCTTGGCAAAGAGATCGGGTGTCTGGCCGTAAGTGGTACGGTTGGGCATGCGGAAGCCGATGCCACCAGTGCTGATGCTGGTGGAAGTGCCGCTAGCAGCCACAATAGTTTCGTTCGAACTGGTGGTGCCGAAGATTTCGGTGAGAATGCCGTTGCCGGAGTGGGGCGACTGAATGAAGGTGTTTAGATCAAGCGTGAAGGCCTGGCCGGAGAGAAACCCTCCCGTGGGGCCGTAGTAGAACGGGACCTTATTCATATTGGCGGCGGCCGTGGTGCGGCCATTGACCACGTCGTTCACGGCATTGACGTAGTCCTGAACGTAGAAATTATTGACGCTGATGTACGGGGTCGTGCCCACGGTACCGTTCACATACTTGATGACATCGTTCACGCCGCTGCGACCGAAAGTGTAACCGCCGACGATGTAAAGACTGGGCTCGGCACCGCTCTGACCGGTCTGATCGATGGTGATCAAAGGATCCTGGCCACTGATTTCTTCCTCGGTCTTGAATCCGAGGATGGTCAGGGTTCCCGACTGGCCGCCGTTGAGGCGCACAAGTGAGGTAGTGTTGGAATCGCCGCTGAGGCCATGTACCACGGCCACGCCCGACAGATTGTTGAAGTTGAAGCCGTAGCGCCCAGCGCTGTTGGTGGTGATGTTGGCGATGTCTGACGGTGTGGCACTCGCTCCGGTGAAGAGGATGTTATCGAGATAGCAGCCGCTGACTTCGATGGTGCGCAGGAAGGCGGTCTCGCCCATGTTCTCGATGTTGAAGCAATTGCCGGCGGTCTGATTGGCGCCGTTGCCGGTGACACGAAGATTCTCGAAGCCTCCCCAGTGCCACCACTGGGCTGTGGAACCGATTCCGGTGCCGACCGTGGAAGTGGCGATCAGGTCGGCGTTGAGGGCATTGGCGGCGGTGACGATGGTGCCATGATTGCTGGAGGTGCTGGCGCCGACGAGGCGAGCGCCCGGGAGCGCGATGATTCCCGCTGTAACGATATTGTTGCCGTTGTTGTAAGTCACCGTGCTGTTGATGGTGTAGGTGGTCGCCGCCAGCTTCAACGTCACTGAGTCATAGAGGATGAAGCCCGGTCCGGTGTAGGGAGAAGGGCGATCATCAATGACCGTGCCCAACACAGTGCCGCCGTTGTAAGCGGCGTTGATGGCGGCCTGGATGCTGGCGTAGTGGCTAACGAGATATTCGACTCCCGGAACATTCTGATAGGTGAGGGACCCGGCGAGGGAGGCATTGCCTGTGCGCGGATCAGAGGTCTGGGAGAACAGTCCGTAATTCAGGGTGTAGTTGAAAAGGTGCTCATTCGAGGAGTCGAAATGCCCGACAGCGGCGTCATAGTACACGTCGGCGGAAGGCCAGGCGGAGCGGTTACCGCTGGTGCTGGCCGTGCTGACTCCGCCGCGAATTGCCAACGCTGCGACAGCGTTGGAATCAGTCCGGTTGTCGCGAGCGATGAGGCCACTGGCCGAAGCGGCGGCGAAGCGGAAGCAGGCCTTGTCGTAGTCGTTGGCCGGCACGCCGGCGACCGCAAAGGGGTGGGTGCAGTAATTGTTGCGGAGGTTGACAGGCGTTTGGAAGTCTGCGGCGTAGGTACCGGGAGAGTCCCACTGATTGCCGGTCACGTCGAGACCTGCGCCGGCCACCAACACTTGTAGAGAAGCGGTGCAAGAGCCGCCGCAGTTGAGCTGACCGCCAAAAAATTTGTTGGAGCTGATGGTTAGCCCTACGATGCCGCTGTTGTTCAGCACGATGTCGGCGTCGCGGGCAAGGCCAAAGGTATTTCCGGCGATGACCGAACGCACCAGCGGGGTGGTGACCAGGATGTGGTTCTCGGTGGGATTCCAGAAGCCGGTGGAGGTGGCGAAATTGTTGTCGCTAATCTTCAGGCGATAGGTGGTGTAGGACTCGGGGCTGGCAACGTAAATACTGTATTGCTTGGCGTACAGGATGTTGTTGTGATGGATTTGCACGCCGCTGGCGCCGTCCACCTGGATGGCCGACCATTTGTTGGAGAAGAAGTGGTTGTCGGAGATCAGGATGGAGTGGGAGGGATTGTTGCCGTAGTCCTCGCCGTCGCCTTTGACAACGACGCCGTTGAAGGTACTGGAGTCAAAGGTATTGCCGATCACGCTTCCGATATTTCCCTGGATGAAAATTCCGATGCCACACTCGAACCAGTTGTTCTTGATTTCAAAACCGGAGTAGGTCAGCGGGTTGATGCAAACCTGGCTACCATTCTCGGGCGTGCCCCAGAGGATTCCTTCAACATCGATGTTCTGGGTGCCGGAATCAAGAGTGCAGGTGTTGGTCCCTGCACTTGCATTGGAGCCCATACAAAGAGCATTGAGGCTGTTAGCGGGATTGAAGAAGAGCACCTGGGTGGCGGCCTGGCCAGCGCCGATCAGGTTGTCGTTATTGCGGGTATAGGCGGTGCCGCTAATAAAGTAAGTTCCGCGGGGAAGCAGGACGGTGCGCCCAGGCTGTGCAGAGAACAGTGTATTGGGCGGCGTGGCGCTGGTGCAGTTCATGGCCGCACACCAGGCTGCAGTGTTGTCGGTGCCATACCACAGCGGCCCGTTGGAAACAGTGGTGGAAGCGGCTGCAGCCAAGGTGACCTGCGTCGGCGACTGATAGCTGGCAATGGTGGTGTTCAGAAATGCGCCTGAAGTTCCCGCACCTTGAAAGAATGCAGCCTTGCTTACATCGGTTGAGGCGAAGGCAGACCCGGAGCAGGTTACCACCATCTGGCCGGCGGTGATGTTGCAGCCGTTCTGGAGGACACCATCGCCCTTGAGGCCATAATCGCGGAGATCCATCACCGGGAAGTTGGCGGTGCGCGAATCCTGCGCTGTGCTGACGGTGGCGTTCACCGAATTGGGCGTTATGTTGCCGATGGGCGGAGGTGCAGCCAAATTGCTGCCGCCGGCGGCGTCAACGTAAGACTTGTTGGCAGCATCCGTCGGGTTCTGTGGCGTGGGGACCGCAGGAGAGCTGCTGAAGGTCTTCACTCCGGTGATGGTTTGGGTGGAAGCCAGGGCAACGTAGGTGGAGTCGGCGAAGTCGCGAGTTAGAAATTGAGCTGCCTGGCTGGCGGGAACCAGCCGGCTGCGGATGGCGCCGATGGTGGTGGATGGTGCGTTGGGCACCACCCAATATTCGGAGTCGGTGGTTCCATCATCAAGCTTGAAGATAGCGCGATAGTACGTGCCCGCGGGACTTGCACCGGTGTTGGGCGCGAGGCTGGCGTTGAAGCCGCCACTGGCATCCAGAGTGACGGTGAGCGAACCGGGCGTTACCGCTTGTCCCGCGCCGGTGGTAAACGCCGGCCATGAAATTAGCACGGTCCCTTGCGCGGGAGTGCCGTCGGCCCGGTACACGGTGTCAATGATCTGACACAGTGTGGGAGCCGGATCGGACTGGTTTTTTGGCGATTCGGCGACTGCCACAGCGGGCGGCAAAGCCAAGACAAGAGTTAGCGAAATGAGGACAGAAAAAAACCGCCCTGTGAGGCGGCTGATCGTCGGCATAATGCATGCCTCTCTGCTGCCGGCGGGAGCCGGCGGGAAATGGTAAAGATCGTTGATCGGAATGTGATATCCCACGAGGTGGGAGTCCTTGGCGAGCGCGGTCGCCGGAGCCATGCGTACGAAACGGCGGCGCCCCTGGAGGGACCTCGGTTCATTTTCCACCGGCCCCAGCAGTGACGTGCGGCTAAGGTTGTGTCGCCCCTTCGGGGCTCGCGGGCTGATAGATGAGCATGAAGTCCTCCACGCTGCGTACGTAGACGTCGGCGAAATCGACGACGTGGCGCCGGGCCTGGATCATGTCCATGGCATCGTCGAGCCCGAAGCCCATGGCGCGCAGGACCGCCAGCGCCATCATAGGGGCACGGTGCACGCCGGCCGCGCAATGGATGAAAACTTTGCTGTCGGCATCATCGAGGGCTTCCAGAGCGAAGTCCACACCGCGTTGCAGCAGCCCCGGAGGCTTGAGTTTGAAGTCGTCGTCGGTGGGGTTCCACAGAACCTTGATGCCGTAAGGCTCGGCCAGAGCGGTGTCGTCCCACTCGATCTGCATGTCAACGATATGAGTTATTCCGGCGCGCACCACCTCGATCATCTTTTCATCGTTCCAGATGCCGCCGCCCAAGGCGATGCGGTCGGTCACCCACGTCATGTCCATGCGATAGTCTGCTCCCCCTGCGGAGCTATCCGCTGCGGCGGAAACTCCACTTGCCATTCTACAAGGTGGTGTAGTGAACGGGCGTTCACGCGGCCATGTCGGGTTCGGGCTCGTCGTCCGACAAGGGGTCGAGTCCCAGGGTCTGCAGGAAGGCTTCGATCTTGTTGACTGGCGGCGGCGTCTTTTCCGGGGGCGCGGCAGACGCGGCCTCGGTGGTGGCCGGTGCGGGCGGGAGGCAGCCAGCGGTGGACTCCTCCTCCGGCGGCGGCAGGGTGTACACCCCGGCAAAATCGAAAAGGGTGCGAGCCGCCAGGTAGCTGCCCGATTCCGCCAGCTTGATGACCGCTCCGTTGATCTCATCCAGGTGGCGCCAGATTTGTAACTTGGCCCGCTGCACAGCCTGCTGGCGCGCCTTCAACGTGGAAAAGGCTGTCGTATGGCGCCGGGCCTTTTTAGGTGCGCCCGCCGAGGCGGACGGCTTGGCGTTCTTCTTCGCGGTGGCGCTCTTCTTTAAGGCCAAGGGCTTGCCTTTGGAGACCGCGCCCCGCGGCGCTGACGCCGGCGTCTTGCCGGACGGTACGCCGCTGTTCTTGAGTGACATGTTGGTAGTCCTCCCTGAGAGGTTTCGTAAGCGATGAATGGGCTGCTGAAACGGCAACTCGCCTCTGGCGGGTGGAGCAGGACATTCAAGCCCTGCAATCGAGCGTCGCCGAGGAACGACCTCAAGCCGCGAGATACTTGCCTTCCACTGGTCGAATCGTATGAAGTTTCGTACCGGGACGAAGTATGGCGCGAATGGAAGTCCTTGACGGTGGCAACTCAATTGGAGGCACACAGGCCTCCTCCACCCGAACTGGCCCCAAGAATACGAAAACCCAGCCGAAGCTGGGTGGTATGGCGGAAATCCCGGCGACTGGGCCGCATGACGGATCATTGGGCCAGAAACACGAAAACCCAGCTCTTGGCTGGGCGCTTAGCGGGAAGCTGTACAGAACTGCTTCCCAATCTCTGACTCTAGTTTCAATATAGCACATTGCAGTGGGTTTTGGACACGAATTTGGAGATTTATTTCTGCATTGTTTCTAACTAGTTAGAATCGATTGTTGTGTTTTGCAATATTGACATGTAATAACTACGCGCTAAAGTGTAAAAGTAGTAGTACGACAAGTCAAAAATGGACCGCTTTGGGAATGGGGCGGGTGAGCGTCCGTAACGACCGTGGCCCGGAACTACCCACTACCCACTTTTCTTGACCTCCATAGCCACGTACTCGCGGATTTGGCGCTGGTCGGTGCCGAGGGTGGCGGGGTCGCGGTCGAGGAGGGAGAGCGAGTGGCGTTTCAGCACGACGCGCGCCGCCGATTTGCTGCGTTCAGCGCACCTCCGGTTACAAACCTGTGCCGTCCCTACGGGACTCGGTCTCATTTCCCACTTTACCCAGCGCTGAAGCGCTGGGCTAAGCTCTTTCGCCCATTCGGGGCTCGATTTTGCGCGATCGTTCCACCCTGCCGACCCAGAACGAGTTCTCACACACGCTCTGAAGCCCCAACGTTTTTATGCGCCTTGTTCGGCACGATTGAAAGAGGTTGCTGAAAAAGTCGGAAAAGCAGATCCCTCACCGACTAAAGTCGGTTCGGGATGACAAGAATAAAGAGCTTGCAACGGCGCACCCTTCGGCAGGCTCAGGGCAGGCTCTAAAGGTGCGCCCCTTCAAAGCGGCCTGCAATCGACTTTTTCAGCAGCCTCTGAAGCCGCGCCCTTTCAAGGCGGTTACAGCAACTCAGAAATTGCTCTAGTCGCTATCCACTAACCACTATTCACTATCCACTTTTCTTGACGACCTGGGCCACGTACTCGCGGATTTTGCACTGATCGGCGCCGAGCGTGGCGGGATCGCGGTCGAGCAGCCACCGCAGGTCGCGCTCCAGCACTGCCCGCGCCGCCTCGCGCTCACCCAAGTCTTGAAGCGTTCGAAACAGGCTCCAGGCGGCATTCGAGGTGGCGGGATGTTCCTCGCCCAGCAGCCGCCGTCGGGCCTCCAGCACCTGCTCCTGCTGCTGCCGCGCGCCCGCCAAGTCGCCCTGATCTTGCATCGTCTGCGCCAGGTTGTTGCGCGCGCTCAGGGTGTCGGGATGTTCCTCGCCCAGCAGCCGCCGACTGGCCTCCAGCACCTGCTCCTGCTGCTGCCGCGCGCCCGCCAAGTCGCCCTGCGCGTACAGCGTAGCGGCCAGATTGTTGCGCGCCCTCAGGGTGTCGGGATGTTGCTCGCCCAGCAGCCGCCACATGGCCTCCAGCACCTGTTCTTCGTGCTGCCGCGCGCCCGCCAAGTCGCCCTGCGCGTACAGCGTGCTGGCCAGGTTGTTGCGCGCCGTCAGGGTGTCGGGATGTTCCTCGCCCAGCAGCCGCCGCCGGGCCTCCAGTACCTGCTCCTGGTGCTGCCGCGCGCCCGCCAAGTCGCCCTGCTCTTGCATCGTCTGCGCCAGGTTGTTGCGCGCCGTCAGGGTGTCGGGATGTTCCTCGCCCAGCAGCCGCCGACGGGCGTCCAGCACCTGCTCCTGCTGCTGCCGCGCGCCCGCCAAGTCGCCCTGCGCGTACAGGGTACTGGCCAGATTGTTGCGCGCCCTCAGGGTGTCGGGATGTTCCTCGCCCAGCAGCCGCCGACTGGCCTCCAGCACCTGCTCCTGCTGCTGCCGCGCGCCCGCCAAGTCGCCCTGCGCTTGCAGCGTAGCGGCCAGATTGAGGCGCGCCCTCAGGGTGTCGGGATGTTCCTCGCCCAGCAGCCGCCGACTGGCCTCCAGCACCTGCTCCTGCTGCTGCCGCGCGCCCGCCAAGTCGCCCTGCGCGTACAGGGTACTGGCCAGATTGTTGCGCGCCCTCAGGGTGTCGGGATGTTCCTCGCCCAGCAGCCGCAGCCGGGCCTCCAGCACCTGCTCCTGGTGCTGCCGCGCGCCCGCCAAGTCGCCCTGCGCTTGCATCGTCTGCGCCAGGTTGTTGCGCGCCCTCAGGGTGTCGGGATGTTCCTCGCCCAGCAGCCGCCGACTGGCCTCCAGCACCTGCTCCTGCTGCTGCCGCGCGCCCGCCAAGTCGCCCTGCGCATACAGCGTACCGGCCAGATTGTTGCGCGCCGTCAGGGTGTCGGGATGTTCCTCGCCCAGCAGCCGCCGACGGGCCTCCAGCACCTGCTCCTGGTGCTGCCGCGCGCCCGCCAAGTCGCCCTGCGCTTGCATCGTCTGCGCCAGGTTGAGGCGCGCCCTCAGGGTGTCGGGATGTTCCTCGCCCAGCAGCCGCCGACTGGCCTCCAGCACCTGCTCCTGCTGCTGCCGCGCGCCCGCCAAGTCGCCCTGCGCTTGCAGCGTAGCGGCCAGATTGAGGCGCGCCCTCAGGGTGTCGGGATGTTCCTCGCCCTGGGCATCACGGCGGAACTCGAGTTCGCGTTCGAAGATTGCTCGTGCTGAGGCATACGAGCCGCGCTCGTAGTCATATCGCGCCAGCCAGCTTAGGAGGTTGCCCTGTGGAACACTCTCCAGCATCGAAACCACCTGCCGGGCGTGCGCCACGTGGAATTCAATCTGCCTGTGCAGCCTCGGGTCCGCCGCCGCCCTGGCAATCTCCGCCCGCAGGGCCTCGACCGCAGCCGCCCGCAGCGCCTGCGTGCGCTCGGATCCGACTTTCTCGTGGAAGCGCATCGCCCGCGAGACCAGCGTATGCACCGACCGTGCATCTTTGTTCTCACCTGCGAGCTCGGCCAGCGATGCTGATGTGACCTGCTTGAATGCCAGACTGGCGCGCTCTTCCGCATCCTCGTGGCTGAGCTTGTCAGCCCTCTCGAAGACCGCCGTAACCAGCGCCGCCGGAATGGGCGCCACCGCCAGCACCGACGCCAGACGCAGGAAGTCCAGTCCTTCCGCGCCCAGCGCGCGTATGCTGCGCAGCATGGTTTGCGCGATGCTTTTTTCGTGGCCATTGGGGAGCGCGTCGGCCAAAGCCTCGGCGAGTGCCAGCGCATCTTTATCAGGCCGCGCGAGTTTGGCACGAAAATCGTCGAACGGTTTGGCCGTGACAGAGGACAGTAGCGCCGAAGCGGTCACGTCCAGCGCGAGCGCGTGGTAGCCCAAGTCGTTCGCCAGCCCATGCGCCTGCTCCTTCTCGGCATCGCCGTTGGGCTGCCTACGCGAAGTCAGCAGTTGATACGCCTCATCCGGCGTCAGCACGGATAGATCAGATTCCCTTGGCCAGCGAGCCGTACTCGCGGCTGCGCGTCGTGATCAGCGTCCGCGCCAGCGCGTGCGGCGCAAACCAGCGGCGGAGGGCCTCGCCGTCCAAGCCGTTCGGGACATCATCCACCACCCAGAGGCAGGCTTTGTTTTCGCTCGCGATCTTGCGCGCAGAGCGCAGCCCTCAATTTGTTCTGCCGTGAGACCGTGTGTCTCCATACCAAGTCGCTCAGCCATCGCGCGCATCTGGTCGGTGCGCAAAGCCTCGCGGGCTTCGGGGCCGAGAGTGTCGCCGCTCCGCGGCTCGGTCTCATTTGGGCACTGACCCGCGGGCTTACGCCCGCGGCTCACCCAAATGCCGCCGCTGCGCGGCTGGTGCGTGGCGACTCCGTCGGATCGTCCGATTGACAAGTTCGATCGTGGTTCGGGTCCTGAAAGGAAACTTGGCGTCATCGTTGCCGTAGGCGCGCAGCCAGAAGACGCCGCCGGGATAGGCCGCGCCAAAGTGCAGCGCGTACTCCTCGGCCAGCAGCGACTTGCCGACTCCGCCCAGCCCGCTCAACTGACCAATGTTGACGGTGGCACCCGTGATCTGGGTGACATCGCGTGCGGACAGCAGCGAGTGCACCTCCCACATTTCTTTCAGGCGTCCGACGAAGCGGGTTGAGCCCACAGGCGACATGCCGTACCAGTTGGGCGCGGTGAGGGGATGAATGTCGGCCAGCGGGCCGCTGAGTTGGGCAACATGCTTGACGATGGCTGCGACGAGTTGCTGCATCTCGGCGTCAGTGTTGGGCGCGTTGAGGAACTTGGCGTCGCGCAGTTCGATGGGATGAATGTGATCGGCGCCGCTCTCGGGATTGATGACCAGCACGCGGCGTCGCGGGTCGCCTTCGGTTTGCGCGGCGAGGAAGGCGGCGGTCAGCTCCCATTGGCAGGCGCGGCGCAGAGGATAGGTCTTCGAGTAGTAGGCCAGCAGCGCTTTCGACTTCGCCAGCCCTTCGGAGACCGCGTGGGTGATGCTGGCGAAGTCGTCGATCTCGTGCGCGTCGAACCAGACGCGCAGGCCGGCGGCAGTGAGCGCGTCGGCGATCTGCTGCGGGCGCTCGCCATCTTTCCAGGCGTGGCTGAGGAAGATGTCGAATTCGGCGGCCATGGGGTTTTGACGAAAAGCATACAGAACGAGGTTCGATCACGCAGTAGAAAAGCGGGAACCGCAGATCCCCTCCACTCCGGCGGCCAGAACCGGGCCGCCTACGGTCGCGATGACAAATTCATGAAGCAGGGGTTAAGTCTAGAGGTAGTGGCCATTCCCACCTTTCTCGGCGAAAGCCAGCGAAAGGATAGGCGCCGGCGCACTTCACGATTCTGCGTGAGAGTTGTGCCGTCCCCGAAGGGACTCGGGTTTTTATGCCGAGCTTACCCAGGGCTTACGCCCTGGGCTATGATTGTGTCGCCCTCCGGGCTGGCGTGGTTCAAAGTTCGAGGCCACGCAGAGCGAGCAGGGTAAGATCGTCGCGCTGGTCGCTTGCGCCAAACCGGCAAACTTCGTGGACACACTGCTGAAGGAAGGCGGACAGCGGCCCATCCTGAGCTTCCAGCATGGCCAGCAGACGGTCCTCGCCAAATTCCTCGCCAGTGTCGTCCATCGCCTCGGTGATGCCGTCGGTGTACAGCAACAGAGTGTCACCGGCCTTTAGTTCGACCTCGCCAATGGAGCCCTTCCAATCGCTGAACAGCCCCAGCACTGGCGAGGTGGTATTCAGCCGCGTAACGCCATTGCGACCACAGAGGAGAGGCGCCGGATGGCCGCAGTTCACGTAGCGAATCCGCCGGGTGGTCTCGTCGTACTCTGCGAAGAACAGGGTGGCGTACATGGTTTCCGGAGTACTTTCGAACAGCAGAGTGTTGACCAGCGCCAAGGAGCGCTCGAAATCATCCATCCCGATGGTGCACAGCGTGCGCAGGCCGGCCATGAGGGTCGCTCTTACCAGCGCCGAGGCGATTCCTTTGCCGGAGACATCGCCGATTGCGAAACCGAGGCGATGGGGACCGCGGTCGAAGAAATCGTAGAAATCTCCGCCAGCGTGGCCGGCCTCGAGGCAAACCGCCGCATAGGCCAGACCAGGCAACTGTGGCAGGTTGCGGGGAAACAGCCGGGAACTGACCCGCCGAACGTCTTCCAGTTCGCGGATCGCCCGCCGCCCGGCGTTGAATAATAGCGTGTCGGCGACCTTCCGCTCCGGGCTGCTCTCCGAATCATGGAACAGTTCCATTGCCGGGGGCAGTTCCGGTACTTCGACAACCGCCCACGCGGGTGTGGGTTCGCAAGTATCTAATAGTTCGTGCATGGTTCCTCCCCGAGAGTCTTGGATCGCTGTCACAGTGTCTATCCCCTCACTGGTACGTCGTTCGAAGGGGTGCGAAATCGACAGCCGGGGAGATGAATGACAAGACAGCAGATTCCTCGCGCCAAACCCGGGCGCTCGCAATGACAATTCAAGCGGGTTTGGCTGGCTCGTAGATCCGCCGCCGTGTCACTATGATTTGCAATCCTCAGATGAGCTGCGATGGGGGGCGCGAGAGGCAGCGCTTTGCGGTCACTGCGGTTTGGGAGGAATTGAACTGTCAGCGCAGGCTCGGGCGCGCTCGAGGAGCAAGTCACGCTCGCGGGCGTTGCGCGTGAGCAATGCGGCGCGCTCGAACTCGGAGCGGGCCTCGTCGAAGCGGCCAAGCTTGACCAGGAAGTCGCCACGCACGCTCGGCAACAGGTGATAGTTCTGCAGCGAAGGCTCGGACGTCAGCGTGTCCGCGAGCTCGAGGCCGGCTGCCGGACCAAATGCCATGGCAAGCGCGACCGCACGATTCAACTCTACGACCGGCGATGGTGCGATTTGGGCGAGCTCCGCATAGAGCAACGCGATGCGCTGCCAATCCGTTTCCTGCGCGGTATGCGCACGGGCGTGACAGGCGGCGATTGCGGCCTGCAACGCGTACGGGCCGTGCGCGCCACCGAGTTCCTCGGTGCGCTGGAGAGCGGCGAGCCCACGACGGATGAGCAGTTGATCCCAGAGAGCACGATTCTGATCGAGGAGGAGAACAGGCTCTCCCGAAGGCCCGGTGCGCGCGCGCGATCGCGAGGCCTGGATTTCCATCAGCGCAACCAGGCCGTGAACTTCGGGGTCCCGCGGCGCGAGCCCGGCCAGAATGCGGCCGAGACGAAGCGCATCTTCGCAGAGCGCAGGCCGCAACCAATCCTCGCCTGCAGTTGCGGTGTAGCCCTCGTTGAAGATGAGGTAGATGACCTCGAGCACCGACGAAAGACGCGCGGCCCGCTCGGCCCCGCGTGGGACTTCGAAGGGAACGCGCTTTTCGGTAAGCATCCGCTTGGCCCGGACGATGCGCTGCGCGACAGTGGGCTCGGGAACGAGGAAGGCGCGCGCGATCTCCTGCGTGGTGATGCCTCCCAGCAAACGAAGCGTGAGCGCGATCCGCGCCTCGGTGGGCAGAACCGGATGGCAGGCGGTGAAGATGAGGCGCAGGAGGTCGTCGCCAATGTCGTCGTCAAGGGCGGCGTTGAGGTCGGGCACCGTCATTTCTTGTGCCTCCAGCTCGCGGCCAAGCTCCTGGCGTTTGCGCTCGAGCCGCGTGTTGCGGCGGAAGTGATCAATCGCGCGATGCTTGGCGGTGGTCATGAGCCAAGCACCTGGATTGTCCGGCACACCCGACTCTGGCCACTGCTGGAGCGCCGCGACGAGAGCATCCTGGGCGAGATCTTCGGCGAGACCGACGTCGCGCACGATCCGCGCTAGACCGGCAATGAGTCTGGGGGATTCGATCCGCCAGACTGCTTCGATGACGCGATGGGTGTCGGTAGCCGTCACGGCTATCGATCACATCATGTTCAATCGCACAGCGCAAGGGTTACACCCGCCCGGCCACGACCTCGAAGTTCCAGCGCTGCGCTCCCACCCTCTCGCCGAAGGCGGGCGAGAAGGGTGGGGCACTCGGTTCCTTATGACTGCTCATATGCCTCTTGCAAGCGCTTGATGTCAATCTTGTCCATCTGCAACATCGCCTTCATGACTCGACTCGATTTCGCGGGATCAGGGTCACTCATCAGCTTGCCTAACGCAGTTGGAATGATTTGCCACGACAAACCATACTTGTCTTGCAGCCAGCCGCATCGGTCTTTTCGTCCGCCTGCTAACAGCTTTTCCCAAAGCTCATCCACTTCCTCCTGCGTTTCGCAGTTCACGAACAACGATATGGCCGGGGTAAAAGTGAAGTGTGGCCCGCCGTTTAACGCAGTAAGAGTTTGTCCCTCGAGTTGGAAGGTCACGGTCATGGCCGATCCCTTCGGTCCCGGCCCTGCATCTCCGTAGCGGGTAATAGCTTCAATCTTGGAGTTTTTGAAAATGGAGACATAAAAATTCGCTGCCTCCTCCGCTTTGTCGTTGAACCACAGGAATGGAATGATTTTCGGCATATTGTTCATAGTTCGTGTCCTTTGACTTCGGTTTCGAGGTTACGTAAAATCGTTGCGGTCTAGGGCCGACGCGGAGATAGCGAGACCTTCCATGGGCATGAATTACGAGGTACGGCAAGTTGGAAACGTCACCATCCTGGACATCAGTGGACGACTCGATGTTGGTGTGGCACTAGCTTTCGGCGCGGGAGCAGGTCACCCCTTGCAAGAGGTGATTCGCGACTTGGCCAAACACGGCCACAAGAACATTGTGCTGAATCTTCGCGACGTGGCCTACATCGACAGCTCCGCAATCGGCGATTTGGTCGGCTCAGCTACAACCCTCCGCAGGCAGGGCGGAGATCTCAAAGTTGTGAATCCCGGAATGGTGGTGCAGAAGCTTCTGCATATGACCCGGGTGGATACCGTGATCGAGGTAAGACCCGACGAAGCCAGTGCTCTGGAAGCGTTTTCCAAAGCGGCTGGCTGACCGTACGAGATAGCCGGCGTTCTTCGACGCTGGAGTACCAACCATTTCTTCTTCATGGGCATGAGCAGATCGACCCCCGAATGATTATCGATTGAGTGCTCCCCGGGCCTGCTTAATCGAAGCTTTCCCAGCCTACTTTTGGAGCTCGGGCGGGAAGTCGCAATTCTCGAACACCTGGCGAATCTCGATCAGGCCGCGCTCCGGCAAGGGACAGCGCTTGGCCCACTCGACGGCCTCCTCCAGGGACTTCGCTTGAATCATCCAAAAGCCTGCGACCACTTCTTTGGCCTCGGCAAATGGGCCATCGGTTATAACCGGCTCGCCTCCCGACACCCGCACGCGCTTGCCTTTGGAGGTCGGATGGAGACCCTCGGCGGCGAGCAGCACGCCCGCCTTTGTCATGTCCTCGTTGTACTTCCTCATTGCGGTGACCAGTTCTTTCGCGGGAGGCCCCTGCTCCAGGGCATCTACCGGGGCGGGCAGCAACATCATGAATCGCATAGCAATTTTTCCTTTCTGGTTTTGGAGCTGGAGATCCGGCCGGTCTCGACCGGCTGAACCTGCGCTCTACTTTCACGTCGAACAACGGACTGCGAGATCGACAAACGGCCCAAAGTTTTTCTTTTCGTTCCCACCCTCTCGCCAAGAACGCGCGAGAAAGGTGTGGCAGCCGGCGGCCGAGAAGGGTGGAGCGCCCAGCAGCCGACGACTACTTCTTGCTGGCGGCCGTGAGCTCGCGAAAGCGCTCTACCGACTCGCTGGGAGCAAAATCGTTCGAGCTCGAACAGTTGGCGAACCTCGATCTCGCCCTCGGCTTCGGCGCCGAAGGGCGAAGGGAAGCGCTTGGCCCATTCGAGCGCCTCTTCCCTCGACTTCACCTGAATCAGCGTGTAGCCGGCGATGAGCTCCTTCGACTCGGCGAAGGGGCCGTCAACCACGGTGCGCTTCCCGCCGGAATACTTGATGCGCCAGCCCTTCGAGGTCGGCTGCAGCCCGGAGGCATCGAGCAGCACGCCGGCTTTCACGAGCTCCTCGTGGTACTTCGTCATTGGGACAAACAGTTCCTCGGTCGGCATAACGCCCGCTTCGGAGTCCTTGTTGCTCTTAACCATAATCATGAATCGCATGGCAATCTCTCCTTCGGCTTTCAGGGTCCGGAGCCGGAGGTCCGGGCGGTTTGGCGCCGGCCGATTCTGGCTCTCTACTTTGACGTCGAATGAAGAGCGGCAAGATCGACAAGCTCAAAACTTTTTTGTGGAAAGATTTGTCGAGGCTGTTTCGTGAATGGCAGAGAGGCGAGAAGCAGGTTGGGTAGAGCCGGCCTTCAGGCCGGCGTTGAGGAGGCATTAATGTAGGCTTTTTGTTCGCGGCAAAGGCGGCGCTTCAAGCGCCGCTCTACCTGGCAATGAGGACATGTCTGGCAAACTCACGCCCCGAATCTCTCCGCGGCGCGAGCTTTCGCTTTTGCGGCTTCTTCCTCGCGATTTTTTGGCGGCGCGCTGGTTTCGAGGGAACGCAGAAGCCGGCTGGAGATGCCGGCTATTTCATCGACTGCAGCGAGGAAAGAGCCCTCGTTGGCCTTCGACGGTTTGCTGAAACCGCTGATTTTTCTGACGAACTGGAGCGACGCGGCCCGAACCTCTTCGTCGGTGACGGGTGGATCGAAGTTGAATAGGGTTTTGATGTTCCTGCACATGCACCAGACCTCAAGATATAGAAATGCTCCAGAGTGGTAGAAGGATTCACGACCTAACCACTCGGGAGCTGCGTTACGAAACGCAAAAGTCGAACACGTCGTCCCATACCTTCTGGAAAGCAGCGTGGTGGAAGCCGGAGTCCGACTTGAGAAGATCGTAGGCCTGGTATTTTCTCATGCTGTCATTATGCGGCTCGCGCACCCGCTTGTAGTGGCCGACTATGTCCATGTGGTCGGCGTCCACCAGCAGCGTCCGGTCGCCATCGGGCCACAGCATGGAAGCGGTGTTGACGATGCCATCGTTGTCCCACAGTTCGATGGGACGCGGCAGGTGGGTGGCGAGCGCGAACGACTGCGGCACCGGCACCTTGTCCGTATCGGGGTATCGGAACGGTCCGCCGGCGCAGGCGCGATAGCAATAGCGATAAACAATATCGACGCGACCGTCGTGGCCTGCTTGCCGAGTGCACTCAGGATACGTGGTCGGATTCAGCAGGTCCCAGGGCGGCGCAGGCTGGCCTTCGTGGAAACGAAAAAGACGGCTACCCACCGTCGCATAGGACCGCGTCTTGATGCCGAACTTCTTCCAATGGGCAATCTCGCGTGCGCGCGTCTTCGGACTAAAGTGCGCCGGGCTGCCATTGTTGCCGTTCGGCGGTTGACTGGACAGGTCGTTGATGGCGTCGAAATCGGTTGCGATGTGGCGCAGCCATAGCGCAATTTCCGACGCCGCCTCTTGCGCCACGGCGGTGCGCGTCGGACCCTGGCAGAGCCGCGCTTCCGCCTCATCCATGGCATCTCGCAGCGCGTAAACCAGATCGACTTTGGTGGTTGCCGCCGCCCAGCCAGAGGCCCACTGTTGGATTGTATCCACGACGGGCAACTGTGAAGCCGCGACCGAAGCGCGCAGTTCGGCGACGACCAGTGTTCGCCCGAGCGCGTAATCGCGGACCCAGTCGGCAATATTAGTACCCCATTGTGGGACGGAAAGAAATACGGCGCGGCCAATCGAATCAAGAATTGTCTCGGCGGGTACGGCCGTGCCGTCAACCGGATAGCTTTTGTCCGGAGCCTGGGCCAGCTCCCAAAGCAAGTAGCGAATGTCAAGACCGCCGGTGGAGTGGCCGACCAACGCGATCGAGTCGCCGGACAGGAATTCTCCGCGGGCGATGCGCTTGGCAAGATAGCCGCGCAATCGGGTGGCGCGGGTGGCGACGGCGGCGGTGGGAAAGTTATCGAAATAGTGCAGCACGGCATCTTGGCGGGGCTGGCCGCCAGCCAGTTTCCAGGCAGCGAATTGCGGGGTCACGCCGGCATAGTATTCAAGCTGGCCGAGCGCGTCGAAGCCCAAGAATCCCGGAATCAAAACGACGTGCACGCGAGGATGAGGCGAGGAATTCCTGACCATAAATCACCCCCACGATGAACTCTATTCCTCGTGCCAGTTGCCGTCAGTGACGGAGGGCACAGGTCGGGTCAGAGGTTCCTGTTTTGGGACTTCAGTTTCGGGGCTGTATAGCAGTTCCGGCGGACGCGTACGCAAGAGCGTTGGTTTGTATCGGTGCACGAGTGAAGTCAAAATTTTCCCTAGACTCAAACAGAGCAAGGAAGCACAATCTGGCTGTCGGGGGTGCCCCGATGGTGCGGAGGTATGTGCGGTGGCGTTTACGCGAGAAAATGGGCGGAAGGCCAAAAGACGAAGGTCGAAGCGGCGCGAGCTGTCCTTGGCCATCCTTTTTTTCCTTCTTCCCATCACGCCACTTCCATGGGTGGACAATGTACCTGTAGTTCCATGGGGCGCACTCTCACTCGTCATCGCCACGGGTTTAGCTATTCACCTTTTTTGGACTTGGGCCGCCGGAATCACATTTAATGTGCGCTTGCCACCAGGCCCGGCTCTTCAGTTGTCCGCAAAGGCATCTCGTGCAACGTCGCCAGCTCTTCTTGCACTCGGGTCCAGGCCTTGTGATGTTTCTTGGTAACAATCGGTGCGTTCGGATTGGAGTAAAAGGCGAGCAGGTCGCGGCGAATTCCGAACACCACTTTCCGGTCCGGCACGGCCGTGATTCTGTGCAGTAGTGTGGCATAGGTTTCGTCCGTCAGAGGATAGGCGCCGGGGCGGACCAGTTCGCCGGTGTCAAGATCACGGTTGGGCAACACGACCGGTACATCGGGGTGCTCCCGTAGCTCCCGCAAGACATCGCGGAACTCCGCCATAGTATCGTCGACACTCTTCACGTACCATTGCTCGGTTTGCTGGTTGGGTCCTCGAATGGCGGCATCGGAAAGCGTGCCAACTTTCGGAAGTATGAGAATGACGATTGCCAGGAAATGGGTGACGATTCCAGGCCGCTTGCGTTCCGCCGCCCAGTGCTCCTGAAAATCTGCATCCTGGACCTCGCTGGCAAAGGTCTGGAAGGCCTGGTCCGTTGCGTCGGGCGGGAAATCTTTGTGCAGCACTGTTTCCGCGTGCGCGATCCGCGGAATGAAACGGCGGACGGACCATTGGTAGCTTCGGCTGGCAGGGAAAACCGGGCCGAGCACTTCAGACAGGTGCAATCCGTAGGTTTCATAGAAAGCGCTTTCTACCTGAACGGTGGGCACCTCCAACCCGATGTGCTGCTGGTAGGCTGCGGGAGCGAGCCGATGATGGCTAAGTTGATCGATGTCGAAGGCAAATTCGGTGCGCACGTGCCCGTGCGGGCTTTCGTCGTAGGTGACGAACTCACCGTATTTCCTGGCGAGCCTGGGAAATTCCACCGCCGTGGCCGGATTGATGCACTCGCTATGGCCGATGTTGTCGCCCAAGTAGTGCGATAGCGCGCCGACGGCGAAGGCCAGCTCATTGGGGTTGTGGGCATGGCGAAAGAGGCTGACGATGAAGTCGCCGCTACGGACGTAATGGGTCAGATTGCTGAAAAACTGTTTGCCGAAGGGGTAGTAGCCCATGTCCTGAATGGCCGAGCCGCCATAGGCGTAGGCGTGCGCCTCGACCAGCGCGGCCTGGGACATGCCGGGATAGCGGCTCAGCAGCAGTGGACGGATACTGTCGTCCCATGCGAGGTCGATCAATTCCTCGTGGGTAAGCACCGAATACGCCGGCGCCTCAACGGGTAAAGCGATGATGGCGAGCGCCAGCAAAACAGCGCACGTCGCCTTCATAGAATGCAAAGCGGATCACCCCTTCTTCCGATCCAGCTTCCGGAACGGAAGTGATGCGTTGCCACAACAAGATTTCTGCTACAAATCGGGACGGCCCACTCGCAATCGCCCGGTTTGTTTTCGCTGAACTTTCTTGTCGCTGGAATAGATCAGATGCCGGACGGTGTCGATGGGTTTGCAGGTGAGGCGAAACTTTATGGCGCAGAGCAGCAAGCCAATTGGTATCAAGGGGGAATAAACAACGATCAGCGAACGCCACATCGAGAGCGGCGAGGTGCGGGCGACGCGCGACCTGTTCGGGGCGGACTAATCGCCTGAGGCGCCCCATTTGTGCTTGTCGAAGTAACCCCGGTATT
This sequence comes from uncultured Acidobacteriaceae bacterium, assembly GCA_963836295.1. GTDB lineage: Bacteria > Acidobacteriota > Terriglobia > Terriglobales > Acidobacteriaceae > Bog-257. Next base: position 24,455 of record CAWIIY010000011.1, on the reverse strand, counting down.
TCTTGGCTATCACTCGGTTAAAGGGCCGCCGACAACTGTTCCACTTTCACCGCAGTCACGTCGAAGAAATAGGTCTGGTTGTTGCTTGCGCTCGTGGCGGGCGTGAAACTTGGATCGCCGACGGGCGGACCGGTGGGGTCGCCGGGAGAAGGGCCCCAGGTTGTGGGCACTCCCCACAAGTTCATGTGGAGCTGCTGAGGTTGGGTCGGAACATGATTCTTTTCGGTCCGGATGACAGAGCCGTTAATGAGCCAACTGACGTGGTCCGGAAACCACTCCATCCGGTAGGTCTGCCAAGCCGCGAACGTGCCTGGTGTTACAGCGATCGATAGGGGATGGGCTGTCTTATTTAGAGATTCTTGCGCAAAGACATTGGTCGACACTTTCTTGAGGTTGGTAGTGAGGATTTCGACGTCGATCTCGTCATGAATATCGCGGTCCGCGCCCGGAGGAAATTTCTGGAACGTAAAGAAGCCCGCGATCATGCCACCCTGGGTACCTTCGAATTTAAGCTTGGCTTCGAAGGCAATACCTCCGCCGTTGCCAGGTAGAGAAAACGCCTGAATCGTGATCGCCTCCGATCCGGAAAAGGCCTTCCCGTCGAGCCAGGTATCCAACCGGATGCGAGCCATGTTGTTCTCCGCAACCGGAAGGGATTGGCGCATCTGCGTCAGGCCCAGGTACGATGGGTTGTTGTTCTGCTCCCAGCGGTTGAAGTCCCAGTTTGCCGAGTTGAGTGGACCGTTCGTTGAGAAATCGTCTCGGAAGAGGACCTTCGTTGTCATCGCACCTCCCTGCGTCACGCAACTGACAACTTCAATGCTCAGGATATACCAGGCTTCCCGTGTTGGTCGAATCAAAGGCAAAGTGCAGGCGCTCAATAACTACCCCGTCGCCACATAGCGATGCACGAACGTCACCGCCATGGCTCCTTCTCCTACTGCGGAAGCGCATCGCTTGTTAGAATCGTTTTCGTTCATCTCGGCCTCCACCGTCAAAAATGGCTTTATCCCAGGTTCCAAAACGCATGGGACCCGGTATGACGTCTACCGATGAGATCGATCGCCCAATGGAGACATTTTTTGCGAGGACTCGTCCAGCGATTCGAGAGCGAGTGTCCGGCTTCAGCCGGCGGCACGTTTCCTGCAACTCCGGCTACACCAAAAACCAGACCGCTCTACGCAGGCTCCGCCAGCGATTCTTTACCTTTGTGGAAAAACTTGGCGGCAACGCCCATGACAAATGGCGCCACCAGCGCATAGGCAGCCACGCCGGGCAGCGTCCTCTTCATGTGCAGATACTGCCCGCTCAGCAGCAGCGCCAGTCCGATATGGCGATTGGCATTGCAGATCGCCAGGGTGCGCACGGTCAGGTCGTCAGCGTGAACCAGCAGGCGAATGGCGGCGATCGATCCTATAGCGAGCAGCAATGCCGCCACTGGCAGCCACCAGGTCAAAACGGCCGCCAGCGTTGACCGCATCACCCACAGTATGGCAATGATGCCGAGCATGAGGACGGCATTGCCGATGCGGTTCATCCAGGGCTGGGCCTTGGTCGAGAAGGCCGGCAAGAAATAAGCCAGCAGTATGCCCACAACCAACGGCACGAACTGCTTCTCCACGATTTGCACTAGCATGTCGCCTGGTGGGATCCAGATGCGAATGCTATACAGCAACCCCGCCAGGCCGACGACGATGGGAAGCACAATCGGCGTAAGCAGCCCGCCCCATACCTGATAGCCCGCCGCCAGTTGCATGTCGAAGCCTTTCTTGGCGATGTTCCGGGTCATGAGCGGGGCGCCCGGCGCAGCGCCAACCAGGAACAAGCCTGCCATCTCAGCCGGCTTGAGGGGCAGAATGCGGCCAATCAGCAGTGCCAACGCCGCGGGCACAATGAAGGTTGCCAGCAGCAGGCCCAGCCATGTCGTCCAATGCATCCGCCGCAAATTGTCAATGATTTGCCTGTGCCGCAGGCTCATGCCTACCGACACCATTAGCAGAAACACCGCGGCTGGGATGATAGATCGCATGGTGAATGGTTCCCGCAGTTACGCATTCCCAATCAGGATTCCGGTGGCGAACACCAGCGCGCCGCCCAATGCCACCTGCATAGCAGCCGAGAACGGCGGCGTGTCCATGAAGCGATGACGCACCCACGTAATGATTGACAACTCGACAAGGACGACGAAAATCGCCACAGTAGTTGCGACATTGAAGTTGTGGATGAGGTACGGAAGTGTGTGGCCGATGCCGCCCAGCGCTGTCATCGCTCCGGTTATCGAGCCCCGGATCCACGGAGTACCGCGTCCGGTCAGGCTGCCATCATCGGAGAGCGCCTCGGCGAAGCCCATGCTGATGCCCGCCCCCAGCGACGCCGCCAGGCCAACGGCAAAAGCATCCCAGGTGTTCTTGGTAGCAAACGCCGCAGCGAAAACCGGCGCCAGCGTCGAGACCGAACCATCCATCAGGCCCGCCAGGCCCGGCTGCACAATCTGCAATACGAACAGCCGCCGCTTGGCTTTGTCTTCCTCTTCTCGTACTTCCGGCTTGAGTTCGGTTTTCTCCAGCTCGGCAGCGCGTTCGACATGAGTCTCCTCCTCCGCCGCCAGATCGTTGAGCAGTTGCCGGACGCTTGCGTCCTGCGCGCGCGCCGCGGCACACTCGTAAAAGCGGCGCGTCTCCACTTCCATGGCGCTGACCTGGGCGCGTATCTGCTCCAGACGCAGCGGCGTGTTCAGCCAGATCGGCTTACGCTGTACAAATCCGCGCACGTCCTGGCGGCGGATCAGCGGAATGTGCTCGCCGAATTTCTGCTTGTACAGCTCGATCAGCCGGCGACGATGCCCGATTTCTTCCTGGCGCATCTCTTCAAATATCTGCGCTGTGCCGGGAAAGTTCTCCCGCAGATTCTCATCGTAGTCGGAGTAAATACGTTCGTCCTCTTCCTCCAGCGAAATCGCCAGGGCAAGGATTTCTTTCTGCGACAAGCTGTCAAAGTCTCGCAAGGGTGTTGTCTCCAGTTAGGCAGCGATCATCTCTGCGCGACGCGATGGTTCGGATAGTTCAGTCGCGGCAACAGGCTCAGGCACATCAACGCGCCCCATTGGCCTTTCGGTGCCAAGCTTCTTCATCTTGAAAATTAACACGGTCCGCTTCAAGCCAAGCTTAGCGCCTGCCTCCTTGAGCGAGATTCGGAACGTCGGTTTTTCTAAGCCGCTGACCTTATCGCTTTTCGAGCGGCGTCCTTCGCTGGAGCTCTGGCAACAAGCGGCAGGATTACGGAAACCGTCATGATGCAGGCGATAATGTAAACCGCAGTCGAGTACTGCCCGGTAATCTGGCGCAAGCGGGCGATCATCAACGGGGAAACTACGCCTCCCACGCCCCACGCCAGCAGAATCCATCCGTAAATTCCACCCATGAACTTAGGTCCGAAATAGTCGGCAGTAAAGGACGGCATGGTTCCGAAGCCTCCGCCATAGCAGAGATAAATGGCAGCGAAGGCAAAGAAGAACAGCGTCTGTGTAGTGATCCTAGGCAGGCTAAAGAAAATTACCGCCTGAATGATGTACAGCAGCAGATACACGCGGGCGCGGCCGATCAGATCGGACATCCAGGCCCAGAAGAACCGTCCGGCTGCATTGAAGATACCCAGCAAGCCGACCATGGTTCCGGCCGCAACCGCGGTCAGGTGGACCTGTTGCTGGGCCATGGGCGAGGCTTGGCTGATGATCATAATACCCGCCAAAACGTTCAGGAAGAGCATGCTCCAGAGCAGGTAGAACTGCCAGGTGTGGGTTGCCTCTTTGACGGTGTAGTTGTCCGCCGTCGCCGCTCTCGCCACGTTGCCGGTCGGCGCCCAGCCTTGGGGCTTCCAGTCGGCCGGCGGGTTTGCGAATGGTTGGGCGGATAGCACTACGAAGATGAGGTAGCCAATGCCAAACATCAGGAAGGTTGCGGGCACACCGGAAGAAACAATTTTTCGTGCTGCAATCGGTCCCATCAACAGAGCCCCGGCTCCGTATCCGGTGACTGCTAGTCCAGTCATGATGCCGCGTTTGTCGGGAAACCATTTGGCCACCGTCGCAACCGGGCAGATATAGCCCATGCCTCCGCCAATGCCGGCCAGCACTCCGTAGGAGAGATAGAGCATGGTCAGAGAGTGGTCGGCCGTCGCTCTGGACGCCAGGATGTAACCCGCGCCGTAGATGATTCCCGCTACGGTTGCCACCTTGCGTGAACCGGCCTTGTCCATCCACAGTCCGCCGATCACGGTCCCTACTCCGATAAAGAAGAACATCGATGGTGAAGGATAGGGACACTTGCGTAAGCGTCCAGTGCTGGGTATTGACCAGCGGTTTGACGAATACGCTCCAAGCGTAAACCGCGCCCAGACAAACCTGCATGACCACTGCGGCGACAGCAATTCCCCAACGGTTTGGTAGTCGTTCGGTAACTACGTGCCATCTCCTTTCGCGGGCCTCAATTTGGCTTCTTTGCAGAGCGAATTGAACGTCCGGTTCTTTTGCGGAAGCGCGGCCAGCCCAGATCCATGCGTATCGGCTGATCAGCGCACCCACCAGAAAGCATGATGCCGCGGCATAGCGCCCGGCGGGGTCGAACCCCAGACAATGCGCAGCAGTAAAGAGCCCGGTCCGGCGAGCGCGCCCGCCACTCGAAACATTACGGCAGAGCGTCCCTGGTGAAGCGGACGGTTGACAGCCGGCCGGTGAATCTCAAACCAGGCGCCCAGCAGCGTTTCGATACCAGCGCTAGCGAACCCAAGCATTTGCGTGACCGGAATAAGGAACCCAGCGAGTTCGAGGATGCCCGCCGCACCGCCGAGGCCGGACGTCAGAAAATGAGCGGGCAGCACAGTTCGGTTTTCCGACCACACGGGAATAGCGGTTGCGCCGATCAGGACAGCGGTATAGCTGGCGAGCAGAAGCCCTGTAAGCATGCCCGCAGCTTCCGCCGCCCAGAGCAAGGCGAGCAGGCCCGGAATGGCAAAACGCCTTAAGACGAGCTCATTTACAACGACGGCGAGGAATGTGCACCCGGAGAATGAAACCAGGATCCACACGCCCATCGACATCGGCGAGCGCCACTTAAAGACTCGCAGCAGATTCAGGAAACGCGATGGCCGGCCAAGATCGAGGATCAACAGCACTGGACACAAAGCGGAGCCGGCAAGCGCGATCCACAATAGGAGGCGAATCAGTGCGGGGTCGCTGTCGAATAGGTGAGCGAAGAAGGCGAGGCAAGCCGAAACACCGCAAATTCCCCCGACGAAGAAGTAGAGCGGTACCTCCCATGTCCATACCGGAGGTTTCAGCGCGGGCAGATTGTAGTAACTGTCGGAGCCCTGAATCTGAGGATGATTCGTTTGGTCTGGACGGAAGGCATTCTCAGCACCTAAGCGACGGATTTCCTGTAGCCGTTCCTCCGTGGCTTTCGGGCTTGGCAGAGAGCTCATAAGACGGGAGCGCAAGAGTCTATCACGCTGCACAATTAATGCAGAGAAAAAGCAATGTAAACCACCATCAGCAGGATCGCCGCCGCAGTAAAAGCCGAGCCCCAGGCGCTTGCCAGGTAAGCGGTCGGAACTTCCGGCGCGGGCGGCAAGTTATAGTTTTCCGGCTGTCCCAGGATCACGAAGAAGGCGTGAATGCCTCCCACGCTGGTTTCCTGCGGATCGTAAACCCGAGCGTCGGTGTAACCGCGTTCCTGTAATTCTGTGACGCGCGCTTTGGCGCGATCGCGGAGCTCGTCCAACGGCCCGAATTGAATGGACTGCGTCGGACACGCAGTTGCGCACGCCGGCATGAGGCCGACCTTTTGCCGGTCGTAGCAAAACGTACATTTGAAGGCGCGACCATCCTGCGGACGCCGCTCAATTACTCCGAAGGGACACGCAACCACGCAGTATCCGCAGCCATTACAGATGTCCGGTTGCACATAGACCGATCCGACTTCGGTTCTGCAAATTGAGCCGGTAGGACAGGCTTCAAGGCAGCCGGAGTTCGCACAGTGCTTGCAGACGTCAGACAAAAAGACCCAGCGGAACGGGTTTCGGTTTCGGCAAGCTGCGGACCAGCCACGACCGGCTGTTCCAAAAACATAACGTGACGCCACGTCGAGGCGCCTAGACTCTTGGTGTTGTCGTAAGACAGCCCACTCCATTCCATTCCATCGGCGGGAACCTCATTCCACTCCTTGCAGGCAACTTCGCAGGCCTTGCAGCCGATGCAAATGGTGGCGTCGGTAAGGAACGCAGTCTTTGTCATGAGGGATTTCCTGATGAGGGCGCCAGCAGTTCCGCGAGGCGCTCGGCGTTACTGGCGCGGTTGCCGGGCAGCACGGCGCAAAGCACGCCTTTGGTTTCCATGATGCGCACGTTGGGCTCTTCCGAGATGGCAATCAAGTCGTTGCCAATGTCGCCTTTCACCAGTCCCGAATAGCCCCAGTGATAGGGCACGCCAACTTGCTGAATGGTTTGTCCATCAATCGCGAGAGACTGCATGCGACGAGTGATGGCAGCGCGAGCTTCGATCGCTCCTCGTCGCGTGACCACGGTAACCCAGTCGCCATTGGCAATCCGAAGCCCTTGCGCCAGCTCGACCGGCAATTCGCAGAACATTTCAGGCTGTAACTCAGCCAGATGCGACAAGGTGCGCGACATTCCGCCAGCCGTGTGATGCTCGGTCAAACGATACGTGGTGAGGACGTGCGGGAAGCGACCATCCGGAGAGGTCGCGTACTCGTTGCCGGCACGGCTCTCGGACTTGGCAACCGGATTGGTCTGCTGTGATGGATAGATCGGATTGCGGATGGGCGATTCGAGCGGCTCGTAGTGCGCCGGCAGCGGACCGATCGTTGAGCCCGGTAGGAACCCATATCCAGCCGAGTCCGTCGGCATGAAGGATGAACGGTTTGTCGCCCGCTAGCGCATCGTCGCCCTGCGCGCCGGGCTTCGCTTGATGATCGGGAGGCTTGGTAGCGACGAAATCGGGAACGTCATTGCCGGTCCACTTGCCCGCCTCGGCATCCCACCAAACGAGCTTCTTGCGCTCGCTCCAAGGATGGCCGTCGGGTCGCGCGGACGCCCGGTTGTAGAGAATACGCCGGTCCGCAGGCCACGCGAAGCCCCATCCATGGCCATAAAAATCCTTCGAGTCGCGTTCGTTGGCGCGATTCTTTCCCGGCTCCGGGAAGACGCCAGAATAGATCCAACAACCGCATGCGGTCGAGCCGTCAGCTTGCAGCGCGCCGAAACCGGGAACCAGTTTCCGGTCAGCGACAGTGTAGCCATTGATCTCCTGAAGAATCTCCTCGCCGTCCGGCTCCTGGTCTTTCCCCTCGGTGTGATAGTCCCACGTCAAGGCAATCAGTCCGGCATTGCGCGGACGCGGATCCCTTCTGGCCTTTTCCTTAAGAAGCTTCCCCAGTTGAAAAATGAATGCGTTCTCGCTGTGACTGTCGCCGGGGGGGTCAACCGCTTTCTCGCGCCACTGCAGGAGTCGCTGGGTATTGGTGAACGTCCCTGCCTTTTCCGCGTGGCCGGCCGCAGGCATGAGAAACACCTCTGTCTGGATGTCCTCGGACCCGCAACTCGCCGCTCTGCACCTCCGGCGCCTCATACCAGAACGAAGCTGTCTCCGTTTCCACCATCTCGCGGACTACGAGCCATTTAAGTTTTCCGAGCGCGCGGCGCTCGAATCCGGAATTTGGCCCGGCGACCGCGGGGTTCTGGCCCATGACGAAGAGGCCGTCCATTTTGCCGTCCATCATCTCCAGCCAATAACCCTGATGAGAGTGATCGCCGGTTAGACGCGGAAGCCAGTTGAATCCGAAATCGTTTTCCGGGGTTGCCGCCTCGCCGTAGTAGGCCTTCAAGAGGCTAACGACGTACTTATCGAAATTGTTCCACCAGCCGGTGCGCGTTTTGTATTTCGCAATGTAGTTGCTCAGGGTATTCGACTCGTCGCCAAACTTGGGCATGCTGAGATACCCCGGAAGAATGTCGAAGAGTGTAGGAACGTCAGTGGAACCCTGAATAGAAGCGTGACCGCGAAGCGCGAGAATGCCTCCGCCGGGACGCCCCATGTTCCCCAGCAAGAGTTGCAGGATGGCAGCGCAGCGGATGACCTGCACGCCCGAGGAGTGTTGCGTACATCCCACGGCGTAGCAGATCGAGCCGGTCTTGTCGGGGCCAGAAGCAGTGCAATAGGTCTTGGCGGCACGCAGGAACGGCTCTTTGGGAACGCCACAGTAGCGCTCCACCATCTCCGGCGTGTATCGCGCGAAATGCCGCTGCAAGAGCTGAAACACGCAACGCGGATGTTGCAGCGTTTCATCCTTCTCATACCGGTTGAGATCGGGCATTAGGTTCGCGCCTGGCTGCGCGTGGCCGCCCTCCGCGCCACCGGACGACGACTGAGCCGGCGCCGGGTAAGGCGCAGAGCCCTTATAAAGCCAGGTCGCTGGATCGTAGCATCGTTGCTCTTCCTTCCACCCGGAGAAAACGCCCGCGAGGTTCTTCCGTATCCTTGAAGCCGTCGGAGATGATCACCGGGGCATTGGTGTAGTTCACGATATAGTCGCGGAAGTACAAGTCATTCTCAAGAGCGTACCGTATCAAGGCTCCCAGAAAGATAATGTCGGAACCGGGGCGGAGCGGCACCCAAAGATTGGCCAGCGCGGACGTCCGGCTGAAGCGCGGATCCACGTGAATAACCTTCGTGCCACGCTCCTTGGCATCGACCACCCACTGGAATCCCACCGGGTGGTTCTCGGCCATGTTTGATCCCATAATCAGGATGGCATCGGCATTCAGCAGATCCTTTGGCGCTGTTGTCGCTCCGCCTCTGCCGTACGTTGTGCCCAGACCGGGCACAGTGGAGCTGTGTCATATACGGGCCTGGTTGCTTATGCAAACCATGCCCAAACCTCCCGTGAAAAGTTTCTTGATCAGGTAGTTCTCTTCGTTGTCGAGAGTGGCGCCCCCGAGGTGAGCCATGGCCGTTGTCTGCATCAGGCTCTGACCATCTCTCGACTCCACAAACGTGCGCTCGCGGCTCTGCCAAATGCGGTCGGCGATCATCTCGATGGCCTGCTGCAGTTCGATCTCTTCCCACACTTTGGAAAACGGACGCCGATACTTCATTCTGGTGAGCCGCTTGGAGTGGGTCAGCAGTTCGTAGCTGGCGGAGCCCTTCGGACAAAGCCGTCCGCGCGAAACCGGCGACGCCGGGTCGCCCTCAATCGAGATGAGGCGATTGCCCTCGTGGAAAATGAGTTGGCCGCACCCGACGGCGCAATACGGACAAACCGAGCGCGCCACTTCGGCGCCTTTATTCTTGGGGAGCAGAGTGCGCGTGCGCTCACTCATCGCCTCCGCGCCGGTTCCATCCGCCCGATTCACGATCTGGCGCACCACCGGCCAACGAAGCGCAAGCTCCTTAATCATTCAGACCTCCCGCCCCCGAAGATTGGCGTTCGCCGGGGAACCTCGTTGGATAGCGTTGCGGCCCAGTCAGTGGGAACTTACCGCGGCAGCTCGCAGCCGATTCGGGACGGGGTCTATGGCAAGCAGGCAGACCCTTCCCCACATAGATTGTTAGTGTGGGAGTGTAGCGTAGGTCGCGATCCAAGTAAACCGGCCCCAGGTATCTCGCGGCCATCGTCCTGGTGCCTGAGGGATTCGACGAGCACCCCGAGGCGCACTACCCCGAGACGGTCTTTGAAGGCCACTTCCCCGACGGATTCGAGGACTTCCGAACAACTTCGCCGGATCCCGATCTCAAGCCCGATTATTCCTGACGTTTTCATCAGGCGGGCTACAACCGGATTCAGCAGGACGGGCCCCACCGAACATGTGGAGGTTTTGGCCAGCCCGGTATCGCAAGATCAGACCAACAACACGCTAAGCACGGGTATTGCACGCATTCAGGCCACGGAACTTCCCTTGAATGCTGATACTTGAATCCCAATAGCGGTCTTGGCATTACCTTCCGGCGAGATACTGGCTGTAGTTCGTGCGAGCCACTCCCAGTGCGCGCGCCAGCGACAGCTTGGCCAGATTGTGGCTGTAGAGGCTGGTGATGTACTGGTCGTTGGCGCTGGCCAGCGACTGCTCCGCCTGCACCACCTCCACGCTGTCGGTCACGCCGGCGCGGAAGCGATCTTGAGAGCGGGCGAGATTGTCATTGGCCAGCTCGATGTTGCGCTGCGCTACATTCACCTGCTCCTTGGCGGCGTTGAGGTTGAGGTAGGCGGTACGCACGTCATAGTCAATTTGCCCGCGCAGGTTTTCGGATTCGGCTTTGCGCTGCCGCAGCATAGCTTCGGCTTGCGTGATGTCGCCCTTGATGCGGCCGCTGGTAAAGATGGGCACGCTCACCCCGCCCTGGACCAGGAACGTTCCGTGCGAGTGCCCGAAGGTAGTGCCCACATCGCCGTAGTTGCCGTTCATGGCGACCACGGGGTAGCGCTCGCCTTTGGCGGCGGCCAGCGCCTGCGCGGCCGATTTCTGGTTGTCGATGGCCGCGCGAAAGTCGCTACGCGACTGGTAGGCCATGCTCAGCGCCGACTCCAGGCTGGGCGGATTGATGTCGGCATACGGAAGCGTGTCAGCCAGGTCGAACTCCTGGCCGAGCGGCAGCCCGATGGCACGCCCCAGTGCGAGCTTGGCCACGGCGAAGTTATTGCGGGCAACGCTGAGGTTGTACTCTTCGGTGTGCAACTGCACCTCGGTGCGTGTGGCGTCGATACGCGGCGCCGTCCCCGCCTGGAACTGATCCACTGCCTGGTCGTAGAGCGCCTTCGCATTCCGCACCTGGGCCTCTTGCGCCTGGATGTGGGACCGGCCCTGGATGACGAGAAGGTAGGCATTACCGACGGTCAGCGTGATCGCGTCCAGAACATCGCTATAGCTGAGCTTGGCGGCCTCTTCGGCGCTGCGCGCCGACTTAAAGTGCTGAATGGATTGATAGCTGAAGATCGTGGAGCTGATCGTCGCGGTCGCCGAGCTGTAACTAAAGGGGCCGATAACGGGGGGAATAAATGGGGTCTTGATGCCCAGAGTCGCAGCGCTGAACTGCTCGACCGTCTCGCCGACCTCGGCGCCGACTTGCGGCAGAAGCTGGCTGAGTGCGACCAGCCGCTGGCCGCGCGCAATGCGGGTGTTTTCGCTGTTTTCAATCGAGCCGAGGTTGTACCTCAGCGCGCGGTTGATGGCATCGCCCAGCGTCAAATGCAGCACCTCTGTGGTTGCCGTGCCGCTGGGAACACTGCCCGTGAGCGGACCTTGGCCCAGCGAGGAGCTGGGAGCCGTGGCGTACCCGGTGGTGTTACCGATCCCTATGCCAGCCTGGGCCGCCGCGGCGGTCGCGAACAACAGGACCGCTGAAGCGAGCGAGGCGACGACACCAAAACGCAAGTGCAGAATCGAGCGATGTATCATTGGAGCACTCCTTGAGCAAGTAGCCGGCCGAGAGGTTGCATGGCTGGCTCGGAACAGCGGCGTCACTATGGCCGAGCAGTTGACGCACAATCTTCTGTAACTCCAGTCAGGCGGTTCGCGTTCGCTGTTCGACCGTTCTCTTCAGGTTCAGGATTTCATCTACCACGCCGCTCACCCCGATCACGGTGTTTAGCATTGCGTGGTAAACGGGCGGATTCGGCCATTTGATATGGAAGTACTTCTCGATGAAGGCCCCGCGCTCGGCGTCGACGGTGTCCACCGAGTCCTTCGCCTCGCTCTCGTTTAGGCCGTCGGCCATCAGGCGAGCGATCTTGGCCTGGCGGGGAGCGTAGAGGAAGATCCTCAAGGTATCGTCCCGGTGACGCAAGAAATGTTGGGCCCTCTGCCCACGATGACGCAGTTTCCTTCAGTCGCCGCTTTCCGGACCACGTGCTCAGTGACGCGCAAGATACTGTCCGCATCGAGCAACTTCAGACGGTGTACATTCAGACTGCCTTCGAAGCTGCCCCGTAAGATGGATTTAAAGAGCCGATAGTAAAGCGGGTCGACCCGCTCCTCGCGAGATTCGACCTCGGATTGCTTGCAGTTGCTAAGCCGGGCGATCTCGCAGGTCAGCAACTCGTCCCATAGCTTCCAGTCCAGACGCTCAGCTAGATTGCGGGCGATCTCGCCTCCGCCGCAGCCGTATTCTCGCTCGATGGTGATGATGTTGATCACGGTGTTCCCCTTACAACGATGCTGTTACTCGACTTGTTCAGATGCTCGCATGGCGCATTCGGACTGCCGGCCCGCTTCGGCAGCGTCGCCATGCGCAAGACTAAACTTTGCATTAACCAACCGCCACCTCACCGCCCCCTCCCGGATCATTCTTTTTTAAGACAAATGACAACACGAACATGATCGCGGAGATCACAGCCAGCACCATGAAGGTATCGATATATGCCAGAGTCGCAGACTGTGCCTGCACCATCCGGTAGATGCTGGCATAGGCTTTATGCAGCGCGTCAGGCGGACTCATTCCCGAGTGCATGTAGAGCTGCTTCGCGCCGTCGACCAGGTTCTGAAAGCTCTGACTACCGGGGGTTGTGTGGCTGACTAGAACCGACTGGTGGTATTCGGAGCGACGGTCGATCAGCGTTGTGACCATGGAAGTCCCCACGCTGCTCCCGATGTTGCGCATGAAGTTGACCATGCCGGCAACGGCATTGCTCTTTTCCGCAGGCATGCCAATGTAGGCCGCCAGCGTGATCGGCACGAAAAGGAAACCGAGACCGACAACCTGAGCGACGCGCAACCACGAAGCGGAAACGAAGCTGATCGTCAGGTCAATGCGCTGGGTAGAGTAGTACATCGCAATTGCCAGGCACAGCCAGCCAAAAGCGATGATGTAGCGGACCTGGAATTTGGTTGTGAGTTGCCCGACGACAGGCATGGCGAACAGCAAGACTAAACCGCCGCCAGAGAGCAACGAATCCCGCCAGTTCGGCCGTATACCCCAAGAGGGTCTGAAGAAACAGAGGCATCATGACCAGACTGCTGAACAACAGGATTCCGAAGTTGAACATCATCAGGTTCGAACTCAGGTAATTAAAATTTTTGAAAAGTCGAACCTCGATGATCGGGTGCTTGTTGAACCACTCCCAGATCACCAGCGACACCAGGCACACACCCGATACAATCGCCAGAGTCACGATGAAGTGTGAACCGAACCAGTCATCCTCCTGACCTCTGTCCAGGATGACCTGCAAAGCGCCGACGCCCAGCGCTAGAAATGCGATTCCGATATAGTCGAGTTTTACCCCCGCAGCTTTCAGCCGGCTCAGATAAGGCGGGTCTTCAATCAAGCGGAATACCAGCCACACCGTAGCAAGGCCGACCGGCAAGTTGATAAGGAAAATCCAGCGCCAGGAATAGTTGAAAGTGATCCAGCCGCCCAGAGTCGGACCGACGGTCGGGGCAACGACTGCCGTGATGCCATACAATGCGAAGGCCAAACCGCGTTTTTCAGGCGGAAAACTGTCGGCCAGAATGGCTTGCGCCATCGGCTGAAGTCCTCCACCGCCAGCTCCTTGCATCGCCCGGAATAGCAGCAGGAGCGGAAAGGTCGTGGCCATCCCGCAAAGCAGGGAACTCACTGTGAAAATTCCCAGGCATACCATGAAAAATCGCTTGCGGCCAAAGCGGACGGCAAGCCAACCACTGATGGGGAGGACAATGGCATTGGAAACCAGATAGGAGGTGAGCACCCAGGTGCTGTCGTCGTTGCTGACCCCGAGACCGCCGCCAATGTAGGGTAGGGCAACGTTGGCGATACTGGTGTCGAGGATCTCCATGAAAGCCGCCATCGCCACCACCACCCCAATCAGCCAGATATTGTACTTAGGGTGCCATGGCGCTGCCTCGACAGCGGGAGTTGTTGGAGTGTCGCTCATCGCAGATACACCTTCGCTTCGACGCTCATGCCCGGCCGGAGCTGCAGGTCGCGGTTTTCGCCCGGGTCGAGCACGATCTTCACTGGAATCCGCTGCACGATTTTCACGTAGTTGCCGGTTGCATTTTCCGGAGGCAGCACGCTGAATTCCGGGCCCGTGGCCCCGGCGATGCTGTCCACGTGTCCCTTATAGGTTCGGCCATTCAAGTCAACGCTGATTTTCGCGGGCTGTCCGGGCCGCATCCCCTTCATTTGGGTTTCCTTGAAGTTGGCTGTGATCCATACATCCTGCAGCGGCACAACCGTCAGCATCTGTTGGCCGGGTTGGACGTTCAGGCCGACGACAACAGTCTTGGTCACCTCGCCGCTGACCGGCGCAAGGATTTTCGTGTATCCCAAGTTCAGCTCGGCCTGAGCCAGAGCGGCTTGCTTCTGTTGGACGTCGGCGACGGCCGACAGTGCACGAGCACGAGTCGACGCGACTTGCTGCGGCCCCGTCTGTGCCGCCCGCTGGTTTGCTTCTGCCCCGGCGAGCTTTGCGTGTGCCTGCTGGACAGCTTGCGTCGCCGCCGCCTCATTTGCGTGGGCCGCCGCCACCGCGGCCCTGCTGGCCTTGGCAGCCGAGAATGCGTCTTCGTACAGCTGTGCCGAGACCTCTTGCTTATCCACCAGTTGTTTGTATCGTTTTACGTTGTCCTGCAGCAGAACGTCATTCGCCTCCACTTGCTCCACTTGGTCCTGCGCGGCGGCCAGTTGCTTCTCGGCGGCTGTGACGCCGGCCGCCGCATTCTTTACATCAGAGGTGGTGAAGCTCAACTGGCTCGTGGTGTTCACGGAGGTAATGGGAACCACGATGTTGAGCGACCGCGCGGTTGCCTCCGCGCTCGCCAGATCAGCCTTCGCTCGATCGACGGCAACCTGATAGTCTCTCGGGTCAATTTCAACCAGGCACCGCCCCTTTCTCGACGTATTGGTTGTCGCCCACGTTCACCTTGTCCACATAGCCTGAAATTCGCGCGCTGACGGGGTAAAGATGGACATCTACCTGCGCATCGTCGGTGGATTGGTAGCTGCTGAGGTAGCGCCAAAGGAAGTAGCCGGCGATAAGCAGCACGAGCACGCCCGCGAGAGACCAGGCCACATCCGAGTACGCCTTGTACGACCCCGTGGTGACAGCCCACGAAGCCGGTCCCGCCTGCTGCTGGGGGTCTCGGTTGGCGGCGCCTCTTCGGTTCGATCGACTATAGGACTAGGTTGCGGGTTCGTATCTCCCGTTGCCATGCACTATCTTCCTTTCAGAATTTCCTCGCCGGCATTCCGTTGCAGTTCAATGCGATTGGTGGTCTTCCCTCGCGTCCCATTACGCCAACGGTGTGGATTCAGGACGATCGGACGAAGGTGCAATAATTCCGCATAAGTCGGCGCGACGAGCGACTGGGTAGACGTCTACTGTGCCTTCAGCGCCGCGGCGACGATGTCAGCTACTCTTTTTCATGACTCTCTTACCTCCTTGGTAGTTGTCTCTGTTCCAGCTTGCGTGTTGAGGCCGGGTCAGCCCAACTCGACCGCTGTTTCTTGAAGTTCTTGCTGACGGGTCGCCACTACTGCGGCCCCTGTAGCTTTAGGCGGCGTCAGTCTGAGGATGCGCACTCGGTATTTGTGCTGCGGGCTGAGTCAGCCAGGTTTCGAAACGGGTCTGGCCGAGTCGTGCGTTATTGCCCGGAAGCAGTGTTCTCTCGCAGCCTTCGGGGCTCACCGACGAGGGTTCTCGATGCGGAGATTAAAGTCCTCAACCGCAGAGACCGCTACATCAGAGGAGCGATGCAGAGAAATAAGAATTTGGTTGTCCGATTCTCACCAAACTGGAGTAATCGGTGAAAAATCCCCATTGCGCTCACTGACTAGGTCGCAAGCGTGGTTGGGGACCTCACTCGGATCACCGTCCTAAGTAGACGTCAGGGCAATCACACGGTTGACAGGCTGACAAGCGCCGCGATTGGGATGATGGCGAACTACGTTTTAGCAACTACCGGACCTTCTCGGCAGCGTAAGTGGAATACTGGGGATTCCATGACAGTGGAGCCAACGCTTTCGACGGAGGCGCGCTCTGCAGCTATGCAGCTCATCCCTCATGCTGCTGACAGTCTTCGCCGTTTTGGGATCACGCGGCTCGTTGGCCGAGTAGCCGTGGAGGAGGCTTCACCAATTCTTATCGCCGACTCGACTACCACAACACAAAGCTCCGGTGGCCAGGCTAACGCCCGGCCACCCGAGTTGCTTACGGCAGGTAATAGCGGAAGGAAGTGAAGAACATGTTGTCAATAGCGCTCGGGTTAACAGGACCTGCGGGCGTTGGACGTATTGCACCTTCGCCAGCCCAGGCCGTCTTGGTCAGGTAGGAATACTGCAATCCGAACTGCAGTCTGCCCTTTTCGCCGTTGTAGAACTTGTACCAGAAGCCCAACGAACCTTCCCAGATGTCCTTGGTATCGGCAGTACAATTGGCCAAGCTGCCGGGGTTGAAGCCCGCGGTTAGTCCGGAGCTGGGCAGCGTCTCGGTATTGCAACCTAGATTGCTGAGGTTGATCGCACCGTAGCCGATGTTATACAGACCCTTCGAGTTCTGGAACTGTGTGCGGGCGTCATACTCGACGCCGCCGTTGCCGTACCAGTCCCACTTGGGAGAGTGATACTCCAACGTCAGCAGGCCCTGGTAGTTTTTGATGGGAGCCAGAGTGCCGTACGGATTGACGGTTGCGTCCGACAGGCCTGCGGTGCCATAGCGCCCGGTTCCTTTCCCGCCCAAGGCGTGGATGCCCAGGTCAACGTGCTTCTGGAACATTGACCAGCGCGCGTTGGCGCCGCCGCCACCAGCCCAAGTCGAGTCATTATAGGCGCCGGCCGCGCTCGGTTTGGCCGCACCTGCATTGGGGAAGGCGCGATCGCGGAACTCGCTGAGCAAACCGAAGATTTCATAGTGTCCGAAGCCCGGCTGAAAGGCCAGTTTTGCGACGAAGTCTGGGGACGGATTGGAGGAGTAGTTGGCAAGGCTGCTGCAAGTGGTCGTGACGCTGGAGACGGGGGTGCCTGAAAGAGTCGACGAGCAACCGTTGATGGCGGCGTTGTACAGGCCGCCCGAGTTGCCCTGCGAACCGATCAGGAACGAATTGGCAGTATTCCCGTGGGCGGTGAGCGTTTCCTGCGAGTCCTCCACCGAGAAGCCGAACCAAACCTTGTTGTTTAAGTTCTTGACAACACGGAAGCCGTACTGACGTGCCCAGCTGAAGCCAACGGTATATTGTGGGTCGATGGTCAGCGGCGTAGCCTCGGTACGATTATCCTCACCCACCTTGGTTTCCGTCACTAAGCTCCACATCTGTCCACCCGTGAAGCTCCAGCCGTTGTGCAATGCAGCCTGACCCCACACTTGGCGCTGACGTAGAACGTAGGAGTTGCTCTCGTTGTTGTTCGAGGTCGTGCCCGCGCCCAGGAAGTCAGCCTCGACATAGCCCGTCATCGTCATACTGTCGAGCTTGCCCTGTGCCAGCATCGAAACTCGCGACTGACGTCCCGATCCGTAGAACTCGGACAGGTGGGCCTGCGAGGAGCCGGGGTAAGGAATGCCGTTGAGGTTGGTGTTAATGTCCGCTCCCTCGGCGCGCTGCCGCCGCACGGTTTCTGCTGCCAGGAAGCCACCCGGAGTAATGGTGATTCCCTTGTAGTGAATGGCCAGCGGGCTCTCCAAGTCGCTAACCCGCTTCTGTGTCTCCTGCAGTTCGTTCGCGGTGTTGCCAGTAACCGTCTTCAGGTCGGCGACGTCGTGCTGCAGCGCGCCAACCTGGTCGCAACAGCCCGGCGGCGGTGGCGGCGCCGCGGGCGCCGGCAGGTTCGCAAGCTGCTGCTGCAACTGCTGGATGGCCTGATCGCGACTCTGGATTTGCTGCTGTAATTGTTGAATTTGCTGCTGTTGTGCGGAAATGGCGTCTTTCATGTCCTGGAGCTGCTTCGAGACACTTTGCGCGAAAACACTGGTGGTAGACAGTACCACCAGCGCGATAGCCAGTCGTCGTTTCATTTCTCTTTTCTCTCCTGAAACCAAAGTAGGCGGATGAGCATACGAGTTCTCGAACGCCCGAGAACCGCTGTCAACTGAGAATCTGACGATGGACGTTCAGCCGCATCCTATGGGCAGAAAGTTACAGCCTTGTGAATAGCTGATGAATGTTCCGCGAATCCACGCGCCGTCGCGCATGGCAGCGCAGGATGCAAGGAGGGGTTAAATTTTCCCTTGGGTCGCTATTGGGGTTACTGGAGCCACTTAGGAGGCTGTTACAAAACTCATATCATTTGTAGATGCGGATCAAGAATGTTCCACTTCTAGCGTCCCAGAGCAGCAGTTTGAGTTGTCGAGCTGCTGCTATGGGACAAAGAGAGCATCACTTGTTCCACCGACGAGGGCCGGCATGGAGTTTCGTAACAGCCACCTAAATGGCGCTTTGCGAGCTCCAATATCTGCGTTGGCAGTTCCGCGGCTAGTGAATGTCGAAGTTTTCCTGATGCAGCAGCGGGTCGCTCCTCACCAGGACAGTCTTGCCAGTCAGGTCTTCCATCTCGGAGATCAGCTTGCCATTGTTGGCCTTCAGGGCTTTGGCTACCTCGGGATTCACACGCACGGTGATATCGGTTTTGTCGTGCAACTTCGCCATCTTGCGCATCTCGATGTACAGCTCGTTGCACACAGTCGGCACCGATTTCACAAAGCCCGCGCCTGCGCAATAGGGGCAAGTCTCTCCCAAGGTGCGCTCCAGCGATTGCTTCACGCGTTTGCGAGTAATCGCCACCAATCCGAAATCGTTGAACTGCAGAACCTTTGACGGAGCCCGATCGTTGCGCAGAGCTTCTTCGAGCGCCTGCATCACCTTCTGGCGATTCTTGCGCTCGTCCATGTCGATGAAGTCGATGACGATGATGCCCCCCAGATCGCGCAGCCTGATCTGGCGAACAATTTCCTTGACGGCATCGACATTTGTCTTGGCGATGGTGTCTTCCAGCCGCTGGGTTTTGCCAACGTACTTGCCGGTATTGATGTCGATGGCCACCAAGGCTTCGGTCTGGTTGATAACGATGTGTCCACCACTCTTCAGCCACACCTTCGACTTCAACGAGCGATTGATCTCGTCCTGAATGCCGAACTGCTCAAACAAAGGCGTGTCTTTGGTATAGAGCTTGATGCGCCGGACCAACGATGGCTGAAAGCGGCTGGCAAAGCGCACCACGCGCTCGTATTCGTCTTCCGTATCCACCCAGATCTGCGAGAAGTCGGCATTCACCTGGTCGCGTAACACCCGTTCCACCAGGTTCAGGTCGTGATAGATCAGCGCCGGCGACTTGCTGGTCTCGGCGCGGCTCCTGATCTCGGCCCACAGATGCTTGAGGAAGCGAATGTCGGCGCGCAGATCTTCTTCCTTGATGTTGGCGGCGGCGGTGCGGACGATGAACCCGCCCACTCCGTTTTCCCGTTCGCTGGTCACGATGCGCTTCAGGCGCTGGCGTTCTTCTTCGGAAGCGATCTTGCGCGAAACCCCAACATGATTGACCGTGGGCATGTACACCAGGAAACGGCCGGGTAACGCGATATGGCTGGTGATGCGCGCGCCCTTCTTGCCGATCGGTTCCTTTGCAATCTGGATCAGCACTTCCTGTCCTTCCTTCAACAGGTCGGTGATGAGGGGCTGATTGCGATTGGTGTTAGGACGAGCACGCAGATTGCGGCCCGGGCCTCCACGGCGATAGCGATCGCGATAGCCGCGGCGGTTGTAGCCCGAACGCTCAGCGTGCCGCTGCTGATAGCCTGCAGTGGGAGAGGCAGCGCGTACCTCGGCGCGACCGTTGGTCTCTTCGTCCTCGACGCTTCCTTCTTCATCCTCCTCTTCGGTGTCAGCGCCGTAGATTCGTTCGCCACGCTCCTCGGCCGCCACCACTTCATCCTCATCCACATCGGCAATCTTCGGAATCCAACGGTCAGAGTCGCCGTTGTCGGCGTCGAGCGTCTCTTCCTCGAGGACCAACTCTTCGTCGCCTGCCACCTCGCTCATCGCACTGAGATCGTCGGGGACGGGATGGAATTCCATCTCCTCGTCCTCCAAAACTTCATGCTCCAAGGTACGTCCCTCGGGAGCCACCGAAGGAGTTTCATGCGGTTGGAAGGCCGGCAAATTCTGGGATGCGGCGTCGCCCTGATGTTGTTCGCGGTCTTCGGTCACCGTCGAGAATTCGGCGCTCTGCACTTCGGCTGGCGGTCCTTCGACCAGCGTCTGATTTTGCGGTGCTGTAGTCGGAGCCTCGATGGCGATCGCCTGGGACGTTTCAAATGACCGCGCTTCCGGCTGCGCGTAGAAAGATTCCGAAGCTACGGCGCTCGGGCTCTCCGGTTTCTCGCGCTCGTCATTGCGGCGAGCGGCTTCGGTCTGCTCCGTTTCCTCATGCGAGACAACAGCGGCGGCAATGGAAGGCGGAGTTGCCTGCTCGACCTGATCTTCGACCGCGGCGTGTCCCAGTTCGAAATCGGCGCGTGACTCAGTTTCCCGACCTGCAGCGCTGACGTGCGAGTCCGAGTCGGCAGACGGAATGAAATCCTCAATTGGAGCAAAGGAAGCTTGCTCAGGTGTGCCCTCGTCCTTGGGCGCGCGCGCTGGCTGGGAGAGGTTGCGGTACTTCGAAATTGATTCGCCGGGCAGAACGATTGGCGTATAGCCTGCTGGCGGGCCATAATCGGCGCGCGGGTGCGCGGCTGGCTGCGTCTCCGTTGGATAGGTTGGCGCTTCTTCCACCGGGCTTGCGGTTTCGACGTTCGGATCGGAGCGGCCATTGCGCTCGTCTCCCGGGCCGCGACGTCCGCCACGACGGCGTCGACGTCCTCGCCAGCGACGCGCACCTTCGTCCGGCTCCCGGTCTTGGCTGGAGGAAGCTTCGCCCTCCACCCCGGCCGATTCGTCCTCAGCAGGTGGAACCATATCCTCGTCGGTGACTTCCAGGTCCTCTGCTATCTCTGATTCAGCAGTCGAGGACACTTGGAGATGGGTCTCGGGCAACGGCTGCGCTTTGCCTGCATCGATGGCCCCACGCGGCGCAGGAATGGCACCGAACTCTTCGTCGTCTTCTTCATCGCCGGTTACCTCGAGGAAATCGGAGACGTAGAGAAATGCGTCGCGTTCCAGTCCAATGTCCACGAAAGCGGACTGCATGCCGGGTAGCACTCGCGTAACCCGACCTTTGTAGATCGAACCTGCGAGGGTGTATTCGTTTTCCCGCTCGAAGAACACTTCGGCGAGCTGATCGTCCTCCACCAGCGCCACCTTGGTTTCGTGTGGCGTGGAGGAAACATAAAGTTCCTTGTTCATGGATGCTCCGCTTTAACCGGCGCGGTCGATCGGAAGGACAGGAGAAACTCTACAGGTGATTAGGCCCAGGGCACACCAGGAACTACGCCGGGATGCGAACCAGACCTGATTCGTGAAGCGACAATTTGTGGAATCTTTAGCACCGTATAGAGCACATAGGTCGAAGGTTGTGGCCTCACTCTCAGCTTCAGCTGAGGGGCCGTTTCCAGCTTCGATCGATGCGCTTTGCAATCCTGTCCGGCCTGTTCTCCTGGCGGCCGGCGTGCCCTCGTACGTGAGGGCGGTCGTAATCTTGTTGTCATTCTTCGGAAGCCCGACGTCGAAGTCTGCAACGGCTTCCCCGGCGAATGAGACCGGTCACTCTAAAGCGCGTCCTCGGGACGCCAAAAAAGCCCAACGCCAAAGCCTCGTAATTCAGTTCACGAACCGGCGCATACGAATGTTCATTACGATCCCCAGCGCCAGGAACATGAACAGTACCGACGATCCCCCGTAACTCATTAACGGCAAGGGAATACCCGTGACCGGCATGAACCCAACCACCATGCCGACGTTAACCAGGACGTGAAACGCGAGAACCGCAACCACACCCATGACCACGAAGGTACCAGCCCGGTCCGGGGCCGTCTGAGCGTTCTGGATCAGACGCATCAGCACTAAGAAGTATAACAGCAGCAAGCCCATAGCGCCTAGGAATCCGTGCTCCTCGGCAAAGGCGGCGAAGATGAAATCGGTGTGCGGCACGGGCAGAAATTGCCCCTGCGTCTGGCTGCCATGTGCCGTCCCCTTGCCAAAAATGCCCCCTGACCCCACGGCTACCAATGACTGAATCACCTGATATCCATGACCTTGAGCGTCAGCTTCCGGCTCCATGAAGCTGGTAAGGCGGTCGCGCTGATATGGCTTTAGAACATGCCAGGCCACCGGAGCCAGCAGCGCTCCCAGCACCAGGATGACTAAAGCATGCCGGGCCTTCATTCCACCCAGGAACAAGCCCATTATGGCGATCGGGAGGTAAGCCCAAGCACGTCATCAGCTATCTGAAGGATTTTTTGTTCACCAGCGAGCAGGCGCAGACCCCGCTCGGCAAGCTTTCGGGCGGCGAGCGCGGCCGGCTGTTGCTGGCAAGGGCGCTCGCACAGCCGGCCAACCTTCTGGTGCTCGACGAGCCGACCAACGACCTCGACATGGAGACGCTGACGTGCTTGAGGACATGCTGGCCGAATACAAGGCACCCTCCTCCTGATCAGCCATGATCGCGACTTCCTCGACCGGCTGGTGAGCGGCGTGATCGCGCCGGAAGGCGATGGGCGGTGGCTCGAATATGCCGGCGGTTACAGCGACATGCTGGCGCAGCGCGGGGCCGATCTGGCGCGCCGGGAGCGCAAGCCGGAGGCGCGCAAAGCGCCCCAGGAAAGCTCTCCGCAGGCTCGACCCCACCGCGCGCCGCGAACGCCGGCTCGCATTCAAGGACAAGCACGCCCTCGAAACACTGCCGGTAACGATCGCGAGCCTGCAAACCGAAGCAAGCGCGTTGCAGACCAGGCTCGGCGAGCCCGGGTTTGGATGCGCGCGACCGCATTGGCTTCGAACAAGCGACCACGGCGCTCGGCGAGTCCGGAGCGCAAGATAGCGGCGGCGGAGAATTAGATGGCTGGAGCTGGAAATGCTGCGCGAAGAGATCGCCGGGGTCGGCGACCCCGGCGGAATCTACGGTTTCCCCTCGCCATTAGCGCGGCGCACGATAAGAAGCGGCCCGCATCCTCCCCCCACCATTTTGGCGGCGTTTGGAATCCCGGCATGCTTCGGATTGAGCATCTCGTCTTCGACGCCGGGGGCCGCCGCTTTTTCGACGGCGCCAGCGTGGCAGTCCCGCCGGCGCCAAGGTCGGTCTCGTTGGCCGCAACGGCGTCGGTAAAACAACCTTGTTCAGGCTCATCACGGGGCAACTGGCGGCGTTGGGCGGCGAGATCTTCTTGCCCGAGGCGGCCCGCATCGGATCCGTCGATCAGGAGCATCCGGCAACGCCGGTGACGCTGATCGACACGATTTTCCCAGCCCACACGCTGCGCTAACAGCTCAATGCCGAATTGGAGATGGCCGAGCCCGAGGAGCTTGCCGAAATCTATCAGCGCTTGAACACCATCGATGCCGATCGCGCGCCGGCGAAGGCCGCGGAGATTTTAAGCGGCCTTGGCTTTTCCAACGACGATCTGACGCGGCCGATGGCGGAGTTCCGGCGGCTGGCGCATGGCGCGCGGGCCCGCCGCGGCCTTGTTTGCGAAGTGCCGAACGTCTCCCGCTTGACGAGCCGACCAATTACCTCGATCTTGAGGGCGCACTGTGGCTGGAAGCGCGGCTGCAGAAATATCCGAATACCGCGCTGATCATCAGCCACGATCGCGATATCCTCGACAATTCCGTCAACGCGATTTTGCATATGAGCCAAGGCAAGCTCGATCTTTACAGCGGCGGCTACAACGATTTCGAGATGCTGCGGGGCGGAGAAAAGCCGGCTGCAAGTGGCCACCAAGGCCAAGCAGGACGCCGAGCGCGCCCATTTACAGAAATTCATCGACCGCTTTCGCGCCAAGGCAAGCAAGGCCACGCAGGCGCAGTCGCGCATCAAGCGGCTCGCCAAGCTCGAGCCAATCGCCGAGGCGATCGAGGAACGCGTGGCGCCGTTCACGCTGCCGTCGCCGAGCCGTCCGCCGGCGCCGCCGCTGATACAACTCGAAGGCGCCGCGGTCGGCTATGATGGCTAAACGGTGCTGCGAAAGCTCGATTTGCGGCTCGACGTCGACGACCGCATCGGGCTCCTCGGCGTTAATGGCGCCGGCAAGTCGACCTTTGCCAAGCTGATCGCCGGGGCGCTGCCGCTGCAGGCGGCCGCGATGAAGCGCGAGGGCCGTATCAAAGTCGGCTGGTTCGACCAGCATCAGATCGAGGCGCTCGATCCTAAGGATACGCCCTTGGAGATCCTGCGCCGCCAGCGGCCGGACGACAGCGAATTGATCGCGGCGGTCGCGGCTTGCCCAATTCGGCCTGGCGTTCGACAAGCAGGACACCACGGTCGCTAATTTGTCCGGCGGCGAACGGGCGCGGCTCTTGCTCAATCTCGTCGCCATGGCTGAGCCGCA
>CAWIIY010000010.1:0-34529 GCA_963836295.1 uncultured Acidobacteriaceae bacterium | reverse complement strand
TACATCGACTGGCAGGAGTTTACTCTCTGGGTCCGCTCGATCCTGGAGGTCGAGGACCGGATCACTGACTGGCTGGCCGAGATTCTCCAGAACCGTTGTCCGGGATTTCTCGAAACCGAAAAAGAGCTCACTCCCAAAGCAGCCAAGACCCGGCCTCTGGCCCTCCGTCTGGAAGATTGGATTGACGATCACGTTTTCGGCTTTGCCAAGCAGGAAGGCTCGTTCTTCGCAATTACGTATTACGCCGTCCGAGACCCGCGCTATCAGAGAGCCGAAGTGTGCTGGTCGGAGTGCACCGAGAAGTGGAAGAAAGCCAAACCGATCCAGTATCCATCGTTTGAGGAGTGGAAAGGCATGGCGGCGCAATGTGACGAGACCGCCCATCTTGACGCCGCGGGAGCGCAAGGCCCGGGCATCAGCGAAGCTGGTGCATCCTGTTCGCCTCAACGAGGCTGTTACTCGTTACATCGATTGGGAGGCTTTTGCGTATTGGGCTACGACAGGCGCTGGAGCGGGGAGCAGACCTCCCGCAGAGGTTGCACGTGAGCTCGAACGTCGTTGCCCTGGGTTCTTGGAACGCTGACGCAAGCGAGACCACGAAATCCGATGGAACGTCACAAGAATGGCAGCGTCTTATGCGTTGGATCGCCGACCACTTTTTCCAGGACGCGAAGACCGAGGGCTGGTTCGATGCCATCCTTGTTCAGGTGCGAAGCCATCCGCGGGCAATTCGCACCATGGAATATGCCGACCACTGCGATGAGGTCTGGAGTTCAGCAATACCTCAGCCTTACCCGTCTTTTGAGGACTGGCGCAGAGAAGCTGACTCTTTTGTTGACTTGGACGACTGAACGTTCCTAATAGTTTGACTGCTGGACTCCGGCACATCGGATCGATCTCCCCGAGCCGCAGCGCCTGCGGATCGGCACGCCCGGACATGGCGGAAGTATGGGTTGCCCGCTATCTTCCTTCCGCACTGGCATGTTCTGCTTACCAATGCGTGCTTTCGAGAGGGAGAGACCGTCCCACGGTTCTTTGCGGTCTCGGTCACGCCGTACTCCCGTACCAACCATTTTGCGGTGGACGGATCAATAAGCGTCATATTGATCTCGTCTCCGTGCTTCTTGCAGAACTCCTCAAACGACCTGTCGGTGACAAAGGTGTCCACGACTCGAAGTTGGCTGGCGGAAATCCAGGCTTGCACTTGGGCTAGGGGCACGCCAAGAAGATTCGCTGCTCGATCCCACGAGTATGCGTCATCGCTAGTTGCCAAAGCCGCGGCGATTCTTTCGATGGCGGAGGAGTCCAACGATGTACGAATCTTGTCACGGAGTACCGCCAGGGAGCTTGCAGATATGCGCGGATCGACGAAAGCGACCTAGGGCGCATTTTCCTAGTGTCGCCGGAGGGGAAGGAAGTGTTTACCGTGCCCGCCCTGCGGCGTGACTACGCGACAGGAATTGGGCTGTTCCAGCACAGGGTGATTCGCCACTACCAGAAACGACATGCAAGTCTGGAATCGGGCCCGGACGGATGGCTGCAGGCCAAAGAAGAGATCGTGGAGATTATTGAGAACGAAACGCGGCTGAAGCGGAAACGGTCCAACAAGCGAATCGCCCGTTGGGGAGATTCCAAAGCAGCTAGCGGTCAGACAGAGTGGGATGGCCGTTCGGTTCCACCCAAGGCTGTGTCGGCGGATATCGACACTGGCACAGATTGCCCGCCGGAAGCCTTCGAAGAACGCGCCTCGAAGGTGAGAATCCTTCCGGTCACGATCCAGGATAGGTGATGTATGAACAGTCTCGCCAGCCTGGTTGACCGCACTCTGGTTTGCCATGCGCCCTTTCAAGCGGCAGTTCGGGAGATCGAAACCTGCTTTGAATTTGCACGGGAAGCATCGGAGCCGATATGCGTTGCACTAATCGGTCCGTCACGCACGGGAAAATCACGGGTACTGGACGTTTGCGAACGGCAGCATCCCAAGGTCCGTCGTGAGGATGGCATGTACGTTCCTATCCTGCGGGTAACCACTCCATCGAAGCCGACCGTAAAAGGTCTTGCTGAAGTCTTGTTGGACGGAATGGGCGCGGTAGACACAACTCGCGGCACCGAGAACGAAAGGACCCGGCGCGTGAAGTGCCTGATGCGCAACACAGGAACCCGAATGCTGATGATTGACGAGTTTCAGCACTTCTTCGACAAGGGCACGAAACTGATCATGCACCACGTCGCCGACTGGCTCAAAATTCTGGTGGATGAAACTCGGTGTGCCCTGGTGGTCGCTGGGCTTCCATCCTGCCAGACCGTCATCGACTCCAACGAGCAATTGGCTGGCCGGTTTCACGCGCCCATTCTGATGCCGCGATTCTCGTGGCAGCACGTGGAACAACGGGAAGAGTTCATCGGGATTTTGCAGGCATTTCACCAAGTGCTGGGCCAGCACTTTCAAGCGCCCGAGTTCCAGCGGGAGGCCATGGCGTTCCGGTTCTACTGCGCCACCGGAGGACTAATCGGATACCTGACGAAGATCTTGCGGCGATCGGTGTGGCACGCAGTTGCGGCGGAGAGAAAGGAGATCACGCTCGAAGACCTATGCGATGCGCACGAGAAGGCCGTGTGGTGTGGGCGCGTCCCGCAGCGCGTTCCAAAGCCCTTCGCACGCAACTTCAAACTCATACCGACGGTTGAACTATTGACAGAGGTGAGTCTCATTGGAACCGTCCACGTGCCCGCCGACGAGTCCGGTATTCCTCTGGCTAAGCCCGCGAGGTCTGACCGCCGCAGGCCTGGCGACGAGTCGGCAGCTGCGTGGCTGGTAGCGCGATGATGAGGCCGATCTTGGTGCGCCACCCGGCTCCTTTCCCAACCGAAAGCCTGTTCGGCTACATCTTGCGGCTGAGCGAAGAGAATGGCTATACGACGCCGTGGAGCTTGCTTCTGCTTGCACAGATCAGACAGCACGAGGCACGATCCAGCGGCATGAAGGTGGCGAAGCTCGCGCAAGTATGCAACCGGCCACAAACCGAACTGCAGTCCATTTCTTACCGATGGCCGAGCGATCATCTGAGTGGCCTGTCGTTTGCTTGGGCATTTGCTCACCCCGTGGGAATTGGTCGTAACTCGACCCAAACTGTGCGCGGAATGTGTCGCGGAGAAGGGGTTCATTGAGGCTCACTTTGACCTGGCGCTCATGACTGGATGCCCCGCTCATAGGAGGTCACTACTTTCCCATTGCCCCGGGTGCAAGACGCCGTTGCGGTGGTTCCGGCCGGGGCTGCTCGAATGTCACTGTGGGACGAGTCTGCGGAACGACGGTCTGTCCACGATCTCGGAAGCCGAAGCCGATCTGCTGGACATCATGCGACGAAAGATACTCGGCCTGGCCGCCGGCCGAGACTATGATTCAGGACTCGCGAGTTCGCATCTCGAGGCCATGCGGCTGCAACCCCTGCTGTTGGTAGTCGCGATGCTGGGAAGACGCCGCATGGTAGTCGACCACGATTCCGACCGAAGAAATCCCCGGCGTATCGTTTCTGCGGCCGCCAGCGTCCTGGCCGACTGGCCGAACAACTTCTTTCGGCTCCTTCGCGATATCAGCGAAAGCATGCCCAGGCAGTCCTCGATAGGTGTCGCGCGAGGAAGGCTTAGTGGAATCTACCGCTCACTGCTTAGCCTCAGACGGATCAAGCCGACGGAACAGGCCGACTTCTTGAGAGTTGCATTCCTCGGTTTCATCAGCAATGACTGGAGGCCTGATTTCATTGACAAGAAACTGATGACGCGTTTAAGAACCGGCCAGTCCGAGCGGTTCATATCCAAAGCCGCGTTTGCTCGACGCTACGGCATCGACCCTAGAACGGCAACTCGTTTTGTGGAAGACCAGAGAGTTCCCTCAAAGACCTTTCGATGGGGCATGGGGGAACGCAAGTTAATTGACAGCGCAGCAGCAAGGCCCTCCCCCACACTCCCGGGCAAAATCTATAGGATGAGACGAGCCGCTGCAATGATCGGAATCTCCGGCGGATTGCTGCAACGCCTGAAAGCAACTGGCGATTTCGAGGTGCACCATTTGCTTGGAACGAAACCGGGGTTTCACGAGTTGGACATTGAAGCTTTCATTCAGAAACTTATGAGGCTAGCACCTCCTATGAACCCTGCTGATCTGTCCTCGCCTAGGTATATCCGTTTCGCAATCGTTGCGTGCGGATGGTATGGTTCCCTGGAGGCCAAGGCAAATATCGTGCGTGCCGTGTTGTCGAGAGAGTTGCCGGTCGTTGGCAACATCGACGGAACGGTTGGGGGATTGCTCGTGTCGTATGAGGGATTTCAGCGTTTAGCGCACGACGAACGAGCGCGTGCGAGCGGAAATACCAGAACCATTGCCGAGGCCGCTCGCCAGTTGGAATGTAATACCAGGTCAGTCCGGCAATTGGTTGAATTGGAATGGCTCAGAGCCAAACCGACTCCTAAAGCCTTCCGGGTCACCGAGGAATCTATTGCTGAATTCAAGAAGCGGTATGTCTCTCTTCTATCAATCGCTAGAACGACCAAGAGTGCCTCGTGGGCGCTCCAGCACATCTGCAAGAGATACGATCTCCCGATGCTGGTCGCTGGTCAGCAGGACGGAGAGAAGAGCCAGGTGTTCATTCGCGCGGAGCAGCGAAAGGAACTGCTCTGCTTGCGGTCGGCCAGAAGCCTGACGTCGGGATCAGCTGACAGTGTGAGATGAACTCATCGTGAACACCGCAATAGATCCCATGCCGCCTTCATCAGGATGAAACTACTCAGGTTTTATCCATTTCAATAACAACAAGCGCAAGAGCGTCGGCGAACCATCTGTGATCATCAAGAACGCAATGCGAGTACCAGCATGGGCGACTCCTCGTTCTTGGTTGTGCGCCACGCTGCCGCTCACTTGTTGCCAAATGTCCAGCTAAGGCCTGAACTGGTGCCATAGTCACTGCCAGAGAGTCCATCCGGTGGCCGGTTGTCCCAGTTGCCATAGAACGAGAGATTCCATGACAGATTCCCGGTGAGCTTGATGTAGTAGGTTGCATTCATGTTGAACTTTACGCGGCCGGGCTGGGAGATGATCGGCAGAAAAATAGCGTTGAGGTCGCCGTTCGTCTTGTTGAACCGAAAGAACTGGAAGTTTGCAGCGATTAAGCCAGACGCAAGACTCTGCGCAGGGATGCTTTGCCGGTAGTCGGTGTTCTGCGCCGCGAAGCCGGCGAGAAGCGAAATACGTGCTCCGTTGGTGTTCTTCAGATAGCGGCCAACGCCGCCGCCATAAGTGCCTTGTCGCACAATTCCTTGCTCAGTGCTTTGCAGGAAATTGCCAATGCCCTCGTAGAACCAGTTGTTCCAAGGCATGAGTCGGAAGGCATTGACCTGCAGTTGATTGCGTGTGGAGGCGCTGGCCCCAGTGCTGGAAGACAACGTTGAGGAGAAATTGGCTCCGGCCGCCCAGCGTTCGCGCGGGTACGTCACCTGGGAGCCCAGGCTGTACTGGGTTGATTGGTTGCCCTTCGAGTAGATGATTCCCGTGTTTATATATCCATTGAATCGTTGGAAGAACCGTTCTGACGTCGTGTCCATTTGCACAATACGGGAACTGTTGAGCACGACTTCGTTTCCCGAACTTTCTACCACCTGAATCTCGACGGGGCGATCGCCCGGTGCGTTCGAGGTATTAAGTGTCCCGGTGTACACCGAGCCGTCCTCGGTTTTGACCAAAAATAATTGTTTGCTTTCCAGGCGCGCCACCTTCGACCACTGGACAGAGCTTGTTCCCAGTATGTATTCCATGCTGATGTAGAGCACACCTTGGTTGAGGCCTTTGATTTCGCCAGTCAGATGGTCGCCATTCTTCATGACAATGACGTCAGTGCTTGCTCGTGCGAACAGGGGAATAGGGAGAAGAATTGCGAAACTCAGGATGAAGGCCGGAATGCTTTCCAAGGTCGTCTTCATGGTTGTTGTTGCCCTTTGCTCTGAGCAGCAGTTCTCCACCTTCCTTAAAACCCGAGCTCGTACCTGTAGCTGTGCGCCGCCCTGACGAGTCGTGCTTCTTCCAGCTAGTTAGCTCTATGAGAGTGGGCCTC
Organism: uncultured Acidobacteriaceae bacterium; assembly: GCA_963836295.1. GTDB lineage: Bacteria > Acidobacteriota > Terriglobia > Terriglobales > Acidobacteriaceae > Bog-257. The sequence goes on along the minus strand of CAWIIY010000010.1, from coordinate 28,425 downwards.
TTTTTCCTTGCGGAGGAAGTAAGCGTATGCGCCGACAGTGAGGAAATTGATCAACACGGCGATCACATTCCAGATGATGACTGGCCGCGAAGCAATCAACAGGCCGTAATAGATCCAGAGGATCTGAAATGTACCCATGATTGCTCCCATGCGCGGGTTCATGCCCTCACTCGACCTGCGCCTCAGCATGGCCAACAGGTCGGGAAAGGCGGCGAACGTCGTTCCGAAGCCTGCCAGAATCCCAACGATCTCTGATAGCTCCGTGCTGGGTTTCAATAGCTTCTCCGCGTCTATGACTACATGTTGGCAGCCTGTGAACTGCACGACGCAGAGGGCGAGGATAGCGAGCGTCACTCGATTGAATCGGTTCATATGGCCTCCTTGATTCAACCCGAATAGGGTGAAGCTGGAAATTGATAATGCGGTTCGTCACTCTGACGGCTGCTACTGCGCCTCGCTTATGGCAGGCGGTTTCCACGTTCCGTCGATGATTGACGGCGGCGTCTCTTTCGGCCAGTACAGCCGCAGCATCGGAACGAACTTTGCTTTGGGCGTGGGGAGCCAGTTGGCCTCCTTTGCCTTGCCCGGAGAGTCGGCCTGGAGATACAGGTCCACCGAGCCATCAGGGTTGGTGACGAACTTATTGCGCTGGCTCAAGGTGTAGCGGTTCAGGGGGTTTGGTACAAAGAAAAACGTCGCATCGTACATGGTGAGCGACCAGAAACCGTCGACTGGTGGCATCTGGCCTTTATCGAAATGCATGACGTACTTCTTGGAAGCGGCATCAAGCTCATTGCCGCCCCCGTCCTTCTGCCCTGTGGGGTAGACGGCGTCCTGAGGAAGGTTGGCGCCGAGGCCGATGGCGGTGATCATCGCCCGATCCAGATAATCTGTGCCGTAGACGCCCGTCTTGGTAGTGAACATCCACCCGTTAGTAGGCTGCACTTTCTTGAAGTAATCCATGATCTTCACTTGGCCCAGTTTCGGCACCGCCTTGATGGCCTCTTTGTCGAATGCCCCGAGCTTGCTCGGATCAAAATCCTGACCCGGCACGAGCCCGATTTTCGCCATGCTGGCAACCATCGGTGCATCTTCAGCCGCTGGGGGATTGGTCTTCATCAACTGCGCCAGGTAAGTAAAGTAAGCGACGACATCCAAGTGATCGACCTGGTCGCGGACTGCGGTCTTCATGTCGAAGCTCGGGTCAACCTGACCGCCGGGAGGGGTGTAGGGCTTGCCATAGGAACTCAGTGGAACGAGTGCGAACTTGTCCTGGACCGTGTGCACCGCAGCGTAATCGGCAGGAGTACCCGTGCAATAAATGCGGCCGAGGATCCACACGATCGCAGTGGGCGACTTGTATTCCGTCACGCCTTCTGGCAAGGTGCCCGACCATCCCGGCCCAGTGATGGCATACTTCTGGGCCTTGCCTCCGGTAGTGCGTTTGCCGGGAGCCTGGAAGACAGTAGTCCAGCCATCCAGCATCGGCATCAGGTAGTAGCGATCGCCCATGTCAGGGATGCTAAAGATCCATGGCTCCTTGGAAACGTCGAGCCAGGCGATCGTGTACAGGGTGTCAGCATTGGGAGCGGTAACCGTGTGCATGGACGCTGGAGGGTAGGTGCGCATTTTCAGAAGTTGGCCCATTGGGGCATGTATGGCGTCAGGTGTGGCCACGTTTGTGAGTTGCCTGCGGGTCATGTCCATCGTGACCAGCGAGTAGCCGTAGATGTAGGCGTCAGTCGCGATACTGACAGCTTCTTCGACACCGGGTTGAGCGGTGGTGGCCGACTTTGTCTCCGTCTTCGAGCACGCGATCATGCTCACCGCAACCGTCAGAGCCAACAACAGAAATACGTACCTGTTATTCATAATCTGTTTTTTCCTCAAATATGCGAGGCGGTTGCCCGCCGGTTGTCGTTGGTTTTATGGCTAAACAGCCTTCGACTCTCCTGCAGGTTTAGAACGAGTGACCGCTGCGGCCCTCAGTCAGCCGCTGCTCCTTTCGCAAAGGCGCCTCCTTTGCCGGCATCCAGAAGTTGGTGCCCGTCGACGCGACCGAATATCTCAATCAGCTTGGCGACCACGCCGGTCCATCCGGTCTGATGGCTGGCGCCGAGGCCCGCGCCGTTATCGCCATGGAAATATTCGTAGAAGAGTATGTTGTCCTTCCAGTAGGGATCGGTCTGGAATTTCTCCGTGCCTCCGTACACTGGCCGCCGGCCCGACTTGTCGCGCAGGAATATCCGTTCCAGGCGAGTGGCGATCTCGTGGGCGACTTCGAAGAGATTCATCAATTTGCCCGAGCCAGTGGGACACTCGATCTTGAAATTGTCGCCGTAATAGAGGTAGTACTGCAGCAGGGCGCGGATCAGAATAGCGTTTACCGGCATCCAGATCGGCCCGCGCCAGTTGGAGTTGCCGCCGAACATGCCGGTATCTGACTCGGCGGGAAGATAGTTGACGCGGTATTCCTGGCCGCCCACATTGACGATGAAGGGGTGATCGTTGTGGTAGCGGGAGAGCGCCCGGACGCCATACGGACTGAGGAACTCGTTCTCGTCCAGCATGCGCGACAAAATCCGGCGTAACCGGTCTTCGCTCACCAGCGCAGCGATACCTCGTTCGGCATATCCCAGATGACCGATCCCAGTTGCATGGATGCTGTTGCGCAACTCGGGCATGCGTTCGTAGCGTTCTCGCAGGATTTTCACCACACGCGGTACTCGTTCGCGCTGCCACGGCTCGATCACGGTGGTGGCGGCCAAGGGCAGCAGGCCGACCATGGAGCGGACCTTGAGCCGCCTAGTGCTGCCATCCGGTAGGCGCAGGACGTCGTAGTAGAAACCGTCCTCCTCGTCCCACATGCCATCCGATCCCATCTGATTCATGGCGACCGCGATCCAAACGAAATGCTCCGCGAACTTGATGGCCATGTCTTCGTAGAAAGGATCGTGGGCCGCCAACTCTACGGCGATCTCCAGCATGTTCTGGGAGAACATCGAGACCCACGCGGTGCCATCAGCCTGCTCCAGGCTGCCTCCGGTCGGCAGTGGAGCGCTGCGGTCGAAGACGCCGATGTTGTCCAGCCCGAGGAATCCGCCTTCAAAAAGGTTGTTGCCATAGCGGTCTTTGCGGTTCACCCACCAACTGAAATTCAGCATCAGCTTGGCAAACGAGCGCTTCAGGAAGTCAATGTCGCCTTTACCTTTGAGAGCTTGCTCCGTGCGATACAAGAAGATCGAGGCCCAGGCGTGTACCGGCGGATTGACGTCGCTGAAGTTCCACTCGTAAGCCGGGATCTGACCGGTGGGATGCAGGAAGAACTCCTGCAGCATCAGGTCGAGCTGTTGTTTGGCGAACTCCACATCGACGGTAGAGAGCGCGATGGTGTGAAAGGCGAGGTCCCAGGCCGCATACCAGGGATACTCCCACTTGTCGGGCATCGAGATGACGTGCTGATTCACCATGTGAAACCATTCGCGGTTCCGCAGGAAGCGCCCGCCCGGCTTCATGGGATTGATACCGTGTTCCTCGAGCCATTTGTCCACATCGAAAAAGAAAAACTGTTTGGACCAGAGCATGCCGGCCAACGCCTGGCGCATGACGCGCGCCTCGTCTTCGCTGACACGCTCCGGAGTTATGGATTTGTAGAACTCATCGGCCTCGCTGCTTACGAGTCTGCATAGTCTCATCAAACGTCTTGAACGGATCGCCGATGGCATCAGGCGCCAGATCGCTGAGCCGTACACGGACCGTGGCTGCTTGTCCCGCACCGACATTCAACTGATAGTGGGCCGAAGACTTCGTTCCCGTGTTCTCGGGATTGACCGCATTGTGATTTCCGTGGATAACGTACTCGTTGATCCCGTCTTTGACGAAGCGACCAGCGTTCGGCGTGCCGAAGATGCCGCTCATTGTTGGTTTCATTTTCGGTGAACAGCAGCGGAACATTTCCCTCGCAGTACAGATAGCGCTCCCCCAGAACGGGGTGAGAAGCAGTAATAACCTGAAAACCCTGTTTTCCCGAGGACTGCTTCAGGGAAGGTTTAGGTGTGCCCGGCCACCATGTCCAAGTGTTGCGAAACCACAGCGTCGGCAGGACGTCGATTTTGGCCGCCTCGGGCCCGCGATTACTCACGCTAATCTGGATTAGGATGTCCTCCGGCGACTGCTTTGCATACTCCACAAAAACATCGAAGTAACGATCACCATTGAAGACGCCAGTATCCAGCAGCTCGTACTCCATGTCGCCACGGTTACGACCCTTATTTGTCTCGATCAGATTGCCATAGGGATATTCAGCCTGAGGGTACTTGTACAGATATTTCATGTACGAGTGCGTGGGCGTGCTGTCGAGGTAGAAGTAATATTCCTTGACGTCTTCGCCGTGATTGGCCTCACTATTCGTCAGGCCGAACATGCGTTCTTTCAGGATCGGGTCTTTGCCATTCCACAGAGCCACACTGAAGCACAGCAGTTGCTCAGCATCGCTGATGCCGGCAAGACCATCCTCACCCCAGTGATAGGCGCGGGGCCGGGCCTGGTCGTGAGTGAAATAGTCCCAGGCGTTTCCGTCCTGGCTGTAGTCCTCGCGGACCGTACCCCATTGGCGCTCGCTAAGATATGGCCCCCATTTTCTCCACGGCTTCTTGCCGACGCCTGTCTGTTGTCCCAGTCTGATAGTTTCGAGCGTGCTGGCTTCTTCCAGTCTGGCGGACTCCGCATTTGGGGACATCGTGTTCCTCTATTCTTGTTTCGCCAATTCGCCTAAAACCGACATGGCGAGCTAGATGTTGATATTTCCGCTGGAAAACACAACGGAGCCAGCGTCAATTCGGGGCCTGTTTAGCTAGCGCCAACTGATTCCGCGGCTTCTTCATCGCGGCGCAGACATGAACTCGCGCTTTACTTCACTACAGTTGTGGGTAGCTGACAACTGTCACATGCGACAGGTGCGTTGTAACGGCTTTGAAACATAGGCCTGTTGCCGGGCCTAAGTTCTCCGATAACACCCTGGAAAGATGACAGATACCGCGAGCGTAAGGGGAAGGCGCTCCCGGTTAATTTGGCCTGCCCAGCCAAGAGTACTGCCAGGCAAACGAGACCGTTTGAAAGGTTCCGCCAATCCTGGCGAGTTCGCCGTCACTGTAGCTGAATTTCACGGACTGGTGCTTGGTAAGCGGGACCGAAATCGTTCCTCCTATGCGAGAGTTCGATTGCAGCGTACCGATCTTGCCTAGGCTATCGACAGTCGTCTCTCCCCCGTACCAATAGTTGCCATCAACCGAGGCCCATAGTCGCGGCTTCACGTCGTAACTCAAATGCATCTCGATTGCGCCTACGGGGGATTCTGTCAAAGTATTTTGGCGTTTGGAGAACTCGCTGCCCGTCAAGTAGTTGCTGTTCGCGGTGAAAAGCCAGACTCCTCCATAAGCATCCAGTATCCACTTGCCCCACCGTTGGGAATAGCACAGTTCAGGTTTGAAGCCCCAACGGTTGCTGCCGGGGTTGATCAAGTGGCTGGGGTAAAACTGGCCCGTGGGTGCTACTACCTGAATGCTCGCGCCCAGGATGGTCTTCTGCTTCCATTTCACAAACTCTTTAGGAGCCATCGCCGGGCCGCCGATAAGATTCACCGAGAAACGGAAGATGGAATCCGCCATCCCGGAGCGGTAAATCGACTGATGGCTTCCTTTTACTTCCCCCTGGAAGGTCCCAACCACGTACGGCAACGTTGCGGTGAAGTTGGCTGACCGCTTGAAGAAATTCAGCGAGTGGTAGTAGCTGATATTTGGCACGCTGTATCGTCCGGAGGCGTCGGTAATCGGGAGGACCGTGCCAAAGAAGATGCCGCCATCGTTGAAGGCGTAGCCCAGGATGACGGCATTCGAGTGGATTGGCGTGATCACGTAGGCCCGCGGCCGCAGGTCTTGGGCGTTAAGCACCGTTAGCAACTCCACTGTAAAGGCAGCCAACACCGCGAGCTTAGGGAAATGTCGCATACTCGATCAAGGATCCGCCTCCATCAGTTGCTAATCCCCATTTCCGCTATAACAGGAACTCCAACCCAATTCCCTTTGCTGGTTCTGTCTGCAAGCGTCCGGAACGAATGGCAGCCTGAAAGGTCTCGTAATCGCGTTCCGCCTGGTCAGCGTAGGCTTTTGAGTACTGCGCTAAGGCGACATCGAACTGATCGCTTGATCCCAGGTAGCCGGCGATCATTGCGGCATCGCCCGACTTAGCGTGGGCGCGCGCTAGGGCCCAGCCGCACATGGTGGCATACCCAACCAGAGTAGAAGGCCGGAAGGTTTCAACTTCAGCTGAGACCTTCATGTCGCGGAACTGACGGACGTAATAGTCGTGGCCTTTGGTGCGCGACCATCCAAGGAAGATGTCGCTCGCCGCCTGCATGACATGAATGCCCTCCACCACGCGATAACCCTGGTTCGCATAGCGGCTCTTACGGTGCGGCGACTCCAGCACCGACCTGCGCGCTTCCTTGAACTGCAGGAAGAGCGGATCATCCTCATCAGCCAGAAGCAGCGAGAGATAACACCTGGTCCCCACGCTGCCCACGCCAACAACTTTTATGGCAGCATCCTGAAAGCGATAGCGTTCATACAGCTTTCGTCGATCCGCCTGCAGCGATTGCTTGTATTCCTCCGTGAATTTCAGGCGCTGCTTTTCGAAATCGCGTGTGAATTCATGGAAATGGTAGATGACCGGAGGGCTGTCCTTAATCTTTCGGAGCCCGTTTCCGACCGCAGTAAGCTTGGGAATTACTGCCTCGGAGTTTTGCGAGCGGGCCTGCTTCTGCTTTGCCGATAGCCGGCCCGACATGTCCGGATCTTTTCGGAAATGCTCTTTGAGGGCGTCGATGGTGACTCGTGCATACCAGGTTTCGAGGACGGTCATTTCGGCGAACTCCGCCATCCGCTCCCGATACGACGCAGCGGCCGCTCGGACCGCTTCATCCGCGACCGCCTTAGAGAAACTACGGTCCCTGGCTGCCAGTACCAAGCTGGCCCCCAGCCGCTTTATGTCCCATTCCCATGGACCAGGAAACGTCTCGTCGAAGTCGTTAATGTCGAACAACAGCGTTCGCTCTGGCGAAGCGAAGCCTCCAAAGTTAGCCAGGTGGCAATCGCCACATGCCTGAACGGTGATTCCCGACACAGGCGCGTTCGCCAAGTCTCGCGCCTGGAGAATGGCTGCGCCGCGAAAAAACGTGAACGGCGACACGGACATCCTCTGGCACTTAACTGGGATCAACCCAGCGATTCGATCGACGTCCGATTCCTCCAGTAGTTTGACGATGTCTTTAGACTTCGAACGCGGCTTCCACTCCGCCTGCAATGTGCGCGGGCAATCGTCGCGAAGCGCCTTGCCTTGCTTGCGTCTCTCACTCTTGGATAACGCGGCAGCAGATTCCATTTTCATTCTCCTTCTTGATGCAACTTGAGAATCACCTTCCAGCCTCACAATTCCTGGCCCCTTAGAACAATAGCTTCATGGCGTCCTGCATCACGGTGTCGAAGGGGATCGAACCAATCACAACCGGGATGGTCGGGCTCAGGGCGACCAAGATGAGCGCATAAAGGTCGATGAGGCCCACCGGGATCACACGAATGTTATTAATGTTGTTCACCACACCATAAAGATCGGTTGTAGTGGAAAAATCCGGGACTTCCAAAACCTCTTCGTCTAAACTGTCGGCCCGGTGAAGCCATTTCTTTTCAAACTGTTCACCCACCGCGCGGGCAAAGGCTCCGTAACTCAACATGGCACGGCGCCGCATTCGCATCAGCGTGCTAGTGAACAGGAAATACGGGGCGACACAGATGAGAAGCACGGCTGCAATCAGGATTACGGGCAAGTGGCGAAATGCAACCAGCTTTTGCCCATCATGAAAGACCCGATTGGCCACTGCGCCCGCCAATCCAACTCCCAGACAGAAGGCGAAAGGCAGTTGTGCCCGAAGTGCGCCTTCGAGAAACCCGAGACCCCCGAGGCCATCGGGGTGAGCTGCAACGAGCTGAAGGTCCAGGCGCGTCGTCAACCGCAAGAATCGGAGCCAGAGCAATTGCCGCCATAGCCAGAGAAAACCCAGGTAAAGAAGGATCGGATAGCTGACAAACACTGCCCACGTACCCGCCAACGACATAAACCGCAGACCGCCGGTTCCTTTCCACCAGGCCGTGAATTCAATGCCCTCTGGGCTCAGGTATTGATCCAGCCATATCACGGTTGCATAAGCCAGTACTGCGATCAATATGTGGGCAAGCCATGAGTTCCGGAGTTTGTCACTCGAAGTCCAGTCAGCATGAAACTCGGGGTACCGCACACGGGGGACAAGAAACTTCTCGATATGCTCTGCCACCTGGCGGCGCCGTTCATGCAGAGACGGAGTGGACAGAATCAACACAGGAATGACGATGAGAAAGCGGGATTGCGTGGCATAGTCCGTCAGGAATGATCGGAAGGAGCCGCTTCCGCGTAAAGCAGACAACATTGCGAGTGGGAGCCACGCTACCGCGACCGCCACGCCTGTCCAAGCGAGCGTCTGTGAACTCGCATTGCGAAATAGGCCGAGAAAGACCTGAGGTCTGCTGTAGGAGAACTGATCGGACTGGGTGGAGCCAGGTTGCTGGGATCGTTTCATCAATCTTTCCGCACCTTGATCTTCTCTCCCGGACCGAGATGAAAGTTAAAGATCGGACTGACTTCGAAGCCGAGTATCCAGCCCGGGCTAGGAGCGCCCGACGGTCTGGCGGCAGCTCCTCCCGCTTCGACCGACAAACTCACTGGCTGCTTTCCCAGTGTCACGACTTTTCCCACCTGCAAGCCAAGTGGGACAGTGGCAGCGCCGCCACTCTCCCAGTTGAAGGTGAAGTTATAGTCGCTGAGTCCGACGAACCAGCCTTCGGCGAGGTTGAATGTGAAGGTAGGAGTAATGATCATGTTGTTTACGGCTGGACGATTGGGAGACCCGGCATAGGAAATTGGGTTCTGTATGATTGCGCCGGCAGTGAGATCCTTGATGCCGGTATAGATCAGCGCCACCGATGGACCGATCTGGTACTTGCCGGCACCAAGCACGTTCGCGGATGCGGTAGGAAAAACCAGCGCCGGCCCGAAGCCCCATCTGCCCCACGATTGTTTGATGGTGATGAGGTCGAAGACCTGCAGGTCTCCCGTGCCCGTTACACCTTGCGTGCCCGACCCGCAGCCTATGCACCCTACCGGGGGAGCAACGCCCGGAGTTGAGCTCACCATCGGAAACGTGATCTTCACCAGTTGCACCCAGGGGAAGGAGTGAAAGGGGCCAATGGGAAGAACCGGTTGCATCTGCAAGGAATTCAGTGCCCCCTTAAACCCGGGGAAACTTGGGATAAGAATGTTGCGAAACTGAACGAAGGTAACCGGAGCAGCAGGATTATTAACCTGATTGGCCAATTCTTGGGCCGATGGCTTCGCTGACGTGGGTGCGGTTTTCTGATCTACAGGAGTGTCGCCGGTCCCATCGCTGGCCGCTAGATTTTGCGTCGCTTGGGCCTGTGCGGCGGCGGATTCTTGAGCGTCGAGCCCGAATGAACCTGCAAGCAAGGCGAAGAAGCCGATAATGACGATGCTGCACATTCAACGTCCCCCATAGGCGAAGCGTTGCGCGCGATTCACCTCGCCTGACCCTCAAAGGTGAAGCGGCCTCTATTCACCGACGGGACTCCAAGTTTTGTCGGGATTGAACTCGGTCATGGCTTTCGCGAGATCAATGGTGTCCTTGCCGAGATTCTTCTCGTACACGACCCCGCTCCGGTCAACGATGAAAGTCGTGATGCCCGTGTCACCGTACTTGTCCGGGTAAGCGACGAAGGCAAAGCCCCTGGTCATCTTTCCGTTGACGACATAATCCTTCGCTCCGCCGCGAGCAGCCGGACCCTGTTTGGTAAGGATGCGGTAGAAGTACCCGTGAAACGGCTGCTGCTTGTTCGCTTCCGGTGTGAATCCCTCCGTGGCAGCCGCATACGCTGCCAAAGGTCCAAGTGGACTCTTAGGCTGCCCCTCCGGTGATTTCCAATACAGCCCGTTCTGTTTCCCTTCGTCGCTGATGAACTTCTGGGCATACTGCTTGACGCCGTCGTGATGTTGCAAGAAATATTCGGCTTGGGCATCTGTCATCGCAGCAACCACTTCCATCGCAGCCAGTTCGTTGCTGCCGATACGCCGTGAAAGAATCTCGTCCTTACCTGCCACGGTATCGAAATACCATTGCCCGGCGCCGTTCTTCTTAAGAGGAATTGGGAAGGGGTTATTGTCGGCACCGACGACAAGCATCTCGCCGCCATCGGCCTGCTTGCGCCAGCGATTCATCGTGGCATAGGCAGCGGTAAAGTTCTCGAATGACGTCTTGTCCTGGGCCGTGTCGCCGGAGAAGATAACGTCCTGCGATCCCGGACCGAAGATCGCCACCAATGCATTGCGATTGCCTGCTTTCGCCGCTTCCGCCAGTGCTTTGGCGGCATCATCCGGCGACGCAAATGTCTTCTGCACGGCTTCGGTGTGGGCAGCTTCGGTAGCGGCGGGCTTGTCCGACTTGCCGCACGAGGCGACGGACATCACCACGGAGAGAAGTACGAACCCTACCCAACACCGCAAACTCATGATCTTGACGCGCGTCATTTGCATTCTCCAATGTTCTCGTTCATTGGCGACAGCTAAGTTTCTTGCTGCTCATTAACAGAGGCTCCGTGCCTCAGAAGCACCTCTGCACTCACCTCCGGCCACCGCCGCGGAACCCGCCCCCGCCGAAGCTGCGACCGCCTCCGCCCCAACCTCCGCCTCCACCGCGGCTCGCCCAGCCGCGCGAGCTGGCGGCGCGATTATCCCAGCCTCCGCCACTCGTGCCGCCGGAGTGATCCCCAAATCCACTGAAGGCCGTCGATCCGCGACCGGTTCCGCTGTCTCCCCATCCGCGTGACGAAGCCGATGCGTTGTTACGATCTGCGCTCGCGTTTTGCCGGTTCGCATTGTTTACATTGACGGTGTTGCCGCTCATGTTCGTGTTGTGGCTGTAATTGTTGGCGTGATATCCGCTGCTGTTGTAGCCATGGTTGTAATTGTTGGCGTGGTAGCCATTGCTGTTGTACCCGTTGTTGTAGCGATTGGCATTGTCGTAGCCGTTTCCGTAGTAGCCACCATGCCAAGCGCTGTTTCCGTAATAGGCTCCGCCGTGGTAGTACACACCGCCGCCGTGATACCAGTTGCAGTTCCAACTGTTGTATCCCCAACCGCAGCAGCCTCCGCTCATCATTGCCCCAACCGCCATTCCCGCTCCAAAGGAAAGCAGACCCGTCGCCACCAGATCGCCAGTGCTGTACCCGGGAGTGGTGTACGGTGTGCCATAGATCACCGTTGGGTTGTATTCCGGGACATAGACAACCTGGGGATTGGCCGGCTGAATCACAATCACCTGCGTTCCTCCCTGGCTTTGAGTCGTCACCGTTTGCTGCGGCGTGGTCTTCAGGTTCCCCGCGGCTTTGGCCTGAGCGCGCAACGTCTGGACGGCGGCCATTACCTCAGATGCCTGGTTGTGATAGGCCTCTCCCAACTGCGACGTCCATACAAGGTTCTGTGCCATGTTATGCAGCACCGATGGGAACTGGGTAAGCGCCTTAACGCTAGAGGCCCAGGACTGCCCATTCACCGCTTGCCCCAGCGCTGAGCCGGTCAGATTCTTGTTTTGTTGCATCCAATTAGCGGCAACCGCGATCTGGTCAGGAAACGTGGCGGCGCTGAGAATCTGGGCGACCAAAGCGTCTGGATAGAGCGCGATCGGAGCAACCAGGCTTTGCAACTCTTGAGCGCTCGAGGGCGCGCCTTGTCCCGAATAGCCGGACGCCGGCGCGGTGCTGGACCCGGACGCCGGTTGCTGGTCCTGGTAGAACATCACGGCGCCTGAGTCGACCGGCATTGTGATCGCGACAAGAGCGAGGCTTAGTGCAATGGACAAGGCCTTCTTGACGTCATTCATACTCATTGCGACTCCATTACGTCACTGTTAGCCAGCGCGAGGAAATAATCGGGACGGCGAGGAGGGCCCTGCTGCCTTCCTCGCCTCCGACTTGAGTTGTGCGGACTCAGGCAAGTCCGCGTTTTCAGGTGCTCGCGAGGGTTTATTGACCTTCTCGAGCTAGTCCTGGGAACCGATGGCGAAAATGGTCTTCTTGAGATCCATCAACGGCACAGGGTTATTGGGATGCTGGAGATCGGGATTCATATCGTTCGACGCTCCGCCGGGGAAACGTTTGATGTTCGGGAAATTTACGAGGGATTGGTCAAACTCCTGTATCACCGGCGTGAGCAGCGAAATAACCCAACCATTGTCATAGCCGGCGTAACGGCCCGGTGAGGTGGTTGTGCTGCGCGTTGCCACGGCGCCGTTAAACGTCATGTCGTACTTCTCATACGGGTCCATGGTGAGGTTGTAATAGGAGCCGATGGCACCGAGGTCCATCGTAGGGCCGAGCCAGGTGTCCTTGGCGGTAAAGAGCATTTTCCAGGCCATGTGAATATCGCCATCCGGTCCGTCGCCAATGTCCGCGCGAGCGCCCTGGAAAGTTTCGCCGTCAATGTAGATAAATGACTTTCGCGCCGAATGTTTCGCCTTGCCCATGATGTAGGCAGTGTTATCGATGCCGTCGAAGTAGATCCCCTTGCCGGAGTTGTCCTTCCAGGCGCCATGAGGTGGCGGGTTGAGGCCTGCCATCTTGGCGGTCGTGGGCCACACGTCCATGTGCGACATCATTTCGTCGTAGCGGGCACCGGCAGGAATGTGCTGCGGCCACCACATGATGCCGGGCACTCGGAAACCGCCCTCGAACGGCGAACCCTTTTCGCCGCGGAACGGCACCGTGCCGGCGTCCGGCCATGCATCCTGCCACGCGCCATTGTCGGCGGTGATGATGACGATGGTGTTGGGAGCCTCGGCGCGGATGGCATCCATGATCTTGCCGATGTTGTCATCCAGTTCGAGCATCGCATCGGAATAGTTGCCGAGGTGGGATTTACCTTCGAACGCCGCGGCCGGAATGTTCGGGTTGTGCATCTTCATGAAATTGACATCCATGAAGAACGGCTTGCCGGAATGAGCATGCGCCTTGATGTATTCCACGGCGGAATTGGCCTGCCGCACGTCGAATTCATGAAGGTAGTTATAGTCAATACGCGCCACCTTCGTCGCAGGTTTGCCGGCAACGCCTTCCCACTCGTACAGGTTGCAGATCTTCTGGTATTCCTCCCAATAGGCCTTGTTAAATTTCGGGAACCAGGGATGGGCGTACCAACTTGTGTCGTCGTAGGTATATACGCCCGGGTAGTAGGCAGCGAACTCCTTCATCTCGTCAAAGCCGTGTTCGATGGGATAGAACTTGGGCTGGTCCCCCAGATGCCATTTGCCGGAGTAGTAGGTCGAATAGCCGTTCTTCTGGAAGAATTCGGCAATCGTCGGTGTGTCCTTTGTCAGGCCGTTCTCGTCAGCCGGAACCACCACGACCGATAGGGCCGAGCGGATCGGGATGCGTCCGGTCATGAACGAGGCTCGCCCCGCGGTGCAACTTGCCTGGCCATACCAGCTGGTGAAGACCGCGCCCTCCTGGGCGACGCGATCGACGTTCGGGGTCGGATGGCCGAGGCTCTTGCCCCCACCATAGGCCCCAAAATCACCCCATCCGGTGTCGTCGGTCATGAGCATGACGATGTTTGGTTTCGAGTCCTGTGCCGCACTTGGAACCGCGCCACCCGCCAGCAAGAAGCTGGAGATGGCCAACGCGCCCAGCGTTATCTTTCGGATATTTGCTCCTAAATCCATGGTGTCTCTCCTTAGCAAGCGATGTTGTTGGTCGGGGGAAATCCCCACGTCTTTGGCAGCGGCACCTTCGTTTTAGGACCGCCGCTGGGTCGAACTGTTCCCGTTGGTCTGCCAGTTGACTACATGTTGGAAAGCTTGGGAACTGTCACTTGCGACAGGTGGGCAGGTTTTTGCTCAGCGGGCCCGTCCCTGCAACTGCATCAACATCTGATTTGCGTCGGGGTTGTCGGGAAACCGGCGCCTTCGTGCCGTTCAGCAATGGGTAAGCCTAACTGCTGACAGTCTGAGATACGAAGGTGCGACCCTTCAGCGCCGCGTGAATTGCCGGCACCAGGTCGGTCGAAAGGCGATTCTTAGTGACGTAGCCGGAAGCTCCGGCCGAAAGCGCTGCCGCAACAAAATCACGGTCTTCGTGGATGGTTAGAAATACCACCTTGGCTCGGGAATTAGTCTTCTGTAGCCGTTTTGCAGCTTGAAGTCCATCCAAGATCGGCATGGAAATGTCGATCACAAGCACATCAGGATTCAGCAAAACAACTGCATCCACGGCTTGATTCCCATCCTCGACAGTGGCAACAACCTCAAACTCCTCGCAAAGTGTCCGGCGAACTCTCGCCAGCAACGCCTTGTGATCATCAGCAAGCACCACTCGAATCTTGTCCATAGAGAGTCCCTCGCTGATGTCAGTTAGCAAATCACGGACGCCTCAGATTTAGATTGTTGTTCCCGACGGGCAGGTCGTCTACTGTCACTTGCGACAGGTACGGGGAGAAATATTTTCGAAGGACTGCGGTTCGGCCGTTCGTTCTAGGCTGCCGAAATGATTCCTCGTTTCAAGGCGTACTTTACCAGTTCCGATGTGGTGCTGATTCCCAACTCTTCCATAATCTGGGCCTTATGGAATCGCACCGTGCGGTGCGTGATCTGCAGAATATAGGCGATCTCCTTCATCGACCGCCCCTCGGCAAGCATTTGCAGGATTTCACGCTGCCGGCCAGTGAGCTCCCGAGGGCGATTTGCGGCTCGAGGGTCGCGGATGAAGCGCTCTTCCATCGCCCGGCTGATTTCCGGAGTCACGTAGGAGCGCCCTCTCACCACATCATGAACTGCCTGCAACAATTCGGCGGGTTGTGAATTCTTCAGCAGATAGGCCGAGGCACCGGCCCGGAATGCTTCCGCGGCGATATCGGCGTCGGCATTCATAGTCAGAAAAACCAGCTTCACATGAGGCATGAGTTTCTTCAGCTCCCGCGCTGCATCCAGGCCATTCAGCAAGGGCATGCCTACGTCCAAAAGCACGAGATCGGGCTTGAGTTCAGGAGCGGCCTTCAGCAATGCGCGGCCGTCCACCACAGTGCCAACGATTTCGTATAGTGGCTCCAGCAACTTCTGGAAGCCGGCACAGATCATCACATGATCATCGGCCAGCAAGATACGGGTTCGCGTCATCTCGGTCTCCCCAAGTTCGCGTCTTCAGCTAACGGCAGCGAGTGCTGCCCTCGCACTGACTTCCGTCGGCAGCGGGATTTCCGCTACGATCCTGGTGCCCTGGTTCGGTTTTGATTCAATCGAGAATGTACCGTTCACCAGATGCACCCGTTCCTGCATGCTCACCAGCCCCAGGCCTGTACGCTGCCTTGCTTCTTCCACATCGAATCCGACACCGGCATCGCTGATCTCGATCCGGATCCGGTCTACCGTGCCGCGCAAATGGACTCTAACCTGTGTTGCCCCACTGTACTTCATCGCGTTGCTGAGAGCTTCCTGGGCAACCCGGAACAGACACAGCGAAACATCTCGAGGTAACGGATTCGGGACACTCTCATCCTTGAAATCAACCTCGACGTTTTGTTGTTGAGAATATTC
This sequence comes from uncultured Acidobacteriaceae bacterium, assembly GCA_963836295.1. Classification (GTDB taxonomy): domain Bacteria; phylum Acidobacteriota; class Terriglobia; order Terriglobales; family Acidobacteriaceae; genus Bog-257. The sequence continues at coordinate 12,689 of CAWIIY010000010.1, read as the reverse complement.
CCTGCAGAAGCTACGCAATGCAGCAGCAAGCCCCAAATAATCCAGCTTCGATGAGTGCAGTTGGTGTGACAACGCTTGAACATCACCCGCCACTTCGGAGCAATGGAGTTGGATCTCCAGCATGCGTGCTTTCGTCTGGGCATCCGTGCCGTTCGAACTCTGGTAAGTCTGTTGCAATTCAAGTGAGATTAAGGCAAGTCTCTGGCAAATATCGTCATGCAGCTCCCGGGCAATCCGGCTCCGCTCTTTTTCCTGGGCCTCGATCAATTTCCCGCCGACCCTTTCGAGCGCTTCTTGAGCCAGTTTCTGGTCGGTAATGTCGTTGGCCGAGCCGATAAACCCCGCAAACTCGCCGTCGCCATTAATTCGGGGCGCCGCGACGTCCAATATCCAGCGGTACACCCCGTCGTGCCGCCGGAGGCGGTATTCCTTCGAAAACCGTTCGCGCTTTTTCAGCGCCTGTGTGTTCGCAGAGATCACCTTCTCCCGGTCATCAGGATGAATGAACGCCGTCCAGGTGTCTTCAAACCCAGCCTGCGGGTCGCGGCCCGTGAACCCAATTCGTCTGTCGTTTAGATAAGTAACATTCCCATCCTTGTCGCACATCCAGACCAACGACGGTGTGGTGTTTGCCATTACCCGGAAGCGGGTCTCACTCTCGCGGAGAACAGCTTCGGTCTTTCGCTTACGCGCGCGCTGCCAAAGCAATCCGAAGATCAGCAGCAACTGGACAACAATGAGAATAATTCCGGCAACGACGTAGTTCTCGTACTTTCCCCAAACGGTTGGCTGGCGATACAAAACGATGGTCCCAGGCGGAAGAGCCGACTCCGCTATGTTCCAGCGGCGAAGTTGGCGCCAGTCGACTTGGACCCTGCTACCAGAATCGTGAACTACCGGGATACTCTCGGCTTTCTCGCCAGAGAGTAAGCGTGCCGCGATTTCGCCGGCATGCAAACTCTGCTCGGCATAATCGGAGTAGGATCCGCCAATCCCGCCATGATCAACGCAGAAATTTCTAAAAATGCAATATGTCGGGAAACGCTGACTGATGGCCCCGATGGTGTCATAGATCCCGACAGCAGGCTGGGTCGAATCTCTGGGAATGACCTGAAACAAAACGATCGTATGAGGAGGAAGGGTGGCGGCTCGCTTGAGGATCTCGTCGGGCCGAATTCCCACAATCTCGATCAGTTCGATCTTGCCCGCATACGGGCGGAACTCGTTGCGAACGCCAGCCAACCAATATCTTTCAAACTCCGACGTGCCTGCGACAACTGCGAGATTCTGCGTATCGGGGTGGAGTCGAAAGACCAGTTTTAAAGTGCCTTGAACATCCACCGATGTCGTAACACCAGTTACTCCCGGCCATAATTGCTTGCCCTCGAGCCTGCTGGCATGGACATACCAAAAAAGCACCGGGGCACCTGGGAAAATTTGGTCACGATGTCTCACGGCGAATTGAAGCGCTGGATATGCCGCAACGACCACAAGATCCAACTTAATCCCGTTGTACTGGTCGCTCAGGATTTGGCTCAGACTTTTTTCGTACTCAGGGTTTTCAAACCCCTGAGACTCCATGTAATCCACATAGAAGTTCACAGGAAAGTCGACGCGAGATCGAATCGTAGATTTGAGATCGTCCAAAGGGTCCCAAAGATTTCGATCGGAAAAGCTATAAAGAACCAGTATGTTCTTAGCAGCCGTCGTATCTACGGAGAGGACAGGGACCCAGACTGCGGGGATGAAAACGCATAGCAAAACCATAAGCCGCACGATTCCCGTGCGATCGCGAGGTTGGGGGGGGCCTCCGAATGGCATTTGCTGCATACGTCAAACTCAATAACACACACACAAATGTGCGCAGACTTCAGTCCTGGGGAGTCTCGAGGCACGCCTCCGACGCCTCAGCGCCAAGTCGCGCTCATTTTGGGTGTGAGTTCACTCGGATTATAGTGTGACGCAGGGCTGCGCCACATGGCACTTAAATGCCTCCCTGGGATTTTTTCATCCAACTGTAATGATGATTGTCGAGCCGGAATTGTCATGTCACCGGAAGCTTTCGGGGGCTCTTGAAAGTCGTAAATTCCTCGAAATTTCTGATTGGGTTCTCTGGTGAGCGTGATAACACCTTTAGATCACCAACCTTCGGCGTCATCGCCAGCACCCCGTCAATCCCAGAGTTGGGCAGTTGGCCCTGAAGCTTAGCTTCTTGAGCTACCCAGCGACGTTCCCATGAGTGATGTCCTGAAGTCGGCCACGAGTCGCCCCTGTCGCAGGTGACAGTTACGGCTGCGGCCGACCGCACGTATTGTGTCCTCCTGAAGACCAGAACAGGCCGGTCGCATCCGGCTTCCGAAAATGCATGTGTCCCAAGAAACAGTCGCCAATACCTGATGGGATGCGGAGACGGACGAAAGAGGCTATCCCAAGAAACCCAAGCCCCAAATAATGGCTGGCGTTGCAGAAAGTCGCTTGCGCTGGCGGCGCTCGTGATCATCGGGTGCTTACATGGAAGCGCGCAAACGACGCAATTTCTGCCGGAAATTGACACCTACGTTAAGTTGAGCTCTGATCTGCGAGTCAGTTTTCAGGCAAAAGAGACGAGAGAAGGGGGCGATCCCACACAAGCTGAAATCGGGCCCAGCCTAGACTTCTATCTGGAGCCGTTACGGAGTCTAACCGGCGCCACTGAGTTCGATCCCGACGAGTCGAAGTCGCGGCCTTTGGTCTTTTCGATCGGATATCGCTATCTGCCGCAGGCCAACAATGGCCCAGCGACAAACCGCCTGGAGCCAGTTGTAACCCTGCACTTCCCAGCCAAAGGAAGATTTCTGCTGTCCGACCGGAACCGTGCAGACCTTGATTGGAAGAGCGGTGGCTTCTCGTGGCGTTATCGCAACCGCTTTCAGATTGAAAGACGACTCACCATTCACTCCTACCACCCCGGGCCGTACGCCAGCGTCGAGTTTTTCTACGAGAGCCAATACAGCAAATGGAGCGACACAGCAATCTATGCCGGCTGTCTCTTTCCCATCGGCAAACACGTGCAGTTTGACACTTACTACGAGCACCAGAACAACACGGGCAAAAGGCCAAATCAACAATTGAACCAGCTGGGGCTGATCCTCAATCTCTACTTCTCGGTCAGGTAGGCGGAGATCTAACGACGAGTGCGATGTCTATAGACGCAGTCCAGAGGAAGGGGCAATCCTCAAGCAAACGCATACTGTGTCCTGGTCGGTCTAAATTTTGTTTGTCGCTGTGCGATTCGCACTTTGTGCGTCAGCGCTCAACGCAACTTGGCGGCGGAATTACGCACATTGCGTTACGCATCTTGCGTAAAGGAAATCGCGCTGCACGCGAGGTAGTTGAGCATGCGTGTATCTACGCAGCAACGCGCGTCCCAAGACTCTGCCCGGCCACCGGCACAACCCGGTCTAGCAAGGGATCGGTGGCGCAAGAAGTGCAAGCCACCGGCCTGTCGAGTAAAAATTCGACTCGCTAGGCGAAAAGGAAGGATAATCACGGCCATGACGATCCAGATCGAACCTAAACCCGGAAATGATGGAGCGGCTTGCTGTGGAAGCCGAAGCGGAGGGCAGTGCGCTGGAAGAGTACGCCGAACGCCTGTTGCGGGAGGCGATTGCCACCGACGCCGAGCCGCAGGGGCGGCTTTCCGTTGCAGAACTGCACGCCATGCTCGACGGGATCGCGGAGGGCTCGGAGAAGTTGCCGAAGGTGCCGACTGCGGCATTCACCCGTGAACGCTTTTACGAGGGCCGCCGCTGAAATGGGCCCGGCACGCCCTATTTGATTGACAGCAATATCCTGATTCGCTGGGTGCAGCCCAGTGATCCTGATTATGAAATTGTTGAGTCTGCTCTTGAAGCGCTAGCTAAGCAGAGAGAGCGGTCCTGTGCTACACCTCACGCTGAGTTCTGGAACGCCTGTACTCGACCAGCGGACCGAAATGGATATGGACTATCCCCGCAGGAGGCTGACCAAGCGCGCACGCTTGTTCGAGTCGCGGCTTCGGCTGCTCGCGGACAACTTGGCAGTTCGTCAGGAGTGGCGTCGCTTAATCGTGACGCACATTTACGCTAGTCTCGTTACCATCGAACGCTTAGCTACTTTCCGGTGCAAAAATGCCTTGAACGCGATGTTAGTTGCCATCGCCCCGAATGTGCCGACTGATTGCAAAGCACTTGCTGGGCCGCATTCATCAGTGAGGCTACGAAAAGTTGAATTTTGCACCGGAAAGTAGCTAGTGAAGGTCGCTGTCCTGCTGTCGCGCGCTGTTTTCATCTTATGCGTCCCTTCTTGGCGCTGTTTTCATTTCATGCGGTCTCCGATTCTCACTTTACGGGGGCGCAGTTAATCTAAGCCATTGTTTTTGCTGCTCTGCCATTCTCGGATCACGCGTCAACGCACAAAGATGCACAGATAACAGCAAATTGCAGTAAAATTACGCAAGTTGCGTTACGCATCTTGCGTAATGGGAGCTGGCGCTATGAAGAACCCTTTCGAATACGGCGGCGTTGTCGGCGGTTCTGCCTTTTGCAACCGGAAGAAAGAGCTGTCCGACCTGGTTCGCGCCATGGAAAACAGCGAGAAACTCTTCCTATATTCCGAACGCCGGCTGGGAAAGACTTCGCTGATCCATTATGCGCTGTCCAAGCTGCCGAGGGACAACTACGCATCAGCCTATGTTGATTTGTGGGCTACCGATGGGGAGGTCTCATTTGTTACTGCGACTGCCAAGGCGATCACGGAGTCGATGGGTCGTAGCGCCGAGCAACTGCTGGATACGGCCAAACGCCTGTTCACTCATCTCGTGCCCAGCGTGACCGTTGACTCGGAAGGAAAGCCGAAAGTCACCTTCGGGGTGAGCAGCGAGAGATCGCGCGATCCGGAGATTGAGGAAGTGCTGATGGCGCCGGCAAATATTGCTGCCCACGGCAAGAAAAAGGTTGCAGTGGTATTCGACGAAGTGCAGCGAATTCTTGAGTACGAGGATGACCGGGTGGAGCGGCGACTGCGGAGCATCATTCAGAAGCAGGAAACCGTCTCCTACATCTTTCTTGGCAGCAGGAAGCACCTGATCCAGCAAATGTTCCTCGATAAGTCCCGGCCGCTGTACCGCTCAGCCGGCCATTATCCACTGGGTCCGATTCAAACGCCAGATTGGCTACCATTCATCGCAGAGAAATTCCTGGCGGCAGGAAAACAGATCGGGGAAGACACAATCACTGCAGTCTGCCAACTGACTGAAGGGCATCCTTTCTACACGCAACACTTGTGTCACGTACTTTGGGAGCAGTGCGATGCTGGTGGAGAAGTCACGCCGGATTCGATCAAGATGGGAGTCAAACTGTTGCTGGATCGTGAAACTTACGCCTACACCGCGCTTTGGGAGTCCTTACCACTGAGCCAGCGACGGTTCCTGAGCAGCTTGGCTGCTTCCCCGAAGGGAGTCAAGCCGTTCTCAGCAGAATTCTTGCAGCACCATCGTCTTGGATCACCATCAACTGCGCAACGAGCCGCTCAAGGCCTACTGCAGCGGGATCTGATCGACCGGGACAACGGCTCGTTCTTAATCAGCGATCGCTTCTTTCGAATCTGGATTCAGCAATCTCAGAACTGAGTGCTGTTAATCAGAAAGTGAAGTTTACCCGCAACCAAGCGTCACGCGTCTGAATATCTGAAAAAGTCTAAGTACACCGTAAGGCTTTGAATTCCTCGGCAATAGTGCGCCAATACTGAGGGTCCCAATATTTCTTTGCGGATCCGGAAGTCGACGGCAAGACAAACACTATGGAATTCAGGCTGGCTCCATCACGTGTCCTTGTTTGTCTCCCGTAGTCGATGTCTCGCGTATCGCAATCAAAGTAGATTGATGCAGCCTTCTTCCCATTAAAAGCGATCATGGTGGGTTGCAGAGCGCCCAACCGCTTCACGAGTCCATCAACGTCAAAATCCTTGATCCCTAGCCTCGTGTCCACGCCGGATGTCTTCTTGCAAATGTCGGTGAGGCCTATTTTCAGATGAGCGAGGATTGCAAACTCCTTCGGTTGTAGTTGCCTTTCCGTTAAGCCGGTGCCATACAGTGTCGGCCAAAAACAGTTTCCTTTCTTCGCGTAGTAGGCGCCCTCTTCGCGCGAACGCTGGCCTGCAGCGGTGCCAATGAACACCAGTTGCACTCCTGGTAATAGCAGGTCGGGAAGCGCATCTCGCATGCGATCGATCATAAGACTGGAGTCATAAACGTCAGCATGAAACCGCGTCTCCCTAGTTTAGAGCGTCTCAAACGGCACCAACACTTGCACCCCAAGAACCCAATCAATCGCCAGGTCGCGCTTTCCACTTATCCCCGTTCAAGAGAACTCAATCCATTGAAAGGAAGAACATTCCCCCATGTCAAATAAAGAAGGTAATTATCCCTTGACAATACGTATACAAAATCTTAGGCTTGTCGATGAACGATTCGGGGATGGCCCTCGCTATTACCTCACCGAACCGAAAGACATCGACATGCGTGTGCCCGACCAAGTTCGCAAGTGCGTCCTGTTCGTCGGCCTGCCAGAGCTTCCTGATCCCGAGTATCGTGGCACTGCTTTTATCGTTACCGTCCCTGGGAAGAGTGATAACCACTTCGCCTTCATGGTCACCGCCCGTCATGTTGCCGAGGTGCTAGAGGGCAACGGTTTCTACATCCGAGCAAATAAAAAACGCGGTGGGACAGCAGAGCTTCGGGGTGTCGCTGATAACCCTTGGTGGTATCACCCGACCGAGCGTGAATTCGTGGATTGCGCGGTGACGATGTTTGCCCCCGCGCGGCTTGCCGAACTGGATGTCGAACCAGTTCCTATCGCCTTATTTGCGGACCAAGAGAAAATCAAAGAGCACAACGTCGGCATAGGGGATGAGGTATTCATCGCCGGACTCTTCACAAAAGTGACGGAGACGTCGCAGAACATTCCTATCGTGCGGATCGGCAACGTCGCCATGATGCCAGAAGAAAGAATCCCCTTTGATAAAGGTCGCCTCTACGAAGCGCACTTAATTGAATCACGTTCCATCGGGGGCTTGAGTGGATCGCCGGTATTCGTGAGACCAACCATTGGAGTGCAAGTCGGCAAGGAGGACGACCAGCCAGTTATTCTGAGTGGGGCAGGAAAGATTTTATTCTTCGGCTCCGTCATCGGCCATTGGGAAGTGCCGGAAGGGTTCACCCGAACTCAGGCGGAGGCTGTTAACATGGGAATCGCGCCTGTGGTTCCGGCCTCCAAGATCAAAGAAGTAATCATGCAGCCGGAACTGGTGGAACTCATGGCAAAGATTGACGCTGAAATGCGCGTTGAGAACCAAAAGGGGGCTAGGCTAGATTTTGCAGATAGCAACCAGTACACCCAGGTCACTCCGAAGGGTGCAACTATTCCCGTCCCGACCCAAGACCAGTTTCTTGACGATCTGAAAAAAGCCAGTCGGAAGCTAGAAGATGAAAACTCTTAGTGGATCAGCTTTGATGAGGGAAGTTTCTGTATTAGTTCTCGCAGAGCTTTCTCGTCCCGATCATGCGCTACAAGCCTTTCTACAAGCTCGTATGCAAGCGCGAACTTCTGATGAATCGCCGCACGTATCTCTGAGTCCGACAAAGCGCTCTCGTAGCGTTGATGCCAGTCGCGGTCCCCGGAAGTCGCGGCGATTCCCTCAAGGACGGCCCGCTCAAGGTACAGTTTCTCGCAGTAGGAGATAATCTCCAGCATCACATCTCTAAGAATGTCGTCGTCCGGCATCTGCGTTCCCCCAGTACCTTGTTATGGCGGTATGTGTACCGTGACTCTATTCAGAACGGCTCAACCTCAACCGGAGCACGGCGGATAACCACATCCCGCTTTTCGATCTGGTGCATGAACGTGGTGAACATTGGCTGCGTATCGGAGCGGTGATTGTAGCGAAAGCTAAACTCGTCAAGATATGTTTGCAGGTAATGGCGTCCGACGTTGTGGTATACGCCCCGGATTCCGTTTTTTACGAGCGACCAGAATCCCTCAATCGTATTCGTATGCGTGTCTCCGACCACATAGACGCCTTCGCTGTGATTAATGCGACGGTGCGTATAACCACGCGCCCCGAGCCCGTTGTAGGATCGGTAGTCATCGGTGAAGACGAGGGACTTAGGCAGGACGTGCTCTTTAACCAGTCCACGAAGCGTATCGGCTTTGGTGTCAGCAGCGACGAAGGCGCGGACTTCACCTTTGCGTTGAACCATTCCGACCACAGAAACCTTTGTGGGATTCTCGGCAGACGGGCGACCGCGCTTTCCGCCACGCACATTCTTGGCTCCGAAATAACTCTCATCCATTTCAACCCGACGGTTGAATCCTCCAATCGGGCCGGACTTCTCGGGGTTGAGCATGGAACGGATTTGCTTGAACATGCGCCACGCGGTTTTATAAGTTACTCCCGTCTCGCGCTCGATCTGCTTTGCGGAGATTCCGCAGCGCGTAGCGGACATGAGGTACATGGCATAGAACCACGTTGTCAGCGGCGTGGGCGACTTGTGAAAGATCGTGTCAGCGGTTGGGTGAACGTGATCTCCGCAATGCTCGCAGGAATAAGACGGGCTGCTCTTGAGGCGATAATGCTTCGTGACCTGCTCGCAGTTTTCGCAGTAGATGCCGTCGGGATACAGGCGGTTCTTGAGCCATTCTAGGCAGGCTGCATCGTCAGGGAACTGGGCGTCAAACTGCTTCTTAGTGTAGCGCTCCATCTTAGGTTTGCGGTTCATGGTACGTACCCTCAAGAAAAACTGTACCACAAGAGCTTACGTACTGTCAAGGGATAATTACCATAAAGAATCTCCAACATCACCTTCGGCGCTGGATGTTACGAAGCTCTTGGCGGAGCTTGAGATTCCGTTCCCGCCAGAGCAAGTCCGGTGGCGGGTCACTAATACCAGCAACGACAAGAAGCGCGGTCAGGTCGTGCCCTACGCAGATCCGCGCGCCTACACTGACCGGCTAAACGCGCTCTTCACGCCACAAGGTTGGACGCGGGAGTACAAGGTCGAGACGATGGGGAATATCACCCGGATGAAGAAGGGCGAGAGCATCGTCTCGGGCAAGGTGTTGGTTACCTGCACGGTCACCATCTCTGGTATTGGGTCGCATTCAGGGACCGGAGAAGAATGGGCCGACGATGACAACGGCATGACTTCAGCTGATGCACAAGCCTTCAAACGGGCATGTTCGTGTTTCGGTCTCGGTCGGTATTTCTACGACTTTCCCGCATTCTGGGTCGATCTGGACCAGAACCGCCAGCCGACGAGAGCACCCATTTTGTCCGCTTGGGCTCTTCCGGAGAACTGGCGCAAAGGAATGCGGCCTTCGGGCAGGAATGGCAACGGTAGCGCCGCCGCACCTTCCAACGGTTCGAACGGACAAAGCAAAACCAACGGGAGCAACTCGCCTAAGGCTTCGGGCAATGGCCGCCCCCTGGTGGGAAGCGGAAACGGGAGTGCCAGTAAAGCCTATGGCGACGACCTTGATGCGCGCATTCTGTGCATGGAAAAAGAGTGGGGCAGCTTTGTACCGCAACATCCTGCGCGAGTATGGGCGTGTAAATCAGCCAAAATTGATCCGCGATGCTGCCGTCAAACGGAAGGTTCTGCAGATACTGGAATCGGCAGTGCGAGGGTTCCATACGTTCCGCCACACCGATCGTGCGTGGCTGGACGAAACCGGAGCGCCCGTGGGCGTGCAGCAGAAACTCATGCGGCACGCGCATATTTCGACCACGATGGACCAGTATGGCAATGCGTCAATGGAAGCCAAACGCAGAGCCAATCGGCCTCTGGTGCAGAGACTCTTGAAAAGAAGCGCTGGCAACGAGCCAGCTTTCATTCAATAAATAAGGGAAACTGTTTACCAGTTTCCCTTATTGGACAGTTTTGGACAGTCGCTCAACCTTAAGTTTTGTCCGCAACTCTATGATTTCGTTGGTTGCGGGGGGTGGATTTGAACCACCGACCTTTGGGTTATGAGCCCAACGAGCTACAGAACTCCAGGCATCTCGAATTTGTAGAATTAACAATGAAGTAACTGCAAGCAGCCCCGACCGTTGGAAGAGGAGTTGATATGAACCCCAGGGATATGGACCCCTACTGGCTCGATGAAAGAGACTGGCTCTGTACGCTCGAATTCTTGTCAACAGAGGATTCGGGGACTCGGGCTTGGGACGCAGAAGACATTGGATACTTGCTAGGTTATGCCTGGCTAACCGACACTCGCACTCTTGCATTAGTCGGTGACCCAGATGCTGAGGTTTACGAAATCCTGTTTTCGTTTTCTTCTCCGGCAGGCAAACGGCGCTTCTTAGATCTTGTCCGCGCAAACGAAGAACATGGGTGATTCGTATGTTGAGGAAGAATTCATCGTGCCTGTGGCTTCTGAGATCCAGGACGCACGACCGTTAGCAATGGTACTCCCGAATGATGTGGTGCAACAGGCAACGTTCATTGCCGCGATGTTGGTGGCCGGCATCGAGCATAGTGGCACAATTTCGTAAACACCCGCGCGGGCACTAACCTCGTCAGCCCTTGACGCCTCCTTTATATTCATGAGCGCGACTTGCAGGGCGTGGCTCAGAGGAGTCAGGTACCGCATCGGTAAGAATATTGCCTCTGCGGTGGCGAATCATGCGACCAAAACCGTCTCGCGACCGCCTCCGGTATGACCAGTCACGTTGCGATTAGTGCAATATTGTTAGAGAAGGCGGCTTTTACATCGAGTCGAGTTGATTCGACAGGTACCCCCACGAAGTTATTGCTATAGAACGTTTTTCAGAAGAACCTTTTCCTAGACTCGTGGCGCTAACCACCCAGTAAATCAACCACCATTAGAATTCGATCCTTCCTAACCAAGTGAGGCCGTTTGACAAAGGATCGATTCCGGGCTACCTACAATGCTTGTGAAGCACGGTCGTCTCTGGCGTTTGAGTCACGAAAGGCATCGTTCCGTCTTAGCAAACTGCTCTTGCGACAGGTCAGGGCAGGTATAGCTGTCTGTTCTCGACTCAATGACTCGGCAACGCGGTGGCGATGTGAAGTGTATGAACCAATGCGGATGCTTCTAGGAAGTTCCGGGGAGCTGCCCGGAAAAATCGGACCAGTTTATGTCAGCACTGGAGAGACATTTTTCACCTAAAGCACTCGGCCAAGTCTGGGAATTAGCGATACTAAAGTCCGCAGATTATTTTAGCACGAGCCGGGAGTTCTATTGATAGGTGAGCCGTCCCGAAGACTTGGGAGAACGCTCAAGCGCTCTTAGTTCACAATGAGAATCCCGGAGTCCGTGGCGGTTAGAATGCACGAACGCATGCGGCGGAAATGAACCCGTTTTACCGTCCCGCCGTTGCAACTAGGTTCCCCTTGCTCGCAACTACCCTCAAACCTGTCTTCCGCTTGGCTTGAGCCAGCACCTCGCGAACCTTCCGTACATGCGCCGCGTCAAGCCCTTCCACCCATGGCGCGTAATGAGCGTCTATCATCTCAGTCGAAACGTGTCCCAACATGCGCGCTACGTTCTCTTTGGGAACCCCAGCCGTTAGACACCCCACCGCAAACGTGTGACGAAACATCTTCACATTTGCCGACTTCATTATGGGATTGCTATTACGGTCGACCGCGGGAAGGCCACTCTTTTCGACAAGTTGAACCTTAGTAATTCCAGCCGAGTTCATAGCGCGCCGAATCCTCCTGGGACCAGTTGTGCACGTCGCTTCAAGGTCATTGCCTGCGTACCGAAAGGGCATCTCAGTAATGCTGTCCGGCACGAGGGGAATTTCCTTCAGCAGGTCGATCATCTGGGACTGAAGCGGAATGACCGCCTGGATTCCAGTCTTCGTTCGCGTGTAGCGGAGAACGCCGTCGGTATCCACCATTGCTGGCCGGAACTGAACTGCATCTCCGATGTCCATGCCGGTCAACGAAGCAGTTCAATGAAGATGTGTAGCCGACGGCAGTATACGTCGCGTTCAACGTTCATAACGCGTTGGTCAACTAGCCAGTTAGCGTCGTTCAGGATGTCGTTATATTGCTGCTCCGTGAAGGGAACGTTGTGGAATGTCTTGTTTGGCGGGACGGCTTTGATGGTGATAACCGGGTTGACGTTGATGACGTTCTGTTGGTGAAGATAGTTGAAAAAAGAGCGAACCACACCCCAACGCTGGCGCATAACACTGTTCGCCAGTTTCCACGACTGATACCACTTGGTACAGAACGCGGTGTCAAGTTGGTCGATAAGCGTGATGCGGCTCTCCTCGTCTTTGCGGAGGTTGTATTTCGTGATATACCCGACAATTAGACCACCGAGTGTGGGAATGGTATTGCGCATGAGAATTACCCCTGCCGTACATGTGTTCTGTCCTGGCCCAGCCACATTTGAACGGCCTCTTCTATTGTCTTATGGTTGTGTGACTTTGCAACTTTTTCGTGACGGGCTTCGGCGATTTCGGGATCGAACCCGCGAAGAGTCGTGGTCGCTTGCCTCATAGCTTCAGCCCACGACGGGGTTGTTAGGCTGTAGCGACGGCAGTGATAGCCTTTTCGCTTCTCGTATAGCCATTTCGGGCACGGACAGGAGTTGTGACTTTCCTTGGTTCTGTGTGAGCAGCCTCGCAGATGG
>CAWIIY010000009.1:0-100361 GCA_963836295.1 uncultured Acidobacteriaceae bacterium | reverse complement strand
CCCTTGCTCGTTAAGAACGTCTCAGGAGGACAATCAAGAAATTAATAGACTGCACTACGATGACGCCTGAAGGCCCTCTCTGTTACTGGCATCCTTGATTACTCGACCCACTCGAGGGCTTTCCGGAAGCCACACGCCTCAGTTTGCCGAAATTCTTCAGCCTAGGCCGAGAACGCGGCAGACCGTCTTGGCTATCATGCGCTCTTCGTCCGTGCGAACGACGCGGACCGACACCCGGCTTGCAGCCACGGAAATGACGGCCTCATTCGCTGCGTTCCGCTTTGCCTCGAGTTCAATTCCCAAAAATCCCAGCCCATCGCAAATGCGGGCGCGGACGGCGGGCGCATTCTCTCCGATGCCACCAGCGAACACGAGTGTGTCCAGTCCACCCAACGCAGCCGTGAATGCGCCGATCCATTTCTTGACTTGGTAGCAAAAAAGCGCGACCGCTTCAGCCGCGCGCACGTCCTGCGCTTTACGGTCGAGCAAGTCTCGCATGTCGGAACTGGTCTCGGACACGCCGAGCAGCCCGGAATGGAAATTGACCATTTCGTTAAATTGCTTGGCGCTCATTTTTTCAGTGCGCGTCAGATACCAGACCAGCCCGGGATCGAGATCGCCTGAGCGGGTGCTCATGGGTACCCCGGCGGTCGGAGTGAAACTCATGCTCGTATCCACGGACTTGCCGTTGCGCACCGCCGCGAGGCTCGCACCGTTTCCGAGATGGCCAAGGATAACCTTGCCGTTCGTTGCCGCCTGATCGCCGAGGCGGGCGAGTTCCTCCATCAAGAACGCGTAGGACAAGCCGTGGAATCCGTAACGACGCACCCCCTCCGCTTCGTAGCGTCGCGGGATTGGCAGGATCTGGGCCACGCGCGGCATATCATGATGAAATGCCGTGTCGAAGCACGCCACTTGGGGCAGATCGGGAAAGCGGCGATGAAACGCCTCGGTCAATAAAATCTCCTCCGGCATATGGTCAGGATCGAACGGACTGAGCCGACGCAGCTCTTCAACCATTTCTGCAGTGATTTGCTGCGGCTCGTAATACTTCGGCCCGCCGTCCACCACGCGATGCCCGACCGCAGCCAATGCGTCACGCCCGCAGCGCTCCACGATCCAATCCATTAGAACGCCCACCGCTACGGTATGATCCGGCGCCGTCACTGGTCGCGAAAAGTTGTCTGCGGGATTCGAGCTTTTCACTCGCAGGGTGGCCTCCGGTAGCCCAATTCGTTCAATCACGCCAGCTCGAGGATCCTTCGGAGCGAATCGCCAGCCTCGAACAAAGCGAACTTGATGCTCGACGAACCGCCATTGATGGTCAGGACGCGTGGGTTAGCTGGTTTCACGCTATGACTCCTTCCTGATTACGGCTGGAAATGCAGCCACTAGCCACTGCCACTCTTTCCTGGGCTCCCAAGTGTGGCGAAGAGCGCGCCTGAAGGTCAGTGCTCGCCGGGATCTTCGAGATGGGACGATGCGATTCGCGTTGCGGAGTTTTCATCATCGTTGCCAGAGGATTCGAGCGGACTCCAACGGAACCGGAACTCCGGAACGCTGAGGTATCAGTCGCACCGTGTAGTCGTTGGCTGGACGCGTATTGCGTACCGCCGCTTGATAAGCGTAGCGGCGGGTTGCGTCAGCAGACACTTGCGCACACTTCATTTCCTCCCGTAGGGAATCGCCGCCGTTGATTCCGTCAGCATAAAGCTCTACTCGCACGGCATTCGGGTCGAGATCGTTCAGAAAAATTTCGACTGCAAACAAGTGGTGGTCCGCGTTGGTTTCCACCCGGAGATCTTCGAAGCGCAATGAGCCCCAATTCCAATCCAGCGCGTGCTGCCAATCGACGATTTGCCTGCCGACGGCACCTTGGTTGGCAATGCGCAAATAGTAGGCGGTAGCAGCGGGGAGGTAGTGTTGCTCGGTGTATTCGCGCACCGCGCGGCTTGCGGAGAAACGCGGCGTCAAGCATGCCATGCTTTCCCGCATCCGCTTGACCCATGCGACGGGAATGCCGTGCTGGTCTCGGTTATAGAACTCAGGGATCACCTCGCGTTCAAGCAGGTCGTAGAGCCCGTCGGCTTCGACGGCGTCCCAAGCGGGATCGTCGCCGTGTTCCTGACCGTCCCCCAGTGCCCATCCCACTTTCGGCGTGTAAGCTTCCGCCCACCAGCCGTCCAATTCCGAGAGGTTGATGCCGCCATTGACAAGCACTTTCATCCCGCTCGTTCCGCAAGCCTCCCAGGGTCGCCGTGGCGTGTTGATCCAGACGTCCACTCCCTGCACCAGGCGCTCCGTTAACAGCATGTCGTAATCGCTCAGAAAGACGACGTGGGGCCTGGCCTCTGGTTGCCGGATGAAACTTATCCATTCATGGATCAGGGCTTGCCCGGCCAGGTCCTCGGGATGGGCCTTGCCGGCGATGATGAGTTGTACCGGACGCTGAGAATTGGTCAACAAACGAATGAGTCGCTGTGGATCGTGCAGCAAGAGGTTCGGTCTCTTGTAGGTCGCGAAGCGGCGCGCAAAACCTAGGGTCAGGGAGTGGGGATCGAAGAGATGCTTGGCATAGTCCACCTCTGCGGGCGGCGCACCTGAGGCAGCGAGTTGCCGGGACAATCGTTCGCGAGCATATTCAACGAGCGACCTGCTGGCTTCAGTGCGAAACTTCCAGAGGACGGCGTCGGACACTCCCCGAATGTCCTGCTCCAAGTTTTCCGTTGTCCCCAGCCAACGCTCCTTACCACAGGCTGCCGTCCACAAATCGTCGGCCGGAGCCGAGTCCCAGGTCGGCATATGGACTCCGTTGGTCACGTGGCCGACCGGGATTTCGTCCTCCGGCCAGCGCGGAAACAGAGACCGAAAGAGGTGACTGGCTGACTTTCCCGTGCAAGCGACTTACCCCATTGACCGCACCACTGCCCCGGATTGCCAGATAGGCCATGTTGAAAGTCTCCGACGAGTCGTTCGGATTCTCGCCGGCCGAGAGCCAGCAAATCGTGAAGGGTAATGCCGAGCTTCTTCTAGGCATATCCACCGAGGTATTGCTCGATGAGGGCCGGAGCGAATCGATCAAAACCGGCGGCCACTGCGGTGTGGGTGGTGAAGAGGTTTCCTGCCCGCGTGGCTTCCAGTGCGACCTCGAAGGGCTGTCCTGTCTCTTCCATGAAATTGCGGGCACGTTCCAGGACGGCGAACGCCGCATGTCCTTCATTCAAGTGACAGACCTCCGGTTGAATCCCGAGTGCGCGGAGCAATCGCCATCCGCCAATCCCGAGCAGCAGTTCCTGCTTGAGTCGCAGCTCGGGCCCGCCCGCCATAGAATTCGCTGGTAATCCCTCGATGAATGGGAAAGTTCGCCGCGTCATTGCTGTCCAGCAGGTAAAGCTTCACTCTGACCGACCTGTACCTGCCAGCCGCGCAGCCAGACCGAGTAACCAGGTAAGGCGATCTCCAACCGCAACCACTCACCGTTCGGGTGGCGCAAAGGCGTAATCGGCAACTGTCCGGGATCGTTGTACGGGATAGAAGGCCTGTTGGTCTCCGTCCTTGTCGATCACCTGGCGAAAATAGCCCTGCTGGTAGAGCAGCCCTACGCCGACTACCGGCACTCCCAGATCGCTGGCAGCTTTGAGCTGATCCCCGGCGACATTGCCAAGCCCTCCCGAATAGATCGGGAGGGCTTCGCTCAACATGAACTCCATGCTGAAATAGGCGACGCAGGTCAAGGAAGCTTGCGGATGCTCCTGCTGGAACCATGCAGGACTCCCTGCCGCCTGGCGCTTGGATCGCAGCCGGTCATCAACGTTCTTGCGGAAGGCGGGATCAGCCAGCACGCGCTCGAGTTGGTCTCGCGAGACCGTCTGCAGGACGACCCAAGGATTCTGAGTGAAGTCCCACAGTACTGGATCGAGCGTGCGCCACAGTCCATCGGTGGCGTGATTCCACGACCAATGCACATCCAGGGCGAGTTCCGCCAGGGAATCGAACCCCTCGACTTGCATAAGATTTGCCATTTGTTTCGGATTACGAACATCTTTAGGTGGTTTCATTTATCGGGTTACCCGTGGATGTTTGCGACGACGCTCGCTCGCAATTCATCCGTGCGGTCGTCACACACTAGGGTGAAACGCTTTCACATCTTCATGCAACAACCAGCGCTGCCTTACTGTTGAACAAGCCAGTCCCGCGCCTCGGCAGCATCGGTGTGGTCGAAGTAGCGGACTTTCGCCGTGGTGAACGGCTTGCAGAATGCCGCCATTCCTTTTTCCCATTTATTCTCGCCAATGATCGCCAGCCGTTCGATGTCATTGAAGTGTTTCGCGTCGAACTTGATGTCCTCCCATAGTGCGCTTCCTGTCCAGCCATGAAAGTCATTGAATTCCACGAGCATCAGGAGCTTGCCGTGCTGTTTGACCAACCGCTCCACCGCTGGCAAAAGCGTCTCGTAGTCTGTCTTAACCAGCTTGCCGGTCAGGTACACTTCGAGCAGCTTGCCGTTATCGAGTTCTTTCAGTTCCACTGACATCGTGTTTGTCCTTTTCTGGTTCCTTGATCACTCGGCGGGGTGAACTCTACTTCATGGGTTGAGAGGTTGGCGCTAACGGCGCCCCCAAGTATCGCTCACAATCAGCTGTGCTTGCTCTATGAAGCCCCACATATGGCCTCTCCCCCGAGGAGATTCGCTCTCAATGTTCGCTTAAGCATTCACGGTTTTCCAGAGGGCCGCGTTGACCAATCTCTGGCCCGACGATCACGGCAGTCCGAGTTCCTGGTGCTGGCCCAGAACGGTCTCTGGACAGTTCCTTACGATTCACTTGGTGTCAATCAAGTTAGTTTTTTAAATTTTTCAATCCTAACTATGGCACCGTGCTCAGGACCAAACTGTTCGGTATTGCACAAGCACGCGCGGGCAAGCACGCGCGCCCCTGTGGCTCAACGCTTCAGATGCCTGGGAAGTCGGCGGGAGTGAGCTCGGGCTGCTCAACAGAGAAACCCTTCCGGCGGCACTTAGGACAGGCGTTTGCGCCAGTGTTTCCTTGTTGCCGGAGTCCAGCAGTGAGTCATTCTGCACAGTATTTTGGCAGGCAATAAGCGAATCTATGGATGACTCATTAGCGCAGTTTATCCGGCGGCCAGACGGTACATCTGCGACGACGGACGGACTCGTGGCCGCAGTGGTGACGTTCGGCAACGGCGGCGCACGGAACCTGCGCTACCCCCAGGGCGAAAGCTGAACGAGGAATGGCGGCAACATCCCGAACAAAGGCAATGCTGCAGAGATTGCCGAGCGGGCTCGAACGTAGTGATGCAGACAAATGCACGGAGGCTGATATGCCGAAAACAGCAGTTGGTTTGTTTGAGAATCCGATCTTAGTCGACGAGGTTGTTCACGATCTCCTGGCCAGCGGTTTCCATCAGAATGACGTCCGCATTCTAGGCGAGCCACGGGAGATAGCCGGCAGCGGGGTTATGAGCATTCCGCACACCGATTTCGAAGTGGGCTTGACTCGTGACCTCACGGCGTTTGGCGTCGCCGAAGCGGACGCGGAAGCTTACGTCCAGGGCGTGCGGCATGGCGGAGTCATGGTTTTCGCAACCGGTTCGGGCGAGCAGGCAGACGCGGCGGCTGAGATCATGAACCGCCACCATGCCGTGGAGATCGAAGAACTTATCGGCGCGGAACTTAACCTCCCCAGAACGGACGTCGAAAAGGTGGCCCCTGGTCCCGATAGATCTTTCCAAGCCGGGAGGTACCGTTCGCGCGGCGGCGGTGCTCGCCTATTCGTCTGGTAGGCCTTCCCAGAAAAGCCAGTGTGCAGCGATTCGCGAGCAGACTGCACCGCGCGCAAGACAGACCTGACATGCCTAGGGTTGAAGGCAACAATGCAGTGCAGAGTTGCATAGGAGGGCGAAGGCAATGTTAACCAATGCTGCTTATTTAAGAGATATGGTGATCCGGGCGACGGACGGCGACATCGGAACCGTAAATGAGTTCTACTTCGACGATGAGGCGTGGGTCATCCGCTATCTGACGGTAGGAACCGGAGGATGGCTTGGAGACCGCCAAGTGTTGATCTCGCCCATTTCTATTGTCCACGCGGATTGGCAAGCCTGGCGGTTAGAAGTGGCGCTGACAAAACTGCAGGTGAAAAATAGCCCTGGCATTGACACCCATCAACCCGTCTCCCGGCAACACGAGGCGGCATACCTCGATTATTACGGATATTCCTACTATTGGATCGGTCCTAATATGTGGGGTCCCGTGCTGTATCCGTCGGGCTTGCCGATTCCGGCGTCTATCATCAAGGAGGCGCCGTCGGGCCGGAGCCGAGGAGCGTCCCAGGATTCGCATTTGCGCAGTAACGAAGCCGTCACGGGTTATCACATTGAGGCAAGAGATGGCGAGATCGGCCACGTGGAAGGGTTCGTCATGGACGATGAAACCTGGGCTATCCGCTATCTTGAGGTAGCAACCAAGAACTGGTGGCCGGGCAAGAAGGTACTCGTTTCACCGTCGTGGATCCAACGAGTAAGTTGGGCAGATTCGAAAGTCTACCTTGGTCTCTCCCGGGACGTCGTCAAGAACGCCCCGGCGTACATGGAATCTGGCCCAATCACTCGTGAATATGAGGAGCAACTCCATCGTCACTACGGCCAGCCGCCATATTGGCTGCACGAAGCCGAACAGCAGTCTTCCTTTTCCCTGACCGTTTAAGTAGGGGCATGGGCATCCGTTAAAGCGGCTGCCCATGATTTTCGTCGCCTCACTGACAGTTCCACGAGCTTGCAATTACACGCAGACACCGCACGGGGCGATAGGGCCTGCAAACGGTATGTGAGAGCAAAAGAGAAGACTCTTGAGTCAACAACTTCTGTACCCCCTGCGATTCGAACCAATCTATCAGTATCGGCTTTGGGGCGGCCGACGTTTGGCTGACCTGCTCAGCGCACCGCTGCCCGGTGATGGGCCTTTCGGCGAAGCATGGGTTCTCAGCGACCGCGATGACCATCCGAGCCTCGTTGCCGATGGACCGCTCAAAGGACGAACTCTCGATCAATTGCTGAAGCAGTTTCCGGAGCAGATGCTGGGACAGTTAGGCGGGCGTTTCCGCCGATTCCCATTGTTGCTGAAGTTCCTCGACGCTCGTGAAATGCTTTCGGTCCAGGTGCATCCTACGAAGGCGAATACAAACCTGCTGCCAGCGGGCGAGAGCCCAAAGACCGAAGCGTGGGTAGTGCTGGAGGCTGGAGCACGAAGCCGCGTATATGCTGGCCTGAAACAAGGTACTTCAGCCGACAACTTGCGGCGAGCTCTTGCAGATGGAACGGTGCCTGACGATCTGGCATGGTTCACTCCCCAGCCCGGCGACGCCGTATTCCTGAAGGCCGGCACCGTCCACTCCTTGGGCGGCGATGTCGTTGTGTTCGAGATCCAACAGAACAGCGACGTGACGTTTCGCTTGTATGACTGGAACCACGTTGATGCCAAGACTGGCCAGCCGCGAGTGCTCCAAGTGGATAAGGCAATTGCCTGCATCGACTTTTCCGAGGGGCCGGTTTGTCGGGTGACGCCGGTGGTGGAGTCATCAACGCCCGTAGAGCGTGAAAAGCTGTTCGATTGTGAATATTTCCGGCTATGGCGCTTGCGTGGGCAATCGCCGTTCGTCGTAGGCGTGGCGGGACGTCCGCGCGTGATGGTATGCATCGGCGGTGCAGGAGAGTTGGAGCAAGCCGATGCGCATTTTGCCTTCACGAAAGGCGACGTATTTCTCTTGCCGGCAGCGATCGGACAGTGCACCGTTCGACCGAGCAATGTGGTGAACTTGTTGGACATTGCACTGCCGGATTGAGGCCTTAGTAATTTGGAGGACGAGGGTAGTGAAAAAGCTAATTGTGTTTGATCTCGACGGTACGCTTGCCGAAAGCAAGTCGCCTCTCGATCCCGAGATGGCGGGACTGCTGCACGACCTGCTCGGTGTCGTCAAAGTGGCCGTGATCTCCGGAGGCGATTGGCCGCAATTTGAAAAGCAGGTGGTCTCCAAGCTTCCTCACGATCAACGCCTGGCGAACCTATCCCTGCTTCCTACCTGCGGAACCAAGTTCTACCAATATTCAGGAGATTGGAAAAAGCTTTACGAAGAAGATTTCACCGCGGATGAAAGAACGAAGATTATCAGCTCTCTGAATAAGGCACTCACAGTCGAGGGCTTCACGACCGGAAAAGTTATGGGGAGAGCAAATTGAGGACCGGGGAAGCCAGATAACATTTTCGGCATTAGGGCAGCAGGCACCCTTAGAAGAAAAGGACAAGTGGGATCCCGATTACACCAAGCGGAAGAGGATTAAGGCGATTCTTGACGCTTTCATCCCCGAGTTTTCTGTCCGAATTGGAGGCTCGACCTCCATTGATGTCACCAAGCCAGGCATTGATAAGGCATACGGCATCGGAAAGCTGCGAGACCTCCTCCACGTTTCCCTAAAAGAAATGATCTACGTCGGAGATGCTTTGTTTCGTAGGAGGGAACGACTATCCCGCCGAACAAGTGGGTGTCGACTGTATCCCAGTCAAGTCTCCCGACGAGACGAAGCTGGTCGTACGAACGATGATCGTTTGCTTAGCAGATTCGCGATCAGACAGCGTCGACTTATTGAGGAGACATGGATGAGTGGGTTTAAGTTGCAGCGTCTGGGAATGTTGATGGAGCCGCAGGCGGGCAATCCGCATGAGGTCGAAGGGGTCCTAAATCCGGCGGCAGCTCGTGGCCCGGATGGGGAACTCTACCTCTTTCCCCGGCTGGTTGCGCGAGGCAATTATTCGCGCATTGGCATTGCACGTGTGCAGTTCAATGCAGCCGGCGATCCGGCTAGGCGTCGAGCGGCTCGGCATCGCACTCGAGCCAGAGGCCGAGTATGAGCGGCGGCCGGACGGTAGTGGTGGCTGCGAAGATCCGCGTATCACATTTGTGGAGCCGCTCAAGCAGTACATCATGAGCTACACGGCATTTTCATCCCGAGGCCCACGGATCGCCTTAGCAATATCGACAGATCTCTTCCATTGGCGGCGTCTGGGGCTGGCGAAGTTTGGCCCATATCAAGGTATCGAATTCGATGATGTGGATGACAAGGATGCCAGCCTATTCCCGGTCGTCATTCCCGATCCATCCGGGCAACCGGAATTAGCGATGCTTCACCGTCCGCTCTTCCCCGGGACTCGTCCCGAGGAAACCGCCTGCAGAGCTGAGACTCGTGATGTAGACATCGACAGGGAAAGCATCTGGATTTCGTATTGTCGAATGTCTGTTGACCATAAGCCATTTCACACCGGCCAATTTATCTTTCATCACCGGTTGGCGGCACCGGTCTCTCCCTGGGAAAGGCTAAAGATAGGAGGCGGCACTCCGCCCGTCCTAACTCGGTTCGGCTGGCTGATCATCTACCACGGGGTTAGCGAAATAGGGAAGCCCAAGACCGACAGGTATCAGCTGTGTTATTCGGCCGGAGCGATGATATTTTCCAAGGAACATCCGCTCACGATTCTTTACCGTTCGGCGGAACCCGTGTTGACGCCGGCGATGCCGCAGGAACGCCACGGTACGGTCGCCAACGTCGTATTCCCCACCGGCATCGACCGGCGCGACGATCTTGGCTCACCCGACCGCTTCGACATTTATTTTGGGATGGCCGACAAACGGATTGGCGTGGCACGTCTTGACTTGCCGAACGCCCTTCCACCGGGAGGAGTAGCCGACCCGCCAGAGGCAAAAGTGTAACTCACTTGATTCTTGGGAATTCAGAGTGCCTGTGTTCTTGCCTTTAGGTCATTGTTCTGCGCGACATTCTGCGCGACAGGAGCCGCCGCCCGCATGGACGGCCTGCTCTGGTTGTCAATTCCCCTTGTTAGGGATCTAACCCGAATTCTTCTTGCTTAGTACGTCCATTGCCAGCGGAATCGTAGTAAGCCCCCCGACCAACACTAGAGCCCACCCGGCGGCTTTGCGTTGGTCATTGTTGAGCCGATTGGAAAGCAGAAGGCCAATCCCAGCGGCCAAGGCGGCGCGAGTTCCGACGAGAAGCATGATCTCGGCAATAGTGAATTTTCGTTCCATCATCTTTGAACCTACTTTCTTTCCAGCATTTCATCTGCACTTTGTAGATTTAGCTGTCGCTGAATAAGCTTCCGCGAGGATGGCCCTTGGCCAGCGGTGGCGGAGCGCTCGGCTGCTTGAAATCAGCCGTCCAGGCCCAGTCCCGGATCTCGGGCATGTCTTCCAGGTGTTGCCGAATATAGTCGTGATGTTCGTATAGCTTTCGATTGAACATGTCGATGACATCCGAAGCTTGTGAACGCAGACGTGGGACGTGTTTCAATGCGTCGATGGCAAGGTGAAACGGCTCATCTTATTCAGCACTACCATGTCAAATGGCGTCGTCGTTGTGCCCTGATCCATGTAGCCGCGTACATGGAAACGGTTTTCATTGGAACGCCCATGCACCATGGTGTGAATGAGCCATCGGTTATTGTGGAAGGCGAAGACGACGGGCGCGTCTTTGGTGAAGAGGGCATTGAAGGACATGTTGTCCATTCCATGCGGATGGTCATCCGGCATCATCAGAACACTCAGGTCCACTACATTGACGACCCGTACCTTGATGCCGGGAACATACTTCTGCAGAAGCCATGAGGCCGCGCATGTCTCAATCGTCGGCACATCGCCCGCACAGGCGAGAACGACGTCCGGTTCTTCGCCGCAATCGTTGGTTGCGAACTTCCAGATCGAGGCGCCTCGGGAGCAATGTTCAAGAGCTTCGTCCATGTTCAGCCACTGAAGCTGCGGCTGCTTACCGCAGGTGACGATGTTGACGTAGTTGCGGCTGCGCAGGCAGTGATCGAAGACGCTCAGCAGGCAGTTGCTGTCAGGCGGATAGTACACGCGGACGGTTTCGCTGCGGCGCGCCAGGGCATTGTCGACAAATCCAGTCGCTTGGTGGCTGAAGCCATTGTGGTCATTTCGCCATGCATGACTTGTCAGGAACACGTTTAAGGAGGCCAGAGGTTTGCGCCAGGGAAAGTCTCGGCATTGCTCCAGCCATTTGGCATGTTGTGTCAGCATCGAATCCACGACTTGCGCGAAGGCCTCGTAGGACGACCACAGGCCGTGCCGCCCCGTCAGTAAATAGCCTTCCAGCCAACCCTGGCAGCAATGCTCGCTCAATACTTCCATCACGCGCCCGTCGGGGCTGAGTTCGTCATCGATCGAAACCGTCTCCGCCATGAAACAACGCTTGGTTGCTTCGAGCACGGAGTTTAGGCGATTGGAATTGGTCTCGTCCGGGCAGAACAGTCGAAAGTTCGTCGGGTTCAGTTTGAAGATGTCCCTGAAGAAATCTCCGAGCTTGCGCGGAGCTTCAGCGACTACCTGTCCCGGTCCCGGTATCTCAAGTGCGTAATTTGTAAACTCCGGCAGATCGAGCGCGGTCAGCAGTCGTCCGCCATTCACATGAGGATTGCCACCCATGCGGCGATTACCTGCCGGCGCAAGTTCCGCCAATTCCGTCGATGAATTTGCCATTCTTGTCGAAGAGCTCCTCCGGCTTATAGCTCTTCATCCAGGCTTCAAGAATCTTGAGATGTTCGGGGTTCTCGCGCACCGTCGCGAGAGGCACCTGGTGCGCACGGAAGGTGCCTTCAATCGGGATTCCGTCCACTTCCTTCGGGCATGTCCATCCCTTGGGTGTGCGCAGGACGATCATGGGCCAGATCGGCTGTTTCTTGAATCCGGCTTTGCGCGCCTCTTGCTGAATGGCGCGAATCTCCGCGTAGCAATCGTCCAAAGTTCCGGCCAGCAGTTGATGCACAGCTTCGGGATCGTCACCCTCGACAAAGCGGGGGTCGTAGCCGCGTCCTATATATAGGGCCTTCAAGTCCTCGTCGCTGGTTCGCGCCTGAACCGTTGGTCCGGAAATCTTGTAGCCGTTGAGGTGCAGAATCGGAAGGACCGCACCATCGCGGACTGGATTAAGGAAGTTTACCGACTTCCAACTGCCTTCCAGCGGACAAGTCTCGGATTCTCCGTCGCCGATGATGCAGGCAACGACCAGATCGGGGTTGTCGAATGCGGCACCGAAGGCGTGAACCAGCGAGTAGCCAAGTTCGCCGCCCTCATGCATGGAATTTGGCACGTGCGGTCCGCAATGACTGGGCACGCCGCCTGGCGTCGAAAACTTCCTGAACATGAGTCGCAGGCCGTTTTCGTCCGGTGTGATCTCAGGATGTACTTCGGTATAAGTGCCTTCCAGATACGACATCGCATTGAGCGAAGGACCACCATGGCCTGGGCCGGCGATATAAATGATATTTGCGCTTTGTTCTTTGATCAGGCGGTTCAGGTGAATGTAGATGAGATTCTGGCCCGGTGAAGTTCCCCAGTGTCCGAGTAGTCTTGGCTTAATCTGACTAGCTTTCAGCGGCTCACGCAACAAGGGGTTTTCAAAGAGATAGATCTGGCCGATGCAGAGGTAATTCGCGGCGCGCCAATAGCGGTTCATCTTGTCCAGCATCGCCGGCGTAAGCGGACCCTTAGGAGACGGGACTGCCGTGTGAGGTTCGCCGTGTGCTGCGATTGCGGTAGACAAATCCACGTCGAAGATAAATTTAGTTGGCTTGCCGACCTCGACCAGACTCTGACCCAGTGATTCTGTGCTGACGTCCTGATCAACGGTAATCGTGTGTTCTTCCGTGGGCATACTGACTATCCTCTCCACTTCCACCGTCGCTGAGGAGCCCGGCAGAGGCTTACAAAGTCTGATTGGTTCTTATCCGTCCGTGATGCTGCATCGTCCATTCCATGCGGACATTTCCAGTTCCTCTTGGACACAGTAGCCAAGTAGGAGGTCGTAGTTTCAACGCTGTTTCGTTAGCTGCTTGCGGATCGACCGCAACTCCGATCGGCGCTTCTCCGTGGCCTTGGGATATGCCATCTTCAGGTCCTTCAGCGCATCGAGGACAATACGGGAAACGATCAAGCGGGCATTGTCCTTATCGTCGGCGGGAACTACATACCAGGGCGCGTGATGGGTGCTGGTCGCGCCCAAGCAAGCCTCATAGGCCTTCACGTAATCCTTCCAGTATTTCCTCTCGTGAATGTCGGAGAGGCTGAATTTCCAGTTTTTGTCGGGTTCATCAAGACGCTCCAGGAAGCGTTTTCGCTGTTCTTCCAGCGAGAGGTGGAGGAATATTTTGACGGTCCGGGTTCCGTTGCGGTAGAGGTGACTCTCCAGGTCCACAATGGAGCGATACCGTTTTTCCCAGATGGTTTTTTCGTCGCGCAATTCTTGTGACAGACCCTGGTTGCGGAGGATCTCGGGATGCACCCGAACCACCAGCACTTCCTCGTAGTAAGAACGATTGAAGATACCGATCCGACCGCGTTCGGGAAGACGGCAGTTCGTACGCCAGAGAAAATCATGTTCCAGCTCTTCAGCACTCGGCTGTTTGAAACTGAAAACCTCGCAGCCTTGCGGGTTGACCCCGGACATGACGTGCCGGATGGCGCCGTCCTTACCGGCAGAGTCCATCCCCTGAAAAATCAGCAGCAGCGCATAGCGGTTGGAGGCATAATGAAGCTGCTGCAGCGAGCTCAAGGCTTCGACGTGTTCTTCCAGAAGTTTCTGGTATTGCTTCTTCGACTTGCAAATGGGCTTTATCGTCGTCGGCCATTCGCTGAGGGTGACTTTCTCTCCGGGCCCCACTCGAAAATCCTTGGAATCAATCTTCATCTTCTTCCTTCCGCTGTCACGCGCTGCGCGAGTTGAGCTTCGGGGCGCAATAGGGATGCTGACGTACCTTGATACGGGGAGGCGAGAACCGCAGTCGGTTGCACTTTCAAGTAAACCGCTGCGCCGCCAGTCCTGATACCGCTCATGACAGGTCCGTACCTTTCGGTTGAGGCAGAGGGGGATCAGTACCGGCGGCTGGCCTGATCGTGCAGTCGTCCGAGAGTGCTTTCGATTAGTCTGGATAACTTATGAACGGCGCCTTCGACAGACTGCTCCACAGTTGTGGCTTGGTGAGTCACAGCGACCGGCTGCCGTCCCTCAAGACGAGCTTCCATCACGCAGCGTTTCTCGTTCTGACCTCCCTTATTGCTGTTCTCGTCACTCAGGTGAACCTCCACTCGCGTGATATGGTCGCTGACGTGGTTTAAGGCGTTCTCAACTAGCCCACTGACATGAGAGGCCAGAGCCTCGTGTCCCGCGATGTTATGGTCGGTGTTTACCTGTATCTGCACGGAGTGTTCCTGCTTTCATTGGCCTTTTGACGGATCCTCAAGGCCGAGGATTCCGGCAATTATGGAAAACCTGACGCCTATATCCCGGCCTTCGTGTGGTCGAGATAGACGCGGAAGTCGGGCCAGGAAACCGACTGTACCCAGTCAGTAGGAACGAGCACCGATCGATTCTGGAGCCAGTCTCCGCTTTTCACATCGAGATAGCCCAGGTGCCAGCTCGCCTCATCCATGACAAAGCCTTCAAGGGTCCCGAAGTCGCCGTCTGTAGCCCACACGTGATACCCGAGCATGTGCGAACTGCAGCGCAGATGGAGGTCCTCGGCGGTGTGTACGGGGTAGCTAGCGCCAGTCGGCAGGGATGACAGGCCGAACTCCCTGTCGACCCAACAGGCGAGCGGCCCAAAGTATTCAGCCATGGCAATCTCCTGCTGACGTGAGACCGGCTTTTCGGCATCAACGTCAGGACTGTCCGCCATTTGCTTCTTCGTCAGGTGAGCTCGAAAGGTTTTGTTCACCCAGTCTGGCTGTTCAAGCGCGGTGACCGGTATCACGACGTGCTGCCGCTTGAGCCAGTTTCCTACGTCCACTACTAGATAACGAATCTTCCATGACTGGTCATCGAAGAGAAAATTGCGAATACTACCCGTTTCACCATCGGTCGCGATGATAGGAGATCCGACTAAGGCATTCAGAACGGAATGCATGTTCTCTCCCAGTGGGGTGCCGGAATTGAGTCGTACTTTTAGCGCTGTAGTTTCTTGCACGTCTTAACCTCGCCTTCGCTGCGAATTGGATTAGGGAGCCGCAGTCTTCCCTTGGAACGGTTACGAGGAGGTATGTCCAGTCCTTCTACGTTCCTCCTGTTCGTTCCCAATCTCCCGCTCGGCCTCAAGCCAGTCTTGATCCTGCTGGCTTTGCCCCTTGGCCCGTTCCTGGTAGAGCTCATACGCACGGGCGGCGATTTGAGGTGTCAGATCGAGCGGCTTCTTGGCTAACAACGGAGCTTTGGTGGGATCAAAAATTCGATAGGCGAGCAGCTTCACGCGGTCGTTGAGGAGGAACCACGCCAGGGCATAGCCCCAAACGAACGCCGCCCAGCCCCAGCCGAGGGGTGTCATGAACAGCCCATAGACCGCAATCAGAGTCGCCAGCGTTTGCGTGCCCAGCACCGCAATCCATAGAACCCGCGCGGGACGTATAGACCAGAACGGGCCGCGAGTGCGCGTCAGGAAAATCGTCAGATGTCCGGCCACTGACAGCTTCAGATACATCAGCGTCTGAATGTGTGCGCGGTCGAGATGAAATACGCGCTCGCCAAGATAAAACAGGCCAAACGCGGACACGACGCCGATGACGCCCAGCACCGTGGAAATCCCAAGCACCAGGCGCATGTTCCAGGCCTCGGGCTTGTCCTTGTAATGAACGTTGTCATAGGCGATGGACAGGATGGCGCCGTCATTGAGCAGCGCCAGCATTACGATCATCACCGCGGTCAGGGGATAGAAGTTAAACACCAGGATCGACAGCGTCATGAAGAACAGCACGCGCAACGTTTCTGCGATGCGATAGATCGCATAACTGTTCATCCGCTGGAAGATGCGGCGGCTCTCCTTGATTGCGTCGATGATGACTGAGAGGCCGGACGCCAGAAGCACAATGGACGCGGCGGCGCGGGCCGCGTCTGTGGCGCCTGAAACGGCGATGCCGCAATCGGCTTTTTTCAACGCGGGAGCATCGTTAACTCCATCGCCTGTCATACCGACAATGTGGCCGGCCTTCTGCAGGACATCGACGATGTAGAACTTATGTTCGGGAAATACCTGGGCGAAGCCATCCGCCTTCCCGATGGCCTCCGACACCTGGGCTGTCTCGTGATGCTTCATGTCGCCCAATGCGCTGGCATCAACGATGTCCGTGCCCATCCCTAATTGTTTGGCAGTCTCGCGAGCGATGGCCATCTGATCGCCCGTGACCATCTTGACGTTCACCCCCATCTGCCGGGCACTCGCGATGGTTGCTTTGGCCTGCTCGCGTGGCGGATCGAACAAAGGCAGCACGCCAGCAAACTGCCATTGGCCTTGCTGATCGGCCCGAGCCACGCCCAGGGAACGGAAGCCGCGTCCTGCAAATTCATTGACTGCCTTCTCTACGGCGGGCTTTACCTCACCGGCGTTGGTCGACATCTGCAGAATCACCTGCGGCGCTCCCTTGGCCACAAAGAACTGCTTTCCGTCTGCGCCTTTGACCGTCGCTTCCGTGCGTTTATGGATGGGGTCGAACGGCTGGAAATGAACTACCTGATAGCCCTTCAAAGCCTGATCGTTCTTCACGCCCCCGATCACGGCCAGGTCGATTGTGTCCTTGTCTTCCGCACGCGAAGCAAGTGCGGCCCAGAGAATGACCTGCTCACCAGGGATACCGTTCACGCTGAATGGATCTCCCAGCGTCAACTTGTTCTGGGTCAGGGTGCCGGTCTTGTCCGAGCACAGCACGTCCACGCCAGCTAGTTCCTCGATCGCCGGCAACCGGGTCACAATCGCTTCTTTTTTCGCTAGCAGGCGTGCGCCGACCGCCATGGTCACGGATAGCACGGTTGGCATCGCGACGGGGATCGCGGCCACCAGAAGGACCAGGGCAAACTGCAACGTAGTGAGGACGGGATCGCCACGAAACAGAGCGACGCTAATAATTAACGCCACCAGGGCCACTGCGAGAATGATCAGGTAATCCCCGATCTTCAGCACGGCACGCTGGAAATGGCTGACGGTATGAGCCTCCTGCACCAGTTGCGCGGTCTTGCCAAAGTAAGTGTTCGCACCGGTGGCGTACACCATCGCGTCGATTTCGCCCTGACGGATAATCGAACCTGAAAAAACCGTGTCGCCGGGTTTGCGCGTGGCGGGCAGAGATTCACCTGTCAACGCCGACTGGTCGACCTCCAACGGGTCGCCCGCCAGCAGGCGCGCATCCGCGGGAACGATGTCTCCCAGGCGCAAGCGGATGACGTCGCCCGGCACTACCTCACGCGCCGCAGGGGTAACCCACTTTCCATCACGTTTTACCCGTGCCTTGATCGCCAGCTTGGCTTTCAGGGCAGCGATGGCATTGCCCGCCTGGTGTTCTTCCCAAAAGCCGACCACGGCGTTGGAACCAAGCAGAACAAGAATGATGAAAAAATCCAGCCAGTGCCGGACTATACCCGACAGAATTACCGCCCCTTCAATCATCCACGGGATAGGGCCCCAGAAATACGTAAGGAACTTCAGGAAAGGATTGGTTTTCTTTTCCGCGATCTCGTTAGGGCCATATTGCGTCAGCCGTTTCTGCGCTTCGGCTTGACTGAGCCCGTCCGGCGACGAACCCAACTTCTTCTGGAGTTCCGGCATGGCAACGGACTTCAGATCGTCCTTCGACTCGGGCTTCGAGCCGCCCTTGAACTCAGGCTTCGCCACGGGCGTTGAGTCAGGCTTCGATTCGGGTTTTGCCTCCAGCTCGGACTCGGGCTTATCCACCACTGCTTTCGCCATGAGTGCCTCCTGATTCTTGTTATCTCCATCGGGTCTCGGTCCAAAGGAGGCTGGGAAAATGGGCGGAAACACGCTGTCGACGAAGTCTCACTCGAGGGTCTGAATTCCCGGAAATCGGGTACGTTGCACCCCAATAGTCATCCGGTCGATCTCCGCCATTGCGGCCGCCAATGTCATCGGGACACCTGCAGACATTATCTGGTCGAGGAGATGCGGAAGCTGTGCAGTTTTGCTCAACAATCGCGGACGGCCAGTCATTCGGAACGCTGTGATCGCCCGCAGAGAAAGCTCCTGCAAAAAGTGCTATTTTTTGCCATGCCGGACACGAGTCTTTCATTTCTGCTTTAGGGTTCAGCCCGGCCCCTATGTCCTGCGCGATGAACCGTTACACCAGAAGAATGCCCGTTTCGAAATGGCAGTGGGACGTTTTTGGGGATGTTCAATTCTGAGCGCCACGCGGAAAACGGCGAGACTATCAAGTGTTGGGCGAGGTAGGCGACGGCCAACTGAATTTGCCCAACCACAATTCTGACGCCGCTCACGCCTCCCGTGTAAGCCGGTCCGGACGGGTTGGCGGCTGAAGCGGTCAAATATGCTCAGTCTTAAGCGCCAGCACTCTTCAAGATGGTAGCTGTAACAATTCTTGAAGGAGAGTACTTGTGAAAATAACGACAGCGTTCCTGCCATGCGTCATGATATTGGGTATCTCGGCGTTGGCGATGCCACCGCCACCCCAGACGCAATCATCCGACGTAGGCACTCGGCCCACCACGCAAGTCATCGAAACAACAACCACCTCTTCCGCTCAGCCAACAAACCAAGGCATTCAAACCACAACCACCAAGGTCACGACCTTCCGAGTGAGCGTAGTTAGCCGGACAGTGCAAGCGGTCAATTATCAGCATCGCAGTGGAGCGACTAAGCTGAATTTCGCCGGAACCGACCTGATGCCTGCAGCCAAGGGCGAGGCCAAGGTGGAAAGCAAGAAAGGTTATATCGAAATTGAGGTCGAATTCGGCAATTTGCAAAAGCCAACGAGCTTTGGCAATGAATACCTTACCTACGTAATGTGGGCGATTAGCCCTGAAGGCCGCGCTGTAAACCTTGGGGAAGTACTGCTCGGCGACAATGCCCGCAGTAAGCTGGACGTCACCACTGACCTGCAAGCATTCGCGCTGATTGTCACCGCCGAGCCCTATTACGCCGTTCGCCAGCCTAGCAACGTCGTAGTGCTTGAAAACGTCGTACGGGACGATACCAAGGGAACAATCGAGGCCATGAGTACCAAATACGACCTTCTGGAACGGGGTGGGTATATTCCCTCCGGCTACCAATTCGATCCTGTCGTGCTGAACGCTAGGCTGCCATTGGAATTCTTCGAGGCGCGTAATGCATTGCGCATCGCACAGTCGGTTGGAGCGGAGACCTACGCCAGTTCCAGCTACCAGCATGCCGCGAGCCTCATGAACCAGGCGGACGGATTTGCCACCAGTCAGCACATTGACAAGAAGCAGCTGATCGCCGTGTCTCGCGAAACGGTACAGACGGCGGAAGACGCACGCGAGATCACTGTGAAGGAGCGGATTGCGGAACACCAGTCAGACCAACTACAGGCATCCGCTCAGGTCGCCGCCGACGCAACCCGGCAGAAGGAACAGGCACAGGCCGAAACCGCCAAGGTGAAGTCGGACATGGAACGCAGCCAAGCCAATTCAGCCAATCAAGTGGCTGCGGCACAAGCCGATACTGAGCAGGCTCGCCTGGCAGCAAGCCAAGCGCGACAGCAGCTGCAGGTCGCGGAAAACGACAAAGCGGCGATGCGTGGCCGGTTGTCTTTGCAGCTGAACGCCATCCTGCAAACGCGCGACACCGCGCGTGGGCTGATCGTCAGCATGTCGGATGTCTTGTTTGACACTGGCAAGTACACGTTGAAGCCGGGTGCCCGGGAAAAACTCTCCAAGGTCGCCGGGATCTTAGTTTCGTATCCTGGCCTCAACATTGCCGTTGGAGGCTACACGGACAACGTTGGCACGGACAGGCTCAATCAAGGTCTATCCGAAGAACGTGCAGGCTCCGTGCGCGACTATCTCGTACAACAAGGCGTTTCTACGGATTCGATAACAGCTACTGGATTCGGCAATACGTCGCCGGTCGCCTCAAACGACAACTCTGCAGGACGGCAGGAGAATCGACGAGTTGAACTCGTCGTGTCCGGCGAGTCAATCGGGAACGATGTCAACATCACCACTGGGAGTTTACGGTAGGGAACGACTGTAGGCTTCAGCAAAGCGCGATTCAAACCAGGGTCGCGCTATTTCTTTCGGTTGCGAAGCTATGCGACTTCTGTCGATCAGTTGGCGATCTGAATTGATGGTGCTCGTGGCAAATAATCGTTAACGCATCGCCACGGAAATTCTGCCGACTCCTGTGTCGTCGGAGAGCCCCCGTTGTGCTTACAGGCTCGTGATGCATCGAAGGGTTTTTCTTAGGTTCGGACTGCGCAAACGAGTGTCCTCTCATCCGGTGCCCACAAGATTGGTCAAATCACACCAGAGTAGGAATCTCGTGTGCGTCCTTGTCGTGTAGCGCCGAGAAAGCCTTGAGCAAGACACGAAGGTCATATTGTCCCTTGTAGACAGCAGGTGGAGTTCGATTCAATCCCGGCAATGAGTAGACCGCTGTTTGAGCTGAGCGGATCGAATATTCCACGGTGAAGACTACATCGTCTGGAAGTTCGCAGAATTGTCCGATAAAGGCCAGGTTTCTTGAACTCTCCGGGATGACTTGAGGACGGTCACCTTTGGATCGACGCAAAAACTGGCTGGTAATGAAGGGCATCATGCACGGAATGCAGTTGCAGGTTTCCAGTATCTCAGCTGTATGTTGTTCCAGACGCAAGTGGCCTAGGATCTCGGTCATAATCTCCCGGCCAGTGCATGCCGACATGGGTTTCTTTACGAAGTCGCCTGGTCTATCGACAAAGAGCCCATAGCCCCAAAACACACTAACGTCTCCCGGTTGGCCGATAAAGTGTGGCTGATGCGGCAATACGATTGACGCCAACCAACTCGACTCCGGGAAGGTGATGAGACCCCCTTCGCCCGGCACGTTTCCGGTGAGATCGCTGATCAGCCGGAAGAAGGTCGGGTCGTGAAGAGTTGTGGTGAAAGACTCCCACTTCGATTCGTCGATGTGGTCCGTGAAATTAGCCGGGCGTCCGAACTGGGGCTGACCAGCGGCGATCTTCTCCCAAAGGCTCCAGGAGCCGCCGAGGGATTTGCCATTCAGAACTGGTGGCGAGTCCATCGAGCCCAGACTTGACGACTCGGTCATGGAGCCTAACGTGACCATGACAAAGTCGTTCTGAGTGACGGCAATCTCTTCCTTACGGTCGTCGCGCTCACACAGAATGCGATCCACTGTGTAGCCCTCTGAATCATGGCGAAATCCCAGGTTGGTGACCCGGGTGTTCATCTGAAACTTGACGCCGCGCAGTTCCAGCCACTTCTGTAGCGGCCGCACCAGCGAGTCGTATTGGTTGTAAACCGTTCGCATAATCCCGCTCAGCGTGTTGAAGCCCGACACCATGTGGGTAAAGCGGCCCAGATAGCGCTTGAACTCGACGGCGCTGTGCCATGGCTGAAAAGCGAAAGTCGTACACCACATGAACCAGAAATCCGTCTGGAAGAACGAGTCGTCGAACTGGTCCGCAATGCTGCTTCGGCCAAGCATTCCCTCCGGCTCAAGTTCCAGGCGCTCGATGGTCAGAATCTGTTTTTCACTCAGACCAAACTTGGGAGCGTCGACCCGATGTCCATCCCGGAAGAGACGCGATTTCGATGAGGTCTTCATCGTCTCGTTCCAATCGAAGATTTCCTGGGTCACTGTCTTGCTTTCATCGAGAGTGGGAATTGAGGAGAACAGATCGAACGTGCAGAGATACTTGCTCTCGACCATCCGGCCGCCGCGCATGATGTAGCCATCGGCGGCAGAGCCGGCGGCGTCAAGGCTGCCGCCAGTTTTGGCTGATTCCTCAAGGATCGTTATGTTGTGTCCCGGAATGTCCGCGTCGCGAATCAGGAAAGCCGCTGCCGCCATCGAGGCAATACCGCCGCCTACAAGGTAGATTGCTGTATTATCGCCAGATGCTTGCCTGCTCATGAAATCCCCCTCCCGCGTGCCTATTGTGCGACTTCGATCAGTCAGTGGATGTTGCTGTTTAGCCTGGTCCCGGCCGTCTGAAACTCGACCGGTCGCTCTCATTAATGACTGTCGCCGTTCTTGAGCAGCACCTTGAGCGCACCGTCATCGGCTGCGTTGCCGAACGTATCGTAAGCCTGCATCGCGTCCTTCATTGCGAAGCGATGCGTCACCAGTTTCTGTGGCTGCAAGTTACCCGCCTGCACCATCTTCAGCAGCATGGGAATGGTGCTGGTGTCGACCAGTCGAGTAGTGAGGGAAATGTTGCGATCCCATAGGTTTTCCATGTGCAATTGGACTGGTCTGCCGTGGACACCCACGTTCGCGATTCGACCGCCCGCGCCTACGATCGCCTGACAGATGTCGAAAGTGACAGGCTGGCCGACTGCTTCGATCGCCACATCCACCCCTGCGCCCTCCGTCATCTCCATCACGCGATGCGCAGCGTGTCCATCGGTGGCGTTGACGAGAGCGGTCGCGCCGAATTGTTTAGCTAACGCCAGGCGCTTGTCGTCCAGGTCCACCATAAAGATCGCGTCGGGAGAGTACAGCAGTGCGGTCAGGAGAACGGCGAGCCCGACGGGGCCGGATCCCACGATGGCAACTGTTTTCCCCGGCGCGACCTGTCCGTTCAAAACACCGCACTCAAAGCCGGTTGGCAAAATGTCGCTGAGCATCACCATCGCCGCTTCATCTTCGCCCGATGGGAAGTGATAGAGACTGCCATCGGCGTGTGGAATGCGCACGCATTCCGCCTGCGTTCCATCAATGGTGTTGCCCAATATCCAGCCTCCGTGGCGGCAGTGGGAATACATGGCTTTTCTGCAGAAGTCGCACTTCAGGCAGGCCGTGACGCACGAGAGGATGACCTTGTCACCAACGTGAAATTCCGACACTCCAGGTCCTACCTGCTCGATGACGCCGATGCCCTCATGGCCCAAAATACGTCCATCGGTAACCGCAGGAAGATCGCCTTTAAGAATGTGCAGATCGGTTCCGCAAATCGTCGAGGTGGTAAGGCGCACAATGGCGTCACCCGGATGCTGGATGGCAGGGCGCGGCTTGTCCTCCCACGCGATCTTGCCGCGACCGTGATAGACCAGCGCTTTCATGGTTCCTTTGGTTTGTACATCGTGATCAGTAACAGGTTTCAAGGACACTTCAGCCGTGGCCATAAAGGTTTTTCCTCACTCGTACTACATAGGTTAGCTTGGCAGTAGTGCTGGCATTCTTCTGACCAAGACTGCTCAATTCGATTTCAGAAATCTGATCGGTACTGGACGAGACGCTCTTTGTGGAGGCACTAGCGAGTTGATGTGGCGTTCGCTGGGCGGCATTCTTCTGATTCGCTTGGAGCAAAGACGCTCAGGCACCTATGATTCGGCCACTGCCGTTCTGAGCCGCAATCGTGGGAAGGAACGCTTCACGGGCCGGTCGCGGGTGGCTGGCGCCGGCACGTACGAAGGAATGCATGTAAGACTTTGATATTTGATCCCACACCATATCGCGTGCGTAGAGGTAAGCACGTTTGCGCATCGTCTGGAGGGCACTCTCATTGTCCAGAAGTTCAGTCACACTATCCACAATGGCGGCCGAGTCATCGAAGGGAATGAGAACTCCGCGACCGTCCGCCAAGACTTCGGTGGCGTACCAGTACGGAGTCGAGATGATCGCTTTACCTTTGCCCATGGCATACGCGAGCGTGCCTGACACGGCCTGAGCCTCGTATCGGTACGGGGTAATGTAGATATCAGCCGAACCAACTAACGATGCCATTTCTTGCGGGCTGACGAACCGATTGACGAAGACAACGTGCTCTTTGACGCCAACGCTCTCAGCTAAAGCCTGCAGCTCGATCCGATAGCGATCGCCCTCGAGGCGTTTGACCTGCGGATGGGTGGCCCCCGCAATCATGTAGACAACCTTCTTATGCCGGGACAAAATGCGCGGCAATGCGCGAATCACACTTTCGAACCCTTTGTTCGGAGACAACAAGCCAAACGTAAGTAGTACCGTCTTTCCCTCCGTTAAGGAATCTTTGTAAGACGCCGCATCGACTAATGCCATATCGGGGATGCCATGGGGAATCAGATCAATCTTGTCGGGTGGAACTCCAAATACATTCCGCAGGAATCGGGAGAATGCTCGCTCATGACGACAAGACGATCAGAGCGCGCGGCGATCTCTTGCATCACCATGAGTTGATCGACATCGGGTTCACGAAGAACCGTATGAAAAGTCGTCACCAGGGGCGTTTTCAAGTGCTGCAGTAGGCGCAAGATGTGCCCGCCGGCCTTTCCTCCGAAAATCCCGTACTCGTGCTGCAAGCAGACGAGGTCAACATTGCTGGAATTCAGAAAATCAGCGGCTGCTTTGTAGGATGAAGGGTCGTTCTGTGTTATTTCGAATTGCACGCGTGCAGGATAGCTGTATGACGATTGTGGGTCATTCATCGCGACGACCATAAGCCCAGCTGCTCCGTAGGCAGCCTCAAAAGCATCACAAAGGTCTGTCGTAAAGGTCGCGATTCCACACTGTCTGGGGAGGTGGTTTCCAATAAAGGCTACGCGTAACGGATCCGGCCGGCTACGCATGGCTAGGAGGGCCGGCGGCGCGATATTTTGGAACACCAGGGGACTCGTCTCGTAGCGCATTAGAGCGTCAGGTTTCAAATTCACGGATAGCGAACGAGCGGACATTGCAGCCTCCTGAGGACACACATCTGGTTGCCAGGGAAGTGGACGCAGGGTGAAAAGGAATGCGGAAGCTAAACCAGCGCTCCCTGTTGCTCACGCCACCTGCCGCAAAAAATACAGAGCGTGCCTAGACTCCACATCGCAAGCAAGAACATTGCTTTACTCATCCGAGCTCCTCCGGTTGCCTTCCAGTCGATTCTTTGGTCTCGACTCGGTTATGTCTTTTTGCCCACGCAAGGGCGGCAGACGAGCCCAGCGAATCATGTGAATCTTGACCCTAGCAAAACAGGGCTGACGAGTCTGAGCAATAAGGCTCACGCCTGCCCCCGTCGTGAAACTCCGCAGCGCTGTTTATCGGTGCGAGTATTGATCTGGCGAAGCCAATCGCAGACGCAGGCGACTCCAGCTCGCCTGAGGAGTCCAAGTTGGAATCTGAGCTTACAAATTAGGCGCCTGCGGAAGGCGCTCGACCGCTGGGCGTCTTGTCGCCGAGAGTGCCGTGAAATGTGGAGCAGGAGTCGGCTTGGAGTGGTCGCCGAAGATCGCCTTCGTCCATTTGATCATCCAGTGGATCGGCCTGACCCAAAATCTTGGGGTACCGCAACTTTCACACCCAAAGAGCGGGCGTACGTCTGCCAGGATGGTATAGGCAAAGTTAAGTATCGCTTGGAAGGGCCGGAAACCAAATACGCTGATCGCGAAGGCCCCGGTGAGCCATTTGGTAGCGGGTAAGTTCCGCAGAACTTCCGCAACGGCCTCGCCCCCGAGTTTCATCGCGCCATCGGGCATTACGACATGAATCGTCGCGTAGGCGTCCCATATATCGAGGTCTGGATTGAGCGAGCGAAGTAGCTCCGGATCGTTGCCGATCGGCCGTTCGAGGATGCACGTCTCACCCGATTTGGTCCGTGCCAACTTCTGCACCCAACGAGCAATATGGCGGCAGACGGCACATTCGTCGTCGAATAACAGGATTGACTTTGTTTGCTTCTGTGTCACCAAGAAGTCTGCCTCTTTCATGACTCGTATGGTTGCTTGATCGCAGTCAGTAAGGTCGAAACTTCTGGACTCGGCCCCTCGACTCGTCCAACTTCCGTTCCGTCCAGAAACATGATCAACGTCGGGGTACCCTGGATCTCATACCGTTCTGCGAGTTCTGGTTCGACAGCAATATTGACTCTGAAGATTTTTTCGATCGACTTCACCATCGCTGCCACCTGCTGAAGGACCGGCTCGATTATCTGGCAGTGTGCGCAGCCGTAGGACATGAACTCAACCGCGATTGGTCCCTCTCCCTCCAAGACCAGTTTCGCGAATGTATCGCTGGTCGTGCCTTGGATCCAGTCACCTAGCCCACGTCTTCGTGGAGCAGGTCTGGGTGCCGCTAGCGTTGTGTTCTTCATGGAGCCTCCGTCGAACCGGACTTCCGTTGTGCTGGCAAATGAATCTGCTAGCCATGGCGGGCATGGTTTTGTCTCTTGTCTCAGCTATCCACGTTAGCGGCTTGCGGTGCTCTGCTTCTGAGCAAGAGTGCTCACTTATGGTGTGCCAGTCGGATGTACGCTTCTGGTAGAGGGAACATGGATCACAATGAGGCAGTATGGCAATGTGAAAGTTTGTTCGCGAGGGAAGCTCAGCACGCGCATGACACGGCAATCGAGTTTGAGGCCCTCGTTTCGGTCTTGCCAAATGAGAAGTCTCGGGAGATTGTGCAATTGCAAGTGAAGGCAAGTCACCGGCAAGCCAAAGAGTTTCGCGAGCTAGCGGAGAAGGTCAAGGAAAGATAGGGGTTCATGTTTGCCGGTAAGGGCCGCTGAACCTCCGGAGACCGCGGAGCCAGTTTCCCTTGGGATCGCAGAGAATGAGGACCTCTATTCTGGCTGCGATGGAGATGTCTGGTGTAGCAAATGACGACCTCGATGACACAACGCAATTTCAACCCCCACAGGTTTCTGACGACCATTGGGAGCGGCAGGCGGTTGCTGTCTTTTCAAAAAAGCCACTTGATCTTCGCTCAAGGGGAGGCTTCGGACGGGCTGTTTTTCATTCAAGCCGGAAAGGTGCAGCTCAGCGTTGTGTCGGAAGGCGGGAAGGAAGCGACTCTTGGCATCTTGGGCGAAGACGATTTCTTCGGAGAAGGTGGTCTTGCTAGCCAGTTAGTACGTATGTCGTCGGCAACTGCCATGACCGACTGCGTCCTGCTGCACATCAAGAAAAAAGCAATGATGCTGGCCATGAGTCGCGAACCGAAATTGTCGGCTACCTTCGTCAAGTATCTGCTGAAAAGAAACATTCGTTATCAGGACGATCTGGTGGATCAGCTTTTTAATTCGAGCGAAAAACGGCTGGCGCGAATTCTCCTGTTAATGGCGCATTTTGGCAAAGAAGAAGTGGTGACCGAAATAGAGGTCCCCAAGTTGAGCCAGGAAACGCTGGCCGAGATGGTGGGAACTACCCGTTCGCGAGTCAGCTTCTTCATGAACAAGTTCAGAAAGCTTGGCTTCGTTAACTACGACAATGGACATCACTTACGTGTCCACAGCTCACTGCTGAGCGTCGTGTTGAACGATGACAGTGGAACTGGGACTCCCGAGACGGCGACCGCCAAAGGTAAGAAGATCCTTGAACCACCTTCAGAGCCCGGTGGGCCGCCGGAGAAGGATCGCGCCCAGAAGCCGCCCCTCCCGCAGCCCCCAATGTCAACGGCATGAACGTTCCCAATGAGAAACCGTTGAATTGCGGGAATCGTAGACCCCTGCGCCGAACTAGGGCGCGTTCGTTGGTTTCTGGCAATTACCGGATCAAGAAGGTCGAAAGCATGCGCTCAAGTTTCGGCGAACAACATCGTACACAACGTATTGGCTGGTTGCGCGCAGCGGTCCTGGGAGCGAATGACGGCATTCTTTCAACTGCGAGTCTGGTGCTCGGAGTTGCCGCTGCGCATGCGAATCACCGTAGTGTATTGGTTGCCGGAGTGGCCGCCCTGGTGGCGGGAGCGATGTCGATGGCTGCCGGCGAGTACGTGTCAGTCCACTCGCAGGCCGACACCGAGCAGGCCGATCTCAAACTAGAACGCGCAGAGCTCAAGGCAGACGACAAGGGCGAGCACCGAGAGCTACAAGCCATCTATGTCGAGCGTGGGCTTGAACCTTCACTGGCGAAACAGGTTGCCGAACAACTGATGGCCCATGATGCTCTCGGGGCGCACGCCCGCGACGAACTCGGCATCTCCGAGACTCTTCGTGCGCGTCCTATTCAGGCGGCATTGGCGTCGGCTGGCAGCTTCGCCATCGGAGCAGTCCTGCCACTCTTAGTTACTGCTGTGGCGTCGGAAACGGGGTTGATCCCCCTTGTTTCAGGGACTTCACTGCTGTTCCTCGCGCTTCTAGGAGGGTTGGCTGCACACGCGGGCGGAGCCAGAGTGATGATGGGCGCAATTCGCGTCACGTTCTGGGGTGCGCTGGCCATGGCGATCACCGCAGGAGTCGGCTGGCTGTTCGGGACTGTTGCGTGAGTGCCGACAATCGCAAGCAAGAGCGATTCTGGCCCGACTTCAACCTGCGCCATCACAGCAGTGCGTGTCGGCGATAAAACCAAGTCTTCACGGCCTGCACGACGAAGAGGTAGGTCACCGCGAGAAACGCAATTGCTGCCAGCAACGATAAAGGTAGTGGCGTAAACCGCAGCAGTTTCCCCAGCGGCGTGTACGGCAGTACAGTCGCTACAGTAACGATGGCCAACACGCTAATCAACAACGGCCGACTGGGCCGACTCTTGAGAGGGTTAGCTGCTGTTCGGATCACAAATACCACGAGCGTCTGTGTAGCCAAGGACTCTACGAACCATCCTGTGTGAAAAAGCGATTCGTTCGTGGAAGCATGGAACGCCCAGAGCAGCACCCCGAAAGTGAGGAAGTCATAGATTGAGCTGATAGGACCGATGATCGCCATGAACTGGCGGATGAATCCAATCTGCCATCGCTTGGGTTTTTGCACCATGGCAGGATCAACGTTGTCCGTGGGAATGCTGACCTGCGAAACATCATAGAGAAAGTTGTTCAGCAGTATCTGGCTCGGAAGCATTGGCAGGAACGGCAGGAAGAGCGATGCCGCCGCCATGCTGAACATGTTGCCGAAATTCGAGCTCGTGCCCATGATGATGTATTTCATGATGTTGGCAAAGGAGCGCCGTCCCTCCAACACCCCCTCGTTTATGACCGCGAGGTCCTTTTCCAACAGGATGATTTTGGCCGCGTCCTTTGCGACATTCACGCCATTCATGACGGAAATTCCAACATCCGCGGTGTGCAGCGACGGAGCATCATTGATGCCATCTCCCATATAGCCGACGACGTGCCCGCGGCCTTTAAGGGCGAGGATTACCCGGTTCTTCTGTTCAGGGGATACACGGGCGAATATGGCGCCGTTCTCCGCCTGGTAGGCCACCGCGGCATCGTCCATCGCATCGAACTGGTTGCCCACAAGAATTTTGTCAGCATCCAGCCCCACATCGTGGGCTATTTTCTGCGTCACATACTGGTTGTCCCCCGTCATGACAACTACAGAAATACCATTCTGTTTTAGTGCCTTCAGGACGGCAAGCACTCCCTCCTTCGGTGGATCGAGGAATGCGGCAAACCCGACCAGGGTCATTGCGTGTTCAGCCGCCACGGCGTACGCGTCGTGTTTTTCCACCTTCAGGGTTGCTACCCCAAGCACGCGGAATCCGTCCGCACTCAGCTTTTTCAGAGTGTCTTCTGCCTCCGCCCGTCGGCTGTTGTCAAAGGGTTGAGGAACGCCATCGACAGTCACCGTCTCGCAAATGTTGAACACGCTTTCGGCCTCACCCTTGGTGATGAGAAGGTCCTGGTCCGCTTGTCGCACCACGACTGAAAGGCGCTTGCGGTTGAAGTCGAATGGGATCTCGTCCACCTTGTCATATCCCGCAATGGACGGCGCTTCGTGCTTCAAGATGGCATCGTCAAGGGGGCTTTTTATCCCCGCTTCGAAGTGGCTATTCAGGTAAATGAGTTGCAGGACGTTCTCGTTGTCCTTACCTTGGAAATCCACGTGCCGGTCAAGCACGATCTCCCCTTCGGTGAGGGTGCCGGTCTTGTCGGTACAGAGGATATCCACGCTGCCGAAATCCTCGATCGCCGATAGTTGTTTTACGAGGACTTTCTTCTTAGTCATCCGCCTCGCGCCCTGGGCCAAAGTCACGGTAATAATCATGGGCATCATTTCAGGTGTCATCCCAACGGCAAGCGCGACTGAGAAAAGGAAGGACTCGAGCACCGGACGGTGGAAAATGATGTTCACTAGAAGGACGAAAAGAACAAGCGCCATGGTCACCCATGTGAGCATCATTCCAAATCGACGTATGCCGCGGCCGAACTCCGTTTCCGGTGGCCGCATCGCTAGACGATTTGCAATCTCACCACAGGCGGTATCTTTTCCGGTAGAGACGATGACCGCGGTGCCAATCCCTGTCTGAACTGCAGTGCCGAGGAAAACGCTGTTGCTCGCGTCGGCGACGCCGTGCTTCTCCTTAGGGAGGTCAGCCACCGTCTTTTCTACCGGGAGAGACTCTCCGGTGAGCACTGACTCGCGAACATGCAGGTCCTTTACGTCCAATAGGCGCCCGTCCGCTGGCACCAGATCTCCGGCATTGAGACGGACAATGTCTCCCGGGACCAACTCGGCTGTCGGCAGTTCCTGTTCTTTGCCATCCCTTATCACCGCTGCGGTGAGAGCAATCTGCTTTTGAATTTCTTCCACGGCGTGTCGGGCCTGGAATTCCATCAGGAAATTCAGGATTACGCTGAACAGAACAATCGCAAGGATGATCAACCCGCCGACGTGCTCTCCGAGCGCAAGAGATACGCCGCTGGCAATGACCAGAATGACGACCAGAGGGTTACGGAAAAAACCCAGAAAACTGAGCAGCGCGGCGAAGCGAGACTCATGGACAAAGCTGTTTGGGCCGTAAAGGCGCAATCGTCGTCGCGCTTCTTCGGTCGTCAGCCCTGCTGGCGTTGCCGGTAGCAGTTCGAACAGTTCGTGCAACGGCCGGTCCCAGAAGCTCTCGACAGCGGTTGTTGGCCTTCCCATCCAGGTCTCCCCGATAACTGCCGGCAGCAGAAGTTCGTTGTTCTCTCACGCCGAGGGAGTGTCCACTCCAAAAATAGGCGCCGTTATTCCTGCAGAAAGATATTCAGAAGGGAGTTGTGAACCCGAATCTCGCCGTTATATTCGATAAAGCCTAGTTTTCTAAACCGATTCATAAAAAAACTTACACGAGATCGGGTGGTGCCAATCATCTCAGCCAATATCTCCTGGCTGATTTTAGGAACCACTGTTTCAGGCTTGCTTTCCTTGCCGAACTGGGCGAGCAGTAGCAGAGTCCTTGCCAGCCGCTTTTCGCTGGAATTGAAGAGCTGATCGACCAGGTCCGCCTGGATGCGAGCGTTTCGCGAAAGAAGAAACGAGACAAACACATCTGACAACGCGTGTTCTTGATGAAGAACGCGGACCATTTCCACTTTGCTGATTCGGAGCAGTTCACACTCAGACATCGCAGTAGCGGTCGCGAGCCGA
This sequence comes from uncultured Acidobacteriaceae bacterium, assembly GCA_963836295.1. GTDB lineage: Bacteria > Acidobacteriota > Terriglobia > Terriglobales > Acidobacteriaceae > Bog-257. The sequence continues at coordinate 69,045 of CAWIIY010000009.1, read as the reverse complement.
AGGGGATGAGCGGACACCATGCACTCCTCACCCAGAAATTCCCCGGCGCCCACCAGTGAGATCGTCGCTTCTTTTCCAGTTGCGGAACTGACCGTTACTCTCAGTCGCCCTTTCTGCACGTAAAAGATTGCGTCGGCCCGGTCTCCTTGGACGAAGGCCGCTTCGTTTTTTTTCAGGCTAAGAACCGTCCGTCCGACGCCGGTCTGCGCAAGGAACGCCTCAGGATCAAAATCGCCGTTTCCATTTTTTTGTTGCTGCGAGGTGGGTCGAAGCCGTAAAGGCTTTGTAGTTGCGTCTTTTAGAGGTTTTGCGGTTCGATCTGCTTCAAGCGATGAAGCACGCTTAGCTGATCGGCCGGTACTATCTGAGGGCATGCCCCTGATACTCATTTTCACACCTCCAAGGGGGCGTTTACACTTTTACAGCGTACATCCTAAAACCGGTCTGTCTACCCTGTCTGTTCAAAATTGCACGCTTTTCCAAACGGCCAAATTAAGCCTTTGCTCACCAGCATCTTCGATTCCGTAATGCGCCAGCCGGTCATTCTTGCGATCAACGCATCCTCATCCGCCAGACTCCTTCCCTGCTTCTCGGAAGGGTCGTGCGCCTTCGGCTTGGCTACACAAAGCCTTCGCGGGTCGACCAGCCTGGAACGCGGTACCGTTGGAGCACTCACGGTGGTCCAATGTGACCAGACATCCTTCTCGGCCACTCCTAAGATGTTGCCTAGCGAAGAAGCGAGACGACTGTCACCAAAGACTAGTCCAACCCCTTCTCACCGAGTGGTAACTCACGGAAACCGTATCGATTGTTCGAGTAGGTGTTGTTCCTGGTTGGCGACGCAGCGGCTGGGGATATTTGTGGGCAAAGTCCGAATGTGCAGATTGGGACACGATTTCTTTCAGGTTTTCTGAACTCAGTCAGCTACCTGAAGTTGCCTCTCATTAGACTCTCAGGAAGCTGGGCACCATGTATGAGCATTCGACCTTGGACGAAGTCAAAAAACTTTACAACGTGAGTGACCGGCTTGACGTGCTGGCTGAAGAACATCCTCTGGTCTCGGAGGCACTTGTGACCATCTCGGGAAACGTCCGCAACGCCGCCTCCTTGTTAGAGGTGCTGGTTGCTTTGAAGATTGCGCCGATTTCCGGAGTAGATCCAGCAAGCGCCTGATTTTCGGACAGAAAGGAAGCGTGATTTATGGCCACCGCAGTGGATCCGGTTCTCGCAGAACCGATAACATTTCCGCTTCTCTCTCCACCTCGATCTCCAATTCGGGTGCAGCGTAGATACCACTGGGTCAGGTGGACGTTGGTGATTGGTGTGATCATCGCGCTTGCCGTAATCGGCGAGCTGTGGCGGATGCATTCGCAGAACGCGATCACGTACGAAACGGTGCCACTGGAACGCGGGCTGGTGCAAGCCAGCGTCACGGCTACAGGTACAGTCAATGCTGTGGTGGACGTGCAGGTTGGCAGTCAGGTGTCGGGCAATATCAAGGCTCTTTATGCTGATTTCAATACGAAAGTGAAAAAGGGACAACTGGTGGGGCTCATCGACCCCGAGGTGTTCCAGACTCAGGTCGATCAGGCCCACGCAGCACTGGGCTCGGCCCAGTCTGCGGTTACCGCAGCGGGGGCACAAGTTCAGAAGGCAAACTCCGATCTTTCGGGCTCGGTCGCGAGTGAAAGAAGTGCGGAATCTGCGCTGGCCAAGGATCGCGCCACCGCACTCAACGCACGCAATCAATGGACAAGGGTTGACGAACTTTTCAAGCAGGGAATCATGTCTCGGCAGGACGACGACGCGGCCAAGGCCACCACGGATGCCGATGACGCCCACCACGATGCTCGGTGCGCCGACGAAGTGCTGGACGCTGAAAAACTGAAGAGTATTGTTTCGTTCCAATGCCCGCAGGTCTGGTCAAAACTGAACACAGGATGCCAACCGCTTGTCAGCCTTGATGGGCGACGGATTCTATAGTTCAGCAATTACCTACTCCATTGCCTAGTTGGTAACGTGTTCTGTCTTGAACAGACTTCTCGATGGGCGATCTGTCAGACTTTTGCCTGGAGAACTTCAATATGAGCCTAGAAACGATTCTCGTTATCGTCCTGATTGTGTTCTTGCTTGGTGGAGGCGGTTGGTACTGGCAGCGCGGGCGCGGCTAACATGACCGGCACTGAAAGGGCCGGCTTCGATCGGGGAGGACTAATGAGCCTTTTCGATCTGGTCTTCGGTTGTTGGCACAAACGGTGCAGCTTTCCCCTGACCGTGCGCGGTAAGCTGCGGCGGAGCACTGCTGCGGCCTCCGTAACCGGTACATACATTGTTTGCCTCGATTGCGGCTGTGAGTTCCCGTACGACTGGTCACAGATGAAGACGCTCGTCTCCAAACCCCATACCTCGTGGACGGCAGAGCCCGTAACCATCGTTCGCGGCCTCAAGGCCGCTTGAGCCTGCGCTGGGCCCGTTAGCGAAGATCTGCGCTGGTCCGGCCAACCATCTGGTGTTTCTTGCGCGGGGTAACCGAAGTCCCGCTCGTTAGTTAAGCAATTCGAAACAGTAAGGAGAAAACCGATGAGTACGAGTACGAAAGATGAGATCAAAGGCACTTTTCATGAAGTGAAAGGCGACATCAAAGAGAAGGTTGGCCAAGTCACGAACGATCCGGACTTAGAGGCTGAAGGCAAAGCCGAACACCGGGCCGGCAAAGTTCAAAAGAAGGTCGGGCAGATCAAGAAAGTGTTCGAGAAGTAAGCTACGCAGTGAATCGCTGAAATGGAAGGATCGAGAGATTAGCCGTCGAGCAGTTCGTGCTTTCGGCGTGCGTCGACTTCACAAGTACGTCCACAAAATAACGTGGAGTGGAAAGGGAGTGCTTTATGAAGAAATACGCAATTGCTTTGTTAATTTTGTCTTTGGGAACCTTCGCGTTCGCTGGTCATGGGCAGCAAGACCCCACCGCTCGCTTACAAGCGGCCGGCCTGGTCATGAACGAAATCATGGCTGCGCCCGATAAAGGCATCCCGGAAGAAGTGCTGAATGGCGCCAAGTGTATCGCTGTGATTCCAGACATGGCGAAGGGCGCATTCATTGTCGGCGGAGAGCATGGACGCGGCGTGGTTACCTGCCGCACTGCCCATGGTTGGAGTGCACCAGCATTCATTTCGCTTGGTGGAGGCAATTTTGGCTTCCAGGCCGGCGGTCAGTCAGTTGATCTGATCATATTGTTCATGAATGACAAGGGTGTGCAAGGACTGCTCTCGAGCAAGTTCGAACTCTCCGGTGAGGCATCAGCCACAGCGGGTCCGGTTGGAAGACATGCTTCGGCGGGCACCGACTGGAAGATGAACACGGAGGCCTTGAGCTACTCGCGTACCAAGGGTCTGTTTGTCGGAGTTGCCGTCGATGGCGCCAAAATCCAGCAGGACAATGACTCCACGGTTGCGTTCTACGGCAAGAATGTTTCCTTCCGTAAGACGCTGTCAGGCAATGTGCATGCCCCGGCGGGCAGCGACCCGTTTCTCGCGGCAGTGAGGGCTGCTGTCCAGAAGGCGAACGTTCACGAAAGTGCTGAAGCGAAGTAGTTGATGATTGCCGACCTGCCTGCCGAAATGCAGCATGCCGGCAATCGCATTTCGTGGAGCCGCCTGGGATGGCCGCGGGCGTGGCACTGGCTCTTAAGAAACCGCAAGGATTAAGAAACGCTTCGAGACGAAGCGAAAGTGAGGACGATTCGGCATGCTCGGATTCAGGTAACGGAGGTCTCGGCTCAAGCCTAAGCACGATCTAACAGCTCAATGTCAATCTTCGATCAGCGTACGGCCAAAGTGCTGGCGACAATTTGCGCTTTTGTCACCATCGCTGCCTTTCTTTACGGCGTGCGCCACACCCTCATCGCCATTCTCTTCGCAGTGCTCTTCGCTTATTTGTTAGAACCAGTTGTTTACCGAATCGAGCGGTTGAGCGTTGCAAGAGGCTCGCGTTGGCTCGCAATCCTGGAAACTTATTTGGCAATTGGCGCGATTGTCGCCGTGCTCGGCATTCTATTTGGACCGAAGCTGGTGGAAGATGCTCAACTGCTGAGCCAGTCGCTGCCCGGCTTGCTAGAGAAGCTTACAACTGGAAAGATCGTTTGGCAATTTGGCAATCGGTACGGCTGGAGCTACGACACTCAGCTCAAAATCGAGCAGTTTATTGCGGCTCATCAAGCTGAGATTCTCGCCTGGAGTGGTGAGGCAGGCACAGCGGTTGCGAAATCCTTGCAGAGCGTCATTTGGGTCGTTCTGATCCCCGTTCTTGCTATCTTTTTCTTGCGCGACGGACGGCAGTTCTCCGCAACCTTACTGCACTCCTTTGGCGAACTCAACCAGCGGCGATTTCTGCGCTTGATCATGACCGACCTCGACGTGATGCTGGCTAATTTTATTCGCGCACAGCTTATATTGGCCGGCATATCGCTGGTAGCCTACAGCGTGGTGTTGTCGGTGCTGCGGTTTCCGTATGCCCTCGTACTGGGATTCGCTGCCGGAGCTATGGAGTTCATTCCCGTCGTCGGTCCGCTGGTAGCTGCGCTGGCGATCGTCTTCGTCGGATTTCTGACGGCTTATCCTCATTTATGGGCGCTGATCCTGTTCTTTGCCTGTTGGCGGGTGGTGCAGGATTATGTCGTATCTCCGCGAGTGATGGGGGGAACGCTCGAATTGCATCCTCTGGCAGCAATCGTTGCCGTGCTCATGGGCGGCGAACTCGGCGGAGTGTTGGGCGTGTACCTTTCGATCCCGGTCGTAGCAACCATCCGCATCGTTTGGGTGCGTTGGCAGAAATACTCCGCGGTCATTGCAACAGACGCTGCGCCTGTATCCGCCGATAGTGTCTTCAGTACAACTGAAGTCATTTCGAAGCCATGAATCGCTTTGCACGGCTGCCACGGTCAATGCGGGGCTGTCTAGATCTCAGGCTATGAAGGCCGTTATCCGCTGCAGAAATTCAGAACAGCTCCTTCGAAAAGAGACATCTTAGATTAAACTTCGAAAGCTTGATTTTCAGCGCAGGAAGTGGCGGTACAGGACTGTTGCACAGAATGTAGCGAAGGCCAGGAGCATAAGGCCGAGGACGGCGTTGACAAGCCGGAAGAAGACCGGACCGATGCGGTGAGGGACGAAGCGAACGACTGCAATCAACGCGGTAAACCAGGTCATCAGACCTGCCGAGGCCATCAAGATGCCCCACCCGGGTGCGCTGTAGCCTAAGACTGAATGGGCAAAGGGGAGCCAGTTGGAAGTGACGCCAACCCAGTAAACAATGGTTAAGGGGTTGAAGATGGTCAGGGCAAAACCGTCGGCGATTTCGACGACCAGATGTGCTGGGACCGTGCCTTCGTCCCAGTGTTGGCGGGCGCTGGCGTAGGCCCGCAGAGGATCCTTGACAGCGCGGATAAGAAAGTAGGTCCCCAGCGGAAGCAGGACGATTACGCCGATAGCCGCCAGGACGGTCTGGAGCGTCGGGTTGGACAGATCGGATAACAGGTAATGCCCCCCGAGTAAGACCAGAGAGAAGAGGATTAGATCGCCGGTGACGGAACCGATTCCGCAGGCGAGGGTATGGCGCCAACCGCCGATCACGCCGCGGCGTATGGCGAGCATGTTGACTGGGCCCATCGGCGCGGCCGCCACAAATCCCATCAAAAATGCGGCCGAAAGCACGTGGACGTAGGAGACGAACACCATTTCACACCGACAGCTAGGATAAGCCCAAGATTTCCATTCGGGCATTCTGGCGATCCAGAATTTGCGCGCCCAGTTGTCTGCGCGAAGGACCCTACATTTCCCACCGCTCGCGGTATCTTCGAATGCTGCAACAGGGTACGACCAGATATTCACAAGAGAAGTGCTAATTGTGGAGTACGCTGAGGATAGACACAATTTGATGCACTGTCAGATTGTTGGGGAAACGGGTACACACCAACCTTTTCCTTCAGTCTAACTCCACAATATCTCTCCCGCCGTGTGGGCCTCTACCGTCACGCATCTGGAGAACAACTGTAAGTATTCGCCGTCACAAGGAATTAGGCGCTGTCATGAAGCACGCGATCAAGAAATCCGCTGTCGACGATTGTGTCCGGATTAAAGACTTGGGCTACAGTTCTTCCCATCACATGAGTTTGTATGGCCAGAAACTTGATATTGTTTCCGATCCGGTTGTTGATGGGAATGGGGTTTCAGTCCAAGTTACAAGTAAGGCAGAGCCGACGAAGCGGACGATGCGGCTGCCAACCACCCTCCTCGTAGGTTACAAGGACTTGTTTCCGAAAGTCGCCTGAGTCTTGCGCAAAATGGAATTGGACAACATCGGCTCGAGTTTGTTCCCGTGAGACCGTCTGCGGAACGACCGAGGGCGTGTGCAGCTCTCCAATACTTCGGGGTCAATCTGCGGCATGCTTCGTCGCTAGCAAGTGCCCACGAACAATGCAGATCCAATGCTAGTTGAGGGCGGCGCTAACCAATCTAAGCCAAGGCGTGGGCTCCTCTCGTTTCAGCAAGCTAGGCCTTCACGACTTGCCTCTGCGGGAACGATCCAACCTGCGCGCCAATCCCGGGGGGTGACGGAAACGGAAGGGAGTTGTTGCCAAAGAAAAGCCACGCAGAAGACTGCCGGAAATCACAGGGTTACCAAACCTAGGTGTGCGGATTCTAAGGCACATTCTACGCAGCAGGGTTTCACTCTCCCATGGGCGGATAACCGCGGCACGAGGGACAGTGAGTTTGGCAAGCTCATTGGCAAAGAGCGAGTTTTCGGGAAATTCCGCGACCAGCTCCTGAAGCTGTGTGCGGGCCACTTCTGTTTGTTTCTCGCGCAAGGCTGCTAGCGCCAGCAGAATCTTCGCAAACGGCCGGAGATAATGGCCGCGTTGGGCGGCGATCTCTAGTTGTTGGATCCCGGCTTTCTTGTCGCCGTGGATTCCAGCAACGCCAAGAAACAACTTCTTGTATCCTGGCAAACTTCCGATGATATAGTTTGCCGCACCCAATGTGAGATAGGCGTCGGCGGCATCCGGCGCGACCACCAACAATTTCTTGGCGTACCTATCAGCATCCTTGATCATTTTCAGGCTTTCCACCTGCTGCTTATCGATCAGACTGGCATAGTCGGCCTGCATACCCACGCTTAGGGTCATGGCAAACAGAGCGTTGGTATCCTCCGGGTTCGTCTGCAGTCGCAGCTGCGCCAGGTCTTGTGCTTTCTTGTCTGCGGCAAAGAATGCTGCGCGCAGTTGCGGGTCCGGTTTGAGAGGGATCTTGCCCAAAAACCGTTTGTTGTCGAGGAAAAACTCGGAGGTCAAGACGCCTTGCCGGTAGCACTTCTCGAACAGGTAAGCGGCCGCTTCCGAGGCACTTCCCAGGGGGTCTTCCGGGTGGGACGTCTGCCAGGCCTCAAACTGCGCGCGAGCTTCCGCGGGCTTCAGTTCATAGAGCAGATGAAAGCCGGCGTCGAGTTCCGGCACGTGCAATACTTCGATCTGAGCCTGCCTCCCATCTGCTTGTGTCGCAGGAACTGCGAGAGCCGGTGCGACCAGGGCGCCGCAGAGAAGGCAGCAGATTATTGAGCGGGTTTGTAGATTCGGTTGTTTCCTTTCTGATGCATCGTCGTCAGTCCGATGCGCCGGTAGCCGTAGCGACCATGTTCTGCTGAGCGGAACGAATCTTCTGCAAGAACCTGAGCACTGTGCAACTGCTCCGTTCTTGAACAAGAGCGGAAGTAGCATTTCTCGGTCGATTTTAGTGCAGATGCGTTAACCCGCCGCACCTCTGCTCTTGAGCTGCAGCTCAGCTTCGGCCGCCAGCCAATCGTCTACAGCGTGTCCGTCCAGCCATCCGCGCTGCTCGTAAAGCTCATACGCACGCTTGCGGATAGCGTCTTCGTTTACGGAAATGCCTGCCGGCTCCGATGTCGAACCTCCAACCACAGGCTTCTCGGACTTTTTCATAGCCAACCTCCTTCATGATTTGTGCCGCAAGCAAAGGGACGGGGTCGAACGAGGGTCTCGAAATCGCTGGCACTTGAAGGGAGCGGAGGGAGACCAATTGACCTCGCCTGCGTCATTGGTCACTCACAGTTTCTATCGGAGAGTGTCAGCTGCGCAAGCCCAATCATCACATCACATCGTGATGGCGATAATCGCCACCCACTTGCCAAACCCGGTTACTGTGGTCCGTCTCGACTCAGGGAAGCAAACCTGCACCATGACCGCGGGCCCTCTTGGACTGTCCGGTCAGGACCCCTCGTACCAGCACTGTTGACTCTCTTGCCGCCACGGCATCAGGAATGGAGGCTCTCCAGGTGGGGCTCCCACAGCGTGGTCAATTCTGACCAGACCAAGAACATCGCCAGAATAGACACTTCTATTTGGGCTAAGTCCGCTTGCATCGGCGCGATTCGTGAAAGAAAACATGAATGCTCTTCTCGTATATCCGGAATGGCCTGACACGTACTGGAGCTTCAGACATGTACTGCCGTTTCAGGGCAAGCGTTCCGCGTATCCGCCGTTGGGGCTGCTTACGATTGCTGCTCTGTTGCCAGCTCACTGGCCGAAGCGCCTCGTCGACACGAACGTGCGCGCCCTGACAGATGCAGACCTGGCGTGGGCTGACGTAGCGCTGGTTAGCGCCATGTTGGTACAGAAGGAAAGTCTGCTCATCATACTGGCCCGGTGTCGTGCTTGCGAAGTACGAACCGTCGTCGGCGGCCCGATTGCTAGCGGTTTCAGGGGACTGCCTTGCTATGCCGATCACGTCGTGATGGGGGAAGCCGAGGAACTGATCGCACTACTTGCCAAAGATCTGGAACACGGCACAGCAAAGCCGCAGTACAGGGCTGCGGAGATGCCATCGCTGGATTGCAGCCCGGTACCCGACCTGAGCTTAATCAACACCAGGCATTACAGCTCGATGGCCATCCAATACTCACGTGGGTGCCCGTTCAACTGCGAGTTCTGCGACATCATTGAGATATACGGGCGTAAGCCCAGAACGAAGTCCGTGGCTCAAGTAATTGCTGAGCTGGAACAACTGTATCGCCATCGGTGGAGAGGGTCAGTATTTCTTGTCGACGACAACTTCATTGGGAACAAGAAGAACGTCAAGCACTTGCTCCCCGCAATGGCCGAATGGAATGATCGACATCGCCAGCCATTTTCATTCTTCACTGAGGCGTCCGTGAACTTAGCGGACGACCCTGATCTTCTGGCGATGATGAAAGCTGCTGGTTTCATCCGGGTATTTTTGGGTATTGAGACTCCGGTCGAGGCCAGCCTGAAAGAAGCTCACAAGCTGCAGAACACACACCGCAGCCTGCTCAACAGCGTGCGCTGCATTCAACAGCACGGTATCGAGGTTATGGCAGGATTCATCGTGGGCTTCGATAACGACCCAGAAGATGTTTTCGACAAGCAGGTAGAGTTTATCCAGGAGAGTGCCATACCGATCGCAATGGTAGGCCTGCTCCAGGCACTTCCAGGTACGCAGTTATATCGGCGACTAGGGCACGAAGGACGCCTCGTCAGCGACGCAAATGGAAACAACATCGAGTGCAATCTGAGTTTCATTCCGACAATGTCTGCGCAACGCTTGCTGGACGGATATCGGTCGATATTGAAGCGCATCTACGCGCCCGAAGCCTACTACGAAAGAGTCCGGCGGTTTCTGGATCGCTACCACCCCACGAGTCGCATGCGCCGGTCGCTCTCCGATTACCTCGCTTTGTGCCGTTCCGTCGTGAAGCAAGGCGTGCTCGGCAACGCCCGCGCAAGTTATTGGAAGTTTCTCATTGATGCCGCCACTCGATACCGCCACGCTTTTGGCCCTGCGATCACCTTGGCTATCATGGGATACCACTTCGCCGCCATTACCGAAGACGTGTGTCAGAATCACTAGGGCGTCGTTGCCCTGTGCGACATGTCATGTGCACCCAACATCCGTAGGTTGGTTTATTGGCTGGCACTTTCCCCTTCCCCACGTTCCAAGCTGCCGCTGGCTCTACTAGAGCGGTTCTGCTGGCGGCAGCCATACCCGCAAGTGTTCCATCCGGTGTGTGCTCGATTGACCGTTGCTGGATCGGGAAAGATGCCATCATCGATCATGTCTAACAAGAACTCAGACAAAGAAGCAGAAAGAGCTACCCTGCGCGCCATCAGGGAACAGATGGCGAAGCCTCGCAACGCAAAGTCCGCCCGGACGGCCAAATCTGAATACCCACCTGCTGTCCCCCTAGTCGGAAGCGCGTGGCCCGGATTGGAACATCCAAGCCGGCGGCGTCCCAGGCTCGTGACACATCCAGGAGCCTTGTAAATCAGGTCCGGGAAGGCTGGATGCTCGGCTCAGCATCTGCGCGTAAGCGGGTAAGCCGGCCCATTTCGGGATGAAGCTGCGTCCCTTCCAGGCATGGTCAATTCTGCTCAGACCGCCTGAAGGTCGCGAGCTTACAAACAGTACAGAGTCTCCGAGAGACGCGAATGAACAACCTTCCCTTATCAGAATCAGACAACCGGGCTCAGATTAGCGGTTGTTTCGCATGTCTGTGCGCGTAGAATCGCAATCCTCACTTCACGAGGACCGAGGAGAAACATGAAGGCCAGCACGAAAGACAGGATCAGAGGTAGCTTCCACGAAGTGAAGGGGACAATCAAGGAAGAAGTGGGAAAAGCCACTAATAATCGCGATTTGAAAGCCGAAGGCAAAGCAGAGAAGAAAGCGGGCAAAGTTCAACAGCAGATAGGCCATGCTAAAGAGGCGGTCGCAAAGTTGAGAGGGAAGCTGACAGCAATCAAGAAGGGGTAATGGTCGACCTCGTCCCCGCAGGGAAGAGTGGGCCGTGACCAGCCAAGCAGAAGCAGCGTGGCTCTCCTGGATATGCTTACTACACTGAAGGAGGGTAAATGCGTTCTTTAGCATGGATCGGCATTGTGCTACTCGTTTTAGGGGTTCTTGCGTTCGTGGTGCCTGTTCCCCGCAGCCATTCCCATAGCCTTAAGGTCGGAGATGCTTCAATAGGCGTCACCACCCAGGATGATGAGAAGCTCTCTCCGCTAGTTGGTGGCGTGCTTTGCGCCGCCGGAGTCGTGCTGTTGGTAGCGGGGTCGCGCAAATTGACGGCCTAAATTAAGAGGGCGGGCACATCTGAATACACCCGCCCCACTGGCAGAAAAAGAACCAAATCCCACAAACTCTCTGCTTCGTATCCCGATTACAGGCTTGCAGTCAGACGAGCAATTGTGACCAGCTTCAGCCGCCCGATCGGTGGATACTCTAATTTAAGTTGGTAACACCTCTCAGGCGGAACCTCAACACAGATGCTCAAGACGTAAGGAGTTCACGATGAACCTCAACATGATGGATCCTAAACTGATCATCGCTCTCGCGCTCGCAGTGGTAGTGATAATCGTCGTCGTTGCCCTCGCACTTTACATGCGAAAGCGCAAGAACAACACGGCTGAACTGCGCGACCGTTTTGGGCCCGAGTACGACCGGGCCGTGCAGACACATGGGTCGGAACGGAAAGCCGAAGCCAAGCTGGCGGATCGTGAAACGCGGGTTGAACTGCTGAAGATTCGCGATCTCGACCCCACGGAACGGGAACGCTATCTGGCCCAGTGGCAGGCGGTGCAATCCCGCTTTGTCGATTATCCAAAGGGTGCGGTGACTGAAGCCGATGAGCTGGTGTGTTCGCTGATGCAGACGCGAGGCTACCCCATCACTGACTTTGATCAGCGCGCGGCAGACATTTCCGTCGACCATCCCCGGGTAGTGGAGAACTATCGGTCGGCACACGATATCGCGTTGCGCCTGGGCAGGGGCGAGGCCAGCACAGAAGACATGCGAACCGCGATGATCCACTATCGCTCTCTGTTCGACGAATTGGTGCAGGTGCAAACATCCGGCGACAAGCTGGTGGCGTAGCGGCAGAATCTTAACAGAGCCATGCCTATGGATCGAGAACTGCGACGGGACAGAGGAGAAAGCGAGAAAGCAATGAATCGCCCCTCTGCTCATTACTCTCAAACTCTTTCGAACTGGTCCGAGGAGGGTGGATCATCCTTGCAACCCGAAGTGCAACATTGCAGTCTCTCTCTGACAAGAAGGAGTGGATCGAGCACGCAAGCGACTAGTACGATGGTCCATCGCTACGCGTGAGCGAATCCTCTATTTCACTAACACTGTTCAAAATTCTTGATATTCTCAGGCCGCTGACTGAAGTTGCTATGCCCTCTCAACCGCTTAGCGAACTCCACGATCGCTGCCTCGATCTCGTCGCTAGAATGAGAGTGACCTTGCAACACCGCATTTCGCTGAACATTTGCTGTGCGATTGTGGCAATCGTCTGCACGGAAGCCTGTTCATTATGGTAGGTGAGACCCAGAGAAAACTTCAAACACGAGGTGCAGAAAGAACCAGGTATCGTTCAGCCGCGGATCAATCTCACGTTTCGGTGCATTCAGCACCAGTGATGACTCAGTTATAGCCGGAACCGTAATAGTCACTTTGCCATCAACGGCAACCGCGATGAATTTGTTCCGCTCGGTATCCGTGAAATGCACCACCTTGTGACTGCTGCGAGCACGCTGTCCCCAACGGCTAGGTTTTTCCGGGTTCTGCTCGATAGCCTGATACTGGTGTCCTTCGATGTTGAATGCCACGGTTCTCAGTCGCTGGGCGCTGGTCCGGCCAACCGGTAGAGAATCAACCCCGATGGTGACGGAGTTGTTCGTCATCAACTGCGAGGCAATGGATTTCAGGAGTTCTGGATCAACCATGGTCGCCCGCAATCGTCAGTGTATTGGCGTCGGAAATCCCCCTATTTCTCCCGCGGTCGTCATCACAATTATCAACACAGATCCTCGCAATCCGAGATCGCGCCGCAACATCATCATTGGGCAGCAGTGGCTTTTTTCCGACTGGAAATTCTATGCATAGCGGCACAGAACTTCTTCCAAATACCCTGTGCCGTGGGATGAAGCCTACTACGGCGATCCGGGCACCAGTTACACCTATTCCAAGCGCGAGTATCAGCCACTCGCTTGGATTCCGGAATTGCTATCCCTGAGGAGTCGCGTCGAAGAAGCCACGCCGGCAGCCGCCTATTCCAATTTAAGTTTGCCAAGAATCGGCTACAACGCCGTACTCATAAACCTATACAAAACTGGAAATGACAGCGTGGGCCTGCATGCCGATGCAGAACCGGAAATGGGGCCGGTTATCGCTTCGGTCAGTCTAGGTGCAGAGCGCTTATTCCGTCTCAAAGGAAAGGATGGCGCGGCTGTCTTCTCTGAACGACTGCCCCACGGAAGCCTGCTCATCATGGCGGGAACGACGCAGAAGAACTTCAAGCACGAGGTACCCAAAGAACCTGCCATCGCGCTGCCGCGGATTAACTTGACCTTTCGGCACATTACGCATCAGAGAGTGCCTCCAGGCGTGGTTGGTCGGTAATCAGCGCTTGCCGCTGTTCCGGTATCGCCGCTCAGCTGCCTTGATTACCGCGGAGACTTCCACCGAGAAAGCTTTGGCGAGATCGGCGAGCATTCGTAAGGTTGGGCTCTTGGTGCCGCGTTCCAGTTGGCCGATGTAACGCTCCGTGTATCCCAGATCGTGCGCCAGTTTTGCCTGACTCCATCCACGATCGACCCGCAGTCGGGTAATTTCAGCCCCCACGGCCTCACCTAAGGTGCGGGACTCTCGGTGTTTATCAGCACCAACCTTTTTGGGCACACCCCATAGTTGTCGTTTGACGCTGAATGATTGAGGAACTATAGTTCGTCATTGTCTTGACATGAGGGTCTTAGATCGATAAAGCCCATGCGAGATCCTGTCGATTAGGCGGGTTATCGCGACGCTTCCGGCGAGGCGTAGTACAGATGAGTAGTTGCTTCGAGAATCGGCAAATCGACTAAAATAGGGCGGCATCCGACGGCCCCCGAAACGACAATCGAGGACACGCACGCCTAGCGTCCCCCTCCGAGATCGTCTGGCTTGAAGAAATCCAACTCCCAATCCGCGCGCGACTCCACCGCCCGACTTCAGCGGGCCGCGCGGGAGCGAGCGGACGAACAGGCACGGCGCATACCCTGGCAGCGGCTTCAGCAGGCGCGCAGTCAATACATCGACTGGCAGGAATTCAATCTCTGGGCGCGCTCCATCCTCGAAATAGAGAAGGGCATTCCGGCCCCATTAGCCGAGATCCTCCACAGCCGATGCCCAGGCTTCCTCGAAACCACGAAAACACTCTCTCCGAAAGCCATCAAGACCCGCCCTCTCGCGATTCGACTGGAAGACTGGATTGACGATCATGTTTTCGGGTTCGCCAAGCAGGAAGGCTGGTTCGCCGCAATTACCTATTACGCGGTGCGCGACCCGCGCTATCAGAGAGCGGAAGTGTGCTGGTCGGACTGCGTTGGGAAATGGAAGAAAGCCAAACCAACCCACTACCCATCCTTTGACGAGTGGAAAGCGATGGCGGCGCAGTGCGACGAGACTGCTCGTCTTACTGCTGAAGAACGCAAAGTCCGAGCGTCGGCGCGGCTGGTGAATCCCGACCGCCTCTCCGAGGCTGTCACACGTTACATGGATTGCGAGGCTCTGGCATGCTGGGCACGGCACGCTTTGGAGACGCAGTCAGAACTGCCAACTGAAGTTGTCCGAGAGCTGGAGAGTGGTTGCCCAGGATACTTAGAGGTAGAACTTCAAGCTCGCGCCCAGAAATCAAAAGGGGGCACTGAGGTGTGCGAGCGTCTGATGCTCTGGATTGCCGATCACTTTTTCCAGGACGCTAAAGCGGAAGGGTGGTTCGACGCCGTTCTCACTCAGGTGCGGAGCCATCCACGGGCCATTCGGACCATGGAATTCTCTGACTACTGCGGCGAGACTTGGGGCTCGAAACTGCCAGACCCATACCCCTCTTTTGAGGAATGGCGCCGCAATGCCGATTCGTATGTCGACCAAGCCGTGAATTGAAGCCGCGCTTATCCCTCCATCGAATTCGGCGATTGGTCCATCGAGGATGCTGTCGCGTGTTGCGCAGCCGGTGCTGTCATCGATTGGCAGCTTTTGATATGGCGGAAGTACGGGTTGCCGGCTATCTTCCTCCCACACTTGCAGGTTCGGACCACCAAGGCATGCTTCAGGGCACGAGGAACGCTTGTGGCATCGGTGGCCCATGGTGAAACGCCGTACTCCTTGATCAGCCACTTGGCGGTGGCCGGGTCGATCAGGGCGATGCTGATCTCGTCGCTGTGGTGTTTGCAGAACTCCTCAAAAGCCCTGTCGGTAACAAAGGTATCGGCAAGCTTCAATTCGCCAGCGGCAATGAGATCCTGGACTCTTGGTATATCGACACTCAACAGACCCGCGACCTTCTCCCAGGAGAACCCATCATCCTCCCGCAGCGCGGTCGAGACGGTTTGGCAAATCGAAGGATCCCAGGTCGCACCATTCTTATCGCAGTACGTTGCCAGCGAAGCTGCCGTTATGTGCGCATCCCGCACCCTGAGCACACCCTTTGCGATGAGGCGCCGAAGCCGAGATGGGCCTATACGCAACAACTTCTGCAATGCTCGGAGCGACCAACCATCGGTGACCTTGGCACTCATTCCCAGTGCTCCCATGCGGAAGCGGACGGCACGGACAGAGCGCCCCAGTCGCTGAGCGAACTTCGGGCCCGGTTCGTATCCAGCCAGGTTCAGAAGCCGGTCGTCGTCCGCAGGTGTCCATGGCTTGCATGTCAGCCGCGAGTTCGTCGCATTGTTGCCGGGCTTTTGTGTCTCGGCAGGTCGGCGCTCTTCGGTAGCCGGGACAATGGTCTTTCGTAACTCGCGGATGCGCCGCCAGCAATCGCCGCGGGTCCACTCCGGAACCAGTTCCAAGACCCGGTTGATGGCAGCGTGTTTCTTGGCGGGGCCGAGTTTAATCCCAGCAGTCAGCAATTGATCGATGGCTGCTAATCGCTTAGTGGCCACATGCCCGGATCGATGCAAAGTCTGGCGCATGGCAGGATCCCGTACCGTCGCGCTGCCTGAGTTGCGGGCCTCGAACACCCCTTCGCGTACTGGGATCCACCCAAAACTCAACCGCAGCGATTTTGCTCGCTGTTTTCTCTGGGCGCGTACTTAGTTGAGCTCTGCAACATCGAGCTTTGCGAGAGCAGATTTGCTTGTGGCCAGCCTACCGGACGAAGGACACATCGTATGAAGGAACCTCCGCTACTTTAAGAAGCCGCCGCTTAGAGGAAATTCCCGGGCGGAGCGCAGAGGATTTTAACGAAAGATGCGAGTGTCGCAACTATGGATTCACAAAGAAATAAAATCTCGTGATCAATTCATATTCGTATCAGCGATGAGTGTCGTATTGATCCCAATTGTTCCCTTTGATCTCATCTATTCCCGTTTTGGGAAATAAGAAACTTCACGACATTGCAACCGCTACTGGAGTTCGCACTCTGGCTGCATTCGACCACTAGCTAGAGCCCGTCTACACTTGCCGCCATACTATGGCGGTTCCGTCGGCAATCTGTAATGAGCGTGTGGCCAGGCTGCACGTGCAGGAACGATGCGCGGCGTGTGTCCTCGCAAATCAGACCAAGCTTCTCTTGTCCCTCACGCTTGCGAAGGCAGTTGCGGTCGGCGACGACATCACGTTCCCCATTCCAGAGTCTGATACGGTCGGGCCGGAAATACTCGTCGCTAAGAAGGTCGTGGCCGGTCGGATACGCTACCTATACCAGGCATCCATCGGATACGTCAGTCAGCCTAAGCAGGACAGCCGTGGCCAGCAGTTCGTTTCTGCCGAGGTTCAGCAGGGAAGCCTTGGAACCGCCTCGATCTTCCTGCCTTGCGAAGTTCTGAGGGAGTACTTCTACCGCCTGCCACGATCAGGGGAAACGGCCGCGCATCGCACGCTCTACGACATTCTGCACATTCCAGCCACGGCAACTCCGTCTGAACTGCGCGTGGCGTTCAAGCTGCGCGATTTGGAGCTCAAATCGGCCGGCGCGCGGCATGAGGAACGAGTGGCGCTGGAGCGGGCGTTCAACATCATCGGTCAGCCGGAGCTGCGTTCTTGCTACGACTCGCTGCTCACCGATGCAGAAGCGCCAGCGATGTTCCCATACGGCGGCTTCGGATCTCTTCTTGTAGGCGGAGAGCGTTCCCGCGACGGTAAGACATTCTTTGCCCGGCGCATACTGGCGTTTTCTCCAGATCTAAGGTGCCGGCGATTCCACATCCCACTGCGAAGATGTGATTTCTACGACGACCTTGCAAGATGCCGCGATACGCGTCGCAAACTTGAGTTCTGGATCGATTCTGTCGCTCTCCAAACTCATTGGGACCGCAGTTGGAATCAATGGAAGCATCTGCTGGACAGCAAGATCGAGGTGGAGGGCACATTCGTCCAATTTGGCAAGTACCGGAAGCGTAATGGCGAGTGGGGTCTGGTGACTTGGGAAACGGCGCTGCCAAGCCGTTTGAATGTAAAAATGCCATCCAACTTTCACCGGCAGGTGGAAGCGTCGAGAGCGACCCGCCATCGCTTCGGTCAATATTCCCGGGCGTTAGATCAAATCCGCTTGCTTCTGGAACATCGAGCAATCGAGAAAGCAGAGCTTGAGCGGATTTGCTCCGATCTGCGCCTGCCGGGCGATTTCGATGTCGCACAGATTAGCTGGCGTCCGGATTACGATTCCTTTTTCTATCGCCAGCTGTCCCAGAGGGCACGCCGGATTTATCTGTTTAGGAACGAATACATTTTCGATATCGAGAGATCCGTCATCGTCGAAACCCCCCAGCTCGGTCACGCGACTTACATCTTCGCGAAGCCTCGGAGCATGGATGGCTTCCTCGTGTTGTACACACGGCTCACGAAAGATGACATCCGCCGAAACCGTAACAATGCAGCCGAACGTCTGGGATTTCTGGGTCGCGTGATTCATGGCGCCAATCCCCGAGCGTGGCTCAAGGAACTTAGCCAGAGAGTGGGCGAGCGAATTGAGTTTGCAACGGCCACGGCGGAGTGACCATGAGCAAAGCGCCGCACACTTTGGTGGCACCCCAGATGTCAGTAAGTTTCTGCGGGCCAGATGCGTTTGACCAGTCAAAGTGTGATTGCTGAAAAAATCTGTTAACGAGGATGATTCCCAGTTGACCTCGCACTTGGGGTTGTGGAGTAACGCGCTCCGCTGAGCGCGCAACTCTTTACAGAAGATTCCTCCTGGCTCTGCGAGGTCACGAAAAGGCTCCGGACGCCCAACCCTTGCCGCGAACGCTTTGCGCCCACCCAACCTGTTTGACCGCCAATCGATTTGACGCTACTAAGAGCGCTTGAGACGCCGCTTGCTCCCATCCCTCTATAAAGAGGAAGCAGGAACGCGCGGCACGACACGCTCGATTCTACGAGGATATTATGTCAACCCAACCCGACCGAATTGCACCGCCTGCGCCGTCGCACCATACCCGCGAGGCGCCTGTAAACCCTCAAGAAGCTGCCCGCTTCCTTCACATGCACCCCAAGACCGTGCTGCGTAAGGCCCGGGAAGGGACTCTTCCAGCACATCCGGTTGGCAGGGACCGGAAGCGTTGGCGCTTCTATCTTTCTGAGCTGGACGACTGGCTTCGCGCTCAGCTAATCTCAACCAGCCACCCGCGTCGCGAACTCCAAGGAGATTACATTGGCTAAGCGAACGCGGTATCAGTACGGAAGTGTCGAGATCGACAAGCGAGTAACTGGACCGGACGTATGGCTTTACCGTTGGTGGGACACAACTTCGGACGGACGCAAGACGCGAAGGGGTTTCACCGTCGGAACGGTAGAGGAATACAAGACGCAAGCTCAAGCGTTGAAGGCAGCAGAAGGGAAGCGGCTGCTGATCAACGATGGGATTGCTTCCCGTCCACCAGTCCTGTTCGGCGCGGGTCATGACCGTTTCCTTCTCGAGCAGAAGCAGGAGCAGGAAGCCGAACAGATCACCCACAGTACATGCTCCTCCTATCGGAGCATGATCAGCCAACACATCCGGCCCAAGTGGGGCGACGTGCTTCTGCGAGATGTTCGTCCGGCCCTGGTTCAGGATTGGCTGCGCAAGCTCCCGATTTCACCCAAATACAAAGGTCACATTCGCTCGCTGATGTACCGCCTGTTCGACAGAGCCATGATCTGGGAACTAATCGGCATCGATCGGAACCCCATGCAACTGGTCGAAGTGAAGGGCATCAGCAAGCGCAGACAGCGTCCCCGGACTCTGCAGGTGAAGGAAGCCTGGAGGATTCTCGATGCCTTGTCGCAGCCTTACCGGACCATAGTGCTGATCGCACTGTGTTTCGGTTTGCGGATCAGCGAAATTCTCGGACTGCGTTGGACGGACTTCGATTTCAAACGGTCGGCGGTCCTGATCCAGCGTTCCTCGGTCGGCAAGCGGCTCAACCGATTGAAGACCGAATGTTCGCAGGACGAGGTTCCGCTGGAACGGGGTTTCATCGTCGAGCTGAAGAAATGGCAAGAGCTGTGTCTCGAGTCCGAAGGGCAATGGCTGTTTCCCAGTCCGGTGACCGGCCGACCCTTACATGCCGACTCGATGCGTACCGACCACCTAATTCCGACGAGTCTGCTGTTGGGATTGGGAAGGATCGGGTTCCATACGTTCCGCCACACCTATCGCGCGTGGCTGGACGAAACCGGAGCACCGGTGGGCGTGCAGCAGAAACTCATGCGGCACGCGCACATTTCCACCACGATGGACCAATACGGCAATGCGTCAATGGAAGCCAAACGCAAAGCCAATCGGCCGCTGGTGCAGAGACTCTTGAAAAGAAGCGCTGGCAGGGAGCCAGCTTTCATTCAATAAAGAAGGGAAACTGTGTGTCAGTTTCCCTTATTGGACAGTTTTGGACAGTCGCTCAACTTGAAGTTTTGTCCGTAACCTTATGATTGCGTTGGTTGCGGGGGGTGGATTTGAACCACCGACCTTTGGGTTATGAGCCCAACGAGTTACAGAACTCCAGGGATCTCGAATTTGTAGAATTAACAATGAAGTAACTGCAAGCAGCCCCGACCGTCGGTAGAGGAGTTGATGTGAAGCCGAGAGATATTGAGCCCTATTGGCTTGACGAAAAAGACTGGCTCTGCACGATCGAATTCCTGTCAACAGAGGATTCGGGGACTCGGGCCTGGGACGCGGAAGACATTGGATATTTGCTCGGTTATGCCTGGCTAACCGACACACGCGTACTCGCATTAGTCGGTGACCCAGATGCCGAGGTTTACGAAATCCTGTTTTCGTTTTCTTCTCCAGCGGGTAAACAGCGCTTCTTCGATCTCGTTCGCGCAAACGAGGACATGGGTAATTCGTATGTTGAGGAAGAATTCATCGTCCCTGTGGCTTCTGAGATCCAGGACGCACGACCATTAGCAATGGTACTCCCGAATGATGTGGTGCAACAGGCAACGTTCATTGCCGCGATGTTGGTGGCCGGCATCGAGCATAGTGGCACAATTTCGTGAACACCCGCGCGGGGCACTAATCTCGTCAGCCCTACCCCTCCTTTATATTCATGAGCGCGACTTGCAGGGCGTGGCTCAAAGGAGTCAGGTACCGCATCGTTAAGAATATGCCTCTGCGGTGGCGAATCATGCGACCGAACTGCAGGGGCGTCCCTCTTGCGACCGCCTCCTGTATGACCAGCCACGTTGCGATTAGTGCAATATTGTTAGAGAAGACTGCTTTTACATCGAGTCGAGGTTGATCCGACAGCTACCCCCACGAAATTATTGTTATAGAACGTTTTCAGAAGAGCCTTTTCCTAGACTCGTGGGGCTAACTGTGAAGTTCCAACAGGTTGTTCCCTAGGTAATAGTCCATTCGACCAAAACCGGAGAAGCTGATTGTGATGAGCAATTACTTCATTCCGGAGAGACCGAATGGACATCCACAAGAATGCCCGACTTACCCCGCATAGTCGAGAGCAACTGGCCCAAACCGTACTCTTGCGGGGTAGGACTTTGAACTCGGCTGCAGCCGAGTTCAAAGTCAGCCCCAAGACCGCCCGCAAATGGGCCCGCCGTTACCAAGCTCAAGGCCGCGCTGGCCTGGGCGATCGCAGTTCGCGCCCGCATCGCCTCCGCCGACCCACTTCGCTGGCCTTGTCCACCCAAGTCGAGCAACTACGACGCCAGCGCTTCACCGGGGTTCATATCGCCCAGCAAACCGGACTCAGCCGGGCCACCGTGAGCCGCATCCTTCGCCGTCGTGGTCTGGCTCGCCTCCGCGATCTCGAACCAGCGGCGCCCACTATCCGTTATGAGCACCCTCACCCGGGCGATCTGCTGCACCTGGATATCAAGATGCTGGGCCGCTTCCGCGCCGTCGCCTTCCGCCCCGATGGCCGTCGTCGCGGCTGCAGTCCAGGTGCCGGATGGGCCCAGGTGCACGTCGCTATCGACGATCATTCGCGCATCGCCTTCGCCCACATTCTCCCCGACCAGAGCGCCGCCTCCGCCATTGCTTTCTTGCGCGCCGCTCTCGCTTACTACGCTCAGCTCGGCATCTGCGTGCGCCGTTTGCTTACCGACAACGGCCATGGCTATCGCTCCCGGGCTTTTGCCGCCGCCTGCCAGCAGCTGCAGCTGCGACACTACTTCACCCGTCCCTATACTCCCCGTAGCGTTGTTCACAACGCAGCGTCCGTAAGTTGCAGAAAGGGCCAACGGCCAAAAAAGCCAAATCGCCCAGATTCATCATAATTTTTGTACATGGAGTGTACACGGAGCGGTCCTGATAGTCCTTGCAACCGGACAACTGTCAGTCCACTGGATGCAAGCTTATTGATGAGCGCAGGGTTGCTGGCAATGGCGGCGGCGCGACCCACTGTTGTGGGGCGGGCGTCTCGCCGGGTTGAAATGTGAATACTTCCTCTGCGTGAGTTCGTTAATTCCTGCAGCCTTCGAAACGCGGAAGCTTACCACCCGGCGTAAACACCCATTCGACCACAGGCTCGCCGGCCCATGCGGCTCTCATTCCCAAGCAAAACGAGGGTCAGCGCCCGTAGACCATTGTTCGTCAGACAACTTGTCTCTGGCGAATTGATACGGCGGCAGTGAAACGATCGGATCCGCGAAACTGCAACCAAGAACGCAAACACCGGATGATTTCATCCTAGGTTTTTGCAGAGGTTGACCGGACACGGCAGTGAGCCCGAGTCTTTGAAAAGTCAGGCAGCCATGGGTGTCTGATATAAGTATCGGCAATGACGTTGCCAATGAAATGAGCGGAGATTGGCGATTGGTCGTGACACGAGCGTATCCGGCGTTCGCCCTTCCCGTGAGCTATGGGTGCGATGGTTGTTGAAGTAGGTTCTGAAATCGAGCAGTTTGGTTTCGAGATCTGCAGTCGTCCAGAACAACATGTGATCCAAATACTCGCGTCGAATGGTGCCGATTAGCCTTTCCACGAACGGATGGGACAGGGGAACGTAGGGGACGGTCTTGATTTCTGTCACCTCCAATATCCGCAGATTGGCTTGCCATTGGTGGAACCGATAAAGCGGATCGTTGTCGGTAGTTGAGGTAGTCCGGCAACCAGCGTTGGCCTCTAATGGCGCGGTTGAACATCCGACAGAGCGCGACCCCATCGACCGTTCCCGCATGGACGCCGAACCCAATGATTTGGCGCGTATATAGATCCATGACGACCAGGACCCAGTGGGTCCGCAACGTGGCCGACTCACACCGAAACAGATCTATACTCCAGAGGCTGTCTTTCATATGGCCCAGGAAAGTCAGCCAAGACGGACCACCGGAGCCCTGCCCCGGCCGGTGGTGATGGGCGAGAATCCTTCGAACAACGTCTTTGTCGATGGGGATGTGGAAGGCCAAGGCGATCTGTTGCGCGATTCGCGGACAGCCCCAGTTGGGATTACGTTGCTTCATTTCGAAAACCGCATGAATGAGTTCTGCGCTTGGTCCCTTCGGGCCGGACTTCCGACGGCGATCCGGGGAGAACAGCATGCGATGCTTTTGCTTGCTCATGGCTTGGTGAAGGCCTAGCAGTGTCGAGGGCTTCAGTACGATTGCGGACCGGAGCAGACGGGTTGGACGCACCCAGAGCGCCATCAAGCCGGCGAGGATGCGGTCCGACGGGCGTAGATTGGGCGATCGTTGCCGGGAGCGATTCACGATCAGGAGTTGGTGCTTGAGGAGAAGCGACTCCGCAACTAGGGAACGGACGCCGCCAGGCCCTAGCAAGCGTGCCAGGATAGCGACGAAGTGGATGAAAAGAACGACCAGATTGCGCATCGCAGAATCGTGGCAGGACGGGAAACCCTAGGGATCACGGGCGGAATAACAATTCGCCAGAGACAGGTAGAAGAATTTTGCGCTGGTGTGTCGACATGTTATTACCTCTTTCGTCCTTGCAAAATGCTCCGGTCGCTATGTCGTTGAGTCACCCTTTTTGAAGCCGCCCGCTTTCCCGGCATCCAGAAGCTGATTTGCGTCGATGCGCCCGAAAATCTCGATCAGCTTCGCGATGATGCCAGTCCATCCCGTCTGGTGACTAGCACCCAGTCCCGCACCGTTGTCGCCGTGGAAATATTCGTAGAAGAGTATGTTGTCCTTCCAGTAGGGATCGGTCTGGAACTTCTCTGTCCCTCCGTACACCGGCCGCCGGCCCGACTTGTCCCGCAGGAAGATTCGTTCCAGCCGATTGGCTATCTCATGCGCTACCTCGAACAAGTTCATCATCTGACCCGAACCAGTGGGACATTCGATCTTGAAATTGTCGCCGTAATAGAGGTAGTACGACAGCAAGGCGCGGATCAGCACCGCGTTCACCGGCATCCAAATCGGCCCCCGCCAGTTGGAGTTCCCACCGAACATTCCGGTATCGGACTCCGCCGGCAAGTGGTTCACTCGGTATTCTTGACCCCCTATATTGACGACATAGGGATGCTGCTCATGGTAGCGGGAGAGGGCCCGAATCCCATACGGGCTGAGGAACTCGTTCTCGTCCAGCATGCGTGCGAGTATCCGGCGTAACCGATCTTCGTTCACCAGCGCAGCGATCCCGCGATCGCCATAACCAAAGTGCCTGCGCCGGTGGCATGAATACTGTTGCGCAGTTCGGGTTGCGTCGTCTGCTGACGGACGAGACGCGTCCGGTGCAGTTGATTTTTGCTGGTAAGGCCCATCCAAAGGACGAGGCGGGCAAGTGCTGTTTCACCCAATGTCGATTGATCCCTCCAAGCTGCAGCGAGAGTTCTTGGGGCACATAAAGCAGCAGCACCCAGATGTAATGCCCGCCGAGGACTTCAGCCGGTCCGTTGCGCAGATCTTGAGAGAAGCGAAGCTAAAGGACTAACTCTAACCACACCGATTTCTTCATAGTTGGCGGTGGTGAACAAAACGAGCAAGTGATCCATCTGTCAGGACGTGCTGTAGAGATCGCTTTCTCACCAACGAAGAGATTGCCTTATGCCAATACCTACCGAACCCATTGGAAGCATTCCGCGGCCCCTGCAACTGCTGTCCGCGATGGCGGATCATTCAGCAGGTCGAATCTCAGAAGAGCAGTTTCACGCCGTGCAAAACGATGCTTTGCGTGAAACGATTGCTCGTTTTGAAGAGACTGGCTCTCCCCTGATCACGGACGGTGAGCAAACCAAACCCAGCTTCGCCACCTATCCCCTAGGCGGTCTCGGAAATCTGGCGGCGGATGGTGTGGTGATTCCCTTTGCCGACGGACACACGCGGCAGCTTCCAAGGCTCACCTCTGGGCCCTTTCATTACGCTACTCATGCGGTGTCCTTCCTGAAGGCGGCCCAGCGCTATGCCCATCGACAGTCGAAGCAAGCTGTGATTTCGGCATCCGCGCTAAGTCTGCTATATCCAGCTACGGGTTTACCGGGATATTCCCAGGAAGCTTTTCTTGACGACCTGCTGAACGAGGCCGAGCGGGGCATACGCGAGTGCCTGGATGGTGGGGCGGCGTGCGTGCAGGTGGATTTCACCGAAGGACGGCTGGCCTTAAAGCTCGACCCTTCCGCCGGACTGTTGAGGTCTTTCGTCGCGCTGAACAACCGCGTGCTGGATCGCTTCACCTCCGCCGAGCGCCAAAAGATCGGCGTGCATACCTGTCCTGGTGGAGATCGCGATTCAACGCATAGCGCGGACGTCGATTACTCGGCCCTATTCCCGCTTCTGTTTGAGCTGAACACCACACCGGACGTTTTTACATTCAGCTGGCCAGTGAGTCTGACCGCAGAAGGGTACTCGCCCAAATCCGTGAACTGATAAAGCCCGGCCAAGTGATCTTCGTTGGGGTCACCGATCCGATCAATCGAGTGGTGGAAACTCCCGAGCAAGTGCGAGACCGCGTGCTTGAGGCCTCCCAGTTTATTCCTATCGAGTCCCTTGGAACGACGGATGATTGCGGATTCTCGCCCTTCGCCGATGATACTTCGACATCACGGGAGACCGCGTTTGCCAAGATACGAAGCCGGTCCAAGGCACAGTGCTGGCATCAATTGCTCTAGCGGGAATATGAATACACTCAAGCTGATCTGTGTACATTCTCTCCAGAATCCCTGACAACCAGCTCAGATTCAAACTGAGACATTACTGGGGCCCTACCGCATCTTGCCAACACTAGCGCACAAGCCTAGAATTGTAGTTGAGCAAGTACCTCTTCTTACTCTTTCAGGTTCCCTGAGCTAAGTCAGCCCATCTGAAGTTTTCCCTCTTAGCTTTCTCCATGGAGGAACTGCGTCATGACAGTATTAACCCGTTGGGATCCTTTCCGTACCACCGCTACCCTGCAAGATCGCATGAACCGTCTTTTGCGTGAATCGTTCCACCCCGAAGGCCCTGAGGAGGCGTTGACGACTACCGGCTTCGCACCTCCGGTGGACGTCTACGAAGACGAGCACAACTTCACTCTGAAAATTGAAGTCCCGGGCGTTGAAGAAAAGGACATTGATGTCAGCATCGAGAACAATACCCTGATCGTCCACGGCGAGCGCAGGTTTGAGAAGGAAGAAAAAGAAGAGAACTACCGTCGCGTCGAGCGGCAGTACGGAAGTTTCACCCGCTCGTTCACGCTGCCCAACTCCGTGGATCCGGGGCAGGTAAGCGCTCACTACGACAAGGGCGTGCTGAAGATCAACCTCGCCAAGAAGGCTGAGGCCAAGCCCAAGCAGATCAAGGTTACTGTTGGCAGCGCGAAGAAGCTGGAAGCCAAAATTCACGGCAAGGTCGCATAAAGGCCAGTGCCTTAGTTGAATGGCGAGTGAAAGAAAAAGGGAGGCGGCTTCTATCGCCTCCTTCCTCGTTTGCCGTTCTTAGTTTGCCGTCTCTAGCAAGCAAGGAAAACCATGAAAAACACCAAATTTGTTGTGAAAGTGAACCGTGGCGGCACCCACGCCCCTGAATACGTGCAGTGGATTGATCGGACCCCCATCCAGACGACAACCAAGCGTAAGCTGGCACTTATGATGGGGAGATTCACGGCCGAAGAAGCTGTCAAATCCCTCCAAAACTCCCGGTGCAGCCCAGAGCTGGTGTCCGTTCAGGTTAGTGCATAGGAAAGGGGAAAGTATCCGTCCTTCGGGTGCGACTGGTCTGACTGTGGGCTAGTGTGCCGTATCTAAAATCTCTTTATATTTGCGGAGCTTTCTCAGGATCGATTTCGCAGTAGCCGTCCAGACGAAGGGCTTGGGATTTTCGTTGTTCTCGCGAATATAACCTTCGATGGCGTGAATGACTTCTTTCACGCTGCGGAAGGTACCGCAGCGAATACGTTTGGTCGTGATCGCGGCGAACCAGCGTTCGATCTGATTCAGCCAGGGGGATCCGGTCGGCGTGAAGTGGAGGTGGTAGTGCGCGTGGGCCGCGAACCACTTCTTTGCCGCGGGATGCTTGTGTGTGCCATGGTCGTCCAAGATGATATGTACGGCCAACGTTGCGTCGACGGAGGCCTCCAGCCGGCGCCCTCCGTTAGCTCCATTACGCGGTGCACGGCGTGTCCATCCGAGCTGTCGATCAGAGTAGTTGCACCAAGCTGTTTGGCTACTGTGAGGCGCTTTGCGTCCAAATCGAGCATGAAGGTCGCCGCCGGCGAATAAAATTGCGCGGTCAGTAGAACTGCGAGCCCGACAGGCTCAGCGCCCACGATGGCAACGGTGTCCCCCGGCTTCACATGCCCGTCCAGTACACCGCATTCGAAGCCGGTCGGGAAGGCATCGCTCAGCATCGCCAGGGCTTCTTCGTCGCCGCCCGGGGGGAAGGGGTAGAGGCTGCCATCGGCGCGCGGGATGCGCACGTACTCAGCCTGAGTTCCGTCGGTGGTATTGCCCAAAATCCAGCCGCCGTGGCGACAGTGGGAATACATCCCTTTTCTACAGAAATCACACCTCAGGCATGCAGTGATGCACGAGATTATGACCCTGTCTCCAACGTGAAACTCCGAAACGCCAGCTCCGGCTTGGTCGATTACACCAATCCCTTCGTGGCCGAGGATGCGTCCGTCGGCCACGGAAGGAAGGTCCCCCTTTAGAATGTGAAGATCGGTCCCGCAAATCGTTGAAGTGGTAATCCGCACCAATGGCATCGCCCGCGTGCTGGATGGCGGGGCGCAGTTTGTCCTCCCACGAAGGCTTGCCCGGGCCGTGATAGACCAGCGCTTTCATCGTAGTGTTGGCGTGTAAATCTGGGGTTCTGATAGCTTTCAGTTCCAGGTCAGCGCTTGTCATCGTGGTTCCTCCTCCGCCGCGTTGGATGACTTTGAGCCTGACATTTTTGCGGGATTTCTTCTGAGCTATAGTGCTCACTCTGTCATGCCCGCCGGGATGTAGTCTCCTAACAGAGGGTATATGGATCAGAATGAGGCAACGCAGGAAGTAGTAGAAATCTCGGAACCGACTGCAATCCCGACAAAGACGCAGATGAACCCAAGAAAGGGCGCTTTTGTCGATCGCGTCGCTGAAAAGCGAGCTGCTGTCTTAAGCGCCAAAAAGAAAAAGAAGCGCGCCGCGCACCGGGTGGCTTTAAGAAGGTCGCACACAAAGGGATAATTGCGTTTAAGGCGCGAAAAAGCAGGCTTGAACTCGATTAGACGAGTCCGGGAAACGTTAGCTGTACCTCAGTACCTCGCGATCAGAAGGAATAGGCTTTCATGAGCGATGCAATCGATAAGTCCATGACCGACGGCTGTGTCAGGATCAAGGACCTCGGTTACAGCTCTTCCCACCACATCAACATGTACGGCGAACGATTTGAGATCGTCTCAGATCCCTTCCCGGACGGTAATGGAGTTGCGGTCCACGTCACGACTGCCAAGGAGCCGACTAAGCGGACACTACGGCTTCCAACGTCGATTCTCATGGGACTGAAGAAGTTGTTTCCAAAGGTAGCCTGAGTCGCAGTCCAGTGCGATGTCTGGCGTCTCAACGCACGAATGTCTACATCGAAGGGACAGAGAGGTTGAACACACTTGGAACACTGGGGGAATCTACGTGGCTTATGGATGGTTAGCCACGATCATCTTGGCCTTTACGGATGCCGTGCGGGCCATTCGGGAGGGGCCACAACCCGAGCCGCAACCCGTTATGCCCGAGACACGTAGCTAGCGATACACGTACAAAACGTTACGGATGGTGCGATGCGAATTTCTCGGCACGTCTCAGAGTCGAACGATACGACTTGCTTTTATAGGTTAACCATATGAAGGGCGAAGAGTCTGAGCAAATGCTGAGCCTCTTGAAGGAACTGTCAGTTTTCAAGGCCTTGGATGAGGGCTATCAGGCCGGTCCGAAAGAGTCGCGTCGAAATAGAAGCTCATGAAGAACGCGAGCGAAGACGGCGGGAGATAAAGCTGGAAATGCAAACGCTCTCTGCCGAGAGCAAGAGCGATTCGTCATGAGTGGTCAGTCTTGACCAGACACCGCCTACCACTTTCAAAGACGATTGCATCGGCATTGTGAAGCGGACTGCAAGTCAGCCAAAGAACCATATGCGGAAGCACTGGCAATTCGTTGGTCTGGTGATAGCGGCGGTCTATGTGTCGACAGTCGCTGTTGCGCAGCATGTAGTGACGGAATCAGGCGCACTTGCCGGAATAAGCGAGAGCGGCTTGAACGTCTACAAGGGCGTTCCATTTGCTGCGCCACCGATTGGCGATTTACGTTGGCGGCCCCGGCTCGCGTCGCCGGTTGGCAGGGCGTGCATAAGGCCGATTCGTTCGCCCCGGCTTGTATGCAGGTTGGTGTATCCATGCCGGGCGAGAAGCCTCCCGCCGTCAGTGAAGACTGCCTCTACCTCAACATCTGGACGCCAGCCAAGAGCGCGTCTGAGCGTCTGCCGGTCATTATCTGGATTTATGGCGGAGGCTACATCAACGGTTCGGCCTCGATGCCGTTGTACTGGGGTAACCAACTCGCGCGCAAAGGCGTGATCGTTGTCACCACAGCGTATCGGCTGGGTCCCTTAGGCTTTCTTGCTCATCCCGAACTGACGCGTGAGTCCCCGCACCACTCGTCCGGTAATTACGGTCTGATGGACCAGATTGCGGCACTCGAATGGATCCAGAGGAACATTGCAGCCTTTGGCGGCGACCCGAAAAATGTAACCATTGCTGGTCAATCCACTGGAGCAATATCGGTCAGCATCCTGATGGCGTCACCGCGCGCGAAAGGCTTGTTTCAGCGCGCAATTGGTGAGAGTGGCGGCCTCTTTGAGCCTCTGCAACTCGCCCCAAAATACCTGCTGGCCAACGCAGAACGTGAAGGGGAGAAGTACGGCGTTTCGTTAGGTGCCAGCTCACTTCAGGAGCTACGGGCTCTGCCGGCCAGTCGGCTCAGCGACGCGGGCGGTATCAGCCACCCGGTGATCGAACCGTATGTACTTCCCGTTTCGCCCTACGAAGCGTTCAGTGCGGGGCAACAGAACGATGTCCCGCTGCTGGTAGGTTCGAACGTCGAAGAAGCGCGCGCATTGGTCGATGTCAGCCACGTGAAAGCCTCCACCTTCGATAGTGATCTGGAGCACAGCTATGGTGCGCTGCCAGCTCCGCTGATCGCAGCCTACGCCCATACCACCGACGAGGAGGCACGGCAGGCGCGTCTCGATCTGGAGCGCGACCTGCGCTTTGGCTGGGACATGTGGGCCTGGGCGAGACTGCAAGCCGGAACTGGGCAGCAGCCTGTTTATTACTACTCGTTTCGACAGCAGCCGCCCTTCCCTTCCGGCTCGCTGTACGAGGGGTGGGGGGCCAGCCATTTCGCCGAACTTTGGTATGTGTTCGAACATTTGGATCAGGAGCCTTGGCGCTGGAGCAGTGCCGATCGAAGAGTCGCAGAGGAAATGTCCAGCTACTGGGTCAACTTTGCGAAGTCTGGCAATCCGAATGGCCCTGGCCTTCCCGTCTGGCCCGCATTCACTGCCGCGAGCGGCAAATGTCCTTTATATTGGAGATCCAGTCTCAGTCTGGACCGGTAGCGAATATCAATAGCCTGATCGTCTTCGATGGTGTGTATAGCACGGTGCGCGGCAAGGCCTTCGCCGCAACCACATCGATCAGTCCCGAAGGGCCGCCCCACGCGGTAGGCAGAATCCAACGTTATCCAGATAACCCAGGTTCGCGGCGGGTGTATGTCCCGGCTGACCGGCTGTAATGTCCTGATACAGGCTGATTGGCAAACCCGCGTGACGGTCGGTAAGTTTATTGCTCCCCGGAGCAAACGAGAAGTGTGAGCATATATGACCAGACACGGATTCTACTCCCATCTAGTCTTATCAGTGGGGGTAGGCTCTGCGTGAGCAGGCTGTCGACGTTGCTTTGATCGTTCCAGCAGAGGGCCCTGCAATTAACTGAACATGAAGCCGCAAGTTTCACCCTCGGCCTCGCTGAGATTGAGTCGGCGGCTCCACTATTCGCACTGGTTAGATGCTTAAAATCCTGTCTTCGCCAGTCAGCGAGATTGCCCCTAAGCAAAGCTTCTGTTAAATAACAAGGGCGCAAGTAGACAGCAACCTCTACCGCGCACTAGAGAAAGGTAAAAGAACATGCCGTTAGTTCAAGTTGTTCTGGTCCTGATCGTCGTTGGGGTTCTTCTGTGGCTGGTGGATCGCTTTATCCCCATGGCGAGTTCTATTAAGTCGATATTGAATGCTGTAGTGACGATCGCCGTAGTGTTGTGGCTGCTGAATGTTTTTGGGCTCATGCATTACCTCACCAATATTCACATTGGCAAGCCCTAAAGCAGGCGATGGTGCACCAGAGAACCTCGAAACCTATAGCGCGGGCGTGGGTGCGCAATGACTGATTACAAGAGCGATCCGCGATGAACGCGAGCTTTGCCGTGAGGAAAGTGATCGCACGTAACTGCAAGACACTCGCAATCCGCGTACTGGAATTGTTACTGGTAACGCTGATGTGTAGCGGCGCTGTGTCAGCCTATTCCGTGCTGACGCACGAGGAAATTGTTGACCTGCTGTGGGCAGATCAGATCAGGCCGCTCATCCTCAAGCGCTATCCCGGGCTCTCTGAAGAGCAGCTCAAAGAAGCTCATGCCTACGCTTATGGCGGGGCAGTCATACAGGACCTGGGCTACTATCCATTCGGTAGCGTCGAATTCAGCGACCTGGTGCATTACGTTCGCACCGGAGACTTCGTTCGTGAACTACTGGCGCAGAGTAATAATACCGATGAGTATGCCTTTGCCCTCGGCGCCCTGTCCCATTATGCGTCAGATATCGCCGGCCATCCCGCGGTCAACAATTCGGTCGCCATCGAATATCCGAAGCTGCGAGCGAAGTTTGGCTTATCAGTCCGGTATGCGCAGGACAAAACCGCGCATCTGAAGACAGAGTTTGGATTTGACACGGTGCAGGTTGCAAAGAATCGTTATGCTTCGCAGCAGTATCACGATTTCATTGGATTTCAAGTGTCCAAGCCTCTGCTGGAACGAGTCTTTCCCATCGTTTATGGAGTGGAGTTAAAGGAAGTGCTGCCTCGCGAGGACCTTGCCATCGGTTCGTATCGTTATTCTGTCAGCCGGCTGATCCCCGAAATGACCCAGGTCGCGTTGCAAACACACAAGAAGGACCTGATGCGCGAATCGCCCGATTTCGCAAAACAGAAGTTTCTGTATCATCTTTCCCGCTCTGATTACGAAAAGGAATGGGGAAAGGATTACGTCAAGCCGGGTTTTGGTACGCGGCTACTGTCAACGCTCTTGCGCTACATGCCCAAAATTGGCCCCTTCAAAGGCTTGGCATTTAAGAGCCCGACGCCGCAAACCGAGGATCTGTACATCAAGAGCATCGATACTACTGTCGATCAATACCGAGCTCTCCTCCTGGAAGTGCGCACTGATTCGCTCGTGCTGCCCAACTATGACCTTGACAGCGGCAATCCGACCAAGGATGGCGAATACTCGCTCACGGACGATACTTACGCAAAGTTACTAGGTCAATTGGCTAAGAGTAAATTCGACCGTACAACGCCCGAGCTGCGCGACAACATTTTGCGGTTTTATTCGGATCTCTCGGCATCGACCCCGACCACGGACGACAAGGTTCAAACGGCCAGCATCCTCGCATCGCTTGATCAGTTGAGAGCCGCGACGCCCGTTCCAGTCGCCGAAACCGTAACAACCCCTTGATCAATGGTTCTATAGAAGCAGCCCCGCTACGGTCGCGATGACAAAGAGAAAGCGAACATCACTGCTGTTGCACACATCAATAGGAATTAACGCAACATGGCTTTCCGTTGTGCTCCAACCAATTCAGTAGAGAACGCAAACTTGCCTGGGCGAGGGCAATACAGGAGTCGCCGGCGCCGTAGTAGATATTGATGGTGTCTCCGTCGGGACTCATCGTGTTTCCACACGGGAACACCACATCGTGCACGTCGCCTCCTCGCTCGTATTCGGCTTCGGGTCCGAAGATCCAGGAATCGCCCCGCAGCAGACAAACATCGGGCTTTTGCAGGTCAAAGAGAGCGAGACCAACCCGGTATAGCGAGCCCGAAGCCGTCTGTTTCACTCCGTGATACAGCATCAGCCAACCTTCGGGAGTTTCAATTGGCGGCGAAGACAAGCCAATCTTGTTCGCGTCCCACCATGCACCCTTGCGCGCTTCCATCATCACTCGATGCCCACCCCAATGACGCAGATCGGGAGAGTACGATATCCAGATGTGGGCGCCTAAAGGAGTCATAGGACGATGAATCAGTGCCCACAGCCCGCCTATTCGGTACGGCAAAAGAGCCGCATCCTTGTCGTCCGGCGACATGATCACTCCATAGCGCTCAAATGTCCGGAAGTCCTTAGTTAGTGCGAGAGAAACTCCGGGACCGCCTTTTGAGTACGAAGTATAAGCCACCGCATAGCGCTGCAGCTCTGCAACGTAAGTAATGCGCGGATCTTCGATGCCCCAAAGCTCTTCGGGATATGCATCGGGATCAGGCATTAGCGTTGGAGTGCGGTCGATGTTCCACCCGTCTATACCATTTGCCGACCGCGCGGTGCACAAGTGCGAGAGACCGCGCCGGTCCTCCACGCGGCAAAGTAACAGCGTTGATCCATCCTCCAGCAGCGTCGCTCCAGCATTAAATACGCTGTTGATCCGATAGGGCCAGTCTTTGCTAACCAGGATTGGATTGGAGGGATGCCGATGAAGAAGGGAGTCGGTGGAGCCGATAGAATCAATAGAATCGATGGCCAGTGTCATAGGTCATTCTACAGGAACGTGAAATGCCACTGCGAAACGTTAAACCGCAAAGGAAACTGAGATGGCTCCGCCGGCCGGACCAGACGCGATCTGCGGCGCTCAGGCGTTGTGAAGCTGCCGCATTTCCAGCAGTGCCATCAGGAAAGACAGCGTTGACTCCGCCCCCTGGTTTTCATTGGCACGGTCCGGATGAAGTCCATCTCGACAACCGCCGGTGGTGGCGTCGTACAAGGAAGTTTTCAGATCGTTATCTCCCAGAAACCAATTGAATGCGGCCCACGCCTGCGTTCGCCAATGCTCATCTCCGGTAGCGCGATACGCGGCGAGGCATGCGGAGACGGTTGCGCCTGCCTCGACCGGTTGCTGGTCGAAACGCGCTTTTTCCGCCGTCTTGCTGTAGAAACCCTGCGAGCCGATCGGGACGAAGTGGCCGTTCACGTTGCAACATTGTTGGATTGCCAGCCACTCAAGCGATTCGAGGCCAACCGCAAGCAATTCTTTGTCCTTGGTCCGCGAGCCTGCCAATAGCAACGCCTGAGGCAAACGTGCGTTGGAATAGGCCAAACTATCTTCAAACCACTCCCAACCCGGCGTGCGCGTGATTCGATAGATATTTAGCAGTTTGTCAGCGAGTGCATCTCTCTGCCTTTGTGCAGACCGGTCCCCCGGGAAGCGATCAAGATAGGCCTGGATTCCGAACAAGGAGAACGCCCAAGCTCTAGGACTGGTAAAGGCCTGCACCGCTGGAACTGCAAGCTCAAACAGCCGCCCGGCGAGGCCCCTTAGACCTTCATCGACTGTCTGATTGACCGCGGTTCCCAAGGCCCACAAAGCGCGGCCGTGACTATCTTCCGACCCCTGCGCCTCCTGCCAATGCCGGTCATAGCTCAGAAAGTTGCGGAACCTTCCATTGGAGGCGTTAAAAGCCAGCCAGAGGAAAGCCAGGTATTGCGAAGCCAATTTCTTCGCCTCAGCTTTTCCATTCGGCCCGAGTTGCTGCACCAGAATCGCAGTGATCAGGGCGCGCGCATTATCGTCTGTGGCATAGCCCTCGTGATGATTGGGAACGGCAAATACGGCATGCTGCAGCATTCCCGTATCGTCGGTCATTCGGCGAAGATGATTTAGCTGTACCGTTGGCAAGTCGTGGATGCGAGCTGCACCGGCAGTATTGGGGCTGACCAGGCGAGGATTCCACATGCGTTCGGCTCGGGCTCTCTGGAAGCTGCGCATATAGTCTTGGGCCACGCTTTTCCAAACCATGTTGCGTGAGTACAAATACGCGCGTTTGCGCATAGCGTGCCGCTCAGCTTCATTCTCCAGGAGCTGAATGGTCTGCTCCGCAATGGCGTTCTGGTCGTTGAATGGGACCAGTATTCCGCGGCCCTGATCGAGAAGCTCAAGCGCATGCCAATAAGGTGTCGAGATGATAGCTTTACCGGCACCCATGGCATAGGCCAGAGTTCCAGAAACTACCTGCGCTTCATTCTTATACGGGGTGATGTAGATGTCGGCCGCTCCAATAAACTCCATCATCTCTTCGGGACTGACAAACCGATTGTGAAATATGACGTGCTCCCCAACTCCAAGATCCTCGGCCAGCGACTGTAGCGATTCCCGGTATTTGTCTCCCTCGCGCTTCCGAATATGAGGATGCGTCGCGCCCGCGACGATATACGTAACATTGTTGTTGTGAGACAAAATGCGTGGCAGCGCCCGTATAACCGTTTCCACTCCCTTGTTTTGCGAGAGCAGGCCGAAGGTCAGCAATACAGATTGACCTCCCACTCCGAATCTGTCCTTGTAAAAATTCGGATCAACGAACGCCAGGTTCGGAACTCCATGAGGGATAACGTCAATATTTGCGGCAGGAACCTGGAAGATCTCCTGCAGAAACTGCGAAGAGTGTTGGCTCATCACAATAAGCCGATCGGAGAGTTCCGCCAGTTCGACCATGACGCGATGCTGGTCAGGGTTCGGTTCGCGCAACACCGTATGCAGGGTGGTTACGACCGGCATACGGAGTTTTCGCAGCAGCTCAAGGATATGGCCGCCCGCCGCGCCTCCGAAAATTCCATATTCGTGCTGCACGCATACCAGATCGACATTGGTGAAGTTGAGGTACTCGGCTGCGCGTTCATACGATGGCAGTTCCTCCTCCGCCAGCTCGAATCGCACGCGCTCGGGATAGCTGTATTCGGACTCCGGATCGTTCACAGGTAGTGCGAACAAGCGTTCCGTTCCGTACTCGATGGAAACAGCGTCACACAGGTCGGTGGTGAAAGTAGCAATTCCACACTGGCGCGGAAGATAGTTTCCGATGACCGCGATTCGGCTCGGAAGCGAGAGATTGACCGCGGTGTCGAACGGTTTCGCTGACTTAAGCTCAGCCACGCGCGGTAATGAGCTTGCAAGTCCCAACGGTCTCCTGAATGGCAGTGTCTTTGGCAATGACATGGGCCCCCTATCTGTACACAACTCGGAAGGCGGGTGAAACAATCGCGGCGCTGTCCAGTTTGATCTCCCCCGAGAACACACCCCTGACAACGCCGCGAACTTTAGATCGCCGGCGCGCCGCAGGTTTGCAGGCACACTGGCGCACTCAGCTATTTGGCTTCGGCAGCTTCGTGCTGGTTCGCCTTGTTGACGGCGGCCTTTACCGCGGTAAGAAACGAGTCGCTGGCCGCCGGAGCATGGACATCGCCTGACAGGGTTTTGCGGAAGGAAACATTCTTGCCATACATAGCGACCGTGGAGTCATCGTCCTGCTGGATCTTGGCGCCATCGACCGCGACTCCGGCAAATAGGCCTTTTGTACGCGAGTAGCTCAAGGCTTCCGTATTCATTTTCCAGTCGGTGCCTGCCGAAGCATGCCGTCCGACCGGGCCCGCTGTAGCGGATGCCTCGCCGCTCAGTTCAAACTTACTCGAGAGTAGCCCCTGCACACCTTTGTCATTCATGAACAAGATGACGAGATCGACTGACTGACCGCCGGCCTGGAAGCCAAAATTGCCTCCACCGATCGAAATGAATGCCGGTGCACTCCAACCATGGGCAGTGCGGCAGGTAACCACACCGCGTCCATGCTCGCCGCCGACAATAAATGCGCCCTTCGCCATGTCTGGTACCACAGCGATGCATTTGGCGCCATTCAGCACCTCTTCGGGGATACCTTTATCGGGCGCAGCCATGATCTCGTTCATGACCTGGCCGGCCGCTTGTAAGCGCGCAGTGGGGTCTTGTTGTTCCGAACCAGCAAACGCGAAAGTACCTACAGAGAACATCATCAACGCCATTGCATATTTCTTCATAACACTTCCTTTTTTTCCCTTCCACGTGATTTTGTGGGGGAACATGTGAGGGTGAAACCGCAAAAAGATCAGGCCGTCCGACGGCCGCTGATCAGGTTGATAACCAAGACCACGACGGCAATGACCAACAAAAGATGGATCAGAGCGCCGCCTAAATGGAAACTGAAGCCGAGAAG
Source organism: uncultured Acidobacteriaceae bacterium (assembly GCA_963836295.1). Lineage (GTDB taxonomy): Bacteria > Acidobacteriota > Terriglobia > Terriglobales > Acidobacteriaceae > Bog-257. The sequence continues at coordinate 31,794 of CAWIIY010000009.1, read as the reverse complement.
CCACAGAATCAACAGAATGACAAAAATCGTCCAGAGCATATCTTCCTCCTGGGCTGGTTATGAGAGTTAGATGATGTAATTGCTCAGTAACAGAGCTGAGCCGTTACTCGCAGCGAAGGTTGCCGTGAGCCCGCTGCTTCGCAGGCATCAGGGTTTGAGGATTTCCAACGTCTACTGCAAGGCTACGCTATATCCGGCCAAGCAACAGCAAAATAACCACAACGACGAGAATCAAACCTAGTCCTCCGCTCGGTACGTAACCCCAAGAGCGGCTGTGATTCCACCTCGGGAGAGCACCCACCAGAAACAAAACCAGTAGAACAATCAAGATAGTTCCAAGCATACTTTTCTCCTCTTTATCTTTACGAATCGAGCTCCGGCGGTGTCGGGCTTTCCTGCGTACTCCCGCGCGCCGGGTTGGTTTCGAGCAAGCTGGCGATGGTTGTCAACAAATTGTGGGGGTGTTGTCCTTTGGGGTAAAACCTGTCAGCGATGATTGCAGCAGGTACGGCATCACCCTCGTAGTCCCCACTCATTGCGACAATCGAAATCAACGGATAGCGGCTACGTACATGCAACATCAGCTCGATACCCGACATGTACGGCATGTTGAGATCGGTCACGATCAGATCGGGCACCGCTCTGTTCAGGTGCAACACAGCACTAACGCCGTTTTCTGCCTCAGCCACGTCATATCCGGACGCCACCAGCAACATTCCGAGGCTTTCCCGAATACTGGTTTCGTCGTCGACAACTAAAATCTGGGGTTTGGAGTCGTTTGGCATGCTCTCTCCTGGCGTAGACGGATCACAACTTGCTACTCCAATACGATGTCACGGCCATGGCCTCGGGGTCTGGTCAAAACAGAACACATCAATTGCGGAAGTGAAGAATTAGGCCAGGAACCTTTTTTGGTGCAAGTAGATGAAATGAGCCATATTGGACAGACGCGTACGACCAGCGCAGATATGATCATCGCAGTTACCAGTCGTGGGGACAAAACGAGGTTCACTATGAAAACAAACTACCTTCACCTGTCGGCGTTTGCCTGCGACGAATGCGATGGCCCGGTCATCTCCGCATCCCGTTCGACTCGAGAAACGGAAATTCAGAGAGCGACCGACATCAGGCAGATCGGTTCAGTCTGCCTATTGTGCGGGAAGCGCTACGTTGGACTGCCAAGCTCAGGAATTGTGCGCCATATTGCACCGTTCGAATGGCATTCGGGGACCGTCGCACCATAGATGCTCAACGCGGTTTGGCACATCCAAGGTCTGCCTCAACGCCAAGAGTTGGGGACAGCCGTCCATCGTTGAAATGTCGGCAAATATCGTCTCTTATGGCACACAATACACCGCCCCGGGCACAGGAAGAGTCGGGGTAGAACGACTCGCTCAACCCAGCTCTCGGGAAGCGCGGTCCTGAACTGGTCTCCCTTGCATACACGGCAGTGGGCGGATAACAAATGCATTATTGGATTCGTGACACTGTTCTCAAGATCCAAACAGCAGCCCTAGCTCTCATCGCGAAGTCGAATTCTTGCCGGAGGCGATCGCGCTGGCTTCCGCGGGTGTTAGCTGCAACGGATTGCACTCAAGGTAGTCACTGATGCATGCCAAATAATTGCGCTGATGATCGGCAACGATTACTTCACTTAATTCGTTCATCGATAGTTTGGAACGGTCACAAGCTGCCGAACCATCCCAACACTGGGAGACGTTACGCCGGTGCTGAGCCACCGCTACCTCGCTCAGATCAGTTTGGCTCAGTTTCGATAAGTCGCAGGACGACCATCCGTTCCAACAATCGGAGATATTTCTCTGGTTTTCTGCCATGGCAACGCCAGCCGCTTCGGATGTTGTTAATTTGGAGTGGTCGCACGACCGCAGCCCACTCCAACAATCGGAAATCATATTCTGGTGCGCGGCTATGGCCACCTCGGCCAGCTCCGGCACGCTGAGCGCAGAGCGATCGCACGGTGTCCAAGCGCTTTCGCAGTCCGAGATATTTTGCTGATGCTTTGCTGCAGCCACTTGGTTTTTGTCGGCTTGACTTAAAGCAGAGCGATCGCAGGAATCCCAGCTATTTTTGCATGCAAACAGGTTCTGTTCATGATCGGGTGACTGTGCCGAGATTAGCGCTGCATAGCAGATCAAAGACATCATTAGGGTACAATAGACGATTCGCGAGATAACCTTCATAACGTTTTCGCCCTTTGGGCGTGCCGCCCTTCAAGTCGTACGCATTTCAAAAGAGATTATTATCCGGATGAGCTGAGGAAAGCTGTTCAACATTGCTCAGTGAGCAATTCTGCTCAGATAAACGCGACCGCCACGCGGTAACATGGCAGATCGGTTGACATGTGACCTGGATAAGCCTAGGGTCGAGGTTGAGTGAGTCATTTCCTTTCCTCTTTCAGGTTCTCTGATCTAAGTCAGCCCATCTGAAGTCACACCCCTTAGCAAACCTAATGAGGTTCTATGCCAAATGAAATCCAATCGGGCACGATGATGGTTCAGCCATCAGCATTCCTGGGGTCACTCGGAGTGCAGAGCGAACCCTATTCCGAGAATTGGAATTCGTTAGCAGCTCAAGAGAGCTCAGGTCTCGATCACAAAGTTCGAGCGCGTGGATGCAATCTGTTTTTTATGGCTGGCGAGATCAGCGCGGTTGTGCCGGCATGGGGCGGACAGAACACCCTGCGCCGCGGAGTGAAGCGCCTTCTGGCCCAAACTCAGCTGCAACATTTCAACTGTCTGGAGTTAAGCCACATATTGAGGAAGTACTTCCTCGGCATTCCATATATCTCGATCACGGCGCATGCTCGCCACATTCAGCGAGGCTGTCAGATTCGGTCGATCGAGCAACGCGCAAAAGATAGCTGCTCCGTCGCTCTTCAATAGGGTTCGCCGACCCGGCGAATTCCCCAAAGTGCTAAACATCGATCGTTGGCTGCCAATTAGAGATCAAACTGGAGATTACGAAGACAGGCCGGCTCGCGACGGGACCTCCGCGTCTTTGCCCAAATCAGCAACAATTCACAAGGAGAAACAAATGGACTGGGAGCAAGTCGAAAGCAAGTGGAAACAACTTATCAGTTCCGCAAAGGAAAATTGGAGCAAGCTCACGGACGATGACCTGCACAAAATATCCGGCAAGCGCGAGCAACTGGCTGGAAAGATCCAGGAGATCTACGGAGTCACCCGGCGAGAGGCCGAGAAGCAGGTGTGGGATTGGGGAAAGACAGTAGAGCGTGCTTCGAAGAAAATCGCGTAGGTAGCCAAATGTCTTGGAGACGCGCTCGACCATCCAGCAGGCGTGCGGTCCGTGGATGTTGCTCGAGCCCAGGCGCCCCAGTGTGGGACTGCCTTAGAGGTCGGAATTGCCGTCCTGAACAAACAATTCGCCTCGTGCTACCCGCCGCATCGCATCCACGATGACAGGTCCGATCCATCGAACGATAGACGGTCCCCTGCGCGTGTAACCAGCGCGTGTAGGGAACACGATCGTGGTCCTCGGCGAGCAACAGCAGTGCAGTTCGGTTCCGCCTCAACATCGGCCGGATCTTAGAAAATGCCGGCAGAAAACCCGTCGACAGGATCAGGACGTGCGGTGTGAGAGTTTGTAATGCGCTCAGTAACTGTTCGGGAGACCGTGGCTGGTGCAGCAGGCAAACGTCGTCGGCGCCCGCCAGTAGCTCCTCCATTCCAACGTGAAAAAGCTCCTGATGGTCAGCGACGATGATGTCGATCATAACTGTACCTCACGTCCTGCAGACTGGGTGATTGGTCTAGGCTAGAGCAGTTCCACGATAGATGTGTCCGATTTGTACGGGTAGAGCGGCGCTTCAGCGCCGCGTTCGCCCCTGGCCAAAAGCAATTATTCTTCCTGCCCTTTTCGCGGGTCTGAAGACCCGCACCACCGTACGGACGGATACAGCAATCCTGGAACTGCTCTAGTCTAGCCTTCGTAAGGTAATCCTGCCCTCTGCAAGAAACTGATCAAAATTGCACACTTTACAACTAAGGTGGTAATCGATAAGTTGGTGCAGGCAGGGTGCAGCGTCTAGTAGTGAAGCGGGGAACAAGCAAAGAGGGTGCTATGTGGGGAGACCCCCAGGCAAGGAAGCCTGGAGGGCTGCAAATTCAATTCTTCAATTCTTACCGCTTCCGCCTCCTGAAAAAGGCAGCGATCGAACCGCCCAGTCCGAAGAAAGAGAAATTTGAGGAATTGGCGCCCGCCGCCATTGCGCCGCCAGTGGCCAACAGGGCAATGGTTCCTGGCTCGGGAGTAGTCCCAACCCCACCAGCGCAATTGCCAGTGTTGACGTTATTCGTATCCATGGTAACGGCCCCATTCAGGGCTATTGCTCTACCGCAATTAATGTCGGCGCCGGTATTTAACGTGATGCTCTGGTTCGCGATGATGCTCCCATAGAAGTCCGTGGTTGTCCCCAACGTCGCAGAACTACCGACCTGCCAGAAAACCTGATCATTACTCCCCGGATTGATTACCATCACCGACGAAGCGCTCGCTGTAGTCAGCGTGCTCCCAATCTGGAAGACGATCATCATATTGCTCAAGCCTTGAAAGTCCAGAGTGAGGGATCCGGTCAATTGTGCTGACGACGCGAAGAAGTAGACCCCTGAGTCGAGGGTGAGGCCCCCAAGCTGCCTGTCCCGTCAGATTCTGGTTAAAAGGCAAGCCCGCCAGGAAGTTGTACCCTGTCAGTGCGTCGGCCTGCGCCTGCATGGCAACTGCATCGTCGTCATGAATCGTTCCGAGCACAATTCCCGGAGGAAATCCGGTGATTGAGGTCCCCGGGGCGACGCCCAAGTCTTGAAATACCACACTGGGGCCGGTGTTGGTGACGGCTGAGGCGCCCAGAACGCCGAAAGCGTCGGCGCTTCCGAGGACGCTGGCATGAGCGGTGAGCGCAAACAAAGGAAGAACGAGACAAACAATGCGCAGCAGTTTCATGAAGTGGCTCCGGCTCGTTCCAACCTCTACGAACCGCATCTGTCACTGGAAGGAGCAGCACAATGGTGACAGAGCGGTAAGCATCTGGCACGCCTTCACCTGCAATTGTGTTTCCTCGCTAACATCCTCTTGGGGCAGAGGATTCGAGTGTTGGTGGTGCACACTATTGCACCTAAGTTCCAACCATTTTCCCCTGTTAGTCTTAGCTGAACCGCTCTTTCTCTCGATAGAAAGGGCACAATGAATATACCACTTTAGTGTAGGTTAAGGTGGCTAGTAGCCAAATCAACTTGCTTCTACGGGGCGGTTCCACGTCAGTCGCGCGCCTTTGTGGCTTGGCGACCACGCAGGCCGATCGGAAATTAGAGCGGGAGGATGCACGACCTGGTGTCGCTTATTTGTTCAGAAGGAAGGTAAACAGTGTTTTGTGCACCCGCAAGGAACCGTTGTAATCAATGAGTCCCATCTTGCGAAATCGGTTCATGAAAAAGCTTACTCGCGACCGGGTAGTGCCAACCATTTCGGCCAGGGTCCCTTGGCTCACCTTTAAATTGGCGGAATATGGCCTGGACCGTGCCCCTAAGCCCGCCAGCAGCATAAGAGTTCGCGCCAGTCGCCTCTCGCTGGAATTGAGGAGTTGATCCAGAAGGTCGCCCTCAATTCGAGCAACACGAGAAAGCAGATGCGCGATAAACAGCCTTGCAAACACAGGGTCTTCATGGACGATGCGAACGATGATCGCCTTTTCCACTCGCACAATGGTGGACAGCTGCACCGCAGTTGCGGTGGACACCCGCAAGGACGACGCTCCTAAACAGCCTTCCCCGAAGAAGTCGCCTTGCCGGAAAATGGCGATGACAGCCTTCTTGCCGCGCTTGGATAAGACGGTCAGCTTCACATTGCCAGCTTCGATGTAGAACATTGCATCCGCGGCATCGCCCTGAGCGAAAATTAGTTCTTTGTTCCGGTACTTCCGGCTGGTCATGCGGTTGCCGATCCTCTTTAGAATCATCCCGGGATTAGAAGTAAGATTGCGTTTGCCTGGCATTAGGGAAACTCTGAATAAGCACCGCTTTCAAGGCGGCGCATGACCAACTCTTCGATTCCATAGCAGCGCATCAACCTTGCGGCTGCATGGCTAGGCTTGAGATCGCTGCGCGGACAGGAAAAATGCCGTCCTTCAGCCTATACCGCCGCCAGCCGCAGCAACTTCTTGCGAACCATAAACAGGTTCACCAGAGCACAGGTGGCAAACAGCCGGTTGGCGTTCTTCGTCAGTCCTCGGTAGCGTACCTTCACGAAGCCAAACTTCAGCTTGAGAATCTGAAAGACATGCTCCACTTTGGAGCGCACACTCGATTTGGTCCGGTTCTTGGCCCGCTCCACTTCGTCAATGCGGTCTTTATAGCGATAGCGGCGATGGGTGCAGTCCCGGGCCCGCGGCGCTGCTTCATGGATGGCGTCGGTCTGCCCGACATAGCCCTGATCCCCCCACACCCGCGTTTCCTCGCCGTGCAGCAACTCTGGCAACACCCTGGCATCGGCCACGTTGGCCGCGGTCACCGCCGCCGAGTGAATGAGCTTGGTCTTGCTGTCTACGCCTACATGCGCCTTCATCCCGAAATACCACTGCTTGCCCTGCTTCGTCTGATGCATCTCCGGATCGCGCTTCTCCTCGCGGTTCTTGGTCGAGCTGGGCGCAGGGATGATGGTCGCGTCCACGATCGTACCCGTCGTGATGCGCACCCCCTTTTCCTGCAGGTACAGATTCACCGTCTCCAGCATCTCTCCGCCCAGCTTGTGCTCCTCCAGCAGATGGCGGAACTTGCACACCGTGGTCTCATCGGGCACCGGCTCTTGCCCCAGATCGATGCCCACGAACTGTCGCAGCACCACCGAGTCGTACAGCGCCTCCTCCACCGCCGGATCCGACAGGTTGAACCACTGCTGCAAAAAATAAATCCGCAGCATCCGCTCCACGCCCACCGGCGGGCGTCCATTGCCGGCCTTCGGATAATACGGCTCGATCAGCGCACCCAACTTGCGCCACGGCACCACCTGCTCCATCTCTTCCAGAAACAATGCGCGCTTGGTTTTCTTCGTGTACCGTTCGAATCCAGTCATCATCGCCAGTGTCCTCTGTTTCATGCTGGCGTGACTGTAACCTATACTCCTGGGCAAAGGGAGAGCTTAATCAGAGTCTCCCTAGCGTCTCCAAACAATTTGATCTTGTCCGCGCGGTGACACGGGTGCATCCGTCAGCTGGTGGCGCGTGAATCCAGCGCTCGAGGTGCGACCTCGCCCCATAATCGAGCCCCTTCGCGGGTGATGCTCCCTCCGGACAGGCTCACGGCTATGCATCCACGCGAGTCCCTTTCGACAAATCGATCGTATCGGCTGGCGACCGGCGAGGTTGGTCAAAAGTGCTCATGCGGCGTCACCCGGTTAGGGAAGTTGGCCTCGCCCGATGAGATGGATGTTACTCGCCGATCCACGGGGAACGCGGTTTTCGAAGGTCAATCCCGGCCTTACTACCTCGAGTACACGAAAGACCCGCGGATGAACTTCAGCTTTCTCACCAATGCTTAGAATGGCTCGGCCAGCCCACGGGATGCGGTGGCCGTAATACGCCATGTCGGCGCCAGGATCAGGCGTACGAAAATGTACCCTGTTTTGGGTGGTGAAATCAGCAAGCCATTCGGTCGGAGGGTTGACGATGAAGTGGTTTGCGTTAGCCTGCGACTCAGGTATCTTTGCGAGCTGCGACAGCTCCGACACCGCGTTGTTCCTGATGAGCGAAGGACGGTAGCCGAAGTCACCTGGGCGGAATCTCGCCAGTGACGGCATTGGTCCGTGGCTTAGGGCCAATGGCAGCGCCAAATTTTCGTAGGCTGGACGGAAACGTATTTCAGCTTCTGGAATCGCCACAAACTGCGCTGCCAGATTTGACGATTGAGTTGAAGGTTTGCTTGCAGATGGCCTTTCTTGCGTCCATGTTAAGCGCGCGGAAAACGTCAGGAGGGTGAGCGGCGCAATGAGGAGAAGATGCAACCGAGAGAGTCTCTGGCGACGCATTGGAATCACCTCCTTGGAGGTTCCGGCGTGCAGTCCTTCGATGACCCGACCTTACTGCTTCAGAATGGAGAAGGCTGTGCAAAATTGCACAAGTTGCCAAAATTTTTTCCAGGAAATAAAACTGTGTAATAGGGAACAGGAACACCCCTGGCTGTTAAGATGTAACATGTCGAAGTTTAAGCATTGACCCTCCGGAGGTGCGGAATGAGTGTCAGGGGCACACCGGCACGCAGCCAGGATCTTCAAGTCAAAGGGGTTTCTTTGATTGCTGCGGTGCGGTCCGCAAAATCCGCCGAAGATGAAATTGCCAAGCCCTCCCGGCTTCAAACCCCCAAGCCGCAGCCTAAGAACGGCGATACCGCTTTCGATCCCGAGGGCTTTCTCGTCAGGTCTGGGTTGGGCAAGAAAGTTCTCTCTTTAAAAAAAGATCAAGTGGCCTACTCGCAAGGGGACCCGGCCGACACAATTTATTACGTGCAACGGGGTCGGATGAGAGTGACTGTGACCTCCGCGAACGGAAAAGAAGCAACGCTTGCCTTGGTTAGCAGCGGGGAATTCTTGGGAGAAAATTGCATGATTTCACCTCATCCAACCCGACTCGCAACCGCCACCGCGATGACGGATTCTACCTTGCTGAGGATTAGTAAGGCGGAAATGCGCCCGCGCGCTTGATCAAGAGCCAGCGTTCTCGAATCTGTTCGTCTCTTTTCTGCTTGTCCGCAACGCCCGCATTCAGGCCGACCTGGTCGACCAGCTTTTCAATTCCAGCGAAAAGCGGCTCGCCAGGATTCTGCTCTTGCTCGCGCAGTTCGGAAAGGAAAGCAAGCCGGAGACAGTAGTTCCAAAGGTAAGCCAGGAAACGCTAGCGGAGATGATTGGCACCACCCGGTCTCGGGTGAGCTTCTTCATGAATCGTTTTAGAAAACTGGGGTTCATCGAATATAACGGCGAGATTCGGGTTCACAATTCCCTTCTTAATATCTTTCTGCAGGAATGAGGGCTCGGGTTTGTAGAACGAACCTCGGCGTAAGAACTTCAATTCGATTGCACAGATCACGCTGTTACAACTGAAACTTCCAAACGACGATGTCTGCTGGCGCGGCTGCCTTAAGATATGCTTTGTAGTTCGGGAAGGCGGGGTCAACCGCCTTCCCGTTCGACATGTTTGCAGGTCTTGCGCTCTTACACGGCTACGGGGACGTTGTGGAAGGTCGAGATGACCGTCTCAAACGTCTGCACTCTCGGCGTTCCATCCATTACCTTCGCCAATGTCTTCAACACTTCTGGGTAGGTGTTGGTGTTGTAATCGTCGGCATTGTTCTTGTGCTCCCATAAGCTGATTGAAACCGCATCCTGGCTGCCGGGATTGCACAGCGTGATTTCGTCCTTGAAGCCCTTCTGCTTGCGCAGCAAAGGAAGAATCTGGTTCTCGAATGTGCGGGTGTAATCAGACTGCATGTTGGATTTCAGGCGAAAAGAGATGTTGCGTGCGTACATATTCAACCTCCTAAAGGTTGCGTCGCATATAAGAAGAAGGGGACTTCAGATGGACTGACTTATATTCAGGGAACCTGAAAGAGGAGAGGCTTGGAAACTATCCTCAATCCAAACTATACTCGATCGCGTGAGCATTGTCAATCCATGCGCAAGTAACTGTAGTCTATGGCCTCACTATCTTGGACTTCGTAACTATTGCGGAGATAAACAACGCCTCCAGTGCGATCAGGAAAGAAGAAGCTTTGGACAGCGCCGGTCAATCAGCGTACTATTAAGGGCGAGAGAGATTTCCTACCTCTCATTCAGATCCCCTGAACTAGGTCAGCCGTTCTGGAGTTTTCTCCCCTTAGTTATGACAGTCACAGGAGTTACCGTGTCTAATCCCAAAGTCCAAGTTGGCCAGAAGTCTGACCCTTCCAAACAGCCGAAACCTTTGAAGAACGATTCAGTGAGTAGCTTCTCAGAAGAACAGATACGAACCCGCGCTTATCAAATCTACGAGTCTCGTGGCAGCATACATAACCGTGCCGACGAGGATTGGAGTCAGGCGCAATCCGAACTAATGGAGCCTCGTGGGCCGTAAATAGTCCGGAGAGCGCTTATGACCCGAACCGAAAAGCCCCACCCAAGCAAAAAACAGGCTTGAGTGGGGCACGCACCAATTGGCCGCAATTATTGCTGGGGCTGGGGCGTGACTGTGGTGGTCGAGGTGGTGTCCTTCTTTACTGCGGGCGGCGGCGTGCTTGTGGTGGTCGTAGTGTCGGTCACCTGCGGCTGAGGCGTGGTTGTGGTCGTGGTCGAGTCGGTCTGCTTCACCTCTGGGCCGGCTGGCGTAACCGTCGTATCAGTGCTCTGAGTGACCTGGGCCGGCATTGCTGCCTGATCCTGTGAAGTCCTAGTGGTGGTGCTCTGCGTCGGAGCACCGGATGGATTCTGCGTCGTCGTGGTGGTGTTGGATTGTGTGGTGCTCTGTGCCATTGCGGGCAGGGACAGGGCGAGCACGACGAGCGAGCCCAGGACGGCAGCAAATAGCTTCTTGGATATCATTCGATTCTCCTTCATGACCTTGGTCAAACACTATCGTATGGCTCCCGCTACCACTTAATCTGTGCACAATTGCTCGCCGTGCCTCCCAAATTTCGAGTGCAAATCCACCTTTCTTATGAACTAACGCGAGCAATTCTGACCAGCTTTCGGCTGACTGATCGTTGGATACTGGCGGAGGTAGAGGCGTCTACGGCAGGCAAGGAGACTTTTCGAATTCAGCCTGCTTGTTCGCAGACCCTCACGCGTAAAGGAGTTTTCGATGAACCTCAATCTGATGGATCCCAAACTGATTGCTCTCGCGGTAGCAATAGTTCTAATAGTCGTGGTTGACATTGCGATGTATATGCGAAAACGGAAGAACACCACGGCAGAACTACGCGACCGTTTCGGGCCGGAATATGACCGAGCTGTTCTACAACATGGATCCGAACGTAAGGCTGAAGCAAAGCTGGCGGACCGTGAGACGCGGGTTGACATGCTGCAGATCCGCGATCTCGATGTTGGCGAGCGGGAACGCTACCTGGCCCAGTGGCAGGCAGTGCAATCCCGCTTTGTCGATTACCCGAAGGGTGCAGTGACGGAAGCCGATGAGTTGGTGTGCTCGCTGATGCAGACGCGTGGCTACCCTGTCACCGATTTCGATCAGCGGGCGGCGGATATTTCTGTCGATCATCCCCGGGTAGTGGAGAACTACCGCTCGGCGCACGACATCGCATTGCGGCTCGGCAGAGACGAAGCCAGCACGGAAGACATGCGCAACGCGATGATCCACTATCGCTCGCTCTTCGACGAACTGGTACAGATGCAACCAGTCGGCGACAAGAGAGTGGCGTAACCCGAAGAGTCTGCGACTGTCCAACATAGGCGTCAATTGAAAGCCACCACCGAACAGAGGAGAAAATCCATGATGAAACCGAGCACAGAGGACAAAACAACGGGCAAGCTGCACGAAGTCAAAGGGACAATCAAGGAGACTGTCGGCCAGCTTACCAAGAATCGGGATCTGGAAGCCGAGGGCAGAGCTGAAAAGAATGCCGGCAAGGTTAAAAACTGGATCGGCAAAGTTGAAAAGGCTGTCGGAGAATAGGCGAATTAACATCGAATCCGGGAACAAGAGAGGTCAAATGACGCAATCAGTATTGGAACGAACGGCTGAACAGGCTGCCGAGTCAGCACGCAAGGCTTCTCGGGCGACGTCTGTCATTGCAGATGCAATCGAGGATGGGGTAGAAGCAGCGAGACGTGTCGCAAAACAAGGCGGCGATGCTGCTGAAGAGCTTCTTGATGACACGACCAAGCGCCTGCAGCGACATCCCATTGAGACAGTTGTCGTAACGTTTGCAATAGGAGTTTCGGCTGGAATAGCGATCGGGTGGATGATGAAGCGAAGATAGCTTTTACAACACACCGGATACTTAGGGGTCCAGTGCGCTAGACCCTTTTTCGCTGGATTCGTAGAGTGCATTTGAGTGCTACGAGATAACAGCGACTATAGGAAAGACTCCGCGGGCGAGATCAAGATACCGATTTGGGCATTAATTGTGACATTCATGAAAGGTGAGCCGTAGTGCTCAGACTAGCAAGCGCATCCGTGGAATCCTCGTAGATAGCACGCCGGTCACTCCACGCAAGCCCGCAGCAGCAATGTGACAGCGCGGGCAATCGAAGGATGACCTGGGCAAGAGGATTCCAAATGCGTACCATCCGTTTGTTGTTGCTTGCACTTCTGATCTTGGCCATTCCGGCCACCGCGTTCGCGCAATTCGTGGTCTCTGTCGCGATAGCTCCGCCCGCGCTACCTATCTACGCGCAACCTGTGGTCCCCGCCGCCGGTTATTTATGGACGCCCGGCTACTGGGCCTATGGTAATCAAGGCTACTTCTGGGTGCCGGGTACCTGGGTGATGGCTCCCGCAGTCGGTCTGCTATGGACGCCTGGTTATTGGGGTTGGGGCGGAAATGCCTATGCCTGGAATGCCGGCTACTGGGGTCCGCAGGTCGGCTTCTACGGTGGCATCAACTATGGCTACGGTTACGGCGGCTCCGGCTATCAGGGCGGATATTGGAACAACGGAGCCTTCAATTACAACCGCTCGGTGAACAATGTAAACGTAACGAACATTCACAATGTTTACAACAAGACGGTAGTCAACAACACGACAGTGAACTATGTCAGCTATAACGGTGGCGCCGGCGGAATTAGCGCCCGCCCGACCGCAGCAGAAGAGACAGCGGCACACCAGCAACACAGACCGCCAACGGCGCTGCAAACCCAGCACGTCCAGACTGCCAGTACCAACCATGCACTCCTGGCGTCCGTGAACCAGGGCCGGCCGGCGATCGCGGCAACTGCGAAGCCTGCTGAGTTTGGCGGTCATGGGGTGGTAGCCGCCAGGGCAGGCGGGGGCACCCTACAAGGCTGCTGAAAGTCATGCTGCCGCACCGTCAGCGGCAAACAAAGCGGTCCAAGCGCCACGGAAGAGCGCCGCCAGTCCGCAGACAGCCCGGGCCACTCCCGCAGCGCACCCTTATAACGTGCCTCGTCCGCCCACCGAGTCGAATAAGGAGACTGCGGCTCGCCCGGCGCCTCCCGCCCATACGCAGCCCGCTTCTCATCCGACGACTGCAGTTCGTGCCCAGCCCACTCCGCGCCCCCAGACCACACCTCGGCCTGAGGCCAGCCCGGAGAGCGCACCTCGTCCGGTGACCGCGGCTCATGCGCAGCCCGCGCCCCGTCCGGCACCTGCGGCTCATGCGCAGCCAGCTCCTCATCCAGCACCTGCGGCTCATGCCCAGCCTGCGTCTCGTCCGGCGACTGTAGCTCATGTGCAGCCTGCCCCTCGTCCGGAGCCCGCAACTCACGCAGAGCCTGCTCCTCGCCCGTAACTCTTGTGACGTGAGTCCACTCGGTGGGCTCGCGTCAATCTTTTTATGGCGATACAGTGATCGACATGTTCTACGGGAGGCTTTCTGACTGAGACCCTGCACTATCCACGCAATCGAAATCTGCCGAAAGCATTCATCAGCGTCATGCGAATACTGGGGAGGATGTGTCCTCACGCCAACGTAGGTTGGCCCATCCGCTGCGGTGGAGAAATAATGCCTTCACAGCATTGTTTTGATTGCGGAGCACAACGGACATACATGCTTCAACCCCGCATGCAGAAGGGTCCATGGAAGTATGCACAACCGTGCTCCACTTCCCCCATCGAGGCTGTCTTCTCATCAAACGAACACGGTGGATCGGTACTCCCGGCAAAGCTCGCCATATCCTAATGCAGCGGCTTTAGGGCTAACTGCAATCACCCGGGATTCTAGCTAACTGAGAATGCATCTCCGGAATCTACTTGTCTGGTCTGAATTGACCGTTCTTGGCTTTCGACGCCGTGGCATGATGATCTTATGCCAAGAAAGAAGAAAAAATCTTGGGCAGTGACTCTCCGCGACGTCGAGAAAGAAATGGCAAAGCCTCGCATTGTGGAGTCGGTCAGGAGAGCTGACACCGTTGATTCGCTCTCGCGGGAATCGCGGAAGCGAAGAGCGCTTGCGTAACCGTTGACGCAATCCTCTGCCATTGCAACTACCTGCCGCTTCTAGTCTCTCCCTTGCCTGCAGTCAGATCGATCCCACTCCAGGACGACCTGCAGGGCCCATAAGAGACCAACTCCTGCCCTCCTGAATCCGCGGTGCCCCATTTCAGTGGGATCCTCGATAGTGTGCAATTGTGACCATACGCGACATTCCAACTGCGCTACAGTTTTGTTATCCACCACGCCGATGATTTTGGCATCCTTGGCCGTCGCGGATGAGAGGCGAGCGCCTCCTGTAAAGGCGGCATTCCTTGTTCAGCGCGTATCTCCGCAAGATACCGGCTCACATTCTGGTCACAATGTTTCTCATGACTTGTGCCTCGGCCCAGATGATGCGTGCCGGTCCCTGCCAGATTGGTCATTCCAGACGGGACTCCCATCGAGCTTCAACTGGCCGAAAGCGTTTCCTCTGCGCATGCGCGCGTTGGAGACCTTTTGGATTTTGTCGTTGTGAGAGATGTGAGCGTGGAAGGTTACACCGTGATTCCGGCTGGAACCCTGGCCCGAGGTTCGGTCACTGGCGTTAAGGGTAAGCGCTTCCTGGGAATGGGAGGCAAGATAGCCCTGAAACTTGATTCCGTAGAACTGGCTGACGGCGATCGAATCGGGTTGCGGGCGCAGCTGGAGGTCAAAGGACATTCACGCACCAAGCTGATGGCCGCAGCGATGATCGCCACCAGCCTGATCTTCTTGCCGGCCACGCCGGTTTTTCTGCTCACCCGTGGTCACGACAGCACCGTTGTGAAAACTACAGAGATCACGGCTCATGTCGACGGCGCCACGTCGATTCTATCGGCCGCCTTACAACGTTCGCTAGAAAGTGCCTCCGAACTGGTGGAGATGATGGACTATTTGCCGCCACGTGTCTTCAATGCCGAGGGACGCCAGGGCGACATGCTGAACTTGGTTTTTGTCGGTCAACAAAAAGACCTGCAGGAAGCATTTGCGCGCGCCGGTTGGGGTCCAGACTGACAAATGGAAGCCGATATTCGTCTGGCACCTGTTGCGGCATGGAACCAAAGACGCGAGGCTGCCGATGGCGAGGTTTTACCTGTTCGGAAGAGTGCAGGACTACTCGTTTGCTTTGCCCGATCCGGGGGCGATCGTCTCGCGCCGTCACCATCTTCGAATCTGGAAAACCGATTACACGATTGATGGGAACCCCGTCTGGGTGGGATCGGCCACTCACGACGTTGCCATTGAAATTGCGAAGCGAGGGCATCTGATCGATCATAGGATTGACCCCGCCGTCGATGCGGAACGTGACTTCATTGGAATCGACCTGACGAACACATTATCGGTCAGCCGCCAAGAATATTTGCATTCCGTTGATCCAGTGTTCCAAGCGCAAACTGCGTCTGGCGAGAACTATCATTCCGACAGCAGAATTCTTCTCCTGGATCTCCAGCCAGTCAGTCCGAACAACACCGATGTAGCCGGTCAGCCATCGGCGGTTGTTCAGGCAACGCTCCCTATCGGAGCTACAGGGGAGTCTTTCCGGAGCAATTTGAAGTTCCCCTATTGACTGGCTCGATCTGGGGAGACCATCGGCTTATAGAATTCGTTTTCCTGTTCCACATAGTTGGAGGGACGGCGAATCTCCAAAAGGCTGGCATACTCTAGTCGTAAATACGGCGAAGTATTTATCATCAATTTCGAGCACTGCGCCAAAGACTGTTTGTGTGAGCCAATATTCCGCGAACAGCCGGGGAGCCTGGACTCTCCGGGCAGCTTCAAAAAGCTCGAGTTGCAGGTCGAGATCCATTCCGACGGGACCATTAAGACATATCAGTCTGTGGATGGCCACATCCGAATATTGGCCCCGGGCCCCCGGCGCCTCATCGGGACCGTGAAAATCGATGCTGTTCTTGGTTACAAATGTCCAGTCACCATCAAGAAAAATCGGCTTCAGCTGTCAGTCCTTCCAGCCTCGCTTACGTATCCAGGCAATGTGAGACGCCTCCCCGTGGCCGCGCTGCCGAGCACGTTTCGTTAATTCCTCGCTCAGGCACTCATCAATCAACAGCTTCATGCGTTCCGCTTTCGGCGCGGCACACGTCGGCTGGCAACGATGGTGATATCTGCGGATGACGAAGTCGGATGTCGACGCGGCCCGCCTCGCTGCGGGTTAGCCTCGGCATAGAATGCGGCAAGCTCCACTTCTTTGGCCTTCAGTCCGTGGTACGCGGCCAACAGGCGCTCCGTCGTCATCCCAGCTGCGACCGAGGCCGCGACATCATAGAGAGGGATTCGAGTATTCCGGATAACCGGGACTCCTCCCAATATTTCAGGGTCCTCGACCACGAGTGCACGTGTTCTAAACCAAACCTGGCCAGAATACTCTCAACGGTTCGAATGCGTCCGAGCTTGGGCACCGGAACCAAAGAGCGCGAGTGGAACGCCCGCTAGGTCAATCTCTTACCTTCGACAAAGTTCCCCGCCATCGAGCTGTTTCGGCTGCGCCTGAACTTGGGCCATCGGTTCGGAAGACCCATTACTGTTCTCACCCTGGTTGATCGCTACATTGAACACGAATTGCCGGAGCGGCAGTGGTTGCGGTCGTTACCGCTAGCGCCAAAAACCAAGGTCAATCTGCGAGGCCTCTTTCACGTTATTTATGAACACGCTCGGAGATGGGAGTTGACTGACCGCAACCCCATTGACCTGGTGAGGCAGCGTGGGGGACGTCGGTCAATACCGCGGATCATAAACGATGCGGAAATCCGTAGCCTGCTGGGTCAGTTAGCCGAGCCATACCGCACGATGGTTCTGGTGGCAGCCTGTCTCGGCCTTCGCGCAAGCGAAATCATGGGCCTGCAGTGGGGCGATTTCAATTGGGCCGACCTCACGGTTCTGATACGAAGGGGAGTGGTAAATGGCAGAGCGGGCGAGACCAAGACCGAAGCTTCCCGCAGGCCGCTTCCTATCGATCCCCAGCTTGCCGAGCCACTGCAGAAACTGCGGGAGCGTAGTTTGCACAGGACGAGGAGGTATGGGACCCGACGGTGTTCACCAAGAACCGGGACCGGCTGCTGGAAGCCGAGGTGGCCAAGCAGTTTCTGAGGCAGGTGGTGGAGCAGGCGCGGGCGAAAGGCTGGACCTCGGATGAACACTTCACGGTGGACGGCACCTTGCTGGAAGCTTGGGCGGGAGCAAAAAGTTTTCAACGCAAGGATGGCAAGAATCCGCCCTCTTCCGACGATCCCGGCAATCCCACGGTGAACTTTCACGGCGAAAGGCGGTCCAACCGGACGCACGCGTCGAAGACCGATCCCGAGGCCCAGTTGGCGCGCAAGGGCGAGGGCAAGGAGGCGAAGTTGAGCTACAGCGGCAATCTGCTGGTGGAGAATCGTAACGGGCTGATCGTCAATGCGAGGGTGTGGGAAGCCAACGGGACGGCCGAGCGGGATACGGCGCTGGTGATGCTGGAACAGATTGCCGGCACCAAGCGGGTGACGGTGGGCGGCGACAAAGGCTTTGACACAGCCGACTTCATCTCCGAGTGCCGCCACATGCAGGTCACACCCCACGTGGCGCAGAATGACGGTCGGCGTGGCGGCAGTGCCATTGACCAGCGGACGACGCGTCACGAAGGCTACCGCATCAGCCAAAAGAAGCGGAAGCGGATCGAAGAATGTTTCGGCTGGCTCAAGACTATTGCTCTGCTGCGGAAGGTACGACATCGCGGGTTGTACAAAGTGGATTGGGTGTTCACCTTCGCCTGCGCGGCCTATAACTTAGTCCGCCTGCGCAACCTGTCTATGCAGGCGGCGTAAGTCTGGACCGAAGTGTGTCTGCTGAATGCAACAAATGCTTCAGCAGATAGTGAAAACAAGGCTAGCCGAACTCTCTTGTCTCTCCCTCGCTTACCAAAGCGGGCCAGAGTTCGCATAAATCAGAGGTTTTTCCGCAGCCTGCTAGTTGTCGCAAGTTCCGATTCTTACCTACTACTGAGGGCAGAACTGGATCACACCTGTTCGGGATGGCTCAAAGTTTTCTAGCTGCCGAAATTCAAACTGTCTCCCGTTGCCGTCGCCAGTCTCACACCCAAGTTGTACCGCAATCGTGACCCAGGTCATCGCCAACACTGCGACGCTGCCGTACAGTTGGCAAATGCAAGTCCAGAAATCGGACAATCGTTTCGCTCACCGCCACGCCGCCAATGGTGCAGTTGAATCAATCTGCCTGAAATGCTTTCTCACGGTGTGCCGTTGCAAAACAGAAGAGGAAGCCGAAAGACAAGAGGCCGAACACGTCTGCAAGAATAATCCCGATCCGGCCCCGTTCCTGTTTCTATAATCCAAACTGCATTACTCCGCAGAACCAGTACCGTTCCTGTTTCTCTAATCAAGCGTACGGATAGTCAATGACAACAGGCCAACTCACTCTCTATCGCGAAGCCGGGGCTCTTCTTGCGAATCGCGTGTGACTTGGCGATTTAGCGCCAGTGTTGCGGCGGTGTACGTTTACGGGTGCTACGCGCTAGGGACGGATGCTCGCGGCCGCTTTGCGGGAGTTAAGCCAATGAGGGTGAGGCCTATGACGCCGATAATGGCGAAGCCGATCAGATCACCCCGCAGGTCGTGGTATTGAATGCCTTGCACGATCATGACGCCGTCGTGAGCAAGGGTGAACCAGCCGGCGAAGAGGATGAGGCTGCGATGCTCGCGGGGCTCGCGAGCCGCGATTAGCAGGAAGACGCCAAGCGCGATGTAGATGCTTAGGATCATCTGGTCCTGCCGGTTGATCGTCGTCGCGGTGCCGTCTCGGAGAGCGCCGCTGAGCGGGTAAAGACCGGCCAGGCAAGCTAATCCCGTTAACACCAAGAGGATCTTAAGGGCGCGCTCTCGGATCATGCGAAGCCTCCGTTCTCCAGCGCCTCATGCGTCCAAGGACTTTTCGTGCCGCCAAGAGAAACTAATGCAGCGACCCCAGCTGTTCGAACCGTCATACATCTCCTCCTTTCTGGAATCGAATTGAGAAGAAGCGTGGGTCCCGACGCGAACCACTACCGGCAAACGATTCTGCACACAGGCCACCCCGGAAGTAAGCCGATTAGGGAAGAGCTGCCGATAAACCGGGACCGGATTGTGCGGGAAGGTGTCCTCGGTCAACGGCGCGGCGCTTGCCCCAAATTGTGCCGGCAATTATGCCACATGGGACTGCGGGAACGCGGCCACGAACTCGAGAGGTTAAAGTGAGTGCTGCCCACCCAGACCGTAAGAACATCACCATGATTGCAGGGGGCCGCCCATTTCGTCCTTTGTTCGGCCCGTTGCTCTGCTCTCGACTCCAATCCAGAATCTAACCACGACGAAAAGTCTTTACCCGCCGAACTTTCTCGCTGGCGTACCCTCTCACCCGTCACCGACATCTACGCACCGCTGAGCTCATTTGAATTGGAGAGGGGACTGAAGTACCGAACCTTTGTTTGAAGCCTCGTTTTACGCTTCGGGGAGCAGCCTCTATACTGCCGGGACGACAGCATGGCTCTTGCTTCGTCCAACTCGTCCGCTTCGGTGTGCCAAGAGCGGGTGGTCAGGGTAGAGCCGCGGCAGGATCCGGCCATATGCGTGCTTGCTGATCAATCGAAGCTCCTGGCGCCTCGTCTTCTCGCACAGTACATTGCGATCGGAGACGAAATCACATTTCCGATTCCATCCGGTGAAGCTAGTGGAACAGAAATCTACGTCGCGAAGAATTCCACTTGGCGAACCAGTCATTGTCTGTATCAAGCCCCCATCGCATATGTCAGCCAGCCCAAGCAGGACAAACGAAATCAGCACTTCGTTGCTGCTGAGGTTCGCCAGGGAAGCCTTGGCATCGGCACGATTTTCATGCCTTGCGAGACCCTACGAGAATACTTCTATTGCCTGAAGGGTCCGGCCGACAAAGTCGACCGTCCCACTCTGTACGATGTCTTGCGCATTCCGGCCGGCGCTTCGCCCTCCGAGCTTCGGGTGGCTTTCAAGCTGCGCGATCTGGAGCTGAGAAACCGGGGCGTGCGTCGCAGTGAGCGAGTGGCGCTGGAGCGGGCATTCAACATCGTTGGCCAGCCGGAACTGCGCGCCTGCTATGACGCGTTGCTGACCGATCCCGAAGCTCCGGCCCCATTTCCATACGGCGGATTTGGCTCCCTTCTGGTTTCCGGCCAGCCTTCCCGTGACGAACAAACCTTCTTCGCGCAGCACATTCTCGCGTTTTCACCGGAGCTGCGGCAGCGAAGGCTCCATGTGCCACTTCGCCGGTGTGATTTCTACGACGATCGGGCATTGTGCCGGGACGTTCGCCGTAACCTCGAGTTCTGGCTCGATTCTGCCCTCCTCCACACGGTTTGGGACCGCACGTGGAACCAGTGGAAATATTTGTTGGGAACAAAAATCGAGGTCGATGGCACGTTCGTACAGAGTGGCAAATACCGCAAGCGTCGTGAGGATTGGGAACTCGTTAACTGGGAAACTGCGTTACCGAGCCGGCTAGAAATCAAATTGCCAGCCGATTTTCAACAACAAGTGGAATCTGCCAAAGCGGCCTATCATCGCTTCGGCCAGTACTCACAGGCTCTGGACCAGATTCAGCTGCGCCTGGAACATTCCGCTGTTGAGCAAGCAGAGCTGCAGCGAATGTGTTCGGAACTTCGCATGCCAGCGGACTTCGATGTCGCTCAGATCAGCTGGCGCCCTGATTATGATTTGTTTTTCTATCACCAGCTCTCCAGCCGAGCGCGCCGGATCTATCTGTTTCGAGCCGAATACATTTTCGACGTTGAGAAAGCGGTTGTGGTCGAAACTCCGCAGCTGGGCCACGCTACATACGTCTTCGCCAAGCCCCGAAGCATGGATAGCTTTCTTGCTCTATACACCAAGATCACAAAGGATGACATCCGGCGGAACCGCAACAATGCAGCCGAGCACCTTGAGTTTTTGGGACGCGTGATTCATGGCACGAATCCAAGAGCGTGGCTCAAGGAGATTCGGCAGCGCCTTGGGGAAAAGGTCAAGTTCACTTCGGCGGTTGGCGACTGAGCCGCACACGTCCTCCCCGTCAGCCAGACAAAGTGTGATTGGTAGAATATTTTCAGATTTACAGTGCTGCCACTTTTGGTTGCCTTCCACTCTCCAACGACAATCAACAGCTCTTTTCCCCGGCTTCGGACTAGGTCGGCTGAGGGAGAATCAGCATATCGTGGTAAACGTTGCACAAAAATGAGGTCGAGAGCTGTGGTAACAATCGTGGTAACTTCCAGATTAAATTTGACCCATTTTCCTGAGTTGGCGTAGGATGTCGCGCAGTGTTATCTGACGTTCCTCGACGCCGATAACCACCTACTACGAAAGGAGATTCCCTGGACACCAGTGCACGCCAGGGAACTCCGGAGACGCGTAAGCTGGTAGCCTCTGGATCAGCATATCGGGGTTCGAATCCCTGGGGGGCAGCCAATAATCAATAACTTAGAGTCAACACCAGCAGCTACACCAGCAGTTAAGCGAGAACGAGCTCCTGCCAACATTCGATCTTCCTGCGCACAGATCTCTGGCAAAAGGTCTTGAGCTTTCATGACTGTCACGCTCCCGAGTTCGGTACGCTATGTAAAGAACGGCGCCAGGGGACAGTGGTGGGCAGCAGCGCGCAATCGCGGGCAGATGCATCTCGGGTGGAAGAGTGTCCGCAAGGAACTGCTTCTGCAGCCGGACTTTCCCAAAATTCAGGCGATTATCAAAGCGGAGTACGGGGCCCGTGGGGGTGCGACACAGGACTTCAACGCTCTGCGAAGTCTGCTGGATATGCCGAGTAAACATCTGTGGGTCACCTTTGAAGAAGGTTGCATGTGGTGGTGCACGGTACGCGACGGTATCAAGGTGAATCCCAAAGGGCAAGACCTCCAGAACGGCAACTTTTGGCTGACTTGTGACCGACCCTGGTCGAATCGTTCACTTGGGGGAAAGCTACTCGCCATCTCGGACCTCCCCGGGACAGTTACGACGACAGCCGGATTCAAGGCCACGGCTTGCACGCCTAAGGATTGGCGAACCATGATTCGGATCATTCAAGACCAGAAAGATCCTGATGCGACAAGGGCTGCTAAAGCTCGCGGTGATTACGAGTCCGCGATCCACGTAATGGTCACTAGGCCTTCGTGGAAGGACTTTGAACAGCTTGTCGATCTCGTTCTCGCTCGGACGGGGTGGGTGCGAATCTCCACTTTAGGCAAAACGCGCGAGGGAATTGACGTGGAGGCCGAGAATCTCACTGCTCGAGAAATTGCCTTTGTTCAGGTGAAAAGTTCCGCAAATCAGGAAGTGTTGAACGATTACGTAGCGCGCTTCAAAGAACGGCGCGACTTCTATGCTCGGATGATATTTGCAGTCCATACTCCGAAAGGTAAGCTTGTAACGCCTGCCAATCTGCCCGCGGTACAGCTATGAACCGGTGATCGACTGGCTCATCTCGTGGTTCGGCTTGGCCTGGGTGAATGGGTTGAGAGCAGACTTGCTTAACCTTATGTCTCACAATCTTCTACTGCGGCTGTTGCTGCACGAATTGGGGAACCATCTCCCGAGTGCGCTGGGAAATCCCCATATCGCCAAGTCAGTTGCACCCCGTACTCACTGAATCACCAACTTTACGATCTTCTCGTTGGCCTCGCGCATGGACGGGTCCATCGCCGCGCCGTATACGTTGGCAGTGGTGGAGATATTGGCGTGCCGCATCAGATCCTTCTGGATACCGAGCGGCGTGCCGTTGTCGTTGAGCCACGCGCGGTACGTGTGGCGGAAAGCGTGCCAGCCGAAGCTCTCCAGTCCGGCCTTCTTCGCGGCTGGAACGATGTGGTCGTGTTGCATACCGTTCAGGTTGAGCGGCCTCTCTCCGGCGGAGTAAGGCGAAGCCCACACCCAATCGGTGTCCTTGTTGAACCGGCTCTGGCCGCGCCACACGAGCAGCAGCTTCCAGTGCAGAATGTTCTTCGGCCATCCGTATCTCGCACCCGGCACAACGCCGAACATGTTCTTCATGCTTAGCGTGACGCCAGACCAGTGATGGGTCTTGATCTTCGGCGTCGACACCAAAAAATCCGCCTCTAGCACCGTCCGGGGGAGCCAGAGATCCTTCATGCCGGTATAGCTTGCGCGTAGCGGAGCGCGAATCAGTTCGTCGCGATTCAAGTCAACGAATCGGAGCTTTTCATTTCGAAGATGCTGCTCATAGTCACCTTGTGAAAGCACCAGCTGTGTGTCTCGTTGATGTCCTGGTCCCTCGGCTATCAACACGGATTTCGCGCCCAGCCGGCGGAACGCTTCGGCCCCGCTGCGAGAACCAGCGATGGGTGGGTATTGATTGCGTTGCCTGGAATGTAATCCACCAAATTGGGCTTCAGGACCACGGTCTTGCGTGTCACGTTGATCGGGAAGAGGCGAAGACCGGCGGCAAGGAGTTGGTCAATACGGTGGTTGAGCGCCTTCAGTGCTATGTGGGAATCACGGAAGAGAAGGTCATCGGGAAATTCGATGAAGCACTGCAGAAGCTCTTCCTAGACACTCAAGCCGCCAACCTTGGCCAGGGCTGGAACCAGATTCGGGGCCGGCTGCACTCGCTAGATTTCTTTGCGGAAGGACCGCTATTGCGTGCACTGCGCTATGAAACCCAACCGTGCGTACTTCTGGTCGATGAGCTCGAACAAAGTCGACCACAACATCGACGGTCGTCAGGCGGCATTCTGGAAGCAGTTGAGAGAACGCAAGTTCACCGCCAGCTTTATCGACCAGGGATACTGCTTCAACGCCGGGGAATGGAGCTTCCCGGATGCGCCACCGCGCGGCGTTTCGCGCGAAATGACGTTTACGCCGGTATCACCGGGTGGGACAGCTTTGAGCCTTGGCTCAGCCGGATCGAGAGCTTTCCCGAAAGCCCGCTACAGTCGCTTGTCGACCAGATTCCTCCGGAGTGGTACGGCTCCGCCGTAGACGAACTCGATCGGTTGTTGTGCCAACTACTGGAACGCCGCTCGCTAGTTCGTGATTTGGTTATCTCCTTCAAAAACTCGTCCCGAAATCCTTTCCCGAACTGGCATAATGGGACTTCTTGATTCCGGTTGCAGCCGGTACATGGGCTGGCACCGGTGCGGCACTTCAAAAGAAATCGAGGCAGTGAGCGGGGGAGAGTGCCGAAGGGCGCTCTGGAGGAAGACTATTCGGATTCGATTGGCTGCCAGCGAAGCATCCGCGTCGCTATCGAAAACAGCTACCGAAAACAGCTAAAGAAAGCGCCATACTCAACTTGAGTAGTGCTCTCTCTGGTTTGGTTTCTTCATGTCGATTTGGCCGACGCTTAGGCCAACATCGGCGCTGGTCACAGAGCGGTCCCAAAACTGGGGCCGCCTTGACAGATTAAGTTGTCGAGTGAAAGGGACTTAGGCCCAGAGAATCCCTGAAAAGGCTGGCGTCGGCGGTTCCAACTCCATCCCTGGCCACCATATCTTTCAATGGCTCAGCAGATCAGCCCGAAATTTCACACCTGTGGTCGCTTCGCTGCCCGCAACTTCCGCATGGCCGACGATACGTCCGGAATGTGAACTCGGCTTGGGGTGCATGTACTCCAGCCCCTCTGCCCGCTTCTCGGCGCTCCACACATTTCAAGCCTTTGGGAATTCTGAAAAGCCCCCACGCAACAACGGCTTGCGGGGCGCCCTCGCGGTCGAGTGACCTCAACGGTCAGGGCCGCCCGCCCTTGCAAGGGGGAGAAGGATCAAACGTCGTATAATCTGTCGCGCGCAACTGGGGAGCAGAACATATGAACGTACAAGAACAAATCAAGAAGTATATTACCAGCCAACCGGAGCCAAAACGCAGTGACATGCGAGAGTTGCATCGGCTCATACTTCAAGTGTCACCAGAATGCAAATTATGGTTCTTCGATGGTAAAGACAGCAAAAAGCATACTGTTTCCAACCCTACGATAGGATATGGATTTCACACAATAAAATATGCCAACGGAAAGAGTA
Organism: uncultured Acidobacteriaceae bacterium; assembly: GCA_963836295.1. Taxonomy (GTDB): domain Bacteria; phylum Acidobacteriota; class Terriglobia; order Terriglobales; family Acidobacteriaceae; genus Bog-257. The sequence goes on along the minus strand of CAWIIY010000009.1, from coordinate 6,607 downwards.
GAGAGTTTTTTCAAATTGGTGTGAGCGGAAACAAAACCGGAATCTCTGTCTATATTCTTGGTCTCAAAGATAAGAAGTACTTAGCCAAAACGTATGGACAAAAACTAGGCAAGGCGAGCGTGACCGGATATTGCATTCGGTTTAAAGCTCTAAAGGATATAAACATCGATACGCTTGAAGCGGCAATACGATATGGGCTTGCAGCTCAGAATGAAATGGCAAGCTGATGAAATAATTCTACTGTTAAAGGCAAGCAGTGATCGATGTAAAGGCGCTCCAGTATACGACCCCTACAGCCCTAACCCGCGCCGCAAAGCCATTCTCTATAAAAGCGGGTCTCCCGCAGTAGTCGTGCGGCAGCGAGAGTTTGCCGGGTAGCTCGAATCATGCAACCCTATCTGGAGTCGCTCCCGTGAAGAAAACTGGCAATGGAGCGTACGTGACCAGCCTGTGACCCACCAGAATCATCCAAATCAGGAACAGCAAGCCAGAGATCCAAAGGAAGAGGACGCCAGCGGAGGGTGCGACCAGCGGCACCACATAGTAAGCCAGCGTGGCGACGTTCGCGAGGATGCCCACGTAGGCCGCGGCTCTGCTGAAGATGCTCGTTCGAAGCATGACCACCGAGATCACCAAGCCGGCGACGCCCATGAGAAGGAATGACATATAAGCACCGGTACCCACACCTCCCACGGCGAGAACGGCATGGCCTGCTGCCACCAGCAGGCTCCTCTTTGCATCGGTTGTCGCCGCCGCATATTGGTCGCTCAGTGAAACCATAGGAACAACGGTACTGGTCGCGAGGTAAACAGCTATCCCCAGGAATGCGAGCGCCGCAGCAACTGCCATGGAAGTGGTGTGACCTCGGCGAAGGGCTACACACAAGGCGAGGAACATCATACTGATGAGAGCAATGGCAATAAGGTCAAGGATACCGAGATATGTAAGACCCACGAATCTGTGGTCATGAAGTAATGTGAACCACTGCACAACAGCGCCGGCGGAAGACCGGGAACCGCGCGCGCGAAGATGATGCTGATAAATACGGCCCCTATTTCGAGAACAGCAGCGATCAGTGCAGATAGGCCGCCCACCCGGTAGAGAGTTCCCCAGGCAACCCGCTCGTTCAACAACAAAGGGTTCATTTTGTCCGATGGCCCCATATCAGCTCATATTTCTTCAAATCCTACGCGGGCTTCGGCATTCGAGTACTGGAAGAAGCGCGCGGTGGATAGCGTCCGGTGATCTTGCGTAGGAAACCATGAAAGCGATGGAAACCCGCAGTCTCCGGCAAAAACATAAACGGACACTGCCCCGGAACCAGCTCAATGCCTCGCTCGCGGCAGGACTGGATCGCCGTGGAACTCACGGAGCCTGTACCTCCGGCCCGGTACATCCAGACCCGCTCAATGGCCGCCTCGGCGCAGTCGTTCACAACTGTTTCGGTGGCTTCCGGCGAGGTCATCAGCAGGACTCCTTCGACTGGAGGATGGATGTCCTGGACGCGGGCGAAGCATCGTCGTCCCTGCACCTCAGGCATGTTGGGATTCACGGGAACGACGTCATACCCACGCCGGCACAGCTCTTCAAACAGCTTCACGCTGAAATTCACGGGGTCGCGCGAGATTCCCGCCATCGCAATCCGTTTTTGAGCGAGAAAATTCTCAATGATTTCCAGCGATGCACGCTCGCCTGTCATACACCCTCTTTTCGAAGAAGAGACTCATTCGCCTCAGGCCGCTCCAGCACTCCGTGCCGCTTGTTCGTATTCCCGCTCCGACTGCGCCGGCAGCAAAACCCAGAGGCTGTAAATGCCCAGCGCGGTTCCGAGCGGAATGTGGAACAATGCCAGGAAGGAGAGAACGATGGTCAGTATGCGGGCCCAAGGCTGGCGCCGTAGCAGTCCCCAACCCGCAAAGAAACCGGCAGCGGCTTTGATCAACATGAGGCCGCCGATAAAGCTGAAGAGCGAACGCAGGAATGCGGCAGGCGTCTCTGGCGGCGCTCCCATCTCGTGCAGATGCGCGAACACCGTGTTGGCAAGGGTGCACATTACACCACCGACAACTGCATTGATCGCCGATAGTGCCAGCCACAGAATGCCCAATAGCCGAATGTGCTCCTGAACGCGATTAGACTGCGGATAGGCCGAGGCGATGGTCCCCGAGAGCTCTTTGCCACATCGCCCGCAGAAGCGCTGATCTGGCTGTACAGCGGCGCCGCATCGGTCGCAGAACATACCTCCTCCTTCGCTTTGCACCGTGATGAAAGTGAGCAAGGCGTTCCTTTACGCTGCCGCAGCTTTACCCTTGCCTTCTGTAGCCTCTGATTCCGCAGTGCCAGCGGATTTCTTGCCGAATATTTCGGCCTCTGCCTGGAACCAATCATCCAGGTCGTGACCGTGTTCGCAGCCCCGACCTTCGTAAAGCTGATAGGCGCGTAGCCGAATCAACTCTTTCGTCAATTCGAGCGAGCCTTCTTCGGCCTTCGTAGCTGAGACATTCGTAACTTTGTCTGTCATGGTGGACCTCCTGCACCGAGTGCGACGTAATCAATCGTTAAGTGAGAGGCCTAATTGAAGAGTGAGTCGCGTACACAGACCCGGGATCTACACCTGCACAATATTGTCATTTCTGTTTCTCGCGCGTCAGTGACTGTTGTCACCACCGCCGGTGAGCCGGTCAGGAAGGACTAGCTGATTCGAGGTTCATCGACGTCAGCAGGCTCGTGCTCCTCACCGCGGTATGTGGCCACTCCTGGCGATTAACGGACCTACCTTCCATAATCCGGGTAGGTAAGGTTGCCGACTAACCGGGAGTTAGCGGAGCCGGACGTTCGCCCTTTCTGTACGTGCAATTCCTATGCAGACAGGCTGCTGGAAGAACCCGCAATACGCTTCACCAGCAATATGGTGACATCATCCTCGTTGAATTTCGGATCTATCAGCGATTTGAGAGTTGCCATTGTTTGTGCTGCTCTCTCCCCGACAGCAGCAAGCAAACGATTTTCAGCATGCTCCCCCCGAATGGAGTCGGTCAAGCCATCTGAGAACATGAGGAGGGTACTGCCTGGACTCATCACAGCTGTACGAGATTCGTACTGCGCATCGGCAAACAGTCCAAGCGGCAGTCCCGTAGCTTCCAGAAATGTGGTCGATAGGGAAGAAGAGAGAATCGGGGCGTTGTGACCGGCGTTCACGTACGCCAATTCTCCTGACTGGCGGCTGAGCACAATGAACACGGCCGTGGCAAAGCGATCCGTCGGGGTGTATCGACTCAAGTGCTTGTTGATCTGTTTGGCCATTGCCAGCGGATTCGATTCCGCACTGGCGATGCTCCTGACCAGAGCTTGTATGTTGGCCGCGAGCAGGGCCGCCGGCATTCCCTTGCCCGACACATCCGCTAACGCGAATAGCGTTTGGTTGGCAGGCAACTCGATCACGTCGAAGTAGTCGCCACCCACCTCGCGCAAGGGTTTGTAAAACGCTTCCACCTCGTAGCCCGGCAAGTCTTCGAGTTGGCCAGGCTGGAGCGTCTGCTGGATCTGTCGTGCTGCTATTTGGTCGGTTTCCAGTTGGGTCTTGCGAATAAATTCTGAAGTTAGCATTCCATTCTGGATCCAACGGCCGGTGAAGTAAGCCACAAACATCAAGACATAGCCGACTGGCCTTCTCGGCGGTACAAACAGAACCCAATTCCACGACTCCGGCAACCGGATAGCCCACATCAGCGTGAAGTAGAAAGCATATCCTTGAAGAACAATGCCGACATACATGAGGATGCGTTTGGAACTCGGCATTTCGCTGGCCCAGTCATAAAAGGGGTACGTCAGCGCACGGCGAAGAGAGCCGGCGGATTGATCGAGCTTCACCCTACTGAAGCGAAATGGCATTGTGCAGCAGTCTAACAAGAAGTACTTGTGCGGGCGAATTGCAGCCGGACAGCAGATGTGGTCCGACGTGTTGCCTTGGCAATTGTGCCAGGGTTTGCCAGGGTGACGGGCAAACCCGGAAGTTGGCTGTCCGCAGATAGCTGGCGTGAACACGATTTCGCGACACTTATCCGAGGCGGAGATGGAGGAGCCAATTCCCGGATGCAATGGGGAGGAGCACCGTGCGGCAAAACAGCCAGCTAACGGGGTGCTTACCAGACGTGCGGCAGAAGGCGGTACCGCACTTTTTCGCAATAGGCCCGGTAGCCTTCCAGATCGCGTGCCAACAGCTTCTCCTCGCCAAAGATGCGCAGAACGAGGAACCCAATCGTGGCCAGAGCTACGAGAAGGCCGCAAACCGAGCCCAGCAGCAACGGGCCACCAAGGAACATTAGAGTTCCCCCAAGATACATGGGGTGGCGAACAAAGCCGTAGACGCCCGTGTCAACGACATGCTGGCCGCGCTCGCTCTGAATACGTACCAGCTGCGACGCAAAGGTGTTATCGGCGAACGCGCGAAGCATGAAGAAACTGCCTCCGAGGAGCAGGATGCCTCCGCATACTTCGCTCCACAGAGGTAGACGCGGTGTCCAACCGAAGCGCATATCCAGCGCCGGCACACCGATCGAAGCCATGAAGCAGACTTTCAACCCGATGAGGATAGCCATATCGGTGCGCGATTCACCCCCGCTGCCGGGCTTGCGCAAGCGCTCGGCCAGCAGCGCAGGATCCTTATAGTGCAGCCACAAAACCATGGCGGCCATGAAGCACAGCCACCAGCCACCGAAGATCCAGCCCTCCACCCAGCGCCAGTTACCCGACAGCCATAGCATCAGGGCCGCGAACCCTAGAACGCCAACAGGGGAGCCCACCAAGATGAGTCCGGTGATGATCGGTGTGGAGCGCATTGGGAGCTGAGAACCTCCTACTAGCGAAAACGTGAAGTAATCTCAAGGTAAGGTTGGCCGACAACCCATGAACCGGCGTGTTCTGTTATCAAAAGCGTGTTTATGAGCCACGCATTCGTCTTGCCCGAGGTGGTCCAACAATTGAACCTCCATCGGCGCTCACTTACTCCTGCCGCAGAACACTGTTCGGATCAACTTGCGAGGCTCGACGCGCCGGTATGTATGCGCCCAGTGCCGCCATGAGCAAAAGAGCGATCGTCACCAGCGCGACCAGAGGCCAATCGAATCCATGGGCATAGACTCTGACTGCGGTCGGTTTACTTGCCAACAGGCTTAGCACCAAGCCGAGCGCCACTCCACTGGCGGCCAGCATCATCCCTTGCCGCAGAATCATGCTAACCACACTGGCTGGGGCGCCCCCAATTGCCATGCGGATTCCGATCTCCCGTTGCCGCAAGCTCACCAAATAGGTCATCAGTCCATAGAGTCCGATCAACGCCAACACCAGTCCGAGCAGCGCTAGCCCACCGATGGCCCTGATGAACATGCCGAGCGTCTTAGTAGCGCGCATGGCGAACACGTCTTCGATGGAGCGCACGCTATAAATCGGTTGTCGCGAATCCAATCGTCGTACCAGTTCACGCAGCGGCCCAGCCGCTTCGCCCGAAGGTCCCTCGGTTTCGAGCATCAGGGTCATCCCTGAGGGCGACCAATTGCCGCCCACCCCGGTCGGGGGATTCTGCACAAGCGGCAGGTACACATGTTCCAAAGATGGCTCAATCGGGAATATGTACTTGCTCTGCTTCGCTACACCGACGATCTTGACGAATGCTCCGTCGGTTCCGTTCAAGCGCAGCCGTTTGCCAAGCGCGCTCTGGTTTGGGTAGTAGTTCCTGGCAAACTGTTCATTCACGATGCCCACTCGTTCGGAATCTTCCCGATCGTTGTCGTCGAAGTGACGGCCTTCAACAATCGGCACACCGATGGTCTCGAAGTAGTCATCGCTCACCGTGTTCGAAAGCACATTGACCGCCTCTGTTCCAGCGGGCAGCGGGACGCCTTCGGGAATGACCCGGATCGCAGGCGGCATCGGAACATAGGGAACTGCCTGAGCAAGAGCCGCGGATTTTACGCCGGGGAGGTTTCGCGCCTGCTCCAGCAAGCGCTTGTAGAACTGCTTGGTTTGCTCGGCCGAGTTCCGCGCCAGCGTCGGATTGAAACTCGCCAAAAGAATATGCGTGCTGCGGAAGCCGGGAGGGGCAGAGAGAAGAATCGACGCTCCTCGATAGGCTTGGGTTCCGACAATCAGCAGCAGAAGCGAAACCGCCACCTGCGCCATCACCAATGCATTCCGTCCCAGCAGTCGATGCCGCTTGCCTACAGCGGCGGCTGTCGACTTCAAAGCTGAAACCAGATCCGGCTTGGTGCTTTGGAGCGCCGGTTGAAATGCTGGTTGATTTGTTGAAAGCGCGGGAGTAGGAGAGACAGGAGCCAATCAGTTCCAAAATGGTCTGTCTCGTTTCGTGACAATACTGTCCGCCAGCAGAACATTTGCCATCACACCGCCTGCTGCGCACGATGGAATCACCGCTGGCATTACAACGGCCCAATCGCCCAGCACTACATTACTTTCTCCAAGAAAGAACGACCATTCGCACGTGCCCCAGCTCCTTGCGGAGCTCGCGAAATCGCGCTTAGCCTGATTCCAGCACAACACAAACAGTGTGCGGATGAGAGGCCTCGAGCGGTAGGCGCAGCATTGTCAATAG
>CAWIIY010000008.1:0-53864 GCA_963836295.1 uncultured Acidobacteriaceae bacterium | reverse complement strand
CGGCACTCCAAGTGCACACCTAACAATGAGCAAGCGCAAACATGTGACGGCGGTCACGGCAAACGAAGGCCGGAATTCCTTATGATGCAGGCATAAAATTGCGCGATGCATGGTCCGTTTCCCGCTGTTAGCCCGATTCAGGATGCGAGTTCTTGCGGCCGCAGAGCTGACAGCTTAACCGCTGGGGGGAGATATGGGCACCCTCGTCCAAGATCTGCGATATGCCTCTCGCACGCTGAAGCACAATCCCGGCTTCGCCATCGTCGCCATAGTATCTCTAGCCTTAGGAATCGGAGCCACCTCCGCGATCTTCAGCTTTGCGTCCTTCATGCTTCTGCGCCCACTTCCGGTGCCTGACGCTTCCGGAATCATCATTATCCAGTCACTACTCCGCGGCGAGAGCCTGGGAGGCGGTGGACTCACTGACTACTCTCCGCTGTCATACCCGGACTTTGACGATTTTCGGAAGAAGAACAATTCCTTCACAGGCCTGGCCGCTTCCGAATATATGCAGTTTGGCTTTGCCTCCGATAAGACGGCGCTGCCTGAGATGAAATTCGGAGCGCTAGTGAACGGAAGTTTTTTCAGCGTTTTGGGCGTGCGCCCGGAATTGGGGCGCGGCTTTCGTGATGACGAGGACAAAGTAGTCGGGCGCAATGCGGTAGTCATGCTCGGGCATGATCTGTGGAAGACCGAATTCGCCTCCAACCCTGACGTAATCGGAAACGTAATCCTGCTCAACGGCCTTCCCTTCACCGTCATAGGCGTTGCGCCGGAATCATTCACCGGTCCAAATAACGCTATCCGTGCCGACCTGTACGTGCCGCTGGCGATGCAACCTACTCTGGCGGGGTCGCTCGAGAACGAACTGGAAGCGCGAGACCTGCGATTACTGACAGTCTACGGGCGGCTAAAACCCGGAATCGGTGTTCGTCAGGCCGCGGCCGAAGCGCGGCTGATCAGCCAGCAACTCGCCCAGGCATATCCGAAGACAAACGGCACCTGTTCCCTGGTAGTTGCGACCTACCGGATGAACCAGCTGACGTCGGTCCCGATTACGACCATGCTTTGCCTCTTCCTGATGACTTTGGCCGCGATGGTGCTGCTGATTGCTTGCGCCAATGTCATGAACCTGATGCTGAGCCGGGCCTCAGGCCGCTCGCGCGAGATCGCCGTGCGGCTGGCGATGGGCGCGAAGCGCAGCCGGCTGATCCGTCAGCTGTTGACGGAGAGCCTAGTGATCGCGTTTCTGGGCGGGGTGTTGGGACTCGTCGTGGCCCAGGCGGGTGCGCATCTGTTTTCGCAAATGCGCATTCCTACCGACGTGCCCGTCGTGATCGATGTGAGGCTCGATCGTCAGGTGCTGCTGTTCACATTTGCGATTTCCGTAGTGAGCGCGGTTCTGTTTGGGTTGGCTCCGGCGCTCCAAAGCACCAAGCCGGATCTGGTTTCAGCTTTGAAGTCGACAGCCGCCGCTGTAGGCAAGCGGCATCGACTGCTGGGACGGAATGCATTGGTGATGGCGCAGGTGGCGGTTTCGCTTCTGCTGCTGATTGTCGGAACCCAAGCCTATCGAGGAGCGTCGATTCTTCTCTCTGCCCCTCCCGGCTTCCGCAGCACGCATATTCTTTTGGCGAGTTTCAATCCGACGCTGGCGCGGAACTCGGCCGAGCAAACCAAGCAGTTCTACAAGCGCTTGCTGGAGCAGGCGCGAAACCTCCCCGGCGTAAAATCCGCGGCTCTTGCTCAGGCAGTTCCCTATGTTCCGATGCCGCCTGCGATCCGGGTCATTCCCGAAGGCGTCCCGCTGCCCGCTGGAACAGAGGCGGTCAATGTGCTTTCGAACACGGTGAGCGATGACTACTTCGAGACCATCGGTGTGCCGATTGTTGAAGGCCGTCACTTCGACGACAACGATCGGGAAGATTCCGAACGAGTGGGCATCGTGAATGAACAGTTTGCCAGGAACTACTACCCAAACCAGAGCGCGCTTGGCAAACGGCTGCGCTTGAACGGAACCGACGGAGCATTCGTCAAGATCGTCGGTGTAGCGAAGCAGAGCAAGTACATATTCCCGATTGAGCCATCTTTGGAACATGTGTATCTGCCGCTGGTGCAGAATCCCCCGACCGGGGTGGGCGGCGACTGGTCGCCCTCGGGCATGACCCTGATGCTCGAAACCGAAAGGCACCTTCTAGCGAAGCGGCTGGGCCACTGCGTGAACTGGTACGACGATTGGATTCGCGACAACCGATTTATAGCGTGCGCTCCATCGAGGAAGTGTTCGACATGCGAGCTACCAAGACGCTGGGCATGTTTATCAAAGCGATCGGTGCGCTGGCGATACTCGGCCTGGCACTGGCGCTGATCGGGCTCTATGGGCTGATGACGTATTCGGTGAGCTTGCGGCAACGCGAGATCGGTATCCGCATGGCAATTGGGGGCGCCCCAGCCAGCGTGGTTAGCATGATTCTGCGGCAAGGGATGATGCTGGCCGCCAGTGGAGTCGCGCTCGGCTTGGTGCTAAGCCTGTTGGCAAGTAAACCGACCGCAGTCAGAGTCTATGCCCATGGATTCGATTGGCCTCTGGTCGCGCTGGTGACGATCGCTCTTTTGCTCATGGCGGCACTGGGCGCATACATACCGGCGCGTTGAGCCTCGCAAGTTGATCCGAACAGTGTTCTGCGGCAGGAGTAGAGCGAGCGCCGATCGAGGTTCAATTGGTGGACCAGGTCGGGCAAGACGAATGCGTGGCTCATAAACACGCTTTTGATAACAGAACACGCCGGTTCATGGGTTGTCGGCCAACCTTACCTTGAGATTACTTCATGTTTTCGCTAGTAGGAGGTTCTCAGCTCCCAATGCGCTCCACACCGATCATCACCGGACTCATGTTGGTGGCGTTCCCCCGTTGGCGTTCTGGGGCTCGCGACCCTCATGCTATGGCTGTCGGGTAACTGGCGCTGGGTGGAGGGCTGGATCTTCGGTGGCTGGTGGCTGTGCTTCATGGCCGCCATGGTTTTGTGGCTGCACTATAAGGATCCTGCGCTGCTGGCCGAGCGCTTGCGCAAGCCCGGCAGCGGGGGTGAATCGCGCACCGATATGGCTATCCTCATCGGGTTGAAAGTCTGCCTGCGTATTCTTGAATGGAAAAGCCACGCCCCGTAAGCACTCCAAGCAAAAGATAGCCGTTCTTCAGAGCACAATCCTCAATAGCAACTCCAACCAACAGAACTCTACAGATCAAGCTGATAAGGGCCCCTGACGCACCCGCCTCAAACTCCAAATCCTTAGCTGTCGCCCAAGGCACCCGAGCGAGAATCGCATTATCTCAGTCGTCTTATGCTGCTGCGATCATCGCTGCAACCGTTTTACCTCGTGGCTGCTAGGAGAAGTCGCGGATCTGGCGAAGCGGGAAAGAGATTTTGCGTTGCGGTCTCAGGTTCGGCTGTTTAACAGTGAACGCGTCGGCTCTCTCCGTTCAGAACTGTAGTTTTAGCAGAAACTGGAACTGGCGCGGAGTACCCAGTCCTATCGGAGTTGTATTCAAAGGCAGATATATCCTGCCGAAATCGGAAGCCGAAATGAGGCCATCAGGGTTGGCGTACTGCGCTCGGTTGAAAATGTTGAACACCTCGGCCCGGAACTGAAGTTGCGTCCTTTCCGTAAGGGGAAAGCGTCTGGAAAGCGCCCAATCAGATTGCCAGACCCCGGGACCTCGCAAGAAGTTTCGGGGAACATCGCCGAATCCAGCGGGGCAGGTACCCCCTGGATAAAGCGGGTCGGCTGTGCCGGGAGTGCAAAAGGCACTGGAGTTGATAATTCCGCGCGCCAAGTAGAGCGGCTGGGCAGGAACTACGTTGGGACGCTGGCTGTTGGTGTTTCCGTCCGGACCAGTACCGCTGGTCGAGAGGTTCACGGGGAAGCCGTTACGGGCGATGAAGATACTGCTGATCTGCCAGTAACTGAAAACGGCTTTCTCGAATCCGTTTCGGGCAAGGTACTGCTTGCCCGCCCCCAAAGGAAGCTCATAGATGAAATTTGCATTGAACACGTTGGGGGTGTCGAAGGCGCTGTTGGCGCGCTCCCCGCATTGCGTCGCTCCCCGGGGGTAGCAGGAAACATTCTGTGGCGTAATGGAGTCGCCGTCGCCGCTTCCATTGGAATCGTCGTCGATGCTGTGGGACCACGTGTAATTGGCCGAGACCAGCAAACCGGCAGTGAAGGAACGCTTCAGCGAGATCGCCAGCGCGTTATACGAGCTGTTGCCGATGTCGCCTCGCCAAGGGATCTGCGAGAAGACCGGGTAAGGACGCAGGCCAGTGAGCGGGTTTTCGACGTTCACATAGGATAGCTGCAGCAGATGAGTACCTTTGCTGCCTACGTAGGCCATATTTAAGGAGAAATTGGCAGGCAGCGCCTGCTCAATGGAAAGCCCCCACTGGGTCACATACGGGTCTGGACGATCTCGCTGTTCCGCGTTCGGTGATTGTGTGCCGGTCGAGCAGACCGGATTGCCTTGCGCGTCTAGAACTATGGGGAAGCTAAGCCCGGGGCAATTCTTCGAGGTCAGCGCATAGCTTAATACCTCGTTCTTATCGGGGATGTTCTGATCGTCTAGTTGGCCGTCCTCGTGATAAATCCCAAAGCCGCTGCGAATGACCATCTTCCCCCCGTATTTCGCCGGGGCCCAAGCGAAGGAGACGCGGGGATCAAAATCGTTATAATTTGGCGGGCCGAAGCTCGCGCCCACGCCGCAGTATCCTTGCGGCCCGCAGGTGGCGAAATCAAAAGGATTCCCGCGGCCCTGTACTTCATGGAAAACCCCGAAATAACTGTAACGCAGGCCCAAATTCACGGTGAAATTCGGCCGCCACTTGAACTCGTCCTGGACGTAACCGTAAAACTGCGTCTTGCGCAGGCCGTTGACGGGATATTCGCCCGTGATACTGGCCTTGTAGGACTCGTTGTCCGCAAAGCTGGCGGGGGAGTTATAACTAATCGTGCCGTAGGAACTGCTCCCTTGGTTCATCTGTATGCGGCGGATCTCGACTCCGCCCTTGATTACATTTCTCCCCTTGACCCAGGTCAGATCGTCAAGCCAGGAAAACGAATTGGCCACGTTGGTGCTGACCCGGCCATTGTTTAAGGAAGTGAGGCCCGCCACTGAGATTGCGTAGAGGGATCCGGTCTGATTGGGGTACGTAGTGTCGCCGGTGGCGCGGTTGAAACCAAACTTGACGTCGTTGACCAAGGTCGGAGAAAAGACGTGCGCCAGCGCGATAACACTATTGACCGGATAGGACGTGAGCTCCTCTTGTTCATTGAGATATTGCCCGGAGCTTGGGGAATAGGGGAGAACGTAGTCGGCCTGGTCGATGTTGGCCCGCCAATAAAGATTGGTCGTGTCGGAGGAGCGATAATCCAGGCGAAACATCCCCGAGTTTTCCTGCCCCTTTTGACTGCCTTCCCCCACGAATTGGGAAATGTCCGGATTACTCGTGGAGTTCTGCCCAATGGGATAGGCGCTGATGACGGAGGCAAGAGCTGGCGACGTCGTCAGCACCTGCGACCGAAAGGCAGCGCCAGGTACATACCCGATAAGAGTCTGACCGAGGTCTTGCTGGTAGCCTTCGTAAGCGACAAAGAAAAATAGCTTGTCACGCAGGATGGGTCCCCCAAAAGACCCTCCGAACTGATTCAAGTGGAAGGGCGGCTGGTGGTTTGGATTCAAGGAGTCAATCGGATCGGTGGCATCGAAAGCGCTGTTACGCAAGAAGTCGTAAGCATCCCCATGGAACTCATTCGTGCCTGAAGCCGAGGCGGCGGCCACCTGGCCTCCTCCCGTAGCGCCGGTCTGCGCCGTCGCCAGGATGGGGTCGATGCGAATCTCTTCGATGGTGTCGAGCGGAATCGCCGCGCGCACGTAATAGGGTTGGGACTGATTAATAATGTAGGTGGCATCGACGCCGTCGTAGGTATAGTTGTTATCGTCGCGGCCCCTGCCGGCATAGCGAATCGAGCGCTGGTTGCCAGCGCCAGGTCCGCCGGCGGTGTCAACCGCGGTTGGAACCAACGCAGTCAAGGTAGCCCAATTCTGCCCATTCAAGGGAAGTTCTTTCGCCTGTATGCGTTCGATGCCCGTGTTCAACGTATTGTTCGTCTGATCTAGCGATTGCGGGGTGGCCGGAACGTCCACTTGCTCCGTGGGTCCGGCAATCTTCAGCGTTACGTTGAGTGTCCGAGTTGTTCCAAGCTTCTGCACCACATTATCGAAACGCAGCGTCTGGAAATCTGCGGCTTGAAAGATGACGGTATAGGTTCCCACCGGCAGTCTAGGAAAGTAATAGGCTCCCTCCGCGGAAGAGGCCACTTTGCGTTGAAGTCCTGTAGCGTCTTGTACTGCCGTCACTTCGACACCCGGCTGTCCGTGTCCGGAGGAATCGCTGACGGTGCCCGTCAATCCGGTGCTGTCTATTTGTGCCCAACTGGGCGATACAAGACAAAGAAAGAGGAATAGTGCGCCTAAGAGCTGGCCGCTGCGCCGCGAAATCGTTTGTACGAAGGATACTGCAAAGGAGAAACAGCCGGATACAGGTTGAACTAGCTTCATTCGTGCCATCGCCTACTCCTATATTGGTCGATCAGTGAAGGAATGAGACGGGTGTACGACTGGGCTTCGCAGAACCGCCCGCATGCCTACAACAAGCGTTCTTGTCGAAAAAGTGCTTGACGAATAAAGGCAAACAGTAAGCCCCGACCGTGAATAGAAGGTGAGTAGATGGTTAACGCTCGTGCAAAAGCCACCTATCGGCGATAAGAGTTGCCCGGTTTGGGATTGTTAAGTGTCGATGACAACCACCGTTGATTCATTGACGGACTGGATCCGCAAGCTTAGAGTTTTGTTGTCCACCTCGGCGACCACATGGATCCTGTTGATCCCAGCCTCGAAGACGCGATAGCGACGCCGCTTGGCCCGCTGGAACAGCAGATTCACCGCGCCGTGTGGATGCGGGGTCCGGCTACGGTTCGCGAGGTGCTGCAGGATAGAAGCATCTGGCAGACCTACAGCACCGTGCTGACCACAATGGATCGGCTTTTTCGCAAAGGGCTCCTCGGCCGTATCAGCGAAGGGAAAGCATTCCGTTACTGGGTACGGTGCAGCCCAGAGGAATTGCAGCGCCGCACTGCCGTGAGCGGGCTGCGGCAACTGCTTCGCACGGAACACGCGGCATTGCACCTGTCGTATTTCGTCGAAGCGGTCGGTGAGCAGGACGAGAAGCTGCTGGATGAGTTACAAGCGCTGGTCGAGCGCCACCGGGCAGAGCTGCTGCTCAAGAAGAGTGACACATAACCATGTTCGCCATGCGCAGCGCAATCGTGTGTCTGGCCTTCTTTGCGGTGATGTACTGCGCGCTCTCGTGGGTTGTCGCATCCGGGTGGTGAACCTTGGCGGGCGCGCGGCGAGTGAAGACTGCCGGATCCGCAGGGTTTCTTTTCGGAGTGCGAATCTTCCCTTTGGCGGTGTCTACTCTGGTCGCGATCTTTCTGACCTTACCATCGTTCTGGCTAATGGAGCGCAGGTCTTTTGACGAGGACGGCACGACCTTTGTGCTCGCTGCCGTTGCGGCGCTCCTGCTGGTCATTGGGACGGCTCGGGTGCTGCGGGCCAAGTCGCGAACCAGTCAGGCCGTCATGAACTGGGTAAAAAGCCCCGGCTCTAATCAGAAGAACATCGCGGCCATGAGCGCTGCAAAGGGGGCACCGGCTCTGATGCTCGTCGGCGTCTGCCGTCCTAGGGTTATGGTCTCCGATTTGGCAACGGCGGTGCTGAGTGACAACGAATTGCAGGTTGCCATTCGCCATGAGTTGGGGCACAGAAATTCTTGGGATAACCTGAAGAAGCTTCTAATCAATGCAACGCCATTTCCTGGGATGAGTGGCGTGGAGGCGGCGTGGAGGCGGGCGGCGGAGCTGGCAGCGGACAATGCCGCGGTCAAAAACCGGCAGGAGGCGCTGGACTTGGCTTCAGCGTTGATCAAGCTTTCCCGGTCGTCGCAAGAATGGGCCGAGCCGGAGCTCGCGAGCGGGCTGATCTGCGGCTCCTCCGCTATCGGACTCCGTGTTCGGCGCCTGCTGGAATGGCGCGCGGCCGACAACCGCTTTCAGCGCATCTGGACCTGGGCGGTTTTCTCCTTGGTCGTCGTCGCCGGACTTGCCACGCATTACGGCGCCATGTTGGTGCTCACTCATCGATTGACTGAACTCATCGTTCCTTAAGAAACCCGGATTTCAATCCCATCGAAGCAAACTGCCACGGCGGGAGCATACCCTGCTGCCTTGGCGATTGACATTGTCACGCGCTGCCGGGCCGTACAGAAATCGCTGGATCAGATGAATCTCCAGATTCACCGCATCCTGAACGACATCACCGGAATGAGCGGCCTCCGAATACTGGACGCAATCCTCACTGGCGGACGAGATCCCGTGACCTTAGCTCGGCTCTGTCATGGTGGGGTAAAAAGCAGTAGGACACGATCGCGAAATCTCCTACAAAACCGTTTCCGGACAAGCTGGCGTAGCCGGTGCTGCCGCTCGTCAAAGTCGTGTTCGAAGTCGATCCGGTGATGAGGTAAACACTTGGTTTGAGGCATGAAAAAACCCTCTCCCGGTTATCGGGGAGAGGGCCATTGTGTCGAAATGTGTTTAGTCTTTATCAACGGTAGCGGGAGCCGAGTTGTGGAAGTCGCTCGGGGGCCGAACGGTTTTCTCACCAGGATAGGGCCGTGTAAACCCTGTGGCCTCGTACCAGTCGTAATGGTTGACGGTGTCCGGGTCTTCGGAGTCGGGCTTGGTCAATTTGCCAGCGAAGATCTCCGCCTTCTTCTGGAGCCAAGCAGCCCTCAGAGCCGCGACCTTGGGGCTGTCCTTTGTTTTAGGTGTTTTAGCGCCTACTACGGACGTACAAGTCGTGCCCGAAGTCAGCGGGTATTCGGCCGGCACGTGCGTCCACGGCTGGAAGTTCTCCTGGGGCGGGTTGTCGGTGAAGAGCGTCCTCGTCGGCGAGGCCCACAGGTCGAACTGGTTCATGGGCGTGATACCGAGAATCTGCTCGATCGTACGGGTAAGGTTGACCTGCGTGTAGAAGGTGTGGTCGGTGGGGCCGTTCTGTATGACGTAGGGGCTGATGACATAGCCCGGGCTGCGGTGGCCGTCGACGTGGTCAACGCCGTTCTGTGCGTCGTCTTCCTCGACGAATGATCGCCGACGTCGGCCACACCGAGCTGTGGCTGATGGCGTCGACATAGCGGCCAAGCGCCAGGTCGTTATCGGCCTGCATGGCCATGGCGTTCGGTGGTCCGCCGGTGTGGTCGGAACTGATCCACATGAACTCCAACTGGGGCACCGTACCGTTGGTCACGTCGTTATCGAAGTCCTGGACCCAGATATCGAAGCGGAACTGGTCGGGGATGCCCAGATCGAACTGCGGATAGTTCTGAACCGTGTGGTTAATCAGGTTCGGGAGCGGGGAGTACGAGGAAACGGTGTTGTAGTAATACAGTTCCTGTTCCTGGCCATTTTCGTATGACTGTGTGTCTTCATAGAACTGGCACCAACTCGGCTCCTGATGCCCACCGCCCGGAGGGGCGAACAGGTTGTATTCGATGTACTCGCCGTAGTTCTTATAGGAGACGCCGGATACTACAGCCTGGTCCCACAGATGCCCCGCGTTCTGGTAAGCAATGGCATCGCCGCCGTTGGAGGGATAGTCGCGGACCCAGTCGGGCGACTGGATGTCGTCGGAGTAGGGCGCCATCGCCTGCATGATCCAGTTGTGGCCATCGGCCGACTGCCGGCTCGGGTCGTAGAAGTTGTCCAGAAGCGGGAAGCGCTGGACCAGGGTGTGAGCGTTGGGCGTGTAGATGCCGCCGAAGACCGCCAGGGTGGGGTCGCCATTGCCGGCGGCTACGTCGCCCAGAATCTGATCGTAGGTGCGGTTTTCACGAATGATTACAAACACGTGCTTGATCAGCGACGGATCGCCGATTTTTGCCGGGATTGCAACCGGTGGGGTATTCGGGTTGCCGCCTGAAGCTCCCGAGATATTCAGCTGCAGATCCCAGTGATTATTCTGATAGACCTGAACCGTATCCTGCGCCAGCATTGCGCTGCCCGGAATGGGAACGATGCTGACGGTGCCTTGGTCCTGGTGGCTGTTGAAGCCGCACACGCCGTAGTAGCTAGTGCAGTTATCGGTCAGATCAGTGTTGGTGGTGCCGATGCCCTTGTCGTTGGCAACGAGCAGCCTACTGTCCGCCGAGTCCAGCACAACCGAACTCGGCGCATAGCCGACCGGGATCGTGCCTTTGACGGGATTCGGTGCGCCGGCGCTAAGGTCGACGACGGCGACTGCATTGGCGTTGTAAAGTGCGACGTAGGCGACGTTATTCACGGTGTCTACGGCGATCGAGTTCGGTGCCGCGCCATAGGCCGCGCCGGGCTGCCCGAATCTCGGGCCAACGCTCGTCCCGTAGAGCACTCCGATCGGCAGCCCAAGGTTGATCTTACGCACCTCCGTGTTGCTGGTCGTGTCGATCACGGAGATGACGTCGCTATAGGTATCGGCGACCAACAGGTACTGGCCCCAAAGAGCCATACCAGTCGGGTGCAGACCGGTCAACGTGATGGTGTTGGTCACCGAAAAGGAGCCCAGATTCACCACGGAAATGGTGGCGGTGGCGATGGCGCCCGTGGGATACGTCGAGACGACATTGGTGCCGTCGGAGTATTCTTGGAAGTCGTCCGGGGTAGCAACCCGGCCAGCCTCATTGGAGACGTAGGCGGTGCTGCCGTTGCTCGAGATCACGACGCTGTTCGGGATGTTACCAACCTGAATTTCCGCAACCTGCGTCGGCGGGTTCGTGGTCAGGTCGATCTTGGTCAGCGAATCGTTTACGTCCAGCACGGAGTAGGCAGTGTGGCCATCCGCCGAGATCGCGAGCCCGAGGGGATAAGCAGTGCCCGAAGAGTAGGTCTGGCCGCAGGGGATGGGGGCGCTGCCCGTGGTTCCCGGAGGGCTGTTCTCAAAACAGTGGATGAAGGAGAGGTTCACCGGGATCTGGACTTGAGACACGTAGGTCAGCAGACCGTTAGCCCCGACACTGGCGACGGTAACGTAGCTGTTGTCCTGGCTGAGCAGCAGGTAGTTGCCGTTCTGCGTGTAGGCGATGCCCGCGGAGCTGCCGTTTGCATGGCTGTTCGGAACAAACTCCTGCAAAATAGCGCCGGTAGTTACGTCGAAGACTTCGACGGCACCGGACACCGTCTTGGAGCCCAAGGTTAGGACGGCGGCGGTGCGATGGCCATTGGCGAGTGGGTTGGGGTTGAGTGCGATGGCCGTAGCGCGAACCCCGGTGCCGCTGCTTTCAGTGGCAAAGAGGTTGACTTGGGTTCCGGCGGGGGTAATGATCTGACCACTAGCCACAAGCCAAGTGCCGCTTCCCAGCGGGCCGGGGCTGTAGGTTGGGAAGTACTGGGACTGAGCGAACGCCGAAACGCTCAGCCCCATCCACAGCAGGCCAGCGATCAGGCCCCTCAGGACCCGAGAACCATTTCGAAACGAATTCATCTGCATAAAATGTTTTCTCCAGAACAGAACTGGCTCAGGTTTGCACTGCGTAAGGTTGTCAGTTGATCGGTGGCAAAGGTAATGCTGGACAACGAGGCAAGCGTAGTGAGGAAGTCCGCACAGCAAGATGACGCAAAGATTACGTTCTTGTCATGTGGTGATTGGGCACTGCCGCCGCGTGGCCTTGCTCGGCCATTGGCATATGGAGTGTGACCCTCGTGCCCTGTCCAAGCTGACTGGCAATTTCAACTTTCCCGCCGTGCAGCAGCATGATGCTCTGCACGATCGCCAGACCCAAGCCAGTACCGCCCGAAGCCTGAGATCGTGAGGAATCAAGCCGAAAAAACCGATCAAACACTTTGGGAAGCGCCTCCGAGGGAATGCCAACGCCCGTATCGCTAACTTCGATGTGAACAGCCGAATCTTCCGAGCTGGCAGCCAACAAAACCGATCCCCCCGGTGGCGTCTGCGCTACAGCGTTTGAGACCAGATTGCTCACTGCGCGCTGCACCAGTGTGCGGTCCAGTTGGGCGATTACCGGCGCCCGGTTCACACTGGTCGTGAGTGAGACACCAGCCTCCGCTGCCGAAGCTTCGTAATACTCACGCATGCCATCGAGCAACTCGACGATATTGACTGATTCGCGGCGCACATGCGCTAACGGACTCTCTGCGCGGGCCAGAAACAGAAGGTCGCCGATGAGGTCTGAAAGGCGCACGGCTTCTTCCAGGCTGGACTCAAGCACTTCGCGGTATTCAGTGATCGTTCGGGCTCGCGCCAACCCAACTTCAGCTTCGCCGCGGATATTGTTGACCGGCGTGCGCAGGTCGTGCGCGATGTCGGCGGAAAATCGGGAGATCCGTTCGAACGAATTCTCCAGGCGGTCCAGCATTTGATTGAAGGTGCCCAGCCAGGGATGCCAGTTCGAAGGGATAGCCGTCGGTGAGAATCCGCTCACGCAGGTTCGTCGAACTGATGCGGCGAGCGGTCGCTGCCATGTCTTCTACCGGCCGAATACCCCGTCGTGCGATTTGATACCCGATGAGCGGCAGGGCAACGAACGTTCCCAGCAGAATGCTGAAGAACCAAAGCCGGTAGCGCTGCAGGAATTTTTCCTGCTGCGAGACGTCAATTGCAACCTGAATAGTATCGGTCTGGGTAGGAGGGGAGCCGACCGGCGCTGTCGCGGTCGCAACGCGAAAAACTCGACCGTCCCTTCCCTTCATACGAAGGGTACGGCCAGGATGGGTTCCTAACTGCCTGGTGAGTTGCCCCAGGTCCAGCCGCTCCTCCATCCCGGGCGTCACCAATAGCGGCTGGTTTCGTTCGTCTAGCAGGCGAATGTAAAACTGTTCGTATCGTCGCGCGGCAGTTTCCAGGTCGATTTCCTCGTGCAGAGCCTCCCAGTCATTCGGGCGCTCACGCAGCAGGGTACTTAGCACGTTGAATTTATCGGCGATAAACAACCTCGTGCCTCTCTCCATTTCAGTGACCGTCAGGAGATAAAGGCTGGCGGTGGCGAGGAGTATCAGAAGCAGGCCTGCAAGGGCGTACGCGGCGGTCAATCGGAAGGCCAAAGTCCTCCAGAGCCGCGAGACCGGGGCGAAGCTGTCAGTCGGCTTCCATGACATACCCTGCACCCCGAACCGTATGGATCAGCTTCTGCGGAAAGGGATCGTCCACCTTGCTGCGCAGCCTTCGCACATTGACGTCGACCACGTTCGTGTCGCTGTCGAAGTTCATGTCCCACACGGCTTCAGCGATCAGCGTTCGCGAGAGTACCTCGCCGGCATGTTGCGCCAGCAGCGACAGTAAAAGAAACTCCTTGAAGGTCAACTCCAGGCGTTGTCCGCAGCGTGTGACACGCTGGCGCCGTAGATCGATCTCGAGATCGGCCATGCGTATGACTTCTTGCGGCCGTTGCGGCCCGCGGCGCAGCAGTGACCGCACCCGCGCCAACAGTTCGGAGAAGGCAAACGGCTTCACCAGATAGTCGTCGGCGCCCAGCTCCAATCCTCGTACCCGCTCGTGGATCGCGTCGCGCGCCGTGAGAAAGAGCACTGGCGTCTGTCGTCCTGCTTGACGCAAGCGCATAAGGACTCCCCAGCCATCCAGACTGGGAATCATGACGTCAAGTATCACCAGATCGAATTCCACTTCCAGCGCCAAGTGCAGGCCGTCTAACCCATCTCCTGACACTTCGACGCTAAAGCCCGATTCACTAAGGCCCTTTTTCAGGAACTTTGCGGTTTTCACTTCGTCTTCAATAACTAGAGTTCTCATGCGCACGCTTTCGGCCGTGAGCGCGGCGGCTGGAATTCGTGTCAATGACAGACCTCAGCTTCCTCGGGCGATGCTCGGATGCTGAGTCGCACTTTGACTGCTTACGCAAATCAATCCGGAGCGATCAACACGAAACAGAACACTGCCCCTGAATGGAAACCTCGACGTTCAAGGCAGAAAGGGAGACTGTGCCTGCCCATGTAGACCGCACTGAATTACGGATTTGTCATCTATATAAAACGCCAAGAATATGGCTGCAAGATGAAGGCACAGGGAAAATTCTGTTAAACGTTCGCGAAGAGCCCGATGTGATCAAGCTTGCAAAACAGAATCGTCAGTTTCCCGCAAGTCAGGGATTTGCTTTACGACTTTCAATGCATGTATAGGAAAGACAAAAATCCATTTCAGAAATGAAAAGCAAGGGTCCTGGTTCCAAGGCAGTGCTTGACACAGTTCACACAGTTCAGGAGGTGAGTCGAGGCGAGGTCTAAGGGCAGGAGTTGTATCCGGCCTTTGCAGCAGGAACAAGGCGTGCCCGCTGATCTCTTCGTCGAACTCCGGGCCATCGGTAATGGTCAGCCGGACCCCATCGCTCTGTTCCCCCGCGGGCGCTTTGCCCTTCGCGCAGTTGACCTGTAGGAGGGCGTTTCTGGGGCTGCCTGCATCCGGCAACAGGCGGATGCGGACCGTAGCCAGACCTCCGGCGGCCATCGGGCCGGCCATCATGGCAGCCATGGGGCCGGGCATCTTGCCGATGGGAAGCGCCCCGAACACCCTAAGTCTCGGGTAGTCGAGCTGCAGCGCTCCGGGAGCGACCCCGTAGGGCTCGAAACTCACCAGTCCCATGGCCGTCCACACGCCGGTGGTGACAATTTCACCGGTCGGCGTCCTCTCGATGAAAGCGCCGGCGGCAGTAACGGACTTGTTGGCCAAGCCGAGCGTGCCGGCTCCGCTGATCTCTATGGTCTCCCCATTGGCTGCCCTGGCCACCGCCGGGCAGGCTGTTGAATCATCCGTACTGCAGAGGAATCCTGAACCTATCAGGAAGTTGTAATTGGTAGTGGCGGCGGTGGAGCGCGACGACTCTTGCTTTGCTTGCGGCTGGTCCTGTGCGGCCAGCCGAAGCCGGACCGGGATCGCCAGTGCTGCGATCAGTGTGATGATTGTGTTTAGGGCTCTCTGATCCCATTTCATTGATCGTACCTCGTGTACCTCCTTCTTCCAGGCGACAGGTTACAGACCTGTAGCGCAGCGTTCGCTCTTTAACGCTGCAGTTTTCTCCTGTCGCTCAGCAGGGCCGGAAAAGCGGGCCCTGCGCCACGCTTGCTCTGGCGCTGACGCGACATAACAAACAGCCAGCGAGCACGGGGCGACGCGACCCAGTAGTAGAGTGGGAGAGGCAGTGATACGACACCCCTCTCCCTCCTCCAACCGGACATCCAAGTTTCCTGCGTCCCTGTGTCGCAGAATTAACCGCCAACTGGTGATGCCTGCTTACCCCAGAGCAGGCCTACGGTCTCCTCAGGAAGCCGTGTTCCACGCCGCTCCCGTCAGTGTAGAATCCGGTGATCTCCCCCAACAGGTTGGGAGTCAACGGAATGGTGCCCTGGCCGGCCCCTGTGCCCGCCCCCGGCGCGTCGAAGGTCGTGATGGCGCCGAAAGGACTCCGCAAGAAGCCGTGATTCACACCGCTCGCGTCGATGTATTGTCCCGTAGTCTCCCCCTCTAGGTTGTTGCCCTCAGGCAGGGTGCCTTGGCCGGAGCCTGTGCCGGCGGCCGAAACGCTGAAGGTGGTGATGGTGCCGTTCGCAGCGCGCACATAGCCGTGATTCACACCGCTCGAATCAATGTAGGGTCCGAATGATCGCCCCCAGGTCGTTGATGCCTGAGGTGCTGGTGCCCTGGCCGGCGGCCGTGCCTGCGCCCGTAACGTTGTAGTCGGTGATGGTGCCGTTCGCAGCGCGCACGTAGCCGTGAAGCACGCCGCTCGAGTCAACGTAAACTCCCGTGATCGCCCCCTCGAGGTTAATGCCAATCGCCGTTGCGGTAAAGGTGTCTATGGAACCCGTGGGATCGAATGAGGTGAAGGTGGTATAAGGCGGAGGGACCACGAAGCCGTGAGACACACCGCTCGCGTCAGTGTAGTTTCCGGCGATCTCCCCTCGCAGGTTGATGTTCGAGGCTAAAGTGCCCTGGCCGGAGCCTGGTTTGTTACGGGAATCAACCGCGGCCTTGGCCGCAGCATTGCCGAAGCCATCCTCGACCGGGGCGGCAGGGTGGCCGGTACGGTTCGCAGACGTACCGATGCGGCGGAGCTTGAGCAGCGGTTCCCCAGCCAACTGTGGGTGGCAGAGTTGGATGTGTCTAATTTAGCCAATATCCCAAAGGTGTTCGACGCAGCTGTGAAGGCAGTCGCTCGAATCCATGCAGTGGTCAGCAACGCGGGCTACAGCCTGCTGGGTGCGGCTGAAGAGCTAGAACTCGACGCGATGCGGCATATTGTCGACACGAACCTTCTCGGCTCGATTCAGCTTGCGCGCGCGGCCGTGGCGCACATGCGTCCTCTAGGCGGAGGCCGCATCATCCAGATCTCCAGCGGTGCAGGACAAACCGCCTTCCCAGGACTGTCGCTCTACTGTGCGACCAAGTGGGGCATAGAAGGCTTCTTCGAGGGCCTATCGCAGGAAGTGGCCGGCTTCGGCATCGGGACGACGTTGGTAGAGCCTGGAGCTATCCGTACTGACTTCGGTGGCGCCGGCATTCTTAGCCCGGAGCTGGAGGCTTATCAGGATGGGCCTGTGGGTATGCTGCGGTAGATGGCGAAGAGAGGCTACGTGGCGCCGGGCGATCCGGTAAAGATGGCGAAGGCAATCGTAGACACGTTTGAAGCGGAGGCTGCGCCGGCCCGGCTGCGTGGCGAGGTGGAGCGGCAGGTGCCCTCGGTTGCCGGCAATATCGCCTACACTGAGTTGTCCACACCGGTCAGTACGCGCCACTTCATGAACTACGGGCGCGGGGAAATCTACGGCATCGCCGCCACGCCGGCACGTTTCGGAATCCGCGGGCTTGGCGCCAGAACGCCGATTCGTGGCCTATACCTCACCGGACAGGATGTCTGCGGTCTGGGAGTGGTTGGCGCACTGTTTGGTGGTGTCATCAGCGCTTCCGTCGCGTTGGGAAAAAATCTGCTGTCGGCCGTCTCCAAACCTCGGCCAGCGCAGAATCTAGTCCAGTGCGCCGAACGGGTAGAGAATCCGCACGGAGGAGCAGCAAGTGCTTAAGAAAGACATATGCATTTCAGGCTTGAATTGCACCGAACCAGTTGGAGTGTGACCGATCAAACGTCTTCTCACGTTTCGTACGACAGTTGTGGGCGATTAGTCAGCGACTCGGAAGTAATCCAGTTTGACGGCCTGTCGCCAAGTCGCTCCCTTGGTGCGGCACCTCGCTGAGCTAGTGGGTCAGTGGGTCGCCCATTGCCCCTCGGCGCCATGGTTCGATACCGATCCGGTCGTTGACCGCTCCGCTGATCCGCTGTTTGCAACCAAGGTAGCGCTCCGTGGTTTGAACCGAAACGTGGCCGAGGAGAAATTGAATCTGTTCCAATTCTCCGCCCGCTGTGTGACATAGTTTCGCGCACGAACGACGAAGGTCGTGTGGGGCAACTTGGCCCAGACCGATCTTTTTCGCATAATCTTTGACCACATGCCAGATCACGCGCTCCGTCACGCCGATGCCCCAGCACTTGCCCGCACGGCAGACACAGCGAAACAACCTCCCGGCTGATATGCCGGCTGCGACGACCCACAGATGAACCGCGGCCTTGACCCAATCGGGCACCGGGACTGTTCTGATATGCCCACCCTTCCCAACAAGATCAACGATCGCCCAATGTTCATCGCGCCGTTGCAGATGGGTAAACTCCAGATCGGCCAGTTCCCTCCGCCTCAGCCCGCAGCCAAGCAGGATCGCGAGAAGCGCCCGATCTCGTCGGCCCTTGATCGTGTCAGGCGAGGGAGCCTGCCAGAATCGGCGGGCCTCTTCGGCCGTCAGCCAGTTGCCCAGTCTGACGCCCAATTTTCTAACGCCTTTCACGCGCCGAATGCTGGCCGCCAACTCAGGGCTAAGCAAGCCTGCATCGGCGGCTTCGTAAGCGAGCCGTCTCACGGCCGTCAGCCGTCCGTTGATCGTACCGGGCGCGAGGCGGCGATCCTAAAGGTAGATTCGATAGCGGGTGACCACGACCTTGTTGAACGACAAGCGTGGCTCGGAGCAGTACCACTGAATGAATTCATCGATCGCGTGTCGATATCCGCGCTTCGACGTTTCGACTCGGGCGAGCGAAGGCTATCCAGGACCGCCGATTTGCTGTGATCCAGATCAGGTAGGCCGAGCTTTGTTTTCGGCCGCTTTAGTTTCGAGGATTTCCGCTTGGCGTGTCTGCTCATTCCAGCCGCCTCCACCGCGGCTGGCCAAGAGCCTATGCCTGCACGCAGATGCGTCGGGCGTTTTACGTCCAAGTGGCGGTGCCAATTCGGTTTGCCGGATGCTGGCCGACTTCCCGATACTAATCCGGCCAACTTCCCCCAAGTCCGTTTCCGTGTTGCGGACCACTCGCTCCGATGACTGCTATCGCGATGTTAGGTAAACTATCCCTTTGAGACCCTGCCGACTCCAGCGCCTTCATTGACTGGCCCTTTTCGCAGCCGTAGGATTCTGCTCAAGTGATCGGCCAGACCATCTCGCATTACCGCATCGTCGAAAAGCTGGGCAGCGGAGGGATGGGTGTGGTTTACAAGGCACAAGACATCCGGCTCGACCGCTTTGTAGCTCTCAAGTTCCTGCCCGCAGACTTGGCCACAGATCCCCAGTCCTCGGAGGGATTCCGCCGTGAAGCCAAGGCTGCTTCCGCATTAAATCACCCCAACATCTGCACGATATACGACATTGGTGATCAGGATGGCCAATCGTTCATCGTCATGGAATTGCTCGAGGGGAAGTTGCTTCACAACTGTATTGCCGGGCGTCCCCTGGAAACCGCCCTTACCCTTTCACTGGCCATTCAGATAGCTGATGCTTTGGAGGCAGTACACGCCGTAGGGATCATTCACCGCGATATCAAGCCCTCCAATCTCTTCGTGACGCAGCGCGGGCACGTCAAGATACTTGACTTCGGCCTGGCAAAAATGACGACCCACGTTGACTTAAACAATGGTGACAGGTCCCACGAAGCCAGGGCCGTAACAACTCAAGATCATGTCACCGCTGCAGGAGCTACCCCAGGCACCATCGCCTTCATGTCTCCAGAACAGGTGCATGGCGAGGAATTGGACCCCCGTACCGACTTGTTCTCCTTTGGAGTAGTGCTTTACGAAATGGCCGCTGGGCGTTTGCCGTTTGAACGGAAGACCGTGGGCGCGACCTTTGCCGCCATACTGCATGAATCGCCAGAACCTGCTATCCACTGGAATTCCCAATTGCCGGCGAGACTCGACGAGATCATTTCCAAGGCGTTACAAAAAGATCGCCAATCGCGTTATCAACATGCCTCGGAGATCCGCAGTGATCTGCAACAGTTGAGGGCAGCCAGCAAATCGGCAGCAACAATAACAGCAGACTCCGAAAGCATCGCCACACCACCCCCGGAAGTGGCCATATCCCGAAAGAAGAAACATGGAAGCTGGCACTTCCAATTGGCGTCGTCGTGGCTTTGCTGGGAGCGATCATCTTTGGTCTGTCGTACCGACGTACGTCTCAAGCATCCAAGCTCAACGAGAAGGACACCATCGTGCTCACCGATTTCACAAACTCCACCGGCGATCCCGTTTTCGATAACACTCTGAAGCAGGGGCTTGCCGTTTCTCTGCTCCAGTCGCCATTTCTCAATATCCTTTCTGACAACAGGGTTGCCGCGACCTTAGCTATGATGACTCGTCCGCCCAACACTCAACTCACGAGTGACTTGGCGCGCGAAGTCTGCCAACGCGCGCATGCCAAGGCCTACATCGGAGGTGCCCATTTCCGCGCTCGGTAAAGAGTATGTCCTGGGGCTGCGGGCTGCGTCCTGCGAAACCGGCGATGTGCTCGCTGAGGAACAGGCAACCGCTGATCGCAAAGAGCAGGTGCTCAACGCATTGGGGAAGGCAGCCGCGAAGTTACGCGAAAAACTTGGCGAGTCACTGGCCTCGGTCGCAAAATACAACACACCTCTGGCACAGGCGACAACCTCATCTCTGCAAGCTCTCAAGCAATACAGCGAGGGGGCAAGAGTACAGCACGAACAGGGGGACGCCGCGGCGATTCCTTACATGAAGAGAGCGATCGAACTGGACCCGAACTTCGCGCTGGCCTATGCTTCCCTCGGCGGTAGTTACAGCAATCTGAACCAGGCGAGCCTGGCAAGGGAGAATTTTCAGAAGGCTTACGAATTACGGGACCGCGTGACCCAGCGGGAGCGCTTCTTCATTGAGGCTTTCTACTTTAGTTATGTAACCGGCGAAATTGATAGAGCGATTCAGACCTATACCGAATGGGCACGTATTTATTCGGCGGATTACGTAGCCCATGGCAATCTGGGAGACAGTTACAACTTGCTCGGACAATACGAGAAGGCAGCCAAAGAAACCAGCGCAAGCCTCCGCATTGAACCCGACGACGCGATTGCCTATGGAAATCTTGCCGACGATTACCTTGCTCTAGATCGAGTCAAAGACGCTAAAGCCGCCTTGGACGAGGCCAGCAGGCGCAACCTGGATACTCCAGACCTTCACCTGGATCGATATCACTTAGCATTTCTGCAAGGTGACCTGCACGCTATGCAACAGCAGTCCTTGTGGGCGACGGGAAAGCCCGAAGCGGAAGATGGGCAGCTGTCCGATGACTCTGACACGGAAGCCTATTACGGGCGTCTGCGGAGGGCGCGTGAGTTTACGCAACAGGCGGTGGAGTCGGCTAAGCGAAACGGAAGCACGGACACAGCGGCACTTTGGCAGGTCAACGAGGCCTTGCGGGAAGCCGAGTTCGGGAACACTGCCCTCGCTCGTAAGGCTGCTGCCGATGCGATGTCTTTGAGCCCGAAGTCCGACATCGAGCTGTTGGCGGCGCTAGCCCTTGCCCGCAGCGGCGACACGGTACAGTCCTCCGCTCTTGCCGACAAAGTCGGTGCGGAATTCGATCGCGACACGATGATTCAAGCTTACTGGCTCCCAACCATCCGCGCCGCCATTGCGATCGATCGCGGCGATCCGCAAAAGGCAGTCGAACTGCTGAGTATGGCTTCCGAATACGAACTTGGGGAGCCCGTACAATGGCCGTCTCACGGAACCCTGTACCCGGTGTATGTCCGCGGCGAAGCGTATCTACGCGCAGGCGACGGCGTGCAGGCTGCCACTGAATTCCAGAAGATGATCGACCATCGCGGCATTGTGGCAAACTTTCCGTTGGGCGCACTCGCCCATCTGCAATTAGGCCGCGCCTACGCCTTGCAGGGCGACACAGCAAAGGCAAAGATTGCATATCGGGACTTCCTCACGCTCTGGAAGGACGCCGACCTCGAAATCCCGATGCTGAAAGAAGCCAAGGCAGAATACGCGAAGCTGAAGTAAGCAGGCTACGCCCCAAGAAGGCCCCTTCTGTGAGATCAAACTGGATCAGTACCGCGAAACGCCTATGGGGCCCGGGAATCCACTCGGTCGTATCTTCGACGAAGCGCACCAGTTCGATTCTGGAACTCGGGGAATCACCTACGAGCTCCTCATTACATCGCTGAAGACGATGATTAGTCCCACGGTTCAAAAGGTTTTGATCTCAGCCGTCATCAGCAATGCTGCCGCAGTGGGAGAGTGGCTAAACGGCCCCGGTTCTGAAACCGTCTCGGGAACAAGACTCATACCCACTTATCGCACCTTAGGTTTTGCAAGCTGGACGACGAATCTCGGAAGGATCGACTTCGTCGCCGACAACGATCCTGAAAAGCAGGAGTTTTTCGTCCCGCGGGTCATCGAGCAACTTCCGCTTCAACGAAAACCTAGGGAAAAGAAGGATCGCGTGTTTCCCGATAAATCGGATGGGCAAGCTGTTGCCCTCCTGCTCGGTCTCAAGCTTGCAAAGAATGGCGCCGTTGCCGTCTTTTGCGGCCGAAAGACTACAGCCGCCAATCTCTCCGGGAGGGCTGTCGAAATATTCGAACGCCAGGTTCCTCTCGGCCCCCCTTCCATCTACTCTGATGCCGCTGAGAACGGGCGCCTCGTTTATCTCCATACCCAGAATCTAGGGTCGGACGCGCCAGCGACCCAGAGCGCCGCCCTCGGCATCTTTTCCCATCATGGAAATACACCTCACGGAATCCGTCTTGCCGTCGAACATGCGATGCGCGAAGGGCTTGCACGTTTCGTCGTTTGCACCTCAACCCTGGCTCAAGGCGTCAATCTTCCCATTCGTTATTTGCTCGCAACCAGCGTCTATCAAGGGTCCGAACGCATCAAGGTATGGGATTTTCACAACTTGATTGGCCGAGTAGGCCGGGCCGGCATGCACACGGAGGGCAGTATCCTTTTCGCGGACGCCGACGTTTACGACAGCCGGAAGAGCAACGACGGGAAATGGAGATGGAACCAGATCAAGAGCCTACTGGAACCGGCCAATTCGGAACCCTGCATTAGCTCCCTCCTCTCTTTCTTCGATCCTCTCCGCAGCGACGACAGCAAATACAAGCTGAAACTGGACGCTATGGACTTCGTAAAGCGATATATCGAGAGTCCCGCGCAGCTGACCCAGCTCGCCGAAGCCGTCGCCTCCGCTCATGCGGACAAGGGATTCACAAAGAAGGGACTCGAAGAACAGATCGCATGGAAAGCTGCCGTAATCGGCGCAGTCGAAAGTTTCTTGATTTCTCAGTGGGACGCGTCTGATATTCCTATGACGGCCGAGCACGTCACCATCCTCGTGCAAGGCACTCTTGCACACTTTCTCGCCGATGCTGACACGAAGGCGAGAATCGTCGAACTTTTCAATATCCTTGCCGACAACGTGCGGCAGAAGGTCACCGATGCGGGACGGAGAAAGGTGTACGGGAGGACTCTGTACGGTTTGAATGCATCCCAAGACATCGAAAGATGGGTCAAGTCGAATCTTGCCGAGCTGATTGCGATCCCGACACCCGCAGAATTGCTAAAGCCGCTCTGGGCTCTGCTTACGGCCTACGTCCAAAACAACAGCTTCGGAAAGTGCAGTAAACCCGAGGCGCTTGAAGGACTGGCCTCCGCTTGGATTTCAGGACAAGCGTTCAATGTTATCTTTCAAAGCCTCAAAGCTCAGGACGCCCGCCTCGTATGGGGCAAGACTTTTCGCGGCTACACGATCGACCACGTGGTGGATATGTGTGAGAATGCGTTGGCATACGACGCGTCCTTGCTTCTCGGCGCTGTCACTGAGTTGGCTGTGTACATCGATCCGCAGGGCACCAAAGAGCTCGCAGCCCGGCTTCAAGCCTTGCAGAAGATGTTGAAATATGGGCTCCCTACTTCTGCTTCTATTGCACTCTATGAACTCGGCTTTGCCGATCGCGCCCTTGTCACTGAGATTAGTTCTTCGCTGAGTCTTTCCGATGAACAGCGCGGCGGCACTCTTCAGAAGCTCCGCGAGGGTCGAGACGCCGTTAGGTCGATTCTCGTGAAGTATCCGTCCTACTTCACGCGGGTCGCCAACGACGTGCTATGACGCCATTGCAGGCTGTTTTTTCAGCGTTGGCTGAGCCTTTGGTTCTGCATTATGACCATGTATGGAGCGAAGGGGCTGTCCGCTCGCGTCGTTTTCATTCCTGGCCTAGAAGATGAACTCTTTCCGGGACCTTGGCGACAGCCGACCCCGGTTTGGTGCTCGAAGCTGCGCGTTTGCTGTATGTATCCGTACCGTTCCCGCCAACGCCGCATCGACCGATTCGCTGATGCCGATGATCTCCGCCGCCCGCCACCAGGTGATCTTCTTCGCCGCCGCTCGCAAGATCACTTCTTGTAACTTCATCGCCCGCTCCACCGCGCGGCCCTTGAGCAGCTCTCCATGCCTACCATGTCGGCTAACTCTCGCCGCCAGCGAAGCGGACACTTCATGTGCTATCTCAACCGGCTAGCGGCAGGAAGAAACCAGTCGGCTCATTGCGTTCGTTCGCTCTGGGGCTTCACCACTAACTATCTGGTGCCCATGCCCCGCGTGCAGGCACCTGGCCGCTGCCTCGGAAAACGTGCGCCTATTCTGTCCGCTTTGTGTCCGTGAACTGCCGCCAATGTGCTCCAAAATGAGCCGACCACGGCAAGTGGTTTTGGTGTAGTTTATGGGGCTTAGTTAGTTGGCTGGAGTTGTACGGCGTATCGGGCGGAATCCCCCTGTTAACCGGAGGGTCGCCGCTTCGAGTCGCCGCCAGTGTCAACTTGGAGCAGCAGAATCAGATCGGGCAGTTAGGGTTGCACTCGGTTCACCGCTCATGGCATTCTGAAACCTTCGTGCGACAGGGATGTGCCTGAAGGCATGAGTGCGTTGCCTACTCCGTTGCCAATTAGGTGCCGAAAGACAACACGCAATCCCGAATCAGGTAACCTGTCCCGACTGTAAGTGATTGAATCCGGGTAGCAGCCCTTCGGAGAACACATCTCATAATCCGTAGTCCCGCGCACCTCGGGCATCATCTCTTGGAACATCGGGCCGCCGCCCTTTGCCCGCACTGCCGAAATGGGATCTGCTTCTATCCCAAGATCAACCGGGAACGGAATAGCGATCATCCACAAAAACATCCACCAAAGTCCGGTATTCTTGGCTACTTTGGCAGGAATATGCAGGAGTATTCACAGGCAGGAAAATTGAGCGGTGATCACGTCGAGCCCGCATGAACACTGGCGACCGTCGCCGCTCATGACTATCGGTGATGTACCCTGAGGAGTCTGCCGGAAGGATTATGAGACCGTCGCTCTAACCACCTGAGCTACACCGCCAACGGTCGGACGGGACGCCAGGTTGGGCCGCATAAGGCGCAAGCAGAGAACCTGCTGCGCGGGTGAGCGCGAAAATCGTTTACAGCGCTCGATGACACGAAAGGCCGGACGTGACTGCGTCTCGCTAGCCCAGCCGTCCAGCCCAGAGTCGATTTTAGAAGGGGTTTTATGCGCTGTCAAACGCAGTTCATGCCGGTGACGTGAAACTGCTTGCGTAAATGGGCAGAGGGTACGATTTTTCATCCAGGTTGAAGCGCTTGACGGCGAAGCAGATGGTTCTTCCTCAAACGTACTGGGGAAGCGGAAGAACGACGGGAGCTCCAGCAAATCCACTCTCAGTCACGGTGCCTGGACGTGCTGCTCGCCCAGGACCTTCCCCGCCTGGTCGAACCACACCACCTCGTATTGCGGATTGAAGATCGAGTAGTAATACTTGTAAACGTACTCATCTGCGCAGCCGGCGGGTACCGCCGTCAGAGAGCCGCACGGCCCTTCGCTGCTGGGATCGCCGAGCAGTTCCCGCACCAGTTCGTTGGGGTCGCCGACATTGACCTGCATGACATTTTTGCGCAACTGTTCGTCGTGGTGATAGGCCCACACACCGGCCGCCACTAAGCCCAGGGCAATCACGAAGAAGAATATGCGAGCTCCCATAGGTCAGGTGGGTTGCGCAATGTGCTCTTCCACCACCAGGGTCGCGCCTTTGGGGAGGTAGCTCTTGCGCCGGAACCAGTCTTCCATCGCAGTTCGCAGGCGATCAAGCGGGACGTGTGTGCCGATCTCCATCTCGCCATCGCCGACGGGGATTGTATCGTCGAACACCTGATCGTTGGTGAAGTTGCGCATGCTGAAACTGTCCAGCCACTTCAGCGGACAGGCGTGTCGCTGGCCAGCCTCTTCGTACTCCACGCGAATCTTACGCGCGAACATGCTTCGATTGTAGAGCAGCGAAGAAGTGACGAGCAGTCAGCGATCGGCACTCAGCCCAAAAGAGCACCACGATTGATGGCAGAAGCTCATGACACGGTCAATGCCGACTCGATCCTGTCTCCCAGAGTTGGAAGCCTAAGCACTGAATGCTTGTGGCTATAATCACTTCTTATGTCCTCTTTTCCCACGGTTGATGCGCAGCTGGCGTACCTGCGCAAAGGTGCGGCGGAGATCATCCGCGAGATTGACCTGCGCGAGCGGATCGAGAAATCTCTCGCCACCGGCAAGCCCATGCGGGTGAAGGCCGGCTTCGATCCCACTGCGCCCGACCTGCACCTCGGCCACACCGTGCTGATGCGCAAGCTGAAACACTTTCAGGACATGGGTCATACCGTGATCTTCCTCATCGGCGACTTCACCGGGCTCATCGGCGATCCCAGCGGGCGCTCGGCCACGCGTCCGCCCCTCTCGCGTGAGCAGATCGACCAGAACGCCGAGACCTACAAAGCGCAGGTATTCAAGATCCTCGACCGCGGCAAGACTGAAGTGCGCTTCAACAGCGAGTGGCTCGACAAGCTGGGCTATGAAGGCTTCATCCGGTTGGCGGCGAAGTTCACAGTGTCGCAGATACTGGAGCGCGAAGACTTCCACAAGCGCTTCGAGGAGGAGAAGCCGATTGCCATGCACGAGCTGCTTTATCCCATCGCGCAAGGCTATGATTCGGTTGCGCTTGAGGCGGATGTCGAACTCGGCGGTACCGACCAGAAGTTCAACCTGCTGATGGGCCGCGAGCTGCAACGTCATTACGGACAGCCCCCGCAAATCGTGTTGACCACACCATTGCTCGAAGGTACTGACGGCGTGCAGAAAATGTCGAAGTCGTACGGCAACTACATCGGCATCATCGAAGCGCCGCAG
This sequence comes from uncultured Acidobacteriaceae bacterium, assembly GCA_963836295.1. Classification (GTDB taxonomy): domain Bacteria; phylum Acidobacteriota; class Terriglobia; order Terriglobales; family Acidobacteriaceae; genus Bog-257. The sequence goes on along the minus strand of CAWIIY010000008.1, from coordinate 27,122 downwards.
GAAATGTTCGGCAAGGTAATGTCCATTTCGGACGAGCTGATGTGGCGCTATTACGAACTGCTCACCGACGTGAGCATAGCTGACATCGAGCGCATGAAGAACGAGGTCGCCAGCGGCGAAGCCCACCCGATGAAACTGAAGCAGGAGTTGGGAAGGCGAATCGTGGCCGACTTTCACTCCCGCGACGCCGCGGAGCAGGCCGCGCGAGACTGGTCGCGCATGTTCCAGAAGGACGAGGTCCCCGAAGATTTGCCGGTCATGCCGGTGCGCTTTGAAGAGATCGCCGCGCCCAATGCTTCGACCACTGACGGCCGCGTACAGGTGAAGCTCAACAAACTGCTTGCGCGTACCGGGCTGGCAACGTCGGTCACCGACGGCCTGCGCAAGGTAAAGCAGAACGCGGTGAAGGTGGACGGCGAGCTCAAGACTGAACTCGTTATCACCGTGAAGCTGGGAGGGGAGTTTACATTAAGGGCTGGGAAGAGAATGGTTAAGGTGAGTGTGAGAGGTTGAGTCGCATTGGGCGTCAAATCCGCAGCGGCGCAGTCCAACTCAGCTGGAAGGCTTCAAGCGTACTAGGCCGGCTCTAAGGTTGGTTTGGCCCTTTTTGAAAGGGCATGCCTTCAGGCGTGCCGGAAACGCCAGCCTTGTGGGCAGCCAAGTTGTCCAGGATGACGACGTGCCCCGGTTGCAGCCGAGGCACGAGTACCTGCTCCACGAAGGCGAGAAAGACATCACCATCAGTAGGCGACTCAATGGTCATGCTGGCCAGCACGCTGGCCGTGGTGAGCGCGGCCAACACGGTGAGGGTGCGCCAATGGCCGGCGGGCACCGCTTCCGAGACGCGTTCGGGTCGAGGTGCCCAAGCCTAGCGGCGGGTCATCTCCGTGGTCACGCCGCTTTCGTCGAGAAACACCAGCGCGGCGGGATCCAACTCGCTTACCAGCTCCCACCACGCCTGGCGACGCCAGAGGCTTGCGCCGCTCTCCTGCTCCTGCGCCCGGAGCGATTTTTTTTATGCCGTAAGCCCAACCGCTGCAGCCACACCCACAGGCGCGAACGACTGATGTCGACCCCGGCTCTGCCAGCCAGCCGGGGTTGCAGTTCCGCCAAGGTCAGATCGGGCTGTTGCCGGAGCAGCGACCGCAACTGCTGCTCCCCGGCAGCCGTCAACCGACTGGCAGGACCATGCTGGCTCTGCGCCGGTCGCTCCTTCCGTCCCGTCTGCAACTGCTGGGCTCGAATCTTCTTGCTGTACCCCCAACTGACGCCGAACTGCTGCGCCAACTCCTGCAGGCTCCCACGGCCAGCCGCGTAGGCTTCCAGAAGCTTGCAGCGCAAATCGTCCGAATAGGCTGGTGGCATCGACGCTTTTGCAGAGATCGCCATTCCCACTTTATCGACTATTATCCTTCCAGGATATAGCTACTAAGGAACTGCTCTAGCGCTGCAATTCTTCCTAAATTGGGAGACGTTCGATGAAAAATCTGTGAAAAATGGTACTTTAGTGGGGGGTAATACTACTAGTATTACACTAAAAGTACCTATTCGCAATGACTTCCAATATCTCGTCCTCGTGGCTATTTGCTTGCATAACTTTACGCGATGCCAATGAGTGCCCGTAAGGCCCTGGCAATTTGACGATCGTAACGCGAGAAGAAGAGGTTTCGTATCATGAAAAGATTTTGTCGGTTCTATGCGATTTTGGCGTTGCTGCTCGCAGTTTGCCTAACGGCGCCCACAGCTTTTGGACAATCGCTTCAAACGGGCGACCTGTCGGGTACGGTGACCGACCCCACCGGAGCGGTCGTGGCGAACGCCACAGTAACGCTGAAAAACAATGCGACGGGCGAAACTCGCACCGCTACAAGCAGTTCGACCGGTCTTTACCGATTTTCCCTGTTGAGTCCGGGAAACTACACCGTCGGCGTGTCTGCCCAAGGGTTCAACAAGACCCAAAGCGTGTTTGCGGTGAACGTCGGCCAGACTACCATTGCCAACGTGAAGATGGCAGTGGGCGCCAGCTCGACAACGGTGGAAGTCACCGGTGCTCCGCCATTGGTGCAGACAGACAACGCTAACCTGTCCACCAACTTTAATTCGAACCTAATCCAGAACCAGCCAAATGGCGGCAATGACCTGACCTTCATAGCGCAGACCGCGCCGGGCGTGACCATGAACACCGGCATGGGATACGGCAATTTCAGCGCGTATGGGCTTCCCGCCAATTCCAACTTGTTCACGGTCAATGGCGAGAACGACATGGACCCGTACCTGAACCTGAACAACTCGGGTGCTACCAACCTGATGCTGGGCAAGAACGAAGTACAGGAAGCGACTGTCATCAGCAATGCCTACTCGGGGCAGTACGGTCAGCAGGCCGGCGCCCAGATCAACTACGTTACCAAGTCAGGCACGAACCAGTACCACGGTGACGTCCTGTACGAGTGGACCGGTCGGGCCATGGATGCCAATGACTGGTTCAACACTAACACGAGCCCGGTGACTCCAAAGCCCTTTGCCAACAACAACTATTGGGGCGCCAACTTCGGTGGTCCGATCAAGAAGGACAAGTTGTTCTTCTTCGTAGACTACGAAGCTGTTCAATACATTGTGCCTTCCACCCAACAAGTGTTTGTACCAAGCTCGACCTTCATTAATCAGACGCTGGCTAACCTGCAAAGCGGGACGCCAACGCAGCAAGCTGAGGTTCCGCTTTACACCAAGCTGTTCAATCTGTATACCAACGCTAAGGGGTACAACGGAACCAACTATCAGGCGGGAAGCTGCGGTACAGTGCTGCCAGGGATCAACTCGGCCTTCACGGCCAACAACTGCTTCTCGAGCTATGAGGCGAACCCGTCAGAGCCGGGAACGGAATGGATCCTGCCTTTCAGGATCGATTGGAACCAGTCAGAAAAGAACCAGTTCTACTTCCGCGCCCGCATCGATCATGGCACCCAGGCCACATTTGCCGATCCGTTCAGCAGCGACCTCAGTGCTGCCAGCAAACAGCCCGCCTACGATGGCCAGTTTGGGTTTACCCGAGTAATGAGCAGCAACATGACCAACCAGTTCAATGCTGACCTTAGCCATTACTCGGCGATCTTCACCCTGAACGACGCAAGTGCCTTCCCCTATTCCCTTGTCTCCACCGGCTTTAACCTGGGGGGTAGTGGCAACCTTACCAGTCTCGCGTTCAACTTTCCCCAGGGACGTGACGTCACCCAGTATCAGTTCATAGACGATCTGGCCTGGACCAAGGGCAAGCACACCTTGAAATTCGGCGCCAACTTCCGCCGTTACGACATCAGCGACTTCACCTTCGGCACGTTCACCGATCCCCTCGTTCTTCTTGGCGACATTAGCGGCAACGGCGATCTCGGCCAAACTGACTTCTACAACGGCAATGCGTTGGAAACCCAGCAGAATTTCCCCTCCGAGCTGGAGCAACCCGTCGCCCTCTGGGGCATTGGCATTTACGGACAGGATGAGTGGAAGGTGCGCCCGAACCTGACGCTCACCTTGGCCTTGCGCTTGGAGAAGAACTCCAATCCAGTCTGCCAGACTAACTGCGGCTCGCTGCTGAATAATTCCTTCAACAACCTGCTGAGTGCAGGCCAGCTCAGTCCGACCACTCCGTACAACTCAATCATTAATGGCAACAATCACCAGCTTTACAATGCCACCGACGCTATCGACGTAGCGCCCCGGTTCGGCTTTGCATGGTCGCCGTTGGGTCCGAACACGGTATTCCGCGGAGGCTTTGGCATCTTCGACGATGCCTTCCCCGCGGTGGTTGGCGATGCCTTCATGACCAACCTGCCTGGAGTGGTTCCTATCACAACCTTTACTGGAGCTGGGATCCCATGGGGTGACACCACCACCTCCGCCAGCCCGTATGTTGCCGGGGCGGCGTCCGCCGCGGCTATCATGTCGGGATTCCATAACGGGGCATCCTATCAGAGCTTGTCAAACGAACTGGGATCCTCGTTCGCTGCCCCGAACTACAATAACCAGATCGGAACTTTCCACACTCCCTACTACGAGCAGTGGAGCTTTGGGTTCCAACAGGGGCTCGGAAACAAGACCCAGCTCTCAATGACTTACGTGGGGAACCACGGGGTCCACATCCCGGTCAACAATGAAGGCTTGAACGCCTACGGGGTTCCCTTTGCGCCATTCCCCGCTAACAATCCGACCCCCATCTTCGCCACGTTTGAACAGTACACTTCGAGTGGCGTCTCCAACTATAACGGTTTGACGTCGAGCATAACCCAGCGCGCGACGTATGGATTGACGTTCCAGTTCAGCTACACCTGGAGCCATGCCATGGATGATGTCTCGAACGGCGGCATCAGCGCGACTCCATACAACAACCAGCAGGCGTTCGGGTCGATAGTGAACCAGATCAATCCTGCATGTCTGCGGTGCAACAACTATGGCAACGCCGATTACGACGTTCGCAACAGCTTCAACGGCTCCTATGTATGGTCCATGCCGTTCAAGTTCAGCAACAGCTTCGTCAACACCGCCTTCGGCGGCTGGATCCTGTCAGAGAACTTCTTCTGGCGCTCCGGCTTGCCACTCACGGTCATTGATGGCACCACGAATATCCCGAACTACGGCCCGACCAATACGGTCGCGAACGTCATAGCTGGGAATGGCCAACAGGGCTGCGTCAATGGCTTCAGTCAGTGCCTGAACTCTGCTGCTTTCGGGTCGGCGAGCTTGTTCTCAACGTTCCCGAACCAGATCCGGAACCAATACCGTGGACCCCACTTCTTCGACTCGGACATTACCGTCGCCAAGAACTTCAAGTTGACGGAGCGGTTCACGTTTAACTTCGCAACCAACTTCTACAACGCATTCAATCACCCGAATTTCATTAACCCTGACGTCAATTTGGCAGACGGAACGTTTGGTCAGATCTTGAGCACGACGGCACCGCCAACTGGCCCCTACGGATCGTTCTTCAGCGGTCTGCCATCGGGACGCGTCATCCAGTTCGCCGGCAAGATCATCTTCTAATTGCTTGAATCTTGCTTCACTTCGGCGGCTCCTTTCGGGGCCGCCTTTTTTCTTCAGTTACCACCTGTCAGTATTTCAGCTCTCAGTTTGGCAAACCGACGACTGGTTACTGATACCCGATCACTCTGGTTCTGGTACACTGCGATTTCCGTTCGCCGGTCGCAGTTTTCAGGGACCTTCAACTGGCAACTGCCAACCGGCGACTGATAACTGCTTTCTGAGGTCACCATGTCGAATCCTCCCCAGCCATCGATTCAGTTGACCAACACCCCCGACTACCGCGAAAGCTACGCCAACAGCGTCCAGGTGCGGGTGAACGTGTGGGACTTCTTCCTGATATTTGGCACCCTGCAGCAGCAGGACGAAACCCGGGTTGACGTCCGCAACTTCCAAGGGATCTATTTGAGCCCGCAGCAGGCGAAAGCGCTATACACCATCCTGCAGCAAAACCTGGTGAACTACGAGAACACCTTCGGCGAGATCAAACTGGATCCCCGCATGGGGCCTGGGACAGGTCCGATTCACTAAAAAAGTTGTGAACTGGCTGGTCTTGAAGGAGCACAGCTTTAGCTGTGCCACTGTGACGGTGGAAGAGTTTGGGCTTCAGCCCCTGAGGGAATCCGGTTTGTGATGTCGGCGCATAGATACGGGGCGCTCTCATGGGATAAAAAGGGCGGAATCCCGCAGCGGCTAAAGCCGACTTATTTCCAGACCCCCTCGGTGCGGGCAAAGGCGCATCCCTTCAAAGCGCGCATTCTCAAGGCTGTGGCCGGTGTACGTGAAAACCTCTTCGCCTACGCCCTCATCTTTACCTTCCTGTTCGCCACCCATGCGCCTTTGCTGCGGTTGCCGTACTTCTGGGACGAAGCCGGCTACTTCATTCCGGCAGCGCGCGATCTCTTACTCACTGGGTCGCTGATTCCGCACACCACGCTGTCCAATGCACATCCTCCGCTGGTGATGCTGTGGTTGGCGTTCTGGTGGAAGTTCAGCGGTTTCACGCCGGCGGTGACGCGAACTGCCATGCTGCTGATCGCGGCGTTTGCCTTGCTCGGATTGTGGCGGCTCGCGCGCGACGTAGCCAATCAGCAGGTCGCCGCCGCAACCGTCTTGTGCACGGCTGTCTACTCCGTGTTCTTTGCGCAAAGTTCGTTGGCCCACCTCGACATGATGGTGTGTGCGCTGACGCTTTGGGGACTAGCCATGTACGTCGAGCGAAGGCCGGTGGCCACCATCGTGTTTTTTGCCCTTGCGCCTCTCGCGAAAGAAACCGCCATCGTCACTCCTCTGGCGCTGCTGGCCTGGGAGCTGCTTTGTCCCTTGGTGCACGGCAAGGTGCAAGCAATCGAAACATTCTGCTTGTACCGGCGGAGACGGCTGTCTGCCTTCTCCTTTCTGCTGTGCCTGGTTCCGCTCGCGCTCTGGTTTGTGTACCACCATTACCGGACCGGCTTCTACTTCGGCAATCCAGAGTACCTGCGCTACAACCTGGAGGCGACGCTCAGCCCGCTGCGCATCTTTCTCGCCATCCTGATACGGCTATGGCACACGCTGGGCTATCTGAACCTGTTTGTACTGACGCTTGCCGCGGCCTACGCGATGCGCCGCCCTCCCCTGCATGAGCCCGATGGCACCCGACGGCCCCGTATTCCCGTCGGCGTGCAGCTGGTGTTTGCCGTGATCATCCTGGCGCATGTCGTGGCCCTGTCAGCGCTGGGAGGCGCTGTGCTGGCTCGCTACATGCTTCCTGTTGTGCCGCTGTTTATCCTACTTTGCGTTTCCACACTGTGGCGCCGCATCCGTCATTGGCCCTGGTGGATCGCTGTCACTTGCGCAGCTTTTGTCTTCGCGCTACTTGCTCCGCCGCCCTATTGGATCGCTCCCGAAGACACACTGCTGTACCGCGATTACGTCATCCTCCACAAACAGGCGGCCGATGAATTGGCGGCGCGCTTCCCCCGTGCGCGCGTGCTCACTGCGTGGCCTGCTTCTGATGAACTTACGCGCCCGTTCCTGGGATATGTTAAGCGGCCACTCACCGTGGTGCCCATCGGGAACTTCTCGGCGCTCGAAATTGAACGGGCCGCGCAAGCCACCGGCGAGTTCGACGTCGCGCTGTTGTTTCCGACCAAATGGCAGCCTCCGCATCCACTCTTCCGCAGTCTGCCCTTCGGCGAGGAGCTTCAGGAGCGCTTTTTCGACTATCACCAGGACCTTGCCCCGCAGCAGGTGGCGAATATCCTCGGCGGGCGGATGGTTTATTACCTGAATCGCAACAATGAGTGGGTGGCGATCATCGCGATCGAGAAGGTCGAAAACGCGACCACTCGCGATTTGAAATTACGCCGCGCTCCATGATTGGTGTATCTGGCGTTACTCTTTCGAACAGTTAAACTGTGAGCAGATGGCACGCACCACCATCCTGGAATATCTTGATAACTTCCGTCGCCACGCTCGGGAGATTGCCTACGTTCATCATCGCGGTTATCGCATGCAGCGATGGACTTATGGCGATGTGCTGAGCAATGCCTATCGCTTTGCGCGCGAGCTTGAACAGCGCGACATCGGCAAGGGCGACAAGGTCCTCATCTGGGGCGAGAACTGCGCCGAATGGGTGGTTGCATTTTTCGGATGCCTGTTGCGCGGCGTTATCGTGGTGCCCATCGACAAGATTGCGGCTCCGGATTTCGCCCAGCGCGTCGCCCAGCAGGTGGACGCCAGGCTCTGTGTCGGCTCGATGCAGAACCACATCGCGGGCATACCGGAGATCAGTCTGGAAACCTTGCACGAGCAGCTTGCGACGCACTCCGGGCAGCCCATCGCTCCGCCAGCGCTCACCCGAGACGACATCGTGCAGATCGTCTTCACTTCGGGTACCACCGCCGAGCCGCGCGGCGTGGTCATTTCTCATGGCAACATCCTGGCCAGCCTCGAACCGCTGGAGCGAGAGATCGGGAAATACCTTCGCTACGAGCGCATTTTCCATCCTTTGCGTTTCTTAAATCTGCTGCCGTTAAGCCACGTTTTCGGACAGTTCCTGGGAATCTTTCTGCCGCAATTACTAGCAGCTACCGTGATCTTCCAGGACACGCTGAACCCGACGGAGGTTATGCATGTCATCAAGAAAGAACGCGTATCGGTAGTAGTCGCCGTCCCGCGCCTGATGGAGTCGCTGAAAGACAAACTCCTACGCGATTTCGAGGCAGCCGGCCGGCAGCAGTGGTTCCGACGCCAATTCGAGGTCGCGAAAGGTCAACACTTCGTGAGGCAATGGTGGCGCTTCCGGAAAATTCACAACCGATTCGGATGGAAGTTCTGGGCTTTTATTTCGGGAGGTGCGGCGCTCGACGCCGACACCGAGGAATTCTGGCGCCGTCTAAGTTTCGTTGTTATTCAAGGGTACGGTCTGACCGAGACCACGTCGCTCATTTCCTTGAACCATCCATTTCATACCGGCAGACGCTCGATTGGCAAAGTGCTCGAGGGCCGCGAGATCAAGCTCGACGAGAACGGCGAGATCCTGGTTCGCGGAGCGAACGTCGCCGCCGGATATTGGCAAGGCAGAGAACTGAAGCCGGTGTTGAGCGAGGAAGGTTGGTTCCGCACCGGCGATCTGGGCGAACTCGACGCCGAGGGCAATCTCTATTTCAAGGGCCGCAAAAAGAACGTCATCGTGACGCGCGAAGGGATGAACATTTATCCCGAGGATTTGGAAGCGGCATTGCGACAACAACACGAAGTGCGCGACTGCTTAGTTGTCGGCCTGGAACAGGGGGAAACGCTGAGCCGTGCGCCGTTCTCATTTTGCGGGACTGCGTCGATCCCGAGAGTGTGGTCAAGCGCGCCAACCAGCAGCTCGCGGCGTATCAGCAAATGCGCCGCTGGTTCGTATGGCCCGAACGGGACTTCCCGCGTACTCCCACGCAGAAGCCGAAGATCGCCGCGATCGAACAGGCGGTTCAGCAACACTTCGCCTTGGGCAACGACAAAGCAATCGTTCCGCAGGGCGCTTTGGCGGAACTGATTGCGCGTGTCACCGGACGCAGCATTGCTCCGCTCACCCCAGACGCCAAGCTCGACGGAAACCTGAACCTGAGCTCTATGGACCGCGTCGAGCTGATGAGCGCGCTGGAAGACCGCTACCAGATCGATCTCAACGAGGCCAACTTTACCAGCGTCAACACGATTGGAGATCTCGAGCGCCTGCTGCGGGAGCCCCAGAAATCGCCGCAGAGCGGGTATCGCTATCCGCAATGGGCGCAGCGCTGGCCCATCACTTGGATTCGCAACTTCATCTACTACCTGCTCACTTGGCCGGCGACCATGATCATGGCCCATCCCAGGATTATTGGCCACGATAACCTTCGCGGTATCGACGGGCCGTTCCTCATCAGCTGTAATCACGTTACTTACATCGATGTTGGCTTCGCGCTGATCGCCTTGCCGCCGCGTCTGCGCCGGAGGCTCACGGTCGGCATGTGGGGCGAGTTGCTGTGGGAGATGTGGCGGCCGCCGGAAACCTGGAATCCATTCTTGCGGCTGTCCTACAAGGTCGGATACTACCTTGTTGTGGCACTTTTCAATGTTTTTCCGCTGCCGCAGGAGTCGGGAGTTCGCGAGAGTTTCGCCTACGCCGGTGAATCGGTAGATCGTGGCTACAGCGTGCTGGTTTATCCTGAAGGCGTGCGCACGCCGGATGGCAAGCCGTCCCCGTTCCGCTCGGGCGTCGGGATGCTGGCGGCGCGCCTGAACATTCCGGTTGTCCCCATGAGGATCGATGGCCTGTATGAGATGAAGATGGCTGGCCACAAGATCGCGCGCCCGGGAGCGTTGACGGTGGTGATCGGCAAACCCATGCGCTTCTCACCCGAAACCCCGGCCGAAGAGATCACGAATCAAATTGAACACATCACGTGGACAATGTGAGAGGCAAGAGAGCGGCTTGGGCGTCGTTCGCCCGGAACAGTTAGTCGAGTCCGTTCGGTCCTGATAGCCAGCGCTCGGAGAAACTAGCCACTCCTCCTGTGACGCGCGTCATAGCCTCCGGCCGGTAGAAATGATACCAATACTTGTTTGGCCTTCGGACAGGATTCTACCTGTCATTCCGGGGCGCAAGGGTGCCCAGCCCAAGGCGGCGTCGCTTAAATAGGGGTTTTGCCGAGGAAAATCGATGCGCGAAGCAGTTCTCAAACTGTGGCCTGAGATCGAATGGATTCAGTCTGCCGAGCTGCGTGAGCAGGTCACCAAGACCTGGCAGCGCGCGCTCGAACTCAGTCCGCTTACGCCTGATGACCTCAAGCGCATCCCGTTTACCCTCCTGGTGCCGAACTGTCCCACGACCTTCATGGAGCACAAACGCTGCGTGGTACATATCGCGCGCAAGGCAGCCGAGAGCATGAAGGAGTTTATGGGGCGCGCGCTGCCAATCGACATGGATACCGTGATTGCGGGCGCTATTCTGGCCGATGTCGGGAAGCTACTGGAGTACGAAAACGTGGATGGCAAGACCCGGCAGAGCAAGCGCGGCGAGTTGCTGCGGCATCCCTTTACCGGCGTGGCGTTGGCGATGGGGTGCGGCGTACCCGACGCGGTGTGCCACATCATCGCATCGCACGCTGCCGAAGGCGACCTGGTCAAGCGGACGACTGAGGCTTACATCGTGCACCACGCGGATTTCATGGCGTACCTGCCGTTTAAGAACCTGGCGAAGTGATGGAGGAGGAGATTTGTATGGCAACAGTAACTGCAGCGGCCCCGAGCAAAGCGGCAGCCAGGCCGACGATTACCGCAACCATGTCGCAGTGGGCCGCCGGCGTGAAGTTCGAGCAACTTTCCAAAGATGCGGTGTATCAGGCGAAGCGCTTCCTGCTCGATAGCGTCGGTTGTGCGCTGGGCGGCTACCAACAGCACGACGTCATGATCGCGCTGGAAGTTCTGAACGAAATTGCGGGAACTGGCAAAGCGACCGTCATCGGCAGCGGCCGGCGGATGGATGCGGTCTCGGCGTCTCTGGCCAACGCCCTAATGATTCGCTGCATGGACTACAACGACATCTACTGGAAGCAGGACCCCTCGCATCCGTCGGACGTTTTTCCTGCGGCGATCGCAGGTTGCGAGCGCGCCGGCAGCGATGGACGCGAACTCATCGTAGGTCTGGTGCTGGGCCACGAATTTGAAATGCGGCTGTGCGAAGCGGCCTTCCCGGGCATTCGCGAGCGCGGTTGGCATCATGCCACCTTAACCGCTTTCGTGTCGCCGATTGTGGCCGCACGCATGCTGCACCTCACGGCAGAGCAGATTCAGCACGCCATCGGCATCAGCGCCAGCGCGCGCGTCACTCTGGGCGCGGTGACCGCGGGCAAGCTGACCATGATGAAGAACACCGTCGATCCTATGGCAACGCAGAGTGGTGTGCTGGCTGCCTTGCTGGCGGAAAGGGGATACACCGGCCCCGAGCACGTGATTGACGGTAAGGAAGGATTGGTCCACTGTTTTGGGCCGGATTGGAAGCTGAATATTCTGACCGACGGGCTGGGCGATTCATGGCGTATCACACAATGTGGGATGAAGGCGTTTCCCACCGAGGCACTAACCCACACGCCAATTTCCGCAGTGCTCGCCTTGGTGAAAGACAACGACCTGACGCATAACGATATAGCGAAAGTGCATATTCGCACCACGGCGCGCGGGGCCGATATTCTCAGCGATCCCAGCAAGTACGATCCGCACACTAAGGAGACGGCCGATCATTCGTTGCCGTATGTCATTGCTGCTGCCATCGCTGAGCGTCAGGTCACTCCGTTGCAGTTCACCGAGGCGAAAATCATGCACCCCGTGATCCGGGACCAGCTCAACAAGATCGCTGTAACCGCCGATCCTGAGATCGAGAAGGTGTTTCCGGCGCTGCAACGCGTAATTGTCAGAATCCATACCATCGACGGCCGCGAATACACGACCCAGCTTGATTATCCCAAGGGTGATCCACGAAACCCCCTGACCGACAAAGAAGTGGAGGAGAAGTTCGAGGCGCTGGCGGAGCCGGTGATGTCTCGTGTAGCTCGTCGCCGCGCCATGGACGCCATCTGGAACCTGGAGAAACAGGCGAGTGTGAGTGAGTTGATGAGGCTGTTCAAGGCCGACCTTTGAAGGGAACGCGCCTTTAAAGCGCGTGATTGACCATTTTTTTGCTCGCGGGCTTCAGCCCGTCAAATGGTGCAAGTACATGGGACAAACAATCGTCGAGAAGATTGCCCAAGCGCACATGGCCGAGGGACCAAGTCGCCCGCTGCGCGCAGGTGATTTTCTCTCCATCCGTCCCTATCATGTGATGACCCACGACAACACCTCCGCGGTGATGAAGAAATTCAAGGCCGTCGGCGCACAGAAGGTGTACGATCCGGCGCAGCCGGTGATCACCGCCGATCACGACATCCAGAACACGGAAGAGTCGAACCTGGCGAGATATCGAAGTATGGAAGTTTTTGCGCGTGCGCAGGGTATCGACTTCTATCCGCCGGGCAGCGGCATTGGCCATCAGATCATGGTGGAGAAGGGCTACGTGCTACCCGGCAAGTTCATGGTTGCCTCCGATTCGCACTCGAACATGTATGGCGCACTGGGCGCAATCGGTACGCCGGTGGTTCGCACCGATGCGGCCGCGATCTGGGCGACGGGTGAGTTCTGGTGGCAGATTCCGCGCACCGTTCAGGTTGTGCTCGAAGGCCAACTCGCGGCGGGCTCAACCGGTAAAGATGTGATCGTGACCTTGTGCGGACTCTACAACCAGGAAGAGGTGCTGAACGCCGCCGTCGAGTTCACTGGCCCCGGTGTGGCATCGCTCAGCATGGATGCGCGGCTGAGCATCGCCAACATGTCGACGGAGTGGGGAACGCTGGTCGGCTGGTTCCCGGTGGATGAAGTCACGTTGCGTTACCTTGAAGCGCGCAACCGGGAATTGCAGGCGCAAGGAGTCACGCGCATTCCAGAAGACAAATTTGAGGAGTGGCGCACGAATCCTCCCGCTCCGGACAAAGACGCGATATACGCGGGGCGGATCACGCTGAACCTTGCCGAGGTCACGCCTCACGTCTCTGGCCCCGATACGGTGCAGGTGATGCAGTCGGTCGCCGCGATCGCGAAAAAGAAGGTCGCGATCCAGAAGGCCTACCTCGTGTCGTGCGTGAACTCGCGGCTCGAGGACCTCGAGGCTGCGGCGAAGGTGCTGCAAGGCAAGAAGGTAGCGGCGAGCGTGAAGTTTTATCTGGCGGCAGCCAGTCGCGCGGTGCAGGAGGAAGCGGAAAAGCGTGGCGTTTGGCAGACCCTGCTTGATGCGGGCGCGCATCCGCTGCCGTCAGGATGCGGGCCGTGCATTGGTCTGGGTACGGGATTGCTCGAAGCGGGCGAGGTAGGGGTCTCGGCCACCAATCGCAATTTCAAAGGGCGGATGGGCTCGCGCGATGCGCGGTGCTACCTGGGCAGTCCCGAAGTTGTCGCGGCCTCGGCGGTGGCAGGCTACATTTGCGGCCCCGTTGAGATTGAAGGTCGCGAGCCGGCGAAGCGCTTCGAAGAGCTGGCGGCAAGCTCCGCTCCGGCCGAGAGAGTCGAAATCCTGCCCGGATTTCCGCAGCGCGTACAGGGGCGGCTGATCTTCCTGCCGCAAGACAACCTGAACACCGATGGCATTTATGGCAAGGACTACACCTATCGCGAAGATATGACGCCGGAGATGATGGCGAGCGTCGTGATGGAAAATTACGATCCCCGGTTTGCCGAGCGCACGCGTGAAGGTGACGTTATGGTCGGCAGCTTCAATTTCGGCACGGGTTCCAGCCGCGAACAGGCGGTGACGGCGTTGAAGTACAAGGGCGTTCCGGTGGTGATTGCCGGCAGCTTCTCGCAGACGTATCTGCGCAACGCGTTTAACAATGGCTTTCTATGCATCGAGGCGCCCGAGTTGGTGAGCCGGTTGCGCGCGAAGTTCGCGGACGCTATCGCCCGCAAGGACAAGACAATTATTCCTGGTGATGAGGTCGAGGTTGACTTTTCCGCCAGCACTATACGCTACGCGGACGAGCAGTTCGTTTTCCCGGCGCTGGGAAGCGTCCCGCAGTCACTGGTCATCGTCGGCGGCGTGGAAAATCTGGTAAGCAGGAGATTAGGGCTAAGCACGACCGTAACGCCGGTGTAAGAGGTTGAGTACTACGATGTGGGAGATTTGCGCATAAAAATGGGCTTAGGAGTTTGGATTCATGGCAAGACACACAGTCGTAATCATGCCGGGCGATGGCATTGGCAATCAGGTTCTGCCCGAAGCGATTCGGGTGCTTGACGCGGTCGGCTTTGAGGCGGAATACCTACATGCCGACATCGGGTGGGAGTGCTGGATCAAGGCGGGCAATGCTCTTCCCGAGCGCACCATCGAGCTACTGCGTCAGCACAAGGTCGGCCTGTTCGGCGCCATCACATCAAAGCCAAAGAAGGAAGCCGAGGCTGAGCTGAGTCCCGCGCTGAAGGGCAAAGGCCATCAGTATTTCAGCCCGATTGTCTCCATGCGGCAAATCTTCAACCTCGATGTATGCATGCGACCGTGCCTGTCGTTTCCCGGTAATCCACTCAACTTCATCCGCAAAAAGCCGGCTGGCGGCTTCGAGGAACCCAAGGTGGATGTAGTGGTCTTCCGCCAGAACACCGAAGGCTTGTATGCAGGCGTCGAGTGGACGAATCCTCCCCAGCCGGTGCGTGAGGCCTTGCGCACCCACCCGAAGTTCAAGCCGTTCGACCATGTCGCGGGGGATGGACCTCGCGATATCGGTCCGCATCATCACCCGTCCGGCGGCGAGGCGAATTTGCGAAGCGGCGTTCCAGTACGCTCGGAAGCACGGCTACAAATCAGTTACCATCTGCGAGAAGCCCAACGTACTGCGCGAAACTTCCGGCATGATGGAAGAGGTCGCCAAGGAAGTGCAGAAGCAATACAGCGATCTTGCGCTGTGGTCGACCAACATCGACGCTCAGACTATGTGGCTGACGAAGAATCCTGAAGACTACGGCGTGATCGTGGCCAGCAACTTGTTCGGCGATGTCATCAGCGATGCGTTTGCGGGACTGGTCGGCGGGCTTGGTTTTGCGGCTTCCGGCAACATCGGTCGGGACGTCGCGGTCTTTGAGCCAACGCATGGATCGGCTCCTAAGTATGCCGAGCTGAATCCCGCCATCGTCAATCCAATTGCCATGATTCTTTCGGCGGCGATGATGCTCGATCACCTCGGCGAGAACAACAAGGCGCGCCAGGTTCGCGACGCTATCGCGGCGGTTGTGGCCGAAGGAAAAGTGCGCACCTACGACATGATGCGTATCTCCGGCGGGGCAAACTCGCTGGCGCAGGGCGCGGCCTCGACGGCGCAGATGACAGGCGCTATCGTGGCAAAACTTGGGGTGACGGCGGAGAAGGCCTATGCCGGCAGCAGCAGAAACTAGCCCATTGCGACGTGGCGATGCAGGACGCGCCGGTGACGACGTCCGCTCCGACTTGCAGGTCAGCTTCGAAGAGCGCACCAGCGGCGGGATTGAGATCAGCCTTCGCTCGCGGGTCGAGTTGTATTACGGCGAAGTCATCCGCCAGCAGGTAGGCGAAGTGTTGCGCGAGCTTGGTGTCGGGCACGCATTGATCGAGATCGTCGATGAAGGTGCGCTGCCGTTCGTGATCGGAGCCCGTATCGAAGCGGCAGTGTGGCGTGCCGGGCCGGCCCAGGGACGGCGGGCGTTGCCGGAACCGGTGACGCTGGCAGCGCCGTCGCTGCGCGATCGTCTGCGACGCTCGCGACTTTATCTTCCCGGCAATGAGCCCAGGTACTTCATCAACGCCGGACTGCATGGGCCGGACGCGGTCATTCTCGACCTGGAAGATTCGGTGCACTATGCTGAGAAAGACGCGGCGCGGCTGCTGGTTCGCAACGCGCTGCGGGCAGTGGATTTTGGCGCAGCCGAACGCATGGTGCGAATCAATCAGCTTCCGCTGGGGTTGGCCGACCTGGAAGAAATCGTGCCGCAGGCACCCGATCTCATTTTGATTCCGAAAGTCGAAACACCCAAACAAGTGTCTGACGTCGTGGGAGCCATAGAGCGGATTGCAAAACAAAACAGCGTCGCACGCCCGATTTGGCTGATGCCGATCCTCGAGTCAGGGCTTGGCGTCGAAAATGCCTTTGCCATTGCGACCGCATCGGAGCGCATTGCCGCCATCACCATCGGGCTGGAGGACTACACTGCCGACCTCGGTGTGGCCAAAACGGCAGGCGGAGGCGAATCGCTCTATGCGCGTCAGTGCGTGGTCAATGCGGCCCACGCCGCGCATGTGCAGGCAATCGACTCGGTGTACGGTGATGTGGCCGACACCGAAGGCCTGTTGCACTGGGGCGAAGCGTCGCGCGCGATGGGGTTTGAAGGCATGGGATGCATTCATCCGGTGCAGATCGAAATCCTCCATCGCGCCTTTGCGCCAACGCCAAATGAGTTGGAGAAGGCGTTGCAGATCGTCGCAGCTTATAACGAAGCGCAAGCCCATGGTCTTGGCGTGGTCAGTCTCGGCTCCAAGATGATTGACGCGCCCGTAGTGCAGCGGGCGGTGAAGTTGGTGGCACGGGCCAGAAAGATGGGCATCATCTCCGCCCATCCCACCGCCGCACCAGGGGGACCATCATGAGCGCGGTTGCAGCCAGCAGTTTGACCACGAATGCAATTGGCCGTCGCGTGCCAACCGAGGTCAACGGCCGTGAGCAGGTGCCGTACCGAGGGGTGGACGGACATCGTCCGACGGGCCATAAGGCTGGGGGGCCGATTCGCAGCAACAGCGACTATCCCACAAACGGGGACAAGCGCGTCCCTGACCTGGAGACCGCGCTGCGTCTCTGCGGACTGCGTGATGGTATGACCATCAGCAATCATCACCATCTGCGCAATGGAGACCAGGTCGCGCTCAGCGCCTTGCAAACCGCTGCGGGCATGGGCGCCAAAGACCTCGTGTGGTTTCCCAGCGCGTCGTTTCCGTGTCACGAACCTGTGATCGACCTGATGAAGTCGGGCGCGGTGCATCACATTGAAGGCAGTATGAATGGGCCGCTCGGCGACTATTGTTCGCTTGGACACATGCGCGGGCTGGGAGTGTTGCGTTCGCACGGTGGGCGCTGGCAGGCAGTGCAGGATGGCGAGGTCCACATCGACATCGCGGTGGTCGCAGCGCCAACGGCGGACTTCTTCGGCAATGCCGATGGATCACACGGTAGGTCGGCATGCGGTTCGCTGGGATTTGCGCTCGCCGATTCCGTCTATGCCGACCGCGTCATCATCGTGACCGACAACCTTGTCCCGTTCCCCTGTATTCCGTGGCAGCTCCAGGGCAACAATGTGGACTACGTTGTGGAAGTCGATTCCATCGGCGATCCCGAAAAGATTGTCAGCGGCACTACGCAGATCACGCGCAGCCCCGACCGTCTGCGAATCTCCGAGCTAGTCGCGCGCTTCCTGCGCGACAGCGGAATCATGCGCGAAGGCTTCTCCTTCCAAGCCGGAGCGGGCGGCATCGCGCTGGCTTTCGTGGATCACCTCGCCCGCATGATGAAACAAGCCAACGTAAAGGCCAGCTTCGTGCGCGGAGGTTCAACCCAGTACCTGGTCGATCTCCTCAACGAAGGCCTCGTTGGATACATACTCGACGGGCAGACGTTCGACTTGGATGCGGTCCATTCGATCGCCGGCAATCCGCGTCACGTGGCCACCAGTCCGTTCACGTCGTACAACTTTCACGGTAAGGGCAACTTTGCTTCCATGGTGGACGCCGCAGTGCTAGGCGCGACCGAGGTGGATGTCAATTTCAATGCGAACGTGGTGACCCATTCAGATGGGCGGCTGCTGCACGGAATTGGCGGCTGGCAAAATTGCCTGTTCGCAGGATGTACCATTCTCGCGGTCCCTTCGTTCCGTGATCGCATTCCAGTGATCGTCGACGAAGTGACCACGGTGACCGGCCCGGGCGAACTGATTGATGTGATTGCGACCGAGCGCGGAATTGCCATCAATCCACGGCGGCGAGATCTGCTTGATGCGGTGAAGGGCAAAGACCTGCCGATTCGGCCCATCGAAGAATTGCAGGCCGAAGTGGAGAAGATCTGCGGCGGCAAACCGGCCAAGCCTCGGCTGCTGGATCGTCCCGTCGCCGTCGTGAAATGGGTGGATGGGACCGTTCTCGACACCGTATGGCAGGTGGTGGACGACAATCCATACGCGCCGAAGGTGAGCGGGGCAGAGTAACCTCCCCGGGCGATAAATCCATCAGCACCGATGAAGAGGGAGCCGGGATTTCGACCGAAGAGGCATAGTTGCCGCTAGTGCGCGATATCTTCGCACCTCGCGTCTCGCCTTCTCGTCTACTTGGCCGGCCATAGCCAAACAGCCGCCGAGATGTTTTCCCTCGGCGGTTGACGCCCTAATTCTGATGTGAGCTGCAGACGGGCTGACTAATATGACGGATTCACCTGTATCTTTGCCATCATGCCGCCATCCTCATGGTCCAGAATGTGGCAATGGTAGACAAATGTTCCAGCAATGTTGGGATCACGGAAATCCATGCGCACCGTGATACTCGGGTAGGGGCCACTGCCGGTCCAGTTGGGAACGGTGAAGCTATCCTGCAGTTCGGGATTCTGCACTGGTACTCCGTTAACGTCCTCCACCAGGAAGTGCAATTGGTGAATGTGGAAATCATGCGCCTCCCCAGAGCGGTTTTCGATAGTCCAGTCTTCCACCGCGCCGATGTTGGTCACGATAGCGGGCGGATCGTCCATGTGGAAGACCCTCGGCTTTTGCCCTTCCACCGTAATGAAGTACTGGGTCGGCCCATTGCTGCCGACAGTTTGCTCGGAGAAATAAAGGTGTCTGGTGGCTGTCGGCTGTTGCGCAGCCAGCCCTGCAAACCGCTGACGCTCAGCCGGGGGCTTCGCGGGAGGCGGTGGCGGAGGCGCCTTTGCCAGCTTCGCGCTGTCGTCGCCGATCATCTTCATCAACCACTGCGCTGCATTAGGATTGCCCACCGGACCGGTGTCAAAGCCATTCGTCAGGAGTATTCCTTGTTGGTTAGGGGAAGGCCGGGCACGATAAACTCCGCGCGGCCGGCTGGCGGCACATCAATCTCATTTTCGTAGATGGGCGGCTGCAGTGGGACCCCATCCAATGCGACGACCTCGAGCTGTTGCTGATTGCCGCCGTAAAGAAGCTGCAGAGTAAGAAACGCCTGCGTCGAAGCGTTCACCAGCCGCCAGAATTCCTTTTGGAAATACTGCACATTGACGTATGGCAACGGCATTTCAGGGTACACCGCTGGCTGAAAATTGACCGTTAGCTGATTGGGACCCGGAATCCAGGAATTTGGGTTGGTGAATTGCTGACGGATGACGAGTACCCGTTCCGGCAATCCTTCCGTGCCCGGAATAGTCCCTTCGATGAAAATCGCTCCTGACGCGCCCCCATCGACCTGCGTGGTGGTGTTGCCGTGCGCATGCGGATGGTACCAATACATTCCGGGATTATCGTTCGGTGGAATTTCGATGTTGTATGGGAACGGTGGATCCCCGGACTGGATGAGGGTATAGATCACATCATCCTGATGACAGGTCGGCGGAACATTCAATCCGTGGAAGTGTATGTTGGTCGAGCCACCCACGATCATCCCGCCGTGACAATCGTCGGTAGGCTTGCCCCCCGGTTTTCCGGGAACGTTCATGTGCATCTGCATTTTCTTAGGATAGCGATCAAAAGGCGCCTGGATGTTGTCGGTCAGGTTGAGGAAGAGCTGGTCGCCGGGATTCAGACGAAGCGTTGGAGCTTCAACCTGCTGTCCTTGATACAGGTAAACATAACAGTAGTGCATGTAGCCGTCGGTTCCCAGTTGGTTCTGAAGAGTCAGATTGACCTTCAAAGCACCCTTTTGACTGAACAAGTCCAAGGGATTGACAACCAGACTGCCGGATCGCGGTCGCGGGGGGCAAAGTTGCTGCGCCGAAGCACCGAGGAGGGCAATGGCACAAATTAGGAATGACAAAATCAATTTCAGTATTGCTCGCATGTTAACTCCCGTAAGATCCTCTGCGCCGGCCCCTGGACGTAACGCCCTCCCTAGAACGGCCGTGGAGGAAACACTTGAATCGATAGCAACCCTGGGCTCGTGTTGTCGACCACTGGAGAGGCGGAAGCCTCCGTCAGGGTGCAGCTGGTGCCGGTTGAAGTCACGTTAAGGATTGCGATCGAGGAGCCGAATTCGGCAGCGTACAGGACGTTGCCAGTGCCCGTGGGGTCGCGAGTCGCAAGGGACCCGACGTAGGACCACGGGTTATAGAAGTTGTTCAGTAGACGGGAAGCGCAGCCACCGGAAACTTTGCCATTGTTCTTATTGAAGAAAGCGGCGGTGACGTACCCGTTCTGACTGTTGCCGATGTAAAGCAGGCTCTCATCGGGACTCAAGCGGACGGTGGCTGAATTGACCCCCGGGCCTACCAGGTTGGTTGCAAGGCCCACGATGTACTGCACCGTGGGTGCGATTTTGCCCGAGGACAAGTCAGAGACTTCCACTGTTGTGGGCACGGCTGCGTCGGCAAAAATTGCAAAATGGCCGTCCTGCGTGATATCCACGGCGTCGGGAAAATATGCCGAGGCATAGCCGGTCGCGTTTTGCTCATCGCCATTGGAGATGGGAATTCCGTTGGCAACGTTAAAGGACTGGATGGAACCATCGATATAGGTGACTACCAGCATGTCGCCGTTCAGCGCCATTCCAGCCACCCATCCGCCATTCAACGGACTGACAGTGATGTCACCTAGGAATGATAGTCGGCACCCAGCTCCTACTGCAAAGGTCGCAATCGTATTGGAAAGAGTATAACCAGCGTAAAGATAGTTCTGGTTCATCACCATACCTATGCCGTTGCTCGTCCCTGAATCGTTGCTGGATCCGGAAAAGTTTCCCGCCAACTCCTGCGTCTGGATATTCACGGCGGCAATGTCACCTGTACCGGCGTCTGAAGCGTACAGGCATTGGGCAGAGCCGTCCGGCAACAAGGTCAGCCGCGGGGTTCCGAAAAAGCCACCACCTATACCCACGCCTCCCGTATTTACGCTATTCACATAAGTCAACGTCGGTGAGCCTTGCGTGCCTCCAGCTAGAAAGAAAGTCACATAACTGTGCAGCAGCCCGTCATCGTTGGTAACGACGTAGATTGGGGAATCAAGAGGATTCGGCTTATTCTTGCCGGCCGCAAACAGCGTCAGCGGAATAGTTAGAGTGGGAACCAATATCAGCACGATAAATAGTTTGTTCATACGCAATCCCTTAGTCGGGCAAGAATAGGCACAAGGCGAACCGGATATCAGAGAAGAATATCTCCACAATGCAAAACTCGACGACATGCAAAAGGAACTTGGGGATGAATGCTATATCGAAGCGCACCTCAATTCAAGGCATATTTCGGCCAGCTTATCTATGAGCAAGCGGTATAGCGAGCAACAGTCGCAGGTTTTAGCAATTGTTGCAAGCGTGCCTAAGCTACTACGACGGTAGTAGAACGGCTAAGTCAAGAGACAATTAGATCCTGGGCCAGGGGCTCGCTTCCCTCTACTCGAGTGCTAGCTGTGGCACGACTAGAGGTTATGCCGAGGCTGGGAGTGCACCTTCAGGTCTATCGAGATGCTGGATGCCAGCAGCCAGATGGCCGCTTCCACGCCGAACATAATAGTTCGTAGCGTTTCAAGTTTACGATTGACTTTTCCTAGCCAGCCAGAGTAGATTCGCGAAGCCGTTTGCTTGAGCCGAGACGTAAATATAGCCTTGGTGACAAAAAACGCCGAAGGTCTGAGCCCAGACCTAACTTCACACGAACATAAATAATGAGGAGAGATGATGAAGCTTTTGCGAACATTCGCGTTCCCTGCGGTAATGTTGCTGGCAGCTTTCACTGTCGCCAGCGCGCAGTCGCCGTGGCAACCTTTGACTAATCGAGCCACCTTTCCCGCCGGCGCCATGGCGCTGCTGACTGACGGCACTGTGTTGGTGCACCAGGAGCAAAGCGGTGCGGGAAACTGGTACAAACTTACTCCTGACAACACCGGAAGCTATGTCAATGGCACCTGAACCCAAATAGCTTCTCTGCCCGCGGGGTACGCCCCACTTTATTTCAGCATCGCCGTGCTGACCGACGGTCGGACGATTATCGAAGGCGGAGAATACAACAATGGCTCCCAGGATTGGCAACGCAACAAGGGAGCAATCTACGATCCCTTGCGCAACACTTGGACGTCCGTGACACCGCCCTCGGGATGGTCCGGTATTGGCGATGCTCCCAATGTCGTCCTGGCAAATGGGACCTACATGCAGGCGAACACACTGACCACCCAGGCCGCTCTGCTGAATCAGATCACCCTGGCATGGACTGCCACAGGTGCAGGCAAATACGATATATATGACGAGGAAGGCTTGACCTTAATGCCTAACGGGAACTTGCTGGACGTCGATACTTACGTTAGCCCGGACAATCCCAATGGCACGAACTATGAGATCTACAACGCCAGCGCCGGTACGTGGAGCGTGGCCGGTCAAACCCCCGTGCAACTTTGGGACTCGTGCGGCGGCTCCCACGAACTCGGTCCGGCGGTGTTACGCCCTGATGGAACGATCTTTCAGACCGGCGCCAACGGTTGTGGAGCGGGTCATACCGCCACCTACAATACCAACACCGGTACCTGGACTGTCGGTCCGGATTTCCCCGATAACCTTGACATCGCCGACGGTCGCCGCAGCTTTGCTTCCCACCGGTAATGTACTGATGATGACCAGTCCGGGGATCTTTCAGACGGGCTCCGTTTTCTTCGAATGGGATGGAACAAGCCTAAATCAGGTTCCCGGCCCACCCAACGCCGCGTCTGACAGCTCCTACTACGGAAAGATGCTCGTACTTCCCACGGGCCAGATCATGTTCACCGATTTCAGCACCGATATTGAAATCTACACCCCCACCGGAAGTGGCAATCCGGCTTGGGCGCCCACCGTGTTGCCGTCCACGAATTTCAGGCTCTTGCGTGGAACACCTGCCCTTGTGTATGGCACGCAGTTTAACGGCCAGTCGCAGGCATGTGCTTATGGTGATGACTATCAGTGCGCCACCAACTATCCACTGGTGCGACTCACCAACCAAAGCACCGGTCATGTTTTCTACGCGAAAACCCACAATTTCAGCACCATGGGGGTACAGACCGGAAGCACTCTCGTTAGCACGGAGTTCGACGTGCCGATTCAGATGGAAACCGGCGAGACCAATTTGCAGGTCGTGACCAACGGCATTGCGTCGAACACTATCACTTACTTCGTGCCGTAGTAATAGCAATCAGCGAAGAACCGGCATGAATGAATGCAC
Organism: uncultured Acidobacteriaceae bacterium; assembly: GCA_963836295.1. Classification (GTDB taxonomy): domain Bacteria; phylum Acidobacteriota; class Terriglobia; order Terriglobales; family Acidobacteriaceae; genus Bog-257. Next base: position 3,639 of record CAWIIY010000008.1, on the reverse strand, counting down.
TTTGCCTCACGACCCGGGTGCAGTGAGAGACTGAGAGAACCGACATCTTTTGTTGATTCGGGCCGGGAGCAGGATCGGGTTGCGTCGTTTTCCGATCCGTTCGTTGCCACGAAGTCGGGTACTGGGCTAATTCAGCTCAGTACCCGATTTCGAGCGTGCACCGCGGTGCGTAGCTTCGCGTGATGGAGCAGCGCCTTGGCGTGGGATGTCAGCAAGCACGGTTACTGCCTGCGATAAAGTCTCTGCGGATGTAAAGGATGTAAGAGCCCGATTTTGCGCAGCTTAGCGGTGGTCAACTGCAAGTTCTCAAAGCTGTAGGAGCCTCGTCTATTTAGGCCCCTTAAAGCCGCTTGCAGATCAAAGTCGTTAATCCCGACTCGGTCACGCAGAAATTCTTCCAACTTCGATTCTCCATTCAGAGACTGAGGGGATCGCGCCGCCAGGACCTTTGTATGGCGCGAAGAAGACCAAGAAAATCGGGTACCCATTCTTGCGATCACTCTTGATAACTTCTATGGCGCCTTCATAACGATAATTCTCAAAGGCTTTCAACCTTTTGATGACATTGTCGTCTGGAGCAAACAAAGATATTCGGCGCAGTAGAATTTCATCCAGAAGCGGCGATTTGTGCAACGCGTTGGACATTTTCAAATAGGAGTTCCGCGCCCCTAACTGGATGCCCAGGTCATGTTGAATTGGATGCCTGGCCCAGACAAGTCAGCTGCTGTGACTGAACGCCCTGATTCACCCAACGCCACCCGTTCAGCACGAGTAAACGGGGCTATACTCTTTTCCCCTCCGTTCCCAGTGTGAATCGGACTACAATAGCTCAGAGTTCCAGTCCGTTACTTGCCACCAAATCGAGCCTGGCTGCGGTGCGCGTCTTCGCAGGCGGAGCAGGCCCGAAGCGGGAACACTCTGTTAGTTTGAAAACTTTGCAACTGTGACACTCGGGAAAGATGTAGTTGATGTTCGGTCGCGACGAAAAAGTCTCCCAGCTCCGGCTTACCGTGGTGCAATACATCCTGCTGGGAGTTTTCCTGGTTCTTGCGTTCGGGCTGTGGCGCTTGCAGGTGGCGCGCAGCGACTACTACAGCTCGCTGGCCGAACAGAATCGCATCAAGCAGGTCCCCATTCTGGCTCCGCGCGGCAAGATCCTGACCGCGAAGGCCGCATCATCGTTGACAACTATCCTTCGTTCTCCGTGCTGCTGCTGCGCGATCAGAACCGCAATCTCCAAGCCGACGCCGATAAGATTGCCGCCGGACTGCACATCCCACCCGATGAACTGCGCGCCCGCCTGAAGCGTATGGCCGCCGTGCCCGGCTATCAGCCGTTGTTCCTCAAGGACGACATCACTCCCGACGAGCTGGCCTTCATCGAATCGCACAAGGGGGAGTTGCCCGAGCTTGACGTCATCACGGTTCACCGTCGCCTTTATCCCAAGAACGGATTTATGGCGCATATCATCGGCTACGTCGGCCAGGTGAGTGAGGACATGCTGACCCAGCCGCAATGGGAGCTGTACAACCCGGGCGACATCGTTGGCATGTCTGGGGTCGAGCAGTACTACAACGATATTCTGATGGGCAAGAACGGCTCCCGCCAGGTGCTGGTCAACAGTCGCGGCAAGGAAGTTGGCACGCTCAGCGACGTGCCGGCGGTTCCCGGCAAACAGCTCAAGCTCACGATCGATCTCGACATACAGATTGCCGCCGAAGAGGCGCTGGAAGGCAAACCCGGGGCCATCGTGGCGATGGATCCACGCAATGGCGAAATCCTCGCTATGGTGAGCCGGCCGGCGTTCGATCCCAACGAGTTCGCGGTGCACATTACCCGCGACGAGTGGAATGCGCTCATCACCGATCCTGGCAAGCCGCTGCTCAACAAAGCCATTCAGGCGCAGCTCGCTCCCGGCTCGGTGTTCAAGATCATCATGGCCACCGCCGGACTGCAGGAAGGGATTGCGCAGAACCTCATCGTGAACTGTGGCGGGGGAAAGACTTTCTATGGCCGCTTCTTCAAGTGCTGGATCTCGGAGAGACACAGTACGCACGGTAGCGTTGGCATCACCAAAGCGATCTATCAGTCGTGCGACTCATACTTCTATACCCTGGCGGAGAAGCTCGGCATCAGCCGCATCGCGAAATACGCGACCATGCTGGGACTGGGACAGAAGACCGGTATCGACCTGCCCCAGGAAGCGTCAGGGGTGATGCCGTCCGAGGAATGGAAGATCAGGAACTTCAAGCAGAAGTGGTACGCCGGCGAAACCATCTCGGTCGGTATCGGGCAGGGCGCTGTGGCGACGACGCCGATTCAGCTTGCGCGAGCTATTGGGGCCATCACCAGCGGCGGAGTGCTGGTGCGTCCGCACGTGGCATTTCCTGACCAATTCCCGCCGGGATTCAAGCAGGTGGCGAACTACAACGACAAAACCGACATTGGGCTCGACCCGGCAAACTGGGTCACGATTACCGATGCCATGGCCCAGGTGGTTTCGCCGATTGGCACAGCGGGCAGCGCTCATTTGCCGGGTATCGATTTCGCCGGCAAGACGGGCAGTGCGCAGACAATTTCTAACGATCTGAAAAAGCGCCTGGGCGCCGAAGGCAAACGGGACTTCAAAGACAACGGCTGGTTCGTCGGGGTCACGCCACGCCGCAATCCTGAGATCGTGGTGGCGGTTCTGTTTGAAGGCGGCGAGCACGGAGCGCTTGCGGCTCGCGTCGCGGCCAAGGTGATTAAGGCCTACGTCGAAAAGCAGCGTAACCTCAAGACTGAGGTGGCTAAGGCGAGCGGAACCGCCGCGGGAGGCCAACAGGCAGAAGTTGCCGCCGTGTGGCATGAGGGCGACGCTAAGAACCCCGATAAGATGCAAGCGGGCCGTTTCACGGTTGCAACCGATGGCAAGAGCAAGCCGGTAGCCGCGGCGCCCGGAGTCGAAGAAACGGACAAGCCCATTCCTTCTACTGATCTTGAAACCACGGAGTCGCATGTAGAGATGGCGCGTCCGGAAGCCGAAGCTCCGGCTGAGAATCAACCGACGCCCCCGGCGATAAAGTCTGAGCAGCAAGCGTCACCTGCGCCCAAGAAAGCTGCGGTTGAACCGGCGATCGCACCTCCTGCGGTCGTCGTTCCCAAGAGGCAGCCCTGAGCCGCTACATCTCATTTCGCGATTTCGACTGGGTCCTGCTGGTACTCGTGCTGCTGATCTGCGCTCTGGGCGTGCTTGAGATTTACAGCGCAACCCTCAGCACCAAGTTCGCGGGCGTGCATCTCAAGCAGGTGTATTGGATCCTGGGCGGCGTAGCCCTGATGTTCATAGTGAGCTTCTTAAGCTACCAGGCCCTGCTGGAACGCGTACCGTTGCTGTACCTGATTTCCATCGCATCGCTAGTTGCGGTCGAGGTATTCGGCAAGAAGTATCTGGGTGCCCGCCGCTGGGTGCAACTCGGCTCGTTTCACTTCCAGCCATCGGAGTGGGTAAAGCTGGTGCTGATTCTGGCGATGGCCAAATACTTTGCCGATACAAAGTCCGAATGCACAGCCCAGGACATTGTCAAAGCCGGTGCGCTGGTCGGCGTTCCCATGCTGATGGTGCTCGCTCAGCCAGACTTGGGCACGGCGCTAACTTAC
>CAWIIY010000007.1:0-470485 GCA_963836295.1 uncultured Acidobacteriaceae bacterium | reverse complement strand
CGAAAGATGGGATGAGAAGGCGCTAGCGTGCGGCTTCGTGCTACAACGCTGGCCAGGAGGACACATCCCATGGCTAAGAACGGCATTCTGGCAAAGAGCAACGATTTACAAACCAGTTTTCACGCAACCGCTAGTGATATCACGATTGGCATCGATCTCGGCGACCGTTTCAGTCATTGCTGCGTCCTCGGCGGGGACGGTGAGGTTCTCACCGAGGGCAGAGTACGTTCCACTCCCGAAGCAATGGCTCGCCACTTCCAGGAACTTCCGCCTTGTCGGATCGCCATTGAAGTCGGTGGCCATTCCCGCTGGTTGAGTCAGTTGCTGGCCGAGTGGGGACACGAGGTGATCGTTGCCAACCCCCGGAACTTGCGCTTGATCAGCGACGGCACTCGAAAGTCGGACCAGGTTGACGCTCGCATACTCGCGCGGCTTGCCCGCGTGGACCCGACCTTGCTCTCTCCCATCGCGCACCGTAGTCAGAAGAGTTACCCCGACTTGGCACAGTTGCGTGCTCGCGATCTGCTGGTGAAGTCCAGAACGCGTTTGATCAATGCCGTCCGGGGCATCTTGAAAGCGGTCGGTCTGCGAGCGCCGGCTTCCGGAGCATTTTCTTTTCCCAGCAAAGTATCGGCCTGTGTTCCCGACGAGCTGAAGCCCAGCCTGATGCCCCTGCTGGAAACGATATCCCACTTGAACCAGCAGATCTGTGCCTTCGATAAAGCGATTGAACATCTCGCTACTTATCGCTATCCCGAAACCATAAGGCTTCGCCAGATCAGCGGAGTTGGCCCCATCACCGCCCTGCAGTTCGTACTGACCATCGATGATCCTACCCGTTTCCCGCATTCCAGAGCTGTTGGGCCCTATCTCGGCCTGGCGCCCCGCCGCCACCAGTCGGGCAATATCGACCAGCAACTAAGAATCAGCAAGGCTGGCGACAAACCGTTGCGTTCTTTACTGGTTCAGTGCGCGCAGTATCTGCTGGGACGATTCGGGCCGGACAGCGATCTGAAGCGCTGGGGAGTGCACTTGGCGACACGCGGCGGCAAGAACGGAAAGAAACGAGCGATTGTTGCTGTGGCTCGTAAGCTTGCCGTCCTGCTGCATCGACTCTGGATAACCGGCGAGACTTATCAGCCCTTGCGAAACTCGACGCTGGCCTGTGCCGGATCCTAGCTTCTGGTGACTGCGGTTTCCCACTCGGCCAGTCAAGCCCGCGGGAAAGATTGCAGCACCCCAGTTATAAAGCACGAACTACCAAGCTTGAGCTGCCCGACGATGATGCGTGTTCCCGGTGACTGCGTGTTTTTTCCCAGGCTGCCGAAGCCGTGCGAAAGATTGCAGCACCAGCTGTTACTGAGGACCCCAATGTGCACCCCATGCCTATATCGGCTGGAGCAAGTGCGAATGGAAGCGTGCGATCAGTAGCGGACAAGCAGAGGCAACGGCAACAACAAGTTCTCGGTAGGTTTCACATCTTTCTCTTTTTGTTGACTGCAAAGCGCCTTCTCATGGAAGCACCCCAGTTATAAAGCACGAACTACCAAGCTTGAGCTGCCCGACGATGATGCGTGTTCCCGGTGACTGCGTGTTTTTTCCCAGGCTGCCGAAGCCGTGCGAAAGATTGCAGCACCAGCTGTTACTGAGGACCCCAATGTGCACCCCATGCCTATATCGGCTGGAGCAAGTGCGAATGGAAGCGTGCGATCAGTAGCGGACAAGCAGAGGCAACGGCAACAACAAGTTCTCGGTAGGTTTCACATCTTTCTCTTTTTGTTGACTGCAAAGCGCCTTCTCATGGAAGCACCCCAGTTATAAAGCACGAACTACCAAGCTTGAGCTGCCCGACGATGATGCGTGTTCCCGGTGACTGCGTGTTTTTTCCCAGGCTGCCGAAGCCGTGCGAAAGATTGCAGCACCAGCTGTTACTGAGGACCCCAATGTGCACCCCATGCCTATATCGGCTGGAGCAAGTGCGAATGGAAGCGTGCGATCAGTAGCGGACAAGCAGAGGCAACGGCAACAACAAGTTCTCGGTAGGTTTCACATCTTTCTCTTTTTGTTGAGCGCCCCCGCTTTCTGAGGCTTTGTACGGGACGAGCGCGGAACCCGTCAAGGCTGCCCTGCGGCTCGCTGCGCTCGGCCTTGACTGAACCCGCACTCGCCCCTTCTTCGCCTCCTATCCATAAAGCGGGGGCGCTCAACAAAGAAAAATGTTGTTGACTGCAAAGCGCCTTCTCATGGAAGGGAAATTACCCTTCGGAAACCAGCAATGCGCTGCCCTAGGGACGAACCGCAGTAGCTTGAAGCGAACTCCGGCGCCGACCACATTTTTCTGGAACTTATCGCCCGTAGCTGGGTCTATACTGTATACAAAGTGATGTCTACCCCCGTCGTCTCAAATCCGGCGTCTGAGGACGTCGCAAACGTTACGCCACCGGAGCAGGTTCTGCCCACGCTATTTGGCGAGGGTCAGGGGCTGTATCCTCAGCGCAAAGACACGTTTGTGTACTCTTTTATCCTTCACATGCTTGCGGTGGTTCTGCTTATATGGTCCGGCCACTGGGCGTTTCAGCATCAGGACGAGATCAAGCAACAAGTGATCGGTTTGGCGACCGATATCAGCCCATACCTGCCGATGCCTGTTTCCAAGCGGCGAGCCGGTGGTGGTGGCGGCGGTGGCGACCGCGACAAGCTGAATGCCCCCAAAGGCGCTCTGCCCAAGCTGGCAAAGGATCAGATCACGCCTCCCGCGATCGTAATCCGCAATGACAATCCCAAGTTGCCGGTACCGCCTTCGGTCGTGGTCCCTCCGCAGCTAAAGCTGCCAACGGTCGGGGCCCTTGGCGATCCTCTGTCGAAGGTGATCGGGCCTCCGTCCAACGGAACCGGTATTGGCGGCGGGATTGGCAGTGGTAGTGGTGGCGGCGTGGGTTCCGGAACCGGGCCCGGTGTCGGCCCCGGCCACGGCGGCGGTTACGGGGGCGGAGCATATCGAGTAGGCGGCGGCGTCAGCGCGCCAAAGGCGTTGTACGCGCCTGATCCCGATTACTCGGAAGAGGCCCGTAAAGCCAAATACCAGGGTACCGTTGTGTTGTGGCTGGTGGTGAGTGCCGACGGCAAGCCGCAGCAGATTCGCGTGCAGCGCCCCTTGGGTATGGGACTCGATGAAAAGGCAATCGAGGCGGTGCGGCAATGGCGCTTTGAACCTGCCAAGAAAGACGGCCAGCCCGTCCCCGTCATGATTAACGTCGAAGTGAACTTCCGGCTGTACTGAAGCCCTGACCACCCAATAGCCGCGGGGGCTCTCCGAGGCCGCATCTGGGCGGTAAGAAGCACCGCTCCACAAGCTATGCCGTAGTTGGCCAGGAATCCCCGGCCGTCATCGCCCAAACGGGGTCTTGAGCGGCGGCACTTTGCTTTTAGCCTTGTCCGCCCACTCCGAGCCCTTGTCGATCCAGTCGCCTGCTTGGTCGCCGATATCTTCCATCGCTTCGCGCGCATCCTCATATTTTCGGCGTAGGGTGCGGCGCATCTGCTTGCCAGTCTTCGGCGTCAGCAACAGGGCCATCAAGGCGCCAGCCGCCAGGCCAATGAACAGCATGGTCAAACCCATGCCGAGACTTCCGCTTTCTGACTCTTGTTCTTCGCCGTTCGCTTCAAAATCACTCTCTTGATCACTCATTCGATTTGTCCTCAGGAAAATTCTATCGCGATTCGGGCCGCCGTGCTTCCAACTGAATAAATTCGCGGCTTGCGCGGGCCCCTAAGTCAATTTCAGAGTTGGTGTATCCCGGCTAGGGCGGCAAGCAGCCGTTTCCACCGACGCCGTTCCTTTAATGGCGCTTGAGCGCTTCGAGCTCCTCCAGCGTGCGCGGCCAGTCCGAGCGTAACAATCGGGACAGACTGCGATCCGCGAGAACTCTTCCGCCCGTTTGGCATCGCGCACAGTAGTTCGTTTCGTTGTCCGCATAACGAATCCGCTGAATCTTTTCTCCACATCTGGGGCAGGGCTCTCCATAGCGACCGTGAACCGCCATGTCCTTGCGGAACGCCGTCACTCTTTCCGGGAACTTCGTCTTGGCTTCGGCGCCCAGCCGCTCAATCCAGAGAACCAACGTACTGCGCGTGGCGCCGAACAATCTCTCCCAATCGCGTTGCTCCAACTTGTGTGTGAACACGATGGGCGACAGCTGCGCCGCGTGCAAGATCTCATCCGAATATGCGTTGCCGATTCCGCTGATCAGGCGCGGATCGGTAAGAGCTCTCTTGAGGGTGCGGTTTTCTAGCGTCAACGCGGCTCGAAAGGAATCTAAGTCGCTGGAGAAAATATCGATGCCTCCGGGGTCAATGGAATGCAAGCCCTCCTCGCCAGTGAGGACGTACAATGACGCGCGGCGCTTTGCGCCGGCTTCAGTCAGCACAAGGGAACCATTGGGAAAATCAAAAGCTGCAAGACTCTGCCGCCCCGCCAGTTTTGCTCCCCGTGGCCGCCAGTGCAATCGACCGGCAATCATCAGGTGCAACACCAGCCAGAGGTCGCCTTCGACCCCAATAGCGATTCGCTTGCCGATTCGGCGCAGTTCGCGCACGATACGGCCTTCCATACTGCTCACCGGCGGTTGTGCGGTCCGCAGCAAGAAGGGGCTTGCCAGTCGGATTCGCTCGATCGGTTGCCCAACGATGCGGGTTTCGAGTGCATCAATGTACGCGGCGATATCTGGTAGTTCCGGCATGCTGACCAGATTGCAAGCTTGGTGCAGCTTTTGCAACCAGGCGGATCAGGCGATCGCGATGCATCGCACGAACGCGAGGCTGTGGCTCTTCGCGATTCCGTAGTCGACAACGATCGGAGAACATTGGATGGGGAACTACCAGGCCCTGAAACGATGCCGGTTAAATAGTTAATAAGTTTCGAAAGTATGAAACTATATAATGGCGCCCTTCATCGCACAAGGGGGCGACGGTCCAGCATTTTTTCCACACATTAGCGAAATAGGCGAAGGGTTGGGTGTGGGTGTGCGCAACTGGATCCTTCATCATCTCCGCTGCGGTCGAAGTTGCCTTGCCGCGGGCCGAGTGTCGTATGCTGCAGATTGCACGATGGAGACTGCACGCATGGCCGACCTGCTGGCGCCGTTTACCGGCGGAGAGGCGCCGTGGCTGCTGGAATCGTTGCAGATATATCTCGACCGGTTGCTGCTGTGGAACGCGCGGATGAATCTGACCGCCGTGCGCGATCCAGAGATGATCGTGACCCGGCACTTCGGCGAGTCATTGTTCGCGGCGCGGGTACTCCTGTGCGGAAAAGATGAAGGTGCGGCGCCGGCGACGCTGGCGGACGTCGGGTCGGGTGCGGGATTTCCAGGGATTCCGATGAAGTTGTTCGCGCCCGATCTGGAGCTGACGCTGATTGAATCGCAACAGAAGAAGGCGACATTTCTGCGCGAGGTGATACGGAGCCTGGGGATCGAAGGCGCTTACGTGTTTGCGGGCCGCGCCGAGGAGTGGGAAAGAACTGCCGGCCTGGTGACCTTGCGCGCCGTCGAGCGCTTCGAGCTGGCGTTGCCCGTTGCGGCAAAGCTGGTCGCGCAAGATGGCAGGCTGGGGTTGCTCGTCAGTGCAAGACAGGTTCTGACTGCGCAGGAGGTGCTCGGGAAGCAATGGCGTTGGCAGGAGCCAGTGGCCGTGCCTCTCAGCAAGGCGCGGGTGGTTGCGGTGGGACAACGGCATTGATGGGAGCGTTCAACGCCTGGAGAAGGAAGCCGCAACTACATAAGTGGACTATAATAATCAATATTTCTTACCATATCAGTAACAAGTGGGAAGTACAGTTAAGTTTTATGTGAGAGATAAGGTTGTAGTGGAGATACTTCTATGTTACTGAAGAAACATGTGATTTGGCTCGCACCGTTCCCCAGGGAAGGAACTCTCCGGAGTTCCACCGTGGCGGTCACGATGACGCTGAGGCATTCGAAATGTTCCACGTGGAACATTTGTCTCTACCGAACGACCCCGCGACTCCCTAGGCTGGGCGGCAATCGCTTGCTCGTCACGGTTTTGAAGTTCGGGAAGTGGTCAAGCGATTCCGATTGGTAATCTTCCACGTGGAACATTTGCCGCCCACCCCAAAGTCCCAAGTTACCCACAGCCAGTCTGCCCGCGTACTCTCCGCCTAATCAGCACCTTCCGCACTGTCACCCAAGTCTTGCACAGCTTTTCCTCTGGAAACTTTGCCTCCTCTCTGTTCCGTCATTGCCGACCCGCCTCGCCGCGTTCTAAGCTTCTTAAGTCCAGCCTCGTCTTGCAAACTTATGGGTCGCATCATCGCAGTTACCAATCAGAAGGGCGGGGTCGGCAAAACCACGACCGCCATCAACCTTGCTGCGTCGTTCGCCACCCTCGGCGCTCGCACCCTGCTTGTCGATTGCGATCCCCAGTCCAACGCCTCCAGCGGTCTCGGCTTTTTGCGCGATCCCGAACGCCCCAGCACTTACCAGGTCATCATGGGCGAGGTTCTGGCCCTGCAGGCAACGCTCCCCACCGAGCTCGACAACCTCCGCATGATCCCCGCGCACAAGAACCTAATCGGCGCCAACATTGAACTAGTCCCCCTCGATCTCCGCGAGTACCGACTGCGCCACGCGCTGCAGCCGTTGCGCGAAGAGTTTCGGTTCATCGTCATCGACTGTCCGCCTGCGCTCGACCTGCTCACCCTGAACGCGCTGGTCGCAGCCGACACCGTTCTCATCCCGATGCAGGCTGAGTACTTCGCACTCGAGGGCGTCACCGAGCTGCTCGACACCATCGACCGCATCCGCGTCGAGCTTAATCGCGGCCTCGCAGTCGAGGGCGTCGTGCTGACCATGTTCGACGAGCGCACCAATCTCGCGCAGTCCGTGGCCACGGAACTTCGCGGCTTCTTCGGCGACCTCATGTGCCAGACCGCGATCCCGCGCAACATCCGGCTCGCCGAAGCGCCCAGCCACGGCAAGCCGGCGCTGATCTACGATCCGCACGCCCGCGGCACCGAGGCCTACTTAAAGCTGGCGCAAGAGATCGTCGAGCGCGTCACCAATCCCAAGCCGCCTGCTGAAGAGGCTGCGCCGAAGAATGGTTGACGGTAGGCGCTGACTTCTGAAGGAGTCCGGGTCCAGCCGTGCCTCACCGGACGCCCTGCCTGCCTCCTTAACGCTCGACATGCCACATGTATCGCTCCGCGGGAGCTTGCGCCCACGCTTTGCACGTCTTTAGAAATGCTTGTCCGGCGTGTGAGAGGATGGTCCCGCTGCGGTGAACGACACGCAATTTGCGTTCGAATGCCAATTCGCTGCAATCACCAGCTTGCCCTGGTGCAGCATGCGCAGTTCCTTCAGCGCGTCGCGGGCTTCCTCGCGCACGTCACCCATACCCAGCAATCTTCGCAAGAAGCCGCGCCCGCCAGCGAGTAATCACCGCCGGTGCGACAATCCCACAATGTATGACATCCCACAATGTGGGATCATGGGGGCCCGAGCAGGAACGCTGATCGTAGCCTTTCAAGAATCCGATCTTGATGCTAGACATGAGATCGGGATGACTTTGCTGCACCAGACCGACATTGCGCGCTTCGAAGAACGCCGCGACACATGGCTGCAAGCGGGCGGACGGCGAGGGAACAACCACCGACAGCGGCGAGCCGTGATCTGCGCATGATTACTTGACTGACATAACTTTCAAGGAAGTAACTTGACGCACCCATCGGGCCGGCCTCTTGTCGCCTGGCGCGACGATTCGCAACGGACCTTCTTTCCCGTCAAGTGGTTTTCCGTCCCGCCTATCAGCGAGGATGATTTCACGTGTGGCAAATGCTGGATCAAGCTCTGCGAGGGCAAAGACCACCTTGTAGCCGTCGGCCGCCTCTACCGGCAATGCCTCAGCCATTCGGGGTCCGCGAAGTTTGTCACCCAGTTGAACGCCCGCGATTGAAAGCAGCGTAGCTAACGGGCCGCCCCCAAACTGTGCGGGCACGTCATGATCGAGCACATTCGGCGTTACGTGTGGCGAGCCGGCAATCTGCGCTGCAGTGATGGTCGTGGAATGGCCTTCTGCATCGATTATCTGCAGCGTTTGCGCCCACAACCCATGGGCAAAGAGCAGGCAACAGAACGCCACCAGGCCCGGCAAGTATCGTCGTTGACTCATTCGGTTGTCCCTTCGGCAGAAATGCAATTGCACCGCGCGCGCTGCGACACGGGTAGTCGAATCAGCTATCCGACGCTCAAGCAGTGGGTCTAATCGAATCTTAGTAGATCACTATGTAACTCCTTAGCCCATATGGGTAGGGCGAACCGGGAAGAGGAACCAACTCGCCATTCTCAAAGTTAAATCCAGCTACGCCCAACGATCCAAGACACTGCAGGCCCACACAATTCCCCGAAGCATAGACAAGAGATCCCGCCCGCTGGACATATACAACGTTGATCCCCGTTGGGTAGACAATCTCAGTGAGAGCACTTCCTGAAAAACTAAGAACAGCCGTGCCTCCTGCCCCCATGGAGCTGGTGCCAGTGGCCAGAAGCAAAAAGGAACCGGATTGATCCCACGTTATGTCGTTTACGGTGACGGGACTTCCTGATGGCGTAATAAGCACCGTGAAAGGCTGAGGCAAGACAGCGGTGAGAGTCCCATCGCTGCCTATGCTGTAAACCTGCACAAGATAGTTCCCAAGCGGAGTCGCTGGAAGCACAGCCGCCAGGTATCTGCCATCCGGCGAGACGGTCAGAACTTGAGCGCAAGAGCCTGCCGGCAGTATATAAACGGGGCCTGGAGTCAGCATGCCATTGGAGCTGCGCGAGTAAGACAGAATGCTGCCGTTGCTGTCGGCAGGGCAGGTCTGGATGAACGCTAACGCTCCGTCAGGTGTAAATACCGTCCGTGACATGAAGGTCACATTGGGGATGGTAACGGTGCCCACAGATTGCAGAGAGCCGTTACCGGGATAGATCGTTACCCCTAGGGTGCCGCTGGTGCCGATGGGGCCAGGTAGGTAAACGTTTGCGCCCGTAGGGTCGACGGTCGGCGGTCCGTATCCGTATGGGAAACCGCCAGAACCGGGCGGGATGGAAACGCTGGTAATCGGGGTGAGGGAGTAATCCGGGTTTACCAGTATCGACGTGAAAACAAGCGTCTCTGGGCCACCAACCTCGAACAGTATCGGGCTCGTCGGCGAAGAGCCGAAAGGGAACCCTGAAATCACCGCTTCCGGCGACGATGGCAAAGGCGAAAGGGAGCCATCGCTCTGGATCTGCAGCCCAGTTCCGTTCGAGAGGTAGAGAGCCGCATTTCTCGGTGGCGGTGGGCTGATCACAATGCTAAGGCTGGCGGTAGCGGTCGCAGCGGGATTCTCGCTGTCGGACACCTGCACCGTGAAGCTTGACGTGCCCACATCAATGGGCGTACCTGAGATCACACCGGTGGTTGCAGTCAATGTCAAGCCATTCGGCAAGCTGCCCTGCGTAATCGCCCAGGAATAAGGAGCGGTCCCGCCCGTGGCGGCTAGAGTGACGCTGTAGAAGACGCTTGGACTGCCGTTGGGCAGAGAAGTGGTCGTGATCTGGAGTTGAGGAACGATGGTGATGGAAAGGCCGGCATTCGACATCCCAGAGGGAGCCGTTTGGTCCGTGGCCACCGCATTAAGAACAAAGACCCCCGCCGTGCTCGGTGTGCCGGACAGTATACCGGAGCTATTCAAACTTAGTCCGGGCGGCACGGTCCCCGACGCGCTCCAAGAGTAAGGTGGATAACCGCCAGTTGCGTTCAGGGTTGTCGTATAGGAAGTGTCGACTCTTCCCGGCGGGAGAGGAGACTTCGTGGTGATTTGCAGTGGCGTTGCTTGTGGGCTAGATGAGCCGCCGCATCCCGACAGCAGAACTGCTAGACAGACGACCACCGCTAATAACGCAAGCGTGGGACGCTTCATGTTCTATTCCGTCCGCTGCAAGCGCCATTGTACGCTCCGCCTGTCTGCCGCTCGGAGCACTGGCGATGAATCGCCTTTGCCTGAACGCCAACAGCTGACGGCTGACTGCTTTCTTACTGGTAGGTCACCCGCTTCTCACCCTTCACGACGCGGCCAATTGTGTAGCCCTTCTCGCCGCAGCGCTCCAGGATCAGCTGCACTTTCTTGAACTTCTTCGCAGGCACCACGAGGATCATGCCGATCCCCATGTTGAAGGTGCGCAGCATCTCGTCTTGCGGAACGTTGCCGATCTTTTGCAGATGTTCGAAGATCGGCGGCACCGGCCAGGAGTTGATCTCGACAATCGTGCCGACGCCCTTGGGCAAGACCCGTGGCAGGTTCTCGGTGATACCACCGCCGGTGATGTGCGTCATGGCAGAAACCGCATCGGCTTCGATCATGCGCCGCATGATAGGCCAGTAGCTCTTGTGGGTCTTCATCAACTCCGTGCCGACTTTGCCCTTGATCTCGTTGACATAAGAATCGGGCGTGTAATGGGCGACGTCGAAGAAAAGCTTCCGGGCAAGGGCATAGCCGTTGGTGTGCAGTCCGGTGGAAGTCAGGCCGATCAGCACGTCTCCGGCTTGCACCGCTTTGCCGGTGAGGAGCTTGGCGCGGTCGGTAACGCCAACGATAAATCCCGCCAAATCGTATTCGCCGTTGGTGTAAAAGCCAGGCATTTCGGCGGTCTCGCCACCGATGAGCGCGCACCCGTTCTGCTTGCAGGCGTCGGCAATGCCTGCCACGACTTTTTCGGCGATTTCCGGCTGCAGCTTGCCGGTCGCGAAGTAGTCCATGAAAAACATGGGCGCGGCGCCCTGGACGGCGATGTCGTTGACGCAGTGGTTCACCAAGTCGGCGCCCACTGTGTGGTGGAGGTTCATCTCAAAGGCGATTTTCAGCTTGGTACCCACACCGTCTACGCTGGAAACCAAAACGGGATCCGGGTACTTTCGTTTGTCGATGGCGAAGAGCCCGCCGAAGCCGCCGATCTCGCTTAACACTCCGCGGTTGAAGGTCTTGTGGGCGAGATACTTGATGCGCTGCTTGGTGCGATTGGCGCGCTCAATGTCCACCCCAGCATCGGCGTAGGTAATGGTTCGAGGTTCTGTCGTCTGTTGTGCCAAGAGTCGGGATCCAGTTCAGAGGGCGCATCGCCACACGTTTTTTGCGCGGGAAAGTGGCATTGTATCATTCCGCGTCTGGAACGGGCCGCGGTCGGCTGTCTTCAGTTCGCAGGACACGGGGGAGAAAGGGGTTAAGCCACGGCCCCAGGTAGAGACGGCAACCACGGACTACACCGTCGGACCCGGATTTGCGAGGCGCCCGAGCCGGGAACGTTGTGATCCCTATCACGACTTTCCGTGACAAGTTGCTCCCGGCGCCGTGCGTCAGGGCTTAAACTGGAATTTCATCCTGTGAGGAAGCATGACCACTATGTCTGCCGCTAAACCCACAAGTTCGAGCATCATGAAAGCCGATCCTTCATCCGATGTTTACCGCTCTGAAAGCCATCCGCTCGACCCCTTTTTTCTGCCCCACAGCGTCGCGGTAATCGGAGCCTCGGAACGGGCAGGCAGTGTGGGCCGCTCCGTGCTGTGGAATCTGTTGAGCAGCCCGTTTGGCGGTACGGTATTCCCGGTCAACGCCAAGCGTCCGAACGTGCTTGGCATCAAGGCCTATCCCAGTGTTCGAGACCTTCCCGACAAAGTGGACCTGGTAGTGATTACCACCCCGGCCGATACCGTGCCCGATCTCATTGCCGAATCGGTGGAGCTGGGCATACCCGCGGGCATCGTCATCTCGGCTGGATTCAAAGAACACGGCGAGCACGGAAAAGAGTTGGAGCGGCAGATCGCGCAGATTATTCGCGGCAAAATGCGGCTTGTTGGTCCGAACTGCCTGGGGGTAATGAATCCCATTCGCGGGTTCAATGCGACTTTTGCCCACAGCGTTGCTCGGCCGGGGAACGTCGCTTTCATCAGCCAGAGCGGTGCCCTATGCACCGCCGTGCTGGACTGGAGCCTGCGTGAGAATGTTGGCTTCAGCGCCTTCGTCTCCGTCGGCTCCATGCTCGACGTGAACTGGGGCGATCTGGTGGACTACTTCGGCAATGATCCGCGGACCCATAGCATTGTGATCTACATGGAATCCATTGGCGATGCGCGGTCATTCCTCTCCGCCGCGCGCGAGGTCTCGCTGACCAAGCCGGTCATTGTGATCAAGGCGGGACGCACCGCGGCCGCGGCCAAAGCGGCGGCTTCCCACACCGGATCGCTCACTGGCAGCGACGAAGTGCTCGATGCCGCATTCCGGCGCAGCGGCGTTCTGCGGGTGAACAGCATCGCCGACATTTTCTTCATGTCCGACGTGTTGGCCAAGCAGCCACGGCCCCGGGGCAAGCGGCTGTGCATCGTGACCAATGCGGGCGGTCCCGGTGTGCTGGCCACCGACGCGCTAGCTGCGGGTGGAGGCGAGTTGGCTGAATTGTCGCCCGAGACCTTAAAGGCATTCGACGAAATTCTTCCTCCTCAATGGAGCCACAACAACCCCGTGGATATTCTCGGCGACGCCGAGCCTGAGCGTTATGCGAAATCGCTGGAGATCGCCGCCAAAGATCCCAGCATTGACGGCATGCTGGTAATACTGACCCCGCAGGATATGACCAATCCTACCCAGATTGCCGAGAAGCTGAAGCCCTATGCCAAAGGATTTGGCAAGCCGGTGCTGGCCAGCTGGATGGGCGGCGCCGAAGTCGCGGCGGGCGAGCAGATCCTGAACCAAGCGGGCATTCCGACCTTCCAGTTTCCCGACAGCGCAGTGCGCGCCTTCAACTACATGTGGCGCTACGCTTACAACCTGAAGGGACTGTACGAAACTCCGGCGTTGCCGCAACACGAGGACGGCACCGTGCAAAGCGGAGTTGCCGAGCAGATCATCCAGAGGACCCGTCAGTCGGGCCGCACCATCCTGACGGAGTACGAATCCAAGCAGTTGCTAAAGGCCTACGACATTCCCACGGTCGATACCCGAATCGCGATCACCGAACAGGAGGCGCTAGAAGCTGCCGAGGAGATTGGCTATCCCGTTGTGCTGAAGGTGCATTCGCTCACCATCACGCACAAGACCGATGTGGGTGGAGTGCAGTTAAACCTGCGCGATGCGGAAGCGGTGAAGGCCGCGTTCCAGGCGATCAAGCAGTCGGTCACCGAGAAAGTTGGCGCCGAGCATTTCCAGGGGGTTACGGTCCAGCCCATGGTTAAGCTCGATGGCTATGAGTTGATCGTCGGCAGCAGTCTCGACCCCCAGTTCGGCCCAGTCATACTGTTCGGGACCGGCGGGCAGTTGGTCGAGGTCTTCAAAGACCGCGCCCTCGCGCTGCCGCCTTTGAATTCCACGCTCGCCCTCCGCATGATGGAGCAGACCAACATCCTCAAGGCACTGAAGGGCGTTCGCGGTCGCAAGCCGGTCGATTTGGCGTTGCTGGAAGATCTCCTGGTGCGCTTCAGCCAACTCGTCGTCGAGCAGCCTTGGATCAAGGAGATTGACATCAACCCCCTGCTGGCTTCGCCGGAACGTATTCTCGCGTTGGACGCGCGCGTGGTGGTGCATGGCCTGGACATGACGGAAGACAAGCTGCCCACCACAGCCATTCGTCCCTACCCGACCCAGCTGGTCAGGACCTGGAAAATGAAGGACGGGAACGAAGTGGTCATCAGGCCTATCCGGCCGGAAGACGAGCCCATGATGATTGAGTTCCACAAAAAGCTCTCGGAAAGAAGTGTCTATCTGCGCTACTTCCAGCCGTTGAAGTTGACCCAACGTACCGCCCACGAACGCTTGACTCGCGCCTGTTTTATTGACTACACCCGCGAGTTGGCGCTGGTTGCGGTGCGCAAGGACGAGACCGGTGAACCCGAGATCCTGGCGGTTGGCCGGCTTAGCAAGTTGCATGGCCGTGATGAAGCCGAACTCGCCGCGGTGGCAATTGACGCTGCCCAGCACAAGGGTCTGGGAACCGAGCTTTATCGCCGCATGATCGAATTTGCTCGCGACGAGAAGCTTAAGCTGGTCGTCTCCAACATGCTTCCTGAAAACCGCGAAATGCGGGCCGTCTGCGTTAAGCACGGCTTCAAAATGTTTGCGAACATGGAAGACAACATGATCCGCGCCGAACTGGAACTCTAGGAACTCTGGTTAAGTCTGGTTTCTCGAAGGGGACGCCCTTCAGGCCGTCCGTAAATGCCGGAAAATCGCAGAGCAGCTCCTATGGAACTGTTACAGAAAGCACCGGTACGAAGATGGTTTGAGCTTGTTTTCAAAAGATGCTTCTTGGAAGGGGCGCGGCTTCAGCCGCGCCGTCCCGCGCAATATAAGACTGGCTTTAGCCTCTGAGGCGACGCCGCTTGCTATCAGGCGATTTTCGAAACGCGCTCTAGAACCTCCCAAGGTATTCTTGCTTTTTCTCTTCCGGTAAGAACGACGCGCGAAATGAGTTCTTCGCCAGCTCCCGAAGCTCATCCTCGCTGAACCCGAAGACCTGCTGGGCAATCTGGTATTCGCGCGACAGGCTCGTATGGAACATGTCAGGATCGTCGGTATTCAGCGTGACCCGCACTCCTGCATCGAACAACTTGCGTACTGGGTGTTCCTCCACTGCGGCACAGCAGCCGGTCTTTACATTGCTGGTGATGCACATCTCTACCGGAATTTGCATCTCGGCGAGATACCGCACCAGTTCCGGATCGTCGCTGGCGTGCAGTCCATGTCCGATGCGGTCCGCCTTCAGCTCCCGCAGCGCGCCCCAGATGGATTCCGCTCCCATCGTTTCTCCGGCGTGCACAGTCAATCGCAATCCGTTTTGCGCGGCGTGCTCATACACCTCGCGAAACTGCTCCGGCCCGGCACGGCGCTCGTCCCCGCCAATTCCGATCCCAACAACGTTGCTGTCCTTGAAGCGAATGGCCTCGTCAACTACGCGGCGCGCTTCGTCCACGCCGAAGTGCCGGACCGCATCGAAGATCCACAGCAGTGACATTCCAAACTCGCGCTCGCCGCGCAGCCGCCCACGCTCGGCTCCTTCAAACAGGGGAGCAAATTCCTGCCCGCGCCACTGCACAACGCCTGCCGAGATGTACACCTCGGCATGCAGCACATTCTGCGCGTGCAGCTTCTGCATCATGCGATAGGTGACAAGTTCGTAGTCCTCGGCGGTGCGCAACCGCTCAGTGACCGCTTTGAACGCCCACAGAAAGCCGGTGAAGTGCTTGTAGTCGTACAGCGCACGCGCTTCTTCCTCTGTGAGGATCCGTCCGCTGTCCTCGATCTTTTTGTAGCGATTATTGGTGCTGGAAAGTGGCGTGGGATGGCGGCGACTTAGCTCAGCCAGGGTAGGCGGATCGACTGTGCCCTCGAGGTGCAGATGGAGTTCGGCCTTGGGCAGCGAGAAAATAAAGTCGCCGAGAGATTCGTTCATGTTCTTGTTGGCTTGGGCTGAATCGTCCGCAGCAGTAAGACTTGCCACCGGTCAATCAGGACACGATGCGCCGGGCAGCGCCTTCTCCAGAGCACAGGTTATTTCTTATAAAGCCATTTGTTGACGTCGAAGCCGATATCGGCCGAGGCGATGATAACGCTTAACCCGAGCAGTGCCGTACTTAAAGCCATGAAGTGAGCGGTCACGCTCACCAATTTGCCCTCGATTTCTACCCCGAAGTTGGGCACGACAGCTACTGGAAGGTATCCGCCAGCCGTGAGAACGAGATTAGCCGGGTACATACTGAGATTTAGGCCGAGCTGTTGGGCCACCGAATTTGGCAGTTCTAGATAGTCAGCTCCCGTATCAATCAGCGCAGCCAAGCGAAAGGGCTGAGGCACACGGCCCGCAACACCATGGCAATAGATATTAGCGTAGGCGCGATTCTTGAAGTATCCATAGAACCCGTCGTAATCAACCTGGTAAGGCATACGGTGAAGTTAAGTGACCGCCGCGTGAATGCTGTAGTGGAGCTCGTGGCATCTCATCGTGCATAACCTGCACCCATGTAGGATTCGGCATCTTGTTGGCGCTGTAATGGTTCAGAGAGACTGGGGCGGACGAAAACATAAAATAATTCCAGTGGGTTTCGTCCTTGAACTCGTACAAGGGCGATCGTTTCACCCAGCGTATCACCGTCGGCCACAATTATTTCTTCAATCGGAATCCTGTCCTTACCTATCTGTTCCCCGTCGACCGCAATCCAACGAAACTCGTAACGGGCCGGCAGAGAATCTCCCTTCTCCCGAAGCCAGCGAAATTCTTTTGAATCGGTCATCTGCCACCTTACTGGCGCTTGAGTTCTGGACCCTCTCCAGCGCTTTGCGTGAGCATTACCAAGGGCGTACCCGCCGCCCCAAAACTCAATTTAATCTTACTGAGCTGCTCATTGGCCGCTTTCGCCTCGGCGGAAAATATGTAGAAGCGCACGCCCCCTCCACCTTCGACCGTTGCCTTCACTGACAGTTCAATCTCGCATCCACTAAATTGAATCACGGGATCTTTTGGAAGAGGGTTTTCTCGAAGGCGGTGCAGCTGATTCGCAACGTCCCGAACGATAGCGTCCAACGAAAGGGCGGATTCTTTTTCAGTCATTCCATAGTCCCCACATTACGCTGAGTATATGACTGTTCCCACGAGGTGACAACGATTATTCCCGGAACGCAGCAGGTATCGAGCAACTTTCAGCCCTTAATCCTCTCATCGTATGGTTGACAACTCCGCCGCGGACTGAACTCGCTGCGGTGCCGGCTGTACAACATGTACACCGTCAGCCCGATGATCAGCCACACGAAAAAGCGCAGCCAGGTCAAGATCGGCAGGCCCGCCATCAGCAGCACGCAAAACACCACACTGAGGATGGGCGCTGCCAGGCCGCCGGGAGCGCGGAATCCGCGGTGCCTCTCCGGTTGCTTGTGCCGCAGAATAATGACCCCGATTGACACCAGGACGAACGCGAACAGTGTGCCGATATTCGACAAATCCGAAAGCGTGCCGATGTCGAGAATGCCGCCGGGAATGCCAACCAGGAATCCGGCGATCCAAGTCGCGGTGGCTGGTGTGCGAAATCGCGGATGCACCCGGCTGAACATTTTAGGCAATAGGCCGTCGCGCGACATCGAGAACCACACCCGCGCCTGTCCCAACTGGAACACCAGCAGGGACGAGATCATGCCCATCATTGCGCCGAACAAAACGGCCAACTCAGTCCAGTGCAGCAGCGCAGACTTAGTGGTTCCCGCGAGCTTGCTCATGCTGTTGACCACGGGCGCGGCGTCGTCAATCAGCGTCTGCCAGGGAACGATGCCGGTCAGCACCACGGCCACGGCAATGTAAAGCAGAGTGCAAACGATCAGCGTGACAATAATGCCGATCGGCAAATCGCGCTGCGGATTGCGCGCCTCCTCAGCCGCGGTCGAGACGGAGTCGAATCCGATATAGGTAAAGAAGATGATCGACCCGCCGGTCAGCACACCCGGCCAGCCCTCCGGCGCGAACGGATGGTAGTTGGCGGGATGAATGAATCGCATCCCCACGAACACGAAGGTCAGGATGGCGGCAATCTTCAGGATCACCATGACGTTGTTGGTTTCAGCCGATTCACGGATGCCGCGCACCAGCACCACCGTGAGCAACATGACAATAAGAACCGCTGGAAGGTTGAAACCGAAGTGCCAGCCTGGAGCGTAGAGCATGTTGCCTTGGAGATCGCTCAGACCGCCGGGCAAGTATGCCGGCGTGATCCAGCGCAGTGCGGGATGCCAGCCGAACCAACTGAACGTGGCGACCATGTGCGCGGCAAAGCCCACGCTCACCGCCATGTTGCTGACCGCGTATTCCAGGATTAGGCCCCAGCCGATGATCCACGCGATCAACTCGCCCATGGTCGCGTAGGTGTAGGTGTAAGCGCTGCCGGCGATCGGGATCATGGAGGCCAGCTCCGCATAGCAAAGCCCCGTAAACGCGCAAACGATGCCCACCAGCACCAGTGAAATCGCCAGCGCCGGCCCTGCTCCGGGACGGCCCAGCGTTGCCGCGTGATGCACCAGGTAGTCGGCCACGGGTGCGTTCAGGATCGACGAGGTGTCGAATTTCTGCCCGGCAATCGCCGTCCCAATCACGGTGAAAATTCCGGCGCCAATCACGGCGCCGATACCGAGGCCGATCAACGACCACGGGCCTAGTGTCTTTCTGAGCCGATGTTCCGGCTCCTCTGAATCGGAGATCAGCTTGTCGATGGACTTGCACGCGAAGAATTGGTTCGCCAGGGTAACGCTCCCGGGAGTACTGGAATCAGTGCCTTCGAATTCAAACAGAAAGCAAGGCGATAGGGCAAGCCGGGATTCGCCCACGCCAGCTCGCGGTCAGCATGGATGTGAAACCTAACTTGATTTTCTGGGGCGCCTCACTTCCCTGGCGCCAATGTCTTCTCGAAGTGGTCGTCAATCATATGGAACAGGTGCGTCCGCGCAGCGAACCCGGCAATGCCATGGGTCTTGCCAGGATACATCATCAGCTCGAACTGCTTGCCTGAATCGATAAATGCATTGATCATTTGGATGGTGTTCTGCATGTGCACGTTGTCGTCGCTGGTGCCGTGAACCTCCAGCAGGTTGCCATGCAAATTCGCCGCGAAGTTGAGGGGCGAACTCTTCCTGTAGCCCTCTGCGTTGTCTACCGGCAGACCCATATAGCGTTCGGTGTAGATCGAGTCGTAATTGCGCCAGTCGCTCACCGGCGCCACCGAAACCCCAGCCTTGAAGACGTTCGTATGCTCGAGCGTATACAGCGTGAAATATCCGCCGTAGCTCCAGCCCCAGAATCCAAGCCGATTCCCGTCCAGTTGGGGAAACTGTTGCAGCGCTTGCTTCACCGCGGACATCTGGTCGTTGAACTCGGTCTCACCGAAATTATGTTTGATGACCATGGCGAAGGCCTTTCCTCGTCCGGCCATGCCGCGGTTATCCACGTGCAAAACGGCGAATCCTTGCCGTGCCAGGATCTGGTCGAACAGGTCCACCACGCCCCAGGCATCGCGCACCGTCTGCACTCCCGGGCCGCCATAGGGATTCACAATGAGCGGAGCCTTTCCGTTCGCCATCATCGGCCCTCCCTCCGGTAGCAGGATTGCGCCTTGCAAAGTGGTTGTGCCGTCGGCAGCTTTGAAGTCCACGAACTTCGGAGTCAGCAAGTCGTAGTCCTCCACGCCGCGGGCTTTCCAAAACGCGTTACAAGCGCCTTCAACTGTGCACAGCGAAAACGTCGGCGGTGCCGTCATCGCCGAGTAATGGTCCACGTAATACTTCGAGTTCGTGGGATCGAAATCTCCCTTATGTGACCCATTCTCCTTGGACACGCGATGAAAGTTCTTCCCGTCCAGTCCTACGGCATAGATGTTCGTCTGCCGCCAATCACCCTCGTTGGCCGAGAAATAGACAATGCCCTGCTTCTCGTCCACGCCGTCAATGCTCTCGACTTCCCAATCGCCATGCGTGAGTTGCGCCACCATTTTCGCCGGGCTGCTGAGCGGATTCTGTTTGTCGAACTGGTACAGGTAAATGTGGTTGTGCCCGTCGCGCCAGCTGGTCCGACAAGTACTGATCGCCAGAAGACAAAATCTGGAAATCCACCTCGGGATGCATGTCGATCCAGGCGTCGGTGGTTTCAGACATCATCAGCGTCCACTTGCCGTTCTTTACATCCACGAAATACAAGTCCATCTGGTTTTGCACCCGGTTGAGGGCCATTGCCCACAACACACCCTCACGCACCCATCCGAAGCGGGGAATCAGGGCATTGGGATCGTTCGCTAGCGGCAGGTCGCTGCTGCTGTCGGTCCCGGCATTGACCCATTTGATCTTGCCGCCATTGGAGCCCACCACGCCCAAGCGCACCTCGGGATTAGGATCGCCGGGCTGGGGATACTTCTGCTGGTCCACGGTGGGATGGGTGGGCATCCAGTCGGTGATGGGATACGTAGGCACTGCCTTCTCGTTCATCTGCAAAAAGGCGATCTGCTTGCCATCCGGAGACCAGAAGTAATTGCTGCGGGTGTACAGCTCTTCCTCGTAAACCCAGTCGACTTCGCCGTTCAGCAGGTTGTCGTCGCCATCTTTGCTTAGCGTTCGCTCGTTCCCGCCGTCCACTCGCTCCACGTAGAGGTTGTGCTTGCGCACATACGAGATGCGGCTTCCATCGGGCGAGAACTTCGGATCGACGGTGCCATCCGAGCTGGTCGTGATCTGCACTGCGGTGCTGCTCTCCAGGTTGTAAAGCCAAAGTTGACCCAGGGAATCGAACAACAGCTTCTTGGAATCCGGCGACCAGTGATAGGCGGCAACGGAATAACGCTGCGCCGCCTCCTTCTTGCGTTCGTCCTTAATAGCGCTGATAGGCGGCGCCAGAGTTGCCAGCTTCGCGCTCGACACCAGAACAGCCGGCTTGCCCGTGGTCACGTCCACGTAATACAGCGCGCCGTGGTCGCCACTGTCGTCACGCTGTACGAACGAAACTTTAGAGCCATCGGGACTCCACTTCACGTCCTCCGGAGCCCGGCCGAGGATGCCGCCGGGCTTGAAGATCTCTTCAATCGTCAGCTCTTTTTTCGCCGGTGACTCCGACGATGAAGGGGATGGAATAGATTGCGCAAGCAAGAATGAACTGGACAGTACACAGCAGAGCAATGCAGCGAAGCGTGTTTTCACGTGAGCTCCAACCAGGAAAATCTGTAGCGGGAAAGTTTATATCAGGACGCGCGCTTCATGGGGCAAGAGGCATCTGACACGGCGCTGCCCGTGCCAGCGAGCCGGAGATCAGCCGCTGATAGCAAGAACGAAGGACGGTACGGGGAACCGTCTGAGAAGTCAGCTGGGAATGATGCCCTCTCTGGCTTTTCGCCAACCCGGAAAGGAGGCTGGGCGGGGCTCTTCCGGAACGTCGGAGCTATCCGGGATCAACAAGACTAAAAAAGTGCACGAGTAGATCGGTTGCCGAAAAAAGAACCAAAGATAGTAAATTTCGGCGATTTTGAGGAACGAAGGTTCAATCACTTGCAACCGCTTTTTCCCCTCGAAATGACCCTCAAAAGGACTTTTTCAGTGGCCTGTAGAAGCGTTTGCCTGTATATTGTCGAAATCCTGGTTTCCAAAATGAATATCCTAGCTAGAATCTCGGAGGACCAAATGCGCATTGCGACTCTGTCGCTCCTCGCGGTTCTTCTGTCCCTCGCCTTGACGGCTCCTGCCTTTGCGAGTGACCTCTACAACAACGGGCCGACAAACGGCACCTCTGACGCTTATTACATCGACAGCTTTATCGTGACCGACTCGTTCGTAGCGTTCGGAAACATGACTGCCTTCACCTTCAGCGAGTGGGTACCGGTTGGTGCAATGCCCGCTACCGTTTCCTGGGCGGTCGGCACCACGTCCTACGGCGCCCTGTTGGGTAGCGGAACCGCTACTATTCTCCCGACGAACGTAGCACCCCTTTGCAGCGCCGGCTCGTCCTTTAATGGCGGCACCTGCGGCGGCGGCTTCCCTTACGACGTTGTCAATTCCACCGTTGTCATCCCGGCCATCCCTTTGTTCGGCAACACCTACTGGCTGACCCTGACGGGCGCTACCGACACCTTAGGTGGCCACGACGCGTGGGACATCAACTCCGGTCCTTCGCTCGCCTTCGAAAACTTGCTCGGCGCAGTTCCTTCGGAATCGTTCACCATCTACGACGCCCCCTCGCAAACGACTCCAGAGCCCGGCAGCATTGTGCTGTTCGGTTCTGGGGTGCTCGGCTTGGCTCGCCTACTGCGCCTCCGGCTGAAACAGGTGTAGAAAAAAGACCCAGATCCAGATCGACAAATCCAGAATTCTCGGAGGACCAAATGCGTATCGCTACTCTGTCACTGCTCACAATTCTGTGTCTCGCGTTGAGCGCTCCCGCCTTCGCACAGAATGGCACCATCGGCGCCTATAACATCGGCCTTGCTGGCCCACTGCGCCGCAAGCTGCGCCGGTAATCGAAGTCTGCGCCGCAGCAAGAATACACCGCATCACGCCCGCGCCGGCGGTGGTGATGCGGTTCTATCGCTGACAGTTGGGGGCGGGCGTCCACCACATTCTCTCAATCGACCGGAAGACTCAAATCCGCTGAGGCGACTGCCGTCCAAGGGGCCCGGTTTCTGCGTGCTAGAATCCCAGCAGGTTTCCTTGGGGTCTAGATGAATTCCGATCTGCAAAAGCTGATCGACTTGCAAGTGGTCGATTCTCGCATTGCCGCGCTGAAGGCTGAAATTGCGGCCCTGCCCAAACAAGTAGCACAGATCGAAGCTAAACTCGCCGGTTCCAAAGCCCAACTTGACGCCGCGCAGGCCGCAATGAAGGCCGACGAGGTCACCCGCCGCAAGCACGAGTCCGACATCAAAGACCAGCAGGAGAAGGTCAGCAAGTATCGCGATCAATCCCTGAAGGTCAAAACCAATGACGAGTACAGGGCCCTGCTCCATGAGATCGAGTTTGCCGAGGCGGAGATCCGCAAGCTGGAAGACAAGATCTTGGAAATCATGGTCGCCGCCGACACGCGCAAAGAGGCGATGAAGCAGGCTGAGGCCGCGCTGAAGGCCGACACCGCTGAGAATGAAAAAGAGAAAGAACACGTGCGGGCGCAGACGGCCGAGGACGAAAAGCAGCTTGCCGAACTCGACACCCAGCGTCGCCAACTGCGCGTCAACATCACCGACGACACCCTCCGCCACTACGATCGCGTACTAAAGCTGCGCCGCTCGGCGCTGGCCGCCGTGCACGACGACCAGATGTGCTCAGTCTGCCGCGTAATCCTGCGCCCGCAGGTCTTTCAGGACGTTATGCGCGGCGAGGAGATCGTCTACTGCGACTCCTGCCAGCGTATTCTCTACTTCGTTCCGCCACCCCCCAAACCGGAAGCGGAGGCCGAACCGAAGAGGCGCAAGTCCAAAGCGGCGAGCGAAGCGCCGCAGGAAGAGCCCTCCCCCGCCGACGAGGCCGCGGCGCCGTAGCGCTGCGGGCCACAGCTTTGCAGAGTGTGTACGAGGACTGGTTTTGAGTTGACTGAGGAGCCCGGCTATTGCTGCCTTCTGCGGTGATATACCGCAAACTCAAAGCCGGGGTTCGCGGGAAAGAGTTCATTGATTTTGCGCAGGCGCTCGGCCAGCGCATTGGGAGCCAGCAAAGGGTAATCGCGTTCGCGCAGGTCCTGATAGTCCACATCGAGATACAGCGACAGTGTGTACACGGCAATGGCGTCAGCAAAGGCAGCCAACAGGTACTCGTGCTTGGCTTTCTCGGCCTCCGGTCCTGCCGTCGTTGCAACTTTGCGCAATTCGTAGGCGTCGAGCGAGGTCTCGCCCCGGGCCTTCTCGTCCACCTGCTTCCATACCAGGTCAGCGAACTCCTGCGAGACTCCAACCCGTTCCACGAAGTTGTGTCCCACATTGATGAAGAACTCGAATGCGATAGCGAAGCTGTCTTCCATCAGGCGGGTCGAGATGAACACGCACTGCGAATCGCCCAGTGTCTGGTTGCGATGGCAGACGGCGCTGTCGGAAAGCTGGACGTCGTAGCGGTCGGCGATCATGGTGTCGTCGCCCAGGTTCAGTGTGAGTGGGACAAAGTAGTAGGCCTTGCGGTTGAGCGCCGCGGCAATGGTGCGGGGCACGGCGTTGACCATGCGCTCCAGGTCAGCGACCGCGGTCGTGATCTCTCCCATGGCCGAGTAGCAGATGCCGTTCGCCGCTTGCGACACCGGTGCCATGCGCACCACCTCGGCGGGGGTTCGGGTCACGGCCTGGGAAGTCGAAGACATGAATGGTTGATTGTAACGCAAGGGCAGCGGCGGGGCGGGCCGCCGGGCATCTGTTGTACCCTAGAGGTGATGTACAGCACGGCCGTAGCGCCCGGTAAGCAACGCAGCACCATCTCCATCGTCTTCACTTCGACGGTGCGAGTGCTATTTACCACACTGCTATTCACCGCCGCCGGCATGGGTGCGGGTCTATTTTGCGGTATCGTCGGCACCGTGCTTTATGGCATCATAAGAGGTGGGCCGATTGATATGACCAACGCGTACAAGCATGTGGCCATTCCCGCGGCCATCGTCATCGGCGCTGCTGCCTTCGTGGGCGCGCTCGTGCTGGAAGTGCGCGCTCACCGCCAGCGAACATCCCTGTAACTTCGCGCAATTGCCCTGACCTCTGCGCTCCGATAAACTCAAAACTTTGCTACCCGCAGCGTGAAAGCTGCATACAGGTGCGATCATCATGGCCGAAAATATTCACGTAAAACTACCCGACGGCAGCGTAAAAGATGTGCCGCGCGGGCAGCTCTGCACTCGATATCGCCAAGGGCATCAGCCCCCGTCTGGCGGACGCGGCGCTGGCTGCGCAAATCAAGCCGTTGTCGCCGAATGGCAGCGGCGGCAACGGACACAAGCCGGCAGTTGAAGCCGCATCTCCGGCGGCCAAGCCCGCGAAGAACAACGCGCGACTGATCGACCTGACGCGCCCGCTGGAGCAGGACGTCGAGCTACGCCTGCTAACCGATCGCGATCCTGAAGCGCTGGAAGTTTACCGGCACTCGTCGGCACACCTGATGGCGGCTGCCGTACTCGAACTTTTTCCCGAGACCAAGCTGGGTCACGGCCCGGCGACGGAAAGCGGGTTCTTCTACGACTTCTATCGCGAGAAGGCATTCACGCCCGAGGACCTGGAAGCCATCGAGAAAAAGATGCAGGAGCTAGTGAAACAGGACCTGCCGTACGCCCGCGAATTTCTTCCGCGCGCCGAGGGCCTGGAGCGCTTCAAGTCGGAAGGCGACTTTATGAAGTGTCACTTCATCGAGCAGTTCACCGCGCCCGACGAGAAGATCTCCATCTACAAGACGGGCAAATTTACCGACTTCTGCCGCGGTCCGCACATCCCGTCGACCGGACGCATCAAGGCGTTCAAGCTGCTTAATATCGCCGGCGCGTATTGGCTGGGCGACGAGAAGAATCCGCAACTGCAGCGCATCTATGGGACGTCGTTCTTCTCCAAGAAAGACCTCGACGAGTATCTGCACAAGATCGAGGAAGCCAAGAAGCGCGACCATCGCGTGCTGGGCAAGCAGCTTGACCTGTTCTCCATCCAGGAGCTGGCCGGGCCGGGGCTCATCTTCTGGCATCCCAAGGGCGGCCTCATCCGCAAAGAGATGGAAGACTGGATGCGCGATGAGTATCTGAGACGCGGCTACTCGCTGGTGTACACGCCGCACGTGGCGCGCGTGGACCTGTGGAAGACCAGCGGCCACGAAGGCTACTACGCGCAGAACATGTTCACTCCCATGGAACTGGACGACGCCGACTATCGCATGAAGCCGATGAATTGTCCGTTCCACATTCTGATCTATCGCGACAGCCTCAAGTCGTATCGCGATCTGCCAGTGCGCCTGGGCGAACTGGGCACCGTCTATCGCTATGAGCGCTCTGGCGTGATGCACGGCCTGCTGCGCGTCCGCGGCTTCACCCAGGACGACGCGCACATCTTCTGCACCCCGGAGCAGATCGAGGATGAAGTGGTCGGCTGCATCGATTTTGCCCTCGCCACGCTGAAGGTCTACGGCTTCGAACAGTTCCAGGTGGAGCTTTCGACCTGGCACCCGAACGACCGCGCGCCCTACGCCGGCCGTGACGATCAGTGGGAACTGGCGCAGCGCTCGCTGGAGCAGGCGCTGAAACGGCGCCGCATCGACTACAAGCTCATCCCCGGCGAGGCCGCATTCTATGGGCCGAAGATTGACATCAAGATGGTGGACGCGATCGGCCGCCTGTGGCAGCTCTCCACCGTGCAGTTCGACTTTACCCTGCCGGAGCGTTTTGGGTTGGAGTACGTCGGCGAGGACGGCAAGCGGCATCAGCCGCTCATGGTGCACCGAGCGCTGTATGGCTCGGAGGAGCGTTTCTTCGGCGTGCTCATCGAGCACTACGCGGGAGCGTTTCCTGTGTGGCTGTCGCCGGTGCAGGTGGTGGTGATTCCCATCGGCGAGAAACATCATGCCTATGCGAACGAAGTCGGCGAAAAGTTGAAGGCGGCCGGGGTGCGCGTGCACGTGGACACGCGCAATGAAAAGATGAACGCTAAGATCCGCGAACACGCCATGCAGAAGGTGCCATTCCAACTCGTCGTCGGCGACAAAGAGATGGAAGCCGGCGAGGTGAACGTCCGCGTCCGCGGACAAGAGAAGGCCGAAGGATCGGCGAAGGCGGAGGCCTTCGTCGAGCGGGTGAAGGGGCTGATTGAGAGCAAGGCAGCGACGCTCGAACTGCCCCCTGACTGAAAGAAGCTTCGGGGCGCGGGCGGAGCGACTTGATGCAGGAGTTTGCAGCCTTCGGGAAGGAGGAGCGCAGACGTGAAAACTCGCGTCCCTGATTTGCAGGCCATTCTGCAGCACGCGTTCGGTATCGGCCTCACCGCGGCGAAGCTCAGGAGCAGGACGACACATCCGTCAAATACTGGGGGCCCCTATGACGCTTTCGCGTCCATGGACAGGGCTACTTCGAGGCGACCGCTGGGTTGTCGCCGCACTTTCACAGCAATCATTCCTTGCTTGCGTGTCAAATTAAATTGATGCATAAATTCGAATGCCCTCTGTTCTGGGCGTGGCTCGGAGAGTGGCCGAGAGCCGTTCCCATTCAGCATTTCTGCACTGATCCGATAGCGGTTGTATTCAAATTTGAAGCCGGGGAGTTTGGTGACTGCCAAGTACAGGATTTCTGCGGTGGGCTTCGTCCGTTTCCCGCTCTTGGAATCATGACAATAGCTGTGTATTCTAGCACCCCCTTTTCGTTTCTTGCCGTCGCCCGTCTCTATGCCAAGTAGTCTTGCCGCATGGCTTTGACCGATGCTGTTCGCGGCTAGGTATTGGCACAGCGCATCGCCAAACGCATGCGCAAAGTCCTTCGGGGGACCGGCATCGCCAATAGTCGGCATACGTGGCATCAAATATATTTGACATTATTACCAAACGTCAAATATATTTGACGCAAGTTAGACCTTGCAGGCCGTTCTGGGAAGGTCCAGGCTTGAAAGGTGAGGAGGGCGCGCATGATGGCGGCCGTTATTGGCGACGAAGAGAAACTGTCCGAGTTGATTCTTTACATCAGCCAAAAATGCGCGACAGACCCGAAGTTTGGCGCAGTGAAGCTGAACAAAATCCTCTATCTTTCAGATTTTCTAGCATTCGGAAACTGGGGCGAGCCGATCACTGGAGTTGAGTATCAACATCTTCGCCAGGGCCCGGCTCCGCGACGATTGGTTCCTGTTCGCGATGCACTACAGAAGGGCGGAAAGCTGGTTGTGCAAACCTTGCCCCTCAAGAGCGGAAACAGGCAGGTGCGCACAGTTAACTTGGTTGATCCTAACCTCAGAGTGTTCTCTGGGAGAGAGATTGCACTGGTTGACAGCATAATCGAAGATTTGTGGGACATGGACGCGGAAGAAAGCAGCGAGTTTAGTCACCGTTTTGTTGGCTGGAGGATGACTCAAGAGAATGAACCTATTCCATACGGCAGCATATTTCTTTCCGACGAACCTCTGTCAGAAGCGGAAATTCTGCGCGGGCAGGAATTGGCTCGAACCTTCGGTCTCACTTCCGACGAGCCGTAACGTATGCCGCGCGAGATCGTGGAAGACCAACAATACGCCGATCAAATTGAGAAGTATCGAATCGATTGGAAGCGCCTAGATGATGCGTTAATGTGTAATAGCTCATACTTGATCTGACACTCTGATTAAGGTCAAGCGACCGCACCCGCGGTCGCGCCGTCGCCTGCGCTACGCTGCGCAGGGCTCCGCTCCGGCGCCGGCGCTGCAGTGAAGGCTGAGTCCAGCATTTTCTGCCGGGCCAACGAAAGCGAATCCAAGAAGGTCTGCATGGGCGTCTTGCCATAGCAGTATTTGCCGGAGTGCGGGCGTGTCCGATTGTACTCGTCCAGCCACCCATCCAGGTCCGCCTGCAGTTCTTCCAAGCTGTGGTAAAGCTTCTTGCGAAAGGCCGTAGCGTAGAACTCTTCCTGGATGGTGCGATGGAAGCGCTCACAGATGCCGTTGGTCTGCGGATGGCGAGCTTTGGTCCGGCTGTGGTCGATGTTCTCCACTGCCAGGTATAGCTCATATTCGTGATGCTCGCGCTGGCCGCAGTATTCGGTGCCGCGATCGGTGAGCACGCGCAGCAGCGGGATGTCATGCTCCTCGAAGAAGGGCAGCACCCGGTCATTGAGCAGGTCAGCCGCCACCAGAGCGTTCTTACGGTCATAGAGTTTGGTAAAAGCTACCTTGCTATAGGTGTCGAGGAAGGTCTGCTGATAAATGCGACCTACGCTCTTGATGGTGCCTACGTAGTAGGTGTCTTGCGCGCCCAGGTAGCCGGGATGCGCGGTTTCGATTTCGCCGTGCGCTTCCTTCTCTTCGCGGGCCCGTTCCAGGGCGCGCAGTTGCTCTTCAGTCAGCACGATGTGTTCTTGGGCGGCTTTGGCTTCCAGGGCCTTCAGCCGCTTGCGAAAGGTTTCCAGGTCATGTCGCAGCCAGACGCTGCGCACGCCGGTGGGAGAAACGAACAGACCGCGCTTGGTCAACTCGTTCGCCACCCGCACCTGGCCGAAGGCGGGTTTCTCCAAGGCAATCTCGAGCACTGCCTTTTCGATGTGCTCTTCGACCCGGTTCTTGGGGCACGGTTTGCGTCGGCTGATCTCGCGCAAGGCCAGCTCGCCGCCCGTATCGTACAACTCCTTGAAGCGATAGAAACTGTCCCGCGAATAGCCCATTACCTTGCATGCCTCCGAGACGCTGCCTAGCATCTCGGCCAGCTTCAACAGGCCCACTTTGTTCTTGATGATCTTCTCGTCGGTGCTCATCTGACATTCTCCTTCGCGCTGTCGCGCGAGTTTATCAAATGTCAGATCAAGTTGAAACTAGAACAGTTAATGACGCTCTACCCCGCCCTGTTAGGCAGTCCTGAACTGTTTCCTCTCGTGCCGGGAACCAAACTTCGTCGGCTAAAACTCGTTGGTTTCCCCGGCGTCCCGCCGCTTTCGATATTCTTAACCATCACTCCCACTCAGGTCATCCTCAAAACGGCAGAACTCATCGACATTGAAGAGTAGGGCATGGAGATGGCCTGGTGCCGCATGTGCGTCTCTTGACCATCTACCCATATCAATGATATGGTTTCCCATATGAAGACTACCCTCAACGTGGACGACACCGTCATGGCCCAGCTCAAGCGCGAGGCCGCCCGGCAAGGGCGAACCATGTCGGAGCTGGTGGAGACGGCATTACGCAACCTGTTCCGGGCGCAGAAGAAGACCACCGACTTACCGCCCTTGCCGGTCTTCCACAGCGGCGGCGCCCTGGTTGATATTGCCGATCGCGACGCGTTGTACCAGGCGATGGAAGGCAGGTAGGCATTGGTCATCGTCGATACCAATGTCCTGGTCTATGCTGCCGACGCTGATTCTCCATTCCATACCGCGGCGCGCTCCTGGCTTGAGCGCCAACGGCGCAGGCCGGAGGCCTGGTATACCAGTTGGCCGGTCCTCTACGAGTTTCTGCGAGTGACCACTCATCCGCGGGTGATGAGGCGGCCATGCAGCGTGCAGCAATCATGGGAATTCGTTTCGAACCTGCTCGACTCGCCCGGAATAGGTGTCCTTATCCCCACCTCACGGCACGCCGAGGTGGCGGGACAAGTCTTTGCCGAACTTCCCCACCTGGCCGGCAACCTCCTGCATGACTCCCACACCGCAATCCTCATGCGCGAACACGGCATTCGGCGCATTTGCACCCGGGACACCGACTTCCATCGGTTTCCCTTTGTTGAGGTGATCGATCCCTTGACCGCATGAAGACTGCGGCGGTTGACGAACCTCAGTCGCGCGGAGTGCACTGGGTTGTAAACCGTCGTCCCCGGGGGCTGTTGCCAGCAGTCCTCACGCCAAGCAAGACCAGGATTTCATCGACGCGGTCTCTGATTGGGGCGAGAAGTGAAGCGCGGTGAAATCTGAACCGTTGGAGGTGGTAAGGGCTACGCTGGAAAGCCGCGTCCGGTGGTGATTCTCCAGGACGATCGTTTCGACATGACGGATTCGATCACAATCTGCGCCTTCACAACCGATCCGACCGATGCTCCCCTGTTTCGGTTGCCGATCGAGCCAAGCGAACGGAACGGACTGCGAGCTGTCTGCCGGTTAATGGTGGATAAGATTACGACCGTCCCCAAATCAAAAATCCGCGCGCGTCTCGGACGTCTTGCCGACGAGGACATGGTGCGGCTGAATCGTGCTGTGCTCGTCTTCTTGGGCATCGCCGCTCCTGTTAGCAACGAATCATAGCTGCTCGTTCTTAGCCATGTCCGGATCTCGGCTATGACATGCCCGGCGACAAGAGAATTATGCAACCTCTCTCACTGCCCCTCCGGTGTAACCGCCGCCCGCGCCACCTTCCAACTCCCATCTGGTTCCCTCCGCAGGATACGAATGGCGTTGACGCGCATCGTCTCCAGTTTGCCGGACGCGACCCTCTGCGTCTGGCTCATCTTGCCCCACTGCCACGCATAATTGCCCAGGATGCGGACTTCTTCCCACTCCTCGGTGTAATCGGTTGTCATGGAGCCATTCGACCGCGCCTTTTGCTTCTGCAACATGCCGCAAATGGCCTTCTTGCCGACCAGAGGCGATGGGCCCGGCATGAGCAGCACGCCGTCGTCGGTCCACAACGAGCACAGAGTGTCCACATCGTTTTTCATGCAGGCGGCGATATCTTTCTGCGAGAGCGCGTTGATTGCCTGGAGATCCCGTTGATCTTGTCCGGTGGCCTTGTCACTGGGCGGCAAACTCCAGCCTGCTTCCGAGAGCAGAAGACTTGTCATGAGAACGTACGCAAGCTGAGTGAAACTGCACGCAAATTTCATGGCTTCTCCCCTTCCCAGCATCATACCGCTGGGTGCTCATCTCTTCGGCGGGGTTACCGGCCCAGCATTGTCTAGCCAGGGCTGGGCAGATCTCCGCAGCCCTACCCCCGATTTAGCTGAAACAATCTGCCGAAAATCTTGTACGCTTGAGTCTTTTGGAGCATCGTTACCTATGGTGAACACTACGCAAAGTATCGTATTCCCCATCCTTGCGGTGATCGCGTCGCTGCTTTTTATGGTGGGACTGAACTGGGTCTGGCCATGGGAAAAGCGCCGTGAACACAATGATCAGATTGGCTGGCAACTCAGCGTTCTGGGCACGACCTACGCGGTCATTCTGGGCTTCATGCTCTACGCGGTATGGACGGCTTTCGGTATCGCCCAGTCGAATGTCGATCTCGAGGGCAACGACTTGGTGAACGTCTATCGCCTGGCGGAAGGCTTGCCGGATCAACAACGCGTGCAACTCCAAAAACTGACTCAGCGTTATGCCGATGTAGTCATCGATCAAGACTGGCCGCAGATGGCTGCCGACCAGGTACCCGATCAAACGAGGGAGATAAATAGGGACATGTGGAAGACCTTGATGTCGGTCAAGGCGGCATCGCCGAACGAGATCGCAGCCGAAGACCATGCGCTCTATGAACTGAGCGCACTCACCGAGCATCGCCGCACCCGGATACTCCAAAGCATCTCCCGGCTTCCCACGGTACTCTGGTGTGTGCTCATCGTCGGAGGGGCGGTAACTGTGGCCTCATCCTGCCTGTTCGGTTCGGCTAACAGCACGCTACATGCACTTCAGGTGTTTGCCTTCTCCCTGCTCATCTCCCTTGCGTTGATCGCAATCGCCGACATTAATCGGCCGTTTCAGGGCTCGATCCACGTTAGTAACTACGCCTTCATAAGGGCACAGCAGAACATGCAAGGCCCGTAATCGCTGCGTTGGAGCCTTCTCAGCGCCGGGAGCGGATAGGATGAATCTGCTCTGTCGGCTTTCTTCCCATGCACGGCGATCGCTCTCATCCCGCGCCCGTTTCCCACGGCATGGCTGTGCTCATTATCGCCACGGTGGCGACTGTTTGGGGTTTCGGCTTTCCGGCGACTCGCATTGTGCTCGACGGCGGTCTCTCCGTTGGGGCGCTGATGGGGCTGCGCTTTCCGCTCGCCGGTCTGGTGATGTTCGCCATCATTCGTACCAAAGGAATCGCCATCACCCGGCGCGGCGTGCTGGATGGCATCTGGCTCGGGTTGGTGCTGGTCGTTGTCTTCTGGCTCCAGACCGACGGGATGCGCTTCACCACCACCGCCAAGGCTGGCTTCATCACCGGCCTGTATGTGCTGTTTACGCCGTTGATTGCCGTGACTATCGGTCAGCGGGTGAAGCTGGCCTCTGCGCTGGGCGCGCTGATTGCCGCTTACGGAATGTATCTGCTGGTTCATCTGCGGGGCGCGTGGTGGAGTGGCTGGAACCGTGGCGACATCGAGATACTATTCTGCGCCATCCTGTGCGGCGTCCACATTGTGATGATGGGCGCATTCACCCGCCGCTCCGAGGCGTGGCTGCTGGCGGGCTCGCAGGTGATGATCTGCGGCGTCGTGTCGGTCGCGGTCACCGCGTTTCTGCCCTCGCCGTACGGGTTTCAGAATGCCTTCGCGGCGCTGTCACACTGGCCGGTTGCGGTCGCTGCACTTTACCTCGCACTCGGTTCTACGGTCTTCGCCTTCTGGGGACAAGCGACCGCTCAGACGCGACTCGGCCCGACAGAGTCGGCAGTGCTGTTCAGCCTGGAACCGGTGGTGGCGGCGATACTCAGCGTGGTCTGGCTCAAGGAACCGATGTCGGCGCGCCAGGCCATCGGCGGCGGGCTGATCGTAATATCGATGATCGTGGCCGAGGCCCTGCCGTACATGTTCCGCGCTATCACGGTGCCCGACACGAGGCCGTGAGCGTAGTCGTTAGTGGATAGTAGTCAGTGGCTAGTTGGATGGACTATCCTTTATTCCCAAAGCAAGGAGTTTCCATGAGCACCATATCCGTAGCCCCTACCAGTGTGAACGTCGATCAGATCAAGTTCGACTTATGCTGTGCGGCGCGCATTCTCTATCGCGCTGGGATGAGCGCCGCCAACGCCGGCCACATTAGCGTGCGCATCGCGCCCGACACGCATGCTGATGAACCGCTTCGGCCCGTCGTTCGGCACGCTGCTGCCGCACGACGTTTTGACGCTCGACTTCCGCGGCAACATCGTCGAGGACCACACGCCGCAAACGAACGCCCGCGTCAACGAGACCGTTGAGCTGCATGGCGTTATCCATCGTTACAATCCCGAGCTGGTGTGCGCGCTGCATACTCATCCGCCGGCGACGGTGACCTTCAGCGCCTTCCGCAAAGTGCCGGAGATTTACGACCAGGAGAGCTGCATTCTGGCCGGTGATGTCGCGGTAGTCGAGGAAGACTACGAAGGATTGGCCTCGAGCGAAGAACGTTTGCGCACGACCGCGGAGGCGGTCGGCAAGCATCGCGCGGTGATTCTGCCCAATCATGGCGCCATTACCACGGGACCGAACGTGCAAATCGCTCTGTTCTCCATGCTGCTGCTGGAGGGCATGGTGGCGCGGAATCTGTCGGTGGCCGCAGCGGCGCATGCCACGGGATTCACGCCCATCCCGATCAAGATGGAACCTGCGCTTGCCGCCAAGAAAGGCATCGCTACGATGAATGCTTTCGATCTGCTCTGGGCCGATCAGTTGCACCGGCTAATTCAGACCGATCCCGAGCTGTTTGCGTGAAGAAACTGCCAGGTGTCAGCCATCAGCTCTCAGCCAAAACCGTTGTTCGGAGGCTGTAACCCCGGAGCGAACAGTCTCGGGAACATCGGTTCTCCCGACCAAGAACTTTAGCGGAGTAGAGGGATCTGTGGTTCTTCCGTTGGCAGCCGCTGATAGCTGAAACCTGACGCCTGCATTACCATCATTTCGTGCGCGAAAAGGTGCTGCGTTATATCCGCGAGCGGCGACTTATGCGCGCGGGCGACCGCGTCGGCGTGGCCGTGTCGGGCGGTGCCGATTCCGTCGGACTTTTGCGAATCGTGCTCGAGCTTCGCGCGGAGCTGGGCATCGTCGTCTCGGTTGCGCATTTCAATCATGGGCTCCGCGGCGAGGCGTCGCAAGCCGACGAAGCTTTTGTCGCGGAGTTAGCGCGACAACATGACCTGGAATTTTTCTCTGGCTGCGGTGACGTGCGCGATCATGCGCTCACCAGCAAGTTGAGCGTAGAGGCGGCGGCGCGGGAACTGCGTTATCAGTGGTTCGGGCTGTTGGCGACCTGCAAGGGGTTGAATGCGATTGCGACCGGGCACACGCTCGACGATCAAGCCGAAACGGTGTCGCTGAAATTTCTGCGCGGCGCCGGCACGCGTGGGTTGGCGGGAATTTACCCGGAAATCGCTATCGAGGCTAAGGACTCGAATCGGTCGGGTGCCCGCATCATTCGCCCCTTGCTGGAAGTCACGCGCGACGAGGTCGAACAATACCTCACTTCCCTCGGCCAGACCTGGCGCGAAGACGAGAGCAACCTCGACCATCATTTCGCGCGCAACCGAGTGCGACACGAACTGCTGCCGCTGCTGGAGCGTGAATACAATCCG
The DNA here is from genome assembly GCA_963836295.1 of uncultured Acidobacteriaceae bacterium. Classification (GTDB taxonomy): domain Bacteria; phylum Acidobacteriota; class Terriglobia; order Terriglobales; family Acidobacteriaceae; genus Bog-257. The sequence goes on along the minus strand of CAWIIY010000007.1, from coordinate 435,829 downwards.
AACCTCCGCCAAGTGCTCAGCGACTTGGCGGAGCTGTCGCGAGCGGAAGAGGAGTATTGGCAGTCGCTAGTGGAGGGAGAACTGGAAGCCCGCGAACGGATGGAATCGGGCGAAATCCTTCGGCGGCTTGAGCCCGAAGCTGCTGAGAAAGCCAGAAAAAGAAGTCTGCCGTCGGCTGAAGCCGACTCTGTCTCAAAGACAAATGCCTTGGACGCAGGACTGAAGGCCCGCTCTACCCGACCGTTGCTTTTCCCCACAAGGCGTGAAGCCGAGTCCCTTCAAAGCAGTGCTGCTGCAAAGCATTGCCTCAGTTTGGTGAACTTCCAGGCGCTACCCCTGGCTTTGCAACGCAGACTGCTCCGGCGATTTGGCGAAACCGCGGACCTGACGCTGGATTTTGAACATGTGGAGAAGCTTATGCATTGCGCAATTGGCGAATTGCCGAAGGTTGAGCTTCCCGGCGGATGGATGGCCTCGCGCACCTGCGGGCGTCTCGAATTACATCTGCCTCAGCCGGTTCATTCGAGTTCAGATTACCAGTACACCTTGCCAGTTCCCGGCGAGGTTGCCGATATCGCGGCGATCGGCGTCACGCTGCGGGCCTTGGTTGTGCGCGAGGAGTTTGCTCACGCGAGCACTGAGACAGACGGCCTGCTCAGCCCTGAGCTGATCGGTACGGAAGTGACGGTCCGCAACTGGCACCCCGGCGATCGCTTCCACCCAGTTCACAGCAAGTCGGACGAGAAGCTGAAACGGCTGTTCGCGGAGCAGCACATTCCAGCGGCGCAGCGACCCAATTGGCCAGTGGTTCTTGAGGGCGAACAGATCGTGTGGGTGCGTGGATTTCCGGTAGCGCGAGCTTTTGCCTGGAGCGGCAACGGCGACGCGGTGAAAATCGAGCTGCTCTGAGACTTTGCTTTTTGTCCGCGATATTGTCTACGTGATCTTCTCCAGGCTAGCTATAGCAGTCCGCAAAGGTGTACCCTGCAAGAGCGTTGATTGGCGTGACGGCACGACGATTGTGGCGTCGAGGCGAGGTACACCCGCTCTGGAATCGCCCTATAAACGGCACTTCCAAATTGGAATTGCGGCTCAAACCCTTCTTACAATTTTGTTTAACTCTTTCGTGCCATTCTGTTTAGACGCGGGTTACAATCTAGGGAGTGCCGAATTTGTACATCCGGTGTTGTAGGGCAGCATCTAAAGCAATGGGTAGTGTTTTGATGACTGCCCGGTTAAACAGGAGTTTTCTGTGAATTCGACCGTCAAAACAGTCGTGTTCTGGCTGGTTATCGCGTTGTCGGGCGTCTTGCTATGGCAGGTCGTCAAAGCTGGTAGTTCGGGCGCCAAGGAAAGCGAAATCAACTTCTCGACATTCCTTTCCGACGTGAACCAGGGCAAGGTCAACGAAGTGACGATGACTGGCCAAGAGGTCCGCGGCAAATTCAATGGCGACAAGACAGGGTTTCATACCACGGTTCCGGCAAACTATCCGGACATGTACAAGATCCTTCAGGACAAGAAAGTAAACATCACGGTAAAGGACCCACAATCGGGCGGCTGGCCGACCTGGCTGCTGAACCTGGCGCCGTTTGTCCTCCTGGGTGCGCTGTGGTTCATCATGATCCGCCAGATGCAGAGTGGTGGCAACAAGGCGCTCTCCTTTGGCAAGAGCAAGGCGCGATTGCTCTCCATGCAGCAGAAGAAGGTGACCTTCAAAGACGTCGCCGGCGTAGATGAAGCCAAGGAAGAGCTGAAGGAAATTATCGAATTTCTGCGCGAGGCGCAGAAGTTCCAGAAGCTCGGCGGACGCATCCCCAAAGGTGTGCTGCTGGTGGCGACCTCCGGGAACCGGCAAGACCCTGCTGGCGCGCGCGGTGGCCGGCGAAGCCAACGTGCCCTTCTTCAGCATCTCGGGCTCCGACTTCGTGGAGATGTTCGTCGGCGTCGGCGCAAGCCGCGTCCGCGACCTCTTCGAGCAGGGAAAGAAGAACGCTCCCTGCATCATCTTCATCGACGAAATTGACGCCGTGGGCCGCCATCGTGGGGCTGGCCTGGGCGGCGGACACGACGAGCGTGAGCAGACCCTGAACCAGTTGCTGGTCGAGATGGACGGCTTCGAGTCCAATGACGGCGTCATTCTGATCGCAGCTACCAATCGTCCTGACGTGCTCGACCCGGCGCTGCTGCGTCCGGGCCGCTTCGATCGCCGGGTCGTGGTGTCGCGTCCCGATGTCCGTGGCCGCGAAGAGATTCTGCGGGTGCACACTCGCAAGATTCCTCTCAACGACGACGTCGATCTTCCCGTGTTGGCGCGCGGCACTCCGGGATTCTCCGGCGCTGACCTGGCCAACATGGTGAATGAGGCTGCCTTGGTTGCTGCCCGCCAGAACCGCAAGACGGTGCTGATGTGGGACTTCGAGCAGGCCAAGGACAAGGTCCTGATGGGCGCCGAGCGCAAGTCCATGCTCCTCTCGGACGAAGAGAAGCGGGTGACTGCGTATCACGAGGCCGGCCACGCGCTGGTTGCGGCCCTGCGCGAGCATGCCGATCCGCTACACAAAGTCACGATCATCCCGCGCGGCATGGCGTTGGGCGTGACCATGCAGTTGCCTATCGACGACAAGCACACTTATACCCGCGATTATCTGGAAACGCGACTCGCTATCATGATGGGAGGCCGCGTGGCCGAGGAACTGTTCCTGCACACCATGACCACGGGCGCGGGCAACGACATCGAGCAGGCGTCTGATCTGGCGCGCAAGATGGTCTGCGAGTTCGGTATGTCTACGCTGGGACCGATGACCTTTGGCAAAAAGGAAGAGCAAATCTTCCTCGGACGGGAAATCAGCCAGCACCGCGACTTCAGCGAAGAAACGGCGCAGAAGATCGACCAGGAAGTTCGCCGCTTCGTGGATGAAGGTTACCAGTCGGCGACCAACATCCTGAAAAACAATGGGCCGATCCTGGAAAGGATTGCCGCCGCGCTGCTGGAGCGCGAAGTGATCGACGCCAACGAGATCCAGATGATCATGGAAGGCAAGGAACTGCCGGCGCGCGTCAATCCAAATGCTCCGCCGCCCAAGGACGATGTACAGCAGGTGCTGAAGCCAGCGCCTGGCCAGCAGCCCAACGTGGCCCCGGAGCGTCCGGCACAGGCGTAGGAACAGTCAGTCGTTGGCTAGCAGCAAAGGGCAGGACCAAGTCCTGCCCTTTGTCCTGCCCGCGTTCGGGTACTGAATCTATAGCTGAAGGCTGACAGCTGGGTGCTGACTGCTTCCTAAAGTGGTATATTCCCGTGCTTCTTGGGCGGGTTTTTGTCGCGCTTGTTCTCCAGCATTTCCAAAGCCTGAATCAGCTTGCGGCGCGTGTCGCGGGGACGAATCACAGCGTCGAGATAGCCGCGCTCTGCCGCGACATACGGATTCGCGAAGCGTTCGCGGAACTCATCAATCTTTGCCTTGCGATCGGCTTCGGGATTCTCTGACTTCTCCAACTCGCGGCGGTACACGATGTTCACCGCGCCTTCAGGCCCCATCACGGCGATCTCCGCGGTCGGCCATGCGTAATTCACGTCGGTGCGGATGTGCTTCGACGCCATGACGCAATAGGCTCCGCCGTAGGCTTTGCGCGTGATCACGGTAATTTTCGGCACAGTCGCTTCCGAGAAGGCAAACAGCAACTTCGCGCCGTGCGTGATGATGCCGCCGTACTCCTGCTGCGTGCCGGGCAGAAATCCGGGAACGTCCTCGAAGGTGATGAGCGGAATATTGAAGCAGTCGCAGAAGCGCACAAAACGCGCACCCTTGATGCTCGCGCCGATGTCGAGCACCCCCGCCAGAAACGCCGGTTGGTTAGCGACGATGCCCACCGGCCTGCCGTTCAGCCGGGCGAAGCCGATCACGATGTTCTTGGCGTAATGCTCCTGCACCTCGAAGAAGTAGCTGTCGTCCACCACGGCGTTGATGACGTCCTTGATGTCGTAGGGCTGGTTCGATTCGGTGGGAACGATGGTGTCGAGGCGCTCGTCCGCGCGGTCGATAGGATCGGTGCAAGCCTTGCGCGGGGGATCGTCGAGATTGTTCGAGGGGATGAAGCTGAGCATCTCGCGAATCATGCTGAGGCACTCGGCGTCGTCGTGCGCCATGAAGTGCGCCACGCCCGATTTCTCGTTGTGGGTCATCGCGCCGCCGAGTTCGTCCTTGGTGACTTCTTCGTGGGTCACGGCCTTGATGACTTCCGGCCCGGTGATGAACATGTACGACGTGTTATTCACCATCAAGATGAAGTCAGTCATCGCGGGAGAGTAGACCGCACCGCCAGCGCATGGGCCCATGATTGCCGAGATCTGCGGCACCACACCGGAAGCCAGCACGTTGCGCAAGAAGATGTCGGCGTAGCCCGCCAGCGACATCACACCTTCCTGAATGCGCGCGCCGCCCGAATCGTTCAGGCCGATGACCGGCGCGCCCACCCGCATGGCCATATCCATGATCTTGACGATCTTGGCGGCGTTGGTCTCCGAGAGCGAGCCGCCGAAAACGGTGAAGTCCTGCGCGAAGACGAATACCAGGCGACCTTCGATGCGGCCGTACCCAGTAAGGAAGCCATCTCCGTAGTACTTCTGCTCTTCCATACCGAAATCGGTACAGCGATGGGTGACGAGCTTGTCGGTTTCCTCGAAGGTGCCCTCGTTGAGCAGAAACTCGATGCGCTCGCGCGCCGACATCTTGCCTTGCTTGTGTTCGCGCGCCCGGCGCTCTTCACCTCCGCCCGCTTCGGCGAGCGAGTCGCGACGCTTCAGTTCGGTCAATTTCTGTTCCAGGTTCATGGGAGGGATTATAAACAGCGCCGTGGGAGAAGGGCCGGAGGATCGCGATGGGGCGGTCACGGTAGTGTGTGACGAGCGCACTTGTCACAGATGGCGGCGGTGACGGCCTTCGGGATGAGGGACTGTCCACCCGATTGCTTGTGATATCGATATTTACGCAGTGCGAATTGGCGCTGGCGGTACGACGATCTCAACAAGTCCGGTCGCCACGTCGTAGACGAGGCCGGAGACAAGCCACTCGCCCGGCAATGCGGGAATCGCCCGGAGCGAAGCAACGTCGACGGCAACTGCCGCTCGGGGATCGATGACCGCTTTTGTCTTGAGTTCCCCTTCCTGTATTTGAAAATAGTGCGCCAGCATAGCGGGATCGCCGGCAAGGCGAGTAATGCCGCAATCGGTGTGCTGAGGTACGATGATGTGAAACTCCCCGCCGCCTCCAGGAATCTCTCCGGCAACCTCACCGATTCGCCCAAGCATATCCAACTGCTCCAATAACCCCGGGGTGATTCGACCGCCGATGTTACGGATCACGACGGCCTCGCCCGGTTTAATTCCTAGTACATGAGCCGGATCCACACGCATATCAGCGCAACCGATGATGATTGCCTTTACCTTCGGCATCGCCCCCGGAAGAGACGGCATAAGTGTGCCCGCAGCCGACTGCTGAGCAGCAAACTCTTTGTTACGTTCTAACAGGTAGTCAAGATTGTTCATATTGATTCTCCCTGCGAGATGTTGCGCGGTCGTTTGCCGAAACCGGTTTGTCAACTTACGCTGGGCCTTCCAGTCCTGTCCTCGGTTTAGCCGAAACCGGTTTGTCAACTTACGCTGGGCCTTCCAGTCCTGTCCTCGGTTTATCCGAAGTGCTCCCATCCGGCTGGCTTCAGGGGATGCGTTTTGCCATCGGGGGTGGCGAGTCTCATCTGCTTTCCACTCAGGATCTCGCCGATGCGAGTGATGGGGACGCCGGCGATCTGTTTCGGGATGCGGCGGTTCGGCGGCGCGGTGAACAGCAACTCATATTCGTCGCCACCGTGCAGCGCTAGCGCCAGCCCATCCTTGCCACCGGCGGCACGCAGAGCTTCAGCATAGAGGACTGCACCGGCGCCACTCTCTTCGCAGACGTGGCCGAGGTCGGTGGAGAGTCCGTCGCTGATATCGATCATGGCAGAGGCCAGCTTCTTCTCGCGCAGAAATTGTCCGACCGCGATCCGCGGCTCGGGATAGAAGTGCTTGGGGTGCGACTTGGGCCGCAGCTTTTCTCCGTCGCGAAGCTGGTTCAGAGCAGCGACCGCTGAGCCTAGTGTTCCTGTTACATAAATGAAATCTCCAGGTCGCGCGCCTGAGCGCAAGATGGCCTTTCCCGCTGGGACAGAGCCGAGCACCACGATGTCAGCGAGTACACCGGCGGGCGATTGCGCTGTGTCGCCTCCAGCAAGAGGAACTGAAAATTGAGTTGCCAGCTTTAATAGCCCTGCAACGAACTGATCGACCCAGCTTTGCGGCAACTCGGACGGAAGCGCCAGCGACAGAAACGCCGCGCGTGGGATTCCTCCCATGGCCGCAATGTCGCTTAGCCCACGGGCGAGGCAGCGGTGACCCACGGAGTCCGGCGGATGCCACTCGCGCCGGAAGTGTACGTCCTCCAAGCTGAAGTCGGTGGTCACCAGAGCTTCGTGCTCTCGCGGAATCCGGATGACAGCACAGTCGTCACCGATACCTACAATGCCGCGTTTGCCATTCGCAGATGCTGCGCGGCGTAAGCGCTGGATGAGTAGTTTTTCAGTGAGGGGCAAGTCTGTCCTCGGGTGGCAACTATATCTCAGGGACGATAACCCTGCCATGGAAGCAACGGAGTTTAACCCATTTCACCAGTTATCCGGTTCGCGGCCGGTTCGGTAGCATTGGCTGTGAAATCGGGATGTTACAACAGGCAAGGAAAGACACTCACCGAAAAATCATCTTACCCGACACGATTTCTCTTGATTCCTGCTCGAGAAAGTACCAAACTTTCGCACAATCGGTCCGAGAATACCCTCCTGCGTTGCGCCCGCACGGAAAAACAAGCAGTCGAGGAGAATTGTCATGAAAACCGACGGGCAAAGTTCAGATGCACTTCTCAATCTCAACTTGGGTAATATAGCGGCCGCAATCTTTGCGGCGGTTGTGTTCTGCGCGGCCGTGTTTGCTCCCGCAGCGCAGGCGCAGACGTTTCAGGTCATTCACACTTTTGCGAATGGCATCGATGGCAGTATTCCTCTTGCCGGCCTGACCGCCGACCGCGCGGGGAATCTTTACGGCACCGCCAGCGGCGGCGGCAGCATAGGCTTCCTGTGCGGAAGCTACGGTTGCGGCACCGCCTTTGAACTGAAGCCCGCCGGTTCGGGTTGGGGGCTGACGCCGCTTTATGATTTCCAGGGCATAACGGATGGTCAGAATCCCGAGGGACGCATGGTGTTGGCCTCCGACGGCGCACTCTACGGCACCACAGTGAACGGAGGAGGCTACGATTGCAACTACTCCAACTGCGGCGTCGCCTTCCGGCTGACCTCTCCCGTCAGCATCTGCAAGACTGTCATTTGCGAATGGAATGAGACGGTCATCTATCGCTTCGTTGGGCAGCCGTATGCAGGCAATCCCAGCGGCCCGCTGGTCTTTGATCGCGCGGGCAATCTTTACGGTTCCGCTAGCCAAGGGCCCGAAGGTTACGGCGTGGTTTACGAGCTGACATCCTCCCGAGAAACGTGGTCGGAAATTGATATTGCTGCTCCCGGAGACCCTAACGGCGGCGTTGTCTTTGGCAGTGACGGCAATCTCTACGGCACCAACGCCGGCGATGGCTACGGCGGGATTTATCAGTTGACCCAGTCCGGATCGTTCTGGAACTTGAATCAGCTGTACAGCATCATCAATGTCCCAGTCGATGGCTACCTAACCGTAGGCGGCGTCATCCTCGATGATTCCGGCAACATTTACGGCAGCACCGTCGGAGAAGGGCCCGGCGGAGGAGGAACCATTTTTGAGTTGTCGGCCGGCAATTGGAGCTATTCGGTGCTGTACGGCTTCACCGGCGGCGGGGGGCCGGAAGAAAGTTTGACTATGGACCCAACCGGCAATCTGTACGGTACAACGTATGCCGATGGGGCTCACGGCTACGGCTCGGTCTTCAAACTGAGTCCCTCGGCCAACGGCTGGATCTACAACGACCTTTACGATTTTACTGGCGGCAGCGATGGAGCTAATCCGGTGAGCAACGTCGTTATCGACGCGCAAGGCAATCTCTACGGCACAGCCTCCAACGGCGGCGACAATTCCAAATGTGTCCGCGAATACAACCGAGGTTGCGGCACGGTATGGGAGATCACGCCTTAGGGCCCGGGTACGATTCTCTCCAATAACGGTGTGTCGTACCGCAGATGCCCCAAGTTCTTGGCCTTCTGTTGGGCCAACGTGTCCTGCAACCGTCGTTCTGACCCATATTTGGAGGCGTGGTACGGCAAAACGGTTCAGCCAAGGCTAACCATCTCTTGTCGCCGGCACTTCAAAATCAGAGCCCGCGTCGCAAATCCTCTGCATGCCAATAACACTTTAGTATCAGTCACTTATCCCATATTTCATTGACAGGTTGCGAGCGCTCTGTTACGGTTTGATGTCATTCATTAACGCTCGCCATGCGCCCAGCCATTTGGCCGATCGGCTGAAGGTTGGGAGGGACAATCGTTAACCCACGGTTGTCCAGGTACCCGTAAGCTGACAGTTCGGAACCGGCAAGGCCTAGAGTTCCGGATTTTCATAAGTTGGTTGTTTCACCTTCCGGAACCATTTTTAACTGAGGGTTATAGTTTTGCGAAAACGCTTTTATATTCTTTTCGTAGCTCGCGATGCAGAAGGCCAGCTACGAAAAATTCCCATCCCTATTCATTACCTGTACGTTTTCATGGCCGGCGCCTTGATCGGCATGTTCACCATTACTGGCATGGCGGGTTCTTACACGCGCATGCTATGGAAGGTGGCCAGCTTCGACCAGTTGCGCTCTGAGAAGAAGGCCCTACAGACCCGCTACAAGCAGCTAGAACAGGTCAACCACGAGAAGGACATCCAGGTAGCTTCGTTGGGCTCGCTGGCCAACGAAGTCTCCATGATCTATGGCCTGAAGCCGGATCCCAAGCTGCTGAACGATGGCGACGGAACGATGAAGCCGGAGCAAGTGACTTATTCCCTGGACCAGCTTTACGCCTTGCGCCGTTCAGCGCTCACCGGCGCGGCAACAGCTGGATTAGGGTTGGGACTAACCCATGAAGCGACTCTGACCGACTGGGTGAAGGCGACCACCGCGCCGACCCTGTGGCCGGTGATGGGGTCCGATTACAGGATCTTTCGGCGAGCGCATTGACCCGTTCAATGGGGAAGGGGCCTTCCACTCCGGTGTTGACATTTCCTGCCATTACGGGCAGCCGGTTCTGGCCCCCTCGGACGGTCTGGTGACTTTCGCCGGCCCCTACAACGGCTATGGGCGGATGATTCAGATTGATCACGGCAATGGCATAACCACTCGCTACGGACACTTGTCGGGCTTCGCGGTGGCCGCGGGCCAGACGGTGCGCCGGGGGCAGGTCATCGGTTACGTCGGCCTCAGCGGGCGTAGCACCGGCCCCCACTTGCACTACGAAGTGCGCATCCACGACATACCCGTGAATCCCCACAAGTTCTTGCGCAGCACGACCGTCAGGCCGGGAGGATTACCCGCGGGTTAGCCCGCATCACTTCTTAGGTTTCTTCGCCGCCGGAGCGTTCTGCTTGGGCGGCGTTTGTCTTTCTGGCTCCAGTTCCACCGGCGGCTCGCTGAGCACCTTCTTGAAGAAGCCATACGGCACCTTGGCCGTCAGCACGGCCTCGTCTTTGTCCTGATGAATTTCCAGGCTGTCAAAGGCGGCCTTCACGTCGGGGTCGGGGCCACCGCCATCCATCGAGATATCGAGCGACTTGAAGAGAGTGAGGAAGGTGTTCACGCGATCGGCAAAACTGCGGGCCTCGGCTTCGCTATGGGTGAGGACTTGCGCCCGTAGGTAGACTTCGTTCAGCGGTCGCGCCGACGCAATCACGACGCTGTCAGGCGGCAGCAGTCCACTCCAGCTCCCAGGCAACAGCAGCTCCGGATGGTCTTCCGAGGAATTGGCGGCCGGCGGACGGGCAAGGGTCCAGATAATGCTGCCCAGCGGCACACGCCGGTAATATTCGCTCACCAGCGACGGGCCAGCGAAGGGCAGTGCCGCTTGCCGGTAACGATCGATCATGCCGTGGATGACGTCAGGGCCTTCGGTATTCGATGCGGCAGCGACATCCACGCCGAGTAGCGCCACGCGAACGGTGCGTCCTTCCAGGGGAATGATGTAGATATCGAAATTGCCGTAGTGCTCCACACTGGCTGACAGCTTCCGCAGATACACCTCGACCCGTCTGCCATCGAAGCGGCCCTGGAGAATTTCGCTATAGCGCGTCTCAGTGGATTTGCCGTGGATGGAAGTGCCGTAGTGGATAGCGAAGGCGGCCTTATCCAGATCGCGCTCGAACTCAAAACCGGTCTGGCGAACGAAGTCTTCGTATTGCGGATCGCGGTCTTTAACTGGATGCTTGCCGAGGTCGGTGAACAAGCGAATGGGCTCGAGGTTGATATAGAGGATGGCGTCGGCGTCAGGCAGGAGACGGACAGCATCCGGAGCAGCACGCTTTCGGAGCAGAACGGCAGTAATGATGCCACCGACGATAACGAGGACAACGGCTAAGACTACCCACAACTGCTTTCGGCGTGTTCGCATGGAGTGCGGATCAATGATACGGGAAAGCTGGCCTTGTTGTCGGCTTTCGCGCCCCCGCTCGTTACCGGATTATCTGCGGGCCCGGCACTGGTCTTGCCTCGTGGAAGGAGTACGCCGCAGCGCTGAAGGCCTTCACCACTACTCCGGTTATGGAGCCCGGTGGTTGCGAGTTAATCAGGAGCACGACTCCCAGTTTGCCCTTGAAAATTCCAATGAAGGTTTGCTCCACTATGCCGTTGCCATAGAACAATCCCCCATTCTTTCCTCGGTAATCAGATTGAGACATGACCGAACAGTCCCATCCAAGGCAATCCTGGTCCATTTGCTTCTTCTGGGCTTTGGTAAGCAGGGTATTGTCATGGATCAGCGATTGTACAATCTTGATCAGATCGGATGCCGTCAACACCCATCCGCCGCCACCACAGATGAGAGTCCAATCGCCAGCCTCCACGCCATGGGTCTCGCCTGGAGGAAACCGATAATAGAGCGCCGGATTGCTGTTGGCTGGCTTGCAGTCGGCATTCGTAACTCCAACGGGCCGGAAAACATGCATCTGCATGTAGCTGATGTAGAAGTTGGCGGTCGCCTCGGGGCGAGTCGCTGGTCCGGGTCGCTGAAGCCTTCCATATAGGGCAGCAACACGCGGAAGATGGCAAAGTTGAGATTGTTATAGACAGCCTTCTTTTTGTCGGCCAGTTGAACGCCAGCTTGAATCTGCTGCCTCAGTCCCTCGTAGCCGGTATCGCCGCCGCGAAATCCGGCGCTGTGCGTCAACAGTTGGTGAAACGTGATGGTGCCCACGTTCGGTCCCTGAATCCAGTCGGGCGGCAGGAAGGACGCAATTTTGCTCTCAATAGTCAAGTGGTGCCTGGCAAGGGATTGTAAAACCGCAATCGTGGTCAGAACTTTGCTGACGCTGGCGACATTGATGGGGACCTCTGTCGACATTTTGCGGCTGGGTGGATCGACGTTGGTGCGTGCCGTTCCATACTCGACGGTCTTGCCCCCTACGATGGAAACATAGCCTACGACCTTGCCTTGCAGCTGGCTGTCGATATTGGCAGAAAATTTACTGATCGAAGCGCAGCCAAGATTGTCGCAGAAGTCGTCGACCGCCGCGTTGAGATCTGCGTTGAAGCCAAACAGGAGCGCGAGCAACGCGATCAGCGGAGCCGCCCAGGCGGACCGTTTCATCGATGACTCCTGTGATCGACGGCGCCAATATGAGGAGGCTTGCATTCTGCCCTCGGGGTGCCGATTATATCCCAGGATTTACGCACAGCCATTGACTCAGGGTGAATTTGTTTCGGCCTTCAAGTGCCATAAGCTTTAAGCAGTTGTAACTTGTTCTGGACAACTCCGTCGTGTTGCTGTATCCTCCCGGATGGCGTAGGTGGAAAACCTGAGCTTTACTTTGCAGGGGAGGTACCCGGTTGGATCTATGCGAGGTGGTTGTTCGACCGGTTCGTTGCTTGGAAGAAGCCCGTTACCAGGATCTGATGGAACAGCATCACTACCTGGGTTGCTTGCCGAAGATCAGCGAAACCCTGTGGTATGTCGCGACCTGGGGTGAGGAATGGGTAGCCCTGCTGAGCTTTTCTGCCTCCGCCCTCAAGTGCGCGGCGCGCGATGGCTGGATCGGTTGGGACTTTCGCCAGCGCTATAGCCGCTTGAAGTTAGTGGTCAACAACAGCCGCTTTCTCATTCTGCCGGAGCGGCATGTTGCCAACCTGGGGTCACGGGTTCTGGCGCTCTGCCAGCGGCGTCTGGCCAGCGATTGGGAAGCAACCTTCGGTCATGGCGTGCTGTTGCTGGAAACCTTTGTCGACCCGCAGCGCTTTCAGGGGACGGTTTATCGGGCGGCCAACTGGGTGTATGTGGGCAACACCCGCGGCTTTCGCCGCACGCGCCGGGGGTATAGCGCGACCCCGCAATCCCCCAAGATGGTCTTCGTTCAACCCTTGCGGGCCGATGCCCGGAGGTTGTTGTGCCAGGCCCGGCTCACTCCACCTTACTGTCCAGGAGAGTCCAAGCTGATGCTTACCGCCGCGCAGATGCAATCCCTCCCCGCCTTCTTTTCCCAGATCCCCGATCCTCGCCGTGCCCAAGGACGGCGACATCGCTTGTCCACCGTTCTGGCCATTGCGGCCGGAGCTGTGCTCTGCGGCATGCGCGGCTACCGGGCGATCTCCGATTGGGCCCAAAGCCTCGGGCAGAAGTCCCGGGAGCGCTTCGGGTGCCGTCGCCAAGGGGGCCGTTACGTCGTGCCCAGCGAGTACATCCTCCGCGATGTCCTGATCCGCGTCACCCCCGCCCATCTGGACTGCGCCTTACGACGCTGGAACGAAGTCTACGCCGGCCAGGATGAGAGTCTCGCCATCGACGGCAAGACCCTGTGCAACGCCCTCGATGAGCAAGGCCGTCAAACCCATGTCATGAGCGTCGTTGGTCATCAGAGCAAGATTTGCTACACCCAAAAAAAGTTGGCACCTTGCCGGTAGAGGGGAGTGAAGAGGTCAAGCGCACCAACGAGATCAAAACCGTCATCCCCCTGCTGGAGGCCATCGATATTGCGGGCAAGGCGATCAGTGCCGATGCCTTGCTGACGCAGCGCGCTTTGGCCGACTATCTGGTCCGGGAACGCCAGGCGCATTACCATTTCACCGTCAAAGGCAACCAGCCCGGAGTTCTGCAAGACCTGGAGTTATTCTTCCAGCAGCGAGGCCAACCGGATTTCGTGGAGCATACCCCGCCGGATCATGGACGCCTGGAAATCCGCAAGATTCTGACCACCACCGAACTCAACCACTACCTTGACTTTCCGCACGTGGGACAAGCTTTTTTGGTGGAGCGGCACTGCACCGACAAAAAGACCGGCGCGACTTCCCGAGAAATCGCCTATGGCCTCACCAGCCGAACCCCCGAACAAGCCAACCCGCAACGCGTTCTCCAGGTCAACCGCGGCCATTGGACGATCGAGAACAGTTGCCACTACATTCTCGATTGGAATTACGATGACGAACCGCAGTCGCATCCGTACCGGCTACGGCCCGGAAAACATAACCCGGCTTCGCCGTTTCGCTATCGGAGTGATCAAATCCCAAGGGGGGCGCAGCGTCGCGCAGAAAATGCGACAACTCACGCGCCACGTGCGCTTGGTCTTTGACTACCTGCGCATGAGCGAAAATTCCTGTGCCAGCCGCCGTGGGAATTAGCCGTTACCCCGGGATAACCGCAACTTCTTCCCTGACCGTCGGCCCCCACACAGCTAAACTCTGCGACACCCACAGCCCGACTGCTGCTGGTATCTGTCAAAAACCATAGGGAAGTTTGTTTGTCGTTGAACACGATGGAAAGAATGATTGACGCCCGTCACACGGCCTGCAACTGCAAACTCGCTAAGCGGCCCTACTCCCAAAGGTCGATCATAATTCCGTCGCAATCCCTTAGAACAAATTTACCGTGGCCATTGACTTGCATGGAGTGGTTAATTCCTTCGAAATTCGTTAGAATGAACTGACCGCATTTTGGCGTCGGCGACGGCCAACGCGCTCCGCAGAATCCCCAGCCGTGAGGCCCGCGGGAGTGGCGAGTTGTGGGTCTTTGTTTCAGGTAAGTTGTTCAAAGGAAAAGTTCGTCATCCGCCGGGTGGTCCGGTTGCACGCGGTATGCCGTTGTGTTAGCCTTGTAGTTTGTCCCGGCTGGCAGGAAGAATCATGCGTGATTCGGCGCGTACGTGTCGAACCGCGCAACAGTGCTGGCGTAGCTCAGCTGGTAGAGCATCTGATTTGTAATCAGAGGGTCGGGGGTTCAAGTCCCTTCGCCAGCTCCAGAATCGTGACCGTGAGCGCGCCGCAAGGCGTAGCAGGAGTAAGCCAAACGAGACGCGCAGCTCTCCTAGAGAACTGATTCCAGCAGCAGCTTCCTAAATCGCAGACCGCGCGCGGAACTAGGGCCGCGACTGATGCGGAGTCTTGCCGGGATTGCGGAGCGACGGTTGGCGCACAGTGTTCTTTGACAGTTGAGACTGGCGATTCCGGGCCAATGGCGACGCCGGGGCTCTCAGGCGGTCGATGAGAGTGGGATGCTCGGTCGAATGTGCACAGGTGGCCGAGTGGTTAATGGCAGCAGACTGTAAATCTGCCGCTCCTTGCGAGCTACGGAGGTTCGAATCCTCCCCTGTGCACCAGGTTTCGCGGGGCCCCAGCGCGCGCCGGTGTCGCGGGCGATGGGGTGGTTGAGATGAAGCGGTTATGGACGGCATTGGGGTTATTTGCCGTGCTGGCGGTGCTGGCGTGGACCACGATCAGCGACCAGAAGTTTAGACTGGCGACTTTGGCAGTGCTGGCGTTGTTTGCTGTCCGTACTTGGACTTGGAGCCGTAAGCAAGAGCGTGAAGAACGCGACCGGAATGACGAGTGACGGCCAGTTTGGCTGGAATGCGCGGGAGTAACTCAGTGGTAGAGTCACAGCCTTCCAAGCTGTTGGTCGCGGGTTCGATTCCCGTCTCCCGCTCCAGAAGTTTTGTTGATGGCGTGCAGTGGTGTTGGGTGAAGCCGAGGACGCTCGTCGAATAGCGAGCGCCGCAGGCGAGGGCGCAGCAGCGAAGCGTTGCGGAGCCCTTTTAATGAGGGCTGATGTAGCTCAGTTGGTAGAGCACTCCCTTGGTAAGGGAGAGGTCATCGGTTCAATCCCGATCATCAGCTCCATGAATTTAGGCAACGCCCGCGAACCCGGGCAGGATGGATTTCCGGCCCAGTGAATACCTCGATGGGACAGTCGGACTCGCGGATACCGTTTCAGCAGGCTGCTCTTCGCATCAAGAGGCTGGACGAGTTTGAGCAGTTTCGTTCCGCGCTGACGAGGATCTTTGCCGCGGATGCGGTGGAAGATTTTCTCCGGCTGCTGCAGCGCAAGGGTGTTCCAATCCGCGATTTTGATCGCGTATTGCGCGAGAAGCTGCTAGAGCGCACGGACCGCAAGCTGGCGCAGGCCGGAAAATCGGCGCAGCAGCTGTATAACGCGCTGCCGGTGAGCGATCAGGCGCAGGTGCGGGAATTTTATTTGACGGCGTTGGAGGCCGTGAACCTGCCTCTGCGCGAAAAGTACAACAAACTTTACCGGTACTACTAGCCAGGTGAAGAAGCAAAGAAGGGTGACTTTCGGTTCACGGCAAGGTAGAACGATTTCGGCGGACCGTTTTTGGCACGCTGCCGAGGAGCGCTGGAAGGACGCTCAGTGTTTTCACAAGAACAGGAGATTTGAGGGCGCGATTTATTTATGTGGTTACGTGCTCGAATGCTTTCTGAAGTTTGTCATTTGTAGGGTCAGAAAGCAGAAGAGCATGGACCTGAGCGAAGCAAAACAGCTTGGGCATAATTTGGTGGAGTTGCTGGACGTCAGTCGGTTGGGAAATGTGCTGGTGAAGAACCGAGACCTGTATTTAGCCTTCACCGGCATTAACAATCAATGGGCTCCGGAAATTAGATATTCCGGCAAGACGTTGGACCAGCATTCTTCCGAGAATTTCTTGCGAGATACGAAGTGACCTGCGCAATTGGCTACAGACGCAATTAAGAGGGTGAACAACGCTTTGGAGGCGGGCTTGGCTGAAAAAGGTGAGAAGGTCGTCGTCTGGGCTGACAAGAGCGACTACAAGGATTTCATCCGAATGTATGTGGTTTCCGACTACTTCAAAGGCATGTCGGAGAAAGAGCGCTTAGGTGAAATCTATTCGATATTGGAGTCGCGCGGCGCCAAGAGTTTGATCAGAAAGATTTCTTTGTGTATTGCCATGACTAAACGCGAATACAACCAGGAATTTGGGGAAGGCGTTTGGCTGGGCGTTTTGGATAAGGTTTATCGGGGGATGAACTCGCGTCCCAGGTTGCGTCGTCTAGCGGACGCCCATGGCAAGAGCTAAGCTTCTTAGGGGACTAATCTATGGCGAAAGAGAAATTTGACCGTAGCAAGCCGCACGTAAACGTAGGCACGATCGGGCACATCGATCATGGCAAGACGACGTTGACGGCGGCCATCACCAAGGTTTTGCAGAAGCACAATCCCAAGATCGTGTTCCGTTCTTTTGACTCGATCGACAATGCGCCGGAAGAGCGCGAGCGCGGCATCACCATCGCCACGGCGCACGTGGAGTACGAGACCGCCAACCGGCACTACGCGCACGTGGATTGTCCCGGTCACGCCGACTACATCAAGAACATGATCACCGGCGCGGCGCAGATGGACGGCGCCATTCTCGTCGTGGCGGCCACCGACGGACCGATGCCGCAGACCAAGGAGCACGTGCTGCTGGCGCGCCAGGTGGGAGTGCCGTACGTGGTGGTGTTCCTGAACAAGTGCGATGCGGTGGAAGATCCCGAGCTGATCGACCTGGTGGAGATGGAGGTCCGCGAGTTGCTGACCAAGTACAACTTCCCGGGCGACGATCTGCCGGTGATTCGCGGCTCGGCGCTGGGTGCGTTGAACGGCGAGGCGCAGTGGGAGGCCAAGATCGACGAGCTGATGGAGGCGGTGGACAAGAACGTACCGCTGCCGGCGCGCGACATCGACAAGCCGTTCCTGATGCCGATTGAAGACATCTTCTCGATTCAGGGCCGGGGCACGGTGGTCACGGGCCGCATCGAGCGCGGCAAGGTGAAGGTGGGCGAGGAAGTGGAGATTGTGGGCTTCCGCGAGACCCGCAAGACGGTAGTGACGGGTGTGGAGATGTTCAAAAAGCAGTTGGACGAAGGCATGGCGGGCGACAATGCCGGTCTGCTGCTGCGCGGCATCCCGAAAGAAGACGTGGAGCGCGGCATGGTGCTGGCCAAGCCGGGATCGATTACGCCGCACACCAAGTTCAAGGGCGAGGTGTACGTGCTGTCGAAGGATGAAGGCGGACGGCACACGCCGTTCTTCAAGGGCTATCGGCCGCAGTTTTACTTCCGCACCACCGACGTGACGGGCGTGGCGAGCTTGCCGGCGGGCACGGAGATGGTGATGCCGGGCGACAATGTGAGCCTGGAGATTGAGCTGATTACACCGGTGGCGATGGAAAAGGGCTTGCGGTTCGCGATTCGCGAAGGCGGACGCACCGTGGGCGCCGGCACCATCACCGAGATTATTGCGTAACAGGTGGTTTCTTCGGCGAGGCTGCGCACTGCGCCTCGCTGATTTCCGCGCTTCGATGCGGACAAGGCTTCGCGGTATTAGGCCGTGAAGTAAACGAAAAGGAATAGGCTAATGCCTCGCGAAATCGTGACATTACAGTGTGGGGAGTGCAAAGATCGCAATTACTCCACGACCAAGAACAAGAAGACCACGACGGCCCGGTTGGAGTTCAACAAGTTTTGCCGTAAGTGCCGCAAGCACACGTTGCATAAGGAAGTGAAGTAGGAGCGACGCTCTTCGCCTTTCGCTATTCGCTTTTCGTCGGCCGGTTTTTCGAAGAGCGAAAGGCGAACGGCGAAGGGCGGGTTTTAGGGGCGTAAGCTCAACGGTTAAACTGCCGGTCTCCAAAACCGGACTTGGGGGTTCGAATCCCTCCGCCCCTGCCAGGATTTGGAAGCGCAGCGCAAGCGTTGCCAGGCTCCGGGGATGAATGCAGAGAGGCGCCGCGGGCGCCGGAAGATAGGTATCAAATGGCGAAGTCAACAGCGATCGAAGTAGCGGGCGACAACAAGCTGGGTACGATTAAAGCCTGGCCGCAGCGCGTCAAGAGCTTTTACAACGACGTGCGCACGGAGATGAAGAAGGTCACCACGCCGTCGCGCAAGGAAGTGCAAGGTACGACGACGGTGGTGATTATCACCGTATTCCTCTTCGGACTGTACTTTGCCGTCGTCGACAAGATCCTGGGCCTGTCGCTCGATCGCCTTTTGAAAGCGTTGACGCACCGCTAATGCATGGACACATGACAGAAGAAGAAATCAAGTCGGAGAAGAACGGCGCCGAGCCGCAGACAGGCGGAGAGGAAGCCACGGCTCCGCTTTCCGCCGACCAACCGAATCCGCAGAACCCGAATATGAAGTGGTACATCATCCACACCTATTCGGGATTCGAGCGCAAGGTGAAGGAGTCGCTGGAGTCGCGCGTGCGCGCTTATCCTGAGCTGGAACACAGGATTGGCCGGGTGCTGATTCCGACCGAATCGGTGACCGAGGTGCGCGGCGGCAAGAAGTACACCAGCGAGCGCATGTTCTATCCCGGTTACGTGCTGGTTGAGATGGACATGGACGACAACGTGTGGCACGTGGTCAAGGGAACGCCGCGGGTGACAGGATTCGTGGGTACCGGCCAGCAGCCCACTCCGCTGTCGGAAGAAGAAGTCAACCAGATTGTCTACCGCGTCGCCGACAGCAAGGAAAAACCGAAGCTTAAGGTCAAGTTCGAGAAGAACGAGTCGGTGCGCATCAGCGAAGGTGCCCTTCGCTAGCTTCACCGGCGTAGTGGATGAAGTGAACGATGACCGCGAGACGCTGAAAGTGATGGTCACAATATTTGGGCGCTCCACTCCGGTGGAACTGGGATTCGGACAGGTCGAAAAGGTGATTACGTAGGCAAGGCGATGGGTACGTTTACAGCTAAATTGCGAATATGGAATCCAGCAAGCCCATCGACCGTCGAAGAGCTTGAAGTCCTTGTCGACACCGGCGCAGCGTATAGCTGGGTTTCACGAGCGAGACTTGAGCCGTTGGGAATACGGTCAGTTCGGCGAATGCAGTTCCGCACGATTGAAGGTCACATGATTGAGCGGGATTTGGCGCCAGTATTCGTAGCCACCGATGGCTTTACAGGTGGCGACAATGTGGTTCTCGCTGAGCCGGGCGATATGGAAGTCCTTGGATCCCACACTTTGGAAAGCCTCGGCGTTACGGTGGATCCAGTCAGCAAGAAGCTGGTCCCGACGGTGGGTCTGGCATTAGGTGTGGTGAATTCATAACTAAGCTGCGGGCGCTCAACGCCCGTTAGAAGAGCAAATATGGCAAAGAAAATTACCGGTTCGGTGAAGTTGCAGATTGCGGCGGGCAAGGCCACTCCGGCTCCTCCGGTGGGTCCGGCACTCGGCCAGGCGCAGATTAATATCATGGAGTTCTGCAAGCAGTTCAATGCCCGCACCAGCGCCAAGGAACTCGACGGCCTGATCATCCCGGTGGTGGTCTCGGTTTACAGCGATCGCACCTTCAGCTTCATCACCAAGACGCCGCCGGCTTCGATTTTGTTGAAGCGCGCCGCAGGCGTGGCCAAAGGTTCGGGCACGCCGAACAAGGACAAGGTTGGCAAGGTGACGGAAAAGCAGGTGCTGGAGATTGCCAAGCAGAAGATGCCTGACCTGAACGCGGCTTCGGTGGAAGCAGCGATCAAGAGCGTGAAGGGTACGGCTCGGTCGATGGGGATTGAAGTTACGGCGTAGGTGGTAGAGCGGGCCTTCAGGCCTGCGTCGAGACGAGCCTCGAAATTGCTCAGCTCAACGAACCGCGGTGGGAGATGAGCTGCCTAATGAGGAAATCCGGAAAGAATATAACCAAGGCACGTGAGGCCGTGGAAGCTCGTTCGTACACGCTTCAGGACGCGGTGCCGCTTTTGCAGAAAGTGAAGTTCGCCAAATTCGACGAAACGGTCGACTTAACCATGCGCCTGGGAGTCGATCCCAAGCATGCTGACCAGATGGTCCGCGGCACCGTGGTTCTGCCGCATGGACTGGGCAAGTCGAAGAAGGTGTTGGTTATCGCCAGCGGTGAGAAAGTTCGTGAGGCCGAAGCGGCCGGCGCCGACTTTGTCGGCGGCGAAGACATGGTGGAAAAGATCCAGAAGGAAAACTGGACCGACTACGACGCCGTAATCGCCACGCCCGACATGATGAAGTCGGTGGGCCGCCTGGGTAAGGTGCTGGGTCCGCGCGGGCTGATGCCCAACCCGAAGACCGGAACGGTGACCTTCGATGTGGCCTCGGCGGTCAAGGAAACCAAGGCCGGCAAAGTGGAGTTCCGCACCGACAAGACGGCGTTGGTGCATGTGCCGGTGGGCAAGATTTCGTTTCCGCCCGAGAAACTCGTGGAGAATGCCGCCACCGTGATCACCAGCGTGATCAAGGCAAAGCCCACGGTCGCCAAGGGAAAATACATTAAGGGCTGCTATCTCAGCTCCACCATGGGTCCGGGTGTTGCCATTGACACCGCGCCGGTGGAAGCAGCGGCGCGAGCCTAGAGTAACGCGTAAAGAGGCGCGTTTCAGGCGCCCGGAAAAAGGATTCGAAGATGGCTGTCACAAGAGCGAGAAAGATCGAGCAGGTCGAGCATCTGAAGGAAGAGTTTCAGAACGCGAGCCACGCCGTTGTAGGCACGTTCAGAAAGCTCACCGTGCAGAAGGATTTTGAACTGCGCAAAGCTGTGCGCACCGCGGGCGGGCATTACCGCGTGGTGAAGAACACGCTGGCGGAACGCGCAGCACAGGGAACCAAGGTGGAAGAGGCGATGAAGGGCCTCGCCGGCGTTACTTCCATCGCCTATACCGGCGGCGATCCGGTTGCCCTGGCCAAGGCGCTCAGCAAGTATGCCAAGGAGAATCCGGAGTACACCTTCAAGGCCGGCATTGTGGATGGCCGCGTCATTGCGATCAAAGACATCGACGCCTTGGCCAACATGCCGTCCAAGGAGGAAATCTACTCCAAGCTGCTGTTCCTGATGAACGCTCCGGCGCAACGGTTGGTCACCGTGATCAACGCCATTGGGCGCGATCTGGCGGTGGTGATCAACCAGGGTGTCGAGCAGAACAAGTTTGGTGGCGCAGCAGAAGCGGCGCCAGCAGCAGCCCCAGTGGGGGAACCGGCAGCAGCAGAGGCGACTCCGGTGGAAGCGCAGGCGTAAAGTTCAGTCCCACTCATTCGAAAATCGCGAATGAGTGGGGCACCCGATTTCTCCCACAGCGATGTGGGAAAACAGGTTTGGCAGCGCGTGAGCGCTTCCTTAGGGATTGAGTTATCCGTTGTGAGGAGTGCTCCTGGGCGAGTCTGGCGCGCAGCGATCACATTGGAAACCTCGAGACGATAACGAAATCAACACAACGAATAAGGTGGAGAAACACATGGCGGATTTGCAGCAGTTGGAAGAAACAATCGTAGGGCTCTCGCTTCTGGATGCGGCGGCCCTGGTAAAGAAACTGGAAGAGCGCCTCGGCGTCTCGGCGGCGGCTGCGGCCCCCGTCATGATGGCAGGCGGAGCTGGCGCGGGCGCCGCGGTTGCGGCCCCGGCGGAAGAGAAGACTGAATTTGCGGTCGTTCTCACTGCGGTGGGCGCCAACAAGATCAACGTGATCAAGGCTGTCCGTGAAGTCACCAGCCTGGGTCTGAAGGAAGCCAAAGACCTGGTCGATGGCGCTCCCAAGACCGTGAAGGAAGGCGTCTCCAAGGACGAAGCCGAGGCCATCAAGAAGAAGTTCACCGAGGCAGGCGCGACCGTCGAGGTGAAATAGGTTTCCGTCCCGCTTCCGCCGGATCCTGGCAAGTACCACTTAGCGCTGGTCAGGGTTCAGGTAACCAGTGGGACGATTACTCCGGGACGCTGACCGGAGTTAAGGCTGCTGCCACCCGCGGTTGGGGTGGCGGCTACGTTCCTCTTCACGTCGGAGCGGTCGTGGAGGGGCGCGATGAAGCCGAGGAAGTAGAGCAGTTCTGCTCAGCAGGGACTGCGGAATTCCCGGGCATCGTTGATCCGGATTCCTTCTGGGATCTGGAGCATCAAACAGATAGCGGCAGGCGGCAAGCTCGACCGGAGTCGCGTCAGCTCAGGCGCGACGGTAGGCTAGCCAAGGACAAGGCCTGAAGACACTGGCGCGGGAAGCGAAAAACATCGCGGCACGTTTCGTGCCGAAATCCCGGACTGAATGGTCATGGGATTGCAAAACGCCTGACGTGGCGCTTGCGGGGATTCTTGTCTCTGCAGGCGTACCGTCGTTTTTGTGCGTCCGTGACGTTGCCTTTTCTTCTTCCGTTTACCTGTCACCGTGCGACGTCGGTTCTGTCCGTCGCACATCCGCCTTAGCGGTCTGCATGGCCACGCGTGAGCGAGCGCGGCCGGCATTGATATAGGAGCTTTATACATGGCACAACAGAAAACTGCCAATCGAAATCGATTCGACTTCTCAAAAATTCCGGCTACCATTCAGATTCCCAATCTGATCGAGGTGCAGAAGCGTTCGTATGACCGCTTTCTGCAGATGGATGCGCTGCCGAGCGAACGCGATGACGGCGGTTTGCAGGCGGTGTTCCAATCGGTGTTTCCGATCACGGACTTCCGCAACGTTTCGCAATTGGACTTCGTCGAGTACGCCATCGGCAACTGGGAGTGCAAGTGTGGCCACCTCAAGGGGCTGAATCACCTGCGCACCACCTGCCGTAATTGCGGCGCGACCGTGAAGACTGATCCCTTTCATCTGGGCGACGTGCTGTGCACCAAGTGCGGCACGTACAACGCGAATACACCTGATTTCTGTAACAAGTGCGGCGACCCTGTTGGGTTGCAACTGAAGTACGACGTGGCCGAATGCGAAGAGCGCGGCATGACCTATTCCGCCCCGCTGAAGGTCACCATGCGGCTCACCATCTACGACAAGGACCCAGAGACCGGTAGCCGCTCCATCCGCGACATGAAGGAGCAGGAGGTCTTCTTCGGCGACATCCCGTTGATGACGGCCAACGGCACCTTCATCATCAACGGTACGGAGCGCGTCATCGTCAGCCAGTTGCACCGTTCGCCGGGCGTGTTCTTCGAGACCGCCAGCAACCGCACCTATTTCCTGGGCAAGATCATTCCGTACCGCGGTTCGTGGGTAGAGTTTGAGTACGACCAGAAGAACATTCTGTACGTGCGCATCGACCGCAAGCGCAAGTTCCTGGGAAGCATCTTCCTGCGGGCGCTCGGTCTGCGCTCGGATGAGGACATCCTGCGCACGTTCTACACCGTGGATCGCATCGCTCTGAGGGACCAGAAGCTGTACTGGACGCTTGAACCCGGCGTCGAACGGCCAACTAACCTGGTCGGCATGAAGCTGGCGCACCGTATCGCGACCAAGGGTGGCGAAGAGATCGCTCACTCCGGTCGAAAGGTCACGCCAGCGGTGATGAAGGAAATCCAAAAGCACAGGATTTCCGAGATCGAAGTTGACACGACCGATATGGAAGGCGCATACGTTGCCGCCGACGTGGTGGACACGAACACCGGCGAAATCCTGCTCGAAGCCAACTCCGAGCTAACGCCCGAGAAGCTGGCGAAACTGCGGGACGCGGGTGTTGCAGAATTGCATGTGTTCTTCCCGGAACGCGACGATGTAGGCACCGTGATCAGCGCCACGCTGCGCCGTGATTCTGTGAAGAATCCGCAGGAGGCCCTGATCGAGATCTACCGCAAGTTGCGCCCGGGCGATCCGCCGACGCTCGACACGGCTACCTCGCTGTTTCACGGAATGTTCTTCGACCCGCGCAAATACGACTTCTCGCGCGTGGGCCGGCTGAAGTTCAACATCAAGCTGTTTGAGAGCGAAGATGCCACTCAACTTGACCACCGCACTCTGGAGCCGGAGGACTTCTACGGGACTATCCGCTACCTGCTGAAGTTGCGCCGGAACATCGGTTCCGTGGACGACATTGATCATCTGGGCAACCGCCGGGTGCGCGCGGTCGGCGAACTGTTGGAGAACCAGTTCCGTATCGGCCTGGTCCGCATGGAACGCGCCATCAAGGAAAAGATGAGCGTGTACCAGGAGATGTCCACGGCCATGCCGCACGACCTGGTGAACGCCAAGCCGGTCATGGCCGCCATTCGCGAGTTCTTTGGTTCATCGCAGTTGTCGCAGTTCATGGACCAGACCAACCCGCTGTCAGAGATCACGCACAAGCGGCGTCTGTCGGCCCTTGGGCCGGGCGGCCTGTCGCGGGAGCGGGCGGGATTCGAAGTCCGCGACGTGCACCCGACGCACTATGGCCGTATCTGCCCGATTGAAACGCCGGAAGGTCCGAACATCGGCCTGATCTCGTCGCTGAGCTGCTATGCGCGGATCAACGACTACGGCTTCATCGAGTCGCCCTATCGCAAGGTAAAGAGCGGCCGTGTGCTGGACTTCGTCACCGTGGTCAATGCCGGCGACAGCGATTATCGCGTGGGCGATCACATGGAGAAGTCGGAAGCGACCAAGGCCAACAACGATCTGCGGGAGCGGCGAAAGAAGCTCATCGACTTTGAGCCCTTCTCGTTCTACCTGTCGGCGTGGGAGGAAGATCGCCACGTGATCGCGCAGGCGAACGCCGAGATCGACGACAAGGGCCGCATCGTTGCCGAACTGGTGAACGCCCGTAAGGCCGGCAATTTTGTGCTGGTCAGCCGCGATGAAGTGGATTACATCGACGTGAGCCCGAAACAGCTCGTGTCGGTGGCGGCTTCGCTGGTTCCGTTCCTCGAGGACGATGACGCCAACCGCGCGCTGATGGGCGCCAACATGCAACGCCAGTCCGTGCCCTTGCTGCGCGCGCAAGCGCCCATCGTGGGCACTGGAATGGAGGGCGTCACGGCACGTGATTCCGGCGCAGTCGTGCTGGCACGGCGCGGCGGCATCATTGATTCGGTCGACTCCGAGCGCATCATCGTGCGCGTCGAGGGCGAGCATCATCCCATGCAGCTTTCGCGCGAGGTGGGCAGCGATATCTATCAGCTCACCAAGTTCAAGCGTTCCAACCAGAACACTTGCATCAACCAGCGTCCCATTGTGATGAAGGGGCAGCGCGTTGCCAAGGGGCAGGTCATCGCTGATGGCCCCTGCACCGACATGGGTGAGTTGGCGCTCGGCCGCAACGTGCTGGTCGCCTTCATGCCGTGGCGCGGCTACAACTTCGAGGACGCCATTCTGGTCTCCGAGAAGATGGTCAAAGAGGACTATTACACCTCGGTTCACATCGAGGAGTTCGAGATTGAGTCGCGCGACACCAAGCTGGGACCGGAAGAGGTCACGCGCGATATTCCCAACGTCAGCGAATCGGCGTTGCGCGATCTCGATGAGAGCGGCATCATCCGCATCGGCGCCACGGTAAAGGCGGGCGACATCCTGGTGGGCAAGGTAACGCCGAAGGGCGAGACCCAACTCACTCCCGAAGAGAAGCTGCTGCGGGCCATCTTCGGCGAAAAGGCCGGCGATGTCCGCGACGCCTCACTCACTTGTCCTCCGGGCATCGAAGGAACGGTGGTGGACGTGAAGATCTTCTCCCGCAAGGGGCAGGAGAAAGACGAGCGCGCCAAGTTCATCGAGTCCGAACAGGTGGCGAAGCTGGAGAAGAACCTGGCTGACGAGATTCGAATTCTTACCGACGAGCGTTTGAAGCGCCTCGAAGCGCTGCTGGGCGGCAAGGAAGTTCTTGTTGACCTACACGACGAGCGCACCAACAAGCGCCTGTTAACCAAGGGCGTGATTCTGGACCGCGACACCATCGAGCGGATCTCGACCCGGAACCTGAAGCGTGTCAAGTTCCCCGACAAGGACCCGCGCATCAACGAGCAGATCGACGAAATCGAGGAGATGACCTCGCGCCAGATTGACGTTCTGCGCAAGATCGTCCGCGAGAAAGTCGAGAAGCTGCAGAAGGGCGACGAACTGCCGCCGGGCGTGATCAAGCTGGTGAAAGTCTACGTCGCCATGAAGCGCAAGCTAAGCGTGGGCGACAAGATGGCCGGCCGCCACGGTAACAAGGGCGTCATCGCGCGCATTTTGCCGGAGGAGGACATGCCCTACCTGGAGGATGGTACGCCGGTGGAGATCGTCCTGAATCCCCTGGGTGTGCCAAGCCGTATGAACGTGGGCCAGATCCTGGAGACGCATCTGGGCTGGGCCGGTTACGCCCTGGGGCAGAAGATTGGCGAGCTCCTGAAAGAGAACTCCAAGGCGGAACGGCTCCGCAAGGAACTCAAGGTCATGTTCAAGGACACGCCGTTCGTAGACAAGCTGGTCGATCTCGACGACGAGACTTTGGAGCGGGTGGCGGATGGCATGAAGGACGCCGTCTATTTCGGCTCACCCGTATTTGACGGATCGAAAGAAGGAGAGATCAAGGCATTGCTGGCGCAGGGCGATCTGCCCGAGTCGGGCAAGACCTCTCTCTACGACGGCATGACCGGCGAGAAGTTCGAGCAGCAGGTAACCGTCGGCTATATCTACATGCTCAAGCTCTCGCATCTGGTGGACGACAAGATCCACGCGCGTTCGATCGGACCGTACTCGCTGATCACCCAGCAGCCGCTTGGCGGCAAGGCGCAGTTCGGCGGTCAGCGCTTCGGCGAAATGGAAGTGTGGGCCCTGGAAGCCTACGGCGCAGCCTACATCCTGCAGGAACTGCTCACCGCGAAGTCCGATGACGTCTATGGCCGTACCAAGATTTACGAGGCCATCGTGAAAGGCGAAGCGGCCATTGAGCCGGGTGTGCCGGAGTCGTTCAACGTGCTCATTCGTGAGTTGCAGTCGTTGTGCCTCGACGTGGAGTTGATCAAGACCAACGAACGCCGGGCACTCCCGGCAGCTCCAGTCGCGGCCGACTAGTGCGTCTTGAAGGGACACGGCTTTAGCCGTGCCGAAGAGGATCATCTAGAACCGGCCTTTAGGCCTTGAGGGACATTCCCTCAGCGGCTAAAAGCCGGCGTTAAAGGGAATTGGTAACGGCACGCCTGAAGGCGTGCCCCTTCAAAGCCAAGACTTGACTTTTGGCAGCGAATAACACCTAACGGTCGCGTTGCAGAACCGATCACTGACAACCGACAACTGACAATTGAGGACTAAACATGTATCGCTCGAGTCCATTTGATCTCGGAAATGCCATCGCCGACTTTGACGCTATCCGCATCAGCCTGGCTTCGCCAGAAAAGATCCGCAGCTGGTCTCACGGTGAAGTCACCAAGCCGGAAACGATCAACTACCGCACCTTCAAGCCGGAGCGCGATGGTCTGTTCTGCGCGCGTATTTTCGGGCCGGTAACCGATTGGGAGTGTCTCTGCGGCAAGTACAAACGCATGAAGCACCGCGGCGTGATCTGCGACAAGTGCGGCGTGGAAGTAACGCTCTCCAAGGTTCGGCGTGAGCGCCTTGGCCACATTGAGCTGGCTTCGCCTTGCTCGCATGTGTGGTTCTTCAAGGGACTGCCCAGCCGTATCGGGCACATTCTCGACATCTCGCTCCGCGAGCTGGAATCGGCCTATATTTCGAGGCCTATGTCGTGGTCGAGGCCGGTGAAGCACCGGTCAAAGAACGCGAAGTCATCAAGGACGAAACCAAGTACCGCGAACTCGACCAGGCGCACCGCGCCAGCGGCTTCAAGGCCATGATGGGCGCGGAGGCCATTAAGGAACTGCTGAAGCGGGTTGAGGTGGAGAGTCTCTCCGCCGAACTGCGCGAGAAGATGCGCAGCGAGACTTCGGTGCAGAAGCGTCTGAAGTATGCCAAGCGCCTGAAGGTGGTCGAGGCATTTCGCAAAAGCGGCAACAAGCCGCAATGGATGATCCTGGATGTGATTCCGGTGATCCCGCCGGAGTTGCGTCCCCTGGTTCCTCTCGACGGCGGCCGTTTTGCGACTTCCGACTTGAACGACCTGTATCGCCGGGTCATCAATCGCAACAATCGCTTGAAGAAGCTAATGGACCTGCACGCGCCGGAAGTGATTGTCCGCAACGAGAAGCGCATGTTGCAGGAGGCCGTGGACGCGCTGTTCGACAACGGACGCCGTGGACGCGTGCTGCGTGGCGCCAACAATCGCCCGCTCAAGTCGCTGTCCGATACGCTGAAGGGCAAGCAGGGCCGTTTCCGCCAGAACCTGCTGGGCAAGCGCGTGGACTACTCCGGCCGTTCCGTCATCGTGGTCGGTCCCGACCTCAAGCTGCACCAGTGCGGGCTGCCCAAGAAGATGGCGCTGGAGCTGTTCAAGCCGTTCATTTATCACCGTCTGGAGCAGACCGGACACTGCACCACCATCAAGCAGGCCAAGGAAATGGTGGAGCAGCAGGAACCCATCGTATGGGACATCCTGGAAGAGGTGATTAAGGACCATCCAGTGCTGCTGAACCGCGCTCCCACGCTTCACCGCCTCGGTATTCAGGCGTTTGAGCCAGTGCTGGTGGAAGGCAAGGCCATCAAGATCCACCCTTTGGTCTGCACCGCGTTCAACGCCGACTTCGATGGCGACCAGATGGCAGTGCACATTCCGTTGTCGCCGGAAGCGCAGGTGGAAGCCAGCGTGTTGATGCTGGCCTCGCATAACATCCTGTCTCCGGCATCGGGACAACCGATCACCGTGCCCACGCAGGACATGGTGCTGGGCATTTACTACCTGACCAAAGCCAAGCCAGGCGCCAAGGGTGAAGGACGCGCGTTCGCCAACATCGATGAAGTGCTGCTGGCGAAGGAAGCGGGTGAAGTGGAGACGCTTACCCCGATTCGTTTGCGCTACTCCGGCGAGGTGATCGACCTCACCATTGCGTATGACGATCAGGACGTAATCCATACCGAACCTACCGCCTTCGAGCGGCAGTTCATCTCGACTACCGTCGGCCGCGCCATCATGAACGACCACCTGAAGCGCGGCGCCAAGGAGATGCCCTACATCAACGGCTTGCTCAAGAAGAAGGGCGTGGGCAACCTGGTGAACTACTGCTACCTGCGCTTCGGTCTGGAAACTACGGTGCGGATGCTCGACGGCATCAAGCAAATGGGTTTCCACTATGCCACCAAGGCGGGCCTCTCCATCGGAATCGACGACATGGTAATTCCGCCGGGCAAAGCGGGACTGGTGCGCGACGCCGAAAAGCAGGCCATTGCCGTGCAGCAGCAGTATCTGGACGGTGCCATCACCAACGGCGAACGCTACAACAAGGTCGTCGAGATCTGGTCGGCGATTACGGAAAAAGTCGCAGACGAAATGTTCGGCGCCATGCAGGAAGACGACAAGAAAGGCGACATCAATCCGATTTACGTCATGGCCGACTCCGGCGCTCGCGGTTCGAAGCAGCAGATTCGTCAGCTTTCCGGAATGCGCGGCTTGATGGCCAAGCCTTCGGGCGAAATCATCGAGACGCCGATCACAGCGAACTTCCGCGAAGGCCTGACGGTGCTGGAATACTTCATCTCCACGCACGGCGCCCGCAAGGGACTGGCCGATACCGCGCTCAAGACGGCGGATTCGGGCTACCTGACCCGGCGCTTGGTGGACGTGGCGCAGGACGTGATCATCAGCGAATACGATTGCGGCACTGTCGACGGCATCTACGTCACCTCCATTGTGGAGTCGGGCGAGATCATCGAGCCGTTGCGCGACCGTATCGTGGGCCGCGTCTCGCTGGAGAAAATCAAGGACTACGAAGGCAACATCATCGTCGACATCAACCAGGAGATCACCGAGGACCTCGCAGGTGCGGTGCAGGCAGCGGGTATCGAGCGGGTGAAGATCCGTTCGGTGCTCACCTGCGAGTCCAAGCGCGGCGTGTGCGTGATGTGTTATGGCCGCAACCTGGCTTCCGGCCGGTTGGTCGAGTTAGGCGAGGCCACGGGCGTAATCGCGGCACAGTCCATCGGCGAGCCTGGAACGCAGCTCACGATGCGCACCTTCCACATCGGTGGTACGGCTTCGCGAGTCAGCGAACAGTCGCGCCTCGATGCCAAGAACAATGGCAACGTGCGCTTCATCAACCTGGTGACGGTGCGCGCCAAGGAAGGCCACCTGGTGGTGATGAACCGCAATGGCTCCATTGCCATCCTGGACGACAAAGGCCGCGAAAAAGAGCGCTATGCCGTGGTTTACGGCGCCAAAGTCAAGGTCGAAGACGGTCAACAGGTCGGCTTGGGCGATGTCCTGGTCGAGTGGGGCCCGTACACCTTTGCCATCCTGACCGAGATTGGCGGGACCGTGCAGTTCAAGGGACCTGCAGGAAGGCTTGACCCTGCATGAAGAAGTGGACGAGGTCACGGGTCTGTCGCGGCATGTCGTGATTGACTCGCCTGATGAGAAGCGTCAGCCGACCATCATCATCAAGGGAGTTAAGGGCAGCAAGCGCTACCTGATGCCTTCCCGCGCTCACTTGATGGTGCAGGACAACGACACAGTGACTCCGGGCGACGTGCTGGCGAAGATCCCGCGCGAGACCACCAAGACCAAGGACATCACGGGCGGTCTGCCCCGCGTGGTGGAATTGTTCGAAGCCCGCAAGCCGCGTGAAACCGCGGTCATCAGCGAGATCGATGGCGTGGTCAAGTTCGGCGACGTTGCCAAAGGCCAGCGCAAGATCTACGTAGTGGCCGACAATGGCACCGAGAAAGAGTACCAGGTGCCGCGCGGTGTTCACATCAATGTGCAGGAAGGCGAGCGCATTCGCGCTGGCGAGCCGCTGATGGATGGTCGTCTCAACCCGCACGACATTCTCGCCGTGCTGGGCGAGAAGGAACTGCAAGCCTACCTGGTGAACGAAATTCAGGAAGTTTACCGCTTGCAGGGTGTCAACATCAGCGACAAGCACATCGAGGTGATCGTTCGCCAGATGATGCGCTGGGTGAAAGTGGAGGACGTGGGCGATACCTCGTTCCTGCTGGAGCAGCAGATCGACAAGTTCCGCTTCCGCGAAGAGAACGAGAAGGCGATTGCCAATGGCGGCAAGCCGGCCACCGGCCGTCCGCTGCTGCTTGGCATCACCAAGGCCTCGCTCTCCACCGACTCGTTCATCTCGGCGGCGTCGTTCCAGGAAACCACGCGCGTGCTGACGGAAGCGTCCATTCAGGGCGCTGTCGATCACCTGCGTGGCTTGAAGGAAAATGTCATCGTCGGCCGGCTCATCCCCGCGGGCACCGGAATGGAGTATTACCGCAACGTCCGGCTCTCGCAGGAGATGGAAGAGGCTGCCGCCAAGGTGCAGGAGGAGGTCACGGCCGCGTACGAAGAAGCCGAACGCGCGCTGGAACTGCTTCGTCACGAAGGCGAAAACGAGGCCGAAGAACTGACGGCAGAATAACTGAGCGGGCTAACTGGTAGCTCGAATCAGACAGTACGAGCAAAGGGGCGACGATTCTAGTCGCCCCTTTTTGCTCTGGGTGTGTAAACTTTCCTTTCCAGTCGAATGCCGGGCGTTTCCTTCTATGCGGCGGTTCCTTCTACACTTTCGGGTGGCGCTGTGGCGTGCCTTTCAGCACGACGCTTTCGCCGTGGCCAAGGGAACGGCTTTCTCCGCCATCTTTACCGTGTTCCCCGCAGTGCTTCTGGTGGCCTCGGTGCTCTCGGAGTCACACAAAACGGCCGCATTCATTCGTGAGATCGGTCGCGCCGTAGGACGAATTCTGCCATCCGGGACAAGCGATGCCGTTCTGCAATACTTCAGCGGTACCAAACCGGCCAGCCTGAAGACGCTGATCACCCTCGTAGTCATCACCCTGTGGACAGGATCAGGCACGATGATTTCCTGGATGGAGGGCTTCCGCAACGCCTACCAGATGCCGAAGGTCTGGGGCCTGGTGAAGGAGAGAATGATCGCCTTCCTGCTGGTGGTGCTGGCGGGAGTTCCGATGGCGTTTTCGTCGTTCCTGCTGGTGTTCGGCAACCAGATCGAACACTGGATCGCCTACCATGTGGGACATGAATTCGGGCCTTACATTGTGGGACTATGGACAGCGTCGCGCTGGATCCTGGCGGCCCTCACCAGCATTGCCGTGATCGGGCTTATTTATCACTACGGCGTGCCCCGAACCCAGCCGTGGCATCGCGTGCTGCCCGGCGCGGCGTTGGCCACGGTGATGTGGTTTGTCTCCACCATATTGTTCGGCGTCTATCTGCGCCATTTCGCCAACTACGATGTCATTTATGGCTCCGTGGCCACAGCGATCGCATTGCTGATCTGGCTGTACATCGTTTCGATGGTGGTACTGATCGGCGCCGAATTCAATGCTCTACGTTATCCGCGTTTCCTGTTTGGTGATCATTCCAACATCGGCTCTGAGCGGAAGAAAGTTCCGGCATCGTAGCGGGACGACCGGTGTATCGATGCCGGTGGAGCGTGCATTAAGGTTCGCGAACGGGTCGCCAAAGCAGTGTTCGGGTAGAGCGGCGCTTTAGCGCCGCGTCCAGCAGGAATGGTCAGTGGCCTTTAGGCCCTGAGGTACATGCCTTAGATCGGAAGGGCCGTTGGCTGATAGTGTTTATTGTGTTCGTGCAGCCGGGTTGCGAAAGAGTGCCGCCGGCTGAAGCCGGCTACCTTCGGACAGAGAAGGACGCGGGACGCGGCGCTAAAGCGCCGCTCTACCCGAGCCTTCAATAATTCGAAACTGATCTAAGGCAAGAAGAACAGCGAAATGGCAGACACAGTTCAACGCCCCAAAGATCCCTTGCAGAGCCCCACCCCGGGGCGCCGCAGGGCGAAGATCGTGTGCACGATTGGGCCGGCCTGCAATAGCGAAGAAATGATTCGCGACCTGATGCTGCGCGGGATGAATGTCGCGCGGCTGAACTTCTCCCACGGCACCCATGAGGAACATGCCCGGGTGATCCAGCGCTTGCGCAAGCTGGCCGGCGAACTCGGCCGCACCATTTGCATCCTGCAAGATCTGCAAGGCCCCAAGATCAGGACCGGACGCCTGAAGTCCCGCGCCCCGGTCACTTTGCAGAAGGGACAGAGAGTCACCATCACTTCCAAGGATGCGATGAGCGCGGCCAGCCTGATTGCGACGACTTACCGGGGCCTGGCGAACGATGTGAAACCAGGCGAGCGGATCCTGCTCTCGGACGGGCGGCTTGAGTTGGTCGTGCAAGCCATCCGCGGCGCAGATGTGGTGTGTGAGGTGCTGAATGGTGGAACCTTGGGAGAACACCAGGGCATCAACTTGCCGGGCACCAACCTCAGCATTCCGTCGCTAACCGAAAAAGATGAGAACGGACCTCGAATTCGGCTTGCAGCAGGCGGTTGACGCGGTAGCAATCTCGTTCGTGCGCACCGCCGAAGATGTTTTGCGCGCTAAGCGAGCCATGGCGGCGCTGGGCCGCAGCGTTCCGCTGGTGGCCAAGCTGGAGAAGCCGCAGGCGATTGAAAATCTGGATGCGATCCTTGAGGCGTCCGAAGGGGTGATGGTGGCGCGTGGCGACCTGGGGGTCGAAGTGGCGCCGGAGAAGGTGCCGCTCATTCAGAAGTTCGTCATTCGCCGCGCGCTCGACTTTCGCAAGCCCGTCATAACCGCTACCCAGATGCTGGAATCCATGACCGAGTACCCGCGGCCCACGCGCGCCGAAGCCAGCGATGTCGCCAATGCAATCTTCGATGGCACCGACGCGGTCATGCTCTCCGGTGAAACTGCGATGGGCAAATTCCCCCGAGAGGCGGTGGAAATGATGGCCCGTATCGTGGCCGAGGCCGAAGCCCACCTTTTCCATCCGTTGGTGCCGGGTCATCGCCAGACGGCGCATCTCTCAATCGGGGAAACCATTTGTGAGTCCATGGCGCATGCCGCGAGAGACCTCAACGTCCGTGCCATCGCGGTTTTCACCGAGACGGCTACGACCGCACGGATGCTATCCAAGTACCGGCCAGCCGCTGACATTTATGCGTTTACGCAGTTCGAGACGGTGTGCAATCGTATGAACCTGTTATGGGGGGTGGCGCCGTTGTGCTGCTCTGGAGCTCTCTCAGCGGAGGAGATGGCCGAATTCGCCGAAGCGGAGCTGGTTCGAAGGGGCGTGCTCTCTGGCGGCGATGTGTTTGGACTGGTCGCCGGGACAACCAACAGTTCCGGCGCCACCAACTTCATGCGTCTGATCACCGTGGGAGAAAATTCAGCGCGTTCGAAAAAGAGAAACGGCAAGCCTGGAAGCCGAAGGTAAACTCAGAGCGGAGGCGCGACAACACTATGGCGCAAGAAATCCTATCCATGGCGATCCTGGAAGCGCTACCCGGCAAGCGTGATGAACTGCTGGGCACGCTGCGCAATTTATACACGCTGATGCGTACCAAGGGTTACAGTCGCGATTCGCTGCACTGCGATTCATCGCGCCCCGACCGCTTTCTGCACTTGCGGTACTGGACCTCGCCTGAGACGCGCAGTGAAGCGCAAGTTGATCCCGATGTGCATCGCTACTGGCAAATGCTGCCGGAACTATGCACCATCCCTACTGTTTACGAGAGCCTGGAGAAGGTGTTTGAGACATCCAGCTGCTAATTTTCATTGACAACCAGTTGCCTTATTCTAAGATGATGTTTTTGGTCTGCCCCTTATCCAGGAATCAACCTTTAAATGGAGGGAGTGCTCACCATGACCAGAATCTCTCGTCGTTCACTGCTCGCCGGCATGGCAGTAATGCCTTTCGGTTTATGGTTGCAGGCGTATGGTCTGCCCCCGCGCAAGACCTATGTTCGGTACGATGCCCGGAGTCCTCAGGGCAAAGCCATGCTTAAGATCTATGCGGACGCCGTCTGCAAGATGATGAACTCTATCAAGGAAGAAGATCCTTCAAGCTGGGTATTCCAGTGGTACACACATTGGGTGAAGGGGTCCACCACGAAAACCGCCGAGATTAGCCGGATCTACGGCTCAGGCTCGAGTCCACACAAAACTCTAGCCAATGATATGTGGGACACGTGCCAGGCGCATGGAGCGGGTGAAAACGAGGATTTCTTCCTGCCATGGCATCGCATGTTTGTCTACTACTTTGAGAGCATTATCCGCCATGTCTCCGGCAAAGACGAATTCACCCTTCCCTACTGGAACTATTCTGTTGCCACTCCCGCCATCCATGGCGTGATGCCGGGTGAGTTCCGCAAACAAAACGATCCCACCTACAAGTGCCTATTCATCGACAAACGGAACAAGCCCAACCCCAACGTTAATGCCGGAGACCCAATTGACAAGAATGATCCTGGAGCTTTGGACCTGGTCGCTTTGACGCAAGCCACGTATTCACCAGCCGGCGCCGCTCCCGGTTTCAATATGGATCTTGATCAGACAGTGCATGGCAACGTCCACGTATTGGTGGGCAATTCGCAAAATATGGGCGCTGTTCCCTGGGCTGGCGGCGACCCGATTTTCTGGATGCATCACTGCAACATCGACCGCCTGTGGGCAAGCTGGAACCATTGCGGTGGAAAGAACCCCACCGATTCCGCGTGGCTGAACCAGCAGTTTACATTTGCTGACGCGCACGGCAACAAAGTGATGACTGCGATCAAGGACGTCGACACCATCGCCAAACTGCATTACAGCTATGACCACCTGGAGCCATGCCCATTGAAGTTCAGGACGCTTTCCGCGGTCGAATTGGCTGCCATCAAGAGCGTTACATTGGCATCGGTAACTTCCAGCACACCTCTTGGACGGGAACCGGTCAAGCTGAGCCTTCAGCCCGCTTCTGCCGAGCTTCAGCAGAAGCCATTGACACAACACCTGAGAACCATGGCGCCCCAACGCAACCTTTACCTGGTAATTAAGAACTTGCATGCGGATATGCAACCGGGGGTAATTTACC
Source organism: uncultured Acidobacteriaceae bacterium (assembly GCA_963836295.1). GTDB lineage: Bacteria > Acidobacteriota > Terriglobia > Terriglobales > Acidobacteriaceae > Bog-257. Next base: position 399,678 of record CAWIIY010000007.1, on the reverse strand, counting down.
ATGTGTATCTCAATCCGCCGGAAGGTACCGCTCTGAAAGCGGCGCAGCCCTATCAGATTGGCACGATCAACTTTTTTAATGCGGTCCCACATCCGGGGCATACCGGTCCATCGGAGAGCAACGCTGAGACAAAGTTCTATAGCTTTGAGCTGACCGACGCGGCCAAAAAGGCCCTGAACGACAAACCCACGGTGACCATAGCTCCGCTCGGTGAGCCAGCGGCGGAAGCCAAGCCAGTGGTCGGTGAGGTCTCGCTGGTTGAACAGTGAGAGTGGGGCGGCTGACTCCGGGGAAGAGCAGGTTTGCTGAAGACCTCCTCTTCCATTTTCTTTTGACTTATTGTCGTTGGCTTGTCAGTGGCGGGGACACTTGACTTTGGCCTTTCTATCTCCCGACCGAGTGCGCTGAATCCGAGGGGCAGTTGTCGCCCATATCATTCATCATGCTGGCGGGTTAGAAACAACTGTTTCGGTAACCTTATTCAGGTGCCTCCAATCTAACAAGTAGAGCGTATTTCCCAGTAGAGCAGTGGCGAAAGGCGCCAGAATGAGTGCGGCGGGGAGCCAATTGTTGCGAGTGATTTTGCTGTCGGCGGGACTGGCCGCAGCGCCGCCGGTTCACGCTGCCACACAGAGCTCCGGAAGCCAGCCTGTTGAGGGGAATGGTCATTCGATGACGATCGCTACTGCCAGTGGCCCGGTGGTCTTGGGCAACGGGCCCACGCAAGTTGTCTGCGAGGCCAGAAACCTTGCGGCTCGCGTGGAGACGCTGACACAAAACCAACGGATCTATCTGGTCTTGCGAGAATTGCATGCCGCCGAGCAGCCCGGCGTGCTTTACCACCTTTACCTGGATCTGCCCCAGGGCTCCAAGCCGGAGAAGGACGATCCGCACTACGTGGGAAGCGTCAATTTCTATAATGCAGTTCCACTGGAGGGCGGCAGGGCCGGCTCAAACGCCAAATTATTCCGGAGCTACGACTTGACTGCGCTTCTGAAAAACCTCCAACAGCGGAACCCGCTCAGTGATCGAACCACGATCACCATTATACCTTCGGGTGTTCCGGCCATCAGTGCCAAAGCCTCGATCGGTCGAATTGAAATTATGGAACAGTAAGATCTGTGACAGCGACTGTTCCGTGTCGCCAAATAGCCGTGGCGGCCCGAATCAGCTTTTACCTGTGCGGCTTCCTGGCGTCCCGCTGGATAGCATCTTGCCGTTATGGTTGGTATCGTTTCCTGCCCGAACAGACCTCACGTGTGCCTTCTTGCGATGATGCACACGTGGGGGGCGCAGAACGGCCTCCACCTTGCGCTCGGCCGCCACGGGGTCGTCATCGTAGTTCGGATCGAACATCGCAATGACCGCTATGGCACGAATGCGATAGTGTCTGGCCCATTGACTCTGGATCAGCGCGCTTTGCACCGTCTTCCAGTGATCTACTTCCGGTTCCGCAGTGCGTACGGGCTGGACTGAACCGTGGGATGCGGCATCGTCGTTTATGACGCTGAGAAACTGGGTGAACTCGTCCAGATTTACGCCCATCTGATACACCAGCTGGCTTAAAGCCATCTGCTGCGACGCTGTCAGTTGGTCGAATTCGCGGCAGTAGGCCCTCGCATTGTAGGTGGCCTGGATGGCAGAGATGCGCAAGAGCTGCGTGGCCTCTTCTTCGGTCAGTTGCGGAGACAGCGCTTGAGTCTTGATCTTCCTGCGAAAGTTCTTCTTCTTCCATGCGTTCATCTCACGGTCGAACTGGTCGAGAATGTTCTGCAGCTTAGCCGAATCAAGCCCTGCCGCCTGCCACAGTTGAGCGGTGGAGGGCTCAATGAAGGGATGAGGATTGAAGGGGTCGCGCTGCGGGTGTTCGGTCTCCGGAACGTCGAGACCGAACCCGGCGCCAATCAGCGGGCGGCTGGTCTTGGGATCGGGATAGACCGCCAGTACCCAGCCTTCGTGGCGGCTGTCGCGAAGGACGTTCATCAGGCTGTTCAAGCTGAACTTAATGTCGGAGTCCTTGAAGTCGAACAGCGGCGCTGGGTTTTGAGGCGGCAGGTTCTGCGGCGCGATGGCAGCAGATGGGGCGGGTGACGTTTGGGTTTGGGGCCCAGACGGGGCCACTTGGCCCACAAGTTGCCCAGAGGCCATCACCGCGAAAGCGAGTGTCGCAACCAGGATGTATCGCTTTGTGAACGTCATGATGTTTGTGGCGCTGCTGATCTCGATGTCGCTATGGAAATACACAATAACCGAAAATCGTCGCGTTAGGAACAGGTAGATTGCAAGGTCAAGCTTGAAATATGGGCAGCCTGACGCCAACGAATTGAAGTTTCGCAACATTCTCAGTTCACCCACGGCGGCCGGGAGTCGCCGTTTTTCTTGCGCGGCTCACGCGAACTGGGATCGCGAAAGTTGCCGTGTTCGTCGAAGTAGTCATCGTGCCGGTAGTCGCCGCGATCATGCTTTCGCATATAGACCTCGAACTTGCGGGCGGCACGCTTGCGCTTCCAGCGGTAGTAGGAGTTGCGCACTCCGAACCATCGCTCGGTGGTAGCGTACCCAAAACCGCGGCGCGGAACGAACTTCAGCCAGATGTATCCAAACAGCAAGCCGCCCATATGCGCCATGTAAGCCACCGACTCGCCCGGCCGGCGCGCTGAGGAGAGCGTCAGGTAAACTTCGATAAAGATCAGGCCCATGATGAAATACTTGGCCTTGATCATGAACGGGATGGGGAACAGCATGATCTCCATTTCGGCGTGCAAGATGCCGAACGCGAGTAGCAGCCCAAAGATCGCGCCCGAAGCGCCCACCGTGGGCACAACTGGGCTGGCGCCGAGAAGGCCAGTGAACGACACGGCCACCGTCGTCAGCGCTGCGCCTATCGCACAGAAGAAATAGAACTGCATGAAAATTTTGTAGCCCCAGTCTTGTTCCAGTTGGGCGCCGAACATCCACAGGGCCAGCATATTGAACAGTATGTGCCACAAACCAGCGTGCAGAAATGCGTAGGTTACCAACTGCCATATCCAGGCGCGGAAGACCACCAATGCAGGCACCAGGCCGAAGTGAATCTGGATCCAGCGCTCCGAACCCTCGGCGAAGACGGCGAGCAGCGTCACCGCCAGAAACACGGCACCGTTGGCGATGAGCAGTTGCTTGACCGCCCGGGTGAAGGGGGGAAAACTCAATCCCATGCTTGATGCGCGTCGCATAACTCGCTCCGTTGTTGCTTGCAGCGTCTTTCAAAAATTGAGTAACTGCAAGCGACCTTTGTTCCCTCAGAGCTAAAAAGGGTGTGTGAGAACTGTGCCGTCCCTCCGGGACTCGATTATTTTCCCCACTCTACCCAGCGGTGAAGCGCTGGGCCAAGATCTTTCGCCCCCTTCGAGGCTGGTTCTGCAGCAGGAACTACACTCCTTGCGCCACCGCAACTTTGCAAGTAGAGTTCTCACACACCTTCTAAAGCCCAAGTTTTTATTGCTTGGGACGGCGCACCTAAAAGTGCGCCCCTTCAAAGAACCGTTCTTGAAACACGCTTTCGCCGCCGTTAGCGTTCCGGTAGCGGAACAATCGCCAAACTGCGATGGCCCCTGCCGTCGAGGGCGCGTACAGCAAAGATTACATTGTCCTTGGAAAGCGGCAAAGTGGCCTTGGTAACATTACCTACCGGCTTGGCATGTTGCCAGTCCGCCGCAGCTGTATCGCGCCACAGGACTTCGTAGCCGGTGGCCAATCCACCGGGCGAAGGCTCCCAGGTGAGCGTGGAGTCGTTTTGCAACTCCTTGGTTAGCAGGCGCACGTTGGCCGGCGGCGCTGGAGCCGATGCCAACGACGCCAGTGTCGCCGCATTCAGACGCGCCACGTTGGCAGTGTAGTCGTAGTCCACAAACTTCGGCAGATCGCCATATTCGACGCCATTCTCGGTGCGCACGTTCTGGTGCTGGTGATTGTAGTTTTCGCGGAATTCGGTCAGCCGCACCGCCGCGAATCCCTGTGCGTTGAAGGAGAAATGATCGCCACCGCGCAGATAACGATCGTGCCGGAAGATCAGCGAGGGGCTGAAGGCCGTCGGGGAAAAGTATTCTCTCGCGATGGACGCGACGTAACGCGCCAGTTGCCGCGAAGGGCCATCGTTCTCACCGCCGAGAGCGCGGATGGTTTTGAGCTGCTTCTCGTCCGCCGTGCTCGCAATGCCTTCGGAAAATACACGCACCACGTGCGGGTTCTGCAGCGTATCTCCCGGAGTGCGGTCTCCGCCGACGATATCGTTGTTCAACACCGCCTCCAGGTCCCAGCCTACCGCCTTGGCCATCTGGGCGAAGTGGGCGCTGCCGTAAAGCCCTTGCTCTTCGCCGGCCACGGTGAGAAAGATGATGGTGGCGGGAAAGCGATGCTTGCTCAGCACGCGAGCGCATTCCAGGCTTACGGCGGTGCCGCTGGCGTCGTCGTTTGCGCCCGGAGCGGCTCCCTTGGCGTCGTTGATATCGCTGTTGCGAGAATCGTAGTGCCCACTCACTACGTACATGCGGCCCGCGTTCGCGGGATCGGTCCCTCGCAGCACGGCATAAACATTAGTGATCTGGATCGCCGTGGGAATACGTGGCCCGGGCTGCTGTATGAACTGATCGGTTTTCACCTCCAGGCAGCCGCCACACTCCCGGGAGTATCGTTCAAACTCCTCCTGAATCCAGCCTGCCGCCGCGTTGATGCCCTTCTCGCTGCCCGGTGGCATGTCAGATGAGAGCGTCTGACGTGTATAGAAGCTGACTAACTTCTCGATGGTTTCCTGAATGGGCTGGGGAGAAACGTCGTGCAGAGCCGCGGTGATCTGCGGGTCGGGAGTTGCCGCGGGGATGCCGTCCGGCTGCTGCGAAAAAAGAGCAACCGCGAGGACCATGGTCAGCATCAAAACCGCGATTCCGTTTAGGATCGAATTCAAAATGGGCATCGGAGCTCCAGGAACTTTAAGAAAACTGGTGCGTCTATTACTTGACGCTGCTGCCAAGAGATTCTAAATATAAATGCAGAACAGCGCAGGTGTAATTCTAAGGGCGTGGTGACATCGCGAATTGGGAGGCATTCATCATGGTTATCTGTCCTGAATGTGAGAGCGATCTGGATATTGAAGAAGACGAGGTAGACGAAGGAGAAATCATCTCGTGTCCTGAATGCGGGACCGACTTTGAAGTCGTGGCCGTGGAGCCTCTTGAGCTGACTCGCGTCGAGGATGAGGAGGACGAAGAAGACGAGGACGAGGAAGAAGAAGAGGAAGACGGTGACTACTGAGCTGGCTCGCGGCGGCCTCCGATGCCGGGCCTTGGCTGGTTGTGCTTCCCTCTTATTCGTCGTTGCCTTTGCTGTGGCTGAGCTCCATGCGGTGCAGCCGGCTTCTCCCGCTGTTCAATCCGCTTCGCAAGCTTCAAAAAGTGATTATGCCCTGATTTATGGCACGGTGTGGGGACCGGACGAGCGCCCGGAGGCTGGCGTTCCCGTAACCATTCGGCCCGCCTCCGCCAAGAAGGCGAAGTGGGAACTCATGTCTGACAGTAGAGGGGAATTCGCGCAGCGCGTGCCAGTCGGAGGCCAGGATTACATCATCCAGGCCAATATCAAGATGCCTAAGGGACGGCCCAAGCCTGAAATAACAGTCCATATCGACGATAATGAGCGGAAGGATGTTAGCCTGCATCTAAGCAAGTAGGCACTCTCCAAAGTGAGACTGCCAAAGGGAGAGCGCATGAAGAAGACACTCGGCACGGTCGTGGTTGTGCTGACTGCAATGAGCTGTTTTGCGTGGCAATTGACGCTGCCCCTAGGAGGATCGTCGTCTTCTTCCGACGGGCAAAAGGCCAGCCGCGTCACCTCACGCACTCTTACCGGCGTGGTTCTCGACAAGAGCGACGCTCCCGTGAGCAATGCTGTGGTCTATCTGAAGAACATGAAGTCGCTTGCGGTGAAGACTGTCATTGCCGGGAATGATGGCAGCTATCGCTTCCCTGAACTCTCGCCCAATGTGGATTATGAGGTCTATGCGCAGCGCCAGGGCAAGAAGAGTGACACGAAGGTCTTGAGCCAGTTCGACGATCGCCAGAAAGCCAACATCGTTCTGCGGATCAAAACGGAGAAATAGGCGAAGCGGAGAGATTTAACTCCCAAGATCAAAGGCCGCCATCGTGGCGGCCTTCTTACTTTTCCATCGAACCAGGCTAGTTGTTTTCGGTGCTGGCGCGCTTCCACGACATGAACTCGCCAATCGTAGAGCCCGTGCCGGAAGAGGCGGCCGCGGGAGCCTTGTAGGCCTCCACATCATGGCGCGTGGCCTCCTCGCCTCCCACCGCACGAATGCTGAGTCCCACCTTTTTCTCGGCAGGGTTCATCTTGATGATCTTGAAGTCGAACTCCTGACCGGGTTCCAGCTTAATGGGAGCACCATGAGCGTCTGCGGCTTCCGAGTTGTGGCATAGGCCTTCGACCCCATCGGCAATCTCGACGAATGCGCCGAAACTCGCCAGGCGCAGCACCTTGCCGTGAATAACATCACCCACGCGGTGCTGGTCGAAGAAGGTATCCCAGACATCGGGCTGAAGCTGTTTCACTCCGAGTGACAGGCGGCGCTGCTCCGGCTCAATCGCCAGTACGATCGCCTTCACCTTGTCACCCTTCTTCAGCACCTCCGAAGGATGCTTCACGCGCTTGGTCCAGCTCAGGTTGCTGACGTGGACCAGTCCGTCGATTCCGTCTTCGATTTCGATGAACGCGCCGAAGTCGGTCAAGTTGCGGACTTTGCCTTCGACAACGGCGCCCACCGGAAACTTCTCATGTAGGCTTTCCCAGGGATTCGATTCAAGCTGTTTAAGGCCGAGGCTGATGCGGCGCTCCTGCGGATTTACGTTCAGCACCACGGCCTCAACCTGGTCGTTAACATTGACCAGCTTTGAGGGATGCTTCATGCGCTTGGACCAGGTCATCTCGCTAACGTGTACCAGGCCTTCGATGCCCTGCTCCAGTTCGACGAACGCGCCGTAATCGGTCACGCTGATGACCCGGCCATGCACATGCGCACCGATGGGATAACGCTCCGCAGCATCCAGCCAGGGGTCCGGCGTGAGCTGTTTGAAACCCAGTGACACGCGCTGCTTTTCGCGGTCGAACTTTAGCACTTTCACCTGGATCTGGTCGCCCACCTGCACCAAGTCGCGCGGGTGCGTCAGGCGGCCCCAGGACATGTCGGTGATGTGCAGCAGTCCGTCAATGCCTCCCAGATCGACAAAGGCACCATAGTCGGTTAGGTTCTTGACCGTGCCGGTCAGAATTCCATCTTCGTGCAACTGCTCCAGGGTCTTGGTACGCTTCTCCGACTGCTCTTCTTCGAGCAGCTGCTTACGGGAGGCGACGATGTTACCGCGCTTCTTATTGAGCTTGATGATGCGGACCTCGATCTCATGGCCCTTCAGACTGTCGAGGTTACGCAGCGGCCGCAGATCGACCTGCGAGCCTGGGAGGAAGGCGCGAGCGCCCAGAATATCGACCGTCAGGCCTCCCTTGATGCGATCGATGACACGTGCTTTGACCGCAGCCTTGTCGTTGTAGGCCTTCTCAATCTCGTCCCAGGCGTGCAGGCGCTGTGCCTTCTCGTGGGAGAGGTTGATGTAGCCTTCTTCGGTGTGGCCGGGCTCGCGCATGACGGCGATCTCGTCGCCACGCTTCACGGTCACGTTGCCTTCGTGGTCGGTAAATTCCGCGACCGGAACCACGCCCTCGGACTTGTAGCCAATGTCCACGACTACATACTGCGGCGTGACCTTCAGCACAGTGCCGGTAACGATTTGCTCTTCGTTGAGCGCAGCTTCAGCCTGGGCTTGCTGCTGCTCGAAGGTTTCCAGAGCGGTGGCGAAATCCTCCATCGTCGGTTCTTTTTCCGAGCGAGGAGCGACTGCCTCAGCCGTCTCGGCAGGATGGGGGCCAGGCTCGATGGATTGCTCGACGTGAGGCGGCTGAGCGGCAGCGGCGATCTCAGGCAGCGGCTCGGCAAGAGTACCGGTCTCAGGTGCCTGCTGGGTTTGCGGCTGCTCGGGAGCGCCGGAGTCCTGGGTTTGGGTGGTCGGAGCGTTGTTGGTTTCTTCGAAAGACATTGGTTGCGTATGTACACTCGCGCTTTTGAAAGTGCGCGAGAGCCTTAGAAAACCGGACTGCTGGCTTGAATCTTCAGGTGTGATTGCCCGCCTACAGCGGGTATGGACAACCCAGCGGCCGAAATCCTATGGAGCGGGCTTCGCTTCCATGGAACTCTTCGAATATAACAACCGTGCCAGAGCAGTGTCAAACATGTAAGTTCAATATTCACGTTGATTTTACAAGCTATTTCAGGACTTCTGGCCTGCCTGTCAAGCCGCTTATATCACCGGCCACTGTGACAGCGAGGCACGGACCGTTGGGGGCCACTACGACGGTTTGGTACTCTGCTGATGATATGGATTATCTGTGGACCCCGTGGCGTTATACGTACATCACCGCCGGCGAGGCGCCGGCTTGCATTTTCTGCGAACTGCTACGCTCCGACGATGACCAAAAGTCTCTGATTGTGTATCGGGGGAAGCATAACTTCGTTGTCCTGAATGCCTTTCCGTACACCTCCGGACACTCCATGATCGTGCCCTACGAGCATCTCAACCGTCTGCATAGTCTCCCGTCCCCGGCTGCAAGGGAGATGATGGCGCTGTCGCAGCGCCTGGAGATAGCCCTGATTGAGCTATACCGTCCCAATGGAGTGAATATCGGAATGAACATCGGCAAAGCGGCGGGAGCCGGCATTGCGGACCACATTCACATGCACGTTCTGCCACGCTGGGTGGCTGACGCGAATTTCATGACCGTGATCGGCGAGACGCGCGTGTTGCCGGAACTGCTGGAGACCACGTATCAGCGGCTGAAGGAAAAGTTCTAGGTCGGTTTTCGAATTAGTGTTAGCCGCGCAGGCATGGGTAGAGCGGACCTTCGAAGGTCCACGTCCCGCGTCTCTTTCTGAACGGAGCCGGCTTCAGCCTCAGCTGATGGGCGAAATAGATAGATAGCTGCCGGGCCTATAAGCCGAATTCTGTGTGCCGCTCCTTCTCCTCGCCGGCTTCAAACCTGAAGCTGCGAAGACAAAGAGCGGCACGACGGTCATTCCTCTGGGCCGCGCATTACTGAGCGGCTCTAGCGACCTACCCGGAAGTTGTGACGCACCGAGCCGGCACGTGTCCGCCGAAGCGGACTCCTCCCCTATTTGGTCTTGCTCCGTGTGGGGTTTTCCCTGCCACCGTCATTACTGGCGGCGCGGTGCGCTCTTACCGCACCATTTCACCCTTACCTCGCGTTGACGCGAGGCGGTATGTTTTCTGTGGCACTCTCCGTCAACGACGCTTGAACGTCGCTGCCCGGACGTTATCCGGCACACCGCTCTGTGGAGTTCGGACTTTCCTCTGCCTGCCCGCGCAACCTGATCTCCCGCCGAGGCGGGCCGCCGAAGCGGACGACCAGTGTCCGCGGGCCGGCAGCGACCGTCCGGCCCAGCAGCTAACGGCTTAATTATAGATGTTTGCGGTGCTGACTTCGAGGTCGAGTGTGGCGAGATTCGCTCCGTACGAACACTCGCCACAGAGAAGTCGCCGCCAGCCTATCGCTGATATCCAATCGGATAAAGGCCCGGCCGTTCATAGCCGCCGTACATCATCTTGGCAAAGTGGACAGTGTATTCCGGCTTCGAGATCAGCGAAGTCAAGCTGAAAACCCGATAGCCGTCTCCGCTGATTTCGGTGCGGCGGAAGAGACCAGGTTCCGTCTCCGTGACCTCACGGTTTCCATGGATCTGGTCGAGAAATAACTGCGCCGACTTCTGGTCGGCTTGGCCGCCTTCGCCGGTATTGGTCAACGCCTCGGCAGCATAGGAGCGAACCAGCTTCTGCCAGTACTTTTCCAGCAGATCGGTGCTGGCGAAGAACATCGGCCCACATGATGCGGCCATTGATGGCGACCACCACGCCTTTCGCTCCTTCCTTCTTCAGTTCGCGCAGCATCCCGTCGTAATCGGCGGCGACGGATCCGACTTTTCTCTGCACGTCCGGGTTTTCCATCGCCTTGGCGTAGGAGGTAGACGCACGCATGGAAGGACTGGCTTGCGGGACTGCCGTAGCCATGCCTCCGACCGCCGAGGCAACCATGTTCCAGACACTCTGCTGGTCGCGCTCGGCCATGGCGGGCGTGCGCACGCTCGGCTGCGCCATCTGAGATTTCATCGAGCCGAAGCGATCGGATGAGGCCACCCAGCGTCCGGGCTCAACGCAGAACACCGCCAGATCGATGGGATCCGATTTCGGTGAAACGATGCGATCGACACCGATCACCCGGTCCTGCTTGCCGCCAGTCACCACTTCTCCTGCAAGCAAAAGCAGGGGACGATCGGAGTTGTTGATCAGGACCAGGCGGTTGACCTCCGCTCCTGATCGCCGCGGCCAAGGCGTGCCTGGCCGAACCAATCCCTGGAGCGATCCCGCCTCGGTGACCACGACCGAGCCCGCGCGCAGTCCTTCATCGAGCGTCAGCAGGCGTGAGGTGTCGTTCTCCGCGCCGCCGACAACTGGGTAGATACTCAGATTCCCTCGGGTAACAGGTGGCAGGACGTGCAGATCCGAATGTACAGTGCTTCCGGCAGCCGCGAATGTTGCCGCCAGCATGGCCGAAGCGAACGACGCTAGGATTCTGAAGTTCATGGTTGACCTCTCAAGGCGCTGGAGCGTCTCTAAACCAGAGAACGCTGGACGGTGTTCTTCTTGCACGCAAATTGATACGATTCGCTCAATGGCTTCCGCCCCCGCATACGCTCCTCTCGACCCGCAAGTGCTGGTGATAGTCGGGGAGTTCTCCGCGCAACACTACGAGGAGTGCGGAGCGCGGCAGTTTGGTATGTCGCCAGCCGATCTAGCGGAAGCCCTCGCGGAAGTTGTGAGTCAATGGGGCAGCGCCACATCGGAGGCCGCGGCGCACAATTTTCTGGCAACCTTACGGCTGGAGGAGTTGGTGGTGGCACGCGCGTGCGCCGCTGGAAACGACCGTGCGTGGGAGGTGTTCCTCAATCGTTATCGAGCTACGTTGTACGAGTCGGCATACAAGATTGCGAAGGAAGAGAGTGTGGCCCGTGGCCTGGCCGATTCGTTGTACGCGGAGCTCTATGGCGTGGATACCAAGGGTCAGCAGCGGCCGTCCAAACTTCGCTACTACCAAGGGCGAGGCTCTTTGCAAGGTTGGCTGCGGACAGTAGTTGCTCAGGAGTATGTCAACCTGTACCGGGCAACGCGGCGTGAGACTAGTCTGGATGCCGCATTGGACGAGGGCATTCAGTTTGCAGCCGGTGAGCCAGAGGTTAGCGTTGCCGATCCTCGTGCTGAGGCCGCGGCAGCGGAGGAACTGGCGGCGCTGGCTGCGGAAGCGCGTTTCCTGCTGGCGACCTACTATCTTGATCGCCGCACCCTGGCGGAGATTGCCAAAGTGCAAGGGGTGCACGAGTCCACCATTAGCCGCAAACTGGAACGCGTGACCTCCGGTTTGCGCAAGCGAATTCGCAAGCGGATGATTGATGCGGGAATGTCTCCGCGACAAGCGGACGAGGCCATGCAGGATGTGGATGTCCGCGATCTGCGCGTGCGCGTGAGTGAAACTTTAAGGCAAGGAACGGAAGAACTATCGTTCTATAAAGAGAAGAGCGGGAACGAAGGATGAACCAGGAAATTCCAAATCCGCTGCGGAAAGCACTGGCCAGACAAGCGGTTGGCGACGTCCATCCTTCGCCTGATGTGCTCACGTCGTTCATGGAGCGCACGCTAGCTCCGGTCGAGAACGAGGTGGTAACGCATCATCTGGCGCAATGCGCGGAATGCCGGGAGATTGTGTTTCTGGCCAGCGACGCGGCAGAAGAGGAGACGCGCGGCGAGAGAGCGCTGATCGCGGCGGCGGCCAGCCGGGTACCTTCTATGCCGGCGCACGCCGCTACCTCACACCCGGTGGCTGCTCCGGCTGACAAATCTCGTCCAAGATGGACAATACCGATGCGGTGGGCGGCCATTGGGGCCGCTGGGGTGCTCGTCTGCGCAGGGCTGGTATTGCAATTCTCGCGCGCCGGCAGCGGGCATAAAGTTGCACCGGTTACGGTTGCTACCAATAGCGCGACGCCTGCGAGTCTCGAGGCGCAACCAGCCGCGACCGCTCAAGGTTCGCAAGTATCTTCGGCAAAGCCTCCTGCTCCCGAGATTTTCGCAAAAGCTGCGCCGCATCGGACGGCGGCTGCGCACGCTGAAAAAGCCCCGGCACAAACCACCGTCGCCCGCAATGCCGCCGAGCAGTTCGCGGCCGCTCCCACGACTGAGCCTGCTCCGCAGGCCAGCAGTGCACAGGAACGTGCAGGAACTGTTGGTGGGGTGAGCAATGCTTTGGCTTCCGCGGTTCCTCGGCAGAGTTCGTTCGCGGAAGGTGGTGCTGTTCCGGCGGTGCAGCGGACTGCTCCGTTGGCGTTCGGCAAGCCGCAGATGGGAATGCATGCAGTGAGCGCGGTAAGGCCGCAGTGGCGCATCGGCCCCGACGGCCACCTTGAGCGCTCGATGGCTGAAGGCCAATGGACTCGCGTGCTCACCGATCAACCCGCCACTTTTCGTGTGGTGGCAGTCACGGAGAACAACGTTTGGGCGGGTGGCGACGGCGGCGCGCTTTTCCACTCGTCCGATGGCGGCGGACATTGGAGCAAGGTTTCGCTCGGTGAAGGTTCCAGCGCTGAGACCGGCGCCGTCGTTTCTATTCACTTCGACGACCCGCAACACGGGGTCGTCGCCTCCGACAGCGGAGCTCGCTGGGCGACGACCGATGGTGGAGTCACCTGGACGTCGCACTGACAACGGGGCTCTTGCCGCGCTGATTCGGCGCGCTGCGAGACGCCATCTCGGCATCCCCGATATAATTCGACCGCCATGGACTGGCAGCCTGGGCTCTTCATTCGCCGTTGGTTCGATCCGGAGTATGGCCCGGCGGACTGCCTGCTTCCACGCTGGATCTTCCTGCGTGCGCTCGGCCTGATTTATTTTTCGGCCTTCTTCTCCCTGGTATTTCAGATTCGCGGGCTCGTCGGCGCCCAAGGGATTCTTCCATCCAACGAATACCTCGAAGCGGTAGCGCGCCAGTTCGGCATGGCCCGCTTCTGGTTTGCGCCGACCCTGCTGTGGTTCTCCACCGGCCCGCACATGCTAAGCGCAGTCTGCTGGGTCGGGATGGTGGCTTCGCTGCTCGTCTTCTTCAACATCTGGCCACGCGCCACGCTGTTCGTCTGTTTTGTGTGCTTTCTTTCCTTCGTGAGCCCTGCCCAGGATTTTTCCGGCTATCAATCGGACGGCATGTTGCTGGAGGCCGGATTTATTTCCCTGTTTTTCGCGCCGTCAGGATTTTTACCCGGCTTAGGCCGGGGGCATCCGCCGCCGCGTGCCAGCCTCTTTCTGCTTCAGTGGGAGTGGTTCCGCATCTACTTCGAGTCGGGTATGGTGAAGCTCGCCAGCGGCGATCCCGAGTGGCGTAATTTCACCGCGATGGACGAGTACTATCAGAATGGCCCGTTGCCCACGTGGATCGGCTGGTATGTGCAGCATCTCCCACACTGGTTTCACGCGTTTGCCACCGGCGCTACGCTGGTGCTCGAACTCGGCCTGGTGTTCATGCTGTTCCTGCCGCGACGCTGGCGGATCCTGTGCTTCTTCATCGTCACCGCATGGCAGATTCCGGTAATCCTCACTGCGAACTACACCTTTCTGAACTATCTGGTGCTGTTGCTCGGATTTTTGCTGCTGGACGACCGATTTCTGCTGCGCATCATGCCGGAGAGGTGGCGAGGCTACACCAGCGCACGGATCGGCCCTCCGCCTGAGAGAGACGCGGAGTTAGTAGACTCTGAATCCACCCCGCCACTGACCCGGCGAAAGTCCTTGCGTCCCTTGCAGGCGCTGCGACTGTCCCTCACCAGCGTGATGCTGATCTGGATCTTCTACGCCACCACCGTGCAGATGATCTGGATTATTTTCCCTCGTGTGCCGCTGCCTACCTCGCCAGTTGCCGCACTCGATCCTTTTCGTATCGCCAATCGCTACGGGCTGTTTGCAGTGATGACGCGCGGCCGCTGGGAGATTGAATTCCAAGGCTCCAACGACGGGAAGAATTGGGTGGCGTATCCCTTCCGCTATAAGCCGCAGTGACCTCAGCAAGCGGCCGGGGATTTATGCGCCTTACCAGCCGCGCTTCGATTGGAACCTGTGGTTCGCGTCGTTGGGCTCGTGGCGGGAGAATTTGATAGTGCCCAGCACCGAGGAGCGTCTGCTGGCCGGCTCTCCGCCCGTGCTGTCGCTGTTTGCCGGAAACCCGTTTCCTCAGGCTCCGCCGCAGCAGGTTCGCGCCGTGCTCTGGCAATACTGGTTTACTACGCTGGCAGAGAAGCGCGCCACGGGGATGTGGTGGAAGCGGAAGCTGATCGGACTCTACGCTCCGGTGCTGGAGCGGCTTCCGGACGGCAAAGTTGGCGTCGTGCAATGGCCGGAACCGCTGCCGCCGAGGCAGTAAGCGCATCTGTCGATGAACGCATCCTAATCCGAGGAAACCTCTTTGGCGAGGAGGCAGGATGCCTGCTAAAAAAACCAACCGATGGGTGAAGACGGTGACCACGGATTCCACTCATCCTCCTGAAGGATTGTTCACCAAGAGCGCCGCGACCATTGCGAAAACCCTGGCCACCAAAAAGGTCTCTCCCAAAGTGACCAGCGTCGGGGATGCGGATGCTGACTTACTACATCAACCGTGCAGGGCACAATTTGAGCGCCGAGCGCCGGGCGGAGCTGGAGAAAGCAAAATCGTTGCTTTCGAAGCGCGTGGCGAGACACAAGGAGGCAAACAAGCGGCGAACTGCCGCTTGAAACCGATCCTTCTTTTTGCCGAACCACCTCCGCTTGTTGGATTCGCGGAAGTGGCAGGCTAAACTAGTTCCCTATGCCTGCGACCCCACGACGAGCCGCTGTGATCGGCGCAGGCCCCAACGGCCTTGCCGCTGCGATCGTCCTTGCGCAGGCAGGCTTGCAAGTGGATGTATTCGAGGCCGAGGCTCAGCCTGGCGGCGCCGCACGCACGATGGAACTGACTCTGCCCGGCTTCCTCCACGACTTCGGGGTCCGCAGTGTATCCCATGGCTGCGGGATCGCCATTCTTCTCTTCGCTACCCCTGCGCGACCACGGACTGGAATGGATCCACCCGTCGGCGCCATTAGCGCATCCGCTCGACGATGGTACAGCGGTAATGTTGGAGCGCGATCTTGGCGCCGCGGAAGCGGCCCTGGGGGAGGACGGCCACCAGTGGGGCAGGCTGATGGGTTCCTTTGCCGAGCACTGGACCGAACTCGCCCTTGAGGTGCTGCGACCGGTTCATTTGCTTACCAGTCATCCATTCCTGATGGCGCACCTAGGGCTAGTCGGATTTCCTTCCGCGAGAGCGATCGCTCAGCACTGGTTTCGTGGCGCCAGGACGAAGGCCCTATTTGCCGGACTCGCGGCTCACTCCATTCTCGCGCTTGACGAACCGCTGAGTGCGTCCTTCGGCGTGATACTCGGCGCTGCGGCGCATGCGGTCGGGTGGCCCATCCCGCGCGGTGGCGCGCAGTCCATTACCAACGCGCTCTGCACACACCTGGCCAGCCTAGGAGGGACCTTGCACTCATCCACCCGCATCGAGAGCCTGGCGGCCATTGACGGGTACGATGTCACCTTGTGCGACGTAACGCCGCGCCAGTTGCTGGGAATAGCTGGCGACCAGTTGTCTTCTGCGTACCGAAATCAGCTGGGCAAGTACACGTACGGTCCCGCGGTGTTCAAAGTGGACTATGCCTTGTCAAACCCGATTCCGTGGAAGGCCGGGGAATGCTTGCGCGCCGCAACCGTGCATCTGGGAGGCACCCTGGAGGAGATCGCGGCGTCGGAGGACGCAATGCGGCATGGACACCATGCTGAGCGCCCATTTGTTTTGCTGGCGCAGCCAAGTCTGTTTGACGCGACGCGCGCTCCGCAAGGAAAACATACCGGCTGGGCTTATTGCCACGTGCCCAACGGTTCGCAGTTCGATATGCTCGACCGCCTGGAAGCCCAGATTGAGCGCTTCGCGCCGGGATTCCGGGACTGCGTCCTTGCACGCCGGGTGCTCGCGCCGGCATCGCTGGAAAGTATGGATGCCAATCTGGTGGGAGGAGACATCGGCGGCGGAGCGATGAATCTTCGGCAGTTCCTGTTTCGTCCCACGCGCCGGCAATATGCCACCTCAGCGTCCGATATCTATCTTTGTTCCTCTTCGACTCCGCCGGGCGGTGGAGTACACGGAATGTGTGGCTACCACGCCGCCAGATTGGCGCTCTCGCGACTGTGAGCGACTCACCCGAACTCGGCACCGGAGGCAAGGTGGCGACCGCGCTGTCGCTCACTTCGATCGGCGGCTTCGTTGATGCGGTCGGCTACATTGCGCTGTTCCAGATTTTCACCGCCAACATGAGCGGAAACAGCGTTCATGTCGGGATCGCCCTCGGCGAACTGGATTTCTCGGACCTGATGCGGCCGGGGTGTGCCGTCGTTGCTTATGTAACGGGAATCGTGCTCACCCGTATTGCCATGACGGTCGCGGCCCGCCACGGTATGCGGCGCATCGCCACCTACACCCTGGCTTTCGAAGCGCTGTTGTTGCTGCTGTTCGCGCGGGCCACTCCGGCCATGAAACTCGGGCAGATCGTCGACCTCCATTCGGCCCTCTATTTTTCCCTGGTGGCGCTGCTGGCGTTCGCTATGGGAGTGCAGACGGCGACCCTCACTCACGTTGGAGCGCTGACTGTGTACACCACCTTCGTCACCGGGACCCTGACCAAATTCTCCGAATCGCTGACCCGCTCTCTCTTCTGGGGCTACGACCATGCCGCACAAACCGGCAGAGGTATGTCTGACGTTGTCAGACTAGCTCCGAAACAAAAAGACGTGCGCGATACCGCATTTCTTGCCGGGACCTGGATCTCTTATCTGGCAGGAGCGGCGATGGGGACCTTCAGCAAGGGGAGATGGGAGCTTCGATCGCTCTATCTCCCTGTCGCGGTTTTGATCGTGTTCATCGTGATCGATCAGCTTCGCCCCATCGGGGTCGAGGAAGAGAAGCATCAGCAGGGCCAAGCGTAAGAGGGCTAACTGGCAGCGCGAGAACGGGGCCAGGTGCCGAATTGTCGCAATTGGACTTCTTGGGTTACAGTTTGTTGAACCGATTTGCGTGGTTAGGGAGACCTCGATGTCATCCTCGTCCGCCTCGGATCCATCGAAACAACCGCTGACCATTCTCTGCCTGGCCAGCTACTTCAAAGGGCTCGATTTCATTCGGGAGTGCCGGCGGCAAGGCTGCCGCGTGCTGCTACTCACCTCCCACAGCCTGCGCGATGAGGAATGGCCGCGCGAGAGCATCGACGAGTTCTTCTACATTCCGGATGTGGAGAAGAAGTGGAAGATCGACGATGTGCTCTTAGGCGTCAGCTACATGGCGCGATCGGAAAACATCGACCGCATCGTTCCTCTGGATGACTTCGATGTAGAAACCGCGGCAACGCTGCGCGAGCATTTGCGTGTCCCGGGCATGGGCGATACTACGGCCCGATACTTTCGCGACAAGCTGGCCATGCGGACCAAGGCGCGAGATGAAGGGCTGGCAGTGCCGGAGTTCATTCACATCCTGAACCACGCCAAGGTACACGACTTCTTGGACCGTGTGCCCCCGCCTTGGGTGCTGAAACCGAGATCGCTGGCAGGCTCCATGGGTATCAAGAAAATCGCCACTGCCGGCGAACTTTGGGCAGCCTTGGAAGTTTTGGGAGACCAGCAGTCCTATTACCTGCTCGAGGAGTACGTAGCCGGCGACATCTACCATGTGGACACCATTATTTACGAGCGGGAACTGCTGTTTGCGGTCGCCAGTCGATACGGCCGTCCGCCCATGGATGTCTCACACGAAGGCGACATCTTCACCACCCGCACGTTACCCCGAGGCTCAGCAGAAGAACGTCCCCTGCTGGCGCTCAATGAAAAAGTCTTGCATGCCTTCGGTTTAGTGCGAGGCGTCTCGCACAGTGAATTCATTGCAGGCCACGATGGCAGATTGTATTTCCTGGAGACCTCCGCTCGTGTCGGAGGCGCGCATATCGCCGACCTGGTAGAAGCGGCTACAGGAATCAATCTTTGGTCGGAATGGGCGAAAATCGAAATCGCTGGAGGCAAGGCTCCATACCGCCCGCCGGTTGCGAGAAATGACAATGCCGGGCTGCTCATTTCGCTGGCTCGGCAGGAGCATCCCGACACTTCGGGATACAACGATCCGGAAATTGTCTGGCGCTTGAACGACAAGAAGCACCATGCCGGCCTGATCGTGAAATCGCCCGATCCCGGCCGGGTGCAAGAGTTGATCGGCAACTACGCGCAACGCTTCCGGCAAGACTTCTTCGCGTCGCAACCACCGCGGGACAGGCCAAATTATTGAGACTTTGGCTCGGCTGAAAAGTTTCCCCTGTTACTTTTCGACATTCGGGTCAACCCGTTTGCGCCGCTTGATGATCGCGTAACAAACTGCATACACGACGAACGAGCTTCCCAGGAGCCAGAAGAAGATCTGCTGTTTCAAGCTGATGGTGAACGCCACCAGCGAGGCCGCCAGTACCCACATGAAGGCTTCTCCGAGGAGACCGTCCGCCCAGTTCGGCACGCCACCGGCTGAAGGCAACTGCGGGCGCACCGCCGGCAGCAATCGCGGCACAGCTGCGCAATAGGCGCGATAGGCCTCTCCCTGCTTGGCGGCAATGCCGGCTTCCTCCCGCAGGATCAGCCGATAGACGAACACCGTCATTCCGATGACCAGAACCGCGCAACCAATTCGGCTGGCCATCATGCCAAATCCAATTGCCAGCAGAATGTTTCCGAGGTAAAGGGGATTGCGGACATAACGATATGGACCATCGGCAACCAGGCGCGAGGTCTGCACCCGCGCCGCAACCATGACTTCAGGATTGAGATATGCCGTCGCCCACGTGCGTATCGCGGCAGCGAGCACGGCGAGCAGGGACGCGACGGCAAACGTCCATCGGTAGTCAGCGTCCGTCGCGATGCTCCCGCGCAGCCGGACGATCCAATCCGTCAGAGCAACACCAGCAGTCTGATGATCGATAGCGTAGCTCCAGAAAGCCACACCAAAAATGCCGCCGATGATCCAAAAGCGGTTCTTGAATTCGAAATCACTGGCTGCCAGCATCATTTACCCGTCCAAGAAAAAAACAAGGACTTATGGAAGAAAATCATATGATCGTTTTCGAGAAATGGCAGGCTCACATAGGGGAAGCTTGCCACCCTTTTCTTGCTTGGATTACCCATCTTACAATGCCTCCGTAGCGCCTTACACGATTGCGTATCATCGTAAGGACATGAGTGTTGACCTGTTGGAATGGCAGGCCCGAATTGTCGAAGCTCGCGACAGAATCCGCGGGGTGGTTCGGGAAACTCCTGTCGCTTTGATTGAAGGAGAAGCGCGGCTCGGTTCCGCGCGAGCCTATCTCAAGCTTGAGCATCTCCAGAGAACGGGTTCGTTCAAATTGCGCGGGGCAGCGAACAAAGTGCTAAGCCTTTCGTCGGACGTAGCGGCGCGAGGCGTTGTCACATCGTCCACCGGTAATCACGGACTAGGTGTCGCTGCGGCGTCACAGCATTGTCGAATCGATGCTGAAGTCTTTGTGTCTTCGCAAGTCTCGCCCACAAAACTTCGCATGATGCAGGACCACGGCGTGCGAATTCGTCACGCCGGACACAACCCTCTGGAGGCGGAACTTGCAGCCCGAGCGGCCGCCGGACAGTCGGGAACGGACCTATGTCTCTCCCTACAATGATGCCTTCGTCGTTGCTGGGCAGGGAACGGTTGCCCTCGAATTGGCGCGACAGATCGACGACATTGATGCGATCTATGTTGCCGTTGGGGGCGGCGGGCTGATCGGCGGTATCGGTGTCTATATGAAAGCGGTTTCCCCGCAGACGGAGATTGTCGGCTGTTGGCCTGAAAACTCTCGCGTGATGTACGAGTGCTTGCGGGCCGGCAAGGTGATTGATTTTCCTGAGGAGCCAACCGCTTCGGAGAGCACGGCCGGCGGCGTTGAGCCGGGATCGATTACCTTTGAACTGTGCGACAGCGTCGTTGATCGCTGCGTGTTGGTCTCCGAAGCCGAGATTCTCGACTCCATGCGTTGGGCGCATCGGCGGGATTGGAAGATCGAGGGCGCAGCCGCGGTCGCCGTCGCCGCATTCTTCCGGGAAGCATCTAGCTACGACCACAAGACCATAGCAATCATTTCCTGCGGAGGAAATACGTCGCCGGAAGTCTTAGCACGGCTGTAAGGTCAGGCTAGGCGCGCCGGGGCCCTTTGTCACAGCTTTCCGGCTTCTTCCTGAATGCGCTTCCAGGCATTCTCGACGTGACGCAAGCCAGTGTGGGTCTGGCCGACACAGAAGCGCAACGTGAAGCGATCATTCAGTCGCGTATGGGTGAGGAATAGATCGCCGCTATGGTTGAGCCGGTCCATAAGAAGTTGGTTGCTGCTATCGTCGCCGCGATGCCGGAAGCACACCAGGTTCAGCGGCGCCGGTGCGACAATCTCGAACCGCTCGTCTTGCCTTACCCATTCGGCGAATTGCTTCGCTATTTCTATGTGACGACGCACATGGTATTGCAGTCCCTCAACTCCGTAGTGCCGAATCACGAACCACAGCTTGAGCGAACGAAAGCGGCGACCGAGAGGAATGTGCCAGTCACGGTAGTCAATGACCGCGCCCGATTCGGTTGCCTGGTTGCGAAGGTATTCGGGCAGGATACTCAGGGTGTCAATGAGGGACTTGCGGTTGGCAACGTAGAAACAGTTGCAATCGAAGTTGGTGAACATCCACTTGTGGGGATTAAAAGTGTAGCTGTCGGCAAGTTCGACTCCATCCTGAATGTAACGGAACTCCGGGCA
Source organism: uncultured Acidobacteriaceae bacterium (assembly GCA_963836295.1). GTDB lineage: Bacteria > Acidobacteriota > Terriglobia > Terriglobales > Acidobacteriaceae > Bog-257. The sequence goes on along the minus strand of CAWIIY010000007.1, from coordinate 378,568 downwards.
TAGGGCGGCCGTGCCCGACATCGCGGCGTCCACGTGAAACCAGAGGCCATTCTCCCGGCATATCGCGCCAGTGGCTGGCAAGGGATCTAGCGCGGTAGAGGAAGTAGTTCCCACCGTGGCGGCAACGAAGAAAGGCACTAGACCGGCTCGCCGGTCCTGCTGAAGCTGGCGAGCCAGGAGTTCGGGCCGCATGGCAAAGTGCTCGTCAACGTCAATTAACCGCAGGTTGTCGATCCCAATCCCGGCGACCATGGCGGCCTTTTCGATGGAGGAGTGGGCCTGGTTGGATGTGTAGGCCACGAGTTTACCCTCACACCCGCGACGATTACTGAGATAGTTAGAAGCGCGTTCGCGAGCTGCCAGCATCGCGCATAAGGACGCGCTCGACGCTGTATCCTGGATCACCCCGCCGCCGCTGCTGGTAGATCGGAAGGTTTGGGGCAACCCCAGCATGGTCACCAGCCAATCGAGGACATGCGCTTCTAATTCCGTGCACGCGGGACTGGTGGCCCACAACATTCCTTGCACGCCTAGAGCGGAAGAAAGCAGATCACCTAAAATCGACGGTCCGGAAGCATTGGCCGGGAAATAGGCAAAAAAATTCGGCGACTGCCAGTGAGTAACTCCAGGCAGAATTACCTTATCAATATCTTGCAGCATGGCGGCGATAGCTTCTCCCTCGGCGGGAGCTTCAGCAGGAAGCGATTGCCGGATTTGGCCGGGCTTAACCTGGGAAAGTACCGGCAAGGTCTCGATGCGCTCATAATAATCCGCAATCCAATCCACAACTTCGCGTCCATGCTGACGAAACTGCGCCGGCGTCATATGGTAACTCTTCTCTGGCAGCATAATGACCTCCTTGGACCGTCCTAAACTTAGTCCTCCACGCACAGGAACGACGGATAGCTGGTACACTCCTCCTGCGGGCGAGTTGTCCTATTCGCGCCGATCTTCTGCAAACCTACACAGTCACATTAGCAACATCGTTCCTATGACTAAGGTGCTACCGCAGACTACCACTATACCCTCCCATTTACGCCGGTATTGCAAAGTGTAATGTAAAACACCAGCATCATTCGCGACTTACTGCTACACTATTTCTGGGTCGTTAAAAGCTCGAAAGGAGAAGCATGGATATTCAGAGTATATTGGCGGACCTTAAAAGAGAACGCGAACGTCTCGACAGAGCTATTGGTGCATTGGAAGGACTCGGTACACGCCGTCGCGGCAGACCGGTGGGTAGTGGCCACGCGGCTGCGCCGAAACGTAAACGCCGCCACATGAGCGCTGCCTCGCGCAAACGCATTTCCGAAATGATGAAGCAACGTTGGGCAGAGCGGAAGAGGAAGGCGCGGTAGTACTAGGGCCGATAATGCCCGACCACCCATTTTCGTCTTGTTATAGAAATGCCACTCATTGCTGAGTGGCATATCTATTGTTGCGGGTAACTTTTTCTCCGGTTGTGGATTTGCGGTGACCTGGACCTGGTGGAATTAACATAGTTGCGAAGGCGCGGATAGAGCAGCGTGGCTCGGGGTACCCAAGCCACGCTTAGACCACTGCAAACGGCGGACAAAACACAGCTTACCGCGCGCTTTGCGATTGCACCATCGGTGGGCCTGGAACAGGGTTCCCGTCCATGCCATGCAGAAAGTCCAAGGCGCCGAATCAAGATGCCAGTTGATGCGGCGCGGCGAACCGCTTCGGACCACGTTTGCGTATCAGCAGCACGCGTATGCGCTCCAGCAGTTCCATGGGCCCGAACTCGCCTTTCGGCAGCCAGCCATCGGCAAGGGTATCTTCCGTGCAACAGTTGACCGATCCCGAGAACAGCAGCGCCGGAGTATGGGGCGAGATCGCCTTCATCTGGTCAATCAATTTTGCGCCGCTGAGTCTTGGCATCATGAGGTCGGTGAGCACCAGATCAATTCCACCGTGCCGCATGGTTTCGAGGGCCTGTTGAGGATCGGTACAAGTGAGGACGCGGTAGCCGCGGGTTTCCAGCATGACTTTTCGAATGGAGAGAGATCGTTCGTCATCGTCCACACAAAGAATGGTGCGCTTGGGCTTCATAAACCTACTCACTGAGCCTTTTCGGGAGTGCCGACGCATCCGTCCAGGCAAACCTGTAACCCGGGGGGCGGCTGACATCCAGTGGGCTTCTTATAATTTTTTCGACGCCAGAGCAGTAGCGTGTTCGGATAGTACGACCGTTGAGGGGACTGCACAAGTGTTGTGAAGGTCAATTGTGCAGAAAATTTTCTGGCGCGTGAAATTACGAAACAGCACCACACACGGTGATTCGCACTTCGCACAATCGGCTCAAAACCATTGCCTGGAGCGGCTCTTCAGCTTGCACAGGATATCCGCAGAAAATTCACATCGTTACTTCGCCGTCAATCACTTGCACTACGTTACCTCCAACGCGCACATTGGTGACAACGTCGCCAGTCTTTTCCGCACGGATGTAAATGAAACTCGGACGACGCGTTTCCATTCCCTGCTCAATGAGTCCTTGCGCTTCCGGCGCCAGCGCACCGTGCCGCACAGCCCACGCGGTGCAACATCCTGCGGCTGATCCGGTGGCCGGGTCCTCGCCGTTGTAGAAGATCATGCGCGCGTGAAGCGTGGCATTGGGGTCCACCGTTTCGCGGCACACAAAATAAAAAAAGGCGGGGCTGCCGATGCCCGCGAGATAGGGCGCCATCTGGCCCCAACTGATGTTCAGCTTCTGCAGGGTTGCCAGTGAGCGGAACGGAACCATGGTGAAAGGCATCCCGGTCGAGACGGTCTGGATAGGCAGATTCTCGTCGAGTTCCGCCACAGCCAGGTTTAGTACCTTGGCGACAGCGGCATGCTCGTGCATCTGACCGAATGTTGGTTCGGCTTGACGCATCTCGCCGAAGAGCCGGCCGGCGCGCTGCTCGAAGCGCACAGGAATTTTTCCGACCTTCAGATCGAGCACAATTTCATCCGAACTGGAATGCCGGCGCAGGTACCAAGCGGTACCGAGCGTGGGATGTCCGGCGAAGGGCAGCTCTTCGTTCACTGTGAAGATGCGGACCTTGTGGCCTTCTTTCTGTTCGACCGCCGGGTCGCGCGGGAAAATGTATGTCGTCTCCGACAGATTGGTCTCGCGTGCGAGTTTTTGCATTTCGTTGTCGCTCAAGCCACGAGCATCGGCGAAGACCGCGAGTTGATTTCCCTCCAGCGGGCGGCTGGTAAAGACGTCAAGCTGGACGAACGAAAATTTGCGCTGCGGCATTAGACGGCTCTATCAGGTCAGTTTCAAGATGCGCAGCGAGATTGAGGCGCTGAAAATAATTTGCTGACGGTGGTAATGTTGCTGGAGCCTTTGACCATGCGGAAGCGAAGGGGGTCCGGTGACTCTCCCGGTCTTCAAAACCGGCGATTGGCGCCTTGCGGTGTCAATGGTGCGTTCGACTCGCACACGCTTCCGCCAATCTTGCTAAGCCTCAGGCACCCTCACTGCGAGGCGCCCTGACCAAACCAGCGTTCGGCGCCAGTATTGATTATGTGTTCCGCTGCTGTCGCCTGCCAACGCCGCACGCTCGATACTTGATTCGGAGATTTCTTTTTCTTCCGCTATGGGAGACGAGGACATAAAGGTCTACGACGCGATTTTTGTGCAGAGCTTCAACCTACCAACTGAGATTGCTTGGATCGATGATCGTAGTCAGACGGTGCCTGTCCATTCAACGGGTGGTTGACAGGCGGCTGCGGTGAAGACGCCGGCCCATGAGTGGCAATCCAGTCACGCAGAAGATCGCTGGTGGCACTGCTGATTTCGGTGAACTGGATGCCGGCAATTGCATTGGGTTGTGACCACACCACGATACCCTTCGCTTCGATGTGATGCCCGGTCCCCGGAAGTGGGAACTGCAAAGTGAGCTCGCCGGAGACTTCGAAGGGCGGCCGGAAGTTTTGCAGTCCCAGTCCTCCGACACTTAAGTTTCGTGCATCGGCGGTGAAGCAGCCGCCATCCTGAGTGCGCAACAAAACCGGAGCGCTGAATTCCGCTCGAAAATACATCGGCAAGGGCAACCTGGACTTTGCACGAGCAGGAGTGCGGCGGCCGAAGGTGATCTTGTGTTCATTCAACTTTCTGCAAAACGTGCGGCGGGGGATGCCCAACTGCCTAGCGGCGAGGCTTTGATTACCACCGGTGGTTTCGAGCGTCCGCAGGATCATGAGCCGCTCCAAATCTTCCATGGTGCTGATACTTGCGGAGGGAAATGCGGGTTCTGGAACCTCATATTGGGCGTTGTCGCGCATGTGTTTGCGTATATCTTCTGCGGTAATTTCACGGCGCAGGTTCAGAATGCCTAGCTTCAGCACAAGGTTGCGTAATTCTCGAACATTGCCCGCCCACTCAAACTGGGGCAGCAACTCCAGCGCTTCTGGGGTGAAGCTAACATCGGGGCAGCTGTGCGCCAGAAACGATTCGGCCAGGGCAACAACGTCTTGCGGCCTGTCCCGCAAAGGCGGGACGCGCAGATGGACCTCGCTGATGCGGTGGTAGAGATCGCTGCGGAAGGTGCCCGCGCGCACCGCGGCCTCGAGGTCGCGGTTGGTGGCGGCCACAATTCGGACATCAACCGAAACTTTTTTGTTGCCTCCGAGCCGATAGTAAGGGACCCGCGTCGAGAGCACGCAGAAGTTTCACCTGGACCTTGGGCTCCAGTTCGCCGATCTCGTCCAGAAACAGAGTACCTCGGTGGGCGCTCTCAAACAATCCTGGCTTGGACGAGTCGGCGCCGCTGAACGCTCCCTTTTCATAGCCGAACAACTCACTTTCCACGAGATGTTCCGGCAGCGCGGCGCAGTTAACGTCCACCCAGGGTTTGGTGCGACGGTTGGAGTGTTGGTGGATGATGCGAGCGATAAGCTCTTTGCCCGTGCCCGTCTCTCCCGTGATCAGGACGGCGGCTTTGTAGGGCGCTACTTTTTCCGCCGCTTGCAGCAGCGCAAGCATGTTCGCGTCCTTGACGACGATATCGACGAGGTGGTCCGCGCCATGTTCCTGAATCGTAATCACAGCAAATCCCTTTAGGAAGCGCAGTTTGCCTGACGCCCGCCTTACGCGAACAGCTTCATCGACGCCGACATCTAAGCCATCGGCCACAGCAGACATTTTCTTGATGCCGATTTGCGCCAAGCTGGCGCAGCCCGTCTCGTAAGTGGGCCAAACTGGCGCACGGCAAACCTCGATCGCATCGGCCCGTTGACGCAGCGGAAGGAGTTACCAGCCCACGCCGTGTGGCAGTCCTGATGCACTACAGCCTTCCGGTGTGGAATCCAGATTGGAGTTGAACATGAAACGTTGGATGGCGGTGTGGTTCGCGATTTTGATGCCTGCGGCGATGCTGGCAAACGATGCAAAACTGGCCCCCGAGCTTAAGCAGAGGGCGAGCGACCAGATGGTCTCGGTCATCGTGCAGTACAAGACCGTGCCCGGCAGCGTAAGCAAAAGCAAAATTCGGATGAGCGGCGGCGCTGTATCAGGCGATCTTGCCTTGGTGCGGAGCGTGACGGCCAGGGTGCCGCTGAGCAAACTTGGACAACTGTCCGACGACGATGCAGTGGCCTACATCTCCCCGGACCGCGCGGTGCGCAGCCACCTCAACAACGCGGTGCCGGCAGTGCTGGCGAACTACGCCTGGAGTTTAGGTTTTGACGGCACCGGGATCGGAGTAGCTGTGATTGATAGCGGCATCTACCAGGTCAGCGATCTGCAAAGCTCCACCTCCTTCACCTCGCGAATTGCGTACAGCGCGGATTTCGTGGGTGGCGGCACGGACGATCAATATGGTCACGGCACGCATGTGGCCGGCATCATAGGCGGCAATGGCGCCTATTCCACTTGCTCTACTTGCTTTGTCCAGATCCGCGGACTTGCGCCCAACGTCAGGCTCATCAACCTGCGTGTGCTCGACAACAATGGCCAGGGCAGCGATAGCACGGTTATCGCCGCCATCCAGGCCGCCGTTCAACTCAAGGATGTCTATAACATTCGCGTCATGAATCTATCGGTCGGCGGCCGGTATTCGAGAGTTACACGCAAGATCCGCTCTGCCAGGCCGTGGAAGCGGCGTGGCAAGCAGGCATCGTGGTGGTGGTCTCCGCGGGAAACGATGGGCGTGACAATTCTCTTGGCACCGATGGCTATGGGACGATCGAAGCGCCGGGAAACGATCCTTATGTGATCACGGTTGGCGCCATGAACACCAAGGGGACTCCGGACCGCGGCGATGATGTCATGACCAGCTACAGCGCCAAGGGGCCAACCGTCATCGATCACATCGTCAAGCCCGACCTGGTGGCGCCCGGGAACCGCATGATTTCTCTGCAGGAGCCAGGGACTCTGACATCGCAGAACCCGCAGAACCGCGTGTTGAGCAATTACTACAACATGGGAACGCAACCTACGCTCCCCAATAGGTATTTCGTTCTGAGTGGAACCAGCATGGCGACAGCGGTGGTGAGCGGGGCCGCGGCGCTGGTTCTGCAGCAAGAACCCACTCTAACGCCAGACCAGTTGAAGGCACGCCTGATGAAGACTGCCTACAAGAACCTGCCCCAATATTCGACGGTTGTGGATGGAGGCGTGACTTATACCATCCAGTATGACGCGTTTACCATCGGGGCCGGCTACCTCGACGTGCAGGCGGCATTGAACAACACCGACTTGGCGCCGGGGGTGGCGAAGTCTCCCACCGCTTTCTACGACACCAGCACCGGCAACGTCTTTTTCCTCGTCGATAGCGCCACACCGTGGGGGCAGTCCGCCATGTGGGGCGCCTCAGGAACATCTGGACAGTCGGCCATGTGGGGCGCCTCGGCGGTCTGGGGCAACAATGTTTTTCTGGCGCAGTCGGCCATGTGGGGCAACTCAGCCATGTGGGGGAGTTCCGCCATGTGGGGCAACTCGGCCATGTGGGGCGATTCGGCCATGTGGGGCGATTCCGCCATGTGGGGCGATTCCGCCATGTGGGGCGCGCAATTTACCGGGAACGATCCCAGCACAGCCCTCAGCACCGTTATCAACGGCGAGAACTAGCGGGGAGGCCGGCAGATCAATGAAAAGCTCTATCACAGGTAACTTGCAGTCCGTCGTAATGCAAATAGCGATGTTGGCGCTGCTGGCCGGGGCTGGCTTTTTACCGGCGGCGCCGATATCGCACTTCAGCACAACAACACTGTTCCTTTCAGCCCCGGCGGCGGACGTCCTCTTGCACTACGACACAGCCCTCGCCGGGGCCAGCCCGCACGACAGAAGAGTACTCTCTGCGGCAACGGCGCAAACAGTGACTCATGCTTCCATCATGTGGGGATCGGTTGTCCCGCAAAACCCACGCCCAAACGCCGACACGGGGCCAGAAGTTCGCATCTGGGCAGGTGCCCGCGACGTACTCTCGTCGTTCGGCGGAAATGGTGGGACGCACTTGGGAGGCCGTCCCCCGAAGCGCGCAGGCTAAGGGAGAACGGAACGCTGTAAGGTTCCGATTCTGCCATGCCGATACCTTAAGCGGAGTGTCTCGATTCGTCTCCTTTCGGGACACTCCGAATCTCAGAGTCCTGCTTGGGCCCTGAACCATGGCCAGGAAATCAAGATGCGGCGTTCGCGAAGTCTCCTATTTGCTAGCGAGACCTTGGGAGACTCCCAATGAGTCCTAATGCGAAAGCGTTTATCGCTCTTGTACTAGCGACCGGAGCCGCGGTTCTTGCCGGCGGCCTGATGCACGCATCATGGCCCGACGTGGCCAGGTTTCTCTGTTATCTGCTCGCGGTCATCCTGGCCTCAGGATTCAAGATCGTGCTGCCCGGTATCAGCGGCACTATGTCCGTGAACCTGATGGTCATCTTGATTTCGGTGATTGAACTATCTCCCTCCGAAACCCTGGTGCTGGGCTGTGTCGCTACCGTGGTGCAGACCCTTTGGCACAAGAACCGTATCCAGCCAATCCACGTTGCCTTTAACGCTGCGCAGATCGCCATCTCGATTGAGCTGTCCTATTTCGTGTTTCATCATTCGGCGCCGTTGCTGGGCGAGCAGGTACCGCTCCGTCTGATGGCCACCGCGGTTACGTATTTCCTGGCCAACACAGTTCCGGTGGCCGTCGTAGTTTCTTTAACCGAACATCGTTCGTTTCCCCACACGTGGGCGGAATGCTATTTCTGGTCGTTTCCTCACTATCTGGTAGGTGCGGCTTTCGCGGGATTGATCACCTGGTCGAACCGTCACCTGGGCTGGCAGGTTTCGGCCTTGATCGTGCCGGTCGTCTACCTCGTGTACCGTTCCTATCGCTTGTATCTGGGAAGACTGGAGGGAGAGAAACTGCATGTGGAACAAATGGCGGAGCTCCATCTGCGCACCATCGAGGCGCTCGCTCTAGCCATCGATGCCAAGGACGATACCACCCATGATCATCTGCAAAGGGTCCGCGTGTATGCCATCGAAATCGGCAAGGAGATGGGCTTAAGCGCCGTCGATTTAGAGGCGCTGCGCGCGGCCGCTCTGCTGCACGACATTGGCAAACTCGCCGTCCCCGAGCACATCATCAACAAACCGGGACGGCTGTCACCGGAAGAATTCGAGAAGATGAAAATTCATCCCGTGGTAGGAGGCGAGATCCTGGAACGGGTCAACTTCCCCTATCCCGTTGTCCCCATCGTACGGGCGCACCACGAGAAGTGGGACGGCACAGGATATCCCGATGGATTGCCGGGCGAGCGCATACCGATTGGCGCGCGCATCCTCACGGTCGTCGATTGCCTTGACGCGTTGACATCGGACCGGCAGTATCGGCGCGGCATCCCGCTGGATGAGGCCATGGCGTGGGTGGTCTCGCAAGCAGGAAAGCAATTCGATCCCCGGGTGGTTGAAATTCTGCAGCGCAGGTATCTGGAATTGGAGCATCTGGCGAGAGCTGGTTCCAACAACTCGAACTCGATGAAGCTCTCTACGGACATCAAGATTTCCAATGGTCGCGCCCCCGCTGCGGGCTTCGAAAAAATCAAGTCAGGTGCCAGCAAAGGTGATTTCCTGGCTTCGATTGTGGCCGCCCGCTATGAAGCACAGGCCTTGCTGGAATTCAGCATCGCTCTCGGCCGCTCGCTCAGTCTCTACGAAACTCTTTCAGTCGTGGCTGCCCGACTGCGCAAGCTGGTTCCTTACGATGCCATCGCCATCTACCTGCTGCGAGGCGACAAGCTGATTCCCGAATACGTTACCGGCGATGACTTCCGGGTGTTTTCGTCGCTCGAAATCCCCCTTGGGGAGGGCTTGTCCGGATGGGTCGCCCAGAACCGCACTCCGATCATCAATGGCAATCCATCGGTCGAACCCGGTTATTTGAACGATCCGCAGAGGGCCAGCTCGATGTCCTCAGCGCTCGCCATTCCAGTCATGAATGCAGACAACACCGTTCTGGGAGTGCTGGCCCTCTATCGCCTGCCCGCGGACGCTTTCCTGACCGATCATCTGCGCATCCTCCTCGCTACCAGCGAGAAAATCGGGGCCTCGATTGAGAATGCCATCAAGTACCAGGCAGCGGCCGACTCGGCCACCGTGGACTACTTGACCGGCCTGCCCAACGCGCGCTCTCTTTTTCTGCACCTGGACTCCGAGATTTCCCGCTGCAAGCGCGAGAACAGCCACCTCGCCGCCGTCGTTTGTGACCTGGATGGATTCAAGCAGATCAACGACAAGCTCGGCCATCTTGCCGGCAACAAAGTGCTGGAACTGTTTGCTCGCAAACTCAGCCTGTCTTGCCGGGAGTACGACTTCGCGTCCCGCATGGGCGGGGATGAGTTTGTGGTGGTTGCCCCCCGCCTGGATCGGCTTGCGGCCGACGAGATGTGCGTACGAGTCAGGGTGGTTGCTGCCGATAGCGCCAAGGAGGTTTGCCCGGAGGTCATACTCTCGGCCAGCGTGGGCGTGGCTTTCTATCCCGATGACGGCGAAGATGCCGAGCAGTTGCTGGTGGCTGCCGACAAACGGATGTATGGCATGAAGAAGGACCATCGACGCGCAGGGGCGGTCTCAACGCCCCTCTGCAAACGCTGATGACGCAGTGAGGCAATGGCGCCATGCGGACCGCGATCCTACGCAGACTGACGCTGGCGGCGATAACAGTAATCGCCGGAGGACTGATCTCAGCCACCTTGGTGCGCTACGCGCCTGGCTTCGGTACCGATGAGCGCCAGCTCGATGCCCGCTTGAGCAGTGACAGTATCCAGGCCATCCGCAACGCGAATTCCGAGGAACGCAACATCCTTCACTTTTATTCGGGCTGCATTCGGCGCGCGCTGCATGGCGATTTTGGCGAGTCGGGATCGCTGAATCGGCCGGCTTGCCAATTGCTGCAAGAACGGGCCCCAGTCACGCTCGCGGTTGCGGGCGGCGGACTTGCTTTGGCGTGGGGGGTGGCTGCGCTGGCGGTGCTGATCGCGTGGTTATTTCGGATATCCGCGGTTGAGTTTACGTTCACCACCTTCAGCAGAATCCTGCTGTGTTTGCCGGCAGGAGTGCTGGCTCTTTTGTCCGTCCTGGTGAGCGCACCCGGATACCTGGCGATCGCCCTGATCGTCTTCCCCAAAGTCTTCCGGTACCTGAGCAATCTCGTCGCCGGAGTTCGTCAGATGCCGCACATCATCACCGCCTATGCCAAGGGAGTCTCGGAACCTGCAATGTTTTTTCGGCACGTCGTTCCTGTCGTCAAGCGCGAGGTGCTGGCGCTGGCAGGAGTCTCCATCGGCATCGCCATCAGCGCGGCCATTCCGGTGGAGGCGCTTTGCGGAATTCCCGGCATCGGTCAACTCGCATGGCAATCAGCGCTCGCCCGTGACCTTCCTCTGCTCATCAACATTTCCATGCTGGTAATCGCATGTGTGGTCCTGGCGAATTCAGGAGCCGACTTGCTAAGCGAAGAACGGAGGCAGCCGGTATGAGGATCGTGCGTCTAGCCGCGACCGTGCTGGCTGCCGTCCTGATACTCGCCAGTGTAGGCGGCAGCTTCTTGCCCAGATTTGACTACGCTGTCCAAGACCGGGAGCAGGTGAATGCAAGTTCTTCAGCCAAACACTGGCTGGGCACCGATGACTTGGGACGCGATCGCTTTGCGCGCTTGTTGCACGGAACGTGCGTTTCCATGTTGCTGGCCCCGGCCGCGGCCGCCCTCTCCATACTGCTGGCTCTCGCCATCGGTGCGGCCCCAGGATTCTTCGGCGGCTTCTCCGAACGCGCCGCGAAAACCGCCATCGACTTGTTCCTCTCGGTCCCCTGGCTTTTTCTGCTGCTCACCGTCCGGGCCATGCTGCCGCTAAACACGTCGCCCGCAGTCTCGGTGGCCATCACGTTCCTCATGCTGGGAGTCCTAGGATGGGCGGCGCCTGCCAGGATCTTGCTGGCGCGAGCACGCTCCATGCGGCAATCCGATTTCATCCTCATGGCTCGCTCCATCGGCGTTTCACCGGCCCGGCTGCTCGGCAAGCACGTTCTGCCGAACCTGCGCCCCATCCTGCTGGCGCAGTTCTGGATATCAGTTCCCATGTTTGTTCTGGCGGAGGCCAACCTCAGCTTGCTGGGCCTCGGCGTGGCAGAGCCTCTGCCGTCGCTCGGCAGCCTGCTGCGGGAACTCGAAACCGTCATGTCGTTTCGGGCCGATCTCTGCCGTTTTGCGGCACTCATCGTGCTGGTTTTAATCGTAAGTGGAATGCAACTTGCCGTATCTGAACCTGAGGCCCCTGATATGCGTCGCACTTTCCTGTACGTTTGCCTGCTCGTCACCGTTCTGGTGAGCGCTGCGGTTTGTCTGGACGAACTCAGGTTCTATTTACGTTCCGAACCCAAGTCGTTCAACCCGGCACTCGTAGCGGACGATGCTTCGGAAACCATTCGCTACCTCACCGGCGGCGTGCTTGTCCGCCTGAATCGCGAATCGCAGCAGCTCGAACCCGAACTGGCGAAGAAATCGGACCGTATCCAGGGACGGCAGGACCATCACCTTCACACTGCGCAAAGGACTCCGCTTCTCCGACGGGACGCCCTTCACCGCTGAATACGTCAAGTACACGATGGACCAGCTGATGGATCCGGCGCTGCACTCCCCTACCGGAGATGCATTTCGTTCGACCACCGGCAAAGTCGTGTCGACGGTTTCCGCGTCCGACAAAATCTCCATCATCTTCCCTGCGCCGGTCGCCGGCCTCGACAAATTATTTGACCAGGTTGCCATCGTCTCGGCGCATTCGCCGCAGAGGGAGATGGCGGTTCTGGGCCCGTACTACGTCTCCGACTATAAGTCAGGTTCGTACGTTGAGCTTCACAGAAATCCGAACTACTGGAAGCACGACCCGTCGGGCCGGCAATTGCCCTACATCGACGCCGTGAGGTTGGAGATTCAATCCAACCGCGACATCGAGCTTCTAAAGTTCACGCGTAATGACATCCACCTCATCAATTCCATGGATGCCGACTCCTTCGACCGCCTCGCCCGATTGTCGCCGGATAAAGTTCGCGACGCCGGGCCTTCCCTCGATTCCGAGCAGATATGGTTCAACCAGGTTCCAACTGCGCCGATTCCGCGATACAAATTGGAGTGGTTCCAATCCCGCAATTTTCGCCGCGCTATTTCGGCGGCCATCAATCGCGAGGACTTGTGCAAAGTGGTGTACAACGGTCACGCACGGCCCGCGCTGGGGCCGGTTTCGCCGGCCAACAAATTCTGGTTTGACGCTCATCTGCAACCGCTTCGCTTCGATCCCGCGACGGCTCTGCAGCTTCTGCAGCAGGACGGGTTTCAGCTTTCGCACGGCATGCTTAACGACCGGTACGGCCATGCCGTGGTGTTTTCCATCGTGACCAACGCCGGCAATCGTTCGCGGGAGCGCATGGCGACCATGATTCAGCAGGACCTCCGCGCCCTCGGCATCACGGTGAACGTTGTTACCCTCGACTTTCCTTCGCTGATTCAGCGCCTCAGCGAAACCTTCAATTACGAAGCAGCGCTGCTCGGTCTGGTGAACGTCGAACTCGATCCCAACGCGCAGATGAATGTCTGGCTCAGCTCTTCCGACGAACATCAGTGGAATCCCAGGCAGAAAACGCCGGCTACCCAGTGGGAGGCCGAGATTGATCAATTGATGCGCGCGCAGGCCTCCACCATGGACAACCAGAAGCGGAAGAAATACTTCGATCGGGTGCAGGAGATAGTTGCTGACCAATTGCCTTTCCTTTACCTGGTGAACAAGAACGCCCTCACTGGAATCTCTCCGCTGCTGGAAGGCGCGCGGCCAGTGGTCTTGCGGCCGCAGACCTATTGGAATATCGAACGCCTTAGCTTTGCCTCGGAAAGGGCCGGCAATGGAAAGTGACCCACCGCTCCTCTCGGTTGATCTGCGAGTGGACTACCCCAACAAGCCGCTGGCGCTGCGGGTGGTCTCGCTTCAGATCAATCGCGGCGAGGTGCTTGGGCTGGTGGGCGAAAGCGGGTCAGGCAAGAGCACCATCGCGCTCGCCATTCTTCGATTGCTTGGGCTAAAGGGCGGGCGGGCGACCGGACATATCCGGTTTAACGGCCGTGACTTGATGCTGGCATCCGAGCGGGACATGCGACGGATCCGTGGCCGCCAAATTGGACTTGTCCTGCAAAGCCCGCTCTCCAGCTTGAACCCTGCGCTGAAGATCGGGACGCAACTAGCGGAAGCGTGGAAGGCACATGCGACGGGAACCAAGACCGATCTCACAACGGCGATCGCGCGGGCGCTGGGTAACGTCTGGCTGTCCCCGGACGAAAACTTTTGTTCGCGCTACCCATCGCAGGTCAGTGTGGGTCAGGCGCAACGGGTGTTGATTGCCATGGCGATCATGCACTCGCCCGCGCTGCTCATTGCGGATGAACCCACCAGTGCGCTCAACGCCATCACCCAGGCGGAGATCACCAAGCTCTTCACCGAGCTCAAGCGCAAGATAGGCAGCGCTGTTCTCTATATCTCGCACGACTTGCTGTCCGTGGCTTCGCTCTGTGACCGGATTGCGATTCTACACAGCGGCGAAATCGTGGAATGCGGAAACACGGAAACACTGCTGAGGCGGCCGATGCATCCCTACACCCAGAAGCTCTTGGCCAGCGCTCCGTGGCCACTCCGTTCCGCAGTGCTTTCGCCTCTCCCATCCTCTCGCTGGAGGAATCCGATTGCGCCGACCACTTTCCCAAAACAGACCATTACGCAGGCGTAGTAAAACTACTGCCAAACTTTGCCGAGCATTATTTACATGTCAATAGGGAGAAACACAACAATTGCTCCTAACCAACTCATTCCATTCCGACTATAAACTTCCGAAATCGTGTCCAAAAGCATTCTCAATGTGCTATATTTGTATTAGAGTCAGACGGGAGAAATCCGTCTGGCTCTTTTGCCTTTTCTACCCGATTTTCGCCGTGTGGCTACCAACCCTTTATAATCAATAGCTTATTCATATTTGGTGGCCGAATTTCATACTGCAGCTCGCCTCCAAATCGACATATCCGAGGCGCGTTGCGACTTCATACCGCTATGAGTGTTAGGCTGAGGATGGAATCTTGGTTCTAACAGACTTGAATCCCGGAGGGAACAAGAGGACACGCGATGCCGTCCAGGATACGCAAGCCCAGGCCGTTCCGCGCCGCATCGGCGGTCAAGGCTGCGGCCCGCCGTGCGATCGGAACTCCGCCACCCACCCGGGCTGAGCCAGCCGGCAAGAAGCGGAAGCTTAAGGGTGACAAACACAAGCCAACCCTGAAAAAGCTTCTTGACGAGGCTGGAGAATAATCATCGCCTACAAAAAGCGGCCACAGTGGTCTCAGTCGCTCTTCAGCCCCGGGAAACACGGAATGTTGACCCTTCTGAGCTTCCCAATCCCAGCTATTCCGGATCGTGCCAGCCGCCGATGTCGGCGGCCAACTCGCGCGAGTCGGGAGAACGCCACGTGCCCGGCTCGTACACCTCGGTCGGGCAGCAGTCGCCGAGGATGGGATCGACAATCGCCCATGCCGCCTCGACCGCATCCTGCCGCACAAACAGCAACTGGTCGCCCTTCATGGCGTCGGTAAGCAAACGCTCGTAGGCATCCATTTCGTCGCTGGTGGTGTACTTCACCGCCGAGAGCTCCACTGGCATGGGCACCATCAGCGGGCCCGGCCGCTTGACGCGTCCGCCCAGACTCAGCTCGATATCGGGGCCCAGACGGAAGCGGAAATAGTTGCGTCCGTCCACGCCCATTTTGGCGAGCGGAGGCTTGCGCAACTTCACGAACACTTCCGTCGCTGTGGTGGGCAGGCGCTTGCCCGCGCGGATGAGAAAGGGAACTCCCGCCCAGCGCCACGAATCAATCTCCAGGCGCAACGCGGCAAAGGTTTCCACGTCGGAGTTGGGCGACACGCCGGGCTCGTCGCGATAGCCGCGAAACTGTCCGCGAACGATGTTCCCGGGACTGAGCGGTGGAATCGTGCGGAAGATTTTTACCTGCTCATCGCGCACCGAGTCCACGTACATCATCGTAGGCGGTTCCATGGCGAGGAATGCGACCACCTGCAGCATGTGGTTCTGCACCACGTCGCGAATGGCGCCCGCTTCCTCGTAGAACTTTCCGCGGCCCTCCACGCCGAACGACTCGGCCATGGTGACCTGCACGCTGTGCACGTAATTCCGGTTCCAGATGGGCTCCAGAAAGCTGTTGGCGAAGCGGAAGATGAGTAGGTTTTCCACCGCTTCCTTGCCCAGGTAATGATCGATGCGAAAGATGCGCTCTTCAGGGAAGGCTATGTGCAGCGTCTCATTCAGCTTGCGGGCCGAGACCAGATCGCGGCCGAAGGGCTTCTCCAAGATCACGCGCGCATTCTGCGCGCATCCCGATTTCGCCAGCCCCTGCACCACGACCGGGAACATGCTGGGCGGAATCGCCAGGTAATGCGTGGGCGATTGCGCATCGCCAAGCTTGGCGCGGAGAGTGGCGTACGTCTTATCGTCCTTGTAATCGCCATCGATGTAGCTCATCAACTCGCAAAGTTTTTTGAAGGCTTCTTCGTCCACCCCTCCACCGAACTTCGTCACGCTGTCGCGGGCCCGCTCGCGTAGCTGCTCGATCGTCCATCCGGACTTGGCCACGCCGATCACCGGCACATTGAGCGTGCCGTGCTTCACCATGCTTTGCAGTGCGGGAAAGATTTTCTTATGGGCCAAATCGCCAGTGGCGCCGAAAAAAACGAATGCGTCGGAAGTTAGCGGCTGCATGAGGCTCCTCTCGCCGGGGAAAAATCAGATGAACCGGGAATGCCTTGAGGGTTACGGCGTCAATCCACTCGAAGTAGTGTATCCGGAATGGTAGTCGGGTTAAACCCCCGCAGGCAAACAATTCGTGAATGCCGCCATCAATCGAGACTGCCCTGTGCCCAAGCCTCTTGATCGCGCGAACCGCAACCCTGGCTGCTGTACCATAGTGGCAGCCTGATGAGCTCTCCCAGCCCAATCGACTACTCCAACGATCGCGTGCTCGAATTCGATCAGTTGCGTCAACTGCTCGCCATCTACACGGGGTCACCGCTCGGACACGAACGCGTGATGCAGCTCACGCCCTCGCGTGACCGCCAATGGATTGAACGCCAGCAGCAACTGGTCGCCGAGCTGCGTGAATATCTCCGCGCCGGCGGTCATTTCGACTTTCATGGCCTACTCGATCCCACCGAACTGGTGAACAAATCGCGTATTCGCGGTGCCACCCTGGAGATCGCCGAGATCCGCGACCTGCTGCTGGTAGCCGACCGCGCCGCCGAGTGGCGGGAGATCGCGCTGCATCCGCCGCGGGAGGTCGAGGGCCAGTGGCAGGCAGTCCTGGAGCTTTCACAGACCCTGGCTGACTTCACGCTGCTATTGCGTTACTTTCGCAACAAAATCCTGCCCGACGGCACGCTCAACGACAAGGCGTCGCCAGATCTGGCGCGAATTCGTCGCGAAATGGAAAAGCAGAAGCGCGCCATCCAGGAATCGCTGCGCTCCTATCTGCGGCGGCTTTCCGAGGACGGAGCGGTGCAGGATGAACTGGTCACCATTCGTGGTGAACGCTTTGTCATTCCGGTAAAGGTCGAGCAGCGCCGCCGGGTGCAAGGCGTTGCCCACGGCGCTTCTTCCAGTGGACAAACCGTATTCATCGAGCCGTTGGAAACCATTGAGCAGAATAACGACCTGGTGCGGCTGCTGGAAGATGAACAGGCCGAGATTCATCGCATTCTGCTCGAAATGACAGCGCGGCTGGGCGAGCATGCCGAGGCCCTCAGCAACGCGGTTTATGTTCTTTCCGAACTCGAGTTGCAATTCGCCAAGGCCCGCTTTGCCGAGGACTATGACTGCGTCGCCGTAAAGCTGCTGGCCAACAGAGAAACCGCGGCCGAATCGGGCTCATCACCAGTTGGCGTGTCCCACGTCACCGAATCACCGGTCAGTGGGTCATCGGTCACCAACTCGTGTGACGCGCTCATACTGCGCAACGCACGCCATCCGCTGCTGGAGCGGACCCTGAGGGCGAGGGGCGTTGCCGTGGTTCCGCTCACTGTCGAGCTTGACGCCCAGCATCGCCAGCTCGTCGTCAGCGGTCCCAACACCGGCGGAAAAACCGTGGCCCTCAAGACCATCGGGCTGCTGGCACTGATGGCGCAATCGGGCATTCCGGTTCCGGCCGAACGCGCCGAGCTACCCATCTTCGATTCGGTGTTTGCCGACATTGGCGATTATCAATCCATTGAGCAGAACCTCTCGACTTTTTCGGCGCACATCAACAACATCGATCTCATCTCTCACCAGGCGACCGCGCGTTCGCTGGTTCTGCTCGATGAGTTGGGCTCCGCTACTGATCCCGAAGAAGGCGCCGCGCTGGCCGTGGCCATTGCCAACCACTTTCGGCGGGCGGCCTGCGTGAGCATCATCGCCACTCATCACACCGCGCTCAAGGTTTACGCGGCCAACACGCCGGGCGTACTCAACGCGGCCGTCGGCTTCGACGAGCACACATTTGCTCCCACCTTCGAGCTCCGCATCGGGGTGCCGGGCGCCTCGGCGGGAATCAACATCGCGCAAAAGCTTGGGTTGAATGCCGAGATTGTCGCCCAGGCGCGGCAGCGCATGACCTCACAAGCCCAGGATGTTTCCCGCTTTCTCGACCGTCTGCATTCGGAGCTGCGGCAGATTGACGTTCGAGCGGGTCGCGCTTGGCGCACGCGAGCAGGAAGTCGCGCGCGAGCGCCAGCATCTCGCCCTCGAAGGCCGCAAGGAACAGCGTGAGAAGCTGCGCGAAATGGAGAAGAAACTGGAAAGCGTATTGCGCGATTTCGAATACCGTGCGCGCGAAACCGTTAATGCTGTGCAGGACCGCGCCCAGGCACTGAAGCTTTCCAAGGACGCGGAGCGCCGCATCGCCAAGATGCGCCGCGAATTTCGCGAGCGGTTCGATTCCACTGTGGTGGCGCACACCACTGGGGCCGACACCGGCGATCCGAACGCACAGCAGCACGTCGTCAAGCAGGTCGGCATTGGCGATACCGTGCGGCTAAAATCGTTGGGCCGCGACGCCAAGGTGCTGCGTTATTTCGATGATGACAGCTTCGAGGTAGCGGTTGGGCCAATGAAGATGAAGGTGGCGCGCGATGATTTTGCCAGCGTGATCGCGCGGGCCGGAATTAACCCGGTGGAATCGGCGCGCGCCCGCGGTATCAACGTGACCCTCGCGCGCGAAGATGACAACCTCGCCACCGAGATCAACGTCATCGGTCAGACCGTGGACGAAGCCACTCGTGCGGTCGAGAAGTTTGTGGATCGCGCCTTCCTGGCGGGCGCAGTGCGTGTCCGCGTGGTTCACGGCAGCGGCATGGGAATTCTGCGTAAGGCGCTTCGCCAGTTCCTGCAAAGCCATCCCCACGTCGCCAGCGTGAGTGAGCCTCCGCAGAACGAAGGCGGCGGCGGCGCCACCGTAGTGGAACTGAGGACGTAAGTCAGGGGCTAGAGACTAGTGGTCAGAACTAGTCAAAGGAGATTTCAAAAGTGCCGGAAGTCCTCCGCCGCGCTTGCCACGAGCATGTTTGGCTGATTGCTAACTGCTAATTGCTAACTGCGATGCCCGCTTCCTTGCGCTTCGCTCTGCGCCTCTCTAGACTAAATGCAGCGATGAGCAAGTTTGGTCAGACCGTGAAAGGCTACTTCTGGTGGACGTCGCCGCGTGGCAGCGTGCAGTACGATGTCATGGTCACCCTCATCCTGGCCTTCATCTTCCTGACCCCGCTCTGGATCAACTTTCGGGATAAACCAACGGAGCGCCCGCCGCATCAGACTGAGGTCATCGTGCAACAGGAGGGCGACGGGTTCGTGTACAAGGTGGATGCGGCGGCGGTGAAGACGGGCAGCGATGCCGAGATCCGGGAGTCGCTCCTGCGCATCATCGAACCGATCGCGGGCGATATTACCATTGATCGTTATCAGCCAGTTCGCGACGGCAACCACAATCTGGTTGCCTACAAAGTCTGGGGACATCGCTGACCGCGATCGGCTGAATCCCGCCGGCATCGCATTCCGGACGGTCAGCGCGCCGTGTCAGCCCATATCTGAAACAAGAGCCTGTATGAAGACCATAAAGACGATCGCCGTTTTGGCTTGGGTTCTGTGTTGCGTCGCCGCCGGGTTGCAAGCGCAGAGCCTGGAAGCCACCCTGAACTCTATGGACCAGGCAGCGGCCAACTTTCGCACCGCCCAGTGCGATTTCGTGTGGGACCAGTATCAGAAGGTGGTCGACGAGCATGACTACCAGAAGGGCACAATGTACTTCCGCCGCAAGGACAACGACGTGCAAATGGCAGCCGACATTACCTCGCCGAGCCAAAAATATGTGCTGTTCACCGGTAGCCTAGTTAGTGTGTATCAACCCTCGATCGATCAGGTCACCGAGTACAACCCGGGCAAGAACAAGGCCGATTTCGAAAGCTTCCTGGTGCTGGGATTCGGCGGCCGCGGCCATGACCTGGAGAAATCGTTCGATGTAAATTACGCCGGCATGGAGCAAGTGCAGGGTGTAAACGCCGCGAAACTGGAACTGACGCCCAAGTCGCAAAGAGTGAAGAGCATGTTCCAGACGATAACCCTGTGGATCGATCCGGCGCGGGGGGTCAGCGTGCAGCAGGAGTTTTCGGAACCCTCAGGCGACTACCGGATCGCCAAGTACAGCCACATCGAAATCAACCACAAGGTCCCAGGCGACGTTTTCAAACTGAAAACCACCGGACATACCAGGGTGATCAAACCCAACGGCTAGGAAATCGGGGGCGGACTAGATCAGTTCTCGAATTAGTGTAGTCGCGAAGGCACGGGTAGAGTGGCGCTTCAGGGGCTGTTACGAAACTCCGTTCGACGTTGCATCGGTGGCACAAACCGTATGAAAACGAGTGCCGTAGGCACGAAACAGCTTAGCAGCACGGAGCCAAAGGCGCAGTGCTGGGTGAAGTGGAAAATTTTCTCTGAGTCCCGCAGGGACGACAGAGTTTCGTAACTTCAGCGCCGCGTTAGCGACTTTCTTCTGCATGGAGCCGGCTTCAGCCGGCGGCACCTTCCTGCAAGCGCCCCTACATCAAGAACTGAAATGCTCTAGTGATCAGTCACCGCTAGCTTCTCGTTCTTGGCTCGCTTCTCCGCGCCTAAACTTCTCTACCCGTTCGGCCATCGCCCGCTTCAGGTCGTCAACTCCCGCGCCCGTCACCGCCGAGATGGGAAACAGTTCCAGCTTTTTGCGCTTGCAGTAGCGCTTCAACTTGGCCAGCTTCTCTTTGTTCGCCACATCCATTTTCGACGCGACAACGATGGTTGGCTTCGAGTCCAGACCTGCCCCGAAAGCTGCCAGTTCGCGAGTGATCACCTCGTAATCCTGCACAGGGTCAGGACGTCCGCTGGCGTCGGAGACATCCACCAGGTGCGCGAGCAAACGGGTGCGCTCAATGTGCCGCAGAAACTGCGTGCCCAACCCCGCACCTTGGCTGGCGCCTTCGATAAGTCCAGGAATGTCGGCGACTACGAAGCTGATCTCGTCGGGCGCTTCACCGGCAACCACCACGCCAAGATTCGGCTGCAAGGTGGTAAAGGGATAATCGGCGATCTTGGGACGCGCCGCCGAAATGCGCGAAATCAGCGTGCTCTTACCGGCGTTGGGATAGCCGACGAGGCCGACGTCGGCGAGCAGCTTCAGCTCCAGCCGCAACAGCCGCTCCTCGCCCGGTCGGCCCTCTTCGTGCTCGCGTGGCGCCTGGTGGGTTGATGTTGCGAACTGTGCGTTCCCGCGTCCGCCACGACCACCCCGCGCCACCACAATACGCTCGTCGGGAAGGGAGAAGTCATGTACGACTTCGCCCGTCATCTCGTCGTAAACGATGGTTCCGACGGGCACTTTCAGCACGATACTCTCGCCCTCGCGCCCCGTTTTGTTCGAGCCCTCGCCATGCCGTCCGCGCTCGGCGTTGTATTCGGGATTGAAGCGGAAGTGCACCAGGGTGTTGTGGCGCTCGCTCGATTCCATCACCACGTCGCCGCCATGACCGCCATCGCCGCCGGACGGACCGCCGCGTGGCACGAACTTCTCGCGCCGGAAGGCCATGCAGCCGTTGCCGCCATCGCCCGCCTTCACTCGAATTTTCGCTTCATCAACGAACATGGGAAAGCCGCTTTTCGCTCTTGGCCTTTTGCTCTTAGCTTCCGCGCTACAACGAATCCTTCGATCGAATTAATTCTCTCAACCTTCATGGTGGCAGAATTGACAAAGACCTCGAAATAATTCGGGCCGGGTTTGTGCCAACTCTATGCGAGGAGCGAAAGGCGAATAGCGAACGGCAGCCCCAACGAAAAAGGCCTCGCCACGACGAGGCCTCTCCTCATAACTGGTTGCCAGCTGCTAGTTGCTTTACTGTGGCACTACCGACACGAACTTGCCCATCTGCCCGCGGTCCTTGAACTCCACCACACCCGTAACCTTGGCGAACAGAGTATCGTCTTTGCCGCGGCCCACGTTGAGCCCTGGCTTGATGCGCGTGCCGCGCTGCCGCACGATGATGGAGCCACCCGAAACGAGCTGCCCTCCGAACGATTTCACGCCCAATCGCTGCGCATTCGAGTCGCGGCCGTTTCGCGAGCTGCCTAAACCTTTTTTGTGTGCCATTGCAATATCCTCAAAAGTCAGTATGAAGAACCCGCCGCCAAGAAAACTCGGGTAGACTGGCCTTCGGGCCAGCGTCCAAAAGTTCAAAAATCATCAGGGCTCTAGCCCCGAAAAAACAGAATGCTGGTCTCAGGCCCTCGCCTAAGTCTCCTGCAAGTCCGAACCACCTACCCGGCCTCGCGAGACGACCCGCCGAATCACCGCGGGCAGGCCCAACAGCCCCGAATCAAAGCGCTTGGCTGCTGTAACCGGCGCCAGGATCAACTGACAAAGCAGCATCGGCTAGGCCTTCAGCTCCTGACCGTCCACGCGGATGCCGGTGATCTTCACGGCGGTGTACGGCTGGCGATGTCCGTTCAGCTTCTTGTATTGCTTCTTACGCTTGAAATGAAAGACTAGGATCTTGTCAGCCCGGCCCTGCTCGACGACCTGACCGGTGACGAAGGCCTTCGACGGCTTGCCGAGTTCGCCCTCGGAGCCGCTGACGGCCAACACTTCATCGAACTGGATGTTCTCGCCGCCGCCCTGCGGCAGCTTCTCGACTTTAATCACGTCTCCGGGTGCGACGCGATACTGCTTTCCCCCGGCGCGGATCACCGCATACATGGCAATGCCTCCAATGAACTTGCTTCGGGGACTGGCAACGCTTCGCTGCTTCGCCCCTCGCCTGCGGCGGCTCGCAATGGAGCGCGTCCTCGGCTTCCGCCTCCGCGCACACTGGTGGCGCGAACGGCCGTAAACTCTTTGTGCGCTTGCACTTCCCCGAGCCAGGAAGGAGACCTTCACGAAAAGGCGGGGTGTCCCTGAGGGGACCTGCTAGTACAGGCAAACCATAGAAGTGTAGCGTGTTTGGGCAGGCCAGGTCAAACGCAGCGTTATGAGGATCAGGCTGAATTTGTTTCGGCCTTCAAGTGCCATAAGCTTTAAGCAGTTGTAACTTGTTCTGGACAACTCCGTCGTGTTGCTGTATCCTCCCGGATGGCGTAGGTGGAAAACCTGAGCTTTACTTTGCAGGGGAGGTACCCGGTTGGATCTATGCGAGGTGGTTGTTCGACCGGTTCGTTGCTTGGAAGAAGCCCGTTACCAGGATCTGATGGAACAGCATCACTACCTGGGTTGCTTGCCGAAGATCAGCGAAACCCTGTGGTATGTCGCGACCTGGGGTGAGGAATGGGTAGCCCTGCTGAGCTTTTCTGCCTCCGCCCTCAAGTGCGCGGCGCGCGATGGCTGGATCGGTTGGGACTTTCGCCAGCGCTATAGCCGCTTGAAGTTAGTGGTCAACAACAGCCGCTTTCTCATTCTGCCGGAGCGGCATGTTGCCAACCTGGGGTCACGGGTTCTGGCGCTCTGCCAGCGGCGTCTGGCCAGCGATTGGGAAGCAACCTTCGGTCATGGCGTGCTGTTGCTGGAAACCTTTGTCGACCCGCAGCGCTTTCAGGGGACGGTTTATCGGGCGGCCAACTGGGTGTATGTGGGCAACACCCGCGGCTTTCGCCGCACGCGCCGGGGGTATAGCGCGACCCCGCAATCCCCCAAGATGGTCTTCGTTCAACCCTTGCGGGCCGATGCCCGGAGGTTGTTGTGCCAGGCCGGCTCACTCCACCTTACTGTCCAGGAGAGTCCAAGCTGATGCTTACCGCCGCGCAGATGCAATCCCTCCCCGCCTTCTTTTCCCAGATCCCCGATCCTCGCCGTGCCCAAGGACGGCGACATCGCTTGTCCACCGTTCTGGCCATTGCGGCCGGAGCTGTGCTCTGCGGCATGCGCGGCTACCGGGCGATCTCCGATTGGGCCCAAAGCCTCGGGCAGAAGTCCCGGGAGCGCTTCGGGTGCCGTCGCCAAGGGGGCCGTTACGTCGTGCCCAGCGAGTACATCCTCCGCGATGTCCTGATCCGCGTCACCCCCGCCCATCTGGACTGCGCCTTACGACGCTGGAACGAAGTCTACGCCGGCCAGGATGAGAGTCTCGCCATCGACGGCAAGACCCTGTGCAACGCCCTCGATGAGCAAGGCCGTCAAACCCATGTCATGAGCGTCGTTGGTCATCAGAGCAAGATCTGCTACACCCAAAAAAAGTTGGCACCTTGCCGGTAGAGGGGAGTGAAGAGGTCAAGCGCACCAACGAGATCAAAACCGTCATCCCCCTGCTGGAGGCCATCGATATTGCGGGCAAGGCGATCAGTGCCGATGCCTTGCTGACGCAGCGCGCTTTGGCCGACTATCTGGTCCGGGAACGCCAGGCGCATTACCATTTCACCGTCAAAGGCAACCAGCCCGGAGTTCTGCAAGACCTGGAGTTATTCTTCCAGCAGCGAGGCCAACCGGATTTCGTGGAGCATACCCCGCCGGATCATGGACGCCTGGAAATCCGCAAGATCTGGACCACCACCGAACTCAACCACTACCTTGACTTTCCGCACGTGGGACAAGCTTTTTTGGTGGAGCGGCACTGCACCGACAAAAAGACCGGCGCGACTTCCCGAGAAATCGCCTATGGCCTCACCAGCCGAACCCCCGAACAAGCCAACCCGCAACGCGTTCTCCAGGTCAACCGCGGCCATTGGACGATCGAGAACAGTTGCCACTACATTCTCGATTGGAATTACGATGAGGACCGCAGTCGCATCCGTACCGGCTACGGCCCGGAAAACATAACCCGGCTTCGCCGTTTCGCTATCGGAGTGATCAAATCCCAAGGGGGGCGCAGCGTCGCGCAGAAAATGCGACAACTCACGCGCCACGTGCGCTTGGTCTTTGACTACCTGCGCATGAGCGAAAATTCCTGTGCCAGCCGCCGTGGGAATTAGCCGTTACCCCGGGATAACCGCAACTTCTTCCCTGACCGTCGGCCCCCACACAGCTAAACTCTGCGACACCCACAGCCCGACTGCTGCTGGTATCTGTCAAAAACCATAGGGAAGTTTGTTTGTCGTTGAACACGATGGAAAGAATGATTGACGCCCGTCACACGGCCTGCAACTGCAAACTCGCTAAGCGGCCCTACTCCCAAAGGTCGATCATAATTCCGTCGCAATCCCTTAGAACAAATTTACCGTGTATGAGGATGTGCAATCCGCTGCTAGCATAGATCCGTGTCTCCGCTGCTCGAGGTTCGAAATCTCACCGTCGAATTTGCCACTGCGCAGGGGAATGTGACCGCGGTCCGCGATGTCAGCTTTCAGGTCGCACCAAGCGAAGTTCTGGGACTCGTGGGCGAGTCGGGCTCCGGAAAATCCGTCAGCGCGCTGGCTATCCTGCGCCTACTGCCGCCGCAGGCGCGGATTCAAGGCCACATTCAATTCCGTGGTGAAGAGTTGCTTGGGATGCCAGAACCGCAGATGCGTCGCATCCGCGGCGCCGGGATCAGCATGATCTTTCAGGAGCCGATGACTGCCCTCAATCCCGTGATGCGCGTGGGAGATCAGATCGCGGAAGCTGTGCTGGCGCATGCAAAGGAACCCTCAGGGGCTGAAGCCCCGGCAGAAATTGAAGATGTTTCGGCGCAGCTCAAGCTGCGCCCCTTCAAGAGCTCATCCGTGGCGAAGGTTAGCAAGGCCGAAGCCTGGCGCCGTGCGGTTGAAGCCTTACGCACCGTTTCCATTGCCGACGCCGACCAGCGCGCGCGTGACTATCCGCACCAACTCTCTGGCGGACAGCGTCAGCGCGTAATGATTGCCATGGCGGTGGTGAACCGGCCGTCGCTGCTCATCGCCGATGAGCCGACGACTGCGCTCGACGTCACCATCCAGGCGCAAGTTCTTGATTTGCTGAGCGAGCTTCGCGAGAAATTCTCGCTTGCCATGCTTTTTATCTCCCACGACCTCGCGGTAGTATCGCAAGTGTCGGACCGAATCGGTGTCATGTACGCCGGCAGCCTGGTCGAAATGGGAACGGCGCAGGAAGTTTTCACGCATCCGGCGCATCCTTACACCCGCGGGCTGTTACACTCTGTGCCGACGCTACGCACGGAGCGCAGCCAACCACTCCAGACCATCGAGGGAACTGTGCCTGCCATCACCGCGCTGCCATCGGGCTGTGCTTTCGAGCCGCGCTGCTCCTGGCGCATTGCCAGCTGCTCGATCGAGCTGCCGCCGCTGGTCGAGGTCGCGCCCGGTCATCTGGCACGCTGCCCCGTTTTTGGCGGCGAGGCTCCGCTGACCAATGCGCCTTCTCCTACTCAGCGACATTCATGCCAACCTCGAAGCCATGGACGCGTGCCTCGCTGCCGCTCCCCCATACGATCAGATCGTGAACCTGGGAGACGTCGTCGGCTACAACGCCTCGCCGAATGAAGTGTGCGAGCGGGTGCGCGCCATGGGAGGGCCGGTGGTACGCGGCAATCACGACCGCGCTTGCACCGGGCTGACCGACCTGTCTGAATTCAATCTGGTTGCGGCCATGTCGGCGCGTTGGACCCAAACCACGCTTGCGCCCGAACACGTGGACTGGCTGCGCAACTTGCCGCAGGGGCCGCTGCTCGTCGACGAATTGGCTGGAATCGAGTTTGTGCACGGCTCACCGCGTGACGAAGATGAGTATCTGCTGAACGCTTCCACAGCCAACGCCAATTTTCGAGCGCCCGGCCATGCGGATGTCATGATGTTTGGGCACACCCATCTGCAGGGCGGCTTTGTTTACCAGGAGGGCCGGACGCATCCCCTGGCGCCCAGTTACGAAAGCTTGGACGGGCCGGCGGAGTTTGCGCTGACGCTTGCGCCGGGTGTGCGTTATCTCATTAATCCCGGCTCGGTCGGGCAGCCCCGCGACGGCGACTGGCGGGCGGCCTTCGCTCTGTATGAGAGGGATGGGAATCGACCCGCGCAAGTGACCTTCTATCGCGTCCCCTACAACGTCAAGCAGACGCAGGATAGGATTTTTGCGGCCTCGCTGCCTGAGCGACTGGCATTGCGGTTAGCGACAGGACGATAAGGGCAACCACGTCCGCGGTCGGAACTGGTTCCGCGACCGCTGGGTGGGTCGGCTCATCTAAAACAATTAGGGTAAACTACACGTCATGCCTGTCCGCCCATTTCCCGAGAAGTCCCGGTATCGCTCGCAAGAGTTCATCGGCGGCGCCATCACCAGCCATGAGCAAGGCCATCTCGTCGCGTTCGTCGATGGGGGTGCTCGGGGTAATCCCGGTCCCGCCGGATACGGCGTCGTCATCGAGGACGAAATTGGCCGCCCTGTCGCCGAACTCAGCGAGTTTCTTGGCCATCAGACGAACAATTATGCGGAGTATTCGGGCCTGCTGGCCGCCCTCAACTACACCCTCAGGCATGGTTTCAAAGCCATGAAGGTGGTCAGCGATTCTGAGCTGATGGTGAAGCAGATCAACGGCGACTACAAAGTCAGCAATGCCACCCTCAAGGAACTTCATGCCCGGGCGATGAAGATGATCGACCAGCTTGACTTCTTCGAGATCAAACACGTACCTCGTGAAAAGAATCGGGACGCCGACCACCTGGCGAACCTGGCCATGGATCGTGGGGTCGAGAAAAGGGCGCCCGCGATGAGCGCCACGGATGTCGGTGGGGTTGCGTCGGTCGTGCCCGAACTCAATGGCGTGGCGCGAAATGGCGTCGTCGAATTTCTTGGGAATCCGCTGCCTGATGGGACACTGGTCAAGATTCGTGCTGTGGCACCCACCGCAAAGAAGTAGTACCCACTGCTTCTGTCATCCTGTCTATAACGACGTCGGCGTTGTCAAGAGCACACGAATCCTCTGCGAGCCGGAAGCGGGGTCAAGGGCGCCCTCTTTTGGCGTTCATCTCGACCCTTGACTCGGCTTCCGGCTCGCCCACCATGGAGCCAGGAACGAAGCGCAGCGCGGTAGAGCTGAGCTTCGTTCCTTAGCAGAAGATTTTGTCTTTCCTGGCATCCGATCTTCGGCTCGTTCTTCTGTAATCCGGCGATGGGCACCGTCCCCGGCACTCCCACCAGCCATCTCTTCGGGCCTCCCGTTCCCCCCGCGGGGAGGTTGGCCCATGATTACGGCTTCGATCTCCCCACCCTCGGCGGCCGGGAGGCAGGCTGCCCACTCAAGCGTTCGGTCTACTTTCGACCACAGTATGACTCGGGCTCACCTGCATGCGAGCGCCGGCGGCTGCGCCACTCGGCATAGCTGATGCCGTCACGCAACATGCAGTACAAGCGCACCGCCAGCTTGCGGGCCACCGCTACTTTGGCCACTCCCGCGTGCGCGTGAGTGTGCTTGCAGTGGCCGTAAAAACGTTTCAACTCCGGGTCCAGGCGCGCCGCACTATGCCCGCCTTGCACCAGCAGGTAGCGCACAAACGAATTGCCCTGCTTGCTGATGCCGCCCAACCGCTGCTTGCCTCCGCTGGAGCGTTCTCGTGGAATCAGTCCGAAATAGCTGGCCACCTGGCGCGCTCCGGCAAATCGCTCCACTGGGCCCAGCGTAACCACGAAAGCCAAACTGATCACCGGCCCCACTCCGGGATGGGTCATCAGCCGCACCGCATCGGGTCGCGCTTGGGCTTCGCACAGCACCGCCGTATCCAGGCTGGCGATCTGCTGTTCCAACTGCTCCAGCAGCCCCAGCAAAGTCGCTCGCCGTTGGGCCGCGTACCCACCCAACGGCAGGGCTTCCAGTTTCTGCCGTCCGCGGCGCGTCCACAGTCGCCACTTCAGCTGCAGCCCCTGATTCAGGGCCAGAAACTGCAACTGATTCTTGACCTGGGTTTGCCACTGCACCAGCTTGTGACGATGCACCAGCAACTGCCGCGCATCCCGGTCCTCCGCTGAGGGCACCCAGATGCGCGGAAAACGTTCTTCCACCAGCAGCTTCACCATGTGCTCGGCATCGCGTTTGTCGGTCTTCTGCTTGCGCGTCATCGAAGCCCGGATCTGGGTAGCATCGCCCATCCATACTTCATGTCCCAGCGTTTCCAGCAGGCGCTCGAACCACCCACTGAACCCCGTGCTTTCGATTCCCACCAGCACCCCCGCGGGTAAACCACGGTAGAACTCCATGGCCTCCTGCGGATGCGCCAGTCGCCGTTGCCTGATCTCGCCCGTCTGTTTGTCAAAGATCGCTACTTGCTGAAACCCGGGATGGTAATCGCATCCTATAATCAACATGGTCGGCTCCTTCTTGAGCCGCTTGATCGGATTGCACCATCAATGTACTCGAGTCCTGGAGCCGACGTCGTTATGTAATCAAGCGGAGGCGGCGCTTCGCCGCCGGAGTCGAAGGATCCCAATAGCCACCTGACTGTCGGCGTCCCCAAACCTCCGCTCTGCAGTCCGGCATCTAGCCTTAAATCTAGCTCCGCAACTCGTTACCCTCACGCCGAAACAACCCTTACTCGCTCGCTTGCCTACGCGCTGACCCCGCCCGTATCTGCCGCGGCTCCAGGAAGGCCGGCTCTGCCCGTACCTAGCGTGGTGACTCACTTGCCTCGCAGAGCTTCGCGAATCGCGTGCCTCAGCTCCGGGTGGGCGAAGCGATATCCCGCGGCCTTCAGTTTTGCGGGCTCCGCGCGAATCGAGGTCAACAAAAACTCCTCTCCCATCTCGCCGAGGAATGTCCGTATAACCCAGGCTGGCAGAGGGAAGATCGTGGGACGGTGAAGCTCTTCTCCCAGTGCACGAACGAAGTCTTCATCCCGAGCTGGCTCAGGTCCAACCGTATTTACCGGGCCCCGCAAGCTATCGTTGTGCAGGACGAACAATGCCACCCCAATCACATCGTCAAAGGAAATCCAGCTCCAGAACTGCTTTCCGCTGCCGACGCGCCCGCCAAGCCCAAGTCGAAATGGCAATAGCATCGGCTTTAGTGCCCCTCCATCGCGGGCTAGGACTACGCCAATACGAAGATTCACAACCCGCACTCCCCCTTCGCTCGCTGGGGCAGTCGCGGCCTCCCATCGTTGGACGACATCGGCTAGAAATCCCCGTCCCGCAGAACTCGCCTCGGTCAGCAATTCGTCACCACGACTTCCAAAGTAATTAATTCCTGACGCTGAAATAAAGACACCTGGCTGTCCGCTTCTGCGATACGATTCCGCCGCCGCAACCGCCACGGTTCTAGTTCCTTGCACCCGGCTCTGCAGCACTTCCTGCTTAAACTTCTCGGTCCAGCGTCCGGCAACGTTCTTTCCCGCCAGGTGGACGATGGCATCCGCGCCCGCGAGTTTCTCAGGATCGAGCCGCTCCCCCGGATTCCATTGCACCTCGTTCTCACGTGGGGCTCGCCGAACCAAAGCAACCGGCTCGTGACCAGCCGAAATCAAAGCGGGAGCCAGTGCCCGTCCTATCAATCCCGAAGCGCCGCTGATCAGCACTCGCATCTACCGCTCCTGTAGCAAGGTTCGCAGTAAGCTGTAACACATTCACGGCAAAATCGAAAACAGCGGCCGCGCCGGGTGGTTGTGAAGAACGTCGTATAATCGGACATGGCGACTTTGCGCCAACACATCGCGACCAATGTGCTGACAGTCACGCGTTTTCGCGATCTCCTGCACAAGGTCCGTTCCTACCGGCCCGACGACGACCAGACTCTGATCAAGAAGGCCTACGAATTCTCCCTGGAACATCACAAGGGTCAAGCACGCGAATCGGGCGAACCCTATCTGGCGCATCCTCTCGAGGTTGCGACCCTGCTGGCGGAGATGCGGCTGGACTCCACCGCCATCGTCGCTGGTCTGCTGCACGACGCAGTAGAAGACACCTCGGTCACCATCGAAGAGATCAAGGCTGAGTTTGGCGAGCAGGTAGCCCACATCGTCGAAGGCGTCACTAAGATCAGCAAGATTGATTTCGCCTCGTCAGAAGAGGCGCAAGCCGAAAACGTGCGCAAGATGGTGCTGGCCATGATGGATGACATCCGTGTGGTGCTCATCAAGCTGGCCGATCGCTTGCACAACATGCGCACCTTGAAGTTTCTCTCGCCGGAGCGGCAGCATAAGATCGCGAAAGAGACGCTGGAGATTTACGCTCCCATCGCCCACCGTCTGGGAATGGGCAAGATCCGGGGCGAGCTGGAAGACCTGGCGTTCCAGTACGTCGATCCCATCTCCTATAAGCAGGTCAAGGAGGCCATCGAGTCTCGCCGCAAAGAGGGTGAGGCGTTTCTAGCTGAGGTGCAGAAGGTCATCGGGCAGAAGCTGCAAGAGGCCAAAATCCAAGCCAAGGTGGAAGCCCGCATCAAGCGCCTTTACAGCATCTGGCAGAAGCTGCAGCGGCAGCGCATTTCGGTGGACCAGATCTACGACATGCTGGCTCTGCGCGTCATTACGCAATCGGAATCCGACTGTTACGCAGTGCTGGGCATCATTCACAATCAATGGCGGCCTGCCCGGGACGCATAAAGGACTTCATTGCCATCCCGCGCAATAATTTCTACAAGTCGCTGCATACTACCGTCATCTCCGAAAAGGGCCATGCCTTCGAGGTGCAGATCCGCACTGAAGAAATGCACAAGATGGCCGAGGAAGGCATTGCGGCGCACTGGAAGTACAAAGACGGTCCGGTGTCGGCGCGCGACGAGCAGCGGCTGGCATGGCTGCGTCAGGTGGTGGAGTGGCAGCGGGACATGAAGAGCTCTGACGAGTTTCTCTCCACGCTGAAAATCAACCTCTACCCGGAAGAGGTTTATACCTTTACCCCAAAGGGCAAGATTGTCATCTTGCCGCAAGACTCCACGCCCATTGACTTTGCCTATACCGTCCACACGGAGGTCGGCCATACCTGCGTAGGCGCCAAGGTGAACGGACGGATGGCTCCCTTGCGCTACAAGTTGCGCTCCGGCGACATTGTGGAAATTCAAACCGCGCCTGGCCACCACCCCAGCCGCGACTGGCTGCAACTGGCGAAATCGCCACGCGCCCGCCAGAAGATCAAGCACTGGCTGAATGTGCACCAACGCGAACGCGCCATTGAGATCGGCCGAAAGCTGATCGAAAAAGAGGCGCGCAAATATCGCATTGCCCTGAAAAATCTCAGTGAAGCCGAGCTCACGCGGGTGG
Source organism: uncultured Acidobacteriaceae bacterium (assembly GCA_963836295.1). Taxonomy (GTDB): domain Bacteria; phylum Acidobacteriota; class Terriglobia; order Terriglobales; family Acidobacteriaceae; genus Bog-257. The sequence goes on along the minus strand of CAWIIY010000007.1, from coordinate 346,336 downwards.
CCAGCGAAAATGGGCTGGCCAAGCCCGACGACTTGCTGGCCGCCATCGGTTACGGCAAGTACTCGGCCCGCAGCATTTTGGCGCGCGTACTTCCTGCCGATGCGGGGTCCGGCGTGCCGGGGACTGGCGAACCGGAAAAAGACGCGTCAGGATTCGGCAGCGTCATCCGCCGCGTGTTTGGCACGGAAACCTCGGCCATCACGGTGAAAGGACACGACGACCTGCTGGTGTACCGCGCGCGATGTTGTAATCCGATCCGTGGAGAAGATATTGTCGGCTACGTGACCCGCGGCAAAGGAGTGGCCGTGCACTCCAAGACGTGTTCTAACGTGACGAACCTGATGTATGAGCCGGATCGCCGCATCGCCGTGGAGTGGGGAAAGGATGCGGCTGCGCCGAACTGGGCCTCCGGCTATCCCGTGAAGCTGGTGGTCTTCTGCGATAACCGTCCCGGCATGCTGAAGCAGATCGCTACCGTCATCAGCGACGCCAACACCAACATCCGCAACATCGAAGCCAAGACCGCCGACGATCAAGCCACGGTTGACCTGGTAGCCGACATCGCCGACCTCAAGCACCTGGAGCGCATTGTCACCGGTGTGCGCAAGATCCCCGGCGTGCGCGACGTGCAGCGCCTGCAGAAAATCTAGAGCAGTTCCTTAGTAGCTATATCCTGGAAGGATAATAGTCGATAGAGTGGCAATGGCGATCTCTGCAAAAGCGTCGATGCCACGAGCCTATTCGGACGATTTGCGCTGCAAGCTTCTGGAAGCCTACGCGGCTGGCCGTGGGAGCCTGCAGGAGTTGGCGCAGCAGTTCGGCGTCAGTTGGGGTACAGCAAGAAGATTCGAGCCCGGCAGTTGCGGACCGGGCGGAAGGAGCGGCCGGCGCAGAGCCAGCATGGTCCTGCCAGTCGGTTGACGGCTGGGGTGGAGCCGCAGTTACGGTCGATGCTCCGGCAACAGCCCGATCTGACCTTGGCGGAATTGCAACAACGGCTGGCTGGCAGAGCCGGGGTCGACATCAGTCGTTCGCGCCGGTGGGTGTGGCTGCAGCGGTTGGGCTTACGACATAAAAAAAATCACTCCGGGCGCCGGAGCAGGAAAGCGGCGCAAGCCTCTGGCGTCGCCAGGCGTGGTGGGAGCTGGTAAGCGAGTTGGATCCCGCCGCGCTGGTGTTTCTCGACGAAAGCGGCGTGACCACGGAGATGACCCGCCGCTAGGGTTGGGCACCTCGACCCGAACGCGTCTCGGAAGCGGTGCCCGCCGGCCATTGGCGCACCCTCACCGTGTTGGCCGCGCTCACCACGGCCGGCGTGCTGGCCAGCATGACCATTGAGTCGCCTACTGATGGGGATGTCTTTCTCGCCTTTGTGGAGCAGGTGCTGGGGCCACGGCTGCAACCGGGGCACGTCGTCATCCTGGACAACTTGGCGGCCCACAAGGTGGAAGGGGTGCGCCAGCTCATCGAAAGCCGCGGGGCGCACCTGCTCTATCTGCCGCCGTACTCGCCCGACTTTAACCCCATCGAGCCAGCCTGGTCCAAAGTGAAACAACTGTTGCGGGGAGTGAAGGCCCGAGTTCTGCACCAGCTCGAACCGGCGATCACCCAGGCCTTGGCTGCCATCACCGCTCAAAACGCGCAAGCCTTCTTCCGCCACTGCGGGTATGGGATACAGCAACTATGAAAATGCTCTAGCCGTCAGCGATTACGGGGAGGAGCGGGTCGGACGCATCGGGCCGATAACGTGGAGGGATCACCGACTGACCCCCACCGCTCCAAGAAGCAGAAACACGGTTTGAAATAGCCAAGGAACTCAGGGCTGGCATCCTAAGTTTTAGTGCTGTGTCTGTCATCATCCGGGAGAAGCCGGGCCTGGACTTGGCTGTGCTCGAGACTGACCCGCACCCGATCCACGCGCCGCTCCGTGGATTCCAGGACCTCGAAGCGTAATCCGTTCTCCTCGAAGACTTCACCCGCCTTGGGTATGTGCCCCGCCAGTTCGCTTACCAGTCCGGCAATCGTGGTCGCCTCTTTTTCATCGGGCCGAACGCCCAGCAATTTTTCCAACAGGTCTACATCGGTATTTCCGTTGAAGATATACGAGGATTCGCTCTCTTTCACGATCTCAGACTTTTCGTGCTCGTCGCGGATCTCACCCACGATCTCCTCCACTAGGCCCTCGATCGTCACCAGGCCCGCGACTCCGCCGTACTCGTCGATGACGATGGCCATGCGAATGTTGTCGCGCTGCATCTCACGCAGCAGTTCACTGCCCAGCTTGGTTTCAGGCACGAAGTACACATCGGTTTTCATCAGGTCGCGGACGGTCTTGATCCTGGCCTCCACGTCGGGCACCTGCAGCAGGTCCTTCGCGTACACAATGCCTTTGATATGGTCGATGTCGCCTTCATAGACCGGTATGCGCGAGTAGGGATACTTCTTCACCAGTTCGGTGAATTCTTCGATCGTCGTGTTGATGGGAACCGCGACGATCTCGGGCCGCGGAGTCATCACTTCCCGCACTGTCTTGTCGCCGAATTCGACGACGGACTGGATAAGATCCCGGTCGCTCTCCTCCAGAATGCCCTCTTCCTGACCAGCTTCGATTAGCGCATCAACCGCCTGCGATGGATGCTCGGGCTGCTGTCCGGCATGCTCTTTGGAAAGCGCCGCCACCGACAATGCGAAGCTGAGAATAAGAGTCACCGGCGCGGCAAGATAGATGAGTGTTCGCAAAACCGGAACCCAGTGCGCCAGCCATTCCCCTTTGGTGCGCACAAAAAGTAGATACGGCAGCAGACGGTTGAAGATAACGATGATGAAGATCAGACTGACCGCCGCCTGCACCAGGTCCAGGACCACCCAGCGCTTTTCCATGAACAGCACATAGCCGATAAGCACGCCAATGCTGGCCATGCACATCTGGGTTAGGACGGCCATCGAAAGTTCGGTCCGTTCGCGGCTCACCCGTAGCTTGGGCTCAACGTGCTGCTCGTAAGCGTCTATGTTCTCCTGAAACTCCCGCCCCAGGAACCGTCCCATCTCCGTGTAAAGCCGATCCACATAGGAAACGAGCGCGAGCATGGCTATCAAGACGACCAGGAGGAACCATAACGGGAGGCTCATTTGCGGGTGCCTCCTCGACTACGGGATGGTACATGCTTGCGGGATGCCTTCTCCCGTACAGGACTCTTGGGTCGGCCGCCATGGGCGCGCTCGATCAGCGCAACCGGCAAGCCAAGCTTGCGGCGCAAGGTGTTTTCGCGTGTTCGCATCTCACCGTCGTCGGTCTCGTGGTCGTGACCAGCAAGATGCAGTAATCCGTGCAGGATAAGGACTTTCAATTCGGTCTGGGGTGTGTGGCCCATTTCACTGGCATTCGCCGCCGCAATCTCGCTTGAGATGGCAATGTCCCCTGCAAGTTTGGGCGTCCCGGATGGAAAAGAGAGAACATCCGTAGGCTTGTTGTGCTTGCGAAAGCGGCGATTCAGGTCCTGCAACTCACGGCTTGAGGCAATGCGAATGCTGACTTCACCGCGCAATCCGACCGCGCGCTGAGCTTTTGCGGCAAACAGGCTCAAGGCCCGCGCGCTAGTCCCTTCGGTTTCGTGCTCCAGAATGATCACTTCCGTTTCAAGTACAAATGGGAGGGCGTGTAGAAGCCCTCCCATATCATGGTAGCAAGGATTTACTCAGCAACGCGATCTTGCGGCGGCGGAGGCGCTTCCGATGCAGGCATCTCGGCCAGCGACGTCTCGCGCTCAATGCTGGTCGTATGCACGCGTCCGTCGCTGCTTCGCGCCGTGGCAAAACCGTTGCCGTTCTTGATTTCCAGCGACAGTGTCAACTGTTCGTTGCGACCCTTGTAATCGTCATACGCCCGGATAATGCGCTGTACCAGATGATGGCGCACCACGTCACCTTCATCGAAGTAGCAAAAGCGGATGCCTTCGACATTGCGCAGAATGTCCACTGCCTCTACCATGCCGCTGCGACTGGCGTTGGGCAAGTCGATCTGAGTGATGTCTCCAGTGATGACCGCCTTGGAGTTGAAGCCCAGACGGGTGACAAACATCTTCATCTGCTCCGACGTGGTGTTCTGAGCTTCATCCAAAATGACAAACGCGTCGTTGAGGGTGCGCCCGCGCATGAACGCGATGGGCGCGATCTCGATGATGTTCTTCTCCAGATAGCGGTCCACCTTGTCGGGTTCAAGCATGTCGTACAGAGCGTCGTACAAAGGACGCAGGTACGGATCTACTTTTTCCTGCAAGGTTCCGGGCAGGAAGCCGAGGCGCTCGCCGGCTTCGACTGCAGGCCGCGCCAGCACAATACGATTGACGCGCTTCGACACCAGGGCTGCTATCCCCATCGCAACGGCAAGATAGGTTTTTCCAGTTCCCGCGGGGCCCACGCCGAACACCATGTCATTGTTCTCGATGGCTTCGAGGTAGCGCCGCTGATTGATGCTCTTCGGCTGCACGCTACGCTTGCCAAACGACCGCTGCTTGCCTGCTTCGGCCAGCCCACGTAAGGTGGCCGTCGGGTCGGAGGTCAAGACACGAATCATTGCGCCAAGATCGCCGTTCACGAAGGTGAAACCGTTCCGCAGCAAATGTTGATAGTCGGCAAAGACCTGCTGCGCACGACCGACATCGCTGGCCGCTCCTTCAATCTCGATGGAATCGGGCCGCATGGCGATGGCAACATTCAGACCATCTTCCAGCAGGCGCAAGTTTTCGTCTCGGGTACCAAATAGGGTTTCGATGTTCGGGCTTATTTCGATGTTCTTTTTCATCTAGAGTAGGAAGTCAGCCTCCGTTTGTATCGGGAACACCCAACTCGTGCCGCTTTTGCCCGGGCTGGGACGGTTGAAGCTTTGGGTTCCGAAAGCGGGACGGACAGGTGGCAGACCAACCGCTTCGGTCTGAGTTTCGGATGCATGGCAAGGTTGTACGGTGGTACGGATCGCGGCCGGAAAATCGCCCACGGGAACGACAACTCTCATTGCCCGCTAGCGTATCCCTGAATCGCGAGAGAGTCAAATCAATAAAATGCGACTGAGTGACGATCCGAACTCGCTCCTCGCAACCCGCCACAAATATCACTCAATGTTAGATGGCGCCGCACAGAAAAGGGAGCACCCAGCTGATGAGCTGGATTGATGTATCCGCTAGTAGGGATAGGGCGGAACAGGCCGGCACTCACCAACCTACAGCCCTCGCGTCCCAATCCACAGGCAGGTTTTCTGGAATGGCGGCTGGTGATCGCTAAGTGGGCCAGTTGCTGTCGGAAACCCACAGGCAGAACTCCGGTGTGTCGTTCCCGATCGTCGCGAATGTCGTGCCGTTAGAAAGCGTTGGAGGCGAGCCCGCCTGGACGGTGTACTTCTCAATGGACCCGAGCCTGTGCCGCCGGTGCCCTCCTGAAACACCACGTAAACCTTGCCGGAGCTGTCGAAGGAGATGCCGCCAACTTTGTTTTTTGCCGGAACACTGATCGCGACGCTATGAAACGATAGGGACGCTCCTGATACCGCGGTGGGCAGGGCGCTCCAATACAGGTTCTCGTCGGCGCTTACCCAAAGGCCACCCTTGTTGATCGCCAAATGTGTGGGCCCGCTCCCGCTCAACGATCCCGATCCCGACGACGGTGAGGCGCCAAGGAACGCGCCGCCGGTCAGGTTGTACATGTTGATCTGCGAATCCACTTCGTCACATACGAAGAGAATGCCGTTGGCGATTGTGACATCGCGCACCGAGTTGCTGGGCACGAGCGGTTTGCCCGAACCCTTCACACCCAGCCCGCCGTTTGTCTCGCTCACATCCGGCGCGACCACCTTCACTCCGGCGAGGTCGCCTTTCTGCGAGGCGATAAAAGTGCCGTCGAGAAATTTCTCCGACGGATATTTGGCTTTCAGAAAGCTGGACTGGCAGTCCTTCCCGAGTTTGCCGGTCACGGTGCCATGTTTGCCCGCGGTGAGGTCAACCTGCGCGACAACGTTGCTGTCCTGGTCCGAAACATAGCAGTTTGCCGACGATGGATCAAACACGATTCCAAAAGGATGCATGATCGACTGGCCCTCGGCGATCACGGTGTCGAGGTAGTCGAACTGCGGACCTTTTTCGGCCGGTCCCTTAAAGACAAACACGTAAGTGTTCTTCTTGGATCCGTTGACCACATAGAGATTGCCTTTGTGAACCGCCATCGCGCGAAGTTCGTTGAGCGTCACGCCGTGGGGCATACCATGCAACGCCTCTTTGGTCTCCAGTGTGCCGTCTTGTGTGGAGAAGCCATAAACGTTGTTAATCGGCTTGCTCTTGTGGCTGCTGCTGCTGTCGTTGTTGCTGCTGCCGCCCTCATCGCCGCTGATACTACCGCCGTGAAATGTAACCAGTAACATAGTGCCGCGATTGTAGGCGGGACAGACGGTGTTGTAAACATTTTCGGAATGACACCCGCCGTTTGCTCGAATGGGGCACATTCCGGTAAAATCAACTGTCGGTTCACGTCGAGATTTCCTACAAGTGACCACAGCAAAATATGGCAGACCATTTTTCGGCGCTTAAGCGTGCGCGCCAAACCGAGACTAAAACTACGCGCAACCGCGCCAATAAGTCGCGTCTACGCAGTGCGTTACGTTCTCTGCGAGAGGCCATCGCCAAGGGCGAGAAGGAAGCTGCTCAAGCCGCCTATCGCGAGACGGTTTCCGTGGTGGACAAGGGCGTCCAGAAGGGCATTCTGCACAAAAACACCGCCAGCCGTTACAAGTCCCGCCTGAGCAAACGGGTGAAGGCCGTCGGCGCGGCGAAGTAAGTCGATTTCTCAGCCACGTTAAAAGGCGGGCCAAGTGCCCGCCTTTTCGTGTTTACCCACGCAGCTATCAACTTTTGGCTTGCGACATGGGCTGTAGCTGTTGAAAAACTCGTTTTCAGAGCACGGCGTTCCGCTCCTACGAAGCGGATTTGCGTTCTTCCTTTTCTATTGGTTTCGATTCTCAGATCGCCTGGCTTGCCGGTTTCGGTCCGAAGCTAAGGAACCGTACCAGCCGTTTGAGGTTCTGGACCGCCGCTGCCAGGTAGAACTGTTCGCGTACGAACTTTAGTCTGCGCAGCCGCAGACGACGTAGTCCGATCTGGTTCTTCAGTTCTCCGAACAGCGCCTCCACCTTGCGTCGCGCCCGTTGTGCCGGTGCGAACCCCGGAGTTCTCGCCACGGCATAGGCTCGCTGCCGTGCCGCTTCACAGGTGTGGATCGCAATCATGCGGTACTTCCCACGCGTGCACTGGTCTTTCTGCGAGCATCCACGGCAACGCTTTGGCGTCGAGTAATAGAGGTGGGTCCGGTTCAGCTGATTGATGCCGACGTACTTCAGTTGCTTACCTTCGGGACAGATATAGCAGTTCTCTGCGGGCACATAGGTGAACTTCTCGATCCCGTAAAGATCGTTCTTCGCCAGGGGATTCTCTTTCACCCGGATGTAAGGCGTGATACCACGGTCATCGAGCCACTGCAGCAGTTCACCGTTGCCATAGGTGTTGTCGGCCGCCAGACTCTGCGGCAGCTTGCCGTGTCTTTCGCGGTAGCGCTCGATCATATCCCGCGCCGCAGCACTCTCCTGACTTAAGCGCGCGGCGGTCGCCTGCACACCTACGATCACGCAACTTGCGTTGTCGATCAGGTAGTTATCGAAATAGCCCAGTTCTGCGGCTCGGTTGCCCTTGCTCAAGTAGGTCGCGTCGGGATCGGTCGTCGATACCTTGTCTGGCTGATGTACCGGCTCGCCATCACCGTTCTCCTGCTCCAGTTCCGCCAGATACTCGCGCACGGTGCGCTTCACCTGCGCCGCTTCCGCCAACTGCTCGCGCGGAATACGGCTGTGATTGTTGGCGTTCGCCAGGACGAAGCTGCCATCCACCGACATGTGTTCACCGCTGACTAAGCCCGTGCTGATGCACTGATCCACCACCCGCTCAAACATCTCCTGAAACAGATTCGACTCCTGAAAGCGGCCATGCCGGTTCTTGGAGAAGGTCGAGTGATTAGGAATCTCCTGGTCGAAGCCCAAGCCGGTGAACCAGCGCCACGCCAGATGCATGCGTAATTCTTCCACCAGCTTCCGCTCGCTGGTGATGCCATACAGATAACCCAGCAAAAGAATGCGCAACAGCACTTCCGGATCAATCGACGGCCGGCCAGTGTCGCTGTAGGAATCCCGCAGCTTCTCGCGCACCAAATCAAAACTGACGTGGCGATCGATGAGGCGTAGTAGGTGGTTCTCGGGAATGTGGTCTTCCAGGCGGAAGTAGTAAAACCGCGATTCCGAGCGGTCGTGTTCCCCCATCATGATCAGCAGGCCTCCGAACGTGAAGATGACGCAGCAGGTGCAAGGCACGATTTCCTTGTACCGCGTTTTACCTGCTAATCAGAGTGACTTTTTCAACACCCACGGGATATAGCGCCAACCAAGCCATGTTGCCTGCCGGGGGAGACCGTTAGCGCCTAACGCAGAGGCCATTTTGGCAGACTAATCCAGTTTTTCCGCAGCCTGATTCCTGGGTGCAAGGTCGCGGACACGGCCCCACTGCATTTGCAGGAGTCGATGTGTACTCGGTCCGGGAGCTAACTCCACAAAAAATATCGACTGGGCGACCGGCGCAACCGCAGCGGCCAGCCGGATCGATGCACCAACTTTTACCGCTCGGAACGATGCATTTCCCTTTGCTTGCACAGCCCAATGTAAATCCGCAACGTTGGCCGGGAGGGCACTGCGCATCTATTGTGCAGCTCTGCTCGCATCCGATAGCCCCCCCTACTCCGGCGTCAATTGGGTAGCGCTCAAACCCTTTGAAGAAAACATCAACTGTGAGACTTCCTTGATCAGTACACTTTTTGATTTCGCCACGGAATCGCGCGTACTTACCGACTTTCTGGAAGCGATACATTGCGACAAAACCTTCGGAGGGGATGTCCGCCACGCCGGTTCCCAGAGGGTAGCTACTCACGACCACTTTGCTTACTTCCCCGAGTTCTAATGGAACGTCCACTGTCACTTCGTTGGGTACAAGAGAGCATCTTTAATCGGCGGGTTGAAGGTGACAAGAATGCCGCACGATCCGATGTGTTCTTTGCACAGCTTGCTTTCCCACGGCTTGTTTTGCTGAGCGGTTGCCGTCAAGGGGATCGACAACAGCAGCATCAACAGTCCAGCAACGCATGTAAGTTTAGGTGGCTTCATCTCGCTGTCCACCGATTCTTGGCGATATCAGGCGATTACACTCAAAATCAAAGCCTGCCGGTCTGGCGGAGGCACCGAAGCTCAGCGCGGAATTCGAGGACTTTTGAAACCTGCGTGTCCTCTGTGCCTCTGTGGTGATTGCCCTACTTCCCCACCGCTTTACTCTCGGGCTTCCAGCGCAGGATTGGTTTCCTCGCTGCCATGGTCTCGTCCAGGCGCGAGATACGCGTGTTGTGCGGCGCTTCGAGGACGAACTCCGGATGCTCCTCGACTTCTTCCGCAATGTCCTTCATCGCCTCAATGAACATATCGAGCGATGCTTTCGACTCGCTTTCCGTCGGCTCGATCATCAGCGCACCCGGAACCACGAGCGGAAAACTCACCGTGTAAGGATGGAAGCCGTAATCGATGAGTCGCTTGGCGATGTCGCCTGTCCTGATGCCCTTGGGCGTTTGCAACCGGTCGCTGAACACCACCTCGTGCATAGTCGGCGTTTTGTACGGCAGGTCGTAAGCGCCTTCCAGCCCCTTGCGGATGTAGTTGGCGTTCAGCACCGCGTCTTCGGTGGTCTGCCGCAAACCGTCGGGTCCGTTGGCCATGATGTACGCCAGCGCGCGCACGTGCATCCCGAAATTGCCGTAGAACATGCGTACCCGGCCGATGGATTGCGGCCGGTCATAGTCGAAGCCTAACGTGCCATCCCGCTTAGTCACTAGAACGGGAAGCGGCAAGAATGGTTCGAGAATCTTCTTGCAGGCCACCGGGCCGGAGCCCGGTCCGCCTCCGCCGTGCGGTGTTGAGAAGGTCTTATGCAGATTCAGGTGCATCACGTCGGTGCCGAAGTCGCCGGGACGAACCTTGCCAACCAGCGCATTCATGTTGGCACCGTCCATGTAGAGCAACGCGCCCTTGGCGTGCAGCACATCGGCAATCTTGTGGATCTCCTGCTCGAACACTCCCAGGGTGTTGGGATTCGTCAGCATCAGTGCGGCCACATCTTCGTTGACCTGCGCCTCCAGCGACGCCATATCGACCATGCCGGCGGCGTTCGACTTCAGGTTCTCGACGCTGTAGCCCGCCATCGCTGCTGTCGCCGGATTCGTTCCGTGCGCCGAATCTGGGATAAGGATCTTCTTGCGCGGATTGCCCTGCGATTCCAGATACGCCCTCACCAGCAGGATTCCCGTGAGTTCGCCGTGCGCGCCAGCGGCGGGCTGTAAGGTGATCGCGTCCATGCCGGTGATTTCGATCAACTGCTCACTCAGCTTCTTCAAAACGCGCAGGGCGCCCTGCGAAATGCGCTCCGGCTGATAGGGATGCGCCTCGGCCAACCCGGTCAGCCGTGCCACCACCTCGTTGACGCGCGCGTTGTACTTCATGGTGCACGACCCCAGCGGATACATGCCATGGTCCACGGCATAGTTCCAGGTTGACAGACGCGTGAAGTGGCGGATGATTTCGATCTCGCTCACCTCGGGCATGTAACCGAGTGGCCCTCGCGCGCCTGCTCGCCTAGCAACTGCTCGGGATCGACCCCCGGCACATCCAGAGGCGGCAGCATGTATGCTTTTTTACCTGCCGACGACCTCTCAAAGAGGAGCACTTCGTTCTGGCTGATGTGGGTAGTGGCTTTGCGGATCTTCTCGTTCCAGTTCACAGCGCCACCTCCTTCGCCGCCGCGTCAATCGACGCCTTGGTCGCAGTCTCGGTACAGCACCAGAGCGAGGCGTTCCCTAAGTCGGGATAAAACTTCTTCAGCGGAAAGCCCCCGATGATTTGCTCGCCCAGTAGCTTGTCATTGATCGTGTAGGGATCGGTTTTCGTCTGGATGACAAACTCGTTGAATCGCGGCGCACCCTCGAACACCACTGTCGCACCGGCCTTCTTGAACGCGCCGGCGGCGTAATGCGTTTTGGCGAGGTTTTGCGTTGCCAGGTCCTTTAGTCCCTCACGTCCGTAAACAGTCATGAAGATGCAACACATCAGCGCAACCAGTCCCTGGTTGGTGCAGATGTTCGAGGTCGCCTTCTCGCGCCGGATGTGCTGCTCGCGCGTGGAGAGCGTCAGAACGAATCCGCGCTTGCCGTTGCGGTCGCGGGTCTCGCCCACCAGGCGTCCGGGCATCTGGCGCACGAACTTGTCGCGCGTCGCCAATACCCCGCAGTAGGGGCCGCCAAATCCTAGAGGCACGCCGAACGACTGCGCTTCCATGCTCACGATATCGGCTTCAACAGGAGGTTTCACGATGCCCAGCGAAACCGCCTCCGCGATGGAAACGATCAACAGCGCGCCCTTCTTGTGCACGAGGTGAGCGATCGCCGCAACGTCCTCGATCGTGCCGAAGAAATTCGGCGATTGGATCAGTACGCCCGCGGTTTCGTTGTCGATGGCTTGGTCCAGCGCGTCCAGATTCACGCGACCATTCTTCAGGTAACCGACTGTCGAGATCGGCATCCCCTGATAGCGCGCATACGTTGCGATGACCTCGCGATACTCCGGATGCACGCTGGTGGCAACGATCGATTTGTGCCGGCCCGTCAGGCGCGCTGCCATCATTAGTGCTTCGGCAGCACCAGTGGAGCCGTCGTACATGGAGGCGTTGGCCACGTCCATGCCGGTCAGCTCGCAGATCATCGTTTGGAATTCGAAGATCGACTGCAGCGTCCCCTGGGCGATCTCCGGCTGGTAGGGCGTGTAGGCCGTGAAAAATTCGCCCCGCGAAACCAGCGAGTCGATCACCACCGGACGGTAATGAGAGTAGGCGCCTGCGCCGAGGAACGTCGCGTAGCCTTGCGCGCTCCCCGCCGCACAGTTGCGAAAGAACTCTACGATTTCACTTTCCGCGTACGCACGCGGAATCTTTAGATCACCTTTGAGCCGATACTCGGCGGGAATGGCGGCGAACAGATCGTCAACGGACTTGGCGCCGAGGTCGCGTAGCATGACTTCGCGGTCAGATTCAGATTTAGGAAGATAGCGCATGGGTACCTGTATGTTCTCTGGGCGAATGTATGAAATAGTTGGCCGTCAGCATTGCACGGCTTTGGCTAACAATTCGATGACACTGATCGCATCATTAATTTGGGATACCGGTTAATTTGGGATACCGGTTCCATCGGACTGATCGCACGCTGAGCCGGACGCCAAAAATGCAATACGCGAGTCCCGCTTGCGGGACAAAAGAGCTTAGCCCAGCGCTTCAGCGCTGGGAAAGCCATGAGAAAACCCGAGTCCCGTAGGGACGGCACAATGAACTTTGCTCTGTCGTGCCTAGGGCACTCAATGTGTTACAAAGCCCACCCAGCGCTAAAGCGCTGGGCTAAGCTCTACCGCGCCTGCGGCGCTAATTAATGGCCCTTCTGCGGCCCTACCAACAACCACGTCCAACACCCCTCCGACCAAGCTATTAATTTGGCGGTTTCCTTCACCACCCCTCGGCCTGGGCAGCACCGACTGCGGTGTACTCGAACGCTCTCGCGTAAAGCGTTGTAACGTCAAAGTTCCGACGACCTAAGTCAGCGCCGGGTTGTTCGCCCAACCAGCCGGTGAACACCTGCATAAAGCCGCCGGGTGCAACAGACAAAAGGGAGCTGGCCCAGCGCATGTACGCAGGAACGAAATCAACCGTGTCGTCGTCCTTGAAACGCTGGTACGGCAGACTCTCGCCATAGCAAAAGTCCCGGAAGTCACTCCTGAAATAGCCGTCACATACTTTTTTCCAGATTACCTTCTCGTCATAAATCGGGAACAGCGCGGCATTGTAGAAATGGAGGAACTTGGAGACAGTCATGATCGGGAAACCCTTCTTCTTCGGCTTCATCGCACTCATCGTCAATAGGCAAGATTGGAGATGACGAGCGGTTCCGCTTTTCCCAAAGCTCATAAGATTGACCGTGCCATACCGTGAGAATTCCGAGAATTCACGCTTGATCGTCTCGAAAATCTTCTCTGGCGGCCAGCACTCCGCAGGGCTGAAAGGCCGAAACACATTCCAGTGACTAGGAGGTCCAGGGCTTGCAAGCTCGTAGTAAATGTACAGAAAACATCGGAATGCTTCCTCCGCGCTCGACGATGAATCGAACGCGCACACCGATGCATCGTAGAGCCGGAGTTCTGAAGCTTCGAAAATATCGCAAGCTTCCAGCGCACGGCGCTGTTCAGTCGCACTAGCAAAGTAATTGCGAGGCGTGTACATTTGCATTCCTCTGATAGCGGGATTCCAACCGCTACATGCGCGCCTCAGTGCCCGCCCTCCTCGGCGACGAACTTCTCGTAATCGCCGGCTGACAACAGATGGTCTGCCTCGCTCGGGTCCTTCAGCGCGACCTTGACCATCCATGCCTTGTGGGCGTCTTTATTCACCTGCTCGGGCGAAGTGTTGAGAGCGTCATTTACCTCGGTCACAGTTCCTGAGACCGGCGCGAACAAATCCGAAACTGCTTTCACCGACTCAACCGTGCCAAAGGTCTTGCCGGCTGTGATCTCGGTTCCCACCTTCGGCAACTCGACGAATACAATGTCCCCGAGCGACTCCTGGGCATGATCAGTGATGCCGACGGTGCCGGCGTTGCCGTCCACCTTCAGCCACTCATGTTCCTTCGTGTACTTGTAATCCGCGGGATAAGCCATATGACTTGCCTCCTCAGCACCGAGCACGTGCACCGGCGAAAAATTAAACGCGCATTAAGAACCTATCTCATCTTGAAGGGGCGCGGCTTCAGCCGTGCCGCAAATGGCCATCTGCGAGCTCGGCTTCAGCCCCTTGGGGTACTTCGCCTCGGCCTGCCCGGTATTTAAATAATGGCGTCAAAATTCTTTCTGTTTGATTCCGGCGAATGCTTCCGCGATTTCCCGACCGCATCCAAACCCTGACGACCCACAGCAGAGTTAGAAACCGAGGGTGTCGTCCGCCGAAGGACCGTAAATCGCCGGAACTTTTATATCGTTCAGGCGCAGATATACGCCCAACTGCGCGCGGTGATGCACCAGATGATTGAGGAACATCTCGCGGTACGACAGAAACCGCGAGCCCTCGAAGATTTTCTTGTCCCCGAACGAAAGCTTCCAGTTGTCGTTCCACGCATCATCCCGCATGCCGGCAAGCGCCTCTCGCGCCTTCGCCGCACCTTCATCGAGGAGTGCAACCAGTTGCGCCGCCGACTCCATGGTCGCCGGCTTGACGCTTCCTTTTGCAAAGTCCAACTCCGGCGTCGTCAAGATGGTCAAGCCGAAGCTGGGCAATTGGGCAACATGCGGTGCCAGCCGTCCCAGCGGCATGGACTTTGGATGAGGAACGAATTCCGGGTTGTCCACTGGAACTCGTTCCAAAGTGATGCGGGTATTCTTTATCTCCGCATCAAACTCCGGCAATAACAATTCACTGATACGCACAGGTTCTTCCCTTCTCTTAGGACTGCTTCTTCGGACGCTTATAAAACGGCGTTGGAACTACCTTGCACTTGACCGGCTGATTCCGAATCTCCACGGCCACCTCCCTACCAATCGCGGAACGCTCGATAGGCACGTAGGCCAGCGCAATGTTCTTCTTCAGGAACGGCGCGTACGAGCCGCTGGTCACATAGCCGATCCCTTTCCCGTCAAGATCGAGCACCTTGTACCCGTCGCGCGGTATGCCGCGCTCTACCGACTCCAGCCCAACCAGCGTGCGCTTGATGCCATCGGCCTTCGCGCGCTGCAGCGCCGCGCGGCCGAGGAAGTCGCCTTTCTCCATCTTGAGGAAGCGCTCCAGCCCGGCCTCCCAGACGTTGATTGTGTCGGAAATCTCATGCCCGTAGAGCGGCAGCCTGCCTTCCAGGCGAAGCGTGTTGCGCGCGCCCAGCCCGCACGGCACAATGCCGAACTCCTTGCCCGCTTCCATCACCTCGTGCCACACGCGAGCGCTGGTCGCTTCATCAGTTGGAACGTAAATCTCGAAACCGTCTTCGGCGGTGTAGCCTGTTCGCGCAATTAAGATGCTCTGCAAACCTGCAACCGTCCCGTGGGTAAACCAGTAAAACTTCACCTTCGACAGGTCGGCGTCGGTCAACTTCTGCAGCGTGTCCACGCCCTTCGGTCCCTGGATCGCGATCTGCGTGTAGTTGTCGCTCAAGTTCTCGACCTTGCAGTCGAACTGGCGAGCGTTGTCGGTCACCCAGTTCACGTCCTTCTCGCGGGTGCCGGCGTTAATCACCAACATGTAGTCCTCTTCGCCAAGGCGATGCACAATGACATCGTCCACGAACGTCCCCTGTGGATAAAGCATGGCCGAATACCGGCACTGGCCGATCGCCATCCCGGCCGCGTCGTTCATGGTGATGTGCTGCACCGCGGTGAGCGCCTGGGGCCCTGAGATCCTGATGTCGCCCATGTGGCTGACATCGAAAACCCCCACTCCGCTGCGAACCGCCAGGTGCTCCTTCATCAACCCGCCCACCGAAGGATATTCCACCGGCATGTCCCAGCCGTTGAAATCGACCATCTTCGCGCCCATCTGGCGATGGACAGCATTCAAGGCAGTCTTGCGGATTGGCGTGACCACCACGGTCTCGGAGGACAAGCGGAAATCCTTTGGCGCACAGATGGCGCAAATGAGGTTGGTGTAACTAAGTACGGTAACATGCGCCATTTCAGCGGTCAACGCAGAGGCCAAACCGCGCGAATCTTGATTTCTCCGTAGTCAAAATCCGGTACTGTCCTAACTTTGGCGCGAGTTTGAAATTAGGACGCCACCCAAAACACAGAAGGGTAGGAACCTCGACGGGCCATAAGCGTGAGTGGCGCAGTTCACGCTCGCCTTCCGATCCAGTGGGCGCTCCGCCCCTATGAAGAAGCTTTTCGCCTTCTGAACAGCGGGTTTCGGGCAGTGATGCGTAACCCGACCGTGCCTGAAGCGGCATTCTCCCACGCCTCCACAGCCGCATAAGTGTCCGAGAAGCCGCAGCGCCTTCTCGGCGTTTCTGGCCCTCGAACAGGAACTCCAGCGATTGGACCTGCCCAGCGTCCCTTCATTGGCATAAGAGTTACTTGCGAAAAACGGGACGGCGGCGAAGTGAATCCGCGCTACTAGTACGTAAAGGATTCAATCTCGGTCACGCCCTGGTCCGGACCATCGATGAATCCGCTGCGCCACGCCGGATGCAGCGCGACGTGTGCCGCAACCACGTTAAAGGTATTGGAGAAGTTGAAGCCATTGAGAATTTCTACGACGTTGCCATGGATGTCGTAAACGTAGATGGAGCTACCTTGCGATGCCGAACTTGAATTGGGTTGGGCAACGAAGAACAGCTTGTGGATGGGATCAAACTCGACATCCGCACTGCTATAATACTGTTGTCCGCCTGAGTGAGGCAACTGCACGGTGAAGCCAGTCCGTGTCGCAAGGTTGTAAAACTCTACGTTTGCGTCGTCCTCGGTGGTGGTGCACGCAATGCCGTCCGCCGAATCCACCGCCATACCGTTGACAAAGCCCAAGCCAATTCCCTCGAACTCCGTAAACGTACCCTGCGTGAGATCAACCACGCCGATGACGGGTAGACACCCAAAGCATCCCGGCCCTCCGCCTAGATAGGCCTGGTTGGTAACGCTGTCGTAGGCGATGGGCGGCGGTACGCTGGCGAAGTTATTGGCGTCCGGAATATGAACCACCGGCCCAAATGTGTTGGCTGCCACGTTCGAGCTGAATACGTAGGGAATGAATTGTCCGCTGTTGTCGTAGGCGAATACCGCAACGTTCGGCACTCCCTGGCTGCGGCTTACTCCCGCTGGCATGATGATGTGCTGAGTTCCGATAGGCGGCGTCCATGAGCCCGTAAACCGGTTCGAATTGAGAGGGTTCAAGACCTGAAAAGTGCGCTGCAGGTGGCCAAAGCTGATCTCCTGTTCGTGTTCGATTAGCCCCACGCTGCTTGCAACAATCCCCATGGTGATGAAGTCGTCTTGCGATTGCAGCTTGGTCACCACCCTAAGAATTCTGCCGGTGTTCTGATCAAACGTTTCCACCGCGGCGAGGACGAGGCCATTGGGCAGCGTCTGTGCCTCGCTTAGTAATCCCTCCGTACCGTTCTGATCGATATCAAATCCAAATATCTGTCCGCCAAACATGCTGTGAACCATGATCCTGCCTGTTCCTACCTGCCCGAATACAGCCATACCCGAGAACAGCAGCAGGATCAAACACAAAGATGCGCGTCCGAACCGCGATAAATGCGGACAAGAACCAAACTTCTCTTCCTCAATTCCTTGAACCCCGGGTGCCAAGATGGACGATTCGTTCTCCATATTTCGCATTTCATTCTCCTCGCGGTGCGTTCTGGAAGGCAATTATTTCCGTACTCCGTGAGGGTATGCCGGCAATGGCTGCCGTGTGTCACGAAATTGTCAAAGAATTGCAACTTGTTGGGCGCAAGCACCGCGGAGAGGTCTGGATTAGACGAGTCTGGCTTGTAACCACTGTTTCTTAATGCACCGTCTTAGTCTTGCGCGACATGTAGTCCATCAGCAGGTATTGGCCCAGGGTATACGGCGTGGTGAAGTAGGCTTTGCCGCGGCACATCTCCGTCACCTTCTGGACGAACTGCACCAGCCCGTAGTCAGACGCGAGCATGAAAGTGTTGATCAGGATTCCGGCGCGCTTGCATTTCGAGACCTCCTTCAGTGTCTCACTCACCACCAGCGGATCGAGGCCGAAGGCGTTCTTGTAGGTGCGTCCGTCTTCGAGTGTCAGCGCTGAAGGTTTGCCGTCGGTGATCATCACAATCTGCTTCATGTCTTTGCGCTGACGTTGAAGGATGCGCTGCGCCATACGCAGGCCTTCGCGCGTGTTGGTGTAGTAGGGGCCGACCTTGACGCGCGCCAATTGAGACAGCGGCAGCTCTTCTGCCGAGTCGTGAAAAAGCACCAGCGACAGCGAATCGCCGGGATACTGCGTGTGGATGAGATGCGAGAGCGCCATCGCCACTTTCTTGGCTGGCGTAAAGCGGTCTTCGCCGTACAGGATCATCGAATGAGAACAGTCGAGCATCAGCACGGTCGCGCACGACGATTGGTACTCGCACTGATGCACCTGCAAATCGCTGTACTCGATGTTGAGCGGCAAGTGCAAGCCTTCACGCTGAATCGCGCTCGACAACGTAGCAGTGATGTCGAGGTTCAACGTGTCTCCGAATTCGTAAGTCTTCGATGCACCGCTGGCCTCGATGCCGGTGGCCTGGTCGCGCGTGTCGTGCCGACCAAAGTTCGACTTGCCCAACGAGCCCAGCAGGTCGCGCAACGCACGAAAGCCGAGGAAGTTGAGCCCCTTGTCGGTGATCTCGAAGCGCGCCTGCGATTGCGCATCGCCAATCCGACCCCCGGCGGTCGAGCTGCGTGCAGGATCGTGCGGCTGATCAATGTTGATGTAGTTCTCCTGCTCCATGCGCTCGATTACCTGCTCGATGAGTTGCTCAAGGTCGTCGGCGCTCATGTTTTCCAACTGCTCACGCATCTGCTCGTCGAGCATGTCGCTGTTGAGCAGCGCCTCGGCGATGGCCTGGCGCAGGTCTTCCAGGGTCTGCTCGGCGGCCTTGAGATCGTAGAAATCCGTGTACTGCTGCCGGAAACCGCTCTGCAGCAGATAGTCGGAGAGCGCGCTAAGCAGGTCCTCCATGCTCATTTCGCTGGCGGGCTCGGGAACGTATTTTTTGTATTTGATGAATCTCATAAAGGCGCTCTTCGCTTTTCGCCGTTCGCTCTTCGCCAGTTGCAGGCTCGTTATTTGAAAGCGAAACGTGAACAGCGAATGGCGAACAGCGTTCTAGTTGAACGGCCTTCTCTGCCGGCGGAACTCCCGCTCCTCGTCGTCTTCGTCGTGGATAGGCCGCTTCTCGCGCACCGGCTGCTTCTCGCCTGCCGTGAACATGCGCTCCTCGCTGCGTCCAATCTTCTTGTGAGCGTAGAGCCCTTCGAGGATGAACTCCGCCGCCGAGACCAGCACCTCCGATGGTTCCTTGCCGCTCAGGCCCAGAGCGCTCAATTTATCCAGCAGTCCCTGGATGCTCCGCAGTTTGTGCAGCATCTCCTGCGCGCTTGCTGAATCGCGCATCTGGATCTCGCCGCCCAGGTCGAACCACTGCACTACCTGGTTCATGTTGCTGTTGCCGTGGAAATACTTGTCGTAGGTCCGAGCGACCGCAGCGCGAATGATCTCGCGTACCACATTGTCGGCGCCCTTCAGTTCGCCTTCGTATTCCAGTTCCAGCTTGCCGGTCATCGCCGGGAGCGCAGCGTAAATATCGCCGATGCGCGGAACCACCAGCTTCTCGCCCGAGCGAATCGCGCGCCGCTCGGCATTCGAGATCACGTTTTCCGTAGCGCTGATGGGCAGCCGCTGGCTCACCCCCGACCGCTTATCAATGCGCTTATCTTCGCGAGCGATGAAAGCAATCTGCTCGATCACCTGGCTCACGAACTCGGGAACCTGCAAGTGCAGGCCATCACGCTCCGTCCACGCTTCCTGCGCGGTGATGGCGATGCCTTCCTCAAGCGTCGCCGGATAGTGCGTGCGAATTTCGGAACCGATGCGATCTTTCAGCGGCGTAATGATTTTGCCGCGTGCGGTGTAGTCCTCGGGGTTGGCGCTGAAGACCAGCGCAACATCGAGCGGCATCCGCACCGGGTAGCCCTTAATCTGCACATCGCCTTCCTGCATGATGTTGAACAGACCAACCTGAATTTTGCCGGCGAGATCAGGCAACTCGTTGATGGCGAAAATGCCGCGGTTGGCGCGCGGCAGCAGTCCATAGTGAACCGTGTACTCACTGCCCAGTTCGTGGCCGCCCTTGGCCGCCTTGATGGGATCGATATCGCCAATCAAGTCGGCGATAGTAACGTCGGGCGTAGCCAGCTTTTCCACGTAGCGATCGTCCCGGCCCAGGTAAGAAATTGGCGCATCGTCGGGATTGTTGGCCAGCAATTCGCGACAGCGGCGGCAAATCGGAGAATGGGGATTGTCGTGGATTTCGCAGCCACTCAAGTACGGCAAATGTGGATCGAGCAGGCTCGCAAGCGCGCGCAGGATGCGGCTCTTCGCCTGCCCGCGCAATCCAAGAAGCATGAAATTATGACGGGACAGCACTGCGTTCACGATCTGTGGCACGACTGTATCGTCGTAGCCGACGATGCCGGGGAATATGGGCCCACTGCTACGCAAACGCGCGATGAGGTTGTCGCGCATTTCGTCCTTCACGCGGCGGTTGCGCACTCGCTGTTCGGAAAACTGCGAGCTGCTGCGAAGCTCGCCCAGGGTCTGCGGAAGTTTGCTCAAAGGCTGGATACCTCCAGGGTCCTGTCCGCCATCTTCGCAGGCGGACCTAATCATGCCGAATGTTCGTATTCTACGCCTGCGACAATCGCGACCGCAGACGACGACGGTGAGCATGAGTTGGATTGTCGTAGTTAGGAAACAGCAGCGTCGATCTTGGGAGACATGAAACAGAACGACAAGCCGTTGCGCCGCTTCATTCTCCAGCAACAGAACTCTTGCGGTGGCTCCGCCGTTCAATTTCCGTTTCGTTTTCTAGGGAGACAGCCTGTGCTCCATTTCCCGCCAGCAGGCCAACCGTACTCGGATCTACCCCACGCAGGTGCAGATCGCGTTGCGGGAAGGGAATCTCGATGCCTGCCTCCGAAAGCAGCCGCATCACTTCGAGCGCGACTTCGCTGTTCACCTTGACGGTGTTGCTTTCCTGCATGACCCAGAACTGAAGCTCGAAATTCAGGGAGCTTTCGCCGAATCCCTTGAAGAAGACGGCAGGCGCCGGCGAGGTGAGCACGTCGGGATGCTGCACCGCAGGCTGCTCCAACAGGGCTTTCACCAGCTTCGGATCGGTGCCGTAGGCAATGCCTACCGGCAACTCCACCCGTCGCTTGGCCTCCGAGAGGGTCCAGTTCGTCACATTACTGGAGATGAAGGTTGCATTAGGAACGATGACCTCGGCGCCCTGAAAAAGTCTGGACGGTGCTGGAGCGAATTCCGATGCGAGTCACAGGGCCACTCACGCCGGCCTGAAGTTCCACGACATCGCCCACGCGGATGGGCCGCTCAAACTGCAGGATCAGTCCGGAGACGAAGTTGTTGATGATGTTCTGCAGGCCGAAGCCGACACCCACTCCGAGCGCGCCGGTGATCACGGTGAACTTGTTCAGGGCCACGCCACCTGCATTTACAGCGAACAGGAAGACCAGCAGCAGCAACAGGTAATGCAGCGTAGTCGAAATCAACTCCGGGATGCCGCGCTTCATGTGCATCCGTTTGAGTACTTCTTCTCGCAGCAAGAAGCGCAGAGATGTGGAAAGCGCAAATCCGACCAGCAGGATCGCCCAAAAGCCCAGCACTCCGCCCAACGTGATATTGCTGGTGCCACCGGCGATGTTGAAATCCAGCAAAGCCGATATCCTGCCCTGTACCCAGGTGCGCACGCCCATCAGGTCCAAAGTAGCGCCCAGCCACAGCAGGCCGCCCGCCCAGTGCGCTGCCCGCGGAACCCAACGACAGATGGCCACACGATGCAGGCGCACCACCGCGAGACGCTCCGCTGAAGGTGCTTCGACGGCAGCCACAAACAAGACGGTGAAGACGCGCTGTGCCGTAAACGCCGCAAGTGCGATAAAGGTGCTGTAGACGCAAATTCCGCTCAGGGATTGCGACAGCTTGTAGTACCCGAAGAGGTTTGCCATCTGCGCCGCCGCCAGGATGGCTACGGCGATACGAGCGCCGAAGATGAGCAGTCGCTGCAACCGGGCTCGTTGCTCCACCGGGGCAAGGCGTGCGGGCCGGAGCAGATATGCGAAGAGCACCACCGCTGCCAGCGAGCCGAGAAATTGCGCCTCGCGTTTGGCAGTCGCCGACAGCGTGACCCACATGAGGGCTGCGTTGAAGATATAAACCGCCGCCAGGCAATACAGTGGTATACGAAAACCCGGTTCGATGAGCGGCGGCAGCAACACCAGGATGGAAAAGAACGAAAGCAGGATGGCGATGCCAACCAGTGACAGAGGCGCGTAGGGCGCAAGCAGGAAGGTCAGGAGCAGCGGCGGCAGCATTCCCAGGGCCACCCAATGACTCACGATTTCCAGCGCGTGCGCCTGAAGCTCCCCGGATGGGAGGATCCCGCGGGTTACGACTGATAATTCGTAGGCACCAAAAAACGACAGGAGCAGCACCACCACAAACCCGACGAACACTCCAGGGTTTTCTTGCGCGAACGACTCGATGCCAATCACCCGGGCGCTGGCCCCTTCGAGAAATTCCGACGGTTCTTCCTGCTGTCGCCGCAGAAAGATCTGCCACAGCGGCAGGCTGTCGCGGTGCAGCAGGCGGCCCTTCAGTTGCTCCCGCGACCTTTCCAACTGGGCCAGCACATCCAACGCCGCCTGGTGCTGATTGGCGGCGGTCACCTGCAGGTTGACAATCGCCCGCAGCTGGTCCGCGGCCTGGGATTTTGTCGTCTGAATGCGCTTGACGGCATCTTGGATCACGTCCAGCGTGGGACCGAGATCGGGCGTTGACTTGTTTGCCTCAAGCGTCAAATCCCATTGCGGCTGCCGGGCCTGCAATTGCTGCACCGCTGATTGAGCGGCATTGGCCCAATCCAGCAGTTGCCGCCGCGTGGCCGCGCCTTCGGCTGAAAATGCGTGCCAGTACGTCGCCTGCTCGCGTAACTCCAGACCGGTCATAGAACTAGCAATTAACGCCGCAACCTCCTTCTGCTTGGCCTCCAACGTCGTGTCCCGCTCGGCCAGCGAAGCCCTTGCCGCATCGAGCTGATCGCGCGTGGGCAATTGGCTATTGATCTCGCGCAGCAGGCGCATCAGCTCCTCTGCCCGGGTGGATACCTCGGGCAGCGGAATGGCAGTTGGAGGCTGCGCCTCGGCAGCCGGAGTGGGCGGAGCAGGGGCGGCTTGGCTGGTTTGCGAAGCGTTCTTGTTGCCTAGCAACGAGGTCAACGGATTACTAGCCGAAGAGCTGCCCTGCAAGGACGTTGCCGATGCGGGCCAGCATAGCGCAATCGACAACAGGATTAGGACAATGCCGTATCCCACTCTTGTGCCAAGGCGCATCGCGCCAGTGGATGGAATTCGCTGAAACATGCTTTCGCCCATTATCGCTTACCGCCCGACCTGAAGGCCCGCACTACCCAAGCTACAGCCACTCGCGACCTGCTTTAGAAAATCTTGGTGCAGGACTGAGAGGCTTGCTCTACCTAAACATTACCTTTTTCTGCAATTGTTGACTAACCAGTAAGCCGCCATGCAGGCACTTAGGACGCATCCAACTGTCAGGCAAGTCAGAGGATGGTTGCCTGATGAGGGAAGCTTGGCGGTGCACGGAACAACTCAGCGAGCACTGGCTTCCATCTCAAGGGTCACGATGTAGTCTCGTCGAGCAGAGACTATGCCGGCGAATTATGAGCCTTATGAAAACTGGACTGAACGCAACTCTCGATCCCACACGGCGGAGCAACGAAGCGCTGGAATTCGAAACTTCGCTGCGGCGCAAGATTGTAGGTCACGGACCCCGCCGTCGAAAAGGTGGCCGAAATTTATCAGATGTTTCTCGCCGGCCTGAATCCTCCTGGCCGCCCCGTGGGCAATCTTCTCTTTCTGGGGCCGACCGGTTCCGGCAAGACCCGTGTCGTGGAGGCTATGGCGGAATCGCTGTTCGGCAATCCTCACGCCTGTATCAAGATCGACTGCGGCGAGTTTCAACATTCCCACGAGATCGCCAAGCTGATCGGTTCGCCGCCAGGGTATCTCGGCCACCGCGAGACCCATCCACTCCTGACTCAGGAAGCGCTCGACCAGTGGAACACCGACAAGCTAAAGCTCTCGATCTTACTGTTTGACGAAATCGAAAAGGCTTCTGACGCGCTCTGGCAACTATTGCTTGGCATTCTTGATAAGGCGACACTAACGCTTGGCGATAACCGCCGTGTCGATCTCTCGCAGTGCGTGATCGTGATGACCTCGAACCTGGGCGCGTCCGAGATGAACGAACTGATCAATGGCACGATGGGATTTACGCAAACCCAGGCGCAAATGGATAGCAGATTGGACGAGAAGATCGACCGCACCGCTGTGGAAGCCGCACGCCGCAAGTTCTCTCCCGAGTTCATGAACCGCATCGATAAGGTCGTGGTCTTTCACACTTTGCGCGCCGAGCACCTGGAGCAGATCCTGGAAATCGAACTTGGGCTCGTGCAGCAACGCATTTTACAGATCGCGGGGAACCAGCAGTTCGTTTTCAGTTGCACCGTTCCCGTCAAGCAATTGCTGTTACGCGAAGGCACCGATTTCAAGTATGGCGCCCGCCACCTCAAGCGCGCCATCGAACGTAACATCGTGTTCCCGCTGGCCAACCTAGTGGCTACCGGTCAAGTGAAGCTGGGCGATTTTATCCGTATTGATCTCGGCGCTGACGGGAGAATAACGTTCGTGAAAGAAGCAGAGGGCGCGCTGGTTCCGGTTCTTCTGGAACGCTCTGATCGAGAGACGAGTGCTCACGTAGCCGCTGCCGGAACCGCCGGCAGAGGATCGACAGGCCCGCGAGGATGCGACGTTGGGACCGCTCCGCCGCGTGATCGCAATTGAGCCACGTTCCCAGGAGAAGTGTACTCCACATCGATGCGGTGGCTCCCCCCAACAATCCCGCTGGTCTTGGTTACCACTACCCTTGTTTCGGCGCACGTCAGAGAGAAATTCAGAGACTCTTCCTCCGGGACGGCGGGTAAGACTACAGACATGCGTCCCGCGACCCGCTTTCCAATGAAAGTAGTCGCGCTTTTGCTGGCGATTGCGATGGCCGCGCCGCAAACCGTTGAAGCGCGCTTCAAGCCATCCACCAGTTCCGACGCTTTCACCCGCGCCTAGCGGAACCTTCCAAACGTTGAGCAATAATGCTTTTGAAATCACCTATCCCTCGAACTGGAAGGTCTTCGGTGATCCTTCGTCCTCGATCACCGTCGCGCCGGATAGCGGAGTAACGCAGAACGCGGTGGCTTATGGGGTCATCATCGACGATTTCCAACCGGAGACGGATATGTCGCTCAACGCTGCCACCCATCAATTGGATTGCCAACCTGCGGCAGTCGAATCCCGATCTGCGAACCGTGGGCAACGACGGAAGCATTCGGGTGAACGGGGTGCCGGGCCGCTCGCAAGAGATGATTGGCACATCCCCAATCAAGCAAGGCAATCAGGCTTTGCCGGAGCGCGACTGGCTGGTGACTACGCAGTGCGCGGACGGAGGCGTGATCTACCTGGTATTCATCGCGCCGGAGAAAGACTTCGCAAAGCTGCGCCCAACCTTCGAACAGATGCTGAGAAGCTTTAAGGCGAATCTGCGCCCGGCTGAGTGCTGATTGCCGAACGCTCCTACTGCCGCGGCGGCTGCGTCGGCGGAGCCGCCGTTCCCGTGTCGCCGCCCGGCGCCGGCTGATCGGCCGTCAGTGGCGACGCCTCTTCCCGCTGGGGAGGCAGCGGGTAGTATCCATGCTTGGCGAAGACCTCCAGCCCGGGACGCTTCACCCGCACTTCGATTTCGCGGTAGTTGCTGGAAGGTTTTTGTGTAGTGTTATAGCCCAGCGTGTACTGGTTACGAGCTTCCATGGTGATGCGCTGATAGGCGCTTTCGATGGACTCTCTGGAGAACTCGTTAAGCACGTCGCCGCCGGTCGCGTTGGTGTATCGCGGAAGGATGTTGCTGTAGCCGAAGCCTGGAATCCGTACCTTTTCAATCTTGTTATAGACGGGCATCGCTGCTGAATCAACGCCGATCGCGTAGACCGCGATTTCGTCAGTCAGCAATACCTTCAATACCTGGGCATAGCTGGCCCGACTGCCAAGCTCCTGCCCATTGCTGATAACGAAGATGATCTTGCGGTTCTGCCGCGGACGGTGGGACAAATTCTGAGCTGCTGCCAGGATCGCATCGTTCAGCACATGCGACTCCTGCTCGGGAGTGTACACCAGCTTACCGCCCGGCACGGGCTTGCTATTGGTCACAGGCCCTGCGCCAAAAGGTCCGCCCACTAACGGTGCGCTGGGCTCTTCGCCGCGTTCATCTTTTATCCGCTGCAGAGCGATCTCCATGCGGGTCGAGTTGCCGAAATCCGACCGTTGATTCACCGTGTTGCCATACGTGAAGACGGACACCTCGTCGAACGGGCCGAACGATCCGCCCAGGGCCGAGAACGTCAGGTTCACCTTCCTCAGGGTCAGGTCCGACATGCCCTGATCAATGATCAGCGCCGCGGAAAGCGGGAAGGGATCGCTGGTAAAGAGCTTGATCTGCTGCTTGATGCCGTCTTCGTAAATGCTGAAGTCGCTCTGCAGCAGGCCATCGACCAGTTTGCCTTCGTCGTCCTTCACCGTGACCGGAACGGTGACGAAGCTTACCGTCCGCTGCAACCGGAATAACTCGTCGCGACCGCTCTCCCCGGCGTTGGAGGCGCTGCCCGCGGGCACGGTCTTGATTCCCTGTGAACCCGGAGGCGGAGCCTGGGGGTTGGTCTGCTCTGGAGGTTGCTGGGAGCCGCTGCGAGTATTTGGCGGCGCTTCCGGGTTTCCACTTGAAGACGAGGAACCCTGGTTGTCAGGTGTCCCCTCCGATGGCAGGCTGACGCTGGGGGCGGGCGCGTTGTTCTGCGGCGTGGGAGCGTCGGGCAGTTTCTGCTGCTGCGACACTGCGTAGCTGGCGCCGAAACTCAGGACCGCCACCAACACGGCGGAGTTAATCCATGGGCTCATTCGACGACGGAACATGTATCTCTATGGTCTCCCGGTTTGCCGGAACTATTCTCAGTATATCTGCAACGGGACACCTCAGGAGCCTTGATCGCTGCGAAACATATTGTCCTGCACTACAATAGATGTATCCAACAGGAAAGAGAACCCATGTTGTTTCACCGATTTCGCCTGTTTGCCACCGCCCTATGCCTCATTCTGGCCTCCAGCCTGGGTATCGCGGCCCAGTCGCAAAACCCTCCGCCGCAGGCGTCAACCCAAGATCAGCAGTCCCAGACGCCAGCCGAAGACCAGTCCCTGCAGACCTTCAAGGCGGAGGTCAATGTCGTCAACCTGTTCTTCAACGTGAAGGATAAACACGGCATGCTGATCCCCAACCTCACCAAGAATGACTTCGAGGTTTTCGAGGACGGCAAGCCGCAGACCATCAAATACTTCTCCTCGGAGTCGAACCAACCGTTGACCCTGGGCATCATGATTGATACTAGCGCAAGCCAGACCCGTGTTTTGGACATTGAGCAGACGTCCTGTGCCGAGTTCCTGCACAGCGTTCTGCGCGATAAAGATCTTGCCTTTGTTATCAACTTCGACGTGGATGTGGACCTCGATCAGGACTTCACCAACAACGTGCACGATTTGACCAGGGCGCTGAACAAGATGCAGATTAACGCCGGCATGGGCGGCGGCCCGCCTGGATTGGGCGGCGGCCCGGTACCAACCACACCGCGGGGTACGCTTCTGTATGACGCCATCTACCTCGGCGCCAATGACAAGTTGAAGAACGAAGTCGGACGCAAGGCCATGATCGTCTTTACCGACGGCGAAGACCAAGGCAGCCGTTTGCGCATTCAGGACGCAATCGAAGCCGCGCAAAAAGCTGACACCATCTGCTACGTGATCCTGATTGCCGATCGCGGATTCTACGGTGGCTTCGGTTACAGTGGCGACTACGAAATGAAGAAGCTAGCCGAACAAACCGGTGGACGCGTCATCGAGGTCGGCAACAAGCAGGACAAGCTGCGGCAGGCCTTCGAGCAGATTCAGAACGAATTGCGCAGCCAGTACAACATTGGCTACACGCCGACCAACAACAAGCTCGACGGCAGCTATCGCAAGGTCCAGATCCGAGCCAAGGGCGGCGAGTACAAGATCCAGGCCCGCCAGGGCTATTACGCCATGGCCAAAGACTGAGACGTCGCTGGTTACTTGCGCTGTGAAGTAAAGTCCGGCCTCTGAGGATCTGGAGACCCTCTATTTTCCATACATCGAACTCTGCTCGGCATTTTGGTCTGTTAGGTCCTCCAGCCTCTGCCGAATGTAGCTCCAGTCTGGAATGAACTGTTTTCTTTCTTCTCCGGCTGCCTGCTCGTCCTTCCGCTCCACAAAGCCGGCTCTCCACCAAAGCAAAATCGAAATCAGCAGCAGGAAGACCGGCAAGTAATAACTAGGAAAGCCCACATAGGCGCTGAAGGCGGCCACGCACATAACCAGCCACGAGGCGAGATAATTCTTGTAGCGTTTGTCGGCCTTGCGTTTCAGCTCATCGAGCCGGTTCCACTCCCACAACTGCGCCTTGGCGAACTCCATCGCCAGCTTCTCTGCGTCCGCGGGGCTAAGCGGGATGGGAGCGATCAGGTACTCGCCCGACCTCGACAACAATAACGTGGTTTCGTCCAGGCAGAGATCGAGCCCGCGAACTTCCGTTCGTATCACACTGCCTGTGTCGGACATCTTCACCTCCGGCGAGCGAACTCATCCCAATGACATCCCAGAAACACGCCTCTCGGCTTATTGCTAGTTGCCAGTGGCTAATTGCTAGTAGCTGCTGCTAGTTGCTGTCTTTCCTTACAGCAATCCCCAATTCCTTCAACTGCCTCTCGCTCACTGGCGTTGGCGCGTCCACCATCAGGTCAACGGCCTTCGCGGTCTTGGGGAAGGGAATGACCTCGCGCAGGCTTTCCGCGCCCGCCAGAATCATCACGATGCGGTCAAGCCCGAGCGCGATCCCGCCATGTGGAGGCGTGCCGTACTGCAGCGCCTCCAGGAAGAACCCGAAGCGCGCCTGCTGCTCCTCGGGTGACATGCCAAGCGCGTTGAAGATCCTTGCCTGAATGTCCTGGCGATGAATACGAATTGAGCCCGAGCCCAGCTCGGTGCCATTCAGTACCACGTCGTACGCCAGGGCGCGCACCGCGCCCGGATCGCTCTCCAACTTGTCCATGTCGTTCTCGTGCGGCGAAGTAAAGGGATGGTGTGCTGCGTTCCAACGCTGCTCGGTTTCATCCCATTCGAACATGGGAAAATCGGTGACCCATAGCAGGCGGAAATTGCCATGCTGGAACGCACCGTGGCGCTCGGCGCATCTCTGTCCCAAGGCGAGACGTAGCTGTCCCGCCGCCGCATACACTGCCTCCGCCTGCTGGCGGGCCTTCACGGCGCTGGCAGCTTCCCCGCGCTTTGCACCCGCGACCACAACTAAGAGGTCTTCGGCTTTAGGCTGTGCGAGCTCGCGTATCTTTGCAACCGTGTCAGGGAATGACTTCTCCAGCCGCTTAATGTCCTCGAAGACCTTGGCGTCCTTGCGATCGCCGAACATCACCTTGATCTCGTCGCGCTCCTTGCGGGAAAGTTCCCCAACCTTCGGAATGACGATCGCGACAATCGGTAACTCGGGGTCGACGTGCAGTGTCTCCAGGTTCTCCGCCGCGAAGGCCTCGCGCACGTCGGTCATCGCGGGCAGGCGCAGGTCTGGTTTGTCGCTGCCGTACTGCCGGATCGCTTCGTCGTACGACATCTGCGGAAAGGGCGTCGCGAGCTCGACGCCGATGGTCGAAAACGCCGCTTGCAAGAAGCCTTCGACCACGCGGAAGACAGTCTCTGGCCGTGGAAAACTGATCTCCAGATCGATTTGCGTGAACTCGGGCTGGCGGTCAGCGCGCAGGTTGCTCGTCGCGGAAGCAACGCACGATCTGGAAATACTTGTCGAAACCCGAGATCATCAGGATCTGCTTGAACAGCTGCGGCGACTGCGGCAGCGCATAGAACTCGCCCGGGTACACACGGCTCGGCACCAGGTAGTCGCGCGCGCCCTCGGGCGTGGAGCGCGTCATGAACGGCGTCTCGATTTCGTAGAAGCCCTGCGAATTCAGATGGTCCCGAATCGCAATGGCGACTTGATGGCGCAGTTCGATGTTGCGATGCAGGCCGGGCCGTCGCAGGTCGATGTAGCGATACTTCAGGCGCACCTCTTCGTTGGCCAGCGCCGTGTCGGCCGGGGTGAAGGGCAGCGCCTTGCAGTCATTGAGGACGCGCAGTTCGTCGGCGATGACCTCAATCTCGCCGGTCGGAATATTCTTGTTGATGGTGTTGGGGTCGCGCAGCTTGGCGTGGCCGATAACCGCGACGACAAACTCAGAGCGTACTGCGGCCGCTCGGTCGTGGACTTCGGCGCCGGCATCGGCCGTGATCACAACCTGGGTGATCCCGCTACGGTCGCGCAGGTCGAGGAAGATGAGATTGCCGAGATCGCGCCGCTTGTTCACCCATCCCATGAGCACAACCTGGGAACCGGCATCGGAGGCGCGCAACTCGCCGCACATATGAGTACGTTTCAGGTCACCTAAGAAATCGAGCATGATTGTCCTTGCGAAAGAGTCAGCAATTAGCAATTAGCAATTAGCAATTAGTACTTGGTCGATGCGTATTATTGACCGGGCACTAAGTGCTAAATGCTAATTGCTTAATGCTAATTGCTTCCTTTATTGTCGCAGGTATTCGGCGAGTTGCGCTCGCGGCACATTGACCTGCTCTCCGCTTGCCAGGTCCTTTACTGCGAACTGCTGCGCCGCCACTTCGTTCTCGCCGACAATCACAACGAACCGCGCCCCGGCTTTCTCGGCAAGCTCGAATGACCTCTTCAGCCGGAATGTCTCGTCGCCGATGTCGGCGGTGACACCCGCGCGGCGCAACTCTCGCGCCAGTTTGAGAGCATGCGTGTTCATTCCAGCACCGAGTGGGGCGATGTAAGCCTGCATCTTCTCTGCGGGCTTTTCTCCCTGCGATTGCAATGAGAGGATCAGTCGGTCTTCGCCAATGGCGAAGCCGATGCCCGGCGCCTTCGACCCGTCGAGCGACTCCGAGAGTCCATCGTAACGCCCGCCCCCCACTACCGCGCTTTGCGCGCCCAGTCCGCCGTGCGTGAACTCGAAGGTCGTGCGCGTGTAATAGTCGAGTCCTCGCACCATGCGCTCGTTGATGGCGTACGTGATGCCGACTGCATCCAGCATGGCACGCACCGCCGCGAAATGTTCCCGGCAAGGCTCGTCGAGGTATTGGCCGATCTTTGGCAGCTTCTCGATGATCGGCTGGTCTTCCGGCACCTTGCAGTCCAGAACTCGCAAGGGATTCGTTTCGGCGCGCCGCTTGCAGTCATCGCACATCCGGTGCAAGACAGGTTGCAGCGCCTCGCGTAGCGCCTTGTCGTAGCGCGCACGGTCTTCGGCGCAGCCCACCGAATTCAACCACAACTGCCAATCGCGCATGCCGACTTCACCCAGCAAAGTGGCCAGCATCTCCAATAGCTCTGCATCTCGCAGTGGTGACTCGCTGCCCGCGCTCGGCGGCCCAATAATCTCCGCGCCAATCTGGTAAAACTGGCGATAGCGTCCCTTCTGCGGACGCTCACGCCGGAACTGCGGGCCAATGTAATACAGCTTCTGCAGCGTGCCTTTCCTGTCGAGACCGTGCTCGATGTAGGCTCGCACCACGCCGGCAGTGTTCTCTGGCCGAAGCGTCAGTGACTGAGGGTCTTCATACTGATCAAGCGGGCCTCTTCAACAGAAACCCCGTAGGTAGCGAATTGCCGCGCCGCATTTTTCGCGCGCGAGCTTGCCGGTATTACAGCCACCATAGTAACCGGTGCATTTTTCTGCTGCACCAAGAGTGATTTCCCTCGTTCCAAGACGATGACTGCATTCAGCACGTCGCGCCCGGTACTCAAGACAGTTACGAAATGGAACAGGTGCCACTGATCAGCCAAAAAAAACGCATAATCGACGCCGCGTCGGGTGGGTGGCTGCACCTCGTTCGGATCTGCCTCGCGGCGTTCCAACCACTTTGTAAAGAGTTCGATAGCTCTGACCTTTGGCCCGTCTTCCCAAGTGAACATCTCCTTGGAGACGATATCGGTTTCTTCGCCGACGCTGCGCGAGAAAAGCTGCGTATCCTCGAAAATCGGCGTGCGGATCTCGTGATAGTTGTAGCGCGCGAAGACATCGCGCACCTTCGCATCCACCCGGTTCCAGAGGTCGGTATCGGGCGGCAGAAGGTCGCGAGTTCCACGGACAGCTTTAATCATAAAAATCAGTTGTCAGGGGCTAGGGACTAGTTGTCAGTTGTTCAGATCCAAGGGAACTAGCCACTAACCCCTAGTCCCTGACCACTATTTTTCCCTCTCCGCCAGGTAATTTTCCTTGTATCCCAGATAATTCCGGGCGTAACGCAGGATGGTCTCCTGGTCTGAGTCGCTTAACTGCTTGCGCACCTTGCCGGGAACGCCCATGACCAGCGAGCCAGGTTCGATGACAGTCCCCTCGGGGATCAGCGTACCCGCCGCGACGATTGACCCCACCCCGATGCGCGCTCCATTCAGGATGACGACGCCCATCCCAATCAGGCAGCGGTCTTCGACGACGCAGCCGTGCAAAGTGACCGAATGGCCGACGGTTACCCAATCGCCGACGATTACCGGCCATTGGTTCAGCATCCCGTGAAGCACACTGCAATCCTGGATGTTGCTGTTGGCGCCTACGCGGATGAAGTGCACGTCGCCGCGCAGCACGGCGTTCATCCAGACGCTGGCGTTCTCACCCAGCGTCACGTCACCGACTAACTGCGCCGAGTCGTCGACGTAGCACGACGGGGGGAAGGTCGGACTGGTTCCTTTATACGAGCGGATCATAGTTTATTTACAATAGCTTACGTCGCAACGGAGTTGCCGGATAGACCGCCAAGCTAAGAAATAACGACCTCGGCAGGTAGTCCTGTCTAGCCCCCGTCCAGGCTGTCAATCATAGGCAAACTCTAAGCTCCAAGTGATTCTCGCACCATCTACCTCCCCAACCGTCTAGATTTCGTTTCGTGAAGCCGAATGCCGAGAAACCACCAAGCAGCCAGTTACCGAGCCATGTCGTCGAGCCTGTGAGTCTTTGAAAATACCACGCCGGTAGCGGGAAGCGAAATGGAGACAGCCGCGTCTGACACTCTGTCGTACCTTGGTCAGATGGAGGAGGTCTTCCTTCCAGAATTCCTATTTTCACGGTATGGGAAACAGGATCTCGCGATGTACGGGCGTCGGGCAAAAAGTAGTGCACCAAAAACTAGTGCACCGTTGATGACAAAGCGAAGTTCTAGAACCAGCTAAGTCATTATTTATCAATCCCCTGTAGTCATCTACGACGTTTTCGGCATAGGCAAGACTTTGATCCTGGGATATACGAGACCTATAGCGCCTCTTCCGCTTGTAATACCGTCACAACTTTTCACTAGCTTGAATTTGAGACTCAGTCACGGTGCAATTGGCAATTCGCGGTCGGGAATTGAAGCCGCAATGCAAGAATCGGGGAGCTGGATGAAAGCAGTCCGTCCGAAGGTGGTACTGTGTATTGACGACGAAAACATTGGTCTCCGTGTGCGCCAGATTATGTTGGAGAACCATGGTTTCCGGGTTCTTACCGCCAGCGACGGGCAACAGGGAATAGCTCTTTTCGAGCAACATCAGGTTGACCTGGTGGTGCTGGACTACTACATGCCGGACCTGAACGGCGGACAGGTCGCTGCCGAAATACGCCGCCGTCGGCCCACCGTTCCGATTATCTTTCTATCGGCGTACTTCTCGCTGCCGTCCGATGCGTTAGAGATGGCCGACGCGTTTATTACCAAAGGCGAACCGCCCGAAGTGCTTATCGAAAAAATTGAGCAACTGATGTAATGGCAAGAGCAGGCGATTCCCGGCGGCCAACTGTTTTCACTCACCCTTCCACTGATAAGCATCCCGCTGCGGCAATCCCACATGCGCGAGCACGCGATTAACGAACTCGCGCGCGATATCGTCGGTCGAGACTGGCCGGAAATAAAACGCTGGGATGATTGGAAAGATAGTGGCTCCTGACTCCACAGCGAGGGTCATGTTGCGCAAATGAATGAGATTGAACGGCGTTTCGCGCAAGCACAGGATCAGCGGCCGGCGCTCCTTCAGGCAGACATCGGCAGCGCGTTCGATTAGCTGGATCGCCATCCCGTTAGCGATTCGCGCCAGTGTTCCCATGCTGCAAGGCAGCACGATCATGGCGTCAGTCTGATAGGAACCGCTCGCGACGTTGGCCCCAATATCCGAATTGTTTTGCTGGCGGATTTTCGGCGAAGCGCGGCCCAGCAGCTTGCTGACCAACTCGTTGCGGCCGGATACCTGAAGTTCCTCAGCCATCACCCGCAGGCCGCTGTCGGAGATAATAAGATTCACAGTTGCGACGCGCTCGTCGCGGTCCAGCGCGTCCAGCAGGTGTTTGGCAAAGATGGAGCCGCTGGCGCCGGCAACGGCGACGGTTAGGACTCGCGGAACTGTGTGGGTCGGCGCGGGCATCTAAGCTTCACATCGTAACATCAGCTGTGGTCCACGTCGGTGACATCAACGGCCCGATCCTCTTCTCCGTTAGGACTTGCAACTTGGGTCTCGAAACTGGAAACTTGAAACTCGAAATATTTCCCTAACGACTGGCAACTGACTACTGACAACCGCTCCATGAATTCCGATTCTATCAAGAAACTGTTCGACCAGGTGAAGCGAGGCAAACTTTCATCCGACGAGGCCGTGCAGCAGCTCAGGCATCTTCCCTTCGAGGGCAACTCGGCTTCGCCAACGTGGACCATCACCGAGCGCTACGAGTCGGTATGCCGGAAGTTATCTTCGGTCCCGGGAAAAGTCCGGCGCAGTTCGCGGAAATTTTTGCGCGGCTCGCGCAACCGGGCCACAACGTTCTTGGTACGCGCATTTCGCCGGAGCAGTTTCGCGCCGTGAAGCGCAAGTTTCGTAAGGCCGCGTTCCACGAGCTGGCGCGCGCCATCACACTCACCCAGGACGAGGCCCTCTACGGCAAGGGAACCATCGTCGTTGTTTCCGCCGGGACCAGCGACATTCCAGTTGCCGAGGAAGCTGTGGTCACCGCGCAAGCGATGGGCAATGAGGTGCAGCACGTGTACGACGTGGGAGTGGCCGGCATCCATCGCTTGCTGGCTCGCCGCGCCCTGCTGACCCAGGCGCGAGTGGTGATCGTCTGCGCGGGAATGGAAGGCGCGCTGCCCAGCGTAGTTGGAGGCCTGGTCGGCGTGCCGGTGATCGCCGTGCCCACTAGCATCGGTTATGGCGCTTCCTACCGAGGCATCGCGGCGTTGCTCGGCATGTTGAACTCCTGCGCCTCGAACGTCAGCGTCGTGAACATCGATAACGGCTTCGGCGCAGGGTATGTGGCGTCGATTATCAATCGGTTGGAATAGTAGTCAGTTGCCGCTCGTCAGTTCGCACCGTAGAGCAGAAGCAAAATTGCTGTCTATTTGAAATTGTCATCCCGAGCGGAGCGAAGCGCAGCCGAGGGATCTGCGGTTCGCGACCAGTCACTACCACTAGACACCGACCACTACTTCTCTCCAAACACCCTTCGAAAGATCTTGTCCACATTCCGCAGCGGACGCTGCAAATCGAACGCGCGCTCGAGCGTCTCGCGTTTTACCTTCGATGTGATCTCGGGATCGTTCATGATCAGGTCGCGGAAGTTCAGGTCTTGATTCCACGCCTTCATGGCATTCGACTGCACCAGTCGGTAAGCATCCTCTCGCAGCATACCGGCTTCGACCAGATCAAGCAGCAACTGGCCGCTGAACACGAGCCCGCCTGTGGACTCCAGGTTCTTCAACATGCGCTTGGGATAAACCAGCAGAGTGTCGATGAGGTTCGTAGTCTTGCTCAGCAAATAATCGACCAGGATCGTCGAGTCGGGCAGGATGATGCGCTCGACCGACGAGTGCGAGATATCGCGCTCGTGCCACAGCGCCACGTTTTCCAGCGCCGCCTGCGAATTCGCACGCACTACGCGCGCCAGACCGCTGATCTGCTCGCAGGTGACCGGGTTGCGCTTGTGTGGCATGGCCGACGAGCCCTTCTGCTTCTCGCTGAAATACTCTTCCGCCTCCCGCACCTCGGTGCGCTGCAGATGGCGAATCTCGGTGGCAATCTTGTCCAGTGTTGATGCAATCACAGCCAGGGTCGCGACATAGAACGCATGGCGGTCGCGCTGGATCACCTGCGAGGAAACCGCCGCAACGTTTAGCCCCAGGCGCTGGCAAATCTTCTCTTCGTATTCCGGTTCGAGGTGCGCTGCATTTCCCACCGCTCCTGAGAGCTTGCCAACGCGCATCTGCTCGGCGGCGATTTCAAAACGCTCGATGTTGCGCTGCGTCTCTGAAAACCAGTTCGCCAGCTTCAGGCCGAACGTGATCGGCTCGGCGTGAATGCCGTGGGTGCGGCCGATTGCCGGCGCGTCCTTGAACTCCCACGCACGCCGCTTTAACACCTCGCGCAGCTTCGTCAGGTCCCCGCGGATAATGGCTGACGCCTGCTTCACCAGCAGCGCTTGTGCGGTGTCCACTACGTCATTGGAAGTCAGCCCGTAATGCAGCCAGCGCGATTCCGGGCCGACTTTTTCCGCTACAGCGGTGGTGAAGGCAATCACGTCGTGCTTTACTTCGGCTTCGATCTGATTGATGCGCGCGAGGTCGAAGCCGCCTTTTTCGCGGATCGCCTTGGCTGCCGCATGAGGAACGATTCCGGCTTCGGCCAGCGTTTCTGTCGCGGCGATCTCCACCTGCAGCCACGTTTGAAACTTGTTTTCGTCGCTCCAGGTGTGCCCCATCTCAGGACGCGTGTAACGAGCAATCAAGCGAGCTCCTTAATGACCTGCAATTTGGTAAAGGGAACCTATCATTGTAACTGCTGGCACAAAGTGCGTGTGTCCCACTCGAACTAAAGGCCCACGAAGTTCCTGCCGATAACTCCGGAATGAGGAGCACGATTGCGCAAAACTCTACGATGGCGGCCGCCAGACTTCTTCCGTGCGAGCGGCGCAGAAAAGACCGGATACAGGTCAGCATGCCCGTGCGGGTCACCTACCAAGGTTTGCCGGGTGAGGTTTCTGAAGACGGGACGTGCACTGACATCGGCGAAGGCGGTATCGCTTTTGAGACCCGCGCCAATCTGTATGTCGGGGAGATCGTGGATCTGGAATTCCGCCGCCAGGACGCAGACCTCTTCCGCCTATCGGTAAGGCTGCTGTACAAGATGGGGAACCGCTACGGCGCCTATTTTGTGTCGCCCGGTTTTTGATCCGTCAAGAGTGGAAAGGAAGAACGCAGATCCGGGGCCCCATTTTCCTGCAGGGGATAGGGCACTCGGCTGCCAGCGCGGCACATACGCCCCGCCAATACCTTCCCACAATATATCGTAATACGACAACGTCTTGCTAAATCACAAAGTTGCACGACTCGCAAAAAGGGAGCAACCCTTTGATCCATTCACAAAATACATCGTAATACGAGGTATACGCATCAATGTAAGTGAAAGTAAAGTTGAGCAAAGGAGTGCTGAGTTATGGCGGACACACCGCTACGAACACAATCAACTTACCCGGAGATCCTTACGCGCCGAAGCACCGACTGGGGTGCCATCTGGGGCGGGGTCTTCATCTTCGCAGCCATTTGGACGGTCTTTGAAGCGCTGGCACTTGCCATTTTCGCAGGTTCAAACATCGGAGCCGGAATAGCGATCTGGACCATCGTTCTGACAATCATCGCCATGTATGTTGCTGGGCGTTCAACCGCCCAGTTGGCTGGCGTTACCACGCGGACTAACGGTCTTATTCACGGCATGATGATGTTCGGGCTCTCTGTCGTGAGCGTCCTCGTATTGGCTATATTGGCGCGCGTCGGCTTCGCAACAACCGTAGGTATCTACAGCGGACACGCCATGAGCGTAGGCGCTGAATGGACGACGTTTATTGCGCTGCTTCTGGGATGGCTGGCCGCGATGGGCGGAGCCTCAACGGGGGCAAAGCTGGATACTGTCGAGAGCAGGCAGCCAATGCAGATGCGGCCCGCAGCCTAAACCAAAACCAAACTTGCCGTTTCCAGCTTGCGTGCCGCGCTTGCGACAGTCCGGCTGGAAACGGTAAGAGGATTGGCTTCAGGACTCGCGGTATGGGGAGATCAGAGTTGTCCTCGGGCGAGGAGCCAGCGGACTATTCGGAAGCTTCCCAAATACGTCGTATTGCGATAAAATCGCGTCCCACCGTGCCATGACTGATCACAACAACCTGAAGTTAACCGACTACCAGGCCCTGGCGGAGTTCCGCTACCAGCTTCGCCGTTTCCTGCGCTTTAGCAAGGAAGCTGCCCGGGAAGCAGGGCTGGAACCGCAGCACCACCAATTGATGCTTGCCGTCAAAGGGAAATCCGACGACAGCGGACCACGCATCGCCTATCTGGCGGAGCGCCTTCAGATTCAGCACCATAGCGCGGTCGAACTCGTGGACCGTCTGGCCAGGAAAGGCCTCATCACCCGCAGTCGAGGCGGGGAAGACCGGCGCGAGGTGCACGTGCATCTCACCGCTCGCGGCGAGAAAATCCTGGGTGAGCTAACGCTGCATACGCGAGCGGAGTTGCGGTCCGCCGCACCAGCGTTGGTGGCAACGCTGCACAAGTTGGCCATACCTGCTAAATCTCGCAGCGGCGCCCGGTCGCCACTTCCTCGGCGGGTTCCCGGGAGGAGCCTAGCTGTGGCGGAATACCCCGAGACGCTTGGCGTGGACGGCGTCAACCCACTGCATCCGGAGCAGCGGGCCAGCGATGCGTCAATCTCGCAAGAGGCAAGATTTCGCATGGGCTTGGTGTCGGTGCTAGCGGCCGCGATCGGGTTGTTAGCGGGGATTATCGCTTTTCTGCTATACAACCTCATCGGGCTGTTCACCAACCTCTTCTTCTACCACCACCTCTCGTTCGCCTTTGTCAGCGCACGCAACAATCAGCTTGGATTGCTGGTGATTGTCACGCCGGTCATTGGCGGCATCGTTGTGGGCATTATGGCGCGCTACGGTTCCGACAAGATCCGCGGGCACGGTATTCCCGAAGCCATGGAAGCGGTTTTGGTAAATCGCAGTCGTATCGAGCCCAAGGTCGCGATTCTGAAGCCGCTTTCAGCCGCCATCGCCATTGGCACCGGCGGGCCGTTCGGTGCCGAGGGCCCCATCATTCAGACCGGCGGCGCAGTCGGTTCGCTGGTGGGCCAATTGCTGCACATGACCGCGGCCGAGCGCAAGGTTCTCCTAGCCTGTGGAGCGGGAGCCGGCATGGCGGCGACCTTCAATACCCCTATTGCCGGAGTGATTCTCGCCATCGAACTGCTGCTATTCGAGTTCAAGTCACGTTCCTTCATCCCCCTGGTGATCGCCAGTACGATTGCAACTAGTGTGCACTTCCAGTTGCTGGGTCGTGGCCCCATGTTTACCGTCGGGGCCTTGGACTACGGTCTACCGCACGCCCTACCGTTTTATCTGCTGCTGGGGTTACTCTGCGGCGCTGCGGCGCTGGGATTCAGCAAGGCGTTGTATTGGGTGGAAGACCAGTTCGAGAGGTTACCGGTTAGCGATATGTGGTGGCCGGCGATTGGCGCACTTGGGTTGGGTGTCATCGGATACTTCGTCCCGCGCGTGCTGGGCGTCGGCTATGACACCATCTCCGACATCTTGAATACCAAGCTGCTGCTGGGCGCGATGCTGGCGGTGATGGTCTTCAAGTCGGCGGCGCTGGTGATTTCGCTAGGGCCCGGAACTTCCGGTGGTCTGCTGGCTCCGATGTTCATGGCCAGCGCCGCCATGGGTTCGGTCTTCGCCATGGTGGTAGACAAGATCTGGCCCGCCGCCCGACTCTCACCTGGAGCCTTTGCCTTGGTTGCCATGGGCGCGGTGTTTGGCGCGGCCTCGCGCGCCTCCTTCACATTTATCATCTTCGCCTTCGAGATCACGCGCGATTACAACTCCGTGCTGCCCCTGATGCTGGTGACGGTGATCGCGGACGCCATCGCCGTACGCTACGCCAAGAACTCCATCATGACCGAGAAGCTGGCGCGCCGCGGTCTGCATATCCCTCAGGACTATGAGCCGGACGTCTTCCAACAGGCGACCGTCGGCGACACGATGGCGCGAGACTTCGATGTAATCCGGGCAACGATGCAGGTTGGAGAACTGGCGAGCCGCATCGCCAAACACGATCCTTCAGTGTTGCGGCATCAGGGCGTGTTGATCGTGGGCCAACAGGGCAAGCTTGCGGGCATCATCACTCGCGACGACATGATGCGCGCCCTGCAGAAGGAGCCCGCCGGCAAGACGAGCGTCCTGGATGCGGGCACCCGCAATCTGGTGGTGGCCTATCCGGACGAGATTCTTTACGATGCGGCAGCACGCATGTTGCGCGCGAAGGTTGGACGGCTGCCGGTGGTAAGCCGGGAGGATCCACCTCGCATCGAGGGCTATCTTGGAAGGTCCGAGGTGATGGCGGCACGGTTGCGTCGCCTGGAGGAGGAATTCGTACGCGAGCCAGGGTGGATAGGCAAACGTCGCACCTGACTATCCTCTGCAAGCCGACCTAACATCGGTAATCCTTTTGATTGGACGAAAATCGTGCGTGTAGGTTGCAGAAAGCAGGTGCATGCTGCGCTAGGATTTCAGCGCGCTTACCCGGGGTGATCGGGAAGCATAGGGGGCGTTTCCCGCCCCCCTTGCCTTCGCTCACTGCTCTAAAACTAGTTGCTGTACAGCAGCACGCCTTCTGTCTTCTCCTCGCCGACCGGGCGATAGAAGAGTTGGCTGTTCTCCAGGTACACCTCGATGAATGTGGGCCGCTGCGCGAACGTGCCCTGGATGAGCGCCTCCGACAGCGGGTCTTCGATGTACTTTTGCAGCGCGCGGCGCAAGGGACGCGCACCGTAGCTGCGGTCCACGAGCGTCTGGTCGAGGATCCACTTGCGGGCCTCTTCTGCGACAGTGACCGTGATAGCGCG
This sequence comes from uncultured Acidobacteriaceae bacterium, assembly GCA_963836295.1. Classification (GTDB taxonomy): domain Bacteria; phylum Acidobacteriota; class Terriglobia; order Terriglobales; family Acidobacteriaceae; genus Bog-257. The sequence continues at coordinate 305,159 of CAWIIY010000007.1, read as the reverse complement.
CTGTGCCAGGTTCTGGTTCAGTTGCTGCACCATCAGTTCCACGATCTGGATTAGGTCGGCCTCGGTCAGTGCGTTGAAGATGATCACCTCGTCGAGACGGTTGAGGAACTCGGGATTGAAGGTGCGCTTCACCTCGTTCTTCACCATGTCCTCGACCTTGTTGGAGATCGTCTCTTCGTGCTCGGACTGGAAGCCCAGACCGGTGCGCTTCTGCAAATGACGCGCGCCGATGTTCGAGGTCATGATGATGATGGTGTTCTTGAAGTCCACTGTGTTGCCCAGCCCATCGGTGAGCTGGCCGTCCTCAAACACCTGCAACAGAATGTTGAACAGGTCGGGGTGCGCCTTCTCGACTTCATCCAGCAATACCACGGAGTACGGTGCGCGCTTCACGCGCTCAGTCAGCTGGCCGCCCTCCTCGTAGCCGACATATCCTGGAGGCGAACCAATTAGTTTCGATACTGAATGCTTCTCCATGAACTCCGACATATCGAAGCGCACCAGCGACTTCTCGCTGCCGAACATGAATTGCGCCAGCGTGCGCGCGACTTCCGTCTTGCCCACACCCGTCGGCCCAAGGAAGAGGAACGAACCGATAGGCCGGTTCGGGCTCTTCAGACCGGCACGCGAGCGGCGGATGGCACGGGCCAACGCCGTGATGGCGCGGTCATGGGAGATGACCCTCCGGTGCAGCTCTTCTTCAATCCGCAGCAGCTTCTGGCCCTCTTCTTCCTTGATGGAAGCGATGGGAACCCCGGTCCACCGCGAAACTACATCTTCAATGTCCTCGCGTCCCACGACGCCGGTGGACGATTCGTCGAGGTGATACTTCTCGCGCAGAGCGCGCAAGTTCTCGCGCTCTTTGCGCTCCTCGTCAGAGTAGAAGCGGGCCTTCTCGAACTCATGGTTGGCAATGGCATTTTCCATCCGGTGCACGATGAACTTGATCCGCTTCTGCACTTCGGTGATGTCCTCAGGTAACGACGTCTGGCGCAGCTTCACGCGGGCGCCCGCCTCGTCGATCAAGTCGATAGCCTTGTCGGGCAGGAAGCGATCCGGTAGATAACGGTTCGAATGCGAAACCGAGAACGTAATAGCGTCGTCGGTGTAGGTGACGGCATGGAACTTCTCGTAACGTTCCTTGATTCCGAACAGAATCTTGACCGCGTCCACTTCGTTCGGAGGCGGCACCTTGACCGCCTGGAAGCGCCGCTCCAGCGAGCGATCTTTCTCGATGGACTTGCGATACTCACCCGGAGTGGTCGCGCCGATGCACTGAATCTCGCCCCGTGAGAGCGCTGGCTTCAGGATGTTGGCGGCATCGAGGGAGCCCTCTGCCGATCCCGCGCCGACCAATGTATGCAACTCGTCGATGAAGATTATCGAATTCTGCGACTCCATCAGCTCCTTCATGATGGTCTTGAGGCGCTCTTCAAACTGGCCACGGTACTTGGTGCCGGCAACAATCAGCGAGAGATCCAGAGCGAGGATGCGCTTGTCCGCCAGGAATGACGGCACTTCGCCATCCGCGATGCGTTGCGCCAGGCCTTCTACGATGGCCGTCTTGCCGACGCCCGGTTCGCCAATCAGCACTGGATTATTCTTGGTGCGGCGGCACAGGATCTGGACGACCCGCTCCAGTTCGGCATCGCGTCCGACTAGAGGATCGAGTTGGTTGTCCATGGCCGACTGGGTAAGGTCGCGGGAAAACTCAGAGAGCAGCGACGACTCCCGCGAACGTTGCGAGGGTTGCGCCTTCTCCTGCGAGGTGCGCGCCAGTTCTTCGCGAATGCTCAACAGACGCAATCCGCGCTCATGCAGAATTTCAGCCGCGAAGCACTTCTCTTCGCGTAACAGGCCCAGCAGCAGGTGCTCGGTACCAATGTGCTTGTGCGAGAGCCGCTCGGCTTCCTCAGCCGCATAAGCGAGCACACGCTTGCACTCGTTGCTCAAGGGTAGGTCCACGGAGGTGGAGACCTTCTCCCGAATGGTCGTGTGGCCTTCGATCTGTTTGCGAATCGATTCCACCGAAGCGTGGGACCAGAAGGAACCGATTGGTGAGCGCTTTGTCTTCGCGCAACAAACCCAACAGCAGGTGCTCCGTTTCGATGTAGGGAGAACCGAACTGACTGGCTTCGTAGCGCGCGAAGAAAATTACTCGCCGGGCCTTTTCCGTGTACCGTTCAAACATTGAGACTCTCCAAGGACTACTCGAGGCGACCCTTCTTCGCTGGCGAAGGGAGCGTTACTCGTAGCGTCCTGTTGCCTGCCGCACCCCTGACGGTCGGCCATCGACAATACTCTGGCCGATTGATAAGGACCTCGCCGGTCCTCTTTACCTCTTACTTGCGAACCATATAAACCCGTCTTACTTCTGCCGGTTGCATCACGCCGATAACGACTGCGGCGACACTTCGACGACTCGCCCGCGCTCTAATCGCAGCACACGGTCGCAGCCGCCCGCAAACCCAAGATTGTGAGTAACGATGAGCGAGGTAAGACGATAGTCGCAATGTAACCTGGCGATCAAATTAAAAATCACGTCCGCCGTCCGATTGTCGAGATCTCCTGTAGGCTCGTCGGCCATCAGGATCTTCGGTCGGGTAACCAACGCTCGGGCCAGCGCCACCCGTTGTTGCTCTCCCCCCGACAACTCACCGGACCGATGATTCGCACGGTCCGTTAACCCAACCTCCTGCAACCAGTGCAGGGCCTGCTGCTCGGCTTCCCGCCGGCTCCCGCCGCGCATCAGTAGCGGCATGGCCACATTCTCGACTGCGGTAAATTCGGGCAGCAAATAATGAAACTGCCAGACAAATCCAAGCTCGCGACTGCGAAACTCCGCCGCATCTTCTTCCGAGAGCTTACCCAAATCGACTTGGGCGAAGTATACGTCACCTTCGGAAGCGGTATCAAGGACTCCGAGGATATGAAGCAAGGTACTCTTCCCGGCACCTGACTCGCCAACAATGGCCAGCATCTCACCGGTCTGCACCTGGAACGACAGGTTTTCAAAGAGCACTAATTCCGAGTCACCCGAGCGGAACACTTTTTTCAGGTTCTGCGCTCGTAATAGCACGTCTTGATCGATTGGATGCAGGTGCTCTCCGGGGCGTCACAAATTCCGGCCAAGGTGTTGCAACGAAGCCCGTTTCGGGACTCAGTATGCGAGTCAAAGCCTATGGGAATTAGAACATGTCTGGGCCGCAAAGTCAGCGACTCTGCAATGGAAAACGTACCCATAGGGTTTCCTGAATAGTACAGCTCAATCTCGCCCGCCCGGTTGGATGCTCGGCAAGCGAACCTGAAACCTGGTGTCCCCGGGGACCGAGGTCACGTTAATTGATCCACGGTGCTTGCGCACGATTCGCAGAGTTGTATCCAGGCCCAACCCGGTGCCCTCTCCCACCCCTTTGGTGGTAAAGAAGGGCTCGAAGATGCGCGACTGAATGTCCGGCGGAATCCCGGTTCCCGAATCTGCAATCTCAACCACAGCGCAGTCTCCCTCGGGGAAGGTCTTGATCCGCAGTACACCTTCGCCGTGCATGGCATCGACGGCGTTATCGATGATATTGGTCCACACCTGGTTCAGTTCACTCCCATAGGAATTCACCAGCAGAGGGGTGGGGTGGTAATCGCGCTTGATGATTACCCCCTTTTTTAGCTTGTGCGCCATGATGGTCAGGGTATTCTCGATGCCCTTGGTCAGGTCTACATCCTGGACCGGCGCCTGATCCATGTACGAGTACTCCTTAATAGCGCGCACCAGATCGGAAATCTTGGAGGTGCTGTTCTCCAGTTCCGCCAGCAGATCGTTGATCTCAACCAATGCCGAGACTCGCTTGAGCGCAGGCTCAGCTATGTTCTGTCGCACGCCACCCAGCATGATTTCGAGCGGTTTCGGTTGCATGCCAGATTCGACAAGCGTGGATGCATACTGCCAGCCATTTCGAATTCCGTGTTGATGCAGAATGGTCTCGATCTCCTCCTCAAGTTGACTCGCTTTCAGCACGTCGGTCTCGGGCGTCCCTGTGCAGCATGAAGATTCGAATGTCTCGATGACTTTCCGCTCGTCCGCGGTCAGCTGGTTCTGCTCCAGCGTGCTTGCCGAACTGCGAAACTCGGCGACCGCACAGCGCAACCGTTCGGCAGCTCGGCGGGCTGCAGCGGCACGGGTTGTTTAACTCGTGCGCCAGCCCGGCCGAGAGTTTTCCCAGCGCGGCTAGTCGATCGCGCTGCTGCTCGCCCCGCGTAGCCTCGCGGGCACGGTCGACCATAGTGGCCACCAATCGCCGCCCTAATTCCGGCAAGTGGCTGAGCAGTTCATCAAACTTGGCCGCCGGAAAGAGCAAAGCTCGCGAAGGCTCAATCGCCCGGACCGTCGCAGGAAACACTTTCATCCGCGAGTAGGGAAGTACACCGGTTACCGCCCCGGCATGGGTAGTAAACACGCTCTCGTTGGTTCCCTCGATTCGCCCCTGTAGTTCGCCCTCGAGCACGACCGCCATTCTGTCGGCAGGATCTCCCGCGTGAACATAAATCTCGCCGGGCTTCATATGGATCTCGGTTGCGCTCCCCAGGAACCAATCCAGTTGCTCGTCCGGAAGGTCATGGAAGACTGCCACGGTGCGAAGTTCTTCTCTGGTCACGTTCGACATCGGTTACACCTTCGCCATATAACGATGGATGAACTGCACGGCAATCGCTCCCTCGCCTACAGCGGAGGCAACCCGCTTAATGGAACCGTGCCGCACATCGCCCACCACGAACACGCCGGGTAGGCTGCTCTCCAGCAGAAAGGGATCACGCTCCAGGGTCCACGTCTCCGGAAGTTTGCCATCTTTCAGCAGATCGGGCCCGGCCAGCACGAATCCGCGCTCGTCGCGCGCAACAATGCCTTCGAGCCAGTCCGTTCTTGGCTGCGCTCCGATGTAGATGAACATCGACGTGGCAGGCACTTTTTCCATGCCGTTGGTATCGGAGCATTGCACCGAAATTTCTTCCAGGTGCGTATCGCCGTGAACTTCGATGACCGCCGCATGCGTCCACACTTGAATATTGGGCGTCTTCTCGATCTGGTCGATGAGGTAACGAGACATGGTTGCCGCCAGCGAGTCGCCCCGGACCAGCATCACTACTTTCTCCGCATACTGTGCAAAGTTAATCGCGGCCTGGCCTGCTGAGTTAGCGCCACCGACGACGTACACGGTTTCTCCTTTGCAGGAGATTGCCTCCTGACTGCCACCGCCGTAATAAACGCCCGCGCCCTGCATCCGGTCCATGCCTGGAACGTTGAGCTTTCGCCATTGCACTCCGGTAGCGATCAGCACGGCATGGCAGGAAATTTCGCTGCCGTTGGCAAGCTTGAGAATTCGGTACGGCCCCTCGGAGCGCAGTTCCACAACTTCCTGCGGTGCGATAATTTCCACGCCGAAACGCAGCGCCTGCATCACCGCTCTGCGCGCCAGGTCGCCACCGCTCAAACCGGAAGGGAATCCAAGGTAGTTTTCGATTCGTGAGCTCAGGCCGGCTTGTCCGCCAGGGGCCTCACGGTCGATCATCACCGTCTTCAGCCCTTCCGACGCGCCGTAGACCGCGGCCGCTAGACCTCCGGGGCCGCCGCCGACAATCGCGAAGTCGTAGAACTGCGTATCGGCCCGTGTTTTCAGACCAATTTTTTCGGCAAGCTCTGCCGGACTCGACTGAAACATTCGCGTGCCATCTGGGAATAGGGTCAAGGGCAGCTTGGCGGCGTCATCGCCGACGGACGCAATCAGTTGCTTTACCTCCGGGTCTTCGGCCGAAAGCTCAACATCGATCCATTGGTACGGAACATGGTTCCTAGCCAGGAAATTGCGCACGTCGTATGCCTTCGAAGACCAGCGCGTGCCGAGTACTCGGATCCCCTCGTAAGGCGGCCGATACGAAGCCGTCCAGTCCTCCAGCAGGTCGTCGATCATCGGATACAGGTGCTGGCCCGGCGGGTCCCAGGGTTTCAGAAAGAAGTAATGAACGTTGACCTCGTTGATGGCGTTGATGGCGGCGCTGGTGTCGGCATACGCGGTCAGCAGGGCCCTCTTGGCATCGGGATAAACTTTTCTGGCCTCGTTGAGGAAGCCGATGCCATCCATCTGCGGCATGCGCTGATCGGCCAAGAGCAAAGCTACAGCATCGTTTCGAACTCTGAGTTCGCGCAGCAATTCCAGTCCCGCATCGCCCGAGTTCGCTCGCAGCACGCGATATTTCTCGCCGTAGCGGGCCCGCAGGTCACGCTCGATCGCCTTCAATACGTTTGGATCGTCATCGACAGTCAGCAGCGTCGGCTTTGTCATGCTGATTCACCTTCCTCCGATTACGGGCAGCATTACTTTTGGTTAGATAAAAAAAGGGGCTGGTTCGACTCTCCAGAGACCCCAAGAAAATGGAATCAGAATATCGAACACTTGCCGGCTTCATTCGTCAGGCAGTAGCGAAGCTGTGAGCGGCCTGCGACTCGATACCGCCTGGAATCATCCGCCAGGCAACCATCGAGCTGGCGAGAGCGAGGGCCGCGCAGATTCCCATCATCGACCTGAAACTAAATACGAACGCCGCAACGATCGAGGATTCAATCGCGGCTGAGGTCGCGGGCTCGATTCCACCTGGAGGCTTCAGTGCAGCCAGCTTGATTTCGCCCGATCGCAGCTCGTTTCGGACACCGTCCGGCATCTTGACGTTGGTTAGGCTACGATTCAGGTGTGCGCCAAACTCTGTCACCATTACGACCCCGAACACCGCAATCGCCAGTAGCCCGGCAATGCGTGCCACGGCATTGTTAATGCCCGAGGCGGTACCGGCGCGGTCCTGGTCAATCGATTCCATTACCACCGTGGTCAAAGGAGCAACACTCACCGCCATTCCCAGCCCAAGCACAATCACGGCTGGAAAGAACGTAGTCCAGTAGCTGCCTCCCACCGCCGGCACTGCGAACAGGACGAACCCGAAAGCCGCGATTAGCGGTCCCACCACTAGTGGCAGACGCGCTCCGTAGCGGGCAAGCAACCCTCCCGACCACCGAGACAACAGAAACATCAGGAGAATCAATGGCAAGACCGCGCCCCCTGCAGCCGTCGCTGAGTATCCCTGCACTTGGATCAAATTGAGCGGCAGCAGAAAAAAGAAGATTCCGGTCGCAGCATACAAAAAGAAGGTAAGTAAGTTTGCTCCGCTGAAGGCTGGCGAGCGAAACAGATTCAGAGGTACCATCGGCGAGGCGGCCTTGGCCTCGATCAGCAGAAATCCGGCCATGCAAACAACTCCGGTGCCAAGGCTCCCCACAACTAACGGGTTTTTCCAACCGAGGATCGCGGATTCGATGCAGCCGAACACCAATCCGCTTAAGCAGAGGGTGGCTGCCAGCGCGCCCCACCAATCGATGTGCCGTTGCTCGCGACTGCGGCTCTCCGGAACGCGCCATAGCGAGATGACGATTACCGCAGCTGCTAACGGCAGGTTGAGAAAGAAGGCCCATCGCCAGGACAAGTGCTGGATTAGCCAGCCTCCCAAGACCGGGCCGATCGCGGTGGTGATCGCAGTTGATCCCGACCACGTGCCGATCGCTCGGCCGCGATCGCTCTCGTCGAATGATGCGCTGATCAGCGCCAAACTTCCGGGAACGAGAAACGCAGCTCCTATTCCTTGAACGGCTCGCGCAAGGATCAGTTGATGTATGTTCGCGGCAATGCCGCAAAGGAGTGAAGCGATGGCGAATACTAGAACCCCCAGCAGAAACATCAGTCGGCGACCGAGCATATCGCCCATCGAGCCGCCGACCAGAATTAACGCAGCCAGGGTCAGGCCATAGGATTCGACGACCCACTGCATACCAGCCACGGTGGCTCCAAAATTCGCCTGTAATGCTGGGAGAGCTACGTTCACGACTGTGCTGTCAATGAACGCCATACTCGAACCAAGAATGGTGGCCGCCAGTACCCAAGCCCCGGTCGTTCCGCGACATGGCGAATTCGCGACTCGGGAGGCGATGACCGCCTCGTCGCACGGTGTCTTCATGGGAGACTTGGATGTGTAATGCAGCGGATCGGGTTCTTCCGGCAGCGAGGACGCCAGCCATGTTCCCCTATGACCCGATTCTGCTCGCGGCCGTCAAGACCACTCCTCAATCTGTCGACGATGTTCTGAGTACGATGCAAACCATTGACGGAACATGTATACAGGGCGACGGTCTTAAGTGGTTCAACGGGCTGTACCTTCAAGTGACCCAGGCCGTCCAAAACCGGATCGCCTCTGGCGGATCCAGCGATCCGCAGTGGCTCGCCGCGCTGGACGTGCAATTTGCGCGATTGTATTTTGGATCTCTCGCGTCGGCGCTCTCAGGCCAGCCTGCGCCGGAATGCTGGCAGGTTTTGTTCGACAGCCGCGACCAAGTCCTAATCGCGCGCATCCAGTTCGCGCTCGCTGGCGTGAATGCTCACATCAATCACGACCTGCCGCAGGCTATCGTTTCCAACTGCCAGGCTACAGGCACCACTCCGCAGCACGGCAGTGCGCAATACAACGACTATACGTCGCTAAACTCCACGCTGGACGGCCTCATCGAAACCGCTAAGCGCGAGTTGCACGTCCGGTTGCTCGGCGAGGCACTCCCACCAGTTTCTCGCCTGGAAGACACCATGGCAGCCTGGAGCGTAAGTGCGGCGCGAGAGTCTGCGTGGAACAATGCTGAGCTCCTCTGGCATCTTCAGCCTGTGCCGATGCTTGCTTCCACTTTTATGGGCACGCTTGACGGCCTGGCCACTGTGGCCGGCAAGGCTCTCCTTGTACCCGTTCCAGAATTGCCGGTGCCTTGAAGAATTTATTCATACCGCAACGCTTCGGCGGGCAGAACGCTGGCGGCCGACCATGAAGGATAGAGGGTGGCAATGAAAGAGACCCCGATGGCGACAATCGAAACCAGAACGCCGTCGAGGACGCGCGGAGCGAACGGCACGTAGTCGATGGAATAAACCTCGGCGGAAAGCGAGATCAAATGGTAGTGCCCGGCCGCCCACGAGAGCAGATATCCAGCGATCAGCCCCAACACCGTTCCGATCACGCCAATCAGAATCCCCTGATAGATAAAAATGCGCCGGATCTGCCGCTTCTTGGCGCCCATGGACACGAGCACGGCAATATCGCGCGTCTTTTCCATCACCATCATAATTAGCGAAATTAGGATGTTAAGCGCGGCCACAAATACTATCAGTCCAATGGTAATGAACGTCACCAACCTCTCTAGCCGAAGGGCGTGGAAGATGGCACGGTTCTGCTCCATCCAGTTGGTGGACATGAAACCCCTTCCCGCAGCGGCTTCCAGCTTCTTAGCGATTTCCGGCGCCTTGTAGATGTTGTCGATCTTGAACTCCAGAACGGAAACAACATCGCCCAGGTCGAAGAGCTTCTGCGCATCAGCGAGGCCGATGAACGCCCAGGAACTGTCGTACTCATAGAAACTCGACGAGAAGATTCCCGTCACCTTGAAGCGCTTGTACTTGGGGACGATGCCAAACGGCGTGAGCTCGCCCTGAGGACTGGTGACGGTCACCAGCGACCCGACCGTAGCACCCAGCTGGTCGGCCATATCTTTGCCGAGAATAATCGGAGGCAGCGAAGCTGTGATCCGAGCCGAGAGTGGGTTGGGTTCGTCGGGGTCAGGAGGCACGGTCTTGCCCTGATTTTCTTTTCGCACGTCGAGGCTGTCGGCTGATCCGCTCGTGATGGTATCGAGGATGTCGCTGACCCTGCGCTCGTCTTGCGGAACGATGCCCTTGAGAATCGCCCCCTGGGCGCGAGCTCCGCGCGAGATCAGCACCTGTTCATAGATTGCGGGTGCACCGGCCAGAACGTGCGGCTGCTTCTGCAATCGCGCAAGCAGCGCCTGCCAGTTGCGGATGCCATCGCTCTGGACGCGCAGCAAGTTAATGTGCGAAGTCGAGCCCAGCAGACGGTCCTGCAAATCCTGGCGAAATCCGTTGTTGATGGCCAGCGCGATGATGAGGGAGGCGACGCCCGCCGCTACTCCCACAATAGAGATGACCGTAATGACCCCAATGACGGCCTGGCGCCGTTTGGCCCGCAGATAACGCGCCGCGACAAAGAGTTCGAATTGCATCCAGAGGAGCTCAGCGAAGGTTCATTGTAGCGAAAAGCCGAATAACCGCGGATTCACACGGATGACCGCGGATGAATGCGGTGTTCCGGATTACTCCGCGAGTGGTAGATTTGTCGCTGTCATCCTGTCTATAACGACGTCGGCGTTGTCAAGAGCACACGAATCCTCTGCGAGCCGGAAGCGGGGTCAAGGGCGCCCTCTTTTGGCGTTCATCTCGACCCTTGACGCCGCTTCCGGCTCGCCCACCATGGAGCCAGGAACGAAGCGCAGCGCGGTAGAGCTGAGCTTCGTTCCTTAGCAGAAGATTTTGTCTTTCCTGGCATCCGATCTTCGGCTCGTTCTTCTGTAATCCGGCGATGGGACCGTCCCCGGCACTCCCACCAGCCATCTCTTCGGGCCTCCCGTTCCCCTTGCGGGGAGGTTGGCCCATGATTACGGCTTCGATCTCCCCGCCCTCGGCGGCCGGGAGGCAGGCTGCCCACTCAAGCGTTCGGTCTACTTTCGACCACAGTATGACTCGGGCTCACCTGCATGCGAGCGCCGGCGGCTGCGCCACTCGGCATAGCTGATGCCGTCACGCAACATGCAATACAACCGCACCGCCAGCTTGCGGGCCACCGCTACTTTGGCCACTCCCGCGTGCGCGTGAGTGTGCTTGCAGTGGCCGTAAAAACGTTTCAACTCAGGGTCCAGGCGCGCCGCACTATGCCCGCCTTGCACCAGCAGGTAGCGCACAAACGAATTGCCCTGCTTGCTGATGCCGCCCAACCGCTGCTTGCCTCCGCTGGAGCGCTCCCGCGGAATCAACCCGAAATAGCTGGCCACCTGGCGCGCTCCGGCAAATCGCTCCACTGGGCCCAGCGTAACCACGAAAGCCAAACTGATCACCGGCCCCACTCCGGGATGGGTCATCAGCCGCACCGCATCGGGTCGCGCTTGGGCTTCGCACAGCACCGCCGTATCCAGGCTGGCGATCTGCTGTTCCAACTGCTCCAGCAGCCCCAGCAAAGTCGTCCGCCGTTGGGCCGCGTACCGACCCAACGGCAGGGCTTCCAGTTTCTGCCGTCCGCTGCGCGTCCACAGTCGCCACTTCAGCTGCAGCCCCTGATTCAGGGCCAGAAACTGCAACTGATTCTTGACCTGGGTTTGCCACTGCACCAGCTTGTGACGATGCACCAGCAACTGCCGCGCATCCCGGTCCTCCGCCGAGGGCACCCAGATGCGCGGAAAACGTTCTTCCACCAGCAGCTTCACCATGTGCTCGGCATCCCGTTTGTCGGTCTTCTGCTTGCGCGTCATCGAAGCCCGGATCTGGGTAGCATCGCCCATCCATACTTCATGTCCCAGCGTTTCCAGCAGGCGCTCGAACCACCCACTGAAACCCGTGCTTTCGATTCCCACCAGCACCCCCGCGGGTAAACCACGGTAGAACTCCATGGCCTCCTGCGGATGCGCCAGTCGCCGTTGCCTGATCTCGCCCGTCTGTTTGTCAAAGATCGCTACTTGCTGAAACCCGGGATGGTAATCGCATCCTATAATCAACATGGTCGGCTCCTTCTTGAGCCGCTTGATCGGATTGCACCATCAATGTACTCGAGTCCTGGAGCCGACGTCGTTATGTAATCAAGCGGAGCACGAGCTGCACTTGCTCGTGCGGAGTCGAACGGACCTCTATAGGGCTGCGATCCTTTCAGCAGGCGCTGGTTGTCCGAACTTCAGACATTAAGTCCAACTCCAGGTTCAACCGCCTAATCCGTGGTGAAGTCGTTAAGTCTTTCGAATTCTCGGCAGCACCCCAGGCACTCGGCGGCGGTACTCGCGAAATGCATCTCCGAAGCGCGTTTCTAGCTCTCGGTCTTCTATGCGGATCATCACCGCTCCGGTAATCATGGCAAACGCCGCCAGTGCATATAGTGCGACCAATCCCGTTGCGATGCACCAGCCGATAATCTCGCAAAGGTGGCCCACGTAGATAGGATGACGCACACGCGAGCGTATTCCGGTTGTGATCAGTTGCTGCCGATGCCGGTCGGGCTCGAGTTCGGCCAATCCGGAAACCTGGACGCGATCAAATCCCTGGAACGCCGCACCGTAAATCGAGAATCCCACAAGGAAGAAGATGGCGGCAGGCGCCCAGGCAAGCCAGTTTGCATAAACGTGACCGAGCGAAACGGCCACATTAGGAGAAAGGCAATCGCGATGAATCCGCTCCATACGGGTATGATGAAAGCAAAGGCGCGGCGACCGCTTTCGCGCCAGCGCTCCACAAGCGGGTGAACCACAAGCCAGAACAGCGGAATGGTGCCGTACATCGAGCAGGCCAACAGGGCGAGCAGATCGAGAATCGCGCGAAGGCTCATGGGAACTCGCGCCTCGAAGTAATCCGCGCAGAGGAGTTATTTGTCATCCTGAGCGCAGCGCGGGCTTCTTTCGCTCGCGCGGAGTCGAAGGCCCCCTATAGTGACAACGAATCATCGCCCGCCCTGCGCCGTCTTCACCACGACCTTGCTGATCCCCATGTTCTCGAAGCGATCATAAACGCGGATCACCAGCGTGTGCTCCTCGGCGCCGCTGTCGGTGGCAATCTTGCCCTCGCTTGCACTTCCCGCCGGAATGGGCATCCTGAAATCGTAGTTCTCAACTTTATAGTCCGAGATCTTCCCGACCGGTTCCACAGTTTGCCAATCGCTCGCATCCAGCGAGTACTCGCCGCGGCTGATGGGAGAAAAGCTATCCACTGCGCGGAACGTCACGTGCAGCTTGTCGCCCTCGACCTTGGCGTTCAGCGATTCTATGTGAGGCGGCGTGCTGTCTACCTCAAACCGCGGGCTGGTGTTTTCGCTCGTCAAGGTATCCTCGGGCGAGTGCGAAGGCGCATCCGAAGCGACCACGCGAATGGTGTAGCCTCCATCGGGAAAGAGATCGGAGTCGAGATTGACGAACCTCTCATCAATCCCGTCGCGCAGCAGCTTCCAGCGGCTCTCGCCATCGCCGCGGTAATAGACACTGTAGACCAACAAGTCGTCGTTTTCGTCCTGCGCCTTCCATTTCACGGCGATGGAATGTTTGTCACGGACCGATCGGAATGGGGGCCGCATAAACGTTCGGCCCGGAGCCTTCCGGCTCCGTGTGCGTGCCTGCCGGGACCCGCGAGCCGACGAGGACGGTTACGTCCTCCACCTCGGGAGCCACGTTCTTCGGCAGGTAATTGAGAGTTACGCTCTCAATCGCCGCCACTGGTTGACTAGGATGCAGCACCGCCTTCCACTGAATGAAGCGTGCCGAAGGCGCATCCACGGGAAGGTCTTTCTGCAGATCTACCTGCTTCCACAAGCTCCAGTTGCGATCGGGGTTGTCCACGTTGCCGCTGCGGGCGAACAGTTCGAAGTTGCCGCGGCCACGAACTTCCACGCGTCCCCACTGCGAGAAGTCTTTCGCGTCAAAGACATCGCTCTCATAAGTGCCTTCTCCAACCGAGTTCGGGCCGAGAAAAAAAATCTTTCCCAGATTGCTGGTGGCTGCGTACAGCCCGCCTTTCGGGCCACGCGCAAAGGCAGTCACCTGGTTGGCGCTAGCCTTGGCTAGATCGCTGTAGTCGTGATCGCCAATGACGTAGATCTTGCCGCGATTGCCCGTGCCTGCCAACAAGCGTCCCGCTTGATCGAACGCGAGCGCGTAGACCAGATCTTCATGTGACGACCACATTGTCTTCGGTGAGCCGTCGGGCGCGATGCGGTATACCTCCGATCCGCCAACGTTGGTCACGTTAGGGTACGGAATTGCCGTGAACGTTGGAGCGGAAGCGCCGGGCGTCGCTGAGCTGCCCTGCGCGCCCAGCGTGATGACGGTTCCTGCACTGGGCGGCACAGCGGTCGCAAGCGGAACGCTGGTCACTGCAGCTGGCGAAGGAGTCGCCTCGCGCTTCTCGCCAGCACCGGCGGCATAGATATTGCCTTGTCGATCGACAGCAAGGGCAGTGATCTCCTTCTTGGGCGCGCTGTACAGCACGAAGGCTTCGCCTTGCGGCGAGATGCGATAGATCAGTCCGCTGCCGTCAGTTCCGGCGATCAGGTCGCCGGAGTTGTCGAAATCGAGGGCACGGATTTGTGCCTCATCGCTCTGGAAAAACAGAGCGCCGCTGCCGTTGCGATCCACACGAAAAATCTCGCCGCGATCGCCGGTTCCGACGTAGAGTTGGCCTTGCCGATCAAGTGCGAGCGCCCAAATGTATTTCGTTTTGGGATCGAAGAAAACGCTGGCGCTGTAACTGGAATCGACGGCCACTGAGGGTCGCGGCGACTCACCCGCTTGATTTGGCTTGCCACCTTCTTGTGCCGTGGCAACCTCAGCAGTGGTGTGGGACCCTCGGGCCCTTTCCCGGTGACGGACCGCCGTAAACGATCTTGTATACCTTGCCGTCGGGCGATGTAGCCGCATAGATGGCGCCGCCGGGATCCACCACCAGCGCCTGCACTTGCAATTCCTGTGGAGCGAAAATGATGCTGGCCTTGCCTTCAGGTGTCACCTTGTAGACCCGCGCCGGGGATCCCGCCGCGGCGTAAGCATTGCCCTGCGCATCGGCAGCCAGACTCCAAAGGTAGGTGGAAGGCGAAGTGTAGAGCGCGTTGAACGCAGGCGCCAGCGTGAGGGTTCCGTCGCTGCTGATGGCGACACCGTGGCTCGTGCCTTTTTCGAATTCGTCGTACTTAGTCTGTTCCCAGGTGCGCGTCCCTTGTGCCCAGCACATTGCTGCAAGCAACGGGCAGAAGAGCGCCAGTCGAAACACTTTCATCGTGAGTCCTGATTGGCCGATTGGCAGGGATAAGAAAAGCGTAACACAGGAGGATCGATCAGCCGTGCTGGAGGGGGAACGCAAACGCGCTGCTCAAGTGTACTGGCTCAGAACATTTTCCTTCCCAGTCGAGCCCATGGCAGCAACGCCAGCTTGGGTTGTGGCGGCGTGATTCTCGATTGAGCGAGGGGGCAACATCCCCGCGGAAGTTGCCCTTCGTCGGGAGCGCGCGAGATTTCTCGGCCAGACTTCAAACGCCCTCCCTATGCAAAAATCAAAAGATCTGAACCCTATGGCTGGTCTCGACCCACTCCTAGCGGCTTGCGTGCAGCCCTCAGGACACGGCTGAGAACGGTCGCCACGTCATCCCATTCGGCCGGACTCGCTTGGCGAGGCCGACAGCAACGCCGCCTTGCGCGCATTGGAGTACGGCTAGCTAGGTGGCAATGAGCCTTTCCATCTCGGCAAGGGTGACAAAACACCCGCTTATGCGGAAGCCACACATGACCGCATCCGCTGGTTTCAACCATTGGCGGCACCCGCTTGCCAGGGGCGCCGCCTTTTTGCCTCGGGTCTCACCGCCTCCCGGAGGGGATTTTTGCCCCCTCCGGACGACTCCTCCCCGAAGTGCAGGTCCTTGAGACTCGGCTCAATTTCCCGCCATGTGAGCCACAATGCGCTCGCTCCAATTTCGCTTCAATGGTTAGCGGATGATTTCTGGATGAGTTTTATATGATCGTCCAAGTATGTGATTTATAAGACATTAGATAAGGATATGATCAATATCGGTTCGGACAATGCGGCTGAATTATAGGTATGCAAGTAGGGGCGTTCGAGCTCGAAATAGCAAGTTTGGTGCTTTTCCGGGCTAAGGGAGGCAGCGGGAAGAGGCACTTTGATACTGACATAGGCAGCTCAGGTTATCGCCGGATCCGGCAAAATGGGGAAAGTCATGCGGAAAGTCAATCCGGTGAGGGCGCAGGGGTGAAGAACCAGGTTCCCGCATCGCGCACCGAACCAAGAAGTACGGCGAAACGCAAGCCGCGGAGCACGGTGCTGGCGGAAGCCGTTGGAACAAGTGCCGCTTAGCGGCTGGGTACGGCGATGCCTTCGTTTGTCCGGGCCACCGCCACTGCAGAAGGACTACACCCTAGCTAGCCGATTTTTCAGCGGTCTACTAAGGCAGGACGTACACGAGATTCGGGACGACTGCGTTGCCGTTAGGGTCCTTAAGGCCGACGCCGATCTGCTGGACGTCGCTGTTGCTGGCGACATCAATCCGGTGCACGGTACCGTCGCCGGTACCTAAGTAGACGTGCGCGCTATCCAGGGTGATGCCGCCGCTGTACGCGATGGCTCCGCCAGTAAGCGGAATGGCGTGTGCGGTTGAGTCGGTAAGGTAGAAGAACAACAACTCCGGCAGGTCAGTGATGATCCAGGCATTCGAGCTGTCAGGGCTCATGAACATCTGCTGGGCGTTGAACGGCTCGACGCCCATATCAAAGCTGGCGATTGAGCTTGGGGCCGTTGGGGGACAGTCCGGCTGAAGAGTTCCGGTCGTGATCACGTCGATCGCGGGCGAATCGGCAGCCACCGCGCCCGTTCCGTTGGGAATCGCCTTAATCAGGGTTGGACTGTTCGCAGTAAGGGCTGGTACCTGCACTTCACTCTGATTGCAGGTGGCAAGGACATGGACTTCATGGGCGCTGCTGCTAATATAGGTCAACCCCCCCTCACCGCTTATGTCGAGGAAATTGCCGGTATAAGGCAGCGTTGTCGTGCTAAGGAATGTCGTAGGGAATCCGATGCCAAGCAGGTTCCCATTCAGCCACTCGTTGAATTTGCTGTCGGGCGTGTAGGCGCTCGAGTTCGTTTCGCCCGATGCCGTGTACGGGACGGTTAGGGTGGGGACGCTAAAGTAGAAGATGCTAAAAGCCGTAGGCTCTGATATCAGCAGGTAATTCCCGTCCGCTGAAATTGCCTCAATGGTTCCGTCCACATTGTACGTGCTGACTGCGCCGGTACTCACATTAACGGCCATCAAACCAGAGCTGGATCCTAGATAAAGCGTAGCGCCGGCAGGATCGGAGACGATCGAGTTCGGCAGATGAGGCAAGGTGATGGCGGTGCCTATCGTATTGGTCGAAGTACCGATCGGGATCAAGGTCAGGGAATTCGTGCTTCCAGCATAGACAGTAGTCGCGACGCCGCCGGGAACCGTTGCGGTTACCAGGTTAAGGCTGTATTGGGCGCCAACATTCTTGTTGCAATCCGGATAGCTGCACGTAGCAGTGATGTACGCCGTTCCAGGCGCGACGGCGGTGAGGGTCGCCGCGTTGTTGCCGGAAGCTGCGACCGCCACGGTGAAGCTTGCGGTGGACGACGAGCCCCACGTCAGGGTCGGCTTAATGTATTGACCGTTGGTGTCGAAAACAGCGGCGGTGAGCTCCTGGGTATCGCCTGCGTTTAGTGTGAATGATGTGTTCGAGGAGTTTGCGTCGTGCACCATGATGTAGACGACAGGGCACGTGAGAGCAGGAACGGAGACGCTGTTCACCCCCGAAACGCTGGCGAAGATCGAGGTTGAACCAGGGTTCTGGGCCGTAAGACCTTTGCTGGCAGTGAGAGCAGTAATAACATTTGCCGTGCCGCTACAACTAGCTGTTCCATTGCTGAGCGTGGCCGTCGTCGGTGGAGTGGTTGCGCCGTATCCTTCTGAGGTGACTGTCAGGCGGGTTCCGCTGGCGATCGTATTTGTACCTGTCAAAGCCACGGTTGCTGTAGCGCCAACTACGCCAAAACCAGGATTGCTCACGCTGGTCAGCGCCGTAATGACCGTTGCTGTGCCGCTACAGCTAGCACTTCCATTGCTGAGCGTGGCCGTCGTCGGCGGGGCGGTTGCGCCGGACCCCTCCGACGTGACCGTCAGGTGAGTTCCGCTGGCAATCGTATCCGTGCTGGTCAAAGCTACAGTTGCGATCGCGCCACTGACGCCGTTGAAGTCAGATAGAGTGCAGGTTTGGCCGGTTGAACCGACAATCGTTCCCCCTGAGGTGTAAGTTGGACTATTAGTAGCTGCAGAGTAAATCGGCTCTATGCCGAACCCGGCCGCGACACCAAAGTCAGACAGATTGCAAGTTTGGCCCTTCGAACCACTGATGGTTCCGCCCGAAGTATACGTCGGGCTATTGGTGGTCGAAGAGTAAGTGGATTCTATCCCCGCGGAGTTGGCAATCACAGTTAGGTCGTTCGAATTAAGGGTAACCGGCCCCACCGTGGAAGTAATGTCGCACGGTGAGGCCGCCGAGCAGCCCGGCGCGGAAGTGTTGAAGGCAGAGGCTGTCGCCGGCACCACCTGACCCATGCTGCTGCAGCCGCTCAGCTGATTGACTACGACACTGTCCACCTTTTCATGCACGTAAACCGTGAGCGTGGCGTTCGTGCCACCAGAAGCAGCGGTAATGGTGACCTTACCAACCCCGGCCTGCCCAACCGTGGCAGTGCAGACAACGAAAAAGGAGTCCCATTTGCCGCCACAGATGGATCCAGATGGAGAGACCGTAGCGATGCTGGGGTTGCTGCTGGTAAAGGTGATGTCGGCAGCAATGGTAGCCCCAGAAGAGTTTTGTGCGATAGCCGAGATCGTGGTCACATCCCCCTCATTCAACGAAACGGTAGTGGGGGAGACAACGATTGTGGCCGGAACAGGATTCGTTGTGGCGCTGCCTCCTCCGCAAGCGGCGAGAAGGGAAAGACAAACCGCCGCCAGGAGTGCACTCAGGACGCGAACCACGGAAAACTGCATGTACCCTCCCCGCCGAATCGAAATGCCGGCGGATTACAAAAGCAGGAATAATTTCTTGCGGAAAGCCCTCAGTGTAGAGGCTGTTCACGGTTTCGGCAAGCCGCCTGGATTTGGTTCGTTGGTCTCCGCTGCTGGCAGCACAGATCTTTTGCGCGATGATTTGTCAAACCCGCTCAACTTGATGGAGTTGTGTTTGAGTGGAGTTGTCGGGCACGTCACCTAGCGAAATTTTGTCCTGTCTGGTTGACTGAGTGGTCGCGAGTTGTTATATTAAGTGGGTTCTGCGAGTCATGTTTGGCCTGCCTGTAGTGTCTGGCTGTGCTGTATCGATCTCTATCCTGTAGAATAGCTTTGCAGGATGTCCTCGCTGAAACGTGTCTGCGCTTCCGCTGGAGCTTTCCAGCGGGTATGCAGGCCGAGGCAACGAAACGGAGTGCCCTCGTTTAGGATCTCCGCACCGGCTTTGGGCTGTTTGCGGAACGACCACGGCGCCACCGTCGTACGCCTAACCTGATCGGAAACCAATATTCCCCGGATGTTGCGTGAGGGGAAGCATGGGCAAAACGGCCAGCAATAGCCAGGCGTAAACGCTGCCCAGTCCCAATCGCAGGGAATTGCGATTCTTGCGCCGCGGCGGCGTAAAGCTGCCGGGTTAAAGCTCGGGGCATCTGGTCATGATCCGATGCCGGCGAGCGGGTAAAGCTCGGAAGATTTGGTCATGATTCCGGAACCGATGCGCAAGTAAGGCTCGGGTAGAGCCGATCTTCAGGTCGGCGTCCCGGCGAGCGCATATAGATTGAGCACAGGCTTTAGCCTGCGATAGACGTTCTGCCGGCCTCGCGCCGGCGTGGAAGTACCAAGGAGCTGCAAAGAGTGCCTACATTTAATCAACTGGTGCGCAAAGGGCGGACGGCGCCGAAGTACAAGACGGCGAGTCCGGCTCTGCAGAGTTGCCCGCAAAAGCGCGGTGTCTGCACTCGCGTGTACACGCAGACGCCCAAGAAGCCGAATTCCGCGCTGCGCAAAGTAGCTCGCGTGCGGCTGACCAACGGCATCGAGGTCACGACCTACATTCCCGGTGTCGGCCATAATTTGCAGGAGCACTCGATTGTGCTGATCCGCGGCGGCCGCGTGAAGGACCTCCCCGGTGTTCGCTATCACGTGGTACGCGGCACCCTGGATTCCGTAGGCGTTGCCAACCGTAAGCAGAGCCGCTCCAAGTACGGAGCCAAGCGGCCGAAGGCGTGAGAGATTCGGGTAGAGCTGGCCTTTAGGCCAGCGTTGAGGAGGTCGTAACTTCCTCCAGCCGGCTTTCGCCGGCGACAGCATTCAAGTTCGGAAAGTTGTTCGAGGTTCTATGCCGAGAAAAGGATACATCGCGAAGCGTGAGCAGCTGGCGGACCCGGTCTATCAGTCCACGCTGGTCAACAAATTCGTTAACTCCATGATGTGGGACGGCAAAAAGAGCACCGCCCAGAACATCTTCTACCGCGCCATGAAGAAGCTGGAAGACAAGGGCGGCGATGAGGCCATCAAGCTGTTCAAGAAGGCCGTGGAGAATGCCAAGCCGGTGCTGGAAGTGAAAACCCGTCGCGTTGGCGGCGCCAACTATCAGGTTCCGGTTGAGGTCAATGCCGACCGTCGTACGTCGCTGGCCATCCGCTGGATTCTGACCTACAGCCGCGGCCGGGGAGAGAAAGGCATGATCGACAAGCTGGCCAATGAGTTGCTCGACGCGGCCAATGGCCGTGGAGCTTCCATCAAGAAAAAAGAAGACGTACACCGCATGGCCGAGGCCAACAAGGCCTTCGCGCATTATCGCTGGTAGGAAACGGAAAAGATTGTGCCCAGACAGGTTCCATTAGATCGTTGCAGGAATATCGGCATCATGGCCCACATCGATGCCGGTAAGACCACCACCACGGAGCGCATCCTGTTCTATACAGGACGCACGCACCGCATTGGTGAGGTCCATGAAGGCACGGCGACGATGGACTGGATGGCGCAGGAGCAAGAACGCGGCATCACTATCACCTCCGCGGCCACGACCTGCTTCTGGAAAGACATTCGCATCAACATCATCGACACCCCCGGCCACGTGGACTTCACCGCCGAGGTGGAACGCTCGCTGCGCGTGCTCGACGGCGCCTGCGCCGTGTTCGATGCTGTGCATGGAGTCGAGCCGCAATCTGAAACCGTTTGGCGCCAGGCCGATAAGTACGGTGTTCCGCGCATTTGCTTCATCAACAAGATGGACAAGATGGGCGCCGACTTCGAACATGCCGTCGACACCATCCGCAAGCGCCTCAATGCCCGCCCCGTCGCTATTCAGTTGCCCATCGGCCAGGAAGATAAGTTCAAAGGCGTCATCGACCTGATGACCATGAAGGCGATCATCTGGAACGATGAGAGTCTGGGCGCCGAGTACGAGGTCGAGGAAATTCCGGCAGATCTGAAAACGAAAGCCGCTGCCTACCATCAGATCCTGATCGAGACCGTGGTGGAAAACGACGATCAGGACGAGCTGATGCACAAGTACATCGAAGGCGAAACCATTGGCGAAGCCGAGTTGAAGGCCGCATTGCGCCGCGCCACGCTGAAGATGAAGGTCTTCCCGGTGATCTGTGGGTCCGCCTTCAAGAACAAGGGCGTGCAGCCTATGCTTGATGCCGTGGTGGACTATCTGCCTTCGCCGCTTGATGTTCCGCCGGTCATCGGCAAAGATCCCGACACAGGCAAAGATATTGAACGTCCCGCCGACGACAGCGCTCCGTTTTCGGCACTGGCTTTCAAGATCATGACTGACCCGTTCGTTGGTCAGCTCACGTTCATCCGCGTCTACTCGGGGCATCTCAAGCAGGGCGACAGCGTACTGATCAGCGGACGTTCGCGCACGGAGCGCATCGGCCGTCTCTTGAAGATGCACGCCAACAAGCGTGAGGACATTACGGAAATCTACGCAGGCGACATCTGCGCTTGCGTCGGCCTGAAGAACATCACCACCGGCGACACGATTTGCGATGAAGATCATCCAGTCGTGCTCGAGTCGATCGAGTTTCCGGCTCCCGTAATCGCCGTGGCTGTCGAGCCCAAGACCAAGAGTGACCAGGAAAAGATGGGTATCGCGCTGGGCAAACTGGCGCAGGAAGATCCCACGTTCAAGGTCAGCACCGATCCTGACAGCGGCCAGACCATTCTTGAAGGTATGGGCGAGCTTCACCTGGAAATCCTGGTGGACCGCATGATGCGCGAGTTCAATGTGCAGGCCAATGTCGGCAAGCCGCAGGTCGCCTATCGCGAGACCATTCGCAAGCAGTCGCAGGCGGAAGGTAAGTACATCCGCCAGACCGGCGGCAGCGGCCAGTATGGTCACGTACGCATCCGGCTGGAGCCGAACGAGCCGGGCAAGGGCTACGAATTTGTCAACGACGTCGTGGGCGGCGTGATTCCCAAGGAATTCATTAAGCCGGTGGATCAAGGGATCAAGGAAGCCATGGAAGGCGGCGTTCTCGCCGGTTACGAAATGGTGGACGTGAAGGCCACGCTGTACGACGGCAGCTATCACGACGTTGACTCGAACGAAATGGCCTTCAAGATCGCCGGTTCGATGGCATTCAAGGAAGCCGCGCGCAAGGCCAGTCCGGTTCTGCTGGAGCCGGTGATGTCGGTGGAAGTGGTTGTGCCCGAGGAGTACATGGGTACCATCATCGGCGACCTGAGCAGCCGTCGCGGCCGCATCGAGGCGCTCGAGCATCGTGCTGGATCGCAGGTGATCAAGGCCATGGTGCCGCTGGCCGAGATGTTCGGCTACGCCACCAATATGCGTTCGAGCACGCAAGGCCGTGCGACCTTCTCCATGCACTTCTCGCGCTATGAAGAGGCGCCGCGCGCGGTGGCCGAAGAGATCGTGGCCAAGGTGCAGGGCAAGAGTCCGGCAGGTACGAAGTAATCAGCGCCGTAGGCGCGGCCCAGTCTAGCCCAGGACGGAGCGAAGCGGAGTCCTGGGTAGCGTGAAATTTAGACCCGAGTCCCGTAGGGACGGCACAAAACGATTTGTAGATTCATAAGAGACACGGAGCTCCAATGGCGAAAGAGAAATTTGACCGCAGCAAGCCGCACGTAAACGTAGGCACGATCGGGCACATCGATCATGGCAAGACGACGTTGACGGCGGCCATCACCAAGGTTTTGCAGAAGCACAATCCCAAGATCGTGTTCCGCTCGTTCGACTCGATCGACAACGCGCCGGAAGAGCGCGAGCGCGGCATCACCATTGCCACGGCGCACGTGGAGTACGAGACTGCCAACCGGCACTACGCCCACGTGGATTGTCCTGGGCACGCCGACTACATCAAGAACATGATCACCGGCGCGGCGCAGATGGACGGCGCGATTCTCGTCGTGGCGGCCACTGACGGTCCGATGCCGCAGACCAAGGAGCATGTGCTGCTGGCGCGCCAGGTGGGGGTGCCGTACGTGGTGGTGTTTCTGAACAAGTGCGATGCGGTGGAAGATCCCGAGCTGATCGATTTGGTGGAGATGGAAGTGCGCGAGTTGCTGACCAAGTACAACTTCCCGGGCGACGATCTGCCGGTGATTCGCGGCTCGGCGCTGGGCGCGCTGAACGGCGAAGCGCAGTGGGAAGCCAAGATCGACGAGCTGATGGATGCCGTCGACAAGAACGTACCGCTGCCGGCACGCGACATCGACAAGCCGTTCCTGATGCCGATCGAGGACATCTTCTCGATTCAGGGGCGCGGCACGGTGGTGACGGGCCGCATCGAGCGCGGCAAGGTGAAGGTGGGCGAGGAAGTGGAGATTGTGGGCTTCCGCGAGACCCGCAAGACGGTAGTGACGGGTGTGGAGATGTTCAAAAAGCAGTTGGACGAAGGCATGGCGGGCGACAATGCCGGTCTGCTGCTGCGCGGCATCCCGAAAGAAGACGTGGAGCGCGGCATGGTGCTGGCCAAGCCGGGATCGATTACGCCGCACACCAAGTTCAAGGGCGAGGTGTACGTGCTGTCGAAGGATGAAGGCGGACGGCACACGCCGTTCTTCAAGGGCTATCGGCCGCAGTTCTACTTCCGCACCACCGACGTGACGGGCGTGGCGAGCTTGCCGGCGGGCACGGAGATGGTGATGCCGGGCGACAATGTGAGCCTGGAGATTGAGCTGATTACACCGGTGGCGATGGAAAAGGGCTTGCGGTTCGCGATTCGCGAAGGCGGACGCACCGTGGGCGCCGGCACCATCACCGAGATTATTGCTTAGGTGCAGCAGTTAGCACTTGGCGGTTGGCACTTAGCATTAGTCGCTGTGAAGCTGAAGGAACGAGCGCCGGCAGACGCGAAACGGCTTAGCCCAGGACGGAGCGAAGCGCAATCCTGGGTGCAGCGAAAAATAGACCGAGAGTCCCGTAGGGACGGCAGGTTTACCGGCGTGAGTAAGAAGTCTCCCACCCTACGCCAAAGTCGGGCGTAGGATGGGGCACCCAGATAACGCGGCATAAGCCGCAGGGCAGATTGCGGAGACGCACCCTGCCTTAACCGGGATCTTTGAGAGCAGAGAGAAAACTAACGTGATTGGCAAAGAACGAATCCGAATCCGGCTGAAAGCATACGACTATCGCGTTCTCGACCAGTCCACCGGCGAAATCGTCGATACGGCGAAGCGTACTGGGGCGCAGATTGCGGGACCGATCCCGTTGCCTACGGTGAAGAACAAGTATTGCGTTCTGCGCTCGCCGCACGTGGACAAGAAATCGCGCGAGCAGTTTGAGATTCGCACCCATAAGCGCCTGCTCGACATTCTCGAGCCCACCCAGCAGACGGTGGACGCCCTGATGAAACTCGAGCTTCCCGCCGGTGTGGATGTCGAGATCAAGGCGTTCGGGAAAGAGCATAAGTAACCGCTCTTCGCTCCTCGCTGTTCGCTCTTCGCCAGAGCCGATCTGAGATTCGGACGCGTTATCTGACGAAAAGCGAATAGCGAAAGGCGAATAAAACAAAGCTTCCGCGGCATATGCCCCCGGTGCAATCACCACCGGAAATCAGGAGGCGGAGTTGAGGACAACGAAATGGTCAGTGGAATTTTAGGCAAGAAGGTTGGCATGACACAGCTCTTCGATGACAAGGGCGATGTTCACCCGGTCACGGTGCTGCAGGCCGGTCCCTGCATCGTCACCCAGCGCAAAACGGTCACCAAGGACGGCTATGATGCCGCCCAGATCGGGCTGGTCGAGTTCGTGAAAGAATCGCGACTGACGGCGCCGATGAAGGGGCACTTCGCCAAGAATAATCTTCCGCCGATGCGTTTCCTGCGCGAGGTGCCGATCATTGTCGATGCCGACAACCAGGACGGCGCCAAGGTTGGCGACAAGGTTCTGGTCGACATTTTTGACGGCGACAAGTTCGTAGATGTGGTGGCAACTAGCAAGGGACGCGGTTTCGCCGGCGTGGTGAAGCGCCACAAGTTTGGCGGCGGTGCCGCCTCGCACGGTTCAATGTTCCAGATCACCGGTTCGATTGGCTCATCCGCCTTCCCGTCGCGTGTGTTTAAGGGCATGCGCATGGCGGGACACATGGGCGTCGATCGCGTGACGGTCCGCAACCTGCGCGTGCTGGGCGTCGATAAGGACGAGAACCTGATCGTGGTGGAAGGCGCGGTGCCGGGACACAAGGACGCCTACGTGATGATCACCAAGGCCAAGAAGCCGCCCAGAGAGCGTCGTGGATTCAGCGGCGCCGGTACAGTGGATCCGTTGAAGGCGTCAAAACGCCAGGCCGCGAAGAAGAAATAGTGGCTAGTGGTCAGTGGATAGTGACTAGCTTGTTTGACTGAAAGCTGATAGCTGATAGCCAACTGGAAGAAACTATGGCAACGATTGATGTAATGAATCTCGGCGGCGAAAAGGTGGGCTCCCTTGAACTGGCCGATGAAGTATTCGGCGCGGTGAACGAGGACCTGTTGTGGGAAGCGGTGAAGCACTACCGCGCCGGACAGCGTGCCGGTACCCATGCCACCAAGAACAAGAAGCTGGTAAGCGGCGCGGGCAAGAAGCTGTGGAAGCAGAAGGGCACGGGGCGCGCGCGTGTGGGCTCCATTCGCTCCCCACTGTGGCGGCACGGCGGCACGGTCCACGGGCCGCAACCCCGCTCCTACGATTACGCTTTTCCGCGCAAGAAGCTGCTGGGCGCGTTGCGCTCGGCGCTGGCGGCCAAGCTGGCCGACGGCAAGCTGGTCGTAGTTGACAGCTTCGAGGTCAAGGAGCCGAAAAGCAAAGAGTTTCGCAAGACGCTGCACAAGTTGAACGCGAAGGGTACGACCTTGCTGGTGGAAAGCTCGGCCAGCGAAAATCACAACCTTCATCTGAGTTCACGCAATCTTGCAGGTGTTGCGCTGTTGGCTGGCAATCAGGTTCATCCGTATCACCTGCTGCGCTACGAAACCACGATCTTCGCGCGACCGGCGCTAGAGAAGTTGCAGGACTCATTGAAGGCGACGGCGGCCAACCACCCCAAGACGCGCAAAGACGGCGCGTCTCGAGGACCCGGGCAGCGCAAGCACGCGGAGGTGGCGTAATGAAATCGGCATATCAGGTCCTACGCCGTCCGGTCATTACCGAAAAGGGTTTGGGAATCAAGGAAACCGAATCGACCCTGGTCTTCGAAGTTTCCGTGAAGGCGACCAAGACCGAAATCAAGCAAGCGGTGCAGAGCATTTTCAAGGTGAAAGTGGATTCGGTGCGTACGGCCACCTTTGAGGGTAAAGAGCGTCGGCGCGGCAAGTTCACGGGATATCGTCCCGACTGGAAGAAAGCTTACGTACGGTTGAAGGCGGGCGAGAAGATGCCCGAGTACGCCGAAAACCTGTAGAAGCAGTGGCTAGTGGTCAGTGGATAGTGGCTGGAAGCCTATAAAGCATCGGTCACCGATCCACGAAAGGTTCGAGCGCCGTAGGCGCGGAATAGTCTAGCCCAGCACGAAGCGAAGCGGAGTGCTGGGTAGCGTGGCCATAGAAGTTCGAGTCCCCGTAGGGACGGCACACTAAAGCGAGTAACGAACATGGCAATCAAAACTTACAGACCGGTTACACCGACGCGGCGGTTCACTACGACGACGGTCAACGATGACCTGACGACCAACCGGCCGTACAAGCCGCTGACTGAGCCCAAGCAGCGCACGAGTGGACGCCGCAATTCCGGGGATCTGACCATCTGGCATCGCGGGGGCGGACACAAGCGCAAGTTGCGCATCGTCGATTTCAAGCGCGACAAGTTCGGAATTCCGGCGACCGTCGCCTCCATCGAGTACGATCCCAATCGCTCGGCGCGTATCGCCCTGCTGCACTACGCCGATGGGGAGAAGCGCTACATCGTTTATCCGGTTGGACTGCAGGTTGGCGCCAAGATTGTCAGCGGCCCCGAGGCTGACATCCTGGTGGGCAATGCACTGCCGTTGCGCAACATCCCGCCCGGCACCACGGTGCACAATATTGAGCTGAAGCCCGGCAAGGGTGCGCAGATGGCGCGTTCGGCGGGAGCGCAGGCGCAGTTGGTTGCCAAGGAAGGCGACTACGCGCTGCTCAAGCTGCCTTCCGGCGAAACCCGCAAGGTATTGGTCGATTGCATGGCCACGGTAGGGCAGGTGGGCAATCTCGATCACGAAAACATTTCCATCGGCAAGGCCGGCCGTACGCGCTGGCTGGGAATCCGCCCGACGAACCGCGGCGTGGTGATGAACCCGGTCGATCACCCGCACGGCGGCGGCGAAGGCAAGACCAGTGGCGGACGTCACCCGGTGACTCCGTGGGGCAAGCCGACGCGCGGTTACAAGACTCGCAACAATAAGCGGACCGACAAGTTCATCGTGAACCGCAGACAGAAGTAGGACTGAGACGATATGGCACGTTCAACGAAAAAAGGCGCGTTCATCGATTCGCACCTGCAGGCCAAGATTGACGGCATGAACGCACGCAACGAGAAGAAGGTTGTTCGCACCTGGTCGCGCCGCTCTACTGTGATCCCAGAGATGGTGGGACACACCCTGGCGGTGCACAATGGCAAGAAGTTTATTCCGGTGTATGTGACCGAAAACATGGTCGGCCACAAACTGGGCGAATTCAGCATGACGCGTAGCTTCAAGGGCCACTCCGTGAGAGCTGCAACTGAAACCGCGGCCAAGCCCGCTCCGGCGAGATAAGGAAATCGACATGGAATTCACAGCCAAACTGAATTACGTGCGCGTCTCGCCGCAGAAGGCGCGCCTGGTGTTGGAGTTGATCAAGGGCCGCCGGGTGGAAGAAGCGCTGGACACGCTCGTGTATGCCAAGCAGGGCATCGCTCCCAAGCTTTACAAGCTGCTGCGTTCGGCGGTCGAGAACGCCAACTACGTAAGCGCGGAAAAAGGCATGGACATTGATGTTGACCGGCTCTACGTGAAGCGCGCAATTGCCAATGATGGGCCTCGCATGAAGCGTATCCGTCCCGCGCCGATGGGTCGCGCCTACCGTTATCAGCGGCGCATCTCCCATGTTGAGATTGCGTTGGAAGAGAAGGCGGCCCGGAACGGTGATGCCAGCCTGGTGCAGAAGGTGGAAGAAGGCGCACCGGCCAAGAAGGCAGCCAAGAAGATCGTGAAGAAAGCGCCGGCAAAGAAGAAGGTTATGGCGAAGAAATCGGCGGCGAAGAAGCCTGCCAAGAAGAAGTAGAGATTTACAAGCGGCGATGCCAGAGTGCGATCGTCGCGGAGAAGAAACGAGACTATGGGACAGAAAGTCCATCCATACGGGTTTCGGCTCGGCGTTACCAAGCCGTGGAAGTCACGCTGGTTTGTGGTGCGCGACTACGACAAACTGTTGCTGGAAGACGTGAAGCTGAAGGCCGAGCTGAAGGAAAAGCTGAAGTCGGCTGGAGTCAGCTCCATCGAGGTCGAGCGTCCTGGCAACAAGCTGCGCATCATCATCCGCACCGCGCGTCCGGGTATCATCATCGGCCGCAAGGGAACGGAGATCGACAAGCTCAAGCAGGACATCCAGAAGCGCACCCATCGCGATGTCTTTGTCGACATCCAGGAAGTGCATAAGCCCGAACTCGATGCCCAGTTGGTGGCGGAGAGCATTGCTTTGCAACTGGAGAAGCGCGTCGGCTTCCGGCGTGCCATGCGCAAGGCGGTGGATTCGGCGCTGCGCTTTGGCTGCAAGGGAATCAAGGTTCGCGTTAGCGGACGCCTGAACGGCAATGAGATCGCCCGCTCCGAGTGGTATCTGCAAGGCCGTCTGCCGTTGCACACGCTGCGTGCCGACATTGATTATGGCTTTGCTGAGGCCCACACCACGTACGGGATCATCGGCGTGAAGTGCTGGGTGTATAAGGGCGAGATCTTCAAGGAGAAACGCCGCGAACCGCAGGGTGTCTCCAGCGGAGCGTTTTAGAGGCAGTTGTCAGTGGCCAGTTGTCGGCTGTCAGAAAGAGGGCAGCGAACAATGGTTACTGACAACTGACAACTGACAACTGGAAACTGATTATGTTGATGCCAAAGAAAGTGAAGTACCGCAAGCAGCAGCGCGGCCGCATGGCAGGCAAAGCCTGGCGCGGCGGCGAGTTGTCGTTCGGCGACTTTGGCTTGAAGGTCATGGAGCCGGGTTGGATCACCGACCGGCAGATCGAAGCCAGCCGCGTGGCCATGACTCGCTTCGTGAAGCGCGGTGGGAAGATCTGGATCCGCCTGTTTCCGGACAAGCCAGTCACCAAGAAGCCGGCCGAAACCCGCATGGGAAAAGGTAAGGGAGCGCCTGACCACTGGGTGGCTGTCGTGCGGCCGGGCAAGATCCTCTTCGAAATGGAAGGGGTGTCGGTGACCGATGCGGCCGAGGCCATGCGTCTGGCGTCGCACAAGTTGCCGCTGCGTACCAAGTTCGTGCAGCGCGAAGGCGTGCACTAAGAAGCCGTCGGCTATCAGCTGTCAGCCCTCAGCTAAAGGCCGCTCGCACCTGGTAACGAGCGGATGCTCGAACGACAAGAACGTGCTGGAAGCGGATGGCTGACAGCGGACAACCAAGAGACAAGCTGACGGCTGAAAGCTGACAGCTGAGAGCTAACAAATGAATGTAGACAAAATTCGTAATTTGACCGATATCGAACTGGCGCATCAGCAACGGGACTTGGCCGACCAGCTCTTCAAGATGAAGTTTCAGTTGAAGATGGGGCAGACCGAGAGCTTGAAAAAGATCCGCGAGCTGAAGAAAGACATTGCTCGTGTCCAGACCGTGCTGCGCCAGAAAGAACTGGCGGGCGGCAACGGAGCAACTGCAACTGGAAGCACACCGGTGACCCCGGCAGTGACGACGAAGAAGGCGGCCACAAAGAAGGCTGCGACGGAGAAAAAGTAAGCCATGGCCGAAACAACTGAAACCAGCGCAGCAAAGACGCCGGGCCGTCGCAAGACCCTGATCGGCGAAGTGGTCTCCACCAAGATGGCGAAGACCATCGTCATCGAAGTCCGGCGGCAGAAGGCCCACCCGTTCTACAAGCGCGTGGTGGCCCGCAGTAAGAAGTTCTACGCCCACGATGAAGACGGCACCGCTCACCTTGGCGACTTTGTAAAGATCGAGGAGACCCGTCCGCTTTCGAAGTTGAAGCGGTGGCAGTTGAAGGAAATTGTGCAGCGCGCAGCGTTGATAGCGCCTGTCGAGGAAAAGCCAGCGATTTAGGTCAACGGTGCTGGCTCCGCTGAAGTGGCGGAGCGAGGAGACAAGACTATGGCAGTGATGATGAGAACTATGCTCGACGTTGCCGACAACTCCGGCGCGCGCAAGCTCCAAATGATTCTGCCGTTGGGCGGTTCCACCGGGCTGGTTGCCCATTTGGGTGACGTGATTACGGCTTCGGTGAAGGAGGCCTCTCCCGACGGCACCGCCAAGAAGGGCACCGTGGTGAAGGCCGTGATCGTGCGGACGCGCAAGGAACATCGCCGGCGTGACGGCACCTATATCCGCTTCGATCAGAATGCGGCGGTGTTGATTAACGACGTCCATGAGCCGATCGGAACGCGCGTGTTTGGGCCCGTCGCCCGTGAACTGCGGGAGAAGAAGTTTTTGAAGATTGTTTCCCTGGCGCCGGAAGTGCTGTAAAGGCAGTAGTCGGTGGTCAGTTGTCAGTGAAATCTGAAGAGGAACTGACAACTACGAACCGACAGCCGACAACGAGGTTTAGAGAAATGCAGAAGAGAGTAGATATTCGCCGCAACGATCAGGTGCGGGTGATTACCGGTCGCGACAAGGGCAGAGTAGGCCGCGTGCTCCGTGTGATGCCGGATGAGTCCAAGGTGCTGGTCGAGCACGTGATGATGGTCAAAAAAAACGTGCGGCCCAACCCGCAGCGCAATATCAAGGGTGGCATTGCCGAGCAGGAGAGCGCGATTTCCATCAGCAACGTGATGCTGATGTGCAACTCCTGCGCGCGTCCCGTGCGAGTGGGTCATGAGCAACACGGCGACCGCCATGCTCGCGTATGTAGTATCTGTGGCGCCACGTTGGAGAAGTAGTGGTCAGTGGGTAGTGGATAGTAGTTAGTTTGTCCGGAGAGTTTTAGTGGGGGAGCGAGAGTTTTTTCTATTCACTATCCCCTGGTCACTATCCACTAAATTGATTTCCTCACGAACCGGCGGTACCTAACGCCGAAACCGTGAGAAAGGTAGAAGCAGGGAATGGCAGACGAGAAGAAGCAGAAAGCGCAACAGCAAGGCGCACAAGGCAAGCCTCAGGGCAAGAAGGCAAAACCGGCGCGGGACGACGCAGCCGTGGAGGCAGCTTCGAGCAAACCGGCGCGGCCTAAGGCCACCAATCGCCAGACCGCGCGCATGCGCGACCGCTACTACAAAGATGTTTTGCCGGCGCTCATGAAGGAGTTCGAGCTCAAGAATCCGATGGCGGCTCCGAAGCTGGAGAAGATCATTGTGAACATGGGAGTGGGCGAAGCGACGCAAAATGCCAAGCTGATCGATCCGGCGGTAGGCGAGGTCGGCCAGATCACCGGTCAGAAGCCGGTGATTACGCGCGCGCGCAAGTCCATTGCGGCCTTCAAAGTGCGCGAAGGAATGCCCATCGGCGTAATGGTCACCCTGCGCGGCGACCGCATGTACGAATTCTTCGACCGTCTGGTGAATGTAGCGCTGCCGCGTGTCCGCGACTTCCGTGGAGTGCCGACGAAGTCCTTCGACGGACGCGGCAATTTCACGCTGGGCGTGCACGACCAGTTGATTTTTCCGGAGATCGATTACGCGAAGGTAGAGAAGCTGAAGGGCATGAACATCACGATCGTGACCTCGGCTGGAAGCGACGACCAGGCGCGCGCCTTGTTGAAACACATGGGCATGCCGTTCAGGCAGTAGTGGCTCGCGGCTAGTGGCTGGCGAGCAGCGAAAAACAGGTTTTAGCTGATAGCTGACAGCTAATTAAAGGAAACAATGGCGAAGACATCGAGTATTGCGAAGGCGAACAAGAAGGCCAAATTTTCGGTGCGGCAGCATAACCGCTGCCATATCTGCGGACGTCCGCGGGCCTTTCTGCGCAAGTTCGGCATCTGCCGTCTGTGCTTCCGCGGGTTGGCTCTGAAGGGCGAAATCCCCGGGGTCATGAAGTCGAGTTGGTGAGGCGGTAAGTAGTGGTTTGGTAGTCCGTCGCGGCTGGTTCTTTCTGTGGCGCTGACCAAGCGCCGGCGCGAAGAGTTCGCGTGAAAGCTAACGGGCGACGATTTGAGGAGATAGAAAGCATGAGTTTGACCGATCCGGTCTCAGATTTTTTGACCCGCGTTCGCAACGCCATCAAGGCGCGGCACCAGAAGGTGGACGTTCCGCATTCCAAGCTTAAGGTCGAGATGGCCCGCATTCTGAAGGAAGAGGGATACATCGCGAACTTCAAGGCGACGGAGGAAGAGGGCCGCAAGGTCTTGCGGGTGTACTTGAAGTACAGCCCCGACAACTCGTCGCCGATTTCGGACCTGAAGCGGGTTTCGCGGCCCGGTTGCCGCGTGTATGTCGGACACACGGAGATTCCGCGCGTTCTCGGCGGGCTGGGGATCAGCATTCTGACCACGCCGCGGGGCGTCATGACCGGCCGCCAGGCGCGCAAGGAAGGCGTGGGTGGCGAGGTCCTTTGCGAGATTTACTAGAGAGCCGTCAGCCATCAGCTGTCAGTCTTCAGTAAGACACGCAGCGCTAGTCACAAGTTAGTTAGCGGACGCGACGTCCGCAAAGAATGAGCTGAAAGCTGACGGCTGAGAGCTAAAGATTATGTCAAGAATAGGAAAGAAGCCGATTCCGATGCCCAAGGGCGTCACCTATGCCGTCGAGGGCAATACGGTCCGGGTAAAGGGGCCGAAGGGCGAAGTTACGACTCACATGCCTCCCGGTGTCAAACTAGAACTGAAGGACGGAACCCTCACGGTGGTTCGCGAAGACGACTCCAAGGCCGCTGTGCATGGACTGGTACGCGCTCTGGTGAACAACTCAGTGGAAGGCGTCACCCGGGGCTGGGCAGAGGACCTGGACATCGTCGGGATTGGCTACCGCGCGGAAATGAAGGGCAAGAAGACGGTGGTATTTACGCTGGGATATTCCCACCCCATCGAGTATCCGCTGCCGGCAGGCATCGAGGTAACAATCGATCCCAAGCTGACGCACCTGACAGTCAGCGGGATTGACCGACAAAAAGTGGGGTTCGTCGCGGCCGAGATGCGCAGCCTTCGTCCGCCTGATCCGTACAAGAACAAGGGCGTGCGTTACACGAACGAGCGTCTGAAGAAAAAGGTTGGCAAGACCGGAGCGAAGTAGGGATTAGGCGCCAGGGGCTGGGGGTTAGTGAAGATCCAGCCCGGGCCGAATGCTAAAAGCTTAAGAGCGAACAGCTAATAGCCAAGAGCGAAGAGCGAGAATATGATTACGAAGACTTCGAAAGATCAGACGCGGCAGAAGGTCCACTCCCGAATCCGCAAAAAGGTCCTGGGCACGGCGGAACGTCCGCGGCTGAACGTTTATCGTTCGGTGAACCACATTTACGCTCAGGTAATTGACGACACGCAGGGCGCAACCTTGGTTTCAGCGACCTCCGTAAAGAAAGTCGGCAAGGGCGACAAGCGCCCCACGGGCGGCAACGTTGGTTCGGCGAAAGATGTAGGCAAGTTGATCGCCGAGCGCGCCAAGCAGAAAGGCATCGAGAAGGTGGTTTTCGATCGCGGTGGATACCTTTACCACGGACGGATCAAGGCCCTGGCCGATGCGGCAAGGGAAGCTGGACTGAAGTTCTAAAGGCAGTTGTCGGTGGCCAGTTGTCGGTTGTCGGGCGGCTAACACGAGATTGCAAGGGCGCAATTGCCGACGGCAACTGACGCCGGGAGATACAACAGGAATGCCAACAGTAAAGAGAAAGCTGGACGCCGGTCAGTACCAACTGAAAGACCAGGTGGTCTCGATCAACCGCGTCACCAAAGTCGTCAAGGGCGGCAAGAACCTGTCGTTCGCAGCGCTGGTGGTGGTGGGCGATCCTGGCTCCGCCGTGGTGGGATACGGCTCTGGTAAAGCGAAGGAAGTTCCGCAGGCGATCCGCAAAGGGATCGAGGCGGCCAAGAAGAACTTGCTGCGCGTGAACCTGACGCAGACTTCGATTCCGCACCAAGTGCTGGGCCGCTATGGTGCGGGCATGGTGATGCTGAAACCGGCTCCTGAAGGTACCGGCGTTATTGCTGGTGGCGCAGTACGCGCGGTCATGACTTCGGCGGGGGTTCAGAACGTGCTGACCAAATCCATCGGCACTACCAACCCCCACAACGTGATCAAAGCCACCTTCAACGCGCTTGGCAAGCTGCGCGACCGTAAAGAAGTGGCTAGCTCGCGCGGCAAAACGGTTGAGGAGCTTTAACTATGGCCCGTATTCGTAAGAAGGCCCAGGCGACAACGGCGGTGAAATCTGGCGCGAAACTCCGGCTCAAGTGGGTGCGCTCGGCAATTGCGGCTCCTGTCAAGCACAAACTGGTGGTCAAGGGGTTGGGGTTCACTCGTTTGAACCAGGTAATCGAGCGTGAGGACACGCCTTCCATTCGTGGCATGGTGGCCAAGGTCCCGCACCTGGTTGAGATCGTTAAGTAAAAGTTGCCAGTGGCCAGTTATCAGTTTTGGCAACTAGCAATTTGGCGGCTAGCAATGCGAATATTGTGACTACTGGCAACCGGCAACTGACAACTGGTTTTTGAAGAGGTATGGTACAAAATGAATCTCAGCAATTTACGTGCTCCCCGAAAAGCCTCGGAGAACAAGAAGCGTGTCGGTCGCGGTATGGGCTCGGGTATGGGAAAAACTTCGACCCGGGGTCACAAAGGCCAGCGGTCACGTAGCGGTTCGCGTATGATGCGTGGCTTTGAGGGTGGCCAGATGCCTCTCCACCGTCGTGTGCCGAAGCGCGGCTTCACCAATATCTTCCGGACCGAGTACGAAGTAGTGAACTTAGAACGGCTGGCGAGCTTGGGCGAGAGCGAGATCACGCCCGAGTTGCTGCGCAAAACCGGGATCGTCAGCTCCAAGAACACGCTGGTGAAGGTGCTTGGCCAGGGCGACTTGTCCAAGGCCCTCACCGTGCGCGCCCATAAGTTTTCCAAGTCGGCCCAGGACAAGATCGAAAAGGCCGGCGGCAAGATACAGGTTCTGTAAAGAAGTTGTCAGTGGCCTGGCAACTGAGGTTCTTATTCAATGCTTGAGAAGTTGGCCAATGTATTCCGCGTTCCCGATCTGCGCAAGCGGATTTTGTTCACGCTTGGGCTATTGGCGGTGTACCGCTTCGGCGGACACATCCCGACGCCGGGCATCAACGCTGATCTTCTGTCGCAGTTCTTCGACCAGAACCGCGGCACTTTCCTCGGGTTCGTCGATCTGTTCAGCGGCGGTCAGCTTCGCCGTCTGACCATCTTCGCGCTCGGCATCATGCCGTACATTACCGCGTCCATCATCCTGCAATTGATGACGGTGGTGTACGAACCGCTGGCCAAGCTGCAGAAGGAAGGCGAACTGGGGCGCAAGAAGATCACCCAGTGGACCCGCTACCTCACTTTGTTGCTGAGTGCGGTGCAGTCGTTGGGTATTGCGATCACGCTGCAACGTCAGACCGTCAGCGGAGGCACGGCCTTCGTCAACAACCCGGGCGTCGGCTTCGTGCTGATGACCATGTTGACCCTCACCACCGGAAGCGTCTTCATCATGTGGCTGGGCGAACAGATCACCGAGCGCGGTGTCGGCAACGGCATGTCTCTGCTGATCTTTGCGGGTATCGTGGTCGGGCTGCCGCGCGGCGTCATGGATTTGTACGAAAAGGCAGCATCCCAGACTTGGGGCGCTTTCACGGTTCCCGCGATGCTCCTGCTGGTTGTAATGATGATCGCGGTAGTCGCCTTTATCGTCTTCGTCGAACGCAGCGAGCGCCGCCTTCCGGTGCAGTACGCCAAGCGGGTGGTCGGCCGCAAAATCATGGGCGGGCAGTCAACCCACCTTCCGTTGCGGGTGAATTCTGGCGGCGTCATGCCGGTCATCTTCGCATCCTCGGTGCTGACCCTGCCGCAGACCGCGGGCGCGTTCTTCAAAGACAACCGCTACTTTGGGCCCATGCTGCGTGCGCTCTCCTGGGGCGAACCGCTGTACACGGTGCTGTATGCGGTCGGAATTATATTCTTTGCTTACTTTTACGTGTCCATTGTCTTCAACCCGACTGAGGTTGCAGACAACATGCGGAAGTATGGGGGATTCATTCCCGGCATTCGCCCGGGTGCGCGAACAGCCAACTATATCAACGACATTCTGACGCGCATCACCTTGGTAGGCGCGCTGTACCTGATCCTGATCTCCTTCATTCCTGAATGGATGATCACGGGCATTCACCTCAACCACCTGCCAGGTGCTATAGGCGCCTTCTTCGAGCGTTTGCCGACATGGGTGACCAATGGACTGGGAGTGAACTTCTACTTTGGGGGTACCTCGCTGCTGATCGTCGTAGGCGTGGCCATGGATACGATCAACCAGGTCGAATCGCAATTGGTGATGCGACATTATGAGGGTTTCACCGCGCGCAGCGGACGTGTCCGCGGGCGTCGGGCGACGTGGTAAGAAAAAGCAGGGACTTGGGTTAGTGGTTAGGGACTAGTGGTAGAGCTGGCCTTCAGGCCAGCGTTTAGGTCGTAGTAAATAGTAAGGGTTTTAGCCGGACTAGCCCTTGATCCCTGACACCTGTTTTTTGGGGCTACCGGGAGGCTCCGGCCCGCCGTGGCGGGCGAGAAAGGGCTCGACGTTTGGGCTCAGGGTACGAGGCATGGAAGTGGAGACTTCCTCGGCAGTTGGCGTTAAGGCGAACCAGCGCGTGGTCGGCCCCATTGTGCTGCTGGGTCCGCCCGGAGCAGGCAAAGGAACACAGGCGAAGCTGATCTCTGAAACCTACGGCATCCCCCAGATCTCTACCGGAGACATCTTGCGGGACAACGTGGCCCGCGAGACGGAACTGGGGCTGAAGGCCAAGGAGATCATGGGACGCGGCGACCTGGTTCCTGACGAACTGGTTTGCGGCATGGTCGCCGACCGATTAGTGCAGGCGGACTGTGTCCGCGGTTTCATTCTGGACGGTTTTCCGCGCACCGTGCGGCAGGCTGAGTGGCTGGATGCGCAGCTGGAAAAGATGCGCGCAGGTGAGGACAACGAGGCGCAGCAGGCGTGCTCGCCGCCGGTTGTGATCCGTTTAGTGGTGGAGTATAATCAACTACTGCAACGGCTTACCGGGCGTCGTTCTTGTCCCACCTGCGGACTGATTTACAACGTCTACTACCAGCCTCCCAAAGTCCAGGGCATCTGTGATGTCGATGGTACGCCTTTAGTGGCGCGTCCGGACGATGCGGAAGAGGTCATCTCGGAGCGGCTGAAGGCCTACGAGAAGCTTACCTTGCCCCTGGTGGACTATTACGGTTCTCGGCGCCGGTTGATCGAAGTAAACGGCGATCAGCCGGTGGAAGACGTTGCGGCGCAAATTTTCAGTGCACTCGAGAATGGCCATCGTTTGTAAATCGGTCTCGGAAATTGACAAGATGCGCCGTAGCGGGCGCATTGTGCGTCAGGTACTCGAGGCGGCACGCGAAGTGGTCGCCCCGGGTGTTTCGACCATGGACCTGGAGCGCGTCGCGGAGCAGAAGATCCGGGATTTAGGTGCCAAGCCGGCATTCAAGGGATATTACGACTATCCCTGTGTGCTGTGCACCTCGGTGAACGACGAGATCGTACACGGTATCCCGTCGGCACGGCGGATGCTGAAGGCCGGAGACATTGTCTCCATCGATTGCGGAGTCGTGCTGGACGGCTACTACGGCGATTCCGCTATCACCGTTCCGGTGGGCGACTCGATTACGCCCGAGTTGCAGAAGTTGCTTCACGTGACGCGGGAATCGCTGTTTCGCGGCATCGAAGCGGCGCGGGTGGGTAATACGGTCGGAGACGTCGGAGCGGCCGTGCAGCAACTGGTTGAAGCGAACGGCTTCAGCGTGGTGCGTGAATTTGTCGGGCACGGTATCGGTACGCGGTTGCACGAAGACCCGCAGGTTCCGAATTATGGAACTCCCGGGCACGGCCCCAAGTTGCGCGACGGCATGCGTCCTGGCGATCGAGCCGATGGTGAATGCGGGCCGTCCGGGCACAAGGGTCCTCGACGATAAGTGGACGGCAGTGACCGAAGATGGCAGCTATAGCGCCCACTTTGAACACTGCATTGCAGTGACTAGGAATGGACAGGTGATTTTGACAGAGTAGGTTTTCAGTTGTCGGCTGCCAGTTGTCAGTAAGGCAACTAGCAACTAACAAATGAGAGTGGTTAGCAAACGCTGGATTCCCGGAGTGAGCCTGCTGAGAGGCTGGCAACGGACAACTGGCAACAGACAACTGATTTTTCTGGGGCTGAATGAGTAAGGAAGACGCGATTGAGGTGATGGCGGTGGTGGTTGAACCACTGCCTAATGCCATGTTTCGAGTGGAATTGGAGAATAAGCACCAGGTGCTGGCGCACGTCTCGGGCAAGATGCGCAAGAACTTCATTCGCATACTTCCCGGCGACCGGGTCGCGGTGGAGCTTTCGCCCTACGACTTGACCCGGGGGCGCATCGTGTACAGATACAAGTAGCTAGTAGTCAGTTGTCAGCGAGACACAACTGGGAACTGACAACAGACAACTGAGGATTTCATGAAGGTACGGGCATCAGTCAAGAAGATTTGCGATAAGTGCAAGGTGATTCGCCGGCATGGCGTGGTGCGCGTGATCTGCGAAAACGCGAAACATAAGCAACGGCAAGGATAATAGAACGGGTGTTAGGGGTAGGGGCTAGGGATTAGAAAGCCTAGCCCCTGAAACCTACCCCTAATCCCTGATTTTTGGAGCGAACATGGCACGTATTGCAGGCGTGGATCTTCCGCGCAACAAGCACATCAGCATCGCCCTGACCTACATTTTCGGGATTGGGAATTCGCGCGCGAGAAGCATTCTCGGGTCCGCCAATGTGC
Source organism: uncultured Acidobacteriaceae bacterium (assembly GCA_963836295.1). Lineage (GTDB taxonomy): Bacteria > Acidobacteriota > Terriglobia > Terriglobales > Acidobacteriaceae > Bog-257. The sequence continues at coordinate 265,851 of CAWIIY010000007.1, read as the reverse complement.
CAACCGATAAGAAGGTCAGCGACCTCAACGAAGATGAGGTAAACCGCATCCGTCAGGTCATTGAAGAGGGCGGCAACGTCGAAGGCGATCTCCGCAAGGACGTCTCGATGCACATCAAGCGGCTCATTGAAATCGGCTCCTATCGTGGGTACCGTCACCGCCGCAGCCTGCCGGTTCGCGGACAGCGCACCCACACCAATGCCCGCACCCGCAAAGGCCCGCGCAAGGGCACGGTGGCAAATAAGAAGAAAGCAGCAGGGAAGACATAGAACATGGCGAAACCAGCTGGGTCCGCCGGAGCGGACAAAAAAGGCAAGAGCAAGAAGTTCAAGAAGAAGGAGCGCAAGCACGTTCCCAATGGACTCGTGCATATCCAGGCTTCCTTCAACAACACCATCGTCACCATCACTGATCCAAACGGCAACACGGTGTCGTGGAAGAGTTCGGGTTCGCTCGGCTTCCGTGGATCGCGTAAGGGCACGCCTTTCGCTGCGCAGCAGGCTGCCGCGAACGCCGCTAACCAGGCGCGGGACCACGGCATGCGTGTGGTGGATGTGCGGGTCAGTGGGCCAGGTTCAGGGCGCGAGTCGGCGGTGCGGGCTTTGTCCGCGTCCGGCTTGGACGTGCGCTCGATCAAGGACTCAACGCCGGTTCCGCACAATGGCTGCCGTCCGCCGAAGCGCCGCAGGGTGTAGAAGCAGTGGATAGTTGTCAGTGAACAGTGGATAGAAGGTCTTGGCGGCATCGTATCGAACGCTGACGCGAATTGCCCAGAAGCAGCATCTAATTCTGTATCACGGACAATTGATTACTAACCACCAATCACTATCCACTTACCACTGATTTTGATCGGGACGAAGGGACGCCAAGCGCCCGTAAACCGATCGATACGAGGGTAGACAGGCTCTGCCCGACAAGGAGAAGGTAACTTGGCACGATACAAAGATGCAGTATGCCGCCTTTGCCGCCGCGAGGGCATGAAACTGTTCCTCAAGGGCGCAAAGTGCTTCACGGACAAGTGTCCGGTTGAGAAGCGCAACTTTGCTCCCGGCCAGCACGGCAAAGACCGCAAGGCCAAAATCGTTGGCTACGGATTGCAGCTTCGCGAGAAGCAGAAGGCGAAGCGCATCTATTTCACTCAGGAAAAGCAATTCCGGAACTACTTCGAGCGTGCGGCCCGTACTCGGGGCGTCACCGGCGCAATGTTGCTCCAGCAACTGGAGCGCCGCCTCGACAACGTAGTCTACCGTCTGGGCTTTGCGGTAGCGCGGCGGCAGGCCCGCCAGTTGGTTCGCCACGGCCACGTGCAGGTCAACGGCAGGAAGGTCGACATTCCTTCCTTCCAGGTGAATGCCGGCGACGAAATCGCCGTGCGCGAAAAGAGCAACAAGCTCGGACTGCTGGAAATTGCGAAGGATTTTGCCAGCCATCAGGCGCCGCCCGCCTGGTTGGAAGTCGACCGCGATGGCTACAAGGGGCGAGTGGTTTCGCTACCTACGCGAGCCGACATCAACTTGCCGATTAACGAGCAGTTGATCGTGGAACTTTATAGCAAGTAGTGCACCCGCGGCGCAGAGCGATCTGCGTCGCTTTTCCTACAACCTTCGAGCCAGATCAGCCGGTACGCGCTTCAACGAAACGCCAACCGAGCAGCATGGCCGAACTGACAGACAGGAGTTACGAATGCTTTGGAAAGGATTTCAGAAACCGAAACGGCTGGCTACCGATACCGAGACCTTGACCGATCAGTACGGTCACTTCTGGGCGCAGCCGTTTGAGCGCGGTTTCGGTACAACCATCGGCAACGCGTTACGCCGCGTGTTGCTTTCCTCCATCGAGGGCGCCGCGGTCACCGCGGTCAAAATTGAAGGCGTGTTGCACGAGTTCCAGTCGATCCCTGGAGTAGTCGAGGATGCGACCGATATCATCCTGAACCTGAAGCAGATTCCCTTCCGGCTCAATGGAGACGCGCCCAAAGCGATTTATTTGCGCGCCGACCAGCCGGGCGTAGTCACGTCGGGCATGATTGAAGCCGACGCTGACGTTGAAGTGCTCGACAAGGATGTTTATATCGCCACCATCAGCGAAGGTGGCAAGCTCGATATGGAAATGCGGCTGAAGCGCGGCCGGGGTTACGTTTCGGCGGACAAGAATTTCGACGAAGACCTGGGACTGGGATTTATTCCGATCGACTCGGTGCACTCGCCGGTGCGCAAGTGTAATTACTCGGTCGAGGCCGCCCGCCTGGGACAGATCACCGATTACGACAAGCTGGCCATTGAAATCTGGACGAACGGTTCGGTGACTCCCGCCGATTCGCTGGGCCTGGCCGCGAAGTTGCTGAAGGACCACATGAACATCTTCATCAACTTCGAAGAGGAACTCGAGGCGCAGGCTGCCGGGCTTGGCGACAAGCCGGAGATCCGCAACGAGAACCTCAACCGCTCGGTGGAAGAGTTGGAGCTTTCCGTGCGCAGCTACAACTGCCTGAAGAACGCCAACATTCAGACCATCGGCGAGTTGGTGCAGAAGTCCGAAGCCGAAATGCTGAAGACCAAGAATTTCGGTCGCAAGTCGTTAAATGAGATCAAGGAAATTCTGGCTTCGATGGGCCTTGGTCTGGGCATGAAAATTGACGACCAGGGAAATGCCGTCCCCGGCAACTCGTCGGGGACATCGCAAGGCCTGTCGCTGCCGTCGTCCAGCTACGGAAACGAACCGAATTTCTAAGGATTACCAAATGCGTCATCGTAGAGCAGGATGGAAGTTAGGACGAAATACTGAGCATCGGCGCGCCTTGCTGCGCAACCTGGTGACCTCGCTAATCGTGGACGAGCGCATCGAAACCACCCTCACCAAGGCCAAGGCCATGCGCCCTCACGTTGAGAAGATGATCACCCTCGGCAAGCGCGGCGATGTAGCGGCGCGGCGGCAGGCAATGTCGTACCTGATGACGCGCGATGCTGTGGACAAGCTATTCGACACCATATCACCCCGCTATGGCGACCGCGAGGGCGGTTATCTGCGAATCATTCACAGCGGCTTCCGCCAGGGAGATGGCGGCGACATAGCCTTCGTCGAGTTGCTGGGCAGCGAGAAGACGCTGGACGAGAAGCGTCAGAAGCGTGCCGAACTTCGCGCCAAGCGTGCTGAAGAAAACCGCAAGGCCATGGAATCGGCCGAGGCCGAGAACAAGCAGATGGAAGCGCAGCAAGCCGCCAACGAAGAGAAGAAGGAAGAGTAGAACTCGCTCATGCGGGCTCCTGGCGTCGGTGCTGAATCCACCACAGTGCCCCGTCCTAGCAAAAACAAAACTAGGGCCGGGCTTTTTGTGCACTGCGCGGAGACCCAATCCCTTAGAGCGGGTTTCACATCAGGTATATAGGCGTTGGGTGGAGCACGCCTTTCAGGCGTGCATAACCGCCCGCAATTCTTGGCAAGCGCTTTAGCGCCTGAGGTAATGTTTTCCGTTTACCTCAGTGGCTAGTCTAGCCAATCTCTTCTCCAAACCTAACCGCACCGCTGAAGCGGTGCTCCACCCTATACACCAAGTGTGAAACTGCTATAGCACGGCAAATCCCTATCGTGTGGACGAAAGCTGAGGCTGTTCGACAGGCTCTCGCCACCGCTTGAATGCTCGCCGTGATAGGAAATAGATGATCACCTGGAGCACCGCTGCTCCGCAGGAATCGAGGATGACGTCCTGCCATCGTCCGGTGCGGGAAGGGATAAACGTTTGGTGGATTTCGTCGAACGCCGCAGTCACGATCGTCACCATCATGCCGAGCAAGGCCCAATCCGAGCGCCAGAAATCGCGCCAGTACATTCCCCAAGACCGGCTTAGCAGCGGACGAAGGCGATCATAGTTGGTGTTCTTAAGTGCGAGAAAAACCAGCACGCTAAGGATGCCGTACCCGGCGAAATGTCCAATCTTGCGCAGAACCTCATCCAGCTGCGACACAAAGGTCTCATCCACATGCGGGACCACAGCCGCAATCACCGTGTACAGCACATTCGAAGTGTTGCTGGCCGAGGCCATGTCCGTGGATTCCAGCCGGATAACTCCCAGCCACACCAAAACCGGCCACCAGCGGTGCGCCAGCGAGCGAAATGAAGGTCGCAGCCCATAGCCGCGCTGCGAGGGCTGCCGAGCTCCGCTTACAACGGTTGCCGAGCTGGGTTGACGGTCACTCAACGCGGTAATTGGGGGCCTCGCGAGTGATCATGACGTCGTGCACATGGCTCTCACGCAGGCCGGCTCCGCTGATGCGAACGAAGCGCGCCTTCTGTTGCAATTCGGCGATGGACGAACAGCCCACGTAACCCATTCCGCTTTTCACTCCGCCCACCAACTGGTACACGATCATGCCGACCGTGCCGCGATAGGGAACGCGGCCTTCGATGCCTTCAGGAACAAGTTTCCCGAGGCGATTGCCGTCGCCGCCGTCCTCCGACAACACCGGAACCGAGGAATCCGCATCGGTAGTTTGGAAGTAGCGTTCGCTGGAACCTTGAGCCATAGCGGCCAGGGATCCCATGCCGCGATAGGCCTTGAAAGAGCGGCCCTGGTAAAGAATGGTCTCGCCCGGACTCTCTTCTGTGCCAGCGAGCAGCGATCCGATCATGACGCAATTTGCGCCCGCGGCGATGGCCTTGGTGATGTCTCCGGAGTACTTGATGCCGCCGTCGGCGATGATGGGAACATCGGTGTGGCGCACCGCGCGGGCAGCTTCGGCAATCGCGGTGATCTGAGGAACTCCGGCGCCGGTCACGACGCGAGTGGTGCAGATTGATCCCGGGCCAATGCCGACTTTGATGGCGTCGGCTCCGGCGCGCGCCAATTCACAGGCGCCGTCGAAGGTGCCGACGTTGCCCGCAATTACATCGACCCCGGGAAGTGCCGACTTGACGGTCTGAATGGCTTCGAGCACGCGCGTTGAATGTCCGTGGGCACTGTCGATGGCCAGCAAATCGGCTTTGGCGCGCACCAACTCCTGAGCGCGTTCGAGGAAGTCCCCGGTGGCGCCAATCGCCGCGCCCACCCGCAGCCGGCCATGATCGTCCTTGGCGGCGGTAGGATACTTCAGGCGCTTCTGAATGTCTTTGACCGTGATTAGTCCCTTTAGATTGTAATGATCGTCCACCACTAGCAGCTTCTCAATGCGGTGTTGATGCAGGATCGCTTCGGCGTCGCTCAGAGTTGTTCCCACGGGGACCGTGATGAGGTTTTCCTTGGTCATCACTTCGCTGATAGGGATGTCGGTGCGGGTTTCGAAACGCAGATCGCGATTAGTGAGGATGCCGACCAGCTTCTTGTTCTTCGTGACCGGCACGCCCGAGATGCGGTAGCGGCGCATAACTTCCAGCGCATCGGAGATCTTCTCGTCGGGCGACATGGTGATGGGGTCGACGATCATGCCGCTTTCCGAGCGCTTAACCTTGTCCACTTCGCCGGCTTGCTGCTCGATGCTGAGGTTGCGATGAATGATGCCCAGTCCGCCTTGCTGCGCCATGGCAATGGCCATGTGCGATTCGGTGACCGTGTCCATGGCCGCGCTGATCAGCGGGATGCGAAGTTCGATGTTGCGGGTCAGTCGGGTCGTCGTCTCCACCAGGGCCGGCACGAGGTCGGACTTGGCAGGCAACAGCAACACGTCATCGAAGGTAAGCGCCTCAGGCACAGGAAAATGAATCATGGCTTTTGGTCCGTGGAAGGATAATTCTTCATTGTAGAGTTGCGCCGGAGGTTAAGCAAACAAGCCGGGGGCTACTTTGAAGCTCGGTGGTGTCCTACAGAGGACAGGCCCAGCGAGGGATAGGATCGTGGGCGGCCAAGACAGGCAGCACGGCGGTCCGGGCTACTTCATGCCGTTCTTCCCCCCTGGTTCGTTGAATTTTCAGACTGTTCAGCGTATATTTGGTAAAGTACTGTTGTGTTTTGAGGGTTCTGTCACCCCCTCCCGGTGTGACCGCGAACCCCGTGCATAATCGGCGAAGCACATCGGTGGGCGAGAGCCCACTTTTCATTTCCACCCCGTAATCCGCTGGTGCACGGCGACTCCAGGCGGCAGCGAGAGCCTGACGGGCGGTTTGTGCTCATTTGCGAGGCAGCGGTTTTTAGTCAAGAACAGACGATGGCAGCCGGTTTGGACAAAGTTCGAGAGATCGCAGAGCGGGTGGCTCAATCGAGCGGCTTGGAGTTAGTCGATCTTGAGTTGCTGGGCGGCGGGAAGGCCCGCATGTTGCGCATTTTCATCGATAAGCCGAGCGGCGTTACGCACGAAGATTGCTCCAGCTTCAGCCGCGAAGTCGGCACCATTTTGGATGTTGAGGATGCTGTACCGGGCGCTTCATACTTATTGGAGATTTCATCGCCCGGCCTCTGACCGCAAGCTCACAAAGCCAAAGGACTTCGAGCGTTTCACCGGCAGTCTGGTGAAGCTGATGACTCGGGACCCGATTAACGGAAACCGGCATTTTGAAGGACGGCTGAAGGCGTTTCAGGATGGCTGGCTCAGTTTGGAATTGACCGGCAGGAAAAAGTCAAAGGAGCACCCGGCCGTGGAGCAGGGAACAGAGATTGAAATCGAGTTGGCCAACGTCGAGAAGGCGAACTTGGTTCCCGAATTCTGATTTTGAACGTACCACAACCAAACGGAAGTAAGGTGGCGAACATTTTATGGCGAGTGAACTGTACAACGTAATCGACGCTTTGAGCCGGGAGAAAGGCATCGATCCGCAGATCGTCGTGACTGCGGTGGAGGATGCCATCGTTGTGGCCACTCGAAAGTATTACAAGACCCAGGAGAATCTGCGCGCCGAACTCGACAAAGAGAGTGGCCAGATTCGAGCGTTCGCCGTACGAACCATCGTTGACGGTCCTGATCAGATGGAAGATCCCCTGGCACAGATCACGCTGGAGGATGCCAAGCGCATCGATCCTGCGGCCGAGGTGGGTGGTGAATTGCGCACCTACAAACCGACCGAAGTCTTAGGCCGCATTGCGGCGCAGTTGGCGAAGCAGGTCATCTTTCAGAAGGTGCGCGAGGCCGAACGCGACACTGTTTACAACGAGTACATCGGGCGGGTCGGCGAAATAATCAACGCCACCATCAAGCGCCAGGAGGGCCAGGACGTCATTGTGGACCTCGGTAAGGCCGAGGGCCGCATGCCCAAAAAGGAGCAATCGCGACTGGAGTCGTTCGCTCCCGGCGAGCGTGCCCGGGTCGTGATTGTCCGCGTGGAGAAAGCTTCCAAAGGCCCCCAGGTCGTGGTCTCGCGCGCAGTGCCGGAGCTGGTATCGCATTTATTCCAGACCGAAGTGCCTGAGATTTACGATAACACGGTTGTTATCCGTGCTATTGCCCGCGAAGCCGGCGAGCGAACCAAGATTGCTGTTATGTCGAAGGACAAGGATGTTGATCCGGTGGGCGCTTGCGTCGGAATGAAGGGCATGCGTGTGCAGTCGATCATCCGCGAATTGCGCGGCGAAAAGATCGACATCATCGAATACCACGAAGACCCGGTGACCTTCGCCGAAAAGGCCTTACAGCCGGCGAAGGTCAGCCGCGTAACCGTCCTTGAAGATCAGGAGAAGCACTTGGAAGTGATCGTCGATGACAGCCAACTGTCCCTCGCTATCGGCAAGAAGGGACAGAACGTGCGCCTTGCCGCCAAGCTCCTGGGCTGGAAGATCGATATCAAGAGCGAAGAAGAGAAGCGACAGGAAGTGGAAGACCGGATGAACGTCGTGCTGAACCAGCCGGTCACGCCACTCGAAAACGTGCCCGATCTGGAGCCGGGAATCATCGAAAAACTGGTCGCTGCCGGCATAACCACCGTCGAATCCGTCGCCGACATGACTCCCGAGCAGCTCGAAGAGGTGCCGGGTATCGGCCCTAAAACGGTGGAAAAAATCAGCATCGCGGTCAATAATTACTTTTCAAGCCTGGAAGCAGCGGCAGCTGCCGGCGAAGAACTTGCTGCGTCGGAGGAGGGAGCTGGTGCCGGCGGTGAAGAACTTGCTCCCGCCGAAGGTGAAGCGTCCACGAAAGATGAGTCTGCCACTTTAGACGCGGCGGCTGATGGAGCCGATGAAGAAGCCGCAGAGCGGGAAGGCGAAATTTCCGAGGGAGACGACGGCGAAGACAGCGCCACCGGGCCCGATTCAGGTGGCCAGTCGGGTGATGCTGAGGGCTTGGATGAGGACGCCGAAGCAGATTCCGAGAGTGTAGAAGAACTCGTCGAGGAAGGCCAATACTACGAGGCCGAAGTGGTGGAGGGGGTCGAAGATACCCCCCCGGCCGACGAGGCCGAAGTAACGACGCACGAGCGTCCCGCCACGGAAAACGAAAATGTTCCTGACGAGGAAAAACCTGGCGAGCAAAGGTAACAACACGGCCTTTAGCGGGCCGGCAAAATTCTACCGTGAGGATACGATGAAGGCTTAACCGGACGGGACAATACGGAGGAAATAGGGCGGAATGCAGAAGATTCGAATTAATGACCTGGCAAGGGAACTCGAGGTAAAGAGCAAGATGATCCTCGATGCTCTTATCAAGGTCGGTGTAACCGAAAAGAAGACGCACTCCAGTTCCATCGAAGTGGACGAAGCCGAGCGGGTCAAGAAATACTTTGCGGAACACGCAGAGCCCGGCACCAGTCGCACCTCGTCGCGCGCATCGGCGGAAGAATTCAAGCCCAAGATTGACCTGTCGCATATCTCCAAACCTGGCGATGTGCTGAAGGCGGTTACGCAGCGGGCCGCCCAGCCTTCTGCTGTGCGTCCAACGGCACCTCCGAGCCTTGCCACTCCCGCTGGACCGCGCCAAACCGTCGCTCCTCCTTCCGCGGTTCGGGCTGCGTCTTCGATTGCGAAACCTGGCACAGCGATAGCAAGCGCCGCGCCAATAACTCCTGCGGAACCGCCCAAGCCAGCGCCTCGCTTCATTACGCCGCAGTCGGTCGCACGCCCACCCGCCGCCATCGTCATCCCGCCGAAGCCGCCGGTAACGACGCGTCCGGCCACACGGCCAACGCATTTGTCCCCGGCGACTGCGACAGCGCAACCTTCTGAGCCAGCGATCGAGAACCAAATAACGGCATTGGAAGAAGGTGAGGCTTTGCCGTCCACGTCGCCGTCCACGTCCGAAGCGATCGAATCCGAGATTCTTACTGCTACCGAGGACGGGGTTCCGGCAGCGATATTGGAAGCACAACCTGTCACGGAAAATCGTGCGGCCGTGAAGCACCCGACTGCTCCTGGGCAGTCTGCGCAGGGTATCGGTCGTCCCAGCTTGCCAACGCGTCCCGGACAACCTGGAATCGCAGCGCATGCACCGCGCCGTTTAATCGTTCCCCAGACCGGACCGCGTCCGGTATATCTGGCTCCGCCGTCGGCCCCTGTGCGGGCGGACACTAACGCCCTTCCGCGAGGAGCAATGCCGGAACGTGGCAAGCCGATCTTCCAGCGCCCGCGACCCGGAGCAGCGGCGGCACCAGGACAGGCGCGCCCACCAGTGCGTCCAGGAGAGCGCCGTGGTCCGCATCCAACGCGTTCCGGTGCGCCAGGGGCCCGTCCAGGATTCGGAGCTGGCACAGGCCAGGCCCAGCCGCCGCCTACGGGACAGCGTCCTGCCGGTCGGCCGGCACGTCCGGGACAGCGTTACGTGCCTCGCGGCGTGAAGGAAGGCCCGATGAAGGGCTTTGTTCCACCGCCGCGGCTCTCGCTTTCCAGCGAGCCGCTGCCCATCACGCGGAGCATCACGATTCCTGAAGGCATCAGCGTGAAGGACCTGGCGGAGAAGCTGGGAATTCGAGCCAAGGACGCTTATCGCCCGCTTGCTGGCGCGAGGGGTTTTTGCCACGGTCAACCAGACACTCGATTCCGACTTGGCGACCGACATGGCTCGTCACTTCGGCGCCGAGACAGCCGTTATCACCTTTGAGGAGCAGTTGGCCAAGGACACGCTACCGGCGGAAGGTGCAAGAGAAGAAGGAACAGCCCAAGGCGTTCCACGCCCGCCAGTGGTCACCATCATGGGGCACGTCGGACCATGGCAAGACCAGCTTGCTCGATGCGATCCGCTCCACCAACGTTGCTGGAGGCGAGGCGGGTGGAATTACGCAGCACATCGGGGCGTACAAGGTAGCGATCACCGATCCCAATTCGCCGGCTTTTGGCCGCGAGATCGTCTTCCTTGACACTCCTGGTCACGAGGCTTTCACTCGCATGCGCGCGCGTGGATCGAAGGTGACGGACATCGTCGTGCTGGTGGTGGCTGCCGATGACGGTGTGATGCCGCAGACGCTAGAAGCTATCGATCACGCCAAGGCCGCGAACGTTCCTATGATCGTCGCGGTGAACAAGATCGACAAGCCGGACGCCATGCCCGAGCGCGTGAAGAAGCAGCTCGCCGATCGCGGCCTGATGCCGGAAGAATGGGGCGGTAGCACGGTGTTCGTGGACGTCTCGGCTAAGCAGAAGACGAATCTCAATCTGCTGATGGAAATGATCTGTCTTGTTGCTGACCTGCAGGACCTGAAGGCGGTGCCTGACCGTCTGGCGCAGGGCACCGTGCTCGAAGCCAAGCTCGATCGTGGCCGCGGTCCGGTGGCCACGGTGCTGGTGCAGAATGGTACGCTGAAGACGGGCGACAACTTCGTCGTTGGCAATGTCTTCGGACGGGTGCGCGCCATGTTCAACGATCGCGGTGTTGCGCTAGATACTGCAACCCCCGCAACTCCGGTCGAGATTCTCGGCTTGGAAAGTCTGCCGCAAGCCGGCGATCAACTGGTGGCGGTGGCCGATCGCGAAAAGGCGCGCGGCATCTCGGAGTATCGCGAGGCGAAAGCGCGTGAAGCCCAGCTTGCCAAGAGTTCGCGAGTCTCGCTCGAAGGCCTGGCGGAACAACTGAAGTCTGCTGGCCAGAAAGAGCTGGACATAATTCTCAAGGGCGACGTTCAGGGCTCGGTGGAAGTATTAAGTGACGTGCTCACCAAGCTGTCGAACGACAGGGTCAAGATCAAGATTCTGCTCAGCGGCGTGGGCGCCATTACCGAGACCGATGTACTGCTTGCGTCGGCATCGAATGCCGTCATCATCGGCTTCAATGTGCGGCCCGAACGCAAGGCGCAGGAGTTAGCCGAGCAGGAGAAGGTCGACATCCGCCTGCACTCCATCATCTACGAGTTGGCGGACGAAATTAAGCGCGCCATGACCGGCTTGCTCGAGCCGATCATAAAGGAAACCTATCTTGGACGCGCAGATGTCCGCGACACCTTCCGCGTGCCCAAGGTTGGAACGATTGCAGGTTGTTACGTCACCGATGGTGTCATCAAACGTGATGCCGAAGCTCGCCTGCTGCGCGACAACGTGGTTGTTTTCAAGGGCAAGATTGGGTCCGTGCGGCGCTTCAAGGAAGACGTCAGCGAAGTGCGCCACGGTATGGAATGTGGCATCTCGATCGCAAATTACGGTGATATCAAGGTGGGAGATGTCATCGAAGTGTTCGTTACCGAGAGAGTGGCAGCCGAAGCCTTCGTTTAGAAACCAGACCAGCCTCGTCCCGGACACTGCTTCCTTGCGAAGATAGGCGTTGTCCGGGACGAAGTGCGATAGGACGGAGAATGATTGCGCATCTCACGCTCGAGATTCGCATCGAAGGAGCGCACTCGCTCAAAGATAAGCGGCAGGTGCTGCGCAGTGTGAAAGATGGGCTGCGGGCCCACTTCAACGTTTCCGTAGCCGAGATCGACTCGAGCGAGGCCTGGCAGCGGGCCACTCTGGGGGTGGTCAGCATTTCGCATTCGCGCGATTACCTCGAGGGCCTGATGCGCAATGTGGAACGGCACGCAATGCGCACAGCTAATAACAGCGGCGGCGAAGTTATCGATTCGTTTCTCGATTTCTTGAGTGAAGCGGAATTTGGCGAGCGCGCAACCGAGGAACCGTGATGGTTATCACCGCCGGCTTGACGTGTGGGCGTATTCTCTAACGTTCCTCTCTTTTTGCCGATCATAATTGTAGAAGGTAATGGAAAACCGGGGTCAGAAATACCATCGTGGACGCATGGCAGAAGCCTTGCGGGAAGAGATCGTCGCTTTAGTCGAAGGGGAATTGGGTGATCTTCGCATTGGATTGGTCAGCGTCAGCGAGGTGCCGAACTAGGGGCCGATGGAAAGACGGCCCGCGTGTTGGTTTCGGTCGCTGGCGACGAGCACGAAGCGGAGCAGAGCCTCGAAGGGCTGAGCGCAGCAGGAGGCTACATTCGGCATGAGCTGGTGAGTCGTCTTGGTATCCGTCAGGCGCCGGAGCTCATATTCGTCCTCGACCACTCGGAACAGTACGGCGGCAGGATCGAAGAATTGTTGCATCGAATTCAGAAAAGGAAACGTTAGGTTCGAAGAACGGGACCACTGGGATGCTGGACGAAGTTCTGAATCAGATTGGCAGAAGGCAGAAGTTCATCCTTACCTCACATGCTCGGCCGGATGGCGATGCGGTAGGATCCGCCTTGGCATGTTGCCAGATTCTGCGCAGCATGGGCAAAGAAGCAAATGTCGTCCTGAGCGACGGCGTCCCGGGCGTCTACCGACCGTTGCCCTTTAGCGATTCGGTGCTGCATACCACCGAAAACGCTCCGCCGGCCGAGGCGGTCATCATTCTGGAATGCGACTGCGTGCAACGCACGCACCTCATGGGCCTAGAGCAACACTATCTCATCAACATCGATCACCATGCGACCGCCCGCCCGTTCGCTGACTTGAATTGGATCGATCCCAGTGCTTGCGCGACGGCAGAAATGATCTTCCGTCTGGCCCGCGAAGCCGGCGTCCAGATCTCACCCGAAGTGGCCACCTGTCTTTATACCGCGGTGCTCACCGATACAGGCTCGTTCTGCTTCAGCGGAACCAACGAGCGGACATTCGCTCTGGCAAGGGAATTAGTGCGCTGTGGTGCTGACCCTGGTCCGAATTGCCCATAACGTGTACTTCTCAAGACCTCTCTCCAAGATGCGTTTGCTGGGGGCAGCCCTCACCAGTCTTCAGCGGGAGGGTAGTCTCGCCTGGATGCACGTAGACTGCGCTACCATGGAACGCTGCCAGGCCAACGCTGAAGATTGCGAAGGATTAGTCAACTACGCATTGGCCATCGAAGGGATCGAAGTAGCACTGTTCTTCCGAGAACAGCCAGACGGCTGCTTCCGCGCAAGCCTGCGCAGCAAGGGTGCGGTCGACGTGGCCGCGGTTGCCGAGCAGTTTGGCGGCGGCGGTCACAAATGCGCGAGCGGTTGCGCGATGGCGGGCCCGTTATCGGTCGCCACCGAGCGTCTGCTGGCGCAATTTCGGATTCGCGGTCATCACTTGGTGGTGCAGTAACGATTGCGCGGCCAACGGAATCAAGCCTTGAAACGAAACCCCATCTTCTTGGAGGAACGCACCCGCCGTTCCACCGACGTGGTCGCCCTCATTGCGTTCTGCGGGTTCCTGTTTTTTGCCGGCTTGCAAATCGTCGGCCTGGTAGGCGCCGACGAGCCCCGCTATGCGCAAGTCGCGCGGGAAATGCTGGTACGCAACGATTGGGTCACCCCCGTCCTGTACGGTCATCCCTGGCTCGAAAAGCCGCCCCTCTATTACTGGTGCGCCATGGTCGCATACAAGGCGAGCGGAGGCGTGAGCGATTGGGCGGCGCGATTGCCATCGGCACTCCTGTGCTCGCTGATGGTCTTTTTCATCTACGTCTGGGCACGCCATTTCCGCAGGGGAATGCAGCTTGATGCCGCGTTAATTACCGCAGCTTCGGCCATCATGATTGGATTCGGGAGGAGTGCATCGACCGACATGCCCCTGACCGCGATGTTCACCGTCGCGATGCTGTCCTGGTATGGGTGGTACTCCAGCCAAAACCGGGGCTGGCTGCTGGCGTTCTATCTTTTCGCCGGATTCGGAACCCTGGCGAAGGGGCCCGTTGCCGTCCTGCTAGCGGGGCTGATCATCCTAGGTTTTGCTGCGCTGCGGCGTGATTGGCAGTTGATTCTCCGCACCCTTTGGCCGACCGGGATCCTACTGTATCTGGTAGTCACCTTGCCCTGGTTTATTGCCGTGCAGCGTGCCAATCCCGAGTTCCTTCGCGTCTTCTTTCTGCAGCATAATCTGGAACGCTTTAGCACTAACCTCTATCACCATCCCCAGCCCTTCTGGTTTTACTTGCCAGTGGCGCTGCTCGCGCTAGTGCCTTGGACTGTCTTTGTAGTCGCAGCACTGGTCGACGCGATTCGCGACTGGCGCTTCTCGGTACAGCAGCCACCAGGAGTAGAAGATCTGCGAACCTATCTCACGGTTTGGTTGCTGCTACCGATAGCATTTTTCTCGCTATCGCAGTCGAAGCTGCCGGGATACATTCTCCCCGCGATTCCAGCCGGGACAATTTTGCTGGCCAACTTTGTCTGGCGCCGCGAGCAGGAAGCGGAAAAGCCCGGCGTGTGGTCAGGACTGCTACATGCAGTGCTCTCTGCGGCCATGCTAGTGGCAGCGCTGATCGTTCCGTTCAAACTGCTGAAGCTGCCCCCTCCGCGAAATGCGATCATCGTGGGAGTAGCATTGGCGGTTACTGGGATTCTTGCGCTCTGGTTGAGTTTGCGCGTCCAGGGCTTCCGCGTGTTGCGGTTCATTACGCTGGTTCCGGTTGTCATCGCATTCGCGCTGGTGCTCCGCGGCACGGCGCCGATCGTCAATTTATTGCAATCGGCGCGCCCCGTGGAGGCGGCGATTCACCAGAGCGTTCTCGGACAAATCCCAAACATTGCGGTCTACGATGTGCCTCCCGGAGTGAGATACGGTTTGGCGTTTTACGCCAACCAACCGGTGTCGAGCTACGAGGAAAATGAAATCCCTGACTTCGATCACCTGGTAGTGGCCGCCAGTGGAACCCAGAAGGAACTAGAGTATCGCCTGCCCGGACGCAGCGTCACGCGCCTAGGCGGCTTCGCACCGCAGCACCTGGATTTTTACGTCGTGTCGGGAAAGGCCTCGGGGCGGGCGCAGCCGTAGCAAACCCCAGCCAAGCTTTGTGCTGGGTGGGGTTTCTATTCAACTTACATAAGGGTTCTTGGTTAGGTTCCGCCGTGCGGTTTGGAGCCCTCGTGCGGCTCGTGCTCACTTGACGGATGCGGTGCGCTTTGATGCGGCGGCGCCTCGTGTTTCGCCGGTGTCTGGCTCACGTG
Source organism: uncultured Acidobacteriaceae bacterium (assembly GCA_963836295.1). Taxonomy (GTDB): domain Bacteria; phylum Acidobacteriota; class Terriglobia; order Terriglobales; family Acidobacteriaceae; genus Bog-257. Next base: position 250,627 of record CAWIIY010000007.1, on the reverse strand, counting down.
GGGAGCAGGTTGGTTGGTGTGCGCCGGAGGGCGCGGCCTCTCTCTATTCGTTGGCTGGGGAGCCGGATGCCCCATGTTGTGCGCGACCGTCAGATTTTCCGGTCGCGGAGCGGCCGCGTTGTGCGGAGTACTCTCCCTCGCCGGCGGACGAGAAACATTGTTTTCATGTGGCGCCTTTGCGGCACCATTGCCGTGAGGTGCCGTTTCGCTGTGGTTCACATGAGCCGGAGGATGCGGGACCTGACGGTTCGCTTCCGCAGAAGCTGGATGACCAGCATTGTGTGCGACCGTCTCGTTATTCGGACGAGGTGCGGTTTCCCGTGCTGGCGGATGCGGGACGTTATTCGCAGTATTGGGGTGGGGCGAGTTATGGGGCGGGGTCGCGTTCGCACGCTCGGGCGGACGCGAAACATTCTTGTTGCCCGGCCGTGAAGTGTTTGCACTGTTTACATTGCCTGGCCTCCGAGCACCTACCGCCGGATTATTGGTCACCGGAGCATTACTCGCCTTGACCACACCTGCACCGTGAAACGTCGTTGGCTTGGGAGTTGCCGCTACCTCCGGCCGTCCGTGGTTTACGGAGGCTAATTGTGCTCGATCGGCGCGCGCCATCTGCTCGTGCTGGTTCTGCACCGCCGTGGGAGCGACATGGTGCGCGCGCATGGCGGCTTCCTGGGCAGCCGTGGGCCGCGTATTGATACCACCCCTACCTCCGTTGTAGCTGATGCGATTTACGGTGAGTTTGTTGACAACCGTAGTGTTGTAGGTGTTGTGAATATTGGTTACGTTTACATTATTGACGGCGCGGTTGTAGTAAAAATCGCGGCCGCGCCAGTATCCGCCCTGATAGCCGAAACCGGTATAGCCGTAACCGTAGTCAACGCCACCATAAAAGCCTATCTGCGGGCCCCAGTATCCAGGATACCAGGTGTACGCGGCTCCGTCCCATCCCCAGTAGCCCGGCGTCCATAAAAAGCCAACTTCGGGAGCGAGCGCCCAAGTGCCGGGTACCCAAAAATAGCCATACGGACCATACGCCCAATAGCCTGGAGTCCAGATGTAGCCGGGACCCGGGCACAGAGGCTGCGCATACACTGGCAGCGGAGGCGGTGCGATCGCCACCGAGATGAATACTCCCCCAAACGACGATATGGGTACAGCGGCAATCAGGAGAGCTAATAAGAGCAACCGACTGTAACGGAGGATACGCATATTTCCCCTTTCCTGTTCGATCCAGCGCCCGGCCAGCTGCGTTTATATATGGCTGAAGCCTATAGACTTCACTTGACTTGAGTTCCAAATCTGTTTCTTTATCCTCTCTAACGTACGAATCGAACTAGCAAGGATTAGTTGCTAGAGAAACTGTTGCGACAACGAATAAAATCTCTTAATTCGCGATCTCCCAAGGCAACCCAGCCCCAAGCTTTAAGATTTGCCTCGGACGCCAACCCGCACTAGACTGACTCAGCGCCTCAGGACGACGCGTCTATGGCTGCTACTGTCTTTCGCCGCTCGCATCAACTGACTAACGTGGAGATTCTCGACCTCAGGCATTTCTCGTCTACCGACTTGCGTCCTCTGCTCGAGGAAGAGGTCGAGGTCTGGGGCAGCCTGCTCGCTTGGGATTATCGCGGTTCGTCGGACATGATCTTGCGCTACGCGGACGCCAAGATCCTGCCCGGTTATGCTGCCGTTGAGCGCGGGAACATTGTCGGTTACTCGTTCTTCGTCTATGAAGGCAGTAAAGGCGTAGTCGGTGATCTCTTCGTTTCTCCGCGCCGCTCCGATGCCCGTGCGATCGAACTTCAAATGGTTGAGCATGTGATCGAGACCCTTCAGCAGTCGCCGGGTATTCTGCGGGTGGAAGCTCAGCTGCTGACGCACCAGACCGGAGATCTGGCCGAGATCTTCGTCTCTTCAGGATTTCAGCGCCACCGCAGGCTGTTCCTTTCATTGCAGTTGCAGGGCCCAAATGCTCCGAACGTTTCGCCCATGAGTGTGCCCGAGGATGTCCTTATTAGGCGTTGGGCCGAGCAGGACTACCAGCCGGCAGCCGGTGTCATCACAACCGCCTATCGCGCCCACATCGATTCTGAGATAAATGATCAATACCGCACTAATGCCGGTTCCAACCGCTTTCTGAATAACATTGTGCGATTCCCCGGCTGTGGTGTCTTCGACACCGACTCTTCGTTCGTCGCCATTCATCGGCCAAGCAATGCATTGATCGGACTGATCCTTTGCTCGAGGGTGAAAGATGACGTGGGGCACGTCACGCAGGTGTGCCTGGTTCCGGAGTATCGCGGATTGGGCATTGGGGAGAGACTAATCGCCAGTACGCATCACTCGCTGCGCAACCGGAATTTCAGCCAGCTGTCACTAACCGTGACCGAGGCCAACCATCGGGCAGTAGATCTGTATAGGCGGCTGGGCTTTGACGAGTTGCGGGTGTTCGATGCGTTTGTGTGGGAGGGGTAGGAAGGCAGGTGCTGGGGGTTAGGTGTTAGGGGTCAGTGATGCCGGCTGCTTCAATTTTCTACCTTCGATGGAAGCGACTAGACCGTTTAGTATGCGTCCTAACTCATTCGTCATGTCGATGACACTATGTTCCAGCTGATGAGAAATTTCGCTGCTCGGAAACTTGGCGGTCATCGTGTATAGCTCTGTGTGACCAATGACATAGCCTTCTGCCAAACGATCAAATCCTGATAGCTCTTGACCTGCATCGCTATGTCCTTTCCGCAGAGTTTCAAAGAACGGGGTTTCTAGCCCCTGACCCCGAGCCCCTGCCTTTCAATGCTTAATTAGCCACATGGCCCAGGCCGCGACAATCACGCCGCCAACAAACAGCACAAAGCAGTACGCGCCGTAGCGAAACATGTCGCGCGGTGTACTGCGTTGCGTGATGCCGAAAACCGTCGAGGCACAGAGGGCGAACAACAAGGCGGCATTGAAGTGAGAGAGTTCGAAGGTCATGGTTTCTTGCCGATCGCAATGTGGTGAGCGTCAACCGCGGCAATTACATTTAGCAATCCCGCAACGACGATGTACTTGGTGCCGTAATCCGCCACGGCGCGATGAATGTTGCCAATCCCCCAGTCCATGCTCCTGGCGATGAAGTAAAGAGCCCCGGCACCCAAATCGCCGACGAATCCCAGCATGTCAAGCAGGTCGCCGCTGTTGAGCGAGTACACCTTGCCCTGCATGCCGAGTCCAACGAAGAACATTACCAACACCGCTGCCATCAGCAGTAGCCCGCGAATCCAGCGGCGCTGAATGAAGTGTCCGAGACCGGGAAAGAGCCATCCCGCGACCGGAGCGATGATTGCCATCGAATTGTCGCGGGTTGCGGCAGCATTGCTAGAGCGCCGCCCCGCGGTAGCAGTATTTTGCGGATTCGCCATCAGACCACTACCAACTCGTTCTGGACGCGGCCGGTAACTTCGCCCTTCCCGTTGCGAATCATCATATTGATTTCGCTGCGCACTCCGAATTCCGGCAGGTAGATTCCTGGCTCGACTGAGAAGCAGGTGTTGGGCAGGATCTCACGATCATCTTTGGTCTCGAGATTGTCCAGGTTCGCGCCGTTGGCGTGAATGTCGCGGCCAATCGAATGTCCGGTGCGATGGATAAAGTACTTTCCATAACCCTTGCCGGCTATATAGCCGCGGACGGCTTCGTCCACTTCCCACCCTTGAATTTTTTGGCCGGCGTCGAAGGCCTGCTTGACCTTGTTGATGCCAACGTTGCGAGCATCGCGTACGATCTCGAATACCTCACGATGCTTGTCGCCGGGGCTGCCGATCACGCCCGTCCAGGTAATGTCGTAGTAGACGCCATCGGGATCATTGGTCTTGGCCCAGAGGTCGAGCAGTACGAAGTCGCCCTCGCGGATCGGGGCCGACGTCGCCGCGGTGGGTTCGTAATGTGGGTCGCCACTATGCGCGTTAACGCCGACGATGGGCGGATCGTCGGTCACCAGGTTCTCACGCTTGAACGCCTCCATCACCCACTGCTGCATTTCGAACTCGTGCGTGCCACCGTTGCGCACCCGCCGCGCCATCTCCGGGAAAAACGCGGCTGTGATTTTGTCTACTGCATTGCGAGCTTTGAAGTGGGTCGCGATCTGGGCGTCGGTCAAAGTGGCTTCGAAGCGCGCCACCAGGTTTGCCGAGCTGACAATTTCTTTGCCGAAGCTGCGTACCAGTTCCAGCATACCGCCGTCGACCAGGGAAATGTAGGGAATCTGGTTATTGGGCGAATACTGCATTACGACTTTGCTGTACGGCTTTAGCATCGACTCGAGGTTCTGCCAAAGCTCCTGCCACGCCGAGTACTCCAGCTTCTTGCCTGGCAGCGAGTCGAGATGATGGCTTTCGATGCGGTGCACCAGCTTTTCCGGCTCACCATTAGCGGGAACAACATAAAACCAGCGGCGGGTCACCATCATTTTCTGCGGCAGGCCGAGGACGCTATAGGCAATCGCATCGCGGTGATGGTGATCGTAGAAGAGCCAGCAATCGTTATGGCTGTCGCGCAGCGCACCCTGAATATCGGAGAGATTCATGCGTTTTCTATTGTAAATGAAGAGCGGGCACGAGAAGGTTTCACCGCAGAGGCGCAGAGACAACTGAGACACAATCAGGGATTTAGCACTTGGCGTTTAGCCGGTTGCTCTCTTCTGTGATTGATCCGGGTCATCCGTGAAAATCCGCGATTGCTTCAGCCTTTGATTCTCCGTGCTCTCCCGCGTCCTCAGTCGTGAAAAGGTTTTGGCGGCTGAGACTTGCTAGCGGCTAGCACGCGCTGGCGCGTGGCTGGTGGCAGCGTCTCGCAGGCCGTTTGCAAAACCAGCCGTGGCGTCCGATTCCGGATGGTCATCAGGTATTTAACCGTCTGGTCTGGATTCGCCTTGGCCGCTTCGCGCAGCAGCCAGCCCAGTCCTTTCTGAACCATGTCGTCGTCACTAGCTAAAAGCATTTCGGTGATGCGCTGGATATCGCCGAAGTTCTTGTGCTGACGCGTGCTGTGGATCAGGCTGACCGCAGCGGCGCGCCGATGCCAACGGCTCTTCTCCTTGGCCCATCGCGGGGGCCGGGACAAGAAGCGATCGTCGGCCGCAATCATTGGACCGATGAGGTAATGCACCAGCGCATCGTGATCGGCCCAACTGCTGACGCGATCCAGCCAAGTCTCAAATAGCTTGAACTCTGCCTTGCCGAACTTATCCACGATCCCTTGAAGCATCAGGACGGTGAAGACTTTTTCTTCCAGAACATAACCGCGAAAGAGCTGATCGGAAATCTGTAGCAGGAACGGAAGCCCATTTTCTTCGATGATGGTCCGGCGAAATCGTACTGCGACTTTCCGCAGCTCGCCTGTGTACCAACCACGCGACTGCACTTCGTGCTTGAAAAACCGTTGAACTTCCTCGGTATGCGGAGCCGAGCCACCGTTCTTCAGAACTATGCGGATGTGTTTGGCGATATAGGTGGGCGTTTTCATGACGGCGTGGTCTCGCCCTTTTGAGTTGGCAGCACGACCTTGTCATACATCCACAGCATAACTGCGGTTAGTACGCCTACACCCGTAATTATCCACCACATCCTTCCCGGCTGATGTTTCACCTCACCGAAGTAGTGGATGAGAAACCCGCCGAACTTCCCGCCAATCAGTGAGCCGATGCCCAACGGCAGAAATGCGAACCCCATGTAAGTTCCCTGTTGTCCGGAGGGAGCGAGCCGTGAAATGTATTCATAGTATCGAGGCGATTGCGTAATCTCGCCGAGCGCCACTGCGATCAGCGTAAGCACCACGCCGGTTACCGTGGGCCTGATGGTGAGGATAATCCATGCCAGGGCGGTCAGCAGTGTGCCAATGATGATGGCGTTGAAGGCGCGAATTCTCTGAGTAACGATGTTGACCGCGACCGTGAGAGCAATCACCACGAGCGGACCCGTTACCAGCAGGAGTTCGGTGTCGGTGTGGGGATTGATGTAGTCGTGAACATAAAGCGGCAGAGTAATGAACTCCTGCCAATAGACGATCCAATAACCAGTGAAGATCAACAGAAACAGCATGAAACGCGGATTGGTGATGACGGTCAGAAGTTTCTAGCGGCTTGCGAGAGACTGGTAGTTTGAACTTCCTCAGCGCGACGCGGCTCCTTGAAAAACAGCAACACCCCGAGGAACATCAGGAACACGCTCACTGCAGCCACGCGAAAGACGTTCTCCACACGCATACGCTGGTGCACGTAGGAAGCGACATAGGGGCCGGCGGCGCCGCCGATGTTGACCAGCGTGTAGTAGATGGAGTACCCGATGGAGCGAACGTTTTCTTTCGAAGCACGCGCCGTGGTGCCCACGACACTAGGCTTGACCAGCGCGACTCCCAGCGCCGGCAAGGCCAGCACAAAGGTCACAAGCACGACGAGCGGCACATTGTCGCGCACAGGGGCGAGCCATGGCGCACCCACCGATCCCAACAGGAAGTAAGCGCAACTCAGAATGAGATACGCCAACGATAGGGCTCGCCGAAAGCCCATGCGGTCGGCGAGCGTTCCACCAAAGACCGGCAGAAACCAGACCAGCCCGCCGAAGAATCCGGTGAGCGTGCCAGTCTGCTCGGTGGGAAACTTCAGGACTTCGTGGAGATATCGCGCCAGCGAAGCAAACGCTGCGTAGTAGGAAAGGCGCTCGAACAGCTCGCTGATGTTGGCGACCCAGAAGGGCCGCTCGAAGCCCATGCGAATGTCGCGCCACCGCTGCGCAAAGCTCAAGATGTTCTCCTCGTTGAAGCAGTTGTCAGTTACCAGTCGTCAGTTGCCAGTTAACATCAACCGGAGAAACTCTAATTGCCTCTGGATTCTCGAAGGGGACGGCCTTCAGGCCGTCCGTTTATCCAGCAAAATCACTACGGCTTTACCCGCGGAGGGCTTCGTTGCTAATTTCCATATCGCGGCTACCGACTACTCTCTCAACAGCTTTGCTGTGACTTGTGCGGCCGACATTCCCGCAATGCGAATCACTTTGTTGCGCCTGCCTTCCCCGGCGGCTATCGTAACCGACGCATGCGGCACATTCAAAACTTCTGCTAGAAATTCGATGCAGGCCTGATTGGCGCGGCCTTCCAGGGCTGGCGCCGTCAAGGCCAGCTTCAGTGCGTCGCCAACCTCGCCGGTAATCGCGTTCTTTTTCGCGCGGGGATGCACCTTCACTTGAAAGGTGGCGCCGAATGGCGTGTTGCGGATGGGGATCATGGCTTGGGGCGGTCGCCGAAGATCGCGGTTCCAATACGCACGCAGGTTGAGCCCTCCTCGATGGCGACTTCGAAGTCGTGCGACATGCCCATCGAGAGCACATCGAGGTTGATCGATGGCAAATCTTGCGCGGCAAGCCGGTCGCTCAATTCGCGAAGCTGGCGAAAGTATGAGCGCGCGCCCTCAGGATCCTCTGTGAATGGTGGGACGGTCATCAGGCCGCGAATGCGCAAATTCTTCCAGGTGGGAGCACCAACCAGGATGCGGTCGAGTTCAGCCGAATCCAGGGCGAGGCCAGACTTGGCTATTTCACCGCCGAGATTGATCTCGATCAGCACGTCGAGTACTTTGTCGATTTTTGCGGCAGCGACATTCAGGCGCTCGCCCAACTTCGCCGAGTTCGAGCGAATCGACGGCGTGGAAGATTTCGGCGGCCTTCGGAGCTTTGTTGGATTGCAGATGGCCGATCATGTGAAAGTCGGCATCACGCAAGCTCGCCAGAGCGCCTGCCTTATCGGAGAATTCCTGGACGCGGTTTTCGCCGAACAATCGTTGGCTGGCTTCGTAGGCTTCCACAATGCGATCGGCAGGGACGGTCTTAGTGACTGCCATTAGTGCGATGTCGCTCGCATTGCGTCTCGCCCGCGCGGCGGCGCGAGCGATACGCTCGTGGATAGCGGAAAGATTGGCGGAAATGCTCATTTGCGAAGTCGAGTTTCTTGGCAGCTTAGGGGTCCTTTCGACTGCGGCGACGCAAACCCTGCGTCGCCTCCGCTCAGGATGACAACATTCGTGCGGTCATTTGGATGACGGGCTACAGCGTACCTTACGCCAGAACTCCATCCCACGCTGTGATAGGACTTTTCTCCGTGCCTCTGTGTCCCTGTGGTGAACTCACCAATAACTACATGATCGCGGTCGGCGGCGCTGGTTCATCCGGTCTGCCCGCATTGGCCAGCGGCACGCGAACCATAACGATCGCAAGAATCACCAGCACGATGAATCCCGAAATCACATTCGGATGCTGGAAGATCACCGGCAGCGGCCATTGTTTGTAGCGGAAGATCGCGATCACAATGCCCATGAGGGCCTCTCCGGCAATGAACCCGGAGGCAGTCAGCACCCCGGCGTTTTCCACCCGGGCCTTTTGCGCCTCGTTAAAGTCCTTGCTGTCGCGCATCTTGTCGGTGATCCAGCGAATGACGCCGCCAAGGAAGATGGCGAAGGTCGTCTCCAGCGGTAGGTACATGCCGACGGCGAACAACATGGGACTCTTGACTTCGATCATGATCAACGCGAAGCCCATGACAATGCCGACGATGATCAGCGGCCAAGCCATTTCGCCGCCCACAATGCCTTTCGCCAGCATGGCCATCAGCCCGGCTTGCGGAGCGGGAAGTTGGCGGTGCCCCGAAACCAATACCGCCGCTGTTGATGTTGGCCTGATTCAAGAGCAAGAGCACGGGAAGCAGCGCAAAGCTGGCGGCGGCCACACCGATGAAGTCGCCAATCTGCATCTTGGAGGGAGTGCCGCCAAGAATGTGTCCCACCTTCAGGTCCTGCAACATCTCTCCGGCGACGGCCGAGGAGATGCAGACTACCGCCGCCACGCCGAGCACAGCCGCCACGCCATGCATTCCTGATACACCCATTAGCACCATCAGCAGGGCTGCGATCACCAGCGCGGCTAGCGTCAATCCGGAGATGGGATTATTCGAGGAGCCAATCAGCCCGACCAGATTGCCAGAGACCGCGGCGAAGAAGAAGCCGATGATGATCATTACAATCGCCGCCACTATACCCGGGCCCCACGAAGCCGCATAGCTCTTGTATAAGAAAACCATGCTGATCAGCACGAGGAACAGCCCGCCGAATACGATCTTTCCATTCAGATCGCGCTCGGTGCGGGCGGTGCTGGCGTGTTGTGCGGCCGACTTTTTCAGATCGGAGACCGCGCGCACCATGCCCGAAGCCAGGTTCTTGCGCATGCGGAAGAGCGTGTAACAGGCACCCACCAGCATGCCGCCCACGGCAATCGGACGCACAATGTAGCTCCACACGGCGCCGGCCTGCGCCGCCCAGAACGAATTGTCGGGAGTCATGACCTTGCCCGTGGGGGCGAACTCCGCTACCAGCCGGGACCGCCGAGGAACAAAATCAGCGGCACCAGCAAGCCCCAGGCAACAACGCCACCCGAGAAGTTAAGGGCCGCCAGCCGCGGTCCAATGATGTAACCGACGCCCAGGTAAGCAGGACTGATCGCCGGCGCCGACCAGGTCGTCGCCGCTCCGGCCGTCAGTTTTGGCGCCGTAGCCGAGCGTCCCATGCGCACGAAGCTCTTGCCCAAGTGACCGACGTTCACCAGGAAGTCCCGGCTGGGACTGAAGAGGCTGAACTGTCCTAGCAGATAAACCAGTCCACCAAACCCCATATTCGAGAAAAGTATCTTGGCCGCGCGGCTGCCTTGCTGTCCGGCCTTATGAATTTCCGAGGCAGCAACCGATTCGGGGAAGGGAAGCTCAGGGTCTTCCACCATCACCCGCCGCAGCAGCGTGACGAAGAGAATGCCGAGCGCGCCGCCTATCAGCATCAGTATCGACGACTTCAGGTAGGCATGCTGGAAGTCGAAGATTGGCCAGGCTCCGGAGATTACAAATGCCGGAATGGTGAAGATGGCGCCCGCTGCGACCGATTCACCGATCGAGCCCACGGTTCGCGTGATGTTTTCTTCCAGCAGCGAGCCCTTCATGATGCGCAGCACGGCCATGCCGATGACGGCCGCTGGGTACGTGGCGGCAATGGTCATGCCGGCGCGCAGGCCAAGATAGGCATTGGCCGCCCCCAGAACCACCGTCAGGACCAGGCCAAGGAGCACGGCCCGAAGGGTAAACTCCGGCATCGTTGTATTGTCGGGAACGTATGAGCGAAACTTTCTTTCCGGCGTGCTGATGGTGGTACTCATGTAAGAAGACCTCGCGTGGCGCAGCAAAAGGGGCGACGGCGCAAGTTAGCACGGCAGTGGCATTTGTTACAAGTGCGGCTGAGCGGAACCCAAGTTCAGGGTGCTGGCCTTAGCGTGGTGATCGATGAAATCTCGGTGAAATCCTTGCTACGAACCCTCGCGTGCATTGCGCCCTGCCATCATAGCTCATATACTGTAGGGTCACGGTGCTTCGGGACCGGATCAGGGGCCCCGACGAGTTGCGACTCGTTGGGGTATCGGACGAGCGTCAACCATCGCTCCTCTGGCACCCGGAGGCACCGGCGACGGGTTCTCGATTCGCGCCGAGTTGGCGCGTCAGGGTGGTTGGAGGGTCGTCTTCAGCAGTCGTGAGACGCTAGAGCGAGACCGGCGAAGTCAGCGCGCCCAGCAACGTGCCGTACCCTTCGCGCCCTTGCAAGCTACACTGCGCGATGTTTTCTGCGTCCTTTTCCCTTCCGATTGCAGGCTGTGCAACACCCCACTCAATAACATTTCCCGGATTCCTGTCTGCCCTGAATGTCTTGAAGCGATTGCGCCGGTGCGCGAGCCGCAGTGCATCGTTTGCGGCGACCGCCTGTTTGGCGCACAGCTGCTGATGGGCGATGGGCGCTGCCAGAATTGCCGCGACTTTGAGCCGGAGTTCGCGCGTGCCGTCTCCTTCGGCGAATATGAAGGTGGCCTTCGCGGTCTAGTGCATCTATTGAAGTATGAGGGCGTTATCCCCATTGTGCCGGTGCTGGGTCGAATGCTGGCGAACTCCATCGCGGAACTTCTCCCCGGTGATACGCTTCCACTGATTGTCCCGGTTCCGCTGCACACGAGCAAGCGCAGTGAGCGTGGATTCAACCAAGCCGAGTTGCTTGCGCGCGCCGCGGGGAAGCGCTTACCACGGCGAGTCGAACTCGCCACCGACGTGCTGGTCCGTCAGCGCGCGACCATTTCACAGGTGGGCCTCAGCCGCGAACAGCGTATCGCGAACATGCACGATGCATTTCGGGTTGGGGGCCGGCGCCGTGTACGGGGCCGCGCCGTGATTGTGGTGGACGACGTCATGACGACCGGAACCACACTTTCGGAGTGCGCCCGGGTGCTGAAGCAGGCTGGCGCGGAACGAGTTTGGGCGGCGACCGTAGCCCGCGCTTTTCAGGCTGCGGCTCCACGGGCGGTCGCCAATCGCAGGGATGAGGAGGAAAACGAGGCGGTGGCTCTCACGGCTTCGATGTAACCAGGTATGTCCATGTCGGCCCACAGCGCAGCGTCCCGATACGGCAAGTCGCTTGCCGGATGTATGCATCACGCCCGCGTCACCGGGGATGAGCCACCCCAATGGACAGCGATGCACGCCCCCGTGCTGGTACTCAATGCGTCCTACGAGCCTATCAATGTCTGTGCCGCTCGCCGCGCCGTCATTCTGGTGCTGAAGGGAGTGGCCATCATGGAAGAGGCCAATGGACATTATCTGCACGCGGCGCGCATCGCCATGCATGTGCCGTCCGTCATCCGCCTGCTGGAATACCGGCGTATTCCGCACCAGACGCGCGCCCTCTCGCGTAAAAACATTTTGTTGCGGGACCGTAATACCTGCCAATACTGCGGGAAAATCCTGGCCGCCGGCGAGTTGACGCTGGACCACGTCATCCCGCGTTCACGCGGTGGGGCTTCAACGTGGGAAAATCTTGTGGCTTGCTGCCACTCCTGCAATCGACGCAAGGGCAACCTGCTGCCTCACGAAGCCAGCATGAAACTGATGCGCGAGCCGCGCGCTTTCAACTTGCATACCAGCCGGCACATCATGCGGATGATGGGTCGTTCCGACTCCAAATGGCGCAAGTACCTCTTCTACTGAGTTTAGCTATTCGCTTTTCGCCAAAGACACAATCCTTCGGCGAAAGCCATCGCCGTAACAAGGTTCCTGCGAAAAACGAGCGCTGAAGAACGACTATTGTTTCGGCGGTGCCTGCTGCGTTGCCTTTGGCTGCTGTATCCCCGACTGTGGCTGGTCCTTCGGAATTTCCTGGCCCTCGTAGATGATCTTCGACTTGGCTCCAAAACGCTTGTAGTTGGTGTACTTCACCACTTGTTTTACGTGAACGTCACCACTCGAGAAGTGCAACACGTCGTCCACCTTGGTATAAACCGGAAACCAGTATTGTCCGTCAATTTGTTGTCGCCAAGTGGTGAACTTCGGGAACAGGTTCTCGCCTTCTCCGTGGTGCTTGCCAACGCCAATGTCGGGCACGTTCTTGCCGTAGGTCTTCACGATTTGGAAGTCGTGGTCATCCACCCAGATTCGCCCCTGGAAGTAACGCTTGTTCTTTTCGATTTGCTTGGGGGCAATGTCAAAGACGTAGGTGCCGAGTTCGTCTTCCCTTTGCTTGCCGACGTAAAGAATCGAGTATTCCGGAATTTCGTCGCTGGTCAGCACGAAAGGCAGGCGATGCTGAATGTCGTCGAAGTCCTCGCGAGTCATGGAAATCCGCTGCAAGGTTGACTCCGGGGCAAACACGACCTGCTCAATCCGGCGGCCCTGATCGTCAAACAATACATCCACCACCTGGCGATATTCGCCATCGACCGTGTCACCGTCAAGCGTTTCCACCATCACGTCCTGACGATAGGTGTATTGCTCGCGCGCAATTTTGAACTGCTTTTCCTTGGCGGCAAAACGCTGGATAATTTCGTCCACCGTGATGCCGGTCGGCTGAGATGAATCAAGCGGGCCCTCGCCACGCTGGGCAAGCGCCGGAAGCGCCAGACACATCGTAAGCAGCAACCATGAGAACGTCAGAAAACGAGGGGAAAATTGCTGGAACTTCATCAGGATGCTGTCCTTTGAACCTATTGTATTCGATCATGCCGCCAGCCGCTGATTCGGCTTGGGTAGACCAGTCGCAGGGCTGAGAGTGAGGCTAAATCACGTGTCGGCAAACTGCACCGCCTTCCCACTTTCACAAACCCGAGAATCCAGCGGTGGTTTCGTGTATTTGTCCCAGTGATTTAGACTAACCAGTCTTTAGACGCAGAATTCATTGCTTCGTTTGTTCTGCCGGAGGCTTCATGCTGCGCCGCATTCTCATTCTTGTTTTCTGCTGCTCACTGTGCGCCTTTGCGCAGAGCAAGCACCCCTTTACTTTCGAAGACATGATGCAACTCAAGCGCATCGGCGAACCCATCGTTTCGCCGGACGGCAAGTGGGTGGCGTTCGCCGCCGTGGACGTTAACCTCGACGAGAACACCCGCACGCCGCATCTGTGGATCGTTCCCGTGAGCGGCGGAGAGGCGCGACGTCTCACACCCGCTACGGGGCCCGGCGAAGATCGCGTTCGTTTCTCGCCGGATGGCAAGCGCGTCTTGTTCGAGTCCTCGCGCGATGGGGGGTCGCAGATCTGGGTGCAAGACTTCGACACCTCCACCGGCACGCTGACCGGCGAGCCGCGCAAGGTGACGACGATTTCGACCGAGGCTTCGGGCGGCCTTTGGTCGCCCGACGGAAAAAGCGTTTTGTTTGTCTCGGAGGTCTATCCCGATTGCAAAGACGATGCATGTAATAAGCAGCGCGATGAGGAAAAGGCCAAGTCGAAAGTGAAGGCGAAAATCTTTACGCAGCTGATGTTTCGCCACTGGAACCACTACTTCGATGGCAAATACAGCCACCTGTTCCTGGTCTCGGCCGAGGGAGGAGTTGCGCGCGACTTGACACCCGGCCCTCACGATGTGCCGCCGTTCAGCCTCGGCGGGCAGGACCAGTACGTGTTCTCGCCGGACGGGAAGGAGGTAGCCTACACCAGCAACCATGATCCGGTGCCCGCGATCAGCACGAACGATGACATCTTTATCATGTCCACCGCGGGTGGCGAGGCAAAGAGAATAACCACCAATCCTGGCAGCGATGGAACGCCAATCTATTCGCCGGATGGCAAATACATCGCGTATCGCTCGCAGTTGCGCGGCGGCTATGAAAGTGACCGCTTCCGCCTGATGCTGTCTGAGCGCGCAACCGGCAAGATTACCGATCTGACCCCTAGCTTCGACCGCTGGGTGGATGCGATAACGTGGGCGCCGGACTCGAAGACCATCTACTTCACCGCCGAGAACGAAGGGGAAGCGCCGATCTACAAGATCGACGTGACCGCCCAGAATCCCTGGCCGCAAGAGCTGGTGGCCGGCTTCAACGACAGTCCCACACCGACTCCAGACGGCAAGACGCTGCTCTTCGATCAGATGTCGGTCGCTGCGCCGAACGAGATTTATAGCGCTCCACTCCAGTTTGCACAGTGCCGCATGGCCGCGCCTCCGAATGCATACAGCCTCCCAGGTTGCCTGCTGTCGAAGGCACAAGCCGTGACGAACCTCAACGGTCCCATGCTCGCGCAGGTTGAAATGCAGCCCCTCGAATCATTCTGGTTCACCGGCGCGGCGAAGGAAAAAGTTCAGGGCTTTGTCGTGAAGCCGCCGAACTTCGACACGAACAAGCGATATCCAGGTAAGTTTCTCATCCACGGCGGCCCGCAGGGTGCTTGGGGCGACGACTGGTCGTATCGCTGGAATCCCGAACTGTTCGCGGCCAACGGTTACGTGGTGATCATGATCAACTTCCACGGCTCAACCGGTTACGGGCAGAAGTTCATCGACGCGATCAATGGCGACTGGGGCGGCGCGCCCTTTCAGGACCTGATGCTGGGCCTCGACTATGCCGAAAAGACCTATCCCTACGTCGACAAGGACCGCGAGTGTGCGCTGGGCGCCAGCTACGGTGGGTACGCAATTAACTGGATCGAGGGTCACACTGCCCGCTTCAAGTGCCTGGTGTCGCACGACGGCATGTTCAACACGGAGTCGGCTTACGGCACGACCGAAGAGTTGTGGTTCAACGAGTGGGAATTCAAAGGTACTCCGTGGACCAACCGCGAGATGTATCGCAAATGGTCGCCGCATCTATCGGCGACAAACTTCAAGACCCCGATCTTGGTGGTCGCATGGGCAGCTCGATTACCGGCTCGATGTCTCGGAGGGCTTTCAGTTGTTCACCACGGTGCAACGGCTCGGGATTCCGTCGAAGATGCTGTATTTTCCTGACGAAGGCCACTGGGTGCTGAAGCCGCAAAACAGTCGTCTGTGGTATCAGACAGTGAACGATTGGGTGGATGAGTGGACCAAGGGCGGGAAGTGATTTGACCTATGACGGCCGGAATTTGATAGAATCGCCGGGCTTCCCAGGAAATTGTCGAACGAAATACTAACTTCACGGAGAGGTGTGATGGCACTTCAGATTGGCGATGTAGCTCCTGACTTCGAGGCCCAAACTACTGAGGGACCCCATTCGGTTCCATGAGTGGATGGGCGACTCATGGACGATACTGTTTTCCCACCCAAAAGATTTCACGCCGGTGTGTACGACCGAGCTTGGCTATATGGCGAAGCTTAAGCCCGAGTTCGACAAGCGGAACGTCAAGATCATCGGGCTGAGCGTCGACCCGGTCGACAACCATAAGCGTTGGTCTGATGACATCAAGGAAACGCAAGGATACGCGCCGAACTATCCCATGATCGGCGACACCGGACCTGAAGGTTGCCAAGCTTTACGGGATGCTTGCTGCTGGTGTCGACGGTGGTTGCGAAGGTAGAACGGCGGCTGACAATCAGACGGTGCGAACGGTCTTCGTGGTCCGGACCGGACAAGAAGATCAAGCTGCTTATCATTTATCCCATGACTACCGGCCGCAACTTTGACGAGGTGCTACGCGTCATTGATTCTCTACAGCTCACCGCAAAACACAAGGTCGCAACTCCGGTCAACTGGAAGCAGGGAGATGATGTGATCATTGGGGGCTCGGTGTCAGACGAGGAAGCAAGAAAGACATACCCACAAGGCTGGAAAGCGCCCAGACCGTATCTGCGGATCGTGCCGCAGCCCAAAGCCTAATACCTGTAGTTCGTTAGCCCAACTCCGCGAAGATCACGGAAAGGTCGACGGTGATAGGCGAATTCTCGACCGCCAGGTGCGTGGTTTCGATCCAGCTTGCAGTGGAGCAATCGTAACCACGCCGGGTCTGGGGATCCACTACCCAGATGTGACGGATTCCCATGCGGCGGTAGTCCTCGAAGCGCTCTTGATACCGCGATATGCGATCTTCCGGCGAGAGCACTTCAAAGACAGCGATGGGAGGCCGTTGCAATACCTGATCGGCCGGCTCGCTGCGCGAGATCAGGCATACGTCTGCAATGCGAAAGCGCGTCGGGCTGATCTGCATCCGCAGCTCTGTGAAGGCCCTGATATTCCATTCCTTGTCATGGCTCCGAAACCAATGAGCGAGCGCGGTCTGTACTTCTGCATGATCGAGTTCGCCCACGTTTCTCTCCTGCAACTCGCCGTCAATGTAGTCGCAATCCGGACTGTAGCTGCTGTGCAGATACTCACTCACCGGGACCGCGAGCCTGGTTGTCGTTGCCATGGAAACCTCACCAGTAGGACTATTCTAGCGCGAACACCCCGATTTGCAGCTCTTGGTCATCAGTCGTTTGACGGGCGCCACGCAGTACAGGCGATCGCGGTTCATCTTGGCGATTGAAGTAGAGAGGTGTTTCTAACCAGCCCGCTTGAAGTACTGCACTGCCCGCTCGTGTGCTTCGGCCTTCTCGCGAGTAGCGAAAGTCCCGAGGTTGCGTCGTTTCCCTGTCTTAGGATTCTTCTTGCGTGAGTAGAGCCGGTATTCTCCAGAGTTCAATTTGCGAATCATCGTGTCCTCCTACCAGGTTGGATGCGCGGATCAGCCACCGAGCGGCCGCGCTCCTCATCTCGATAAAAACGTCGGATCGGGCGTTCCACTTCTGGGTGAGACGCTCACGGAGGCCACGCATGTAACATAGATGAAGCGTGCCCGCACAAAAGCCAACCCAACGCATTGACGTCATCAATGCCCTGCGGGCCTTCGCCGCGACTTTTGTGGCTTGGGGTCACTTCGTTTCTGGCCAGGGAAAATATCTTGGCCTCTCGGGAAAGTACGGTTATCTGGGCGTAGACATTTTCTTCGTGATTTCCGGATTTGTTATTCCCTGGAGTCTGTATCGCTCCCACTACGTCCTGCGCGATTATCCGCGCTTCCTGCTCAAGCGCAATGTGCGTTTGTATCCGCCCTATCTAGCGTCGATTGTCGTTACCTTGCTTGCCACCAACCTGGTTCTGGTGCCGTTGTTCCACGTGCCGCGGCTGTCGATCACCGGACGCACCCTGTTGTTGCATTTCACTTACCTGAACGACTTGGTGGGCGTGCCTTGGGTCAATGTGGCGTACTGGACACTGGCCGTCGAGTGTCAATGGTACATACTGGTCGGGCTGATGTTACCGCTGTTAGCGAGCTCCAGCAAGGTGACGCGATTCGCCGCTACGGCAGCGATGATGGCGGCCTATTTCGCGGTTCCTAACCACCACCTGGTTTCCGGCAGTCTTCCGATTTTCCTGATTGGTGTATTCGTTTTTCAGTACCGCTCGCGCCTAATCGGTTTAGGCGAAATGCTAGGCCTGACTTTCGTGATGGTCGTCGCCATGCGCGGACCGATTGGCTGGATCGTAGCTGCCGTGTCGGTGGCTACAGGTTTGATCATCGCGCTGTCCACATTTCACAATCGCGCCGCGGATTTCGTTGGAGATATCAGCTATTCGTTGTACCTGCTGCACTTGCCGATTGGGGTCAGCGTGATTGGCTGCCTCTCGCACTGGCTGCCCTATTCCAGCAGCTACATCGGAGTACTTGATGTGGTCGGGCTGGCGGCTTCCGGGCTAGCGGCATGGATCATGTATCAACTAATCGAAAAGCCCTCGCAGGTCATGTCCTCGAGCATACGATTCGCCCATCGTCAAGTTGAGCCGACACCGGGCGCTGTGATCGTCGCAGCGAGCGCGGACTGAGCTGTACTTCAATGCCCCTATCACTGTCCCAGTTCAGCTTTTGGCAGCTTCTCGCGCCGCCTTCATCACCGTCTTCTGCATGCGAATTTCGCCAGCCCAATAGAGACTGATCTCGTGGCCATCGGGATCATTGAGATAAGCATGCCGCCAGCCCCACGGCATCATGCGAGGCAGTTGGGTAATGTAAAAGCCTTTTTGCTGGAGCTTGCGGCAGAAGCCATCGAGGTCGCTGACTTCGAAGTACAGACGCACACCATCACTGGCGATGGAGACGCCCGGTCCGGCCTGATGCAGGGCAATCGTGCCGTCGCCGCCGGGTGCGCGTAGGCGTGCGTACACCGGCGTACCCTCGTATCGGAAGTCTTCGATGAGCTTAAATCCCATCATGTCGAGGTAGAAGCGCATCCCGCGTTCTACATCTTTGACGTAGATCATGGCGTGGTTGAAGGTAAGCTTGTCGCCACTGTCCGCAGGCGCAGGAACAGGAGCCTTGCTGTGTAGCGGTTTGCTTTTCTTGGCAGGCGCTCGCTTCGCCGCCCGGGGAGCTAACTTCTTCTTCGCGGGGACTTCCTTTGGCTTTGCTTTCTTCTTCATAGAGCTCTGACTGAAACCGCTTTCGCCAAGCGGCGCAAGTATGGTTTGGACCGCGACAAATGTCAAGTTGATCGGGCCTTTCCGGACAGGTATAGAGCAAATCGTGGCGGCAGTACTAGTGGTTCGCTGCAGCAGCAGTGTCGCGGCGGGCTTGGACGCGTGCACTATGCTCGGCCGCCGACAAATACGCGCCGCCAAGCAATAGCATGCCACTCCAGAACGACCAAAACATCAGTGTCACGGAAACTGCGAATGAACGATAAACTTCCTGAAAGTTAAGCCACGGCAGTAGCAGGATGTAGATATATTTCGCCGCCTCCGACACCAAGCCGGTGATAACTGCTGCTGGCAGCACCGCTCGCGCCGGGCACCTTGCCGTGCGGCAGCACCCAATAGATAAGAAAGTAGATTGCAATCGTGGCCAGGATCGCCGAAGCCTTCATCACGACGAATCCTAGTCCTTCGAAGACAAAGTTCTGACCGTCAATCACGAAGCCCAGCAATTTCAGATTTTGCGCCGTCAGCGCGATCGAAAGCATCGCCAGGCAGCCGCATCCCATGATCAGTCCCAGCGAGACCACCAGGTTCATGAGGTAGGGCCAGATTCTTCTTGAAGCCCCAGATTCTGTTGAGCGCTACCTCCAGTGGAAGGAAAATTCCTGTTGAGGTTATTAGCAGCATAACGAACGACAGCACCTGACCACGTCCCCGCACACTGGCTAGAAACTGTAAGTTGCGAATAACGAAATCTTTATTGCTGGGCAGGTAGTCGCGCAACAGCTCCAGCACCACGTTGTACATGGCTTGGGAATGAAAGACCCGGCGGATCAGGGTTAGCAGCAAAACAATAAATGGAAAAAACGAGAGGATGCCATTGGCCGCCACCGAAAAGGCGTAGGTATGTACCTCGGTTTGCGTCAGGTAACGAAGGGTGAGCCAGCCGTGCTGTCGCAAACCATGCGTTACGCCAGAGGTTCCAGACAAAGATTGAAAAGGATCACGTTTATCGTCTTCTTCCAGAAGCCGCTCGGCCGCCGGTGCAAGCGGCAAACGGTCTTGTAACTCATTAGAAGCACTAGGCTTAAGAGCGGTCGTGAGTTTTGTGGTTGAGGATTGCGAAATGGTCGGTGCTACCCGTCCTTTGACACCTTCGCCGGTCATGTCGGAGTCGCCGCTCATCGATCCTTAATCGTAACAGAGCACGATCTCTGGGCTGGGCCGCCTGAACCGTCGGCCTGTGGCGCGCGGTTCCATAAGGGGAACGAGCAAACCTCTGTGATGAAAACACTTGCCAGAATCCCAAGTTCCTGTAATCATCTCCTGCTCCCCTCTCGAATGGGTCAGGGAGGAGCTTTCGGTCGAAACCGAAACGCGGATTTGGGTTGATGTTTCTGTCAGCGGTCGAATTTCACGCAATGTATTGGCTCCAGGGATCTGCTCTGTCGCGGATGCATTAGTCCGCCAAAGAGGGATTCACGGGGCTTTTCCATTGCAGAAAAAGCTGCGAACTGAGCCGCAACCCTTGTTTCCCGGCAACGTTGAGACGTCTTCCGATTCCCTCCTCAGGGTTGCGGTCGGAACGTCCGCGAAGCAGGGGTTATTCCAAGCTTTATAGGCGAAAGGAGTAAGTTGTGAGAGAGAAAGGTACAGTCAAGTGGTTTAACGGAGCCAAAGGGTACGGATTTATCCAGAGATCCACGGGCGAGGATGTGTTCGTGCATTTCTCGGCTATCCAGGAGAACGGATATCGGAGCCTGAACGAGGGCGAGACGGTGGAGTTCGACCTCACCAAGGGCCCAAAAGGCTTCCAGGCCGCTAACGTACAGCGCGTGTGAGACGTCTCCGCCACGCGGAAGCTAGGTCACGTTCGCGTCGCTTTGCAACTAAGGCTTCCCGAGTGCGGCCAAAACCACTGAACCCTCCCAGCCCCGGGAGGGTTTTCTCTTGCCAGCAAGCTGAGACCTCCTTGTTGAAATCCAGCTTTAGGCGGCTACGGCGTGCGATCAAGCGAAATTCTCAGCCAGCGTCGACAGCTTTTCGATTGCTTCATCTACGGACCGCCGCGCCACTTCCTCTCCAAATCCCTTCTTGTCTGCCGCGACAACCTTGAGCTTGTCCAAGCCTAAAAAGCGTAACATGTATCGCAAATAAGGGTAACTATTGATTTGACAGACTAAATCGGCGCACGCTACCATCGGTAGCGTAATTCACTTTGAAATTGTGCGGGTAGGGGCTGAAGCGCTGCTTCTGCTTGGCGGCGAACAGTGCCAGCCTTTCCGTGAGGTAGCCGTAGTGTACCACCACGAAGCTACAGGCGGAAAGAGTCCTTGCAGGCACAGTCCAACATTGAGCGCGAGCAGTACTATGGCTGTTGCCCAGTCCGTCAACCGCCTTGGGAGACTGCTCCGTTCGGGGTGGTGTCCCTACTCGACGTGCTGAAGCTCTACGCCGATTTTTTCGTCAAGGCGATATTTGACCTCGACTCGATGGCTGAGAAATGGAAGCCTAACGATATTCCCATCCCTGGGACCTAGTGCGGTTGCGGGTAAACTGTCCGCTCTCCAACTCGAATGCGCCGAACACGGATTAGGCAGCACCGACGCGGCATGTCTTCGGATTATGGACAAATGCCAGACCAAGAGAGTTACATATCGCGAAGTCGTTGACAGTCTCCGTCATCTTCGCGAAACGCTGGAAGATGAATTAGGAAAAGAAGTTTTTCTACACCTCTCCCCGCAAGAAGGGAAGCTGTACGAAAAGCCCATGAACGGGTGGCACAACATAACACGGCGGTTCCCGGTGACCATATCGGACATCGAGGAGTGTTCAAAATGCTTTGCACTGGCCCGCTACCCGGCAAGCGTTTTTCACTCCATGCAAATCGTCGAGCATGGGCTGATCGCCTTGGGAGTATTCCTCGAAATAAAAGATCCCAAGTCCGGCTGGACAGCCGTTTGCAATGAGCTGAAAAGGATTAGCGCTATCGGCTATGTAAAGCTCTCTGCTGGCGAAAAAAAACACTTCGCTTTCTTGGAACAGGTATACGCGACTACCGAGGCGCTAAAAAATGCTTGGCGCAACAAGATTGACCATTCACACAATCGCTTGATTTTACTGAGCGGCGATTTTAATCCAGAGATTGCAGATTCGATCTTGGTTGCGTCTAAGACATTTATGTTGCGGCTTGCAATGGAACTACCAAGCGGAACCCTGACTACATGAGCCCAACGAAAACACCGTTGCTGATCTGCGTCTGCGTTGTCGTTGCGCTGCTGCCTGTCTGTTTGTGGGCTGGGCCGCCCCTTGATTTCCAAACCGGCAAACTGCTCGAACATCAGCTCCGAGGAGCGAGTGGTTGAGGGAACCGAATACAACCGCGCGATTTATCAGGTGCAGATCGCCGACCTGATCTACTTTTCGCGCGGAGAGAGAATCACTAAACATTCGGGCGACCCTGGACACGGCCTGATCGTCGGCGATCCCGTCAAAGTGGCTATCAATGGTGACAAACTCATCCTTAAGCGGCCCGACGGAAAACAAATAACGACAACAATCATCAAGCGTGTGCGAGCAGAAGCCACAAAACAGCCATAGGTTGCGCTATGATGGCGGTAATGAAACCACACCCGGAGATGATCGAAGGGCCGGAAGCGTTTGAGCGCTTCCGCAATGCCGCGAAGAAAATGATCTCTGTGCCTAAGAGCGCTGTGCCGAATCCCTTTAAGAAACCTAAGCAGCAGAAAAAGCTGACTAAGAGGAGGCTGCCTTAGTGAACGACAATCTGATGCCTGGGTGGATGAAGAAGGAACAGCAACAGACCGAACTAAAGCAGGCAAGGGCGGAAGCGAGCCTCCAGCGCGAGGAAGCCGCCGCGAGACTCATTGAGTTGAAGTCTCCAGAATTTTGGAAACAACTCCAAGAGAAAATAGGTATTGCCGTCGAATTTCTGCCGAAGTTGCAGATGCGGGGCCAGATGAGCACGCTCGCCGATGGCAGTTTGCGCATTTCGGTCGGACGACCGGGTAAATTGCCCAACCACACCTACACGGATCTAGGTCATAGTCCTTACGAGATACGGTGCACCACCGCGACCGGCGATCTCTACAAACTGCTTTTCTGCGCCATCTCTGGAACAGAAGTTGCAGTCGTCCTCGAAAGCAGCGCGATTCCACAGATGAATCCAGACCAAGCGGCGGAGTACATCATGCGGCGAATGGTGGAGATAATCGAGACCGGGGCACCAATGACTCGATAGATGTTGTCACCCGAACTGTTTTCGCTTGCCACGTCTCTGGCGCTTTGCCTCTTTTTCAGTTAATACACGTCGCTGCCACCGTGGTCTTGCCGGTGACTTCATCCCAGGTAAGCCGCTTGCCGACGATCTGGCTGGCGGCCATTCTGAAGCGGTCGAAATCATTTAGCGGGTTGTCGGGTGTGGCGCGATTCTCGAAGCGGTACACCTGCTCGTCAAGGTAACGGAAGAGATGGAAGGGTTCGACGCTGACATAGGTGCCGTTGATGCCGCGCTTGAGCAGACTCCAAAAGTTTTCGAGACTATTGGTGTGAACCTTGCCGTCAACGTACTTCTCGGCATGGTCGATAACTTGGTGGGCGTATTCTTGCGCAAGTCCGTCATAGGACTTCAAGGCATCGGAGTAGAGCGCAGAGCCTACCGCAACATGCTCCCGAACTTCGGCCTGTAATGCGCTCTTGCGGCGATTGGGAACAACCTTCACCCGAACCCGACCGCCGCGCTCCATGATGCCCATGACCGCAGTTTTGTCTTTGCCGCCTGTGCCAGTGATGCGGCGCTCACGTTTGTCGAGATGCATGTTGCGAGCCTTGCCGCCGATGAAGGTTTCGTCAACCTCGACTTCGCCGGAGAGTTTGTCGAATGTGCCTTCGTGAAGGGCGTAGCGGATGCGGTGATTCAGAAACCATGCGGACTTCTGAGTGATGGCCAAATCCTTTGCGACTTCGCAAGAGCTAATGCCGTTCTTGCAGTTCACGATGAGCCACAACGCGGCCAGCCACTTATCTAGGCCGATGGGTGAATCCTCCATCACGGTTCCAGTCTTGAGCGAGAACTTGGCGTGATCGTGCTTGCCGTAGCACTTCCATACGCGCTCTTTCTCAATCCAGAAGACGCGCTCCGAACCGCAGCGCGGACACTTCACCACGCCATCGGGCCAGCGAAGGCAGACCATGAAGGCTTTGCAATTTTCGAAATCGGCGAAGTATAAAATCGCCTCTTGCAGGCTCTTAGGCTCTTTCATGCTGCAAGTATGCGCCTGCGGGGCTAGTCTGTCAAGTAAATAGTTGCCCAAATAAGGAACCTGGAAGTCGGAGGAAGCAGCTGTTGGGCCGTCGTCATACACTCCACCGCGGGAGACGATCGCCACTACCCGCTTGTCGGAGGCAATCAGGCCCTTCGGACCCTTGTCGCTGTAGCTGAAGGTCTAGCCCACGCGGGCCACCAGATCGAACCAAGCCTTCAAGTTGGCCGGAATTGAGAAGTTGTGCATCGGCACCTCAAGCACGATTACGTCGGCCGCCATCAACTCCGCAATCAGCGTGTCGGAAAGTGTCAGCGCCTGTTGTTGCTGGGGCGTCCGCTGGACCGCCGGCGTGTAGGTCGCCTGAATCCACGACTCCGTCAGGAACGGCAGCGCGTCCGTCTTCAGGTCTCGTTCGATGATGCACGTTTGCGGGTGCTTGGCCTTCCATTCTTTGGCAAAATGAGCGGTCATCCGCCGAGAGGCGGAATTGCTGCGCGGACTTGACTTGATGATCAGAAGGATATTCATTGTAGTAACCTCCCGGGGGCCGAGCGGCCATAGCCAAATTAAATGTCACAACACATAGTAAACGTGTTGCAACATATTATAAGATGGGAAGAGCGGAAAAAGATTCGAAGCCGTTGTTGGAGCCAGTTCCCTTCTGAATGAGGCGCGTTGCGACAACGTGCGCCGCTCGGCAATTCCCAATGCCGAGGAGAAGATAACGTCCGAACGGTGGCGCTACCCTGCCGCGGCTTCCGTTTCTACCGAATCCGGTTCCAGAATTTCGCCGCACAAGCGGCTCAATTCGCGGCAGTCATCGTCGCTAAGCTTGCCAAGACGGGCGCCCACGGCTGCGTCAATCTCGGGCTGCATCTTGGCCAGCAGCTTCAACCCCTTCGCCGTGATGCTGGTCATGGCCTGGCGCTGATCGTCAAGTCCACGAAACCGTCTCACAAGGCCACGGGCCTGCAGACGATCCACCAGACGAGTGACATCGGGAGCGCGGTCGATCATGCGCCTGGCAATCTCACAACGCGCGTGCCCTCGTGGATGGACACCTCGCAGAATACGCAACACGTTGTACTGCGGGCGGGTAATGTGGTGCCTTTCGCAGAGCTCGTCCATGAGGTCATTCAGCGTATTGGCAGTGACCAGAAGGCTCAGCAGAGCTTCCTGCAGAGGGTCGGAGAATGTTGCTTGGCTGATGCGCCGGCTGAGGGCCTCGTTCATGCCTTCTTTATAGCCAGAATTTGTGCTTTTGTCACACTGGGTAAGACTCTGGAACAGGACGTCGTCGTCGATTGTGCGGAGAGCTAAAAACCCTCCGGCCGAAACCGGAGGGCGGGATGCCCCGGGGGAAGACTTCAGCCCCGAGTTGGGTGCGGTTTGGGCATCAACCATGGCAGCGGGGAGGGGACTCTCACGCTCCACGATGTATTAAGCATGACCAGCGGCGCCACGGTTAGCGGGAAACTCACCTGTCTTCCGTCGACGCCGCCGGTCAGGCAAGGACTCCGTTCCGGTTGCGTTGTCTCGCTCGCACTCTTGTCTAAGGAATAGACGTGCCACTTCCGAAATGGTGAGTCAAGCGCGGGTTTTGACAGACCTGTGCATTTTGCAGAGGTGTAGTTCCTACCTTGCAGTGCGCAAATCTGCGTGAACGTGAGAGACGTAGCCTAACAGCGGGATTAGATTAAAGCGGTTTCATTTTGCGGAACGTCGTCGGAGTTGACTGCTGAGGCGCTGCAAGGCCCAGCGCGCGTGTTCGGCAACCATCGTGTCTTCATCGCGGCTTAGCTTTTCCAGCACCGGCACAAATTGTTCTTCGCCGCTATTGCCAAGCGCGACCGTGACGTTTCGCCGCAGGCCATTCAACCGGGCACGTTTCACCGGCGAACTGCGGAACACTTCGCGGAAATCTTCCAAGCTCAAGCCGGCCAGCCATTCCAGATCGGGATTCACCAACCCGGCCCGCGGCTGAAGTTCTGGTGCATTCGTCGCTGGAGCTTTATGGTTCCACGGGCAAACATCCTGACAGATATCGCAACCGAACACCTGCCGGCCGATGCCAGAGCGAAGCTCTTCGGGAATGGCACCGCGTTTTTCGATTGTGAGATACGAGATGCACTTGGTGGCGTTGAGCTGATAGGGAGCAGGGAGAGCGCCGGTCGGGCATGCCTCGAGGCAGCGCGTGCACGAGCCGCAGCGGTCGGGTGGAGGCAGATCCGGTGCCAGCTCAAGCGACGTCAGCATCACGCCGAGGAAGAGCCACGATCCCCACTGCTCGTTCAGGATGCACGTGTTCTTGCCGATCCAGCCAATTCCCGCGTACTGGGCAAAGATGCGCTCGATGACTGGGCCGGTGTCGACGTAACACCAGGTGCGCGGCGCGGGCATCTTTTGCTGCTCGCATACTTCAAGCAGCCGTGCTTCCAAGGCGCGGAGCTTCCCGAGCACAACCTCGTGATAATCGCGCTGCGACCAGGCATAGCGCGAGATCCATCCCTGTATGGTCGTGCCAGCGTGCGTCGAGTAGGGGTGATCGGTGTTGTAATTGAGGGCGCACACCAGGACC
This sequence comes from uncultured Acidobacteriaceae bacterium, assembly GCA_963836295.1. GTDB lineage: Bacteria > Acidobacteriota > Terriglobia > Terriglobales > Acidobacteriaceae > Bog-257. The sequence goes on along the minus strand of CAWIIY010000007.1, from coordinate 224,026 downwards.
GACCGCGCCCAAGGAGCGGCGTTAGACAAAGAGGCGCGCTTCAACTCGCCGGCTTCGTTGCGCGTTTCAAGGTACTTCATTTCACCCGCACGGCCGTCGGCAATCCATTGAGGAAAGAAGTGGTGCTCAGGCGTGTCGGCCACTCCGGCAACGCCCGCGAGATCGAAGCCGACCTCGGAGGCGAGGCGTTGGATGTCATTGTTGATCACGGATAAAGGGAAAGCGCCGGACATGCTGGGACGATTATAGGAGAGTGACTGAGGCTCAGGGCTAGAACTAGCACCCTATCTCCTGCCCTACCCAAAGAAGGGCTAGGATGGGCACCCAAGGTGGTTGACGGGTCATCACTGACAGCTTAGAACTGACAAACTTACAACTAACAACTGAATTAGATACCCAGCTTCTTCACTTCTTCGTTGTAGTACTTGCGGTAGAGGATGTCCCACTCCTGGGAGCCTTCGAGGATGGTACGGCGTTGGCTTTCGATCTTCTGCCGGGCGGCAGCGTCGATGCGGGCTTCCTGGGCCATCAAGGTTTCGAGCACGCGGCGAGCTTCAAGGCGGATGCTATTACGGTCCTCCACGAAGTCCACGTTATCCATCTCGGCGAGCGAGTCAGCCACAGCATGCGCCAGCTTATTGATCTTTTCGCGGCTGAGCCTCATAGCACCGCCTTATACTTCCGCACTAGTTCATTCTTGATCTTCTTAAACATCTCCTGGTAGTTGGCGCCACTGCGGTTCATTTCGTCGGCGTAGGTCTCGAGGATGATGCGGACCTCGTCGTTGATGCGGTCTTCCAGCGTCAGTTCCTCAAGCAAAGCAGCGTTTATGCGGGCAATCACCTCGGGCTTTCCGGAGGTTTCGATGAACTCGCCCGCGATGAGCTTGTTGGTGACTTCGCGGGCCAGATAGCCCACGTATTCTTTGGAGAAGAGCATGTCAGTTGGAATCGGGTAAAGAAACAGCTTAGTCTAACACAGGAATTTGCGCGCGCTCGACAGTCCGCCGTGTCAGCCGGCGTGCATCGGAGTATGATGTTTTTCGTCGCCAGCGATTCTTGGCCGCGGCGTGAGAGACTGCCATGCCAGACGATTTATCCAGCCTCAAAGACGACATGAACGCTTTCATCGTGGGGCACGGGCTGAGCCGCTTCCAGGGATACGTCACGGAAGACGTACACAGCGTCATGTGGGACCCGCGAGACAATCCCGAAAGCTGGAAGGATTTTGTTGAGCTAGCGAAAAAGGCGGGATCGGAGTTCCTCTCCATGGATGAGGAAGTGCTCCAGCGTGACGAACTCGATTACCTCATCCAGCGTCTTCAGCACGCCAACTATCCTAGCGATGAAGACATGGAAGAGGCGCGCTGGTTGCGCAACTACGTAGGCAAGACCGGCTTCATCCAGCTCGGCTGGCCGCATCAGGGCATCATGTTTCTGTACGAGGTCTCCACCGAATGGTACGAACGTTACCAGCATCTGCTGGATTTGGTGGAAGATTTCGGCAGCATGGCAATCGACGGGACCGAACCGGACGACGAACGCTGACGTGCGCTGGGCCCTCCGCAACGCCGAATCTCAAGATGTGCAGCGGCTGGCGCTGGAGACCGGGCTGCCCGCCGCGACCGCCCGCCTGCTGGCCATTCGCGGCATACAGACAGCCGAGCAGGCGCACAGATTCCTGGCTCCTTCCCTGCAAGACCTGCATTCGCCCGGATTGATGACTGGCCTCGGGGTTGCCGTTGAGCGATTGCGCGCGGCTATCGAGCGTGGAGAAACCGTCCTAATCTACGGCGACTACGACGTGGACGGCACCACGGCAATTGTGATTCTGAAGGCCGCCATTGAACTCTGCGGCGGACAGACGGAACATCACGTGCCTCATCGCATTCGTGAAGGCTACGGAATGCGCGATGAGGTCATCGAGCAGGCAGCCGATCGCGGCATTCGCTTGATTATCAGTGTGGACACTGGTATCCGGGCTTTCGCGGCCGGCGAAACCGCACAGCGCCGGGGCATCGATCTCATCGTCACCGACCACCACCTGCCGCAAGCCAGCGCTGTGCCGAAAGCGCTGGCAGTTGTGAACCCGAATCAAGAGGGTTGTGATTACCCCTGTAAGTCGTTGTGTGGCGCTGGAGTGGCATTCAAGATAGCGCAAGCCTTGTTAGAAGAGACGGGACGCGAGCGACTGCTGCCGTCGTTCTTGAAGATGGTCGCCATCGCCACTATCGCCGATGCCGTGCCGTTGGTTGGCGAGAATCGCGTCTTCGCCAAGCTTGGTCTCGAGGGACTGCGAAAGCCAGTCAACGCGGGGCTGCGTGCGTTGTTGGCGAATTGTCAACTGGACGGGTCGCGCCCCCTCAGCGCCAGCGACATTGCTTTCCGCGTAGCGCCGCGCTTAAACGCGGCCGGGCGGATGGACGTGGCCGAGCATGTCATCCAGTTGTTCACGGAGAAGGACGTGACGAAAGCGGCAGACATAGCCATTCGGCTCAACCAGCTTAACGGCGACCGGCAACAGGAGGAGCAGCGCATCCTGGACGAGATTCAACTGAAGATTGAAGCGTCTCCGGAAATGAGTGAGGCTTATTGTCTGGTTCTGGAAGGCGAAGGTTGGCATCGCGGCGTAATCGGTATTTGTGCCACGCGTGTCGTTGAGCGGTATCGGCGTCCGACGCTCATTTTCTCCTGCGAGGACGGCGCAGCGCATGGCTCGGGAAGATCCATTGAAGCCTTCCATTTGCTGCAAGCCTTGGAGTCTTGTCCTGAGTTGTTCACCCGTTTTGGCGGACACGCGCACGCCGTCGGTTGTTCGCTTCCCGTGGAGAAGATTCCCCAGTTGCGGTCGCGGCTCGATGCGTTTGCCCGGGAACGGCTGACGCCGCAGGACTTTGTTCCTGTCCTGCACTACGATGCAGAGATCTCGCTGGGCGATATCAAGCACGACTTCTGGTTGCTGCTGCAGAAGTTGGAGCCATTCGGTTCAGGCAATCCGGTGCCCGTTTTCATTGCCAGGAACGCGAAGCTGGTCCAACCGCCTCGCGTGCTGAAAGAGAAACATCTCAAGCTTCGGGTCGTGTCCAATGAGCGGAACTCCAACGGCGGCCAATTCCAGCGGGCGCACGATGTCCTGGGCTGGCGCATGGCCGAGCGTCTCACGCAAGAGTCGCTTCTGCTGGGCAGCGTCCTCGACCTGGCCTTCACCGTGGACTACAACGAGCATCCCGAGTTCGGGGGAGTGCAGCTCAATCTGCTGGATTTTGCGCCCGCCACGACAGGTTGATCGCAAATAGGATGTACAACAGGCTGGTAGTGATTACTATGTGTGAGTGCGCCAAGAGCGATTTTGTTAACGCGCCTCCTCGCTTCTTACCAAAGAAGTTTCAAAGCGAATTGAATCTGCCGGGAAGTTGTGGAAGTGCTGGTGATAGCCCCCGCCGTGGGTGAAACTCCAGAGGGCGTAAACACAATGAGGTTAGGCGTATTGAGATTGGTGTGGTTGAGGATATTGAAGATTTCCGCTCGGAACTGCAGGTTCAATCGTTCACGAATTTTAGTGTCTTTGATGGCGGAAAAGTCCCAATCAAAAAGGTCTGGTCCAATCAAAGTATCTCTTCCCAGATTCCCATAGAATCCGCTATTGGGCGGTGGCTGTAGAAAAGCGCCTGGGTTGAACCACTGAGCGGGTGTGCCGAGAATCGCAGAACCCGTGAAGTCAGGATTGGCGAACGGCCTCACCGGATTGCGCGTGTCCCCGTTGTTGGAAGGATTGTAGCTGAGCTGCGGCGTGAAGGGGAAACCGCTTTGCGCAAGAACGATGCTAGTTATCGACCAGCGTCCAACGAAGCCGTTCGCCCAGCCTCCCAGGTTATTCGCATACATCTTCCCGTTCCCAAAGGGCAACGCGTAAACCAAACTGATCGAAGCCAGGTTCCTGACATCGTAAGTAGCAGGCCCCCAATCGGCGCGAATGTCGTAGGGATTGCCAACCAAGCCAGGCGCATTCGCTGCCGTCGTCTGGTTCAGCGAATCTCCGTCGTCCAGGGCCTTCGACCAGGTGTAGGCCGCGCGAAACGAAAGATCATGGCTGAAACGATGGTTGAGATCGACTTGCAGCGCGTTGTAGCTACTGTCACCCACCGAAAACCAGGTCCACGTGTTAGCCAGACTGGGATTGGCTTTGGGCGTTCCGGTAGGAATGTAGTACGTCCCGGCCGGAACAGGCGAGCCTGCCAGGGGCGCCGGAAAATTGCTGGGATACACGGCTGGACAGGGCGATGCTGGACATATTGTTGGAACCGGTGTGTTGGCATCGAGACCGACAAGCTCATGGTAGCCATGGGATCCTATATAGCCGATGGTCAAGGAAGTATTTGGAGTGATCTCCTGTTCGATCCTGAGCGAATAGGAAATCAGAGTTGGCATTTGGAGATTCGGTTGAACCCCGCCGGGAACCAACAACGCTTTCGCCGGAACCGGAGCTAGAGGATCGATCGGTAGTTTGGCGACGGGCAACGCAGCGATGCTATAGGCGGGATTGAAAGGCGCATTTTGATCCATCCGATACCCCAGAGCGTCCTGTAAATCGTTATAGATTCCGAAACCGGCGCGCACGACGGTCTGCCCAAGGTAGGGACTCCAGGCGAAGCCGATTCTTGGTTGGGGCAGAAACTTTGCATTATTGACCGTGAAAGAACTGCTTGCGATGCGGGGCTCGCTGGCAATAACTCCGTCCGTGAATGTGTAGTTGGCAGCGCGCCCGTGCGCTTCGTTCCACCCGGTGGAGAACTCCTCACGGAACCCCAGAGTCAACGTGAATTTGGGGCTCACGCGAATAACGTCTTGGGCGTAGAGGGCCCCAAACACAGAGCGCCAGTTCATCTCCGTGGGTGCGGGATCGTACAGGAAGCTGCTTGTGACTCCATTGAGGAACGTTTGCAGGCTGGCAAATGTCGCCTGCCCATACTGGCTGAGCGCGAGCGTTTCGTTCGATTGGAATTGTTGAAACCATGCGCCAAAGCTGAACTGGTGCGCACCGTGGGTCAGGCTCACACGGTCCTCGTATGTGTATATATTGCGCGCCACCGTCAGGTTGCTTCCATTATTGCTGCCAGCCAAACCAATTTGGGCTTGGGGATTCGAAGCCGCACTTCCCCCAACCACCACGGCGCCCACGGGAAGTCCGGTGAGAAAGCCCGGCACGCTGGTTGCAGGTGTGCCGGGTGTCGGTTCGCCGGTAAAAAAGTAGCCGGCGCGCGAATAACCAAACCGGGCGGTATTCAAAAGTGTAGGCGAAAAGACATGCGTCTCCTCCAGACTCGCCACCTGCTCCCGCAGATTCAGTATGTCGGTGCTGTAAGGATCGGCCGTCGTCGCCGTGACGTCCCCGCCATCGTCGATGGTATAAACCGCGGAGAAGGTATCCTTGGAAGAAAAGATGTGGTCGAGTCGCGCGGTGCCGAAGTCTTCACGAATCGTCTGCAGGGGGCTGCTGGAAACCGCCGCTATCCCATTGAAGGTTGGATCGCTGGGTGTGGGTGTGGGCCACAGATTCAACAGTGGTTTTACGCTCGGTACCGCAGCCGCACGCGACGCTAAGTCAGGTACAAACGCCACTGAAGTCTGATGCAGATTTTGACGGTACCCCTCGTAATTCAGGAAGAAGAAGGTCTTGTCCTTTTGAATCGGGCCGCCGAGGGCGGCGCCGAACTGATTACGCTGAAATGGCGGAGTGGTTCCCGGGGGGTCGAAATAGTTTCTTGCATTGAGAGCGCTGTTGCGCAGAAATTCATACAAAGAGCCGTGCCACTGATTACTTCCTGACTGGGTGACAATGCTTACCTGAGCACCGGGATGCATGCCGTATTCGGCGCCGTAAGAGTCGCGCAGAACGTTAAATTCGCGCACGGCGTCCACCCCTAGCAAATTCCCGCTTGGGCCTCCGGGCTGCATATTGTTTTCCGCAGCACCGGTAAATTCCACGCCATTGAGCAGGAAGAAATTTTGCTGAGGGCGATTGCCAGAAACCGCGAAATTATTGCCCGTGCTCGAATTTGACACTCCAACACCACCGGTCTTCTGCGAAGTAAAGTTGACGATTCCGGGATTGAGAGTGAGAAGCAGATCGTAGCTTCGTCCATTCAGAGGCAGCGCTTTGACTTCCTTTTCTCCTACCAACCCAGAGATGTCCTGCGTCGTCGGATTCACGATCGGGACGTCAGCAACCACCTTCACCTGCTCGCTCACCTTGCCAATTTGCAAACTGATGTCGGCCGTGGCGTCCTGGCCAACAACCAGGAGGATACCCGTCCGTACCTGCTCCGCAAATCCGCTTTTCGCTGCGCGAATTTCATATTTGCCAACGGGAAGAGCAATTAATTGGTACCGCCCGGCCTGGTCTGTGATGGTGGAGCGTGATAGCCCTGTGTCCAGGTCTGTTGCGGTTACGGAGGCTCCGGTAATGGCAGACCCTGTCTGGTCAGTAACTCGACCCGACAAACTCGCCGATACTTGCGCTCCGGCGGGAAGCGACCACAGCAACAACAGAGACAGAAGCACAACCCACGGACGGTGGCACTTAGCAGGCATCATCTCTCCTTGCTGGAGATCCCCAAGGGTCCCCGACCGCGCCGGTTTCAACCGCAACCCAACGGTGCTGTCGATTTAATCGAATCGAACCGTTAATGTCAATCGGATTTAGGCTGATGGGAGGATCATCACTTCGGTGCGCAGCGGCGATCTAATTCTTTGTGAGTCGCAATTCCCGCACAGCGTCGGGGCGAGATGATGTGGCGGAGTGTGACGCGCTAAGCTTACGTTGCTTCAATCTTGGCGGCTCGTGGTTAGGACTGGGCGCGTATCCAGGTTCACGTTTTGCGACCAATTGCCCAACGCAGGCGACCCCTCCCGGCTACAGCTTGACAGCGCTTGCGAAGCGTTTTACTGTAAGCGCCCACTGGGGGATAAGGTGGAAATGTCGCTGTCTCCTGTCACCGAACTCGACGACGAACTCGAACAGGCCGGCAAACCTGCGGGGCCTTGTGCCATGGTCGTGTTCGGCGCCACCGGCGATCTTACGATGCGCAAGCTGGTTCCCGCTCTCTACAACCTGGAGAAGGCCAGTCTCTTGCCACAGGAGTTTGCCGTTCTGGGCGTGGCCATTGACGATCTCAGTCTTGAGGAGTTCCGCAAGAAGGCAACCCGCTTCCTGCAGGCTGAAGACCACGGCACCGAGGCCTGGGACCGCTTCCAACAATGCCTTCACTACCAGCGTGGAGACTTCGGCGACGAGGCCACCTACGCGAAGGTTGGGGAAGCATTGGCCGCCATCGACGAGCAGCATGGCACCAGCCAGAACTACCTCTTTTACATGGCCACTTCGCCTAAATTCTTCTGCGAAATTGTTCAGCACCTCGGGCGATCGGCTCTGTCGAAGCAGGATGGCGGTCATTGGCGAAGAGTGGTGATCGAGAAGCCGTTCGGTCAGGACCTCGACTCGGCTCTCGCCCTCAATCAAAACATCAAAGACGTACTCTCCGAAAAACAGATCTACCGCATCGACCATTATCTGGGCAAAGAGACCGTGCAGAACATCATGGTATTTCGTTTCGGCAACGGAATCTTTGAGCCCATTTGGAACCGGCGCTACATCGATCACGTTGCCATCACGAATGCCGAGACCGTAGGTGTCGAGCTGCGCGGAGGCTACTTCGACGCCGCCGGAACCCTGCGCGACATGGTTCCCAATCACATGATGCAATTGATCAGTCTGACCGCGATGGAACCTCCGGCATCGTTCAGCGCTGACGCGGTGCGCGATGAGCAGGCAAAAGTCTTGAATGCGATCCAACCACTGAGCTCGGAAGACGTCCTGCACCAAGCCGTCCGCGGCCAGTATGGCGAGGGCGTGATCGCGAAGGAAAAGGTGCAGGCCTACCGCTCCGAGCCGGGCGTCTCGCCTGAATCGAAGACTGAAACCTTCGTCGCCATGAAGCTGAACATCGACAACTGGCGGTGGGCGGGCGTTCCGTTCTACCTGCGCACCGGCAAGCGCATGGCCAAGCGGCACACCGAGATCAACATTCAGTTCAAGCGCGCGCCGTTTCAACTGTTCCGGCAAACCGCCGTGCACAAACTCCAAACCAATCGGCTGGTGATTCAGATCCAGCCAGACGAAGGCATGGCCCTTGGTTTCGGAGCGAAAATCCCGGGCGCTCAGCTCCGCCTCGGCTCGGTGGAGATGAGTTTTGAGTACGCAAAGTATTTTGGCGCCGCGCCCTACACGGGATACGAGGTGCTGCTCTACGACTGCATGATCGGCGACGCGACATTGTTTCAGCGAGCCGACATGGTCGAGGCTGGCTGGCGAATTCTCGATCCCGTTCTCGATGTCTGGAAGGCGCTGCCTGCTCGCAACTTTCCCAACTATGCCTCCGGCTCGTGGGGGCCCAAGGAGTCGGATGAGCTTATGGCACGCGACGGCCGCCACTGGAGGAAAATCGTATGATCCTTGCCGGCGACATCGGCGCCACCCATTCCCGGCTCGCTGCCTTCGACACCGAGGGCAATCGTCTGCAATGTGCGGCCGAGAAAATCTATGCCAGCGGCGAGCACAAAGGCCTGGCAGAAATCGTCGCCGACTTCACCCGCACCGAAGGCATACCCACGCAGTCGGCATGCTTTGGCGTCGCCGGCCCGGTCAGAGGCGGCCGCAGCAAGATCTCGAACCTGCCTTGGATCATCGACTCGCGGGAACTTGCTGCGCAGTTGAAGCTGCGCAGCGTCGGCCTCATCAACGATCTGGAGGCCTTCGCCTACGGCATTGACGCCCTGGAGTCGAAGGACTTCGTCACGTTGAGTGACGGTGCGAGCGATGCCGAGGGCAACACTGCCGTCGTGTCCGCCGGCACTGGGTTGGGCGAAGCCGGACTCTACTGGGACGGATTCCGTCATCATCCCTTCGCCTGCGAAGGCGGCCACACCGAATTCGCGCCCAAGAACGATCTTGAGATCGAGCTTCTTCAGTACCTAATGAAGAAGCATCAGAACCGGCACGTCAGTTATGAACGTATCCTCTCCGGTCCGGGCATCAAGAACATCTACGATTTCCTGCGTGACACTTCGAAAGAAGAAGAGCCTGCCTGGTTGAAAGACGAGCTGGCCATGGCTCCCGACACGCCCGCACTAATTTCGCAGCTGGCACTCGCAAAAAAAGCTGCGATCTGCGAGCAGACCTTGTCGATCTTTGTCAGCGTCTTCGGATCGGAAGCGGGAAGCAGCGCGCTCAAGTTCATGGCAACCGGAGGCGTCTTCGTCGCGGGCATAGCCGGAAAAATAGTGTCTACGATGAAGGAAGAGACGTTCATGGATGCCTTTCTCGACAAGGGCCGCATGAAGGCTCTGCTGCAAGAAATACCAGTCAAAATCGTCCTCAACGATGACTCCGGCCTGATCGGAGCGGCACGGTACACACTCGTTCAAAAGGCCTTCCGAGCGTAGCCGCGGAGGTCATTCGGGACGGCTGGGAACGTTCTCTCCATGGCTGTATGAATAGCAAAGGATTGCCAAACTCCCAGATGGGTCATCATACGGCGCACGTTGATGCAGCTCGCCCGGAGGCCTGAGTCTTAATGCGGCGGAATGACAGAATAAGTATCATAAATATCAACATGTTGCACATATCGTCAATTATCACTGGCTCCCCATCGGCAATACATTGACAATAATACGCTCATATTTTATGATTCTTTCATGCTAATTTATGCATCGAATTCAGTGAAGGTCGATAGACCCACAATTTCTTTGGAGGATTTGGAACCATGACTGTTTTGACCCGTTGGGACCCGTTTCGTGAATTGAATGCTTTGCAGCAGCGCATGAACCGTCTGTTCGAAGAGCAGTACGGCGGGCGTGAAGAGTCGCTGACCACTGGCGCATTCGCTCCACCGGTTGATGTTTACGAGGACGAGCACAGTATCCAGTTGAAGCTGGAAGTGCCCGGCATCGAGGAGAAGGACCTGGACGTCAAGGTGGAAAACAATGTTTTGACCGTGAGTGGCGAGCGCAAGTTCGAGAAGGAAGAGAAGGAAGAGAACTTCCGTCGCGTGGAGCGCCGTTATGGTAGCTTCAGCCGCTCGTTCACGCTGCCGAACACGGTGAACACCGAGGACATCCACGCCGATTACACCAACGGCGTGTTGAACATCCGGCTGGCCAAGCGCGCCGAAGCCAAGCCGAAGCAGATCAAGGTGAGTGTGGGCAGCCAGAAAGCCATCGAGGGCAAAAAGCCCGAGAGCCAGACCCATAGCGCCAGCAAGGGGCAGGTTGCCTGATCCAAGTTTCGCCCATCCGGTGAGATCCTGGAGGGAGACGGACTGGGGAGTTCAAGGGAGGCGAGTTTTCTTGCCTCCCTTTTGTTTACCGAAGGGAACTCACCGGGGGCGAAAGCAGTTGAGCAGTGGCTGGGGGTCAGGGGATAGTGGTTAGAGTTGGCAGCGGCTTCCTTACCGCTGCACAATAAGACTCGGCGAATCTTTCGCCGCAACCATTAGCCACTGACCTCCGTCGTGTCTGAGCGGAACGTCGGGTCAGCAATCGTTACTGGAATGACAAGGCTCAAGCATGGCTGTCACCGTCGGGACCGCAACCAGGAAAACACGGTCCGAATTTGGTTGCAGCATGAGGTTGACGCCGGCAGATACTTGGCAACTGGCTATTGACTACCGACAACTGGAGTTCGCATGGCAATTCGTTGGGACAAGTTAACCGTTAAAGTGCAGGAAGCCATGCAGCGGGCGAACGATCTCGCCAGCGAGCATGGCAATCCTGAGCTGCAGCCGGTCCATATTCTGGCCGCGCTGCTGGAAAATCGCGAAGGCATCGTCGCGCCATTGTTGGAGCGTGTAGGGCTGCACACCCAAACGGTCCAAGCCGAGGTGATGCGCGACATCGAGCGCCTGCCCAAAGTGTCGGGCAGCGGCTCCACGCAGGCGCATCTCTCCGACGCCGCCCAGAAGGTGCTGGAGAACGCCTTCAAAGAGGCCGCCAACTTCAAGGACGAGTACGTCTCCACCGAGCACATGCTGCTTGGCATGACGAAGTTGAAGCGCGATGCGGCGCAGGAAATTCTGACCCGCGGCGGCGCCACCTACGACAACATCCTGCGCGGGCTGACCGCGGTGCGCGGCAATCAGAAGGTCACCGACCAGAACCCCGAAGCCAAATACCAGGCCCTGGAGCGCTATGCCAAAGACCTCACCGAGTTGGCGCGCCAGGGCAAACTCGATCCCGTGATCGGGCGCGACGAAGAAGTACGTCGCGTGGTGCAGGTACTTTCCCGCCGCACCAAGAACAATCCTGTGCTGATCGGCGAGCCCGGCGTCGGCAAGACTGCTATCGTCGAAGGCCTGGCGCAGCGCATCATCTCCGGCGACGTGCCCGAGCAGTTGAAGAACAAGCGCGTGGTGTCGCTTGACCTGGGTGCGATGCTGGCGGGCGCAAAGTATCGCGGCGAATTCGAAGACCGGCTAAAGGCGGTACTGAAAGAGATTGAGCAATCGCAAGGGCAGATCATCCTGTTCATCGACGAGCTACATACACTGGTGGGCGCTGGTGCCGCCGAAGGCGCGATTGACGCTTCCAACATGCTGAAGCCTGCCCTGGCTCGCGGCGAATTGCGCGCGATTGGCGCGACCACGCTGAATGAATATCGCAAGTACATCGAGAAAGACGCCGCACTGGAGCGCCGCTTCCAGATTGTTTATGTCGGCGAGCCCAATGTCGAGGACACTATCGCCATCCTGCGCGGGCTGCGCGAGAAGTACGAAGTTCATCACGGCGTGCGCATCAAGGACTCGGCCATCGTGGCCGCGGCGACCCTCTCGCATCGCTACATCTCCGACCGCTTCCTGCCCGACAAGGCCATCGACCTGATCGACGAGGCCGCGGCTTCGCTGCGCATCCAGATCGATTCCATGCCAACCGAGATCGATCAACTGGAGCGCCGGGCAACGCAGCTCGAAATCGAGCGCCAGGCACTGAAGCGCGAAGACGATGCCAACTCGCGTGAACGGCTGGCCGCTGTGGAGAAAGAGCTGGCGCACATTAAGGAAGACGCCAATGCCCTGAAGGCGCGCTGGAAGCAGGAAAAGGAAGCCATCGCCAAGGTTCGCGAGGCCAAAGAGCGCATCGAGCGGCTGAAGCTGGAGGAGCAGGAAGCTACGCGCAAGGGCGACTACAATCGCGCCGCGCAGATCAAGTACGGGGAGTTGCCACAGCTCGAAGCGGAAGTCGCCAAGCTCAGCGCCGCGATGGACGGCAAGCAGTCGCGCATGTTGAAGGAAGAAGTCGACGAGGAGGACGTCGCCAAGATCGTCAGCAAGTGGACCGGCATTCCGGTGTCGAAGATGCTGGAAGGCGAAATGAAGAAGCTTGTCACCATGGAAGAGCGTCTGCGGCACCGCGTGGTCGGGCAGGACGAGGCGATCGGGAGCGTGGCCAATGCCATCCGGCGTTCGCGGGCCGGTCTCAGCGATCCCCGCCGCCCAATTGGGTCGTTCATCTTTCTGGGACCTACCGGCGTCGGCAAGACTGAACTGGCGCGGGCGCTGGCGGAGTTTCTCTTCGACGACGAGCACGCCATGGTGCGCATCGACATGTCGGAGTACATGGAGAAGCATTCCGTGTCCCGGTTGATCGGCGCGCCTCCCGGCTACGTGGGCTACGACGAAGGCGGCCAGTTGACCGAGGCAGTGCGCCGCCGTCCGTACGCGGTGGTGCTGTTCGACGAAATCGAAAAGGCACATCCTGATGTGTTCAACGTCTTCCTGCAGATCATGGACGACGGCCGCCTCACCGACGGCAAGGGACGCAATGTCGATTTCAAGAACACCATCATCATCATGACCTCGAACATTGGCTCGAGTTATTTGCAGGCACCTCGGCGAGCGCTCCGCGGAGCAGGTCTCCGAAGCGCACCAACGGGTGATGGAGGCGCTACGCGCGCACTTCAAGCCGGAGTTCCTGAACCGCGTGGACGACATTGTCATCTTCAATCCACTAGGCAAGGAGCAGCTCACGAAGATCGTGGAGCTGCGGCTGGAAGACCTGCGCAGGCTGCTGGCCGATCGCAAGATCAGCCTGGAGCTGACCGCGAAGGCGAAGGAGCTGATCTTCACCGAAGGCTACGACCCGAATTACGGCGCGCGTCCGCTGAAGCGGGCCATCCAGCGCCTGGTACAGGATCCACTGGCGATGAAGATCCTCGATGGCGAAGTGCTGCACGGCGATCACGTGGTCGTGGACGTCGACAAGAAGGAGAACAAGCTAACCTTCAAGGTGGCGAAGCGGGTGGGGGAACCACAAACGGCGGCGAAGAAGTGAGGTAATTCGCGGCGCGCCATAGGCTGACGAAGGCATCACAGTGCTCGCGGTGCCGACACAAAGGGATTTCCGGCAATCGTAAATCGCAGAGGCCGCTCGACGGCTTTGGTAATCCCGACACGTGGTGTGGCCGCAATTCGCTCGGGACGATGGCCGTCATCGGCAAACCAAAGGTCGGATCTGGGCGCGGCGAGGTCTTTGTCATTGTCGCGAAGGCGCGTAATGCCGAGGGCCTCCGACAAGCGTCCTGGGCCGCTGGAAATCAATCGCAATTGCGTAGGTCGCGGCGTGGCCGTCAGCTGGAGGCCGCGAGCCCGGGCCATCGCCGCCACTCCAAACACCGGCTCCATCGCACGCAGCAACACGCCGCCGGCATCTCCTTCAGGCATGCAGGAAACATTCAGGCAGAAGTGATTGCCGTAAATGAAGTACACGTAAGCATGGCCAGGCGGCCCGAAAAGGACGAAATTGCGCGGAGTGCGCCCGGAGTAAGTGTGCGCCGCTGGATCCTCCACTCCGAGGTAGGCTTCGTCCTCTACGATACGGCCAGCGAGCAGTTTCCGCCCTTCGCGCCGAATCAGCAGCTTGCCAAGTAACTCGCGCCCGACAATTACTGGATCGCGATTGAAGAATTCACGCGGAAGGATACCAGCATGCCTCAGCGTTGCAGCCGTAAAGCGATCGCCTCGCTGGGAAGTGCTCGAGGGATCCTGCATTTCCGTGGGAGTGCGGCGATTCAGCATCGTAAGTAGCATCCGACGTCAGCAGTCAATTTACAATCATCTTGCATGATCGCGCATCTTCGCGGACGGCTCATTGCCAAGCACCCAAACCAGGCCATCGTCGAGGCAGGTGGCGTTGGCTACGATGTCACCATCACCGTGCCCACGTTCTCCGATCTACCCGCGCCGGGCAGTGAGGTCGCGCTACATATTCACACTCACGTGCGCGAAGATGCCCTTGGGCTCTTCGGCTTTTTGCGGCGGGAAGAGAAGCAGCTCTTCGAGAAGCTCATTACAGTGAGCGGCATCGGGCCTAAGCTGGCGATTACTATCCTTAGCGGCATGGCCGCAGCGGACATGGTCGGCGCGATCCGCGGCAACGATTTCGCCCGGCTGACGCGAATTCCGGGAATCGGCAAGAAGACCGCCGAGCGCATGTGCGTGGAGCTGCGCGACAAGCTGGAAGGATTTGGCGCAGCGCAGTCCGCGGTGGCACATTCCGCAGTGGAGGAAGACGTGATCTCGGCGCTGTCTAACCTCGGCTATCAGCGCGCGATTGCAGAGAAGGCCGTTGAGCGTGCAGTGCAATCGGCCGGGCGGGAGAATTTCGATGCCATGTTCAGGGCGGCGCTGGGGGCGCTGTCGAAATAGTTCGTTATCCGTACGCAACGCATCGCACCGCGGGACAGTAGCCACTCCAACTAATTCCACTCCACCAGCCGAAGTAAGAGTTTGCGCAGCGCACTCTTATTACAGCCGCTGGCAAGTAATACACTTCAGGTAGCCGGTTTCTGGCACGTTCAACAGGATCGGATGGTCTGGCGACTGGCCGCGGCTTTCCAGAATTCGCACTCGGCAGCCGGCGTCCGCAGCCGCAGAGCCGAGCATGGCTAGGAATTCGCCCTCGCTTACGTGGAACGAACATGAGCAGGTGACCAGAATGCCGCGAGGCCGAAGCATCTTCAGGGCGCGGAGATTCAGCTCCTTATAACCGCGCAGCGCAGTCGTCACGGTGCGCTTGGTCTTGGCGAACGCCGGTGGGTCCAGAACGATGCTGTCATACTGCCGGCCTGCGGTAGCGTAGTCCCGAAGCAGGGCGAAAGCGTTGGCCTCGATCCATTCGATCTCGCCGCTGCGGTGAGCGGCGCGATTGAGCCGTTCGTTCCTTTCCGCCCCTTCCAGCGCTGGACGCGAAGAGTCCACGCCAGTGACGCTCTGACAACGCCGCGCAAGATGCAGGGCAAAGCCTCCCTGATAGGTAAAGCAGTCGAGCGCTTCTCCGTAAGCGTAGCGCGCCGCGGCGGCGTAGTTCTCCCGCTGGTCGAGAAAGCCGCCAGTCTTCTGCCCGCTGAGTCCGTCGAAGTGGAAGCGGACTCCGTTCATGCTGAAGATGGTGCTGAATCGTTGGCCGCGCACCAATTGCGATTCGCGCGCCGGCAGTTGCTCCAGTTCGCGAATGTGGGGATCGACGCGCTCAATGACGCTGGCCTCGGGAAAGTGCTCGGCAATGGCGTCGAGGACCGTCTGACGCAGCTCCCTCGCGATCGAAAGCCTGAGTGAGCGCCTGCATGGAAAGAACATCGTTGTACTTGTCGAGGATGAACCCAGGCAGCAGGTCAGCCTCGCTGAAGATGACGCGGTAGGAATCGGTGTCGCGCACGACTTGCTCGCGAAGGTGGACCGCGGCAGCAATGCGCTCGCGCAGCAACGTCGGGAGTTGTGCTTCGGCGATTTCGTCACCCGTCAGAAGACGCACCGCAATCTGCGATGCGCTGCTATAGAGCGCTGACCCTAGGCGGCGCCCACGCTCATCGTGGACATGGACGAGTGAGCCGGCGGAGGCCCGACAGGGGGGACGAGATCGGAGCGATAGACCCACAAGTGCCCGCCTCGCAAGCGCGCTGCGCCGCGATGGTTCACGATTATGACTGCAATGGAGTAGGCCAAAGCATCCTCGCTAAGAAATCAACCGCCTATCTTACGCGGGATGGTGATTCATGGCAGTCGAGTCTCCGCGACGGCGACTGCACGGTGCGCTCTCAACGCTTCTCCGCATCCTATACAATCGAGCTTCGCCCATGAATCGGATGATCCTTGCCAACCTGGTACACCGCCCGTTTCGCACCATCATCAGCGTGGTTGCGGTGGCGGTTGAGGTCACCCTCATACTCCTGATCGTTGGCATCATGCTCGGGATGCTGAACGACAGCAAAACCCGCCAGGCCGGAATTGGCGCCGACATCATGGTGCAGCCACCGGGCTCGTCGCTGCTGATGGGCATAAGCGGTGCGCCCGTTTCGGTGAGGGTAGCCGACAAACTGCGCAAGCTGCCGCACGTGGTTGCGGTGGCTCCTGTCGTGACCCAGATCACTACTGCGGGTAGTGTGGAGGTCCTCGACGGCATTGATCTGCAGTCGTTCAATGCGGTGAGTGGCGGCTTTCATTACCTTTCGGGAGGTCCCTTCCAGGGGCCGTACGACATGATGATTGACGACCTCGAGGCAGGGTCGAAACACCTGAAGGTCGGCGACACCATTGAGGCGCTCAATCATCAGTTCCGCATCTGCGGCATCGTTCGAGCACGGCAAGGGCGCGCGCAAGTACGTCCCAATGACGACCCTGCAAGATCTGATCGGCGCAGTGGGCAAGGCGTCCATCTTCTACGTTAAACTCGACGATCCCAATAACGCTGACACGGTCGTCCCCATGATCAAAAACATCCCGGGCATGCAGCAGTATGGTGTGCACTCGCTGAAGGAATATCTCAGCCTCATGACGTCGGCCAGCATTCCTGGCCTCACCACAGTGATCGATGTCGTCATTGGCATCGCCATGGTCATCGGCTTCATTGTTATCTTCCAGGCCATGTACGCCGCGGTCATGGAGCGCACGCGCGAGATTGGCATCCTCAAGTCACTGGGCGCGGGCAAGCTCTACATCGTGAATGTGGTGCTGCGGGAGACGCTGCTGATCGCGATCGGCGGGGTCATCCTGGGGATCGTCATCAGCTACTGTGCGAGAGCGGGTCTGCGGACGCGATTTCAGACCCTGCCCGTGATGATCACCTATGGCTGGCTGCTAAAGGCCGCGGTCATTGCGCTTATCGGCTCGCTACTAGGAGCGCTCTACCCCGCGATGAAGGCCGCGCAAAAGGACCCGATCGACGCGCTGGCGTACGAATAGAAGAAACAATAATCGACCGCGGATTAACACGGATCAATCTCTTTTGGTTCCCAGATCCGTGTAATCCGCGTCGATCCGCAGTGGCAGCCTTTTCAGATTGCCTTCTTACTTCGAGTTGCTTGCTTGCGGGTTGGTGTCGGACGCGACCGGTGTACTTACGGCGACAGCATTCTGCTCGTCATTATTGGTTGTTATCTTCGCTACACCCTTCGCCGAACTCTTACTCGACATTTTCTGTTGCGGCTGCTCGGCAGCGGGCAGACATTGATACTCCGGATAGGAAGTGCAACGCTGCGCCTGGTCCATGGCCTTGTCATATGCCTGAAGTTCGCAGGCCCGGAGTGCGGAAAGACTGGACCAGCAGGTATCGTCGTGCGGGTTTGGCAGTGTGTTTTGTGCCGATAAAGTCGCCGCAGAAACCAAGAGCAACAGTGCAACGGGAATAAGTTTTTGAAGTCTCATAATCAATCCTCCTCACTGCCACATGAGATTGCCCGGACCATCCTAAGGCACGGACAAGTTGTCCTCGTTTTCTGCCAATCTTCATTCAGCAAATTTTCATGTAGCGATGCACTAGCGCGCGGCATCTGTTTCGTATGGATTTGAAAACTGAAAATGGCGCGCTGCGCTCCAGGCTGAAAGAGTGGCCAACACGCCGCATAGCCTTCCTGGTTTTATCAAGCGGTCACTTGACCAACCTGGCTGGGCCTCTCGATGTGTTTACACGCGCGTCGGCGCTCTTAGCTCGCAGCGGCAAAAGACGTTCACCCGCCTATGCCGTAGAATTGCTCACGGCCGATGAAAATCCGCTGATAACGGCATCTGGACTCGGATTGATTGGCGGCCGTCGGTGAGCCGAGGTCCATGATCCCATCGACACGTTGCTGGTCCTGGCGAGCGCCAATGTTGCTCAGTCGCGGATCGATCCCGAATTGCTTGCGTGGATACGTGACGCTGTGCCGCGGGTTCGCCGTATTGGATCAGTTTGTGCGGGGGCCTTTGTTCTAGCCGCAGCCGGCATCCTCGATGGACGGCAGGCCACCACGCATTGGGAATTGGCCGATGTTTTGGCGCAGCGTTATCCGCGCGTCTGCGTTGATGGCGATCGGATCTTTACTCAGGATGGAAATGTCTGGACCAGCGCCGGGGTCTCGGCAGGGATTGATCTCGCCTTGGCGATGGTCGAGGAAGACCATGGCCACACTCTGGCCTTGGAGATCGCGCGCCGCATGGTGTTGTTTATGCGCCGGGGTGGAGGCCAGAGCCAGTTCAGTTCGCAACTTGCAGGTCAGGCTGCCGACCATCAACCCATCCGCGAACTCATTGCGTGGATCTCAGAACATCTCGACGCTGATCTCTCCGTCCCCGCGCTCGCGCGGCGCGTTGGAATGAGCGAACGCAATTTTAGCCGCGTTTTTACGCGGCAGGTCGGCACTACTCCCAAAACTACTCCAGCGCGTTTTGTAGCGCGCCTGCGAACGGAAGCGGCGAAGGCGAAGCTCGCCGCTACGCCTGGGAAGCTGGAAGTCATCGCGCAGAGTGCGGGATTTGGAGATACCGAGACGCTAAGGCGACATCTTCGGGATGACCTGGAGGCGTCCCTTTCATTCGGAGAGAAACCTAGCGGCCCTCAGATCCGCATCGGCATGACCACGTAGCGGTATTTGAAGCCGTCATCGCTGGCGTCGTCAGGACGCATCTGGCCAGCGGATTGTGCATCTTTGAACTCCAGCCGTACCTCGCCACCATTGGAGGCCTTCAGAAAGTTGAGCAGGTACTCGGAGTTGAAACCAATGGTTATAGGGTCGGCGGTATATGCAGTCTCGATTGAATCTTCTGACTCGCCCGCGTCTGTAGACGATGAGGAGATCTTGAGTTCGTTCTTATCCAGCTTCATACGAATCGCCCGCGAGCGCTCGTCGGCGAACTGCGCCACGCGCTGGATGGCAGTGTTGAGGTCGGCTCCATGCACAGTGACTGATTTGTTTGTCTCGCGCGGCAGAACGGCTTCGTAATTGGGAAACTGTCCGGTCAGTTGACGGGATGTCAGCAGCCGTCCGCCAATGCGAAAGAAGAGCGTCGAATCGTCCTTGGCAAACTCGATTTCGGCCACATCGCTGTTCTGCAACAACGAGTAAATCTCGCTCATCGCCTTCTTGGGGATGAGAGTTTTGTTTTCGCCGGTGACGTCGAAGTTTTCTCCCTGTTTTTCGATATGCGCCAGACGATGCCCATCGGTAGCCACCATGGTAATGGATTCCGGCTTCAGCACCATCAGCCCGCCGTTTAGGGTGTAGCGCGATTCTTCACTCGAGATGGCGAAGATAGTCCGGCCGATCATGCTGCGCAGCGTCTGGGCGGGAATCTTAATGCTGCCTGCCGCTGGGAAAGTTGGGAGCCCAGGAAAGTTTGCGCGCGCCATACCGACCATCTTGGTATTGGATCGCCCGGTGCGAATGTTGACCCAGTGGTTCTCCAGCAACTTGATGGAGATGTCGCTGTCGGGCAGCAGTTTCACGTAGTCGTAAAGTTTGCGGGCGGGAATGGTGCAAGCGCCTTCGCGCTTCACCTTGGCCGGACACGAGGTGCGCAAGCTAAGGTCAAGGTCGGTTGCGGTAATGGTCAACCGGTCATTGGCAGCCTCGAATAGAAAGTTGGAGAGGATGGGGATCGTAGTCTTGCGTTCAACCACTCCTTGCGTGGCCGTCAGTTCCTTGAACAACTCGAACTTACTGACACTGATTTCCATCGCTGTGCCTTGGACGACTCCGGTTTCGGCAGCCATAACGTTGCACCTCGGCAGGCCCTTGCCTGACCTCGTATTACTGCTTCAACCTTATATCAAATAGAAAACATATAAAACCAGTAGTAACAGCAGATACACCGGAAAAGTGGAAATTTTGGGAGAAATCGCTGTGGACGCAGATCAACATCACTTAGCACTGTACAAATTTCCCCGCTGGGCTTGCAGGTCGCTGTGCTAAACAGGAGCTGACTTAAAGTTCGACCCGCAAGTTCCACTGAATTCACAATCAGTTCACAGGCAAGGCTGGAGAAAACTATTGCCTAAAGTGAAAAACCGCGCATTTAGCGCGGTTCAGGCACTTAAAACCTCTGTGAGTTTATTGAGCACCCTGTTTAAATCCTTGTCGGCTTTGCGTTGCTGTTCGATCTTGTCAACCGAATGCAGGACTGTTGTGTGATGTTTGCCGCCGAATTGCCGGCCGATTTCTGGCAGCGAGGCGTCAGTCAGGTGCTTGGCCAGATACATCGCGATCTGGCGCGGAAACACGATGACACGCGAGTTGTTCTTGGACTTGATCTCCGCTAAGCGCAGACCGAACTGCTCGGACACCGCTTTCTGGATGGAGTCGATTGAGATCTTGCGGATCTGGGAGTCGATCAGGTTCTTCAGGACCTCCTGTGTGGTCTGCAGATTGATCTCGCCGCCGGTAAGCGACGCGTACGCCATAACCCGGATTAGCGCTCCTTCCAACTCCCGAACGTTGCTGCGAATGTTCGACGCAATGAACAAGGCAACTTCGGTGGGCAGCATCACCCGATCGGTTTCCGCCTTCTTCTGCAGAATTGCAACTTTGGTTTCCAAGTCGGGCGGTTGGATATCGGCAATCAGTCCCCATTCAAAGCGGCTACGCAGGCGGTCTTCAATCTCCGCCAGTTCCTTGGGAGGACGATCGCTGGCAATCACAATCTGGCGCATGCATTCGTGCAAGGCGTTGAAGGTGTGGAAGAACTCCTCTTGGGTGCGCTCCTTGTTCACCAGGAACTGAATGTCGTCGACCAGCAAAACGTCCATGTTGCGATACTTGTCGCGGAAGCCCGTCATTTTGCTGTAGCGCAGGGCGTTGATCATGTCGTTGGTGAAGCGCTCGCTGGACACGTAGCAGATCGATTTTTCCGGCTGCCGCTTCTTGATCTCGTGCCCGATCGCTTGCATTAGGTGAGTCTTACCCATGCCAACGCCACCGTAGAGAAAGAGCGGGTTATAAGCCTTGGAGGGGCGTTCGCCCACAGCAAGCGCCGCGGCATGCGCGAATTGGTTACCAGTGCCAATGACGAAGTCGTCGAAGGTGTACTTGGGATTGAGTTGAGCAGCGCCGTCCCAATCGAAACGTTGCTGCTGGGCGGGACTGGCCATCGGCTTCTCCAGGGCTGGGGGGAGTTCAGCGTGCGCTCCATTGGCGGGAACGGTCTTATCCTTGCTTTGCGGCGCTTCTTCGGTGACGAACTCGACGTCCAGAAACTCCAGCCCAAGGTTTTCCATGGCCTCACTGATCAGGTCGCCATAGCGTTCGCCGATGTGGCAGAACTCAGGATTGGGCACCCGTACAAATAAAACTGCGCCCTGCGAATGATCGTAGCGGGTCGGCTTGAGCCAGGTCTCGTAAGAGTTTCGATTGACTTTTTTTTCCAGCGCGTCGAGAACTCGCACCCACGGATTGGCAGATGCTGCACCAAAAGAAGACATAAGAAGTAGTCCAGAGGCACGGAATGCCTCTTTGCAAACCGACGTTAGAGGGAAACGGAGCCGAGCACAGAGCCACAGACCGGCGAACACTTCAACTGGAGATCTTCAAGTTGCAAACCTAATTCTTGCGGTGATCAGCAGCATTGCACTCACGTTCGCGCAGTCGGTTTTCTTTGTGGCTGCATGGGATACTAGCACGAAAAAAATTGTGCGCCAGACAAATCTTATGCTTGAATTTTGATTTTTTTTGCGAGTGATTGATTTTGGGAAAGTTAATAGCAAAAATATTTTTGCGACTGCCGCGCCCACTGTGCAGATTTGCGAACGCGAGTGTCGATGCCATCGCAAATCGCACCAACGGGCGGTCCGCCACAGCACTTTGGGGCACTTCTTTGTGGAGATGGTGACACTCTGCCCGCAGCCTGTGCGGCAATGTTCTACCCTAATGCTTGCTCATCGAGCGGAGAAATCGAACCTGAGCCCCGTGGAGACAGCACAGATCGTCCCCCATTCTTGCACCGGTCGCCGTTTGCCAGTAAGGCACGCTGACCGTTATACTTTCAGTTTGCTCTGTTCAATTTTCAGCTAGTGAGGAGCGCAGCTTTCGCATGCCCAAGCGCACATTCCAACCTAACCGTCGTCACCGCTCGAAGACGCACGGATTTCGTTCTCGCATGAAGACCAAGAGCGGCAGGGCGGTGCTGTCGCGCCGTCGGGCCAAGGGACGCAAGCGCGTCTCGGTTAGCCCGGGCTTCCGCGACTAATCCCGAGAGCCAGAAATCTGCGTCATCGCGAACCTGTCCCGAGAAGTAACAGGGAGTCGTCGCAAGACTCGGCCGCAGCAAAAGAGAGAAACCCGGCGGGTCAGCGCCGAGCGCTTAATGTGACCTCCGTCGCCAGCAGCAAGTTTCCAAAATCGAGACGTCTGCTGAAACACGCGGATTTTCAGCGGGTGTACCAGAGCGGCCGCCGGCAGTTCACGGGGAACATGACAGTGTTCTTTCTCCGGCGCGGTAACGGCGCCCACGCGGTTGGGATAGGCAACATGCCCCGTATAGGATTCACCGTGGGCAAGGTGTTGGGAGGATCGGTTCGAGCGCAACCGCATCAAGCGGCGGATGCGCGAAGCGGTACGCCAGTCGGCCCAGGCCTGTGATGGAGCCGTTGACGTTGTGTTTAATCCGCGGAAGAGTGCTAGTAACATTCCATTTGCGGAACTGGTAAACGAAGTAACGCGCGCCTTGCGGCTGGCCGCACAACGCGCTCGTACGGTGGAACAAAAATGAAACAGGCGGTGCAATTCGTGGTGCGATGTTATCAGCGAGTGGTCTCGCCGATGCTACCGCATTCCTGCCGCTTCGTTCCCACGTGCTCGCAATATGCGATCGAGGCGGTCGAGGACCACGGCGTCATTCGCGGGGCCTTGCTGGCCGCCGCGCGGCTGTTGCGCTGCCATCCCTTGGCGCGCGCGGGATTCGATCCCGTTCCGCCCGCGATGACGAAACCAGGGTGTGGGGCCCGGGCTGGGGCGCCGGCAAATTCTTTCCCCTTGAACGGAACTTAAACTTGGCCGAGTACAGAAATCCACAGCAAGAGCCCGGCGGTGATCGCCGCATGTTGATGGTGTTCGCCGTCACCTTTGCCTTGATCATCATCAGCCAGGTCTTTCTTTTCAAAGACAAGTCCAAGCAGCAGCCAAAGCCAAATCCGGTTCAAACCTCGCAGTCTAACGCGCCCGCGCCCGAGTCCACAGTCGCAAACACGCCCACCGAGCCCGTCTCCAAGAAGGGGCGAGCTTCGGCTGGCGCCAAGCCGTCTCAGCGTCCTGAAGTTACGAAGGCTGCTAGCAGTGAAGTCGAAACCGTCGTCGAGAACGGGCTTTACCGCATTGTCTTCACCAACCGCGGCGCGCAGGTGAAGCACTGGGTACTGAAGAAATACAAGGACGAAGACGGACATCCGCTCGACCTAGTGAACCCGCTGGCCGTTAAGTTTGGGCTGCCACTCAGCCTGTACACGTATGACGAGAACCTGCGGAACCAGATCAACTCGGCGCTCTATGTTAGCAGCGCACCCGGCACGATCACGGCTCCGGGCGAGCTGACCTACGAGTACGCGCAAGGCGACCTTACAGTCCGCAAGACCTTCCAGTTTGCCCACAGCTATGTAGTTTCGATCGAAACCGAAGTGACTCAGAACGGCAAGCCTGTACAGGCGTATCCCATGTGGCCGGCTGCTTTCGGTGACCAGAGCTCCGGGCCCCTGTATGCATCCGCGCGCATCGACTACATGGCCAACGACAAGGTGGAGCGTCTGGCCGCCAAAAAGGTGAGCAACAGCAACACCCTGCGAGGGCCATTTAGCTGGGCTGGTCCGGCAGGACCAGTTCTTCGCCGCCATTTTTCTGCCCGATGATCCGGACTCCGCAGCCATGGTCACGCTGCACAATTCGATCAGCGTTCCCAAAGATCTGAAGAAGCCAGACCCCAACGAGGTAAACCATTACGACGTCCTGGGCGCAGCCGTCGGCAATGTCAGCGGAGTCACGCGCGAGCGCTTGTTCGTTGGGCCCAAAGCGCTCGATGTTTTGGAATCGGTTCGTTCCAACACCGCACCTGGCCAAATGAACGGTCCCGATCTCCGCAATGTCGTAGACTTCGGTTTCTTCAGCCTTATCGCCCGCCCCCTGTTCCTGTGGCTGAAATGGACCCACGAGCACATGGCCAGCAATTGGGGGGTGGCCATCATCATCCTCACGGTCATCATCAACGTGGCGCTGCTGCCATTGCGCATCACCAGCATGAAGTCGGCGCTGAAGATGCAGAAGCTGCAGCCTCAGATGAAGGCCATCCAGGAGAAGTACAAGAAGTACCCCATGCGCGATCCGCGGCGTAAGGACATGAACGTCGAGATTGGCGAGTTATACAAACGCGAAGGCGCCAACCCGGCGGGTGGATGCTTGCCGCTGGTTATCCAGATGCCGTTCCTGTTCGCCTTCTATTCCATGCTGGGTAATGCCATCGAACTGCGCCAGGCGCCGTTCCTCTGGCTGCACGACCTTTCGGCGCCCGACAAGCTCTTCATTATGCCGGTGGTCATCGTAATCAGTACCTATTTGGTGCAGAAGATGACGCCCAATGCGGGCATGGATCCGAAACAGCAGCAGATGATGACCTTGATGATGCCGCTGATGATCGGATTCTTCAGCTATTCGCTGCCTTCGGGATTGAGCGTGTATTGGATCGTCGGCAACATCATCGCCATCGTTCAGCAATACATTATGAACCGCACCAGCTTGGGCCGGGAGATGCGTGAGGAGATGAAGAAGCGCGCCCGCAAGAAGGCCACCAAGTAAGCGACGTTGGCTGGTGCGGGCTTTCAGGGTCCGCGCCCAGGCCTGCATTAACTTCTTATGCCGATACACGACAAAATCGCCGCCGCCAAAAAGATCAGCGAATTGCTGAACGCCATTCTTACCAACGGTGATTTCCATTTGCGCTACAAGATCACCGTTGACCCCCAGGTCGGCAGCGACCGCGAATGGGAGTGTCCTGAAATTCTGGTGGAGATTTCCGGCGCTGACAGTCCGCTGGTGCTGGAGAACGGCGCGGAGTTGCTGCGCGCCTTCGAGCAGGTGGCGATCGAGATGCTTCGGCTTGCTCCAAACGAACACGAAAAGGTCAGCTTCGACTGTCAGAATTTCCGCGCGGCCCGCTTGCAGGAACTTCGGCTAGCGGCTGACGTGGCGGCTGAGCGAGTCAGGAAGACCGGCTTGCCATACGCCTTCGCACCGATGTCGTCCCGGGAGCGTCGTATCGTTCATCTGGCGCTGCGCGATTTCGACGACCTGCGCACCGACAGCGACGGCGAAGCCACGACGCGGCACGTGGTGGTCTATCCCAAGGACTACCAAGGCAAACCGCCCGCAGCGCCGGTGTCGCGCCGAAGGTAATTAGAGCAGGCGGTAGTTGCGGCACGTTGTTGTCTATCCCAAGGATTACCAAGGCAAACCGCCCGCAGCGCCGGTGTCGCGCCGAAGGTAATTAGAGCAGGCGGTAGTTCCAGTCACTCGACTATCGTGACTCGCTTAGACCGTCCATCGAATGTGATAACCCAGTTTCGCAGAATGTCTCGGCCGATCAAGATCGCATAGTGTCGCTCTTTTGGGAAAGCGACCGAAACGATTCGAATGGGGTCTAGTGGTCGTAACTTGGTTGCGGGAAAACTTATTGCACCGGCGTGTTCCGCACATCTGTGTGTGGCACCGATAGCTGTTATCTCGCTTCCCTCGTTGGTCTGAAAGAGCTTGCAATGGTCGGCATAGATCCTGCTGATTACCGTAATGGATGCGCCGGTATCCAGTAGAGCCCTCATTCGGCGGGGCTCAGGATATTCGAGGCCGACAGCACGCCCAGCCTCAATAACGCCACGAGAATTCATTATCGTAACGTCAATGCATGGGCCCGGATCAGCCTGGTCGAAGGGATCCCAGGGGATCTCAACGCGGGCCATATTATGAGACAAAATAAACTGGTTCGGTCATCCATACCTGCTTTACAAGAAAGGCTCGACGGACGCCAAATTTCTGCAGACCGGCCTTGAGAGCCTCCGCATAAGTGCCGAAGAATCCCTCCGCGACGATGTTATCTTGGATCGCGACATACTTGCCAGGGTGCGAATTGGACCATTCTCTACGGTGTCGTTCAAATACGTTGAGCTCTGCGGAGAAAGGGCGGGCGGGCGTCATTTGAATCCCTCCAAATCTTATTACGCAATCACCGGTGCTTGTTGGCCTCGAAGCGTTATTACGTTATTGCACTATAACGTAATAATGTAACAATATCAGAATGCAGTCAATAGCAATCTGAACCATGAGCCCGAGAGAAAAACACATTCCGGACGACGCTCAGCGGACTTCCGTTTGTCTCACCGCCGAAGAAAGGGCAGCCATACACTGGATCAGCGAAGTGCGCCGGGCCAAGAAAAGCAAAAGGACAACCAGCAATGACATTCTTGTTGATGCGCTCTGGTATTTCTTGGAAAAGACGGAGGGCAAGACCAAAGATCAGATTCGGGCCACAGTACCAGTCGTTACGGTAGAGGAGCGCCCCCAGAACAAAGTCACACAGATGCCAAAACCGAAGCAGAAGCGGTGACGCGACTGCAAATTGCCGATTTTCAAAACTGACCTACTACCACTCCTCTGCTGGTTCTCTTGGCCCAGCTAGAATCTTTCCATGCATCTTGACGACACCATTGTCGCCATTGCCACGCCCGCTGGACGCGGCGGCATTGGTGTGGTTCGTCTCTCTGGCAGCGAGGCGCGCGCCATGACGCGTCCCATGCTACGCCTGGCTCATGGACATGACTTTGAGTCAGGCCGCTCCCATTTCGGTGACCTGATCGAGCCCTCGACCGCCGAACGCATCGACGAGGTCGTCGTCACCTTCTTCGCCAAGCCACATTCCTACACCACCGACGATGTTGTCGAAATCTCGTGCCACGGTTCGCCGGTGGTCCTGCGACATGTTGTGCAGATGGCGATGTCGCAAGGTGCGCGGCTGGCCGAACCGGGCGAGTTCACCATGCGCGCCTTTCTCAACGGCCGCATTGATCTGACGCAGGCCGAAGCGGTGCGCGATCTGATCGAGTCGCAAACCCTATATCAGGCGCAGGTAGCCGCCCGTCAACTGGAAGGCGCGTTGTCGAAGCGCTTACAGCCCACCAAGCAGAAGCTCGTGGAGTTGATCGCCATCATGGAAGCGGGTGTGGACTTCGCCGAGGACGATGTATCGGTCATCCCGGATGAGCAAATTCTGACACGCATCGCTGCAGTTCGTGCGCCGTTGGCAGAGCTGCTGGCCAGCTTCGCATTCGGAAAAGTTGTACACGAAGGCCTGACGTTGGCGATCGTGGGGCGTCCCAACGTCGGCAAGTTGAGCCTGTTCAATCGCTTGGTAGAGCGCGAACGCGCCATTGTCACGGCCACGCCCGGCACTACGCGCGACCTGGTGAGCGAAACGGTTGCCATTGGAGGCATTCCGGTGCGGCTGGTGGATACTGCCGGCATTCGCACCGCGCTCGATGAAGCCGAGAGCATTGGTGTGCGCAAATCGATGGAGGCCCTGGCGGAGGCAGACCTCGTATTGGTGGTACTCGATCTGACAGAGTATTCCGCAGCCGATCGAGAAACGGACACGCAGCTTCTGCAGAAATCTCGCGAGCGTCCTCGCGTTGTGGTCTGCAACAAAAGCGACCTGCTCGCACAAGATCGTGGCGTGTTTGCCAGGAAACTGCCTGTGGACGAAGGCCCGCCAGGAGTGTTCACCTCTGCGATCACGGGAGAAGGAATCGATCGGTTACGCGCGATGATTCTGGAGAAAGTTGGCGGCGATTCCGGCGCTCAACGCGAGAGCGGCTTCCTTACCAACGCTCGCCAACAGAAGCTGGTGGAAGACTCCATCGCCGCTCTCGACAAGGCCGCCGTGGCAGTTCCCCTGAAAACACCGCACGAGATGCTGCTGCTCGATCTCTACAGCGCGTTGCGTCCCTTGGACGATATCACCGGCGCCACCACCACCGACGACATCCTAAGCCTGATCTTTAGCTCGTTCTGCATCGGGAAGTAATCCTCGCTCTACCGCAGCCGGAAGCAGAATTGTGCTTGTCACGATCGGGCGTGGTGCTGTAAGGTGAACTCCCACAGGGGCGCATAGGAGAAAGAATGTTCACCAGAGTATTTGCACCTCTTGCAGTAACCGTTGCGCTGATGATCGCCTGCGCCACAACTCTATCGGCGCAACTCCAGGGCAGCCCCTCAGCAAACACCGTCAGTCCGGCGGTCAGAGTTTCACCCACGCAAGTCAGCCACGTATTCATTGTCATGGAAGAGAACCACAGTTACAGCGATGTCATCGGCAACCCGGCCATGCCTTATTTCAATAGTCTGGCGGCCACCTATTCAGTAGCCCAGGGGTACTATGCCAACACCCATCCTTCTATCGGCAACTACTTCATGCTTACGACTGGTCAGATTATTACCAATGACGACAGCTATACCCAGACCGTGACCGTGGATAATGTGGTCCGCGAACTTATCGCCGCAGGAAAAACCTGGAAGGAATATTCGGAAGCGATCCCCTATCAGGGCTACGACGGCGGTGACACCGGCGAGTATGCCGAGCGCCACAATCCCCTGTCGTACATGTCCGACGTTCGCAATGATCCGACCCAAATGCAGAACCTGGTGCCGTTCACGCAACTTGCCACCGATATCGCTAATCACACGCTGCCTAACTACGGATTCATTGTGCCCGACTTGCTGGACGATGCGCATGATGGCACCTTGGCGCAAGCCGATGCCTGGCTGCAAGCCAATATCGCACCGTTGCTTGCCAGCCCCGATTTCAACACGCCAGGGGGCGGGCTGCTGATCATCACCTTCGACGAGTCGGAGGACAGCGATACCACGTTTGGCGGCGGACACATTCCCTGGATCGCCGTCGGCCCCAATGTCAATCCGGCATATCCGCCGAGCGGGTCTCTTATCCCGATCACGGTGTATCAACATCAGAGCACCTGCAGGCTTATGCTCAAACTGGCTGGGGTCACGGTTTTTCCTGGAGCCTCGGCCACGGCGCCCGGTATGAATGAATTCTTGTTGGGGAATTAATGGCCAGGAGTCGCTAGGTCGGCTTGCGGCGGCTAATGTGGTCGCGCGGCCGCAGATTGGTGCGGCACGATGGGAGGGTAGTTCTGCAGCATGAAGAGGGCACCACCGGGAAGCTTCACGTTTGACTTGGCCGAGAACAAATACGAAGTTCCGTCCTTATCGCGAACGATGCGAACATCCTTCTCGAGCGCCGGCGGCGTTCCGACGGGTTCCTCCTGCGATGGCACGGTTGCATCCTGCGGGAGTTTCGCGGAGATAGGCATACCTGTAGCGGTTTGAGTGGCTGAGCGAACGCTTACGTGGCCCGTCCCGCGCCCATTGCCTAAGGCAGGCGTCGTGTCCGCGGAAACGGTGTTCGGGTTCGGGGCGGGCACCAAGGTTATCTCGGCGGAGATGAAAGCGTGTAGGGCAACGCTATGCTTCTTCCATTCGGCTCTCTCCACCAGCAAAACAATCCACGATGGCTTGTTCCCGTGACGCGGGGCAGCACCCACGACTCGGCCGAACAGCTTACTGTCGGCTGGCATCACCAGATTTGGTCCGACCAGTACAGCTTCCAGAGTCGTAAATTCGACGGGATCGCCGCGATGAGCTTTGTCCGCGCGCACCGTCTTGCTGAGTTCAGCCGGGATGAACAGATCGCCAGCGGGTTTGGGGACAAGCGAGTCCTGCTGCGGTTGAACCAGCATTGCAGCCATCATCAATAGCGGTACGCACCCCATACGCATCCGCCCCTCATGATACGACGAATCGCGACCGGGTGGCACCGGCAACCAAGGGTAAAGCCGGAACACCTGAAAATGCACCGTTCTCGAACCGCAACTCGCAATTCCCTCTCACGCCACCTTAAAACGGGGGCTATACTCTTTCACATCCGTAGCGGCTGCGTTTTTTGCTATTGCTAATTGCTAGTTGCTATATGCTGATGACTCCCCCATGACTGAAAAACGCAAAGTTCTGGGCCGCGGCTTGGAGACTCTGCTTCCCCCGCGGCACCTGCCTCATGCTCCGACCACGGCTTCGGCTGCCGTACCCACCCCCGCACCCAACGACCCTCCCGGCGAGGCGCTGCATCAGATTCCGCTAGACCGGCTCGACCGCAATCCTTACCAGACGCGCACCGTCTCCCTCGACCTGGCTGCGCTCAACGAGCTGGCTGCTTCCATCCAAGCCGTGGGTGTGCTGCAGCCCATCGTGGTGCGACCGGTCGCGGGGGGGCGCTATCAGGTCATCGCCGGCGAGCGCCGCTGGGAAGCCGCGCGCTCCCTCAACCGCGAAACCATTCCCGCCGTGGTGCGTCCGGTCTCCAACCAGCAGGCCATGGAGATGACCATCGTCGAGAACCTGCAGCGCCTCGACCTGACTCCCATGGAGGAGGCCCGCGGCTACGACCGCCTGTCGCACGAGTTCGGCCTCACCCAGGAGCAGATGGCGCAGCGCACCGGCAAGGAACGCTCCTCGGTGGCCAATTTCCTCCGCCTGTTGAAGCTGCCGCCGAGCGTGCAAACCATGCTGGACAAAGGCGAGGTCAGCTTCGGCCACGCCAAGGTGTTGATGGCGCTGGACTCGCCCGAAGCCATCGAGAAGCTGGCCCACCGCATCGCCACACATTCGCTTTCGGTTCGCCAGACCGAGCAGGCGGTTACTAATCTGGTTCACCCCCCGGAAACGGTCGAAAAGGCCCGGATAGTGGACCCAAACGTCAAAGAAGCCGAGCAAGAGCTGCAACGGGCACTGGGCGTGCGCGTTACCATTACTGACCGCAACGGCAAAGGCAAGATCCTCCTCGAGTACTCGTCCTTGGAGGATTTTGACCGGATTCTCGAGGTGATGAAGGCGAAATGATGTCCTGCCCGTCGCAGACAAGCCGCTTCGCCCGTTTAACACGGACTTAAGCGTCTAAATGAGACTTCAGTTCTGGTAGGCTCCTGACAATCCTGTGCGGTTGAAGGCGACCTCTAGCCGGGCTACGCCAACTCTGAAACTGCTTTAGCCTGCCCTTCCACGCCATCACTTCGGTTTATTAAGTGACAGAGTGTTGCCTGCCAGTATGGCTTGAGCTTTTGCAGCTAACAACATATAGCCCTTCTCCTGGGCCGTTGTTTGAAAGGCGCCAAACAAAATCCTGGCGTCGCTCCGCTGTTTTACCGAGCCGCCCTGTAACATCAACTTGAGCGAAGCCAGTCGGGCCTCGAGATTTTCACCCACATCCGGATAATGGCTAAAATCCGCCAGCTCGTTAAGTTGATCAAGGGCCTCGTCAATTGGTTTGTTCGTGCCCTTAATCTCCGCCAATACGGTTCTTGCGGCCACCTGATTGTCGGATTGTTTGCCCTTTACTGCCAGGTCTAAAGCGCTTGCGGCCTCTGTCCTGGCTTCGGAGGTTCTATTGAGCTGGAGTAGCACAC
Organism: uncultured Acidobacteriaceae bacterium; assembly: GCA_963836295.1. Taxonomy (GTDB): domain Bacteria; phylum Acidobacteriota; class Terriglobia; order Terriglobales; family Acidobacteriaceae; genus Bog-257. The sequence goes on along the minus strand of CAWIIY010000007.1, from coordinate 192,170 downwards.
GCGCCTTGATGACGCGCCCGAATGACTCGGACTCTGAATCCTTGGCATCTACCGCTCCTTGTACGGCGGTTTCGATCCGCGCCAGGAGGTCCAACGCCGGCGACCCGCCCCTCTGAAGCTCAAGCCGCTGAAGGTCAAGATTCACCAGGCTGGCATCATCGTTGTAAACCTTCTTGGCATCTTCAAATTTCGCCTGCTGCAGATAGGTGTCTCCCAGAGCATTGTTCGCAAATGCAATGTCATCTTCTCGACCCAGGCCCTCATAGATCTGAAGTGCGGCTTTTAGCTCCATCTCAGCGCGCCCAAGCAACCCGGTCTGTGCAGAAAGCAATCCCAGGCTTAAGCGCGCCTGCGCCTCGCGAGCTTTGTCTCCCCCCTGGTTGGCCAGCTCCAGTGCTCTTTGGAAATAGTCCCATGCCTTATCGATATCTCCCCGATTCTGACTGAGTGTTCCAAGGTTGTTACAAGCGTTGGAGGCCTCGCCGCGCTCGTGCAAGTCTAGAAAACCTTTCATTGCGGTTTCATACTTGTCCTTCGCTTTTTCTAATTGTCCCTGGTCCTGAAAAACCAATCCCATGTCGTTCAGCGCGCCGTACCAGTCAATTAGGTCGTCATGACGCTGCGCGAAGGTCACCGCTTCCTGGTATGCCTTAAGGGATTCGTCAGGGTTCTGCGCGGCCCGGTAGACATTGCCTTTAGTATTGATCGCTCGAACCTGGCCCTCGGCATCTTTCGCACGAGTGGAGTAATCTGCAGCTTGCTCACAGTCGCGTAATGCCTCTTCAAAGTTCTTCTGAGCGCCTTTCGCATCGCAAGCCAACATCTTGGCACGACCTGCTATGAAGTTGTCTTTGTCGGCAGTCTGTTTGGCAGCTTGTTCCGCCGCCGCGTTCTGGTGCAGCGCATCTCCCTTCATCTGGTAAATCTGGGCTTCGCGCAAGTAGATCCATGGATTTACACTCTCCGGCGCTTTCTTGTCTTCCAGCTTCTTAAGCCTCTCCAACGCTTCGTCTACTTTACCTTCTCCAGCGATTTTCAACGCTTGGTCGATTTGTTGGCGTTCCATGATGTGATTTATCGCTACAACACCACCAATCAGGACGGCTATCGCCACCAGCGCTAGGCAGGCACGACGGACGCGAAACCACGGATCAACGACGGAACGAACAACGCCAACTAGCTTCGCCAAGTCGTATTTCCAATGGATGTCACTTAGTTCTAGCGCATTAAGGTCGGCCAACTTTTGCAAGGCGTCCGGCAATTCGCGAGACGACGGCATCCGAGCGCCCCCGACCAGGACCGGTATCACTTTAAGTCCATGTTCTATCGCGGTCAGGACCTCGATCCTAACGTAATCCTGAGGATTGGACAGGCGTATTTGTCCCTTCTCATCTTCCGCCCGAAGCCATCCTGGCCCGATGATGACGAGCAGCACGGACGAGTTGCTTAAAGCATTTGGGATTGCGGCTGAGACGTCAGTCCCCGGAGCGATGTCCTCCAGGTCCCGGAACACCTTGAACTTTTTCGCCAGCTCTATTCGGATGCGGCCAACATATCCCGAAGAATCCCTTCGTCTGTAGCTGATAAATACAATGCCTCCCTTAGAGAGCAGGTTGAGGTTCATTGCGCGATGAGGAGAATCCATTAGCCCGGTCCTTCGTTCCCTGGGGATACACTTTCGTGTGTTTAGGCAACCTTAGTGCAATTGGTGCTCACGATGTTAAGGCTAGGGGAAAGGCGGGTCAACAGACGTGGAGGCGCGCGACACCATGTGGTCACATCTTAGGAATCGGATCTACTGCAAAGAGGGTGTCTCTGCATCAGTGAAAGGCTTACGTCAGGCTTTAACCAATAAAGTATTGACAAAGCTCAAAACCGGTGTACCCTGAGGCAATCTCTTTCAGCATCCTGCGCAGCTTTTAGGGGGTGGGGATGAAAACTCCACAAATTCGTGCTTTGATTTCCATTTGCTTTCTCTTGATGGTGCCCCTCTCGCATGCGGCACGCGTCCTCCATAGGGGTACCAGCCATTACGGAGATGGCTCATTAAATTCGGAGGTCTTCACTCCGCCTCCCCCTGTGCAGAATCCTAATGGTGCGACCACAACCACAATGGAGGTTTGCGAAGACAGCAATGGTCTAGACAGTTGCGGCGCTCCCCACTCCTTTATCTATCAAGTTCAACTTGGAAATTCTGATCCAGGAACAATTTCGGCCATCACGTTGACCGTCAACGGACAAAGCGCATTCGTGAATTCACCGAATTATGGGGTCTTGATTTGCGATCCGGATGGGGCCCCCGGTGTACCCTGCAGTCCCATCGGCGCTGCACTCACGGACTGCGCCGATTCAGATAGCTTTGTAGTGAATGAAACCGGTGTGGGAACCCCAACCTACAGTCAAACGTGGAATTTTGCGGCCTCGAACTGCCCCGCATTTGTCGCCGGGCGAGTGCTGGCCATCTTCGTGGATCTGTGCGTGAACGACAATGACGACTCCGGTTGCGCCGGCACCGGCAATCCGTACATCCAGCGTCCGGTTCTCGTAACTATTGACGTAAGCGTGCAATTTGTTGCAGTCACTCCATGCCGCGTGGCGGATACGCGGAACCCGAATGGTCCATTTGGTGGCCCTTCGATTCAGGGCGGAACCTCTCGCGATTTTTATATTCCGCAAAGCGCCTGCAACATTCCCGTTTCTGCAGCGGCTTACTCCCTTAATGTTGCGGTTGTGCCGCGGAGACCGTTGGGCTACCTGACGGTGTGGCCCACCGGGGAGCCGCAGCCGCGGGTTGCCACCTTGAACTCGCTGGACGGTCGGATTAAGGCCAATGCTGCGATCGTGCAGGCGGGGGACTCCGGAGGCATCAGCGTCTACGCCAGCGACACCACCGATGTCGTGCTTGACATTAACGGTTACTTCGCGCCGATAGATAATTCCACGCTTGCCTTCTATCCGCTCAACCCCTGTCGTGTAGCCGACACGCGTAACCAGAACGGATGGCTGGGTGGTCCCTACCTCCAGGGCGGCCATGATCGCGTTTTCCCGGTTCTCGACGCGACTTCCTGCGAGATACCAAGCACCGCGCAGGCCTATTCCCTGAACTTCTCCGCCATCCCGAGAGGAGGACCGTTGAGCTACATGACGGTGTGGGCCGCAGGACAGCAGAGGCCTCTGGTTTCCACTCTGAACGCGCCGACGGGAACGATTACGGCCAACGCCGCGATCGTTCAGGCTGGCGATGGCGGCGACATTACTACCTACGTTACCAACGACACCGATCTCGTCATAGACATCAATGGGTACTTCGCGCCTTTCGTATCGGGTGGATTATCTCTGTACCCGCTGCCTCCTTGCCGAGTGCTGGACACACGATCGCCATACGGCGGCGACGGCCCATTCAGTGGAACGCTCAGTCCGGCCGTCAATGTGGTGAATAGTCCATGCGGGGTTCCCATCTCGGCGCAGGCCTATGTTTTCAACGCCACAGTGGTGCCGATGGACGCATTGTATTATCTTACTTTGTGGCCGGATAGCGAAGGCCGGCCATTGGTTTCGATTTTGAACGCGCTAGACGGCGCCATCACCTCGAACATGGCGATTGTGCGAAGTCTCGACGGCAAGATTGACGCCTTCGCCGCCGGCACAACAAACCTGATCCTGGACATCTCCAGCTACTTCGCACCGTAGGTGTCGGCGCTAATCGTGGGCTTGGCTGGGAAGGTCCGGCCATCCCCAACGCTCCTGCCATCGCGGCGCTTTGTCCCCACTTGCGGCTCGTCCTCGCGGTGCCGTTCAACTTCGGTCTCCCGCGTGAACAGGTCGTATCCATCGTCTTCCGGAAGGTCGCACTCGTCTCTGACATTTAGCATGGCGGTCATCTCGCGGCATCTGCTGCTAATATGGTCGGCCTTGTCAGCAGCAATGCGCAGTGACCCAGCGCACGTCAGCCAGGGTTGGCGTTCCCGAAGCTGCACTGTGGTGATTTGCAACACTTCGGTCATGCTACCGGATATGAGTTGTCGTTCCAGAATCGGAAAGTGGACTAGACCAGCGGAAATTAGACGGCAATCGGCCAGAAACCACCCAATTCTACATGCTGAGCCTGGCAAAGTGGGAAATTTGCTATGGGCTACTGGTCGCTACTCCGCTGGCGCTACATACCCTTGCTTGTAATGCACCTGTAGCGGCGTGGCCGATGGCGTCAACTGAACTAAGACCCTTCGCCATTTGCCATCATGCGCTACATTGCTCGGTCGGTATCCCAGCATGTACTGATTGCGCAACTCGCGGCTGATTAGCGCGGCGATCTGAGGAATTTGCCGGCGGTCGTCGGCGGCGATGGCCCGCCCTCCGCTCGGCTCGGTAATCTCGTCCAGCCATTTCCGGCCCCAACTCTCTTCAAATGTCTTGAACAAGGGTATGGGCACAAGGTCGAAGATGCCAATTCCGTAGGTCAGCACATCGGCTTCCTCCACCACTTTCCTGATCTCCTTTAGGTTGTAACGGCTTCGGTTGTCGCCACCATCGGAGATGATGACCAGCGCCTTCCGCTGATGGTGTGCCGACCGCATTCGCGTGATTCCCAGGTACACCGAGTCATACAAAGCGGTGCCTCCTCGCGGCTCGGTGGTTCCCAGTTTCTCCTGGAGCGTGCCGATTGACGTCTCAGGAGTCGCAATGACTTCGGGATGACTCGACACCGCGATGGCGAAATAATCGTCCTGCGGATTCGCGTACCTAAAAAACTCCGCCACCGCCTCCCGTTCATACTCGATCTTGTTCCGCATGCTGCCGCTGCAATCCAGGATCAGTCCCACCGAAATCGGCGCATCCTCAGTGGAGAAATACCGGATCGGCTGGGCCACGCCGCCTTCATACAGCATGAAGTCCTGCTGGGGAAGATCGATGACGGGGCGATTCAAAGCATCGGTGACTGTGACCGGTATCAGCACCAGGTCTACATCCACACGCATCGGCTTGGTCCGCGGTAGCAGCGGCGGCGCCCCAACCGATGCCGATGACATGGCTCCGTCCGGCTGGGCGCGCGGAACAATGTGTGCCTGATCGAGAGAGTCCGACTGCGCCCATGCCAGGCAAGTCAGCAGGGAGAAACCTACGGTGAAAGAAAGAAATGCAGCTTTGGCAGACTGAGACTGAATTGCTGATTGCGCGATCATGCCGGCCTCCGCTAGAGTCCCGCATCCGATGCATAGCCAGGGGGAAGCGTGTGGTCAGAAAGCGAAGCTCGACGTCAGCCCGGAGGGCGCGTCGCGGCTGAACGGAACAGGCTGTCAGTCGCGATGTGCCAGACCTCAAACGAAGTCCGCGCTGATTTGGCCCAGATCCAGAGTTCCCCAACACCGAACGCAGATTGCCTGCGTTGATGCAGGGAACTATAGACCGAGTTGCAGCGCTTGGCTAGAGAATTCCGCGCCTAGGCCCGCTCCCCGCTTGGCGAGTAGGCTGGCCCTTTCGTGTTTACAAATCCTGTGGACGCAATCCAGTGTGCTGCGCAATCCTCGCCAGCATTCGAGGCCCGATTTCATCGTTATCGTCAAAGGCCCGCGATGACTCTAAGAGCCAAAGCATACGCATTGGCACGGGCGGCCTTTTCTGTGGCACGGTATGCCAAAACGCCAGGAATATCGAATATCTCGGCGATCCAACGACCATCCGTCTCGGGCTCGGTTTCGATGGTGAAAATCATGTCGCTCCCTACGGTCCGAGGTGGCTTCGACTTGACACACTCGATTTGATTCTGCGCGATGCGATGCGATGCATGCTCGCCTGCCGCTCAACCGCGTATCTTATCTGCGGGACACCCGCCACGCCTTTCTGTCACCATGCTGTTGGTCATTCGGCGTTACCGGCTCGACGTCCCGCTTCACCTCCTCACGGGTGCGGCTTCGCTTGAGGAACCGGCGGTGGCTTCATGTTTTCCCGGCGCTGTTCCTCGCGATCGATCTGCAGTCGCAGGTCGCGAATTAGGATCCTCCACATGCGGCCGTTGGTGTTCAACAGGATTTGCAGATTCTGGTCCCGCAGAAACGTGATCTCGCTGCTCATATTGTTCAGCAGGCTCTCCATCTGGCCGAGATCGGCTCGCATCTGTGCCAGATCGTCACGGGCTTCGCCAGGCGAAGGCTGTGTCGTGGATTGTCCGGCGGCGTCCGCCTGACTTTGTGTGGTCTGACTGGACGGACCAGGCTGCCTGCCGGCGCTCTGGGCCCAGAGTGTCGAACTCAACAGGAATAGAAAAACTACTTGCCGCATCATCGTCCTACCCTCTCAAACCGAATGGACGTCCACCGCGCACCCGGCGGCTTTGTCGCTTGTCGTGCCACTTCAGTATGATCGAAAAACCACTTCGCTGTGGAGACAACCCTGTGCATCGAATCACGCTAGGCGACTTTGAACTCACGGTCCTTTTCGACGGAATCTGTCGCATAGATGGCGGCGCCATGTTCGGCATCATTCCCAAGGTCATGTGGGAAAAGCGTATTCAGCCGGACGAGCGCAACACCATTCCCATGGCGCTCAATCCGCTGCTGATTCGCACCGGCAAGCAGAACATCCTGGTCGAGACCGGCGTTGGCAACAAGCTCAGCGAAAAAAGCCGGGCCATCTATCAGCACCGTCCGCAGCTGCTGAAGAGTTTCGAGGAGGCCGGCGTTTCGCCCGACGAGATCGACGTGGTCATCAACACCCATCTGCACTTCGACCACTGCGGCTGGAACACGTATTACAAAGACGGCAAGCCCGTGCCTACTTTCCCGCGCGCCAAGTATTACGTGCAGGAGGGTGAGTGGCGGCATGCCCGCGAACAGCATGAGCGCGATCGCGTCAGCTACATGACCGACAACTACGATCCCCTGGTGTTGAGCGGCCAAATGCAGTTGCTCAACGGTGATGCCGAGATTGCCCCCGGCATCTCGGTGAAAGTTTATCCCGGCCACACCCGCGACCTGCAGGCGGTCATGGTGCGCAGCGGTGGCAAGGTGGCGTGCTATCCCAGCGACCTGGTGCCGGATGCGAAGCACCTCGATCCTGTCTGGGTGCTGGGTTACGACCTCTATCCGCTGGACAGTATTGCCAACAAGCATCGCTTTTATGATGTCGCCATTCCGGAGCAGTGGTTGGTGGTTTTCACTCACGACCACGAAACCCCGTGGGCTTATCTGGAAATGGGCGAAAAGGGACGCCCAGTGGCCAAACCGATAGTGGAGTAGATAGATCGGAGCGGCGTCACAGCTTTGTGAATGCAGACCCACACCTAAGGGCCATTTACGCGACGACCGCAGTGTCCTACATTGTATGACGTGGCGCCTGGGGAGATTCACCATGAGCAAGAAGAGCAAAAAGAAAGACAAGAAAACCAAGCGCAAGAAAACGGCATCGGCTAAAAATGTCTCCACTAGCCTGGACCTGCGTAAGGTTGGAATGCCTCCGCCTCCCAAGCCGCTGAAGCCAGCGGACATTCAGGCTATGCGTGCCGCCATAAATGCCAGTCAGGCGCTCTTCGCACGTCTGCTCAACGTCAGTTCTAATGCGGTCGAGAGTTGGGAGCAGGGCATCCGCCAGCCGCGTCAGGCCACCCTCAAACTTCTGCACATCGCCCGCAAGAATCCCAGCGCGCTGCTTGGTTAAGACCGTGAACCTGCCACCAGGTTCCGGTCGGGTCGCGGTTCGCAGCTCGTTCTCTGCTCGCGGTTGCTAGAATGAACCTGCATGTCCGACGTCAAGACAACGCGCCTCACGGAGATGGTGAAAGCTGCGGGTTGAGCCAGCAAGCTAAGTCCGGCGGTGCTGGACTCGGTGCTTGGGAAATTAGCCCGGCAACACGATCCCAATGTGCTCATCGGCTTCGAGACAGCCGACGACGCTGGCGTGTATCAACTCACGCCTGAGCTGGCGCTCGTCCAAACCGTCGATTTCTTTACCCCCATTGTTGACGATCCCTTTGTCTTCGGACAGATCGCTGCCACCAATGCGCTCAGCGACGTGTACGCCATGGGTGGATGGCCGATCAGCGCGTTGGCGATGGTCTGTTTTCCCGACGGCGGTGACCTCAAAGTGCTGGAAGAGATGCTGGCCGGCGGACTATCGAAGATGGTCGAGGCCCACTGTGCCGTGATCGGCGGGCATAGCATCCGCGATGAAGAGATCAAGCTTGGCTATGCCGTGACCGGAACGATTCATCCGCAACAAGTGCTGGCAAACACCGGCGCGAAGGCAGGCGACCGGCTTATCTTCACCAAAGCGATCGGAACCGGCGTGATATCGACGGCGATCAAACGGGGCAAGGCTGAGGTCGCATGGATCCGCGACGCCGTGCGCTCGATGACCACCCTGAACAAAGCTGCGGCGGAGATTGTGACTTCGTCACCCGGATTTGAGGTGCACGGCATGACCGATGTGACGGGCTTCGGCCTGATTGGCCACGCGAGAGAGATGGCCGTCGGATCGGGCGTCAGCTTACGGCTCTATGCCTCGCGTGTACCCCTGCTGGAAGGCGCGCTCGAATGTGTTCGCGCCGGCCATGTTCCCGGCGGCCTGAAAGCCAACCGCAACTTCGCCGGGAGTTGTGTCGAGTTCACAGACGCCGTGCCGGAAGAGATTCGTATACTTCTCTTCGATCCGCAGACCGCGGGAGGATTGTTGATTTCGGTCGCCGAAAAAGATACCGACCGCTTGGTTGCAGCCTTGCGCAACTCAGCAATCGATGCCGTCGAAATCGGCCAAGTCATTCCTAAACGAAAGCCACTGATCGCGGTAGCGGCATAAATAACGGACAGGCCATGCATCGATTTTTTAGCAGGCGAATACACCAACGCGTCCTAAGGCGCTTCTGAGCCAGGGACCTGTGGCTTCGCCGCCAGCTTTGCTATTGCGGCAAGAAACTCGGGCGGAGTTATCCCCTTCATGAGGATCACGTCGGCATGCGCAGCGCTGGGAGGAAGTTCCTCCAATCCTGTGTACAGAATGATGGGGACTTCGGGCTTGAGCCGCTTCATCTCGGAAGCGATCTCCTCGCCGGTGCGGCCGGGAAGCAATTGATCAGTGATGACAAGGTCCACATGATTCAAGGTGAAGAGGCGCATGGCAGACTCGCCGCAGGTTGCGGTGAGGACTTTGTAGCCAGCAATTGACAGAAGAACCTGACGCAGCTTCAGTGAGGTTGGTTCATCATCAACGCATAGGATGACAGTTGGACTAGACAAGATAATTCCCTTTCGCGGGTGCCGCGCCGGCGGTCTTGCTGCCGGGGCCCGAGTTGCAAAACGTATACCGTCGAGCAGGCGGTTTATGCACCCGGAGAGCGAGCCGGGTTGCCGCCCGCAAACCTGCTGCTCACAAACCATTTGTCCGCGATAACGGCTTCCATGGCAGCCAGGAGGTCATGGCCAGCGTCGGACTTCACAACATACCCACGCGCGCCGATGCACAAGGCTTCTTGCACCACCTCTGGACACAAGTTCTCGCTCAAGAACAGAATTTTCGTGTGCGGAACGAACTCGAGGATTTGCCGAGCCGCTTCGATGCCATGGAGTCGGGGAAGCCCGATATCCAGCAAAATTAAGTCGGGTTGCAGCTCTTTGCTTTTTTGAACGGCTTCCAATCCATCCGAAGCCTCGCAGATGACCTGCCAATTCGGGTACTCCTGGAGCATCGCGAAGACCATACGCCGCCAGGGTTCGTAGTCATCCACAATGAGAATACGTACTGATGCCACTTGCTAACAGCCTCCCGCCGGTCAAAGTTCAAAATCAACACCACTGACGGGCGGTGCTGAACTGCTTGTCAAAGGATTGTTAAGAAATGATTACAAATGAGACAGGTTCCGTCGTTGCCCAAGAACAATTCTGAGTTTGCGGAAGAGCAATGAGGAATCTAGAGCGAGTGCACGGAAGGAAAACAGGGAGGTGCTCAGGCTCCCTGCGACAACAACTGTTCCGGAGAGCGAAGCAGCACTTTGCCGCGGTTCTTCACCACCATGCCATCGCGTTGCCACTCGCTCAGCAAGCGGCTCGCGGTAAACAAGGTGACGTTGGCCTCGTTGGCCAGTTCCTCATTGTTGACATCGAGTTCAATGCCCCCCGGAACTTCCTGGCCAATTCCGCCGGCCAGGTTGACTAACACGTTGGCCAGCCGCTGGCGAGCGGTATGGCAGGCCAGCGACACGTGCATGGCGCGATAGACGACCAGATAATCAAAGGCAATCAACAACGCATTCTCCACCAACCGTGGATAGCGCGCGGCAAATTCCCGGGCGGTGGGACGGTCCCACACCAACACGTAGCTGCTCTTCACTGTTTCGGTGCTGACGAGATAGGGCAAAGGCCGCGACAAGAATGCGGCCCCGCCTAAGATGTCGCCGGGCGGAAGCCAAAGCAGCAGGGTCTTTTGGCCATCGGGAGTAATGTAGAAATGCCTCGCACGCCCGCTCACCAGGAGAAACAGATGTTCGGCGGGATGCCCCTGGTTGGTGACCACGGAATTTGCCAGGTAGCGCCGCAGTTTTGCGGCTCCCAGGATTGCCTTGACCTCAGGCGGCGCCAACCCCTCCAGAAATCGTGGCTTCACGTCTCGTACTACCGCAGCAACCTCCGAGGGTGTCATAGTTCACCTCGCTTGAGCTGGGCTTCCTTGCAGTGCCCCCCGGACGATGGTCCGTGCCGGGGTTGGGAAAAACTATACCGCATTGGGAGCGGCCTTTAGCAACGACTCACGGTGTCGGGTCCCTCGCCCTCTGCTGGGGCTGCTTTCTGTGTGATCATACCTTTTCTTCCGGAAACTCCACATCCGCCCCCAGGGGATCGGTGAAGCGGTTCGTCAGATTTGCCAGCCCAATCAGCAGATCGAGGTCCACGATCTCGGCTTCGGAGAAATGCAGCTTCAGGCTTTGAATGTCGCCGTCGGCAATGGAGCGGGGATCGCGTGTCAACTTCTCTGCGAAATCCAGCGCCGCTTCTTCCTTCTCGCTGAAGTTGCCATGCTGGCCATCTTTCAGGTGCTGCCAATCCTCGCGCGTAAGACCAACACGCTTTGACGCGGCCAGATGATGCTGCAGGCAGTAGCGGCAGCCGTTGATCATCGAGACCCGGATGTACACCATCTCGTACAGGCGGCGATCCAGTGAGCGCCCAACGCTGGCGTAGAACGGCAGGAAAGTTTTCAGCACCTCGGACCGGTGAGCGATGAGTTTCTGTACGCTGCCCGGCTTGCCCTTCAGTGTCTTTTCGTAAACCTCGCGCACCTCGGGTGCGGCATGCTCCATCTCGACGTACGACAGTCGCGCCATAAGGTTGAGTGACCCTCCAGCCTTATAATACCTGCATATCTCCGCCTCGTTTGAATTCATGCCCAAACCCGTCCACATCATCGGCGCCGGACTGGCCGGCTCGGAAGCAGCCTGGCAATGCGCCCGTCGCGGCGTTGCCGTGGAGTTGTACGAGATGCGGCCTGTGCGCTCCACGCCCGCGCACCAGACTTCGAACTTCGCCGAACTGGTGTGCTCCAACTCGCTGAAGTCGGACACCGAGAACACCGCTCCCTGGCTGCTAAAGGAGGAGATGCGCCGTGCAGGTTCCCTGCTGATGGAGGTTGCGTGCCAGACCGCGGTTCCCGCCGGTCACGCGCTCGCCGTGGACCGCGACAGGTTTGCCCAAGCCGTGACAGCTGCCATCGAGCGCGAGTCGCCTATTCGCGTGCTGCGCGAAGAAGTCACGGCGATCGACGATCAGGGCGCGCTCACGATTGTCGCCACCGGCCCGCTCACCTCGGACTCGCTAACGCGCGAGATACTCCGCCTCAGCGGAAGCGAGCAACTGTATTTCTACGATTCCATCAGTCCGATCGTCGCAGCCGATTCCATCGATATGTCGCGCGTCTACATGGCCGCGCGCTACGACAAGGGTACCGCCGACTACATCAACTGCCCGATGAACAGGGAAGAGTACGACCACTTCCTCGATGCTCTCCTGCAAGCGCATTCCGTCGACGCCAAGGATTGGGAGAAACTCAACTATTTTGAAGGCTGCCTGCCCATCGAGGAGATCGCGCGACGTGGCCGCGACACCCTGCGCTTCGGGCCGATGAAGCCCGTCGGGCTGCGCGAGCCGCGCACCGGCCAGACGCCGTACGCGGTAGTCCAGTTGCGTCAGGAAAATCTGCGCGTAGACTCCTACAATCTGGTCGGCTTCCAGAACCACCTGAAGTTCGGCGAGCAGGCGCGAATTCTGCGGCTCATCCCGGGCCTGGAGAACGCAAGGTTCCTGCGCTACGGACAGATTCACCGCAACACTTACATCAACAGCCCCACACTGCTGCGCGAAACGCTGCAGATGAAGGAGCATCCCAACGTGCTGTTCGCCGGGCAGATCTCGGGCGTCGAGGGCTACGTCGAGTCCATCGCAACCGGATTGCTTGCCGGCATGCAAGCCGCCGCGCTAGCGCTGAACATCGAACCGATACCGCCTCCGCGTGCCACCGCGTTCGGCGCACTCGTGAATTACATCTGCCATGCCGAGGCGAAACATTTCCAGCCCGCCAACATCACCTTCGATTTATTGCTTCCGCTCGACGAAGCCACGCGCCGCCACATCCGCGACAAGAAGCAGCGGCACGCGATGGTCTGTGAGAGGGCGCTGGCGGAGCTGCAGGGATGGATTGATGTGCACAAAACGTCATTGCAACACGGTCAGCTGCAGGCGCGGCTCTGAGGTGAAGACGGTGGCCTATGCTTGCGGTCCGAGTAAAGCGACTAAGCCATGAGTCGATTTTTCATGCCTGCCGACTGGGATTGTAGAGCCAGATAACGGTAGGAGGCATCCGGATGCTTACTCATCCTTTTTCTTCGGATAACTGCGAGGCTGCGTCGTCAGCGGCTGGAACCAGTTGTCCCTGGCGGGTGAAATACTTCTGGCCGCGCCACATAAAGGTCTTGCGAGTAAAACTCACCAGCCAGATTAGCGATGCCATCGCGTCCCACACTGGAATCAGCGCATACTTCTGCCATGACACGGGGCGCTTGAGGCCCCAGCTTCCGATCAACCAGGTCATCGCGCAGCGCAGCAATAAATATGTCCCAAAATATGCAAATGCCATGACCGGGGTAGGTCGCATGACAACTGCCGCGAGCGCCCACGGCAGCCCCAGGGTAAATATGAGTCCGAGGTGGCCCCAGGGTCTCATATTCCGCATGACTACGATCCATCGCAGGCGCTTATTAAAAAGGTCGCGCATGGAATGGTAATCGGCAACGGCCAGCACCGAATAGGATAAAAGCCTGACCTCCGAGCCCTGCTCGGCAATCAGTCGACCCACCAGCAGATCATCGGCCGGCCGGTTCTCGATCGCCTGATAGCCGCCGAATCCGGCCAGACGCGACCGCGTCGTCGCGATATTCGGGCCCAGAGCAAACTTCACGCCGTCCAACTCCCAAGCAACCAAAATTCCAGCATAAAAATCGGATAACATGCCGACGGACTGGAGGTGCTGGGCAAGACTTTTCTCCTCTGTCGGTACATAGAAGGATGTCACCGCGCCGACCTTGGGGTCAGCCAGGGTCCAACCATGGTGCGAAAGTGTTCGGGGTTGACGCGCACATCGCTGTCATTGATGACGAGATATTCGTATTGCGCCTCGCCGGAGAGGCGCGCCAACTTCGCGACCTTGTCGTTCGCGGCAATTCGACCCGAGCCGAAAAGCACGCGCACCTTGCACTGGGGAAAATCGCGGACCACCTGCTCAATGACTTTCAATGCCGGATCGGTGCGGTCGACGCAAAACAGAATTTCGTATTCTGGATAGTCCTGGCGGCAGAAGCTGGCGTAATTTTCGTAAGCGTCCGGGTCGAGTCCGCGAATGGGTTTCAGGCAGCTTACCGGGGGCGTGAAGTCGGAATTCGCAGGAGCCTGCTTCGAGCTCCAAAAGAATCGTGCAGAGCTGTAAAGAACCAGCAGATAATAAATGCCGGGAATGGCGGCAACAGCGAGGACTATGTAGCTGAGAACCGTCAACCCGTCTGCTCTCCAACAATGGGCTTAAGTTGTTTCACGGGAACCAAACCTAGGAAAGTCAATCTCGCGTCAAACCTTCCCGGCGGGAACAAGCGGAACCGGATCAACTCTGCTTCCGAGCCGCTCGGATATTTCTTGAAGTATCGAGTTTAACACGTGAGGAAATCCAACGACGAACACTAGCGTGGCGTGGCGGACAACCAGGACGAGGCGGCTCGACTTGTCCGGCGAGGGCGGCGTTGTAAATGTAGGCCCAGCCGATTAATCAGCGGCTGGAACAGCAAGTGCAAGCTAGGGCAGAGCTGAGCAGCATGAGCTAGCGGCGGAAACTACCGCAAATTTTCTCACGCCAATCAGTAGAGTTGACACCGAAGCGTATAATCCCATGCGTCGTTGAAAGGATGCGCATGGACGTTCAACAAATCCTCACGGACCTTAACCAGGAACGTAATCGCCTCGATCAAGCCATTGCTGCTCTTGAAGGTCTTTATTCTCACACTACCGGTCGTCGCGGCCGTCCTCCCGGAGCGAAACAAGCTACGGCAGCACCCACACGCAAGAGCGGCGGCATAAGTCCTGAAGGGCGCCGACTGCTCTCCGAAATGATGAAGAAGCGTTGGGCCGAGCGGAAGAAGAAGGCCGCCCCGAAGCGTAAACCGATGAGTGCAGCCTCGCGAAAGCGCCTCTCCGATATGATGAAGAAAAGATGGTTGGAGAGAAAAAAGGCCAAAGCAGCTTAGGTCAAGGTGCCCGCAATACGAATCTGGAACGCGGCGAAAAACGGCGCGGCGATCTATAGTTGTCTCGAGTCGTTCGCCAGTAAGATATATTCGGAGTTACCGCGCGCCACCAAGTGCGGCGGTTTTCTGAGCCGTCTTTGCCCGCGTTCCGATGAAGGGCTGCGGGCGCCACAACACAGCGCCTGCCACAGGAATGCTCACCGCACCGCAGGACTGGGATCTGGGCGCGCAGTTTTATGCATAATCGATCGGATGGCGTTCGAGCCAATGCTCGTCGCGAACCGCGCCCATCTGTTTCAGGGAGGAGCGGCCCATGCTGGCCGCTAGTTCACGGGTCTTCCAGGCGAATCCAGCGCAAAATCCGACGGCGCTACCCACTACACTCCACGCAACAGTTTTCGGAAGGCGGCCACGACGGCCAGCCCCGTAGAACCGCAAGAGTCCGACACAGGCTCCAAAGGTAGCCAGACTTAGCGATGCACGCGCAGACTGGGTCAGGACTGCGGAAAGGGGTTGTCCGTTGAGATGGGATTCTCGGCCGCTACGGAGTCCCGCCACTCCGGACTGAACTAGCGTTCGGCCATAGCGAAGATATGTGCTTGACGATCCATCCGGTTTCATAAGACGGACTCCTTCGAGGCTCCGACGCGATAGCCACGCTCTCTTGACGTTTCGCTCGGCGACGTGCCGGCACCCATACCAGTCATATACAGGTATCGCATGAAAGCACCATTAAAGTCTGTGCCGTGCGTCACTATTCGCCACTGGATTTATCACAGCAGGGCATTAATGGACGCATCAGGAAGGAATGGGCGGCATCAGGAAGCGGATTGGACAGGGACCGTGGTGTCTAACGAAATCGGCGCAAGCGGAGGTGGGGAGGCGACCACGGTCCGCAACAGGCTACTTGTAATTTGCCACCAGCCATGGAAAATTTGCCCACCCTCACAAACCGCCAGCAATGGGCGCCACCCACTGTGGTCGTGAGACAGAAAAGCGAGAGCAGGATCTTTTGTCCACCCATTGCTTTCTCCTTGCGGCAGACGAACCGTCACACTGCGGGTGTTCGAGCCGCAGCCCTGTGCGCAGGGCTTTCAGGGCGCTTTCCTTTCCGCTCCAGAGAAGGGCCAAAAGACGGGGACGCTCCGTTGCCGACATCCGCTGAATCAACTGTTGCTCTTCAGCAGTGAAGTAGTCGGCGATGAATGCTTCGCTGCGCGGTTCGATGACCTCCAAGTCACACCCTAGTGCCACCCCGGACGAGGCGATGGCGCAAGCGGCTGCACCGGCGCGGTGGGTGAGTGAAACCGTTACCGCCGCTGGTTGGTTCGCGATAAAGACTTCCGGCGCGCCAGACGGCATCGGCCGTATTTCTATACCGGCGAGGATCTGCCGATCGCTGGGAAGGATAAGGTAGGTCGCCACGGCGCGTTTCGCGGTCCAGCGTCCTAGCCGCCAGTCGTCGCGACGTTTGGCAAAACGCATGCCATTCAGGCTGGCTGCTTCGCTGGCGCTCAACCAATCGTTGTCTGTCGGCAGGTCGGCTTCGGTCCGTTCCAGCCAATACACTTCCATCATGCCTGCCCGACCGGAGCAACGATGAATGCCTCCTCAGCGTTGAGCTCGCTTCGTATCTGTTTTCTGAGTTGTGGCTCCTTGGACAGTAAGTGCTCCGTCTTTCTCATACCGCGTTCGACAGCGTCAATGAGGTAGGGACGAAGACTTGCGGGCGGGAGAATATGATGCAGCGCACCCACCCTGAGTGCCCGGTGCACGCTATGGACGCGATCAAACTCCTCCGCTATTTCGCCCAGTTTCTCGGAATGTACGACCTTGAAGAGTTCGTTGTATTGAGCGCGCAAGCGGACTTTCTCTTTGCCTTCTGCCGTGGCCATTGCTTGGTTGAGAGGTTCCAGGCGTTCGTCTTTGCGAGCCCTGGCTTCGACTTCGCTGGCAAACACGACCGCGGCTGCGGGCGCACCGCCAATCACCGATGCGTAGGTCCCTTCCAACGCCACCACTTCGAGTTGTTCGTTTAGCGCCCGCGAGAAAACCACGTATGCGCCCCCGTGGTAGCGCGAGATAACACAAAAAATCATGGGGCCTTTGAAGTTCACCACGGCCCGCCCGATCTGCGCACCGTACTCAAGTTGTAGCTTGCGCATCGACTCCGGCGATCCGTCAAACCCTGACAGATTGGCCAGAATAACTATCGGCCGATTGTAGCTCGCCGCATTGATCGCTCGAGCCACCTTCTTAGAGGAGAGCGGAAACAGTGTCCCTGCGCTCCATTGGTCGGGTCCATCTGCCGGAACAAATCCTAAGCGCGCAACTTGTCGCGATTCGATGCCGATGAGACAGACCGGATACCCCCCGAGATGGGCATCCCAGATCACCGCAGTCTCCGCTCCCCGCATACCGGGCCAGCGTTCCAGTGGACGATGGTCCTGGTCTACGACTGCTCTCATCACGCTGCGAATGTCGAAGGATTTCTTTCGTCCAGCGTTGCTCTCGTCCGAGAAGATCTCGCCCACTTGAGCGAAGCCGTTGTCGGGGCCGCTAGCGTGCGGATACGCCTGCACGTCGCGATCAGTGGGATCGCTAGTGGCGGCGCGCCGTGGAAATCGCTCGCCTGGCGCTATGTAGGCGTGCTCATAATGCTGCAAGAGAATCTGGCAGGCTTGATCGATGTCTCGTGCCCAATACTGCGCCTGCCCGTTGATACCCATAATGCGATCGTAGCCGCCAATTCCTTCGTTGTCCTCGGCAGAGACACTTCCCGAGTAGTCCAGCGCCCGCTTGCCGGTTAGCACCATGGCTGCTTTCGGCGTCATGATCAAAATGCCGCGAGTGTGCATGAGCATGGTGGCCTCGGCATTCCAATAGGGCTGCGCCCCGACGTTGATCCCGTTGATCACGAGATTCACCTCGCCGCCTGCCTGAGTGAACTCAACTAGGCGACGCAGGACGCGGGCAATCCAATCCATGTTTTCCACGCCGCTCTCCATCGAGATCTTGGCGCCAGCCGAGATTGGAAACCACTCAACCGGCACGCCCATCTCTTCGGCGAGATCCAGCGCGCCGAGGATGCGGCGGCATTCGGATTCCGCAAGTGCGCCCAGGTCCCTGCTCGGATCTCCCATCAGCAACACCCGCGTCATGCCCTCGGGATACTTGGCGCTGTAGTTGCGAATGACGCCGACGATGATATTGGATTTGTTTTGCCCATAGGGACGATCAACCGGTACCAGATGGCCGTCTGGGTGAAGGTCGTACTCCTGAAAATCGCCATGGGGGAATTCGGCCCGCGTGTTTTCCCGAGCGGGCGTTAGCATTTTGATGATTTCGTAGGGATAGATGAGTCCGCGGCGCCGCATGCGTACAACCTTCTGGTTGTACTCGGTCAGTGGCTTCATCAGTTGTAGCGTACTGAGCGGCCGGAAGGTCATAAGCAAACCGGCGTCGCCGGGAGCCGAGATGCGTATCACCATATCGCGTAGCTCACCCGTCTGCGGATGGGGAATGCGGGCTCGGACGACTACCTGCTCCAATCCCAGTCCGTCTGTCGACAGGGCCAGTTTGTGCGCGATATCGTTGAGCTCATCCGGCTTGAGATCGAACACCGGCCAAATATAAAGGAAGATCCGATTCCAGTAGAGCCGCTCGTGCGGAGCGCGCCGCGACTGAAACAGCCGGATACCAGCCACGGCTTCGGCGAACATGCGCTCCAGATGCGGGAGTTGCACAATGCGGCCCGTTTCATCACGCACCGGGGTCAAGTCACGCACTTCTGCAACCGCGAACAGGCGCTCATCTTTGGGGTTTTCGTTTCCTACGGCATGCAGGAGGTAAACATCTTCCACCGACGGCAGCCGATCAATCTTAAAGTTCTTCAAACGCCACAGATGCAACCGTTCGGCCATCATCGGGTGCACGCCACGGTAAATCCTTTCTTCCTCATAGCTATTTGTGGTCGCAGAGGGCAGGTAGGTGAAGTGTTGCATCCCGGCTATGCCCTGACCGCGACCCGGCCCAGAGACTGCCACGACGATGCGCTGAATCGGGCGAGGAAAACGAGCCTGGTTGAGCCAGGAGTAAATTTCCTGCTGGGTGACCTCCGGATCGGCCAGCGAACCGGGATTCCAAAGGTGCAGATCGATGACGATATCATTCTCTGCCGGCACTTCCGCCAGGCAAGAGCACATTGCACCGACCGCTTCCTGAAATCGCTCATACTCGGCATGAGCGGCAAAGACGTGGAGCCGCCTTCCGTCCTGGACGTATTCCGCCGTGACCGAGCAGTGTCCATTTACCGGCATGGCGCGAAAGTTTGTGAGCGATTGCCCGCGATAGTATCGAGAAGTGACTACCTCTAACATCAATTGACGCAAGCCGGGATCCGCTGTAGCAAACCGGCTGGAAAAAAAGCTCGCCAGCGGTTGCGGACATTGGATTAGCGCCTCAACTCTCCCAGAGCGGTCTGCAGCGTACGGATCGGCCGCTAGATAGTCGAGATTAGCTTCGGCTTCGGCATAGATTTTTTTACGGGCCTCCTCAAACACCGCCTGATCGAAACAGCGATACCGAAGTTCGCGGGCCAGGTCGCTGACCGAGGGAAAAACCCCGCGGGCGATGGCAATGATCCGATCCAGCAGGGAACGGAAAGACTCATCCGTGTGCGACGCTAAGGCGTCGAGGCGCGCCAGACGCCGTTCCAGCAAGGCCAAAATAGGCGCCAGTTGGCGCTCCACCCACTGGTGCGACTTGTAAATCCAAAGCAGGCTCTCTTCCAGTTCGGGCGAGCGATCCAGGCTGGTTACGCCATAATGAGCCAGAGTGCGACGCAGTGCGTCCATGAATGCAGGCGGGAGTCCCTCGCCGTGGGTTTCAAGCATGCGTGAATAGGAAAAGAGGTAGGCTTCGGTGCTGGGCGCTTCACCGCCGGCCGGATCGTGCATGCTTGGTTTCCGGCGGAACAACGAGCATATGTCCACAAAAATCTTGAGGATCTCATCTTCGCGGCGTATTAGTTCATCGCTATCCGCTGGAGCTTCATGGAGCTGGCTCCATTTCGCGAACAGCGGCTCGGTCTGTGCCGGGTCGGCGTCGAAGCCCAGCATGAGATGCCGCAGTTCTTCCAGGTCCTGACGCCAGCGAGATTGATCGGTCCTGCCCAGGATCGCTCGCTTTGGGCGACTCGCCAAATACCACTCGCTCGTTTGCTGCCGATGTCTGGCCTTCAGCAGTGGCCTCGATCTGCATCAGCGGAGTTCCGGCGTCGACTTGCACGTGGGGTATCGTCATCACCTGCCGGACTTTTCCAGAAAATGGAGCGACGACCGCCATCTCCATTTTCATGGCTTCCAGCACCGCCAGGGTATCCCCGACCGAAACCGTGTCACCTGCTTTTACGGCAAGAGAAACAACTACCGACGGTCCTGGCGCGTGCACCACTCCACCGTCGTCTCGATCGATGGAGTGCGACACGCCGTCTACTTCGATCCGGTAATTTAGTCCTTGAACCACCGAAACGACGTGGAAACGTCGCCCGAAGGCAGTGAGCCAATATTCAAACTTGCCTAGAGGGTGAATGAGGGCCTCGATACGTGATCCATCCACTTCCACTCGGTATTGGTGTGGGCCGAGGCAACAAATCCTTACTGAATATCTCTGTCCTCGATACCGTAGTTCCACCGTCCGGCCTAGCTCATTGCGAACGTGCGGTCGTCCACGGACAGCTGACGCATAGAACTGCGTCTGCTCTACTGCCAACTCAGCAGAGTAGGCTTCAATCGCCGCCTGTACCAGAGCCACATCGGCGTGACGCCTGGAACAATGCTCACCGTTCGCCGCCAGGCGGTCCAGCCAGCCGATATCTACGTCCGCGCGCTGTACCTCAGCGCGGTTCAGCATGTCCAGCAGGAATGCCTTATTACTGGCTCCGCCCTTGATGACGACCACACTCTCACGCAGCATTCGCTGTAGTCTGGAAAGTGCTTCCTTCCGGTTTTGCCCGTAGGTGATGATCTTGGCAATCATGGAGTCAAACTCGGGAGGAATGGCATCGCCTACTGCTACACCGGTGTCAATGCGCACTCCGGGGCCTGTGGCGAGCCTGAACCGCTCGATCACGCCCGGAGCCGGAGCGAAACCGTTCTCCGGATCTTCGGCATTCAGACGCACTTCGATCGCGTGACCCCGGGTCGGCGGCGGTTCTCCTTCCAGGCGTTCGCCGCGTGCGACGCGAATCTGGAGCTTAACGAGGTCGAACCCGGTGGTGCGCTCAGTCACTGGATGTTCGACTTGCAAGCGGGTGTTCATTTCCATGAACGAGAAGCGATGGCTTTCCGGCTGGTACAGGAATTCGACGGTTCCGGCATTGTAGTAGCCGGCCGCTTCGCTCAAGCGCACGGCCGCCTCGCGTAGTGCCTGATCTTGCAACGAGGTTAGTGCGGGCGAGGGCGCTTCTTCCATGACTTTCTGGTGGCGGCGCTGAATGGTACAGTCGCGTACGCCGACGGCCCACGTGGTCCCGTAATGATCGGCGATGACTTGCACTTCGACATGACGCGCCGCCTGGACCAGTTGCTCCATGAAAACGGAAGCATTGCCGAATGCCTTGAACGCTTCGGAGCGAGCGCCCTCAAAGGCCTTCGCGAGTTGGTCTGCAGAATTGACACGACGAATCCCGTGACCGCCGCCTCCTGCTGTGGCCTTAATCAGAAGCGGATAGCCCAGGCGCTCGGCATGACGGCAAGCATCATCGAGTGTTTCCACCGGCCCACCGCTCCAGGGCGCGACCGGTATCTGCGCCTGCTCGGCCAGAAGTTTTGAGCTGATCTTGTCGCCCAGCCGCCGCATAACGTCGCCATCCGGGCCGATGAACACGATACCGAGCTTGCGGCAAAGGTCTGCGAAATCCGGGTGCTCGGCAACAAAACCCCATCCCACCCAGACCGCCTCGGCGCGCACTGCCGTCAACGCCCGTTGCAGCAGGTCATAATCGACATAGCTGCTCTTGGATTGACCCGTGGCCGGATCCTTGATTAGAGCGGGGCCGAGAGACAAGGCTTCGTCTGCCTCACAAACGAACATCGCGTGACGGTCGGGCTCGGTGTAGAGTGCGATGGTACGCAGCGATGTGTCGTACTCTTGATTGAATTCACGCGCCGCGTGTATGAAACGCATGGCGGCTTCGCCGCGGTTGACGATGGCCACGCGTTGAAATTCGTGCTGCATAGATCCTCCGACCGACGGATCGTCAGGTTGAATAGCGTGTGTCGTCACGCCATGACGGCGTGTAGTACTTTGAAGGCTTCGGCATCCACGTTGCTTGGAAGTGCTGCCGTACGGTAGCCGCTGAGCTGCAAGTAACAGCTCCCCTTCGTGTCCACGACCTCAGCATCGAAGCTGCCTTCATCGGGATTGGGGGTGACGATGGCGTACAGTCTTTCAGCCGGATCCGGTGCCCGCAGTAAGGACACTTGATGAACGTCCTGTGGCAGACCAAACCGGTTTTGCACACTCATCTCCCACAGCCCGGCCGTCTGGAAGCAAAGCTCGATCAGCCGCGGCGCCATAAGCGTAGGCTGGTCAGTCGGCTGGTGATTGCTGGGCAAGGCTGCTGCCAGCAATCCGATCATCCGCTTTCCGTCCCACCAAGCGCGCTCGATGACTTGGTAAGCTGGCCCGTGGAAATAGACCCGGTAGATTTCGGCGGCTTGGATGATGGAGTCGGGCGAAGTCACCGGGACCTTCCGGATAACTGCTTCCGGCAGGTGTTGCGTCAGCCGCACACGGGCCGTGAAGTGAGTGGTTTCTTGCGGCTCCGGGTGGTTTGGTAGTGTGCGCCGGCCAATTAAGCGGCAATCCGCGATCAAACTGTCGCCTTGGGGGTAGTAGACGGCCTGTACCGTCACCGTTCGCGGCTCGTTCCGGTAGAACTTGAACGGCGCCAGGAAATTTACCTCCTCCACCGCTTCGACATGCCAGCCGGGATGCACGCAGAGGGCGGCCTCCGCGAAGGCTTCGATTCCCATGACGCCAGGCAGCACCGGCGTGCCATCGATCTGGTGATCGTGCAAGAACGGTTGAACCTTCGGATCGAGCGTAGTTTCCATCGTCAATCCGCTGTGAAGACCCATTCCTGTGATCTTGCCGACCATCGGTCCTTGCGTCTTGGTTCGCTTCTCGACAGAGGCTGCGAGCGCGTCAGTGTCAAGCCCACCCGTGGTGTCCCACTCGCTCAGCAGAACGCCGAGACGCTGGCCGACGACAACTTCGCCGCACGTCCCTCCGGTGGTCAGTTCGCGGCGGATCCAGGGAATGCCGGCTTCAGGCGGCAACATATCGATCCCTGCCAGTTCCATCATCTTCGGGATGGAGCCCCGCGTAGCCATACCGATGCCGCCCCATGCCGACCAGTCGATGACGATGCCGCGCGTACCCGGCCGGGTCGTGCGGAAGCTCGACGTGATCTTGCATAGCAGGTCGTTGGCGGAGCTGTAATCTGTCTGTCCTCCGTTGCCAAAGCGACCGGCAACCGAGCTAAACGCCACCGTCGCCCCGAGGGGCATATTGCCGATAGCATGCAGAAGGTTGAACCACCCGTCACTTTTCACGTCAAAGACCAAGTCGAATTCGCGGGGATCCTTGTCCGGCAGGAAGTGACTGCGCTCGATTCCCGCAGCGTGCAGCAGCACGTCAATGCGACCGCTGCGCTCGCGCACCTTGTTGATGACAGCAGTTACGCTATCCGGGTCCGTGAGGTTGACGCTGAAATAGTGCGCCCTGCCCCCGGCCGCGCGCACGGCATCGATTGCACTTCTTGCTGCCTGCGCCCGCTCCAGCGACGCCAGCTCTTTTTCCACCAGCGCAGGCGTAGCGCGCTGGCCACTCGCCTGTATGCGCGCGAACAGATCACGCTTAAGGCCGTCTTTGTCGCTCACAAAGCGAGCAAGGTCGGGGTTGTTTGGATCAGGTTCGGGTACCAGGTTGAGCAGGTAGAACGTACCACCAGAAGCCGCCGCCAGATCGGCAGTAATGGCCGAGACGATACTCCCCGCCGCACCGGTGATTAGAAATACAGTGTCCTTGTCCAGCATCAGACCGGGTTGTCCGTCCGCCACCGGCTGTTGTTGCAGTCCAACCGTCCAGCGCTGCCCGTCCTCGTAGCCGATCTCAACCGCACCAGGGTCACGCAGGGTTTCTTCAATCAGGATCTCTGCGATTTCCGACGCCTTGCGATCGGGCTCGAAATCGACCGCTTTAACATGGGCGTCCAGCCGTTCCCGCTTATACGTTTTGGTGAAGCCTACGACCGCGCCGCCTAGTGGAGCCGTCGCGCCAGCCTCGTTGTAACCGTGCTGCCCGCCGAGCCGTGTCGCCGACAGGAGGAATGTGCCCGGCTTCGCAACCTGGTCGAATAGAACACGCATGGTGGTGTAAAGCGATTTCGCGCGAACCCAAAGAGCTTCGTGCCAGGATGCGAGATCCATGCCGCCAAGATTGCCCTCATTGTCCAGCGCGGACAGCCAGTAGACTCCTTGCACCGGCCCAGCGGCGAGCCACGCTTTGAGGCGATTACTCAGCGCGTCGGCATCCGGCGTGTCTTTGATCCGTAGGACTTCGACACCCATCGTCTCCAGCCGTTGCGCCAGAGCCTGCCCAACCCCGCCTTTATCAGGCATAAGCACCACGCGGTTTCCGCGGGCCAGATTCACGCCCGTTGGTTTGCAAACCATAAGCGGTGGCCGCAAATTGGGCACTGGCACTCTGCGTGGAACAAGGTTTGCGGCTTCGAAACTAGCGACTGGCGGGCGCGGCGGCGCAACCGTTACAGTTGCGTGAGTTGCGGCAGGCACCGTTGACCGCTGGCCGAGCTGCGCGAATTGAATGACGTGCGCCAAAGTCGGAAAGTCGCGCAGCTTCAGATTTTCATCGCGCGGTATGTTGTACGCCGCGCGAATGGCGGCGAACATCTCTGCCTGTTTGACCGTGTCGATGCCGAGGTCTGCTTCCAGATCGAGATCCAGATCGAGCATGTCCTTGGGATATCCAGTCTTCTCAGCTACGATCTCCAGCACTTTCTCCTTAATGGAGTCGTCGGTGACCGCCGGCGCGGTGACAGTTGCTGGCTCAGGAGCGGTCGTCTCCGCGATGGCTGGCGACGAAGAAGCTGGGCTGGCCAAGTCGGGCCGCTTCTCATACACAAACCGAATCACATGCGCCAATGTGGGGTAATCGCGTAGCTTGCGGTTCTCGTCGCGCGGAATGTTGTAAATCTCACGGATGGCGGCGAACATCTCTGCCTGTTTGACGGTGTCAACGCCGAGGTCTGCTTCCAGATCAAGGTCCAAATCCAACATGTCCTTCGGATAGCCGGTCTTTTCCACCATCAGATCCAGAATCCGCTCCTTCACCGATTCAGCAGTACCGGTTGTCGGTGCCGCCGCGGCCGGAGCCGGCGTTACCGACTGGGCCGCGACGGGAATCGTCGTCTGAATTGGTGGTGCAACCATCGCCGTCGGCGCAGGCGCGCCGGCCAAGTCTGGCCGCTTCTCATACACGAATCGAATCACGTGCGCCAACGTGGGATAGTCCCGCAGCTTGCGGTTTTCGTCGCGGGGAATGTTGTAGATCTCGCGGATGGCCGCGAACATCTCTGCTTGCTTCACCGTGTCCACGCCGAGGTCCGCTTCCAGATCGAGGTCGAGGTCCAGCATATCTTTGGGATAGCCGGTCTTTTCGACCATCAAGTCGAGGATGCGTTCCTTCACGGACTCGCCACTTCCGTTTGTCGGAGATGCGACCGCCGGTGCTGCTGTGATCGGCTGAGTTGCGACGGGAGCTACTGCCGGGACTGCCGGCTCGATCGCTGGAGCTGCGCCTGCCAGATCGGGCCGTTTCTCATACACAAACCGGATCACATGCGCCAAGGTGGGGTAATCGCGCAGCTTGCGGTTCTCGTCGCGCGGGATGCTGTATATTTCGCGGATAGCGGCAAACATCTCTGCCTGCTTGACCGTGTCCACGCCGAGGTCCGCTTCCAGGTCGAGGTCAACGTCCAGCATGTCTTTGGGGTAGCCGGTCTTTTCCACCATCAAAGCCAGGATGCGTTCCTTGACCGATTCGCCAGCACCGTTTGCGGGAGATGCCACTACCGGCGGCTGCGGCGTAACAGGAGTGGACACGGCGGCGGGCGTTTCTGCCGTCTTAGGCGACGGAGGAGTTCCGCCCGCCAAGTCGGGCCGTTTCTCGTACACGAACCGGATCACGTGCGCCAAGGTGGGATAGTCCCGCAGCTTGCGATTCTCATCGCGCGGAATGTTGTAAATCTCGCGGATGGCGGCGAACATCTCCGCCTGCTTGACAGTATCAACGCCCAAGTCAGCTTCCAAATCGAGGTCGAGGTCCAGCATGTCCTGCGGATAGCCAGTCTTTTCAACCATCAACGCGAGAATGCGTTCCTTGACCGGGTTGCTGGTCGCTTGCTGCACGGATGTCACCGTAGGCGCCGGCGCAGGGGCTTTCTTTTCTTCCTTCACCGTGACCGGCGGGGTGGCTGCCGCCACGGTCGGTACCGGTTCTTTTGCCGGTGCGGTCGTCGCCACTGCCTTTGGCGACACAGAAGCCGCGGGTACGGCGACGGGGACTTGCACTTCGGGCTTAGGGGACTGCTTGGACGTAGGCACGGGTGCTGGTACCGGCGCGGAATCCTTGGCTGCCCCAGCGATGCGCGCTGCCAGCCCTTGATCCCGCACCCGCAACGTGCGATGGACAACTTCCAGATCAGCGACCGGCCGGCCGGCCATCCGGCTTAACCAGGCGTTCCAGGCGGTGTCATCGGCAATACGGTAGGCATAGCCGAGAGCATTGGGGCTGCGACGGATACCGTCCTTCGTCGGCACCCACCGCAACAGGATCATGCTGATCTGTGAACCGAAACCGGCGCCCAAATGCAGTGCGTACTGCACGGGATAGGCACCGCCCTTCGACAGGTTCAAGGAACCCAACTCGGGATCGACTTCTTTGAAGTTGGCAACTGGGGGCACCAATCCGGTTTCCAGTGTCTTCACGGCAAGGACATCTTCGATGCCGGTGGCCATGGCGTGACCGGTCATACCTTTGGTATTGGCGATCACAATTTGGTCCGCGTTGTCGCCGAAGACACGACGCAGTGCATGGATCTCCGCCGAGGCGCTGCCGCCCCGTGCGGGCGTGTAGGTTTCGTGGGAGACGAAAACCATTTGCGGCGCGATCTCCTTGCGTGTAACTCCGCTGCGCGCTTCGGCCCCGGCCACCAGGCTTTCCATCACCTGACCGATGTGCTGGATATCGAGACGGGTGCCATGAAACGCGCTATTGGCGGTCACCGCGCTCAACACTTCGCAGATCGGCTGAATTCCACGTTCACGCGCGGCGTCTAGGCTCTCCACTACAAGGGCGGCGGCGCCCATGCCCATGATCAAGCCGTGACGGCGGCGGTCGAAGGGAATAGCAGCGTCTTCGACCTTCTCATCGGTGGCCGCCGTTCCACTGGCCAGAAAACCGGCGCCCATCCATCCGATCAGATTGTCCGAAGTGACATCGTCGGCTGAGATGACGATCACGCGGCGGCACCGTCCGGCGCGAATCCAGTCCTGAGCCAGGGTGACGGCCTGTGCGGTGGTGGCGCACGCTGCGTTGATTTGGGTGTTGGGGCCGCGAGCGCCGATCAGTTCGGCGAATTGCGAATGTCCCATCGCCAGAACTCTGAGCAGGAATCGCCGGTCGAAGACATACGGCTCGTTTTCGATTGTGGCGCGCAACTCTTCGATGCGCCGATCCATCTCTTGCCCGAGGGCCGAGTGAGCGTTTGTTCCTGCCCGGTCGCGCAGACCTTCCAGCATAGCCAACTGCTCGCGGCGGTCATGGTCTTTGTAATAGCTTCCCATGATGTCGGCGAAGGAGTCACAACCGGGGAAGGCGGAACCAAAGATCACGCCAGTGTCGTCGCGCATGGCGTCCGGTAGTCCCCACCGATCCGGCAGCTGCGTGCCTTTGGTCGTGGTCTTATAGCGCATCACCAGCGGGATACCGGCATCGCGCAACGCATCGATTCCCGCGGCAATAGCCAGGCGGGTGACCCGGTCGAAGGCGGCCAAGTGCTCCGAGGGAACGCCGAATTCGGTTTCCAGATCAAAGGCTCCCCCGCACCCCGCGAGCTTAATGACATCAGCGACATCGTGAATTGACTCAAATGTCGCCTCTCCCTGCTCGCTCTTAACCAGGCGACGAATATGTTTGTCCACCATCTCCTGACGGAAGCGACCGGGAATGGCGCCGATGAACTGATCGCCACGCAAGAGGCGTTCGATATTGCCATCGTCGAAGATGTGCTCGGTTCCAGGCAGGCCCAGTGAAGCGCCAGTGATCGCCACCTGGAGGCTGGCCGGGGCAACAGTCTCGCCGTGGTGCCAACCGGCCCGTTCGAGAGTCTCGGCAAACAAGCGACCAAGTTCGTTATACCCATTCCCGCTCGAAGGGCCTGAGGGCGCCGTGACCGCGGCGGGAGCAGCTGCCGCCAGCGGCGCTAGCTTGGTGTTGTTCGCAGGCGCCGAAATTGCCGACTGTGACGGCGCCGATTTCGCCGAAATCTCACGAGATAGTTCAGCCTGTCCATGGCCCAATCCCGCCGCATAAAGTGCGCACAGCGCCTGGTTGAACGCCGGAATATCTCCGAATTTTGGATGATTCGTGAACAGCGAAACCACGTCACCGCGTCCGCCGAGCACTTCTTCGGCGAATCCCTGCAATGCCTTCTTCGGCCCAACTTCGACAAAGACGCGAGCCCCGGCAGCGTAGAGCGTGTTCAGGCCTTTCACGAACTGTACCGGCGACGCGACTTGCTGCGCGAGAAGCTGCCAGCATCTGTGGAACAACATCAGGTCCGGTCGGATAAAACTCACCGTTGACGTTGGCGACTATCGGCAATTGCGGCGGCCGCATGTGCAGATGCGACAGCATCTCATGGAGAGGCTCGCTGGCCGGAGCAACGATCGAGGTGTGGAAGGCGTGGCTCACCGGCAATGGGGCCACATCGTAGCCGGCTTGCAGGAAGATCTGTATGGCTTGCTCGACTGCTTTGCTGGCGCCGCCGATGACCGACTGCTGCCCGCTGTTTACGTTGGCGATTACCACGTAGTCGTCGATGGTCTTCAGGATCCGCTCGACTTCAGCAAGCGGAGCAAACACCGCCGCCATCTTTCCGGTGTCTTTCACGGCGACCTTCGTCATTCCGCGGCCGCGGGCGCTAACGGCTTGCAGTGCGTTCTCAAAAGTGAGAGAGCCGGACGCAACCAGTGCGCCATATTCGCCTAAGCTGTGTCCCATCGTCATGTCGGGCTGGATGCCGTAAGCAGCCAACAGCCGGGTCAGGGCCAGGTCGATGGTCAGCACGGTGGGCTGAGTGATCTCGGTCTGGCGCAGATCCTCTTCTGCTTTGGCAACCGCCTCGCCGTTGCTCGGATCGACAAAAATAAACTGGGTAAGCGGTTTACCGAGTAGCGGAGTCATGATGCGGTCGGCTTCCGCAAAGAGCTCGGCCACAATCGGTTCAGTAGAGCGAAGGGGCTCAAGCATGTTGACGTACTGCGAGCCTTGCCCGGTGTACAGGAACGCTACCTTGCCCGCAGTCCCGCTTCCACGGAAGATGCCTTGTGGACGCAGTGCCTTCCAGATTGGAGCTTGGTTGGCTTTTAGCGCCTTCAGCGCCTTGGCCGATTTGTCCGCCAAGTCGGCGGCATCGGCATAGTCGATCGCAAGGCGTTCGGGCGCTTTCAGGTCCGCTTCCGCCGGAGCGGCAGGATCCGGGGCGCAGCCGGCGGCGGCTTCTTCCTGGACTGCCTGCAGACGCTCGGCGAGCGCCGCATAAGACACGGCGCCGATTACCAGCGCGCCTCGTAACGGAGCTTTGCAGGCGACAGCCTGCGGTGACGGAGATGCAATCGTTGGTACCGGGGCAACACTGGCCGCGCTGACAGTCTGCTCTGCCACAACTGGCGACGGTGCAGTAACCGCGACCGACCGCTTGCCATTTCCGTTAAGCCTACCGGGTATGTACTCTTCCAGCACAGCATGGAAGTTGGTGCCGCCGAAGCCAAAGGCGCTGAGGCCGGCGCGCCGCGGGGTATCTGCTGGGACTGTCCACGGACGCAACTCGGTATTGACATACAGCGGGGAGTGAGCAAAATCGATCGTCGGATTGGGATGCTCGAAATTCAGGCTGGGCGGCAGCACCTTGTCGCGAAGCGCCAGCGTTGCTTTCAGTAATCCAGCCGCGCCCGCAGCCCCCTTGAGATGCCCAATGTTCGATTTGACAGAGCCAAGTGCCACCGACCCAGTGGGAAGATTGAAACTGCTGAGCACATCAACCATGCTCTGCAGCTCAATGGCATCGCCCACGCTGGTTGACGTACCGTGGCCCTCCATCAAGGTCGCGGTAGCCGGGGACAATCCGGCGTTCTGCCAGCCGCGCTCAATCGCGAGTTTCTGACCGATCGGATTGGGAGCCGTAATCCCTTTTCCCCTGCCGTCGCTGGCGCCACCGATACCGCGCAGCACGGCGTAGATATTGTCCCCGTCGTGCTCGGCGTCGGCCAGACGCTTGAGCAAGAAGATCGCCGCGCCTTCGCCCATGACGAAGCCGTCGGCTCCCTCGGCGTAGGGCCGACTATCTCTCCCCGAGAGCGCGCCGATCTTGCAAAACTTGACGAAGGTTGGAGCGCCCATGTTGCGGTCAATTCCGCCGCAGACTGCTACGTCGAAATCGTTCTGCACGAGTCCTTCGACCGCCGAACTGATGGCTGCCATCGCCGACGCGCAAGCTGCATCGCACACGTAATTGGGCCCGTGAAAGTTGTAGAGGTTGGCGATGCGGCCGGCAATGCAGTTGGCCAATTCGCCGGGCATACTGTCTTCCGTAATCTCGGGGAGCAGCTTGGCCATGCGGTCGTGCAGTTCGCGCGTGATGTCTCGGCGTGCTGCCGCGGGCAACGCGGCGAAGGTGGCGCTATCGGCCAGCTCACGGGCGTATTCCGGAAAGTGCACGCGCAATGAGGTGAGGTAATGTCTTTCTCCGGCCATAGCATTGCCGAGGATCACTGCCGTACGGTCAGATTCAGGGTCCGCTTGGGGTAGCCGTAGTCTTCCAAGGCTTCACGGGTAGATGCGATCGCCCATTTTTGCGCAATGTCCATGGCATCCACGACGCGCGGCGGGATGGGCAGGTGCCACTTCATCGGTTCCCACACGTATTCGCGCACCCAGCCACCGATCTTTGAGTAGGTCTTGTCGGGTGCAGCGCGATCGGCATCGTAGTACAGCGCTGGGTCCCAACGGTCGGCTGGAACCTCGCTGATGCTGTAGCGGCCGTTCTTCACGTTTTGCCAAAAAGCGGATACGTTCACGGCATCGGGCAGAACTGCTCCTGCCCCCACAATCGCAATCGCACGATACGCGGTGTTTTCCATTGCTGGTCACTTCCTTTGGATATTCTTTTGACTCGAACTAAAATGGCGGCTGTCGGGCGACTAAAAAGCAGGCGTTCGGAGGTTGGGGCCTGTATCACTCCTCCCCATGCGGGGAGTGAGGATCCACTCTCACGGCCTGGATGACCCGGGTGCGCCCGAGAGCATCACTACTGTGACAGGAAGGCTGTTAGCTTGTCAGTGATATAGCGGTTGTGGCTGGGTGACGAAGGCCACACGAGCTGGTGACGTAGTCTGTGTTGACACACGCAATATTGCGGTTCTGGCGGATTCCGGTGACCGGGAGCGTGGTATGGGCGATGCGAAGGTCGCGCCCCGGCAAACAGCAGCGTGTTAGAACACCTAATTTGTTTATCGCATGATTCGTGTTTTCTTGTACCCCCTTTCAGAGAAAAAAAGGCATCCGGACGCCCAGCGCCCGAATGCCTGTCTACTGCCTGGTTACGCCAGGACGGGTTGTTCCGTTTCCTTTTCTTTCTTCACCCGGCTGTAGAGCACATCCGCGACGTAGTCCATATCGGATAGCAGTCCGGCCTGGGCATGGTGAATAGCCGACAAGCCGGAGCTAGTCTCGAATGCCGTCATCTCGATATCGCTGACGCCACCGGCTCCGGTCACCCAACGTAAACCCTCTTCCGCAACCTTGAAAGCCGCCTCGCGGGCGAAGATGCGGGCCAGGGCCGCCAGGGCTATCGTGTCGAAACGCGCGCTGGCTTTCTCGTTGAGCTTGCCCTCTGCACTACGCGCGGCACGACGCGCTAGACTTCCCGCGCACTCGGCATAGGCGATCAACTCGCCCAGCCGAAGCAGAATGTGCTGGAAGCGGGTCAGACGGGCGACCCGCGCTTTTTCCATCACTTCGGCCAGCGCGTGCAGGGCCAGAGCGGCAGTATCAGCGCCAGCGTCCGGATGCTGAACATGCAATGCCTCCAATTCGCGAGCCCGCTCGTGATAATACTGTCCGCGCGTTTTCAGGTGAAGCTGCCAGCGGTCACGGCTGATCGTCATCTCCATGATCTCGGAGGTGCCTTCGTAAATCCTGGTGATGCGTACGTCGCGGCTGATTTTTTCCACCATGTATTCGTGAGTGTAGCCGTAGCCGCCGAGCGCCTGAATGCTGGCGTCAGCGGCCGCATCGCCGGCTTCGGTGGCCATGTACTTGGCGATAGCGCCTTCCGTGTTCAAGCTTCCTTCGGTGCCGGCATCAATCCGCTCTGCGGTTTCCTCGATATAGGAACGGGCAGCCTCTAACCGGGCCACGTGCGGCACGATCAGCTTGTGCGTGTATCCCTGCTTTTCCGACAGCGGAGTTCCACCCTGGATGCGCTTGGTGGAATAGGGAATGGCGCGATCAAGCGCGGACCAGCCCGCGCCCAACCCGAAGGCCGCGACCATGACACGCGTGTAGCCAAAGACCATCTGCGCCTGTATCAGGCCCTGGCCTTCTACCCCACCGACCAGCCGGTCGGCATCAACATACACATCGTTGAGAGCCAGCGCGGCGGTGTTGCTCAGGCGAATGCCGTGCTTGTCCTCGGGCTTGTCGTGGGCAAAGCCCTTCGTGCCCGCATCCACGATGAACCAGGTGGGCCCGGCTGGCGTGTTGGCAAGGACGGTGTAATAGTCGGCGATTCCGCCGTTGCTGATCCATTGCTTGCTGCCGTTGATCTTGTAGCCGACAATCTTGCCGTCTTTTTCGACGCGATCGGCGGTGGTCTTCAGAGCGCCCAGGTCGCTGCCCGCTTCGGGCTCTGTCGCGCCGTAGGCAAACAGAACGCCCTCGTCGGCGATCTTCCCCAGCCATTTCTTCTTTTGCTCGGGAGTGGCGCCGAAGGTAATGGGGTCACTGCCGAGGAAGGTGGCGAACAGGGAAGTGGCGACTCCAAGATCGATGCGCGCCATCTGTTCGCAGATGAGATAGACATCGAAGGTGCTTCCCCCCATGCCGCCGTACTCTTCCGGAATGAACAGGAGTTGAATACCCAGTTGGTCCGGGTTGCTCATGTGCCGGACAATCTCTACCGGGCACTCATCGCGTTCATCCAACGCGATCAACTCTTCATCCGGCAGGCGCTTCTTGGCGAAATCCCGGAGCGATTTCAAACTCAATTGCAATGTCTTCTTGGTAATCATTGGCGGTGCCTCTCTCTGTTTCTTAGACCGTAACCTGTTTCGTTTCGCGAATCTTGCTGGTCAACTCCGGCAAGAACTCCAGGATGTCAGCGACGATGCCAACGTCCGCCACTTGAAAGATTGGAGCTTTGGGATTCTTGTTGATGGCGACGATGAAGGGACTGCCCTTAAGGCCGGCCAAGTGTTGGAACGAACCACTGATGCCACATGCCATGTAAACCTTGGGCTTGACCGTCTTCCCGGACGATCCGACTTGTCGGGATTTCGGCAGCCACTTGGCGTCAACCACGGGTCTTGAGCAGCTCACCGCCGCGCCCAGCGTGTCGGCCAGTTCCTCGGCAATCGCGATGTTGTCCTTCTCCTGGATGCCACGGCCCACGGAAACCAGAACCGCGTGCTTGGTGATATCGACATCGCCGGTCTCGGCGATGATCGTTTCGAGATAGCGCCGTCCCGCCGTCAGAGCTCCTACGCCCGCGGACTTGTCGACTACGGCTCCGTTGACTGGAGCGCCTTCCTGTGGCTTGAATGCGCCGGGACGAATGTTGATGACTGCCCCCGACGAAATATCGCAGCGAACATGAGCGCTTACCTGTCCGCCGAATTCCTGCCGGACGAGTTTCAGATTGGTCCTTCTACCCCTTCAATGCCCAACACATCGGAGACAAAAGCCGAGTTCATCTTGATGGAGAGACCCGGTGAGAGGTCGATTCCAAAGTGGGCGTGAGGGACAAGCACGATGGCGCCCTGCGGAAGAACGTTGACCAGAGCCTTGCGGACGAGCTCTGCATTGGGATAAGCGAGCGCCTGGTTCGCGATTTTCCATACTTCAGCGTAGGAGGCGCGCAGGGTTTCGCATAGCGAATCAGCTTCCGCGCCCCAACCGGTGACAACCGCGACCGGCGACGCGGCAGCGTCGATCTTTTTGGCTGCGGCCGCGAGCTCGGCCGCTGAATCATCGGCGATGCCGCTCTTGTGTACAATGTAGGCGAATATCTGTGCCATTAGTTCAACCCCCCTTTGGCTTTCATCAACTCAATCAGTTTGGCAATGACTTCTTCGCGATCGCCTGCAAGCATCTCAGCTCCCTTGCCGAGTGCGGGTACGAAGTAGTCCACGCGTTTGACCTTCGCTCCGGCGTCGCCGACCGTACTCTTATCGACACCGAGGTTCGCTGCCCCGAAGACCGGGACATCTACTGCCGCGACCTGCCGGATGCCGCGCATTCCGACGTAACGCGGCTCATTGATGCCGGTCTGAATCGAGAGCACGCAGGGGAGATCGACCTCACTCATCTCCTTGTTGCCACCTTCAATTTCGCGGCTAACCTTCAGCTTGCCGCCATCCTCGACGGCGATGGAATTCACCAGCGAAGCGAACGGGTAGTCGAGCAGGGCTGCCAGCATCCCGCCAACTTGCGCTCCACCGTCCTCGGCCTGCACCCCGGTCAGGATGAGATCGTAATGGCCCTTCTGTATGAAAGATTTCAGAATTGACGCAATGCCCCTGCCGTCCGATCCGTTGAAGGCATCGTCAGAGATCAGCACGCCGCGGTTAGCGCCCATGGCCATCTCTCGACGCAGTACTTCCTCGTCGTCGTCGCTGCCAACCGTCACGACCGTGACGGTTCCACCGGCTTTGGCAGTAATCTGAAGGGCCTCTTCAACCGCATAGTTGTCGGGCTCGTTGATGGAATACACCAGGTCATCGCGTTCGATGTCGTTTCCCGCAGAATTGAGTTGAATTTCGTTTTCCGCGGTGTCCGGTACACGTCTTACGCAAACTAGAATTTCCACAGTCGCACTCCCTGAATAATTTCGTTCCAAAGTCAAAGCGAGTTGCTACGCGTGAACCTCACTCGCCAGTTGGCTCTCGCGCACTGGCGGGGGCGTATCACGCACAAGCTGTTTGTCAACCAGTTCGGCCAGATCGATAGCGGTCATCCTTCCTTCCAGTCCCGCCACCTTGATTGCATCTTCAATGTTGACCATGCAGAAAGGACAAGCGGTCACGATCACATTGGCGCCGGCTTCGGCGGCCATGTGGACGCGCTTCACGCCCATTCGTTCTTCTTCTTTAGGCTCGTAGAAGAGCATCAGCCCGCCGCCGCCACAACAGAATGAACGGTCGCGGGAGCGGCTCATTTCAACTCTCCTCAAACCTGGGATCGCATCCAGCACATCTCGTGGATCGTCGTAAACCTGGTTGTGCCGGCCCAAATAGCACGGGTCGTGATAGGCGTAAACGCTGTCTGCGTCCTCTACGGGATCGAGCCTGAGGTTGCCGGACTTTACTTCCCGGCAAATAAGCTGGCTGATGTGCTCGACGGGCGGGATGTCTTTGTAGTCATGCTTCAGCGCGTTGAAGGCATGCGGATCGGAAGTGACGATGCGCTGGACTCCGGCTGCCTTGATGGCGTCCGCATTGTGGTCGCGCAAGGCCATGAAAAGCAGCTCTTCGCCGAAACGTCGCGCTTCATGTCCGCTATCTTTTTCGGCAGCGCCCAGGATTCCGAAATTCACCCCAGCCGCATCGAGAATCCTCGCCGTGGCGCGCCCAATTGACTGCATGCGGTCATCGTAGGAAGTGATACTGTCGACGAAATACAACGTGTCCGCGTTGCTCTTCCCGTCCACGGTCTTGACGGTGCAAGTTGAGGAGAAATCTTTGGCCTTTATCCACTCAGGCCTCTTCTTTTCCATTTTGCCGTAGGGATTGCCGCGGCTCTCGAGCGCCTTTAGCGGCTTTTGCAGCGACTGGGGCACGTTCCCGTCATCGATCATGCCCCGCCGTAAATCGACGATCTTGTCAATGTACTGGATCAGCAACGGGCATTCCTCTTCGCAGGCGCCGCAGGTGGTACAGGACCAGATTTCGTCTTCGGAATAAATGCCACCGGGCGAAATTAGTGGCGTGCCATTGCCTGAGCGGCCGAACACTGGATAGTGCTGGAAGGCATAATCCCTCGCCTTGATGCTGATGAACCTTGGCGACAGCGGCCTTCCCACCGCATTGGCCGGGCATTGGTCGGAACACCGCCCGCAGTCAGCGCAGGAATAGAAATCGAGCATGTGCTTCCAGGTGAAGTCTTCAAAGGTCTTCACGCCGAAGGATTTCACCTGATCCAGGTGCTCGTCGCTAACGCCCCATCGCACCGGCTTCACCGTTCCGCGGTTCAGCTTTGCGAAGTAGACATTAAATAGGGATGTTTCCACGTGGAACTGAATTCCAAAAGGCCGATAGCACAGCAGGAAGTAGAAAGTCAGCACATCGACAAAATAGGCGCCGAAGTGGAGCGTCTGGATTGTGGGCAACGCAGTGGAAGCGAGGACGCCTTTGAAGATCCACGGCAAGGACAGAACTGCGAGGAATTCAGCGGGCTGGCCCTGCTGGGCCTGAAAGGCGACCTTACTGCCCTCGAAGAGGCTCTCGGATGCCATCAGCAGCGCAATTAATGCTAAGAGGAAAACAGCGTCGACCTTGTGGCCTTTACCGTACCTTGATGGCACCTCGTAGCGCGCCGGCTTGAACACAATCCGGCGAATAGCGGCGAACACCATGCATAGGAAAACTATGGTCGCAGCATAATCCTTGACGGTGTCGTAGACATGACCGGCTCCCCCCGAGGAGCCCGGCATGACAAAATTGGGAGACACGCCGAGAATCAGCAACGAGAAGGCCTGAGTCGCAAGGATGAGGAACCCCGCAAAGAAGAGGATATGCGTGATCCCGGCGGTCCGGTAACGCGGATGCTTCCACTGCGCCAGCCAGTATTTGAGGACCCGCTCCATCCGAACTAAGGGCCGATCGAAACGCCAATCGCGTTCGCCTCGAATCAGCGGCGTCATCCGCTTCGCCACAATGTAGGCAAAGCAGGCCACGCCCAACAGATTCATGAGAAAGAAGAGGACGTGCCCGGGGATGAACCAGTACGTTATTTGCGCGGGTGACAGGATGCCTTCCACCATTATGCTCGACGTCTCCTACTGAGCAAGATTCATGACCGACTTCGCGTTCAGATATCGTTCTCGGGGCCAAACGCACAGGCGGCCTCTGGAGGCACAGGATGAGGACATCAGAATGGCGGGTCTTGCTTCCGCCTTCGTAACGCTGAGGAGTAGCTCACGCGCTAATGCAGACCTGAGCACCCAGGAGTACGCCTCAGTTTGAAGGGGGAAGCGGACGGATGTCTGTGATGCGAAGTACGGTGTGCCTGTGACGCGGGGTACTTTGGGACGTGACGGCACCCGGACGCGACCAGTTGATCACAGCCTCCCGACCGCGTCGGCAACGCACTTCCGTAGCGCAGGTCCGATTGGTTACCAGCGCCGAGAAATGGCCGGCTGAAATCCAGCGCAGCGTGCTTCCATGCCAGTGTTGGTGTAGGCGCTTGGTTTCGCTGCTGGGCACATAACCGTCACGCGTGCATCCGGCAATGACGGCCGCGTCCGCCCTGACCGGCGGAGGATAGCGCGTGATGTCGGCAACGCTGAAAAGTTGCTGGAGCCGCTCGCGAGCGGCTGCGCGCAATTTGGATTCGCCGCCCAGAGCGTCCAGATCAACGCTCCATGACAAGAGTCCGCGGGTGTAGATAGTACTCGCAGAGGCACCGCTGGCGAGCGCCGCGCATGCAACCGAAAATGGAGTGACCGCTGCGGTGATCGCCGCCATGTGACCGCCCATACTGTAGCCAGCCACCGCCAGCTTTGGATAGCGCTCCCCCAAATTTTCCAGCAGCGCGCGCGCCTCCAGCCCCATGCCCAAAGCCATCAAGCCGTGATCGCTGACGGTGATGAGAGATGGTCCGCCCGGGACCCGGCGGCGGCCGTAGAAGGGACTCACAAGGAAGTAGAGGTCGAGCCCTCGCGCAATGAGTGGACCAAAGACGTGCTCGCGCGGCTGATAGCCTTCGTCGCGCGACGCTGCGAGGATGACGCAGGCAGCACGATTACCTTCGCGCAACCAGGCGCGCACGTGTACGGTGCGCGTTTCCTTGGGGAGCAACTTCAGCGGCGAACTGAACATACCGTCGCGGCGCACAATGTGGCCGCGCTTACGTGCCGAGTGCCACTCGACAGAAATCGGGGAAGGTGGATCGCTGTAGGAAACGCGGGTTGAAAGCTCAGTCAGGAGCGATTCCTCTCCCCATCCCCGCGAAAACAGCTTCGACCCGCGTGACACCGCGGCTACGAGCAAGTCGAGAGGGTGGGCTCGCGTGACAGAACGAGCGCCGACAAACCCGCGCAGCAAGCGATCGGCTAACTCTCTGTGGACTTGAGTAATGGAGTCTAACGGTGCCATTTCAGCAACGATTAGCAACAGATGCTAATCGAATACCAACACGGAGAGTAGAGCTTTGTTGCAGTCGCCGTGTCAATCCTCGAGCGTGTTTCAAAAATCGCCTGACAGCAGGCAGCGCGTCGCCTCAGCAGGCTCGTAGAATGCCAGCATTCCGCTATAGTATGGAAACTCAGGACCATGACTGGCGAAGTCACTCGCGCACAGGTTGCGGCTGCCGGGCCGGGCGCCACGCTGCTCTACGACGACTGGTATCCGGCGCTGAGATCGTCGAAGATTGCCGGCAAGCACATGGCGACAGCCATGCTGTTGGGCATTCCGTTGGTCTTGGGACGCACCAGCGCAGGCCGTTATTTCGCCATGCGCGATACGTGTCCGCATCGTGGTATTCCCCTTTCCTACGGATGGTTCGATGGGCAGCAAGTTACCTGCAAATACCACGGCTGGTCTTTCGAGGCGGTATCCGGGCAATGCCGTGAAATTCCTTCGCTGACGAGCGGCGACTCCCTTGACCCTTCACGCATCTACGCTACGGCGTTTCCTTGTGAGGAGCGCGACGGCCATGTTTGGGTGTACGTTCCTCAGCCTGGAAGAGGCAAGTTGCGGATGGATGATCCGGCGAAACTGCCCCCGGTGCCGGAGGTGCCCCAAGTTCAGTGATCGTTATCGCAGTGCGCATCTTTGGGCGGACCTGCCCTGTGACGTGGACCACGGCATTATCGGACTCATGGATCCGGCGCACGGGCCTTTCGTTCATCAAGCCTGGTGGTGGCGTTCGAAGCAGAGTATTCACGAAAAGCAAAAGCAGTTCGAGCCTATCGACAACGGCTTTCGCATGATTGCGCATCAGCCATCGGCGAATAGCGCTCCCTACAA
The DNA here is from genome assembly GCA_963836295.1 of uncultured Acidobacteriaceae bacterium. GTDB lineage: Bacteria > Acidobacteriota > Terriglobia > Terriglobales > Acidobacteriaceae > Bog-257. Next base: position 152,570 of record CAWIIY010000007.1, on the reverse strand, counting down.
GCTCCTGGGAGTTTACGGTCAGCCCATCACGACGACCATCGACTTTGTCTTGCCCAACCGGCGCTACGAAATCATCCGGTGCGGCGAGAAGTGGTTCGCCAGCCTCACCACGGTCACGCCGACAAACGAAAACCATTGCCGGATCGACGTCTGCGCGGCGTGGAATATTTTTCTGCACGTGCCGTTTCTTACGCCGATCGCGAAGTTCTTCGGCAGGCGCTTCGTTCGCCAGGACCAGCTAACCATGATCCAGCAGGCGGAGGGGCTGAAACATAATCCCAGCCTTATGCTGATCGACGATGCCGACCGGCCAGCCAAGTGGTATTTCGAGCTGAAGGCGGCGCGGTTGGAGTCGCAAGCCACGGGTGCTCCCATGCGGCATCCCATGAGCGGCCCAGTGACCCTGCGATGGAGAAGCTGAGCAGTGAGAGTGACTCCGGTGCAGGTTTCCTGGCGAGTAAAGTCTCAACTGCGGACGCTGCTCATTTTCGCAATCATCGGAGTGGCAGCGGGAATCTTCATCCTGTACCCGACCAATGAGTTCGTATATTTTTACGAGCACCGGCCGAGCCAATCCACGCCGGTGGCTTTCGCTGTTTCGCAGATACAGCAGTCTCTACGGGGAGGCACTCCGAAGAAAACAGCTTTCTATGGCATCGTAGGCCTGGTTTTGAGTATCTCAGCGGCGGGCTTGTATTCGACCCTGCATCGCCGCTCGGAGCGGATTGAGCAGTTGAGCGCAGCGCTCGCGGGAGACTTGCGCGCGCTGATCGCCCGCGGCGAAAGCGCCAACCTGGAATTCAAGTCCTCGTTTCGCTGGGGCCTGCGCGAGAACAAACCCAACCGGGCGCTGGAAGCCGTGGTGTTGAAGACGCTCGCGGGATACATGAATGGCAACGGCGGGACGCTGCTCATCGGAGTGGCTGACGATGGAGCGATTGTAGGCTTGGACCGGGACTACACGACGCTGAAGAAGCCGGACCGCGACGGATTTGAGCAGGCCGTGATGACCGCGATTGCGGCCAAGCTGGGAGCGGATGCCTGCCGGACGGTGCAGATTGTCTTTCATTCGCTGGAGAGCAAGGATGTTTGCCGCGTTATGGTCTCTCCCGCGCATCGTCCGGTTTACGTGAAGGACGGCGATAATCCCAGATTGTACGTGCGCACCGGCGTGAGCACCCGCGAACTCAACGTACAGGAAGCCATCAACTACACGAGCGCGCACTGGCCCAAATAAGCTTTTTGTGTAGCCGGAGTTGCCGGAAAAGTGCCGCCGGCTTAAAGCCGGCTCCGTTCAGAAAAAGACGCGGGACGCGGACCTGAAGGTCCGCTCTACCCGTGCCTTGGCGGCTACACTAATTCGAAAACCGATCTAATGCGCGGTCGGCGTGCCGCTGACAGGGCAGACGGGACCCGACGGGGTGTAGGGAGCTTTATTTTGCGTAAAGCACCACTCCACCTGCTCATGCGAGAACTCCGTGACCACGCTGGCAGGCACGTCGGCTTCTTTGGCTTCCTTGAACTCGAAGGTCATGCTTCCGTCCGGCGCGACCGTCGCCAGCAGATATCCATAAACATCGGTCATGGCGATGGTGGCTGCGCCGTGCGCCCTTCGGCAGACGGTAGCGCACGGCGCCGGCAGAGCCCACAATCCATCCAGGCAGCACGTCGCCCTCAGGGTGGCAGGCGGTAGCGTAGATATTGTTCATCACGAAGTGGGAGTGACTTGCGAGGACGTACACGTGCTTCTTCGTCGAATTCCGGAAGGCCACCAGCTGAGCATAGACAATCCGCCCGCTACTTTGCTCCTGCGCAGAGTCGTTCATGCTGTGCCCGGCGGACGAGCTGTCGGGCAGTGCAGCGTGCATTCCCAGGACGACGGTGCGAACCGCGCTATTCTTTGCATCGTTAGTCAGGACTCCCTTTAGCCAAGTCATCTGACCGGCGTCGAACTCCTCGGGCGAGGCATTATCCACGCTGATGAAATCAACGCCCCGTTCGATCCAGTGATAGTACGTCTTCAAAACGTGGTCGCTAGGATTGTCCGCCAGCCGTTGCTGCTGGACCACCGGCTTGTTAAGCCACTCGGCAAACTGCGCGATGTACTGGCCCTTGGTCATTGGCGGCACCAGTTCGTGGTTCCCGATCTCGAGAAACACCGGCAAATCTCCGAAAGGTTGCAATTGGTGCTGAATGAAGTCAGGCCAAGCCGCGGCGAAGTAGGCGCTGATGGAGGAAGCCGGATGAGTACGGAGGTAGTCCTCGTCGAACCGGCTGATGGCGCGATAGTCGCCGAGGTGCCAGTAGAAAGATGCTCCATCGCGACGGACCCCCTCAGCGATCGCGGGCATCACAATGTCGCCACAGTTGCGCGAGTCGCCCGATACCGCGAATTTCCAGGTGGCCGTAGAGTCGGGCGGCACTTGCGCTCCCAATACCGCAGTCACGCACGCGACCAGCAGCAGAGTCAGGATCCCGAATCGAATTGAAAAGTCCCGCCTAGCTACCGATTTCACGGAATGCATTCTTTCCCGGCAATTTAGCATCTTTCCCTCAAAGCGCAAGCCCTGTAACGGCTTGCCGCCTTCCTACATTAACTGATTGCCGGGTTGCAAGCGGAGAATTTCATCTCGTCATCTCGCACTTGCACAACCGCGTGAATGCTGCCATGATGACGCAAATCCTCCTGTGGAGCACCCGTGGACGGAGGGGAGTCGGGATGTCCAGCCATATCCCAGCAGCGCTCAGAAAGAAGCTCGGGCTCGGCAAGTTCGTGCTCGGCGTCGCCTTACTGCTTTGCTCCGTGGGCACCGTTCATGCGCAATGCACGTCGCCGGAACTTGATCCGGACGCTCCGCCCAGGCCTCCAAACCCGCATTCAGCCAACGAGGAGTTATTGCCGGAAAACGGTCACCTTTCCAATCAAACTTACACCAGCGACTACTTCGGATTCGGCCTCGATCTTCCGATCACCGTGCGTGGCCACCTCATCATGCTGCCTCTCATGCCGGAGCGACAGCACGCGCTGCTGGCGCTGGGGTTCGAGAACGCAAGCCACTCCGGAACCATCACCATTACGGCGATCGAGCCACGCCCAGGGTTGGAGGCGCCGACACCGCAGCAGCGACAGCAAGAATTCAACAGTTGGGCGACTGAGGGGAACCCGCAAACGGGGCGCGCGCTTCATTATCCCATTCCGGATTACATGCTCCGCACTGGCCGTTTCTACTCCTCGGTCCGGCACAAGGGAGAGAACTACGCCGCGCTGTATTGGACGCGGATCAAGAACTATAACATCAAGATTTTGGTGGCTTCCAACGATCAGGACTTTCTGCGAAAAGCCAAACATGACGTAGCGGCAGCACATTTCTATTGCGCCCTGGACGACGGTACGCTCACTACGCTGGACGGCAAACCGTTCAAACCGGATGGCGGTCCGTACATGGGTCCTACGGTCCCTACATCGCTCGCCGATGCAGCCATCAAAGCCAAGCCGGCCCTGGAGAACATTCCGCCCGGCACGGTGGGCGACGGAGTATACCGCAATCCTGACCTGGGCTTGCAATACGAGATTCCCAAGGGTTGGGAGGTTGTCCACGCCGAAGGCGACAACGACCCGCCGCGCGACGCAATCGCACTGCACGAACTTGAATTCCTGCAGTCCTGCTCCAGAACCCTGCTGCGAATCGCGCAACATGGCCCCAGTGACGCGACTCACCAGGCTGCCAGGCCCACGATCATTTTGCGGGCGCTCGATCCATCGTGCCTCTCGATGCGAGTTCCTTCTTCCCTCACCGACAAGGATGCCATAGACAACATCTCTGCCAGCCTGGAAGTGCTTTCCGAGTTTGGCGAGATCGCATCGGATGAATTGGTTTCCATCTCCGATCAGATGTTCATGGTGTTTCATGGAACCGTTGCCTCGCCCACGCCCAGCGAAGAGTTGGCCCAGCGCCTGTCACAGGTCATTTACGCTACCCTTCACCACAAGGTACTGTTCGTTTGGTCACTGATGGCTCCGACCTCGGCTGATTTGAATGCCATGCCGACCACCGGCATCACCTTCGACGGGGAACAACACATCGACCTGCGGGCATCTCTTACCGCTAAGCGCTAATGCGATTCCAAAGTTCGTGTCCGGGTGGACCGGGCCTTGAAGGCCAGCGTCTAAGCTGCTGAAAGTAATAACGGGCTTCAGCCCGGGAAATATCGCGTTCGACTTTTTCAGAGCTTCCCTCACAGCTTGTTTCAAAAATGGTTCTTTGAAGGGGCGCGGCGTCTTGGTGAAACCACTCGATTGGACTCGCGGAGGACTTGCCGAAGGACTGCGATGCTACCGTGCCCGCGAGTTCTTTGAGGCACATGAGCACTGGGAAGCGGTGTGGCTGAAGTTGCAGGAACCGGAGAAAACTTTCCTGCAAGCGTTGATCCAGGTGGCGGCGGCGTTTCACCACTTTCAGCGCGGCAATCTGCAAGGAACCGCGTCCTTGCTGCGCGCGGCATTAAGGCGACTCGATCCTCATTCGCCCTCTTTTGGAGGGATATCGGTGACGCCGCTCCGCAAGGAAATGCGCCAGTGGTTGCGGGCGCTGAAAGCGGGCGACACGCTGTCCCACCTCCCTTTCCCTCAGATCCAACTGGATAGGTAGGCTCGGAGAGTGACGTGCTATCAAGAAACACCCGCCGTCCGGGCCAACTTGTATTTGGAGAAGGCATCTAGTTTACTTGGGGGTGAGAATCGCCGCGGGTGGCAGTTGTTGATCCGCGTTCATCTTCGGGCGTAGCGTTGCACCGGAAGCACAGCGCTTTGCGGCGAGTCTCCGTGTTTGACTATCACTTATGCACGCGCAGATAAGACTTGGGCGAATCGGTGGCATCTCCATCGGGCTGCACTATAGCTGGTTTATCATTGCATTCCTTATTATCCTGTCGCTCATCGCTCGCTTCAGCACGGTCATGCCGCAGTGGAGTAGCGCTACCGTATGGACGGCGGCCATCATTACCGGCCTATTGTTTTTTGTCACTCTGCTGCTGCACGAATTGGCCCACTCGTTGCTGGCAAAGTCCATAGGCCTGAGGGTGCGCGCCATCACGCTTTTCGCTCTGGGAGGAGTATCGCAGATCGAGTCGGAGGCGCCCGACGCCAAGTCCGAGTTCTGGATCGCCATCGTCGGTCCTCTGTCCAGCCTTGTGATTGGATTCGTTTGTTTGTTGCTAGCGCGGTCCACCGGCTGGATGTACAACGGCGAACCTCGCACGCCGGTTTCCGCAGTTCTGGTCTGGCTTGGTTATATTAATCTGGTGCTGGCCGCATTCAACATGATTCCCGGGTATCCGCTGGACGGCGGCCGGGTGCTGCGTGCCCTGATTTGGTGGGGCACCAAGAGCATTGACCGTTCCACTAGGATAGCAGCCAAAGTCGGACAGACAGTCGCGTTCCTCTTCATCTTCTTCGGGCTCTACCAATTTTTCCTCGGCAAGAACTTCGGCGGTCTGTGGCTGGCCTTCATTGGCTGGTTTTTGCTGGATGCATCCCGCAGTAGTTATGCTCAGGTGGAGATCACAGAGGGACTTCGCGACCGCAAGGTAGCCGACATCATGGACCGCGACTTTGCCACGGTCGAAGCCCATTTGAGCCTGGAGGACTTTGTGCACCAATACCTGTTGGTCAGTGGCCGCCGGTGTTTTGTGGTGGTGCAAAATGGCAACCTGGCGGGACTGATCACCACCAACGAGGTGAGGCGCGTGGAAAAAGACCGCTGGCCGCAAACCAGCGTGCAGAGCGTCATGCGGCCGTTGAGTCAACTGCAGACGGTCACCCCGGACACGGCCGCGATCACGGCGCTTGAGGTCATGACCCGGCAGGACATTAATCAATTGCCCGTGGTCTCCAGTGGTCAACTGCTGGGAATCGTTTCCCGCAGCAGTGTGATGGCCTTTCTTCACAACCGTGCCGAACTGTTCAAGCATTAAGCTCGGGGAACGAGCGCGAGCTGTAAACTGCGACAAAAGAAAAAACGGAGGAAAGTGCAGCGTCATGTCATTTCACAGTTGGAGTGGTACCCGCGCTCTCAGGCGAGTGATCGGCAGTTTGGCGATCGCCGCGTGCCTGTTGCTCATCGTGGATGGAGCCCGCGTCACAACTGCCCAGGAGACCAAGGCGGGACCGGCCGCCAAGGGTGGGGACAACGCTGCTCTGATCGCGCGCGGCAAGTACATCGTGACCGGGGTCGCAGCCTGCGGTAACTGTCACACGCCGCGCACCCAGAGCGGCGGACTTGACTACAGCCGCTGGCTGGCCGGCGGCCCGGTACCGTACCTGTCAGCTCGGCCCGAAAGCGATTGGCCGATCCTGTGCCCACGCATTGGTGGCTTGCCTCCGGCCAGCGACGCCCAGATGATTACCTTGCTGACCACCGGAATCTGGACCACGGGTAAACCCCTGCGCTCTCCCATGCCGCAATTCCATATGACGATTGAGGATGCCGAGGCGGTACTCGCCTATCTGAAGTCGGTCAATCCCCGCGGGAATGGTAACCAGTAGCCGGCGGGCTGAACCATTACAACTCGAGGGTGTCATCCCGAGCGACGAGCGCAGCGAGGGGTCGAGGAACCCCTTTACCCGCTGTCAATCCTCGCCGAGTTTCGGCTTTCACCTGGCCAGCTTGTGACGCCCGTGTCTCTCCCGTATCATGGTTCTCACTTACCGAAACTCATTCTTACGTGGGGTAAAAGATGGAATTGCAAAATTTTCTGGCGGCGCTGGAAGAGCGCATGGCCCGCTACGACCTGTTGTGCCATCCGTATTACAAGGCATGGACCGCGGGTGAGCTCACCCGCGACGATCTGCGCGAGTACGCCGGCGACTACTACCATCATGTGGCCGCATTTCCGGCTTACCTGAGCGCGTTGCACTCACGGCTCAACGACGGCGAGCAGCGGCGCGCGGTGTTGCGCAACCTCTGCGAAGAGGAGATTGAAGGGCGTCCGCACAGCGAGTTGTGGCTCGACTTCGCTGAGGGCATGGGCGCCCACCGCGATCACGTGCGCGAGCGCGAACCGCTGCCCGAGGTGCGCGAGTTGATCCGCGAGTATCGCCGCGTGGCGCGCGAAGGCTCGACCGCCGAGGCGTTGGCGGCGTTCTACGCGTACGAGTCGCAGGTTCCGCGCGTGGCCAAAGCCAAGGCCAACGGCCTGGCCGAGCATTACGGTGCTGACGCGAAGACCTGCGGCTATTTCACGCTGCATCAGTTCGCCGACGTGGAACATGCGCAGGTCTGGCACGAGTTGCTCACCGCGGAAGTTGCGGCGCATCCCGAACAGGCGGAAGCTGCCTTGAGTGCAGCGGAGAATGCCGCGCGCTCGCTGTGGCACGCGCTCGATGGGATCGAAGCCAGACGTATGGCGGCGTAAACTTTCGCGACAACCTCGAAAGGCTTTGATATCCGCCATGCGCTCGCCTATTCGAAACAAGGACGCCCGAGATCTGATCTCGAGCGTCCCTCAATTTGTTATCCCCTCTTACCGTTTTTCTTAACTCCGTGGTTAGTCGGCTTACCGAAAAAGTTTTTGGCGATGCCGGTTAGCTTACCCATCACATCCTCGGAAAACAGACCCACGAAGAAACCGACGGCATACATGTAAAAGGCGGGGTCGGTTTGCTGCTTAACGTTGAAGGTCACGCCCAGCATGCCGGTCTCGATCAGGGTGTACGCCGATACCGCCAGGAAAACCCCGGTGAACGGGGTTGTCAACCGCTCAACCACGTCGTCACTGCGCCAATGGCCACGCATGACGGAATGGACATAGACCCGCACGGAGTACATCCAGCTCCCCGTGATTCCGCCCAAGCCGCATATGAGAATCGCCCTGACCGTGGCATGTCCGGTGAATTGGCCGAGCAAGAGAATCGCTATCACGAGCGCGGCCAGTAGGGGAACACAGGCCAGAAACACTCCCTCCAGCTTGATTCGCTTCCAGGCATCGTCCGGGTACCGTGACGCCCACCTATCGCCCGCAATGGCCGCGGGACTTGCTACAGGTAGGATTGTCGACAAGCCATCGATCTTGGTCGTGATTGCGGTAGCCATGGTTTTGCCCCTTTCGGTTTGAGTACGACGATTGCGAGGATTTCGTTGCCTGCTTCAGTGCCATGTTGCAAGTGCGATGCCAATTCATTCGAGATGATCTTCCATCATGGGTATGCGCAAGTCCCCAGCATTCCATTGCGCTTACAAAGCCCCTCGTGGTTCGCGGGCGTTGCGGCAAGACTTTCTGATCTCAAAGACTATCGAAACGGATAGCCAGTACTATCCGATGGGTGAGCCAGTAACAGCAAGAACGTGCCAGAAATGACAAACGCCGTTGTTGGCAGTTACATTTTGAGCATGGCCAAACCAGTTCCCATCGGCACGCGCGGTGAGGTCGAGAGGCGCGTTGAATTCCAACACACCTTGACGGCATGGCGGGAAGAGCTGCCCGCGGTGTTGTCCACGCCGCACATGATCGGATGGATGGAGGGAGCGGGCTTCCACGTGCTGCTCCCCTTTTGCGAGGGCGACGAAGTCAGCGTGGGCACAGCAATCAACATTGTTCATCGCGCGCCCACCGGCATTGGCTCAAGCGTGAAGTCGGAGGCGGTGCTGGAGTCGTTTGACGGCCGCTTCTACACCTTTCGCGTCAGCGCGCACAACGGAACGGAAGTCATTGGCTACGGGACGATCGCCCGCGCCATCCTCAGTAAGGCCAGGTTTGAAGAAAAGCAGCGCGCGAAACAGGCACAAGGCTGAGGGTTGGCGGTTGGCGCGGCTTTAGATTAGCGGTAGCTCTCCCATCATGCGCGTGCGTTGCCCGGGCCCACTTTCAGGAGCGATAGTCCCCCCGCAGGCTTTCGATCAGCGCTTTGGAGATGGCCAGACCCAAGCCAACTTGAGTCACGAAACTGGCCCCGCAGAAACCAATTGCAAGAGGAGAAGCAATGAAACGAATTTTCGCACTGTTCTTTGCGGCGATCCTTCTGGCCGCCCTGCCCGCGCTGGCACAGAAACAATACAAAGTAGTCAACACCATCAAGCTAGGCGGCGAGGGCGGTTGGGACTATCTCACCTACGACAAAGACGGACACCGCCTCTTCATCACGCGCGGCAGCCACGTGATGGTGGTCGACACGAACACCCTGAAGGTGACCGGTGACATTCCCGATCTCTCCGGTATTCACGGCGTCGCCCTTGCGCCGGAATTAGGCCGCGGCTTCGTCAGCAATGGCGGAGACAACACCGTTACCATCTTCGACCTGAAAACGCTCAAGAAACTGGACAGCGTAAAGGTCGGCGAGCGGCCTGACGCGATACTCTACGATCCATTCACCAAGCATGTCTTCACCTTCAACGCCCGCAGCAAGGATTCGAGCGTAGTGGACGCTGCCAGCGGTAAGGTTGTGGGCACCGTTCCGCTTGGTGGCAAGCCGGAGTTTCCCGTCACCGACAGCAAGGGCAAGGTGTACGCCAACATTGAAGACAAGAGCGAGATCGCCGAGATCGATGCCACTAAGCTCTCCGTCTTGAATCGCTGGTCAGTAAGCCCGTGCCAGGAGCCAAGCGCTCTGGCATTCGACGTGTCGCATCATCACCTTTTCGCCGGATGCGGCAACAAGATGATGGCCGTGGTTGACTCCGACACCGGCAAGGTCGTGACCACCGTCCCTATCGGGGATGGCGTCGATGCTGGCCGCTTCAATCCCAACACGCAGGAAGTATTCATGTCCTGCGGTGAAGGCGTGCTGACCGTGATTCACGAAGACAGCCCCGACAAGTACACCGTGACCCAGAATCTGGCCACGGCCAAAGGCGCGCGCACCATGGCCATGGACTACGCGAACAACATCGCGTATCTGGTGACCGCGCAGCGCGAGGCCACGCCGCCTACCCCGGGACAAAGACCGGCCATGGTTCCGGGCAGCTTCGAGCTCATCGTGGTGAAGGCGGAATAAACTATAAACTATTTCCCCGCTGGTTTCTTGGCGCTGGGCGGCAGCAAATTATTCAAGCGCAGATACATCGCCGCGGCGCTATAGTGGTCGGCCCAACTGGCTGCCAGGCGCACCAAGGCCGATGCACGCGTTGCCGTCTGTCCCTCAAACAGCGTCACGGACTGCCCGAGCGCGGAGTCGTCGGCCTTCGCCAGCACCTGCTCGCAATAAGTGAAGGAGTCTTTCAGGGCTTTGGTCAGCGTCTCTTTGGAATCGCTTTCGCTCAGCTTCATCTCGCGTGCCGGTTCGCCGGCAATTCCCGCGCAAAACGCATTGTTTGCCTGCGCGCTATGCATGACCAGGTGAGCGAAGGTCATCTGCTCGGGTGTCGGACGGTAGCCGTACTTGTCAGCGGGCATCTCCTCGGCTGCGCCGATCAGGTTCTTCGCCTGCCGCCCTTCCATTTGCCGCACTGTGCTGACTACGGGATTGCTCGTTGTCTGGTCTGGCGCCTTGGACTGCGCGAGCGCCGCAGTCGCGAGCGCCAGCATGATGGTTGCAATGGCTAGCCGTTTCATGTCTTCCCCCGCACTCACAAGATGGGAAGAAGCATATCGCATTTTGGGAGCGGCACGGGAAGTTCCGTTCAGGAAACAGGCGGCTGGGGCACGGATTCGGAACTGGCCGGCTGATTGGTAGCTGCAAGCTGATAAGACTTCGCAGGCGCCTGCTTTTCTTCCAGTTCGATCTTCAGCATCTCGCTTTCAAGCTGGCGCTTGAAATCGTTACTCATCTGCCGGAATTGCAGCATGTACTTGGCGATCTGGCGGGCGATCTCCGGCAGCTTCTTGGGGCCGAAGATCACAAGTGCCAGTAAGAGAATGAAGAGAATGTCGGGCATGAAAAAAGCCTAGGCACGCACCGCAAGGAAAGCCGCAGTCCCTGCTAGGGCTTCTTTTCTTCCGCTTTGCCGGCGGCCTCGTCTTTCGCGTTCATGGAGTCTTTGAAGCTCCTGATTCCTTCACCCAGACCTTTGCCGAGTTCCGGCAGCTTCTTTGGTCCAAACACCAGCAAAGCAATGAAAAGAATTACCAGCAGGTGCATAGGCTGAAACAAATTATCAAGCATGGGACAGCTCCTTCCATAAGGATACCGTATTCCCGCAAGTTGTGCTGCCCCATGCGCGATGTCACCCCGGCCAGTGAGCCACATCACACGACGTTTGGCCTCCGATTCTCTGACGGCGGCAACGAGGTGATGCGGCTACTCCGTCCGCAGCGCCTCCACCGGTTCGATCGAGGCCGCTCGCCAGCCTGGCACAAGGCCGGCGATAAATGCGCAAAAGGCCAGCAGGACAATCGCCACGCCCATGACGATGGGACTGAAGGCGCTCATGCCATAGAGCTTGCTGGCGATAGCGCGGCCGGCCGCGAGCGCCAGTGGGATGCCGATGACGAGCCCAACCCCGATTTGCCAGAACGCCCCGCGCAGGACCATGGCGACCACGTCCTGCCGGTTCGCGCCCAGGGCCATGCGGATGCCGATTTCGCTGGTACGGCGCGCGATGTTATACGCCGTCACCCCATAGAGACCGATCGACGCCAGCAACAGCGCCAGCAGGCCAAAAAGCTCGGTCAGCCGCGCAATCAGCCGCTCCTGGTTGAAGCGACGGCTGACCTGCTCGCCAAAGCTCCGCATCTCAATGATGCTCAGATTCGGATCGATGCTGGCCAGCACACTTCGCACTTGGGGACCGATATTTTCCAGAGTCCCCGCATAGTGCAGTTCGATGTCCGCGATGTATTGAGACTGCACCTCAGACCTCTGGTAGGACGGCTCATCGAAGTGCGACGTTTGAAAAAAGGGCAAGAAAAACATCGCCTGCTGTTTCGTTGTCAGATCGCGGTAGCGCGTATCCCTGGCCACCCCAACGATCTCATAGTCCCCGCTGTGGCCGTCCTGGGAGAACCCGAAGTGCTTGCCCATAGGATCTTCGTTGGGAAAGAACTTGCGAACGAAAGCTTCGTCCACCACTGCGACATGTTGTGAGGTGGGCGTGTCCTGTTCACCAATGGCGCGGCCACGCAATATGGGAGTGCCGATCGTCTTGAAGTAATCCGGGCTCACCCGCAACCATTCCACGCTGATGTCCTGAGTCGACTCCCGGCTTCGTCCCTGAATTTGGATCTCATCGTCCCAGTTGTCTCCGTCCTGCGGGGTGTACATGGAGTAGCTGACACTTTTCACGCCTGGGATCTGGCCGATGCGTTCGCGAAGCTGCTGGTAAAGCACCGGCAGTTGTTCCGGTTTATAGCCGGCCATCAACGGATCCAGGTTAACAATGAGGCGTCCCCCAGTCTCAAAACCGAAATGTACATTTTCCATATTGCGCAGGCTCTCTGTGACCAGTCCCGCCAATGCGAGCAATACCAGCGAGAAGGCCACTTGCGCGATGACCAGTGATCTTTGCGGAAGAGCGGAGCGATCGCGGGTGGCGCGGTTGGCACCGCGCAGGGCTTCCGCAGGATCGGAATGCGAGGAAATCCACGCTGGAGCAACACCAAAAATCACCCCTGTTATCACCGACAGCACACAGGCGAAAGTGAGAATCGGCAACGACGGCGTCGTGTCGATGGGAATGAAGCGGGAACCGCGGAACGCGATCAGCAGGATCGCCCGCTTCCGAAGTAGGCGAGCGCCAGTCCCGCCGCCCCACCAATGCAGGACAGCAGAATACTTTCCGTGAGCAGAGCGCGCACCAGGCGGCCACGAGTGGCCCCGAGGGCCAACTGGACGGCCGTCTGCTGGCGCCTGGCCGTGCCGCGGGCCATCAACAGGTTGGCCAGGTTGGCGCACGCGATCAACAGCACAAGCGCTGAGGCGGCGAGCAGAAGGTAAAGTCCGGCCTCCGAGGTATCCCTCAGATCGGTAACGCCGGCGCCGCCCGGCCCGAGCTTGAGAAATGCTTTCGGAATCTTCTCGCGTTCGAATTGCGGCAGGCTACTCGCCTCGTTGGGAAGCCATTGCCGCAGCTCTCCGATGAGCTGCGCTTCCACTTGTGCCGGCTGCGTGTTTGGTCTTAAGCGTCCGATCAGATAGAGCCAATGCTCGTTTCTGACGTTGAGGAGCGAGTCCCGGCTGTTCAGCAGCGGCTCAGAAGCCAGAGGGACGAAGAACTCCGGCGGATCGTCGCGCAGCCGATCGCCAAAGAATCCGGGGGGTGTAACGCCGGCGATCGTGAAAGGCTTGCCGTCGATCATGAAAGTCGCTCCGATGACCGAAGGATCGAGGCCATAATGTTGTTGCCACGCACGGTAGGTCATCACCGCGACTGGAGTTGCGCTGGGCGTGTCGTCCCGGGCCGTTAACATCCTGCCGGCGAAGGGCTGAATCCCAAAGGTCGAGAAATAATTACCGGAAACGAACTCACCCGGAATTGGTTCGGCCGCGGCATTGACGCCGCTGCGGCGCACATTGAAATCCGGCTCGTTGGCTTGGAACGCCGACATCTCCTCGAACTGAGGCGTATTGTCGCGAAGGTACTGGTAGAGGGCATAGGAGAAGACTCCCCAACCCTTCTCCTGGAAACCTCCCATTACGCAACAGTTGTCGTTGTCCCCAATGCGATAGAGCTGCTTGGGATTCGCTACGGGCAACGATTTCAGCATGACCGCGTGCACCAGGGTGAAGATGGCGGTGTTCGCGCCGATCCCGAGGGCGAGCGTAATGATAGCGGTGAGGGCGAAGCCGGGAGACCTCCGCAGCTGGCGGAATGCATAACGAATATCTTGCAGCAGTGTCAACATCGCCGAATCTCTCTCCCTCCATGAAATCGCACGTCAATCGCCACGACTGTGTCGCTGTAACTTAGTGATTCCAAGAAATATAGATCAGCTCTAAGCCGCCACTTTCTTTGCAAATGTCCACATTTGTCGGGCCAGTGTTCGGAACCGAACACTGGTGAGAAGATCGGTAGCTACAGCGGTTCCAGGACTGATGTATCGGCTCAAACGGGTAGTGCGGGCCTTCAAAGGCCAGCTCCTCCACCGTGTCACTTGTTCAGAGCTTCCCAAGGCATCAGTTCGCAAGACAGAATGCGAGTGCTTTGTTATTCGTAGCGCAGCGCTTCGATGGGATCGAGATGAGCGGCCTTCCAGGCGGGATAGATTCCGAACACAAGACCGATTGCGACCGAGGCGGCAGTTGCGGTAATCACCCAGGGCAACGACATGCTTGCCGGCAGCGAAGGAAAGACCACGGGGACCAGCGCGGTCAGGAGGCCTCCGAGAACGATCCCGATAATGCCGCCTATGCCAGTGAGGGTGATCGCCTCCAGCGTGAACTGCAGCAGGACGTCGCGCTTGCGTGCCCCGATGGCCTTGCGCACGCCGATCTCGCGGGTGCGTTCGGTCACCGACACCAGCATGATGTTCATCACGCCGACTCCACCCACAATCAGGGCCACGCTCGATACGGCAAACATAAAGATGAAGATGCCTCCTGTGAGCTGGTTCCAGGTATCGCTGAGCGCATCCTGGCTGAAGACCGCGAAGTTGTCGGGCTGGTTGGGAGCAAGATGACGGCGGCGGCGCAGCAAGGCGCGCATCTCGTCCATGGTAGTGTCCATGTCTGCGTGGGAAGTGGACTTCACGGTGATCCAGACCAGTTTCTGCTCAGGATGCAATTTGTGCATGGTGGCGATGGGCATGCGCACGATGTTGTCTTCAGGGTTGGAACCGTTGCCCAAGGCGGCTTTGCGCTTGGCCATGACACCGATCACCTGGAACAATTCGCCCTCGATGTTGATTTCCTTGCCTATCGGGGTCCTGGTCTTCGAAAAGCTTTTGGGCGGTGTCATTGCCCAGGACGCCACCAGGCTGCGATGCTCGTTTTCGGTGTCGGTGAACCAGCGCCCGCGAACGATGTTCAAGTCGTCGGTCTGCATGGTGGCAGGCAGGTTGCCGTCGAGGATGGTGTTCTTGCTTTTGCGCCCCTCATATTTCACGGCGAACGTTCCGGTTCCGGTCTGCGGCATCATGATGCGGATGCTGGCAGTGGCCGCCTTCACATGCGGCAGGTCACGCATGGCCAGAGCATCATCGATGGTCAATTCTTTGCGGGTCAGCATCTCAGTGGTTGGGCGGCCGAAGGTGAATGGCGAAAAGTGGTAAGCAAAGACCTGGTCGGAGCCCATGTCCTTCAACATGTCCTCGACATTGGAGTTCAACCCGCGCACGACCGAGGAGATGACGATGACCATCATCACGCCGATCACGATGCCCAGCACGGTGAGTCCGGATCGCATTTTGTTTTTGGCGATCGTCTGCAACGCCATGCGGAGGATCTCTTTGTAGTCGCTACGACGCATAGATAACGCCTAATTAGAGCAGTCCCGCGTAGAGCTAAGTATGGCCGATCTTCAACGCCAGCCTCAAGAGACTGTGTCGCAAGCGCTGCCGTCCCTACGGGACTCGGTCTCATTTCCCACTTTACCCAGCGCTCAACCACCCCAAGCCACGCAAAGGCGGCGTGGCGTGGGGCCCCCGGCACGCGCTGGGCTAAGCTCTTCCGCCCCATTCGGGGCTAGTTCTTAACCGCTTCACTCCACTTTCGCAAACCCATACGGCGTTGCAACACAGTCTCTAAAGGCTGGCTGTACCAAGCCTTGCACCAAGAGATCACCTCACAATTCGAAGCGCAGGGCCACAATCGGATCCAGCCTGGCGGCCTTGCGCGCCGGATATACTCCGAAGAAAACTCCCACGCTGGCCGAAACCGCCAGACCGGCGAAGATGGCCCATAGCTTGATCGCGGATGGCATTCCGATCAGGAGTGTAACCAGCTTGGCAATACCGACTCCTCCGGCGACGCCCAGGAAACCGCCCACCAGCGCCAGCGTAATCGATTCGATCAGGAATTGCCGCAGCACGTCGCGCGGCCGCGCTCCCAAAGCTTTGCGAATGCCAATTTCCCGGGTGCGCTCGGTCACCGAGACCAGCATGATGTTCATGATCACGATGCCGCCGACGATGAGCGAAATGGAGGCGATCACAATCATGACAATGAAAAACGT
The DNA here is from genome assembly GCA_963836295.1 of uncultured Acidobacteriaceae bacterium. Classification (GTDB taxonomy): domain Bacteria; phylum Acidobacteriota; class Terriglobia; order Terriglobales; family Acidobacteriaceae; genus Bog-257. Next base: position 136,530 of record CAWIIY010000007.1, on the reverse strand, counting down.
TCCGCTCAGGCTGGCCCAGATGGAGAGGAAGCTCTGGTTGGTCTCGATGACGAAAGTGTCTTTCTCGCCCACCCGGTCGTGGCGGCGCGAGCGGAGAATCACGCGAGCCTGGTCCACGGCCTGCTCGAACGGCGCACCGGCATCGAACGACTTCCCCCAGATGATGATGCTGTTGTGCGAGCCGTAAGTCTTCAGCCAGGTGGCGATGGGCATGATGACGTAGTTGTCGCGGGTCTGGCCCAGGGTCTTGCCTTCTTTCTTGCCGATGCCGACCACGCTAAAGACCTTGCCGTCGACGCGGATTTCTTTGCCCAGCGGATCGGTGCCGCCAAGCAGGTTTTCGCGGATGTCGTCGCCGATGATGACGACCGAAGCGGCCGTGTTCTCATCGTTCTGGTTGAGCATGCGCCCGGCCACCAGATCGAGGTCATAGATGCGGGCCATGCTGGGGGTCCAGCCGCGGACCCAGGTGTCGGTGCTGTTCTGGGTCCCGTAAACCACTTTGCCGTCGAGACTGCGCAAGCTGGCGCCGACTTCCTTGCACGCATTGCAGCCGTCCGCTACCGCGCGGTACTCGTCCATCGTCAGGTCCTTATGCTTACTGGCCTCGATGAACTCGTCGACATCGGTGATGACGTTGGGCTGCTTGCTGATGATGAAGCTGTTGGCCCCGAGATTGAAGATTTTCTCGGCAACATATCCGTTGATGCCGTTGACGAACGTGACCACCGCGATCACCGCTGCCACTCCGATGACCACGCCCAGCAGGGTCAGTACGGAGCGAAGCTTGTTGGCCCACAGCGACAAGAGCGCGATACGAATGGCTTCGGTGATATTCATGACGTGGGCGTTTCTGTAACGGGCCCGAAGCAGTAGTATCTCCGGTTTGGGCTTACAAGTCGCGGGAAATGTACAGCAGGGTTCATCGCGGCAGGCCAAGTCAGAACCAGGTTTTGGCTTTGTAAGCGCGATACTCATCGCCGAAGGCCGCAGTGAGCACCTGCTCCTCACGCTTAACGCGGAGGTACTGGAACACGTGAATGAACGCTAAGGCCGCTATCCCGATATACAAGCCTAGCGCGACGAACTCTCCCAGGAATGCGAGTCCGCCGAAGATGTAAATCGGGTTGCGGATTTTGGAATAAATTCCATGGGTCACCAGTTTCTTGGCTTCGGCGCGCACGGCGAAGGAGTCGCCGAGCTGACGACGGGCCAGCATCCACAAGATGAAAGCGGGTATGGAAATGGCAGCGCCGATCCAGTGATGCCGGTCGTTCTGCCAGTGCATGCCGGTTACCACGGCGAGCGCGAGGTAGACGCCGAGATCGACGAAACGCAGCCAGTTCATTGCAATCAATCTCTGCCTTGGATTTCCTCTTATGATTGGATCGAGTAATCCGTCAGCAACATAACCGGTTTGTCATCTCGGAGTAACCCACGCTGAGATTTTGCCATGATACAGTGAGTCCAAGATTTGGGTGGGAATGTGCCCCACAACTTGCGAATTAATGACCGCATAAGCGCGGGCTGGGCCGTACTATCCGCCTCCCGAGCGCGCTTGGAGCGAGAGCGGACAGGGGCAGGCAAATGAACTCGCGAGATAGCTCGTCTGATGTAGCGAAGGTGGCTTGATCGTGCGTGTCCTCCCCATGACAAAGTTTCAAGATGGGCCGAGCAAAGGGTCGTGAAGGTATGGGCGCGATTGGCAGTTTGAGGTCTCTTGCTGGTTCTGTGCTGTCGTGCATGATGTTGTTGGCGGCAGCAGCGCACGCCTGGCAGCTTCCAACAGTGCCCGAAGCAGACGGCGCCAGTCGGGCCCAGCAAGCCGCTCAAGCGGCGGGCGCGTCCCTGGGACAGACTAGCTCGCAACTCACGGGCAGCATTATCGGCACAGTGGTTGACCAGGGTGGCGCGGTTGCAGTTGGGGCCCAAGTGCGGCTGACGCGCCCGGATGAACCGCGCACCCAGCAAGTATCCTCTGGTGATAACGGGCAGTTTTCCTTTAGCAATCTTTCCCCAGGCAGCTTTTGAGCTCAGCATCACAGCCCCCGGCTTCGAAACAAGAACGTTCACTGGATTGTTGAAGCCGGGAGCGGCGTTAATCGTGCCGGAGACGGTGCTGACCGTTGCGACGGCGACGACAACGGTGCAAGTCGGGCTGACGACCGAACAGGTGGCACAGATCCAGATCAGGCAACAAGAGAAGCAACGCGTGCTCGGCATCGCGCCAAATTTTTATGTGACCTATATTCCCGATGCAGCTCCGCTGACAGCGAAGCAGAAGTTTCAGCTGGCCTTTAGGTCGGTTTCGGATCCGGTTACATTGCTGGGTGTGGGCGCCCTGGCTGGAATGCACCAGGCTGCCAATGATTATGTTGAATTAGGACAAGAAGCCGGAGGGTATGGAAAACGATTCAGCGCAGCGTACGCAACGCTGGTCACCGGGGCATTCATAGATGACGTGGTTCTGGCGTCGCTGCTGAAACAGGATCCACGTTATTTTTACCAAGGTACGGGCACGACTCGCTCGCGGCTTCTGCATGCCCTCAGCCATGCGGTGGTTCGTAAAGGCGACGATGGCCGCTGGCAGCCCAACTACTCTGGCATCATCGGAAGTTTTGCGAGCAGCGGTCTTTCCTCTCTCTATTATCCTGAAAATGATCGCACCGCCGGTTTGGTTGTTCAAAACGCGCTGGTTGGGATCGCCGGGCGTGCGGTCGGCGGTGTCCTGCAAGAGTTCGTTCTCCGGAAATTCACATCGCACGCGAACACGCAGGTGGCGCCTCACCCCTAACCCTCAGGCCGGATACGTTAGGGCACCTTCCCTTACTAGATCTTCCACTAGATTAGGCGGAGCTCCCGTGATTGCTAGAGTATTCCACAGTACAACTTCGGCTTCCGTAGCAATCCGAAACAGATTTGGTATGCCGGGGGCGAATAGTAGCGCGTGGATGGGAGGCTCCGAACCGGTGGGAGTTCCCCGCCATTCCATGCCATCATGACCGCGCTGGGATCGGCGTAAAACCAGACCAATGCCGCATGACGACCATGAACCACCGGCTCGGCTGCCACTCGCGGCCGCGGCGGCGAGAAGGTCGAAACGCCCCGCCGTGCCTTGGCCAAAGCCTGGCTCATCCGGCAAACTGCCAGGGCGTGTGAAGGGTCTGGCAAGCGTGACGCCAGGAACGACAAAAACCTTTCACTCTCCGTCGCTTGGAACCATGCTGACCCGCCGCCCTGATCCACATATTCGCCGACGAGCCGCTCACCGCCATCGGGCATCAACTTCAGAACTGCCCGTGCAGCCACGATACTGCGCTCTTCGCACCAGGAGCGTCTAACGATCATAGTGAAACGAAAGCCCGGCGACTCCGGATTGATGGGGCACGTGTCTTCGCCACGTAAAGCGCGTCCGAGGCGAGATTGAAATGCCGCCAGCGATTCAGTCATGCCACGGCCTCAGCTATTGGATGATGGCGCCGCCAGATCGTGCGCGCTCTTTCCAACTCCCGGGCAATTCCATCTGGACCTAATCGTTCCAGGTACAGATCGAGAATTTCAAACACAACTGCGGGAATACCCGGTGCACGGGACAGCGTTTGTTCCAGAAGATCCCAGACAGCCTCTGGTACACGTCCGTCGTGCGCGTCCATGTAAAACCCATCGCGCCATGATCCACCCGCCACGTGAATTTCGCCTACCCGGTCCAGGTTGACCCTTCCCAAAGCTGTGATGGGGTCGAAGCCAAGATTCAACGCGTTGCAATACAGGTTGTGCAGATCGAGCAACTGACCGCATCCCGACAGCGCGACGATCCGTTCCATCAGGCCAAACTCATCGCCGATCTCCGGATCCGCGGGTAAATCCGGCAGGTAGTGGGCGGGATTCTCCAACAGGAAGGGCACGCCATATCGGCGCTGAATCGAAGCTGCTCGTCCGGCAACGAGTTCAGCCGCCTCGAGGGTTGGCGGTAGGGGAAACGGAATGCCCGTTTCCGAGCTTTCCCCTTTTTCGTCCAGCGTTCCCTGAAACTGAAGATGCTCGCTATACCAACGGAACGGCCACTCTGTGCGAAGGCGATCCATCATCGCCAGACACGGCTCGTACATCCCATGCGCCGAGCCAATCGACAGGGACACACTATGCATCGCGACCGGCAGGCTGCCGCATCGTTGCCGCGCCGGGTCGAAGAGTTTGCGTTCTGGCAAGAGCTGGAGGCCACCCTCGCCCTGCTCTGCGCGATGATAAAGCTCGGGCGTGATTTCGACGAAATCGAGCAAACCCGACGTGTATAGCGCGTCAGGCAAGGCAAGATGGCAGGCGAAACCAACGCCGAGAGGCTCGGGCATAGCGGCAGGCCTGGGTGCATCCGAGCCGCAGGGAGTCACCAAAGCCAATCAACGACCCTCGGCGGGTTTCTCGAAAGTGACCGTTAGACCCGCCATGATGCCACATTCAATTGCGCCATTCTCTCGAAGGAGTTGGTCGAGCATCTCATGGACTTTTTCGCGTGTCTGATGCTTTGCCTCAATCTTGAGTTCTACCCTCTCTCGAACTACGGTGCAGGCCATTTTCCTCTCCTTTACAGGTTTTAGGTGAAAAACTTAAACACTATATACCCATCGAGGAATCCCGGCGCACATTTATCCGGAATTTCCGTTTTAGCTCCCGACGGCCCAACATTTTATGCCCGTTTAGGGACTCCAGCGCATAATTATTTTCTTTGGCGGGGGGCAAGGGCTCGGAGCAGGGTCCCGTGTGCCCCAACCCGAGTCCCGAAACTATTGTCCACGGCCTTGCCATCCGGTCTTGTCAGACACTCCTCCGTCCGCTCTTGATCTCTAGGAAAATCAAAAATCCATGTCAGAAGAGAAAACGGCTGGACGAAATCTAAGATCCGGTTCCTTTTTGTTGTCCTTATCTTTCCCCCAGGTCCAGTACATGCCCACGTAGGCGTAATTTTCCGTTTGTCCGGCTACAGAGTGACCGTAGCAAAACAGGAACTGCTCGCCGGGATGGTGCTTGAAATGGTAGTAGCCGCCCACGTCAATCAAGGTGGAAGACTGAGTTTGCGGCGCTGCACTTCCCTCGCGCCCATGGGCGAAGACCTCCGCGCCCAACTCCAGCCGCTCGCTGAGCTCTTTCTTCACCAGCCAGCCGGTGTAGGGGAAGTTGCGGTAGCCGGTTTGCGGCACTACCTGATAGCCAGCGCCGCCGTCGAAGGTCCACTTTCCCACGTTCTTTTGCAGCCAAATTGGTAGCTTGTACCAGACCTTGCCCACGCCCAGTCCCTTCTGGTAGTTGCCGGTGGGCATTTCAAACATGGTGAAGCTGCCAATCTGTGGGAAGTGTTTGCTCTCTTTGATGAAGGCGATCTTGACGCCCAACTCCATATCGGTCAGGCCAAACTCAGTGGGCCCGCTTCCGCTGGGCAGATACACGGGATTGTTGGAAGGCGCAACCACGCCGAACGGCAATATGGCATGGAGTTGCACGCGAGGGATGGCACCCCAATTGAACTCGAATGCCGGGCCCGAAGAGTCCATCTCTACAGGGGTTCCGTCCGCCGAACCAAATATGTAGAACTCGTAATGGTGCAAGTCCACCGGCACGGGATCGTCGGTCTGGTACGGCGGGCCTTGCGCCGACAGTTTCGATCCAGCCAAAATCAGGAGCAAGAATATCGCTGCGGTCACGCAAGTGGAGCGAGTGCTCATCGGCATGAACGAGGGAAAGTGCGTCCTCACATCTTAAACCGGGTGGTCCGGGTAAGGTATGAGAGGGCGAGTGATGGGAGAAAGTCGGCGAAGTTGCTCCGCGGCTAAAGAGTTTGCTAAAAAGACTCCAAAGCGCAGATCCTTCGACTCGCTGCGCGCGCTCAGGATGACATCTCGATCTAAAGTGGCAACGGACAGGTGCTTTTCTGCTACCCTCGGCCTATGGCGAAGTTTCTCTTCTGGAACCTGAACCGGAGCGAGCTGCACGGCTTCGTCCGCAACCTTGCCCGCCAGGAGAAGGTGGACGTCCTCATCCTCGCCGAGTGCGTCACGCGGCCGGCGCGACTTCTGGAGGAACTGAACGCGGACTCGCCCGACTATCAGTACGCTCCCGGCAACTGCGGGCATCTGCTGTTTTTCACCCGCTTCGACTCCGATTTGCTGACGCCGCGGTTTGAGAGCCATCGCATTTCCATTCGCCGTCTGGCGCTGCCCGGCTTCCAGAGCATCCTGGTGGCAGCCGCCCATCTTCCGTCCAAGGTAAACTTCTCCGAGTCCAGCCTGCTGGTTGAGTCCGTCCACCTGGCGCAAGCCATTGACGAGGTCGAGGTCAGCGAAGGTCATCAGCGGACCATTCTGTTGGGCGATCTCAATATGCATCCCTTCGAAGCGGGCATGGTCATAGCCGGTGGGCTGCACGCCGTCATGAGCCGCAATATCGCGCGCCGCAAGACGCGCATTATGCAGCGCCAGAAGTACAAGTTCTTCTACAATCCTATGTGGAACTTTCTGGGCGACAGGGGCGATACCTGCGGAACGTTTTACTTCGAGGGTAGCGAGCACCTTTGCTATTACTGGGCCGCGTTCGACCAGGTGTTGCTGCGGCCTGAGCTGCTAGATAGGTTTGCGCCCGAGAATGTGCGAATTATCACTTCAATCCGGGGCTATTCGCTATTGCAGAAGGATGGCGAGCCCGACAAAGATACGGTCTCCGACCATCTGCCGGTGCTGCTGGACTTGAAATTGACGGAGGGTTGATGCCTGACACTAACGATCTTTGGCCCGAGAATATTGCCGACTCCAACCTGACCACGCCGGTCACGATCCTGAAAGAACAAGCTGCGCTGCTGGGCGAGAAGACCCGCCAATTGGTAAAGGGCGAAATTGTTACTCAGACTACCGGCAACCTATTTGTGCACTATTTCTATATCGTGGCTCCTACTCTCGGCTATAAATTCGAGCTATTTCAGATTTCCCATGGCATCAATTTCTATCCCTTGACACTGCGGTACCTGAACAACACAATTGCACTTGCCTCGGAGAGCGCATTCAAGGAGAAGCTCAAGGAAATCCTCGCCGCCCAGCACACCCTCAACGTGGTGCACTCCATCCTCGCGCAAGTCCGGTCGTGAAGGATGGGCATTGTTGCAGGGTGATCGCGCATCCGGCTGATCCTTGACTGTCGTTGCGGTAAATTCTAAGGATGTGTGCAGCTGTTTTTGTCTCGACTTTTTATTCCGCGCTCGCGGTTGCGGTTCTCTTCCTGCATGCGCTGTTCATTTTGTGGGTCATTTTCGGCGCCTTGCTGACCCGTTCGCGCCCCCTTCTTCGCTGGCTGCATATTGTTTCGCTTGTGTGGGGGGTGCTGGTGGAAGTGCTTCCGTGGCCGTGTCCCTTGACGCTGCTGGAGAGCTGGCTGGAAGGCAAGGCCGGAGTCGAGCCAGAGCAGGGTGGGTTCCTGCTGCATTACCTGGACAAGCTGGTTTATCCCGATATTTCCTCAACCCTGCTGATGATTGCGGCGGTCATCATCTGCGGGCTGAATCTTGCGTTGTATGGCCGGCAAGTCTGGATAGCCCGACTGAAATAGCAATCTGGTAACGCACGGTGCGCCACTCACTTCTTTTGGTTGAGTGGGAGAGGTTTGCGGAGACGTGCCATTGCGGTCATCCGTCATCCCAGGTTAGCGGCCAACAGAGGGCCGCGAACCTGGGGCACCAGGCAAACTTGCTTCCCGAGGGAGAGTACACGATCTGCGTGTAGGCGCCGCCATTGTTCAGCTCCACGGCGCGCCCGAGGGCATCCAACGTCGTGTTCACCCCGGCGGCCGCGATCGGACGGCCCTCGGCATCGTAGGTGTACATCTTCCCCAGATTGTCCTGCGTCATATTGCCCATGCTGTCATAGGTGAAGCTGGGGACATGATTGGCGACCACGACCATGGATGTCCCCACGTTTTCCCCGTAAAATTTCGGTACTTACTTTTCTTCCAAATTCAGAACCGATGTAGAACCTAATCTGTCAGTTACCAATCTAGGTGGACAAAGGTATATTCCAGTCCACATCCACAGCCCCATTAGGATCATTGCGCAAGGAGTCCAACATAGAGCTATGACCCAGAGTCTGATACCGGACAAAAATAGCATAACGAAGCTCAATATCCACCCGGCCAACTGTAAGACACGCTCATAGCTCTTCGAGATCCGAATCTTCTGCCCGCACGCCGGGCACGGAAACGGTTTGGCAAACCTGACCGCCTCGAGCTTCACTCTGCTTGAACACTCTGGACACCGAGTACGGTCAGAATAGCTACCAAAATAGACTACGCTCAACATTAGGTTGAGAATCCAATCACCAACTCTTCAAGCGGTTCCACCAGTTTTCGAGCTGGAAAGTAAAGGTTACCGGATTCGATACTGTGTTATAAACCCACTTCAGTACAAATGGAGAAGATAGACCAGCCCCTTGTGCAGCTCCGACCCCATTAGCGGTAAGGACGTATGCGCCCCCCGCTGCAGCACCAATTGCTGGTGAGCCAAACACCACAAGAGGGACGACTGCCGTTGCGACAGCAACTGTATTCACTGCTCCACTTGCGTTTCGCCAAGTTGCTGCACATCCGGGGCAGTGCCAAATGTCAAGCCCGACGGAAACGTCTCCTGGAGCTAGTCCTGGATTCAAAAGATTGGTACTGAAGGGCACGCTTCCTGGTACGGCCTGCAATGGCGGCTGACATGTGACATCCGAGAGGCTCCCCCCACAGGAGACCCAGATGGTGGTCACGTTCGGATCAGCGATTGGATGCCCGGCGGCGTCGCAGTTGTAGTTAAATGCCATGCAGTTCTCATACACGTCCAGACCTTGTTGATAAGCGCTCGTTAGAGTAGGCACGTTACCGATTATTCCCGGCAGTGGTGCGCAATACGCTCCGCAGGGGCCTCCGCTAATCTGACCTCCGCTACCTCCGCCTCCGCCGCCACCACCACCGCCGCCGCCACCTCCATCGCAGTTCGAGTCCCCGTTATAGTCGCAAGCAACATAAAGGCGGAGGGTATCGACATTGCTCAGTGGGTTGTTGGCGGCATAGGCATACCGGTTCCAGGTCTGGGGATTGGTCATGTCAACGGCGGCCAAGCCTGCCGGGTCGGGTACCAGCCAGCGTCCCTGCGCCGCACTCTGCTGGCGCATCAGAAAATCATACAGCCCGCTCACCGTGTCCTGCGTCTGCCCGGTGAAGCTGCGGTTCGTAGTTGCCGTCTCAGCATAGATTTCCCCGAACGGCGCATAGGCCCGGTCATAGGCCACGGTCGCCGCTACCGGTGGCGGCGAAGCGCGACGATCCCAGCCAGTCCGCATGCTGAAAGTACCCCGTGGTGCTGGTGTGCACCGCCGCCATGCCCGCCACCATGGGAGCGATATACTCGATCAGCGTTGTGTTGTTCATGAAAGCGAACTTCTGACCGCTGGGCGAGTATACGACCTGGGTGTAAGCGCTGCCACTCTGAACCTCAATCGCCCGATTGAAAGCATCGAACGCGGTGGCGTTGCCGTTGACCGTGATTTGCCGCCCTTCGGCATTGTAGGTGTAAGTGTTGGAAAGATTGTGCACCTTTACATTTGCCCATGCCATCGTACGTGAAACTGGGAACATGATGACGGCCACGATCATAACTGCCCCGCCCTAGCCAAAAGCAGGCTAGAACGGGGCACCCCAGGCTCTCTCTCTCTCTCCTCTCTCTCAACCTCGCTCTCTCTTCGTTTCTTTATTCTCTAAACCTCAGGTTCACGTCACCGGTGCAGCGCTCCAGCTAACCCCATTCCTAGTGAAAGCAGGCCCAGCGAAGCCAGTACTATGCGCAAGCGTCGGGTAACAGGGTACCTGGGCTTGTTACGATGAGGAGCCATCCCGTAGGATATGCTCTTCGCGATGAAGCTGATCACGATTAAGAGCACGCCAACAGCAATCATGATGAGATAGTCGTACATAGCCAAGGCCCTCCTGTTACGGCTTACAACCGCTCCAGCTTAATGAGAAATAGCCGCCCCCTCCGAATACCTTGCCGCCAAGATATCCTCCAATGCTAAGTTGCCCATTCATCCAACCCGCAAAGCCGCCAGCGTCAAACGTTCCTGGGGCAATGGTCTTTCCAAACATCCGAGAGGCAGTCTGAGAACTCGTCACCGCCAATGAGAATTGGTCCGGTATGGCTCTGCCAGTCATTCCACGTTCTGAGCGATTCAACGCCTACGACAGCCGGCCCAAATTCGGCACCAAGAACGCCGCCGTGTGCACCACCCCCCTTTGTGTCGTACTCTACAAGGGCAATAGACTCAAGGCCAACGTCCGGAGCCACGGGGATAGTCACCGCACCATAGCCGAACCCGCCGCCGCTACAAACGCTCGGAACCAACTGCTTCAGCTTCGCAAACGGGTTTGTTAGGTTGAATTTGCCCGTGGAGAAGGCGCTGCTAACCGTCACGCTGATGGTAAATCCGGTGATATCCTCCGAAACCCACATATTGTCGTAGTATGGGTCGTTGTAGCCAAAGACGTCATTGAACGCGCCAATGCCCCAAGTACCAATTGCTCCCGCATCGGTGTAGCCACCCCAGATACAACCAGCGTGACGTGGCGCGTCAGGGTCACACACACCCTTCTTGAGACCGAGTGGGTCAATGGAGCTCAAGGGATTATTCATTACGTACGCATACCTGTTCCAGGTCTGGGGATTGGTCATGTCAACGGCGGCCAAGCCTGCCGGATCGGGTACCAGCCAGCGTCCCTGCGCCGCGCTCTGCTGCCGCATCAGAAAATCGTACAGCCCGCCACCGTGTCCTGCGTCTGCCCGGTGAAGCTGCGGTTCGTGGTTGCCGTCTCAGCATAGATTTCCCCGAAGGGCGCATAGGCCCGGTCATAGGCCACGGTTCCGCTACCGGTGGCGGCGAAGCGCGACGATCCCAGCCAGTCCGCATGCTGAAAGTACCCCGTGGTGCTGGTGTGCACCGCCGCCATGCCCGCCACCATGGGATCGATATACTCGATCAGCGTTGTGTTGTTCATGAAAGCGAACTTCTGACCGCTGGGCGAGTATACGACCTGGGTGTAAGCGCTGCCACTCTGAACCTCAATCGCCCGATTGAAAGCATCGAACGCGGTGGCGTTGCCGTTGACCGTGATTTGCCGCCCTTCGGCATTGTAGGTGTAAGTGTTGGAAAGATTGTGCACCTTTACATTTGCCCATGCCATCGTACGTGAAACTGGGAACATGATGACGGCCACGATCATAACTGCCCCGCCCTAGCCAAAAGCAGGCTAGAACGGGGCACCCCAGGTTTGAACAGACTTAGTCAACGAAGCCCTTGGGCGGGCCACCCGGCCGTACTCTTCAAGGCTTTCATCGTCGATTTCATCTGCGCGATCCTCATCTTCCCGTACGTCACGGGTGAAGCGGACGGCTTGAGCCTTGCGGCGTTCTAATTGTTGACGGGTGAGTGATTTCATGTACTCACACTAGAACAGAACGGCAACGACGATCTAGCCACGAAAACACTGGGTGAATTCTGCAGACAATAAGAGAGGCGATTTTTCCTTGGGCAGCTCTGTGGTTGGAAAACTGGCGGGTTGCAACGTTCCGGTTTACGCTTTTTATGGATTCCGACGACCCAACACCTGCTCGGTATTGCCGTGGCCGTTGGGCGCGGCGATCTCCTCCAGAAGCACGGAGCGAATCAACTCGCTGATACTTTGACCACGCGTGGAAGCCAGCGCTTCCAGCCGCGCGTATTCACCCTCGCTGACTTTCGTTCCAAGTGATTTGGTGCGAAACGGCGGCTTTACCACACAACACCGCCAGGGAGAAGAGAACTCCAGGAAGGAAACCGCAACTGCAACTGCCACAACATGGGACCCCTAAAAACTTCAGCGAGTTACCCCACAGGAACTCGAAGTTCCTCTATGGTAACCCGCTACGACCTTGCTCGTCCTAGTTTCGTTCTTCTAAACAGGTTCGCCTGCGGTAACCGCAAGTTGCTCTACAGCAACCCGAATCGCATATCTGGCCTGTTTTCTTCGGTTACCCTGCAGCAACTTGGCGTCGCTCTGCAGCACCCTTTCAGGGGTGACGTGTCATACCACACCCGACGCCGCAGGCGGCGCATCTTGGCCTTGCCCTAGCTAGAAATTAACCTATAATGCGGAGACACACCGCCACGCTAATTAGGCCCACGATTGCAAGGACAAATGCGGCCAACGCATACATGTGCAGGTTCCCAGTAGGGTATGAAGTGCGGTAATCACCGAAGATCCGCAGCATCTTCGGGAATGTGAAACCGAAGTACGAGACGAGATTTCCGTCTTGTCTCTTGCGGTTAATCTCCCCGATCATCATGGTCAGAAGCATGTTCGCCAAGAACAGGCCGGTCATTGCGAGGCAGAAGGAGATTACTCCAGTGATGACCCTGGTGTTCATTGGCACGCCTGCCTCGCTAGGTAGAACGCCCAATCCAACGGAGCGAACGCCCAGAACTTGCCAAGCTGAGCTGGATTAGTGTAATTCGTGGCGGTTACGCCGCCCGAAAAGCCACCGAGTAATCCTGCCCCGAGGCTAACGCCTCCCGCAGTCACACCACGGGGATCGGGAATGAGTCCACTAGGGCCACCTGTCAGTCCACCGCTTGAGGATGCGGCGAAACCACCTAGCCCCGCTCCTCCGTTAACTCCTGTGAAACCGCCAGAGTAGTTAGAGTTGGAATTGTTCAAGCCCCAGACAAAGCCGCTATATACGGACCCTGAAATCCCCCCATTCCAGCCAACCTGAACACCGCCGAAAGCATAGGCGCTCACTTGGCCTGAGTTGTAGTTCACAACCAGTTCACCGCCTCCGCCTGGACTACCTACACCTCCGACGCCTGCTGAGACACCGGTTGTTCTGCCGGAAGGAATGGCACTACAAACCTTCTGCTTGGTGCCGTTTGTAGGATTTGGCTTAGGCTGTGGCTGTGCCGGGGGCTGGATTTGCCCTCCACCTCCCCCGCTGCTGCCCGACGAAACGCTGCTGCTGCAGCCTCCGAAAAGCATGCAGAAGAAGGACGACATGCTGCCTTGCCCGGGCCAACCTTCATACGCCAAGTCCCACCACCCGCCGGGTGCGGGGGCCCATCCCGTAGTGGTGCAATTCCCCTTATCATCACACTGACCGTCTAGCCCGAGCGGGTGCCACATTGCTGAGTGGATTGTTAGCGACGTAGGCATAGCGGTTCCAGGTCTGTGGGTTGGTCATGTCAACGGCGGCCAAGCCTGCCGGATCGGGTACCAGCCAGCGTCCCTGCGCCGCACTCTGCTGCCGCATCAGAAAATCGTACAAACCTGCCGTCGTGTCCTGCGTCTGCCCGGTGAAGTTGCGATTCGCGGTTGCCGTCTCAGCATAGACTTCTCCGAAGGGCGCATAGGCCCGGTCATAGGCCACGGTCCCGCTACCGGTGGCGGCGAAGCGCGACGATCCCAGCCAGTCCGCATGCTGAAAGTACCCCGTGGTGCTGGTGTGCACCGCCGCCATGCCCGCCACCATCGGGGCCATGTAGCGGTTGAGCGTCAATCCATTCATGTAGGCAAACTTTGCGCTGGTCGGCGAATACACGATCTGGGTGTAATTGCCACTATTGTTCTGCTCCACGGCGCGCTCAAAGGCATCGAAGGTAGTTTGCACCCCAGCCGCCGTGATCGGACGGCCTTCGGCATCGTAGGTGTACGTGTTGGGAAGATTGTGCACTCTTACATTGCCCATGCCATCGTACGTGAAACTGGAACATGATGGCGACCACGATCATAACTGCCCCGCCCTAGCCAAAAGCAGGCTAGAACGGGGCACCCCAGGTTCGTCGGGAGGCAACGTTAGGGTGGGCCACACGCCACTTCGGGTACGGTCTGGATGATGTTGGAAATTCCCGGGTCTCGAACAGCGCGAGACCCGGGGCACCCACCAAGGTGATTTCGCTCGGGAAGGCAAGCTGTGAAGGATTGCTGCCGCTATAGGGGTCCTTCGACTCGCTGCGCTCGCTTGGATGACAACCAGAACCACGAGGGCAAACTTCCGTTTGAAGTGGTCAGTCCTGCTCTGCTGATCCCCATCCGCCGCCACCGGGAGTTTCGATGCGGATGCGTTCGCCGCGACGCAAGCGCGCGCTGCCCTTGCCGGGCATGAGTTCGGTGGAACCATCGGCACGAAGTATCTCAGTGCGTCCGGGCGCTCCATCGCCGCCGCCAGCGAGGCCGTAGGGACGGGACTTGCGCCGATCAGAGAGCAAGGTCACGGTGGCGTCGGCGAGCACTTCGATTTCGCGGACGATACCGTCGCCGCCGCGATGTTGTCCCGCACCGCCGCTGCTCCCGGCATCTTCGCTCTGGGTCTGTCGTCCCTGAAGGGACCCCGGTAGCTCCATATTTGCCGACCCAGGGCTCACGCCCGGGGTTACGCTTGTGTCGCGCTTTGCGCTTGTAGAGGTCGCGCGACGCAGTGCATACTTCGTGACGCGAAGCGGGTAGCTGTACTCCAGCGCTTCGGCGGGAGTATTCAGCGAGTTGGTCATGTGGGTGTGCACGCCGGAAACGCCGTCGCGGGCCGCACTTGCGCCCGAGCCGCCGGCGATGGTTTCGTAGTAAGCGAAAGGAACGGGCTTGCCGCTACGAGTGTCCATACCGCCGATGGTGAGATTGTTCATGGTGCCCGACGAGGCTGCGGGGACCTGGTTGGGGAGCGCCTGGGCCAGCGCGCGCAGAAGCACGTCGACGATGCGCTGCGAGGTCTCGACATTGCCGCCAGCGACCGCTGCCGGCGGGCGCGCATTGACGATGGTTCCTTCGGGAGCAATCAATTGAATCGGCCGCATCAATCCTGCAGTGGCGGGAACGTCTTCGCGGAGCAGGCATCGGAAAACGTAGAAGCACGCTGAATAGGTGATGGCTTCCACGGCGTTGATGCTGCCTTCGACTTGCGGCGAGCTGCCGGCGAAGTCGATCACGACGGCCTTCTTGCTCGCCTTGGTCTTTGACGCGCGGGGGAACGTGATGCGCACGGCGATGCGCACAGGCTGATCGGTGACGCCATCGTCGTCGAGTACGTCATCGGCGGCGTAGCTGCCCGCAGGCACTGTCGCCAAAAATGCGCGCATCATTTTCTCGGAGTAATCCAGCAGCGCTTGCGCGGCACGCCGAGCGCGCGCGATGCCGTAACGCGCGCAGAGTTCAAGCAGCCGCGTACTGCCGGTGTAGCACGCCGCAAGTTGCGCGCTCAGGTCGCCTTCACGTTCTTCGGGAGTGCGAACATTGTTGAGCAACAGAGCGAGGATGTCGCGGTCGAGAGCTCCGGCGCGAACGATCTTCACCGGCGGAATGCGGAATCCTTCCTGATAAATCTCGCGACATGGACCCATCGAGCCGGCGTAGGTTCCACCGACATCGGCGTGATGAGCGCGAGCGGCGACGAAGAATTCGGGAGCAGAGCGGCGCGGGGCGCGGTTGAGCGGGCCACGTTCCACGTCGCGGGTGGCACGGCGGGCGTTAGGCTGAGCGCTGCGCATGTCGCACGTGGCGGGTCGCGCGTTAGGCTGGGCGCTGCGCACGAAAACGGGAGCGACGACGGTGATGTCGGGGAGATGCGTGCCTCCGCGGAAGGGGTCGTTGAGCATGGCCACGTCGCCGGGAGCGAGCGGCAACTCTGCAATGGCGGCGCGCACCGACATGGGCATCGAGCCGAGATGCACGGGCATGTGATCGCCCATGGCCAGCACGTTGCCGGCTGCGTCGAAGAGCGCGCAGGAGTAGTCGCGACGCTCTTTGATGTTGGGCGAGAAGGCCGTGCGGCGCAGCGCAGCGCCCATCTCCTCGGCGATGGAGTGAAAGAGATGCTTGAAGACTTCGAGCTCGATCGGGTCGGGGCGCATGCGAGAGTGAGTGTAACTCAGCGGCTGACGAAGAGACATTTGGCCGGGGGGCGAGTTGGAGACAAATCACCAAACTCCAAACCGCGCAATAGATTATTGAAATATTTTTGTTGACATTCCGTTCCGGTAACCGCAATATCTTGGGTTAGACATACTACTCATGCAATCTCTTGGGTATGTATGGTATTTGGGTTAAAAGTCAACCTTCGAGGGAGAAGGTTTCACAAGGAGGAATTACCCTATGGCAACCAAAAAGAAGGCCGCGAAGAAAGCTGCCAAGAAGAAAAAGCGCTAACCGTTCCCGGGGCGAGGCATTGGGCCTCGCTTAACTTTTGTCCAACATCCACAAACTGGGCCTTCGCAAATTGCAGTTCGCGGAGGCCTTTCCTTTTGCGACCACCCTCGCCCACGCGCATCCCGTCCCCGACCTTCGGACGCCGCATCCCCGCTCAACCTGTGCCGAACCGTACGCTAGCATTTTCCCCCGAACCCCCCGCGCCCCGCATCGCCACGGTCCGACGCACACCCAGCCCCGACCGCATCCCACATCCGCCGCCCGGCCACCGGCATTTCAACTTTTCCCCCACTCCCGCCCACCGGCTTTCTGCCCTCATCTGAAATGAAGACACCCCGCGCGCCGGTACTCGCCTAATCTAAAATTAAGATCCCCGCGCACCGAAAGGCAACGCAATCGCCGCTGCCTGGGCTTAGAATTGGAATCCGAGTCCCGCGAGCCACCCGCATCCGATGACCGCTGACAAAAAAAAGCGCAGCCCCGCTTCCGATCCCATCATCCCCGACAAGCTCTATTTCCGCATCGGTGAAGTCGCCAGCCTCTGCCGTCTCCCGGCGTACGTGTTGCGCTTCTGGGAAACCGAATTCCCTCAACTCAAGCCGGTCAAGAGCAGCACCGGCCAGCGCATGTATCGTCAGCGTGACGTGGAAAATGTGCTGCGCATCAAGAAGCTGCTCTACGACGAAGGCTTCACCATCGCCGGCGCCCGCCAGCATCTCAAGGCCGAGCTCAAACCCTCGCATCGGCAGGACGGTCTGCCCTTCCCCAAGCCGCGTTCCGCTGAACACCTCAAGAAAGTCCGCCAGGGCCTGCAGGAGATCCTCGGCATCCTCAAGAAGCGCCGCTAGCGAGGCTGTTGCCAAACTACGATTGCGATTTTGCAGAGCATCTGCAAGAACTCAGCGTTCAGGCTGGATGTCGGTAAGAATCGCCAGAGGCGGGCCCGTTACAGTGTGGGAGGGAAGAACTTAGTCCGGCGGCGAACATGTTTCCCTCGTCGCATCCATGGCGACGACGAACTTACCACGTGCGGATCTTCTACCCGTCTCGATCCAAAACATTGGCGAGATCTTTTGTCCACACTTTCTAGGCGCCAGGGTAATTTCCGGGCTCTTAGCGCAGACACCGATGATAATCTGCCTTTGCAATCTACGAGACGTGCCTGAATGCCCAGAACAGCGTTGCCGCCAACACGATGGATATCGGCAGTGTCAGTACCCATGCCATGATAAGGTTGCGCACTGTTTCCCACTGCAGGCCAGTTCCGTTAGCTGCCATTGTTCCAGCTACTCCGGACGACAGCACGTGTGTTGTACTTACGGGTAAGCCATACATGTCAGCGGCGCCGATCGTCACCATCGCTGTGATTTCCGCGGCTGCTCCCTGACCGTAGGTCAAGTGGTCCTTGCCAATTTTTTCTCCGACCGTCACCACAATCCGCTTCCAGCCGATCATCGTGCCTAATCCCAGCGCCAGAGCAACCGCAACCTTCACCCAGGTCGGGATGAACTTGGTGGCATAGTCAATGTGCTTCTTGTAGTTGGCCAGCACCACCGCATCCTGCGCCGAAACTGGCACGTGACCCGACTTCTGCATGGTGCGCAGCGCTTCACTGATCAGATACAAATCGTTGCGGAAGTTCCGCACCTGGTCCTGCGGAATGTTCTTCAGCTGCTTATAGTTCACGACTTCATTGCTGATGTCGTTGATCATATTGCGCATGGCCAGCATGGTATTGGGAGTGAACTCTTTGGTGCGCACATACGCCGCTACATCGTCGCGTGGATCGCCCACGACCGCGCTGGGCGAAACATATTGATTAAGTACGTTCGCCGCCTGCTGCGAGACGGCAATAAAGTCCGCTGACTGGGCCGGCGTGATGGCATGGTTCAAAGCATAGGCCGTTGGCACCGTGCCGATGAGGATAAGCATGATGAGTCCCATGCCCTTCTGCCCATCGTTTGAACCGTGAGCGAAACTCACTCCCGTGCAGGTGAGGATGAGTAGCACACGAATCCAGAAGGGTGGCGGCGCGTCCCCTGTGGGGGCGGTGTACAGGCGTTTGTCCCGAATGAAGACCTTCGACAGGCCGAGCAGTGCCGCCGCCATTGCAAATCCGACGATGGGTGAAAACAGCAGAGACTTGCCGACATTGGCGGCCTGACCCCAATCGACCCCGCTGGTTGCGGTCCTTGCCTGCATCAACTGATTGGCGATACCTACTCCAATGATCGAGCCGATCAGGGTATGCGAGCTGGAATTCGGTATCCCGAAGTACCACGTGCCCAGGTTCCAAATGATGGCCGCAGTCAACAACGCGAAGACCATGGCGAAACCTGCACCGCTCCCGACTTGCAGGATGAGTTCGACCGGCAGCAGCGAGATGATGCCGAACGCAACCGCCCCAGTGGACAATACGACGCCAACGAAGTTCCACATGCCCGACCATGCCACCGCGATATGCGGATCCAGCGAGTGCGTGTAAATCACAGTGGCGACCGCATTCGCCGTGTCATGGAAGCCATTGACAAACTCAAAGCCAAGGGCCACCAGCAGCGCAATTCCCAGCAGCAGAAAAGGGAATATTGTCGCCGAATGTACCGTGGAGAGATCGGAAATCAGGTGATAAGCCGCATAAACGAATCCGATGCCCAGGGCCCCCATGAAAATCCCGATCCCGACCTTGCTCGGGGACTTGGAGAGTTTCGCGTGCACCGCGGGTGCCGCAGTTGGAGGGGCGGGAATCGGCGAAGAAGCTGTCGCCATGGTTTTCCTTCTTGTCGTTAGAATTTTGGAGTGAATGCGGCGAGGTGCAAAGTCTCGCTTGCGAAAGATACTACGCAGGAACCGGACCCGGCATTAACGCAAATTGAATGCTGGGTCAATATCCCGTGAACAGCTCTGGAACATGGCTGAGATCATCTTGCCGTGTTAATTTTCAGTAAATGGCAGCGCCTGAGATTGACCGCTTGGTGGCAGTGCTCTAGCATCCGAAAAGCTATGGACACCTCGAATCTCGATGAACTACAGTTAGCCTACAAAAGGGCGGTCGACCAGTGGGTAACCGCCATTCGTCAAGAAGAAGCTCTGGCCACACCGGACCATTCCGAGGTTGCGATGGAAAGGTGGGACCAGGCCGGATTCGCCGAACAGGACGCGCAGGAAAAGGCCAAGCGCGCGCGCGATGAATACAAGGACGCGCTCCGCCTTCTGCATTACGGGATTTAATTCTCACCGCGCAATGCGAATGGTATTCCGTTGGTTCACCACCGCCCTGGTCGGTTGAGGAACGGGAACGCTCCGTGGTTCGTCGCCGCTGGCATAACTGCGGTGTTGAGTCGCAGAGCATGATTCGGAAGTGGGTTGACCCTCTGGCTCCCACCAAAGCTTCTTCTTACTGCGGTGTAGGTATTCATCCATCCAAGGGGCAGGAGGAAAAAATGTTGAAACACACGGCTGTAATCGCATTAGCCGGAGTTCTCGCTCTCGGGCTTATCACTCTGGGTGTTGCTGGAAAACCCAGCACCACCACCAGCGGATCCTGGCAGGTGGACTCCCAACTCTCTAGCGCGCAACTCGTAACGGACGGGACCACCAATTTCGGAAAAACTAAAATCAACTTTACCGTCGGCTTCACCCGAGTCAACGGCGGATTGAAGCTCGACGAGGCCGATCCCGCCAACTCGAAGTTCGATTTCCGCATGTACCCCGCTAGCTCCATGGCGCCTCCTATCGGAGAAGATGGGAAAGTCAAAGCCAGCTGGCTGGCAAACGCGGCCAACAACACCCTGGTGTGTTTTCACTCCAAGAAGGTCGTCCGAACGCCTGACGGCAAGCTGCAGGCCACCGGCGATCTGACTCTCACTCGCGTGGATCGCAACCTGCAGTACAACCCCACGGAAGACTATTCCGGACCGGTATACGGCCCGCCGATTATCCACCGCGTTTCTCGTGAGGCTACATTTGTTTTCGATCTCACCCCGCCGGGCGAAAACGGGCAAAAGACTGCTGCCATCACGGCGTCAGGATCCACGAGCATATCGCGCGAAGGATTCCCCCAGTTGGTTCGTGCAGTGGTGAGCACGGACTGGCCGCCGGTGGTCATGGACGAAAATTGCCAGAACCCTGCCGGCGGGACGGAGGATTATCGCGGCTTCCGGTGTACCGGAACGTTTATGGAAGCCTCCGGCCTTCCCCCCGCGCCGACTCAGCTTGGAGAGGATTACCCTGGCGCTTCAGATTTCAATGCCGTCGTCGGAAACCAGCTCACCATTCTGGTTCACCTGCGTTTGGCGCCGCAGGCTTGAGCGGCATCGGGGGCGGGCGGGTGGCCCTGCCCTTCGGCCACAGAATTAATTTTGGCGTGCCCCATCCTTCTCGCCCGCTTTGGCGAGAGGGTGGGCACAGGATAGTGATGCAGGTTACCCTGACTCGCTCGTGCCCCAGGTCCCCGTCCTTGTTTGGACGCTAACCTGGGAAGAAGAACGTTCGACCAGCCCCCCGCCTACTGCCCCAATATCTGGAAGAACCGAATGATCGACTCGATCCCGCGATAAAAGTTCGGGATGTGGAACTTCTCATTCGGCGCGTGCAGGTTGTCGTCGGGCAGGCCCATGCCCATCATGATGCTGGGAATCTTAAGGTCCTCCTCGAACTGGGTCACGATCGGAATCGAACCACCCGAGCGAATGTACACGGTGTCTTTCCCGAAGATCTCGTGCATGGCTTCCACCGAAGCGCGCGCGAACTTGTTGTCCGTGTTCACCACGCACGCCGGGCCTTTGCTGTGCACCTTGATGTCGATCTGGATGCCCTTGGGCGTGAGCTTCTTCACATATTCGGTATATTTCTTCAGGATGTCGTCGGGGTCTTGCTTGGGCACCAGCCGCATCGAGACTTTCGCCGACGCGCGCGCCGGAATCACCGTCTTTGCGCCGGGAGCGACGAATCCGCCGGGGATGCCGTGTACCTCCAGCGTGGGACGCGCCCACGTGCGATACAACACTGAATATCCCGGCTCGCCGGTCAGCACGTTCGATCCTACCTCAGCCTTGCGATAGTCTTCTTCGTTAAAGGGCAAACTGGCCCAGGCTTTCAACTCGTCATTCGTCGGCTTCTGCACATCGTCGTAGAAGCCGGGAATGAGGATCTTTCCATCCGCGTCTTTCAGCTTGCTGATGATCTCCACCAGCGCGAACAGCGGGTTGGGCGCCGCTCCGCCGTACACCCCGGAATGCAGATCGGACTTAGCTCCCTGCGCTTGAATTTCGGTGTAGACCAGACCGCGCAGGCCGACGCACAGCGTAGGAAGATCGGGAGCAAACAGTTCCGTGTCGGTGACCAACGCGAAGTCAGCCTTCAGCTTCTCGGAATCGGCGTTCTTCCTTACAAACTCTTCAATGCTCTCGCCGCCCACTTCTTCCTCGCCCTCGATCAGCACGCGGACATTAATAGGAAGCTTGCCGCCGCCGGTCTTGAACAGCGACTCAAACGCTTTGAGCTGCATCCAGAGCTGGCCCTTGTCGTCCACCGCGCCACGCGCGTAGATGTTATTGTCGCGCTCGCTGGGTAATGTCCAAGCTTGTTTGCAAGCCTCTGCTTCGTCGCCCTTGACGGGACAAGCGTCCTTATCCACGAATGGGGGCGACTTCCATTCGTCCAAAGGCTCAGCCGGCTGCACATCATAGTGCGCATAGCACAGCGCCGTCGGCTTGCCCGCGGCGTGCAGCCAGTCGGCGTAAACCAGCGGATGGCCCTTGCTGGGAATGATTTCGACATGCTCGAAGCCGATGCGCTTCAGATCATTGGCCACCACCTCAGCGGCTTTGCGGACATCGTCTTTATGCTCTTCGGCGGTGCTGACGCTGGGAATGCGAAGCAAATCCTTCAACTCGTCGAGAAAGCGCTTCTGGTTCTCGCGTGCGTAGGAAACGGCTGCGGATGACATAGCTGGAAATTCTCCTTCTTTATGAGAACAGGGTGCGTTCTGCTCGCAATACGGATAGGCAAACAGGAAAGTATATCCCAGCCGAGGGAAAGAGGGGTGTGACGCAACTAAGGTTAGAGCCGTCCCGAATGTGAGTCCGATCAGGGAGGCCAGAAACAAGCCGAGCTGACTGCTAGCCGCTAATTGTTTCCTACTTCACCGCGATATTCACCAGCCTGCCCTTCACCACTAGCACCTTCACAACTTCCTTCTCGCCAATCGCGGCTTTGACCTTCGCGTCGGCCAGCGCGAGTTCGCGCACCTGATCGTCCGTCGCATCGGCGGCAACGACGATGCGGCTGCGAATCTTGCCATTCACCTGGATCGCGATCTCGACTTCCTCTTCCTTCGCCAACGCGGGATCGTATTGCGGCCACGGCGCGCGCAACAGGTCGGAGGTTTCGCCCAGCATCTCCCACAATTCATGCGCGAGATAGGGCGCGAACGGCGCCAGCATCAGCACCAGCTTGCGCTGCGCGTCGGCCACAAGCGCGCGCGGGGCCTCGGGTTCGCCATGCTGCACGCTGTCTTCGTAGGAGTACATCTCGTTCAGCAATTCCATGATCGCCGCAATCGAAGTGTTGAAGTGCCAACGTCCGCCGAAGTCTTCCGTCACCCGCCGGATAGTCTGGTGCAACTTGCGTTGCATCTTGCGCGCCGCCGGCGATAACGGTCCCCCGTCGCGACTGCCCGCCGCCGTCCCTTGTAGCCGCGCATTGCGCGCAACAAACCGGTACACCCGCGACAGAAATCGGCTGATGCCTTCCACTCCTGCATCCTGCCAGTCGAGATCGCGGTCCGGCGGCGAGGCGAACAGCGTGTACATGCGCGTCGAGTCCGCGCCATAGCGCGCCACCATGTCGTCGGGCGACACCACGTTGCCCAGGCTCTTCGACATCTTCGCGCCGCCCTTGATCACCATGCCTTGGGTGAACAGGCGTTCCGCAGGCTCGTCATTCCTAACGATTCCCATATCGCGCATCACCTTGGTCCAGAAGCGCGAATAAATCAGGTGCAGAATGGCGTGTTCCACTCCGCCAATGTATTGGTCGATCGGGAACCAGTATCCCACAGTGTCAGAGTCCAGCGGCTTGCGATCGAGCGACGGGTCGGTATAGCGATAAAAATACCAGGACGAATCGACAAAGGTGTCCATGGTATCGGTCTCGCGCCGCGCTGGGCTGCCACATTTCGGGCAGCTCACGTTGACGAACTCCGGCACCTTGGCCAGCGGCGATCCACCCGCCAGCGTGATGTCCACGTTGTCGGGCAACAATACCGGCAAGTCCTTCTCGGGCACCGGCACAATGCCGCAAGCCGCGCAGTAGATGATGGGGATCGGCGTGCCCCAGTAGCGTTGGCGGCTCACTCCCCAATCTTTCAGGCGGTACGTTACCGTTGCCTTGCCGAAGCCATGCTCCTCCGCAAACTTCGACATCTTGACAATCGCCTCCTGGCTAGGCATTCCCGTGTACTCGCTGGAATTGATGACCAGGCTGTTCGTCTCCGTGAACGGCAGGACCGGCTCGTTGGGCGCGCCATCGGGCGCGTCTCCCTCGCGGCGCGGCAAGATTACCACGCGAATGTCGAGGTTGTACTTCTTGGCGAACTCGTAGTCGCGCTCGTCGTGCGCCGGGACCGACATAATGGCGCCGGTGCCATAGTCGAGCAGGACGTAGTTCGCTACCCAGATGGGCATTTTCTCGTCGTTGAACGGATTCAGCGCACAGCGCTCGGTGAAAACGCCGTGCTTTTCGATGGCGCCGATGTCGCCGACTTCCTTCGCCTTGCGCTGCTCGGCCATCAACTCTTCCACCTTGCCGAGCAGGCTTGGATCGCTGGCGATCAAGTCGGCCACGATAGGATGCTCGGGCGCCAACTGCAATGAGGTCGCGCCGTAAATCGTGTCCACACGCGTGGTGAAGACCGGGATGGTGTCCCCAGTCGGCCCAGCGGCGCCATCCAGCTTGAAATCGACCAGCGTGCCTTCGCTGCGGCCGATCCAATTGCGCTGCATGGTGCGCACCTTCTCCGGCCAGCCTGGCAGAGCATCCAAACCTTGCAACAGTTCGTCAGCGTACTTCGTGGTGCGTAGAAACCACTGCTCCAGCTCGCGCTGCTCGACAGGGGTGTTCTCATGGCGCCAGCAGCAGCCGTTGGGCAGCACTTGTTCATTGGCCAGCACGGTGGCGCACTCCGGACACCAGTTGACTTTGCTCTTCTTGCGATACGCCAAGCCTTGCTCGAAGAACTTCAGGAAGAACCACTGGTTCCAGCGGTAGTACTCCGGCAGGCAGGTGGCGATTTCCTTTGACCAGTCGTACGCGAAGCCGAGGCGCTTCATCTGCGCCTTCATGCTGGCAATGTTGCGCAGCGTCCATTCGCGCGGCGGCGTCTGGTTCTTGATGGCCGCGTTCTCCGCGGGAAGTCCGAAGGCGTCCCAGCCCATGGGGTGAAGCACGTTATAGCCCTGCATCCACATGTAGCGCGCCAAAGCATCGCCGATGGCGTAGTTGCGCACGTGCCCCATGTGGAGCTCGCCGGACGGATACGGCAGCATTTCGAGGACGTAGTAGTTGCGGCCGCGGTCCGGGGAAGGTTGGGAGCGGTACAGGTCAGGATTCTGCGCCCAGCGATCAGCCCACTTTTGCTCGATCGCCTGCGGCTCGTAACGCTCGGCACGAACAGCAACTTGGGTTTGCGGTTCCGCGTTCGGCTCTTGAGTTTTGGAGTCGGCCATAGGTGTCTTTAGATGCGGTTGAGGTAAACGTTGATTTTACAACCTAGGGAGCATCGAACGTTTCGCGGCGAGCACCCATGCTTCGGTGTCCGCTCACTTCCTTATGGCATCATAACGTTAGGTTCGCACGCGCTGCCGCTCGCTGCCGGTGTGCATCCGATCAATCATGAGAGCTCGTAAGTTTCACAATGCATCCACGCCCCTGACCCGCGCGCGATTTCGCGCGATCACTAAGGCCATCGCCGATCCTCAACGCTACGATATCCTGCAGCACATCGCCCGGCAGGAAACCTGCACTTGCGTCGAGTTGCGCGAGCGTTGCCCCATCACGCCTGCTACCCTGTCCCACCACCTCAAGGAACTCGAGGCCGCCGGGCTCATCTCCATCGCACGCGAGGGCAAGTTTGCCTTGCCCGCGTTTCGGCGTGAGGTGTGGAAAACTTACCTGTCGCAGCTTGCAGAACTCTGAAACTTTCTCCCCGCCCGCACATCAATTAGACCGTCATCGAATTGATGAACATCGAAATGAGTGCAGAGGAGGAAGGGCTGAAATGGGTAAGCTATCAGGTAAGACCGCAGTAATCACAGGGGCTTCGAAGGGCATTGGCGCCGGCATTGCGCTGGCTTTCGCGAAAGAAGGGGCGAACGTAGTGGTAAATTACGCGCGCGCCAGGGAAGACGCGGAAAAAGTGGCCGCCGACATCAAGAATTCGGGTGGAAAGTCAATTACCGTCCAGGCCGACGTGTCGAAGAAGGCCGAAGTGGACAAACTGTTCGCCGAGACCACAAAGGCGTTTGGCACCGTAGACATTCTCGTCAATAATGCCGGCGTGTACGAGTTCGCGCCTCTCGAGGGAATTACGGAAGACAGCTATCGTCGCATGTTCGACCTCAACGTTCTCGGGACTCTCCTGAGCACACAGGCGGCCGTGAAATCGATGACCCGTGGCGGGGTCCGTCATTAACTTAAGCTCAGTAGCTTCGCTTACACCGCCCCCGGCTGGATCGGTGTATAGCGCTACCAAGGGCGCAGTGGATGTCATCACCCGCTCGCTGGCGCAGGAACTGGGCCCGCAAAACATTCGGGTCAACTCCCTGGCGCCAGGACTGGTGGAGACCGAAGGCACCAAGGCTGCCGGTACCTCCGACGGCGAATTCAAGAAACTCGCCGTATCCCGTACGCCACTGGGACGCATGGGTGTGCCGCAGGATATTGCCAAGGTAGCGGTTTCCTGGCATCTGACGATGCCTCGTGGATCACCGGAGAAGTGTTGCCGGTGGGTGGCGGAGCACGACTCTAATATCTCCGAACCAGGCAGGGCCGGCTTTCTTCCGGCCCTGCCTTTGCGGGGAACAATTCATTTCCTAACCAACGCCTTCAGCGCCTTCACGTTGGCGAGATCGTCGAGGGGCTCGTCAATGGGAGTCTCTGCGATGAATACGGCGTGTGCCGTGCGCGCCTCGTTCAGCAGCTTCCGGAAAGGCATCAGCCCTATCGATCCCTTCCCGATGTGCTGATGGCGGTCAAGCTTCGATCCGCGCGCCGCCTTGGCGTCGTTGCAATGCCAAACGTACACGTTCTTCAGTCCAACCGTTCGATCCAGTTGATCGAGCGTCTCCGCAAATCCTGCTTCGCTCACGATGTCGTAGCCGGCGACATGAGTGTGGCAAGTATCGATGCAAGCCCCTGACGACACGAAGTTGTTTAACAAGTACAGCAACTCTGCAACTTGTTCGAAGTTGCCGCCAAGCGAGAACTCCGATCCGGCCGTGTTCTCGATGAGGATGCGCAACTTGCCTGCGGCCAGGTTGAGCCCGTCCACCGCCTGCTCAATGGCCAACGCGACTCGCTGCAGTCCTTCTTCGCGACTGCTGCCGCGGAACGATCCAGGGTGCAACACCAGGAAATCGGCGCCGAGAGCCAGCGCGCGTTCTACCTCGCCGCGAAACGCGGCGATGGACTTAGCACGAAATTCAGGATTGCCGCCCGCCAGATTGACCAGGTAGTTGGCGTGAATGACCAGCGGCTCCAGCCCATATTGGTCTCGCAGGCGGTTCATCTCATCGCACTGCGAACGCGCCAACTCGTAGGGCTTCCATTGCCGTGGACTCGACGAGAAAATCTGGAACGCGTTGCAGCCCAGCCGGTAGGCACGTTCCGCCGCTTTCTCGACTCCACCGGCCGTCGACGTATGGATGCCAATCCGCCGCGCCGTTAGCTTGGGCGGCTGTTTTGGCGGAGGCAACAGCTTCAGAATGTCTCTTTCTTTCTTTGCCGAGTCGTGGGGCATGAAGGTTTGATTCTAAACGGGGACAGTGAGTGCGTCGTTAATCCGCGGATCAGAGGTGGGTTGGATTTTTGTGAAACATCTGCCCGTGACGTGTAACTCGGGGGAACGTGATCTCTCGTTCAGGCGCGATCGAAACCTTCGCGGATGGCCTCGTCTTCTGCTTTGTCTTTGCGAAGCGCGGCGTCCTTTTTCTGAACCTCGCGGGCACGCTCAAGGCGTTCCTGAACCTGTTTGTGCACTTCCTGGAATTGGTTTAACGATTTCTTGTTTTCCATACCCCATCGTGCGCCAATTCCGGAGAGGAGGCAAGTGCTAACAATTTCAAACTGCGCATTACCGTACGGAGAACCTTTATTGCCGCCTTACGTCCGGATCGATAC
Organism: uncultured Acidobacteriaceae bacterium; assembly: GCA_963836295.1. GTDB lineage: Bacteria > Acidobacteriota > Terriglobia > Terriglobales > Acidobacteriaceae > Bog-257. Next base: position 108,903 of record CAWIIY010000007.1, on the reverse strand, counting down.
ACTATGGAGCACTGTACAAGGGGTCCCCGATGCTTATCGTCATGAAGGCGCACGCCTCCGAAGAGCGTATTGTGCTTATTCAGAGACAGGAGTCGAACATGGATGGTCGCAAGCTAGCGTTACTAGCGGTCGGCGTGTGTCTCGCAGGTCTGCTGTTGGGATGCGGCTCGTCCAGCCCAGCACCGTCAGCGCCCCTCTCGGTCGTGACATCTACGCTTCCGCAGGGTGTCGTTTACGTCCCATACAACGCGACCCTGAGCGCCACCGGCGGGATTGCGCCTTATGCTTGGAATGTAGCGTCGGGAAATTTGCCTCCTGGTCTCAGCCTGAGCAGGGCGGGCGTCCTGTCGGGCACACCCACCGCATCGGGTGGCTTTTCATTTACCGTGTCAGTCTCGGACTCCCAGCAGCCACCCAGTGTGGCGAATGGCAACTTCTCCATCACCATCGCTGCTGCACTGCAGGTTACGACTACCTCTCTTCCCAACGGTAGTCCGAGCGTCTTCTACAGCGCTACCTTAGCAGCCTCGGGCGGACTCCCTCCTTACTCCTGGACGATTACGCAAGGCAGCTTGCCGAGTGGCCTTACGTTGAACGCAACTAGCGGTGTGATCTCGGGCACGCCCACCGGCGCAGGCACGTCCAGCTTTACCGTGCAGGCGTCCGACAGTGAAACTCCGCCCGCGACAGCCACAGCTGCCCTCAGCATCGTGATCACTCTGCCGCCGCCGAGAAACGCGGCTCTCTACATTAGCGCTGACCAAATCTCGCATGTCGGAGCTGGTCTGCAAATCCAGAGCGACGGCTCGCTCACACTCTTGCCCTCGTCGCCGGAATCTGCGATTAACGGATCCCAATTCGGCTCTTCCCCGACGTTGCCGTTACTGTTCTTTCTTACGAACATCAACTTAGAGTCGCTTCTCGTAAACCCCGACTATTCCCTCACCTCGTATAGCAGCTCTCCTATCCAGCTCGACTCCTCATATTCGCGGCCGGTAGTCGACCCCACAGGATCTAACCTTTACTTACCCGGCCCCATCGACAGCAACCTCACACCGGGGATAACGATCTATCCCGGCAATGGTTCTCCGCAATCCTTGGGTACTATTGCCATACCGAACCTAACCAATCAGAGCCCTTTGTCATTTACGCCCGACGGAACCCTGGCGTTCCTCGGGCCTGCCCCACCGATAAGAACGGCAGCATTCTGTCCTATTCGCGCAGCTCCGATGGCACACTTACTGGTGGCCCTGTTTACGCGCTGCCGGCGGGGACTTGCGATTATGTCCTGCCAGTGTCGCTGGATGGCAGATATCTGGCGGACTCTGAACTGGCTGAGACGGGCCTGTGGTTTGTACAGATTTACAGCATAGCGAGCGATGGCACTCTCACCGCTGTGTTGCCTCAGCCTTTCACGGTGACTCTCGACCCACAGGGTGACAAAACCAGCATAACGGACATGACGTGGGGCCAATCGAGTTCCTTCTTGCTGGTCAGCACTGCTGGCGGAGAATTTGGTTTCGACGGCGGCGTGGCCGTTCTTAGTTTTTCTGGAAGTACTCTCACCGAAACTGGCTATCCGACCTCAGGCGCCACTGGTCGTATCCAGCGGACGGGATCCTTTGTCTATGCTGCGCAGGGGTGTCAGAGCTTGCAGTGTCCTCGTCCCGGTATTGTCGGGTTTAATTTCCAAAATGGCCAACTGACCGCTCTTCCCGGTTCGCCTTACCCATATGCGAACGGAGAGGACGACATGGTGATCTACTGAGTGCTCATCGGCCTGCAACAGCGTTCTTGGAGCTATAGGGCTCCTTCGACTGCGGTCGCTCCGCTCAAGATGACACATGACGTATGGGTTCTCGTGCGAAACCCTGCAATGAGCGTTTTGGTTGTCACGATCACCTGCCTTGTTGTTCCCAGCACTGCGCCTTCCGCGATACACTATGGAGCACTGTACAAGGGGTCCCCGATGCTTATCGTCATGAAGGCGCACGCCTCCGAAGAGCAAGTGGAGCGCGTATGTGAAAAGATCGAATCGCTGGGCTTTCGTGCACATGCCATGCCCGGAGCCCTGCGCACTGCCATCGGCGTTACCGGGAACCAGACCGAGGTCGAGACCGGCACCTTCGACGAGATGGAAGGGGTGCAGGAGGTCATTCGCGTTACCAAGCCTTACAAGCTTGTGAGCCGCGATCTGAAGGAAGAAGACACCGTTATAAGCTTCCCCAATTCTGATGCAACTTTTGGCGGCGACGAGGTAGCGGTCATCGCCGGACCGTGCGCCATCGAATCCCGCGATCAGGCGTTCGCTACCGCTGAGTGTGTGGCCCGCGCCGGCGCGCGCTTCTTCCGCGGCGGCGCCTACAAGCCGCGTACCTCTCCTTATACGTTTCAAGGCTTGGCCGAGGAGGGCCTGAAGATCCTGGCCGAGGTCCGCGACCGCTTCGGCCTGCTGATCGTCACCGAGGCCATTGATAACGAATCGCTCGAACTGGTGGAGAAATACGCTGACGTCATCCAGATTGGCGCGCGCAACATGCAGAACTATTCGCTGCTGAAGCGCGCCGGCAGGGTGCACAAGCCTGTGCTGCTGAAGCGCGGCATGGCAGCCACTCTGGAAGAATTGCTGATGGCGGCCGAATACATCATGAGCGAGGGCAACTACCACGTGATCCTGTGCGAGCGTGGCGTGCGCACCTTTGCCGACCACACGCGCAATACTCTCGACCTCAGCATCGTGCCGGCGGTGCAGCGTTTGAGCCACTTGCCCATTATCGTCGATCCCAGCCACGGGACCGGCAAACGCAACAAGGTGACGCCGCTGTCGCGCGCCGCGGTTGCCGTAGGCGCCGACGGGCTCATCATCGAAGTTCATCCCGATCCCGACCACGCTCTGAGCGACGGCAATCAATCGCTCTTCCCCCAACAGTTTGACGACCTCATGGTTGAGGTTCGCCAGATCGCAAACGTGCTTGGCCGCTCCGTCTCCGGACCCGTTGTCGGTGCGGTAGCCCGTCACGGCAGCGCAACCGCTGAGTCAGCCGTCACCCGCTGATGCGCACGGCAAGGCTGCGGCTGCGGCAACTTTCGATGCGGCAGTGGCGGTCGGCGCTATGCGTGACGCTCGTCACGCTGAGCTCAACCGCCTGCCATCAGCGACCGACCGTTCAGCCCGGCTACCATGAATACGCTTACGTCACCAACGGCAAGAGCAACTCCGTCAGCGTTCTTGATCTGCTTCAGCTTCGTAACGTCAAGACGATTCCGGTAGGCGGAAGGTCCAACCGGCGTCGCCGCCAGTTCTACCCGCAATGAAATCTACGTTGCCAATGCCGACTCCAACAACATCAGCATCATTAACGCGGAGCGCAACGTAGTCGAAGCGACCATTGGCGTTCATCGCGCGCCCTATTTTGTCTCGGTTTCGTCGGACGGCAAACGCGCCTACGTGGCCAACTCCGGATCGGCCAATGTTTCGGTCATCGATCTTGTTAAGCGGGTGGTGATCGCGACCATACGCGTGGGCGGTGCGCCGGGTCTCGCCCGAGTTTCGCCCGATGGAAAGCTGGTGGTCGTCAGCAATCGCGCCGACAACACCGTTTCCATCATCGACACCCAGAAGCTGGCGGTGCGCAGCACAGTGCCAGTTTGCCAGCAGCCGCAAGACCTCGTCATCCTTCCCGATTCCAGCAAGGCGTTCGTTGCCTGTCCGGGATCGAATCAGCTCGCCTCCGTCGATCTGGCGGCAGACCGGATGCTGACGCTCCTCGACGTCGGCAAGACGCCCATACAGCTTGCGCTGAAGCCCGATGGCGGTGAGCTCTTCGTGAGCAATTTCGGCAGCAACAATTTTTCCATCGTCGAGACCGCGAACAACGAGGTGGGCGGCAGCTACCTGATCGGGGACGAGCCCGTTCGCGGAATCGTTACCTCCGATAACAGCTTGCTCTATGTCAGTAATTTCGGGTCCGACACCGTCAGCGTATATGCGATTGACGAAGGCCGCGTAATTGGCACGGTCGCGGTTGGTAGCCATCCCGACGGACTGGCGTTGACCCCGGATGAAGCTCATTTGCTGGTGCTGGATTCGGGATCTGGAGATGTGGCCGTGGTCCGCACCGTAAAGACCCGCGACAATTCCAAAATCAGCGCCGACCGCGCCCTGGTTACGTTGATTCCCGTCGGCAATCAGCCCAACGATATTGTGATTAAGGCGTTCCAAGTGGCAAGGTGACAGCACGGCTGAAGATGCTGAAAGCGCCCGTTTCGGGTAGTGTGGGTCTTTGTATGGGTTGGTTCTAGTAGGTGGCAGCACCTAAGAACCAGCCCCGAAGGGGCGAAAGAGCTTAGCCCAGTGCTTCAGCACTGGGTAGAATAGGAAAATCGAGCCGAGTCCCGTAGGGACGGCAGAGGGTGCGCCTCCTCAGGCCCGCGTCCGAGCTGTTCGTAACGACCAGGGGCCTTTTGGCTCCGAGTACCTCGAGAGTAATTTTTCTCAACAGCCTCTGATGCCGTTCCCCTTCAAGTCCAACTGTTGGCCATTGTCGGGAAGAGCATGCTGATTCGCGAACACGTTCGTCTGGCCCCCTTTACCACGCTTGGTGTTGGCGGCCCAGGCTCGCTATTTTGCTGAAGCACGCAGTGAAGCCGAGGTCATCGAAGCGGTTGAGTTCGCCCGTGCGGGTCAGCTGCCATTGTTCGTTTTGGGCGGTGGCAGCAACCTTCTCGTCGCGGATGCAGGCTTCTCCGGCTTGGTGCTCAAGATCGCGATCGCCGGCCGCTCGAACGCCACCGTCGCCAAAGGAACCGCCCTCTTCACGGCGGGAGCCGGTGTTGATTGGGACACTCTGGTGGCGCAAACCGTGGAGGCAAACTGCGCAGGCTTGGAGTGCCTGAGCGGCATCCCCGGCACCGTCGGTGGCACACCCGTGCAGAACGTTGGCGCCTATGGGCAGGAGGTTTCGGAGACCATTCGCGAGGTGCGGGCCCTCGACCTGCAATCGATGCAAGTCCGGATCTTCACCAACGCGGAGTGCGGTTTCGCCTACCGCTCCAGCATCTTCAACACGACGGAGCGCGACCGTCACATCATCCTCCAGGTGTCGTTTGATTTGCGTGTGGGCGCCAAACCGAGCATTCGCTACGCCGACTTGCAGAAGTTCTTTGCCCAACGTACAGGCGACCCGACTCTGGCGGAGGTCAGAGCAGCGGTGCGAGAAATCCGTCTTCACAAGGCCATGCTCATTGTTCCTGGCGATGAAGACGCGCGCAGCGCGGGCTCGTTCTTCAAGAATCCTATAGTGTCGCAGTCTTTCTACGAGGAGCTATCGGCGCGGCTGGAATCGCGCGGCTTGCAACTGCCCAGCTATCCGGCCGGCAGCGGTTTTCGCAAGCTACCTGCCGCCTGGCTGGTCGAGCACGCCGGATTCGCCAAGGGCTACAACAAAGGTGCGGCTGGTATCTCGCGGCGGCACGCGCTGGCCATCGTCAATCGCGGCGGCGCAACCAGTGCCGACATCATCGCCCTGAAAGACGAAATTCAGGCTCGCGTGCTGAATGAGTTTGGAATTGAGCTACAACCCGAGCCGGTGTTTGTGGGATTTTGAGCGGTGCGTTATCTGCAGCTCTCCCGTAGAAACGAAATCAACCACGGAGTTCACGGAGAACGCGGAGTTTTGTTCTTCTGAGGATCGCGAATTATAGTGACACATCGTCGAACCGACGCGCCTGATCGCCGTTCGAGAACTGTCATTACGAGCGCCCCGCTTTTGGACGCGAGGAATCTGCTGTTCCATGATCATGGCACGGCAGAATCTCACGGCCTAAAGGTAGTTCGTGATGACAACTCACGTGAAAATGTCACTCTATTGTGCAAACCTTAATTGAGTGGGCCGTTTCTCCGTCATCTCCGTGCCTCCGTGGTGAATGACTTTTGTGGATTCACTCGCTCGGCCTGCGCTTATGCCACTGCGTCGCCTGCTCGTACGCGTGCGCGAGCCGCAGCACGTTCGCATCGGCCCCAGGTTTGCCAGAAATTTGCAGTGCCACCGGCAGTCCTTCGTGAGTGAAACCGCATGGCACCGAGACGCTGGGCCAGTAGAGCACGCTGAAGGGAGACGTGTTCCGCAGCAGGTATTTCGTCTCGAATGGCCGCAGGCCATTGACCCCCAGCGCTTCGAGTTCTGAAATTCGAGGCGCTGCCACCGGCACTGTCGGCGTGATAACGACGTCCACTTGCTGGAACAACTCCTCGGCCTTGTGCCTCTCCGCGGCCAGACTTCGCCAGTCGCGAATGTAATCGGTCGCACTAATTCCCGCGCACTTCAGAATTCGAGGAAGAGTCTGTGGCTGGTAGAGTTCTGGAGTCGTCGTCACCATCGCTTCGTGGTACTCGTAAATCTCGGCGTTGAAGATGGTGCGGTGCGCGCCCGCGTCGAGCTTCACATCCCCGACGTGCGCAACTAGCCTCTGGATGACCGCAACCGCCCCTTCCACGCGGGCGGCCACTTCGGGCTGCAGATCATCGAAGAAACCCTTGCTAGCAACTCCGACCTTGAGCCCTGCCACGCTGTCATCGAGCGCCGCCCAATCGTTCGGCCCGGCGGAGCCCGTCTGGGCTACCAGCGCGCCGAGCAGAAGCGCCGTATCTCGCACCGTGCTTGTCATCGGCCCGATCGTATCGAACGATGTGGAGAATGGCACCACACCCTTGCAACTCAGCAAACCCGCGCTGGGACGATGTCCGACGATCCCGCAAAGTGCCGAGGGACATCGAATCGAACCCGCCGTGTCGGTTCCAATCGCCGCAACACACAGCCCCGCCGCAACCGCCGCCGCCGAGCCGGACGAAGACCCTCCCGTGATGCGTTCCAAATCCCAAGGATTTTTCACCGGACCAAACGCACTCACGATTCCACTGACGCCAAACGCAAACTCGTGCAGGTTCAGCTTGCCGGCCAGCACCGCCCCCGCCTGCTTCAACCGGCGAACTAGTTCAGCGTTTTCCGCCGGAACCCGCTCGCGAAACTGATTGCTCGCAGCCGTAGTGCGAACGCCGGCCGTATCGACCAAATCCTTCAGTCCGATGGGAATGCCGTGGAGCGGCCCTCGCCAGTGGCCGGCCATGACCTCCATTTCAGCTTGCCTCGCCTGCTCCAGAGCGGTCTCGGCGGTAATAGTGACGAACGCGTTGAGAGCGGGATTCAGCCGCTCGATCTGCGCGAGACATGCGCGCGTGAGTTCCAGCGGAGAAAGTTGGCGGGTGCGAATTTGTTCGGCGGCTTCGGTGAGCGTAAACATGAGAATTCGGAAATCCTGGCAGGCGCCGCAGACTGGCATGAATTAGTCGCAAATCACTGCGGCTTGGTCCAGTCCTCGATCTTCAAACCTTTGACCCAGCGGAAGGCACGGTCATTCGTAACCAGCACAGCAGCGGCGGTAACGGCCTGCGCGGCAATCATCAGGTCGAGGTTGCCGAGCATCGCGCCTTGGCGTTCCAGCGCCGCTCGAATCTCGGCATAGCTCCGCGCCGCTTCTGAGTCCCAGGGCAGAACCTCGACTCGGAGGAGAAATTCTTCGACTGCGGCTTTTAGGCGAGTCGCCTCTGGCCTCCGCATGACTCCAAAAAGCAGCTCCGCCTCGGTGACCACAGATATCGCAATCTGGGCCATCGGTACCTTCACCAGACGTTTCCGCACCAGTGGAACATTGCCTTTAATGATGTAGCTGGCCGTATTCGTATCCAGCAGATAGAGATCGGGCATCAGAAGAGATCTCGCGTTTGAGGACGCGTGTCTTTACGGTCGGCGAGAAAGTCCTCAGGTACATCGACGGTCTTCATCAACTCGAAGAAGTCTTTCCAGGATTCTGGGCGGCGTGACAAGAGGATATCTCCTGTGCCTGTGCGCCGGATATACACCTCAGAGCCCTCGAAACGGCAATCCGCCGGCAGACGAACCGCTTGGCTGCGGCCATTGCGAAAGATTTTGGCAGTGCGGGACATGATTCTACCTCCTTACCTCGCCTGATATATACCATGATACATCACAAACGGGATACCGTATATTGGCGGTTCACTCGAACTCTTGCAACTCTTCCGGCTTGCGTTTTAACTGCCAGCGCCAGAAGAAATAGAATGGCGCCCCGAGGAACACGATGGCAATGCCGATCAGCGTTTCTTTGGGACGGGTGACTACGGAGTTGAGCGCCCAGGCTCCCGCCATCACGACGTAGAGAGCCGGCAAGTACGGATAGCCGGTGCAGCGATAGGGACGCGGCAGATCGGGATGGGTGCGGCGCAGCACGAACAATCCCGCCACCGCTGCCGTGTACGACAGCACCATCATGAACATCACGTAGGTGTAGAGCTGATCGAAGCTGCCACTGAGCGCCAGCACCACCGCCCACGCGCTCAGCGAGATCAGGCTGAACGCCGGCGTGCGGTAACGCGGATGCACCCGCCCCATGGCATGAAAGAACGCTCCGTCCCGTGCCATGGCAAACGAAACCCGTGCGCTGCTGAGTATCGCGCACGACATTGCTCCAAAGCACGATAGTGCGATCACCGCGCTGAGCCAGCGCGCGGCGCCGCCTCCTAAGAGCGCGTTCGCAGCAGCGTGTGCGATGGTTTCTTCCTTGGCCACCGCGGTGATCGGCAATGCGTAAAGATAAACCGCGTTCACCGCCAGATAGATGACGCCGACCAGCAGTACGCCCATTACCATGGCGCGCGGTAACACCCGCTGAGGGTTCTTGATTTCCCCCGCGACCCAGGTCACGTAAACCCAGCCATCGAATGCCCAGAAGACGCCGATTAACGCCACCCCAAATCCGGAGATCATCTGCCCCAGCGACATCGGGTGGCTGCTTGGGATACTAACTGCATAATTCGACCAATGGCCGTGGCCAATGGCGAGGCCGAACAGGATGAAGAGCCCAATGGCCACGAACTTCGCCCAAGTCGCCACGTTGATCAGCGCCGAGCCGCGCTTCAGTCCGAGTACGTTGATCGCGGTCAGCAGAACGATGGATGCGATGGAGACAAGATGTCCGCGCGTCAGCGTCCATCCGAAAATGGTTGCGACCGAAACGTGAGCCGACGCGAAGGGCAGCACCGCGCCGAAGTATTCGGCGAGCGCGGCGATGGTCCCGCTCTGGCCCACGGTGAAGATCATCCATCCATAGAGAAATGCGGGGAACTCGCCGTAGGCCTCGCGCAAATAGACATATTGCCCGCCCGCCTCGGGAAACATCGCGCCCATCTCGGCAAAGGCGAAGCACGCCAGCAGGGAAATCAATCCGCCGACCAGCCACACTCCCAGGAAGAACCACGGCGTGCGCACAGCGGAGGCAATCGGCCCGGCCGTGAGAAAGATTCCCGAGCCGATGATGCCGCCGGCCAGGAGCATGACGGAATCCGTTAGAGAAAGGCCGCGCACCAGCGACGGCCCGTGATGAGCTGCGACTGCGGGTTGCGCCGTTGTGGGCTGCGCCATGAATCAGCCGATCCCGAGGTCCTCGGGCATTTCCAGCGGCGTGCCGCACACCCGGCAGATTACGGCCGAGCAGTCGCCGCAGGTGAGCGGATCGTCCACCTCGCGCGCGCAGGTGGGACAATACAGTTCCGGCGGATGCGCCGAGCCGTTGGTGGGTGATTCAGGAGTTTGAGTCATCTGTTCCGGAGACTGTAGCATAGATGGTATGCAGTGGAACAATTCGACAGATGGGATTGGTGGCGGCCCACCAAGGCGGGAGTATAAATATCAGCATGAGCTTTCAGGCAAATGTACTGCGACTGATGATTGCGTCCCCTGGAGACGTCGCGGAGGAACGCAAGGTTGTTACGGAAGAGATTCATCGGTGGAATGATGCAAATGCATTTGCTCGTAAACTGGTTCTCTTACCTGTCAAATGGGAGACCCACAGCACTCCTCAGCTCGGGGATCACCCCCAGACCATCATCAACCGCCAGCTACTGGAAGAAGCTGATATCGTCATCGGGATCTTTGGTACACGGGTCGGAACGCCAACCGAGGAGTATGTTAGCGGGACTGTCGAAGAGATCAAGAAGCATGTTGCAGCTGGCAAGACGGCGAAGATTTACTTTTCGGATGTGCCGGTGCCGCCGAGTTCCCTCAATCCCGCTCAGTACGCCTCCTTGCAGCAATTCCGGGAAGAGTGCCAGAGCACGGGTCTGTACGCCACTTTCGTCAGCATTCAACAGTTCAGGACCGATTTCAGCCACCATCTCAATTTGGAACTCAATCAACTGAGAGATCGTTGGCTTGAGGTCCCAGAGCAACCAACGCAGTCAGGTACGACCAACCTAAATCCAGATACCCTGCGCCTAATTGAGGCCGCAGCGGGCAGTGACGATGGAATAGTCATCTCTCAGGAGACAATGGGAGGAGATGGACTTCGGGCTGGGGACCAGGAATTCATGGACGGCACTACCCGATCGGCAGCTAAGTGGCGCGGAATAGTCGGGGACCTCGTAAAGAGAGGTATCCTTGAAAACCTCTCGAAAGGCGTTTACAGGCTCAGCGCGGCTGGCTATGAGATTGCTGACAAGGCGCAAGCGCTTGAGAAGGCCTCTCAGCCATCGGAAATTACGCTAAGCATCACCGGTCCACCTGATGGCCAATACCTCAACATTACATCGAGCCGGATTCTTAATCTCATTCAGCTGGATTTTCTCACGTCAGCTGAAGCATGTGTTTCCACCCAGATAATCTCCGACAATGGTACAGAGATTGAAGCAAAACTGCCACACGATAAGGTAGTAACCCTCTACAATTCACCTCGTCCTGACGCCGAACGTTACGACTTATCTGGCCCTGCAAAGATAAGACTGCTCTTCCGAGTTCATGATCGGCAACAAGAGATTGTTCTGCCTGTACTGTTGAAGCCCCAATTCGTAAACAACACACAGTGGATAACGCTGGTTGGATCGCGAACCTTTCATCTACCAGCATGAAGAGAGCGTGTGCGAGGTGACGCAAAGGCGCCTTTGTTTCCGTAGTGGACATTCGAAATTCCTGAGGCCATCATGATCGACAAAAAAACCATCGCCGCTGACGAGCGCTTGCGCCAGGAGTTCAATCAATGGGCTGAGCAGGGCCGCGGCGAGGAGATGGAGAACCACCACATCAGTATCACGCAGCAAACCCTGGCGCTCATGGAACTGAAGCCTGGCGGCCGAGTGCTCGACCTCGGCTGCGGCGCGGGATGGGCCAGCCGCCTGATCGCCGACGCCGTCGCCAACGGCGACAAGCCCGGACAGGTGATCGGGCTCGACGTGTCGGACGAAATGATTCGCCGCGCGCGTGCCGCCTCGACATCGTATGACAACCTGATGTTTGTTGTCGGCTCCGCCCAGCAAATTCCATGGGAGGAAAACTTCTTCGACAAGGTGCTGTCGGTGGAAAGCTTTTATTACTACGCCGACCAGGATCGCGCCCTCGCCGAACTCTTCCGCGTAATGGCGCCACATGGCGAGATGTTTATCCTGATCAACCTTTACAAGGACAATCAGTATTCGCTGCGCTGGGTGGATGAGCTGAAGGTACCCGTGCAGACGCGCTCGGAGCAGGAGTACATCCAGTTGCTGAAGGCGCATACCTTCGAAGATGTGCGGGCGGTGCGCATCCCCGATCTGACGCCGACACCGGAAGAATACAGCGGGAAGTGGTTTAAGAATGCCGAAGAATTGCGCGAATTCAAGCGTCTTGGCGCCTTGCTGCTGATGGCGCGCAAGCCCGACTTCCAGTCGCCGCCTCCGGGTTATGAAGTGTATTAAGAAGACGAGGCGCTGTTCAGGCGGACCGTAATCAGAAGTGGTCGCGCAGCCGGCCAAAGCTGGTCACCTGCAATAGGCGGCCATTGCCGGCCTCGGGACGAAGTTCGTCGCGCTCCAGCATCCACGTGTTGTGGTGTGGCACAAAGACGGCGTGCAGTCCAGCTTCCAGCGCGGGATTGATGTCCGATTTAGGACTGTTGCCGATCATCCACGTGCGCTCGCGCAGCAAGCCGTACTTCTCGATCACGGCATTGTAGCTCGCCGCATCTTTCTCGGCTAGGACTTCCACAGCAGTGAAATATTCCTTCAGCCCCGACCGCTCGACTTTGCCTGATTGTTCGGTGATATTGCCTTTGGTCACGAGAAATAGATGATGGCGTTGGGCAAGGTCGGCCAGCGTTTCGGGCACCTCCGGCAGAATCTCCATGGGATGCTCGGCGATGGCGTAAGCAAAGCCCCGAATCGTCTCGTGCAGCGCGGGAGTAAGCGGCTCAACCGATAACTGCTCGAAGCATCGCACCAGCGCGAGCGCAAAACTGTCCATTCCATAGCCGTGGGTGCGAATGTTTTCGCGCTCCACGTCGTACAGCACCTGGCGCACTTGGTCGGGCGTGTACTCATGATGATTCAGAAAAGAGGTGAAGTTGGCGATGGCCCGCTCGAAGTAAACGTTGTTCTCCCAAAGCGTGTCGTCGGCGTCAATCAGCAGGTATTGGCCGGGCGGGATGCGGTGAGCGAGGGGCATGAATCTATCTTAACGATCCGCCTATAGAAATGGATTGACGATGCGGACGCCGTCGATCTCGCGTGCGTCCTGCATATCCTCCGATAACAGCACGCTACACCCCGACTGGGTCGCGGCGCGCAATACCAGAGCATCCCAGAAGGAGAATCCGTGGAGACGGTGCAGGTCGATGGCGGCCAGGACGTCGGTCAGCTGAGGTATGACCACGTCGAACTCGGCCAGCAACTCAACTTTGCGGCGAGCAATTACTGCGTCCACCCGCAGCTTCCGCGTCACTGTAACAAAGTATTCCTGGAGAACCTGGAGGGACACGACGCCAGTGCGCGCCCGCCGGTGCTCCGCCAGCAGATGTAGCGCGCGCCGCTGCTTCGACGGTGCCGACCTGTCGTCCGTGTAAATCAGGACGTTGGTGTCGAGGAAGCTACGAGCGCTCATGAAGTTCGTTACGGTTGAAGCGCCAACCGCGAGAGTTGCCCCGGCCTGACAGGTGCCTAAACTCTTCGATACTGCTCTCCGGATCATCGCCTCCGGCCAGCACTTGCAGGTAATCGCGAATGAGCTGATTGAGGCTCTTGCCTAGGGCATCGGCTTTCTTGCGTGCCTTCGCGACCAGCTGCTCATCGATAGAGAGCGTCACGTTCATGTAGCACAGTATATGTGCACATGTATACTGTGTCAACCTTTTTGGGGCACCACCGGGCCTGGAGCATCGCGGAAGGGATCTATTGTGTTGCGCCGGGGTTCTGCCCCATCAGGCTCGCCGGTGGCGGAGGGATCGTAATATCCACGTCCTGCACCGGGCCGAGAGTGCTGAGCGGCTTGCCAAATTCGGTGTCGTTGCCCACCACCAGCACTGCCAACCGGTCCTTGTGAACGTACTTGCGCGCCACGCGCGACACGTCCTCCGCGGTTACCTTCTCCACTTCACTGCGGTAGCGCTCCAGGAAGTCGGGCGGATAATGATAGAACTCATAGGCCATCTTCTCGCGCAGCACTTTTTCCGGCGTGTCGAACTGGAAGATGAACGAGTTGAGGATGTCGTCTTTAGCGCGCTTCAGCTCCTCCGCAGTGGCCGGATTCTTGAGTAGTCCATCGATTTCCCCATCGAGCCCCTGAATGCCTTCCACGGTGCTGGAGCTCTTGGTTTGCATCTCGATGTCGGTCACCCCCGGATGGTTCCAGCTAAAACCCACGCCTCCTCCCACATTGTAGGCAAGTCCCTTTGCCGACCGGAGGTTGTTGAAGAGACGCGAGGAAAAGCTGCCTCCAAAGATTTCGTTCATCACCGTCACGGCAAAGTAATCGGGATTGCTGCGTTCGATGCCGAGGTTCAGCATGTCGATGCTGCTCTGGTTCACGTCGGTTTTACGCACGAAATACAAGCCCGGCTTTGGCTCCGTGAACTTGATCTCGGGAGTTTTCGCCTCTGGCCCCTTCGGCCACGATTCGAACGCCTGGCGCAGCTTGGCCTCCATCGCCTTCGCATCGAAGTCACCGGTGATGCCGAAGATGATGTTGTTGGGATAAACATACTGCTGGTGCCAGCTCACCAGGTCTTCGCGGGTGACCGCCGCAACCGTCGCATATTCGGGAATGCGGGCATAAGGATTGTCTTTGCCGTAGGCGATGATGCGGCTTTCGCGATGCACGATGGAATCGACGTTGTCATTACGGCGGGAAATGTCTGTGTACATCTGCTGCTTCGTCAGTTCCAGCTTGTCCGCGCGGAACTCGGGATTGTGCAGCAGATCAATAAACATATCGAACACGGCATCGAAATCACCCTTCAGACAGTTGAGCGAAATCGAAGTCGAATCGGACTGGTTGTCGGTTTCGACCTTGGCCGCGCGCGCTTCCAGAAAGTCGTCCATCTGGTCGCCCGTCTTGGTTTTGGTGCCGCCGGTGCGCCAGACCTCGCCGTAGAGATCGGTGAGGCCGATCTTGTTTACTGGCTCGGAGATCGAGCCGCCACGAATGCGCGCGGTCGCATCGATCAAAGGCAGTTCGTGGTCAGTCCTGCAGAAAGATCACCATGCCGTTTCCTAACTGAATCCGAACCGGTTCCTGAGGCTTGAATGCAGGCAGCGGCGGAGCCTGGATCTGGTTCCAAGGCTTGATCTGGGCGGGGCTGATGGCGGTCAGCAGCACCACCAGGCAAAACAGGGCTGGCAGGAGACGGAATGGGGCCAAAGCCACAGACCCTTCGACTGCGCGGCCACTCAACCCGCAACAGAAGCGCGTCAGAAAATCTTTACGGGAGCTTGGCTCAGGATGACAAGAGAGCATGGAGTTCTTGAGCGCGCTCATGGTTGTTCCGCTCCTTTGCTGGCCGCCGCTGCCGGCTGGCTGCTCGCGGTTTGCGTCTGGATGACGCCGACGGTACGGTTCGACTCAGCGAAAACCTGGTTCGACACGCGCCGGATGTCAGCCTTGCTCACCTTGTCCACGCGGTCGAGGTAGCGGAACAGCTCTCGCCAATCGCCGTAACGCGTCTGGTAAGTGGCAAGCTGTTGCGCCAGGCCTTCATTACTGGCGAGGCCACGAATCAGGTCTGCCTTGGTGCGCGTCTTAAACATCTGCAACTCTTCGTCGGTAACATCCTGCGTATTCAGCTTCGCGATCTCTTCGTGCACCGCCTTTTGCAACTCTTCGTTGGTATGGCCCGGCAGAGGGACGCCATAGAACGCAAACAGATGGCTATACTTTGTTCCTGGAAAGCCGGTAAAACCCGCGGCAAAGGCGGCAATCTTTTTGTCGCGCACCAGCGAACGGTACAAGCGCGAGGTCCGGCCATTCGACAGAATGTCACTGATCGCGTCGTAGACCGCGTCATCCGGGGCGAGATAACTTGGCCGGTGGTAGCCCTCAAGATAGAACGGCTGCGAGGGCTCGTGCAACGTAACCTGGCGCACTGAATTCTGTGGTGGCTCCTCGGTCACCAACTCTTCTGGCTTCGGCGTGGCGGGAAGCTGGCCAAAATACTTCTCCACGATGGGAAAGATCTGCGCCGGATCGAGATCGCCGACTAAACCAATCACCATGTTGCTGGGCACGTAATATCGCTTGAAAAACTCCGCTGCGTCCGTGGCCGAGAAGCTCTGCAGATCGGAAGCATAGCCGATGGTAGGGCGATGGTAGGGATTCGCCATAAACGCCGTGCCCAGAAACTGTTCGACTAATCGTCCCGTCGGACGGCTGTCAGTGCGCATGCGGCGCTCTTCCATCACCACGCTGCGCTCCTTGTAGAACTCGCGCATCACCGGATGCATCAGCCGGTCCGACTCCAGCGCGGCCCATAGCTCGATCATGTTCGACGGCATCGAGTACATATAGGCAGTCTCGTCGTAGGTGGTGAAAGCGTTGACGCCCACGCCTCCGTGGCTCTCCACGATCTCGCCGAATTGGTTCTGGATCACGTACTTATTCGCTTCGGTGACGGCGTCCTGCCAGGCCTTCTTCAATTGCGCCAGCTTCTGGGGGTCCTGCCCCACGCGCTTGATGCGCTCGGTGTCATAAGCAGCGTAGGTCTGCTCAACCTTCGCCAACGCAGGCTTCTCGGCCGCGTAATCTTTGGTGCCGATGTCAGGCGTGCCCTTGAAGGCCATGTGCTCCATCATGTGCGCCAGACCAGTTTCGTGGAGCGGATCCTGCGCTGATCCAGCGTCCACCATGGTAAAGAACGAAAACACCGGAGCTTCGGGCCGTTGCCAAAGAACGACCGTCAGGCCGTTGGGCAGGGTCTTCACCGAGACGCGCTTTTCGTACGAAGACAAGTCCTGCGCCGCCAGTGGCAAAGCGGCCGCGAGCAGCAGCAGGCAGATTAATTTGGAGAAGCGGAACTTCATCGTGCCTCCAGAAGGGCGAAGCTGAGTGTGCACATGCACAAGCTAGAAACTTACGCAGGTAAGGACGCGCAAGTCAAACGGAGGCGAGCAGCCGCAACGTCGTCCAAATGAAATCTCGACAGCCTCCCTCTCGGGTAGTGTCCAGTTTGAGATTGTGATTTGTGAATTTCGGTAGAGCGAACCTTCAGGTTCGCGTCAAGCCAGTCCTCTTCGAGCCGGAGCCCCCGCAAGGGCGCCACGGCGCGGTTTGTGCCGTGCCCAAAGGCACTCGGATTCTCATTACGTTTCGGACGCGGGCCTGAAGGCCCGCTCTACCTTTAAATCGTCTTCCCAGATTTCAAACTGAGACACTACCCCCTCTTGCAAGTTGCATACTTCTTCCCCCCACCTGCATCATTCTGTGGAGCGCGTCTGAGGAGACTATGGCCAAAGAGACCGTGGTTGACATCGAGGGAAAGCACCTGAAGCTTTCGAACCTCGACAAGGTTCTGTATCCCGAAGCCGGATTCACCAAGGGGCAGGTGATCGACTATTACGTGCGCATCGCGCCGGTGTTACTGCCTCACTTGCGCGGCCGGCCGCTGACCATGAAGCGCTATCCCAACGGCGTGAGCGGCCCGTATTTCTACGAAAAGAATTGCCCCGAGCATCGCCCCGAGTGGGTGCAGACCGCGCGCGTGTGGAGCTCCGGCAACCACAAGTGGATGAATTACTGCTTGGCCGAGGAGCTGCCGACGTTGGTCTGGGCCGCGAACCTCGCCGACCTGGAACTGCACACCAGTTTGTCGCTGGGCGCAGACATTTTGCGGCCCACGTTTCTCGTCTTCGATCTGGATCCGGGCCTGCCCGCCAACATCGTGCAGTGTTGCCAGGTCGGACTGTGGCTGCGAGACATCTTCGCCAAACTAAGCTTGCAGAGTTTCGCAAAAACTTCCGGGTCGAAGGGCCTACAGATTTACGTTCCGCTGAACACCGCCGTTACCTACGACCAGACCAAGCTCTTCGCGCATGAACTGGCTCGATTGTTGGAGCGGCAGTACCCAGACCTGGTCGTCTCGGACATGAAGAAGTCGCTGCGCACCGGTAAGGTCCTGGTGGACTGGAGTCAGAACGACGACCACAAGACGACGGTGTGTGTATATTCGTTGCGCGCAAAGGAGCGGCCGACGGCTTCCACGCCGGTGAAGTGGGACGAAGTTGAAACTTGCCTCAAGAAGAGCGATGCCAATCGGCTGGTGTTTGAGTCGGACGAGGTGCTGGCCCGCGCAAAGAAACACGGCGACCTGTTCGAGCCGGTGCTGAAGTTGAAGCAGAAGATGCCGCCGGTGGAGGTGCTGCAGCAGTTAGAATCTGACGCTGCCGCAAAGCCCTCGCCCGCCACGAAGCGCGCAGCCACGCCGCCTGAGTCGCTGAAGGAATCGAAAGGTAAGAAGACTGCCACGCACGGAAAGTCCGGTTCAGTTGCCCTCAGGCGCCTCTCCTCGTCGGATAGGATGCGCCACCGGCCTTGAAGGCGAATCGCGGGTTAACAGGCTGCTGCTGGAAGAGTCGGGGATGGCAGATCCCTTCCGGCTGAACAGTTCGCTGAAAAAACTCGGCTGTGGAGCGTTTTGAAGGGCCGCGCCTTCAGGTGCGCCGCTGTAAGCCCTTAATTCTGTCACCCCGAACCGACTTTAGTCGGTGAGGGATCGGCGGTTTGAACCTTTTCAGCAAACTGTGAAGCCCTGCCCCGTAGTGATGTCAAGCACCTGGACACGTTTCTGAAGGCCTGCACTTACGTCGCTTCTTTCAGTCGCCTCTTCATCCGGGCAACGCCAGCGTCCTACTCGCGGTTCTAACTAATAGCGGAGCCACTAACCTCGCCCGGCTGTGGCAACAGTCGCGAGGCTCCAGCAGGAGTTAAGAAGATGAAGACTGCGGTTTTGTTGTTATCGATGTTGACGCTGGCGGCGACCATGGCCGTGGCGCAAATGGCGCCTCACTCAAACTATGCGTCCACCTCCGGTGATCACAGTTCGGCGACGACCAGCCAATCGAACGACCTCCGAGGATGCCTGAGCGGTACCAAGGGCAATTACACACTCCTCGATCACCAGGGAAAAACCCATAAGGTGACCGGCGATAATCACGAACTCTGGGATGAAGTGGGCCACGAGGTTGATTTGACCGGCAAACCGAACTCCGGCAATACATTCCAGGAGACGGAAATAACCGACATCGATTCGCGTTGTTGGAATTTCAAGCTGAATTAGGTTGCGTTCCCCGGTAGGGTTCAGCGTCCTGTATTCCTGGGCTGAAGAGCGTGTTTGAGAACCTCGGTCGTCACTCCGGCACCCCTAAGAGCGGTGCTCGGTGGGGGGCGTAGCAGCCTCCAAACTCAAACGTCGATTTCGTCCCGACACATTTCACCTGCCAGTGGAATAAAATCGCGCTCAGCATGTTCCCGGCCCAGCGCACCATTTTTCACGTCGATATGGACGCCTTCTTCGTGTCGGTCGAAGAGCTGTTCGATCCTGCGCTGAAGGGCAAGGCCGTTGTGGTTGGCGGACAACGGCACGAGCGCGGCGTGGTGTCAGCGGCCTCCTACGAAGCGCGCAAGTTCGGTGTGCATTCGGCCATGCCGCTGCGCACCGCCGCCAAGCTGTGTCCGCAAGCCATCTTCGTGGACGGACATCCCGAACGCTACCGCGATTTTTCCGCCAAGGTTTACCAGGTGCTGGACCGCTTTTCTCCCAAGCTGGAGATGGTTTCCATCGACGAGGCCTATGTGGACATGACCGGTACCGAGCGCCTGCATGGCTCGCCGATGCGCGCCGCCCATGCGCTGCACACCACGATGAAAGCGGAGACGCAACTGAATTGCTCCATCGGAGTGGGGACGTCGCGGCTGCTGGCGAAGATTTGCTCCGACCAGGCCAAGCCCAACGGCGTGCTGTGGATTGTGCCAGGCGGGGAAGCGGAATTTCTGGCGCCCCTGGATGTGCGCAAGATTCCTGGCGTCGGCAAGGTGATGGAGAAGCGCCTGCTGGAACAGGGTATCCAAAAGATTGGTGATCTTGCGCGGCTGGAGGAGCGCTGGCTGGAAACGAACTTCGGCGCGTTAGGCCTGGCGCTGGCCGGCAAGGCGCGTGGCTTGGACGCCGGCGCCTGGTTCGACAGCGATATCGGTGAGGACGACGGGCCACGCTCGATCAGCCATGAGCACACCTATTCCGTCGATACCAACGACGCGCAAACTCTGGAAGCGACCCTTGCGCGGCTGAGCGAGATGGTATGCCGCCGCTTGCGCGAGCAGAAGCTCCACGCGCGCACCCTGCAGTTGAAGCTGCGCTATTCCGATTTTCGTACGCTCACGCGCGCTCACACCTTGGAACAGCCGAGTTCCGTCGACTCGGAGGTGTTGGCCACGATCCGCGAACTCTTCCAAACAAATTGGAATGGCGATGCGATCCGGCTGCTAGGAGTGTGTGCGTCGCACTTTGAGGCCGAGAGCGACCAACTCAGCCTGGAAGGCAAGACCGTGCACCAGAAATGGAACCAGGCGCTGTCCGCCGCCGACCGGATGCGCGAGAAGTTCGGAGAGAATGCCGTCTCGATGGCGACCGGCATGAAGGCGCGCTTCCGCGAACGTACGCACGAAAACCCCGCGGGGTTACCGGGGAAAAAGAAATGAGTGATCCGGCTTCATCACGGCGCAAGGTGAGCCGTCTCACATCCTTCGCGGCCCGAATGGATTATCCCTGTTGTTAGGAAAGGCCAGGCCACGCGCTACGCCTGGAGAGGACGAAGTGCCTGGAACCCTGATCATTGGCTATGGAAATCCCATGCGCGGAGATGACGCCATCGGCTGTCAGGCCGCGCGAGCGTTGGAGCAGCATTTCTGGAACGATCCCGACGTGGAGGTAATTGCCGCCCAGCAGCTCACCCCGGAGATGGTGGAAGACATATTGCAACGGGACTTCGTGCTGTTTCTGGACGCCTCGTTCGGAGATCAGCCTGGAACCATAAAGCGGATCACGGTTTCGCCGGAACCCGGGCCCGGCGGATTCAGTCACCACCTCACCCCAGCGTCGCTGCTTACCGCCGCCGAACAACTTTACGGCGATGCACCATTTGCCATGAGCATCACCATGGCAGGATGGTCATTCGAACTCGGCCAGAAGATCTCACAGATTGCCACCCGTCGCATGCCTGACTTCATTCGTCTTGCGCAGGAGGCCGTCGAGGCCCATCGCCACAAGAAGCAAGCCAGGACTTCCGCAGGAACAAAATAGCCATGCCGAGCTTCGAAGGGGCGTCTTTAAACCAGCCTTCAGAGTTCGTGTCTGTGCGAGAAACTCAGGTTCGTTTTCGCTGGTGGAGTAGAACGCAGGGCGGAAAAAAGAGATCGAGTCCCGTAGGGAGGGTAGGGTTACCACACAGACTCTTCAACGCCGCGTCTCGCGAGTAACATTGAAACGATACAGCACGCGGCATGGCTGAACGCCGTGCCGCTCTACTCGATGCGCGCCCATGGCCCTTCCCTAGTACAAATAAGCCCTCGCCATAGGCCGCCACCACGGCCAATCGTGATAGCTGTGGTCGCCCCAGACATACAGCTCATGCCGAATGCCGCGTGACCGCAGGATCGCCGCGAACTCTTCATTCTTGTTCCAGCACATGTCCCACTCGCCGGTGGCGAGCACTGTCCGCATATGGTTGTAGCGCCAGCCATCGGTGCAGTTGGCCAGGTAATCGGGCGGATTGTTGAAGTACACGTCCTCGCTATACCAGCCGTCGAGGAAGCCCTTGATGTCAAAGGATCCGGCCATGGTGACGCAGCCAGTGACCTTGTCGGGGTGGCGGAAGGCGAAGTTCGCGGCATGGTAGGCCCCGAAGCTGCAGCCAGTCACGATGGTGCGCGGCGTCCAATTCTTGTTCCACATTAGAGGAATCACGTCATTTAGGATGTAGCGCTCGTATTGCAAATGCCGTTGCAGTCGCCAGTAAGGATGCGCCCCCCTGTTGTACCAGCTTTCGCTGTCCACGCTGTCCACGCAGTAGATCTGTAGCTGTCCCGCGTCAAGACGGTCGGCGACCGCGGCAACCATCTTGTTGTCTTCATACTCGTGGAAACGTCCCTGCGAAGTGGGGAAGACCAGGACCTTAGTGCCGTCGTGGCCGAACACGAGCAGTTCCATGTCGCGATGCAGGTCGTGGGACCACCACCGATGATATTCACGATTCACGTTGTTTGAGCCTCTTCCGTCAGAGATAGTGTTAGGGAGACTCTGATTAAGCTCTCCCTTTCCACAGGAGTATAGGTTAAAGTCACGCCAGCATGAAACAGAGGACACTGGCGATGATGACTGGCTTTGAGCGGTACACCAAGAAGACCAAGCGTGCATTGTTTCTGGAAGAGATGGAGCAGGTGGTGCCCTGGCGCGGGCTGTGCGGGCTGATTGAGCCGCACTATCCGAAGGCCGGCAATGGACGGCCGCCGGTGGGAGTGGAGCGGATGCTGCGGATTTATTTTTTGCAGCAGTGGTTCAACCTGTCGGATCCGGCGGTGGAAGAGGCGTTGTACGACTCGGCGGTGCTGCGGCAGTTTGTGGGCATCGATCTGGGGCAGGAGCCGGTGCCGGACGAGACCACGGTGTGCAAGTTTCGCCACTTGCTGGAAGAGCACAAGCTGGGCGGAGAGATGCTGGAGACGGTGAATCTGCACCTGCAGGAAAAGGGGGTGCGCATCACGACGGGTACGATCGTGGACGCGACCATCATTCATGCGCCCAGCTCGACCAAGAACCGTGGGGAGAAACGCGACCCGGAGATGCATCAGACGAAGAAGGGCAAGCAATGGTACTTCGGGATGAAGGCGCATGTGGGCGTAGACAGCAAAACCAAGATCATTCACTCGGCGGCGGTGACCGCGGCCAACGTAGCCGATGCCACCGTGCTGCCGGAGTTGCTGCACGGAGAGGAGACGCGGGTGTGGGGGGATCAGGGCTATGTGGGACAGACCGAGGTGATCCACGAAGCGGCGCCGCGGGCGCAGGACTGTACCCATCGCCGCTATCGCTATAAAGACCGCATCGACGAAGTGGAGCGTGTCAAGAACCGGACCAAATCGAGCGTGCGCTCCAAAGTGGAGCATGTGTTTCAGATTCTCAAACTGAAGTTTGGCTTCGTGAAGGTACGCTACCGAGGACTGCAGAAGAACGCCAATCGATTGTTTGCCACCTGCGCCTTGGTGAACCTGTTTCTGGTTCGCAAGAAACTGCTGCGGCTGGCGGCGGTATAGGCCACGAGAAGTAGATCTTCTCCGCAGGTTGCGTGATTGAAAGCAACAGAATATGTCCTCAACAACTGGCTGCACGATTCGGAATCGACAAGTTGGTGATGCATTGCCTCAGAAGCAGTGCTTATTCAGAGTTTCCCTAGATCAAAACTGCCTTTGGTAATCTAAGGAACCACAATTCTACAGAATGAGCACCGATCCGATCATAACTGACGAGTCGATTACGCCGGCGCAGTCGTCCAGCAGCCTGAAGTCGCGTCTGCGCCTGCATCAGCAGTTTGCCTCCAAACTGATGGACGAAAAGCACGACTTCATCGTTTACCTTCCGCCCACGTACGAGGCTGAGCCCGACCGGCGCTATCCCGTTCTGTACCTGCAAGACGGCCAGAACCTGTTCGATCCCGATACTTCTTTCATCCACGGCAACTATTGGCGTGTGGGTGAGACCGCGGACGAGTTAATCAGGACCGGTGCCATCGAGCCGCTGGTAATCGTCGGTATCTACAATACCGGAGAACATCGCATCGACGAGTACACGCCCATCGAGGACAAGCGGCTGGGCGGCGGGCGTGCCGATGCCTACGGCCAGATGCTGATTGAGGAACTGAAGCCGTTCGTTGATCACCAATATCGCACGCTGCTTGGCGTCGAGAATTGCGGCGTGGGCGGATCATCGCTCGGCGGGTTGGTTTCGATGTATCTCGCGCTGCGCTACGCCTGGGTGTTCGGCAAGCTGGCAGCGATGTCCCCGTCGGTGTGGTGGCGGAATCGGGCCATTCTGAAAACCGTGGCGCAGATCAAGAGGAAGCCGAACCTGCGGATCTGGCTCGACATCGGCACCGACGAGAGCCCACGCGCGCTACCGGATGCCCGTGCCTTGAATACGGCCTTGGTCAAACAGGGATGGAAGCTTAACGTAGATCTCAGCTACCTCGAAGTGCAGGGCGGGCAGCACAACGAGGTTGCGTGGGCGCAACGAGTCGCGCCCATGCTCAGGTTCCTTTTTCCGCCGCGCAAGTGAGGCGATCACGGCGGAACGTTTTGCGGGCCGTGGGCCGAACCAATGCACACGATGTTTACTCCTGCCGGGAAATCGAGGATGTGTTTAAAGGGCACTTTTTCGCTGCAACACCACCCGCGGGTTCTCCCGTTGACCGACTGATTCCGATTCACGTAGGCTGGATGGTTCGTGCTTAGGTGCTCATGAAGATTGCAGAAATGACCTCCCTGCGAGTCGCCGAAGACATTACCGAACTGGTCGGCGAAACTCCAATCCTTCATCTTCGAAAAGTCGTTCCACCCAATGTCGCCGATGTTTACGCCAAGCTCGAATACTTGAATCCGGGCGGCAGCATCAAAGACCGCGCTGCGCTAGGCATAATCGCTAAGGCAGAAAAGTCCGGGACTCTTCGGCCAGGCGCAACTATCTTCGAGGCGACGGCCGGTAATACGGGCGTTGGGCTGGCACTGATTGGGTCGGGTCGGGGATATAAAACCGTGCTTGCCGTGCCTGAAGGCTTTTCCCAGGAGAAAGTCACACTCATGGAAGCGCTCGGTGCGGAGGTGATCCGCACCCCACACGCCGACGGTATGGAGGGCGCAATCCGCTACGTGAAAGAGCGCGCCGCCAAGACGGCCAACTCATTTGTCGCGGGACAATTTGAGAACCAGGCCAATCCTGACTTCCATTATGAGACCACCGCACGCGAACTGTACGACCAGATGGGCGGACAGATTGATGCAGTAGTGATCGGCTCCGGCACTGGCGGCACCTTTACCGGGGTGGCGCGTTACCTGAAGGAGCGCAATCCCGGAGCACTGGCGATCGTGATCGAGACTCAGGGTTCCGTGCTGGGTGGAGGGCCAAAAGGCGAGCACGAGGTGGAAGGCATCGGCGCAAGCTTCATTCCCAAGACCTGCGATCTTTCACTCGCAGACGAGATCATCGCCGTCAGCGATCACGACGCGTTCGACATGGTGAAAAAGCTGGCCGCGATTGAGGGTGTGCTGGCGGGATCGAGCGCCGGCGCAGCGGTGTTTGGAGCTATCGAAATCGCCCGACGGCTAGGCACAGGCAGACGCGTAGCGACAATTATTCCTGACTCCGCCGAGCGCTACTTGTCGAAAGACATCTTCCACTTCAACGAAAAGAAAGCTTAGTTTCACCACGGAGGCACGGAGAGCACAGAGTTTCTTGATTTCTTGCTTCTCTGTGCCTCAGTGTCTCTGTGGTGAATTCTTAGGTTCTTATGTCCAAGAAAAACATCGCTGGTTTCTCCACTCGCGCCATCCACGTCGGTAGCGACCCCGACCCGTCCACCGGAGCCGTTGCTCCTCCCATATTTGCCACCTCCACTTACGCGCAGGAAGAATTGGGCAAGACCAAAGGCTACGATTATTCGCGAGCAGGCAATCCCACGCGCACCCGGTTGGAGCAAAACCTCGCTTCGCTCGAGGGCGGCATTGCCGCGCCAGTCTTCGCGAGCGGAATGGCTGCGGTCGGTGCGCTTTGCCAGTTGATGAAATCGGGCGATCACGTCGTCGCCTCCGACAATCTTTACGGAGGCGTGCCCCGGCTGTTCAACCAGCTGATGGTGAACTTTGGTCTCGAATTTACCTATGTCGATACCACGGGCCCGCGCAATGTTGAGCGCGCCATCCGCAAGAACACGCGGTACGTTTACATCGAGACGCCAACTAATCCGCTGATGGGCTTGACCGACATCGCAGCCGTCAGTGAGATCGCGCACAAGCGGCGCTGCGAAGTCGTGGTGGACAACACTTTCATGTCTCCGTACTTCCAGCAGCCGATCAAGCTGGGCGCGGACATGGTGCTGCACTCGACTACGAAGTTCCTCAACGGGCACAGCGATGGGCTCGGTGGCGTTCTGGTCTGCACTACTCGAAATCAGGCGGAGAAGCTGGCGTTCATTCAGAAGGCCGCGGGCGCTATCCTGTCGCCGTTCGAATGCTGGCTGGTGCTGCGCGGAGTGAAGACGCTGGCCGTCCGCATGAAACAGCACGACGAGAGTGGCCGTGTGATGGCCGACTATCTCAGCGGCCATCGCAAGGTGAAGCAGGTCTTCTATCCCGGGCTGAAAAGTCATCCGCAGTACGAGTTGGCCTGCCGGCAGATGTCGGGCTTCGGCTCGATGATCACGTTTGAGACCGGCTCGCTCGCCAATGCCAAGCGGCTGTTGAAGCGGGTCCGCGTGTGCACGATGGGCGAATCACTCGGCGGTGTCGAGACGCTGATCTCGCATCCGGCGAGCATGACGCACGCGGCGATCGGAGAGAAGGGAAGAAAGGCAATCGGGCTTACCGATGGAATGGTACGAATTTCGGTGGGAATCGAGGATGTCGAGGATTTGATTGCCGATTTGGAGCAGGCGCTGGACTAGCCATGAGCCGTCAGCTTTCAGCCATCAGTTAACCCAAAACGATCGACGCAAGTTCCAGCGTATTGCGTGCCTAACGGATTCGATTACTAGTCATCGAAAAATCGAGCCTGCACGGCAATCGTCCAGGTCATGATAATGCGGTGAAGCTGATCGCTGACGGCTGACAGCTATCTTCACTGCGGCGACGCTTGCGCCTGTCCCACGACCTGATACTGCTCTTTGTGGCCCTGCGCATTAATAACTGTCGCCTTGTTTCCCTTCACCTCAAGTTGAACGGTGTCTCCGGGCTGCATCTTGGGCTTGGTTTCCTTCTTGCGGGCGACTTCGTACGTGGTGGTCGCGTCGGTCTGAATATAGTAGACGACCCACTGCCCAACTTTATTCTTCTTCTGCTGATAGGTTGAGTTCTCCCACTTCACGACCTTGGCCGTTTGGTAAGTGTCAGCGGCCACCGCAACGGCGCTCAGGAATAGCATCAGCACGAGTGCAAGAGCAGTTTTTCTCACGGATCTCCCTCAGAGTGACAATGTATAGAATCTTGGATGCCGAAATCCTGACTGGGGTAATGCTGACAGCTACTCAAAGAACTTGGTCACGCCCTCTTCCATGACGCAAATCTTGCGCTCGATACCGCGCCGCTTGGCGTCGGCCTTCAAGCGTTCAACAGGCTCGTCCACTGGCTCGTAGGAGAGGCGAAAGCTACCGTAGTGCATCGGAACCATCCAGCGCGCGCCCAAGTCCAGGAATGCCTGTACGGCGTCTTCTGGGCTGGTGTGTACTCTACGAAAGGAATCGGGATGGTAAGCGCCGATGGGAAGCAGGGCGATCTTTGGCTTAAAGCGCTCGCCGATCTCGCGGAAGCCCTCAAAGTACGCAGTGTCGCCCGCATGATAAATGGAATGCTCGCCTGATCGCAGGACATACCCGCCATAGCCGCGATGTACGTCGCGCACAATGCGTGCCCCCCAATGGCGCGAGGGAACGTGCGTGACCTCGACATTGCCGAGCTGAAAGCTCTGCCACCAGTCCAATTCAATGATGCGCCCGTAGCCCAGGTCGCTGACCAGGTCGCGAACATGCCGGGGCACGATAATCGCTGGCCGTTTCCCGGTTTTGCGTCGCGTGAGCCACGCAATGGCGCGTAATGACGGCCGGTGCAGGTGGTCGAAGTGCGCGTGCGAAACCAGCACCGCGTCGATTGCCGGCAATTCTCGCAGCTTCAATCCTGGACGGCGAAGCCGCTTGAGAACGAAAATCCAGCGGGCGAAGTTGGGATCGACCAGGATGTTCTTGCCGCCGATCTGGAGAAAGAAGCTGGCGTGTCCGATGAAGGTTACGCCCAGTTGGCCTCGACGAGCGAGGACAGGTCTACGGGTGACGCCAGTGCGAGGCGTCATGGCTGAGTGGCGCACCAGACTTCCAAACTGCCTCGCCTTGCGCCGGATTGTGATTCCTAACATGGAGATTGTAATTATTAGACGCTATCGGGGACGCTTCCGATGCGACGAACCGAGCCCAGATTCGACCTTTGCTTGACCTTAGCCAGCTACTCAGCTTAAATCAAATGTTTAGCTCTATGCCCGCACGCGCCACTCACCGTTGCGGGAATCCCGGAACCAAGGAGCAGCTGAATGAAAGTCGCCTTTCTCGGGTTAGGCATTATGGGACGGCCAATGGCCTCCAAGCTGGTTGCAGCGGGACACGAGGTCTCGGTGTGGAACCGTAGCGCCCGGCAGCACGTCGATGGCGCGACCACTGCGGTTTCTCCCGCCGACGCGGCCAAAGACGCTGAGGTTGTCTGGCTGTGCGTTGCCGACACCGCTGCGGTTGAGCGCGTGCTCTTCGCCGAAGATGGCGTTGAGCAGTCGCTGCGCGAAGGCATGATCATCGCCGATTCCAGCACCATCTCGCCCTCGGCGACACTGCGCTTCGCCGAACGGGTGAACGCTCGCGGGGGCCATTGGGTGGATGCTCCCATTACCGGCTCCAAGATCGGGGCGGAGAACGGGCAGCTGATCTTCATGGTCGGCGGTTCGCCTGAAGCGGTCGAAGCCCTTCAGCCCCTGTTCAAGGCGATGGGCAAGCTGGTCATCCACATCGGAGAGACGGGCAAGGGCCAGGCAGTGAAGATCAGCATGAACCTGATGATCGCGCTCATCTATGAGGGCTTCGCCGAGGCGTTCGTCCTTTCTTCCAAGCTGGGCGTCGATCCGCACAAGCTCATCGAACTGATCCAGGCGTCCATGGTGCGGTCGGGAGTGGTGGATTACAAGGCCCCGTTCGTGTTGCGGCGCGATTACTCGCCGAATTTCCCGCTGCGCCTGATGCACAAGGACATCCACATCATGCTTGACACCGCCAAAGAGAACCGCGTCAAGTTACCGGCGCTGGAAACCGTGGACGAGATCTACGAGTTGTCGAGCGAAGAGGGCTGGGACGACCTTGACTACGCCGCGACGCTTGCGCTGCTGGAGAAGTGGGCAGGATTGGGCGGCCAGCCGAAGTAGCTGGGTGTCAGACGGCGACGCAGGCCTCTTCCGCCAACTTCAGCTCGGCTTGGGCGCCTCCACTACATACACCCGGTTGGGATTGCCCGGCTCGATGTGATTTTTTTCGAAGCAAGCCTTGATTCGGCGTCGGAGCTCCCGGCTGACCGCATACTGCGATCCCGGCCGCGTCTTTACCAACAGCAGGTAATCCACTTCGTTGCCGCTCACCCTCTCGATCCCAGGGACTTGCGGCGTAGCCACGATCATTTCGGCGAAGTGGGGATCGTTTGCAACTTCCTCGCCGACCTCCTTTAGCAGCTTGATCACCTGATCAGTGTCAGCGCCGTAGGCCACGGAAACATGCATGGGCAACTGGGTCCAGTCGCGCGTGAGATTGGTCACAATGGTGATCTGACCATTGGGCACGGTGTGCACGCTGCCATTGTCATCGCGCAAGACGGTGCGGCGCAAGGTCATCTGCTCAACCGCTCCCTGCACAGCCGCAATCTTAATCGTGTCGCCGATGTCGTACTGGTTCTCCACCAGGATGAAGAAGCCGTTGATGAAGTCACGGACCAAAGTCTGCGCTCCAAAACCGACCGCCAGCCCGGCGATACCGGCGCTGGCGAGCAGAGGCCCCATGTTGATGCCCAGCAGCGGCAAAACCTGCAGCGCTGCCAGAAACATGATGATGAACACCCCGACGCTGTAGATAACGCTCGACAGCGTTCGAATCTGCTGCGCCCTTATAGCGTTTTCATGGATAGTGTAGACTGTTGGTGGCGATTCTCCGCTGCACCCGATGGCACGACCCTATGCAAATGATTTGCGGCGAAAGTTTTTGCAGGCCTATGAGCAGGGCAAAGGGACGCTGGGGGAGTTAGCGGAACAGTTTGGGGTAAGTGAAGGCTGGGCCAAGAAGGTCTCCGCCACCCGCACGCGCACGGGGCAGATGGAGCGGCCACCGTGGCGACGTGGCCCCGTGAGCCGGGTGACGGTGACGCTGCAGGAGTGGATGCGGGAGCAAATCCGCAAGCAGCCGGATCTGACGCTGCGAGAGTTGCAAGAGCAGCTGCAAGCGGTCAAGGGCGTGAGCTTGAGCATCGGACGGCTGTGGCTGGCCTTACGGCAGATGGGACTGCGGCTTAAAAAAAGTCACTCCACGCCCAGGAGCAAGAAACCCCGGAAGCGCAGCAGCGCCGGCAAGCGTGGTGGAAAGCTATAACTCAGATCGACCCGGAGCAGTTGGTGTTTCTTGACGAGAGCGGAGCCAGCACCCAGATGACCCGCAACTATGGCCGGGCTCCTCGTGGAGAACGGGTGGCGGAAGGGACGCCCAACCGCCACTGGTCTACGTTGACCATGCTGGCGGCGCTCACCACCCGAGGCTTGCAGGCGCCCATGACCATCGAATCGCCGACCGATGGCGATGTCTTCCTGGCCTATCTGGAGCAGGTGTTGTGCCCTCGGCTCCGACCCGGACAGCTGGTCATCATGGACAATCTATCGGCTCACAAAGTGCAGGGTGTACGGGAGCAGATTGAAGCCCGGGGCGCGCGCCTGATCTATCTGCCCGCCTACTCGCCGGACTTCAACCCGATCGAGCAAGCCTGGTCGAAGATCAAGCAGTTGTTGCGCTCGGCCAAGGCCCGAACCGTAGAAGCTCTGGAAAGCGCAATTACAGAAGCCCTGGCAGCCGTTACCGCCGAGAACGCCTTAGCCTGGTTCTCTCATTGCGGATATGGTCTACAATAACTGTGAAAACGCTCTAGCGCAGACGCCAGTCCTTCACGGTTGCTGAGTTCGGCCAAATGCCGCGACGCGATCTTAAGCAGCCGGGTCAGAATGAGGGCAATGATCAGGACGCCGATGATTCGGGGCACCTGATGGCGCACAAAGTGGAAGGTATCGTCACCCCAGCCGCTGAGCACGCTGGAGATGCCGTTTCTGCCACCCTCTGGGAACATCAACATGGCTTGCGAGAGTTGTAGCACTGGAACGGGCATTCTCCTGGGTCTTTGATTTGATTTCAGAGTACCGGATGACCGCACAGGCGGCAAAGTTGCTCTCCCGTCGGTAGTGTCTCAGTTTGAAATCGTGATTTGTGAATTTCGGTAGAGCGAACCTTCAGGTTCGCGTCAAGCCAGGCTCTTCGAGCGGGAGCCCCGGCCGGGGCGGCACGGCGAGCGTAGTTTGTGCCGTGCCTAAAGGCACTCGGATTCTCATTACGTTTCGGACGCGGGCCTGAAGGCCCGCTCTACCTTTAAATCGTCTTCCCAGATTTCAAACTGAGACACTACCCTCCCGTCAAAGGCTGCGGGCGGAATATAATCTCGATACTCTTATGACATGCTCATGCACTTCACTGCGTAGGTTGATAGAGTCTGCCGTGCTTGCGGCCGTGCTCTGCTGTTTCGCCTGTGGAATCCCGGGTTGGGCACAAACTGCCGACCAGTCCGCTCGTCCCCTGGTGGGCGGGTCTCAACAGAGCCGCGAGGAGCAAGCGTGGGAAGCCCAACAGCAGCGCGAACTGGCGAAGCAGGCAAACTTGAAACGCGAGCAAGACCTCAAAAAGGACACCGCAAAACTTCTGGAACTGGCAACCGAGCTGAAGCAATACGTAGACAAAACCAACCAGGACACATTGTCGGTCGAAGTTATCAAGAAGGCTGAGGAAATCGAAAAGCTGGCCCACAGCGTCAAAGAGAAGGCCAAGGGGCAATAAACCGTCCGCTCTTGACCCCACAGCGCCAAGCTCTCAGCCGGTAAGCATTCCGGTTCCTAGGACGCTGCCGCTGGGTGGTGCTGTAGCAGGCCGGCCTCCGCAGCCACCTTCTCCAGCTTGGCGCGATTCTCTTTTTTCATTGGCACCAGCGGCAGGCGATAGACTTCTTCGATGCGGCCCATCATAGCCAGCACGGCCTTGGCCGGGCCGGGATTCGATTCCATAAAGTTCGCCTGCATCAGCGGGAGATACTTGCGGAACAGCAGCCTGGCAGTATCCCACTTGTTGCTAAGAGCTGCCTGGGTCATACGCGCCATCTCTGCTGGGATTTCGTTCGACACCACGGAAATAATTCCCGCTCCGCCCAGTCCGATTACCGCTAGCGTGACGGCGTCATCGCCGGAGAAAACCAGGAAATCTTCCGGCACCGACGCGCTGACCTCGGCAATCTGCGAGATATTTCCGCTCGCCTCTTTTACCCCAGCGATATTGGGAATCTCGGCCAGGCGCAGGAGCGTGCCGGTTTCGATGTTGGTTCCGGTGCGTCCGGCGATGTTGTATAAGATCAGCGGCTTTGCCGAGGCTTCCGCAATGGCCTTGAAATGCTGGTACACACCTTCCTGTGTGGGCTTATTGTAGTAAGGCGTCGCGGTGAGGACATAAGCGACGCCCGGACGCGCCGAGATTTCCTTCGCCTTGGCTGCCGCTTCGCGCGTGTTGTTCGAGGTCGCACCGGCCATAATGGGTACGCGGCCCGCCGCAGTCTCAACAGTCAAGTCAACGACGCGTAGCCATTCGTCATGGGACAAAGTTGGCGTTTCGCCGGTCGTGCCGCAGGGCACCAAGAAATCAATGCCCGATTCCACCTGCCAGCGCACCAGTCCACACAGAGAAGGTTCGTCGAGGCGTCCGTCTGACTTGAAGGGAGTGACAAGGGCAGTACCGCATCCACGCAATTTCATTCTTGCAGGATAATCCCCCGGGCGGTGAATCTCAAAAAACGGGATTCACCACAGAGGCACAGAGAAAGCACAATCTATCGAACTGCTTCCTCGCAACCAAGTGGGCTGCAAATGAGTCAGCGCCGGCCCGATGGGCGGTAATCCAGCGATATCCCAAAAGAAGAGACGGTCCTCCGTGACTCGGTGTCTCTGTGGTGAGAAACGCAGTTCAGAGCCGCGCGAAAATCTCCTTGAAGTCGTAGAAACCGGTTTGTCCACTAATCCACTCGGCCGCGAGCACTGCCCCCTCGGCAAAAGTGCGGCGCGACTTGGCTTCGTGCGTGAGGACGATTCGATCTCCCGACGAAACCAATTCCAGAGTATGAGTGCCGGTAACGTCGCCTTCGCGCTCGGAGGTAATCTCGACGCGTTCTCCCGACGCCTGCTCCAGTAACCGTTGCAAAGCTACCGCAGTTCCCGACGGTGCGTCTTTTTTGTGGATGTGATGAATCTCGGTGATGTGGCCGCTGTAGTCGTGCGTCAAAGCCGGCGCTGCTGCCTTCACGATCTGAAAGAAGAGATTCACGCCGTAGGAGAAGTTCGCAGCGAAGACGAATCCCGTGCCGGCTGCTTCCACGGCGTGGCGAACGCGATCCATATCGCTGTACCAGCCGGTTGTGCCGACTACCATCGCTTTCCGCGCAAGCTGGCAAGCCTCGATATTGGGAAGCACCGCTTCGGGAGTAGTGAAGTCGATTACCACGTCGAATTCGGCCAGATGCTTGCCGGTGAGCCAGGCACCGTTCGCATTCACGTCCTCATCAATGGTCTTGACCAGGTGTCCGCGCTCGCGAGCGACCTCGGCAACCAGCGATCCGGTTTTGCCGGGTCCAAGCACCACTATGCGTAATGAGTCCGTCAATCGAACACCTCCGGATCGACCTCGGTAAAGAACTTGGCGTGCAGTCGCCGCACTGCCTCCGGCACATCGGTTTCGTCAATCACGAAGGTCAGGTTGATCTCCGATGCGCCTTGCGAAATCATCCGAACATTAATGTCGCCAACGGCATCGAAAACCTGGGCGGCAACTCCGGGCGTGTCGCGCAAATTTTCGCCCACCAGGCAGACGATGGCCTTACGCCCAGAGTACTTCACGAAGGCGAGTTGTTCGAGGTCGGCAGCGATTTGGGGGATGGCTTCATTGGAATCGACAGTGAGAGAAATACTGACCTCCGAGGTTGATACCACGTCAACCGCGCAACGGTGGCGAGCGAAGACTTCGAACACCTGGGCGAGAAAGCCGTGGGCCATGAGCATGCGTGCGGCAACGATCTCGACAATGGTGATGCGGTTCTTGGCAGCGATCGCCTTGAACAAGGAATGCGAGCGCGCTGTTCTCGACAGGATGCGTGTGCCCTTCGTTCGACGGGTTACGCGAGTTCAGCACCAGGACTGGAATGTTCTTCTCGACTGCGGGAAGTACGGTCGCAGGATGCAGCACCTTGGCGCCGAAGTAGGCAAGTTCGGCGGCTTCCTCGAAACTGATGACCTTGATGCGGCGCGCCTCGGGACAAATACGCGGGTCGGTGGTCTTCATTCCGTCCACGTCGGTCCAGATCTCGATGCGATCGGCGCCCAACCCAGCGCCGACCAGGGCTGCAGAAAAATCCGAACCGCCGCGACCGATCGTAGTTGGAATGCCTTCCCCCGTCGAACCGATGAAGCCGCCCATGATCGGCACGCTACCCTGCTCCAGGAGTGGCTTAACGCGACTTTGCAGGCGATCGTTGATCTCCTCGACTTGAGGCACAGCGCGGCTGTGCTGCGAGTCGGTGATGATCACCTGACGCGCATCGACTAAAATCGCCGGGATGCCGCGCGCCAGAAACCCGGCGGTGGCGATCATGCTCGAACAGGCGCTCGCCAAAGGAAACCACATAATCGGAGGTACGCGGCGTGAGTTCACCGACTGCGGCAATTCCTCGCAACAACTCATCGAGTGAATCGAACTGCTCTCCCAACTCGCTATGC
Source organism: uncultured Acidobacteriaceae bacterium (assembly GCA_963836295.1). GTDB lineage: Bacteria > Acidobacteriota > Terriglobia > Terriglobales > Acidobacteriaceae > Bog-257. Next base: position 74,649 of record CAWIIY010000007.1, on the reverse strand, counting down.
AATTCGGTGTGCAGGCCCGTACCCAACAATTCTCCCGCCACCATGTAATGGCGTTCGCGGAGATGGCGGCAAATATCGAGGGCTTGTTCGCGTTCGCCTCTTCCCGCAGCCGCAGCCATGGCGAGCAACTGGTCCGTGACCTTCGCCATCGCGCTCACCACTACGAAGGGCCGCTCCGGCAAACGTAGCTTCACAATGCCCGCGACGCGATCAATGGCGGTGGCATCCTCCATGGACGTGCCGCCGAACTTCATGACGATCACGGTCTCACCACTGGGGAAGGAAGTGGAAGCTCTGGCGTCACGACAGGAAGCCCTGCACCTTGAGCAGCTCAGCGTTCAGCAGGGCCGCGCCCGCCGCGCCACGGATCGTGTTGTGCGAGAGCACCGTGAACTTGTAGTCGAGGACGCCGCAGGGACGAAGCCGTCCCACGCTCACCGTCATTCCATTGCCACGATCCACATCGAAGCGCGGCTGCGGCCGGTCAGGCGCGGTGTCGTAAAAGACGGGTTGCGCAGGCGCCAGCGGCAACTTCAGCTCCTGGGGAGTGGAGCGAAACTCGTTGAACGCCGCGATCAGTTCGTCAGCGTGGGCCTGCTGCTTCAACTTCACCGATACTGACTCGGTGTGACCGTCCTCCACCGCAACCCGATTGCAGTGCGCTGTCATGGGAAATGTTGCTGGTTCGACCCGGTCATCAGCCAATCGTCCGAGGAGTTTGCGGGTCTCCTCCTCCATCTTTTCTTCTTCTTTGGCGATATAGGGAATCACGTTGCCAAGAATGTCGAGGGAAGCGACTCCGGGATAACCTGCACCGCTGACAGCCTGCATCGTGGTAACGAACAGCGATTCAATGCCGAATTTCTGATGCAGCGGCGCCAGAGCCATAACCAATCCGATCGCCGAACAGTTCGGATTGGTGACAATGTAGCCGCCCGATTGCTTGCGCCAGCACTGCTTCTCAATCAAGGCAATGTGAGCGGCGTTCACCTCCGGCACTACCAAGGGAACGTTTTCCTCCATTCGAAAGGCGCTGGAATTGCTGACGACGGCGCAACCAGCTTCGGCAAATTGAGGCTCGAGCTCACGCGCGATGCCCGCATCCAGGGCCGCGAAGATGACTCGTGGCGCACCTTCCGGCGCGGCGTTAGAAACCGGCATCTGGAGCACACGCTTGGGGATGGGGGTTTTCAAGCGCCAACGCACGGCTTCGCCGTAGGTTTGTCCGGCCGAGCGATCAGAAGCAGCCAGCCACGCAACTTCGAACCAGGGATGGGCTTCGAGCAACTGTATGAAACGTTGGCCAACAACGCCGGTGGCGCCAAGAATTCCGACGGGAATTTTCTGCTGAGGCATGATGGTGAAAGACAAAGTTATACCACGTTTGGGGAGCGATCGAGGCACGCGACCGGTGCGACGACCTCAGTGCTAACGAGGGGAGAGATGCAATCCCAAGATGATGTCCCGCGCCAGCTCCTCCACCCCCTTGCCGGTTGCGTTCATGGTCAGATCGGCGGCACGGTAGTAGGGGAGGCGCTGCGCGTACAGGGCGCGGAAGGCTTCGTCCGTAGCAGCGAGCGGCCGCAGGTTTTGTGGCAAGTGCTGGCCTGCGGCTAGGCAGCGTTGCAGCAACTCCTCGATCTCAGTTTCCAGGAAAACGATGCGCGCTCCTCGGCTTCGCAACAGTTCTGTGTTGGCCGGCTGGACGAACGTACCGCCCCCAAGTGCAATTACAGTCGGACCGGATGGCTGTAGCAGCGCCAAGCGCAAGGTGTCAGTCTCGATTTTGCGAAAGCCAGACTCACCGTACCGCTGGAACAATTCGCGGATTAGCTGCTTCTGTCTCAGTTCAATCTCGTAGTCGAGGTCAAGGAACGACCAGCGCAGAAGACTTGCAAGTGCACGCCCCACGGTTGTTTTACCGGCACCCATATAACCCGTGAGTGCAACCATTTCAGGGAGAGAAGATTGTGGGCGGGCTTGGTCGTCTAAGTGCACGATAGTGAGGATCGATATCTGTTGTTATGACTCTGGAAACATGATTGCAAGCTGCTAATTGTGTCGACGAATTCTAGCACTCACAACGAGCCCGGGAAGCGCTTGCCGGTTGGTGACACTGAGGTTGTAGAAGCACTGCGACCATCAGGGGATGATTCACAGCTTCGCGTTCGTCTATTGTGTGCTGCATGCAACTCATACAGATTGGCGAGATCAAGCAGAAGACGATCATGGACCTGATTCACGAGATGGCAGAGAATCAGTATTCCGAAATCGAGAGACTGAAGGCCGCTGCGCGCTCCAAGGCGGGAAACAAGCGGATTCGACGCCCTGGCACTCGGTGCAGTTCTTCCCAGCGCCGGCAGTAATCGCTCTCCGCGAGCGCATGCGTCGGCTTCATGCCAATTCCCGCCTAACCGCGCCTGCATTCTGTAGCCGAACCCTCTCATCCCTCCCAGCGTCTCTGAGACCACGCTCCGGCAACACACTTTCGATAAATGCTATAGCATCGCAGAGAGGTGCTGCCAATGTCATTTCGCAATGGGGACAAATCGCGCGAGTACCGCTTGCGCAAGACGCGGCAAAAAATGCGTCTGAAAAGACGTGACTTGCAAACGAAGGATGGAACGAAGGGGCAACCGGCTGCCGCCAGCGCTGCGGAAAAGTGATCGCAAGCCGGCGTCTGGGTTACGACCTGCCAGGGCGGAGCGATCGCCGACTTTAAGTCGGCCTATTGAGCGCGGAAGATGATCGGTAACAGTGGGAGCAGTGACCGCTCCGAAGAGTCCGGCTACTACCTGTTCCTGAGCTGGCTTCCCCGCGGGCAGCAAATTCTATTGAGAGACTCTGCGCAGCTTTCGTAGGCGGGCACTCCGATCCCCCCCGCCGATAGCTGACGTCGTCCATCAAGCTGCGCATCAGGCGGATACCTCTTCCGTGCTCAGTCGTGTTGACAGTGGAATTGCCGGTCTCGACGGCGGCTACGTCAAAACCTGGGCCCGGGCCCTGGACTGCGATCGTGAAGGCAGAAGGATCGATTTCGACGAAGCAGCGAATCATCTTCGCGCTATCGTTTTGGCAGCCGTGGCGTACGGCATTGGCCAGTGCCTCCTGAAGAGCAACAAAAATGTCGATTTCTTCGTCTTCGCCGGGGCAGTGTTCCTTAATGAAGTCCATTATCGACTCACGTGCAGCCCCCATGGACTCTAGGGTTCCCGGGAAGCTGAGCTCCTTGGAGAACGCTTGCTGCTCCACGGACTGATAGCCTTCCGGCAAGGGAATAGCTCTCCGGCTAAGCACTCATGGCCCGCTCCGTGCCTGTCCGTGAACGTGTGCGATCGCGCTCCTCAACACCGCCAAATTTTTCGCAAGCGGCAACCCGAAGGACGGACTGCAAGTGGGTCAGACAGATCAGTTTTCGCACACATTCCGATGGCCGTACGATTCGCAACAACTTCTTGCCATGGTTTGCCCAGCATTGCAATTCGACTAACAATCCGAGGCCCGCGGCGTCGAGCCTGCGGATGCCGCTCAGATCAAGAGTGAGAACATTCTCGGAGCGCGAGGTAGCCATGCAGCGCAAGGTCTCCGCCTCCAGCCCAAGCACAATCCTGCCGGAGCAGCTCAGCGTCACATTCTTGTCCGCAGTGTGGATATCAATTCTCAACATGATTCCATCCTGACCAGCTCGCCGTTGCGGGTAAAAGCCTCAGAATATTTCTCATCAGTTAAGTGACGTGGATCTCGGTCGGTCAGTTAGCTGAAGTATGCATGAACTTGATTGCAACAAGATGAAAAGCGGGACAAAAGACTCTCAATTCGCAACATGATTCGGATAATCACAACTCCTGCCCAGAAAGTGCCGAAAAACGCAGGCGACTTTAGGGCCTAATATTCGCGTGAATCGTCGGTTCACCCAACGTCGGGGCCGATTGATTCTCAACTTCCGACTCCGAGGCCGCTTGCACTGGACTTTGTTCTCCTTATGGCGTAGAATTTTCCAGTTGCGAATGAGTCGCATCTAGTGTCAACTTGTCTATGCTGACGGGAACTACGGATAGCTGTCAAGTAACGCGCGCAGATTTCGTGGCAGCGTTCTTGCGACCAGTTGCAACGCTCGGAGGACCAACTGTATGCCTCTACCGGAAACCGAGATTCCTGGCCGTTTACAGGCCTACTTCAGCGATCGCGGAATTCGCATGACGCAGCAGCGTCGCGCTGTCTTGCGCGTCATCGAAACGGCCACCAAGCATCTTGACGCCAGCCAAATCTTGCGGAAGGTTCAGAGAGTGGATGCTTCCGTGGACCGCAGCACGGTGTATCGCACGCTGCAGTTACTCAAACGGCACGGTCTAATCGACGAACTCGACTTAATGCACATTCGCGGCGAAGGTCATTATTACGAACGAAAAATGAACCGCGAGCACATTCATATCGCCTGCCTGCGCTGCGGGAAAATCACGGAGTTCGTAACCAGCACCTACGAGAAACTGAAGCAGCAAGTCGAAAAAGAGTGCCAATTCAAAATTCTGGTGTCCCGCTTGGAAGTGGGTGGCTACTGTTCTGCTTGCCGGCAGTAAGAGCGGCTGGCGCAGCCATGTTATCTCGTTCAAAACAGAGGCGACGGCAAGGCCCGCGTTGGGGACTGAAAACCTAGCCTGATTCTGGCAATTTGTTTTCCTGGTCAGGCTCGCCGTGAGCACTGCTAGCGTCTGACGAAAACACCGGCCACACAAAGCGAAGCGGTGACTTGACAGCGTCGGCGCAGAGAAACCGTAGGATTTGGAGTTGTTCCGCTGGCCGAACATCATAGGCCCGTAACGCGACAAAAGCGGCGATGGTAAAGCTCACAAAGAGATTCAGGACAAAGACAACGGCAATGCCTTCCACGGCGTGGTAGAACCAGGCGCGTCCCAGGCTCCATGTGCCGTAACGTGCGGCGGCCAGGGCGAGCGTTCCCGTGGACAGGGTTACGTGGCGCACATCCAGCGGTATTCCGAAAAAGCGCCCGAACACCGGAGTGAAGCCCAGCAGATAACCAAGCACGACGCTGGTGCTCCATCCTCCTAGATTATGTTCCAGAACACTGGCCACCTTGCCCATCCAGGACTTGCCAATCCGCAATCCCAGCGGATGCTGAGCGACGGCATCCGTAAAGCGATAATAAACGGTGAAGTTCTCAAACCAGCCTCCCGCCAGCGCGGCCAGCCACAAGATCACCCCGGTGACTGCGGCGTAGAAAGCTGTACCAGAGGCAAACGGATGTAGCGTCTTGTAAACGTGCATGGCACTCTCGGGCGGTAAATAGGATTCAGCAAAGATGTACGGACCATAACATCTCGAAGAGCACCGCTCCCACGCTGACAGCGACCACATTTCCGATGGCAGCCGCCAATTGGGTGCTGGTGATCCGGGCAACGAAGTCCGTCAACTTGCTCGACCGCTCCACGCCTCGGTTGTTGCGGATAATTCCTGCAAACGTCGCGGCGGTTGCCGCGGGCTGCTTGGTGGCCAGCACCAATCCAAAGACCTGCAGCAGCACGAAGCTGACGGCATAGTTGGTTCCGGCGGCAAAGCCTTCGATGAACGGCGGCAGGTGGGCATCGACGATGCGCATCTTCAGCGCGGCCGTGAATACAGTCAGCAGGCCACCACCAATTGCGGCCCGCCACATCTGCCAATATTCGGCCCGATTGGAAGCGATGTAGTGCTCACCACTGTGGCCGGTCCGTTCCACCATCTTGCGCGCGATGAGGTTCAGGTTCTCCCGCAGCAGCGATCGCAGGCTTCGGTCCGATAGCCTTCCTTCGATGAGATGGCCCAACAAGGTCTGCACCGCCTGGGTTTGCTCGGCAGGCGCGGCTGCGGTGAGCACGTCAATCAGCGCCACCATGCGAACGAGGCGGGCCTCGATTTTCTTGAGATCGAAGATCAACTCCACGCTGACACCGGCCGATTCCATGTGCCGATAAACCTGCGCCATCTCTAGCCTGCAGCCCTCGACGACGTCTTTCCAGGCAGTCACTGCGGTCGCCAGATTGGCTTGTGACGCAGGCCCGATCAGGTCCTCGGTGCTCTTGACGAGTTGATAAAAGGGCGATTCAGAGATTCCGCCTGACGTACTGCGATCGCGCATTTCCGGTTCGAGTCCGATTCCGCTGACGCGAGCAGCCAGGAGACGCAGCGCTTCCTGCAAATCCCGCTTTTGAGGCCGCCAGAAGGTGGGCGAGTTGGGCGGAGATAGCGCCGCGATGAGCCGCTGCAGCAACCCCGCGGGAGTAGCCAGGAAACTGCGGACATCCCGTTCGGACGAATACAACGTTACCAGCAGCTTTGCCGCATCCGATTCCGCACGCGCCGCGGGAATCAGTCTGCCAATGATGCGCTGCATGATCTCTGAAGGAAGGCTGTGGTCGGAAGGAATACCGGCTTCCGCGAACAGGGAAATCGAATGCAGCTCCGCGAGCAGACTGCCAAATGACGATTGAAACTTCAGACGTACTGGTTCGTCAGATTCGAGGTACTCAACCAACGAGAGCAGACGGGCTACATTTCGGTGGGATCGTTTATCCTCCCTTGTCCAGTGGATAAGGCGGATGAGTCCTATGTTACGAGCACTCAGCGTCGCGGCTTGGCAGAAATCGTCAACCAGCCGCACCAAGTCCGGCGGCAGGTTCTGCGACAATGACTCCGGAGACTCTTTGAATTCTTCCGATGGCTTCGTCGCTCGCCTATGCATTGCAATAGCTCACTACATTTTTTCTCGGAAATCCCGCCGCCGGAAGATGAGGGTAACATGTGGGGCAGCGGGCAAGCACTCTTCATCCGAGACATCGTCACGTGTCGAGGAATGAGGCACTTATTGTTCACGGCTGAAATAGCCTTGACCGCATTTCACTTGCGAAGTGGTAGAACAGTACCGAGACAGATTGGTGGACTTTTGGCTCGTAACCCCGGTGCGACTCTTCGAGCCGTTTCTAAGTGTGTTGTGTTCAGCTAACGGACCAGGTGAATAATCCAGGCTATGAGGTGTATCGATGCGCCAGCTAGTTCTGTTCGCACTCTTGTGTATCGGCCTTGCAGTTGGGCAAACCCAAAATTCAAGCGATGTTGCGCCCTTCGTAACTGTCAGCGCACAGGTATTTGTCGTAAATCATGTCCGAATAATCGACGGCACGGGCGCTGCACCGCAGGAAGACCAGGCGATCGTGATCGCCAGTGGCAAGATCCAGTCAATCGGGCCCGCTGCAACCGTTCACGTGCCAGCCGGTGCGCAGCAGCTTGACCGCGCCGGATACACGATCATCCCCGGCTTGGTCGGGATGCACAATCATCTCTACTACACCGACTCGATTTCCGTGCAACGCGGGACCGACGGCAAGATCGGCGAGCCCGGACTCTTTATCGCAGAAATTCCGTATACTGCGCCACGACTGTACCTAGCCGCCGGTGTCACAACGCTTCGCACTACCGGCAGCATCGAGCCGTACACCGATCTCAAGGTAAAACGGCGCATCGATGCCAACTTAATGCCAGGCCCGAAAATCGATGCGACCGCGCCGTACCTGGAAGGCGCGCCCACGCCATTTGCGCAGATGCATGAACTGACCGGGCCTGACGATGCAAAGCGCCTGGTGAATTACTGGGCTGCTGAAGGGATGACCTCTTACAAGGCGTACATGAACATCACGCGAGAGGAACTGGCGTCGGCAATCCAGCAGGCCCATGAGCACAAAGCGAAGTTGACCGGACATCTCTGCTCCGTAACCTGGCACGAGGCCATCGACCTTGGCATTGACGATCTGGAGCACGGCCCGGTTTTCACCGACACCGACTTTGTAGCTGACAAGAAACCCGATGTTTGCCCGCAGGGACCTGGCGCGCGCGACAGTTGGGCGAAACTCGATGTCAACGGCCCGCAGGTGCAAGCACTGATCCATGATCTCGTCTCTCATCACGTTGCAGTGACATCTACGTTGCCAGTATTTGAAGCATTCGTGCCCGGGCGGCCAAAATTACAGCAGAGAGTCCTGGATGCTATGTCATCCGAATCCGCATCGAGTTATCTCACCGCACGTGCTCGCGTGCCGATGGATTCGCCCATCACGGCTCTATTCAAGAAAGAGCTGGAATTTGAAGCTGCGTTTGTGAAAGGCGGCGGCTTGCTACTTGCAGGTCCGGATCCAACCGGGAACGGCGGCGTGCTTCCTGGATTCGGCGATCAGCGCGAAATCGAACTGCTGGTCGAAGCCGGATTCACCCCAGCGCAAGCCATTCAGATTGGGACCAGCAATGGCGCCGTCTACCTCGGCGAGCAGGATCGTATCGGCACCCTCGCAGCCGGCAAGGATGCGGACTTCGTTCTCATCAAGGGCGATCCCTCCAGGAAGATCGAGGACATCGAGAACGTTGAGACAGTCTTCAAGGACGGGGTCGGCTACGACTCAGCCAAGTTGATCCATAGTGTGCAGGGCCAGGTCGGAATCCGCTAGCAAAGAAGTTACGATCGCTAATCCTCTCCCAAGCCGCGCCGACGCGAGCGCAGGCCAGTTGGTTGACCCTCTCTCTTGCAGCCCCCTACAATCGAAGATTCTCCACCTGCACAGGGAAGGTTCATGCCGCTTCAGCTCTTTAACACTCTGTCTGGAAAAGTCGAGGAGTTTCATCCGCTAGAAGACAACCTGGTCCGCATGTACGCCTGCGGGCCCACGGTTTACGACTACGGTCACATTGGCAATTTCCGCACCTTCATCGTCGTTGACACGTTGCGGCGTTTTCTCAAGCAGAGCGGCTACCGCGTGAAGCACGTGATGAACATTACCGACGTGGACGACAAGATCATCCGTAACGCGGCCTCGCTTGGCGTCAGCGTTCAGGACTACACCAAGAAGTACAAGCAGGCGTTTTTGGAGGATGCCGACGCTCTAAACATTCAGCACCCCGAACTCCTGGTGAATGCCACCGACCACATCCAAGAGATGGCCCACTTCATTGCCGGGCTCGTGGAGAAGGGATACGCCTACCGCACTGATGATGGCTCCTATTACTTCCGCATCGCCAAGTTTCCGGAATACGGCAAGCTCTCGAAGAAGGACTTCGCCGGGATGAACGACGGCGCGCGGGTGGACGTCGACGAATACGACAAGGACAACGCGCGCGACTTCGCACTGTGGAAAGCTCCCAAGCCGGGCGAGGCCATGTGGGAAACCGAGATCGGCCCTGGCCGTCCGGGCTGGCACATCGAGTGTTCGCAAATGTCGATGAAGTACCTCGGCGAGAGCTTCGACATCCATACTGGCGGCGAAGATCTTATCTTTCCTCATCATGAAAACGAGATAGCGCAATCGGAGGCGCTGACCGGCAAGCCATTCGTGCACGTTTGGGTGCATGCGCGCTTCCTGCTGGTGGAAGGCGAGAAGATGGCCAAGAGCGCGGGAAATTTCTTCACTGTGCGCGACCTGGTACTGATGGGACATAAGCCGTCGTCGATTCGATTTCTGCTGATGTCGGTGCCCTACCGGAAGCAACTCAACTTCACTTTCGACGGGCTGACCCAGGCGGCCAATTCCGTTGAGCGTCTGCGCAACTTCAAGCTGCGGCTTGAGACTTCGCAGTTTGCCGATGACAGCAACGTGATCATTACCGAAATCGCTGACAGAACTTCGGCCGAGATGCGCGCCGGCCTGGATGACGATCTGAATACCGCGCGCGCGTTGGGCGCCGTCTTCGATATGGTGCGCGACGTGAACGCTGCGGCCGATGCCGGAGAAGTGCGCAAGGGCGACGTGCCGCGACTTCTGCAAGTGCTTGAGCAGTTCGACGAGATCTTCGCCGTGCTGAAGGATGACGATGCCGCCAAGGTGCGCGCGACGGTCGAGTGGGCAAAGGCAGAGGGGCTGGAGGACAAGATTAGCCCGCAGACGGCCGAGCTTGCCAAAGCGGCCGCACTCTCCGACGCCGACGTTGAGCGACTGGTCGCCGAACACTCGCAAGCCCGCAAGAGCCGCGATTTTGGACGCTCGGACGCCATCCGGGCGCAGTTGGCGGAAAATGGCATCATCCTCGAAAACACCAAAGACGGGGTGCGCTGGAGACGGAAGTAGGCGTCAGAGCAGTTCTAGGTGAGCATAGCCGTACTTCATGCGGCGATTATGGAGCATCAAACTTGAAACATTCAAGCCCGCTCTGACGGGCTTTGCCGCCATGTTCCGGCTTCTATTCTACCGTTTGTGAAACACGAGGGGACGCAGCGGGAAGCTCGCCCTTGGCTGCTCGCCTCAACCACAGTTTCGGGCGGCACCATGTAGAATGAGCAGTTACAAGAATGGATACAATTGACTACCAACGTTCCATTTGTAACAGGCTGCGGTGCGCCGAGATCGTTCCCTTCGTGAAGTGCCGCATCGATACATGGGAACCGCAAGTAGCGCACTGCCACGAGAACGTAGACCACTGGGTTGAGTTGAACAGGAGCAGGGGCGACACACCGCTTAGGGGATGGGTGACGTGCGGTGACGGCGGTGCTACGGTACTCCTCACACCTCATTCAGTTGTTCGGGGTCGAGATGGACATAGTTTTGATATTACGCCCTTGGAGGACGAAACGATTCGGCGTTTCATGCGCTTCGTTCCGCATACTGGCGGTGAGGAAGAGTTCTTCAGGTACAAGGGCAGCTTTTTCAACCCTTTCTGACCTGTGAAGCCGCAGACGCATGAACGCGATGAGAATTACAGCTATCTGCTTCGGCTTTTTCGGCGGAGTCACCGGCGCAGTTGCCGCCCGTTACTGGTATCTGTTGAGCAAGATACCCGTAAAATCCCCCTGGAAGTACTGTGAGCCTCCGGAAATGGAAGATAAGGCTATGGGCTGGCAGGTTGAAACACTGGAGGCATTCACGGAATCGGCCAGGCTGAATAAAAAAGGCCGCGGGATGGACCGCGGTGTCGGTATTCTTATGGACGGTCTCTAGCGTTTTGGGTAACGTAAGCTGACGCTCGACGGAGTTGTTTTTCGCAGTTTCGCGCCCAGCATCGCAGAATTGGGGGTAAAGATGAAAACCCTGGTTGCATTTTTGCTGGCGGCGTCTTTGCTTTCGCTGCCACTTCACGCTCAAGCCACGAAGACGATTCGCGTCGATCAGTTGGTTGCGGACGATCCTAGCGGTCAGGGCATGACCAATTTGTTGACCGCGAAGCTTATCAGTTATTTAACCAAGTACGGTGTTCCCGTTGTGGAATCGGGAGGAACTGACGCAGATGCGGTTTTGACTGGTTCGTTCCAGATCACGTCTGCAACGACGAACGGCGCCACGCGCTATCACGTTCAAGGAGCAATGCGTTTGACCGACAAGGACGGAAAGGTTTTATGGGGCGATGATGTTCGCAGTGGTCCATTCGCATCGAGCGCAACATCCAGCTTTGCCGAGAACGTGGCGAAAAAGGTAGCAGCGTTCTGGGGTACGTACCAGAAAGCCGGAAAATAAAGCGTGCTGGGCAGCACTGCACTTCCGATTCAAATTTGGGGAGTGCGACCTAATTGCCTACTCTCTGCCCCTAAGGATCGCGGCCATCAGGCGGGGGCTACGCCGTCCATGCATCACCGCGATGATCCACAGCGGCTCTTCTTCGGGCGCGTAGGCTATCAGGTAGTCACGCACCAACATAAATCGTAAGGGGCGTGACGTGAGGTGCCGGGCGTTTGTGGCCCCGATTGGGGAAAGGCGCCAGTACGTCGATGCTGGCCAAAATATCCGCAATCACTTTGTCGGCGGCATCGAGATTATCTCTGCGAATGAATTCCCAAATCTCGTCAAGGTCAAGGCGGGCTTGTGGGTGAAGATCATAGGTGATCATGACCCGGGTGGCGTAGGTTTCCGGCGAGCGATGGCGCTCTTTTTGCGGAAGTGGGCAATAACCTCGTCCCGGGAAATGGGCTTCACCCGGCCGCTTTTCAGATCGTCATAGCGGCTGTTGAGCATCTCTCGCGCTTGCAGCACTTCGTCAAAGTATCCCGCCATTGCGTCCTCAACCAGGTCGTCCGTCCGGCGTCCGCTCTGCGTGGACAGGTCTTTGAGTTTCTTTTCCGTCTCGGGGGTGAAGTGTACTTCCATCGCTTTCAGGGTACGAGAAAAACCGCTGCCTGGCAACGGTCGAAGGAGCGCGGGGACAGGCCAAGCACCTGCCACTACACTTCCGATTCGAATTCCGGCACGCCCACCGCTTGCTCGCCCAGTTCGCGGCTGTGGGCCTTTGCCGTGGTGACCAACACCACGGCGGCGATGATCACTACGCTGCCCGCGAGTATGTATCCATCGAAGCGCTCGCGCAGCACCAACCATCCGAGGAAAACCGCGATCACGGGATTCACATAAGCGTAGGTCGCCACCTTCTGCGTCGATACATGCTTTAGCAACCAGATGTATGCGGTGTAACCGACCCACGACCCGAAAACCACGAGATAGAGCACGGCCATCAGCGCGCGAGAGGTCAGCACAATACGGTGCTGCTGGCCCGTCGCCAACGCGACCAGGCTATTGCCGACCGCCCCAAAGCACATTTCCCAGCCGGTTGCGGTGAGTGGGTCAACTTTCATCTGCCACTTGCGCGAAAGCACCGAGCCGATGGCCCAGCTCATCGAAGAGAACAAGAGAGTGCAGGAACCCACCAGTTGCATGATGCCAAGAGTGTTGCGCTCTGCAAACTTGGGCCAGAAGAGAATGGCAATACCCGCGATACCCAGCACGAGGCCGATGAAACCGCGTCGCGAAAGCCGGTCTCCACGGAAAACGAAGGTTTCCAGCACCATAAACCAGATCGGCGTAACCGCTACGATCAGTGCAGCAAGTCCTGTCGGAACCCATTGTTCTGCCCAGGCTAGACCTCCGTTACCGCCCACGAGTAACAAGCAGCCGATGGCAGCCAGCCGCCCTGCTTCAGTCCAGGTGATGCGGATCCTGCGGCCCATGGCAGCACACGCGGCCAGCATCAGCGGACCGGCAATCAAGAATCGCAGAGCGCACATCACTGCGGGAGGCAGGTGCTCGCTGTCGGCAATTCCGATCGCCAGGTAGGTCGAGCCCCAGAAAAGGTACACCAAAGTGAACGCGACGATGATTTGCACACGGTGATTGCGATCGGTAGTCATGAGGTTGAGATAGCTGCAGTCCGCTACAACCTGCCGCTCTCGGACCTGGTCTTGGGTCAGGTGGCTGGCTTTTGTTCCTGTTTGCGTAAGCGGTATCCCGTGAGCAAAACATAGTGGACGCCCGAGATGGTGGCGAAGGTAAAGGTTGCGTAGAGAAAAAACGTTTCCAGGTGCAGCACCCAAGGCGCGCGCAGAACTTGTGCCAGAACAACGAAGAAAATAGCGGCGATCTGACAAGCGGTGTTCAGCTTGCCATAGATGCTGGGCCGGAAGTCGCGAAACCCGACTGTGGCATACAAAACCACGGCTGTGGCGACGATGCACAGGTCGCGGCTAAAGACCAGAATGGTGTACTTCCAGGGGATCTTTTTGACAAACGAGAGCACGAGGAAGAGGGAACTCAGCAGCAGTTTGTCAGCGATTGGATCCAGATATTGTCCCAGCATAGTCTGCTGGTGCAAGGCCCGCGCCAGAAGTCCGTCGAGGGCATCGCTCAAGGCCGCCGCTACCAGAAGACCGAGCGCCCAAGTCCACTGCCCATCGAACACCGTAATGATGACGAACGGGATGAAGATCAGGCGCAGAAGCGTGATCTGGTTCGGCGCAGTCCAGAATTGGCTCTTCAAGCGGCTATCTCGAAAAAGTAGTCTGCTACTTCCAGATTTTGCACCCGCGAACCCTCCGGTGGATTCCTCCCCGACGTATCTCTCGACGTCGCTGGCGAACCGCCACCATGTTCGACATGCGCACGAAGGTCTCTTTGATTCTGACGGCTTTGCCTCCGACTGGCAACCACCACGTTCCGCAATTTCTCAGGCCCGATAGGCTTGCAGCCTCACGCGAGCACTGCTTCCAGTGATCCTCATCACAACGGCGGAAGCCCGAAACCGTTAGAGTCAGGCTGATTGGACGTGCTAATCCTCTCATGGTGTGGCTGACCAAGTTCGTCATTCGCAGTTTGGAACTGGCCAACCGCCTCTTACCGGCGCGCAGGCCGAAACATCTGCTGACCGGCAAACGCGGCGAACTCGAGGCGTACCTCCACTTGCGGAGCCTGGGCTACAGAATCGTTGCCGCAAACTTTCGCGTCCCGTACGACCGGGGGGAGATTGATCTGATCGGATGGGACGATGGCATTCTCTGCTTCATCGAGGTGAAAACTCGAACCCACGAGGGGTTTGCGCCACCGGTTACCGCAGTCGATCGGAGCAAGCGGCGACACATCTTGTCAGTTGCTCGCAGATGTGTTCGCCGCATCTCCGGCGACCGTCCGCCGCCCTGCCGCTTCGACGTAGTCAGCATTATTCTGGAAGGGGATGGCGGAAAACCTCAAATCAGAGTACATAAAGGGGCCTTCTCCTGGGACACCGATAGGCCACGAAACTATTGGCATCGAGACTACAGCGCTGGGCGCTTCTGGCGGCGAAGAAGGTAACCTGCTGAGAGCTGACGTCGGCTTCCGGGTTCACCAAGTTTCCAGCCGTGGATTATGCTTCATTCAGCAGCACTTGCAGAACCCCGCAAACGCAAAGCTTGCTCACCTGGCGCCAGCCCGCTAGAATTAAGCATTGCTTTACTGCGTAGGCGCGTAGCTCAGTTGGTTAGAGCGCTACCTTGACACGGTAGAGGTCAGGAGTTCGAGTCTCCTCGTGCCTACCATTTCTCTTTCTGATTTCAATTTGTAACGAGAGCGGTTCTTACGCGGCGCCCAGCCGCAACTCGTCACCATTCGTCACCAAATGCGCAAGCTGCTCGACGGCGGCGCGCTGATGCGCGGGCAGGGGTTGGGTGTAGATTTCGTGGGTGGTGGAGAGCCTGCTGTGGCCGAGCTGTGCTGACGCATCCTTGAGAGAACCGCCCGCCGCCTGAAGCAAGATTGCGCGTGTGCGCCGCAATGTATGCCAGCTCAGCTAACGTGCACCGGCTATCTTTCCGGACTACTCGCCTGAGAGCTTGAAGTTGACGTTTATCTGAGTGTCAGCCTCGACTGCTTCCCCATTTACGGTGTAGGGTTTGTAGCGCCACATTCGGACAGCATCCATCGCCGCTTGGGTCAGCATGGGATGACCGCTTACCACATGCACATTCTGCACGGTTCCATCTTTCCCAATTACCGCCTGCAAGACTACGGTTCCCTGAATGCGCGCCTCTTGGGCCTGCGGCGGGTATTTCGGCGAGACTTGGTGGATTAGCAAACCTTGTGCGACTCCCGAGGAAACCCTGACCTTCTGTGGGGCGAGCTTCGGCACAGCAACCGGAATGTCTTTGGCGATATTGGCTACGCTGTTCGGGACCCCATTTGGCACGCCACCGGGAATCGAAACCGGAATTTCTGTCGTGGCGTTCGGTGGACCTCCTTCATTCTTGACCACGGCGATGTTTGTTGGGACCTCCACAGGCGGGCGCAACACTTCATCCTCGCGTTTGCCGGCCTGTTTTGCGGGCGAGGATTTCGAAAGCTGTTTGGGAGCGACGCTCCCGGCCTGCAGCTTGGCCTGTTCTTCGGTTTGGGTCTTCGGACTCAAAGTGTGCGTGGCAGAATTGGTAGACATTCCGGAGTTAGTGGGCAGCCCCTTGGCCCCGGGATTACTTAGCGTCTGGTCGGGAATCTTGCTCTCGATGACGTTAACCGGACCATTGCTGGTGCGGTTCCTGTACGTCCTCCACAGTAGGGCTCCGAGCACAGCAAAGAGCAGCACTGCAGCGAACACTAGTGTTGCAGGAGTGGCCAGCAACGTCCGCCATTTCCTACTCCAAGCCTCTCCAACTCTCGCCCTGATATCTGAAGTGGTCGCCGGGGCGGCGCTCGTTTCGCGCGAAACCTCCGCGGTAAAGGGAAGCTCGGCAAGAGGGCTGAGCTGATCGACCGGCTCACTGACGAGGATCGCCGACGCGGCGCTCGTTTCGCGCAAAACCTCCGCCGTGGAGGGACGCTCGGCAGGACGGCTGAAGTGATCGATCGGCTCACTGACCAGGCTCGCTGGCCCCGCGCTCGTCTCGCGCGAAGCCTCCTCCGCTGCGGAGGAACGTTCGACAGGACGGTTGAAGTGTCCTAGCGGGTCAGCGACGCTCGCCGGTGCGGCGCTCGTCCCGCGCAAAACTTCCTCGGTGAAGGGACGCTCGGCAGGACGGTTGAAGTGTCCCAGCGGGTCAGTGACGAGGCCCATCATGCCGGCCAACAGCGCGCGCTCTTGCACCATTATCCGCTGAATCGCTTCCTCGGTCAGCGGTGCAGTATCATCGTTTGGCGTGAGCGTATTTGACTCGAGCACGCGCGGAGGTTGCTCCTCGAGCAGCTCCGGAAATCGCGGCTCGTCGTACCCTCCTGAGGACTTAGTTGCCTCCGATGCAATCTCCATGGGCGGCACAACAGGTTCGTCAAACCCTTTTGCCTCGAGCGAAGGTTCTTTTGATGGTGCTTTATCGGCAGATCTCTTCGGTTCCGGCGGAATCCCCGAAGTTGGCGGTCCCGCTGCTACCCACATGTTGGGCTCTAGATTGGCAACAAAGTCATCGAGGTGGACAAATCCATTCCGAAGGGTCTGCAAAGATTCCGCATCTTGCGGCTCTTGCAAGCCGCACGCCCACTCGATCCATTGGGCTGCCTCAGGACCGGGCAGCGTTTGTGGTGCTCCCTCCAACGCAGCTTGGGACCGTAATTCGTTGATCGCCTGCTCACGCAGCTGATTCAGCTCATTTACACGGAGCGCCCGGCGGTGCACAACACTGCCGCGCTCCAACTCGGTCGCCAGCGCCAACAGACAGGAACGCAGTTGCTCTAGAGTCCTCGCTTCTAGAATTTTTTGGATCTTATCGATAAGCGTGTCAAGTTCTTCCCGGTTCAGCCACGAGGCCTCGGGCAACTCGGACCATACCAACTCACGCACCGCACGGGCAGATTCTGTGGCCATCTTGAACTGCTCGATGATTTCTGCGAAGTCAATTGATTTGGCGGCCCTGAGTTTCTCCAGGCTCTCATAGAGCAGAGCCAAAGAATGGTCGAGAATGGCAAGGGCATCAGCCAGCACTGGGGATTCCGCCGAAGTCTCGCTAGACGCGGCCACTTCTTGCAATTGATTGGATGGCGGGTTCTCTGTCAACCTCTGGCCCACCACTTCTTTATCCTTCAAAGTGAAATCAACCTTCATGGCGGAATTCGGCCCTGACGGCACAACAAGTTCGTCAACCCCCTTTGTCTCCATTGGAGGTTCTTTTGGTAGTGTTTTATCGGCCGATCTCTTCGCTTCCGGCGGATCCTCCAAAGTTGGCGGTCCCGCTGCCACCCACATGTTGGGCTCTAGATTGGCAACAAAGTCATCGAGGTGCACGAATCCATTGCGAAGGGTCTGCAAAGATTCCGCATCTTGCGGCTCTTGCAAGCTGCACGCCCACTCGATCCATTGGTCTGGCTCAGGACCGGGCAGTGTCTGTGGTGCTCCCTCCAATCCAGCCTGGGACCGTAATTCGTTGATCGCCTGCTCACGCAGTTGATTCAGCTCATTTACACGGAGCGCCCGGCGGTGCATAATCTTGCCGCGCTCCAACTCGGTCGCCAGCGCCAACAGACGGGAGCGCAGTTGCTCCAAGGTCCTGGCATCTAAGATCTTTTGGATCTTATCGATAAGTGTGTCGAGTTGCTCGCGGTTCTGCCACGAGGCCTCGGGCAACTCGGACCATACCAACTCACGCACCATGCGGGCAGATTCTGCGGCCAGCTTAAGCTGCTCGATGACTTCTGCGAAGTCAATTGAGTTGGCAGCCTTAAGGGTTTTCAAGCTTTCACAGAGGAGAGCCAAAGAGTCGTCGAGAGATGCAAGTGCGGGAGAGCACAATGAACTCATGTGAGGCTCCTAAGCGGGAATTTTCGTTTTAGGCTCCTATAGCCCCACACTATACTCCTCAGAGATGTTGTGGTGAAATCGCTGACTCTTGCGTGGTGACGTAACTTCGATTGTGTAAGAAGTAGGAGGGTGTAAGTTGGCTTTGGCCGACAAGCTAAAGCCATTTCCGAAGGAGACTTACACCCATGGCGAAGGTTACACCCATCACCGAGCACTTCCAACATTTTGTGGCCGATCTGAAAGAGAGTTTCTGGGGCGACTTACAAGGGCAGGTACAGCAGGCAGCGCGGAAGTTTTTCGAGCTGCTGTCGGAACGGCAAAGAGACCGCTACATGGTGAGCCCGCATTATGGCCGACAAAAGCCGCGTCAGGATTACCGCAACGGCTATTACCAACGGGATTTTGTGACTCGCTTTGGGCCCCTGCGCTTGCGCATCGCCCGCACCCGCAAGCGGGGATTTCTGCCGGAGGTGCTGCAGAAGTTTCAACGGCGGGCGGAAGAGGTGTCGCTGTTGATCCGGGAAGCCTTCTTGCGGGGGATCAGCACCCGGCAGGTGGGGCGGGTGGTCGCCATCGTGACCGGAGAAGTGGTCAGTCCGCAAACGGTGTCGCGACTGACGCGCGACTTGGACGAAGCGGTGCGCCAGTTTCATCAAGCGCCGTTACAGGATGAGTGGGCGTATTTGTTCCTGGACGGAGTGAGTCTGCGGGTGCGGCGGCCGGCCGGGCGGCAACGGGTACAGATGCTGGTTGCCTACGGAGTCCGCCAGGACGGCACCCGGCAATTGCTGGGCTTCCTGCGCAGCAAGGGAGAAAGCCAGATGGCGTGGGAAGGGCTGTTGCAGGATCTGTACCGCCGCGGGCTGCAAGGCGAGAACCTGCTGCTGATCGTCACCGACGGCTGCGCGGGGTTGGCGGCGGCGATTGCGACCGTCTATCCGCGAGTGCTACATCAGTGCTGCTGGGTACACAAGATGCGCAATATCCTGGAAAGAGTGCGCCGCCGCGACTACGACGAAGTCAAGCGCGGGGCCCAGGCCATGTACCGCGCCGATAGCCGCCGCCAGGCCGAAGCTGCCTTTCGCGCCTTTCGTCGGCGTTGGCAGCACGCCTATGGTCCGATGATGCGGCAACTGGAGCACGATCTGCCTGAGTTGCTGTCGTTCTTCAGCTTCCCCCGGCACCTATGGCGGAAGCTGCGCACTACTAACATCATCGAGCGCTGTTTCGTGGAGGTGCGGCGTCGAACGCGCCCCATGGTTTGCTTTGTGAATGTGCAGAGCGTGGATCGAATCATCTACTCCATCTTCCAGCGCTTTAACCTGGAATGGAAAACCCGCACCCTCCGGGTTTTTACACAAGCAGCTTGACGTCACCCTCTTGCGGGCAACATTTCTTACTAAGACGCCCGCGCTTATGGATCGCACATTAAGGAGCCGAAAGGGGAGACAAAACTGGTTTGAAAACGCGACGAACTCCACCAGCGCTTCGTTGTGCTTCCGGTCCGCTTCCGTGTCCTGCTTTGGCGTAGAGTGCCTTTTAACCCGTAGCTCCATCTGCCGCAGTGCCAACCACAGGGGTGCGATACTCGGCGACCAGCCTTGGGCGGCTTGCGGTTGCCGTTGAACCGGTGATTTTGTTCGGTACCTGAAATACTCTTGTGGTGACCTGTTCACACATGTGCGGGAGCGGCTTGTCCGTTACGTTTCTGGCGTTGCACCAAAACTGTGGCAGGTGGCCGGGCGGCGACCGCGAACTTTACCTACAAGGCGAAATAGCGGCCTGCGGCGCATACCGCGTTCAGGAGCGCCGCGGCAAAGTGGTAGAGTGAGACGCACATGGCGAAACTGTTTGCAGTGACGATCGTAGTAATTGCAATTGCTTCTGCCATTCCCATCGTATTGCACATCTGGGAGCCCCCGGTCGATATCTCGACCAACGGCCCCATGATCGACGAACAGATGTCGGAGACGATGGTGGAGGCGGGCATTTGCTTCCTTGCGGCCCAACTCGTCCTGGGCTTTTTCATCTGGAGATACTCGAATCGTCCTAAAGGAGAAAAGATCAAAAGCTTTCCGGGTGGAGCACGCGGGCTGGTGGCGGCGGCAGTCGTCGTCGTTGGACTCGAAGTGATGGCGTTGGGAGCTTTCGGCACCAAGGCTTGGGCCGCGATCTACCTTACGCCTCCGTCTCCGGATGCCGTGACAGTACAGGCCCAGGCCGGGCAGTTCGCGTTCTACTTCCGTTATCCCGGCCCGGACGGGAAGTTCGGGCCTATCCACCCCGAACAGATTAACGAGGCTAACGAAAACTTCTTTGGTCTCGATACCACGCACGATTCCGACTCCAGGGATGACATCGTGACTGCCGAGCTGGCGGTACCGGTGAATCGGGAGATCCATCTGCTTATGCATTCCAAGGATGTTGGTCATTCGTTCTTTGTGCGGGAGTTGCGCATCCAGCAGGACTTCGTGCCCGGTCTCGATCTCTCGGTGCACTTTACCCCAACCAAGATTGGCAAATACGAAATTGTTTGCACGCAGCTTTGTGGGCTGGGTCACTACAACATGAAGGCATATCTCGAAGTCATGTCGCAGGAAAACTTCGACAAGTGGCTGAAGCAGCAGGCAGCATTGCAGTAGGTCGTCGAGGCGGTCCGCGCACGCGGGAGTACTGAGAGGATCGCATACACAATATGTCCGAGCAGGTCGTCCATCACCACGCTCCACCTACCGGATTCATCGGCAAGTACATTTTCAGCCTCGATCACAAGATCATTGGCGAACAGTACTACGTCCTTGCCCTGGTGGCGGTTTACATCGGCATGGTGCTCTCCTGGATCATGCGAATCCACCTGGCATGGCCGAACGCGGCCATGCCTGGACTGCAGTTGCTGTCCAAGACTGGCGCGCCCGGTGGCGTCATGACCCCTGAGTACTATCTGCAGTTGATGACCATGCACGGCACCATCATGGTCTTCTTCGTGCTTACCACCGCTCCCATAGCAGGCTTCGGTAACTATTTCCTGCCCATCCAAGTGGGCGCCCAGGACATGCCGTTTCCGCACATCAACATGACGTCGTTCTGGGTGACCTTCGTCGCTTTCGTCGTGGCGATATCGGCCTTCTTCGTGCCCCAGGGACCGCCGCTCTCTGGTTGGACGGCTTACGCTCCGCTGAGCGCGCTGGGGGAAGTCGCCGGCGTGGCCAAGGAACCGGGCAAGTCCTGTGGGCGATTTCAATTACCATCTTCTGCGTAGGACAGTTGCTTGGGTCGTTAAACTTCATCTCGGCAACACTCGACATGCGTTGTCAAGGCATGAGCCTGCTGCGCCTGCCACTCTCCGTCTGGGCATGGTTCATCACCTCCTGCATTAGTCTGACTGCATTCGCCGTGTTGATGCCCGCTTGCGTTCTGCTGATCCTGGGCCATGTCGCCGGTACCAGCTTCTTCATTCCCTCGAACCTGGTCGTCAACGATCAGTTGCAGCCGCATGCCGGCGGATCGACGCTGCTGTGGCAACATCTCTTCTGGTTTTTCGGACACCCTGAGGTGTACATCGCAATTCTCCCGGCTATGGGAGTTGTCTCTCATGTGTTGATCACGAACATGCGCCGGCCTCTGCTGAGCCACCGGGTGATCATCTATTCGATGGTATCGACCGCGTTTCTCAGCTACATCGTTTACGGACACCACATGTTCGTAAGCGGCATGAATCCGTTCTCGTCGATCGCGTTTTCCTTCTCCACGTTGGCCATCACGATTCCCGCCACCATCATCGTGCTGATCTGGATAGGCAGTCTGTACGGTTCGAAGCTGCGTATCAATACCGCCTCGCTCTTTGCGTTGGGATTTATCTCGATGTTCGTCAGTGGCGGAATCAGTGGCTTTTTCCTGGCGCAACCGTCGCTTGACGCCATGCTGCACGCCACTTACTTCGTCGTCGGCCACTTCCATCTGGTGATGGCCGTGGCCGCACTGTTCGGAACCTTCGCCGGGACCTACTTCTGGTTCCCGAAGGTGACCGGCAGGATGATGAACGAGACTCTGGGGAAAATACATTTCTGGCTCACCTTTGTCGGCGCGTATTGCATTTTCATGCCATTTCACTATCTGGGGATGGCGGGAAATGTGCGCCGCTATCAGGCCTTTGTCGATGACTTTATGGCGCCGCTTATGCCGGTGCACAAGTTCATCACGATTGCTGCTTTGATCACCGGCGCGGCGCAACTGGTTTTTCTGTACAACCTGATCCACAGTCGGTTTTGGGGAAAACCGGCTCCGCAAAATCCCTGGGAGGGGACGTCGCTGGAGTGGTCGGTGCCGTCGCCTCCGCCGTTCGATAATTTCGGGGGCAAGCTGCCGGTCGTCTATCACGACCCGTATCAATACGGCGTTGAGGGCGCAAATGGCGATTACGTGATGCAGGATTCGCCCGAGCAGATTGATTGTGTGCACGACGAGAAGTGATGCGAGTTGGCCTTCGAGCTTGCCTAAATCGAGCTGAAGGGCCAATGCAACAAAGGGTGCAGTAGCTTATGGCAACTACCGTCCACGAACCGGCGAAAATCGAGTCTCGCCCAACCTCGCACGACGGCGGATGGCACGATTTGCCGCCAGCGATCGGGAACTTGCGCGCAGTTGAGGACAGCTCGCCCGCTTCCAGGACTGGCGTCTGGGTTGCTATGGCGGCGATCACCATGACCTTCGTCGCTTTCACCAGCGCCATGGTCGTGCGCCAAGGCTCGTCGACGGATTGGCGGCACTTCACCTTGCCGCCGGTGCTTTATCTCAACACCCTGGTCTTGCTGGCGAGCGGAGGCGTTCTGGAGATTGCACGCAAACGGGTAGCAGCCTTCGCTCGCGGAGTACAGCCGCGGCGCTCGATTCCACTGCTCTGGTTGTGGCTCACGATGGGACTCGGTCTGCTGTTCGTCGCCGGGCAATATGTGGCCTGGCTACAACTGAGATCGGAGGGACTGTACCTGGCTACCAATCCCAGCTGCTCATTCTTCTACTTGTTTACCGTGGTCCATGCGCTTCACGTACTTGGGGGATTGGCGGGCTTGACGTTGGTGATTTGGCGGTTCCGCAAACCAGCTCCGACGCTGCGATTGAGCACACTCAGCACGGTTTCTTATTACTGGCATTTCATGGGCGTGCTGTGGATCTATCTTCTGTTATTGCTGTGGACGCGAATCTAGCCCGGCACTGAAGGAGGCGCTGTGAGCCAATCGGACCTGACCATGGGGACGCATCCCGTGGTGCTGCAGAGATCGCCGCCGTTTGCCGTTCCGACGAAGAAACTGGCAATGTGGCTGTTCATTATCGCGGATGCGGCCACCTTCGCTGCCTGCCTCCTGGCGTATGGCTTTCTGCGCAACGGCTCTCTCAACTGGGCCACGCCATTCAAGTTTTTCCCGACCGTCGTAAACGCTATGGTGATGACTTTCATCCTGATCACCAGCAGCCTGACCATGTTTCTCGGGGTGCGAGCCGCCAAGATGGGTGACCGCAGCGCGGCCTTCCGGTGGACCGATGATCACCGCGGTAGGGGGAGTCATGTTCGCCTTCCTTCAACTGCGTGAATGGATCGCCTTGATCGACGAGGGTGTACGGCCCTTTCGCAACCCATGGGGTAACGGTCTCTTTGGCGCCTCATTTTTCACCATTACCGGATTGCACCTGACCCACGTCACCGTGGGAGTGATTGTCCTGCTGGTGGTTGGAACCCGTTACAAGCGCGGACGCTTCCATGCGGACGATCTCGAGATCACCGGACTCTACTGGCACTTTGTAGATCTGGTATGGATGTTTGTCGTGCCGTTGGTGTATCTCCTCAATGTGTCGAAGTAAGGCGGTGGGACGGAGGACGTAATGGAACTCCCGAAGCAGCAGGGCGACGGGGCTGCATCATACGCAGACAAGCTGGGCAAATATCTTATCGTCTACATCTGCATCCTGCTTCTAGCCGGCCTGCAATTTGTGATCGCCTATCAACGTGTCGATGTTACGGCGATGATCTTCCGCATGTTCGCGATAGCCCTGCTTGAAGCTGGGTTGGCGGTGATATTCTTCATGCACTTGGGCTCGGAAAATCGCGTGTTCGTCACTTGGGCGGCGATAATTGTCATCTTTGTTTTTGCCGCGCTGCAGGGTAGCTGGACGGACAGCTACCGTATGGAAAGGCTTTCTCCTCCGGCCGTTAACGCGGGAGCCTCACAATGAGGGTCAAACGGCTGTTCGCCATCATTGCGATGGGGTTGATACTGATCGTGCTTCCGCCTGCGCTCTTCGGCCAGGGCTGCTCGCTGTGCTATACGCAGGCCGCTGCGTCGACGCAACGCTTCATCCAGGCTTTGCGAAGCGGAATCCTCATTCTCATGTTTCCGCCCATGGGCCTGTGTATTGCAATAACCGTAATAGCCTACAAACGGCGTAATCGGTTCTACCAACACTAGCAGGATCACGGGTCGGCGTGACCGTGCTCCTTGCAGTTCCAGGAATCGGACAGGTGTTTGCGCTGGGCTTCGGCGCGGCTGCGCTCCTGGGACTCGCACGCGCTCGAGCGGGTTCGGCATTAGGAAAGTCTGTTACGGTCGGGAGCACATTCGCGTCAAGATGCAAACAAGAACGCGTCATATCGCGGACATCGCCATTGTCGACATCCGTGGGAGGATAATGGCAGGCGAGGGCGCCGTGGTGCCGCGCGAGGCCGTGCGCGAACTGATTGATAAGGGAAACAAGAAGATCTTACTTGACACTTGCTCAGAGGCGGCGAGACCGGCAGGAGTGGCGCGGGCCAGTTCTCCGCAGCCGCCACAGCATCGGCATGTTTCGCGGGATCGCGCTCGCCGCCTGGAGCAGCCGACGGTCATAAATCTCAATCAAGAAACACCGTACCACCTACCCGAATATCCACTCAAGAACCCCCATCTAGCTAGCTAGATCCCTTGCGTTTCGCCATATGCAAGCGCCTCGGCTCTCAACGGAGCCGGAAATGCAAGGGTCCGGGCAATATGCAGCCCGCCGCGTCGTGAGTCGTGTCCGGCGAGTATGTCGATCAGTGGATATCCGGCTCAAGCGTATTAATCTCCCGCGGAACCAAATACCGAGGAATGACAGAAAGTGGGTCTCGGGCTGCCCATTCACCTCCGGCAATGGGTCCGCCAAAGCACGCGCAGAGGCGATACCGCCATCCTCGGTGCAATAGATGCTATGTGATTGGGATTGCGAAAATTCTGGCGGAGAGGGGGGGATTCGAACCCCCGATACAGCTTTTGACCGTATAACGGTTTAGCAAATTAACTCCGTCCCGCCCTGTTGCTTGGATTCAATCAGTTAGCCTCGGCATAAGTGCTGTAGTTCGGGTGAAATCGGCTCATTTGGTGATTTTTATGCACCTGTATATGCACCTGTTTTCTGATCCTGGGTAAAATCTACCGACGTTTCGTGGCATCGGCCATTTGAACCCCTCGAACTTCAATTGAGGATTCGCCGTGGCTGCGGTGAGCCCCGCGAGTCTGCGCAGCAGTTATGCCGCCGGAACCACGAACAGCGCGCGACGACTGTGCGCCGCACCGCGCAGTTCGACGAGCAGCGGGACGCAAGCAGCACGCCGAGATAAACCGGAAGGCGGACACGCGCCTTCCGTTTACCGTTCTCACGCCCGAGAAACTCCCAACAAGCCAGCCCCGATTTACGATCCGCACGCCTGACGCAGGCACGTTACAAACGAACCCGCCTTCATTTGCCCTCCGATCAAAGATTACGGAGAGCGTATTAACCTTTCGAATCACAAGAACGCCAAACCGTTGCGGCTTGGCCACCTGAGCTGATACTTCTTTTGCATGGGTGCGGTCTTCCTTGTCCCAGTTCTAACTCCTCACGGTCATCTCACATTGACCGAGGATCGTGACGCCCAAGCTCTTGACCGCGAGCTTGCTCAACGTTTGCGGGACGCCTTCGCGCGTGGATCGGGTCATGGGCTTCTCCAACTTGGGGCCGCAGAAGTTGGGACTGTTATTCCTTCCGTTTTCTCGTACTGGCGAGAATTCGGTGCGAGGTATGTGACGGCCATTTGCACTCAGCCAGATTTGGAATCTTCACAACTGGCAGCGCGTGTTCCACCGCCATCGGATGCAGAACTGGATTCGTTGGCATTGGTCGCACCGCCGATGACCGGGGCGGAGTATCTGACTGCAACAGTGCTTCAAGCCCTGTGGCGAGAAATGGACAGTGCTTTCCGGCGTGAGCTGAGCCGAATCGAAGTGCGGAGTTCAGGATTTCCTGAAACGCCGCAACCCCGCGTGGAATCTTGTCGGGCGCGTGCATTTCAATCTTGCCGAGAACCGCAAAGATGAAAGTGCGCCATTTGCTTTCCTTGCGACCTATACCACCAGGCTCTCGGCACACGCCAAGGCCCAGCATCTTCCGCTGGGTCAAGCTCTGCGCGAATATGCGGGCGCAGCCAACAAGGATCGTCTGTTGTCGCTGCTTCTTCCCGTGCAGCGCGCGGCTGGGAACTGTCCATGGCTGAAGACCATGGTCGACGCGGGCGAGATCTTCCACCCGCTGCGCTGGTCGCCCCATGAAGCTACCCGCATGCTGAGAGACGTCCCGCAACTGGAAAGCGCAGGCGTGGTAGTGCGAATGCCGGCGGCATGGAAGGCAAACCGGCCTCCGCGCCCACAGGTAACCGCGAAGGTGGGCGGCAGTGCGCCGTCCCAACTTGGCCAGAATGCCCTCCTCGACTTCCGCATGGAAGTCGTGCTCGATGGCGAGACGTTGACCGCAGTCGAGGTCAAGCAATTGCTGGCTGAGTCCGATGGACTTGCGCTGGTTCGCGGTCGCTGGATTGAAGTTGACCGGAAACGGCTGCAGCGCATAATCGAACACTTCGGCGAAGTCGAACGCGCCGTCGCGGCGACAGGACTCAGTTTTGGAGAGGCCATGCGCATGCTTGCCGGAGCCAATGTCACTGCGGAAGAAGACGCAGACGATGTTGAAGCCGACTGGGGTCAAGTGGTCGCTGGGCCGTGGCTCGCGGAAACGCTGGAAGGGCTGCGAGGCCACGAGGCATTGGAGCAGGTCGATCCCGGCGCGGCGCTCAAGGGCACGCTACGTCCTTACCAGCAGGTTGGCCTTCGCTGGCTGTATCTTCTCGCGAAGCTCGGCCTCGGCGCTTGCTTGGCCGACGATATGGGATTGGGCAAGACGATTCAGCTACTCTCGCTGCTGCTCGTGTTGAAGAGCCAGGCGAATGGGAATCGACAGCCAAGCCTGCTCGTCGCTCCGGCGTCTCTGCTGGCCAACTGGGCGTCCGAACTGGATCGTTTCACGCCGAGCCTGAAGCGGCTGATTGCCCATCCCTCGGCAATACCCGCGCCTGATCTCAAAACACTTTCCCGAGAACATCTGCAGGATGTGGACCTGGTGATTACGAGCTATGGCTCACTCCTGCGCATTCCTTGGCTCGCGGAAACCGCATGGCACCTCGTTGTTCTCGACGAAGCGCAAGCGATCAAAAATCCAAACGCCAAACAGACCAGGATCGCCAAGAAGCTCAATGCGCGATCCAAATTCGCGCTCACCGGCACACCGATTGAAAACCGCCTAGGTGATTTGTGGTCCATTTTCGACTTCATCAACCCAGGACTGCTCGGGTCGGCGAAGCAGTTCATGGGTTTCACCAAGCGCCTTGCAGACCGGCCCCACAATCCGTATGGCCCTCTGCGTGAACTCGTGCGACCGTACATCTTGCGGCGGCTGAAAACCGACAAGGCGGTTATTTCGGACCTGCCGGACAAGACCGAAGTCAAAGCATTTTGCCAGCTCAGCCGTAAGCAGGCCGTACTGTACCAAGAGGCCGTCGATGAACTGGCCGCGCAACTCGATGAAGCCACGGGAATCAAGCGCAAGGGGCTGGTACTGTCGCTCCTGATGCGGTTCAAGCAGATATGCAATCACCCATCTCAGTGGCTGGGAGACGGTGCATGGAGAGAACAGGATAGTGGAAAATGGGTTCGTTTGCGCGATATCGCCGAGGTTGTTGCCGCCAAGCAAGAAAAAATGCTCGTCTTCACACAGTTCCGGGAGGTAACGTCGCCACTTGCCGGGTTCCTCGCTTCGGTTTTCGGGCGTCCCGGATTGGTCCTTCACGGGGAGACCGAAGTGAAGAAGCGCAAGGATCTGGTGCGACGGTTTCAGGAAGACGAAGCGGTGGGGTTCTTCGTGCTCTCGCTCAAGGCCGGGGGTGCGGGCCTCAATCTTACTGCCGCTTCGCACGTGGTCCACTTCGATCGCTGGTGGAACCCCGCGATTGAGAACCAGGCTACGGACCGCGCGTTCCGCATTGGACAGAACAAGAATGTACTGGTACACAAGTTCGTATGCCGGGGGACGGTCGAAGAAAAAATCGATCAACTGATCGAATCGAAGCGCCATCTCTCGGAAGACTTTTTGGAGAGTGGCGCTGACCTGCTCCTCACCGAGTTGAAAGACGAGGAACTGCTCAAGTTGGTCGTTCTCGATATCAACGCCGCGATGAAGGAGGCTTAACCAGTGTACGACGGCTGGGGTTGGAGACCCTATGTGTCTGCGGCAGAGCGACGACTGCGAGCCTTGCGCGAAACGGCCAAGCTCACGAAAAAGGGGCACCACGTTTCGCCCGTTGTGATCGAAGGACGGACCATTGCCAGAACTTTCTGGGGCAAGGCCTGGTGCGACAACCTCGAGCGCTACAGCGACTATGAGAACCGTCTGCCTCGCGGCCGGACCTACGTGCGTAACGGTTCGGTGATTGATCTCCAGATTGCACCCGGTGAGATCAAGGCCCTGGTCAGCGGCTCGGATATTTATAAAGTGACGGTAATCGTGGCGCCGGTCTCGAAGGTGCGCTGGAAATCCATCTGCACGGACTGCGCTGGAGCCATCGACTCTCTCGTCGAACTGCTCCAGGGACGCTTCTCCAAGGGCGTGATGCTGCGCGTCTGTCAGCAGAGAACCGGCCTTTTCCCGTCACCCGATGAGATCAAACTCTCATGCAGTTGCCCAGACTGGGCCGATATGTGTAAGCATGTCGCCGCAGTGCTTTATGGCATTGGCGCACGGCTCGATCAGCAGCCGGAACTGCTTTTCAGGCTTCATAAGGTTGACGAAAAGGAACTGATCGCTAAGGCCGGGAATGACCTTCCACTCTCGAAAAATGGGCCGGCGGCAGCCAAGGTACTGGGCGGCGGCGAAGACCTCTCAGCGCTTTTTGGATTGGACATGGCGCAGAACACGAAGTCCAATGGGGAGCCTGTTGACCGTGTGTCATCAAAACCAAAGCGTCCGCAGATAAAGAGCGCCAAGAAGAAGCTGATGACAGCCGCGAAGACGAACTGAAGTCCCTGAAAAGAAGTCCGGGGTAAAGCAAGCCGGCACAAGCGGGCGGCGGCGCAAGGTAAGTCCGGCCTTCAGAAAGAGGGTCGCTGAAGCCCTACGGGCAAGGTGGGCGGCACGGAAGGAGACCGCCAAGCCGCAGGCCAGCGCCAATAATCCTGTCGCCAAGCAGACCATACCGAAGCCGGCCAAAGGCGGTATAACTGCCGCTGGGCGCAAATGCTTATCGGAATTGGCAAAAGCACGCTGGGCACAGAAAAAAAGAAGCACCTCTGAGAACGATTTGCAATCTTGCGGCGCGCCGATTCCCACCCTTGATCCTGCATGATGATGTCCGGTTCATGCGGAATGGAGCCCTGTCTGGCACCGCCCGCTACAGACATGGCTCATGAAGCCCTAGCTGTGGTATGATCCCCGCTTGAAGAAAACCGGGAGGCTACGCAACGTTGTAGACGAAACGACCCAAGTGCGTTTGTGCTCTGGGAAAGGGACTCATTCGCGAACAGGTATGGCAGGATTCGCGCGGCGAGGTCGTCAAATACAACCTGGCTTTCATCAATCACGCTCTTTGTGCCAGGGATAACGGCAGGGTGGTGGGTTACGACGACAGCCACGGTGATCATCATCGACATGTCGCCGGTGCCGAAGAGAAGTTTGCTTTTATCAGCTACGAGAAGCTGCTGGAACACTTTCTAGACGAAATACGGGAACTCCGCCAGAAAAAGGAGCCGATATGAAGTTGAAAATCAATACGGACGGATTCGAAGGCTACGCGAAGCGGGCCCTGGAGCGGGCGCGCAAGCTGGATCGACGAGAAGCGATCAAGCCGGAGATCACCATCACTTTCGAGGACCCACTCGCAATGGTCGAGGTCCTCACGGCGGAGCGTCTCCGGCTGGTGCAGAAAGTGCGGACCAAATCCTCGTCGATCACGGCGCTGGCGGCCGCGCTGAAGCGTGATCCTAAATCCGTGCGCCGAGACGTTCTAAAGTTGGAGCGAGCGGGAGTGGTTCGAACCCGCGAACAGATCAATCCAGGCCACGGACGCGTGAAAATCGTAGAACCTGTGGCCCGCGAATACCGCCTTACTGCGGTTCTTTAGCCTGGCAACCAGCAGTCCTTCGCCAAATTGAAGAGCCAGTAGCGACGGTTGAGCACGAAGCGTTCATCCCCAGCTAGAACAGGGTGTCATCTTTACATCGCTTAGATCGGTGGAGCAGAGGTTGCTTTCGTGGCCGATCGATCACCGGAACTCGTTTGTCCAGCACCAGCATGTAAAGTCAAGTATTGGCGAAGAGTGGCCTCCGGTGTCGTGTGGCCCCCAATCGATCCATTTGACTTGCACAGGACAAAGCGATCTTTTACGCTGAATTTCTCCAGCATCCGTCCGTGCATGCCGGCGTATAGCGCGATAACGCCGCCATACAAGACTGGGCACTGTTTATCCGGAGGCTTCCGGTCATCGGCCTCGCGGGCATTTTGTGCCGCAAGATCAATCTGTAAATGGTCTGTGTTTCGCCTAAGACGCCGGGGAAGCGGTACCCGGCTTTCTGATGCCCGTTGACCGCACCTTATCCCTGATCGACGGCAGACTCGTTGAGGCTCCGTCGTCCGCCTTAAGACAACGGTCTAACAGACCGCGCCGACGCTGACGTGCCACGTAGATTCAACAACTTAGCCGCTTACTTTCGAGCTTCCATGAGACAAATATGCACCCGCCGGGCACCAAGAAACGGGCGAGCCCGGGCTACGAGTCGATCAGCACGGCACAATAAGTGCTTGCACTGCAATAACTTAATAAGCCTGGCGGAGAGGAAGGGATTCGAACCCTTGTTGGAGGTGTTAGCCCCCAAAACGGTTTAGCAAATTAACTCCGTCCCGCCCTGTTGCTTGGATTCAATCAGTTAGCGCCAGCATAAGTCCTGTAGTTCGGGTGAAATCAGCTCATTTGGTGATTTTTATGCACCTGTATATGCACCTGTCTTACGATGGTCGCTGAAATCTACCGACGTTTCGTGGCATCGGGGATTTGGACCCCCGTGCTGAAGATGTGCATGACGCTGGAGTTCGCCATCGAGCATCTCAGCGTTTTTAGGTGTGGCTCCAAACTGAGGTCTGTGTATTGGCGGAAAAGTTACACAAGAGAGATTCCGAGATCGAACGACTGCTTGCACTGATCCGGCGACGAGGCTTGATTCGCTCCCGTGATCTCACCGCAGTGGACGTCGAAAGAAAGACGCTAGTGCGAGGGTGTAAGAAGGGCGCCATCGAACGGCTGGGACTTGGTATGTACAGCCTGCCCGGCAGAAATCGTGATCAAATCGCCGAAGCGTGCCTACGAGTCCCGCACGGCGTCCTGTGCCTGCCTTCGGCTCTGTATCTTCATGGCCTCATCGCCAGGAAGCCGCAAGAAATTTGGATGGCAATTGGGCCGAAAGCACGTCGTCCTCGCGTCGATTTTTTGCCGCTGAAGATTGTTCGTTTTTCCGGAGACGCTTTGACACAAGGCGTCGTTAACTCGAAGGTCGGCGGTGTGCCCATCCGCGTCTACAGCCCGATGAAAACGATCGCAGACTGCTACAAGTTCCGGAACAAGTTGGGTGCTGAAGTCGCGCGCGCGGCTCTCCGAGCTAGCGTAGAAGCGGAATCTTACAGCCGCTATCGGCTGTTGCATTTTGCGCGAATTTGCCGGGTAGAGAAACTCCTGGATTGGCCCAACATCACGAATTAGCATCCAAGCAGGACGCGGATCTTACCAATCTGCTTGAAGCAGTCCAGCGTACAGACACCGTACGCGAAACGAATGGGACGCGGATTTGCTACCCTGACGGGCACCTCGATCCACGCTGCATATACTTTGTTTTTCCGCTTTCTCCCACCCCTGCTTGGCCAGATCCGGAAAGTTTCTTCCGGGCCTCTGCACTCATCGGGCGTCGATTACCATTGCTGCCGTGAAAAGGACGGGTTTCGCCCACCTTGATGGGACATTCCACCGACATGTTCCGAGGCAGGTTTCTCGCGGCTTGAGACCGAATAGGACACTAGAAGTAGATGTTGGTCGTCAGTCCAAACGCGTTCACATGTGCGGGGGTGGCACCCGTATTGTTGTCGTGCTCATAGTAAGGGTCGAAAGTGAAACGCTTCCGGACCGGTATGTCTGCGCCAAATTGGTAGGTGGCCTTACTCCAGCTCTGCGTATTGCTGTAGTAGAAACCTCGCCTTGCGCATAAGGTGAAAACACGAAGCGATGGATCTTGAAAGTTCGTTGCGCACCCAGGCGATTACGATAGCGCCAGGAGAAGGGGCTTCCCTGGATGAACCGCAGATCGAGGCGGTTGCGATCGCGTCCTTGTATCCGCCAGGGAAGGGGAAAACGTGGCGTGAAGTCCAGCTCGATCCGGTTTTCGGGGGCCTGGTTGATGCCCGCGATATAGCGGTATCCGACTCCGAAGACCAGGAGATTGTTGTTCGCCTGGTTGTTGGTAGCGAGTGCGGGTTTAATGAATCGTTTGGCAAAAATGTTGAGTGTGGGTCCGACCTCGATTGAGTTGTAACTGGCCCCGTCAGTGGAGCGCGAACCCTCCACTCCCAGACGCAGCCGCGAGTTGAAGGAATAGAACCCTTGGAGTTCGGGCCAGAACTGGTCGCTGGTGGATTGGGCACAAGCAAGGGTGGAAAGTCCGGCGAAAACGAACACCAGCAATATCCAGCGGCTTCTGCGGAGGCGCGGCAAGTGCAATCGTCATCTCCATGCGCCCGACCCCGAGGGATCAAGTCCTGGGTCTGCCGTCGGGAGCCAACAATCCGCCTGCTTTTCGATTTGGCTCAGGTGCTCGCATACTTCTCCAGATGCATTCGTTCTACGGCTTTGGCGGCTTCGGTTTCGGGTCAGGCAGAGTCCACGCGAATCCGAACGTGAGCGTGTTTCCCAAGCTGGTGTTATAGGCTTTGTATTGCCAGTAGTACTTGAAAAACATGCTGAAATTCTTCGGCGGCAGAATGTAGTTGATCTGCAGGCCGGCTGCGTGCACGGAATAGAATGGCGCGTTTTTATCCAGGCCGGAGTTCGCCGTGACCTGCCACTGGTCGTATCCCACTCCGCCAACCTGTAAGAGTTGCGAGAAGTTTTTCTTCAACGGCAGGACCTGGCCGACGCCCCATTCGTCGCTGAACGCCTGCCCCGGCGTGATGTTGGTTCCGTTTTTGTTGCTGTGGACCTCCCAGTCGGTAAACAAGTTGGCGCTGGTTCCCTTGTTCTTGGTGAGGTAAACCGTGGAGCCGGTGGTGAAATGGTTGCCGAAGTAGCCGTAGCCGACGTTCGTGCTTGCGCCAGGCGTGAAGCGGCCAGTCGGTATCCACAGCGCGTCGGCAACGGTGATGTCCGCACGTTTAAGGTGCCACCCCATCGTGAACGGCTGCAACCAGGTATCCGCCAGTCCCATGCCACCGGCGTTCGCGCCGTACGTGGGTAACGCGAGATCGCCGTTCGCGAGTGTCGGAAACGCCACCATAAAGCCCAGGTTCCCGCCCGCGACTTTGAAGCTGGGCACGTAATAGAAGATGTTTTCAATTGCCCACACGTTATACGAGCCGGTGACGGGAGTCGCGCTGCCATTGGGACCATTGAGTCTCGTAGAGTCGTAGTTGACGTTCATGTCAACGTAGGTGAATCCGGGACTGGGCAGGACTCCGGCGTTCAACCCGTACTGCCCGGGCATGTATTGGCCGCGCTGCTGGGCGATCAGCGGCGACAGGCAGCATGCAAGCAAGCACACGAATAGAGCCAGCTTCAATCTCATCGAATCAGTGCCCCTTCCTGGGCTGTGGATACAAAGTGTGTCCCCATGGCCGGGCCGCAAGGCGAGGCAAACCATTTGGTCTGGGGACCTGCGCACAGGTGCAGCGCCTCACATCAGTGTTTTTAGCCCGCTGTTGAGATTGCCCGTTGAAATTCGTCTCTGTGCCAGCCAGCCAAAAAATATTTTCTCGGAATGACGCATTCGGTGGCACAAATCGCAGACCCTTCGGGCACTTGTTGACATCACGGCAAATGTTCTCCGGGAGAACCCCAATGAAGAGGCTTCTTTTGCTGTCTGTCACATGGTTGTTTGGAATGGCGGTCTGGGCGCAGGATGTTCCCAAGGTCGAAATCCCGATCGGGTTTTCGATGATCAACGTCCACCCCAACCTGACTCCCGTCACCAGTTTTAACGTCTTCGGAGGAGGCGGGCAGGTCGATTTCAACTTTGGGAGCGTGTGGGGCATCAAGGCCGACTTCATGGGTTATACCCAAGGGAGCGGCCTGCGGCAGAAGTTTCTCGACAACGGCTATAAGGTTACGGGCAGTGTGGGGGGCAACCTGTTCACTTACATGTTCGGCCCTCAGATTAAGAAGCACTCCGGCACGGTCCAGCCTTTTGCCGAGTTTCTTTTCGGTGCCGCGCATACCAATGCCTACTCCACCATCCTGATTGACGAAGGCAAGATTGCGCAGGGTAGCGGCAACAATAACGGATTTGCCATGGCACTGGGCGGAGGCATTGACCTGCGGGTGAACAGGCATTTTGCGATTCGTCCCGTCGAAGTTGACTACCTGCTGACTCGCTTCAGCGCCAATCACGTTGCAGGATACACGGCCAACCAAAACAACTTCCGTTATGTCGGCGGCTTCAACTTCATGTTCGGCGGCGCACCGCCAGTCCCGGTGAGCGCGAGCTGTTCGGTGTCGCCTACGGCGGTCTGGTCGGGTGATCCGGTCACAGTCACCATCAGCACCCAGTACTTCAATCCCAAGCACACGCTGACCTACAAGTGGAGCAGCACGGGCGGCAAGATTTCCGGCACGGGTACGACTGGAAGTGTTGATACCGCAGGTCTGGCACCAGGCAGCTACTCGGTTACGGCAACGGCCACTGACGAAAAAGAGAAAAAGAACAACATAGCGAGCTGCAGTGCTTCGTTCACTGTGAAGCAGCCCCAGCCGCCGGTGGTAAGCTGCTCGGCCAATCCGACCACGATTGCGATCGGCCAGCCGGCAACCATCACCATGACCGCAACGGACCCGCAAGGATGGCCGATGACCTACAGCTGGTCGGCCACAGGTGGCCAATTGAGCGGCAGCGGCACTTCGGCGACCTTGACCGCGACCAATGCGGACGCGGGCAACACCATCACGGTCACCGGAACGGCGAGCGACGCGCGCGCCAACCTGAGCAGCAGTTGCACCGCGTCACTTAACGTGCCGCCGGTCCAGAAGTGCACCGTCATCGAGGATTGGGGCGAGTGTACCTTTGAGAAGAACCCCAAGAAACCGTGGCGTGTGGACAACGACTGCAAGGACACACTCGACAAACTGTCTCTACGGTTGCAGCAGATGCCTAACGGCAAGTTGAATGTCGTAGGCTACACCGATCAGACCCTGGAGGTGAACGAGCAGACCCTGGGTTCGCAGCGCTCCGTGAACGTCAAGTACTACCTGGTGACGGACGGCCCGAACAAGGTTGATGCCGGTCGCGTTCAGCCTCGTCAGGGGCGGCACCAAGGGCAAGGCCACCCACTTCTACTTTGTTCCCGAAGGCAATCTGTGCGGTGGGCAACTGGAAGAGGGCACGGTAGTTGACGAAACCCAGGTACAGCCGCAGTCGCGTAATACGCCAGCGCCAAAGATCAAGCATCAGAAGGCGTCAGCGGCTGCTCCGGCCCAGTAGGCTGAGGCGAGCCGATTTTCGCATGTGGTGGGTGGAGCGGTAAGCTCACCGCGCCACCACGACTTGCAGTGAGGAGAGACATACCATGAAACGCTATTCCCTGTTTGCCCTGACGCTAGGGTTGCTGTATGTCAGCGTCGGTAACGCGCAGCAATATCCCATGATGGACATGGTCGCCAACAAGGTCATCCAGAAATATCAGTCGTCCACCTGTCAGCAACTGTGGGAGGAGAAGGCGAAGAAGGCCCCACCCTCGCAGCAGGAGAAGAATGCGATCCAGATGCTGAAGAGTGATCCGCAGATGCGCCAGGCCTTCATCAATAAGATCGCCGCTCCCATTGTCAACAAGATGTTCGAGTGCGGCATGATTCCGTAATCGCTTTCGCAGTCTGATTCATCTGCTTTAGGAGAGCCAATGATAATGCGATGTAAGTTACTTGCCGGGGCACTGTTGATGTCGCTGGCGGTGGCCCTTTCGATGGCTGCTGGAGCGGCAAACGCCCAAACTACAACGCCGGCCGCAAAACAGAAGACCACCCAAGCTAAGAAGGCCCCGGCCACCCCGCCCAAACCGGCCCTCGAGCCCAAGGCAATTGAACTACTAAAAGCGGTGAGCAACCGCTTGGCTTCTGCGCATACCCTGTCGTTCACAGCGGTGGAAATCTTCGAGTCCCCGAGCCGCCAAGGCCCTCCCCTGGCCTACGCGACAAAGACAGACGTCACTCTGCAGAGGCCTGACAAGCTTCGTGTGGTCGTTTCCGGTGACGGTCCCGCCTCGGAGTTCTATTACAACGGCAAAACCATGATGGCCTACGCCCCAGCCGAGAATCTGCTCGCCGTTGCTGATGCGCCGCCCACGATTGACGCCATGTTGGAAGCCGCCTACCACTCCGCCGGGATCTTCTTCACCTTCACCGACTTGGTTGTTGCTGATCCCTATAAGGACATGTCCCAAGGGCTGAAGCTTGCCTATTACGTCGGCCAATCCCACGTGATCGCCGGAACGACGACGGATATGGTGGCATACATCGACAACGGCGTGTTCATCCAACTGTGGATTGGGACCGAGGACAAACTTCCCCGGATGGTACGCGCAATTTTCCTCGACGATCCCGAGCGTTTGCGCAGCCAAGTGCAGTTCTCCAACTGGCAACTCGATATTACACTTCCCCCAGACACCTTCGTGCTCTCGAACGCTGCTAACGCGAAACGCATTTCGTTCGCTGACGTTCACCCACAGCGCGGGCCGGGCGCTAAGCCCTCGGCGACGACCAAGCCACCCAAAGCGCAACAGCAATGAAAGAGGAGGGAGCCGTGATGAAAAAGATGATCGTTAGCCTGGCGGGTCTGATAATCACGCTGGTCCTGTGCGGGACGGCCCAGGCCCAAGCGCACAGGAACCGCTACGGCGGCAGCACCTCGCATAGCTATGGGTCCACGAGCCACACCAACGCCTACGGCGGCAGTACGTCGCACACGGCCGGTCAGGGTACGAGCCACACCAGCACCTACGGCACCAGTACGTCGCACGCCTACGGTGGGGGCACAAGCCACACCAACGTCTATGGCGGAACCACGACGGGGGCTTACGGAGCCGGCGCGACCCATACCGGCGCCTATGGCGCAACCGCGTACCATCCGCCCACCGCATACTATGGCTACCATCCGCCGACCACCGTGGGCTACTACGGAGCAACGTGCAATAACTGCGGTTCGGCCGCAAGCGCAGCCGCAGTGGGAGCGGTGGTTGGCGCAACGGTGGGAGCGGCCGCGGCCTCTTCCCAAAGCGCGTCGGCCTCGCAAAACGCCTATGCGCAGGGCTACAATGCCGGCGCGGCCAATGCCAGCACGGCTAATGCCAACGCCGCTGCCGCCAATGCCAATGCGGCCGCTGCGAACGCCAACGCCGCAGCCGCGAACGCCAACGTCGCTGCTGCTACTGCCGGCAAGTATTCGATGGGCCAGGTTGTGACGGTTTTGCCATCCGGATGCATTACGCCCTCAGTCTCCGGAGGCGGAACGTATTACCTCTGCGGTAACACCTGGTTCAGCCCCTCGTACGGCGCCAGTGGCGTGTACTACAAGGTTGTGCCGACGCCGTAACGGAACTTGCATCCTTCGAATTCACAAGGTGCTCCGTAGACAGAAGGAAGACAGAAGAACCTACTTTGACCGAGGAGAATTCTAATGAGACGAGACTTTGCAAATACGTTCGAGAAGCGGTTTGTCGCCTGCACCCTTCTTCCAGTTGGTAAGCGCTTGATGCTTATTGCTGTGCTGGTCCTCGCCGCCAGTTTCCTCGCTATCGCACAGAACAGTGAGATGCAGCAGAAGCTGGCGTCCGTCCAGCAGTCTATTAAGGAGAATCAACAGAAGCTGCACCAATATCAATGGACCGAAACAACCCAGCTTACACTGAAGGGAGATGAGAAGCCTCCATCTCAAAACCTGTGCCGGTACGGTCCCGACGGGAAGGTTCAAAAAACTCCAATCGGCCCTCCTCCGCAACAACCCAGCGGCGGAAGAATGAAGCAGAGGATGATTGAGAAGAAGAAGGCGGAGATGGAGCAGTACATGGGAGAGGTGAAGGAACTCCTCGGCATGTATGTGCCCCCGAATCCTCAGAAAATTGAACAGGCTAAACAGGCCGGCAACGTCTCTCTGAATCCCGCCGGGGGCATGGTGAATTTGGTTTTCCGGAATTATGCCCAACCCGGCGATCAAATGACCCTCACCTTCGACCCAGCAGCCAAAAAGGTCGTGGGCTTGAGTGTCAACACGTACATGGGTCAGGAGAAAGACGCGGTGACGCTGCAAGTCCAGATGGCCAGCCTCCCCGATGGCACCAACTATGTGCAGCAGACGGTTGTTAACGCCACTGCCAAACAGCTTGTGGTGACCACGACCAATTCCAATTACCAGAAACTTGGCGGGATGTGACGCGGGGTGAAAGGGAGCGGCATTACCGAGTGGGGAGCGATGCTATGCGACCAGATTGTACTCGTCGACTGCTGGTGTGCGTAGCAGTCGCGATCTTGATGACGGCGTGCTCGCGGGATCCGAAGCCGGGCACGCCCGAAGCAGCCGCGATGGGCGAGCGCCTCATGCGGTCGATGAGCGACACCCTAGCCAACTCCAAGACGTTCAGCTTCGAGACGAACGAGCGGATTGAGGTGATTGCACCCAGCGGGGAGAAGCGAGCGATCCACTTCACTCGGAAGGTTACCGTGCGGCGGCCGAACGCGCTCTTCTTCGAGCTCCGCCGGGAGGGTGAAGCTCCGCTGGAGATCTCCGCCTACTACGACGGGCGGACGCTTGCGTTAAGCGAAAAGCCGGACGGGACATGGGCGCAAACGCCGGGCCCGGCTACCCTCGACGAGATGCTGGACTACGTCATCCGGCAGTTCGGCCTGCCGGTGCCGATCGGCGATGTGGTTTACAGCTCACCCTATGATGCCTTCATCGGCCCCAGTACGCGGGGCGGCCTGGTAGCTCGGGAGGCGATTGATGGCGTGCGGTGCGCGAAGCTCGACTATGCCGACGCCTCCGTGGAGTTGCGGCTTTGGCTTCCAAGTTCGGGTCCGGCTCTGCCTCGGAGGCTGGAGATCGTTTACAAGCAGGCCCCCATCCCGCTTGTCACGCAACTGAATTTCACCAATTGGAAGCTCGACGTGCCGGTCACCGACGCAAGGTTCGCCTTCCAGGCCCCGGCGGGCGGTAGTCCGATTGAGTTCCCCAACTTCATCGCGGCGATGGTCTCGCGTATCATACCCGCGGAGCAGCCAGCGGTCTCACCTGCGGCTCCCGCTAGCCAACCGGCGGGCGAGCCCGCGGCACGATGAACAATCAAGTAAGGAGGACGTGGACATGATCGCGCAGCCCAGCATAGCCAGCATTCGATGGTGGATGGCGGCGGCAACGATAGCTTTTTTTCTGGCCGTCTCGACGCCGAACCTACAGGCCCAGCGAGATCGCGGCGTGAACCAGCCCGGAGCGGCAGGAAACCGTGGCCGCGACCCTGGGATCAACCAGCCCGGGGCCGTGGGAAACGTTGGCCGCGACCCTGGCCTGAACCAGCCCGGAGCGGTAGGAAACCGCGGCTTTGGAGGCTCAGCTCGTCAGACCCGTGCCGTCGGCGACCCAGGGTTCAACCAGCCTGGAGCGGTGGGAAACGTTGGCCGGGACCCTGGCAAGAACCAGCCTGGAGCCGCGGGTAATCGACGGTAGAGACCCCAACGGCGGTGTACTACAAGGATAATGCCCACGCCGTAGCGATCTGGGTTAAGGTTTCGACCTTTGATCATTGTAGGACCAACGCTCCCGCATACAAGGAGCGGGTTGGAGGAGGTCTGCGAGCTTGATCATGAGTCCGGTAATCATCAGCTTGGTAGTGTTTGCATGTGTGTTCGGAGGAGCTGTGCTCGGAATGGTCATCCATTTCCGTCTGCCTGATGTGCACCTCCAGCCTAACTCCAAAGAAGTTGTCCGGCTGGCCATGGGGCTGGTGGCCACGATGGTCGCGTTGGTGCTGGGCCTGCTCATAGCATCAGCAAAGGGATTCTATGACACCGGCAATGCAGAAGTGACTCAACTTGCTGCGGACGCTATCTTGATCGACCGCCTCCTCATCTACTACGGGCCAGAAGCACAGGAAGCCCGCGCTGCCTTGCGTGCTTCAGTGGCTCATCTGCTGGAGCCTCGCGGTTCGACGAGTTCGCCAAAGACGCGCCTTCACGTCCCAGCAGGGGAACGAGGCACACTGTATGACAAAATACAAGAACTCTCGCCTGCGAATGAGAATCAACGGCGCCTGCAAGCGCAAGCGTTAGGGTTCGCAACGGAAATCGGGCGCACGCGCTGGCTGATGTTTGCACAGGAAACCACGCCCCTTCCGGCACCTTTGTTTGGAATGCTTGTGTTCTGGCTCACGATGCTTTTCATAAGCTTTGGGATGTTCGTTCGACCGAACGCCGTTGTCGTTGCCAGCTTGTTGGTTTCTGCCTTGGCGATCGCGGGTGCCGTCCTATTAATAGCGGGGATGTACCAGCCTTACGGTGGATTGATTCAGGTCTCAGACGCACCCCTGCGTGCGGCGCTGGCACAGCTCTCTCAATAAATGGGGTAAGCCTGTACTCGTTGCACGTGGGTGCCGATTCACGAGGATCGCCAGTGCGATGGAAATCCCTCGGAAAATTGTCACAAGAAGGGAGACGTGCCATTTCGGGTAACGACCTCTTCGACGATTCGTGCTGGCCGAGCGAATTGCTACCGCAACCCGTCGACCCGTGAATCATGCTGGCGCGGGAAAGCTCTTCGCCGGCGAATAGCGCATGACGAACCTCCGCAGCGCCATGCTCAACGGGATCGCCAAGATGCCTCCCCACGCGCCCAGCAGGAAACCCCAGAACATTAGCGACACCATGACCTGGAGAAACGATATGTCCAGTTCTTTTTCCATGAATCTGGGCTTGAGCACGTAGTCCGCCAGGGAATTAAGAATCAGTATGCCTCCCAAGACCACCAGGGCCTGCTTCCACCCCAGAGTGAGCAGCGCCAGAAGAGTGGGTGGCACAACGGAGATCAGTATTCCCAGGTCAGGAATAAAGTGCAGGAAAAAATAGAGGGCGGCCCAGAGCATGGGGAAGTCAACCCCGACAGCTAGCAACAGTACGAAAATGGCTACTGAGGTGATTGCACCCGTTTTCGCCATTACGACGATGAAGCTTTGCACATCGCCACCGTAGTAGGCCAGCGACCGGGCGAGTGGCGTTTGCTTCGCGTCTTCATACTCTACCATCTCCACCAGGAACAAGAATGAGAAGAGTGAGATCAACAATCTATCGGAGAAAATCCCGAGCATATCGGGAAGCCACTTGCGCGCGAGATCCATCGCGCGATCGGACGGTTTAGCCGGCCCTGAAAGGCTGGAAAGATTAACTCCGTGGGCACCCAGGAAGCCTTCCGCGCGCTCGAGGATCAGCTTCGACTGCGCCTCGTAAGCCGGCACCCTGGCTTTGATGCGTACGCTCGTTTCCAATAGCATGAGCGACACAACCAGGTGCCCGACGACCACAAGCGCGAGCGTGATTACGATCGCGACATTTTTTGAGATGCGGAAGCGGCGCCTCAACCACCGAGGAAATGGAAGCACGCAAAATGCCAGCACCAGTGCAATCAATAGCACTGTCAGCAGGTGTGAGACTTGCCTGATTCCCCACATCACAACCACGGCGCACGCCGCGCCGACTAGTATTCGCAACATTTGCGGTGGTGACTGATCAGTCATTTCTCGCTCCTACCTTGATTTGGTGAACCCTCTCGCACTCGCTTATTTGCCGTCGAGCGCCGTCTTGAGCTGCATCATCGAGGCCTGCAGTCCAGACACCGACTTGCTCACAGCAACTCGGCGAACCATAGATCCTTTGAAGCCCGTCAGCCCCGCCTGCTCGGAACCCATCAACTGCACCAGGTAGATCCCGGGCTTGTTCGGGTCTCCACTGGAGGAGAAGCAGAAGGTGAGATCCAGGGCCGTTTCAAAGTAGTGGCTGGAGTAAAGCTGCTTCTCTGCGATGGACAATGCGGGTTCAGTGGCAGTGGCGCCGTTCCGGGTAAATACCTGAACAATGCGAAGCGTGGGCTTCAGGCCGAACTTCACGCTGTCCCAGTAGAACCAGGTGTTTGTGTTCGCGGGCGGCGCGCCTGGGTAAGAAAGCAGGTACTTGTAGAAGGTGGCGTCCGACGGCAGCACCTTGTTATAGCTGAGCAAGTAGGTAAATTGGTCGACCACGTTCGTCGGCTGCCCCTTGTCGTTAAGGACAGCACCGAGAATCTTGCCACCCTGCTGCTGGTATTCCTGCAGTCGCTGCAGTGCATATTTCTGAATGAATTGGTCGACCTGGTCGTTCACGTTAGGGGCTGACCAGTTGATGGTCGAACGGAGTGTCCTGCATGACCCTGGCGGGCAGTTGCACCTGGCACTCGCCGGGCTTGCACTTCTGCAGTGATTGAATGTCCTGCGGGTCGAGGTCGAAGCCCTTCAAGTCCGAAATCTGCGGTGGAGTGCTGAACTTCTGCACGGCCAGATACCCGGGCTGCTGCCGCATATGGCTGTAGTCGCTGTAATACCGAAGATAGGCTTCGGGAGTCGTGTTGATGAATACCGCACCGAAAACGTAAATCTCAGCTGGACTGCGCGAAGGCAGATTCACGGCAACTGCCTGCCCGTTCTTGGTAATGCTATTGATCTGGTCTTGGCTCAGTCCCACTTGCTTGAAATAGGTCTGCACATCCCAGTAGGTTTGCGAAGACGCCGGCGCGACCGAGATCCCCACTAGCGTGAACAGAACCGCGATTCGTAGAAAGTACTCCCCAAGCGATATCCCGCTCCGTGAGCGAAGAAAACCCATTCGCAGGGCTGCTATGTGGATGGCTTGATAAGTCATCAGGCACTCCTTGTCTCCGGTTGTAGTCGAACAGTTGCAATTCAGCCTTGATCCCTCAGACCACAATGAGTACATATGCGGCCATCAGCAAAGCGCGTGCTGCGTGCTCATTCGTTTCTGCCATCGTGACTATTCCTCCAGATACAGCTTCATGAACTCGGACACACTCGCGGTCTGCCCGCTCATGTGCGGCACTCCTACTGCGTAGCATCCTGTTGTTTGTAAGCACTGACTAACATCGCTACCGTGATTGCGACATACAAAACGCCCGTGACTCCCTCCAGCGCCGCCAGCATGCGCACCTCGGGGTACAGCGGTACAACATCGCCATAACCGACCGTCGAAAGAGTCACCAAGCTGAAGTACAGCAGCTCGCTGTGGCGGTCCGTCACCGCCGCACTGTTGTGCAAGATCGCTCCGGGAAAGATGGCCTCAATCGCGCTGTAGAGAGCAAACCATTGCATCCCGAGCAACAGGTAAATGCTCATTGCGGTATAAAGATGCGCATCGGTGACCGTGCGGGCATTCTTCAGATAAGGGAACAGGCCCGCAACGGCGAGGGCGAAAAATGCCGTGAGCAGCGCCCATCTGGCGCTGATCAGCGCCGGATAGGGCACAAAATTACTTGTCACCGATACGATGACTGTGACCGCCATCAGCAGGGCGGTCGGCCACACCCATCCCTTTCTCCTCGCCAGCCGGACGGTCGCCAGTAAGATCGAAGTAAACATCGACACGCCCAGCAGTATTCGTCGAAAATCGCCGTGATTCAGCACGGGATACATCAAGATTAAGAACAGCAGCGACAACAGGAGCAACAAGTCTGGCCGTGATTGCGCTTTTTTCAGCATCGGCACCCCATCCCCCTCGGCGCCACTTCTTAAGAGTTCCTACTTCTCTCCAACTGCCTTCAACCCTTGCGCGTCACTTCTTAGCTGTTAGCGAAGATTTCGGCACCACCTGCAAAATGATGATTCCTTTAGCCGTCAAGTAGTACACGCGACCTCCGAAGCCCGGAGTAAGTAAGTTGTTCAGACCCATCGGTTCAAAAAAGTCGGATTCTGCCAACATCCGGCCAGTGGCGGCATCCCGCCAGGTGACTTGCTCCTTGTAGTTCTGAGTGGCCAGCATCGCCTTGAAAGGCAAGTCGGGTATGTTGCGCTTGACATTCGAGAGCAACAGCACCCTCTTGTCTGGTGGGCCGATCAGAGGTTGAAAACTGCTCGTCGCGTCGTCGAGAACAAATGCCGTCTTCAAATCCCCGCTTGCCTGGTCAATCTTGATGCCCGCCACTTTGCCTAGGGTCC
The DNA here is from genome assembly GCA_963836295.1 of uncultured Acidobacteriaceae bacterium. GTDB lineage: Bacteria > Acidobacteriota > Terriglobia > Terriglobales > Acidobacteriaceae > Bog-257. The sequence goes on along the minus strand of CAWIIY010000007.1, from coordinate 29,826 downwards.
AGTCCGCCGAATAGATCATGTTGTTCTCTGGGTCAACTTCAGGTTTGGGCAGGCAAAAACTCATCTCCCCCGGCTTGAGTTGCCCGAAGGGAAAGATTCGCTTCAAATTGGACGCATCCTTCGCGTTTACGGCGACGATGGTGGAGGCGACCTTGTCGGTCAAGATACCGTCGGTTTGAAAGACGATCCAGTCACCCAGAATGCTCGGCGCGGCTGGAGTGGTCTGCCCCTCCAGCAAGACGTTCGGGCCCCACGATTTGTCCTGGGAGAGCTTCTTGGCCTTCGGGTCCCAAAAGTAGCGGAAGCCGCCACTGTTCGCCCCAATGTAGATGGCAATCTTGCCCTCGAAGATGGTGATGGTATGCGGAACCGAGGATGGCTGTGGCAACTCAACCGCGTCGAGAATCTCCAGTGTGTCTGGATTCACCGCCACAAGTTCCGAATTGGCCTGCTTATATTCCGGTGGGCAAAACATGATCGCCAGGGTGCCCTGGAGTTTGCAGCCGGCAGGACGGGTCTGGTCCTTCAGGATCAACGTGCCATCCGGCGCCATCGTCACGTGTTTGAAATTTGCGTCGAGAGGGGCCGCCGCGCCGCTGGGCAGCGTGTTCTCCTTCAGAATGAGGCCGGTGTCGCCGTCGAGAAGAACGATGTGCGTGAGCCAGGATTCCACAATGTTGCCGTTCGGCAGGATGTTGAGATTCGTATTGCCGATCCAGGCGTCGGAGGTGTTCCCGTTCCAAAGATAGGTGCGCCAGATTTGCTTTCCCGAGGCCGAGTCAGCTTTGGCCACGAATGGCCCGACCGGCATGATTCCAGTGCTTGGCGGCGAGGAACCGCCCACGATGTAGATCTCGCCCGGCTTGCGGTTGTTGAGGTACGACGCCACCGGATACTCGTCCTCCCCACGGTAGGCGAATACCTGATTGGGCTCGGTGTAGGAGCCGGTGAACGTCGCACACGGGAAGATGTTGCTGCGTTGGGCGTCGGCTACCTCTGCGCCATTGATGGACTGGTAGTAGCCCGTCTGAAATTTTCTGCTGGCAGGCTAGCTCCTTCAGGTACAGAGTCACATCACCCGGAAGCGGCCCGTTGGCCGCTCTTTCATTGGACGTGAGGCCGATTTCTCCCACACGGTGCTCGACCTTGTGCGTGATGATCGGCCACAACAGATAGGCCGCAGCCAGCAGCAACACAATAATGATCAGTCCAACAACCTTGAATACTCCCGATCGGGTCATGCGAATTCCCCCTATTGATAACTTCGTGTGTTGGCGCGGACCTCACAGGGCGGCGTCACACGTTATTTTCTTGCTCCCTGGGCTTCAAAGCTGGCCTTATCCGTGTAGTAGCCGCGCGGATAGTACGGCCCCATCACGGCTTCCTCCATGCCGGGCTTCGTAACATAGGCTGGGCTCTGTTTCCAGCTCTCATTGTTGTGCATGAAGCGCAGCATCAACATGCCGAAATCCGGGCGATTCTGCGGCCCATCGACGCCTTCGCCGCGAGGGCTCCATTCGATCCAGGCCACGCCATTCTCGAGGGTCGCGTTCTTGGGCCGGTCTTCCTTGCGGCTATACACGATGGTATAGTTGCCATCTTTGTCCAGCGGCACCTGCATGTCAGTCAGGCCGTCGACGATCTGCCCGGACGGCATTGACTCACAACTGACCAGCGACCAGTACTGCGTCTGCGCTTCGGGCATTATCTCGAGGCCCTTGCCGCTGGCCCCGGCGTAGGTGTTAGGGAAGGTCGGCATCTTGCCTCGCATGACGTACATTGGACCGAACTTACGAGACAAAACGACCAGCATGTATTGAGTGTTTGGATCTCCTCCGCCCTCCATCGCGCCCTGGTAGGGCATTTTGGCCCGCTCTTCGGGTGTCTTGAACATTCCGAGCAGGCTATAGCGGTTGGTCCAGAACTTCTCCCACTTGGGATCCTTGCGCGCGGGCGCGGTCGCCGGATCGAGAGTGGGGTCATTCTCTTTCGAATGCACCAGCATTTCCCACTGCTCGGCGGTGACGGGCTGCTTGGTAGCGCCCTCGATGGGTCGCCCAAACCGCTTTACCACTTCCGCTTGTGAGAGCTTCGTGCCATCGGCTAGGGTTCCGTCGTAAGTCGGGAAACCGCCGTAACCGAACGAGCTCGAAGCCGGGCCCCACCCGCCTCCGTCACTGCCTTGGTCCGAAAGGTAGAGGCGAATCACGCCCTGAATTTCTCCCCCGCTTTTCCCGATATAGAGAGTGTTGTGTGGGCGGGCTTTTGGATCAGAAGGGGCATCCTCAGCCAGGATTCGCAGGTTGAAATTGCGCGGTTCAGCGAGCCGATTGGCGGCGACCCGAAACGGGTTCGTGGAACCCGGATCTGGTTCGATGTCCGGCCCCGACAGCGCGTCCTGGGCCACGAATGTATTGCGCTCCCACTTGTAGAGCGCAAACTCAATGTAGCGCGTATGCGGGTAAGTGAAATGCAAGTTCAGGCTGCTGCCGGCGGGCAAATCCATCCGTCCGATGAAGTAGGTGGACTGCGTGTCGGGCCACAGGTTCGGATTCTGGATGGGCTTGGGATATTCGAGGTTGTTCCAATATGCCCAGCCGCGCGGTCCCTGGAACAGACCGTCATGTCCGTAACGCTCGTCGGTGCGAACGATGTTCTCCACCGACTTGTCGCCGTAATGTCTTACACCCAGCGCATCCAGGTTGCCCACCGGCACGACGCCGGGCGGCGCCCACGTTCCTTTTCCAAGCGGGTAAACCGAAGGGGGGTCGGTCTTCGGCCAATACAGACGCATGACAACGAACATCGGGCCGTCTGGCGCCGGTAGCCAGTTCGACTCCAAGTCCTTCCCGGGCGAATCCTTCTGGATATAGACCGTGAGTGAGCCATCCACGTTCTTTTTCAACTGCGGCAGCATCGGCGAGTTGATGAGGTAACGGTTGATCGGGTTCTCGATCAGGAGCTGGGTCCGTCCGTCGTACATCGTGATCGACCAGAATGCGTTGACTGGAGGCAACTGACCGGCGGAAAACGTCATCAGGTAGGTGTGCTTGCTTCCGTCAAGCGGAATGCTGTTTTCGTCATTGCGGGTAAAGGGATAGACGGCCTCCGCTTCGCTGTTCCCGTAGATCCCTAGCTTGGCCGCTGCGGCGCGAAGCGCCCAGTTCCCGTGGTAGAACTCGCGATCGCCGGCGGCGGCTCCGATATTCCAACCGTTCACGGTCGTTCCGACGGATTCGGCGGTCTGGCCGATCTTGGCAAACGCTGCCTTGACACCGTCGCCTATTGCCGCCTTCAGCTCCGGGCTAATGGTCTTGGGTTCGGCTTTGTGGGCCACCCCGATGCCGAGTTTGGCGAATTTCTCTCGTAATGGAACTTCCACCGCCGCAGTCCCGGTTGGCGGGCAGAACTGCAAAAGGAAGTTCAGGTATTCGGCGAAGCCCGTCGTGAATGCCGCCTGTTCGAACTTCGGCCAGTTGATCGCCGGCGCGGCGGGCGGCGCGGGTTTGCCGAGAAACGCCGATAGGGGTTGCACCTTGTAGCCCGCCTGGATCTTTTTGACATTGTCCATGTCTTCGGGGTTGAACAGCTGTGTGCGATAGATCACCAGGCTAAACTGTGTCTCGCTGCGAAAAACTTTAGAAATGCCCTTTGGCGTCTCGCCCTTCCAGTTGGAACCAGCGACCATGTAGCATCCCGCCCCATTGCCGGTGGTGCGGCTGCCCATGTACCCGTAGTTGTCGGAGTACATGTCCACGAGCTGCACGTCGTAATAACGGGTTTCTTGATCTCGGGCATGCACAGCACGATGGGCTCAGCCCGAAGGTTGAGCTGCGCGACAGAGTAGGGCGTATCACTGTTGGGCGTGCTGATGGCGGTGTCTTTGTAGGTATAAACGCGCGCTTCGTTCGAAATCTGATTGAATGGCGCCTTGAATTGCCCCGAGTTGCGGTCGATGTTGTACTCGTACATGACCTTGTAGCCAACGATCATCGGGAATCCGTAGAGGTAGGCTTCCTCGGCAATCGCCTGGATTTCGCTCAGCTCGGGTTTGCCTTGCGCAAGACACGGGCTGGTTCCGATGAACGCGGCGATGGCGACGGCCAACGCCGCCCCCGTTAGCGTCGTTGTTTGCATTTTGTATCTCCCTGTTATTTAACCACTTACAATCCAGACGCCCGTCCACGGCCAAGTCCGGAGTTGCGAGTTTCAACGACTTGCTTCTGTTCCCTTGTCGAGATATGCCCGACGCAGCCTTCGTTTGTGCCAGCGGGAACAGAAGAAATGCCCAAAAATGAGACTCGGGCACAAATCACGCCTCAATCCACTCCCGCACGTCGCCTAACGGAACGGGATCGATCGCCCGGCGCCGAATTTCCGGTAGGCCTGTTGGTCTGTTACCGCTGGTTGGAGGGATTGTTTTGTGCTTCGTTTGTGAGCCGGCCAATCATGGACGATGTGGGCCCCTGTCTCGGCGGTTGCATGATTCGGTTCTTCAAATCGTGGTCATAACGTATATTTATCTATCCCAAGGTACGTCGGACTCCCAGAGCACCCAGCGTCACCGAAATGCGACAGCACCCCCCTGCGATAGCGCAACTGCCGAGCGCCCTTAGCGCTGCCGAACTCAGGCACCTGAGTGACGAGCAAGCTATGGCAGAGTTGCGGGCTGGAAACGGCGACGCCCTTGCGGTTCTTTACGATCGCTATCATCGCCTGGTGTATAGCGTTGCGCTGAAAATCGTTCGTGATGCAGCCGAAGCCGAGGACGTCACACAGAGCGTTTTCTTCGAAATTTATCGCGCGGCGGCACAATTCGACCCTCTTAAGGGCACTTGTAAGGTATGGCTGCTCCACTATGCGTACCATTGCGCTATCAACTGCAGGCGGCAGCTGAACGCCAGGAATTTTTACGATCTGGCCAGTATGGAGGATGCCGAAAACGCCGTGGCTAAGAAGCAAGCGGGCTTTGGCAGGTTCACACAATCGGAACTCCGGCATCTGATGCAAAAGGGATTAGCCGGGTTGAATGCCGCCCAGAAGCGAGTCATCGAGCTCGCTTCCTACCAGGGTCTGACCATGCAGGAGATCTCGGTGCAAACCGGAGAATCACTGGTCAACGTAAGGCATCATTACTACAGAGGACTGAAGAAGCTCAGGTCGATTGTCGACGAAGAAAGCTCCGTGCGAAGGGAGGCTAGAAGTGACCTCGGCTGAACACTCGCGATTCGAAGAACTCGCTGCCCTTTGTGCCGGTGGTTATCTCTCAGCCGAGGAGCTCCAGGAATTTCGCGAGCATGCTCTGACCTGCGCGGAATGCCGGCAAAGCGAAGAGGATTTCGCGGATATCGTCGAGTGCGGACTTCCTCTGACTCAGGGCCCGGTCCGGGAGTTTTACGACAAGGTGAAGTTCAAGCCGAGCGAGGGTGCGCGCGAGCGTTTCCTGCAGCGGGCGAGAAGCGAGGGGATTCGATTCTCCCCGCAGATCGAGCGGCCCGTCCCCGGCCCGGAAAGCGTGCCGGTTTTATTCTTGCCGTGGCAGGCGCCTCTGCGCTAGCGGCTGCCGTCGTGGTGATCGCCCTCTACCCTAAGATCGTCCGGCCTTCGCTGGAGCAGGCGGCGTCCCAGTCACAGGCCCAGGTGGAGGGTCTCGAGCGCGAGAATGCAGAACTGAAGGCAAGGTTGGCACTACAACAGCCGAGTGCCGGCCCGGGACAGCAGGAACTGCAGAGCCTTCGTGACCAGCTCCAGGCCGAGGTTAAGGCGGCGGAGAGCAATGCTCTGGCTGCCGATCAATTGCGTGCCCAAGTCGCTCAGGAAACGCTACACAACCAGAAATTGTTAGCGGATCTTCAGGCCCGGGATAAGGCACTCGGGGACGTCAAGTCCGAATTGGCACTTCTGAACCAGCAGCGTAACGAAGATCAGGCCGCGACCGTCGCGATGAAAGTCCAAGTCAATGATCTTTCAGAGCAGTTGCGCATCGCCAACAAGAACCTCGATCTTGATCGGCAGTTGCTCGCCCAAAGTAAGGACGTTCGCGACCTGATGGGCGCTCGCCAGTTGCACGTGGTTGACGTTCGAGACACCGAACCCTACGGGAAAAGCTGGGAAGGCATTCGGCCGGGTTTTCCTGACCGAAGGGAAATCACTGATTTTTTACGCCTTCGATCTTAACGAAACCAAGCTCGCCGATGCGAGACACACCTTCCAGGTGTGGGGACAAGAAGAGGGGAAAACTGGATCCGTCCGCAGCCTCGGCTTTCTCTATGCCGACGACAAGGCCAAACGCCGCTGGGCATTGAAGGTGGAGGCCCCCGCCTTGTAAGCGAAATTGACTCGGTGTTCGTCACCATAGAACCGATGGGTGGAGCCAAGAAGCCCAGTGGCCAGCGCATGATGTATGCATACCTCGGGGAAGCCAATCATCCCTAACCCTTCGGGCATGTGCCGGCGGTCACTGCCGGTATACAATCTATCCCGCCCGCAATAGAACATGGCCATGGCTCGCCGGTTGGCAATCGTCGCGCTTTTCGTGTTGTCGGTCCCTTCCTCCGTGCTGGCTCAGAGTAATGTTGCGACTATCTCAGGAAGAATCACAGCCCAAGACGGCGTGCCGCTCGCTGGAGCACAGGTCAGCGCTGTCAGTCTGGAAACTGACACCAGATCTCGAGGATCGAGCAATGAAGAACGGCGTATACGTTCTCCGTAGTCTTTCGTCCGGGACAGTATCGGCTGGTCGTGGACAAGGAGGGTTACCGCCAGATTGTCCTAGCCGGATTGGTCCGTTAGCGTACAGGACTCCGTCAGCAGAAACTTTGTGATGGAAATCGGCTCGGTGGTCCAGTCTGTCACATTGGTTGCAGGCGGCTCGGAAATCAACTCGTCCCCCGCCGTAAGCACCGTGGTAAATCAGCAGTTTGTGCAGAACACACCCCTCAACGGCCGTAACTTCCAAGCTCTCCTGTACTTGATACCCGGCGCGGTCGTCGCGCCTTACCAGTACGCTCCCGCACAGTTCAGCGTCAACGGCCAGAATCCCAATGCGAACTACGCCATGGTGGATGGCGTGAGCGGCTACTCCGGCGCGATACCCGTGATCGAACTGGACGCACAACGTCGGGCGTACGTTAACCGGACTTCACATCAGCGGTGGCAAAGGCACCACTCTGCCGGTGGACGCCATGCAAGAGTTCCGAGTCCAATCTTCGACCTACGCACCGGAGTACGGGCGAACGCCCGGGGCCCAGGTCTCCGTCGTTACCAAATCCGGGCCAATGAATTCCACGGCGCCCTCAGTGACTACATCCGGAACGAGGTCTTCGACGCCCGGAATTACTTTGACCGGCCACCGCTGCCCAAGGCCCAACTCAGGCAGAATGATTTTGGGGTGACAGTCGGCGGCCCAATCGTAAGAAACCGTACCTTCTTCTTCTTCGCGTATGAGGGCCTTCGTCTGGAGCTTCCCGAGACAAAAACCGGCGACTTCTACACGGCCAGCGCCCGGCAGAATGTTGCGCCGAGCTATGCGCCGTTGCTCGCGGCATTCCCGTTGCCGAACGGGCCTGTAAATCCTGATGGGTTGACCGCGCCGCTCACTGTGGCCTATTCCGACCCCAGCAACTTTGACAGCTTCAACGTTCGCGTCGATCACACCTTCAACCAGAGAGCCACGATATTTGTTCGCTACGATCACGCGCCCCTGACTCAGTGGACCCGGTACTGGTCAGAGAATGACCGATTTAGCGCCCATACCGATCTAATCACTGTCGGGACCGCAATCTCTTTCAGTGGTAACAAGGTCAACAACCTGGGTTTGAACTGGGGGCAGGCGAGCAGCAATCTCTCCGCAGTGATGGATGATTTCTATGGCGCAGTGCCCCCCACCGATTCGGCAATGTTCCCCGCCGGCTACAACAGCCAAACCAGCCAGTTCGCCATGACGCTCGCGCCGGGCCTGGACGGCGAAGTCCGCCAGGGCCCACTCATCAGTAATATCCAACGAGTCTTCAATCTCGTGGACACCTTTTCTATGAGCGCGGGAACGCACCAGCTCAAATTCGGGTTGGACTATCGCCGACTCACTCCGACCAATGGCGCGCCCGCCTATAGCTTGGGGGTCGTACCCGGCAATTATGCGAACCTGCAGAATGGGGTCGCAACCGCCGTTTCCACTCTCGGGAACGCCACCATCACCACCGCAACCAATAACTATTCACTGTTCGGACAGGACACCTGGCAGGCATCTCCCCGCCTGACCCTGACCTACGGCCTGCGTTGGGAGATCAACACGCCTCCGGTGTCCACCAGTGCAACGCAACCGTTGTACGCGGTGAATGGGATATTCAATTCTCAGCCTTTCGGTCTCGCGCCTGCCGGAACAACGCTTTATCACACAACATTTTCAAACCTCGCGCCTCGTCTCGGTGCTGCCTATCGCCTGAAGAGCGACATGCTGCTGCGGGGCGGATTCGGGTTGTTCTACGACCTCGGATTTGGCAGCGGTGTCGCGGGAATGGTCCCTACGTTTCCTTACGCCAGGAGTTCGTTCACCTCCGGGGCAATCCCGTTCGACTTCAACAATCCTGCTTTTCAGGTTCCCCCGTTTACCTTGAACCCAAACCAGAGTACGTCGTATATGTACGCTGTCGACACGAACTTGGCGCTCCCTCTGACATATGAATGGAATGTAGCGTACGAGCTGGCACTGGGAGCCAATCAGTCGATATCGGCAACCTATGTGGGGGCCTACGGGCAGCGGCTGTTGCGGCAGGACAACATCCAGCTCTCGTCCTCAGGATTTCCGTTGGTCTTCGCAAATCATAACGCCGGCTGGTCACATTACAATGCCATGCAGTTGCAGTTCCAGCGCCGTATGGCGAATGGCTGGCAGGCTCTCGTTTCCTATACTCTCGCAAAAGCCACGGATACCTCGTCAGGCATTCAGTGCCTGTGCGGCCCAAGTGGCAGCACAAGTGGCAATATCAATAGCGTTGACGTGGCGGCTGACTACGGGCCTTCCGACTTCGACGTCCGCAACTCGCTCGCCGGGGCTGTGTCCTACCAGTTTCCCGCTCCACACTGGGGAAGCGCGGTCAACGCGATCCTCAGAGGTTGGCAGCTCGACGGAATCGTACGAATCAGTTCAGCTCCTTCGTACAATCCACTGGCACAGGCATTCTCCCCTGCGTTTGGTCCGTACTACACGCGCCCCAATGTTGTGCCGGGCGTGCCTTTCTATGTTGCCGATCCAACGCAGCCCGGTGGCCAGAGACTGAACCCTGCAGCTTTTTCAGTTCCCGCGAACGGGCAGCAGGGCAACCTTCCACGCAATTACTTCCGTGCATTCCCTATCGACCAGACCGATGTCGCGCTAAGCCGCCGGATCAATCTCACGGAGCGGGCGAGTCTTTATCTGCGCATGGAATATTTCAACATCTTCAACCACCCGATGTTCACGCCGTACAACAACATCTATGTCGGAAGCCCAGATTTCGGCACAATCACCCAGACGCTGAACCAAAGCCTGAGCGGATTGAACCCTCTTTATCAGGTTGGAGGTCCACGTTCCGGTCAGCTGTCGGTGAAATTGCAATTCTGAACACTGTCATGATTCGCGTCACTTACTACGTGGACGACAGAAATTTGAACGCAAGCACAGATAGCAGCCACAAAGTTCCTTGTCGGGCCAGCGACCGATCTGGACATACGCTGTGCCGGTCTCGGACTAGATTAGTGTTTCGAGCGATCAGCGGGACATGGCCGCAGATAGTGGCTGTTTTCACATTTTGAACCTCCGACCCCCTCGTACCCAACCAGGTGACCTAGCTTAGAGCGATGAGCCAAAGCCGTTGCCATGCGACCAACTTTGAGATCCGCACATGGGGCCAGCTGCGCAGTGTGGAATCTTGCGGGTCGACCGGTCGACTGCAGCACCTAGCGGAGGACGGGGGTGCTCGTGACCATTCATGGACGAACACCCCTGCTCCAACGATCCGCTAATACTTCCGTTTTCTTGAACCTTCTTTGGCTCTTTGATTAGCTCAGCGCGTGCGTTTTCATAGCACCTCTGCTGGCCGGCGACCCTATATGTTTTGCCAATTTGTCTGCACGGTCTGACGCGGCAGAGATTTCAGATCTGTCAAGCAGATCTCATTCAGTTTGTCATGTCCTCAGAATCGATAAGCTGAGCATACGCTTCACGCTCACGCCGATGGCTGCGCGCCGTGTGATCGTCCGGCATATCGGCTGCGATGACAAACTGTTTCAGGAAGAGGATGCGCTCGCGCGGGGCAACCCGCCCTCCAACCATGAAAATCAGGTAATTCAGATTGTCCCGGCAGAAGCGTTCAAGTTCATCGTCTTCGACGATGTAGGCGGTGACACTGCCCCGTTGCTGCTGCTGGATTTCCAGCCTGCCTTCCGCGCCCCACTGTTTCACCGTGGATGGCGTAACTTTCAGCAGGTTGGCGATGGCCGACACGGTATAGATCATTCCACTGTGCCCGGCGCTTCTGTGGTGGTTGTAGATCTTCAGGTAAATCGTTCGTGTCGTTGTTTTGAATCGCTTGGCGATTTCCCGGATGCATGTGGTTTCGGACAGCTCGATGATTCTGGCGACGTTTTCCTGGCTCCAGACCGGCGTGCATTCGGCCGGCGGAAACCAAATCTTTCCGCCAGCCTCCAGCATGGTTTTTCCGGGTAACCCGTTAGTTCCTGGAGTTGCTGCACAACCAACGCGCCGTCCTTCTTGGGTATTCTGGTTGACCTTACGATGCTTAATGCCTTTTCCGACCAGACGTAATGCTGGCGGGGCGATCGTGAGCGGAAATTCTCGAATACCATAGGCATGGGACTACTGTACGAATGTGACTCGTCTCCTTTCGCTGAGTTGAGAAATCGTGCTTCAGGCGTGCTTGGTGCTCCGTATGAAGCCAGGGCAAGAAAATATCTGCAAGCGGAACGTTGTCTCTTGGCGCAACTTCAATGATCGGGAAGCTGAACAGAGGTAGGGGAGTGTCGAATCTGCACACTAGTGTGTAAACGTTATCAATAGTACTGCCGGGAAGTGGCATTTCAGCGCACATACGTGGCAGTTAAGCAAATATCTTGCCAAAATTCTCCACAGGTTTTCGCAAGCCACGAGTTTGGAACCCGGTGAGTTCGCCGCACTCAACTTTTCTCACGCTTGCATCTTTAATTTATGTCGCGGCACGTATTGTCACCATGGATGAATTGAACTCTGCAAGCGAAGAACAAAAGGGCGAGCAATACGCAGCTCGCCCTCTATTTTGTTACGCGGGATTCAGTATCTGCCCGGCGACCTTGCTGATTTCGAGCTTGCGCTCAGCGTCTTCGGTCTTACCCGCAACCCAGGAGACCGAGTTTGACAACCGCCATATGGTGTTGCCCGCGGGCATGTTCACGGTGTCGAGCGAGTTGAAGGCCTCAATCACCCAATCAGCCTCGTTCTTCTGCAGCGACTTGCGTAACAGCTCGCGTGCCTGGGTGGAATCCACGGTTTTGCCGTTCGCCTGGCGTATCAGGTCCATCTGCTGTTGCAATTGTCCGGCGTTGAGCTGTTTCTGAATCACGTCTCGCAGCGCACTCACTGTGGTCTGTGCGTCCAGTTCGTACGTCCGCTGGGAGTACACCATCGACTCATCCAGACGCTTGCCCAGATGGACCTGCCGCATCTCCTCCTGGGTGATGGCCAGGTTGGTGCACCAGATCCTCAACAGGTAGGCCCGGAGCGAGAGGGCGCCGTTACCGAAGTCGGAGTTCTCCAGCGACAGCCCGAAAGCGACCACTTCGCCGGGCACCGGCTCATACACTTCCGGCATAATCGCCTGGATGGCAATTTTGGTATCGGTGACATAACCCTCGTAGGGCAACGCTCCCTTCTCCTGCGCCGCCGTGGCGAAGGCCTCCACGATGGGACGCGAGTCGATGCGTCGGTAGGAGTCGGAGAGGAATCCTCGTACTTCCTGCTGCAACGAACGCAACAGATAATGCTTCTTCTGAAACCGCCGGTTAAAGACAGTCTGGAGATTGTGGGCCAGTAACTGCCGGCCCCACGGCTCGGCGACCGACTGCAGGCTGTCGATGAATTTCACCGGCATGTCTGTGGCCTGCGCCATCTGGTAAATGGCGTTGCGGTGCAAGGATTGTTCGATGGTTCCGTGCTCCCGATCGGGAACGGTCATGAGGATTTCGGGCAGGTTGTCGGCAGCGCGGAACTGAAGCGCTTCGCCGCGGGCCAATCGGTCAGTCGGCTGGTTGCGCATGACGTGGTCGATGACGTGGGCGGCGCGCGAGCGGCCACGCTCAATCAGGGCTTCGAGTTTCGTGACAGCTTGGTTCTTCGACTCGACGGATGCGAGCATGAGATGGTTTCTCCTGGGATGAAATTTGGTTAGACAGTGAAGGCAAGATGGCAGCAGGCGACTGATGCCGGGTCACCTGCTGCGTTGGTTGATAGAGGGGTTGATGTGGGGACAGAGGCACGGCTCAGTGACACCGTGATTGCAGCGCCGCGAACCCGTGCATCGATGATGTTCGTTACGTCTGCAATGCGAGCACCAGCGCTTACGCCGAGTGGGCGCACTTCTGCAGGCTTCGGCAGTTGTCATGGTTTTGAGTTTCATGGGGGTGAAGGAAGAAGGAGATGCGGGAGCGGTGTGCTGCGCCTAGAACAGGGGCAGCTGCACGGCGAAGTCAGTTGATTGATCAGGGTGATTTCCGGCGAAGGCACACGCGGGAGTTGTTGCGTGGTCTGCGCCCAGCGGCATTGGGAACGCTGGGATGTTGGCACCGTTCCCTTCGCTGACGGCCGGTAGCTCTTTGATCGGTGCGTGCTGCCCGGAAGTGGGCAGGAACGCGCCGACCCGGCGCCAGAGGTTGTCGGCGGATTCCCCGATTCCCTTGTTCTGTACCAGCTCACGCGCCATTGCCGTGAGCATGTCGTCGTCGCCGTCGATCGCCTGCAGCCCATCGGAGGTGAACTTCCCTTCCATGGCCAAAGCGACCAGTAGCTTTTTCCCCATCAAGCGCAAACAGACCTCCTGCATGGTGCCGCTATAGGCGAAGAACTTCACTTCCACCGCGTGCTTCTGCCCTATGCGCCACGAGCGTCGGCTGGCCTGCCGCAGAGTGTGCAGGGAATAGCCGGTTTCGTGGAAGAGAATCGTCGGAAACTCCAGCAGGTCGAGTCCGGTCTCGACCAGCTTGGGATGGCAGATGACGACGTCGATGCCGCGCTTCAGTTGCTCGCGGTACCAGGCCTCGCGTCTATGAGTGGGTACGCTGGCCCGGAGCACGCCGGCGCGAATCCCCTCGGCTCGCAGCAGCTTCTCCAGCCTTGCCGTCACGTCGTACTTGTTGGTATAGACGGCGAACACCTGGCACTTGCGCCCACGAGCAAGCTGAGCCTGGATTTCTCCGATGAGAGCTCTCTCTTTCGGATAAACCTTGCTCTCATCCAGATCCTCAGGTTCGGCGATGATGAAGCTCTCGCGCTGCTGGGTTTCGGGGTTGTAGCGGGTGCCGTAGAGCGTGCCTAGGCCGTAGGGATGGTCGGGATAGACCAACAGCGCATTGAGCATGGTGCTCAGCACGCTGCGATTGCCGCGATGCTCTTGCAACGTCGCGGTAGTCTCGTCTTCCAGTTGCTCGTATGCTGTTTTCAGGGCGCCTTCCAGGGCAACCGGAATGACATCTTCCCGGTACGCCGGAAGTGCATCGGAGATGTCCTCAAGGGAGACGAAAGCGCAGGTGTCCATCAGGTACTTGCCGAAAAGCAGCGGTGACGCTCCAGGCTTGCGGCGGATCGTCACTTCCGTCTTGTTCTTCTTGGAGCAGGCGTTATCTTCGATCTTGGTGCGTTCGATGGTCTCGATCACGCCAAACTCATGGGTAAAGCGTTCCTTCCCTGCCGAGCCCCAGGTGAACCCGTCCCGCACCATGCGGCTGGCGTCGACGCGGAAGAGGGTGTTATAGAGATCGTCGGCATAGCCGCTCAAAAGAGTGCCGGTTAGCCCGGCGACGTTTTTCGCCACTCTTGCCAGCACACCCAAAGCGTTACCTTGTGCTGTGTCGCCGGCAAGCTGATGGACCTCATCGGCGATGGCGTAGTCGAACCACTCGGGCATATAACGGCCCATGAAGTCAGCCGGCGCCATGCGCTGGATCTTGTTTCGGTCCGCCTGCCAGAGCGCCGAGTAATAAGCCGTTCCGCCCCTGTCTCGCTCCACGAACTCGTGGAGTCGCTTCTTGTCGAAGTCACGGACATTGAGAAACTCGTCATCGGTGGAGATCGGCTTCGCGGTGTCCGGGTTTAACACCAGGCCGAGGTGCTTTCCGGCGCGGGCCTTCAGGTAGACATGCTTCCAGAAATAGCCGAGCTTGGCCCGCTCGCGACCGAAGATGAAGATGGAGGATTCCGGACATATCTTCCGCCATCCCTTTGGCCCAAGCATGCGCAAATCAGCCAAGGTCGTGTGCAGACCCTCGCGCACAATTTCGCCGCGCCGGAGGCGGACTTCGTTGACCCCGTGCGGCTGCCTGGGATCGCCGCCGTTACGCATGTCGTCGATCAGGAAAACCCGCACTCGGGGAAGGGTGAGGAAGGTTTCGCGCGCCCATTTCTCGACCAGGTGCGGCGGAGCCATGACGATGCCGGAAAACGGCCTGCCTTGCGCATGGACGAACATCATGCCCAGGGCGATCAGGGTTTTGCCGGCTCCACACTCGGCTACCACATGAGCGCCACGGGAGATTTGCCAGCGCTTGGCGACACCCATGATGGCGAGAGACTGCGCCGGGTAGGGAGTGCGCAACATCTGCGAAAGCGCCGGAGATAGCGCATCGTCGAGCCCATGTAGGGGAGGGTACGAAGCAAGGATGCGCTCCGCCAACTCGTCGCTATGAAGAACGCCAGTAGTCATTGAGGTTTGAAAGGGATGACATGAGAACTCCATCTCGGGAAAGTGGAATGTGCTCTGGGCTTGGGATTTATGAAGGCTGGGTGAGAACTAGCGGAGTGCGGAAAGACTCGGTTTCGAGTATTCCGGCAGGGCAAGTAGCTGAAGCCAAACTCGTGAGGATGAAATCGGTATAGAAAGAAGGGCGAATTGCTTACAGGGAAACGATCTTCAGGTCGGGGATCATCTGAAAATGGCGGAGGTTCGCGGTAGCGACACTGTAGCCGAGTTCCAAGGCGGTCACCCCGATCAACAGATCGGAGAGCGGAAGGCGGACCCCCTTGGCTTGGTTCTCGCCGTCGATTTGCCCGGCCCGAAGCGCGACTGGCACAGTGATGGGATGGATGGGCAACGCTGTGAGCAGTTCCTGGATGAACTGCCGCCGCTTAGCTCTTCGCGCTGGCGTGTCAGCGCGGGCCGCACCGTGGGCCAGTTCGATCAGAGTGACAACTGAGATCGCGATCTCGGTATTGCCCGCCGGGCCAGAGATGGCCGCGAGCATCTGTCTTGCATTCTGCCCCTGGCGTTCGGCTGTAATCAGGACGCTTGAGTCGAGTATCAGTCCCATGCGGGTGGTTCTAGCGGTTCGCGGTGGCTCTCGATCGCTGCTTCGACATCCTTGGCGAAGTCTGCATCCATGACCGCTGTCGAGTCCTCGGGTAACAGCGCGATGCACTCGGAGATCGAGCGGCGGGGCGGGACCGGCAGATGGATCACTGCCACGGGCAGCTTGCCGCCCTCGCTCTCGATCACCACTTCCGCGCCTGCACGGACGCTAGCCAGCACCGACGCGAAGTCGCTGGCGGCTTCCTTTTCCGAGATGTGGATCACATCGTGAGCCATAGTGCGATTATACCGTTATCCTTTCTCTTGATTTTCGTTTTCCACCTCGACTGCCGTGACCGCGAACCGATTACGATGATCTGCGCCCTTACGGAACATAGACCTACTCTTTTTCCTCCGCAAGCAGGCGCGCTTGCGGCGCAGTACAACTCAGTAATGCACCGCGGTTTCAGTGACCCTGAGGCGCTGATGCCCCAACCGATTACGCGGTTCGCGCGAGAAAATCGGTCGCGGGCCAGTGAACAGGACCGTTTGTCGTCGGGAAGAGCAACTTCTTTTGCCGCAGTCCCTGCTCGATCAGCTTGAGCAGTTCCTGCCGGCGGGTTTTCACGGCTACAGCTCTATATCCGAAGCCAACGAGAGCCTGGATTCGCTTCCTGCGCTTCAATTCCGACAGAAACCAGTCCGCCCACTCCGGCAGTGCCGGAAGCCCGAAGTGCAGAACCAGCGACGACCAGACGAACATCGGTTCTTCACTGATGAGCAACAGCCGATCCTGCTTGGCATTGCCAATCATCTCCTGCGACAGCCCGACTAGGTGCCGCAGCGGACGCCTGCGATTGGCTAGACCGATGGGACCGCGAAAGCAGGTGGGTGTCGTCCCGAGCGAGACGATTCTCTCGACGCCCTGAGGGTCAACAACGGTAAAGGGGTCGTTGTTGGCGAAGGCGGCGGCCAGCGCGCCGATTTCCGTGTCACCGCCGACGACGGAGACCAGGTGTGCCTTGCTGTCTTCGCCAATCCAGGCACTCAGATGGACGCGTATGTGCGTCCTTGTTTTCTCCGTGCGCCGCAGGTAAACCAGTTCTCCAAATCGTTCATGCGCATTTTTCATCGCTCGTCGCTTTATCCTCCGTTTCCTTGAGTACGAGAACACGGCCGCTTTTGTAGGCGAGTGTCAGCTCGTGGCTGAAGCGTTCGCGTCGGCGCACGATCTGGTAGCCGTCTTCCTCTTCGTGATGGACGTCAACGTGTTTTACGGAACGCCAGTGCGCGATATGCCGGCCGTCGTCTTTACCGAACACTCCATTCAGCATCCCAGCCGTGCACAGGAGCCCCACGTGTCCGCCGTGTAGAGGAGTCACCGGACGGCCCTCGATTCGCTCCTGTTTGCGTACCAGCAGGTTGAGCGCATTCTGCATGGCACTGGAACGGCCGATGGCATCCTCGATCGCATCCAGCGGCAGGCCTCGATACTGAATGGGAACAGCGGTCGATTCGGGGACGATGAAACGCTCGGTCGTCTTTGAACTGAGTATCGGCAGTTGGTTGCTGTTGTAGGCCAGCCGAACCAGTTGGTCGGCGTAGCGAGTCTCACCGCGATGGTGTTCTTTCTTGCGAATTGCCAGCACAGCGAGTTGCCGGAAGCGGACCGACTCAGGGTGGGCAAGGCGGAATACGGAGATGCGCTCGAATTGGCTGGCCAGACGCTTGGCGCAGTGCGAGAGCGCATTGTCAGGGATGACGAAGATCAATACTCCCGCTGTATTCAGCCATCCGTAGCAATGGTCAAGAAAGACGAGTTCTAATCGCTGGTTGCTGTGATTTCCGGCTTCTACGTCGTACGGTGGGTTGAGGTAGAGAAGCGAGCAGCTGCCTGCTGGAAGTTGACATTCGAAGGTGCTGCCCTGTGTGGTTGGAATGCCGCGCGCAGCCGCAGCGGCGGCTCGATCCGCATCAAGTTCGATGGCCGCTCTGTGAGCTGCGAAGTCTTTGGTGACCTCGATCAGCGCGGTTCCGTCGCCAGCGCACGGATCGACCGCGAAGAACGGTTCAGGCGCTAGCAGGAGTTGGCTGAGGTTGCTCGCTTCTTCGACGGGCAACGGGTAATGACCGAGTTTGAGACGCCCTGCATTGCGCATGGGAGCGCTCCTTTCTTTTTATCTCTTGAGTTGTGATTTAAAGCATATTTTGGCCGGGAATAAAGCATTTCTTGGCCGCTTCGTAGAGATTTATCTTGCATAGCGTTTGCATGTGTGCTAGTTTGCACCTATACACATGGCGAGAGCGGAAACCACAGACGATGTCAGGCACTGGTTCCAAAAGGCAGTGGGAGATCTCTGGCCAGTGGCCATCGGGTCGCTGTCCTTACGAAAGAGCCCCTGTATTCGAAAGCGCTGCCAACTCTGTGAGTCGGGACAAGGGCATTCCAGTTATGCGTTGTATGGACGCAAGGCGGATCGTCGCTTTTCGATCTATGTTCCTGACGAGTTAGTCGAGCCTTTGAAAGAGGCGATACAGAATGGTCGAGATCTTCAAAAGCTTATGGCTGAAGCTGGCCGGAGGTATGCATTAGCACTGAAGAACGAACGTAGTTCGCGCATTCGAAAGTAGCACGGAGTGTCCTTGGGCGCTCCAACTGCGGAGGTCGCAAGTGCTCAACAATGCAGACTATATCGACTGGTGTTTGCAACTCGGATTAGCCGAGATAACACGTGCAACGATTACTGCGGCGCGATCTCATAATCCTACTCGCCGGGTTGGGGGCGGGCGTCAAAATGTCTCCGGTCGCTATCCCAGTCGCAAGATGGGCGTAACCATCCAGTTTGAAAGCCATCGCGTTGAATTGCCGTTTGTCCAGGAGATGGAGCACGATCCCGCAGTACTGGAATATTACGATCAGCCTCCATCAATTCCGCTTGCCTATCCCACGGCGAGTGGAAGACGGCTGTCGGTCATGCATACGCCGGACTATTTCGTTCTTCGCCACGACTCTGCCGGATGGGTTGAATGCAAAACTGAAGGCGATCTTGAAAAACTGGCCATCAAGAGTCCATACCGCTACGTTCGGGATGATGTTGGCAACTGGCGCTGTCCGCCGGGTGAAGCTCACGCGTCGGCATTGGGCTTGGACTACAGGGTATGGTCATCGACTAAAGTGAATTGGAACCTCCAGCGCAACCTGCAATTCCTCGACGACTACCTGCGATACGATTCTGAGAGCACAGCGGGGCCTGTCAATGCTGCAGTCAAAACGATCATCGCAGCAGAGCCAGGAATACCCCTGTTGGATCTCCTGGTGAAGGTTCACGGTGTTGTGGAACCAGATGTGATCTACTCGCTGATCGCAAGCGGCGAGGTGTACGTGAACCTGAGTAAGGTCGTACTCGCCGAACCAGCGCACGTCCGCCTCTTTGCTAATGCCAGAGTTGCCGCCGAATATAGGGAAATATCTCGCGAACTGGAGGAGGGTGGGGCCAGCGCCGGGCGTATCAGTGGCCCGCCCGCGGAAATGTCGGGCGCACATCGCGAAGCATTTCGGCTATTGGCAATGGCCAATGAGCGAGATTTAGCAGTGGCAAACCGACGCTTTGCAATCGTCAAACATCGGCTTGAGCACGGTACAGAACCATGTCTCACTCCAGAGAGGACTCTGCGTCGCTGGATCGCGCAGTATCGATCGGCAGAAAGCCTCTACGGCAATGGATATGTGGGATTGCTGGCGAAAGCAAGAGACCAAGGGAACAGAACCAGTCGTCTTTCCGAAGAGTCGCGCAATCTACTCGTTCAGTTTGTCGAACACGACTATGAAGATCTCCGCCAAAAGACGAAGGTTGCATCGTGGGCAGCGCTGAAGCGGAAGGGCGATGAACTTGGCGTCATCGCGCCAACTTACGCTACGTTCTGCATTGCCGTGCGAGAACGACCGGCGTTTCTGCGAACATTGAAACGGCAGGGACGGCGTGCTGCATATACTCACTCATCGTTCTATTTCGAGTTGGAGCTGACTACTCCCCGTCACGGTGACCGCCCTTTTGAGATTGCTCACATTGATCACACGGAACTAGACGTTGAGGTTGTCTGCTCCCATACTGGCCGCCCACTCGGGCGGCCGTGGATGACCGTTCTGATCGACGCATTTTCCCGCCGTTGTCTCGCCTTCTACCTGACATTCGATGCGCCTAGTTACAGGTCCTGCATGATGATTTTGCGAGACTGTGTTCGACGCCATTCCCGCCTGCCCCAGATCATCGTCCTCGATGGCGGGCCGGAGTTCCAAAGCACCTATTTCGAGACGCTTTTGGCCCGCTACGAGTGCACCAAGAAAGTGCGTCCCCCGGCGCAAGCCCGGTTCGGTTCAGTCTGCGAACGACTCTTCGGAACTACGAACAGCCAGTTCATTCACAACCTGCGCGGCAATACACAGATCACGCGCAACGTTCGACAGGTTACGAAGAGCAACGAGCCAACAGGCCAAGCTCGGTGGCCGCTTGGGCGTCTTTACGACTATTTGTCGTCGTTCCTGTTCGAGATATATGACACCATAGAACACCCTGCCCTCGGTCAGACTCCCCGAGAGGCATGTCTCAAGGCTCTCCAAAGCACAGGCATTCGTTCGAACAGGACGATTCCTTACGATCAGGCTTTCTTATTGGCGACGCTTCCAACAACTCAGCGGGGCACCGCGAACGTGTCACCGGGACGCGGGGTCATTATCAACCGCGTGCATTACTGGGCTGAAGCATTTCGCGATCCTACTGTGGAGAATCACGACGTCTCGGTTAGGTACGATCCTTTTGATATCGGCACCGCTTACGCCTTTGTTAAGAGCCGCTGGACGGAGTGCCACTCCGAGCACTATACGGTGCTTCAGGGGCATTCTGAAAAAGAAATCATGTTGGCATCGAAGGAGCTACGCCGGCGAAGCCTGTTACATTCGCGGGAACGGTTCACGCTGACGGCTCGCAAACTTGCTGATTTTCTCGACTCGGCCGAAGCGGAAGAAAAGTGCCTGCTTCAGAGATTGCGAGACCGGGAAAGCGCATCACTTCGACAAAATAGCCTCGTGTCTGTTCCGTGCGCGCATGGCGCCGAAGGGGAATCCACAGAGCCAGAATCGAGCAATACAACGCGGGAACTATCGGCGCCCAATCAGGCTGAGGCTACCGCAGTCTACGGAGACTTCTGATGGCAGTCGACCTGCTTCATAAACAGGACGTCTCTGAATCACCCATCGACCATTTTCGCTCCTTCACAGTGGCGCATCCTCGGCTCGTAGAAGCTAAAGAAACTCTGATGAATGCGATCCATGGCGCTGAGCCGAACTCGCTCATATTTGTGTTTGGCCCGACTGGGGTAGGTAAGACAACGTTGCGCATGAAGACGGAGCAGCTGATTGATACGGAACTTCTGGGTGAACTTCACCAGGACCCAGCACGGATTCCGGTTGTCAGTGTCGAAGCAATAGCTCCCGAATCAGGAAGTTTTAATTGGCGCGATCACTACAAACGCCTTCTCCATCAGCTTGACGAGCCTCTGATCGACCACAAACTGAATAGAGAGGCTGGTTCGGTTATGCGGTTCATGCCGCCATCGAGGGCAGTCAGTACTGAATACCGTTTTGCCGTGGAGCAGGCCATCCGGTATCGCAAACCTGTGGCGGTGATGATCGATGAGGCCCAGCATCTCGGCAAGATTCCGTCGGGCCGCCGCCTACTCGATCAACTGGACGTAATCAAGTCCATCGCCAACCAAACGAAGACCGTACACGTTTTGCTTGGAACCTACGAGCTGCTTGCATTCCGAAATCTCAATGCTCAACTCAGCAGGCGAAGCATTGATATTCATCTCCCCCGCTACAGAGCCGAAGATCCGGAAGACCGGCAGATGTTCATCAATATCGTAAAGACCTTCGAAAAGGCCCTTCCATTCGAGGGCTCATCTGATCTGGTAGGCGATTGGGAGTTCCTGTATGAAAGAAGCCTCGGATGCGTCGGGATTTTGAAGGAATGGCTTGTGCGAGCCGCGACCGTCGCGTCTCGGATGGGCCTCAACCGGTTGACGAAAGCGAATCTTCAATCGCAGGCTTTGTCTATCGCGCAATGTGAACAGATGCACACGGAAACAGCACATGGCGAACTTAAACTGCACGAAGGGAGCCAAGCATCGGTGCGGCTTCGTAGCAGATTAGGCTTGAGTACGCCGGCGCCCACAAAGACGGATCTATCGCAGGAGTTCATTCGGGAAAACATCGCCGGCCGGGTTACAGGCTTCCCATACGTGATTTCGTTGGACAGCCGGAGGCAAATGCAACCCCTGCTTGAGTCGTGGTCCCTATCTCGCCCACTCTTGCCGCCAAGGAGCCAACTCTATTCCCTGGAACCGATCGGCGTCGGCACCGAATTGGTCGAGAGCCTTACTGGTTATGTGGCTCGATTAGCCGACGCGCACTCAGTGAGCGTGGGGGACCTTGTCGGCAGAGTTCTTGCAGATCTTGCACATCCAAAGGATGCGATCATCACGCCGACAGCCAAGGCAGTCAGAGTTGGCGGGCATGGATTTAGAGCTTGTAACTATGCACCCAACGGCATCACTGAGACAGCGGTGAAATGGGTTCGTGCGCTCGAGGTCGCCACTAATCGACACGAGCTGCAATATCTAACCCTTCTTCCGCTTCGCTATATGGTTCCGGGCCGCTTGTTTAGGCGGCGACGGGCATGGTGCGCACTTTGTTTTGAACAATGGCGGTCAGCCGGACAGATAGTTTATGAGCCGCTCATCTGGTCAATCCAGGCGTCAGCGAATTGTCAGCTGCATGCATGGCCGCTTGATCATAGCTGTAGCCATTGTGCGCGCACACTGAGTCCGCTGGGCGTTTTTTCTCGGCCGGGATACTGTGAGCGTTGCGATGGTTGGCTCGGTATCTCAGGCGGCGACACTAGCCGGGAACGACCAGGCCCGCCAGGAGGAGAAGACGGTGCGTGGTCCTCTACGCAAGTGGGAGATTTGCTGGCAATGCTCCCTTTGATTGACCCGGTGGGAGCCCGTGAAGCGCTCCGCAGAAGCCTAGCTGTGTATCTCGATCAACTTACGGCTGGCAATGTCGTTGCTATGGCGGAGTACATTCGCTGTCCACCCAGCATTCTCAGAAACTGGTTGGCCGGCACAACTGTTCCCACGCTTGAGAACCTGCTACGAACTTGCAGATCCTTGAATATCCCACTCGTGAGTTTGGTCGCTTCATCTGGCCCCTCACCGGCAAATGTGGATACCGCCAAAGAGGCGATCGCTCGGGCCGGAAGCAGGAGCGTATCTCTATGTCAGAAGAAGAGCGAGATCAGGCAAGCGCTTGAGAAAGCTCTTCACGACACCGTGCCGCGCAGTCTCTCAGACGTTGCGCGGAGAATGGGCTACGCAGACACTGAAAGGCTCTATCAAGCCGACAGAGACCTCTGCCACAAGATCGCTGCTCGATATCGATGGTCTGGCCAGAGTCATTGGTGGAAGAGGCCCGGGGCTGCGAGGATTTGTGAAACCCCGCGAATAAAAGAACTCCTGGAACAGTCTCTTAAATCGGATGAACCGCTTTCGGTTCATCGAATCGCCGCTGACCTTGGCTACTCGAACGACGCATACATTCGCCACAAATTTCCGGCGCTGTGCGCGGCAATCAGCAAGCGAGTATCTCAAATGAAGCGCCTTCGCACTCAAGGGATTCGCCAGACCCTGGAAGGCGCGCTCGATGAGTCCCCTGCGCCGGCCCTGGTCGAATTAAGCCGTCGCCTTGATTATTCAACATCGACCGTCTTGCGAGCGCACGAGCCTGACTTATGCGATCTACTTGCGAGACGGCGCCGAAATCACGTGAAGAAGTACAGATCTGATCTGAAAAAGGCGGCAAAGGCCGCCCTCAATGAAACTCCCGTCCCCTCGGTTCGCGATCTCTGCAAGCGTCTGGGCGTGACGGTCTGGTTCATGGGTAAGTACTTCCCATCTGTTCGTCACATGATCGCCGAGAAACGCCGCCGGGTAGCAGAGGAGAACACAAAGCGCCGTCGTGAAAAGTTGTTTCAGGATACATCTACTATCGCCGCAGAGCTTCAGAGGCGAGGCGAGTACCCTTCGGTAAACCGAATCCGCAAGCACCTTCCAGAGGGTTCCTGTACCGAATGGAAGACGCTTAGTTTGGCAACTCATGCGGCGCGCCAGGCGCTCAGTATCTCAAGTTAGAGCGTCAGATCCCAACTGCAGCCCTATCCAATTGATCCCTTCACCGGCCAAGGTATGCTTTATTCCCGGCCAAAATATGCTTTAAATCACAGTCTTTCCTGTCAGGCAAAGAACTTTCGAAGTTGGGAGAAATGCGGGATTGTTGTGAAGACAATAGGAGTAGGGCTGATTGGAGCAGCCCCGATCTCATGAACAAAGAATCAGTGTGGGACTACCCGCGGCCACCTCGCGCGGAGCCTACTTCCATGCGAATCCGAGTGTATTTTGGCGGCGAGCTGGTGGCGGACACCTCTCGTGCCGTGCGGGTTCTCGAAACCAGTCATCCGCCCGTCTACTACATCCCGCGCGAGGATGTCCGCCCGGAGTTTCTGAAGCCCAGTGCGGGTCGGAGCTTCTGCGAGTTCAAGGGCTCAGCCACCTATTGGAGCTTGGACGTGAACGGCAAACAAGCCGAAGACGCGGCGTGGAGTTACGAGCATCCTTCACGCGGATACGAGTCGATTGGAGGCTGCCTTGCGTTCTATGTTTCCAAAGTTGACGAATGCTTTGTCGATGAGGAGCGGGTGCAACCGCAGCCGGGTTCCTTCTATGGCGGGTGGGTGACCTCCGATGTCATCGGACCATTCAAGGGTGGGCCGGGATCGGCCGGATGGTAGCGTCCGGGAGCTTGCCCTCATCTATGGTGGGCGGCGCCGGAATGTTCGATCCCAGCGCCCACGATTATGCTTGTTTCCCGTTCACAGCTACGCCATTGAACGAGGCACATCGCGTGATGTGCTGTTCCAATGCCTGTAACGATCGGTCGACCGACAATTTGCCCGCATATAGCTCGTACATTGCCAGGCAACAGCGGCATCCTCCCCGGATCGCCCTTGCACCTTCACACTCTGGGTTGTAGCGGGGATGGCGCGGGCACTTCACTTGGACAGATCGACGCACCCGGAGATTGATCCTCAGGCGCAACATACAACTCACCTCTTTTCAAATGGAGTATTCGCGATAAACCGGGGCGAGCTAGGCTAGTCGATCCGGATGTGACTTCCACGTTCCAGCTTGGCTCCGGCAACTGTTTCGCCCCGTAGCAGTGCATCCCGAACAAGTTGCGTGTTGGGTTGGGTGTTGATCATGGCTTGCAGAAACTCGCCTTTCAACCCGATAGGCAGATGCTCCAGCACCTCTTTCAACAAGCGATGCGGAATGCTCCCGGTATGCAGGCAGAAGTCCTGTGGTAACTCCCAGTCGTCGATCTGGACGGAAGGCTGTGAATTCGTCTGAAGGCGAATGGTGTTGAGCTCACCTTCCAATCGTTTCAGGTTGCGGCGGCGCATGAAGTAGCTCAGCATTTCCTTCACGTCACTGACCCGCTGCTCGGCTGACCGGCGGCGTTGCTGCAGCCGCTGCGCTTCCTCGGCTGCGATGTTGGCTTTGCATTGCTGGGTTCGCAGGTACGCCGCAATCCGGTCAATCTTCTTGCCGAGTTCCGCGAACAACTCGACGCAGCGCTCGCGGGCTTCGTCGCTGACGCTGCCGGTGATGTCGCGTTCTTCCTGCAGTTGGTCGAACGCATCCTCTAGCTCGGCGTCAATCTCGAACAGGCTGCAGTTCTGTGCGGTTACGGTTCTTGTATTCATTGTTAAACCTCATAGGTGGGCACGGGAGACACACGAATGCGTGTGCGCCTCCCGTGTTCTTGGAAGGACAGCCGTGATCAGGCTGCGCTGGGGTGGGAACCGTTGACGATGCCCTCTAGTCCCTGAACGACCTGGACCAGCGTGGGCATGTCGGCGATCTCATTGAGGGGTGGAGCTTGCAGCTTCGCCAGCAGTGTGCTGACCTGTTGCTCGGGAACGCGATCGAGGACTGCTTCCATGCGTCGCAATCCGCGGGTGGCGGATTCCAGCACGTCGAGGATCTTCTTCTTTTGCTGGGCGTCCCGAACCAGGTGAGGCTGGTTGGCGTGGCCGTACTCGCGCAGCACCCAGCGGTAGAGCTTGCCGCCTACCGTCTCTCGCAGGGCAGAGATGCGGGTGTCCAACTCCGATCCGTCCTGAGATTGAGCGGCAGTTTCCTCCGGCTTAACTCCGTTTTTCGGACTGCCGTTGTTGGCGCCGTTCTGCCGCGCCTTATTGCTGGTTGCGTTCCGGTGACTTGAGGTGGAGGTGCCATTCGAAGCGCCGGTGCTCAGCGCTGTCGGCTGCGAACTCCTTGTCGCCTTTCCGGACGGCCGCTGGCCTTTGCGCCAGTTTTCCGGAACCATCCACGCGGGTACCGTTGGAGCCTTCTTCGGCCGCGATTTGTCGTCGATATCGACCCAGGGCGCGTCGAAGTCGTAGAAGTAGCGCCCGAGCCCAAAACAACTGCACGCTCGCTTGAAGGCTTGTGCCTCGAAACTGTGGTCTACCTTGTCCAATTCGTCGATGAGCAAGACGCAAGGGGATGGATACTGCAATGCCTTGAGCAGCGGGCCTGCTGCGAAGAAATCCAAGGCGGAGAGTTGCTTGCCCAGCGAGGCCCAGTCAGAAACGCCCGATCCGCGAGTGACGGTATCCAGATACAACCTCTGCAACCCTTCGTCGAACTTGCCAATGGCCTTCTCCTCGGTAATGCCTTCGTAGCACTGCAGGCGTTCCAGTGGGGCACCGATTGCGTGTGCCACCGCGTAGGCGAGCTCCGTTTTTCCGCTTCCGGCGGGACCTTCCAGAAGTAGTGGTTTTTGTAAACTGGCCGCCAGGTAGACGGCGGTGGCCGTCACAGCATCGGTTATGTACCCGATGTCCGTGAGCGCTTGATGGACGTGCTCGGATGATTGAAACACCCCCAAACCTCCTCCTCGCCCCATGTCAGGGTGGGAGGAGGTTAGGAACATTCCGGAGTCGCGTCAAATTCAGTGGGGTTGTAGTGTTTGAAGTCAATCAGGAGCTAAATGGGTAGAGATGCTCGTCTGGTCCGATCCAGCCCTTATCGGTTTTCCGAAAATCGTAATACGACTTCTTAATCTCCACCTGCCCTGTACTCAACCATTTTTGCTGGGCCTCGAAATAGAGCAGGTAGTGATCCTGGTCAGGATGACCGTTCACGACCTTGAAACTGAGGAGTTCAATCCTGTGATGATCGGCACCATTCTGACTGAAAAGGTTATGCCAGACTTGTTCGCCGTCCTTTGCAGTGGGCGGGGGAACCCCCTCCTTCTGGCAAGCGGGGAAAGACAGCAGCAGGAACACGACAGCGATAAAAGCTACGATTGAAGGCCTCATATGCCCTTAATTGATTCCTGAGTTTAGATGCGAAATGCAGAACTTGTGGGCCATGTCCGCGGCGAAGTTCCTAGTTGGGTCTTGGCTCTCGCTCCTGAAGGCGCTTGATTTCTAAATCAACCAGACTGTTCAGTTTTTTTCGAATTGTTTCCAAATAGTCCCACTTCTCCGCGAGCAGGTCTTTTCTTGAGCCACGACCGGCAAGCGATTTGCTTGGTAAACGCTTTCGCTCGTCATCGATGATTGTCTGAAAAAGCTGGACGATGGAGCGCAGGTTCTCGTACACGATCTGGAAGCAGTCTTCCCCATACCTCGTGGTAGCGAACGTCACGTACCCGAGCCCCGCTCCAGTTAGCAACAGGGCATTTGGTACGGCGGGATTTTCATCTGCAAACTCACTGAGCACAGCGAGAATGCGCTCCTGAAGTACCTGCCAAGCGGGAGCCACATTGTCACATTCGGCGTTCGGGTGCTGCTTGTTCTTAGGCACTTGCTCTCACCTCAAGGGGATCTATCGACGAACGCACGACCCACGAGAAAGCTGATCATTTCGATCTATTCACGGCTGTTAGTTGCTGGCAGGAAGATTTGCGTACACCTACGACAGATCCAAGACATCTGCCACGCCCGCATTCTTCTGGGCCATTCAGTCCTGTTATGCACTACAGCCCGCACAAGGGAAACGAGTGCACAGAGTTCCAACGTCAGCACTGACATGGCGGCAAGAATCTCATGAATTTGAGCCTTGCCGTTAAGATGTTCCATGATGGCGAACGGCAAAGCTCCGATAACCGGACCAAGAAACAGCAATAGCAAACCTTCTCGGTAACTTCGCTTCTGCGCCGGGGCAGAGATCTGGGCAATCCCCGTTTGACATGTACCTGTGGTCCAACCGTTAGCCACAGCCGGTCCTCCCACCCACCCGAATCCGATCGCTGTGGCTGAAAATTGCGAAACCCCCTCCATGTAAGCCGTGGAGAGCCGCTGGGTGTTTTCGCTTCCGCAGGTTGGACAGGAATACTGAACCTGAGCATCGGCAGACCTTGAAAGAGGGATGGCTGATTTCGGGCGCCGTGCCCAGGACCTTTGAAGAGCCCTGATGTTCACTTCTCGACTACTCATCGCGAAGGGCACGTTACGACAGAAGCGCCGGACTTGGCAAATCGAAAGGCATGAAAGAACAATTTCACGGGCCCGGAATCCAGCAACTCTCGAAAGTTTGGCGTCACTGCAACTTTTCTCTTGCGTTCGAACCCAAATTCGTTTTAAGTGTTGCGCACAAGAGTTGAAGATCACGGAGCACCGTGACTTCGATTCTTCCTCCGGGGGCTGCAGCATGACGTGGCTTTCGGCCTGTCTCGTGGGCACCAACGCTCACGTTGTTTGAATCTATTACTCATCTCGCTTCAATCTGCTCAAAGACATTGACCGCTCACCTGCATCTCCGGATCGCAGGTCATTAAGTGCGGCCTTGAATGGTCCGCTCGGCGAATCACGGAGGGAGCGTCATTTTGCTTCCTCCTGGCTCGCTCCCTTCGAGCAACCAGTACTTGCGGTTCTAGAACCTCTTCACGTCTGACAGCGACGGGCGCGTCGCGTGGACTGCAGTCCGCTCGATGCCGCTCACCCGTAACGCCAGATTACGGGTTCGGAGTTTGGGCACTCGGCCAGCGAACTGGTCGACCTACCCCTGGCTTCCTGAGCCGCTGGTTTATTTGGCGAATGGGCGAGCAGATGATTCCACGAAACACGCTTTACGGGCCGAAGAGCTCGCAAACAGCGACGAAGCCAAGTAGTGCCAATACTTCCGCGTCCGAGTCCTTTGAGAAGGGGGTGCTCCTTTCGGAACTTCTGACGGAAAAGCAAGTGAGTGAGCGATGGAATGTGAGTCTTAACACTTTGCGTTTTTGGCGCTCCACGGGAGATGGCCCACCGTACGTCAAACTTGGGCGATCGGTACGCTACAATGTCTCGGCGCTGGAGAAATATCTGCGGCGCAACACCTGCGAGTCTAAGACGAGAGCGACGGCTGAGGAGGCTTTACAGCATGTCGCTCATTAAACGTGGAAACCTCTGGCATTTTGCCTTCATGCACAATGGCCGGCGCTATCGCGGCTCTTGCAAGACCTCGAATCAGCGCATGGCTGAGAAGATCGAAGGCATCATGCTGACGCGCGTGATGGAAGACGGTAAGCTGCCGGGATCAACCCGAGTTCCGACGCTTGCCGAATTCTCGGAACGCTTTCTTGCCTGGTTGAAGGCTCTGCCGGCCGACCGATCACCGAAGCCTGCGACCAGAAACTACTACCGCATTGGCTGGCTTTTGCTCGAATCGACCAAGCTGGCTTCAATGCGACTTGATCAGATAACTACTGACGATATTCTGGCCACCGAGGTCGGTAAGTCGCCAGCAAACACAAACAATGCTTTTCGAACGCTACGCCGCATGCTCAAGAAGGCCAAAGAGTGGGATTTGATTGCCGCAACGCCGGTCGTCAAACTGGTGGAGGAGCATGGTCGAGAGCATCTCATTGAACCCTGGATGGAGCAGAAACTCCTGACAATAACCGCTGAAGAGCGGCTAACTCCCAAAGGTCGAGCTTCGCGTGTCGGATGGGATCCGTTTCGCACGATCCTGCTCATCATGTTGGATAGCGGGCTTCGCCCAGGGGAGATTTACCGCATGCGCTGGGAAAACATTCACTGGGAGCAAGGCATGATTTCAATCCGCGCGGCAAGAGCCGGAAGTCTAAGCGGTACGTGCCTCTAACCGAGCGGATGAAATCAGCGCTGCTTTC
>CAWIIY010000006.1:0-839531 GCA_963836295.1 uncultured Acidobacteriaceae bacterium | reverse complement strand
TCAACTGGACGTAATCAAGTCCATCGCCAACCAAACGAAACCGTACACGTTTTGCTTGGAACCTACGAGCTGCTTGCATTCCGAAATCTCAATGCTCAACTCAGCAGGCGAAGCATTGATATTCATCTCCCCCGCTACAGAGCCGAAGATCCGGAAGACCGGCAGATGTTCATCAATATCGTAAAGACCTTCGCAAAGGCCCTTCCATTCGAGGGCTCATCTGATCTGGTAGGCGATTGGGAGTTCCTGTATGAAAGAAGCCTCGGATGCGTCGGGATTTTGAAGGAATGGCTTGTGCGAGCCGCGACCGTCGCGTCTCGGATGGGCCTCAACCGGTTGACGAAAGCGAATCTTCAATCGCAGGCTTTGTCTATCGCGCAATGTGAACAGATGCACACGGAAACAGCACATGGCGAACTTAAACTGCACGAAGGGAGCCAAGCATCGGTGCGGCTTCGTAGCAGATTAGGCTTGAATACGCCGGCGCCCACAAAGACGGATCTATCGCAGGGAGTTCATTCGGGAAAACATCGCCGGCCGGGTTACAGGCTTCCCATACGTGATTTCGTTGGACAGCCGGAGGCAAATGCAACCCCTGCTTGAGTCGTGGTCCCTATCTCGCCCACTCTTGCCGCCAAGGAGCCAACTCTATTCCCTGGAACCGATCGGCGTCGGCACCGAATTGGTCGAAAGCCTTGCTGGTTATGTGGCTCGATTAGCCGACGCGCACTCAGTGAGCGTGGGGGCCTTGTCGGCAGAGTTCTTGCAGATCTTGCACATCCAAAGGATGCGATCATCACGCCGACAGCCAAGGCAGTCAGAGTTGGCGGGCATGGATTTAGAGCTTGTAACTATGCACCCAACGGCATCACTGAGACAGCGGTGAAATGGGTTCGTGCGCTCGAGGTCGCCACTAATCGGCACGAGCTGCAATATCTAACCCTTCTTCCGCTTCGCTATATGGTTCCGGGCCGCTTGTTTAGGCGGCGACGGGCATGGTGCGCACTCTGTTTTGAACAATGGCGGTCAGCCGGACAGATAGTTTATGAGCCGCTCATCTGGTCAATCCACGCGTCAGCGAATTGTCAGCTGCACGCATGGCCGCTTGATCATACCTGTAGCCATTGTGCGCGCACACTGAGTCCGCTGGGCGTTTTTTCTCGGCCTGGATACTGCGAGCGTTGCGATGGTTGGCTCGGTATCTCGGGCGGCGGCCCTAGCCGGGAACGACCAGGCCCGCCAGCAGGAGAAAACGGTGCCTGGATCTCTACGCAAGTGGGAGATTTGCTGGCAATGCTCCCTTTGATTGACCCGGTGGGAGCCCGTGAAGCGCTCCGCAGAAGCCTAGCTGTGTATCTCGATCAACTTACGGCTGGCAATGTCGTTGCTATGGCGGAGTACATTCGCTGTCCACCCAGCATTCTCAGAAACTGGTTGACCGGCACAACTGTTCCCACGCTTGAGAACCTGCTACGAACTTGCAGATCCTTGAATGTTCCACTCGTGAGTTTGGTCGCTTCATCTGGCCCCTCACCGGCAAATGTGGATACCGCCAAAGAGGCGATCGCTCGGGCCGGAAGCAGGAGCGTATCTCTGTGTCAGAAGAAGAGCGAGATCAGGCAAGCGCTTGAGAAAGCTCTTCATGACACTGTGCCGCGCAGTCTCTCAGACGTTGCGCGGAGGATGGGCTACGCAGACACTGAAAGGCTCTATCAAGCCGACAGAGACCTCTGCCACAAGATCGCTGCTCAATATCGGTCGTCTGGTCAGAGTCATTGGTGGAAGAGACCTGGAGCTACGAGGATTTGTGAAACCCAGCGGATAGAGGAACTCCTGGAACAGTCCCTTAAATCGGCTGAACCGCTCTCGGTTCATCGAATCGCAGCAGACCTTGGCTACTCGAACGACGCATACATTCGTCAGAAATTTCCGGCGTTGTGCGTGGCAATCAGCAAGCGAGTATCTCAAATGAAGCGCCTTCGCACTCAAGGGATTCGCCAGACCCTGGAAGGCGCGCTCAATGTGTCCCCTGCGCCGACCCTGGTCGAATTAAGCCGTCGCCTTGGTTATTCAACCTCGACTGTCTTGCGAGCTCACGAGCCTGATTTATGCGATCTACTGGCGGATCGGCGCCAACGTGATGTGAAAAAGTACAGGTCTGATCTGAAAAGAGCGGCAAAGGCCGCCCTCAATGAAACTCTCGTCCCATCAGTGCGCGATCTCTGCAAGCGCCTGGGCGTGACGGTTTGGTTCATGGGTAAGTACTTCCCATCTGTTCGTCACATGATCGCCGAGAAACGCCGCCGGATAGCAGCGGAGAACACAAAGCGCCGTCGTGAAAAGTTGTTTCAGGATACATCTACCATCGCCGCAGAGCTTCAGAGGCGAGACGAGTACCCTTCGGTAAACCGAATCCGCGAGCAGCTTCCGGAGGGTTCCTGTACCGAATGGAAAACGCTTAGTTTGGCAACTCATGCGGCGCGCCAGGCGCTCAGTATCTCAAGGTAGAGCGTCAGATCCCAACTGCAGCCCTATCCAATTGATCCCTTCACCGGCCAAGGTATGCTTTATTCCCGGCCAAAATATGCTTTAAATCACATGAGTTGGTGGGTGTTGACTTAAGGCGTAAAGTTGAAGGGGTTCTGCGGGTTTGCAGTCAACAGATGGTGTCCATTTGTACTAACGGACCGAGCTAGGTACTCGTGAACCCACAACTCAACCCGACAACAATTGATTCCTTGCACGACTTCCGCGTACCTAGCGGTCTTCAAGTTGAATGATTTCGCATTGCCTCTGCGGTCTGGATTCGGTATTCTGACCCAAAAATGGCGGATCAGCATCAAATCGATCTTCGCGCTGCCATCAATGCTATTTCTGATGTCGTGCAGAATCGGCCTTTGCCGCTCCGGATCTTCGATCAGATATACATGAAGGTTGGCGACATGGTGCTGCAAAGCGAATTCGTCGCCCGCTGGGCTGACGGAAAGAAGCTGGCGTTCATCGGTGACGGTGACGCAATCAGTGTCTGCGTTGCGTATCTACACGCGCGTGAGATTGTGAAGTATGGCCCTTCCAAAATCACAGTGTTCGATTTCGACGAGTGCATCTGCACTGCGGTTGAGCGGTTCGCGGATCAAGAGCGACTGGAGACACTTCACGCGCGCCTTTACAATTGTCTAGATGAATTTCCGGGACCTACTGATTTCGATTGCTTCTACACTAACCCACCGTGGGGCGGAAGTAACACTGGCGAAAGCGTTTGCGCTTTTGTGCAACGGGGCATGGAAGCAACGAGCTACGGGGGTGAAGGGCTGGTTGTCATAGCTGATGATGACGAGTTGGAGTGGCCGCAGCAGGTGTTGGCAAGAGTCCAGAAGTTTGCGATCAACTCGGGGTTCTTCGTGCAGAAGATGATGCCTAAGATGCACTCGTACCACCTCGATGATTCCCCTGATCTGCGTTCGTGCAATTTGCTCTTTAAGGCGCTTCCAGATAACAAGTCGCCCGGACCCAGCGCACGCATCACTGACCCGAAACGGTTAGCAAATTTCTATGGGCGCGACAATGAACCGAGAGTAAAGTACGTTCGCGAGAAAAAGAGGTTGGAATACGGCAAGCGGCATGACGACGAGTACTCGCTGGAGATGCTGGAGTAGCTGACATGTCATCTATCATTAAGCCGGGAGTTCGGGTCTTGTACATGAAGGTTGGGACTCACGCGGATGAACCGCTTGACAAGATCTTCGCGAGAAAGATGAAGGAGATCGAGGCAGAAGGTGTCGCGTTCTGGGGATACGGCGGCAGCACTTGCCACCCTGTGACTATGGTGCAGCCATTCGCCAAATCCTTCGAGGAGCAGGGCGGATCGATTTATCTCTGCATGCAACCGATGGAGTCCAGACACTTTGCACCATCCGTTCGAGCAGAAGAGTTCTCCGTCGACGGAATCAAATGGCAGCCGATAAGTCCTGCGATCAATGTCACAGGGTCCCGCTACGCCTTGATCATCAAGAATCTGCATAAAGAAGAATTCGAGCTTCCACTCACTCGGACACGAGTTGCATTAGGCAACAACATGGGTGCGGTTGGCAGCAAGTACATCCGTGGGCGTGTAGACAAGGCGTGCCTTGAAGTAACTGGCTCCGCTCCCGGTGGCGAAGGCAATGAAGTACTCGTGGACATTGGTCTTGTAGCTGAGCTGGTGAAGCCGTATGCGGTTTTCGTGCGGAATCTGGCTAAGTAGCAAGCACTCGGGCTGCTCTTGACCGCAAATCGGCAATGTAGCTCGAGAGTCCTTCTGAGACCGTTGCAGAGCTTGCATGTGAGCCGCTGCAGCTAAAGCAAATACTGAGCGCCTTATCAACGGCCGGCTCAGCGCAAATTGCGCCGCGTACTTGGTCAACAATTCCGCTTGCCAGCACATCCCTTATGAGATGTTCGAGAGATCTGATTTTGCCAGCTACCACCGCAAGCCTTGTGTCGGCGTCAAATAGATTCTCGATCGCGGCGATCGCGCGCTTGTCGCCGGTGAGCAACCAGGGGAGAGAGCGGGAGACCAACATCGCTACCAGTTGGCTCTCGCCAGTGTCGAGGTTGAGCGCTAATTTTTGGGCGGTAGCTTCGAACAGGGCTGCCATCGATTGCTCATCACAGCTTGGCTCAAGCAGTTCGTTGTCAGCCACGAACGCTGCAAAGCGCGTCTGGACAACCGCCGGATCTCCACGAAGGCTCTGTTTCTTGATCTTGCTCGGCACTACGAATATGCTTGCGCCAAGTATCCCGATATGGCCCGTGCCGGGAACAGCGCCCACGAATTCTGGCAGCAATCCGTAGCATGCACCCTTCAGCAGGATGTCATTGTCAGCAACTGCCTTCATACGGCTGCGACTCCACCAAGCACCGCGCTCAAGTATGGGCGTGAATCGGAAGGAATTTGGTCTAGGACAAGTTCACGAATCGCGAGCTTGTTGACTTCAGTCCACACAGGCTTGGGGGAACGATAAATGAACCGCATCGCTGAGTTAACAACAGCCCAGTTCCCTGTCGAGTAGCCGAAGCATAATGCCAAAGTTCCAGGCTCAACGTGCAGCGCTGTTGCCGATCGCAAGACGGCATCAGCCAACCCCGGAGCATTGTATGTTCCGGATGCTGGCAGGACACGGGGATCGGCGCTACCGGTAAGCAACTCTAATGCGAAGCGGTCTGCGGCAGTTTCCTCTGCGTCTGCTGCACCCACGACAGGCTGGGCAGATTCCAAATCAACAATTGCTGTTTCGTTCGATAGGTGCCCCAATGTAATGTGACCGATCTCATGTGCAAGATAGAAGGCGATTTGCGCCGGATACATGGAGTCTTTCCCCAAGAGGATCGCGCTTCGATTACCCACCCGTACCGTCATGGCGGTCATTCGTTTTTGAGGCCAAGGAAAAACCCGTAGGTGGATCACCGGTATGCCCGCGGTCCAGCACAAAACAAGAAGATCCAACAAACCTACAAAGGGTCGAGAGCGGAGAACTGAATCTCTGACGCTGCTTGCATCTGCGCCGAGGACGATCTGCGCGGCACCAGTCGCCCCAAGGAGTATCGACCCCACCGCTCTGCCGAAAGATGAAATCGCGGCTTGTTCGAGCTCGCTTTCTCCGGACAGGTTTTTGAAGCGTGCTTCGTCTCGCCAGACAAATCTGGGCGTGCCTTCCTCGTCGAGTAAGGAACGGGCATCTAGGCCTAACTTACGTGCAATCGAAAAGCGGAGTTCGAGGCTCGCGGACGGCGACCCCTCGGCAGCATCGCTCCACCATTGCGGCCACGCGGCGTCAATGGCGCTGTCGCTCAGGCCCACGGCTTTGAGTCGGCGCTTCAGATCATGCTCGCTTCCGCTGTTCAAGGCGCCTCCTCAATGCTGGTGACGGTGTCAAGCCGGCGAGATCCTCAATTATCCTTGCCACAACCGCTGCATGCACGTCTGAACCGTCCCAAATCTTTTCGAAGGCTCTGGCCACGCGCTTCTTGGCGGTAGCAGACGGCGGATTGTTGACTCTCGCTGTGCCGACGTGGGCAAGCAGCCGCAGAAAAGCCCGACCGCGCCGCTGAGGGCCGCCAACGAGAGCCCGTGAAACGGTCGGCTGACTGACGCCGGCTGCAGCCGCAAGCGATCCCTGGTTCAAACCGTTGCGCTGCATGAAATCACGAATTTGCGCAGCTTCGTCGTGCATATCTAAATGAATATTGAATATAAATGAATGAAGTGATAAATTCCATAATGATGGCTTTGCCAATTACGTTCTGCTGGACGAGAATCGGTATCGAAGCTGGCCAGTCGTTGCAGAGCATTTTTCATCGAAAAGAACAAGAGCGCGCAGCGAATGGTGGTCTGTTCTTTTGGGGCATCGGAAACGCCATCGGGCCGTCATTGGCTGAACTTCTCAGATGCTGCCCACAGCCGGAAGTAATTTTCAGCTCGATCCAATGTGCCGCCAGACCAGCGGACGTTAATCCAGTGAACGTGGTCGCGTGGACGAAAGCGGAGTGTCTCGACGGAAGCACGTTCGAGCTGCCATCATCTGCTCTGATCACAAGCCGGTCCGACCCCAGGAATCCGAAAAGCACCCATTATGCTCTCGTGTGCTCCTCTTCCACGCCCCTCACAGCCGGGAGCGCGGTAGACACGTTAGATATCGGCCATCTGGAGAACTTGCTCACCGGTCGACCAGTCGGCGCGTCACAGGTTACAGCTGTCGTCCGGCGTTTGGAGCAGGGGGATGCACCAATTCGGACGTACCGCGCAGTTCTAAGGGCCAGATTAGAGGCACCATTCTTCTTGCGTCTCAGGAGTCCAATCTTTCTCTCACAAAAGGACGGGATGCAAGGCTGGGATTCCGTCGTCGGCGACATCTGGGCAGAAAAGCTCTCAAACTCAGCGGGCGTCTGACGAGCAGCCTAGGGTCGCAAACACCGAATGCACCTCGCGCCAGTTCGGGAAGGGGTTCCGAGAGGAATTCTTGAACGACAGAATCAACTCCCTTACCTGAGAACGGCGCTCCAGCAATTTGGTAAGTAACCGCTCCAATTCGTCGCTGTCGGAACCGTACCACTCAGGAGGAACCTGGTCGACAAGCGGCCAGAGCGAACTCTCTGGAAAGCTCTCGATCCTGCTCACCCACGGCTCGAAGCTGTTCCACCCTGTGATACCGGCATAGACGTCGTTGCGCCCGAAGACGCCACGCAATGGTGCATCCGGGAAGCTCCACTCGCCGGCGTTGAAAAAATATCCCTGATCAATGAACGTTGCGGTGAACTTGCGTTCGCGCGGGCGCCTCCAGAAAGCGACTTGGCGACCATCGGCGTTGCATGTCCATTTATCAAGCGCCAGGACTCCGGCGAAGGAATCCACGTTGCGCAGCCGCCTGAGCATCCCCTCGGGCAGGTAGTCGTAAACCTGGCCTTCCAACGGCGATACAACGTAGCGTGAGCCGAACGACAGCCCGGCGGTGAACATGGTGCGCTGGCCGCAGAGCTCAAGGCGCAAATCGGGTGTGTGCTCCACCAGCCACGGGTGTACATCCACGATGGCGGGCACCGGAACCGGCAGCCCGATCATCTCAGCCAGGCGTGTGCCCAGCCAGTCATTCACCAACACCCGCGGGTGCTGAGGGTTATTTGCAAATTTCACGACGTAGTGATGTCCGTCGGCGCAGCGCATGAGATGGCTCTGCGCGCCACCGCGCATCCTGCGGACGTGTTGAACCGCTTGTATTGGCATGTTAGGTGTCCATTTCGGCCGCGTTAGGCATTAGCAGCCTGTGGTTAGAGTTTTGGGGAATAAGGATTCAGCCCGGTTCAGAGGTTGAACATGGCGATGGGCACAGGAAAACAGCGGACGGGGTAAGAAGACTCGATGGGTGCGCTCGCGGAATTGCCTTCAGCTACGAGCGACGTTTTACAGGCAGCTGGAGGAGTGCCGGGACGGAGAGAAGGTCGAGGAGTTTGCGGTGACGGTGCGCGAATATCTATCGGCGCCGGCGGTTTGACGGAATCGTGGCCACGACGGTGCGAATCCCTAACGGCACGACCTGCCCGGTCACCAGGTTGCAGAACCCGCCTTGATACGAAACAGAGCCGTGGCGCAGCAGTTGCGTGAGTATGCCCAAAGACTGGTAGGCGAGATTCTGGTTGATGAAGGGTTCCTGCCGGGTTAGCGCTTCAGCCGCACCGCAGGATGGCTGATCGTCATCTTTGGCACTACGTGTGGCGATTTCCGGATAAAGCTCCGTCACCGTTGGCAGACGATGCTTCTTCTTTTGATTTACTCGGTTCTTGGGCTGCCCAAGAATGAACTGGCCGCTGGAGGGGTTGTTGCCGAGGTCAAGCCAGTACAGGACTCGGGAATGCAGCGCCCACTTGTCGATGGCGCGCCGTGCTTTGCGCGTATCGACGCAGCCAATGACGACATCGACCTCCGCGTTCTTGGCGATCTGCTGTATTTGTGCCTGCATGCCCTGCCAGCTCAGACCCCAGAAGAGGTTGATCCGGTGTGCCAGGACGATGGCTTTCGGAAAGCCTATTTCCGTTCGGCAGAAAGGCTGGCGCACGCAATTGGTTTCGCTGACCGTGTCGGGATCAATCAAGGTCACCTGCAGGCCGCCAGGATGGCCGAATGCCAGCATGGCTTGGTGGAGGTAGGGGAGGCCGGAAACGATGGCGCTGCCGTTCCCGCCGCATCCGACCACCAAGATCCGAATCGGCCGTTCTAGCAGTTGAGGATCGAGAGTGTGGGTCATCGACGCTCGGTCTCCAGTCTCTTCAGGTATTGGTCCAGCGATTCCTGCTCGATAAGCGTGGACAGCGGGAACCGCTCCTTCCCCGCCAGGCTTTTCCAAAGCGCTGTCGTTCCGCCGCGGCGCTTAGTTAGACGTCCACCGCCGCCCGGGTGGGTGAATTCGCTCTGGAAGAATGCTTGCTGCCATGCAGCTATTGAGGTCACGGTCAACGACTTCGGCGTGCGCATCGTGCCTGCGCACACGGTGCCGTTAAGGCTGTCGATATTCCAGTAGGGCGCTGCCGCCAACTTGCTGTCTGGAGCCGGCCTGCGGCTGGCCGAAAGCGCGCGAACGTACAAAACATTGTTCCGCACTACAAACAGCAACGCCGGGTGGGGAAACCGTTTGCCGGAGATGCTCTCAAGTTCCGATCCGGCGCGGAAGAACATTGGCCGTACCGCTGCCGGTGTCCACCATGCCAGTAAGTCCGGGGTTCGCGCGACGACCTGGTCCGGCAAGAACTCAACCGGACAACCGGTTCCCAGCTGATGGGCCAACTCCCGCAGGCTCGTCGTACTGAGCAGTTGTCCGGCACCAAGCACCGGACTTCCATCGCCGTTTTGCTGTACCACGTCGTGGACGGTCGCCATGTAACGGTTGCCGTGATCGTTCTTGTAAAGGAGCACTGCCTGATACAACTTCAATTCAAGTTCGCTTCCGACGTCGATACTGAATCGCATTTGGGTTTCTCCAGAATCTCAAGGGGCTGTAAAAGGAGAATTGAGGAAGGGACTGCGGAGGGTTTTATTCCATCGTCCCCAGCCTGGCAGTGTTTTCGATGCCATTCCACAAATTCTGCAGGAGGATGAGAGAGGGGACTTTACCCCGTCCTTTGGGTGCAATGACAGTCGAGAGGGATATTCACCTTATCGGATCCGCCGACCCAGTTACCGCTAAGTCGGCCCGCTAGGGCTGGACGGGGCGTACGTCTAATGCCTTCAATGCCTTTTCAACGGCGGGTTTGAGCGTCTCTAAAAGGCAAGGACGGCCTCACTGATGGCTCTCGTCCGAACCGGCTCACGCATCCAGTCAGCGGAGGACAGATCGACCTTGACGCCAAGAATGTCTCGAAGGCGGGTTTCCAACCCGCTCACGCTCACCAGGGTGAAGGACTTCGTTTTATCCAAGTCGGCCATCAGGTCGATATCGGACACCGGGGAAGCATCCCCGCGAGCCACAGAACCGAAAAGGCGCAAATGGACAATTCCGGCAGCCTTAAGCTCCGGTTCATGCTCGCGTAATATCGAAACAACTTGCTCTTTGTCCATATGCGTGAGTTCGCCCGATTTCAAAGCGCAATCAGTGAACTGCTTTATTTTCGCCCTCTCTCAGTCTCTTGACAAGATCCTTCAGGTTTGGGCACATCAGCCTTGCCCAGCCCGGTACGGTTCTTCGATACGTGGGCAGTACGGATTCTTACAGCGGACAATCTATTGAAGCCCGGCTGGCCTGGCGGTGTTTGAGCGTCGAAGCCCATATCCGCGAATGAGCAGGAAGGAGCTTACTCGCTCGTTCCCAGCAAGTCACCCTCAGCCCGGCGCGAAAATCAAACGCAGCCCACAGGCTATCGCGACATGGGAGGTTTGGGGCCTTAATGTTCATCCAGAAGAAGCTTGAGCATTTCAGCTTCTCATCGGCTTGGTGGAGACGAATTCGGCGGCCTGGGGCAGCATGCGTTTCAGCGTCTCGAAATCGGCTGACTCGTTTTCGGACATGGCTTCCGCGATCTCTTCCGGGAACGCCTTCGCGCAGTTAACGGCCGCTCTGTTCGCTCGCATCCTGCTACAAACCCAGCTTCTCCCGAATCAGCTGGGCAAACTGCGCACACCTGCACGTTTCAAGAGAGGTCAATACTTGGTTGATGGTGCGGGGATTGTTCAGTGACGCACCCTGCTCGTGAAGTTCGTGGACCACAATCTCGCCATTCAGGTGGTAAAGATCGATGAGGAACTCATCCGGGTGCTTCGCGGTTATGCCGAACGGCCTCAGGGAGTCTGTCGGAAAATCTTTCAGGTTGTAGGTCACGATGACTTCGCAGGGAGCTTTCACGGCGGCAGCCAGCACGTGCCGGTCCTTCTCGTGGTTTGTCATCACCGGAACCAATTCCCGGTAGCCCTGCTCCACCCACGCATCAGGGAAATACGTGCGCAATTCGTTGACGAGGTAGTCTGTTTGCTCAGGTGTCCGCCCAAGCCTTTGCTGAAGCGTCCGCACGGTTTCTTCGATGATCTCGTCCGTCCAGCGGGCCAAAAACAACCGCTGTTCGAACAGCCTCAAAAGGGTGTCACGAACAGCGGCTTGAACCAGAACACATGCATCCAGAAGCGTCGGGAAGTCAGAGTTCATTTTTCCTCAGGCTGGATAAACGTGTCGTAGTCGCCCAGTTCCTCCGACTTGCGCGCCATACGAACAATCGACTGGCGGCGTGCCTGCTCGCGCGCTTTCTTGTATTCGAGCAAGTCTCTCAACAGCACGCGCCGGTGCGTTCCCGTGTGGTGAAACGGAAGTTTGTGAGCTTCGCACTCGCGCACAAAGAACTGGCGGGAGACACCCAGAAGGTTGGCTGCTGCCTGCGTACTCAGTTCTTCCATTAACGGCATGACGGCCACGGCCTGCCCCTCCTGTAACTTTTCGACGACTCGCATCAGAACGTCATGCAGCGACGGGGGCAGCTCAATTCTCTCGCCGCCCGGGCTGATGAGGGCCGCTGCCGGCTCGTGCAGGAGCGTGCGATACAGCCTGGACACCTGCTGCATCTCCTGTTCATCGCGGGGCGCGATTTGGATCGGCTCAGCTAGAGCTGGCATAAACTCCTCCTATTTCATGGCGCTGGTGGCTGCCATTGCATAATCGCTATAATCGCAACCAGCTATATTCTCCGGCACTGGGATCGCGATGTCAACAATAATCGCTATAATCGCAACTAAGTACTGTAATCTGCTGATAAAAAATGACTTAGATTGTAGAAGAAACTCGGCTCCCAGGCACCTCGAAGGCACAGCCGACTTCCGACATCGATGCTGAACTGCATGTGGATTTCTCCCGGCACTCGATGATGTTTTTGATCCGCACCGTGAGCACCAGCACCTGCATGAGCGTCTCGATGACAGCGAGCGCCTGGCACACGCTGGTGGGATCATCCGGCCGCAGCGGAATGATCAGGTTGGGCTCCGGCGTCTCCTGACCCCAGTATTCGCATTCGTCGTCAAAACACGCCATTACAGCATCGCCGGCTTGGAAGTACAGCAAGACAGCGGGCAGCGGTAGATCGAGCGACTGGTAGTGGCGCTCGCGTTCGAGCCACTCTTCGTCGACCCTGGGCCGTTCCATCGATTGGGATATTCTCTCTAACTCGATCGTGGCTTCGACCAGCTCCCTCAACCTTGGGACAGCAGGAATTGGAAACGACGCAAGAGGCCGGGCCGTGTCGGAACGTTGCTTGTCCCTGAGACAGGGCGGCAGGTCCTGTTCGAGCTTTGGGATCTCATACGAATCAGGATCATCCTCTCCCTCAGCCCACTCGGTCATTTGCTCGATGCGTTCCCTGGCGTCCAGATCGTCATAGACACGGATCCAGCGGTATAAAGACTGACGCAGGACGTCGTAAAATGCTTGTCCCATGCCGGCGCAGGCATTTTCAAGTTCTGTGATCGCGTCACCGACGCCCAAGGCAAAGGATGACTCCGTATTGAGAACGAAGAAGAGTTGTCCGGGGTAGGAAGAATCAGGCTCACCGTAGATGCTGTCGACGATTGCTTCCCCGAGCGTCAGAGAAAGTTCGAGGTGTTCCGCAAGGGCGGATTGGCCACGGTCGGCCAGATACCGGCGAAGTACATGCTCGACCAGCGTGGAGGGTGTTTTCTCTGCGGCGGTCCAGTCAGCTTCGTTGGCGACATCGATTTCGACGAGGGTCTGGGCAAGTGCGGTAAGGGCTGACGAGCCGAAGCTGATCTTATTGCCGGTATGACCTTGTTCTAGCCGCGGAATCCCAATCAGGCTGGCGGGATTGGCCAGATACCCGGTCCGGGGAAGACGGGATATCCCCTTCCTTGCAGTGAGAGAGCCCGTGCGAGAGCACTGCTTGCTTCTTGAGAGTCTTTGCATTCGAGCAGCTCCTGCATCAATCCGGTCAGAGGGTTGGCGCTGGCCTGCCGACCCTCTGATTCGCGGATTTCCTGTAACAGAGATTGTTTGTTGGTTTCCCTCATACCGTCAGCCCTTCGATCCGATCGCCCGCTCGAAGGTGTAGCGCAGGCGGTCGCCAATCGTTTCAGGTCCGGTAATGGCTGCGTTGGTCAGCTCGGGAAACTGAGCGGCGTAGAACGAACGGACTTCCTCAATCGAGAGAGTGGCGGCCGGATCGGCCAGCGTAGTTCCGTGGTAGACAAATTCACGTTCGACAAGGTTGATTTTCATGATGCTTCACCTACCTCTTCTTGTGCGGCTGTCGCTTCCGGTTCTGCCTGTGGCGCAAACAGCGACGGTGCCTCTGGTTCCCGAGAGACGGTCGTCGCCGCTGGTGCCACTGGCGTTGTTGAGTTGCTCGCGCTGGATGGCTTCGAGGTTTTCTTGCGTGCCTCTTCGCGAGCCGCTTTTGCAGCCGCTTCCATTTCGGCTTTGGCGGAGGCCAGGGTGGTTTGGAGTTGCAGGTGCGCCCCAGTGAATTCCACCAGCTGCTGAGGAAGGTCACGATCGAGTTCCTCGGCTGTGCCGGTGATTGCCAATGGGGTGGTAAGGGCGTTGTCTTCAGTGTCAGACGCCTTCTGCGGAACGACGGTAGAAATCCGTCCGACCGTGAGCCCTTTGCTTACGGTCGTCGAATTGGCTGGCCAACAGCCGCACGAATCATTTCCTTCGTGCAGCCTGCCCAGCATTTGTACTTGCGTGGATCGCTGATCGAGATGGCGAGATTATCGCCAGCCCGGTCATTGCCCGCCTGCGCACAGGACGGACACTGCGTGTAGTAGTTCCCGCTCGCCTTGCGCCGAGGTTTTCGGACGTAGTCGAGGATTGAGAACTGCTTGCGGTTGGGATCGAAGCTCCTTGGCGGCAGCTCGATCAAGGTTGATTTACGAAGAAACTCATCGGGAATGGTCATGCCACGGCTCAGCCGTGTCAGCTCTGACTCGGTGAGTTTCTTCAGGCTCTTGAGATAGGTCAGTTGCGAGGTGATGTCGCTCGGGGCGTCATAGAACCAGTAGCGGTGGTTGTTGGCCCGATGAATTCCAAGTGGACCACGGAGAGCGTTGCCGAACTCCCCCGTTCGGAGTTTGTCCTGGCGCGGGAAGATTTCAATGCCGTCCCGCAGACCTGATGCTCCCTTGATCGGAACTCCCAAGCGGAGCGCAACGTTATAGATGTAGACCCTGCACTGCTCGGCCAGAAGCGGCTGGTCGCACAGTATCCAGAGGTGACCGCCTCGACGTGACATTTCCAGCGCGGCGCAGACTCCGTCGAGTTCGAGTTCGGTTTCAGCTTTCCAAGATCGAAGAACGCGTCCTCGTAGTCGGCATCGATTGCAATCCACTTACAGCGCTGCGATTGAGCGTTGATAGCGTAGAGGCCAACGGTCAGCCAGCCCGCCAGGTGCTTGCGCACCGTGTCCTGATCGAGCTCCGCTGGCCTGTTGTTGTCCTTATTCTTAGGTTGGTAGTGGTAATGGCGTCCCGTTTCCGGGTGCGGGTTGGCTGATTGGCGGGTGTATGCCTTGCGATTGACGAACAAAACCCACCAGTCGCGGACGTTTTCGCTGCTGACCGGAACGATGGGCGGTTTTAGCTTGGGGAGATTCAGTCCCCGAGGTTTTTGCGTGGTTAAGCTCATCGCTCCGCAATCCTCCTTTCCTGAGCGAACTGGGGCGCAGTTTCACCGGAGAGTGAAGTCCCGTCAAATCTGGCGGGTACCCCTCTGTAACACGTTGGACAATAACCACTTATTGCTGTCGATTGGAAC
Source organism: uncultured Acidobacteriaceae bacterium (assembly GCA_963836295.1). GTDB lineage: Bacteria > Acidobacteriota > Terriglobia > Terriglobales > Acidobacteriaceae > Bog-257. The sequence goes on along the minus strand of CAWIIY010000006.1, from coordinate 824,763 downwards.
GCCGGAATTGACGGCTGTGTGGAACCAGCGAGCCTGCGCAAGGCTGGAAAGCAGTCCCTCGCAGATTGCTGCCTATATAGAAGAGGGAATAGAGGGCGCCCACGCCGCGGGCTGGCCGTTGATGGGATTACGCGCATCCGGATCTGGCGGTGCGCGCGGAGGAGTAACATCCAGTTGTTTATTCGCTTTTTATTCGCTATGATTCCGGCGTGGGAGTTCAGCGGGAAGAGACTGACGGGAAACCGATGCGGGCGGGTTTGGCGGTGTTTCTCGCCGCCGCTTTCATTGCTGCGGTACGCCTGGCCAGAGTGGAGAACCTGTCACCGTCTCCTAAGCTGGTCTCCACGCTAGGCGATTCTCTCGCGCTGGCGAGACGGCTCTTAGATGACACCAGGAAGAAGTTTCCCGAGTTGTTCTAAACAAATCGGAAGCGAATGAACCCGCCGTTAAACGACTCGGCGGGCTTCGGATCACGAGGACTGAACACAAGGCTCGTCGAGTGAATTTGTTAGGGGGTAAGGGTTGACAGGGAATCGACGAACGCGTTTGAGATGGCATTCACTTCGTGCAAACCCCGTGACGTATTACTCTGGTTCAGATCGTTCTGTTTATGAGTGAACTTACTCACCTTCCAGCAGATTACGCCCAACTCCTCGAAACCTTGAAAGACAGGATTCGAGCGGCACAGCTGCGGGCTGGCCTGGCGGTGAACCGGGAGTTGGTCCTGCTGTACTGGCAAATTGGCCGAGAGATTCTCGAGCGCCAGGCACAGCAAAAGTGGGGAGCGAAGGTCATTGATCGTCTGTCGAGCGATTTGAAACGCGCATTCCCGGGAACGCAGGGATTCTCACCCCGCAACCTGAAGTACATGCGTTCCTTTGCCGAGGTCTGGCCCACGGAGCAATTTGTGCAGCAGGCTGCTGCACAAATTCCGTGGTTCCACAATTGCGTGTTGCTCGACAAGGTCAAAGATCCGTCGGAACGGGAGTGGTACCTGAGAGCGACAATCCAGCATGGGTGGAGCCGCAATGTCCTGGTGCATCAGATCGAGAGTGGCCTGTATCGCCGTCAGGGGCGGGCTCAAACCAATTTTGATCGCACCTTGCCGGCGCCGCAATCCGACCTCGCCCAACAGATTACGAAAGACCCCTACAATTTCGACTTTTTGATGATCGGCCAAGATGCGCGCGAGCGAGACCTCGAACGAGGGCTCCTCTCCCATCTGCGTGACTTCTTGCTGGAGTTGGGAGTGGGGTTCGCCCTGGTTGGCAGTCAATACCGCCTGCAGGTCGGACAGGAAGACTTTTTCGTCGATCTGCTGTTTTACCACTTAAAGCTCAGATGCTACGTTGTGATCGACCTCAAAATGACCGCGTTCCAGCCGGAATTTGCGGGAAAGATGAATTTCTACTTGTCGGCTGTCAACGATCTCCTGCGACATGCCGACGATCAGCCAAGCATAGGATTGATCCTCTGCAAGACCAAGGATCGAGTGGTCGCCGAGTACGCTCTGCGGGATTACTCCAAGCCGATAGGCATTTCCGAATATCAGTTGGCCGTAGCCCTCCCGGAAAGATTCCACGGCAGCTTGCCGACTGTTGAGGAACTGGAGAGCGAATTGAAGGACACTCTGGAAGAGTGACCAATAGGAAGCGTGTATGTGCGGTCGCTACCGCCTGTCGAAACGCAAGCAACTGATCGAAGAATATTTCGAGACAGCCAACGAGGTCGATTGGGAACCGCGCTACAGAAGTCTATGATTATGTGTGGGCACGATAGCCCTAATTCATTGGCGATGCTGATGGCCCATCTATTTGGGGATTTATAGTATTTTGGGCGATCCATAGTATGAAGAAGATGCTCGTCCTTTCTTTCGTGCTCCTCAGTCTGTCCGCTTTGGCCCAGGGCCAGCCCGCCAAAGCCGGAGCGGCACAGATGCTGCCGGAGCAGCTGTCGGCCGAGAAGTGGTTCGTCGGGACGTGGATTTGCGAGGGGACACAGCACGCCTCCCCGGTGGGGCCTGGAGTGAAGTTCACCGATCGGTTCAGCTTTAAAATGGCGCTACGCGGCTCCTGGCTCATCTACCACATCGATCAGTTGAAAGGGCCAGTGAAGGGGAAAGAAACGCTGATCGGATCGAGTACCTGGGACGCCAACGCCAAGGTGCACGTCCGCCGGGACATGAACATAGGCGGCTCACGGGTGGACGTGACCTCGCCCGGATGGGACGGCGACAAGCTCGTCTATACAGGCTACATGATCATTGGCGATGAGAAGCGGCCCGTCAAGCACACCTTCACGAGGAAAGGCGATGCGGCGTACGATAGCGCGCTCGAAGTGACTGGCGCGGACGGTAAGCCGGCGATCTGGGAAGAGGAGAGCTGCAAGAAGGTCAGCGGCGCAGAGCAATGACGCCCAATCCATAAACTATGTGACCATACTCAAGAAGGAAATCCCAACTCATAGCGGTTGGTCGCGCACTACTGTTTCATGCGCGGCCATCAGCCACTTGCCGTTCACGTTCCTCAGCACTATTAGAATGCGCCCATCGACTGTCACACCGGCGTTCGTCGCCTGGTAGGTGCCCGCACAATAGGCGAGGTCGCCGGTGTAATAGAGCGTCAGCGGCTTGATGAAATCGATGTGGCCGCCCGCCTTGATGCCACGTTCCCAATAAGCTTCGATCGCCTGCCTCCCGTGCGCCATGATGTGTGCCGAGAGATAGTAGCCGTCGTCGGTGTACAAAGCCGCGACCTTCGCCGCGTCCCTGGCGTTATAGAACCTGATCCAGTCTTCCCAGACCTGCCGAATGGCCGCCTCGTCGGCGCTCATCGGCCGCTCGCGCACTCCAGGCTTTGGCGAGGCCGTTTGCGGAGCGGCAAAGGGCAAGGCGATACTCAATGCAGCGAACAATGCGAAAGCTATTTTCATGGTCCGCACGATAGCACAGAAAACGAGAAGTGTTTTTGGGGTGTCGGAACTCCGGGTATCCTTGAAGCCAGGTAAAAGAGGGACTCCCAAAATCACTGTGGAGAAATCGCCATGTCACCTTCTAATAAAGGGAGGCTCAGGAAAGTCGTTCTGGGAACACAATACCAGCATGCAGCCTCTTCGTTTTCACGAATGATGTTAACCATTGTTGCAACAGCATGGATGAACTCGTGAAACGGTGCGTTTGGTTGGGGTAGTCAGAATTCAAATTGCTCAACGGACGGGGGTTATTCAGTCAGCATTAAGGGCAATAGAGCCTGTTAAGGGCAATGCTAAAGGCAATCCTAAGGGCAATGTTAAAGGCAAAGGGCCGGCTCTTGGGACTGGCCGATTAGGCCGTGACGGAATCTCGAAGCGGGTGAACATCAGCCGCCAGTTGCACGAGTAATTCCTCCAAGGTTCCGCCGACCGACTGCGATCGCATTGCGTAAGCGTCCTGGACCGAATCGGGAGAATGCTGAGGCGGTGACAAATAGGATTTCGGGATGTGCGCCGGCGAGTTGTTCCGCTACCAAGAACAGCCGCTCTGCCTCGCGAACGATGTAAAGAATGGCATCGAGCGTCCGCTCCTGAGAGAGTGCCTGACGGATTTCTGCGTATCGCGCCAGGCTCTTGGTCGTTCTTTCATATTCGATCGCGCAGTGCAATCGCCGATCTCCGACCCTGAGCATCGCCAAGGCGTCGTAGTCTTTCACGTATCGGTTTTCCGTGAGCAGGTTCTCTGAGCACACTTCAATGTCTGAGAGCCACGAATCAAGGAGCCCGTATCGCAAAAGCGTCAGCCGGATTTCATTCAATTCCAGACAGTGCGTCATTTTCGACGGCTGGCCGATTGACGTGGTCTCGGGGTTGAGCGAATACACCATGTGGCCGAATGATTCGAGTTCCGCCAGTCCCTTCCGCGTAATTGAATAGACCTTGTGGCCCTCAATTCTCCGGTCGAATAGGCCGACAAATCCGCCTGCCAGCAGTCGCCGAATTCTCCAGAGGAAATTACAGACCGATGACTGCGACTTGTCATAACCGCTTAGGGCGATGAGCTGCTCGTGGTTTATGTAGCCCGAGTTCCTTATCAACAGCAACAAAGGAATATCGAAAGCCTCACTGATGACGATTGATCCTTTGCGATACCTCATGCCCAATTCTCCTTCCCGTCAGTCACTAACAGCAGTCGATCTTCGCCGTTACTTCTGGAGATCTCCCAAACACCCGCAGTCGTCAAGAATTGACCGGCAGCCGAGAGCAGCAACAAAGCTTGTTGCTGGCCGTCGTGCTCGCTGAGCGCAACCGTGGTCACACCTTCGTTTTTCCATTGCAGCGAGAAATTGATATAGCCGTACAGCCGGCTGTCGACCGCGACTAAATAATGTGTGGGCGTCAAAGGGCCGTAGCGTTTTCCGATGGCCAACAGCCGGTTTTGACCCAAGTGCCTGGTCACCCCGACGCAGCCGAAAATGCAGCCCAGCACCTCCTTGGGCTGGTGCGGGTTGATTCTGCTGTTGCCGTTAAAGCGGAGAACGCCCGGTACCTTCCAGCTGCGGCGGAATTTGCCGCCTTGCGGAAATCCGGTGGTATTGAAATAGGCGGCATGCCTGGTGAAGCGCAGCGGGTCGGAGCGGTCCGGGCCGGGACGCACCCACCACTCGGCGCCAACTCCCAATATGCGCACCAGCATTTCCATAATCAGGCCCCGACCGAGGTCCGGTTCTGTTTCTCCAGCGTCTGAATTTGCGTCAGTGCCTGATTTAATTGCTCGCGTAAATTACGGACCTGCTGCGTCAGGGCTGACACTTGGTGCTTTGCCCCCAGCGTCGCGTCACGCTTTGCATCCTCGACCACTTTCTTGAACTGTCCCTTGGTCATCGAGACTTCCGCCTGTGTCGCCGGCGCCGCCGAATTGTCGTCATTGGAACTTGATTTTGAATTTGGGGCAGATTCTGGAACGGGCAGCGGAGTAGCGGTTTGCGGCGGAATCTCAATTGCCTGGTTTCCGTCCGACGAGCGCACGACGGCGGTCATTACCTTCTGCTCGGTGGCATCATGGCTGGCCAGCTTCTCGGCCATGGCGTTGTACTCGTCGACCAATTGGTTATGCCGGCGGATGGCATCGACGGCCCGTGCCCGGGCGTACAGGTAGGAATTAGCGAGCTGGGTGACGATATTGACGGAGATTTCCAGCCGGTTCCCTCTCTCCCGGAACAGCCAGAAGACATAAAGGACCAGAATTAACACCGTGGCTCCCTCACCAACGGTGATCCAGAAATACAGATTCTCGACGGTGCCGCCGAGAAATATCTGTCGCGCATCGGCGAGCTTCGCTCCGTAATCGATGTCCTCACGGTTAATCGAGTCCAGCAGCCCTTCGAGTGGTCCGCCCTTTATTATTTGTTTCCGGCCGCCCGGCGGGTCATAACGTCGTTGCGCCTTCAGTCGCGCGGCGTCGGCGCCCGTTTGTTGCTGCGTCGTTTCTGAAGGCCGCGAATTCGACTGGGCGACTCCTGCCAAGGATCCGAGGACGAGCAGGAGCAGGATGGAACATGCTCTTTTCACCGTTCGGCCTCCTGCCTCTTCCGGCTTCTCATGCCGCGCTTTCGGCTGGCTTCGAGGCTGACATCCCGGAAGCGCAGGTTGGCTCCGATCTCCGGGTTGTATCTGGTGGCATAACGGGGCAGGCCCTCGGGAACAACCGACGACAGGCGATCAACCTGGGGGACGCGCACATGGGCGTGCCCGTGAATGGTGCCAAATCGTTTATCGCTCATCAGGTACTCCATCTGGCCGACAGGAAGATTCTTGATGTGCTCCTCCTCCGAGCGCGTTTCCTTGATTTCCGTCTGGCTGCCGACCCCCTGGTTTTCGTATGTGGGATTGAATATTCCCTTTTTCCGTATGCTCATGCTCCGCCGCACCTGGCGTACCCTGGCCGACGCATTAAGAAAATATTGCGCGGTATCCTCGTCGCGCGTGCGCAGCATGAAAGTCGTATTCGGCGCCGAGGCTACGTCGTGCTGGAAGGCCTTTCCCACACTCAGCAGCTGCGGAATGCTCTGCATGGCAAACAGGAAAGCCGTATTGGAGCCGCGCGCCGTCTGCAGGATGTTGGCGAAATTCGAGTAGGCAATGGGCGCGAATTCGTCCATGATGACCGACACGAACGGCATGTACATGTCGGCCCGCTTGCGCTCATAGCGTTCGCCGATGACCAACTGCAGGTTCTGCAGGATCATCCGTCCCAGGGCCCGAGTCGTGTCGTCGTTCTTGTTGGTATTGAGGGAGACGAACAGGATCCGTCCTTCCTCGATGACATCCTCGATCGAAATCAGATCCTCGTAGGGTCCGGTAATGATGGAGAGCTTGTCCTCCAGGAAGGTCATCATTTGGTTGATCAGGCCGCGTATCATCTGTACGCGCTTGGGGTCACTGAAGGACTCGACCAGGTTGCGGGCACTCATCTGGAAATTGAGCCTCTGCTGGTGGCTGACGTCGGGGAGCCGCTCGATGCGGGCGCGGGCGATGGCCGCCTGTTCCTTCAGCACATCGAGGTCGTAGGCCATGACCAGGATGTCGTAGATGTTGTAGCGCTTGCCGGTGTAATAAAGGATGCGGACGATGTCGGAGAGGTAGGTCTTCTGATGGCCGTGAAAGAAGTCCTCCCGCAAGTCAAACGATTCGAAGATGAAGCTGACGTGCTCCTGGTACTGCCCGCTGATGGCAATGAAGGGATTGAAGCGCACGCTTATCTCGGGCCGTGAGGGATCGATAATGCGCAGGTCGTCGAGCCGCCCGGCGGCGGCGATCAGGGGCAGCAGCTTGTCATCGAGGAACTCGCGCTCCCCTTTGCCGTCGATGATTATCAGCGGGACCTTGTGACGGTTGCCCTCAGGTCCGGCCTCGCGGACCAGGTCCTGCTGGATGATGTTCAGCAACAGGGTCGTTTTGCCGGCGCCGGTCATGCCGAAGCCATTGGCTTGCATGACCCGAACTTCGTCCGGCCAGCGCACTGGCTTTTTGCGGATGTCGTAGCCGATGACGATGGAATTGTCGGCGAACGCCTCACGCAGGTTCTGGCTGTCCCGTTTGCGATCGACGGTCAGTGGGGGATGCGGCCAGGCGTTCTCCCGTTCGGCACCTAGGGTGAGCACATAGCGCAACGTGTCCCAGAAGACGAAAGAGGCGGCGAGCAGGTAGAGGCTGGCTTCCATGAGCTGTTCCTTGCGGATATGCAGACGGTCATAGCAGATGTAGCCCACACCAGCGATGGAGGCAACCGCAATGAACCCCAGCAGCAGTTTCGCTTCGTCATTCGGGTCCTGATAGCGGCGAACGGCAGTTACCGGCATGAAATCTCCCTGTGTTCGGAAGGCCTTTGTCCCCCGATGCTTCACCGTGGCTTGAGGGTGAAGTAGACAAATGCCGCGGCCACGATCGCCGCGACGACAGACAGCATGACCAGCAGGGGGTGGAACCGCCGCCGCTTTGCCTGATCCACGGGCCTGATCGGGTCGCTCGCTGCTTCCAGTAGCGACTGCAGGAAGCCATGCCCTGCCCGGGCGTGATACATCGCCAGCAGCTCGCTCCTCACAGTCTCTAAATCGAGCGTGTCGGCAACGTCGGCGGCCATCACAGCACCGCCGCCGCGACGATTGGAGACGCGCTGTCGGAGCCGAAAACGAACTGGTATGCCCAGTGAGCGGACGTCGCCTCCTCGCACGAAAGCGTCGTAAACACCCCAAAGAAAGGTGACGGTGAGGATCGAGGCCGCAATGAACCAGATAATCGGCATGACCGAGCCGTCGATCCCACCAAGCGCAGTGAACAGGATGTTTACGTAACTGGAATTTGCCATCGTTGCTCCTACTCGCTATCAATTGCCGCTGCCGGCGATCTTCCCGATTGCGTTCGTCAGGCTATTCGTATTGCTCGTCGCCCACTTCGAAATAGCGCTCTGATTGGCGATACTCGAGCTGCGGACTCTCATCAACTGCGACATCGCCGCCTGGGAGTAAGCGTTCGCTCTGACCACCCATGCCGCCGCAACCGCTTCAATCATGGGAGCTGTCCCCGGGGTTGCGGTGCGGATCTGGTCCTGCAGCTGTTCGCTTACTTGCATTTCCGTCTGGGCCAGCGCGTCCAGCTCGATGGCCCGCTTCATCGCGTCCTGCGCCTGCGCGTCGGAGATGTCGATGCTGTAGCGGATAAATTGCGGCGCCTGGTTGTCTGCCGGAAGCATTCCGTAGACTTGCTGGTAGACCGCACCCACCTGCTTCACGGCGTTGGGATCGCCCGACAGTAAGAGCTGTTCGAGCTGCTGTGTAACCGGCAACTGCGCGCTGTTATATTGCATGGTCATGAGGCCGTTCATGGCCTGCATCTGATTTCGGAACATGAGGACCGCGTTCCTCAGCTGATTGATGGCGCCGATGGGATAAATCACATCCTGCTGGAACTGTGTGTACTCGCTTTCGATCTTCTGAATTTCCTGCAGTGGAGCGGCAACCTGGCTGGTCAGCAGGCTGTTGATCTGTTTCAGTCCGGCGATAATCAAAGCCAGGTCAATGCCGAACTGCGCCTGCGCCGGGCGCGGAATACTCAGCACCAGCATGGCGAGGACGAGTCCGGCAGCGACCCTTTGCCTCATGTTGGTTGTCAGTTGTGCCCGCAGCTTTGTCCATGCTCCGCGTATCATGCTCGCCTCCTTAGTGTGTGGAAAGGATGTTGAAGATCGACTGATGAAGATCGTTGGTCCGTTGCGTGTCGCGTTTGATGTCCGCGGATTGATGTGCCAACTGAGCGGCTTCCTCCCGCAGCTGCGCGGCCAGGAGCTTGTGCTGGAAGGCGAGTGTCTGGAGCGTTGCCGCGTACGCGCTGGCGCTCATGTAGCTTGAAGTTCCCGGTGCGAGTGTGGCGTTGTTCTCCATCTGGTCGGCGATCTGAAGCAGGCTGGTATTCGCCTGGTCGGAAGCCACGGTCTGCTTCAGCGAGTCCTGGGCCAGGGCATCGTTCATGTCCATCATCTGGCGCAGATCGTTCGGGGCTTGCTGTGGGGATGGAACCGCTCCGTAGGTGGCGTTGTAAGCCGGCCCGAGATCGCCCAGTAACCCGACGTTTCCGCTCAGGAAGGTGTTTTCCAGCTTTTGCGGCGAAAGCGTCTGGGCGCTTTGGATAGGGAGGTTGTAGACCGCTGCCATCCAGCTGCGGTATTGACCGACGAGATTGTGGGCCCACGTGCGAGTGCTGTTGATCAGCGCAACCGGCCACAACACCTCTTCGTACAACGAGCGGATGTCATTCTGCACGGTGGTAATCATGGTTAGAGCGCCGCCGATGAGGTTGGAGATGGTCGAATCGATCATGTTGAACAGGTCCCCGAGTCCGGCGTGGGCCGGCAAGGGAACCAGCAGAGCAATCAGCAGGACCAGGCTGGTTGTTTTGATGGCAAGTTGACTCTTCAGTTTTTTCATCGTCCTGCTCCTTGGGCTCTGGCACTCTGCTCGCGGACGCGATCCTGGATCTCGTACACTTCACCACTGCGCTCTTCCGGCAGTTCCTCAAGAGCCGCCATCCCCTGCGGGAAGTTCTCTGCCAGGAGACAGTAACGCTCGTACAACGGAAGCTCGAAGTGTTTCTTCATCCACCATGCCCGGTACCAGCGCTCGCGTGGATAGGTGGTCATGATCCAGTACTCAATGGGCGAAAGAACCACGCGCAGCGTGTGCGTGGTCTCTGCTTTTTCCCCAATGACCACGATGAAGTCGCTCTTCCTGCCCTTCTGCGTATGGCCGAGGTTCTTGATCTCGTTCAGAGTGGTTTCGTTCAGGTGCAGGAACTCGCGCAGCACGTCCAGGCTTCCGGTTTGCCGCCCGATGATCTTGATGGTTGTGTTTTTCAGGATGGCCGCGCCGAAAGCGTTCGGGGCTTGCGTCGTGCCGGTGAAATCTTCAATGGCCTGGGAAACGCCCCACACCGCGCCATTGCGCTTGCGGGCAGTCCGGTAGAGCTGGACCACCAGATCAGCCAGGAAGGGGGATTCCAACAGCATCCAGCACTCTTCCAGTACCGTGATGCTCTTGTGGCTGCTTTTACCTGATGCCCGCTTGGTCGTGGCCCAAGCAATCAACAAGCTCATCGCCGACTCCAGCCTGGGATCGTCCTTGAGCTTCTCGACGTTGAAGTAAATCCATGGCGAGTCGAGTTTCAGGGTCGTCTGCCGATCGAAGAGGTTTTCGTAAACCCCTCCCGGCGAGACCCAGTTGCGCAGCTTGAATGCCGCCAGCCGGGCTTCTTCCATGACCCGCTCGTTGCGATCAGCATCCTGGTAGTACTGCAGCTCATCGCGCAGGTCGCCAAACGTGGGTATCGTATTGCCCGGCCGCATGGCCGCGCGGCGGTAGGTCCGCTCGATTGCGTCCACCAGCACGTTATCCAGCAGGTCTGACGCTTCGATGTCGCCCAACATGTGCCTGGTAAGTCCCTTAAGAAAGGCCACCTGTTCCCGGCTTGGTTCCCGCTCCCCGGACTCCAGGTCCCAGGGATTCAGGGTCTGTTCCGAGTCGAGGGCCATGGTGATCATCTGGCCGCCCATGTACTCGACCAAGTTGCGGTAGGAGTCGCCGCGCTCGATGATCGACACGCGTGTGTCCTGCCGGGCGGCCTGCAGCAGCATCTGCCCGGTCATCATGCTCTTGCCATGGCCGCTGGCGGCAGCGACCAGCATGTTGGCGTCTGAGAGATCGGGATCGAAGGGCGAAAACGGTATCAGCTGCCGGTAGGGAGTTTCGATCAGCATCAAGGGAGATCGCGGAGTCCCTGTCCAGGGCATCTCCAACGGCAGCAGATCGGCGGCATGGCAACTGAGCAGATCGATTTCACGTTTGTTTTCACCCGCTAGTCCAGGCAGTGAAAACAAAAAAGTGCGTCTCTGCGCGATGTCCTCCGTCAGCCCGGAGGCCCCATTCATCCGGCTGATAATGTGAAGGATCTGCTGCTTGCGGCTGGCGATTTCACGCTCGGCTTCTTCGTACTCAGCCGTGGTGTGGGCTGCCTTCGAAGTTCGCACCCCAATCGTTAGGCTTACCTTCACGGCCTTCAGTGAGCTGGCGATGATGTCCTGCTGGATCCTCAGAAGCTCGGCCTCGGCCACCTGCGCGGTGACGTCGATGCGAAGATTGCCCTTCGAGTCTCGCTGCGCGGCCATCATCTTCTTGTGGCGCTTCTTGAAGCGTTCCAGGACCTTCGACTGGTTCGGGATCGTGACCTGCGTGCTGACCACGACGGGAAGGCCTGAGGTCAACAGACTGCGCAGGATACCGGGATAGGTCGCATCAGGCGGAGCTTTCAGCGTGATGAAGCTCCACAGCAATCCGTCGATATTGATGTAGTCTTCCGTCTGACCAAGGATGCTGACAACCGAGCATTGTTCGCGAGGGGTGACGTAGCGCTCGGAGTACGGATGCTGCCGCAGCGGAAGTGGATCGGGTCTCATGGGAGACAGCGCCCGCTTGGTCTCCAGAAACAGGTCTTGATCGCTCATACGCTGAGGATCGAGACCGGCCGCCACCATCGCCGATTCGATTCCGTTGAGCAGGCTTTCGAACTCGCTTATGAGATCGACGTGTTCTTTCAGTGTGCGCTGGACGATCTTTCTGGTGGAAAGACTGAACCCTCCGCTGTCTTTGTTTCGTTTCGCCGTCTTGCCGGAGACGGCCAGCACGCGGTGATGACGCTCCGAGTCCCAGATGAGATAGAGGTGGGTCATGCGGCGCAGATACTCGCCGCCTGCTTCCTTCTGTTGCCACATGGCGAGCCGGTTCTGGTCCATCGCCAGCGTGGCTTCGTCCTGTGTCCGCGAGCAGCCCTGGTATCGCTCTAGCAGATCGCCAAGGTCTTCGGTGACCTCGAAGCGGAACTGCAGACGCATGCTCTCTTCAGGAATCGTGCGCAGAATGGCTTCCAGATGCGACTTGATCGTGTTCAGCCCGGCATCGTCGGCAAAATAGCTGACCGCACCTTTCAGCACATACCCGGCAACAAACTCCCCCGACAGCCGAACCATGACGTCGTCGAGATAGTCCCGAATGGGCAAGAGCTCGCACAGCCCAGGCTCGCTCAGGCTCTTCTCGTGTTGCTTCCACGTAGTCGGCATTTAGACCTCTTCTTCCCGGAAATAGCTGCTGCGGATAACGGACTCTTGCGTCCCCGCGCAGTACTGCTGTGGCCTGGCGTGGAACAGCAGCAAGTCCAGCAGGTAGCCCCGCGGCTTGCCGTACTTGAAGATCATCAACACCGGCACTCCAACCAGAAGGATCGCCAGCGGCAGGAAGTAATTCATCGGTAGGTGAAAGATGTAGCGGTCGGAGAACAGGAAATTCCCGATGAGCATTGCGCCGCACACCGCCAGCATGATGGCCAGCAGATCTTCGAGTTCGAGAAACAGGATGGTCACCTTCAAATGAAGGTTCCTCGATACCGGTGACGAATTCAGTGCCATATCCTCGCTCCTCTTAAGACCCATTCGCTACGAAGAATTCGAGCAATCGCAGAAGGCCGGAAACCATCAGGGCTCCCATGGCTGCCATGCCGTGCCGAATCCAGTCATCGCCGATCATCCGGCGCTCAAATACCCCGCCAATCCCCAGGACCAGACGGACAATCTCGATCGCCGCGTAGAAGGGCATCAACACGTTGCCGACGAAATTGGTGACCGTGAGCAGCATGACCATGTACTGGTCCGCGCCATCGTTCTGCTGCGAGATCACTTCTGCCAGACGCAGCAGTCCCGAGCCCAACAGTGCAGCCATCGCTCCCAGGACGTAGCGCTCCAATTCCTGGCCTTTGGAGAACTGGTAAATCCCGCAGGCGAGAATCAGTCCCGCCCCAATCGGCAGCATGACGTTGCCCATCCAATTGGCAAGGTTCAGAAGGCCTGGTTGAAACGAGCCCATCGTTCACTCTCCAATACCCTTGGGTTCCGCGCTGTGCGCTTCCGCCGGCTTCTGCACCAGCCGGCGGGCGATAACGCCGGAGATCTTCCAGGCTGTGACTACCGCTTTCTCGATCAGGCGGAACGCTACCCAGATACTGAAAACCACAATCAGGAGGCTCACCAGAAACGCCCCGGCTTTTGTGACCAGCAAGACTCGCGTGCTGAGCAGAAAGAGGAAAATCAGCCATACGAACAGGACCTTCTGCGTTGTCTTTTCGTTAAGCATTTTCACTAAGCCCCCGCCATGGCCTTGACCAGGTACCAGAGCCCCGACACTGTTAACAGTCCGAAGGAAGAGGCGGCATACCTCATCCAGTTGCGGTTGCGTACATAGGCCAACACCGCCCCGCCAATCGCGAGCGATGCTGCCAGCGGGCAGAGCTGGGAGGCCAGGTAGTTCCAGGCGTTGACCAGGAAATCGGTAGTTGCGAAGCCGGAGCCGTCGTTCCAGCCCTGGAATATCGTGAACAATCCCTGGATGCCCAGCAGGAACAGGGCGGAGATGATCGAAGCCAGCGGATTGTGCCCTTCACCAATATCGAAAATGGCCTTGACGACCAACGCCGCTGCGATCACCGGAACCAGGTGAACCAGCACTACGTCTTGAACGAACCGTGTAACCACGGCGACAATCGGGCCTAGTTCGCCGGTCCCGAAGCCGTTATTGAAACCGTTGAGGCCGAGTCCCAGACTGGCGAACCAGGTTCCAATACCTTGCATGGTCAAAAAGATTGCGGCCCACAGGATGTATCTAAGGAAGCTGCCTCCAATCTGAAAGTTGATCCCTCCTTCTGTTCTTAGACATAGCCCGGCGAGCACCAGACATCCCAGTGCGGCCGGTGTCATCAAGGCCAGCAGAAGCGCGATCACGTTTCCCAGAAATGGAGGCAGCAACATGGACTTACTCTCGCGAAAGAAGTGTTTGTGTCAGCCGATCTGCTGGCCGTTCGCAATAAAAAACTCCGCAAGTCGGGTTAAGGCGGAAACGGTGAGCAGGCCGCCTGCAGTCAAGGCCCATGGCATGTAACCCCGGCCCTGCCGCCAGGAGATGACACAGCCCACGATGGCAAGCGCTGCTCCCACCGGGCAGATCACGTTGCCGATCCAGTCGACGAGGTTGAGGAAGGCGCCTTCGGGTTGGCTCGCCTGCTCCCCCTGTACCGCCTGACCGGTGGCTGGTTGCTTGCCGAGGTTCTGGGCATGGCTGGCGACCGGGACGGACACCAGGCTAAGAAAGACAAGTGTGGTACCGATCGCCCGAATCAACGGCGAGCCATACCAGTTGAGGTGTCGAGTGTTGCTCATGAGGCTCTCTCTCCAGGGCGGTGATTCCGCCGGGTGAGCGCAATGTAGGGCTCTTCGGGAGTAGCCTCAAATTCCGGCTACACCCTTAACAGCGCGTATGCGCGAGAAGCCGATCCGTCGCTCAACAGGCGCAGGCTGACCACCAGGCCGGATTTGGTGGCGATCAACAGGTTGCTGACTGCGGGATCCGCGGTAATGGGCTTTACCACCACCAGGTCCGGTTCGTGTTCGTTGTGCTCGGCCAGAAACAGTGTCGGGGCGCCGACGACAACGGACGACACGGCTTCCGGCATACGGATTGTGGCGGCATAAAACGGTTTCAATCTCAGGTCCGTCACCGTGTCCGGAGAGATCGTCAGCTTCGAGATAACCGGCGCGACGTCATTGGTGGCTGGTATACGGGACGGGGCCTGTTGTGCCATGGCCGGCACGACCACGCCCCAAAAAATCAGGCTTGCCAGTTTACGTTTCATCGTTGACCCTCCTCAGTGCTGGTATGCGATGCGAGTTCCTTGAGGTAACGTCGTCGTACCTGTTCCACGTACCGGATGACTTGTTGGTTGCTGTGCTGCAAACCGTGTACACGGTGCTCGCCCGCGTAATAAGCGGCTACAGCAAGCCGCATATCGCCGTGGTACTGGCTCAGCAGATACTCCAGATACCGGACGCCGCCGCTGATGTTCTGCTTCATGTCGAAGCGGTCCGACACTCCGAGTCGTGAAGCGGTAAGTGGCATGAGCTGCATCAGCCCGCAGGCGCCTTTGATCGAGACGGCACGGTCATTCCAGTTCGACTCCTGCTGAATGATCGCGTGTACCAACTCGCGCGGTACCTGGTAATGCCTCGCGTAGGCGTCAGCGTAGTAGCTGGCTTCCGGATGCGGCGCCGCGGAGAGCGAAATCGGAAGCAGCGCCGCGACGATCAACAGCGAAAGACGCGTCCAGGCTTCGTTCATGCGGCCGACTCCTGCCCTGGCCGCGTCCGCGGTAGCGAACACGGATTCGACTTCTTCGCTGAGCATCGCCTCTGCGTAGTGCCTGGCGGCGTGCACAACGCTGGCGAATCCATCCCGCAGCAGGAGGCGCTGGCGGTCACGTTCGGTTTTCGCCAGTAGCGGCAGCAGTACATCGCGGTGCTGGCTAGAGACCTCTTCGATCCCGAGGTGCCCGAGCGACAAGGCAATGTCGATCATCTCGGAGACCGATGGCGGCTTTTCGAGACTGTACGCGCGGAGTGCCTTCGCAAAGCCCGCAATCAGGCGATGCGTGGCTTCGCCGGCTTCGGGCGTACGCAGGGCAACGATCTCGCCTTCCCGCTCCGCTGTGGGGTGTTCGATGCGGAGATACAAGCTGCGACGGCGCAGGGGATCCCCCAGCCTGCGTTCTTCGTTGGAAGTTAGTACGGTGAATGGAATCGAGGATGCCGCAATCGTTCCCAGGCGTGGAATGGAAAGCTGCCAGACGGAGAGGATCTCCAGCAGTGTCGCCTCAAAGGCATGATCCACCTTGTTCGAGCTCGTCGATTAGCAGCACGCAAGGAGAAGGCGACAACAAAGCCTTCAACAGGGGCCCGGCTGCAAAGAATTCTAAAGCGGAAAGTTGCTTGCCAAGCTCTGCCCAGTCGGTTGTTTCCGGGCTCCGGGCGGCCATCTCGACGTAAAGCCGCTGCAGGGATTCATCGAATTTACCGATGGCCTTGTCTTCGGTAATCCCTTCATAGCACTGCAGCCGTTCGACTTGCGTGCTGGCCGCACGCGCCACCGCATAAGAGAGTTCCGTCTTGCCGCTTCCTGCCGGTCCCTCCAAAAGCAGCGGTTTCTTCAGCTTAGCCGCCAGGTAAACGGCGGTTGCGGTCACCCTGTCGGTGAGATAACCGACTTCAGAGAGCGCGTGATGCACCTGCTCGGACGACTCGAACACCCTCGACCTCCCACACTGGGTTCCAGCGTGGGCAGCAGAGTAGGGGCACTGCCGAGTCCCGTCAAATTTTCAAGGAAGTAACTCCGGTTCAAGCACGTCATGAGAATCAAGGCACCGGCTGTCCGTCATTTGCCAAACTCGTAAACCTGGTTATCGGGACCCAGCCAGCCCTTTTCAGTTTTTTGAAACTCGTAGGCCGCTTTGACTGTGGCCACTGTCCCCTTCGGCTTGAGATTGTCAGTCAAGTAGCGCTCCTGCGCCTCGAAATACAGGGTGTAATGGTCACCTTCCAACTGCCCGTTGACCTTCTTGAAGCTCACAAGTTCAACTTGGTTTTCTACCCCATGCTTCTTGAAAGTGTTGTGCCAGACCTGCTCGCCATCCTTCTCTGTCGGTACCGGCACTTCTGTTTTCTGGCAAGCCGTTGCCACGAGCATCATGATGGCAGCCAGCAATAATACGAGCTTCTTCATGCGTAAATCTCCCAAATCGAACACTTACCGTATTGATTCTATCCAGTCTAAGCCGAAGCAGCTGCGACATCAGCGCCAGAAGAGCATGGATTCCCGCACTTCCACTGGGCTTTTGCCGGATGCGGCCAGCGAGAGGGCAGAGCAGCCTGTTTGCAAAGGTCTTGTCTAGTTCGCTTTAGGGCTTTGTTCCTGAATACGTTCGATTTCTTGCTCCACCAGAACGCTCAGTTTCTTCCGTATTGACTCGAGAACATCCCATTTCTCCTTTAGCGCTTTCTTCTTGTTCGTCCTTTCTTTGAGCGAACGCTTGGGCAGGTGCTTTCGTTCGTCATCGATGATGAGTTGAAACAATTGCACTATGGACCGCAGGTTTTCGTAGACGTTTTGGAACGCATCCGCGCCGTAACGAGTGGTCGCAAACGTCACATACGCAAGACCGGCCCCGGTAAGCAGAAGCGCATCTGGCACAACGGGATTTTCGCCGGCATAGTCGTTGAGAACGGCCAGGATTCTTTCTTGAAGAATCTCCCATGGAGGAGCCTCGGCTTCAGCCGCTGGTTCGTGAAGTTTTCTGGGCAAGTGGGAGCACCTCTTCTTCAAATCCCGGCCAGCATATTGCTGCGCATCCTGATCGTCAATTCGCACCTATGCCGTCAGTACGGTGCTTCAGCCAGAGACATAAATCTGCCCGCACCGAACGCAAACAAAATGGCGCTGCCATTGCCGACACAATTTGGGCCAGACCGTTTTATTGAAAGTGAACGTCGAGATCAGCCAAACGAAAGCGCCGATCTCCAGCAAAATGCCAAAAACAACGGCCAGATGTTCGTAAACAGGAGCGACTCCGTAAATGCGCTCAAGTATGGCAAAGGGCGCCGAACCGATGAATGGTGCCAGGAAAAGCAGGAAGAGAGCGTTACGGTAACTTTTCTTGGTCGGCGGTGCGGCAATCTTCGAGAGCTGTGTCTGTGAGGTTCCACTTGTCCAACCGCTCCCAAACACGGGAGCCCTCGCCCAACCAAATCCGCTGGTCACGGCCGAGAACTCTGATACGCCAGACATGTACGCTGTGGAGAGTCGTTGAGTGTTCTGGCTGCCGCAGGTGGGGCACGAGTACTGCATGACGCTAGTTTCTTCCCTCCGGCGATGCACCGCTGATTGAGCTGCCTGGCCGACGCTCGCCCACGTACTTCTTGGCACTGTGGGGCAACTATCGAGTCGCCGATCTGTTGTCGAGGTCTTTGCCGAAGCCGCATCGCGTGGGGTACGTTACGACAAGTACTTTGCTATTGGCAAGTTCTCCCGCCACATATTCAGCCCCGGCTATTGCCGGTCCATGCGCGCCGGGAATAATTTGGCATCACTGTTGAATTTTTTTTCTTGCATTTCTCCCCGCAATGGTGTTTTAGTATTTCGCAACAAGTTTTCGGAGACGATCATCTGTCGCCCGATCTTGTCCGGTGGCTGCGAGCTATCTCATGGTTTTGCTGTCATCGACCTGTCTCTTGAGCAGCCGGAACGCGCTCAAGGCTATTTAGATCCTGTCCGTAACGAAATCGCTCGTCCAATCTGCTTGTAATTGTCGACACACCATCTGCAGTTCTGTTCTGCAGACCAAATACGTGTGGACCCGACATCGGTCTGCCGGGCCGGCGAGAAAGGGGTGAACCATCATCCCTTTTCTCGCCAGCCCTCAATGCCTGCTCAAACTTTGTACTCGTGGAATTCTTGACCTCTTGACAGCGACACCGCTCTGATGGCGAGGCCTATTGGTGCCTCCTGGCGGTGCCCGTAAGGCCAAATTGCGGGCCGACAGACGAAGAATCCTGCCGCTTAAGCAGCTGCGCTGCAGGGGGAGTCACGAGTCTGTAGGTCGCTGGTTTTCTTGGCGGCGGACAAGCAGATGATTTCGGAGCAGAAGACTCAAACGAAAGCCATGCCGGCAGTAAGTCATGCCCCTCAGCCAGTTCAATACGAGTTCGTTGACAGCGGAACCCTTGCTAAACGGTGGTGCTTGCCGGAATCGTGGATTCGCGAACAGGTGCGCAGACGCTCAACTGACCCTTTGCCCCACGTGCGCTTGGGCAAGTACGTGCGCTTTCGGTGGGGCAGCCCAG
Organism: uncultured Acidobacteriaceae bacterium; assembly: GCA_963836295.1. GTDB lineage: Bacteria > Acidobacteriota > Terriglobia > Terriglobales > Acidobacteriaceae > Bog-257. Next base: position 805,976 of record CAWIIY010000006.1, on the reverse strand, counting down.
AGCTTGAAGCGTGGATGGAACGGCGTATTATTTCCGCTAGCAACAGGAAAGCGGGGCGGATTCTCGGAAAGGATCTGCAATGAAGAGAACCCGCCACCAAAAGGGCTATGTCTACAAGAAAGGCAACCTCTGGATGCTGAGATATTACGACAACCAGGAGTTGCCAGACGGAACGATTAAACGCGTGCAGAAGGGTCACAAACTCGTCGAAGCTTGTGGCGAATACCGTTCAAAGGCTGCGGCTCGCGTTTTGGCCGATGAGTTTCTCTCTCCGTTAAACGACGGGAGAACCACACCCCAAAGCGTTATGTCGCTACGGCGGTTCGTCGAGGGATACTACCTGCCTTTCGCGGAGCTGCACAATCGCGTCAGCACCTATCACGGCTATCGGAATCTCTGGGCACGGTACATGGAGCGGCACGGGGCAATCGCCTTGCGCGACTTCAGAACTCCGGACGGAGAACGGATTCTGCGAGAGATCGCCAGGGCGCATGATCTGACAAGCACCACGCTTCAACATGTCAAAGCGTTCCTCTCGGGAATCTTTCGGTATGCCAAACGTCAAGGAGTGATCAATTCAGAGAATCCGATGCGTGACGTGGTTCTTCCGAAGGCGAAGCCGCCGGAAGACACTTACGCTTATTCGCTTGATGAGATCAATCAGATGCTCAACATTTTGCCGGAACCGGCGGCGACGATTGTCGCCACTGCCTCGTTCACCGGTGTGCGCAAGGGAGAACTGCGCGGCTTTGGCTGGGAAGATTACGACGGAGACCAGCTTCGCGTTTCGCAGTCCTATTGGCGTGGCCACGTTCAGGAACCAAAGACCAAGAAGAGCAAAGCTCCGGTTCCTGTGATCTCGCAACTTGCTGAACGGCTCAAACTGCACCGCAGCCTCTCAGGCAATCCGTGTTGTGGTCTGATGTTTCCAGGCCCAACGGGAGGCCCGATCAACCTCGACAAATTAGCAAGTGATGTCATCCGGCCGACGTTGGAGAAGGCTGGGTTGGCATGGCATGGCTGGCATGCCTTCCGTCGTGGGCTAGCCACTAACCTGCACCGGCTTGGCGTGCCGGACGAGACCATTCAACGCATACTTCGCCACTCGACGGTGGCGGTCACCCAGAACTGTTACATCAAAACCGCTGATGCCGATGCGGTCGCTGCGATGAGATCTCTCGAAAATGCACCTAATATGCACCTCGGGAGCGTCAAACGACCGAGCATGGTGTGAACGACTGAACGAAGACGAACGGTAAGTGCTTATGCTGGATAAACTTACAAGAGCTGGCGGAGAGGGGGGGATTCGAACCCCCGATACAGCTTTTGACCGTATAACGGTTTAGCAAACCGCCGCCTTCAGCCACTCGGCCACCTCTCCGGCGGGTGTTTCGAATAGTCTACTACATGCCCCTCAGTTCGTCTGCTGGCCACGCCTGCAGCGAGTTCAGCACCACCTGCATTCGCTGCATTGCTTCCGCCACCGCTGGATCAAAGGCCTTGATGTACCGCTCCTTGGTCACGTGCGGCTTGGCATAACGCCAAGGCGCGCTGGACGATCTTCCCGTTAGGCCCGCTCGTACAGATTGGATGTATTGCCACGCCGAAACCCGTGCCAACCGTACCAAGGCAAACCGTTGGTCTTGACTGCCGACCCCTTCTTGCATCGGGACGTCTGGGCAGGGTATTTCGCCGAACCGTGTGCAACTGGATTGTCATTCCGCGCCGCCCTGCTTGGTTTGGTTACCGGCATTCGCCGGAGCACGTGCCTCGTCCAAGCTGCAGAACCCTTCCGACTCCTCCGGCGATAGGTAGCGATGTTTGGTGGTGTGCACGGCCACGCCGTATGTGTCCTGGCCCGCGGTCTGGCGCTCGACACGAACCACGTTTCCATAAAACCGGACTCGCCACGGAGCAGCGGCGTGCGTCAACTCGGGAGGAAAAGTCAGCACGTACTCTACGGACCCATCGGCAGGCAGCTCTACCTGGCTCGAGAAGTACGCACTCACCGCACTGACATTAGCAGTCTCGCTCGAAATCCACTGGCCGTCAGCGCAAGGGGCGCGCAGGAAAATCGAAAAATGCATCCCGAAACGGGGCCTCCGCCTTCGTTCGCCGCTGCAGGAAAGACTTGGCTGGAGGGAATCACTGCTGCATGGCGCAGTCGCTGGCATATATTTTGCAAGGCAACCGAAGTGCCACATCTCCCTGGTACTGGTCGGGTAACTAACACTGTTGAAAAGAGCGGCTTATCAAGAAACGGCCCCAAGCAAGATCGGCTCCCCAGGGAATTAATGAGCAAGAAAGCGCACACTCTTGCGCACCAGCAGAAGGGAATTCGCTATCCCGCTTGCCGCGGCCGGATGTCGTATTGGCGAATCTTGTAAAGCAGCGCCTTGTAACTGATGTTCAATTGGGTGGCCGCCCGCTTACGGTTCCACGCGGTCTCTTCCAACACCTGTGCAATGACTTCCATCTCGGCGCCATTCTTGAGGTTGCGGACCATTTCCTTGAGGTCAGGCGGCGGTTGCGGCTGCTTTTCTTCCATGCGCACCACGACTCCGGTGTGCGGGTCGCGGGAAGTGCCCTGCTGCAGTTCGCCGATGGCAGCCAACTCATCTCCCAGCACCAGGTAGCGCTTGACGAAATTTTCCAGCTCGCGGATGTTGCCGGGCCAGGGATAGTTTTCGCACGCCTCCACCAGACGCGGCGAAATGTTCAGCGGAGCGCAGGCGTAGCGGTCCGCGAGGTGGATCATGAAGTGGCGCAAGATCATGGGGATTTCTTCGCGCCGCTCGCGCAACGAGGGCATGCGGAGAACGAAGCTATTCAAGCGGTAATAGAGATCTTCGCGGAACGCTTTCTGCGCGATCGCCTGTGGCATGTTGATGTTGGTAGCTGCCAGAACGCGAACATCCACCTTGACGGTGTTACGGCCACCCAATCGCGAAAACTGCCCATCCTGTAGGACTTGGAGCAACTTCGCCTGCAGTGCCGAGGACATCTCTCCGATTTCATCGAGCAGCAGCGTACCCTTGTTGCAAAGTTCAAATTTGCCAGGCTTGGACTTGACGGCGCCAGTGAACGCTCCCGGTTCATACCCGAACAATTCGCTCTCCAGCAGTTCGCTGGGCATGGCGGCGCAGTTCACCTTCAAAAAACTGCGGTGCGAACGGTCGGAATATTTGTGTATCAGATGGGCCAATACTTCTTTGCCGGTACCGCTTTCGCCAAGCAGCAAAACGGGAAAATCGAAGCGCGCTACCTGCATCGCCTGAGCGCGAAGCTGGCGCATTTGCGGGGTAGCGGAGAAAAAGAAGACGCCTTCGCTCACTTCAATGGCTTCTCCGGCGCCGGGGCCGCCTGGTTCGGTATTGTCCAGACAAAAGCGCATGACCTCCCCCATCTCCTCCTTCTGCACCGGCTTGGAAAGGTAATCCTGGGCGCCGAGTCGCATGGCCTGCGCCACCTTGCGGGTATCGCGAACGCACGACAGCATGACGACCTTGGTCGAAGGACGGACTTCGCGGATGCGCTGCAAGGTCTCCAGGCCGTCACCGCCGGGCATGACCATATCGAGCAGCACCAAGTCGGGATTGACCCGCTCCACCTTTTCTACGGCTTCGGCCCCGTTGCACGCCGTTGTGACCCGATACGAGTCCAACTCCAGCACAGTCTGGAGATACCGCAGCATGCTCGGTTCGTCGTCTACCACAAGAATGTGGCCTGCGCTCATCGATCCTCCGCAACACGTTTGGGTGAAGGGTTCAGCAAAACCAGGAAGGAAAACTTGCTGCCACTACCGGGTTCGCTCTCGACCCATATTTTTCCTCCTGCCGCCTGTACCAGCCGACGCGCAATGGCCAGTGCCCAGCCCATATCCTTCCGCCCGCACTCCCTCGCGCGTCAAGCGGAAGTACTCGTCAAAGATTTCCTGCTGGAATTCCGGAGCGATACCGGGTCCGGTGTCGGAGACCGAAATGCGGCAGCAATTCGGGGCGTGGATCTTCTGTTTCCGACGCTCCACCTCTGGCTGCCGCTGAATCGTCCGGCGCTCCCAGAAATACGGTTCGAGGTGAAGCCACACTGTGCCCGACGAAGGCGTGTATTTCAGGGCGTTGTCCAAGAGGTTCGAAACCACGTGCTGCACTTTGTAGTAGTCGAAGGGGAAGGGCTGAAGTCGGTCACCAGGCAAAAAATAGAACGCGATCGCCTTGTCCTGGAAGCGCTGGGCCCAAACCTCGGCGATCTCGCGGACACAGGCGTTGATGTCACCCACCTCGTACTGCATTTCGAAGCGGTCGACTTTGAGGGAGGTGTAGGTGAGCAAGTTCTGGATGAAGTTGGAAAGACGCATGCCATTGGCCTGCATCTCGGTGAGTACTTCGACCTGCCTTGGATTCAGGGGTCCCAGCTTCTCCGCCAACAGCAGATGCAAATATCCCCCCATTATGGCGAGTGGGGTTTTGAGCTCATGGGCGGCCGAAGCCAGCGCATCGCGGCAGCAGCTGCAATGTTCCTCGCCGAACAGCTCGAGCGAGTGCTTCGCCGGCGACATTTTCGCTGATTGCATGGGAATGGCATCCTTCCTTTCCCTAGACAGCGGCAATGGCTCCCCCGGTCTGTCCATAAGCCTCCCCGAATTTTGGTTCACAGGCATACTCTCGACAAGAATGGCTACAGAGTTTAACGGTTTCCAGTCCTCGGGGAATAGAGTTGAAGCACTCTACAAAGGGGGAGAACTGATCTTACCGCAACCATCCGAGTTGTCAATGAAATTTCACGTGAATTTGCCCTGGGAGCGCAAAATAGTTGCTCTTTTGGGAACCACTTTGCAGTTTTGCAAGGCATTCTTCTTCTCCTGAACCGCAAGAGATTGCAATCATGACCTATGAGCCGGTCGGTTGCGTTTTCTATATGTTTAACAAAATGAAAGGATTGTTACGCTGTTTACGAGAGCGGAGTTTGGCCGTTCAGGTGCGGATCATACTTTAGGAACAGGAGAGAGAAGTGCGTCGAACCGCATCCGTCGCCGAGCGCCGCGACTGGGGCCGGCTGCCTATCTCGATCCCATTTTTTGTTCGCGGAAGCAAGGCCGGCGGCGAGGAGTTCTTAGAATTTGCCACAGCGTTGAACCTGTCTGCAGGCGGGTTGCTGCTGGCGACCCGTCGTTATCTGGATCCCGGTACCCACATCTCGCTTGAGATTCCGGTGGCGTTGCTGAACAAAGCCCAGCTCCCAAGATCCGTGTCCCTGCTGCACGCTACCGTGCTGCGCTGTACGCCCGACCGCCAATACTTTTTGCTCGGCCTGCGATTCGAGGAACCCCTCCTCAATCAGCAGACTGGGTTGGAGGCGGGCAGGCCCCGCCCGCAGGGAAAGTGAGTTCCTCAGAGTGAAAATGTTTTCACATTTTCATGCGCGATGTGCTTCTTTTTAAGCCTTTTTTAAGTATTTTCGACACACCACTTGCATATCTAAGCTATAGTAAAGAAATAATATTGGAAACAGAGTGCGCATGTTTTTGCGATGTGCACGAACTTGGCGTAAGAAATGCAATTCATTGGTACGCCGAAAGCCTTTATCGACCTGAGGACACGAGATGCCATTGCTGGCGGGCTCCAACAGCGACAGCGCCATGATGGTCCAACAGCTCCCGCCGGAAGCGGTGATCTTCGGCCAGACGGCAGCTATGCGCGATGTCCGGCAGAAGCTCGAGCGGGTTGCTGGGGCAAACCTCTCGGTACTCATCTCTGGCGAAAGCGGCACCGGGAAAGACATCATTGCCCGGCTGCTGCACCTGTATTCGCCGTGGGCGAACGGGCCCTTTGTGAAAGTGAACTGTCCGGCGATTCCGGGGCCCTGCTAGAGAGCGAACTATTTGGCTACGAAAAAGGTGCATTTACAGGGGCCTACAATCCCAAGCCTGGCCGGGTTGAAATGGCGCACCGGGGAACTCTGTTTCTGGACGAGATCGCAGAACTGGATGCGGTGTTACAAGCGAAGCTGTTGCAGGTTCTTCAGGACGGCCAATTCAGCCGGATCGGTGCACAGGAGGACAAGAAGGTGGAAGTGCGGGTGGTGTGCGCGACCAACCGCGAATTGCACGAGGAAATCGAGCGCGGAAACTTCCGGCCCGATCTGTTTTACCGCATCGCCACCATGACCATCCATTTGCCGCCGCTGCGCGAGCGCGCGGCGAACCTGCCGGTCATCAGCGATTATCTGTTGCATTACTACAACGAAAAGCTCAACGGCCGGTCGATGATGGTGCGCCCGGCGCTGATGGCCAAGATGCAGCGCTACTCGTGGCCAGGTAACATCCGCCAATTGGAGAACCTGATCAAGCGCTACGTGGTCATGGGCACAGAGGATGTTATCTTAAGCGAGTTGCTCCAGCCCAATGAGCGCGATGCTGTCAACAGTTTAATGTTGGATGGGCCGGTTTCACTCAAAAAATTGACCCGGCAGACGGTCCGCAAATTGGAAGCACGTATTATTCTTAATGCACTTCATGCTAATAACTGGAACCGAAAGAAGGCCGCTCGCTCGCTCGATATCAGCTATCGCGCGTTGCTCTATAAGCTTAAGGAAGTAGGGATCCCGCAACGGCGCTCCAGTTCCGCAAGCAAACGCGAAGAGGACGATAAGGCCGAGTAACCAGACCCCGAGGTGGAGTCATGCATTTGCAAAGACAGGCATTGGGAAGTCGCACAATTTTCATGTTGATGTTGCTGTTTCTGCTTGGTGCCTGGGCACACACAGCACAAGGACAGGACACGAGCACTTCCGCGGGTGCGGCTAAGCCGGTGTTGCCCGCCAACTCGACCGCAGCGTCCAAGGACACGACCAGCACCGGCCAACCTCCGGCCGCCACTACGCTTCCCCCACACGCCTCGGGCGTACGTCGCGAGACCTACGTTATCGGCACGGAAGACGAGCTTTCCATCAACGTCTGGAAAGAGCCCGAGATGTCAAGGGACGTGCCGGTTCGTCCCGACGGCATGATCTCGCTGCCGCTGCTGGGGGATATCAAAGCGGCGGGCCTGACTCCGGAGCAACTGCAAGAACAGATCACCGTCGCGCTGAAGAAGTTGATGTCGGACCCGGAGGTGACCGTGATCGTTACCGGAGTCCGCAGCCTTTCGTTTAACATCATGGGCCAGGTGCAAAAACCGGGGTATTACGGACTAACCCGCCGCATGACTGTTCTCGATGCCATTGCCCTGGCTGGTGGCTTCCGGGACTTCGCCAAACAGAAGAAGATCTACGTACTGCGCACGATGCCTGACGGCAAGCAGGCGCGTTTGCCGTTCAACTACAAAAACGTGATCAAAGGCAAGGACGCCGCCCAGAATATTGAGCTGCAGCCGCGGGACATTGTGGTCGTCCCGTAGGAGCTGTGAGGAGGAGGCTATGAAACGTAAACTCGGCCTATCCCTGGTTGCTTTGGCGGTGCTGGCGGTGCCTGCCCTGGCCGCAAACTGGTTCCGATCAATCGCAGAATGGTTCTATGGGCCAGTCTACGGACCAGTCACAGAGCGGTTCTACAGACCAGTCACAGAGCGGTTCTACAGACCAGTCACAGAGCGGTTCTACAGACCAGTCGCAGCAGTCATCCACTGGCCCGCAGGCGGCTTACACTCATCCCGAACAGCTTCCTCCGCTGGCCCTGCTTAACGAAGTCACGGCGAGCACTGGCTTGAAGCTCAACCTGACGGCTGGAGTGTTAACGGATTACAACTCGGTGAGTGGTTTGTCGACCCCCAACTACTGGCAGACACTGGGCACATTCGGAGGCGGCTTCCACATAACCCAGATTCGTCCCACCTTGTTGTGGGACCTCGGGTATAACGGCGGAGTTTCATTAAGTGACATATCATCGGGGGCTTATTCGAATTACACATCGCTGAATCAGAATGCGAACGGCCATATAATCTGGCAGTTTAGCAAGCGCTGGCAGTTGGCGGTAAAGGATAACTACGTTTACACCGACGATCCGTTCTCGCCCTACCTGACCGTCGACAATCTGCCCACGTTCAACAATCCTAACCCCCTCATCTACATCCCTCAGGCCATAACCGAGCAGAACGTGGGGACGGTTGACCTGACCTATCAGATAGCCCAGCATGATAGCGTTACGTTCACGGGGGGCCAGAGCTTTCAACGTTTTTACAACACCCCATTGGCGGCCGAAGACAACTACTCGTACTCAGGGGCAGCCAACTATCAACACGATTTCTCGGCGAGGTTCTCGGCCGGCGGCGGATACAGCTTCACCGCTCTGAATTTCGGACAAGGCCTATCGCGCTCCGGAATTCAGGCAATGACCGGGTTCGCCAGCTATCAATTGACGCCGAACATGGTTATAAGCGGATGGATCGGCCCTGAGTACACCTCGAGCAAGGCCATTGTTCCGACCTTCTGCTTTCCCGGTTATGGCTGCTTCGGTTATCACGCCGAGTACCAGTCGGAGTGGAACATAACTGAGGGAGCGACTTTCGCCTTGTCAGGGCCCCGGAATGCTTTGCGCATCGGATTTACGCATCAAGTTACAAATGGTGGTGGTTACCTTGGTGCGGTGAGGCTCTATCAGGCTACCGCTGGCTACCGGCGCACACTGACGCAGCACTGGAATTTCTTCATCGGGGCTTCGTACAACAACAACCTGTCGATATTGCTGACCAACGCGAACAGATATCTGTACGCAACGCAATTCAGAGTGGCTTTTAGTCGGGACATCTCTGAGTCGTTGAAGGCAACCGTGTATTACGCGCTTATTCACGAGAGTCAGAACTACTTTACATCCGAGCCGTACACTCTGGGCGTCAACGGCGTGGGAGTTACGCTCCGGTACTACTGGGGTCATTCACTGGGAAGGTGATTCATGATGGACGAATTTGATGATCAAAAATCAACGCAAGGCGTCGCTGATTACTGGGCGATAGTGGTTCGCCGCAAGTGGTGGATCCTCGGCCCTCTTTTCTTCGGCTGGCTGCTGGTGTTTGCCTCGTCTTGGGTCATTCCGGCCCAGTACACCTCCGAGAGCGTAATTCTGGTCGAGCAGCCCAAGGTGCCGAGCAGTTATGTTGAGCCCAACGTTGAGGTGAACATGGCGGAGCGCGTGCAAGCCATGACGGAGCAGGCACTTAGCCGTACTCGCTTGCTGGGTTTGATTGATAAATTGCATCTGTACCCGAGCTATGCGAGCTCGCCGGACGACCAGGTTCAGAAGATGCGCAAGGACATCACTCTCGACTTGGTGCAGGCTCCGCCAACTGGCGGCAAGTCGGGCGACTTGATCGCCTTCAAGATCGCGTATACGGCTCCCAATGCCGTGGCGGCACAGCAGGTGAATGCGTCTCTGGCTTCGTTCTTCGTGGACGAGAACGTCCGTGCCAGCCAGGAGCAGTCACAAAGCACGACCGAATTCCTGCAGTCACAAGTGCGGGCGGACAAACAGGCGCTGGATGACCAGGAAACCAAGCTGCGTGCCTTTGAAGCTCAGCACGAAGGGTCGTTGCCCCAGGAATTACAAAGCAACCTTCAGATTCTCAACGGGATTCAGTCGCAGTTGCAAGCTGCGATGACTGCACGCGAGCGAGCGTTGCAGCAGCAAACTTATCTGAATTCGGTGCTAAACCAGTATCAGACCATGGGAACGGGGGGGTTGGCCGGTGCTCCAGCTTCGATTGACCAGCAATTGGAAGCGGCTCGCGCTCAGTTGGCGGACCTGCGCGCCATGTATACCGATGACCATCCCGACATCAAAAGGCTGAAAGACACGATCGCGGGCCTTGAGAAGTTGAAGAAAGACATGGGCGCTGAAGCGAAGGAGAACCTGGAGACGAGTTCTGCCACTCCGGCGCAAATAGCGCAGTTGAGTCCGCTGATGCAGGTCCAGAGTGAGCTCAAGGCCAACAAGCTGGAGATCCAGACCAAGGAAGCCGAGATTCAGCGCTTGCAGCAGACTGCGCAGCAATACTCGCAGCGCATAAATCAGACTCCAGCCGTCGAAGCTGAAATGTCTGACATGGTGCGCGACTTCGGCCAGTCGAGGAAAGACTACGCCGATTTGCTGGCCAAATCACAGGAATCTGCGCTGGCTACCAGCCTGCAAGTGCAGCAGAAGGGCGAACAGTTCCGCATCATCGATCCCCCAAGCTTGCCGGACAAGGCTTCATTTCCGGATCGCTTCAAGTTCTCGTTGGCTGCCATCGCGGTGGGATTGATTATGGCCGTGCTATTCGGCGCGGGCTTTGAACTCCTCGACGATCGTATCCGCACGGAACAAGACCTTGCCGAGGCGACTTCCTTGCCGGTGCTGGTGGAGATTCCACCCCTGCCTACTCCAGCGGAAATGCGCGCCGCTCGCTGGAGGCCGTGGTTGGCGGTGGCGGCCACCGTAGCCGTGGTCATACTACTTCCGTCGGCGGTTGCCTACGCCTATTATTGGGGATAGTGCATGTATAAACAATTCTTCGGGTTGACGCGCAATCCTTTTGAGATTAGCCCCGACCCGTTTTTCTATCATCCGACGCCGCGTCATAACGAAGCCTTGGCCAACCTGCACTATGGAGTGGGCCGCAGAAAGGGTTTCATTGTAATCACCGGTGAGGTCGGCACAGGCAAGACCTTGCTGGTCCGTTGCCTGCTAACGGAGCTGCGCAAGAACAACATTGCCTTCGGCTACGTTTTCAATCCTTTGCTGCCGGTGGTGGAGTTCTTCCAGTACATCATGGCCGATCTGGGGCTGCCCTATGCAGGGCGTACCAAGACCGAGATGCTGCTGGACTTGAACCGCTACCTCATCCAGCGCCACGCTCGTGGGCTGATTACTGCGCTAGTGGTAGACGAGGCGCAGGCTTTGCGACACGAATTGCTGGAGGAGATCCGGCTGTTAACGAATCTCGAGACTTCGCAACAGAAGCTTCTGCAGATCGTTCTGATGGGACAGCCGGAGCTGGAGATGATGCTTGACTCTGCCGAGTTGCGGCAACTGAAGCAGCGGGTCGCGCTGCGCTGTCAGTTGCAGCCGTTGGACGAAACCCAGACACGCGCCTATGTGTTGTCCCGTCTGGAGCGTGCCGGGGCCGCCGCGGCCCCTCCGATCTTCGCCGACGAGGCGTTGAGCAAGCTCTACGAGTATTCGCGCGGCATTCCGCGCATCGTCAACACCCTTTGCGAGAATTCCATGGTGAACGCCTTTGCTCGTGAGCAGCGGACGGTGACCCCCGAGATGATCGCCGAAGTGGCCGCAGATTTCCGTTTGACCAGCCCGTCGCTGCCGGAAGAAGTCCCGCTGCCCGTGGCCGCACGCGAGGAGAACGGCGAAAGCCTTTTGCGCTCCTTGTTCCGTCTCCTGCGTACCATGGATAACCAAACCTTAGAGACCGAAAAACCCATGCCCACCGTTGCCGGGAGGAGAGTCTAACCATGAGTCGAGTGTACGAAGCGTTACAGAAGTCCCAAGGTGAAAATCCGAGTGCCTCGCCTTTGGTTTCAGGCCAGCCGGAAGCTGCGCCTAGCGAAGCGACCGCCGTCGCCGTTGCGGCCGGCGTCCCGATCGGTACACCCGCCGAAGCGAACTGGCTGAACGTTCCCGCCGATCGCATCCTGCACCCTACGCCCACCCCTGAGCAGCGCCTGGTGGCGCTCGCCGAACCTAACAGTGCTGGAGCCGAGATGTTCCGGGTGCTGAGCACGCGGCTGGCGCACATGCAGAACAAGCGCAGGTTACAGAAGCTGCTTATTACCAGCTCCGTGGGGGATGAAGGGAAATCGGTGGTTGCCGTCAACCTGGCTCTGACCCTGGCACGGCGTCCCAACACGCGCGTCCTATTGATCGAAGCCGATCTCCGTCGGCCCAGTGCCAGCCAGCTGCTGACCACTTCGTCGTTGCGGGGCATTACGGATTGGAATGCGGGCAAACTTTCGCTCGAAGACTCCCTGTATCAGATCAAAGATCTGCCTCTATGGCTTCTCTCGGCAGGTCACGGCATGGCGGAACCACTGCCTCTGTTGGAATCCGATCGCTTCGCGCAGATGCTGGAAACGATCTCTTCGAGCTTCGATTGGGTGTTGCTTGACGCCACCCCCATTCTACCTATGGCCGACTCCACGTCGCTGGCGCGGCTGTGTGATGGCGTGCTGGTCGTGGTTCGTGAAGGTCATACTCACCGCAGGGTGTTGAACAAGGCGCTCGAGTCCATCGAGCGCGGTAAGTTGCTGGGCATGGTGTTCAACGAGGCGTCCATGTTGAACGTCGGTTACGAAAATTACTATGGCGGCAACAACTCTTCCGGCAAATCAAAGAAACAACTCAAGAAAGAAGCGGACGACAAGGTACCTGCGGCGTCGGCATGATTCGTTTGTTCAATGCCTATTTTCCCACCCGCACACTGTTGCTCACGGTGACCGAGGCAGTTCTCGTAACTTTGGGTTTCGTGGTGGCGGTGGAGTTTTGGGCAGGGACCACTTCCGATGCCAGTATTTACCTGCTGTACGAGAACGGTTTGGGGCGGATCGGCCTGGTCGTCGCGGTCTTCCTCATCCTGATGTACTACTTCGATCTTTACGATTCGTTTGTGCTCGCCAACCGGCGAGAGGTGGTTACCCGCCTGGTGGGCGTATTGGGCTGTGCCTTCGTTGCGTTGGCCGTGCTGTACTACGTGTTTCCCGAGGTCAGCCTGGGGGGTAGCACTCTGTGGATCGGGGTAGGCATTGTCGGCGTCGCAGTTCCTCTCTGGCGCCGGCTCTTTTTTGTGCTCAATCGCTCCACCCGCTTTTCCGAAAGGGCCATCGTTTATGGCGATGGGCCCCTGGCGGGGCCGCTGATGGCGGAGATCGCTAATCGTGCGGAGCTAGGCGTGCGAATCGTCGGATTCGTCGGGCAGAGCGCTCCCACGGTCCCCGGCATTCCCCAGTGCGATGGCGACATCGAGGAACTGGTCCTTGACCGCAACGTACAGCGTGTTTTGGTGACCATGGGAGATCGCCGGGGCAAGCTGCAAGTGGAAGAATTGCTCAAGCTCAAGGCCCGAGGCGTACACATCCAGGATGGACCCGAATACTACGAGAGCGTTACCGGCAAGATTCCGTTGGAGTCACTACGTCTCAGTTGGCTGCTGTTCTCTCCCGGTTTCCACGTTCGTGCTGCCTTGCGAATCTATAAGCGCTTGGTTTCGATCATTATCGGCTCCTTGGCCATCTTGCTCACTTCGCCGCTCATGTTGCTGGCCGCCATCGCCATTCGCCTCGACTCGCCAGGCGGCGATCTTCCGGCAGCAGCGCGTTGGCGAACACGGACGATTGTTCACGGTTTACAAGTTTCGTTCCATGTACGACGGATCGGACAAGAAAAAATTGAAGCCGGCGGAGCACGGGGACGCGCGCGTCACCGCAGTGGGCAAGTGGCTGCGCCGCACCCGCATCGACGAATTGCCGCAATTGTTCAATATCGTCAAAGGCGATATGGCATTCGTGGGACCACGGCCCTTCGTGCCTGAGCAGGAAGAGGAATGCGCGCAAAAGATCCCGTTCTATAAGGAGCGTTGGCTGGCGAAGCCTGGCGCCACCGGTTGGGCGCAAATCAACCGTGGTTATAACGTGACCCTGGAAGACAACCGCGAGAAGCTGGCCTACGACCTGTTTTATATCAAGAACGTCTCCTTTGGACTCGACCTTTACATCATGTTTGCCACTATCAAGATCTTGCTGCTGGGGAGGGGAGGACGATAGTTCCTCCGTGGTTATGGTCTCTTCCTCTTGGCCCCCAGGCGATTCCGGTCCGGATGCGATATTCTTGACTATAGCGTGTTTCAAAAATCGCCTGACAGCAAGCGGTTGGTCGCCTCAGGGGCTAAAGCCCAGGTTTTATAGAACCCGGGACGGCGCGGCTGAAGCCGCGCCCTTCAAAGAACCATTTTTGAAACAAGCTAAACAAGCTCTAGCAAAAACGATCACAGTCGATGTGCCATCGCGAACGTATACTACTCAATTCGCACCGCGGCGAGAGAATCTAAGAAGAGGGTTGGTTTATGAAGAAGGCCTTGATCACCGGCATTTCCGGTCAGGACGGCAGCTATCTTGCCGAATACCTGCTCGAACTCGGATATAGCGTTTATGGCATGGTGCGTCGCGAGACGGGAACGATGCGTTGGCTCGCTCCCATCCAGGACAAGATTGAAATCCTGTATGCCGACATGCGCGACAATGCGTCGTTGGAAGTCGCCTTTGCCAAGGCGTCGCCGGATGAAGTCTATAACCTTGCGGGACAGGTTTTTGTCCCCACCAGTTGGCATATTCCTGCCGAGACGTTCGACATCAATGTCGGAGGGCTGGCGCGCTTGCTGAGCCTTATCGAGCGCCAAAAGCCGGATACTCGCATCTATCAGGCCTCCAGTTCGGAGATGTACGGCAATTTGAATGGCCTGCGCAATGAACAAACCGCACTTGCTCCCACCTCTCCCTATGGGGTTTCCAAAACCGCCGCGCATCGTTTGTGCGAGGTCTATCGCGAGCGCGGAATTTTCGCCGTCGGCGGCATCCTGTTTAATCATGAGTCTCCCCGTCGCGGGCCAGAGATGGTGACCCGCAAGATTACTCTGGCGGCCGCCGATTGGGCGCAGGGAAACAAGAACAAGCTGAAGCTGGGCAATATGCAGGCCCGCCGCGACTGGGGATTTGCCGGCGATTACGTCCGCGCCATGCACGCCATGTTGCAACAGGACAAGCCCAATGACTACGTGATCGCCACCGGCACATCGCACAGCGTTTACGAATTTGTCGTCGAGGTGCTTCACTGCCTGGACTTGGTGCCTCCCGGCTGCAATGTTGCTGATGTAGTGAATGAGTACGTCGAGGTGGATCCCAAGCTCTTCCGTACCGGCGAGATCCATGACCTCCGCGGCGACTCCAGCCTGGCTCGGCGTTGCTTGAACTGGAATCCTGAGGTCGATTTCAAAGCTCTGGTGCGCATGATGGTCGACTCCGATACCTTAGGGCAAGATGACGCTAGCGTCGCCAAAGCACAGTTCGCTCGCAGCTAAGAGGTCTCATCTCGATGAACGACAACGTGCGTAACAAAGCCCTGGCCAACGCAGGCTAAGCTCGCCGTACAATGCCCCGAACTGTGGTCGCAAAAACTGGAAATAGCCCGAAGAGGAGTACGCTCCATTCACTGTGTGGCTGGGCATGGAAATGCGCCGCAGGGTTATTGCTGTTGCTGTCACTGGCCCTATTCAATAACAACTACTCACTACGCCAAACATCCCGTAGCGAGTTCCGCGTTCGACTTGACCGCTCGGTGGAAGCTTCTACGAGCTGGATGTCTCAGCACCCCGAAATCCTTGGCAACCCTTCCTTGATGTTCATGGTTGCAGACATGGAGAGAATGTCGGATGATCCGCGTCTGCGCAAGATGTTGGATCAATACCGCCATAGCCAGTACGTAGATAACCCTTTCATACCGTTCAGCTACGTTTGGGCGCGCATGGTAGATCCGCAGGCTCCGGTTCCAATGATCGACCAGACCCAGGCACCGGACAAGGATATCTTTGAAGAGCTCTGGGACGCCTACGCCGTTGCCCCAGACCGGGTGCTGATCAGCAGCGCTCAACGCGCAAACATGTTCTCTCCGACGAAATATTATTGGGGTAGAAGACATCATCAACTTCTCGCGTTAGTGATGTACCGCTACTATAACCGAGGCTCGGAAGAGCTCAACAACACGATCAACCATCTGGCTGAGAAGATCGCAAGAGATGCGCATTTTGATTTCCGCGTAAACGACTCTTATGTGCAGAGAAGCGCCTTTATTCTTGGGGCGGACAGACCCGACCTCATCCGATCCCGCTGGATAGAACGGATCCTGGACTATCAACGCGCGAACGGCTCGTGGGCATATTGCTGGTACGGCTGGTGTCGTGGAATTTTCGAGTTCCGACTTGGGGATTATGGTCCGGATCACTCTACCGTTCAGGCGGCCTGGGCTCTCTACATGCTGAAGTATCGATACCCGCAATGGATCGAGGAGCATTACAAGTAGCAGCCAACTGGTACTGATTATATGATTAACTTGGTGAATTCATCGGTTAACAGAGTGCTCCTCGATCCAATGAAATCCCCGGCTGTTCAGCAAGAACTTAGATTCGTCCTCTTTGTGCAGCTTGATACTCACCGGTTGTCCGCCCATCGTCCCGTTTAGGATAAGAGTGTCCGGTTGAGGATTCTCGTAGTTGAATTCGGCGCTCCCATATAATTCGCCACCGGTCAACATGAATGTTCTGTTTTGCCTGTCGAAATGCAGGTACAGGTGTTTGATGGGCCCTGACATTGGCTGAACCGCGGCGTCCTGGTTGGACTCAACGATGAGACGATTCCATCGAATCGGTCCGTAAGTAAAGGCGGCCGCACTTCGCCGCCGATCTTGAATTCGTCGACCGACCAAATTCCATATAACGGTGCTGTATCGCGGGCCTCGATCATTTGTTCCGCCTTATTGCGGCTGTGATACAGGTTGTAGGTCAACAAAACCAATCCGAACGCCACCTGCAATGCGATCGCGGCCTGATTCAGCCGCTTACGACGGAAAAGAGGCCGCGCCGGCGCTGCTTCAACCCGGCGATTCAGGACAAAGAAATCTGACAACCTTTTCAGGTCTGGGGCGACTACAAAACCCGCGATGAGAATCAGGTGGATGGAGCCCAGCTTGACAGGTATGTCGTACCCCAGGTTTAAAGTCAAGACATTGCTCATGACTCCAATGCAAACCAAGGCTCCCAGTGTCGCCAGGCGAGGAACCACCAAAAGTAGCCCTGCCAGTACCTCTGAGGCGCCACCGAAGATGCTGTATATCCGCGAAGCTCCCATAAAAGTCCACATCAGCCCCATCGGAGAAGACTCACCATAGGTCTCCAATAGCTTGGAGAGAGACGGTGGTGCGAACTGGAGGGGGAAAAGCTTGGCGACGCCATATGCAATCATTCCGGTCGCCAAGTTGAGACGCAGATACACCAGGAACCACTTGTGCAGCCACTCGTAGTTGCGCCGTTGCCTGTCCAGCAGTGACCAGATCACGGTTGCTAGTAACGCGATCATCAAGTAACAGAACGCCTCAACGTAGACGAACGTCGTGTCTTTACTGCCGGCGACCGTATTCAGGTAGTCCTTGCTGAAGTCGTGTGACAGGTGCAGAAACTGGCTGCTGACCCACGGAACCGCGGCGGACCACAACGAGAAGTACAAGCGCGAGATTTGCAGGACGGGAGGAATTGCCAGTAAATGAAGGGGAAAGTATAGGGTGTACAGCAAGAAATAAACAAATGCGAAACGAAACGCGATCTTTGTTCCCAGCCGCCAGCAGCGAGGTTCGATTCCCCGAGCTTGTCCTTCTGGCCTGGCAATCGAGTTTGCTGGACTTTCTGCGCGCAGCTCTGGGTGCATTAATCCTCCGCTGATTCTTCGCGGCAAATCGAGAATGCGGTATTCTCTCTTCAATTGCAATCAGGTGCAAGGAGTTTTCCTGCTTCAACACCTGCGCCCTGCCAAAGAAAGAATGCGGCGCTTGACTGGCAGGGTGTGCAGTGTGGGGTTATCGGGAGCTAAAATGGAAGTTCCGGTCAAGAAAGCACTCAGTTGGGCCCGCTTTGCACATTGTGCTCTCGACCGTGAAAAGCTGCGGGCGGACAGAGGTGGAGGGTACGCGAGTTCCCTGGATCGAAGGTTTGGCCCCATCAGGGCGCGTTTCCTGGTTCTCCGTAGCGAACCGGCAGTCAGTTAGATCCCGCTGACTCGTTGCGGTTCTTACTCAGCCACTCTCGACTGCACCGTAATGGAGTTCAAATTTGCTGGCCGCACTGATACTTGCGCTCACTGCGATGATTGGTCTTTATGTCGTGGCCGTCTACCCGGTCCTGCTGCGATTTTGGCGGGACACAGCTCCACCAGTGAAGAAAGATCGAGAGTTCCGCCCCACAGTCTCGGTTTTACTGGCGGTCTATAACGGCGAAGATTTCATCCGAAAAAAGCTGGAGTCGCTGTTCGCGCTGCGATATCCGGCGCATTTGCTGGACATCGTGGTGGTTTCAGACGGGTCAACCGATGCAACAGATGAAATCGTGGCAGGGTTTGCTGATCGCCGGGTTCGGCTGGTCAAGGTGCCGCATGGTGGCAAATCGGCAGCGCTCAATGCCGGAATAATTCACGCCTCGGGCGAGATCGTCTTCTTTACGGATATCCGCCAGGCGCTGGATCCCGAAGCTCTTTCCCATCTTGCGGCCAACTTCGCGGATCCGTCGGTCGGGGCCGTTACCGGAGCGCCACGTTTTCTCCATGCCAACCGCGTGGGTGAACAGGCCGACATGGATTTGTACTGGCGCTACGAATTGTGGACAAGGCAGCGTCATTCGCAGATCGATTCCGTTCTGGTTACTACAGGGTGGATCTATGCTCTGCGCCGCGGCTTGGCCGAGCCTATCCCTCCGGACACGCTCACCGATGACGCAGTCATTCCGCTGCGAGTTCTCCTGCGAGGGTACCGGGTGATTTTTGACCCGGAGGCTCTGGCCTTTGATTACGCAGACATCCAGGGCGGAGAATTCCGGCGCAAGCTCAGGACACTTGCTGGCCTGTGGCAGGTTTGCGTCCGTGTGCCCGGACTATTTACCCGTGCCAATCGAATGCGATTTCATTTCGTGTCCAATAAGGTCGCGCGCCTGGCGCTTCCCTGGGCGATATTGGGTTTTTGTGCGGCTACATTCGCGCTTCCGGCAAGCCGGTTTCGTCTAGTTCTTCTCATTGCGGAGCTAACAGTGCTTGCGCTCGCGCTTCTCGATGGCTTTCTACCCCGGCACTCTCTCCTCCGGCGCATATCCTCTCCGGCACGAAGCTTTCTCATTGTGAATGCAGCTTCGCTTTTGTCCGTAATGGTATTTTTTGTTCGGCCAGAGACGCTTTGGCGGCCGACTCAGTTAAAGGGCGGAGCCTCCCAACAGCTTCTCAACAAGCAGGCTGAACGCGAGTCATAACTCGGGGCAACCTGCAAGGAGTTACTGAGCTCTACCGTTGAGTATCCGCACTACCCCGCCCTCGACTGTGCCCACTGAGCGGAAAAACTCCAGAGTTTCGTCGTCATACCACTGACGCGGACCGTAGCGATCAGGATTAGCATTGAGTTCCAGGTGCAGAGTTCCGCCATCCCGCAGATGAGACAAGGCGTCCGTCACGAAGAACTGCCACTCCGCGACGCCCCACTCGTCCGGTTGACAGTGACGATTGAAGCAAATCCAAAACGCAGTAATCAGATCGAGTTTGCGCAGCGGAAGATCCATAGCGACGTAGCGCTCAATGAGTAGCGGTGAAACCTGAGCATTACAATCGAGCGCCGCAAGTAATTCGCTGTAGACGCGCTTCTCCACATCACTGAGAATACTGGGCGGAGCGTCAATTCCATGGCACTGATGGCCGCACGCCCGGGCAGCGGCGAGAAAATATCCCGGACCGCAACCGATATCCAGCATTCGTAAGGGGGGAGCCTTGTGAAGAGACAGCCCTCCGATGCGCGCGACATTGAACGGTATCCAGAAAGTATAATCGGTATACTTGGCCGCGCAGGTGGGGTCGTGCTCCAGTACGCTCGCCATTTCGCGTCCCAGCCGCTGGATACGCTTCAAGTCGGCATTGGCGCGAATCCGCGCCGCCAAGCCGCCCAACTTGAGCGATCTGTACTGGTAGACGCGCGCCCATAATCGGGTAATCTGAAGAGTGCGATTGAGAGACAGGGGCGATGTCATCGGACTTCAGAAGTATGTTGCGGATGCCAACGTTGCCACTTCCAAGCTTGATCCAAGCTTAACTACTATCATATCAATTCGAATGTTGAGGAGAAGAAGCTAAATCCGTCGATGAGCCTCAGACGTCTGCCGACAACCTTCAAACGACTGGTGGTATTGACAATCGCTGTCGTGATCGCCGTTCTGCTGCTGTCGCGTGCCGCGTCGTTCCTGGTGCTGGATGATCCACAGCCCGCAGACGTAATACTGGTGCTGGCTGGCGGCAACGATGCGCGCTACGCGCACGCCGTTGAGTTGCAAAAAGAGGGATTTGCGGAAAGGATCATCTTGGATGCGGATGCGAGTCAAAACAGGTTCGGAAAGTCTGACGCGGATCTGGCGGTTGACTTTCTGCGCGAAAACGGCGCGATTGATTCTGAGGTCTGCCCGATTCATGAAGATTCGACCTTTGGGGAAGCCGTCGATGTTAAAAGATGCCTGCAGCGCCAAAAGGTGAATTCTGTGTTAATTGTTACCTCCGACTTTCATACGCGTAGGGCTCTCTCGATTTTCCGGAAGAGGCTGCCGCAATATGAGTGGTCGGTGGCCGCTGCTTCAGCCCCGTACCATTTTGCTAATCGATGGTGGAGGCACCGCCGTTGGGCCAAAGCTGCCCTCGACGAATGGGAAAGGTATATCTGGTGGAAGCTGGTCGATCAGTGGCGCTCTAACGTTGTTTTGAGCTGAGCCAAGAATGTCAAACGCATGAGCTGCGCTGCATTGGACGACCGCTTCCAATCGAAGCAACGGATGACAACTCCGGCTTCGAGACCGGGATCACACAAAAGCGCGACTGAGAAGCACTAGCAGGATTAACAGCACAATTCCGCTGCCGAATGTGTACCAGATCAGCTTCCGTTCGACCGGAAGCAGCGGCTCGTACTCGCCTTCCATTTTGCGTAGTTCATCAGCCAAATAAGGTTCAGTCATATCTCACCCCTTCACGGTCGGCGGTAACATGCCATGGAAAAATAACCATGAGATCAGCAGGCCGACCCAAATGATGTAGCCGAACAGGCACAGAACATACACGGCAGTGAGCTTCGCGATGCCCTCCTGCCATAGTTTTCGGAAGTTGGACAGAACACCGATCGAGAAAAAGGTCAGGACGAAGAAAATCGATCGGAACACATTTGCCTGTGCCATGGATGCCTTTACCTTGGGCACCAGAGTTGGAACTGCAATGCCGATGGCCAGCACGATAAAGAAGGTGGCCACGTAACCGAGGATAAACTTGGGGAAGCGCTGCCAGATTTGCCCGGCCTTGACCTGCTCGTCCTGGCGGCGCTCGATTTTGGCCGACCATATCCAGGCCAGAAGAAATGCCCAGAAACCGATGAAGATGTCGATAAACACCTTCACGGTCGTGCTGACACCTAGAATCCAGCCTGGCTCAAAGTTCAAACCGGAGGCAGTCAATGCCTTGGTTCGTATGAGAGCGTCGGCAATCGCGCCGCTGGCCACTGCGGCCCCGTCAGTCTTAACCGCCAACCCCATCCAAGCCCCGGCAACCAACGGTTGTTGATAAAGGAAGTGCTGCGCCGCGAAGGGCAGGATGAGCAACTCCACAACTGAGAACACCACGACCAGGGAGGAGACCATCACGGGCACGACCGCACGCGCTCTTATGGCGCTCCCGGTTGCGATGGCGGCAGACACCCCGCAAATTGATATTCCCGAAGCGAGCGGCGCCGCCCATTCGCGGCTGAATCCGAAATAACGGCGAGCGACGTAGTACACCACAGGCCAGAAAATAAGGTAAGCACAAACGATGGCGCAGAGCCCTTGGAAGAGCATGGCTGAGGCCAGCCGCCTCTGGTCGAGTGCAGTAATACCAAGAAACCCACCCAGGAGGACGATAGCTGTCTTGATGTACAGCTCAGGGCGAATCGCCTCTTTCAAGAAACCATGAACGCGCGGCAGAAAATTGCCAATGACCAAGCCCGCCAGAAGGGCGATGATGAAGCCAGATTCGTTGGTTAGATTCAGCGACCAGCCGATCTTGAGCGCCTGCCTTTTGTCAGGCGTGGCCGCAATATAAGCCCAGCTGCCCAGGAACCAACAGAAGTAACTGAGAATGAAAATAATTGTGAAGCCCTGGGCGAACTGCTTGAGGTCGGCGTGAAGCGCTTTGGCTCCTAGGAGAAGTACGATCAGCAGGAAAACATAGGTCGCCCCCAGTGACAGCAGGCCCGGAAGCGTCGCGTAGCCTTTCGACACTGGGGCGAGCGCCTTGCCAGGAGTTGTCCAGACCGAAGTTGCGACAGCCCAGCCCAACAAGTCGGCGCCAAAGAGCAATGCGAGCGAGCAGGTGAAGGTGAACAGGCCAATACACACGGCCAGCCAATCTTCGTTGAATCCCGAACGCGCAGGCGGCGCTGCAGGCGGGCGCGTAGAAGGTGTCTCGGCCTGGCTTAGCGGTTCAGCAGGAGATGTCATTCGGCATTACCTCGCAGGAACTGCACCTGTTGCTTGTCGCCCAGAACGTAGAGTCAACCAATTACATGCACGATAGAAATTTCATGTTACAAGCAAGGCCCCCGAATTCCCACGTTAAATGTTCGTCAAACAGATAAGTCTTCCCAAACCGGTACAGATATGCTCGCCGGGGCGACTGCCACAAGACCCCGAGACCTCCTGACGAAACGTAGACCTCAAAAATAAGCGACGGCGAACAATAACGACCGCAGCGACGGAAGCCGCGGACTAGGCGAACTCCAGAGGCTCAGCGCCGATGTAGGTTGCCAGAGTAGATGACAACCGTGGCGTTGATAACAAAGGGCGATCTGCGGCTCCGTGCCAGGATTGCTGACGTTTCTCGCCACGATTGTTGGCACGATCCTACAGTTTTGCCAGCATTGCTGACATAATCCTACGTAGTTTTTTGGCCCCGACCGGAGCCGAGCTCAAGCATATCGGCTAGACCCGTCTTGCGCGTCTGGCTGCGCAATGGGATTACTTCCGGGTAGTCCGTCATCCTTCCAAGAAGGCATGATCGAAAAGCGCCCAATGACACTCATGGGGCGAACCACCGATGCTATTTCCGACATGCTGCTGCATGTTCAAACAAGTAAACGGCAATCACAATAGAGTGCATGCCTCGCTAAAGTCGAGTCGAGGGCCCCGCGGCATGAGCGTCGCAGGGTCGCCGTAGCCGATGTTGCAGAGAAAATTCGATTTCACGTGTCCTTCAGGGAAAAACTCCTGCTCGCAGGACTCACATTTGCCAGCCGCAAAGAACTCCTCATCGAGTTTTGCGTTATCAAAGCCTGACATCGGCCCGCAGTCCAGTCCCAGAGCCCGCGCCGCAAGTATCATGTAGGCTCCTTGCAAGGTAGAGTTTCGTAGCGCAGTCTCCTGGATCAGCTGGGGGTTGTTCACAAACATGTCGCGCATGGCGGGGTAGTGTGGAAACAGCCTGGGCACCTTGTCGTAGAACTTTAGATCATAGGCGATGATGACTGTGACCGGAGCGGCCATCGTCTTCTCTACGTTGCCAGGCGCGAGTGATGGACGGAGGCGCTCCTTTGCAGCCGTGGAACGAATGAATACGAACCTCGCAGGACTGATGTTTGCGCTCGTGGGCCCCCACTTCAGTGTGTCGTAGAGCTGCCGCAGCAGCTCCTCGGGCACTGGCTTGGGAAGCCATGCGTTGTAGGTACGGGCTTTCCGGAACACCAGATCAAGGGCGTCATCACTCACTCTCATTTTCTCGATCCTCTCCATCATTGTCACGGTTTCCTCCTATTCATTCGGTTTTACAAAATCCGATTGACATGCTCGAACTCCGCTGCCAACAGAAGCAATTCGGAGATTCATTCGCTCAACGAACCGGCAGCACAACGATCAGGGACACGACAGCAGAACGTCTTTCCATATCACTCCGGAAGGCAGGCAAGCGCCGCCACGCCATCTGCAAGCCCGGGGCCCTGGCCAAGGGAGGTCCAGAACCTTCCAGCTCCGTCCTGCATCATCTGACTTGAAGAGGCCGCGGTTGTTGGCGGCGTAGATAACGCCTGGTTCGCCAGCATGAGTGGCAAAGCGGCTCACCGTCGTGCCCTTCGGCGCGGGCAGGCCGCTCATTGACTGTTCCCATCTCTGAACCCCAGTCTTCCTACACACGTATGCCTCGGCCCCTCGCGGCGAATAGGCGGAGCCGGGTCCGTCTGTTGCGGACACGATCACGGTATCTGGATCAGCAGGATCCACGGCAACCCCCACGAGGTAGATGTGCTTCAATCCATCCTCGGGCGAACTCCACGAGTCCCCAGCATCGGTGCTTTCAAAGTACCCGTCGCCGGCTGCCGAGTAGATCCGCCGCGGCGCAAGCGGGTGCGTCATCGCCGTGTGCGTATCGTACGGACCACCGCGAACGCGATCATGCCAGGTCCGCCCGCCGTCGAACGTGTGCACGAGCGCGCCAGCTTCGATCGCGACGAACACGCGATCCGCGACGCTCACGTCGGCTTCGATCCACCGAACATGATGCGTCTGGGGCCGTGGGGGAAAACTCCAGGTGTCAGCAGAAGGCAGCGCGCGCAATCCGGCGAGGTCCACCCAGCTATCGCCGCCATTGTCGGAGCGAAACACCGCACTTGGTTCGGTGCCGGCATAGACGACGCCGAACCCGTCAGCTTGTTCCGCGTGACCCACATCAACCGCGGTGACCATCAGGTGGTCGATGCCCCGTCCGACGGGTTCCCAATTCCGGCCGCTGTCGCGGCTTCGGAACAGACCGGCACGCGCAGTTCCGCAGTACACTTGGGCCGGGCTGCTCAGGTCGACCGCAAAACATCCGGGCGACAGTCCGTCCAAGTGTTCGTCGACCGTCCAAGTGGAGGCGCGCCGAGCGATCAACAGGGCCGCTCGTGTTACGACTACGATGCCGACCATAACTCAATCTCCTCCATTACCCCGCTAAGCCACACGAAGCACGATCTTGCCGTGTTTCTTTCGTCTTGGCTCTCCGGGCTCACTGGGCGAAATCCCATGAACCCTTGGCAGTTTCTCGGCGACGTCCTTCCAGGCCTCGGCTGCATCTTGGAGTGCGTACACCGTCGCAACGTCTGGTCGTATTGTCCCCTCTTCCAGCAGTCGCCCGATTCTGCTGAGCACGTCCCCTGACGGCGCGACCCTCATCATCTCACCCGACACACGGTACCTCGCGGCCTCTTCCTGCGATACGGGCTGGGTCGCAGCGATGAGATGGCCGCCTTCCTTCAAGACGAGGAACGACCGCTTCTGTGTCTCGCCACCGACCAAGTCGAAGACCACATCGACCTTCTCTCGCAGAACCTTCTCGAACTGCTCCTCTCGATAATCGATAACCCGGCTGGCTCCGATGGAGTTGAGGTACGCCTCATCGTCGTCGCCGCTTGCCGTGGCAATGACGGTGGCGCCGGCATGCGATGCCAATTGCACCGCATAGGCGCCCACAGCGCCGGCGCCACCATGGATCAGGATCGTTTGTCCCTTTTCCAGGTGAACGTGGGTGAAGAGTCCCTGCCACGCAGTTTGGGAGGCCACTGGCACAGATGCTGCCTCCTCAAATGAGGGTAATAATATAGTTGACAAAGTACAGGTTCCGTCGTAAGATTTGAGCATGGAACCGAAGAGCCTACAAGAAGCGATTCTCTACTTCGCCGATCCGGTTAACTGCCGCGAGTACCTTGTGGCCCGTCGCTGGCCCGATGGCGTTATCTGCCCGCGCTGTGGCAGCAAGAACGTACTGTTCCTCGAAAAGTATAACCGCTGGGAGTGCCGCGAGAAGCACGATGCAAAGCAGTTCACGCTCAAGACAGGCACGATTTTCGAAGAGAGTCCGCTCGGGCTGGACAAGTGGCTCGCCGCGATGTGGATGGTCGTCAACTGCAAGAACGGCATCAGCAGTTGGGAGTTACACCGCGCGCTGAAAGTCACACAGAAGTCCGCATGGTTTATAAATCACCGCATCCGCTATGCCTTGCAGAACGGCACAATCATGAAGCTCGGCGGCGAGTGCGAGGTTGACGAATCTTTCATCGGCGGCAAGGCTCGCAACATGCACATGGATGTTCGCAAGCGGCGTATTACTGCTACAGGCCCGACTGACAAGACTGCCGTGTTCGGAGTGTTGGAACGGGCGAAGGATGACGAGAGTCACAGCAGAGTGCGGACAAAGGTCATCACTGACCGGAAGAAGAAAACCCTTCAGGCGGAAGTGAAGGCCCAGGTCCAAGCGGGTGCTGCGCTCTACTCGGATGCCCTGCTCTCGTATGATGGCCTTGAATCGGAATACGCCCATCACGTCGTAGACCACGCAGTTGAGTATGTTCGCGGTCGCGTCCATACTAACGGACTGGAGAATTTCTGGAGCCTGTTCAAGCGCGGCATCAACGGAACCTATGTCAGCGTGGAACCGTTTCATTTGTTCCGCTACTTGGATGAGCAGGAATTTAGGTTCAACAATCGCGGCACTCATAAACATCCGGTGACTGACGGCGACCGCTTCGATCTTGCGGTACGTCATATTGTGGGCAAGCGGCTGACATTCGATGAACTCACCGGCAAGGTGGGAGCCGCCGAGGCTTTCTAATCCTCTACGTTTGAAGCGCGGGAAGCGGGCGAAGTCTTAGCCCGCTTTTTCTGCGCCCTCGTCGAATGTCAGCAGATTCAACTCGTCAAGAAAAGCTGCTGTGTAGAGCTTTGGCTGGTGCGTCTTAAAAAAAGTCAGGGCGGAATATAATTCGGTTGAATCCGCATCGGGGTTCTTGTTCTTCTCTTCCATAAAACGGCGCGATTCCCACGCAAGCATATCGGCGGCCTGAACCCCAGGGTAAGATCGGTCGTCAACATAGCAAAGGCTGTGTACGCGATTCCGCACCTCTGGGAATGCTTGCTTGAGCAACTGAAATAATTCGTAGCAACGCAAGGAAGATGCCCTATCGTCATCGATAACTATTCCAATCGGGGAACACGCATCTATGACCGCTGTCTTCTCTAGGCTCTGCATTACCACTCGGTGAAATGCAAGGTAAAGAGGGTCTTTGGATGCTCGCGTAAAGTCGGACTCGGGAAGTGACCGGAAGTGTTCGACATCAATAACCGCGCCGACAGACACAAGGTACGAGTTTCTAACAATGCGGGAAAGCTCCTCTATCATGCGGTCGCGTTTCTCTTCCCACTGTGGTCCCCACTTACTCTTCACGTCCTGCCACTCTTTGCGTCTTTCCGGGTACATAATCGGGGACATGTGAATAGGGGGAACCTGCCACCGCATCCGGCAATAAGTCCACTCCTTTGCGAAGCGCTGCCACTCCTCTGCCCCTGCCAAGTAGCCGCACAGGGCCGTGTATTTGTTGCTGAGGTTCTCATACTTCCCGCTGTCATCTACGTAGGTATAGAACGCGGCCATAAATTCCTCCGGTTCTGACGGAGATGGCAAACAGTCTCGCCAATCGCATCCGTCTAGGGGAATGCGCTGCCCGTAGGGCAATCGGCTTGCAGAGGACACAGATGATCCCTTATGATCTGAATTGTCCAATGCAGACCTAATGCCCCGCCCGCCAGCGGGGTGTTTGTTTTCTGGCTCGAATCCTATCATGTCTCCCGTACAATGCTCGGTTGAAAAGGAGGCTTCTCAATGTGGACCAAGCGCATCACTCACCGACTCTTTCTCGTGGATTCCTCGTCTGGCAATGCGTGGGAATACCTCGCTGGGAGATTCGACAATGAACACGTCTTTCATCCCGCAAGTTTTCAGGCGGTTGCAGTTGCAAGAAAATGAGATTTCAAGTGCAAGCAAAGGGGTGAGTTAAATGTATCGCGATACTTATTCCGTCGCCGGAAAGAGGAACGGCTCAAGAATCAGCTTCGCGGCTTGGGGTATCGAGAGGTGTTGTCCCTTGTGTTTTAGGCGAACAACGCCATCCACGCATACTTGAATGGGAATTTGTAGAGAGTCAGCATCAGAATCGGCTATGATTTCACTTTTGTCGGGCGCAAGGGTGATTACCAGTTGCCTTGGCTTCCTGTATGGCACGGTTCCAGGGCTGCCATATACAACCACTCGCTCGTAAGAGCTGCCATTGGTGGAGATCGGCAGTCCCCCGTCCTTCGCTTCGGCTACTCTGGCGCTAATTTCGTCCCAGAGTTCATTGTACAAATTGCTGGCACTTATCAACCCTGATTCTCTTCCCGCTTTCAGGCGATCATGCACCCAACTCATATTTTCGCGCTTTCCTGCCGGAATTCTAACATGGCGCTATAATGGCCCGCATGAAACCATTGCCAGCGCCGCACGTCCCCGGCAAGACCGAGTTTGAACGGTTCGACAACGCGGTGCGCCAAGTACTCAGTGTGCCGAAGGAAGCGGTGCTAAAACAGGAAGCGCGGGAGAAGCGAACGCGGGAACGCAAGAGGCGAGCCAAGAAGTCGTAGCGTCGCCTCACCCTGTCACGGCAGGCCCAAGCCTAATTCTCTTCCGTTTACTTTGCCAGCTATATTATTACCCAAATGAGAGGTTGGATGGTTTCCTTGCGATGGCCGCCGGTTTGACAGCCAGATACTCCGCGTACGCGCCGCCCGTCTCGTTGGAAGCGAACACGGCATCACCTCGCGCATATGCCGCAACGTCACTGCCAATCTGTTCGACGACCCCTGAAAACTCATGACCAGGTATCCACGGCAGGTCGATCGGGAGTATCTGTCTTGCCGTTCCGGAAGCCTCAACCAGATCCAGATGATTGACGGCGGTACTGTTGATCTTAACCAAGATCTCGTCGCGTGCAATCGTCGGCATCGGTACATCGGTGAACACCAACTGCCCACCGTATTCCAACAATCTGACAGCTTTCATGCGATCTCTCCTTGAGTCTGCCCATTTGGTCGCGCGTGCCGGCGTGCCCAGTTTGGGAGCTTCGTGAGCGGGCGGCCGAGCTCGCGTTCCAGGCCAGCGATGTCGGCGCTGTAGCCGACGCGCTCGAACCACTCCAGCATCAACGCCGTTTCCTGGCTGTACTGTCGGACCTGCTCGATTGGCGCCTGCGTGAAAGCAATCGGCCGACCCAGCGCCTTCGTCAGGACACCCGCCGCCCCCGGCATCGTTCGTACGTCACCGGCGATATCGATCTCGCGGCGGTTCAAGAAGGCGGCGTCGGTGAACGCGCGCGCGCCGAACCAGCCGATGTCGTCCACCGCAATCATCTGCAGCTTAGTGGCTGGCCCAAGCGCCCAGGCCAGCGTGGAGCCCTGGAGACTGAAGGGCGCTAGCAGGTTCTACATGAAGAACACCGGACGCAGGATCACATGCGAGGGGAAGCTGAGGCCGCGCACGGTTTCCTCGATGCGCCACTTGTTGTCGAAGTGCGGGACGCCCGTCCGCTTGTGCGCCGATCCCACGGATGTGTAGACGTAGTGCTCGACGCCGGCCTCGCGCGCCAGCGTCGCAAGACGCTTGCCCTGCGCTTCTTCCCGCTCGACGCCCGCCTCCCCCGCGTTCTGTACGCCGAAAACGCCCCATGCGCCGGCCAACGCATGGCGCAGAGTCGCCTCGTCATCGAGATCACCCTTGACGATGTCGACGCCATGGCGCGACAGCACTGCCGCCCGCTCGCTGTCCGGCTTGCGCGTCAGGCCGCGCAGATAGAACCCGCTGCCCTGCAGTGCCTGCGCGACCGCGCCGCCTTGATTGCCTGTCACTCCGGTGATGAGAATCGTTCGATCGCTCGTCATGATGTATTCCTCTCTACGAATTAGCGTTAGTTGGCTCGCACGGGGACGTTTGTCAAATCCCTCGAACTTTTAGTTGATCGATCCACGCGCGACTGGAACAGCCCGGAAAAGGCTGGTCGCACATCGACGAAGATCAGCGCCCACAGTACAGCCACGAAGAGGGCCAGCGGAAGCCCGCTCGGGGCCATCAAGGCGTGAAAAGTAAGAATGTTGACAATCACCGGCGCCAGCACTGCCACCGCCAATGGCACGTAACGGTTGAGCAGAAGAAGTACACCTGCGATGACCTGAAATGCGAAGATCACCCACAGATAATGCGAGACATAAAGGACGCCCATGAACTGTCCAGCAATGCCCCCCGGCGGGGGAAGGGGAATGAAGTTCAGGAAGCCGTTCAGCCCCATAACAAGAAAGATCACGCCCGCCAGATATCGGGCGATTACGGAAGCGGTTCTCATAACCGTGTTCTCCTTTTCGATCGGCGCCGTTGTATGACGTCAATCATATTGATATCAATATAATTGATGATGGTATACTTCTGGGGGATTCAGGTTTCTTATGACCCGAGGCATTCAAGGAACGGGCCACGTCTGGCTAGTAATGATGAAGGCGATGCGCGCCCTGACAAAGTACGCAGCCGCTGGTATTGGAGAGACCGGACTCGGCCTCTCGGATTTCGGCGTGTTGGAACTCCTGCTGCACAAGGGGCCTTTGCCCGTCAATACGATAGGCCCGATCGTCGATCTGACCCCAGGCTCGATCAGCATCGCTGTCGATCGCCTCCTCGCGAAGGGCCTGGTCAGCCGGGTCGAGAGCGCCGAAGACCGACGCGTTCGAGTCGTTGCCCTCACCCCACCCGGCAAGGATCTCATTGTTTCCGCCTTTCGAAAGCATTCCGGGCAGATGAAGAGAGTGTTCTCTGAACTAAGCCCCGAAGAACTTCGCTGTCTCGAAGTGGCGCTTAAGAAGATCGGCAAGCGTGCATCTGCGCTGATGGAGCAGAGTTGAACGGATCTATGCCAGTCCTCCTTTTATGCGGCGGACCGCGTCTGAACCTGGCGGTTTTCACAAACAGCCAGGCTGGAAGAACACGCTGCTTGTTCAGCCGCTTTTGCGTTGGCGTCATCAGTCTGCTCAAGGAAATCAAGAGGGAGTTATAAGGGCGAAAGGAAAGAAGTGTGGAGTCTACCAATGCGGCATGTCTTTGCAGTCCTAAGAGTTGCTCGTCACTCGTCAAGGATCTCGGGCCGTGCGCCAAGGGTCGCGCAACGGACACACCGCGATTGGTTTGGCACCGAGGAGTTCCCGTTTCCAAAAGCTGGAGGGCGTCGCGAGTAAGTTTGCCCGCTCGGCGAGGCTGCGCATCACCATACGGTGACTACGTCTCAAGCAGCGTGCCGAGTAGCTCGGGCCAGCGAGTTTCGAAGTCGCTGTCTCGTTGGAGTCCGCGCTGTAACAGATTCTGGATTCGCTGCTGCGTTTCAGGCCACGTCAGCGCGGTCTCAAAAGAGGTGATGGCGGCGAGGAGCCGGTCGGCGGACGGCAACGAGACATGGTTGACAAGATTCTTCGCGGCGGCGATGGCGCGCCGGTCAAAGGAGGCGATCCGGCGCGCGAGCGCGTCGACGAAGCCGTCCAGTTCCGCATCTGGAAGTGCCCGGTTGACGTATCCGTATCGTTCCGCGATGTCGCCGTCGAAATCGTTCGCGCCCAGAACGATTTCGAGCGCCCGACCGCGACCGACCAGATGTGGAAGGCGTTCCGCACCGCCGCCGCCGGGATGCAGCCCCACCCCGACTTCGGGTTGGCCGAGTCGCGTGTTCTCGCGCGATGCGAAGCGCATGTCGCAGGCGAGGACGAACTCGCTGCTCACGCCCCGGACACAGCCTCGGATCTTCGCGATGCTGACCACCGGGGACTTGGTGAGACGCACGAACGTATCCATCAGGATCGGGAGGCCCGAAGCCCCGACAGCAGTCATGATGTTCCCTATCTTGCCGGTCAAATCAAAGTGGGCAAGGTAAAACTCGGGGTCCGCGCTTTCGAATACGACGACCCGCAGGCTCGGGCTGGCGTCCATTCGCGCGAGCAGATCCTGTAGGGCTTCGAATATGCTAGCGTCTACGATGTTGAAAGGCGGGTAATCGAACACAACCCTCCAGTACGCAGACGTTTCCTCGATGACCCGCACGTGCGCCGCTGATTCAGTCATGATTCACGCTCCTTATAGATGCGCCTTGCGCTGCCCAGTGTAATAACCGCAACTCCATCGGCGACTATTGTCGTCAGAACATCGGCGTTCATCGGATCCTTCCGAGTTGCGACTGGTCGCTCAAGCTGCAGCATGTCGTAAGAGATCTTCGACTTTCCTATCCAACTCCCGGGCGACCTCTAGCGCGTCGCGATTCTCATACGGAGCTAGGAGACTGGCCATCCGGTCATATGACAAATGCACGCCATCGGCGCGCTCATCTACTAGAACTGTGATGGGAGCGTATGAGCCAGCATCCGGAACATGCTTTGCCATTTCTTTCATAATCAGGGGATTGCCCATGACGATGCGGACCATTCTGGGCGTTTCGCAGCCCGTTTCTTTGCGGACTATCGCACCGTGATCAAACTGCACAAAGGACATTAGCCCTGTCCTCCCTAACGCTTTCTGGACTGTGCTTTCGAGTTCGGTGACGGTGCGCGTGCGATGAGTCGATTTCCAGAATTCAGCGATATCGGGATGACCGACCGCATCGTTTATCGCTGCAAGTACCTCGTCGAATGGTCGGGACGAGGTCAGGCTAAATCGTTGCACATCAACTTTCCTTATCATCGCAACGCCTCCGTTCGAAACGAGTTTGGTTCCGAAACTTCGACCATCATCAAGCTCTGAGCTGGACTACCGTGGGCCGTGAGATGAATGCCTTTCATTTAGGATTCTCCTCGCTCCAAGAAATCTCGGCCTGCGAGAGGACCCCCTGCTTGCTGAATCAGCCCTCCATCACGGAGGTTTCCAAGATCAACGACTGAATAGCCAGCAGCTTTTAGTAAGATTTCAACTCGCTTCTTTGCGCCGTCATCGTCCGCCGAAATAAATGCAACCCGTCTCGCTCCGTTGACGACCGGATCCGCCTCCAAGTTAAGAGCGGTCATGTTGTTGAGTGCCTTAACCACTCGCGCCCCAGGGGCTAGCGCCGCAACGAGCTGGCTAGTGGATAGGTTTCCAACATCGGCAGGCTTAAAAGTTCCAGCCATACCGTGAAAAGGATTAGTCCCATCGATCAGAATCTGATTTTTCCACGTGGGAAGACTTGCAAGTGTCTCGGGCACTTTGTCCCAGGGCACAGCAAGAAGTACCATTTCGCAAGCCGCTGCCTCCTCCTTGGAGGCAGCCGTCGCTCCTGGCCCAAGTTGACTGACAATTTTTCGGAGGCTGTCGGGACCGCGGCTGTTGCTAAGCTTAACCTTGTGGCCTGCCTTCAATGCCTGTTTTGCGAACGCTTTTGCGAAAGCTCCCGCTCCAATGGTTCCGATTTCCATGCGCGATCCTTCCTAAGCTGGGCTTCTCACTGACAATCCTGGTCTTTCCCGGACGAGAGACGTGCCTGTCCATCTGTGCCAAATCGGATTATTCGGTGAAAGGTGCATTTTCGAGGAGATCGGCGACGCTCGGAGCTGCGTAGCCCTGCACATACCGAGTGCCGATATCGCGCAGGGAGTTGTCATAAGTTGTGGCCGGCTTCCGGCGAACCACACCGCAGAGGCACTCCAGGAATTGCTTCTTCATTGACAACCGAGGGAACTCGGCGAGAATTGCGCGAAGCTTGTCTTGAGGAATCAGCTCCAATCCCGCCCCAAGCACGTCCACGAAGATTCCTGAATGGGTCATCGCGACCTCCGGCTCTTTGTGAAGGGCAATGGAACGAGTCGTGTGGAACGCAATGGCGTCCCACACCAACTGGAGCTGATGTGCCGGAATGCCACGTTCTTTCAGAAACGAGCGCGCCGCGTTGGCCCCATCAACCTCGAAACGCTCCTGTGCGGCGTAGCGGTCGGTCAGTCCAAGATCGTGCAGGATCCCTGAGACTGCCAAGAGCTCGGGATCCGGAGTAGCTCTTGCGCTTTCGGCAATCAGTACACTAAAAAGCCATGACGCATAGCATGGTTGAAGAGGTACGGCTCCGAGGAACTCCTCGCCAACTCCATCGCGTCGTGAACCAGGGGCGTATCAACTACCTTGATCCCAGCTAAGACCATGTCCCTTCTCCAGTGAGTGCGGTCTAGCGGCCACTCAGTACTCGAACCATTGACTGAGTGCTTGCACTTTTTCTTTGGTGTACGGCGGAAACAGGTGATCGATCGCCACGTCGGGCGGAGAAATCAGGACCGATTTGGCGTGCGTGAGAGAATCGTAGCCATACTTTCCGTAATAGTTCCCGATGCCCGAGGTTCCCACTCCTCCGTAAGGCATAGATTCAATGAACAAGAAGACATTGGTCTGATTTACAGCTCCGCCCCCGAAAGAAAGAGATTCCATGACCTGATCGATCGCCTGCTGATTTCGGCTGAACACGTAGCCGCCAAGCGGTTTGGGCAGAGACTTGATCTTTGCGAGTAGCTTTCCAAGGTCGGAGTAAGTGAGGATAGGCAAAAGCGGCCCGAAGATTTCATCTTCCA
This sequence comes from uncultured Acidobacteriaceae bacterium, assembly GCA_963836295.1. Lineage (GTDB taxonomy): Bacteria > Acidobacteriota > Terriglobia > Terriglobales > Acidobacteriaceae > Bog-257. Next base: position 771,765 of record CAWIIY010000006.1, on the reverse strand, counting down.
TGATTTTGTCGGACCACGAAATCGGGTAAAGGATGGTCGGGTCGAGATAACGGACCGGAGCGTCGGACTTCCCGCCGTAAACGACCTTTTTGTGATCGATGAGAGACGCAAGCCTTGCGACTGCGGCGGGACTGATGACGCGGGAGTAATCCGAGTTGCTCTTGGGGTCCGCGCCGTAAAGTTCGACGACAGCCTTTTTGCATTCGGCTAGGAACTGTTCCGCGATGGACTCATGAACGACGGCATAGCCCGGTGAAGTGCACCACTGTCCTCCCCACGCCATCGCGCCCCAAACAATTTTCTTGGCGGCATCTGGAATGTTCGCTGTCTCGTCGACGATCGCGGGGTTCTGTCCTCCCAACTCGAGCAGCACGGGAGTGAGATGCTCGGCAGCCGCTCGCATCACTACCTTTCCTACACCAACGCTCCCGGTGAGGATTATGAAATCAAAGGGAAAGGTCAGGAGTTTCGTAACTACTTCCTTTCCACCAACAACAGCACTAAAAGATTCCGGCTCGAAATACTTTGGGATCAATTCCAAGAGCAACTCGTCAGTCGCCGGCAGTGCTTCGGAGAGCTTCAAGATGCAAGGGTTGCCCGCCGAAAGAGCTGCCACCGCAGGACGCAATGAAAGCAGGAGTGGTCCATTAAATGGGCAAATCACTAATGTAACGCCGTACGGCTCCCGGTACACGACTCCCTTGTGCCCCGATGCGGCGAGGAACTTTGGAAGAGGAGCTTCGACGGGCTTCATCCACTCCTTGAGCTGCGACTTCGCAAATTCGCTGGTTGCGATGGACGCCGATACCTCGAAGACGTTCTCCTGTGATGCTGTCTTGAAGTCATTGCACGAGGCGTCGGAAAAGCGCTGGTAGTTATCCTTGAGCATGCGAATAAGGCGATCGAGTTGGTCGATTCTCCACTCGTAGGTCTTTGTCGCATCAGAAGCAAAGTAAGCCTTCTGTTTGTTGAACAACTCTTGGGCCCGGGCCTCTTCGCCCACAGGCTGAGCGAATGCTGCTTGAAATACCCCTGTCTTAGGTTTCGACGACATCTTGATCTCCTTTCGCCTTTGCCACTCCGGCTATTTCCGAAGTTTCACTCTTTTTCCCGATCAACTTTCTCCGCAAGCTGAATGCTTCACTTCGCCCGCCAGTCTGGCTATTGGCCGTTTTTTGTAACGAGCACCATCCGAAAGCGTGCCTTGCCGGCCATCATCCGGTCATAGGCTTCGCGCGCCTTGGATAGAGGCATGACTTCGATCATGGGCTCTACGTTTTCGAGTAAAGAGAACTCCAACGTTTCCTGTTCGTCCTGCACGCTACCGGTAGTCGACCCCGAGATGGACCGCATACCAAAAACGAGGGAGCCGGTATTCACTTCCAGCGGATCTGGGGCGAGCCCAATAACCAACAGCTTTCCTCTTGTGGCTAGTCCGTTTATGAGACCGGACATTGCCTTACCACTTGGAGCTGTGGCGAGGATGGCATCGGCTCCGCCAAGTGCTCGCAGCTTAGCTCCCGCATCTTCCGCTCCACTGTCGATGTATTCGTGCGCCCCGAGTTCCTTTGCGAGCTTCTCCGACTCCCTACCGAGACCAATGGCGACGGTCCTGAATCCCATCCTTCTCGCGTACTGAATCCCGAGGTGACCGAGTCCGCCGACCCCCTGGATCGCGACGAGCCCACCAGCACGTAAGTCGGCATTCCGCAGCGCATTGAAGGTCGTCACCCCAGCACACAGGAGCGGGGCCCCCTTGGCGGATTCAAGACCGTCCGGAATCGTTACCGTGGTGCGCGCTTCAATCATCATGACTTCTGCGTATCCGCCGTCGATCATGATGCCGGTGAGCACGGCGTTGGCGCAGTTGACAAAGTCTCCTCGGAGGCATGAAACGCAGGTGTCGTCCCATCCACCACAGATCCCAACACCCACCCGCTGACCTACGGAGCGGCTCTTAACATTCGAGCCGACGGCATCGATGCGCCCGATGACCTCGTGCCCAGGTACGCGCGGATAGGTAAGGTTAGGGAGTTCTCCATTTACAAGCGCGCTGTCGGTGTGGCACACGCCACAAGCCTCAACCCGAATGCGAACCTGATTAGCACCGGGATCTTGCAGCGGCCTGCTAACCTCAGTGAAGACTCCCGGTTTGCTGATTTCGATTGCTCTATACGTACGGTTCATCAATGCCCCCAGTGTTATGGCAATACCTGCTCATGACGCTGCGAATTGCCTCAAGTGATAATCGATGTGGATCTGCAGGAGCTTGCCCCACTCCTCGACTGTCATCGGGCCGAACATCGGGTGGGGCTGCCAATCGGCTGCTGACCTTGCGTGCCAAGCTGCATCCAGAATCTTGAGCAGTTGCTGCTTTTCGAAGTCGAAGTCAAACGCTGCGTCGTGCGGGATCTTGAATCCCTTCGGAAGGCGCAACCCCACTGGCTGCTCGGGATACCAGTCCACGAGAATCCATCGAAAGACTGTGCGCGATACGAGATAGCTCTCGTCTGGAAGGTCATAGAAACCAAGCGAACCACCACAGGCCAGGTTGAGGTGATGCAACATCTGTGCGACGGTCATCGTTCCCCACTGCCGTGGATTCGCTGGTGTGATCCGGAGAATCCTGTCCCGAAACTCGTGGAGTTTTTCTTCGGTGAAGAAGGCGTTCCCGTCCACTTGCTTCACTCGGAAGTAGCGTGGAATGTATTTCAATATCGCTAGACCGGACATCCAAAAGTTGCTTGTGAACGACTCTCGGATGAAGCTCGTGGTTCTCGGTTTCGCGAGCTGTGCTGGGACCGTTTCTTGTGTGCGGTCGCTCATCCTGTTTCTCTACTATCAAGCCGAGCCTTCCACTCCGAACCCTGTTTTCGGCTCGCCCCGTAACAATTCCCCATGCTCACGTTAGGTGCGTGGTCTTCATTGCGGAAATTCCGTCCCGAACATCGGGCGTCCGCTCTTTGATTGTTCACGCGAGGCTTCGTCTTGGATCACATCCCAGTGCTCGACAAGAACGTTGTCCTTGATGAGAACAATGTCCGCAGCAATCCAGTTCACGGGCAGGCCGAAATGCGAAAATCGCCCGTGCACGATGACGAAGTCTCCATCAGCGACGATCGTTCCTGGCTCATACCTGAGCGTCGGAGGAAGGCTCTTCACGAGATCGAACAGACCCTCACGACCAGGTGCGATATGAGCGCTGTGTTGAATGTAGTGAGGGGACCAATAGCGCCCGGCCGTTACGTAGTCACGTTTGTTGAACAGCGTGTCGAATGCTTCCAAAACAAGCCGTTTATTTTTCTCACTTGAATTGTTCATATGAATGTCCACTCGGTAAATTAAAGAAGTTGTTCTATCCCGCCAACGCGTCTACTTGACGTGTGCGGAGGTGGCAGCTTCTTCGATGAGCTTGGCCGTTTCCTTCGGGTGAGAGATGTAGGCCACATGGCTGGAATTCACTTCGACCGTCTTGGCCTTGGCGCGCTTTGCCATCATGCGTTCCTGGTCCGGATTGATCGACCGGTCTTCGGCGGCCACCATATACCAGGTGGGTTTCGACTTCCAGGCAGGCGATGTGACCTTGTGGGTGAACGAGTCGGCGGAGATCGGTACTTGCGACACAGCCATGAAGTGGGACATCGCCGGCGGAACATCCGCCGCGAAGTCTGCCACAAAATGCTCCTGCTCTATCCAAAAGTTGCCGTTGCTGTCTTGCTTGATTGACGTACTGGCTGGCGGTAAGGCCTGTTCGATCGCTGCACAGCTCTCACCTTCATCGAGTGCAAATGCGGAGATGTAGACCAGTGCCGCGACGTTTGGATCATTGCCGGCCTCGCTGATGATGGACCCGCCATAGCTGTGGCCGACCAAGACGACCGGCCCGCCCATGGCGTCGATTGCGGCTTTGGTGTATTTTTGGTCCTCGGCGTACGAGGTCTCGGGGGGTTGCGCCACCGACACCCTATAGCCATCCTTCTCGAGGATCTTCGCAACGGCTTCCCAGCCGGAGCCATCGGCGAATGCACCATGCACCAAGACCACGTTCTTGATGCCAGTCGGCGCAGGATCCGCCGCGGCAGCGTTGAGAGTCCCACCCAACAGCACAGCAGCAACCGCGGCAACCGCATAAAGCCTAGTCATGACGTTTCTCCAGTTAGGTTTCATTTTGTTCTCCATTTCTCTTTTCACGCACATCGGCTTCTATGAAGCGATCGGGTATTCATATCTCATTGAGGTCAATCGCCCCTGTCACCGCTCTGGCCGACTTCGTTCTCGCAACATCCATTCCCTGATGTAAGGCGAACAGTGCAACACCGAAATGTCCTTCGCTTCACACGTGTTGAGGAAGCGAACACCTTCGACATCTACGAGGTCCAATTCCTCCAAATCCAAAACTGCTGGTGATTCGCAAAGCTCGATTTCGGCTTTAACCTGATCCAGGTGTTCAGAGCGAAACTCTCCGCTCAGCCGAATCCGCGATCGGATGCGTTCAATCTTGAGAGTCATGAAATCGCGGCTCCGGAGTGCACGAATGCGAATGCAACGCAAGGTCCGGTCGGACTCCATTGAAAAGGTGGGACTTAGAATCGCCAGCGATGCTCGTTCTTGAGCAAACGCTGTTTAATGAGCAAATGTAATGGGATTTTACGTAGTCAGGCAGGAGTCAGCTGGACCGTCGGACCTTAAACCGATATTTGTCGATTCCCAATCGCTTGATTTTCGCGTCAAGGGTTGGTCTTGGAAGTCCCAATTTGGTTGCCGCACCATCTGGGCCGGAGACGCGGCCCCGAGCTTCTGCCAGGGCGGCCTCAATCATTTCCTTTTCCTGCCGTTGCAGCGCGCTACTAAGTGCGACTGCCGGACCAGCGAATTGTGGCGCTTGCCGTTTGAGCCAAGTTTCGTCCACGCAAAAAATGTCGCCGTCGCTCAGGATCACAGTTCTTTCAATCACGTTTTGTAATTCGCGAACGTTGCCCGGCCATTCGTAGGATTCGAACAGTTCAACGGTTTTTTTCTCAATAGTTCTGAACTTCTTTCCAGCCTTTTTGCCGAAACGACCGACAAAGTAGTCAACCAGCAGAGGAATATCATCTTTCCGCTCGCGTAACGAAGGCATCTGAATAGGCACGACATTTAGTCTGTAAAGAAGGTCTTGGCGAAACTTTCCTTCGGCGACGAGGGTGTCCAGATCGTGATGCGTCGCGGCCAGCACTCTCACGTCCACGGGAATGGCTTTGTTGCTTCCGACGCGTTCGATTTCACGTTCTTGCAGTACCCGTAACAACGCGATTTGAATTTCGGGGGGCAAGTCACCCACTTCATCCAGAAAAATCGTCCCGCCATTCGCCGATTCAAAACGGCCCAGGCGTCGTTGCGTCGCGCCGGTAAACGCGCCCTTCTCGTGACCGAAGAGTTCGGAAGCAATCAGAGACGCTGGAATTGCGGCACAATTTACGCCGAAAAACGCGCGCTCCGCCCGGTTGGATCGCTTATGGATGGCGCGAGCTATCAACTCCTTTCCGGTACCGGTTTCGCCCAGAATCAAAACCGTGGAATCGGAAGGTGCCACCTTGGCAACCTGGCGTAGCACTTTACGTAGCGCTTCCGAGGAGCCGACAATATCCTCGAACATCGAATCACGATCGATTTGCTCTCGCAATGCGACGGCTTCATTTCGCATGCGATCTTCGGCCTGCTTGCGATCTTCGATGTCGGTCGCCGTTGCGAACCACCGGACGATGCCTCGCGCTTCATTGAGTACAGGATTGTAGCGAAAAAGGAACCAGCGAAACTGGCCATCTTTACCCAGCAGCCGCTTTTCCGTCTCGAACGGCACTCCCCTTGAAAGGCCCGCGCTTCGTTCGTTTTGTACTCTCTCTAGATCGTCTGGATGAACGTCTCTGTTGATCCGCTCGCGAGTTCCCCCGCCTTTCATTTCTTCCAAGGTGAAGCCCTTGTAGTCAAGCATTGTCTTGTTGACTTGAAGCAAGGCGCCATCCTTGTCTAACACAAGCACATGCTGAGGAAGGAAATCTATGAGTTGTCGCAGTTCGCGCTCGTCCTCTCGAAGTTTATTCTCGGCCTGCTTACGATGCTCGATGTCTGTGCCCGTCGCGTACCAGCGAATGACGTTTCCTCTCTCATCGATTAAAGGGTTGTACCGGACCAGAAACCACCGATATCTGCCGTCTATCCCCCGAGCGCGCTGCTCGTTTTCGAACGGAACAGAGCCAGAGAGACCTTTTTGCCGCTCTTCGCGAAGTCTGTGAATGTCTTCTGGATGGAACACGCGACCCCGGAAGCTATCGGCTCGCACGTCGTCCAAAGACAGCCCCGTGTACTCAAGTGCCACGCGATTTGCGTAAATGGCCTTGCCGTCGGGATTCAAAACCACAATTGTTTGTGGAATAAGGTCAATGATTCGCCGCAGCTCTTGTTCGTCCGGAAGGAGTTTGGGCTCGGTGGTCTTTACGTCACCAGCACCGGCGGCGGTCGCCAGTTCCTGACGTATGGCACCACGGTTAGGTGCGGGGTTTCGCTCACCACGCTCTTGCTGCACGTCAACTTGTCGACTGTCTGGCGGCATTTGCTGGCCTTCGTTGCATTGTAGTGAGATCTCTGTGGAAGGCCAAAGGATTCGAACAGGGCAGCCTCAGCTTCGAAGCATTTGAATCGGCGAGAACGCTTGCGGAATCCTTCGAGCAGCACTTTGGAGGAATGGAAATGTCGAGAGCTGTAACCGTGAGCGGTGGTCCCTCAGGACTGCGCCAAAACGTATCGGTCGGCCCGCACCAGTTGCTCGCGGACGAGCCTAAGGTAGCTGGAGGCCGGGATCAAGGGCCGGACCCATACGAGTTGCTGCTGGCAGCGCTTGGATCATGCACGAACATGACTCTTCGCATTTATGCCGAGCGCAAACGATGGCCTCTCCAAAAGGTTCGCGTCGTCCTGAAGCATTCGAAAAGTTATGCCAATGACTGCGCCGACTGTGAACAACCGACAGCCATGCTCGACCGGATCGAGCGACAAATCACGCTGGTCGGCGAGTTGACCGAGGAGCAGCGGCAAAAGCTGTTGGAGATCGCAAATCTTTGTCCGGTGCACAGAACGTTGACTTCGAAGATCGAAATCCAGACCAGATTGGCCGAGCCCTCATAATGAATGTGGCGAGACGCCAAAATATGACCGCATAAGACGGAGGTCGCATGTCGAAGATTTTGCCGCCGGGCACGCCAGCGCCTGATTTCACTTTGCACGTCACCCCCGACCAGACTTTGTCGCTTAAGGAACTGCGAGGCAGGCCGGTGATTCTGGCTTTTTACCCAGCCGACTGGAGTCCGGTATGCGGAGACCAGATGGCCCTCTACAACGAGGTTCTGCCCGAGTTCCATCGATTCAACGCCGAGTTGCTGGGAATTTCCGTGGACGGAGTTTGGTGCCATGCCGCATTCTCCCGCGATCGCAATCTCCACTTTCCGTTGCTCGCTGACTTCGAACCCAAAGGTACCGTGGCGAAGCTTTACGAGGTGTTCCGGGACGGAGATGGATTCTCCGAGCGCGCTCTCTTCGTCATCGATAAGAACGGGAAAATTGCCTGGAGTTATGTCTCCCCCGTAGGCGTCAACCCGGGCGCTGACGGAATCCTCGAAGCGCTCGAAAATCTTTCCAAGTGAGGCGATCATGGCCAAGTTGAAGGTCCCGGTCGGCCCAGCCGACCACGCCCAAGGCCCCGCCAACGCTCCAGTCAAACTGGTCGAATATGGCGACTATGAATGCCCGCATTGTGGGCGTGCCCACCCGATCGTGAAGGCACTGCAGAAAAGGTTTGGGCGCCAGTTGCGGTTTGTTTTTCGAAATTTCCCGTTGCGCGAGATACACCCCAACGCCGAAACTGCCGCCGAAACTGCTGAGTTTGCCGCCACGCAGGATAAGTTCTGGGAGATGCACGACCTCATTTTCGAGAACCAGCAGGATCTCAGCCAGGAACTCCTATCGGATCTGGCGAAACGGCTTAAGCTCGATGCGCGGGAACTGGCAAGAGCGCTTGAGGTTGGCGAATTCGCCGAGCGCGTGAAGACGGATTTTTCCGGCGGCGTACGCAGCGGTGTAAACGGGACGCCGACGTTCTTCATCAACGGACAGCGGCACGACGCAGACTTCGAGCTGGACACGCTGGGACGCGCGATCACCGAAGCGTCAATATGAGGTCAATGCCGCGTCGATATACCGGTGCCGCCGCCAAGAATCACGAAGATCGAACTCTTCCGGCTGCGTCATCTTAACTAGAGGTGAGCGGCTGACGTTCTCTCCATGCGGTTCACGCGACTTTTTCTTTCCGAGCGACAGATTCACTCTTGGCTCGCATCGATTTGACGAGGTCGGCCGACGATGCTCCTTCGAGCGACAATCCGTAGCCAACTTCTCGCACGATGCGCTCCTTCAACGGTTGAATAAAGTGGATGCGTGTGTTTCGGCGGGTCACCTCCGGAGCCTTCAAGTACAGATCGGCCAATTCCCGCGAGCGACTGAGCGCCTTACCGTTCGGCACAACCTCGGCAACCACTCCCCATTCGCGTGCAGTACCCGCCGGCAGCGGCTGCGGGTTCAAGAGGAACGCCTCCGCCCGCCCCGCTCCCGCGCGATAACTCCACGTAGTAAAGATTCCGTCGCCAGGCGCAACCCCCGCGGAGAAGTGGGCCACATCCTGGAAGGTCGCACCCTCCGCCGCCACAATCACACTGGCAAGCAGCGCGTAGTCTGAGTGCACATGGGCGCGTCCCTCGATAGCCGCGATGACCGGCACGCGTATGTTGGCTATGTTTTCCAAAGCCTGAACGCCTTCGTCGTGAACCTGGCTCCAAACGCCGGGATCGGCGACATCGCCGAAAGATGACCAATCGACATCAGTAATGAACTCCCCGCCTGCACCCGTGAGGATTACGATCTTGTTCGCTCGATCTTGCGAAATGCGGTAGAAGGCATCGACAAGTTCCGTGTGAGCTGGCGCGGACATAATGAACGGCCCGTCGTTGATGTGGAACTCAGCGACCAGCACACCTTTGTCATCTCGGGTCAGCTTTAGGTTGTGATACGCAGTGAAGTAGTCACTTTGAAGTTGCATCGTACTCTCCTCTCTGATTGGTTTGTTATGTTGCGGGCCAATCTCAGTGATTAGGATCCGCAACTGTTTGAGAGTTGCAGGACGGATGGCGTAGTTCGTGCTTAGAGCGGTCGGCTCATTGCACTCAGGTAGCTACAACAAGTCCGCCTGCCGCCCGGATGACCTCTCCGGTTATCCAGGCTGAATCGTCTGATGCCAGGAACACCGCCAGCGGCGCGATATCGGTGACGCGACCGAGCCGGCCGAGCGGCGTCTTCGCAGCCAAAACCGGGCCGGCGCCACCCTCAAACGTCCCCGCGGCTACATTGCCTTCGGTTTCTGTATGACCGGGAGCGATGGCGTTGACGCGTATCTTGCGCGGCGCCAGTTCGAGCGCCAATCCCCTGGTCAGCGTTTCGATGGCGCCTTTCGTGGACGCGTACAGCAGGGCTCCAGCCACGGGATGCGAGCCGACGATAGAGCTGAGATTGATGATGCTGCCGCCGTCGGCGCCGAACCGCTCGATCGCCTCCTGCACGGTGAGAATCACTCCGAGAACGTTGATGTTGTAGTGGAGGTGAAAGCTCAGTTCAGTAATGTCCGTGAACGCGCCGAAGCGGAATACCCCGGCATTGTTGACCAGAACATCCAGTCTTCCGAACGCGGAATCCACTTCTTTGAATAGCCGCGCGACATCTTCGGCTTTGGACACGTCGGCCCCGACCGCGATCGCCTCGCCCCCGCTGTCGGTGATCGCCTGAGCGACCCGTTCAGCACCTCTCCGGTCAGAGGAATAATTCACGGCTAGGCGTGCGCCCTCAGCCGCGAGCGCCGTTGCAATCCCCGCTCCTATTCCTTTGGACGCGCCCGTCACGAGGGCGACTTTGTCAGACAGTCTGCTCACATTCACCACTTTTCTTGACCCGATTCGCCGTAAACATGGATGTTTATCGCAGGCTCCTCGCCCTGTGGAAATTCCGATTCATGCTCCTTGCGCCGTCGACGATTACATTATGAGGACGGCGCGGAACCGTGCCTTGCCGTCCGCACCCGTGAGAGCCACGCCGATCCGTCTAATCACCCTGGCAAAACAGAATGCTGGCGCTTTTAGAACCTTCTTAGACGCTTGCCACCGACCCACCATCCACCCGCAGGTTCGTCCCAGTAATGAACGATGCTTGCTCCGAGGCTAGATAGACCACGGCCGAGGCCACCTCTTCAATTTTGCCGGGCCGTTTCAATTCGATGTGCGGGCGGTTCTTAGACAGGAACTGTGCCGTCGCCTCTTCCGGGCTCGTGCCTTGCTCCTTGGCAAGCTTCTGTAACATGTCCACAACCAGCGGCGTCATGATGAACGCCGGAGAAACCGTGTTCACCAGGATTCCATCGGTCGCATAAGCCTTCGACAAACTCTTGGTGAGGTTGTTCATCGCGGCTTTGGACGCATTGTAGTGCGGCATAAAGGCGTCGGGTTGCGCTCCCGACTCGCTGGAGACGTTGATGATGCGGCCCCATTTTTGCCGCTGCATGAAAGGCAGAACCGCACGAGTGGCGCGCACCGCCGACATCAGGTTGAGGTTCAGAACCTCGAGCCACTCGTCGTCACTGAGATCTTGAAAACCGGCGAACGCGCCGACTCCTCCCGCGTTGTTGACGAGCACGTGGACTGTGCCAAGGCGCTTCGCAACTTCGTCTACCATTTGGCGAATGTCGTTTGCCTTGGACATGTCAGCAGCTACGGCGATGACCTCCGCGCCCGTGCTCTTGCCGATCTCCTGCGCAGCCTGCCGCAACTCTTCTGCGCCGCGCGCGGTAATGGCTACCTTGGATCTCTCCGCAGCGAATCCTGCGGCAATAGCCCTGCCGATGCCTTTGCTCGCTCCGGTTACAAGAACGACCTTATCTTTGAGCCCCAATTCCATGATGTGACTTTCTCCTGCGAATAAGATTCATCTGCCATGGAGAAAGGTTCTAACGCAGCTATGAACAGGTTGGCGGCGACTCGGAAGCTATTCCTTCGCAGAACTTCGGCTCTGAATCCGGAGCCTGCCACCCGAGCAAGCGGATCGCCGTTCTTTTCAACAACTGTGGCACGAATTTTCACTAATTCTGACAACCTACAGCCGACCAAGAGGTAGACGCAGCCACGGTCGAACGAGCTCACCAAAATTCTTTTTTGTTTCGGAGGGCCTGAAAAATACCCTCTACTATGTTCCGCCTCGCGTACGCCCATTTGTCGATCCGACTGCAAGAACAATCATTAAAAGACTCTTAGCTGTTCTCTGCTGTTCAAGTACTCACTGTTCTTCTCCGATGTGAATTCTGGTGTTGCTGCGGAGATGAGATGGCCGACGGGATCGCTTGCACGTGCCGCGAAATACCACAAATATTTTTTTAAGGAGTCAAGATGGGCTGGCAAACAACTACTGGCGCATATCCTGTGCGCCGAGAAAGATACTTCATATTTGCACTGTGTTTCTTTTTCGTCATCTTTACCGGATTGGGCAGTATGTTTGCCTCCACCGGCTATCCGAATGAAATCTCAAACCTAACCGTAACCAACATCACGCAGACCAGCGCAACGTTTGTGTGGGATACCGTCCACTCCAGCACGAGCCAGGTGCTTATCGCCCGGGATGCTAACTATCAGCCGGAGATCCGAGTTCCCTGGTGCGTGCCGGAACAACAAAGCGGCCCATGCGCACCGACGAATATCCGCAACACCGGCCCGCTCGGTCCGCCGGTTGGCAGCGGCCTGGCAACGCATCACGTTGTGACGGTCAACGGCCTGCTGCCATATGACCAGTTCTATCAGGTTGGCACGTATTACTACTATGTGGCGTCTACGGATGCCTTAGGCGTAACCTCGACGGCACCCGGCCCGGTTGACTACAGCCAGACAACGTTGCCGAGCTTTGCGACGTTGCCCGAAGACCCGACGCTGCCTGAGTCGTTCTTGATCTACGCTTACGGGCCGACGAACGTGTTCCAGGGTTCGGACCTATATATCGCGGCGCACCTGCATCAGGTTGGCGGCGCGAGCTTCAGCCACATGACGGACGTGGTTAGCTCGGCGCCCAACAGCGGCCAGGATGGCATTGTCTCCGGGCCGGCGGCCAGTAGCATTTCGGTGACGCTGTTGTGCTCGGAAAACAGTCAGCTTCAATCCCGCGACGGAAGCAATCCTCCGTATTACGGCTGCTACACCAGCAACGCGGTGATGCCGAACAGCAATCTGAAAATTCATACGACGGCGGAGACCACACCTGGCGCGTATTCAGTGCAGTTCACTTACTGGAATTCGGGCGTGGACACCAGCTACACGTACCGCTTCAATGTGTTGCCAGCGCCAACGTTTACCGCGTCTCCTCCAACGAGCTTCCCGGCAATCCCAAACCGGGCGAATTGGGAATCGCAGATGGTAACGCTCGGGGAGAAGTGGTGCAACCAGATGAACGGCGTCTCGCGGGATGCCCTCAACGCGATCGGAAACTTTCTGACTGGCTGGGGCTGGCAAGAGGAAACCTGGTTCTACGACGGCGGACGAGTGTACCAACAGGTAGACGATTACACCGCGAACGTGCTGGGGCAGCCGAACCATGCGCTCTGGCAGCACTGCGCGTTGACCGTTTTGGACCCCTACGCCGAGTATCTGATTTACAACAATGCGGCGATGGCACTGTACTCGGTTTTTCCGTATGGCCTGGAGATGGATTACCTGCGAACGGGATATGCCCCGAGCCTGACTGCGTTGTATGACCTCGAAGACTACAACGGCGGAGCGCATTACGATGGCTTGATTGACTGGTACAGCACGCGGGAAACCTCGTACATCAACAACGTACGAATCGCAGCCGAGATGACTGGGCGAGCGCATAATCCGCTTGAGGATTCCGGCATCGACAAGCTGTTAGGCGACTTGGACCAAATTGCCAACGGCGGCAAAATCAACACGATTCACCCGTTCATGGTGGGCATCGACATGCAAACGCTCATCAACTACTACGAGTGGAGCGCGTTACACGGCACGACTGATAACCGGATTCCAGTGGCGATCAAGGGCGCGTTGGATGCGCTCTGGACTATCTGGAATCCCGCGCACTTTACTTTTGCCTACGATGCCACGAGTTTACCGGCCAATGACTCATACCCTCATGGATTCGACAGCATTGATGATACCGACCTCAACGGACTGGTAGCCACCGCCTACGCATGGTACTGGTCGAAGACCGGCGATGCGAACGCTCTGGCGCGCGGCGATCTGCTATTCCAGCACATGCTGGACCCAATAGACGATCCAGGCTGGGACGGCAAGATGTATAGCCAGATGTACCAGTGGACATTTGACTACGTGCGGCTGCGCGGTGGTCCGAATCCCGTGCTAACCATCATGCCTAGTCAGCAGCCTGTACTTGCCCCTTATCCCGACACCGAACCCCCAATCATGGGTGGAGCGGCTTACACCAAGGTCACGGTCACTCCAACTTCTACGGGAGCAACCATCACCTGGAACACCTATGAACCGGCTACAACTCAAGTAAAGTATGGCGTCACCTCGGGTTACGGCTCGGCCTCGCCACTGAACCCATCGTCGCTGACGAGTCACAGTGCTACCTTGACCGGGCTGTTGCCCGCAACCCTGTACCACTATCAAGTGATCTCGAAAGATGCCGTAGGAAACATAGCGGCGCTTCAAGATGAAACTTTCACGACTACACAGTAGGGAACAAAGAAGGGTAAGGCAAGTCTGGCCGGCGCAGGTAATGCTGCTCCGGCCAGTCTGGCTAGGATGCCCGCCATCAAAATCGCAGGCCTACATCGGGGCGACGCCAACCCAAAGTTGCTGGGATTCGAACTGGCGCTGAGAACGAAGTGATCTTCAGGAAAGAGCGCCGCCCGGTAAGGTTGAGGCTCTAGTTCTAAACGCCCACGGTCAGACCGCTGAGGTATCCGACTTTTTCGCTCTTTCCGTTCCACCGAATCTTAGGGATCAGAGCTTCCTTTTTCGCCTCGATTCGATCCCTGTACTTCATCAGGTCGGTGAGCATGATCTTCATCTCAGCCTCGACATCGTGAGTCGGCTTGTAACCCAAATCGCGCAAATTCTGATGGTCAGGCTTGTAATAATGCTCTTCCATTTCCTGACGAGGGTTTTCCAGATTGTGAATTTCAACCTTTAATCCGATCTGCCCGCCAGCCCGCCCAACCTTTTCCGCCAGTTCGGTAACATCGTAGACCTCTTCAAATTGGTTGAAAACGCGGTATTCACCAGCTTGGGGAGGATTTTCCAGCGCCAGCGTCAGGCACTGCATGGAGTCACGCAAGGGCAAGAAGCCCCTCTTTTGGTGCCCGCGGCCGAAGGGAGTCAAGGGATGCCCAATCACTGCCTGACAACAGAAGCGGTTAATCGCAGTGCCAAACGACTCGTCGAAGTCCAGCCGGGTCAGCAACCGTTCGTCGTTGCCCATCTCGTCAATGCGAGTGCCAAAAACAACTCCCTGCATTACATCGGTGGCGCGAAGCTTCCAGATCTTACAGGCGAACATGATGTTATTGGATCCGTGCACCTTCGAGAGGTGATAAAAGCTGCCAGGCTGCCGGGGAAACGGCATCCGCTCGCGGCGTCCGCGGTACTCAATTTCGAAGAAGCCCTCAGGAATATCAACGTTAGGCGTTCCGTACTCGCCCATCGTGCCTAGCTTGAGCAGGTGGGCCTCCGGCCGGACATCACGAATAGCGAACATCAGGTTGAACGTGGAAACTACGTTGTTGACCTGCACAAAGGTAGCGTGATGTACATCTACCATGGAATAAGGAGCTGAAGGGCATTCTCCCAGATGCACCACAGCGTCCGGGCGGAACTCCTTGAAGATACGTTCCACCACAGAATAGTCCCGAAGATCGGCTTCCCAGAACTTCGGCTCGATCCCACGCGACTCTTTCAGCGCCGTCAACCGCTCCGTCATCGGCACAATGGGTGTTGCGCTGCACGATCCCATCTCGTCGACCCATTGCCGCCGCAGAAACAAGTCCGCGCCTGCCACTTGATGTCCCCGGGCCGCAAGATATTGCGCCAGCGACCAACCGAGATAGCCATCCATCCCTGCGATAAAAACACGCATACCGTTTCTCCACCTGAAGTTTTTATTGAAATCCTATGACGTACTTTAGCCCTCGCCTTGGCAGTCCTGTATCTTCTGCGACGTAATACCGAGTGCGGCTAGACACCCACAAAAGTGGGGTTGAATGGCCAGACCAGGGGCCCATCTAGCTGGAGCCGTAACTATATCAATCTTCAAAGACCGCTGTCCACGGGAAACGCCAAATCTGCAGGTATTTCGCAAGCAAAAGCCCAAATCGGCAACGTTCCTTCTTGAAATTGGTCAGTACGAGCGGCAAGGTTTTCAAGGGTTCGAACTGCTCGTTCTTCCCAAGGCTGCCCTTACGATGCCGAATATCCGCTCCTTCGAAAGCACTTCCCATCCCGGTAAGCGGAACAGGTACATCCCAGGCAGATAGATCGACGCAACCAACGCGCTCACAGCTGCGATGCGCGGAAGCAGCAAATGAGGGCTGATGAGGTTGCGAACAGCATATGCCGCTACCGCTGCGAGGACGGTCAGCGCGGTGACCTTTACGAGGTCCTTGTACAGAGGCAAGTCTTTCGCCGTCATGTCTACCGTGCTTGCAACTTTCCAACCCATGATAATGCGCTCGATGAACTGAGCGGCGACGGCGGCAACTGCGGCCCCCAGCATACCGAAATGTTGGATGACAGGTGTCAGCGCGAAAAACAGGCATACCAAAATCACGATTCGCGTTACCAAAATGAACTTCCGCAATCCGATATAGGCCCGGATGACGGGATCGATCAAGAACGCATTGAGCGCGAGCAAGAGGATGGCCACGGAAAAGATGGGGGCGCTCCGCTCATAGGCCCTGGTGTAGACCAGGACGATGAGATCGTGCCCTGCTACCAGCAGCAGCGCGCACGTCGGAAATTGGATCGCAGCCAAGCGGTTTATGGCGTTCGCGCTTAGTCTTCGAATCTCTTCTTTGTGGTCCTGGTGTTGGAGCGCGCTGACCCGCACCACCATCACCGCCGCGATGGACTCCAGGACCAGCGAGAACAACGCAAAATCCAGCCAACCGACCGAGTAGATGGCGAAATCGGAAGGACTGAAGTAATGTCCAACGAAGTAGTTGTCCATATACTTCTGGACGACCCAAAGCGAACCGTAAGCGCCAATTGGAATGGCGTATGCGAGCTGTTCGCGGAAGAAGTCCCACTCGAAATGACCCCAGAAGTGCCCGAAACGCTTGTAGAGATACCAGAAGAGGACGATGGTAGAAAGCACCTGGGTGACGGACCGCTGCCACAAGCAAAGCTTCGACCGAGCGATACAGCAGCGCAGCGCCACCAGCGATGATGACTTTTACCACTTGAGTTCCGATCACGAAAATCGTCGAATACTTAACGTCCTCCAGCGCGGTCGGTATCAGCGTCAGCAGGCTTGAGGTCAAAGTAATGAGGCTAAGAATACCCAGTAGTAGGGCAAATGGCTCTAGCTGGTGAGATTTGAAAACATCGAGTACTTGGGGATAAAGTACGACTACGAAGAGAGGAATCAACCCCGCAAAAAAATTGTAGATGAGGATATTCAGCACAATCTGCCCACCCCGTTTGGGTTGACGCGGCATGTAGTAAAAAGCGCTAAGCCCAACCCCGAGGTTCGCAATGGTTTGCGCTGTCGCTACAACCAGAAACGCCTGCTTGTAAAGGCCGTATTGGGACTGCGACAGGATGCGAACCAGCAGTATCGGGAGAGCTACGTTGAGAACTACGCCGACGAATTTCGAAAACGTCAGCCAGAATGCCTGGACGGCGAGACGGGGTGGTTTCGTGGCTGGAAGTGCCGCACTCGTGGTTGTCACCTACGCCCTCATCCCTGCCGTTTCATGTTCACTCCAGCCCCCGAATGTGCCAGAGACCCAGTTTGGTTAGCTTAGCTTCACAACCGATTTCCAGCAAGGCACGGCTCCCAGATTCTATTCAGTCCCAACTCTTCTACGCCCTTCTGCTCAGATGTTCACCTCGATGTAACCTTGGGTACACGCGACCCTTGATCCGGTAAACTGTCTCACAGCGATGCGAGTGTTCTACCTCTCAACTCGATTCTGCTGGCCCACGATCTCGGGCGCGCATTTGCGCGATTTCCACCTTGCGAGACAACTCGCTGCCAAGTCCAAGCTCATCTACGTCGGCTTGGATCGTGAAATGGAAG
Source organism: uncultured Acidobacteriaceae bacterium (assembly GCA_963836295.1). Lineage (GTDB taxonomy): Bacteria > Acidobacteriota > Terriglobia > Terriglobales > Acidobacteriaceae > Bog-257. The sequence goes on along the minus strand of CAWIIY010000006.1, from coordinate 754,377 downwards.
GTCCGATAGGCAGTTCTCGGCGGGAGTTCTTGGAAGCGTTGCCCGATTCTGAAATGGTGCGCGTAAGGCGGCAGGTAGGTTTTGGACGTATCGACCTCGTCCGCGGCATTCTTGGTTAGTACTCCGGTCAGTATTCTAAATTTCATGGCCCCGCAGATCATGGAGAAAGTCGAACGGGGCCCTGCATGAGAATCGCTTCGACATAATCCAGTTCGAGGGCGTGCATTTACTCGCTTACGCAAGGCGCATCCGGCAGATCGCGCCAAACGTCCCACTCATTTGCGACTGGCACAACGTTGAGTCGGAAATTCAGCACCGCTATGCGCAGACCAGCGAGAACCTGGCGCGTCGGCTCTATGCTCGGCGAACGGCCGAGCTGTTGAAAAGAGCTGAACGGGAGGTGCTGCGACTGGCGGATGCGCACAGCGTTTGCAGCGAGCGCGAACGCCAGATGCTTCTGGCGGAGATGCCCGAAGCAAACATCACGGTAATTCCCAACGGAGTTGACACGGCGTTCTTTGCAGAAGGTGCCGCCGACGAGGGGCCACGCCAGACCGTGGTCTTCGTCGGCTCAATGGATTATCACGCCAACATTGACGCGGCCTTGTTCCTGGCCAAAAACATCTGGCCTGGTTTGCGGGCGCGCAGGCCAGAGCTGCGGTTCGTCATTGTGGGCTCCAGGCCGGCGCCCGAAGTTGTGGAGCTTGCGAAAGAGCCGGGCATCACGGTTACCGGAACCGTAGATGACCTGCGGCCGCACTACCGCAATGCTGTTATGGTAGTAGCACCGGTGCGCGTTGCCAGTGGCACTCGTTTGAAGGTGCTGGAAGCGATGGCGGCTGGGGTACCGGTGATTTCCACTCCCTTAGGGGCAGAAGGTCTCACGGTCACGCCTGGCAAAGATATTCTCATTGCTGAAACTCCGGCGGAGATCATTGATGCTGCGGCTGCGCTTCATCAGGACACCCCGATATGGCACGAGCTGAGGGCCAACGCTTCACGCCTGGTGCAGACGGAGTATGACTGGTCGGTCGTAGGGGAGAGGCTTTTAGGTATTTATAGGGAACTGCTCGCCAGAAGCCCAGAGGCGAATGTCGTCGCAGCCGGCGAGACGAAATCGAGAGTTTGAAACTAGGACACAGCACATGAAGAAATATGTCGTAACCGGAGGTGCGGGCTTCATCGGTTCCGCGCTCGTTCGGGGCCTGCTGAACCTGGGCGACGGGAGGGTTCAGGTCATTGACAATCTTTCAACCGGTCACAAGGAAAACCTTGCTGAAGTTGCATCCAGGGTTGCGTTCCACGAACTCGATATTTGCGACTTCGATGCGGTTGCTGAGGTAATCACGGGCGCCGACACGGTGTTCCATATTGCGGCGATTCCGTCCGTCCCGCGATCGATTGTTGATCCGGAACCGTCGCACCGATCCAACATCGATGGCACGTTCAATGTACTACGCGCTTGCGTCGACGGGAAAGTGAGGAAAGTTGTCTATGCCGCGTCTTCGTCGGCATATGGGGACACCGAGGTTTTGCCAAAGGTTGAGAGCATGTTTCCGCGGCCGAAGTCTCCTTACGCCGCGCAGAAGCTCATGGGCGAGTACTATTGCGCCACGTTTTCGGGTTGCTACGGCTTGGACGCTACGTCTCTGCGTTTCTTTAACGTGTACGGCCCAAGACAGGATCCGAGCAGCCCATATTCCGGCGTGATTTCCGTTTTCATGAAATGTCTGCTCGAACGCCGCTCTCCTACCATCTTTGGCGATGGCGAACAAACCCGAGACTTCACTTACATCGAAGAGGTTGTGGATCTGGCGATCAAGGCGTCGAAGGCGCCGGCTGTTGCGGGAAAGGTGTTCAATGCGGGCAACGGCCATCGCTATTCTCTGAACCAGGTCTGGCAAGTTCTGCAGAAGATCGAAGGTGTCAACATACCTGCGCTGTACGATGAACCGCGTGCAGGCGACGTTCGCGACTCCCAGGCTGACACGACTGCGGCCGTCAGAGAGTTGGGCCATTCTCCCAGGTTCACCCTCGAAGAAGGACTTCGCCGAACGTTGGAGTGGTACCGCATTGATCAGCGGGCGCGTTCGGTTTTGGCCTAGGAGACCAGGTTGACCCGACAGACCATCCGGGTTCTCACATTGATCGAAAGTCCGACCGTAACCGGCCCGGCACGCAACATCATTGAGTTCGGCAAGCTTGGAGTGGTCGCCGAGCCCGGTTTACCAGCCGTGGAAACCATGGTGGTGACATACTGGCGGGGTTCCGGCGAGAGTCCCGTTGCGGCGGCGGCCAGGAATGCGGGACTACGAGTGGCGACGATCTCTGAACGGCGCCGGTGGGACACCAAGGCGATCCCGCAATTGCGCCAAGTTATCGCCGAGTACCGGCCTGACATCCTGGAATCACGCAACATAAAGTCGCATTTTCTGGTGCGCGTGCTCGGGTTGCATAAACAATATCCGTGGATTGCTTGGAACCACGGCTACACCGCGCGCGACTGGCTAGACCGCGCCTATAGTCAATTGGACCGCTGGTCTCTGCAAGCGGCCTTTCGAGTTGTGACCGTTTGTAAGCCGTTTGCGGAAGCCTTGGAAAGCCGAGGAATCGACCGGCGCAACATCACCATCCTCCACAACTTCGTTAAGCCGTTCGTCGCGGCACCCACGGAGGACGTTGAACGGCTACGACGCAGCCTCGGCCTGCAGAACAAAGCTGTGATCTTGACGGTTGGACGCCTTTCCTCTGAAAAGGGTCACGCTAATCTCATACAGGCCGTCGCGCAGATGGGGAAGATGAACGACGTCCCCGATTTTCGCGTCGTGGTCGTAGGCGATGGGCCAGAGAGAGAGAACCTCGACCGCCTGATAGCCCGCTTGGGTATCGGGCAGCGGATCGTGATGGCCGGCTTCCAAACGGACGTAAAGCCCTATTACAGCTTGAGCACGCTGTTTGCTCTGCCTTCCTACTCCGAAGGCTCGCCAAACGTAATACTTGAGGCAATGGCGGCCGGGCTCCCAATCGCGGCCACCGCTGCGGGAGGCGTTCCCGAGATCCTGGAAGATGGTCTAACTGGTCTCATGGTGCAACCAGGCGATCCGCAGGCAATGGCAGAGGCGACCGTACGAATTCTCCGGGACAAGGGTCTGGCGCTTCGGTTGGGAGCGGCGGCTTGCTCATGCGTGGAGTCGAAGTACACACCTCAGGCTTACCGGCGGTCGCTGACCGGACTCTACCTGGCGACGCTGGAAGCCACTGCGAAATCCGCAGCGGCCTAGCTATAGCCAAGCATTCCTTCGGTTCGCGCATAATGGTGCCGGGAGACCCCTCTTCGACGTTCTGCGCGATCTGACGGATCGTTTCTGCGGAAAGGCTGCGACGTGGCGCATTCCGATCCGGCCGACAACATGTCCAACAGACTGCACTAGCCGACCCCGACCATCGGGCAAACGACAGTTTTCGCGCAGTGAGCCAGCCCTAGAGCGATTCCCGACCGTACCGGGTTCGACCTAATCTTGGCACTCAGGGTGCCGCCCTACAGTCTCGATTTGTGGTCCATTGCTTCCCGCCAAGCTTTCTGAAACGTCCCGAGAGAGAAATGCCGGTCCGCGTGAGAGAGCCATTCGGATCGCGTCTTATCGTCAGGCCAATCATGCCAAAGTGTCCACCCATTCCATGCCCGACGGTTAATTGACCTCTGGATCTCTACAACATCCTGCGTGAGGCTAGTAATATCCATTTGCATGACCGACTCGTCTGATCGCACACCACAATTCATAAATACATTGAAGCCGCAGTCACCGAGACCAAGCCCCCAAAGTTCCACGACGAGGCCTGCATACCTGGAGATGATGGCGCGACATTCCCGTTGGCTATGTGTTCGGACATAATCAGCTACAGGCGTAACTTGCTCTTGAGTATATCTTCCGTCCGCAAGCACTTCGGGATTTCCAACAAGACACAGCGCCTCGAACGACCTTGTCGAAATTACTCGGACAATTTCTCGCAGTTTAACCTCCGATACCTGCTTCCGCCGAGCCTGTAACCATACTTCGCGCCAAGAAGGCAGCCGACGTTGCATGACTGACCATGACGCGATACGGCACACCTGATCGGGGATGGTTCGTGGGATCTTTAGGACGCGGCCTTTGCCAAGATCGTACACCCTGTACTCCCACCCGCGACCCAGTTCGCGCATACTGTCCTCGTTACAAGCTGCCCAGGTTAGCAAGTTCGTTTCCATGAAATGTCCTCCCGTTTTCCAGATCCATCCTTCCGTCTCGACAACCACAGGGCTGACTGACTTTTCCCTAGGACGCTACGCGGGCACTCTGCTCTTTCTCCGCCCCTGTTATCCGGCCCAGAACGGTCAACTCGATCAGTTCTTTCACTTTCCGGCCCCATTCCGCCTCGTTGTATTGAGCTCGTGCGATACGCTGTCCGTTCTGACCCAGGCGTGCTTGCAGTTCAGGAGAGTTCAGCAGTAGCCGGAGTTTTTCAGCCAGTTCATCAACGTTTTCGCTTTCGAAAATAAGTCCGGTTTCCCCGTCCCGAATGTAATATGGAACCCCGCCAACCCGCGAGCCAATGACCGGCTTGCCGGCAGCCATGGCTTCCAGCACTACTCGAGGAGCGGCATCGGTTCGCGAGCAAAGAGCGTAAATGGAGCAGTCGGCCAAAACCTGCAACGCCTGCAGATTAGGCCTGGCCTTCAGGATTTCGATTTGCCGGCTGTCGCCGATCATCTCCTGGATCACCGGCTCATCGGGGAAATAACCCAGCAGGCGAACTTTGGCGTCTGGGAACTCGGCTTCGATCTTGCGAAATGCACGGATGAGAATATCCGCACCCTTTAAGAACCAGGGAGTACCCATAAGCAGCACGGAACCTTCACGTTTCCCGGTCTGCGGAATGCGGGACATAGCCGTGAAGCTGTTAATCACGCAGGCGGGAACCTTTTGCAGCGAAGGGTACTTTTGCAGTTGGTTGGGATACATCAGGTGAAGCCGATCGCAGCGTAATACCAGGAATCGCAACAAAAGCTGCCCGATACCACTCTGGCAACTCGCGTCTTAATGTTCACCCTCGCGGAATAGCGGTAAGCGTCTCCTCCGAAGGCATTGAACCGGTACGCATTTTCGGGAACATTCGGTATTCTGAGAATAAACTTAGTGCGCAATAACACTGAGAGAACCCACGCCGCCACTCCCGCAAGGCCAGTGCTGTAGCCCATCACGCAATCGATTCGTTTCTCGCGGCCCACTCGAAGACCCTGGCGTACATGAAACCGGAAAATGGCCGCCTTCTGACGAAAAGAAAGCAGCTTGTATCTCCCGGCGAGGAAGAGATGATAGGTCAACTTCTGGTTCACTTTATATCTGGGAAAGCAGTTCTCGCCGAGATTGGCACGGAGCGAGTCCGGTTTCTCCTCCCATGTGGGAAGGAGGACGTCCACAGTTATGTCGCCGCCCACGTGATACATTTCCGCATTCGATGGATCTTGGGGTGGCGGCACCAGGCCAGGAAAGACGTACAAGAATTTTAGGGGCATAGCTAATCGGATATTTCTAGCTTGAGTAGCAGAGGAATTCACGGCCTGGATTTCCAATCCACGTGCCATTCATAAGTTCGTCGCAAGCCCTCTTCCAGAGGAACCTCTGGCTTCCAGCCGAGCACCCTCGCGGCCTTGGTGATTAGCGAGTAGTTCCGCCGCACGTCGCCGGCACGAGCCTCGCTGTGAGTGCTGTTGACCTTTTGCCCGACGACGGCTTCAATAAGTTCACTCAGCGTTTGGATAGAAGTCTCGGTACCCGCCGAGATCTGAAAGACTTCCCCTTTGACTGGACTCTCGAGCGCTGCCAACAGAGCGCGGGCAAGATCTTCGACGTAAATGAAATCCCTCGTCTGAAGCCCGTCCCCGTCGATCACGATCGAGCCGCTGGTTTCGATATCATTCAGAAATTTGGCAATGACGCTGGTTTTGTGGGCGGAAAACGGTCCATAGACGTTGCCGAATCGTAGAGCTACCGTGCCCAAACCCCAGGATCCGTGATAGGCCAGGCAATAGGCTTCGCCGGCCAGCTTGCTTGCCCCGTAAGGTGAGACCGGCAAGGGAGCTTTATCTTCAGTGGCAGGGGGTACTTGTCGGCCTAGAGGCGCATTCGAGGACGCAAACACGAATCGCGGTCCGGGTGCGCCATCCTGCGCGGCGCGACAGGCCTCCAGCATATTCAACGTGCCCAGCACATTGAGCTGGCAGTCTCCGCGCGGATTGACAAGCGATTTCGGCACGCCAGTCTGTGCGGCCAGATGAACGACCGCATCATGAGCACCTACCTCTTTCCGCACCAAATCTTCGTCCAGGATAGTGCCCTGCACGAAGCGTAGGGGCAGATTCTCGAGGTAGCGGCGATCTCCGACACTGAGATCATCGAGAACGCTGACATCGTGCCCAGAAGAGAGAGCCAGACGTACAAAATTAGAGCCGATGAATCCGGCGCCGCCTGTGACAAGGATTTTCAACTGTTTTTCTCCGGTTCGTAATGGACATACACACGTTAGGTTAAGAGACCTGGCCAGGACGCGAGCACCGACGGACAACTACCTGACTCGGAACCGCCGTCCACCGATGTTGACGATTCAGTACTCCCTGGCCTCGATCTGATGGTCCTCCTGCTTTGGGACGGGGCACAGCAACTCGGCTTACACCCCCCTCCCCTACCGCCTCGCAAAATCTTGAAAGCAAACACACAGGAATAAAAATGCTCTGCAAAATATTCCATCCAGAGAAGTTAAAGGTAAAAATATTGCATCCAAAGGACTTACAGGCAAGAACTCTGCCCATCGTGGAACTTCGGAGGCGACAGTATTGACCAAATCGATATCCTGGTGTTCTCGTCTATCCACTATCCACTGCTTTTCAAAGATCTTTCCCACCCTCATCGGGCTCACGGACACTAGATCGCACACGGCCACTCTACCAACATGTCCGCCAAAGTCAAATTACGAAGGTACATGTCGGGTACTCGGGGACTATAATCCTTAACAGTAGCGGCCTGGATAGTCGAGACATATACCGGTAGAGACCGAGTTCGCCAGTTTTCAGTGGTACACGTCCAACCTTAGTATAAAGTTCTTGCGATGCTTCGACGTAGAGTCTTCAGCACGCTAGATCGGCCGTTAGGACGGTCGATGCTCGCGTTATGTGGAAGCCTCAACAGAACTGTCGCCTTCCGGCGACTGGCTTTCGCCTTGGTACAAGAACGGCCAGTGGATTCACAAGGAACCAGCTGGTTATCTGGTTGAGCGCCAGATTATGCTGCACCCGATCAGCGACTTTCATCTGTTGAACACTGACATCTTCCTGGACACCTATCGAATTCGTTCAGGCGACGTGGCGCTCGACTGCGGCGCATATACTGGTTGGGAAACGTTATTTTTTTCCGGACTAGTCGGACCGACAGGCCAAGTGGTTGCCATTGAGGCGCACCCGGCGAGCTTTGCATGCCTCACGGAGATGTGTCTTCGCAATCATCTGACTAACGTTGCCCTTCTTCAGTGCGCCGTATCCGATGCTGCTGGAACAGCCCGAATTACGGATACGACTCGCTCCCAGGCAAACACAAGCGTTGCGGGAGAGGCAGGTATCGCCGTCCCAGCTCGCAGGCTGGACGACATCGTCCAGGAACTGGGTATCACGCGCGTCGCTTTCATCAAGATGAACATCGAAGGCGCGGAGGCAGCCGCTTTCCGTGATGCCGCGGAAACGCTTCGTGTCACCCAGCATGTCGCCGTGTCCTGCCACGACTTTTTTGTTGACGAACGTGGACCTGCAATGCGGACAAAGGCTGAGGTCCGGAGGCTACTTGAAGCCGCCGGCTTCAAAATCACCACCCGGCCTGACGATCCTCGACCTTGGATCAAGGAGTTTCTCTATGGCGACCGCGCGTCAGAGGGCGCGATCTCCAATAGCGCCCCTGCTCCTAAATCTTCAGCCGCGGTTGCCAGAACTGCTCATTTCTGATCCGCCTAGCAACTTCCCCAACAGGACAAGAATTCTCGGAGTTTTTCCTCAATCTGGGGCAGTATTGATATGATAACGGTCATGTCCCGGTTTATGGATATGACCACGGCCCCGGCGGAGTACGCCAACGAGACGGATTTCGTCCCTTCCGAGACGCTTGCCCCCGCATCTTCGCAAGCGACACCCTTGCCATCACGTTCGCATTCTGCACCTCGAGACCGTGCCCGGTTCTTTCAGTATGTGCTGCTGCTGTATTTGTTCCTCTACTGCAGCCGGGTCAGCGAGATGATCCCCGGGATGCGCTTCGCGATTGTGCTTCTGCCAATTCTGCTGGTGGGATTGTTGCTCAGCGGGCGTACCAAGGCCATACTTGGCATGCGTTCGGGGAGGGTCTTGATTGCCTTTACCTTTTGGGTGGCGGTGTGCGTCCCTACTAGTCTGTGGCGTACCGACAGCCTGCGGATCCTGAGGGGCAATGTTATCGCGCTCCTGCTGGTTGCCCTGATGGCTGCGTTTATTCGGACGGTTCGCGACAGCTTCCGTCTCATGTACACCATTGGGCTCTCGATGGGCCTGGTCGCTATCATGGGACTGGTTTTCAGACACGGCGATCAGTCGCGTCTGGGAGCGGAAGGCACGTTGAGTCTGAAGGATCCTAACTTTTTCTGTCTGTATATTCTCGTGGGAATTTGCTTCCTGTCGTTAAGCGTTTCTGTGCATAAGGGCTTTAAGCGACTATTTTCACTGGGACTGATCGTTCTTTGCCTGGGCGCGGCGGCTCGGTCAGGGTCAAGAATGGGTCTGGTCGCCTTCGCAGTAGCAGCCCTGATGTTCTTTATCTTCGGCAATGCACGGCAAAGAATTTTTCTCCTGATTGGTTGTGTCCTGCTGATCGCCGTGGTTCCTCCGATGCTGCCACAGAATGTGAAGGACCGTTTCTTGATTCTCTTTAGGGCGGGCCAAGGGAGCTCACGGGAAGATGTCTCAGCCGCAGAATCGGCCGTCTTGCGTCGCCGGCTGTTCTTCGACAGCTTGCGATTCACCCTTGAGCACCCGTTCCTCGGAGTTCGTGCCCGGGCCAGTTCATGCAAGCCGAAGTCCAACAGGCGGCAGAGGAACACAGGAAAGCTCTGTGGTTGTATTCCCACAACGCCTACACTGAAACCTCAAGCGAGACCGGCATCGTAGGGCTGGTGTTGTTCTTGGTGGCATTCCTTGGCGCTCAAGTAGGCCTGCGGCGAATACGGAAATATGGTCCGAACTTGCTAACACGCCGGATGGCGCTATTTACCCATCTGGCGCTCATCATCGCCACCCTTTGTGCCTTCTTTTTGACCCTCGGCTACTCAGGGCTAATCTGGGTTTTAATCGGCATCTCGGGGACTTTCCAAATGGCGGTGGCTCGGCAGGCCAAGCTTGCCGAACCGCCGCAAGGTAAACTCGTCGGATGATCGCCGTTCAGGCAAACTCCAAAACTCTCTCCCTGAGCGGCGTCATCAAGCGCTCCTTGCCGGCATCTCGGCCAGAGAGGACTCGCCCCACGATCAACTGCGACACTAACAAGACGCAACGCGGGTCTTGACTGAAATGAAGTCAGGGAAAATTGGAGTTTCTTTGCTGGTCGATACTGTCGGTATCGACGCGGGCACGGAACAACTGGTCGCGAAAATCGCGAAACGCATCGATTCGAATCGCTTCGACGTACACCTCTGCTGTCTCTCTGACAGCGAACGGTTGCGCGAAATGGGCCATTACTGCCACACCAAACTTTTCCCGACGCAAAGTTTCCATTCGCTTTCAGGAATCCGGCAAATTGCTGCGATGCGACGCTATCTAAAGGCGGAACAGGTCGATATCGCACATTCGTTCATGATCAGGACTGCAATATTAGGGGTTTCGGCAGCGTATCGCTCCCGGACATTTTCAGTGACCACCCGGATGAGTATGGACTGGTACACGCCGTACATGCGCAGGCTCTTCCGCTACTACTTGAATCCGCGAACCAGCCGCATTATGGCGAATTCCGAAGCGATCAAACAAGTTGCCTCAAAAATGGAAGCTCTCGACCCCAGCCGCATCGATGTGATGTATCAGGGAGTCGACACCAGCCGATTTACACCATATGGCGAGGACCCGTCTGTCCATAGCTCCGCAGCTAGTCTAGGCATTCCCGAAGGAGCTGAGGTGGTCGGCATAGTCGCCAATTATCGCCCGGTCAAAGACCTGGCACTGTTTCTTCGGGGAGCTAAAATTGTTAAGGACAATGCTCCTCGCGCGGCCTTCCTTCTCGTGGGTAAAGGGGAGTCGCGGTCGGAACTCACGAATCTCGCGCGCGAGTTGAATATCGCCAATTCGGTGTTCTTCACAGATGGCGAAGGAGACGTGCGCGACCATCTCGCAAGCATGTCCATCGCTTGTTTGTCATCCATCAGTGAGGGTTTTTCAAATGCGATTCTGGAATACATGGCCTGTGGTTTGCCGGTGGTCGCGACAGCTGTAGGAGGCAATGGTGAGGCAGTTCTGGATGGGCAAAACGGCTACCTTGTGCGGGAACGCACACCCGAGGCATATGCTGCTCCGATTATCCGGCTTTTGCAAAACCAGGATCTACGGCGCAAGATGGGGGCAAACTCCCTGATGCGGGCCAGGGAACTGTTTTCTATGGATGGTTTTGTTGCCCGCCTGGAACGGTATTACGTGCAGTTGGTTAGCGGAAGAGAAGCCGCGACTTACAATTTCGGTACGCCGACAGCAGTAAACTCCTAAGGCTATAAATTACTGCATGGCGACTTCCGAAGTGACCTTAATTACGCGCGCAGGATTACCCACCGCAACAACTCCAGCCTCGACGGGATGTACCACGACGGCCCCCGCTCCTATCGTGGTGCGCGCTCCGACTGGAGCCATGATGATAGCGGACGCGCCAATCCAGCAATCGGGCCCGATATCAACTTTTTCAAACTCGCCTTCTGCAGCCCCGCCGATGTGACCCGACGCATCCCTTGGGTGCTGGCGTCGTCCGCTGAGGACCTGGACGTGCGATGCGATTTGTGTGCGATCGCCGATTCTGCAGCTACCTAAGACACAATAGGAGCCGATGTAGACGGCTTGCCCAACCACCGCACTGCGATGCGCAAAAAAAGAGCCGAACGAAATTCGGCTTCCTAGCGAACATTGCTCCAGCGTCAATTTATAGAAAGCAATTCGCAAATAGTCGCCCGGAAGTCCGGGGACCGCAGCACACGCTTGTGCGGCGAGTGAGAACATCTCAGCGAAGCGACCGAACCCAGCGATCAGCGCCCAAGGCAACGCGAAAATCATGGCCATTCCAATGGCGACTAACTTGAGACATCGCTTGATCATGGCTGCGATACACAATCACGCTTGAGCCCACAGAAATTTCGCCGCGAGCCAAGTAGATCATCACGATCCTAACATGGCAGCAACCGTCCGATTGCAGCATGGCGCGTGCCTTACTGCGATCCGGTGGTGAATTTCCAGTCACGCTGTGTGCCGCCCCGAGGGTTTGTCTCCGCGACATTGCCAGCATCGTCGACCCCTCTCGTGGCGAAATGGTAAGTAGCGTTAGGTCGCAGGCTGGTCAAGACGACCGTGTTGACGTAGGAACGCCGGCAAACGGCTGGGTTGACCGTGCTCGAGCATCCCGCGTTACACGCAGAAACACTACTGCACGAGCTACTCACGCCTTTGGCAATCGATCCATACGAGTTCGAGGGGCCATAAAGAACCTCCGCCGACGACAACTGCTCGTAGGTGCTCCAAGCGATGGTAACCGACGTTCCGTTTACAGTCACAGGCGTCACACCGGTATAGCGATCGACGGTCGTGCTGTCCCCCACCTGGGGCCGTGGCACCGGAGGAACCGTGTCGGGGAAAGGCGCCTTGGCTCCAGACGGTTTGTTCTTCTCGGGAAAGGTGCTGGGGAGATATTCGGCCTGAGTGCGCCAACCTACATAGTCAAAGGTCACATTTAAAGATCTGGCCGAAGTCCTTGCCTGTGAAATAGACCGTTGCCCGCGGAGAAATCCCTGCATCGAAGCACGCATCTCCATCTTTGAGATAGGTATCATCGCCGGAGATACTCCAATACCATGCATAGGCCCCACAAACCAAATTATTCAACTCAACATAACCATCATTAGGATTGGCACTCGTGTGCGGAATATCGACGCCATTGTAGTAGAACGCGTCGTAACCCGAACTCTTCGCGGCCCACAACTTGGCCCACATGAAGTCGAGAGTGGATCTTACGGCAATCGGAATCCGTTGGCCCTGAGGCTCTCCTTTCTCTCTCTGCCAATCGTAGTATTCGATCAAGGCCTCCATGTCGAGTCCGAGCATGAAACTACGCCAGATCGGTCCCACTGGATAGGTTTGGGGATGCGCCGCCGTGCCGTAGTCCCGCCCCGCGGGATCGTAATTGACATTCTGGTCCGAAGATTCCCAACAGCGAGTCAACATAGCGTTTGGTTTGAAGAGAGTCCTGGGGTGTTTGGCTGCCCACCACTTGCCACTTTGCAACAGCGGCATCCAGCATGTAAGCCATCAGACGAGCGCCGTCGTAGGCGTCGATCAAATAGTACTGATACAGGGTATTTCCAGATTTTCCGCCTCCCGAAGGTTGATAACTCCCAAAATTGATGGCCGCCTGCCTTGCGACTTCATCTCCCGTGCGGAAGTAATACATTGCTGCCCCGTTTGGGAAAAGGTTCCATTCCCGCAGCAGTCCGCCTGGCCAAACGGTACCGGCAGCACCGACGCCGGCGAAGAAGTCCCAGTAGGACTGCTGACACAGAATCGCGCAGTGTTGGTAGTATGTTTGTGCGTCGGAGTATCGCTGCCCGTTCGGTTGAGTACTCGCTTCTCGCGGGGTTGACCAATTTTTCAGGCCAGCATAGTCAGACAACGTCAGAAAGTTTCTGCCGTTGTCGTAGTTGTAACAATTCGAATTTGCACTCGCCCCCCCATAAACGCCATTCTCGAAATAACCCGCTTTGTTGAGGTACTCTCCTCCCATCCGAGTCATGAAGTTCTGTGGCTCACCGGTACAGGCGATCGGCCCCCAGTATTGAATGCGGTTCTCCCATGTGTACTCCTTTCCGGCAGGACAAGTCTTGCTGCTGGCTAGGTAGCATGGGATGGCCGGGCAGGTGCCGGACGCCAAACAGGATGGGGGGCTCGCCACGAATTTTGCCGGCGGTTTTACCGTGAAAATATAGGCGACGGTGAAAGGCTGACCAATGTTCTCCCCAGAGTTCCGGCCCTCCAGAGGCTGGAAAGTTGCCGACACCTTATACAACCCGCCAGGAGTAGCATTGCGACCGCATCCCTCTGGGCCATGCCCGCTGCAGTTCGTCCTGATACGGATCGCGAACGAATCCGTCGAGGTCCAGTAATTTCCGCCATCACACCAATCGCGCCCACGCCATTTGTCAACCTGGTAGTTCGCGTATTCGGTCGCGGGATCGTTAACGTATTGCAGGCTACAGAGGAATGTCGCGTCCATATTGAACAGCGTTCCGTCCTCCGCGTCCGTGCAGTTGGATTTACACGGACTCCCATCGGCGTCTCGCAACCTATCGAATCGGACACTTGACCAGGGCATGTACACGGATTTGGACAGGGGACCGCTGGTAAGCACCGTTTGCAGGCCAACCAGCAAATCATGCCCCTGGTAGACATTCTGCCGGTCCATACGTCCAAATGGCCCAGTTGGAACGGCCTGACAGATTGGGCACGGGAGAGGTGAATAAAAAAGGCTTACAGGGCGCCTTGCAGTTTCCGCTGAACGGGCCCCCGGTCGTGAGCCATTTACCCGAGTCTTTGTTCTGCGACGCCACGTAAAAGAAATGGGAGCCCTTGCCGCCAAACTCGCGCCCGGCAGCCGGCGTGCCCTGATAGCCAGGAGAGAGATGGTCAACGTGGACAAGATGGCTCTTGGCAAAACCTGCGCCGCAGCCGTCAGTTCCCGCGACGTCCCCGTAGACCTGACGCTCGGGAGCCAAGTTTCCATCCCGCATTAAAACCACAACCGAAGAACTACAGTGCTCAGTCGTCCACTTGACGTCGACGTACGCACCGGAAGTTCCTAAGGTGTCCAGCCCGCCAGCCCTGACTGCCGGAGTGGTGCCCATCACGGGACACGGGTTCTGCCAGGCGCCACCCGCGACATCGCCGCACTGAACATCTTTTGGCTGATCGGAACCGATCGAGCCGAATGCCGCTGAACTCACCAGCAGTAACAGGATTGACGCCCAAAGTCGCAGTGACACCTAAAATGGCCCCCTTTCTAAACGACCCGCTAATATCCGACGACGATTTTCCATTGAAGTCATAATACCCGCTTCACGGACGGAATGGCGCCCTCAAGGTCCCCCATTCGGTGTGTTTCTGGGGCGTTGCTGGCACACTCCTGGGTGATTTGGGTCACCGACAGCGATCCGTTGCCTAGAGCAAACTTTAAACCGGGTAGGCCGCAGAGGAAACATGTGGCCAGTCACCTTTTCTCTGCGGGCCTTGTGACGCGACCTAAGGGATGGAACGCACGGGAGTGCGAGCCCTCACCCAGGCACCCGAAGGCGCTGACACGATCACCTTAAAGAGTGATTTAACGGCCAGCCGACGCGATCCAAGGCTACTCTGACCTTAGCTGGACGTTGACGACAACCCAATTGCCTGAGCCGCCGATTGCAGCGATAACTTGGCGGGGCTAGCGATGCTTTACGACAGTCGCCACAGTATATACAGAACGCTGAACCAACCTTTTACTCGGCCCTTGCTAAGTGTCGCCGCCACCATTTTCAAGACCGCCGCTTGTCGGGAGCCATGTTTCATTTGGTTTAAAGACGGCCAGTGGGTCCATCGCCATCCGGATGGGTATCTAGTTGAGCACCAGATAATGCTGCGTCCGATCCGCCATTTTCACGCGATGAACACAGACTATTTCTTTCATTCATATCGCCTTCGCCCGGGAGACATCGCAATGGACGGCGGTGCCTACACAGGATGGGGGACGCTGCTGTTTTCTGGACTGGTCGGTCCGTCTGGTCAAGTCGTGGCTATAGAGGCGCATCCGGCATCATACAAATGCCTCGCAGAAATGTGTCTACGTAATCATCTTGAAAATGTCAAGACTCTTCAATGCGCAGTGGCGGATAAGGCAGGGACATTGACTATCTCGGACTTTCGCGATCGCCAGCAGGCAAACACCATCACTGGCAACAGTGGCGTAATTCCGGTGACTGTTCGAACCATCGACGATGTCGTTTCCAAACTTGGTATCGACCACGTAGACTTCATTAAGTTAAATATCGAGGGCTCGGAATTGAGCGCACTGCGCGGCGCTGAAAAAACGCTTCTGATTACTCGGCATCTTGCTATCTCCTGCCACGACTTCCTCGCCGACGAGTTCGGAGAACATATGCGAACAAAAGCCGAGGTTAAGTCCCTCTTGGATAAGGCCGGATTTAGGATTACGGAACGCCTAGACGACCCAAGACGAGAGGTCCGCGATTTCTTGTATGCGGACCAGGGTTAAAGGGGACGATCTCCTGCAACCCAAGGTTCGAAGTCATTCACCTGAAAAGCCTTACCCCCACCTTTACCGTTCTTTGATCTGAGCACACGACAACATATATCCAAGCGATTGAGTGCCGGCCTTTCATTACCTCACTCATAGGATCCCGGCGTCTCGTCCGTTGAGACAGCGTGTGACCGACACACTGTAAATTGAATGAGGCCAGTCCTCCGAAGAGCAGGTTTCCAAGAGACTCATATGGGCTCGCGATATCCCGTCTTGGTAACGGCCGCCCAGGTTACTTTCGTGCTGGTTACAACGCTTTAGTGCTTCCCGTGCCAAGCCAAACAAAGTATTTCTTGAATGCGGCGTCCCTGGATGCGATGGGACGATGCTCAGGTCGAGGGGCGAAAAGTGGATTCTGATCAGAACCACTCAGCCATCGGCGCCTAGTTTGATAGCGATTACGTTCTCGGATTCTGATCATATTGCTACCTACAGTCATCCGCCGATTGGACATGCGAGCGAAATCACCGAATTCCCCAATCGAGAAAGCATCCCGAATTTGGCCGACGTCATTTGGAAGACCCCCGGTAAGACGGCTCAGACGAGTTCGTTGCAGCAGAACAAAAGTAATCCCGGTTAATGCCAATGAAGGAGAGGCATCATTAATGAATCGAATTGCGTTCTTCTTGGTTGATCCCACCAACGCCCCGAGTTGCGTCAATGCCGACGGCTCGACCTGCGCGGCGACATTCTCCAACTCCGGAATTCCAGACAAGATGGGCTGCAGACTGCCGATAGTAGATGACCAAGTCCCCGCAGCGAAGGGCGGGCTGAAATGAGGTCATTTCTCAAAGTTACGATCCTCACATCCAGGGCCGAGGACATCGTGATGAAGCAAATACTTCTCGTCCTCGTTTGTCTGTTCTCCAGCTTGGCCTACGCCCAACTTGGATCGCCAGACTTCCCCGTGAACAATCAGGCTAACCCCTCTATTGTGGTAGGCAATTTTCCTTACGCTGATAACAACAATAACTGTTCTTGGCTGGGTTCTCATACAGACCTGTCTACGTCAGCCGTGAATTGTAACGGCGTGGGTAACACGGCATGGGCTACGTATATCGATTCTCTTGAGTACGACGGGGGAGCGGGCGGAGGCGGCATCTACAAGGATGCTCTCGGTTACTGCGCTGCTTACGCCAATCCGAATTGCGAATCGCTGTTCCTCCATGTGAACCGTGATTACTACATCGCCGGGCCGTGGACAATGCGTGACTGCTTTGGATGTGAGGACAACACTTCTACTGGACTAGAGACAGTTGCTCAGGCACAGCATGGCGTCTGGCGTCTGAGTGGGTCAACGTGAACCGACATCACGCGATATATTTACAACACCGCGACTGCACCCGCCTTCATCAGCGGTGACTATCTCTATCTCGGATACGTCCAGCCCTTCGACCAGATACATTTTACCTTCCTGACTCCGGCGAGCGGAGCAGCCCTAACGTGGCAATACTCCGAAGGAAGCGGGACGTGGGGTAGCCTCAGCGGCGCTGCCCACTTCTCGGATGGAACTTACAACTTCACGACTGCGGGTGCAGTAACGTTCTATCCTCCGACCAACTGGGCGCGGGACGCGATGAACAATAATACTGGGTACCCGAAGTTCTGGATACGGGTTTATATTCCCTCGGGTGTGCAGTTCCGGTACGTGACGGGCGACAACTGGATTTCCACCGCTGGCGCGTGCTCCGACTGTGGAGGGAACCTGCCGAACATACGCGGCTGGAGCCAATCGGCTTGGAACGCCTCCACCGCTTGCCCTAGCTCTGGCTTCGGCACCTCTGGAGCGGCCTGTCAGAGCGGAGGAATGCCTTACAATCCCACTCCACCCGCCGTTTGTACTGGAGTAATGGCCAATAACTGCGCGACGGCTAGATTTCCCTACCAAGGGGAGTTTACTGGTTACGGCGGAGTCCCGAACTACCATTGGCCCAACCCGGACGTAATCAACAACGCAACAGGGGAGCGTGCCTACGCCGAGCAGCTTACCTATAAGGTTGCGGTTGACGCACTCCCTGGATACGAGGGAAACCTGTTTGATAATGTCGTGGCTATCACCGGCGTGGCCACCAGTCCAGCTATCGCCACGCTCATAAATAGCATGGACTTTAACTGTGCTCCGAGCTGCACCCTCAACGGCATCTCCGGGGACGAAGGTTCAGGAGGGGTATACGGCTACACCCCCATGTTCCTGGAAACCTATTCCTTAGTCAAGGCGCAGCAGGGAAGTTCCTGGGTAATAGACTGTAATGCAAATCCTACTCCCATGTCTACCGCAGGGCAAGCTTGTCAGGTTTACAACACTGAGTTTTTTAATCGGATTGCATTACAACCACATTTGGGTGCCTCTACCTGGCAGTTGGCTGACGATCCCCTCTTAACTAGCAATACTCATGGTGCCCTTCACTTCCCTCAGATTGTGGACAGCAACCGCTGGCAGTGGCAAGATTCAGCATACCCAACGGTCTACCACCTCGCTACTGCTGAGCGCGGGGCATTGAACTCTTTGGCAGAATACTACATGGTGGATGCGTGGTCACAGGCCGGCGGAGCATGGATAGAAAATTATTCGGGATACACGTGGGGGGCATCCTCCAACTCTTACAGCTTTACAGACGAGGTGGGAGTGTATCATAACCTTACAACTCTTTCCGCCCCTCTCCCGGCCAGTCCTGCTGGTACTTCTGTCACACTTACTCTGGCCAACGACGCTGGTATTCAAACGGTCGGTGGGAATTTCTACGCGACTTACTATGAATTGCGAATCTGCCTACCATCTGATCCCCAATGCCTAAACGCAGATCGAGTTCCGGCGACCCGGGTCACGTCTGGAATAAACGCGCAGTATGTTACTGCCGACCCTTCGGGCCTTATCCGCCGATCCTGAACTCCTATCCCATAGGCAGCACCGTGCAGTATGCCACGACGGTCGAGTTGTACAACAACCCAATGCCCGCCTATAACAACGTCTGGGTACTGTGGTCGCTGTGGTTCCCGGCAATGGGTGTGAATGTCGGCAAACCTGACGCGAACGGCTACAACGGCGGAGTACGGTCTTGCGGACCAGCTTGCGCCACATCGGTACTGCCGTCTCCTCCGGCCCCGTTCAAGACGGGCTCCAGCGTCACCTGCATTGGTAATGCTGGAGTAAACGGCTGCTCTACAAGCGCCCCGGCTGCCTGTTCTCACGGCACAACATTCGGCGACGTTTGGCGGCGCGACTTCGTAAATACATCCGGCCAGCACAACATCGTCCTGCTCCGTGACTATGGTTATGGCTGGTGTACTGATGACTTCGACTGGTCATCGCAAATTATTGACCTCAGCAGCGCCAATAGCCAGTGCGCGCCAAACTGCTCCTACTACGTTCTGCATATTGACGGGACGCAAACCGGGCCAATTACTAGCATCCAGATGTCTGCGGGGTCGGCAGCAATCCTGATAGCATCAACTGGCGGTTCCTTGATCTTTCCTCCGCCCAACTGTCCTATCGGCTTTGAGTCGTCATCCTACACTTGTAACCTGAGCGCTAGTGGCGGAACTCCGCCATATACGTGGAGCGTTTCATCTGGAAGCCTGCCACCTAGTCTTACGATTAACTCAAGCAGCGGCACGATATCGGGCACACCTACAGTTGTCGGAACGCAAACGCCTACAATTAAGGTCCAGGATTCAGCTTCGGGATCAGCTACGCAGCCAGCGACGATCCAGATCGAAGATCCTGTCCTCGATATCGCGACTGCGAGTTGTCCGGGTGGCTCGATTGGCACACAGTACTCGGGCTGCACGTTGACTGCGACCGGAGGCAACGGCCGTAATACCTGGTCGCTGGCCTCTGGATCTCTGCCGCCCGGCCTCGCGCTCAACTCGAGCACGGGAGTAATTACAGGAACTCCGAGCAGCGGTGGAACTTACCCGTTCGTGGCGCGGGCGACGGACACCGAAACGCCCCCGCAGGTTGCTACCCAATCGCTCAGCATCTCGGTCACTAGCTCCCCGCTGAGGATCACGTCGTCCACCTGCTCAATCGGATTCGAGTCCTCCACTTATAGGTGCAACCTGACGGCCTCTGGAGGGGCGACGCCCTATACGTGGAGCGTGATTTCCGGTCACTTGCCTGCTGGGTTGACGCTGACAACCTCCTCAAATGTTGGCGTGATCTCGGGTACGCCTACGGCAATTGGCACGTTTACCCCAACGATTCAGGTGAAGGACTCCACCTCTGGCACACCGCAAACCGCTAGTGCCGTGGTCTCGATCCAGATCGAAGATCCGCTCCTCCATATCACAACTACGAGCTGTCCGGCTGGCGTGGTCGGCACACGGTACTCAGGCTGCACATTGGCCGCTGCTGGCGGCAATGGCAGCAACACATGGGCGCTTGCAACTGGATCGGGTCCGCTACCCCCTGGCCTTTCGCTTAACCCGACAACGGGCGCGATTACCGGGACGCCCACTAGCAGTGGAACCTATCCATTCGTGGCCCAAGTGACGGACAGGGAGACTCCGCCACAGGTCGCTACTAAGTCACTGAGCATATCGGTGACCAGCCACCACTGAGGGTGCGAGAGGCGCGCATATCGGCAAGCACTTATACCACTCTCGGCATGCCTCCACCTTGCGCTGCGCTGGTGCGAACGTCGGAGTTTTCGCACCGTGCCAACCGAGCTAGGGTAGTGTCCTAATCTGCCGAAATTAGGACACTACCCAACACGACGGCCGCTGGTTCTTAGGGCTTTCTCGGGTTAGGCATATCGCTGCGGGCGATCTGGCAGCTCCCGCGATTCATGAGTGTGGTTTTAGGAGAGCTCTTCCAGAGTGATCCAATCGTCGTAGCGGTGCCTTTATGCCGCGAGTCGCAAGGAATTCATCGATTGCTTTACGTGCACCTTTCCAGTAGCCGTAGTCATCGAACTGGATTATCCCTCCCGGACTAACCTTGTCATAAAGATTTTCCAGGCACGCTTTTACGCTCTCGTACCAATCCCCGTCTATATGGAGCAGGGCAATCTTCGGAATGTCTGTTGCCGGCAGGGTGTCCTGAAAGAGTCCTCTCACGAAATGAACATCTTCCGCAATTTCAAGTCTCTGGAACAGCGCCTCTACCTCCTGGAGCGTGCCGACAAACTCTCCTGTTATAAGCTTGGCGATTTCGTAGTCAGGATCCTGTGCGGTTGGCGCCGGTAAGCCTTCGAAGGTATCAAACAACCAGACTTGCCGTCGCGATCCATATCGTCGAAGGGTAAGGGCTATGAGGGCTGCGCTCCCGCCCCTGGCACAGCCACATTCCACCAAATCTCCGTCAATGTTTTCCTGCAACACGTATCGCACCCCCTGATAAAGACTTCTTAGTCTAGGGTTGCTGCACATGGTATACGCGCGGATTCGACGATATAGTACTGAAAACTCCTGTGGCCAGATCGAATCCCAGCCGCTCTTCAGTATCCTAACCGCCATATCCGCCAGGAATCCCGGGTCCCGGACGTGATAGATGATCTCCTTCAAAGGATGTTCACTCAGCAATTTCGGTTTTGTCTTAGGGGTTGTCACCCTTGCGCTCCTTTGCCTTGAGAAACGGATTCTTCTTTCTTAGAACTGACTTAGGTGATAGCCATTTCATTTTGCGCAACTGGAACACTCGTACACGGTGACATCGCGTGTCTGGGCAGCCAGTTTCAGCCAGTCCGGGAGATTGCCCGACTGAAGACCGCCCAAAAATGGAATGAAATTCTGGGGCGAGGCGTAAGGCATTTGCATCCCGTGGAAAAGCAGTAAGTATCTGGAGCCGAACTGGGTCATGAGCTTACGGAACGATGCTCCATCGGTTGGTCGACCACTAAATTTAGGTTCGATAATGGCAACCACTGGGCGCTGCAACACATATTCCAAGGCTTGCCCGTCCCCCGCCACCAGAACGTCGGCAGGAGTAACATGATCGCGTAGCCAAGTCTCCATGGATTGGCCGGATTGCACCTTTTCTTGCAATCGTTCGCGCACGATCATATGTTCCGCGGGATCTGGACGTACCGCCAGGGTTCTACTGTTTATCATCACGGTCGCGACTGCCACGGCCAAAACAGCAAGACCCACTTTCCGCGACGGAATGAAGGAAGTGATGCCGCCAAGCGCCGCGAGCAGGAGAGGATAAACTGGCAGAAAGTAGCGCAGATCATCCAATTGCGAGGAGAACATGGCCACCATGATGCCACCCACATAAGCCAGAAACAGAATGCCCATCCAGACCAATGCGGGCGGAACAAACCTGGGTACTTTTGTCCATTCCCTGTGCCGCCATACCCTAAGCACGAGACCGGCCACGGCTACCAAAGAGATCAGCAACAATCCCATCCCAATGCTAAGCTTTGCCATGACATGATCACCGAGGACGAGGTGGTAGAAGGCCCTGATTGTTTCTACTGTAACCTCCTTCATACTGTTATGCGTGACGCTCGGATATTCGGGGCGCCATGACCCTGTGTATATGAAATTGTGTATCTGAAGGGGAAGGACCAACGCCGCAGCTAAGACCACTCCTCCGATCGCCCAAAGGAGGGTATCGCGATTCCGCCACCATCGCCAGACGATGTACAGTCCTGCTACGGCAACCAGGAATATGCCGGCATACCGCAATGAATACGAGACGCCTGCCAGAGCGCCGGTGCCCAGGAGCAGAATCGGGCGCTTGCCGTCGTCCCGCAGATCTCGCACCATCACAGCGGCCATAGCCATCAACGCAGCGGTGAAAAGCGCCTCTGTGAGTACCGTCGAGGCGTAGCGCAGGGCCGCCGCATTTCCGATCCAGGATAAGACAACCGCAGTGGCAACCAACGGTCGTGCGCCCAGAAGAGTGCTAATGTCCCAAATCAGCCATAGCGAGATGAGAAAACCTGCCGCTGAGAGTAAATAACCAGCGGTCTGTAACCGAAGTCCGACGAAGGAGAGGGTGGCAATGAGCAGAGAGTATCCCGGAGGGAAGTGGGTAAATGGAATCGGCATGTGGCCAAAGGCCACTTGTTCATCGAAATGGGCCAATCGGGTACAAAGACACTTGCCGGCAGCGACATTGGATGCGGCATCCAGATATTGGTAGCCGTCGTTGGTAATATATGGAGCCCTTAGCCAACTGTAGGAGAGCCATAAGGCCACGATTCCGGCCAGCAGGCATATTGCCAACCACGCGCGATTCGCCATGACCTATTTCGCCTCCCGTCCGGCAATGCCTAGCGTCTGGCCCATCTTGTAGGTGCACGGAATCGATGTCTGCCCGGCGCCCGATACTAGCTTTGTCAACACCGGTTCCCCTGTGAAGTCGATTGCGGGCTCGCGGCAGTACGAGGGGCTGCCGCATACCGGGCAATTTTAATCAACAAACGTTACAAGGCTTTCCCTGGTCATCCGAATCTTTTGCGAGCCCCCAACTGAATAGGCGAGAGTCCTTAATGACGCTAACTGACAAACCGATACTTCAATAACGTCCACACGGCGATGAATCCATCCTTCGGCTTGATCTTCTTGCCGGCTTCAACCTTACGGGGCAGATAGCGGATCGGCACTTCAATAATCCGTTGCCCGCGGCGAATCAACTTGGCCGTGATCTCATGATCCGTTTCGAATCCGCTGGTCCGGACCAGCATCCGACCTTACCGTTGGGGCGGGATAAAGCTTGTATGCCGTGAGCGTGTCAGTGATCCACTTACCGTACAGAGTCCAGGTCCACAATGTCAGCAATTGTCCGGCGAGCCAGGGTCCAAAGCTCTGTTCCGGATGACGCCCCGGAAACAGCGTGAAGCCGCTGTTCGCTTGCCGTTGCCCCAGAACACGACTCCCATATACCGAATCGACATTGGGTCCCAGGGCTCGCAGCATCGGCAGGTAATCGTCGGGATCGTATTCCAGATCGGCATCCTGGACCAGCACGTAATCGCCAGTGGATTCCCGGATGCCACGTTGTACGGCCTTTCCCTTGCCTTGGTTGGGGACTTGAGTGAACACCTTGACCCCGACGAAGCTGCGGGCGATCCCGGCCGTTTGGTCCTTGGAGCCGTCATCCACAACGATGATCTCCTTTGCGAAACCAGCCGACTCGGTTGGCACCTCAAGGATGCGTTTCAGGAGTGTGCCGATAAATTCGGCTTCGTTGTAAGCAGGGATGACGATGGAGAGTAGCGGCATTCTGAAGTGGGCCTTTTATCGGACCGATCCGGCGGCACGTCTTTTTTCCTGGGCGGTGCCGGCGTCGTCTGCCGGCACTACGGCTATAGTTTGCGGCATCGTGGAGGACGGCAATTGCAGTCCTGACGCCCTGGTTCGGCGTGCGAACATTCGGTAACGGAATAGCGCCCTGAGCGCGTTTATTCCGTCCATCAAGGTGATTTTCTTGCCCTCGGAGCGAGTACGCGGCTCATATTCTACGGGCAACTCCAGAACGTACTCGTGCCGTAACGCGAGCTTGGCGATGATTTCGGTGTCCAGGTCGCGACCGTCGCATTCCAGCTGCAGGCTGCGGAGTAACGGGGCGTCGAACACCTTCACGCTGGTCAGCACGTCCGTAATATAGCGGTTGTAGAGGAGTAGGGTCACGATACTGAGCACCATGCCACCGTACTTGCTGGTCAGGTATAAGCTGCGGTTGTCCACGTAAATGGACTTGATTTGCTCCGACAGGTCGCGGACCTTCATGGCACGCGTGCCGAGGACAGCGCGAAAGCGCGACTGCGCTAGTGAGCGAACCAACGAATAAAGGTCCTCGGTCAGGTATTCGCGATCGCCGGGGAAAAACGCGACGATACTGCCGCGGGCTTTTTCGATTCCCAGGCGAAGCGCCGCGCCCCTACCCAGGCGTTGCGCGAGTTGGTAGGAGCGCACGGCCCGCACCGAGCGGGCAATTTCGCGGGAGGCGTCCACTGAGCCACCATCCACGACGATGATTTCCTTGGTCATGCCGAGCGGTTGGAAATCCAACAACACCAGCGATTTGAGCACTTCTTCCAGCGTACTCTCCTCATTCAGTACGGGAACAACGATTGAAACCATGTGTTGAATGCGCTGCAGTTCGACGTCGATACGCGCCTGCACGATCTGTTGCAGTTCGTCGAGTACAAAACCGCCTGAGTGCCGGCCTTCATACGCCTCCCAATCGCGCACCCTCACCGTTTCCAAAGGAAACATGAATTTCGAAGGATCGAAGGGGATGTACTTCGATTGGCCAGAGAGTGGATCCTCGTTGTGCTGAACGAAGAAATGGGTGACGCAATCACGCCACTCAACCGGAACGGCTTCATCACGGCTCATGGCGTGCATGAATTTGCGCGCCAGATCGTTGATGTCGTCCTCCTGGATGTCCAGATCGCGGACGATGTTGCCGATGAAGATCTTCTCGGCATCGCGGTTGGCTGCTATCGTCTCCACAACCCCCTCAGTCATGTACGAGGGAAACAGCGAGGAATGCTGCGTACCGGGTCCATATACGATTACATCGGCTTCGGCGATCGCCGCCGCCGCGGCAGGATTGATGCGCGGTGTGCGCGAACCTTCCCGAACCACCGGTAACCAGCCATCCGGGGGTTTCGCTTTACCTTCTATCTTTAAGCGGTAGACTTGCTCGTCCACGAGATACAAGCCCGATATCTTTGCCGAGCTTTGCGCCGCAACGATATCGGCCTCTCCGAGCAGCATGCTACCGTCGGCCTTTTCGGCCATAAGGAAGAGGTCGCTCTCCCTGCGTGATATTGAGCAACGCATCCGGCGCTACCTCATAAAGCTGGCTGAAGGCCTGGATGGTCTGGTTAAAATTGTGGTCTTCCTGCAGATAGCAACCTGCGAACAGGAGGTTCCCCAATGCGCAATCGGTAAAGTCAAACCGGTTACCGATACGTTCCTGATCGCGGAAATAGGAGAGGAACGAAGCCAGCAGCGAACTGAACCAGTCAGTTTGTCCGATCGTCATCCGCCGGAACGGTTCGGCCAGCTTAGCCGGCATGCGCGCATGGTCACGGGCGACGATAATATCCAGCAGGCTAAGCGCGCCGGCCTGCGAAACGCCCACTGGCAGCCGATAATCGGAGAGGAATTTGAGACTCTGATGACACCTCTCTGCAACTGGCATCAAGCGGCTGATGTTTTTGCGGACATCCGACGGCCCGAGCATTGACGGAATGAATCTGCGCAGCCTTCCCGTGGAGTGACCGTCGTCATAGGCGTTGATCAGGATGCGCAATTGGATCTGCGGATGGCGTACGAGCGCTTCCGTGATACTGTGCGTTCCGCTACCACCGGAAAACAGCACCACATTGATATGCGTCCGCGAGCCCCGCTCCTTCATCGCACTTAAGATGTTAGCCACGTAACCCACGCAGAAAAGGTTCAACCCGTCGGCTATCGTCGACGGTGTTAACTCCCACTGTCTCCTCCACGTCCATTATGTGCGGAGTCAGAATTCGGTGCGATCTGCCGGCGGCAAAAGGTATCAACGGCAGCAGATTGAATTCGGCAGTGCGTTCGCCCTGGGCCGCTGGACTGTTCCGCATTTCGGCGAGCAGACGGCGCAAGGCTTCGGTGCGGAAGCAGAAAAAGCCGGTGTCGCTCTCACCCTGATGCGGCATGGAATCGCCTTCGCGTGCCTGCAGCAATTTGATTATGCGGCCTTCGGCATCCCGTTCGAAGTGAACATAAGGATTGGAGCGGAACACCGTTGGTATGGTGATGTCCGGAGCCAGCGGACCCTGATGAAGACGCAGGGCCGCCTCCACAGACCTTGGACGGAGCGCCACCTGGTCGCCCCAAATGACGCTGGTGTGCGGCGTCGCCACTTCCGCGGCGCCGATCTCCACGGCATCGCCCATTCCCGTCGGTACGGATTGGATCGCGATCCGGCAACGGCCCGGGGCCAGCCTCTCCAGTGCCGATTCGACATCGGCCCGGCCGTCAGGAGAAAGCACTAGCACCACGCTGTCACAGTACGGCAGAAGAAGCTCGAGCAACCATTCGAGAATTGTTCGTCCGGCGACAGGAAACAGCACCTTCGGCCGGTCAAACCCCAGCCGTGATCCCCTGCCGGCGGCGGCAATTACTGCCGTCCATTGGGAACAGTCCACTCGTGATGCACCGTAATCCATCCAGTTACTGCGGTCGATTTCCACGGGCGACCCAATCATAGTTTGCCTAGCACCCCTGCCAGCTCGGTGAGCGAGTTCACTATTCGCTCTGCGCCGGCCGCGCACAGTTCGGCATCGTGTTTGTCTCCGAACCCGATGACTCGTGCCCCGGCAGACCGGGCCGCCTGTACACCAGCTACCGCATCTTCGATAACCAGACATTGCTCCGGCTTGAGCCCCAGTGCGTCGATCGAGCGGCTAAAAATCTCCGGAGCGGGTTTGGCATGCTGCACGTCGTCACCAACCAGCACGGACCGGAAGCACGGTCCCAGACTCGTCTGATCCAGAAACATCCGGGCTGTTTCGCGCGATCCGGAAGTGGCCAGCCCCAGGCGGTATCTTACAGCCAGCTCCCGGAGCACCGGAACGCAATCTGACGCAACCGAAACCTGGGCGGCCAACAACTCACGCGCACGGGCGCTTTTCCGGCACGCGCAATCGCTGAGCATCTTCTCGGTAACCGTCATGTTTTTCTCCCGGAAGATAGCGCGAAAGACATCGACGGTCCGCCATCCCGAGAATTGGCGGTAAGAAAAGTCGTAAACCCCTACACGAGCGAACTCCTCCTCAAACGCCCGCCGGTGGCAATCGCTGGATGAGATCAGTACGCCGTCCAGGTCGAAGATCAACCCACTGATCGGCGACGAAGTCCTCTGCACTGGCAGCCCCATTACTTTATCGTAAGGTCAGATCGAGGGACAGTACCGGGACGGTTTGACTGCATTCCCTAGGTTAATGGTTTGAACGTGCCGGGCCAAAACGTGAAAGACGCGATTCACTCCGTGACAAATGCTACTACACCGCGGGCCCGAAAGGATAGAGCACACATGGGCGGATGTTACCCCATGGCGAGGGATCGAGTGCAACGGAGATCAGGCCCGTAGATTTATCAGAATGCTGGGTAAGTATCTCAGTTTGAAATCTGGGAAGACGATTTAACGGTAGAGCGGGCCTTTCAGGCCCGCGTCCGAAGCGTATTGAGAATCCGAGTGCCTTCAAGGCCCGGCACAAACTACGCTCGCCGTGCCGCCCCTGCCGGGGCTCCCGCTCGAAGAGGACTGCCTTGACGCGAACCTGAAGGGTTCGCTCTACCGAAATTCACAAATCACAATTTTCAAACTGAGAGACTACCGAATGCCGTAGGATCTGTAGGCGCCGTGGACAGCGCCCCGGCGGCCAATATCGAAGATAATCGCAAAATCTGCAAGTGAAAGGGAGCTCATGCGAAGACCGCCGAAAAACGTTGAGCAATAGAAAAGGCTGTGACTTTGGTTATGCTCTAGCCGCTGCCTCCTGCGAGGGAGCCACCGGCGTGGACGCATGTACCGTCACAGCCCTTGGTGCGATCACCGCTTTCGCGGTTCCAAACCCCGGCTGACGCCTCGCAGCACAGTCGGTTTTTTCGGGTCTGGCGGTTCCGCCGGGTCGCCCCTCGGAACCGATCACCCAGCTTACTTCGGACTGGCTACTATTATGTTTGCCTGTCCTTTTCTGCCGTCGACATGAGCGATCCTACAGCAGGATGAGAAATTGTCAACGCCCAAGGTTGGTGCAAATGCGATTTATTTTTGTGTGCGAATCGCTTCGCGCAAACGATAGAAATTACGTCTGTTTTCGTAGGTATCGTCTTTTATCCGACGCTGATTCACATCTTTTTCACAGAGTTGTCGCATCCATGCGATAGTCTTTGCAGGAACCAGAATTGGCTCTTGACCAATCGGATGTGTTGAAGCATTGTATGTATGTAGGAGCGGAATGCCCGACCTCGTAGCCTATGTGGACGGCGGCTCGCACGGAAATCCCGGCCCATCCGGGATTGGCGTCGTGATCGAAAGCCCCGACGGTGAAACCACCCGCATCGCCCGCTGGATCGGACATCAAGACAACAACGTTGCCGAATACGTCGCCTTGCTGGAGGCCTTGCAACACGCTATCGCGGTCAACGCTAGAGCGTTGCATGTTTATTCGGACTCCGAAGTGGTAGTCAAGCAGATGACCGGCGAGTACGCCTGCCGCAGCTCGCGCCTGCATTCTCTGAACTGGACGTGTCGCAAACTGGCGCGAGAGGTCGAGTTTTCCATCGAGCACATTCAGCGCGAAGACAACTGCGAGGCTAATCGACTGGCCCACCACGCGGCGCGGCGTCGCGAGGCCCCTTAAGCACCGATGGTCTGATATC
This sequence comes from uncultured Acidobacteriaceae bacterium, assembly GCA_963836295.1. Classification (GTDB taxonomy): domain Bacteria; phylum Acidobacteriota; class Terriglobia; order Terriglobales; family Acidobacteriaceae; genus Bog-257. The sequence continues at coordinate 725,416 of CAWIIY010000006.1, read as the reverse complement.
GCTTGGATCTCCATCCCTTTAGCGACGGCAAGAGCCGGAGCCTATCACTGTGACCCCAGTCACTGCGTTTCTTCGCTAAAAGCGTCAGCATGGTCTTGGCTTCCGAAACTCAGAGGATTCCGCCATGCTGACCAAGACCGTTATCGAACCATTTCGCATCAAGAGCGTCGAGCCCATTCGCTGGACCACACGCGAGGAGCGGGAAGCGCTGCTGCGCGCCGCGCACTACAATCTGTTCCTCCTTCCCGCCGACGATGTGCTCATTGACCTGCTCACCGACTCGGGCACGGGCGCGATGTCAACCCAGCAATGGGCGGCAATCATGCTGGGGGATGAGAGCTACGCCGGCAGCCGCAGCTTCGACCATTTCCGCGATTCCGTTCAGGACATCTTTGGCTACCAGCATGTGATTCCGACGCATCAGGGACGAGCGGCGGAACGCATTCTGTTCAGCGTGATGTGCAAAAAGGGCGACGTCGTCCCCAATAACACGCACTTCGACACCACCCGCGCCAACATTGAGTTCGTGGGCGCCGAAGCCGTGGACGTCCCCGTTGCGGAGGCCCGCAAGCCCTCGATGCGACTCCCCTTCAAGGGCAACATGGATGTGAGCGCGCTGGAGGAACTGATCGCGCGCGTCGGCCGTGACCGCACCCCGCTGGTCATGTTGACCGTGACCAACAACTCGGGCGGCGGCCAGCCGGTCTCGATGGCGAACGCGCGCGCCGTCAGTGCGGTGTGCCGCAAGTACGGCATCCCGCTGTATTTCGACGCCTGCCGCTTCGCCGAGAACGCGTACTTCATTAAGTTGCGGGAAGAAGGTTATGCGTCAAAGACTCCGAAACAAATCGCGCAGGAGATGTTCGCACTCGGTGACGGCTGTACCATGTCGGCGAAGAAAGATGGCATGGCGAACATTGGCGGCTTCCTGTGCACCAATAATGCGGTGCTCGCTGGTCAAGAGAAAGATCTCCTGATACTCACCGAGGGTTATCCGACATACGGAGGTTTAGCTGGCCGCGACCTTGAGGCGATAGCCATTGGCGTGCAGGAGTCACTGGAAGAAGATTATCTGCGATACCGCATCGCTTCGACTGCCTATCTGGGGAACCACATTGCTGACGACGGAGTTCCCATCGTGCAGCCACCGGGTGGCCACGCCATTTATCTCGACGCGCGCGCCTTCCTGCCGCATATTCCGTTGGATCAGTTTCCCGGTGTGGCGCTGGCGGCGGAACTATATGTGGAAGGCGGAATACGCTCCGTGGAGATTGGCACTCTCATGTTTGGAGCGGCGGCGAAAATGGACCTGGTGCGCTTGGCGATTCCGCGTCGCGTTTACACCCAGAGCCACATGGACTACGTGATCGAAGTGATCCTCGCAGTGTGGAAGCGGCGCGAGCAGATCCAGGGGATGCATCTCACATTCGAAGCGCCGTTCCTGCGGCACTTCACGGCACATTTGGAACCGGTGAAGGTTGCGCGGGCCGTGGGATAGGACTACGGAGCTGAGGTACAGCGCAATTGAAGGCCACCCATGTGGGTTGGGTTAGTGTCAAGGTTCGACCTCTGGGAAGAAAACCCACCCCGCATGATTTCTAGAGGAAAACAGTGCTCCGCACATAGCGCCTCCCGTTAAATCGGAAAACGTCTCTGGGACGGATGATACCTCCGTCGGCCGCATCATCCTCCCGCTCATCGCTTCCATTGACCCATTTCAGGTCGCCCGTGCGTTCTACGACTATGTCATAAAGTCCCGTTGAGGTGGGAACGATTGTAATGGTGCTGGACCAATACCATGTTTCTTCGCCAAAAATCCCATTTTCACCCAAGGCTAAGTCCAGTATTTCACAAAATGAATCCCCGATCCTCGCATACGCCGTCACGCCTGACACCGATTGTCCCTGCGCCATATAATAATCTTCCAAAAACACGCCGAAGAGGTTATCGGCAATCACTCTTATGCTTATGTGCTCCTTTGGAAAGTAACCCCATGCTCCGTTCCGGAGTACTGAAATCTCCGATCCAACGAGTTTCCAGCCACGAGGCCTCTTCTCAAATTCAAAGAAACTCAGATAGGGTGCACAAGCATGACACTCAAAATTTTCTGGCATCGTTTGGAAAGCCAGAACAGTTCCTTGGCGATCCTTGTAGACGAGAGCATATTCACCAAGCAGCTCATGCCGGTATGGAGGTGGCTGCCAGCAATTACCTTTTTCGGCAAGGAGGTTCTTCCAGTCGTGCCGTTGCAATTTGGCAACGGCAATCGCCTTCGCTTGATTTCCATCCCATTTCCCCTGGATCTCGACGGGCTCCAAAGCATGACTTTCTTGCTCAGAGAACCCAATGATTATGGTTCCCGTGTTATTGGCGATCTGCGTGCTTTTCGTTCCTGCTCGCTGAATAATGGCCGCGCCTCCCCGGCGTTTGCGGCGGGACAACATACTGCGGAAAAACGCGATTACAGCAACAGCAGTGCCGACGATGGCGGCTATCCAGGAGGCCGTTTCCAGTTTGGACGACAAAAGCATTTACGCCGAGATTCCAATATGTATACCACGGATGCCGGGATTGCGGGTTGATGAGGCTGGCCGATCCCAGTAGCCGGATGCCGAGAATCACTTAGCTGGGTGCCCACGTCTCGCGGGTTTCGAGACGTGGGGATCGTATCAGGCGTCTTCCGGGTCTCGCCCGGACTAAAGTCCGACTCGGGATGACAAAGGTAGTGGGCTTGCGACGGCGTAGCTGAAGCTACGCCCCCTTCAAAACGACGGAAATTCGAGTTTTCAGTAAGCTGCGGGACATTTCAAAAGCACAGCCGCTAATCACGAAGCTGCCGATTGCGCGCTTTTTAACACCTCATCCACTGTACTGATATCCACCAGCCCATAGCATCCATAGATCGCGGGAAGCACGCGTTCTGATGGGAAGCTGCGCCGCAACTGTGCGACCTTCTCTGTGCCCGCGCGATAGGCCGGGAGATACATTCTCCCCAACAGCGGATGGCGTCCCCACGCGCCTGACAATTTGTCAGCTCGCTCCTCGCTGACCAGAAAATCGTTGCGCAGGATCTTGGCGATCTCGGCTTGCGGCTTGCCCTCGCCCCAGGTGAGATATGACGACTGGTTCTTTGCGTCGTCCTGTAACAGCGCCAGCAACACGCCGATCTGCATGTCGTCGTCCGGAAGTTGCTCGACCTCGGTCACGCCATGCGCGATCAGAATGGCGTTGTTGGCGAGTCCTTCGAACAGCGTGGCGGCGCGGGTGTTCATCGTTAAGACAGTTGCTTCGAAACCCGCCAACCCGCGGACATAAAGGTTCTGAAGATAGGCAAACGTGGTCACGTGGCCGGGTACGACTTCATGGCTGACCAGTTGCTGAAACTCCGGAAAGCTGATCTGCAGTGACGCGTTGATCTCGTAGCTAGCTTCGTACCTCGGGCTGCCATCGGCGTTACGAGCACGTCCTAGATAGTTCATCGAGCCGGAAAACCAGGCTTCTTTAATCGGCAAGAACTCGATGTTCGCTCGCGGTATGTCGGCCAGTTCCTTCGGCAGATGCGGCAGGAGGTTCGCGGCACTCAGATTGTCAAAGTAGGCGATGACCGCCGCGCCCAAAGCCTTCACCGATGCCATGGGCGTAACGCGCTCACGGCGCCACGAGTCGACCGCGCCCAAGAGTCCTCCATTGTGGGAGGTCGAATATCCGGCGCGGTTCAGCAACTCCGCAACTCTTTCGCGCTTGGCTTCGGGCTTTGACGGTTCAGGCGGACAGCCCGTGGAAGACTCGACGCTGCGCTCGTAAGAGACCTTCGGGCCGTTGCCGAGGATCTCCATGGCGAGGTCCCACATTGTCTGAAGGCAATCTGCCAGCCCGGCGAGGTAGTGTCCACGCTGCCCGCCAATTTTCTGAGCTTCGCTGCGAACTCCGGCGATCGCGGCGGGCAGATCCACTTCCTTCAAGTACGCATCGACGGCCGCGCGATCGACGGTCTTGCCGCCAACACCACCGGTTTCGCGCACCCTCACGGCCGACGGTGTGGTGTAGGCGGTGGGCAACGGCTCATCGGAAAACCACGAATCGGCGATGAAGCGGCCGGTTCCCGACGGGCACATCACGTCTCCGCCCCAAAGCGTATCAATTCCTAATACAGCATCTGCGACATAGCGAGCTAATGAGTCCATTGCGAAACTCCCTTTGTGCGAATCAATCGTTCAGTTCAAAGACTACAACTACTGCTTGCCTGTGCTTTGTAACAGGGCACGACTTCACAGGCCGCTGAAAAAGCCGGCAGAAGCAGATCCCTCGCCGACTAAAGTCGGCTCAGGATAACAAAAATAAAGAACTTACAACGGCGCCCCTAAAGGTGCTCCCCTTCAAAACACGTGCAAGGCGAGTTTTTCAGCGGCCTGTGAAGTTGTGCCCTTGCAAACCGGATTTACGCCGCCTCTTCCCCTCTGACAGAGCTGAACCAGATATACAGACAGAGACCGACAAACAAGATCGCCGAGACCGTCTGCGAGATCGGCTCGTTGTTATAAAAGGGAGTCTGTATCATATCCTCCCGATATTTTGGCAGCAGGCGCAGCCCGGCTCCAAGCACGCCGCCCAGCGCTCCGCCTGCCATAATTCCACCGGCGACGATGACGCCACGCTCGCGAATGCTGCGGCCATGCTCGCCGTCCGCCTTATCGGCACGCTTGTTCACCAGGTGCGAGAGGAAGCCGCCGGCCAGAATCGGCGTGGTCAGTTGCAGCGGCAGGTAAATTCCCAGGGCGAACACCATGGACGAGACGCCGAGCATCTCCAGCACTACCGTGATCAGGCCGCCGATGCCAAACAGAATGTAGGTGACCGGCTGTCCGCTCATGAATCCCGCGACGATGGCCTTTAACGCCGAGGCCTGCGGCGCGACTAGCACCTGGCGCATGTCGCCCGGAGCGGCCTCGCCAAACTGAAAGGCCTTGGCCAGCAGCACGATGGTCAGCCCGGCGGTCACCGCCGCGGCGATAATCCCGATGAACTTCACCTTCTCCTGCGCCGAGGGCGTGGAGCCAATCCAGTAACCGGCTTTCAGGTCGGTAATGAATTGTCCCGAGACGCAGAGGGCGACGCACACCATGCCGGCAATCGCCATCACGAAGAACATGCCAGTGGTCCCGGAGAGGCCGAACTTCAGCAGCACCACCGCCGAGACGATCACGGTCAGCAGGGTCATGCCGGAGGCAGGATTGTTGGCTGTGGCGGCAATGGCGTTGGCAGCGACCGTGGTGAAGAAAAAGGAGAAGAGCAGCGTCAGTACCAGTCCCAGTGCGACGACGGTCCAGGTAACATGCAGTCCTCCGAAGAAGACGGCCACGGCGATAGCGCTGACCACCACGCCGAGCAGGATGGCCATGATCGGAATGTCGCGGTCGGTGCGCTCCATGTGCGGAGCTTCGCCGTGGCGGAAGGCGTGCAGCGCGATGCCGAACGACCCGGCCACGACGCGCAGCGACTTGAGAATGCCGACAAAGCCGGCGGCGGCGATAGCGCCCACTCCGATGTAGCGCACGTAGTAGCGATAGATATCCGCCGCCGTCATGTGCGAGATGGGCATGGTGGCCGGATAGACGGTGACGTTGCCCATGTGGCTGGCGACGAACCAGATCATGGGGGCCAGCACAAAGTTGACCAGCACGCCGCCGGCGCAAAAGATCATGGAGATGCGCAGGCCCATGATGTAACCCAGACCGAGGATGAAGCCGATGGCGTCGAAGTTGAAGACCATGCGATCGCGATCGGCCAGCGTTCGCATGAGTGGCACAAATTGGAAGTTGAGGTATTCCTTCCACACATGAAAGGTGGTGACGAAGAAATCGTAAACTCCCGCGATGGCGGTGGCCTGCAGCAGCAGCTTGGCCTGGGAGCCGCCCTTCTCGCCCGTGACCAGCACTTCGGTGATGGCCGTGGCTTCAGGGAATGGCAGTTTACCGTGCTGCTCGGCCACGAAATAACGGCGCAGGGGAATGAGGAAGAGAATGCCCAGGCAGCCGCCGGCCAGGCAGATGAAGACGGTCTGTACCGGATGCGGATCAAGGTGGAGGATGTAGAGCGCGGGCAGGGTGAAGACGGCGCCGGCCACCACGCTGCCCGAGGCCGCACCGATGCCGGTTAGGATGACGTTCTCCAGCACGCTGGAGCGGCGCCGATAGACGCGCGCCAGCCCGATGGCGAGGATGGAGATGGGAATTGCTGCTTCCATTCCCTGGCCCACCTTCAGGGCGGAGTAGGCGGAAGCCACACTGAAGATGACGCACAGCAGCGTGCCCCAGAGCACCGCGCGCCATGTGACTTCGGGCAGACTCATGCTGGTGGGCACGAGTGGCACGTAGAGTTCGCCCTTTTTCAACGGCTGATAGGCGTTCGCGGGCAGGGACTTGGTTTCGAGCTCAGGTGCGGTGGTGGCCATCGATGCAATCTCCTGGCAATCTGGCGCCGAAGGAATTGTATATGGCGGGGTCAAGCGGGATGTGATGTTGGTTGCGACTACGAGTGATCCCAGGTTAGCGTCCGAAAGAGGGACGAACTTGGAGCACAACGATCGTGAGCGGTGACGAACCCCAACGAAACAAAATCGGCCTGGTTGGGGCGCCTTGATCGCCGTACTGGTAAAACCGTGCTCGAGGGAGATCACGGCTGAACGTATACCGGGTTGTTGGGCGAGGGCGGTTCGTAATCCTGACCGTACTTGTTCTTGTGCGAGGCAGATTTCGCCAGCGTCACCCGCACGCGGATTACGCCCAGCGAGTGCGAGGCCTCGCTTATCATCACCTCACGCGATAGCGCCTGGAGCGTGGCCGGCAGCGCATTCTCATTCCAAACGTGCAGAGTGTAACGGCCGGGCGGCACGTCTGCGATCGAGAACTCGCCCTGTTTGTTGGGGATCGCAAAGTACTGGCTGGACAAAACAACCACTACCGCACTCATCTCGGGATGGATGTTGCAAAAGATGTACGAAACGCCTTCGCGATCGAAATGAACCGTGCGGCTGGTTCCGGATTCATAGAGTCCGAGATCGAAACGCTTGCCGTTAAAAAGGGAAAACACGTTGTGAAACCAGGGATCGCGGTTTGGGAAGTCCACAGTCGAGCCCTTGGTAACAACGAGCAGGTGCGGTTCGAATGCTTTGTTCTTTTGTTCCAGCACGGCGTGCATTGGGGGAACGGTAGGCAGATCGCCCGGGCCAGCGGCGATTGGAACCAGCCAGACGACGGTAGAGTTTGCAGGTGACCGGTTGGCGCCTCCTTCGGCCATCACGCGACCGGATACGGTAATCTCTACTGACCATAAGCCGGGCGTCGCGCACAGCGCAAACGCGACACTCAAGGAAACCGCGAATTTTCTTCCCGCTCGCATAGTGTCGCTCAGAACAGTATTCCCATCGCCATGTTCAGCTGCCCTGCCTCATAGCTGTGATTGTAGATTGAGAAGCTTCTTAGCCGACGGTATTCCATAGACAGCAACAAGTCGGAACGTGGCCGGTAGATGACATTGCCAAAGCCAGCCCGGTTACGGGTCAAGAAGGGATTCGCATAGCTTTCGGATTGATCGCCGAAATAGCGAAGGTCGGCCGCAAATGGATTGTCCTGTCCAAAGGCGGCGTTGAACTCAAGTTTCGAGAGGGGCTGGTATCTCAATTGCGCCCAACCGCCGACGGAGTTCAGCGGAAGCACAACCGTGTTCGGATCGGTGAGCGGTTCAGTTGAAGACGACGCTTCGACTGAGGGCAGCGCCGAGGCCGCCGATGGCCTGGCCACGGTAGAAAAAGCCACTCAGCGTGAACCAACGGTTGAGCGGCAGGTTCCAGTCCGCGGTCGCCGCGTACCCATTCACGTTGCGGTTAAAGCCCCAATACTCACGGCTGTAATAACCTCCGGCGCCCACGGTGAAGGTCCGTCCGAGCATGGGATGCGAATAGGCGACCCGCGCCGCGAAACCTGGTTGGCGTGATTCTTCGCCGGCATCGGGAGCGCGGTACCAGACATAGCTGGCGTAATCGGGAGGTTCACCCGTCAGTGGATCAAGCACTCCACCTTGCAGGCTGACGTTGGAATGGTTCGAGAACTCAAAGCGGTGCTCCACCCGCAACTGCGGAGTCCATGACCAGAGATTGCCTGAGTAGGTGAGCGCCGGAACGATCAGGGATGCGAACGAGGTTGGGGCTTGTGGGGAAATGAACAAGCCGTCCTGCCCTGCAACCACGGATGTGTCTTTCCAATCCAGACGAACGCTCGCTGTGCGCAGTCGCGCCAAGCCGGAGTTCACGCCGTTGTAGGTCGCGGGAAATCCGCCGCCGAAGTCAAAATTGATGTTGCCGCTGGAGTGCGCACCGAACACATCGGGCCCAAAGACCTCGAACCCGAGAATTGATTGCCGCAGCGTGCCGCCCACTGAACCGGGCGAGTCCATGGGATCGGGTTTGAGGACCCACGTGGGTACGTCCTGATTATCCGGATAGCCGCTGTTGCCGAACAAGTTGAAGAGCACGATTCCTGAAAAGCGCACCCGGTATTTTGAAGCGCTCTCCAGCTTTGTCTGATACTGCTCGTTTACCTTGTCAGAGAGCAATTGCTCATCTTCGGTAAGCTGGTCCACCTGATGCTCGAGCTGGGCATTACTCGACGAAGAGATGGACGGCGATGGTTCGTCGAGGGCGGATTCAGCGCTGGTTACGGTGTTGCTTGCACTGCGTTGGGCTTCCAGCTCCTGTCGCAGATGGGAGATCTCCGCACGGCTGGCCGTCGTCTGCTGTTGTAGTTGGAGGGCACGAACTCCTTCAGTTCGCGGACTTGAGATTGAAGTTCTCCCAAGGAGGCATTCAAGCTGGAGTTGTTTGCTGCGGTGGGGTTGGATTGAGCCGTCTGCGTGGAACCCGGCACAGTGACTACCAAGGCAAGAGCCACCAGCAGACCCGGACGCAAAACTTGGGAATACCTGGTGAGTGTCATGTCGCACCTCTGCGCAACGATTTTGAGGGTCCTGGACATTTACGGGGCTTGACCCCGCATGTTTAGGCAGTGAACGACTGAGAGGCGTCCGCTGTCCGGCCATTCGAAGTGACGATCTTTTTGCACACTCGTGGAAGCACGATCTGCATCACCGTGCGTCCCGCTACCGAGCTCTCCAGTTGCAAGGTTCCGTCATGGCTGCCTGCACGATCTTCTGTGCGATCGTGAGCCCCAGTCCCGTGCCGTTCTCCTTGCCATGGCTGACGAACGCCTGAAACAACTTGTCGCGGAGCGAGGATTCTACGCCGGGCCCGTCGTCGGTGACGCGGATTTCCATATTCCCGTTGATCTCAACCACATGCACTGCGACGTGACCTCCGTAACCCTGTACCGCTTGGCAGCCATTCAGCAGCAGGTTGTAGAAGACGCGCTCCATTTTGCGAGGATCGAATTGCGCAGCGTGCAGCCCGGGTGATTCGATGCTGACCATGATCTTGTGAAATTGTGGATGCGCCCGTACCAGTTCGATGGCGCGGCTGATCGTCCTCTCGATGGGAGCTTCGATCACGTTCAAGGACTCGGCGGGACGTGACAGCTCCAGGAGCGAATCGACCAAATCCGTGAGCCGGTTCACCGCAATGCGAATCTCAAGATAAAGCTCTTCGCGCTGTTGCGGATTCAGATCGGCATCCGCGAGAAACTCCGCATTGGCCAGGACCGCGGTCAATGGATGCCGCAAATCATGCGAAATTGAGCTGGCCATCCGGCCAATGGTCGCCAAGCGTTCGGCTTCGAGCAAGCGCTGCTGCGCTTGATGCAGGCTCTCGCGCATGCCTGAAAAAGCGTTCGTCAGCTCTTCAACCTCGCTTGCGCCGCGCGCCTGTACTGGGTAGCGAAAGTCACCTTTGCCTAGGGCCCGCACTCCGTCCACTAGTTCCTCTAACGGACGCGTGAACGTTCGGGCGGTGACGTACACCAGCATGCTCCCGACAAACACCGCACCCACTCCCACCGCCAACAGCAGTCGACGCAGATGATTAAGGAATGCAGTGGCTTCGTCGTACGATTTCATCACCAGCATAGTGACCGGCGGCGCCTCGTCGGGATCCAATGCGAGCGACGAAACCACAAAACTTTCTCCGCCAAGCTTCCAGTCGATGGGACCACGTGGAATGGTTCTGCCTTTCACGTATGTACTAAGTTCGCTTCTTTGGTCGGCATTGAGCGTGCTGACAACGACCGAGGACCCGCAAACGATAGTCACCTGGCTGGCCGCGATCTGACTCACTTGGCGGGCAACGGCAGCGTTCATCTCATCACCCACTGCAACCACCCCGAGCAGCGAATTGTCCGTACTGGGCCCGAAGTAGATTGGGGCCAGAGCGACTTCGTAGAGATGCCCGCCGGCAAACCACCATTGCAACGGCTGGTCGAGGGCGTTGCGATACTCCAGGAGTTGCTGGGCTTGCTCGCGAGTAATGCCGCGCGCTTTGGTGTGAAATCCCACAAACTGGCCACTGGGATCAACCAAAGCGAATAGGTCGCCGCCGGAAAGACGGAACATTTCGCCCGACGCATCCTGGATGGTGGGCGGATGACGGGATGTCATGAGCGCCTTCAGGCCGGGTAGATCGGCCATCAGCCTAGCGGAACGCGATAGAACAGCCTCGCGGTCTTTTTGTACGTTGCGGAAAGTTTCGACGGAGTTAGCCAGGTCGTTGCTGAGATCGAGCCTGACTTGGTTGGCCACTGTGTGCTGCACAATCAGCAGAGAGACCGCGGTCAATCCCGCCGAGGTCAGCAGCATGGCGATTAGGAACTTGGTCCGCAGCCGCACCCGACCCATCGCCAATCTCCTCCCGGCTCCGATCACCGGACGAACTTGTAGCCCGTTCCGTGGACTGTACGAAAATGTACTGGATCGGCAGGGTCCTTTTCCAATTTTTGCCGCAAACGAAGAATGTGGGTATCGACCGTGCGCGTGGTCGGGTAGTTGTTGTAACCCCATACTTCATTGAGCAATTCGGCTCGCGAGACTACCCGCTCCTGGTGGTTGAGAAAAAAGCGCAGCATCTTAAACTCTTGCGGAGTCAGAGCCACTGAATGGCCGTCGCGGTATAACTCCATCTTGGAGAAGTTCACTTCCACATCGTCAAAGCTAAAAGTTTCAGACTTGTCGAAACCTTGGTTCAGACGACGTACCGCTGCGCGCACACGCGCCAGCAGTTCGCGTGGGCTGAAAGGCTTGGTGACGTAATCATCCGCGCCGATTTCCAGGAGCAAAACCTTATCCAGAACATCACTGGCGGCACTCAACACCAGGATGAGAACTTTGGAGAATTCCTGCTTGATCTCGCGACAGAGGTCCTGACCTGACTTACCCGGCAGACGCAAATCAAGGATGACGACCCGCGGCATAGTGGCGCGGAAGGTTTCCATCGCAACTGCTCCGTCGTCAGCAACATGCACCTCGAAACCCGCGGATTCAAAGGTTCGCCGCAAAGCCCGCTGCACTGCCAGATCGTCCTCAATGACTAGAATTTTGTCCATCGGCCGGTTCCATGCAAGATCTGACTTACAGCTAATAACACAATCGAACTAAGAGTCAATGGCATGTTGACAATTCTGTGACATTCTTCGCGGGATATCTTGTAACCCCCGTTAAACTATGTGACCAAAGTTTGACAAGGTGTTTACCCGTCCAAGACAACTCCGCCTTCAGCCTTGGTTAGATTGCAGAAGACTCATGGCGACAAAGGTTCACATGGGGTTCCGCGTTGCCGTGAGTAAATTCTCAATTCTGAAATTGATGGAGGCACAATGCTCAGCACCTACACGTCCAACAAATCGCAAACCGTCACTCGGCTGCTTTTGAGCGCCATAGTGTTGCTGGTAGCGGCGACGCTGTTTAGCCTGCCTGCCGCAGCCCAGCAGACCCAGCCGACGATTCTCACATCCGACATTGTTAACATCAGCGTCAACACCGATCCCAATCTAGTTAATCCGTGGGGTATGTCTGCAAGCTCGTCGAGTCCCTGGTGGGTCTCCGACAATGGCACCGGACTTTCAACCCTTTACAATGCAGCCGGAACACCCCAGGGGCTGGTCGTTACTATTCCTTCGGCAAACGGGACGGACACGGGAACGCCTACCGGACAGGTTTTTAACGGTACCTCTGACTTCAAGATCCTTGGCACCCCTGCACATTTCCTCTTTGCAACGGAGGACGGAACCATCTCAGGCTGGTATGCCGGCACGAGTGCGCAGATCGTGGTCAACAACAGCCCAGGCGCAGTCTATAAGGGACTCGCCTTGGCATCGGCCAAAGGCGCCAACTACCTTTACGCAACGAACTTCAGGAATAACTCAGTGGATGTGTTTGACGGTGCCTTTGCTCCGCACTCGTTTGGTTCCGATGCGTTCGTCGACAGCAGCATCCCGTCTGGCTTTGCGCCTTTCGGCATCGCCAATATCGGGAATGGCAAATTGGCAGTAACCTTCGCCAAACAGGATGCCGCTAAGCACGATGACGTGGCGGGTCCGGGAAATGGTTACGTCGACATCTTTGATACGTCGGGCAATCTGCTTATGCGGCTTCCACACAACTACTATCTGAACTCTCCCTGGGCGGTAGTAGTCGCTCCGGCTACGGGCTTTGGCCAATTTAGCGGAAAAATCTTGGTTGGGCAATTCGGTAGCGGTGCAATTGCGGCGTTCGACGCCACCACCGGTAGCTTCCTATCGTTGCTATTTGATCCCAATAGGCTCCAGTTGCAGCTTAACGGATTGTGGGGGCTGGGCTTTGGCAACGGTGGCAGTGCCGGGCCCACGAACACTCTGTTCTTTGCCGCAGGAGTCTTCGGGGAGGCTCATGGATTGTTTGGCTCAATTACTGTACTCACAGGTGGTACCAACCCTTAACCCAAACCAAATAGGGCCCAAATCGAGGAGGGCGAAAAGCGCCCTCCTTTCTTATGTATTCCGAGTTACGGGTGGCGATGCAGCACGTGCGTAGCGATATCGGGCCAGAACTCGCGAAAAACACTGGCAAGGGCATCGCGCCCGATCGCGTATCCGTACTTTGCCGCCAGCTTTTCGGCGCTGCGGTCCTGATTGGGATAATAGCTGAGCGAGATGGCCTGAGCGATCGCCCGCCCCAGCAGCTCCGAAGCATTGAAGCTGTTGTGCCCATGATAGTCAGGTGTGACAAAAACGCGACTTCGAGTCGGCAATGTCATTGAAGCGGGGCCTGCTGACGTCCTCACCGGCATCTACAGAGCTGTTAGTAGCTTATCAGATGCTTAGAGTGTGAGTGGCCGGCAGCCGGGATTCGGGCTCACAGGTTAACGCTTCTCTATTGCGCGCCTGAAGCGTCGCCCACGATCTCCACGCTGGAGGTGATGGGGAATGCAGGGATCAGCGACCGATATACCGGGCAGCTTTGCGCGTACACACCATGCACCCGCTCCACGGTCTCGCGCACGGCAGCGGGATCGTCAGCCCGCAGATTGTGGGTCACGTGGACGCGCTTGATGACTAACACGCCGCCCTCGTCCTCGACTTCACCGCGAACTTCGCAGTTGAGGCGGCCATCTTTGGCGTTGATTTTGCGCGCATCCAGCGCGCCGGCAAAGGTGCCGAGCATTCAACCGCCGAGGGCGGCGACCACGTAGTCGATGGTGGCGGCGTGGGACTCGGGCAGGCGGCTTTCGTCGATGCCGTAATGTTTGGCGATGCCGCCGTGGACGCTGAACATCACAGGCTGCGGCTCGCCGGGCAAGTAGGCGCGACGTAACGGGCCCTTGATGCGCTCGATGTACACGTTGGATGTGTAAGCAACTTCAGCCATGGACGCCTCCACAATGCAAACCATTCTACGCGGGTGCGCAACGTAAGAAACCAGTGACGCCCCCGTTTTCGCTCCGTCCGGGACGGCGATTCGAGACGCCGGGTGCGCCGAACCCCTCCCCTGCCACTTCTGGGGGATTCGGTGCATCTCATACGCTCGGCGATATCCGAAACTGCTAGGATATTGGTAGTGCCTGCAGCCGCCTTCGCGGCGTGGGACACGGAGGACAACATGAGGTGGATGTTACGTTCGAAAATTCACCAGGCCACAGTTACCGAAGCCGATCTGCGATACGTGGGCAGTATCACGATCGATGAGGAATTGATGGAGATGGTGGAATTACTGCCCGGCGAAAAGGTGATGGTGGTCAGCAACACCAGCGGGGCGCGACTGGAAACCTACGCGATTCCGGGACCGGCGCGGCTCAGGCGTGATCTGCATGAACGGAGCCGCAGCGCACCTGATCAAGAAGGGCGAAGAGATCATCATCATGGGCTTCGAATTGGCCGCCGGGCCAGTGCCCGCGAAACAAATTGTTCTGGGACGCAACAACGAATTTGTAAAGTGGCTGGGAGAGAGTTGGCAACCTGAGGACTTCCCCCGGCTTTGTGTTTGACGGACGCGCTCATCCAGTGTTATTTTGCTTCTACACTGGAAAGGAGGGTGATCCAAAATATATGAAATCTGACAGTCATAGTTGTATCCCAAGTGAGGTGGCTGAGGCTTAGGGCTTCCGCTCTAAATCCTCGCAAGACTCGCATCAGCTGTGAAGTCTGCCGCTGGGGCCACGTAGAGTGGACAGCCTCAGGCCAATCCCAACAGCTAACCGGAAGGACCCGCTGGCGCCGTGCGTCGCGGGTCTTTTCTAGCCTAGCAGCCTGTGGTGCAAGCAGCTGATTTCCGGCAGGGCCCGCAATGTGTTCGGCGTCGCAGTGCTGCCAAGGATTGCGCGCGGGACATCGGGATTTGGCTTCGGCAGAGCCGATTCGAATCCTTGCGGCGTGGGAACAGCAAATAAAGGAATAGAACCAGCTTAGGGAAGCGGTTTCTCCACTCCCGCGGCGTGCCGGCACCCAGCAACTGGCGCAGGATCAGGCTCAAGTTGAAGGCCCCCACATGGATCAACTGGCGCTTCAGAATGTTCTCGTGTCCGCGCAGGTGCGTGCGCCTCATGCCGCCGGTGTCGTAGCAGTGCGCGAAGCTGCGCTCCACCAACTCGCCGCGTCGCCGCAATAAACGCTTGCCGTAGCTGCCGCGCACCCGCCGCCGGTTCTGGTAGACCGCCTGTTGTTCCTCGGCTTTGCCCTGCCAGTTGCGTCGCCCTTTTTGTTGCTTCTCCGGAAGGTAGCTACGTACCTGGTAACTCTTCACCCGCTCAAGCACCGCGCCGCTGTGATAGCCCTTGTCGGTAACCAACTCTTCGATCCCGTTGACGTTGACCTTCGGCTGATGATCGGGCCGCAACTCGGCCTCGCGCCCGATCTGCTCCGCCACTGCCATGCCCGCCTCGCACAACGTTTCATCGAGCGTGGTGGTGTCGCCCTGGTCGGCCCCTTGCAGCGTAACCGCCACCACCGCACCGCTGTCCAAATCGACCGCGTGCTCCGCCTTGTGCGCCAAGTGTGTGCGCCCGTCTTTCATCTTCGCAATCCGTGCATCCTCGTCCCCCGGACTCTTCCACTCCTGGTTCGACATGCGCTTCTTGCGCTTGCGGTCCAGTCGCGCCAAGTCTTCCCGCGTCGGCGTCTCGATGCCCGAGGCCTTGGCCAGTCCGCGCAGAAATTCCTCGTAGCTCTCGCCCGTGTCGCGCCGCACGATCGAGCGCATTGCCGCATTGGCTTCCAGCGTGGTGGCATCGATCGCCACCCGCTTGCCCTGCAGCAGTCCACGATCCGCCAACAAGCTCAGTACCCAGCGGAACACTTCGCGATGCGTGTCCAGACCGATCAGCCGCCGGGTGCGCGAAATCGTCGAGTGGTCCGGCGTGTACTCGTCCAGCCCTATGCCCACAAAGCGCCGCAGCGCCAGCGAGTCCGCCAGCCGCCAAGCAATCCCACGTTCGCTGTCGATGCCCTCGAAATAACCGATCAGCAGTGACCGAAAGTAAATGCCCGGCGTCAGCGACGGCCGCCCGTACTGGGCCGCATAGAACTTCGCGCATCGCCCCTCGACAAACCCGTCGAAGCCCTCCCCCTCCAGCAACTCGTTCAGCCGCTGATAGAACGGATGCCCCGGAGCCGAGGCCAACTCGGCGTGCGCAATCCAGATGTCCTCTTGCTTCTCCCGTTGCCTGCGCGTCCCCATTGCCATGCGCACATTCTACGAACCAAGCCTGTGGATCACTCATCTATTTCGGGCAGGCATCCAGAGTTTCACCACAGGCTGCTAGGTCAATATTTTTCATAGGAGGCCTTGGGCAGCTAACCTGGTCTGGCGACTTCGCGATAAACCTGGAGCATGCGGCGCACGCTGGCTTCCCAGGAAAATTTTTCACACTGCTGCAGTCCGCGGGCCTTTAGCTTCTCGCGCACGCTCTGGTCAAGCAGCACGCGATGCAGCGCCTTCATAATCTCGAACACGTTCTCCGGATTCACCATGATCGCTGCATTGCCGACGACCTCCGGAATTGAGGATGTGTTGCTCGTGACCACTGGAGTACCGTGCGCCATCGCTTCCAGGGGCGGCAGACCGAAGCCTTCATACAGCGACGGAAACACGAAAATCTTCGCCTGATCGTAGAAGATCCGCAGCACCTCGATGGGCACGAAGCCGAGGAAGCGCACGTCGTTCTGCACTCGTCCCTTTACCACCGCGCGGCGCAGATCGGGATGCTTCGACACTTCATCGCCAATGATGATCAGCTTCAGGTCTTCAAACTGGTTTTCCTTGGCCAACTCGGTCTTGAGCGCGGAAAACGCTTCGATGACGCGCACCACGTTCTTGTGCGGACTGATGCGTCCGGCGTACAGCAGGAAAGGATAATTCACCTGGTAACGCTCAGCGATGAACTCGCGCTCGGCATCGCTGGCATGACCGAGGCGGAAACGGTCATCGAGTGCGTTATAGATGACCTCGATCTTCTCCGCCGGGACCCCGAACAGGCGCTCGGTGTCTTTCTTCGAGAAGTTGGAGACGGCGAGGATACGTGCCGCGTGATGCAGCACCCGCTTGGTGAACTGGAAATGTACGCTTCGCTTCAGGGTGGAATGACTGTTCACGCGATACAGGTGATCGAGCAGATCGTGCACCGTGACCACGTAAGGGCACGGAATGCCCTGTGGCTTCCAGAACAAGTGCGGCACGTGCAACAGGTCGCAGCGGAAGCGCTTCAGCAGTCGATGCAGTTCGAAATAGCTGGATAGCGAGAACTCGTTCGGCTGGGCGGGCAACGTCTTGAAATTCGCCGGCAATCCGTCGGTCCCAGGCAGCTTTCCCGGAATGCCGATAAGGAAGTATTCGTTCTCGCGGTCCAGGCGCGCCAGTGTCCGAATGGCGTTGCGTGTGTAGGTCCCAACGCCATACTC
This sequence comes from uncultured Acidobacteriaceae bacterium, assembly GCA_963836295.1. Lineage (GTDB taxonomy): Bacteria > Acidobacteriota > Terriglobia > Terriglobales > Acidobacteriaceae > Bog-257. The sequence goes on along the minus strand of CAWIIY010000006.1, from coordinate 708,053 downwards.
GCCAATGCGCCGGATATCGATCGCGATTCGCACTAAATCAAGTGTAAACCGCGGAGCCTATTCAGCTGTTACTACCAGCCCTCGATCACTGGGGCTCGAGTTTCCATTTGCAGGTATAGATCTCTGCTCCCGGTCGGGTTTGTGGGTAGCATTGATGCCATTTGACATTTGGGTCAAACCATTTTATACTCCCATCATGAGCATCACTGTGACCCTCGACAAGGCGGGTCGGGTGGTAATTCCGAAAACCTTGCGCGACGAACTGCGCCTTGAGCCTGGCGACACGTTGGAGCTGGAGTCTCAGGGCGAAAGAGTGCTCCTGCGCCCCAAGCGAACTACATCTCCGCTTAGTAAGGAACGCGGCGTCTGGGTGTTTCGCTCTGGACAAAAGCTGTCTGCCGCCGACACCGATAAAGCGCTTCGCGATATTCGCCAGCAGCGCGACCGCCGTAGTCGTGGAGATCGCCAGTGAAAGCGTTCCTAGATACTTCCGTTCTCGTCTCCACCTTCTACGGGGACCACGAGCATCACGAACCGAGCAAAGATCTATTCTTGCGTTTTGACCGGACAGAAGTCTGCTGTGCGGCCCATAGTTTGGCGGAAGTCTACTCCACGCTCACGGCCATGCCCGGCACATATCGCGTGAGCGGCGACGGGGCGCTGCTGTTCCTGGGCAATATTCGCGAGCGGTTGACCATGGTTGTGCTGAACAGCAATGATTATTTCAGGGTGGTTGAAGCCTGTTCGGCCTCTGGGATTGCAGGTGGCGGAATCTACGACGCCATTCTCGGGCACTGCGCCCTCAAGGCGGGTGCCGAAACTCTTTACACCTGGAACCTGAAAGACTTCAAGCGCCTCGGACGGGAGATTGCCGAGCGAGTGAAAACTCCGTAGAACGACAGCGCGATTGCTCCGCCCAAAGAGCGCCGCTCTGCAGGATGCGATCCTGGCGCTGCTTCTACGCCTTCACCGCCTCCGCGTGCTTCGCCCTTCGCGAAGCATACAGCGGAAACGCCTCCGCTAACTCCAGCACCTCCCGGCGAATCCGCGCCAGCACATTCTTGTCAGCGCGATTGTGGAGCGCTTCGGAGATCCACTTGCCTACCTGGCGCATCTCGGGTTCCTTCATGCCGCGGGTGGTAAGCGCGGGACTCCCGATGCGGATGCCGCTCGGCTTCATCGGAGGATTGGTGTCGAACGGGATGGCATTCTTGTTAACGGTGATGCCGGCCTCGTGCAGTGCATTTTCAGCTTCGCTGCCCAGCATGCCCTTGGCGAAAACATCCACCAGCATGAGGTGCGTGTCGGTGCCTCCCGAAATAATGTGGAAGCCTTCGTCGGCCAGCGTCTGCGCGAGCACCTTGGCGTTGGCGACAATTTGCCGTGCGTAGTCCTTGAATCTGGGCTGAAGGGCCTCATGAAAACACACAGCTTTAGCAGCGATGATGTGCACCAGCGGACCGCCTTGCACTCCGGGGAAGACGACCTTATCGATCGGCGCGGCGTACTCGGCCTTCGACAGAATTAACCCGGCGCGCGAACCGCGCAGCGTCTTATGCGTGGTGCTGGTGACAATCTGCGCGTGCGACACCGGCGACGGATGCGCCCCTCCGGCGACCAGCCCGGCGAAGTGCGCCATGTCCACCAGGTAGATCGCGCCAACTTTATCGGCAATCTGGCGCATCCGCGCAAAATCGATGAACCGCGGATAGGCGCTGCCGCCGCCAATAATCAGCTTCGGCCGCTCGCGCTCAGCAATCTTTTCCAGATCGTCGTAATCGATGGTCTCAGTTTCTTTCGTGACACCGTACGGAACGATCTTGTAAGTCTTACCGGAAAAGTTCAGGGGATGGCCGTGGGTGAGATGCCCGCCGTGCGCGAGGTTCAATCCGAGAACGGTGTCCCCAGGCTTGATGACTGCGGCATAAGCGGCCATGTTGGCAGTCGATCCCGAATGCGGCTGCACGTTGGCATGCTCGGCGCCGAAGAGTTGCTTGGCCCTGTCGCGCGCCAGGTTCTCGACCACGTCGGTGAATTCGCATCCGCCGTAGTACCGTTTGCCGGGATAGCCTTCGGCATACTTGTTGGTAAAGACCGAGCCGGCCGCTTCCAGAACAGCTTCGCTGACGAAATTCTCCGAGGCAATCAACTCCAGACCTTCGTGTTGGCGCCGTTCTTCATTCTCGATCGCCTGCGCGATTTCCGGATCAACTTCAGCCAGTGGGCGTTCCATAGGATTTGTTTTCATGATTGCGTCCTTCCCTCTCCAACTCCTAGACCGTACCGTTTCAAAATCCATCAAACAAATGCCTGCATGAAAACCGTGGCATCACGTCTTCGTCGCCGATCCTTCGTCCTCGCGTTCGATGGCCGCGATCTTTTCAACCCGCCGCTCGTGCCGGCCACCAGCAAAAGGAGTAGCCAGCCATTTGTCCACAATCCTAAAGGCTGCGTCTTCATCGATCACCGAGGCGCCTAACGTCAGCACATTAGCATCGTTGTGTTCGCGCGACCGCGCAGCCTCAAACTCGGTGTCAACCTTCGCCGCGCGGATTCCCGGGACTTTGTTGGCTGCGATCGACATACCAATCCCGGTGCTGCACACCAGTATCCCGAGATCGGCGCCGTGCGCGGTGACCTCTTCCGCAACCGCGCGCGCGAAGTCGGGATAGTCGCACGAGGCAGTCGAGTCGGTACCGTGATCGTCCACAATGACGCCCTGCGCCGAAAGCTTCTGTTTGATCTTTTCTTTCAGATCAAATCCGGCGTGGTCCGATCCCAATGCAATCTTCATCGCAATCATTGTAGCGCGCAGTGGGTTACTCAAACACGCAAGGGGCTATTTCACAACAGGCACACGGAGGGCACGGGCAAAACGAGATGAGAAGGACAAAGTCGTAAGAAAAGATGAACCACCGCGACGCTGAGAAAAAAAAGAACGTTAGTTCTTCGCAGTGTGCTCCGTGTTCGCTGTGGTGAAGAATCGTACTACGCAGCAAACGCCTTCGCCAAAAACCGCGAGATGTGCCACGCGTCCATGTACTTGTAGGGCGTCTCGCCGAGCGAGTAGTGTCCGCACGGCAGTGCCTTGATAGTGGTGTCGAGCCCGCGGCGCAGGAATTCGCCCGCTGCTTGCGCGGAGAACTCAGGCAGGAACGTTAAGTCATAGCGGCCATAGATCATGAGCGACTTTTTCGGCCAGCGTTCAAACTTGTCGAAATAGACGATCGGACTGATCGACAACCAGACCTGGCGCAACTCGTCCTGCGTCAGTACCGTCTCAATGCCCTGTCGGATGTGGCGGGTCGATTGCCCCGTCCAGGTCACGTCACCGAAGGACGTTGAAGCGTGGTTAAAGACATTGACGCTGATGCGCGCATCGTGCGCGGCGGCGATAAATGCGTAACAGGAGCCCAGGCTGGTTCCCACCAGGCCCAGGCGCGAGTAGCCCCGCTGCTGCAGCCAGTCGAGGCAGCAACGGATGTCAATAATGCCTTGTCGCGTGGCATCGATAGTGCGCCCGATGTTCGCGGAAACCGCGTAATCAGCGCGCGTGATTCCCGCTGGGCGGCGGATGTCGTGGTACGGCATGCTCATCCGCAACGCCGAGATGCCCAGCAAGTTGAATACGCGGCACAGCGCGTTCTGGCTTACCCCGTCGGCATTCCACTGCGGAATGACGATCACCGCGCGCCGCCCGCGCGCCGGAAACCAGCGCGCGTTCATGCAATTATTTTCGGGATATGGCGACGCCACCGGTGAGGTGAAGCGCAGGTAGGTGCCCAGCTCCTCCTTCGGCTGCTTCTTGGGAGCGCCGCTACCAGTGTGGAAGAGTTCGACCTTGCGCTTTTCCAGCCGGAAATCCGACGGGGTCTTGTACGAGTAGAACTGGTCGCTATTAGCGACGATATGTTCGTTGGCGGCCGTCCAGTAGGCCAGCATTGCCGCTTTGTCACTCTCGTCCTGCGGTGGAGGACAGTTCCCCAGGGTCGGCCATCTCGCCCACTCCGAACCCCATTCGAACGGGCGCACCACGCGATTGTTGTCGCGCGTGGTCATTCGCGCTTCCCAGTCGTGCATCCAGCGGCGGTAGCTTTCTCGCATCTGCCAAAACTATACAGAGGTCTGTGGGGCGGGGTCGCTGGTAACCCAACGAACACCCGAGTCCGGGCGCTGAACGGCACTTAGCGTAGGTTGAGTGGGGAGGCCTTTTGAGGACAGTCACACGCTCCAGCTGTTGACGAACGAACTAGGACGGGTAATCGTTCTCTTTCGCGAGGTTCTCGAACCGCGTGTACCGCTTGATGAACGCCATCTTGATCATGTCGGTGGCGACCGTTGCGTTGTTTGGCAACGATGAGTTCGGCGATGCCGTCGAGGTCGGGATCGTCTTTCTTGTACACCTCTTCGCGGAAGATGAAGGCAACCACATCAGCATCCTGCTCGATGGAGCCTGATTCGCGCAGGTCGGAAAGTTGCGGCCGATGATCGCCGCCGCGGCTCTCGGGGGCGCGACTCAATTGCGAGAGCGCGACCACCGGAACCTTCAACTCTTTCGCCAGCGCTTTCAGTCCGCGCGAGATGGCTGAAACTTCCTGCGTCCGGTTCTCGAAGCGCTTGCCGCCGATCGGCACTGCTGACATAAGTTGCAGATAATCCACGATCAGCAAGTCGAGACCCTCGGTCTGCCGCAAGCGGCGCGCCTTGGCGCGCATCTCGCTCAGGGAAATGCCCGGCGAATCGTCGATGAACAGCTTCGACTGGGAGAGCTGCTCGGTGGCGCGGGTCAGCTTGCGCATGTCTTCCTTGGTGAGGAAGCCCTGCCGCAAATCTTTGGAGTCCACTTGCGCGTGCGAGGCCAGCATGCGCATCAGTAATGCTTCACGCGACATTTCCAGCGAGAACACACCCACCACTTTGCCGTCGAACACCGCCGCGTTCTCGGCGATGTTCATGGCCAGCGCAGTCTTGCCCATCGACGGACGCGCGGCAATGATGATCAAATCCGAAGGCTGCAGCCCGCTGGTCAGTTTGTTCGAGCAGCGTGTAGTGCGTCGCCAGCCCCGTGATCTCCTGGCCGCGCGCGTACAACTCTTCCAGCGAGCCGAACGAGCCTTTGATGATGGACGGGATGTTCATGAATCCCTGTCCAATGCGGTTCTCCGAGAGCTGGAAGATGGCCTGCTCAGCGCGTCCCAGCACCTCCTCAGCTTCGTCGGAGTGCTCGATGGCTTCGGCGATAGCGTTCTGCGCCAGGTTGATGAGCCCGCGCAGCAGCGCCTTGTTGCGCACGATGCGGACGTAGTGTTCGATCGAGGGGCGGTCCGGCACGCCATCGATCAGCGACGATAGGTACGCAACGCCACCAATCGCCTCCACTTCCTTGTGGCGATCGAGTTCCTCGACCAGCGTGATCATGTCCACCGGCCGGCCTGACTCCTGCAAATCCCGCATGCGCGAATAGACACGGCGATGCGCGTCCAGAGAAAAATCGTCCGGCGTGAGATGTTCAGCGGCTTGATCGTAGAGCGAATTGTCCAGCAGAATCGCGCCCAGGATCGAGCGCTCGGCTTCCATGCTGACGGGTAGGCCGCGTTCCAGACTGTAGTCGGTGGTTGCCATCTCTCGTTAATTCAATTCACGATTATTTGTCAAGTGAATAATCTTGATTCAATTTAGTCACCGGGCGCGGAGGCTGGCAATGCCGAACGAGGTTCGGAAGAGATGCAGTAATCAGATTTCGTTCGAAAAGCTGTGTGAGGTTGTGGATTACAGAGAGAAATCGTCGGCTGAGGATAATTTTGCGAACAAGCGAGAACAGCAGGTCCCTCCGCTCGGACTAAAGTCCTCGGTCGGGATGACATCTTTGCCCGGGATGACAGCTTCGACAGTGCGAACGGCCGGAAGCTGAGTGCTGAAGGCTGAGTGCTGACGGCTGAAAGCTGACGGCTCAGTGCTGGTAGCTGATAGCTGCCTTCCTTACTTGCGACCCGAGGCCAGCCACCTCGGGTCGCTCTAAGGCACAGCATCAACGTCGTGCGACGTAAGCGTCCCTCCCGTGCTCAGCCCAGAGCAAACGGCAATGAACGGTCCCCGTACTAGCGTACGAAGCGCTTCATCTGCCTTCAACGGTGGCAATAACCCAGAACGGCGGCCAGTCTTCCTCGAGCCATACGAAGTGGCAATCGGAATCAGGTCCAAGCACGCAGTGCTTGCGTCTCGAACCAACTGTCATCGCCAAACAGTCCATCGTCAACCGGGGAAGCGGCACGCGACAGCCTATGCCTAGATGCGTGACAGAATGCCTGAAGTTCCCCAAGCACACAAGGAGAAAACGCTGTCTGCTGTGCATTTCATGTGGAAGGCAAGCCTTTCTTGTGCAAATCGAGGGCGTATCACCAGCGGTTCACCCGTTCTCCACAGCCGTTAACCATTTTGTTACTATCGCAAACCTGGGGTTCACGTTATGCTCGCGGCTATGGCTGTGTCGGTCACGGTGCTGGCGAGCGGAAGCGCAGGCAACTGCACGGTCATTGCCAGTTCCGGCACACGGCTGCTGGTGGACGCCGGTCTCTCTTGTCGCGAGCTACTGCTTCGCATGCAACTGGGGGGGTTGGCCCCGCATGCCATCGACGCCATTCTCATTACCCATGAGCACTCCGACCACATCGGCGGTCTGCGGGTGCTGGCCAAGCGGCTGAAGGTGCCGATCTACATCACCGGTGCGACCTATCAGGCGTACCAGAAATCTACTCGGGACGGCACCGGCAAACGCGTCAACTTCGATCGCCTGGAACTGTTCACTTCGGGCCGCGCTTTCGAGATTGGCGACATCACGGTCAGACCGTTCACCATCCCTCACGACGCAGTGGATCCGGTGGGGTTCACCTTCCGGTGCGATGGCATCAAAGTCGCCATCTGCACCGACCTCGGCTATTTGCCGGCCAACGTTTGTGATCACCTGCGCGGCTGTCATGTGCTGATGATCGAGTCGAATCATGATCTGGAGATGCTGCGTGGAGGTTCTTATCCGTGGAGCGTCAAGCAGCGGGTGATGAGCCAGGTCGGCCACCTCTCCAACGCCAAGCTCGCGGAATTCCTTGCCCGCGACTATGATGGAACTGCCGAATTCCTCATTCTGGCGCACCTTTCGGAAAAGAACAATCATCCGGAAATAGCGCGGACAACGGCTGAGCGTGCTCTGGGCGAGCAGCGCAGCTTGTTGCATAACCGATTGATGCTTGCGGCACAGCATGAACCGCTGCCTGCGGTTCGACTGTAGTTTCCGCCCCGCGAGCCCGCTTGGCGGGTACGCAGGGTTCGGCGAGATTGATGAAACAATGTACTGACCGCGTCATCGGTAAAATCCTTGCCGGATGGCGCTACGACATCTCTGGTCTCGCTCCTGAAATGCGCGGTGATTACGAGGCGCATCTGGCGGAGTGTGAGTTTTGCCGCTCGCGCCAACGCCTGCATCGCGGCATCGATATCGGGCTTATGGCGCTCGCCTCAGTATCCATGTTCGTTTTCCTCCTCGCCTATGGCGTGATCCGCCACTTCAAACCTACCCACGCGTTTCTGCTGGAAATTGGCGCGCTCGGTGGGTTCTTGCTTTCCATGCTGCTGTGGCTGCTGGTCGCTGTCGCAACCCCCGCTCCACTCGTGGTGAAAGATGCCGCTCTCTTCGGCGCCCGCGTTGGACTGGAAAAGCTTCCTGAAGAGATTCGCGACCGCATTCCTGAAGACTTGAAGCTGAAGATTTCGGGACAGAGCTAAGGGGAGTTGCGCGCGGGGCAACTTACCTTGTAATCTCGTCCGCCGGGGACGAACTTTCCCCTGCAACGGGGTGAATGTGTCATACGCAAAAATCATCGCAACTATTCTGACTCTGCTGTTCAGCCTGTCGGGCGTTGCTCAGACACAGCAGGCAACCGACATCTCCGACGTGCTTGCCTACATCGATAAAAGCTGGGACGCGCTCACGCGATCTCCAATGGACTGCAAGACCGTCATGGATGTTCGCGTGCCCGAACACTCGGTGCTGTATCTGCCGGCGCATTATCCCGAGCCCGCATCGGTCAAAGAGTTGCCGGCGAAATGCAAGATCACGATCGAGCACCTGCCCAAAGTCATCGACTCACTGGGCGGCCTCAACATGGACAACTCTCCGCAACAGGGCATCCTTTACCTGCCAAACGCGTATGTCGTGCCCGGCGGCTTTCTCAATGAGATGTACGGTTGGGACAGCTATTTCATCATGGTGGGCCTGTTGCGTGCTGGCCGCCTTGAACTGGCGCGCGGCATGGTGGAAAACTTTTTCTTCGAGATCGAGCATTACGGCGGCATTCTGAATGCGAACCGTACCTACTTCCTCACGCGCTCTCAGCCGCCATTCCTCAGTTCCATGGTGATGGCGCTGTATGACGCGCTGCCCGATCCGGTTACCAAGCGACTCTGGCTGGAGAAGTCGTACCCGTTCATCCAGCGCGACTACGACATGTGGACGCATGGCGAGAAGCTGGCCGGCAACACCGGCCTGTCGCGCTATTACGACTATGGCGATGGCCCGGTTCCCGAGATCGCCACCATGCACGATCCTTACTACCGCGACGTGTTTCGCTACCTCCAGGCGTCTTTGCAGTTTAAGCAATACCTTGGCGAGCCGGGCAAGTCTTCCGCCAAGCTGATCGGGCCGACCTTCACCTTCGAGGCGTGCCAGCAAGATGCCGGTGAGAAGGCCTCCTGCCAGAAGTCGCCGACCTATCAGTTCACCGCTGACTACTACAAGGGCGACCGCGCCATGCGCGAGTCAGGCTTTGACATCAGCTTCCGCTTCGGCGATTTCAGCGGTAGCACGCATCACTACGCGCCCGTGTGCCTCAACAGCCTTCTATACAAGGAAGAAATGGACATGGCTTCGATCGCCAAGCTGCTGGACAAGACCGCCGAGGCTGAACAGTGGACTCAGCGCGCGCAACATCGCAAGGAGCTAATCGACCGCTATCTCTGGAACGCGCAAGCCGGAATGTATTTCGACTACGACTTCACCACAGGCGAGCAGTCGAAGTATCAGTACGCGACAACGTTTTATCCGTTGTGGGTGGGTGCCGCGTCACGAGAGCAGGCGAAGGCGGTTATGGCCAACCTCAAGAACTTCGAGCACCAAGGCGGCATCGCCATGAGTCCATACGAAACCGGCGTGCAGTGGGACCTTCCATATGGCTGGGCTCCGGTGAACTTCATCGACGTTGAGGGCATGCGGCGCTACGGATTCAAGCAGGATGCTGATCGCGCCGCGCGCGAGTGGATCGATACCGTGGCGAAAAATTTCCGCCAGGACAATACTATTCGCGAGAAGTACGACGTGGTGTCGAGTTCTAAGGAGTTCAACGTTACAGCCGGCTACAAACAAAATGTAGTTGGTTTCGGCTGGACGAACGCGTCAGTGTTGGAATTCGCTTACGAGTTGGGCATGATACCCGAGAAGGCGAAGACCGCAGGCGCGCACTGACCACATCGCCTCCCACTCATTTCTGTGATCCGGAGCGGAGGGTTGTCCGCTTCGCGGACGAACCGGAGTCGAAGGACCCCTATACTGCCTCAAAGGGCTCACGGACAATCCCGGTAAGGCTTGCTCAACCGCAAAGACAACGTTTGCCCTCGTGCTACATGCTGCATTTCGGCGGTGTTCCATTCAGCCCGTTCAGCAGCTTTTTCGCCGAGTCAAGATCGGGGTTGAACTGCAGCACGCGCATGGTGACGTCGCGGGCCCGATCGAGTTGCCCTGCGCCGCAAAATGCCCGCGCCATATTCATGCCGACGCTACTTCTCCCCGGCGCGCGCTCGAATGCACCCTCCCACAACTTCACGGCGTCACCCAGGTGTCCGTCATTCGCCTCGATTACGCCGAGATTCGTGGCCGCATCGAGCAGGTAGGGATCCTGGGCCAGCGCCCTCTGGTACAACTCGCGCGCATCGTTGATAGCACCCCGCCTCTGTTCCACATAGCCAAGCGATGACAATAGAGCAGCATCCTTCGGCGACTCTTGCACCGCCTTGCGTAGCAACAATTCTGCCTGCTTCAGCACCGCCGCGTCACCGTTTTCCGCCATGGATGCCCACGCCAAGGCCAGGTCGCGATCATCGTGTTCGGCCTCCGGAGAGTCCGGAAACGGCGTCAACCGCGGCAAAGTCGAGACGGATCGCGTGATCGCATCCTCCAAGACCGCGCCGGTATTCGGACGGCGCTGGATTCGGTGGTCGGTCACCTCTGTATGCGCGACGTCCGTGCTCAAGTTGGCAGGCATGTGACACGAGGTGCAATCCGGCCGGTTGGCATGATGCTTCGTGCTCAAGCTAGCGTGGCAAGCAAGGCACTTCTCGCGATAAAACGAAACCCGCTCTTCGGCCGGTATGGAACGATGCGGATCGTGGCAACTCATGCACGACATCGCTGCGCCCGACTTCTTCTTGCACATGCTTTGGGCCAGCGCCTCGAACTGGCTCGCCGCTCTTAAGCCCGACTGTGGCGCGTCGGCCCGGACGTAATACCGAACATAGTCAGAGAGATCGTCCCCCGGCCGGAACTGATACAGGTGCTTGCCCGGACGCTCAATCGCGGCATTGCCCTCTAGGTGGCACTGCATGCAGACTGCATCGCGCCGATCGGGGGCGAGCTTTGCGGGATTGACGATCGCGCCACCGCTGACGTGCGCCGCTCCCGGCCCGTGGCAGCGCTCGCAGGTGACGCCAGAATATGCGAACACCGGCATCTTGTACCGGTTCTCGGTGCCCTGAATGGGGGGCCGAATTCCGCTGACATGACAATCCAGGCAAGATGTAAGCGCAGGAAGATTCATGGGCGCCTCGCGCACATCGCCGTAAGCGGGCGCCATGTCCCACATGTGCTTGTCGGAATACCAGTTCACCGGCAATTCGAAGACGAACCCATCCACCGAAAATAAATAGGTCCGTCCGCGTCTTCCCTGGCCGATGTAGTAAAGCAATTCGCGTTTGCCTCGGACCATCGGATCACCCGGACGCTCGAAGCTCAACCACACCTTGCCATCCTGAGCGTAGACGCGGTAGTCGACACCCGACTTCTTATGAAGGAAATCGCCTGCGATGAGATTGTCCGTAGCTGGACCGCTGGCGTGCGCCATGGCCGTGCGCTCGTACGATTCAAAGATCGAGCCATGGCATTTCGCGCAAGCTTCGTTGCCCACGTAACCGTTGGCGTCGGCTTGGACCGGCGTGGGCGACAAAGTTTGGCCGGCCAGAGCGGACCACGCGATCAGCAGAATGCCCAGAAGTACCGTGGCAATGGCCGTGCGCCGCAAGATAAAGCTCGGCCGGCGAAGTTCCTCGGCCTGCGCCGCGACCCCTTGAAGGGGCACGGCTTCAGCCCTGCCATGATGCGTGGGAGAAACTTGGGCCTTAGCCACCGAGGGAAATCGCATTTCGTCCCGACCCCAAAAGTCCCTGCGTGGCTAAAGCCGTCGCCGCAAGAGCCTCTCACGGCACGGCTGAAGCCGTGCCGTTTCAAAATATGACAACCTACTTCTTCACTTCGCCGATATACACCGCGAAGGGCTCCAGCGACAACTGTCTAATCGACGACGTGTCCTTCAACGACGCCTGAGTGGTCATCAACGTTTTCGTGGCGCCCGAGCCGAAGCCCTGCTGCGACAGGTCAAAAGTCACTTTCTGCGGACTCGCCGACATGTTGATGACGACCAGAGCTGCATCGCCCTCGTAGCGGCGCAGATACGACAACACGTTGGGATCGTCCTGGTTTAAAGCGATGTACTCGCCGTCAAGCAGCGCCTTGTCCGTGTGTCGCAAGGCCAGCAGGCCCTTGTACCAGTTCAATATCGAGTTCGGGTCCTTCAACTCGTCGGCAACGTTGTACGTCTTGTAGGTAACGGGAATCGGCAGCCACGGGATCCCCGTCGTGAAGCCGGCATTGGGAGTGTCGTTCCATTGCATGGGCGTGCGCTCGCCATCGCGGCCAATCTCTTTGGGCCATCCCCTCCGTCCGATGGGGTCCTTCACATCTTCTCGGCGCTTGGGATTATTGTTCTGCATCCCAATCTCTTCGCCGTAATACATAATGGGCGTACCGCGCAGCGTAAGATACATCGCCGCCATGTCCTTGGCGATCTCATCATTGTGCTTGCCGTCGCCGTAGCGGTTCCATGCGCGCACGATGTCGTGGTTGCTGATGACCCATGTTGGCCACTCGCCGGTGGAATCGACTGCCGCAATGTGCTGGCGGAACACTGGCGCCGAGAACTTGAGCTTGGTCAGCATCAGGTCCATGGGCATCTGCAGTTCGTCGTGGTTCGCGCCATAATACTGCTTCAACTCAGTCACGTTGTCGGTCCAGGTTTCACCGATCAACACCGCCCCGTAGGGATCGGCGGCCTTGCGCAATCCCTTCAGCGCATCGTGGACCTCGGGCAGCTTGTCGTTGTACTCGTTGTTCATGTTGGGATCGCCCTGCTTGTTCTTCCCCGGCAGGATCTTGTTGTCCTTCAAGTTCGGATCTTCGAATAGCGTGCTCACCGCATCTAGACGAAATCCCGCAACTCCGCGTTTGTACCACCACTCCGAAGTACCGTACATCGCATCGGCCACCGCCGGATTACGCCAATTCAAATCGGGCTGCTGCGGATAGAAGAAGTGGTAATAGTACTGACTGGTCTTGCCATCCCATTGCCACGCCGATCCGCCAAACGTCGAGATCCAGTTGTTCGGCGGCTGATTTGGAGCTTTGCCATCGCGCCAGATGTACCAATCGCGCTTGGGGTTGTCGCGGGAAGACCGCGACTCGATGAACCATGGATGCTGATCGGATGTGTGGTTCACTACGAAATCCAGGATGATCTTAACGCCATGCTCCTCGCCCAACTTCTCTAGTCGGTCGAAGTCGGCCAGCGTGCCATACTTTGGGTCAATGTTCTCGTAGTCGGAGACGTCGTAGCCGAAGTCAACCTGGGGCGACGGGAAGCACGGCGTAATCCAAATGGCGTCCACCCCGAGCGCATGAAGATAGTCGAGTTTCGAGGCAATGCCGTTGAGGTCGCCGATGCCGTCGCCATTGCTGTCCATAAAGCTGCGCGGATATACCTCGTAGAAAACGGCATTTTGCCACCATTGGTGCCCAGCGGCATCCGCCGGTTTCTGAGCGTGAACGAGCGGAGATGCAAGACCAAGACCTAAGATTAGCGCCAGCAGCCGTGCTGCAATTTTGAGCATCGAAGCCCCCTTGAGAATCGTCCCACCGTGCCAAAGGCATGAGTCTAGCGCATGAGCGGCAAGCGACGCTAGGAAATCGCAGTGCTCGTCGCTTGCAAAACCGCTTCGCCGTGCTGGACAATAAGTTCACTCCCAGCACGGGCTCGAGCACACGGATACCCTTTGTCATCATCACGTCGAACATTCCTTCGATCCCTTTGCCGTTCTGCGCTGGTATTGACTTTCTCGGACGTGCTCTCGCTCGCTCGGCCGCTCTTCGGCCAGTCAACGCAATCGACAACCGCCGCTCCTGCCAAATCCGGGCCCGATATCGGTGTGACTTTCGTCGATATCGCACGCGAAGCGGGTCTCAATGCCAAGACCATCTTCGGCGGCGAGCACAAGAACAAGTACTTGCTAGAGACCACCGGCTGCGGTGTCGCGTTCTACGACTACGACAACGATGGCTGGCTCGACATCTTCCTGGTAAACGGATGGCGACTGGAAGGCTTTCCCAAAGGAGAAGAGCCTTACTCGCACCTGTTCAAGAACAATCGCGACGGCACCTTCACCGACGTCACCATGAAAGCGGGCGTCAACCATAGCGGTTGGGGACAAGGTGTCTGCATTGGCGACTACGATAACGACGGCTTCGACGACCTGTTCGTCACCTCTTACGGCAAGAACGTTCTCTACCACAACAATGGCGACGGCACCTTCACCGACGTCAGCGAGAAGGCCGGCGTCGCGGGACAAAGAACGCGCTGGGGCACCGGCTGCGCCTTTGTTGATTATGATCGCGACGGCAAACTCGATTTGTTCGTCGCCAACTACATTGACATGGACCTCAAGACCGCGCCGCTGCCGGAATCGGGGCCCTGTCTCTACAAAGGCGTGCTGGTCGCTTGCGGACCGCCAGGCCTTAAGGGCGACACGAATATTCTCTACCACAACAACGGCGACGGCACCTTTACCGACGTGAGCGCGAAGTCCGGCGTCCTCAAGGCCAACGGCACGTTCGGTCTCGGCGTGCTCACCGCCGACTTCGATAACGATGGCTGGCCCGATATCTATGTGGCCGACGACTCCACCGCCAGCGCCCTGTACAAGAACCTGCACAACGGCCGCTTCGTGGATGTGGGCATGGAGGCCGGGTGCGTGCTTTCGGCCGACGGCAAGCCGCAGGCCGGCATGGGCGTCTCCGCCGCCGATTACGATCTCGACGGCAATCTCGACATCGTGAAGACCAATTTCGCGGGTGACACGCCGTCGCTGTATCACAATCTCGGCAAGTGGAACTTCGAGGACACAACCTTCCAGGCAGGACTGGGTGCACACACGCAATACCTGGGATGGGGCTGTGGCTTCTTGGATTACGACAACGACGGCTGGCCTGACATTCTGCTCTGCAACGGGCACGTCTATCCCGAGGTCGAGCAGTTAAAGACCGAAGCGGGATATCCGCAGCGCAAGGTCCTGTATAAGAACCTGCGCAACGGACGATTCGAAGAAGTTTCGCAGTACGCCGGGCCAGGTATCAACGTCCCGAATGCCTCGCGGGGCGCGGCTTTCGGCGACTTCGACAATGACGGAGACATCGATGTCGTGGTCAACACGGTCAACGGCTACCCGCAGTTACTGCGTTGCGACTCCAAGCTCGACAACAACTGGATCAAAGTGAAATGCGTTGGTGTGAAATCAAATCGCAGCGGCATCGGCGCACGACTGAAATGCGTCAGCCATCCGCCGGACGAGCCGAAGCCGCACCAGCAGATCGACGAAGTTCGCAGCGGCGGCAGCTACATCTCGCAGAGCGACCTGCGGATCCACTTCGGCTTGGGCAAAGCCGACAAGGCCGACCTGATCGAAATTCGCTGGCCCAGCGGCCAAGTGGATACTCTGAAGGACGTCAAAGCGAACCAACTGGTCATAGTGGAAGAAGGCAAGGGTATCGTGAGGACGCAGACATTCAAGGGCAAGACGGTCGCAAAATCGACGTAGCTTCGGGCGGAAAATTCGACGGAATTGGCGCGCCCACGGTCACATGGAAAGCCTGCGAGTACGGCCTGCATTTGCGGGGAGCCCCTGCAGCAGCTCGCGGACACTGCGTTTGGAAACTGGATGCCGCACCTCGGGCGCGATCTCGGCCAGCGGTTCGAGGACGAATCGCCGTTCGTGCATCGCCACATGGGGCACATCCAACTGCGGCAGGTGGATCACGGAATTTCCGAACAGCAGGATATCGATATCGATGGTTCGCGGGCCTTTCGGCTGGATACGACGTCGACCCATCTGCTGCTCGATGGCCAGCATCTTCGACAGAAATATCTTCGGCATCAATTCGGTACGTAAGGCCACCGCACAGTTGAGAAACCAGGGTTGTGCCGTGAACTCCACCGGCTCGGTTTCGTAGAACGAGGATACGGCAACCATTTTGCCGAGCGCGGCAAGCTTTTCAATCGCTGTACGGAGATTGGCCTCGCGATCGCCCACATTGGAGCCCAGTGAAAGATAGACGGTCTTCTCCATGACGGTATGTTAGCGCGATTGGATCTGCTGAATAGTTGTTCGGAAGGTACGCTGAAACGGCTCAGCTAGTCAGCGGCGGCGACGGGTTCGGCCGGCCAATCGGCAACCGCCGCTTCGTCCAGGGTAACTTCTTCTGCATAGGTGGGATCACGCAAAATACGGGAGACGATCGCGGTGTGCATGGCATGTCCGGCACGATCGGCTTTAACGTAGCCCAGAATGCGCTTGCCGAACAATGCCAGGTCGCCGATGAGTTGCCCAGCACTTTGTGTCGGACGAACTCGTCAGCGTGGCGAAGCGGAGGATTGTCAATTCCTTTGGCGGTCAGCACGATGCAGTTTTCGCGCGAGGCGCCACGGATGAGACCCATGTTCAGCATCGCGCGCTGCTGCTCCAGGAAACCGAATGTCCGCGCCGACGCGATCTGCTCCACGTAGCTGCCATTGGAAAGCTCGACCTGGAACCTTTCGCTGCCAATCAGAGGATGCGGGAAGTTAATCGCGTAGCTGACGGAGTACCGCTCCGCGGGATATACGCCGATGAACTTGTCGCCTTCACGCATTTCGTAAGGGCGCAGGATTTTCAGGTACACGCGTTTGCGTCTCTGCTGGCGCAGGCCTGCATGGGTGAGCATCTCCACGAACGGCAGGGCGCTACCATCCAGGATGGGGAGTTCGAGGTTGTTGAGCTCCACGATAGCATTGTCCACCCCCATCCCAATGAATGCTGACAACAGATGCTCCGTGGTCGAGATGAGGACGCCCTTCTTCATCAAGCTAGTTGCGTAACTAACCTTCGCAACATTGCGACTGCTGGCTTCCACTTCAAAGCCATCGAGGTCGGTGCGACGAAAAACGATCCCCACGCCGGTAGGGCCGGGCAGGATGCGGAGATGAACAGGTGCTCCGCTATGGAGACCGATGCCACTGCAGTCGACGGGATTCCGAGTTGTTCTTTCGTAGATCAAAGAGAGAGATTAACAGCAGCGCAGAAGATTAGATTACAAGCTCCGGTAGCCTCCGGTTGTTGTATTTCTACAACAACCGGTGTCGGAATAAGCACGCCATTGGCAAGGCAAGACCCGCTCATAACCTACCTAACTATAGTATATTAAACGACTTACACAATCTTTATGAGGGGCATCCGGCCAGAACCAACGCCATCGTCAAGGTTTACTGAAAGAATTCTTCCAGCGCCGAAAATTTCCTGATGCCTGGGTTGGCCGATTGAGATCGCGCGTCGTGAAGCATGTCAAATGGCGACGGCGCGTCTTAGTTCGTCGCCCAGTAAAGTCGGGTTCGATCAAGTTGGAGTGGACTTTCGCAGGAGTGTAGATAGAATGCTCACTTCCAGTCGATTTGAGCCATCTCGCATTTAGATTGGCATTGGCTGATAGAAAGGCGCAGAAAGAGGGAGGAGACTCCATGATTGTCGGTGTGCCCCGAGAAAGTTTTCCGGGGGAGCGGCGCGTAGCGCTGACACCCGCGGTGATCCCCAGCTATACCAAGGCGGGTATAGAGGTCGTTGTCGAAACCCGAGCGGGTATGGAAGCTGGTTACACTGATACCCAGTACGTTAGTAACGGCGCAAAGATTGTCGCCGCACGTGAGGAAGTATTTCGCGCCGACATCGTGGTACAGGTCCTGTGTTACGGATCGAACGACAAGACTGGCGCTGCGGATTTACCCCTGCTCCATCGCGGTCAAGCTTTAATTGGATTTCTCCGGCCGCTTGGCGACATCCACAGTGTCCAGGCCATCGCGGAGACTGGCGTCTCGGCTTTTTCGGTTCGAGCTAATGCCCCGAATCACGCGTGCTCAAAGCATGGACGCGCTCTCCTCGATGGCAACGATCTGCGGCTACAAAGCCGTGCTGATTGCCGCCGATACGTTGCCCCGAATCTTTCCCATGCTGACGACCGCCGCCGGCACCATTACGCCTTCGCGAGTGCTGGTGATCGGCGCAGGCGTAGCTGGTCTGCAAGCCATAGCCACCGCCCGCCGCTTGGGCGCGGTTGTCTCGGCTTACGACTTGCGTCCCGCGGTCAAAGAGCAAGTCCACAGCCTGGGTGGACGGTTTGTGGAACTGCCAATCGAGGCTGCCGACGCTCAGGATGCCGGTGGCTATGCGAAAGCGCAGGACGAATCGTTTTATCAGCGCCAGCGCGAATTGCTCGGCAAGGTAGTCGCCGAGAGCGATGTTGTGATCACCACGGCTGTTGTCCCGGGAAAGAGGTCACCGGTGCTGGTGACCAAACAAATGGTCGAAGGAATGGCGCCCGGCTCGGTGATCGTGGGCCTGGCAGCGGAACGCGGCGGCAACTGCGAGCTGACCCGGACCGGCGAGCAGGTGGTCAAGCACGGAGTGACCATCATGGGAGCCATTAACCTGGCCAGTGCGGTTCCCTATCATTCCAGCCAGATGTACGGCAAGAACATTACGAACTTCCTATTGCACATGGTGAAGGATGGAAAACTTGTTCTGGACATGGAAGATGAGATCACAGGGAGCACTCTGGTCACCTACGGAGGCGAGGTGGTGAACCCGCGACTGCGGGAGTTCTATTCGCTGCCTGTCTTGGTCTCTCAATCCAAGGAGACAAGCTGATGGTTAAGGTCGACCTGATTAACAGCCTCTACGTCTTCATACTTGCGGCTTTTATCGGATTTGAGGTGATTCGCCGCGTGTCGCCACTGCTGCATACTCCGTTGATGTCGCTCACCAACGCCCTGGACGCGATTGCCGTGGTTGGCGCCATCATACTCGCGGGCGAGCATAAGACCACGCTTTCCACAGTGCTAGGCACGATTGCGATCATTGCAGCGAGCAGTAACGCCGTGGGCGGCTTCATTATCACCGACCGCATGCTCAAGATGTTCAAATCCAGCCGGACACAGAAACCATGATCCCAGCGACCGCACACGTCATTGAGATCACCTACATCATCGCGGCCGTGCTCTTCATCCTCTCGCTCAAGTGGCTGAGCTCACCGACTACGGCGCGACGTGGGGTTTGGGCAGGGGAAGTAGGAATGGTGTTGGCCGTTGCCGGTACGCTCCTGTACCAGGGCATTGTGGACTACAAGTGGATCGCCATCGGACTGGTTCTGGGTGCGATCATCGGCGTCCCGCTCGGTAACGTGGGAATGACCGCCGTTCCACAGCGGACCGCTCTGAGTCATGCCTTCGGTGCGCTTTGCGTGACCCTGGTGGGAACGGCGGAGTTTTACCTGCGCACCCCCAATGTTCCGCCATTCATGATGTCGGTGCTTTCGCTGGAAGTCATACTAGGCTCGCTGACTTTCACAGGCAGCTTGATGGCTGCAGGCAAGCTACAAGAAATCTTGCCGCAGCGACCCATTACCTACAAGGGGCAGAACTTCGTCAACCTGGGTCTGCTGTCGATTTCGATTGGAATCGCCGTCTATCTGGTGCTTCACCCTGAGGCCGTTCACCTGTATCCGGCCATGGTGGCGATTCCTCTGGTTTTCGGCGTGATGATGATCGTCCCCATCGGTGGCGCCGACATGCCGACTGTGATCTCGCTGCTGAATTCCTACGCCGGACTTTCCGCCGCGGCCATGGGCTTCGTTCTCAACAGCAAGCTCCTGATTGTGGCGGGTTCGCTCGACGGGGCCTCTGGCTTCATTCTCTCCGTCAACATGTCGAAGGCGATGAACCGCTCGTTCACCAACGTTCTGTTCGGGGCGTTCGGCCAGGTGCAGACCTCAGGCACTGCTCAGGTGGAGGCCCGAACCGTGCGCAGTGCAACTCCGGAAGAAGCCGCTGCGATTCTCTCGGCGGCGAACAAAGTCATCATTGTTCCAGGTTACGGCATGGCAGTCGCGCAGGCGCAGCACAAGGTCCGTGAACTCTATGACGCGTTGACCAAAAAAGGCGTGGACGTGAAGTTTGGCATTCACCCGGTCGCGGGTCGCATGCCCGGCCACATGAATGTTTTGTTGGCGGAAGCCGACATTCCGTACGACAAGTTGCTGGACATGGATGAAGCCAATCCTGATTTCCCGCAGACGGATGTCGCGCTCGTCATCGGAGCCAACGATGTCACCAATCCTGCCGCTCGCAGCGACGCTGGGAGTCCGATCTACGGCATGCCAATTCTGGATGTCGACAAGGCCCGCACGGTCATGGTGATCAAGCGCAGCATGAGTCCGGGATTTGCCGGAATCGACAATCCGCTCTACTACCTCGACAACACTCTGATGTTATTCGGCGACGCGAAAGCGTTTGTCGGCTCGATAGTCCGCGAGATCAGCGGCGGCGGCGGCCATGGTTAGCGGCACGGAACTTTGCGTTGGGGCGAGACGTATTCAGAAACAGGAGGAGTTATGTTGACCTTCCTTCTGTGGTGCATTCTGTTGTTCCTGTGCTGGCCGCTGGCTCTGTTCGTGCTGGTTCTGTATCCGTTGGTGTGGTTGTTGCTATTGCCGTTTCGGCTGTTGGGGTTTGCCGTCGAAGGAGTGCTGGAATTGTTGAAGGCCATCATCCTGTTGCCGGCACGCATCTTGCGTGGACCGGCGCCGTGCCTGGTGAAAGCCGATTTTCCGTCGGACATACCTCAAACGAAAAAACCCGGAGCTCCCACTCCGGATTTCTTCGCCCGCGATGTACAACTACTTCATCGCAACAATCACGGTTTCAGGCGTGTTGGGAAGGGAATTCCCCGCCATCTTCACTTCCTTCTCCCGGCTCAACTCGGCAAACCCGATGCCCTCATTGCTCTCGCCGTACCAGATCTGGCTCAGGAAGTACTGGTCGCCGTACTTGTGGAATACCAGCTTCGGGCTCTCTTCCTTGGACGACTGCACTGACATGGGTTTCCCTAGCAACTGGGCCTTCTGGGAATCCAGGTTCCGCACCTCAAGCACCTGACCGTTGGCGATGATCTGGTAATTGCCGGCCGGCATCGCCTTATCTTGCAGGCTGAAGGCGAAAGGCACGTCCGCGTTGAGGCGGGACTGCGCTTGGACGAAAGGCACGCTAACGATCAGAGCTACCCCGAGTATCGCGAGTGCCCCGTAGACATTGCGCTTCATAACTCCTCCTTGGGGGCTCCTATCCTTGGAACCCAGATTGAATTTGACTTACAGCCGCTCCGTTAAATTGTTCCGCCGGAAACTTGCTGTGACGCTTTGAGATATTGCAAGCCTGATGCCAACTTGCCGCTGATTTCATCCGGCTTCTCTTCCCTATTGTTTGCAGCGGGTTGCGCTGCGGAGCGTCACGCACGACATTCTCTCCGTTTGCATTTGCCAGCTTAGTAATATCCGAAGAGATAGCCGCAACTATCCATTGCGATAGTCGCTTCGGGTTTTTCAGATTAAATTCCATAAACTCGCAAAGAGTGGGCTAAACTAGCAGCCCGGAGGCGGTTGGTGGACGCGAAAGTCGTAGTGGTTTCGGGCTCAGCGAAAGGTACGGTAGTGCGCCTGACGGGGAGCCAGTTCTCCGTGGGGCGCGAGTCTGCCAACCATCTGTGCCTCCACGACCGCGCGGTATCGCGAAAGCATTTCGCAATCAGCGAAACCGACGCCGCCTTCCACCTGGTTGACCTGGATAGCCACAATGGGGCCTTCGTCAACGGCATACCCGTGCGGCGAAAGCTGTTGGGTCACGGGGACACCATTCGGGTAGGTCACTGTGAGCTGGTGTTTCTCATCGGCGAAGACGACAGTCTGATTTCGCGGATTGTGCAGTTCCGGGATGAGCCGCCCACCGATCTTCAAACCACAACCAGCACAAATCAATTGCCGCCCACCTTGAACCTCGGTACCGATGTTGGCCGGATGGCGCGCGATTTGAATGCCCTGTTTAAGGTCGCCAGTACCATTAATTCCATCCGTGATCTGGAGTCACTGCAGCGGCGCCTTCTGGAACTGATTTGCGAAGTGGTTCCTGCCGACTCCGCCACCGTCGTAATCACGCGTCATGCCGACGACGAGCCCAGTTCCAGTTGCACGTGGACACGTAAGGGCGGCGATTCTCCTCCCCCGCAGGTCCGGCGGGAAATTGTGCAGCGGGCGTTATGGGAGCGCTCGGCCGTTATCAGCAAGCCCTCCTCGCAATCGCGCAATGCGGAGAGCGTTTTCTGCGTGCCGCTGATAGCTGTGGAAAGCACGATAGGAGTTCTGTACCTGATTGCGTACGGCGCGGGAAAACGATTTGAACAGGCACCACGTCAATTTTCTGACTTCGGTTGCCGGAATCGCTGCCGTAACTTTGGAAAACGTTCTTGCCTTGGAGGCCCTGCGCAGCGAAAATCGCCGCCTGCAAACCGAACTGGATCTGGACGGCGTCATCGTTGGCGAAAGTAGTCCTATGCAGCAGGTGCAGGAGTTTATCGCCCGGGTGGCCACTGGCGATTCCACCATCCTGATTCGCGGGGAAAGCGGTACGGGCAAGGAACTGGTGGCGCGCGCCATCCATCGCAACAGCCCACGCGCCGCCATGCCCTTCGTAGCCATCAACTGCGCCGCCATTCCCGAGGCGCTGCTGGAAAGCGAATTGTTCGGACACGAAAAGGGAGCCTTCACGGGTGCCATTGCCACCAAGAAAGGCAAGCTGGAAGTGGCCGAAAGGGGGACGGTTTTTCTCGATGAGGTTGGTGAACTGTCTTCTCCGCTGCAGGCGAAATTGCTGCGAGTGTTACAGCAGCGCGAATTCGAGCGCGTGGGGAGCACGCGCAGCCTGAAGTTCGACGCGCGAGTGCTCACGGCCACCAACAAAGACCTGGAACAGGCAATCAAGGACCGCGAATTTCGCCAGGACCTCTATTACCGCCTCAACGTAGTTTCGGTGGTGATTCCTCCTTTGCGGGAACGCCCCGATGACATTCCGTTGCTCGCCATCTACTTCGCCGCCAAGTATGCGGAGAAATGCAAACGGGCTCTCAAGGGTATTTCCCAGGAGGCGAAGGTGCTGCTGATGGCCTATAGCTGGCCGGGAAATGTGCGGGAGCTGGAGAACGCCATCGAACACGCCATGGTTCTGGGCCTGACGGACGAAATTCTTCCCGATGACTTGCCGGCAGCCTTGCTGGAAACCCAACCAGCCGAGACTAGCGCCGTGAAGTACCACGACCGGGTCAATCAGCTCAAGAAGCAATTGATTATCGATGCTGTCGCGCAAACCAAGGGAAACTACACCGAGGCCGCCAAACTGCTCGGGCTTCATCCCAATTATCTGCACCGGCTCATCAGGAACCTGGATATCAAGGAGGAGCTGAAGGGCGAGTGAACGCAGGCGGCAATTGGCTAACTGAATAAAAGCATGCCCTCATGAAGAGTGACCTTGTCGCTAGCGTCTAGGTGTGGGGTTTGCCGGTCGCGAAAGTGGCGGCGGCGCCGATGGCAGGATACTTGCAATAGTTTTACTTGACAGCAAATCCCAGCGTGGTAGTGTTGCACACGCAGTAGAAAGGAACTTGTCATGACTTCGCGCCGCATGAAGTTTGGAATAGCACTGGCTGTTTGCTCTTGTCTGTTTCTCCCGGCTTGCCGCAAAGAAGGAGGAGAAAAAATGAAAGGCGGCCAAATAGGTCCGACAACTATCACCCTGTCTGTCGAAAACAATGGCAATTGTGTTCAGAACCAAGGCGGGGCAGTCGTTACGAATGCGATCGTGCACCCTGACCAGTCGGTTATCTGGTGTGCCGTCGATCAAGCTGGGAATAAGCTTGCCCTTGACCTGCAGTTCGCGCCGGGTGCGTCTCCGTTCGCGCAAAACCAATTCACTGCTACCGCCGGGAACTGCACTTCGCCTTCCGGAATGCCTACGAACGCGGCGGACCAGATCTATTCTTATCAACAGATTACCATCAACGGCAAACAATGCGGGGTGGGTGCCGACGGCGTGCATATCAAGCCGGGCAATTAGGAACCTACTAAGCTGTAGCCGTGAGGCTGCGGAACTGGGGGTCTTGCTGTACGTCACCGAAGTCGGGAGTGTCACGGATGACCGTGCGCGAATAACCCGCGTCGACGGCCCTCTTGAGGTACGAGAGCGCCTGACCGGTTTCATTGAAGTGCTGATAGACAATAGCGGCGCGAAACAGTACTTCACCGTTGAGAGGGGCAACCTTCAGAGCTTTTTCCAGGTATTGAAACGCCGACTGACGCTCTCCAATCATGGCAGAGTAATCAGCCAGATAGGCCAACGTCAGTGCATCGTCGGGATTGACCTCTAGTTTGGAAACCGCGATCAAGATGGCCTTACGATACTTGGCTTCGGCCTCGCCGCGCCGGTCTGTACTCCAGTACAGCGCGTCCGCCAGATTTCCCCAATTAAGCCAATCTTGATCATCGAGCTTCAACGCCTGTTGGAGGGCATTGATCCCCTGGGAGTACCTATGCATCAGGGTGTAGGCATAGCCGAGGTTTCCATAGGCGTCCAAACTTGGCCGGATGGCGATGGAATGCTGCGACGCATCAATGGCGTCCTGATATCGCCCCCCGAGGATGTAGGCGCCGGCGAGATTGGAATAGCCGAGGTAGTTCCCAGGCGCAAGCTGGGTGGCCTTCAGGAACGCCGCAGCGGCGTCCGAATAACGATTCTGTCCGGAATAGAATGCACCCAGCCAGCTATACACTGCCCAATAGTTGGGCCGCAGCGCGACGGCTTTTTTGTAAGTTGATTCCGCCGAAGCGAAGTCTCCTAATTGGCCATATGCCTCGGCAAGCCCGCGGAGCGCATCTTCGCTGCTCGGCTCCGCTCCCAATGCGCGCTGGAATTCCTCGACGGCCCGGTCATACCTGCCAGAACCGATGAGGAGTCTTCCAAGGCAAACGTGGCCTGCGACCAGTTCCGGGTTCAGCGAGAGTGCCTTTTGGCAATTGCGGGAGGCATCAGCCGCCCAGCCATTTGGTTTCACGTACTGCTGAAATCCGACCCAATAGCTATTCCCGAGTGCGGCATAGCCAAGCGCATACTTGGGATCGATGTTGACCGCCTTGGTGAATTCCGCAATGGCCTTGTCTACATTTTCGGGTCGATCTATTTCCTGCATGTAACCGCGTCCCCGAATGTACGCCTCGTAAGCCGCGGGCTGAGTGTCTTGCGCAACATTCAACTTGCGGCGTTCCTCCGGTTTGATTCGCACGGGCAACATGTCCAGGGTTTCGCTTACAACTTGGTCCTGCATTCCGAACACATCGTTAGCACCCACAGTAATGCTGCGGGCAGCGATCTGCCGGTGCGTCTTGGAATCCACCAGGTAGCAATTGATGCGGATGGTCTGGCCAGAGCGCTGCAGATTGCTCTCCAGAACGAGATCTGTGCCAAATTCGCGGCGGGCATCTTCCGCGGTCTTGACCCCCTGGTCGCGCAGATCGCGCAGCGAGACCACCTGGATGGCATCCGAGTCGCTGGCTTGTACCAGCTTGGCGGTAAGGGTTTCGGCCAAGCCCAGCCCGAGAGCGCTGGTCGCGGGGGCCTGACCTACCGTGTCGAAAGGCAACACGGCCATGATCCGCTGCTGGGTTGACGCAGAGGTTGGCCACCACCGCTTGACGCCGTACCCAACGGCGGCCCCTGCCAGCAGCACGCCAGCTAGAATCAAGGCGACTTTTCGGTTGCGGGCCTTGCGCTCAACCGCGAGAACGCTGGTGCGGCGAAGAGTTTTTGTGGATACCTCGTCGCCTGCAACGATACGTTCCAAGTCCAACTTCAACTCTTGCGCCGACTGATAGCGCAGATCGGGCTCTCGATCCAATGCCTTCATGATTACCGCTTCCAGTGCAGCGGAAACCTCGGGATTGAGGAGGCTCGGCCGCACCGGATCGTAGTGCAGAATGGCGTCAATCAGCAGTGACGGCTGCCGGTCCGGGAACGCACGCCTACCCGTCGCCATTTCATAGAGCACAGCACCAGCCGCCCAAATGTCGCTGCGTGCATCGGCTTCTTCGGCACGTAGTAACTCGGGTGCCATGTAGGGCACCGTTCCGCTCAGCGACAGACTGGTGTTTAGGTTAGCCGTCTCAGCTACTTCGATCGGTTCAACCAGTTTCGCCAGGCCGAAGTCGAGAATTTTCAGCTGGCCGTCAGGGTTGACCCGAAGATTTCCCGGCTTCAGATCGCGATGAACGACATTCTCACGGTGCGCCGCTTCCAGTCCGCTCGCCAGTTGTAACCCCAATTCCAGGACGGTCTTTTGCGGAAGAGGCTGCTGGCCGAGCATCTCGTCGAGGTTGAGGCCGGGGATGTATTCTGTGACCAGATAATCGACGCCATTTTCCTCTCCGAAGTCGAAGGCCATGGCGATGTGGGGATGGTTCAGCTTGCCAACAGCCAGAGCCTCCTTGCGGAACTGCTTGCGAGTGGCATCGTCGGCGAACAAACCCGTGGGTAGGATCTTGAGCGCGACGTCGCGCTGCAGTTGCTCATCATGGGCGCGAAACACCACACCCATGCCTCCGGCGCCGATCTGTTCGACTAGGCGGTAGTGTCCCAATACCTGGCCGCTGCTGGGGGCCTGCATTGCCATTGACCCGGATATTAGGGCCAGCGTGCAAAGGGCGTCAATGGGGCCAATGGGTCGGCGCCTTTTGCGTCGAGGTCAAAATTTCGGGCCGCGCGTTACTACGCTCAAGCTTCACCTCTCTTTTCGTGTTCTGGCAGGCCGAACCGTGCCTGTACGCGTTGTGCTGTCCGAAAATGGACAGTACAATCCACGTGGGAACATAGCTTCTCATCCCACCAATCGTGTGATTAGCACAACCTGCTGAGAACGCAGCAACTAACGGTTCTCGACAATGGTTCTCCAGTTGCACCTGCGAAGGCGTAATGGATATTGCCCGTCCAGATTTGAAACGTCAAAAGCGCCACCGGCGGATCATCTGGCTCAGCGTTGCGCTTGTGGTCTTGATCGGTTTAACCCTGGGAATCTCGCGGCTGAAGCCGGCCGCACCAACGGTTGATCGCAGTACCATTTGGAACCGACAGCGTGAAGCGAGGTTCCATGCTTCGGCAGGTGCGCGGTCTGGGTACGCTGATCCCCAGTCACGAGGACGTTCGTCAAATTCCTGCCGAGACCGAAGCCACGGTTATCCGAATCGTCAAACTTCCCGGATCGCTAGTGGAACCCGACACCGTCCTGGTGGAGATGAGCAATCCTCAACTCGAACAGGAAGCGCTGGACGCACAGTTACAGGTGAAGGCAGCCGAAGCTGAATACCAGAGCCTGAAGGTAAAGCTCGAAAGCGACCTGATGACGCAAAAGGCCGGAGCGGCCACGGTCAACGCCGATTATGCCGAGGCGCAGCGGCAGGCGCAAACCGACAAGGCACTCTTTGATCTCGGCATCATTTCTGGTCTGGCCGCCAAGGCCTCGGCTGGCAAGGCACAGGAACTGGTCACACGCAACAACATCGAAGATCAGCGTTTGCAGATCAACGAGAAAGCCATCGCCTCGGAGCTGGCCGTGCAACAGGCCAAGGTAGAGGAAATGCGCGCCCTCGCCGACCTTAAGCAGAAGCAGTTGCAACGGCTGAATGTACAAGCCGGGGTCGCAGGCGTTCTGGTGGATCTGCCGTTGCAGGTTGGGCAGCACGTGCTTCCTGGGGCCGAGCTGGCAAAGATTGTGCAGCCCAATCATTTGATGGCTGAGCTGAAAATCCCGGAGACGCAGGCGCGAGACGTCCAGATTGGCGAGCCCGCATCGGTGGACACGCACAACGGCGTGATTGCCGGCGAGGTAAGCCGCGTTGATCCCGCGGTACAGAATGGGACAGTAACGGTCGACGTGAAGTTGACCGGCGAATTACCCAAAGGCGCGCGCCCTGATCTGAGTGTGGATGGAACCATCGATCTGGAGCGACTGGAGAACGTCCTTTATGTGGGGCGTCCAGCTTTCGGTCAGGAAAACAGCACTATTTCGATGTTCAAACTTGATCCCGATGGAAAGGGAGCGACCCGCGTACAGGTGAAGACCGGACGCGCATCGGTAAACCTCATTCAAATCGAATCGGGACTTCATGAGGGCGATACCGTCATTCTTTCCGACATGTCACGGTGGGACAACATCGACCGCGTGCGGCTCGAATAGGGATGCGCTGTTCGCTTTTCGTCGTTCGCTGAAACGAAAATTCGCGACGCCATAAGGAACGGTAGCCGAGAAAAGCACGTAAGCGATATCCGTAAGCGAAGAGCGAATAGTGATTACCCAGGATGGAAAACCATATGAGCGATGCAGGCACCCCGCTAATTGAGATTGAGAATCTCACAAAAGTCTTTTACACCGATGAAGTCGAGACGCACGCCCTCTCTGGCGTACATCTCATGGTGCGCAAAGGCGAGTATGTCGCCATGTCCGGCCCCTCGGGCTGTGGCAAGTCAACCTTACTTTCCATCATCGGACTACTCGACACCCCGACTGCCGGCGACTACAAGCTGAACGGCCAGCCGGTCGCAACCCTGGATTTTGCCGATCGGTCGCGCATTCGCAACCGCGAGATCGGGTTCATCTTCCAGAGTTTCAACCTCATTGGCGATCTTACGGTCTACGAGAACGTCGAGCTACCGCTGACCTATCGTGACGGCATGCCGTCCGCTGAGCGCAAACGCCGAGTGCTGGAGTCGCTGGAACGCGTCGGTATGGCCCATCGGCTACGCCACTATCCTTCGCAATTGTCTGGCGGTCAGCAGCAGCGCGTCGCAGTTGCAAGAGCGCTGGCCGGCTCGCCTTCCATCCTGCTTGCCGACGAGCCCACGGGAAACCTTGACTCACGCAATGGCGAAGCCGTGATGGAACTGCTGCAAAAGCTGCACCGCGAAGGCGCCACCATCTGCATGGTGACGCATGATCCTCGTTTCGCCGCTCATGCCCAGCGCGAAGTGCACTTGTTCGATGGAAAAGTTGTGGCTGAAGAAGAGTTGCGGAGGCTGATGCAGGAGACGTAAT
The DNA here is from genome assembly GCA_963836295.1 of uncultured Acidobacteriaceae bacterium. GTDB lineage: Bacteria > Acidobacteriota > Terriglobia > Terriglobales > Acidobacteriaceae > Bog-257. The sequence goes on along the minus strand of CAWIIY010000006.1, from coordinate 679,370 downwards.
AGCTGTTAGCCCTTAGCGTTTAGCTCTTAGCTCCTGGCAACAACAGGTTTAAGAAAATTGTCAGTACAGGACAGTGGAAGAATCTGCGGTTCAATACACGCGCCGCGCGATAGCGGTTTTGAAAGTCCCGGCATCGTTTCGTAAGGACTCTGGCTAAAGGCTAAGAGCTAATTGCTAAAGGCTAATTGCTACACCATGATCCACCTCAAAAACGTCGAACGCAGTTACAAAACAGGAGCAGGACAGACCTGGGTCTTGCGCCGCGTTGACCTCACCATCCAGGAGGGCGAGTTCGTCACCGTCATCGGGCCGTCAGGAGCGGGCAAGTCATCGCTGCTGAACGTGCTCGCTCTGCTCGAACGACCAATGGGCGGGCGAGTACTGGTTCGGCGAGCAGCCAGTCCATCTATTGAAGCGAAAGGGGCGGGCGGAACTGGCCAAGCGCAACATCGGAATGGTCTTTCAGAGTTACCATCTGCTGGACGACCTGACGGTGCAGGAGAACATCGATCTTCCTCTGTCGTACAAGGACGTCCCACGCAGTCAGAGACAGGGCATGGTAGCTGAAACCCTCGACTACTTTCAGATCGTCGCCAAGAAGGACCTGTATCCCAACCAGCTTTCCGGCGGACAGCAGCAGTTGGTCGGCATCGCCCGAGCGGTTATCCACAAGCCGGCGCTACTGCTCGCCGATGAGCCTACGGGCAATCTGCACTCCAGCCAGGCCAAGGAAATCATGGAGCTGTTCACACAACTGAACCGCGAAGGCACGACCATCGTGCAGGTCACGCACTCGGATGTCAACGCGTCGTATGGAAACCGCACCATCCAATTGCGCGATGGGTGGCTAGTGGGCGACACCTCGAATCCGGCTCTCACGCAGAGTGGGGAGGCGGTCCGTTCATGATTGCGCGTGTGTCGCGGTCCCCGATTCTGGCTTTGCTGCTCTGTGCCCTGCTGGTCAGCGCGCAGGCCCAGCAGGAAACGCCGAATGCGCCGACGCCGCAGCCGGCTCCCAATCCGCCGGCGCCTCTTCCGGCGGGACCGGTATCGATTCGCACGCCGTCAAACCTGGCGATTCCGCACTCCGACAATCCGTTTGCCGCGTACGCTCCCAGCTTGGTGCCGAAGCCTGACCTGGCGAACTCGCGCCGGCTCGACCAACTCATGCGCGATGGCAAGTTATACATCTCGTTGCAGGATGCCATCGACCTGGCGCTGGAAAACAATCTCGACCTGGCGATTGCGCGCTACAACCTGCCTATCGCCGATACCGATATTCTGCGCACCAAGGCCGGCGGCTTCTTTCGCGGAGTCAATACAGGTGTGGTCCAAGGTACTGCCGGTGGAGGCGTCGGCGGCTACGGTGCAGGCGCTCCGGGCGCCGGAGCCGGCGGTACGACGGGCGGCGCGGGCGGCGCCGGAGCCGGAGCTTCAGGCCTGGTGCAATCGACGCTGGGTATCGGAACCAACGTGTCGTCCTACGATCCAATCCTCAGCGGCATCATGAGCATCGAGCACCAGACGCTACCGCTATCGAACGTTCAGATTTACGGTGTACCGGAGCTGCAAACCAATACCGGCCTGGTGAACCTTAACTACAGCCAGGCGTTTCCGACAGGTACCAGCTTCAGCGTGGAGGTCGACAATAACCGGCAGACAAGCAACAGCATTTTCAACAGTCTGAATCCTGGCTTGAATTCGTTTTATCGCATAACGGTTCAGCAGCAGTTGCTGGCGGGCTTTGGAACCGGCCCCAACCTGCGTTATATACGAATCGCGAAGAACAACAAAAAGATTTCCGATATCGCGTTCAAGTCGCAGGTGATCGCGACCGTCACCCAGATCGCCGACATCTACTGGGACCTGGTGAGTGCCTATGAGGCGGAGAAAGTGACCGCGCAGTCCTCCACCTTCGCGCAGCAGAGCCTGGACAACGCCAAGAAGCAATTGCAACTGGAGGCCATCCCGGCGATGGACGTGATGCGCGCCGAGGCGGAAGTCTCCCGCCGCGATCAGGACCTGACGGTCGCCAAGACGACGCTGCAATTGCAGGAATCGCTGATCAAGAACGCGCTCACCAAGAACCTGGACGATCCCACGTTGGAAGCGATGCCGGTGATCCCCACCGATACGCTGGAGACGTTGCAGGAGATTCCGGAAAGGCCGACGCAGGAGCTGATTAACCAGGCACTGCTGGATCGGCCGGAGCTATCGGAGTCGGACATCGATGTGCAGAACCGCGAAATCACCCGCAAGGCTGCCAGCAACGCTTTGCTGCCGGTTCTGACCCTGGTTGGCTTCTATGGCAGCAGCGGTCTGGCCGGGCCTCTGAACCCGCTCTTTACTGAGCCCAATCCACCGCTGGTTCCCACCAACTGGTTTGGGCCCTTTCAAAACGCCTGGAATGGGTCATCGCCCGACTACCTGGTCGGACTCAATCTGAGCATCCCCATTCGTAATCGCGTGGCCAAGGCCGACCAGTATCGCTCGGAGTTGGAGTACCGCCAGGCCGAATTGCGGGAGCAGCAACTGAAGAAGCAGATTCGCATCGAAGTACGCAATGCGGAATACGCCCTGGAGCAGGGCCGGGCCCGGGTGCAGGCAGCCCAAAAGGGACGCGACCTGGCCGAGAAGACATTCACCATCATGCAGAAGGAGCAATCGCTGGGCGCGGGATCGACTTTTCAGACTCTAACCGCCCAGCGTGATCTCGCTCTCGCCGAGTTGGACCTGGTTAATGCCAGCACCGCCTACCAGAAGTCCAAGCTCGAGTTGGAACGTGCCACCGGAACCACGCTGGAAGATAATGGCATTCAGATCCAGGATGCGGTGAACGGCACCGCACCCTGATGGAGAGCATCTTGCCAAAGACCCACAGCCAAGGAACCGAGGGGACGGTGCAAGATTCCGCAACCAGGACCCGTGACCGGCAAAAAGGAGGCCGCATTCTTGCGGCCGATGATCAACCTCACATTCTAGAAGCGATCGAGCTGCTGCTCCGGCCCGAGGGCTTTGAGGTTGACACCGCAAAGTCCCCGGCCGCGGTCCGGGAAGCTCTCGCCAGCGATTTCTACGACGCCGTACTGATTGACTTGAACTACACCCGCGATACCACTTCAGGTCAGGAAGGACTGGACCTGCTCTCCCAGATCGTCGCCTTTGACAGCAGCATCCCGGTGATCGTGATGACGGCCTGGGGTAACGTTGGGCTGGCGGTCGAAGCCATGCGCCGCGGAGCGCGCGACTTCATTCAGAAGCCGTGGGAAAATGAACGCCTGTTGGCCATTCTGCAGACCCAGGTCGAGTTGCATCGAGCTCTGCAACGCACTCAGCGCCTGGAGGCGGAAACAAGACTGTTACGCGCAGAAGGGCGTCCCGAGTTCATTGCTGCCGCTCCTTCGATGCAGCCCGTATTGCAAACCATTGCCCGCATCGGCCCGTCCGACGCCAATGTGCTTGTCACGGGCGAACATGGAACTGGTAAAGAGGTCGTGGCCCAGACTCTGCATGCGTTATCGGCACGGGCTTCGATGCCGCTCGTGGCCGTAAACACCGGCGCACTCCCCGAGGGCACTTTCGAAAGCGAGTTGTTCGGCCACGTGAAGGGCGCCTTCACCGACGCGCGCACGGACCGCATCGGACGTTTTGAGTTGGCCGACAACGGCACCATCTTTCTCGATGAGATCGGAAACGTTCCCATACGGCAGCAAGCTAAACTGCTGCGCGTGCTGGAGACGGGCGAAATCGAGCGCGTCGGGTCATCGCGGACGAAGCGGATCAATGTGCGCGTCATCTCTGCGACGAACATTGATCTGCAAACTGCCATTGCCGCTGGCCAGTTTCGAGAAGACCTTCTTTTCCGCCTGAATACGGTTGAGATCCATATTCCTGCCCTGCGCGAGCGCCGCGAAGACATCGCAGCGCTGGCGGCACATTTCCTGTCGCGCTATGCCGCTCGCTATCGTGCTCCCGTAACCGGCTTCGCCGCACCCGCTCTTCAGACGATGATGCAGTATGCATGGCCCGGTAACGTTCGCGAATTGGAGCACACCCTGGAACGCGCTGTGCTTATGTGCCACACCTCCGAGATTCAGGTGTCAGATCTGGGACTCAATGTGCAACGTCCACAGGGGCAAAACCTCGAGGAACTGAGCATCGAAGAGGTCGAGGGCATCCTGGTTCGCAAAGCCCTGCAGCGGTTCCACGGAAACGTGAGCCAGGCGGCTGAGGCCTTGGGTTTAAGCCGTGGCGCTCTCTACCGCCGAATGGAGCGGTATGGAATCTAGTTCAGGCGGCGACTCCAAGTCTGCGGCCCGAACTCCTCGCGCTCGCTCTCGAAGCGCGAGGCTACTCTTCGAAAAACGTATTGCCTTGTTCGCCGTGCTGGCAGCCCTTCCCGGTATCGCCTTCGGCACCATCCTCATCTGGACTCATCCATGGACGAGGGATATAAGGATCACGCTGACGGTGCTCGAGTTTTTCCTGTGGCTGGTGTTGACGTTAGCTCTGCTCGACCAGATCGTAAGACCGTTGCAAACTTTGACCAACGTTGTTGGCGCGCTACGCGAAGAAGACTATTCTTTTCGCGCTCGTGGCGCAGTAGCCAACGATGCCCTGGGCGAGTTGGCACTCGAAATCAACGCGCTCGCCGACATCCTGACCGAGCAGCGCATCCAGACCATTGAAGCCACCGCTCTGTTGCGACGCGTGGTCGACGAAATCGACGCTCCACTGTTTACTTTCGATCCCGATCACATCCTGCGACTGGTGAACGCGGCGGGAGAGCGGCTCTTGCAACAGCCGTCGGCTCGGCTGCTGGGAAAGACCGCTGCGGAGCTCGAACTCAACGCTTGCTTCGAAGCCAGAAATGAGACTCTGGTGGCGCTCCCTTACTCCACTCCTAACGCCCGTTGGATGGTGCGGCAGAGTTCGTTTCGCCAGAACGGCATACCCCACACCTTGATCGTGCTTTCCGACGTGAGTCGCGCTCTGCGCGAAGAAGAGCGCAGTGCGTGGCAGCGCTTGATCCGCGTTCTGGGTCACGAGCTCAACAACTCTCTGGCGCCAATCATTTCGATCGCGGGCAGCCTGGCGTCGCGTTTGCCCCTGCCTCAATTGCCGGAAGAGCAAAACGCCGACTTTCAACGCGGGCTCAACATCATCGAATCCCGCACCGCATCGTTGCATCGCTTTCTTCAGTCATATCGCAGGCTGGCGCAAATGCCTTCGCCCACCCTGCAACCAGTTGAGTTACGGCCCTTACTGGAACGCGTCGCCGTCCTGGAAACCCGTCTTAACGTCGAGATCGTGCCCGGCGTGGATCGTGTCTTGATGATTGATCCCGACCTCATCGAACAGATGCTGATCAACCTGGTACGCAACGCTGTCGATGCTGCGCTGGAGCAGGCGCAGTCCGCTCATGCGGGTTCGGAATTGGTAGCGCCGAAGGTCTCCATCCGATGGGAACAGTATGATCGCAAGTTGGCGCTGATCGTTGAAGACAACGGCATTGGCCTGCTTAACCCGAGCAACGCTTTTGTTCCGTTCTACACCACTAAGCCAGGTGGTTCGGGTATTGGGCTGGTCCTGTCGCAGCAGATCGCCGAGGCCCACGGTGGCTCCATCGAGCTAGCCAATCGCCGGGATACGCGGGGCTGTATCGTGAAAGTCTTCCTGCCATACCGCCCATCACCCAGATAGCACAGCCATTTGGCGAGCTTTTCTTAGCGCGGCTTCTCCGTGACAGCCGCGGGTTGTACCGAGGCTTTTTGCTCGAGGTAGCGCACGATCAGGGAAATCCTGCGGTTGGCGGGGTCTGTTCGGGTCCTTGGGGTTCCTCAGCCGCTGGTTCGCGAATCCTCTCACCTCCACAACTTGATCGTCGCGCAGGCCGTTCTGCTGCATCAGGCGCCGACTGGCATTGGCGCGATCGGTTGAGAGTTCCCAGTTGCTGTAATTGGCAAGCCCGGCGTAAGGTTGCGCGTCAGTGTGACCTTCGAGTGAGAGCTTGTTCGGAATCTTCCCCAGCTCGTGCGCAATAGTGACCAGCAGCTCTCGTCCGTCGGCATTGGGTTCCGGTCGTCCACTCTCGAAGAACGTTCCCTTCTCGGATTCGAGCAGTTCGATGCGCAATCCTTCTGCCGTGACCGTCATTTCGATATGGCTCTTCAGTTTGTCAAAATCCGCTACCTGACGAATGACGGTCTGCAGCTCTTCCTTCAACTTTGACATGTTTTCTTTGGACACGGCGAAGTTCTCGCCAGAGCCGGTCTGGTTTGTACCTACCATCTTCGCCGTGCCCGTAGGGTCTTTGAAGTAACCACCGACCGCGACTTGAATCTGCTTGCTGGAATTCATTAGCCACAAAACAATGAATAACGCCATCATTGCCGTTACAAAATCCGCGTAGGCTACCTTCCAGGCGCCTCCGTGGTGGCCGCCGTGTCCGGTTTTGCGCCTTACCACGATGATTTGGCTGGACGTGCTCACGTGAGTATCCCTCGTCAGGAAGCGGCAGAAGTTTGTGGCGCGGCCGCTGGAGCCACCTCAGGCGTGGCCGCCGCCTCGCCCACCACCGCCTTCTTGCAGTGCGCCTCAAATTCCTGGAAAGTGGGGCGCACGTGACCGGGGATAGCTCTGCGGCCCATCTCGGCCGCCAACAACGGAGACGTGCCTTTCATGAAAGCAATCATGGTGACCCTTAGCACGTGCCAATACTCGCGCTCCTCTTCTGCCAGTTTGGCCATATTGGCGGCAAGCGGGCCGACAAATCCGTAGCACAGCAGGATGCCGAGAAACGTTCCCACCAGCGCAGCGGCAACTTTCTTGCCTATTTCTTCGGGAGGTCCGCCGAGCGCGCTCATGGTCATCACCACGCCCAGCACGGCGGCAACGATGCCCAATCCGGGCAGCGAGTCGGCCATGGTGCTCAGGGCTCCCACTGGCTGGTTCAACTCGCGGGCATGAACGTCCATGTCCGCTTCGATCATCTGATCAACATCGAACGGTTCGACTCCTCCCATGATCGCCATTCGCATGGTGTCGCACACAAAGTCGCGCGTCTCGTGGTCTTTCAGGAAGCCAGGATAATGAGCAAAGAACTTGCTCTCCTTGGGGGCCTCGATGTCGTTTTCTACGGAGCCCGGCCCGTCGTGCCGAATCTTGCTGAACAGGTCATACATCATCTTCAATGCGTCGAGATAACGCTGCTTGTTGAATTTCGAGCCGCCGATGACCAGCGTTAGCGCGCTCAGAATGGCCTTTAGCGTATGCAAAGGGTTGGCAACCAGCAGGGTGCCGATAGCGGCGCCACCGATGATCAGCAGCTCGGAGGGTTGCATCAGGACACGGATGGGCCGTGTTCCATCAGGAACCCGCCGACTACTGCCGCGAGCACCACCAGCATTCCAATAATTGCAAACATGCCTTCTTTTCCCGTTGGCGTCGTTGGGGGAGCGTTGCCGTCAGGACAGCAACCTACTACCAGTTCCGCGAAGGACAGCTAAGGACTGCGAATTCCTCCGGGCGGCCTCGCGTTAGGTTCGACGGGCATGGGCTTCCAATATGTCTATCGGCCAGGTGGAGAAAAGCTTTCGCCAAAGGAGGTTCTGGGTTGGGATGGTTCCTTTTTTGAATGCGGACGCTGGCCGATGGTTGCCCCCGCTTATTCGCCGGCTATCGCGCCATCAATGGAGACAGCACCGGCGCCCTTGATCAACACCACGATTGCCAGCGTTATTGCCAGGAGATGGTATTCAAATCCCTCACCCTTTTGCTGCCCGTGCCCAGTTCATGAAAAAGCCATTAAAGCGGTGGACGGTTGCGATCGCGACCAGCATATTGACGATAATGCCCAGCGCTGCAATTCGGCTGAGCAGACCCACCAGAAGTCCCAGGCCGCCGAAGAATTCGGCGCAAATGGCCAGGAACGCCAGCGGCGCGGGAATCCCCATCTGCTGGGTAAAGAAGCCCATGGTGCCGTGGAAGCCGTAGCCTCCAAACCAGCCCAGCATCTTCTGCGCGCCATGTGCAAAGAAAACGACACCGAGTACCAGACGCACGATGGTGAGGGTGAAATCATTCGAAGTAGAAACAAGTTTGCGAAACATGAGTATCCTCCTCGAGACGCCGCGGCAGTCTCACATTACCACGCCTCTAACTAGATGCTTGTTGCAACACGTAAGTCGCAGAATTGTGTCCCGTCGTGGGACGTGTGTTGGTAAACCAAGCGGCCGCCAAAGATTCTTCTCACGGTTTGTCGGCGGCCTTGAAGTCTGCCCAGGGATTACCTTTCATGTCCTTCAAGATAGGCCGCTGCCAGTCAAATTCGGGGTGTTCCTTCAGAAACGTGTCAGCGATGAAGTCCTCTCCGCAGGGATAGCCGGCTCGTGCTTGCAAGCTCATGTTCTTCGCCATCGTGCTGTCCGCGGCCTGTGCGGTTACCGCTCCGCCGGGAGAATACGGTGGCCACTGCCACTCGGGCACACCTCGCGGCGAGTTGTCGACATGGCCACAGAGGGAGCGCTCGTCGCGGTCCTCCTTGCTTTCGTAGCTGTCCCAGTGGTCGGCGAGAAACGCTTTCGCCATCCCGACATCGATCTGCCCTTTGCTCTGCGCCATCAGCTCCTCCCAACGCTTGTGACGAGCGTTGGGCGAACTGCCCATATTGTTCGAATCAAAATCGGTTTCCGTCTTAATGAAGTCAGGATCGCTGGGGAAGTTAGAGCCCACATAGTAGCCGTCTTTAGTTCGCCAGACGCGGTGCATTTTCAAGCCGATCTCGAATCGCGCAATTTCCCCGGTCTTGTTATCGGCCAGCAGCCAGTCGTTTGCATATCCACCATTATTGCGGTCGAGCATGATCGCCACGTACTGATCGATCGAGCTGGCATACTGCAGCGCTCGCCGTGCGCGTACAAACTCGGGTGTCCCATCGGGATCGAACAAATCGTATCCGGTAATGGTGGTCTCCGTGACCATCAATCCCTCGGAGTTAATACCGAAGTCGTCGTCGCTGACGATGACGCCCGGAAACCCGTCCATAAGCATGTGATAACCGTGAGTGGGAACGATGTCGAAGATAATGGTCCAGCGAGTGCCCACGGCGATGTCAGTCCAGTTGCTGTGGGCAATGACCGGCTTGTGGTCCTTGGTCATGGATCCGGTTGCCACCAACGCGCTGCAATTGCCTGGCGCTTTGAGAACAGGCGCATCAGCCCGCTTCTCCTGCCGGTTGACGTAGGGAACGTAGTAGTCGGGTAGTTCTTCCATGGCGTTCAACGCCACAACGTCCCACAGGTCCAGGCTTGCGCCATGAGCGTGCAAGCCATCAACAATGCCTTGCAATTCTTGTTGATACTCCGCATCGATGTGCTTCCACAGCACGTTCTGTGCGGCGTTGCGATAGAAATTCCAATCGCGTTTGGTGGTATGCGTATCCACCGCGCGAACGGTGTTAAATCCATCTTCGATCTCGGGCGCCAGCAGGTAACCGTGCTGATATCCGATCTCGGCCGGAGAGCCTTCGAGATGAACGTACACCCAATGATCGCGTTCGAAACGATAGGCAGGCTTCAGGCGCGCTTCGTCAGGTTTCGTTGGGTCCTGCTTTGCGAGCCCGAAAGTGGCGAAGCCGAACACCACACAAACGGCGAGCAACGACCGAACAATCCGGCAAGATCCAGATCGCATAGAATCTCCAATGTCAGTATGACCGCAGCAGCTTATATCTTTACCACCCGAATATCAACGGGATGGTGTTTCATGCATAGCGTGGAATGCGATGCTCGAGCGCGGCAGCACAAGAACGTCCTGGTGGCTCGTTACTTCCACGCACGCCCTACATTCCCAACAAGGCTTTACGCAGACTGCACTTCATCGGCGACGGCCGCTGCTTCCACCGCGGCCTTCACATCGTGGACGCGCACGATGTGAGCTCCACGCAGGATGCTGGCGACCATAGCGGCAATTGATCCATAGAGTCGTAGCGATGGTGGCGCATCCTTGCCGGCGCGCTTGCCCACGGTGCGCCCCACGAATGATTTGCGCGAAGTTCCCGCCAGAAGCGGAAACCCTAACCGGTGCAATTGATCGAGGTGCGCCAACAGTGGATAGTTTTCCTCGAAATTCTTGCCGAAGCCGAAGCCGGGATCGAGCACGATGCGAGTGCGCTCAACGCCACGCTCCAGGGCAACCTGCAGGCGGTTGGCGAGGTCGTGCTCTACCACAGCCGTGATGTCTCCCTTGCGAGAAAGATTGCGCCACTCCCCTGGCTGCCCGCGAGTGTGCATCAGCACCACGCCGCATTGCAATTCGGCGCACGTCTGCGCCATTTTGGGGCCCCACTGAAAGCCGCTGACGTCGTTCACGATCTTGGCGCCCGCGTTCACGGCTGCGCGGGCTACACCTGATTTGTAGGTATCAACTGAAATGATCGTCCCCGGCCGCGCTTGCAGGACACTTTGCAAGACTGGCATCACCCGCCGCAGCTCTTCTGCCTCGGTGACCACCGGCTTTGCCTTCGCGCTTGTCTTATCCGTTGCAATCCGCGCTCCCGGACGGGTTGACTCGCCTCCCAGATCCAAAATGTCCGCACCTTCGTCCAGCATCTGTAACGCGTGTTGCACAGCACGTTCCGGCTGAAGGAACTCTCCTCCGTCGGAAAACGAATCCGAGGTTACGTTGAGTACTCCCATGATAAGGGTTCGCCGGCCCAACTCCAGCGTCTGGGACCGCAACTGCCAGCGAAAGCAAGGCCGCATAAAACGATTGTAATGGGCAGCAAGGCCGCGCATGATCGTTCAGCCGGGAAAACGGAACACAGCGGTCTTGTCAGTGGGTGCTAAAATTTGTGCAGTAGGCCCATGTACCGGGTTCACAATCTCGCCGCTGTTGTCCTGCTCCTCGTGCTGCTTTCGCCGGCTCTTGCGGCTACCGACAATAAGCCCGACAAAAAACAGAATGGCGAGAGGAAGCTGGCTTTCGAAATCGAGCAGATTCTTAGGGATGATCCCGAGGCCGCGCGCGGGTTCTGGGGTATCGATGCGGTTTCTCTAGACACCGGCAAGCCGATTTATGCTCTCAACCAGGACAAGCTTTTTACGCCTGCATCAAACACCAAGCTCTTCACCACCGCAGCTGTCTTTGGGCTGATCGGGCCGGACTATCGCTTCAAGACCACGGTCGAAACCACAGGCACGCTCGACAAGTACGGACGGCTCAACGCCGATCTGGTGCTGGTGGGACGCGGCGATCCCAATCTCTCCGGACGAACCCTTCCTTATAGCATGCACACCGAACGCAAGACACCACCGATCCAGGTGTTGCAGAGTCTCGCCGATCAGCTTGTTCAGCAGGGACTGAAATACATTGATGGCGATGTCGTGGCCGACGATTCCTACTATGTTTTCGAGCGCTACGGCGAAGGCTGGTCGCAGGACGATTTGGCGCGAGAGTGGGGTGCTCCGGTCTCGGCGCTGACGATCAACGACAATGTCATCTTCGTGAACATCATGCCAGCCGACCGGCCCGGCGAACGCGCGTTTCTTAACATCACGCCGTTTCCCGAGTACTACAAAATTGATAACCGGGTGATGACCACGCCGCAAGGGACAGGGCCGCGCACCGTGTCCATCAATCGCGAACCCGGCTCGAACCAGCTCACCTTCTGGGGTAACATTCCGCTGGACGATCCCGGCTTCGGGGAAGCACTGGCTATCGAAGATCCCGCCGATTTCGCGGCGCGACTCTTCCGGGAACTGCTAGAGGAGCGGGGCGTCACCATTTACGGACGCGCGCGCACTCACCACACTGAACTGGCCTCGACGCAGACCTTCAGCGTCACGTCCATGGCTTCGGGCGGTGGTGATGCAACTCGGCCACCGAATCCCGCGCCGCTGGTGCTGGCCAGCTATCAGTCGCAGCCGGTCGCGGAAAACTTGCGTGTCATTAATAAGGTAAGCCAGAACCTGCATGCCGAGCTGATGCTGCGTTTGCTGGGCAAAGAGAAGGGCACATCGGGCTCGATTGAAGGGGGACTGGAGGTGCCTACGCGGCTTTCTCATTCGCGCGGGGATCAAGCCGGACCAATTCGTCTTTTTGGACGGCTCGGGGCTGTCACGCGAGAACCTGGTCACTCCCGATGCGGTGGTTGCGATTCTGCTCTACAGTCACCAGCAACCCTGGGGACAGCTCTACCAGGAGACTCTGCCCATCGCCGGTGTGGATGGATCGCTCTCCGACCGCTTTCGCAACACACCGGCTGCGGGTCTGGTCCATGCCAAAACGGGATCGCTCGCGCACGTCTATTCGCTTGCGGGATACGCCACCACGCAGCGCGGGGAACACATCGCGTTTTCCATCATGACCAACAACGACACCCTGCCTGCCAAGAAAGCGCTCGACACGATTGACCAGATCGTGGAGAAGATGGTCGAAGACAAACAATAGCTTCCTGCCCGATGTATTAGAAATTTCTAGTTCGCATGGTCTCCGTATTGCTTGTATTACCGATGCGACAATTAGGTCGCAGCTGAAGAATGGCGCAGGCGCTTTGCAAGAATGGAGACGCCAAACTGCGCCTTGGAGGTCACTATGTCCGTCCTTGGTATTACAAGTACCGCGTTATCTCAACTCGGCAACATCCAATCGAAGTTCCAACAAGTACAGGGTGAATTCAAGACCTTGGGGCAGGATCTCAGTGCAGGCAACCTGGCGCAGGCGCAGACGGACTTCGTCACCCTGTCGCAGTCGGTGACCAGCCAGCTGGCCAGCAGCAGCCCGCTGGCAACGGCAGTCAACGCCGTGGGACAAGCTCTGCAATCAGGGAATCTCACGGCAGCGCAGCAGGCCTTCGCCTCCATCGCGCCCACCACGACAGGGACGTCTGCGGTTCATCATCATCATCACGCGCATGGCTCGCAAACCTCGACCTCGGCAGCACAGAACGATTCGTTTGCGCAAGAGTTGAGCACGCTGGGACAGGCGCTGCAGTCGGGAAATCTGTCGGCGGCGCAACAAGCCTTTACCGCTATGCAACAAAGCTGGCAGGCTTCTGGAACCGGCGGAACGCTGCCGCCAATCAGCGGGGTGAATGTCACGGCATAAAACTGTTCGCAAAGACGACTTGATTTCAATGGGCGCCAACCGTAACATTGGCGAACTCTGGAAGGCAGGTCTGGCCTGGAGCTATGGCCTAACTACCAATCTGCGGCCTGGTTGATCGCGGTCCCAAGCGTTCTCAATATCCGCGAGCGGAACGCGTTCCGTGTCCACGCGAAGCTCCCCGCTGGCAGCATGCGCCATGACCTGTTGCAGGGCGTCGACCAGAATGTCGCGGGGCGGAATCCCGGCAGTCCCCATAATTGTCAGTGCCGTACTGCGCAGTACCGCAGCCGCAAGCGATATCGTCGGCCCGGCGCTTTCCCCAACCTGGACGAAGCGCGTCTCAGACGTGATAACAGTAAATTCCTTGCGTGTTATCGCAGCCAGAAATGCTTCCGCCGGTTGGCCCCACACATAGTCGATCACCACTTGAAAACCGGAAACACCAGCCTCGCGCACGAACGCCGCGGTTAAGTCGTCCGCGGGCGCGTCGAGTTGAATGGTCGCGTCAGCACCGACATCATGTAATGTGCTCAAGATTTGCCGATTGCGCCCCGCGGCAACAACGCGACCCGCACCGAGAAGCTTCGCTATCTTTACGGCAAGCTTTCCAGTCACTCCCGTTGCACCGAGGATGAGGACATTGTCGCCTGGCGCCTGCTTTGCGCGGTAGGCGAGGGAAAGCCATGCGGAGACGCCTGGATTGGGCAGGGCGGCGGCGGTTTCGTCATCTACACTTTCGGGTACCGGAAAGCAAAACGTCCGGCGCACAACCGTTTGTTGGGCCATCGCACCGTAGGGTGCCCGAGTTCCACCGAAGAAGACCCGTTGCCCGTCGCCGAGGCGCCCAACTCCATCTAAACCGCAGACGACGGGGAGTTCGCGCGGGCTGGCATAGTGCGAACCGCTGGCCAGCTGTTTGTCGATGGGCTTCAGCGAAGCGGCGTGAACCTGCACGATCACCTCGCCGTCACCAGCGATGGGCTCGGGGAATTGCTCAAATCGGGGCGGCTTGCCAACAGTATGCAGAACGGCAGCATTCATCATGGTGTCCTTGCGACCGGGTCGGCCTTGCCTCCATTCTACGATTGGTCATTCGTTTTCCCCAGAACGCGTACAGGCTCGGCGACCTATGCGACGTATCACTTGCAACAGTGCAACGTGACCCACGTCACCGAAGCCAAGCAGACGATCCTCTAATCTGAAGGCGGAAGGTGGTGTTGGTGCACACACCGCGAGCCATGTCAGCAGGGCCGTTGCACGTTGGGGATGCCGTTGTTGTCGAGCGAGAGCATCTGGAGCAACTGTTCCAGGTGTTGCTCAGCCGGGGCTATGAGGTTATCGGACCAACGCTTCGCGAAGGTGCGATTGTCTACGACCATCTGGCCTCGACGGAAGACCTGCCTTCCGGTTGGACAGACGAGCAGGCTGGAGGAAAGTATCGCCTGAAACGCCGCCGGGATAACGCCCTATTCGGCTACGTCGTCGGCCCGCATTCCTGGAAAAAGTTCCTTTATCCGCCAGCTCAACGGCTGTGCCAGGCGGCGCGCAATGGAAAGGAACTGCGAATCCTGCCGGAAGAAGAGTGCACCACGCCAAGGTATGCTTTCTTCGGGGTGCGCGCCTGCGAACTGCACGCGATCGCGATCCAGGACAAAGTGTTCCTCGATGGTCAGTTCGTTGATCCCGGCTACAAGGCGCGGCGCGAAAGCGTGTTTCTCGTAGCCGTCAATTGCGGTGCGGCTAGTGGTACCTGCTTCTGCGCCTCGATGAATACCGGACCGAAGGCGACTTCCGGCTTCGATCTTGCGCTCACCGAATTGTTGCAGGACGGGCGGCACTACTTCCTGGTGGAAGTGGGGTCGGAGCGCGGCGCCGAGATCCTGGACGCGGTGCCCGCATCAACCAACCAACGACGCGGACAAGCAGCACGCCGAGCGCATTCTGGACGACACGACGCGCCACATGGGCCGCCGATTGGACACACGCGGAATCAAGGAGCTTCTCTACCGCAACTACGAGCATCCCCAGTGGGACAATGTTGCAGAGCGTTGTCTGACTTGCGCCAACTGCACCATGGTGTGCCCCACCTGCTTCTGCACCACAGTGGAAGACGTGACCGACCTGACCGGCGAACACGCCGAACGCTGGCGGCGATGGGACTCGTGCTTCACAGTAGACTTCTCCTACATCCACGGCGGAAGTGTGCGCGCCACTCCGCGATCACGCTATCGCCAGTGGATGGTGCACAAGCTCGCCACCTGGATTGACCAGTTCGGCGTTTCCGGCTGTGTGGGTTGTGGCCGCTGCATCACGTGGTGTCCGGTGGGAATTGATATCACGGTGGAGGCTGGCGCCATCCGCGAAAACGATTCTGTCAAGGCGCCGGCAGACCGGAGCAAGGATTCGGCATGATTCAAACACTTGAACCGATTCTCAGAGAGCATCCGTTCTTTCACGGGATGGAGGAGCAGCACATCCGATTGATCGCTGGATGTTCCAAGAACGTCCGCTTCGAGACCGGGCATGTCATCTTCCGTGAAGGAGATCCAGCCGATCACTTCTTCCTGATTCGGCAAGGTCTGGTGTCCGTGCAGGTCATGATCCCGCACGATGGCCTGACGACGGTGCAAACTGTGGGCACAGGGGAGGTATTGGGGTGGTCGTGGCTGTTCCCTCCGTATCGCTGGCATTTTGACGCAAGGGCACAGCAGCCCACACATGCGCTGGCCTTCGACGGCAAGTGTCTCCGCACCAAGTGCGATGAGGACCACGACCTCGGTTACGAGATTTACAGGCGGTTCATGCAAATCATTACCAAACGCCTGGAGTCAACCCGATTGCAGTTGTTGGATATGTATGGCAACCATGCTTGAGCAAGCTGAGATTGTGACTGCGGGTCTGGTTCCAGATCCGATGCTGCCCGTGCCTTACCGCGTTCAGCGCGTGAGGCAGGAGACGGACGACACTTTCACGCTGGAAATTCTTCCCCAGGATTCCAGCAATGGGTTCTCGTTTACGCCGGGCCAGTTCAACATGCTCTACGTTTTCGGCGTAGGGGAGGTGCCGATCTCCATTAGTAGCGACCCCGACGATCTGCCTTTGCTCAAGCACACCACCCGCGTGGTCGGCACGGTCACCAAGGCCATGCGGCAGCTGAAGCGCGGCGAGATGATGGGGATTCGCGGGCCTTTCGGGAGTCATTGGCCGGTAGAAGAAGCGACCGGCCGCGATGTCGTGATTGTGGCGGGAGGAATCGGGCTGGCTCCCTTGCGACCTGCGCTCTACCGCCTAATGGCAGAGCGGCAGAAAGTTCACAAGATCGTTCTGTTGTATGGCACCCGCACTCCAGAGGACATGCTCTACCGTCACGAGTTGGAACAGTGGCGCGGCAAGTTCGACTTGGAAATCGAGGTCACGGTCGACCGAGCGGCCAGCTCCTGGCGTGGGAACGTTGGTGTGGTAACGACGATGATTCCGCGTGCTCCTTTCGATCCTTCCAATACCTTCGCGATGATTTGCGGACCCGAGGTCATGATGCGCTTTACGGTAATGGAGCTCCTGAAGCGCGGCGTCGCGCCGGAGCGCACTTACTTGTCCGCGGAACGCAACATGAAATGCGGGATCGGCTTTTGCGGTCATTGCCAATACGGCCCGACCTTCGTCTGCAAAGACGGCCCAGTCTTCGCATTCCCTCGCATCGCGGCCATTCTTGGCAAGTCGGAGATCTGATATGGCCTTACGCAAACCCAAACTCGCGGTCTGGAAGTTCTCCTCGTGCGACGGTTGCCAGTTGAGCCTGCTGGATTGTGAGGACGAGTTGCTCGCTGTTGCCGACGCAGTGGAGATTGCGAATTTTCCCGAGGCATCGCGCGCCGTGGTCAAAGGCCCTTACGACCTTTCGCTGGTGGAGGGCTCCATTACTACGCCGCATGATGCCGAACGGATCCACGGCATCCGGCGCGCCTCCAAGTTCCTGGTGACAATTGGCGCTTGTGCGACCGCTGGCGGTATCCAGGCGCTGCGCAACTTCAAAGACGTGAAGGAATTCACTTCCATCGTATATGCCAGGCCGGACTACATCGAGACCCTGAAGAAATCGACGCCGATTACAGACCACGTGTTTGTTGATTTCGAGCTGCGCGGTTGCCCCATCAACAAGTACCAGTTGGTAGAGGTGCTCAGCGCGTTTCTGAACGGTCGCAAGCCGAACACGCCGCCGCACAGCGTCTGCATGGAGTGCAAACATCGTGGCACGGTGTGCGTGATGGTGGCAAATGGCACACCCTGCCTGGGTCCCGTGACTCAGGTTGGTTGCGGCGCCCTCTGCCCGGGCTATGCCCGCGGTTGTTACGGATGCTTCGGGCCGAAAGAGACACCAAACACAACGTCGCTCAGCGCGTGGTGGCACGGGATGGGAGTGAGCGAGCGAGACTTGATGCGGGCCTTCCGGGGGTTCAATGCCTACGCTGAGCCTTTCCGCAGAGAAAGCGAAGCGCATGAAAAGTAGGACCATCAAAGTCGACTACCTGGCGCGTGTCGAAGGCGAAGGCGCCCTGTTGGTGAAGATCAAGGGCCAGGAGGTGACGGATGTCAAGTTGAAGATCTTCGAGCCGCCGCGTTTCTTCGAAGCATTTCTGCGCGGCCGGAAGTTTCACGAGGTGCCCGACATTACCGCTCGCATCTGCGGTATCTGTCCCATTGCGTATCAGATGAGCGCATGTCATGCCATCGAGGATGCATGGGGAATCAAAATAACCGGCCCGATCCGCAACCTGCGGAGGCTGATCTACTGTGGCGAATGGATCGAGAGTCATGCACTGCATGTCTACCTGCTGCACGCACCCGACTTCCTCGGCTACGAAGACGCCATTCGCATGGCCAAGGACCACCCTGACGCAGTAAAGCGCGGCCTGCGGTTGAAAAAAGCCGGCAACGAAATCGTGCGCCTGCTAGGCGGCCGGGAAATCCACCCCATCAACGTGCGCATCGGCGGCTTCTACAAGGTGCCACACAAGAGGGATTTCTTTGCGCTGGCCGAGGAGCTCAAGTGGGCACGTGATGCCGCCCTCCAGACGGTGCGCTGGGTCGCGACCTTCGCATTCCCCGACCTCGACCGCGATTACGAGTTCGTTGCCCTGCGTCATCCTGACGAGTATCCCTTCAACGAAGGACGGCTCGTCTCCAACAAGGGCCTGGACATCGCCATCCGGGAATACGATCAGCATTTTGTCGAGGAGCATGTCGCTCATTCCAATGCGTTGCAATCGCGCATTAAGGAGCGGGATGCCTACTTCGTCGGTCCGCAAGCGCGTTACAATCTGAACTTCGATAAGCTTTCACCCATGGCCCAGGGGGCCGCACGCAGCGCGGGTTTGGGGCCGGTGTGCCGCAATCCCTTTCAGAGCATCATCGTACGCAGCGTGGAAATGGTGTACGCTTGCGACGAGGCGCTGCGCATCATCGAGCAGTATGAGATGCCCGACAAACCCGCGATCACCGTCGAACCCAGCGTCAGCACTGGTTACGGCTGCACGGAAGCGCCGCGCGGAATCTGTTATCACCGCTATCGTATCGACGACCGCGGCGTCATTGTGGATGCCAAGATTGTTCCGCCCACTTCACAGAACCAGAAGACCATCGAAGCCGACCTCTGGGAGTTTGTCCAATCCCACCTTGTCATACAAAAAGGCAAGCTGGAGTGGCTGTGCGAGCAGGCGGTCCGCAACTACGATCCCTGCATTTCTTGCGCGACCCACTTCCTGAAACTCCAAATCGAACGCGAATGACAGCCGGACAATCAAGCATTGTCATCATCGGTGTTGGCAACGAGTACCGCAGCGACGACGGAGCTGGGATTGCCGTCGCCCGTCGCCTTCGAGCGCTATTTTCCACCGGTGTCACGGTCCGGGAGGAAAGCGGCGAGGGTGCGGCATTGATCCAGGCATGGCAAGGCGCAGCCTGGATGATGCTAGTGGATGCGGTTCGATCGGGCGCGCCCCCGGGGACCATCCATCGCATTGACGCGCAGGCTGCGCCAATGCCAACGGGATTCTTCAGCTATTCGACACATGCGTTCAGCGTGGCCGAGGCGGTCGAACTGGCACGTTCTCTGGACCAACTGCCTCCGCATCTGATCGTCTACGGTATTGAGGGCGAAAACTTCACCGCTGGTGTAGGGCTGTCCCCGGCTGTTGAGCAAGCCGTGGGAGCAGTGGTTGAGCGGGTGGCCGAGGAAGTACGGGCCGCGCATTGAAGGCGTTAGGACAGCTCTAACGGACCGCGTCCACTGTAGAACCGGTATCCTGTCTGACCGGAAACACATATTGCGCAACCCCCTGCAGTGCTTCCGTCCCGCGCACTTCGTTATCGAGCAGGGGCACCACCGCCCGTACATTGTCGAAGTCGCGCCAGATTTCCTCCATATAACCGTCTTGCATAGTCACGCGGTTACGAACGAACTCAGGCGAGTCGGCGTGGACCTGGTCTTTCTGAATTACCATGTTCACAATGACCCCGCCGACGGGGATACCGAAATCGTGGAACCAGTTGATAAATCGCTTGATCACGGCGATGGGCAGGGCTTCCGGCAGGGTAACAAAGAAGAACGCGGTTTGCTCGACGTCGGTGAGCAATTCTCGGGCCTGCAAGATCCGTTCGCGAAAAGTTACCAAGTACTCCATCAGCGGGTCCTTCTCCTTCTTTTTGGTGAAGGACAGAAGCTCTCGTAAGGACTGCGCCTCCTCGCGCGATTTCACCATCTTGTTGACCCAGAGCGAATACACCTTACTCATTCCCAGCAGGCGGCGCGCATTGGCCGTGGGCGCGGTGTCGAAGACATAGGCGTCATATTCGTTCTTAAGCATCAGGTCGACCATGTTCTCGAACATCGCCGATTCTTCGAAGGCCGGGTTCATGGTTGCGCTCTCGACGAAGGCATCCGCCTGGGTGGAGACTTCGGCAAACTTCAAGAACCAGCGGATCTTGGTCTTGATGTCCTGTTTTGAGCGCTCAATTGTTTCCTTAGTGTCGATCTCGTATGCCCACAGGTTAGGAACGCCTTTGACCGCAGTCGGCGCTCCGTAGACGTTCTGGTCCAGCAACCCGCTCAAACTATGCACGGGATTGGTGGAGGCGAGCATGGTTCGCTTGCCTTCCCGCGCCAGATGCAGGGCAGTGACGCCCGCCATCACCGTCTTGCCCACGCCGCCTTTACCGCCAAAGAACATGAACTTCATTCTGGGATGGGCTGTAACAAACTCTGTGAAGCTTTGTTTTATCTCAGACATAATCCGCTCACCCTTTGCCATTGCCGTACATGATAGCGGCCAGTTTTTCGATCATCGGAAGCCCCGTAACGTCGCGCTCGAGTTCCGGAACACGCCCAATCACTTGCTTACCGAAAACCTTGTCAATCTTTTGCAAGTATTCTCCTTGCATGGAGAGACGCTTCTTGAAGTAGGCGGGAATCTCCTCCCCGGCCAAGTTCGTCGGGAGCACGCGATTCACCACATATCCGGCGACGGGAACATCGAATTTCGAGAAGAGCTGGGCCGCCTTTTCGGTGTCGAGGATAATCATCTCCTCCGGTACCACCACAAAGAAGAATGCCGTCTTCTGCTTGTCCGTCAAAATCCGGGAGGACTGGTTGATGCGGTTCTTTATGTATTCCAGTTCGGTCAGAATGTGGTCCTCTTCGGTGGTCTTCTGACGTTTGATTCGCGCCACCATCTCTTCTTGCTCACGCATCTCCTGCCGCAGACGGGTAATGCGATTGATCCACTCGTCATAAACCTTCGCCATGGAAAGGTAGTAGAGCGCGTGCCCCAGGGGAACCAGGTCGTAGATGTAATAGTCGTACTCGGCCCCGACGACAATATCGACGACGGCGTCGAAGATGGCGGACTCTTCCATGGCAGGTTCAGCCGACGCCGCCTGAATGTACTGCTCGATTTCCTCAGGCACCGCGTCGAGACCGTACATGTCCAGGATTTTTTTGCGGATCTGATCCTGGTATTCGCGGATGTGCCGGTCGGCATCGACCTCCTGGGCATAGAGGTTGTCCATAATCTTGACCGCGCCCTGGCCAAAAATGTCGCGCTGAAAGATATCGCTAAGCGACGCCTGGGGATCGACGGAGAAAACCAACACCTTGTGGCCTTGCTGCGCCAGCCAGAAGGCCGTGGCTGCGGAGAATGTGGTCTTGCCGAGTCCGCCCTTGCCGCCGAACATGATGTAGCGGCGGTCCTTGTTATTTTCGAATGTTTCTCGCAATGACATGAAAAGTCCTCGTATGAATTGCCGGTCCTTGGGAACGCTGCTCTCGCCTCAGAACATCGCGTCCGATACGTCCTTTTCCCGCAACATGCGGCGTTTCCACGTCGAGATATTGGGCACGACATAAGGCAAAAGCCGCAGCGAGTAGTAGGGCGGGAGAATGGGGACTCCGATAAGGTCCCCCATGGTAATCAGAATGAACAGGTGTTCCATGCTGGCGCGGGTGCGCAGAGCATAGCGGGACATGTCATGCGCGCTCATGCCGTAGGCAATTTCCTTCAGCTTGCTGAACAGCCCCTGCTTCTCTTCGGTTTCTTTCTTCTCTGGATCGTCTGGCATATTCACAACTCCATTCCGTGCCTGTTATTCGGGGTATTACACCCCGTGCAGATGAAACTCTTCCTTGTCGGAGACATCACGCTCCCGCATGGTTCTCCGTTTCCAAGTACTAATCATCGGTACCGCATAAGGTAAGATGCGGAGCGCGTACAGCGGGGGCATCACTGGGACACCAAGCATGTCACCCATGGTCAGGAGCATGAACGCGGATTCCAGTTCGCCGCGCTGTTCTCTGGCCTGCTGCTCGAACTCGAATCCGATCATCCCGTAGAGAAACTCGCGAACCTTGGCAAGCAAACTCCGGGTTGCCGGCATCGTGATTACGCGCATACTAGCGCCATTCCGTGGCGAGGGGGTATGCCATAATGGTCGTCGATTCTTTGACTCAGCTGCAAAACGAATGTCACCTGAGCAAGCCATCTTCGTGATGGTCGTCATCGCCATCGTCGGATGGTTCGCGCTCGGTACGCACCTGAATGTACGCAAGGGCCACCGCTTCCTGGAATGGCTGCAAGAAGGCCTGCCGCTGGTCGGAGAAAAGACCAGCCTGCGCTGGTTGGGCTCTTCCGTTGTTCACCTCCAGGTTGAAAACGCTCACGAGCCTTTCCGCCGAGTCGAAGTTCTCCTCGTTTTGGAACCCCGGGACGTTCCCCCATTGTGGCTGCTCTCGCGCCTCCGCGGCAGACGCGACTTGCTGATTGTTCGCACCGAGTTGCGTTCTATCCCCAAGCACCAGGTCGAAATCTTCGACCGGCAAGCCTGGTCCACTCGGGCTGTCGGCAAAGAAGTTCGGCAGCAGCAGTGGCAACTCGTTACCCGCGAAGACCCAGGGCTCCAGGTTTACGCTCTCCCTCCGGTTGCAAACATCGCTGAGCTATTGGCCGAAGCCAGACGCCCAGGTCTCTCGCCGGTGCGCATCGGAGTGCGCCGGACGAAAAACAGCTTCGAGATGCAATGGCGGCTACCTTCGCGGCCGGCGTCTGCGGCACGAGCCGTTTTCGAAACTGTGCAACGCCTCGCCCGTCAGGTCTGAAGCTTGCACCAAGCCCAAAGACCTCGTGCAAGCTTCGCCGGGATTCTCAATCCGCCGCCATCGGCTGCACCTGCGCCGGACCTTTTATCCGGTTCCAGGCATGCCAGGCGTCGTACGCAATGATCACCGCCGCTGCAAACAGCAAGATGGCAACTATGATCATCGCCACTGCGCCGAGCAGGTTGATGGTTTGCGATGCGATGGCCGGGTTCGACAATATGCTGGCGTAGAGGTTATACGCGGTCACGACGATCGCCGCCATGGTCGTAATGTACATGAACAGCATGGGCCAGAAGGCGAACCGGGGACTGCGTCCTACCGACTTTAACCACAGGCTGACGATCAGCAGACTCAGCGCCGCCATCAACTGATTGGAAGCTCCAAACAGTTGCCATAGGTAGATCCAGGTTCCACTGAGAACGAGGAGCAGCGTCAGACCCATGGAAATGATGGCAGCGATGTGCGGATTCTTGAATCCAAGCCACACATCACCGAGCCATTCACCCAGAGTGACCCGCATGACGCGGAACACCAGTTGCACCATGGTCAAGACGATTACGACGAACACGCCGAAGCCAAGCGCAGTTCCATAGGACTGCTCGATTCCGCCAAACGTGACCAGTCCGAGCAGTTTGCCCACGCCATTGGCGAATGCTCCTGCGCCAGCTCCGCCGACGATGGAAACCGCCACCAACGCGAGCAACGCCAGCGCATTTTCAGTGAACATGCCGCCGCCGCCCACCGGCAAGGCGTCGGTTTCATATTCCAATTGCCGCGCGGTGCCGATGGAGCCGACCAGCGAGTGCCACCCGGAGATGGCGCCGCAGGCGATGGTCACAAACAGCATCGGCCAGATCGGCTGGATCGCCGGTAAGGCCTGAACTATATGGCCAGCGGCATCTTTCGCCTGCGACATGGGTACCCAGGAGCCAAACACCTTTGTCTGGAAGGTCACGGCCTGCGCCATGACCGAATTCCCGAACAGTCCGCGGAGTCCACCGAGGATTGCACCCACGGCGGAGAAGCCGATGGTGAGGAAGGTGATCCAGAAACCAATGTAATTTGTGGGCTGGGCGAAACGCCAGATGGGCAAGACCGTGCCCAGATACGAGAAGGCGAATATAAATATGCACCAGAAGATGAACGAGGGCAGCATCTTGATGGCGCCGCCGCCCGCCAGGTACCTGGGCACAATCTGGCCTTGTTCGTTCACCATCATGGTCACCAGACGCGGATCAGAATGCGTGGGATCGACGACGGTGTACAAAGCCTTCCCGCCGCTGGTTTGGTTGATGACATTATTCAGTTTCTCCACCACCGAATTGATCGGGCCAGCGAACACGATGGCAGCTCCCGGCTTGCCAGCCGGAGTCATGCCTTTCACCGTAGTCATGCCCCGTGCGCCCCACGCCATCGCGCCCATGGTCAGGCCAACCGCGAGGACCGTAGTGACGATCAGGTCCACCTTCCAGCGGTAGAGCATCTGTCCCATCAACAGGCCCATAACTGCGAGGATAAAGATGCCGAACGGCACGTCGGCCCTGGGGTCGAAGATGCCAGCCATGATTCCTATAAAAGCTCCGGCCAGCAACAGCAGATAGAAGAAGATGAACACAAACAGGATAACGCGGGCTCGCGGCGCAATCAGCCGGTGCGCAATCGCCGACAACGAATTGCCATCGTTGCGGACCGCCACCATGATGGCTGCGTAATCGCTAGCCCAGCCAAGGAAGGTGACGCCCAGCGTAAGCCAGAGTAGCGAGGGCAACCATCCCCAGAGTGCGACCGCAGCGATGGGGCCGACGATGGGACCGGCGGCCGCAATCGACTTGAAGTGGTAACCGTAGAGCACGTTGCGACTCGTAGGCATGAAGTCGACCCCGTCCATGTACATGCGCGCGGGAGTAGCCTTCTTGGCGTCGGGTTGAATTACTTTTTGGTCGATTCGGCGGGCATACCCTGTGTAGCCTAGCCAGATCATAATCGCCCCCAGGACGGCAATCACAGGAGCGTTCATGGGCCATTTGGCGAGGGCAAAACCGCAGCCTACCAGAATGGGGAGGAGAATCAGAACCAGGATCGTGGCCCGGTATTTCATATCCAGCCTCCTTCGGCGAGAAAGCCTGAAAACCAGATGATCGAAGACCAAGGTGAATGGCCTTCTTGAGCCGGGTTTGAATCCAGCCAGGACGAGCGCCGGAATCATTATAGACTCTCGTGTCTAGCCCTCCGATTTCCTGTGACCTGCGTCACGGATCACAGTGACAAATCTCGGCCACAGCAAGCGGGTAACAGAACGCTCGCTTGGAATGGCCAACCTGTGCCGCTTACGACGTAGCGACCGCGGCCAATGCAGACGCGGCCAATGTCGCTCCGTCGCAACGACAACGTTGATCCAACAATTTCTAATGTATCCCGACGGTATAAGTTTGCGAGGCGATGCCATTGGCAATGACCTGCAGCAGAGTAAGACCTCGTTCCATGTTAGGCGGGAGATCCACGTGGGTGTAAGTGGGACCGGTGTATCCGACGGCCATGGTGCTGTGGTCGTGAGTGCGGGCGTAAATTACGTGTCGAGTGGACTCGTTGGTCAGCTTCACGATGGGATAGTTGGTGGCCATTTGCGCGTCATCCCCGTAGGCGTTGGCTTGCGAGAGGCCATTAAACTTGGTGCCGTAGAGCAGGACCGAAGTTCCGCGCTGGAGTGAGGCGGTGAACAGGCTCACCGTGGGCGCCCAGTTCGGGTTTGCGCTCCCGCTGGGTGTGTAGATCTCGACATCCTGGCTGCCATCGGTGTAGAGCACCTGTCCCGTGGGCAGGACGAGCATACGTCCATACCAGGACGAGTTGTTTGGTGAGTTAGGTGTGGCAGGAACGGGAATCAGGTTAGTGCCATCCCATTCGAAGAAAACTGTGCCATTTTGAAAAATGCCTGGACTCGCGCTCAGCAGCACATTGCCGTCCGGTAGCAAAAGCGGCAGGGCCGTCGGCGATGTCTAATCCATCAGGGAAATCCGGCCCTGGCGTCCATATCCCAGTGTTGGTGTTGTAAATCGAGGTGTGACCGGCTCCGGCACCGTTGGCTCCGGTCGCGAACACGGTACCATCAGGCCGCAACATCGCCGGACCAACTTCATTGGAGCCGTGCGAATCCCACAATTGCACGATCGTGCTGCCCGCGCTGCTCCATGAGCCGCTGGTGGGATCGTAAATTTCGGAATTGGTACCATTCTGGATGAAGTGGTTGACATAGGCATCCACAGTGAGCACTTTGCCGCTGGGGAGTAGGTTCCATCCTTCCTCGTCGTTCTCATCGAACTTGCCGGAGCCGGTGCTGGTCCAGGTCAAGGTGGAAGGATTGAGCAAAGCCTGCTGGGTTGTGCAGCAATTGGCCAGCATGAAGGTCCCATTGTTGAGAATCACGCTTGAGGCATCACCGATGCTAGTCCACCCGCTGGGCGGGTTCACCAACGTCCAGACATTGGTTTGTGGATCGTAGATGGCTCCCTGGTTGTGCCCAGACATATTGCGCGAAGTTCTGTTCCCCGCCTTCGACGATCACGCGCCCATCGGGAAGCACCGCCGAAGCGAAGAAAAGAGGGCCATAGTTCGACGGCAAGGAGGCGAGCTGCGACCATGAACCGTCAACATAGTTGCCATTGATGTCAGGACTCAGTTTCCACCAATCGGAAAAGCCGTCGTTGGGGTCTTCGTGATGCACCATGACAGTACCGTCGGTGAGCAGCAAGGCGGCGCCGGCGGTAAAACTGGGTTGATTAGTTAAGGGCCGCCACGATTGTGCGCTGACCATACCTGCGGCAGCGAAAAGCACGAGGGCGGCGAATCCGAGCATTCGCAGAAGCTTCATAGTTCTCCTTGAATCTTGCTGGGTTTGAGGATGCTTTTTCCGAATCGCCGTTCATCATAGTCGAAGAAAGACGATTCGGGCAGCAGGTCTTCGCCGCGAGTGCAGGTCACCCAGGCCAATTCAATTGCTCGAAAGTCAGGGTGATTTCCCAAAGTCATCGAGATTGACGTGGGTGTGTCCTCCGATGCAAAACGGCACCTACCCGTTGGGCCTGCTCAGATGCGAATTGGTCTTGCATTGCGAGCAGTTCGGCCCAAGTTTCTGCGAATCGACTAGTAGTCCATTTCGGCTGGCCGGCCGGTAAGCCGCTCGATGCGCTTGGCAATGGGCGGATGGGTCGAGAACAGATTCGCGAAGCTGACGCCGCTAAGCAGCGGGGCAACGATAAAGAGATGCGCATTCGATGGCGAAGCCTGCATTGGTATGCGCTTCGAATAGGCGTCGAGCTTCCTAAGCGCGCTAGCCAGAGCGTAGGGATTGCCGGTGAGCTTCGCGCCGGTGGCGTCAGCCTGGTATTCCCGCGACCGAGACACGGCGAGCTGGATCAGGGTAGCCGCAATCGGAGCGAGAATCAACATCAGCAGGCCGACCAACCCACCGCCACGGTCATGGTCATCGCGACCGCCCATGCCTCCGAAGAGCGAGGCCCAGTACCCCATGCGCGCCAACATCGTGATGGCGCCCGCCAAAGTTGCGGCGATAGAGCTAATCAGGATGTCGCGGTTTCTTACGTGCCCTAGCTCGTGTGCCAGGACGCCTTCCAGCTCCTCATCGTTCAGCAAGCCTAGAATTCCCTTGGTCATAGCGACTGACGCGTGCTGCGGATTGCGTCCGGTGGCAAATGCGTTAGGCGAATCGGTGGGGATAACGTACATCTTCGGCATGGGAATGCCGATCTTCTGGGTAAGCCGCTCGACGACTTCGTAAGCGCGCGGAAGTTCTTCGCGGGTAACGGGTTGTGCGCGATACATGGCCAGAGCGATCTTGTCACTGAAAAAATACGACACGAAATTCATGACCACGGCCAAGCCGAGGGCAAGTTCCATGCCACGCTGACCGCCGAAGATCTGCCCCATGAGCAGCAGAAAAAGCGTCAATGCCGTCAGCAGTAACGCAGTCTTAAATGTGTTTCCCATATCCACATGAGTAGATGAGAATGGCTCCATCTGGTTGCGGGAAATTCAGTCGGAGTGTCCGTCCGTGGCCACAAGCATTTCCCCGGTTCGCTCTAGCAACTGGCGACCGCCAACTGTACTATTTCTTCATGCCTGAGTTACCCGTTCTTCAACCCCGGACGCATGAAGAATTGATCCTCATTGGCTTTCGCCTGGACGCCCGTCATGATGGTCCACAGTTCTACACTTTGTTGGCAGTCGGAAGCGACAATGAACGGCCAATCACGTCCGACGGACGCGTCGTGTTCTTCGTTTACCCAAAGTTGGCTGCGAAGGCGCTGGGGCTCGATCCCAGCATGGCGTGGCTTGGTCCTCCGCCGGAGACCATCGAAACATTTTGCGATGTCGCCGAGGCACTGTATCGGGTCAACTCACAACAATCGGACCCGGACGGCGTGATCCTGGATTGCCTGTTGGTCTTTGACGATCTGGTGCGAGCAACCAAGCTCCATATGCCGGACCGATATCAGGGGATCTTGACGGAGTTGGCGGCGCGGTTGACCGAAGGCGCACAACTGCGAACCATCTTCACTAATCAGTCGCTGCGAGAGCACGTGGAGGATGCGCTGTTGTGGTGCGTGGGTGCAGTGACGGTGAAAGCGTGCATGGTCACCGAGTGAACCCGGCAGCAACCACAGATAGCCTCAGCCTGTTGAGCGACCGAAAATCCCTCTGGTCCCGCGCTTCCGTTGCTCTTGCCTACGCCATCCTCCTCGCTGGTCTGCTGACCACGACCGCCGCCATCTACATGGTCATCGCCAGCTACTCGAGTCTTCCGTCGACGGACGGATGGGAACAGATCGACATCGCTTTGCGAGGGGTGAATCCGCTATCCCCTGCCTGGCTGTGGGCACAGCACAATGAACACAGGATGGTAATTCCGAAGTTATTTCTGGCGGCCGACCTGCTTCTGTTTCGAGCCAGGCAGAAACTGATGCTCACCAGCATTCTGGTGACGCAATTTCTGCTTTTGACGTTGCTGGCTTGGAGCATGCGAGCACTGGGCGGCTGGCGCGGGACCATGTGGCGCACCGGCGTCGGCATTGCAGCCTTCTGCCTTTTTTGGCCCACGCAATGGGAGAACTTCATCATCGGCTTTTCGATCTGCTTCGTTCTGCTGGAATTTTTTGCCACCTTGTCGCTGGTTGAGCTGGTGCTCTACTGGAAGCACTCCGAGCGACAACCTCGCGATCGACATGCATGGGTCCACCTCATGCTCTCGATCCTGGCAGCGCTGGGGGCGACTTACTCGCTGTCGAACGGAAATCTCTTATGGCCCCTGCTGGTGGCGGCGGCACTCTTGCTGCGATTGCGTCTGGCAGCCACGCTAAGTTTTCTTATCACGGGGGCCGTCAGCACAACGCTATATCTGCACAACTATCATCGTCCACTAGGCCATGGCAACCCAATCTCGTCGATCCGAGCGCCGCTCGAAATCTTTCAGTACATTGCCACGTACTTCGGAAGCCCGTGGGTCCGGCACTATGTTCCTCTGGCAACCTGCATTGGAATCGTTGGCTTGGCGGCCGCGTTTTTCGTGCTCTTCCGCTTTCGAGGATACCTTCGAGCCGGCCGTCTCTTTCCGGTTCTGCTTGTGCTGATCCTGGTGTTTTGCCTGGGGACCGCTTTCATTACGTCGTTAGGCAGGTTGAATTTTGGTATCCGGCAGGCATTCGCCTCGCGATATCACACGTTTGCTCTTTTGTTCTGGTGCTGCCTGGGCCTGCTGCTGTTGATGTCCGAATCTGTCACGGAGAATAAGCGGGTTCGTTTCCTCGTTGTCCAGTTGTGCATATTAGGGATCATTGTCTGGTCATCCCACATCACCCGCAACGACGTGCGCGGAGCGAGGCTACGAGGGTTCGAAATCAATGTGGCGGCTACTGCGATGTTTGTCGGAGGCTACGATGAGGTGCAATTCGCGAAAGCAGCCATCACGAACCCTAGAGCTGTGCCCAGTGAAGCTCAGTTCCTGCAGAAGAATGGATTGTCGGCTTATGCCGACAATGCCTACGCCCAACTCGGCAAGCCTCTGCAGTCGGTCTACGCCTTGGCTCCTTCCGAGGAGTGTACTGGCCTCGTGGAATCCGCGGCCACGGTAGAAGGAAACGGCCAGTCGCGCGCTGTGCGCATTGCCGGTTGGGTCTGGGCACCGCGAGCACCAGCGTCCTCCGTCTGCGATTGTGATGACGGAGGACGGCATCATCGCCGGCCTGGGCGTGGTCGGCGAGTGGCGTCCCATGACCCTGGTGGACAATCGCCGGATCAAGGACGGCTACATTGGCTATGCTGGCTATGCGAGAGTGGTTCAGCTCGACGCGCCGTTAAAGATGTATGCCATCCTACGTGGCAACCCGCAGTCGGCGTGCTATTTTGCGACGGTAGAATCACCCGAACGGCCGTGAGTGGCGGCGTCTCGGCTTTGGAATGTCGCCGGCGATTAGAATTTACTCCGACGTAAAGTAGTCAACCGTGACGGGATTCTCGAACAGCGAGTAATCGCGGGTCACAACCGTGATGCCTGTGTCGGTTACGTGATACTTCTGGCGGTCAGCCTCGGTGTCGTAGCCGATAACGGTGCCCTCGGGAATCTCCACGTCGCGATCAATGATGGCTTTGCGAATGCGGCAGTGGCGCCCGACCTTTACATGGGAGAAGATAATGCTGCTATCAACCTCCGAGTAGGAGTTCACCCGCACATCGGGGGACAGCACGCTGTTGCGTACTGAGCTGCCGGAAATAATGCAGCCCATCGAGACGATTGAGTCATGCGCTTCTCCGGTGCGGCCGGGATCGCTGAACACGAACTTGGCGGGGGGATACTGCCGCATATGGGTGCGAATGGGCCACGCATTGTCATAGACGTTGAAAACCGGGGCCACCGAGACCAGGTCCACATTGGCTTCGTAGTAGGCTTCCAGGGTTCCCACATCGCGCCAGTAAAGCGCTTCTTTCCTGTTCTCGTCGATGAAATTGAACGAGTAAACCTTGTAGTCGTCCACCATGCGCGGCAGGATGTTATGCCCGAAATCGTGGCGCGAAGTCTGATCTTCCGCGTCCTTCAGCAGCACCGGAATCAGCACATCCGCGTTGAACAGGTAAATACCCATGGAGGCGGAAACCATTTGTGGGTCGTAGGGCGAACGCAGTTCGGTTTGCTCAGGCTTCTCCTGGAAGCCGACAACTCGGCCGGTACGATCGATCTCGACGACGCCAAAATCTTTGGTCTCCGCCGGATCGACCAGGATTGTAGCCAGCGTGACATCCGCGCCCGAATCCTTATGCTGACGCAGCATCAGGTCGTAATTCATCTTGTAGATGTGATCACCTGACAGGATAAGCACGTAGCGCGGTTGTTCGGAGCCGATAGAGTAGAGATTCTGGTACACCGCGTCGGCGGTTCCCATGTACCAGTTCTCGCTAACCCGTTTCATCGGTGGCAGGATCTCGATGAACTCTCCCAGTTCGCGTCCCACAATGTTGCCCCAACCTTCACGGATGTGCCGGTTCAATGACAGCGCTTTGTACTGCGTCAGGATGTACACCTTTCGCAGGTCAGAATTGATGCAGTTGGAAAGAGTAATGTCGATGATGCGGTAAATGCCGCCGAAGGTGACGGCCGGCTTGGCGCGATCGCGTGTCAGCGGATATAAACGCTCGCCCGCTCCTCCCGCCAATAAGACTCCTAGGGTTTCTCTCATCCTGATGGTTTCCGAGTACGGATTTCCCCGACGGGATTAAGAGCGTTCGTTTTGCTGGAGGGCGGACTGCGCCTTGGTGGCGCGTGCCGACCCACAGGCGAAGTCGAATGTTAGCACACCGCACCTAGTTCACGGCGTGTCAATCTGGGTGCCTGGGACCTCGACCCTACTTCTCGTCGTCCACCTTGATGTGAAGCGATTTCAGAAACCTCACATCCTGTGATGTCACTTGAAACTTGGCGAATGAACTCTGGGCGCTGACTAGCGTTGGCTCCGAGGCCTCATCGCGCTCATGGAGTCCCACAGTCGCTTCCAGAACGAGAAATACATCGTAGCCGCCGGACTTAATACGAGTAATGACCTCTGCTATCTGTTCGGAATCGGAAAGCGAG
Organism: uncultured Acidobacteriaceae bacterium; assembly: GCA_963836295.1. GTDB lineage: Bacteria > Acidobacteriota > Terriglobia > Terriglobales > Acidobacteriaceae > Bog-257. The sequence goes on along the minus strand of CAWIIY010000006.1, from coordinate 647,481 downwards.
TTGTTGATTGCTTCCCCCAATTCCTTCATCAGGTTTTTGAGTCGTCGATCCACGATTGCACCTAAGCTGGCTGGCGACTGGACCTGTCCAGGCTTTCTTTGTGACTAGGTGGTGAAAACCTTTTGGCCCGGCCGCTTTTAGCGAGCTTACTACATTTAGATGCGTGCTATGAGGTCCGAGTTTTGTGATACCGGGCGCAGTTGTCAGCGCCTTGGAGCCATTCGGCGGAAATCCGCTGGTAAAATAATGTGGTGTTCCCAGGCAGCAGTACAGAGGAAAAGGTGGTAACCGTGTCATCCCGCAATTTCGCTACTCAGGGCCGGGCATTTCTGCGCGTGGCGGGCCGCAAGACCGGCGAGAACCGTTGGATTCGGGCCTTTTACGTGGGAAGTAGTGTAACGCTGGCCAGCGTGGGGCGGGTACTGCATGTCCTCTGGCTGGAAATCACCGGCCTTCTGTTCCTGACACTCGCGCTGGTTGGCGCTGGAGCTGCCGTCCGCGAATATCATCGTTACACTAAAGGCACTGCCGGAATTGGCAAAATGCTTTTGGCCGCGACATTTGCCCTCGCCTTCTTGTACTTCGGTGTAAGTTCTTTTACGAGGTCTCGCAACAAGTCGCGGAGGTAAGCGCTGGCTGGGGCAGCGGGCAAAGGTTTGACCAAGCCCGCAACGAGCCGGCAAATTGTGATCGATGTCATAGCGTCTACCGTCGCTTGAGCTCATAATTAGTTATCTTTCCGCAGATTCGAGGGCCTACGCTTATGCCCGAAGGCAAAAATCATAAAGGGGCGGTGGCTACCAAGCTGGCGCCCGAGCAAGAAACCTCTTCTCATATCAGCGTTCATCCTCTGTACACTCCGGCTGACCTCGAAGGTTGGGACTACGACCGCGACCTCAACTTCCCCGGGCAGTTCCCTTATACCCGCGGGGTGCAGGCGACGATGTACCGCGGCCGGCTGTGGACCATGCGACAGTACGCGGGCATGGGCGACGCCGAGGAATCGAATCGCCGCTACAAATACCTCTTGAGCAACGGCACGACTGGATTGAGTGTGGCCTTTGACTTGCCGACCCAGATCGGGCTTGATTCCGACAGCCCCCTCGCAACGGGCGAGGTGGGAAAGGTCGGCGTTGCCATCGATTCCATCGAGGACATGATGCGGCTTTTCGACGGTATCAACCTGGAGAAAATCTCCACCTCGATGACCATCAACGCCACCGCCTCGATCCTGCTTTCCCTGTACATCGTTACCGCGCGGCGCACCGGTCGCGACGTGCGCAAGCTCTCCGGCACGGTGCAAAACGATGTACTCAAGGAATACATTGCGCGCGGTACGTATATCTATCCGCCGGCGCAGGCCATGCGCATCATCACCGACATCTTTTCCTATGCCCACGAGAACGTGCCCGAGTGGAACACGATTTCCATTTCCGGTTACCACATGCGCGAAGCAGGATGCACAGCCGTGCAGGAAGTGGCATTTACGCTGGCCAACGGCATCTGCTACGTGCAGGCGGCCATTGACGCCGGACTGGGCGTGGATGACTTTGCCCCGAGACTGTCGTTCTTCTTCAATGCGCATAGCAACTTCCTGGAAGAGGTGGCAAAGTTCCGCGCCGCCCGCCGCATGTGGGCGCGCATCATGCGCGACCATTTCGGCGCCAAGAATCCGAAATCCTTGATGTTGCGCTTCCACACCCAAACTGCGGGTTCAACGTTGACGGCGCAGCAGCCGGAAAACAACATCGTCCGCACCGCCTTGCAAGCCATGGCAGCGGTCATGGGTGGGACGCAATCGCTGCACACCAATTCGTTTGACGAAGCACTGGCATTGCCCACTGAACAATCGGCGCGCATCGCGCTCCGTACTCAGCAGATCATCGCTTACGAGTCCGGTGCGCCCCAGACCGTCGATCCGCTGGCTGGTTCGTTTTACATCGAATCGCTGACCAACCAGATCGAAACCCAGGCTCGCGAATACCTCGACAAGATCGACGCCATGGGTGGGACGCTGAAGGCAATTGAGCGCGGATTTATCCAGCAAGAGATCCAAAATGCCGCCTACGAGTATCAACAGGCTGTCGACCGGCAGGAGGCAATCGTCGTAGGTGTAAATGCCTTCGAGCTGGAGGAAGAAAAGCCGATTCCCCTGCAGCGCATCGATGAGTCGCTGGAGCGCAAGCAGGTGGAGCGTCTGCGTGCCTTGCGCGCCAAGCGCGATCAGGCGAAATGGCAGGCGGCGCTCAAGAAGGTGGAAGACACGGCACGCAGCACAGGCAACTTGATGCCACCGATTGTGGAGGCGGTTGAAGCCAACGCCACAGTCGGCGAAATCTCCGATGCCATGCGCCACGTTTACGGCGAGTACCACGAGACCGTCGTGATCTAGAGCTCGTCTGGCTCTGTTGACGTCCTGCCTTGAAGGGGCGCGGCTTCAGCCGCGCCGAGCAGGCTACTTTGAACGCGGGCTTTCAGGCACCGAGGGAACTCTCTGTCCCAAGCGTCACAGAGCGAGTTTCCTCCGCGGCTAAAGCCGGCCTGAATGTTCGCTGCTAAACGGCGCGCCCCTTCAAAGCAACAAAAAAGTGTCCGCGAGAAAACGGCCGGCGTCCGAGGACACTGGCCGCAAGTTCAAACGTCTAGTGCTGGAACACGTCTACCCTGGCGTCAGGGTCTGTCATCATCACAATCCACTTTGTGGGCGAAATCATGTAGATAACACTGGGCGTGGCATCGCCCTGAGTCTCTGCGGTACCTCGGCCATCCGCAGCCATGCTGTAGGTAACGATCGTGCCAAAGTATTGGTCGAGCCCGTAGGACCCGCTGGAATCGCCGTTCACAGTGAATGTGCCGAGACCGTCTGCCGGTCCCGTCATTACTTCATTCCGGCCGTTGGGGTAGTCGAGCGGAGCGAGTGAACCGCCAGCGTACGCGCCTTGAATTGATGCATTGGAGAATGGACCGCCGGTTTGCGGCTCGATGGTACCGAAGATGGAATTGGAACCGGAGCCTACAAAGAGTCCAACGTTCTGGGCCACCAGGAACCCCGCGGGATTTCCGGCTCCGAAGTTCACCGCGCCATTGGCAGTTACCGTATAGGGCGTTGGCCCCGGCGACCTCTGTGTGATCGTACCCGCCAGGTCTTCGTCCGCGGCGACTACGTTACCGGTGCCGTCGCCGTTCGAGTTGATGATCATGGCGCCCGATTGATCGGCGCCTTCCGCAGCGTGGATGTCCTGGTAATAGAGGACGCTCAGCCCGTTCAGGCTAGCATTGCTGAATGAGCCGCTTTGTTGCAGCACCGAGCCTACGAGCAGTGGGGTGTGTGTGTCCGGAACGGAGTCGATTTGCTCCATCACGAACTCGCCCACGGAGACCACATAGACTGCCTGATGACTGGTACCGTTACTACTCTGGATCGTGCTTACACCGCGACCGGTTTGCGCGTCGATCGCGGTCACGCTACCCGCGAAAGTGCAGGTGAAATAACTCCCAGCGTCGTTGATGTCGCACGCTCCGTTGGTGATGCTTCCGGAGGCCAAGGTGAAGACGCCAGCATCAACCATGCGAAGCGCCGAGTTGTCGGCTCCCGTCATCCCAAACACGTAGCCGCCGCCCAATTTGGTCAGAGAAAACGCGCTGGAATCGGCCTTGCGCAGCACACCCGAGCCCCTGTTGCCCTGGCCCGTCGTGTCGTCGTACTCGATGATTCTTCCGCTGCCGGTGGAGTTAAGGACAAAGGCAAGCGTTACAGGTCCCCACACTTGGCTTTGCAGCGTGAGGGTGTTCAATCCGCTGGACGCAATCGAGTAGGTACCGCTAACGGTTGTATTGAACGGCTGCCCGGCAACCGAATTGGCGTCCACCACCCCGCTTGTAATGTTGCCGGCGCCGTCGGCGATGAAGCTCCCGGCCAGGGTCCATGCACCTGTTTCGAAGTTGAAGCCGTTCAAGAAGAAGGCGTAGTTTCCCTTAAGAAGCCCAGGATCACCGCCTCCCCCAGGGGACTTGATGACGATGCTAAGTTGCGCCGAGGCGCTCCCTGGCGGTGAGTCGGAATCAGTGACCTGCACGGTGAAGTTCGAGGTCCCTACCACGGTCGGCATGCCCGTGATTGCGCCGGTGCTGCTGTTCAAGCTTAAACCGGTCGGAAGTTTCCCGGCCGTGACGGTCCACGTGTAGGGAGTGACCCCGCCGGCAGCCGCCACAGTTGCGTTGTAGGCCGTGCCCGCGGTACCGGATGGTAATGAGGTCGTCGTGATGCTCAACGGCAAATACTGGCCGATGGTGATGCCGAGTTGGGCATTGGCGGTCGCTTGCACCGGCACATTCGAGTCGACAACTTGCACGGTGAAGGAATAGCTGCCGGTCGCCGTCGGCAGACCAGAAATCACTCCGTTGGGGTTCAAATTCAACCCAGGTGGCAAGCTGCCCCCTATGAGGCTCCAAGTGTAGGGCGGGACTCCGCCATTGGCTGTCAAGGTGGCACTGTAGGCAACGTTCAGCGCTCCAGCCGGCAGCGATGTTGTTGTGATATCCAGGGGCCCCGGCGATGCAAAATAGCTGACGCTGTCCAAAACCAGTTGGGTTGTGCCGGAACTGTATGCATCCACCCATCCGTTCTGCGTCGGCACAATCGCCAGGTTCGAGGTAATCACTCCGTCCATTGCGTTCAGCGTCGCAGCCAACGGCTTCGACTGACCGTCGGGCCACGTCGTCAGATAGCCCAAAGGGCACCCTGGGGTACGGCGGTCGCGTTTACAACGTAGGCCTGGCCCGAAGGCAGGCCGCATGGACTATCGACAACGTCAACTCTAAGTGTTCCGCTGAACGCGCCTGTCGTCGTCCGCGTGTCTAGCACCCGGCAGGGCGTTACGGTATAGAGCGACAAAGCATCGGAGCCGGACTCGGGGGGTGCAAAGTATCCGTTGATGTCGATGACCAGGTCGGTGTTGGTGGTGGGGTACACATCAATATCGCCACCAGTTCCTGCAGGCACAATCGCAGCGTTCGCGACGATCGTCCCGGTCAATGCGTTCAGGGTGGAGACAAGTGGCTTGTCCTGACCTGCCGGCCAAACCGTCAAGTAACCCAGTGCCGCACCGTTCCTGGGCACCACAGTGACGTTTAAGGAATAGGCCTCCACAGTCGGGGGGATGACGCCTTGAGCACACGGGCTCGAGAGTATCGGTAAATCGCGGTTCTGCCCGCCCGCTAGATACGGTTCGCCCAACGCGCCGACAGGATTACGCGTGTCCACCAGGCGGCAGGGCGTGAGCGCGTAAAATGCGAGCGCGGAGTTGTCCGTGGCGATGGGTACGAAGTAGCCGTTGATATCCAAAATAACGTCGGTCGTAGTGGTGGTGTAGATGCTGATGGATTCATTGTCACCCGCTGGTGCAAAGGCCGCGTTTGCCTTGATCCGGCCATCCAGCGAGTTCAGGGTCGAAAACAAAGCGGGACGCGGCTGTCCGGTAGGCCATACAGTCAGGTATCCCAGTGCCCCGCGCGGAACCACCGAGACATTCAGCGAAAAGGCCGCCGCTGTATTGGGAATGTTGCAGGAGCCGTTTGGGATCGCGAAGTTGCGGGAAGACTGGCCTTGAATTGCCGGGCCATTCCAAACGGGCCGTTGGACCAGCGCGTATCTACGATGCGGCAGGGACTCACGGGGACAAAGCGCAGAGGACCCTGCGCGCGAGCGACCAGAGAAACTGCTAAGAAGGCGAAGACAACGGCAGACAAGAAGATGCGGCGGATAGAGTGCATTAGGGCTTCTCCTCAAACCAGCGATTCGGCGAAAGGACCTTCGATCCCCGCGTCTGCCTGCACCACACGCAGCATCATCGGTCCGTACCGCTGTGGACGGTACTCGTTTGAATGACGCTGAGTGACTCGTAAATATGTTTCTCGGTGCGACCCGATTCGGTGTGTGGCAGATGCGCTCTTGTGCAGGACCGGTTCCTGTCGGGGCCTTACCGAAGGCAAGAGCCGCTAGGAGTTACCGACCCAATGGGTCAACCGTCGTGGGAGAATCCCTACCAAAATCATTGTTGCTTTTCCGCCAGTCTGATTGCCAGCAATTTCATAGCGCGACCTGGTTTTTGATTCCCAAAATAGGTCGAGAAATGGTTGCTATCAATTTGGTCCGCTTAGCGTGACACCGGTGCTGAACGTCGATGCGGCGATCGCGGCCGAGCGACCGGCTGTCCTTCTTGTTGGCTGTCATCCGGAGCGGAGCGCAAACGGGTCCCCAAACCGCGCCGCCGTTGCGCGGTGTGGGGTGTTGGAGCGCAGTCGAGGGATCTGCGGTTCGCTTTTTTCGCGCAGCGGAGTCGAGCGACATGCTGTCCCTCTTGTTGGCTGTCATCCCAAGTGGAGCGAAGCGCAGTCGAGGGATCTGCGGCTCAATCCACCCCTCGATAAATTGCAACTGGAATTACGCCAGATCGAACAGCAGGAATTCCGCCTCACCGTTTGTGCCGCCACTGGTCAGCTGCAACTTGGTCTCGCCGCTGATGGCGGCGCCATCGCCTGCGGCCAGCATGGTGCCGTTCACGTCAAGCTCTCCCTTGACCAATTGCACCCAGGCATGCCGGCCGGGCTGTAGTTCGAGATCCAGCTTCTGCCCGCCGTCGAGCAGCGAGGCATACACGCTGGTGTCTTGATTGATTCTGGTCGAGCTGTCACGTCCGTCGTGCGACGCAATCAGCCGCAGCTTGTTCCGCTTCTCCTCGGCCGGAAAGGCCCGGTCCTCGTAGCTGGGCTTCAATCCTTCGGCCTCAGGCAAGATCCATACCTGCAACAGGTGTACCGGCTTCTTGGACTGGTTGACCTCGCTATGCATGACGCCGGTGCCCGCCGACATGCGCTGCACGTCGTTCTGCTTGATGGCGGCTCCACGCCCCGTGCTGTCGCGATGGTTCAGTTCGCCCTCGATCATGTAGGTGATGATCTCCATGTCGCGGTGGGGATGCATGCTAAAACCCTTGCCCGCACTGATCCAGTCCTCGTTGATCACGCGTAAGTCGCGAAATCCCATGTGCTTGGGATCGTAATAATCGGCGAATGAAAAACTGAAGTGCGTATCCAGCCAGCCGTGATTGTTGTGTCCGCGCTCTTCGGACGGCCTGATGGTGATCATGATGTCCTCCTGAATCCTACATATCATAAGATGCTTTAACGTTAAAGAAAGATTCAGGCGAGGGCGTTCGTTTGTTTTCCCAGCTTCCGGCAGAGCTGGCCCAGACGTTCCTGCTCTTCCGAACTGAGCACGCTCAGGAATCGAACGATGGCGGTGGCATGTCTGGGGAAAACATCCCGCAATAAGGTATTCCCCTTCGCTGTCAGCACCACGATCAACACACGCTTGTCCTCCGGACAGCGCTGCTTGCGCGCCAAGCCTTGCTTTTCGAGGTTCCCGACCACCATCGTCAAATTTCCGCCGGTGGTCAAGACTTTCCGCGCGATGTCCGACAGCGACATAGGCCCCAGATGGTAAAGCGCTTCCAGCACGGCGAATTGCGTTAGCGTCAGGCTGGTGTCGCTGAGACTTCGTGCAGCGTAGCTGCGGGCCGAATTGGCGGCGCGCATCAGCTTGACGTAGGTGCCCAGCGCCAGACGTTCCTGCGCTCGATGGGATTGAGGTCGGATCACGATTGCCTCTTGTTCAGGGAAACTCTGATAAGTCTGGTTTCTCGAAGGGGACGACCTTTAGGCCGTCCGTAATGCCGCAAAATCACTGCGGCTTTAGCCGCTGAGGGACTTCGGTGTGACGCAATCAGAGGCTCGCTAGAATATTGCAACATTAAAGCAATCTGCTTATCCCAAATCATTCGCGCCGTCACTTCAGCCCGGCGTTTTCCGCTGCCAGCTTGGCTGTCGAGCTCCAGTCCATGTCTTCCATGCCGCGGCCAATCGCGGTCAACATGTGGTCCCTCACTGCGCTGGCGAACGGCAGAGGAGCATCCACGGCTTCAGCCGCAGCCAGGGCAAGCCGGACATCTTTCAGGCCCAGTCGCAGTTTGAAGCCCGCAGGCTTGTATTTCTCGTCGGCAATGATGCCGCCGTACGTCTTGTATACCGGAGCGGCGAACAGAGAATTGGTCAGGAACTCGACATAGTCATGAGGATCGATGCCGTATTTCCGCGTGAGTGCTATCGCTTCTCCCAACGACTCGATCACCGAGGCAATGAGAAAGTTGCCGCTCAGCTTCACCACGTTCGCCATCTCCGGCTTGTCTCCGATTAGGAACACGCGTTGCCCCAACACCTCCAGTAGCGGCTTGCTGCGTTCTACCGCCGATTTCTCGCCCGCCGCCACCACAAACAACTTTCCTGCTTCCGCCGCTTCGGGACGCCCAAAAACTGGGGCAGCAACGTATTGATGCCCGCGCTTGCGGTGTTCTTCGGCCAGTTTCTTCGACAGTGCAACGCTGATGGTACTCATCGAAACGTGCACCGCCCCCTTGGGGAGATGGTCCAGCACTCCGCCCGAATCCAGTACGGCCGATTCGACGGCGTGATCGTCGGCCAGCATAGTGAAGACAGCTTCCACGTTTTTCACAGTCTCGCCTGCCGATTTGCCTACCTTGGCGCCCTCGCTGCGCAGTTCGTCCGCTTTCGATAGAGTTCGATTCCACACCGTCACTTCGTGTCCGGCGCGAAGCAGGTGACGAGCCATGTGGCTTCCCATATTGCCTAATCCAAGAAATGCGATCTTCATTGCGAGCCTCTTTCATGTTCAGTTAAAGCACAAGATGCAGCAAGCGTGGGAGAGGTCTCAGAATTGGTGGTCCTGCGTGCTCTTCATGCTGGGTTCCTAAGATTCATTTGACATCTACCCGAACGCGGATATAATCGGCCCATTCAGCCAAGCCCAAGCACCTCTCTGACTTGATTCTTCTTTCAGGCAGGTGGGATCTCCTTCATTCGGTTTGACTGAACCGGCCCCGGTTCCGAACCCCTAGTGGGAATCAAAGCGACCCGATCTGGGTACGACAGATGCCACCTTGGCGTCGCAAGTTTCGGGTCTTCTACTAAGTCTTACCAGCGGCGAAGTCGAATCTGCGAACTTTCTCCGCCCCTAAACCGCAGAGACGAAGGAGAATCTTATGAAATTCCGCACATGGATGTGCATCCCGCGGACGTGCGTCATCGGCGTCCTGATACCCGCTATTTCCCTAGTCGTGACAACTGCTCCAGCCGATGCACAGCACAACCCGCTAAGCCACTCCAATGGTGGACCATCGAGCGGCGTCACCCGCATATCACAGACAAGCCAGATGCAAGCGGAAGCTCGGGAACGAAGCAACAACAGCGGGGTCACTCTCGCGGCTGGCTCACCGGGAGTTTCGCTTCTCAACCCCATTACCCTACTCAGCGGCATGGCCATTCTCAACAACGGAACGGTGACAGCATCTAACGTTACCGTAACCTCGATCACACTAACCGGCGGGACGCTGATTTTTCCTTCCCTCCCGCTCAGTCTCGGTCCCATACCGGCGGAGGGCCAAGCACCGGTGCATGCGAACTTCAGCGGTAGCTTCACTCCGGGTGGACAGTACACTCTTGGCGTCAATGGAGCGTACACGGTCGGCCTCGCCACCTATAGCTTCGCTGTGACCCAGGTGTTGACTGTTCCGCCTGCTTCACCGGGATCCGCATCTGCCAGCACCAATATGATTGCTTCAAATTCCGTCTTCGGCGCGCCTTACCCTCATCAGCCTCTTAACTTTGGGGATGAAGTCAACCGGCAGGGCTGAACCGTTCCCACCGGGCCGTTCGTTATGGGTACGCCGACGCCGACTGGCACTTCAGCGCAAGCAGCTGGAAGCAGGAGTGAGGGCAGAGCTGCACTGCCGCCCCCGGGGAGTGTCGTCTTTGAACTCAACAACGGACTGGGACTGACTTCAGGAAATACGAATGGGACGGCCAGCACCACTGCGGAGCCGAGCGGACAGAGCAACGGAGGTTCGATCGTATTTGCTACGGCGAACTGGGTGGCGGCTTATTCCACCAATGGTGGAACTACTTTCCATCAGTTGGATCCCACCACAATTTTTCCAAACGACGCCGTTGGATACTGTTGTGACCAGATTGTGCAGTACGTGCCCAGCATTGACCGCTTCGTTTGGTTGCTCCAGGGCAATGGTTATCGCCTTGCTGTAGCGAGCCCTGCTGTCGCAGGGCGCAGTGGCGGCACGGCATGGACTTACTGGAACCTCACTCCGGACGTGTTTGGCCAACCTAGCGGTACCGGTTTCGACTACCCCGACCTATCTGTCGGGAATAATTACCTATACATAAGCTACGATACCGGATGGCCAACCTGCCCGCCGGCTGCAACTCGGGGCATCAGATCTTACGCATACCGTTGAGCCAGTTGCAAGCGGGTGGCACGATCGGGATCGGCTATACAAAACCTTCGGACAGCTCGGTGGCTTGGGGAGCACACCTCAGCCAGGATACGCAGGATGAGATCATCTGGGCTGGTCATACCAGCAGTAGCTCCCCAGGTATAAGGGTGTTCTCCTGGGCGGAAGGCTCCGGCAGTTATTTCTGGCGGGACATTGGAGTTTCCAGCTGGGCCAATAATGCTCTCTCTTCAGTGACGCCGGATGGCAAGAACTGGCCTTCCTTTGGATTCCCCGGAAATTCGATTATCGGCGCCACACGAGTGTCCAACCAGATCTGGCTGGCGTGGAGCGCAGGAACTGACAACAACTTCCAGCAAGATCACGTGGAAATGGTGACGTTGGACAGAAGCAACAACTTCAACGTGATTCAACAAGTGCAGATATGGAACGACAGTTACGCGTTTGCGTATCCGGCATTGGCCACCAATGCCTGTACCGGAGAGATTGGCCTGTCGCTTGAATACGGGGGAAACGGCAATTACGAGAACCACGTGGTGGGGTTCTGGGGAGATTTTGTCGTCTACACAACCAGCAACAGCAACCTAGAGCAGGTTCAGAATTAGTGTAGTCCCGCCGGGTAGTGCGGCGCTTCAGCGCCGCGTTAACGCTGGCGCTTACTGTCAGGGCTTCAGCCCACTGCACTGCAGTGGGCTGAAGCCCTCTTTGTGAAGGTGCGGCCTGTACGCGGGCCTGAAGGCCCGCACTACCCAAACTCGTCTACACTAACTATGAAACCGCTCTAGGCACGGGCCGTTTCGGAGACTACGTAACCATCCGGCAGGAGTTTAACCCTGATGGTGCCTCTCGTTTCTTTGAAGCATTTGGTTACGGACTCAATACCGGTGCAAACACAACCGACGTTCGGTATGTTGTGTTTGGCCGGCCGTCCTGTGACACTGGATCTCAACTCGCGATGAAGGCGAAGCCGCACAAGTAGTCGTTTGCGGAGTCCGTTTGTGGGTCGGGATGGTTTAGTGGGGCACGTTCCCAAAATCGGCCACACCCACTCGGACCACGGTGTGAGGACGGAACGATGTCGGAGGTGGCTCGGCCTTTTCTTTTGGTGTAGCGGGCGCGGGAATCTCCGCCCACGCGCCATATATCTTGTCGTTCAGCGCCGTAACTCCAATGTAGTCACCGAGAAATTCCTGCCGGCTCGTGACGAACGCTTCCTGCGTCCACGCGTAGTTCGTAAAGGTGCGGCCGCCATCCAGAGAACGCGCAAGAGTCACCGTGGTTTTTAAATTGTCCGGATCGAGACGCCGGTCATAGAAGATGACGTTGGCCACGCCAGTCGCGGGATCCACAGCCAACCATTGAAAGAACTGATCGGTGCCGTCGTGAGCGGGATTCGAGTTCACGCGCATTGGGTTGCTCCACGACTTGCCTCCATTATCGGAAGTAGCGCAGAACACGCCGATGTCACCTTCGCGATAATCGCTCCACGTGACATACAGAAGTCCCTTGCGGCCGTGGCGCGGGTCAATCGCAATCTCCGGAAAGCCGTTGGCCCGGTCGAGTCCGGCCATCGCGAAGTAAAGCGGAGCCGTTTGCAGGATGACGCGGCTCTTGGAGAATGTCTTGCCGCCGTCACGCGAGGATGCCAGCACGATGGAATCACCATCCGCCCAGACAACATGCAAAGTACCATCCGCCGCGACTGCTCCGGTGAAGCCTTCGACTGCGCCGTTGTCATCGCGCGGCAGGCCATGATGAGTGCTGATCGTAATCGGGGCCGACCACGTCACCCCGCCGTCCGTTGAGCGCGAAAAAAGAATCACCGACTCGTCAATACGAAACTCGGTCCAGCCCACGTAGAGGTTGCCGGCGTACTTGCTGTCGGTATTGTCGGCGACGATGTACGGCTTGTCCTCGAAAGGAATACCCGGCTTTGTAGGTTGCGCGATAACGGCGTGAGCCTGCGTGTCCCAGGCAGCGCCGCCATCCGCCGAGCGGCGCACGAAGATGCCGTTGCGCGTGGCGCCGCGCGCCCAGTAGTTTTCGGTGCCTAGCTTGTCGAACGCGATGTAGCACAGGATTGCAGCTCCGTGCTTGTCGTAGGTGACGGAGACGTCGCCCGACACGCGATAGTCATTGGGAGCCGTGCCCGTCGCGACCTTCCACGAACTACCGCCATCGTGCGAGAAGGCTACCGTCGCCGGAACCTGATAGGCCGCCACGATCTGCGGCGTATTAAGGGAATTCACTGCGATTGATGGCTCATTATGGAAACCGGCCTTGGGTGTCAGGGTCACCACTTGGCCCGGAACGGGAGGGAGTTTCATCGGCAGCGGGTTGTTTGATGGCGCCGTCGGCTCCTGCGCCTTGGTGCTAACGACCAGCAAGATTACGACTGCTATATACAGAAGGATACTCAGATGACGTGCAATTCTCATGGCTCGATTTCCTGCTTGTGGGATTGCTTGCAGGCTGCGTTTCGATTACACACGGAATGCCGTTGGATTTCAAAGAGAGAGCACGCGAGGCGCTCAAGTAGCCAGCAATTCCAGTTGCTTGCTCGCCAGTCGCTTTGCGATGTCCGTCAAAGTGTCCGCCGGGAGCGTGCCTTGCCGCGAGAGGGTTATTGGAAGCCGCTTGGCGAACCCGGGCACCGGCTCTGTGCTGGGTGGTACAACCCCAACCACTCCGCAACTCAGTCGCGAACGAATGTCGTCTATCGCCATCGGAGTGGCCGATCCTCCCTTACTTACAACCGCCGCTGCTATCGTGGTATCGCTGGCGGCCCATGCACGAAGCATCGCAAGCATCTCGTTCGCCAGGACTACAGATTCGGGATTACGTTCCAGTACCACTATCACGGTTGACGAGTTGTGAACCGCCACCCGGCTGACCGCACTCGGATGAGGGGGGAGATCCATCACAGCGAAATCCGCGATTTGCAAAAGGCTCACGACGAATGCTTCAGCCTGGGCAGGGTTAAAATACTGGAACTCCGCGGCAGTTTGTGGGCCATGTAGCAACATCAGGTTGTTCGCACCGGTGACCACCAGCTTCTTCAACACCGATTTGGTGATGGCCCGAGGAGGTAATGTCCCGATTGCGGAGAGATTGCTCGCCGGCGGTTCTGCCAGGTAGAGAGAAAAATTCCCGCGAGGCCAGCACCATTCTGTGGCGACCGTAGTGTGATCGAGCGACGCCAGTGCCGCGGCAATATTCAATGCCACCGTAGTGGTACCGACGCCACCTTTCGCCCCGATGAACGTCACCAGCTTCCCATCCTTGGCTTTAACTGAAGGATGCCCCGTGTTGTGGCGCTCTATCGCAAACCGCAGAATCCTCGGCAGCGACTCAGGGTTCCACGTCGACTTGGTGACGTAATCCTGCGCCCCTTCGCTGAGAACTCGCATGCCGATGCTCGGATTTTCATCCTCTCCCAGCACTACGATAGGCGTCTCGGGACATTCATTCCGGACGGCAACCAAGGTATTGATACCCGTGCTGTCGGGCAGCGACAGGTCAACGACCACTGCATCAAAAGGCGCGCTGCGCAACAGGTTAAGACCCGATGTGAGCTGCCCTGCGATCGCTGCAGTTCGAAAGAGCCCGCGCCAGACAGGCTGCCGTCGATCTGACCGACAACGGCCTCCGAATGTTCGATGAGCAGAATCCGTCTTGCAAAATCATCCATAACAATTCGCTTAGATAAGTTTCCGAATTAGTGTAGCCCGCGAAGGCACGGGTAGAGGGGACCTTCAGGTCCGCGTCCGGCTTCTCTTCCTCAACGGAGCCGGCTTCAGCCGGCGGCACTTTTCTGCAACTCCGGCTACACCAAAACCTAACCCGCTCTAGTACAGCCGTTCTCATCATCAACATCGGCGGGCGACGGAAAGTATGTAACGAGGCCCGCCAAGGGCATCCCTAAACTAAAGCGCGGGTTGTGCCGATAACCCTTAGGTGCAGACCAGCAACCCGGGACAGAGGAATGAGACCCGAAACAACAGCTAATTCGACGAGCATTGCCATAAGAACTCGGCCGAGCAGAAGCGCATCGACAAGCGGGAGTTCCATATTGGAGTTTGCCCTGGTTGCGCCCATGGTTTTGCTCCTGCTGTTTGCGGTCTTCGATTTCGCGCGTTTGTTTTACGTTGAAATGAACCTTCAGAACGCGGTGCGGGAGGCGGGGCGTTACGGCATCACCGGAAACCATCTGTCCGACCCTAAGCATCCCGGCCAGACGCTCTCGCGCGTCAATTCCATTATCCAAGTAGCGCAGGAGGCGGCAATCGGTCTGAATGTCTCTAACATTCAAGTCTCCAGCGTCGCCGGCGGGAACGGCAGCGCGGGCGGCCCGGGAGACACGATGATTATTTCACTGACCACCAACCTGCAACTCATGACCCCGATCGTCGCCCAGTTCTTCAAGAATGGTACCTATACGTTCACAGTCTCCGTCAGTTTCAAGAACGAACCTTTCCCGCCAGGCAATACCAGTTAGCAGAGGCAAATCAAGATGGCAATACCAGGCCACAATGATGCAACGCACAAGACGAGAAGGGCGGGCGATTCCGGCCAGGCGCTGGTGGAATTTGCCTTATCGGCAACCCTGATGCTCACTCTGGTGTTCGGGCTGGTTGATTTCAGTCGTGCCATCTATATCTCGGAAGTCATCACCAACCTGACCGGGGAAGGATCGAGCATGGCCTCTCGGGGAACCACTCTATCCGATACGGCTACAGCGGTGATTGCAGCATCGGACCCGCTTAATCTAAACGTCAGCGGGCAAGTAATTATTTCGTCGGTCTTCAACAATAACAATAGAATCCAGCTTACCGCGCAAGTCTCACAGGGTGGACTTGGCGCAACCAGCCGGATAGGGAGCGTGATTGGCGGTACAGCCGGTTTTCCATCCACAGTCGTTCCCCAGCTCAACCAGACGGTTTATGTGACGGAAGTCTTCTACAAGTACAAGCCGATTACTCCGATCGGAAACCTGCTGGTCGGAACCGTATTGCCAACGCAGTTGTACGACGTGGCGTACTACTGATAAGGAGCGGAGACAGTGAAACTCTTCAGTCGTGGCCCGAGCAGGGAGAATGAGCGCGGACAGATTGTTATTCTCCTGGCCGTTTCCTTGACTCTTATGCTGCTCTTCCTGGCATTGGCAATTGATGTCGGGTTCGCGTACGTCACCAAAGCGAAACTATCCAAGGCCGTGGATGCCGCCTGTCTCACCGCCATGAGGAACCTCGCGCAAGGGCAAACAACAGCCAGAAATCTGGCGATAAATTCGTTCAATGGGAACTACCGAGTGTCTGGCCTTGACTCGAATCCCCCGTCGATCAACGTCAGTTTTTCTTCGGACGCCTACGGCCAAACCCTGGTCAATGTCGCTGCAACGGCCACCATCAGAACGTTCTTTATGCGAATTTTGCCCGAGCGGCAGACCTTTTCCGTAAGTGACAGCGCCCAGGCGACACGCGGCAAGCTGGTGATGTCCTTGGTATTAGATCGCTCCGGCTCCATGACGAGCGACGGCGGATCGGCGGCGCTTCCTACCGCGGTGACGACGTTCATAAACTACTTCGACAATAACAATGATGAAGTCGCAATGATCAGTTTCGCCTCCGATGCGACCATAAATGTGGCGATCGGCTACAACTTTATTACTCCGATTACCAACGCCGTCCACTCCATGACGTTCGCCGGTGGCACGTTTGGCCCCGGCGGCCTAACTGACGCCAAGGCGCAAAACGACAGCGTTGTTGTACCGGCGGGACAAAACGCGGTAAAGGTGGTCGTGTATTTCACGGATGGATACGTCAATACCATCCAGGACTATCTGTCCTGCAGTGGAACGCCCACCCTTTACAATTTTGGAGGATACGATTCCGGCAGCTCAGTCGATGTTTTCAATCCTTCCACCGGAACTTCTCTTGCAACGTACGACGGTGTTTCTAAGTGGACCCCTTCCACCACCTGTTTGAAGAATGTGACCAAGTTCACTTCCGCAATCAACGGGCAGCTGGTGCCCCTGAATCGCGCCAACGTCACTGCCGACGCCAAATATCGGGCCCTGCAAACCGCGAACGCCATGCGCGCCGAGAATCCCGGCATGTTGGTGTACTCCATCGGGTTGGGATCGAGCATTGACCAGGCTTTCCTGCAACAGATCGCAAACGACCCTGCCAGTTCAACGTACAATCCAAACCAGCCGGTAGGCGAGGCTGTATTTGCCACCAATTGCCCGTCTTCCCAATGCACCACAGAACTGCAGCAAATCTTTCAGACGATCGCCGCTAAGATTCTTCTCCGTCTCACGCAATAAGGCAGCGTCTCGCCCACAGGACACCGCTCCAGACGCTGAGTGTTCGCGACGCCACCGGTGCCGGTTAGGCTGCACAAGCCAGATTCGCAACCGCATGAAAGGCTGACTCGCGATTCTATTCTTGTACAGGCAGAAAGCGAGCTAGACGATTGGATGAGATCCGCAACCCGGCTATAGGAATGCTGGCTGGGTAAAGAAGCCGCGTGGCCAGAACATGGGAAATGACAATGACGGGCAAGGCTCCGATCACGTCGATCAGGTAGTGCCAGCCGGTTGTCAGCGTGGACAGGCAGATGCCCGCCGTAAGAGCAATGAGGATGCAACGCAGACGGCGCAGTCGCCATAGCGCGATCGCCGAAAGCACAGCCAGCACCACGTGAAAAGAAGGGAAGGATACGACACCGGCATCGCGGAAATTCAGCCGAACCGGAGCGCCCGATTTCAACAGGGTTAAATACTTCTGCACCGCGACTTGATGGGCAGTGGGAGCGAACCCGAAAACCGTCCAAGGTCCCGTCGCGGGCCAGAGCGCGAACAGGCTGGCGGTGAGTATCGCCGCGATGGTGATGGACAGGATGTAGCGCTCAGAATCCTTCTCGTTTCCGAAGAACGGCGGTATAAGAATGCATGCCAGTATGAGGGGCGCTGCCGTCCCGTAAATCGCGGCCAAGGTCCCGCCGATCGCCGGGTGCAAGCCGGCCCACCGAACCATGGCCCCCGTGGAGAAATGCAGGACCGCGTCCATGCTGGCGAAGCGGCGGTCGACCAGAAGCGCGGGGGAACGCCCGGCCACCTGAACCAGTAAGCTGAGCAGGTGTTTTGTCAACAACGTCCAGGCCACGAGCACGCAAGCGTGCCGGCCCTTCGGCAGGTCTAACCATCGGCACAGCCCATAGAGGGGGACAAAAAAGAGCGCCACCGCGGCACACACCCTTCCCGTCATGCATCCACTGGCCAGGGTGCGAACCGCGAGCAGGGAATCCAGTGCGGCAAGGCTGGCAAGGATTACTGTCATCGTCACGTTGAATCGGAGTTCGATTTTCATTTGCCTCCTCCAGTGCCTTGTCTCCGAATGGAGCGCCATTACGGTTCGACTCGGCCGCGACGTGTCTGTAGCCGGGTTCGCTGCGGCAAAAGCTGAACATGCCGAGCTGAATACCATGCTCAAAAGCTCATTCCACGGTATTGAAGCCTTCACAAGGCAGAGGCGTGTGCAGTCCTCCATGCCAGTAGAAGCAACTCTGGGTGGTGTGCGGGCGGTGGTAGATGTCTTCGTACGTTACCAGGGCATAGTTCACGGCGCGCACTTTACCCTGAGCTAAGCTGGTCACCCCTTCCGGACTGGTCTTGAAACCGATATCCGTGCCGAACTCGCTGCCTGGCATCAGGGTTGCGGCTGCCATGGGATGGTTGGAACTGCTCTCCTGCATGCCGTCGAGTTGGTCGAGATCTTCGATTACTACGTAATCCGTGATGCGGACGTTGAGAGCAGGAGTTTTGCCGAAATTCTGTAGCTTGATGGCGAAGCCGCCTCCCTCTTTGCTCAGCGGGTAAGCTGTGGGGAGGGCGAGGCCGACCCAGGCCTGCTGATCGGCCTGCGTCGTCTCTTGCGCGACGGCCAGGGTAGCCTGGGTTGAACGAGCCGCGAGTTGATACTGCGAGCGGTTATATCGGTTGGACGCCACCGCGTAATAAACCGCGGCTAGCGACAACACTACCATGGAGACTGCCGTGATCCAGTCGGTCGTTTTCGTCGGACGAGGGGGCGGCGGCGGGGGAAGGGGAGTGCTGTCTCTTGCAGGTTCTGCAAAGCGCGGGGTCGAAGTGGCATTTTCGAGGCCGGCGCCCGTTACCACACCAGGCAGCTCTAGCTCCTCATCTTCGCTGCACCTGGCCTCCACCTCGCCGGGGTAGTTGTACGGTTCGTCGAGTCGGAATGTGATGATTGGACGTTGCATTTTGTGATGTCTCTGTGTGTAGCATCGGCATAACCATGCTGGCAGAGTAGGTATAGCCATTACCCCTAAAGCCTGCTATATGACTTGTCCTTAGGTCATCGCAGCGAAATGCCGATGAGAGATCTTCCAGTCTCGCCGGCTGTGGCCAGCGCGCGCAGCTCAAGTTTCCAGTCCGGCCGCCGATAAGGACAGCAGCACAGTAGGACGCTGTTGCTGTCGACTTCCGTAGCAACTGCATTCCCCCAATTGCCACGGACTTAAGCAGCGCTCTCACCGTGTTACTGGGTTCTGTACCGGCATAGTCGGTACGTAGCCTGCGAGACTAACCGAGTCGGATCAATGCCCGTTTGGAGGTTGCGTTATGTGGAAACTTCTCAAGAGCCTGAGGCAGGACGAGTCCGGTCAGGACCTGATCGAGTACGCGCTCGTCGCTGCCTTGATTGCCCTTGGCGCCGTAGTCAGCATGAAGACCGTTTCAACCGCGATTGGCAACGCGTTTGCAACGATCAATACCCAACTCACCAACGCGCTGGGGTCTTAGTCAGCATGAATGCCGTTGCAGACGGCCGTACGTTTGCAACGATCGACATTCAACTCAGCGGCGCGCTCGCCTGAAGTGGGGCCATACAGACGGGAACGCGCGAGAAGTGACAGGTTATGGCTCCAACAGGCTGGGTTGTGCGGTGGTCTGGATCGTCACCGCACAACCAGACTTCTCGCTATAGTCGTCAACTTGGCGACCGTTATGCCAGGTTCAGGCGTTGCCAGCCTGGCAGTTTGGCGAATCGCACAGTAGCTTGCCCGACGACCTGAGGTCGATGAAACGTGGCGAATATCACTACGGAAACGGTGTATCTCGGAGCAGCTGTCGTCTGCGGCTTCAGTGGCGCACTCTGCGACTTCCGCTCTCACCGAATCCCTAACTGGCTAACCGGTCCCTCCATCCTGCTGGGCTTGATGCTTCACCTTGTTCTGGGGGGATGGCGCTCCATCGCCACTGCGATGCTTGCCGGCCTTATTGCAGGTGGGGCATTTCTAGTCTTCTTCCTCGCCGGAGGAATGGGCGGCGGCGACGTGAAGCTGATTACCGCCGTCGGCTGCTGCGCCGGCCTAAGCCATATAGCCGCGATACTCATCGCAACCGCGCTTGCGGGCGGGATCTTCGCGCTGGCTCTAGCCTTGGTCGCGGGGCAGCTCAAACAGACTCTTTCCAACGTTGCGCAACTGTTGTTTCATCATGGATCGGTTGGTCTACAGCCGCATCCCGACCTAAACGTCCGAAACTCCCGAACTCTTCGACTGCCTTATGGCATTGCGATTGGAGCGGGCACTGCTATGACTTTGTTCGGTGCCCTACTGAGTCAATGAAATGAACCCCCGCCGACTTCTCGTCGCTCTTTTGGCCGCTTTGTTACTGTCCGGCGCAGTCACTTACTTTCTTACCCGCCGGATCGGTGGAAAAACTGGGCGGGCCGCCGCCCAAACGACCCAGAAGTATGTCGCCGCGTCGCGGCCCTTGCAGGCCGGCGAGCTGCTTAAGCCAGACAACCTCACCTTGGTGGAATGGCCGGCGAAGATGCCTCTGGAAGGCGCGTTTACCAAGATCGAAGAGGTCTCCGGCCGGGCCGTCATCTACCCAGTGGCCGCGCGGCAACCGGTTCTCGAGGCATATTTGGCCGTAGTGGGCTCCGGAATCGGCCTCACCGTCAAAATCCCTGAAGGTATGCGGGCCGCCGCGGTTCACTCCGATGAGGTGATAGGCGTGGCCGGATTCCTATTCCCGGGTTCTCATGTGGATGTGCTGGTCACCTTTCGCAGCGACACGATTACCACATCCTCCACGCAAATTGTTCTGCAGGATGTCGAGGTTCTCACCGTTGGTCAAAAAACCGACCCGGAGCCTGGAGGAAAAGCGGAAAACGTTGGAGTCGTGACCTTGCTCCTGAAGCCGGAGGACGCACAGAAGCTCGTTCTGGCCAGCACCCAGGGCACGATCCATTTCGTACTCCGCAATGGCGCCGATCGCGGGCGGGTGGCAGCGGTGCCGGTCCGGGTCGCCGAGCTATCGGGCGGGGCGCGCTCGGATGCATCCGCGGCGCGGGCACATGTGGTTGCCAAGCACCCTTATGAGGTGGAAACCATCATGGGTGACAAACATGTTACGAGCCAGTTCGAGTAATAGCATGCGTGCAATAAGAAAGCGTGGACTAACCGTGCGACGAATCCTATTGGCGGCAATCTGGTTGACGAGCTCTTGCCTGCTAGGCCAGACGCTCCCGGAAGCTGCTCCCCCCACTCAGCAAACCGCTGCCGCCCCCTCGGCGCCCCCGCAAACCACGTCGTCGTCGCCGTCCGTGGCGGCAGTGCAACAGCGGGTCCTGAAGTATGACCCCAGTCATGCTACGCAACCAGTTCCCCAGGAGCAGCAAAAGGCCAGTGAAAATGATCCTCCCACTCTGCACCTGCTATTG
The DNA here is from genome assembly GCA_963836295.1 of uncultured Acidobacteriaceae bacterium. GTDB lineage: Bacteria > Acidobacteriota > Terriglobia > Terriglobales > Acidobacteriaceae > Bog-257. The sequence continues at coordinate 626,345 of CAWIIY010000006.1, read as the reverse complement.
GGACGCTCCCTGTTCATCAATACTACGGAGCGGATGCGACGAGTTTACGTCAGCAACCCCGTCGTGCTGGATTCGTTGACGGCCAGCCCCTACCAACTCGTTATAACTGCGAAAGCCGTGGGGAGCAGCAGCGTCGTGCTGTGGGACGAGATGGGACGGTCAAATTTGTACACCATACTGGCGGACTTGGATGTGGCCGGTCTGAAGGATTCCCTAGCACAAGCGCTTCCCGGTGACCACGTCGATGTCAAATCATCGCAGGGGCGCGTCTACCTCTCGGGGGTGGTCGGTAGCGATGCTGCGGTCGAGGAGGCAGTGAAGTTAGCCAACACTTATTCGAAGGATGTGGTGAATTCCCTGGTCGTAGATCCACGACACCTTCCGCAGGTGGAGCTTCATGTGCGCATCGCGGAACTGGACCGAACCAAGTTAACCCAATTCGGCTTCAATTTTTTCAGCCTGGGACAGAATGCCGGAGCTGTTACCACCGAGGGTTTCAGCCCGCCTACCTTTCCTCAAATCGGAGGGACTGGTACGCAGGCGATGGTGCAGGATGTTTTGAACCTTTTTTACTTCAACTCCAGTTTGAACCTGGGAGCCACCCTGCGTGCCTTGCAGGACAAGGGAATTTTGCAGGTCTTGGCAGAGCCTAACCTAACAGCCATCGATGGCCAGGAAGCGAAGTTCCTGGCGGGCGGCGAGTTTCCTTTCCCCGTGATCCAGGGATCCAACGGTGGTTTTACTTCGGTTACCATCCAGTTTCGCCCCTACGGCGTAAAGCTGGAGTTCACCCCCTACGTTAATCCGGATGGGACCATTCGACTCAAGGTCAGCCCGGAAGTCAGCGCGCTGGACTACACCAACGCTGTGAAGATATCAGGCTATACCATCCCGGCTATATCCACGCGTAAGGCGGACACCGAGGTCGAGCTCAAAGATGGTCAGAGTTTCGCGATTTCCGGACTCCTTGACCATCGTATTACGGACGATTTGTCCAAGATTCCCGGAATTGGCGATATCCCTATCCTAGGGCAACTGTTTCGTTCCAGGAACCTGAACCATTCCACCACCGAGCTGATCGTCATCGTGACCCCGACCATCGTCGAACCGCTGGAAGCGCCCGCGGCTCAGCGCCCGACAGTTCCAAAATGGCCGGTACCTTTCATGCAGCCATCGGAATTCGACAAAGGCCTACCAGGCGGAAAGAAATAACGCCCGGAGCTTCGTCTGCCGATATCCACCAGTGAAGGAGTGCGGCTTGAGCGCTGGAACGCCCCATATCGAGGGTGGAAGTTTATGCCTCATTACGGTTGGGATCGACCCGGAAGTGGTCGACACCGCAAAACAAGTGGCTTTGCAGGAAAACGTCCAGTTCCTGAATGCATTTCCGGACTATTCGCAGAACCTGCTGAATGCACAACTGGTGCAACTGCTGCGGGGAACTGAGGCCCTGGCTTGTCTGATTGACTTCGACAAAAGCCAGGAACTGGCGGCGCAGACCGCAACTACCATCCAGCCACTGGTTAACGGCAGGACCGCACTCATTGCACTTTCTGGAGATGAGAACCCCGAACTCATCCTGAATGCGATGCGGGCCGGTTGCAGCGAGTATCTCACCAAACCCTTACAGGCCGACCAACTGTCAAGCTCCTTGCGAAAATTGCGGGCACGCTGGCTGTCATCTCCTATTCGCCCTGCCCAACCTGCAGGCAGGGTTTTTGCCTTTCTAGGCGTAAGGGGCGGAGCCGGGGCCACAACCGTAGCCGTTCACCTCGCCACCTTCCTTGCCAGGCGGCACGCACAAAAGACGCTCATCGTGGACCTGCATCCCCACCTGGGACACGTCGCCATGCTCCTGGGGATAGACTCGCGCAGCTACAACTTCCATGAGCTGTTGCGCAACATCTCGCGACTGGATCCTACCCTGCTAAGCGGTTATGTTGTTCATCATTCCAGCGGGGTCGATGTGCTTCTGTCGCCCGACGCGCTAAACGAAACGGACCTCATCTCACCCGACGCTTTGAGACAGGCAATACGGTTTCTTGCTGCTGTCTACGACTACGTACTCATAGACTGCGCGAGCGGCCTGGACGAAGTGAACCAAACCACCATCGGTTGCTGCAATGAAGTTTTCCTGGTGGCGACGCCGGAGGTTCCGGCCCTGAGGGACCTCGCCCGCTACGTAGATCGCCTGCTGGAGGGCTACGTGCCTCCGGAGAAACTGAAAGTTGTGATCAATCGGAATGATTCCCGCCGCACCGTGACGGTGGACCAGATCGAGAAGGCCATCCGGCATCCGGTCTCGATCACCCTGCCCACCAGTTCCGCCGAACTGATACGGGCGGTGGAGACAGGCGAGCCGATCTCACCCGAGAAAAGGTCGGAATTCGCAAGCCAAATCAAGAACTGGGCTGCCAGCCACGTTCCGGGAAAGGTTGCCCAGACGGAAACGAAACGTAGATTTGCGTTTTGGAATTGAGTTTGTGTGGGCGGAAAACGCTCGAGGAATCTTATGGCCGAATCTGTTTTGAACATCGCCGCTCTGCCCCGGCTGCCCATTGACCGGAAGGAGCGTGTTCCACAAATACCCTCCAAAGGGGCGCAGGACCTTAAGTCCGCCATCCATCGCGAATTAATCAATAAGCTGGACCTGGATAAATTGATGTTGTTGCCGGATGGACGCACCAAGCAGCAACTGCTCGGGGTCATTCATCAACTGGTCGGCCAACAGGAAATCCCGCTGAGCGCCATAGAACGCGATGCCCTGGCCCGCGAGGTCATGGATGAGGTTTTCGGCTTTGGGCCCCTCGAACCTCTTCTACAGGACGCCACGGTTAACGACATCCTGGTGAACACCTACCGAACGGTCTATGTCGAACGCAATGGAGTGCTGGAGGAGACATCCGTCGCGTTCAAGGACAATGTCCACTTGATGCATATCATCGACAAGATTGTCTCGCGAGTAGGGCGCAGAGTAGATGAATCTTCGCCCATGGTGGACGCCCGTCTGCCGGATGGCTCACGCGTCAACGTGATCGTACCGCCGCTGGCGGTCGATGGTCCCATTGTCTCCATACGCCGCTTCGGCTCCTCGCCGCTCACCGCGCAAGACCTGATGGCCAAAGGGGCCTATACGCTCGAGATGCTTGAGGTTCTGAAAAAGGCAGTGAAGGCGAGGCTGAATATCGTCGTCTCGGGAGGCACAGGTGCCGGCAAGACTACCTTGCTGAATGTTCTTTCGGGCTTCATCTCGGAACGGGAGCGCATCGTCACCATCGAAGACTCAGCCGAACTCCAATTGAAGCAGAAACATGTGGTCCGCCTGGAATGCCGGCCACCCAATGTAGAAGGCAAAGGAGCCGTTCACCAGCGGGAATTGGTGATCAATGCTCTTCGTATGCGTCCGGACCGCATTGTGATCGGAGAAGTGCGAGGCGGCGAAGCACTCGACATGCTGCAGGCGATGAACACCGGACACGATGGCTCGGTGACCACCATCCACGCCAACAGCCCGCGCGACGCTCTCTCCCGTATCGAGACTATGGCACTCATGGCAAACCTGAGTCTTCCGGAAAAAGCGCTACGGCAGCAGATCTCTTCCGCTATCCACATCATTGTGCAGGTATCGCGAATGAGCGATGGCAGCCGGCGCGTAACCCACATCACCGAGGTGACGGGCACGAACGGTGACGTCATCAGCATGCAAGACATCTTCCTTTTCGAAAAAAAAGGATTGGGACCGAATGGCAAGGTTCTGGGTCGCTTCCGAGCCACCGGAATCATTCCCAAATTCGCCGAGAAGCTGAAGGACGCGGGCATTCCGCTCGCCATGAACCTGCTCGAGGTATCACAAGAAGTCTAGGAGTGCGTTGATGGCCTTGACGGTGTCGGTATTTGTCTTCTGCGCGGTGGTGACGTTTACGGTCGTGATGCTCTTTACCCGACCCTCAGCCACGGCTCGCGCGGTTGAGCGCCGTCTCGCCGGAGTGCAAATGGCCAGTAACGGCGATGTCCCTAATGGAGATGGCGCCGCGGAGCTCCTCAAGCAAACCAACCTCAGCGAAATCAAATGGCTTAACAAGCTATTAGAAGGCTGGGGTACGGCACAGAAAATATCTCTGTTGCTGGCTCAGTCCGAGAGTTCCTGGAGTGTAAGTACGGTCCTTTTCGCATCGGCAATCCTCGGAGTGATGGGGTTTGCGATCGTACGCTATTGGATCGCCGACCCCGCCCCCGGATTGATAGCCGGGATCCTGGCCACCGCCTTTCCGGTTCTTATCCTGCGAGCTAAGAGAGAGCGCCGGCTGACGAGCTTCAACCAGAAGCTACCGGATGCTCTCGACCTGATCGCCCGGGCCTTACGTGCTGGACATTCCATCAGCGCCGCCATCGAGATTGTCGCTGAGGAAGGGGCCGAGCCCCTGCGTTCTGAGTTTGGCGAGGTGTATAAGCAGCAGAACTTCGGCATCCCCCAGCGGGACGCCCTGCTGCAACTTGGCCGCCGAGTGCCGTCCGCCGACCTGCAGATTGTGATCACCGCCATGCTGGTCCAGAAAGAGACCGGAGGCAACCTGGTGGAAATTCTCGAGCGGACCACGGCGGTGCTGCGCGACCGTATGCGCATCCAGGGCGAGTTGCGCGTGCGCACGGCCCAGGGCCGGCTTACAGGCTGGATCCTATGCCTGCTGCCGGTGGTTATGTTCTGTCTGATCAGCGTTGCCAATCCCGGCTATACCAGCGTTCTGGTGCACGACCCGGTGGGGATAAAGCTTACCTATACCGGCATCGCCATGATGGCAATGGGCGGATTGTTGATCCGCAAAATCGTCAGGATCAGAGTGTGAGTCCATGAAATTCGCGCTGACGCTCAGCATACAGTTGACCGCATTCTTCGCTACCGCGCTGGTCTGTGTCTGGTTTATGACTCGACCAACCTCGGCCGCCAAGCGTGTCTTTGGAGTCACCCGCCTGCTGCCGGCGCCCGGCCAGACCAAGGGCCTGGTTCCGCGTAGCATTCAAGACCAACTGCTGCGAGTGGCCCACCTCGTGGGCGGCCGACTTGGAATCGCGACCGGCGAAAAGCTGCGCAAGCGTTTCCTGGCCGCCGGTCTGCGCAATCCGAGCAGCATGGATACGTATCTCGCGGCCCGCCTGCTTTTGCCGATTGCCGTGCTTCTGTTTTGGAGCTTTTTCCGCCAACTGCCATTTTTTGGGATAACTCTAATGATGGCTGGCGCCTATCTTGCGCCTGACATGTGGTTGTCGGCCGTGACCAAGAAGCGCCGGGAAAAAATCCGCCTGGGGCTGCCGGACGCGATCGATCTCATGGTGGTCTGCGTGGACGCGGGACTCGGCCTCGACCAGGCACTGTTGCGGACGGGACAGGAGCTGGGAGGTAGTCACGCCGTTTTAGCCGAAGAATTAATGCAGCTTAATCTGGAACAGCGGGCGGGCAAGCCGCGCATTGATGCCTGGCGCGATATGGCCGATAGAACTCAATTGGAGACGGTAAAAGGTTTTGCGAACATGCTGGCCCAGTCGGAGCGGTTCGGTACTCCGGTTTCGAAAGCCCTCAGCACCTTTGCCGACGGCCTGCGCAAACAGCGCAGTCAACAGGCCGAGGAAATGGCCGCGAAGAGCACCGTTAAGCTGATGTTTCCTCTGGTCCTGTTCATATTTCCCAGCATGTTCATTGTTCTACTCGGCCCAGCGGCGCTGCTTATATCCCGGAACTTAGGGGCGCTCGTCGGCAAGTAAGGAGTCACCGAGAGCGGACGTTGGATTGCGAGGAAGAAAAGAATGGACGGCCCTGTACTACTGCGATCGGTGCTCATGGCCATTCTGGCTGTCGTGGTCGCGCAATGTATTTGGAAGCTGAAGATCTTCGTCCGATAAGCGGTGGGCGACGCAATTTCAACCAGAAAGGAGACGATATGGACGGCACTACGATTATTCGCGTGGTTTCAGGAATGCTTTTCGTGGCGATCCTGGCGGTCCTGGTTTGGCGCCGGAAGAGAACGGCCTAGCCTCTGGAGCCAAGATTATGAGGCTAACTTCCAAAGCAATTGGAATCGTCAACACCAGCAAGAACGCCATCGTGGGTTCCGATATCCGAGTCGCGACCACGGCGTGGTCACGGCTGGTGGGCTTGCTGGGCGAGGCCGGCCTGGATCCCGGAGGAGGTCTTTTCATCGTGCCCTCCTCCGGCGTCCATACCTGGGGAATGCGCTTCCCCATTGATGTTGTGGCTCTCGACCGGCGCATGCGGGTGCTCGGGCACCTGGGAGCGAGTGGGTGCCTTCCGGATTGCCGCGGTCGGCTGGAAGACACGGAGTGTCCTCGAATTGCCGGCAGGGACCGATCCGGCGCAGCGGGATCGAGGCGAACGACCAGTTAGCCATCACTTTCTGAGCCAATAGCTCCGATTGATTTCAAGGCCTGCTGGCGAGGAGCCGACTAGGCTTGGCTCACGCGGTTGTCTGCTGGATGGGTGGTCCGGATTCTCATGTTGCACCGCAACCATCATTCGCGGCAGAGCAAGTCGCTCCGACATCCGAGCAAGGAGGCGCCGAGCGCGTGAGCCATATGGCGAATCTGCAAACCATACAATCCCAATCCGAGAAGCCCGCGGAGATCTCTCTGGTGACGGTATGCCTGGACTCTCCCACCATCAGCGCCGTCTCGCGCTTGGCTGCACAGATGCTAGGTGCGTCGTTCGCCGGCAACATGACGGACTACCTGCCGCGTAACCAGGATGTCGACCTCCTGAAGTCAATGCAAACGGCCCGACGGCTGTTTGTGCATTATCAACGCAGACGGCAATCGGGAACTGGCCATGGAAACTGCCACGTCTTTGCACCAGTTGCTCGGCGAACGTGTCTTGTTGATAGCGCTCTCCTCCAAGTCGGATACCGATCTGGTGCTGGATGCTATGCGTTCGGGCTATGCCGAGTATCTGGGTTATCCGTTCGACGGCGATCAGTTTAGCGATTCGCTCTTACGCTTGCGCCGCCGTTGGGCCGTAGCTCGCACCACCAAGCCCGGCAACGTTGTGGCTTTTCTCGGCGCAAGAGGAGGCGCAGGGACGACCACCCTTGTCGTTCACCTCTCCACGTTTCTGGCGCAACTCTGCGGCAGGAAGGTACTCGTGGTGAACCAGCATCGTCAGTTGGGCCATGTTGGCCTCTACCTTGGGCTGCCAACAACGGAGTATCACTTTTATGATCTAGCCCGTAACATTGACCGAGTCGATGCGGACCTTTTAAACGGCTTCGTTGTCCATGGGGTACATGGCGTCGATGTGCTTCCCGGCCCGGAGGGGCTGTATGGACTCACCGACGTGCCCCTCAGCTCGATACAACAGACCATTCGATATCTCCGCGGAACGTATGAGTATGTAACCATCGACTGTTGCCAGGGGGTAGGGAATGCGAATGAGGCTACCATTGCGGAATGCGACCAAATTTATCTGATTGCCACTCCCGATGTGCCGGCGTTGCGCGATCTTTCCCGTTACGTGGACAAATTGCTGCAGTACAACTTCCCGGCGGGAAAGGTAAATGTTGTCATCAACCGCTTCCGTTCCAAAGGAGAAGTGACCCTTGAGGAAATCAGTAAGGCGATAATGCTGCCGGTGGCGCTAACCATTCCCAACAATTCCACCGAACTGATCACGGCAATGAATACCGGCAAGCCGATAACACCTGGATCGCGTTCCGAATTCGCAAAGCAAGTCGGGAAGTGGGCCATTAGCCTGGGAGGATCGGTAGCTGCGGATGCAGCGCCACCAAAACGGGCATTTTCATTTTGGAAGTCATGATCGTCGGCATGGCCTCAAACGCTGGCAACCGTCATCGCCACACTGCCCTGATCGGCCCATCTTAATCGTGCCCTTGGTTCTTGGCATTCTGATTATGCTAGGATGACCGTAATCGAGACGGGCAAATTGGAAACTCTGCTTACTGTCAGTGCAGAATCGTATGTGTTCCATCACCTACCGGTCGGTGGCCGGCGCTTCCGATGAAGGTTATATTGTTCGGACCTGCCGTGTGCCTACGATGCCTGGAGAGTTGGCAAGTCGAATTCCGCGGACAGACGGAACGGGGAAGGGAGTTTGAGTTCTGACACGCATTCGTCTACTCGGGGTTCTTCTATGCTACAACGACGGCGATCTTCTCGAGGACTCATTTCGATACCTTCTTGACCAGGGCCATCACTTAGTTGTGTGGGACCATGGTTCTACCGATGATACGCCGGAGATTGTCCGTCGCTACCAAAGCGAGTTACTCGAAAGCCGCCATATCCCGAGAGAGTTCGATTTTTATGAGCTGTATGCAGCCATGTCGCGCCATCTTATGGAAAGCTATGTATCTAACTATGACTGGATCTCATGGCCGAACCAGGATGAGTTTCTGGAGGGGCCATCGCGTTCAAAAACGTACCGGGAATGGATCGAAGAAGTACACGCCTCGCCCTATAGTTGGATACAATTCAATAACTTCAACTATTGGCTGACCAGCGCAGACGATCCGGAAATCAAGTCTCCGCCCTTGCGGATCCGGCATTATTCGCTCTTCCCAGATTGCGCTCCGCGAATTCGCTGCTGGCGTTCCTCTGCGACGAATCTCCGGGTCTTCAACCATAATCCGCCGTTGGGAGATCCCTGGCCGTCGCGCTTCAATCTCCGTCATTACCCTATGCGATCGCGCGAGCAAATGCAGGCTCGCATCCTGCGCGATCGTGCGGGTCTGCGCCGCGGCGACAGCAACTACCATTACGACAACATGAAGCTAAACATGAATCGCTTGGACATTGCGTCTCAGCAGCTTCATTATGACGACGGGCGCTCGGATCTGAATCCCGATGCGATTTTCAACTGGCGTTCGATCTACGGATTCGGTGCACCCGCGGAAGCGGCCTCCTGAAGCGACTTTCGCTGATTGGGAAGTGCAAATAGGATCCCAGTTAAGACATCGCATTTACGGGGATAACCCTGGCGGGTCGCCAACCTGGCGACCCTACTGCTAGAATATCGGTTTCAACAGCCTCAGCTGCCGAAGCAGGCCGGTTGCTCGTGTTGAGGACGAGTATGCGCGATGCTATGGACCGGACTGTCTATGAGCTCTAATGAATTACTCTTGGAACGAGCAGTTTCATCTTTACCGAACCACGAACCTGGGTGAGTTCCTCTATTCCGACGGCGTAGAAGTGGAAGAACGCCTGCTTAGGGTGGTCTCCAACGCTAACGACCGCAGCACTTTTTCTCCGGAACTAGCGAAGTCCATTTGCGACTGGCCGAGTGAATATTACTTCAGCCGGTCTCGTCATTGCCTGGTGCGACCACTGAACTTGCATCCGGGCGATAGAGTTCTTGAGCTGGGGTGCGGTTGCGGCGCCATCACCCGCTTTCTTGGCGAGATTGGTGCGAATGTGGTTGCAGTCGAAGGAAGCTTGGCCCGGGCTCGCGTCGCCGCAGAACGCTGCCGCGAACTCGCGAATGTTCGGGTCGTGGTAGATGACCTTCTCCATTTCCAAACCGATGAGCGATTTGACTGCATACTTTTGATCGGAGTGCTGGAATACGCGGCCTTGTTCTCAGGCAGAGAGAAGCCGTTTGAGCACTATCTTCAGGCGGTAAGCCGTTTCCTCGCGCCAGGCGGCAGGGTTGTTATCGCTATCGAGAATAAAATTGGCTTGAAGTATTTCAACGGTTGCGGCGAAGACCACGTTGGTATTCCATTCTTTGGAGTCCAAGACCTATATGGCACTAAAACGGTTCGCACCTTCGGACGACGGGAATTGATCGCATTACTTTCCGCGGCTGGGCTTCCCCATCTGTGCTTCTATTATCCTTTCCCCGATTATAAGCTGCCTTCCGTCGTTCTCTCTGATAGTGCGCTGACGGACCCTGGGTTCGATGCCACCGATTTGCTTGCCCGTTGTCACGCTCGCGACTATACGGGTTCCCCCTACCGCGACTTTGATGAAGCACTAGCTTTCTCCGTATTGCATACCAACGGCCTTCTAGCTGACCTGAGCAATTCATTTCTCGTGGTTGCAACACCAGATAGCGAAGCACGGCTTAGCGCAACGGACCTTGCGTTTGCGTGGTCTGTAAATCGCGCGCCTGAATTTTGTACCCAAACAACTTTTGTGCGCCGCGGGCCCGAAATACGGGTGCTGAAGAAGCTTCTCACCTCCCCAGACAATGGTCGTCGTATGGTAGATGAGCGCCGGACAATCACGCACCAGTTATCCGAGGCCGTCTACCGGCCCGGTCGGCAAGTGTTGTGGAAACTGCTGCGAGCGCGAGCTGTCGGCGGGGATGTGGAATCGATCGTTCAAGCACTTCATGCGTGGATGGAATTTCTGTTAAGGCATGCTCGCATCGCGACGGCCCCCATCGCTGATGTTTCGGAGAAGCCTTCGAGACTATCGTCTTACGTGATCTCTGGCGCCTTCCTGGACTGCACTCCGTTCAACCTTCTCGAGATAGATGGTGACCTTGTGCCTATTGACGAGGAGTGGCAGAGCGAAAACGAAGTCAGGTTAGGCTGGGTGGTAACTCGGGGTGTTGTATGGTCGATGCCTTCCGGGATGTCATCGGGTAGTCTCCTGCCATCCCTTTTGGAGATAATCAAAGCCCTTTGTGACAGCTTTGGCCTCGCAGTTGTTGCGGCGGACGTAGAAGTCTGGCTCCGGCAGGAAGAGGACTTTCAGAGAATCGTTACCGGTCAACCCTGCGAACCGCTCACAACAGAAAGAACATTCCAGGGAAAGCGATCTTTCGTGAGCGAGATCTCCAGCCTGAAACAAGAGATCTGCAGCCTGAAACAGACGATAGGCGAACAGGAAGTACAGGTTACCAACCTGACGCAGACAGTTGCCGTAACAGCCGCAGCACGCGAAGAGGATGTCTCGAACCTCAAAAACACGCTAGGCGACCGAGAGCACCACATTGCCACGCTTGAACAGAATCTGGGGCAAGCCGCGATCGAGCGAGATCGATTGCGGGACGACATATCGCAATTGAGGGCGAAGGGCCGTTCCTTGAGCGCCGAGTTAACAGAACGGACCGAGGAATTGAACAAGGCTGTCCACTCACGGTCCTGGAGATTAACTTCCCCTTTGCGAGCGATTGGGCGGCTTCGGTCACGCCCCCATCCTGAAGAGCGTCAACTGGAGAAGGATTCGCGGCTTATTGCGCAGTCCGGACTCTTTGACGTCGCCTGGTATTTGTCGCAGAACCCCGATGTTGCAACTCATAGTGCAAATCCAATTGCCCATTACCTTCAGCATGGAGCGTTCGAAGGGCGCGATCCCAGCCGAACCTTTAGTAGTAAGTGGTATCTCGAACAGAATCCTGATGTACAAGCGGCTGGCATTAACCCCTTGGCTCACTATCTGCGCTTCGGGGCTGCTGAAGGGCGCAGGACGACTCCTCCCACTAGTGAGTCTGCAAAGCCTCCGCAAAGTGTTGCTGACGCCCAAAGGCAGTGGGACAGCCTGGGCCGCAGCCGGCTTCAGCAATTGCTGCACAGCGACGAACGAATAGTATTTCCAGAAGCTGAAAACCCTACCGTTTCCCTTATTCTGGTCTTCTATGATAAGGCACACCTTTCGCTGCTGTGCCTTGATTCCATACTTGCCAATGCCGATATTCCGTACGAAGTCGTGATCGCAAATAATTGCTCGAGCGATGAGACTGATAGTCTATTGCAACGAATTGATGGCGCAACCGTCATCAATAACACAGCTAATCTCGGATTTGGCGATGCCTGCGTGCAGGGAGCGGAGCAGGCACGCGGCGAGTATCTTTGCTTTCTAAACAATGATGCCTTATTGCAGCCCCATGCACTTTCGTCAGCCTTGCTGAGCTTTGGCGAAGACTCCAGGGTGGGAGTTGTAGGTGGTAAGATCCTCCTGGCGAATGGCGATCTACAAGAGGCCGGAAGTATCGTTTGGTCGGATGGAAGCGCTCTGGGGTACGGGCGAGGAGATGATCCCAACCTACCACAATATGAGTTTCGACGTGCCGTAGATTATTGTTCGGGAGCATTCCTGGTTACCACGCGGTCTCTTTTTAATCAGTTGGGCGGGTTTAATCGGATGTTTAGCCCCGCTTACTATGAGGACGCTGACTATTGCATGCAGGTCTGGGAAGCTGGTTGCAGGGTCATATATGAGCCCAGAGCCGTCATTCGACATTATGAATCGGCTTCGTCGGAAGGGAACGAGGCCGCCAAACCTGCGATGGCTGCCAATCAGCAGAAATTCCGGGAAAAGTGGAACGAGCGGCTTATCAAGCATCTGCCCTATTCGACAGCCTACGTGCCATCGGCTCGCACTTCGGCCAGTTGCGAAGATCTTAGGATCTTGTATATAGAGGATCGAATACCGCACCGGTACCTGGGGTCGGGATTTCCGCGCAGCAACGAAATATTGCATCATCTTGTAAAACAGGGATATCGAGTTACGTGTGCCTCGTTTACGTCTCCCCTGCTAGAGAACGAGTATTGTGACGTTCCACGCGATGTTGAGTTGCTGGACGGCGTTTCGCAGCGCGAGCGGCTCTTTCGAGAGTATGTTCCTCACAGTGACATCGTGTGGGTGAGCCGCCCTCACAATATGGAGGCCTTCCTGAGAGCAACGGCTGATCTTGGGGACATCGGCACGGCGCGCTTGATTTATGACGCGGAAGCGATTTTTGCGGAGCGGGATTGGCGTCACGCACAGGTCCTGGGGAGCGAGATTTCGTCCGAGGTCAAGTCCGCATGGTTAGATCGAGAATTGGCCTTGGCGAAAGCGGCTGATGCCGTTGTCGTGGTGTCTGAGCGAGATCGCGAGACGATGCTGTCGGGTGGAGTACACAATGTATCGATCGTAGGTTTTCGAGTGCCCGCGAACCCAACTCCAGCTGCCTTTGATGAACGGGGCGCATTCCTGTTCGTTGGAGCCATGCATGGCACTGACAACCCAAACGCTGACTCCATGCGGTATTTTGTCGATTCGACTTGGCCTGCTGTCCACAATGCGACTGGCGCCGAGTTGATCATTGCTGGATACGGATGCGACAGTGCTCTAAGTGATTGTAAGGTCTCCGGCGTTCGTGTTCTTGGCCGGCAGGATGACTTGACCTCGCTATATAACCAAGCGCGTGTGTTTGTGGTGCCCACGCGATATGCAGCCGGAAATCCCTACAAAGCGCACGAGGCGGCATCGTTTGGCGTTCCTCTTGTAGTATCGAATCTGATCGGAGAGCAACTCGGCTGGGAAGATGGGAACGACTTTCTCGTGGCAGGCACTCCCATTGCATTTGCTGAAGCCTGCTGCCGCATGTACCAGAACGAAAATCTTTGGCAACAGCTCCGCTCGAATGCGCTACTGCATGTTATCAATGATCTAAGCGACGAGGTGTTTGGTAAAGCGATCGCTTCTGTAATCACCAATATCAGTCTTAAGGGAGAACCGCAGTGAACCATGCTGGGTCGTTAACTGTTAGCGATTGGTTGAAGTCTCAGATCGAGGCGGAACCATACTGGTTTCATCGCATAGAGTTACCTGGTGGCCTGGTGACTCCGGGATGGAATGATCCCAAGGCTGGGAAGCTTCCACATTTTGGATTGCCAGACGATATGACTGGCATGCGAGTCCTAGACATCGGACACGCGGAAGGCTTCTTTTCCTTTGAGGCGGAACGCAGAGGGGCCGCCGAAGTTGTTGCCATTGAGAATTATCCCCCGATGGCGCGCAAATTTCAGATTTGCCGGACTGCTTTTGGCTCGCGTGTACAGTCGCATCTGGCAAATGTTTACGATATAAGTCCCAAGACCTTCGGGACATTTGATCTGGTGATGTTCTTCGGAGTGTTATATCACCTTCGTCATCCTCTTCTGGCGCTCGAGAAGATTCATGCTGTCTGTACCGGAACTCTCCTGATGCAAACCGCTATGTGCGAAAACACCAAGGACTAACCCATGGCGGAGTTTCATCCGTTTGGCATCAAGAGTGAACCGCCGGACAACCCCAGTTACGATCCGACGTGTTTCTGGTTTCCTAACCCCGCCTGCTGCATCGGCATGCTTGAGCATGTCGGATTCAAAGAAGTAAAACGCATTTCACCATCCGCTCCAGTGGGAGGGGTTTTTTATGCTAAGGCGGCGTTGCAAGCGAAAGGCAAACCTCCGGCTGAAGACACAGCTCCGTGGTCATAGATTTGTGCAGGGATCCTTGAAAAATCACTGGACCATCGATATCCGTTGAAATCACTGCTCCCACATACGAAGAAGTCTCGAGCGTCAGCTTACCTTTTTCTGGGAGTAGCTCTCCTTTACCTTGCTCTTTCCCCTGGAACAGTTGCAGGCATGGGCTACGCGTCAGAGGAGTTTAGAGCGGGAAGCCAGATCATGTCCAATGCTGTCGCCTTGATCAAGGGCAATCCTTCCTCGCCTATCGACTGGCCGCGCCATGGCCCTCTGGCCTCTCTGTTCGATTTGCCTTTTGTGTGGCTCGGTGCCCATCTTAAAGGACACCTCAACCAGGACTGGACGTCTTCCCTAGAACCTGTTTTTCTTACTGCCCTGCTCGTGACCGTACTTTTCATCTGGCTGCGTCGGCTTACATCATCAGGGTGGAGCTTCTTGCTGGCGTTGGTGGCGGGCTTTTGCACCTTATTGTGGCCCTATGCTTATGTTGGACTGGAAGTTAAACAGTCATTGGCATTGTTGCTGGCCGGCTATTTAGGCCTGACAGACGACCGCAAAGCTACGTGGCCGCGCCTTATATTATTCGCATTCAGTTGTGCGGTTGCGGTATCCGTAAAAGCGTCCGGAACCTTTCTTGTGCCAGCAATCCTGTTTGTCATCGGTTGTTATTATTGGCGCTATTCTTTTCAGGAGCTGCGTCAGTTGCTACCCAAGCTTCTGGCAACTGTGGCGATCATCGTGGCTGTATATTTTTCGAACGCTGTTCTGCGTTCCCTCTTCTTTGTGCGCAATGGAGGGCAAGGTCAGTTTTTCAAGATATGGCTGGTTAGTGGACCCACAGAATATCTCTTGCAGGTCGTCGGTTATTTCGGTTCGCCAAATAAGGGGCTGATTGTCTACGCTCCGATCGTGTTGCTGTCGTTTTTGGCCTTCCCTCGTTTTCTAAAAGAACATCGCGCTTTGGCTATCTTTGCTCTTCTCGTTCTGGGTGGTTTGGTTAGTGGCCATTCGCTACCGAGATTTTACACAGACGAGACTTGGGGACCAAGATATCTTCACAGCGCAATTGCGCCCCTCATCCTCTGCATAGGCGCGACACGAGAACGCCTGCGTTTACGGACGGCGGCTCCAGTCCTGGTGCTGGCTGCGTTGGGCTTTTGGGTCTCTTTTCTGGGCGCATTTTTCTGGTACGGTGTGCAGCAACAAGCGGCCATCGAAGCCTCACAGTCAACTCTCGAAGCGCTGCAAGGGGACATTGTGTGGAATCCAATTTTGCTCGACGAGCGTTTGCTGGCTTATTATTTGCACGATGGGCAGAGGTTTTGGACGCCGAGCCACACTTGGTGGTTCGAAAAGCCTCCCGATGCCCCTGCAGTAAAAGACGTTGATTTAGCGCGGTTCGCCGTTCCGCAGTCATTTTTGCTTCGATTTTCCCGGGCGCCACTCCGTGGTGGTCTCAGACGACTCTGGTGGTTTTATTTGGCATGCCTTCCGACGGGTTTACTATTGCTCGTACGGGCTGGTTGGCTACAGGTTAGAGCTGATCCGTACCGATTGGAAGATGACTAGTGGAGTATAGTACCGTGTTTTTAGGATATGCGACGCAATGTTTATATCCACTAGCGATCATTATTGTCTAACTCGGAACCGTGTAGGTTTCCACGGAATCAGTTCGGAAGGAGTTGCGATATGACCATATCGGTCGAGGCACTGTCGGATGTAGTTCGAAGTCCACAGGATTCTGCGCCCGAAATATCGGTGGTCATGCCGTGCCTGAACGAAGCGGAAACGCTCCCTGTGTGTATTGAAAAGATACAGCGGACATTTAACAAGCACGGGATTCGGGGCGAGGTCATTATTGCCGACAATGGTAGTTCCGACGAGTCAGTAGCTATAGCTGAGCGGTTGGGAGCGCGCGTCGTTTCAGTGGAAGCGAAGGGCTATGGGTCGGCGCTGATGGGTGGCATTGCAGCGGCTCGAGGAAAATATGTGGTGATGGGGGATGCTGACGACAGCTATGACTTCACCTCTGTTCCAGCGTTTCTTTCCGAGCTTCAACAGGGATTCGATCTGGTGATGGGTAATCGCTTCAAAGGCGGGATCGCGCCTGATGCGATGCCGCCTTTGCACAAGTATCTCGGAAATCCGGTCTTGACTCTGATCGGCCGGCTTTTCTTTAAGTCGCCATGTGGAGATTTTCACTGTGGGCTCAGGGGTTTCAGGAAGGAAGCCTATGAGAGAATGGGTTTGCGTACGACAGGAATGGAATTTGCCACAGAGATGATCGTGAAAGCTACTCTTCTTCAGATGCGCATTTCGGAAATCCCAACTACGCTCTCCGTAGACGGCCGGAGCCGGCCTCCCCATCTGCGCACCTGGCGCGACGGATGGAGACACTTGCGCTTCATGCTGCTTTATAGTCCGCGGTGGCTTTTCCTTTACCCTGGTGCCCTACTAATCTTCTCCGGTGTCCTTACGGGTGCTTGGCTGCTCGCCGGTCCGAGAGCGGTCGGCGACATCACCTTTGACGTTGATACCTTGCTCTATGCCGCCATGGCCGTCTTGGTAGGTTTTCAGGCAGTTGCGTTTGCGGCCTTCACCAAGGTCTTTGCCATCTCCGAAGGATTGCTCCCGGAGGATCGGCGTCTAAACTCGCTCTTCCATTTCATCACACTGGAAGTTGGTCTAGCGGTGGGGGGTGTGCTGGTGGCGATTGGGGTTGGGGGAACACTCTATGCCGTGGGAGTTTGGGGACAGCGTCATTTTGGCGTTCTAGATCCTGCTCAGATACTCCGGATTGTTATTCCCGCTACACTCTTGCTTACACTGGGGTTTGGCGTCATCCTATCGAGCTTCTTTCTGAGCGTACTCGGGTTACGTCGCCGGTGACAACACTAAGGTTCACATCCAAATTTGTAGGCCAATAAAGAATTGAATCTCTACGCGAGTTATTCGGAGAGTTTTGATTGCGACCACCATGGAAGATCATAGCGGACGGCCCACGATGACCCCAGATCCTCTCTTTGATCACTACGCGGACTCCTACGACGACGATCTCGACAACGCCCTCGCGGTGACGGGCTCAAGCAAGGACTATTTCGCGCAAAACCGAGTCGCCTGGTCGGCGGAGTGCGTAAGGGCCTTGGGCGTAGAGCCGAAATGTGCGATGGATTACGGCTGTGGCAACGGTTCGACAACTCCGCTAATGTTATCGACACTCGGAGCCAGCTTTGCTATTGGGGTTGACGTTTCGCCGAGAATCATCGCCAAGGCGCGAGAAGAGCATGGAGCGAGCAACATCAGCTTTGCGACGCTGGCCGAACCTGCGCCATTGGGGACGGTGGATTTAGCCTACTGCAACGGTGTGTTTCATCATATCGACAAATCGGAAAGGGCGGGTGCACTGGATTATATATATCGCTCACTCGGCCCACGCGGCATGTTTTCCATTTGGGAGAACAATCCGTGGAATCCTGCTACCCGCTATGTGATGTCTCGCTGTGCTTTCGACAAGGGGGCACAGATGCTTTCAGTCAATGCCATGAGAAAGCTGCTACGTGAGTCTGGCTTCGTTGTCATCCGCAGCGATTTTTTGTTCATTTTCCCGGGGTTTCTGCAGTCACTCAGGCCGTTGGAACGATGGGTATGCAAAATGCCTCTTGGCGCGCAATACCACGTGCTTGCGCGAAAAAGAACTAACAGCAAGTGACAGCAGCCAGACCCGAGACAGCGCACGACCCTGATACATCTTTAACCCTCGGTTCACCTGCGGGTGACGACTCGAGGAGCACTTTGGAAACCCTATCCTCGCAACCGTGCCGCCGCTACGGTGCGAAGTAGCTGGAGATGTCCAGTACGAGCTGTGTCAGGCCGGAGGCATACGCATCGATGTAGCCGTTGGTGGTGGGGACGATCGCCATGTTGGAGGTGATGGCTCCATCCAGTGCATTCAGAGTGGAAGCCAACGGGCGCGACTGTCCGCTGGGCCACAAGGTCAAATAGCCCAACGATCCTAGCGGAACAACTGCCGCGTTAAGCACGTAGGCCTGTGCGGTTGTTGGGACGCCGCAGGGACCGCCTACAACATTCACTATGAGCCCACCCTCGAATGCACCTGAGGTCTTGCGGGTGTCGAGTACGCGACAAGGCGCCGTCGAATATAGCGAAAGCCCGCCCGGTGCCGGCGGCGCAAAATAGCCGTTGATGTCGATCACCAGGTCGGTGTCCTGGCTGGGATAGACGCTGATCTTTCCGCTTTGGCCCGCCGGCACAATCGCCGCATTGGCGGTCACTGTGCCAGTCAATGCATTCAGTGTCGAAACGACAGGCTGGCTTAGGCCCGTCGGCCACACGGTCAGATAACCGAGGGGGGCGCCGTTCCGCGGTATGGCGGCGAAGTTAAGCGAATATGCCACTGCGCTGTTCGGGATGTTGCAAGAGGTCGCGGCCAACACCGGAAAGTCACGTTGCTGGCTGCCATACAAATACGGTCCACCGAGCGAACCGTTGGTCGTGCGGGTATCAGCCACGCGGCATGGTGTCAACGGAAAGTACGCATAAGCCGACGGATCGGGCGCGGGTAGAAAGTAGCCGTCGATATCGAGCACGATGTCTGTCGTGTTGCTGGCGTAAACACGGACGGCTCCGGTCATTCCTGCCGGCACAATTGCGGCGTTCGCCTTGATCCTGCCGTCCAGAGAGTTCAAGGTAGAAACCACAGGCTGGTTCCTCTCCTGTGGGCCACACCGTTACATATCCCAATGTTCCATGCGGAACCACCGCAACATTCAGCGAATACGCCGCGGCGGTCGCGGGAACTCCGCAGCTCGGGTTGCCGGGGAGAGTAAAGTCGCGCGACGTTCCGCCACTTATCGCCGGGCCGCCAAATGGCCCGTTGGGCTTGCGTGTGTCCACAAGACGGCACGGAGTAGCCGGAACGAATTGCAGGGCATCGGACCAGGCGCCAGCAATGACTGAGACTGTGTTGCTCATCAGATTGGCAGCGTAAATCCTGTTACTCACCGGATCAGCCACCAAGGCATAGGGACTCCGCCCCACCGCGATCGTGGTGGTGGAACCGGCCACCCCGTCAATCATAGTCACGGTGCCGTACCACAGATCGTTGGTGACATATATCTTGTTGGTAACCGGGTCGACCGTCACTAGGCCAGGAGAACTGCCCACAGAGATTGTCGCGGTGGAATTGGTCGCGCCGTCGATGACGGTCACGGTGCCGTCGCCGGCATTGGCGACGTAGATCTTGTTGGTCGCGAGATCGACCGCGACTGCATTGGGATATTGCCCGGCGGGTACCGCGGTTGTGGAGTTGGTCGAACCGTCGATCACGGTCACCGTTCCATGGCTACTATCATAGGTCCCGTTCGCCACATAGATCTTGTTGGTCAGTGGGTTGAGCGCCAAGGCCCTGGGATAGCTACCGACGGGGACTGTGGTTGTGCTGCCGGTCATGCCATTGATGACCGTCACAGTGTTGCTGTTCAGGTTGGTGACATAAACCTTATTGGTTGAGGAGTTGACGGCTACGGCCGAGGGGTAGTCGCCGACAGGGATGGTGAAGGTTAAATTGTTTGACCCGTTAATCGCGGTGACGTTATTGTCGAGGTAATTGGCAACAAAGATCTGGTTTGTGACCGAATTTACGGCAAGGGCTTGGGGGCAGCGGCCCGCAGCGACCGCAATAGTGGAGTTCCGTATGCCGTCAATCACCGTCACGTTGTTGCTGCCTTGGTTGGCAGCGTAAATCTTGTTAGTCACAGAATTGACCGCTATGGCGGTAGGATACGTCCCCACCGATATCGTAGTGGTGGAGTCGGTGGCTTCATCGATCACAGTTACGTTGTTGCTGTTCTGGTTGGCGACATAAAGCTTGCCGGTCGCCGGATTGATCGCAAGCGCCGCCGGTTGCAAACCGGTGGTGATGGTGGTGAGTAATGTCTGCGGGGTCGCTGGCAAGGCTGTCAATGCGACGCTGCATGCAAGAAGGAATAGCAGAGCCCGGCGCGTCATTGGCACACGCATCCTTCCCGGGGTCTTTTTGGATTGTGGCACGCCTGCGGTTTCCGAACTTGACACCGCGCGTCAGCGGTCTGGGAGGAACCCGACTTTGTCTCAGCGGGTGCTGGATTGAAGTTCCGCCGAGCAGCTAGAAATATAGTTCAAAAATAACACCGCGCCAGTATGGGGGGAAGGCGTTCCGTGCCCTCGGTGGGACAAAATGTTTGGCTTGGTTCAATTCGGGAATGGCAGTGCGCCGCTCGATTCGATTGCAGTCCTGGGCACCACCATTAGCCCTTATCTTTTCTTTTGGCAGGCCTCCCAGGAAGTGGAGGAAGTGAATAACGACCGCGCACAAAAGCCTCTCAAGAAGGCTCCAGCGCAAGCAACTGCTCAGCTGGCTCGTATTCGAGTGGACACCTAGATTGGCATGGGCTTCTCCAATATCGTGGCTTTTTTCATTATTCTGACGACCGCCGCGACCCTGCATGCTCACGGTATAACTAACGTAGCGACCTCGGCGCAAGCGGCTCAAGCGCTGGCGCCCCTGGCCGGGCCCTGGGCCGAGAGGTTGTTCACCTGCGGAATCATTGGGACTGGCCTGCTGGCAATGCCGGTTCTGGCAGGTTCCGCTGCTTATGCCACCGGAGAGGCAGGCCGCTGGCCCACCAGCCTGAAGAAAAAGCCACAACAGGCGCCTGCCTTTTACCTGACAATCGTAATGGCTACCATCGCCGGGATGTGTCTCACGTTTCTTCACATTGATCTGATACGCGCCCTGTTCTGGGCGGCGGTCCTCAATGACGCTTTGGCTGCGCCTCTTATGGCCGTCATTCTCCACATGGCTAGCAGCGGTCGCGTTATGCAGAAGTTCACCATTCCCCGCTATCTGCAAGTTGTAGGATCGACCGCAACCCTATTAATGTTCGCAGCATCAGTCGGGATGCTCGTTACCTGGAAATCATCTTGAGCTGTTCCGAGGCACTACCGTGCAAGAGCTCATAGTTTGTTTTTTCCTGGGCGGTTTCGTGGTCTCTGCCTTCGCGCTCTTCGGAGGGGCGCTGAAGCCCGGGAGTTTTGCGGGTCTTTTCGGCGCCGCGCCTTCCGTGGCCTTGGCCACTCTCGGCCTTCCGATTGCCCAACACGGAAGGGGTTATGCCAGCGAAGAAGCCCGCTCGATGATACTTGGGGCACTGGCATTCGCCATCTACGCGAGCCTGGTGTGTCGTCTGCTGCTCCACCATAAGCTTCCCGTGTGCCCGGTTACCGGCGGAGCGTTGATGGTGTGGTCGGGCTCGGCGTTGGGACTCTGGTATTGCTTGGTGCGATAGGTTGTGAAGGTCAAGGTCAACATTTCGGATCTGGGACGAACACAATGGCACGAGTATCCGAGCCGCCTTTCGGCTCCCAGGGCACGACCCGGGCAGGCAAATTGGCAGAACTCACGCACATGTCGAGCGATCTGCATCGCGAGGCCGACTGCCTGTTCTTGGCCCAATACGTGCCTCCGCTAGTCGTAGTCAATGATCGACTGGAGATCATCCAGACCAGAGGACATACGAGGCCTTCGTGGACTTGCCGACAGGAAAGCCAGCCTCGACTTGCTGAAAATGGCACGGCCTGGACTGTGCTTTGAGCTGCAGAACACAATTCAGGAGGCCAGGAAGAGGGGACGGTTGCCATGCGGGCCGATGTTTCCGTGGATGGGGGTGCAGGCTTGGGTCTCACCACTGTATGGGTCACTCTCTTTACTTCTTGAAGGCGACATTCACTAGCATCTTCTCACCCTTGACGTCCACCACGTTGCAGAAGGTGCGATCGCCGCGACGGGCGAAGTCGAGTTCTACGCGGCTGCCTCCTATGCGAAGCTGACGAACGTGCAGGTGGTCGAGCCAGTCGGGCAGCCGGGGATTGATAATGTTCAGTTCTTTGCGCGGCGCGCTGGCGCGGATCCCCAGCACCGAGGACAGCATGAGGAACATCGCCCCCGAGGCCCAGGCTTGTGGCGAGCACGCCACGGGGTAGTGGACCGGCTCATCGAATTCGCGCCGTTTCACGCCGCAGAAGAGCTCGGGGAGCCGATAGTCGCGGAAATTCGCCGCTGCCTGGTAAAGCGAGGTCAGGATGCGCAGCGCGCCATCGCGCATCTCGTTGAGCGCCATGCCGTGAGCGATGAGGGAGTTGTCATGTGGCCAGACCGAACCGCGATGATAGCTGAGCGGATTGAAGATTCGCTCCTCGCTAGACATGGTGCGCCAACCCCAGCCGCTGAACATGTCATCGCGCAACAGCCGGTTGCCCACTAAGCGCGCACGTTCCTTACTGATTATGCGGGTGAAAAGCAAATGCCCGGCGTTTGAGGTCACGACCTCGAGAGGCTTCTTATCCGCGTCCAGCGCCAAGGCGTAGAAGCGGCGGTCGCGCAACCAAAATGTGCTCTCGAATCGGCGCGCCATCTCCATCGCATCGCGCTTCAGCTTCTCCGCGCGATTCACATCGCCGCAGCTACGCAGCAGCGAGGACATCCGGACCTTCGCATCGTACACGTAGCCCTGGACCTCACATGGTGCTATAGGAGGCTTGGCCAGTGTGCCATCGCGGTGCAGGTAAGCGTCCCAGGAATCCTTCCATGCCTGGTTGACCAGCCCTTTCGGTGACCGCCGCAAAAACTCGACGAAGCCATCGCCATCGAGGTCGCCATAGTTGTCAATCCAGTCCAGCGCGGCGTAGGCATGAGGCAACAACTCTGCCACCAGTTCCTCGTCGCCAGTCCAGTTGAAGGTCTCGCTCAACAGGATAAGAAAGAGCGGCGTGGCATCAAGAGAGCCATAGTAGGGGCTGAACGGCATTTCGCCGTCGCGGGTCATCTCGCCACAGCGATATTCGTGTAGAATTTTTCCCGGCTCCTCATCGCGCCAGTCGTTGTATTCCTTGCCCTGGTAGCGTGCCAGAACGCGCAGCGTGTCGACTGCGAGCTGTGGGTTGAGTGACAGAGACTGGTAGGCTGCGATGATTGAGTCGCGCCCGAAGATGGTGGCGAACCAGGGAATGCCGGCGGCGATAATGTATTGCTCGCCTTCGGGAATTTGCAACGCATGGAAGTCGCCGATGCAGGTGTTCATCATTCCGTCGAAGACATCGTTGTCAGTGTGAAAGCTGGTGGAGCTATTCTCCCAATTGGCAAAGTTGGAACGCCGTTGATGCAGGAGGCGGTCCTGGTTGTTTCGCGCACGGGACGGGTGGCCTTCGACGAACGCCGTCACTGATACTTTGATCTGCGAGGCCTTGAGAGGCTCGAGGCGCAACTCCCAGCGGGCGGTGGACTCCTGGACCTTCGTAGGCCTGGGCCCCAGCTTCACCAATGTCTTACGCATCACGTTATCAAGTCCGCGATAGTAAAAGGCGATACTGTCATCATGGATAACAGGCTGGAAGTAACGTCCATGCTCCTGACGTGCGATGCCGCGCACCTGGAACACATCCAGGAAGTCCGCGTCGAACGATATCTCCACAATGAAATCCAAGGGCGTGAGATTGAAATTCTCGAAATCCAGGCGATCAAAGAAAGTGTCCGAAGCCAGCAGTTGCTCGCGCCGGATGTGCACCGTGTTCTCCGGCAGGTCGAGCGAGTCGCGCAGTGTGATGTTGCCGGTCGTCAGCTCGATCTGCGAGCAGAAGGTCTTCTCGGTGCTGGACGAAAGCACTACGGTACGGCATCCGCCGATGCGCAATTCGAGATGGCTGAGAAAGCGGGTGTCATCGTGAAAGAACCCGACGTCGGATGAACCGGCGGGATATATGTCGCCGGCGAGATTGGTCGAGCTGAAGGTCTTGCCGTCGATCAGAGTAAGGTGGTCAACCTTGTGCGGCTCTACTCCGTGGCAGGCCAGGCGCGGCTCCACTTGGTGCCATGCAACCTCAATGAGCTCTTCCTGCCGGATGTCGAGAAAGGTGCTCATGCCTGACGTGTCACTTCCTCATGCCACCAGGGGAACGGAGCTGGGAATTTTGGGCAGCATGGCATGGTTCATCATCTCCTGATATAAGCCCAGATATTCGGCCACCATGCGCTCCAGCGAAAAATATCGCTGACAGTATTGCCGCAGTGAGACTGGGTCGAATTCTCCAGGCAGGTTACAGGCTCGCACGGCCATTTCCTGTGGCGTTCGGCAGCAATAGCCGGAGACGCCGTCACGCACTACCTCCGAAACTGAGCCGCCCGGCAAGGCCAGCACCGGCGTGCCACAAGCCATGGCCTCAATCATAACCAGCCCGAACGGTTCATCCCACTGAATGGGAAAAAGCATTGCGAGGGAGTTGCCTAACAATTCATTCTTGCCGGCGAGATCCACTTCTCCAACGTACTCGATGAACCTGTCGTCGAGGTGGGGCTTGATCTGCTGATCGAAGTAATCTTGAAAGATGGGCTGGATTTCGCCGGCAATCTTTAGCGGGATGCCGGATTTCCTTGCGACCTCGATAGCGATATGCGCGCCCTTAATCGGCGCCAGGCGCCCCAGAAAACAGAGATAGTCCTGCTTCCGTTCCCGCAATCGATAGATGCTTAAATCGATGCCGTGATGAATGGTTCGCATGTGCAGCATCTTTTCACGGTGGTGTTGGTAATCGCTGATCATGACGTATTCGACGAGCGGGAAAAAGCTGTAGATTTCGCTCAGCGGTGGCTCGTGCAGATGATGAACGGTGTAAACCACATTGGCATTTACGTAACGAGTGAACATTAAAGCCGCAGAGTTGTGCAAATGAATGACGTCGCAACTGGCAGCGTCATGAACTGCCCAGGATGCATGGTTGAGATCTTTCAGGCTTTCGCCCGCGTGCCCAGTAAGCGGCCATTCTTCGTCGTGATAGAGCCAGCGTTTCTCAACCCCGACGGTGGATGCTCCGTTCGTATAAACCACTACTTCTACGCCGGAATTTTGCAACCCTTCAGCCAGTTGTGCAATGAACAGCTCGGTTCCTCCGTATTTCAGAGGAGGAACCGGAAGAAATGGCGGGGCTACCAGAGCAACTCTCATAGAGGAATTTACCTTATTTGACGCGTCACTGGCACAAACAAGTCGAAAAGTTCAACTATCCGGTTGTCAACCCTTATATAGATGCGCAATTCGGGGCCCTGTGTTTCCTCTCTTGCGAGGTTAATACGGGGTGGCCATCCGCCGCCGTGGCGCGCAGCACGCTTGCTTGCGCAGCGCCCATCAACTCAGCATGCTGGCAGGGCGACTAAGATGCCGACCTGATCGAGCAGCAGCCGAGGTGCGCCTTGGGCGGTGCCCTACCAGCACCAGTATCGCCAGCACGAGCGACAGGAAGCGGATTTGACCGTCCTTGTCGCCATTGGCCATCGTCGAAAGAAGCGGCGTCCCCAAGAGCTTGGTTGCCTGACCGGAATTTCCTTCCCAATGAAGACTATCCGGGGGCTACCAGCGCAGGGCAATAGTGCTGTAAACTGAAAGTGCTCAACGGGTTGGAGGGATGTGTGAGCGGTTGAAACAGGCGGTCTTGAAAACCGCTATACCCGAAAGGGTATCGGGGGTTCGAATCCCTCTCCCTCCGCCATGCAGTCTGTACTTCACATAAATTCTCATCCCTTGCTCATGGTTGGCTTGGATCGTCGTCGGAGTCGTAGCCGGTTGAACTCATTGGGCACGACTCATCGAGCTGCTTTACGCCGCGGAGCGCATGCGAGCGGACCCATGACGACTAGCTGCTCGATCCGGAATCATCGAGTGCTGATTCACAGTTGAGGTATGGGGTGGAGTAAACTCCTCTACCCGAGCTCCAGCGTTCTCAGATAGTCCCGAAATTCGCCGCCAAGATCGTCGCGCTTCAGCGCAAACTCCACGGTTGCTTTCAGGAAACCCAGCTTGTCCCCCGTATCGTGTCGTTTGCCTTCAAAGGTATACCCGTAAATCTTCTCTTTCTTAAGCAGTTGTTTCAGGCCGTCAGTAAGCTGCAGTTCGCCGCCTGCGCCAAGCGCGGTTGAGTCCAGCATTTCAAACACCGCGGGCGTGAGGATATACCGCCCGATAATCGCCAGATTCGAAGCTGCATCTTCCAGCTTTGGCTTCTCCACCAGATCTTGGACTTCGAAGAGCCGATCATTCCACTTGCCCGGAACCGGCTTGGCATCGAGCACACCGTATGAAGAGATGGCCTTGCCTTCCACCACCTGTGTCGCCAGCACGGAACATCCCGTCTCGTTGTAGACCTCGACCATCTGCTTAAGGCAGGGGACTTCGGCATCAATGATGTCGTCGGCCAGGATCACGGCGAAGGGCTCGTCTCCCACCAGCTCGCGTGCCATCAAGACCGCGTGACCCAGCCCCATGGCCTCTTTCTGCCGGACATAGGCGATGTGAATCATCTCCGAAATCTGACGAACGATGGTCAGTAGATCAGTCTTGCCCCGCTCCTCCAGCATCTTCTCCAGTTCGTAGCTAACGTCGAAGTGGTCTTCGATTGCGCTCTTGCCGCGGCCCGTTACGATGATGATCTGGTCACAACCGGAAGCCAGGGCCTCCTCCACTCCGTATTGAATGATGGGCTTGTCCACCAGCGGCAGCATCTCCTTGGGTTGAGCCTTGGTGACAGGCAAAAACCGCGTCCCTAGTCCCGCCGCGGGGAACACTGCCTTACGAACCTGCTTCTTCATAGGTCCTCTTGCGATGGAATGAAAGCTTAAGGTATCACGCGACCGGCTGCTGCTCGCCCGCCAATTGCTCGAGCAAGGACTTCAGTCTTGCAAGCACCTCTTCCGGCTGCTTCTCCTTTAACGTGAACTTCAACACTCCCGCCGGCGTGAACTGGCTTCCGGCTTCTCCGGCAACAAAACGCGCCAGGCGTTCCGGATCGACAGCAGCACTCTCGGCAAAGCGAATGCTCACCGCCTCGCGACGCCGCTCAATCTGCGCGACACCGAGCCGCTGTGACAGCAATTTCAAGGTTGCATACTCCAGTAGACTGCGAACCGGAGGAGGCGGCGCGCCGTAACGATCGCCCAACTCTCCGGCCACATCCTCCATCTGCGCCTCGGTCTCCACCCCCGCGACGCGTTTATACATTCGCAGCCGTTGGTTCTCTTCTGGGATGTAGTCTGCAGGGATACGGATGTTCAGGCCGAGGTTCAACTGGGTTTCCGCGACCTCAGGCTGCACCTCGCCCTTCAGTTCGCGTACCGTGCGCTCCAGCATGGTGGTGTAAAGTTCGAAACCGACGGCTTCAATGTGACCACTCTGTTGGCTGCCCAGCAGATTCCCGGCCCCTCGCAACTCCAGGTCTAACGCCGCAATCTTGAAGCCCGCCCCCAGATCGCTGAACTCCTTGAGCGCCGCCAGCCTCCTTCTCGCCAGGTCACTCAATTCGCGGTCGGGCGGAATCAGCAGATACGCATAGGCGCGGCGATCGGAGCGGCCTACGCGTCCGCGTAACTGGTACAGCTCCGACAGCCCATGCCGGTCCGCGCGATTGATGATGATGGTGTTGCACAGAGGAATATCGAGGCCGTTCTCAATGATCGTGGTCGCAACCAGAATGTCGGCTTCGTGCCGCATGAAGGCGAGTATAATGCTCTCCAGTTCGCGCTCCGGCATTTGGCCGTGGCCGACAAGGATGCGCGCCTGCGGTGCCATCTCGCGGATTTTGTCCGCGATCTCGTAAATGCTTTCCACGCGATTGTGCACAAAGTACACCTGGCCGCCGCGATCCAACTCTTTCTCGATCGCGGAACGCAAAAGCTTCTGATCCCACGCAGCCACTACCGTCTGGATCGCCATGCGATCCTTGGGCGGCGTCTCGATAACGCTCATGTCGCGCAGCCCCAGCAGCGACATATGCAAGGTGCGCGGAATGGGCGTGGCCGACATGGTGACCACATCCACCTCTTTGCGAAGCTGCTTCAGCCGCTCCTTGTGGCGGACCCCAAAGCGTTGTTCTTCGTCCACGATGACCAGCCCGAGATCGCTGAACTTTACGTCCTTCGACAGCACACGATGAGTGCCGATAACGATGTCCACCTCGCCCGACTCGATCTTCGCAATGGTTTCCTTCTGCTGTTTGGTAGTACGGAAGCGGCTGAGCATGTCGATCTTGATGGGAAAGGCCGCCAAGCGCTGCCGGAACGTGTTGTAGTGCTGGAAGGCCAGCACTGTGGTTGGCGCCAAGACAGCGACCTGCCGATTGTCGTTGACTGCTTTGAAGGCAGCCCGCATTGCGACTTCGGTCTTGCCGTACCCCACATCGCCGCAGAGCAGGCGGTCCATAGGCGTGGCGGACTCCATGTCGTGCTTGACATCGACAATCGCGTTCATCTGGTCTTCGGTTTCGCTGAACTCGAAACTGTCTTCGAACTCGCGCTGCCATTCGCTGTCGGCGGCGAACGCATGTCCCTCGGCCGACTTGCGTATGGCATATAGCTTGAGCAGCTCTTCAGCCATGTCCTGCATGGCTTTTTTTACGCGCGCCTTGGTCTTCTGCCATTGCTGCGTACCCAGCCGATTCAGTACCGGCTTAACGCCTTCGGACGAGCGGTACTTCTGCACCAGGTCCAGCCGCGTGAGTGGCACATACAGGCGCGCCCCTTCGGCGTATTCCAGGATCATGAACTCGGCGGTCCCGCCGTCTTCTTGAGGAATCTCTTTCAGTCCCTGGTACTGACCGATGCCGTGCTCGACATGCACCACATAGTCGCCGACGGCGAGATCGCGGAAATCGGAAAGGAAGGCTGAGACTTTGGACTTCTGGCGCTGCGGATAAGCCAGCGAAACTTCCGGCTCGTCGAACAGATCGCGAGCCCCGAAGAGCACCAGATTCGCCTCGGGCAGGGCGACTCCTTCGGGCACATACGCCTTCACGATCGTTGTGGCTTCTACATCTTCCGCGAAGTACGACGACTCATCTACATACACTTCGCTTCCCGGCTTGGGGGTGCGGCTGCCGATGCGGAACGACAAGTTGTATTCTTTGAAAACGTCTGCCAGACGTTCGACCTCGCCGGTGCTCGAGACGGCAAAGATGACGCGCTTGCCTTCGCGCGCGAGACGGCTGACTTCTTCTGTCATCGCGGCGACCGAGCCGTGAAAGCGCGTCGTGGGCTGCGTTTGCAGGGTTAGATGCTCTTCGTCGTTACCGTTCTCGATCCCCAGTTGCTCGACAGCGATGGTCGCCGCGTATTGCAGGCGCTCATGCCACAGCTCCGGCGTGAGGTACAGATCCTGCGGACGAACGAGATTGCCGACAAGACTGCGTTCGTGGGCATCGATCACCTTCGCCCACCACGCATCGTGCGTCATCTTCAAGGCGTCGGGCTCGTCGAGTACGATGGTCGCGCCCGGAAGAAGGTCGTCGAAGAAGTTCTCTTTCTTGGCCGCCGCCGGCGCGTAGAGTTCCCAGCCGGGAAATACCGCAACGCCGGTTGCGCGAACGGATTCCTCAATCACATGTTCATCGCCCGCCAGTCGTGCCCCACTGAGCCGCGCATTGATAGCGGCCAGCGTTTCTTCTTCCACGGGAGTCTCGGTCAGCGGAAGCAGAACAGCTTCCTCAGTTACGGCCGCGGAGCGCTGGGTGCCAGGATCAAATTTTCGGATTGACTCCACCTCATCGCCGAAAAGCTCAATGCGGACGGGCCGGTCCATTTCCGGCGAATATACGTTGAGCAGGCCGCCGCGATGCGCGAACTCGCCTGGCATCTCAACCACGTCTACCTGGTTGTAGCCCACAATCCGCAGATGTTCGACCAGACGCTCGGGATCGACCATCTCGCCACGCCGCACGACTCTGGCCAGGTCTGCGTAAAATTCGGCATCGCGGAGGCGCATTGCGGTCGCGGCCAGCGGCGTAAGCACTATGCTGGCCGCTCGTGTGGCAATCTTCCATAAGGCGGTGGCGCGGGCTTCCTGAATCTCCGGATGGGGCGAGAGATTCTCGAACGGTAACACGTCGTAACCAAGCAAACCGATGACGGCATCCGGTGACACCGCGCCCGTCAGGTCCCCCAAGGAGCGCGTGACCGGCAACAATTCATCCACGGCACGGTTGTCAGCAACGACGACGATCACCGGCCTGGCCGTTGAGCGGTGGAGAAGCGCGTAGAAAAGAGCTTTACCGGTTGGAGTAAGTCCAGAGACACGTATCCGCCCCGCGCCACCCTTTACCCGGGTTACAGCACGCGCAAAGGCAGGACACTTTTCCACGTCCGCGAAGAGTTCGCGAACGAACGGGAGGATCATTGCTTGTCTAGTTTACCAGCCAATCCGCAGGTGTGTTTTCACCACGGAGGACACGGAAGGCACAGAGAAAAATAGAAATCAACAAACGAACTCGGGCGAGAAAATAGCGTAAGTTCTCTTTTTGCCGTTCCCCTGGCGAACTCTCTTGTTCTCTTTTGTCGCAGCACGGATAGTGTCGGGCCTATAGCTAGAAGATTAAGGAATTGTTTTCCTCCGTGTACTCCGTGGTGAAAAGAAATTCTCTGTGTCTCTGTGGTAATCCTCTTCCTCAGAATTCCAGATGCAGCCGCAATCCCGGCACAGTCACAGGACCGCGCACCTGGTTGTAGCCCGGATTATTGATATGCTGCAGATCGAAAGCGAAAAAGATGCCTCGCCACACGTGGGCGGTGTAGAAAGCTTCTTCGATGGTCTCGCGGCCGTAGGTGAGTCCGCCATCGCCGAGAATGAATCCCAACCCACCGTCCGCCAGATATTCCTGATGCGCTTTCGAGATGCCGCTGGAGACGAATGCAGCTCCGGTGCGGTCGAGGCTGCGATGCCAGCGTGTGCCTTTTACATATACACCCAACTCCACACCTTCGTTATCTTCGGTGTAGACAAATGACTCATGCTCGCCTTCGTTCCATCCCCAGCGCCCGAAGGCCCAGATATCCGTGGAGACTTCCTGCTCAAAATTGATCCCAAAGCCGTATTTGACGGTTCCCTGCTTGCGAGTAGCAGTGATATCGGGCGTGGGCGTGACATGGTCCAGATAAAGCCGGATCGCCTCCTCGTAGTCGCCCATGTTGGCGTGATTGACGTAATTTAAAAGGCGAATGGTCGTGTCTTTGTTTTTCAGCAATTTCGGACGTAACTCCAGCTCGATGTTTTCGGCGCGCGCGCGCCACGTCGGCGTCAAGGTTAGGTCCGTTGGCAACCTTCGGCATCAAAGCTTCGGCAAATCGCAGGCCCCAGTTGCAGTCTTCGTAATCGAACATCGCTCCCACGGTATAGCCGCGAGTGTCGGCAGCGTAGTCCCAGGCGCCGTTGTTCGCCGTGACCCAGTTCAGAAACTGATAGTGACTGTCGGAGCCGCCGACGTTCACGTCGAAGAAATCGGCCAGCGAGAACTTCCCAAACCGGATTTCCAACCTGCGCACGGGGACCTGGGCGGGTAGTGACAGTGCGATCCCGCTCCACCTCCATCGTCTCTTTCGAAAAGGGGATGATCTGCTGGATCATTAAACGCGCGATATAGGGTTGAGCGCCGAGCGTAGGGTTACGTACTACATCCAGATTTGTGAACCCGGCCAGACCCAGGGCACTGCTGAGTCCACGCCCACCTGCCTCTTCGACATCAAGATACGCAATGGTGTTGGGCGTGAATTCGTAACCGGTGAAGAAGGTGAGCACGCGCGAGGTCGCATTCTCACCATGGTTTTTGAAACTGTTCGGTCCGTTATACAGGGCATAGAAGTCAGCGTGCGCCTAAAAAACGAAGTTCGCTTGGCCCGAACACCACCACTTGGAGGTTAGCGAATGCTCGAAGAAAGTTGCTTTTGGATTCGGAGCAGGCGGCTGCGCATCGCCAGAGGGGCTATCTTGCGCCAGACCGGACACAACTAGCACCGCCAGCGTAAGTCCGAGCATTACGAGGCGCCGACGCACGCCCTGCGAGGCCCAGGGCGTGTCCATGAGCGGCCAGACTGCTCGCACTGGAAGATGGCGGTGCATGATCGCTCTATTTTCCGCACATGCTCAAGGGAGCGCATCGGGCCCCATCGCCTCCGCGAGTCACTGAAGTTTTGCACTTCTCTATTACAGCAGCGTTACATATCTCGCAGGCTCCAGGCGCGACCATCGGCGTTTCGTCCGGCAGGTCAAGGGACCAACTCGACATTAACGGTCTGAACGGATCGCCCGTCAGGCCCCAGTTAAGTCGCAGGATGCGGTCGGATTGCTCGCGTGCATGGTTGTTGAACATGGCGTCCTCCCTTCGGATTTGGCAACGTGGGCAGGAGCGCCCAGGGAGGGCACTCTCGCGCGGTCCGCGGTTAGGATCACGCGAGGCGCGCAAGAGCAACCGTCAGTTGCTTCGCTGTTGGCACTACTCGCGACGATCAGAGATTTGCGGGCTACTTGGAGGCTCTGGACGATTCATATTCCTCGAGGTCGAAAAACGATTTGTAGTACCAGATTGTTTATAGCATACTGGGGTAGGGTATGCATCCAAAAAAAAGGAGCCCGTGGTGAAAAAAACCGCCCATCAACGTACGAAGCTGCTAAACCGGGTGAAGAGGATCAAAGGGCAGGTGGAGGCCATAGAACGCGCCTTGTCCGACGGTCAGGAAGAATGTGCTGACACTCTCCAACTCCTGGCCGCCTGCCGCGGGGCGATCAACGGACTCATGGGTGAAGTATTGGAGGGCCATATTAAAGATCATATTGCCGGGGAAAAGCCTTCTCGCGACGTGACGGATGATTTGATCGAGATCGTGAGGGCCTACTTGAAGTGATGGAATCCGACCTCAGTTGCTATTCACGTCGCAAATGGCGATGATCTTCATTGGAAATCTTCTGGCAGTTGAATCTGCGACTACCCTGTTTCGAGCTCGTTGGCTTCGAGCTTCTCGGCAAACTAAAATTCCGCCGTTGTTGCGCTCATAATTTATGGCCTTCCTTCAGCTTGCGCGATTTCGCTTCCACGCCCTCAGCCAGTTTCTTTTTGTGGGCTTCGAGCTTCTTCGCTACCGCGTCATCGCACAGGCCGATCATCTGCGCGGCGAGGATGCCTGCGTTGCTAGCGCCCGGCTTGCCGATGGCAACGGTGGCGACGGGAATTCCCGCCGGCATCTGCACCATCGCCAACAAGGAATCCAGTCCCAACAGGGCGGTCGAAGGAATCGGCACTGCAATCACCGGCAGCGTGGTTTCGGCGGCGATGACGCCGGCAAGATGCGCGGCTCCGCCCGCGCCGGCGATGACCACCTTCACGCCCCGCGCTTTCAGCCCGCGCGAGTACTCGCTGGTGCGCGCCGGCGAGCGGTGTGCCGAGGTAATGTCGATTTCATACGGAATGCCAAACTCAGACAGCGCCTTCGCAGCCTCGTTCATGATCTCGAGGTCGGAGTCGCTGCCCATGACGATGGAGACGAGAGGATGCTTGTCCATAAGGGTGGTCCAGTGAGTCTCTCTGATTCTTGTCTATTTTCCTGCCCGCAGATGCTTCAGCCCGCGTGCGGCTATGTCTTTGCGATAATGCATACCGTCGAAGCGAATCTTCATCACCGCGTCATAGGCTCGCTCTACCGCATCTGGCAGGTCTTTTCCTCGCGCGGTCACGCCCAGTACGCGGCCGCCGGAGGTGTAATAAGCCCCATCACGCCGATTTGTGCCGGCATGGAAGACCTTCACTCCGTAGATGCGTTCCGCCTCGTCGATTCCGCTGATGAGTTTGCCCGACTCGAACCCACCAGGATAGCCGCCGGATGCCATGACGACGCAGACCGCGGGATCATGTGTCCAGCGAAAATCGCCGTCGCTGACGCGGCCCTCAATGGACGCCTCAATCGCCTCGAGCAGATCGCTTTCCATGCGCATTATGATCGGCTGGGTTTCCGGATCGCCAAAGCGGCAGTTGAACTCCAGCACCATGGGTCCGCGCGCGGTCATCATGATGCCACAATAAAGGACGCCTCTGTACTCCGCGCCCTCAGCTCGCATGCCGGCGATGACGGGACGAGCGATGTGGGTCACCAGCCAGTTGAGCATCCCGGCGTTGAGCATCTGGTCGGTCGAATACGCGCCCATGCCGCCGGTGTTCGGACCCTGATCGTTGTCGAAGGCCCGCTTGTGGTCTTGCGCCGCCACTAGCGGCGCTACCCGCTCGCCGTCGCTCATCACCAGGAACGATAGCTCTTCGCCCTTCAGACATTCCTCCAGCACCACGCGCGCCCCGGCCTCGCCCAGCATCTTGCCGCTCAGCATGCCTTCGGCCGTGCGCTGAGCCTCCTCCTTGGTCTGTGCCATGACGACGCCCTTCCCGGCTGCCAGACCATCGGCCTTCACCGCGACGGGAGCATGAAAGAGCTTGAGCGCCTCGCGAACTTCTTCTTTGTTGGCGCAGACCGAGTATTTCGCCGTCGGGATATGGTGGCGCTGCATGAACTCCTTGGCGAAGCTCTTGCTGGATTCCAATTGCGAGGCGGCGCGCGTGGGTCCGAGACAGGCCAGCCGCGCCGTTGGAATTCGTCGACCACGCCGAGCGTCAGCGGCAGCTCGGGGCCGACCACGGTGACGTCGGGACTGAGCCTACTCGCAAGCTGTACCAGTGAATTCAGGCTTTTGAGGTCCGCGGCCACGCATTCTGCGTCGGTCGCAATGCCTCCGTTCCCGGGAGCGCAGTAAAGCTTCTTAACCCGCGGCGACTGCCGGAGCTTCCATACAATCGCGTGTTCGCGACCACCGCTACCGAGGACGAGTACCTTCATGGGGAAAGCTCCGCACGGCTTTTTCCACTGGCGAAAACTAGACGCGAAGCGAAAACAAAGAGTAGGGGTGTGGTGCCCCTGGTGTCAAACTTGCCCAGCCAGATTGGGGAAAAGGACGGTCGGCCTGCCAGAAAATGAAGACCTTCAACCTTGCAATCCTCTATTAACTGTCGTTAACTAAGCATTAACAAATCCGATGATCACGGTTTCCAAAGAAGATTATCTGAAGGCCATCCTCGAAGCCGAGGGCGAAGGCGAACCGGTCATCTCCGCCCGCCTGGCGCAATGGCTTTCGGTTTCCGCGCCAGCTGTCACCATGGCATTGCGTCGGCTCAAGCGGGACGGACTGGTCTCTGTGCGCAGCGACGGTCGGGTACAACTCACGGGGGAAGGGCGGAGGATCGCGCGGCGACTTGCTGTCCGGCATCACCTCATCGAACGTATGCTGCACGAGATCTTCGGCATGGCGTGGTACAAGGTGCACGACGAAGCGGAGCGCCTGGAGCACGCCGTCTCCAGCGACTTCGAGGCGATGCTTACGCGCAAGCTGGGACGCGGGGGGCCTTGTCCCCATGGCAATTCACCGACTCCCGAGCCTCCGCGAACCAAGCGTAAACGTGGGCTACTCTTGCTTTCCGAATCGCAGCCAGGCGGCCGTTATGCGGTGCAGAGCGTTTATGAGCGCGACCGCAGGCTGGGAGAATTCCTGGAGAAGCTTGGTATTCGACCGGGGGCCGAGATCGCAGTCCATCTTCGGAACTACGACGATACCCTGAGCCTGCTCACGGCGGCGGGCAAGGTGTCGCTCGGTCGAAGCGCCGCAGAAAGAGTTTGGGTTGCGCCGGTCAACGGAGGCAGCTCGCCCCTCCATAAAAAGAATTAACCATAGTTTAGTCAATCCTATATACTTTGGATAAGCATGTGGATTTCGTTGGCGACGCCCGTCGCCTCCTTCTGTTTGTGTGAGCTTTGCATACGAGACGCCAGCTATCGCACGCTAGCCCGCCGGATGCGACCGGCGCTGCCGGCCATGTCTCACTGGAGGGGATGCACAGCTCCGTTGCGGTGCCGCACCATGAGGCTGGGTTCTGGCCGCAGTGGCGGGCTTTTGTCGGCCCAGCGATTCTGGTCAGCGTTGGCTATATGGACCCCGGCAACTGGGGAACCGATCTGCAGGGCGGCGCTCAGTTCAAGTATGGGCTTTTGTGGGTGGTCGGTCTGGCCAGCCTGATGGCCATCTTCATGCAAGTGATCTCCGCCCGGTTGGGGGTGGTAACTGGTAAGGACCTCGCCCAATGCTGCCGCGACTGGTATCCGCGATGGACGCGCTGGCCCAACTGGCTGATGAGTGAAGTAGCAATTGGCGCCTGCGACCTGGCGGAAGTCCTAGGTAGTGCTGTCGCCCTCAACTTGCTCTTCCATATTCCCCTGCTATGGGCGGTCATCATCACCGGCTTGGACGTGCTGCTGCTCTTGGCCTTGCAGCGGTTCGGGATGCGCACCATCGAGGCGATCGTCGTCCTGCTGATAGCCACCATCGGGGTGTGCTACTTCATTGAGATTTTCGTGCTTCCGCAAACCCAGCCCAGCTTTCTGGAGATGGGACGGGCGCTGATTTCGCCGCATTTTCGTCAAGCGGGAATGCTGTATATCGCGGTCGGGATCATCGGGGCGACGGTGATGCCGCACAACTTGTACCTGCACTCGGCCTTGGTGCAAAGCCGCAGGCTGCAGAAGGACGAGCCGTCCATGCGACGCGCTGTTCGGTTCAACACCATCGACTCAACCGTGGCGCTGACCATCGCCTTCTTCGTCAACGCAGCGATTCTGGTGCTGGCAGCAATGGTGTTCTTTGGCAAGGAAAGCGTGACCGTGACCGGTGGGCGGGTGGTAACGTTCGGACCCGACAGCGATTGGATCCGGGTCGCCTACCTAACGCTGGCGCCCTTGTTGGGGACGGCAGTTGCGAGCACGCTGTTTGCCGTGGCCCTGTTGGCGAGCGGCCAGAGCAGCACGATCACGGGTACGCTCGCTGGGCAAGTCGTGATGGAAGGCTTCATGCATTGGCGAATCAAACCGTGGGTGCGGCGGCTCATCACCCGCACCCTGGCCATTCTGCCGGCCGTCTTTATTATCGGACTGCGAGGCGACAGCAGCGTCACCGATCTGCTGATCCTCAGTCAAGTGGTCTTGGCGCTGCAGCTTCCGTTCGCGATGTTTCCGCTCCTGCAATTCACCAGT
Source organism: uncultured Acidobacteriaceae bacterium (assembly GCA_963836295.1). Lineage (GTDB taxonomy): Bacteria > Acidobacteriota > Terriglobia > Terriglobales > Acidobacteriaceae > Bog-257. The sequence continues at coordinate 589,163 of CAWIIY010000006.1, read as the reverse complement.
TCCCGCAAACGAATGGGGACGTGGAAGAACGGCTGGTTTCTGCTGATCGCCGGTTGGGGCAGTGCTATCCTGATCACCGCGATGGATATCTACGGCTTGCCGGACTCTTTCAAAGCTGCGTGGCAGGTCATCGCGGGCGGATGAGACAGCCGACAAACGAGACGACCATGTACGACACCATTCTCGTGACGTTGGACGGTACCCCAACGGACCGGGCGATTATCGAGCACATCAAGCAGCTCGCGAAGCTCGCGCACAGCCGTCTGGTGTTGCTGCATGTGGCCGACGGATGGGCCGCCCGGACTTATGGGCGGGACGCGGTCAGTGCGGAGATCGCCGAAGACACTGCGTATTTGGAGAAAGTTCGGGCGGAGTTTCAATCCGTCGGCATCCCCGCAGAGGCCGAATTGGCGTACGGGGAGCCGGTGAAGGAAATCATCAGATGGGTGCGTCAAAAAGGCTGCGATCTGGTCGCGATGAGCACCCACGGACACCGTTTCCTTGCCGACCTGTTTCTCGGCACCACGGCCACTCAAGTCCAGCACAGCATCAGCGTGCCAGTGCTTCTTCTTAGGGCGAAGTGAGGGACTGTGCCCGGGCGAGGACGAAGCACACTCCAACCACCGCAAAAGGCGGCCAATTCCACTGACTACTATCCACTTACCTATCCGGCGGTTTAAGATAATTAGTTTCGCTTTCTAAGAAGCCGCGCCCAGTCATAGCTCCTCAAAATAGAAGGGACTCATCCATGAATAGCTTTGCTAGTTGCTCTGTCCTCCGCGTAGGCAAGCGGGAGTTTGAAATCTATCGTCTTGATGCTCTGGAAAAGCAGGGCTGCGCAACCGGGCACCTGCCCTATTCGCTCCGCATTCTGCTGGAGAACCTGCTTCGCCGCGAAGACGGCAAATCGGTCGAGGCCGACGACGTGCGCGCTCTCGCGTCGTGGACGGGCAAGGCCGTCCCGGTGCAGGAAATTGCCTTCATGCCCAGCCGTGTGTTGTTGCAGGATTTCACTGGCGTGCCTGCAGTGGTTGACCTGGCTGCGATGCGCGATGCCATGAAGGCGCTGGGCGGCGATCCGAAGTTGATCAATCCACTGCAACCGGCCGAGCTGGTAATCGACCACTCGGTACAGGTGGACGAGTTCGGTACGCCGCAGGCGTTTCAGCTCAACGCCGAACTGGAATTTCAGCGCAACAAAGAGCGCTACGCCTTCCTGCGCTGGGGACAAACCGCGTTCAAGAACTTCGCTATCGTGCCGCCGGACACCGGCATCGTGCACCAGATCAATCTCGAATATCTGGCACGCGTTGTGTTTGTCGGAGCGAATGGCGAATCAGGCAAGCCGCTGGCCTACCCTGACACGCTGGTTGGCACCGACTCGCACACCACGATGATCAATGGACTCGGCGTTCTCGGCTGGGGTGTCGGCGGAATCGAAGCCGAAGCCGCAATGCTGGGACAGTCGGTCTCCATGCTGATCCCGCAGGTTGTCGGCGTGCGGCTGAAGAACCAGTTGCGCGAAGGCTCGACTGCGACTGATCTTGTGCTCACCGTGACCGAGATGCTGCGCAAGAAAGGTGTTGTCGGCAAGTTCGTCGAATTCTTTGGCCCGGGTTTGGGCAATCTAGCGCTCGCCGACCGCGCCACCATCGCCAACATGGCGCCAGAGTACGGCGCGACCTGCGGCATCTTCCCGGTGGACGAAGAAACGCTGCGCTATCTCCGCCTCAGCGGACGCACCGCGGAACACATTAGCATCGTCGAGGCATACTTCAAGGAGCAGGGGCTGTTCCACACCGCGAGCACGGCCGAGGCGGAATACACCGACGTTCTGGAACTCGACCTTGCGACAGTCGAGCCGAGCATCGCTGGACCGAAGCGGCCCCAGGACCGCGTCGCGCTGTCGGCCGCCGCCAAGTCGTTCGAGCAGGCATTACCCAGCTTGCTGAAGCCCGGTCAGCATGTTCCTCCAAAGCAGGAAGCTCGCTGGGAGGGTGAGGGCGGGCATCCGGCCGGAATCGACTCGCAGCAGGATTCTGTCCAAGAACACGTCGTGCTGAACAAAGTGCTCAATCACGGAAGCGTGGTGATCGCTGCCATCACCAGTTGCACCAACACCTCGAATCCGTCGGTGCTGGTGGCGGCCGGATTGCTGGCTAAGAAAGCCGTCGAGAAGGGGCTGTCAGTGCCGGCCTGGGTTAAAACCTCGCTCGCGCCGGGGTCAAAGGTAGTGACGGATTACCTGACACGCTCGGGATTGATGCCTTACCTGGAGAAATTGAAGTTCAATCTCGTGGGCTACGGATGCACGACCTGCATTGGTAACTCGGGCCCGCTGCCGCAGGAGGTATCGAACGTCATCACGGAGAAAGACCTGGTGGTGGCGTCGGTGCTCAGCGGGAACCGCAACTTCGAGGGCCGTATTAACTCCGAAGTTCGCGCGAACTACCTGATGTCGCCCCCCCTGGTAGTGGCCTTCGCGCTTGCCGGCCGCGCCGACATCGACATGTACAACGAGCCGCTCGGCTACAGCGGCAACGGCCAACACAAGCCGGTTTACCTGAAGGACATTTGGCCGACGGAAAAAGAGGTGAACGACGTCGTCAGCAAATACATTACGAGCGACCTGTTCCAGAAGAGCTATAGCGACGTTTTCAAGGGTGATGAACGCTGGCGCAGCCTCAAGGTGCCTGAGGGCGAGACCTTCGCCTGGGACGCGACCTCGACCTACGTGAAGAATCCTCCTTACTTCGATGACATGCCGAAGACGCCTGCGCCGGTGAAGGACATCTCGGGCGCGCGCGTGCTTTGTTATCTCGGAAACAGTGTCACTACCGACCACATCTCGCCCGCGGGCTCCATCAAACCCAACAGCCCGGCCGGACAGTACCTCATCGCGCACGGCGTGAAGCCGGCGGACTTCAACTCTTACGGATCGCGCCGCGGCAATCATGAAGTCATGATGCGTGGGACGTTCGCCAACGTGCGTCTGCGCAACAAACTCACACCCGATCGCGAAGGCGCTTATACCCGTCACCTGCCGGACGGACAGGAAATGTTCATCTTCGAAGCGTCCGAGAAGTACCGTGCAGAGGGCATTCCGCTGATGGTGCTGGCAGGCAAAGAGTACGGTTCAGGTTCGTCGCGGGACTGGGCGGCGAAGGGGCCGAGATTACTCGGCGTGCGCGCGGTGCTGGCCGAGAGCTTCGAGCGCATCCATCGCTCGAACCTGGTGGGCATGGGCATCCTGCCGCTGCAGTATCTCGACGACGAGACTGCCGAAACCAATGGCCTGGCCGGTGAGGAGTCGTTCGACATCGTCGGATTGACTGACGTGCTGAAGAATTTCGCTCCGGGTAATACGGTGAAGGTGCGCGCGACCAAAGCCGACGGCACAGTGACGGAGTTCGACGCCACAGTGCGCATCGATACTCCTCAGGAAGTGCAATACTACCAGCACGGCGGGATTTTGCAGTACGTGCTGAGACAGTTGTTGCAGTAGCGAGCGGCGAGCATTTAACAGTTGACGTGCATCAGCGGACCGTGAAGCTCCTCGGACTTTTTGTCGATATGTAGCGTATGCTCCGACACAGGTCTCTGGCCGTTCACGTGGGCGCATACGACAGGCTCATACGGCACATTAACTGCAAGGCCTGGTGGCACGTACCTCCGATGGATCCGAACGCTTATAAGAAACGTGGCAGGTTTCTGGCGTCAACTTTCAGAGAGGCCGAGTTTTGGGGGCGGCCCTTGGACGAACCGCAAAGGGTCAGAATTATTGCCCCGCTTGTGGGGCATGAGGAAACCATCGAAACGAAACTGTTTGGCGAGCGTTTGTCATGCGACGACATGTCAATAGAAGAACGCTGGGCGCTTGATGCGAGAATGAAGAAATCAGCATTGGCCAAGGGCTATGACTCAATCATCCTGATGACGGCCAAATGGTTTTCCGAGTTTAGAAATGTCGGCAAACTGCCCCGCAGTTTGGAACTTAACGCTTTGAGTTGAAGGCCGATCGCACGGCTAGGGTCAGCCGTCGTTGGGTGCCTCACTCAAGCTCTTTTTGCTTGGGTGGGCTTTTCCCTTAACGGTGCGCAATGAGATCACCCGTCGCCTTTCCTCAGCGGCCTTCCCCAAATAGCTGGAAGCGTATCATTATCGGCACATCCACAGAATTGCAGTCGCAGGAGAATTCTAGTGCGAACTGGCGCCGAGATATTGCCGAACTTCGTCTCTTCTCTTAGCAAGTATTTCCGCGTGGAAGACCATCACCGCATGCTTGAGTCCATCCACCACGACACTCCCGAGGAGGATTTGCGTCAGCGTTTCGACGAAAATCTGTACGTGACCGGTAAGCAGCGTTACATGACTGTCCAGAACGGAATCGTTCGTAGAGACCGGCTAGTCGACCTCATTCATGAGGAAGAGAAGTTCACAGAACGAGTGAAGATGGTTATGTACTTCCTATTTTTGTTCAGAGATATGCGTTATCGCAAGTTCGTTTGTGAGAAAGTCGGTACACGAGACGGCAAATGGGAGACGGAGATATTCCGTGAGACAAACACTTCCTATTTCAAAGGAGCGGGCGGTCACAAAGCATTCACGAATCTTAGACAATTCCTCATCCAGACCGGGATCTTGAGCGAGAACAACTATGCCGTCCACATGCCCAATTTGGCGTCGTGGTTTCCTACCGCAGTCGAAATCGCAGCGGACTCGATTGACGACCCCCGTACGCGTAAGAGCTTCTTGACCAGTCCGCACGGCTTTCTAAACATAACGTCTTAAGTAAGTGCGCATAGACGGCGCAGGGTTTCGTTTGGGCCAGCCCAACGGGCGAACTCCATTTCCACCGTGGTCGTGACCTCTTGGAGCCGCGGAAAGTATCGGTTGTGCAAGCAAAGCCGCCGTGTCAGTTTCCACACCCGCTCGATCGGATTCAACTCCGGGCTGTAGGGTGGCAGGTAGTCCAGCACGAACTCGGGGGCGTGTTCTTCCCGCCACTGCCGATGTAACCGGGCATGATGGTATTTAGCATTATCCGTGATCACCACCACGCGACGGCCGCGGGTGAGGCTGGTCTGGTACAGCTCTTTCATAAATTCAAAAAAGGTCAGGCCGTTGAACTTGTCGGTCTCCCGACGAAACTGGAAGCTCCCATCGCACAACCGCACGGCGCCAAAATACCCCATGCTGTGCCGCGTGGGATGATGCAACAACACCGGGTCCTTGGTTTCCGGGGGCACCCACATCCGGCAACGGGAACCGTGCTGCTGGAAGTGCACTTCGTCGATAGCCCACAGGTCTACCGTAATATCGACCATCAACGCTTGGAGTTTTTTTTATGCGCCTGCTGCCGTTCCGGGTCGGCCCAGGCAATCGCGGGGCGCGGTTTGCGCAAGCGAAAGCCCAACTGCCGGAACAAGCGCTGACATTGTCGCACTCCCAAGCTGATCCCATACCGGCGTTCGATCCAGGCGGCCAGGGTTTTGCCATCCCACAGATTGCCGCCCAGCCCTAGCGCTCGTGGCATCTGCCGCAAGGCGGCGTTGACTTGCTGTAGCTGTTTCTCGCTCAGCCGTCGCGGCCGCCCGCCCCGTTCGCCCTCGCGCAGGCCGGCCAACCCCTCTTGCTCAAATCCCCGCACCCAATATTCCACGGTGCGCGGGGCATCCCCTAACAACCTTGCCACCTCGGGACAGGTCATGCCTTGCGCCACCAGCAACACTCCATGGAGGCGATGATCGTAGCGGGATTCCTCTGATCTCCGGATCTCATCCTGTAATCCGAGAACCATGGTGGCCGAGTCCGCAATCCGTAATGGTCTCATGCCTCCATCAGACCATAACTCCACCAAATGCGCAATTACTTATGACGTTATGTTTAATTCGCCATAAACTGAACGCATTACTGAACGCAACACCAGCGGAACTTGCCGCACTGGAAATCGGGGGAACTTACGAAGAAGCAGAAGACTTGTTGCCCGCAATCAATCTCCCCGGATCCACTACGGTTTCAGCAGAGTTTAAGACTTGGGACAGGGTTCCACCCGCACGAAGAAAAGGAGGGCGGGCCAAGTCTTTTGAGATGGATCCAGTAGATCTGGAACGTGCCAACTATCAGCACTGGGTTCTCGAAAAGGCCGTCGCAGACCTTTGCAAAGAGCGCGGACACAGAGTGCGGACAACCGTCCACATCGACCTGCTCGCAGAATCTAGCGACACAAGCGTCGTCTTCGAGATGAAGAGCTGTACATTAACAGCAGTCCGTTCTCAAGTGCGACGAGCGGTCAGCCAGCTGCTTGAGTATCGGTTTCTGTATCGCGACAGGCTCAAAAAAGACGTGCGGCTATGCGTGGTGGTGGAGAGAAAACCTTCAGGGCCATTAGTTTGGCTTTGCGGGTATCTGGAGTCTTTGCAGATAGGCCTAATTTGGAAAAATTCTGCCGATGAACGACTAAATTGCACAGAATACACAAAGCAGCTCCTCGCTGACGTTCTACCCCAGATAGTTCAGAAGGACTTCGCTCCTGGAAATACCCAGAATGTTGTTTGAACCGATCTCAGTCGGCACCGATGTATGCGACTTTGCTTCGAGAGTGGTTCGAATACGTGCTCCATGTAGGACGGTAGGAGTTGTCAGCCTCGTTACCCCAGGTTGTCCAACCAGTTCGTTCACCGCGCGCAAAGAGTTCCAGGTAGGGTCCGCTGCTGCACGCTTCTATGACTGGATACTGCTCGTCAGGTTTTCGCGAATGTTCGCGTTTACGGCTACACAGATAGTTAACCTGACTCCGCCCAGGCTTGAGGGTTCGCGCATTTTTCCCGCGAACACCAAACAGGATCAGCTCGGTGACATTTCGAAAATAGAAGCCGACCCCTCGCCCATCTGAGCCGCCGTCCTTCCGAATCTTGTGCCACACGAGGTTGCTCTTGTAACTGAATCCCCAGGCCTGCATGACGGACAGACCTTCAGGTAGCAGAGCATTGGGAACCCAAAGATATAAGTGACACACATCAGCTGCAACACGGCCAACGGGTAAGGCCCTAATCTCGTCAAGGCTCAGCGTACCGTACCGCGAGAGTCGTTTATGTTCGGGTGCAACTTTGCCGGTTCTGTTCTGAAACTGCCACGGAGGATCGGCGAGAATCGTCCCAAATCCGCGATTCGCCGCAAACCCCAAAAAGTCTTCGTTCAGATCATTGCTAAGTTGCTTCTGCATGCTCAAACCTCAAGGGCTGTTGCTGCAATTTGGTGCGTGTGAGTCTCAGCGCCGCTGCACGGTCGGGGCGTGCTCCGCGCAACCGGCCAGGTCGATGACAAGTCATGTCCACTTCGAAACGGGGAATACCAAGCTCCCGCACAAATGCACCCGCTGTATCGAGCGAGGCGAAAAGTCGAACTGAGCCTCGCGAAGTTGCGAGCGTCCTCTCGGCATTGCCCACCTGGAACACCAGAGCAAATCCCTTCTCTCGTCCCGCAGCGGTTGCTCGAACCTGCTCAGCCGCCGATATTAGCTCTCGCAATAATGGTTCCTTAATTGTTGTCTGTTCATTCATCGGACTTCTCAGCATTTTACATAAATTGCGCTCTCAGTCTACATAAATTTGCTAATCGATTAACGTTAGTTTCGAGGATTCACAGCTCGTGCGGGCCGGGAAGGGCCTTTCCGGGAAGTCGTTTTGGGATAAGTTCCATGATTGGAATGGGATCCGCGCCTGCGACGCTCGCTCACCGGTGATTGCTGCCGGCATACCAAGCATCGAATAACATCCTGCGATACGTGTTTGGATGATTCATGTGCCGTCCCTACGGGACTCGGGTTTCCTACTTACGCTTACCCCACCCTGAAGGGCGGGGCTAAGATTTTCCGCGCCTGCGGCGCTCGTACGCTGGTGATTCCAACTGCAAGACATATATTCACAAACTCGTCGCGTGGCTGTGCTTTCGGGGATTTCGTTGCTCACTTGGGCAGGCGGAAATCTATGCCGCGGTCATCATTGGCCTTGGTGGTGGCGGGCACGTCAAGATCGGCGATGGGAATTTTGTGGGCGCGCTGCTCGCTGAAGACCCACAGGGTCTTGCCGACGATAGCGTAGTTCTCGATTTCCTCGGTGTGTCGATCGCGGAACACCAGCACGGTCTCGGCGTGGGCCTGGGCCTTGGCTGGCGATGGCGCTGCGTACGACGACGGCGGCGGCTGTGGTTGCCGTTCGTCGCGCAAGCGCGCCACTTCCTGATTCAGGCGATCAATCTCATCCTGCTGAATCTGGCTGTTCTGGGCGTACGCGTCTGAGTCGTCCGGTGAGGCATATACATAGGACGGATAGCTTTGCGTGGGATACGAGGAGGTGTCGTCATCCCAGTCCGCATCTCCGTACCATCCCCACCATGGGTATGAATAAAATCCGTATCCATAGTAGCCTGGATACCCCGCGCCCCAATAGCGATAAGGGTAGTAGCCGTAAGGAGAACGCCGCCAACCGTAGCCGCCGTAAGGAGGACGCCCACCCCAGCCGCGAGAGCCTGCTCCCCAATAAGCGCCGGCACGTGGAGCGCCGGCATAAACTGCGCCGCCTCCCCGGGAGACGAATCCGCCACGAGCCCCGCCGCCCATGGACATTCCACCGCGGCCGCCTCTTTGCCCCCACACCGGAGTGGCGAGCAAGACTGCGCTCAACGCCGCCATGAAAACCCAGCGCCGCATACCCATATTATCTCTCCAAAACAGGGGGTGGGGAACGAAATTTTGGCGAAGAAAGAGCGCACGCGTCAAAGTGGAAAGAGCGTGGCGAAACCTAAGTAGCGGCGTCGACAGCTTTTCCGCGTCGACTTGTTCGCCCGCGGTTTTACCGACCGCACTGATCTTCGCCTGGTGTGCTCAGACATGGTCCAAGTCGGCTTGTAGCCAAAAAACTTTGCACCCGAGACGATAAAGGCGCCTACATCAAGCCCAGCAGCGTCACGGCGGAGTTCGATTCCGGGTTGGTCGGCATACTTTTTTGCTTCTGTGACCGACCTCACAGACCTCTGCCCGTCGTTCCTCCTATCGTTAAGAGTTGCATTCTTGCGACTTCCTACGATTGTGAGGCACTCATAAATATGTCTACGACCGCTGCCGCTTCCACCACTTCCCGCGTTCTGAACCCAACCCTGGCCAGCCGCATCATGAGCGCTGAAGAAGCGGCTGCCCTGATCCATTCGGGCGACCAGATTGGCATGAGCGGGTTCACCGGCTCCGGCTATCCCAAGGCCGTGCCGCTGGCGCTGGCGCGCCGCATCTCTGACGCCAACCTGCGCGGACAGAAATTCCAGGTCAGCATCTTCACCGGCGCGTCGACCGGGCCCGAGCTCGAACGGTGCTCTCGCCATGGCGGGCGGGATTCATCTGCGGCTCCCGTACCAATCCGATCCCGAGACGCGCAAGCGCATCAACGCTGGCGAGATGGAGTACATGGACATCCACCTTAGCCACGTGGCGCAGTTCGTGGAGTATGGTTTCCTCGGCAAGCTCGATCTTGCGCTCATCGAAGTCACCGCAGTGCTCGAGGACGGGCGCCTGGTGCCGAGTTCTTCTCTCGGCAATAACAAGACGTGGATCGAGCAGGCCGAACATGTGATCATCGAGGTGAATTCGTGGCAGCCGGAGGCGCTGGAAGGGATGCACGACATCTACTACGGTCTGCAGCCACCGCCCAACCGCGAGCCGATCCCCCTGACGAGTACCGGCCAGCGTATCGGAAGTCCGTATCTCGAGGTCCCACCGGAAAAAGTTGTCGCCGTCGTGCTAACCGACTCACCCGACCGCAACAGCGCCTTCAAGGCACCCGACGAGGCGTCGCGCCGCATCGCCGGACACATTCTGGAATTCCTCAGCTGGGAGGTGCAGAAAGGCCGCATGCCGGCCACACTGCTGCCGCTACAGTCGGGCGTCGGCAACATCGCCAACGCGGTGCTCTTTGGCCTTGAAGAAGGCCCATTTGAGGGGCTCACGTCGTACACCGAGGTCATCCAAGACGGCATGATTCGGCTATTGAAGTCGGGCAAGCTGACGGCGGCGTCGGCAACCGCATTTTCGCTTAGTCCGGAGATGCTGACCGAAGTCAACGCCGACATGGCCAGCTATCGCAAGCAGATCGTGTTGCGGCCGCAGGAAATCTCCAATCATCCGGAGATCATTCGAAGGCTGGGCGTGATCGCCATGAACGGCATGATTGAGGCTGACATTTACGGCAACGTCAACTCGACGCACGTTATGGGATCGCGCATCCAGAACGGCATCGGCGGTTCCGGCGACTTCGCGCGGAACGGATACCTTTCGATCTTCATGGCGCCCTCGACGGCGCAGAAGGGAACTATCTCAACGATAGTGCCAATGGCGTCGCATGTGGACCATACCGAGCATGATGTTCAGGTGGTGGTGACCGAGCAGGGCCTCGCCGACCTCCGCGGACTTTCGCCCCGGCAACGCGCGCACCTCATCATCGAGAAGTGCTCTTCGCCGGAGTACAAGCCGCTGCTGCTCGACTACCTCAGCCGTGCCGAGCGCCTGTCGTATGGACGCCACACCCCGCACCTGTTGACCGAGTCGCTGGGCTGGCACAATCGCTATCTGCGCAGCGGGCGGATGAGGCCCAACGGGGAAAACTAGTCAGCGGTTCCCAATCACCGCTGGCGGGAGTCTCCAACTAGGAGGCTCGCAGGTCGCGGCGCACCAAAGTTGAATCTAGGAAGAACCCGAGGCCGACCGCTAACGGGATCACGCCGAAGGCGGCAGCGATCCACGCGTCAGGTTCGGCGCGGGCGATCAGCGCAAATGCCACGGTGTAACCGATTGACGCGCTGACCAGCAGGATGCCGGCCCGGCGAGAACGCGCGGCCTGAGAAAGCTCAGGCTCCATCGGTACGCTTAGCCCGCGTGCAAGTGCCGCCAGGCGTTCCTCGCTGCGTAATCTGCGGACGCGGTAATACGTGTACATCCCCGCGATCGGAATCCCGAAGACCATAATTACTGCTACCAGACCAACGATTTGTCCATCCATTGCCTGCCTCATTTCTTGTCGCACTGCTCGCGCGTACTGGAAATCGCTTACAGTTGGAGGTACGGGGATCGGGCGATGAAAGTTCCGCAGTCTTAAGGCGGCCTTTAGAGGGGGATGGTTGGCTTCCAGATTCCGGTGATTTTCCATTTGGACACTTACCGCGGGCTGACGCCCACGGTTAACACAAATGTCGCCCATGGGGCTAAGGCAAGGTCTCTCCGCGCGGACTAGAGTCTTTGGTCAGCATGACAAACTGCCACCGATAATACCCTCACCCCGGATGGGATCGTCAGCGGAGAGCGAACGGCAAAAAGCGAACAGCGTCGTCCCTACTCCTCCACCTCGACCTCCTCACCGCGCTCGGCCTTGGCGGCGGCGATGATCTTCTCCTGTTGCAGTGCGGGCACGAAGTCGTAGTGGTCCATTTCCATCGAGAAGCTACCCCGGCCCTGCGTCATCGAGGTCAGGTCGGTGCCGTAGGTCAACATTTCCGACATGGGCACTACGGCCTTCACCACGGTCTTACCGGCCTTGTTGTCCATGCCCTGAATGCGGCCGCGACGGCTATTCAGGTCGCCCATGATCGCGCCGGCAAACTCGTCCGGAATGGTGATCTCGACATTCATGATCGGTTCCAGCAGCGTGGGTTTGGCCTGCTCCATGGCTTTGCGGAAGGCGATGCGGCCCGCGGTCTTGAACGACAATTCGTTCGAGTCCACGTCGTGGTAGGAGCCGTCGTAGAGGATGACTCTGAAATCCACGACGGGATAGCCCGCAAGGAAGCCGCGCTGCGCGGCTTCGACAATGCCCTTCTCGACGGCGGGAATGTAGTTCTTGGGAATCGCGCCTCCGAAAATCTCATTGACGAACTCGAAGTTGCCTCCGCGCGGCATGGGTTCCATCTTGATCTTGCAATCGCCAAATTGACCGTGTCCGCCGCTCTGCTTCTTGTGGCGTCCCTGCACGTCGGCCTTGCCGCGGATGGTTTCGCGGTAAGGGACGCTTGGGGGCCTTAAGATTCACTTCGGTGTGATAACGATTCTTGAGCTTGGAGACGATGACTTCAATGTGTTGCTGGCCGGTGCCGGCGATGAGGAATTCCTTGGTCTGGGCATCGCGGAAGAAACGCAGCATGGCATCCTCTTCCATAAGCTTGTGAATGCCATTACTCAGCTTGTCTTCGTCGGCGCGGGTCTTGGGTTCGATGGCGAACGTGATCGCCGGCTCGGCGAAGGTGACCTGCGGATACTGGATTGGAGCAGCCTTGTCGCCCAAAGTATCGCCGGTTAGCGTGTCCTTCAACTTCGCAACTGCGCCAATGTCGCCGGCGTGAAGCTCGTTGACCGGGACCGCCGTCTTGCCCTGCATGATCGAAAGGTGCGCGAACTTCTCAGAACTGCCGCGGCTGAAGTTCTGCAAGCTGGCGTCGTTCTTCAGCACGCCGGAATAGACCTTGAAGAAGGAGATGCGTCCCGAGAACGGATCGCTGATGGTTTTGAACACAAACAGCGATAGCGGTTCCGTGTCGCTAATCTTGCGGGTTTCCGGCACGCCATTATTCGCAGTCGCGGCGGCTTTCACCTCGCCACGCTCAACGGCGGTCGGCATGTAGTCGACGATGAAATCGAGAACTTCGTCGGTTCCGATATTGCCCAGCCCCGAAGCGAATAGAACGGGGAAAATCTTGTCTTCGCGGATAGCATTGTGCAGGCCGGCGATGATGTGCTCTTCGGCAATCGTGCCCTTGTCAAAAAACTCTTCCATCAACCCGTCGTCGCCTTCCGCAACCAGTTCCACCAATCGCTCATGCGCGGCCTTGGCCTGTTCTTCCATGTTGGCGGGAATCGGACCGGTCTTCGCCTTACCGTTGCCACCCATCTCGTACGTGTAAGCCTGCATCTTTACCAGGTCCACTACGCCGGTGAAACTCTTCTCGGAGCCGATCGGCAATTGCACCGGCACAACGGTTCGTCCAAAGGCTGTGGTGAGCGACTCCATGACCCGATTGAAGTCGGCGCGTTCGCGGTCGGTCCGTGTGCACACAATAACGCGCGGCAACGCGAATTTGTCGTAGTAATTCCAAATGCGTTCGGTCACCACCTCCACGCCACTGACGGCGTCCACCACGACCAGGGCCGCTTCCACCGCCGGAATTATCATCTCGGCTTCATGGATGAACATGTTGAAGCCGGGCGTATCGATCAGGTTGATCTTTGCCTTACCCCACTCCACGAAAGCAGTGGCAGCGGCGATAGACATCGCCCGCGAGACCTCTTCTTCGTCGTAATCGGTGATGGTGGTACCTTCATCGACCCGGCCGAAGCGCTGCGTGGCGCCGGCAGTAAAAAGCATCGCCGATGCGAGGGAAGTTTTGCCTGAATGTGAATGCCCGACCAAGGCAACGTTGCGGATGTTTGCGCCTTCGTAATTCTTCACCTATGACTCCTTCGAGTGAGCCGTAGCGACCCTATGTGATAATTGCCGCCCCACCTGGCTCAGAGGCATTGTTCCCCAGTAGCACGCGATTTTCGTGCTTATGACCCCCGAGGTCGCCGGTGAGGCAAAAAGGCGGGCCACCATGCCAGCCTGCACATGGTGAAACTGAACAAACTTAGAATGCTAGCACAAGGAGTTTCCGGCTTCCACCTCAGAGGTGCCAAGCTAGTCGGTTAGTTCACGGAACGCGGACCGCTCAGCAGCAGCGGTCCTAATGCGCCTTGCCAAACCCTTCGCGACGCTGCTGGCTATAGCGCGCCAGAGCGTCTTCGATGACCGGCAGGGCATGTTTGGCGGGCTGGATGGCATCCACCTCAACCGCCTTGCCCTCGAGCTGCTTGTAGTCAAGAAAGAAGCGCTGCAACATGGCAAGCCGATGCTCCGGCATCTCGCCGGCTTCCGTGTATAAGTTGAATTCGGGGTCCTGCGTGGCGACCGCGATGATCTTGTGGTCCCTCTTGCCGGAGTCGATCATGGTCATCAAGCCGACAGCACGGGCTTGAATCAACGTGAGAGGCACGACCGCTTCCTGACACAGAACCAGCACGTCAAGCGGGTCATCGTCCTCCGCCAGCGTCTGCGGAATGAAACCATAATTCGCCGGATAATAAACGGCAGAATAGAGAACGCGATCGAGCTTGATGAGCCCGCTCTGCTTGTCAAGTTCGTACTTGACGCTGGAGCCGAAAGGAATCTCGATGACGGAGTAGAACTCCCGTGGCAGATTGGGCCCGGGAGAAATGTCGTGCCAGGCGTGAGTCATAGAGGACGCTCTGGAAAGTCAAAGTCCAGCGACGACCATTCTAGCCGAGCGGGGTCGAAACGAAGAAGCGCGGAGAATTCCACGAGGATCCTTCCGCGCATCAAAATCTTGCCTTCCCGCCGCTTCAGTAGCGGTGTGGCAGTTCCCGCTCCGTATCCACCGAGCTGGTCAACGTACCGATCAGATAGCTGACCAGAATCACACCGACCACCGCGATCGTAACTGCGTCCATGTGGCACCTCACCCTGGTTCGACCCTTTGGCCCGAACTCCGCTTTCCTGGAAATACTCCTCCCGGCTAATCTTTAGACGACGGACGCACCGAAAGTTGTGCAATACTTGTAGCACAATTTCACCCAAGTTGCAGTTCAAATCGTGAGCTCGGCCACTAATTTTCGTGGTGACGTTCCCGCTACCGGAATATTTCTGACGGACGCTTCGGCCAAATATCTATGCCACGGCTTGCGGACCGGTTTCGCTGATCACGCGCAATAGGGCTTCCGGTCCGTCGGCCCCCACCACGTATCGGTCTGCTTCCACTTCGGGCCACTCGCCATAAAGATGGACGATGTACACGACCTTGCCCTCGGGATGGCGCTCGTGGAATAGGCGGATCACCTTTCTTGCTGTGGCATCAGGCAGCCGGTGACAGACCAAGGCGACATCGACGCGGCCTGGCTTGTCCGGCGCCGCCAGCGCCTCCTTTTCCGTGATCGTCACAACCACTTCGTGGCCGGCGCTTTCCAGGGCGTGCTGGCGCAAGAGTGCCAGCTCCGGTTCCGTCGTGAGGATAAGAATTTTCATTGCGGATATTCCCTTGCCGGTCTTGAAATTGCCCTTGCGGAGAATATCAAAACTTGGTACCAGTGGCAGTGCATTTTCGGTTCGTCTAATGCATGCCGGTATTGGCACCGTTGCCGGTGGCCAGCAAGTTCCGCAGCACCACGACCTCGGACTCGATGGCGGTCTTCAGGCTTGGCTCCATGTCTGGCGCAAAAAAGGGCGAATGATTGGACGGAAGCTGAATTCCGCTGGCCTTAGCTTCTTTGAACTTTTCGGGATCGGCAACGCCCAGCCAGAAATAAAAGGACGGCACTCCAGCTTCGACGAAATAGGAATAGTCTTCCGAAGCCATAATGGGAGGCGCTTTCTCGACGCGTCCGGCTCCCAGGGCCTCAATCAACGCCTGGCTAAGACGCTCGGCCAGCTTCGGATCGTTGTAAAGTGCGTCCGTTGATTCCGTGACCTGCACTAGCGGCGCTTTGGGAGCGTCCGACGCCTGTGCCTCTGCCTTGGCGACACGCTCGATCGCCGCCAGCAGATGCTTGCGCACTTCCGGTGTATACGAACGGACAGTCAGGCCAAGGTGAACTTCATCGGGAATGATGTTGTTTTTGGTGCCGCCCTGGATGTAGCCGACGGTAATGACGGCCGGATCGCCCGGCTTGATTTCACGAGACACGATAGTCTGCAAGCCCAGGATCACGCGAGCGGCGATGACGATTGGGTCAACGGTGGATTCTGGACTAGCGCCATGTCCACCTTTTCCGTAGATCGTGATGTTTACGGTGTCGGCATTCGACGCCGCATATTCCGGAGTGAAGCCGACCTTGCCAGCCGGCAGTCCGTTCGTCGTATGCAACGCCACGCCCACGTCAGGTTTAGGGAAGCGCGTAAACAGGCCATCGGAAATCATGTTCTTGGCGCCCAGCACGCGTTCTTCGGCAGGCTGCGCGATCAGGACAAGCGTGCCATGCCAATCGCTTTTGGTGTGGGCCATAATGCTTGCGGTCCCAACCCATGCGGCCATGTGGATGTCGTGCCCACAGGCATGCATCACCGGCACTTCATGACCCGCATCATCCTTAGTGCGAACCGTACTAGCGTAGGGCAAACCGGTCTTCTCCTGGACGGGAAGTGCATCCAGCTCAGTACGCAACATGACTGTTGGTCCTGTCCGTTGCGCAGGACCGCGACCACACCGGTCCCGCCCACCTTCTCTGTCACGTCGTAGCCGAGTTCGCGCACTTGCGTAGCGAGCTTGGAAGCAGTCTTAGTTTCGTGGAGGGACAGCTCGGGATTTTCATGCAGATTTATATAGAGCTGCTGCACCTGCGGATAGACGGAATTCACCTCGGCGGCGAGGGAAGGGTCGACGGTCGGAGTGGTCTGCGCCCAAGCCGTGGGAGCGACCATGATTAACGCCAGAAACATTGACTTCATGAAGTGCCTTTCGGATTGCATTTTCCCGTGGTGCGCTATCTTACGATAAACAGGAGTGATAGCGCACATCGAAAGAATCTATGCCAAATTCATCATCTTTCAACCGCACGGACAAATCTAATCAACGAGTCATTAATACCATCATAGAGAGGGCTGTGCGTGCGTATGCACCAGCATAACGATCAACCCGAGAACGAAATCATGATAGAGAAAGTGCATCCTAAGAAGCGATACATATTTGCAAGCGATTTTGACCAGACCCTGAGTTTCAACGACTCGGGCTATGTACTGGCGGACCTGCTTGGAATTCCAGAGGCGGAGTTCGAGCGCAAGGCCACGGGTATGGCCAAGCTGAATCTCGTCCAGCAAGGAGGCGAGCTCGCCTATCTGCTGCTGCACGATCCCGAGTTCCGCTCGAAGGTGCGCCCTGAGCACCTTTATGAAGCGGGCAAGCGGGTGCGGCTGAAGCCGAACATTGACTCGCTCTACAGCTTCCTGTCCGAGGAGGTGGAGGACTTCCACTTCGATTTCTACGTGATCTCCGCTGGGCCCGTGGAAGTGATCCGCTCGGCGCTCGAGGGCATCATTCCTGCCGATCACATCTACGGCACGGAGTTCGAATACAACGCGAATGGAGAGATCGAGAGGATCCTGCAGGTGACCGCCGGTTACGGCAAGGTCGCCGTCATCGATCAACTGCTGGAGCAACTGAAGACCGGCCCCGACCGCATTGTCTACGTCGGCGACGGCAGCTCCGATATCCACGTCATGTTGCACGTGAACCGGCGCGACGGCTTCACCATCGCGGTCTCAGAGAACAAATACCTGGCCCCGATCGCCAAGCGATCGGTCATCAGCGACAGCGCGCTTGCCATTCTCATCCCCATTTTGGAAGAGGTGGTCGGCTGGGAACCGCGCCTGATTCGCGAGCTGTTCGAAGCCAAGGGGCTGCTCATTCAGCAGTGGGACAAGGTGCAGACCGATGTCCTGACGATCGTTCCCGTCCTCGCCACTCCGGCTGAAGAGCGGGCGGACGCCGCCATCGCCGATTGACCAGGCGAGTCTTCGACGCGCTCGCAACGCTGATTGGCTTTCGGAAAAGAAATTTCCTTGAACGATCAGAAGAAATCCTTCTGGCTATTGTTCACCCTGCTTAGCCTGGGAGCGTTCTTCCTACCTGTGGCGTGGGGAGTCGCCGAAACTTTCGCGGCGCTGTTCGTTAGCTGGTGGGTCATCTACCGTAGTGGCATCTACTGAGAGCGCCCCGCAGCCCTGATCGCCGTACCATGATTGCCACCATCGCGCCCGCCGGAAGCCGTGGCTTTAGCGTGTAAAATCGCAGTCTAATGCCGCCTCCGGCCGCCCACAGCGCAAACTCAGCAGGCCCCAGCTTCTGGGCGCGTCTGCTGCGTATCCTGCGGCCGTCACACCAGCACACCGCCTTTTCGGCAACGCTGCTGATGATCTCAGCCGTCATGCTGTCGCGGGTGATCGGCTACTTGCGCGAGGCTTACATCGCGTGGGCCTTTGGCGCAGGGCTCAATACCGATGCCTACGTCGGCGCTTTTAACTTGCCCGACTTCCTCAACTACATTCTTGCCGGTGGCACCGCGTCCATCACCTTCATTTCGATCTACACGCGCCACACCTCAAAGGGACGCGACCGGGAGGCGCAGGACGCGTTCAACTCCACCATCACCATCATGACCGCCGTCGTGTGCTTCGGCACGGTGCTGATGGAGATCTTCACGCCGCAACTGGAGCGGCTGATTTTCCCGCACTTCTCCGCCGACCAGTTGCAACTATGCGTTCACCTCACCCGCATTCTGCTGCCCGGCCAGATCTTT
Source organism: uncultured Acidobacteriaceae bacterium (assembly GCA_963836295.1). Lineage (GTDB taxonomy): Bacteria > Acidobacteriota > Terriglobia > Terriglobales > Acidobacteriaceae > Bog-257. The sequence continues at coordinate 570,790 of CAWIIY010000006.1, read as the reverse complement.
TTCTACGCGGGCGGAATTGTTTCGGCGGTGTTGTTCTCGCGGCGGATGTTCCTCTACCCAGCGTTCAGCCCCATCTTTTACAACCTGTTCATCATCGTGGGCGGCGTGATTGGCGCGCGGCGGTTCGGCATCGCGTCGCTGGCTTACGGAGCATTGTTCGGCGCGTTTGTTGGCCCATTTCTCATCAATGCGATTGGAGCGGCGCGCGATGGCCTGACCTACCGGTTCAACTTCGACTGGCGCAACCCGGAATTTCGCGAATGGGTCAAGCTTTCTATTCCCCTGATGCTGGGAGTTTCGCTAGTCTCCGCCGATGACTGGATCCTGCGCTACTTCGCCTCCGGCGGAGCGGGCGACATCACCCGTCTGAACTACGCCAAGCGCCTGTTCGCGGTGCCTATCTCGATTTTGGGCCAGGCCACCGGCCAGGCTTCGATGCCTTTCTTCGCGCGGCTCTTTAGCGAAGGCCGGCGCAAGGACTTTGCCGACACCGTCAACGGATCTGTGTATCGTATCTCGGCGGCATCGTTTCTTTCTGCGGCGTGGATGATGCCGGCGGCCCTGCCACTCATTGATATGGTTTATCGCCGCGGGCGATTCAGCTTCCAGGACTCGCAGGAGACAGCAGTTTATTTTTTCTGGTTCGCGCTCTCGCTGGCGTTGTGGTCGGCGCAGGCCCTGTACGCTCGCGCCTTCTATGCTGCAGGCGACACCCTGACGCCCATGATCGCCAGCACTATCATTGTGGCGGCATCCCTTCCCGTGTACTCGGCGTTCTTCCGCCACTTTGGCGTCACCGGATTGGCCATGGCTTCGGACGTCGGCATCTTCATGCATACGGTCGCGCTCGCCTGGTTGCTAAGTCGAAAAAAACTCGTTCCCCTGGGTGGGATGCCGTGGCTGGAGTTGACGAAGTCGCTGGGGACGGCAGTCCTGGCTGCCGTGGTTTGCTACTTTGTCGGTCGGAGGATTGTCGTCAATGGCAGCCGCGAGGCCGATCTGCGTTCCCTGGCGCTGATCACTGTGACTTGGTTGGCGGTAGTGGCAGTGGGGTTGTGGCTGACGAAGTCGGACCTGCCGCGCGAGCTGCGCAGAAAGAAAGCCCCGGCAGTGCCGAACATCACGGTACCCGAACCCCTCATCGAGAGGACGACCGGGGGCGTGGAGCCGTAGCCGAAGGCTGAGCGCTACTTCATCACCTGCATGCGTGACCAGTCATAGCCAAAGTGTTTGCCGCAGTCGAGGCAGACGACGTAAGGCTCCGACGTCTTGCTTGAGACGCTCTCCCACTCACCGTGACTGGAGTCGTGCCGACTCGATGACGCAGCCGAGAACGGTTTCGAGAGGTTGCTATGCCGGCAATGCACCGCGAGCAACTGAAGCACTCTCTCCCACATCGAATTGCACCTTCTTCGAAAAACATTGCGGGCGGCGGCAGATACCACCGCCCGCAATTCTGAGACTCTCCCTCGTGGGCAGCGAAGTCAAGAAAAGGATTACCTTAGGGCACACATTGGTAACCAATTTCGAAAGGGCTTGACGATAGCCCCTTTCCGGGAACGATTACACCCGGGCCGCTGCCGCCGAGGTACCAGTCTCGCCAGTTACTGTCGAAGTTGCTTCCTTGGATTCGCCGTTGGCCTTCTGGCCGGGTTTACGAATGTCGATTCCGCCCTTAAAGTAGGCGCCATCTTCAATGCTAATGCGCTGGGCGACGACGTCCCCGGTGAGCGAGCCTTCGCCCCGGATGTCCACACGGTCGCTAGCGGTCATGTTGCCGCGGACTTTACCCAGCACCACGATTTCGCGCGCCGAGATGTTAGCGGCCACCACACCGTTGCGTCCCACGGTCACGCGATTGCCTGGCAAGTTGATGGATCCCTCCACTCGACCATCGATGTAGAGCGACTCCGAACCAGAGACCTCACCCTTGATCACTAGCGACTTTCCCAGCGTGGCCTGTTCCTGGGTGTTGATTGGTGGGCTGGCGGGGCGGGGCGCGATCGGCGGCTCCGGAGCAACCGGAGCGTAGCTGCGCTGCGGCTCAGGGCTAGGGACGTTGGGCGTTGTCGAGGAAGAATTGGTTGGTTTCCACATGTCGTTCAACAGAGTCCTTTCTGAAGTTGATAACGTGCTTTCACCGCAGTACGATGGTGCGTTGTACCTGCCAAACCAAAACTCCACAGCTCGCCTTCAGAACCTTGGGGGATTGGCTACGGCTAATTCAGGGCAAACTTCCGATGAGCCCCATGGAGTGCGAATAACTCTGAAATAATTATTGATACGATACAACGAGTTGTCCTATCAGGGAATACCCTCATCGACTTTTTTCAAACGGGCTTAGTCGAGGTGAGCGAGTTAGTAAACAGGATTTGGGTGGAGTTTCCGGTTCAAGTTTTGGGGTTCCGAGTTCTTGAGTCGGTTTGGGGAACTTAAAAGGAGATCACTACCATGAACGCGGGGAGGAGAGTGATAGGGGGTTTTGCTGTGATGGTGCTGGTCGTGATTGCCAGCGCTGTATCACACGGGCAAACATTCACGGTGCTGCACAATTTCTCTGGAAGCGACGGGGATCAGCCGTTCGCGGGAGTGACGATGGACGCCCACGGAAATCTTTATGGCACGACGGAATATGGAGGTAATTTGAGCTGTGACGCGGGCGGAGTGCCGGGCTGCGGGGTGGTTTACAAGCTAAGCGAGATGCATTCCAACTGGATTCTTTCGGTGCTGTACGAATTTCCGGGACTGAACGGGTATCTTCCCAGCGATCCCGGCAATATCACTATCGGCCCTAATGGCCTGCCTTATGGCACCCAGCTTTTCGGGGGCGCGTTCGATGGTACGCTCTTCGAACTGCTACCCAGTCCCACGGCGGCAACCTCAGTGAATAGTCCATGGATGTATCACCTGGTTCACGAATTTGGCTTCGGAAACGATGGCGCCGGCCCCAGCCAGATTACTTTTGATCGCGCCGGAAACATCTTTGGGGCAACCGTGGCGGGGGGAACTGAGGGAAATGGCGTCGTTTACGAACTGACGCCGTCTGGCGGAGCCTGGACGGAAACCATTCTCTATAATTTTCTCGGAGGCGCCGACGGTGGTGAACCTGGAAGTATAACTCTGGATGGATCCGGCAATATCTATGGAAGCACGGTCGACGGCGGCAATCAGGAGTGCTACAACAACCTGGGATGCGGAACGGCCTATGAATTGAGCCCGTCGGACTCGGGCTGGACAAAAACCATTCTCCACGTCTTCGAAGAGGCCACCGACGGGGGCGAGCCTGGGCCGGTGGCCCGTGACAGCGCCGGCAATCTCTTCGGCCTAACGCGCGTGGGAGCGTCGGGCAACGGGGGCACCATCTGGGAGTTGTCGCCTTCGAACGGCGGTTGGACCTTCACCGTGCTTTATACCTTTCCCGGGCCAACGTACTTTTCGGGCGGGCCCTTCCGTCCGGTCATGGACTCCACGGGCGCTTTATATGGGGCAAACAATTGGGGTGGCGCGTTCAATTTCGGCAGCGTCTACAAGCTGGCGCCCTCTAACGGCCACTGGATCTATACCGACCTGCATGACTTCGGCAGCCAGCCGAACCAGCAGGACGGATGTTATCCGCACGGGCCTGTAGCGCTGGATGCCGCCGGCAATATCTACGGCGCAACCCAAGAATGCGGTCTCGGGGCTGGCAATGTTTTCGAGATCGCACCGTAACCTGTGACCTTAGCCCCGGTCGCCGACTCCCGCTGAGCGATTTTCTCTCACGCGACAACGCAATGCGCGCAGTGCCGATTTATCCTGATTCTGACGCATCGAAAAACACATGCTCACGGACCAGGCCATTCTAAGCCACATCGAACGCCAACCGCACCGCTCGGCAGGATTCAAACAGCTCATCCGCGAGATGAACCTGCGCGGAAGCGAACGTCAGCAACTGGCCGAGCGGTTGCAGGCACTGGTGAAGAGTGGGAAGCTGATCGAAACCGGACGCGACCGCTACACCCTGGCGGAGCATGCAGCCGCCCATCAAAACCTTATCGCGGGGCGGTTAACCATGCACCGCGATGGCTACGGGTTCGTCATCCCCAACGCCGGCCAGCGCAGTGCTTTCAGCGGCGACATCTACATCAATCCTCAGGCCGTCGGTTCAGCCATGCATGGCGACCAGGTGCTGGTGGAACTGGGGCGCAAGCGCGACACTCCGGGGTCCCCAGCGCGCGCCGGTTTTGCGCGTGCTGGGGTGGCAGACGACGGTCGTGCCGAAGGACGCATTCTGCGCGTGCTCACCCGCGGCAATCCCACTGTGGTCGGCACGTTTCACTATGGTTTGCGACAGAACTACGTCCAGCCCATCGACGAAAAGATTACCAAGCAGATCATCATTCCGCGAGGGATGGAATGGCCGGCGAGTCGCAGTCAAACCGAATCCGAGACTGGGCCTGCGCCCCATGGCCGGGCTGGACCTGCACCGGCGAAACAATCCAAGGCGTATCGCAGGCGGCAAGCGGATTCTGACCGCGTCCTCGGCGAAGAAGCCCACCGCCGTGAGTGGGACGATCTCGAAGGCCTGGTGGTGGATGTGGAAATCACGGACTGGCCATCGCCGGCCGAGAATCCGCGCGGACGCGTAACTGAGATTCTGGGCTACGGAGACGACTTCGGCGTTGATGTTGAGATCATTATCCGCAAGTTCCACCTGCCTCATCGTTTTCCGGTTGAGGTGTTACAGGAGGCGCAGCAGTTCGAGCCGGTCATCCCGACCAGCGAGTTGCGCCACCGGCGGGACTATCGTGGGTTGCCCATCGTCACCATCGACGGTGAAACTGCCCGCGACTTCGACGACGCGGTTACCGTCAGCCGCGTGGAGAACGGCCACTTTGAACTGCAAGTACATATCGCGGATGTCGCGCACTACGTGCACGAAGGCTCAACCATTGACTTGGAAGCACGGCTGCGCGGGACGTCGGTCTATTTTCCCGATCGAGCGGTGCCCATGTTGCCCATGGAGCTGTCCACCGACGTGTGCAGTCTGCGCCCGCAGGTTGACCGGTTGGTGCTGTCGTGCGTCATGGAGATTGAGCCTCATGGGGAGATTGTGGGCTACACCCTAAACGAGGGCGTCATCCGCTCGGCGGAGCGCATGACCTACACCAACGTGAATCTCATCCTCGAAGGCGACGTGGGGTTGTGCCAGCGCTATGACAAGCTGGCAGATACGTTTGAACTGATGCGCGAGCTGGCGATGGTATTGAATCGCAAGCGGGCGCGTCGAGGATCTATTGATTTCGATTTGCCCGAACCGGTGATTGAGTTTGACGAGCATGGTTTGATGAAGGGCATAACGCGCTCCGAGCGCAATATTGCGAACCGCATTATCGAAGAGTTCATGCTGTCGGCGAATGAGTGCGTCGCCGGTTATCTGGAAAACAAGCGGGTAGGTTCTCTCTATCGTATTCACGAAAAGCCCGACCCCAAGCGGGTCTTCGATTTCGAGACCATCGCCGCCACCTTCGGCTATTCGCTTGGGGTTGGCGCCTTGCCGGTGAAGCGCGTGCACATGCGGACTGAGCGCCGCGATCGCCATGGCAGCGGTCGCAATCCGCAGGCCATCGAAATCCCCGAGGACGTGCACATTACGCCGCGCATGTACCAGAAGCTGACCCAGAAGATTGCGGGCAAGCCGGAAGAGCGCATCTTGTCGTACCTGATGCTGCGCTCGCTGAAGCAGGCGCGCTATTCCGAGGAGAATCTCGGCCACTTCGCACTGGCCGCGCCGGTGTACACGCACTTCACTTCGCCCATCCGGCGTTATCCCGACCTCATCGTGCATCGCATCCTGAAAGACGTGCTGCGCGGCTCGGCGGAGCGCGAAGAACACGGCGTCGCCGTTGGCGTGGGAACGATGGCGCATAGCGAGTTACCGTCGCCGTGGTCCAAGCGGCAGCCTCCCGTTTCGCCAACCGGGAAGGGAGGTATGCACGAGAAGGAACGCCGCGTGCCCTTGGGCGGACCAATTCCCGAGGACACTCTGCATGACATCGCGGAGGAGTCCAGCCAGTCCGAACGCCGCGCCGACGATGCCGAACGCGAGCTGATGGAATGGAAGAAGGTGAAGTTCATGGAAGACCGCTTGGGTGAAGAATTCGCTGGGCTGATCGTGAGTGTCACCAAGTTTGGGCTGTTCGTGGAGCTGATCGATATGTTCATCGAGGGGCTGGTGCCGCTTGCGTCGCTGGCCGACGACCGCTACCAGTATCACGAGAACACGCGGCAGATTATCGGGCAGCGCAGCCGCAAGACCTATTCGCTTGGCGATCCGGTGCGCGTGCTGGTAGATCGTATCGATCGCATGCAGAAGCGAATTCAGTTCGCGTTGGTCGAGGAGCCGCCTACGCGAACCAAGCGCAAGCACAAGAAGGCGTAAGCTATCATTCGGCGGACGCGGTCCATTTCGCGCCCGCGGGAGCGGCCATCGCAAAAATGTGTTTACAATCACGTAGAGCAGCCACAGAGCCTCCGAAACTGCTCTAAATACTCATGCGCAACATTGCAATATGCGGCTTCGTTGTCTTGCTGGTGGGGTCTGTCTTCGCTCAGACCGGGGCGCCCGCCAGACCCGTGCAGACTCCGGCTGCTCCCGCGGCGTGGCCGACGGCGCACTTTGCCTCGACGAAGGATCCCAGCGTGCAGAAAGCGCTGCAAATTCTCAACGACATGATCAAGGCTCTCGGCGGCGATGCCTACCTCAACATACGGGACATGAAGTCCGAAGGCCGCACCTATTCGTTCTATCACGGACAGCCGAGCGGCCAGGGCCTTGAGTTCTGGCGCTTCTGGGAGTGGCCTGACAAGGAGCGCGTCGAGTTGACCAAGCAGCGTGACATAATCGAACTCAACGTCGGCGATAAGGGATACGAGGTCACCTACAAGGGCACAGCAACACAGGACCCGAAACAGCTGCAGGATTATCTGCGCCGCCGCGAGCATTCCCTGGAGTGGGTGATTCGCAAGTGGCTCGGCGCTTCAGACACCATGATCCTGTATGAAGGGCCGGCGCTTGTGGAGCAGAATCTCGCCGATCAGGTCACCATCTTGAATTCCACGAACGATAGCGTGACCTTGTCGGTTGACCCCCGTTCCCACCTGCCAGTGCGAAAAACCTTTAGCTACCGCGATCCACTCGACCGGCAGCTCGATGACGAGTCAGAAATTTTCAGCAATTACCGCCTCATCCAGGGTATCCAGACGCCTCTTAGCGTGGTACGACATCGCAACGGTGAGATGACCAATCAACGATTCATCACGTCCGTGACCTACAACAACGGTTTCCCGGCCACAATGTTTGAGACCCGGGGTATCACCTACAATCAGCCCAAAAGTGCAGGGAAGAAATGAATTGACGAGGAACACGGTGTCCGGCTTCCACTCATCGCCGCTGAACTTTGAAGCCAGTCGCAGGCTCGGACCTCGGGTTCATCTCCTTTCTTAACCTGGTAGTCACAAAGGTTTCACATCCAACTTAAGGGTCGTTGCATCAACCAAATGAATCACCTTTGGTGCTGTCTCACAAGGCAGACGATTCGGTGGCAGCGAGCCGGAACCAAGGTTGGTAATCCAGGGTCTTTACCAGATTTGCAATCGGCTTGGGTGTCTATCCACCGTGCCGAAATGCGAAGTCACTGTGTCGATTGAGATATTGAGTCCGAAGGATCCGCCATCGTGGCGAGGAATGTTCGTTGCACGGCTACTTCTGTTTGTCCACCTCAATGAGGCGGCTTTTTGCCGGTGCGGAGTGAGCTAGAATAACCACTCGTTCCGTCGGCGATCTTGACTAAGTCGTTCGAGCGTCGCTGGGATCCGCGTGCATAGAGTACACAATACGAGGAATAGCTTTTTCCAGTCCCTTGGGAACTTCCAAAAAGTTTCTTGGGCCTTTGCCAGGACCTGTAACCGCGGGCTATCGCTTTGAAAACGAAGCACTTTCGCTTTGGGGGCTTTAGGCTGTATCCGGCAGAACACTTACTACTGCGGGACCAGACCCCTCTGCCGCTTGCCCCTAAGGCCTTTGACCTGTTACTCCTCCTGGTTCAGAACAGCGGTCACCTGGTTAAGCGTGACGCTCTGATGGAGGCCGTTTGGCCTGACAGTTTTGTCGAAGAGACGAACATCACTGTGAATATTTCGTTACTGCGGAAGACGTTGGGCACCATGCCCAACGGCCAGCCTTATATCGAGACTGTCCCTCGTAGGGGCTATCGCTTCAACGCAGGCGTGACCGAGTGCGAGGATGCTGACGGGCCAAGAATCAGCGAACCTAAGCCTGGTTCACACAATAGTAATGAAGATGTAACGCTTCGGCCGGTCGCGGCTTCGGCCTTGCCAGGCGCCGGCGCCGCCGCCTCACCAGCTTTAGAAGCCCGAGCCGCTGCAGCAACGCTCCCGGTTCCTGCTCCTGCCCATGCTACGGACCCGCCGCAACCGCCAAGTCTGGGATGGAAAACCTCAGCAACTAGGGTCCTGCTGATGACGACTGCATGTGTCGCGATAATCCTGGGTTTGTTCTATTACTGGTCACATTGGAGGGCGAAATCCAACCCGGTCAGCGCATCCGAGAGGTCGATTGCCATTCTGCCGTTTCGTCCTCTTGATGCCGGCCCCCAGGACGAGTACCTCGGCCTGGGAATGACCGACGCGCTCATTACACGCTTGAGCAACCTGCACAAGATCATCGTCCGGCCAGTCGGTGCGGTGCGTAAATACGCAACGTCCGACGATCCCATCGCCGCCGGTCGTCAGTTGGCGGTGCAATCGGTCCTGGAAGGCAGCATTCAGCGTTCGGGAGATCGGACGAGAGTCACGGTGCGGCTGTTGCGGGTCGCCGACGGCGAGCTGTTGTGGGGCGACGAGTTCGACGAGAAGTTCACCGACATGTTTAGCGTGGAGGATTCGATCTCGCAGAAGGTTGCCAACGCGCTCACCATCAATTTGACCGGTGACGAGCAACGGCATCTCCTGCGGCCGTTTACCCTCAATAACGACGCCTACCAGCTTTACATGAAGGGCCGCTTCTTCTGGAACAAGCGAACCGTGGACGGTGTCAAGAAGAGCATTGACTATTTCCAACGGGCGATCGCAGCCGATCCGAATTTTGCCATGGCGTACGCTGGATTGGCTGACTCCTACACGCTTGCGGGCTCTTACGGATATATCATCCTTCCTCCTCGTGAGGCCATGCCCAAAGCCGAAGCAGCAGCGGCGAAAGCCCTCGCGATCGATGACAGCCTGGCGGAGGCCCACGCTTCGCTGGGTTACATCAAGTTCACCTACGATTGGGATTGGACCGGAGCCGAGGAGGAATTTAAGCGTGCCATCGCTTTGAATCCGGGTTACGACAATGCTCACCATTGGTATTCGCACGAGTTGATGGCCCTGGGACGAACCGACGAAGCAATTGCCGAAGCCAAGCGTGCGCTGGAATTGTCACCCTCCGAGACAGTGATGAATGAACACATGGGCTGGACCTATCTGATGGCCCGGGATTACGATCGCGCGATTCAAGGTGCCCGAAAAGCGATTGAATTGGATCCCAACTTCCTTCTGGCGCATCGGGTCCTTGGGTTGGCTTATCAGTACAAGGGCCAGCACGATGAGGCCATCGCGGAGTTCACGCGAGGCGTGGAGATATCGCACGGAGATCCGGTGGCCAAGGCATTCTTGGCGCGCTCCTATGCCGCTGCCGGACAGAAAGACAAGGCCACACAAATTCTGAATGAGCTGCTGGGAATTGCTGCCAAGCAGTACATGCCTCCGGCAGAGATTGCCGCAACCTTTACGGCTTTAGGCAGAAACGATGAAGCCTTCGCTTGGCTGGACAAAGCCTACGACGAGCGCGCCGCCGCCCTCGTGTACCTCAAGATTAATCGTGACTATGACCCCATCCGCGCCGATCCGCGCTTTCAGAACCTGCTGCAACGAATGCACCTGCAGTGACGCTTTTGCAGGTCTCAGAATCGGCGAATGTTTTCCCAGTCTAGGTGGCGCGGTTGACGGACGATCTTGGCATCCTTATCGCGGTCGCACCTGATTTTTGGGCTGCGCCGGGCTCAAGGGCGGTGAAGCGATCCCAGAACCTGTCATCGAGCACTCTCTCTTGGCCCCAGCAGTCGAGTCGGCAAAAAGGTTTACGACCTTGGTACTACTCTGGAAGTTGAACAAACAAATACTACTCGGTAGGACGCGGCCGGAACATACTAGACAATCAGCAGACTGATGCAAAGGCGTACAGAGTATTGATGCTCCTTTCCTCGTGCCAGGAGCGACACCAGGCAAGTCTGCCGGAGCCTCACAGTGGCCGTCACGGACCATCACTCATCTCGCCAAGGCAGTCGGTTATCCCCGCGGCATTCAATCTATCGTTCGGGATCCAATCCCGAACGCGTTCACGTGGCCGCCGTGTGTTATCGGATGCGCAGCCGTGAACTGGAATTCCTCCTGGTGCGAACCAGGAATGGCCATTGGACCTTCCCAAAGGGCGGGGTTGAGGAGGACGCAACCAACGCCGACGCTGCCGCACGAGAAGCCTATGAAGAAGCTGGGGTAAAGGGTCGGGTGGAGGACACGCCTTTCGTTTCCTACTTGCATTGCAAGCACACGCGGCTTCGTTCGCGTAGGCGAGTGGTTTTGGTTAATGCCCATCTGTGTGAGGTGAGCCGATTAGAGCTACCCCAGGAGCCAAAACGAGATCCAACCTGGTTCAGTGCGTCCAAAGCCAAGCGGCGGCTTCGAGAGTACCGGACGCCAGAATACGCGGCTGAGGTGATCCGCGTCATTGACCGGGCGACGGAACGCATCCTGTTTCGCCGGACCGGCGCTCGAACCGCGCGCCTCCGAGTCAAGCCGCATCAAAACCTGATGTTTCGGGCTTTCGTTTGTGAATATCGTTGCCCTTCATTCCGTAATTTTGACGCAATGGCCGCCAGAGAATATTCTGAGCCGTATCGGCGAAGTTTTGGGAGAGCCCTCGCGAAAAAGGTGGAGCGGGCTGCGGCATGGCACAAAAAAGCCCTGCTGCAAGGCAGCAGGGCTGAGTGCAAAACGCAATCACACTAGAAACCGCTAACTTTAATCGGACTGCCAAGACCCGTGCACTCGTCCCAGCCCGTCCCGGCCGGGTGGCCGTTGCTGCCCGAGGTCTCGTCGCGGAAGTAGGTGTGATAGCTAAATGGGGTGAAGTTGTACCAGTTATAGGCTTTGGTCAACTCGGCATTGCTATCAGCGAGGAAGTTGCCCGCAAGGTTGAAGTAGCCGGCCAGTATGGGCGTAGCCACGCTGGTGCCGGCCACCTCGCCCCAGGAACCATGCAGGTAGATGGCGACCCCGCTGCTTGGATCGGCATCGGCCGCCATATCAGGAATGCCGCGGAAGCTGCGGAAGGCCTGCCGGATGACATACTGATAGCTGGGGCTGGGTTCCACCGTGCTGATCCCGCCGCCGCTAATACTCGAGCATGCCTCGCCGGTGAAAAGCCCGGCGGTGCGCAGGATGCGGGTGCCTCCGGAGCAAACCACGTTGGGCGAGACGCAGGGATAATTCACTTGTGCACCAGCGTCACCGGCCGCGGCGGTGTACACAATGCCGGGCTCGGCGAAGTCGGAGTCATAGGACAGCTCACAGTTGGCGGGGGGAGAACACCAGGCTTCTCCGCCGTTATAGGTCCAGCTATTGGAGACTTCGCCGCCGCCATAGGTGGTTGCCAGCAGGGAAGCGATTCCTTGCTCGGCGTTATCGCCCAGCGGGTCGCTGCTGAAGGCCGCAACGTAAATCGCGGCATTCGGCGCCAAGGCATGGGCCATCTCAACATCCAGTGCTTCCTCCGTGTCCCAACCCGAGCCAGTGTCGTTGACGCAGGGAGGCGCCGGATAGCAGACCGTGGTTATGGTTACCGGCGGCAGACCCCACTGCGCGCTGTAGGCGTTGAGGTCGCTCTGAAGGCCGGGGTACGTGCCGTAATCCACTACCGCGACGGCCTTGGCGCCGCCGGTGGGAACTATGGTTCCGGTCAAGGGGCATCCGGTGGTCGGCGGGACCGCGCCGTAAATGCAGGCCAGCGAGGCAGGGTTTTCGCCGCCAGGAATGGCTGGATTGATTCCGTCTTTATTTTGAGGAATGACATAGAACAGGTGCGTGTGCACCTTTAGTGAACCGAAATTGCTGGGGGCTGGAACTACAGTGTAGCCAGCGTTGTCCTGCGCATAGACGGTCATGGTGCCGGCAATGAGCAGCAATGCGATGAGTACTAAGAACCAACTTTTTTTCATTCACTTCTCCTGATTCGCCTAACGAAAGATGAGAACGCAGTTGCAAGTACCGGTCTCGCGTTTGCAGTTCAGGAATGCCAGGTGTCATAGTCTGGCGTCAGGGCCACAACGTTCAAGGGACTCGGCGCCTGATAACATCCACAGACTTCTTGCTAGCCTCTGGATTGTTCACCTGGGTTGTCCCGAGGGTCAACTCTCGCCCGCTGGGCCGCCGGTGATTGGATCAGCTTTTCGATCTTCAGCAACTGCACAGGGAGGGCTAGGGTTAGTGGAACTGTGTGCAAGTTTCAGACCACCCGCTTCTTCAACAATATAATCATAGCTAACTATCCAATTCCCTCCTGTTATCAGTCAGTTGGACACTTAACGGCGGGCAATTCACAAGCTCAGCTCCAATGTCGAAAACCTTGCTTATGTGCAATGGTTTGCAGCGTCGAGAATAGTATTTTCCCGTTTCGTAGCGTCTCCAGGTGGCGTAGCGACAGCGGGTGGTGGAGCGGGCTGCGGCATGGCACAAAAAAGCCCTGCTGCAAGGCAGCAGGGCTGAGTGCAAAACGCAATCACACTAGAAACCGCTAACTTTAATCGGACTGCCAAGACCCGTGCACTCGTCCCAGCCCGTCCCGGCCGGGTGGCCGTTGCTGCCCGAGGTCTCGTCGCGGAAGTAGGTGTGATAGCTAAATGGGGTGAAGTTGTACCAGTTATAGGCTTTGGTCAACTCGGCATTGCTATCAGCGAGGAAGTTGCCCGCAAGGTTGAAGTAGCCGGCCAGTATGGGCGTAGCCACGCTGGTGCCGGCCACCTCGCCCCAGGAACCATGCAGGTAGATGGCGACCCCGCTGCTTGGATCGGCATCGGCCGCCATATCAGGAATGCCGCGGAAGCTGCGGAAGGCCTGCCGGATGACATACTGATAGCTGGGGCTGGGTTCCACCGTGCTGATCCCGCCGCCGCTAATACTCGAGCATGCCTCGCCGGTGAAAAGCCCGGCGGTGCGCAGGATGCGGGTGCCTCCGGAGCAAACCACGTTGGGCGAGACGCAGGGATAATTCACTTGTGCACCAGCGTCACCGGCCGCGGCGGTGTACACAATGCCGGGCTCGGCGAAGTCGGAGTCATAGGACAGCTCACAGTTGGCGGGGGGAGAACACCAGGCTTCTCCGCCGTTATAGGTCCAGCTATTGGAGACTTCGCCGCCGCCATAGGTGGTTGCCAGCAGGGAAGCGATTCCTTGCTCGGCGTTATCGCCCAGCGGGTCGCTGCTGAAGGCCGCAACGTAAATCGCGGCATTCGGCGCCAAGGCATGGGCCATCTCAACATCCAGTGCTTCCTCCGTGTCCCAACCCGAGCCAGTGTCGTTGACGCAGGGAGGCGCCGGATAGCAGACCGTGGTTATGGTTACCGGCGGCAGACCCCACTGCGCGCTGTAGGCGTTGAGGTCGCTCTGAAGGCCGGGGTACGTGCCGTAATCCACTACCGCGACGGCCTTGGCGCCGCCGGTGGGAACTATGGTTCCGGTCAAGGGGCATCCGGTGGTCGGCGGGACCGCGCCGTAAATGCAGGCCAGCGAGGCAGGGTTTTCGCCGCCAGGAATGGCTGGATTGATTCCGTCTTTATTTTGAGGAATGACATAGAACAGGTGCGTGTGCACCTTTAGTGAACCGAAATTGCTGGGGGCTGGAACTACAGTGTAGCCAGCGTTGTCCTGCGCATAGACGGTCATGGTGCCGGCAATGAGCAGCAATGCGATGAGTACTAAGAACCAACTTTTTTTCATTCACTTCTCCTGATTCGCCTAACGAAAGATGAGAACGCAGTTGCAAGTACCGGTCTCGCGTTTGCAGTTCAGGAATGCCAGGTGTCATAGTCTGGCGTCAGGGCCACAACGTTCAAGGGACTCGGCGCCTGATAACATCCACAGACTTCTTGCTAGCCTCTGGATTGTTCACCTGGGTTCCAGTTCGGTTCACACTGAAGCACAAAGAAGATCTCTTTTGCGCCTTTAACCATGGGAGTACTTTTATCTTTAACGCGCGAGAATCCTACCGCAATCGGCTTTTCTAGTCCACGAAAATCGTGAGGTCAGGCTGAGTTATTAATCCTAAGATTCACTGCCCAATGTAGTACTATTAGCGATAGTAGACTAATCCAGCAAATTCCTTTAGGCCGCTTCAGTTACGGGCTCTGCGTGACTCATGGCCGTGACCTCCACGAACTGCCGAGAAGCCACTGCCCTGTGTTCGAGACGCCTCCAGATTTCCACGAGCGCCAGCCGAAACCGCATCACATTCTTACACGGCATCTTCGCATTTTCATGGCGTTAAAGTCCGTCACCTGCTATGTTGTTACGAACTTTGCAGCGCCTCGGTTGACTGGGAGCGCCATCCTGGCCAACCGTACCGTTGAGGATGGTGGAAAGAAGGCTGTCGTGAAGATGTGGGGAAACTTTCTCCTGAGCATCTTGCTTGGTTTGTCTGTCGAGTTTGCTTACGCTGTCCAACCCTATGTCTTCGGGAGAGCGGACATCCCGACGGGCACAACTCCCGATGCCATCGCCAGCGGCGATTTCAACGGAGATGGCAATCCGGACCTGGCCGTCGTCAATCACGACGATGGCACGGTGTCAATTTTCTTCGGCAAGCCGGACGGTACTTTTGACACCAGCGTTGACTATCTCGTGGGTAGCGGTGCTATCGCGATCGCGGTAGGCGACTTCAACGGGGATGGAAAACCCGACTTGGCGGTGGTGAATCAGAATTGCACAAATGTTTGTGGACCAGGATCTGTCTCGGTCCTGCTGAACCGCGGCGATGGCTCGTTCCGACCCCCCGTCTCCTACAACACAGGGAGCGATCCCGTCTCGATCGTCGCCGGTGACTTCAACGGCGACGGCAAGCTCGATCTGGCGGTTGCCAACGCGATCGCTACGGGTCGACCCCTTCCGGGTACGGTCTCCATTCTCTTGAACAACGGTGATGGGGCAGCTTTCGGAACCACGGCGACTACGCTGCTGGCACGGGTGTTGGCGATTTAACTACCGTCGACTTTGGTGGCAATGGTAGGCTCAGCCTGGCGGTGGTGAACTTTGTTTCTCTGAACGGTACCAACGCAATTTCCATACTCCATAATAGAGGCGATGGCGCCTTCCAGGCGCCTGTGTCATACCTTACCGGCCAGGCGCCAAACTGGGTGGTTTCAGCGGACTTCAATCACGACGGTATCCCCGATTTGGCCGTCACAAATACCGCCGATAACACCGTTTCCATTCTCCTAGGCAGGGCCGACGGCACATTTGCAAATAAGGTCGACTACAGCGTTGCTGCTGGTCCCAATCAGTTGGTTGTGGGTGACTTCGATGGAGACCACAAGCTCGACCTCGCCGTCACTGCCAGCACCTTCGATCGAGGAGGTGGTGCAGTGTCGCTTCTCTTAGGTAAGGGAGACGGCACGTTTCAGAGTGCCGTATCGTACCTCACCGGTAACGATCCCTTTGCGGTCGTCGCCGCTGACTTCAATCACGATGGAGTGCTCGATCTCGCGTTCATCAACGGAGATGTGAACCGGGTCTCCGTGCTCTTGGGGAATGGCAACGGCATATTCCCGTCGCACACAGATTATCGCTGCGGCAATGCACCCATAGCCGTGGCCGTGGGCGACTTCAATGGTGATGGATGGCTCGATATCGTTGTAGTGAATAGCGGCGACAACACCATATCGATTTTTTTAGGCAGACCGGATGGCAGCTTTGCAGCCAGCGGTACCTACCCTGTAGGACTTTATCCGAGTAGCGTTGCCGTGGGCGACTTCAGCGGAGATCACCATCTGGGTTTGGCCGTGGCTAATGAGGGTGATAACACGGTTTCCATCCTGCTCAACCATGGCGACGGAACGTTCGTATTGCAAAATACCTATGCGGTGGGCATTGCCCCCAGTAGTGTAGCCGTCGCGGATTTCAATGGAGATGGCAAGCTGGATTTGGTCGTGGCCAATTCAGGCGATGACACCGTTTCCGTCCTGCTCAACAAGGGTAACGGTACCTTTCAAAATTCGGTGGCCTATGCTACCCGTCCAGCGCCCGCGTCCGTGGTTGCTGGCGATTGGAAAGGAGATGGCAAGCCAGGCCTCGCCGTCGCCAACGGAGGGTCTCCTCTCAATGGTCTTGACCCGGGCCTGGTTTCCATCCTGCTCAATAATGGCGATGGCACGTTTGCCAATAAGGTTGACTATGAGACCGGCCAATATCCCATCTCCGTCGTGGCTGCCGATTTCAACGGGGACGGCAAGTTGGACCTAGCTCTGGCCACGAACCTCGACATCACAGGTCGAGTTTCCATCTTGAACGGCAACGGCGACGGTACCTTCCAGTCCCATATCGATTACGAAGGCGGATTTGGAATCTACTCCCTGGTTGCGGCTGACTTTAACGGAGACGGTAAGCCGGATCTGGCTGTCGTCAGCAACCTGAATGATACTATGTTTCTTCTTACACACAGCGGGAGTGGAGGGTTTCGCTCGCAAGGGACCTACGGAACCGGCAGGGAACCGGCGGCAATTGCGGCTGGCAATTTTACCAGGAAACCCGCCGTGCTTAGCGGCGCTGACGTTGTGGTGGCTAATGTCGCCTCTGGCTCAATTTCAGTGTTCCTGAATATTCCGTGGCAGAGGATGAAGTAGGTACTTCCTGCGATTATGCAGCCCTCAGTTTCGAACTACCTGCACCGCTCTCGTGGTTTCGAAAGCTGAGGATTGCCGTCACACGTTGAGGCTTGCGGCGGCCGCTGTAGGTTCGCGTCTCCAGCTCCCCCGAAAAGTGGAACCTCCTGGATAGAAAGCCGTCCGTCCGTTCATGCCTTTCCCGCAGTCAGAAGTGAAATTTGGCTTTCTCCGAACTGTTCCACCGTCCGTCGCCGAGCTTTATCAAAGCGGCGTACTGATTTATCCTGTTGGCTCTGCCAGAATTTACAAAGCAAGTGTTCGTGTTTCAACAAGATCGTCATATCTGGATTTTTGTAGAGGGGCATCGTGGACATTCTGGCAATTGGTGCAGGCATGATGAGTTGGCGAGATTTCCGAGCGCGGAGGCGTGCGGCAGGGGGCCGACATTTCTGCCCAACTACTCCTCAATGAAACGGCTGTGCGCGATATGCTGATTCGCTATCATATCGTCAAGGCACTCTGCAGGGAGCCCTGGCGGCACAGGAGAACGGATTGAATTTTCTAAATCGTCTGCAACCTCTGGGATTGTTGATTCTGCGACTGGCGCTAGGCACGGTCATGATCGCGCACGGTTATCAAAAAGTCTTTGGCGGCATGTCTCAGTTCATGGGGATGCTGGCGCACATCGGAATTCCAGGTTGGATGGGCTACCTCACGGCCGCGGCAGAGTTCGGCGGCGGCATCTTGCTCGTGCTCGGATTTCTGACGCGACTCGCGGCCCTGGCCGTTTTCATCGACATGCTGGTCGCCATAACCAAGGTGCATCTGCACAACGGCCTGTTTTCGAAAAACGGCGGCTTCGAGTTTCCCATGGTGTGCGGCGCGATCGCGTTTTCATTGATCTGGAGCGGCGCTGGCCCGATCGCGATAGATTGGCTATGGGGAAGTAAAGGCGGCCGGTAACGGCGGCGAAGAGAAGAACCGCCAGTGCCGCTAGCCTCTCTCAATACTTGGCCAGCTCGATCATCGCCTGATACACAACTTCCGCCTGCGGCAGAATCTCATCCTCCAGAATCGGCTGGTAGGCGACGAAGGTGTCCTTCGCGGCCACGCGTTTCACCGGAGCGTCGAGCTCGTCAAAGAGTTCGTCAGCAATACGGGCGGCGATCTCAGCGCCGTAGCCCCAGCTCATCATGTCTTCGTGCGCGACGAGCACGCGGCTAGTCTTGGCGACGGATGTTGCAATCGCCTCCCAGTCATAGGGACTCAGTGTGCGCAGGTCAATCAGCTCCACGCTTACGCCGTTCTCGCGCTCGATGCGTTGCGCCGCTTGCAGCGCGCGTGGAACCACGGCTCCGTAGGTAACCACCGTCAGGTCATGACCCGGACGAACGATCTTCGCCTTGCCGAACGGAATCATGTAATCCGGTCCGGGATACGGCGCGCGTCCAAAGGTCTCACGATACAGGCGCTTGTGCTCCAGGAACAGCACCGGGTCGTCGCAACGAATCGCCGTGCGGAGCAATCCGTTGGCGTCGAGCGCGTTCGACGGGAAGACCACGCGCATGCCCGGCGTGTGCGTGAAAATGCTTTCGCCGCATTGCGAGTGATAAATAGACCCGCCGGTGAGATAGCCGCCGATCGCCACCCGCACCACCGCCGGAGAAGAGAAGTTATTGTTCGACCGCCAGCGGATCAGTGGCAGTTCATTGCGCAACTGCTGCATGGCGGGCCAGATATAGTCGAAGAACTGGATCTCCACCACCGGCTTCAGGCCACGCGTCGCCATTCCCACGGCGCGGCCCACGATGTTGGCCTCCGCCAGCGGAGAGTTGAAGACGCGGTCGCTGCCGAACTCGGTTTGCAGTCCTCCCGTGAGCTTGAAAACGCCGCCTTTACCCTTTACCTGCTTGTCTTTGAGATATTCCTCGCGGCTGCAGTCGGCCACGTCCTCGCCAAACATGACGATGCGCGGGTCGCGTTTCATCTCGTCACGCAGGCATGCATTGATGAGATCGGCCATCGTCTTTTCGGGAGCAGCAGGCGCGCCCTTCTCTGCGGGCTGAGGATGAACCGCCTCGCTCTGAAACATCGCCGAGGCGGGGTCGAGATCCGCCGAGTACACGAACTGCTTGTACGAGTCTGGTGCGGGCAATGCCGCGGCAACCGCCCGTTCCGCTGCATCCTGGATCTCCGCTTCCGCGCCTTTCTCCAGATCGTCGATGCCCCGCTCGTCGAGAATGCCTTCGCGAACCAGGAAAAGTTGGAAGCGCGTGATGGGATCGCGTTCTACTTCCTGCTTGCGTTCAGATTCCGGCCGGTAGAGTTTTTCATCGTCCGACAGTGAATGAGAGTAGGGACGGATGACATGGCCGTGAACGAACGCCGGACCGTTGCCAGCACGAATGTACTCAACCGCGTTCTTGAGCGCCGCATAGCTGACGAGCGGATCGGTGCCGTCTATTTCTGCAAAATGGAAGTTGGGAAATCCCTTGACCAGCTTGCTGATATTGCCGCCGGCTGTGCCGACTTCTACCGGCACCGAAATCGCGTACTCGTTGTCTTCGATCAGATACAGTACTGGCAGCTTCAGGTTCGACGCTGTGTTCAACGACTCCCAGAACTCGCCTTCGCTGGTGGTGCCGTCGCCGCAGGAAACGTAGACCACCTCGTCGCCATGGAACCGTACGTCCTTAAACTGGCGATAATCGCCGCTGGCCTTTTCCGCAGCCTCGGGATAGCGGCTGAAATAGCGTCCCGCTTCGGCGCATCCCACGGCCTGTAGGAACTGGGATCCCGTCGGCGAGGATTGGGTCACGATGTTCAGCTTCTTGTGTCCCCAGTGCGACGGCATTTGCCGGCCGCCCGAGTTGGGATCGTCGGCCGCGCCCACGGCTTCCAGCAACTGCTCGTAAGGCGTCATGCCCAGGGTCAGGCAGAGCGCACGGTCGCGATAGTAGGGATAGAACCAGTCGTAACTTGGGCGCAGCACCATTCCGGCAGCCACGAGCAGTGCTTCGTGTCCCGCGCCTGAGATCTGGAAGAAGATCTTCTGCTGGCGCTTGAGCAGGATCTCGCGATCGTCGGTCCAGGCGCGACACGTACATCAGCCGGTAGATGTCGATCAGCTGCCGGCTGGTGAGCCCTGCATATTTGTCGCTGGGAGCAGATTTTGGCTCTACTTTTGCGGTGGCCATCCATTACCTCAAGGTGTGAAATACGAACCCCGGACACGGCGAAGAACGTCTGTCTATTGTAAATGCTCGGCCTCATTTCACTCATCCTGCGGATTCCGGTCGACCTTGCCGTTGCGCAACTCCTCGGTTCACCGAAGCCGCATGGCTATACTGGAAAGGAATGATACGCACGTTTCGTCCTATTCCGGTCAAGAAAATCAAGCTCATTGTCTTTGATCTCGATGGCACCCTGATCGATTCCGAGCTCGAACTTGGCGGCCTCGGTCAATGCCATGTTGCGCTACTTCGGACGCAAGGAACTCCCCATCGAGTTGATTGGCACGTACATTGGGGATGGCGCGCCCATGCTCATTCGGCGGGCGCTCGGCGATCCCGCCCATGGTGAGTTTCTGCAGGAAGCGCTCGCCTACTTCCTGCTTTATTACCGCGAACACAAGCTCAACAATACACGTCTCTACGATGGGATCGGCGAGGCATTGATGCAGGTTCGCCAGGGCGATGGAATACCGCGCACGTTAGCCGTGCTTACCAACAAGCCCGTGCGAGTGTCGCGCGATATTCTCGCCGGGCTCGGACTGGCCGACCGCTTTGTAGAAGTCTACGGCGGCAACAGCTTCGAAACCAAGAAGCCCGATCCACTCGGTGCCAACGCACTGATGCGGGAAGTGGGCGCAGCCCCCGACCAAACCGTGATGGTCGGCGACTCGGGGGTGGACGTCCTCACGGCCCGCAATGCAGGGCTATGGAGCGTCGGAGTGACCTACGGATTTGCGCCGCTGACCTTACAGCAGCTTCCTCCCGATGTGCTGGTGGATACTCCGGCAGAGTTGGCCAGCGCACTGGCGGTGAGCGATTTGCTCGAACAAGTCGAGTAGCGATAGAAAAATAAGACCCGTCCCGCTTCGGTCGACCCGTCCTATTTCCCCAAGCGCTCTGCTGCTATCCTTTACTCATGTCGCACCCCAGCAGCGATGGATCGCCGTTTCGGGATGGTTTTGCCGCCCTGGGGCACGACCCGGCGCTGTTGGCGGCCGAACTCATGTGGCGCTGGTGTTTCGGATTCTCGGCGTGGGCTCTGGTAATCGTTTCCGGCGCGTGGTTTCTCGACAGCCTTAAGATTTCTCCAGTTGACGAATTTCTGCTCGGCACCTTTCAACCCCAGTTGCTCTCCGGGGCCTTTCACCACATCTTGCGTGGCAGTCTGACTCGCTTCGTGCTGGTGCAATCCGTGCTGCTGCTCGGCGTAACCCTGCTGTGGTGCTTTGCCGCCACGGTCGGCCGGGCAGCCACGCTGCGCCGCCTGGTCGCCATGTTCAGCGCCGATGACGAACCCACACAGATCACTTGGCAATTCGCGCCGATATTCATTCTGCATCTGCTTCGCGCAGCGTGGTCGTTGATCGCGCTGTCAGTCGTCATCGCCTGTTTGGTAATCGGCGGTGTCATGGCTGCAAACCGCCGCCCCGGACTGGCAGCGCTCTTTTGGGTTTTCGGAATCGGTCTGCCATTCTGGTTTGGGGCGGTGTTGAATTGGTTCTTCGGAGTCGCACCGCTATTCTGCATTCGCAATAGCTCCACGGCAATGGACGCACTCACGCAATCTGTGGACTTCGTCTCGCGAAGAGGCGGCCGTTTGTCCCTGTTGGGGTTGGGCTTTCTTCTGCTGCGCCTCGTGTGGTTCGGGACGATGGTGTTAGCCATACTCTCGCCCGTGAGCCTCGTTAAGTATCTCGCACCAGGATGGGTACTCCTCATCATGGCAGCTATCGCGTTGCTCTATTTCGTCGGCGACGACCTGCTGCATCTTGCGCGCTCGGGAGCATACGCATCGCTGGCAGAAGATGATGCTCATCCCCCACTCGTGCCCGAGGCCGGCACCCCTCCCGATCCGGCAACCGCGCCAGAACCAGCTCCATCGCCAGAAGTTGCGCCAGCGGTTGACTCGGCATGAAACCATGCTCACCTGCCGGCCATTCAGCCATCACCTGGGCAGGTGACTGCTGTCACTGCTCCTGCGGCAATACTGCGCGAACGTCGTAGTAGGAGAGTTGCATGGAGCTTCCAGCCTCGCTGAGCCATCGCGATCGGCGCGCGCGCCGTGGTGTCCGCAGCCCCCTGTACCTCCTGTCTCTTCTTGCATTGCCTGCAAGTTCGTCTGCCCTCACCGCCAGCTCTCCCGCCTTGAATGGCGGATTCTGGGGCGGCTTGGTGGCTGGCTTTGTACTGTTGGTCGTGGTAGCCCTCCTGGCAAGGACGCGCATCAAAGCCGCGGAGCGCGAAGCAGCCCGGTCGAAGGAGCTCGCTGAGCATCGCGAGTACGAGCGTAACGTGGCGCAACAGGAATTGCTGCGGCGCCTCGAGGAAGAGCGCGAGCTGGCGAAAGAGAAAATGCAGTTCGAATCGCAACTGTCGGAGTACGAGAAGTTCGCGTCACTGGCGCAACTCGCCCTGGGTGCGGCCCACGAGATCAACAATCCGCTGCTGGGAATCTTGTCGCACCTGGAATTGGAGTGGAAGGACGCCAGTGGCGAGAGTCGGGAAGAGATTGAGCAATGTATCGAAGGCGCAAAACGAATTTCGTTGGCGGTGCGCGGGCTGCTGGACTATGCGCGCCCCGGACCGCTGACCCTAAGCAAGGTAAACCTGAATCGGCTGGCCGCCGAGACCCTTAGGTTTCTTGAGCACCAGCCCATGTTCCGGCAGATCGAATTGCAGAACTGTATTCCTATCGATCTACCGACCATTAGCGCCGATGCCAATCAGCTCTCGCAGATCCTGATGAACTTGCTGCTGAATGCCGAAGAGGCGACGCCGCCGGGAGGTACGATTACGATCCTGGCCGATAAAGTTAAGTTTGCGGAGATGATCGAGCTGCGGGTGCGCGACACCGGCAGCGGAATTCCTGCCGACATCCTGCCCCACATCTTCGAACCGTTCTTCACCACGAAGCGTGGCAAAGGTACTGGGTTGGGCCTGAGCATCACCCAGAGTTACGTGCGCAGCCACGGCGGAGACATTCAGGTTGAAAGCATCCCCAACCTGGGCACTACCGTCCGCGTGACGCTACCGATTCGCCAGGTCGGCAAGGCCGTCCAGCAGAGCGAGGAGGTCATCGTCTAGCGATGTCGTATTCCGTTCTCATTGTCGATGACGAAGGGCTCACGGTGCGGACAATTGGCCGCGCTCTGGAGAGCGAGGGCTTCGAAGTTTTCCTGGCCATGAGTGGCGAGGAAGCGCTGACGACAATTGCCGAGGAGAAGCCAGATCTGGCTTTGCTCGACGTCGTGCTGCCGGGCATCAACGGCATCGAAGTATTACGCCAGGCAAAAAAACTTTCTCCGGGTACCATTGTCGTGATGATGAGCGCCTATCACGTGGTGGACCGGCGCGGTGGAAGCCATGAAATTGGGCGCCTACGACTACCTCATCAAGCCCTTTCACATCGCGGACATGGTCAACACCATCCGGCGTGCCACGGAGATGCTGGCACTGCGGGTGCGCGTGCACGACACCGTGCAGAGCGCCAAGGGCCGTTACGATTTCGGACGCGTGGTGACCGAAAGCCCGGTGATGCGCGAGGTACTGGAGATGGCGCGCCGGGCTGCGGAGAGCGAGCACACCACCGTTCTCATTCAAGGCGAAAGCGGAACCGGCAAGGAAGTGCTGGCCAGGGCCATCCACTACAACAGCTCGCGTGCCCAGGCGCCGCTAGTCAGCCTGAACTGCGCTGCCCTGCCTGACACCCTGCTGGAGAGTGAACTCTTCGGCTACGAGCAGGGCGCCTTCACCGATGCGCGACGCCGTAAAGAAGGACTGATCGAGAAAGCATCCGGTGGCACGCTGTTCCTCGACGAGATCGGCAACACCTCGTTCAGTCTGCAAGCCAAATTGTTGCGTGTGCTGGAAGAGGGAACCTTCATGCGCCTGGGGGGGACGAAGCCGGTACAAGTGGATGTCCGCATTATTACTGCGACCAATCGGGTGTTGAAGGAAGCCGTCAGCAAGGGCGAGTTTCGCGAGGATTTGTATTACCGGTTGAACGTGCTGCCGTTATTCATTCCGCCGCTGCGCGAACGCCGTGAAGACATTGTGCCGCTGGCTCTCGACATCATGCAGCATTTCAACGACGAGTTGAAGAAAAACTTTGTGGGCTTTACGCCCGGGGCCGCTGAGCTGTTGCAAAAATACCCTTGGCCGGGAAACATCCGCGAGTTGCGCAACGTTATCGAGCGCACCATGATCCTCTGCAAGGGCGACGAGATCGACGAAGAAAATTTGCCCGAAGAAGTTCGTGATTACCATGAGGAAATTGCGCATGAGGAGATGTCGTCATTCGAGGTCTCGCCGACGGGCAATCAGTTTGTCAGCTTGAAAGAGCTCGAAGACCGCTACATCCACGAAGTGCTGAACGCCACCGGACAGAACAAAACCCACGCCGCCCGGATTCTCGGCATCCATCCCACCTCGCTGCTGCGCCGGCTGAAGAAAACTCCAGAGCTGGTGTAGCAGCGTTTGCACTACTGCAAAGTGCGACGGTTACCTGCAAAACGCAGGGGCTCAAGTTTCCGCAATCTGCACTGAACGGCTAACCCCTTTAGAACCAAGGCCCTTATCGGGAATCGATTTGCCCTCCACGTGCACTAGCAACCCTGGAGCACGACCCCGTGACTGTCTGCCACAGTTCGCTGCAACCGACCAGGCTAGATCGAACGGTTCATGCTTCGCTCCCGATGATGCAGGGGTGTGACATTTCGTGGAGCAGGTAAGGAGGCTTTATGTCGATCTTATTTGTCCTGCTTACGTTCCTTCTCATTCTTACCGTCATGTATTTCCGTCGTCCGCAAGAGACGGCGGCAACGCTGCAAGTGGCGCCGGCTAAAAAGCTTCACGCGCCGGTCATGTTGAAGCACGGAGGCTTTGATGTTCCTGAGGGTTATGCCTTTCACCCTGGTCACACATGGGTGTTGGACGAAGGCCGGCAGAACGCCCGCGTCGGCATTGATGCCTTCGCCGGAAATTTGTTCGGCAAGATCGACTCTATCGAGATCGCCGATCTGAACCGCTGGGTACGTCAGGGACAGAAGTTATGTACGGTGACCCGCGAAGAGCAGAGCGTCGACCTGTTGTCGCCTATCGAAGGTGTGCTGATCTCGGTCAACCACGAGGTTTTGAAGAACCCCAACCTCATCGTCGATGACCCCTACAAAAACGGCTGGCTGTGTGTGGTCAAGGCCCCCGAGCTTTCCACCAATGTGAAGAACCTTTTGCACGGGCCGATCGTGCCGGCATGGATGCAGAACAGCCTGGCGCGTGTTGGAGCCATGTTGCAACAAATCAATCCTGCCCTGGCACAAGATGGCGGTCTGCCGGTCAAAGGTCTGCTCTTCCAGACGGATGCCAGTACGCGGGAACAACTTGCGAAGGAATTTTTCCTGACGTAGCGCTGATCAGAATAGGACAACGGAGAAACTATATGGCAAAACAAAAAGCAATGCTCATCGATATCAAGCGCTGCATCGGATGCCTGAGCTGCGAGACCGCCTGCAAACAGCTCCACGGATTCGGCTCGGACCCGAACCGACTCTCTCGGACACTGCCTTCACCGTAGTGGAAATGCGTGGCGACAAGTTCGTTCGCAAAGTCTGTATGCACTGCGAGGACCCGGCCTGCGCCTCCGCCTGCCCCGTCGGCGCCATTGGCAAGAGCCCGCTGGGTCCGGTGGTCTACAACGCCGACAAATGCATCGGCTGCCGTTACTGCATGCTGGCGTGCCCCTATCAGGTGCCGCGCTATCAGTGGACCAAGCTCGCGCCCTTCGTTAAGAAGTGCGATATGTGCGTCGACCGCATTAAGGCCGGCAAATCCACGGCCTGTGCGGAAGCCTGCCCGGTGCAGGCGACCATCTTTGGCGATCGCGATGCCTTGATCACCGACGCCTGGAACCGCATCCGCGGCGACTCCTCGTACGTGCCACGGATCTACGGACTGGAGGAGGCGGGTGGAGCTAACGTTCTCTTCCTGTCCGACGTTCCGTTCGAGAAGCTGGGATTCAAGCCGGCCCCCACGGGCGACCTGCCTATGCCAACTCTTACCGCCAGCGCACTGGGCGACTCACCCAAAGTTGTGATCATGGGTGGCACCATTCTTTCAGCGTTGTACTGGGTCACACAACGGCGCCGCGAAGTGGCGCTCGCCGAAGCTGAAGAAAAAGCCACCCTCAACAGGATCAAAGGGGAAAGGAGCTAGCCATGATCGCGCGAATCAAATCCGAAATAACTTTATGGCGCGTCATTGTAGCCATCATATTTACTACCGGTCTTTATGCGACGTACGTTCGATTCTTCGAAGGATTCAGGGCCAGCACCAACCTAAGCGATCAGATGCCTTGGGGCTTGTGGGTTGGCTTGGGCACGCTCTGCGGCATTGGACTCTCGGCCGCTGGCTTTGGCATCAGTGCAGCGGTTTACCTGCTTGGCATGGAGCGCTACCGGCCCATCCTGCGCGCCTCGATTCTGATTTCATTTCTCGGTTATCTAACCGTGTGTGTCGGATACCTGTACGAGATCGGCCTGCCATGGCGCTTCTGGCACCCCATCGTGATGTGGAACCACCGCTCCGTGCTGTTCGACGTGTGCATCTGCATCATGACCTACACCACCGTGCTGACCTTTGAGTTCGCGCCGGCGGTCATCGAGAAGTTGCCCTGGAAGGCGTTTCGCGAGACCGTGCTGCACTACCACCACAAAATTCTCATCGCGGTCGTGCTGGCTGGCGTGCTGCTTTCATCTATGCACCAGTCCTACTTGGGCGGCCTGTATCTGATCGCGCGGGGCAAGGTTCATCCCTTGTGGTATTCGCAGTACATGCACGCACTGTTTTATCTTTCCGCCATTCCGGCGGGGCTGGCGCTGACGGTAATGGCGATCTATCTGTGCATGCGTTCGCTGAACGTTCGGATCGACTTCAGCATTCTTAGCGATTGTGGCCGGATGATCCAACTGTTGCTGATCGTGTATGCCTTCTTCAAGTTCCTTGACCTGGTTTCGAACCAGGCACTGTCCTACGCCTTCCAGCGTACCAACGAAGCGGGATACTTCTGGCTCGAGATGCTGCTGTTCCTGGCGATCCCCATCTTCCTCTTAAGCTACCAAAGTGTGCGGTCGAATCCCGAGCGCCTCTATTGGCAACTCCGCCATCGTAGTTGCGGGATTCATGGTGGACCGGCTCAACGTCTCCATCAACTCGTTGCAGACGGCTATGGGAGCGCACTACGTGCCCAAGTGGACAGAGTTGGCATCTAGTGTCCTAGTCATCGCCGCCGGCGTAATCGCTTTTCGGTACGCGGTCATCTACCTGGATATTCTTCCCAAAGCAACCGTCAAGCCAGCGACTCGCTGGATTTCCAACGGAGGGTTGCCGGCGCAAGCGTGAGAAGGTGGTTAGTGGATAGTGAATAGTGGATAGCAAATTAAAGGGCACGGCTTCGGCCGTGCCCTGGATTATGGGTTTTGGAGCTCGCCTATCGCCCCCGCGCCACGATCAATGTCATATCATCCGCCTGCTCGCCTCGGCTGAATTCCTGCACCTCGCCGATCACGGCGTCCAGAATCTCACTCGCTGAGCCTTGCCGATGGCGGCACGTTGTGTCGATAAGGCGCTGTTCCCCAAACTCGTTCTCTTCGTCCGGCGATGCTTCCGAGACCCCGTCGGTATAAATCACCAAAACATCTCCCGCGGCCACTTCAAGTTCCGCCACCGAGCAGTCCCACTCTTCAAACAGTCCCAGGACGGTCGCCGTGGCCGCTAGCCATTCGACGCTGCCATCGGACCTTGCAAGAAATGGAGGATTGTGTCCGCAATTGACGTAACGCAAGCGACGGTTCGCATCGTCATAGACTGCGAAGAAGGCTGTAGCGTAGTTGTTGTTCTCGGTGTTCTTGTAGAAGAGGCGGTTCACGGAACGCAGCAGTCGCGGGATATCTTCCAGCGCCAGCGCATATTGGCTGCGCAGGTTGGCCTGGAGGTTGGCCATCAGCAGCGCGGCCGACATTCCTTTCCCCGAGATGTCGGCCAGCACCAGTCCGAGCCGGCCCGAGCCTAGATCGAGGAAGTCGTAGTAGTCGCCGCCCACGGCGCGCGTCTGGATGCATATGCCGGCGCAGTCCAGCGTCCGTAGCGATGGCGATTGCTGCGGCAGCAAACGGCTCTGCACCTGGCGCGCGATCTGCATTTCCTGCGCGGCGCGGCGCTCCGCCTCCATGCGTTCAGCCATTTTTTCGGCCAGCGTTATGCTGCGCATGGCAATGCCTGCCTGACTTGCCACCGAAGCCAGCAGACGCTTGTCGCTGGTGGAATACGGTTCCTCGGAAAGCCGCGGACCGAGCACGATCGCTCCCTGCAACTCGCCTTCGCTGGAGCCACGAATAGGCACGAGGCACTCCGGATGTAGCAGCTCCAATTGAGTTCCGGAGTTCGCTTCAGGGCCGAAGTCCATAGGTTCGGTGCGTTCCGCCAGCATCGCAACCGCTCCAGCCTTGGGAGACACAGTCATTGCCTCCTCCGGCGGATTGCCGGCATAGGCGTAGAACTGTCCCGCACTATTTTTCAGGTACACGAAAATCGAATACGGATGCAACGCATCGTGAATTTGATCGCGCAACAGGGTCGCCAGTCCTTCGCGGCTGCTGACCGTCAATGTCTTTGCGGCCAGGTTCTCCAGAATCTGTTGTGCGTCGTAGGAACTGCGAAAGAAGGCGCGATCCAGCCGCGTCCGCACTCGCCGATGGACCTGGGTAGCGCCGGAGATCAACAGAACGCCGAAAGTTGCGCCCACCGGAATGGCCGCTTTGGATCCGGCGGAGAAGTGCTGTGAGAAGGCCTCTCCAAACCAGAAGATTATACCCACCGAAATCGCCAGGATGAGGATCAGGAACCCGCGCTCCACCACGAAATACCTGGCGCTGCGCTTCAGCAGAACGGGCACATCCATGACCCGGTGCTTGACTACGGCGTAAGCGAAGGAAATCGGGAACAAGAACAAGAAAAGAACCTTTACAAAATTTATCCAGAAAGGAATATGAAAAGGGTATAGGTCCGATGCAAGGCTCACGATGACGGCAGGGGTGATTCCGACCACGGTTCCCCAAAGAATCACCTTCAGCTTGCGTTTGTCGTCCCGGCTGGAGGCGCTAAGAACGTTCGATAGCAGCGAAAGCAGGCCGAGCAAGATGGCTCCGTATCCCACAACCATTCTGACCCTCCCCCAGACACTTTCCCCGGCAAGTGCCGTCAGGAAGGGCAACACCGCGGAATTGCCGTTGCGTATCCCACCCAGGCAGAGACAAGCGGTCACTGCCAGCAGCAGCCACTTCAGCCAGGGAGCTTGGCGATCGATAGGCGAGCGCCTGGGAAAGACGGCGAAGAGGAAGTAGAAGAGTCCGGGCAGCAGGGAGTCCAAGACGGTTCGATAGGCATAGAAAAAGATCCGGACGGGGTGCGGCGCGACGGCGACCGGATCCGGAATGCTGGCGGCGGCAATGAAGGCCGCGAAGACCAGCGCCAGCAGCCACGCGTTGCCGTCCTCAATGCGCAGGAACAAAACCACCAGTCCGACGACAACGAAGAGAATCGGATAGCAGTTCAGTATTAAATTTGCCACGCGTTGCGTCAGCGGAACCTTGTCGCCCCGGCCGGCGGCGGCGCGAAAGGTCCCGGTAATGACTAGCGGCTGTGGCTCTCCGGGGCGTACGACCTTCAAAACCACATGGTCACCAGGCTGGGACCGCAGCCAAACATCCTGCAGAGTCTCGGAACAGGAGGCTTCAGAAGTCAGGGCTATGCCGTTGATGGCGACGATGCGGTCGTGCGCTCTCAGCCCCGCCGTTTGCGCCGGACTATTCCTGTACACATCGGTGATTTCGATACCGGAGGGAGTTGGGTGGGTGTCGATTCCAATTTCAACCGTTCCCTGCCGGATGTAGTACATCCAGACCCCGCTGTAAAGAATGGTTGCCCCTGCGAAGACGATTGCAGTCACGAGCAGCAGCGCTCGGTAGCCTCGAGCGGAATCTGAATTTGGCATTAGGTTTGTCAACCGTGATCACATTATCACGCAACCTGGCATGCTTTCGGTAGCGATGGAACCTGCTGTCGGCACAAATTTCGTGGGACTGACCACGAAACCACACTCATCCATCCCGCAACTCCCGCTGTGCATCTCCCCAGTTATGAAATGTTTTCGTGTTTCGCAGCTTTGACCAATAAAGGAGGAAATCGATGCCAGAAAAAGAAACCTTGGAGCGGGCCCAGGAAGATGCACGCGAAGGAAAATCGCCCAGCACCCAAGCCGGCGAATTCGTGAAAGAGGAGATGGACCATATCCGCGAAGGCAAGCACGGCGCCGCCAACACGAAGCAGGCGATCGCCATCGGCCTTTCGAAGGCAAGGCGTGCCGGAGTGAATCTGCCTCCGCCCCAGGAGGGGAAGACCTCACAGGCCACGTGGGAAAAGGCCGAACGCGACGTGCGCAAAGGTCAATCGTCCGCGAGGAAGAAAACATCCGCCAAACGTTCGCGGGCGATCAGTGGAGTGCTGAAACGCGAAGGCCATCGGGCGGCTTCGCGCTCGGCCTTGTCGAGACAGGCCCGCACCTCGGCCCGGACACGAGGCAGTGCCGCGCGAAAGGCGGCGGCCAAAAAGGCGGCGAGGACCGAAAGGAGCGGAAGGACGTCGGCAGGCGGCCCGCAAAGCGGCAAAGACGCGGCAGAGGCGAGCGGCCTAAACGATCGTTTTGACCCGGTGGGGCTCACACCAACCCCATCGGGCAGTTTCGGCTGAACTCCTTAGCTTCCCCCGTTTGCGCCACGCCATCAACTTCAAGAGGTCCCGCAGTCGCAGTGTTGCGCTTTGCACCTGCGACGCATCGGTGCGTGAACTCCCCCAAAGGTAGTGGCTCAATTTGAAATTGAGCCACTACCGTCTACAAATCTATGTTAGGCCAAACAATTGCGAGTAAAATGAGAACACTCGCGTTAGGATGGCGTGGTCCACCGGATTCCTCCGGCGGCGAATAATACAGGTAAATAGATCTTCATGCCGGAAATTGGAAGTTTTGCACTCCTGCTGGCTCTCGCGCTGGCGGCCTATTCGTTCATCGCGGGTTCGATCGGGCTGTATCGTAAAGACGATCGCCTGGGCGAGACCGCGCGCCGCGCCGGCATCGCCTGCTGGGCCGCGGTGACGGTGGCCGCAGTAGCGCTGGTGATGGCCGCATTCGGCAACGACTTCTCCGTCTCGTACATCATGCACCACAGCAACCGCGACCTGCCGATTGCGTACAAGTTCGCCGCGCTATGGTCCGGACAGGAAGGTTCGCTGCTGTTCTGGGCATGGCTACTGTCAACCTATGCGCTAGTGCTGCGACTGCGCTACAAAGTCGATCCGCAACTCACAGCCCATGCCTCGGCGATCATCGCTGCGGTGCAGGTATTCTTCCTGTTGCTGGTGAACTTCGCGGCCCATCCATTCGGCCTGGTCAGCGGACAGATTCCTGCCGACGGCAACGGATTGAACCCGCTGCTGCAATATCCGGAGATGGTCATCCACCCGCCGATGCTCTATCTCGGCTACGTCGGCGTGACCGTTCCCTTCGCCTTTGCGCTGGGCGCGCTCATC
Organism: uncultured Acidobacteriaceae bacterium; assembly: GCA_963836295.1. Lineage (GTDB taxonomy): Bacteria > Acidobacteriota > Terriglobia > Terriglobales > Acidobacteriaceae > Bog-257. Next base: position 538,950 of record CAWIIY010000006.1, on the reverse strand, counting down.
ATGAAGTATCCCGGCGAGAAGTGGATCCACATCACCCGCCGCTGGACCGATGGTGGCGTGGCTCTTCCTTACCTGCGGCATCTTTCTCGGTGCGCACTGGGCGTACGCGGTGCTGGGTTGGGGCGGCTACTGGGGATGGGACCCGGTCGAGAACGCATCCCTGCTGCCGTGGCTGACCATGACTGCTTTTCTGCACTCCGTCATGATGCAGGAGAAGCGCGGCATGATGAAGATGTGGAACATGTGGCTCATCTTCACCACGTTTCTGCTGGCCATCTTCGGCACCTTCCTCACGCGCAGCGGCGTAGTGAGCTCCGTCCATGCGTTTGCGCAGTCGGGGATTGGCATCTGGTTCGTGTGGTTCCTGGCGCTGTCGTTTGCGACGTGCGTCTTCTTCTTCGTGCGCAATCGCGAGACGCTGAAGAGCGAGCACCGGCTGGAATCGCTGGTGTCGCGCGAATCAAGTTTCCTGTTCAACAACCTGGTTCTGCTGGTGGCTTGCTTCGCGGTGTTGTGGGGCACACTCTTTCCGGTGCTATCGGAGTGGGTGACGGGCTCGAAGGTCACGGTTGGCCCGCCATTCTTCAATCGGGTGAACGTTCCGATTGGGCTGTTCCTGATCTTCCTCACCGCAGTGGGACCGCTGCTGGCTTGGCGCCAGACTTCGCTCAATAGCCTGAAGCGCAACTTACTTTGGCCGGCAGTTCTCGCGGTGGTCACGGCGGTCCTGCTTATGATCGGCGGCATGAAGCCGTGGGTGGACGTCTCGTACTTCTACTCGCTGATGGCGATCTCGTTGGCGGTGATGGTAACAGCGACCGTGGCGGGCGAGTTCTGGCGTGGTGGGCGCGTCATTGCGCGGCAAACAGGAAAGAACATTTTCGAAGGTATGGTGACCATCACGCGCCGTAATACGCGTCGTTATGGCGGCTACCTGGTGCACTTCGGCGTGATCGTCATCATCATCGGATTCGCCGGCCTGCCTTTCAATGTGGATAAAGAACAGGAGATGGGCTTCGGCGACAAGATGCAGATTGGCGGCTATACGCTGGTGTGCGACTCCTACACCCAGGACGACAAGCCTAATTACTCCAGCGAGTGGGCCGTGATTGACGTTTACCGGCACGGCAAGAAGATTGACACCATGTACCCCGAGCGCCGCTTCTACAAGGCGAGCGAACAGACATCAACCATTGTCGCCAACCGCTCGCGTCCCAGCGGAGATTTGTATCTGGTGTACACGGGGCGCAATCAGGACACCGGCAAACCGATCATCAAGGCGCACGTCAATCCGCTGGTGATGTGGATTTGGACGGGCGTGGTCATCGTGGTCATCGGTACGTTGATCGCGTTGGTGCCCAACATGAAACCGCAGAGGGTCACGGTGAAAGAGAAAGAGCGCAGGACGGCAGAGGCGGCGCGAGGCAGGGCGGTAGGAGTGGGTGGAGATTGAAGGCAGGAATATGACGGACTACCCATTGGATGATGATTGTTTCCCTTTGCGAGTAGGTGACCACGTTTTTAAATGCTTCTACCAACGAGGAACACTCGACCAGGGCAAGTGGAGAAAATCGGCGGACGGTTCCACGCATGTCGCTGTCTGCAAGTGTGGCAGAGGTGTTTTCGGGACTTCCCTGGATGATGTCATCTACAAGCTCAGAAATTCCTATTCGATCTTGCGCCCAGATGAACACTTCCACTGGGAAGACACGGTGAGGTTCAATGTAATTCTTGGATTTGATAAGACATGGGTCATGGAAACTGTTAGGGCTCCGGAATTGCCCGATGAATTAGACCAAAGCGGTGAGACTTCGGCAGGTTCACCTCGTGCCGAGTCGAATGAGAAGCCGCAAATCCCGTGCTCAGGAACCAGGAAAAGAGTCCCGCTTCGCGGGACGGCAGAACATAGCCCAGCGCTTCAGCGCTGGGTACAGGGGATCTAATAAACCGAGTCCCGTAGGGACGGCAGATGCGAGGTAGGTTCCTTCGACTCGCCCGCTGAAGCGGGCTCGCTCAGGATGACAAATATTGATGATGAGACTCCGTTCTGGTTATAGCGATCCTTCGACTCGCTACGCTCGCTCAGGATTTCGGCTGGCGGCTCAGACGCCGCCAAAGCGCCTCAACTTGAAACTCGCGATTAAAAACTCGAAACTTCGGATTGCTCAGCTCCTCCTCATCGCGCTGCTCGCCGTCACGTTCCTGGGTGCTGACACCGATGCCCGCTTCAACAAGCTTGGACATCAGCTCATGTGCATGTGTGGATGCAATCAGATTCTGCTGGAGTGCAACCATGTCGGCTGCACCTACTCCGACCGCATGCGGAATGAGCTGATTGCCGCCATCCAGCGTGGCGACAGCGACTCTCTGATTCTGCAGAGCTTCGTGCAGAAGTACGGCAACACGGTGCTTGCTGCGCCTACGACGACAGGCTTCAACCGCGTGGCCTGGATCATGCCGTTTGCGGTTTTTGCTGCCGCACTCGCGCTGACCGTCTGGCTGGTGAGGATGTGGAAGTCGCGCGCCGTCGCGCAACCGGTGCCGCCTCCCAATCTCGACGCTGCGCAACTCGACGACCTTCGCAAGAAGGCCCGTCAGGAGACCGATTTCTGATGTATTCCTTCATGGCATTTGCGATTGCTGGACAGGAAACTGCCTTTATCATGTTTGGTTGCGCGTTATTTGCGGCGCTCCTGTTCTTTTACGTTTTCTATCAGCCAGGCGATGTGGAAGCGGGCGAGGAAAAGACGCGCTTGATGTATTTGCAGGAACGCAAGGAGGCGACCTACGAAAATCTGCGCGACCTCAGCTTCGAGTACAAGGCCGGCAAGTTGAGCGAGGCAGACTACGCAGTACAACGCGCCTCGCTGGAAGATGAAGCGGCGGCCATTCTCGCCGAGATGGACAGCCTCGAGAAGGCGCGCTCCGTAGTTCGGCGTGGAACGAGGCGTCCGGGAAGCGCTCCGACGAACGGAGGGCGCGCGTGAGGATGCTATGTTCGGTGGGAGCCACCTGCTTCAGCAGGGGGAAGCTGGACTCTAGTCCAGCGGATAAGCGTTCGATCTTGAAATGGGCTTTAGCTCCGGCCTTTCTCGATGCCGGCGCTAAAGCGCATGATCAAATAAGAACCTTTGCCGGAGCGCTGAAGCGCTCCTTCCCCCGCATGAATGCGGGGGCTCCCACCACGATATTGATCTGCCTGCTCCTCCTGACCTCTTTCGCTACTGCGCAGAACATCACCGGCACCGTAACCAATGCCACTACCGGCAAACCATCCGCCGGAGATGAGGTCACTCTCCTCTCGCTATCGCAGGGCATGCAGGAAATCGGAAGCACGAAGAGCGATTCTCATGGCCGCTTCGCCCTATCTGCGCCGGCCGATGACCGTGCGCCGCACATGGTTCGTGTCACCCACGAAGGCGTGAATTACTTCCCGCCGGGCGGCCCGTTGATGCCGGGCACGACCACAGCCGAGCTTACGGTATACGACTCTGCCAAGAAGGTGGACGGCCTCAGTCAGACGGTCGAGGTCGATCGCTACCAAAGCGACGGCAAACAGCTGGAGGGAATCGCGTTGTATGCGATTCGCAACCAGTCGCAGCCGCCGCGCACCGTGGCCGACGACAAGGGTACGTTTGAATTTGTTTTGCCCGACGGCGCTGAACTGGAATCGGCGCAGGCGAAAGGTCCGGGCGGGCAGCCCATCGCGGTCGACACAACCCCGGGATCGCAGAAAAACCACTACGCGTTCAACTACCCTCTGCGCCCGGGTGAAACACAGTTCCAAGTGTCGTACCACATGCCTTACAGCGGAGAGGCCAGCATCTCGCCCAAGCCGCTCGGCGACGTACAGCACTTTGTCGTCATGACGCCCGCGGGCATGACGTTTACGGCGAAGAATCCGCAGCAGTTTCAATCCATGCCCGACCAGCCCGGCGTTATGGTGGTCACGAATGTCAAGCCCGGACAGGACCTCAGCTTCCGTATCGCAGGAGCGGGAGAGTTTCAGGCCGAAGGTCAGCAGGGCGCGCAGTCCACAGGGCGAGGCGACGCCGGCGGCGGGGCGATGGGCGGATCGCAGGCCGCTGCCAACGACAATCGTCCCGGGGGCGGATTGGGCGCTCCGATCGATGCTCCCGATCCCCTACACGACTATCGCGCTTACATCCTCGGGGCGTTCGCGCTGGTGCTGGTGATGGGCGGTGCGTACGTGGTTTCGAAGTCCAACGGGCGTCCCGCGACTGCTGCGGCGGGAGCATCGGGCCGCAGCACAGTTGATGCCGGCGAAGCAGCCGCGGATTTCGCCGACTACATGGAGCCAGCCGCGCCGGCTCGCGATCGCAACGCGCTGCTGCTGGAAGCAATGAAGGAAGAGCTCTTTCAGCTTGAGATTGACCGTCAGCAGGCGAAGATCAGCCCTGAGGAGTACGCCAAGGCCAAAGCTGCCCTCGACGAAACCATCAGGCGTGCTCTGGCGCGTAACGCCAAGAGTTAAACACCTTCCAAGTGTGACCGTGTGAACTGTTGTCATCCCGACCGAGGACTTCAGTCCGAGCGGAGGGATCTGCGATTCGTCTTTCCCCGCCGGGTAGCGCCCTCTTCTATCCAAATCGGCTGCACCGAACCCAGCGGACAAACCTCGCACCTAGGCTGCTGTTTCAGGCAATAGTGCTTTCCCACCTGCACCAGCAACCCGTGCATTTCGTTGTAAACCTGCGCCAGCGGAGTGCGTTGCGCGGCGCTCATCGCCGATACCTCGTAAATTTGCGGCCGCGCTTTTCGGCTCGACCCGTGCAACTCCGCCGGCTGTTCGTGTTGCAGAGCGCGCTCAATGAGAGTGCGAATCTCGTCGTATTTCGCGCCGGCGGTCACCGCTTGATGCCGTCCGAGGATGCGGCGCGTATAGGCATCCACCACGAAGATCTCGTGATGTCCGGCATACAGCAGAATTGCGTCCGCGGTCTCCGGCCCAATACCGTTTTGAGTGAGTAGTTCCGTGCGTAGCTGCTTGCTGGGAGTGGCGAACATCCTCTCCAACGAGCCACCGTAGCGCTGATCGAGGAATGTGACGAAATTCTTCAGCCGTTGTGATTTCTGCCGGAAATAGCCAGAGGAACGGATCAACTCTTCCAGTTTCGTTAGGGGCAGTTTGCGAATGCCCTCGACGGTTAAAACTCCCGCTGAGCGCAGGTTGGCAATGGCGCGCTCAACGTTGGCTCACGAGGTATTCTGCGTGAGAATCGAGCCAACAATTACTTCAAACGCAGTTTCCGCAGGCCACCAATGTTGTCGCCCCCAGGTGCGCGAAAGCTTGCGATAGATGGCGCGCACTGTGGCTTCCGGCTTCCTAACGGATTGGGGTTTCACTCTGCGGACTGTTTGCTTTGTTTCAATTGTTGCTTCCATCCCAGCACGCGCGCCTTGTTGGATTCCTCCTCGGCTTCCGGGACCATGCCCTTCCGCTGATACAAGATGGAGAGGCTGGTATGCGCCAGCACATCGTCAGGGTTGAGCTCGGCGATGCGTTTGGCGACCGCGATCGCTTTGTTGAGCTGCTCCGTGTCCTGGTAAACGCGCGCCAGGCCGTGCATGGCGTCGAGGAACGAAGGATCGGCGGCGATGGCGGCTTCGTACTGGCCGATCGCTTCTTCGTGATGCCCCTCGGCGTACAGATCGAGCGCCGCATAGTAATGGTCTTCAGCGGATCGTTCGAGCTTGCTCGTTGGTCATGCGGCGTGGCGGCTCCGGCCTGAGTTTAGCAGGGTGTCCCGTCGTTCGCGAGCCGCAGGCTGGGGAACTCATGCCCGATATACTGTTTACATCTATGCATTACATCCTACGCTTTTTGTGGAATGCGACACGCGGCCATCGTCTGGCGCCCTGGCGCAGCCCCTATTTGCGCTGGCGAATTGAAACCTATACCGGCATCAAGATGCAGAGCATCGGCTTTCTCGAATTTGTTGGATTCACCTGGCGCGAGCGCGCCGAACTATTCCGCTTTCTGAAGTGGACGGGCGAAATGGAACGCTACGCCCGGGTCAAGCCCAAGAACCCGTGAACTACGGCGCCCTCACTGTTCACCAAATCGTATGCAATAGAGGACTGAAACGTAACTTTTCATCGGCAGTGACCAGAGGAATCTGCTCGACAACCGATGTTGCTCCGATAAGCCGATCGGCTGGGTCCCTTGGATATTCGTCAGGGAACTGGACGGCCATGATTGCAATCGCTGGTGTGATCGGTTTGACGGACATAGGCAGGGACATTTCATGAACGAAAGTGTCTAGCGTGCTTGAGATTTTTATTCTCCCTTTTCGCACGAGCAAGGCGATCTCCCACAGACTTATGTCTGAGATGTATAAGCCACCCTTAGTTCGCGCATCTTGAACGGCCGCGATCGCGGCCTTAGAAAGACGATCCGGATCAAGTGCCATCCAGACGAGAACATGTGTATCCAGGAGGGTCACTTAAGCGCGCCCCAATCTTCTAGCGGCGTCACCGGCGAAACGATGTCTCCCACGATCTTCGCCTTCCCGGCCATGTATCCGAAGATGCCTTCGTCCTTTATCTCAGCGGGCACAACTTTAACCACTGGCTTGCCGTGTTTTGTAACCACAACGGGTTCACCCGTGGCCTGCACTTCGTCCATGACAGCGAGGCAGTGCGATTTGAATTTTCCCGCGGGAATCTGCTTCAAGGCGTCTCTCAGTCACCACCATGGTCATATTACCATAGATATATATGCTGGGCGGAAGAAAGAATGGGCTGCCAAGGTCAAGATAATACATGGGTCAATCTCCGATCACCACGCTTACCGGCGTTCCCACTCCTGACGCGAGCTTTTCTGCCGCCGACGCTTGCTTCGCTGCGATCTCTAGATACCCTGAACTACCGACGATGGCGAAGAATTCGTCCACTCCACCTTCCGCGTAGGAATGGGACACGTGCGTAATCGTCTGTCCCGCAATCAGAATGCTTACGGATGGAGGTTTCGCCGTGAACAACGCCGGCGCCTCCTGCTCACTGATGTTGGTGATCAGATTTCCGAACTTGTCCACCTTCAGCACCACGCCGCGCAAGCAGTTTTCGCCGATGCGCTCTACGACCGGCAGTGTGAGGCGGATGTAGTCGGAAATCTCCGGTCCAAACTCGGCCGCCGCGACACCCTTGCTCAGCCACCCGGCCACCGGCGAGAAAACATCGCGACCATGAAAGGTCTGGCTCACAGGCTGCAGGAAGCAACGCTCGGCGGTGACATGACGCACAGTGAATTTCGGCTCCCGCATCTCGACCAGCGAGAGCACTCCGTTGTCCGGTGCTACGAAAACGTAGTCGTCGGTTTCAACGATGATGGGCCGACGTGTGCCGCCAACGCCAGGGTCGACCACCACCACGTGCACCGTGCGCGGCGGAAAGAATCGATATGCCTGGGCGATGGCTCACGCCCCGTCGAACACGTCGTAAGAGGTAACCGCGTGGCAGATGTCAACGATGGAGGTTTGCGGATGAATGTTGAGCACGACACCGTGCATGGTGCCTACGTAGGGATCTTTAAGCCCGAAGTCGGTGGTAAAGGTGACGATGCGCGTGTCGGACATGCACTCGCAAAGTATTCGCAGCGGAGACCATAGTCAAGCTGCCAATGCGGATGCGCCTCCTACCAGGTCCCCATGCGCAGCACCAACCCTGTGGTAAGCTGCAGCCCATTCTGATAATTCACGCCGTTCAACTCCTGGGTCCACGAGTGTGAGTACTCCAGGCTGGCCACGCGGAAGGCCAGTGCGTTATTGATCTTGTAGTCCACTCCGGTCCCTGCCGCGATGGCGAACCCGTTCGTGTCCCAATCCTGCGTGTAAAGGTGATGGAGAGGATATCCCCGATCGGCTGGAGGGGCAGCCGCGATCACGGCGGCCTTTTCTTCGGGGAACAGCCTTTCCTGTGTGAGCTTGGTACCGCCGACCAGGAGCTGTGCGTGTGCGTTCCAGCGGCCGGAGGTCGAAGGCGTCCAGCGAGGCCCGACCATGTAGCTCAACGAATCACCGCTGAGATTGGTTGGAAGGTCCAGCATCTTGCAGCCGTTAACGTCCACAACGATCTGCCACTCCGAAGCAACGCGAAACGCCATCGACCCGCCACCGCCCATGCAAGATCCCTTGGTATCATTGCCTACATACGCACGGTAGTTGGGAGTAACCGTAAATTCGAAGGGGGCAACTCCCGGCAGAGGATGCACCGGCGTGCTCTCGGTAGCTTGCTCCATGAAGCTCTTGACCGCCGCCTCCGGATAGGGCTTGAAGACACCTGGGCGGTCGTCGCGGTGCCAGGGAAGCTCACGGTTCAACACGTTGGCGAAGGAACGCGATGGGTTCAGTCCCCCGCGGGCCAGCAAACGAAGATAAGGATTGTTCGTGCGAGATTCCACCAACCGTATTACATAGCGATCCAGTGAGTCCTCGGCGAGGGTCCATGCCAAGCCGACCGACGGCGTGATGACATGATCCACAAACCCTGTCTGAGGGAAGGAGGCCTGAATGTGTCCCAGCGAGGCTTCACTAATGGGGCCGATCTCGAATTGGAGACTGTAAAAGTACGCAAAGGCGGCTCCTCGCAGTTTTCCCTTCCAGTATCGACGGTTCTTGCCGAATTCCACGGTTCGGTACGCCCGATCATTGTGCTGCCAGATGAAACCTGCTACGGCTCCTTGCATGGGATGTCCGACGTAGTTAACTAAGAAGGGATCACCATCTGCCCACCCGTGAAGGTTCTCCACGGAATCAAAATACCCAGGCCAGAAGGGCGTATCAAAAGCATCGCGGGTCCCCTGTTCGGTGGCGTACCGGAACACATGTTCGACCGACAGAAACATCAGCGAGCTCTCAAACAAATGAGACCACGCTATTCCTCGTTCCTGCTTGGGGGGCATCGCCACTGCGACCATGGGGATTGCTGCGATTGATTGCGCGCGAACATAAACCGCACTGTTGAACCACAACACAGCCAGGAAAACGGCGAGGACGACTCGCCCTCTGGTCAACATCGTCATATCGGACACCGGATTTCGGGGGCAAGTTGCGAGTTCCTAGGGTGCATCATTTATTCGCATTTGTGAACTAGCAAAATTTACAGGCGCAGGCATTCAGCTTAGATTCTGCGGGGCCCAAAGAAAAGCCGCCCAAAAAGTGGCACTATGATCAATCCTTTAGTCTTACCGTATGTCTACATCGCCGGAGCCGCTGGAGACTTCCACCTCCGGGCCACCGCCGCGCACCGTCCCTTTCAATTCCTGGCGTCCCAACGAGCCTTGCACGGTAATCGGGAGATCAGAGTGAATCGTGCCGGAGCTGGTGTGTACGTCCAGATTAAAGCCGCTCCCAGACCCGACCGCCAGGCGAATGGATCCCGAGCCAGTGTGGAGACTCCAGGGACCGCCCACGCTGCCGTCAGCGCTGAGATCACCGCTGCCGCTTCGCGCGCGCAGACCGCCTTTGAAGCCTCGTAGGTGAATCCCACCCGACCCGGTTTGAACGTCCACATCGCCCGATCCGGTGAGATCGGCTGCAATGTCCCCGCTGCCGGCATGGGCGTAAAACGGGGCTGCAACGTTCTCTGCCCGAATGCCTCCGCTGCCGGTCTGCACATGCGAACTTCCTCCGACGTTCCGCAAGCGGATCTCGCCCGAGCCGGTCTGGGCCTGCACCTGGGCGCGTACCCCCTCGACACCAATGTCGCCCGAGCCACTGTGAGTTTGCACCGTGGTATCGGCTGGGACGGCGATCTCGTAGCTGATCGAAACGTGCCGGCGCACATCCTCCGGCAGGTTGTAACCGATGCGGATGCTATTCCCGCTCTGCTGAATGGGGGGATTCGATTCGACGGTGTGTATGGCGCTCTCTGCATTGGAGAACCAACCATTGTTGGAATGCACCGTTCCGTGCACCACAACCTGGTTCGCGCCGCCAGCTTTAATCGTGATATCTCCCGATCCGGTAGTGACATCGAGGCTTACGGTTCCAGAGACTTGCAATGTGCGATCGAAGTGACCTTCGGTGCCGGCTTGCAGCAGCGCTGGAGCTAACAGAAGAGCAAGAAACACAGCAGTACAGTGCTTTCTCATGTTGCCTCGCTGGAACATCGAACTGAACTGCATTACAGAAATCGGGCCGCCGTTGCCAGCAGCCCAAGTGAGAATGGATCCAGGCTATTGCTGTAGAACAACTTGGTCACCTTGCTTAAGGCCTGAGAGCACTTCGGTCTTGGCGCCGTTGGAGATTCCGATGTTGATCGCCACCTTGCGCATTCCATCCTTGCCCTTCGGATCGGGGATATCCACAGACGCCTTCTTATCTTTGTCGTACATGATGGCGCCTTCGGGAATCATCAAGGTGTGCTTATGTTCGTCGAGAATGATCTCCGCGTTGGCGGTCATCTCGGCTTTCAGCTCGCCACCGGGATTGTTGATGGATACACGTACTTCGAACGTGGTTACGTTGTCTTTCTCGACGCCCATCGGCGAAATCTTGGTTACGTGCCCAGTGAAGATCTTGTCCTTGAACGTCTCCACCCGTATGCGCGCCGGCTGCCCGAGGTACACCTTGCCGATGTCGCTCTCGTCCACCTTGCCCTTTACGTACACCTCGCTAGTATCTCCGAGAGTCATCACCAGGGTGGCGGCCGATCCTAACACCAGGATGGAGCTGACTGCGTCGCCGACCTCCACGTCGCGCGACAGTACCACCCCATCGATGGGGGCCGTGATCGTGGTGTAGCTGAGCTGCTCTTCGAGCTGGTTGAGACTGGCGCGGTCCTTCTCCACTTGTGCCTGGGCCTGCGCGACCTTCGCCTTGTTGACCGTGTATTGCGCCCGGGCGACGTCACGCTTGTTCACCGCCATGATGTAGCTTCGCTGCGCGTCGTCGAGGGTCGATTGCGACACGACCTCGTCCTTCGACATTTCCTGCGCGCGCTCGTACGCCCGCTGCAAGGTGGGAATATCCACGCCCTCGGCGTCCACCCCCGCGCGCTTCAGATCGGCTTCGGCGGCTGTGAGGTTGGCCTGTGAGGAGAGCAATTGAGCGCGACCTGAGTTGACCTGCGCCTCAATCTCGACCTTATCCAGCTCCGCCAGCACTTGGCCCTGTTTCACTTTGTCCCCAGTGTCCACGTACAGTTTCTTGACGATGCCGCTGGCCTTCGACTTGATCTCGACCTTGGTGATAGGCGTGACTTTGCCCGTGGCCACCACGCTTTTGGCGAGGTCGCCCCGTTCGACCTTAGCCAGCCTGGTGGGGTCGATCTTGGTGCCGCCCCGGGTCGCTGCTACCGCTACGATCACCAATGCCAGGACCGCAACCGACACAATCGAAATGACGATCCAGCGCTTCTTCTTTTTCTTGCCGTTAGCCACTGCCGCCTCCCCTGTCGGGTACGATTCTGTTCTGTTGGGTGGTACGTGTGGGGCCTGGATTTAGTTCCGTTAGACGGGCAGGAACCAGACGAAGGTCGTCCTACCATTGCTTTAGACAGTTACGGTAGGGAGTTCGGTAGCAGAGTTGCCGTGAAAACTGGCGGGGGCGTGGGCTGGGAGGAGTGGCGCTCTTCGCCGTGCGATCGCGCAAGGGAAACCCAAGTCCCACAATCTCCCGGCTCAGACGCAAGCATCGGTAGAAGTGACGAGAAAAAGCCGCTAAGCCCGGCTCATAACGAACTCTTCGCTAGCGCCCGCCCCATGTGCCCCTCAGTACGGCGTTCATTCCTCGGATGCCGCCAGTTCACCTGCGGCAGGAACAGCGACGTGTCAATCCGGTCGCGATACCGCACCGCGATGTGGATCAGCGAGTCGAGCAGCGACTCAGAAAGGAGATGCGGTTGCAAGCCGAGTTTCAGCAGCGATGAATGCTTGGCATTGTAGTAATGTTCCTCCGCCTCGACCCGGGGATCCGGCAGGTAGTCGATCTCGATCTTAAGTCCTGTCTCTCTGCCAACGGTCTGCACCATCTCCGCGAGTTGCAGGACCGTGAACTGCTCGGTGAACTGGTTGAATACTCGAAACTCCCCCTGCCCTGGCGGGGTTGAGACAGGCAATTTCAACGCATCGCACGGTGTCACGAATGTCAAGAAAACCACGCGTCTGCCCGCCCTTTCCGTAAACCGTAAGCGGATGACCGAGAGCCGCCTGCGCACAGAACCGGTTCAGCACCGTCCCAAATACCTCGTCATAGTCGAAGCGGTTGATAAGAGCCTCGTCGAGGTCGACCTCATCGGTCAAGGTCCCGTACACAACGCCCTGGTTGAGATCAGTCGCGCGGATGCCCCAGGCCTTACATGTGAAGGCAATATTGTGGCTGTCATGGACCTTCGACAGGTGGTAGAACGACCCGGGCTGCTTGGGGAAGGGCAGCACATCTTTGCGGCCGTTGTGTTCGATCTCGATATAGCCCTCTTCGATGTCGATGTTGGGGGTACCGTACTCGCCCATGGTGCCGAGCTTCACCAGGTGACACTCGGGCATGAACTCCCGGACTGCATAGAGAAGATTCAGAGTGCCGGTGACATTATTGACCTGGGTGAAGACTGCGTGTTGGCGGTCGATCATAGAGTACGGCGCTGAGCGCTGCTCGGCGAAATGCACGACCGCCTCGGGCTCGAATTCGGTCATCATCGTCGACAGAAACTCATAATCGGTTACATCGCCGACAAACGATTCGATTTTCTTTCCTGTGAGCTCACGCCACGTCGCCAAGCGCTCCACCAGCGGGCGTATTGGAGTCAGGGTCTGTGCTCCAAGTTCGTGGTCCCATTGGCGGCGAACGAAGTTATCGACGATTGCGATTGAGTGTCCCTTGTTGGACAGATACAACGCTGTCGCCCACCCACAGTAACCATCGCCGCCTAGCACGGCAATTCTCATTTGAGCCTCCTGAAAAAATTGCAGCTGAATACTGATGATCCATGAAAAGACCGCCGCTGGCAATAGCGGCCCCTGCGGTATCGTTTCTTAACCGACGTCATTCCCCATGTACCGCGGGCCGACGCCGAGGCAGCCACGAAACCACGGCGTACGACGCTAGAACCACAATCTCGGGATCCAAGGGATGGCGATAGGCTATGTCCGAATGCGTGATGTAGTAGACCATCGGGTAGGCGAGCAGCACGAGGGCATATGGCATTGCCATGTCTGGAATCTTTCGAAATGCTTTGATTAGCCCCATAATCGCCAGAAAAGTAAACGCCGAACAGAAGATGATGTTGGGCGGGTCGAACGGCTCTTCACGCAAGTATTCCGGGCTAAAGCTCCAATACCCGGTCCACATGTACACCACTCTCCGAATCGAACGCCACACGAAGGTCTGTGGATTGCTTTGCAAAACGTCGACGGCCTGGCGCCATTTCTCCGCCATGTACGCGTGTTCGCCCATCTCTTGAAACTTGACCATCTCGGCAGGGTTGCCACACGGGCCGAACGAGCCGTTCCACCAGTGCAGCTTATTTCCGAAGTTCCCGTCGAGGAACACCATCGGGAGAGTGTCCTTTAGGAATACCGGATGATGAAAAGCGCGGTAGTTGTGAATCAGCCAGGGTGCAAGGGTGAAAACTACGGCGAGCCCAGCGGTGGCGGCCGGAATGCTCCAGTTTCTTCCTTGCCGCCGGTGCTGGTAACAGATCCATCCGATGAGGAAAGGGAGTGCGCCAAGAACGACAGGAGTCGTCAGCGCGCTCACACCCCAAAGGACCCCAAAACCTGCCCACGCCAAAAGACGAGTCGAGCTTTCAAGATGGAGCGCGATCAAAAGCAGCAAGGTCAGCAATAAAGCGGTAAGCGCATGGTCCCACATGGAGTCAGCGGAGAAGTACACGGCATAGGGAAAGAACGCCCAGGTCCAGGTGGCAAACCGGGCCGTCCGAAGTCCAAAGCTCTTTTTGGCCAGGAAGAAAATAGGAACACAGGTGACAGCCGAGAACAGACTGTTCAGGGTCAGCACGGCCAGAGCTGCCGCCTTGGTGTAGATCCCGAAGATCGCCATAACGCCGGCGACAAGATAGGGGAGTACGGGAGCGACCTCTGCAGTCGGCCCGGTATTCACCCAATAATAGGGATTGGCAAACCCATGCCCCGTAACAATCGAACGAGCAATCTTTCCTGTTTCGTAGGCAAACTCCCAGTGATCGCGACCGGGATCCAGGAAGCCTTGATAGACAAAGCCGACCACCACCAGGCGCACAGCAAAGGCCACTACTGTGGCCCATAGCCAGGCGCGAGGAGTGCGATCATTGTTGAATTCGAACTGACCCATTACCGAATTGCTGCTACCCGTTGAAACTGCCAAGGCTTTTTGTGAGAATGAGGACTTCACTCGCTTTGCCCCGAACCCCGCTGTGATAGCGGATGATTCGTCAGCAAGACCTTTCCGCTGCTGGCGACGACCAGGTTGAGTTGCGTGGCCCCGACGAGGCCCTCCAGACGAGGGACAGCAGCACTAGTCGCCACAATGTAGAGCCGCTTCTGATCAAGCCAGAGGCTGCGGAACTTCGCATCATCGATAAACACATCTGGCGCGCCAGGAGCATAGCTGCCATACACGAGATTCATCCTGCGCCCATTCAGGAGCAGCGCCGTCCGGCTCGCGTAAAAGAACACCGAAGAGAACGTGTAGTAATGATGGTCTACGATCAGCTTGCCTTCAGGTGATCGCAGCAGCGCTTCTGCCAATGGACGCGAGGACAAATAAGGATCGAAAACGACCAGGGCCAGGCGAGCGGCCTGGAAGAACAATACCATCATGAGCGCAGCCGCAAGGAAGGCCCGCCGACCAGTGGCTCGAAGAGTTCCCAAGGTACCGATGAACCAGGCAATCGCAGCTACGAGGAGCGGGACACGAAGGTAGGCGAACGATTCCAGCGTGAGGTCTTCAATGTGCCCCAGCGAGAGCTTATATGCCTTGGGATGCCTGGTGAGCGCCGTGAAAATGTCTCCCGATGTGGGCACTCCCCGCACGAGAAACAGAATAGCGATCGCTGCCAATACCGCGCATCCGGCGATCACCGACAATGCCCGTGTCCCCCTTCGCACCCAAGCACCGCCAGTTGCCATGGCCGAACCCAGCAACAAAGCGAACGCTGGATAGCAAGGCATCGAGTAATACTCCTGCGTGGTGGAGAAGGTAAAAAACACCAGCACAAACCCAATCCAGCAGAGTGCAAGTAAGCGCGCCTTCCCAGCACTGGCCCGACGGTTTGTACGACAGCTTTGCAGCAGCGGGAAGATAGACGCTCCACGGAAACAGCCAGATCAGGTGGAACAGCCAGAAGTACAAGCGAGGGACCGTGTCGTAGTCGCGAGGATAGCGCAGATTGAGGAAGCGGAGTAGTTGCTCGTTGATGAAGAAGAACCACAGGAACCCGTGGTATTCGCCCGGCGCACTTCGCAGCGTGAATGCGAAATACGGAGGGTTCCGCAGGGTCGCAAGAATATGCCAGGGCGCGGCAATCAGGAGGATGATGGCCAACCCGCTAATCGGATGCAGCCGCTTCCAGGTCCGGGCGGAAAATAGCTGACGGGTCAGGAAGAGATAAATAATGCCAGCGGCGACGGGGAACACAACCCCGATCAGGCTTTTCAGAAGTAGCCCTGTTCCCAGACTGGCGGCCAGAATGTAGGCCCAAGCGCGGGGATGGGGCTCCTCGTCGTCAAGTACTCGGAGCAACGCCCACATTGCCAGGGCAATCGTAAATGTCAGCATGACGTCGGGAATTAAGATCCGCGTAAAGAGGAACAGTCCGACGCAGGTGGCCATGCACAAGCCGGCGTAAAAGCCGGCGTCTTTGCCAAATGCCCAAACGCCAAAAGCGGCAGTCAACCAGCAGAGCCCGATCGAGGAGAGCGCAACCGGAATTCGCGCAGCCCAATCGTGCACTCCGAAGAGCTCATACGAAACGGCCATCATCCAGTAGATCAGAGGCGGTTTTTCCAGATAAGCGACACCATCCAGACGAGCCGTCACCCAGTCACCAGAGGTGATCATGTTGCGCGCGATTTGCGCCTGCACGGCATCCACGTCGTCCATCAACGAGGGAGGAGAAAGGATTCCGCTCAGATATACGATTCCCGCGACCAGCAGAACAGCTAGATAGAGATACTTACGCCCGCGGTGGCTAACAGGTGAGCCGACGTTCGAGCAGGCTGGTGCCTGAATGCGCCACTTTTTCATCCATAAGAACAGGATCATTAAACCCCATAAGTGATAGCCGACATTGATTCGTTTTTCCAGGTGATCGTAAAGATAGGTTTCGATCACATTGGAGTTGAAAATCCCGGGGTGATCGGAGAGACCCGTGCTCAACGTATCGACTACGAGCGAACGGAGGGGACCACGGAGCCATTCGTGCGCCGGAATGTCGAAGCCAATCTTTTTCCTCTGTAGGATAGACGGCGGCAGTTTGTCGCGCATCAGGTCTTTCAGGAGAAACTTCTGCTGCGAACCCCGAATCTTGAACGATGCCGGCAGCGTCGCGGCAAATCCGACGATACGGCTATCCAGGAAAGGTGGACGCAACTCGACGGCGTGGGCCATGCTCATGCGGTCCGATTTGACCAGGATGTCGTCCGGCAGATAATACTTCTGATCGAACCACAGGTAAGCGCCTAGATCGTCTTTCTTGTCGCTGAGCGTTGCTCGTAACTCGTCGAGGACCTGATCGAGTGCGGGCGGAAGTTTCATCGCCACCAGCGAGCCTTTCCCCGCATCGGAGAAGGTGCCATTCCAATAGACATGAGCTCGCTCGGCGGACATCAAGCTGCCTTGCAGTAACCGTTTGAGCTTGTATTCAAAGCTAATTTTCTCGTTCGAAACCGGCCACAGACGCAATGCAGTCAGTACCAATTGAACCGCACTGGGAGGAAATTTTCGCACGTAGTGAGCGAACTTGTTCGCTCCGTAAGTGAGATACCCCCCAAACAACTCGTCCGCACCCTCTCCACTCAGCGCCACGGTGGTCCTGGTTTTGCAAAGCTTGGAAAGAAACCAGACCGGCAGCGCCCCAGCATCCGCGCTCGGTTCATCTGAGTAATACGCGAATTCCTCGATAGCGCCTTGCAAATCCAGTTCAGGATTGACGTGTCCAGTTCCTCGTGCTCGGTCCCGTATTCCTCGACCATCCGCTGGATATAGCTGGATTCGTCGAAGCTGCGTCCTCGAAATGAAATGGAGAAAGTCTTCAGCCGGGAGGTCGATGCGTGCGAGGCATAGTGCAGGATCGTTGAAGAATCGATGCCGCCGCTCAGCCACACGCCTAGTGGGACGTCAGAAATGAGGTGCTCGCGAACCGACTGCTGCAAAAGGGAGTCGAGTTCCTCACGGGCCGAGACCAGGCTCCTTTGTTCGGTTGACTGCTTGGGCAATCGCCAGTACGTATCCTTGGTTACTTTCCCGCCTCGCCACTCCAGCCACTGTCCGGGCAGAAGCTTTTCTATTCCGTCCACCAGCGTCCAAGGCGCAGGAACGTAGTTCAACGACAAGTAACAATCCAGGCCGGCAAGGCTTAAGTGGCGATCGATCTGCGGATGCACCAAGATGGCCTTCAGTTCTGAACCGAAGAATATATCCTCGCCGCGCTGCGCGACGTAGAGCGGCTTGATACCCACATGATCGCGAGCCAACACGAGCCGTTGAGCGGAATTTGTCCAGAGGGCCACGGCAAACATACCGCGAAATCTGCGGAAGCACTGCGTGTCCCATGCGAGGAAGGCGCGAAGTACCGTCTCGGTATCGCAATGCGAGGCAAATCGATGACCTAACTTTTCCAACTCGGCGCGGATTTCGAGGTGATTATAGATTTCGCCATTGAACACGATAACCGTGTTGCCATCTTCGGTGACGATGGGCTGATCGCCGTGCTCGAGGTCAATAATTTTCAGACGCGTCGCACCCAGGGAGCAAATTGGCGATTGGTAAACGCCCTGCTGGCTGGTCCGCGGTGAATTAGGGTGGAGGTGGCGTTCCGAATACGGTCCGGTGGTGGAGACCAATCTTTATGAGTAAAACCAACAATGCCGCACAAATCGATCAGTCCCTCGATACCGAATTGATCAGCCTGCCGCTTAGAGCAAGATGAGACCGAGCCGGCGATGGGCTCAGCCATCGTCAAATGCCAACGACAGTAGGCGTCCCGAAATGAACAAATGCCCTAACTAGGATAGCATCTTAACGATTTGGCCAGCCGTGTAGCCACGCCTTCCCTGCGCTTCGGGTGGCGACAGGTGAGCACTTGTATCCCTCGGTTGGCCGCTCTGCTATGCGCCGATGCGCGCTGGCTCCCGGATGGTCGTTCCTTGATATACCATAAGACTATACCCTGCTGCATTTGGAGCGACTGATCTCTGCCAATGGAATCCCCCTCTCGACTGCACGTCAAAACTCTTATCTTGATCTTCATCATGGTGCTTGCCGAACCTTTGGGTAACGTTCTGCTCGGCAAGGGCATGAAGCGCATCGGACCAGTTAACCCATGGCCCCCGGCCGAACTGCCGCACATGTTCGTTCGCGTCTTTACCTGCGGCACGATATGGCTCGGAGTCGCCTCCCTGTTGGTGTTCTTTGTAGCGTATATGATCGTTCTGTCGTGGGCCGACTATAGCTATGTGCAGCCAGCCTCCGCCGTTGCTTACGGCGTAGTTGCGCTATTGGCCTCAACCTGGTTGGGCGAAATCGTTCCTCCGCTGCGTTGGGTTGGCATCGCGATCATTTGTATCGGGGTGTTCCTCGTCGGCCACACCCATCCTAGTACCACGGAGAATGGCTAGTGGCGTCTGAATTCATCCTGTTCTTCTTCATCGTTGTCTTCGGAACCATGGGCGAGATATTTGTGTCTCGTGCGATGAAGCAGACGGGTGAAGTGAAAGATTTTCGGCCACTTGCGCTCGTCGGAGTGATCCTCCGTGCTTTACGCATCAAGTGGATGTGGTTAGGTGTTGGGATGATGGCGATTGGGTTCTTCTCGCTCCTAGGAATATTTTCGTTCGAAAATGTGAGCTTTGTCGTCCCCGTGACGGCCTTGGGCTACGTCGTGGGTGCGTTGGGCGGCAAGTTCTTCCTCGGAGAACGTGTCAGCTTGCAACGTTGGATCGGTATTCTTCTGGTTTGTGCCGGTGTAACCTTAGTGCTCATAGGTAGAAGATAGCGAGTTATGCCGCGACCGGCAACAGTTCGCTCAATCTCTTGGGTTACGCCCCCCAAGAGCACATTGGTCACTCCGGGAGATTCTCTCAATCGCGGTGGACTCGTTTCGCGCGGACAAGGTGCGCGTCACCATGACCGCCCTGGGGATGGTGATTGGCACCTTCTCACTGGTCCTGGTGGTTACGATTGCGCTGACAGGGAAAGAGTACATCCTGAATGAAATCAGGAACATTGGTACCAACCTCATCTGGGCCGAATATGCGGGGCCGCTAAACGGGGGAACTAGCACCGGTACGGCGGACTATCTGACCGTGAACGACATGATCGCTTTGGAGCAGCAGGTGCCCGGCATCCAAGCGGCGACGCCGGTGCTGAATCTGCATGAACCGATCCCTATTGGCAACGGCAAGCAGCGCGACATGTTGGTTCTCGGGGTGGACCCGGAATATGCAAACGTGCGCCGTATCATTGTGAGTTCAGGCAGGTTTTTCGATCAGCAAGACTCCCAATCCCACAACAAAGTCGCCTTGGTCACAGAAGACTTCGCCACCCAGCAGTACGGAGGAGTCGGCTTCGCGCCCGGACACGAACTCACGATCCAGGGACTGCCGTTTGTTGTGATCGGCACCTTTCGCGAGAGCGTGGAGACGTTTGGCCAGTCAGAAATACAGGACGACACGATTCTTATTCCCTATTCCGTGGCGCGCTACCTGACGGACACGAACGCTATCAACCAGATTTATTTTTCCATGTCCGATGCCGGCAGCGTTCCCGTTGCTTCGCAACGAATCCTTGCGGTGCTAAAGGCCCGGCATCGAGCCGAGTCGGCTTATGACGTCGGTAATCTCACCCAAGTGCTCGGCCTGGCAGCGAAAACCGCGAACGCATTTACGATCGTTCTCTTGTTGTTTGCGACCATAACCCTGGTCGCCGGCGGAGTCGGGATCATGAACATCATGCTCGCCACCGTCAGTGCCCGCATTCGAGAAATCGGCATCCGCAAGGCGGTTGGAGCCACGCGCCGCGAAATCCAACTGCAATTCCTTTCG
This sequence comes from uncultured Acidobacteriaceae bacterium, assembly GCA_963836295.1. Lineage (GTDB taxonomy): Bacteria > Acidobacteriota > Terriglobia > Terriglobales > Acidobacteriaceae > Bog-257. The sequence continues at coordinate 518,729 of CAWIIY010000006.1, read as the reverse complement.
GAAGCTGTGATGATCTCCCTAATTGGCGGAACCATCGGCACCCTGGCCGGGCTGGCCCTCCCGTTTTCCCTTCGGGTCTTTACCCAGTACCAGCTCCCGGTATCCGGGCTTTCCGCGCTGATCGCAATGATAGTCTCCTGCCTGATCGGCATTACATTCGGGACCCTGCCGGCCAAGAATGCTGCGAGGTTAGACCCGGTGGAATCGCTAAAACACGAATGAGATAAGACGCAAGGTCACGGAGCTTTCCATTATTCCTCTGGAATAATGACGAGGTTCATGGAACGACGACACAATCAATCTCACACGTAATCCGTAGAGCATTTTGTGCGGTGTGGCGTCGGCGAAGCTCCGCAGCACAAGTGGTGGCAAGACCGTGTACCGAGGATTTGCGGTGGAAGCTCTTGCAGCGGTATGCCCGGCGACCAGAGATGCTGGCGGAATTGGCGCAACGATTTTCGCCCCGCCGAGCCCGCATTCCGGATGGCGAAATGCTCAGGTTTCTCTCCGAGAAGGGATTCGTTTCCTAGACACCAAAAACAGGCCGGAGCGGAAGCTCCGGCCTGAAAGGACCTGGGGGAAGGGTCGGGTTGAACTACCGGGTCAGCTTGCGGCGCAGGACGCCAGCGAGGCCGAGGATGCCAGAACCGAACAGCATGATGCTGCTGGGCTCAGGAGTCGTACCGGTGGTGCTGGTGGTGGTGCTGCTAGTGGTGGTGCTGCCGCCAGTGATCGTGAACGATTCCGAAGGAACCGCACCGAGCAGGTTGTGGTAGGCCGCCGAAGGACCGGAGTTGATGTCCCACGCGTCGCGGCCACCAAAGCTGTCGGTCGCGCCCGTCAGGGTCAAATAAGCGTTAGTACCCGCACCGATGGTGAGGCCAGTTGCATTGACCTGGTAGACGTCATAGCCGAAGCCGCCGGCGCAGACACCACCGTTAAAGGGGCTGCCGTTGGTGCAGAGCAGAGTGGAGTTGCTGCCGTTGATAGTTAGTACGCCAGAGCCCAGATTGCTGCCAAAGGACGAGCTGCCGACGGACCGAGTCAAAGGTCAGCGGAGAGGAGCCTGATGGTACCCACTCAGCGATGTCGAAGCCAGTCATGCCAGAGGTAGTCGGGAACTGGTCACTCACCGCATAGACGTCGATGAAATAGCCATCATTGGTGCCGTTAGTCGGACCGTTGGTGTAGAGATTACCCGCGAAGGCTACAGCGCCCAACACGAGGCACATAATTGTGAGCAGTGACAGAGTACGCATTTTCAAGAGTCGAACCCTCCTTTTAGGTTCAAATCACGCTTTAGGTTCAAATCACAAACAAACCCACTAGCCCCATAGCGAGAGAGGCTACTGTCCCAAGTGCAATTCGGGTGCCACCGTAAACTCTGTAGAACCGCTACTTGCGACGCGCGACTGTGCAGTCATTTGCGACATTGTTCTAGGGAATTTCCCTCGCACCTGCCCCCCTCCTGCCAGAATAGCTGTAGATTTATCAATACCATAGCGCAAAATTGACGAGCCGAATGTGACAGGCGGGGCAAACGGGCGTTCCGAGGCACGGCAGCGTCATTTCTGCCGCTACCAATCAGAACTCTGTAAATGGAGGTGGCTTCCCGTAGGACGTTGAAATCGTTAACCTTATGTCCATCTTGGCCCGCTGTGGACAAGCCGCAAGAACGTGATGTGCTACAGTGTTTTCCACGAGAGTGCTTAACTCACCAGTCTTGCCACCCAATCTGACCGCGGCAGACGTGTCCCAGACAGGTTCAGTGCTTGGGCGCCGCGTGTTTCTGGCGCTGGCCGCGCTCGCCCTTATCTATGCGTTCCTGGCCGGCCTGCGCACGGTGGCCGACCCCGATCTGGGTTGGCAAATGGCAACGGGACGCTGGGTGGCGCAGCACCATCGAGTCCCCGTGGTTGACGTCCTTTCCTATACCGCCTCGGGACAACCATGGATCTACCCCGTGGGCGCGGGGCTGGTGTTCTATGTTGCCTACCTGCTTGGGGGCTTCTCGCTGATTTCATGGATCGGCGCGGCGGCGTGCTGCGGTACGGTCGCGTTGCTGCTGCGCCGAGGCACAGCAGCGAGCGCCGGACTTGCCATTCTTGCCGTGTTTCCCATAGCGGCACGTACGTCTCCGCGGGCGGAGATGTTTACCGTCGTGCTGTTTGCGGCGTTTCTGTCTTTGCTTTGGGAGAACTACCAGACCGGCCGCGCTCCTTTGTGGCTGCTGCCGATACTGATGTTCGCATGGGTCAATCTCCACCTCGGCTTTGTGGCGGGGCTGGCCCTGATTGTGGCTTACATTGGGCTGGAGCTATCGGAGACCATTTTCGGCGAGGTGCGCTGGCGGGAGGCGGTGCAACGGCTGCGGCGACCGGCGGAATGGCTGGGCTATACGGTGCTCGCCACCCTGTTCAATCCCTGGGGCTGGGGAATTTACCGCGCGCTGGTCCGGCAAGATCGCGCCATGGCGCAACAGCAGCTGTGGATCATGGAATGGGCCAAGCTACCGCTGAGTTGGCACGCTTTCAGCGGTGCGCTCTGGTTGCGGCAAACGCAAGGCGCCATCTATCTGCTGCTGGTGATCGCGGTCGTCGCCGCCATTCTCGCCTTGCTTCAGTCGCAACTGGGGGCGGCGATTTTGCTGCTGGGAGCGGCCTATCCGGCGGTGCGTCACGCCCGCATGGGCGCGTTGTTCGCATGCGTTGTAGTCGTAGTTGGCGGAGCAGTCCTTTCTACGGCGTGGGCCCGCTACAGCTCCTATATTCGTTCGCCACGAATGCGCCTGGCCCTGGCCGGCATTGCGGTTGCCATAGTCGCCGTGGTCGCCTCGCTGCGCTCGTTCGACGTGGTGACGAACCGGTACTATTTTCAGAGCATCGAGCCGTCCACATTTGGCGCAGGGTTAAGCTGGTGGTTCCCACAGCGGGCCGCCGAATTTGTGGAACGCGCCAATCTTCCACCAGAGATCTTCAATAGCTATGGCCAAGGCGGTTACCTTGCCTGGAGACTCGGCGCAAGATATCGCGACTACGTTGACGGTCGCGCTATCCCCTTCGGCACCGCGCGAATATTGCGCAGCGCTAAACTGCTTCAGGTATCGCCGGATTCCGAGGTTTGGCAGCAGGAAGCGGAGCGCTACAACATCAATACGATGATCCTCCCGCTGGGCCGCTTTGACGTGCTGCGCTTCGGGAAGCTCAGGGATTTTTGCAACAGCCGGAACTGGCGGCCAGTGTATCTGGATGAGACCTCTGCCGTCTTCCTGCGCGTGAGGCCGGAGACCGAAGCGTTTATCCAGCAGGCGCAAGTGGATTGCGCAACCGCGCCCCTGCCTGCCGATCCGCTCGAGTATTCAACCTCCGGGTCGTTCAATCAATGGGCCAATGCGGCTAGTTTGCTGGCGGCGCTGGGCCGCAATTCCGAGGCGCTCTCGGCGACGGACAGTGCGCTTGCGGCTTTTCCGGACAGCGGCTTCGTACACTGGCTTCGGGGAGACATCCTAAATGGGATGGGCAGGCCCTCTGAAGCGGAAAAAGAGTATGTCGCGGCTGTTTCGCTGGAGCCGGGCGAGGTCACCTGGTCCTCTCTGGCTGACTTCTACCAGCGCCAGGGGCGGATTCCCGAGGCCATCCACGCCCGCCAAGAGGCGGGTCCGGTACTCCTCGAGAGAAGGCCTCGCAATGGTGAAGCTGGCGAACCTTTATGTCGAGGCTGGGCAACCCAAGCCAGCGCTGCAGGAGTTCGACAAAGCGATGCGCAGCGCCTCAAGTGAGGCTTTGGCGGAAACTGGAAAAGGCTCGCTCAGGTTCGAGGTTGCGCAGGGCCGAGCTGCAGCCTGGGAGGCATTGGGAGACCTCAAACAAGCCGCATCCTTTGCGGAGGAAGCGGTCGCGGTTGCGCCGGATGCCCCTGACGCGTGGTCTCATCTCGCGAAGCTGTATCAGATGCAGGGACGATTCGCGGATGAGTACCGGGCGGAAGACCGAGCGGCAGCGTTAGGCAGCAATCAGAGTCACTAAATTCCCCGGAGCGTTACTTCGCCTGAAACACCAGGAAGTAATCCTCCCTGTCCGCCTTCACCAGGTCATCCTGCTCTTCGAGCAAGCGATACCCTGCCTGCTCGACTTCATGGACTACCACTTCTTTTTGTACGCCGTGGTTTTCGCCGTTTCCGTTACGATCGATGATGCCTACGCGCGCGTTGGGCCGCAACGAAGTTCGCAAGTTGCGCAACAATGCAACTGGGTTCGCAACCTCGTGGTAAGCCTTCAGCAAGAGCACAGCATCGATGGAGTCGGCAGGCAGTTCCGGATTGTCAGGCTTGCTTAGCACGGTCTTGACGTTGCGAAGCTGTTCCTTCTGCGCGCGGCGGTTGATGTAACTGATGGCTTCCGGATTGATGTCAACGGCATAAACCGTCCCGGTTTCCGTTACCCGCTTTGCAGCTCGCACCGTGAACCATCCCGAACCAGCGCCGATGTCGGCAACGGTCTTGCCCGGCGCGATCGCGAGGATGTCCATCACGCGATTGATGTGAAGCCTTTCGTCTCTTCCGGGGGAATCGAAGATGGAGAGATCGCCAGTATAGGGTGTGCTGGTTTTGCGAGGTTGCGCTGTCTGGGCCGCGGACTCTTGCGCCCATGATGGAGGCTGCGCCGGCGTGAGCAAGCAGGCAAAGAGCAGCAGCGCCGTGAACAAAGTGAAACGCCTAGGTGTCATGACGGAACTCCCACAAGGTTCAAATGCCATTATCATGCCACCTCGGGCCCCTGTACGGGGTGAGACCTGTCACGATTTTCGTGGCGCAGCAGAGCATTCCCGCGAAGAGCACGCAGGCTTACAGGCTGCCCGCCTAGTTGCCCGGCGCCGATAACAGTCCATAAACGCTGAGTTGATTTGCCGTCCCGACAAACACTTTGCCATTTGCAATCGTCGGAACCGTAAACTTCGACGCCGGACCGGGGTTATCTCGCGCCAGGCGTTGGTTGGAGTTGTATAACTCGTGTCCCAGATTCTTGGCGTCGTAAGCGTGCAGAACTGCAGGGCCGGGTGCCTTGGGTGCGTAATACCCGTCGTCTGTACCGCCCATACGATGCCGTTCTTGTTGCCATTCGCCGAAACGCTCACAGTATTGCGAGTCATGGAATAGATGGCTTGGGTTTGCGATACCGCGGGACGAGACAGCACACCATTGCGAATACTGAAGGCCCGTATCGAATCTTTGAAGGGGCTGACTCCCGACCCAAAGTAGACGTAGCCATTCCAGTAGGCGGGCGTACCCATCTGTTCTCGGAGCCCGGAGATCTCCTGTACCACTTGCGGATTGCGATTGCCATCCGGCTGGTAGCCGCCGAGATTATCACGGTTGAGGAGGTAGATGTGGCCATTCTTGCCGCTGGTAATCGCCAGGCGAGTGTAGGGTCCGGGTTGATCAGGCAACAGAACCACGCCCGCCGATCCTAGATCCAAATCCTCGCGCGCCATTCTTGCCTGATTAAACGGAGTGAAATAATCCAACAGAGCCAACCCGTCCGGTCCGGGCTTTAACTTTACGACGCTGTCGCTGAAGTCCACCCCGGGCTGCTCCCCAAAGGCGTCGAACGGGCCGTTCGCAACCGAAAGGTAGAGGTTGCCGTCGCCATCCGTGGATATCCCGCAACCGCTCATCCAGACGCCTCCCTGATAGCCATCGGGAGTGGTGACCCAACTTCCGGTTTGCTTCAGCGTTACCGCGTCATAAGCAATGACCCAGCCGTGATACGCACCGTAATCGCCGTAGGATGCGAATGCAACATACAAACGGCCCCTGTTGAGCAGCAGCGCGGCCCTTTGCAGATGGAAGCGGGAGTCGAAGGCGAGGACACCGTCTGAGCTTTCTTTGGCGGCGCCGGGATACGTTGCCCGGATAACCTGCGGCCCACCAAATTTCTCCGCCCCCGAAGAGAGGTCCAGTGCATGGATGCGATGATAGAAAGCGCCGCTCTCTTTTGTGGCCGCCACTACATAGATCGTATTGCTTGATACGTCAATAACCGGAGTGCTGGTGATTCCTATCTCCGGCACAATGTCACTCGCGTTCACATCCGCCGGGGTCAAGGTGGTAATGCCAGCATCGGGATTGAGGAAGTTGACTCGCCATAGCGGCGTGGCAGAACTGGAGTCGGCATCGAATGCATACACGCTGTCGTGCTCGGTTGCTATGAGCACGACGTTGTGAACACCGTTTCCGGGAATTGCGACCTGCGGCATGTAGAGCGGCTGCGCATAAACATAGCCATCCAGCGGATAGGAATACAGTTTGCCAAAGCGTGCGGGATTGACGTTTGCCGGCGTCAGTACTGTTTCATTGATGTACTGCCCGGTGCGGGCGTTGTCGTTGTGGTAAGTGCTGACCGCGGCGAGAGCTGCATGGTCAAGATTTCCGGCTCCGCCTGCCGCTGCCGGGACCAAGGCTGCCATGAAGTCTTCGCCGGCCGTCTCTGCAGGTTGGGCCCGGCCCCAGTTATGCATCTGGAATGCAACCAGAAGTAGCGTCATGCCCGCTCCGACCGAAAACAACTGTGAGCGGTTTCGCGATAGCGCAAACACTACTCTGGTGAAATTGCGCATGCCAAAATAAGCCGCGAGACCGAAGCCGAGAAACAGCATCAGCGCCGCGACCGGAGTTTCCCATAGTGCCAAAAAGGATTGCAGATGCATAACATTGAAGACTTGCAAAAGGCGCTTAGCTTCCTAACCCCAGAATGGAATCAAAGTGGTGACACGTTTGGCCTGTGCCCAATTCGCAGCATGTTCTCGATAAGATGCTCGCGCCAATCTCAGTAATACATCCCGCAGGACAGCCAAGGTGCGTAGCAGGTCAAACTTGGTCCTTCCGCCAAGCAAAATACTGTTAAGCAGTGTCTCTCTGATTAATTTCCTGTCGCGATCCAGGCGACTAATTCGCAATCAGCAAACACGATCGCGGCCACCAGTTTACATCTATGAGTGCCGCTGATCGCAGCGGCCAGCAGCCACTGTCGCATCATTGCGATTGCAACAGACAAGTGCTGGTCTCCGTGTAGAATCGAACCATGGGCTTCCATGCATCCGGCAATGACGGCAACTCGCGCAAGGGAAAATCTCCACCACCCGAAGATACTCACCAGGAAGCAGCTTACCTCAAAATGCTGGGCGAGAAGCAGCGTCCGGTCCGCATCAAGTTGATGGACGGCGATATTGTGCGCGGCTGGATTGAGTATTATGACCGGCGAATGGTGCGTCTGACCCGCGAAGGAGCGCCCAACCTGTTCATCTTTAAACACGAGATTGCCTACATCGCGGAGGACGCTGGACGCAAGGCGCGTCCGGATGGCCCGGCCGCGGCGAAGAATGGCAACTCTGCACGTGGTCAGGAATGACGCAGTACTTGCCGGAGGTGGAAGGGATCGCTCGTGAGGCCGGGGTGCTTCTCATGGGCTACTTCGCTGGCCACGTCGCCATAGAGTACAAGGGCGACGTAGATCTAGTGACCGAAGCAGATCGCGCTTCGGAAAAGATGATCGTTCGAGCGCTTATGCTCGCGCTGGCCGGAGCACGGAATTGTCGGGGAAGAGGGCGCTCGCAGCGGTCCCGGCGCCGACTATCGCTGGTATATCGATCCCCTCGACGGCACAACCAATTTTGCCCACGGCTATCCGGTGTTCTGCGTTTCCATTGCGCTGGTGCGCAACGTCACCGCAACAAGCGCAAAATCGGCGCTTGTTGGGGACCCCGGTGAAAGAAACGAGAAAATCGAGGTCGGCGTTCTCTATGATCCGACACGCAACGAGATGTTCTCCGCCGAGCGTGGGCAGGGCGCGACGCTGAACGGCAAACCGATCCACGTGTCCAAAACCAAGCGTTTGGCGGAATCGATTCTCGGCACCGGATTCCCCAGTCACAAGCGGCACCTGAACCCGAATATCCACTTTTATCAGCAGATCACATTGCGCTCGCACGGGGTCCGGCGCGCAGGATCGGCAGCGCTCGACTTGGCCAATGTCGCTTGTGGCCGCTATGACGGCTTCTGGGAGTTCAACCTGAATCCGTGGGATACTGCGGCGGGCGCACTTCTGGTTCAGGAAGCCGGTGGACTTGTCACCCGCTTCGACGGATCGCCCTTTCGCCTCGACAGCCGCGAAGTACTGGCAACGAACGGACTCATTCACCAGGAACTAATGACGAACTTCGAGGAAATCTTCGCCGGTCGCGGGCTGGAGGAGTTGCCGTCTCCGGTGGAGTACGCAAAGTCGCGGAAATAGTCGCGTCTTCCGGCTGGCTGCGGTGTTTAATATCCCTATAAGGAGGTATCCGTATGCTGCGCCTTACGACTCGCGCGTTGATCCTCTCGCTTTGCTTGCTTTCAATATGCGCATTTGCCCAGGAGAACCGCGTGGTTCGCGTCGGAGTTGCGGTCATGCAGAATCACGCTGGGCGCAGCGTTCCGGGCAATATCGAACGCGATCGACTGGTGGCCGCGCTGAACCAGGAGAAGCGCGACAAGAAGCTGCATATCAAGATCCAAGGCGTGCCACTCGACGGAATGACTCCTGAAGATGTCGGCGCCGAAGCCCAGCAGAAGAACTGCGATTACGTGGTGTACACCACACTGGTCGAATTACAAGCCTCGACCGATGCCACCATGCCTCGGCCTGGAACCATCCAAACCAATCCGAATGGCGTGTGGAACACTCCGAACAATGCAGGGGGAATGAATCCCAGGAGCAATCCGAACAATGCAGAAGCCGGTGCGATGGATCCCGAGTACCTGGCAACGGTCGAATACCGCCTGTATCGGGCCGGAAATCCGACCGCCATCGCCGGCGCTCCGTTCTCCAACCGACAGGCTGCTCCTGAAGAGGCGGTGGTTTCGCAGGTGATGAGCCAGATCGCCAACCGCGTCTTCGCGGAAGTCAAAAAGGGGACGCCGGCGCTCACAGAATAGGAAGGCCACTAAAGACTTTCATGCCGTGGCGGGCGCGACACTTGCCCCGCGTGCAGCCCTGTTTCTGCGGTAAAATTGCGTAGTGAATAATTCGTTGTTGAACCGCACCGTCTCCAAGCGCCCCGACATGGTCCGTCTCGAGGGACGCATCCTGTTTCTCACCGAAGATCCTGAACTCATCAAGCGTCAGCTTGCGGGTGAAGATATCCCCTGGGACACCGAACATCCTGAACGCAATCCTAAGCTGCGCGACGACATATCCACCGACGAAATCACGCCGGCGCACATCTGCTTCTTCTTCGACGAAACGCTAGGGGAATTTCCGTACACCGGCCTGAAGTGCGGCAACGAGACGCCCATCAAGCGCGGCGATGTGAAGCAGGGCGGGTTCGTGTGCGCGGTGAGCGGCAAGCGGCGCGGCAAGGGTTCAAGCCGCGAGCAGTCGCCTTATGCCGAGATGTCGGCAGGGATTAAGCTGGTGATCGCGGAAAACATCGAGCGCATTTACAAGCAAAACTGTCAGAATCTTGGCGTTCTGACGGCGACCGACTTCAGCCTGATAGACAAGGTCCGCCGCGGCGAAGAGATTCCGCTGACGGAATTCACTCAGGGCGAAGATGAGATCACGCGCCAGGTGATCGAATACGGCGGCCTGTTCCCCTTCAACGTGGCACGTTTGCAGGGGAAGGTTTTTCTACCGCCCATCCAGACCAAGCCGCGTCCCATGACTATCGCGGAGAAGATTTTTGCGCGTCACATGCTGCACGGCACGAACCAAGTTGGTGTTGAGGCAGTGAAGCCCGGCGATACCGGATTCGCCCGTACCGATCTTCGCTTCAGCCACGAATACGTCACGCCGATGGCGGCGATTTTCTTCGAGCACTTCCTCGGCAAGGAAGCGCCGGTCACCGATGCCAGCACGATCATGTTCTTCCGCGATCACCTCACATTTCTGGATGAAGTGCTCTCCGAAGAAAAGCGCAAGATGGGCCTGCTGGATCTTGCGACCCAGTTGAAGTTGAAGCAGGAAGAGTTTGCCAAGTCGCGCGGCATCAAGTTGCACGGCGAGTTGCGCGATCGCAAGGGCTCGGAAGGGATCTGTCACTCGATCGTGACCGAGAGCTATGCCCTGCCGGGGCAGCTCAACGTCGGCTCCGATTCACACACGCCGCACGTCGGCGCGATGGGATGCGTGGCCTTCGGCATCGGCACCACCGACGTCTTCAACTCGTGGTTCACCAAAGACATTCGCGTGAAGATGCCCGAGTCGGTGAAGGTTATCATTCGCGGCAAAAAGCGGGAGAACGTTACTGCGAAGGATTTCATCCTAAAACTGCTCTCGCTGGAGTACATCCGGAGCGGTAAAGCGCTGGCCAAGGTCATCGAGTACTCCGGCGAAGCCATCGAGGCGCTGGGCGTGGATGAACGCGCCACCATGACCAACATGGCGGCGGAGATTGGCGGGTTTACCGGCATCGTGGCGCCCGACCAGAAAGTGGTTGAATTCCTGATGCAGCGCCGCGGCATGAGCGAAAACGAGGCCGAAACATTGATCGAGGGTTTGTATAGCGATCCCGAGGCGCATTATTCGCATGTGATCGAGCTTGACGCCGCGGAAATCCATCCGATGGTTGCAACCCCTGGCGATCCGGGCAACGGCAAATTTGTGCGAGAACTGAACACGCCGGTGCCAGTGGAGATTGCTTACGGCGGCACTTGTACCGCGGGCAAAAACGAAGATATGGACATGTACGCGCTCGTACTCGGTGATGCCTTGAAGCAAGGCAAGCGGGTTGCGAAGAATTGCAAATTCTATCTCCAGTTCGGATCGCAGGAGACGCGCGAATACTGCGTTCGCAAAGGCTATCTCGACATCTTCAGCCGAGCTGGTGCAATCGTTATTGAGCCCAGTTGCGGAGCTTGCATTAACGCCGGGCCAGGGGTTTCCACGCGTTCCGACCAGATCGTGATCAGTGCGCAGAACCGAAACTTTCCGGGGCGCAGCGGGCCAGGGCAAATGTATCTGGCGAGTCCGTTGACGGTGGCGGCCAGCGCTGTCGCTGGCTACATTGTCGAATACGAGCCGGCAGCCGAGCGCGAACCTGCAAACGTGGCCTAGTTTGCTAGGTTGGCGCGATCTTCAAACACCCATTGCGTAACAAAGCCCGCCCAGCGCACGCCGGGCGGGCTGATCGTGTCTATGAGTGGCTCGACCGCTCCAGCGCTCTCGCCCTTCTGTGAGCGGTCAATTTTCTATGCAACGTTCACTTATCCAAATAGCTAAAAGGAGTGCCGACACCGGTGCAGAAATCCCAACCGGTTCCGGCGGAGTAACCGAGGTACACGCCGCAGTTGCCTTTGGTGATGTCAGTAAAGGCGGCTGTGTTGCCCCTGTTGTTGTAGATCAAGCCCGCCTCGATGGCAGTTGTGCTGTGAAAGTTTCCAGCTCTGTTCACTATGCCAGCCCAGACGGCCGCGCCAGGACTGGTGCCGCCAACCACATACCATGACGGGTAGTCCTCCCCTTGATATTGGAAGCTATCCCAAACCCAGAGTCCGGTAATGGGATCGGCATCAATGGCGACGTCGGGTACGCCGCGCGCGGAACCCACAATACTCGATATCACATTCTGAAAAGATGGGCGCGGTTCGTAGAGGCTCTCGCCTCCGGTGGGAACCTGCCAGGCGACCTCGCCCATGAAGCTGCCTGTGGTGGAATTACGAGTGACGCCGGTTCCACCCACGCAGACCGCATTTGGAGATGCGCAGGGGTACGTAACTCCCGGCGAGCTTTGGAGTGCCGGCTGGTAAAACTCATCGCCGACGGCCGTAAAGTATACGACGCCGGAGGTGTTGAAGTATTGATCACAAGTCGTCTCATCAGACTCCTCTGGGTAAGCCGAGCTTGTGATGATTTCGCCTTTGCCGGTTCCGCCGTCACAGGTCGTCTGTCCGCAGACGATCAAGTTGTTCGCAACAGCGATCGCCTGAGTGAGGAATTCCAAATCATCATACGTTGCTTCGACCAGGTAGATTTTGGCGTTAGGCGACATGGCGTGGGCCCACTCCACCTCTGAGATCTCCCGCAATTCGGCCTGCTCCCGTGTAGTCTTCGGGAGGCCGAGACCCCTCGGCGTAAACCACCTGGAACTGGCTGGTGGAGAATGGCAGCCCGAACTGTGCTGAGAAATAGGACAAGTCCGCTGCAGCATACGGGTCGTCGTACGGTTCTACAATCGCGATGGATTGGCTGCCGCCCGTCGGGTTGCCGGTGACCGTGTTGGGATTGCAGGTCGTTCCTTGGGATACCAGACTGTAGATACATGCGATGGAAGCAGGTGTTTCGAAGAAGTACCCGGCGAAAGGAGGGCTCCCAAGCGGAAGATCTCCTTGCGATTTGAAGCGCTGATAAACTTCAAGATTTGGCTTGACGCGAACTTGAGATGGTTGGCCGGAGTCTCTAACAGGTTGGCGAATGCTTGTTTGCCTATGTGGTGGTGGAAAACATTGTTGTGCCGTCGCGGGGACTATGCAGCCACACAACAGCAGCAGGGCGATTGCAAATGACAATCGGCGTCTCATGGGCTACTCCTCTTGTTGAATTGTTGTTTGTATTTGGGATTTCGGCATCCCGAGCGACTGGTAAGATACCCTTAGTCGACTCGGGAAAGCAATGTTTTGCCAGATTTTTCTTGAGCCCTTCGCATCACGAAAGTGGCGCGGAGCGCGGAAAAACGTGGGCATCGCCCGCTAATCCCAACATCGAGAAACTTTGGATTGCACTGAAATTGCCCATCAACACCGAGAGGGCAGTCAGCTCCAAAGCCGTCCTGAAAGCCCGTCGCATCAGGGACTTCGATGCACCGCAACTGGAATTTTTTGATACTATCGTAATTATTGCTCCGGCCGGAATTTCTCCATTCGAGATTTTGGGAGACACTGTTTTATGGCTTATGTAATCGCGGAACCTTGCATCAATACAAAAGACACCGCCTGCGTCGACGCGTGCCCGGTGGACTGCATCCACCCCAAAAAGGACAGCGAGAAGTTCGCGACGGAAGAGATGCTGTATATCGACCCGGTCGAGTGCATTGATTGCGGGGCGTGCGTGCCGGTGTGCCCGGTTTCGGCGATTTTTGCGCTCGACGATCTGCCCGAAAAGTGGAAGGAGTACACCGAGCGCAACGCCAAGTACTTTGGCCGCTAACCGCAGTCCAGTATTATCGAAAAAGGGCGCGCCGCGCGGGTGCGCCCTTGCTGTTTGCGGAGAAGTCGCATAACGAAAGCCTATGTCTGAATGACCTTGAACGCGGACCTGAAAGGCCCGCTCCTCCCGAACCGAGCTAAGGCTGTTTCCCGCCGGAGCGAATCTTCCACAGTATTTGTCGCAGCATGCCCAGCCACAGTTCGGCGTCCCCGGCTTGCAAGCTGAGGCGGCGCACCAGGCGGCGCACCTTGTCCTCGGTCACGAACCTCGGCGTGTGGATTCACATAACCGCTCTCCCGCAGCGCTTCGAGCAGGACCGCGGTGACGCGCTCAACCTCGCCGGCTGTAGCGCGCTTTACCCTCTCCGGCTGCTGTGCAACTTTCGAATCGCGACTTAGTTCGTACAGGCAGACTGCCACCGCCTGCCCAAGGTTCATGGAGATGTGTCCTTTTCGCGTAGGAATGTGCATGAGCCAGTGGCAGTGGCTCAGGTCTTTCGTCGACAGGCCAAACTTCTCCGTGCCGAACACAAGTGCGGCGCGGCCAGAAGCAAGATGTTTGCGGATCGCGCGCGCACCATATTCCGGTCGTTTGAGCGGATGTTGCAGTTCGCGATGCCGGACTGCGGTGGTGCCGACCACCAGCGTGCAATCGGCAACGGCGTCGGCCAGGCTCTTGTATTCCTCAGCGCTGGCCATCAGTTCCGACGCGCCGACGGCGGAGCGAGCTTCGCGAAAAGCGACCTCATAGGGATTCACCACCCGCAGGTGGAGAAAGCCGAAGTTGCTCATGGCGCGGGCTGCCGCACCGATGTTAAGCGGATTTCGCGGGGCAACCAGGACCACACAAAGCTGATCGAACTGGGCTTGCATTAGGTCAGTTTATGGCGTTTCCAGAATTGATGTAGCCGGGTTATCCATCGGGATCGTCTCCCCGGCAATGGGCCGCCCAGTTCTCTGTTATGCTTGCCAACTAATTTACCTTCTCGAAGGAGACAGCGATGAAAGTACGCCTGATTTTCAGTGTTTGCATGATGATCGCCCTTTTCGCGCTCGGATCCGCTTCGGCAAAGGATCCTGGCGACAGCTCCAATGATTACCTCGCGCTTGGTGACAGTGTGGCCTTCGGGTTTATCGATCAGGCGGGGTACGAATACTACAATCCCACAAACTTCGTCGCGTATGCAGATTACGTCGGCACCACGTTGGGCTTGAACCTGGCGGATGCGGGCTGCCCGGGTGAGACGACCGGCAGCTTTCTATCGTCGACCGCACCCGATGACGGGTGCCACCTTTATCGCTCGCTGTTTCATCTGCACGTCAATTACGCCTCTGTCAAGTCCACGCAGCTTGCTTTCGCCACGAATTACCTGCAGAGTCATAGCGACACGCAGCTGGTGACGATCAATCTCGGCGCGAACGACCTGTTTCTGTTAGAGCAGGAGTGCAACAACGATCCGACATGCATAGAGAACGGCGCCCCGCAAGTGTTCGCCGCGGCGGAGGCCAATATGCAGACCAGCCTCGCCGCTCTTCGCGCCACGGGATACAGCGGCGTCATCGAAATTGTGAATTACTACTCGCTCGATTACTCGAACCAATTTGAGACCCTGCTGACAGAAGGGCTGAACCAGGCGATTAGCGCGCCAGCCGCCGCTTACGGCGCCGTGATCGCCGACGTGTTTTCGGCATTCGAGGCTGCAGTTTCAAATCCGTTCGCGGCGGGGAACACTTGTGTCGCTGGTTTGCTGAACGCCAGCAACCCGGCGACTATTCCACCGACGTGCGACGTGCATCCCAGCCAGTCCGGTCACAAACTGATCGCACAGGTCATTGAGGGTGCGTACCAATCGCGGCGTGGCCAGGAGCGCAAGTAAGCGTATCGGCTACCGGATTACGCCTCCGCCCGATCGCACCAACGAGAGATTGCCGGCATTTTGCGCGGCATGAATGCGTTGAGGGCCGGCGCATATAACTCCTTGATCAGAGCATTGATGCTGCCGCAACTGCCTCTGGTGTCGGCCAGCGCCTGTTTGAAGGCGGCCACTTTATCCTGGGCAAAAAGCTCCGCCATGGGAAGTAGCAGGAGCATGGGGAGAAGCAGTCGAGTTCAAATGCGAACTCTCGATTTGTTCTTTGTGAGGTAGGTTCCTCTTTCCGTTGCGCATGTTGGCTTTGCAATACCGGCGAAATGAACTGACGGCCTGCCAGGGTCGCGTGAATAGCGGGAATCAAGTCAGTGGTCAGGTGGCTCTTAATTACGTATCCGAGCGCTCCCGCGGAAAAACCGGCACGAACAAACTCAGCGAGGTCATGGATGGTGAGAAAAATCACTTTGGCCTGCGGATTGCTCACTCGCAGTTGCTGGGCCGCTTCAATCCCGTCGATCAGCGGCATCGAAATGTCGGTCACGACGACATCGGGATGCAAGCGGTCCGCCTCGGCGAGCAGGTCCCGGCCATTCGCGACCGTTCCCACCACGTCGAACTCCGCCTGCAGCAGGGCGCTTACACTCTTGCAAACGGCGGTGTGATCGTCAGCCAGCAAAACACGTACGCGATTCAAACCTTCTCCTTGCCCGGGAAACGCAGCCGTTGCAGCGCAGGTGGGGACGACGCCACCGTGCGCACGGCCTTCTCTGGATGGTCGTCTGCCGTCGGGAATACCGCAACCAGGAGAAGTCCTAGTCCGGGTTTCTCGCGGTCCGGTGGCGGGGCTGCCGTTTCCCAGGACAGATTCGTAGCGCTAGCGGGAAATCAACCCGTTCTTGAGGGCAAATAGCACCAGCTCCGCATTGCTCCGCAGGTTACACGACTTCATGATGTGGTACTTGTGGAACTCAACGGTTCTCTCGCTGACGCCCAGAACGCTCGCGATTTCTTTCATTGAGCGGCCTTCGGCGAGCAGTTGCAGGACATTCCGCTGCCGCGGGGTCAATTCCTTCGAGGCCTGTCACCTCGGAAAACTCCTAGTGAAGCATTCCGTTATCGACCACGTACTTCGCCACCAAGACCACAATCGCGGGCTTAAGTTAAATAGCTACAAGAGAGGCTGTTTGTGCCGGCTCGGTCGACCATTCTCCAAGCCCGCCGCTCCCAACTGCAACACCTCTGACGTACAACATTACGGCTCTCCACTCCAGGGCAATTTTGCTGGACTGGAGGTTTAATTCGGGCACCGCTCGGTGACGATTACAAAAACCTGTTCGTCGTATGGCAGTATGCTGGCTGGGAAATCCGAACATAGCTTCGAGAAGAGTTTAACGAGGACAACTATGGATAACCAAACCAAGAATGACTCCACCGCCGGCGGCCAACCTGACGTGTCTCTGATCAGGGGTGGTCCGTTCTACCGCTTGCAGCAATCGACCAGGCTCATCGGTTCGAATGAGTGGAATGTCGGCCGCCGCATTATCTTCGCCATCGCCGTAGGCTGGGCGCCACTGCTTCTGATGAAGCTCCTATTCGACCGTGGCAATCTCGTGCCCCTTCTCAAGGACTACGGACTTAACGTCAGGATGTTCCTTGCCGTCCCCATCCTGCTTCTCGGCCAGCCCCTGATGGAATCGCGCTTTCGCATGATTGTGGGACACATTTACCAAGCCCGCTTGCTTGACGGAGCGGACCTGGCCAGCATGGACAACATGCTGGCGGCATTGGTCCGACTCCGCGACTCTGTGCTGCCCGAATTGATCATCCTGGTGCTCATCGCGATTCGTACCTCTGCCGCGTTGAAGACCCAGATGGTCCAAACTCCCTGGCTAGCGTATCGAGTTGGAGATGTCTTCCACTTAACTTTGGCGGGCTGGTATGCGGCGATCGTAAGCGCGACCATTTTACAGTTCCTATTGTTTCTTAACCTTTGGAAGTGGTTGCTGTGGACCATCTTCGCGTTCAAGTTCTCGAGATTGAATTTGAAGCTGATCCCCACCCATCCAGACGAAAACGGGGGACTCGGTTTCCTCGGCATGACGCCGCTGGCATTCGCGCCCATCGCTTTCGCCGCGACGCTTGTCATTGGGGCCACCTTCCGCTATCAGATCCTGCACCACACCGCGCACCTGCTGGACTTCAAGCTTCCGGGTCTCGCGCTGGTGACGATCGTCGCTCTCGTCGCGCTTGGCCCTCTGATCTTCTTTATGCCCCGCCTGGCGGCCGTGCGCCGTAAGGGAATCATGGAATACGCGATCCTTGGGCAGATGCAAAGCACCGACTTCCACGAAAAATGGATTGTTCACCGGGATGCACACGAAACGGAGCTGATCGATGCGCCCGAAATCAGCACGCTCTGCGACTACGGCCAGGCTTATGACAGGATCGAGAATACGAAGCCGTTCCCGGTAGACCGGGGCGCACTCGTAGGACTGGCCCTTTCCGTGGTCATACCGGCATTACCTACTGTTCTGGCGGAGATCCCGATGGCGGTGGTCTTGAAGCAGTTGCTTGGCGCCTTGAGATGAAGACGGAAGGCGTTGAGGCTGGGGGCTGGAATCGACGGTAATCAGGCACGCCAGCCTGCCTACTGTTCACGCGGCTCACGGTGGGTTAACATTCGGGTATCCATGTAATACGTAGCCGCTTAGCTGCCTATGAGGCCGCGAATGCCGAGGGTGGGTCGCGGCCTTATGCTGTCGAACCCAGGAGAGAGAACGAGTCATGAGTCCTAAAAACAAAGCGGTAGTTGCGAAATCCAAAGCTCCAGAGTCTTCTGAAGTGAGGTCTGCGCCGTCGCCATCTGCACCGCCGATCGATCTCTCGGGCGTATTCATGCCGGGAGCCGGCATCAGGGTCCGCCTGCGTGAAGCCGACAATCCGTGGGAGCAGCGGCACAAAATCGGCAAAGCGCTGCGCGAGCGCACGCCGCGCGAAAGTCATGCCAACGGCAAGGCCGCCGACAATCGTCCCGATCCGCTCGACCTGCTCGCTGCCAGCAACGTTGGCCGCCAGAAAGAACTCATCCCGCTACGCATGGGACGCATGGCTGCCTCGCCGTTCACATTTTTGCGTGGCGCCGCCTGCGTGATGGCCTGGGACCTCTCCAAGACCCCCAATAGCGGCATCAGGGTCATCGTCGATGGCGACGCGCACATCAACAACTTTGGTTTCTATGGAACTCCCCAACGCGACGTGATCTTCGATCTCAACGACTTCGACGAAGCCACGGTTGGTCCGTGGGAATGGGACTTGAAGCGCCTGGTGGCCAGCGTCAATGTTGCTGCCCGCGAAAACGGAATGAACAAGGCCGAACGGGCAGCCGCTGTCATGAGCGCCGTCGCCGGTTATCGGGCGAACGTCGAGCGCCTAGAAAGCATGGGAGTGCTGGATGTCTGGTATCTGCACGTCTATCCCGAGACGAAGCATCCAATGCTCAGACGCGACCCGAAGAGTCAGGCCGTAATCGAGAAGTGTGTGGCCAAGGCCAAGTCGCAAACCAACGCCACCCTGCTGAAGAAGATTGCTGAGCGCGGCTCCGATGGCGGCTGGCGCCTGCGCGAAGACCCGCCCATCCTGACCCGTGTGGACGCTAAGACTCGCGAAAAGGTCATCCAGGGGCTGGAGGAGTATGCGCCCCAGCTGCCGCCCGAACGATTCTTCATGCTCAACCGCTACCACGTGGTGGACGTCGGCCACCGCGTCGTTGGCGTAGGCAGCGTGGGCACGCGCGCTTACCTGGCTTTGCTCATGGGCAATGATGATAATGACCCGCTCTTCCTGCAGGTCAAGGAGAGCGTTTCACCAGCACATGCGCCTTATACTGTGACTCTGCCCAAACAGTACCAACATCATGGCAAGCGAGTGGTGTTTGGACAGCGCGCCCTGCAGGCCACCGGTGATGTCATGCTGGGCCCAACTACCGTCGATGGCCGTCCCTTCTTCGTGCGCCAGATGAAGAACATGAAAGCGTCGATTCCTGTGGAGTGGCTCACCGGAGATGCGTTCAACTTCTACGCCCAAGCCTGCGGAGGTTTGTTGGCGCGGGCCCATGCTCGCGCCGGTGACGCTGCCGCCATCTCCGGTTACTGCGGAAAGTCTCCCGTGCTCGACAAGGCGCTCGTCGCTTGGGCGGAAGCCTACGGCGACCAGACCGAACAAGACCACGCGCGGCTGGTGCAGGCCATCAAGTCCGGCCAGGTGAAGGCAATTCAGGGAGTGTGAGCCGAAGCGATCGCCGTCAAACTGCAAACAGGACGTTCCTTGACGGGCTGCACGCGCGGCATGCCGAGTGGTGAGCCGTGCGTACGGAATGATGGCCGCGAACGGGTCCGTCGACTCGCTGCTCTCGCTCGGGATGACAGCGGGGAAAAAAGCAACCGAGAAAGACAGCCACCCGCCTACTGAATCCTGATCAGTTCCACGTCGAAAACGAGCATGCCGAACGGCGGCTGCTTGCCCTGGTACGCGAGACTCTGCGGAATCCAGAAGCGGGTTTTCTCGCCTTCCACCATCAGTTGCATGCCTTCGGTCCGATCCGGGCATGACCTGATCGAGCGGGAAGGTGGACGGCCTGCCGCGCACCAGCGAGCTGTCGAACATTTTGCCGTCGGTCGACCAGCCGGTATAGTGCACCGTGACCTGGTCGACCTTCGTGGGATGGCGTGTGCCCGTGCCCGGCGTGAGCACTTTGTACGCCAGGCCGCTAGCGGTGCGCTTGGCGTCGGCGGGAGGCGCTTTCACATCGGCGGGGGCGCGGGTGGGCAGGTCGATGAGCGTCACGTCGAACACGAGTGTCCCCGCCGGCCGGCCTTGCTGGCCTTTATAGGCGAGCGACTGGGGAATCCACATGCGGCGGGTTTCGCCGGTGACCATCATTTGAATGCCTTCCCTAAGGCCCGGCATCACCCGGTTGACCAGCAAGGTCGCAGGCCCGCCGCGCGCGGCAGTGCTGCTGATCATCTTGCCGTCGGACGTCCAGCCGGTGTAATCGAAGGTGACGACTTCGTCTTTGCCAGGGTGAACTTTGCCGGTGCCGGGTGTTTCCACCTTGGTCGTGAGACCTGATGCGGTTCTGGTGGCATCGGCCGGCGGTACGGCGACATCCGAGGGAGCGGGAATCTGGGATGGCGGCGTCTGAGCCGAAACCCCCGCGACGGCGAGGACGAGTAGAGTGATGCAAAGAACGCGCATGGCTCGATTGTACCTGTAGCCGCCTGCGTCGTTCCTGCCATCCCGAGCGGAGTCGAGGGATCTGCGGTTGCCTTTACTGACAACCGACAACTACCCACCGACAACTGTCTTTTGAATCGGGCACCCCCAACCCGGGCTTAGCCTGATTCCTTACCCACGCCTTCCAACCTTTCTGGAAGTTTGCGCATCTGACTGTGCAATTAGGCTATTTCTGCCCTGCTTCAACAATCAACAATCAACTGCAATTCTGGAGGACACAAATGTCAGAAAAGAAGCTCGAGGGCTTGCGTGTCGCTATTCTGGCGACCGATCTATTCGAAGAACCTGAACTGGTGGAACCCCGCAAAGCGCTACAGGAAGCAGGCGCTCGGGTCGTCGTTATCGCGCCCAAATCGGGCGAGATTCAGGCGGTGCAACACGACAGGAAAACCCAAAAAGTGAAAGTTGACATGACCCTGGACCAGGCAAAGCCTGGAGAGTTCGATGCGCTGCTGCTTCCCGGCGGCGCCATGAACGCTGACGCTTTGCGGATGGAAAAGAAGGCGCAAGAATTCGTCAGAACTTTGGATCGCGAAGGCAAGCCAATCGCGGTGATCTGCCATGCTGCACTTGGTTGCTGATTTCGGCCGGGCTGGTAAAAGGGCGGCACATGACCAGCTATTACACCATTCAGGACGACCTGAAGAACGCAGGCGCCATCTGGAACGATGAGGTGAGCCTGCGTGATCGCAATTGGGTGAGCAGCCGCCAGCCCAGTGACATTCCTCAGTTTAATAAGAACATGATTGAACTTTTCTCGGAGGTCCGGCAGAAGGCCCACAGAGCTGCGTGATCATAACGCCTTTACCTGCGCTCCCGCTCCTAACCGGCGGGAGCGCAGGTTCGGCTTCCGCATTACAAGGCCTGCGCTGGTCCGTCGAAGGCCACTTGCGCAACCGGCTCTGCAAGCCCGACACTGCTCACGTGCAGTTTAACCTCCGCAGCTATCGGCCAACCGACTTCGAGCGCCTGTGGCAAATCGACCAACTATGCTTTCCACAAGGCATATCCTATACCCAGATGGAGTTGAGCGGCTTCATCACTCGGCGCAATGCAATAACCCTAGTGGCTGAGGTTGAAGAACCATATTCTGAACGGGAGGAACCGTTCCGTTTCTGAGCCCCAGTCGCGCGATGGATTACAATCCCGCGACTCTAGTGCGCAGTTCTCCAAAACCGCGGTGGACATGCAGAACATCGTCGGCTTCATCATCGCCCACGCCGTCCGGGGGAAGGCGGGTCGCATTCTGACTCTCGATATTGTTCCCACAGCGCGCCGGCTGGGGTTGGGGTCGCTGCTCATGGACGAATGCGAGCATCGGCTGCGTTCATTCGGCTGCCAGCAGATGTATCTGGAAACAGCGGTGAACAATGAGCCTGCTTTGCGGCTGTATCGCAAGCATGGCTATCAAGTTTTGCGCACCCTGCCCGACTATTACGCCACCCACTCGCTGGATGCGTTTCTGATGGGAAAACCTCTGTAGCGGCCTTGCAGCGCGTGCTACAATCGGCGATTCTCTGCGCCGCTGTTTCGTTCGGTCATGGCACCTTCCCGCAAACCCACTTCGAAGACACCATCCCGCATAGCCGTCGATACCGGCGGAACTTTCACCGACTGCGTTTGGATCGAACGCGGACGGCTGCATATGGCGAAGGTATTCTCCACTCCCGAGGATCCTTCGCGATCCATTGCGGAAGCCGTGTTGCGCAGCGGTTGCTCGGGCGAGATCGTGCTGCTGCATGGGCACCACCGTAGGTACCAACAGCCTGCTGGAGCGCAAAGGCGCGCGAGTGGGGTTCGTTACGACCGCTGGATTCGAGGACTCCATCGAGTTTGGGCGCCAGGCTGAACCCCAGCTTTACGACCTTGCGTTTCAGCGCGTGCCTCCGCTGGTGGAACGAGGGATGAGGTTCGGCGTGCCCGAGCGGGTGAGTTGCGACGGCGAGGTCCTCCAGCCGCCCTTGCGGCAAGATCTCCGTCTGTTGGCGCGCGATGTCCATGCCAGTGGCGCAGAATCGATTGCAGTTTCCACGCTGTTCGCGTTTGCCAATCCCGAGAACGAGCGGGCCATTGGACGCGTGCTGGAAGAGCTTGGTCTGCCGCTTTCTCTATCTCATTTGATCTTGCCCGAGTTCCGCGAATACGAACGCGCCAGCACAGTTGTGGTTAACGCCTACTTGCAGCCCCTCATGCAGACTTATCTGCAGCGTTTGGATGCGCGAATCCGGCAGCGTGGTGCGGAGGGCGCTAAGGCGTCACTGGTCTTCGTGATGCAATCCAGCGGGGGCATTACATCGCTGGAATCGGCGTCCCGACAACCGGTGCGGACTGTGCTGTCCGGCCCGGCTGGAGGAGTGGTTGGCGCTGCCGCGATGGCTAGGCGCAGTGGTTTCGAGCGGGTGATCACGTTCGACATGGGAGGAACCTCAACTGACGTCGCTTTGGTGAATGGCGAGCCTAAGCCCACCAATGAGGCGGAGGTGGCGGGTTTGCCCGTGCGCGTACCGATGCTCAACATCCACACCGTGGGCGCTGGCGGTGGCTCATTGGCGCGATTTGACGCAGGCGGAGCCTTGCGTGTTCGACCGGAATCCGCAGGCGCTGATCCTGGTCCCATTTGCTACGGGCGCGGAACTCAACCCACCGTGACCGATGCCAATCTTCTGCTTGGGCGTTTGCAGCCAGACTTATTTCTCGGCGGAGAATTCACTCTCGACCTGCAGCGTACGCAGGCCCTCACCCGCGAATGGCTGAAAGCACAGGGCTCGCGCTTGTCATTACACCAATTTGCCGACGGCGTCATCAGGGTGGTGAATGCCAACATGGAGCGGGCGCTGCGCGTGGTTTCCATCGAGCGCGGCCACGATCCGCGAGATTTTGCCCTGGTCGCTTTCGGCGGAGCCGGCGGCTTGCACGCCTGCGATCTCGCGCAGGCACTGGGCATTTCGCAGGTCATCGTTCCAGTCATGCCGGGCGCGCTTTCCGCCTATGGCATTCTGGTCAGCGATGTCGTCAAGGATTATTCGCGGACCTTGGTGTGGAGTATGGGGCCGAAACCTTCCATGGCGCCGATACGCGAGCAATTCTCGGCCTTGGAGGAGCGGGCGCAACGAGAATTTCGCGGCGAAGGTTGGGGTGGCAAACTGCACTTTGAGCGTAGCGCCGATCTTCGTTACCGTGGACAAGGCTTCGAGTTGAATGTGGTTTTCTCCCCGAACTTCGTGAACGAGTTTCATGGTGAGCATCACTTTCGCTACGGCTACAGCCATCCTGATCGGGAAGTTGAGCTGGTAACGTTGCGTTTACGAGCCCGAATCAGGGCGCGGCAGCAATCGGGGACACTGATCTCAAAGGGAAGTGGCTTCACCGGAAGAATGGAGAATCGACCGGTCTGGTCTGGGGGCGCTCCAATGGCAACGTCGCTTTATCAGCGAGCAGACTTACGTGCTGGCCGAAGGCTGGGGGGCCCGGCCATCATAGCCGAATACAGCGCAACAACCTTTGTTCCTTCCGGATCAACCTTCCTCGTCGATAGAGTAGGGAATCTGTTGATCGAAAGCGCCAACAAAAAAAGGCGCCTCGGAAGGCGCCTGCCTAAAGGTTATCGAAGGTTAGTTGAGGATTAAGCGATGTTGCGATCCTCTTCGCCCTTGCGCTGTTCCTGTTTTGCGTCCTTGCGCGGTTCTTGCTTGTTCTTGGTCGTGTCGATTGCGTCGCGGGCGGCGTCCTTCACTTGTCCCCATGCCTTCTCTGCCTTGCCCTTCACTTGCTGGGCCGCGCCTTCAGCCTGAGTTTTGCTGTCGCCTGTCCATTCACCGACCTGGCGCTTGGCACGTCCGGCCGCATCGTCCAACTTGCCTTTCACTCGATCCTTATTCATCACTTCACCTCCATCGGGTTGGAACCTCAAAAATTAGCTGAAGCGGCAAGGTGCGTTGTGACGCTTCAGACGTACCAACAAAACAACTCGCTTCGCTGTCGATCAACATCTAGACCACTGTTCTCCGGCCGGAAATGAGCTGAAAAATCAGTGCTATTAGAGCGAGCACGAGTAGAATGTGAATGAACCCTCCCAGCGTGTAGCTGGTCACTACCCCTAGCAGCCACAGTACTAACAGGATCACAAATAGCGTCCAAAGCATGTTTTCACCCCTTCGATTACTTGCGAACGCTCGGCGTTCTGAGCTACTAGATTGGAAGGCAAGCGTGCGCCCGAGGTTGTGGGGCACCGAGGAATTCTGGTGAGAATATGTGGGTTAAATTTTCCGGCGCCAGACAACCTCAGCCCCAATACTCTGTTATTCTCTGCCCATTACGATGAAGGTTGCTATTCAAGGTGAACTCGGTTCGTTCAGCCACGAAGCTTCCGGGAGCATGCTGCCGGGTGCGACCGTGGTTCCATGCGCTCGCTCTGCGGAGGTGTTTGACCGGGTGGAGAACGGCTCGGTGCAAGCCGCTGTGATCCCCATTGAGAATTCGCTCGCCGGATCGGTAGCCGAGCACTTCGATCTGCTGCTCACGCGAGAGGTGTTTGTCCATCGTGAGTTTTACCTGCGCATCCGTCACAACCTGATTGCCTTGCCGACAGTGAAACTGAACGCGATACGGCAAGTGTTCTCACATCCGGTGGCATTGGACCAATGCCGGAAGTTCTTTCGCTCGCATCCTCGAATCCAGGCAGTACCGTTCTACGATACCGCCGGCAGCGTGCGACACATCGTCGCGCAGAAACTGCGCGATGCTGCGGCGATCGCTCCAAAACAAGCGGCCGGACAGTACGGAGCGCGCGCGCTGCTGGCCGGAATCGAAGACGACCGGCAAAATTACACGCGGTTTCTGTTAATCAATAAGTTCAAGAACATCGGTAAAGGGGCCAACAAGACTTCGATTAGCTTCGCGCTAAAGAATGTGCCCGGAGTACTGTTCAAGGCGCTCAGCGTCTTTGCCCTGCGCGACATCAATCTTAGTAAGATTGAATCGCGCCCCTTACGCGGCCACCCTTGGGAATATGTTTTCTTCGTCGACATCCTGCGCGGCGACGACGAGCCCGCACGCAATGCGCTGCATCATCTGGGAGAGATCGCGGAATTTGTGAAGATACTGGGAGTTTATCCGGCGGCTAACTCCAGAAAGGGCTCGGGTAATAATGGCTAGGGCTAGATTTTGCCGTTTTTGGCCGGAAGCAAACCCATCGTTCACATTAGGGAAAGTAACTTGAGAATTGCACTCATTGCGGTTGTGGGTGGCCTCTCGCTTGGTTACAATCCAGTCCGCTTGAGGAATGAGGCACCGGGGACGATGTAAGTCATCGGAAGGTGGGGTTTAGCGGTTGATATGGGTGAATTGAAACGCAGTGTCCAAGTGGGTTTCACCAGCCACCCCGGGGCTTCGCAGAGCCAATGCGGTCTGCATCTTTTGCAGAAGCCGTCTCATCTAAACTTTGAGTGTGATAGACTCAAGGAACTATATGTCTAACGAAACAAAAGATTTAAACGCGACTGATCCGGAATTTCGTGACGATGCGTCGTCCGCCAGGACCCTGCCCGTCTTGCCCGTCCGCGATACTGTGCTATTTCCCCATGCCGTGTTGCCTCTGACCGTTGGCCGGGAAAGTTCGGTTCAATTGATCAACTCCCTGGGCGAAGACAAGACCATCGTAGTGGTGGCGCAGCGCGAAGCCCGCGTGGATTCGCCGCAACCTACCGACCTTTACGCCGTGGGAAGCCTGGCGGTGGTGCACAAAGTGGTGCGCATGCCCAACCAGAGCTTATTTGTGTTTGCCGAAGGGTTGGAGCGCGTGAAGGTGACGGAATATACGCAGTTGACTCCGTTCATGCACGCGACCGTGGAGTCCATTCCCGAGATACCGGTCCCCAAGAGTGCTGGAATCGAAGCTTTGCAACGCAACGTATTGACGCTGTTTCAGCAGATCGTCGCGGGCTCGCCGACACTTTCGGATGAACTTTCTACGGTTGCGGCCAACATTGACGACGCCGGCCGGATGGTTGATTTCATCGCTTCCTCATTGCCGTCGTTGTCCACGCGCGATAAGCAGGACGTGTTGGAGACCCCGGACGTTCACGTTCGCTTGGAGAAGATCAATCAGCATTTGGCGAAAGAACTGGAAGTCCAGCAGCTGCGCAATAAGATCCAGAGCGAAGTGCAGGACCGCGTGCAGCAGACGCAGCGCGAGTACTATCTGCGCGAGCAGATGAAGGCCATCCAAAAAGAGCTGGGCGAGCAGGACGAAACCACCCGTGACGCCGAAGATCTCCGGCAGAAGATCGAAGCCGCGGGTATGCCCGACGATGTGAAGAAAGAGGCCCTGAAGGAATTGGGCCGCCTGGCTCGCATGTCGCCGATGGCTGCCGATTACGGGCTTACACGAAACTACATTGAGTGGTTGGCGATACTGCCATGGCAGAAGTCGTCGGGCGTGGAAGTGGACATTCTGAAAGCCAAAGAGATTCTCGATTCCGACCATTACGATCTGGAAAAGGTGAAGAACCGCATTCTCGATTACCTGTCGGTTCGCCGACTGAAGCCGAATATGAAAGGGCCAATCCTGTGCTTCGTCGGCCCTCCCGGAGTAGGCAAGACCTCGCTGGGCAAGTCGATCGCACGGGCTCTGGGACGCAAGTTCGTACGCTTGTCGCTGGGTGGCGTACATGACGAGGCTGAGGTTCGCGGCCATCGCCGCACCTACATTGGCGCTTTGCCAGGGCAGATCATGCAGGGTATCCGCCGTGCAGAAACCAACGATCCGGTGTTCATGCTCGACGAAATCGATAAGGTGGGGCGCGATTTTCGCGGCGATCCGGCCTCGGCGTTGCTCGAGGCGCTCGATCCCGAGCAGAACTTCAGCTTCCGCGATAACTATCTCGACGTGCCCTTTGATTTGTCGAAGGTGCTGTTTATAACCACGGCGAACATGCTCGATCCCATTGCCGATCCGTTGCGCGATCGCATGGAGATCATCGAGCTACAGGGTTACACGGAAGAGGAAAAGGTACACATCGCCTTCCAGTACCTGGTTCCCCGGCAGATCGAGGAGAACGGAATTACCGGCGAGCAGATCGAATTTCCCGAAGAAACGATCCGCTTTATCATTCGCCACTACACCCGCGAAGCCGGTGTCCGCAGCCTGGAGCGCACCATTGGGACCATCTGCCGCAAGCAGGCGCGCCGCATCGCCGAAGGCAAGCACGACAAGCTGCTGGTGACGCCGGAGTTGGTGCAGCATCACGATATGCTGGGTGGCATGAAGATCCGCACCGAGGGCGAGATTGCCGAGCGCACCAAGCGCTCCGGCGTAGCGGTAGGCCTGGCGTGGACGCCGACCGGCGGCGACATTCTCTTCATCGAGGCCAACAAGATGAAGGGCAAAGGTGGATTCACCATGACGGGCCAGCTCGGCCAGGTAATGCAGGAGTCCATGCAGGCGGCGCTGACGTGGGTGCGCTCGAATGCGAAGGAGTTGGGCATCGACGAAGGGTTCTTCGCCGACCACGACATTCACATCCATGTGCCAGCGGGAGCCATTCCGAAGGACGGGCCCTCGGCCGGGGTGACCATGGCGACGGCTTTGGTCTCGCTGCTCACCGATCGTGCAGTTCGCCCCCTAACCGCGATGACCGGCGAGATTACGTTGAGCGGAAACGTGCTTCCTATCGGCGGCATCAAAGAGAAGACATTGGCGGCCAAGCGCGCAGGAGTGACAGATATCATTTTGCCTGCGGATAACCGCCAGAACGTTGACGAAGACCTGACGCCGGAGCAACTTCAGGGCCTGAACATGCATTACGTCAAGACCATTCAGGAACTGCTCGACATCGCGCTACCGGCCACTCGTGCGGAAGTCAAACAAGACGAAGAAGTTCGTGAGCAGGTGCTGAGCACGGTCCCGGTTGGATAAAAGCTGCAGCTCAGTGTGGCAGGATCAAACAAAGGGTCATCCACAACGGATGGCCCTTTTTCTTTTCCCGCGCGCAGCAAGATCACGAGGGATGATTGATCGGCCTGTCGGTATGGAAGTACTTCTTGTAAGCCGAAATCCAGTCGGTGGCAAGATCGTGTTGGGCCGTGGAAAGGCTGACCTTGCCTTGGCAGACTAGTTGTTGGAGACGGCCTTCCAGGTCGTCTTTAGCCCGCATATTCCAAACCGTCAGTGACTCTGGTTCAGGCCAAAGATTGCGGATGTCTTCCGTACCACCCAACTGTGGACTGATGAGATAGTCCAGTTCATAGTCCCCCGATCCAGTGCCGGCCATTCCGTATTCCTGGAATACCTTTCGCCTGACCGAGGCCGGAACCACACGAGTGTCATCGCTGAATGTTAGCCCGCAGATTTCGTTCGAGTTCATCGCATGGGCGACACCCGGTGTCAGACGCCGGTCAGGAACAAGCAGCGCAGTCCGGTCGTTCCGCCATCGCATCCCCGCCGGCGACGTGGAACGATGCCCAACGAAGATCCCCAGGCAGACGACAAGAAGCATCGCGCTGCCGTAGGCCAACCTTGTTCCCGTGAAGGTCCGTTCGAGCGGTTGCAGCCACCGGCTTTGGCGACTGGCAGCTGCGGCCTCTGCAAGTCGAGCCTTGAGGAGCGCTCTGGGGCTGGTGCTCGGCGGTAACTGAGGATCAAGGATGCCATGGTGGACATGCACGAACTCGGCAATCGTCTCCTCAAGTTCTCTCAGCCGGCTGCGGCAATCCCAGCATGCGGCAAGATGCATGTCTACCCGCGAGACGCGCCGGGGTGGTAACTCGCCGTCAGCAAACAATAGCAGCTCTTCATCGGATAGATGCTCGTATTTGCTCTCCATGGTCACCTCTCGTCCGCTCGTCCCAGGCGGGCCAGGGAGCGAGCCAGCGAGGCAGATATGCTGCCCAGCGACATACCAAGCACGTCGGCGATCTCCCGATAATTCAGTCCCTCGGCCCGCAGGCGCAGGCAGTGCTGATCCTGAACGGGCAGGGCATGCAGCACCGCCAGCAGTCTTGACTGCCGTTGGCTGAAGGCCAAGTGCTCCTCGGGGTTGGGGCTGGGATCAACGTGAATTTCCGTGTTCATGTCCGTCCCTGCAATGACCAGGCGCCGTTCATTCCCAGATAGTCTTTTGAGTGCCTGGTTGTGCGCCACCCGAAAAAGCCAGCCGCGCAGATTGTGGCGAGGACGTCCCTGTTGCAGGTGTCGAAAGAGCGAAAGAAAGGCCTCTTGAACAATTTCCTCGCCGTCGTCCCTGGAAAGGCCAAACGAAAGAATGTACCGAAGAAGCCGGTTCCGAAGTTCGTCAAAGAGGCTGATGATCTTGTCTTCCAACTCGGACAGTCCAGGCAGGCGGTGGCTGACCCTTGCGGGCGCGAGGGACAATCCGGCCGTCGATTCACCCGAGGCAGGCCTCACCATTTTCGGGTACTCACTCTCATATATTCCCTGAGCCGGCGTTTTGTTCAGCGTTTCTTGATAATTGGCGGCCTCAGGTGAGTTCCGCAAGAAAATAAACCCTGAACAAATCCAGCACACCGCGTATATTCTAATGGAGTCAGAACCGTGCTGACGGATGCCCCTATGGTCCGCGACCTGCTGCTCCCATAAAACCCTTATGAGCAGATTCCAGCGTGCCACTCCCTTCCTTTTCCTCTTGAGCTTGCTGGTCACGGGGAGTTTTGTTGCTGCCCAGAGCAATCGCGGCGAACTGCGCCTGACCGTGAAGGACCCTGCAGGGCTCGGCGTCAAGACCACCGTGCAAATTACCAGCGAGGCGAATCAATATCGCAATAGCCTGGCTACCACGGAGGAAGGAACGCTGCGCGTGCAGCGCTTGTCCTATGGAATCTATCAGCTGACGATCGAGCAGGCGGGGTTTGCTCCCGTATCGGAATCCGTCGACATCCATTCCTCAATTCCCACCGAATACAAAATCAAGCTCAAGCTATCGTCGGTCAAAGAATCGGTGACCGTGAAGGCAGAAGAAACGCTACTGGATCCCGATCAGGCCGGATCGGTCAACGAAATCGGTACCGAAGCGATTCAGAACCGGCTGACATCTCTACCGGGCCGCTCGATCCAGAATTTGGTGAACACTCAGCCCGGCTGGCTCTATGAAGGCAATGCTGTGCTGCATCCGCGCGGTTCGGAATATCAGACGCAGTTCGTCGTGGACGGCATTCCGCTCACTGACAACCGTTCTCCCAGCTTCGGCCCGGAGATTGGCGCCAACGACGTCGACTCGATGACGATTTACACCGCCGGATTTCCCGCCGAATATGGACGAAAAATGGGCGGCGTGGTGGAAGTCAATACCTTGCGTGATCCGCAGCCGGGCTTTCACGGACAAGTTGTTCTTTCCGGCGGTAGCTACGACAGTGCGGGGATTTTCGCGCAAGGACAATTCACATGGGGCAAGAACGTCCTCGGCTTTACCGGATCGGGAGCGCGAACGGATCACTATCTGAACCCCGTAGTGCCCGAGAATTTCACCAACAGCGGAACCATCGGCGACTTTTCCGTTAACTATCAGCGGGACTTCACACCCAATGACCGCCTCGATTTTATCGCCCGTTATGAGTTGTCGCGCTACCAGCTCCCAAACGAGATCGTTCAGCAGACATGGTGCTACCTGCCAGGCCAGACACAGGGACCGCCTTGCCAGCAGCAAAATGCCAATAACTTCGAAACCATGGCGATTGCTACCTACCGGCACATCTTCTCGCCGAATGTGGTCGGGGACTTTCGTGGCATGGCGCGCAACAACGGCAACGACTTTTATTCCAACGATCTTTCGACGCCGATCATTCTGTTCCAGCACAACTGGTTCAACGAACTGTATTTTAAGGGCATGGTGACAATCGACCACGGTCGCAACGAATGGAAAGTGGGCGTGGAGTCGGACAATACCTTCCTCCACGAAAACTTCGACTACACGATCACCGACCCGTCGCAGTTCGACCCGGACACGGCCCTCAATTTCACCTTCCCGGGAGCTTATCCCAGTCAAGGGCAGCGGCCGGACCTTGAGCAATCGGCCTTTGTGCAGGACCTGATTCGTCTGGGGAATTGGACCATCAATGCCGGGCTGCGCTGGGATCATTACCAGCTTGTGGTCAACAAGCAGGCTGTGGACCCTCGTCTGGCAATCTCTCGCTATTTCCCGAAGCTCGGCCTTTTGGCGCACTTCTCGTATGATCGCGTCTTCCAGACGCCGTCGTTCGAGAACCTCCTGCTTTCGAGCTCGTTTGAGGTTGAACTCATTAATCCAGATGTCCTGCGCTTACCAGTCGTGCCTTCCCAAGGCAACTACTACGAAGCGGGCATATCCAAGGCTTTTGGTAACAACTTGCGGGTGGACATTAACTACTATCTGCGAAATGTCGCCAATTACGCTGACGACGATCAGATCAACAATACGACCATCAGTTTCCCCATCGCCTTCCAAAAGGCTGTGATATATGGAGCCGAAGGCAAGATCGAAGTGCCGAACTGGCACAGAATTTCCGGGTTCGCGAGTTACTCGTACATGGTCGGAAATGCTTGGTTTCCTGTCTCCGGTGGGCTGTTTCTTGGCGCCGATGCGCAGGCAGCACTAAGCCAGCTTACCGGACATTTCCCCGACTCCCAGGATCAGCGTAACACGCTTTACACACGCTGGGCCTATCAGGTTACACCGCGCTTTTGGGTCGCCGGTGGCATTCAATATGGCAGCGGTCTGCCGTTTGAGTTCGACGGTACCGAGCAGGAGGCTCTGGAGACATATGGGTCGCAGGTGATTAGCCGTATTAACTTCGCTCGCGGTCGCATCTATCCTTCTTTACTTGTAGGTGCCTCGGCCGGGGCGGACGTTTACAAGTCGGACCGCATGGATGTTCGCCTGCAGATCGATGGGCAAAACCTTACGAACGTCCTGAACGTCATCGACTTCGGCGGCCTTTTCTCGGGCAACGCGATTGGGCCCGCGCGTAGCGTTGCCCTACGCCTTAGTACCAGCTTCTAGAGCGGTTCCAGAGCTGTTGTGCTCCATGAATTAGGTCAGGGTGGCTTCAGCGATTCCCGCTCTTTGAAACTGTGGCTGCAAAGGTTGGCGGATATTCAAACCTGCGTCCATTCGCATCTATGATGATTTTCTTCCGCGGCGCCGAGTTTGCGCCGTAGATGTCCCGTCCCGCGACCGTCCACGGAACCTTGACGCCTACGACCGCCGCAATAGTCGGCAGCAAGTCGATCGATTGGACATCGGCATCGGAAACGCCCGGCTTCTTCTGCCCCGGAAGTTTGATGAACAGGGGTATTGGAAAAATCATGTCAGCATTGGCGGCACTCAACACCCGTCCGGGAGCGTCCAGCTTCCAGCTCACGCCGTGGTCAGCGGTTACGATCACCAGTGCCTGATCATAAATGCCCGCCTCTTTCAATCGATCGAGGAACTCTCCCAGTTCGCGATCGACGAACTCAACTTGCATTTCGTAGTCGTTCCGCAGATTCTCTATCACCTCGCGGTTACCTGCCAAGGAGGGGTAGAAGCTGCTGGGGCTCCTGAGATGGATTGCGCCATCGGGAGTCAGCATGTAAGGAGAGTGCGGTAACTCGAGGTGCATAAATTCTAAGACCGGCTTCCCAGCAGAGGGCGGCGCGATCTCAGCCAGGAATTCGCGGAAGCGCTCCTGCTGTACCCGCAACTGGTCCGCCTCAAGTCTCAGCACGACTGATAAAGGAGAGATACGCAGCAGATAGAGATCAGCAACGGCCCGCAGCAGATGTTTCTTGCTGCTAACTCGCACTGCATCGGGACAATGATATTCGGGGCTGGTGCAGAAGCGGGTCTCTACTTCGTGGATCGTGATGTCATAGTCGGGCGCGAGCAAGCGAAAGAGGTTGTGAGGATAGGCAGCATCCGACGGATTGTAACCCTGCGGGAAATTGCCAGTCACGATCACCGGAATTGCGCGCGTAGTAGCCTCTGCGTTGGCGGTTGCGTTATCGAACCAGGTGCTCTCCCGTGCCAGTCTGGCAAAATTAGGGAATCGCGATGCATCGATGTTGCCGCTACTGTCCAGCAGCGCCGCCCGCGTGAACTCATCCAGTAAAAGAATGAAGACCGGCGGCCCGGGCTTGGTCGCTCCACCTCCGGCCTTCATGGTTGCAGCGGGAGGGGCAACTACAGGCGACACCTCATGCCATGCGCGCCACAGAAACAGTGCTGGAAACAGAATGATGACGGGCGACAGCACCAGTAGAAAGCGCTCGAACTCTGAGCGGTAACGAAACACGATAGCCACGGCAAGCGCGAGCGGAATGACTAGCAGTATCGAGTTGTGCCGGAACTGCAGGAGCGGCGATACGTATCTCTTGTGAAGCTCAAGTAGAAACGGCGTTACAAGCAGGAAAAACGAAAGGCTGAGAAACCCAGCCGCAAGCCGGCGGTTCCAGCGCTGGAGCAGCTCCCATAAGAAGGCCAGAACGGCCGCGGGAACAACGTTGAACACAAACACGATTAGCAGTAGATCGCCATGCGTGACCCGGTTGAGCTGGACGAATTCTGGATTGCCAACAATCGCCTGATATACCGATTGCGCAATGGCAAAGGTCGTAAGAGTCAGCAGTCCTAGAAAGACCCTGAAGACGCGTACTGGTGAGGAGCTTGACATGAATGAAAGCCGGTTAGTCCAGCTCGATATGCTCCATCCTTTCTTGACTGTCGGCGGCCACCTCGTTCAATACGGACCGTACGCTCTGCTGGAACATGTCAGGGCTAAGTTCGTCGATCACGCGATTCAAGGCGTTTGTCCGAAGGGTTTCCCAAAGCGCTTCATCAGCATATAGCCGGCTGCACTGTTGCGCGAACGCATCCGCATTATGGGCGACAAGATAGTCGATTCCGTCGCGCCACTTCATTTGCCGGGCAATAACGTCAGAAACTACTAAGGGCGCACCGAAGGCAGCGGCCTCGTAGGCTTTGAAGGGTAAACCCGCAGCAAAGCGGGTCGGAACGACGAACACCCGCGCCTCTTCGTAAACAGGCCGCAGGTTTTCCCGTGCTCCGAGCACGTGTATCGTAGAACTGTTCAAATCGCCTAAGACCTGGTCTGTTCCGTAACCCGCGACGACGAACTTCGCTCCCGTCGCCTTCTGCACAGTCGGCCAAATGGCGCGAGAGAAGTATCGAATCGAATCGGCATTGGGATTGTCGGGACCGTGTGCTCCTCCCACAAAAAGAAACGAGCGGCGCTCCGCGAATGCAGTGGAGGTAGGAGCGGGACAGAGCCGAAATCCAATCACGTGCGCCGAACGGACACCTGAGTGAAGCATTGCGATTCGGTCACTCTCGGACACAACAACTACGGTGTCTGCCGACCTAGCCAGGGCAAATTCATCATAAGGTGGCGCCGTCGTCTTTTCGGGGCCCCCAAGTTCCGATTCTTGCCGGGTTCTATCGACGTAAATCGCCTCGGCATCATAGACCAGTCTGAACTGTCGAGACGTCTCGCCGGGTAGGCATTCGGTTAGCAGGACATGCAGGTTATGGGGCCGGCTCACCCAAATCACGTCGCTACACGAGAAATAATCATTGATAAGGGCCGCACGATCGCGAAGACCGTCAAACAGCTCGACCTCCCTGGGTATGTCCGAGTATTCATCGCGTAACAGAGGAAAAGTGAACGTTGAGCAGGTTACATGATGGCCGAGAGCGACGAACTGGGACAGAATATCATTACTTCTTGGGAAACCAGCGCCAAGAGTTCTATGCGGCACCCGGTCGTCAATGTAGAGTATTCGTAAGCCGCCAGAACTGAGAGCTATGCGGGCAGCGCAAACGTGCGATGAGCCGGGAGCATGACACAGCTGTAATACAGCATTCCACTTACGCAAGAATTTCTTTTGATGTTCGGCCATCCGAGCCTGCGCAAATTCGTTTCCTCCCGAGGTTGCCGATTCGTAATGCCGAATGACCGCAAGAGGTTCATAAATAACTTGAAACCCTCTCTGCCACAGGGTCATACAATAGTCGGCATCCTCGTAGTATGCGGGCGCGAAGTCGGAACTGAATCCGCCGAATTCGGCGAACAATCGCCGCCGCGTTACCAAGAAGACGGCAGAACAGTAGTCAACGGGCCGGCGAAAGTCGTACTTCGGAGACTGTGGGTCATGGCCTCGACCGTAGCCCAAAGCGCTTCCGTCAGACCATACGATGTTGCCGGCTTCCTGCAGCGCGCCGTTAGCGAGCAGTATCTTTCCGCCGACCGCACCCACCGTGGAATTCACGAAGTTAGCGAGCGCCGTGCTGATAGCGGCGGAGCCAAGTAACGCGTCATTGTTGAAGAAACAGAGGTACTCTCCAGCAGCGTCAGCCGCAGCTTGCATACATGCTGGACCGAAGCCGACATTGGTTAGGTTGCGGATTATTTTTGCGCCTTGCAACCGATCCAGCATCAGGCTGGTCTCGTCACTGGACCCGTTATCCACGACGATCAATTCATAGCTAACGTCTGCGTTTGCGATGATGGATTCTAAACTGAGCAGCGACAGGTGGGCACCGTTATGCAGGACTACGATGAAGGATACTGTCGGATTCTCGACCGCCGGACAGGCAAGTCGCTCGTCTCCCTGCAGAAGTTGACGCAGACGTGCACGTCCTTGTTTGTCCCACGTCTTCTGGGCTGGCCGAACGTCTGCGGGCAGTGCACTCCAAGTTCGTCCGACGATGTGATCCAAACACCACGACCAAACCAAATGCCTCGCTTGAACCGGTAATGGAAGCCGGGTGCAGACACCCAGTACAACCCGGTAGCGCTCCTCTACATTCGCCGTCCGGAATGCGCTCATCAGAGTGCGGGCCCGTTTGCTCTGCCGTCGAACAATTTCCCTCAGACTTTGCAATGGCGATCTCAAGTATCCAAGTCTTGCGATTTGGTCGCTGCCGCTAAGCTCTTCACGTTCCGCTGGAAGACTTACCCGACCTGATGTGCGAGGAGATTGGAAGCGGCAACTGCAGAAAGCGTGGCCTCTCCAAAGCCTACCAATCCTCACTCATTTCCGCAATGCGACCTGCAGCCGGAGCGAATTTAATCGGTGATGGAATTGGCCGTGGTATTGTCGGAAATTCCGAGTTTTGCCTCGAATTCCGCAACGCGCTCCATCAGCCGACTGTCGTATCCCTTGAAGTTTCGCAGACGAAACAGAAACTCCCCGAGCAGCAACAGTCGCGAACAGACAACCACCACAAACAGCAAGGCCAGGGATATGTCCAGGTTCGCATGGAAACGGCTATACGCGCCGGGATCTCCCCGGTTCTCCAGGCGGATCGAAACGACTTCCAAAAAAATCCCGCCTATGAAAAGGCTGGTGAGAAGCAACACGAACACCAAAGAGCGGGTGACGTAAAGCAGCGTTGTGAATGAGTTATTTTGACATTCGCAGAGATTGAAAAGCTTGGAATTTACAGAAAGCAATCTTGCCTTCAATATCCAGATGGATAACTTCTGGGGGGGCAGGGAAATAAAATGCCGAACGGTATCGGCATATAGCGAGATCAAGGCGCTGAGAATGACCAGGACGATCTCAAAGAACATAGCGTGTTCGTGAAGCCAGCCGGCAAATGCATGCAGCATATATATTGGCGCAAATATAACACGAATGCACGGTGCCGGGGGTGAGGGCGGTTTCCCCGCAATGCGGCAGGGTCGAGGCAACTTCGGAAGCTCGAGTGCAGCACTTGCGCATCGGCCTCCCTGTCTTTATCGAAAATCGGGCGCGCGCACCGGAAGTGGGCACGGATCAATGGGCCCCGACAGCCTCCAGCGCCAATAGACTCTTGTATACCTCGATGACGTTTTCCGGCAGTCCGTCGGCCATGATGGAGCCTTTGTCCAAGAGGATCGCGCGGTCACAGTGCTCTGCGACTTGGGTCATATTATGGGTCACCATAAGGATGGTTTTGCCGGCTTGCCGGAAGTTCCGTATGCGATCGAAACACTTGTCCTGAAATCCAGTGTCACCGACGGCAAGAATTTCATCAATCACCAAGATCTCCGGATCCACCTCGGTGGCCACCGAAAACGCCAGCCGCATGTACATTCCGGATGAGTACTGCTTGACGGGCGAGTCGATGAAATCTCCGATCTCGGCAAAGTCAATGATGCGTTGTTGGCGCTCCAGCATCTCGCGTTTGGAGTAACCCATCAGGAGACCATTGAGCAGAATATTCTCCCGGCCGGTCAACTCATGGTGGAAGCCGGCGCCCAATTCAATTAGCGGAGCTAGCGAGCCTTGCACTTGCACCGTTCCGGCAGATGGGCGGTACACCCCTGAAACGATCTTCAGAAGCGTGCTCTTGCCCGATCCGTTCCGCCCGATGAGTCCCAGCATCTGCCCCTTGGGAACTTCGAAGGAGGCGTTTCTTACCGCCTCGAAGTCGTGATAGCTGGATTGGTGGCGGAAGAACTTGGAGAACAGTTCGCGCACCGTGTCGGGGCGCTCTTGGATCACCCGAAAACGATGAGTGACATTCTCCAATCGAATTGCAACCGGACTGGAAGACATGGCTAATTCAGACGTAGAAAACGAAATTGTCCTGGTACTTGCGGAAGATGGCAAACCCCAG
This sequence comes from uncultured Acidobacteriaceae bacterium, assembly GCA_963836295.1. Classification (GTDB taxonomy): domain Bacteria; phylum Acidobacteriota; class Terriglobia; order Terriglobales; family Acidobacteriaceae; genus Bog-257. The sequence goes on along the minus strand of CAWIIY010000006.1, from coordinate 480,795 downwards.
GAACAAGCTTAAGAATGCGCAAACAAATGAAGCGATGATGGACGGCGCCTTGGGCAACAGGCCGTAGTACACCGCCAGGCGAAACCCGTTGATGACGTAGATGATCGGGTTCAGCTTAAAAACCCATTGATACTTTGCCGGTATGAGCTCGAGCGGATAGATGATGGGAGTCAGGTAGAACCATGCCGAGAGCAGGATCTGCAGGATGTGCGCCACGTCCCGGTAGTACACATTGGCAGCGGCGAAGAAGAATGTCATCCCCAACGTAAAGATTGCCAAGGCCAGCAGTGGCACCGGCAGGTACACCCAGGTCCAATAGAAGGGATGGCGCAAGAGGGGAACCAGCAATGCCAGCGGAATAAGAGAAAGTAGCAGGTTGATGATGTTCGACACCACGGCTGCCATGGGAAAGACCAGCTTGGGTACCCTGACTTTCTTGATCAAGTCGCCGTTCGAAACGATGGCTTCCACGGCATAGGAGAGCGACTGCGAGAAGAACGTCCAGGGAAGCAACACGCTAAGCAGAAAAACAGCGTAGTGCGGTATGGCGAACCGCATGACCGTGGAAAAGACCAGGGTCAGCACGACCATAAGCAGGGCAGGGTTCAAGAGTGCCCACATGAAGCCCAGGACAGACCGCTTATAGCGGATCTTGAGCTCCTTGAGGGCCAGCGCCCAAATCAACTCCCGATACCGGTAGGTGTCGCGAACAAGTTCGATCATAAAAGAGAGGTTTCGCCTATGGCGCTCCAACCGGCAAGGCTGCAACAGGCCGAAACTCGATGTTAAATTATTTTGTCCGGCGGTGCTTCAGAGTGCATGGAAAAAGAGGCGGGAACATGCATTGCATTCAGCTTAGTGCGACGGTTCCACATTCAGATCGGTCATTCCGCGCAGCAGGTCCCGTTCGTCATCCGTGAAGCCAGTGCGAAACTCGTCCGAACTCAACAACTGGTTCCGCGCCTGGGGTGGCATGCCGCGCAACCTTCGGTAGGCTTGCGAAACCTTGGTCTTCTGGTCGTCAGGCAGATTGCGGTAACGCTCAAATAAATTGCGCGCAGCCGCCTGCTGCTCCGGAGTCATATGCTCAAAAGTCTCCATCCGGTTGAGAATCTGGGCCTTCTTCTCCGGAGGCTGACTATTAAACTTCCGCAAACGATCGAGCAAGTGGTTCTGTTTCTCCGCCGGAAGATTGCGGAAGCTAGGATCTTGTTCGAGCTGCTTCTCCTGCTGGTCTGGCGGCAAAGCCATATACTTTCGAAGCCAGTCGCCGCGATGTGGACCGGGACCGTTCAGATGAAACTGGTAGCTTCCATCGGAGCCTTGTGACGAAGCTGGCGCTGCATCGTTCCTGGGGGGAGAACTTGGCGCCTGCTGTGCCGGTCTTGAAGGTGAAGTGTGCCGCTGCCACGCGGGAGAAAGCGCCAACGCCGGGATTGCGCTAAAAACCAGCACCAGGCTCGCGAGAATCGACTTAGCGGCATGCACGGCTTCTACTTACTCCGTTGAGGATTGCCCGTCAAGAGCGTCAAAATCAGAAAACAGATCGGCATTCTTGTCCAGGTACTGCAGGTCGCCAACTGCGGTTCCGGGGGTGTTATTCACGCGTATGACACTGGGCTGGTCGTTATTCGCCAGGGTGTTGCGGTCGTGATCCACGCGGCCCATCTCCAATAGTCCGGCGCCAGCCGCAACCAACACTACCGCGGCCGCTACGGCCACGGGTCTCCGCAACCACGCCAGCCAGCCGACGGGTTGCATCGCCGCAGCCTCGCGCATCCGGGCGCGCAACCGGGAACTGAAATACGGGGAAGGCTCGGGGGTCTGCCACTCGTCCAGGGCAGACATCGTTTGCTGGAACGAAGCCAATTCGCCCGCACACGTTGCGCAACTCCGAAGATGCTCCTGCAGTTGAGGCGACGCCGTTTCCAGCCCGCTGAGCACCGCTTCCATGAAATCGGCGCGAAGTTTCTCGCACATCATAAACCGCACCCTACTTCCTACTTATAAAAACTGTTTCAACGTTTCCCGCAGCGTTTCGTACGCCCGGAACAGCAATGACTTAGTTGCCGACTCGCTCAACTTAAGTACCGCTGCAATCTGCTTGTAATCCATGTTCTGGTACTTGTGCATGATCACAGCCGTACGTTGGCGCTCCGGCAACGCCTCCACCTGGCGGCGAATGGCCGCCAGCCTTTCCTTGCGGAGGATGGTTTGCTCCGCGTTTAAACTGCCATCTGCCACATCCATCGTCATGCCTGTATCGGCGTTGGGCTCGTCCAGATTGACGGTGTTTTCTGGGCGTTCGTGCTTGGTGTCGCGCGCATGATTCACCGCCAGATTGGTGGCAATACGATACAACCAAGTGGTGAACTTCGCACTGGCAGCATAACTCTGCCGCGAACGATACACGCGCAGGAACACCTCTTGCGCGAGTTCCTCGGCGACCGCCTGATTGCGAGTCATGCGATGCATGAAGCTGACCATCTGGCGGCGGTATTTTTCCACCAGATAATCGAAAGCGACATCGTCGTCCGCGGCCACGCGCAGCATGACCTCGGGGTCGCTCAGCATCTCCAGTACGACAGGCTGGATCAATTCCTCCCGTAGCGCGGTTGGCAATTCCGCCGTCCCCTGAGCGGCTCCTCCAACCAGCACGACCCGATCTAGTGCGATGCTGCCCACATCGGCTGTAACCCTTCTGCCTCCAGAAAGTTGCGCCGAACCGACCCAGCTGTCTTGCAGACTCCGATGGGGTTGCTCAGAGTCAGAGAGCTTCGATTTACGTTTGCGTTCGTCCCTTGCCATGTGGCGGCCTGCTGCGTCCCAGCAGAGTTACCAGTATTATGCATGAGTGGCGGAAATTTTGGGCGCCCCAGTAATCATTTGAGACAGAGATGTATGTCGCTAATCGCTTGGTTCACCTTGCTGGCTGCTTTTCTGCTGACTACGGCGTTACAGTGCAGGGCTGCTCCCTGGTCTGTTGGCACTGTCACGGAGACACGGCAAAATCAATCCAGAAGAATCGGCGCATCCAGTTACCAGTCAGACCTTTCGGGATGCTCTGCCTGGAGCGTTGAATCGGATCCCGCGCGAACGACACAGCTCCTTGCGCAGAATCCCCAGCCTCCTTCCTCATCACCGGACCAGCCGCAACCGCCCGGCGAAGAGAACCTGGATCTCAGTGACCAGGTCATACGGGACGTGTTCGAGCCGTTGCAACGCGGTATGGAGGGCCACAATCTCTATCAGGTGCTGGCTCTCTTCGACCAGCAGGAGACGCCCGACTACGCTCGGGTTCGCGGTCAATTTCGAGCCTTTTTCGATCAGTACGATGCAATCCGCTTCCGTTACCAATTGCTGCAGGTTACATCCGAGAAGAACCATGGATCGGCTGTGGCCGAGATCGAAATGGATACAACGCCCGCGGATCCGTCACAGGTTACACTGCGGCACGAAACCCAAATGCGCTTCCGGCTGATCCTTGGCCACAAGGGTTGGAGGCTGGTGGGATTTGCCCCCGCCGATTTCTTTGCCAAATGAGGCCACAGCAATGCCATTCGCCTGACCGCCAGGACCCGCGATGAAACGTGCTTATCCCGAACGGCCCATCGTCGGAGTTGGCGCCGTGATCGTTGATCGGGACCGAGTGCTCATGGCTCGCCGCGCGACTGAGCCGCTCAAGGGAGAATCGTCCGTTCCCGGCGGCATGCTGGAACTCGGCGAGAAACTTCGCGATGGCGTACGCCGCGAGGTATTGGAAGAGACTGGACTCCATGTCGAACCGGGCGACGTTCTGGATGTCTTCGACAGCATCTTTGAGGATGAGCACGGACACACCCAGTATCACTATGTCTTAATCGACTACCTGTGCCACTCTATCTCTGGAAAAGCCCTGGCAGGAAGCGATGTTAGTGAGGTCAGATGGGTGCAAGAGAAAGACCTGGCGGCAATGGGGTTGCGGGATTCCATCGAACCGGTCGTGCGCAAAGGCCTATCGCGGGCCCGGCAAAATATCAGTTGACGCCATGTGGGTCTTGCGGAGACCATTCCTCTTCCGGGAGGATTTAATGTCGCGCATTTCTGTTAGCTGTCTCGCAATTCTGGTCTTTTTTTCCGTGGGAATCTCGGCCCAGGCGCAATATACGACGAACCCCTTAGAGCAAGCTCCGGCTAAACCCGCGAACCAGGTTCCTCCGCCTAAGCCGCCCGACATGGTTTGTTTCGGCGAGGGGCCAAATTGGAGCATACAGTTCGTCTCGTGGGGCGCGAGATATCTAGGCATCAATCAGCCGGATCAGGATTTCTTGGGCGGATTCTTCTGGGTGCCGAACCAAAAGGTCTGGGCTTGGCAACGGAAAAACAACCTCGCGACAATGGGCGGCGGATACGGATTGTCGGCTACCATCCAAAAGACTTCGTGTACCGATCCGGTCCGCAAGGAGACGTTCCCCTACTCCGCGCAGGTCAACTTGCCGTCGGGGGACATGGTAAGCGGCTGTTGCCGCAAACTGAAACCGGGCGAAGCTCCGGTAGGGCCGCACGGTTTGCCCTCGAATAACACCCCGCCGCAGTGAACGCGTGCAGTACTGTTTTGCGGGGCGGCAAAAGGGCCCGGCAGAGATAAACCAAAACGACGGCTCGACTAAGCCGCGCTCTAGAACGAAAAATGCGCATGGCAACAGGTGGCGAACACAATAGCCCATCTTTCCGCGGCTTGTTTTGTCTAGCAGCTAGCTGCCGTTCAGTACGGCGAAAATCCCAATGTCTTGTCGTTGTACTGCACCCAGATGTGTGCCTTATCGCTGACACGGTCATTGACCGTGACCACCACCACCACGCCGCTGGCAGTAGCAAACGGCGAGCCACTGTAACCCTCCGGCACCTTTGCGCCGTCGATGCGATGGCTCTTGATGATGCCCCATTCGCCACTCGGTCCCCAGTCCTTCAGGAAGTCGTTGTACGGGTAACGCGAATACCTGTCGGGATGCTGTTTCCATTCTGGATCGTGCATCCAGACGCTGTAGGCTTTCTCGTAGTTCTGCTGCTGGAGGGCGTCGAAGAACTGGTTCACAGCGTGTTCTTCCGGCCAGAAGCGTAACATCCACCACAGGACACCGATCACGATAACAACACCAATGATCGCGATGACGAAAAGGCGCTTCTTGCGCGCGGGCGCCGGATCATATGGCTTGGCTTCGAACAAGGTCATGGCAACCCCAGTTTACTCGTTACCCGCTTACGGAGTCAGAAGTCGGTGAGCTGAACGACTGGTCGCAGGAGATCATCGATACCGTCCATAAGCCAAGGCCTTTAACCACTTTAACGTCTCGCAGGTTATGAAAGGCAAAGCAGAGGCGCATATGTCTGCCCTCGTGCCCATTTCGGGACTAGATTTTGGCACAGTTTTGTCAGGCACGGCATCCCTGAGTTCCGATCGTTCCTGCTAAACTTAATCAGCACCTCTCCAACTGGGGAGGCTCTGAAAAGTTATCCTTCTGTGTTCCCGGGGCCTGAAGCCCTCGAGGTTTACAGCGTCTCAGACGCCGGCCTGAAAGCCGGCTGCACCTGAATATCGACACAATCAATCCTTGCTAAAAAATGAGCACTCCGATTTATAAACGCATACTCCTGAAAATCTCCGGTGAAGCGCTGGCTGCCGGGCAAGGCTTCGGCGTGGACAACACCCGGGTTCACGAGATCGCCGCCGAGATCGGCGAGGTCGCATCGTCTGGGAATCGAGATCGCGATCGTGGTTGGCGGTGGCAACTTCTTCCGTGGTGTGGCCGAGCAGGCCAAAGAAATGGACCGTGTCTCCGCCGATCACATGGGCATGTTGGCCACCGTAATCAATGCCCTAGCACTCCAAGATGCGCTGGAGAAGCAAAACGTTTTCACTCGCGTAATGACCGCGATCGAGATGAACCAGGTCGCCGAGCCTTTCATCCGACGCCGCGCCATCCGCCACCTCGAGAAAGGCCGCGTCGTGGTATTCGCCGGCGGCACCGGCAACCCCTACTTTTCGACGGATACCGCTGCCTCTCTGCGTGCCATGGAGATCAAGGCCGACGCCATCCTGAAGGCCACCAAGGTCGACGGCATCTATACCGACGATCCCGTAGTGGTGAAGGATGCCACCATGTTCGACACCATCAGCTACTTGGAAATTCTGAAGCGCGGGCTGCGTGTGATGGATGCCACCGCCATCGCACTTTGCCGCGAAAACAACTTGCCGATCGTGATCTTCAATCTCAACCAGCATGGCAACATTCAGCGAGTGGTCATGGGCGAACGCGTCGGCTCTCTGGTTAATGCTGGTCAATGAGCAAGGTGAGCCAGTCGCAGACCCGCGTCACCACCAGACTCTCCATTCCCCGGCTCTACAAGGGTTTATAATCGGGACTTTCTGAATTCCTTGCGAGGCGAACCTCATTATGGCTCCAGTGACGATGGCGGCAATTCCTGCGTTGAAGGACAGCTTTGCTCAGCTCAAGACGCGCATGGACAAGGCTGTGCAAGACTTTCGCAATGAGATGGCTTCCACCCGCACGGGGCGCGCCTCGGTTCACATGCTGGATGGCGTAACCGTCGATGCCTACGGATCGCAAATGCCGCTCAACCAGCTCGCGAACGTTAGCGCGCCGGAGCCCCAGCTCATCACCGTGCAATCCTGGGACGTCAGCCTGATCGGTGCAATCGAGAAGGCCATCCGCAGTGCCGACCTCGGATTGAATCCGATGAATGACGGCAAGCTCATCCGGGTTCCCGTTCCCGCGCTCACCGAAGATCGCCGCAAGGAGATGGTGAAGCACCTGCATAAAGTCCTGGAAGAGCATCGCACCGCCGTCCGTAACATCCGCCGCGATGGCAACGATCTGATTAAGAAGGCAATGAAGGACAAGAAGATCACGGAAGACGAAGAGCGGGGCGCGTTGGAACAGATGCAAAAGCTGACCGACGACGAAATCAACAAGATGGAAGAACTTTCCGAGGGAAAAGAGAGAGAAGTGCTGTCAGTCTAACCAGGTCGGGCGGCGGCCACCTGGATACGGCAACCCTGAGTCTGACTCCCGTCATGCTGCTCGATCTTGGCGATCTGCGGGTTCGTCCCTGGCGCAAGGACGACCTCGACGCACTACTGCGCTACGCCAACAACCCCAAGATTGCGTCCAATCTGCGCGATCAGTTTCCCCATCCGTACACACGGCGCGATGCCATTGACTACTTGAACTTCGTGCGAACGATGGACATCCCGACCTCATTCGCGGTGGAGCATGAGAGCGAGGCTGTCGGTGGCATTGGATTCAAGCTGGGCTTGGACATTGCCCGGCTTAGCGCTGAGATGGGCTATTGGCTCGGGGAGCCATACTGGGGACGCGGCTGGATGACCCGTGCGGTGCAAGCTGCGTCCGAGTGGGCCTTGGACGAATACAAATTGACACGGATCTTTGCCATGGTTTTCTCCCACAATGTGGGATCCATACGCGTTTTGGAAAAGGCGGCCTTCGAACGCGAGGGAATCATGCGCCGCAGTGCCATCAAGAACGGCGTCATTCTGGACCAGGCGCTGTACGCCAAGGTGAGATAAGACAGTTTCGAGTTTCAAGCTTCGAGATTGCGGCTTCGGGTCTCGGAGCAGAGAACCCACCCCACCGACCGGTCTCCAGCTTGTGCCGCTTTGTCTTGACCCTTGAGACTTGAAACTTCTGCTTACTTCCGTCCCGCTGCTTCGACCGAAGAGGTCGGGTCGGCGCCCTCCCAAGTCTGGTCCGACGTAGCGTCCGTAGACCGAAGGCACGGGTTTGTTCAGCAGGCGAAGATAGACGGTGAGTTGTGTGCGGTGATGGCAGGTGTGCAGTATGCGGCGCCAGAAGACCCAGATGCGCTGGCGGGTGAGTCCGAAGAATGGCACGTCCTGCATCCACCAGTCAGCGGTCTGCGTGGAGAAGAACGCGAGTCTCGGCCGCGCTAGTTCCACCTTGCGCTGAATGTATGCGCTCAGTTCTTATGTCTTCGGGAGCACATCGGCGGCGGGCGGTTCGGGCGTACCAACAAATTCGCCGAAGAACCTGCGTTCGGAGAGCAGCTCGTGGTTCAGGATGTCGGCGACAGCGGACGACTTTGGATGAGAGCGGAAATTGAGGTCGTCTTGCGCGAAGCAGCGCCAAACGGAAATGACCTTGTCGGTCTCGCTGGCATAAGTATCCAGCAGATGCTGAAAGAGCGGATTGTTGGCGGCGGGGATATCCCGCTCAGGAATGGCGACGAAGTCGTAGTGCATATGTAAGCCTCTCCGGCTTGGGCGATTACCGCAAACACAACGAAGGGCGCACCCGGCGCGCCCTTCACACACAACGCAAGAGAGATGTCAGCCTTTTATGCACTTCTGGTGCTCGACGTACTTCTCCAGCTTGCCTTTTTTCTCCAGCGTCATCAGGTTATCGAGCAAGGGATACTTGGCCGTTGGATCAAAGCGCTGAATGGCACGGTAGGCCCGCAAAGTCCCTGCCAGTCCCGCCGCCTGGATGGTCGCCGTATTCTTTACCTCGGGATGCTGCAACACGAATGCGGCTTGCGAATAAATCATCTGCATCCGCAACTGGTTGGAGTAGGTATTGTTGACCTTGTTCGAGCGACTCCAACTCTTTGCAGCAGGGGTTGACGGTGAAGTCAGGAACCTCCACGATCCATTCTGTCAGCCACATCCTCTTTTCGAGACTATCTTTCGCGAGCGGATACTCTTCCAGGCTGCGCACGTACTCGACCGCGCGCGCTCGTTCTTCTGGCGTGGAAGGTCGACGCATCTTCGCCGCGGAAGGAAGCGATGCCGCTGTGGTGAGGACAAACAGGGCGGCCAAAAGTTTGTTTACCATAATGCCTTTTCCCCTTGAAGTGCTTGGGCGGGCCAGATGGGTGTTGAAATCATACTCCGATTGGGGGGAGAGAAAGCAAGCAGGAACTGAATTCGTCAACCAAACGTACTGCAACTCGTCCCGCTCAACCGGCGTTTTGTCCCAATCGGTGTTCGAGATATTTGGCGCGGGCCGTTTTCGCCGTTCGTGGCATAATCGCTCAAGCGGTTTTGCCGTATGAAAAAAGTGGTTCACGCCGCGTGTCCGCACGATTGCCCCGACGCTTGCGCTGTGCTTATCACGGTGGAAGACGGGCGCGCCACCCGGATTCAGGGCGACCCCGAGCATCCCATCACCCGCGGTTTTCTGTGTGCGAAAGTTGCGAAATACCTTGACCGTGTGTATTCGCCCGACCGGGTTCTCTATCCCATGCGCAGGACAGCGCCGAAGGGCACTCACGGCGACGGCGTTTTCCGGCGCATCACCTGGGACGAAGCCTTCGACGAAATTGTTGCTCGTCTGCGCCGCATCAGTATGGAATTCGGGCCCGAAGCAATCCTCCCGTATTCCTACGGCGGTAACATCGGAGTGCTGAGTAACGCCTCCATGGACAGGCGCTTCTTTCATCGCTTGGGCGCGTCACAGCTTCGTCGCAGCATCTGTTCCCAGGCCGGCGAAGACGCCATTATCTCGATCTACGGTCGCAAGATCGGAACCGAGCCCGAACAATTCCGCCACTCGAAGTTCATCATCGCCTGGGCGGCGAACATTCACGGCAACAACGTTCATCTCTGGCCGTTCATCGAAGAGGCGCGACGCAATGGCGCGAGGTTGGTGGTCATCGACCCGTATCGCACCCGCACCGCGGGCCTTGCCGATTGGCACATCCCGATCAATCCCGGCACGGATGTGGCCCTCGCCCTGGGATTGATGCACGTCATTGTTCGCGATGGCTTGCATGATCGGGATTACATCGAACGTTACGCCGAGGGCTTTGATGAGTTAGAAAAGCGGCTCCCCGACTATACGCCCGAGCGCGTCCAACAATGGACTGGCATTTCCCGCAACGATATTGAGCGCCTGGCCCGCGAGTACGCCACCACGCGTCCGGCGGCGATCCGTCTGAACTACGGCATCCAGCGTGCGCAAAATGGGGGCGCTGCTGGTCCGGGCAGTGTGCATGCTGCCGGTGATCACGGGATCGTGGAAGGAAGTCGGCGGCGGGCTGCAATTGTCCACCAGTGGCGGCTTTCAGCTCGATCGCGCCGCGATGGAGCGGCGTGACCTGATGCAGAAGAGCCCGCTAGGAGGCCCCGCTCGCACCGTAAACATGGTGCAGCTCGGCAAAGCACTGACCGAACTCGACGATCCTCCGATCGAGGCCCTAATCGTTTACAACTCAAATCCGGCGGCGGTCTGCCCGGATCAGAATCTGGTGAGGCGAGGGCTGAAGCGGGAAGACTTGTTTACCGTGGTCCACGAGCAGTTCCTCACCGACACCACGGACTTCGCCGATCTGGTTCTGCCGGCCACGACTTTCTTCGAGCACAGAGACCTGGTCCAGGCTTATGGCCATTACTACCTGCAGGTGTCGCAACCGGCAATTGAGCCGCTGGGTGAGTGCAAGTCGAACGTGGAGTTCTTTCGCGAGCTCGCCCTGCGCATGGGATTCGAGGATGACTGTTTCCGCGCCCCAGTCGACGCGATGATCGATGCGGCTTTGGCGTCGGGCGCGCCGCAACTGGAGGGGATCACTCGGCAGCGTCTCGAGATCGATCCCTACGTGCGTTTGAACCTGCATGGAGACCAAAGCGAACGTCCGTGGCTACCATTCGCAAACGGGTTCGACACGCCAAACCGAAAGGCACGACTCTTCGACCCGGCGTTGATCTCCCATGGCATGGATCCGGTGGCGTCGTTTGTTCCGCCAGAGGAGTCGCGTCACCGGCAAGCGACGGAGCAGTTCCCACTGGAGCTGCTGGCTCGTAAGGCCGACAATTTTCTGAACTCCACATTTGTCAATTTGCCCAGCCTCCAAAAGATGGAGCGGCAGCATGAGTTGGAGATCAATCGTGCCGATGCGGAGCGCCGCGGCATAGCTGACGGCGACCGCGTTCGTGTCTATAACCAACGAGGCGAGATTTTCCTGCGCGCGCGGGTCGACGGGACGGTGGCAGCCGGCGTGGTCGGCGCTCGGTTAGGTTGGGCGAAGTTGTCCGAAGCCGGTCTCAATATCAACGTGCTGACGTCGGATCGACTCACCGACCTTGGTGGTGGCGCTACGTTCTATTCGACTCTGGTCGAGGTCGAGCGAGTTCCCGAAACTTCCTGCTACAGCAAGGGTTAGGGTTGCCGTCTGTCGCGGACAAACCGGGCGATCGGTTTCCGAACCAGAGCACCCGTACCGTATAATTGCGCTTTCATTAACCTGTACTGAGGTTTCGTCATTTCTTGCCATCTTCAGGTAAGACCCGCGTCCCTGTTCGCTCGCGGGATACGTTACTGTGCCGCGGCGACCAGTCTTTTTTTGGCTCTCGTGTTTCTTGCCGGCACGTGCGCAGCGCAACAGGGCGTGATCGAGCAGATCATTATCCAAGGCAATCGCCGAATTCCCGCAGAGACCATCCGGGCCCGAATGTTCACCAAGCCCGGTGATGTGTACGACCAGGCAGCCTTGGAGCGCGACTTCAACTCCCTATGGAATACAGGATACTTCGACGATCTGCGCATAGAGCGGGAGCCGTCGGCCAAGGGCTGGATCATTCACGTCTATGTTAAGGAAAAGCCGACCATCCGCGAGATCAAGTACGTGGGCTTGAGTTCAGTCTCCCAGAGTGACGTGCTCGACAAATTTAAGGAACGCAAGGTCGGACTTACCCAGGAGAGCCAATACGATCCGACAAAAGTAAAGCGTGCGGAAGTAGTCATCAAGGAATTGCTCGCCGCGCACGGTCATCAATTTGCAACCGTACGCTCGGAAGTGCGTCCTATTCCTCCGGCAGCCGTCGCTCTTACGTTCGTGGTGAAAGAGGGTCCCAAGGTCAAGGTGGGAAAGATCACTTTCGAAGGCAACAAGGCCCTCAGTTCGCGCGAACTTCGCAGTGCAATGAAGAACTTGAAGCCCATCGGCATTCCTCACTCAATCTTCCTGGAAAACCTCTTTCCCCGCACCTACGATTCGACCAAGTTGAGCGAGGATGCCGAACGTGTCCGGTACTATTACCAGACCAAAGGCTACTTCAAGGCGCTGGTTGGCGATCCCAAGACCCAGATCCACGACACCAGCGGCTTCCGTTGGTATTGGCCGTTCAAGTCGACACCCGGCAAAGCCGTCGATATCACCATGCCGGTCGAAGAAGGCGCACGCTACCGTCTGAAGGAGATCACGTTCAGTGGCAACAAGGCGGTCACGAACACGGCGGGATTGCGCGCCCTCTTCAAGATCAAAGATGGCGAAATTTTCGACACCGAAGCTATCCGAAAAGGATTGGAAGCCCTGCGAAAAGCCTACGCTGCCCTTGGCTACATCAATTTCACACCCGTCCCCAACACCGAGGCCGACGATGAAAAGAAGCTCATCAGCCTGCGCATCGACCTTGATGAAGGAAAGCAATTCTTTGTCCGCCGAATCGAATTCCAGGGGAATACGACCACGCGCGACAAAGTCATTCGCCGCGAGCTGGCGCTGGAAGAGGGCCAGGTCTACAACGGCAATCTGTGGGAACTGAGCTTGCTGCGGTTGAACCAGCTACAGTACTTCGAACCGCTCAAGCCCGAGCAGGATTCCGAGATCAAGCAGAACGTGCAGGATTCCACGGTTGACATCACGTTGAAGGTAAAGGAGAAAGGCAAGAACAGCATCGGTCTAACGGGCGGCGTCAGCGGTCTGGCGGGTGGGTTTATCGGCCTCAACTACACCACCAACAATTTGTTCGGCAAAGGCGAGAGCTTGTCGCTGCAGTTCCAGATCGGCCAGTACCAGCGCAATGAAACCCTCGGGTTCACCCAGCCCTACCTGTTTGATCGGCCACTGCAATTCGGCTGGACGGTCTACCACAGCAGCTACAACTACAACCAGGCAGCCCTCACTTCCATTCAGCTAAACCAGACGGTCGCCCTGCCAGCGAGTTACCAGGCCTTGCTGCAGAATTTTACCCAGACGAGCACAGGCGCAACGACTTCCTTGACCTATCCCATCAAGCGCTCCTTCAAACGAGTGGGAATCACCTATTCGCTCGACGATTCATCGGTAACGACTTACAGCGCTGCGTCGACAGATTATTTTGAGACCTTGGCATTCCGCGGCATCTCCGGCCCCAACGCTCTGAACGGCATTATCACCAGTAAGGTTATCCCGAATTTTTCCTACAACAGGATTGACAACCCTCAGCGTCCGCATCAGGGACAAAGCTTATATATAGCGACCGAATTTGCAGGTTTGGGCGGTAACGTGAATTACGTCAAGCCGGTTATGGAATACAAGAGATTTATCCCCGTCCACAAAGGCCGTAATACCTTCGGATTCAGAGTTTTGGGCTCCTGGATCGCAGGATACGGAGGCCAGGTGGCTCCCCCCTTCGACCGCTTTTATATGGGCGGCGATACTGACATTCGGGGTTTTGACATTCGGGCCATTTCACCAGTTGCGTTCTTCCCGACCGCCGTGACCATTCCGCTACAGAATCCCGACGGGAGCAACGTTCCGCTGGATCCGACGAATCCTAGGCGCGGGGTTTACAACATCACCATTCCGGTTGAGCAGGTCATCTTTCCTGGTGGCGACACCAACCTGGTCAATAACCTCGAATACCGCATTCCCATCGTTGGACCGGTCACGCTCGCCGTTTTTGTGGACACAGGATTCGACTTCATCTCCCAGGAGTCACAACTGCGGATTGCAGGACCTCAGGTCACGGCCCTGCAAACCACGGTCTTTGGCTGCCCATATTTGACGTCCAATTTCACCTGTGCCGGCGGATCTACCATTCCGTTTAACTCGGAACTCAAGCCGGTCTCTGGTACCAATTACCAGCCCCGCATGTCTACTGGGTTGGAGCTGCAAGTCATCATGCCGGTAGTGAATGCGCCATTTCGCGTCTATTACGCTTACAACCCCCTGCGAATTGACGAGACCGTTAGCTCGCCTACGCCTATCACTCGCAGTATGTTCCCCGCAGGAGCAGCCGGCGATTACACCTATGCTCAAGCGGTTTCGATCTATCAGCCGAGCTACTTGTTGCGCGAGCCGCGCAAGACGTTTCGCTTCACGGTCGCAACAACCTTCTAGGCGAGCTGGCGGGCCGATCGGTTCCGTAGCTGGCAGCACCGCGAGTTGGTACCGCCGTCAGGGCACTACCCAGTGCTGGTTTTGTTTGACGTTGACAAGTACCGTTCCCTATAATCTTGATTATCCGCACCGCCGAATCTTCCGGCTGGGGAGTGGGCGAGGCTGCGTCTGAGCAGCCAGCTAGTCTCCGGCTGTCCAGAGCAGTTCGCAGCAGGACCGCGTTCGCGACTGGTACATCTGAGGAATTCCCGGAGCAGTTCAAGGAGTTACACCAACCTAATGAAGCGCACGCTCGCAAGCACCGCGGTGCTTGCTGTTATTCTGACGATATCGGCACGGGCGCAAACCCCGGCTAGTGCTGCCGCCACTCCCGCCGCTCCCACCACGGCCAATTCCGGTGGTGTCAAAGTAGGCATTATCGACATTCAGCAGGCCATCGTAGCCACGAACGAAGGAGCGCGCGATTTCGAAGCTCTGCAGAAGAAGTTCGAACCACGCCGCTCCGAGCTGCAAAACCTCAACTCCGAGGTGGAGAATCTCAAGAAGCAGCTCAACACTCAAGGCGACAAGATGAACGAGGAGGCCCGCGCCACCCTCGTGAAGTCCATCGAGACCAAGCAGAAGAGTCTGCAGCGTTCGGCGGAAGATGCCCAAAATGACTTTCAGGCGCAACAGAACGAGATTGCTCAGCGCATCCTGCAGAAGATGGCGCCCGTGATCGACAAGTATGCGAAAGCCGGCGGCTATGGTCTTCTGCTCGACTCCTCGAATCCCTGGCCGCAGGGACCGCTCCTTTGGGCGACAGCGTCAGTAGACTTGACGAAGACCATCGTGGAGGCATACAACGCCCAGTCGGGTGTTGCCCCGCCACCCAGGCCTGCCGGGAACGCCGCCAGCCATCCCGCCAGCCCGATACCGCCGGCTACTAAGCCAGCCGCATCTGGCACGAAGCCGTAGAGCTATCTCGCTTCCGTAGCAAAGGCCGCTCGCGTAGCGGCCTTTGCTTGACGCGTTCGGGTGGAGCACCGTGGCTTTTGCGTTGGCGACCACAGTCACGGGGTTTCTTACTCATCGCGTGTTCGCCTTCTTGGTACCCCGCTCGTGGTTACCTTCTATCGTCATTATCGAGTCAACAGCCGCTTGTAGAGGCTGGCTGAATGAATTCCTCAGATCTGTGGAAAACTTTGTGGAAGACAAGACGGGGATAATCGGAGGCCATGTTCTTTCAGCTATTTAGCCACTCTGCCCATGTTCTGATGCAGATTCAACCAACAGAAAATCAAGTGGTTAGCGGATATGTAAATATTCTATGAGTAATTTGGGGAAATCGCTCTGGGTATCGGGCTGGTCAGAGGTTTTGCACAACTTCACGCTCTCAGGAGGAAGTAATCGGACAAGAATTACCGCTTTGGGAAGTCGGCGCCTGGGCGCCGCGTTGCTCTAGTCCTCCCCAACCCTGAGAACAGCCAGAAAAGCCTCTTGCGGGATGTCTACGCGGCCGATCCGCTTCATGCGCTTCTTCCCCTCTTTCTGCTTTTCCAGCAACTTGCGCTTGCGGCTGATGTCGCCGCCATAACACTTGGCGATCACGTTCTTCCGCAGGGCAGCCACGGTCTCGCGAGCAATGATCTTTGCTCCGATCGCTGCCTGAATGGCGACCTCGAACATCTGCCGCGGAATTAGTTGCCTCATCTTGGAGACTAGCGCCTTACCGCGCTCGTAGGCGAAATCGCGATGCACGATGATCGAAAGAGCATCCACGGGATCGCCCGAAACCAGGATATCGAGCTTCACCATCGGCGATTCCCAGCTACCGGTGAGGTGATAGTTGAGCGAAGCATAGCCGCGTGAAATCGTTTTTAGCCGATCGTAGAAGTTGAGCACGATCTCGTTCAGTGGCAATTCATAACTCAGCATCACGCGCGTGGAGCTTACGTATTCGAAGCCCTTCTGTTTGCCGCGCTTGTCTTCCACCAGCTTCAGAATGCCGCCGACGTATTCTTCGTTGGTAAGGATGGTGGCCAGGATGACGGGCTCTTCGATCTTGGCGATTTCACTGGGATCGGGCCAACGCGATGGATTATCCACCTCGATCACGCCGCCATCGGCGAGCGTGATCTTGTAGCGCACACCGGGAGCGGTGGTGATAAGGTCGAGATTGTATTCGCGCTCCAGCCTCTCCTGGATGATCTCCATGTGCAGCAGGCCCAGGAAACCGCAGCGGAAGCCGAAGCCCAGCGCGACCGAACTTTCGGGCTCGAAGAAAAACGACGCATCGTTGAGCCGCAGCTTCTCCAGCGCCTCGCGCAGGAGCGTATGTTCGTGCGCGTCGACGGTGTAGAGTCCCGCGAACACCATGGGCTTCAATTCCTCAAAGCCGGGCAGCGGCTCGATCGCAGGATGATGATCGTCGGTTATGGTGTCGCCGATCTTGCAATCGGCAACCGTCTTGATCGTTGCTGTGAGGAACCCCACTTCGCCAGCGCTTAATTGCTCGACTTCAACCGGCTTTGGGGTAAGAACACCCAGCGTTTCCACATCGAAGGTGCGGCCGTTCGACATCAGACGAATGCGCTGGCCCTTGTATAGCGCGCCTTGGATAACGCGCGCCAGCACCACCACGCCGCGATAGGAATCGAACCATGAATCGAAAATAAGCGCCTGCAATTGGTTGCTGGCGCGCCCCTTGGGCGGAGGAATGCGCTGCACCACCGCCTCCAGCACTTCGGGCACTCCCATACCTGTCTTGGCGCTGATGGCCAGCGCATGCGAGGCATCCAGACCGACCGCGCTCTCGATCATCTCCTTGGTGCGCTCGATGTCGGCGCTCGGCAAATCAATCTTGTTAATTACCGGGATGATCTCCAGCCCATTATTGATAGCGATGTAAGCGTTTGCGAGGGTTTGTGCTTCCACGCCCTGCGACGCATCCACCACCAGCAGAGCGCCTTCGCAGGAGGCCAGCGAGCGCGAAACTTCGTAGCTGAAATCCACGTGACCCGGCGTGTCAATCAAGTTGAGCTGATAAGTTTTCCCGTCTACCGCCGGATACATCATGCGCACGGAATGCGCTTTGATCGTAATGCCGCGCTCCCGCTCAAGGTCCATGGCATCAAGCACTTGGGCTTGCATCTCGCGAGCGCTGAGCGAGCCGGTGAGCTCGAGTAGCCGATCGGCAAGCGTGCTCTTCCCATGATCAATATGGGCGATGATGGCGAAATTTCGGATGAGTGACGGATCCATCTGAGATAGTTGCGCGCTAGCTTGATTCTACAGGAGAAAACGGCGCCCCACGGCGCGGGCGAGCAGATCATCTCGCCACGAGAAACGGCTCGAAGAGCGAAACAAAATTGGCCCGGGACGCAGTAAAAAATCTGACTTACGGCGGTCACCAAACATCAGACGGGCTAAGCGCCGAATAAGATGCTTCCGATGGTGCTCGCCGGATAGAATCAGGGTGCATGCCCCTGGTTCTCGCTTCCGCTTCGCCGCGCCGCTCCGAGCTATTGCGCAACGCGGCGATACCATTCACGGTTGAACCCGCCCACGTCCCTGAACAGCCCGTCGACCACGAAAAGCCAGTGGGCTACGCTCAACGGCTGGCCCGCGACAAGGCGCGTGTAGTGTTTGCTCGGCATCCAGAAAGTGCAGTGCTGGGTGCAGATACCCTCGTAGTCGTCGACCAGAATCTGCTGGAGAAACCCACTAACAAAGCCGATGCAACGCGCATGTTGCGTTTGCTCTCTGGAAGAACTCATCAGGTGATCACGGGAGTGTGCCTGTTGGCGCCGGGCTTCGAGCAGACCGAGGCCGAGATTACACAGGTTGTCTTCAGCCTGCTCTCGGAAGTTGAGATCGCAGCTTATGTCGCGAGCGGCGAGCCGATGGACAAAGCCGGAGCCTATGCCATCCAAGGCATGGCCTCACGCTGGGTGGAGCGCATCGAGGGTTGCTACTTCAACGTGGTGGGACTTCCGGTGCCGCGGGTATATCGCATGTTGCGCGCAGCGGAAGAAGCCGGCGGTTGGAAATTATGTTGAGAGGCTGAACCGCAACTGCTGCGCATACATACCGGCACGGCTGAAGAAATAGAGGGCTTAATGGCACGACTAACGTCGCGCCCTGACACGAAATATTCACAAGCCGACTTTTTGGAGCGGCCTCCGAAGCCATGCGCCTTCAAAGCGTTGCTGCCTGCATCTTTGTGAACAGATGAATAACCGGGGAACCCCAGGTTCTGCGCATCCGGCAGAGAACCCTGCACAACCGCGTCGCTACGACTTCTTATCTTCCGTCGAGTTGGGGGGAGGCGTTGTCGTCGCCGAGGTGTTCTCGTTCATTGACGATTTGAAATTGCGAATGCCTTCGCCCAAGCCCTTGCCCAGTTCTCCCAGCTTTTTCGGACCGAAGATGAGCAGGGCAATGGCTACGATAACCAGCAGCTCGGGCAAGCCAAGCTTTCCACCAAACATAAGGCCTCCGGTCAGCCCGTTTTTGCGGCTAGCAAGGGATAGCGGGCTTCTGCCCAGATTCTAGGCTTTCATATGGGTCGCGTCAAAGAATCCTGCGGGTTGACTATTCGATGGCCTCAATCAATCCGGCCAGCAAAGCCGCCCGGCGAGGCAGTTCGGCGGCAACAATCGATTCGTGAGTAGCGTGCGCGCCCTCGCCAACCGCGCCTAGGCCGTCGAGCGTGGGAATCCCGATTCCGCCGGTGAAGTTGCCGTCCGAGCCGCCACCGACCGCAATCTCCGTCAAAGGGAAACCCAGCTCTCGGGCAATCTTCCGCGCCGTCTCGAAGAGTGCGACCACATGTTTCGTCCGCTCCATCGGCGGACGATTGATGCCGCCCTCGATCTCGATCCTACATTTCCGATTCATTGGCCGCAGCCGGCGTATCTTGCGCTCCATCGCCGCGCCATCGGCTTTCTTTCCGATGCGAAGGTCCACCTCGGCCTCGGCCTCCGCGGGGATGACATTCGTGCGCGTCCCTCCGCGAACGACTCCAACGTTGAGCGTAATCCCGCGTTTCAGATCGGTCAGCCGCGAGATCGCCTGAACTCTGATGCGCCAGCTCCAGAATTGCGCTATGCCCTTTTTCAAAATCGAGTCCCGCAGTGCGCTGCCTGTCCCGTGATCTTCATGACGAACGATCCCACGCCTTTGCGCGCAGTTTTCAGCGCACCGCCCGGGCCGGAAGGTTCGCACACCAGTACTGCCGCGCATTGGCGCGCAAGCTTTTCGGTCAGTGCGCGCGAGCTGGCGCTGCCTCCTTCTTCATCGGAGACCAGCAGCACCGTCACCGGGCGAGGCAAGCTACCACGGACTTCGCGCAAGGCCGAGATCGCAAACATCATTTGCGCGATGCCGCTCTTCATGTCAAAGACGCCAGGCCCGTGGAGCCGGCCGTATTGCTCGCGCCAAGGCATGGTTGGAAGCGTCCCGAGGTCATACACGGTATCGAAGTGTCCCAGCAACAGCACCGGCTTGCGGCCTTTGGCGCCGAAGAAATCTACCTGGAGATGGTTTCCAGCCGAAGGCCGCTGATGAATTTTGACACGACCACCCAGGCGCGCGAACTGCTCTGCCAGGTAGGAGCACAGCGCATCGCAAGCTGGCTTGTTCTGCGTAGGCGATTCGCGCACGACCATCTCGCGTACGCTCGCGACCATCTCGCGTTGGCGTCCGGTCAGCCAGCGCAGGATGTAGCGGTGATTTCCGTTCGCGCGCCGCTTCTTCGATTTCGCCATATTCTTCCAGTGCTCCTAGATCCTCGGCAGTACCTCAACTTGAAATCAAGGATACGGGCTGTTGCGGATTGTGTGGGTGCATTTGACGCTGCGGTCGTTCTTGTCCTTAGGCACAGAAATTCCAGATTTGTGCTCCTTGAGACAGAAGCAACATATCTCCCGTACCCGGAAACGTGGCGGGGCTTCATGCCCGACGGAGCTTTTCCCAGGATTCGCCTTGTTCCAGCAGTCTCGGCACATGCTATGTCCAATCAGCACTTTTATCATGACAGTTTGAAACTCTCTTTTTGTCTCCCGTCATCCCCGTCAATTTCAAACTGGGGCACTACCCGATCCTCTCACCGCTACAGACCCCCCGTTCCGGAATGTATAATCTGAACTTTTACAGGACCAGTGATGAGTGAATCGGTAAACCCCGCGCCTGACGGCAGCATTACGCTCGAACATCCAGGACATACTGAGCATCCTGCCGCACCGTTTTCCGTTCCTGCTGGTCGACCGCATCATCCATATCACACCCACCAAACGTATCGTGGCAATCAAGAACGTTACCATCAACGAACCGTTCTTTGCGGGACACTTTCCCAATCATCCGATTATGCCGGGCGTGCTGGTGGTGGAAGCCATGGCCCAGGCTGGCGGCGTTCTGTTGTTGACCGAATTTCCTGACCGTGATGAAAAGCTGTTGCTGTTCACCGGCATCGAGCGCGCGCGTTTCCGCCGGCCGGTGATACCCGGAGACCAGCTTCGCATCGAGGTTGACGTTCTGGCGTGGCGTGGTACGGCGGGCCGTATGCAAGGCAAAGCGTATGTCGGTGAAAAGCTGGCCTGCGAAGCGATCGTCACCTGCCGCCTGCTGAATCGTTCGCCGAAAAAGGCGGAAGCCGCGCCCGAGCTGGCTCCCGCAACCGAGCAGTCATAATTCCCGATGAATATTCACCCGACGGCCATCGTCGATCCCTCCGCAAAAATCCCTGCGTCATGCAGCATTGGCCCGTATTGCACCGTGGGTGCGGGCGTGGAGATGGGCGAGAACTGTCAGTTGGTCTCGCACGTGGTGTTGGGAAGATCGCCAGCCGATTGGGCGACGACAACAAAATCTATCCTTTCGCGGCGCTTGGCATGGATCCGCAAGATCTCACCTATGCTGGGGAGCCCACACGGCTGGAAGTTGGCGACCACAACGTCATTCGCGAGTATGTCACCATCACTCGCGGAACTGCGAAAAGCGGCGGCGTGACCCGCATTGGCAGCCATGTGTGGATCTTGGCCTACACCCACATTGGGCACGATTGCTTCATCGGCGATCACGCCATGCTGGTTAACGCTGCCACGCTGGCAGGCCACGTCACGGTCGAAGAGTGGGCCGTGGTGGGCGCGCTATGTCCGGTGCACCAGTATGTTCGGGTCGGCGCGCACGCCTACGTTGGCGGTGGCACCACTCTCACCCAAGACGTGCTGCCCTACTCGATGACCAGCGCCGAACGCGACACGCACGCCTATATGCTGAATAAAGTGGGATTGCAGCGGCGCGGATTTTCCCGCGAGCGCATTGCCAAGCTGCATCATGCATTCAAGGTTTTGCTGGCTTCCAGGCTGAATACTTCGCAGGCCCTGGAGAAGCTGCGGTCGGAAGGTGCGCAGGGCGAAGATGTCGAGATGCTTTTCCGCTTCATCGAATCGTCGCAGCGGGGAATTATCAAGTAAGGGAAAAACGCTACATGGGTTGGTCGAAATCATTCTGGGAGGGGCGCGGCTTCAGCCGCGCCGATTAGGCGTCCTGAGACCGGACTTTAGCCACTGATGAAACTCGAATTTGGCGCGTATGGAGGCTAGCTCCCTCAGTGGCTGAAGCCAGCGACTTGCGAGGACGTTATGGCGCACCTAAAAGGTGCGCCCCTTCAAGTCCACAACAAACGACTTGGACGCGGCCTGACGATATTCGCGCCTCGCACTGATATGACTGATCCTGCTCAAAAACTCGGGCTTATCGCGGGCAACGGCAAGTTTCCGCTGCTGGTGCTGGATGCTGCTCGCTCCCAAGGCATGCAAGTGGTCGTGGCGGCCATCATGGAAGAAGCCTCGCCCGAAATCGAACACCACGGTGCGTCAGCCGTTTATTGGCTTTCATTAGGGGAACTGTCGCGGCTCATCGATACCTTCAAGCAGGAAGGCGTTACGCGCGCAATTATGGCCGGGCAGGTCAAGCACAAGCAAATCTTCAGCAGCATCAAGCCAGACTGGAAGCTTGCCAAGCTTCTGCTTTCGCTGACCACGCGCAACACGGATTCGCTGATCGGCGCCGTCAGCGAGCTGCTGGCCGAGGAAGGCATCACGCTGATCAATTCCACCGCGCTGTTAGAGCCGATGCTCGCCTGCGAGGGCGTGCTTACCCAGCGCGGGCCGACGGACTCCGAGCAAACCAACATCACCTACGGACGCGCGGTCGCGCACCATCTCTCGCGCTTCGACATCGGCCAGACTGTAGTCATCGCTGAAGCCGCGTGCGTTGCCGTAGAAGCCATGGAAGGCACGGACGCCACTATTCTTCGTGCCGGCGAGATCATGAAGTCGCCATCGCTGGGCAAAGAGCCATCCACCTTGAGCCGCGCTCTGACCGTGGTAAAGGTCGCCAAGCCCAACCAGGACATGCGCTTCGATGTGCCAGTTGTCGGCCTGAAAACAATCGAGAGTATGAAGCAGGCCGGCGCAACTTGTCTCGCACTCGATGCCGGGCGATGTTTGTTGTTGGATCGAGACGCACTGTTGTCGGCGGCCAACGACGCAGGAATTTGTGTCGTCGCCGAGACAGCAGTTAGCCACATCCCACATCACACCGTGTAGAGACGTTTCCGCTTAGGTTGGCAGACGCATGAGTGACCAGGACGCGCACAACGGCTCCAATTATTCTCGCGCGGACCGGCGGGTCTTTCTATCCAATCCCACTGCAGAGAATGAATCGGAGATTCTCGAAGCAGTACGCCGCAGCGAGAACCTGCATCGACCCTGGGCCTTCCCTCCTCGATCTCATGAAGAGTACAAAGACTACCTCGACCGCATTTCCAGCGGGCGAACGATGGGCTTTCTAGTCCGGCGAAGATCCGACGACGGCCTCGCAGGTGTGTTCAATGTGATGAGCCTGTCATGGGATTGCTCCGAAGCGCCTATCTGGGTTTCTACGCTTTCGCTGGATTAGCGGCACAGGGATACATGACGGAGGGGTTATCGCTCGTGTTGGATCGGGCCTTCGACGAACTTGGTTTTCATCGTCTGGAGGCTAATATTCAGCCGGGTAATCTCGCCTCCAGTGCGCTCGTGTCTCGTTTGGGTTTTCGCAAGGAAGGCTTTTCCCCGCGATACCTGATGATCGATGGCGTCTGGCGAGATCATGATCGCTGGGCGATTCTCAGTGACGAGTGGCTCGAAAATCGCCAGCGTCTTTTTGCGTCATGGCTCGCCGATAGGCGAGAATCCTAACATGCAGAGCACAAGCGACGCCCTGCGCGTCGGAGTCGTCGGCGTTGGTTCCTTTGGCCGCAATCACGCACGTGTCTATCGCGACCTTCAGTCCGACCCGTCCCACAAGATCGAGCTTGCCGGGGTCTTCGATGCAGATTTCGCTCGCGCTCAAACCGCGGCCTCCGAATTCGGGCCCGCCGCATTTCGCTCCCTCGATGCATTGATTGCGTCTGGCGTGCATGCCTGCTCGGTCGCGGTTCCTACCGCGGCCCATCTCGAGGTTGCGCGGCAGTTGATGCAGAACGGCGTCGATGTGCTGATTGAAAAACCGCTGGCGACCACCGTCACCGAGGCGGATGAGTTGATTGCCATCGCGGGACGGGAAGGACCGGATTGCGCAGGCCGGTCATCTCGAGCGATTCAATCCCGCGGTGTGCGCCACCTTCCCGTTGCTCACCCAGCCCATGTTTTTTGAGGTGCACCGCCTCAGCGTCTTCAGTCCGCGCTCGCTCGACGTGGACGTGCGTCCTCGACCTGATGATCCACGATCTCGACATCGTGCTCGCGTTCGTGCAATCGCCTGTCAAAGAAGTGCGTGCGGTCGGCCTGCCGATTCTCTCGCAGAAAGTGGACATCGCCAACGTGCGCATGGAATTCGAATCCGGCTGCGTGGCCAACTTCACAGCGAGCCGCGTCAGCACCGAGCGCGTTCGCAAGCTGCGCTTCTTCCAGCCGCGCCAATACATTTCGCTCGACTACTCGCGGCAGGACTTACTCGTGCTGACCGTGGATGACTTGTCACTCGACCCGGCCGGCCTCGACCCATTCAATCCGGCAAGCATTACCGCCAGCGCGCTTCCCGGCATCACGCCATTCAAGCCGGCAGTTGCGCAGCAGGAACCGTTGCGCGCGGAGTTGGATAGCTTCCTGCGTGCGGTGCGCAATCGTTCGACGCCGGAGGTGACGCTGGAGGATGGCCGCCGGGTCCTCGCCCTCGCGATGCAGGTAGTCGACGTCATCGCGGAACACAGTCGCCGCGTGCATTTGCTGGAATTGACTCGCGCGCCCGGCTAGCCTACGCTTTTTGAAACAGCGATGTCGGATGAACCGGTCACCATTGCGAAGTTCCTCAACCTTGGCGAAGCCAAACTGGCGCAGGGCAAGCTGATCTCTGCCGGAATTTCAGCCTTCGTTTGCGACGAGAATATGCACGCCATGAACTGGCATATGGGGATGGCGCTGGGTGGCATCCGCCTGCAGGTGCCTGATAGCCAGGTCGTGCGCGCGCTGGAAGTCCTTGACGACTTCGAAGCGGAAGAATCCGACGGAGGCGAGCCAGATGACGGCGACGAAGAGATGGAAGAGGTCGCATGTTGCCCCGAGTGTGAATCGCTGGAGATCCGCGAGGTAACCGGCGCAAACCCGCGGCAGATCGCTCTGTGGTCAGCGGCAATACCATTTCCCGAGGTACCCGCGCAGGAGACGCATCGCTGGAAATGCCTGGCCTGCGGCTATCAGTGGCGGGAGGCGGACGAATAAAGCCGGCATTGGCTGAGGTGCTTCTGCACCCTCTAAAGACCTTCAGGTTCACCTGGCACCGGAAAAGCCTGTCCTTCCCTAAGCTGACGGTGCGTGCGACAATAGAACTTCCTTCCTGATTGCCATGAATCCAGTTGATAGCGCCACCAGCATTGCCAAAGAACCCACCATCACTCCAGAAGTGCTTCGCGACCACGGAATTTCGGCCGAGGAATACGACCGCCTCCTCAAATCGCTGGGCCGCGAGCCTACCTTCACCGAGTTGGGCATCTTCAGCGTGATGTGGAGCGAGCATTGTTCCTACAAGTCCTCGCGAGTGCACCTGAGACGCCTACCAACGCACAGCCGTCGTGTCGTGCAAGGACCGGGAGAAAACGCCGGGATCATCGACATCGGCGATGGCTGGGCCTGCGCCTTTAAAATCGAGTCGCACAATCATCCTTCGTTTATCGAACCGTTCCAGGGCGCTGCCACCGGTGTTGGCGGCATTCTGCGCGACATCTTCACCATGGGCGCTCGTCCCGTTGCCATCATGGATTCGCTGCGCTTCGGACCCATCGCTCAACCCACCCTATCGCCAAATGACGGCGATAAGGGTGGGGCACCCCCGATTGATCAGGCCACGCTGCACAAGAACCACTCCGTGCTGGAAGGTGTGGTGAGCGGCATTGCCTCGTACGGAAATTGCTTCGGCGTTCCGAACGTCGGTGGAGAGGTGAAGTTCGAAAGCTGCTATTCGGGAAATCCGCTGGTCAACGCGTTTGCGCTGGGACTGGTGCGGCGCGACCAGATCTTCTACGCCAAGGCCGCCGGTGAAGGCAATCCCGTGATCTACGTCGGCTCCAAGACCGGCCGCGATGGCATTCACGGCGCGACCATGGCCAGCGAAGAGTTCAGCGAAGGGTCGGAAGCCAAGCGCCCCAACGTACAGGTTGGCGATCCGTTCCTCGAAAAGCTGCTGCTGGAAGCGTGCCTCGAGGCCATGCAGACCAGCGCAGTTGTCGGCATTCAGGACATGGGCGCGGCGGGCCTAACCTGCTCTACCTGCGAGATGGGCGGGCGAGGCGGTGTTGGACTTGAGATCGAGCTTGACCTTGTGCCGCAACGTGAGACCGGCATGACGCCCTACGAAATCATGCTGAGCGAGTCGCAGGAGCGCATGTTGCTGGTGGCCGAGAAAGGCCGCGAGGATGAGGTCTTCCGCGTCTTCCAGAAGTGGGGGCTGGATGCCGTTACCATCGGCCGCGTCATCAATCAGCCCACCATGCGAGTGTTGGAGCACGGCAAGGTAGTCGCGGAAATTCCTAACGCCGCCCTTACCGACGATGCGCCGCTCTACCATCGGCCGCTGGAACGGTGGGAACCGCCCATCCCTCGCGAGGTTCCGACCAACGTTGAGCTGGGCACCAAGACGGACTTCACTGACGACCTGAAGCGGTTGCTGGCTAGCCCGAACATCTGCTCCAAGCGCTGGGTGTTCCAGCAATATGACTCCATGGTGCAAACCAACACAGTGGAGGGTCCGGGCGGCGAGGGCGGAGTGATTCGCATCAAGGGGACTCAACGGGGCCTGGCGATGGCGCTCGACGGCAATAGCCGCTGGTGCTACCTCGATCCCAAGCTGGGGGCCATGCACGCCGTGGCGGAGTCGGCCCGCAACGTCGCCTGCACGGGCGCAACTCCGGTTGCGGCCACCAATTGCCTGAACTTCGGCAATCCTGAGAAGCCGCACATTATGTGGCAGTTCTCGCAAACCATTGACGGCATATCCAAGGCTTGCGAAGAGCTGGAAACTCCAATCACCGGCGGTAATGTCAGTTTCTATAACGAGACGCTCGGCGAAGGCATCTTTCCGACTCCTGTGATTGGCGTCGTCGGGATTATGGAGGCCGTGCACAAGGCCGTCGGCCCCAATTTTCGCGGGCCAGAACGAGCTTTGATCGTGGTTCGTGGGTCAGAACCGGGCGACGCGTCGGACGTCGAAGCGGAATTTGGCTCGTCGGAGTACGCCAAAGAAATTCTTGGCCAGATTTGGGGCTTCCCGCCGTCGCTGGAGTTGGAGAAAGAAGCTGCCCTGCAAAAAGCGGTCATTGAGATGATTGGCGCGGGCCTGGTGGAATCCGCCAAAGACTGCTCGGAAGGTGGGCTGGCGGTGACCCTGGCCGAGTGCGGATTTGCTGGTGGAATCGGTTCCCAAGTCGACATTAGCTCCAACGGATTAGTGCCCGAATTCGTGCTGTTCGGCGAGGATGCCAGTCGCGTGCTCATTTCCTGCGACGGACAAAACCTAGGGAGAATCAAACAAGTAGCGGAGAAATTTGGCCTGTCCATAGAACAGATTGGTGATACCATCCTCGAAAAATTGGAAATCAGTGTTGATGGTGTGAGGACCGTCCAGGCAAGCGTCTCCGAATTGCAAGATGCATGGGCCAGTGCGCTGGAAAGCGCCCTGCACGTGGAAACCGAAGAACGGCTGGTTCCGGGAGCTTTGCAGAAGAGCTAGCGAGATTTGAAAGGCACGCCTGAAAGTCACGCCAGCGAAGCGCGAGCTTTGGAGGGGTAGGGCCTCCAGTTGTAATGGTTTTGAAAGGGCACGGCTTTAGCCGTGCCGCAACGAGCGTCCCGGGAGAATTGGGCTTCAGCCCCTGAGGGAAGTCGCAGTTTCGGCCCGACATCGAGGTCCCTCAGTGGCTAAAGCCACTGGTAAGCAGGCAGGTTACGGCACGGCTAAAGCCGTGCCCCTTCAAATCAGGTGAGCGATGCTGATTCCTTCCGATAAGCTAAGAGAAGAATGTGGCGTGGTGGCCATCTACGGCCATCCTGAAGCTTCCAAGCTCGCTTACCTCAGCTTGTACGCGCTGCAACATCGCGGACAGGAATCGGCGGGCATTGCAGCCTCCAACGGTGAACAGCTTCAACTCCACAAAGCCATGGGCTTGGTTTCGGACATTTTTACAGCGGACGCACTGGCCCGCATTCCCGGCTCTTTGGCCATAGGCCACACTCGCTACTCGACCGCGGGCGATTCCGCATTGCTCAACGCTCAGCCCATTATGGTGGAGTGCAACAAAGGCAAGATCGCGCTGGCCCACAACGGCAACCTCACCAATGCGCTCGAGGTCCACGCCCAACTTGAGCAGCAAGGCTCCATCTTCCAGACCACCAGCGATACGGAAGTTGTGGTCCACCTCATTGCGCGTTCGCGCGAGCAGACCTTACCTGACGCGGTTGCCGATTCGCTGCGCCGCATCGAAGGCGCATTTTCGCTGGTCATGCTGACTCCCGACCGGGTGTTTGCCGCCCGTGACCCGCGCGGCTTTCGTCCGCTGGTAATGGGCCGCATCTCGGGAGAGGCGGCGCACCGAGCCGATACGATTGTCTTCGCCTCCGAAACCTGTGCCTTCGATCTCATCGGTGCGACTTACGAGCGCGAAGTGAAACCCGGCGAGTTGGTCATCGTGGGTCCGGAAGGGGTTCATTCGCGCTTCTATTCGGCGCAGCAACCGCAATCAAGTTGCATTTTTGAGCATGTTTATTTCTCGCGTCCAGATAGCCTGGTGTTCGGCAAGGCCGTGCAGCAAACGCGCGATGCCATGGGCCGCCAGCTTGCATTGGAATCGCCGGTGGACGCCGATATTGTGGTTCCGATACCCGATTCAGGCGTAACCGCCGCCCTGGGCTTCTCCTACCAGAGCGGCATTCCGATCCAGTTTGGATTGATCCGCAACCATTACGTCGGCCGGACCTTCATCGAGCCCGAGCAGCGTGTACGCGACTTTGGCGTGAAGCTCAAGCTGAACCCGGTACGAAATGTGCTAGAGGGCAAGCGGGTAGTACTGATTGACGATTCCATCGTGCGAGGCACCACCAGCCGCAAGATCGTTCGCATGGTGCGAGAATCTGGTGCGAAGGAAGTGCACATGCGCATCTCCTGCCCGCCCACGATCTCGCCCTGTTACTACGGAGTGGACACGCCTTCCAAGAACCAATTGATCGCGGCCAACAAGTCGGTGGACGAAATTCGCGAATACATCGGCGCCGATTCTCTCGCGTATCTTTCGCTGGAAGGTCTACGCAAGGCTGCTGGTGAGGGCGACGAGCCCTTCTACTGCACCGCCTGCTATACCGGCAAGTATCCTACAAATGTTGTCGAAGTCGAGGACATCGCCCCAGCAATGGCTGCGGGCGACTGATTATCCCTCGACTGTTCGGGAGACAATGCGCGCTCCTGCTTCCTTCACATTCGCAGAGAGTATGTCGCGGGCTGTGACCTTGCTGGGCGCTCATATCCCGCGCCGACGTGCTCGTGTTTCAGGCTGTGGTGAGAGCGAGCTTCGTTGGTTTCTCACCGCTCCTTGAACCTGTCCAGGAACTTGAAGACGAATATCCCGATCACGGCATTGGCCAGCGCGGAAATGGCAACGTGGCTCCAATTCCATTGCGCCGTTTGCCGCAGAAGCCCGTGTGCCACGCCGTAATAGATTCCCTGGTGGGCGACGAAAAAGACGTAGGTGAGGATGAAGCGCGAGCCGGGATTCTCCACGTCTATCTTCAAGCCCAGCGATGACGCCATGTATCCGATGATGGTCAGAGCAATGCCGTACATGCCCAGCGGGTGGTTGGGGCCGGCAAAGAGGTCCTGTATCAGGCCGATCGCGCAGCCCGTGAGGCATCCGCTGACCGGATTACGCCGGGCCACCGCGAAAAAGATGGTGACCATGAACGGCAGGTCAACGATCGGAAGAAAGCGGACCCGCACTGGGATGAAGATCTGGATCAGCACCGCGATTAACGGGATGAAGATGGCTGCGGGCCAACTGAATTCGTAAACCGCTACCTGCTCGCGCGAGGTGAGGCTTCCGCGGAATGGCATGACACGGCTGCTCATTGCGGTGGCTGCTCCCCGGCAGGCGGCGTGGAGGGTTGCTGCGGATTCCCGCTCGGTGTCTGCACCGCAGCCGGCTTGACTGGCTTGGGCGCAGGGGTCGTGTCTTCCGTCGTGGCACCGTTCGCCGGTGTTTGATCCGCAGTCGGCGCGGTGGTATTTCTCTTCGGCGCGGCTATCGTTCCAGCATCGTTCAACGGCTTCATGACCGTTCCAGGAGGACGCGTTGCCCCGGCAGCCGCAGGCTTCGTCGGTTTCAGACCTCCTGCGCTTGTGCCTGACGAAGTAGTCGCCACCCCGGTGGGCTTGGCAGTAGCAGCCGCCGCACCGCCAATCCCTGGCTTAGTCGTGGTAGGAGTTCCTGCCGCGCCGGTATGAGCGGCGGTCGCACGTGGGCCCGTGGCGGGAGTTGTGCCGGCCGTACTCCCATTCGCAGCGCCAGGTTTCGCGTTTCCGGCGGCATCAACCTCGGGCTTAGAGGGAACGGTCGGCAGGCGTTCGGCCAAGATATCGGACGCTCGGAGTGGCCCCAAATCCTTGGTATCCGGCATCTTTTCCAGGATTTTGGTGACGACCAGCACCTCTTCCACCTGATCGAGGCGCGCCGCGGGAACGACGCGGATATTCAGGAACAAGTCCTTGCCGGGCTTGACCGAGACGACTCTGCCTACGGGCAAGCCTTTGGGGAAGATTCGATCTCCACCGCTGGTGATCACTTCTTCGCCGGGTTCCACCTTCTCGTCGCTCATGATGTATTGCAGAGTGGTCGCTCCGTTAGCCGATCCCTTCAGGATGCCTTGAAGGCGTGAGGACAGCAGCGCAGCGCCCACTCCGCTGAATTGATCATTGATCGGCAGCACCTGCGAGGCGTCGGGAAATACTTGCACGATCTTGCCCACGATGCCTGTCGGCGTGATGACGGCCATGTCCGGCTTGATGCCATCCTTGGAGCCCTTGTCGATGTACAGAATGCGCGATTGCTCACTTCCACTGGTGCCGATGACTTGGGCCGCGACCGTGGTATCGACGTACTGCTCCTTGAATGCGAGCAACGCCTGAATGCGACGCGCCATCCGCGCATCCTCGTCGAGGCGGGCATCCTCAACCTTCATGCGGCCGATTTCGGCGTGGAGCTCCCGGTTTTCCCTGCGAACACCGCGAAGGTAGGCGTAGGTGCGCCACGTGTTGTACACCCATTGCTGTGTGTGCACCACCGCTTTTTCGACCGGAGTCACCGCGGAGATCGCCCATAGGCGGAGGAGACGGGTGTCGCCACTCTGCGTTGGGCGGCGCACCTGCAGGGCCAGAGCGACGATTTGGGCGAACAGAATGATCGCCAGCACAATCAGGTTTTTATAGCGGCCGAGGAATGTATCCATACTATTGCCGGGCCCCAGACCGGAGTTAGCTGCGGGCCGATCGTCGCGCCATGAGGGCGATGGGAAGGCCGACAAACATGGTGTGCGAAAATAACTGGTCCAGAATCTCAAAACCCGTGACCGGAACCGTCCTTCTTGTCACGGCGGACAACGGCACCACGATGTAGTGCATGAAGAGGTACACAAGAATTCCGAATGCCGGCCCGCAGATCCAAGGCCTGCGGAAAAGCACAGGGATGACCAGGCTGGCCCCGTAAAAAACGGCGGCCGCTCCAATTGCAATCGAGAAATGACAGGCACCGCCCAGCAGCGTTGTGTACCAGCCTCCGTGAAACGATCTAGGCCCCAATAATCCACTGGCTATGTGTTGAAAAAGCAAGGTAGGCGTAACGCCGAAAGCCAAGTCATAAAAAACCACTGCATCGAGGCCATCCAGAACGCCGGCGCTTAAACCGCCCAACAGAATAGTTTCGAAGGCCCTGGGCCGTGCGGTTTCGCCGATGGTTCGGGAAAGCATGGCGTCACACGATCCTAGTCAATCGATATTTTCCGCAGCAGCTTGAAGTCGCTCAACATTTTTCCCGTGCCTAGAACCACGCTGCACAACGGGTCGTCCGCAATCGAGACCGGCAGCCCCGTTTCTTCGCGAATGCGCTTGTCCAGGTTCTTCAGCAGAGCGCCACCGCCAGTCAGCACAATACCGCGATCGCTGATGTCTGCAGAAAGCTCTGGAGGCGTCCGCTCCAATGCCACGCGAATGGCATTCATCACCGTCGAAACGCACTCGCCCAGCGACTCGCGAATTTCGCTGTCGTCAATCGTAATGGTCTTGGGCACGCCCTCGATCAGGTTTCGGCCCTTGATCTCCATGGTGAGCGGCTTCTCCAGCGGATAAGCGGAGCCGATCTCGATCTTGATCTGCTCGGCGGTGCGCTCGCCGATCAGGAGATTGTACTTGCGCTTCAGGTAATTCATGACGGACTCGTCCATCTGATTACCCGCCATGCGGACCGAGCGCGAATACACGATGCCGCTGAGCGAAATCACAGCGATGTCCGTGGCCCCGCCGCCGATATCCACCACCATGTTGCCGCTGGGCTCAGTGATGGGCAGCCCCGCGCCGATCGCGGCCACCATGGCCTGTTCCACCAGGTGCACTTCGCTGGCCTTGGCGCGATAAGCCGAGTCCATGACCGCGCGCTTTTCCACCTGCGTGATCTCCGAAGGCACACCGATCACAATGCGCGGATGCACCAGCATCTTGCGGTTGTGCGCCTTCTGGATGAAGTAGTTCAGCATCTTCTCGGTGACTTTGAAGTCCGCGATCACGCCATCCTTCATGGGCTTGATGGCGACGATGTTGCCGGGGGTGCGGCCAAGCATCTCCTTGGCCTCTTTGCCCACCGCTTCTACTTCACCCGTGTTCTTGTTGATTGCGACGATGGAAGGCTCGTTGACCACGATGCCTTTGCTGCGCGCGTATACCAGCGTGTTCGCCGTCCCCAAGTCGATGGCAAGATCGCTGGAGAACATGCTGAACAGCGAACGCATGTTGCTGAATCGCGAGGCGCTGCTATGAAAACCGTTAGATGACATTACGAGCTATTTCTTCCTGAGTATGAAGGTTGCTGCCTATAGTTTATGACAGAATGGCACACGCGCGCTTTCAAACAGGCACTTGAGTCCGGCAGATAATTTAACTCTGTTGACTAGGATAACCGCCGGATGGAATTTCCGTTCCACTGGTGCTCACCGTTTTCGCGGCGCGATAAGGTGGAGCACGCACTATTGTGACTCAGGGTACCACCTGAGAGTAACACAGGGGAACGTTACTTTCGCGTTAATAGCTCGGCGAAAATCCCTCAGCTCAAACGTTCAGGTGGTGGCTTGCTCGGTACTGTTGTCCGGAGGTTTTCCGGAGCTGCGAACGTTCATGAAACGGCTAAGCGTATCGAACCAGAATGGCGCGCCAAGAGATACCGCTAAAATCGTGATCAGCCATCCTCCCAATCGCTCCTTCAGCAGATACCAGATCCAAAGCAACGGTCCAGCGGTCGTATGGTCTGGCCAGTCCGTGATCCAGTCACCCTGCCAGCCGGTCGCCTGGCCCAAAAGCTGCTTTTCTTCTTTGGTAATCACATCGTTCTCCGAAGGCGACGCCGACTGGGCCTGGGCGTCCGGCTGTCCCTTCTGCAGGCGCGCCTGAGCCTCCTCAAGAAGCAGCGCACTCATGGTGGGGTTGTTCCATAGCGTTTTCAGGATCTTCAAAGTGTCCGCATTCATGAGCAGAGTGACCGCTGCTGCCAGCACATAGATTCGTATCTGGCTGGTCCGCCTGTACCACCCCGAGACGCGGTTCATGCCCTGGTCGTACCAGGCCGCAAGTCGCTCCTGGTCCGTCTTAAACTGTGGATTTTGCAGCACTGCCGTCAATGCCGTTTTCGCTGCCGAGTTCTCCAAACTATCTACACCTTTCCGCAGCGCCTCGGGATTGCTCGCCGCGGCGTCAGGTCCGGTCAGAATATCCATCAGCGCCAATGCGAACTTGTTTGAGGCGATATACGAGGGGAACCTGTCGTTCTCGCCTTCTATGCCTTGAATCAGCGGATGGGCAAAGAGTTGCTTCTTGAGAGCTGGATCGTGAAGCAACGCACCTATGCCCTTCGCCAGCGTCTTACCGCGAGAATTGATGGCCCCTGCGATGGCCTCATTCACAGTGGAGCAAACCAGCGCCATCAGAAGGTAGATGAAGCTGATGCCGATTGCGATATCGAGATACGGAAAAGACATATGGACGCTCCGAGCGAGTCTTATGCCTCTACATAAAAACCGGAAGAAGACACCAGAGTATGGGCGGATCATGACTTCCATGCAAGAAAAAATCGCTGGCGACCGGCGGCTCTGGCTGATAGCCGGGGATGACAACCTGCGAGCCACCAGATAGCATTAAAGGTTTGCAGTTCGTTGTGGAGGGCAATCTTATGGCTACCATGGAACAGAAGGCGCCAGCGGTTCACACCGGCGCGAAGATCAGGACTTTCGAGAACTTCATCGGCGGCGAGTGGGTCGAAAGCCGCACCGGCCGCACCTTTGAGAATCTCAATCCCGCTGACACGCGCGAAGTGGTCGGCATCTTTCAAAAATCGGGCAAAGAAGACGTAGACCACGCCATCGAGACCGCCAAAGAGGCGTTCAAGAAGTGGCGTCTGGTACCGGCGCCCCGCCGTGCCGAGATGCTGTACAAAGCTGCCGAGCTGTTGATCGCACGCAAGGAAGACTATGCGCAGGACATGACCCGCGAGATGGGCAAGGTCATCAAGGAGACACGCGGCGACGTGCAGGAAGCCATCGATTGCGGCTACTACACTGCCGGCGAAGGCCGCCGTCTGTTCGGGCCGACCGTCCCCTCGGAGCTGCCTAACAAGTTCGCCATGGCCATCCGCCAGCCGCTGGGTGTCTGCGCCATGATTACGCCGTGGAACTTTCCCATGGCAATCCCGTCGTGGAAGCTGTTTCCCGCGCTGGTCGCAGGCAACACCGCCGTCATCAAGCCCGCGCAGGACACCCCGCTGTCCACGTTGAACTTCGTGAAGACCCTGCATGATGCCGGCATTCCCGCAGGCGTCGTCAACATCGTTACCGGATTCGGCGGCGACATTGGCACACCGATGGTTGAGCACCCGGAAGTGCGCGCGGTTTCGCTGACTGGATCGACGGCAGTGGGACGTATCGTGGGCCAGGAAGCAGCCAAGACGTTCAAGCATTGCTCGCTGGAACTCGGCGGAAAGAACCCAATGATCGTGCTCGACGACGCCAACCTCGAGCTCGCGCTGGAAGGCGCGCTCTGGGGCGCATTCGGCACCACCGGTCAGCGCTGCACCGCGACCAGCCGCATCATTGTGCAGAAGGGCGTGTACAAGAAGTTCATCGATGAACTGGTAGCCCGCGCCAAGAAGCTGAAGGTAGGCAACGGCCTTGACGAAAGCGTTGACATGGGCCCGGCGGTCAACTCCAGCCAGATGGAGACCGACCTGAAGTACATCAAGATCGGCAAGGACGAAGGCGCAAAGATGCTGTGCGGCGGACATCGCCTGGAAGGCGAGCAGTGGAACTATGGCTGGTTCGTCGCGCCGACGGTATTCGCAGATGTCGATCCCAAGATGCGCATCGCGCAGGAAGAGATTTTCGGGCCGGTGGTTTCCATCATCCCGTGCAATGGCTTGGAGAACGCGATCGAGATCGCCAACGACATCGAGTACGGACTGTCGTCGTCAATCTACACCAAGGACGTGAACAAGGCGTTCACGGCGATGCGCGATCTGTACGCGGGCATTACCTACATTAATGCGCCGACGATTGGCGCCGAGGTGCATCTGCCCTTTGGCGGCACCAAAGCCACGGGCAACGGTCACCGCGAGGGTGGTATCGGAGCGATCGACTTTTATACCGAGTGGAAGTCCGTGTACGTGGATTACTCGGATAAGCTGCAGCGTGCGCAGATCGACAACCGG
The DNA here is from genome assembly GCA_963836295.1 of uncultured Acidobacteriaceae bacterium. Classification (GTDB taxonomy): domain Bacteria; phylum Acidobacteriota; class Terriglobia; order Terriglobales; family Acidobacteriaceae; genus Bog-257. Next base: position 445,133 of record CAWIIY010000006.1, on the reverse strand, counting down.
TAGGGGTAGAAGTTTGAATGAACGGTTCCCGTAATTCACAGTGAGCCTGCTACGAGGACGCTCTTATGGCTACCAAAGCTATTCCTGAAGTTCTGGCCGCGAGCCGCATGGCGAACGTTCGCTACGCGATTCGCGATCTCGCCGTGGTCGCCGACGAGGTGGCGCGCGAAGGCCACAAGATTCTCTATCTCAACATCGGCGATCCCTGCAAGTACGACTTTCCTACTCCGCCGCACATGATCGAAGCGGTGGTGAAGGCCATGGTGGACGGCCACAACGGCTATGCGGATTCGCTGGGCATCAAGCCCGCGATCGAAGCCATCCACTGCGAAGCCGAGCGCAACCGTTTCCGCGATATCCAGAGCATCTTCATCGGTTACGGGAGCGGGGAAGTCATCGACAGTTGTCTGACCGCGCTGCTGAACCCCGGCGACAACGTGCTGACACCGAGCCCGGAATATCCACTGTACGGCGCCATCATGGCCAAACTGGATTGCCCGGCCAACGCCTATGATCTGGACGAAGACAACGACTGGCAGCCTGACGTGGTGGACATGGAGCACAAGATCAACTCGCGCACCAAGGCCATCCTGCTAATCAATCCCAACAATCCGACCGGCGCCGTGTACTCGAAGCGCGCACTGGAAAGGGTTCTCGAACTCGCCCGCCGCCACGGCTTGATTGTTTTCGCCGATGAGATTTACGACAAGCTCATCTTTGATCCGGATGCTGAGCACATCTCCATCGCAACCCTTGCTCAGGATGTTCCGGTGGTGACTTTCAACGGACTCTCCAAGGCATATCTGGTGCCTGGATGGCGAATCGGATGGGCAATTGCTACCGGACCGCGCGATGTGCTGCATCCTTACATGGAAGCGGTGCACCGCTTGCTGCGCGCTCGCTTGTCAGCACCGCATCCATTCCAGCACGCAATTGGTGCGGCGTTGGAAGGCCCACAGGACCACCTGGTCGAAGTTCGCGACAAATTAAGTCGCCGGGCTGATCTTACGGTCGAATGGGCGAAACGCACGCCGCGGGTAAAGTTGGTCGCGCCTAAGGGCGCGTTCTACGCACATCCTTCGCTGGAGATTCCCGAGGATGACCTCGCGTTCGTAACCGACCTGTTAAAGCAGAAGCATGTGCTGGTGGTACACGGTTCCGGCTTCGGCGAAAAGCCAGGGACGCGGCACATTCGCATCGTATTCCTGCCGCAGGAGCCGGTGTTGAGCGCGGCGTACGAGGCGATGACCGACTTTATGCGAGAGCGCTACGGATAACGTTAAAAAAACAGCCTTCGTTCGCAAAGTGACATGGGTGCCGGGAAGGATATGGCGGCATCGACGATAGTCTACGGCTCCTCCCGCATTAGCGTCACAACCTTAGGTGATGAACGTCATAGGTATGAAGGTCGCCGCAATGGTTTAATACACCAACTCTCAGAACCGGTAGGTGGAATGTCCTATGCCACCCTACAAGGTTTTATTTCTTTGTGACGACTGTGTTGCAAGCGCTCCGGTCCTGGAAGCGCTGCGTACGGGCGGATTTCGCCTGCACATCGCCCACAGCTTTTATCAAGTTAGCGCGCATCGCGGCGAACGGGCTGATGTCGTCGTCATCTTGAGCCCGCATCACGCAAACGCATGGATTGCGAGATTGAAGTTGCTGGCCGGAGCTCCTGCCCCTGTTGTTCTCCTGTGCAGCGGGCGAGAGTCTCTGACGAGCATGCCGCCTCCAGTAGACGCAGTCTGCCACACCGAATCGCTCAAGTCGGTTCTAAGCGCGGTATGGTCAGCCGCCTCGTCGACCGTACGCGTTCCAAAGCCGCACCCGCCCCTTGTCGCAGGGTATCAACCTGTCTGAAACATTAGTCTCCCTGCTTCAGAAATACGTGGTCAATCATTTGGCGCATGAAGTAGCCGCCGAAGGCACCCGCACTGGCCGCCAGCAATTGTAGAAAGGCCCCGTATACCTGCCCGCGATCGTGTGGCCACTTCACGATGAATTGGTAATAGGCAAGCACAAGGGGGACGCCCACCCACACCAGCAGGCCCCAGCGCCATGGCCGACGAGCCTTCCACACGCCCATAATCATTGTGAAGGCCACCACACAAAGCGCGGTGAGCAGAGCGTCGTCAATCTTCTGATTGACCCAGCCCGAAAACAGGCCTAGCAGCATGGCGATTGCGTACACCACAAAGCTCGTGCGGGAAGGGGAACTAGACTGCGGCTGGCTGGGAAGCTGGGATGAGCTATGCAAAACATTTGAGTGTAGCAGAGCAGACGAACCGAGTTCAGCCGGCCAGAGAAGGTCAGCTCTCGTTTTGGTTGTCGGTCGCTTTCCGTTTTCGCACTCGGACAAGAACACACGTGGCGTTGTCTTCTCCGCCGCCTTCATTGGCTGCATCAATCAGGGTTTGGCAGGCGGCTTCCAGCGATGGGAGTTGCAGCAGAATGTTGCGCATTTCCTGATCGGTGACGTGGCGCATTACGCCGTCGGTGGTCAGCAGCAGGACGTCGCCGTCCTGCGCCGGAAACTCGCCAAGATCGGGCAGCGTACTTTCGTCGGTACCCAGGGCGCGGGTGATGATGTTCTGCGCCGACGAGCGCCTAGCTTCTTCCAGGGTGAGCATCCCGCGGCGTACCTGCTCCATCACCAGGGAGTGGTCCTCGGTCAATTGGAGCAGTTGCCCTTCGCGAAACAAGTAGATGCGGCTGTCGCCCACATTGGCAATACTGAAGACGCCATCCGAGAAGCGCGCCGCCACCAGGGTAGTCCCCATTCCCGTTGTGTTCTTGTGCTCTTCGGCATAATCCAGAATCGCATCGTTGGCCTTCTTGACGGCTTCGGCCAACAGGCGCGCGCCGACCGGAGCGTCGTCCAGAAAAGCGTTGTCCTCGACTTGGGGTGCGTGCTCACGAAAGTACGCCAGGATTGTGTCTACTGCAATTTGGCTGGCGATTTCTCCTGCGGCATGGCCACCCATGCCGTCGCATACCACAAAAATGCCCAGCCGCTGGTCGTAGCCGAAGTTATCTTCGTTCGACGGGCGAACTCGTCCTACATCGCTGCGGCCAGCGACCTCTAATGTTAGTGACATTCGGGCAACAGTTTACGCTGTATGGCAAAATCGCGCGAGCACCGAAAGTGCCATCAGCAGGGCGTGGTATTGGAGAGGCACAAAGATGGGGCAGGGGCGGATGACAACCCACCACTGACAACTGCTGTTCTCACGGTCTGGTCTTGGCGATCTCCGGTTCCTTCTCGTGTGCATTCCACCGGCTCAGGTGATGTGTGGTCAGGTCTGCGCGTAAGTATTCGAAAGCTTCCTCGGGCGTGTTGGCCCAGTGAAACAACTCCAGGTCCTTGGGCGAGATGGTGCCCGCATCCACCAGCGCCTGAAAATTGATTACCCGGTCCCAATAATCCTTGCCATAAACCACAATGCAGATGCGCTTGGCGAGTTTGTCGGTTTGCGCCAGCGTCAGCAACTCGAACAGCTCGTCAAAGGTACCGAACCCTCCCGGAAATACGACCAGCGCCTTCGACAGGTAGGCGAACCACAGCTTGCGCATGAAGAAGTAGTGAAACTCAAAGTTCAGTTCCGGCGAGATGTACGGGTTGGGCATCTGCTCGAAGGGCAGATGAATGTTGAGCCCGATGGTCTTGCCGCCCGCTTCGGAAGCGCCCAGGTTCGCAGCCTCCATGATTCCCGGCTCACCGCCGGTGGTAATCACGAAACGATGCCGCGGCTGGTTGATGGTGTTCGTCCACTGGGTCACCAGGAAGGCCAGCTTGCGCGCGTCTTCGTAGTAACGCGCCATGCGGACATCGGCGCGCGCGAGACGGATGCGTTCCTGCTCCTCCTCGGGAGCGAGGGTCGCCGAGCGAGGCTTGTCCAGCAGTTGCAGGGCTTCTTCCGCTTGCGATCGGCTGTGAAAGCGCGCCGAGCCAAAGAACACGATCGTGTCCTGAATGCGCTCGCGGCGGAAGCGCGACAAAGGCTCCTGGTATTCGGCAAGGATGCGGAGAATGCGCCCGTCCGGCCCGTTGAGGAATTTCTTGTTCTCGTAGGCCAGCGGTGCGCGATTGTGGCGAAGATGTTCTTCTGTCCTGTCAGCCATGGAATTGGTTTATCGATGCATCGAAAACTTGCACCCATGCACATTGGATGCGAAAAGCCCGAAGCCAGTGTAGGGAAGCTGCATGTCAGGCATCCGGGGTTTCCCGATAGCGGACCGCCTCTGCGATTCCCATCCAAATGTCCACCAAGCCGAGCCCGCTGACCAATCCGCGAACGAAATTTAGCATGAGGAGCTCTCGAACGCGCGGATATCCCAACAGAAGCGAGTTCTCCGTCCAGATGCGCGTCCAGGGCAGCACGGTGAGGATTATGCCGACCTCCAGACAGAACAGCACGAATACCGCCAGCCAAATTCGCTGTATCCAGAGGCGCGACCGCTTTGGAGGTTGCGGAGGTGGCATGACTAGGACGGGACCGCCAGGATCCGGCCCATTACCCTGCGGCGGCTCTTGCGCAAAAGCACTCATGATTCTCGGCTGGCCCAGCGCTGATCCTTCGAATGGTGTCGCACCCGCCAAATAGTTCCTTACCTGAGATGCCCAAATCGTCCGCTCGGCTCGCCCGAGTCAGGTCGGGAAAGCCGCATAGCAGATTCTATCAGTGTAACGAGTGGTGGCGTAGACTTGGATTATGCAACAGCAGCCAGGGCCGAAGCTTTACTCCTATGTTGTGCAACACGACAATGGGCAAGCGCCCAACCCGTATTTCGGTTTGTGTACTCTCTGCCTGTGTAAATTCCGCAAGAGCCTTAAGAAACCCAGGAACGTTGTTGAATTGGCGAAAAAAGGGGATTGGATCTTCGGTACGGGCGGGGCTGACTTACGGAAGAGCGCCGGTCCTGGGAAGCTCGTCTATGCGATGCGCGTGACAGCAGAGCCCATTACGCGTGGGGAATACTACGCCTCCCCTCAATTCGCAGAAAAGAAGCCCCTGAAGAATGGTAGCTATGAACAGTCGAGGGGTGACAACAAACGCCCCCGCAACCATTTTGAGGAGCACGACCAATTTGTTCTTATCTCAAACCACTTTTATTACTTCGGTCGGAAGGCCCTTGTTATTCCGAAAAGGTTTGACATCGAAAAGACAGGGCCTGACTTTCGCTCCGATTTCGAACCGGAGGATATCAGCAAATTTGTAAGATGGGTGGAGAAAAATCGAAAATTGGGCAAAAACGGGGAGCCGTGCTACAGGGAGCTTGATGAATCGAAAGGACGCGGGAAATGCAAGTCGTCTTGCTGAGAGTCGGTATAGACACCGGTTCTGGCGGAATTCACAGCCCGCTCTTCAGCGACGGTTCATTTGAGTACATCCCAATTCCGGACAGCTTTAGAGGTACAGGAGTTGACCAGAGGACATATGGAAACACTACGGGCGGAGGAGGGCGAAGGCTAGTCGATTACTTCCCCGAAGCTAGCCGAGAAGGGGTCTTCAACCGATCTGTCCACTTCGATCCTGAATTTCAGACCTTCACGTACGGCGACCCGACGCGCCCCAAGGCCTCACTGAGTCAGCTCAGCGAAGGCAGCCTACTGGTGTTCTATGCTGGCCTCAAAGGCTGGAACTTCGTCTCACCGCCGGCTCTGTACATCATCGGCTGTTTTGAGGTCGAACGTGCAGGTTTGGCCACTTCCTTTAGCCAGTCGGAATTGGATGGGATGTTCCAAAATAACTTTCACGTAATGCACAGTGATGTTTTCGAGAACCAGAAGGACCGCCTTGTTCTGGTGAAAGGCAGTGCGAACAGCCGGTTGCTAAGAAAGGCGGTCAAGATCAGTTCGGTCGGAACGGACAGAAATGGCCGCGCCCTCCACAGGCTTGCGCCAGCGATGCAGGAGGTATTCGGGGGATTTGGCGGCAACACGAGTATCCAGCGGAGTCCGCCGCGCTGGGTGGCAGCGGAATTCACCGACCGCGCAGCCCAGTTTGTCTTGGCTCTTCAGTGAGTCTGGTTTAGGTTGTCTTCGATGGCGCCCAGAATTATTCCGCACTTCAACCGAATAAAGGAAACGAATGAGTAAGCCGGAGCTGCGGAAAAAGCTCGCGGCCCTCAGTTTTTCCGAGAAGATCAAAATTCTCGAAAAACTTCGCCGGCGCAGTCTGGCAATTGCTGCCGCCGGTTTGCGACCCGGCAATACAAATCCTCGCCCAAAGTAAAACGGCAAGGCTCATCGCCCTGCCGTTGTCCTTAAGCCTTAGCTGAAAGCTGACGGCTGATTGCTTCCTACAGCAGCTCTTCGTTCCAACCCTCCAGGAACTTCTTTACCTCGGCCATGAACTGGTCGGCCACGGCTCCGTCAACGATGCGGTGGTCATATCCGATGCTGAGGTGCATCATGGAACGGATCGCGATAGAGTCATTCCCGTCCTTGTCAGTGACCACGACCGGCTTCTTAGTGATGCCCCCCACGCCCATGATTGCAACCTGCGGCTGGTTGATGATGGGCATCCCGAATTTCGCGCCAAAGATGCCTGGGTTCGTAATGGTGAACGTACCCCCCTGTACCTCATCCGGCTTCAACTTCTTGGTGCGGGCACGCTCGCCGAGATCGGTGATGGCGCGCTGCAAGCCCACGAAGCTGCGCTCCTCGGCGTTCTTCACGACGGGCACGATGAGTCCCCAGTCGAGAGCGACCGCAATGCCGAGGTTGATGGACGAATGGTAGTGGATGTTCTCGCCCTCCACGGACGAGTTGATAATGGGCCACTTGCGGATGCCGTGCACCACCGCGCGCGCGAAGAAAGGCGTGTAGGTGAGCTTGCTGCCGGTGGCCTGCTCGAACCTGGTCTTCATGCTCTCGCGCAATCTCACGATGCGGGTCATGTCCACTTCGAAGACGCCATGCACGTGCGCACTGGTGCGCTTCGACATCACCATGTGCTCGGCGATCTTCTTGCGCATGACCGACATGGGCACGACTTCGCCTGGGGTTACGCCGCCGACAGGTTGCAGAGGGGTGATGACGGCAGGTGTCAAAGGCGCTAGAGGAGCAGGCGCAGACACCGCAGCCGGTTGGACGGGAGCGGCGGGCTGCGGTTCGCCCGCACCATGTTTGGCGATAAACGATTCGATGTCTTCCTTGGTGATGCGGCCACCAAGGCCAGTTCCCGGCACCTGTGCCAAGTCAACTTTGTTCTCCTTGGCGATGCGCCGCACCAGCGGGCTGGAACGCACACGGCCCTGCTCGCCAGGTTCGGGGTACTCAAGTACCGTGCCCTGTTGTTCGCGTTCCAACCCGATCTTCTCGTCTGGGGAGAGTTGGGCCGATTCCTTGCCGGTCTGGGCCACTGGCGGCTTTGGAGGCTGCGCCACTTCGGCCTGGGTCGAGCGGCCGCCGTCTCCTCCAGCAGAGGCCGGTTGCGCGATGGTGGCGGCCGGAGCTGACGGCGCGGCTGCAGGAGCTTCGCCTTCGCCCGCGATAGTCCCCACCACGGTGTTTACTTGGACCGTAGCACCGGCTTGGACCTTGATGTCCTGTAACGTGCCGGAAGCGGGCGCAGGAATCTCGGCGTCGACCTTGTCGGTCGAGATCTCGAACAATGGCTCGTCGCGTTGAACTTTCTCACCCGGTTGCTTCAACCACTTGGTGATGGTTCCTTCAAAAATCGATTCCCCCATCTGGGGCATGATCACATCTGTAGGCATATTGTCCTTCCGTGGAATATCTTGCCGGAACTGCCATGTGCAGCAAACCGAACATTATATCGCGTAAAACCGAGCCGATAGTTGCCGGCCGAAACGATACACACTGGTTAATCAGCGACCTTCAGAGGAGGAAGTGGAAACGAAGAGCTGTCCCTCTGGGATGTCGACGGTGAGGACTTTTCCCGACCAAAAATCAAGACCAATTACACAGTCGTAAATGACGTCGGAAAACGCCACTCCTGGATGTGCAAGGCTGATTTGCGGCGCGGCAGTAAGCGAGATCAGGGGCAACCTGGTGTCGTAGCGAATCTGATCAGCACCGGCGACGGTGCGCCTTTCAATTCTTCGAACGTCCTTGCCGTCCTTTTCTATGCCAAGACGCGTCATATAACGAGTGCTGACCGTCGCACTAGGGCTGCCAGTGTCGATCTCGCAAAGACCGGGCTGGCCGGCAATCACGAATTCCGCAAAGAGATCGAGCGTAATTCCCCGCTGATCATCGAATTTCACCGGCGCGGACGTTTCGGTAGCGCGCCGCGGTGCCAGCGATTCAGGCGTCTCAAAGATCACTACTTTTCGAACGAAGTCGAACGTAACCGGCTGCTGACGGAAATCGTTCAGTGACACTATCCCGTCGAGGTGCAACTTATCGAGGACAGCCCAACTTCCAACCAGTGCGTTTTTCTTCCTCACTGGTTCGACAGACAGTTCGGAAACAACGAATAATGGGATGTCCAGTCGCTCACCCGTCATGCGGAAACCAGTAAACTGGCCCGCCGGCTTGCCGTGCACTTTTTCGATCAGGCTGGGAGCCAGGATGTCGAGGCCGGCGCCGGTATCGAAAATGACGTGAACGGAAACCGTGCCACCAACTGTAGCGGGCAGGATCACCATGCCGTCAGCATTGGTCGTAAACGGGAGCGAGACCGGCGCCGTTTTCGCCAGCAGCGATAAGGCGACAAGCACGAGTAGAGATGCGGCAATCGTTCGCACAGAACCTCCCAGCTACAGTCCTGTTACGAGAGTGCCTTGTCACTTGTTCCGACAAATGACGACTGTCAGCATCGCATCGCCTAAACTCAAAATGCTGCGGCTCGCCTAGATTTGACTCTCCGAGACACAGTGGGCTAGCCTCAAATTTTGTACTTGCATGGATGTAACTTCTTGCGCCGAACGCGTTTGAGCGGCCAGAGATTCGGGCTTTCCCGCCTTTTCTTATGAGACTAAGACGCCAACTCCTGCACGCGGCACTTGCGTTGAGTCTTTGCGCCCAGACATTCGCTGGCAACGGGATGCATCCGACACATGCGCCTAAGGCGATGGTGGCCACGATGCAGCCCGACGCATCTGAGGTGGGAGTCGCGATCATGCGGCAGGGCGGCAACGCTGTGGACGCCTCGGTTGCGGTCGGCTTCGCCCTCGCCGTGGTGCTTCCACAGGCAGGCAACATCGGCGGAGGCGGCTTCCTCCTCTTCCGCCGGGCCGACGGCGAGGTGCATTTCCTGGACTTCCGCGAGAAAGCCCCGGCCAAGGCCACCGCCAATATGTATCTGGATGCGCAGGGCAATGTAATTCCCGGCATGAGCGTAATCGGCTACAAAGCGATCGGCGTCCCTGGCTCGGTTGCAGGTCTGGTGTACGCGCAAAAGCATTGGGGCAAGCTGACGCTAAAGCAGGTGATGGAGCCAGCGATCCGCTTGGCGCGTGATGGCTACGTCCTCAACTACGACGCGGCGAAATCATTCCACGATCCCAACCTGGCGAAGTTTTCTGAATCGCATCGCATCTTTCAACGCGGCGGCGACCACTACCAGCAAGGCGACGTTTTCAAACAGCCCGAACTGGCCAAGACCCTTGAGCGCATCGCCGAAGATCCTGACGACTTCTACCATGGCGCAATGGCGCGCGAGTTGGCTGCGGCCGTCGAGAAGGGTGGTGGTCTAATCACTGCCGAGGGCCTTGCGCAGTACCAGGCGAAGGAGCGGCAACCGATTCGTGGCACCTATCGCGGATACGAGGTCATCAGCGCCCCTCCCCCGTCATCCGGAGGTGTCACCCTAGTCGAGCTCCTTAACATCCTCGAAGGATACGACCTGGGCAAGCAGGGTGAGGATTCGGCCCAGAGCATTCATCTCATCGCCGAGGCTTATCAGCGTGCGTTTTTCGACCGCGCCGAGTTTCTCGGTGACCCTGACTTCTCCAAGATCCCGGTGGCACAACTGCTGGACAAGCGTTATGCCAATGCCTGGCGCGACACCATTCCGCTGCGCCGCGCCACGCCCAGCGCCGGGCTGCGGCGGCCTTCCGTATTCTCGCAACTGGACAGCTATGCCAGTTCGCATCCTGAGCCCACATCGGTCCTCGAGCCGGTTCACACCACCCACTATTCGGTAGTTGATCCCGAGGGCAACGCGGTATCGGTCACGACCACGCTCAACGAGAGCTTCGGCTCACATGTTACCGCCGAGGGTTTGGGTTTCCTGCTCAACGACGAGATGGACGATTTCACCTCCAAACCAGGCGTGCCCAACATCTTCGGACTGATCCAGGGTCCGGCGAACGCAATCGGTCCCGGCAAACGTCCACTTTCCGCCATGGCGCCGACCATCGTACTCAAAGGCGACAAGCTCTTTCTGGTCCTCGGCGCAGAGGGCGGTCGCCACCATCATTACTACGGTCGCCAATGTGCTGATGGGCGTGGTGGATTACGGATTGAACATTCAGCAGGCGGTCAATGCGCCGCGCTTCCACGAGCAGTGGCTGCCCGACGAGATCAAGATGGAGAAGGTCGGCTTCTCGCCTGACACGGTTCGCATTCTCGAGCACATGGGACACAAGGTGTCTGCCGACGCGAGCGTCGATTCCCTCCCGGGAAAAGTGCATAGTTCAAGGGACGAGTACTGGGGCGACGCGCAGTGCATCGAGATTGACCCGGACACCGGCGAGCGTCTCGGCGCCAGTGATGGACGTAACGATGGAAAGGCGGTTGGATTCTGATGCGCCGTGCCATGTCCACTCTGATCTACGCGCGGCGGGAGCGCTTGCATCCTGGCCTGCTCGACCAAATGGTCTCCGGCGGGGCAGAGGCGATTGAGATCTTCGCTGCGCGAGGGCATTTCAACTACGCCGACCGCCAACACGTCCGGCAGATCGCCAACTGGTTTCGCAGCACCGGAGTGACGTTTCACTCGATGCACTCGCCTATGTACTCCGACGAAGAGTGGGGACGCGGCGGCGCGCCGCCCGTCAACATCGCGTCGGTTGAGAAACTTCAGCGTGTCGCAGCTACGGATGAAATCAAACGCGCCATCGAGGTAGCCGAACAGGCGCCATTTCAGTTTCTGGTCCAACATGTCGGCGTCGGCCACGAAGAGGCAGACGAGCACAAACTCGACATGGCGATTAGTTCCCTCGAACACCTGCACGCCTTCGCCAAGCCCCTGGGCGTGCAACTGCTGGTGGAGAACATCACCAACGAGCTTTCGACTCCGGAGAAGTTGCTGCAACTGCTGCATGCCGGACGCTTTGATGATATCGGCGTCTGCTTCGATGTTGGTCACGCGCACATCATGTCGAGCGTGCCGCAGGCGTTCGAGACATTGAAGGACCGTATCCGTTCGACGCACGTACACGACAACGACAAGCAGCGCGATTCGCATCTGTGGCCGGGCGAGGGCAGCATCGACTGGAAGCAGACGATTGAGCTACTGCGAACCGCGCCGCACGTGCCACCGCTGTTGCTGGAAATCGAAGGAGTCGAAGGGGAGAAGGTTGCGGAGAAGATGGTTAAGGCGTTCGGTAAATTGGAAATGAAGGAATAAAGCGAAGGCCAGCTCTGCTGCGGTTTTGTTTTGCAGCTCCCGGGCAAATCGACTTCCATACGCTCAGTTTAGGGCTGATTCAGGTTATGTTAGTGTACAGCGCGATCGAGCCCTCATAACTTGTTCTCGAAGTCAGGACTCATGAACTCATCAACGAAAATGGAAATCCCCGAAACGGCAGTCAGCACCATTCGCGAAGTCGGTCAGCACGAGGGCCAGACCGTCACCATTCGCGGCTGGCTCTACAACTTGCGCGAGAGCGGGAAGCTGCTCTTCCCCATCTTTCGTGACGGCAGCGGCATCATCCAGGGCGTCGTCGCCAAAAATGCCGTCTCAGCCGAGCTCTTCGATTCGATCAAGGGTCTGACCCAGGAGTCCAGCGTGATCGTCACCGGCAAGGTGCGCGCCGACAAACGCGCGCCTGGCGGATACGAACTCGACGTAATCGACGCGCAGGTTTTGCAGCGCGTCAACCCGGACGATCCTTATCCCATCTCGCCGAAAGAGCACGGCGTGGATTTCCTCATGGAGCACCGCCATCTTTGGTTGCGCTCGCCACGTCAGGCGGCCATCTTGCGGGTTCGCGCCGAGATCGTCAAAGCGGCGCGTGACTATTTTGACGACCACGGATTCACTCTTACTGATCCGCCAATCCTTACGCCGGCAGCCTGTGAAGGCACCACTACGCTGTTCCCCGTGGATTACTTCGACGAGCAAGCCTACTTGACGCAGTCGGGACAGCTCTACATCGAAGCTACGGCGATGGCTCTCGGAAAGGTGTACAGCTTTGGGCCAACCTTTCGCGCGGAAAAATCGAAGACGCGTCGCCACCTCACTGAATTCTGGATGGTCGAACCGGAAGTTGCTTTCGCCACGCTGGACGATCTCATGATTCTGGCGGAGGAGTTCATTACTTTTATCGTCAGGCGGTGTCTTGAGAAGCGGCGTCCTGAGTTGGAGACCATTGGCCGCGACCTCGGCAAGCTGGAGAAGATTGCCACGCCTTTCCCTCGCATCTCCTATGACGAGGCGGTGAAGATGTTGCAGGAAGGCCACGCCGAGGGCCTGGTGGAAAACGAGTTCGAATGGGGTGGCGACTTCGGCTCGCCGGATGAAACCTACATCTCGTCGCAATTCGACCGGCCGGTGATGGTGCATCGCTACCCAGCCGCCATAAAAGCGTTTTACATGGAGCCCGATCCGCAGCGCCCGGAGTATGCCCTCTGCGTGGATGTGCTTGCGCCGGAGGGTTACGGGGAAATCATCGGCGGTTCACAGCGCATTGGCTCCTACGATCTGCTGCTGAAGCGCATTCACGAGCACGAACTGCCGGAAGAGGCATTCAAGTGGTATCTCGACTTGCGCAAGTTCGGCGGGGTTCCGCACGCCGGATTCGGCATGGGTATCGAGCGTGCCGTAGCCTGGATTTGTGGTTTGGAGCATGTACGCGAGACCATTCCCTTTGCGCGCACGCTGCACCGGTTGTACCCGTAGCGCACTCGGCTCTAGTTAGGAATCTTTATGGCAACCGGCCCGATCACGAAGCCGCTACAAAACGTCGAAACCAAGCACATCCGGATTATTGGCGTGCCGCTGGACCTTGGCCAGTCGCGACGCGGTGTTGACATGGGCTCATCGGCCATGCGTGTAGCCGGACTCGAGGCCAAACTTGAGGCCCTCGGCTACGATGTCGAGGACGGCGGCAACGTGCATGTCGCCATGGCAGAAACCGAGTCGCCAGGCGATCCCAATGCCAAGTACCTAAAGGAAATCACCGAGACCTGCTCGAAGGAAGCCGAGCTCGTGCTGCAAACGTTGGAGGCGGGAAAGATACCCGTGATTCTCGGTGGTGATCATTCCATCGCGGCCGGAACGGTGTCCGGCGTCGCCGAATTTTATCGCCGCCGGAACCAGCGAATCGGATTGCTGTGGATTGACGCGCACACCGATATCAATACGCCCGGCAGCTCACCGAGCGGCAATGTGCATGGTATGCCGTTGGGCGCGATCATGGGGTTGTTCCATTCACCGCTTAGCGATCTTTACGGATTCAGTCCGAAAGTGCAGCCCGATAACTGCGTGCTGGTTGGCATCCGCGACGTCGATAGCTACGAGCGCGAAAATGTCAAGAGGTCGGGCGTGCACGTCTTTACCATGCGCGACATTGACGAGCGTGGTATGCGCTCGGTGATGGAAGAGGCCCTCCGCATGGCTGGACGTGGCACCGTCGGCTATCACGTTTCGCTTGACCTTGACTGGATCGATCCCGAAGATGCACCCGGCGTGGGGACCCCGGTATGGGGTGGCGCAACCTATCGCGAAGGACACCTGGCGATGGAGATCATCGCTGACCACGGGCGCATGCTCAGCTTCGAACTGGTGGAAGTGAATCCGGTGCTGGATGAGCGCAATCAGACGGCGGAGCTGGCAGTCGAGTTGGCACTGTCGGCGTTCGGGAAGAAGATACTGTAGATAATGCGCTTGCCGGCCTTATTAAACATGTTTAGCATATAACTTGGAAAGGTTTCTCCGGTGTTAGGCATCCGACTAGAGCCAGACTTAGAAAAACGATTGGAGCGACTGGCTAAGGAGACCGGGCGAAGCAAGAGTTACTACGCCAGGGTCGCCATCCAGCAGTATCTGGAAGACCGCGAGGACTACCTGCTAGGCATTGCCGCACTCGAACGCAACGAGCCGAGGATCTCTCTGGAAGATCTGGAGCGCGAACTTGGCTTGAACTGTTGAGTTCCAACTCACAGCGCAGAAACAGTTCCGGCAACTCGATCGTCCGATTCAACAGCGCATCCGCGACTTCTTCCGCAAGCGAGTATTGATGGCGAAGGATCCACGACAATTGGGCAAGGCGCTCACTGGCGACAAGGGCGGGTTGTGGCGATATCGCATTGGTGATTACCGCGCAATCTGCAAGATTGAAGAGACGAGCGCCTGATGGTACTGGTTCTGGAAATCGGCCATGCCGTGAGATCTACCGCTGACTCCTGCGTTTCACCGTTGGCGTATTGGTTCAGTTTAAGATGCACTCATGAAGAAGCTCCGGGTAGGTGTGCTGTTTGGCGGGCGCAGCGGCGAGCACGAAGTCTCGCTGCTGTCGGCGGCCTCGGTCCTGAACGCAATCGATAAGAAGAAGTACGACGTGGTGCCCATCGGGATCACCAAGGAGGGGCGATGGGTCACAGCCGCCCACGCCGAGCGCCTGCTAAAAGGCCACGCTTCCGACGCCCACGAACCGCGTCATCTGCGCGCCGGTGATCCGGAGAGCACTTCTGCCGCTGCCGTTCTGGCCAAAGGCGAAGCCGTGGTGGTCCCTCCAATGCCAGGAGAAAACCATTCCGCGCTGATGCCGTTTGAGACTCACACCACCGATTTGCACGCGGCGCCCAATTCAATCGACGTGGACATCATCTTCCCTGTTCTGCACGGTACCTTCGGCGAAGACGGCACCATCCAAGGCTTACTGGAGCTAGCGGACATCGCCTACGTCGGCGCGGGGGTGCTCGGCTCCGCCGCCAGCATGGACAAGGACGTGATGAAGCGCCTCTTCCGCGATGCCGGCCTGCCCATCGTCAAGCATGTCACTGTTCTGCGCAGCGCCTGGCGGGAACAACCGAAAAGGACGCGCAAGCAGATTGAAGCTGCACTGAAGTATCCCGTATTCGTGAAGCCGGCGAACCTAGGCTCATCGGTCGGGATCAGCAAGGTGCACAATGCCAGCGAACTGTCCGCGGCCATGGACGAAGCGGCACGCTATGATCGCAAGCTGGTGATCGAGCAGGGCGTCGGCGGCACAAAAGGCAAGGCCCGCGAGATCGAATGTTCTGTGCTTGGCAACGACAACCCTATCGCTTCGCTCCCCGGCGAGATCGTACCCATCAAGGAGTTCTACGACTACGACGCCAAATATCTGGTAGAAGGTTCGGAGGCGATCATCCCGGCCAAGCTTTCAAAAGCCAAACAAAAGGAAGTGCAGCAACTAGCGACGGCGGCCTTCAGAGCGGTGGATTGCGCTGGCATGGCGCGCGTGGACTTTCTTATGGATCCGCGTCGGGGCAAGATCTACGTCAACGAAGTCAACACCATTCCCGGCTTTACCTCCATCAGCATGTATCCCAAGATGTGGGCCGCGACCGGTATTGATTATCCCGAACTAATGGACCGTCTAATTCAACTCGGGCTGGAGCGTCATACGGAAAAAAAGCAGAACCGTTACAGCCGATGACGCTAACCCTTCCCCCCTTTGTCCGTCTATTTCAGCAAGCAGGGAGCGATGCTCGTGAGGGGCGTGCGTGACGTTCCACTCCGCTAGAGTAACGCATGCCCCGGGCACCGCGAGCTGTCCTTCCGTATCTCCTGATTCGCAACCACATACGGAACAAACGCAGGCTCCTCCTCGTAACAACCAACGAGGAGGATTTCTGTGCGTAAAACCTTCCTGATCGTTCTGCTATGTATCTCGGCGCTGAGTCTTTCCGCCTTCGCGGAGGAGTGGACCAAGACTTACCAGGTTGGCGACAAGCCCAGCCTGCGTGTGGACACAAACGATGCCTCGGTGGAGATCACGCGCGGAGCCAGCCGCACCATTTCCGCGCGCGTGATCGCTGACGGCTACACCATCGGGAGCATCGGAGTGCGCGTCACCGAGCGCCAGGACGCGGACAAGGTCGACCTGCAAGTTCACGTGCCGAATCATTGGGGCATCCACATCGGCATGCACGAGGGAGTCCGGATCCAAGTACAGGTTCCAACCGAGACCACGCTGGACTTGCACTCGGGCGATGGCCATATTGGAGTTGATGGTATCTCCGGGCAGGCCCGCATCGATACCGACGACGGGCATATCCAGGTGCAGAACTTCACTGGCGGGCTGCACGCCCACACCGGCGACGGACACATGACCATTGACGGGGTGCTGACCGACGTTGACCTGCGCACCGGCGATGGACACATTGACCTCACAGTGCGGCCCGGCTCGAAAATGAACAATGGATGGCTCATTCACACCAGCGACGGCGGTGTGCAAGCTCGACTGCCGCAGGACTTTGCCGCCGAACTTTACGCCCACACCGGCGACGGGCATATCCAGTTAGACATGCCGGTGACGGTGAACGGATCGATCGAGCGCTCACGCATTCGTGGCAAGCTGAACGGCGGCGAACCGCTGCTGGAAATCGCGACGGGCGATGGCAGCATCCGGATTGGCAAGTTCTGAGCGGTTGGATCTTAAGAGGCGCGCGGTTCGGCAATTAATTCCGTATTTCCTGAGGCGGCTAAGCTCGCTTCTGCTCCCGCCTTCGCCAACGTCGGCGAAAGGGTCGGGCCAGCCGGGAGCGGTCTGCCTGAAAGCACATCAAGAGTGTGTTAGCTGCTCTGTATACCTGAGCCAACCGATGGCCATAATAGGGGCGTCGCCCCTGGGACACTTTCCCCGCTCCTATGGCTATCCTCTAACCCCGTTTGACCCCCGATTCTGCCGCCTGCTAAACTGAGCTTTTCCCACCTCGTGCCATACCAGCTCAGGATAAGCAGCCTTTCGTGCGCAGTTACACTCGACATCAACTTAAGCAAGACTCGTTCCGGACATCGACCACTGAGACCATCTCCTGGGTGGTAGAGAACCGCTCCAAGCTGGTTACAGCCGGAGTGGCCGTAGTGGTGCTTCTGGCCGTTCTCCTTGGCGGATGGGCCTACGTAAACTATCGCGACCAGCAGGCCAGGAGCGAGCTGGCGGGAGCTATTCAGAAATACGAGGCTCCCATTCGTCCCCCCAACACACCCGCCACGCCGGGTACGCTGAGCTTTGGCTCCATACAAGAGCGCGCCAAGGCCGCCAATGCAGACTTCACGCGCATTGCCGACAAGTACTCCTTCACCCAGTCGGGACGAGTGGCTCGCTACTTCGCGGGGATAACTCTGCACGATGTGGGCGACAACGCCGGCGCCGAGAAAGACCTGAAAGAGGTTGCGGACAGCCGCTACAAAGAGATTGCCAGCCTGGCAAAGTTGGCGCTGGCTTCCATCTATCACGACACCAACCGCGATCCCCAGGCCATCGAAATCTACAAGCAGCTTGCCGATCATCCAACAGCTTCCGTGGGCAAGAGTACGGCGCAGTTTCTATTGGCCTCGCTCTACGAGGAAGATCATCAGCCGGATCAGGCTCGCACTCTGTATCAGCAGATGGCAAAGGAAAACCCTTCCAGCCCGGCGGCGCAGATGGCGGCACAGCGATTACAGGCTCTTAAGTAGTCTCAGCTTCACGAGTCGGGTCAGCGGGAAGCCGTCGCCCTGTTAGCGGGCTATTCCGCGCTGTCTTGCGTCGAGATGCCGCGTAAGCCTTCAGCAATTTTCGCTCTAATACCAAGACCCAGCGGACAATGTCCGCTGGGTCTTCTGCGTGTGCTCGATAACCCCGCCGCAGGGATGTGGGGGAGGAGGAGAAGGGGAACCTGCGTCGCTTTGCCGCCGTTACAGTTTCTTGGCCTGCGGCCCGGATTTCACTGCTGAAGGCATACTGCCATTTCCCGTCTCCCAGAACATCCCCCGGTCGCCGTACGTGTTCTACCGCTTTCGTCGTACCCGAAACGCGCCCAGTAGTTCGTCCCAGTTGCCGACTCAACATTCCTGAACGGTGCTATTATGCGCCCAGGGAGGACTTCTCTATGGCGCGCTTCACGCTGGGCTTCCTCTTGCTAGCCGCTGCCCTCGGCCATGCGATCCAGCCGCGGGCCACGCTTGATCAGTCTGTCCAAGCCTCGAATCTCGCGATCCCCAGCTCGCAGATGGCAGCGACCAATGAGCAACCGCCCATTGTCGTAACAAAGTCGCCGAACGACCTCGCGCTTTCCGCTCCCAACGAAGGGATCTGCTACAAGATTCGCGCTTACATTTTCAAGCGCGATGACGACCACGCACCTCGCTTCGTGAGGAGCACAACCTGCCGGTCCAGGCCAGCCACGCGCAAAGGATGCTGTCTGGCCGAAGGCACAAATCGTCCCCGCCGATTGAGATCGGTGACGATATTTCTGTTAGGAAGTCCGCCAGTGTGACGGCCGCGACGAAAAATGCGCTTCACGCTCCGTCGTCGCAGGAACCACGGTGGAAGAGCGCGGCTTCAAACCCCGGCATATTTACAGCGCTTGAACGCCAGCCCGAAGCTTGGGTTCTATCCCCGACCTGTTCAGAGGTTACCCAACAGCTCCTTGGCGACGGCCACCACATTCTCCGGCTCGAATCCAAACTTCTTCTGCAGCTCCTTCAGTGGCGCCGAGGCCCCGAAGGTCTTCATGCCAATCACGCGGCCAGTGTCGCCGACATAGCGCTCCCATCCAAAGGTTGACGCCTGCTCGATCGCAACGCGCGCCTTCACGCTGGGCGGCAAAACGCTGTCACGGTATTCCTGCGTCTGACGTTCAAAGATGTCCCACGACGGCATCGATACCACACGCGAGCTGATGCCTTGCGCGACCAGCATCTCGTGCGCCTGCGCAGCCAGACTGACTTCGCTGCCGGTTGCGATCAGGATGACTTCGGGCTTCCCGCCAGGCGCGTCGGCGAGCACGTAAGCGCCCTTCGCAAGTCCTGACGCCGGTGCATATTTACCGCGATCCAACGTCGGCAGCGCCTGACGCGACAGCACCAATATCGCAGGCTGATGCCGCAATTGCATGACGTAGCGATATGCCTCGACCACCTCGTTGGCGTCGCCAGGGCGCAGCAGGACCATCCACGGCATCGCGCGCAGTGACGCGAGTTGTTCGATGGGCTGATGCGTCGGCCCGTCTTCGCCATCGCCCATGGCGTCGTGCGTGAAGAGGAAGATGGAAGGTATTTCCATCAAGGCCGAAAGCCGGATCGAGCCGCGAGCGTAATCGCTGAAGATGAAGAAGGTAGCGCCGAAGGCCCGCAGCTTCGAGAGCGACAGTCCGTTCACAGTGGCGCACATGGCGTGCTCACGAATGCCGAAGTGCAAGTTCTTACCTCCGAAGTTGTCGGGTTGCAAATCGCCTGCGCCGGGGAAGGTAAGGGACGTCTTGTTGGAGGGCGCCAGATCGGCCGAGCCTCCGAGGAACCAGGGAATATTCTGCGCCAGAACATTCAGCACTTTATTCGACGCATCGCGCCCGGCGATGCCCTTAGCATCGGCGGCAAACACGGGAAGGTTCTTGTCCCAACCAGCGGGCAGTTCGCGGCGCTGCATCATGTCAACTTCATTCGCGAGGTCGGGATACTGCGCCTTGTACTTGGCGAAAAGCTCGTTCCATTCTTTCCGGGCTTCAGCGCCACGCGCGCCGATGCCTTGCGCAAAGTGATCGTAGACGCCGTCCGGCACCAGGAACTGCGCGTCTTCCGGCCATCCATATGCGCGCTTGGTTAGCCGGACACTCCTCTACGCCCAGCGGTTCGCCGTGCGCTGCGGAGGTGTCCTGCTTGTGCGGCGATCCGTAGCCGATATGGCTGTCGAGCACAATGAAAGTGGGTCGCCCCTCGCTGTCCCGGAAGGTGGTAAGCGCATCTGCGATGTGCTCCAGATCATTGGCGTCGCCGATTCGCAGCACGTTCCATCCGTAAGCGAGGAAACGCACAGCGACATCCTCGGTGAAGGTGATGCGCGTGTTGCCTTCGATGGTGATGTGGTTGTTGTCGTAGATCCAGCAAAGATTATCGAGCTGCAGGTGGCCGGCCAGCGATGCGGCTTCCGACCCGATGCCTTCCATCAGGCAGCCATCTCCGCAAATGGTATAGATGTTGTAGTCGAAGATGTCGAATCCTGGCTTGTTGAAGCGATTGGCAAGCCACTTCTGACCGATAGCCATGCCCACACTCGTCGCGATGCCTTGGCCGAGGGGTCCAGTTGTGGCCTCTACTCCCGAGGTCAAGTGGTACTCAGGATGACCCGGCGCGTGACTGCCGATTTGGCGGAAGTGGCGAATGTCGTCCAGCGACACCGAGGGTTTTCCTACCAGCTCGTAGTCGGCATTCACCGCCATCGTCTTGGTCAGGTGCAGCACCGACCACAGCAACATGGAGGCGTGACCGTTCGACAGCACAAAACGGTCGCGATTGGGCCAGATCGGGTCCTTCGGGTCGAAGCGCATGACCTGATTCCAGATGATGTAGGCCAGTGGCGCCAGCGCCATCGGCGTGCCCGGATGTCCGGAGTTCGCGGCCTGTACTGCATCGATCGAGAGGGTGCGGATGGTGTTGATGCACAGCTGATCCAGCTCTGCGTCGGTCATTACTTTGGCAATCGAAGTGGTACTCATGTGTTTCTCCTTGCAACGTTATCGATCTTTCGTGGCCGCACAATCGGCCGTGAGTGATCGGGCCGAATTCCCGACCGATGAGGGCAGGTGGTTGTTCGGTGGCCGGAATCATTTTGCCCCTATTGCGCTCGAAATTATCAGCCCCGGCGAAAACCTACAACTGGCAAATAGTTGTCGCCGGGAAAATCGGATGATACAGTCGCGAAAGTACTCACAGAGTTAGTCGGTGAAAAGCACCGATTGTTAAATATTTGCTAAATTTTGCCAACCGATTTTACCGCCAATAGACTTGGGATGAAATGCGACCGACGAAGGTTGTCGAACAGGAGGCGAACAAAGTGAAACATGTAGTGATCGTGGGTGGTGGGTTTGCCGGACTGAACTGTGCTCGCAAGCTGGCTGCGCGTCCTGACGTTCGGGTCACGCTGATCGATAAGAACAACTATCAGCAGTTTCAGCCGTTGCTGTACCAGGTAGCCACGGCTCAGCTTTCGGCAACCAACGCTGCCTTCAGCTTGCGATCGGTCCTCAGAGGCCACCCCAATGTTGACGTAAAGCTCGGGGAGGTGGTCTCGGTCGATCTGAAGACCCGCACGGCGGTGATCGCTGAGGGTGAACAATATCAGGGAGATTTCCTGGTGCTTGCTGCGGGGTCACAGGCCAACTTTTTCGGCACCCCGGGGGCCTCGCAGCATGCCTATCCTCTGTACTCAATTCATGATGCCGAGTTGCTACGATCGCGAGTCCTCGCCGTCCTCGAGTCGGCCGACCGCAACTCTTCGCTCGTTGCCAAGGGAGCACTCAATTTCGTTATCGTCGGAGCCGGGCCCACGGGCACAGAAATGGCAGGAGCTTTTGGGGACATGAGGCGCGTTGGGGCGATCAAGAAAACATACGACGATCTTGCTGTGAACCAAGCTCAAATTTTCCTGGTGGATAGAGGCCACGCTGCGCTGGGCGCGTTTTCCGAAAAAGCTCAGACCTACGCCGCCAAAATGCTCCAGCAACGTAACGTGAAGCTCTGCTTGGAGACCAGTGTGAAAGAGGTGGGCGAGGGACATGTGATCCTGTCCGACGGGACCAAGATCCTAACCCACACCGTGATCTGGGCCGGAGGTTTGAAAGCGTCGGCGTTGTCAAATAACGTGGGAATTCCAACTGGACATGGCGGACGTCTCGATGTGCAGCCCGATCTCACGGTTGGCGGCTTTACCGGTGTCTATGCCCTGGGAGATTTCGCCAATATCGCCAGCAAAGATGGCAAGCCGTTGCCGCAGCTTGCATCGGTGGCGGAACAATCCGGCAAGTGGTGTGCCAAGAATATCGAATTGGATATCGCCGGAGAGTCGAGGAAGCCGTTCCACTACCTCGACAAAGGGATCATGGCGATGATTGGACGCGAGGCAGCCGTGGCGGAGTTGGGCGAGCATCGCCATGAACTTGAGGGTCCAGTTGCTTTCGCTGCCTGGCTCGGGGTACACGCTGCCCTATTGACCACAAGCCAGGCCAAAGTCGGGGCTTTTGTTGAATGGGCCTGGGACTATCTGGGCAATGTGCGCAGCGATCCAGTTCTTGACCGTCCCGACCAGGCCGACATTAACTGGAACGACGACGACGAAGAGATGCAAACTGCGCCCGCCGCGAAGACGTAGGCTGCGAACTTCTCGACGCAAACGCGGACTAGGAGCGCGAGCCGGCTCGCCGGCGAGGAGCCCTACGGTTTCGCACTTTTTCCGCAGGCTGTGTAAGGAGTGCTTCACCATCGACTATACACCCGGCGTCAAAATGCTCTAGATTCGCTGTGGGAGCGAGACCTTGCGTTTCTGGGAGTGACGCACTCTCTTAACTGATCAAAATATTCATGGACGTTCTTAGGAAGCTTTTTGAGGAGCACTTCCACTCACCGGTGCAGAAATTGCAGCCGCTGCGTAGCGATCTCAGCGGCTCGGGCCGCAGGATCGTCCGGCTTATCAGCGAACAAGTCCGAGCAATTGGCATTCTTTACGATGTTCGCGAAGAGAACGTAGCCTTCCTCGAGTTTTCCAGGCATTTTCGCCGGCACGGATTACCAGTGCCCGAAATTTATGCTGAAGACCTGGCGCACGGCGCTTATCTCGAGGAAGATTTGGGGAACACGACGCTCTTTGAGTTTCTCTCTAAGAATCGTGACGGCGAGACCATTGCTCCCCCAGCCGTGGAAGCCTATCTCAAAGTTGTAACCTTGCTGCCACGCTTTCAGGTCGAAGCCGGCCGTGATTTGAACTATAAACTGTGTTACCCGCGTGCCAGCTTCGATCGCCAGTCGATCGCTTGGGACTTGAATTATTTCAAGTACTACTTTCTGAGGCTCGCCAACGTGCCATTCAACGAACAAGCACTCGAATTGGATTTCGGAAGATTGACAAAATTCTTGTTGAGCGCCGACCGAAATTACTTTCTTTATCGCGATTTCCAATCACGCAACGTCATGTTGCTCGCCGGTAATCCCTTTTTTGTGGATTATCAAGGCGGTCGAAGGGGCGCGCTGCAGTACGATATTGCCTCTCTTCTGTACGATGCCAAGGCTGACCTGCCGTCAGAGCTGCGTCAGCAATTGCTCGATCATTATCTGGACAAGCTTGCGAGTTATATCAAGCTTGATCGCGAAGCATTCATGCAACACTACTACGCCTACGTGTACGTCCGCATCATGCAGGCATTGGGCGCGTATGGCTTTCGCGGTTTTTATGAGCGCAAGCCCCATTTTCTGCAGAGCGTGCCATACGCGCTAAAAAACGTGCGCTGGCTGCTTCACAACGTCAAACTGCCCATCGCGCTGCCAACGCTGATGGACGCGTTCCAAAGCATTCTGGGCTCGGACAAATTGCAGGGCCTGGCTTCCGGTACAGGAAACATAACGGTGCAGATTCACAGTTTTTCATTTCACCGGGGCCCGGTGAAGGACGAAACCGGCCACGGCGGTGGTTTCGTTTTCGATGCCCGCAGTCTTCCCAACCCTGGCCGCGAAGAGCGCTTCAGAACTCTTACGGGCCAGGACCAGCCGGTGGCCGACTATCTCAATCAGGAAGAGAGTGTGCATCAATTTCTTTCCAACGCCATGGCGCTGGTGGATGCCAGCGTGAGCGATTATCAGCGTCGCGGATTTAAGAGCTTGGTGGTGTCGTTTGGTTGTACGGGGGGCCAGCATCGCTCTGTATATCTGGCGGAGCAATTGGCCGGACACTTGCGGGGCAGGAGCGGTGTTGAAGTGATGGTGCAGCATCGAGAATTGGAGAATTTGGGCGAATGAAAGCGATGATTCTGGCCGCGGGCCTCGGCACGCGCTTGCGGCCACTCACCGACGATCGTCCCAAGGCGCTGGTGGAAATCGCCGGCCACACGATGTTGGAGATCACACTCTCTCGCTTGCGCGCCTTTGGGATTCGCGAAGTGATTGTCAATGTGCATCACTTTGCCGACATGATCGTCGAGTACCTGGAGACCAACAATAACTTCGGCATGCATATCGAAACATCTCGCGAGGAAATTTTGCTCGATACTGGTGGCGGCCTGAAAAAGGCTGCCTATTTCTTTGTTGAGGATTCCAACCGGTCGGAAGAGCCATTGGTTTTGCACAATGTTGATGTCATCAGCACGATCGATCTGCGGCGCATGATGCAATTTCACGTTGAAAATCGTGCTCTTGCCACACTCGCGGTAAAAGCGCGGGAGAGCTCGCGATACCTGCTGTTCGACAAGCAGCTCCAGCTTTGTGGCCGGCAATCCGGGCGTGATGGCAAGGCCGAACTTGTGAGATCTGCGCAGCAGGTGCAGGCACTGGCCTTTTGCGGCGTCCACGTTATTTCTCCTCGCCTTTTCGCGCGAATGGTGGAAAAAGGCGTGTTCTCCATCATCGACTGCTACCTGCGTCTCGCTGGCTGTGAAGAAAAGATCCTGGCTTTTCGGTCCGATGAGTACTATTGGCGAGATCTCGGCACGCCGGACAAACTGTTGCAAGCCGGGCAGACCTAAAACAAAGGGTTCTTCTGTAATGAGTTTCAATGGCTCAGAAGAGTCCGTCGCGCCTACTTGCATCATCACGAATGGGTCGACGTAGGAGAACGATTCTTAGCACAAATCGAGGCCGAAACCAGGCGCAGATCAATCGCCGATGGACTCCGCCTAAGATCCCGCCCATCGACGCCAGCCTCTCTTCAGGTTCAGCCGGATGACATCTTCAGTAGTATGCAATTTTGAATCTATACAATTAACTTCACTTGAGGTATGATTCCTCAACCACCACGCTATTGCGCTAGAACTTCTATGGCCGTCGCGGGTGATGACCGTGGGGATCCAATAAGGCGGCATTCATTGTTCAACGGGCATTTCCGTAAGATACCTGCATATCTCCTACTTGTGATGTTTCTCGCGCCTGTCATCTCCGCCCAGGAGATGACTACGGTCCCCGCCACGCTGATCATTCCAGACGGCACTGCGGTCGAACTTAGACTTGTGGAAAATATTTCCTCGGCCCATGCCCATGTCGGAGACCTTCTCGACTTTATCGTGGTGAGGGATGTGAACGTCGACGGCTTTACCGTCATTCCAGCCGGCACCATGGCGCAGGGCTCCGTCACTGGTGTTAAGGGCAGGCGAATTCTGGGAATTGGCGGGAAAGTGTCTCTGAAGCTGGATTCGGTAGAACTGGTCAACGGCAATCAGATAGCGTTGCGAGGCAGCAAGGAAGTAAAAGGCGGCTCCCGTACCACGTTAATGGCGGCCGCCATGGTTGCCACCGCCCTGATCTTCCTGCCCGTCACACCGGTTTTCCTGCTCACTCGTGGTCATACCAGTACGGTTGTGAAGAGTACGGAGATCACTGCGCAGGTTGAAGGCGCCACGCCGGTTCTCACAGCGGGGTTGCTACGTTCGCGAGCAGGTTCTTCCGAACTGGCTGAGATGATGGATTATCTGCCGTCGCGTGTCTTCAATGCTGAGGGACGCGAGGGCGACATGGTGAACCTCGTGTTTGTCGCCCAACCAGACGACTTGCAGGAAGCCTTTAGGCGCGCAGGTTGGGTCAAAACTGATAAATGGAATCCGATTTTCGTATGGCATTTATTGCGGCATCGAACCAGTGACACGCAGGTCCCGATGGCTAGGTTTTATCTGTTCGGAAGAGTGCAGGACTACTCCTATGCCTTGCCCGATCCGAACGCGATTGTCTCGCGGCGTCACCATCTTCGCATCTGGAAAACCGACTACAAAATTGATGGAATGCCCATTTGGGCAGGTGCCGCTACCCACGACGTTGCAATTGAAATCGCGAAACGAGGACGGTTAATCAACCACCGGATCGATCCCGCGGTCGATTCCGAGCGCGACTTCGTTGGAACCGACCTGACAGACACATTGTCGGTCAGCCGGCAGGAATATTTGCATTCCGCTGATCCAGTGTTTCAGGCCCAAACGGCATCCGGTGAGCCCTACCACTCCGACAGCAGGATCCTTCTCCTGGATCTCCATCCGGTTACCCAGGCCAAAACCGGCCTGGCCGGTTCATCATCCGCTTCTGTTCGGGCGACCTCGCTACCTATCGCAGTTCCAGCAGAGTCTTTCCAGAGCACTCTCGCGTCACCCCGCTAACCAGCCTCCGCGTGGCGGCATGCTGAACACGCGCATCCGAACCACCGAGCACGAAGCCGACATGTACGGGCTGAACGCCAGCCGCCGGCCGGATGGTTTTGCGCAGGCTGCGATTCACCTGGGCGAGTATCGCAAGATGCATCCCGGTCCGATCGAAGAGTACATTTTCTTCGACCATCCTAGTGGGTATGACCGAATCTATGCCGCGATGCGATGAAAGAAAGAGAATTTACAGCTCTTCGCGCCTAAGCCAGGGCAAACAGACTGGGAGTAGCTCGACAACTCAATAACGTGTCCTAGTGGCCCGTTCTGACGTACCTACTACGGAAGATGCAATGAGCAGGGCGGCGGCGGCCCCTAAAGCCAATCCAAGGATAAATCGGATTACGAGCCAGTTGCCGTGCAGTCCGGCCAATTCCGTCATCGCGTCGAGAAGGTTGAGCGCGGCCGCGGCAATGAGCAGGCGCAACGCAATCGTGCGCGAAGTTCGAAACAGCAAGCCGAAAACCGCACCGAGATAAATTCCGAGACAGCGCGAGCAAACGGCCACTGCGCCGCCGAAAACCCAGAACGATCGCTCCGGGCGCTGGTGGCAGATGACTGCGAAGCCGCGATCCAGAGCCAGCCCAATCGCAAGGAAGCCGTGAGCCAGGAAATATGGAACGGCAATCACGGCGGTGACGAACGTCAGCGGAACAAGCGTCCACCAAGTCTCGCAGCGCACCTGAAGGTGCGCCCCTTCGAAGCTGAACTTCACATATTGCGAGATGCTCATCCTAGGATGCCCATGCGCTTGCCGACGCGCTTCAGAGTGTCCAGGGCTTGGTCGAGTTCTTCGCGCGTGTGGGTCGCGGTCATGATGGTACGAATGCGCGCCTTACCTTCGGGCACTGTTGGGAACGCAATGCCGGTTCCCATCACACCTTCCTTGAACAGCTCGCGCGAGAAGTCCATGGTGAGACGACCATCGCCCACGATGATAGGCGTGATCGGCGTCTCGCTGGCCGGAGTGTTGACGCCGCCGATGTTGAAGCCTAGTGCGCCGAGCTCCTTTTTCCAATAGCGCGTGTTTTCCCAGAGCTGCTCGATGCGTTCGGGCTCCTGCTCCAACACGTCGAAGGCCGAGATGCAGGTGGCTGCGACTGACGGCGGATGCGACGTCGAGAAGAGGAACGGACGCCCGCGATGGTAAAGGAACTCGATGAGATCGCGCGTGCCACAAACATAACCGCCGAGCGCGCCGATGGCCTTCGACAGCGTGCCGACCTGCACATCCACGCGGCCATGCAGGTTGAAGTGGTCGATGGTGCCGCGGCCATTGCGACCCAGCACGCCGGAAGCGTGGGCGTCGTCAACCATCATGATGGCGCCGTACTTTTCGGCGAGCGCGGTCAGTTGCGGCAGCGCGCCTATGTCGCCGTCCATGGAGAAGACGCCGTCGGTGATGACCAGCTTGCGACCGGGCTCGTCCCTGATCGATTCCAACTGCTCTTCGGCGTGGGCGGCGTCCTTGTGGCGGAAGACCTTGATCTTGGCGCGGGAGAGGCGCGCGCCGTCGATGATGCTGGCGTGGTTGAGCTCGTCGGAGATGATGAAATCTTCTTTTCCCAGCAGGGCCGACACCGTGCCGGCATTGGCCGTAAAGCCCGACTGGAAGACTACGCAGGCCTCCACGTTCTTGAAGCGCGCGATCTTCTCCTCCAGCTCCATGTGGATTTTCATGGTGCCGGCGATAGTGCGTACTGCGCCCGAACCGACGCCGAACTTCTTAGTGGCCTCGAGGGCGGCTTCGCGCAGCTTGGGATGAGTCGTCAGGCCAAGGTAATTGTTGGACGCGAGGTTGATGACCCTCTTGCCGTCGAAGGTGCACACCGGCGCCTGCTCGTCGTTCGAGCACGCGCAATTTGAAGTAGGTGCCCTTCTGCTTGAGTTCGTTCAGTTGGTCGGTGAGGAAAGAGAGCGGGTTGGTGCGGGTGGTGGTAGTTGCCATTGAGAGAACTCCAGGACAGACTGAACATTTTAACTCCGAGGAGACCAAGCCCAAGCAATCTTGTCGAATATGCGGGCCTCCGGGTGGCTCCCCTTATGACAAAACGCGGTAAGTCTCCTTAGGGAAATTCTGATTAAGTTCGTCGGAAGTCCCTCAGGGGCTAAAGCCCGGCCTAATATCATATGTTTGCGAACGGCCTGAAGGCCGTCCCCTCCAAAGAACCATACTTGATCAGAGTTTCCTTAGAAGCAACATCAGTAGGAGATGCTTTCCCGGGACACTGATCGGAACTCAGGCTCAGCCTTTCTCGCTTTCTGCGGTTTCTTGTTTCTTGAAGGTTGGGGAAAGTTGATCAACAACCCCTTGTCAATCTTGAGACTGACAAGGTAGTTCCGAAGTTGTTGCTCTTCCGGAAGGGAAACATCTTGCGCCGCCTTCAACTCGACGATTAGACACTCGTCCGTGGAGTCGGATTTCACCAGTAAGTCGAGATACTCTTCTCCAACATAGTGTTCTTTATACCGAACCTCAATGACCCTTTGGGCTTCAAAACGGAGATGCTGTAAACGAAGCCCAACCTCCATGGCTCTCTGATAAACGGCTTCGCTATGACCCGAACCTAGGTTTCCAAAAACATCGGCGGCAATCTGCCTGATTTTCAGATCTAACGAATTGTTCATTCTTCCAGTGTTTTCCCCGCCATCGCCTCCTACCGCGTCCCGTTTGGGTAGACCAGGATCTTGCTGGCCTCACCGGTTTTCAGGCGCTCCATGCCTGAGGCGAAGTCCTTCATCGCGATGCGGTCGGTGATGACGGGATGAAGGTTGAGCTTGTTGGCCTTCAGCAGCGCGGTCATTTGATACCAGGTCTGGTACATGCGGCGGCCGTTGATGCCCTGCACGGTCGCGCCTTTGAAGATGACTTCTTCCGCGAGGTTGAGTTCGACTGGCTTGGAGGGAATTCCGAGGAGGGACATGCGGCCACCGAGACGCAGGATTTTGAAGCCGGTGCGGATGGCTTCGGTGCGACCGGCCATCTCCAGCACCACATCAACGCCTGTGCCGCCGGTGTTGTCCATCACAATCTGGTAAACGTCGTCCTTGGTGGGATCGAGAACGAAGTCAGGCTTCATCTGTTTTGCGATCTTGCGGCGATGCTCGTTCACTTCGAGGGCGAAAATCTGCGTGGCTCCGCAGGCGCGCGCCACGGCAATAGAGAACAGACCGATGGGACCGCAGCCGGTGATGGCCACGCTCTTGGCGGCGATCTCGCCTGCCAGTACGGTGTGCACGGCGTTGCCCAGCGGATCGAGGATGGAGGCGTACTCTTCGGGGATGGAAGGATCGAGTTTCCAAATGTTGGACTCGGGTATGACCACGTAATCGGCGAAGGCGCCGTTGGTGTCCACTCCGATGATCTTCACATGTTGGCAGATGTGCGCTTCGCCAATGCGGCATTGCAGGCACTTGCCGCAGGCCACGTGCATTTCGGCGGAAACGAAGTCGCCGGGCTTAACGCTGGTGACCTCGTCGCCGACGGCTTCGACCGTGCCGCAGAACTCGTGGCCGGGAATGAGCGGCGGATGAATGCGGTGCTGCGCCCACTGGTCCCACTGGTAAATGTGCAGGTCGGTGCCGCAGATGGAGGCCATCTTGACCTTGACCAATACATCGGTCGGGCCAAATTTTGGTACGGGAACTTCGCGGATTTCTGTGCCCGGTGCGGACGCGGGCTTAACGACGGCGAGCATGGTATTCGACATGAGGATGGCTTTCAGCCGCGGCAGAACGCGGCATTACGTCAGCCCAGCATGAATCACGAGCGGCGGGCAAACTAGAAAGTTTAACACGCCCAACGAAGGGTGATGAGCCGGGAGTTTGGTCTGCCGCTCTCCCGCCAACGACGGGCGAAAGGATGGGACGCCCCCCTCAGTCGGAACTTTTCTGGTCGTCATAGTACCAGCGGCGGAAGCGTTGCAGGATTATGTCGTTCGCGTTCGCCGTGGATGGTGGATGATCGGCGTCGTCACGGCGTTCCCACTTTTCGTGCACGAACAGAATGGACAGCAGGATTACCAGCGAGAAGCGCACGGCCATCAGGCTAAGATCTGCCGTTCTGGAATATTTGAAGCTGGGAGTCGCGGCGAAGCTGAGCGCCAGAAGTGACCGCGAGGAAGATGGCCCAGCCGGATAATTTGCCTCTCACGATTGCGCCCCCGTTCCCCATTATTGTAGGCAAGTCGGCGACGGATGTGCCGAGAGTCTCGACGTATAGGGGGCCTTCGACTCCTCGCTGCGCTCGTCGCTCAGGATGACAGGCGGTACACGCTACTTCTGTCGTTTGCGCAACATCTCTGCGTTGTACTGCTCACTTTGGCCTTTGGGAACGCTAAGCGTTTTCCAGTCCGCGCCCTTCCAATGCTTCGCCAGGAAGACGATCTGCCCGACGTGGTAGGCATAGTGTGCGACCTGGCGATTGATGGCCTGCAGCACGAAATGCGGCTCGCCTCGGACGGTGACCGTGCGGGCCAGATCGTCAGGCTGCAACGAGTTGATGGTATCGAAAACCAGTTGCCAATTTTGTTCCCACGCGTTGAGCACTTCGTCGCGTTTGGCGTTGGCATGCGCGGCAAATTCGCGGTCACGGTTGCGGTCGGCCTTTTCACCGTCGCTGGTCAGGAAATCGGTAAACCGCGAGCGCATGTTGCCCGCCATGTGCTTCACGATAATGGCGACGCTGTTGGATTCCAGGTCAGGGGCAGCAAAAAACTGTTCGTCCGTAAGCTGGGCAATGGCGGCATCCGCGAGTCGCTTATGTCCACGCAGGCTGCGGAAAGCTTCATCGAGATAGAGATCATTGGTGCCGGGCATAGAAAGTTCGCCTCCGTCTTGGCCTATTGGTTTTGAGGGGACGCACCCTGCTGGCGCGCCGTGAAGCGTTTGTAAAGCTGCTGCCTCATCCGTGCGGCTTTGATTCCTTGACCTGTTTGTTGCTTCGCGCGACAGATATCGTTGCACGCGGGAAGGCTTCGCTTCAACACTCCGTCCCGATCTAGGAAAACATAGTCGATGTCGGAAGGTTGGTAGCGACTTACTCACCCATAGCGTCTATAATTCCACAATAAGAGTGATTCCCAAAGGTTCTGCGAAGATCCTCGAAGCTCGTTGTGAGAAACGAGAAGGGTATGTCATCTTCGTTGAACCTGTCTGGCGTCTTCGCTGACGCCATCACCGAACACCTCACGATTATTCGCCAGTTTGCCGCGCAGGAAGATGCGTTCGAGCGCGCTGCCGTGCGCATCACCGATTGCCTGCTGGCGGGAAACAAGGTCCTCTGGTGCGGCAACGGCGGCAGTGCAGCCGACTCGCAGCATCTGGCGGCTGAACTCGTGGGGCGCTTCCGTCGCATTCGCCGCGCCCTTCCTTCCATCGCGCTCACCACCGACGGTTCCGTCTTGACCGCCATCGCCAATGACTGGAGCTACGACGAAGTGTTTCAACGACAGGTTGAAGCTCTCGGCCAGCCGGGAGACGTGTTAGTCGGGATTTCAACCTCGGGAAACAGCAAGAACGTCCGGGCCGCTCTCACGAAAGCACGTAAACTCGGGATCTTCACTGTGGCTATGACAGGCCAGAGCGGCGGCCGGATGGCAACGCTCGCGGATGTCTGCCTGCGTGTTCCTTCCACTGACCCGGCGCGCATCCAGGAGGGCCATATTCTTTGCGGGCACATTCTGTGCGAATGGATCGAGCTGGCCACCTGCATTACTCAGGTGGTTACTGCCGAAGGAGGCGCGCGGTGATCGGAAACTTACCTGACATTATCGCCCTGGTCGAGTCCGGATGGCGCAGCGCACGGATTCTGGTGATCGGCGACGTCATGCTGGACAAGTACATCTGGGGCGATGTGGAACGTATCTCGCCAGAGGCGCCTGTTCCCGTGGTCCGCGCTACATGGCAGAACGAGCGACCGGGCGGAGCGGCCAATGTAGCGATGAACCTTGCAGGACTGGGGGCTTGCGTCACAGTCACCGGATTCGCTGGCGGCGACGAGGAGCAGGAGCGATTGGAATCCATGCTGGCTGAGGCGGGGATTGAGCCGGCTTTGACGGAGGTCGCGGGCGTTCCGACGACCACCAAGCTGCGCGTCTTTTCTGGCAACCAGCAAATGATGCGACTCGACACGGAGGTGGCACCGTCGCCTTCCGATTGCGCTTATTCCACTCTGCTCAAGACCGTGTCCAAGGCGCTGCCCAACGCCGACGCCGTCGTGCTCTCCGACTATGCCAAAGGGGTGCTGACGGAATCAGTGTGCCGCACGATCATTGATGAAGCCAATAACTTGGAGGTCCCCGTACTGGTGGATCCGAAGCAGCGAAGCTTTTCGCGCTATCGGGGCGCCACCACGATCTGCCCCAACCTGAAGGAACTGTCGGCAGTAACCGGCGAGCCGGTGGCTGACATCGATCGATTGCTGGCCGCAGGCCAAGCCCAGCTTGATTTGTTGGACATGGAATTCATGGTAGTGACTATGGGCGCTAAGGGCATTGCCGTATTGTGCAAGGACTCGCGCCTGCACGCGCCTGCGGTCGCCCGCCAGGTTTACGACGTTTCCGGAGCTGGCGACACGGTTATCGCAGTGCTGGCGCTGGCCATGGCATGCGATGTCGAGATCGAGGCGGCGGTCGCAACTGGCGAACCTGGCGGCGGGAATCGTGGTGAACAAGGTCGGAACCGTTCCCATTCAGCGCGAAGAGTTGCTGGGCGCCTTGTCTCAAGAACGTGCTCTACACATGGACGAGAAAGTCTTGCCGCTGGAGCGGTTACTTTCCCGATTGGCCATGTGGCGCTCTGCAGGCGATCGCGTGGTATTCACCAATGGGTGTTTCGACATCCTGCACATCGGGCACATTACCTTGCTGGAGCGAGCGCGACGCAAGGGCGATCGCCTGATTGTCGCCGTCAACAGCGACGCCTCGGTGCGCCGGTTGAAGGGGCGGTCGCGGCCGATCGCGGCTGAAAGTGAGCGCGCGCGGATTCTTGCCGCGCTCAGCGCGGTGGATGCTGTGGTCGTCTTCAACGAAAGCACACCTTTGAAACTGATCGAGGAGATTCGACCCGACGTCTTGGTGAAAGGCGGCGATTACCGCGAAGAAGCCGTCGTGGGGGCCCACGAGGTGCGGGCTTGGGGAGGGCGTGTGGAACTCATACCCTTGGTCGAGGGGATCAGCACGACTCGCCTGATTGCGAAGGCTACGCCGAAAAGTTCGTCGGAGCCGATCTCATCCGCTGTCGTGGCCTGATTCATGGCCTGGAAAGGAACAATGCCGCCTCTGTTCTTGTCCGTGCGTGTGCCAACAAAGTTGGCAATTTTCTGGCGCAACTACTTGGCGCCGGGAACCAGGACCGACCTCCGGGTCGCGGTGCCCTCTCGTTGCTGGTCATGCGGCTCGATGGGCTGGGCGACGTGGTCCTGACGACGCCTCTCTTCCGGGAACTGAAGCGCACCTTCCCTGGATCATCGTGCACGGTTGTAGTGCAGGATGCCTTGCGCACGCTCCTCGTAACCAACCCGCACATTGATGAGATCATCGGGTTGCGCCCATTGCGGGCGATGTGGCTGCCGGCGCGAGTGCGAAGCCTGCTGTCCGTCTGGTTGCTGTATTGGGGGCGGTTGCGAGGCAGGCGTTTCGACCTTGCCATCTCTCCACGCTGGGATGTTGATGACCGACTCGCAACATTTCTGTGTTCGCTGGTCGATGCCGCGGAGCGGGTTGGCTACACCGAAGCAGCGTCGACTGCGAAGCAGCGGCATAATCACGGATTCGATGCAGGCTTCGACATCTGCCTGTCGGCGGGTCCAGTGCAACATGAGTTGTTGCGCAACCTTGAAATCGTAAAGGCCTTGGGTGGAAAGGTGGAGGACATCAGTCTGGAGATCAGGCTCACTCAACGGGACCGTGAGTTCGCGTCGAAGTTGCTGGCGAACGTGCCCTCCTCGAGCACCGTGGTTGCCATCGGTATCGGTGCAGGTAGTGGCAGCCGCCGATGGCCGCGGCAAAACTACGCGGAGAGCCTAACACGGTTGGGGAAAGAATGGCACGTGCAGCCAGTGATTGTTTGCTCGCACGACGAACGGGAGGAAGCATGTAAACTTGCCAGACTGTGGCGCGGAGAAGCCATTATCGTCAGCGGCGCGCCGCTCCGTAAAGTCTGTGCCGTGCTGGAACGCTGCGATCTTTTCATCGGAAACGACAGCGGAAATGCGCATCTGGCTGCTGCGATGAACTGCAAGGTGATCGTAATCTCACGGCATCCGAGTGGCGGCGATCCGAACCACGCCAACAGCCCCATCCGCTTCGCGCCTTATTGCGATCGAGTACGGGTTCTGCAACCGGCTGCAGGACTGGATAAGTGCAAAACGGAGTGCCTCTCTTCCGAGCCGCATTGCATCAGGGCCGTATCGGTGGACCAGGTGGTTGCTGCGGCGCGCGAGATGCTACGGAGGGACGCATGTGCTCGTAGTACCTGTGTATACAGCACAGTGGAGAGCAATCTACCCTCGCCTGGATGCGTAGGACGCCACCACATAACGACGATGTGCGGTCGGTAGTGGTCGATCCCGCCGCGGCAGGTGCTCTGAAGAAAGCGACGGGGCTTTCGAAGGTTGGAAGGAGCAGCTGCGCGCGACCTGCTCTGAATGGTGACAACGATGTTATCCGCGAGTCTGCCAGTGTCCCGTTATGGCCGAATCGTCAAGGCGGTGTCTTCGGGCGCTGCTGCCAGGGTGCTGTCGGCGGGAATCACGCTGGTATCGCTGCCGCTCGCGGTGCGCTACCTGGGCGCCGAACGCTACGGCGTATGGGCGACCATCACCACGACCGTAGTGTGGATCACCCTGCTGGACCTCGGCATCGCCAACACCTTAACCAACAGCATCTCTCGGGCCTATGCGCTCGACGACAAACCTTCTGCAGGGCGCTATTTCACCAACGCGCTGCTGATCACAGGAAGTATGGCGATGTTTGTGGGCGGAGCCTTCGTTGTCGTCTGTTCTCGCGTGAACTGGATGAAGTTATTCAACGTGAGCGCGAAGGTGCAAGCAGCCGAGGTGCGAGACACGGTTTTGGTCGCGGTGGCACTCATGTTGCTTAGCCTACCGTGCAACTTAGGCGGGAAACTTCTGGCCGGCTACCAGGAACTGCATCGCAATAACTACGCGGTCTGCGCGGGCGCGGTGGCCAGCGTGATCGGCCTTGCCCTCGGTATCATGTTGCGCGTCTCGATGCCAGTGCTGTTTGTGATGTCAGTAGGATGCCTGACCCTCGCCAGCCTGGCCAATCTGATTTTTGTCGCGGTGTGGTACAAGCCGTGGCTTCGGCCCCAACCGTCCCTTATCGACGGGTCGACCACGAAGGAACTGTTTCACTCCGGCTCATCGTTTTTTCTGATCCAGGTGGCGGCGGTGGTGGTGTTTAGCTCTGACAACATCGTGGTTAGCCATTATCTTGGGGCAGCGGAGGTCACGCCCTACAGCGTTACCTGGCGACTAGTGGGGTTCGCAGCGGTATTGCAGGCGCTGATCTTCCCGGCGCTCTGGCCTGCCTATGCGGAGGCCTATGCCAAGCGGGACTACGGCTGGATACGCCGCACCTTCTCGCTGACCATGAAAGCCACGGTTGCGCTTGATCTGTGCTGTGTGGCTGTGCTGATTGTTTTTGGCCGTACCTTAATTCGAGTGTGGGCAGACCGGCAGCCGTGCCGAAGTTTGCCCTGTTGCTGGCAATGGGAGCGTGGGCCTTAATTAGCGCATTCATGAGCGTTGAATCGTGTTTACTGGCGGCGTTGAACCGAACCCGGGAACAAGCATTTCTGTCGATCGTCGCGGCGGTCGTGAACATCTCTTTGTCCATCGTGTTGGTGCGACATATCGGTTCGCTGGGGGTGATTGGTGGAACCATCTTGTCCTATG
The DNA here is from genome assembly GCA_963836295.1 of uncultured Acidobacteriaceae bacterium. Lineage (GTDB taxonomy): Bacteria > Acidobacteriota > Terriglobia > Terriglobales > Acidobacteriaceae > Bog-257. The sequence goes on along the minus strand of CAWIIY010000006.1, from coordinate 408,720 downwards.
TCTTTGTGCTGGTGATTCCGCAGAGCGTGCTTGTGGGAAGGATATTCAAGGAACTGGAAACCGTGGATGCGGCAAGGAAGATAACGATCGCGATGGCATAATTGGTGCACTCCGTGCGAACCGCAGGGCCCTCGACTCTGCTGCGCTCCGCTCGGGACAGAGGTATACGTCTAGCGAACCAGGAAGGGATTGGTGGCGCGTTCTTCGCCGATGGTGGTGAGCGATCCGTGTCCGGGGACGACGATAGTCTCATCAGGCAGCGCCAGCACAGGGCCGTGCAGTGACTGCATGATCTTTTCGTATGAGCCGCCGGGCAAGTCGGTACGGCCAATAGAGCCTGCGAACAGCGTATCTCCCGCTATCAGTTTCTTCTCAGGAGCGAAATACAAGCAGATGCTCCCCTCAGTGTGGCCAGGCGTACGCAGAATATCAGCAACGACGCTGCCGGCGCGTATTTGGTCGCCCGTGTCGAGACTGGCGTCGATCACGACCTTCTCCGGCGGGCGCATCCCGATCCAGGTGGCCTGCACGTCCAGCATCTTGAGCAGGGCGTAATCGTTCTGGTTGAGCAGAATCGGCGCGCCGGTCAGGCGCTTTAGCTTGGTGGCTCCGCCGACGTGGTCGATGTGCGCGTGGGTGACGACGATTTGCTTCACGGTCAGCCCGTGACGCCGGACGACCGCCATCACGTATTCGATGTCATCGCCGGGATCGATGACCATGGCTTCTTTGGTCTGTTCATCGCCGATCACCGAGCAATTGCATTGCAGCGGGCCGACGGGGAAGACCTCATGGATCATGATTCCAAACTACCACGAACGAGGTGGGGATTCACTGCCGGCGGCAGTGGTTGCTTGAGTCGCCGCACGTTCTGCAGTAAACTGCGCAAGCTTAGGGAAGCTCGGAAAGGGCAGCATGTGGTTTTCCCGAGGCTAAACAGTTTGCTGAAACAACTCCAAACCGCAGATCCCTCACCGACTAAAGTCGGTGGGGGATGACAAAGTCAGAGGAGTTACAACGGCGCACCTGAAGGTGCGCCCCTTCAAAATGTTCCACACTCGGTTTTTTTCAGCAGACTATAAAGCCTTGACCATATACACCGCTTGGACGCCGGTCTGAAGGCCGGCCCTACCCGAACGTCGACGTTTTTCGAGCGGACTCCGGTTCGGGCTTTGCCATGCGCGGCTTATCGAACACCGCCATAACAGGAGTAGCCATTGGATCGCATTCGGTTTATTACGCATCGGGACCAGCGCATCCTACTGGTGGATTGCAGTCGTTGCATGGCGGGTGAGGTGGCCACGATTGCCGACCTGCTGCCCGAGTTTGTCACCCGCGAGCCGCTCGGATCTGTGCTATTACTCGGCGATTTCACCGACGCGCAATTCAGCCGTGAGACTATCGAGCGCATAAAGATTGCAGCAGTCTTCGATCGTCCTCACTTGAAGCGTTCGGCCTGGGTGCTGACGGAGAACCTTCCGAAAGCGTTCTATGAGTCCATTCGCAGCTTTTCCGGCCGGCAGATCCCGACGTTTACAACCAGGGAGGAAGCGCTGGAGTACCTGGTGAGTTGAGGCGGCGTGCGCAAAAGACCCTTACTCCATTCCGTTAAGAATTATTCACCACGGAGACACAGAGGGCGCGGAGTTTTGGTCTCTATCGACGGTTTTTCCCGTGATCTCGATGCCTCCGTGATAAATTTTCATTCCCGTAGATGGGCCGCAGCCCATGTGACACTCACCCTTTCGCCTCGGGCGTCGTGAGCCACTGAATGTCCTGCTTGCTCTATTGCGTTACCCAGCCGAACCAGACCGTGAACGTGGCCTCGGGAGTTTGCGAAAGCGCCGGTCCAGTCGCGTGAGATGTTGGGAGTGCGGGTGTACTGGAGCGACATCGCCGACCCGGAAGAATGCTGGGATACCGCCGAATCGCTAGGAAAAGCGGCGTTGCAATTTCACCAGGTACTACGCGAGATTTTGGCGGCGGTTACTCCGATTCCGTTTCGCTTTCCCACTCTGCTGGAAAACGAAGACGGTATGGAGCAGCAGCTCGCGACCGAGCAGGAATTGTATCGCGCTGCCCTGGAGCGGATCGGCGATGCCGTGCAGTACGAGGTGGTGGGAAGCTGGGCGGTGGATGAGCAGGCTGATTTGGCAACACCGGTAAGCGGCCGTGAATATCTCAAGCGACGGTCGCTGGCGACCGGACGCATTGTGGCGATCGACCGTAAACTGAAAAGCGTGACTGCTGACTCCGCGCGCGAGTGGCGGGCGAGGCAGGAGCGCAGGAGCTATCGCTGGTTTGCGCTTGTCCCGCGGCAGAACCGCGACCGCTTCATCGCGTCGTTGAGAAGCGCCGGACCGTCCGAGGGAGTTCGGCTTCGCCTAAGCGGGCCCCGGCCTCCAGCCGAGTTTGTAACTCCGCCGGGTGGAAACGAATAAACCGACGCCGTTAACGCCGGGGACGTGGAAGAGGCTGTATCTCCAGGCAACCTTCGGCAGTTGAATTTGCGTCGAACCGACTGGTAGCCGTTCCCCACATCGTATCTTTAGGCGCAGACAGGGGAGATATGGTGGACGTAGTGTTCCAACCGGCCGAACAGGTTCCGGAATCGGGCGTGTATCAAGTACTGCACTACCGCCATCGGCTCTATCATGAGGTGACTATACTGCGCGGCGGGAGTTTTCCAATTTGTTCCGAATGTGGCAACAACGTGCGTTTTCGACTGGTGCGATCAGCCCCGCTCATCGATGCGGACCGCAACTTCCGTATCGCGGTGGGTCAAGGGGCGACGTAATCGTTCCTAACCAGGGCAACCCGTGAGGGACACACGAAAATGTCTCAGTCTAGCGACATGATTTTTCTCATGCAGGTCAGCGAAACCGCATCTAACGTCCACGAGAGTGCGGGGCCTGAGAGGAGAACGTGCGCGCCTTGGGGATTCGAGGCGGCTACTGTTTCTGCGGCATCCTGGCAAAATTGACACTGCATTGCATGTCGGCTAGGATGTTGCTCTTGTGTCGAGGCGCGGTGGGGGACCGTGCTGCGACAGCCCGTACTCTCAATTCAAAGACCACACCATGGAACGTATACCCAAGGAGCAGAGTTGCGGGTCCCGAGTGCTTTGGGGAAGCCGAAACCAGCTGGAAGGCCGCTTGAAGAAAATGGAGATTCCGGAATGGCGGTCGAATGACTTGCAGGCGGATCGAGCGGAATCGATGTACTCGATCGGGTCTTGCACAAGGTCATCTTAATTGACGCCTGGATCCGCATTTCACTGGTCGGCGTCGATCTCGCTACGGCGGAGGCGCGCGTCGTCGTGGCCTCCTCGGTAGGTATCGCGCCGACGTGGTGGGTCTGACAGGGCGGGTATCTCGTCCCGAGCTTGGGGCGGCCCAGGAAGAGGAAATTACGATGGTGGAAACCACGGATCGTCCAGTTTGCACGTATCGGGCGGCCGCCCGCCTCTAGGGAAGGTGGCTAGGAGTGGTTTCGATGGCTTCGCCTCAGATGCGCACGAGCTCGGAGACACACGATCCTACGGCGAAGCGCCGCCCGGAGCTCCATCTGCTTGGAGCCGAACGCAGTGAAGAAGTTTTTCCTGTCCTACTGGAGGAGATTGTTGCGCTCGGTTACTCGCGAGCTCTCGTCGCGCGCGTCGACTTCGACAGCTCCGAGGTAGTTCCCGTGGCCTCGCTGAACTGCTCCAAGCCTTTTCTGGAGCAGTTTCGCAGTTCACTCTCCGCAGTGCAGAGCATTACCCTTCGTGTGCTGCATAGCTTCGAGCCGGAACTGGTGCGGGGCGCCGGTGAAGGCGACCCCGACCTCTACTATCATCCGCTCGCGTACCGCAACAAAATGGCTTGCTGGGACGCTCAGCACGCCCGGCGAAGCGGCTGTCTTGCCGTGGAGAATTATGACGCGCGGCGTCTGCAATTGCAGGAACAAGTCTGCGGAGTTTGCGACATGCGTGGCTACGCGGCCGTGGTGGTGACGGAGGTGGGCCGTTCCGCGGGCATGGCGGATATTGGCGATCTGCGTACCTTGGTTGAGCTGGCCAACCGCTATTTCTCGCTATTGTTCAAAGTTGAGCATTACTACAATCGCATGATCGCGATGGAAACCGTCATTGGGCAGATGCAGACAGTGATGGAGAGTATGACCGATCCGGTCGTTCTTACCGACCCTCAACACCGCGTGATTACGCAGAACAGGGCCGCGGAGCGTTTCTTTAGGGTTCCGGAGGAGGTGAGCGCAGGACGGATCCAGGCGGTGGAGTTGAACAACCTGCTCTTCTCTGCCGCCCTGTCCTCCATGGTGGTTTCAGGTAGCGATGCCTCGCGCGACATGACGTTAGTGGACGCGATTGCGGGTGGCGAGGTCTTATTCGAGGCCGTGTCAGCCCCCAGCTACGGTACGGATGGGCGGCATACCGGCATGGTGACGGTGTTGCGTGATGTGACTGATTTGCGGCGCGCCGATGAGGAGTTGCGTGCCAACTACGATCGCCTGCGTCAGGCCGAAGAAGTGGTGCGCCAGGACCGCGACCGCCTGAACCTAATCATTGAGAACGTAGGCGACCCGATCGTGGTGGGCGACCGCGATGCCAAGGTAGTATTGCTCGATCCGCTGGCGCAAGATCTGCTCGGATCCGACAAGGAGCGCTCAGAACTGCAGGTGCGCAACCAGTCCAAACTGGACGCCTACATCACAACGTTTACCGACTCCATCGCCGACCGCGAGAGCGGGCGCATACGGCTGACCCACCCCGGAACTCGCCAGGAGGTGGAATACGATGCGCGTTCCGGCAAGATCTACGACGAGCGCGGGCTGGTTGCCTATACCGTTACCGTATTGCGCGATCTGAGTTCGATGCGCCGTCTGGAACAGTTGAGACTGGAGCGGCGCTTGTTGGAGATGGAGAAGTTCGCCGCCGCGGGCCGACTGGCCGGCACCATCGCCCATGAAGTGAACAACCCCATGGAGGCGATAAAGAACTGCATTTTCCTGCTTACCGACCAGATCAAGCCGGAGGCCGGACCGATCTACGAAATTCTGAAAACCGAGACCGAGCGCGTAGCTCGCATTGTGCGCCAGATGCTGGGGCTGTATCGCAACACCGAGCAAGTGGATAATGTGGATGTCAATAGCGTAGTGGAAAACACGCTGCTGCTGTTTGCCCGCCAGCTAGAACGCGCCGGGGTTCGAGTTGAGAAGGAGTTCGGCCGCATTCCTTTTGCCCTGGGGTCGGCCGATCAGATTCGCCAGGTCCTCTCTAACCTGGTGATAAATGCCAAGGACAGTATGAGCGAGGGAGGAGTATTGCGAATCCGGACCAGGGTTTTTCGCAAAGACGAAGGAACGGAAATGATCCGGATCGTGGTGGCGGATACCGGTTCCGGCATTACGGAGAACATACTGCATACCATGTTTGAGCCCTTTGTCACCACCAAGGGAGAACGTGGCACAGGTCTGGGATTGTGGATCGTAAAGGGAATCATTGAGAACCACGGGGGAAAGTTGCGAGTTCGCAGCAAACTTGGCAAGGGAACCGTGTTCAGCATCGCGCTGCCCGCGGTGCGATAGAAAGCTCGGGCTATTGTGGTAAAACGCAAATATCGCGTCCTGGTAGTGGAGGATGAGCCCCACGTCCTGCTGACCTACCGGCTGATCCTACAACAGCAGGGCTACGAAGTGAGCGCGGTCATTTCGGCGGAAGAAGCGCGCAAGATACTGCGGAAACGGAAGATTGATCTCTTGCTTTGCGACCTTTCGCTGGAGAAGCAGGAGAATGGATTCGATGTTATCGAGTTCGCCCGCCAACGGGATCCCGGGATGCCGGCGGTATTGTTGACCGGCTACGCCACGCGGGACGCGAATCTTCGCGCGGAGGAGAGCGAGATTCCATTGTTGTTCAAGCCAATTGACATCAACGAGTTATTGCAGACGATTTCGGAAATGTTGAGGGATGATTATGAGCAACGGCAGGCGATCGGATAAGACGCAGTGCGCTGGCGCGAGACTTGCGAAGGACTGCGCGCCATCTGCGTGCCTCAAACGACCATAAACCGAGCGGCGACAAAATGATCATGAATGCGGCGTTCCCGATCGAGCGCGAACGCGAAACTGCCTTTGATGCTACCGTCAACCGCATCGCCAAGAAGTTCGGTAACCGGCTGAATCTCGACCTGCTAAAGGCTGGCGTCGGCGGTTCAACTCCGTCCCTGGCCACCACATTTCAAAGTCTTTAGTTCCCATTTCGATTTTCCATATTACCGGCAGTTTACCGGCAGTTGCTGCTTTTGCTCGACCAAACCGCTTCCGATCAGCTCCGTCCTCCTGTGGCTGAAAAGAAGCTCAAGAAACATTCCCTGGGCCTTCAGCCTGTCCTCCGACATCGACTTGGCATAGATTTCGAGGGTCGTTTTCAAGTTTTGGTGCCGCAGAATCTCCTGCACCGTCTTAACATCGACTCTCATCTTCACCAAAACCGACGCCAGCGTTCTCCGGAAGGTGTGAAAGCCGAAGGTACGGGGTGGCGCGACCACCCCGGCCTTCCTCGCCGCTACTCTCAAATAATCCGCAACCAGCATGTTCGCTGCAGGTGGTTTCGTTCCTTTCAAACGAAGACTGGGAAACACCAAGTCTTCATCGCTGGGGTAGAGCGTCTCCTTGCGCCAGGCAAGAAGATGCGCCGCCAGCAGCGGGTGCATTGGCACAGGCGCTTTCGATGCCTTCGACTTGGGCGGGCCGAAACGCCGTTCGACGTAAGCCCGCCGTACCCGGATTAGCTGGTCCGTGAAATCCAGGTCGTCCCACTTGAGCGCCAGGACTTCAGAGACGCGTAGCGCTGTGGCCGCATCGGTGATGATCATCGTACGGCGCATCAGATCCAGGGTGTCGAGGATGTCAAGCACTTGGGGTAGCGTGAGGATAACCGGCTCGAAGTCACTCACCAGGGACTGGCGCACGAAGCCGATGGGATTGCCGTCCGGCGTGCGTGGCAGAAATCCCTGTCGTTGTCCGTGCACGTAGACATTGTTCATGGCTTTGCGGATCTCACCCAGAGTTGGATTCCTAAGCGCGAACTTGTTCTTGAGTTCCCTCAGCCAGTCTTCGACCTCAGGCGGATGGACAGCCAAAGCAGGAGAGGTGCCCCAGCGAGGCAAAGCCCAGCGACTGAGATAGCGTTTGTACTTGCGGATCGTCGAGTAGGCCTTCTCGATCGTGGCCTGGCGCTGATCCTCGGGCAGTTCTTTCTGTATGTAGTGGGCCGCAAGTTCCCCAAACAGCGGCTGTGCACCGACGTCGAAAGGTGATTGGTTAGGATTGAGATGGAGTTCTTCCACTCGCCGCCAGACTGCTTCTTCGCTGGGATAGTCCCTGACTTTGCCGACCTTAATGGGCGTGGCTTGCACCCATGCACCATCTTCCGGTCGCTGCCGACGGTAGCAGAACACCCAAATGTCCCCTGATTTGCGTGGCTTCTTCTGAAGCCATCCGCTCTGAAATCGTGCCATCACTTCTCCTTTGAAGAGGTGGCACTCCCGGTTGCTGCGGAGTTTCGCTGAGAGCGAGCCCACTCGTCAAGTTCGCTGAGCTTGTAACGCCAAGTTCTTCGCCGATTCCGCTGCTCACTGAAGACAGGGTGTGCTGGAATCTTTCCCTCTCGAGACAGCTTTTGCACTTGCTTCCAGTCAAAAGCCAGGAACGCAGCCGCCTGCTTGCTGTCAACGTAAGGCTCAAGGCGGGGCGGGCTGGCCGGGGTAATCGGACTAAGCTGGGTTGACATAGGGTCCTCGTAAACTCGAGCATTCTCGATGCTGCCGGTCTGTCTCCGATATGTTCACTCCGTGCACGCTTAAGGTTCGGTCGGCGCGGACGGGCGCGAGAAACGGCTTCTTCAGCGCTCTTGTTAGCTTCAAATCGAGTGGCAGTCAAACAGGCTGATCAGGCGAGCGTCGTCCAGACATCGTGGATCTCCGCGTGGACCTGCTTGTTATTTGGTAAAGGTGGCAGGAATTTCTTGCTCAGACCGTTCCTACTGCAAGGTGCTGGTACTCCAACTGCGAAAGCCGAGCCTCGCTTTGGAATCATGGTCGTCAATGAATTTATTTCACCGATCACACTTTGGCTGGTCATAGCAGCGCGTGCGCAGGAAGCCGCCGGCAAATCGGATGCCACAAAAGTGTGCGCGCATGGGTCCGTGACTCACTCCGCCAGTGCCGCTGCAAAATCAATTCCCTCCCCGACTCGATGTCTGACTTCCTTGAGCCACGCTCGTGGATTGGTACCATGAATCACACGTCCCAGAAAGCCCAGCCGCTCGGCCGCACTGTTGCGGTTTCGCCGAATGTCGTCCTTCGTGATCTTGGTGTAGAAGGCAAGAAAGCTGTCCATGCTCCGGGGTTTGGCAAAGACGTAAGTCGCGTGGCCGAGCTGAGGGATTTCTACGATCACAGCTTTTTCAACGTCGAAGATGTATTCGTCGCGAAAGAGGTAGACGCGGCGTGCCCGTCGTGAGAGCTCGCGAAAGAAGAATTGGTCGTAATCTGCACGCCAGCTGATCTGTGCGACATCAAAGTCCCCGGGAAGATGTAGCTCGGAACACATTCGCTCAAGCTCCGTTTTCTTGATCGCACGATGTTCCAGGCACAGCCGGATCTGATCCAACGCTTGCGAGTATTGGCCGAGGCGATGATAGGTCGTTCGCGCCATCTCCAAGTGCTGCTGGAAATCGGCTGAGAGTTTGACCTCCAGCCGGCTCGGCAATGCAGTCTCCCAAGCAACGAGTTCCCACTCTCCGCGACGTTTGCGGTATCTGCCAGTTTGTACGAACGTGCCTTCGACCTCGATCCTAGTTCCCAACAGGTGCTTCCACTGATTCCAAGTGCGGTCCCAGAATGTGTGTAGGGCGGCTGGGTCGAGCCAGAACTCCAGCTTGCGACGCACATCGCGGCACAACGCCCGATCCGCATAGAAATCGCAATTACGCAGTCGCACATGGAACCGCCGACGCCGGAGATCGGGTGAAAATGCAAGAATGCGACGAGCGAAGAATGTTTGTCCGTCACGGGAAGGCTCGCCAGCAACGAGGAGGGAGCCTAATCCACCGTACGGAAATATGGCCGGAACTTCGGAATCGGCCAGCAGCGCGTCATAGCAGGCACGCAGTTCAGGCTGGCCGACGATGTTGAAGGCCCGCTCCAGTGCCACTCGCTGGCTGCGAGTTGCTCCTGCCGCTTGGAGTTCCAGGTCGCGTAGCTTGAAAGCTACGCGCAGCTCAGAGGGAGAGGCGTTAGCTGGTATGTGCCGGGTCGCAGTGACGGTTCTGAGAGACTGGCCGTCACCACTAAGAGAATTGCTGCGGCGTATGGTCCCTCAGAAAGCCGGCATTCCGGCTGCCCTCAACTTCAGCGAAATCTTTGGAAATTTCTATCGCCACCTGTTTCGTGTTCTTCCCCGCAGTGAGTTCGGATTCTTTCACGATGTTTTCGAGAGGTTTGTTATCGAGGACTGGAAGGGCCTCTGCCGTGGCCAGCATCGCTACTTCTCAGCGGCAGCGCGGCAGAACTCCCAATGGATACCCGCAGACCAGGCGGAGAGGACGGCGCGTGTCCGTTCAAAACGGATAGTGGACCTCGTTCGCCAGCGACAAATAGAAGGCATGTTCCTCAGAGTGTCGAATGGCCCACGGACCGAGTGCTGGATTAAGCGGGGGTCGCTGAGCCAATGGATCGCGAGGCGTGATCTGGAGCTAGCCCAGTACATGCCCCGCCAGGAAGCCCAGCGCATATTGGGTTTGAGGAACATTACTGTCCTACGAGTGGCGCAGGCTGGTCTTGTCCGCTATGTCAACGGGTCCGACCGCTGTTTCCCGATCGGTTATTACTTCCTTCGTGAAGATGTCATGAAGATCAAAGACGCGTTCGAGAAACACGCCGTACCGGTGCGAGAATATTCGAAGCCGGGCGTGTTTATGGCGCTGCGTCATGCTCTCAAGAATTACCTTGGGCGCGATTCAGGGTTGCCAGCCGTAATCCAAGCCGTCGTTGATGGCAATCTCTTACCGGTTGGGTACGCCAGAGAATTCCCGGGAATCACCGGCTACCTGTTCCTGTCCAAAGATCTGCGCAAGTACCGGCCGGTTGCCGACATCAAAGTACCAGTCGAAGGCTTCCTCAACTACCGGGAGGCGGCGGCCTTTTTGGGGGTCAGAACTCCTGTTATTCGCGGTCTGGTTGCACAAGGGATTCTTGGCGCCCTTGCTGGATATCGGAATGGCCTTTCCAAGCTGGTATCCGCCGCCCACACGCGACGATTCGCTGAACGTTACGTGTCAGCGACGTTCGTCGCCAAAAGCCTCAATCTCAGCGGACACTTGCTTGCTCGCTACTTTAGTGGGTCTGGAACCCCGCTGCTTGCAGTACCAATACCCGAGGCGGGAAGAGGCCCCGCGCTCTTTCTTCCCAAAGAAACCGCCGCGTATATCACGGCACGAGTCTCAGAAGACAACCATCGAAATCGTGTACTCCCGGTTGATTTCCGAATTCGGAGTCAGCCTTGACGAAAACCCTAACGCTAATTTGTTGTGAGTTCCTGTGTAAAGAAAGAACGGAAGGGAACAAGGGTCTCGTGATGATGATGGATTCGGATCGGTATGCCGATGCCCCCGGCTCGCGTTACTGGCCTTCCTTGAAACTGTATCCATGCTTCGTCCAAGCCTGCACCGCTGCTGCGCGCGCATTACAGGGTAAGTGTCAGAGGAAACACATGGTTGACAGATTGATTCCCCAGCTAGCGTGACTTCGCCACTTGAGCAGCAAGTTCTCAAGCGGTCAGTCTCGGTTCCTTCGCCCAAACCGGACTACTGCCGGTTAACCTGTCACTCGGTCGCAATCAGCGAGGCTGAACAAATCGTTCACTTGCCAGCGTCTGTCCATTTCTTAGTGGTCGTATCGAAGCGGAGAACACGAAACTTGCGCCAGTTTTCACCGAGGGGCAGTGGGCTGACGTATTGGTGAGCAACGGTTTTGGAAGACTCCACGATCACCTAATCGGGCGTAGGGAAATGGCCCGCGCGAGCCGGGAATATCCTATTTTCCCTCCGTTTGCGGCGTGAACAGCAGAGCATAAAATTTCTCTTCGCCCAGGTTGCGGCGAATTTCTCTAAATGCGAAGAAAGGGATGAACGTGCAGAAGACTACAATGCCGCGGCCAACAAGCTCATCGAGGCGGGCCTCGCGCGAGGCCGTTGCAAGATCGGCTCCATGGACAAGTCTCTTGACTAGTTCTTCGACAAAGTGAAAGGCAAGCACAAGAAGCCCAAACAACAGGGCCTTATAGAGTGCGGAAACCAGCAGCGGCCTGGACTCGTACCTTGCGCCAACCTTCGCCATTTCGCCGATCATGACGACCTTTGTAATCATCAGAGCGTTGATCAGCGCAAAGGCGAAATTCCAGTATTTAACGTGGAATGCATCCAGTAACAGCATGCTGTAAATTGTTCTAGTTTCAACTTGATCTGACATTTGATAAACTCGCGCGACAGCGCGAAGGAGAATGTCAGATGAGCACCGACGAGAAGATCATCAAGAACAAAGTGGGCCTGTTGAAGCTGGCCGAGATGCTAGGCAGCGTCTCGGAGGCATGCAAGGTAATGGGCTATTCGCGGGACAGTTTCTATCGCTTCAAGGAGTTGTACGATACGGGCGGCGAGCTGGCCTTGCGCGAGATCAGCCGACGCAAACCGTGCCCCAAGAACCGGGTCGAAGAGCACATCGAAAAGGCAGTGCTCGAGATTGCCTTGGAGAAACCCGCCTTCGGCCAGGTGCGGGTGGCGAACGAGTTGACCAAGCGCGGTCTGTTCGTTTCTCCCACCGGCGTGCGCAGCGTCTGGCTGCGACATGACCTGGAAACCTTTCGCAAGCGGCTGAAGGCCCTGGAAGCCAAAGCCGCCCAAGAACACATCGTGCTGACTGAAGAGCAACTGCGCGCCCTGGAACGGGCCCGCGAAGAGAAGGAAGCGCACGGCGAAATCGAAACCGCGCATCCCGGCTACCTGGGCGCGCAAGACACCTACTACGTAGGCACCATCAAGAGCGTAGGTCGCATTTATCAGCAGACCTTCCTCGACACCTATAGCAAGGTAGCTTTTACCAAACTCTATGACCGTAAGAACGCTCTGGTGGCGGCTAACCTGCTCAATGACCGGGTGCTGCCCTTCTTCGAGGAGCATGACATCCCGCTGCTGCGCGTGCTCACCGATCGCGGCACCGAATACTGCGGCCAGCGCGAGCATCACGAATATGAGCTATACCTGGCAGTGGAGAACATCGACCACAGCCGGACCAAAGCTCGCCATCCGCAGACCAACGGCATCTGTGAGCGCTTCCATCGCACCATCCAGGAAGAGTTCTACGCTACGGCCTTTCGCAAGAAGCTTTACCACAGCTTGGAAGAACTGCAGGCGGACCTGGATGGGTGGCTGGACGAGTACAATCGGACACGCCCGCACTCCGGCAAATACTGCTATGGCAAGACGCCCATGCAGACCTTCTTGGATTCGCTTTCGTTGGCCCGGCAGAAAATGCTGGACTCAGCCTTCACTGCAGCGCCGGCGCCGGAGCGGAGCCCTGCGCAGCGTAGCGCAGGCGACGGCGCGACCGCGGGTGCGGTCGCTTGACCTTAATCAGAGTGTCAGATCAAGTATGAGCTATTACATGTAAATGCTGAGAGCGACAAAGAAAAAAACCAGATAGAGGAAAATCCCAATCATTTCCTTCAGCTCGTGTTTGGCTTTTTTTCGGAGTTCTGCTTTTTGGGCGGCGCTTCTGCTCATCGGCCCTTCTCCATGACCTACCCGAACTGAACTGCCTTTCATCTACCCAACTCGCGGCGGCGTTTTTGCATCATCCCGGATCTGGTGCTGTTCCAGGCAAGTTATGACCCATGTCAACACCGTTCGCGTTCCCCGCTCGGATTACGTCGCTGCGCCTGCATCGTTTCTGCGGTCCTCATCTTGACCACGTCCGGAGTGACCGCTCGTCGTCCCGAAGAGCGAAACTCGACGCTTTCGCAAAGTCAACGATACCCAGAATCGTACTCGTACTGCTTTTCCCTCACCACTAGGAAAAATCCAGTCCAGATTTGTCTTGCTGCGAGTCGGCAGTAGCTTTCGCCTGAACTGCTAGCCGCCACCTGATTCCAAACCAGCAGCATGCACCAAAGCACTGCCACACAAAGCTACCCCCCTCACTGCGATCCTTGACCATCACACATGGGTCCCATGACGGGTCGCCGTAGTCATCTCTGCCAGGCTGAAAAGTAGAGATTAAGAATCAGACCCAACTGGTTCAGCTGCTGATTCGAGCTCTTGCCCGTATTGTTCTGGTGCTCATAGTAAGGGTCAAACTGCACGTGTTTGCCGATGGGAAAGAGACAGCCGGCGTAGATCGCGGTATCGCTCCATTTACTGTATTGGCTCTCGTAGAAAAACTCGACGCTGGCGTACGGCGCAGGATGGTAGGTGTGAATTGTGAGTCGTCTTTCAATCTGAAAGCGGTTCCGATAACGCCATGAGAAGTTTCCGCGTTTCCAGTCGAGGTCTGCACGGTTCCGGTCGGTCAGCAGAAATCTTCCTTTCGCCGAGAAGTGTAGGGTTGCAACTGGCTCCAGGCGGTTTGTCGCCGGCCCATTGTTGGCCTGTGGCAGGTAGCGATATCCGATCGAGAGCGCCAAGGGCCGGGACTTTGAGTCGTCAAGATCGAACTCAGTGGCGCCCGTTAGGCTAAGCAACGGCTTCAGATAGAAATCTAGGCTGGGTCCGATCTCAGCTTGCGTGGGGTCGCCGCCTTCTCTCGTCTGCTTGGCTTGGAAACTCATCCGCACGTTGGAACTCAGCTCAAGGTAGGTGTCAATTTCCGGCAGCAGCTGGTCCGTTTGCGCTATTCCGTGCAAACACCCGACGATCACAAGCGATGCCAGCGCAAGCGATTTTCCTACAGCCGGGGCCATTACTGAGGCTCTCTTAGATATGGGAACTGAAGCTGCATCGCATGCCCCATTGCCGTGCAACCAGGCGGTGATGTCGAAAGCCGCTGTCGGAGCGCGGATGAATTTGCTCTAAGGTTCTACGTCGGCAAATTCGAGATCGCTGCCTATTCTCCGATTGGACTCCAGGTCTTGTCGGGATTGAACTCGCTCATCGCTTTCGCCAGCTCAATAGTGGCCTTGCCGAGGTTCTTCTCAAACACGACCCCACTCTGGTCAACGATGAACGTCGTGATGCCCGTGTCTCCGTACTTCTCCGGGTAGGCGACGAACGCGAAGCCCCCGGTCATCTTTCCGTTGACGATATAGTCCTTCGTGCCGCCGCGAGCGGCCGCACCCTGTTTGGTGAGGATGCGATAAAAATATCCGTGAAATGGCTGTTGCTTGTCGGCTTCCGGTGTGAATCCTTCTGTGGCAGCCGCATACGCCGCCAAAGGTCCAAGTGGACTCTTAGGCTGCCCTTCCGGCGACTTCCGATACAGCCCGTTCTGTTTCCCTTCGTCGCTGATGAACTTTTGGGAGTAGTGCTTAACGTCGCCGTGACGTTGCGAGAAGTATTCGGCTTGGGCATCCGTCATGGCGGCAACCACTTCCATCGCGGCCAGTTCGTTGCTGCCGATACGCCGTGAAAGAATCTCGTCCTTACCTGCCACGGTATCGAAATACCATTGCCCGGCGCCGTTCTTCTTAAGAGGAATTGGGAAGGGGTTATTGTCGGCACCGACGACAAGCATCTCGCCGCCATCGGCCTGCTTGCGCCAGCGATTCATCGTGGCATAGGCAGCGGTAAAGTTCTCGAATGACGTCTTGTCCTGGGCCGTGTCGCCGGAGAAGATAACGTCCTGCGATCCCGGACCGAAGATCGCCACCAATGCATCGCGATTGCCTGCTTTCGCCGCTTCCGCCAGTGCTTTGGCGGCATCATCCGGCGACGCAAATGTCTTCTGTGCAACTTCGGTAGCTACGGGCTTTTCTGATTTGTTGCACGAGGCGATGGACATTACTAGGGCGAGAAGTGTAAATCCCACCCAACTCCGCAAAGTCATAATCTTGATGCGCGTCATTTGCATTCTCCACGTTCTCTTTCATTGGCTCCGCTTAAGTTCCAGCCTGCGCACTAGCTGAGGCTGGTGTCCAAGAGCTTTCTGTGCACTCACCTCCGGCCACCACCGTGGAACCCGCCCCCGCCGAAGCTGCGACCGCCGCCGCCCCAACCTCCGCCACCGCCGCGGCTTGCCCAACCGCGAGAGCTTGCCGACCGATTATCCCAACCTCCGCCAGAGCCGCCGGCGTGATCTCCATAGCCACTGAAGGCCGTCGATCCGCGACCGGCTCCGCTTCCTCCCCATCCGCGTGAGGCAGCGGAGGCGTTGCTGCGATCTGCGCTTGCGTTCTGCCGGTTCGCATTATTCACGTTGACTGTATTGCCGCTGACGTTCGTGTTGTGGCTGTAATTGTTGGCGTGATATCCGCTGCTGTTGTATCCGTGGTTGTAATTGTTGGCGTGGTAGCCGTTGCTGTTGTACCCATTGTTATAGCGATTGGCATTGTCGTAGCCATTGCCGTAGTAGCCGCCATGCCACGCGCTGTTTCCGTAGTAAGGGTGGTTGCCGTAGTACACGCCACCACCGTGCCAGTTGCAGTTCCAACTGCTGTATCCCCAACCGCAGCAGCCTCCGCTCATCATCGCCCCAACTGCCATTCCAGCGCCGAAGGAGAGGAGGCCTGTCGCCACCACGTCGGCTGTACTGTAGGTAGGAGCCACATATGCCGGAACCACATACGGCGTGCCATAGACGACCGTCGGGTTGTATTGCGGAACGTAGACAACCTGAGGATTGGCCGGCTGAATCACGATCACCTGCGTTCCCCCCTGGCTTTGAGTCGCCACCGTTTACTGCGGCGTGCTCTTCAGGTTCCCCGCGGCTTTGGCCTGGGCGCGCAAGGTCTGGACGGCGGTCATTACGTCAGATGCCTGGTTGTGATAGGCCTCTCCCAATTGCGACGTCCAGGCAAGGTTCTGTGCGAGGTTGTGCAGCACTGATGGGAACTGGGTAAGCGCCTTGACGCTGGGGTCCCAGGTCTGCCCGTTCACTGCTTGCCCCAGCGCTGAGCCCGTGAGGTTCTTGTTTTGTTGGAGCCAATTATCGGCAACCGCGACCTGGTCAGGAAACGTGGCAGCGCTGAGAATCTGGGCCACCAAAGCGTCTGGGTAGAGCGCAATCGGAGCGACCAGGCTTTGCAGTTCTTGAGCGCTCATGGGCGCTCCTTGTCCCGAATAGCCAGACGCGGGCGCGGTGCTGGACCCGGGCGCCGGTGGCTGAGCCTGGTAGAACATTACAGCGCCTGACCCGCGCGGCATTGTGAATACGACCAGACCGAGGCCTAGTACAACGGACAAAACCTTTTTGAGGTCATTCATACTCATTTACGACCCCTTTCGCCAATCACTCGCGTTCCCGCGATACTCTTCGAAGTGGACAATAACGACGCCTGCGTCGGAACCAGTCGGCTGTTTGTTGGACTGCAGGAAGTTCGACTGGCGACCAGGCTTTGGCCGGGGAATCGGGACGAATCGTTGGGCTCTTGGTTAGGTAATAGTGCGCATAACATTCGCCCTTTCTACGTTGACTCCCGCTTCCGTGGAGAGGTAGGTCATTTGCGTTCGCCCGGCAAACCGCGTACCGGCAGCCTCGACAATTTCAGCTATCCTCAGGATGACGTCCTGGCGAATAGCAGTGAATTCTGCCCAGTCTCCTGTCTTGCCGTAGGCGAACAACTCCAATTCGAAAGCAGCACCAGCAAAATCGTTGACCCGAATTCTTGAGCTTCCGGATTCAATCGATGGATGCGCGTCCAGCATACTCTGTACTCGGTCCAGCACGGACCGCAATTGTTCGACTGTGCTTTCAATTCGGAGCGAGAAGGTTGAGTCAATTAGCAATTTGGGGCGGGCCTTCAGGTTTTGAAATTGCATTTGGGCCAGCGCACCGTTCGGAACAACCAACAAGTTCTGGTCGAGGGTCCGTAGCCTCAGAGAGCGGAGACCGATATCTTCGACTGTCCCCAGCCGGCCCCCGATCTCACAGAAGTCACCAACGTGGACAGCTTTGTCCATTAGCAGCGAGATCCCGCCCACGATGTTCTCGAGCGTCTTTTGCGCCCCCAGTGCGATCGCCAGTCCTCCGATGCCGAGGCCAGCAAGGGTCGTCTTCACGTCAATTCCAAATAGAGCCATTGCGGCGACAGAGGCAATTATCAGCATCACGACGCGGGTCAGCCGCTGCATCATGACCAGGATCGACTCACCACCCCCGCGTTGTCGCGTCCGGCTTACCGCATGTTCGAAGCCGCGGTCGATGATTCTGCTCACGAGCCACGCTACACAGGCCGCCAGCAGAGCTGCCAGGAAACGAGTGTAGTAGGCGCGATACAGAAGGGGCGGCTCAAGCAGATACACGAAGACGCCATGAATCAGGATCGCAATGATGCACCTGAGGGGCGTGCCAAGTGGCGTCTCCCAGAAAGTGCCAGATGGAAGTTTTCGGAGTTTGTACCAGACTCGCCGGGGTGCACTCAGCAGAAATGCCAACGACCAGGCCAGCAACCACGAGATGGGGATTGAAAGCAGCCACCCAAGCCACTGCGCGAGTGACATCCCTAGCAAGTGCCTGCTGCGCAGAGCTCCGGGCACGATTCGATCCACCAGCGTCGGCCCTTCGCTTTGCATTTCGGCATAGAGCTCCGGAATTCGCGCAACGGTGTCTTTCGAAACCAGCCAAATTTTCCCGAACTCCGGGTCTTCCACCCGTACCAGGATGACGTCTACTGTCGTGCCACCAACCTTTAATATCCCTGCGCGTACATGGCCGGGTGGAAGTCCAGCTTCAACCCTGCCACTGGGATCGTCGCTCAGCAAGTCGATATCGCCGTGGAACTTTGAGCGCAACTCGTGAAGTTCTTTGGCTCGCTGCACTAATTCCGCGTCCTGGCCGGGAGGCGGTTGCAGATAACGAGCGGCTGTCGCGAAGTCCTCGCGTTCCGCGTACCTTAGGAGGCCCATTACTGCATGATGGGGTGTTTCACGACCGAGGGGATCAACGGGCGCCGCGGGCTCGGTCTTAGCTGACGGAGGCGCAGGTTTCGGGAGCTGGGCCAGCGAACTCGCAGCCAAGGCCGCCAAAAGCGAGACCCACAGCGCCATGCGGACAGCGCACGTCAAATTGAGCGATTGGCCTACCCTTTGTCGGTTCACGCGGAGCAAAAGCATCTACGTCGCCTCTTTGAGTGCGGCCCAGCGGGGTGTCGTTCGAACGCTAACGGCTGCTCTCGGCTCTTTATAGCTGGCGAATTCCAAGGTCGCGTCTGATGGTGGCGTTTCCCCCAGCACAGCCGCGGCCCCGGGTTCAACTCCTCGCTAGGTCACGGATGTTGCCTTTGCAAAGCTGCCTGTTTTACCGGCGTCCAAGTATTGCCGAGGCTCGATACGGCCGAAAATCTCGATCAGCTTCGCCACCAGGCCCGTCCACCCGGTCTGATGACTGGCACCCAGACCCGCACCGTTATCGCCGTGGAAGTACTCATAGAACAGGATGTTGTCCTTCCACTGGGGATCGGTCTGGAACTTCTCTGTGCCTCCATATACCGGCCGCCGACCCGATTTATCCCGCAGGAAGATCCGTTCCAGACGATTGGCAATCTCGTGGGCTACCTCGAACAGATTCATCATCTTGCCCGATCCGGTAGGGCACTCGATTTTGAAGTTGTCGCCGTAATACAAATAAAACTGCAGCAAGGCGCGGATCAGCACCGCATTCACGGGCATCCATATCGGCCCTCGCCAGTTGGAGTTGCCACCAAACATACCGGTGTCGGATTCGGCTGGGAGATAATTGACTCGGTACTCCTGACCTTCCACATTGACGACATAAGGATGGTCAGCATGGTAACGGGAGAGTGCGCGTATTCCGTAATCACTGAGGAATTCGTTCTCGTCGAGCATGCGCGCCAGAATCCGGCGCAATCGGTCCTCATTCACTAGAGCAGCAATACCGCGGTCCGCATATCCCCGATGGGCCTTACCGGTTGCATGGATGCTGTCGCGCAGTTCGGGGATACGCATCCAGCGTTCTTGTAGCGTTTTGACCACTCGCGGCACGCGTTCGCGCTGCCAGGGCTCGATTACCGTGGTGGCACACAGGGGCAGCAGTCCCACCATGGAGCGAACCTTGAGCCGCCTCGCGCTGCCATCGGGTAAGCGCAGGACGTCGTAGTAGAAGCCATCCTCTTCGTCCCACATGCCTTCCGGCCCCATCTGATTCATGGCGACCGCGATCCAGATGAAATGCTCCGCAAACTTGATAGCCATGTCCTCATAAAAGCTGTCGTGAGCGGCCAACTCCACGGCAATCTCC
Source organism: uncultured Acidobacteriaceae bacterium (assembly GCA_963836295.1). Classification (GTDB taxonomy): domain Bacteria; phylum Acidobacteriota; class Terriglobia; order Terriglobales; family Acidobacteriaceae; genus Bog-257. Next base: position 389,254 of record CAWIIY010000006.1, on the reverse strand, counting down.
AGCATGTTCTGAGAAAACATGGACACCCAAGCTGTGCCGTCCGCCTGTTCCAGGCTGCCACCCGTGGGCAGCGGTGCGCTACGGTCGAAGACGCCAATGTTATCCAGTCCGAGGAAGCCGCCTTCGAACAAGTTCTTGCCAAAGCGGTCTTTGCGGTTCACCCACCAACTGAAATTCAGGAGGAGTTTGGCAAATGATCGCTTGAGGAAATCGAGGTCACCTTCGCCTTTAAGGGCCTGTTCGGTGCGGTACAAGAAAATGGTTGCCCAGGCGTGTACCGGCGGGTTGACATCGCTGAAGTTCCACTCATAGGCGGGAATTTGCCCAGTCGGATGCAGAAAGAATTCCTGCAGCATCAGATCGAGCTGCTCTTTAGCGAAATCCGCATCAACGGTGGATAGCGCGATGGTGTGAAATGCCAAGTCCCAGGCAGCGTACCAGGGATACTCCCACTTGTCGGGCATCGAGATGATGTGCTGGTTGACCATGTGGAACCATTCGCGATTCCGCATGAAGCGTCCGCCTGGCTTAATCGGATTGATACCGTGTTCTTCGAGCCATTTGTCCACGTCGAAGAAGAAAAACTGCTTGCTCCAGAGCATCCCGGCCAGGGCTTGGCGCATGACCAGAGCCTCGTCGTTGCTAACACGCTCCGGAGTGATGGACTTGTAGAACTCATCTGCCTCACGCTGGCGATTCTGCATGACTTCAGCGAAACTCTTGAAGGGATCGCCAAGGGCCGCCGGCGCCAGATCGCTCAGCCGCAGGCGAATGGTGGCGGTCTGCCCCGCACCCACATTCAACGGATAGTCCGCAGCCGCTTTCGTTCCCGTCTTCTCGGGGTTGACAGAGTTGTGATTACCCTGCACCACGTAGTTGTTGATTCCGTCTTTGACATAACGAGAAGTATTGGGTGTGCCGAACAGCCGCTCGTTGTTGGTCTCATTCTCGGTGAACAATAGCGGAACATCTCCCTCGCAGTACAGATACCGTTCCCCCAGATCGGCATGTGAGGCGAGAACCGTCTGTACCCCCTTCTTGCCGGAGACCTGTTTCAACGTCGGCTTGGGGGTCTCGGGCCACCATGTCCAGGTGTTGCGAAACCATAGCGTGGGAACGAGGTGGATTGAGGCTGGCTCGGGACCGCGATTGGTTACGCTGATCTGAACCAGTAGGTCTTCCGGACCGTTCTTGGCATATTCAACGAAAACATCGAAGTAGCGGTCTTCATTGAAAACACCCGTGTCGAGCAACTCGTATTCCATGTCGCCACGGTTACGACCCTTGTTCGTCTCGATCAGGTTTCCGTAGGGATACTCAGCCTGCGGGTACTTGTACAAATACTTCATGTACGAGTGCGTCGGCGTGCTGTCGAGATAGAAGTAGTATTCCTTGACATCTTCGCCATGGTTCGCCTCGCTGTTCGTCAGCCCGAACATGCGTTCTTTCAGGATGGGGTCTTTGCCGTTCCACAGCGCCACGCAGAAGCACAGCAACTGCTTGTCATCGCTGATGCCGGCAAGACCATCCTCGCCCCAGTGATAGGCGCGAGATCGGGCCTGGTCGTGGCTGAAGTAGTCCCACGCGTTGCCGTCCTCGCTGTAATCTTCTCGAACGGTACCCCACTGGCGCTCGCTGAGGTAGGGGCCCCACTTCCTCCATGGGGCGTTGGAATTGCGGGCTTCTTCTAATCTTGCTGACTCCGGACTTTGGGACATTTTTTATCTCCTTTTCTTTTCTTGTTTTCATGCCTCACTTCGCGAGTGCTTGCCGGAAGTCGGCGAGACCCTCGGCCCGGGGACATTTGTGGCGCGTATTGTGGCGAATGTGTGAGGGCTGTCATGTGACCATCGTCTCGTCAACCATTCGGAGAGAAATTTAACTCGGCCAGGGACCTATGGGCCGCAGAAGAAATCGCTGCTGTAGCTTTATGTCTTCTGCCAGCCCATTCCTAATGTGACGACCCTATACAACTGCCGCTTTGCTTTTACCCAGCACTGCCTCGTCGAACGATGGCAGTGGTTTGATGAGTGGAGCGAGCAGCTTAGCTGACTGGTCGGTTGTCAGCACGTCGGCGGGGTCGAGCTTGAATAGCTCTGACTTGGCGGGCTCCGGCTCCCAAACGTCTTCGCCGATCAGTCTGCCCCGGTCATCGTAGGGCCAGAACATCTGCATCCCGATCGTCTTGTACAGGAACATGTCATCATCGTTGGCTTCGTGTTCTTTCTTGCCGAGTGCCTTTTCAAGTATCTTGTGAGAGATGGCGCTCGGAAGATGGGACAGGAACTTCCCTTGCTTGAGTCCCTTTCCGGAGGTTTGTTGATAGGACGTGGCGACGGACGCGATGAAATGGTCAGCAACCGCAACCTCTTCGTTCTCCACGAAGAAGATGCTCTGGTTCGTTTCCGCCCACATGCGATACAGACTCTTTACCTGGTCCTGTCCCCTCAACACCACATTGTTCCCAGCTGCGTGCAGATGGTAGACGGGATCCATGCTCATCATTTCGGGGGCGACGATTTCCTCGTAGTGCCCTGCGACCTCTAAATAACGGTGCCGGCTATACGCCTGCAAAAGAAACCGGTGCCTGGGGTTTTCCGTGGTTTCAAGCAATTTGTCGATCGCAACGTTTAGCTTTGTAACGTCAAACTTGGGCATACTGCTTCTCCTTTTTTCTTCAGTTCCGGTGTCCGGGGCACCTCTTCGCCGACAAATTTTAACTACCCACCTCGTCTATCGCCGGCGGTTTCCAGCTTCCGTCGATGATTGACGGTGCCGCCTGCTTGGGCCAGTACAGCCGCAGCATAGGCACGAACTTGGCTTTTGGCGTAGGCAACCAGTTGGCCTCCTCTGCCTTGCCCGGAGAGTCCGCCTGGAGATAGAGGTCTACCGAACCATCAGGGTTGGTAATGAATTTGTTGCGCTGGCTCAGGGTGTAGCGGTGGAGCGGGTTTGGTACAAAGAAAAACGTCGCATCGTACATGGTGAGCGACCAGAAGCCATCGACTGGCGGCATCTCGTCCGGAGCGAAATGCATGACATACTTCTTGGAAGCGCCATCAAGCTCGTTGCCGCTCCCATCCTTTCCTCCAGTCGGATAAACCGCGTCCTGAGGAAGGTTGGCGCCAAGTCCGATGGCGGTGATCATTGCCCGATCCAGGTAATCCGTGCCGTAGGTGCCCGTCTTGGTGGTGAACATCCATCCATTAACGGGCGGCACCTTCTTAAAGTACTCCATGATCTTCACTTGGCCAAGTTTCGGCACCGCCTTGATGGCCTCTTTGTCGAATGCCCCAAGCTTGCTCGGATCAAAATCCTGCCCCGGCACCAGACCGATCTTCGCCATACTTGCCACCATCGGGGCGTCTGCAGCCGTCGGAGGGTTGGTCTTCATCAACTGCGCCAGGTAGTTGAAGTAATCGTTGATGCTCAAGGCATCCACCTGGTCGCGCACGGCTGTCTTCATATTAAAGTTCGCATCCACTTCGCCCGGTAGAGGCGTGTAGGGTTTACCGTAGTAGCTCAGCGGAACCAGTGATACCTTGTCCTGGACAGCGTGCACCGCAGCGTAGTCGGCAGGAGTACCCGTGCAATAAATGCGGCCGAGGATCCACACGATGCCAGTGGGCGACTTAAATTCCGTCACCCCTGCGGGCAGCGTGCCCGACCATCCCGGCCCGGTGATGGCATACTTCTGGGCCTTGCCACCGGTAGTGCGCTTGCCGGGAGACTGGAAGACCGTGGTCCAGCCATCCAGCATTGGCATCAGGTAGTAGCGATCTCCCATGTCAGGAATGCTAAGTATCCACGGCTCCTTCGAGACGTCGATCCAGGCGGTCGTATACAGAGTGTCAGCATTGGGAGCGGTAACAGCGTGATAGTCAACCGGCGGATAGGTGCGCATTCGAACGAGCTGACCCATCGGGGCGTGTCCAGCATCGGCCGTTGCGACATTGGTCATTTGTTTACGGGTCATGTCCATCGTGACCAGCGGGTAGCCGTAGATGTAGGCTTCGGTCGCGATGCTGACAGCTTCTTCAACACCGGGTTGGCCCGCGGCGGCCGGCTTCGCACCCGAATCCGAGCAGGCAATCATGCCCAGTGCAACGGTAAGAACTATCAACAGAATTGCATATTTACTTTTCATCTTGATCTCCAATCTTAGGAGGCCGGCAGTGACCAGCCCCTTGGCTGACATTGTTGGTCGTATACATCTCAGCTACTGCACCTGGTTTACAGCAGGTATCTTCCAGCTTCCGTCAATAATTGATGGTGGTTTGTCCTTAGGCCAATACATACGCAACATCGGGATGAATTCTCCCGTGGGTGCGGGCAGCCAGTTGGCCTCCTTGTCCTTGCCCGGAGACTCGTTCTGGAAGTAGAGGGTCACCGAGCCGTCGGCGTTGGGTTTCAAGTTGTTGCGCGCGCTGACCGTAAACTTGTTCAGCGGGTTGGGAACGAACCACCATCCATCACTTTCGACCTCGTACATGGTGATTGACCAGAAGCCCCTGACCGGCGGCGTCTCTCCTTTTGCGAAAGTCAAGGTGTACTTGTTCGCGCCGGTGAGTGTTTTCCCGGTGCTGTCCACTGTGGTGTACGGATACACGGCGTCAAGTTGCAGATTGGCAGGCCAGCCATAGGCCGCTACTACTGCCCGCTTGATATAGTTTGTTCCGTAGACGCCCAGGTCCTTGGTGATAACCCAACCGTTCACCATAGCGCCCAAGCTGTTCTTGTTGTCGGCGATACTCTTCATGGCGGCGCCGTTGACATCCTTGAGCGCGGTCTGCACCGTCGGGTCCAGCTTGGACATGTCGAACGGCTGGCCGGGGACGATGCCTATCTTCGCCATGCGAGCAAGAATGGGTGCGTCTTCCGGAGCCGGAGGCGCGGCACCGCCCATCAGCTTCGCCAGCAGGTTGAAGTAGGTGGAGGTATCCATGGCGTTGATCACCTTCTGCGGCGAGTCCGTCATGCTAAATCCGGGATTGGGATTAACCGGTGGCGCTACGTACTTGTAAGGTTGGCCATAGGCACTCAGAGGAACAATGGAGTACTGCGCCTGCAGAGCATTGACAGTCTTGTAATCCTGGTCTGTGCCATTGGCATACGTGCGTCCCAGGATTACCATGTAGCGAGTCGCTGCCTTGATCTGCTTCATCCCGGCGGGCACCGTGCCGTTCCATCCCGGACCGGTGATCAGGTACTTGGCGGCCGCTTCTCCTTCGGTCCGCGTGCCAGGTGTATTGAAATCGGTCATCCATAGGTCGGTCATTTCGAACAGATAATAGCGTTTCCCCATGTTGGGATAGCTGAAAACCTGTGGCTCGGAGAGGTCAAGCCAAGCTAGTGAGTAGAGCGTGTCGGCGTTGGGAGCGGAAACGCCGCGGTAATCGCCCGGTGGGTAGCGTAAAGCATTAGCAAACTGACCCATTGGCGCATGCAATCCTTCGGCCTTCGGGAAGTTGCTCATCTGTACTCGCGTTACCTCGGTCGTGATTAGCGAGTAGCCGTACACGTAGGCGTCGACTGCAATGCTGGCTGCCTCGTCGGCGCTAGGTTGTTCGCCGGCTGTTGGCTTTGCGCCCGAATTCGCGAACGCCATCGTCCCTAACGCAATGGTCAGAATCAACGACAGAAATGCATTCCTACGGTTCATCTTGATCTCCAATCTTGTTTGGCCGGACGTGACCAGCCTTTCAGTTGATGTTCCTGTTTAGCTTCTCCGCAATCCCGTAGTGTCTCCAATTCAATTTCCTGAGGTATTCTTATGCCGTAGCCGCAGCCTGCTTGCTATCAGGCCCTTTGGCACTTCTTACCTGATCGATGATTGCCATGGGTTTCGGACCCGCATGGTCAGAAACGGGCCAACTGCCCTGTAAAGGAGGTATATGATTTCTCATCGCATACTGAATCAATCCGGCATTCGTCTCTATTCCGAGACTTGCCATCATATTGTATTTGTGGAAAGCAACTGTGCCCGGCTTGATATTGAGGATTCTCGCAGCATCCTTCATCGTTCTGCCTTCTGCCAGCAGCTGTAGGATTTCGGTTTGTCTTGGCGTCATGTGCTTTTCAAAGGCCTCACGGCTTGGTCGATGAAGCAAGTGCGCGATAGTCTCGCGGGTGATGAGTGAGGATAAGTATGATTGTCCCCGCGCAACGGTTCGGATTGCCGTCACAAGTTCTTCTGACCGCGATTGTTTTGGTACATAACCGGAACTCCCTTGGCGGAAGGCCTCGGCGGCGACTTCTGGATCTAGGTTAGCTGTAGTGAATACCAACTTGATACGAGGCAATCTACGCTTGATCTGCGCGGCGGCCTCAAGGCCGTTCAACTGCGGTAAGGAAACCTCGAGAACGACGATGTCGGGTTTCAAGGCACGGGCCGCCTCGATCAGGGAGCGCCCTTCGGTGACGATACCAACGACTTCGAACTCCGGCTCCAGCATATGCTGACAGGCCTCTGCGAATAAGATGTGGGTGTCCGCGATCAGGAGCCGTGTTTTGCGATCCATAAACTTATATCCTTGCGAAGATGCAGCTCTGTTCACATTCACTATTTGCAAACGTCCCCACAACTGAAGATTTGCATATCCTCTCCCGGATCGCAAACTTGCGCAACTAGGAAAATCCTAGTTGTGCTGTTCCGAGGCGATAGCTACACTTCCCGTCAACTGGAGGCATGGAGTGGCAAAAAAAAACGGAAGTATGCACTTTACGCACAGACGGGAAAACAGGGGAGATCGCGGGAAGCGGCGGGATGATTTCGCCGCCCTACTTGGGCCAGCCGCTCGCGGGCTTCTTCTTCTCGAACGACTTGCTGACGGCCTTTTTCCAGTCTCCCTTGATCTTTAGAGTTTCTGGCTTCGGGCCGGGTTTGGCGCGTTTTTTAGGTTTCTTCTTCCTTTCGTTTGGGCTCATTGCCTTGTCATACTCCCCGCCGTGCGTCTGGCATAGGGGAGCCACCCTTGCCGAAAAATAGCTCTTCCAGTGCCATCTTGCGGACTTGCCAAAGCTCCAACTCCTTCCCGTTTGCCTTTAGGACGGGACGGCCCTCGTTGTTGAGGGTGAGGGTTATGACGAACTCAGGCTCGCCGCCAGCACCGATCTCAATCTCATCGCGTTTCAGGCAGAACTCAACCGACAGGGGCATGGCGGTGCTGCTGCTGCGGGTTACCGAGAAATGACCTTCTTCGCTGGACACTTTGAATTTATGTGGCTGGCCTTCACTGCTTTCATTGGCCGCATCAACGTCCCGCCTTACGCCGCGCTCAAGGTCTTTAAACACCTGACCGAGAGAGCAGTCATCCCGCCGAGCTTTAACCCAATTTTCCCCATTCATTGAGACTCGCCTCCGTCGGTTACATTGCGGTGGGTTGTCTGTACATCAACCGCTTGCCTTCGGCTGCGCGGATTGCCAGCACGGTGCGTTCGCCGTCGTTCAACTGCCGATGGTTCCAAGTGAAGTCGAATTGCCAGAGATAGCGATGCAGGTAATCGCGGCTGACGTTGTGATAGATACCCATGATGCCGCGCTTCACCAACGCGTTACTGCTCTCCGCCGTGTTCGTATGGATGTCGGTGCCCAGTTTCACATACTCTTTCGTCCCGTGGCAAACGATTTGATGACCGCCGTCGAACTCCGTGCCGATGCCGCTGTACGACGACAGCTCATCGGTGATGATGCGGGCCTGACGATCAACCTCTTCGCGGATTGCGCCCTTTAACGTCTCGCCAGTAACGTCGGCCACTACGCGACGGCGAATCTGCCCGCGACGTTCAACAGCCACAAATACCGGAGTCTTAGAGGTTCCGCGCCCGCGCTTATTCTTACCCCTGTAACGAGGCTTGCCGCCGATATAGACCTCATCGCATTCAACCGTCCCGCTCAACTTGGAAGCTCCGCCCTCGGGAGCCATCGCAAAGCGAATGCGGTTCATCAGGAACAGAGCGGACTTGTAACTGATTTGGCAGTGCCGTTTGATCTCCAGAGCGGAGACGCCCTTCTTAGAAGCTTGCCGCCCGCCAAAAGGCATAGGCCCAATGCCGCATCGGGAGCCGGGTTTCCTCATAGATCGCGCCGATGCGGACGGTGTACTGCATCTTGCAGTCATGGCAGCGCCACAGATAACGCTTGTTCCGCTGGCCGGTCTTGGAGTCCACCATCTGATGAACATCTACACTGCCACAGCGAACGCAGCATGGGGTTGTTCCCCAGCGCCGCCTCTCAAAGAATTCAACCGCTGCCAATTCATCGGAACACGCCAGCGGAAGTTCGTCGATCAATTCCGATTTCGTCAGGTTATGCCGCTTGTCCATGCTTGAATGTTATATCTAGCGCACAAGCGTGTCAAGAGAAAAGTGTGCGTAAGCGTAAAAATCGTGCGGTATAATGCGAGCAGAACAAAAGCCCGTCATCAGCGGGCTTCTGCTCTCAACTCGAACTGTATCGGAGGCGTCGGGCGACTCCTCTTCGGAAAGCATAGCAGGAGTTTGCCCGCCGTAAAAGCGGGATGAACCCAAAGAGAACTCCCATTATTGTGGGGATTATTGCTGCCTTGGTGCTCATCGCTACAGAAATCGGGAAAGCTAACGGGGTATTCGCCGGGCATCCCCATTTAGCGTACTGGTTTTATGGAGCCGCAGCCGTGTTGGCGTTAATGGCGCTCTTCTTTGCAAGGGAGAAGCTCGGACCTCCAAACGCGCCGTCCGTAAACGACAGCTTTAAGCAGGACATGTCGGGCAACACCGTCAGCGCCCCTATCACACAGGACAATAACCAAGCTCAGTCGCAATCTCAGAAAATCGAACTTCACCAGCACCATTATTCGCCGCGCGCTTCTCCTCTTGCGACAAGAAAGCCAAACATAGAGTTTGGGGAGGTTAAAGAGTACCAAGTCTATCTCAACACATCATCGAATAAGTTCTACATGGGTACCAAGGAGCAAAACTTTACCAGGGCAATTCTGATTCAGGTGATAAACGAGGCTGGCTCGGGTACTCGCGAGGTGACCGTGAAAGCGGCGGCGCGGTTTGAGCAGGAGGGGAAGAGCACAACCGTTACTCCTATGACGTGGATTGGGGAGTATGTCAATCACGTGACGCTAGCACCCCTAGACCAAAGATATCTGATATTAGGAGTGATGCAGCGAGGGGGGTTGCCTAGTCTAGAAACTGGAAAGCCTGAAATCGTGTGGATCGCTCCAAGAAATAACCGTAGTTCAAGCCGGACGCCGAGCGTAGATGATCTACAACTTAGTTTCTTAGGTGGAATCAAGGGGCCGCAATCGGTGACCGTGACCGTCGACCTGGCTTCATGTAATGGCGACTTTCTACGAAGGAAGCGGTTCCTGTGGAACTGGACGCTTACCGGGGTAGAGGTTACGCCGCTTGAGTGAAAGCCCGCGAGCGGCTGGCCCAAGTAGGGCGGCGAAATCATCCCGCCGCTTCCCGCGATCTCCCCTGTTTTCCCGTCTGTGCGTAAAGTGCATACTTCCAAAAAAAATAGAAAAGATAGGGAGAAAAAAGATCACGGTAAACTGAAGGTCAAGCAACCCATATCGCAGTTAGATGCCTCCGGCCCGAGCTATGCTGACGGTACTCCTTTGGATCGAGTGCAATATCTCGAAGCCAAACTCATTCTCAAGCCGGACCGCTTCACGTCGGTTCAAGCCTTCCGCGACTTCGGCAAGATCGTAGAACGAACAGCCAAGAAGGTAGGTGTTGGTTTTGTAGAGGACCGTGAGACTGGCTTGAGACCAGAGGTCCGTGAGATCATTTTCGGTGACACACCCGACTTCCGCCTCTACAACAACGCGTTTATTCTGCGCCGACGCATCTCGTACGTAGATGGTTTTCCAGTGGGTGATCCGGAAATCGTGTTCAAGTTCCGTCATCCGGACGAGCAGCAAGCAACGGCCATGGACGTGCGGCCCAAGATCGCCGGCAAGTACCGCATCAAGTTCAAAGCCGAGGCCCTGCCGCTGAAAGATCAGGTCGGCGGCTATCGCATCCTGTATTCCCATAACTGCCAGTTCGGACTGAGCCAGCTACACGATGCGAACAAGACCTCTATGGCTACGCTCGTGAAAGTTTTCCCGGCGCTCGCCGCTATAGAGAAATCATCTGACGAGAGAATAAGTTTAGTGAATGGAGGTATTGTAGAGGAAGTATTGCTGCCGCTTGGCAATTTAGACTTTGGCAAGGGCCTCCTCGCCAAATGCGATATCGGATTGTGGCGCACGCGCGGCGAACACAAGTCCCTGGTAGGGGAGTTCGCCTTTCAGGTGAAGTTCGATCGCCGAGAGGACATCGCCGAAAAGCAGAAGAAACTGGCCGCGCAGTTCTACGTCACGCTGCAGCAGGACGTTCGCGATTGGCTTGCGCTGGGCGTAACCAAGACCGGTATGGTTTACCGGCTCAAGGGGAACGAGCCCCAAAGCCATGAGTGAGGCCGGCGCAAAACTCCAGTTGCAGCCCGCGGTTAGTGCTGCTGCGGTACCGGCGGATGTTTTCCTTGGCCAAATTTTTCTGGAGTTCCTGATTGTCGGAGCGACCAGCTTCGGCGGAATATTGCCTTACCTGCGTGGGAGCCTAGTGACGAATCGACACTGGATCGACGACAAGCGATTCGTGGAAATGCTTTCCATCACCAGAGCCTGCTTGGCTTGAACGCCACCAATATGGCGATCTTGGTGGGCGAGAAGCTGCGCGGCGCGCTCGGATCTATTGTTGCTAGTGTTGGGTGGAGCGGTGATCGGGGTGCTCTCGTTCATGCCCAAATGAGGGCGGCTTTGGCACTTGCCCCCAAACAGGACAATGGGGATTCCAACCTCACGGGGCTATGGCTATGGAGCTATGCCCGGAGAGACAAATCGCAGTCCCGCCAACGCTCTCTCAATGGCTGGTACCAACTCTTTCGTCATACGAGATTTCACCAAGTATCCCATTGCCTCTTCCGCCAAACACGCATTGAGAAAGTCGGCATCCTCGTGGACAGTCAAGAAAATAAACTTTGCTGAACATCCCATCTTCCGAAGTTCGTGGACGGCGTCGATTCCATTCAACCCGGGCATTGTTATATCGGTGATCACAATATCTGGTTGCAGACGCACGGCCTCCGAAATCAGGTCCACACCATTCGACGCCGTTCCTACGATCTCGAATTTTGGTGTCAGGAGGCAGGCAATGGTTTTCAGCATTGCTTGGTGATCATCCGCAAGGAGAATTCGTGGATGCGTCATCCGGTGGATTTCTTTCTACTCTGCTGTCTTCATTCATCGTCACAATCTGTGGCTTGATACCGGGTGCCGAGTTGCACTTCCAGCCTAAAGCTACACGCCTCCGGCCAAGCACGCTACTAGGAAAATCCTAGTCGCGTCGCCTTAGCTAGTGAGTCTTGAGTTTATAGGGCAACTAGGCCATGTCGAATGGCAAACCGGACAAGATCGGCGTTGCTCTTGATATCGAGCATCTGCATAATGTGATACTTGTGGAACTCTACTGTCTTTTGGTTCATGCCTAAACGCGCTGCAATTTCCTTTGCGGCCCTGCCTTCTGCGAACAACTGGAGAACTTCGCGCTGGCGCGGAGTCAGGTCCTTGGCAAACTGCTTGGCGCGGGCAGCCCGCTCCACTCGATCTTCTGTCCGTAGCCTCGGAGTAATATAAGACGTGCCTTTCAGAACGGACTCGATTGCAGTAACCAATTCTGTGGCAGCCGAATGCTTCAGTACAAAACCTACTGAGCCCAGTTCAAAGACGGCGGCTGCGAGATTTGCCTCGTCGCGCATGGTAAGGAAAACGATTCCAACCTTAGGTAGAATCTGCCGGACCAGGCGGGCAGCATCAAAGCCGTTTAGCACAGGCATTCCTACATCGACGACGATGAGGTCTGGGTTAGCTTCGGTCGCTTTCGATAACAGTTCACGACCATCTGTTACCGTCCCTACGACCGTGTAACTCTTCTCCAGCAACGAACGCAGCAAATCTGTAAAGATCGCATGGTCGTCCGCGAGGAGTATTCGGGGCCGATTTGCAGGTAGGTTATTCATTTCCCCACGCCCAGGCAGCTTATCCCAGCTGCCAGACTTCGCTGCAGTACTTGCGGTGGCCGCGTTGGATCCCACAATCCACAGGCACTCCTGCAGCTTCGAATGTGTCACCCATTTTATCTCCGAGCGACCCAGATCAAACCTCCATATTCGTTGGCAATTGACAGATGCAGTTGGCCATCGATTTTCTTCAGATTGATGGTGAGTTTTACCACAAAAGTGTGAGCTAAAAGAACCTGGCAGCCGAAGATGTTAAAGCGCCATGAATAAGTAATTCCGGGATCTGCTTTACCTTGCATTCGGCACAGCTTTAAGTGTATGATGAACTGCATCTCTCCAAAACTGCAGATTCGTCCACAGCGTTAGCCATCGTTGGGCATGGGGTCGTGCAAGCGTTGAGCCGCAGTGCATTTGTGCTAGGTCTGTTGGTGGGTGCATCGTGCCTACTGGCACCATTCGGTACGCTCGCACAAGTCCGGACGACGAAACGCGTCCTGATTTTCTATGAACTGGGCACTTCGTCGCCCGCCGTCCGTCTCGTTGACCGGGAGATCCGTGCCGCCCTGGAGAAATCGCCATACCACATAGAGTTTTACACCGAGTATCTGGACGCGGTCCTCTTTCCCGATGCAGCGTCGCAGCGGCAGATTCGGGATTCGGTCGTCCGCAAGTATAGAGATCGCAAGCCGGACTTGATCATCGCCGGTGGGCCGTCGCCCATCAAATTCATGGTCGAATCGCACGAGAAACTTTACGGCGCCACGCCGATTATTTTTTGCGGAAGCACCAAGCAGATGGCGGATTACCCAAAGCTCGACAGTGCTTTTTCGGGCGTTTGGGAAACCGAGAAGCCGGCCATGACCATCGAGGCGGCACTGAAACTGCAACCCGGGACCGAGCACGTGGTTGTCATCGGGGGTACGGCGCCTTACGACAGGCACACCGAGGCCGTGGTCAAGGAGGGCCTTCGCAATTACGTAGGAAAGCTGGACATCAGATACCTCACGGATCTCAAAATGCCCATTCTCCTCGAACAACTGAAGCAGCTGCCGAGTCATACGATCATCGTCGACGCCGGAATCGAGGAGGATGCCGCCGGAACACACTTCGTAGAAGCCACTCAGTCTCTTCCGATGATTACCCGTGTCGCCAATGCCCCGGTATTTGTCCTGCAGGATGTCGACATCGGCTACGGGGCGGTCGGTGGCGCCGTCATTGATTTTGCTCTTCAAGGCCGGACCGCCGGGGGCATTTCCCTGCGAGTGCTCGAAGGGGAGAGACCGCAGGACATCCCAGTTGTGATAAGCCCTCCCGTTTATTTGTTCGATCAACGCGCGTTGCGACGCTGGGGTCTGAAAGAAAGCAACCTTCCGGTCGGCAGCGAAGTTCTCTACCGCGAGCCGACTATCTGGGAGCGTTACAAGTGGAGCCTTGTCGTCGTTCTCCTGTTCGTCATTTTGCTAATCTCGCTGTGCGGTTACCTTTTGTTCGAGCGCACACAGCGAAAGCGGGCTGAAGAGCAGAGAGAGCGTACGGAGCAAGAGCGCCTGAAACTCGGCGGCATGCTGATTAACGCGCAGGAGGAGGAACGCAGCCGTCTCGCACGGGAACTTCATGACGATTTTAACCAGAGACTAGCTACACTCGCAGTGCGTTTGGAGATGACAGAGGGGATCGTTTCAGAACCGGGAGCGAAGCAGCAGTTACACGAACTATTTGATACGACCAGGGAGATTGGTTCTGACCTCCACACCATGTCGCATCGCTTGCATTCGACATTGTTGGAAGACCTGGGACTTGTTGCAGGGCTAGGCGCGCTATGCAGAGAGTTTGCAGCACAACAACATATCGAGATTGCCTTGACACACGAAAATATCCCCCGTTCTGTTCCCGCAGACGTGGCACTTTGCTTATTTCGTGTTGTCCAAGAAGGACTGCGAAACGTGAAGAAGCACAGCGCTGCGCCACGGGCCAAGGTGCTGCTGGAGCGGGTCGATAATCAGCTGCATTTATTAGTGTCCGACGCGGGTTCGGGCTTCGATCCGGCTGAGCGTGCCAAGAAGGAAGGTCTTGGCATTCGAAGTATGGAAGAGCGTTTACGATTGCTGGACGGCCGATTCGAAATCCATTCGGAACCTGGTAAAGGAACTCGGATCGATGTGACGGTGCCATTTTCGGACACGAGAGACTAAGCTGCCAGAAAAGAGCGGCATGCCTAGACAAAGGGCAGGAGACTAGGTGAGAGTTCTGGATTTGGAGAATATTAGAATGCTCCGCCCAATGCGAGATAGAGATTGATCCGATTAGCAATGAGTTCCTGTTGCACGTAAGTAGTCGCCATCTGGGTCTGCATTACGACAATTTCCAATTCCAGCACCGGCGACAAATCCGTCTGACCTACGTTGTACTTGACCTTGGCGAGCGCCAGCGCATCTTCGAAGTTTCTCAACGCGTCGGTAGCATCCTTTTCTTCGTCCTTTAGATAACGCTCATTTGTGAGCGTGACCTCAACATCATCGAACGACTGGAGGGCGGTTTGGCCATATAGCGCCAGGGCCGCTTTCTGATTTTCGTTCGCGATCTGAACCTGGGCTTGCAGGTAGCCTCCAGTATAAATCGGCGCTAACAGCTCTCCCGCGAACTTCCATGTCCATGGCTCGTAGCGTAGATCCTGCAAGAGAGCGTTTGTCTCATACCCGCCGCCGCCGGTAAGACTAATGCTCGGCAGCCTCGCGGCCTTGGCTGCTTGCACCAAATGGAAAGCTGCATTGAACGAGTGCTCCGCAGCCATTACATCGGGCCTGCGCTCCAGCAACTGCGAAGGAAGCCCGGCCGGTACCGGTGGCGGCAATGCAGCCAATTCGGCAGCCGTCTTGAGTTCGGCAGAAGGATAGCGCCCAAGAAGCACCTCCAACCCTCGGATTATCTGCAGATAAGAGCTGGTGAGTTGCGCAAGCTGGGCCTGATTCTGCGCCAGCACGGCCTGAGCGAGATCGACCTGCTGCTGCTCGGCCTTGCCTATGTTGAACTGTGCAATCTCGATGTCCAGTTGTTGTTGACTGATATTGACGTTGTTCTGGGCATAGCTTTGCAGGATTCGAACGCTTGTCGCCAGGTACCAGAGCTTCGCTGTTACCGCTGCGAGCGACATGCGCGCCCACTGATAGTCGTCTCGCGTAGCGGCAAAGCCCTCTCTCGCCGCGGCAGTCTGCGAGCGAATTTTTCCCCAGATATCAAGCTCCCAGGAGGCAGCACCCAGGATTCTGGACGAGTTCTTGATGGGGTTTCGTGTCTTGCCTAAGAAGCCTCCCTTTTCGTCGTACATACCGGTCGTAGAGGCAGCGGCTGAAACGCCGATGATCGGCAACATCTGTGAACGGACCTCGGTCACGACGTTGGCGACCACTGGGATCCTAGTGGCTGCGGCCTGAAGGTCAAGGTTGTTCTTCAGGGCCTCGGCGACGATCGCTTCCATCGGCGGGTCGTTGAAGCTCTTGAGCCACGCAGTCTCGACGGGAGCAGAGCTCTCCGCGGGGCTGGTCCAGTCTTTCGGAATGGTGGTTGACGGAGGCAGGGCAGAACTGATGGCTTGCGAAATGCTTGGGGGCTTTTTCACCGCGCAGGCAGTCAGGAACAGCAGCGAAATCGCACAACTCAGTGCGAGCGTCGCATTGCCAAATCGGGGCTTAGTCACTTCCCTCATAAGATTGCAGCTCTGCCGACTGGCTCAGTATCCCGTAAAGACGTAGTTAGACCAGGTGTACCAACGCATGATGACCTGCCGGATGATGAACAAAGGTTTCCAATCCTCACCGCGGATGGCGATCCATCCGCTGGTACCAACCGGAATAACAACGGACTTCAAATCCTCATCAATATGCATAACCACGAACATACGATCGGGAGGAGCGGGGTCATAAGAGCTCTTCAAGCGTCCTTCCGGATACAGTGCGCCGCTCCCAGTGGCTTTTTCGATGCTCACCACTTTGCCGTGAAGAATTTTGCCCGGGAGCGCAGGAATTGCAACTTCGGCGAGTTGGCCTGGCTTGATCACATTGGTGTAGTTCTGCAGGACGGTAACCTTAAGCAGGATGTTACTCCTCTGATTTACGAGGCACCATAACCGGGCCGATGGATACCATGGTCCCGGGCTGAAGAGTCACTTGCGTAACGTAGCCGTCGTCCGGAGCGATGGCCGTTGTCTGGTCGAGACTCCATTGGTCATGGGTCACTTGCGCTTTCGCTGCTGCCAGAATTTCCGGCTGAATCGCAACGGATTCCTGGAGCGCCGTCTGTGCTTGCACCAGTTGAGCCTGCGCGGCAATCAGTTGCTGTTGTTGGGCAGCCAATTGCTCGTTGCGCGCCGTGATTTGTTCGGTCGCGGTCTGCACATCGGTCTCATACTTCTCCACTTCAAACTCGCTGCCGGCGTTCTTGCTCTTCAGCTCTGTATATTCCTTAAGGCGTGTCGTCTTTAAGGCTAGGTCGGACTGCTCTGCTTTGATGGAGGCTTGGGTAGCTTGGATCTCGGCTTTTACAGCTTGCACTTGCGCGTTCGCGGCATTCACCGTCTGCGTAGTCTGAAGAATCGCTGTTGAGGTGCCTGGTCTGGGCCTCGGCATAGGACGCCTCGGAATGATGCAGCTCGTCCACGTAGGGCTGAGGATCCATCCTGAACAGCACGTCACCCTTTTTCACCGGAGCGTTATCCTTAACATCCACCTCGATGACTTTGCCGGGCACGCGCGCCTCAATTTGAGTGGTGAGCCCGGAAACGGTCCCGCCGATCGAAAACGGCTGCGTGTAATTCATGCCGTACAGAATGGTGAGGAGTCCGAAGAACCCAACCAGCCCAACAACAATCTGCCAGAACAGCGTGAACTTGATCAGGCGAAACTTGATAAAGATTAGATAGGCGCCCAGACAATAGGCGATTCCGAGAATTGCAATCATGGCCGAGCCCCTCCCATCCGCCTGACCAACTGCTGGTAGTCGCTCTCAGCTTTATCCAGTTGGTCGGAGACGTCTCCCAGTTGTCGCTTGAGCGTCTCAAAGCTGGCGGGGCCCGGGATTACGAGACCGGCCTTCTGCTGGTCCTCCAGCACCTTCTTCTGGTACATGAGCCTGAGCACGACGACCCAGATAACGATGAGGACTCCGACAATCATGGACGGTTGCCCTCCGAAGCCGGCCCGGCAGCACCCGCGCTTAGAGCGCGAATATTGTTCTGCAGAGTAGCGACCCGTTCTGAGATTTTCGTAATCAAAGTGGAGAGTTCGGTTGTCTCATCCTGGCTGATGGCGATTTGAGCTCCTTCGCCACCCGGGGGACGCACAAACGCCGCAATCAACGCAAGCATCCAAATCGGCGGCAAGAGGACACCAATCCATCCACCTACGTTGATTGCTTCCGTCCAAGGACTGTGGCGTTTCTTTGCCAGTGCTCCGGGTATGGCAGCGACGACCAGAATCAAAGCCAAAGCGCCGACGGCCAAGATCGCGAGGATTGCTAGCGAAACAATGTCAAGAACGCCCATATTTACCTTCGTAAGCGGAATTGCACGCAGATAAGCTCATGGTATTTGCCAGAAGCCTACCAGCCTATTTATCTTCAAAGCGTCGCATGCGATCCACGTTGCGGCATTCCTTATGTACGAAGTGAAACCACCCTCCGGTCACAAACTCTCAACGAGGTCGCAAGTTATCGCTGCTTCTTTTGTGTGTCCCCAGCTTAATGGCGTTAAGCTATCGCAGCCTTCAGAGCCGCACAACTAGGAAAAACCTAGTCAATCGCCGCTTCGACCCAGATGAATATTCTGCAACTTACCACTCAGACGGCACCATCGGAAGCGCAGGTGACGAATCCTGCGGTGCAAAGGATCTATCAGAAAATGGAGGCTGACGTGATACCAGAGTTCTATCTCGACGACATGAAGGGCCTCCGCCAGCATAAAATCCAGCCTTATTTCCGGCGACAGGCGGCCAAGGCACGGCCGCAATCCCTTCGACTCATGGAACACGTGCGCTATTTCCCAAGCCGCTCTGTTCCCTCGATTGAATCTTTGTGGGGACGGCGCCCCCGTTTGCTGTCATCGGCGTCGCTCTCGGAATTCATTTCCGCATGAGCATCGAGGACAACTTTTGGCGCAAAAAGGGCTTGCGCATGACCGCGGAGGAGCAGATCGAGCAGGTGGCGAAGTTGCTCGAGCAAAGGGTGGTGAGGGCGTTCCTCAACATCGCGGTCTGGCCCAACACAGTCGACGAACGCTCGCAAATAGGCCTGCCAAACCGAGGGACGGTTCAGATGGGTTTCATCGTGAAGGATACAGACGAAAGGCTCGGGAAACCGGCGCTTTCATCGTGTATGCCCCCTCTGACCTGACGAGCCTTACACGAGAGTTCAGAGTAAAGCAGCCTCCAAGTAGCGAGACCCGAGTTGGGTTTCTTCTCAGAGTGGCTTCACCGCAAGCCAGAGTGCCCAATGATTGGCTCATCAGTGCTTGTCGCTAGAGGTATAGCTAACGCAAATACTTTCCGCAAGTTGTCGACGATCTCCTGCCATTTGGTGACGAACTCGGACGGAACCTGCAGAGCCGTGGCTGGCATGTTCATTCGCCCCGGAATGAATTCGCCCTCTTCTCCTTTAATCCGCTTCGCGAGGAATTGCCAAAACCTAGACGAACCGCGAATGAAGCTGGGATCTGCATTACTACGAGGTCGGTCATATCGTCCCTGTGGGGCGCACCATTCGAGTGACCAAGGGGTCGGCGGAGCGAAGCTGAGGCAGGATTATGCCAACAACAATGGCAAAAGCGTAGGAATATGCCTGCAATCGTGACACGAATTGTCAGGAATTGGACTGACCCCCAAAAGTGAGACATTGGTAAGTGTCACAACTTGCATTCAATGGGGGAGGACTTTGTGCGCAGAGGGGAAAGAACGAAGCCAGAGTTTAGGCAGCAGGCTGTGGAACGAATGCAGGTAGCAAGAAACCTTGGCCTGCTGGCCCAGGAGCTGGGGATTTCCGTTCGGACTTTGTACCGCTGGAAAGACTGCCAGCTCGGTCGTGTGAAGAAGGTCCGGGAGCCGGTACCGCGAGAGAAGAGGCTGGAAGCTGAGATCCAGCGCTTGAAGCAATCGCTCGCGAACCGCACGTTGGAAGTAGATTTTTTCAAGGGTGCCTTGCAAAAAGTCGAGGCTCGACGCCGGCAGAGTGGCGCCTCTGGCGCGAGGGCATCTACGACCAGATCCGGGGAGTGATGTCGATGCAAGGCAATTTGAGTGTTGAGCGGATGTGCTATTTGGCGCAGGTCAGTCGGGCGGGCTTTTACCGGTTCCTGGCCGAGCGGAGGCCGACCGAAGAAGACATGGAAGTACGCTCCGCCATTCAGCAGATCGCGTTAGCGCATCGGCGCCGGTACGGCTGCCGGCGGATCACAGCGGAGCTGCGACGCCGTGGCATGCGCGTGAATCGTAAACGCGTGGCGCGAATCATGCGAGAGGATAATCTTCTGGCGGTGCAGCCGCGGGCGTTCGTCGTCACCACCGATGCCGATCACGATTTCGAGGTTTATCTGAACCTGGCCGGCCGCATGAAGGTGACCGGGATCCATCAGCTGTGGCTGGCCGACATCACCTTCATTCGGTTGCTGGCCGAGTTCGTCTATCTGGCGGTGATTCTCGACGCCTTTTCCCGCAAAGTCGTGGGATGGTCGTTGGGCCGAAGGTTGACGGCGCAATTGCCGATCGCTGCGCTGGAGCAGGCGATCACAGAGCGACAACCACCACCGGGCTTGGTGCACCACTCGGATCGGGGCGTACAGTACGCATCCGGGGATTACGTCAAGATTTTGCGTGAGCACCAAATCATTCCGAGCATGAGCCGGCCGGCGAACCCTTACGACAATGCCAGTTGTGAGAGCTTCCTGAAAACTCTCAAACGAGAGGAGATCTACGCCCACCAGTATCGAGATCTCGATCACTTGTGCGCGAACCTCGAAGCTTTCATCGAACAATACTACAATCGCTGCCGCCTGCACTCGGCGCTCGGCTACCGGTCGCCAGAGGAGTTCGAGCAAGCTGTCGGTCCCGCAAATCTTTCCAGCGGGGCGACTATGAGTTTTTTCAGGCATGCGGAGATCTATCGATCCGATGGGGGATCTTTGATGAACAGGAAGCCGACCGAAGCCGGCTCCCCGACCGAACCATCGTCTCGATGAGTCTCCGGTTGGCTATTCCTCGGCGGGTTGGTCTCCACCAGAGCCCGCTTCTGCTTCACCAACCGAGGACGATTCTGGCGGAGATGAGAATGTTTGAATACGGAAAACCATTGAACGGCGCCTGTGACATTTTCAAACTGTCTCACCAATGGGGGTCACCCCAAATTGTGACATCGAACCGCAATTTTCCCTTTGAAATCAGCACGGCCACTGTCAGCTATTCTGACAACCTACATCCCTCCTCCTGTGCTGCTGTCGTCTCCGCTTGCGCCACTGGCGCAAACAGCGACGGCGCCTCGGGTTCCGGTCGGGCGGTCGTCGTCGCTGGTGTCGATTGAGTTGTTGGGCTGCTCGCGCTGGACGGCTTCGAGGATTTCTTTCGTGCCTCTTCGCGAGCCGCTTTCGCAGCCGCGTCCATTTCGGCTTTGGCAGAGGCCAAGGTGGTTTGGAGATGCAGGTGCGCCCCAGTGAATTCCACCAGCTGCTGAGGAAGATCGCGATCGAGTTCTTCGGCTGTGCCGGTGATTGCCAATGGGGTGGTGAGGGCGTTGTCTTCGGTGGCAGACGCTTTCTGCGGAACGACGGTAGCCCTGATCGTATCTCCCTCAACAAGGGAGATGGTCAGCAGCAGCCGGCGTTTGCGCAGCAATGGCATCAGTTCTGCGAACATGGGTTTCCTCCAGTGTGATTGTGTTGCAGGATTCAAATGAAGAGAGGATCAGCGCAGCGACAGCCTATAAGGCGGTGTTGCCTAGTTCAAAACGCGGGATCACAACCTGGTGATGTTAATTTGGGGATAGCGAAGAGCACCGGGCAACAGGTCAGCAAAACCTGTGAAATCCCGCCTTGATGGAGTCCTAAAAAACCTCGCTGCGTGGCCTTCAGTGGTTCGGTGGAATCATCGATGCCGAGCTCAGACAACGGAATAATCGCCCTTTCACCGGCTGATAAAGTCCAGCCCCCTTCGAAAGTCTCGTCGCAAGTCCGGACGGGAAAAGACTTAGGGGCTGCGTCTGGCGGCCCGTGTGCCCGGCCTGACTCAGGTCGATCCACAGCCTAGACCGGCGATTGCATCTTTCATCCGAGATATTGGACTTAAGCCTCGTCGTCCGGAATTTGTTAAAGGACTTCCCCACGGCGAGAGTTCGTGCTGTAATCCACAAGAGTCGCCCATCAACTGGCTGTCCGCATGCATCTGGCGAAAATCGATATCGAGAACTTCCGCGGAATTCAACATCTGCAGCTCGATCTTGGGCCAACAACTGTCCTGATCGGCGAAAATAACACGGGCAAGAGTAGCGTCCTTGAGGCACTGCGCTGCTGTTTATCCAGGCCGCTTTCGAGACGCGGGAATCCATTTGAGGATCACGATTATTTCCTCCCAAATGAGAGTCACGTCCCCGTCAGTCCCAGGAACCGTCTTGCCGTGTTGTTGAGCACTCCCAGTGCATTACCTTGGGCAGTGTCGCCGGCCAGTTGGTGAATCTCATCCGCAATGGCGTAATCCCACCATTCCGGCATATAGCGCCCCATGTATTCCGCCGGCGCCACGCGAGCAATCTTGTTGTTGTCGGCTTGCCACAGCGCACAATATTTCGTCGTACCTGATTTTGAGCCCTCCACGATTTCGTGTAGGCGCTTCTTCTCGAAGTTGAGCGCGCTCAAATGCACCCCATCCGTCCCAACTGGACAGCCGGTATCTGGGTTCGTAAGCGAGCCAAGATACCGTCCGGAACGGCTCTTGCCGTAACAGTGCTTCCAGAAATATGAGAGTTTGGCTTTCTCTCGGCCAATGCAGAAGATCGTGGCCCCGGGACAGACTCTGCGCCAGCCTTTACGTCCCAGACGCCGCAACTCAGCCAGCGAAGTGTGCAGGCCCTCACGTACGATCTCACCGCGGCGCAGCCGGACCTCGTTGATGCCATGCGGCTGTGCCGGATCTCCGCCATTGCGCATGTCGTCGATCAGGAACACTCGCACCTGAGGTAGTGTTAAGAAGGTCTCCCGAGCCCATTTCTCGACCAGGTGCGGTGGCGCCATGACCAAGCCCGAAAACGGTCTTCCGGTGCTATGCACCAACATGCTTCCCAGAGCGATGAGCGTCTTGCCCGCACCGCACTCGGCAACGACATTGGCGTTGCGAGCCAGCTGCCATCGCTTGCTCACGCCCATGATTGCCAGGGTTTGGGCTGGATATGGAACCCGTACCATCCGGGAAAGCAGTGGAGACGGAGCCTCATCGGCACCATAGAGGGCCGGGTACGACGCGAGGATCCGGTTTCCGATCTCGTCCGAGTGTCGTTCGAGGTACTGGTGAATCGTGTCTAAGCTCTGCATGGATTTCTCCGGACGTGAGTTGTGGGAACAACCGGCATCCAGTAACACTGGAGGGGGAGTCCGCGACTGAAAGGCACGAAGCGAGCCCGTCCCGATGGCGGGTGTAACCCCTATCAGCCTGTGGTGAAACTCTGGATGCCTGCCCGAAATAGATGAGTGATCCACAGGCTTGGTTCGTAGAATGTGCGCATGGCAATGGGGACGCGCAGGCAACGGGAGAAGCAAGAGGACATCTGGATTGCGCACGCCGAGTTGGCCTCGGCTCCGGGGCATCCGTTCTATCAGCGGCTGAACGAGTTGCTGGAGGGGGAGGGCTTCGACGGGTTTGTCGAGGGGCGATGCGCGAAGTTCTATGCGGCCCAGTACGGGCGGCCGTCGCTGACGCCGGGCATCTACTTTCGGTCACTGCTGATCGGTTATTTCGAGGGCATCGACAGCGAACGTGGGATTGCTTGGCGGCTGGCGGACTCGCTGGCGCTGCGGCGCTTTGTGGGCATAGGGCTGGACGAGTACACGCCGGACCACTCGACGATTTCGCGCACCCGGCGGCTGATCGGTCTGGACACGCATTGCGAAGTGTTCCGCTGGGTACTGAGCTTGTTGGCGGATCGTGGACTGCTGCAGGGCAAGCGGGTGGCGATCGATGCCACCACGCTGGAAGCCAATGCGGCAATGCGCTCGATCGTGCGGCGCGACACGGGCGAGAGCTACGAGGAATTTCTGCGCGGACTGGCCAAGGCCTCGGGCATCGAGACGCCGACGCGGGAAGAACTTGGCGCGACTGGACCGCAAGCGCAAGAAGCGCATGTCGAACCAGGAGTGGAAGAGTCCGGGGGACGAGGATGCACGGATTGCGAAGATGAAAGACGGGCGCACACACTTGGCGCACAAGGCGGAGCACGCGGTCGATTTGGACAGCGGTGCGGTGGTGGCGGTTACGCTGCAAGGGGCCGACCAGGGCGACACCACCACGCTCGATGAAACGTTGTGCGAGGCGGGCATGGCAGTGGCGGAGCAGATCGGGCGCGAGGCCGAGTTGCGGCCCGATCATCAGCCGAAGGTCAACGTCAACGGGATCGAAGAGTTGGTTACCGACAAGGGCTATCACAGCGGCGCGGTGCTTGAGCGGGTGAAGAGTTACCAGGTACGTAGCTACCTTCCGGAGAAGCAACAAAAAGGGCGACGCAACTGGCAGGGCAAAGCCGAGGAACAACAGGCGGTCTACCAGAACCGGCGGCGGGTGCGCGGCAGCTACGGCAAGCGTTTATTGCGGCGACGCGGCGAGTTGGTGGAGCGCAGCTTCGCGCACTGCTACGACACCGGCGGCATGAGGCGCACGCACCTGCGCGGACACGAGAACATTCTGAAGCGCCAGTTGATCCATGTGGGGGCCTTCAACTTGAGCCTGATCCTGCGCCAGTTGCTGGGTGCCGGCACGCCGCGGGAGTGGAGAAACCGCTTCCCTAAGCTGGTTCTATTCCTTTATTTGCTGTTCCCACGCCGCAAGGATTCGAATCGGCTCTGCCGAAGCCAAATCCCGATGTCCCGCGCGCAATCCTTGGCAGCACTGCGACGCCGAACACATTGCGGGCCCTGCCGGAAATCAGCTGCTTGCACCACAGGCTGCTATGCGCCAGAATGGAGGAGATGAAGCTGGAAGTGGATTGCTACTCGGGGCGGACGGCAGACGAAAGGCCGGTTCGATTTCGGCTTGAGGATTGCCAGTACGTGGTCGAGGAGGTACTTGACCAGTGGTACGGCCTGCAGGACGCCTTTTACAAAGTTCGTGCAGATGACGGCAATCTCTATATCCTGCGCCGAGAAATGTCAACGCCCGACGGGACCTGGCATCTGGTGTCGTTCCGGCAATTGCCACGAGGGAGCTGAGTCTGGAAGTCGATCGTCTAGATCAATTAGAAGAGCTGCAGCGGGGGCGCGCTCCGATCAAACTGCCCGTGCGGCATGTCTCCACTCGGCTTGTCTAATGGATGCGGCGATCAGTTCATCCTGGAGAAATCTATTTACCACCGCATCGATAGTACTCATGACAATCCGCACTGTCTGGCGGTTCCGACTCGAGCCTTTCGGCGAGTTCGTTGTTACCCGCAACCAGGGCGTCCGTTGTATGCACGCCAATCTCGGAGATGGAGGAGAGCAGCACCTGCTTAAGCCGCGACGCAAGCTCACGCCTTATGGTATCCCGGTGATGGGCAATGGCCGATAAGGATTCTGTTACGGTCGCGTCCAGGGCCCGAATCATCGATTCTCGCGGTGCGCTCAGGAGGTTCGGCCGCAGCTCTTTATCAGGGTGCATAGCCGATGCCTGGGCAAGTTCATTTCGTGCCCGCGTCAGCAGGCCACAAAACAGGGCGAGGCGATCACCGCGTCCTACCCAATCGGCGATCAGTTCCTCAAGAGGCTCTCGCTTGACGGTTACGTATGCGCAATCGCGGTCCGCCTCAACAAGATCCGCGAGCACGCCATCCAAGGCGTTCATCGTTTTTCTCCATTTATGGGTTCGAGATTCTCGGGTGGGGTTGTGCTCCGGGCACACAACTTGTGCTGGCGGCCCCGAAGCTTGCGGCGAGATGGTTAGTGGCGGGGGTTACTCGAAGAGCAGACCGCGTGAGGGGGACTCGCTCAGTTTCTGCGGGAATTACGCGACTTTCTTAACGAGTTGGATTGAGGGCCACTCGACTGGGCCGTTCTGGCTTGGAAAACGGAGTTGGCGATTTCTTAAACCTCTTGCGAGTAGCGCCAGAAGGTGCTTCCGTGTAGCTTTAACCACCACACCTACGTATCCAAACCCGGGAAGAGTCTGTATGCGTTTCTGCTGTTGCAATTGGGGAATCATCCATGAGCCCCATTCCGGCGTGGCAGGCAGGCCATAGTGGCTCACCAGAGACGACCAGACGAATGAGTTGTCGTCATTTATCAGGAGCAGTTTCCCGTCCGATGTGGTTTCCGCCAACTCCTGAGAGCAACTCACAAGATGTCTTAGCGGCCGCTTGCGTCCGGGAACCATGATTGATCCCCGGAAGCATAACGGCTTGTCACCCAGTGAGACGATGCTCTCTGCTCCCGAAGGGTCTATCACCGTAAATGGGTCTCCATTCGCGAAAGCCGCAGCCAGCGCGCCGATCTCCACGTCTCCGCCAACTACCGAGATCAAATGGGCTCTGCCTCGCTCCTCTCCAACAAAGGCGTCCAGGTAAACGCGGATGTTAGTGGCCGTCTTTTCCGTGCGTCTCTGATAGGCGAGTTTGCCGAAACGTTCATGGGCGTTCTTCATCCCGAGCCTCCCTTCGTTGTTCTTTCGGGTCGACGATGTAATGATTTGTAATTGGAGTGTCAGGCACAGGGAGTTTTAGAACTCTGGGGACGGGAGGATTAGAGTTGAATCCTAGTTGGCTTTCGCTGGTGTTCAGAGCTCTCGAAGAAATAACTCAACCCGGTCGGTCGTCCAGGTCGCAATGCCGCTGCCAAAGAAGTCTTGATCCTCGGTCAAATCGGAAGGCCGAGGAGCAATGCTACCGCCGCAACCGGCCAATCGTCAGGATCGCGAGGAAGGACGCGACTGCGAGCAATCTCTTGGTAATCCTCGTAGAGGCTTCTGTCTACCGGCTCAACCATGCGACTGATTTGATCGAGCACAGAAAGTGCCAGATCAACATCGAGCCTTCGTCGCGACGAAATGTCGGGGATATATTTCCTCGCGTCCTGAAAACAGACATCCGGTGTGTAGAAGCTGGCTTGGTCCTCGTACGCTTCCAGAATCTGTCGGACTCGTTGCCCGAAGACCGCACGCAACAGGATATTGGCGTCCAACACCAGTCCTTTGCGCGCCGTCATTTCTTCTTACCAGCGCGCCAGCGCTTGAAGTCTGCGAGAATCTCGTCTTCGGAGATGCCTTCGGCAGCGAGTACTTGCTGCAAGCGAGAAGCGGCTTCTTTCAGGGCTGCTCGCTCCGTGTCCGCCCGTTTATGTCGGGCAGGAATGTAGTAGCCAACGGTATCGCCGTGACGCGTGATCGCCACGGGCACGTCGCTTTCCAGGAGATAGCTAGCAAGCTTCTCTCGAAATTCGCGAATCCCGACCTTCAACGCTTCCATGTCCCAGCCTCACTGTGTACTTGTGTGTACACAACTACAATATCACTTCTTCGCCGTGCCGTTCAAGGAGTACCCGTCCATCGACTGACGTGTATTCGTCAGAGGATTTGCTAGGAACCTCCTCCTTGGTCTCCTTCAACTCGATGATCTGGCCACTTTCGTAGGCGAGGGTCAGCTCATGGCTGAAGCGTTCACGTTTGCGAATGATGGTCTCCCCTTCGGTTTCGCCTTCCTCATTGAACTCATCGACGTGCTTGCCCGATCGCCAGTGAGCGATGTGCCGCATCTCACCTTGCCCAAAGAAGCCGTTCAGCATGCCACTGCACGCCAGCAGTCCAACGTGGCCTTTATGCAGCGGAGTCACCGGCCGGCCGCTCATCTTCTGCTGTTTGCGGACCAAAACCCCGCGAGCGTTTTGCATTGCGACGGAGCGCTGAACTGCATCCTCAATCACATCCAACGGCAATCCCGTGTAGGTGATCGTCGCGGGCGATGATGGTGGGATCGCGTAGCGCTCCGCAACCTCTTGGTTAAGAACTGGAAGCAGATGTGGCTTGTACGCGATCCTGAGCAATTCGTCCGCTCCTTTGGGATCGCCACGCAGATGAGATTTCTTTCGCCTGCCAAATACCACGACCTGATTGAAGCGAACGGACTCCGGATGTTCGAGCCGAAAGACGGAAAGCCGATCAAACTGGCTAGACAGTAGTCGCGCGCAAGTCCCGACTGCGGGAGCCGGCACCACGAACACCAGCACACCCTCGCCGCTCACCCAGCGATAACAGTGTTCCAAGAACACCAGTTCCATCCTCTTGTTACTGTGCGGTCCAACTTCGGTGTCGTAAGGTGGGTTCAGATACAGAAGCGAGCAGGTTTCCGCCAGCACCCGGCATTCAAAGGCACTGCCGTGGACTGTTGCGATTCCATTTTCGGTGGACGCTCCTGCTCGGTCTGCATCGAGCTCTATACCGGCCAGATGAGCGCCTGTGTTCCGAGTGATCTCGACCAGAGCTGTGCCATCGCCAACGCAAGGATCGATCGCCGAGTAGGGCACTGAGGACACCAGCAGCGCCCGAATATTGCGGGCCTCTTCGACCGGCAACGGATAGTAACCGAGTTTGATGCGGGCAGCATTTCTCATTTGCCCCTCCGGAGGGTGCACTGAATTTCTGTGATTTAAAGCATATTTTGGCCGGGAATAAAGCATACCTTGGCCGGTGAAGGGATCAATTGGATAGGGCTGCAGTTGGGATCTGACGCTCTACCTTGAGATACTGAGCGCCTGGCGCGCCGCATGAGTTGCCAAACTAAGCGTCTTCCATTCGGTACAGGAACCCTCCGGAAGCTGCTCGCGGATTCGGTTTACCGAAGGGTACTCGTCTCGCCTCTGAAGCTCTGCGGCGATGGTAGATGTATCCTGAAACAACTTTTCACGACGGCGCTTTGTGTTCTCCGCTGCTATCCGGCGGCGTTTCTCGGCGATCATGTGACGAACAGATGGGAAGTACTTACCCATGAACCAAACCGTCACGCCCAGGCGCTTGCAGAGATCGCGCACTGATGGGACGAGAGTTTCATTGAGGGCGGCCTTTGCCGCTCTTTTCAGATCAGACCTGTACTTTTTCACATCACGTTGGCGCCGATCCGCCAGTAGATCGCATAAATCAGGCTCGTGAGCTCGCAAGACAGTCGAGGTTGAATAACCAAGGCGACGGCTTAATTCGACCAGGGTCGGCGCAGGGGACACATTGAGCGCGCCTTCCAGGGTCTGGCGAATCCCTTGAGTGCGAAGGCGCTTCATTTGAGATACTCGCTTGCTGATTGCCACGCACAACGCCGGAAATTTCTGACGAATGTATGCGTCGTTCGAGTAGCCAAGGTCTGCTGCGATTCGATGAACCGAGAGCGGTTCAGCCGATTTAAGGGACTGTTCCAGGAGTTCCTCTATCCGTTGGGTTTCACAAATCCTCGTAGCGCCAGGTCTCTTCCACCAATGACTCTGACCAGACGACCGATATTGAGCAGCGATCTTGTGGCAGAGGTCTCTGTCGGCTTGATAGAGCCTTTCAGTGTCTGCGTAGCCCATTCTCCGCGCAACGTCTGAGAGACTGCGCGGCACAGTGTCATGAAGAGCTTTCTCAAGCGCTTGCCTGATCTCGCTCTTCTTCTGACACAGAGATACGCTCCTGCTTCCGGCCCGAGCGATCGCCTCTTTGGCGGTATCCACATTTGCCGGTGAGGGGCCAGATGAAGCGACCAAACTCACGAGTGGAACATTCAAGGATCTGCAAGTTCGTAGCAGGTTCTCAAGCGTGGGAACAGTTGTGCCGGTCAACCAGTTTCTGAGAATGCTGGGTGGACAGCGAATGTACTCCGCCATAGCAACGACATTGCCAGCCGTAAGTTGATCGAGATACACAGCTAGGCTTCTGCGGAGCGCTTCACGGGCTCCCACCGGGTCAATCAAAGGGAGCATTGCCAGCAAATCTCCCACTTGCGTAGAGATCCAGGCACCGTTTTCTCCTGCTGGCGGGCCTGGTCGTTCCCGGCTAGGGCCGCCGCCCGAGATACCGAGCCAACCATCGCAACGCTCGCAGTATCCAGGCCGAGAAAAAACGCCCAGCGGACTCAGTGTGCGCGCACAATGGCTACAGGTATGATCAAGCGGCCATGCGTGCAGCTGACAATTCGCTGACGCGTGGATTGACCAGATGAGCGGCTCATAAACTATCTGTCCGGCTGACCGCCATTGTTCAAAACAGAGTGCGCACCATGCCCGTCGCCGCCTAAACAAGCGGCCCGGAACCATATAGCGAAGCGGAAGAAGGGTTAGATATTGCAGCTCGTGCCGATTAGTGGCGACCTCGAGCGCACGAACCCATTTCACCGCTGTCTCAGTGATGCCGTTGGGTGCATAGTTACAAGCTCTAAATCCATGCCCGCCAACTCTGACTGCCTTGGCTGTCGGCGTGATGATCGCATCCTTTGGATGTGCAAGATCTGCAAGAACTCTGCCGACAAGGTCCCCCACGCTCACTGAGTGCGCGTCGGCTAATCGAGCCACATAACCAGCAAGGCTTTCGACCAATTCGGTGCCGACGCCGATCGGTTCCAGGGAATAGAGTTGGCTCCTTGGCGGCAAGAGTGGGCGAGATAGGGACCACGACTCAAGCAGGGGTTGCATTTGCCTCCGGCTGTCCAACGAAATCACGTATGGGAAGCCTGTAACCCGGCCGGCGATGTTTTCCCGAATGAACTCCCTGCGATAGATCCGTCTTTGTGGGCGCCGGCGTATTCAAGCCTAATCTGCTACGAAGCCGCACCGATGCTTGGCTCCCTTCGTGCAGTTTAAGTTCGCCATGTGCTGTTTCCGTGTGCATCTGTTCACATTGCGCGATAGACAAAGCCTGCGATTGAAGATTCGCTTTCGTCAACCGGTTGAGGCCCATCCGAGACGCGACGGTCGCGGCTCGCACAAGCCATTCCTTCAAAATCCCGACGCATCCGAGGCTTCTTTCATACAGGAACTCCCAATCGCCTACCAGATCAGATGAGCCCTCGAATGGAAGGGCCTTTGCGAAGGTCTTTACGATATTGATGAACATCTGCCGGTCTTCCGGATCTTCGGCTCTGTAGCGGGGGAGATGAATATCAATGCTTCGCCTGCTGAGTTGAGCATTGAGATTTCGGAATGCAAGCAGCTCGTAGGTTCCAAGCAAAACGTGTACGGTCTTCGTTTGGTTGGCGATGGACTTGATTACGTCCAGTTGATCGAGGAGGCGGCGGCCCGACGGAATCTTGCCGAGATGCTGGGCCTCATCGATCATCACCGCCACAGGTTTGCGATACCGGATGGCCTGCTCCACGGCAAAACGGTATTCAGTACTGACTGCCCTCGATGGCGGCATGAACCGCATAACCGAACCAGCCTCTCTATTCAGTTTGTGGTCGATCAGAGGCTCGTCAAGCTGATGGAGAAGGCGTTTGTAGTGATCGCGCCAATTAAAACTTCCTGATTCGGGAGCTATTGCTTCGACACTGACAACCGGAATCCGTGCTGGGTCCTGGTGAAGTTCACCCAGAAGTTGATTTCTTTTTCAGAATGCCCCTGAAGCACCGTATAGTGCTCGGAGTGGCACTCCGTCCAGCGGCTCTTAACAAAGGCGTAAGCGGTGCCGATATCAAAAGGATCGTACCTAACCGAGACGTCGTGATTCTCCACAGTAGGATCGCGAAATGCTTCAGCCCAGTAATGCACGCGGTTGATAATGACCCCGCGTCCCGGTGACACGTTCGCGGTGCCCCGCTGAGTTGTTGGAAGCGTCGCCAATAAGAAAGCCTGATCGTAAGGAATCGTCCTGTTCGAACGAATGCCTGTGCTTTGGAGAGCCTTGAGACATGCCTCTCGGGGAGTCTGACCGAGGGCAGGGTGTTCTATGGTGTCATATATCTCGAACAGGAACGACGACAAATAGTCGTAAAGACGCCCAAGCGGCCACCGAGCTTGGCCTGTTGGCTCGTTGCTCTTCGTAACCTGTCGAACGTTGCGCGTGATCTGTGTATTGCCGCGCAGGTTGTGAATGAACTGGCTGTTCGTAGTTCCGAAGAGTCGTTCGCAGACTGAACCGAACCGGGCTTGCGCCGGGGGACGCACTTTCTTGGTGCACTCGTAGCGGGCCAAAAGCGTCTCGAAATAGGTGCTTTGGAACTCCGGCCCGCCATCGAGGACGATGATCTGGGGCAGGCGGGAATGGCGTCGAACACAGTCTCGCAAAATCATCATGCAGGACCTGTAACTAGGCGCATCGAATGTCAGGTAGAAGGCGAGACAACGGCGGGAAAATGCGTCGATCAGAACGGTCATCCACGGCCGCCCGAGTGGGCGGCCAGTATGGGAGCAGACAACCTCAACGTCTAGTTCCGTGTGATCAATGTGAGCAATCTCAAAAGGGCGGTCACCGTGACGGGGAGTAGTCGGCTCCAACTCGAAATAGAACGATGAGTGAGTATATGCAGCACGCCGTCCCTGCCGTTTCAATGTTCGCAGAAACGCCGGTCGTTCTCGCACGGCAATGCAGAACGTAGCGTAAGTTGGCGCGATGACGCCAAGTTCATCGCCCTTCCGCTTCAGCGCTGCCCACGATGCAACCTTCGTCTTTTGGCGGAGATCTTCATAGTCGTGTTCGACAAACTGAACGAGTAGATTGCGCGACTCTTCGGAAAGACGACTGGTTCTGTTCCCTTGGTCTCTTGCTTTCGCCAGCAATCCCACATATCCATTGCCGTAGAGGCTTTCTGCCGATCGATACTGCGCGATCCAGCGACGCAGAGTCCTCTCTGGAGTGAGACATGGTTCTGTGCCGTGCTCAAGCCGATGTTTGACGATTGCAAAGCGTCGGTTTGCCACTGCTAAATCTCGCTCATTGGCCATTGCCAATAGCCGAAATGCTTCGCGATGTGCGCCCGACATTTCCGCGGGCGGGCCACTGATACGCCCGCCGCTGGCTCCACCCTCCTCCAGTTCGCGAGATATTTCCCTATATTCGGCGGCAACTCTGGCATTAGCAAAGAGGCGGACGTGCGCTGGTTCGGCGAGTACGACCTTACTCAGGTTCACGTACACCTCGCCGCTTGCGATCAGCGAGTAGATCACGTCTGGTTCCACAACACCCTGAACCTTCACTAGGAGATCCAACAGGGGTATCCCTGGCTCTGCTTCGACTATCGTTTTGACTGCGGCATTGACGGGCCCCGCTGTGCTCTCAGAATCGTATCTCAGGTAATCGTCGAGGAATTGCAGGTTGCGCTGGAGGTTCCAATTAACTCTAGTCGATGACCATACCCTGTAGTCCAGGCCCAATGCCGACGCGTGAGCTTCACCCGGCGGACAGCGCCAGTTGCCAACATCATCCCGAACGTAGCGGTGTGGACTCTTGATGGCCAGTTTTTCAAGATCGCCTTCAGTTTTGCACTCAACCCATCCGGCAGAGTCGTGGCGAAGAACGAAATAGTCCGGCGTATGCATGACCGACAGCCGTCTTCCACTCGCCGTGGGATAGGCAAGCGGAATTGATGGAGGCTGATCGTAATATTCCAGTACTGCGGGATCGTGCTCCATCTCCTGGACAAACGGCAATTCAACGCGATGGCTTTCAAACTGGATGGTTACGCCCATCTTGCGACTGGGATAGCGACCGGAGACATTTTGACGCCCGCCCCCAACCCGGCGAGTAGGATTATGAGATCGCGCCGCAGTAATCGTTGCACGTGTTATCTCGGCTAATCCGAGTTGCAAACACCAGTCGATATAGTCTGCATTGTTGAGCACTTGCGACCTCCGCAGTTGGAGCGCCCAAGGACACTCCGTGCTACTTTCGAATGCGCGAACTACGTTCGTTCTTCAGTGCTAATGCATACCTCCGGCCAGCTTCAGCCATAAGCTTTTGAAGATCTCGACCATTCTGTATCGCCTCTTTCAAAGGCTCGACTAACTCGTCAGGAACATAGATCGAAAAGCGACGATCCGCCTTGCGTCCATACAACGCATAACTGGAATGCCCTTGTCCCGACTCACAGAGTTGGCAGCGCTTTCGAATACAGGGGCTCTTTCGTAAGGACAGCGACCCGATGGCCACTGGCCAGAGATCTCCCACTGCCTTTTGGAACCAGTGCCTGACATCGTCTGTGGTTTCCGCTCTCGCCATGTGTATAGGTGCAAACTAGCACACATGCAAACGCTATGCAAGATAAATCTCTACGAAGCGGCCAAGAAATGCTTTATTCCCGGCCAAAATATGCTTTAAATCACATGTGAAAAAAGGTTCGGGCCGCAGTGCTCCTTAACACCATCTTCCAGGTGTGCGGCTGCATCCCTTCCTAGGGGAAAGGGGACCAGCATATTCAGCGCCTGGTAGTGCCGCTGATGACCAAGCTTCTCATCTGGTCGGTGCCGGGCATGTGGTGGTAAACGATGTGTCCAAAGCTTAGACACGAAGAAGAAACGGCTCCGGTCTGGGTGTGACTTAGGGGTTACATCGTTCATCGTCTAAGCGCTGGCCACTATGCCGAGTCCTTCACTATGCCGAGACAATGAAGATTCCTGTCGCAGTCGTCGTGAAACTGCGTCTGAAGACCAAGGCCCGAAGGCTGGTGTTCAGAACAAGAACAACAGCAGCTCGGCATAGTAAATGGGATTCTCGAGTTACAGGGCTTTGAGAAAAGCGATGAGATCGTCATCCGGTTTATAGCGTCGCAGCTTTTCACCCATCGGCTGAACTTTGGATAATGCCTTTTCCTTCATTGCAAGATCAGCGTCCAGGTATACCTGTGTCGTTTCGATCGATTCATGCCCGAGCCACAACGCAATCACCGTTCGATCCACTCCAGCCTGAAGCAGTTCCATCGCTGCAGTGTGGCGAAGAACATGCGGAGTTACGTGTTTCTTCGCCAGGCGCTCACACGCCTGACCGGCCGCCGTTGCATGCTTGGCCACGATATATTGAACCCCGTCCGCGCTCAGTTGCCCTCCACGCGCGTTAGGGAACAAGACCTCACTCTTGTGGCACCGTGATTCTTTGGACCACGCTCTCAGAACAACCACAGTGCGTTTTGCGAGAGGCGTACATCGTTCTTTTCTGCCTTTGCCGATGACTCGGACGTGCGCTCCACCTTGCAGTTTCACGTCGTTTTTCCGCAATGCAATCAGCTCGGAAAGACGCAACCCCGTTTGTAACGCCAAGAGCATGAGAGCGTGGTCTCGGCGCCCTGCCCACGTGTTCAGGTTCGGTGCCCTTAGCAAGGCTTCCGCCTCGTCACGGTTAAGAAAGTTGACCTGAGTGCGCACGTGACGCTTTTGGGGAATGGCTAACACCTGCTGAATCTGACCTGTGTTAGTTGGTACTTCCAATGCTAGATAAGTGAAAAAGGAGCGAATGGCGGTCAGGCGCAGATTACGGCTTCGCGCGCTGATCCCACGCTCTCTTTCCAGTTCACTGAGGAATCCTGTGACTACGGACGCGTTAAGCTCTTCCAAGCACAGTCGGGAGGGCGCCTTCTGTTCTTTCCGCGCAATAGATTTCAACAAAAGACGGAATGTGTCCCGGTATGAACTGATTGTGTGATGGCTTACCTGCTTCTCCTGCATCAGGCGCTTCGTGAAAAAGCTCTGAAGTAGCGGAGCGACGTGGATTTTGTCTTTCATGAATGCTCCTCCCAACGAGCGTTGAGCCGTTGGACAGCGAGGTTCATGAGTTCGGGATATTCCGTGAGGTACCAGTAGGTATTTTCTACAGACACATGACCGAGGTACGTCGAGAGCACGGGGAGACGAGCCTCAACATCCTCGCCTGCGCGATACCAATCAATGAGCGTGCGAACCGCAAATCGGTGCCGAAAATCATGCAATCGCGAGCCAGGCCCGGACACGACCTTTCGGATTCCAGCCATGACGGATAGCGCTTTGAACACCTGGTATATGCGCCAGTATTCAAGTCGTGCGCCTTTGGGCGTAACGAAGAAATGAGTTGAGCGCCGCATCCCAAGCAACTCATCCCGCCGCTTCCTGTACTCTCGGAGCTTCTTAACGCTGCTCGAATGAAGTGGAACCAGCCTGGACTTCCCGAACTTCGTGTTCCGAATGGTAAGGATTCCTTTTGTCAGGTCGACATCGTGGAGCCTGGAGCCCGGTGGCCTCCCCAATGCGCAACCCGGATACAGCGAGAAGACCAAACAGGCAATAATACGTTCCTCGCGGCTGATCATCATGGTGCCCCCATGCAGCCTCGAGCAAACGGTTGACTTCGTCCTGACTGTATAAATAAGGACGAGGCCGCACGGTTTTTGAGAACAGTAATTTCTGCGGTGGAACTTCTGTTCGGCCGTCAAAGGCCGCAGCGTACTTTGCGAACTCCGGCACGATTGTGAGTCGCTTGCTCGCTTGTCTGCCCGGCGTTTTCAGTGCCCACTCCAGTGCCACGCGCGTTGTAATATGTGGGGTGCTCATCTCCATAGAGAGCACGAAGTTCGTCAAATGAGCACCGTCGCTCCGCAACTTGAACCCGAGATTGCGCCGCAGTGCTAAATACTCTTCAAGAGTTCTTCGTAGAGTCTTCACTTCGCACCTCCTGGCCAATGCCTCACAACTGCACGAAGAGCTCTAATATCGACTTTTGTATAGATGAACGTTGTTTTTGGCATTGCATGCCGCAGAACTTGCCCGATATCGGCTAAGGTTGCGCGATTCGCGAGCATTCGCGTGGCCAGGGAATGTCGAAACTGGTGCGCACCCTTGCTCTGTGACTGCACACCTGCTCGTGCCAGAGTCTCTCTTACCATTTGGCAGACGCCCTGCGGTCCTGCAAAACCCGTGTGTGGAGCGAGCAGACGAAGGAAAACGCGCCTGCCGGGAGCCGCCGGTCGGTCCCTACGCAGGTAAGCGGCAATGGCCTTGCCAACGTCGTGCGGGAGCGGCAGCTTGCATACCTTCGAACCCTTGCCGCGTATGGTTAGAGTTCCGGCTGTCCAATCGATGTCCTCCAGTTCAAGAGAACCCACTTCGCAGGCGCGCAGCCCAAGCCGGGATAGCAACAGCAGGATGGCATAATCTCTGCGTCCCATCGCTGTCCGACGATCACAACTCGCCAGGACACGTTTCACTTGAACGGGTGCCAAGAACCTGGGAATGCCGGCAAGCGAGTAACAACGAACTTTTGGAATTGCTCCGGAGATATCTTTTCCGAGAGCACCTCGAAGTACCGAGTACCTCAGGAATGAGCGCAAGGAGGCTGTTATCATCCTTGCACTTCCGGCAGAGCGTCTAGCGGCTTCTTCTCGTAAAAACGAGACCAGATCACCAGGTTGAATGCGTTCCAGATCGAGGTCGTGGTCGCCCGTCTTGCCAAAACGCCAACCCAGAAATCGTGCAACAAATGCCCGATAGTACTTGATCGTTCGTGGAGCAAGCCCTCGGTCGTGTTTGAGATATTCGGCAAACGTGTCCGCGAACACGTTGAGCTTTGTTTTCTTCCGGACTTGCGGCGTGACGATGGCACTCTGTGCGGCGAGTGATTCCAGAAACCGCTGTAGAGTTCGGGCATCGCCTTGTCTCACGTCGCCATTTTGACGAAGGTAGACCTGGGCATCGGTTAGCTGAAAGTTTCTGAGAGTGATATGCCGCCTATTCAGCCACCGACCGAAACGGCTTATTGCCCGCAGTTGTACCTGGATGGACTCGCGGGCATAACCCTGCTGATTTGAGTTCTCAGCAAATTTCTTTAGATAAGGTCCGAGTGGACCAGAGCGGAATGCGTGGACAGTGTTGATGCGTGTGAAAACTCGTTCCATGAAATCCTCCGCGCGCATTCTTTCATGGAAAGTTCCCACTACTATGCCGAGTGAATTCCGGTACCAGATTGCTCAAACTGCAGGCTGATACGAATCCTCACGGCGGTTTACGGCAGACGCCCAAACGGTCGGCTTTATGGCTACTGGAACACTCCGAGAGCTCAACTCGACAATCGAGTAAATGCCAAACACAAAATAAAGGACAAGCAGATGAACTCAATCATACATAGTGCGGAAGAACCGATGTTCGCCGTGGTCGGAACCCTACTGCAATTTATTTCGACCCCGGAGCAGAATCGCTCAAACTTGAGTGTAATGCGTGGCGGAATACCGCCACGAGCCGTCATTCCACTCCACAGCCATTCGGACCCGAGATCTTTTATGTAACTCAGGGAACGATGGATGTTTTTCAGGACGACGGAGAATGTTCGGGATGGAAGACTGCGAGTGCGGGCGACGTCGTGACCATTGCGGGAGGAGTGAAGCATGCGATACGAAACCCGAGCTCAACGCCTGTGACAACAGTTCTCGTGAGTGAAAAACAGCTTTATCAATTCTTTCGTGAGCTGGCGGAGCCGCTTGAACCTAACGCCCCGCCGCCAGTCCCGAGTCCTGAAGTGATGCAACAGCTTTTCGAAGTAGCAGCACGTTATCAGTACTGGATCGGCTCCCCGTCTGAGAACGCCGCGATTGGAATTGATCTGGCATGATCGATTGCGGATGCCAACCTGGCATCCCACTGACAAGCTCTCGGGCCACGTCGAAGCCGACGAAACTTTTATCGGCGGCAAGGCTCGGAACATGCACGTCAGTGCGCGTCAGCGGCGCATCACCGGAACCGGCGGCAAAGACAAAACCGCAGTCATGGGCATCTTGCAGCGCGGCGGCAAGGTGCGTACCGTCGTTGTTCCGAACCGTAAGAAGAAAGCCCTGCAAGCGGAAGTGAGAAAGCACGTTGAAGCCGGTCCGCTCTCTACACCGATGCGCTGCTTTCCTACGAGGGGCTTGCTGGCGACTACGCGCATCAGGTGGTAAATCACGCTGTCCAGTACGTTGACGGGCTGGTGCATACCAATGGACTCGAAAACTTCTGGAGCCTGTTCAAGCGCGGCATCAACGGCACCTATGTTTCTGTCGAACCGTTTCATCTGTTCCGCTACCTGGACGAGCAATCCTATCGCTACAACCATCGCAAGCTGACTGACGGCGAGCGCTTCAGCGTGGCTGTAAGCGGCATCGTCGGCAAGCGGCTGACATTCGATGAACTCACCGGCAAGGTGGGAGAAAACGGCGGTCTTCTAATCCGTTGCGTTTGAAAAGAGGAAAGCGGAAGTCCGGTTGACTTCCGCTTTCATAACTTGCGCTTTTCACCTTAAGTTTTCTTGGCAGAGGGCTGTCGGGTGATGAGGCATTCGTGCGCTTGGCCTCAGAAATGAGGATGCGCCGATGTCCGCCCAAAGTCAATCCGCCAGACTGGTTGCAGCGATGATCTTTGTCTACGGCGACGATAGCTACGATGAGCAGCAACAACGGGTCTGTGCCGTTGCCGTTGTGTTCGGCCGCGAAGAACAGTGGAAGCAATTTGAGGATAAGTGGGTCGCCAGAAACGGCACCATCCCTTTTCATGCCCGCGACTGCGAAAGCGACCAGGGCGACTATCGGGTCTTTTGTCATCGGCAAAACAAGGAACTATACAAAGACTGCGCCACCATGCTGGCGGTGAGCGGGTTGGGCGGTTGCTCTATCGCCATCAACTTGATGGCAAGGAAGAACGTGTTTCCGGCCTCGGAGGACATTGCCTACTACCACGCATTCGCGAATCTGATGGAGAGAATAAAAGACCTATGTGTCCGACTAACAGTTAGAGCGGAATTCCTCTTCGACATTCACACAGACAGCCAATACAACGCGGGCGCCCTGTTCGACAGCGGACTCCATGAGTCGCCAGAAATGTTAGAGATGTTCTCAAAACTTTCGTTTGGGCGAGCCAGTGAATGCCCTCGGCTGCAGGTTGCCGATCTGTTCGCCTTTGAATCGATGAAGCGGCTCGATAACGACATCGGGCCGAAGAAGCGACCGCTCCGAAAATCTTGGCTTGCGCTCCATAACACTGGCCAATTCTGGGCCACTGGTTTCAGCCATAAATACTTTGAAGACCTGAAACGAACTATGCCGGAGATTGAAAAGCTGACGGGATGCAACCAGAACGAATATGCGCAATGGCTCAAACAAAGAAAGCGTCAGCACAGCGTGAGCAGCATGATCGCCTTCACCGAGTGGCTGAATAAAAAACGCGCGTGGGTCGGGAAACGGAGTGATAGTACATGAACGAAACGATGAAACGATGCGCGATCATGGATTGCAAGGGGTGTGGCTCTCCGCTTCTGTTGCACGTTCTGGGTACACACGACCCGCTGGAATCTCCACTTCGAGTTGATCTTCTGACCCATTGTCGGAATTTTCAAGAAGCATGTCCGCGATGCCGCCAAGTCCATACTTACGGACAAAGGGATGTGCGAGTAATTCCTCTACCGAATATATCGGCTCCGATTGGTTGGCAGGCTCACTCGTACCATAAGGCATGTACTCCACTAGAACAATCGGAAACCGAAGGCGAGGGCGAATGATCGTCTCCCGACTGCCGCCCTCAGAACCGAACGGTGATCTCGCTGCGTCCATTCACACCACCGCCTTCAATTGTTTTGTCAGTACTGCGCTCGTGGACGGGGAATGGGAGACCCTGATCTTTCCGGGCGATCCTGGCGTGGATGAGGCGTGTTCGCCGTGTCTGCGCTTCGTGTACCCACCCGACTGCGACGCGCACGATGCCGCCCTACTGAATGAGCTTGTGGCTATGGGGCTCGATATGTATGCAGAGGCGAACCTCAGCCTTTTAGACTGCGGCGAGCGAGTTTGGCAAGGACTGATTCGTAAAGGCATCGTGATTCGGATTTACTGGCCGCAAGGATCGTCAACACCATAATTTTAACCCCGCGCTATAATGCGCGCATGAGACCATTGCCAGCGGCACCGGAGGTCCCCGGCGATACGCCAGCCGAACGGCTGAGCAATGCGCTTAACCGGGTTCTGAGAGTCTCGAAGGCTGATCTGCTGAAAGAGGAAGCGCGGCAGAGGCGCAACGGCGAGAAGCGGCGCACCAAGAGGAAACGCGCTTCCTAAGTCGCTCGCGCAACCTGTCACGGCTGCTTAAACCCTACCTCTTTTCAAGTGAGTTGTCTGCTATATTCTTGCCCTTAGTATCGAGAAAGGCTTTGGGGAAATCCAAATCACCGGGAGTGACATCCTCGTGGCCACGGGGCGGATCCCGAACACGACGAGAATTGGACTGGAATCAGTCGGCATCGAACTAGACCAACGTGGTTACATTAAGGTTAATGAGCGTCTAGAAACAACTGCTCCGAATGTGTGGGCAATCGGCGAGTGTGCGGGCAGTCCTCAATTCACACATGCTTCGCTCGATGACTTTCGCGTGATTCGTGACAATCTCTCGGGTAGAAATCGCAACACACGGAATCGAATTATTCCCTCGTGTCTCTTCGTTGATCCGCCAGTGGCGCAGATCGGTCTCACTGAAAACGAGGCGCGGCGTCAAGGCATCGATGTCCAAGTCGCAAAATCGCCGATGATTGCCGTGCTGCGAACGCGAACCATCGATGAAACCAATGGATTCATGAAGACGCTGATCGATCCGAACGACGGAAAGATTCTTGGCTTCACCATGATTGGTCCGGAAGCGGGTGAAGTCACGGCTGTGGTGCAAATGGCAATGCTGGCCGGATTCCCATACACGGTGTTGAGGGACGCTATTCTCACACACCCGACGATGGCAGAAGGCCTCAATGTACTTTTTTCCAGTGTGAAACTCGCGAGCAAGGACGCGAGAAGAACAAACGACCGCGAATCACCTGCGACAGCCGCATAACCGCGGTCCGTCGTCACCGAGAAACGCGATGGAAGAAAAAGTGTGGATAGTCGAATCGGCGGGCGGAGAGTTTCGAGCCGACGAGCGTCAACGGCAAGCCCTCGCGACCAATCAGGTCGTGGTGCGAATCGCCGCCAGCGGTGTAAATCAGATTGATACGAAGATTCGCGCCGGAAAGGCAGCGCACGCTAAACAACCACTTCCGGCTGTCCTGGGTTTGGACATGGCCGGCACCGTTACGGAAACTGGGTTCGGAGTGACTGCCTTCAAGGTAGGCGATGAAGTGTACGGAATGGTAGGCGGCGTCGGCGGATTGCAAGGTACACTCGCCGAATGTATTGTCGCGGACGCCGATCTAATCGCTCACAAGCCGAAGAACCTTTCGATGCGTGAAGCTGCCGCCCTGCCTCTGAGCACAATCACCGCGTGGGAGGGCTTGGTGGATCGTGCAAAAGTTGGGCTTGGTCAAAGAGTCTTGATTCATGGCGGAGCGGGAGGAGTTGGCCATATCGCCATTCAGTTGGCGCGCGCCTTTGGGGCTGAGGTTTTCGCCACGGTGTCGCCAGACAAGAAGCACGTTGCGGAAGGATTCGGTGCGACCGCGATCGATTATCACTCGGTCTCAGTTGAGCAGTATGTCGCCGTCTATACCGCGGGGAAGGGCTTCGACATCATCTTCGATACCGTTGGCGGTGTGACACTTGATGCTTCCTTTGCAGCCGCCAAACGATATACCGGGCACGTTGTGAGTGCTCTCGGCTGGGGTACGCACTCTCTGGCCCCACTTTCATTCCGCGGCGCGACTTACTCGGGTGTCTTCACGTTGCTTCCTCTCATCACCGGAGAAAATCGAAGCCATCACGGCAAGATCCTCACCGAGGCAATGTCCCTACCGGAGAAAATCGAAGCCATCACGGCAAGATCCTCACCGAGGCAATGTCCCTTGCAGAAGCGGGTAAGCTCGAATCTCTCTTAAGCGAGGAGCGGTTCTCCACTGCTAACATTGCGGCTGCCCACGCTTTGGTCGAGTCAGGATCGCTCGGAAAAGTTGTGGTGGAAATTGGATAGCCATGGAAAACGCGGCGAAAGCCTTTTTATTCGAAGGAGATGTATCGATGACTCGGACATTGTCTGTGAATGAAAGCGAAGCGCGCAAGGACGCTAGCGTGCCGCGCACGTCCATCCACCACATGGCTTCCCAACCTCGTCGTTTCAGTTTCGGGAACTCATTCCGCCTCTAGCGGATCGTTACCGGGTTATCGCGCCCGACCTGCCCGGATTCGGCTTCACCGAAGTGCCACACGTAGAGCAGCTCTTGCATCTGCTCCGCGCGAATGAACGCCTGACTGCTCTTCTTGATCGAGCAACCCGCTTCAGCGAAGCAGCAAGAATGAAGGAGTGCGATGATGACGGTCAGAAAGGTCGAGATCGAAAGGCTCAGCGTAACGTCTTCCAAGTCGTTTGAGGCGGTCGTGGCGGCGCTCGAAGCGGCCGTTGGGCATCCCGATATGGTCGAGTTCGGGAAGGCAATCAAGGGCGCACAGACCTTCGCTGAACTAGAGAGTGCGGTTAACAAAGGCCTGGGCAGGACGGGACTGATGATGTTCATGGCACTCGATCACGCTGCGATTCTGCGGAGCGAGACCGGGCTGGATACACCGAGAATCATGCGCTTTGTGATCGGCAATCCGCTCATCATGAAGGAAATGGCAAGGCATGTACCCGACGCTGGATCTTACGCTCCTGTCACCATTCTGGTGGATGAGCGGGCAGACGGCGTCCACTTGTCATACGACAAGATGACCAGTCTTTTGGCTCCCTACGGGAACCTGGACGCTCTCGCTGTCGCTCGGGACTTAGACTCGAAGATCGAGACCCTTCTCCGAGAGTCTGCGAAGTGAAGTCACTTTATGATTACGAAACCATGTGCTTGGGTTAGCACGAACGATCCGCTGATGCTCCAGTATCACGATCGCGAGTGGGGTGTGCCAGTACACGATGACCGTAAACACTTTGAGTTCCTGGTGCTCGAAGCGGCGCAGGCCGGACTCAGTTGGTCGATCGTGCTCAAGAAACGAGAAGGTTACCGCCGTGCGTTCAGCGAGTTCGATCCCGAGAAGGTGGCTCGATTCACCGAGAGACGACTTCTGAAGCTCACCTTGGATCCAGGGATCATTCGAAACCGGATGAAAATCGAAGCTGCAGTACGCAATGCACGGGCGTTTCTCGCAATTCAGAAAGAGCTGGGAAGTTTTGACGCTTACTGCTGGCCGTTCGTCGATGGACGACCCAAACTCAACCGGTGGAAGGCAATGCGGGAGATTCCGGCGACATCACCGGAATCGGACGCGTTTAGCAAGGATCTCAAACAGCGGGGATTCAGCTTCGTTGGTTCGACCGTCGTTTATGCGCACATGCAGGCGGTCGGCATGGTGAACGATCACTTGGTCGACTGTTTCCGATATCGAGAGATTCGCCGGCTCCGCTAAGATTGATCGTTCCCGCCCTTTCCCAGTTTCTTAAGGAGTCGCAGCAAG
The DNA here is from genome assembly GCA_963836295.1 of uncultured Acidobacteriaceae bacterium. Lineage (GTDB taxonomy): Bacteria > Acidobacteriota > Terriglobia > Terriglobales > Acidobacteriaceae > Bog-257. Next base: position 345,708 of record CAWIIY010000006.1, on the reverse strand, counting down.
ATCAGCCGCTCCTCCTTTGAGAGGACGCCGGCGGCCTCTTCCATAGCGATCGCGTGCTCCCGAAAAGTCTTGGTGACGAGCGCGCGTCCTTTCGGCGTGAGTTCGACCAGGCGTACGCGCCGGTCGTCCGTATTCTTGCGTCTCAGAAGCGCTTTTTTCTCCAAGCGATCGACCGCGACACTGATCGATCCCGGCGTGAGACATACTTTGGGACGCGCGATGTCATCGCCCAGTTGCGGAGGAGGTTGCTGCGCTGCCAAGTGCGGAGATCATTCTCTACGCGGCCGACTTACCAGGAGCTGAGATTTTGGAATATTCAATGACCCGCCAATGAGGCCGAGGTTCGAACTAGGCGTTGATACCACCGAATACTGGGGTTCGACGAAGAAGTTCACCACGGTGCCGGTTGGTAGAGTCCACACTTTGCCGGCACGCTTCTCGACAGACCTGCGTGGACTGTTCACTGAACTCCGGGTGGAAATCCGGGACACAAGCAGGTGTCGCACTCCCGTGGCGCGGCACGAGTAACGCTACGGTTGAGATGATAACTTATCTACATAAGTGGTTATTTATGTGTTAGATAGCGAATTACACTCTCTCGAATACGATATGTCAATATGGTTCTATTATGGAACTATATTGACAAGGAGACGTATTGCTGCTGATATTAGGGTCATGCGATCCCGCATTGATGAGCTGTTGCCCATTGCCGAAGAAAACGAGGGTTTCGTGACAGCGGCGCAGGCCCGCAGCCTTGGCATCAAGGATTCAGTCCTGGCGCGTCTCACCCAGCGGGGAAAGCTTCAACGGGTGGCGCGCGGAGTGTATCGAATCCCTTACTTCCCGTCGGATCGCTTGGGGCAATATCGCGAAGCGATCCTGTGGGCGCGTGCTGACAGTGGGCCGGAAAAAATAGCCTTATCCCACGAGACCGCGTTGGCGGTTTATGGCATTTCTGATGCGAATCCGCCACGCGTACAGATCACAGTGCCGAAAAGTGCCCGCCTCCGCCGCCGCCTACCCAAGTGGGTGGAGATTCATCGTGCTGATCTGCGAGCATCGGATATCGTCACTCGCGAAGGGCTTCCCGTGACCACGATCGAAAAAACAATTTCCCAACTTGTTGAAGAAACCGGCCGTGTCGGATTGGCACGAGGCGCTCTGAAAGATGCACGTAAGCAGGGCTACATTAGCGCCGAGAAAGCATTAGCACTCACTCGCCGTCTCAATCGATACGCACACGCGGAAGGGACACAAGAAGCGAAAGTGGGGAAAGGTTAACTCATGACTCCGAAGCCGGTAGAGCGGTTGGAGAAAACTCTTGCGCGTGTGGCTCGCGAGCAGGGTCTCGATCAGGAAAGGCTTCGCCGTTGGGTCTCGTTTCTCGCACTTTGCGGCGTTCTGGAGTGCGCCGTCGAGAAAGGTGTCATCGATATCTACTACCTGAAAGGCGGAGTCGCCATGGAACTCCGCTTCGCGCGGGCGGCGCGCACCACCAAGGATTTCGATCTTGGTCTTAGAGGCAACCGCGTGGAACGTATTCGGCGGCTTTCGGAAGTATTGCAGCTCGGCTTTGACGGGTTCACCTTCCGCTTGAAACCCGAACAACACGAGATGGAACTGGCAGACACCGTCCGGGTCGAAGTTGCCGTGGAATACAAAACCCGGGCATGGCAGACCATTGAAGTGGATCTCGGTCCGGGCGAAGCACGTGACGTAGACCTGGTGAGGCCCGCCATTGAGGGTCTGGCGGAAATGGGCCTGCCCATCACCAACCAAGTACGTTGTCTTGGGATCAATGAGCAAGTGGCGCAGAAGCTTCATGCCTGTACCGGACCTCAAAGTCAGGATCGCGCACGCGACATACTCGATATCCTCGTCGTCGATATGCTTGGCCAATTGGACCGTGTGCGCGCACGCGCGGCGGCGGAACGAACTTTCGCGGAGAGAAAGACCCATCCGTTTCCACCGGAGACGATGATTCCTCCGGAGTGGAATGTGGAACTTGAAACGCTGGCCGCTGAGTTGGGATACCGTACGACGAAAGCGGCAGAAATTCAAAAAGAGTTTACGAATTTAGTTGCCGCAATTGCCAGCGCCTGAAGCCACCTAATTGGTCACTCCCGATTGGCACGAGGCCAAACAATCCGCCAGCGTCCCGCCGATGTTGCGATCCAGAACAATCGCTTCTTAGGGGTTCCACGGCGTGATGGTAGAGAACGGCCGCACGTTGATAAAAAACCCCGTGTATGCTGTTAATCCGGAAAGTGAAAGAGCTGAGAATCCAGATGTCTTGACCTGGGATCTCGTGAATTCGAGATTCGCACGCCTGGAATGCAATCGGGCCCGGACTGCTTTTCCAACAAGAACACAAGGCGAACAAAACTTACCGGCAGTTTTACCGGCAGTTGGCCTAGCGTGTACTGACAATCAGTGACTTGCAGCGCCGGGAGGCACCTCTAACTAGTTGAATTCACTGATAATCTCGGCCCTGAAAAGGCTAAGAGCTAACAGCTACGAGCCTAGAACGAACGGCACACTCTCTTCGGTTGAGAAACTCTGCGCCGCGCCGGGCAATCATTTATCATGAGCGAATTCTCGCGGTGAAGGAATATTGGTCTTGATGAGGGTCCTGCCCGGTACATGCCGTCGACTTGCTCCCCTGCTACTAATATTCTGTTCTGCGCTGGCGCTTGCCTGTGACGGTCTTCCAGCGGGACAGACATTATGGATTCGTCTAAGCTCGCCGGTCTCCTCCTACGGCTCTAAAGTGGGCGATACCGTACAGGCTGTTCTGATCGAATCGGTGACATGCGGCAGCGAGGTCGCCTTACCCGTTGGGACAAAGATCGATGGGACGGTGGTTTCTGTTCGCAAGGTGGGCTGGGGCATCCGCCACGAGATAGCCGCCTTGCAACTCCGATTCGATCGCGCCATACCGAGTGAAGGTCCGCCGGTCGCAATGTCTGCAGCAGTGGTTGAAGTGGAAAACGCGCGCGAGCAGGTTTCGAAGGGCGTCATCCAGGGAGTTCTCAGCAGTGATACTCCCCAAGGACGAATCAACAGCCGTCTCAGGCATCTGCCCACCTGGAACCCTTATTCGGATGCGGGGCTGATCGTGTTCAAGGCGGCCTTTCCTATTTTTCCCGAACCAGAGATCTATTTCCCGTCCGGTACCGACATCCACATCAAGCTGACGGAACCAATGCCGGTGCTGGTAACGGAGCCTGAATCGGCAGCGGAAACGTCGATGGGAACTGCGGTTGACCCAATGGATGACTCCGATGTGGAGCGTTTGGTCCAGTCGCTTCCGCGGCACTCCACCACGGTAAAGCTAGTGGATGCCGATGTGGTGAACCTGGTTTTTGTGGGCTCGCGCCAGGAGGTCGAATCTGCTTTCCAGCACGCCGGGTGGGACACCAGCGATGCCTTTAGCAGGAAATCTTTCTTCCGCGACTTCTATGCATTTCTCAATAACAGCGGCTACGCGCAAGCGCCGATGCGGCCTTTTCTCTTGGCCGGCAAACCTGCCGACATGAACTGGCAGAAGAGCCTGAACAGCTATGCCCGCCGGGACCATTTGCGCATGTGGCAAGTGTCCGGTCCAGGAGATGCCGAGACCGTGTGGGCGAGTTCTGCAACCCACGACACAGGAGCAAGTCTTTCGCTGGAACATCGCCAATTCGTGCACCACATTACCCCCGACATTGACGAGGAACGGAGCAAGGTGATCCGCGATCTTAGCGTTGCCGGCTGTGAGAAGGCGGTCCATCTGGTGCCGCGGCCCGGGTTGGCGAACGTCACCCAAAATGCGACCGGAGATCTGGTCAGCACGGACGGAGCCTTGGCAATTGTGGAACTGAAGGAATGCCAGCCGATGGTGCCGGGACTGCCGCCGGGAACCGCGTCGGCGAGCTTCAAGCCCGGCAACCATGTGTTTCGTTATTTTCGTCGGCAGATACTAACGTTCCGCAGTGACATCTGGCGCGCCAACATTATCTATGGCGTGTATGACCTGACGCGCATGAGTATTGTTGCCTGGCGGCATCATTCTGCTTCGACTCGCGAAGCGAACGCGTACCTGGTGCGCGCTCACTAAGGAAGCTCTGATCGGATCACAGCAACTGGAACAACGAAAAGAAGTCGCACGTGGTCAGAGTCAGACACGAGGATGCCGCATTGCCTACGTTTGGCTTCTCGTTGCGGCTCGCGTAGGATGGAACAATCGACTCAGCAGCGCCGCCATGAAAACAGTTCTCGCCGGATTTCTTCTTCTCTTCCTATTCGCGACGGCCTTAGCGGTGGCGCAACAGACGCCGGCAGGAAGTCCCACGCAGGTCGCTCCTCTGCCACAAACGCCCGTCATTCCGATGCCAATAGTTCCTGGGCAGGAGACTCCACAGCAGCCTGCCCCGAAAACTCCGCCGCAGGTGGGGTCCGAGCACTCGACCACGGCTCCTGATTATTCGCAGGAAGCTTACGTAGTCGAGCACTATCACCAGGTTATGCGCTTCGAGAATGATGGGACGGGACGCGACCAACTCGAAGCGCAAATCAGGATCGTCAGCGAGAGCGGTGTGCAAGCGCTGGGCCAGCTCAAGGTCGGATACAGCGCGCTCAGCGACAAGCTGGACATCGTCTATGTGCGCGTGCGCAAGCCCGACGGAACGGTGATTACGGCGCAGGATTCCGCCATCCAGGACCTGACCCTGCCCGACGCGCCGGTGTACACCGACTATCACGAGAAGCACATCAGTGTTCCATCGCTGCGTCCCGGCGACGTGCTGGAGTATGAGTTCGTCCGGACCATTACGAATCCGCTGACCCCGGGGCAGTTCTGGACCAGTGTCAACTTTTCCGACAAGGACATCATCCTGGACCAGCAGTTGGAGATCAACGTTCCCAAGGGACGGCAGATCAAGCTGAAGAGCAAACTGGGCTATGAACCCAAGATCGCAGACGAAGGCGACCGGCGCATCTATCGCTGGACCTACACTCACCTGAAGGACGAGGAGGAAGGCCCGGCTGGAAAGAAAAAGAAGAAGAGCTCGCACAGGCCCGAAGACGAAATTCCTACGGTTCAGTTGACCACCTTTCAAAGCTGGGAGGAGATGGGAGCTTGGTACGCGTCGCTGGAACGCGACCGGCGCCAGCCGAACGAGGCCATCAAGGCGAAAGCCGCTGAACTGGTGCAAGGCAAGACGGACGACATGGCCAAAGTGAAAGCGCTATATGAATATGTTTCGCGCAACATTCGCTATGTCAGTTTGTCGTTCGGGCTGGGACGATATCAGCCACACGCGGCCAGCGAGGTACTCAGCAACGGCTACGGCGATTGTAAGGACAAGAACACGCTGCTGGCGGCGTTGCTGGCGGCCGAGGGATTTCAGTCAACATCGGTGCTGATCGGGGCGCAACATGAACTTGATCCCGACATTCCCTCGCCGTCGCAGTTCGACCATGTAATCACCCGCGTCCCGGTGAGCGGGAAAGAGATCTGGCTCGACAGCACCAACGGCGTCGCACCGTTCCGTATGCTGGCCGCTCCGTTGCGTGATAAAGAAGCCCTGGCGATTCCGCCAGATGCCAAAGCCAGCCTGGTATGGACTCCTGCCGATCTGCCGTTTGAAGCTTTCGATCGCACGCAGGTCGATGGCTCGATCAACGAAACCGGGACGCTGAAGGCGCATGTCTCGGTTCGCATGCGAGGCGACCAAGAGTTGTTTTTGCGCTTCGCCCTGCGGCAGATGCCAGCGAATCGCTGGAAGGATTTCTTCACCATGGTGGTGCAACGCACGGAGATGCCGGGAACTGAGATCGACAACCTTAAGGTCAGCGATCCGAGCAATCCTGACAATCCGCTGCAGATCGATTTGGATGCCACCGCTAACAACTACTTCGACTGGTCGGCGCCGGAGTCGAAGATGAGCTTGCCGTTCATGAAGGTGACGCTGGCCAGCGAGGGCGACGAGGAGGATGACAACAGCGCCCATCCCAAACCCATCAAGCTGGGTGCGCCCGGGGAGGACAGCAACGACCTGCGGGTCACAATCCCGCCGAAGTACACCGTACACCTTCCGATCGGAGTTGAGGTCAAGCGCGACTATGCTGAATATGGCTCGAGCTATAAGTTTGAAGCGGGACAACTGACCGCCGTGCGCACGTTGAAGCTGCTCACCAGGGAACTACCGGTGGCACGGCGCGAGGATTACGCTGCTTTTCGGCGGGCCGTGGAAGCTGATGAAGCGCAAGAGGTCCTGCTGGACAACAAGTCTCCGGGAACGGCTGGGGTGGGCGCGAACGAATCAGCTGATGATTTGAACGAGTCTGCGACGCAGGCCCTGAAGAACAACAATTACGAGCTAGCGGTAAGTCTTTTACAGCGAGTCGTCAAGTTAGAACCGAAACATAAGATGGCATGGGACGAGCTCGGGCGAGCGTATTTGGGACTCAACCAGAACGATCTGGCCGTTGACGCGTTCAAGGAGCAGATCGAGATCGATCCCTACCACCAGTACGCTTACACCGATCTGGGCGTAGCCTACCAACGGCAATTGAAATACGACGAAGCCGTGCAGCAGTTTAAGAAGCAGATCGAGATCAATCCACTCGATCCGTCGGCGCACGCCAGCCTGGGCGAGGCGTACGTTGAGCAGAAGAAATTTGCAGAGGCCGTTCCCGAACTGGAGAAGGCTGTGACCCTTCAGCCCAACAATCCCGTCCTGCTGATCTCGCTGGGACAGTCGTACATCGCCACCAAGCAGACCGACAAGGGCATGGCGCAGTTCGAGAAGGCCATCAGCGTCTCGCCCAGCCCGTTGACCTGGAATAACATCGCGTATTCGCTGGCCGAACAGAACGTGCAACTGGATCGCGCCGACAAATACGCTGACGCGGCGATCAATGCGCTGCAGACGCAACTGCGCGATGTCCAACTGGACAGGCTTCGCTTTCAGGACCTGTCTGCAGCACTGTTCCTGTACGACATTTGGGACACCAAGGGATGGATCGAGTTCAAGCGCGGCGATCCGGACAAGGCCGAGCAGTACATTACGGCGGCGTGGCAAGCCAGTGGCAGTGGCAGTATTGGAGAGCATCTGGGCGAAATCTATGAGAAGCAGGGAAAGCGCGAGCAGGCGATTCGTGCGTACCTCTTCTCGCTGGCCAGTGATCTGCCGAGCGACAGCGCGCGTGCTCGACTCACTGCGCTGGGAGTGAGCAAAGGACTTGACCACAAGGTTGAGGAAGCTCGCCACGATCTGCAACGGCAGAGGACCACCACGCTTAAGACGTCCGGCCAAGGCAGTGCACAATTCTTCCTGCTTCTCTCGCCCGCGAAGGTGGAACAGGTGAAATTCATCAAAGGGAGCGACGGGCTGAAGAGCTTGTCTGAGGTGCTGGAGAAAACCGATGTCGGGATGAAGTTTCCGGTGACGGCGGAGGTGCGCGTGGTGCGGCGCGGCGTGGTGACGTGCGGAACGCCGGCGGCGAATCCCACGAGCGCAGGACCATCTGACAAAGAAAAATCCGCGGCTGTTTCGGTTTCGAGCCAGGAATCGGCAGGGCCGTGCAGCATCGAGTTGCTTCCTGCCGAATCCGTGCGCACGTTGGACTAAGGGACTGTGCCAGGCGACATCGGATGCAATCGATTTTGGGGTAGGATAGAAATCCGAATGGGAGATCAATGACTGACCTGCGGTACCCCATTGGTAAGTTCGACTGGATTCCACCCGAAAACGAAGGCCAGATGGCCAAGCGCCGTGTCCAGTACATCGAGGTGCTGTCCAAGCTGCCGGCACAGATGCGAGCGGCGGTGCGAAATTTGACTCCCGAACAACTCGACACGCCGTACCGTCCGGAGGGATGGAGCGTGCGGCAGGTGGTGCATCATGTGCCCGACAGTCACCTGAACGCCTACATCCGATTCAAGCTGGCGCTCACCGAAGACGAGCCGACCGTGAAGCCCTACCACGAAGACCTGTGGGCGAAGTTACCCGACAACGCCATAACACGCGTCGAAGTATCCCTACAGCTGCTGGCGGCACTGCATGAGCGCTGGGTCGATTTTCTAGGAGCCATGAAGCCGGCGGAGTTTGCGCGAACACTGAACCATCCTGAGCATGGGGCCCTCTCGCTCGACCGGATGCTGGCGATGTATGCCTGGCATTCAGCACACCACCTGACACACATTACCGCGCTGCGCGACCGCATGAAGTAGAAGCAGCAGGCGGCAGCGGCCAGCTAGATTCAGGTTTGCGGCAACTGCAATCCGGAATCTTTTTTCGCAATCAAGCACATTCCAAATCCTGAAGATGACAGATCCATGACCCATTCATGGGATGAATGCATGGTGTGCTGCAACGTATGCGCAGGTTTTTCATGCAGAATGCGAATCGCCGCAATTGATGCGGGTTGCGCTCACTTCGGTGAGGAAATCCCGTCCAATGCTCGACGCGGAAAACTTCGAAAGTTGTGAACTTTCCGAGTGCGTGAAACGTATACCGATGAAGGACATTGGAGGAGGGGTGCGCTAGCGCTCGTCCGTGAGCAAAAAACTTAGGGGTCAAACAGAATGTTTCGCCCGCGGTTTGGCGGCCCAGGCGAGACCATCTTGAGGGAGGCTTGGAAACCAGTCCCTGTGGCTGTTTAACCCCGGTGTCACATTCTATGCAACCCAGCGGGAAACGCAAGTGCTTCCTGCCGGCGAGGGCCGCCAGAACGAACTGTTCAAGAAAAAAGGAGATGGCAAATGACTCGTATTCTGGCTCGCCTCACCATGTTGGTGTTCGCGTTAGGCATGTCGATCAGTGCTTTTGCAGGAACAACTAAAACTGACAACATCACGCTTTACCAGAACGCTCAACTGAACGGCACAACCATTCCCGCTGGCGATTACACCGTCAAGTGTGAGACCAATGGGACGACTGCCCAGGTTGAATTCATGAAGAACGGAAGAGAAGTAGCCAGCGCCAGCGGGCAAGCGAAAGAACTCAACACGAAAGCACAGCACACCCAGGTCGTGGTACAAGACGGTGGTGGTGTTCCCTCCATCATCGAAGTGGATCTGAGCGGCAGCAAGACCGGAGTGACGTTCGAGTTGAGCATGGCGAACGCCGGGAAGTAGCATCAACTCAGGGTATTCGCAAGGGAGCCAGCGTGCTCCCTTTTTTATCGAACTAGAGCAGGTTCCGAATTGCTGTATCCGGGAAGCTCGGGTCGAGCGGCGCTTCAGCGCCGCGCGCCCCTTCAAAGCGGGCTACGCTGTTGCGGCTGCCAGTCGTGTCGGTTCTTCGTGGAAGCGGACCGACACCACCTTGGAGACGCCCGGTTCCTGCATGGTGACGCCGTACAGAACCGGCGCGATGCCCATAGTTCGCTTACTGTGGGTAATGATAACGAACTGGGTTTGCGAGCTCATCTCGCAAATCAATTCGGTGAAGCGGCTGATGTTGGCTTCGTCGAGCGGCGCGTCCACCTCATCGAGAATGCAGAACGGGCTGGGCTGATACTGGAAGATGCCGACCAGCAGCGCCAGCGCGGTAAGCGCCTTCTCGCCGCCGGAGAGCAGCAGAACGTTCTGCAGCTTCTTGCCCGGAGGCGAGGCGACCACGTCGATGCCGCTCTCCGCCGAGTTCTCGATGTCGGTGAGGCGCATGAAGCCCTGGCCTCCGCCGAAGAGCTTGCTGAAGGCGCGTGAAAAATTTTCGTTTATGATGCTAAACGCTTCTTCGAACTTCTGCCGCGAAACCGAGTCAATTTCTTTGATCGTGTTTTGCGTGTTCTCGATGGACTGCAACAAGTCCAACCGCTGCCTTTCCAGGAACTCATGACGCTGCGCGATTTCCTTGTACTCTTCCAATGCCATCATGTTCACTGGACCCATGTTGTCGAGGCGCGTGCGCATTTCGCGATAGGCTTCTTCTTCGCCGGCGAGTTCCTCGGCCGCGACGCGAGCCACGGAATCGTCGGCCATCAACTCATGCGGTTGCCGGCTTAACTCCTGTACGCAAGTGTCTGACATGTGCTGCACGTCGGATTGCACCCGCGCCTGCGCAGCGGAGAGTTCGCCACGGCGATCGCGCGCCGCGTTCGAGCGCTTCGCGACCGGCTTTGAATGCTTCTTCCAATTCAACGATTCGCAGCCGGACGGTCTGCAATTCGGCTTGCAAATCGAGATCACGTGTGTGCGCGAGTTCGCGCTCGGCGGTCCAGGCGACGACCTGCTCCGCGAGGCGACCGTTCTCTGTTTCCCGCTGCTGCTTCTCCGCCGCCGCCGACTCAAGTTGTGCCTCCAGCTTCGCGAGCTGGGCCGAGATTTCCGAAACCATCGCCTCGATGCGCTGCACCGCGGTCACCGCGCCGCGGCGGCGCTCTTCGAGCGTGGCCAATCGCGCGCGAACTTCGCTGGCGAGTTGGGCGGCCTCGTCACGGCGCAACCGTAGACCCTCCAGACTGCTCTGGGTGGCCTGCATTTCCAGCTCAAGCTGACGCCGATCTTGCTCCCGAGCCGACAGCTCGCCGTTTTGTTCTGCGATGAATGTTTGTTGCTGCTTGCGTTCCTCACCGACACGTCCGAGCTCGCGCTCGTAGGTGGATTGGCGCTCGCGCACTCTCACCATCTCGGCTTCGAGCTGGCGAAGGGTGTGGCCGGAGGTCATGGCCTGGCGCTCCCCTTCGCGCTTGTCGTCCTCCAGCCGCTGCAGCAGTCCGGTCAGATCGTAGATTTCGCGCCCCAGCGCTGCCACGCGCAGCTCTTCGTCGGCCATGGCGGATTCCATCTCGCCCATCTCCTGTAGCACCTCGCGCAGGTCGCGCTTCATGGAAAGCGGCCCCTGACTGCGCTGTTTACCGCCGGTCACGGTAACGTTGTGGAAGCACTCGCCGGACTTAGAGAGGAAGAAGGCATCAGGGTTTTCCAAAGCCAGATCGCGTCCGGCACTGGCATCGGGCACGATATAGCCGTTGCCGAGCTTCGGCAGAATTACCTCGAGCGATTTGCCGAAGCCGTTGAGCACCCGAATGCAATGCTTGAGCGGTACCACACTCTCGCCGTGCGTGACCTGGTGCGTTGATTCGTCGAAGAGGAACGAGAACTTCGCCTGGGAATCTTCGGGATGGGCCAGGAATGTCGCGCGGCCATCCACATCGCTGCGCAGTAGGCGCAGACCCTCGTCGGCGGCGTCCCAAGACTTCACCACGATATAGTTCAGCTCGTCGCGCAAAAAATCGTCGACCACGTGCTCGTAGCGGTCTTCCACTTCCAGGAAGTCAGCGAGCACGCCGACCGGGGCAAGACCTTCCTTCATGGCGCCGGAGGTGAAAAGCTTGCGCACCGATTCGGTGGTGTAGCCATGCTCAGTGATGACGGCTTCCAGCGAACTTTTCTTTCCCATCGCGCCGGCGTACTCGCCACGCAACGAATCCAGATGGCGCTTGCCGGTGGTCTCGGCGGTGCGTTTCTCCTCGAGCTTCTGGCGCGTATCGTCAATCTGCGCGGTGAGCGCGAGCACGCTTTGCGAGGCGGACCCAAACTCCAATCCAAGTTGACCTTGTTGGCAGCCGAACGTTTCCAGTTGCAGAATCGCGGCGGCGGTTTCGTCGTGCAAGCGCTGCGCCTCGCGATCGAGCGCGGCAATGCGTTCTTCCGCTTGCGTGATGCGGTTACGCATTGCGGAAGTCGCGGAAACCGCGATCAGAATCGCATCGCGACGCTGCTCCTGCTGGCGCTCGACTTCCAGCAGCGATGCCGCCGCGGCCGAGGCCTCCTGCTGCTTCATTTGCGAGTCCTGCTGAGCGTGGGCAACCTCGACGTTGGCAGACTCGAGCGTCGCGCGATTGGCTTCCATTTCCTCCAGCAGGCGCGCCAGCTGCGCATCAGTGTTTGCGGTTTCCGCCTGCGCGGCGGCAGCGCGTGCGTCGAGTTCGGAACAGCGCTCGTCGTTGGTATGGCGGCGGGCGGCTGCGCGGTCGATCTCCAGGGAAAGCCTGTTGAGCTGCTCGCGGTTCTCCTGCGACTCGCGCTCGATGGCATAGCCACGCTGCGTGCGCTCGCCGTGCTGGCTTTCCATTTGCTGCACGGCCACGCCCTGCGCGTGCATGGCTTCGCCGATTTCCGTGATTTGCTGCTCGAGCAGGGAAGCCTCGGCATCAAGTTGCGCAAACTTGCTGACCAGTAGCGCGCGCAATTTGGCGCGCATCTCGTCCCGCAACTTGGCGTAACGCTCAGCCTTCGACGCTTGCCGTTTCAGCGAGTTCATCTGGCGCGTGACTTCGTCGAAGATGTCGTTGATGCGGGCGAGGTTTTGCTTCGCGTCCTCGAGGCGTGCTTCCGCCAGGCGCTTGCGCGCTTTGAACTTCGTGACGCCGGCGGCCTCCTCAATGATGGCGCGACGGTCGGTCGGCTTGTTGCTGAGAATCTGGCCGATGCGGCCCTGCTCGATGATCGCGTAGGATTCCGGGCCGAGACCCGTGCCCATGAAGATGTCCTGGATGTCGCGCAGTCGGCAGAGCTTGCCGTTGAGCAGATACTCGCTTTCGCCAGAACGGAATAGGCGGCGCGTGACGGTGATCTCGCCGGCCTTGAAGGTGCGTTTGAACTTGCGGCGCCGGATTTTCAGCACGACGTGCGGAGCGGTAGCGTCGTGAGCAGATTCGTTCGCGGCGGTGGCATCGTCTTCGTCATCACTGCAGCCGGGATGCACTTCCTCGGAGTAGCGCTCAACGTCTTCGGCCTTAGCAGCGCGAACCGCGGACTCGTCCCAATCGTCGTCCGGGAGATCGTCCTGGATGTCGATCTCGGGCTCAGCGACGTCGCCGTAGGTTTCGGGATCCACCAGCGTGAGTGAGACCTCGGCCATGCCGGTGGGCTTGCGCTCGCGCGTGCCCGCGAAAATGACATCCTGCATGTTGACGCCGCGCAGCAACCGCGCCGATTGCTCGCCCAGCACCCAAGAGATGGCGTCGGATATATTCGACTTGCCACAGCCGTTCGGACCTACGATGGCGGCAATGCCGTCGCCCTGGAAGCGAAGGTCGGTGCGATCGCAAAACGATTTGAATCCGAGGATCTGCAGCTTCTTCAGTTTCAGCAAATTCGTACTCCGTTCGGTTAGCGCGGGCCTGTTGCGATTGCGCCAATTCCCAAGCCAGCGTTTATCCGCGATTTCATCTCAACCAGACGAAAAATACTTAACCAAATGTACGTTCGAAGGCGAGGAGGGGTCAAGATGTAAAACCCCATATTTTGGGTTGTCCCAATGGACACCACATCATATTGCACCACGTGCGCAGCAAAACGGAAGCTTCAGAGCACAGAAGTGACTTCGAGGCGGGAAAATCGCGAGAGCATCTCCAACTCTAGACACCTTGCCCGTCCGATTCAAGCCCAAACGCCGGGGGGTGCCGGAAAGGTTACAGGGGGAACGCCAACGCGTCGCACCGTAATCAACAACGCACTTCGCCCGTTCGCCGATTTCAACCTTCCGACGTTTGGTGAATTTGGTCACGCCACCAGCAGTGAAGCAACACCTAAGGTAGACTGAAGTTTTTCCGCAATCGGATTTTCAAGCAGCCCGATGGCTCCTAACCGCGGCATAAAATGCAGACCTCAGTGAAACCGCCGACCGCAACCGAATCCCGCTCGGGCCAGGGCTGGCTTGCCTCGCCCCTACTACGCGCAGCTCTTCTTGGCGTCCTCCTCGCGGCCGCGACTCTGCTGGTTTATCGCCCGGTCACCTCGCACCCGTTTCTCAACTTCGATGATGCCCTCTACGTAACCGACAACCTCCAGGTGCAAGGGGGATTGGACTGGCAGATGGTGACGTGGGCATTCACCACCTACGCTGCCGACAACTGGCATCCGCTGACTTGGATCTCTCACGCCATCGACTGCCAGCTCTTTGGTCTGGATCCATCTGGCCCGCATCAGGTCAACGTCGTGCTGCATGCGCTGAATGCGCTGTTGTTGTTCTGGCTGCTATGGCGGGCGACGGGTTACATGGGCCGCAGCTTTATGGTGGCAGCCCTGTTTGCGTTGCACCCTATCAATGTTGAGTCGGTCGCCTGGATTGCCGAGCGCAAGAACCTGCTCAGCACGCTGTTCTTTCTGCTCGCTCTCGCGGCCTACCGATGGTACGCATCGCAGCCCCGAGTGGGGCGCTATGCCGTTGTGGCTTTGCTCTTCGCAATGGGACTCATGTCGAAGCCACAGGTCATTACCTTTCCCTTCGTTCTGCTGCTGTGGGACTACTGGCCTTTGCAGCGGATGTTCGCTGGCGGAGACGAATCTACCTCGGGAACGATCCCGGCAATTCCGGCGAAGAGTATTTCCTGGCTGATATTGGAAAAGGTCCCGCTTTTACTTCTTGCGATGGCGAGCGCGGTCATTACCGTGCTGGCGCAGCAGGAAGGCGGCGCCATCGGCACCTATATCCCACCCTCGATGCGGATATACAACGCCATTGTTTCCTATGCACGGTACTTGGAACGTGTTTTTTGGCCATCGCATCTTTCGGTTCTCTATCCTTATCCCGGTTCGATACGCCCGATGCAGGCACTGGCGGTCCTGTTTTTCCTGCTAGTAGTCACGGTCCTGGTCCTCGAGCAGCGGCGTCGGCGTCGCTACCTGGCCGTGGGCTGGCTCTGGTTCCTGGGAACGCTGGTCCCGATGATCGGTTTGGTGCAGGTGGGCAACCAGGCCATGGCCGATCGTTACGCCTACCTGCCATTCCTGGGCTTGTTCATCATGATTTGTTGGGGCGTAGCCGATTGGGCCCAGCAGCGACACATCGCCAACAGATGGCTGGTCAGTGGCAGCCTCGCCGTGTTGATTGTGCTGGCAGCGTTCACTCATCGCCAGATCACTTATTGGAGCGGCAACGTGACCCTGTGGTCGCATGCCGTAGCAGTGACCAATCAGAACTGGGTGGCGGAAAACAACCTGGGTACGGCCTTGCTACAGGAGGGTCTCAGCGACCAGGCCTTGGCGCACTTCCGCGCGGCGGTGGCAATCTATCCCCTTGATCCCCTCACCAATATGAACCTAGCCATACAGGAGCAGAAGCACGACAATCTGCGCGACGCTATCGAACACTACCAGAGAGTGATTCAGCTCACCCAGAACGATGTTCAGCGTAATCTCGAGCTAAGGCACGATGCTTTCTATCACATGAGCATTGCCTATCGCGATCTCGGCGACTCGACCAACGCCGCCAAAGCTATGGCCGAAGCCACAAGTATCCCCCAACAATACGGTCAGTAGGTGTGCTTGCGTTACTCTTAAAAATAGAGTACTCTATCTACGAGAAAATCTGAAATGCTTTTCCTCGCATTTTGCTTTCGGCGCCAAGGAGTTCGCCAATGAAAACCGTGATTCCCACCCTCACTCTTCCGCCCTTCTCTTTCCACGACGTTGCTTGCGGCAGCATTCATGATTTCGTTCAGTCTCTCGCTTGCCGCACAGCAGCCCGTTTCGAACAGCGTCGAGGCGCAGCGCGAGGCCATGCGCAAGCTTTCGTTTCTGGCCGGTCACTGGTCGGGGCCTGTTACCGTCGTTCGCGGACCGGGCGAAGCGCTTCATCTCACCCAGACGGAAGATGTCGAGTACAAGCTTGACGGCCTCGTCCTGCTCATCGAAGGCAAAAGCACCGGCGCCGACGGCAAGGTGCTGTTCAACGCCCTAGCCACGATAGCCTACGACGATGCCTCCCACACCTATCGCTTCCGCGCCTACAATGACGGCCATTATCTCGACACGGAGCTCTCGGTGCCTAACCACGGCTTTTCGTGGGGCTTTATGGCCGGGCCGGCGCACATTGTTAACACCATGCATCTGACCGCCAAAGGCGAGTGGAACGAAGTCACCGAGGCGACGGTTGGCAGCAACCCCCCGCACCGCAGTGTGGAAATGCTGCTGCAACGTCAGCAGTGAGACAAGGAGAATGCCATGCAGGATGACATCGCCGAGCAGGAACTAAAGGAGAGGTTGAGCATCATCGAGCGTATGATCGCCGAGGGCCGCCGCACCACCGAGAGCTGGGGATGGACATTTGTTCTGTGGGGCGTTGCTTTTTATGCGGCCCTGGCGTGGTCCGCGTGGGGTCACAACGTGTGGGCCTGGCCGGCCACTATGTTGATCGCGATCATTGTGACTATGGTCGTCGCTTCCGCGAAGGGCGGCAACCATCCGGGAACCACGCTCGGCCGGGCCATTGCTTCGATCTGGATTGCTTTGGCGGTTTCCGTGTTTCTGCTCTTTCTAGCCCTCGGTCTGAGTGGAAGACTGACCGATCAGCATCTCTTTGTGGCCGTGATGTCGGCCATACTTGGCTTGGCCAACGGAGCCTCAGCCCTGATTCTTCGCTGGAAGGTTCAGTTTGCGTGCGCAGTCGTGTGGTGGGTGGCGGCTGTGACTACGTGCTTCGGCACCGATGCGCAGAGCACGATCGTGTTTCTGGTCGCCATCTTTCTCTGCCAGATCGTGTTCGGCATCTACGGCGCGATCGCCGAAGCGCAGGAGCGCAAACGACGCGGCCCAATCCATGCCTGATCTGCCCGAGCTCAATCCCGTGGTTCACGGCAGGCTGCGACTGGCCCTGCTCTCGCTGCTCAGCGGCGTGGAAGAGGCCGAGTTTACCTGGCTCCGCGCCAAGACTGAGGCCACAGACGGCAACCTGGGCGCGCAACTGCTCAAGCTCGAAGAAGCCGGGTACGTGGCTGTCAAAAAGAAGTTCGTGTTGCGCAAGCCGCAAACCCTCTATCGCATCACCGAAACCGGCCGCCAAGCCCTCACCGAATACGTCCAGGCATTGAAACAATTGCTCGGCCCAGCCATCGATGCGTAGCCGGCTGCCCCACACATTCGCGGGGTTTTGCGAATGCATGGGGAAAAGCACGCTCGGAGGCGAGGCAACTTTACATCGTCGGCGAGCATCACCATAGCCAGGCGGTGGCGGGCGCTCGTGATGTGCAAGATCCTGATACTTACCGTGGTGTTACTCATTTCTTTCCCCCTTTGGCTGCAGGCGCAAGAGGGAGACCCCGGCAGGGATATTTGGGTTCCTACCAATACCTATCCACCTACCGTCCAAGGTTGTTTACAAAGCGCCAGTCTTCACTATACGGTCGTAGCGCAGGATGGGACGGTCTATAACCTTACAGGCAGTACCGCCAAGCTTAGCCGTTACATCGGCCACGAAGTCGAAATCACCGGTGAGCCTACGGTCAGATCATTCTCCACGACCGAGAAAAACATCGCATCGACCGTAGAAGAGATACCCGCTCTTGACGTAAGGAGTGTGAAGGAATTGTCCAAGACCTGTGACGTGTCACCCTGAACCGTCCGGTGCTTCGAAAAGATAACTTTCACCGACCCCTGTGTCTGGCCGCACTTCATAGCAGATTACACAGTTTCAGCTCAACGTCCCTCTCCAGACCGTTGTGGCGAATCTTCAGGTGTACTACGGTGCCCGGTGCCTGGCGGAAGACCGCGGAAACAAGCGCGTGAACCGGCAGAAGTGAAAAAAATTAGGTTGCTTTCCGCGGCGAAGCAGCACACAATTTGCCAACGCGAGAAGTAGAAAAACTTGAACATGCATACCTTTGCCGACAAAGCAAAGCCAACTCAGGGGCCAGTGTCTCCAAAAACTGAGACACCGGGTCGGGCTGACTCTGCCCACCTGCGTGACGCGCACTCCATCCTTCACCTGCAGCGGACCATCGGAAATCAAGCCGTGCAGCGGCTGCTACAGGCTCAAACTGCCGGAGCTGAAGCCACCTCTCCGATGGAGGCAGTAACGCAATCGGCGCATGTTCCGAATCACAGTGCGTCAGCTTCGCAATCGCCGAGAACCATCCAGGCAAAACTGATGGTAAACACTCCCGGCGATGCCTACGAGCAGGAAGCAGACCGCGTCTCCGACGAGGTGATGCGCATGCCCGAGCCGCAACTGCAGCGCGCATGCGCCTGCGGTGGAGAGTGTCCCGAATGTCGGACGGACCAACCGAGTCGCGGTCCCCGGCGCTTGCAGGCTAAGTCAGTCGAATCAACCGGCGCGGGAGAAGCCGTGGCGCCGCCTCTTGTCGACGAGATCTTGCGCACGCCCGGCCAGCCGCTCGATCCGGCACCGCGTGCCTTTTTCGAGCGCCGCTTCGGTTATGGTTTCGATCGGGTGCGCGTGCATAGCGACGCCGCAGCTAACCAGTCAGCAGAAGCGGTTAGTGCGCGCGCCTACACCGTGGGAGATCGGATCGTATTTGGTGCGGGCCAGTACACCCCCAGTACCGCTGACGGAACCAAGCTAATTGCCCATGAGCTGACCCATGTGATGCAGCAGGCACCGGCCTCGAAAGCGGCAGCCCGGTCCACCATCGTCCTCCAGCGACAACCCAAGACGACCACCGTCCGCGTTGACGCCACAGGGTGGACGGCTATTCAGCAGCTTCCACTGGGAGGAGGCACCAGTGGCGCGGTTGTCTACGAATATACCGCCCAGAAGATGGAAAAGCCTCCAGACCTAAACGACGTCAATAGGCCGGGGCGGCTATCCGACATCAACCTCCCGCTTCTCATCTACCCTCCGGCAACCATCGATCCGCCAACGGTCGATATCTTCGTCTTCTTTCACGGAATGCGTGCCACCTATGAGGAGGGAACCAAAGAGCAAAAGAGTCAGGGCTCGGAGCCGATATCTCTATGGTCACACCTCAAGGAGGCGGTTGCCGGTACCGGTCGACTGGGGATTGCACCCCAGGCACCCGCGACGTGGGGAGTTAACAGAGAAGGAACGCAGTGGATAACGACGACCGCCAAGTGGGAGGAAGCACTCGCTAAGGCTGGCTTTGATGGCTTGATCAAGATCGCCTTGGACAGGCTCTCCAGCGATCTCGGGCTGTCCACTCCCCTCGTGCCCGGCGCGATCCACGTGGCTGGCCACAGCGCGGGCGGCAAAGGGATCATAGAGGCGACCAGTCGCGATGCCGGCGCCAAGGCTCTTGCGGACCAGGCCCAGGACGTGACTCTTCAGGACGCCGGTTACGGCTTCCGCCACTGGGACCACGTCATCGATTGGTTTCTTGACGGCAGCCCTGGAAAGACGGTGCGAGTGCTGCTTTCCCAGGACGAGGGTGGAACTTTGGAGAAACCGGGCAGTACGCGCTCTGTCCTTACCAGTTCGTTGAACGTCAAGAACATCAACGACAGCATTAAAACCAAGAAGGAGACCGACACATTCGAGGCCGTTGCGGTTCCTGTCCCAAAGCCTGAGGACCAGAAGCCAAGGCCCGGCGGCTTCGTCCTCGAATCAGAACTGGTCGTCAACAACAAGAAAACCGGAACTACCCAGGCTATGATCGTGGTTTTCTTCGCTCCGGGCGGCGGTCATTATGAGACTGTCACCGCTTCGGTGGGAGCCGCCGCCGCAGCCGGGCCGAAGACCACCACGGATTTCCTCGGTGAAGCCAAGCCGGGAAAGTACCGGGTCATCAGTAGCCAGGCTGAGGTATTCCGGGACAGTGATCTCAGCAAGCAGATGGATGTTCTGAAGCGGGACACGGTGGTCGATGTGACGGCACTGGAGCTGAAAAAGCCGGCCGGCAGGAAGGACAAAGCGACTCAGCCCTACATTGCGAACATCAAAACCGCCGGCGGGGTGGTGGGCTGGATGCGGCTGGCCAATTTGGCCATGCAATGAGCGCTCAACCGAGGGGGCTCTCCCTCGTCAAAGGTTCGAATCAAGATGCGCCGGACATCCCACTCAAGCTTCTTTCGCTTGAGTGGGTTTTTTGCTGGCCTAGAGCACCCGATCACCTACGCGAGCAGCTGGGTTTGAAAACAGTTCGGGGGACTTTCAGGGCTGCCGCGACTATATCCCAAAGACGCAATTAGGATAACGAGGTGAGTACCTCAGAACCAGCGGTTCCCGGCCAGTTAGGTGACACCCGCCTTGCGGATGAAGCTGATGTGGCGCTCGCAACCGCTGTCCTGAGCAAGGATCGCAAGGCGACGGCGGAGTTTGTAGCTCATTGCGCCGATGAAGTGTACAGTTATGTGCGCTGCCGGCTTGCTCCGCACTACGACCAGGTCGACGACTTGG
Organism: uncultured Acidobacteriaceae bacterium; assembly: GCA_963836295.1. Lineage (GTDB taxonomy): Bacteria > Acidobacteriota > Terriglobia > Terriglobales > Acidobacteriaceae > Bog-257. The sequence continues at coordinate 325,618 of CAWIIY010000006.1, read as the reverse complement.
TGCAAGAGGTTTTCCTGGCGGCATGGAAAGGCCTGCCCCAGTATCGAGGAGAGGGCCCGTTACGTGCTTGGCTTATGGGAATTGCCCGCCATAAGGTGGAGGATTACTATCGCCAGCATCTACGTGCCGCTCAGTCCCTTGAGGAAACGGATCCTGCTTCAGGTGCTCTGGAAGCGGTCTCGGATTTTCAGGAAGTTCTCGATCGGGATGAACTACGGAAAAGAACCTTGCACGTGTTGCAAGAGCTTCCTGAGCAGTACCGTCTGGCGCTGCAGTGGCGTTACTGGGACAAAGCCTCGGCGCGCGACATGGCGCTCAAGACCGGCAAGACGGAGAAGGCCATCGAACGCTTGTTGGCGCGGGCCCGAGCGGAATTTCGAGAAAGGTGGAATCGTGGCCAGTTCGCGCGATGAAGAACTCTTTCAGCGAATCGCTGATAGGGTCGATTTGACCGAGCCCACGCGCGCCCCCTCGCGTCTTAAGGCGAAGGTCTATTCGGCTTTCATCCAGCGGCAGACGGCGGGCGGTTCCCTTATGAGCCTGACCCAAACCCAGGCCCGCGGGCAGCGGCTCTGCGTTTTTGAGCAATTGGTTCGCATCGCTCCCGTGGGCGAGACGGCGAAGTCGCTGAACATCTGCCGCGTCTGTCATGCGCGAGTGCTGGCCGAACGCTTCGAAGAACCGCTGATCTATTGGCCCGGCTGCCCCTACGTTGCCCTGAAGAGCTCATAACCCCGCCACAGCCGGCCTTCAAAACTGCTTGATAAACCCGAACAAGTTCTGGAAATTCTGAAGATTATGCGATGCCGGCGGCGACAACTGGTGGCTGATTGGATTGCTGCTGAGCGTCTCGCTGAACGTATAGCGAAACACCCAACCTTTCGTCAGCTTCACGTCCAGTCCGACGGGAACGTGGAGAGCAGTCATATCGGAACTGAAGTGCTGTGGCGGCAGGACGGGCGCGCCGATCAATTGATTGATCTGTTGCTGAGAGCTGGCGAGATGCACGAAGCCCACGCCGACCGATAAGAAGGGCCGCAGCCTGCTTCCCCGCTTACGAAAATAGATGAGCAGGTCGCCGATCACACTTTGCTGCGAACTGCTTCTTGTTTCCTGATAGCTCTGTTGCCCGGCGTTGTTAATGGCGGCGGAGGTCAGAATCAGCGTGTTGCTGTTCCAGATATATTCGCCTTGCACCGTGAAGTAGTCAGAGAGATTCTTGCCCACCAGAACTTCCAGCGCGGGCCCATTCTTCGGATCGTACGACGAGAAACTTGAGGTTGAGCCAAGTAACGAACGCGAATCTCCCGAGAGCGTCGCCACCCCTCCCAACACGCCCGCATAGAACTGGGCCTGCACAGTTACAGCGCAGTTACAGATGATGAAGAAGAGAACCACGGCAACCAGCGCTTTTCTGACCTGCATATTTCTCGGTCCCCGCGGACTGCCGAGCATAACCGTCCCTGACTAAAGGCGCAACGATTTTCTGGAGTTACTAAAAGCGGGTTTTGATTTTGGGGCAAAGGGGGATTTCTCGCTTGTCTACGACGACACCAATGCAGGAATGTTGCGAGTTCGTAGCATCAGTTTTACAAATCGTTGAACAACCCACGGACAACTAGCGCGAGCACCTGACCGACCGGTCTTTGTGAGGAGAGCCGAGATGACTAAGAACTTCTGCAAACGCATCGAGTTTGTTGCACTGCCCATTGCCGTTGCCATTGCCCTGATCATCATCCCATCCCTGGCGCAGGCCCAACTCATTAACCTTCACAACTTTACCGGTTATAACGACGCGTCGGAAGCGATCGGTTTGACCATGGATAATGCGGGCAATCTCTATGGCGTCTACGGGGGAACCGGGTACGGGCAGGTCTTCGAGCTCGCGCGCACCCACTCGGGATGGCTGTATTCCGTGCTCTATAGCTTTGCCGGTGGTTACGACGGGGCTGTCCCCTTCGGCCGGGTAACCCTCGGCCCTGGCGGCGCTCTCTACGGCGTAACCCAACAAGGCGGGGGAAGTGATTGCTATCCGATATCCAATGGCTGTGGAACCGTTTACCGGCTGAATCCCCCCGTCCAAGTGTGCACCAATGTTGTCTGCCCGTGGATAGAAACTGTGCTCTACCGTTTCACTGGCTTCAGCAACGGAGTCAACCCGGGCGGCAACCTCGTGTTCGACCAAGCGGGCAACCTTTACGGCACGACAGAGCTTGGCGGCAACCTCAATTGCGCCGAAGGGTATGGCTGCGGTACGGTTTACAAGCTGACGCCTTCGCAGGGAAGCTGGACAGAAAGCGTTCTCTACAGCTTCAGCGGGCAGCCGGATGGCCGGCTCCCATATAGCGGCCTGATATTCGACAACGCCGGCAACCTTTACGGCACCACCGAGCTGGGTGGCAACGATTTTCTTACCTATGGCGCCGGCACAGTTTTTGAATTGAGTCCTTCCGGTAACAGTTGGACTGAAAAGATCCTCTACCGCTTTCAGGGCGACGCCGATGGATACTATCCCATCGGTGGGTTGCTTTTCGATGCCACGGGCAATCTGTTCGGCACCACCTCAAACGCAAACGACTTCGAAAACCTCGGCACAGTGTTCATGCTGACGCCCTCGGGTGACAATTGGGTGCACACCGTGATCTATCTTTTCGGCGGCGGCAGTGGCGCCGGACCTTGGGACAGCGTGGCCCGGGATGGGGCGGGCAATCTCTACGGTACCAGTCTGACTGGCGGTATATATGGGAACGGCAATCTCTTCCGGCTGACTCCTTCCAATGGCTCTTGGACCTACACGGACTTGCACGACTTCAGCATTTACGTCGATGGGGGCGAGCCCTCTGGCGTAATTCTGGATGCGGGCGGCAATCTCTATGGGGCAACGGCGGGGGGCGGTCTGTATGGCGGGGGCATTGCCTTTGAGTTCCGGCAGTAGCCGCCAGGGCACGCTCAATGCTGCGGTTACCATCACCGACAACGCACCCAACAGTCCGCAGTTTGATAGGCGGAGACCGCGAGGATGAAGGCTTATCGATCGCAATCGACGGCTTCGGCAACGCGTATCTACAGTTCCTGTGTTGGTTAGCGTTGCGGCGCAGCTCATCTCCAATATCACGATCACCGGGACCAATCAGCCACTCACGGGCATGGGCGTGAGCGGCAAGCCAGGTCTGGAATGATCGCAAGACTAGGCAGGTGGCATGTGATGGCGTAATACCACCACTGTAGCCGTCATACATGGGGGTAGGCAATTCGCATCAGGAGGAATAAAAATGCCACACTAGCAATAAACCTTCGCCACATCCTCGGCAGCGTGCTCGCCGCGATCATCTGTTCTGGTGTTTTTGTCGCCGCGTCGCAGGCCCAGACCTTCACGGTTCTTCACAACTTTACAAACGAAAGTGGGGGAAACCTCTACGGCAACAACTTCGAGGGCGAGCCCTACACCTGCGATCCGGACTACCAAGGGTGTGGCACGATTTTCGAGCTCAGCCAGATCAACTCTCACTGGATCTTTTCTTCGATTTACCTCTTCGGTCTGGGGCCAGGTAACGGCTACCTGCCGAATGGGCAATTGCTGCGGGGCCCGGGTGGCGTTCTCTACGGCACGACCGAATATGGCGGAGCTTGCGGCGGTGGTACCACGGGGGATTTCCCATTCTCGTGCGACATATCCATCAAAAGCAGAACGCGGTTGTAGCTGCGTTGTGCTTGTGCCTTAAGGAAACTCTGATTAAGTCTGGTTTCTCGAAGGGGACGGCCTTCAAGCCGTTTGTGAATGCTGCAAAATCACCGCGGCTTTAATCCGCGGACGGATTTCGCCGTGACTTAATCAGAGTTTCCCCTGGATCTTCGCCATTTCCAAAACTCTAACCTGACCGCTTAGCGAAAGGATCAACATGATGAAGTTGAAATTGAGTTTTGCCGTGCTGTTTATCTTTGTGGCGTTTAGTAGCCTTTCAGCCTATGCGGCTGCGGGCGCCGTCTATACAGAAACCAACTCGAGCCAAAATGCGATCCTCGTTTTCAGCCGTACCCTGGATGGCCAACTGATCTCCACCAGTGCGAGAGGGGCCTCACCGGAGGCGCAGGCACGGGAACCGGCCTGGGTACTCAAGGCGCCTTGGCCATCGACGAAAGCAACACCTTCCTGTTTGCCGTGAACGCAGGCAGTGACAACATTTCGGTCTTCAGGATTACGGAACAAAGCCTCAGCCTTGTCGGAGTGACCTCTTCCAACGGAAGGAATCCCATCAGTCTTACCGTCAACCACAACATTCTTTACGTCCTCAACGATGGTGGAGCGGTCGGGGGTAGCGACACCATCGCAGGATTTTCCGTGGACGACAGCGGTCATCTGACGTCGATCGTCAGTGGGTTGCCGCTGAGCGCAGCCTCGGTGGGCCCGCCTGAGATCAGCTTCAATCCGGATGGGAATCTTCTGGTGGTGACGGAGAAAGCCACCAATAACATCGACGTGTTCACGGTCGATGCTAACGGCGTGGCCAGCGGGCCAACCATCATGCAGTCGGCGGCGCAAACACCCTACGGCTTCGCCTTTGGCAAGCGGAACCAGCTAATCGTCTCTGACGCGGTTGGCGGGGCGACTGGCGCCGGCGCTGTCTCTTCTTACGCCGCGTCTAGCGACGGCGTGTTGCAAATCATAACCGGCTCGGCCGCTGACAACCAAACCGCACCCTGCTGGATAACTCTGACCAGTGATGGCCTGTATGCCTACACTACAAATACGGGAAGCGGAAGCGTCTCATCCTATTCGGTAGGTTTTGATGGTACGTTGGGACTGCTGAATTCTGTCGCCGCGAATACAGGATCGGGAAGTTCTCCCGTGGACGAAGCCATCAGCAATGACTCGCGCTATCTCTATGTACTCACGCCGGGAACGGGAAAGATCCAGGGCTTTACGATTTCGCCGGACGGTTCCCTCGCTCCCTTGTCGCTGACAACCTCTGCTCTATCCTCCTCCAGCGGCTTGGTGGCCAGATAAGAACCAGGAGAGGTACTTGTGAGATGACCGGCACGTGCCCCATCCGTTCGCTTCTTGCGAAAGCTGGGGCGCTGTGCCGGTACCTGGATCAGCTTTCGAATTAGTGTAGCCGCGGAGGCACGGGTAGAGCGGATATTCAAGGAGTCCGTCAGGGACCACTCTTTCTTGGCGCGCCTCACGTGCGCAGTGATCGTCCGGCCATCAATAGAAAAAGCCCGCTTCTCGCGAAGCGGGCTGCAAGACACATCAAGGCCGACTACTTCCCGACCAAGCCGTGGTCAACTCCTACACCGGTGCAGAAATCCCAACCCGCAGCTGCGCTATGCGTGCCGCAACTGCCGGACGTGACATCCGTGAAGTAGGAGCTGTATCCCAGGTTGCTGTAGATAAGGGTGTTTTCCGCGTTGCTGCTGGTCTTGAAGCCTCCGGCGCTATTAATGATTCCGGCCAGCGAAGGTGAAGCCACACTGGTTCCATAGACCTCAAGCCAGCCGCCGTAGCAATTCGAGTTGTACACCGCAACGGGAGAGCCGCCGCTGGCGTCGAACGAAAGGTCAGGCGTGCCTCGTTTGCTGCCCACGATGCTTTGAACACTATTCTGGAATGAGGGTCGCGACTCATACTTGCTGGCTCCGCCACCGCCGTCGCTCCAGGCGGTCTGGTTGGTGTAAGCGCCGCCGCTGCGATTCACCTGCGTACCGCCAGCCGAAACCACGTTCACCGAAGAGCTGGGATAGATCACGCCCGGAGAATCGCCCGAGGAGGCAAAATATACCACTCCAGCTTGCGTGAAGTAGTGGTCGGAACTCGTCTCACCGCTGGTCTCGCTCCCACCCCAGCTCATGGACACTTCGCCCTTGCCGCCATGCGCAGCGATGTAGCTATTGGCGGCTTGCACTGCGCTGTACAAGGCGCTGTTGGAAGCGGAAGAGGCTTCCATCAAAACAATCTGCGCGTTGGGCGCCATAGCGTGGGCCCATTCGATGTCCAGCGATTCCTCCCCTTGCCAGCCGGAACGGCAGCCATTGGTTGGCTTGCTGCCACTAGCATATTGGACTGAGAAATTTGCCTGTGGCAGGCCAAAGGTAGTGGAGAACGTCGCCAGGTCGGCGGCGGCCGAGGGATAGTCGTAGGCATCCACAATCACAATTACGCCACTACCACCGGTGGGAACCTGCGTTGTGCCGTTAATCGGACAGCCCGATACAGGATTGGAAACCACGTCATAGACGCATCCTAGTGAGGCTGGCGTTTCCCCCGCCGGCTGGGCAGCTGGCACGATGGAGCCAGTGGGTGCGTAGAAAATGTAGTTGGTGTGCATGCGAACACCGACATCTTCGGGTTGCTCGATGCTTGACGCGGGGTAAATGCCGTTGCTGACGCGGACCTGGCCGCTTGCCAACGCAGTGCATGCCAACAAGATAGTAACGACGGTGATGGTTCGATACATGGGGTGAGATTCAGACAGAACAGATACCATCTTCATGGGGTCGCTCTCTCCTTAGAGCTGGTGAAGCGTGAACACAACCTTCTTGAAATTGTGGGACAACGTGTGAAGCGTACGGGAACCTTACAACGGCAAGAGCAGCTTCCCTTCTGTTATTTCTCCTCGCCGTTTTCTAGGGGTTGGCTCTAGGAGCAAGCGGGCATTTTACAACGGAACGGCCTGATTGGTACGCCACATAAGTGACCCCATCGTCATTTTTTGCGATCTTCAGACTACTCCCCCGGCACTTCGATCTCCGGCTGAATTTGTTTTTGGTAGCTTCGCCCAATTCCGGTCCCAGCGGGATTGGCCAGCCCTAAGGATTGGCGGGGAAATGCCGATAGTTTATGCGATTCGCCATTTTTGCGAGCGATGGCGAATTGTGTTTCAAAATCCCTTGCCCCTCAACCGTTCTCGAGACTTGGTCAAGGTTGCCGCAATTGAACCAGACTATTGAAGCAGGAGATTGTTAGGTGATTTCCCTGAAGAAGTATCTGGATGCAGACGCGGTTTCTCCTTACCTGAACCAGCCCGACTCCGACGAATTATTGCCGGTGGTCCTGAAGTCCTATTGCTCAGCTTTGCTGGCCATGGGGCAAAGCGGCGTCCGGGCCTATCCCGCAGTTGGTTCCGATCTGCAACAGAACCTCGCCAGCCTGGTGAACCTTCTGGCCCGCGACCTCACGCCCTCTTTGGTGCAGGAGACGGAAGAACAGGTGGAAGAGCAGCTCCGGCGATGGGGAGGCCACACCGCGGAATACTTTAAGGCCAAAGCCAACGACATAAAAGAACTTCTCATCGTGCTGGCCCGCACGGCCGAGTCTTTGGGCGAGCGCGACCAGCGCTATGCCACTCAGTTCACGCAATTCACCTCCCGCTTGCAAGCCATTGCCGACTTGGAGGATTTGACCCAGGTACGCGCGTCTCTGGTGCAGAGGGCAACCGAACTGAAGACTTATGTAGAGCAGATGGCGGAAGATAGTGAACGATCTTTGGCCCAACTGCACGCGGAGGTCTCCACCTACGAGACCAAACTCAAGGCTGCCGAGGAGTTGGCGCTGCGGGATCCGCTCACTGGTTTGGCCAATCGCCGCAACGTTGAGGAGCGGATCGCATGGCGCGTAGCTCACCAGCAGACGTTTTGTGTGGCCATCCTCGACCTCGACCGATTCAAGCGGGTCAATGATCGTTACGGACACCCTGCGGGCGATAGCCTGTTGCAGCAGTTCTCCCAGGAGCTGAGCACGAATATGCGCTGCACCGACCTGGTCGGCCGCTGGAGTGGAGACGAATTTATTGTGGTCCTGGATGGCGATCTCGCCGGCGGGGTAGCGCAAATGGACCGAATGCGCAAATGGGTGCTTGGAGACTACACCATTCAACTCGCCGCAGGCGCACAAGCAAAAGTCAGTGTGGACGCATCCATTGGAGTGGCCCAATGGCAGCCGGGCGAAACCATGCAGCAAGTGATCGAGCGCGCCGACTCCGCTATGTACCACGAGGAGAAGCTGGGCAAGCAACGACGGGCAGAACAATCCAAACCTAGTGAGGATTGCAAATCATAGTACACGGCGTCGCCATCCAAGAGCCGGCAGACCCTCTTGAATTGCCACTACGAGCGCCCCGCTTTTGGCGCGACGAATCTGCTGTTATTTTGCCGGAGCCTCGGTCGGCGCCGTGCCGCCACTGATCAGGCTGGTGAGACTCGTCGAGAGCTGCGGGTTGGATACCACGTAAAACGTCCCGCCTCGGCCGTTCTGACTACTCCCACAATTACCCGAGATAGCTCCTTGCTGGTTCATGTCGCCGAAAATTGCGTAGTGATCATTGGTGGACGTGGACACTCCTAGCTTTGCGTGATTGAAGTTGGTACCCAGCCCTCCTGTGAGGCCGAACTCTTTCCCCGACCAGGTTCCCGTCGTGGCAATCTCAACCGCCCCCGGTTGCTTCAGAGAGCTGTCCCAGCAGGCGATACTGGTGGAGGAGGTGGTCGAATAGATCTCGGGCGTGGCCCACCAGGTCGCGGTCCTGAGAGGAACGGCTCCCAGAATGGCCGACACCATCTGCCATGGCGGAACATGGAGCGCCGAAGGTTTGGAAATAAGTTCCACCCCGGTGGACAGTTGGCTGGTGGAATAAGCAGTGCTTGCGGATTTAACTCCCAGGGTGGCTACCAGCTTCTGTACGTCCGCCGGCCCTCCATTGTTGACGAGTTGAGGGTTCTTGGGGTCCGTCACAACGCTGGCGTTGTTCAACGCCATCAGGACTTTCACCAGATCGTCCTTAGTCAATCTCAGCGCGAAGAAATGCTGGCTGACCTGGACGTCGTTGTCCTTAACGCAACCCAAAGTGTTGCCATCGGTCTTGCGAGGGAAGGTCGCACTTCCCGCCGCTGGCCAGGACGGCGTCGAGACCTGCATCACCAGCCCATCCCCGGCGTCATTCCAGGCAATCACGCCTTTGGAATGCCCCCAGGGAGAACCACATTCCTGACTGCATCCGGCGATCTCGGGGTCGTCGTAAAACTGGTCGTTCCAGATCACGTAGTGATAGGAGCCGTTATAGACCTCATCAAAGGTGGCGCCGATTGGATCGTTCGTGGTATCGCCGACGCAACCGTTTCCCTGCTGCAGCGTTGGAGATTCACTGCTCGCATAAACAAATTGCTGGCTGAAGTTTTTGTAGGCTTGCGGTTGACCGCCAAATGGGCAGGACGGTTTGTCTGCGCCTGCGCAACCCGGAAACTCTTTGGAATTGAACTTGAAAACGAACCACCAATCGACCGGACGTCCTTTTTGCAAAAGCGGAGATAAGGTTGCACACGCCGGAAGCCCCGGCCCTCCGCAGCTCTGAGGCGCAACCATTACGTTGGCAGGAGGCGGAGGCGCGACTCCAGCCGCAGGCGTTGGCCTAGTTGGGCCGGTCACGGCGCTGTTCAGCAAAGCGACCGCAAGTGGAACCATCGGGGCGACAGTCCGTGCGACGCTCGTAGCACTCTTTGTTTTTCGTGATGTTTTTCCTGACGTCACGGTTGACGTTGTCGTTTTCTTTGGCGGCATGGCTAAACCTCACCTCCGGAAGGCGATCGGTGCATCACGCGAAACCAGCAGCAACTCCAGCGCCTATCCCTGTTTGCCAGTCGCCTGGTCGGCGGCCTCCTGGGCCTTGGCGGCATTCGTCGCCGTCTGCTGCGCGGCTTGTTGCGCGGTAGCGGCATGCACCGCTGCCTGGCTCGCGGCGGCCTGTGCTGCGGCGACCGCATCGTCGGTAGCACCATCGCCCCCGTTGCCACTGGTGCTTTGCCCCATCAGTACTTGAGGCTGGCTATACGAGATGCCCTTACCTACCGCGTACGTGCTGGCGCTGATGCCCAATAGCGTCAACACACCGTTCGGGATGTCAGGAAATCCGGTGGGGTTCGCACGCATCTCCACTAACTCGAACAGGCTGATCGCGATGACGAAGGTGAAGATCAGCAATTGAAAACGCGACATGCTAGCTTGACCGTTGGCTTCGTTAAGTAGCGCCGACAGGTCAATCTTCCCGATCCAGATCCAAATGATAATGGTCAGCCCCAGGGCCCCCACGAACAGACAAAGTATCAATCCACATAGCTGTGCCATCATAGTCATCACGATCCTCCTAAGCCCGCTTCTTAAGGTTGTAAGTAACCCAAGCTTTTCCAACGGCGTAGATTCCGCTGCTTCCACCAAATACGTAGAGCCATTGAGGACTAATGTCGGGCATCTTCCCGCTGGTACTGCTTGCTACCTGGCCGAAATAAGTTGCACTGGCTGCGATGGTCGCCAACAGCAACTGGATCCTCTCAGGACTTACCTGGTTCGACCCGTCTTTGTGCGTAATTAATCCTTGCAGGTTGATCCTGCGCGTCGCGATCTGGAAAAAAACAACAGCGGCAAGCAGGTAGAGAAAACCCAATAACTCGAAATGGAGAATTCGAATTAGCGACATAAACTGTACGTTCAAAATTGTGACGGCAAGTTAGCACACTATCAATCGGCAAACAACAACTATCTGGAAGGAACTATCTGGAAGGAAAACACCGAAGCGGGTTCGGCAAGCACGAACGTGACATAAGACCTGCCAGCGTTTTGAAGGGCGCACCTTCAGGTGCGCTCCTCCACGCCGGCCTGAAGGCCGGCCCTACTCGGGGGACACACCAATGCTGGAACCGCTATAGCCGCGGACGGACTTAGCCGTGACTTACTCAGAGCCTCCTTAGGTCGTCTTCAGGTTGATCGTGTCCTGCATAACTTGATCGAACGTCGTAATGGTTCGAGCGTTGGCCTCGTAATCGCGCTGGGCCACGATGAGCGCGGAAAATTCCGTGGCAATGTCCACGTTCGACAACTCCAGCGACCCTCCCGATAAGGTTCCCAGCCCGCCCGTGCCCGGCGCTGCCACTACGGCTTCCCCGGACGACAGAGTCGGCGAGAAGTCGTTGCTACCCACCCGCTGCAGTCCTTGAGTATTAGCGAAATTGGCCAAGGCGATCTGGCCCAGCGCCGCGGTCTGGCCGTTGCTGAAGCTGCCCATGATGGTGCCGTCGGCCCCAATGCTGTAGTCGGTGAGCGATCCGCTGCTGAAGCCATTTTGCAGTGCGCTCGTGGTGGTGCTGGAACCGGACACCTGGGTCAGCAAAGGTGCGCCGGTACTGCTGTACAGGTTCCACTGAAACTTCAGGTCGGCGGCGCCATCCGCCAATCCGCTGGCGGCGATGCCGCTGACGTTGCCGGTAGGCGAGGTGAGATTTCCGCTGCTGTCAAACGTAAGCGCGGTCGTGCCCAGGCTGGTTTGTGTGCCCATGTCTTGCCAGGTCACACCGCCGTCGGTGAAGGTGGATCCATCGGTTGGCCACGAACTGGGCGCCGTCGCGCCCGACGTTCCGGCCACGGTGCACTGATAGAAGTGCCCGTTCGCCGATGGAGGCGAGATCATCTGTCCCACAGTGTAGGCTGTCGAAGCCGCCCACGCGGCCGGCGGAGTGATATCGGTATTGGGGATGGTGATGTTGCAATTCCAGGCGCCAGCCGCTGTCTTGGTGAAGTTGAAGTTGAGCACGTGCGGCGTTCCCAGAGAATCGTAGACCGTAACCGGGGTCGACAACGGCGTGTCTCCGATGGCGGTACCGGAATCCAGATTGGTGCTGAGCTGCACGGAGCTGGTGGCGCTGGGAGGATTGATCTGTCCCGTGTCCAACTTTATCGGCGCCAGCGTCGCACCCGCCGGGACCACCCCATTCACGGCGGTGTAGCCCAGCACCTGCTCGCCATTGGCGGTTTGCAGAGAGCCATCCTGCGCCACCGAGAAGTTGCCCGCCCGGGTGTAATAGTTCATCCCGTTCTGCTGCACCACAAAGAAGCCGTTGCCCATGATGGCCACATCGGTAGGTACGCCGGTGGCGGTCGGGCTTCCCGAGTTCATGTTGATGGCAGTGGCGCTCACCCCGGTGCCCGCGCCCACCTGGACGGGGTCGCCCGCTCCGTTCTCGTTCAGGGTCTGGTAGAAGAGGTCGCTGAACTGGACGCTGCTGCCCTTATAGCCTACCGTGTTCAGGTTGGCGAGATTATTGGCGATCGCCGACATGGCGGTGGAACTGGCGGTCAATCCGGAAAGTGGAATCGAGAAGAGCGGCATTACTGGCCTCCTGCGCTGGTCGGGGATGTCTGGGAAGTCGTGTTCGTGCCCAACGCCCCTTGCAGTAATTGATTGATCTGGCTCACTTGGTCCAGGTTGTTGACCTCTACCAATTGAGTGACAAAGGTGGAAGGATCCATGGGGGAGAGGGGGTCCTGGTTCTGCAATTGCGTGATCAGCAGTTGCATAAACATGCTGTCCATGCCGCTCGCTGTCGTGCTGTTGCTGCTACTGCTACTGCTGGTGGTCTGGGTCGACGCCGGGGTGGCCAGGGGGGAAGCAGACACCGGATTAGTGCTCATGGGTTTGCCTTTCTATGCGTGCACATTGAGTCCAGAAGAATACGGACTGAGCCAGACCTGGGACGAGGCTGTCTCTGGCGCCGGCAAGACGTCGCTTGCGACGCCCGGCTCGGCGGCCGGCTGGGTCCAGGTCTGCGATCGGTTTTGTTGATTGCCCGAGGCGCTGCGGTTTCCGTCCTGTGCCCCGGAGCGAGTGTCCAAATGAAAGCGATCGAGCGTTAGCTGATGTTGCGACATGGCGTGCTCCAGCGACGGCATCTCGGCGGCCAAGGCGGCGCGCAGCTCGCCATGGCTGGTGGCAAGGGTGGCCGCCACCCGGTCCTGGCTGACGCTGGTATGCAATTCCAAATTGCCGAAATCCGCGGTGTTTAGTCCTACCCGAATTTCACTCTGCCCCATACGCTCCAGCACCCGCGCGCTTTGCAGGACGGTCGCCGCTGGAGGCGTGTCGCCCGCATTGGACGTGGGGGAGAGCGGCGTGCTCTGCCCTTTGACGCCAGGCGCCAGCGGGTTGTCAGGCGATGGGTGCGACGCTTGTAGTCCAACCAGCTCACCCGAGGCGGCGTTGGCGGCCGTTCCGTCCGGATTGGCGTTGTGTCCCATTCCCGCGGTCGCTGCAGAAACCTCCACCGCCCGCGTGGTTGCCTCGCCCGCTTTCAGGGGCGCGGTCTGCGATTCAGGTTGCGGGCTTGTCTCCGGCTGCGACGATTGAGAAGGGTCTCGATCTTCCTTCCTGCCAGTCCCTCTGGATTGCCCCGAATCTACCTTGCGATTCGGCCTGAGAGATTGGGGAGTTGACGCGTCGGGCGGCGCATTGATCTCGGGAAATACTTTTGCCGCAGTCTCCGCCTGCGAAGCTGGCACGGCTGCTATTGCAGTGACGGTGCCCGGAGGATTTTCTGGACTCGCACTGCCGCTGTCCGCAGGCGCTTGCAAAGGAAGATTGCGTCGCCCTGTCCCTCCCGTTGAAGAAAAAGCGGGCAGCGCCGAGGGATCTGACTCAGATGTTTTCTCCCGAACTCCGGTCCCATCGCCGAGTGCATCCAGTGGGGACTGCCCGCTGCCGGTCGCAGCGACGCCGGCAAATAGACTTGGATTCGGCTCTGATGTGTCCGTCGAGGTTAGGCTACTGGGAGCACTCTCGCCATCGGCTGACGTCGCAGTGTCTTCCTCGGTCGCAGCTGAAGTTTGCGATTGAGATGGGTCCGCAACCTGAGGATGCGCCATTGCCGTGCTCGAAGAGGCATCCGAATTCACCACTCCGCCCGGATACGCCGGCGGTGCCGCGGGCTTAAGCTGCGCCGAGGGGCCAGTAGGCGCAGCAGAGGAAGCACTTCCGGTTACGACTCCCACAATGTCAGAGAAGGGCAAGCCAGCCTGGTTCAGAACCTCGCTGTTTTCCATCGTCGCAGCGGCTTCCGCTGTGCCTGCCGCCAACAATAGCTGAGGCGGTGGCGTAGTGGACGCCGGCGCGGCGTTAAGCGAGTCGCCTCGGTCGAGATCTCTTGGGTCGCGCACCTTCGTCAAACGTAGCTCTGAGTTATCGGATTTTGCGCCCGCCTTAGCATTGGGTTGACCTCTGGAATCGGCAACCTCATCTTTCGTCCCGGATGCAGCCGCCCGCTCCTGACTCTGGCCAACAACTTTGGCGGACAGCACATCGCGAAACGAACCTGTGTCACTTGCCGTCCCTCCCGCTCTCGGCGCGGTGTCCGGTTGCGGCGCAGCAGCGATGGCGGCGATAACGTTGTGCACGGGCACGGCCTCGGTCCTCCTATCGAGCAGCAGTTCAACTTCCAACTAAGGTGTTTCCAAGCCAAGCTTGGCAGCGCGCCGGAACTGGCGGTGTTAAAGCACTTCGCCGCTCTTGTCGATCTTGTAGGAAGATCTCGCGACGGTCCTATCAACTGCCTTTGGGCAAGGCTTGCCTAGTGGACTGGGCAAATCACTTCCTGCCATTGCGTCCCCGACCCATCAGATGCAGCTCATCAAGCTGCGCCTGCTCCCGCCGCCGCTGTAGCACCCGGTATTCGCGCCACTGCGAGTCCCGCAGCGCATCCAGCACTTCGCGCTTTTGCCGCTCCTGCTGGAAGCGCGACATCTGCTCCGCTACCGCAATCTGTAGCTCCTGCAGTTGGCGTCGTAGCAGCTTTTGCCGGCCGGCCATACCATCGAGCCGAGCCACCTCAAAGTGAATCTCTGCCCCCGGAGTAGGGCTCGCGATCAGGCTGCGTTGCAGATGCAGTTGCAGTTGAAGACTGGCTTCCTGCGATTGTTCGATGTCGTGGACAAGCGCTGCCCGGCGCGCCAGCAGGCTTTCCAGGCGCAGCCGCTCGCGATCTTCCAGGCTCTGGCGGAAGCGCCGCACGGCTTCGAGGGTGAACTGAAACGCCATGTCACCGCTCAGCCGCAGAGGGCATTCAGGCGGGCCACGGTGTCCGCGAACGCCGCGCGCTCCTGGGGAGTCTGGCGCAGGAAGGCCTGCAACTCCGGCAGCACGGCGATGGCGCGGTCCAGGACTGGATCGGCACCTTTACCGTAAGCCCCGATGCGGATGAGATCTTCAGAGCGGGCATAGGCTGAAAGCAACGCCCGCAAGTGGTAGCTGTGGTTCAGGTGCTCACGCGAGACCACGGCCGGCATCAGCCGGCTCAGACTGTTGAGCACTGCAATCGGCGGATATTGATTTTGCGACGCCAGCCCGCGGTCCAGCACGATGTGCCCATCCACCAGCGAACGCAACGCGTCCACCAGCGGGTCCTGCTGATCGTCGCCTTCCATCAGCACCGTATAAAACGCGGTAATGCTGCCCGTGGCGAATCGTCCGGCGCGCTCCACCAGCCGCGCCAGCATGCTGAACACCGACGGAGTATAGGCCTTTGCGGTGGGAGGTTCGCCCGCCGCCAATCCAATTTCACGCTGCGCCATGGCGAAGCGGGTCAGCGAATCCACCACCAGCAACACGTCCTTGCCGGTTTGGCAGAAATATTCTGCGATGGCGGTCGCGGTCAGGGCGGCGCGAATACGCAGCAGCGGCGACTGATCCGAGGTGGAAACCACGACAACTGAGCGCTGCCTTCCCGCTTCACCCAGCCCTTCCAGGAATTCGCCCACCTCGCGGCCGCGTTCGCCGACCAGCGCCAGTACCGTCAAATCGGCCGAGGTGCCACGCGCCATCATGCCAAGCAGCGTACTCTTGCCCACGCCGCTGCCGCCGAAGATACCCAAACGCTGTCCCCGCCCGCAGGTCAGGAAGGCATCGATGGCACGAATGCCGCAGCCCAGCGGCTCGCGAATCGGCAGCCGCTGCAACGCTAAGGGCGCCGCCCCATCCAACCCTCGGCGCTCCCGCGCACTGCAGCTGCCCGCGCCCGTCTAAGGGATGTCCGGCGCCGTCGATCACCCGTCCCAGCAAGTCTTCGCCCACCGCGATGGAAGGCCGTTCGCCATGCGCCACGATCGGATCGCCGTAGCGTACCCCGCTGGGCTTTTCCAGCGGCATGGTCAATACCGTTGCGCCGCGAAAGCCGACAACCTCGCCGGAGTAGAGGTGTCCAGCGGAATCGCGTATCTCGCAGCATTCGCCCAGGCAGCACGGCGGCCCGACCGACTCCAGCAAATTGCCGACCACCTGGGTCACCCGTCCGCGCCAGCTTACCGCCGGCCGCGATTCCAACAGGCTGAAATAAGGAACCAGCACTTCATGGCTCATGGCTCGTCTCCCGGCCGCTCGCCCAGCAGGTCGAAGAAGCCGCGCTGAATTTCCTGCAACTGACCTTCGAGACTGATCTCGGTGCTGCCCACTTCGGCTTGCAGCACACAACCCTGGCCCTGCCAGACTGCTGTCGCCGATGACCTCCACCGATTGGCGCTCGCGGCAATGCCCGTCGCAAAACTTGCGCCAAGTCTCCGCCGCTTCGGTCGAGGTGCGCAGCACCACGCGGGTACCGGCCTGCATCTGG
The DNA here is from genome assembly GCA_963836295.1 of uncultured Acidobacteriaceae bacterium. Taxonomy (GTDB): domain Bacteria; phylum Acidobacteriota; class Terriglobia; order Terriglobales; family Acidobacteriaceae; genus Bog-257. Next base: position 309,205 of record CAWIIY010000006.1, on the reverse strand, counting down.
TCCAGCGCCACGCGTACCACTCCCGCCAGCAGCAGCGGATCCAATTGGGCTTCGCGATGCAGCACTTTGCGCGCAATCGCCAGGGCCAGGCGAACTACTTCGCTCTCGACCCGGCGGAAGTAGTCAGCGCGCTGCTGCTCGAATTCCTTCAGAGCCGACGACACCGCCTGCCGAGCCTCATCCACCGCGCGCTCGGCGGTCGTCCGCGCCTGCGCCTCGCCTTGCCGGACGCCTTGCTCCCGCGCCGTTTCCACCACCGCGGCCAGCTCGTGCTGCATGGCGGTCTCACGGGCTTTGCGGCCGGCTTCATCGGAGCCACCGTCGGCGCCCGCGGCAGGACGAAACATGGGCGGCGGCATCACCGGGTAATGAAAGTTCTTTACCCGGTTGGGAAATGCCATTTCTCCCCAGCGTTCAGACGATGTACTCATCACCCGTCTCCGGTTTCAGAATGATCTTGCCTTCGGCTTCCAGCTTGCGCGCCACCGCTACCGCTTCCTGTTGCGCCTTGTTGACCTCGCGGGCGCGCACCGGTCCCATCACTTCCATGTCTTCCTTCAACATCTCGTAGGCGCGCGAGGAGATCGCCTTCATCAGATGGTTGCGCAACTCCTCGGAGGCGCCCTTCAAGGCCAGGGTCAGCACCTTCTTGTCCAGTCGCGCCACCAGCTCGCGAATGCCATTCTCCGGGACCCCCAGCAGATCGTCGAAGGTAAACATCAGGTTGCGGATGTTCAGCGCCAGCTTGGCATCGTCGGATTCGATGGCGTCCAACACCGACTTCATCGCTGCTGGCTCCAACCGGTTCATCAGGTCGGCAGCGCTTTTGAAGCCGGCGTAGTTGCGGCGGCTCTGCTCGCCCACCGTCTGCAATCGCTTGTGCAGCACGGTGGAAACCTTCTGCGCCATCTCGGGCGAGAAGTTGCGCAACAGGGCCAGCCGCTTGACCGACTCGATGCGCACCGCTTCAGGCAGCTTCATCAGCACCGCCGACGCCGGCTTGGCGTCGAGGTAAGCCAGGATCAAGGCGATGGTCTGCGGTTGCTCGTCTTCCAGGAAGCGCGCCAGCTCTTGCGGATCGGCCTTCTGCAAGGTGTCAAGCTGCGTGGCGCTCAAGTCTTGAGCGCGGCTTACCTGCTCCAGCAGCGCCTTGGCGCCGTCGCCCCCGAATGCCTTCACCAGCAGCGAGCGGGCGTACTCGTCGCCACCCTGCGCCAGGTAGTCCTGGGTCAGGCTCAGGCGGTAGTACTCTTCCAGCACCTGAGCAGCGGTCTCCGGCTTCACTCCGTTTAAGTCGCCAATTTCTTTGGTCAAGCGCTGCAGTTGCGATTGGCTCAGATGGCGGTACACGGTGGTGGCAGCCTCCTCGCCCAGCAGCACCAGCAGCACTGCCGCTTTGCGCACACCGTTGAGGCTGGCCGTGGGTGAGGCTGCCGTGCTCATTCCACGCCACCCTCCCGCAGCCAGTTCTGCACCAGCCGCGACGCTCCGGCAGGCTCGGTTTTCACTTTCTCCACCAGATGGTTCTTCAGCAGGGTCAGCTTCTTCAGCGAGGGGTCACCTTCCAGACCTGCGAGGTCGAGTACCTCCGGCAGCGACGAGGCAGAGACGGTCGCGACAGCGGCGCTGGCGGAACTATCGGCTGCGATCTGCTTCTTGCCCAGCGGGCGCAAAGGCAGCTCGCGCAATGCGGTCAGCAACTGCTTCTTGACCGGGCGGAGCAGCAGCATGTAGACGCTGCCGAACAGGCAGCCCAGCGCCAGATAGCGGAACAGCCACGCCCAGTTGCGCAGGCTACGCTGTACCCGCTCCATAAAAGTCGGGACCACGGGAGCATCCTGCTGCAGGTTCTGGAACGAGAGATTCTCCACCGCCAGCAGGTCGCCACGTTTGGCGTCGATGCCAAGTGTCGCGGCCGCCAGCTCCTCGATCTGTTTCATCTCGTCGGGACTGCGCCGGCGACGCATGGCCACCCGCTGGTTGTTCTTCTCTTGCACTTCCACGGCATCGTCCACCAGCAGCGCAGCGGCAATGCGCTTGATTCGCCCGGCCGGCTGCACCGTGTGCCGCACCAGCTTGTTCACCGCGTATGTGCCGCTCTCAGCCTTTGAGGTGTGGCTCTCGCCGCCTGATTTGGTCGCTGTATTCACTTTGGCGTTGGGCAGGTTGCTGCTGGTTCCGGGCACACCTCCCATGGCCTCGCTGCCCAGATGTTCTTCACTGCGAGTCACGCTCAGCGGCACGCTGCTGCTGGGATCGTAGGTCTCCTGCGTCTCCTCGCCCGAGCTGAGGTCATACTCCACATGCACGCTGGCGCGCACCCCCTGGCTGCCGACTACCGGTTCCAGCGTCTGCACCACGCGCTTGGCCAGGTCCTGGTCAATCTCCGATGCACCACCCTGGCCGGAGCTGCCGCCGAAGCGGCCCAACGGCAGGTTGGTGTCGGCATCGATAACGACCACGTTCTCCGGACTGAGCTGGTCGACCGCGCCCGCCACCACTTGCCGGATCGCGGTGTCGGAGCTCTCAGGCAGGCGTCCGCGGCGCAGCTTCACCGTCACCGAGGCCTTGGCGATGCGATCGCGTTCGCTATACAGCGACTCGGCCGGCATGACCAGATGCACCCGCACCGCTTCCACTTCGCTGAGCGTCTGCAGAGTGCGCTCCAGTTCCGCTTCCAGGGCGCGCTGATAGTTCACCTTCTCGCTGAAGTCGCTGCCTGCCCAGTTGGGCTTGTCGAACAATTCGAAGCCCATGCGGCCGCTGTGAGGCATGGGCTGCGAGGCAATTTCCAGGCGCGCGCTGTCCAGCTTGTCGGCCGGCACCGAGATGCGGGCCCCGTCGGGCGACTGCTCGAACGGGATCCTCTTACTGCCCAGGCGTGCGGCGATTTCCTGGGTGTCGCTGACGCTGAGGCCCGAGTAGAGCGTCTTGTACTCCGGCTTGGCAATCAATTGCACGAAGACGCAAAGCGTGGCCGCCACCAGCACCGCACCGCCGCCCAGCAGCAGCCGCTGCCGGTTGCTGAGTCCGGCCAGGAAGTCCTTGCCCTGCTGCAGCACTTGCGACAATGTCAGACTGCTGTCCATGGCGCTTCAGCCTTGTGCTCTAAAACTGCATGCCGGCGATCTGCTGGTACGCCTGCACCACTTTGTTGCGCACCTGCAACATCAGTTGAAACGAGAGGTCGGCCTTCTCCACCGCAATCATGGCGTCGTGCACGTCGGCCCCGTTGCCCTCGACCAGGCTGCTCACCTTGTAGCGCGCATCCAGGTTCAGGGTGTCCACCTCGCCAACCGCCTCGCCCAGGGCTTCGCCGAAGCTCTTCCCTGCGGCGGGTGTTGCGGCGGGAGTGCTGGGGAGGTCGGCAGGCATGATCCGCAGACCGGCATTCATCGCATCGATCGCCATGACTTGTTCTCCCCGCCCTTCACTTCAATATCTGCAGCGACTGCTGGATCATCTGCTTGGCGGCCTGCACCGCGCTGGCATTCAGTTCATAAGCGCGCTCGGCGCCCATCAGGTCCACCATCTCCTGCACCGGATTGATCGCCGGATAGGCCACGTAGCCCGAGGCGTCAGCATCGGGATGCCCAGGTTCGTAACGCTGTATCGGGGGCGTGGGATCGTCGACCACCTGATTGACCTGCACACCTCCGGCAGGCGATAACTCCGCGCCTCCTGTCGAACCCGCCAGCAGCAGGCGAAACTGCGACGCCGGTCGCGCGCTGAACACCACCATCTTCCGGTGATAGGGGCCGCCCTCAGGAGTCCGCGTGGTTTCGGCGTTGGCCATGTTGCTGGTCACCACCTCGGCGCGAAGCCGCTCGGCGGTCAAGGCCGATCCGCTGATCTGAAACAGGCCAAACAGGTTCATTGACTGTTACCTCCATTGATCGCCAGCTGCAGGCGATTGAACTCGGAGCGCAACAGTTGCACATCCACCTGAAAGCTGAGTTGGTTTTGTGCCATCAGCAGGCTTTCGCGGTCCAAACTTACGTTGTTGCCGTCGGGACGCTCGATCAGACCTGGCGCCTCGCGCACCATCGGAGTCGCGCTGACGTCATCGTCGCCGGAGATGGCGCGCTGCAGCTCCTGGCGAAAGTCGATGTCCCGCGCGTGATAGCCCGGCGTATCGATGTTGGCGACGTTCTGGCTCACCAGCGATTGCCGGTATGAGGTCAGGTCCAGGGCGCGGCTCAAGGTGCCCATCAGCGGAGTGTCTATTAAGCTCATGCCAGCCTCCGGGGCGGCAGCCCGTGTTCGCGGATCTTGTTGCGGACGGTGCGCAAGCTGATGCCCAGCAGCTCCGCCGCGTGCGTACGGTTGCCGGCTGTGGCCTCCAGCGTGATCTCCAGCAACGCCTTTTCGGCTTCCCGCAACGACAGTCCGGGCTTGAGCCACGGCGCAGGTCCCAGAGCGGGAGGCGCCACAGTTCGCAGGGCGTCGCCTTTGATTTCGTCTCCATCGCAAAGGGCCACCGCGCGACGGATGGTGTTGGCCAGCTCGCGGACGTTTCCCGGCCAGCGGTGCGAACGCAGAGCGATGCGAAACGACTCGCTCATGGCCGGCGGGCGCGCCGGCGCGGCAAATTTCGCGGCGAAGTATTCCGCCAGCTCGATGACGTCTTGGCCGCGCTCTCGCAGCGGCGGCAAGCCTAGCGGAATTACGTTGAGCCGGTAATAAAGGTCTTCGCGGAAGCGCCCTTCCCGCACCAGAGATTGCAGCGAGCGGTTGGTGCTGGCGATGACGCGCACATCCACGCGGATGGGCCGCACGTCGCCCAGGCGATAGAATTCGCGCTCCTGCAGCACGCGCAGAAGTTTCGGTTGCAACGCGAGCGGCATCTCGCCGATCTCGTCCAGCAGCAAGGTCCCGCCATCCGCCAGCTCAAACTTGCCGGCGTTGCGCGCGAGCGCTCCGGTGAAGGCCCCGCGGACATGGCCGAACAGTTCGCTCTCCAGCAGGTTCTCGGGGACGGCGGCGCAGTTGATGGCCACGAACGGCCGGGCGGCGCGCGGGCTGGCCTCATGAATGAGACGCGCCAGCAGCTCCTTGCCGGTACCGCTCTCGGCTTCCAGCAAAATGTCGGCATCGCTGCGCGCCGCTTGCCGTGCCTGTTCCAGCGCGTTGAGTAGGGCCGGCGAACGCCCGATAATGGGGCTCTCCCGGCGCAGTTCTAAGGAAAGAGGAACGCACCCGCTGCCGGGGTAGCTTGCGAACTGTGGGCTGGGCAACATCTGCCTACCGCTCCTGCAAGGCGGCTGCCGATCGCGGCCGCCGCAGATTAGATCGGGTTCACGCGCAGTAGCTCGACAATCCCAGATGCTCGGGAAGAATCGGGCCACCCTCGGCCAGAATGGAGGCACGCTCGATGACGTGTTGTAACTCCCGCACATTTCCCGGCCAAGAGTGCTTTTCCAGCAGGCGAACGGCTTCCGGCGAAAACGTCGCGTTTTCGTCAACGAACTTCCGCAGGAAGTGACGCGCCAGAGCTTCAACGTCCTCGCGGCGCTGGGCTAGCGAAGGCAGCTCGATGGGGAAGACCGAAAGCCGGTAGAACAGGTCTTCGCGGAACTGCTTGCGCTGCGCCAACTCGGCGAGATGGGCATTGCTGGCGGCCAGCACCCGAACGTCAACCCGGAAGACATCGGAGCTGCCCAGCCGCTGCACTTCGCCCTGGTCGAGAAAGCGCAGCAGCTTGGCCTGCATGCCCAGCGGCAGCTCGCCCACTTCATCCAGGAACAACGTGCCACCATGGGCGCTGTGAATACGTCCAATGCGCGACTGCACCGCGCCGGTGAAGGCGCCGCGCACGTAACCGAACAGTTCCGACTCCAGCAGCGCTTCCGGAATGGCGGCGCAATTGATGACCACGAATTCCTTGCCGGCACGTGGGCTGAGCCGATGAATGGCATTGGCAACGACTTCCTTGCCCGTGCCCGTGAGGCCCGTGATCAGCACCGGGGTATTGCGCCCCGCCACCAGGCGCGCCATGCGGTAGACGCTATGCATGCAAGGGGCTCGGCCCACCATCCCGGGCAACGTTTCCATCGACGCCGGCGTCGCGGGAGGACGCTGCACTGCCGCCGTCTCCGATCCTTCCCAACTCCCCATGCGGTCGAACAGCAGGTGTGCGCCCGCGCTGCGCCACTGCGAAGGCAGCGCAGGATTGCCGGCGTCATCCAGCAGCAGCACATCAATCCCGGGGAAGCGGTGATGAATAATCTGCAGCAACTCCTCCGCATCCAGGTCGGGAAGCTTGCGGTCGAGGAACAGCAACTGGCATTCGCTGCTCTCCAGTTTTCCCAGAGCATCGGCTCCGCCCAGCGCCTCGGCCGCGGAAATGCGCGACAGCAGCAGGTTCTGGACAATCTGCTTGCGAAGGCCGGGATTGGAGCTGGCGACGATGACTGCGGGATCGGGAGAGTAAAAGGACTGCGGCACGGTAGTCATGAGAACCGTTGTATTCCGCAAACCTTAGAAATCGATTAGGAGCAAATTAGAAGTTTCTAGAGAAGTGAAGAATTACGGAGCTACCGACGAGACGCGCCAGTTGAGCGTGATGGCGCAGCCTCCTGTCTCAACCAATGCAGGGCAATCGCACAGTCCAGAAGCCTGGAAGGCCATCGGAATCCATCCACACGATCTCCCCGGCAATCGCGCGGAAGGTTCGGCGGGCTATTTCCAACTCACCACTCCAATTCGGCTCGAGCAAACACTCAGACCGACCAGTCTCGGCACGAGCCCCGCATCCTTCAATGCAGATCTCCAACTGCTGTTGGCCCGTCCGCCTTCCGTGCAGACGGAGATCGCAGCTTGGCGAAGCGCAGCGCAGCAGGAACTCCAACAGGTAAAAGAAGCCGCGCGTCAACTTCGCTTCGTTTGCCGGCACCTGCACCGGTTCGCATGCCAGTTCGAAGGATCGTCCCGCGAACTCGAATAAGGGAAGCATGTCCTCGCGCAGTTGCTGCAAAAGGCGATCGAGCGCCAGCGGAGACACATCTCCGGGGTATTCGGCGTCGCTCAATTCGCGCAACAGCAGAAGTTTTTGCCGCAGCCGTTCGGCATTCTGCAACGCGGCTTCCACGCTGGCGCGAAATTCCTCGACGGTTTGATCGCGCAGCAATGCGAGTTCGAGCGAGCAATGCATAGCGGTCAGCGGCTGGCTTAGATCGTGATACACGTCAGAGGCGAAATCCTGGCGCGACGCAAGCTCTGGGGCAGCGGCCGCGGCAGCCGCGCTCACACTGGCGCTCCGACGTGGCAGCTCATTTCGTATCCCACCCCCCGCACCGTATGAATGAGGTGAGGCGAATACTCGCCATCCACTTTCTTGCGCAGGTAGTTGATATAGACATCGACGATGTTGGTGGTGGTATCGAATGACAAGTTCCACACGTGCTCGACGATCATGGCACGCGTGATGCGGCGGCCCGCATTGCGCATCAGGTACTCCAACAGGGCAAATTCCTTCGAAGTAAGATCGATGCGCTTGCCTCCGCGCTCCACCTTGCGCTCCACGCGATCCAGTTCGAGGTCGGCAACCCGCAGCACGGTCTGGACAGTCCGTGGTCCGCGGCGCAGCAGGGCCCGCACCCGCGCCGAAAGCTCGGTGAAGGAAAATGGCTTGATGAGGCAATCATCGGCGCCGGTATCGAGCGATTGCACGCGATCTTCCACCCGGCTGCGTGCGGTCAGTACCAGCACCGGAAGCGATGGCTTCTTCGGACGCACAGCGCTCAGCACGCCGATACCGTCGAGTTTAGGCAGGTTCAGGTCAAGAATCAGCAGGTCGTATTCGCTTTCAATGGCCATCTGCCGGGCCTGTTCGCCATCAGGCGCCACGTCAACCGCGTAGTGTTCTGCCTCCAGGCCTTTGCGGACAAAGCTGGCGAGCGGAGCGTCGTCTTCCACAACCAAAATGCGCATATCTTAGCCTTCGGTGAGTAACCAATCCGACGGTTACTATGATGATCGTATTGCGAGGTGCTACGCGTCAACGGTTCTCTGGCCCGTTCGAGAAAGCACGTACCGATTCGGGAAATGCTGTGTCGAGGTGGGGTGACCCTTTGACGGATAACCAAGACGAGTCTCTCACATCACATGACATACGGCATTTTTGCGGCTTCGAATCATCCGGGCGGCGCTATAATGGAAGCATGGCACGCGGTTGGGAAAGTAAATCTGTGGAAGCTCAAATAGAAGAATCTGATTCCGAACCCTCCCTTAGCGAAACCCGCTCCTTCTCCGCTGACGAAATACAACTCCAGATGAAGAAAGCTGACCTGGAGCTTTCGCGCAAGCTGGTACTGCACCAAATGGAGCGGAGCGACAGCGAGCGTTATTCCGAGTTGCTGCGCCGAACGCTGGCCGGCCTCGAGGCGCAAATCGCCACCTTGGGCTGATTGGCGAGCGCGTTCTGGCTCTGCGGCATCAGAGGAATGCCTTGCCTCAAGAGGCTGGCGCCTGCCCCGCTTCTCCCCTAGCTCACACCCACCTGTGATCGCAATCACGGAAGCAAGGTTCAATACCAAGCAGAATGGCGTCAGAGGTGTGGTATGCCAGTTCTTGTGATTGCAGTCGTTTTCTTCGCGATTTTCCTGGTCATGGGCGTGATGGGCATTACCGCGATGGTTGCCGAGCATCGCGGCAAGCTGTTCAGTGGCAAGTGGAGCGACCAGCCAAAGCCGGCGAAACGATAACCCAGGCGATCTTGACTTGGCGCGATCATGTGGGGCGCGCTATACCGCTTGCAGTACCCGCGAAAGGCAGTTCTTCGCAGAAACCGCTGTCTTTGATGTCGATCCACTCCACCGCGTGAGCTGCGGCCATGGCACAGCGATAGTCTTGGCAATGGATGAGACTTAACGTGTGCCCCAGTTCGTGCACGGTTTCGATCAACAGACGATTCGCAAGAATGTTCGCATCCGGGGGCAGACCGTAGAATTCCTGCCGCAAACGATGGTAGGAAACCACCGCGGCGCTCCCGCTGAGTTGCGCTTCTCCAAAAACGAAAGTCAGAATCGGAATGTAGAGATCCAATTCCGTGATTCCCACCAGGCGCCAGGTATTGCCGCTCACATATTTTTGCATCCTGGCCAGGATTTCGGAGGAGTGGTATTGCTGGCGTTCGGCATGCAGCGCAAACGCGGGATCGATGGCTGGCCCGACGAACCTCCGTGGGCACACGAAATTTTTCATGGAGCTCCTGCTGCAACCATTCGAGCAGCCGAGCGTCCACCGTTCCCACCCGCAGCAATTGAAGTTTCTTCACGTGTGTCCAAAGAAGCGATTAGCCATTAGCTTTCAGCAAGGACGAACCGGAGGAGCCTAAGGCTTACTAATAGCGATTAGTTCCAAAAGCTAAAAGCTAGTCGCTGATTGCTAGTTGCTAGCTGCCAACTGCCACCTGCTCTTTCTCTTTCTTATTCCAGCCGTACTTCTTCAGCTTATGGTGCAAGGTGACCCGATCAATGTTGAGAACTTCGGCAGCTCGCGTCTGATTGCCGCCGCACTCTTCCAGCACCCGCAGGATGTGTGCGCGCTCCACATCGTCGAGGCTGCGGACGTCGCCCATTCCCAGGCCGGCACCGTTCCTCGATTTCAGGGCGAAGTCCTGCTCGCGCAGTTCAGGCTCTTGCGCCACCACCATGGCCCGTTCCACCGCATTTTCCAACTCGCGGACATTGCCTGGCCAATTGTACTGTTGCAATTCATTCATCGCTGCCGGCGAGACTCGCGTGATCCTTTTGTTCATCTCTCCGGAGAACTTGCGCACGAAGTGGTCCACCAGCGGTGGAATGTCCTCCCGGCGCTCGCGCAGCGGTGGAATCTCAATATGAAAGACGTTCAGCCGATAGAAAAGGTCGGGCCGGAACTTGCCTTCCTCAATCAACTGTTCCAGGTTCTTGTTGGTGGCCGCCACAATACGAAAATCAACCTTGATGGTTTGATTGCCACCGACGCGCACGATCTCGCGCTCCTGAAGCACACGCAGGAGGTCGGTTTGGGTTTTCAAGCTGATGTCGCCGATCTCGTCGAGGAACACCGTGCCCCCTTCGGCGATTTCGAACTTGCCTTTCTTGCGATATTGCGCACCGGTGAAGGCGCCTTTCTCGTGGCCGAAAAGTTCGCTCTCCAGCAGCGTTTCGGTAAGTGCGCCGCAATGGATTACCACCAGAGGATGAAAACGTCGCGGACTTCCGGCATGAATGGCGCGCGCCACCAGCTCTTTTCCGGTGCCGCTCTCGCCGGTGACCAGCACCGTAGCATCGGTGGGTGCCACCGTTTCGATGGCGTCAAAGACATGCTTCATGGCGGCGCTCTGTCCAATGATGTCGGAGGGATGCGCAATTTCGGCGACGGTCTCCTTCAGCCGGGTATTCTCCTGCTGGGTGCGCCGATGAGACATGGCTTTGCCGATCAAGTGTGCGATCTCGTCCGGATCGAGCGGCTTGTTGACGTAGTCATAAGCGCCGTTCTTCAGCGCCGCAATGGCAGTTTCCACCGAAGCATAGCCCGTCATGATGATGACCAGCATATCGGGATAAATTTCGTGCAGCCGCCGCTGCAACTCGATGCCATCGGTGCCGCGCATCTTGATGTCCACCAGCGCGACATCGAAGGTCTGCTCGGCTACACGGGTCAGCGCCTCGTTGGCGTTTTCGGCGGTGGCCACCTCATAGCCTTCCTCGGTGAACCACTTGGCCAGCGAGTCCCGTACGCTGAGCTCATCATCAACGATCAGCAATTTGCCTTGCGTCATTCTTCTACCTCACTTCCACCGCTGCGCGTTCAAGATCGCCAGTCACGACAGGATTCTGGCTATCAATCGGCAGCACGATTCTGAATGTCGTCCCTTGTCCCACGACCGAGTGCACTTCGATCTGCCCGCCGTGGCGTTCCACGATGTTCTGGCTGATGGCCAACCCGAGCCCTGAACCGCCCGACTCCTTGGTGGTATAGAAGGGCTCGAAAATATGCGGGAGATGCTCGGCGGGAATTCCAATCCCGTCGTCACGAACGATGAGTTCGATCCGCCCGGCGTTCACGTGGGTGTTGATCCACAGATTGCCCTCATGCGGCAACGCGTCGATGGCATTGATTACCATGGCCAGCACGACCTGCTCGATCTGCGCAGGATCGCAATGCGCCATGGGCAAATCGGGCGCAAGATCCAGGTTGAGCTGGATGCCGGCCATGTCCATCTTGTGCTGCACCAAACGCACACAACGATCGATGACCTGGTTTAGATCGCACCAGGCGAGGTTCATCGGCGATACCCGCGAGAAACTCAGCAGGTTCTTCACTAACTCGCCGCAGCGCTTGCTCTCGCTGGCCACCAGATCAAGAGAGCTTTTCATCTCTTCCTTCTTGGGGGAAGCTGCGGCATTGTTCTCGATCCAGCGCTTGACCAGCTTGGAATAGGTGAGAATGCCGGACAGGGGATTGTTGATCTCGTGCGCGACCACCGCTGCCATTTTGCCGATGGTGGCCATCTTTTCCACGTGCAACATGCGCTGGTGGGCTTGTTTCAACTCGCGTGTTTTGTCCTCGACGCGTTCTTCCAGGGTGTGCGTCCATGCTGTGATTTCCGCCTGCGCTACCTGCAGCCGGTTGCTCATCTCGTTGAAAGACTGTGCCAGCTCGCCCACCTCATCTTGCGAGTGCACCGGAATCTGGTAACCGAGGTCCCCAGTGGCGACCTGCTCGGTCCCGGTCTTCAACTCGCGCAGCGGGTTGCGGACTTCGATCCACACGAATAGTCCGCTGAGGAAGACGACCGCTATCAGCGCGACCGCCGTCCCGGCAAGCATCTCTCGCTGCTCCCGGTGGAGGTTTTCGTCCACCTTGGCGAGAGAAAGATTGGTGTCGAGCACGCCCAGAATTTGCGTACTCGCAGGGTGGGCGTGGCACGCCGCATTCGAGCAGGCGGGCTGGTTGTTGATGGGCGTAATCACTCCGAGGACACGAGTGTGGGCGGCGCGATAAATGCGGAAGCGATCCGAGCGTTTCAAGCGCGTCAGCGGCTGCGATTGCGCATGGCAGGCGTAGCAGGCTTCCGCGCCTTTATCCACCATGGTGCCGACTTCGGACGGAGCCGTCGAATAGCTGATCACGCCTTGCGGGTTCATGATCCGGACGCTCACGACCCCCGGCTGGTTCGCCATGTTGAGCATCATCTCGTACAGGCCGATGCGATCGTTGTTCAGCATGTAGTGCGAAGCGCTACGCCGCAGAACTTCGCTCTGCTGCTCGGCACTCACCAGCTCCGCGGCCTCCAGGTGCTTGCGATGGAGCCGAATGCTGAAGTATCCCAGCAGGGCGAAGATGATGATCATGACCACGAAAATCGAGACCATCAGTTTCGCGCTGACACTGCGTCCCAGCCGTTGCAGCCAGAAGGGACGTGATGAAACCGGGCTCTCCTCATTTGTTTTGGGTGAGGGCCCGTTCGCGTTGTCAGTCTCCAGCATGCATGGGCACCGCAACTTCTGTGAAAGCCGGTTCGCGGAGTGCCGGGATATGGGCCTTCTCCTCGGGGAAGATGGGCAGGTATTTCGCCGCCAGGCCGAAAATGGCGAACCCGAGCGCAACGAACATGGCGGTTATCACAACTTCCGTCCACTTGGGGGTATAGCGCCCGCCAACGGCGTTTTCAACGCCGGTGATGGCCACGTTGAGACGATTGGTGACGAATCCGAGCAAGGTCAGCACCGCCGCCAGATAGAGGCCTTGCGCGCTTTCCCGAATTTTTGGTACCAACAGAAGTCCAAGCGGCGCCACCACTGAGAGAAATATCTCCAGCAGGAAAAAGCGCTGTTCGTATCCGGAGATGAAGACCAGCTTCAGAACGCCGCGATGATACAAATCCTCGAACTTCAGGATGCCGTAGAGTGCAAGCACGACCACCAGCACGCGTCCCAGGTCGCGCAGGATGGGCAATTCCAGTTCGCGGCCGAAGTACTTCGAGCTCATGGAGGACTCGAAGATGGTCATCGCCAGGCCCACCGCGATCGCCGAGAGAAAGAAAAAGACTGGCAGCAGCGGGCTGTACCAGAAGGGGTGCAGCTTGTTCGGCATGATGAGATACAGCGTACCCAGCGACGACTGGTGCAACGTCGAGAGAAGCACGCCCAGAATCACAAATACCACCATGACGCTGCGGACGATCTTCAGCGGCTTTTGCAGGTTGAAGTGTTCGAACACAATCGGCGAGAACTCCATGGCCAGTACCGCGGTGTACAACATCACGCAATAGGCCACTTCGAACATTACCGAGTGCGGGTTGCGCATAACCAGCGGGTGCCAGATGTTCCAGGGCAGCCCAAGGTCGTACATCAGTGCCGCGCATACCAGCAGATAACCCAGGAAGGCAGTGAGAATGGTGGGACGCACGATGGAATGGAAGCGCTTGATGTTGAAGATCTCGACGGCTGCGGTTAGTGTGAAACCGCCGGCCGCGAGCATGACGCCGCACATCACATCGAAGCCGATCCATAATCCCCAGGGAAACTGATCGCTCAGATTTGTGGAAGCGCCCAGCCCGCGGAAGAAGCGAACGAAGGTGCAGTAGATACCTGCCACCATAATGACCAGGAAGACCGCCTTCCAGAATGTGAAGCGGATTCTTGGAACCGTCATCGCCCACCTCCGTTGTGTGCTTTCTCTTGGGCCTCGGCTTCGGCCACGTCTTCCCTGCGGTGGGTGATCCAGTAAATGCCGCCTAGCAAGGTGCCGAACAGGGGGACGAAGTCCGGTATGCGCGACAGCACCTGGTAGGTATAGAGGGGGAGGGCCCGCTCTGTAAGGTCTGTCCGGAAACCGAAGAGGTTGAACGGAATTGAAGACAGTAACATGACGGATGTGCCGCCAACTTCCGCCTCGCCGAAGATGTGCGGCAGATACTTGCCCGGACTGTCGTGAATGCGTTTCTTGGCTTCTTCCAGAAGTTCGTCGCGATCTCCGAACTTGGTGGCGCCGGTAGGGCAGATTTCCGCGCAAGCCGTCTGTTTTCCTTCGGCTACGCGCTTGCTGCACATGATGCACTTGCGCACGCCTGGTACCGCTTTGTCCCATTCGTACTTGGGCACGCTGAAGGGACAAGCCGCCATACAGTAGCGGCATCCCATGCACCGGCTCTTGTCGTAAGTGACCGGGCCCAGGGCGGTTTTTTTCATCGCGCCCACAGGGCAAACCGAGGCGCACGCCGGATCGTCGCAGTTCATGCATAATTTGCGCATGAACTTGTCGTCCTTAATCATGATCGCCGTGTACTTGTGAGCGGATGTATACTCTTGCTCGGCAATCTTGTCATCGTATGGCAGGCCGTTTTCGTTGGCGCAGGCCTGCTCGCACTGCTTGCAGCCGATGCACAGGGTCGCATCGTAAAGTATTCCCTTGCTCATGAATTTCTCCAGGTCGCCCTGGCGGCCCCAGTCGGACCTCGGCGGGTGGAAGCGGCGCCAGAGGACAGCGCCGTCGGGCGACTTCGGAACTTCAGAATGTTCCGGCTCCAGACCGGCTCGTAAGCTCGAACCGGCTTGGAGAGGAAGCCAGCGTGAAGTAAGCCTTACTTCAGGCTCTTAACGTAAGCAGCCAGCTTGGCCGCTTCGGCCGGGCTGACGCCCTTGTTGGCAAACGCGTGCGAAGCCTTCTTCTGCGAACCACCATTCTCAATGTAATCAACCAGATCGGCGGTCGAAGCCTTCTGCACAGCCGGGGACGAAAACTCCGCAGCTCCCATCTTCTTGCCGGCAGCGGTGCCGTTTCCATCCGCGCCATGGCAGGCGGCGCACTTTGCCTTGTAAATGTCTTCCTGCGCCCACGACAGGCTGGGAAGAACCAGGAACAGCGCAAAAGCGGTAAGTAGAACAGCTAAAATGACCTTCTTCATGACTTCTCCGATAAGAGATTATGAATACTGGGACCTCTTGGACCTTTTGAGCGATTACTGTTGCCCAAAACCTGCGTCCTGCGGGAACCCGCACACATGAAACCGCCATGAGTACAGCTTCAGTGTGGGACATAGACTTAGGTGACGCTGTGATGGGGGTCACCCGCCGACGTGATGGATTTCGCAACGGTTCGGACGAGCGTTCGAAAGCGGTTGTGGCGATTTGCCACAGCTATCTGGCAGAGGTCGAGGATGAGACCGTTCGAAGTGGTCTGGATTGTTCAATTTCTCCACACCGTGATGAGGAAGTTTTCCGCAATAGAGGGGAAGATGTGGCAATCCCTCACATGGGCCGGCGCCAACAAGAAAGCTCTAAACTCTGGCTTTAGTCTCCGCTTGCCGTTGACGCCAGGGCGGGCACTCTGGATGCCTTATTCTGGATACGCCTGGGATGAAATAAGTTCAATATTCCACAAATGACCCAGTATCCCATCGCAACTCCGAAAGCAAATGCCACAACAATGGTGAACAGGAGCAGGGTCGAAAGCAGAAATGTCGTCATATGATTCTCTTCTTTCGATGCGCCGGGAGCCCGCTGGATGAGTCCCGAAAGGCTCTAGCCTGTCCGTTGGCGCTCCGGGTTGAATCAAGGACACCGAGCCAGCATCTACTTTGATGATGCCACTTTACCTCACGTTGACGTCTCTTACTGTTGGCAACTAAGATACCTGAGTAGAGTTGCGTTCTCCCTTTCGCGGACTTTCCAGAGCAGTGCATCACGCTGAAGCTGCGGTTCCCGGGCTGGAGCCCGAAGAGCGCGATGGTATTTTTCAGCTCTGAATAGGGCGGATGCCTTGAACGCAGAACAGGGTTCGAACCAGCAGTCCTCCATGGGTATCAGCAGCATCACAGTCCGCGGGGCGCGTCAGCACAACCTGAAAAACATCAGCGTCCAGATTCCACGCAACACTTTGACCGTAATAACCGGCCTGAGCGGCTCGGGCAAGTCGTCACTCGCCTTCGACACCATTTACGCCGAGGGGCAACGGCGCTATGTGGAGACTTTGTCTGCTTACGCCCGCCAGTTCCTCGACCAGATGGAGCGGCCGGATGTAGACAGTATCGACGGACTCAGTCCGTCCATCGCCATCGAGCAGAAGACGACCAGCCGCAGCCCGCGTTCCACCGTGGGCACCATCACCGAGATTTACGACTACTTGCGCCTGCTGTATTCGTCGATTGGCGTGCCGCATTGTCCACAATGTGGGCGCGCCATCTCGCGGCAGTCGGCTGACCAGATTGGGCAGCGCGTGATGGACCTGAAGCCCGAGGACCGGGTGATGATCATGGCGCCCATCGTCCGCGGGCGCAAAGGCGAGTTCAAGAAGGAGCTGGACAAGTTGGCGCAGCAGGGCTTCACGCGCGCTCGCATCGACGGTGAGCTGCGCAATATTGCCGATGACGAGATCACGCTGGACAAGCGCAAGAACCACACCATCGAACTGGTGGTTGACCGGTTGCTAGTGAAGCCAGGAATCGAGCATCGCCTGGCGCAGTCGGTCGAGTTGGCCATGAAGCTGGCCAACGGACTGGTGCAGGTCGCCGTGGTCGGCGGCGAGGAGCATCTGTACTCGTCGAAGCTGGCGTGTCCGGAGTGCGGCATCAACGTCCCGGTGCTGGAGCCGCGTTCGTTTTCGTTCAACAGCATGTACGGCGCTTGTCCCGAGTGCAACGGGCTGGGCAGCAAGTATGATTTCGATCCGGCCAAGGTCATCTCCGACTGGTCAAAGCCGCTGCTGGACGGCGCTCTTGGGCCAGGCTCGGCGTCGCAGAATCTCATCCACATATTGCAGTTGGCGGCAGAAGCGTACGGGTTCAGCCTAACCACGCCCTTCGAGCAACTGCCGCGCAAGGTGCAAAACCTGATTCTCTATGGGCCCGAGCAGGGCGAGAAAAAGCGGGGCGGCTTCCTCGGCAGTGTTCGCGTATCTGCGCCAGGCAATGGAAGACAGTTCCTCCGAGGCATACCGCGACTGGCTGCTGGACCACATGTCCGCGACAAACTGTCCCGCGTGTCACGGCCAGCGGCTGCGGCCCGAGAGTCTGGCCGTGAAGGTGAATGGCATGTCGATCGCCGAGTTCACCGCACTGCCGGTGTCGCGGGCCGTGGACGCAGCGGCGCAGATCAAACTCTCCGAACGCGAGGAGCGCATAGCGGGACGAATTCGCAAAGAGATTGCCGAGCGGCTGGGTTTCCTCAATGCCGTCGGGCTGGGATACATCTCGCTCAATCGTTCGGCGGCGACGTTGAGTGGCGGCGAGGGCCAGCGCATTCGTCTAGCCACGCAAATCGGATCGAAGCTGCGCGGCGTGCTGTATGTGCTCGACGAACCTTCCATCGGCCTGCACCATCGCGACAACGACCGCCTGCTGCACGCGCTGGAATCATTGCGCGATCTGGGCAACACGGTGCTGGTGGTCGAGCATGATGAAGACACGATTCGCCGCGCCGATTACGTCATCGATTTGGGGCCGGGCGCCGGACGTCACGGTGGAGAAGTAGTGGCCAGCGGCACCCCTGAGCAGATTGAGGAGGCGCCAGGTTCGTTGACCGGACAGTACATCTCCGGGCAAAAACAGATCACCTATCGTTACGCGCGACGCCAGCCGAACGGCAAGGCCATTGCCATCCTCGGTGCGCGCGAGAACAACCTGAAGAACCTCGACATCAGTTTTCCTTTGGGCGTCATGACGGTGGTGACGGGCGTATCGGGTTCGGGCAAGTCAACCTTGGTGAACGACATTCTCTACCGCGCGCTTGCCAAGTCGTTGTACGGCTCGCGCGAAGAAGCCGGGGCGTACAAGGCGATTACTGGAACCGAATTCATCGACAAGGTGATACGTATCGACCAGTCGCCCATCGGACGCACGCCGCGTTCGAATCCCGCAACCTATACGGGTGTCTTCACCCAAATCCGCGATCTCTATGCCATGCTGCCGGAGTCGCGCGAGCGCGGCTACAAAGCAGGACGCTTCTCGTTCAACGTTGCCGGCGGACGCTGCGAAGCCTGCCAGGGAGATGGGCAGCGCCGCATCGCAATGAATTTTCTGCCGGATGTGTACGTGATGTGCGAGGTGTGCGGCGGCAGACGCTACAATCATGAGACCCTGGCGGTGAAGTACAAGGGCTACTCGATTGCCGATCTGCTGGAGACGCCAGTGGCCGACGCACTGCCGATCCTGGAGAACATTCCACAGATCAAGCAGAAACTGCAGACGTTGGTCGACGTGGGCCTGGGCTACATTCATCTGGGGCAGTCGGCGGTGACTCTGTCGGGCGGAGAGGCGCAGCGTATCAAGCTGGCGCGCGAGCTCAGCAAACGGCAGACTGGCAGGACGCTGTACCTTTTGGATGAGCCGACGACCGGGCTGCACTTTGACGACGTCAGCAAGCTGCTGGAAGTCCTGCATAGGCTGACGGACCTGGGGAACAGCATCGTCATCATCGAGCACAACATGGACGTAATCCGCAATGCCGATTGGATCATCGACTTGGGGCCGGAGGGCGGCGAGGACGGCGGACGTTTGGTAGCGCAAGGTACCCCGGAGCAGGTGGCGCGGGCGAAAAAGTCCTACACTGGCCAAACGCTAGCCAAAGTGTTGCCGCGCGCGTCCAATGTCAGAAGTAACGACTAGACCACTTCAGGCCTCGTAACGAAACCTATGTCCGTTCCGCCAAACCCGTTGCCGGATCCGAGCGAGAATTTGCCCGAGCCTTCCCCGGTCATGTCCGAGGATGCCCACGTCCCGCTGGAGCCCGTACCGTCGGAGCCCGTGCTCACCGCTCCCGCGAAACAGTCCTTTCCCGCCTGGTCAGCCTGGGATGTGCTGGCGGTGCTGGTGTTCACCGCGGTTGCGGTGTTCGGTTTCAGTCTGGCGGCGTTATTCATCGCACGCGCTGTCCCCGGATACCGGCATGCCCCGATCGCCGAACTGGCCACCAACGCGCGCATCGTAATAGGAGCGCAAGCGGCGGCTTACCCGCTCGTCCTCATATTTATGTTTGTTCTGGTGCGCTCACGTACCCGCGAGCGCTTCGGAAGAGCAATCCATTGGAATTGGCCAGGAATTTCCGCGCCGGGATTCTTCGTTCTGGGAATCATCTTGGCCGTGGCGATCGATGGGTTGTCGCGTTTTCTGCCTATACCGAAGTCGCTGCCCATGGACAAGTATTTCAACGATGCGGCCAGCGCCTACTTGATGGCCGCATTCGGAATGACGCTCGCGCCGTTGCTGGAAGAACTGTTCTTCCGCGGGCTGTTATACCCGGTGCTGCGGCGCGCCTTTGGACTTATCATTGGCGTCCTGCTGACGGCAGCCGCCTTTGCTGCGATTCACGGGACCCAGCTTGGTTATGCCTGGGCGCCTATTCTGAGCATCTTCGTGGTTGGCGTAGTATTCACTGTAGCCCGGGAGCGCAGCAACTCCGTGGCCGCTTCTTTCCTTATGCACTGCGGTTACAATTTCTCGCTGTTTGCGTTGTTGTGGCTGGCTAGCGATCACTACCGCCACCTGGAGAGGGTGGCCAATTGAAATCGTATGGTTAGCAGGATGGCAAGCGCACGCGAGCAACTTTTGTCCATGCTGGCGGAAAAGTCATTTCGCCTCGGCGAATTCAAACTCGCCAGCGGCGGTACCAGCGACTACTACATCGATTGCCGTCTTACCACGCTCGATGCGACCGGTGCGCTGCTAACCGGGCAAGCGGTCTTCGAGGAGATTCGCACGCAGGGTTGGCAAGCCGATGCCATCGGCGGGCTGACCATGGGCGCCGATCCGATCGTGGTCGCGACTTCCGTTATCAGCGCGCAGCAGGGAAAGCCGGTGCACGGCTTTCTGGTGCGCAAAGCCGAAAAAGCGCACGGCATGGGCCAGCGTATTGAAGGCTTTCGACAGAAGGCGGCGCGGGTGGTGATTGTTGATGACGTGTGCACCACGGGAGGTTCGACCATCCAGGCCATTGAGGCCGCGCGCGAATTTGGGTTTGAAATCGCCGGGGTGCTGTGCCTGGTGGAGCGCGAGGAAGCAGGAGGTCGTGCTAACGTCGAAACGGCCGCTGCTCCCGCAGAGTTCGTAGCGCTGTTCACCGCCAACGATGTTCGCGCTCAACATGTGAAACGCGGCGCACCTCCGATTTTTGCGGTCAGCGCCAAGTGCGATCTCTGCGACCGGCCGGCCGTGACCAATTCGCCGGGAAACCGCTGCGAAGTTCATCGGCCGTAAAGCGAAGAAGCGAAGATCAACCGCGGATTTCCGCGGATCGGGCCGATTTGTTTGGGGGAAGCCTGCCGATGAGCGGTTGCGAGTCCCGGAAATCAAGGTGGCGAGAGAGCTTTGATTCAGCGTAAACTGGAAGGCACGTTGTTGGAGGAGATGGGATCGTGGCTTTCCTGAGGAAAAAGGAGTCCGCGGAAATTGTCGTGGAAGTCCCGGTGTTGTGCAGAATATGGGAGGAACAGGGAGTTTTTAACGGTATTGCCGAAGATCTCCCCGTGGCCGTATTTGGCAAGACCCATGAGGAGGCACAGAATAACCTGAGAGATGCCGTACTCAGCCATTTAGAAGCTCTTCGAGAAATCCATAAATTGGAACCGGTAGTGGAGCATCTGCGCAGCCACGCCAGGGAATCGCATTTCTCGCCGGGAGAACTTCCACGCGACCAATCCTTCTACCGGTTCTCTGCAGCTATCCACGACAGCCAAATACTTGCTTTGGTGTAAATGAAAGAATCTAGACTCCCTCCGCAACTGACGTGGAGGGAGTTTGTGCGTGTGCTCGAGGCTTTGGGTTATCAAGCGATGAAAAGCAAACGAGGGTCGGCTCGCTCGTTTCATTCTAGAACGCGAAGTCCAAGCGTAGTCACTTTCCACGAACCGCATGGGAAAGACCCAATGCGAGAAGGAACCCTCCGCGAGTATCTCCGCAAACTTCAATTAGGGCGGGATGAGTTTCTGGAATTACTGGAGGGGCGTTGAAAATTCGTCCCGACCGTAATTCATCGCAGCGCTACGTCAAATGATCAAAACCCTGGAATGGACGGACGCGGGCGTACGCTTCATCGATCAGACCAAGCTGCCCACGGAAGAGACCTACGTCACCTGCACCAGCTACGAAGAAGTTGCCAACGCCATCCGAACCATGATCGTGCGGGGCGCGCCGGCAATTGGCGTTGCCGCCGCCATGGGAGTTGCGCTGGGCGTGCGCGACTCCCAGGCCAGGGACCACGCCGAACTGAGACGAGACCTCGACCACATCAGCGAGGTCCTCGCTGCTACTCGCCCAACCGCAGTCAATCTCTTCTGGGGGATTGGCCGCATGCGCGACAAATTTGAACAAGTTGGCGCCCTGCCTATTCCACGGATTCAAAAGGAACTGGTGAGCGAAGCGCAAGGCATGCTGGTGGAAGATATCGCCGCGAACGAAGCGATGGGAAGGCACGGCGCTGTTCTGCTTCCTTCCAGCGGCGGAGTGTTGACTCACTGCAACGCGGGGGCGCTGGCGACTTGCGGTTACGGCACAGCCCTGGGCGTAATTCGCGCGGCAGTGGATTCGGGCAAAAAGCTGCATATGTTTGTCGACGAGACCCGTCCCTTCCTCCAGGGCTCGCGTCTGACAGCGTGGGAGTTGATGAAAGACCACATTCCAACCACCCTGATCTCTGACAATATGGCTGGCTCCATGATGCAGCAAGGCAAAATCGATGCCGTGATTGTGGGCGCCGATCGTATCGCCGCGAATGGCGATGTCGCCAACAAGATTGGGACCTACACGGTTGCGGTGTTGGCCAAGGAGCACGGTATTCCGTTCTACGTGGCCGCCCCGTTTTCGACGGTGGACCTGGCAACCGCCGACGGCAGTCAGATTCCTATTGAACAGCGCTCTTCGCGGGAAGTGACTCACCTTGCCGGGAAGCAGATCGCGCCGGACGGGGTCGACGTGGAGAATCCGGCGTTCGATGTCACCCCGAATGCCTACGTCACCGCGATCATCACGGAGCGGGGGGTTGCACGTAAGCCCTACGCGGAGGCCCTGCGCCAACTCTCCGCGGTGAGCGTCACGGCGTGAACGTCTCATCGGCGGTCGAATCATAAAGAGGTGGGTGAGGAATCCGCCACTGCGTCGCCGTCATGGGGATTGAACGCTGCAAAAAGCCTCCGCCGCTGCGGAGGCTCTCGCTCCAAGCTCTGTATAAAGTTAGTTCTTCGCCGCCTCGACCTTCGCGGCCTCCTTTGCCGCCTCAACCTTCGCTGCCGCTGCCTTGCCCGCGTCGGACTTGGCGTACTTGCGGCGGAAGCGCTCGACCCGGCCTGCAGTGTCTACCAGCTTCTGTTTGCCGGTAAAGAACGGGTGGCATGCTGAACAGATTTCCACGTTGATGTCGCCCTTGTGGGTCGAGCGGGTCATAAATGTATTACCGCACGCGCAGTGCACGCGCACTTCGTCATAAGCCGGATGGATGCCTGCCTTCATAAGAACTCCTAACTCGTTTTGCGCAAACTTTGATTTTACTGGAAATTGGCCAATAGCGGTAATCGCCGCAGTCGGCGGCCAGCATCAAGGGATTTGATTCCAACTACGAGAAAACGATTCGGCGGCGCGCGTCGGTTGTCTTCGACGTTGTTTTCACCCATACCCTCCGGCTGTATCAAACAACCTCCCGACAAAAATAACGCGGCAGGGCCTTCGCCCTGCCGCAGGATCGCGAACGTTGTTGGCCTAGCTCCCGCTACTTCTTGTTGACGGCCTTCTTCAAATCGACGCCCGCAGTGAACTTGGCGACTTTCCGCGCTGGAATCTTAATTACCCCTCCAGTCTGCGGATTACGTCCGTTGCGCGCCTTACGTTGCGAGACGGAGAAGGTGCCGAATCCCACCAGCGTCACACGGTCTCCTTTTTTCAGCGCGGCTGTGACCGCATCAATTATTGTGTCGATGGCGCCCCCCGCGCTGGTTTTGCTGATCCCGTGGGCGGCTGCGATTTTCTCGATCAGATCCCCTTTGTTCATGCTCGCTCCTCGCCAGGTCAGAACCTGTGGCGCCAGTATTTACTTGCGAAACCGGGTGTATGTCAAGAAAAACCGTGAAGAGATGCATTTTCCACAGCGCGAGCCGCAATCCACCGAGGAAACTCGTCTCGCGGGCCCAAGCGCGCAAGAGATGAAAAAGTAAGAAACCCGGTAGCCTGACCTGAGGGTCAGCACTACCGGAACGTCACTTTTCCAGCACCCTCTTTAGCCCCCATGGTCGCCAACCCCTACGTCGCTGGTACGGCCACCGGTTCCACGCACACCTCCAGCTTCTCGCCCAAGCTTGCAAACTCGCTGACCCAGCGTTGCGAGACCTCGTCGACTTCCAGCGCGACCGCCGGATACACATTCTGCAGGAGTTGGTAGAACACGTTCTGCACCGGCGCAAGGTTCACCTCAAAGGGCAGAGATCGCACCAGGCCAATGGTGGCGTTGAAGCGCTGTAACCGTTCTTCGCGAGGATTCACCGCCAACTCGTCGGCCATGCGGCCCAGGCGGCGTTTGAGCGCATAGCCCAGCCCCGCTTCGTCCCATTGGGCTTTCTCCCGCGCCGCCGTGTCCAGCAGGGTCTGGATCCGTTCCAGATCGAGTTCATCGGCCAGGAACTCCTTACGCAGCGCGGTGTTTAGCACGAACTCCGCGGTCAGGTGCAGCATCTTCGGCAGCGGCTCTCCCATATCGCTGAGGAATCCCAGCAGCGGAGCATGGTGCTCGTAAATCTGGCGGTAGGCCGCCTCGGCTTCCTCCATGGTTGAGCCAAGTATCCTACTGACGACCTTTTGGCGCTCGTCGCGGAAGAGCGACCGCAGACTGTAGCTCGCGCCGTCGAAATGCTTATCGAGCAGCCGCAAAACCGCAGGAAGGTCGGCCGACTGGAACCTGTCACGCACTTCCCTCGCTGCGCTCTTGAATTCCAGCTCGCCTGAAAATTCTCGCACCCCCGCAATCACGTTGTGATCGCCGAAGTGCAGCACGCCAAAGCTGACTTCCTGCTGCTCGTGGGTAATGCGCGAGCGGACCTGCGCAGTGCCCATGGCCAGCCGCGCCCGCCCCGACTCCAGGCGAACGTCTTCGCGCTGGTGCACCTCGTAACAGTTGATGGAGCTGCTCTCTCCCATTCGCTGAAACATGGAAGCGATCGCGTAGTGGGCTGCCACCGCCAGCAGGTTCACCTCGGCTGGTTTCACCCATTTCTCGAAAATGCGCGCGCCGTCGCCGTGCTCGCCGAGATTGCTCTTTGCCAGCGCCAGCAACTCCTTGAATTTTTCCTCCGAGTGATCGGGGAACAGCAGATGGGCAAGCTGCAACGCGCGCCCGGCGTACATGATGGTTTGCACCGTCTCGATGCCCGACAACTCGTCGAAGAACCACCCGCAACTGGTGTACATCAGCATGGCATGGCGCTGCATTTCCAGCAGGGCGAGGGCGGTGACCGTGTCCGTGTCCGTCATTTCAGCCTTGCCGTGCTTGGCGAAGAAAGTTTGCAGGCTGCTTTCGCTGCGGTCGAGCACCACGTTGATGTATTCGTCGCGTGCCTGCCAGGGATGGCGCAGCAGTTCCGAGGCTTTGCGTTCATAATCCGGCCCCAGCTCGTCCCGCAGGTAATCGAACGCAGTGCGCAGTGGAGCGCGCCAGGCCTGGTTCCATCCCGGCTTGCCGCCGCTGTTGCAGCCACAGTCCCGGCTCCAGCGGCTCACGCCGTGGATACAGCTCCACGATGTGTTCTCCACGATCTCCACTTCGTGGGTCGGCGAATTGATCTCCAGATATTCGCCGTAGTTGGTGAGCTTCGCCAGATTGGTGCTTTCGATGTGATGCAGCGCATAGGCCAGCGCCATGTCGCCTTTGGGATGATGATGGCCGTAGGTCTCGCCATCGGTGGCGATGTGCATGAGCTGAGGCCAGCGGCGATTATCGGCAAATCCGCTGATCAGCCGGTTGGCAAAAGTCTCGCCGTTGCTTAGCAGCCCTTCGAAGGCTACCGCACGCGAGATCGGCCCGTCGTAGAAGAACAAGTTGATGCTGCGTCCCGACGGCAGATTGCAAATGTAAGGACGCGTCGGGTCGATCTTGCCGCCTTCTACATTCTTGAACTTCGTGGTTCCCACGCGCCGCTCGTGTTGGGCTTGCGATGGCGCCAATACGGTGAACTGGATGTCATGTTCGGCCAGGACTTCCAGCGTCTCCACATCCACGGCAGTTTCCGCGAGCCACATGCCTTCGGGCGTGCGACCGAAGCGATGTTCGAAATCGCGGATGCCCCAGGCCACCTGCGTCTGTTTGTCCCGGCGGCTAGCCAGCGGCATGATCATGTGGTTGTAGACCTGCGCGATGGCGTTGCCGTGTCCCGAGAAACGCTGCTGGCTTTCCTGGTCGGCGGTGAGGATCGCCTGGTACGTATCAGGCGCATGCTCTTCCAGCCACGACAACAACGTGGGACCAAAATTGAAGCTGATCCGCGAATAGTTGTTGACGATGCGAATGATGCGATTGTCGGCGGTCAGGATGCGCGAGCTGGCGTTAGCGGCGTAGCACTCTGCGGTGATGCGCTCGTTCCAATCGTGATAGGGGTACGCTGAATCCTGCAGCTCGATCGACTCGAGCCAGGGGTTCTCGCGCGGCGGCTGATAAAAATGGCCATGAATGCAAAGATATCGATCCATGTATGAGGGCGCGCTTGTCAAATGTTGCGCTCACAATTAGATGCGAAGATGGGTGGTGGAGTCGCGGGGGGAAGCCTCCAGACCAAACTCGCCTGACTGAAGATTCATTTAGCTTTCCGAGCGTGTTCTCAGAACGTTCGCGCCCGTTTTACACAGTTGTTGCCGGATTTCCACCGTGATTCAACAACTTCCCGCTATGCCTCGTGCGCCCTGTATTGCACGCCGAGCGGCTCGGCATTAGATTCAAACTGGTGACCACTCTGACTGACACATGTCCCATCTGCGGCGGCACGGGATGGCAGACCATCGAGGCCGGCAAAGAGCGTGAAGCGGTGCGCTGTGAATGTCGCGTGCGCGACCGCGGCGAGCGCCTCCTGGAAGCCGCGCACATCCCGCCGCGCTACACCGCTTGCGACCTGACAAATTTCAACACCGAAGGCGAGCGGGAACAGTTGCTGGAGGCGAAGCGGACGGCCGAGCAATTTATTGGGAAGTATCCGATTGAAAAAAGAGGGCTACTGTTTGTCGGCCCTCCTGGGGTTGGCAAGACTCATCTAGGTGTGTCAATTCTGAAGCGCCTGATAGGCGACAAAGGTGTCCGATGCCGCTTTGTAGATTATCGAGAGCTTCTCAAGCAGATTCAGTACACGTACAGCCCGACAGTACAGATGACGGAGTTGGAACTACTTCAGCCGGTCTTTGAGACGGAGGTGGTGCTGCTCGATGAACTCGGGGCAATCCGAACTTCGCAGTGGGTTTGGGACACCGTTGCTCATATCCTAAACAATCGGTACAGCGAGAACAGAACGACTCTTATCACCACGAATTTCGAGGATCGGGCCGAGAGATCCGTAGAGGAGAAGGAGCGGGGAGAACAGTTCACCGATCCAGAACGTGCGGTACGCGGTGAGACGCTGGGAGATCGAATTGGCGGCCCGATGTGGTCGCGATTGCATGAAATGTGCCAGAAGGTCGACATGAATGGACGCGACTATCGCAGGCGCTTCTACTCAACGCGGCTTGTGAGAAAACGCATCAGCGTAAAGTCGCACAAGGACGATCCCCCGTCACCGGTTGAATAGAACTAACAGCTGATGCGTGCCTCTGTATCGCTGTGGTAGATAGAATGTCCAAGTGCAGCGCATCGAGTTCATTCCTGACCGCGACAGCGAACTGTTCGCCGCCGCACCGGCGAGTGCCGCCGTGTTCGTGCTGCGCGGAGATGAAGGCACTGAGCCTTACATCAGCAAGACCTCAAATCTGCGCCGCCGCTTGCAACGCCTGCTCGGCGCCGCGGAAGGCCAAACTCGCAAGCTGAACCTGCGCGATCGCGTGCGCTGGATCAAGTGGACTCCCACTGGTTCCGACTTCCAATCGTCGTTCCTGCTCTACCAGACCTTACGCCGCGAGTTCCCCAAGACCTACGACAAACGTCTCCGCCTTCGCTTCGCGCCCTTGGTCAAGCTCATTCTCGATAACCCTCACCCGCGTGCGACGGTCACCACGCGCATCAGCGGAGTGAAGGGAAGCGCACAATATTTCGGCCCCTTCGCGACCCGCGTTGCCGCCGAGAAGTTCGCCGATGATGCGCTTGACTTGTTCAAGATGCGCCGCTGTACCTTCGACCTCAGTCCCGATCCCGCATTTCCCGGCTGCATATATTCCGAGATGAAGATGTGCCTGGCGCCATGCTTCAAAGGATGCACCGACGAGGAATACGCGGCCGAAGTGGGGCGCGTACAACAGTTTTTCCAAACGGGTGGCCAGTCGCTGGTTCGCGAGATCGAACGTCAGCGCGACGAAGCGTCGGTCAAGCTCGATTTCGAGGCCGCCGCCGCTCTGCATGTGCGACTGGAGAAGGTGAAAGCTGCCGCCTCGCAGTTGCCGGAGATCGTGCGCCGTCTTGATGAACTAAACGGCGTGATGGTGCAGCCGTCAGCGGAACCCGAATCGGTAGCATTGTTAAAAATTGTTGCCGGGCGCATTTGCGATCCGGTGGCACTCAACGTAAGCAAGCAGTCCGGAGCCTCGCATCTCGCGTCAAAGCCGCAATCGATGGAGTCGCGCGTCACCGAGACGCTCGCGGGGATCGAAATCCCTAAGCCGCGTTCCGCGCTGGAATGGATGGAGCACCTCGCGCTGCTGAAGCGCTGGTACTACCGCACCATCAAAGTCGGAGAATTGTTTCTTGCCGAAGACGGCGAATTGCCGATGCGGCGCGTGGTGCGCAGCGTGTCGCGCGTCTTTCACGGCGAGAAGCCCGCCGGCGACCTGAGTGAGACCGCAGGAGACTATTGGAAACTCCGCGCTCGCGAAGCCGGCCTAAAAGAAAACGTAGAGGCGGATAAGCTTATCCCTCGCGGGCCGAAGCCCCCTGATTCATAACAGCGAAGGCCCTAACCAAACTCCGAGCCAGCTTAAGTTTTGCAAAAAGACCAAGACTGCGACGAAAGAAGCCGTCTTGGCAAAACGGCCTATTGCCCGCTCAGGATTCTATCTACCTCCGCGTCGCACTCGCGAGCGTGTGTATTATCTCCAAGTGCGCGATAGGCCAGGGCCATCTTCGCGTACGCTTGGGCCTTTTGTCCGGCCAACTGCGTCATGGCCGGCACTCTCTTGCATCGTTCGATGCACGCAAGTAATCTCCCCTGCCTTCGATCGTACTCGGCGACGTTCAGATTGCTGGCGGCATCGTTGGGGTTAATCGCCAACGCGGCTTGGAAGTGTTTGATCGCCTCGTCTTCTTTGCCCTCGTGTTCCAGAGCAATCCCGAGACTGTTCTCGGCTATGAAATTAGGCCCGGTGACTTGCAAAGTGTGAGTCCAAAGAGCCACATTGTCGCTCCAGTGGTCAAGTTGGATACGAGCCACCACCGTCAGTGCCAATAATGCCGCGAGGCTGACGCTGGCCAACCAAGCGGCGGAAATGTGCCGTTGCTCTGACCAGTCCGCCACACCCCAGCAAATCATGATGAACAAGCCGATGAAGGGTAGATAGGCGTAGCGATCGGCCATCGCCTGCACACCCACCTGGATCAGACCGATCATGGGGGCCAGGCGCCAAGAAACCAAAACCACCCCACCGAGAGATAACGGCGGCGCGACCGGTTGATGATCAGGTCCGTGATGGCCAGCAAGAAGGCAAGCGCTGCGAGTATGTGCCAGGTCTTGAGGGAGCTGCCGGGATGGGGATAAAAAAGCGCCAGTTTCGACGGCCAAAGCGCCTTTCCCACGTATCGCGCGTAGCAGACAATCGCATTGCCCAACCGAATGGAACGTGGATACCAATTTCTTGCGCCGCCCGCGCGTTGCGCGTACATGGTAATTACAGCGCTAGCAGCGGCGAGTGCGAACAGCGGGAGTTTTTCCACCAGCAGCCAGAGGAAACTCTTTGGCGGAATGGTTGCTCCCGCTGCCCTGGACGAAGGCTCCGCACCGGGCGCAAACATGCGCTGCAAGGGCCAATAATCCCACAGCAGGAGAACGCAGGGCAGGGTGATCACTTGCGGCTTGGCCATCAAACCCAGCGCAAACAGCAACGCGACCACGGCATAGCGCCCCACCCGAGGTTCGCGCGCATACCATCGGTAAGCGCCCAAAGCGAGCAGAAAGAACAGCATGCTGAGGAGGTTCTTGCGTTCCGCAATCCATGCTACGGTTTGGACATTGATGGGATGCAAGGCAAACAATGCAGCCACCATGAAACTGCGACCTGCAAAACCTGTCGCCCGATATAGCACCCAAAACAACAGCAGGACATTCAGCACATGCAGGAGCAGATTTACTTCGTGGTGGCCGGCGGGATTCAGCCCAAAAAGCTGGCAATCCAAGGCGTGAGACAGCCAGGTCAGGGGATGCCAGTTGGCCTGTTCGTAGGTCGTGAACGCCCACTTCACCGTCTCCCAATCCAAACCGCCTTGTACGTGCAAGTTGTCCGTGACGTAGACGGTGTCGTCGTAGTTGACGAACGGATGCCGGTTTACGGGATAGTAAAGCGCGAGGGTCGCGATCACCAGCACAAGGCTGAGGGCCCACGCCCGCATCTCGATCCAGTGCAACCAACCCGGGCCGGGCCGGGACTGAATCTCCACCGTCGGTATCAAATCAACAGAAGGCACTCCGGCTCCACGACTTCGAAAATTATATCCGACCGAGGTTTTGGTAGTCGGCTGAGCCCACTACCGGCGTTTTCAACCAGAACGCGAGTGGCTTTGCAGGCGAGCCGGTTCGACATTCGTCATCCGCCTGTCCGGCCGTATTGTGCAGCCATTTATCCGGGAATCGTTCTTCACGCCAGCCGCATCATTTGTTTCTTAGTTCGCGTTAGTGCTGGCTGCGGAGTGACCAACCGCGACAGCCCACTTCCTGCTCGAGGGGCCAAGGATGGCGAGTGCGACTGTCGCTGGTACGCAGGGGATGAGCCTTTCACGGCCGGTTTCGAGCCCGTGGATGGTTGCTATCTCGGTCATGCTGGCGACTTTCATGGAGGTGCTTGACACCTCCATCGCGTCGGTCGCGCTTCCGTACATTGCCGGCAGCCTGTCGGCTACCAACGACGAAGCCACCTGGGTACTCACCAGTTATCTGGTGGCCAATGCGGTTATTCTGCCGGCGAGCACCTGGTTCTCCCTGAAGTTTGGCCGCAAACGGTTCCTGATTACGTGCATCGTAATCTTCACGGTGTCGTCGTTCGCCTGCGGCGCGGCAACCAGCCTTTGGATGATCCTGCTGGCGCGCGCCGTGCAAGGCGCCGGCGGCGGCGCTTTGCAGCCCTTGTCGCAGGCCATCCTGCTGGAAAGCTTTCCGCCCGATAAACGTGGCATGGCGTTAGCGGTGTTCGCGCTGGGCGTCGTGGTGGCGCCCGTCCTCGGCCCAACCCTTGGGGGATATCTCACCGATGCGTATTCCTGGCGCTGGGCTTTCTACATCAACATCCCCGTTGGGATCCTTGCCATTTTCATGATTCTGCGTTTCGTAGAGGACCCGTCGTACATCAAGAATGCCAAGCCTGGCCGAATCGACGGAATCGGACTAGGGCTGCTGGCGGTATGGCTCGGTTCCTTGCAGATCATTCTTGACAAGGGTCAGGAAGACGACTGGTTTGGAGCCAACTGGATTCGTTGGACATCGGCTGTTCTCCTCATCACGTTTGTCGCCTTCCTCATCCGCGAATTCACGCACGACAAACCGTTGGTAGACTTGCGCGTTTTTCGACACCGAAACTTCCTGTTGGGCTGCATTCTCATCGGGATCTTTGGAGGCGCCCTTTATGGGCTGATCACCTTGTTACCGCTCTTCTATCAGGAACTGCTGGGGTACACGGCGTATGCGGCCGGCTGGGCGGTGAGCCCGCGCGGAATTGGCGCCATTCTGGCCTTGCCCATTATTGGCATCTTGACCAGCAAGATTGACAACCGATGGCTGATCGCCGCCGGCTTTCTCATGTTTGCCATCAGTGGCTTGGGGTTCGGCCAGGTCGACCTGGAGATTTCTCAGTGGTCGTTTCTCTGGGCCATTGTGCTGAGCGGCTTCGGCTCGGGTTCGGTCTTCGTCCCGCTCTCCACAACGGCAGTTGCAGGCTTGGCGAACGAGGAGATCGGTAACGCCAGCGGACTCTATAATCTCTTTCGCAACGTGGGCGGCAGCATCGGTATCTCAATCGTGAACACCATCGTGGCCCGCCATGAGCAGCTCCACCAGAATGAGTTGGTGCACTCGCTGGCTCCCAGCAGCGTGCCGCTGCAAAACCAGCTCCATGCCCTGGAGCAGTATCTGTACACGCAAGGGTATGGGCCCGTCGAGGCCATGCAGAAAGCCTACGCGCTGCTGGGCGCACAGCTGTCAGCGCAAGCCAGGCTTTGGTCCTATGTCGATGACTTCCGCTATATGGCGCTGGTGTGTTTCGCCTGCATCCCGATTGTCTTCCTGCTGAAGAAGACCACGAAGCGCAAAGGCGTGCAGAGCATAGGACACTGAGCCTCCGCCGCCCGCCATGTGTTTACGGCGGCTGCGGCGCTTCGATTCGCCCGTGGCGCAGGATTACCGTCGATGATTTCATCGGCCGTCATAGACGACCTCCCCATTCACAATCGTCGCGACGACCTTTCCGGTGAAGCTCCATCCATCGTACGGTGTGTTCTTTGATTTTGATTTGGATTGCGAAGCGTCGAAGGTCCATTTCTTCTTGGGATCGAAGATGGTGACATCGGCATGGGAACCTGGCGCAAGGCTGCCGCGTTTCGCAAGACCGAAGACCCTGGCGGGATTCGCCGAAAGCAACTCGATGATCCGCCACAATGGCAACTTAAAGTGCTGATGTAAAACGGTGACTGTGATGGCAAGGGCGGTCTCCAGGCCGGTGATGCCGAAGGCGGCACGCTCGAACTCTACTTGCTTTTCGTGGAAGGCATGTGGCGCGTGGTCGGTCGCGATCGCATCGATGGTGCCATCGATAATGCCCTGGATCAGAGCGTCGCGATCAGCCACCGAGCGGAGCGGCGGATTCATTTTGTAGTTCGTGTTGAAATCGCCGACGTTTTCATCCACCAGCGTGAAGTGGTGCGGCGTGACCTCGGCGGTCACGCCCAGCCCCGCCTTCTTGGCACGGCGCACGGCTTCCAGAGCTTCGCGGGTCGAGAGATGCGCCACGTGCAGGTGTCCTCTGGTTGCGCGGGCCAGCGCGATGTCGCGCTCTACGAGGCTCGCCTCGGCGGCGTTCGGCATGCCGTGCAGGCCCAGGCGAAACGACGTTGCGCCAAGGTTCATTGAGCAGTCCGCCGTCATGCGCGTGTCCTCGGCATGCTGCACCACCGGAATCTTCAGCCGCGACGCGGCGCGTAAAGCAGCCCGCATGAGTCGATCGCTGAGAATCGGCTTGCCATCGTCGCTCACTGCCACCGCTCCCGCCCTCTTGAGCGCGGCAAACTTAGTAAGCTTTTCTCCCAGGCTGCCGACAGTCACCGCGGCGACGGGAAAGACGTTCACCAAGGCGCCGCGTTCCGGAGCCTGCATCCAGCGCGCGATCTCCGCCGAGTCGTTCACCGGCACGGTATTAGGCATAGCGCAGACAGAGGTGAAGCCTCCGGCCGCGGCTGCGGCAGTTCCGGTGGCGATAGTCTCTTTGTGGGCCTGCCCGGGCTCGCGCAGATGCACGTGCACATCAATGAAGCCTGGAGCGACGATGCACCCCTTCGCGTTGAAGCTCCGCCTAGCCTGACCGCGAAGTTTTCCGGGCGCGGCGACAGCAGCCACGCGCCCGTCGCGCAAAAGAACGTCCATCTCCTGATCGACGCCGCTGGCAGGATCGACAACGTGTCCGCGTACGATGAGCAATGAGTTTTTCATTTAGCGCGCCGCCCCGAGCAGCATGGCCAGAATCGCCATGCGGGCTTTTACTCCGTTACGGACCTGCTCATGAATGCAGGACTGCGGACCGTCCGCCACTTCGCTGGTCAACTCCATGCCACGAATGACCGGTCCCGGATGCATGAGGATCGCGTCCGGTTTTGCCAGCTGCATGCGTTGCGGCGTGATCTGGTAGTTGGCAATGTAATCCTGAACGCTAAGATGCTTTCCGGCGAGCCGCTCTTTCTGAACGCGCAACGCCATTACAACGTCGGCGCCCTGCAGCGCGGTGTTTAGGTTGTGGCAGGCGGTGACTCCCGGCGCGATGGTGGCGGAGATTGCCGGCACGAAATCGGGCGGGCCACTGAATACGATGTCCGCCCCGAAGCGTGAAAGTAGCTCTGCGTTGGAGCGCGCAACCCGGCTGTGATACACATCGCCGACGATCACCACGCGCAGCCGTTGCAAGCGCTTTTTGTGGCTGGTAATGGTCAAGGCGTCGAGCAGCGCTTGTGAAGGATGCTGATGCATCCCATCGCCGGCATTGACAATCGGGATCCGCACATAACGTGCCAGCAGGTAAGCTGCCCCGCTGTTGGCATGCCGCATAACGATGGCATCCGCTCCCACGGCCGCCACCGTCCAGCCGGTATCAATGAGGGATTCGCCCTTCTCGATGCTGGAAGAGACCGGAGTCACAAGGGTAGTAGTGGCGCCCAGGGTTTTGGCGGCAAGTTCGAATGAAATCCGGGTGCGGGTGGAAGATTCGTAAAAGAGCAGGGCCACTCGTTTGCCGCGCAACAACTGCGATGGACGGCTGGGATCCATGCGCCGGGCCAGCGCCAAAATCGACTCAATTTGTGAGGTAGTAAGTTGTTCAATACCCAGTAGCGAACCCAATTGCGGTTTCATTGGCCCTCGCCCACCCGCTCCATCAGCAGAACTTTGTCGGAGCCGTCGATCTCTTGCAACTTCACTTCGATGCTTTCGTTGTCGGTGGTGTGGATGGTGCGCCCAACGAAGCGCGCCTCGATGGGCAACTCGCGGTGGCCGCGGTCAATCAGCACGCAAAGCTGAATGCGGCGCGGACGACCATGATCGAACAACGCATCCAGCGCGGCCCGTGCGGTCCGTCCGGTGTAGAGCACGTCATCGACCAGGATGATGCTCTTGTCCTGGATGTCGAACCCCATGATGCTCTTCTTCACTTCCGGGCGATGCCCGACGGTGGAGAGATCGTCACGATAAAGCGTAATGTCCAAGGTGCCGACCGGGACTGCAGTTTTTTCGATGCGGCCAAGGATCTTGGCCAGTCGCTGCGCCAACGGTACGCCGCGGCGCATGATCCCGACTAACCCAAGGTTGGCAACGCCATTATTTTTTTCGACAATCTCGTGGGCCAGACGCACCAGGGTGCGTTCGATTTCAGATGCCGACAGGATTTGCGATTTCTCGCGAAGGTTAGGAGGCTGGATGGAGGCCTTCGTCATGCCGTTCGCATCATACGAAAAGCCCGAGCCGGGGAGCAACCTTCACCCGGCACTCTGTGATATCGCGCACGCGCCTCGGTGATCATCGGAATTCCCGTCTACTGCCTGACATCGAAGCTCCCAGCGCGCCGCCGGCAGCGGTGATGGCAACGAACACGATGGCCAGCACAATCAACATCAGCACCACCAGGGTTGCGGCGCCTTGTGGAGTGCTCATCCAGTCCATGAAGTGCTGCACGATTGCCTGCGCCTTAGGATCGGGATTGTTGGCCATTTGCTTTTGCATCTGCTCCTGCATGGCACGACGGAAATCGGCATTGGAACGGAAGACGACGAACGACAGCACCGTCACCACTGCGTTGATTATGAACCCGAAGACGCCCGCCAGCGCCCCCAGCCTCATCCCCATCCCCGGAGTAATCGAAGCTCCCGGCAGGCGCTTGCGATACATCGAAACCGAGAAGACACCCGCTCCCAGCATCCAGAGACAACAACCGATGGAGACGAACGGGATAGCCGTGAGGATCGCAGCCCCAACTCCGGCTAGTAGCGCACCCTTCCACGCCAGTTCCCACTGAATGGCCGTCCCTTGAGGCGAGAATGCCGGGCCGCCTTGAGTCCAACCTGGTGCGGGGGGCACGGAATAGGCCGGCGGAGTAACTTCCCCCGGTGGGCTGGGTGTGAGCGGCGACGGTGGTGCCGCCGCGGTGTCTTCAGGAGTAACGACTCGAATCTGAGGGGCGCCGCAGTGCGGACAAAACGTAGTGCCCTCTTCAATCGAGGCTTGGCAGCGATAGCAGGGATGTTCCACTAGCGGAAACTTACAGCAGATGGGCTCCGTGCGCAACCGGAGCGCTTCAAAGCCTCAACCAGCTAACCAGGCGGACGGTGGCTATTGCTATGCCGACCAGGTTTCGCATCCTAATGCGGCATGTGGTAACAATTACGGGTGGTGCAACGGGTGAAGCTTAGAACGTCGCAATATTGGTGTTACGCACTACTGCTGCTGGTAATTCTCTTCTTTGCCCTCATTCGCTTCCACTTGCGGGCGACCCCCCTGGAACGGGACGAAGGGGAATACGCTTATGCGGGGCAGTTGATTCTGCAGGGCATACCTCCCTACCAGCTTGTTTACAGCATGAAGCTGCCCGGAACGTTCGCCGCGTATTCCGTGATCCTGGCAGTTTTCGGGCAAACGCCCAGCGCGATTCATCTCGGTTTGCTCTTCATCAACGCGGCCACCACGTTTCTCGTTTTTCTTTTGGCCCGGCGTTTGTTCGGTCTACTAGCCGGATTGGTTGCTGCTGCGAGCTACGCGCTACTGTCCACTAGTCCGTCCGTGCTGGGTTTCGCGGGGCATGCTACGCATTTTGTCGTGCTGGCGGCGCTGGCTGGAATCCTGCTCCTGCTCAAGGCAATCGAGGCCCGACGCATCTGGCTTTTCTTTTTAAGCGGCGTGCTGTTTGGTTTGGCCTTCCTCATGAAACAGCCCGGCATCCTGTTTGCCATTTTTGGCGGTTTGTATCTGGCTAAGACCGAGTATCGGGACGGACGGCTTGATTGGCGGGGCTTGGCGCCGAAGGCCGGAGCTTTTGTGCTTGGCTCGATTCTGCCTTTTGCGGTGACTTGCCTGGTTCTCTTCGCAGCCGGCACCTTCCAAAAGTTTTGGTTCTGGACGTTCCTGTATTCTCAAAAATATGCCTCAATCATAGGGATTAGAGAGGGCGTCCATTACTTCCGCCTTTTCGCTCCTGAAGTGGTAAGGCCAGCATTCTGGATTTGGGCCATCGCAGCGGTGGGTCTTAGCGCGGTACTGTGGGATCCGAAAGCCCGTGCTCAGCGCTTCTTTCTTGGGGGTTTCCTTTTCTTTTCATTTCTCGCGGTGTGTCCGGGTCTGTATTTCCGACTTCACTACTTCATCCTCATGCTGCCCGCGATGGCGCTGCTGGCGGGGGTTGCGGTGAGTTCAGTCAGGCAGAGCCTTCTTGAAGGCCGGCACAAAGCATGGTCATTTCTGCCGGTGCTCGTCTTTCTCGTTGCCTTTGCAGGCTCCATATTTCTGCAGCGAGAGTATTTCTTCGAGATGGATCCAGTGGCAGCATGTCGTGCGGTATACCACACGAACCCGTTCCCAGAAGCGGTGGAGGTTGGGGCCTACCTCAAGAGTCACGCCTCGCCGGGCGCTCGCATCGCCGTGTTAGGTTCCGAGCCGGAGATCTATTTTTATGCGGACCGGCACTCGGCCACTGGTTACATCTATACCTACAGCCTGATGGAACCGCAGCCTTACGCCTTGCAGATGCAGAAGGAAATGATGGCAGAGATCGAGGCCGCGAAGCCCGCGTTTGTGGTGTTCGTCAATGTGCCGCAGTCCTTCGGCCGGTTAGCGAGCTCGGAGACGCTCATTTTAGACTGGGCTGATTCGTACGTTTCTACTCAATACGAAAAGATCGGAACCGTGGATATGGACGATCCGACAGACTACATTTGGGGCGCCGCCGCCAAAGCTTATCGGCCGCGATCGCAATTGTTTATTGATGTGTTCAGAAGAAAAGAGAGTGCGGATTAATGGTGGCGTAGTCCGTCAGGAAAAAGGTCCCACCCGCTGTCACTTCCGAGTGCGCCGCATGTCACTGGCAAACCCTCGCTGCAGGCGTGAAATTCTGGTGAACCGATAGTTGTAAGGTGGAATCGAAATTCAACGTCCGACATTTCGGAGAACCATATGCGCAGTCTTACTCTTCTTACAATTCTGTGCCTCGTGCTGGACGCTACAGCCTTCGCGGGTAATCTCTACAGCAACGGTCCGACAAACGGCACCAATGACGCCTATTTCATCGACGTCTATCAGGTGAGCGAACAGTTCCCGTCTAGTGCCGGCATGGGAAGCTTCGCCATCGCTGAGTGGGTACCGGCTGGCGCAACGCCGCTGACCTTTGACTGGTCCGTCGGCAGCACGTCCTTCGGCAGCGATCTGGGCTCTGGCGTGGTGTCCATCGGCGGCGGCGGCAATGGTTCGGCTATACTGCTCTGCAGCAGCGGCAACCCCTTTAACGGTGGTATCTGCGCCGGCGGCTTCGGCTATGACGTCTATCAGATCAACGTGACTGGCCTCAGCGTCGGTTCGGGTTCTAACCCTTACCTGACCCTGACGGGAGCGACCGACAACTTTGGCGGCCGTGACGCGTGGGACATCAACTCCGGTCCTTCGGCGGCCTACCACAACCTGCTCGGTGCGGTTCCTTCGGAATCGTTCACGATCACCGGTTGCGGGGCTGGCAAGAACGCTCCTGACTGCGGCCCGCCCGTTCCTGAGCCCAGCAGCATCACGCTGTTCGGTTCGGCCATCCTCGGTCTCGCGGGCATTTTGCGCCGCAGACTGAACCTGTAGTTAGAATCCGGCCGGGGGAGCTAAGAACAGATTCGCGAGCCGGAGCGATTGTGCCCCGGCTTTATTTGTTCAGACCAGTGAAATCCTGCCATGCCTACACGAGTTGTCACTGCCCGCTACCTCATACGTCACTGACAAACGTTCTCTGGGAGCGTGAAATTCTGGTGGGTGCCGTGGGAGAAGTTTCGCCGGCCTGTTTCCCACTCCTCTCTGATCGATCTCCGGCGGCGAGAACAAGACCCTCGACCTTCCTTCTCCCACGGCATCCGAGTGCGCCCATCCCTTAGGTCCGTTTTCTTTCGCACACGCTGCGAGGAGGTAATCCAATGCACAGCAACCGGCAATCTCAAATCTCATGTTCCTACACCATCTCGCGCGGCTAGGGCTGCGCTGGCGATCGCAATTTTGCTTGCGCTGGCTGCAGTAGCGGCTTTCGCGCAGAATACGCCTCCAACCACGGTACGAGAGGCGGCGGCAGGTCTTGCTCCCCGCCCTGCTCATCCAGCCGCGGCGCAAGCAACCCGCAAATCGCGGCCGCTCGTCGCTTCGCGCAGGGCTCCTGCGCAGGGCGGCGACCTCTACGACAACGGCCCGACGAACGGCACCAATGACGCCTATTTCATCGACGTCTATCAGGTGAGTGACCAGTTCCCGACTAGCTCCGGCATGACAGGCTTCAGCATCGCCGAGTGGGTACCGGCAGGCGCCACGCCGCTTACCTTTGACTGGCAGGTCGGCAGCACGTCGTTCGGCAACGATCTGGGCTCTGGCGTGGTGTCCATCGGCGGCGGCGGCAATGGTTCGGCCATCCTGCTCTGCACCAACGGCAGCCCCTTTAACGGTGGTGTCTGCGCCGGCGGCTTCGGCTACGACGTCTATCAGATCAGCGTGACTGGCCTCAGCGTCACTTCGGGTTCTAACCCCTACCTGACCCTGACCGGCACCACCGATAGCTTCCGCGGTCGCGACGCGTGGGACATCAACTCCGGCCCGTCGCTCGCCTACCACAACCTGCTCGGCGCGGTTCCGTCAGAGTCGTTCACGATCGACGGCAACGGCACTGCTTCCGAATGTATCTATGACAAGCCGCCCAACTTCCGGATAATCCACAGCTTCACGGACCAGGAGGGGGGGCCGAGCTCGGGCGTGGCGGCAGATAAAGCCGAAAACCTCTACGGATCGGCTTGGGGCGGCGACTACCTCCAGGGGCTGCTTTACAAGCTGGCGCAAAGCGCCGCTGCTTGGGTGCTTAACCCACTGTACAGCTTCGCGGGAGGCGGCAGCGGGGAAGACCCCGGCCAGCCCATCATCGGCCCAAACGGAAGTCTTTACGGTGGGACGGGCGGAGGAACCCAGAACTGCGGCAGTGATGGAACATCCTACTGCGGCCTAGTGTACAATCTGAGACCGCCCACGAATGTTTGCCGTACGGTAGCCTGCAGTTGGACAGAAACTCCGCTGTATGATTTTGGCGGAAATACCGACGCCTGGGGTGGCGGAGTCAACGGTTTCGACCAGGCGGGCAATTTGTACGGCACCTCATCGAGCGGCGGGGCCTACGGGCAAGGTGCTGTCTATGAGCTTACGCCCTCGCCGGGAGGCTGGACGGAGAAGATCCTCTATAGTTTCACCGGAGGCAGCGACGGTGCACAGCCCAACGGTGTACTGATAGGCAAGGACGGTACCTTGTACGGCACAGCCAGCTCGGGCGGGGATCTCAACTGCTTCTATAACCCCAACCCCGGCTGCGGCACAGTTTTCCGGTTAGTACCGTCGGCAGACGGCTGGACGGAGACTGTCATTTATACGTTCACAGACAACGGTGATGGCGATGGCCCCTCCACCTTGGTGCCAGACCGCTTCGGCAATCTCTATGGCCTCAGCGGTTATGAGCGCTGCGATTGCACTTACTGCGCCTATTTCGGCCTACTTTTCGAATTGTCCTATGGCAACTGGGAATTTAGCGTTCTTCAGGACAGCCAACGGGGTGATAACTGTACCAACACCTTCCACGACCTGGCGATAGATGCGACAGGCGATCTCTACCTTGCCGGAGGGGGATACGATTTCATCTGCATTCCTCACGCCGTGGGTTACGTCTATGACCTTGGGGGCCGGGTCGGTGTGGGTTTCCAGGGAGATAACTTCGGCAATCTGGCACTGGATAAGAGTGGCAACGTCTATGGCACAACGGGGAGCTGCGGAGCATACGAGAACGGCACGGTCTGGAAGCTCTCCGGGTATCTAGATGCGCCTCTCCACCGCGAGAACCGTGGAGCGTCCGGCAAGGGTGGCGTCTGTCAGCGTTCTCCCTAAGTGAGCTCGTTTGTTTCCCACAACGGCTGATTTGGAAGGGAATGGCAACCTCCGGGATACGGAGTCCACTGGCGTGGCCTTAAAGTACGGCGTCGTCTTTGAGATCACGCCGCAGCTGAAATTCTCTGGCTTCACAAAGGCCGGCATCCTCGGTTTAGGTGCCGGCCTTCTTAGCCTTTGCCGTTGTCACCCTCTACTGCTTTAACCATCACTGACAAACGCTCGCCGCAGGCGTGAAA
Source organism: uncultured Acidobacteriaceae bacterium (assembly GCA_963836295.1). GTDB lineage: Bacteria > Acidobacteriota > Terriglobia > Terriglobales > Acidobacteriaceae > Bog-257. The sequence continues at coordinate 268,778 of CAWIIY010000006.1, read as the reverse complement.
TTCTGTTGGGTGTCTCAGGAGAAGATTTCGCGGCCTTTTTCCACTCCTCTCTGATCGATCTCCGGCGGCGAGAAACAAGACCCTCGACCATCCTTCTCCCCGGCATCTAAGTGCGCCCATCCCTTAGGTCCGTTTTCTTTCGCACACAGTGCGAGGAGGTAATCCAATGCACAGCAACAGGCGATTTCCAAATGTCATGTTCGACGCGAGCCTGCGACCGGAAAAAGCGGCGCTCGCCATCATCGTCATGCTCCTGTTCCTGATATTCGTGTTTTTGTTCCTGACTCTGACGGCGCAGCCGGCGCAGGGGCAAACCTTCACGGTGATACACACTTTCACCGGCGCGGATGGCGGCAACCCTATTGGCAGTCTGACCATGGATGAGGCAGGAAATATCTATGGGACGACTACCATCGGCCCGGGATACTTCTCCGAAGGCTCTGTTTTCAAGCTGAGGAAAACCAACGGCGAGTGGACCCTGGTCTCGCTTCACAACTTTCTTATACGCGATGGCGGTGACGGACAGGCACCCCTTAGCGGAGTAACGGTGGCCCCAAATGGCATCCTCTACGGCACCACTCAGTACGGCGCTAATTATGGAACGGTTTTTTCTCTGCGTCTCGATGCGAATGCCGCGTCGGTCGCTCAATCCTGGAAGGAAACGATTCTCCATTTCTTTACAGGACTGCCGGGCGATGGTTTCACACCCAATTATGGTAATGTCCTTCTCGATCGGTTGGGTAATATCTACGGCGCTACCTTCGGTGGTGGCGTCTACGGCAACGGAATGGTTTACCAGTTGACGCCCTCCGGAAGCGGATGGACGGAGAACATTATCTACAGTTTCCAAGATGGCGGCGACCCTTGGGCGGGCCTAATCTCCGATGAGGCTGGAAACCTATACGGCACAACAACCAGCGGTGGAGCCTATGATAACGGCAGCACGGTCTATGAGTTGAGTCCCTCTGCATCCGCTTGGACGGAGCAGATTCTCTACTCCTTCGAACAAGATACCGATGGAGCGCTCCCGGGTGGCTTAGTCTTGGATCAAAGGGGGGACCTCTTCGGCACAACTGCGGTTGGAGGTCCAAATGGTGGAGGAACCGTTTTTGAACTGACATCTTTTAACGGCAGTTGGACGTTCACCGTGCTTTACAGCTTTACCGGGGGCCCAGGCCCTCTGGGCGGTGTAGTTATGGACGCGTCCGGCAACCTCTATGGCTCCACTGTCCAGGAAGGAGCGTATGGAGCAGGGATGGTCTTCAAACTTACGCCATCCGGAGGAGGCTGGATATATTCCGATCTCCACGATTTCACCGGTAGTGACGGAGACCGGCCGTACGGCACATTACTCATGGACAACTCCGGGAATCTATACGGCACGACATATGAAGGCGGTGCCTCTGGCAGGGGTGTCGTCTTCGAGATCACGCCATAGCTGAAATTCTATGGGATTCACAACGGCGAGCATCCTCAATTGGTTGTCGGCCGGTTCATGTGAACGCTGGCTCATTCTCCCGCCACCGTCATGCCACCAATCCGCAACGTGGGTGACGCGACAGCGCCGCGGAATTCGAGGTCGTTGCCGATCTCCGCGATGTTGAAGAACATGTCCTTCAAGTTGCCGGCGACGGTGATCTCTTCCACGGGATAGCTAAGTTCGCCGTTCTCGATCCACAGGCCACTGGCGCCGCGCGAGAAGTCGCCGGTCACCAGGTTCACGCCGAAGCCGAGAAACTCCGTGACGAACAGGCCTTCCTTAATGTCGCCGATGATCTCTTGCAGGCTCTTCGTACCCGGCTGCAGAAAGAAGTTGCCCGGCCCGATGCCCGGCGTTCCTGCCAGCCCGCGTGAGGCGTTGCCGGTAGTCTCCAGTCCAAGCTTTTTCGCGGTGTAGGTGTTCAGCAGGTATGACTTGAGCACACCGTTCTCGACCACGACCGTCTTGCGGCTGGGCACGCCTTCGGAATCGAAGGGGCTGGTGCCGAAGCCGCCGCGCATGGTGCCGTCGTCTATGACGTTGATGTTGTCGCCCGCAATCTTCTCTTTCAGCTTGCCGGTGAGGAACGACGCACCGCGATAGATCGAGTCGCCGTTCACCGCCTCGAAAATGTGCCCCACCAGCGCACCCGCGACGGTGTGCTCGAAGACGATGGGAACTTTTGCGGTCTTGACCTTGCGTGCGCCGATGCGCCGCAAGGTGCGCTGCGCGGCGATCTTGCCGACCTCTTCCGGCGACTCGAGCTTCTTCAGCGTCATCGCCACCGAATACCAGTAGTCGCGCTGCATGGACGAGCCTTCCGCCTGCGCGATAGGCACCGCCGAAACCGAGCAGTACGAGCGCCAGTAATCGCCGACGAAACCGTGCGAATTGGCCAGCACCTTATAACCGATGGCCGCGTCGAAGCTGCCGCCCTCGGAGTTGACGATCCGCGGATCGGAGTCGAGGGCCGCCTTCTCGGCGCGGCGCGCATAGTCAATGCGATCAGCGGTGGAAAGCGAGTAGACGTCGTCGTAATAAAGGTCGAGGTCGCCCTCAAGTTTGCCGAGTTGCGACGGATCCGGAATTCCGGCGAAGGGGTTTCGCTGGTCACCTTGGCCAGCGACAGCGCCGAATCCACCATCTGGCGCACGCCATCCGGGGTGAGATCGCTGGAGTATGTGCTAGCTGCGCGCTGTCCGAAGAAGACACGCACGCCGATGGCCTTGGAGCCGGACTCCTTCAGCGTCTCGACTTCACCGAGCCGGACGACGGTGGAGAATTCGCTGCCGTCCATAGCAACAGCCTCGGCGGCCGTAGCCCCTCCCTGCATTGCGCGACGAACAACGTCGGAGGCAATTTCCTTCAGGGCCGGGGATGCAGTTTGCGCGGCGCCAGGGTTTTCTTGAGTAGAAACAGTCATTTCGATGAGTCCTATTATGTAAGAGTCCTACGTTGTGGCATAAAGAAAGGCAAGCGTTTTCGGCTATAGGGTCCTTCGACTGCGGCAGCCAAAACCAGGCTGCCTCCGCTCAGGATGACACGTCGTAGTGACCAGGCAGCTCCCTTACTCTTACCCCCCGGTGCCGCCGACGGTCAGCCGGTCCACCTTCAGCGTGGGAATTCCCACGCCGACGGGCACGGACTGTCCGTCCTTACCGCAGGTGCCGACGCCCTCGTCGAGTTGCAGATCGCTGCCGACCATCGAGACTTTGGTCAGCACATCCGGCCCGTTGCCAATGAGCGTGGCGTTCTTCAGCGGCGACGTAATGATGCCGTTCTCGATCAGGTAAGCTTCCGAGGCGGAGAAGACGAACTTGCCATTGGTGATGTCGACCTGCCCGCCACCGAAGTTCGCCGCATAAACGCCGTACTTCACCGACTTAATGATGTCTTCCGGCGAGTCCTGCCCGGCGAGCATGTAGGTATTGGTCATGCGCGGCATGGGAATGTGCTGATAGCTCTCGCGACGGCCGTTGCCGGTGTTGGGAATGCCCATCAGGCGCGACGACAACTTGTCGGAGAGATAGCCCTTGAGAATTCCATTCTCGATGAGCACCGTGTTCTCGGTCTGGTTACCTTCGTCGTCCACGTTGAGCGAGCCGCGACGGCCGGGCATGGTGCCGTTGTCCACCACTGTGCATTTGTCGCTGGCCACGCGCATGCCCAACATCCCGGAGAATGCAGAAGTCTTCTTGCGATTAAAGTCGGCTTCGAGCCCATGGCCGATGGCTTCGTGCAGCAGGATGCCGGGCCATCCCGGGCCGAGCACCACTTCCATCTCGCCTGCCGGAGCCTCGCGCGCATCAAGCTGAATAATGGCCTGCCGCGCCGCTTCCTTGGCGAAGTGCTCAGGCGAAGCCTCTCCTTGAAAATATTCCAAGGCTACGCGACCGCCACCGCCAGCCGTGCCGCGTGCCGAACCGGCAACCTCGTCCTTGGCGATGCAGAAGACGCTCATACGCGCCAGCGGCTGAGCATCCTCGGCAAAGCTGCCGTCGGAGCCAATCACCAGAATGCGCCGCAGCTCGTCGGCGTAGCTCACACGCACTTCATGAATGCGAGGATCGTAGTCGCGCGCCGCTTTGTCGGCACGCTGCACCAAATCAACCTTCGCCAGCACCTCGGCCTCTACGGAAGGCAGCGGCACGGGATAAAGGTTGTGCGCGGGCTTGTTCGTCAACCCCATAACCGGTTGCTTTGCCGGACCACTGGCGATAAGGGCCGCCGTCTTGGCGGCGTGCAGCAGGCGCTCCGGCGAGAGGTCGTCGGTGTAGGCATAACCGGTGCGTTCGCCCGACAACACCCGCACGCCACATCCCACCGATATGCCCTGCGTGGCCGACTTCACCATGCTCTCATCGAGCGAAACCGAGGTCGAGGTTTGGTATTCAAAATAGAGGTCGGCGAAGTCGCCGCCAGCGGAGAGAGCCGCCGCGAGATAACGCTCCACATCAGCCTGCGCCAGCCCGTAGCGGTCGAAAAAGAACTTTTTATCCATAGTCACACTCATTGGATGCCCGGTCGCCGGAGAAGACGCGGCTGAGGGCCGAGATCCGACACTTCGATTATCACACAGGGCTGTGCTGTTGCAGGGTGCGGTTCTTCTTCCGTTTGGATTACCCTTTCCCTTGAAACCCGCTCCCATCATGCAAAACGGCGCCATCTCGACGAAGTTTCTGGCTGAAGTTCTGGAGCAATTCCTGGCCGACGCGCCCCAAGCGGTGGCCATCGAGGACGGCGCGGTGTTGTTTGACTTCGTGAACGCGAAATATTCCGTCTCCGGCGAAGGCAAATGCATTCTGCATCTGTGGTCGGAGGAGCGCAATGCCGTGCGCCGGGTGCTCAACGCGGAAGTGAAGGGCCGCACGCTGCGCCTCAACGTAATGCGCTTCGGGCAGGCGCGGCCGGGAGTGCTGGAGATCTGCGCCGATCGTGACCGGCGCAAGGGCGCCGCCAAGTACGCCGCCCGCACCCAATATCAACAACTGCTGGAGCGGGTCTTGCTGCGCGAATATCCCGGGATGAAGGTCGAGCACCTGAGCGGCAGCCCCGATCTGGAACATTCGCTCAGTCCGGTGTACACACGCGCCGTGTTGCGGGCCGGCCAATCGGCATTTGCGGTGCTCGGGGTCAATGACGAGGAGACGCAGTCGTGCGTAGATGCGGCCCTCACCTTCGGCATTCTGTGGATGGACTACCAACGGCAACAGTTTGCCGGACGAGCCCATGTAGAAGGGCTGAAGCTATTCCTGCCGCCCGGGCGAGGGGAAATCGTGCGACAGCGCGCATCACATCTCCACCCCGAGGCAGCCAAGTGGCAACTCTATGAGCTCGACGAACGCTCCGAGCTGTGCGCGCCGCTCGACCTTGCCGATACCGGCAACATCGTCACGCGTCTGACGCACGCGGTTGATACGGAAGGCGTGCGACAGCGCTTCGCTGCTTCCATTGCGCGCATTCACACGCTGGCGGCTGCGGCGGAGGTCACGGTCGAGTCGGCTTCAGAAATCATTTTCCGGCTCTTCGGCCTGGAGTTTGCGCGCGCCTGCCTGACTCCGGTTTCAGGCTCGTTCCGCAATGCCGAGTCGATTCTTTTCGGCATTGGTTCCGCGGAGTACGTACTCGACGAAAGCAACGAAGCACTGTTTGGCGAACTGGTGCAGGGCATCCTCGAGCAGCGCCATCCCGACGGTTCGCCTACCAACCTGTTCTTCCGGCTGGCTCCTGAGCGCTGGTTGGAAACCCTGATCACGCGCGAGGTCCGCGTGATCGACGAGAGGCTCGACGGCCGCTTCGTGTATTCGCAAGTGCCGGCGTTTGCCGCCTCCGATCGCGCCATGCTTGACGTGCTCACCTGTACGCTCGACGGCCGGCTGGCCATCCTGGAGTTGAAAGCCAATGAGGACATCCACTTGCCGCTGCAAGGCCTCGACTACTGGGCACGGGTACGCTGGCATCAACAGCACGGTGAATTTGCGCGCAACGGATACTTTGCTGGGCGCGAAGTCTCCAGCGCCCCGCCGCTGTTGTTCCTGGTTGCCCCGGCGCTTCGGGTGCATCCTGCCAGCGATGTTCTGCTGCGTTACCTATCGCCGCGAATCGAGTGGACGTTGGTGCAGGTGGATGAGCGCTGGCGCAATGGCGTGCGAGTGGTAAACAAGAAGCACCCAAAGACAAATTGACCACGGATCGCCGCGGGTGATCACGGACCGATTACGAAATTGATGATGAACTTGACGGAAGCGTGAAGGTACGATGACGTTGCCGCTGGGCCGGCTCAAGTTCTTCGTTTCGCGGGGTCAAAGTTTTCTTATGGTTCAAAATAGACTGAATAGAGCTGGTCTTCAGGTAAAGTCAATGCTTTGCGCCGAAGCCTGAAACACCCGATTTCGAATCTACCAAGTCGCGTTGTCGGAATTCCGCGCAAGCACAACTACGAATGCCCGACTTAAACTATCTTTCTTCCGACCCACGCGTCACCATCCGCCGCGATGGCGCGCCCGACCCAGCTGGCCGCTGCGTGGTGTACTGGATGCAGCGTGCACAGCGCGCACTCGACAATCCTGCCCTCGATGTTGCGGTCGAAGCTGCGAACGCTTTACAGCAGCCAGTGGTAATTTTCTTCGCGCCGGTACCGTTCTATCCGCACGCCAACCTGCGGCACTACACGTTCCTCGGGCAGGCTGTCCCCGAGACTGCTGAACGGGCGCGCCAGCGCGGTATTGGATTCGTACTGCGGCGCTACCCCGAGCATTCGCTGCCAAAGTTCTGCGAAGAAGTAAAGGCCTCGCTCGTTATCGGCGACGAGAACCCCATGCGCGAGCCCAATCATTGGCGCGAGCTCACTGCAAAGAAACTTGGCGTGCCGCTCTGGACTGTAGATGCCGACGTGCTCGTGCCTTCAAAGCTCCTGGAGAAAGAGCAATACGCGGCGCGCATCATCCGGCCACGGCTAAAGCTCAAACTAAGACAGTTCCTCACCGCACCCGCCAATCCGAGGGCGACGGTGGAGTGGGAGAAGCCACGCGGGTTGCGCGCGCTGCCCGACGATGGCTCGGTCGATCTTACGAAAGACTGGAAGGGCACTCGACCGCTCGGTTGCGCCGGTGAATTCCCTTCGCGGTGGGACCGGGGAGGCACTGCGTCTGTTGCACGACTTCGTAACTCATAAGCTGGCTCACTACCCGGAACGTCACGGCAAGCCGGAATTGGACGGAACCAGCCGGCTGTCGCCGTATCTGCACTTCGGCCATATCGGGCCACACACAGTCGCGCTGGCCGTTGAGAGGTCGAAAGCGCCGCGCGCGGCGAAAGACGATTTCCTCGACCAGCTCATTACCTGGCGCGAGCTGTCCATCAACTTCGTGCACTTTAACCCGCTGTATGACTCGATTGAAAGTGCCCCGGACTGGGCGCACCGCACGCTTGGCAAGCATGCGCATGACAAGCGGCCCGTGATTTACTCACGTGCGCAACTGGAGTACGCCGAGACCCACGATGAGCTGTGGAACGCCGCGCAGCGCCAGATGCTCCATGCTGGCTGGATGCACAACTACATGCGCATGTACTGGGCAAAGAAGATTCTGGAATGGAGCCCGTCTCCCGCCATGGCCTACCAAACCGCGGTGTATCTCAATGACAAGTACTTTCTCGACGGCCGCGATCCCAATGGCTACGCGGGCATCGCACTGGTCCATTGCCGGTAAGTTTGATCGACCATGGTTCGACCGACCGATATTTGGGAGTATTCGGTACATGTCAGGAAATGCTGCCACCAAGAAATTCGGCGCGGAACAATACATCGAGCAGATGGCGAAACTGGCGGGAGTGAGCGGGCAGCCTGAGCGGTTCGAGCGTTGAGGCACTACGGCGCAATCTTCAGGCTGTATAGGAAGGCGCTAACCCACACTACGAGTCCCCCAATTCCAACATAGATGTACAGGCGGCGTTCGAATGGGTTGTGGATTGTCGGAAGAGGCAAGGGCGTTCCTAAGGCGCGGTGAAACGAAGCTCCGAGCAAGCCGCCAAATCCGATGAGCGTCGTGGCGCCTCCGAAAGCCAGGCCGGCGATGATCAGGACGAAACTAAGGCTGAACACAACCCACCCCGGTACTTGCCAAACAGCGTAGACCTTCGCCGACACTTCCGCAACTCGCCCGCCTAGGGCGACGTTACGACACGTGTCGAAAAAGCTGCTCCATTTTTTCGGATACCAGGCGCTGCCCGATTCATCTAACTCAGCACGTGCGCCAATCGGGCACCCGTCGGGGCACGCCGGATTCGCAGTTACACCGCTGGAGCGATTCAGGAACATCATGAAGATAGCTTGTCACGCACCTGCAAACGTTTTTCTTGTCCTTTTTCTCTCAACTTTTGCTGCATGCGCGCAAGGCGGCCAGAATGCGCAATCGGCCGCTTCGCCGCAAGCGCCGTTCACCGACTACCGTTACGAAAAGCCCGGCACAGTCCACAAGATCACGGCAAAGGACCTTCCCGCGCCTTACGCAACTGATTCGGCGTCGAACTGGGCCAAGGTCGTGGACCGGCCAAAAGATGCGTGGCCGCAAGCCCCGGCCGGATTCAAAGTCGGATTGTTTGCCACTGGCCTGGATGAGCCGCGCAAAATCATCACCGCACCCAACGGCGATATCTTTCTTGCCGAAAGTCACAAGGGTGACATCAAGGTTTTCCGCGGCATCACGGCGGATGGAAAACCCGGACAGGCGGAGACTTTCGCGACTGGGCTCAACCGGCCATACGGCATCGCGTTTTATCCTCCGGGAGCGAACCCGGAGTATGTCTATGTCGGGAACACCGACAGCGTGGTGCGCTTTCCCTATCACAACGGTGACCTGAAGGCGACCGGTAAGGCGGAGCACATTGCCGACCTGCCCAGCGGTGGCGGACACTGGACGCGCGACATCGCTTTCTCGCCAGACGGCAAGCAGATGTTCGTCGGCGTCGGTTCTGGCTCGAATATCGACGATCCCGACACCCACCCCGACGAGAAGAATCGCGGCGATATTTTGGTCGCGAATCCGGACGGTTCCAAGCTGCAGGTATACGCCTATGGTATCCGCAATGCCGGAGGTGGGCTGGCTATCGATCCTAAAACCGGCGAGCTGTGGTGTTCGGTAAACGAGCGTGACGGCTTGGGCGACAATCTTGTGCCCGACTACATCACTCATGTACAGGCTGGCGGGTTTTACGGGTGGCCGTACTACTATATCGGCGGCAACCAGGACCCGCGCTTGAAGGGCAAGCATCCCGAGCTGAAGAACAAGGTCATCGTGCCCGACGTGTTGCTGCAGCCTCACAATGCATCGCTTGAGATGACGTTCTACGAGGGCAAGCAGTTTCCGGCGGAATATCAGGGCGACATCTTCGCATCGCAACATGGCTCGTGGAACAAGAGCGTGCGCGTGGGATACGAAGTGATTCGCGTGCCACTGCATCAGACGGGACAGGCGAGCGGTGAATATGAGGACTTCCTGACAGGCTTTGTGCTTCCCAATGGGCAAGTCTGGGGACGTCCGGTCGGCGTGACGGTGGCCTCGGATGGATCGCTGCTGGTGACGGACGATGGATCGAATTCGATCTGGCGGGTAAGTTATACAGGGAAGTAACGAATCTTGGCCGTTGCGGCTCAGGTTTTTCGGCGAGAATAAGGCACATAGGAGTGATTGACAATACCCGCAAGCTGCTACAGGACTTGGTTACGCCCGACTTGAGAGCACTGAGTGCACGCGTCGAGCCGGTGGAGAAGAGAGTCGATTTAGGCTTCTCCGACCTTACGCAGACGATGGCCGACATGGATCGTCGGTCTGAGCGGCGTCACACGGATTTGCTCGTTGCCCTGCATCCGGAGGAGCGAGTGAAGCGACTGGAAGAACGTACCGCCCCCCGCGAGCAGCGAACCTAGAACCAACCCTTTCTGCGTCACTAGCGAACATTGTTAAGACATTTCCCCGCGCGTCCGCGGTTCCAGCTTTTCACCGATTCGCTTCGCCGCCCTCTGGTCCGTAGAAAAATACCCAAGTCGCGAAATCGTCGGTGAATTCCACGAAGCGATGCTGCTCGCCGGCCGCCACGAACAAAACATCTCCCGGACCAAAAGTCACTTCCATTCCTTCCCGTTCGAAGCGCCCAGTCCCGGAAGCGATCACGTAAACCTCGTCGCGGGTGTGCGGATGCTGGTTATCGGCGCCGCGCGGCGCGTACAGCTTGACCGTAAGCGTGCCGTGCCGAAACAACTCAATCGAGCGCTCGCCATCAGGGCTGGGTAATTGGTCGAGGCCGCTAAACGCCTTGAGATACCCGGGAACGATGTTTCTTTCGATCTTCATGATGACGCCGGCGTAGCTCAGCCTTCGCTCGCCTTCGGTTTCCACGCACCCACGATGGCTCCCATCAAAATGCAGCCGAGCAGCGGGTAGGCGGCAGAGATCATAATGAACGAAGGCGCCCGCAGTTCAAATACCATTTCTGTAATCATCGCCAGCGCAGCAGCCAATCCGGTCAGAATGCCGATTCCGATACCATGTATTAACGTGAATGCCCAGCTACTTAATAGCCGGGCGATGACATAGGCGATCGCGATGCTGCAAACCAGCGAGACGATATAGGGCCAGAAGTCGGGATGGGCCGTGTACGCCTGCAACTCCTCCGGCGGTATGCGCGTGCCTGCCTGCCAAGGCGCTTTGAAGGCGGTGAACCACACCGCGCCGAGTATCCAGTCCGCAACGCCCGCCAAAACCACCGCACCCCAATTCAATCGCATCGCTCCCGCCCTCCTGAGTGTGCGGGGAGACAATATCCTGTTCGGAGGTTTGACGCAACCAAGATGATTACGGTTACCGCTGTGAGCACCTATCCAGAATCTGCCGGGGCGCATGGCCTTGCTCGCGAAGCTTGCGCAGGCTAAGAGCATCGTGCCGCTTGGCCAGCCGGGCTCCCGTTTCGTCGCGCAACAGATCGCAATGGTAGTAGGCGGGAACTGCCAGACCGAGCGCGCGCAACAATAGCAACTGCCGAGCCGTGGATTTCAGCAGGTCGGCGCCGCGCACGACTTCGGTAATCGCCATAGCGGCGTCGTCGGCCACAACTGCCAGTTGATAGGCCGGGACATCGTCGCGCCGCCAAATCACGAAGTCGCCGAAGTCTTTGCCCGCCACGAAACGCTGGGCTCCCTGCCGCAGATCGTCGAAGGCGACCATCTCGCCATCGGGCACTCGAAATCGCCAATTGACGCCTGCGGGTGCAGTGTAGTGACCGGCCTCGACGATCTTTTCCCGGCAGGTTCCGGGATACATCGGTTCATCATCGCCTTCGTTGGGCGCGGCAGCCGATGAGGCCAGATCTTTACGGGAGCAGTTGCACGGATAAATAAAACCACCGTCGCGCAGCTTGCGCCAGGTTTCCAGGTAGAGCTCACGCCGCCGGCTCTGCTCATACGGGGCGAACGGCCCGCCGATGTCAGGACCTTCCTGCCAGCGAATGCTCAGCCACTGCAGGTTTTCCATCATCGCCCGCGCAAACCCTGGTTTGGAGCGCTGCGGATCCAAATCTTCGTTGCGGAAGATTAGGGTTCCACCGCGCTCAACGGCACGCTGGTACGCCGTCCAGAACGTACAGGCATGACCGACGTGCAGCAGTCCAGTAGGCGAAGGGGCCAGCCGTCCGCGGTAACCTGCGCCAATCACATTGGGGCCTGAATCCATGCACTGATTCTAGAGGTACGGCGAAACGCGGCGCTTCGATTGCAATCGCTTTCAAGGGGCGCACCTTTAGGTGGCCTGTTTCAAGCCTTTTATTCCTGTCATTCCGAGGGGCTTCAGAGCGTGTGTGAGAACTAAGTTCGGTCTTCGCTGGTGGAGTATGACACACGAAAATCGAACCCCGAAGGGGTGTAATTGCAGTTAGCCCAGGACGGAGCGAAGCGGAGTCCTGGGTAGAGTGGGGAATCTTGGACGAGCCCCGTAGGGGCGGCACGGTTTTCACACGTCCTCTTCAGCCCCGAGGAATCTGCGGCTTCTTTTTCTCGGGATGACGCTTTTCAGCAGCCTCTTCAGCCGTGCAATTATGAGGCCAAGGATTGGACCTCAGCTTCTGACGGAAGTCCCATTTTCTCCCAACCCCGAGGTCCCTCAGTGGCTAAAGCCATCATGAACGACAGCAGGTTACGGCACGGCTGAAGCCGTGCCCCTTCAAAGCATTCGCCCTGACGATTTCAGGACAGTGCCACTCTACCCATTTCTGCCGGGTTTACTGCCCCACGCCCACCAATTCCTTCTCGGGCTCGACCGTTATCGCCACCGATTTGCAATCGTGAATTCTACTTAGGGGAATGTTTTGCAGCAGATCAGCGCACTTGTTTCGTCAATGCCACCGGCTGGGATCGTAAGCGAAGTCAACCAGGCCGTCGCGATAGTCGATTTTGACCTGCAACATCCGCAGCAGTTGGAACCCAAGAACGCCGGAGACCTCGGTGCCCGTGTTCTTGCTGATCTTGGACAGATCGAAGCTCACAATGTCCAGGTTTTTCTGGGTGAAGTGGCTGAATCGAAGCGTGGCTTTGTCAGCACTGTAAACGTTGGTCACAGTCCCGCTGAGTCCCTTCACATGCGTGTTGGGGTCGGACCTGACCTTGGTGACCTCGCGCCCGGCGCGTGTGGAAAGGAGGTTGGCTCCAGAGCCCGTGTCGATCAGAAACAGCATCGGCTTGGAGTCGTTGACCTCGGTTCGGATCAGGATCTCATGGCCAAAGTGGAAGACAGGAGTCCAGCTTTTCATTTCCGGGGCGATGTAGCGGTCTTTGGGAAGACGAGGAGCAGGTGCGACAGGGGCGGTTTTGCTGGCCGCACCTGTTGATTCTGCCTTCTGATCGCCCGCCTCTTCGGCGCTATCGTCGGGGTTCGAGTGTGACTCGCCTTCGCTATTGAGGGCGGCAGGTGCGACCGTCTCATCCGGCCGCTTGGGAAGCGGCGACAATCTCAGCTTCTCCGCCGGGAAGTCGATGTCGATCAAGTAAGGGCCGAAAACGTTCGCTCCGATCAAGCCGTCTTCGTCGGTGATAGCCGCGCGATCGGTGACGGTGACTATACAGTCGGCAAACTCCAGTTCCCCGATTTGAATGTGATCGGCCACCGCCAGGTATCCACCCTGCAAGCCCTTATCGCCGATTCCCGCAAAACGGATGTCGGAGATGCGCGTCAGGCCAGCCTTCTCCGCGCTCTTACGGCCAATGAGGATTCCGCTGGCGCCAGTGTCCAGCAGTAGGCGGCTGTTGCGGTCGTTCAGCTTGACCGTCAAGCCATAGCCAACGATGTGTCGCGGGTCGCGTAGCATACGTTGCAGCTTGGTATCGGTTTGCTCCACCTTGCTGACCAGACGGCAGGCGTGCACGGGTTTGTCGACCGTGGCCTTGAGGAATTCGAGATAGTGTTGCAGGTACTCGGTTTGTTCTGGATCGTCCGGGTGCGGACCGGCGAGATACGCCTCGATGGCAGCCATGCGCTCGCGGCGCGGAAGTCTGTTGAACCACAGGCGCTGAACCTCCGGATCGTTGGGAGCAATCTGATACGCCACCTTCAGCGAATCGTAGGCATGGCGATAGAGCGAGTAGGCACGGTAGAGACGAGCCAGCCCGAGATAGGCGCGGAGTTCCCGCGAGTCGATTTGCAGCGCTTTGCGATACGATGTCTCGGCCTCCGGCATTTCGGCGAGTCGGAACTGCACGTCACCCATGGCTGCCAGGAGTGCGGCGGAATCGGGTTGAGCGGCCAGCGCAGTGACCGCCTCGGCGGAAGCCTCATCGATTTTCTGCTGGCGTAGCAATGCCTCGATGAGTCCGGCTTCGGCAGCCACCAGCTTAGGGTCCGCCTTTAGAAGCGCTTGATACTTTTCCGCAGCCTCTGCGAACTTGCCGGCTTTGTAGAGCTGATCAGCCGTGATCAAGCCAGGATTGTCCGGTACCGGTTTGGCATTCTGCGCAAGCCCGCTGGCGGGAAGACACAGCGGCAGAGAGACAGCAAGTAAGACGAAGAAACGCGGCGCCATGAGGGCCACTCCTGCTTGAGGGCAGAGTACCACGATAAGGACGAAGCGCCCACGATTTGTTTGGAGACAACGCAGACTACGCGTAGAGCCGGACGCAAGCCGGAGATCTCCTCGCTTTTTCAAGAGCTTCGAACGGGCTGCGGCTTTGTGATCTCAGTCACTGGGTACGGTGACGCCGAATGCTACGATAGTGGTTTATGTCCGCCCCCAACTCTCTGTTGGTACGAGCTTGCAGACGGCTTCCCGTTGAAACCACCCCGGTATGGTTCATGCGCCAGGCTGGCCGTTACATGCAGGAATACCGCGATATCCGCAAGCACCACTCGCTGGTCGAAATCTGCAAGAAACCGGAACTCGCCGCCGAAGTGACAATCACCGCCGCCGAGTTCCTCAAGGTTGACGCCGCCATCATCTTCGCCGACCTGTTGCTGCCCCTTGAGGTCATGGGGTTGCCGTTCCATTTCTCCGCCGGAGAAGGCCCGGTAATCGAGCAACCCCTACGCACCGCGGAAGACGTCAAGCTGCTGCGAACGGATCGCGCTGCCGAACTGGGATACGTCGCCGACGCCGTCGCGCTGGTAGTTAAGCACTTCGGAAACAAGCTGCCGGTCATCGGCTTCTGCGGCGCGCCGTTTACCCTTGCCAGTTACATGGTCGAGGGCGGCGGGTCGCGGCATTACGTAGAAGTCAAGAAGTTGATGTACAACACGCCCGAAGTTTGGGACGAATTGGTTACCAAGCTCACCGATGTGTTAGTGGAATACGCCATCGCGCAGGTGCGCGCGGGCGCTGACGTGTTACAGATCTTCGACAGTTGGGTCGGCTGCCTGAGCGTGGAAGACTATCGCCGCTACGCGCTGATGCCCACCACTCAGCTCATTCGGCGATTGCAGCAGGAAACTCACGTCCCGATCATCTACTTCGGCACTGACAGCGCCACTCTGCTGCCCTCCATGGCGGAAACGGGAGCGGAGGTCATCGGCCTGGATTGGCGGATTCCCCTGCACGAAGGCTGGCAAACGGTAGGCTACAACCACGCCGTACAAGGCAACCTTGATCCGGTGTTGCTGTTCGCTCCCTGGCGAGAGCTGAAGCAGCGGGCCGCAGGAATCCTCCGCATGGCCGCCGGCAGGCCTGGCCACATCTTCAATCTCGGTCACGGTATCCTGCCACATACTCCAGTGGACAACGTGAAGGACCTCGCCCACTTCGTGCATGAGTTCACGACCACGGTTACCCCTCTGGCGGAGAGGACATGAGCAAGCCGGCGGTACTGCTCATCGCTCACGGCAGTCCTGAGCGGGTGGAAGA
This sequence comes from uncultured Acidobacteriaceae bacterium, assembly GCA_963836295.1. Classification (GTDB taxonomy): domain Bacteria; phylum Acidobacteriota; class Terriglobia; order Terriglobales; family Acidobacteriaceae; genus Bog-257. Next base: position 253,426 of record CAWIIY010000006.1, on the reverse strand, counting down.
CATTCCCGAGTTCCTGCAGAACATCTCGCGAGGCCGTCCCATGCCCGAGGCAGTGGTGCGCGAGGTGCAGCATCGCTACTCCTTGATTGGCAGCTCGCCGCTGACCAGGATTACCCGCCAGCAGGCCGATGGCGTGGCAGGCGAGTTGGGCCTTCCGGTTTATGTCGGCATGCGCAACTGGCACCCGTTCATCGCGGACACGTTGCAACAGATGGTTTCCGACGGCATTACGAGCGTGGTCGCCATCTGCCTTGCGCCCCATAATTCACGCACCAGCGTTGGACTTTACAAGCAGGTATTGTTCGGGCACGGTCATGCGTTCGAGATTGATTTTGTCGAAGAGTGGCACGATCATCCGATGTTAATTGCGGCGTTTGCCGAGAAGCTGCGCGCTGGCTGGACCAAAGCTTGTGCTGAGCACGGATCGCAGTTGCCGGTGTTGTTCACCGCGCATAGTGTTCCCCAGCGCACTGTTGCCGAGGGCGATCCTTACGAGACGCAGACCCGCGAGACCGCGGCGTCGGTTGTCGCCCAAGTGCCCGAAATCGGCGCGTGGCGCTTCGCTTTCCAAAGCCAGGGGATGTCGGGTGGCGAGTGGCTCGGCCCCACCGTGGAAGACACCATCGTGGTTTTGCGGGAGGCAGGCGAGACGGGTGTTTTCGTGCAGCCCATCGGCTTCGTCTGTGATCACGTGGAAATTCTGTTCGACGTTGATATCCTGTTCCGGCAATTCGCCGGCCAACGCGGCATGAAGTTGTACCGGGCTGAATCGTTGAATGATTCGCCGCTGTTCGTGCGGGCGGTCGCCGATTTGGCGCGCAGCCGGCTCAACTTCGCCGCCGCGAGCATCGAGGGCGGCGCGCGGCCCGACGATTCGCTGAAGAAAACTGTATGAAGCGTATTGCCATTATCGGTGGAGGTATTTCCGGGCTGAGCGCCGCCTTCTATCTGGAAAAGGCGCGTGCCGCCGGAGCCGATCTGGAATACACGCTCTTTGAAAGTGGCCAGCGGCTCGGCGGATCGATGTATTCCGACCGGATCGAGGGTTGCCTGGTGGAAGCCGGACCTGATTCCTTCCTCACCGAAAAACCATGGGCGCTTTCGCTGTGCAAGGACACTCGGCATTGCCGATCAGCTCATCGGCTCCAACGATGCGCAGCGTAAAACCTACATCGTAGTAAACGGCCGGCTGGTGGTCATGCCCGATGGGCTTATGTTCATGGTGCCGACCCGACTGGTTCCAACCGCACTCTCGTCGTTGTTCTCGTGGAGTACCAAACTCCGCATGGCGCGCGAGCTGTTACATCCGCCGCGGCCTATGCAGAGCGATGAAACGGTTGCGCAGTTGGTGGAGCGTCATTTCGGGGCGGAGGTGGTGAGCCGCCTTGCCGACCCGCTACTATCGGGGGTCTACGGCGGAGATGCCGGCAAGCTCAGTGCACGCGCGGTGTTGCCGCGTTTCGTCGAGATGGAAGAGAAATACGGCAGCCTCAGCCGGGCCATGCTGGCAGCACACAAGAAAATGGCGGCTACACGTAAGGAGCCGCCACGACCGCTGTTTACGTCCCTGCAGGATGGCATGCAGCAGATGGTGGATGCCGTCTCCGCCCGCCTGGATCCCGAATCCATCCGCTTGCGCACGCACATCCTCCGGGTTTATCCCGAGGATTCTTCATGGCGTGTCTCGGTCGAGATGAATGGCGACGAACGCTTCGACGCCGTGCTCATTGCTACTCCCGCCAATGTTGCAGGAGCTTTGCTGGACGGCGTAGACCGTAGCCTTGCGCGGAACCTGCTCGACATTACCTACAGCTCCTCGGTCACGGTCACCCTCGGTTACTATATGGACCAACTGAAAGCTCTGCCGCCGGGATTTGGTTTCCTGGTGCCGCGCAGCGAGGGCACACGCATGTTGGCTTGTACCTTCGTCCACAACAAATTCCCGCATCGCGCGCCTGAGGGCAAAGGCATTCTGCGCTGTTTCCTGGGAGGCGCGCGCGACGAGGCAGTCCTCAGCCTCGCCGATGACAAGATGCTGGAGACCGTGCAGCGCGAACTCAGGGACATTTTGAAGCTGGATGCGCGGCCGATTTTCGCGAGGGTGTACCGTTGGCGCGGAGCCATGGCGCAGTACGAGCCGGGCCACATCGCACGGGCTCAGCGTATTGAGAAGCGGGTGGTGGAAATTCCCGGGCTGGCGCTCGCGGGTAATGCCTATCACGGCATCGGCGTGCCCGATTGCATTCGCTCTGGCATGGAAGCGGCGAATTCTCTGGCGCGGGTTGCGGTGGAGTCGCTGTCACCGCAATAACGGTAACGACTTTCCGAATTGCAAAAGGAACACATTATGGCGGATGTGCGTCGAGGACTGATCATCGTGAACACGGGGCCCGGCAAGGGCAAGACCACCGCGGCTATGGGCACAGCTTTGCGCGCCGTAGGTAATGGCATGCGCGTGCTCATGCTGCAATTCTTGAAGGGCTCCTGGCACTACGGCGAACTGGATGCCGTGAAGGCGTTCGGCGACAACTTCGTCATGAAGCAGATGGGGCGCGGCTTTGTGAAGGTGGGCGGCGCCGACACCGATCCCGAAGACATCCGCCTGGTGGAAGAGGCGTGGGCCGAGGCCGACAAGGAAATCCTCTCGGGCAAGTGGGACCTTGTAGTCCTCGACGAGATCAACTACGCCATCACCTACAAGATGCTTGACCCCGCGATGGTCGTCGAGACGCTGAAGAAGAAGCCGGAGATGGTTCACGTCATCCTCACTGGCAGGAATGCTCACCCTGACATCATCGAGATCGCCGACACTGTGACCGAGATGAGGGAGGTGAAGCACGCTTATACCAAAGGCATCGAGGCGCAACGCGGCATCGAATATTAGTGCAGGTGCAGAGAGGTGGTAGCTTAGCTAGAGATTTTCAGCACAGTCAAGGATTCTTGCGGTGACCGCCCTCAATTGAGGGTGGTTCCCCTTTTGGGACAAAATAAATTTTGTTGACAGTGGGGATTTGCCCCAGGAATTAGGGCATAATATCGCCAAAGCTGTGCTGCCTGTGGGAAAAAGCCTCCTGTAGGGTCGTCATGCGAAGCCTCTATTTCTGTCTGCGCTTGGTAGCGGTAGCAGTGGCCTTTCCGGCCATCCTGACGTACATCGTCGTCATCATTGTGGTCCATCCAATCACTGCCGTACGGAGCGGTTTTCACCCTCCTCTGCGAGTGTGGATGGGTGTGCTCGACTGGGCGAAGGGGATTCCGGTGGGCTACAGTTATTGGGAGCACTACCAGGCCCCATCCATGCTTGACGAGATCGCCGTTCACCACGACGAATAGAACAGCCTGCCCCCATTTTCTGTAATTGCATTCAATCCAAGCGGTGGAGGATAATCGGCTGTTGGAGCCGCAGCCAGCGCGGTGGTGTGGCGCTCTCTTTTGTGAACCTCCCGAACTACATCACGCTTACCCGGATCTTCAGCATTCCGGTGCTGATTTGGATCTTGTCCAGCAGCCGCTTCAACTCCACAAACGGCGAGCGTGAACTGTTGGCCTCATTCGTCTTCATCGCGGCGTCGTTGACAGACGCGATTGACGGTTACCTCGCCCGCAAGCGGGCCCAGGTGACAACGATAGGGATGCTGCTCGACCCGGTGGCTGACAAGCTGCTGATCGCCGCGGCTTTCATCACCCTGGTGCAATTCAATCCACGCATCGTTCCCGCGTGGATGGCTGTCATCATCATCGGGCGGGAGTTCCTGGTGAGCGGGCTGCGATCCATCGCGGCCTCGGAGGGCTTCACCATCCAGGCCAGCGACCTGGGGAAAAGCAAGATGCTGGTGCAGATTGTGTCGGTGGTGGCGGCGATTATCGATCACCACTGGGCCCATCTTCCCTGGTATTTCCTCAACCTGCCCGTGCATCCCGTCGCGTTGCTGTCGATCTGGCTGATGGTGGCCCTGTCGCTGTGGTCTGCTGTTGACTACTTCGTGGGATTCTGGAGAAAGATTGACCGCCATGCCGAGAGGCGCCGCAGACGGCGTTCGTTTGTGTTGAGCCGGCGCAGAAAGCGCAACGATGTCCCCGTACTCTGAAGAGCCCCTTGCCGCGACCGTAGTGCAGCCTTGTGAGTATTCGCCGGAAGAACGAGAACTGCTTCTGGGACTCGCACATCGCTCGATTGAATCGGCGCTGCAAGGCCACAGTGTCGACTCATCTCCGCCGACTGCGCATCTCGCCGAACCACGTGGCGCCTTCACCACTTTGCATCTGCGGGATGAACTGCGCGGATGCATAGGATATGTGTTGCCTACCCAGTCGCTCTATGCCACGGTTGCGGAGTCAGCTGCGGCCGCAGCCTTAGACGATCCGCGTTTCGAGCCGGTGACGCCAGCGGAGGCGCCGCACCTCAAGATTGAAATCAGCGTACTTTCACCCTTGCAGACCATTCGACCCGAAGACGTCGTGGTTGGCCAACACGGACTTGTCGTCACTCAGGGCAATCGCCGTGGGTTACTGTTGCCGCAGGTCCCCATCGAGTGGAATTGGGACCGCGAAACATTTTTGGCACAGACCTGCCTGAAGGCCGGGCTACCGGCGGACGCCTGGAAGCGTGCCGCCCAATTGCAGGCATTCACTGCGGAAGTGTTTGCCGAACCCTAGCCAGCGCCAATCTTCTATTCGATTTCCTTACCGCTGCGGAGAACAGCACTCAAGCACACCGTCTTGCCTGCTGCGGTGTCCAATCCACTGAAATGGATCAGGCCTTCGGAAATCGAGCGCAGCTTCAATTCGTTTTCCACCACGCGCCGGAACCAAACCAGTCCTTCGGGATCGTACACGGCGAGCGCATTGCCGCTGCCTAGAACCACAAGGCTCTGTTCCGGGAGCACCTCGGCGACCATCACGGGCGAAACCGGGAGGGGTTGCCAATGATTGGGGGAATCGACTTGGACTGAATACCCCTCGCCGCCGGCGATCACGAACGCGATGAGCGGGTCGGGCGAACTTATCACCATGCTAGGGGCGCTCTTGTCGCTAGTTCTGCTGGCGAAACTGCCGATCCAGGGCGTACAAGTTTGGGGCCGGAACTCAAGCAGCAGGCCATCGTCGCCGGCATCTGAGGAGTGGGGAGTACGGTATCGAAAGGATGGTTGGCTGATGCCGGCGGCAGTTTTGCTCACGCGCGCCACCTCGTAACGGTGCGGTAATTCCAGTCGCATCAACATAAGGAAGTCCTTCCTGGGCAACAGTATACGCTCCTAGTAGCACGCCTGATTCGTGCCCGCCGATAGACCTTTCTGCCTGTCTTTGCAACATTTCGCAAGAAGATGGTTGCAACTATTCTTGTGCATCTGTAACATCGTGCAGCTACATGCGTGCGTCCGCAAACAGTTACGCATCTCGGATCCACCGCTTCCGCTTGCCCCGGGTTTGTGTGCCGGTGGTAGGCTCCGATGCCTCCAGCATGATCGAACGCGCCGAGTCTCTGGTGCGCGATAACCCCTTTCTGGAATTAAGGTTAGATTACCTTTCGCAACCTGCGACCGGTCTTCCCAAGCTGAAGAATTTCCTAGAGATGCACCCGGAGGCGACGCTAATCGGCACTTGCCGACGGGCGGTCAACGGGGGCAAGTTCAAGGGGTCTGTCGCAGCCGAACTGGCAATCTTGCTGAAGGCCGCCGAGGTTGGTTTTCCCTTGGTGGACCTCGAGTTGCAGAGCGCCAAGAGTCTGAAACCAGACCAGTTGCGCGGCCTCACCGATCGGGTTGGCTTGATCGTCTCCTACCACGACTTCCGTGCCACCAAGAAACTGGAAGAGCAGTTCGCGGAGATGAGCAAGTATCCCGCCGATTTCTACAAAGTAGTCTCGACGGCGACCAATCTCTACGACAATGTGGTCATGATGAAGTTTCTGGAGGCGAATTCTGCCAAGCACGAGATGGTGGGCTTGTGCATGGGAGAGCAGGGAATCATCAGCCGGGTTCTGGGAGTCCGGGCCGGCAGTATCTTCACCTTTGGAGCGGCGAGGAGTGGCGAAGAGACCGCTCCCGGGCAGGTACCGTTCAATGAACTGAGAGACATCTACCGCATCGATAACGTGGATGCGGCAACCCAGGTTTACGGTGTGGCGGGCGACCCGGTAGAGCATTCGCTCTCACCCATCATGATGAATGCCGCGTTTCGCCGCGAATCCGTGAACGCCGTGTATTTGTCATTGCACGCGAAGAGCCTGAAAGATCTGCTGGCTTGCGTCCACGACATTCCTATTCGCGGTCTCAGTATCACGATGCCGTACAAGCAGGACATTGTTGATGCGTTGGAAAATTCCGATCCGCTGACTCGTCAAATTGGCGCCTGCAACACCTTGGTGCGCAGCCTCGACGGCAAACTATACGGTTTCAATACCGACGTCGGCGGGATTGTGGCTCCGCTGGAGCAGCGTATTCACCTGGCCGGCGCACGCATCCTGGTGATCGGCGCGGGCGGCGCGGCGCGAGCAGCAGCTTTCGGATTGAAGGCCAAGGGCGCCGAGGTGTTCATCACCAATCGGACTCCGGAAAAGGCGCAGACGCTGGCGCGGCAGGCGAAAGCGAAGTACTTGAAACGCGCCGACGTGGCCAAGACCGCATTCGACGTGATCATCAACGCAACTCCCGTGGGGATGAGCAACGGCAAGTCTCCGCTGGAGGAGAAAGAGCTGAACACGAAGTACGTTTTCGATCTGGTGTACGTTCCGGCCGAGACCAAGCTCATCAAGATGGCGCGAGCCAAGAACCTGCAGGTCATACCGGGCTTGGAAATGTTCGTCCAACAGGGCGCCCGCCAATTTGAGATTTGGACGGGCAAGCCCGCTCCCATAGCTGAAATGGCTTACGTCGTGACCAAGGCACTGGAGCGGCGTGCCGCACAACAAGAGGCCGAAGAAGCGAAACCCGTGGCGAAGCGCGCAGTCCGCAAACTGGCGAAAGCCTCTCGCAAGTAACTGTCTCGCTGGCAAACCTCTGCTGTCGGATCTAACCTCGGCGTCGCCGATGTGCTACAGGAGGTTCTTAATCCGGCAACACTTTACCCCGGGTTTCCACTCCGAAGGGAATAACCAGCAGCCCGATTCCAAAGGCAATCGCTGTGAGCGCAACCGGCTTGCCGAGAGTCCCTAGATTTCTGACCAGCGCGCCAACTCCGAAGTTGACTCCTGCGGCAAAAAAGCGTCCAAACGAAGTAGTGAACGCAAACGCGGTCGCGCGCACCGTGGTCCCGTACTGCTCCGGCAGCCATAGACTGAAGACCGCGAAGTTGCCGCCAAAGAAGCCGAGGAAGAACAGCACCGCGATAAACGGATAGAGTCCTTGGGGCAGGTAGAACGCCCAGCCAAAGCTGAGCAGGATGCAAATCGCCATCCCCAAAAAGTAAAAGGTCAGGGCCGGCTTGCGGCCGAAGCGTTCCGCAAGTGGTGGCACCGCGAGGCAGCCGAGGATTGTCCCCACCGACAGCAGGCCCATGCCGAAGGAAGCCGTGCGCACGGCCTGCGCCTGCAACATACCAGCACGTTTCGCTAGGGTAATGATCGCCGTCGGGGCGTAAACCGCCCCTGCCCACAGGCCGCAGATGGCCGAGGCCAGCAGGACGGTGTTGACCAGCGTGCGCCGCGTGTAGGGAGGGCTGAAGATCCTGACTAGCGAAGAACGCTGGACGGTCAGCTTAGGCGTGGCTTTTTGCTTCCAGCGCTCCGGTTCATTCACGTGGAGCAAAACCAGGACCGCGATGACGACCGGCGTCATGCCGCACCAGAACATGGCCCGCCAGCCATAATGCGCTCCCACCGTGTAGTTAAGGGCCGAGGCCAGAAAGAATCCCGCGTAATAACCCGTTTGCAGATATCCTGCGCCCATCTTGCGGCGGTCTTCGGGCCAGGCTTCCGCAACATAGGTGCCAGCCAGCGCCCATTCGCCGCCAATTCCGATGCCAGCCAGCAAGCGGAACAAACCCAATTGCCACACCGTCTGCGACATCGCGGCAGCTCCAGTGAAGACGGCGTAAACAAAGATAGTGGCGGCGAGCACTCGCGTGCGGCCAAACTTGTCCGCAATCGGCCCCAGATTAATGACAGTCCCCATCCCACCAGGAAGAGTGCGAACAAAATGGAGCCGGCATACCCGACTGTAGCCGGAGTGGGTTTGATCCCCGACTTCGGCAGCAACTCGGTGAGTGCAGGGCTGAGCACGAGTGCATAGATCACCGAATCCATGCCGTCCAGCGTCCAGCCAGCCCATGCGCCCCAAAATCCTGTTATTTGCTGGCGGTTGAGTTTGGTGTGAACGGAGGGTCGCGGAACCGCCATTGCTTCGTTCGCCATGGTGTTCTCCTTGCGGTGAGGGAGTGAGCGGGCAGAAGCATACCACGACAGGTTAAGCAGGGCGCGATTCGCGAGTCAATTTCGGAGTAGGACGTGACTCGCCAAGTGGGAAATCGGTCGCTTGCGCACACGGCAAGATAAACGGCAAGACAAGGGCGGGCGCCAATCGATCGATCGCTGCTTGTAGTATGATGTCCGCGATCGGCCATCCGACTGACGCGTCTTAACCCTCCCGCTGCGGAGCCTAACCAAGAGTACCTTTAAGAGCCACTAACGAAGGAACAGAACGCATGTTGGACCATCCGCGCATTTTCTTCTTGTTCTCGGTGCTTATACTATGGCTCGCGGCGCAGATCGGAGCGTTTTTACAACGGCGTCGGGCCTTGAAGGACGACGAGCGTGAAGATTTCGGGGTGGTGCAGGCCGCTACCCTGACGCTGCTCGGCCTTATCATCGGATTCAGCTTCTCGATGGCCATCGGCCGCTACGATCAGCGCAAGAATTACGAGGAAGAAGAGGCCAATGCGATCGGAACCGAATACGTCCGGGCAGGACTTCTGCCTCCGGCAGATGCGACGCGACTGCGTTCCCAGCTCAGAAGATATCTCGATTTGCGAATTCTGTTCTACCGCACTCGAAATCAGGATGAGCTTCGACGGATTGACGCTGATACCGCCCAACTGCAGACGGAGATGTGGTCTGCGGTGCAGGTTCCAGCAGTGGCGCAACCGACCCCCGTTATTGCACTCGCCGTTGCGGGTATGAACGACGTGTTGAACTCGCAGGGATACACCCAGGCGGCATGGTGGAACCGCATTCCAACATCGGCTTGGGGATTAATGATAGCGATCGCAATCTGCTGCAACCTGTTGGTTGGGTATGGTGCGCGTGGCGCTCGCGTAAGGGCCAGCTTGCTCTTTGTTCTGCCGCTGGTTGTCGCCATCGCGTTTCTTCTAATAGCGGACATCGACAGCCCGCGTAGAGGCTTCATTCATGTAGTTCCGCAGAACCTCATAAGTCTGTCCCAGTCGCTGCCCCAATGATTGTCTACTGAAGCTGGCCGCAAACGAAGGGAACGAACGCCCTTACTTGGCAGGGTCGGATCGAAACATGGCCGCGATTGCGGGCTTCATTACCTTCCCCATCGCATTGCGGGGAAGTGCGTCCAGCACAAGAAGCCGCGACGGGAGTTTGTAGGCCGCGAGAAACTCTTTGGCCCAGGCGCGAAGCGACAGCAGATCGAGTGCGTCACCGTCCTTTAGCACTACAGCCGCGGCGACGCGCTCGCCCCACTCCGGATCAGCCACGCCCACCACAGCGCACTCGGCAACCGCCGGATGCTCCCGCAGCGCTTCTTCAATCTCGAGGGCGGATACCTTGTTCCCGCCTGTCTTGAGGATGTCAATGTTCGTCCGTCCGAGCATGCGATAGACGCCGTTCTCGATGACCGCAGTATCGCCAGTGCGAAACCAGCCTTCGCGGAAAGCCTCGCGCGTCGCGTCGGGCTTGGCCCAGTATTCCGCGAACACGCTGGGACCGCGAACTTCGATTTCGCCCGGTGTTCCTGGAGCAACCGGCTGGCCGTCTTCGCCGACAAGCTGCACCTCGACGCTCGGCAGTGGCGTCCCGACGGTGCCCGGCACGCGCTCGCCCCGCAACGGATTCGAAAGCGCCATGCCAATTTCTGTCATGCCGTAACGCTCCAGGAGTGTGTGGCCGCTGATTTCCTTCCAGCGCTCGAGCGTGCTCACCGGCAGCGCCGCCGAGCCGGACACCATCAAGCGTAACTTGGCGGATGCCTGACTGAGGGTGATGCGGCGCTCTGGCGGAGCCGCGTCCCAGGCGGCGATAAGTTTCACATAGACCGTCGGCACCGCCATGAACAAGGTAACGCTGCCGCTGGCGATACGCTCCCACACGGCATTCGCGTCGAAGCGCGGCAGCATCTCGCAGGTCGCGCCCGACCACAGGGCGCACGAAACAACGTTGATGATTCCATGCACGTGGTGCAGCGGCAGACACAGCACGATACGGTCGTCGGCCGACCACTCCCATGCCTCCACCAGGCTCATGATTTGCGCCATGATGTTGGCGTGAGTTGTGACCACGCCCTTCGGCCGGCTGGTGGTGCCGCTGGTGTAGAGAATCATGGCCCGCCGCTCGCTGGCGACCTCCGGTAATTCTGCCAATGGGCAAGCGAGAATCTGGGCACACGAGAGCGCGCGGATGCCTCGTGCCGCGGCGATTGGCGCCAGGAGGGCTTCCGCCGGAGCATCGAAAACCAATGCCGACGCCGCGGTGTCGTCGATGAAGTATTCCAGCTCCGACCTTGTAGAGTTCAGCGGTAACGGAACGGCAACGCCGCCAGCCCGCCAGATACCCCACTGCACCGCAACCCACGGAAATGCCGGCGTCAGAAGGAACGCCACGCGCTCCTCCTGAAGGTCATCGCGCCCGGCGAGCAGCGCGGTCGCCACGCGCGACGAGGCATCGAGCAAATCGCTGTAGGTGAAGGATCCCTGGGAATCGACGACGGCCGTTCGTGCGCCATGCCGCTCTGCGTGAATAATCAGCGGAAGACGACTGGGACGGCTTATCACACGCAGACTCTATAGCCTTTCTGTTGCGGTGTCCAGGTGAACGGGACGAGTCATCCGGGTCAGGTAACTGCGATCATACTGGCGCTCTGGGTGTCGAGGAAATTCAGCAATCGCATGGGCCGCTCCCCGACCCTTCAACGAGTCATGAGGGACCTTGCAGGATACAATCTGAACGCTGCCAGCGGGTTTTTGGCCACTCTTTCCGAATTTGAAAAAGACGAGCGGGATAGCTGACCCTTAGCCGCTTGCCGACCGGCGCCCGAGGGAGCCACCCAAGCCCTCGAGGATTCCTATCGAGGTCTGGAGAAGCCCACCGGTGGCCTTCTTTGGGGGAGAATAACCCGCCCCCTTTTCGAAGAGAGAAAAGAAAATGTGCTTACAGGCTAATTGCTGGTTGCGGTTTCCAGTGTGAAAGGCTTAAGATAGGAGAGATGGGGATGGTTCCAGGCTATCTCCGATTCAAGAGTCAGACCTTTTAGTCCCACGTTCGCAAGTCAGCATTCCCTCACGCACAGTGGTAGTGAAACTGTGTGCGAGCACTCCCAGGAGAGACTGAGATGGCGTGGTACGCGTACTGCATTACCGAGCAAGGCATCCAAGGTAATATCCGAGCCCGACGTCCGGTGGCGATTGAAAATCTCCGAGGCGTGAACGACGCTCCGGTGTTCGCCTGCCCCAGTGGAGAGTTCGCCGTCATAGTAAGCGAGCATTCCGCGTCCCAACCCCTTACTCAACAGGCCGTTCTGGATCATGCTCACGTGGTTAGTGAGTGTTTCCGTACTCTGACCGTCCTGCCGTTTCGCTTTGGCACCATCTTCGACTCCGATGAAGCCCTGCGGCGAGCAGTAAGGACGAATCGCAAGACCTTTCTGGAGACTGTGGACCGTCTGCGCGGAAAAGCTGAGATGCATTTCAAGCTGCTGCTCAAAGATGGAACCCTTCAGGAAGCGATCGCCGAGCTTCCCAACGGCGTAGGCGGTGAGTACCTTCGCAAACTGCGGGAGCAGGCGACGCGCGACCGGGAACGGCAAACAAAAGCCCGGGCCCTTTCCATGCAGGTGCACAAGCTATTTTCGCCTCTGGAAGAGGACGTAATCTGCAAACGTACTGACTCCGGCGGCATGCTGATCGACTTTGCCCACCTCATCGATTCCACCTCCATCGCCAAGTATCAGAACCGTTATGGCGCTGCGACCAGGCACTTCAAGGATTGCCACGTTACCATCACCGGACCGTGGCCGCCCTATCACTTCATGCCAGGGAAGCTGCGGACCGTCTCGGGCGGAAATTGATGGTGTAGAAAGGCACCGGCACTTCGGATAAGGCGGCCCGCGGGCCGCCTTTGCCATTGGACGTCGCCATCGCCGCGACGCCTCGGTCATAGAGTGAGTGGAGGGTTTGCGGCGCAGAAATCTCTGTCCCGGGGGTTTCGAATTAACCGATCCAGAGTTACAATCGGCACACTAATAGCAAGCATAAGAGTTGAGGTACATCCTGCCGGGTGACTCATGATTGCGTTTCGTGCAGCGCAAATTCATGGGTGCAACCCGGAGGTGGCATCGCGATTCTCACAATGTGACGCCGGTTTCCCTGCTTGGGGTCAGGGACACCTGTTTTTCTCGGTATCTTTCTTGGAGCGCAATGATCCCGGACAAGAAAGTGCGGGCACTAATTGTTGACGATGATGTCGACATGGGGAAGTTCCTGAAATCCTATTTGGTGCGCCGCGGCTTCGAGGTCAGCAATACGGTCAGCGAGGAAGAGGCGATCCGCATGTTGCGGGTCTACAATCCTATGCTGGTCCTCCTGGGTCTCTCGAATCATGGCACTAATGCGCTTGAGGCACTGGAAAGAATCAAACGAATCAAGCCTGGGGCCGGGGTTGTGATGCTGTCGGAGCAACAGGATCCCGAGTTCATCTTCAGGGCCTCTAAACTCGGCGCCGACGACTATTTGAGCAAGCCCTTCGAGCCCAAGGAACTCGGTCTCCGCCTCAACAAAATCCTGGAGAAGCAGCGACTCTCGCCCGAGGTCCCGCAACTTCGCGACCAGGTGCGCCGCCACAGCGATTTCCTGGGGCTGTTTGGGGCCAGTCCGAGGATGGAAGAGGTGAAGAACACCATCGAGCAGGTGGCGGACACCAACGCCACAGTGCTGATCCGCGGCGAGAGCGGGACGGGCAAGGAAGTAGTGGCGCGCATGATCTACGCGCAATCGGGCCGGGGCGAAAAACCGTTCGTCAAAGTGAATTGCGCCGCCATCCCCCACGAGCTACTGGAAAGCGAGCTGTTTGGTTATGAGCAAGGCGCCTTCACCGGGGCCAACCGGCAGAAGCTGGGTAAGTTCGATTTGGCCAACGGCGGCACCATCTTCCTCGATGAAGTCAGCGAGATGCATCCCGCGCTGCAGGCCAAGCTGCTGCACGTTCTGCAAGGGGGAGAATTCTCGCGGCTCGGCGGCAAGCGGGACATTTCGGTCGATGTCCGGGTCCTGGCCGCCACCAACAAACCCCTGGAGCGGGCCGTGGAAGAAGGGCTCTTTCGGGAAGATCTCTTCTACCGCCTGAACGTTGTTATGATTGCTATCCCGCCGTTGCGCGAACGACGGGAAGAGATCCTGGTGTTTCTGGACTACTTCCTGCGGAAGTACAGCGAGTTTTACGGCAAGCATCCAGCTCCCTTCAGCGACTACGCGATCGGTCGCATGCTGGAATACACTTGGCCGGGTAATATCCGCGAGTTAGAGAACTTGGTCAAGCGCTACGTCATCGTGGGGAACGAGGCGCAGATCATTCGTGAGCTATCGACGCCCAAGCCAATTATGAGCTCCACGTCCGGAAGCTCGGTCTGGGGTTTGAAGGACGATAAGTCCAACGGAGACCATCCACAGGTGGGTGCCTCGGCTTCTGCGGCTGTCCCGATCTCCGCGGCAAAGGTGAACGTTGCGGAGGCTGACGAGCCATCGCTGCTGGAGATTGGCCGTCGAGCGGCCATGTCAGCCGAACGGGAAGCCATCGAACGGGTGTTGACCCAAACCCGCTGGAACCGCCGTCAAGCCGCCAAGATCCTGAAGATTAGCTACAAGGCCTTGCTGAATAAACTGAAGCTGATCGAAGAGGAGAAGGCGACGCACAATGAGCACCTCAGCGCCTAGACTTAGCATAGGGATTCCACTAGTCCCGTAGCGCGAAATACGCGCGGCTAGCTCCGTAACCCCCTCGTCAGGAAAATTATCACTACTATTAACAGGTACTTTGGCCGCATCTCCGCGGATCGGTGTAAGTTCGAGTCCGATTCTGGAGCTGAAAATGCAACACACAGAATAACCAAAGAGGCTCAAAACATTGACTTCAACCCTCTTCCGTCGATCTAGGCGTCTATCTGCTGTTCTCTTACGAGACAGCCTCTCTCGGTACCTTCCCTGAAGATTCCTCCTTCGCCTCTTTTAAAGAGCGGCCCGTGGCGGGCCGCTCTTTTGCGTGGCAGGAAAGCCCGCCATGGGCCAGCTCGCAGGCATCCAACCTTTGCAAATTGCGATTCTCACTAGCGGAAGAGGGGTGGCAGTTGACGTGGGTTCCGCCCACGCATATGATTCCGGTTTCGCGCACCCAATTTTCTTTTCGCCGGGGGCCTGGGCCCTCAGCGCAAGTGATCGGCAGGGACGAACCTATGGACAAGAAGAAGTTGGAAGTCTTCAAAAAACGCTTGGAGGAACGTCAGCGGGAATTGAGGCAGGCCATGACGCGCACCGCACAGGATGGGCGCGAGGCCGATGTGGAATCCGCTCAGGACATCGCCGACCGGGCTGCCAACTCGTACAACAAGGAATTCCTGTTTCATCAGAGCAACAACGAACGCCAGCTCCTGCAAATGGTGGATGGCGCTCTCGACCGGATCCGGGAAGGCAGCTTCGGCGAGTGCATCTCCTGCGGCACGGAGATCAACCCCAAACGGCTGGAAGCCGTTCCCTGGACGCGCCATTGCATTGCCTGCCAGGAGAAGCTGGAGAAGGGCATTCTGGAGCACAGCAGCACATAGTTTCCTAAGCCTCTGCTGGTCGAGAAAAAAGCCGCCTATGAAGGGCGGCTTTTCTGCGACGAGCGATATCGCGGTCATTTCTTCTTCTTGCCGCCCAGCAATTGGTCGAGCGCGCTCCCTAGCGGGTTGTTCTGCTGGTTCTGCTGCGCAGGCTGGCCGGATTTTGCTGGCTGTTGGCCACCCAGTAGGCCCCCAACAAGTCCTCCAAGGTCGTTCCCGCCTTTGCCATTCAGCAGTCCTCCTGCCGTCGGCAACAGGTTTTTCAGCTTCATCTGGGCGATCTGCTGGACGTCGGGAGTGACAATTGGATGGTTCATGTTTCCCGTAATAATCACCGGCAGGGCCAACTCGCCGTTCTTGTTTGCCAGCGCGGTGTTGAGATAGCCTCCCACGCCGGTGCCACCTACCGACTGGCTGAACCCCTTATTGAGGACGGCAGTTACATGCATGTTGAGGTCCTGGTTGACCAAGTTCACAATTCCATGGGCCGCCATGGTGCCCACGTCCAGCGCGGCCTTCAGGTCGTTGGTTTGGGCCACACCACTGTGCACGTTGAACGTTCCGCTCATCTGGGAAATGGCGGTATAGCCTTTGTCGGCGCCGCCTGCGAACTTGCCGATCTTCGACAACTCCTTTACCAGGTCGATCTTGGTGATCTTTCCATTAACCAGGTTTAAGGCAGTCACGCCGTTCAAGGTCTGGACGACATCGCCTGATGGCGGAGTGGAGAATGTCACGTTTGCATTGGCGCCGAGCGTTCCGTAGACCGTGTCCTTCACCGACGAGATTGAGGACAGCAGCCTGTTGGCATCCACCCCAGTAAGCTTGGCGTTCACAGCGAAAGCCATGTTCGCCGGCCGGGTGTCCACGGTGATGCTGCCGTTCTCCTGTCCGCCGTCAATCTGTGCGGTCAGCGGGTTAAGCTGGATGACTCCATGGTTGAGCGTCACGTTGGAGTGCACGTTGGTGAGTTCCATTTGCTGGTAGAGAATGGTGCCCACTGAGATGGAGCCAGTCCCAGTCGCATTGGCAAGCAACCCAGGCTGTGAGGCGGGCACAGGCGCTGCATCCGCGGCGGGAATGAGACTCCAGGAGGCTTCGGCCTTTTTCTTGGCCGGAGCGGGCGTGGAGCTTCCCGTGATCTTCTGCAGTTCGGCGACGTTTAGTTTGTCGGCGGAGAGTGAAAACATCAGCCGTGGAGCTTGGAAATTCGCCACGCTAAGGCTACCGGTTAGGTTGGTCGAGCCCAGCGAGGCGGCCAGGTTGGCCAGGTTCACGGAATTCTGCGTGAACTGCATATTGGCATTGCGAACGTTTAGCGGTTGAGTAAGTGACGTCATTTTGAACGAAGCATTCTGTAAGGCGCCACTGCCGCTGAAGTTCATAGCATCAGTGTTCTTGATAGGGCCGGTGGCGTGGATATCGAGGCTGATGTTGCCGGTACCACTCATGCCTTCGACCGCGGTAATTCCGTAGGCTTTGGCAATGCCCAGCAACTCATTCACTTTGCCGTTCACGGTTTTCAGGGTTGCATCCACATTGGGCGAATTGCCGGTGTACTGCGACAGCGTCATCTGCGCTGCCAATGTGGTTGCGCCAGAGGTTGCCGTGAAGTTGTTGGACTGAATCTGCTGCGGATTCATTGTCAGGTCAATCGCAGGTACGAGCACAGGCTGAGGAATGCCATTGCCGGTGATTTCAAGGTTGCGTCCATTGATGTTGCCGTTGAGTGCCAGGCGGTCGGTCGGGCGCTGGGCATGAACGTTGAGGGTCAATTGTCCGGCGATCTTGGTGTTGGGACTGAAAGCCACGCCGAACGCCGACGCCAGTCTCGCCACCTCTTGGATGGAGGCATCCGAGGTGCTTATGTTGACGTCCACCACGGACGGGTTGGGCTGCGTGTTCATGGTTCCACTCAGCGCAAGCGGCGTCGAACCCAGTTTGAGCGAACCCTTCCTGATCTGGATCACATCGTTGGTGAGATCGTCGGTCACGTCGAAATCGGCAGAAATGGGATACCCGGCCTGAACGCCACGAATGACCGCGTTCTCCAGCTTCAGGGAGCCATCCGCCGTCATCTTGCCGTTGGCATTGGAGAGGTTGGTGGACCCCGAGATTACCGCGTCCGTACCCTGCAGGGCGGCGGCGTTGAGGAACTTCTGCAATCCCGAGAGCGAGACTTCATCCAGCTTCACCTTGCCTTTGAAAGGGGTGCTAGCAAAGTCGGCATCGTTGACGGGGCCTCCGTCTCCGGTCAGGCGCAGCGTCTGCGCACCGCTGCCCGGCAGATGTGCGGCTGCGTCAAGGGAGAACGGCTGGCCGGGCGCGTAATCCTTCAGGGTCAGGTCGATATGGTCGTAAACCGCGCGCGGCTCGTGCTTCTGATAGTCCGTAATCGCGATTTGGCCATCGGTGATCTTCAATTCGCCCAGCGTGAATTGCTTTTGGGGCGCAGAGGCACTCTGGGCCGGCTGCGGCTGCGATGGAGGAGCGGGTTTCGTTGCAGGAGCGGCTGCCGGAGCGTTCCCCGCCGTGGAGAAGTTCCATACGCCCTGCGCGTTGTGGATCAACTCGATCTTCGCCTGTTTCATCTCGAGACTGTCCACCTCAACGTTGCCTGCCAGCAGAGGGAACAATTTCACGCTGACCTCGAGCTCGCCAACCTGGGCGAACGGCACGCTGCTGTGGAAGCTGGGATCGTCGCCGATGGTGACGTTATTTACCTCTACCCTGATGGGGAAAACACCAAGCGACATTTGTCCGAGTTGCACGGGACGGTTGAGCCGTTGCTGCAACTGGGCTTGAACCTGGCCACGATACTTGTTGACATCGATCAAGTGCGGCAGCGCCAGGATCAGTGCAACTACGATAACGACGATCACGACGAGTGCGATGGCTAGCTTTCGCATGGGTCCTCCTCGGTGCGGAGTGGCGGGGCAGGTTCAATTGTAGTGAAATTCCCCTGCTCTAGATAGGAGGCGGTTGGCCGAGTACCCGTTGCATTGATTGTGAGGTTTATGGAAGGACGCCGGTGCGATCACCGCAGCCGTATATTAAGTATCGTCGGGAATAGGTTCATTCAGCGCGCAATGACCTTAGCGGCCGAACCAGTAGACTATCTGCTTCGCACTGTTTAGCGACAGATTCAGCTTAGCGTACGCGAATATTTGGCGATGGGAGCTGCCCGTGAAGAGTCAGGAAGCCTTAGCGAAGATCGTAGCGGGTGTAAAGAAATTTCAGACCGAGGTCTATCCCGCTCAACGCGAGATGTTCGAGAAGCTGAAGAGCAGGCAGCAGCCCATCGCGATGTTTATTATGTGCGCAGATTCCAGGTTGGTGCCCAACCTGTTCACGCAGACTGGCCCGGGCGATCTCTTCGTCGACCGGAATCCGGGAAATCTTGTGCCTCAGTACAGCGAATTCGTAGGTGGGGTTTCGGCTGGAGTCGAATATGGCATGCTTGTGCTGAAGGTGCCGCTGGTCATCATCTGTGGACACACCGACTGCGGGGTAATGAAAGGCCTGCTGCATGCGGAGCAAGCGCACGGCTTGCCGGGGATGCAGGAATGGATGCGGCACGCTTCACAGGCCCGGCACCGCATCTTGCGCGATCACCACGACGCTACGGAAGAAGAGAAGTTGCGCCTGATTACGGAGTACAACGTGCTGTCGCAGATCGAGAACTTGAAGAGCCATCCCAGCGTCCATTCGCGTGTGACCAGCGGAGAGGTTGACATTCGCGGCTGGGTGTATGACATTGGCGATGGTTCGATCTGGGCGGCCGATCCCGAGAGCGGCAGCTTCAAAAAGATTGGGGAAGATTCAGGCCTCTAGGCCAGTGCTTACTTGGCCACGAAAATCGCGACGCTGTGGGCGCGCACGAGATAGCTCTCTTGGGACAAGAGCGGGAACTCCAAGCCCTCTTCGGCAATGTCGAGCGGAGAAGCCAGGGCGGTGTCGGCAAAACGAAACCACTCGCGCTCGCCGATCGCCGGCAGTTCAAATTCCAGATCACCCCAATACGAGTTAGCAATGAATTGCACGTCGTCGCGTGAGCCGTCGGCGTGCAATTGCGTCCATTGCATAGCGACCGTACGCGATTCGTATCCCCAGTCCGGTTGCGCGCGCTTCACGCCATGCCAGGTGATGTGGAAGCCGCCTTCGCCGTGGAATTGAAAGCTGTCGCGGCGCAGCAGTGCGCAGCGCTTGCGGAATGCAATCATCTGCTGGAAGAAACGCAGCAGGCCGGCATGGCTTTCGGTCATACGCCAGTCCAGCCAGCTCAGTTCGTTGTCCTGACAGTAGGCGTTATTGTTGCCCTGCTGCGTGCGTGCGAATTCATCGCCCGCCAGAATCATGGGAACGCCGTGCGCGAACAACAGAATGGCGGCAAAGTTCTTGCGCTGCCGCTCACGCAGTTCATTGATGGCGGGGGCACCGGTCGGGCCTTCAACGCCGCAGTTCCAGCTATAGTTGGCGTTGCAACCGTCAGTGTTGTTGTCACCGTTAGCGAGGTTGTGCTTCTCGTTGTAGGAAACCAGGTCGTTGAGCGTGAAGCCATCGTGGCAGGTCACGAAGTTGATGCTGTGGTAAGGTTCGCGGGCACTGGTCTCATAGAGGTCGGGACTTCCCGATAAACGGGTTGCGAGCGCCGAGGTCATGCCGGCATCGCCCTTCACAAACTTGCGCACGTCGTCGCGAAAGATGCCATTCCATTCCGCCCATCGTCCCCAGGAAGGAAGCGTACCGACCTGGTATAGACCGGCCGCATCCCATGCTTCCGCGATGAGCTTTGAGTTGGCGAGCACCGGATCGTAGGCCAGACTCTCCAGCAGCGGCGGATTCTTCAACACCGAGCCATCCATTCCGCGCCCGAGAATGGAGGCGAGATCAAAGCGGAAGCCGTCCACATGCATCTCCATTACCCAATAGTGCAGGCAGTCGACGATGAAATCGCGCACCACGGGATTGTTGCAATTCACCGTGTTGCCGCAACCGCTAAAGTTTACGTACTTGCCGGTGTCGGGATCGAGAATGTAATAGGTAGAGTTATCGATGCCGCGGAAGGGCCAGTGTCGGTCCGTTCTCATCGCCTTCGGCGGTATGGTTGAACACCATATCGAGAATGACCTCGATACCGGCCAGATGAAGGGCGCGCACTAGTTGCTTGAACTCGCGAACCTGTTCGCCATCGGCACGGTTCGAGGAGTAGGCGGTATTCGGCGCATAAAACGCCGTAGGCTGATAACCCCAGAGATTCAGCAGACGCTCGCCGGTAAACGGGTTCACGCGATCGGTGTCGCCTTCCTCAAACTCATTGACGGGAAGCAACTCGACCGCCGTCACTCCCAGTTGCTTGAGATAAGGAATCTTCTCGACGAGTCCGGCATAGGTTCCAGGATGCGTGACCCCGGAAGACGAGTGTACGGTGAAGCTGCGGACGTGTGCTTCGTAGATGATGCTGTCCACCAGAGGAGTGTTGAGCGGCTGATCGCCTCCCCAATCGAAGTGGTTCTCCACCACCACGCTGTTGCGATAGAGCCGTTTTCCGGGCGGAGACTGGCCCCATGCGTCACCGTTGGAGAGCACCCGCGCGTAGGGATCGAGAAGCACGTTCGACGGATCAAAGCGATGCACCTGAGGATTGGGATTGGGCTGCATGTCGAAACGAAAGCCAAATTGCAAACCGGCATCGAGCCCTTCTATGAAGGCGTGCCACACCTGCCCGGTGCGATTGGAGTGTGGATCGAGGGCGAACTCGACAAAGGGATGTTCGGCGCCCGGCCGGAAGAGTACCAGAGTGCAAGACGTAGCGTGCTTGGAGAAGATGGCAAAGTTGACTCCACTGCGACGTAAGGTTGCGCCGAGGGGAAGCGGAACTCCTTGAGTCACGCGACAGCCAGCGGCCGAAGTCGTGGAAGATTTTTGGGGCTGACTGCGAGTCGGAGGTTTAGGTGGCATGAGTGGCGGCCCGAGATAAAGCACGGGCCAAAAGGATGGATAACAGAAAGCAAGAGGAACAGCAAGGAAAAGCAGCAGGGCTGCCGCTCTGAACGGGACCCGTTCCATTCACGGATCGCGAAGGCGGAGGGCGAAAAAGCCAAACGGACAACTGCCAAGTGGTACCTGTGCATTCGCGCTAGAATCGAAAGACTGGCGACCGATCACTAACTACTGACTTGAAGCACATTCTCCACAAATGGGCCCTCCTGATCCTGGCGGTGCTGAAACCGCTCGGCATTTGGGGTGTACTCGGATTCGCCGCGGTGGACGCGGCCTTTCTCGGCATGCCGCTCGACGCCATCGTTGCCGGCTACGTCTGGGCCAACCCGCATCGCCTGTTGTTGTACTCGGCGATGGCGGCTGCCGGCTCTGCTCTAGGTAGCATTGTGTGGTATGCCATCGGCTACAAGGGCGGCGAGGTGCTGGTGGTGAAGCGCATGGGCGAGAAGCGCTTCAACAAGATCAAGGCTGCCTTCGATCGGCATGAATTCCTCGCCATCATGCTGCCATCCATGCTGCCTCCGCCGACGCCCTTCAAGCTGTTTGTCCTCTCCGCAGGCGTGGCCGAGATGAGGTTCGGTCATTTCCTGGCGGCAATCTTCTGCGGACGGTTTCTGAGATTCGTGCTGCTCTCGTTTCTGGTGATTCGCTACGGCCCGGAGATTGTGGGCTTCATCGGCGGCATGGTGCATAACCATTGGAGATACGTCATCGCCGTGATTGCCACGGCGTGCCTCGTTGGCTGGTGGATCTGGCGAACGCGAAGGTTGGGGTCGGCGCGTAAAGCGAGTAGATCGCGACCTCCGGTCTGAGTAGAGCGGTCTCGGAATTCGCGCAGTCCCTAATGCGACCATAACCTTCAGGCAGCGCGGTTCGTTATCACGGGTTACCTTCCGCTCTGCAGTTTCTGTCCTTGCTGTCCCTTGGTATCGATTTGCTTCGCCGTCTGCATTGCGGGCCGTTGACCTTCAGCCTCCTCCAACTGCTGGGCGATGGAATCCACCAGGCTGGCTTCACTCATGAGTACCTGACCAACGATAACTGCACCGTCATCGGCGTCTTTCCATTTCTGTTCTTCCATCGCCTCCCGCACCGCGGGAATCGTCTTGGCCCCATAACCTGTGTACGCTCCAGGAGCATAGATCTGGTGCTTGAACCAAGGACGTTCCTTGAGGCCCTGGCTGACGGTGAAGGTCGCTTTCGGTCAGCAGTAGCTTGGCATTGATTGTCTGCAACGCGGGAGACTGCCACGCTGCGCCATCATTGTCATTCAATTTCGCAACGGCTTGGCGATAACGCTGCGCCGCGCGCGCATATGCTTCCACGCCATTTTCCAGCGGGGCGAAGTTCAAGTACGGCGGCACCGGCTCCTTCGGAGGAGGAACATACTGTTTCTCCGGATCCGCGGTTGCGATGAACACTCCTTCTTCAACTTCGCGGTTGCGCTCGCGTGCCAGGTCCTGCTGCTGCTTCAGCTCCTTCTTCAGCTCCGCGACATAACCTTTGATCGTATCCGCCGAGCCCGTAGGATCGAATGGCAGCAGATCAGCATCGGCGAAGCGCATTACCGTGCTTCCGGCCATCTGGGCCAAGGCGCGCTCGTAAACGAACTTCGTGTCGCCGAAATGGGTGTACCAGTAGAAGTCATCGTAGATGGAGTGATAAACGCCGCCGCCGCTTTCGCCGCCGAATCCCATGTTCAGCGCAGCTACACCCGCGAAATCGAGAAACGCCGTGTAGTCGGAGCCGTCACCCAGCGCTCCTATGCGCAGGTCGGCACGGTCACGCAGCTCACCCCGATCGTCCGGGCCGGCACGTCCGACGCGCCGAAGATAGGCGCGTTTCCACACGGTGATGTGTTTCTCCGGGTCTTGGATCTCACGCTCAACCTGGTTGACCGTGCGCTCCAGCAGGTGGGAGCCAGAGATATTCAGGTAACCGCGTGCGCTGGAATCGGAGTTCAGATAGATCACAGCGTGCTTGCGCAGTTCGTCCTGGTGCTCCTCAACCCACTCCGTAGAACCCAGCAGGCCAGGCTCCTCGCCGTCCCACGCGCAGTAGATAATGGTTCGTTTGGGACGCCAGCCCTGCTTTACCAACTCGCCCAGCACTCTTGCCTCTTCCAATACCACCACCATGCCCGAAACCGGATCGTCGGCCCCGTTGACCCAGGCGTCGTGATGATTGCCGCGAATCACCCACTGGTCCGGCGTTTCGCTGCCCGGCATCTTGGCGATCACGTCATAGATGGTCTTCAGGTCCCAGTTCGACTTCACTACCAGATGGACCTTGGCCGGGCCGGGACCTATGCGATAGGTAATGGGAAGCGCTCCACGCCAGGTGTCGGGTGCTGTCGATCCAGATATGGCCGCCAACAAGGGCTGCGCATCTCCGTATGAAATCGGAAGCACCGGAATTGTGGTGATGGTTTTAGCCTCTTTCAGACTCAAGCGCTTCGCGTCCTTGGTAGCGCCTACCCCGGGAGTCAAGGGATCGCCGGGATACTGAGTGTCCATCACGCTCCCGCGCTGCACACCTTCCTCGGGACGATAGGGCCCCACCGGATACCTCTGCCCCTCAAAGTAACCATCGTCTCGGGGGTCAGAATAGATGATGCACCCGACCGCACCGTGCTCAGCCGCAAGCTTGGGCTTGATGCCGCGCCAGCCGCCGCCATAACGCGCGATCACGATTGCGCCCTTCACCGAGACTCCCAGCCGCTCAAGCTGCTCGTAGTCGTCGCGCATTCCATAGTTCACGTACACCAACGGCGCCGTCACGTCCCCATCGGCAGAGTAGGCGTTGTAGGTGGGTAGCTGCTCGGAAGTCTGCTGTGAGGTCGGATCGATACTAAGCGGGGGTTCTTGCAGTTTGGCGACAAAGTGCGTGGGCGAGAGCAGCTCGAGGTGCCGTTCTTTGGGCGTTGGAAACAGCACATCGAAGGTTTCGATGTGAGCGTTGAAGCCATACTGCTGGAACTTCGCCAGGATCCACTCGGCGTTGTCCTTGTCGTATGGGGAGCCGACGCTGTGGGGCCGGGCGCTCAAGTGCTCCATTGCATCTCGCATCGCGTCGGGATTGGGAAGGTTACGGAATTTCGATTCCCACTCACGCTCGATAGCCGCATGCGCCGGCGAGTAGCCATCCATGGGCTCGGGACTATTGGCTGCGTTGCCCAACTGCAGCAACGAAAAGAGCAGAATGACCACACCGGTACGGCCCATCACCTATTACCTCCGCCCCGCGTGGCTTTGCGGGGATGCGAGACAGTCGTCACGAGATTGCGGACTCTATGGCACGAGTTCATGGAATGCTTTTGATTTGTGCGGGGAAGTATCAAGGCCATTTTAGAATCTAACGCAGCAGTGCTGCGATATGCCGGCGAAATTCAGTATAGCCCGGTTGGAGCAGCAGCGGCCCAGACGATACTCTCGCTCTCCACATAGACTATGGCGACTTCTTGGACGCCGTCTTGTGCTTCGTCGGCGCAGGCTTCCGATGCACGGCGCGTTCCGCTTCGATGTCGGTCAAGCGGGTGACCGCCCCGGCTGCGGAGTATTGCACTTCCTCTTGCTCGTCCTGGAGGCCGTCCACGGGGTCCGTCGAGCATCCCGCCTGTCTTGGTGGTGAGAATACTGAGCGCCATCTCCAGCTTGGAGATGGCTTCATCCAGGTCGGGGTGTTTGTCGAGCTGCTGCCTTAGTCCGCTTAGAATGCGGTGCGCTTCGGCAATGTGCTCGGCCGCGCCTGGGGCTTGGGTTGGGTTGGACTCTTCTCCTGGAGACTCGACGCTCATAGGATCAGCTTAGCAAACATCTTACCTGCGGGTCATACCCTTGAAAACTGCCAACTCTGAATGATTCTCGAATTCGCCTTGGTAAGGCGCGTTTCGACTTGCGTTGGAAGCCAGTTCCGGTGCAAACTCGGCAAACGCACCGCCTGGAACAACCCGTGGGATCCAAGGAAGAATCCAATCCGGTCGCAATTGCGATTTTTTACGGAATTGCCACCGTCACGATCGCTGCCTATGGCTATGGGATCGGCGGCATGGACTCGCTTCGCGCCGGGGCGATCTATGCCATCGTAGGTTTAGTTCTGGCCTTCGCTTGCGTCGGCTTCGCGCCCCGGTTCATCGTAGTGGTGGCCCTCGCGACCGGTATGCTCGGCAGCATGATGCGGGCTTCTATAGCTCCCGAAATAACATCGCTAATCCCCAAGCAGAACACCATCGACTACCTGCAGAAAATGGTCACCGTGTGCGGCGCTATCGGCTTTGGCGGCGGACTGTACGGCGGATTTCGCTTCACCGGCGAGGGAATCTTCAACTGGGTCAGCAAGGCGCTCATCAAGCGACTGCCGGCTCCCCACGTGAAATCGGTTCCATTGCAGTATCACGCCTTGCGACAGTTGCTCCACCACTTCTATGCCTCCGAGCGGATGTACTTTTCCGTACTGGCTGCCTTCGGCAGTGCGTTGATCGCGGGGATTGAGCTCCATCCGATTCCGCGTTCGGTGGTCATCATCCTCCTGGCCGTCCTGATCGCCACCAATCTCGCTTGGTTCCTGGGAGAGTGGCTGAGACCACGCCTGCGTGTGCTGGTCGGCGTCTTCCGCATACTGCAACAGATGTGGGAGGCGCTTTTGGCCTTCCTGCTGGGCTATGCTGCCATCATTTTCATTTTTGCCTGCTTTTACGCTGCGGCTTGGCAACATAACCGGGCCTCCGCCTTTCAAGGCATGAATATGGCTTCGCCCGTTCCTCCCAGCTTTGGGCAGTTTGTGTACTTTTCTGTGGTCACCATGGCCACGCTGGGCTACGGAGACGTCATCCCGTCGGACGCTCTTACCCGGACACTCGCGTGTGTCGAGGTGGTGATTGGCGTTGGCTGGGTGACTGTCGTCCTGAGCGCAGCCTCAGCGCTGGCACGACCGCGGGTGAACCAGATGCTCAAGGAAGTTTGGCAGGAAGAGGGCGAGACGGATGCCGAATAGCCCTCACAGCCAGGCTGCGGTCAGGCTGTCCGCTCACCTCATCCCGAGAGACGGGGCCTGCACTCCTGCTCCTTTGTTTACCCGATGCTGTACTTCGGCGTCACTCCGTTCAGCGTGTAGTGGCTCTGATCGCTAGCGGTCCCATTCGCCTTCCAGATTCCGAAAAACGCCTCGCTGCTGGAGCCATTGGCCGGCCCCTTCCACGGTTCATCGTAGGCGGCGAAGATGACAGTCTTCACCCCATTCGAGTTTGCCCAGTTGACCATCGCCGGGTAATGCCACTGGGCATTGGTCACATTCGCGAGAAATGCGTTGGGCTGGTCTTTCTGGGTGCCTTGGGTAGGCCAGCCGGTTTCGCCAATCCGGATCTCCAGACCGATGTTTTGACTCGAGAATGCTGTTCTTCAGCCCTGACAACTGATTGGTCATGCTTGCCGTGACTGCCTGGGTGAACGAAGCCTGTGTGGGATTCTGACCGATCTGGCCGGCAATCTTTGGATCGAAGTAGGCGTACATATTTCCATAAACGTGGCTCTCGCATGCGGCCATCAGCGCCAGAAGTTTCTGTCGCATAGTGGCATATTCCGGCTTGGTGTTGTTCACTCCACCGAGCACGCCCCATTGCTGCCGGGTAGTGATGGGCAGAGTCGCCGCGGTGAGCGGGGCGCGCTTGCTCTTGGCGTAGTTGATGAGGTCGATGATGGCCTGCGTCGAGTTGGGTCCCCAGATGCACTCGTTACCGATGACCAGGTCCACCACGTTGTTGTAGGTCTTGGCCTGCTGGATGGCGTAATCGATCTCCGTTTTCGTCCACTCTACGTTGATGGAATCGTTGTTGGAGTCGGCGCCGATCTGGTAACAGCCGGCGCTGACCTTTAAACCAGCGGTCTTGGCCGCCTGAATGTTGAAGCGATTGGAATCCTGCACGTTGGGAACGCCTTGCCAGACGAACGTTCCCTGGCTGTAGGTGGTGATCAGCGAAAAGTGGTCGGCAACCGGCTTCAATAGCTGGTTTACCTGATCGAGACTGTAAGCGTTGTAGAGCACTGGGCCGCCGGCAAGCCAAGGCCCGACGTAAGGCTCGAAGGCGACTCCGTAGATACCCAAGGTGTTCCTCCAAAGAATTCAAAATTTTCACAACGTTAACGCATGCGTAAGGCTGTACTTAGAACCACCGCGAGGGCCGATCCGGATGGGAAAACTTGTTCTGCAATTGCTGACGGAAGTCGGACGGAAAGCATTGTACGCCCGGCGCGCTCGCCTGCCCGAACCGGCTGACCACGTCGACGACGTAGGAACCAGTCGGTGGTTATGGGCAGGTAACTTCAACGATTTGGCCTGGGGAAACCGTATACTCTTTTTCTGGGCAGTTCAGGTTTCCGGGCCCGCCAGTTACTGCCACCTTATATGTTCCCGGAGATACAACCAGGGTGGTATCAGTCAGCTCCTGCCTTGGTTTACCGTCGATGACTATATTTGCCCCAGGCGGCTTTGAGGTGATGTGCAGCCTACCAAGCGGCGGAGGCATCTGGGACGATAAAGCAACTGGCAGCAGTAACAGCAAAAGGCCGAAGATTTTAAGAGCTAGCAACTTCGTTTGAGTGCTCACGTCTATCCTCCGTATTCAGATTGTGAAAAATAAAGTCGGCAAGGAAAACGACACCTACAATGAACGAATAAAAGTGGGCCTGTTGCGCCCGATAAGGCCCAGACGACGCGGAGGTCAGATCAAAAGGGCCGAACTGCAACATGGATAAGAGAAACAAGTAAGCTAAGTAGCCATAGAAGATTGAGGTAGCCACAAAGAGAGCGCCTAAGAGAGCCGCCCACAGATGCCGTGTCCGAGCATTTCTGCGCCCGCCAAAAAGCAAAAAACCCAGAGCTCCTAATAGCGTAGTCCCCAGGGTAGTAAGGAGACGGTTCACTTCTAAATAAGCATCAAGCTGCTTTTCCTGAAGATTGTCTAACGTCGTGAGCGCCGTCCCGAGGATTCCCCCTTCTGGATTTTGGCTTTGCCAGGAAATGTGCTTTGCGATATAGAATGCAGCGATTGCGACCAGGATGGCGCCGATGTAAAAGGCAAAATCTCTAATCCGAAATCTTCCGGTCTTTAGCGCCATCAGTTCTCCTCCGACTTTAACTTAGTCAACCTGGGAGGGCCGCCAAGATAGATCTGGTCACGGCATTCCCGATAGAACCGTTTCCCAAGAACGCGAAATGACATCGCTGTTAAGCTCTAAAACGTTGTGCCTCAGGGGGACGGCGCATTATGTGCTCCGCCGCTGCGGAAAAGCAACCGATTTCTTCTGCCTTCTTCACTCAGGTGGGACAATGCAAGGGGTCGCTGGCTTAGCGGATTAGCGGGAGATCATGACACGGACCGATCGTGCAGCTCGGCGATGCGTCGGCGTAAGTAACGTCGTTCGACTGCGTTGCTGGTGAGTGAAAGCGCTCGCTCGTAGGCTTCCAGCGCGCTATCCCGGCTGCCCTTCCGGCGGAGCAGGTCAGCCCGAGCCGCATGATAAAGATGGTAGGAATCCAGATCGCCCGACGATCCCAGCTCCTCGATCAGAACCATCCCCTCGTCAATTCCTTCGCTCATGGCGACCGCAACCGCGTGATTGAGAGCAACCACCGGTGAGCGGCTCGCCCTTGACAGCTCCTGATAGAGTGCCGCGATCTGCGCCCAGTCGGTGTCTCTTGCGGTTTCGGCTTCGGCGTGCACAGCGGCAATGGCAGCTTGTAATTGATACGGCCCCACCCTGCCCAGGCGCAAGGCCCGTTCGACCAGCTTCAGGCCCTCGTCGATTTGCTGACCATGCCACAGAGATCGATTCTGTTCGTCCAGCAAAACCAGTTCGCCGTCGGCAGTCACGCGCGCGTCGCGCCGGGAATCGTGCAGCAGCATAAGCGCCAGCAAGCCCAGGCTCTCGGGCTCGTTCGGAATCAAGTCGCAAAGCGTGCGCGCCAGCCGGATTGCCTCCGCGCACAACTCGCGCCGGATGAGACTGTCCCCGGCTGTCGCCGTGTAACCTTCATTGAAAACCAGATAAATGACAGCTTGCACGGATGCCAGCCGTCCCGGCAATTCATGCTGCGGCGGCACCTCGTAGGGAATTCGCGCATCCTGGATCTTGCGCTTTGCCCGGACCAGCCGTTGCGCCAGGGTTGGCTCCGGTACCAAAAAAGCCCGCGCGATCTCGAGCGTGGTTAGCCCACCCAGCGTGCGTAAAGTCAGGGCTACCTGCGCCTCAAGGTTCAACGCCGGGTGGCAACAGGTAAAGATCAGGCGCAATCGATCGTCGGGGAAGTCCATCTCGGCATCTGCAATCGGCTCGGCTCCGCTGGTTGTCGTCTCGGTCTCGTACAGAAGCTGGTCTTGCTTGTCGCGCCGAGTGCGTTCGCGGCGGGCATAGTCGATGAGCTTGCGACGCGCCGCCGCTGTGATCCAGGCCGCTGGATTGTCGGGAATGCCTTTCACCCAGTGTGTCAGCGCCGCCGCGAATGCGTCTTGCATGGCCTCTTCGGCAAGATCGAACGACTGCGAGACCCTGATGAGGCCGGCGATGATTCGTCCCGACTCCCGCCGAAAAATGCTATCGACCGTGCTGCGAAGCTCATCCATCTACGCCTTCGCGTACCGGGAGGCGTTCGACTCTGGCTCCGGTTTCCGAATTTCGTGGATGGGGCGTACCTCAACGCAACCGCTGGCCCCACCGCATGAACTGGGAATTTTCGCTGCCCACTCCAGGGCTTCGTCCAGGTCCTTGCAGTCCAAGATGTAATAGCCGGCGAGCTGCTCCTTGGTCTCCGCGAAAGGCCCGTCGGTCACCAGCACTTTGCCGTTCTGCACGCGGACGGTGGTTGCGGTGGAAGTCGGCTCCAGCGGCTCAGCGCCATGGAGAATGCCGCGTCGCGCGGTCTCATCCATGATCGCCCAGTGCGCCGCCGAGACTTCCTTCATCTCTTCGATGGATTTGGCGTCCGTTTCATTGGTGTAAATCAGCATCATGTAACGCATAGTCGCTCCTTCGTTTTGAATTGTGGCTTGCCCCCCGCCGGAGCACAAGTCGCTGCCTTTCGGCGGAGTCGGACGTTGTTGATGGGTTCACTAATCGGACGGTTGCCACGAGCGTTCACCGTCTAGGTGAGCTTTCTGATGGGCCGCACTTCGATCGAGCCGTGAGGCGCGACCGGGTTCTGCGCCGCCAGGGCGATCGCCTCGTCCAGATTGGCCGCCTCGATCAGGTAGTATCCGGCAAGCTGCTCCTTGGTTTCGGCGAATGGTCCATCAGTGATCAGAGGCTTCCCGTCTCGCACCCGGACGGTGGTGGCGGCGGTGGTCGGCTGGAGCGAGTTGCTGCCCTGGATCTGCTCTGCAAATTCATTCCCGAATGCGATGCATTTCCCCATCTCGGCCTTCTGCGTGGTTTCGTCCAGAGATGCCCAGCCCTCCTCGCCCGCGTAAATCAGTAACAGATATTGCATGTTTTCTTGCCCTCCTATGCGTACGACGTGCGGTCGGCGGGAGATCGACATCGCCATCGGAATATTTTTGGCTCAAACCTCGAGAATCCGCAAAGCCATCAGGGTAAGATCATCGCACTGATCGCTCGCTCTGAACCGGCAAACTTGCAATACAAATTGTCGAACAACGGCGGACAGCGGTCTGTTTTCTGTAACGTCTGCCCGTCGGAGTAGTTAATATTGCCGTGGATACTCTTTTGTTGCTTGAGGAGGAATCATGAAAATCCTGATAGCAATCGACGATTCTAAGTTCTCCGGAGATGTGTCACGGGCCATCGTCGCGCAGTTCCGAACTGAGAATACAGAAGTCCGGGTTTTGCATGTGCTGCAGCCGATTGCGCCGGCCCCGCCGCAGATGGCGCCGGGCTACGCCCCTGAGCTGGAAGAACAGAAAAAGCCAGCCCGTGAGTTGGTAGAGCGCATTGCGAAAGAGCTGCGTGGTGCGGGATTCAACGTGAACACCACTGTCGCGGTAGGTGACACCCGAGAGACAATCATCGATTCCGCCGCGGAGTGGAGTGCCGACTTGATTGTGGTTGGTTCGCATGGCCGCAGGGGGGTGCAGCGCTTCTTGCTCGGCAGCGTGGCGGAATTCGTCGCTCGCCACGCCAGGTGCTCCGTAGAAATCGTGCGCGCGTCGGCGAAAATTTGACGAACTATCTTATCGGGTTTTGGGGGACACGATATGTAATCCTTTGTCAGGAACGGGCCCGGGTGAAAGAGCCCACACTGCGCCTCCAATATCCGGTCGGCCTTTTCCCCTTTTGACTCTTCCCGAATTGGTCGCCAATCTTGCCAACTACAGAATTAAATGCGCACTCCGCCGACTCCTGTGCTGAAATTTTAGTAGCTGAGCAGGGCGGGGCTCGAAAGTCGCCTGACAGCAAGCGGCTCGTCGCCTGAAGGGCTTAAAGCCCCGGTGCTGCGCGGCGTCGGACGCCGCAGAAGGCGCGTTCCGTTAACGAACCATTTTTGGAACAAGCTCCAGGTAGATAGCTATTCAGGCAAATCCCATACGACGGTCGACTGCTGGCAAGACCCGTAGCCTCGACTAATTCACCAGCCACCTGCTGAGCTAGTTCATTTGCCGGAAATACCTCGAAGAGCTCATCAGGAGAATAGGAATTCATATGATTCGCTACAAAGCAAAAATCCTCGGAACAATTATTCTGGCTTTGGGGGTGCTCGTGCTCTGTGGCCTGCCGCTAGTCGCGCAGAATAGCGCATCATCACCCCAGCCGGCCGTGAACCGTGCGGTCCGCTTTGCCGTGTCGCCTCCGCTGCGCGAACTGGCCAAGCTGCCGCAACACCTCGAATATGGCTTCCACATGGCCACTCCCGTTCGCTCCATTCGATTGCCCGATGCAAGAAAGAACCGGCCGCTATCCCCGGATCCGGTTGAGCAGAACAGCGTCAGCGGCGCCGCTGGCAACTACAGCATTGGCCTCAATCTACTCGGCGTGGGCTACGGCTTTCCCAACTATGTCTTGATTAATGCCCCGCCAGATACCAATTTGGCTGTGGGTGATACCCAACTCGTCGAGTGGATTAACTCATCGTTCGCCATCTTTAACAAGACCACCGGCGCCACAGAGGCCGGCCCCTTCAATGGGCACACGCTTTTCACGGCCCTGGGCGGAGATTGCGCTAACGGATTTCAAAGCGACCCCATCGCCCAGTGGGACAATGCCGCTCACCGTTGGCTGCTGGCCCAGAACACTTTTTCCAACCCCTTCCATGCATGCGTCGCTATTTCCCAAACACCCGACGCTCTCGGAAGCTACTACCTGTATAGCTTCCCGTTGGGCGGCTTTCCCGATTACCCCAAGTGGGGGCGCTGGACCAATAGCTGGACGCAGACCTACAACAGCTACGGTCCCAATGGCCTGCAGTTCGTGGGCGCCGTGGTCTGCGTCTATGACCGCACAAAGCTGCTGGCCGGCGATCCCACGACGGGACAAAAATGCTTTCCACTCGGCCCTGGTGACTACAGCCTGCTGCCTGCCGACATTGATTCCCCAGCCAATCCACCTGCCGGAGAAGACATCTTCCTGATTGGTGGTTTGGGTATGGTCAATAGCGCGCACTTGTCGCTGTATTCGGTGCACATTGACTGGTCGAACCCCGGCGCCGCGACCATAACCGGGACTGGCGACTCGCAACTGATTGCCGTACCCAACTTCAACCCAGCCTGTAACGGCTCCTATCGTGCCTTTTGTGTTCCGCAGAAGGACATTTCCGACACGTTGGACTCCCTAGGCGATCGTTTGATGTATCGCTTCGCCTATTACGACGACCCGTTCCCAACCCACCCCTCAACGTCTATTGGAAGTCAGCCTTATCAGCACTGGTACGTGAACCACGCAGTGACCGCTTCCGGTGGGCAGATGGGCACTCGCTGGTATGAATTCCGGGCCTTGCAGCAGAGCGTCCCGGTAACGTCGATGACCGTCTATCAGGCGGGCACGTTCGCTCCCGATTCCAACTACCGGTGGATGGGATCGATGGCGCAAGACAAAATGAACGACATCCTGCTGGGCTATAGCATTTCCAGCGCCAGCATGTATCCCTCAATCAACGTTGCTGGACGCGTGAAGACTGATCCGCCGAGCACCCTGGAACCTGAGCTGGTAATCATTAACGGCACCGGCTCGCAAACTGATACCGGCGGCCGCTGGGGCGATTACAGCAGCATGAGTATCGACCAGGATGGCTGCACCTTCTGGTACGTAGCCGAATACTACATGCTGACCACGTCCCTTGACTGGAGCAGCCAGATCGCATCCCTTAAATTCACCAACTGCCACTAAGGAAACTCTGAATAAGCACTGCTTCTGAGGCAATGCATCACCAACTTGTCGATTCCGAATCGTGAAGCCAGTTGTTGAGGACATATTCTGTTGCTTTCAATCACGCAACCTGCGGAGAAGATCTACTTCTCGTGGCCTATACCGCCGCCAGCCGCAGCAGTTTCTTGCGAACCAGAAACAGGTTCACCAAGGCGCAGGTGGCAAACAATCGATTGGCGTTCTTCTGCAGTCCTCGGTAGCGTACCTTCACGAAGCCAAACTTCAGTTTGAGAATCTGAAACACATGCTCCACTTTGGAGCGCACGCTCGATTTGGTCCGGTTCTTGACACGCTCCACTTCGTCGATGCGGTCTTTATAGCGATAGCGGCGATGGGTACAGTCCTGCGCCCGCGGCGCCGCTTCGTGGATCACCTCGGTCTGTCCCACATAGCCCTGATCCCCCCACACCCGCGTCTCCTCTCCGTGCAGCAACTCCGGCAGCACGGTGGCATCGGCTACGTTGGCCGCGGTCACCGCCGCCGAGTGAATGATCTTGGTTTTGCTGTCTACGCCCACATGCGCCTTCATCCCGAAGTACCATTGCTTGCCCTTCTTCGTCTGATGCATCTCCGGGTCGCGTTTCTCCCCACGGTTCTTGGTCGAGCTGGGCGCATGAATGATGGTCGCGTCCACGATCGTACCCATCGTGATGCGCACCCCCTTTTCCTGCAGGTGCAGATTCACCGTCTCCAGCATCTCTCCGCCCAGCTTGTGCTCTTCCAGCAAGTGGCGAAACTTGCACACCGTGGTCTCGTCCGGCACCGGCTCCTGCCCCAGATCGATGCCCACAAACTGCCGCAGCACCGCCGAGTCGTACAACGCCTCTTCCACCGCCGGATCCGACAGGTTGAACCACTGCTGCAAAAAATAAATCCGCAGCATCCGCTCCACTCCCACCGGCGGCCGTCCATTGCCGGCCTTCGGATAGTGCGGCTCAATCAGCCCGCACAGCCCGCGCCAGGGCACCACCTGCTCCATCTCTTCCAGAAACAATGCACGCTTGGTCTTCTTGGTGTACCGCTCAAAGCCAGTCATCATCGCCAGTGTCCTCTGTTTCATGCTGGCGTGACTTTAACCTATACTCCTGTGGAAAGGGAGAGCTTAATCAGAGTCTCCCTAAGAACATCTGCCCGCTCAGCTATGGCTGAGCGGGGTTAGATTTTCTTCCCGTGAAAGAGCGCATATGGTCTGGGGGACCTACCGGAATTGGTGGCGCTGCGGGGATTTATCGCAAGCGCCCCAGGGCCTACGCAAGCAGCTCCACCGCACCTGTACCTAGATCGTAGTAACCCGCGACGACTTTTAGCTTGCTCTCTTTCACCAGGCCTGAGATGACGGGAGACGCCTCGCGCAAGAGGGCCGCCTGGATCTTGGCATTCGCCTTGGTTGCAGATTCGAGATTTGGGCCAGCTTGATCCACCGCGGGTTGGATGTGCGGAAAGAGCGAGCTGATCTGTCCGGGTACTCCCTTGCCTTGGATGGTGGCCTTTACCGCTCCGCAACCGGAATGCCCCATCACCAGAATCACCTTTGTCCCCAAAACGGCGGCGCCATATTCGAGGCTGCCGATGATTTCCGGCGTGACCATGTTTCCGGCAACTCGGGTCACGAAAATATGCCCGATACTTTGATCGAAAATGAGTTCGACAGGCACTCGCGAATCCGCACAGGACAGGACAGCGGCGAATGGTTCCTGCTTCTCGACCGTATGTTGTTTCAGGATGGCAAGATCATGTTCGTACGCAGTTAACTTCCCTGCCACAAACCGCTTGTTGCCATCCATGAGTTCGGTCAAGGCGGCATCGGGTGTGAGTGTACTCTGTGCCCACGCCTGCAATGGGGCTGTGAGTTCCAGGCCGTTGGCTAGCAAGCCAACTGCAGTTCCGGTTAAGCTCATCTGTAAGAATCGCCGTCTGGACGGCACCTGCTCCAAACAAAGTTTCCTCATGCCTTCCTCCCTTAACGAAATTCAAAACGGTAACTGACCGTCCAGGTGCTGTTGCTGCAAAATCGGCCGATGTCCACCCAACTCTCTTTTGGTCGGTGGGAGGGTTTTATCCACCCCTCGGTTCTCCTCTTTGATTTCTCCCGCGGCCCTCAATTATTCCCACTACTATACTCATTCCCGACCCGCGCGAGTGGAGTAGACGGCAAAACTATTGATAGGCGCATAATGAATTGCGTCCACTGGAGCGTCACAATGGAAAACATTATCCCCCGCTGGGAATGGCGAGCCTTCGGCGAAGGCCTTGGCGACGCTGACCAACAATTCGCTGCGCTCGAGCCTGGTGGCGTCCAGGAGAGCGATGAGATTTACTTGCTCTCTCCGGTCACCGACGAGAACGTCAAGATCCGCGATCTGCTGATGGATATCAAGACGCTGCAGCAGGTGAACGCGGATGGCCTGGAGCAGTGGAAGCCCGTGATGAAGGGCGCCTTTCCTTTGCCCGCGGCCCAAGTGAAGGACGTCTTTGAGGCGCTCGGTGTCGCCCCGCCCGTATTGGCACGAGCAGACTACACGCTTGAGCAGTTCGTCGACGAACTGGCGAAGCCCGGCGGGCGCCTGCGTGTGATGAACGTGCACAAGAAGCGGGCCCGCTACAAGGTGGACGGCTGCATGGCCGAGATGACCGACGTGGTGGTAGACGGCAAGAGGACACGGTCGGTTGCGCTGGAATCCGAAGATCCCGCTCGCGTGATTACTACCGTGCGCAAACTTGGGCTGGGTAAGTTTCAAAACATTAGCTATCCGCGAGGCTTGAAGCAGCTCGTCGGATGAAAGGCTGAGGAGATTCGCCATGCCACGCTACGCGGTCATCGACGTCGGCACAAACTCGGTGAAGTTCAACATCAGCGAGAGGCGCGACAACGGAACATGGCGCGCAATAGTAGACCGCGCCGAGATCACGCGACTCGGCGAGGGGTTAGAGAAGAGCGGCGAGATTAGTAGCGAGGCCATGGAGCGGACCGTCTCCGCTATTTGCGGGATGGCGGCTGACGCCCGAGACAATGGAGTAACAGCAATCGCGGCAGTCGGCACGATGGGAATGCGAACGGCTCGAAATAGCGAG
Source organism: uncultured Acidobacteriaceae bacterium (assembly GCA_963836295.1). Lineage (GTDB taxonomy): Bacteria > Acidobacteriota > Terriglobia > Terriglobales > Acidobacteriaceae > Bog-257. The sequence continues at coordinate 216,996 of CAWIIY010000006.1, read as the reverse complement.
CAGTTTGTCGACGTTGTCCAGCAACGCTGCGGTGTTCGTATCGAGGTTATCCCCGGTGAAGAAGAGGGCCGCTTGGCTTACCTCGCAGTCAAGTCTGGTCTGGGTTTGGCGGAAGGCTCGCTGGCGATATTCGATACCGGCGGAGGAAGCACGCAGTTTACCTTTGGCCGCGGGTCAGTGGTCGAAGAGCGTTTTAGCCTGAATGTCGGTGCAGTTCGGTTTACCGAGCAATTTGGTCTCGACGGTGTGGTGTCTGATGAGAAATTGCGTGCTGCGCTCGATGCGATCACCGCCGACCTCGTCCGCATTGACAACCGGCCGTCGCCCGACGCGCTGGTCGGGATGGGAGGCGCGATCACCAACATCGCCGCGGTGAAGCATGGGCTCGCAAAATACGATCCCGACATCGTGCAGGGCTCGGTGATCGAACGCGCCGAAATAGAACGGCAGATCGAGCTCTACCGCGCGCGCTCGGTGGACGAACGCCGCAAAATTGTCGGGCTACAGCCGAAGCGAGCTGACGTGATTCTGGCGGGAGCGTGCATCGTGAAGACCGTGATGGACAAGCTACGTAAGGAGAGTCTCTCGGTCAGCGACCGAGCACTCCGCCATGGCCTGCTTATCGACCGATTCACAAGCTAATCTCGGGCGAGATTCATCTGACCACAGCAGAAGTGGCAATGGCACAAAGTGGTGCATTCGTTGTGTCTGCGGTATAAAAAGTCATGAGGAGGCGAAAATGAACGTCAAACTGAAGCTTGTCAGAATTGTGCAGTGCATTATCTCCGTAGCGATGTTGACGGCGGCTGTCTCTGCGGCCGCCCAAGTAGAAACCATTGACGCGACGGCCCGCGGCACCAGCACGCAGTTGGGGCAAATTGTCAACGTCAAATTGATCATCAACCAATTCTCCACGCCGGAAGAAAGAGCGCTTTTGATCGATGCCTTCAAGAAGGGCTCGAATGAGGGGCTGGTGAAGGCGCTGGAGAAGATGCGTAGTGACGGCCGCATCCAAGTAACAGGCACCGTGGGCCAGGCTGTGGCCTACGCGTCGTCCACCCCCACGCCGACCGGCCGCAGGATCGTCTTCGTCACCAACCGCCTGCTTAGATTTGGCGAGGTTGCCAGGAACACCCGCTCGCAGGCGTTCAACCTGACGGCAGGCTGGATTGATATCGACGATTCCGACAGCAAGAAGAGCACGGGCGTGTTGTACCCGGCATCCCAGTTCGGCATCGATTCGAATGGGCAGATATCCATCAACCTGCTCCAGAATCCCTGGAATCTGACCAACATCATCGATTGGAAGCCTAAGAGCAAAGAATAATAGCTGGAGTCTGTCACAGACGATGTCGTGACAACCGCAATTGCGAAAGAACCGGAGGCCGCGCGCATCGGAGGAGGCGACGTATGTCGACGTGGGTTCGATATCCGACGTTGTATGAGATCAACACATGGGTGTGGCTTTCAGAGCTCGGCAGGAAGATCGGCGTTACTGTTGATTTAGGTTCAGTCCCATCTTCCGAATGGGATGCCATTGCCAATCTCGATTTCGATGCTGTCTGGTTCATGGGAGTGTGGGAGCGCAGTCCCGCGGGTATCGCGATCGCCAACAACAACGACAACCTGCTTGCTGATTTTCGTCGGGCACTTCCTGACTTTCGTCTCGAAGATAATGTGGGATCTCCGTATTGCGTACGACGTTACGTCGTTGACAAGCGCCTGGGAGGTCGTAAGGGTCTTGCCCGCGCGCGCAAGGAACTTGCCAAGCGCGGCATGCGACTCATCCTCGACTTTGTGCCAAATCACGTCGCACCTGATCACCCCTGGGTCAGTGAGCATCCGGAGTATTTCATCCAAGGAAGCTCTGACGACCTCCGCAACGACCCTGCGTCCTACATTCAAGTGAACCAAGTCATTTATGCCTGCGGGAGGGACCCTTATTTCCCAGCGTGGCCTGACGTTCTACAACTGAACGCCTTTCAGCCGGGGCTGCGAAAGGCGGTCGCCGAAACTCTTGCTGGCATTGCTGACCAATGCGACGGAGTGCGTTGTGACATGGCGATGTTGCTCCTGAACTCGGTCTTCGAACGCACGTGGGGCGGTCGCGCCGGACCGACGCCGGGGGCGGAGTACTGGGCTGACGTCATCCCCGCTGTCAAGCAAGCGCATCCCGACTTTATTTTCATTGCCGAAGCTTATTGGGACCTGGAATGGGAGTTGCAACAGAAGGGGTTTGACTTCTGCTACGACAAGAGGCTCTACGATCGCCTCGTGCATGAAAACGCGGAGAGTGTTCGCCTTCATCTCTGGGCTGATCCGGCCTACCAGGACAAGCTGTTGCGCTTCATCGAAAACCACGACGAGCCGCGTGCGGCCGCTACCTTTTCTCCAGCCAAGGAGCGCGCGGCAGCGGTGACGACGTCGACCTTGACGGGCGCGAGACTCTTCCACGAAGGACAGTTCGAAGGCCGCAAGGCAAGACTTCCCGTCTTCCTGGGCAGGCGGCCCGAAGAGCCTGTGGATCCGGAACTGCAGGAGTTTTATCGAAAGCTGCTTGTGGCCATTAACAATCCGGTATTTCGCCAGGGTCAATGGAGTCTCTGCGAATGCAGTGGCTGGCCTGATAATCCCAGCTATCAGAACATAGTTGCCTGGCGCTGGAACAAAGACGAAGAACGATATCTGATCGTGGTGAATCTAAGCGACGGTGTTGCGCAGGCGCTTGTCCAGGTTGCTTGGGACGATCTCGCAGGTCAAAATTGGAACTTGACCGACGAGTTGTCGGGTGTCACCTATGAGCGCTCCAGCGATGAGTTGCGTGCCTCTGGTTTGTACGTTGATTTAGGGCCGTGGAGCCACCATTTCCTTCACTGGTCTGGCGTGAAGATCGTGTGAAAACCAAGTGAATAATTAACCGCTGCCGTTGCGGAAGTTATATCCTGATAACGAGATCACATACTGTCAGGTGAACTGGCCGAAGTCATGCTGACACCCGCAGAATCGGGCACCAACCACCATGTTGCCATTGAATCACAATCAAGTTGTAAAAGGAGTGTTTCGATGAAACCGGATCAGGGAAGTTCTTCGCTCGACTACGTTGAGGTCACCGAGCAAAAGCGCCTGAACGAGGCGCGAGAGAAAAGCATCCCGTGGAAAAAATGGGGACCATACCTCAGCGAGCGCCAGTGGGGTACGGTTCGCGAGGACTACAGCAAAGACGGTAACGCGTGGGACTACTTTTCCCACGACCAGTCGCGTTCGCGCGCCTACCACTGGGGCGAAGACGGCCTGGCCGGACTCTCTGACGACAAGCAGCAGCTTTGTTTCGCGCTGGCGCTGTGGAATGGTCGTGACCCCATCCTGAAAGAGCGTTTGTTCGGCCTGACCAACAGTGAGGCCAACCACGGCGAAGACGTCAAGGAATATTACTTTTACATCGATAGCACGCCCACGCACTCGTACATGAAGTACCTGTACAAGTATCCCCAGCGCGAATATCCCTATGATGACCTTATCGAGACGAACAAGCGGCGCTCGCGCGAGGAGATGGAGTACGAGCTGCTTGACACTGGCATCTTCAATGAGGACAAGTATTTCGATGTGTTTGTGGAATATGCCAAGGCCGATCCGGAAGATGTGCTGATCAAGGTTTCGGTGCATAACCGCGGTCCCGAGGCAGCGCAGCTTCATCTGCTTCCCACATTGTGGTACAGGAACACGTGGTCGTGGGGCGACGACGTACCGAAGCCCGGGTTGCGCCAGGCGGGCAGCGGAACAATCCAAGCTTCTCATCCGCAGCTCGGCGATTACACCTTGCAGTGCGAGGGGGCGTCCGAACTACTGTTCACGGAAAACGAATCGAATGCCAGCCGACTGTGGGGTCAGCCGAATCCTTCGCCGTATGTGAAGGACGCGTTTCATGAATACGTGATCGCGGGGAAAAAAGATGCAGTCAATCCTGCGAAGTCGGGAACAAAGGCTGCAGCGCATTACGTGCTCGAACGTGCCGGCGGGGCAATCCAAGGTTGTACGCTTGCGGCTGAGGGCAAAACCGGCCGCCAACGCATTTGCCGAATTCGACAAGCTCTTCGCTGCCCGTCTCGCCGATGCGGACGAGTTCTATGAGCGAATCACTCCCAAGAATTTGAGCGCAGATGAGCGCCGCGTGCATCGGCAAGCTCTCGCCGGCATGTTGTGGTCCAAGCAGTATTACTATTTCGACCTCGACAAGTGGCTGATCGAACATGATGCTCATCCCCTCATGGGAGCGGGCAAGGGAGGTGCGCGCAACCCAGAGTGGTTCCATATGTTGAACCAGGACGTTATTTCCATGCCGGACAAGTGGGAGTATCCCTGGTACGCGGCGTGGGACCTGGCCTTTCATACGATCGCGCTGTCGCTGGTGGACTTCGACTTTGCCAAAGAGCAGCTATTGCTGATGCTGCGGACCCTGTATGCCCACCCCAACGGGCAGATTCCGGCCTATGAGTGGAACTTCAGTGACGTGAACCCGCCGGTTCATGCCTGGGCGACCGTGTTCCTCTTCAACATTGAGAAGGAGTTGGGCCGCGCCGACTTGCGCTTCCTGGAGCGCTCCTTCCAGGGATTGATGACGAATTTCAACTGGTGGGTCAACCGCAAGGATCCAGAGGGCAAGAACGTGTTCGCGGGCGGCTTCCTGGGGCTCGACAACATCGGGGTTTTCGATCGCAGCGCGCAGCTGCCGACCGGCGGACACCTGGACCAGGCCGACGGCACGGCATGGATGGCGTTCTACTGCCAGAACATGCTGCAGATCGCGCTCATTCTCACTGACTACGACCCAGTGTACGAAGAGATTGCCTTCCGTTTCCTCGAGCATTTCGTATGGATTACCTACGCCATGGATCGAATCGGCGTGAACGAAGACGAGATGTGGGATGAGGAGGACGGTTTCTTTTACGATCTTCTCCATTTCCCTAATGGCAACGTCATGCGTTTGAAGATCCGCTCGATGGTGGGTCTCTTGCCCATGTGTGCGACAACCGTAATCGAGGGCGACGCTCTCACTAGTCATCCTAAAATGCTCGAACTGATTGAGATATTCCGGAAACGGCATCCGGAGGTAATCAGGCAGATCGCATCAGCCGACGACGTGGACATCGGCGGGTATCTGGGACGCCGACTGCTGACGGCCTGCAATCGGCCAAAACTAAAACGCGTTCTGGGTTATCTGCTCGACGAAAACGAGTTCCTCAGTCCCTACGGCATACGCTCCTTGTCGAAATATCACCTGGAGCATCCCTTCGTGTTTTATCTCGGCGGCCAGGAATACAAGGTGCCAATACCTTCCCGCCGAGTCGAACACCGGCATGTTTGGCGGCAACTCCAACTGGCGCGGGCCGGTCTGGATGCCGGTGAACGCTTTGTTGGTCCGGGCGTTGCTGAACATGTACCCGTTTTATGGTGACGACTTCAAGGTCGAGTGTCCGACCGGCTCGGGAAAGTACATGACGCTGTTCGAGGTGGCGAAAGAAATTGCCCGCCGGCTGTCGAGTATCTTTCTCCGCGATGCCAACGCTAAGCGTCCGGTCTATGGCGGGACAAAGAAGTTCCAGGAAGATCCCTATTGGAAGGATTACATCCTGTTCTACGAATACTTCCATGGCGACAACGGCGCCGGGCTGGGCGCCAGTCACCAGACGGGATGGACGGGAACCGTAGCCCGCCTGCTTGATTTCTTTGCGCGTGTTAACCCGGAAGAATTGCTGCGCAAACCAACGAAAGTCCTCGCCGAGATCACGCGAGAACAAGTCGCGGGAAGATGAGTTTTGCCTTTCGAAACAGCAGACTTTGGCTGGCATTTTACGACTGTTCCTTCGCTCACAGCGCACGACTAAGCGCGTCCGCTGTGGACGGTAGGGCCGCTCGGCCCAGCCAGTCTAGGAGTTGAGTTATGAATACTTGCACTTCGAGTGTCACTACCGACCTCCTTCCTCTCAGCGCGTATGGCAAGGCCCGATCGACCGTAGCCGGCGCGCCGCTGACCGCCGACGAATTGCGCAAGACTGACGCCTACTGGCGGGCTTGCAATTACCTCAGCCTGGGGATGATTTACCTGCTGGACAATCCTCTTCTGACTGAACCGTTGCGGCCGGAACACATCAAGAGCCGATTGCTCGGCCATTGGGGGTCGAGCCCGGGGTTGTCGTTTATCTACGTTCATCTGAACCGGCTGATCAAGAAATACGATCTGGACATGATTTTCCTGGCGGGGCCTGGGCACGGCGCGCCGGGCGTTCTGGGTCCTGGGTATCTCGAGGGAACGTACTCCGAGGTCTATCCCGAGAAAAGCGAGGACTTCGAAGGGCTTCGTGAGTTTTTCAAGCAGTTCTCGTTCCCAGGCGGTATTGGCAGTCATTGCACGCCGGAAACGCCGGGTTCCATTCACGAAGGAGGAGAGCTTGGCTACGTGCTGTCACACGCATGCGGCGCAGCGTTCGACAACCCTGAGCTGATTGTCGCGGCGGTGGTCGGCGACGGCGAATCGGAGACGGGCCCGCTGGCGACTTCGTGGCACATCAACAAGTTTCTGAGTCCGCGCCGCGACGGTGCGGTGCTGCCGATCCTGCATCTGAACGGCTACAAGATCAACAATCCGACACTGCTGGCGCGCATCTCGCACGAGGAACTGGAGGGCCTGCTGCGCGGCTATGGATGGACGCCGTACTTCGTAGAAGGCTCGGACCATGCCAGCATGCACCAGGCGATGGCGGCCACCGTGGGGCACTGTGTATTGGAAATCAGGGAGCACCAGCAGGAGGCACGGAAGAATTCGGCGATCAGCCGTCCGCGGTGGCCGATGATCGTGTTGCGTTCGCCCAAGGGCTGGACGGCCCCTGTGGAGGTTGAAGGTCACAGGCTCGAAGGCTTCTGGCGCGCGCATCAGGTGCCCCTGCCCAATGTGAAGAAGGACCCGGAGCAGTTGCGGATTCTGGAGAGATGGATGCGCTCGCAGCGTCCCGAGGAACTGTTCGATGGCGATGGCAAGTTCGTGGCCGAATTCCGCGAACTCGCGCCGGTCGGTCAACGGCGGATGAGCGCCAATCCTCATGCCAACGGCGGACGGATTAAGAAAGCGTTACGGCTGCCTGACTTCCGGGAGTACGGGATAAAGTTCGAAAAGCCGGGCCAGACACAGGCGGAGAACACGCGCCCCTTGGGCGTGTTTCTGCGGGACGTGATGAAGTTGAACATGAACAACTTCCGCGTCTTCGGTCCCGACGAGAATACGTCGAACAAACTCGACGCGATTTATGCCGTCAGCAAGAAGTTCTGGATTGAGGAATTCTTTCCGGAAGACCTGGACGGCGGTGAGCTCTCAACCGATGGCCGCGTGATGGAGATGCTGAGCGAGCACACCATGGAGGGAATGCTCGAGGGCTACGTTCTTACCGGCCGGCATGGATTTTTTTCCACCTATGAATCGTTCGTGCACGTGATCGACTCGATGTTCAACCAGCACGCCAAGTGGCTGGAGATTTGCAACCATCTGTCTTGGCGCGACTCGATTGCCTCGCTCAATTTGCTGATCACGTCAACTGTGTGGAGGCAGGACCACAATGGCTTTACCCATCAGGACCCCGGATTCCTCGACGTGGTGGTCAACAAGAGCGCCAATGTGACGCGCATCTACCTGCCGCCGGATGTGAACTCCCTGCTGTCGGTGGTTGATCACTGCTTGCGAAGCCAGAATTACGTTAACGTGATCGTGTGCGACAAGCAGATGCACCTGCAGTATATGACCATGGATGACGCCATCACGCACTGCACCAAAGGGATTGGCATATGGGAACAGGCGAGCAATGACCAAGGAGGAGAGCCGGATGTGGTGATGGCCTCGGCAGGCGACATCCCCACGCAGGAAGCCCTCGCCGCAACTGCGATGCTGCGCCAGGAATTCCCGGACATCAAAATCAGGTTTATCAACGTGATCGACCTGTTCAAGCTGCAACCCAGCACGGAGCACCCGCATGGGCTTCCGGATAAGGACTTCGACTCGCTGTTCACGACCAACAAGCCAATCATCTTCAATTTCCACGGATATCCATGGCTGATTCACCGGCTGGCGTACCGTCGCCACAACCACGACAACATGCACGTGCGCGGTTACAAGGAGAAAGGCAACATCAATACGCCCCTTGAGCTGGCCATCAACAACAACATCGACCGCTTCAGCCTGGCGATGGACGTAATTGACCGTGTACCGCGGTTGCAGCCGATTGGTGGGCACGCGAAGGAGCGGTTCCTCAATCAGCAGATCGCCTGCCGCAATTACGCGCACCAACACGGCATTGACAAGCCGGACGCCGCCGGTTGGGTGTGGCCGTACTAGCTGAGGAGTCCGTATCAGGACGGATGCGGCTGGCCGAGTATGACCCTCACGGTATCGCGTGCAATCAGCAGTTCTTCGTCGGTAGGGATGGCGTAAGCGAGTAGCTTGGAATCATCGGTGCTGATGAGGCCTTTCTTGCCCACGGTCTGTTGATTTCTTGCCGCATCGATCTTGAGGCCTGCCCAATCGAGGGTCTCACAGATACGCGCGCGGATTTCCGGCGAGTTCTCTCCGATGCCACCGGTGAAGACGATGGCGTCGGCGCCGCCCATGCTGGCGAGATAGGCGCCGATGTACTTGCGCGCGCGGTAGCAGAAGACCTCAATGGCAAGCCGAACGCGCCGGTCATCGTGTTCCTTCAGTTCAGCTAGCAACCCTCGCATGTCATTGGTCAGCCCGGAAATCCCCAGCAGGCCGGACTGCGTGTTCAACAATGTTTCCACCTCGGATGAAGACAAACCTTCCTTCGCCGCGATGAGATTCACAATTGCCGGGTCGAGATCGCCCGAGCGAGTGCCCATCACCAGGCCTTCGAGCGGCGTCATGCCCATGGATGTGTCGACCGAATTCCCCTGACGAATGGCCGCCGCGGAACACCCGTTCCCGAGGTGAAGTGTGATGATGTTCGTCTGTTCCCGGGTTAGACCACGCAACGCGCGGTATTGGAAGGAGACATAGCGATGCGAGGTTCCGTGGAATCCATAACGGCGGATGTGGTGCCGCCGATAGAGGTGATACGGAACGGCGTAAAGGTAAGCCTGCTCGGGAATGGAATGGTGGAAGGAGGTGTCGAACACCGCCACCTCCGGAGTGCCCTTGCCGAACAGTTCGCGCGCAGCCAGAATGCCTTTGATGTTATTGGGATTGTGCAGCGGCGCGAGATCGATACAGTCTTCGATGCCCTGCAGCACTCTGTCGTCAATGAGGGCCGACTCGGCAAACAGTTCGCCGCCGTGAACGACGCGATGGCCGATCGCCTGAACATCAGCCGTGCTGCGGATCTCCGACACGCCCGATTGGTCGGAGACAACGAATCGAACCAGATAGTCGAGCGCGGCGGAAATGTCGCGCAGCGAAGCGGCGAACTTGTGCTTCGCCTCTTTCCGCTTTTGGAAGGTGACAATCGCCTCGCCGCCGATGCGCTCAACTTCACCTCGGCACAGGCGTTCATCGCGGTGCTCTTTGATGCGATCCAGATCGGTGGCAATGACCTGAAACTTCAGGCTGGAGCTTCCGGAGTTGAGTACGAGAACGTTCATCGGCTGGTCTCATTGCGAGTATGGCATTGAAGCGTGTTCGGGCGAAACAATTTCTTCTTAGGACGTTCAGGATCTGGACCAAGATCAGGAAACACTCCGCCAATCCGTTCTGCGCTTTCGGTTGACGATCTTGCTTGCCTTAGCGTCCACTAAAACCAATGGCCCTGCGAACTCCAGCCCGCATCATCCGCGCTGCGATTGTCCTCGCCCTGCTACTGGCGGCCCCGATCGGCTTCGCCGCCATCTGGCTGGCTTCGCTCGAACGGTTCTTGCGTGGACGAACATGGCAGGCCCCTGACCGGCACCGTTATTCATTTCACCGATCCGGCCAACGGCAAATCTTTCCAGGTGCGGACCGATTCAGCGGGAAGGTTCTTCTATATCGCGGCGCAGCCCTCGGTTTATACCCTGCTGATCAAACGCGGTCGCAGGCCGCCGGTCATCTTTGAGGACGTCGACATCCCGTGGAGTTCGCAGCCGCTGCTGCTGGATGTCAACCTCGAGCGCAGCACGGTGACCGTCACGCGCAAGACACTGCTGCCGGAATTCTTTCGCCAGCCCGACTCGCAGTCCGCGCTGCTAGCGCAGGGAAGCGGTGATCAGGCCACGGTCGCCGCCATCAACCAGCAGTTGACCGCTGCGAAGCAGTTCTCCGATCGAGGCGATTGGCAGGCCGCGATCCATGCGCTGTGGAACGCGATCGAAATCGATCCCAAGCGCGACCTTCCCTGGGCGCTGCTGGGCGCAGTGTATTACGCCGAGGCGACGCACTCCAAGGACGGAGGGAAAGCTCAGCTCGAGCAGTGCGTCACCAGCTACCAGAAGGCCATTGCCATCGCCCCGATGTCGGCGTACTACAACAACCTCGGAAACGCGTACGTGAAACTCAAGCGTTACGACGACGCGGTCGAACAGTATCGCCAGGCGGAGCTATTGAATCCTGAGCAGTCGTCGTTGTACCAGCAGAACATCGGAATGGTGCTGGTTGAGGAGGCGCAATCGGACCCTGGCAGTTCCGCGATCGAACTTCTGGAGCGTGCCACGCAAGCATTCAGTCAGGTCTCGCCAGCAGAAACGAAAAATGCTGAGGTCTTCTATTGGAAAGGCATCTGCCAGTTGCGCCTGGCAGCCAATGGGTTAGGTTCGTACAAGGATGTTGCCGAGGAGTTTCAGAACTACTTGAAGCTCGCGCCAGATGGGCGCTTCTCCGCCGAGGTGCAAGCCATGCTCAAAGCGTTACCCAGCGTGGAATCGGCAGACGCCCCGAAGCGGTGAGGGTGCTGAGCAACGAAAAATGACCGCGGCTAGCGGTCCCTTTGCTCTCATGAACTCCTTCTAAACCGGACGCCGGTCACCAGTCACTGCTAGACACCGGGTTTTGGCTCCTGCGGCAGCGCCTCCTCATCGGCCTTCTTCACGGCGGCTTCCGCGCCCTGGAAGCCAATCTTGGAATGGGTTCCATCGCAGAAGGGTTTGTTCACCGATCCGCCACAGCGGCACAGGGAAAACGCGGTCTTGCCGGTCAAGTCGTACGGATTGCCGTCGGCATCCACCAATTCCAGCATGCCCTCGGGTGCCTCTACGCGAAACGGCCCATTTCTGCGGACCGTGATTTTCACCTGTGCCATTGATCTCCTCCATTAGTGCGCGGCGCAATGCGCCATTTCCGATTGTAGCGGAACTCGGGCTTCACCACCGGAGACGTCAGCGTTGGGTAGTGCGCTACTTTGAATTTTCCACAGGCTAGATTTCTGCGGCTGACGTGTGCCATACTTGTTTCATGCCAAAGCGTATACGCAACTCAGATGACGTAAACCAAGCGGCCTACCAAATGGTTCACCGCTCGACTCACACCGAAGATCAGTTTTCCCGTCCGACCAAACCCTCCCGTTCTGAAATCTCCCGCGTCATGTCCGCTATGGGACGCAAGGGCGGAGCCATCGGCGGCAAGCGCCGCCTTGTCACCATGACCGCAGAGCAGCGCCGGGCGGCTGCAATTAAAGCCTCAAAAGCGCGATGGGCGAAGCACAAAGCCGAATAGCCAAGACGCGGGTCAGAACTCTCTGTATACAAGAACAGCTTCTGTCTTGGGTCCATCTGGTAAACGATCAGACGGAGACGCTATTCTAGAGGCCGCCGCAACGCCGAAGATTTTAAAGCTGCCGCCCGGCTTCCCCTCGTTTCCAAACGTACAGCGCAGCATCCATTCACTACCCGGCAACAGCTTAACCTCGCCTTGCCGGTAATACTTTTTATCTCCGGCCCACACCCAAACCTCTATTGGCCTATTGCCGTTCGCGGGGCCGGTGCCGTAGATCGTTTGCTTAAACTCAACGAGATGTCCATGTTTTGGAGCTGTGATTGCGAAAGGATTCGCCTTGGTCTTGGCTTTTCGGCTTCGCCAATACCCAGCAAGCCAAGATACTCCAGCAATGATGAGTAAGATCAGTGGAACGAAGTTCCAGCCTCCATTCAGGCTAGGGAGGATCGCGGCAATATTGGGGGCGCGGGACAGAGCTTCCTGCAACGCTTCAATAGCTGCGACGATTATGAGGCAACTTACTGTCACAACGTTTGGCCATGCCCGCATTTAACACACCCCGCCTCACGCAAATTAAGCGTTGACTCTTGGGCATAGGTGCGCGACACTCCTGTCTAGGCATTCAAGATCGGGCGCACCGACGCCCAAGGCTTTACGAGACCCGCTTGCAGGCGGGTCTTTCGATTTACGCTCACTCTATCACTTTCCCCTTGACAATGCTAAAGCGTTTTAGTATGATTTACATCATCATGAACCGCTTAACCAGCGAAAAAAGAGCGCAAGTCGTCGGGTGTTTGATCGAGGGATGCTCGATCCGATCAACTGTTAGACTGACGGGCGTTGCGATGAAAACCGTGATGCGAATTCTAGTCGAAGTTGGCGAGGTCTGCGCCGACTATCAGGACAAGGTTTTCCGCAATCTCAACTCACAACATTTGCAGCTTGACGAGATGTGGTGCTGGATTTACTGCAAGGAAAAGAACCGCACCGAACAGATCGCCAAGAAACATCCCGACGCTGGGGACGTATGGCTGTGGACTGCTGTCGATGCCGATTCAAAATTGGTCCCTGTTTGGAAGTTAGGCCAACGCGATACTCGCACCGCCGTTGACTTTGTTTGCGATCTCGCTTCCCGTCTCAAGAATCGCGTCCAGATCACCACTGACGGCCATCGGCCATATATCGAAGCGGTTGAGACTGCCTTTGGCCGGGAAGTGGACTATTCGATATTGCAGAAAATCTATGGCTCTGTGACGGAGAACGAAACTCGCTATTCTCCGTCGCAGTGCATCGGCATCGAAGTGCGGGACGTGATCGGCAATGCCGACCCGCAGCACATCTCGACCAGCTACGTTGAGCGCCACAACTGGACACTCCGTGGCCGCAATCGCCGCTATACGCGCCTCAGCAATGGCTTCTCCCGCAAGCTCCGCAATCACACTGCATCCGTGGCCCTCAATTACTTCGCCTACAACTTCATTCAGATTCACAAGTCTCTTCGTACCTCGCCCGCACAAGCGGCTGGCGTCACAGATAAACTCTGGGACGTTACCGATCTGGTTGCTTTGTGGGAGTCTGTGGAAAAGTCAGCCAACAAGGATGCGAGTGCGGCTTAGCAACTGCTAAAATGCCGGAGATGGGCGCGTAGCTCAACTGGTAGAGCGCCGATCCGCAAAATCGAGAGATGCCCGTCCGAGTCGGGTCGCGTCCATCCCAGCATTCGGTTCCCTCGGCTGACTCCGAACCGTTTGCAACACGGTTCCGAAATCTAACCGGGGAGATCGGAGACGCAACGTGAGATGTCTCACAAACCGCGTTGCATCATCCTGATTATCCGGGTCAGATCAGGACTATTCCTGATTCTGATTTGGATAATATGCAGCCCCCGTCAGAACATCGGCGGGGGTTTTATGTCGCAATTCACGAGGGATACGTATGGGTAGGAACAACGCCATCTCTGGCGCACTATGGTCATTTGATAATCTTTGCCCAACGCTCCCAATCGTTGTGCAAGCTCTAGCTTTGGGAAGCCTGCACGTCGTAACCGGTTACTAACGGCGTACCCGCTATGCTTGCATGGTTAATGTCATGGTGTCAAACCTAAAGCGCTGTAGGTTCTGCGAATCCCTCGGTTGTCAAAGATCATCGCAAGCAATTCCTGAGCCAATCCGCAATCGCATCGAGTTCAAAGTAGCACACTACCCAGCGTTGGGCGTTTGGCATTGGCACTTGTTGCATAGCAATCAGCCGGCGTCCGATCTTTCCTGTCCGATTGCGAACATCGCTGTTTCGCTGACGGACATTCCGAGCACCTCTCAGCCGCTAAGCCACTGATAACAAAGCTCCAGGCATGGCCAGCATCTTGCACTGCATCACTGAAATATCCCTGCGACTAAGGCACGGAAGGTAGAAACGCGGAGAACCCAATGCTTCAGGACCTCCGGTACGCGCTGCGTCAGATGTGGAAATCGCCCGGCTTTACCGCGGTTGCCGTCCTAACTCTGGCCCTCGGCATCGGTGCGAACACTGCCATCTTCAGCGTGGTCAATGCCGTTCTGTTGCGCGCTTTGCCGTATCCCGATGCCGACCGGCTCCGGCTGTTGTGGAGCTCGGTTCCCTCGCAAGGCTTGCCGATGTTCAGCTCTTCACCTGCCGACTACCGCGTGTGGCGCAGCGATAATCATTCCTTCCAAGACATGGGCGCCTTCTCCAATGGCGGCATAAGTATGTCGTTGGAAGGGCACGCTCCCGAGATGCTGATATCGGCATCGATTACCGCCAGCCTGTTCCCGACGATGGGCGTGCAGCCGTTTCTCGGCCACGGCTTCAGCGGGCGCAACGAACAGTGGGGCGAGCATCGGGTCGCCATTCTCAGCTACGGTCTGTGGGAACGCAGCTTCGGCAGCGACCCCAATGTCGTCGGACGGCAAGTACACCTGGGCGGCGAACTCTACACGATCGCGGGTGTCATGCCCAAAGATTTTCGCTTCTTCAAGCGGCCAGTCGTGATTTGGACTCCGCTGGCCTTCGCACCCGGCGATAACATGAACACGCGCAACAATCACTTCGTCTGGGTCGTAGGGCGGCTGAAGCCGGGTGTGACTCCGCAGCAAGCCGATTCCGACCTAAACGTGATTGCGGCGCGGATCGCTAAACAATTTCCGCAGAATACAGGGTTGGGCGTGCGCACGCAGGGCATCCGCGACAACCTGGTCGGCAATGTACGGCCGGCGCTGCTGGCGATATTCGGAGCCGTGTTGTTCGTTCTGCTGGTGGCGTGCGTCAATCTTGCCAACCTTTTGCTCACCCGCGCCGCTGGCCGCCAGAAAGAGTTCGCCGTCCGCAGTGCGATGGGTGCCAGCCGGACACGACTGGTGCGACAATTCGTCAGCGAGAACATCTTAATTGCGATTCTCGGTGGCGCGGCTGGTTTGTTTCTCGGCGTCGGGCTCCTCCGGATGGTCACGTCGGTGCTGCCGGCAACCTTCCCTACTGTGCAGACTGTCCGCATGGATCCCTATGTCCTGGGCTTTACCGCAGCCTTGGCGCTAGGATCGGTGCTTCTGTTCGGCGTCGCGCCTGCGTTCGAGGCATCGCGCGCCGATCCACGGCAAGCCTTGCACGAGAGCGGCCGCAGTTCGACTCAAGGTCGTCGCTCCCGCCGCTTTCGCAACGGTCTCATCATTGCCGAGATGGCGCTGGCGACCGCCTTGCTTGCCGGAGCCGGCCTGCTGATCAAGAGCTTCTCGCATTTGCAGCACCAGGACTTCGGCTTTGAGCCGCAACGCCTGCTCACCTTTGGGCTGCCGCTGGATGATGTGAGATATCCCAAGCCGGACAAGGCGCTCCCGTTCCTCCAACAGGTTATCGGGAGGGTTCACCAGCTCCCAGGTGTACGCGCTGTGGGCATTGTGAACACTCTGCCTCTGGGCAACGGCATGGGCTGGGGAAAATACGTCAGCGGCGAAGGGTTTCCGCCCATGCATTCCATAGCGGATGTGCCCAATGCGCAGTTCAATTTGATCAGCCCCGATTACTTCAAGGCGATGGGCGCGCGGCTGCAGGCGGGACGCGCTTTCGCTGATTCCGACACTGCAAAAAGCCAGCCGGTCGCCATCGTGAATGCAGCTTTCGTGCGGCGCTTCTATCCCAGTCAGAACGTGATTGGGAAAACGATTAGGATGCTGCCACCACCGGAACTGATTCCACCGCAGGCCAACCAGCCGCCCGAACCGCTGGCTCCTTACCGCAGGGTGGTGGGTATGGTTGCCGACCTAAAAAACACGGACGCAACTCAACCTGCCGATCCGGAAGTCTTTGCGCCGGTCACGCAGTTCGAGGGCGAGGGCTGGGGCAGTGTGATGTTCGCAGTACGTACCGATCAGGATCCGGCAACCCTCGCTTCCGCAATCCGCAACGCGGTGGCAGCGCTGGACCCGCAACAAGCGGTTGCCTGGATCAGTCCGATGACGGATTTGCTGGAAGCCTCGGTCGCACAGTCGCGCTTCAACGCCATGCTGCTGGGAGCCTTCGCCGCCATCGCTCTATTGCTGGCCGCCATTGGAATTTACGGAGTGATTTCCTACGGCGTCTCGATTCGAACCCAGGAGATTGGCGTGCGTATGGCCTTGGGAGCCGATCGCCGGTCGGTTGTGTCCATGGTTCGTGCAGGAATCGCTGAAGCTCGTGGCCTTCGGACTTTTCGCGGGATTAGTGCTCGCTCTGGGGCTGACGCGGCTGATCGCAAGCCTGCTGTTCGGCGTGCGCACCGCCGATCCCGTGGTGTACGCAGCCATCAGTCTGGTGTTGTTCGCCGCAGCTCTCCTGGCAACCTTGTTGCCCGCGCGCCGCGCGTCGGCCTTGGAACCGATGCAGGCGCTGCGTGCGGAGTGAAGAAGAGCACCTGGCAATTAGAGAAACGTGAAAACCATGCAAACATTTCAGGATCTTCGCTTTGCTCTGCGCCAACTGCGCAAGTCGCCCGTCTTCACCCTCGTCGCCATCGTCACTCTGGCGCTAGGCATCGGCGCCAATACCGCCATTTTCACCTTGCTCGACCAGGCGCTGTTGCGCTCCTTGCCGGTCAGCCATCCCGAGCAACTGGTGCGCCTGCAATTTACCGGCTCCGACCGCGGCCACTTCAACTCTTTCGGAGGCGACGATCACGACTACTTCTCGTACCCCATGTATCGCGACCTGCGCGACCAGAACCGCGTCTTCGAGAGCCTGATCGCCAGCGACCTGCAGAACGTCAGCGTGCAGTGGAACAACAAGCCAGATTTGGTCGGCTGTGAGCTGGCTTCCGGTAACTACTTTCAGGCGCTCGGTCTGCAACCGGCGATGGGACGCCTGTTCGTCCCTGCTGACGATGTGCCCAACAGCAGTCCGGTGGTTGTGCTCAGCTTTAACTACTGGAAGAGGCAGTTCGGTGCCGATCCCGGCGTGATTAACCAGACGCTGCTCATTAACGCCCATCCGTTCACCATCGTGGGCGTTGCGCCGCCGGGTTTCCATAGCATCGTCGCCGGGGCCACCGAGGAGGTCTTCGTTCCGCTTACCACCAAGAACGTCATCACGCCGCGCTGGCAAGACCTCGAAGACTTTAACTCGCACTGGATGATGGTGGTGGGACGGCTGAAGCCGGGAGTCAGCCGCGCGCAAGCGGAAGCTGGCCTGCAACCGCTATGGCATGCACTACGCGCGGCCGAGCTGGCCAAGATTCCCAACGCCTCCGAACGCCTTCGCCGCACTTATCTCGATGAATCGCACCTCCTGGTGCTGGATAGCGCGCGCGGTTTTTCGCCCCTGCGCGATCAAATCGGCACGCCGGTGCTGATCGTGATGGGCATGGTGGTCCTGCTGCTGATGATGGCTTGCGTAAACGTGTCGAGCCTGCTGCTGGTGCGCGCGGCTGGGCGCGTGCGCGAGATGTCGGTGCGCTATGCCATGGGCGCGGGACGCTGGCAGATTATTCGTCAATTGCTTGCCGAAGGTCTGTTGCTCGGCCTCATTGGTGGAGCGCTGGGCTTGTTGCTCGCGCCGGCGGTTTCTTCCGTGCTCATTCGCCAGATCGCCGGTAGCACCGCGACCGACCTGCCGTTTTCTTCCAGTTTGGACACACGAATTTTGCTCTTCACTTTCGCGCTGGCACTGGTAGTCAGTGTGCTGTTTAGTTTGGCGCCCGCGTTGCGCTTCCTGCATCCCGACCTGGCCGATTCGCTCAAGCAACAGAGCACAACCTCTGCCGGCGGCCACTTGCGCTTCCGCCGTGCTTTGGTAGCGGTGCAAATCGGACTCAGCCTGCTGCTGCTGGTCGGCGCCGGTCTGTTTGTGCGTACTCTGCACAATTTGCGTACGGTGGATGTCGGCTTTACCACCGATCATTTGGTCAGCTTCGGCATCAATCCACGACTCGCCGGCTATCAGACCGAGCAGGTCTTTCCCTTGTACCGGCACGTCCAGCAGACGCTTTCGTCGCTTCCGGGTACACGCTCAGTTGCAGGAACCGACGATCCCGATCTCGCCGACACGGACGATACCGGCAACATCGTGATTGCCGGTTATAACGAGCGCGAAGACGAAGACATGCAGGTAGAGCAGCCAGCGGTCACGCGGGGATACTTCGCCACCATGCAGACGCCTCTGCTGGCTGGTCGCGACTTCAGCGATGATGACGTCACAGGCAAACCGAATGTCGCCATCGTGAATCTTGCCTTTGCGCGCCACTTTTTCGGCACTCCACAGAATGCCGTCGGCCGGGTTCTCGGCTTTGACGGCTCGCAAGGGAAGAAGGACACCGAGATCGTTGGCGTCGTCGGAGACACCCGCCACACACGCGTACGCGACAACGTCAAGCGCACCGTCTATCGCCCGCGTTTTCAGTTAGACGATCCCAGCATGCTCACCTTCCTGGTACGCACGTGGCAGCCGCCCGACGCTGCGCTTTCCAATGTTCGCGATGCCATGCAGCAACTCGACTCCAAACTCGCATTAAGCGGTCTACGAACCATGCAGGCACAGATCGCCGACAACCTCTCGGTCGAGCGCCTGATTGCCTTGCTGGCGATTAGCTTCGGAGGGTTGGCTATGTTGCTATCCGCCATCGGCCTCTACGGCGTACTGGCCTACGCGACCGCGCAACGCACCCGCGAAATCGGGATTCGCATGGCACTGGGCGCGCAGCGCGGCAGCGTCATGCGGCTGGTTTTGATGGATGTGTTGTGGCTTGCCGGAATCAGCATCGCCGTCAGTCTGCCCGTCTGTCTCCTGCTCGCGCGACTTCTGCGCAGCCAGTTGTACGGAATCAGCCCCAGCGATCCGCTCACCCTGTTGATGGGAACTTTACTGGTCTGCGCGGTGGCTTCTATGGCTGCTCTTATTCCCGCTCGCAGGGCTGCTTTGGTCGATCCCATGCAGGCATTGAGGAGCGAGTGACGCGGCAACCGGATCAGTTTTCGAATTAGTGTAGCCTTGCGAAGGCACGGGTAGGCAGCGCGGGCCGGGCCCCCAAGCCACGCCGCTTTTGCGTGGGTTGGGGTGAGTGAGCGCCGCGTCCCGCGTTGCTCCGCTTACTTCTTCCCCTGCACCGCTGCCAGGCATTGCCCAAATAGATCCAGCAAATGCTGGGCGTAGTCCTCGGCTTTCGAAACCGTGCCGCCCTTAAACCCGGCTTCCGGAGAGCCGGTCTTCCCATATCCGGTGGTGACGGCAATGAACTTCATCATGTCCAGCGCGATGTCTTCGTTGCGACGCATGATCACGTTGCCAACGCTAGCTTCATCCATAAGTGCTGACCTCCGTGTTCGCCGGCCTCAAGCGCCCACGGGCAAAAATCATAGCAGACAACCAGCCTTCAGACCTCGAACCCTACGTGGCAGACCCGGCCCACGATATAGTCGTGATAACTCCTGCCACGCTCAATGCGCACCAGCTCGACGGAATGCTGTGGGTTCTGCGGTCGCAACACCAGGTGATCGCTGGAGACCGAGACGTAGCCGATGAGGCACCGGGCTTCGGCATGTACCGCGTAAATGTTGGGTTTGAACCGGCGGTACGGTTGCAAGGAATTGTAGTGGCGATCCACCAGAAGAGTGGCCCCGGCTGGTACACGCGGAAACATGCCTCCAGCGGCTTTGGTGTCGAGTTGCAGGAGCACGAAGCGCAGCCACTCGCTGCGATTGCTGGCGTCGTTCGGCTTTAGCTTGCGCAGGAATGACTTGCTGAAATTGCGGCTTTCGCGCACCTGCTCGGGGCTGAATCGGGGCAGGCGCGCCGCTTGCTCCCCACTGACCAGGGCCACGCTCTCGAATCCGGGCGCCCCGGCACGGAACGGGCCCCGCCGCTCGATCTCCTTGGGATCGGCCAGGTCAAGCACGCCGATGTGCAGGGTATCGAGCAGCCGGTCCATCGATTCCAGGCTGAGACCACGGCGGGCGTTCAGGAAGTTGGAAAGGTGGCCCTGCTGAAACCCGGCCTCGCGGGACAAACCGCTTCCGGTCAGCTCCCCTCGGTCGATTCGGGCCCGGATGTGCGCGCGCAGTTTGTCCTGCAAGTCTCGAAGTCTCATAGCGATTGTATTTTCTAAAAGCTATACATGTACTTTAGTAATATTCCTAGAGCAATAAATTTGTTGACCCCACGGATTCCCCTGTGCCACAGTCGAAGTGTCGCCAGGTTCTGCGATTCTGGCCGAGGTTGATGAACCTATGATGGAGACTGAACCCAAAGGTGAGGAAAGAACATTCGCCGAGTTGCGACGCAAAATCCGGGAGGCCGAGCTGCTCTCGGCGGCCACGGAGAAGCTCCTGCGCAGTTTGCGCTTCTCGGGAAGACTCAGTGTTGTCGTGAAGAACGGATGCATTCTGAAGTCCGGATACGAGGAGGGTTATTTCACCCGCCGGCAAGACGAGCGGATGATACCTTGAAAGCAAAAGGCAGGTACGCGGTGAGAATCGTTGGGTTCGACCCCATTGATCTCAATTGCGCACCGCTGCCAGCATAACGTTTTGCACGTAGCTAAATTACCGACAGCAGGTCATCGTAACTGAAACGAGCCCTGTGCACAGGCCCTGATCTCACTCGGGTCTGTCGCAGGGCTCTTCGTTTTATGACGAGAGGAAGTCAGGGGGAAAAACAATGCAATCCACCACCTATGAACTGAAATACTGTGAACGGTGCGGCTCACTGAGACTGCGCCGGACCGCCTCCGCCGGAACCTATTGCGAGCCGTGCGGGCAAATGCTGGTCGCCTTTTCGCTTCCAGCCCATGCGGAACGAGCCAGTGTTCTGCTGCGCAACTCCCGAAGAAAATCCCCAGCACCTGTGGCGATGATTGGCGAGGCGCAGGCCGCACTGCTTTTTGGGAGATCGCAATGAAGAACCTGGTGTCATCGCAATCGCAGTTACGGCTGTTCAACGCCGACCGCCCGACGGTTGAAGAGGGCGACGAGATCGATCCCCGGCCGGAAATCTTGTGCTACCGCGGACAGACCTTCGCCATCGTGCGGCATTTCTTCGAGATCTCCTCCCAAGTCGGGAGGCTTCCCTCGTTGCTGGGGCGGGAATTTTTCCGCGCCCGAGTCTCCCACCACGCCATTCCCAGCTTCGAAGACCAGGCCGTCTTCGTGCGCGACGTCGAGTTGTGTTTTGCCCGGCTCAGCGAGCAGCACGCCGAGATGATCACTCTGGTCGGACTGTATTCCTTCTCCCGCGATGAAGTCGCCGAGATGCTGCGCTGTAGCAAAGCCTGGGTGAACCGCCACGTTGCCGAAGCCTTGGATGCCCTTAGCGAAATCTTTCTGCAGGCCCGCCTGCTCCGCGAGGACCGTCCTGATCGCAGGCAAATCCAGGTGATATCGCGGTCCCTGCCGCCCGACGTTGCTGTTGCATGCGGCGGTTCGTCGAGCTCCGCCGTCAGAGGTAGGCTTGCCCGCAAGCCCCCGTTGCCCGCATACCAAACCTCGGCGAACCAGTGCCGGCAGGTGCTTGCATGAGGCGCGGTCGAGAACGTTCGAACGCGCCTCGCGCCGGACAATCGTGGGTGAACTCGCGGTGGAGGCCCGCAAACATTGACTTGCCTATCGCCTGTCCCTAACATGGCAACCCAAGGGTGTTTTGCGCCTACGATGATCGGACAGACTGTTTCCCACTACCGCATTGTGGAAAAACTCGGCGGTGGTGGCATGGGAGTGGTCTACAAGGCTGAGGACCTGAAACTCGGCCGCTTCGTCGCGATCAAGTTCCTGCCGCCAGACATAGCCCACGATCCGCTTGCCCTAGCCCGCTTTCGTCGCGAGGCGCGTGCGGCTTCCGCTCTAAACCACCCCAACATTTGCACCATCCACGCGATTGACGACTATGACAGCCAGGCATTCATTGTCATGGAGTTCCTGGATGGCGTCACCCTAAAGCACCTGATCAATGGCGAGCCGATGGAACTACATCGCCTGCTGGAGATCGCGCTCGACATTGCCGACGCTCTGGACGCGGCGCATACCGAAGGAATTGTGCACCGCGACATCAAGCCCGCGAACATTTTCGTGACCAAACGCGGGCACGCCAAGATCATGGATTTTGGCCTCGCGACGGTGGTCCCGGCAAAAACCACGGCCGTGGTGGATGCCCAGGACACCATGGAGCATGTGCTCGCGCACTTAACCGATCCCGGGACCACCATCGGGACTGTCGCCTACATGTCGCCCGAGCAGGCATTAGGCAAGCCTTTGGATGAACGCACCGATCTGTTCTCCTTCGGCGCGGTGTTGTACGAAATGGCTACCGGGGTTCTGCCGTTTAAAGGTGACACCACCGTTGCTGTCTTCGATGCCATTCTGCACAAACCGCCGATCGGGCCGGTCCGTTTCAATGAGGATTTGCCCATCGAATTAGAACGGATCATCCACAAGGCGTTGGAGAAAGATCGCGATCTGCGCTACCAGCACGCCTCTGACATGCGTTCCGATTTGAAGCGTCTGGAGCGGGACACTCGCATTGAAAACGATCCCACGGTCTCCATTGACGCCGCTGTCGATGTGGAACCTGCATCCATCCGAAGAAACGGAAGCTCCGCCGGCGTTGCCAGAGCGCGATCGGCCAGCGTGGTCCCTGGCCCGCGCAGGCGTGCGACGGACTTGCAGCCGCCCGCTCGAAGCAAGTGGGTTTGGATGCTGCCGCTGCTGTTGGCGGTTGTTGCCGCAGCCGGCTTCTGGTACTGGCATTCCCAGCCAAGTCAGGTGCTCACCGAAAAAGACACCATTGTCCTGGCGGATTTCAGCAACACCACCGGCGAGCCTGTTTTTGACGCCGCGCTGAAGCAGGCCTTGACGGTCGACTTGGAACAATCGCCGTTCCTCAACGTGCTCTCCGATCAGAAGGTCGACGAGCAGTTGCGCTTCATGGGAGCTTCCGCGGACACGCGCCTCACCGAAGACATCGCGCGCCAAGTCTGCCAAAGGGCAGGCAGCAAAGCCATGATCCTAGGCTCAATCTCATCGCTCGGCAGCCAGTACGTTCTCGGGTTGAAGGCGATCAACTGCCGCACTGGCGACTCGCTCGGGAATGAACAAGCCGAGGCCGCCAGTCGCGAGCAAGTGTTGAGCGCGCTGGGCAAGGCGGCGACCCAGTTGCGCGCCAAGCTTGGTGAGTCGCTGGCGTCGCTGCAGAAGTACGACACCCCTATCGAACAAGCGACCACGCCCTCGCTGGAGGCGCTGCAGGCCTACAGTCTGGGCCTCAAGATGCAGAATACCCAGGGAGACGCCTCCGCCGTCTCCTTTTTTAAGCGCGCTATCGATCTGGATCCGAACTTCGCCATGGCCTATGCGCGCTTGGGGGTTGCCTATTTCAATCTTAACCAGCCCACGCTGGCCTCAGAAAATACTACCAAGGCTTATGCACTGCGCGACCACACCAGTGCGAAGGAAAAGTTGTACATTACCTGCCACTATCACGACCTGGTCACCGGCGATGTGGACCAGACGATCGCCGCCTATCTCCTGCTGCGCCAGACCTATCCTCGTGAAGAGTCCTCGTACACCAATTTGAATGCCGCCTATAACTCGATCGGGAGGTACGAACAGGCGCTGGTGGAAGCGCAGAGCGCATTGCAGGTGGATCCCAGCGACGTCATCAACTACACCAACCTCGCCGGCACCTATCTCAACTTGAATCGCTTTAGCGACATGAAGGCGGTGCTGGAACAAGCGCAGGCCCGCCATCTCGAGAACCAGGCGATGATCTGGGACTTCTACGCTATGGCTTTCCTGCGCGGCGATTCGGAGGAAATGGCGCGCCAGTTAGCAGCAGCCATGGGCAAACCGGGCATGGAAGACCAAATGCTCGCCACGCAAGCTGATACCGACGCGTATTTTGGCCGCCTGGAGAAAGCTCGCGACTCCACGCGTTTGGCGCGGGTGTCTGCCTTGCGCGCCGGCTCTCAAGAGGCCGCGGCGTTGTGGCAGTTGGACGGCGCCCTCCACGAGGTCGAATTAGGCGATCCTCAACGCGCCCAGCAGCAAGCCCTGGAAGCCCTTGCTTCCGGTTCGAGCAAGAACGCCCAGATTCTGGCTGCGCTTGCCTTGGCGCGAAGTGGTGATCGTAAGCGCGCGCAGTCGCTGGCGGATGACCTCACCCGGCAATACCCTTTGGACACCTTGGTCAACGATTATTGGGTGCCTTGCATACGTGCAGCGATTGCCTTAGAGGAAAAAAATTCCGGCGCTGCGCTTGAGGCTTTGCAAGCCGCAGCGCCCTATGAACTGGGTTCGCCTCCTCCAGGGATAGCGTTTCTTTATCCTGTTTATCTGCGCGGGTTGACCTACCTGCAAGCGGGCGAAGGTAAGCAGGCCGCGGTCGAGTTTCAAAAGATCCTCGACCATCGCGGGATCGCACTCAACTTTCCCACTGCCGCCCTGGCGCATCTCCAGTTGGCCCGCGCCAAAGCCATGATGGGAGACAAGGACGGAGCCCGCGAAGCCTATCGCGACTTCCTGTCGTTATGGAAGAATGCCGATGCCGACAATCCTGTCCTGCGACAAGCCAAAGCGGAGTACGAAAAACTGGGGTGAGTACCTACCGAATCGCCATGTAACGGGCTGCGAAAAAGTTGATCGCAAGGTGTTTTGAAGGGGTGTTCTTCAAAAGACCTTGATTCGACGTTTTCAGCAAACTGTTCAGTCGGCTAACACTTTTTTCGCAACCACGGCTACACAAACGTGGACAATGGCCCAAGTTTTGACCGGTCTGACGAGTAAACGAGTGCTACAATCGCCCTAGGCTTTCAGGGACTGCGAGTAGTGATCGCTTCGCCTTCGGTAGAGTGAGGAGAGCGACGTATGCCATCCCAGCTGCCTTTTGTATTTTGGCTCGTCGCGTTTGTTCTGGGTTCTCTCGGGATCGCGGCGTCGATGATCTTGAAGACGAGGAATCCGTCCATTGCGCGTGTCGGCTTTCTCATCGTGCTTTTCGACTTCTTCGTGGTGACGTTGGCATTCGGAGGATTATTCGACGAGGAACTTACATGGCGTATTCCGCCATCGGATCTTTCCTACCACGTCACCTCAAGTCCGCTTCATCGGTTGGTCCTGTCGCGCAATCCTAAGCCAGAACTCCTCGATAAGTCGCAGCTTGCCAATTACTCGGACTCGCTCATGGAAATGGATGCCGACATTGGCCGGGTGACGGACGAAGTCCGCGCCTACGTGCCGAATACCAACGTCAGTGTGACCGCTGACAATAGCGCGTGGCCAGATACTTATCCGGATGCCGGAACAATTCCGTTTCGCGGCGACAAGGGTTCTGCCTATGAAGGTGGCTGGCGTGTGCCGGGAATCATGTGGTGGCCGGAGAACGTTCCGGCAGGTCCGCAGGAAAACCTGACGATAGGCAGCGTGTACAACCTCGCCACGGGTCCGTACGAGCAGTCCGACATGATGTTCAATGGGGCGCCGCCCGCTCGTGCGCTAACGACTTTGCCGGGGTTGCCGATCGGTCCCGTCCAGCATGAATTTGACCAGTCGATCATGAACTATCCGGGCATTCAGCAATTTCCGAATGGTACCAACCTGATACCAAACGTCGAGAATCCTTACGATCCAGCACTTCAGTTCAAGAACGCAACAAACACGAAGCTCTGGCCGGCCGCTAACTAGATCTTCTTCTGAACGGAGCCGGCTCAGCCGGCTGCACTTTTCCTGCAACCCGGCTCTACCAAAAACTAAACCGCTCCTAGCTTGCTAAATGTAGGCTCATGTGATCAGGCCCGCCGAAGGAAACGCGTGTCCAACAGAGACGAGGCGTCTCTGGCATCCAGTTAGACCGGTTGGATCCCAAAAAATGGTAATGCAGACCGGCGACAGGCGTCCATTCGACCTGGAGCAGAATGCGTAAACTTCCGCCTGCATCGAATGGACACCTGCGACTAGCTCACGAATCAAATACCAATCGCGATAGCGTCCCATCCGGCGTTGTAATGGCCGCCGCTCCAAAAGCCGTTGACGATGGCGCGGTGCCCATATCTCAACGTAGACCAGGTAGCAGCACGGAATGATGTTCGGATCGCTGAAGGGATCCCACAGGAACGACGTAGGAGCCACGTATCCTTGGTCTGCGAGATTGCCATTGTAAGTTTTGGAAAGCGGAACCGAGGTGGTGCTCACCACCGGAACCGAAATGTTCGAATTGCCCCTGGCGGTTACCGCGATCGAGCTCATGTTCGGATCGTAGGCTTGGACTGTGACCAGGATCAGGCCATCGCCTTTTTTCACGTGACTGGTGCATGTCACCGGCACCAGGGTTCCATCCGGCTTCTGCAATTGCAGCGTGATGATCGGACGCGGCAGCGGGAACGGCCCGGTATTGTTGAGCCGCACCGCTTGCGGACTGCTGACACGCGTCGTCGTCGTATCTCGCACGCGGAGGCGCAGATAGTAAACGCCGTCCGGCAGCGCGGCAGAGGTCGGCCAGGTCAGCAGAAGCTTCTCTCCAGTGGTAAGCCTGCCTCCGTCAGAATCCTGAATCTGGTCAACCTCAAACCATCCGCCTGCTAACTGACTGCGGTTGCGGAAGTACTCAAAAAGGTATGGTGGGTCTGGGGGAACGGGAGGCGGCGGCTGATGCGAGTCGTAGCCGTATTGCGGCCCTACGAGAATGGGGCTGTATCGGACCACCCGGTGCAGTGGAGACTTCCACCAGGTACTCCGTCGCCGTGGGGAAATTGAAAATCCCCCAGAGTTCAACGTCGCCCCCAAAAGGGTGGTCGCCGACTCCAGTGGCGGGAGTGTCCACAGGGCAGTACCCGTTATGCAAATAGTCCGGCCCGTGCCCGAAACCTATCCCGGGCCCTGAAGCATCGATCTGGCTAATCGGAATATTTGCCACTCTCGTGATCAGCGGGAGGTCCGGGCAAACCTTGTGGCACTGCTCATGGCAGCACTCCCCGCACACGATGACGCACAACTGGTAGCAGTAGGGTTGCAGCTTGTTCTTCTGGATCTCCTGGTTCCATCCGTCGACGTTTCCGGCTCGGATGATGTCACACAGTCGATTGAGGAATGCCTGATCGCGAAGCAACGGTCGGCCGCCTTCACAAAGTTCAGGATTTCGTCCGCATTCACTTCGGCCGTCACGGGTTGCGGACAGAACTTCCGGCAAACTCCGACGCAGCGCTTCCTGCAAAAGAAGCGGCACACCCAGTGACACTGGTCCTCAATCCCGACCTGGCTGAGCGCAGCGCCGAACTTTGCTGCGTCGCCGGCAACAAAGGCCTCATAGGCCGCGCCAAAGGCCTTTGGGTTGGCTGCGAGCTTTTCGATAGCTTCAGCTGTCTGTTGTATCTCGTACGGATTCAACTGCTGGTCTTTATCACTCATAACTTCTCCTTCTTAATTTTTTGGGCTTCAATGAGTCTCGTTCGGGGCGGATTCCCAGGTAGTTTCCTCACTTTCGGATCGAAGTTGACGTCCGGCGCAATCGCGGCCCGTAAGGCACTTTCACCTGCTACAGGTACGAGGAGAGATGGAGGCTTGCAGGGTACTCATGCGGCACTGTTGTTTGAGTGGGACGACGGTACACCCGCTCCTTGCGCAAGTCAATGCCACTTAAGCGCCCTTGTTGAAGGAATGTGGTGCCGTAACTTACGCAATTGAGCTTCTGCTAGCACGATTGCAGGCGTGAGAAAGCCGGGTCCTGGCTCCAGTGTAATGTTGGAACACGTTCGTAATTCTCCCAGCAAGGACACTTGACTTCCTTTGCATTGGACCTCTTCCGGTGTAACTTTTGTGCCTCCGATCAATCTCATACCCAGACCCGAACGTATAGAGGTTGGAATGCAGGACGATCATCCCGAAGAACAAAAGCCGCCCGAGGAGGGCCCGCAGCCAGAAGCGAGATCTACCGATGAGAGCCACGCTCGAGCGGAACCCGAACCGCTGGTTCCGCAGGACGCTGCAAAGCAAGAAGAAGTCGCGGCTCCTGTCGTATTACGTGCCGTTGGTCCGTCTGGCGAAACCATCCGCCGCGTCGCTCCCAGCGAACGAGGACGCATGAATCGCCGCGAACTGCTGAAGTTGGTTCCCGTGCTACCGCTGGGGGCCTTTGCGGTTCCCAAGCTTCGTGACTCTCTTTTGGACGATGGACTTCAACTGAGCGACTGGGCCTCTGGAGTGCTCTTCAGTCGTAACCGACTGGCGCAAACCTTCCCCGATAGCTATGTCGTCCCCTTTAAACGTTTCCCCTATAACTACTATGACGTTGCCGATCCAGGAGTTGATCTGGACAGATCGGACCTTAACGGTCGAGGGACTGGTGCGGCGTCCCGGCAACTACACGCTGGCGCAGATTCAGGCACTCCCCAAAATCACGCAGAACACCCGGCACGTCTGCGTGGAAGGCTGGGACGTGATCGGAAATTTCAGTGGCGCCCGCGCCTCGGATTTTCTGCGATTCATCGGCGCGGATACCAGCGCGCGCTTTCTCGAGGTCAAATGCGCGGATGAATATTACGAATCAATCGACATGGCGACCATGCTCCAACCGCAAACGCTGTTCTGTTACGAGATGTACGGCGAGCCGCTCGATCGCGGACACGGCGCCCCGCTCCGGCTGCAAATGCCCACCAAACTCGGCTACAAGCAAGCAAAATATCTCAATACCATCCGCGTGACCAACGTGCTGAAAGGTGGCGAGCGCGGCTACTGGGAAGATCAGGGCTATAGCTGGTTTGGCGGACTGTGAGGAACGTGCTGATGGCAACCACTGCGAACCTGCAAAAACAAACCATGGCCCAGGCCACTCCAATCACCGTCGCCTACGAACATCCTTGGGTAGTCCGCTTTGCTCACTGGGTGAACGCGGCGGCAGTGCTCGTCATGATGGGAACGGGTCTCCAGATCTTCCGCGCCTTTCCCAGCTTCGGTCCCAAGATTCCTCAGAAAAACTTGATTGACGTTCCCCGGCTGATCACGCTGGGCGGCTGGCTGGGCGGCGCTTTGCAATGGCACTTCACCTTCATGTGGATCTTCGTTGGCAGTGGCCTGACGTACGTGATCTACCAGATTGTCACCGGCCATTGGCGGCAGGTGCTGTTCACTGCGCGCGACATCAAAGGTGTCTGGCCGATGGTACGCCATTACTTTTTGTTCGGACCAAAGCCTGTGGTTGAGGCCGCCTACAACCCGCTCCAGAAGCTGGCCTACACCTCCACTATTTTCTTCGGTGTGTTATCGACGCTGACCGGCATGGTGCTCTACAAACCGGCTCAATTCTGGTGGCTGGCCTGGCTCATGGGAGGTTTCCACTTTGCGCGGATCTGGCACTTCCTCTCCATGTGCGGATTTCTGGCCTTTATCCCCGGACACTTGATCATGGTTCTGCTGCACGGCTGGAATAACTTCTATTCCATGATCACCGGATGGAAGCGCAACCCTGAATACGTGGGGTGAGAGGCTCTAATTCAACACGGAGAACATGCTCAGTCGCGATTGTTAACTATCGCCTCGAATCGTAGCGATCAACTCGATCGTCGTCGGAACAGCTATGCCGTAGCGTTCACCACCGCGAACAATCGGCCCGCCGATGGCATCGAGCTCGAGTTGCCGGCCCGCAGCAACATCTTTCGCCATTGAGCTGCGCATGCCTGGCGGTAAATTCTGGAAGAACGCCTGCAACCGCGCAGTGTCGACCTCCGCGCCATCAGCCTTCGCCACCGCGCATGCCTCGGCGACCGCAGCTTCCAGTTTGTCCTTCCAGCCGGAGTCCGCGAAAACTTCGCCCTTGTTCTTGCCGGAAGCCGAAGTCACCATGGCAAATGGCGCAAGGAAGGTCAGCTTCCTCCATAGCAGGGTCTTTTCGTTTTCGATGAACTCACAGGTAAATGCGATGTCGCGTAGCCGCGCAATCACGCCGCCCAAAGACGGCTCAGCGCTGGAGCTGAGGTTCAGCTGAACCGGCGAACGCTGAACAAACCGCCCGGGGGCCAGCCGCTCCGCCTCGACTGCGATGGTCGCGGGAATCACGCGGTCCTTCCCGTAGCGAGACCGCAGCACCGCGACATGGCCCACTCCGTTCAGCAGAGGAATCATTGTTTTGGGCACTGACTCTATGGCTTCGAGCGCGGCCTGCAGTTGGAAGGTTCGGGTTGCGATCCACAGCACGTCGACTGGTTGCGTCAGCTTAGCTGAAGCTTTCGCCGGTGCGGTGAGCGCGCCGGACGGACGCTCCAGCAACAACGTTTCGGGATAGCCTGCCAGTTTGTCCGGCCGTACGATCACGGTGACATCTTCACCCAACGAGCCCAGGGCTGTCCCAACCAGTCCGCCGATTGCACCCGCACCCAGGATTGCATGTCTCATCGCAGCGCCTCCGCAAAGACTAAAAGACTATACGACAGGATGTCACAAGGCTGCTGTAGTCATGGTTGGTAGCCCAGCGAGGCTGCACCCAGGATCGGCTGCCTGTCTGGGTCCTGCGCGAATACGGCGACTTTAAGATTGCCGGCGTTCCAGCCGGGACGTAGAGAGACTTCGACGGTCTTCTCAAACGCCCCATTTTTCACGCTCCCCAGTTCGCGCAACTCCCGCACGACTGCCGCATGCTGCAAGGTTCGCCCGCTGTTCTCGCCGCCGGCGATTGCAGTTGACAGTCCGTCCTCGGTCACAGCGAGAAACACGTGGAGGTGTTTCGTCTCTGGAGCTTGTACGCCAATTTTCAGATGGTCGCCGGCTTCCCACTGCAACGACACTTGCGCGGGTTTCGGTTGCGCAGATGCCAGCTGAAGGTCGTGTTTCAAAGCAGCCGCATCGTTTCCAGCTAATTGCAGGTGACCGTCGATTACCATCTGCGGGGTGTAGGGCTCATTGACATGAAGGTGCTTCTCGTAATCGATCTGCCGCTGGGTGAATTGTGCCGAAGAGAAGCGATCAGACCATCCGTCATGGTTCCAGTAGTCAACGTGTTCGCCCAATAGGACAAGGTCGATTCCGGGCGGACTTTTCTGGCTCAGTTCGGACCAGAAGCGCGTCGGCCGGCGGGCAACTGGAGCACCCCTCGGAGGTGAAAAGCTCAACTACAACCGGAGTTTCCGCCGAGGCGCACGGCAAGCACACGGCGAAAACCAGAAACGCTACCAGTACCTGACAGGTTTTTCTCATGGCACAGGATAGGACGCGCGACCGCGCAGTTTGTTTCAGGCCGGTATGGATTCCAAAGCCGAACCGCCGTCGGCAAGTTGTCTTTTTCAGGTGGTAACTTTTCCGACAGTGACGGATCATAATGCTGAATAGGCAAGATTTCCTGGGTTGTAAGCATACCAACACCATTGTGACCTCAGAAGCCCATAGCACGCGTCCGCTGACTAGCGGCCCACCAACTCGCGATGCGGCGCTGATTGCGCGCATTCTCGGCGGGGAGCGTGAGTTGTTCCACGAGCTGGTGCGACCTTACGAGAAGAGCGTATATTTTGCGGCTTTTTCTGTGTTGCAGAACGAGCAGGACGCCGAGGATGTGGCCCAGGAGACCATGCTCAAGGCCTTGAAGGCCCTGCACAATTTCCGCGCTGAATCAAAGTTCAGCACCTGGCTGGTGTCGATCGCGATCAACGAAGCGCGGGCCCGGCTGCGGCATGCGCGTGTGCTCCAGTTCGAGTCTATCGATCAGGCGCCACCCGAAGACGATACCGGCTTCACCCCTACCGTCATCACCGACTGGCGGGAAGTACCGTTGCAGGCGTTGGAGCGCAAGGAGCTGCGCGAACTACTTCAGAAAGCGCTTGCCAGTCTGCCGGAAATCTACCGCGAGGTGCTGTTGCTACGCGACGTGGAGGAATTCAGTATCGCGGAGACAGCGGCGGCGCTGGGCGTGAGCGACGGCGTCGTAAAGACCAGGCTGCTCCGCGCTCGCCTGATGATGCAGAAAATACTGGCGCCGCAATTGTTGTCGAAGCGCAGTGGACTGTTTGGGCTATTCAAGAGTAAGGCAGGTGGATCATGGTTCTGAATTGCAGGCACGTGTGGGATCAGATTTCGAACTACATCGAAGACGATGTCGCCCCCGAGCTGCGTGAGGCCATCGAGGAGCACCTTGCCCACTGCCGCCATTGCGCCGCGGTCCTGGATTCGACACGAAACATTCTCTATTTGATCGCCGACGATCGCACTTTCGCCTTGCCGGTTGGCTTCAGCGAGCGCCTGCATGCCCGGTTGCAGAAGGAGATGGAAGCTGCCGAATGAATTTGTTGCCCATTTCGTTGGAGCCAGTGTGAGAGCCAAATATGGCTTGTCGGTTGTGTCCGCGTGACGAGAATCCAGCGCCGTAGGCGCGGCAAAGTTTAGCCCAGCACGGAGCCGCAGGCGGAGTGCTGGGGAAAGTGGGGGATAAACTTGAGTCCCGGAGGGACGGCAGAATTCTCGTCCCGACTCCGTCAGTGCGACACCAGGTTGGCAATGCCAGCCGTCAGGCCGGAACCGCGCCTAGAGCTCGTGATGAAACCAAGGATGCGTGATCACCTCAAGCGCCACCAGCACCAATGTTAAAATCGCGGCCCACAATTGAAACCGGCGTCGCCGTCGCTGTACCGGAGTAAGAGGCCGTATCCGCCAGGCTGCCGAAGGATTTCGCCGCAACCGCTCCTCATTCCAAAGCAACAGGAGGCTTAAGACGGCCCCGATCACTCCCAAGGCGAGCAGCGGTAGGCGGATGGCGTTACGGTGAAATCCAGTCGCCGGGCCGCCGGCGCCAGCGGCCAGCAAGGATGTAAACCCTAGCGCAACTCGCAACCCGCTGAGCCCAACCGCAGCCACGCAAATACTTTCCGCCGCAGCGAGCGCCAGCGAACCCCAAGCCAACAGCAGGCGCGTTGGTTTGGACGGGGAGTCTTCGGAATCCAATGGCTTCACCTTTGCGTACTCTGAGTGATGGTCTTCTCTCATACTACAACGCGCAAATCGCACCTCCGGATTGCCTGTAACCTTCGGGGCCGTTGCGACTCTAACTCAGTGAGGCCTCGGAATGAACCGAGGGAGGATGGATATGTCGAAGTTTCGTTTGTTTGCTTCTTCTTTGTTGCTCTTGACCCTTGCCGGCATTTTCGCCATCGCGGCCGATAGGAGCGCTGCGGTTCTGCCCAATCCCACCGTGGATGAGCCCATGGCGGCCAAAAGCGGCCAGGAGACCGCCGTTTTTGCCGGCGGATGTTTCTGGGGCGTGCAGGCGGTTTTTCAGCATGTGAAGGGCGTCATCAGCGCTACCTCCGGCTACTCGGGAGGAGCCATCCAGCGCCGCGGAATATGAAGTGGTCAGCACCGGAACGACGGGCCACGCCGAGTCGGTGAAGGTCGTCTTCGATCCGTCGAAGATCTCTTATGGCCAGCTCCTTAAAGTGTTTTTCTCCGTCGCCCATGATCCTACAGAGCTGAATCGCCAGGGTCCGGACACCGGAACGCAGTATCGTTCCGTGATCTTCTACAACGGCGACGAGCAGAAGCACATTGCGCAGGATTACATTGCGCAGTTGGACCAGGCCAAAGTTTTCCCGCGTGCGATTGTGACCCAGGTGGTTCCGCTGAAGGGGTTTTATCCGGCAGAAGCTTACCATCAGAACTATGCCACGCTTCATCCTGACAACCCCTACATCAAATACAACGATCTTCCCAAGGTGGCGAACCTTCAACAGCAGTTTCCCAATCTGTATCGCGCATCGATCACTGGAAACTGAGAAACTTCAAACTGGCAGGTTCATCGATATGAGTGATCGTCGAAACTTTCTAAAGACAACATTTCTATCTCTATCTGGAGTGGCGCTTATGAGCATGTTTAAGAGCACAGAAGCCGAAGCCGCGCCTGCCGCGGACTTTGTCGAGATTGTCGAGTTCAAGGACTCAGGGGAAAAGATCGGACCCGAGCGCGTAAAGAAGGTCGTCAAGACTGACGCCGAGTGGCGCGCCCAACTTACGCCTGAGCAATTTAACGTGACGCGGCAGAAGGGAACTGAGCAGGCCTTCACCGGCCAGTACTGGGAGTTGCACGCCAAAGGGCTTTTCCGCTGCGTGTGTTGCAAGAATGCGCTCTTCAGCTCGGCGACCAAGTTCGACTCGGGGACTGGTTGGCCCAGTTTCTGGTCTCCTATTGCCAAAGAGAACGTCAAGGTCAATACTGACCGCAGCTTTGCCATGACGCGCTCGGAGGTCCTGTGCGTCGAATGTGATGCCCACTTAGGACACGTCTTCGATGACGGTCCCAAGCCTACTGGCCTGCGCTATTGCATGAATTCTGCATCGCTCAACTTCGTGAAGAGCTGAAGTCGGGTGGGGTGGATCTGGCCTTCAGGCCAGCGCTAATCTTCGTATCAACCCGGGTGCTTGTCATCCTGTCTATAACGACGTCGGCGTTGTCAAGAGCACACGAATCCTCTGCGAGCCGGAAGCGGGGTCAAGGGCGCCCTCTTTTGGCGTTCATCTCGACCCTTGACGCCGCTTCCGGCTCGCCCACCATGGAGCCAGGAACGAAGCGCAGCGCGGTAGAGCTGAGCTTCGTTCCTTAGCTGAAGATTTTGTCTTTCCTTGCATCCGATCTGCGGCTCGTTCTTCTGTAATCCGGCGATGGGCCCGTCCCCGGCACTCCCACCAGCCATCTCTTCGGGCCTCCCGTTCCCTTGCGGGGAGGTTGGCCCATGATTACGGCTTCGATCTCCCCACCCTCGGCGGCCGGGAGGCAGGCTGCCCACTCAAGCGTTCGGTCTACTTTCGACCACAGTATGACTCGGGCTCACCTGCATGCGAGCGCCGGCGGCTGCGCCACTCGGCATAGCTGATGCCGTCACGCAACATGCAGTACAAGCGCACCGCCAGCTTGCGGGCCACCGCTACTTTGGCCACTCCCGCGTGCGCGTGAGTGTGCTTGCAGTGGCCGTAAAAACGTTTCAACTCCGGGTCCAGGCGCGCCGCACTATGCCCGCCTTGCACCAGCAGGTAGCGCACAAACGAATTGCCCTGCTTGCTGATGCCGCCCAACCGCTGCTTGCCTCCGCTGGAGCGTTCTCGCGGAACCAACCCGAAATAGCTGGCCACCTGGCGCGCTCCGGCAAATCGCTCCACCGGGCCCAGCGTAACCACGAAAGCCAAACTGATCACCGGCCCCACTCCGGGATGGGTCATCAGCCGCACCGCATCGGGTCGCGCTTGGGCTTCGCACAGCACCGCCGTATCCAGGCTGGCGATCTGCTGTTCCAACTGCTCCAGCAGCCCCAGCAAAGTCGTCCGCCGTTGGGCCGCGTACCGACCCAACGGCAGGGCTTCTAACTTCTGCCGTCCGCTGCGCGTCCACAGTCGCCACTTCAGCTGCAGCCCCTGATTCAGGGCCAGAAACTGCAACTGATTCTTGACCTGGGTTTGCCACTGCACCAGCTTGTGACGATTCACCAGCAACTGCCGCGCATCCCGGTCCGCCGCCGCCGGTACCCAGATGCGCGGAAAGCGCCCTTCCACCAGCAGCTTCACGATGTGCTCGGCATCCCGTTTGTCGGTCTTCTGCTTGCGCGTCATCGAAGCCCGGATCTGGGTAGCATCCCCCATCCACACCTGGTGCCCCAGCCCTTCCAGCAGGCGCTCGAACCACCCGCTGAACCCCGTGCTTTCGATTCCCACCAGCACCCCCGCGGGTAAACCACGGTAGAACTCCATGGCCTCCTGCGGATGCGCCAGTCGCCGCTGCCTGATCTCGCCCGTCTGTTTGTCAAAGATCGCTACTTGCTGAAACCCGGGATGGTAATCGCATCCTATAATCAACATGGTCGGCTCCTTCTTGAGCCGCTTGATCGGATTGCACCATCAATGTACTCGAGTCCTGGAGCCGACGTCGTTATGTAATCAAGCGAAGCGCCCGCAAAGAGTTTCCGACCCGCAGCCTTTGCGGGTCGGCCGGGCGCCGTCGAAGGATCTTCTGTTCTGGCGTTCCAGCCGTATCTTCAGCGGGCGCCATAATTCACTTCTTCACCAAGCCTTCCTTAAACCCTGTTCTCACCCGCGCCGTTTCGGTATAGCATGATTGTCCGGCCCTATTGCAGCTAAAGTACGGAGGAAGCTCAACATGAGTCCTGTCCCGGTACGCGAAAAGGAAAAAGAGAAGCCGTCCCACAAGTCCAACTCGGTGGAAACTGCCGTCGCCGAAACCGCCGAAGCAAGCGGTGCGAGCGTCGAGAAGATCCGCGAAATCCTCTTTGGTTCTCAAATCAAGAACTACGAGGCGCGCTTCGCCCGCCTGGAAGAGGCTCTGTCGCGCGAGACTGCCGAAATCAAGGACACCATGCGGCGGCGGTTGGACTCGCTGGAAGCCTTCTTCAAGAGCGAGACCGAGTCCCTAGCGGCACGCTTGAAGTCGGAGCGCGATGAGCGCGAGGAAACGCTGAATACCATCAGCCGCGAGTTGAAAACGACGGCGGCGCAGCTCTCCAAGAAAATCCTTGACCTCGACAATAAAGCCGCGCAGGATCGCAGCGCGTCCCGTCAGGAACTGATGGCTGAGTCGCGCAAGCTACTCGACGAAATCCGGCAGCGTCATGAATCCCTGGGCGGCCTGCTGGAGAATCGGGTCCAGGAGTTGCGTCATGCCAAGGCCGACCGGTCTGCGCTGGCCGCACTCTTTGTCGAGCTCGCGGTGCGCTTGAAAGACGAGGGCGACGACAGCAAGCCGCGGCCCAAGCCGATCCGCAGCGCCACCGAAGCATGAGGATCCTATGGGTTCGACGCCGGCTGACCTGAAGCCCGACGACTCTGAGTACGACCAGCGCCCCGACGAGCTGGCCGAACTCCGGGCCTTGTTACTCGGTCAGCAACTTGTCGAGTTGGAAGCCCTGCGAAAGCGGCTCGACGATCCCCGGCTTCGGGCCGAAGAAATCAGCCAAATCCTTGGCCAGGCGGTCGCACTTTCCATCAAGCGCGACGGTGGCCTGCAACGTTCGTTCTACCCCATCGTAGAGCAGGCCCTGAAGATCTCGATCAAGAGAGATCCCAGCATTCTTGCCACCTCTCTGGCACCCATTATTGGTGACGCCGTTCGCAAGGCCGTCGCCAATGCCTTCCGTGGTTTCGCCGAATCCGTCAATTTTCTCCTGGAACGCAGCCTCTCCTGGGAGAGCATTAAGTGGCGCCTGGAGGCGCTGCGCGCCGGTAAGACCTTCGGCGAAATCGCCTTGCTGCGCAGCCTCCGCTACAAGGTC
Organism: uncultured Acidobacteriaceae bacterium; assembly: GCA_963836295.1. Lineage (GTDB taxonomy): Bacteria > Acidobacteriota > Terriglobia > Terriglobales > Acidobacteriaceae > Bog-257. The sequence continues at coordinate 179,617 of CAWIIY010000006.1, read as the reverse complement.
CAGCAGGTGGTTCTCATCCAGCGCGGGACCGGTTCTGTGTTGCAGTACGTAAAGGCGCCTGGAGAGGGCATTAAGGAAGCCGAACTGGTATCCAGCATGCTGACGGCAATAGGTGATTTCGTCACCGATTCTTTCGACGCCAAGCGGTCACAAACTTTTGAAGAGACGCGGACGGACGACTTCACCCTATGGGTCAACCATGGCCCCCAGGCGTTGCTGGCAGCGACCATTCTGGGTACGCCTCCGCCGGAGCTGAAAAATGTCTTTGCCCGCGAAAACGAACTCATCCATCAGGAGTTCGCCAGCGCCTTCGCGTCCTTCAATGGAGACGCCAGCATATTCGATGGCGCCCGCCCTCACCTCCACAGTTGCCTGTTGGGGCAAACTGATCGACCGCAGAAGCAACCCTGGTGGTGGCTGGCCGCGGTGGCTGTGTTGCTCATCGTAATCCTCGGGATCGGGTTCCTTGTTCATCGCCGGAACGCCCGCTGGAACCAGTTTCTAGCGAACCTTGAGAGCCGGCCGGGAATTGTCGTTACCGGCTCGCAGAAACGTTGGGGACACTACGCCGTCACTGGCATGCGCGATCCGCTCGCGGCGGACCCGGCGCAGGTCGCAGCCGAATCCGGCATCCCTCCCACCAGCCTGGAAACCCATTTCGAACCTTATCAATCGCTGGATCCTCGATTCTCACTCCCCCGAGAGTTTGAGTCGGAGGAGCAGCAACTGGAGCAGCAGATGGTATTGTTTCCTGTGAACTCAAGCGCGTTGCTGCCTGAGCAGGGAATGCGCCTCGATGCCATCGAGGACCATTTCAACCGGCTGCAACAAATCGCTGAAGACATGGGCCGGCAAATCCACGTCACGCTCTACGGCCGGGCCGATCACACCGGTGCGGAAAGCAAGAACGCTGCTTTGAGCAGGGAACGCGCGGAGAATGTGCTCGCAGCTTTGCGCGAGCGCGGCATCCCCGCCGAGATGATCACGGCGGTCGGGTTGGGCGACAGCGAGCCTATCCGACACGGATCAGCCTCTTATCAGTTGGAAGTCAATCGCAGTGTTTCGCTCAAGGTCCAGTCGCAACACCAGGGAGACAAGCAATGATCCAGAAGAAGATCTGCATGCTGGGTTCTTTCGGTGTGGGAAAGACAAGTCTGGTGGCACGTTTCGTTAGCGGTATTTTTTCCACTAAGTACCAGAGCACGGTCGGAGTGAAGATCGACAAGCGAGAAATGAGGCTCGGGGACAAGGATGTACTGCTTATGCTCTGGGACTTGGCCGGAGAAGACTCGCGCTCGCAGGTAAACACGTCTTACCTGCAGGGCGCTGCCGGATATTTTCTGGTGGTTGACGGCACCTGGTCTGAGTCTCTAGTGACGGCCAAGGGCATTCACAAGCGAGTGCTGGAGACGGTGGGTGAAATTCCGTTCATGCTCATCGTGAACAAGTCGGACCTCTGGGACAAATGGCAGATTACTTCTCCCGACCTGGAAAAGCTGGAAGCTGAAGGATGGAAGATTAAACTCACGAGTGCGAAGACCGGAGACGGCGTGGAAGAAATGTTCACCCTGCTCACCGAAGAAATATTACGCCGGCAGCCGGCGAACGACGCCGCGGGCGAGTTTGAAATCTAGATCAGTCCCGGATTTCTTTATCAGGCTTCATCCGAGCGAAGCGAAGTCGAGGGAACTGCGGTCTCTCCTATTGCGGTGATTTATTGGGTGTAGGCGACGGCGTAGCCGGATGTCGATTGCCCCAATCGAATCTTCGGCCAATGATCGCCTTGAACAGCATGTGATCCGTTCCGGCGGTTACGCCCACACCCACTCCAAAGTTGATCTCCCACTTCGGCGAGACATCCAGATCGAATGCCGGAACGAACTGCTGGGACTGCTGAGGGAACGCGTCGAATCCTCCGACCGGCCCCAAACCACTGTAATATTCAAGGCCGAACGCGACCACCTTGGTGAAATTCCAGGAGATCTTCGCGTCTGGAGCGAACTCCCATCCGCGTTGAGCTTCGGGCCCGGTGTAGGCCTTCTCAAACGCCGGGTTGACCGACCAATATAGCCGCCCCTGCTGTTTGTCTACGATAGGCCGCAGTTCGAGGCTCCAGACCGACGTGGAGAAGATGGGGCGGGCATATCCGAATTCCGCCGACATGCTGACGCCGACCGGCCAATGCCAGCTTTCCGGCGCTCGCACGCGCGGACGGATGTGGTCGCCGACCCATTGCCATCCTTGGCCGTCGGGTACCGTCGTGAAGATGTAGAAACCGGTCTCGAACCAGGGCGTGATGCCTTGCGTGATCTCAACCGTCTCGTGCAGTTCGTGTTCAGTCGGGTGAACCCCATCCACAAATACCTTCGATCCCTGAAAGATGAAATTGCTGTGCAATTCCACCATGGTCGTTTTTGGCGCAACCGTCTCTGACCCGTAAACCTGAATCTCGTAATTGTCCTGCGCCAGGCAGATAGCGCTCCAGGTACTGAGCGCCAGTACGCCGAAGAATGCCGATAGGACGAAACGGGTCGCCATGCCAAACAGCATCGTACAGAACAATGCGAGCGCGTGTCCTAATCCGGGTTTCAGCTATTGTTTGAACACCACCATCGCCAGCGGCGGGATGTTGAGCAGCAAAGAATAGTCGTGCCCGTGGGTGGGGATCGCTTCGGTATACCGGCCTCCGAAGTTCCCTTCGTCGGTGCCGCCGTAGATGGCGGCATTACTGTTCAACACTTCGCGCCAGTGTCCCTCGTGAGGGACGCCAACGCGATAGCCTCGTCGCGGTACCGGGGTGAAGTTGCAGGCCACCACCAGCGGGCCTGTGCCGTCCTTGCGAAGCCGCATGAAAGTCAGCACACTGTTGTCGGAGTCGTCGGCATCAATCCAGCGCCAGCCCTCGGGGATGAAGTCAGTCTCGTAGAGTGACGGCTCGCCGCGGTAGAACGTATTCAGGTCGCGGACCCAGCGTTGCACTCCTTGGTGAGGAGCGTAGCCAAGCGCATGCCACTCCACGCTGCTGTCGTGGTTCCACTCGCTCCATTGGGCAATTTCACAACCCATGAATAACAGCTTTTTACCCGGCTGGGTAAACATGTAGCCGAATAGCAAACGCAGGTTGGCATACTTCTGCCAATGGTCTCCCGCCATTTTGCCGAACAGGGCACCCTTGCCGTGTACCACCTCGTCATGCGACAGCGGCAGCACGAAATTCTCCGTGAACGTGTACAGTCCCCGGAAGGTCAGCTTGTTATGGTGATACTTGCGGTGGATGGGATTCTTCGACATGTAGAGGAGCGTGTCGTGCATCCAGCCCATGTCCCACTTCATGCCGAAGCCAAGCCCCCCGATGTAGGTTGGCTTGGAAACCATGGGCCAATGCCGTGGACTCTTCAGCGATGGTTTGAATATCTGGAAACGCTTCGTAAGCGTCGGTATTCAGGCGCTTGAGGAATGAAATAGCTCCCAGGTTTTCTCTTCCGCCGAACTGGTTGGGAATCCACTCGCCTGCCTTTCGCGAGTAGTCGAGGTAGAGCATGGAAGCGATCGCATCCATGCGCAGGCCATCCGCGTGATAGCAATCAAGCCAGAAAATCGCGTTGCTCAGCAGGAACCCCCGCACTTCGTTGCGGTCATAGTTAAAGATCGACGACTTCCAGTCGGGATGAAAACCTTTGCGCGGGTCAGCGTGTTCGTACAGGTGCGTGCCGTCGAAGTAAGCCAGCCCGTGTTCATCATTGGGGAAATGCGACGGCACCCAATCGAGATATACGCCGATGCCTCGCTGGTGCAGATAGTCCACCAGGTACATGAAATCCTGCGGCGTTCCGAAGCGCGCGCTGGGAGCGTAATAGCCGGTGACCTGGTATCCCCAGGAACCAAAGAACGGATGCTCCATCACGGGCATGAACTCGACATGAGTAAACCCCATGTCGTTGACGTAGTCCGCTAACTTCGGAGCGAGTTCGCGGTAGGACAGCGAGCGGTTGTTCTCTTCGGGAACGCGCATCCACGACCCGAGATGCAGTTCGTAGATGGAGATGGGTGCGTCAAACTTATTATGGTCGTGGCGGGTGCGCATCCACTCGGCGTCATTCCATTCGTAATCAAGGTCCCAGACGATCGAGGCGGTGCGCGGTGGAATTTCATTGTAGAAGCCGTAAGGATCGGCTTTGTCCACCTTATACATGTGATAACGCGAACGGATGTGATACTTGTACACGGTTCCTTTGCCCAGGCCAGGGAGAAACGCTTCCCAAACGCCAGAGTTTCCCCGCGGCGTCATCGGGTGCGAGTCTGGGTTCCAGCCATTGAAGTCGCCGACTACTGAGATGCGCTCGGCATCGGGAGCCCACACCGCGAAGTAGGTGCCCTGCTTGCCATCGAGTTCGGTCAGGTGCGCGCCAAACTTCTCGAATAGCCGGTTATGTTTGCCTTCATTAAAAAGATGAAGATCAAACGGAGTCAACAGGGTTGAAGCATGCTCCGGCGACGCAGTGGGTGTCATTAGTTCGTTCTCCTTATTATTGGACGACGCTTCGCTGAGCCATGATATGGGAAAGTCCCCGCGTCTGTTTGCCGACGGCTTACCCAGTTTAGAGGAAGAGTACTGCGTTGGGCGACAATTATGACTTTGGCCGGATAATGGGCGGTCCGAGACCTCGCCGCTTTCGCCCTCGGTAATCCATGGCAGATGGGCGGGCTTACGCCCACGGCTAACGCAGATAGCGCCCTTCGGGCTGGAACTCCGCGCAACATAAAAGGCCACGGCTCTATCGCACACAGCTGCGTGACGCCCGTTACTGCCTTCCCGCCCGCCTGGTGCTTTCATTAGCTTGGCGACGTGCGCTACCAGATTCGTTCCACGGCAGACAGCTATCTGCCGCCACGTCGACCGCATGGTAAGGAGAACAGCATGGCGGACAAAAAAGCAGATCTCGCTGGCCCCGGAATTGGCGACTACACAGAGCTGGAGCATGTACTTCCGGCGGATTACAGCTCGCTGCTGTCACCCAAAGAAACCCAGAGGGCAATTTTCGACGTAAAAAACTATATCGAAGAAAACCTCTGCAAAGAATTGAACCTGATGATGGTCACCGTGCCTCTGATCGTTGATGAGAGCTCGGGCGTTAATGACTATCTCGACCGGGACGGCTCCCGTACCCCGATCCAATTCCACATTTCCAACGACCGCGATAAACACCCTATCAACGCCCAGGTAGTACAGGCTGCGACCAAGTGGAAGCGGATGGCGCTGAAGCAATTCAAGCTGCAACCGGGCGAGGGCCTCTGCACCGACATGCGGGCCGTCCGCAAGGACTACTTCCTCGATCACGATCACAGCGCCTATGTTGACCAGTGGGATTGGGAGCGCGTGATCACACCCGAGCAGCGTAATCTGAGCTTCCTGAAAGGAGTCGTGAGCAAGATCTGGAAGGTGATCGTCGGCGCGGAGCGTCATGCGCAAGACTTGTTCCCGCAACTCAAGGATTCTCGATATCCGGACTTGCCGGAGAACCTGACCTTCCTGCATGCCGAAGAAATTCTCGATATGTATCCTGACCTGCCGCGCAAGCAGCGCGAGACTGCGATTCTGCAGAAGTATCCGGCGGTGTTCATCATCGGCATCGGCTGGACGTTGAAAGATGGCTACCCGCACGAGATGCGAGCTGCCGATTACGACGACTGGGTCACCGAAACCAAGGATGAGGGCCACATAAGGCACGGGTTGAACGGCGACATTCTGGTCTGGAACCCGGTGACGCACCGGCGCCATGAGCTGACGTCGATGGGCATCCGCGTCAATGCGGAATCGCTGAAGAAGCAACTGGAACTCACCAACCAGCTCGACTTCCTGAACTTCCCCTACCACAAGGCCATCGTGAATCACGAGATTCCGCTGAGTGTGGGCGGCGGCATCGGGCAGTCACGGACCTTGATGTTGCTGCTGCGCAAGGCGCATCTCGGTGAAGTCAGTGTGACCGTTTGGCCGAAAGTGCTGAAGGAGATGTGCGAAAAGAAGAACATCCATGTATTGAACTAACGCCCCGGTTCTGGGCGTTATCCTGGGCGAGGACGCGGTAAACCGCCGCGTCCGATGCCGAAGGATCTACGGTTCGCCATGGAGACACCAAAGGCATGGAGCGCATTCTCAGCTAGAGAAAAGGGCAACCAACCCAATCGACTCCGTGCACTGGGTGTTTCCGTGGCGCATTAATGAGCTTCAGGGATAGGTAAACGGGACTCGGCGAGCGTCGGCGTCTACCAATCTGAGACTCGCCACTGGCAACTGGGAACTGACTACTTTTTCTTCGGCTTCATCATCTCCCATGCCGCGTCCGGCATCTTCCGTCCGATCAGGCTGAAAGTGCTCGCTCCTGCCAGCATCTCGCCGCCGTCCATGTACACCATCTCGCCATTGATGTATCCCGCTTGATCACTGATCAAAAACGCACCCAGGTTGGCAATCTCCTCCAGCGTGCCGAAGCGGTGCAGGGGATTGTGCTCCAGCAGCTTCTTTTCGAGCTACCGGCGTGGGCAACAAGCGCGAGAACGCTCCTTCCGTGCGAATCGCCCCCGGCGCGATGGCCACGAATCGAATTCCACGGCCGCCCCACTCCACCGCTAAGCTGCGCATCAGCGCGACAACGCCGGCTTTTGCGACTGCGCTCGGCACGACGTAAGCCGAGCCGGTATCTGCGTAGGTGGTTGCGATGTCCAGCACCACCCCCTTGTGCTTGGACGCCAGCCAACGCCGCCCGCAAGCCATCGTCATGTTGATGGTGCCTTTGAGCACAATGCCGATGACGGCGTCGAACGCGTGTGGCGACAGCTCTTCGGTGCGGGCGAGAAAATTGCCAGCAGCATTATTCACCAGCACGTCAAGCGGGCCGCTGCCCCAAATTTTTTCGATGAGTGATTCGACGTCGTCGGGATAACGCACATCACACGAGAAGCCTTGGATTGTTCCGCCGGTCGAGGCTGACAGCTCCGCCGCCGTTTTCTCTACAACCTCGCGGCGTCGCCCGCAGATGTGGGCCGTAGCGCCCAGTTGCAGAAATCGCTCCGCCATGGCGCGGCCGATTCCGGTCCCGCCCCCCGTGATGAGAATGCGTTTGTCCTTCAGAAGATCGTTGTTGAACATGGCCCTCCCTCGGAAAGGTACAAACCTAACACTGGAAGCGGGTGCTTGTCTGTGTCGTAGGCGGGTCGGGAAGGTGACGCCGCGCTCTAGGTGGTTGTGCCGGTTGTCTGCGCCAGGCGCTGCACGCCGGAACTGCGGGCCGGCTGGGATGGCGACGGAATTGGCAGGCGCAACTCCACTTCCAGTCCGTGCGGCAATACATTCCTGGCAGAGACGCCGCCCCCGTGAGCGAGGACAGCATTGCGCACGATCGCCAGCCCAAGTCCCATCCCGCCAGTCGTGGTTCCGCGCGAATCGTCGACCCGATAGAACGGCTTGAACAACAAGGGCAGGGTACTCTCGGGAACTCCCGGACCATTGTCCCGGACGCAAACCAGCGCTGCGTCGTCCTGCCGGCTTAGCTGAACCTCGATCTTGCCGCCCTGGCCGGAGTAAAAGATTGCATTACGCACGATGTTCTCGATCGCGCTGCGCAACAGACCGGCATCGCCGTTCACCTGGATGTCACCATCGCCCTGGAAGGCAATGTTCGCACCGGTTGCGGCAGCTTCGAATTTGGCATCGTGCAGCACGTCGTCAAGGATGTCATTCAGTGACAGGAGTTCGAATCGAGGCTTGTGCTGCCCGCTTTCCAGCCGCGCAACGGTCAGAATTTGTTCCAGCATGGAATCCAGTTGGATCGTGTCCTGCTCGATGCGATCCAGCATCTCTGAGCGTTCGTCATCCTCGGCGTCGCGTGCCAGAGTCAAAGCCAGCCGCATGCGCGCAATCGGTGATCGCAGTTCGTGCGAGACCCCGCTCAGCAGGTTCCGTTCGCTTTGGATCAGGGTGCGCAACTCGCCGGCCATCGAGTCGAAGTCTCGCACCAGATCGGCAATTTCGTCGCGGCGGTTGCCCAGGTTTTCTCCGGCGCGGATGTCGAGGTTCCCGCGTGCGAGTTCATGGGTCGCATTGCGCAGGCGTTCGATGGGCTTGCTCAGGTAATGCGCGATCAGGAAACAAATGAGCGCCGACAGGATGGTGCCGAGCTTTAGCGTCCACAGTATGTCTCCCGGGACACGTTCCGTCAGTTTTGGCGGCACCAGCTCGGCAATCAGGACGTAGCGCCCTTCGGCCGTAGCCGTCGAAGCCGCCAGAACATTGGCTTCAAAGGAATGGTGAAGGCCTTCCGATTTCTCCGCTGCGGAGGCGTCACGAAGAACGCGTTCCGGAATCGGCCGTCCGGAAAGCTCGTTACCATTAGCATCTACCAGCCAGTACTTGGAGCGGTTCTGCAACGACAGACTATCGAGTAACTGGGACAAACCCGCCTGGCCCTGCTTTTCGTATACGCCCGCCGCATAACCGGCCAATACCGGCATCTCGCGGCGTTCGGGCTGGATCCACCAGGGATGCTCGGAAGAAATGCGGTGTTGAATGCGGAGATACAGGGCTCCCAGGAGCACCGCCTGGGCCAGCCAGAAGGGAAGAAAGATTTTCCAGAACAGGCGCCGGTTCATATCCTGCTCTTCTCCGGCGTTCTTGCGGCCAGGAAATAACCGGTGCCGCGGATCGGCCGGATCAACTCATCGGTTCCGGGACAGGCGCTCAGCTTCTTGCGTAGCCGGCTGACGTGAACGTCGACGCTGCGGTCGAATATGTTTAGCGGCCGGCCCAGCGCTACTTCGGCGATTTGCTCCCGGGTGACGACGCTGCCGGCATTGCGCAGCAGCAATTCGAGGACGTTGAATTCCACCGAGGTCAGCTCGATCGGTGTATTCGAGCAGGTAACCGTGCGGGTGCCGAGCGACATGCTGATATCCCCGACACTGAGGACTTCCTCATGACCCGGGCGAGCGGCAGACGGCGTTGTTTCGCGGGTCCTGCGAAATATGGCGCGGATCCGGGCCACCAGCTCGCGAGGATCAAAGGGCTTCGCCAGGTAGTCGTCGGCGCCAATTTCAAGGCCGAGGATGCGGTCAACAGCTTCTCCTCGGGCTGTCAACAGCAGCACGGGTACCGCGGATTGGGCCCGCAGTGCCTTGAGCAATTCAAACCCTGTCCCGCCAGGCAGCATCACATCGAGAATGATCAACTCATGGTCTTTGGAAAGGGCGGCATTCAATCCCGATGCTTGATCGTAGGCTGCATCCACATGAAAGCCTTCGCCTTCCAGAAAGCGCTTCAGCAGATTCACCAACCCGTGGTCGTCATCGACAATAAGCAGACGATTCACCGGATTCATTCTGCCTTTTCCCGCCTGTGCGTGCGGTGAAGAATTGTTTCGCGATGTATTTGTATCCTTCACAAATCTTAACTTTCCTTCACCCTCTCTTAACCGCTGTAGCCATCCCCGTCCGATCTAATAGTATGGGCTTAATAGTACTGCAACTTACACGCCGAATTGCATTTGTGCGCCAAGGGCGAGGCCGGTACCATCTCAGTAGACACGGTGTGGCGTTATCTAGGAGGAGTTAGTGAAGACAGGGGCATTCTGGGGACTGGGCCTGACACTGGCGATTTGCGCTGCGCTTGCCGGTTGCAGTTCATCGCGGACGAAGAGCGCGAAAGCCAGCGGGCCGCCTCCGGCAGTTCCGGTTGGCGTGGCTACGGTCAAGCAGGGTGACTTCAATGTGTATTTGAACGGACTGGGTTCGGTGCAGGCATTCTATACGGTTTCCTTGAAGACTCGGATTGATGGGCAGATCATGCAAGTGAATTTCCGGGAAGGTCAGGACGTTAGGAAGGGAGAGCTGCTGATCGTCGTCGACCCGCGCCCTTACCAAGTGGCTTTGGACCAGGCGAAGGCCAATCTGGCGAAGGACGAAGCCCAGCTGGTCAACGCCAAGGCGCAGTATGAGCGCAACAAAGTGCTCTACGAGGAGGGCGTCATCGCCAAGCAGGCCTTGACACGCTGGAGGCTTCGTTCGGGACCTACGAAGGCACCATTGCTGCCGACAAGGCTGCGATAGAAAACGCCCAGCTCAACCTGACTTACTGCTACATCAAATCTCCCATCGACGGCCGGGTTGGATTGCGCCAGGTCGATCCGGGCAATTATGTTACCGCCGCCAGCGGAACCGCCTTGCTAATCATTACCCAGATGCATCCTATTGCCATGGTCTTCACGTTGCCGGAAGACCAACTGCAAACGGTCCGGGAGCACATGCAGAAAGGCCCGCTGGAAGTGGACGCCTACAGCCAGGACGACCGAACCAAGCTGTCGACTGGCATACTGCAGACGATTGACAATCAGATTGATCCGACGACCGGCACCGCCAAGCTGAAGGCCGTCTTCGACAATCCCGACAATATGCTCTGGCCCAACGAGTTCGTAAACGCGCACTTGCTATTGGAAACGCGCAAAAATGCGATCACCGCTCCGGCCAGCGCCATGCAACGAGGTCCTGAAGGCACTTTCGCCTACATAGTGGACGCTAACAATACGGTGCAAATGAGACCCGTGCAGCTCGCTCTTACCCAGGGAAGTACGGTGGTGGTCCAGTCAGGATTGCAGGCCGGCGACAGAGTGGTCACGGATGGTCAGGAGAAGCTGCAGGCGGGAAGCCGTGTGGCTCCGCAAGCGCCGGCTCGGCAAACTCAGCAAAGCGCCGGTAATATCGGTTCGCAGATATGAGTATTTCGCGGCCATTCATTCTTCGGCCCATCGCGACGTCGCTGCTGATGACAGGTCTGTTGCTGGTGGGTTTCGTCGCCTACCGTCAACTGCCAATCTCCGCCCTGCCGCAGGTGGATTATCCGACGATCCAGATCGTCACCTTTTATCCGGGCGCCAGCCCCGATGTGACGGCGTCTTCAATCACGGCGCCGCTGGAGCGCCAACTCGGTGAGCTCCCCGGTCTCAGCCAAATGACTTCCAGCAGCTCCTTCGGAGCGTCAGTCATCACATTGCAATTCGACCTGGAAGAGAATATTGATGTCGCCGAACAGGAGGTGCAGGCGGCGATTAACTCTGCGCAGACATATCTGCCTGCCGATCTGCCGACGCCGCCGATTTACAGCAAGGTGAATCCGGCCGACGCGCCTATCCTGACCCTGGCCATGACCTCGGACAGCATGCCGCTTCCGCAGGTGGAAGATCTGGCCGATACGACCTTCGCGCAAAAGATTTCGCAGCTACCTGGCGTGGGATTGGTAAGCATCAGCGGCGGGCAAAAGCCCGCGGTTCGCATCATGGCCAATCCAACGGCGCTGGCTTCGTACGGCATGAGCCTGGAGCAACTGCGCAACGTGATCGGCCAGGTGAACGTAGACCAGGCGAAGGGACAACTGCAAGACAACCGGCAGGCCTTCACCATCGGCGCCAACGATCAGTTGCTGAGTCCGCAGGGTTATGCCAACAGCATCGTCGCCTACAAGAATGGCAATCCCGTGCGTTTGTCTGACGTCGCCACGGTCATCATGGGCCCGGAGAATATCAACCAGGCAGCGTGGATGAACAACACGCCGGCGGTGATCCTGAACATTCAGCGGCAGCCGGGCGCCAATATCATCAAGGTCGTCGACAGCATCAAGCTACGGCTGAAGCAGTTGCAATCGAACCTTCCCGCCTCGGTGAAGGTCACCGTGCTGACCGACCGTACCAATACCATTCGCGCCAGCGTAAAAGATGTTCAGTACGAGATGATGCTCACCATTGTCCTGGTGGTGTTGGTCATCTTCGTTTTTCTGCGCACGCTGGCGGGAACGGTCATTCCTAGCGTTGCGGTGCCGCTTTCGCTTCTGGGTACCTTTGGCGTGATGTACCTGCTCGGCTATTCGCTCGACAACCTTTCGCTCATGGCGCTAACCATCTCCACTGGCTTTGTGGTGGACGACGCCATCGTGATGATCGAGAACATCGAGCGCTATGTCGAGGAGGGCCACTCTCCGCTGGAAGCGGCTCTGCAAGGGGCGGGACAGATCGGCTTCACCATCGTGTCATTGACGGTTTCGCTGATCGCCGTGCTCATCCCGCTGCTCTTCATGGGTGACATCGTGGGCCGGCTCTTCCGCGAATTTGCCGTGACCCTGAGCGTGACCATTCTTTTCTCGGCCATCATTTCGCTGACGCTGACACCCATGATGTGCTCGTTGCTCCTGAAGCAAAGGGACCAGGCGAAGCATGGGCGCTTCTATGAGTGGTCAGAGAGGGCTTTCGCCAACACCATCGCGTTCTACGGCCGCACGGTGCAGTTCGTCCTGAAGCACCAGACCGCAACCCTGCTGGTTACCATTGGAACTCTGGTGGCCACCATCTGGATGTACATCGAGGTGCCAAAGGGCTTCTTCCCGGTGCAGGACACCGGCGTGATCATGGGCATTACGGACGCTCCCGAGAGCGTTTCGTTCGCGGCCATGTCGGAGCGGCAGCGCGAAATGGCAGCCGCCATTCTGAAGGACAAGGACGTCGAGAGTCTCTCGTCGTTCATTGGAGTGGATGGCACCAACACCACGCCCAACAGCGGACGTCTCCAGATCAACCTGAAGTCGCGCGACGAACGCGACGATGACGTGACCACTATCATGAGGCGGCTGCAGCAGGAAGTCGCCGGCGTCGCGGGCATCACCCTTTACATGCAGCCGGTGCAGGACCTGACGGTCGAAGACCGTGTCAGCCGGACGCAATATCAGTTCAGCCTGGAAGATGCCGATTCCAAGGAACTGGCAACGTGGACGGCAAAGACGGTCGCCAGCCTGAAGACTTTGCCCCAGGTGCGCGACATCGCCACCGATCAGCAGAACCAGGCTTCGCAGGCGACTCTGGTGATCGATCGCGACACCGCATCGCGGTTGGGCGTAACCGCCAGTGCGATCGACAACACGCTGTATGATGCCTTCGGGCAGCGGCTGGTGTCGATCATGTTTACCCAGTTGAACCAGTACCACGTTGTGCTCGAAGTCAATCCCAGCTTCCGGGCCGACCCCGATTCGCTGAAGGACATCTATGTGCCCGCCGGCGGCGGACAGAGCCCGGCGTCGCAAGCCGCAAACGCTCCGGCGTCAATCACCCAAAGCGTAAACATTCTGAGCGCGAGTGCGGGGCAGGTGCCGCTCAGTGCGATCGCGCACTGGGAAACCACCACCGGGCCGTTGACCATCAATCATCAGGGGCAGTTTCCGGCGGTCACGATTTCTTTCAATCTTGGTAATGGCGCGTCGCTGGGAGAGGCGGTGAAGGCGATTGAGCAGACTGCGACTGAGATAGGATTGCCGCCGAGCATCCAGTTGGCGTTTCAAGGCACCGCGCGAGCGTTTCAGGCTTCGCTGGCCAATGAAGGCTGGCTGATCCTGGCGGCCATCATCACCGTGTACATCGTGCTGGGAGTGTTGTACGAAAGCTACATCCACCCCATCACGATTTTGTCCACGCTGCCGTCGGCCGGCGTGGGCGCCATTCTTGCGTTGACCTTGTTCCATATGGACCTGGGCGTGATGGCCTTGATCGGTATCATCCTGCTGATCGGTATCGTGAAGAAGAACGCCATCATGATGATCGACTTCGCTCTGGAAGCGGAGCGCAAAGAGGGCAAGAAGCCGCTGGACGCGATTTACGAGGCGTGCCTGTTGCGCTTCCGTCCCATCATGATGACCACCTTCGCCGCGCTGTTTGGCGCGGTGCCGCTGGCCCTGGGCTCCGGCACCGGCTCCGAGCTCCGCCGCCCTCTGGGCGTAACCATCATCGGCGGACTCTTGTTCAGCCAGTTGCTGACCCTGTACACAACCCCGGTCGTATATCTGTGGTTTGACCGGCTGGGAGAGGCGCTGCGCCACCTGCGGGCGCCTAAACCGGTGGAGGCACTTGGGGATTAAGCAATGAATATCTCCGCTCCAGCCATCGAGCGGCCCGTTGCCACAACGCTGCTGACCATCGCCCTGCTTCTGGCGGGGGCCCTGGCGTACATGCAGCTTCCGGTTGCGCCGCTGCCACAGATCGACTTTCCGGTTATTTCTGTCGGCGCATCCCTGCCTGGCGCCAGTCCCGAGACCATGGCATCCTCGGTCGCAACTCCGCTGGAGCGGCAATTCGGCCGCATCGCCGGCATCAACCAGATGACCTCGTCGAGCCAGCTTGGTTCCACCGGCATTGCCATGCAGTTCGACCTGGACCGCAACATTGATGCGGCCGCGCGCGATGTGCAAGCTGCCATCAACGCTGCGCGCGGATACTTGCCGGCCGATCTGCCCAGCAACCCGACTTACCGAAAAATCAATCCCGCGGACGCACCCGTCATGATTCTGATCTTGACGTCCGATGCGATGACGCAGGATGAGATGTACGACGCAGCCGATTCCATCATGGGCCAGAAGCTGGCGCAGGTGCAGGGGGTGGGCCAGGTTTTCGTGTGGGGCTCATCGCAGCCGGCCGTGCGCATCGAAGCGAATCCCAATCTCCTGAACAAGCTCAATATCGGCCTGGAGGCGGTGCGGTCGGCGGTGGCGGCGCAGAACGCCAATATCGCCAAGGGTTCTCTGGACGACGGTGAGAAAACCTGGGTGGTGAGGGCCAACGATCAACTTAAGAAGGCCGCGGACTACAGACCCATCATCGTGGCCTACAGAAACGGCGCGCCGGTCAGACTGAGTGACGTCGCCGATGTTCAGGATTCCTACTCCAACATCAACAACGCCGGTAGCTTTAACGGCAAGCCCAGCGTGTTGGTCGTCATTTTCCGTCAGCCAGGCGCGAACATGATCGCTACCGCCGATCGCGTGGAAGCGGCGCTGCCGTTCCTCAAGGCGTCGCTGCCGGCAAGCGTCAATCTCGTGGTCGGCCTCGACCGCACCACCACCGTCCGCGCCTCTGTTTCCGACGTTCAGCGCACGCTGGTCATCTCAGTCATCCTGGTGACGCTGGTGGTGTTTGTCTTTCTGCGTGAGGTGCGCGCCACCATGATTCCCAGCGTGGCCGTGCCGCTGGCCATTGTGGGCACGTTCGGGGTGATGTACCTGTGCGGCTTTTCTTTGAACAACCTCTCGCTGATGGCGCTCACTATCTCCACCGGCTTTGTGGTGGACGACGCCATCGTGGTGCTGGAAAACGTGATGCGCCATGTCGAGAGCGGGATGAAGCCCTACCCGGCTGCGCTACTGGGCGCACGCGAGATCGGCTTCACTGTGGTCTCGATGAGTACGTCGCTGGTTGCCGTGTTCATTCCCATTCTCCTGATGGGCGGCCTGGTGGGCCGGTTGTTCCGCGAGTTCGCCGTGACCCTGAGCGCCGCTATCGCGGTTTCGCTGGTTGTCTCCCTCACCACCACGCCGATGCTCTGCGCCCGCTTCCTGAAGGCCCATGATCCCGGCAGTCACGGCGCCTTGTACCGCATGAGCGAGCGCGGATGGATGTGGATGAACCGCACGTATAAGACAACTGTGGGCTGGGTGCTGCGCCACAAGCGACTTACTTTCACTGTGGCTATCCTCATGGTCGTGCTCAATGTTTGGCTTTATATCATCATTCCCAAAGGCTTTTTTCCGCAGCAGGACACGGGACGCATGGTGGGCGTAATCATGGGCGACCAGGATGTCTCGTTCCAGGACATGAACGCCAAAACCAACGAGTTTATCCGCATCGTGAAGCAGGATCCCGCAGTGCAGAACGTTTTGGCGTTCGTCGGGGGCAATGCCCCACAGAACCAGGGACGCATGTACGTCACACTCAAGCCCCTGTCGGAGCGCAAGATCAGCGTGGACCAGGTCATCGCCCGCCTTCGTCCCAAGATGGCGCATGTTCCCGGCGCGACGCTGTATTTCCAGGGAGTGCAGGACTTGCAGATTGGCGGGCGCGCGTCTGCTTCCCAGTTCCAGTACACGCTATCGGGCGAAAATCTGGATGAACTCTACGAATGGGCGCCCCAGCTTTTGCAGAGACTCCGCAAGATTCCCCAACTGAAAGATGTAAATAGCGATCAGCAGATCAGCGGTCTGGAGGCAAACGTCATCATTGATCGCGATATGGCGGCGCGTTTAGGGATCACACCGGCGCAGATCGACAATGTTCTCTATGACGCGTTCGGGCAGCGGCAGATCTCAACCATCTATCGGACATTGAACCAGTACCACGTGGTGCTGGAGGTGGATCCTCGCTACCAGCTTACTCCCGATGCGCTACAGAGCGTTTACGTTATTACCAACCAGGGCGCTCAAGTGCCGCTGTCGGCCTTCGCCCACATTGGACAAGCGGCCACTTCGCTCACCGTCAACCACCAGGGACAATTCCCGGCTGTGACCATCTCCTTCAACCTGGCGCCCGGCGGAGACTTGGGAAGCGCTACTCGCGCCATCTCCGAGGCCGAGCTGGAAATGCGAATTCCGGCAACCATTCACGGCAGCTTCCAAGGCACCGCGGCCGCCTTCCAGGATTCCCTGAAGTCGGAACCCATCCTGATTCTCGCGGCCCTGGTTGCTGTTTACATCGTGCTTGGAATGCTTTACGAGAGTTACATCCATCCCATCACGATTCTTTCCACGTTGCCTTCCGCAGGCACGGGCGCACTGTTGGCTCTGCTGCTCTTTCACCTGCAGCTCGACGTGATTGGGCTGATCGGCATCATTCTTCTGATCGGCATCGTGAAGAAGAACGCCATCATCATGATTGACTTCGCACTCGAGGTGGAGCGCACAGGCAAGACCGCGGAGGAAGCGATTCACGAAGCGGCGCTGATCCGCTTCCGCCCCATCATGATGACCACCGCGGCGGCCATGCTGGGCGCGCTTCCGCTGGCGCTTGGCACGGGAGTTGGCGCCGAAATTCGCCGGCCTCTCGGCATCGCCATCGTCGGCGGGCTCATCGTGAGCCAGGCACTGACTCTTTACACGACGCCCGTGGTCTACCTCTATATGGACCACTTCAAGGATTGGGTGGTTCGGCATCTTCCCGGAGGCCGCAGAAAGGCTATCGCCGAGGAAGAAGTTCCGGTCTTCGCGGATTAGCTCAACGGGCGCACGCTTCGAGATCACAATGAGGGAAAAGGCACCCGGCGATGACCTGTCCATATTTGGACAGGCCATTTGCATTTGTGGGCGAGCCCCTGATCAACAACCGACTTATCTGGTTCCTGCTGCGGAGGATACTGTCCGTACCGCTTTGGCAATCCATCTGCACTATCATCCACGGAGACGATATGGCAGCCCCCCTCGACCAATTGACGATACTAGTGGCCGAAGATCAGGAGCATGTGCGCGAAGCGCTGGCCATGCTGCTTCGCGGCGACGGTTACTCCGTCACGCTGTGCTCTTCTCCCAATGAGGCGATGGCTGCGGCGCGGCAGCAGCCGCCGGATCTCGCGATGATCGACATGAACTATCAACGCGATAGCACGTCGGGTATCGAAGGTCTGCAATTGATCGAACAACTGCGCCAGGTGGATGGCACCGTTCCGATCATCGCGCTCACTGCCTGGGGCAACGTTGACCTGGCGGTCAGCGCAATGAAGCACGGGGCTTCCGATTTCGTCGAGAAGCCGTGGCAGAATGATTCGCTGCTGGAGAAAGTGCGCTCGCTGACGCGGCACGTTCAGCACCTTCGGTCGTCGCAGCGCATTTCCGATTACGAACGCGACGATGCCCAACAACTACAGACACGGATCGTGCCCAGCCGTCACGTAATCGCCAACGGAATCGAACTCTTCGGTGAGAGTACCCCGGCTGGAGTCGTCGGCGGGGATTACTTCGGCGTCTGGCAGCCTACCTCTGACTCACTGCACTTCTGCGTCGCCGATGTATCGGGCAAAGGAACGCCGGGTGCGCTGATCGCGGCCATGTTATACGCCTCTGTCAGCACCTTGTCGGCATCCAACGACAGCCCTGATGTGATCCTCAGTAGCGTCGAGACAATCCTGCGGAATCAACTGGGCGCGGGTCATTACGTCACGATCTTCTACGGCGTGTTCGATCTCAAGACCCGTATTCTGAGTTTCGTGAATGCCGGACATTGTCCTCCCATCCTGCGGCACGCCGATGGATCAATCGAGCCACTTTCCTCCACTCGCTCGGTTCTGGGATTGATGCTGGACGCGGGGTTTCGTTCAGAACGATTGCGGTTGTCGGCCGGTGACCGGCTGCTGCTGTACACCGATGGCGTGACCGAAGCTGCCAACGACTCCGGCGAAGAGTTTGGAGCCGACCGTCTTGCCTTGTTGCTGGAGCACCTGCCCGACGGGCCTTTGATCGAACAGTACGGAAAGATCATGGACGCGGTGCGCGGCCACGCTCACGGGAATTTCGGCGACGATGCGACGCTCCTGCTGATCTCCGTGTCCTCAGGTCCGTCACCCGCTGTCGCAAAATCGTCCGCACAGGTGAGCAGCAGCGTCTAGATCAGTTTGGAGTCAATGTAGTTTTGCGAAGGCACGGGTAGAGCGGCGCTGGCCGGGGCCCCCCAAGCCACGCCGCCTTTGCGCGGTTTGGGGTGATTGAGCGCCGCGTCGCGCATCTCTTTCTGAACGGAGCCCGCTTCAGCCGGCGGCAGTTTCCGGTAGCCCGACTACACCAAAAACTAAACCGCCCGAGAAGTCATTTCAGCCGTGTGATTTCGACCGTTGTTTCTTGGTCGTCCTTGGGGAGCATTGATAAACTGCTGTCAACAGATTCTGGGTTCACAACCTTACTCGACAGCGGAGAGCCGTGAGCACGCCAGCAGACCTGATTGTCAACATTCAAGAACTGGTCAAGACGTATCCCGGCAAGACGCCGGTCGAGGCGGTGAAGGGAATCGATCTCTCCGTTCAGCGGGGAGAACTGTTCGGATTGCTCGGTCCGAACGGCGCTGGCAAAACGACGACCATCAGTGTTTGCACCACGCGCGCGCTTCCTACCAGCGGCCAGGTAACGATTGCGGGCGTGGACGTGGTGGCGCATCCCGCCGAAGCCCGGCGCTTCATGGGAGTGGTGACACAATTCAACACTTTGGACCGCCAATGCACGGCGTGGGAGAACCTGTACTTTCACTGCCGCTATTTCGGATTCAGCCATGCCCACGCTTCCCGGAAGACAACCGAACTGCTTGAGCTGTTCAAATTGACTGAACGCAGCAAAGCGTTTCCCCGCGAGCTGTCAGGAGGCCTTGCACAACGGGTGCAGATCGCCCGCGCCATCGCGCACGAGCCTAGCGTCCTCTTTCTCGACGAACCCAGCGCGGGCCTGGACCCCCAGACCCGTCTGGCATTGTGGGACATCATCCGCGTGCTTCGCGAGAAGGGCATCACCATTGTCCTGACTACCCACTACATGGAAGAAGCTGACCAGTTGTGCGATCGTGTGGCCATCATTGACCACGGCAAGATTCTGGTGTGCGACACACCTGACAAGTTAAAGAGCAGCGTGGGCGCGCAGAAAGTTTTCGAGCTGCATCTTCAAGATGCGCAGGCGGACAGTCTGCGCACCCGCTTGCGCGACTTGCCCGGGGTGACTGCCGTGGAGGGCCAGGCTTCGGGATTGCGTGTGTTTACCGATGGCCGAAGTGGTTTGCTGCCCGAGATTGTGGCGCTGGCGGGCGACAATTTGCGCGATATGTCAGTCAGCGAAACCAGCCTGGAAACCGTGTTCATCAAGTTGACGGGAAGGGAATTGCGTGACTAATTCTGTTTTGTATTGGCGCGCCTTCTGGGGATTGTTCCTGCGCGACATCAGCGTGTTGCGAAGAGAATTTGTTGCCTTCCTCATCCGCACGGTGATGAACCCGCTATTCTTTGTCTTCGTCTTCACCTACCTGTTTCCAAAGGTAGGACAGGGCTTTCAGAGTTCAGCCGGCGCCAGCTTCGGAACGCTGGTGCTGCCGGGACTGTTGGCAGTGGGCATCTTTATTCAGGGCATCATGGCCACAGCCTTGCCACTTTCCATGGAGATTGGCGCCACGCGCGAGATCCACGATCGCGTCATGTCGCCGCTTCCCGTCACCTGGGTTGCGGTGGAGAAGATTTTCTTCAGCGCATTGCAGAGCATCCTGGCAGCGCTGGTTATCTTTCCGATGGTCTACTTCATCCCGGTCTCACCAGTACAGATCCATATTTCAAGCTGGCCGACGCTCATCGGCATTTTGCTGCTGGCCAGCCTGGTTTCTGGAGCGGTCGGTCTCACCATTGGGACGGTCGTGCGGCCCGAGCAGATCGCGCTGATGTTCGGCATCGTTGTTGTGCCCATCACGTTTCTGGGCTGCGTCTATTATCCCTGGGCAATGCTGGCGAACGTTCGCTGGCTGCAGATACTGATTTTGATCAATCCCCTGGTTTACATGAGCGAAGGATTGCGCTCAACACTGACACCCAGCCTGCCGCACATGCCGGCGTGGACGGCGTTTCTGGCGCTCACCGGTTGTCTCGCTATTCTCGGATGGATCGGCGTGCGGGGATTCCTGCGGCGGGTCCTGACCTGACCGATCAGCGGTTGTACACCGGCAGCGGACCTCGCAGTTCCTGCCAGACCTGGTCACAAGCCTTGACCACCTCTTCAGGCAGCGGCCCATCTTCCCCAGCCGCAAGGTTCTGGTTCAGCTGTTCCATGCTGGAGGCGCCGAGGATGACGCAATCGGCAGCGGTGTGACGCAGTAGCCAATTCAACGACAAACTGACCATCGACCTTCCTGCGGATTGAGCAATCCGTTTGAGCCGGTCGACGGCTTGAAAATACTGTTCGTGCCAGTAGCGGTCCTGATACAGCTTGTTGTTGTCAAAGCGCGTACCGGGGATGACTTGCGACTGCCGGTGCTTGCCGGTAAGCAACCCGCCGGCGAGCGGGTTGTAAACTACAGTCGAGACACCGAACTCCTTGCACATGGGAAGGTATTCCTGTTCGATGCCGCGCGCCAGGAGGTTATACATCGGTTGCGAAATATACGGTGCATGCCAGCCGTGATCCTTTGCGATGCAATGCATCTGCACCACTTCCCAGCCAGCGTAGTTTGACGATGCCGGATAGCGCACCTTGCCCTGCTTCACGAGAGACTCCATCGCTTCCATCGATTCCTCAATCGGAGTCTTGTGGTCCGGTGCGTGAAAGTAGTAGATGTCGAGATAGTCCGTGCCGAGACGCTGAAGGCTCTCGTCGATGGCACGCAAGATTGCCTTGCGCGAAAGTCCTTGTTGATCGGGGCCATCGCCCATCTTAAAAAATATCTTGCTGGCAACGATGAGCTGGTCGCGTTTCGCCTTGATCGCATTTCCCAGCATGGTTTCCGCCACTCCGTACTGGTACATATTCGCGGTGTCGAAAAAGTTAATCCCTGCGTCGATACAGCGCTTGACGATCAGCGTCGAACCGGCTTGGTCGAGCGGCTTGCCTAATGTCATGGTGCCGAAACAAAAGCGCGAAACTTCCAGATCGGTGTGCTTAAGCTTGATGTGAGGAATGGTCATGATTTCTCGCAGATACAAAGCAGATGTACACAAGAAACACTAGGATGCATCGGCAACGGACCGACTTTGCTTACAACACGGCCGTCTCATGCAACATTTCGCCCCTGGCGAAACGCGCCGGGCTGAACACTTCAATATTGTCCACTACTTTTGTAGTGCCCTGCAGAATCAGGTTAGCCAAAATCCTTCCCGTTGCCGGAGCGTGCATCACGCCGTGTCCGCTGAAACCGTTAGCACAGTAGAAGCCGCGCACCTCCGGAACCGGCCCAAGAATAGCGTGGTGATCGGGCGACATCTCGTATAGTCCTGCCCATGCGCGTTTGGGATTGACGGCCAGGTTCTCAAAGCAAGGCACGCGGTCCGCGGCGCGGGTCAGCACCTTCTCAATGAAGGACGGATCGAAGTCCGTCTTATAGCCGGGTGTCTCTTCTGGGTCGTTCCACGCCAGCAGAAATCCCAGACTCTCGGGCCGGAAATGAAAACCGTTGGTCATATCGACTACCATGGGAACGGTGTGAGGAACGCCATCGAAAGGCTCGGTCGGAATCAACATTCGGCGAAGTGGTTCAACGGGCAGCTTAACTCCGGCAAGAGCCGCCGCTTCGGCTGCCCACGGACCGGCCGCGTTGACTACGACTCGCGTGCTGACCGGTCCGCGCGTGGTTTCTACTCCTCTAATTTCGTCGCCATCGCGACGGATCGCAGTGACTTCGGTTCGAGCGCCAAAGAGTGGCGCCTTGCTCGCAAGCCCGAGCGGTGAAGCCGACCATCGCGCTGTACGGATCGACGAATCCATCCGTCGCGCAGAAACTTCCGCCCAGGATGTCGTCGGAGCGCAGTTGCGGAACCATCGCAACGATGTCTTCACGCATCAGCATTCGCACCTGGGTGAGCCCCAGCGATTTTTGCAGTTGCTGATTGGTTCGCAGATATTCCATATGCGGCGGTTTCGTGGCGACGAACAAGTAACCTTGCGCACGATATTCCGAAGGATGGCCCAACCGTTCTTCAAAACTCGCATAGAAGGGGATGGAGTAGAGCGACATCTGAATGTTCGGTGCGGTCGCGAACTGCGCGCGCACGCCTCCCATGCTCTTGCCCGTGGAACCTTTGCCCTGATGCGATTCGCGCTCAACCATCAGAACGTCGCGACAGCCACCTTCGGTGAGGTGCCACGCAATGCTCGAACCTACAATGCCGCCGCCGATAATCACCACATCCGCTGTTTGCATTCCGAACCCTCGACCAATGCGAACATTGTAGTCCGTGGTTGATGTGCCAGGTTGAGCAGACCAACGTTCAAGACGATGTCTGGTGGCCGCTGTTTCTAGGGGCGACCCTCCATAATGACACTTCCACTAATCCCCGTCACACCCCTCGTGATTCACCTCACTGACCCAATGTTTGCTGCCGCCTAGCCTTAATTACCGGGGTCCCCATTTATCGCGGGTTCTTGAGTTGAGGCACGCCTTCGCCCGCACAAAGGATTCATCATGCCGATTGTCAACTCCTTTTCCAATGCAGTCGTTCGCGAGTTCAGCCTGGAAGAACTTGAGCAAGCCGCACGCTTAATGCGCGGCTATGACCTGGTTGCGTTGTGCGCCGCCGGCTCCGGCCATTCCGGAGGCACGCTCTCCATGATGGAGATCGTTGCGGCCTTGTACTTGAAAGTCGCCAACCACGATCCCAACAATCCGGAGTGGAAGGAGCGTGATCGCATCATCTGGTCTGGCGGTCACAAGGCGCCTGCGCTTTATCTCGGCCTCGGCTTCGCCGGATACTTTCCCATCGAAGACATCGTCAGCTTGCGCAAGCTCTATTCGCCATTCCAGGGACATCCCCACCGGTTGAAGCTGGCGGGG
This sequence comes from uncultured Acidobacteriaceae bacterium, assembly GCA_963836295.1. Taxonomy (GTDB): domain Bacteria; phylum Acidobacteriota; class Terriglobia; order Terriglobales; family Acidobacteriaceae; genus Bog-257. Next base: position 156,278 of record CAWIIY010000006.1, on the reverse strand, counting down.
ATCGAAGTCTCCAGCGGATCGCTTGGGCAGGGTCTCAGCATTGCGGTCGGCGTCGCGCTAGCCGGCAAACTCGACGGCGGCAAGCACTCGGTGTTCTGTATCATGGGCGACGGCGAGCAGCAGGAAGGCAACATCTGGGAAGCCGTCATGGAAGGATCGCACTACAAGCTCGACAACCTGGTGGCCATCATCGACCGCAACCGTTTGCAGATCGACGGCTGGGTGAAGGACGTGATGAACGTCGAACCGCTGGACGAGCGCTATCGAGCGTTTGGGTGGGAGGCCATCGAGATCGACGGTCACGACCTTCGGCAAGTCGTCGATGGTTTGCGGAAGGCGAAGAACATTCCGGTCTCCGGCAAGCCCACAGTCATCATTGCCAATACGGTGAAGGGCAAGGGCGTCAGCTTCATGGAGAACATCGCCGGATGGCATGGCAAAGCTCCCAGCTATGACGAGATGGTGAAGGCCCTGGAAGAACTCGGACTGAAACAAACTATCGCCTATGACGCTCTGCTGAAGAAGGCGAAGGAGTATCAGAACGAAGTGGACGTGGCGCTCGCCGCCAAGACGCCGAGCTTCTTGCACGACTATTGGTGGAACAGCACCAGTCAGATGAGAGTGAGGATGGAACCCACTCGCAAAGGCTTCGGACAATCACTGCAGAACAATGGCGACGACGAGCGTGTAGTTTGCCTCGGCCTCGACATATCCGCTTCCATCACCATCAGCGATTTCTATGCCGGCAAACCGGAGCGCAAGAATCGCTGGATCAGCATGGGCATTGCAGAGCAGTCGGCAACCGCGGCTGCCGCGGGACTGGCGCGGGAAGGGAAGTTGCCGGTTTTCGGAACCTATGGAACATTTGCCGCGGCTCGCAATCTGGACCAGATTCGGGTTTCCATCTGCTACGGAAATTTCAATGTGTTGATCGCAGGAGCGCACGGTGGAGTCTCGGTTCGGACCCGACGGCGCCACGCACCAGGCGCTGGAAGACTTGTTCGCCATGTGCGGACTGCCAAACATGTCAGTCGTGGTACCGTGCGATGCGATCGAGACGCGCAAGGCAACGGATTATCTGCTGCTCCAGCATGTGGGACCCAAGTACATCCGATTCGCGCGCGAAGCTACTCCAATTGTGACTCGCGAAAATACGCCATTTGTATTTGGCGTGGCGAACGTGAGCCGTCTCCGCCGCGAAGCATTGGAGATGATTGATGGGTTTGAGACTGTGCTTGCTCCCAACTATGAGGATGAGGGGGAAGATCTCAGCATCATCGCCTGCGGTCCGATGGTGCCGGAGGCCATGCGTGCGGCATGGATACTGAAGCGCGAGTTTGGCTACGAGGCTCGCGTTGTCAACATGCACACCATGAAACCGATCGATGAAAATGCCATTGTGCGGGCGGCCAAGGAGACAGGCGTAGTTATCACGGCCGAGGAGCATCAGATTGGAGCCTTGGCTTGGCGTGTGAGCAGTGTAATAACCGAAAGTCGTCAGTTGCTGGGAACGGCGGTAATTACCGGCGCTATCGGCGTAAAGGACCGCTTCGGCGACTCTGGTGCGCCGTGGGAACTGATTAAGGAATTCGAAGTCAGCGCCGAGCACATCGCGCAGAAGGCCGTGGAGCTGATCGCCATTGCCAGGATGAAGAAGGAAGAAGAGCGCTTCCAACTAACGCATTAAAGCCTCGGACTAATTCAGCATGCCGCCCACAACTGTGCGCAGTACCTCACCGGCCGGAGAGAACACCGCGATGTCGGCATCGGCGCCAGGTTTCAGCACGCCCTTGCGATGTTCAATACCCAGCACTCGTGCGGGATTCAGCGTAGCCATACGGATGCTGTCGTGAAAACCGAGCTTCGCGAAACTCATCATGTTGCGAACCGCCCTATCCAGTGTCAGAACGCTGCCGGCAAGTTTCCCGTGTGACTCGCAACGGCTGTCGCGAACCTGCACCTCAAACGCACCCAGCCGATAAGTCCCGTCTGGCATGCCGGTCGCGCTAATGCCATCGGTGATCAGCACGGCACCCTCCACTCCCTTGCAGCGCACAAACAGATCAACGATGATCGGGGCGACGTGAATGCCATCGGCGACGATGTCAGCCGTCATGCTGCGGTCACTGAGAATCGCGCCCAGCAGCCCGGGGTCGCGATGATCGAAGCGGCGCATAGAGTTGAAGGTATGGGTTGCGTGCCGCGCTCCGGCGCGGATGCCGGCGATCCCCTGCTCCAGAGTGGCGTTGGAGTGCCCAATGCTGACACACACTCCGCGACGCGAGGCGTCGACGATGAGATCCAGCGCGCCGTCTAACTCAGGCGCAAGTGTGAGCACTCTTATGCGGCCTGCGGCTGCATCCCACATTTGGTTGAAGGTTTCACGGGAAGCCGGTTGCAGGTGGAGAGCCGGGTGAACTCCGCGTCGGGCATGGCTGAGAAACGGACCTTCGAGGTGAATGCCGATGGGTTGCGCACGAGTTGGATCTCTGCCGACGTCAGGACTTGCGCGTTCTGCGGCCTTGGCCAAATTCTCGAGAGATTCCAAAGTTCGATCCAACGGGGCCGTGACGGTCGTTGGACAATAACTGGTAACGCCATGCCTCACCATTAACCGCTCGATGGCCGCAAGGCTTTCATCGGAACCTTCCATGACATCGTGACCGGCGCCACCGTGAACATGGATGTCAATCAGTCCGGGTGTCAGGATGGAATCGCCTAGGTCGACAACTCGCGCTTGGGATGGAATCGTCATGGCATTTCTCTGGCCAACCGCCGCGACGATTCCGTCATTGATCACGAGGGCGGCATCCTCGATGTGCTCAAGGGGAGTGAGCAGTTGCCGCGCTAGTAGAACGGTCGACAAGTTTCGGACCTTGATCCTGCAGTGGTGTGTCTGACAGTTGAGTGTACGACGCCGCGTGCTAATGCCAAAGATGAAGCGCGCGTGGAGTATCGGCAATGCAGCTTCGGCCAAGCGAGAGTAGCTCTGTTATAATAGGCTCAAGTGGCCTCTCCTCGGCATCAGCCAAGGATCGAGGCGCCTTAACTGCGCTGTAGAGTCTCGCGCAAGTCTTTCATGTCGGGGAGTGGCTCAGCCTGGTAGAGCACCTGGTTCGGGACCAGGGGGTCGGAGGTTCAAATCCTCTCTCCCCGACCAATCTTACTTAATGATTTGAGGCAGATAACAAGGGTTTATCTGTGGCCTCTTTGACCTCAGAATTTCCGCTGTGCCCAAAATTGTGCCCACTCAGCCGATCTAGAGCAGAGAGTACGGCATCCTCGCTGGGATGAACGTATCGGGCCGACATCGCCACAGAGCTATGTCCCGCAATCCGCGCCAATGTCCACGCATCGCCCATGTTGATCTTTGGAGCAACCTCAATCACGCCCCATTCCCCTGCAAGTCGCATCACCCGCCGAAGAACCTGCAACGAGCTGTTCACAGAAGACACTTGAAGCCCAGAAGATAATCGCCAGGCAGCAAAGTCAGCCGCCTTTTCACTGGCGACCTCATCGAGTCGAAGATTTGCTAGCGGCTTGTACGACTCGATCACTCGAATGCCCGGTCTGTAGCCTTGGCAACACCCCACCAGACGGCGCAATCCGATGCGGACGAGATCGCGGAGGCAGTGTTCAAGAACTTCGAGGATTCCGGCGTGGACATACATGGCAAATGAACTCAATGGCATAACCAACAGGAGCAAGAACCAGGTTTCCGCAGCGAATCTTCTCGTTGAGATCTTCCCTATGAACATTGATTTCGGCCACGATTGACTGAGCGGGTTCCGCAGATGGAAAATCGATAAGGAGCTACCGCTATCCAGCTAGGGCTTGCCGAAGGTATCGTGCGACGTCGGTAACAAAGCGATGCACCGACACCTCTGCGATGCGATGGCCGGCGATGGCGTTCATGGTCTTTCCCACGGCGCCGAAAGGCGGTTCGTAAGTCCCAAGGAAATCCAGTTGGGTCTCGGTCGAGGTCAGCGGGTACACGGAAAGCTCGCCCTGCATGAGGGGAAACAATCGTGGCAAGGTTGCGGCTTCCCATTCCAAACGCAAAGTCGTGCTGGCCCTTGAAACGTCGTCAGCGAGCTTTTCCTCGACGCCCTTCACCTGGATCTTGATGTCGGCCTTCACTCCCAGGCCGGCAAAATCGACGTGCAGTTCAGCGGCGACCGATTCTGCGCGGGAAGCAGCAGCCTTCGTGGCGGACTGGAACACTGCGACTGCGTTCTGTTCCAGCGTATCGCGGACGCGCTCGTAGGGATGGTTGACGTAATCGTAGCTGCGAATCTGACGTCCGGTGTTCATCAACGTTGTTCCAACCAATTAAGCCGATACGAACTGGCGGTCAGCCAACTTTAGCATAGTGCGCGCCGAGATCGATGTTGCGAATCTGCTGCAGGAACAGGCCCGGAGTGTAGCCAGTTGGATGTCAGGCTGCCTCCAAAACCGCTGCAATGATTTTGCTTGTATGATATTTACCGCTTCAGATTCGATCGCGGCACATCGGCGGTTGTTCCCGGACTGGTGCGGTCGCGATTTAAGGGGTGAGGCTCGATGGCTCAAATTGATGTTCCGTTGTCGCGCTCGGGTTTCGGACAGACACGGCGCGTTGATAACTGGTGGGTGCAGCCGGTCGCCGTGTTTTGCGGTCTTTTTGCGTTCATTGTCTATGCCACCTGGGCAGCGTTACAAGGACAGCACTACCGGTTTGGGCCGTATCTCTCGCCTTTTTACTCCCCGGAATTATTCGGCCCTGCTCACGGCTGGTTTGGGCGAATGCCAGAGTGGATGCCGGCCTGGGTCACTGGCGCGATGCTCATCCTGTGGGCGCCGGGTGGATTTCGAGTCACTTGCTATTACTACCGAGGGGCTTATTACAAAGCTTTCTGGGCCGACCCGCCTTCCTGCACGGTAGGCGAGCCGCGGAAAACCTATCTTGGCGAACGATCGTTTCCGTTAATCATGCAGAACATTCACCGGTATTTTCTTTATCTGGCGCTGGCGTTTCTCGTCATCCTGGGACGCGACGTGTGGGATGCGTTCTGGTTCAACGGTAAATTCGGGATCGGCGTCGGCACCCTGGTCCTGCTGACTAACTTCGTTCTGTTGACCTCGTATACCTTCAGCTGCCACTCGCTGCGCCATGTGGTTGGTGGCTTTCGCGACCGGCTGGCCGGCTCTCCCGTGCGCAAGCGGGTCTATGACTGTGTGAGCTGTCTCAACCAGAAACACATGTTATTTGCATGGTGCAGCCTCTTCAGCGTCGCATTTGCTGATTTTTACGTGCGGATGTGCTCCATGGGTGTGCTTACAGACTGGAGGATTTTTTAGTGGCTGAGTACATCACGCACGAGCACGATGTCGTGATCATTGGGGCAGGAGGAGCGGGGCTACGGGCTGCCATCGAGTGCTCCGCCGCGGGCGCGAGGGTCGCCGTCATTTCGAAGTCGCTCCTGGGCAAAGCCCATACCGTGATGGCCGAAGGCGGAATAGCGGCGTCCATGGGCAATGTCGACGATCGTGACAACTGGCGGGTTCACTTTTCTGACACCATGCGCGGAGGCCAGTATCTGAATAGCTGGCGCATGGCCGAGCTCCATGCCAAAGAAGCCCCCGCCCGGGTGCGCGAACTGGAAGCCTGGGGGGCGCTGTTCGATCGCACCAAAGACGGCCGCATCCTGCAGCGCAATTTTGGCGGCCATCGTTATCCCCGGCTGGCGCACGTGGGAGATCGCACGGGCTTGGAGATGATCCGTACGCTGCAGGACCATGGCATACATCTCGGCTTAGATGTCTTCATGGAACACACGATCGTAACCCTGCTAAAAGACGGTGATCGCATCGCGGGAGCTTTTGGCTACGATCGTGAGCGCGGGCGATTTCACCTGTTCCGCGCCAAAGCCGTGGTGTTGGCGACGGGAGGAATCGGCAGGGCGTTCAAAATCACCAGCAACAGTTGGGAATACACCGGAGATGGCCACGCTCTCGCCTATCAAGCGGGGGCGGCGCTCATGGACATGGAGTTTGTGCAGTTCCATCCTACGGGCATGATCTGGCCGCCCAGCGTGCGCGGCATTCTGGTCACGGAAGGAGTGCGTGGCGACGGAGGCGTACTTCGGAACAGAAACGGCGAACGCTTCATGTTCAAGGACATTCCTCCGTTGTATGTAAACCAAACCGCCGATTCCGAGGAGGAAGGCTGGCGTTATACCCAGGGCGATAAAAACGCCAGGCGCCCGCCGGAGCTGCTGACGCGCGACCACGTGGCCCGCTGCATTCGGCGTGAGGTGCGGGAAGGACGTGGAAGCCCACACGGAGGCGTGTTCCTCGACATCGTGTGGATTAAAGAGAAGCTTCCCAACGCTGCCGAATATATCAAGAAGAAGTTGCCCAGTATGTATCACCAGTTCAAGCAACTGGCCGATATCGACATTACCCAGGAGCCAATGGAAGTTGGCCCCACGACGCATTACATGATGGGCGGAGTCCGGGTGGACGCCGATTCTCAAATGTCGGACGTTCCCGGATTGTTTGCCGCAGGAGAGTGTGCCGCAGGTTTGCATGGCGCTAACCGGTTGGGGGGGAATTCTCTCTCCGATCTGTTGGTTTTCGGTCAGCGCGCAGGAGAATACGCCGCCAAGTTCGCTAAACAAAACTCACTCGGCGCGATCGATACTCAGGAACTGGTGGCCGCAGAAAAATGGGCGCTCCGGCCCTTCGAGCACAATGGTTCGGAGAACCCATACGCAATACAACACAAGCTTCAAGACATCATGCAGGAGTTGGTTGGGATTGTTCGTACCGAGCAGGAGATGCAGCAAGCCCTGGAGCGAATTCGAGAATTGGAAATTGCCGCTGACGTCGTCGGTGTTGACGGCAACCGGGAATACAACGCTGGCTGGCACACCGCGCTCAACCTGCACAATCTGCTGACCGTCTCAGAAATTGTGACCCGCGCTGCCCTGGAAAGAAAGGAAAGCCGCGGCGCTCACTTCCGCGATGACTTCCCCGCCAAAGACGAGCAGGCTGCAAAATTCAATATCGTTGCGCGAAAAGGACCGGATGGAGAACTGCGGCTCACGCGCGAGCCAATCCTCTCTATGCGCAAGGACCTGCAGCAGATCATTGAGGAGATGAAGTAATGGCGACCGCAACCTTCCGCATCTGGCGCGGACAGCAAGGACAGGGAAAGTTCCAGGACTATACCACCGAACTCTCGACCGGCATGGTGGTCCTTGACGCCGTTCATCAAATCCAGGCGGAACAGGCCGGCGACCTTGCCGTCCGTTGGAATTGCAAGGCTGGCAAATGCGGTTCATGTTCCGCCGAAATCAACGGAATGCCGAAATTAATGTGCATGACCCGGCTGAACTCTCTGCCGCTCGACAAGCCTGTGACCGTGGAGCCGATGAAAGCTTTTCCTCATGTGAAGGACCTGGTTACAGATGTATCGTGGAATTACAAGGTCAAGGAGCGCATCCCAAAGTTCCAACCGCGGAAGCCTGACGCCGAAGATGGTACCTGGCGCATAGCACCGGAAGATGTCGATCGGGTGCAGGAGTTTCGCAAGTGCATCGAGTGCTATCTGTGCCAGGATGTTTGCCATGTGTTACGCGACCACCACATGCACGAACAGTTCATTGGGCCGCGATTCCTGGTCTATACAGCTGCCCTGGAAATGCACCCGTTGGACGTCGGCGACCGCGCTGCAGAGCTGCGAAAGCAGTTCGGCGTCGGCTTATGCAATATCACTAAATGCTGCACCAAAGTATGCCCGGAGGGCATCAGAATTACAGACAACGCGATTATTCCGCTAAAGGAAAGGGTGGTTGATCGATTCTTCGACCCACTCTCAAAGTTGTTTCGCGTTTTCAGCCAAACCAAAGCATAGGAGGTGTTATGCAGTTCGAACTCAAGTCGATTTCAGCAGAAAGCGTCCCCCATGCTCTTGAAAAGGTGGAGCGCTACCGGCTGCTGCATGAACCTGTCCTTGCAGAAAGCATCTGCCTCGACATTCTGGCCGTCGTGCCCGATCACCAGCAGGCGTTAATTTCCCTGCTGCTTGCGCGGACCGATCAATTCCATTTTAATGTCCAGCCGAAAGCAGCCCAGGAAGTTCTCTCTCGAATTAAGGGAGAGTACGAGCAAGCCTACTACGCCGGGATCATCTGGGAGCGGCTGGGAAATGCCCGCATCCGTCAAGCCGATCGCGGGGCTGGTACTTCCGCGTATCATGCTCTGCGGGATGCAATGAGTTATTACGAGAGAGCCATGAATTTTGCCCCGCCGGGAAACGACGACGCCATTCTGCGATGGAACACTTGTGCGCGTATGATCATGCAGAACCCGGACATTCAGCCGCTACCCGAGCATGATCCACAGGCGTGGCTGCGCGATGAAGGCGGCGCTAGACTCGCGGACGCGTAGCTGGATACCAGCGACACTAGCATTCCGACCCGCATAAACATTGCAATTTCGACTCATCGGGCGGTGCAGCGCCGTCTGGCCGCGATTGTCGAATCGTCCGGTGATGCCGTCGTCAGCAAGGACCTGAACGGGATGGTGACCGGTTGGAATCCGGCGGCTGAGAAGATATTCGGCTACTCGGCGCGAGACATGATCGGTCGATCCATTACGACGATTATTCCTCCAGAGCTTGAAGATGATGAACGAAGGATTTTGCAGATTATCGTGCGAGGGGAACGAATCGAGCACTTTGAGACTGTACGATTAACCAAGAGCGGCGAACGAATCGACGTGTCCCCGACCATATCTCCGGTAAAAGATGAAGCGGGCAGAGTTATCGGAGGGGCCAAAATTGCGCGCGACATCACTCAGCAGAAGAGGACCGGGCAAACCTTGCGAACGACCGAGAGGCTTGCCTCCGTCGGGCGGTTGGCAGCAACAGTCGCCCACGAGATAAACAATCCTCTCGAAGCGGTCTCAAACCTTGTATATCTCGCGAAATCCCGCGCTGTTCAGACAGACGACCGGGAATACCTCGATGCAATCGAGGCGGAGCTGGAACGTATATTCCACCTCACAAAGCAGACACTTGGCTTCTCTCGCCAAACGAAAGCTCCGAGTGCCGTGAGAGTTGGGACGATGCTAAACCCGCTCATTTCGGTCTTTGCAACGCGTGCGCGGAGCAAGGGTATAGAGATTCGCCCAGAAATTCGACGCGATCCGGAAATTTATGCAGTACCCGGGGAAATGGCTGAGCGCAGCCGTGGCTCGCGCCTCCTGCTCGAAGCGACGCATTCGCTCGGAATCGCCCGCCGAGCCGGCGGGTAATATCTTGATCGCCACTTCGCGGCCCAGGCGTGGATCGCGGGCGCGATAGACTTCTCCCATGCCTCCCGCGCCGAGGGCGGCGAGGATCTCGTAAGGGCCAAGCTTTGAGCCGGGGGCGAGAGACATTTGCGGGCTAGAGCAGTTCCTTAGTAGCTATATCCTGGAAGGATAATTGTCGATAAAGTGGGAATGGCGATCTCTGCGAAGCGTCGATGCCACGAGCCTATTCGGACGATTTGCGCTGCAAGCTTCTGGAAGCGTACGAGGCCGGTCGTGGGAGCCTGCAGGAACTGGCGAAGCAGTTCGGCGTCAGTTGGGGGTACAGCAAGAAGATTCGAGCCCGGCAGTTGCAGACGGGTTCGAGCCCGGCAGTTGCGGAGCGGGCGGAAGGAGCGGCCGGCGCAGAGCCAGCATGGTCCTGCCAGTCGGTTGACGGCTGGGGTGGAGCCGCAGTTACGGTCGATGCTCCGGCAACAGCCCGATCTGACCTTGGCGGAATTGCAACAACGGCTGGCTGGCAGAGCCGGGGTCGACATCAGTCGTTCGCGCCTGTGGGTGTGGCTGCAGCGGTTGGGCTTACGACATAAAAAAAATCACTCCGGGCGCCGGAGCAGGAAAGCGGCGCAAGCCTCTGGCGTCGCCAGGCGTGGTGGGAGCAGGTAAGCGAGTTGGATCCCGCCGCGCTGGTGTTTCTCGACGAAAGCGGCGTGACCACGGAGATGACCCGCCGCTAGGGTTGGGCACCTCGACCCGAACGCGTCTCGGAAGCGGTGCCCGCCGGCCATTGGCGCACCCTCACCGTGTTGGCCGCGCTCACCACGGCCGGCGTGCTGGCCAGCATGACCATTGAGTCGCCGACTGATGGGGATGTCTTTCTCGCCTTCGTGGAGCAGGTACTCGTGCCGCGGCTGGAACCGGGGCACGTCGTCATCCTGGACAACTTGGCGGCCCACAAGGTGGAGGGCGTGCGCCAGCTCATCGAAAGCCGCGGCGCGCAATTGCTCTATCTGCCGCCGTACTCGCCCGACTTTAACCCCATCGAGCCAGCCTGGTCCGAAAGTGAAACAACTGTTGCGGGGAGTGAAGGCCCGAGTTCTGCACCAGCTCGAACCGGCGATCACCCAGGCCTTGGCTGCCATCACCGCTCAAAACGCGCAGGCCTGCTTCCGCCACTGCGGGTACAGGATACAGCAACTATGAAAATGCTCTAGTTGCGGAGTTTGCGGGCAGCGGCATGCGACGCACCGAGTTTTGCCGGAGTCGGGGTCTGAGTTTCGGTACGCTTGACCGTCATCTGAAAAAGCAACGCTGGAAGAGAAAGAATCGAAGAGCTTCTGCCGGCCGGTTGGTGCCGGTGGAGTTGACCGCCAGGAAATCGCCGGTGCCGCACGAATCGAGTTGTGAGCTGGCCGTGGTGCTGTCGGGCGGGCGCCGGATCGAGGTACATCCTGACTTCGATACGGATACGTTCGAGCGCCTGGTGAGTGCGCTGGAGCGGGCGTAAACCGTGTTTGGATTGGGCCCAGCCACGCGGATCTATCTGGCCGCTGGAGTCACCGACATGCGCAAGGGGTTTGAGGGTCTGTATGGTCTGGTCCGGGATCGATTGTCATGTGAGCCTCTTAGCGGCCACCTGTTCTTGTTCTGCAACGCCCAGCGTAATCGCTTGAACTGGTCCTCGTCTGGGATGGCAGCGGACTCTGGGTCTGTGCCAAGCGGTTAGAGAAAGGGCGCTTCACCTGGCCGCAGTCCGGCGATGCACAGGGCAAGGTCGTCCTGACCCACGAAGAGCTCTCTCTCTTGTTAGGCGGGATCGATCTGGCCAAAACCAAGCACAAGCGGTGGTACCGGAAGGCCCCGCCAGAGAGACATGCCGCCGCATGAGTTGGTTGCTTGAACGATTCGAGCGACTCCGGTAAAGCAATAACCCATTGTGAGTGCGCCTTCCATTCCTTCCGCACCAGCCGATCTGGAACTCATCGCACACCTGAAGAGCAAGCTACAGTACGCGGAGCTGCGGATTCGCGTACTGGAAGAACGACTACGCCTGCTGCGGATCGAGAAGTATGGTCAGCGCGGCGTCGTCGCCCCGCTCATACGCGGCGTTCGCTTCCTTCATGAGCTGTTCGCGCTTGTGGCAATCCGCTTCGTCAGTAGCATGGTCCGGATGGATTCGCATCGCTACTTCTCTGAAGAGCTTCTTCAATTCCGGCGACGCTTTGAGTCCCTCCCCTTTGGCGGCGGCTTCCCGAACGGCAGACTTGGACTCCTAGGCCTGCGTCCGAGCTTGGGCAGCAGCAGAACGGGCCTCATCTGTGCCCTCTTGTTCCGCGAGCCGCTCGGCGATCTTCGCGTTCCAGTCGTCAAGCTCGGCGTAGAGTATTCCGACTTGACGGAGATACAGCGCTTCAAATGCCGAAAGCTCGGCCCGCAAATCCGTCAGGAATAGTTCGCGGTCGGCTAGTCCGTTGGGAGACCCCCCGGCTCTGCCGGGGAGGCAGTAGAAGTTTGACAGATACCGGAGTCCATCGCGGAGACTCCCAGACGTGAGCCGCCAAAGCACGCGAAAGGGAGTTCGCGATGGACGAGATGGAAAGCCTAAGCCATACCAAGTGGGAGTGCAAATACCATGTGGTGTTTATCCCCAAGTGCCGGAGGAAGACCTTGTACGCAGAACTGCGACGGCACTTGGGCGAGGTGTTCCGCAAGCTGGCGGAGCAGAAGGAGAGTCGGATCGAAGAGGGGCATCTGCGGCCCGACCACGTGCACAAGATGATCGCGATTCCGCCCAAGTATGCGGTGTCGCAAGTGATTGGGTTTATCAAAGGGAAAAGTGCGATCCAGCTGGCACGGGTGTATGGCGAGAAGAAGAGGAACTTCGTGGGCCAGCACTTCTGGGCGCGCGGGTACTTCGTATCGACCGTGGGGCGGGATGAGACGGTCATTCGGGAATACATCCGGCGGCAGGAAGAAGAGGACAAGCGCTTGGACCAAATCAACCCGTGGCGCTAACCGGCCCACCGGAACGGTGGCCCAAACTTCGGGGCCGCGTTAGCGACCCCGGCCAGCCGCTTTGAGCGGCTCACAATCTAAAGCCCCCGACTCTGCCGGGGGATACTTACTCTTATGGCTGTGATTCTACACGCTGGTGAGCGAGGTTATAAGGCGAAAAACAAACGACTTTTGACAATTAACAACCTGTGCGTGGATGGGAACCCCCTCCCATCCAGAGTCTCGTCGACGATGGTAAGAAGCCCGCCCCTATAGAATTCAGTGATGCCAATACGGAAGTTGGCTGTTCGCATGTAGCTGCAGCGAACAGACCAAGTCGTACTCTATCGACGATTCCGGCACCCAATGGCGTTACTTACGACTTGGCGATTAATGAGATGGTCCGCCGCTGAGTAACATCGTTGCTATCAGCCTGAAAAAACAAAGCTAGCGGATCGAAACCTTGACTCTTTACGACAAGTTCTTCCGCTCAGAACCTCCAGCACCATGTCGTTTCTGCCAGAAGATCGACTCCTGCCAGCGTTGCTCGCTCGCATAGTGCATTCTTCGCTGTCGCACGTACTCCTCAAATTCGCGCTGGACCCGAGCCGCATACTCATCCATCCGGCCAGACGTGATCGCAACCGCTGCTGCGACGCCGTGGCGGAATGCCTTGAAGATCCCTCGCCCCGACAGCGGATCATAAGCCGACGCGCTGTCACCTACGGCAGTCCACCCATCGCCGAACATCTTCAGCCTGCATGCGGACGGCGCATGCAGTACCCGGCTCGAACAGCATGGTGGCCGATTGCAACCGATGTGCTGTCAAGGGCGCATGTTTAAGTTGCTCTCCGAGGACGATTCCTTCGTTGGCATATATTACGGGATCCGTGAAGAACATCGCGATCGTCTGACCATTGGGAATCGGCGCTGTGTACCACCACCCCTGCGGGGTGGTTTCAATTATCGTGCGCAGGTCTGAGCTTTCCGCACCGTTCAGGCGAACCGCGATCGCGAGCAACGTGTCGTCGATCTCGTAAGCATGCTCTTCGTCAATGCGCAATCCCGTGTGACCGGAAGCGTCCACCAAGAACGCAGCGTTAACACCTCCGATCCGCCAGCCACCTCCGGAAATCCGCGCTGGCTGGGCTAGGGAGTCAAGGAATACGGTAGCGCCCGCGACAACAGCTTCCCGGCAGAGCATAGCATCGAACCGGTTGCGGTCGATATGCCAGCCCGATCCATGCGCATTCGAAATAAAATCCTGCTCAGCCGGAGAATTCGCTCCCCACGCCGACACGATTCCAGGAGCATGCACCGAATCCAGTGCCGCAAACGCATCCCAGAGGCCTAATTCCCGAAGCACGGGATTGATTTCCGGAGGCAGGGTTTCGCCAAAGCGGTCACCTCCGAAGAGTGTCGCTTCCAACAGGGCGACGCGGAGGCCGCGGCGCGCAAGACAGAGGGCGGTCACCGCACCCGATGGTCCCCCGCCTGCGACCGCTACGTCAAAATAATCGATCGTTCCTCTCACTAAATGGATCAATCATTGACTAGAATTCAATTTCCAGACGTAAGAAACCTTTATGAATCTGAAATCAATTGTACAAGCCCGCATCCACCCGGCCATCGGCATTGCCCGCATCGGCAACAGCGACGAGTATTTCATTGGTCCAGAAGTGCCTCATCCTACGCCTCCGCCTGCCGGCGGTTATCGCGATGCGTCGGGAAAGCTTAAGCGCCAGGCCGCCATGTTTCGCATTTACGGATACGACGCGCACGGGAACGTGGTCGCTGAACTCACCTCCAGCAACGCCATGATCGAATGGACCGTCCATGTAGCAAACAAGAAAGGCGCGTGGTACGACTTCGACGCCGCCCTCGATCTTCCCGAAGCCCACGACCTGAAGTCGCCGCGTCGCAATGCCTTTGTGCAGGGAACGGACCGGGATAAGCTCGTTATCGATCCTGGTCCTCGATCCATTTCGGGCGCAAACCAGCGCTCCGCGCCATTCGACACCGGGAAATTCCTGGGCCAGAATGTCTATCTCGGCGAACTCAGAACAGATGCTGCAGGCAGATTGGAATTCCTCGGCGGCAAGGGTGTTTCCGATTCCCCTTTGCCTGGATTTACGCTGGTCACCTTCGCTAACAATCCAGGCTGGCACGACGACACGTCGGATGGCCCCGTTATGGCCAAGGTTGAGCTAGACGGGGTTACGATACCGGTCGATCCTGCATGGGTAGTCACCGCGCCACCCAATTACTCGCCTGATCTGGTGACACCCCAGACCATGTACGACGTAATAACCGATGCTCTAAAAGGCTCACTGCTCACGATCCCTGCCAAGCCATCGTTCGCCCACGATATTTTCCCGCTGCTCCGTCAGTTCAACGACGCGCAGTGGGTTAATTTCGGATTCGCTGTGCAGTTTGGGTGGCAGGCACCGAACGATTTTCTGCGCCCCGAAATCCTGGCGAAACTAGCCGCGGCACCGGTAAGTTCCACCGATGACCCTTACGGCGAACTCCGCCGCCAGATCTTCTACAGTTTCCGCAATCCCGGCTCGACCACGTTTGAGCCGACTGCCTGGCCACCCATCTACGGTGACGCGTTCGGCAGCTACGACGATCCACCGGTCGCGCGCGGTGGATTCTCCATCACACCGACCCTTTACAACTATTTGAGCCAGTGGATGCAGGGGAACTTCATCGCGGATTACGATCCAACCGCGACGCTGCCTGCGCGGATTGACGATGTACCGCTGGTTGAGCAGCCAGCCACGCTTGATCGGGCTGCACTGCATTTCTGCATGGGCGAGCCTTTCCACCCCGGCTGCGAGATGACGTGGCCAATGCGGCATTCGTCGATGTATCGAAGCCCGTACCGGCTCCGGCAAAACCCCGGCGGTCTGACTAAATCCGATTACGGCGAATTCCTGACGCAGGCCACGATCAATGCTTCTGACGGACCGCTATCAGTCAGCGGCCCCGGCGACATCAGCAAATGGATGGCAGTCCCCTGGCAGACTGACACTGCCAGTTGCCGCGCCGGTTATCCCGGCACCGAGTTCCCGCCTGACCCGTTCATCCCAACGTTCTGGCCATCGCGCGTGCCGAATAACGTGCTGACCGACGCAGAGTACGACATAATCACCAACCCGGGCACATCTCCGGAAGCAAGGATGGCGGCGTTCAACCGACGCCCGTTCTGGCTGCGCAGTCTGCACATGAATGCACCCTATATCGAGCAAATCACGAAGATGATCACCCATTTTGGGGACCTTGGGTTAATTCTCAAGCGCGAAGCTCGGGTTGAGGGCATTCCGCCGGTTGTGTATGTGGAAACGCTGGCCGAGGAGCAAAAAAAGCTTCTCGAAGCCGAAGCGCTCGAACGCCAAAACGCCGGCCGTAACCAAGGAGTTTGCGCAGGCGAGATTCGGCGGCCTCCGCAGACGGTAGGTAATCCCGCGCGTAGCCCCGAGTGGAGCATATTTGCCCGCGTGAAAGTTGGGAGGGAGCTACCGGCGTCATCTCGTAGACCGTTCCACCGGGACCAGCGATGGTGCCATAAAGACTGCTGCTAATCCAGAACCGTGATGCTCCCAACATCGCGGCTGGCCGCTCCTCTTTCTGGTTCTTTCGGTCGGGTTAGTCAAGGTGAGGTAGCGCCTGCTCAGCCACCGACCTCTATCTTGCCCAATTACCCCCGCGAATCTGCCTCGCTAAGTGCCTCATATTGTGAGTCGACAGATTGTATGATTTGCCTGCCCACTAACACAAGCTTTTGATGCGAGTATCCCAAGAGTGCGCGTAACGCTAAGGTCATCAAATTCCGACGAGATGTTGCAACTTCTCCAAAAGCCGACTTGTGGATAACCTCGCAGAACCGCGAACCCACCCTGCTGGGCAAGCATAACTTCAGGGTTGTCCGGTTGTCCGTCATACGACCAGAATATTGCCCAGACCTGGCTGCCGAGGTTCTGACCGCAATCGCCTGTTTTCGTCGTATGGCGAAACTTCTTGATAGCCTTGGGCCTATCTCCGGCTATACCCTCACTAGGTCCGTTCAACAACCGAGGAACATGACCTCGACCCACAATCCGGGAGAGTGTTGGGCAAACGGCGCGGCGCCTGACGTGAACGAGGCGTACATTCTAACGCCAACCCAAGCGGCCACCTTCAAGGTGAACGAGGAACTGGCCGCGGTGGCTGCCGACATCAGGGCCGAGCTTCAAGGCCGCTGGAAACAGCTGAACGAGGTGGATCACTTCTTCATCACACAGTTTGGCAAGGCCCAGCGGACGTTCTTGGCCATACATGTGCTGCTTCGAGATTCCTTGATTGAAGACGCCCTGTGCCTTCTCAGGGTTCTCGTAGAGAACACTATTAACCTCAAATATGGCATCAACTCAGACCCCATTGAGGTCGTTCGTCGTTACTGGGATTGGGCCATGCTCGATAGCGTTCGTCGGGAGCGAGCGAACAACTGGTCTCATGGTACTAGCCTGTACTCGAAGCGCCGCGAGGAGGCGTTTCTGAAGGCCGAAGCTGAGGTACGCAGTCGCTACTCCGGCGAAGAGTTTGACTCGCTGAAGCGTAACGTCTTCGGCATGTCCCTCGAAAAGCGAGCCGTGATCGCTGACTTGAAACAGCTGTACGACGCAAGCTACCGCGTCTTGTCTCGCAACATCCACGCCATGGACGTAGCCGTCATGGAGATTACGCAGTCCACCTCCTCTACCGATAAGTACAAGGAGTTACTTCAGGCGCGGTTTTCTCACGTCCTAGACATAGCCCAGTGGTGCCTAGGTACGCTAGCGATCTGGGTTAACGGTCAGTTTCAATGCGGATTCGACGACCGGCTAAAGGAGTTGCAGGCGCGGTCGTAGAAGGAAGGGCTGGGGCTTGCCGCAATAGCCGCATCTTCGAACGTGACAATTCCGTTCGATCTGTTACTCAGGAAGTATTTCAACACGGAGTCCGCAAACCAGAGGGCCAACGTCGGACCACACACGGCGGATGAGAGACCCGGTGATTCCAAGTGAGTGCACAGTGCGCCACTCCCATAGGGCCGCATAACTGGCGTTGCACAATTCTCAAAGCTGCATTAGAGCTTCGGGATCATCACGCACGTCCTCCAATCCGAGCCGCGGACGACAGGGCACGCGAAGGTAAAATCCTTTGGGGAATTCCAGATGCTGAATGCTTCCTTCTACCGGTCCCGGGGTCAGGAGTGTAACAATCATGTGTTGGTCAATTCCGACGCATATCGGCTGGTTGCCGTAGGCAGATGATTCAGTGCAGACAACGACGCAACTCCCTTCTCTACCCGGTCGTACGATCGCCTTCGACTCTGCAATCACGGCGCTGCAGGATCTCGTGGACGCCCCTCGATCGTCAGGCGGGGCTGTTGCGTGATGCCCGGGCGGTTCTGCCCGTTTGTCGTCGCAACGCCCAGGCATCGGCGGCGTAACCGTGAGGTTTAGGTAATGGACGTGATCGTATTGCTGAGTGGGGGAATCGACTCCGCCGCCCGTGTTGCGTTCTATAGGCAGTTGGGCCACGCGGTAGCCGGTGTATTCGTTGATTACGGTCAGCCCGTCCGCGCGCAAGAAGAAAAGAGCGCGGTTGCCATTGCGGCACACTCAATATGCCGCTAACCACAATTCGCAGCGCAGGCCCACAAACGAATTACGCTGGCGAGATCGCCGGAAGGAACGCTCTTCTGGGTTTTTCCGCTCTGCTGTTTCGGCCGATTCAGCGAGGGGTAATTGCTTTAGGCATACACCACGGAACTACGTATTACGACTGTTCGGAATCGTTCGCGGCCGACCTTGGCAGAATAATCTGCGGTTACACGAGCGGTCAGGTGGCGCTAGGAGTGCCGTTTCTCGCCTGGGATAAGCAGATGATTATGCACTTTGCCGCTGAAGCCGACGTGCCCGTGGAGTTAACCTGGAGTTGCGAAGTGGGACCAATCAGTGCGTGTGGAAAATGGGGACCTACAACTTGGGGATGGTATTCAAACTGACTCCATCGGCGAACGGCTGGACATATACCTCATTACATGAGTTTTCAGGAGGGATCGACGGTTATTGGCCAAACGGCTTGGCAATTGACGCGCAGGGCAATCTCTACGGCACGACGAACCAAGGCGGGGCATATAACGCGGGTGTGGTGTTTGAGATTACGCCATAGCTTGACTCTCCTCCGACTGAACCTGGCATGAAGGGCGAATCCGCGGCCGCGAGCGACAGAGGATCGCTGCAGTTCTAAACTAGGACCTGAGAATCGGCCCCGGTAGGGACGCGCCCCACCGGAATCGGCGTTCACCTTCAGACCGGAATGCTGTTCGGAATCACAACGGAATGGCGTTCAGCTTCAGACCGGAATCGCGTTCACCTTCGACCGGATTCCCCAGATATCTGCCGCGCAGCCTGTGGACGCCGGGGTTGGAGAACTGCGATATTATCTACTCACAAAACGCTTCGGCTCATGGTTCAATGGCTTTCTGCCGCCCTCGGTGACGCGAAGGTGTTGCCGCCGCCAATGGAGCTGATTTGCGGACGATCGAGAGTCCTGCGAGTGAGAAGCAGTACGCAACCAGGTCGAAGCGGCAGCGTTTTTGCGATATTTCTGCCTGCGCCTTAAGAACTCAAGACGTCTCATTGCATTGGTCCTACAAGCCTCCCAAGTGACAGCCTTCATCCTCACAAAGACACTCGAAGGAGGCCGTGGGCCGCTTTCAAGACGGTTCGAAACCTCAATGACTTCCTGAATCGTGATTACTACGCCGGGACAGCCCGATTGGTGAATGACGGGCAAGCAGGAAATTGTGAATTTGATGTAGGGCATCTGACATGCCGGGACCCAAGACTGACACTATCGACGCACGGACTGTCGGAGCCAGACAGTTAGAATTGCCTATTGCGCCGTCGCATCAAGTTTGGTTCTCCAACTTCGAGGGCCACACTTAAGCAGGTGCCCATGATGTGACTGAGACCTTCCCACGATTAGGGGGCTGGGGTGAGGCGCAATTCTTCTAATCACGGCACCCACGTAGGATTTCTTGAACCTGTGTGGAGTGGCCGACCTTAACCACAGTCTGGTGTGGTCTCGCCTCCAGCAGCGGTGACTGATCCTGGATTTGAGCCGTTGGCTGGAATCCGGGGCGTTTTTTCCCTAGGAACCAGATGATCGGGGAGTTCGGATCTCTCAGGGCGCGCCATGAACCCGCCGTTTCCGCGTGATTGACGTGGGCGCTCAGAAAAATTGCAGTTCAACCGTCGTTTTGGAATTGCCTTTCTTCCCAGAACTCCCGCCACAATTTCCGGCGCCTGGCTTCGAGGAACTGACCGAGATCCTTCCACGTTCGGGCCTGAGGATATTCGCGCAAAAACTCGCGCTCTGTTCTTTCGCGGAACGCGGTTTGCTGTTCGGCGGCTATAGCGTTTTCATGGATAGTGTAGACTGTTGGTGGCGATTCTCCGCTGCACCCGATGGCACGACCCTATGCAAATGATTTGCGGCGAAAGTTTTTGCAGGCCTATGAGCAGGGCAAAGGGACGCTGGGGGAGTTAGCGGAACAGTTTGGGGTAAGTGAAGGCTGGGCCAAGAAGGTCTCCGCCACCCGCACGCGCACGGGGCAGATGGAGCGGCCACCGTGGCGACGTGGCCCCGTGAGCCGGGTGACGGTGACGCTGCAGGAGTGGATGCGGGAGCAAATCCGCAAGCAGCCGGATCTGACGCTGCGAGAGTTGCAAGAGCAGCTGCAAGCGGTCAAGGGCGTGAGCTTGAGCATCGGACGGCTGTGGCTGGCCTTACGGCAGATGGGACTGCGGCTTAAAAAAAGTCACTCCACGCCCAGGAGCAAGAAACCCCGGAAGCGCAGCAGCGCCGGCAAGCGTGGTGGAAAGCTATAACTCAGATCGACCCGGAGCAGTTGGTGTTTCTTGACGAGAGCGGAGCCAGCACCCAGATGACCCGCAACTATGGCCGGGCTCCTCGTGGAGAACGGGTGGCGGAAGGGACGCCCAACCGCCACTGGTCTACGTTGACCATGCTGGCGGCGCTCACCACCCGAGGCTTGCAGGCGCCCATGACCATCGAATCGCCGACCGATGGCGATGTATTCCTGGCCTATCTGGAGCAGGTGTTGTGCCCTCGGCTCCGACCCGGACAGCTGGTCATCATGGACAATCTATCGGCTCACAAAGTGCAGGGTGTACGGGAGCAGATTGAAGCCCGGGGCGCGCGCCTGATCTATCTGCCCGCCTACTCGCCGGACTTCAACCCGATCGAGCAAGCCTGGTCGAAGATCAAGCAGTTGTTGCGCTCGGCCAAGGCCCGAACCGTAGAAGCTCTGGAAAGCGCAATTACAGAAGCCCTGGCAGCCGTTACCGCCGAGAACGCCTTAGCCTGGTTCTCTCATTGCGGATATGGTCTACAATAACTGTGAAAACGCTCTAGCCGCAGAACGCATCGGCGGCGGCCTGCTGAATTTGCGATTCACGCTGCTCGCGTTCGTCCGTTCGCCGCTGCTCCTCTTCGGCTTGGCGGTCGCACGCTTGGCTCTCTTCTTGCTGGCGCTGCTCGTCCTCCAGGTCAAGCTGCTGACTAAACTCACCGAAAAGCTGAGGCACCGCTTTAAGTAGGACGGCCATTTTGCCGTTGGCACCCTGCAGACTCTTGCCTTTTAGGTTGGTCTTGTCGCAGATCTGGGCCGTCGTACAGTCATCTTTCGCCTTACGGCAATTCCTTGCGAGCGTGACTGCTTGCCCCTCATGGGCTGCAGGGTCGTACCGTCTGAGCGTTCGCAGGATTTCTTTCAGGTCCAGATTTCCGACGGAACGGCGGAACTCTGTAGGTGGTGGTGGTGGTTTTAATTGTTCTGTTACTCCACCACCACCACCTACCGCGTTCCTATTAATGCGCTCGGTTCTGAAGTCCGCCGTCGCAGACTTCTGGATTTAGAAGTCCGCCGTGGCGACGTCTGAGCAGTCGAACGGACGGATTAACACTGGCGGGCCATCCAGGAGCGGCCCGTGAACGGTCGACTCAGGCTGCGGTGTGTCGAAGAGCTGGTCGGAGAGGTTATAGTCAGCTGGCTTTTGTCCCCGTCTTCTAGGCGTTATGGTGTTCGAGTCGCGCTCTAGGCTGCAGAGTGCCTCAGCCAAGCAGCTTCGACCGATGCCGCATTGCCGCATGAGCTCGCCCCAACTCACAGTCGCTGTCCTGGTGCCGGGCTTCACGTTCGACAGCAGCGCCTGCAGCACAACGATGTTGTGTGGATTGTGCCGCCAGCCGCCCCTTCGATTGGGGCAGCGACCGATCCACCGTGCGCGTCGGGTCACGTTCTCATGCGCGGCTTATCTCCGCTTCCCACCTCTGTGCTGCTGTTGGTTCTGCGGGCGCGTCATTGACGACCGCTTCACCCTGTGGCGGAAGTTTTTCATAATGAGGCATGGGCTCCCGGCGAGCCTTTCTACTGCGTCGCGAGTGGCTCCGCCCTATCCCGAGGCTGGGAGCCGCTCGCCGCGATTGTACTTTTGCTTTCCTCTCGCGAATCGCGAAGGACGTTTTATCACTCCACCTGGCTGGCGCTTCTACGCGGCAGGGCGAAACCCTCTAAACCGTCGCGCTGGCTGTCGTCCTGATTCAGGATGGGGCCCTTTGCCGTTGCCCGAATTGCGACAGCGGCGTTCTCGTGGACCGCGAGAAACCGGAGACGGGCTACAGTTGTGCCGATTGCAACTTCGAGGTTGATGAGCTTCCGGCCAGCCTGATCGGGGTTCGCTTCCATGACCTCCGGCACACCGCGGTGAGTCGCATGATCGCCGCCCGCATCCCTCTGCCGATCATAGCCAAGATTGTCGGCTGGTCCGCGGGCACGCTGGCGAAGATGAGTGCCCGTTACGGTCACTTCGCACTCGATGAACTGCGCACTGCCGTCGAAGCGATCAGCGCGGCTGCTCCCTTAAGAGAAGCGGGGTACCCGCAATTTTCACCGCAGTCGGACGCATAACGGCAGGCAGCGTGCTAACTGATTAAGAAATCTGGTAGGCCCGGCTGGAATCGAACCAGCAACCCTCAGCTTAGAAGGCTGATGCTCTATCCGATTGAGCTACGGGCCCACAGGCAGCCGCGTCGTTCGCGACGCGCCAACTCATTATCGCAAATCAGGACGATGGTTGGCACGGGTAGTGCAGACCTTCAGAGACTTTGTCGCGACCTGTGTCGCCGCGCTGCGGCTCAGTCCAATCTCCCACTTTACCCGGCGCTGACGCGCCAGGCTAACACCATTCCGCCGCTTTGCGGCTATAGTATTTCGTGACTTCGTACCACCTCGCGGACTGCGATGTCGGCTGCGACACAGTCTCTAAAGGCCCGCACTACCCGCGCTAGCGAGTACATCAACCCCCGAACCGTGTTAGCCAGATTTGGAGGTAACACCGCTGAACGGCTCTTCGCGTTGGATGCGCTGCAGGAAGGCAATGGCCTGGCGCTCGGCCCAGCGGCCATCGTAGCCATTAGCTTCGGCGAGAAATGCGCAATGTCCCCCGTGCCTGGTTTCGAAGTAGGTGATATGTGGGTTGTACAGCAGCTTCTCCTGGGTCGCAGGCAGGATTCGGATGAAGGGATCGTCGGCGGCATGCACGATCAGAGTGGGGACCGGCGATGCGGTCAAGCACGTTGGAAGCCGAAGCGCGTGTGTAGTAGTCCTCGGCGTCGAGAAAGCCGCAGTAACGCGCGGTGATCTGGTCGTCGAAGTCACGCAAACTGCGTAGCCCGCGCAAATAGCGCAGGTCGTAAACGCCGGGATACAGGGCTGCTTTACGTTGCATACGCCGGCGCAGGCCCCAGAGGAACCTCAGTTCATAAACGCGATTGGCTCGATTGTGCAGGGCGTCCGCCGAAGGCGCGAGATCCATCGAGGGAGACACGCCAATACCCGCCACGACCTCAGGCGGCGCATTTTCGCCCCACTCGCCGAGAAGCTTCAGCACCAGATTCCCGCCCATCGAGAAGCCCGCGAGTGCCAGTTTCTGCAGACCCTCGTCCGCAATCAACGCTTGTGCCACTGCTCCCACATCGTGGGACATGCTGGAGTTGTAGAGCGTCGGTCCCAGCGCCTCCGTGTTGCCGCAGTTCCGCATATTCATGCGGACTACATTCATGCCGGCGCACCAAGCCTTGCTGCCGGTGCCGATAACATACCCGGATTCGCTGGGCCCTTCGAGTCCATGCACGATGACCAGCGTCATCGCGCGGCTGCGGTTCGTTTGCCAATGGCAGTGACATAGCACCTGAACCTCGGGCTCAACACGGAAGAGGCGCTCTTCCGCCGGAGGCAGTTGATTGCGACGAGGAAGAAAATTGCCGGCAATAGTCTGAGCGTGGCCTCCGCGGAACGCGCGCCGCGGCCGAAACGGCTCGCCGAAAAAATCGCGCTCCTCCGTTGTCGCGCGGGGAGGCAATGACGCATCGCTCGTAATTGGGTGCTGCCCAGGTCCTGGTTCCCGCGAGCTGGGAGTGCGCTGCTGCATCTATAATGTTTGTATCACTCTCGGCTGTTCGAGTGGGCGCGAGTTTATGCTTGCGCGAATTGACGTCCCAGGAAATTGATTGGAGTCGCGATGCCGATTTTTGAATACCGCTGTGAACAGTGTGGAAACAAGTTCGAGGCCATCCTCTTTGGTGAGCAAAAACCAGAGTGCCCCCACTGTCACACCCACAAGCTCGAACCACAGCTATCGACGTTTTCCGTCAGCACAAAGAGCAGCGCCCCAACGGCGGCGGGTTGTGGACAGGCAAACTGCTGCATGATGCGCGGCGGCTCCGATAACTGAGGGGCCTACGCTTTCCACTGGAATCCATCGCTTCGGAGACGTTGCACTCTCGCCCGATTCCTCAAAAGCGAGCGGCTGCTGAATGCTATAATTTTGCAACACGGTGGGTGTAGTTCAGTGGTAGAACTCCGGACTGTGGCTCCGGCTGTCGTGGGTTCGAATCCCACCACCCACCCCAAAGCCCCCAGACGGTTATCTCAAGGCAGGGTCATCAGTTATGGGCCGTGTCTGAATTGCGGCGCTGGGAAACAATCCCGCCGCATGGGCTTTGCGGCTTATCGAAGCATGGGGACAGCGACCATGGATTAGAAGTTTCAATACCGCTGGCCAGACGCAGGGCATTTCGCCGCCGGGAAAACGCTGGCCTCGGGGCTTCTCATCCCGCCAACACACTTCCAACGGCGACGATGTGCAACAGGAGCGCAATGCCAATCAGTTGCCGCGCGGTTCGCACCCCAATCCACCGCTCCTTGACCGCCCTACGCAGCACGTAGACACCGAAGGGCAGGTTGATCAATACTGCGGTGATCACTCCAGGAGCATAGCCGCGCACGATGGCAGACGCGAGTAAGTGCCAGCCCGCATTTACCAACAGGACAGACTCGATCAACAGAGCCAATATCAACAGAACTTTGAAAGGACGCAGGATTGCCCAAACGATTACGGCCAGAGGAAGCACTGTCGCGATTATCAGCGCAACATGGATGTCACGCGCGTTTTGCATGAGCCGGGGCGGGGGCAGCCATGCTGGTAATCGGTTGGGAGCGGACAAGAAGATGGGAAACGTTAAGTACTCCTCTACGGTGTGCAGCACAAGTGTTATCCCAATCAGGGCCAGCACGGCGTTGCGCGAAAGAGGGGGCATGAGCGAGGCAATCATCTTACAGCCCCACTACCTGGTTGCGGCAACCGGAATTCGCCGCTAGGTATCAACCGGGCTCCGGCCCGCCACCGCTTCCTGCTGGCGCTGCGACCTGCTGGCGGCGCCGGCCATCACGCGAGCGTGGATCGTCGCCGATAAACTGCGTAACTAGAGAGTGTTTGGAGGCTGGCCGGGGCGGGTGCAACAGCGAGACGCGAATCTTCATCCAGTCACACGATGGGTTAATACTTGCGTGGTCCTTCTTCGCCATCAGAATGACCGCAAAAAAGTGCATCTCTCTGTGCACGTCACAGATATTCTCGATATGACAAACATCGCAATGCCACTTCATCCGCAGCAAGGAAGACTCCTAAGACGAGGTGGAAAAGTGGTTCGAGGGCTAAGGTGGCGTACTACACCGAATTTCGCGAAATCGCGGACGGCAGTCAGTGACTATGGTCACGAGGATAGTGCTCTGGGGCGTAACCGTCAAGCGCTTTCAGCTTGCGGATTTCGGTAGGCCATCTTTGTAGGCTGTCCCGTCGGACGCTCTTCTGAAAGGCGTTTCCACCAGTCATTCGGCAATTCCGCGCCGTGTTCGGAATGGAAGCTACGATAGCCATCGCGGATTCGGTTCGAAATTACCGCACTGGCACGCCGCTCAGTGGCACTGTGGCCAAATCAACCCAGCGTTCTCCATTGCCTTTCACGAACGTGAGCGAACTAATCCGCACCGTGCGCGTGCCAGAGTAATGGCCCTCCAGCGTTCACGGGCGATGGCCTCTGCTTTTTTGGCCTCCGCCGCCGTATCCGTTTTCGCGATGGTGAGATGCGGCATATAGGGCCAAGGCTCCTGGTAGGCTAGCGCCCCTCGGTTGAGGAGATCGTGCAACTCGCGCATGCGATAGGCGCCACGCGCCACGCGCAGGAAGACGGTGGGAGTGATGGGGACAAAGCTTTCCGCGTCCCCCATGGTGACTTCGAAGCTCTGCACGGTTTGGGAGACCTCCCTAAGCACGTCCAAGGCTTGCTGTTCGGTGCCCCGCAAGGGCCGCGGAGGCAGCACGGTAAGGTGGGCGTCGGCATGCGTGTGCGCTGGATGCAACTCGCGGCGCAGTTCTTCCACGAACATCCCAACCGGGCTGCGCACGTACGCAACCGCAGCGTATACGAGGCCTAGCATGAAGGCTACATTATAGACGCCACTCCGCTGGAAGGGCTCCGGGCAAGCGCTGCTCACACATGGCGAAAGAATTTAAGATGTGACCCATGACCACGAGGCAAATTAACGTGGAGCGGTTTAGGGTGATTTCTGCCAAGGCGTTCGAGGACGTGCTGGCCAAGCTCGGCGCGGCCATCGGCCATCCCGACATCAACCTGTTTCGCAATGACGTTGCAGCAACCGGGTCGTATGACGAACTGGAAGATCTCGTTTGCCGGGTGGTTGGACCCTCAGGCCTGATGGAGTTCGCGCGTTTTGACCTCGGCGAGGTTCTGCGTAAGGAGCGAGGACAAGACGTACCAAAGAGTCTGCGTCTATCCAGATCACGTCGCCCAAGCGAGCGGCGCCGCAAGAGAAGAACTCCTCAGCAGCCGCTTCAGGACCCCGACCTACCGAAGAAGTGCTGCAGTCGCTTTGAATCTACCGCAAGTACCCTTTAGGAATTTCAGGGAGCGGCTACTTATTTGTGCCATTCTTGTGTCGCACAAAAAGCCAGGAAAATTCTTGCTTAACCGGAAGACTTCCTTGGCGAGCACAGGAGCGTACACCCCTGAGACGATGTTTCCGAATTGACGGAGACGCTGGCACAAGGCTATCGATTATTCCTCACATATACTCGCGAACGACGGAGGACTATTGCCAGCACATCTGCTCCGCGACCAAATTCCAAAACCAAGTGACCTATCCAAGTCGCCCGCCCGGCATCACCGCCCTCTGCTTCTTCTTCCTGTTCGGCACCGTCATGAGCGGCCTCGCAGCCGTGATGCTGCTGTTTCCCGGAAGTGTACTAGAACCACTCTGGCGGCTGAACCCTCGCGCCCGCAAAGGTTTCGCCGCGATGGGCTTGTGGGCTGTGCTCCCGATGGCCGTTGGTCTGCGTGGCGTGCGGCGCGGCCGAACTCGGCCTGCAACGCTGCAAGCGTTGGGGCTACTGGACGGCGCTCGCCATTCTCTTGCATTAACCTTGCGGGCGATACGACAAATGCCGTGATCGCGCACGACTGGCGCACCCTGATAGGGCTGCCGATTGGCGGCGCAATGGTTGTGTATCTGCTAACGAAGCGGAGCGCGTTTGCTCCCTGACGGCAGGACCAGCTGTATGGAACAACCAGTGGTGGCGGGTACGCTCCATCGTTGGCGCTTTGAAAGACCTAGAGGGTGGTCAGAACCCAAACCGATTCCGAGTGCGATAGCTTAAACACCGTCCCATATCCGGCTCCGCCGGCCGAGGTCGTGCCATAGAGGTTCCCGTCTCGATCCATCGTCAAGCCTGCCATGGGTTCACCTCCGTCGCCGTAGTGGGTGAAGGTGTGCAGCACGGTGAAGGTCTGCGCCTGCGTCAGCGTTGCCGCCAGCACCATCACGATCGCGACTACAATCGCGCCAAGGGTTGGGTCATAAGGAGATGACCTATGACCCACCTTCGCAAAATGATGCTCCGAGCCTGGAGCGAGGGAGACCAGGGCGCGCTCGAGCGGCTGACGCCCATCGTTTATAAGGAACTCCACCGCCTGGCGCGCCACTACATGAAGGGCGAGCGTCCCGGACACGTGCTGCAAACGACGGCCCTGGTGAACGAGGCCTACATGCGCCTGGTGGATTACAAGCGCATGCAGTGGCAGAATCGTGCTCACTTTTTTGCCGTTTCGGCCCAGTTGATGCGGCGAATACTGGTGGAGCATGCCCGGCGCCAGAACTTAAGACGGGGAGGCGGCGTGCAGCATGTCTCCCTGGACGAGGCGGCCGTGGTGGGCGGCGACCGGCCCGCGGACCTGGTGGCGCTCGATGCTGCGATGGACGCTCTGGCACGGCTCGATCCCCGCAAGGTACAGGTTGTAGAAATGCGCTTCTTTGGCGGACTCAGCGTGGAAGAGACGGCTGAGGTGCTCAAAGTATCGCCGGTCACCGTGATGCGCGACTGGAGCACTGCCAAGGCCTGGCTCTACCGCGAACTGGCGGGCGGGACGAGCGATGGATTCTGAGCGGTGGAAACAAATCGATGGCCTGCTGCAAGCGGTGCTAGAGCGTCCGCCGGAGGAGCGCGACGCGTTTCTGCGACAAGCGTGCACCGGCGATGAGGCCCTGGAGTGCGAAGTCCGCTCCCTGCTGAAGTCACAGCAGGAGGCGGGAACCTTCCTGGAGAGCCCCGCTATAGACGCGGCTGCGCGGGCCCTCGCTCTCGAGCAGAACAAAAGCGGGCCAGATGCTGGAGGTTCGCTTATTGGCCAAACCATCTCGCATTACCTCATTATCGAGAAACTAGGCGGTGGCGGAATGGGGGTGGTTTACAAGGCCGAGGACATCCGCCTGCACCGGTTCGTGGCGCTCAAGTTTCTGCCCGATGAAATCGCGCACGACCCGGACGCTCTCGGCCGTTTCCAGCGGGAGGCACGGGCCGCCTCGGCTTTAAATCACCCGAACATCTGTACCATTCATGACATCGGCGAGCAGGACGGCCGCTCCTTCCTCGTCATGGAGTTCATGGATGGAGCTACTCTTAAGCATCACATCCCGAGTCGCCCTCTCGAACTTGAAACACTTCTCGACTTAGCCATTGAAATCGCCGACGCCTTGGATGCCGCCCATTCCGCCGGGATTGTTCATCGCGACATCAAACCCGCAAACATATTCGTCACCAGGCGCGGTCACGCGAAGATCCTTGATTTCGGGCTGGCCAAAATCTCCCTCAGGCACGAAGGCCTGGGTATGAACGCTTCGACGCTGGAGTCCATCACTGGCGCCGGCGCCGTGCTTGGCACGGTCGCCTACATGTCACCGGAGCAGGTGCGCGGAAAGGAACTGGACGCCCGCTCCGACTTGTTCTCCTTTGGGGCGGTGCTCTACGAAATGGCCACCGGCAAGCTGCCATTTCGCGGGGAAAGCCTGGGCGACATCTTCGATTCCATTCTCAACAGCGCTCCGTTGCCTCTCGTACGCCTAAATCCCGATCTGCCGCCCGAACTAGAGAGCATCATCGCCAAGTGCCTGGAAAAAGATCGCAACCTGCGCTACCAGCACGCCTCGGAAATTCGAGCCGACCTCCAGCGTCTTAAGCGGGACAGCGATTCGGGCCGACTGAGGGCAAGCGCACAACTTAGAGCCCCAGCAGCCACCGCCAAACCCTGGAAGCTGATTATTCCTGCGGTCGCGGTTTTGCTGGTCTTCCTGGTTGCCGGTTTCTTCTATTTTCACCGTCCGCCAAAACTTACGGACAAAGACACCATTGTCCTCGCCGATTTCACCAACACCACGGGCGACGCCGTCTTTGACGGCACGCTGCGGCAAGGGTTGTCAGTTCAACTGGAACAGTCGCCTTTCCTCAGTATTGTGCCCGAGCAGCAAGTCCAGCAGACCTTGCAGATGATGGGCCAGAAGCCGGATGCGAAGCTCACGCCGGAGATTGCGCGGGAACTCTGCCAGCGGATAGCGAGCGCCGCCGTCCTCGACGGTGCGATTGCGCAGATTGGCTCGCAGTATCTTTTGACCCTTAAAGCGGTCGACTGCACAAGCGGTAAGTCGCTAGCAAGCGCGGAAGCCCAGGCGAGCGACAAAAGTCACGTGCTCGACGCTTTGGGAAAGACAGCTTCGGAGATGCGGAACAAACTGGGCGAGTCGCTGAGCACGGTGCAGAAATTCGATATTCCTCTCGAACAAGCGACCACGCCATCACTTGAAGCCCTGAAATCCTTCAGCTCGGGTTTTCAAATTCATATTACTGCCGGGGATGCTGCGGCTATTCCGTTTTATAAACAGGCCATCGAACTCGACCCCAATTTCGCACTCGCCTACGCGTGGATGGGCATCGCGTACAACAATATGGGTGAACTCAGCATGGATGTTGAGAGTACCCGAAAAGCTTACGAACTCCGCGACCGAACCAGCGAGCCTGAGAAGTACTTCATCACGGCTCGCTTTCATAAGGTGGTCACCGGGAACCTGGAAAAGGCCGAAGAAGCCCTCCAGCTTTGGATACAAGCTTATCCCCGCGCGGCGCTCCCGCAGACGTACTTGGCGGGGGCAATCTACCCGAATACAGGACAATACGAAAGAGCGGTGGAAGCAGGCCGAGAGGCAATCCGCTTGAGTCCGAGCTTTTCCCCGGGGTACGGACTCACGATCTTTGACTACCTCTCGCTGAATCGCATCGATGAGGCGAAGGCCACGTATGAGCAAGCTCGCGAACGCAAACTGAAGAACTCTTTATTCCCTCTTGCTTTGTATGAGATTGCCTTTTTGCAGAACGATGCAGCGGGGATGGCGCAGCAGGTATCGTCATCGGCGGGAACGCCGGGCCTGGAAGCTACCTTGCTCGCGAACGAAGCCGATACCGCTGCCTACTCCGGGCGGCTTAAGAGTGCCCGAGAGTTTTCCCTTCAGGCAGTAGATTCTGCCGAACGGGCTGGAGACAAGGAAGCGGCTGCAACCTACACCGCCCTTTCAGCTCTCCGGGAGGCCTTGTTCGGCAATGCCGACGAAGCAAGACGGCGTGCCATTCTGGCAATGAGGCATCCGGCAGGCCACGATCTGCAGTACGCTTCCGCGCTTGCGTGGGCCTATGCCGGGGACGACGAGCGAGCGCAAAAACTTGCCGACGATTTGAGCCAGAGGTTCCCGGAAGCCACAGTCGTGCAGTTCATTTACCTGCCGACACTCCGCGCAAAGCTTGCGGTCAGCAAGGGAAATGCTTCTGAAGCCCTGGAGGCTCTCAGAGCCGCCATGCCGTATGAGCTGGGAGACACCACTTACAGTACTTACGGCTGGACGGCCCTGTATCCCGTCTATGTCCGCGGAGAAGCCTATTTAGCCGCCGATCAGGGCAAAGAAGCCGCCGCTGAGTTCCAGAAAGTTCTCGACTATGGTGGAATCGTATTGAACAAGCCCATTGGCGCTCTCGCACTTCTGCAGCTTGGTCGCGCCTACGCCTTGCAGGGCGACGCCACCAAAGCTCGCGCCGAGTACGAATACTTCCTGAACCTCTGGAAAGTCGCCGACCCCACCATTCCCGTCTACCAGCAGGCTAAAGCGGAGTACGCGAAGTTGCTGTAGCGCGATTAGCTCCGAAAGTCGGCTTGGGCGAGTTGGCTGCGCCACGAAGTCGTTCTGGCTGGTGACGGACAACCCGGAGTAATGCCTGCAGATTGCCCCGATCAATGCGCTAGCATCCATCGGCTCCAAGTTTCCTAAATCCATGCGTAACATTCATGTCAGTTGAGGAAAAATCGTCTCCGCATGAGCGGACAAATGGCGAGGCTAGACTAGTTCCACTTGGAACCGTCATGGGCTGATTCCCAAGAAGTCCTGTTCTGGTCCATTACTCTCTTGGAGAGATCTTTTTGTGACACATCTCCCCGAAGCCGGTTTCGGGACAACTTCGCGTTGGCATACCACAGACCTATCATTATTTGCCGGCTTTCCATCCGAGAACCGTCAGACCGGATTAGTCGTACCCTTCTCAGTTTGCAGCTCGCGATTTGACCGCAGATGGTCTAAGTGTTAGCTTTTGCGAAATTCATCGAGGGAGGCTGCTGATGGATTTTTTGGAGCGGATCTTCCACGTCTCCCCGGATGGTGGCGACGGATTTGCGGAGTTCATGGTCATTCTTGGCTTCATCGCTGTGGGCCTTTTGGCAAAGTTCAGGAAATCTTCGCAGCGGAGCGGGATCGGTGACCAAGATCCGTGCCGGGACATCCGATCGAGTGACTCGGAAATATCGTTAGTGGTTTGAGACTTGGTGTAAAATCTTATCGCTTTTTGTAGCAAGACTGGCCCACGCAAGTCCACGTCGCGTCCTTTTCGTCAATGGCACGAGCCAGCGACATTCCCCGGTAATGATTCAGCGCGCTTGGTCTGAGGGTGTCAATCATGACATGGAATGGTGGCAAACTAACTGCGACTCCCGTGGTTCCACACGTAACGTTCGCCCGCCTGCGGCCTTTCGCTAGTTCCCAGAAGCGCGACCACGCCGAAAGTTTCAAGAATCTCTCCCACGCTCTTCGTAATTTCGGTTCGCATGTGCGTCTCCACATTCGTCTCGTCAGTGGCGACGACGGCGAGAAGGCTGAGCACTGGGATGTCGAAGGCGGCACGTCCAAGGCGAGCGCCCGCCGCGGCCTTGCGAAGAACGCTGATGTTCACGTGGTGATGCGTCCGGAAACCTAGGCAAAGATCGCCAGCGGACAACTCGCTCCCTATGACGCGCTCTTAGGTGGCAAGCTTCGGGTTGGCGGCAATCTCGAAACCGCGAAAAGCATCACCAAACATTTAAGCGATCCCAGCATGCCCTATGTGGCGCCCTGCTAGGAGGAGGCGAACTTTATGGCTGAAACCATCGGAACCGTCACCAATATCAAGCTTGCGACCATCACTCCGGGTTTCCCCAACGCCATCGACGTGGGCGCTTTCAATTTGCTTGAAACCGCGACCAGCATCAACTGGTTCTTTTATCTGTGGGTGAGCCACGCCGCTGATCCAGCAGTCGATCGCGTGCTCCAGTCGCAACGCATTGCATTGCTCCGCGAAGCCGCGTTTCGCAATTTGACCGTTCACGCTTTTCATGACCCCGATTCCGATTCCGTGTTCGAGATCACGGTGGACATACCCTGACACCGGCCACTAAGCCGCACCCACGAATGGACGCAACATGCCAACGGTTAGCCACGTTGCCCCAACCAACTCGACCTTCTCGCAGAGCGATGTGCAACACTGCACCAGCGGACGTATTCTTTCGCTCGCTCTGTCCGCCGATCCAACGCGTATCTATGCCGGAAGCTTCTGCGGAGTGTGGCGCTCCGATGATTCCGGCCAAACTTTTTACCAGCTCGTTGGCCCCCTCACTGAAACTGCCGGCCCGGGCAGCTTCGGCGGAGTTTACGCCCGCCACGTTTACGATCTGGCAGCCTCCCCCAGCGATCCGGACCTGGTTCTCGCAGCGGCGCGCGATGGTCAGTTCAACACCAACCGCGACGGCATCTACCGCTCTGCGGATGGCGGCCACTCATGGGAGCTGGTTCTTTCTGTGCCCACGTCGTCCCCTTATTTCGGAGTCAGCCAGGTGTTGTTCGCTCCGGACGACACCACCTTGGCATGTGCCGCCATTGGCTATGACGGAGTTGCCGTCAGCAACGACGGCGGTCAGAATTGGAACACGATGTACCTCGGTGGCAACGTGTGGCACCTTGCCGTTGCTCCCTCGGAAGGCCCCGGCGTTCGCAAGGTATACGCCTGCGGTGACATCCCCTTCACACCGAACAGCAACATCTTCTTCTCCAATGATGGCGGGAACACCTGGAAACAGGACAACGGCGTTGGCGTCATCAATCAGTCGCGCACCAATCTCGCAACGTTCCAAACCGGCTGCGGAGGCAACAGTGTTGGCGCTTTTGGCAGCCAAACGGGACTGAACAACACCAGCGCTTCGCAAATTATGGCTGTTCGAGCCGGGTAATCCGGCCAAGGTGTATCTGGCAACCGTGGGCGGGGCTTTGGGACCGAGCTATTACAACAATCAAGGCATTCCCCCCGACGGCACGCAAGCAAATACAAAATGTAAGCGGCTGGCCGATGAGGGCAGCCTCTGGTACGGCGACTTTAGTCAATTTGCCAACACGGACTCTGCTCAGTGGATGGAGCTGCCCGGCCCACCGATCTATAGCGGCGGAAGCGATACTCCCAGCGGCAACATGTACGTGGTCACCAAGCAAACCAGTTCCGGCTTCCTGGTTTTCTTTTCTGACATGAGTCATGTCCACGTTTCCCACGGATTTCCAGGCATTTTCGATTCCTGGCATCGCTTGGGCGGCGAAGACATCTCGCAAGCGCACAAGGATGGCAGCAACAGCAACCTCAGCACCGTTCATGCTGACCCGCACGCGCTCATCGTCAGCCCCGATTTCGAGATCACTTTGCAGCCGGCCACCGGCGTCAGCTCTCCGTACAACGTGAATTCCGAACTCGACCAGTACATCGCCGACACCATCTGGATGGCCAACGACGGCCGAGGTGCATGATCCAGAACCCCGCGATGCACAGGGCGAGGCCCAGCGACGAAACTATCACGTTCGGCTTCCCCAGCAAGTGCAGCCGGGACACATCCAACCCAATGAAGACGAACTGCCCGGCAATCGCTGGGATCAACGCGACGGCCAGGATCTTGTCGACCCGCGACCCTTTTTGGAACGGCCCCTTGAGCCGTTCGGCGACCAAGTCCTGGTTCACGCCGAGCATCATACTCGCCGACGCGGCGAACATCACGGCGAGGAAAACCCACCCCCGCCACCACGCCAGTGTTCCCGCGGGAAAAAACAGCAGCGTCCCCAAGAGGGCAGTCCGCGCGGTGACGGCGGCGATTACTTTGAAGATCAGCTTGGCGCGAGTTGGGTTGGCCATGGCGACCGACCTCTCTTTAGAAAAGGGAGCAGCGTAAAGCAGGGTGCTGAAAGTCGTCGCTCTAGAGCGTTTTCACAGTTATTGTAGACCATATCCGCAATGAGAGAACCAGGCTAAGGCGTTCTCGGCGGTAACGGCTGCCAGGGCTTCTGTAATTGCGCTTTCCAGAGCTTCTACGGTTCGGGCCTTGGCCGAGCGCAACAACTGCTTGATCTTCGACCAGGCTTGCTCGATCGGGTTGAAGTCCGGCGAGTAGGCGGGCAGATAGATCAGGCGCGCGCCCCGGGCTTCAATCTGCTCCCGTACACCCTGCACTTTGTGAGCCGATAGATTGTCCATGATGACCAGCTGTCCGGGTCGGAGCCGAGGGCACAACACCTGCTCCAGATAGGCCAGGAAGACATCGCCATCGGTCGGCGATTCGATGGTCATGGGCGCCTGCAAGCCTCGGGTGGTGAGCGCCGCCAGCATGGTCAACGTAGACCAGTGGCGGTTGGGCGTCCCTTCCGCCACCCGTTCTCCACGAGGAGCCCGGCCATAGTTGCGGGTCATCTGGGTGCTGGCTCCGCTCTCGTCAAGAAACACCAACTGCTCCGGGTCGATCTGAGTTATAGCTTTCCACCACGCTTGCCGGCGCTGCTGCGCTTCCGGGGTTTCTTGCTCCTGGGCGTGGAGTGACTTTTTTTAAGCCGCAGTCCCATCTGCCGTAAGGCCAGCCACAGCCGTCCGATGCTCAAGCTCACGCCCTTGACCGCTTGCAGCTGCTCTTGCAACTCTCGCAGCGTCAGATCCGGCTGCTTGCGGATTTGCTCCCGCATCCACTCCTGCAGCGTCACCGTCACCCGGCTCACGGGGCCACGTCGCCACGGTGGCCGCTCCATCTGCCCCGTGCGCGTGCGGGTGGCGGAGACCTTCTTGGCCCAGCCTTCACTTACCCCAAACTGTTCCGCTAACTCCCCCAGCGTCCCTTTGCCCTGCTCATAGGCCTGCAAAAACTTTCGCCGCAAATCATTTGCATAGGGTCGTGCCATCGGGTGCAGCGGAGAATCGCCACCAACAGTCTACACTATCCATGAAAACGCTATAAGCGATCTCAGTCTACCCCAGGGCGCTGCGGAACCGTATCGCTCAATAGTCGCCAACTACTTGGCCGCCTTGTCGCCGTCCCGTCCTTGTGACCGCGACCACCAAGGCGATGGGTTGGGCGTTTTACATCCAAGTGGCGCCAATGCGGTTGCCGGATGGTGGCCAACTTCCCGGTACCAATCCGGACGTCCCAGTCTGGATTGATCCCCAAAGCCGATCACTTGCCGGTACCTAGTGAGTGCTGTCGATTGCGAGTGAGATGGCGATTTGCCGACAGTAATCGAGCCTTTAGCACGGACGAGTAATTTCAGGGTTCGCGGCGAGCCCTTCAACTATCGCGTGGGGCCCGAAAAAGGCCGACACCCAGACGAGGATGCCGACCCGCTGTAGAGCTACAGAATTTCGGTTACGGCGTGATCTCATAGACGACACCACAACCCCTATAGTTCACGCCGCTGCATGGTCCCGTGCCCCCAACCTGTGTCGTGCCGAAGAGAGCGCCACTCCCGTCGAGCAGTAGACCAGTCGGAATCCCGCCGTCGACGCCGCCAGTGAAGTCGTGAAGCGAGGTGTAGGTCCAGCCGCCACCTCCTGGTGTCAGCTTGAAAACCGCGCCCTCCTCGTAAGAGCCGCCATCGCTGGACGTGCCGTATAAATTACCGGCCGCGTCTATAACCAGATTGTACTGGGGACCATAGTAGCCACCTGCCGGCAGGCTGTAAAACAAGCTGTAGCTCCAGGTGCCGTTTGCCCGGGTGAGCTTGAAAACCGTGCCGCCCCGACCAGAGCCGCCCTCGGTAGTGGTCCCATATAAATTGCCCGACGGATCAAAGATCAGACCGCCCCATGGCTGATATCCGTCACTTCCATTCTGGAAACGGTAGAGGATATTCTCTGTCCACCCGCTTTCGGAAGGCGTCAACTGGAAAACCAGGCCATAATCGTTGTCGCCGCCGTAACCGCTTGTTCCGTACAGGTTGCCGGAACTGTCGAAGATCAAGCCCCCAGTCGATCCCCCGTCACGGCCTCCAGTGAAGGAGTAGAGCACGGTTTCCCGCCACTAGCCATTTTGGAACGCTGGCAGTTTGCACCCTTCAACCAGATGAACGCCTCCGACTGGGCCAACCAGCAAATTCAGAACCTGCTCACCACGCTCGCCGCAGACACCCAACAGGGCATCAGCGACACCTCCACCACCAACGCGATCCTGGCGTGGATGAACGACCCATACGATCCGCACATGGTGGCGAGCATGCGTATTGCCGCCTACGGCAAGGCAACGGTGATGCAGTTCCTCAACCTGCTCATCGCGTGGGGCGACTCATACTACGCTCAGTACACCTCCGAGAACGTCAGCCAGGCCGAGCAGCTCTATGTGCTCGCCGACATGATCCTCGGCCCGCAGCCTGACCAGTTGCGCATTCCGGCCTCGCAGCAAAGCGCCGCTCCGACGTATGCGTCGCTGAAGAATCTGGACATGTTCTCAAACGTGCTGGTCAACGTGGAGAACGTCATCATTGCCCCCGAACCGCCGCAGTCGCTGGTCGATGGCAGCTCAACGACTACGACAATGCCGACGATGCTGGGAAGCGGCAGCACGCTGCTCTTCTGCATCCCGCCTAACGACCAGCTGCTGGCCTACTGGGGAACGGTCGCGCAGCGTCTGTACAACATTCGCCATTGCCTCAACCTGCAGGGTGTGGCGCAGCCGTTGGCGCTGTATGCGCCGCCCATCAATCCGCTGCAGTTGATCGCCGAGGCGGCCGAGGGCGCAACCTCGTTCGGCGCAGCGGCCGCCGCGCCCATCTATCGCTTCGCAACCTATCTGCAGAGAGCCGTCGAGTTCACCAACGACGTGCGATCCTACGGCGCCGCCATCCTCTCGGCGCTCGAAAAGCAGGACGCCGAGAAGTACGCCACGCTGCGCGCCACGCAGGAGCTCGCCATCCAGACCGCCATGCTGACCATGAAAAACCAGCAGCTAACCGAGGCCCAGGATCAGGTCACGGTGCTTCAGAACCAGCAGGCGGTCACGCAGATCCGCTACAACTACTACTCGACCATCGTGTACATGAACCCGTGGGAGATCACGGCGCTTGCGCTGCAGGCCGGCGCGCTGATCGCAAACGGGGTTGCGATGGTCCATCGACCTCACCGCGGGCGTCGCCTACGCGATCCCCAAGTTCACGGCCGGTGCATCTGGCTTTGGCGGATCGCCGACAGTGACCGTATCCTTCGGCGGCGAGAACGTAGGCAACGCCTCAGTCAGCGCCGCAACCGTCTCGCGCACCATCGCGGGCATTCTCACCGAGTCGGCGTCGATGTCCGCGACCATGGGCAGCTATCAGCGGCGCCAGGACGAGTGGACGCTGCAGGCCAATCTCGCGCAGGCCGAACTCACCCAGATCGCCAGCCAGATCGTCACGGCAAATGACCGCGTGAACATCGCCACGACAGAGGTCAACATCCAGAACACGCAGATCAACAACGCGCAGGCCATCAGCGACTTCCTCACCAACAAATACACCAACGCGCAGCTCTACAACTGGATGCTCACGCAGCTAACAACCGTGTACACGCAGGCCTATCAGCTCGCCTACAGCCTCGCGCTGCAGGCCCAGAGCGCGTATCAGTACGAACTCGGCCGACCGACCGACATCTTCATCCAAAGCTCCTACTGGAGCAGCCAGTACAAGGGTCTTACCGCCGGCGACAGCCTGCTCTTCGATCTGCGCCGCATGGACTCGCAGTACCTCGCCAACAACCTGCGCGAGCTCGAACTCACGAAGCACATCTCGCTCGCCCTCACCCAGCCACTCGCGCTGGCGCAACTGTTGCAGAGCGGTAGCTGCACCATTGCGCTGGACGAAACACTCTTCGACCACGACTACCCAGGCCAGTACTTCTGCCGTCTGCGTTCGGTCGCGCTCACCGTTCCCTGCGTCACCGGGCCTTACACGGGAATCCACGGAACACTGTCGCTCGGCTCGTCGGTCATCCGAACAGTCGCACCGTCTGCGCCGTACACGCCTTTCGTGTGGGCAACCAGTATGCCGGGCAGTTTCCCCAACGGCATCAGCGCGGCGCCCACGGTCGCGGCGACGCCTATCATCGCGACCAGCACCGGCCAGAACGACGCCGGACTCTTCGAGGTCAACTTCCGCGACGAGCGCTGGCTGCCGTTCGAAGGCCAGGGCGTCGTCAGCACCTGGAACTTTACGCTCGACCCCCGCGACAACGACTTGGATCTGTCCACAGTCACCGACGTCATCATGCACTTCAGCTATAGCGCGCGTCCCGGCGGGGATCCAGAGGCAGTGCGCACCGCACTCAAACCCATCAACCAGCGCACCATCCTGTTGAGCGTCCGCAACACCTTCAGCAACGCGCTTTACGCGTTCTACAACCCAGCCGACACCACCGCCACGCAGCAGCAGTTGACACTTCCGCTGCTGGCGAATGTCGTCCCGTTCTCCAACCTCGGCACACCATTCATCACCGACGTCACTATATACGTAGCCTTCACGCAGCCGATGTCTTCAGCTCTCACTTCCGCCCTTTCAGGCATCGCAATGGACGCCACATTCGGCCCCACCGGAAGCGCGACTCCAGCCAGCATCGTCCTGAAGCCGGTGACCAGCATTCCCGGCGGCGGCGGAGCCGAAACGGCCGCAGGAGGCGGTCCGGTCGCAGCGCTCTCGGCTGACGCCCCAATGACCGCGCCAACCGCTCTAGGCTCCTTCACGTTGACCCTCCCGCAGACCAGTCTTCCGTCCGCACTCGAAACGCTGGTCAGCGGACAGGAACGTCTCGACCCAACCCGGATCGAGGACATCTTCCTCGTTATCACCTATGAGGTGAAGTAAACGATGCTGAGCGAAGCCGACATCACGCGCATCGCCGGGTACATCGCCCACTCCTGCGCGCCTCTCGCCGTCGGTACATTCGGCTCCTACGCGGTAGGGTCGCAGCGCGCCAGCAGCGATCTCGACCTATTCGTCATCCGCGACACCGTCGAAAGCCCAGGTGCTCGGAAACGCGCCATCCGCAGTCTCCTGTTCGGCGTGGTGCACTCGATCGACATCCACGTCTTCACGCCCAAAGAGTTCGAGGAGACAGCCTACGAATACCTCTCATTCACATGGGTAATCGTCCGCCAGGCCAAGCTCTACCACGTCACTGAAGACGCGAAGAAACGCGTGCCGTCGCTCTTTGCCGTTACGTGATCCTGTTCGATACGCAGATGCTAGGGCAGCTTCACGCTCACCGCCGCGCCATCATATTCGACGGTCTTGTTAATGGAAACCAGCGCTGCTCCGGCGCACATGAACAGCGTCAGAAGGAATATCAAGATTGCCATCCACCCATTCATCAGGATGGGTGCCCCGGCGGGCTGAGCGAAACGCACCACGGCGCCGCTGATGATCATCCCCAGCGCGTATCCTATTACCCCGCCGACCGCTGCCTGTATCAAGATCACTTTGTACACATAACTGTTCGGTGCACCCATCGCTTTCAGCGTGCCGAATTCCTTCAAGTGATCCATGGTGGTGGCGTAGATGGTCTGTGCCACAACAACGAATCCCACGATCAATCCCAGCACTGCCGCCAGCAGGATGGCGATACCGGCGCCGGTAGTAAACGTCCAATACCTCTGCGTGCGCCGGCTGAACTCCGCGCTGGTGAGTACGTCTACATCCTTCACCCGGGCCAATATGTTTGTGCGGACTTCGTCCACATTGGCGCCGGGCTCGGTCTTGACCAGTA
Organism: uncultured Acidobacteriaceae bacterium; assembly: GCA_963836295.1. Taxonomy (GTDB): domain Bacteria; phylum Acidobacteriota; class Terriglobia; order Terriglobales; family Acidobacteriaceae; genus Bog-257. Next base: position 115,809 of record CAWIIY010000006.1, on the reverse strand, counting down.
TGTAAGTAGTCTGGTCGTCCCGCAGCGGGGCGTAATCCTGGGCATGCCGGAAGCTGGTAAAGACATAGGGGTCAGTTGTGAAATCACGGATCCCCCGGGTAAAGCCGACCACCCGCGCCCGGTGTCCGTTAATCTCGAACACCTCGCCGATGCGCCTCACTCCCAGCTTCTTCTTGTAAACTTCATCCACCATGACGCCATCGGGGGTTTTCAAATCGCGGACACTGCCCTCCACCACGTTCCAAGAGCCATCCAGACCGGCATCGGGATTGAAGCCCACGACCTGAACCGTCTCCTGAGCGCCGTCGAGCCGGTTCCATCTCGTCCAGCTATTGATGAACTTCTCGGCGTCGGCCACACCGGGCACGGCTTTGACCTGGTAAAGCTTGCGTTCGTTGAAAGGCGTTCCGAGCTCGAGGTAGGGCACGTGCTTGGAGGTCACCCAAAGGTCCGCGCCGGAGTTATCGATCAGACAGGACGTGGTTCGCGTGAAGCCCACATACAATCCCAATTCGATAACAATCAGAACTACGGCGAACACGATCCCGGTCAGGGTCACGGTCAACCGCACCTTGTCGTGAAGCAGATTCCGCTGCGCTAAGGAAATCATAACCAGGCAATCTCCTGCAGCGAGTTGCGCCTCAGGATGTTTAATGCGAGGCCATCTGGGCTCTTGCTGTCTGTCATGGAAACATCATGCGGGACTCAACGCCGAAAGCACATCACGAGATCTAGCGTTTTTTCGATACCACGGTCTGGTACTCACCGGCATACCCCTTGTCAGGAGTAAATCTTAAAGATGACGGAACGGTTAGCCGACAGATTATGGTTTAGGCGCGGCGGGCGGCCGGGGGATGATGACTTTGCGCAGTCCAAAGAAGCGGGCATCCAGTGAAAAGGCCCGGGACCCAGGAGAGCAGAAGCCATGGCCACAATGATCGCAGCGAGACTCAGCGGGCTGCAGGTAAAGACATTCCAATTCGCTCTGGGAAGCCATGAGAATGTAATGCCCATTCCACCCAGGACCGCCAGGCTACTCGCGACCGGAGTCAGAAACCCCACGAGAAGGGCAGTACCACTTGTGAAGGCCAGCAGGCAGACGGCCCACCCCTCAAGCCTCAGTCCGTGGAGTTGAGGCAAATAGGCTGAACCCTGCAGGATGAGTGTCCCGCCAATCGCCACTCGCAACAGCAGCAAACCTATGCCATGCCATTCGCCGGGGAATGTGGAATACAGCCTTCGCAAGCTCAAGTCCCGAGGATCCGTAGGTGTCATTGAATCCCGCGTAAGTAAGACTAGCGGCTGCCAGCTCGCCGCGAATCCCTAGAGCTCGGAATTTTGTCCTACCACTATCGGGGGATACCTGAGCACAGCGGGACGTCCTTCTCAGAGGTGGATGATTCCGCGCCGCACGGCTATCGCGGCGGCTTGTGCGCGATCAGCGTAGCGATTCCCTCGCGCAAGGGCGGATGATCATCGATGCTCAAGACGCTTATACGTACTGGTTCGTTCATCGTCCTCGCTCACTCTGGTCGGAGGAACATCAGCCGCGGTTTTCGCTGGTAACGACCTGGTCAGCCGCTTCCACCAGCCCTGCGAAAACACGGTTTCGAAGGCTACTTTGCCGGGCACCGACAGCTCCACCTCGGTCCCTGCACCGGCACGGGACAGGACTGCGAACTTGGCGCCGATTTTCTCCGCTCGCTCCCGCATGTTCGATAGACCCCAGTGTCCTTCGCGTCCGTTCCGGAGCACCTTTGGATCGACACCACAGCCATTGTCGCGCACCATGACGCGCAGGCTTCGCGCAGCATACTTGATTTCAACTTCAATCCGGCCTGCCTCGGAATGGCGAAATGCGTTGATCACGGCTTCACGGGCAATGCGGTACACCTCCTCGCGAATGAGCGGATGTAGCGCAATAGGCTTTCCCTCCACGACAACTCGGAAATCAACCTGTTCCTGGAGGGAAAACTCTTCGCGAATTCCGGAAAGCTTTTCTTCCAAACCATCGGACTCAGGACGCGGCGAGCGCAGGTTGCGGATCGCGTTTCGGCCCTCCTCACTAACCTGCTTCATCAGATCGAGAACGTGCTGCACCAGAGGTTTCGCCAGCGAGTCGGCAGGCAAACGGTCATTGGCGACATCCAGTTGCATGTACGCACTGAGAAATCCCTGCAGCAGGGTGTCGTGCAGGTCTCGGGCAATCCGCTCCCGCTCCTCGAGACGCTCTTCCAGCTTGGCTTGCATGTAACCGGCCACTTGCCGGAGGCGGAGCTCGTGCAGTTGTAACTCCCGTTCTCGTTGCGCGGCTTCGGCGCGCACGAGGTCCTCAAAAGCCCGGGCGTTTGCAATGGCAACCGCCGCCTGGTCGGCGAACATTTTCAGCCACGCGAAGTCCTGCTCGTAGAGAGGTTCGCGAGTAAAGACACCTAAAACGCCAAGGATCTTGCCTCGGTGAACCAGGGCATGGCCTGCGAATCCACGAATCTGCTCTAGCGCGGCCCAATCCTGACGTATGAACCATTCGCTTTCTGGAGCCAAGTCGCCGACAAGAACCGATTGTCCAATGTTGCCGATCCGCCGGTATACTCGTCGAATGGATTCAACCAGATCTCTCGGCGGCATACTCTTCAGCATGTACCCTCGGGCTCCTGATGCCAGCGCACGCTGAATCTCGACTGTGCCTTCGGATGTTGTCACCATGAGAATTCGCGCGTTGGGAAACTCCTTCCGGATCGCGATCAGCGCATCGATGCCATTCATATCCGGCAGTCTGACATCCATGAGGGCTGCGAATCTTTTCCTCCGGGAAGCAAAAATAGTATCCTGCTGGGTTTTTCTCCTGTCAGTGACCCGGGATACAGGCAGGCGTGACGATCAGAATTACTGAATTCGCCGCGTGCTCCACCCAACCTTCTTTTGGTTACCCGGTAAACTATGGCCGTGTCCGATCGGATATTCGTCCACAGACACTACACGGCACCGTAGGGCAAGTGCCCAAATAGGGGACACAGGTCTCGTTACTAGAGCTTGTTTCAAAAATAGTTCTTTGAAGGGGCGCGGCTTCAGCAGCGCCGTCCCGCGCCGTATAAAACCTAGGCTTTAGCCTGAGGCGACGAACCGCCCGCCGTCAGGCAGTTTTTTACAACACGCGATAAGGTAAACTCCATCTTGTTTTCCCCTTGGAGGGTTCTTTGGCTCGTGTTTCCGAAATTTCTCCCGCCCTCAAGAAGCGGGCCGCGCAGATCAAAGTGCTTCTTATGGATGTGGACGGCACGATGACGGACGGCAGTGTCACTCTGCTCTCGCAACCCGACGGCACCGCACTCGAAATCAAAACCTTCGACGCGCATGATGGCCAGGGCCTCACCCTAGCGCACACCGCCGGTTTGCGTACGGGCTGTATCACCGGTCGCGAAAGTGCCGCACTTCTGCGCCGAGCCCACGAAATGAAGATGGAGTTTATCTACATGAAACAGCCGGTGAAGATGGCGGCCTATGAAGAAATCGTCAACAAAGCAGGTGTCCCCGATTCTGCAGTTGCGTTTATCGGCGATGATCTTCCGGATATCCCCTTGATGCGCCGCGTTGGTCTCGCCGTTGCCGTAGGCGATGCTGTCCCTGAAGTAAAAGAGGCCGCGCACTATACAACAAGGGCCCTCGGTGGTGACGGCGCGGTCCGGGAGGCCGTTGAACTCATTCTCAAATCCAAAGGTATCTGGAAAAAGATGATCGACAAAGCGCGCGCGTGACGCAGTGCCAGTCTGGTTAAGATGGACGCAGTCCCACGATGAAAGAAAAAGAAGACCCGGCGGGCGCGGGACAACAGTTCGGTTCTTGTTTTTTGAGTGTTTGTCCTTGACAACATACCGACTGGTCTGTATCGTCAATTTCTGTGAAGAGCACGGCCCCCAAGACGTCCGAAGCCACGCGACGCAAAATCCTGGAAGCCGCCTTTGCCGAGTTCTACAAGAACGGCTTCAAGGGCGCCAGCCTGAATGACATCGTGGCGGTCGCCGGGACAACCAAGGGCGCGATCTTTCATCACTTCGCCGGCAAGCAGGAGTTGGGCTATGCCGTGGTCGAGGAGATGATCGGTCCTCTTCTTGAGCAGCGCTGGCTGGATGCGATCGAGGGTTCCGACGACCCGATCACTGACCTCAAAAAGGCCTTCCGCCAATTCATAAAGTCCGACATCATCAGTGGATCGTTTCTCCAGGGATGTCCCCTCAACAATCTGGCCCAGGAGATGTCGCCGCTGGATGAAGGGTTTCGCAAGCGTATCGACCGGCTTTACGCCGTGTGGCGCAAGCGCTACGCCGCCGCGCTGGCCGTCGGTATGAGGACCGGCAAGGTGAGAAAGGATATCGTTCCCCAGCACGTCGCGGCGCTAGTGGTAGCGGCGCAGATGGGAATCTGGGGCACAGGCAAGAGCTCGCGCAACGCGCAGCTGATGACCCAGGCAGGCGAGGCGGCATGCGGCTACCTGGATAGCCTGCGGCCTTGAAGTTTTTTTTAGAGACGAACCAAACCGACTGGTCGGTTTTTGCCGAAGAAAAGATGAATCTGATGTCCACGGCTCCGCCTAAAACGAGAAACTTCGCCTGCCCTGGCTGGAAGGCCAAGGCGAGAGAGACTCAGCATTATCGCAGAGCAAGCGGAGCCAGCAGCAGTGATGTCTTCCGTTTTCAAGTCAATAACAGAACAACTAAACACTAGCCCTGCTTATAAGGAGTTCCCGCATGACCACTCATTGCAAATCAACACAGGAGGAGTTATGAATCGACTGCAGCTTCGGAAGGTAGTAGGTTTCGTATTTCTTGCATGTGGTTTAGCAAGCGCTCAACACATCACCACATTTAGTGCTCCGGGTGCAGGCACAGGCGCCGGCCAGGGCACCGGGGGCTTTGGCATCAACCCGCAGGGAACTGTCGTGGGGTCCTACGTTGACTCAGGCAACGTGTTTCACGGTTTCCAGTGCGTTTCGGGATGTGGTTCGCCCAGCACTTTCACCACATTCAATGCTCCGGGCGCGGGCACAGCCGCGAACCAGGGCACTATCACTTTCAGCATCAACCTGTTCGGAGTGATGACAGGTTACTACGTTGACGCAAATAACGTGGCTCACGGCTTCGCCACTGCCGCTCCGTTCAGGCACCTTCACCATTTTGAACGATCCCGACGCCGGACAAGGCTCCGGCCAGGGCACTTTCGCGGGCAACATCAACCTGGGAGGAGAAATCGCCGGATACTACATTGACGCAAACAATGTATCTCACGGCTTCGTCACCTATCCGCCTTATCGCACCTTCACCTCATTCGATCCCGCGGGCTCCGTAAACACGCTTACCGCCGTGGCAAGCGCCCTCAGCCTGGAGGGAGCGGTCACGGGAACTTACTTTGACGCGAGCGGCGCGGCTCACGGCTACGTGCGCGCTGCGAACGGCGCCATCACTGAATTCAACGTCAGGGGCGCAGGCACGGGCTCCGGCCAGGGCACCGAAGGCGCGAGTATCAGTGACCTGGAGGCGACGACAGGAAACTACATTGATTCGAGCAATGTGAATCACGGCTTCGTGCGCAATCTGATCGGCCACATCACCACCTTCGACGTTCCGGCAGCGGGCACAGGCTCCGGCCAAGGCACCGTACCTGAGGGCATCGACCTGGCGGGGGGGATTACAGGACAATACATCGACTCGAGCGGCGTGAATCACGGCTTCGTCACCTCTTCGCCTTACCGCACCTTCACCACCTTCGACGCTCCGGGGGCGGGAACGGCCTCTGGCCAAGGGACGTTTCCAGCGACCCCCAACCTGTTTGGAGCGATCACCGGACAGTATATTGACGCAAGCAATGTGCATCACGGATTCCTGCGGAACCCATAAGCCCGCTCTAGGGTAAACAGGCAGCACCAGTTGACGGTTGATTCTGCGACACGGGGACGCAGGAAGCTTGCAGGTCCGGTTGGAGGAGGGGAGAGGGGTGTCGTCACTGCCTCTCCCGCTCTACCACTGTGTGGCGTCGCCCCGTGCAGTGTTTATGCGGTGGATCACCTGGGCCAAAAACCAGGTGCCTCGACTTTGGAGCTTCGACCGCCCCCGTAAGTAGTTAGAAACAATTGGTCGGGGAGAGAGGATTTGAACCTCCGACCCCCTGGTCCTGAACCAGATTCCGATGCTTGGTGAAATCTGTTGAAATGCGGTGATTTCAAGTGATTTGTATTGTGAAGCTTGGAGGCTGCCTGTTGAAACCTGTTGAAATGTGGTGATCTGAAGTGGCAAGACCGTCACAAAATCGCCTACATTTTTTTACGAATAAAAAGCGAATAACTACACTTTCTTCTGAATTGTTTCCCGGTGCCCCATGATTCGACTGGAATCTGAAATCAGCCCATTCAGTTTCCCAGAAGGCGATTTCGGGCCGGCAGGCGATCGCCACTTCAGCGGTTCGGGCGTAAATACGGCCAAGTGGAATAACTTCCGGATAGTCCCTGATCGGGGCACAATCCGCGGTTCGCGTCCATTCCTTCCGTCCGTGGTCTGGCGCCGTGCGGTTTTCCCGCATGCAGCTTTCGCGTAGATTCAACATCGCCGGGACGCGAGAGAAGGAATTAAGTCGAGCAAGTGAACGAGGCCGTGCTCGCGATACAGCGGGGACGCGGGCAGCCGTTTCCAGCCAGCGTTGCGCCAATGCTTGTACCGCTGCGACCAGATCCGTCGCCGAATCCAGCCGTCGAGACGTTGGAAGAGCTTGCGAACGTGGGCGGGGTTTGCAATACTCGCTCCAACCTCGCAAGAGTGAGTTGAGCTCCGCAATCAGTTCCTTGGTTTCCACAGGTTTCGTCCGCTTGGTGGTTGCCGTACCTCACCCGTGAAGCGACGGACCGACTTCTCCTTGGGATACGCATACAACGCATCCTGTCGGGCCTGATTACGAATCTTGCTCTCAGGCAGATGAAGCTTTCTGTACCAGAGCTTGATTTTGTAGCCGAGAAACTCGAAGCGATACGCACGATCCGCGTCTTCTGCGGATGTAGCTCCATGCCAGTTGTTTCAGGATTCGGTTTACCACTGTGTCAAGCGGCGCTACGTGCGCTTCTCTGAACTATAGCGTTTTCATGGATAGTGTAGACTGTTGGTGGCGATTCTCCGCTGCACCCGATGGCACGACCCTATGCAAATGATTTGCGGCGAAAGTTTTTGCAGGCCTATGAGCAGGGCAAAGGGACGCTGGGGGAGTTAGCGGAACAGTTTGGGGTAAGTGAAGGCTGGGCCAAGAAGGTCTCCGCCACCCGCACGCGCACGGGGCAGATGGAGCGGCCACCGTGGCGACGTGGCCCCGTGAGCCGGGTGACGGTGACGCTGCAGGAGTGGATGCGGGAGCAAATCCGCAAGCAGCCGGATCTGACGCTGCGAGAGTTGCAAGAGCAGCTGCAAGCGGTCAAGGGCGTGAGCTTGAGCATCGGACGGCTGTGGCTGGCCTTACGGCAGATGGGACTGCGGCTTAAAAAAAGTCACTCCACGCCCAGGAGCAAGAAACCCCGGAAGCGCAGCAGCGCCGGCAAGCGTGGTGGAAAGCTATAACTCAGATCGACCCGGAGCAGTTGGTGTTTCTTGACGAGAGCGGAGCCAGCACCCAGATGACCCGCAACTATGGCCGGGCTCCTCGTGGAGAACGGGTGGCGGAAGGGACGCCCAACCGCCACTGGTCTACGTTGACCATGCTGGCGGCGCTCACCACCCGAGGCTTGCAGGCGCCCATGACCATCGAATCGCCGACCGATGGCGATGTCTTCCTGGCCTATCTGGAGCAGGTGTTGTGCCCTCGGCTCCGACCCGGACAGCTGGTCATCATGGACAATCTATCGGCTCACAAAGTGCAGGGTGTACGGGAGCAGATTGAAGCCCGGGGCGCGCGCCTGATCTATCTGCCCGCCTACTCGCCGGACTTCAACCCGATCGAGCAAGCCTGGTCGAAGATCAAGCAGTTGTTGCGCTCGGCCAAGGCCCGAACCGTAGAAGCTCTGGAAAGCGCAATTACAGAAGCCCTGGCAGCCGTTACCGCCGAGAACGCCTTAGCCTGGTTCTCTCATTGCGGATATGGTCTACAATAACTGTGAAAACGCTCTAGGCCACCTTCACCGAAAGCTCTGTTCCGCTCTTGAGCGGCAGCGTCACCGAAATAAACCCGTTGCCCGGATCGCGAATAAACTCAAGAAAATCCAGCTCCGCATTGTCGTTCATCACATACCCGCCAACGCGAAGTTGTGGAGCGACGATCTCAATCGCGCGCCAGCGAAGGCTCTTCCTGGCGCGGCCAGCCGTCGATCAAGACAAAATCCAGCGAACCGCCCAGCTCGCGCAGCGTCTGCCGAGCATCGCCCTCGCGAATTTCCGCATAGTCGGCGAGACCAGCCTCGCTGAGATTGCGCCTCGCGGTCGCGACTTTCGCCGGGACGAGTTCCGCGCCGATCACGCGACCGCCCCCGTTGTCGCGCATAGCTGCCGCGAAATAAAGGGTCGACATTCCGACCGAAGTCGCGAACTCGACCACGCGCGTAGCGCGCATTCCGCGGCACAAAAGATAGACGAGGTCGCCTTGGTCGGGATGAATCGAGAACCCGCCGGTCCGCATAGTCATACGGATCCTGGTTCTGGCCGTCGTCTTTCGGACTGCCGGCCCGCGGGCGGCGACGTTCTCCCTCCAGTCGCTCGATTACCGCACGGACGCGTTCATCCTGAATTACGCTCTTGAAGGTTTCATTTAGCAAAGTATCTGGCATGAATCGCTCCTTCTGTTGATCTGTTTTTTCCGGTTTGACGTGCGCCAGCGGTCGCCGCTAGCTTCCCAGTATCTCCGCCGCAGCCTTTTCAAGAATTTTGGCGATCCGCTTCGCTTCCTCGGGATCGCACCCATGTTTGTGGCGCAGCGCGTGCTTCAGAGCGTGGCGCGCGCGATGCACTTCATCGGAAGCGCCTCCGTCAGAATCGCCCACGCCGGCAAATGCTTCGCGCACCTGCTCCATTCGTCCGCCAATTCGCGCCAGAGCTTCGAGAATTGCTTCGGCGTTCGCGCGGTTTGCTTCCAGATGGGTCTTGCCCTCGGACGTAATGCTGTAGAGCTTCCGCGTACCTTGCTGCTCCACGCTGGTGTGACCGATCTCATGCAGGTAAGTCAGCGCCGGATAGATGACGCCCGGGCTCGGTGCATAGAATCCGTCCGAACGTTCTTCGAGCATCTTGATCAGCTCGTAGCCGTGCGCTGGATGTTCGGCGAGCAGCGCCAGGATGACCAGTTGAATGTCGATCGCGCCGAGTTTACGTCCACCGGGAAAATCGCCGCCGGCGAAGTCGCCGATAAACCCCGGGCCTCCACGACGGAATCCGCGGCGCCCGTGATGACGGCCGTGTTCGCGGCCGAAGCCGCAATCGAAACGTGTTGACGTTAAAAAATCTTCGAAATGGTTTTGTCTAAACATGTCTCACAATATATCGTACAATGTATCGTATGGCAACACAATTCGCGGCTCTCGCTCAAAATGTTTCCAAACAACTCAATGTAAATGGCTTAATTCCTAGTCATTCGCGCGAGTTGTCCGCGTCCTCATCCCCCACTCTTTATTCCAGGGCTACAAGTCCGCTTCGGCGAAGTTGGCAGAATCGCGGGACCGCGCGCGGCCACTTGGCTGGTTTGTCGGCAATTCGTAGAACTGCCAAGTCGTCGGCAAACTCCCCAGTGTCAGCGCCAGGCGAATACGGAGAAACGCATTCCACCCATGCCGCGGCTTGTAGTGGTTAAGAATGAATCGTAGCGATTCTTCCTCGCCGATAGGATTCGAACGCGGCCGTGCTGCAGCGTTAGAATTGCGGAATGCAAGCGCCCCGCATTCGCGCAATTGCACGGGCCTACCTGATGTCCATCGCATTCTGGTACCCCCTCGCCCTGCTGATGGGCCTGCAATACCTTCCGCTCGACCGCCAACATCTGGTCCTTCGCTCCGCAGCCTGCTGCTCCAGGCAGCCGCTCATGCCTTTGCGTTTGCGCTGTGGACACCACCGATTTTTTATCTGGTTGGCAAATACATCGGCTATGCGCGCCATCGCGCTCGGTACCTTCTGTTCTGGAGTTTCGGGGCTGCGCCATTTGTCGTGCTCTACTCGGGACTCGTTCTGCTGCTGAACCCTCCCTACGATGATGTTCTGCGGCAAACCATGCCGCGGACGCTGCCTTCGCTGCTGCAACTTGTCCGCACCAGCTTTGGTGACGAGATTTTCATTTACATCGCCATAATCGTGGCCGCGCACGCCTACGAGTACCTGAAGCGGGTGCGCCGGCAAGAGGCCGAACGATACGAATATCAGCAGGCGCTGGTTGCCAGTGAGCTGCAGGCGCTTAAGATGCAGCTCCATCCTCATTTCCTGTTCAATACGCTGCACGCCATTGCCACTCTCATCGACAGCGATTCGCGAACCGCCAAGGCCATGATCATCAAGCTGTCCGGCCTGCTGCGAGCCTCGCTCGACCGCGAAAGTGCGGATTTGATTCCGCTCGAAGAGGAACTGAAACTCGTCCGAGAATATCTGGATCTGGAGAAGATGCGCTTTAGCACCCGCCTGAATATCCAGTGGTCGATCGCTCCCGAAACCTCCCGCATGCTCGTCCCACAGATGATCCTTCAGCCGCTGGTCGAGAATGCGATTCGGTATGGCATCGCTGCCTCACGCGAGGGAGGATGGATTGAAATAGCGAGCAATGCGAGCGAGGGGAAATTCGAAATACGTGTGCGCAACAGCATCGGTGCAGCGGAGTCACCGTCAAACAGAAACGGCATAGGCTTGCGCAATGTTGAAGCGCGTCTGCGGTATCTCTATTCGGGAGATGCCAGTCTGCATCTAAGTTTTGGCGAAGATCGCACAGCGACGGTCACCTTGACTCTTCCGGCGCTGCAGTTTCCGCCTGCCAATGTGCAGGCCCGCAACGTACAACCTGCCCTCGAAGGAAAGGATCAGCCATGCGCGTTCTCATCGTCGATGACGAGCTACTAGCGCGGACGGCGCTGGCACAGATTTTGTCCGCCCGGCCGGATGTGGAGCGCTTTGATTCCGCCGGCGACGCATTCGAGGCGCAGGAGCATCTCGCCCATGAGAACTACGATGTCATGCTGCTCGACATCAGGATGCCGGAGTTATCCGGGCTCGAGCTGTTGGGCGATCTTCAGCAAAGCGGACGTTCGCTGCCTTCTGTGGTTCTGGTTACCGCCTTCGCTCAGCACGCCGTCGCGGCTTTCGAAAAGCATGCCGTGGACTACATCCTGAAGCCGTTCTCCAGCCAACGCGTGAACCAGGCGCTGGAGTTTGCCTCGCGCCGAACGGCGAGCGAGCGCGCCGCGCGATTGCTGGAGCTGATGCCTCACCTGGGAGAGTTCTCGCCGCAACTTTCTTCGAAAATCGCCATCAAGAGCAACGGAAGAATTCTCTTCGTCGGTTCGCGCGACGTGGTTTCCGTGCAGGCGGAAGGAAATTATGTCCTGCTGCAACGCGAGGCAGGTTCTTACCTGTTACGCGAATCGATTTCTGTTATCGCGGAAAAGCTCAAGCCCTACGGATTTGTGCGTATTCACCGCTCGGTGCTGGTGAATGCTGCCTTGGTTCAGGAAATCCGCCCGTGCACGACCGGGGAGCACACTCTGCGATTAAAGTGCGGCAAGGAATATACCGTGACGCGCACCTACAAGAAAAATCTGCGTTCACTGGCTGGCTTTTGGGTTGGAACCGGAACCTTCCCTGCCGATTGAACGCAGGAAAATTGGAGGCGCCGCGCAGCGACGCCTCCCGCCAACCGCCACGCGTTCGGGCTACGGCGTACGTATGAATGCGTGGGCTACGCCGTTATTGTCGATGTCGTATCCGGTAATCGTTCCCTCCACGTTATTGAGCAGCGGGAAAGTACCCTGACCAGCTCCGGTGCCCGCCCCGGGAACGTCGAAGGTTGTGATAGCTCCGTGCGGATTGCGCAGGAATCCGTGATCGACGCTGCTCGTGTCGATATAGGTGCCAGTGATCGCGCCTGCGACGTTGAGGCCTTCCGGCACCGTCCCCTGACCAGAGCCCATACCGGCGTTGGGCACGTCGAACTCGGTGAACGTGCCGTCGGGGGCGCGCACGAATCCGTGGTCGACGCCGCTGGAATCAATGTAGATCCCCGGAATGACTCCGCCCAAATTGATGCCATCGACGTCCGTACCTTGTCCGGGGCCAGTACCGGCTCCGGGAGCATTAATGCTGGTGATAGTACCGTTGGTCGCCCGCACGTAACCGTGAAGCGTGTTGTTGGAATCGATATACGCTCCCGTCAGCACCCCCTCGGCATTAAGCGCAATGTCCTCCGCCGTGCCTGTGCCTTGTCCGGAGCCTGTGCCCGCCCCAGGTGCGTTAATGATGGTGAAATTTCCGTTCCGATTACGAAGATAGGCGTGTGCCACGTTGTTCGTGTCCCAGAAGTAGCCTGCGAATATGCCGTCCGGGTTGATGTTATAGCCATACGTACCTTGATCGGAGCCGGTGCCCGCTCCCGGAGCATCGAAGGTCGTGATCGTGCCCAAGAAGGTGCGCGAGTATCCGTGGTACGCTCCGTTGCTATCTGTGTAATAGCCGACAAGCGTGCCTTCGGGATTGAGGCTGAAGGCAAAGGTGCCCTGTCCCGAAGCTGTGCCTGCACCCGTAACGCTGAAGGTAACGAAATTTCCCCAGAAGAAGCGCAGAAAGCCGTGTGCGACCCCGCTCGCATCCACGTAATAGCCGAAGGTTGTGCCCAGGCCATCGATGCCTTGCGCGAAAGTTCCCTGCCCTGAGCCTGTGCCTGCGCCGGGTGCGTCGAAGGTTGTGATCCTCTGCGCAGCCGCCAGACTACCAGCCAGAACTACGACACCCAATGTCATGCAAAGTTGCTTTCGGTTCATGACGTCCCTCTCTAAGCGAGTTCAGAATTAATTCGGTTGAGTTGAGTTGAGTTGAGACGATCTGATGGGAGAAAGAGCTCGCATTGCTGCGAGTCTCGTCGCTTCGAGTCCGTTGGTTTGTTTACCATGGCGTTCGAAGGAAGCCGTGTACCGCGTTGTTGGCGTCGGTAGACATCCCGATGATCACGCCTTCGATATTGAGACCGTCCGGGAAAGTGCCTTGCCCGGCGCCTGTACCCGCGCCCGGAGCATCGAACTTCGTGATACTACCTTCTGCCGTGCGGATGAACCCGTGAATTACGTTGCTCGCGTCGATGTACTGTCCGGTTATCGTCACGGCCGGATTTATGCTGTAAGGAAATGTGCCCTGGCCGGCGCCAGCCCCTGCACCCGGAACGCCAAACGTGGTGTAGTTTCCTTCCCGGCTGCGCAGAAATCCATGAGCGACGCTGTTGGAATCGACGTAGTACGCTAGTCGAAGCATTTCACCGCATGCATTCCGCACAGCCCCCTGCTCAATCCAGCATTCATGCGGTTCGGAGGTTGAGTGCCCTGAGGTCATCGGGTCATCGGTCGTCAACCCTGCTCTATCCCTTTTCAGAGTTGCACCACCAATGTGTGGCTTGAACGCTTGAATGTTGTCCGGATGGTCGTCTCGCCAGGCTCCTCCCATTCCCTTCGGGTGTTTGTGGTCTGGGACGATATCGCTGTATTCAGCAAATTCCTTGTGGCAGATTGCGCATTTCCCGCCTTGCTCAGTGACTTTGCGGTTCAACAACTTCCGCATCTCAGCGGGTGATCGTAGGTCGCGATAGCCTCTGGCATGGTGCGGATCCTCAATGCGCTGAACGCCAAGGCGAAACCCATGCTCCCTGCGAGCTTTCACGACCGCAGCAGAACAGTGAGCGATGGATTGGACAGAATTCGTTGCGACGAAGTTTCATCGGAGTACTCCAGTGCTGCACTTGCGGGCAGCGATTGTGCGTCATTGCTGTCGGCGCCCCAAACAGCCCAAACAGCGGCATACGGCCCTACCTCTACCCGACCTTCAGTGAGACAGGCTACGGACCGTACGCCGAGCTTCTGTTGGAGAGTTACGAAGGGCGAGCAGATTGCAGAAAGCCCGCCAGCTTCGCCGTGGCCTTGTACTGCGGAATCGGCTCCAGCTCCTTGAACGCGCTGGTGAAGGCATTCGACAGGCTCCACATGGTTCGTGGCTGAAATTCCTCGTGCACGGGCTGAAAGTACGGCTCGTGCACCCGCCGTGCCAGATGTTTCGGGAATCCTGTTTCGTCCTCGATGAACGCCTGGTAAATCAGCAGCTTTGCCGCAGCGGTTGACAACTGAAGCGCCTGCCATTCCTCGACCTGTTGCTTCAGCGGTCCGAAGTTCCTCTGCATCCGGTCGACACCAATGGCCAGACTGTCTTCGAGTGAGAAGTGCTTCGAATGCTTAGCGAGAACGGGAGTGTACACACCTGCGACAAGGTGACAGAAACGGGATCTTCCGAACCGGACCAGAGCCTCCACCCGATGTACATAGCACGCGTTTCCATGTACATAAATGATATACTCGCCACAAAAGGGAGCGATTCGATGACCACAGCGACCAAACGAACGCACAAACACTTTCAGTTCGGCCCCTGCCAAGATCAAGCGCGCTCAGCGAGCATTGCACGCAAAAACCGAAACTGAGGCCATCGAGCGCGCTCTGGATTTCGCGATTGCGGAACACGAGAAGAACCGCTTAGCGCTTCAATCCACGGAACGTTTTATCAAGAGCGGCATTGAAATTAAGGACGTCTACGGCACGCTGGTTGGTTAGATGCAGCCCGCCCTCTTCGACACTTCGGTGTACATCTCCGCGCTACGCCGGGGGAACGATGCCGCTCTCGCCCTCAGGCGGGTAGCTGATGACGCACCACTGTGGTTGAGTTCGGTAGTTCTCGAAGAACTCTACGCCGGCGCCGGCGACCGGGAGCGGCGCGTGGTGGAGCGGCTGGAACGAGATTTTGACAGAGTTAAACGAATCCTGGTACCCAATCTCAGCGATTGGACTCAAACCGGCCGAGTGTTGGCTCGCCTGGCCTCCAAGTACGATTACGAACAAATCGGACAGGGGCGGCTGACCAACGACGCACTGATTGCGATGAGCGCCGGGCGGTTAGGCATTCGAGTATTCACTGCCAATGAGCGAGATTACCGTCGGCTCGCCGAATTTCGCGCATTCCAGTGGCAGGTAACCACCGTCTAAGACGCCATCGCCAAAGACGCCTTGGTCTTCACCGCCCCTGTCGCTCCAGACAACTCCAAGGGAGATGAACTAGTTCGTGACGCCTGGTTTCGGGCATCGAAGCAAAGTCACAGCAATTGACTCCGGCCCTGATCTCCCTGCATCCGGCAGCACGCGAAATGCGATTCTGACATTGTCCTTTCCTATCTCGATCTTCTGCACAAGTGTTCGAATTAATTCTCGCCTGCGATGCCAGTTGGCATCCGCAAGATCCGGTTCGATGGTTGCCGAAATTTCTCGGAGCCGCTCCGCCGCGAGTCGCACGTGCTCCAGGTGATCGATGTCTCCGGAGTAAGTCTGTATCTGGGCATCAAGCTCAGCGATGCGTCCCTTGGTTCGTGCCATCCGGGATGCGAACTGATTCTTTTCAATCAGGCCCTCGGTGAAACTATCGATTAGCCGCTCCAACGTGTGTTGCTGTTTGAGACGGCAGGGCTTTGAAGGCCTCCGCGTTTTGTAAGGAAGCATCAGCTTCGCCGCCTTCCTTAAGCTCCCGCTCCAGCTTTTCGGGATTCTTCAGAAGGTCGCAGAGCTCATGCCATACGGCCGCTTCCAAAGGCTCAGCCTGGATCTGCCCATTGCTGCAAATGCGCTCGCCTCCAAAACGATAGCCATCCGACCCAGTGCATCGATAGTAACGATAGTCCTTCAGGCTATGCCCCGGGCCTCTTTCGCGCGTGGTCTTACCGTAATACGCGTAACGACAGATTGCACAGCAGGTAAGTCCCTGCAAGAGGTATCCAAGCCTACGGAGACCCAGACGAGCGCGGGCTCGGTTTTCCTCAAGTTGTTCCTTTGTCACTCGGAACAATCTTTCATCCACTAACTGCGGAACGGATACGAACACCCACTCTTTGGAATCAACCGCCACTGGCGTATTGCTTCGCCGTGGTTCCGCTGGCCGCCCGCGCGGTGGCCGAGGTCGAGTTTTCCTCGTCCCGGGCATCATGCGTGTTTTGCCGTACGCAGCTCGCCCAACATACGCGGGATTCTGAAGAATGTGCCAAACCGCCTGCTTGGGCCAGACACGCCTTCCAGATGCCGTCAACGCGCCCGCCTCTTGGAGTCGCCGACAGACTTCGTTCAGACTACAGGGATCGCGCCCGATCCAGGAGAAGATTCGCTGGACGACTCGTGCTTGCTCAGCATTCGGCTCAAATCGGGCCTTGCCTCCGCCCTCGCGAACAGAGACGTACCGGTATCCGAATGGAGCACAGGACATGACATTCAGCGAGCCGGCCTGTGCTGCATGGCGCTTACCGCGCCGACTACGCTCCATGAACTTGGCTCGCTCATATTCAGCGATGATGCCTTGTATTTGGAGCAATAGGTCGTATTCCGGGCTCTTGCCGAGCGACCTGTTCAAGAAGACAAGCTCGAACATTAAGCCGGCGCCACTCGTCTAGGAGCAGAACTTGGTACGCATAGTTACGAGCTAGCCGGTCGGGCGAATGGACATAGATCCGGTCAATTGCACCGACGGCCGCTAGATCGCGCAGCCGATGCAGGGCTGGGCGAGCTAGGGTGGCCCCGCTGATCCCATCATCGACAAACTGTCGCTCCCGCGGCGCCGGGGTGCCGTCGCTTCGTGCCCGTTCGCTGAGCGCAGATACCTGAGTTTCTATTGTGTGCGCGACCGCCTGCTGTTCGCTGGAGACACGCGCGTAGAACGCAGCTCGAATGGTTGTCATAAAAGCCTCCTACGGGAGGCTTTTAGACCCGCTGACCGCACTCAAGCACCGGTCTTAGACAGTGAATAAAAACTGAAAGGAGAAAAAAACATGTCAGAAACGAGCATACTCATCTCATGCATTGGCAAGTTCACTCGGGAGGAGTTGGCACAGACTCCCCTCACGTTGCGGTTGTAGAGGCCCTACGTGTGTCACAATCTGGTACTGTCCTAATTTCAATTCGCAAAATTTGGGGCTGTGGAAAACTGGGGGTGCGGAATGACTAGCATCCCCGCAACGGCTATTATGACCTCGTCTCGAAAGAGGTCAGCAATGGCTCAGATTCTAGCAGCCCTCCGCAATCCCATTATCTCGAATGGGCTTTGCGTTCTTTCACTTCTCTTAATTGACCTAACCGTCATCCGCTCCGATCTGAGCGCAACAACTCGAACCTGGGTCACTGTTGTGTGTATTGCTCTTATTGCGGGTGATACAGCTTGGCTAAACATCTTCGCTTGGAAGAACCCGCGCTTTCTCGCTTATGGCCCTGACGAATATCTGCGCGAAAGCGAGTTAGAGCACGAGCGCAAGATGGCTGGCAAACAATAACCCTAAAACCTGCGGAAAAAGGAGAACGCGATGCCCGTAGAAACCTTACCCGAAATAAGCAACAAGTCGGCAATAAAGTTGTTGCATATATTCGAGACATTCGAGTATGATGATTCCGTGACCGAGCCGATCTCGCAAATTCTCAAGGCGATGAAACAGCGAGTGGAATACGAAGCGCGGCAACTTAAGATGATGGATGCCGAGCTAGAGCAACTCGCTGAGGCGTATCACCGCTATGAGGACTTGTCAGAAGCCTCGCAAGCAAAGGCGAGACTGCTAGATCGGCTGGAGGCCATTCTTGGGAAAACCAAACATCTCCAATACCTCAAACTGTGGGAGGTTTTGGAACTGTACTTGAATTTCGTTCCTGAGGCTCAGGTGGCAGACATTCTGGGATTCCTTGAATGGGTTGGTTACAAAAGTACCCGTCAGGCGATTGAATCGACCGTCAAGACGCACAACACCCGTTTTGCTGTGCGGAAAGAGGGATGGGATAGGTTCATATCGCTGGCGAGAAAGGAAACGAATGCCGCCGCCACCAGAGACAGGCGCAAATGAAGAGAGCCGCTAGCTGCGCTAACAGCTAAACGGCCCTAAACCATCAACCACGGCAAGCCGAGATCGACAGTCTGCAACAACGATTATCGGCTTGCCTCTCCAGAAAGGCAAGCCAAAATGTACACACGGTGACGTCAAGCTGCTTGTGTAAAAACCCGGAGGGTGCGGGTTTTCCATTCCAGGTTAAAGCGCTGGAAGATGGAGTAGATGATTCGATCCACGCTCTGCACATTCACAAAGCAAACCATGGGGCGCGTTCGACGCCGCACCTCCACGAAACAGCGCTCGATGATGTTAGTAGTGCGCAGCTTCCGCCATAGGTGCCGGGGGAAGCTGAAGAACGACAGCAACTCAGGCAGATCGTGCTCCAGTTGCCGCATCATCGGACCATAGGCGTGCTGCCAACGCCGACGAAAGGCGCGAAAGGCAGCTTCGGCCTGGCGGCGGCTATCGGCGCGGTACATGGCCTGGGCCCCGCGCTTGACTTCGTCGTAGTCGCGGCGGCGCACTCTTTCCAGGATATTGCGCATCTTGTGTACCCAGCAGCACTGATGTAGCACTCGCGGATAGACGGTCGCAATCGCCGCCGCCAACCCCGCGCAGCCGTCGGTGACGATCAGCAGCAGGTTCTCGCCTTGCAGCCCGCGGCGGTACAGATCCTGCAACAGCCCTTCCCACGCCATCTGGCTTTCTCCCTTGCTGCGCAGGAAGCCCAGCAATTGCCGGGTGCCGTCCTGGCGGACTCCGTAGGCAACCAGCATCTGTACCCGTTGCCGCCCGGCCGGTCGCCGCACCCGCAGACTCACTCCGTCCAGGAACAAATACGCCCACTCATCCTGTAACGGCGCTTGATGAAACTGGCGCACCGCTTCGTCCAAGTCGCGCGTCAGTCGCGACACCGTTTGCGGACTGACCACTTCTCCGGTCACGATGGCGACCACCCGCCCCACCTGCCGGGTGCTGATCCCCCGCAAGAAGGCTTCCCGGATCAACAGCGACACCTCTTCCGCCCGCCGTTGAAACTTCTGCAGCACCTCCGGCAGAAATCCCCGCTTGCGGGTGCGGGCGATGCGCAAGCGCAGGGTCCCAAAGCGAGTCACAAAATCCCGTTGGTAATAGCCGTTGCGGTAATCCTGACGCGGCTTTTGTCGGCCATAATGCGGGCTCACCATGTAGCGGTCTCTTTGCCGTTCCGACAGCAGCTCGAAAAACTTCCGCGCTGCCTGCTGTACCTGCCCTTGTAAGTCGCCCCAGAAACTCTCTTTCAGATCGGCCACAAAATGTTGGAAGTGCTCGGTGATGGGTGTAACCTTCGCCATGGGTGTAAGTCTCCTTCGGAAATGGCTTTAGCTTGTCGGCCAAAGCCAACTTACACCCTCCTACTTCTTACACAATCGAAGTTACGTCACCTGTACACACTCGCATCAGAAAAGAAACTCTCTGTAATTGCATCCCTGCTTGAAGGAAATAGCGTCCGCTCAACCGAGCGCATGACGGGCGTTCACCGCGACACGATCTGCCGCTTGTTGGTACAGGTCGGAGATCACTGTGCCGAGATCATGGACGAAAAGATGCGGAACCTTCATTGTGGTTTCATCCAAGCTGACGAAATCTGGACATACTGCCGGAAGAAAGAAAAACAGGTTAGGACGGGCGATTCTCCCGAGGTTGGCGACCAATGGGTTTTCGTCGCAATGGACGCTGAAACCAAACTGATTCCCACGTTTACGGTCGGCAAGCGGACAGAGGAGACCACGTGGTATTTCATCAGCGACCTAGCCGACCGCATAGCAGCACGAATCCAGCTTACAACCGACGGGTTCGTGCATTATCAGCGCCAGGTCGAGGATACCTTTGGCTCCGAAGTGGATTACGCGCAGCTAATCAAGCTGTATGTAAGCGCCGTGCAGGAAGGGAATGAAAGATACTCCCCATCGCCAATCGTGGAGACGATCTCCAAAGTGCAAATCGGCGACCCGGACCCGGCCCGCATCTGTACGTCGCACATCGAGCGGCAGAATCTCACTATGCGGATGCAGATGCGGAGATTTACCCGTTTGACGAACGCTTTTTCAAAGAAACTGACGAACCTAAAAGCGGCTTGCGCTTTGCATTTCGCGCATTACAATTTCTGTCGAGTTCATCAATCACTACGAGTAACTCCGGCAATGGCCGCTGGAATTTCCAATGAAATCTGGCCGCTAAAGACTTTGCTCGGATAATCCCAGAAAGGTGCGCCCATCCAATGAAAAGCGTTTCGTGGCGGTTTGCATTTCGCAAACTGAATGAGTGGCGCGAGAAACAGTCGCCTCTTACGTTTGGCCCTGTCGGAGACATTGAATCGCAGGGCGATACAATCACAATGTTTTCCGGTTCCTCCGGAACACGCGTCTTGAGCGCCGACGAACAATCCGGAATCGTGACTCTGTTCGGGCAGGACGAGATTAATTTACTTGGTGCTTCATTCAGGTTCTCAGGTTTCGAGGACTCGCCGCTTAACGAGGATGATCTAGGGCCTGAAGAGTTTGAATCGTACCTGGAAGCAACACTGCCAGATGGACGAATCTTGTTATTTGCACGGGAGTGGGATGTAGAGTG
Organism: uncultured Acidobacteriaceae bacterium; assembly: GCA_963836295.1. Lineage (GTDB taxonomy): Bacteria > Acidobacteriota > Terriglobia > Terriglobales > Acidobacteriaceae > Bog-257. Next base: position 95,118 of record CAWIIY010000006.1, on the reverse strand, counting down.
ATTGTCGGCTTGCATGTTGGCAGTCCTCGGCATATCCTTGGATTGCTCACATTACAAGGTTCTGAGATGGCTCCTTTACTAGAGGAGCCGTTTCATTTGGGCCGAGTCTATAGCGTTTTCATGGATAGTGTAGACTGTTGGTGGCGATTCTCCGCTGCACCCGATGGCACGACCCTATGCAAATGATTTGCGGCGAAAGTTTTTGCAGGCCTATGAGCAGGGCAAAGGGACGCTGGGGGAGTTAGCGGAACAGTTTGGGGTAAGTGAAGGCTGGGCCAAGAAGGTCTCCGCCACCCGCACGCGCACGGGGCAGATGGAGCGGCCACCGTGGCGACGTGGCCCCGTGAGCCGGGTGACGGTGACGCTGCAGGAGTGGATGCGGGAGCAAATCCGCAAGCAGCCGGATCTGACGCTGCGAGAGTTGCAAGAGCAGCTGCAAGCGGTCAAGGGCGTGAGCTTGAGCATCGGACGGCTGTGGCTGGCCTTACGGCAGATGGGACTGCGGCTTAAAAAAAGTCACTCCACGCCCAGGAGCAAGAAACCCCGGAAGCGCAGCAGCGCCGGCAAGCGTGGTGGAAAGCTATAACTCAGATCGACCCGGAGCAGTTGGTGTTTCTTGACGAGAGCGGAGCCAGCACCCAGATGACCCGCAACTATGGCCGGGCTCCTCGTGGAGAACGGGTGGCGGAAGGGACGCCCAACCGCCACTGGTCTACGTTGACCATGCTGGCGGCGCTCACCACCCGAGGCTTGCAGGCGCCCATGACCATCGAATCGCCGACCGATGGCGATGTTCTTCCTGGCCTATCTGGAGCAGGTGTTGTGCCCTCGGCTCCGACCCGGACAGCTGGTCATCATGGACAATCTATCGGCTCACAAAGTGCAGGGTGTACGGGAGCAGATTGAAGCCCGGGGCGCGCGCCTGATCTATCTGCCCGCCTACTCGCCGGACTTCAACCCGATCGAGCAAGCCTGGTCGAAGATCAAGCAGTTGTTGCGCTCGGCCAAGGCCCGAACCGTAGAAGCTCTGGAAAGCGCAATTACAGAAGCCCTGGCAGCCGTTACCGCCGAGAACGCCTTAGCCTGGTTCTCTCATTGCGGATATGGTCTACAATAACTGTGAAAACGCTCTAGCCTACAATCCTCCGGCATGTCCAGAAAACTGCTAGTGATTCTCTTGCTACTCGCCATGTGGGGATGTGGCCAAGAACAGCAACAGCCCAAACCGCAGCAGGCGAAGCCTCAGATCGTTCCGCAAGTCAAGCAACCGTATCAGCGGTTTGTTCCCATGACCTCGGGAATCAGGTTTGCGCTGGACACCAAGACCGGCCAACTCTGCACAACTTTCATGCCCACACGCGAGGACGAGTGGGACAGGCTCCCGCCCTGCTTTGATCTATACAAGCAGTATCCTGATTGAGGGCAATTCTCTTGCCGTTTGGAACACTCGCTCGCGTCAGATTAGGACACTACCCACAATCTCGCGTTTAGAGCGTTTTCACAGTTATTGTAGACCATATCCGCAATGAGAGAACCAGGCTAAGGCGTTCTCGGCGGTAACGGCTGCCAGGGCTTCTGTAATTGCGCTTTCCAGAGCTTCTACGGTTCGGGCCTTGGCCGAGCGCAACAACTGCTTGATCTTCGACCAGGCTTGCTCGATCGGGTTGAAGTCCGGCGAGTAGGCGGGCAGATAGATCAGGCGCGCGCCCCGGGCTTCAATCTGCTCCCGTACACCCTGCACTTTGTGAGCCGATAGATTGTCCATGATGACCAGCTGTCCGGGTCGGAGCCGAGGGCACAACACCTGCTCCAGATAGGCCAGGAATACATCGCCATCGGTCGGCGATTCGATGGTCATGGGCGCCTGCAAGCCTCGGGTGGTGAGCGCCGCCAGCATGGTCAACGTAGACCAGTGGCGGTTGGGCGTCCCTTCCGCCACCCGTTCTCCACGAGGAGCCCGGCCATAGTTGCGGGTCATCTGGGTGCTGGCTCCGCTCTCGTCAAGAAACACCAACTGCTCCGGGTCGATCTGAGTTATAGCTTTCCACCACGCTTGCCGGCGCTGCTGCGCTTCCGGGGTTTCTTGCTCCTGGGCGTGGAGTGACTTTTTTTAAGCCGCAGTCCCATCTGCCGTAAGGCCAGCCACAGCCGTCCGATGCTCAAGCTCACGCCCTTGACCGCTTGCAGCTGCTCTTGCAACTCTCGCAGCGTCAGATCCGGCTGCTTGCGGATTTGCTCCCGCATCCACTCCTGCAGCGTCACCGTCACCCGGCTCACGGGGCCACGTCGCCACGGTGGCCGCTCCATCTGCCCCGTGCGCGTGCGGGTGGCGGAGACCTTCTTGGCCCAGCCTTCACTTACCCCAAACTGTTCCGCTAACTCCCCCAGCGTCCCTTTGCCCTGCTCATAGGCCTGCAAAAACTTTCGCCGCAAATCATTTGCATAGGGTCGTGCCATCGGGTGGAGCGGAGAATCGCCACCAACAGTCTACACTATCCATGAAAACGCTATAGGGGAGATTTCAGTCCCCTTTTTAGCGAGTACTCGAAGCACTTATAGCTCGAAGACACACTTTCAATCGGGGTGAACCGGACGCAGCGGAACTTTGAGCCGATGCGGCGACAGGTAGAAAGTTGGCGAGCCCAACAGCTATCAGCTGTAATAGCTCATACTTGATCTGACACTCTGGTTAAGGTCAAGCGGCGGTCGCCGGGGACGCGCCGGCGCCTGCGCTGCGCTGTTCGGGGCTCCGCTCCGGCGCCGGCGCTGCGTTCACGAACGAGTCCAGCATTTTCTCCCTGGCCAGCGGCAAAGAATCCAAGAAAGTCTGCATCGGCGTGTTGCCGTAACAGTATTTGCCCGAATGCGGGCGTGTCCGATTGTACTCATCGAGCCACAGATCCAGATCGGCTTGCAGCTCCTCCAGGCTGTGATACAGCTTCTTGCGAAAAGCTGTCGCGTAGAACTCTTCCTGGATGGTGCGATGGAAGCGTTCGCAGATGCCATTGGTTTGTGGGTGGCGAGCTTTGGTGCGGCTGTGGTCGACGTTCTCCACCGCCAGGTACAGCTCGTACTCGTGGTGTTCACGCTGCCCGCAGTATTCCGTGCCACGATCAGTAAGCACCCGCAGCACCGGGATCTCATGCTCTTCGAAGAAGGGCAGCACTCGGTCGTTGAGCAGGTCGGCCGCTACCAGCGCATTCTTGCGATCATAGAGCTTGACGAAGGCTACCTTGGTATAGGTATCGAGGAAGGTCTGCTGATAGATGCGACCTACACTCTTGATGGTGCCCACGTAATAGGTATCTTGCGTACCCAGGTAGCCAGGATGCGCGGTTTCGATCTCGCCGTGCGCTTCTTTCTCTTCGCGAGCCCGTTCCAGAGCGCGCAGCTGCTCCTCGGTGAGCACCAGATGTTGCTGAGCCGCTTGGGCTTCCAGAGCCTTGAGTCGCTTGCGAAAGGTCTCCAGATCATGCCGCAGCCAGACGCTGCGCACCCCAGTGGGAGAAACGAACAGACCGCGCTGGGTCAGCTCGTTGGCCACTCGTACCTGGCCGAAGGCCGGCTTTTCCAAGGCGATCTCCAGCACTGCCTTTTCGATGTGCTCTTCGACCCGGTTCTTGGGACAAGGTTTGCGTCGGCTGATCTCGCGCAACGCCATCGCGCCACCCGTCTCGTACAACTCCTTGAAGCGATAAAGGCTGTCGCGGGAATAGCCCATCACTTTGCAAGCCTCCGAGACGCTGCCTAGCATCTCGGCCAGCTTCAGCAGACCCACTTTGTTCTTGATAACTTTCTCTTCGGTGCTTATCTGACATCCTCCTCCGCGCCTGTCGCGCGAGTTTAGCAAATGTCAGATCAAGTTGAAACTAGAACATATCAGCACTGCCGGCAAAGCTGACGATTTACTGGGCTTTCGTTGAAGGAGATCTGGAAGTCCCGCGTCACTTGCCGCGAAGAGTGCACGAACTCTATTTCAATCCGCAGCAGGAGGAGTTCCAACCCCGAACTATGTGGAGCCTGGCGAACGCGTTCACCTCGGTCTTCAAGGAACTCGACCCCATTCCAACGTGAAATCGACACCAACCTTTTTGGACCCGTGATGCATGACGCTGGCTTGCTGCCTTATCGCCCTCCAAGAAAGGCCTGACTTCTGATCACCTGTAATTGGCGCTCCGTCGTTGCCAGCATCTCCTGCAGGACTTCAACCAGTTGAGAGGGAATGACGGATTCCGACAGCCAGCGTTCAAGCACTTCCTTACGGGCTTCAAGCTCCATCACCTGACGCCAGGAAGGTTCGCCAGAGATTGCACGCTGACTGATCATAGCGGTCTCTCCCTCGGAGGCCTTCGGACAATCGCACTCGCAGATGTGTTACGTTTTTCGTACTGCGTGTTTAGGCCCGAATCTGTGTGAGAGTTGTCGCGCTGAACGATCCAAGGAACGACAACTCCCGGGAAATGCGATCGAAGATCATGTCTGCGAGCGGCGCTTCCGGACCACATACCACACGACCACGGCAGCCACCACCACGAGACATAGCAATCCGATGATCCCCGTCGTCGACAAGCCACTTGCAGCCTCTGGTGCCGCTGCTGGTGCTGTAGCTGGTTCTGCTGTTGGAGTCGGCACCGCCTCTTCGCTCCCCTCCGCGACCAGGATCGGTACGTCCGCGGGTGGCGCAGCCTGCCCCGTCACAGTCTTCTGTTGCGTGACTTCAGTCGCCTCCTGCTCCACGATCTTGGTAGCGGTGATGATCATCCCCTTGCGCAGGCCCCAGGCATCGACCATCTGTCCCTCTACGTTAAATTTTTGGTCCTCGGGAATCTTGAACTGCTGATTCTTGCCGTCTTCCAGAGTCAAGATTACGCTCAGAGGCGGAGTGATGTGCCAAACCGTTCCCTTAACAGTCTGTACCGTCGTGATGGTCATGGGAGTTCTGGTAGTGGTAATCGTTCGCTGGAGTTTCATGCCGGGCCTTTAGATCATGAATGCCGAGCTGCTTACCACCCACCGTCACTCTGGCGCTCTCGGGTACATTCTCAAAATTGCGGATCGTGCCATCCGCCATCTTCACGACCAGGTCGTTGCCGGAGACGGTCACGACTTCACCACGGTCGACCTTCGTTACGACGTTAGCTTGCCCTGTCGTTGTCGTAGTTTTTGTCTCGACCTGCGCACTCAGGCTCAGGGTAAAGGCCAAGCAAGCCGTGGTTGTTGCAACAATGGACCACGCACACTTCCAACCTCCTATGTTCATCGCCATTTAATTTATCCTTTCAGTGAATAATCCCGACCCCTCTCAGCCGCAAAGCACACTCCTGCTCAGGAGCTCATGGCGACGGTTTGCCGTGAGAGCACGTTCTAATTGAAATCAGCGCAGCCAAACCTTCAATTCAGGTCATCGTCTTTGTAGTACTTGGTGCCCTTGGCGGTGATCTCGAGGGCCACGCCCTTGTCCGTCATTTGATACATCCAGACACCGGGCGAGACCGAAGCCGCTCCGGCCAGCGCGCCACCCTTCTCCCCGGTTGTGGCCGCCGCTGTGGATTGTCCGCCGAATTCCCAGCCGGAGTTAACAAAGTTGTTGAGCGCCGTATCGTTGTCGAAGACGAAGATCACACTAAATTTCTTCACCCCAAATCCGAGGCCGGCCTGGAGTTCCACCACTTTCATGAACGTCTCCGCTTTGCTCTTGTTGTTCACGGCGATGCCCTCGCCCTTGCCGGATCCAAACATGAAGATCTTCATGCCCGTATTGCTGAACACGGCATACCCTGCCGCTCCCTCGACTGCGCCTTTAACTTCCGGCTTGGCCTTGTAAAGACGTTGCAGGGTATCGTGGGCCATTTTCCGGACCTCCTGCTGCTCTTTTGCTTTGTCGTCGGCTGCGTGCGCCACAATCGCTGAGCAAGCCAGCGCGAGGACGATGAACTTCAGAATCGCGGTGCCTTTACCTGTTGTGATTGTCACGGCTTTGTACCTCTTTCTTGTTGAAGTGTGTATTCTGCTGCTACCTGGGCCCGGGTTATCTTGGGTACAACTGAAATTCTCCTTGTTTGTTTCTCTTGTTGCTCAAGGCAGTGTGCCTCTCACTGCTTTCGCAGCTTTGTCCGAATTCAAGTATTTCTTCGTATTCTCTATTCACCGGCTAGTCCCTTTGTTCGCACGAAGTTATACTTGGCGCTGAACTGGATTCTCGGCGCATTACCCGAAGACTTGTCTTCGTTGACGCGCCATCCGTAGAGAAATTCTCCGCCCACCGTCAGCGAACCAAAGGGATTCCAGATCAGGTTGCCTCCGGTGTAATTCCCCTGGTGGTAATCGGCGCCAGGCTCTGCTAGCGTGTTTTGTACCTGCACATAGCTGTAGAAAGCGCTGGAACGTAACCGCTCAGCCCAGAAGTGCTGCAATGCTCCGTAGGTCCCCACCACGGGTAATGCCCGAATATGAGGGTTCTGCAGGCTGCTGACGGCAGCATCGAGGCCGAGCCCCGAGGTATCGTTGATATAGCGCTCAATTCCGTTCCCGTAGGCTAGCTGGTACACCACGGTATCCTTCTCCCAAAGGCGCGTGGCACCGGCGAAGTTGAAGCCCCATCCGAACACCGCCTCATGCCGGCCGTCCGGCAGAAACGCCGCAACGCTTCGGAACAAGGCAGACAGTTGTACATGTCCGCGCTCCATTTCCCGCCGCAACCTCAGAGTCCCGTCAGGAGAAGGGCTGTTCGGCTCGGCGTTAAACTCCGGGGTCGTAAAAAGTACGTCCGAAGTCGGCTTCTCGGCCGAGAGGCTGAAGGTGGTCTTATTTGCCACAAGCAGGCTGTAGCGGAACTGCGGGTTACGGATAGAGACCATGGCGTTCTGGCCCTGGTAGTCCAGGGTATCCGCCCCGGCGTCAGGATCCATGAAATTCGAGAAGGTCTGGCCGATCAGGAAGTTCTTCGCCTGGCCGTAGGCATGACGCAGCTTTGGCGTGAATGCGTTGGTACCGAAGAAGTCCATTTCAAGGAAGAACCTGTAACTGTCGCCCGATTCGGTAGGAACCAGGAAGTCAAGGTTCACGCGCGTCGCCCTTACCGAGATCGTCGAGTTGTTAAGGCTCGCGGGCGCCGGGATGGGGATCGTCGCTGGGATGAAGCTATCGACATTTCCCGCGGGCTTCCAATCGTAGATGAAGTCCGTCTTGGCGTACCCTCCAATGCGCAGCAGGGTACTTGTACCGGGTATGCGAAAATATCCCGGAAACCGCGGATCGAGCGGTTCGTTGTTGATACGCGGCGCCGCGAATGGGTCTTGAGAAAATAACCTGTAGGTCATGGTGGTCGTGCCGAGTTCTATTTTCTTCGGGGTCAGTTCCGTCTCGGCCTTAGACTTTTCGTCTTGTTGCTCGGCAGCGATAGCAGCGGGAAGCTGCCCGCTGGCACGTGAGTGGGCGGAGCAGCTCCGCCGGAGAGCTGTTGTAGCTCTCCTTGGACTTCCGCCATCTGACTCTGCAAGGCGTCCAGCTTCTTTTGCAGAGCCTGGATTTGTTCGGCGCTGGCAGCCTGCTCGGCCTGTCCATAGACGGCCGGCGTAACCGCCAGAAGCAATAGAAGAATTGAAACGGAGACAAGTCTTTTGGTCGTGATGGAACGATTCATAAGGTGCCTCCTCAAGGGACGATCGCAAAGCCGTGCTCGATGTCAGCCACCTTTCCCAGCGAGTGTTGAGCCTCCGCGCTAGAACCCTGGTCAGTGGCGTTTCGCCGTTGCTCGACAGGGAACTTCTTCATGATGGGCAAACAATAAGCTGGTAGGCCAATCATCGGCTACTAGGGATTTCCCTAGGTGTGCCCTAAACGGCGTTGGAGGACAAGATTGGCGGGCCCCCCGGGTTCAGTGATGGCACTCGCGGAGAATGCGGAATAGAGATTGGCGCAACGAGTCGCCGAACGAGAAGGGCACCCAATCCAGTGGTCAGCCGGGCCAGCCGGAGATGTCGCGCCAAGCAGCAAACGGCGGAAACGATCTTGCTGTCGACAACGGTTCCGGAGGGCGGCGCCGTTACGCGGAAGAATGTTGGCGGGGCACACCAAATCCTTGCCGGTCCTCTTTCGAGGCGTCCAATCTCTCTTCACCGTCGGCGAACGAACGTGCGATGGTGGTCTGCAATCGCCCGCGCCAGTATTTAAGGGTTGCACGGCGTTCTTCTGGAACGGCTTGTGTCAGGTCAGCAACGAGCGCGTTCATGCGCCGCATGACCTGCACGCTGGTGGCGCCATAAAAGCAGATCTCATTAAAAGCCAGCCGAACCAGATCGGCCCATGTGGGAAATGGAACCACGAGTCGCAATTTGCCGTCGCTGTCGCGATATTTTCCAATTTCCAAGTGGCGTTGGCCGAGGCGCAGCAACAGGTCCTCGATCTGGTCAAGCGCTTGCACCGCCGTTGTCGGATCGTTAATCGCCGGCGACAAAGACTTAATGGCTATGTCCACAAGAAGCCGGATCGCGTACTTGGGATCTTGCTCGAACGTACGCTCCCCACCGAACTCAACTGCCTCCCTCAACTTTCGTTCATCAACCCGCTCACGCGCACCAAAGACATGCAACACGGGCATAAGCTCCACGATCGTATCGCCCACCGCCACGACCATCTCGATGGTTCCGCCGGAGGCTTTGGCCAGGTTCACCAACGCCTCGACATCGACCGCTTGCACTGAGCGAGGCCGTCCGTGATGGATCAGCGTCTGGGTGGGGGGTTGCGCGCGAAAATCGTCCGCTACAAAAGCCGTAACTTCCGATTTCATTGACGGATAAATTGTCGCTATCACCTTCCGTCCCTGATCGCCCGTAAAAATCAACATGCGGTTAACCTGGAGCAACGTGATCCGATGAACGAGGGCGATGAACATAGCCACGCTGGCCAGCAGGAGACCGACCACGACATAGGCACTGATAAATGGAACCGTTTCCGACCCGCTTCTGGCTACCCCTCCCAGCGCCGCGAGCGCATAGAGAAACGTGGCGGTAAAGACTCCCAAAGCATGTGATATTACCCGGTCACGAGCGACCCACAGCACCAGGCGGGGAGAGTAGGCCGTGGCGCTGAACTGCACCATGACGAAGGTCAGCGAAAAGACGATAGCGGTCAGGGCAAGCATGCCGGAGGCGATTGAAGAGTAGAGAGCGATCGCGACTTCTACGCTCGCTGGGTGCACGAGCCCCGGAAAGATGCGGCTTTCAAAGCGTGGAAATGTCAGCCCCGCAGCAAGCGCGGCTGCGGCGTACAACCCCGGGATTGCCCAGTTATTCAAGTGAAGCCTGTATTTTTTGGGTCGCATAGGGGCGCTCCTAAACGGCCTGCAAGCTTAGCATGACGTCGGCCACGATCTCGCATCTTAATTCTTTTGTCGGGTGGGAGGGAGCGCGGGGCTGCAGCGTGATAGCGTATTAACCTGACCGGAAAGCACGCTATGGGATCCGATCACACCAAGCCGATTTCGGCTGACGAGGCATTACAGAGGCTAATCGCCGGGAACGAGCGATTCCTGCAAGGCCGGGCGCACTTCCCGACCGTCTGCAAGGAGACTCTGGCCGATCTCGCCAGAGGTCAGCAGCCTTACGCCACAATTCTCGGGTGCAGCGATTCGCGCGTACCCCCGGAGCTGATCTTCGACGCGAACTTCGGCGAGCTGTTCATCGTGCGTGTGGCCGGCAATGTGGTTTCGCCGGAGGTAATGGGCAGCTTGCAGTACGCGGGGCACCATCTGCATACGCCATTGTTCCTGGTGCTGGGTCACGAGGGATGCGGTGCCGTGAAAGCTGCCCTCGATAGCAAGCTTTACGACGTGCAGCATGGTTCACGGATACAAATCCTCGTGGACAACATCGTGCCTGGTCTGCGGGACCTCGATGCAAGTGCAGCAGATGAGGATCGTCTTGCCCAAGCTGTCGAAGCTAACGTTCGGTGGTCGATGCAGCAGTTACAGAACTCTCCGGAAGGGTCTCGTGCCCTCGAAGAAGGCCACGCCAAGCTGGCGGGAGCTGTCTACGAGATTGCCTCCGGCCGCGTGCGATTTCTAGCCGATTCAGCTACATAGCCGGTACGGCTTTGCTTCCAAGTCATTTCTTCTCTTCCGAAATCCCTAGGAGCCCCTGCTCCATTTGCGGCATTGCGTCCGGTCCGGCCTAAGGCGCATAATTGGCGCATAATTTCAGTGGTTTCCCTGGCCCGGACGACCTTACACCCAATGCACTGCGTGTGTCCAAGGAAGCGCTTTGGTTCGACACCTGGCCTCTTCAGGCCAGTCATCCGAAGCTCGCTTTTTCTGGCTGCGCTCCTGCTCGTCTATTTCGCGCCCGCCTCCCAGGGTCAGGTCAGAAAAAGCGTTCTCATGATCAACGTTATCGGACAGTCCCATCCTGGTCCGGTAATTGTGACCAACCTGATCCTTTCGGCGCTGCACTCTGACCCGCGATTCCAGGTCGAGTTCTACTGGGAGAACCTGGATGCCATTTATCACCCGGCGGAATTGGAGGAACAGCGTGATCTCCTTGTCGAGAAGTATCGCCACCGCAAACTGGACCTGATTGTGCTGCTTGGGCCGCATGCGATGCAGATCCTGACAGAGCCGAAGACGATATTCCCTAATGTCCCCGTGGTCTTCTGTTGCACCGCTCCAGGTCAGATCGACCAGATGAGACCCGATTCCCGATCGACGGGCTCATGGTTTCAATTGGAGCCCGCGAAGACGGTGGAGGCTGCGCTGGGTCTGCTACCGGAAACCCGCCACCTCTTCGTGGTCGGGGGGCAATCCGACTATGACCGACGTCTCACGGCGCTGGTAAAAACGGCGCTTACTTCTTATGAGAACAAGCTCGATGTCACCTACCTGACCGACCTGCCGATGAGCGAGCTGCAAGGAAGGTTGAGGCATCTCCCCAATCACTCCATAGTTCTTTATCTGTCCTTCTTCAAGGACGCGCAGGGACGGGAGTTCCTCAACATCGCCGAGGCTCTTCCCATGATCGCTGGCGCCGCGAATGCTCCGGTCTTTGGCATAGCCGACACGCAACTGGGCCACGGCATTGTCGGGGGATTTGTGGTCAGCTTCGAGGAACAGGGCAAGATCGTGGGCCGCGATGCCCTCGAGATCTTAGGGGGAAAGCCGCCGCAGGACATTCCCATCGTGCAGGGCGCCAGTCTTTACTTGTTCGACTGGCGCGAGTTGCAGCGATGGAAACTCGATGAAAGCGGGCTACCCGCCGGAAGCACCGTTCTGTTTCGCCACCCGACCCTCTGGGAACAACACCAGCAGACGGTGTTCATCGGATTGCTGGTCATTGTGGGTCTGAGCCTGCTGACCGTCTATCTCCTGTTCGAGCGGAAGCAGCTCGATGCCGCAAGAAACGAGCAGGTGCGCCTTGGCGGCATGCTCATCAATGCTCACGAGGATGAGCGCGCCCGGCTGGCGTCGGAACTGCACGATGATTTCAGCCAGAGGCTAGCTGTGCTATCGCTCGGACTGGAAACAGCTGCTGAAAGTGTCCCCGGGTCCTCAGCGGAAGCAAATCGGCAACTGCATGAGCTTATGAACTCTGCTGGCGAGATTGGCGCCGACCTGCATACGCTGTCACACCGCCTCCATTCCTCTACTCTTGAACGGCTTGGGCTCGCTGCGGGAGTTGCGGCATTCTGCAAGGAATTCACCGCTCAACAAGGAATCCAGGTTGTATTCTCCCACGAGGACGTGCCACGGTCGGTCTCTCCCGACGTGGCACTGTGTCTGTTTCGAATCGTCCAGGAAGGGCTCCGCAACGTAAAGAAGCACAGCGGAGCAGTTCATGCGCAAGTGCAACTCAAAAAACTCGACGGCGCAATTCATTTGTCAATCTCTGATAATGGTAGGGGATTCGACACGAAGGAAGTTGGCGGTGGACAGGGGCTCGGACTTTGGAGCATGCACGAGCGGGTGCGTCTGGTAGGGGGACGGTTCGAAATTCATTCGGAAACTCAAGAGGGAACTCGGATTGACGTATGGGTACCGCTGAAAAAGAAATCTGATGCGGCGCGGAGTGAACCTGCGGTGGAGCCGGCTGGTAGAACTCCGATTGCGTCAGGACAAAGTGCCGTTTGACGACGCATTCTCTTGCCGATCCGCCGTATGGCGGCTGAAAATGACGGAGATTGAGGAATGGAAACCAGGCCACAAATCCTGATTGCCGACGATCACATCATCTTTGCCGATGGTCTGCGGCTGCTGTTGGAGAAGCGCTATACAGTTTTGGGTAGCGTTACCGACGGGCGCGCGCTCGTCACCGAAGCGTGCCGGCTCAAGCCGGACGTGGTCGTTGTAGATGTCGGCATGCCTCTTTTGAACGGACTTGATGCTGCCAAGCGAGTGCGCGAACAACTTCCGAAGGTGAAGCTCGTATTCCTTACCATGCAGGATAACCGTAATCTGGCTGCCGCTGCGCTGGAGTTGGGATCGGCCGGATTTGTCCTCAAGCATTCGGCAGGATCGGAGCTTGTGAAGGCGATAGAACAGGTGCTGCATGGCAAGTGCTATGTCACTCCTAAGCTAAGGCCAGAAGATTGGGTTGTGCAAAAGACTCGGGCGCGGCAGTACTCCAGTCATTTAACTCCAAGACAGCGTGACATTGTGCAGATGTTTGCCGAAGGGCGTCCAATCAAGGAGATCGCGGGACACCTGGACCTGAGCGAGAAGACGGTCGAGTTCCACAAGCATCACATCATGGAAATATTTAACCTGAAGAGCAATGCCGACTTGGTACTCTTCGCCCTGAAGCAGGGTCTGATTTCGATGGATTCCAATTCTTCCCAGCAAACCCCATCCTCCTGATTTCACTCACTGCAGCAACTTGCTTTGGCGACTAGGGTTTTCCCTAGTTGTAAAGGCTTCGATACTGAACCTAACATCGGCGTGTTACTGTGAACGTGTCTCGGCGACGATGTGTCGCCATCGGGTGAACCATGTCAGATATCGGAAAACCTGAGAGTTCTGAGAATCGTCTGCGTGTCCTGTTGGCTGACGATCATCCTCTCGTGCTGCAACGAGTGACAGCGCTCCTGCAGTCGGCCTTCGAAGTGGTGGGAGTGGCTCACGACGGGCTTGAAATGGTCGACGAGGCTATGAGGCTGAGCCCGGACATCATCGTGGCCGACATATCGATGCCGGAGTTAGACGGAATTCAAGCGGCCCATCGACTTCGGGAAATGGGGGCGAAGGCTACTATAGTGTTTCTGACGATCCATGAGAGCCCTGAGTTTGTGGAGGCATGTCTGGCCGAGGGGGCACTTGGATTTGTGCTGAAAACTCAGATGAAGGCTGATCTGATCCCTGCCATTAACTCGGCATTATTGGGCCAGTGCTTTGTATCTTCCCACCGCCACACTTAGGGAAATCCCCACTGTCACTCGGATTTGCCAGGGCGTACGATTTGCTCGGACACGTGGCACATGATGCATAATCGGCCGTATGCCCGCAGAACTGCCCATGGTTGATGCCGGGCTTATGTTTTGGCATTCCTCTCGAAAAGGTATAGTACAAGTTCATTGCTGCGTCTCAATGCGCCGCCGGAGTTTTTAGTCGTGTGGAAATATAGGGTTACTTACCTCATTGCGCTGTCGCGCGTCGCTGTCATCCTGACGTTCTTCACCTTTCTCGTGGGTTCAACCGTTGCGCAACAGACGCTGCCCAACGCTCCCAGCGCCACGAAAGCCAAGGCGCAGGCGAGCCGAACTTCCGACACGGGATGGCCTCGTACGTTTACCAGCGGTACCGACACGTTCGTTATGTACCAGCCACAAGTGGACAAGTGGGACGGGAACCGTGTTGATCTTTACTCCGCCGTCGAGTTTAAAGCCGGGAAGGACAGTCCCCCGAAATACGGAGTGGTTTGGTTCCAGGCCCGGACCGAGGTGGACAAGCTCGACCGGCTCGTAACACTGGACCAGGCGCAAGTCACAAAAGTGAAATTCCCCGTGGCGCCGGACAAGGAACCCGAGCTTACGGCGCTGCTGGAGAAGAAACTCCCAGGCGCCACCAAGATGATTTCGCTTGATCGACTGGAGGCTGCGCTGGAAGCGAACGGCGAGCCGATCAAGGGAGTTGAGGTCAAGAATGATCCTCCGAAGGTGATCTTTGCGGCCAAGCCATCCCTGCTGGTGCTGATTGACGGCATGCCGCAGTTGCGCGAGATCCAGGGTACCAAACTCGAGCGCGTGATCAACACCAGAGCGATCGTCCTTTTTGAGAACGACAAGAAGAAGTACTACCTGCGCGTACAAGACTGGTGGCTGGAAGCCAAGGATTTGGAAGGACCATGGAGCTACGCCAAGAAGCTGCCGAATGACATGAAGAAGGCCGAGGAATATGTAGTCACCCAAGCCGCCGGGCAGACTCCGCAAAACGATCAGGCTGCAAAGCAGCCTTCGCTGAAAGAAGCCGGCAAGAAGGCGGAAATTCCAGTGGTGTATGTCGTATTCGGCCCTGCCGAACTGATCGAAACCAAGGGCGAGCCGGTGTACAAGCCAATTCCCGGTACCAGCCTGGAGTATGCGGAGAACACCAATGGCAACCTGTTCCGTCTGGGCAACGAATACTACATTCTGATCTCGGGCCGCTGGTTCAAGAGTGCTTCGTTGGAAGGGCCTTGGACATTCGTTAGCGGATCGGACATGCCAGCCGACTTCGCCAAGATTCCGCAAGACAGTCCCAAGGCGACGGTACTGGCGTCCGTTCCAGGTACGCCCGAGTCGAAAGACGCACTGATCGCCAATTCGATTCCGCAGACGGCGACTATTACTCGCTCCGAAGCCAAGCTGACTGTTCAGTATGACGGCGAAGCGACCTTCGTGCCGATCGAGGGCACCTCGATGACCTATGCCAAGAACACCAGCGCACCCGTCATCAAGGTTTCAGACAATAACTACTACTGCGTTGAAGCCGGAGTGTGGTTCAAGGCGCCGACGCCACAGGGACCGTGGCGCGTGTCCGACACTGTGCCCGCGGAGATCTATGACATTCCTCCCAGTTCGCCGCTCTACTACGTTACGTATGTGAAGGTGTATAACTCGACCCCCGAGGTCGTGTACGTCGGCTACACTCCGGGGTATTACGGTACCGTGGTCTCGGCGAGCACGACGACCGTAGTCTACGGCACCGGATGGTACTATCCGCCGTATATCAGTCCCACAGTGTGGTATGGATGGCCGTACACCTACGGTGTGGGAGCCGGATTTACCTACACCACCGATACCGGATGGAGTTTTGGCTTCGGTTATGGGTATGGCTATTACCCGTGGTATTACCCTTGGTGGGGACCGATGGGCTACTACGGATACGGATGGTATCCGTATTACGGCTGGGGTGCGTGGGGCGGCGCGGCAGTCGCCAACGTGTACGGAGTTTGGGGCAACACCGCCTACTCGCGTACCGCGGCGGCATGGGCCAACCCTTACACCGGAAATTACGGAGCAGCCACGCGTGGCGCCTACCATAACACCCAGACCGGCAGAACCACAGTCGCCGGTCGCGGCACCAATACCAACATCTACACCGGCAATACTGCCGGCTATCGCGGAGGCGCGACCTATAACCCGAATACCGGCATCGTGGCAGGCGGCGGAGCCGGATACGTCGGCAATATCTACAGCGGCCAAGGCACGGCAGGACGCGGCGGATTCGCCTACAACACCAACACCGGCGCCGGGGTGGCGGCAGGGAAAAACAATGTCTACGCCGGCAAGGACGGAACGGTGTACCGCTACAATCGCGACAGTGGCAGCTGGTCGAGCAACAGCGGCAGCGGCTGGCAGTCCACGACCAAGCCGGACGCCAACCTGCAACGCCAGCAGCAGATGCGCACTCAGGGCGCGCAGCGGACGAACAACTTCAACTCCATGGGTGGCGCGAGGATGGGCGGCGCACGCATGGGTGGTGGCGGCCGGCGGCGGTAGAACGAGAGCGCGACACTTGCAGAAGGCTGAGTTTAACCAGTGGCCCCGTGTGTTGCCAGCGCCACCGTTCCGGCACGCACGGCAAGTGCAATGATGATGCCGGTCAGCAAAAGCCCCAGGAATGCGATTACGATCGCAGCGATCCTCGATGGTTTTTTCGTCGGCCGAAGGTCGCCGTACCCGACGGTAGTCGCTGTGACAAACGACCAATAGAAGCTATCGAAGCGTGACCAGCCTTCTTTCCTTCCCACGGCCTGCCCCAGCACCGTGATCGCGGCCGCCAAGGTCAGCAGCAGCGGAAACGTCAACCAGAGACCGACGCCGAACTCTTTCAGAAACGTTATGGTCAGACCTGTAAAAATCAACTTATCGGTACCTCCTGTTTCGCAAGAAACACCCTGACAACGCACGTATGCCCGAAGATTGTAGCTCCTGATGCGAACCTGCTCCTGATGAGATGTTACGCATCGGACTTTCTCGCGAAAACTAGGGAAATCCCCAAGGTGGTCGGGAAGACGAAAGATCCTCCAGTTCACGTTGCCCCCGGCCGATCCCGGCAAATGTTTCGCAATCCCCGCCTTTCCCGCCGTGCCGTACTAGGGAATTCCCTAGTTGTGAGGCTTGACGGCGGCCACTATGATCGGGCTGTGATCCGGACCGCTTCATGAATTGCCATTGGAGTTGACTAAGCGGGCGCGTTTAGGTAGGGGTTTGACGTGATTGCGTTTCTCAGGAGGATTCGGCCATGGCTGGTACACAACTTGCGTTCGACAAGGCCCAGATAAATCGGGCCCTGGAAGCGTCCATCCACATTGGCCTGGCTTTTCTGCTGGTCGCTGCCTGTCTGCTGATTCTGCTTCCGTTCATCCCTCTGATCGCCTGGGGCATCATCATCGCGGTGGCTGCTTACCCGACTTTCAAGAAGTTGGAGAAGCTCCTGGGAGGGCGTCGCGTCCTGGCCGCCGTAATTTTTACCCTGATTCTTCTGGCCGTCCTGATTCTTCCAGTCTACTTGCTGGCAGATAGTCTGATCGGGGGCGTTCAAGCAGTCACTGCCCACTTAAAGTCGGGAGCCGCGATCATTCCTCCGCCACCATCCAGTATCGCCGGTTGGCCTCTGATAGGCGCTCCCCTGACAAAGATGTGGCTTCTGGCTTCCAGAGACCTGACAGAGCTGCTCAAAGAGTTCGCACCACAAATCAAGGCCTCGCTTCCCGGGGTACTCTCTGCAACCGCCGGAGTGGGGGCTACCGTGCTGCAATTGCTTCTCTCCATCGTGGTTTCCGGTGTGCTTCTAGCCAATGCAAAGGCGGCTGACGAGCTGACCCGCTCTCTAGCCAACCGCCTTTTCGGCGAGAGGGGACTTGAGTTTCAGGAACTGGTTGAATCCACGATCCGAAGCGTCACCTTCGGCATTATCGGCGTTGCGCTCATCCAATCGGCTTGCGCCACGCTCGGTTTTCTGGTGGTGGGACTTCCTACAGTCGGCCTGTGGGCGGTGATTTTCCTGATCGCAGCCGTGCTTCAGGTCGGGGTCGTCGCATTACTTCCCGCTGTGATTTACGTGTTTGCGACCGCCGGCACTACCAAGGCCGTGATCTTTCTGATCTGGTGCGTCATCGTCGCGTTGATGGACAACGTACTGAAGCCGATATTGCTGGGGCGTGGCGTCGCGGTTCCGATTGCGGTGGTTTTTCTCGGCGCGATTGGCGGATTCGTGGCGCTGGGCATTATCGGGCTTTTTGTCGGCGCGATCGTTTTGTCGGTTGGTTATAAGTTGTTTCTCGCTTGGCTTGGCGGAAACTCAGTAAAGAATGTGGCAGGCTCAGCGGCCCATGTTTAGGGCTCCGTAATCAATTCGGACATTGCAAAGGAAGTGGGAGTGAAAGCAGAGGAATTGTCGATATGAAATCAAAACGAATTCTTGTCAGTCGTCTCTTTCAGCTCGTTCGAGAGCTTACGGCGATCTTCTGCATTGCAGCGCTCGTACCTGGGAGCACGGCTCTAGCGGCCACCCAGGAGCAGCCACCGGCCTCGTCCGAGAGTCAAGCGGTAAAGCTGTCTGCCGAGCAGCTTGACTCACTGGTGGCGCCCATCGCGCTCTACCCCGATCCAATGCTCAGCCAGACCCTGGTGGCTTCCACCTATCCGCTGGAAGTCATTCAATTGCAACAGTGGTTGGCCCAGAACAAGGGGATGAATGAGAAACAGCTGGCCGACGCCGTAAAGAAGCAGGACTGGGACCCCAGCATCCAGGGACTGGCTGCCTTGCCCGATGTCGTCAAGCTCCTGTCCGAGAACATCAAGTGGACCACGGATCTGGGGAATGCATTTCTTGCGCAGCAAAGCGACGTGATGGACGCGGTGCAGCGCATGCGCAAGAAGGCCCAGGACGCGGGCAACCTGAAGTCTTCGGAGCAGCAAAAGGTTGAGGTCAAGACGGTCGAGAGCAAACAGGTGATCGTGGTTGAGCAGGCAAATCCGCAAGTTGTATACGTGCCGAGCTACAACCCAACCGTGGTGTACGGAGCGCCCGTTTACGCCTATCCCCCGATCGCCTATCCCCCGCCGGGTTATTACGCGGCGGGCATGGCGATTTCCTTTGGTGTTGGGGTTGCGATGGGAGCGATGTGGAGCGGCGGATGGGGTTACAACAGCGGATGGGGTGGCAACAACAACGTCACCATCAACAACAACAATAATTTCGTCAATAACAGCAACCGGCAGAACATCAACAATGCCAACCGTGGCAACCGCCCAGCCAACCAGCCCGCCAGGGGCAACAGCAATTGGCAGCACAATCCGCAGCACCGTGGGGGCGCGCCCTACTCAGACAGGCAGCTCGCCGATAAGTACGGTGGTACGACACGCGGCGAATCCATGGCCAATCGGCAGGCGAATGCCCGGCAGAACCAGGCCCGACAGCAGCCTGCGGGCGGCCGCGATATGTCGAATCGCGGCACCGGTCCGAGCGCGGGTACTCGGGAGGCAGCTAACCGCGGTGCAGGCCCCAGTGCCGGCACGCGCGACACGTCCAACCGTGGAGGTGCGAGCGGAGGCAATATGGGCGGAAGCCGCGGTGGCGGCGCCGACCGCGTGGGTAATCAGCAAGTCCGGAATACTCCGAGTTCTACGAACAGAAACGCATTCGGTGGAGCGGGCACCGGCATGAGCGGTAGCAGTGCTCGGGCCAGCGGCTCACGAGGCGCCTCCAGCATGGGAGGCTCGCGTGGCGGCGGCGGCGGCCGAGGCGGCGGTGGTGGCGGGAGGAGGAGGTAGGCAATGCGAATCATAACGAGTGAGGGAAATATGAGATCAAAGTTATTTAGTTCCAACGTAGTGATTGCCACCTTCGTCCTCATCCTAATTGCGTGCGCACTGCCAGGCATCGCCGCGGCACAGGCCCAGCCGGCGGCAACCGGGCCGGAGGCATTCGACACTCCCCAGCAAGCCGCCGAAGCCCTGATCAAGGCAGCCGGAGACTATGACGTACCGGACTTGATGGCGATCTTCGGTCCCGATGGCGAGGACTTCATCTCAGGTGGTGATCAGGTACGAGACAAGAATAATGGCATCGATTTCGCGAAGGAGGCCAGCGCCAAGAACTCCATCGTGATGTCTACTTCGAAACTGAATCAGGTAGTCGTTGTTGGACAACATGGTACGGACTCGACCACGATGGACGCTTCCAAAGCGAATCGGGCGACCATCATTGTTGGCGACGAAGAATGGCCGTTCCCAGTTCCTCTAGTAAAGAAAAACGGCAAATGGTATTTCAACGCCAAGGAAGGGCGGCAGGAGATCCTCTACCGGCGCATCGGCGCCAACGAATTGGACGCCATTACGGTATGTCGCGGCTATGTCGAAGCGCAGAAGGAATATTCTTTGCAGATCCACGACGACTCCGGTGTGAACCAGTATGCGCAGAAAATCTTCAGCACTCCCGGCAAACAGGACGGCTTGTACTGGAAGAACCCGGATGGTACCTCCGGTGGGCCTATCGGTGATGAAGTCGCCAAGGCCCTGGAAGAAGGCTACAACTATAACAACGTCAAGCAGGGCGGGTTTCACGGTTATTACTTCAAGATCCTGAAAGGTCAGGGCCCGGCGGCGCCGTTGGGCAAAATCGACTACGTCATCGAAGGAATCATGATCGGCGGATTTGCCCTCGTCGCCGTGCCGGCCGAATACCGTGTGACCGGCGTTAAGACCTTCATCGTGAGCAATGACGGAATTGTTTACCAGAAGGATCTGGGTCCTGATTCGCTCAACATCGTGAAGAACATGGAGCTCTACAACCCCGATAAGACCTGGCAACCGACAAACGACGAGTGGCCGCAGAACGTGGCGGCAGTCAACCCATGACCGACTAGCAGGGAACGAGCGGCCAAGCACCGTTTGAAGGTGTAACATGTCTCGCTGGCGTCGTACGCCTCCGAAGCTGCCTGGACCGCAGAAGGCCAAAAGATACAAGGAGCCCAAGCGAACGCACCACGTGATAGTGCAGCGCTGGTAAGAGAGAGGCAGGACCTATGAAAGCCTCGGGCGAGAAATCGTTCTCGCAGCTTTTCCCCTACCAGAAGGAATGGCTGCGGCCCGATGTAATCGCTGGCTTGACCACTGCTGCTGTAGTCATACCCAAAGCGATGGCGTATGCCACCATCGCCGGCCTACCGGTACAGGTGGGACTGTACACCGCTTTTCTGCCGATGGTGATCTACGCCGTGCTCGGCACCTCGCGGGCCCTGAGCGTAAGCACAACTACGACGCTGGCGATTCTGACGGCCGCCGAGCTGGGCGAGGTAGTTCCTAACGGAGACGCGGCCTCGCTGCTGGCTGCCTCCGCGACGCTGACGCTGTTAGTTGGTGGGATGCTGGTGCTCGCTTCCATCCTGCGGCTGGGCTTCGTTGCTAATTTCATCTCTGAGCCAGTCTTGATTGGATTCAAGGCCGGCATCGGTGTGGTCATCGTAGTCGACCAGGTTCCCAAGATACTAGGAGTTCACTTTGCCAGGGGAACGTTCGTTCAAAACCTGCTGGCAACTCTCCATGGGATACCCGAAACTTCGCTGACAACTCTGGCCGTCGGCGTTTCTATGATCGTGCTGTTGGTTGCGATCGAACGATTCACGCCAAAGGCACCGGCGCCGCTGATTGCGGTGGCTGCAGGTATTACCGGCGCTTACTTCCTGAACTTGCATGCCCTCGGTGTTGAATTGGTCGGCCACATCCCGCAGGGGCTGCCATCGTTCACTCCTCCGGTCTCATCGCTCGCAACTCAACTCTGGCCCGGCGCTCTGGGCATCGCGCTCATGAGCTTTACTGAGACCATCGCCGCGGGACGCGCTTTTGCACGCAGCAATGAGCCGTCGCCTCAAGCCAACCGGGAACTATTTGCCACCGGACTCGCCAATGCTGGAGGCGCGCTATTGGGTGCGATGCCGGGGGGCGGCGGGACCACGCAGACAGCAGTCAATCGGCTGGCGGGAGCACGCACACAGGCGTCAGAACTGGTGACCGCTGCCATGACTCTGGTCACCATGCTCTTTCTAGCTCCGCTCATCGCCTTAATGCCGCAAGCCACTCTTGCGGCTGTCGTCATTGTGTACTCGGTCGGATTAATCAAGCCGATCGAGTTCCGCGAGATTCTCGGCGTTCGTCGAACCGAGTTCATTTGGGCCGTGGTCGCGTTCGCCGGTGTGGTGCTGATAGGAACACTAAAGGGAATCATTGTGGCCATCATTGTTTCCTTGATAGCGCTTGCCTACCAGGTAGCGGATCCCCCGGTATACGTACTTGGACGCAAGCCGGGCACGAATGTCTTCCGGCCTCGCTCCAAGGAACATCCCGAAGATGAAACGTTCCCCGGCTTGCTGCTGCTCAGGCTGGAGGGCCGTATTTTTTTCGCTAATGCTGAACATGTTGCCGAGAGGGTAAGACTCTTGATTCGGGAAGCACAGCCCAAGATTGTCGCCATTCATCTCCGAGGCGTTCCCGATCTTGAATACACGGCTCTCAAGATGCTCATTGAGGGTGAAAAGCGACAGCGTGAGCAGCGTGGCATCAGACTCTGGCTGGTTGGAATGAACCCGCGCGTGTTCGACATGATTCAGAGATCCCAACTTGGTGAAGCGCTGGGACGCGACGCCATGCACTTCAACCTGGAGACGGCGGTTGCCAGGTATTTGGGCACTGTTGGTTCAATGACTCGTGGCCACGCAAACGAGTTTTGAGCGTACGTAGAGGTTGTACTGTAGTGCACCCCATCGTAGCTAGTTTCGCTGTTCGTGCTTTCTGCATTCCAGGCCGCGCCAGGACACACGATTGTTGCCGAGAATTCCATCCGACGCGGGCGATGGCTGCTGGGCGCTATTTGACAAGCGGAATGTTTGCCGCAAACTGCAGATCGAGCAGTAGATTGATGCGCCGGTCTAATTGGAAGAACAACGCAGTCTGCTTTCCAGTAAGTACCTTCCGGAATTTCGGAATCCACTCCTGGCGCAGGGTCTCAGTTTGCACGTCCAACGTCGCCATTTTGTCGACAAGGCTGTCGGCTTGAGCGTCCGTCATGTTCCCGTAGTTTTGCGCGTATTCCTTGACGAGATCGTAACTAGCGTCACCCAGCTTCGTGGTTTCCTGAGTGTATGCATCGTAGACCGGCCAGAATTTTTCGGCTTGAGCATCGGTCAGCTTCATGTTTTCCGCGATGACTTGCTTTTTCGCGGAGCGTATGTCGGATCGCAGCAGCTGTACATCTTGCTCAATACCCGTCGACTCCGATGTCGGCGGCTCGGATTTCTGAGCGAACGCCGCACTCTGGACGAATAGGAGTGACGTTCCCATAACAAGGGCTATCGCTAATTTGTTCATACGTTCCTCCGGTGAATCTGGCTAATCGATGACCGACAGCAATGGCTTCAGTTCGCCGCGTGGCATTCCCTGGCTCAAATTGCTGAAGTCCTGAATCCACAACTGCATGTGTCGAGATGCTTGTTCACTGGAAGCATGAGGGGTGCTGTTGCTTGCTGCAACTAGGGAAATCCCTAGTTGCTCGAAGAACTGACGCGGGCTTAGGCTGTGCTTGCACTCTATCGTCAGCAGCTTTATTCCCGCTTGAGCTTGTAGACCTGAACGCGGAGTGATCAGCCATGTTGAAGACAGACCACGCTAACGAGTCGCAACAGTCCATTCCTGAACCGCAGCGGCATGAGCCGCCTGCCACCGGGACGCAATCGCGCACTACACCTGGGGCCCCCTTAAAGTCGCAGGACCAGGCCACGATAGGCAAGTCTCTGGCGGTAAAGGGGGAAGTAAGTGGTTCAGAGTCTCTCTACATCGACGGCCGTGTAGAAGGGTCGATCAATCTTCCGGGACATTGTGTCACTGTCGGACGCAACGGCACGGTTTCAGCCAACATTACGGCCCGAGAGATCGTGATTCTAGGAAGGGTCCAAGGCATGATGGCGGCTAGCGATCGCCTTCACATAAGTAGAGAAGGCGCGCTGACTGGCGATGTCGTCACCCAGCGCGTCAGCCTAGAAGATGGTGCTTATTTCAAGGGTAGCATTGACATTCGCAAGGATAACACTGACAGCAATGAAAGCTTGGGGAAGCAATCTAGCCACGCCCCTGCTACTTCAGGTTGACCGTTCCGTCGGAGGATTCTTGAGGGAAGCAAGAGCCAGCTTAGCCACGTTTTTTGTTTCGGCTCTATCGCCAGAACTTCCCAATGACTAGGGATTTCCCTAGTTGACGCATCTCGGGGTCATGTCCGACAGTTTGAATTAAATTGTGGCACGAATTGCGCGCGGTAGAGGACAAATGAGGTATTTAGAATGGGGTAGGTCGGTTCGCACAGAGCAACGGAGTACGGCATCTCAGCAGGTTGGAACGGCTGCTGATGTGTTGTGGTCTGCTCCTGCTCTTCCTGTACGTGGCCAATCGAACCTACAGTGCAATTTACTCACGTTCTAGCCTGCAGAGCTTCTGGGCAGCTGAGGCATCCGCTCAAACTGAAGCTGGGATAAAGCCTCAATCCTCGAGCCGCCTGCCTGACTTCAGCCTCTGGTCAGACAAGCGTATTAGAGCCTACCAGACGAGCCTAGCGGCGAATGTACCCCCACCGTCGGGAGTTCTCGACATTCCGTCGCTTCGTTTACAAGTGCCGGTTCTGGAGGGAACCGACGACCTGACGCTGAATCGTGGGGTCGGCCACATTCCGGGTACCGCGGCCCTTGGCGAAGGCGGCAACATAGGAATTGCCGGGCACCGGGATGGTTTCTTTCGTGGACTTAAGGATGTTCGCGTTGGGGAAACGATTGATATCTACACCCAGCACGGCCGTTCACGCTACGTTGTGGATGAGATCCAGATTGTCTCACCAGATGAGGTGTCCGTTCTCGCGCCGCGAGCGAAACCTTCCCTCACCTTGGTGACCTGTTACCCCTTTTACTTCGTCGGTAGCGCGCCTTCGCGCTACATCGTGCACGCGACGCTGGCCACCGTAGATGACTTGAGAAGTTCTGAAACGCCGGGCCATGTGGCAAAGGCCCATTAGACGAACTCCAACTAACTCGATTTAGAACCGGGAGCGGTTTAGCGAAGAAACTGTTACCCAAATAAAAAGGAGAAGAAAATGAAGTCAAAGAGCATTTGGATTAGGAAGAGTTTGGTGCTGGCGGTGGGGGCGCTTTGTCTCGCTTTGGCGGCCTCGATCAGCGCGCAAGTACAGACCCAAACAACCACGACAACTGGAAAAACCACACACGAAGTCGAGGTCCAGAACGGTGAGGTCGTTGCCGTCGACGGCAATCATCTTTTCGTCAAGATGGCAGACGGTACCCTTCGCGACTTTCCCAATGTGCCGGAAAGCGCCAAAGTCAACGTGGACGGCCAGCAGCTTGGCATTCACGAGCTTAAGCCGGGTATGAAACTGCAGCATACGACGATCACATCAACCACGCCGCAAGTGGTGACAACCGTCGAAACGGTCAGCGGGAAAGTCTGGCACATAACTCCACCGCTCTCCGTCATCCTCACCTTGGAAAACGGGGAGAATCAGTCATTCAAAATTCCGGATGGGCAAAAATTCATGGTTGAAGGCAAGGAAACGGATGCCTGGGGCCTGAGGAAGGGGATGAACGTGTCCGCGACGAGGGTTACGGAGACTCCCCTGACTTCTGTGTCGCGGCACACGCAGGTGACCGGAACAATGCCGCCGGATCAGGCTGTGTTGATCGCCAAAGGAGGCCCCACTGCTGCGCCGGGTGGCGCAGAAACCACTGCTGCCGAAGGAACCAGCGGTACCGCTTCCGGTCAATTGCCGAAGACGGCCACAGGTTTGCCTCTCGTTGGCATTCTTGGGGTCCTATTAATTTTCACTTCACTTGGAATGACATTGCTGCGCCGGAGTCTAGGGCTTCGAGCTTAGATTCCGCTCAGCACAGGGCGACTAATAAAAGAAACCGTTTTAAACGTCGACTGACGAGGGGCGGCAGCGTTTGGGGGCCCGCGCCGGGCCAGTGACGGCCATAAAGCGCGACGCAAGCGAAGCTTGGGTTGTACTTACTCCGCGAGCGGGCCGGCACTCGGGTTTCCAGATGCATTTCGCCGAAAAATGCCAATTTTGTTGGAGAAGATATGTCGATTACAAAGCGTGCAACTGCTGAGTTCATTGGAACATTTTGGTTGGTCTTTGGAGGTTGCGGGAGCGCCGTGTTGGCAGCGGCGTTTCCAAGCCTGGGAATAGGTTTCCTGGGTGTCGCCTTTGCCTTCGGCCTGACCTTGCTGACTATGGCCTTCACTATCGGCCCTATCTCCGGATGCCATATCAATCCGGCCGTATCGGTCGGACTATGGGCAGGCAAAAGGTTCCCAGCGTCCGACCTCCTGCCGTATGTCATCGCCCAGGTAGCGGGCGGCATCGTGGCGTCGAGTGTCCTTTACGTAATCGCGAGCGGGAAGGAGGGTTTCACACTGGCTGCCGGATTTGCCTCCAACGGGTATGGGGAACACTCGCCGGGTGGGTATTCACTTTTCGCCTGCCTGGTGACCGAAGTGGTTCTCACGATGTTCTTCCTTTTGATCATTCTCGGCTCGACCGACGAACGAGCGCCGAAGGGCTTTGCTCCCATTGCGATTGGGCTGAGCCTTACCCTGATTCACCTCATTTCAATTCCGGTGACCAACACATCGGTGAACCCCGCCCGCAGCACGGGGCCGGCTCTGTTTGTGAGAGGGTGGGCGCTGGAACAGTTGTGGCTGTTCTGGTTAGCCCCGATTGTGGGTGCCATCTTGGCCGGTGTCATCTACCACGGGTTGTTCGCTGAGGGCGCGCAAGAAACGGTTCGCGCCGCTGAGCGCGCGCGCTGACCGCGAAGAGAGCACCGTCATTGCGAGAGCCGCGAGTTAGGGACCTAACTCGCAAAGTAGCGTTCACTGTAGTGTGTCCGGACACGAGGCGTTCTCCCTGCGGTTGATAGCGAACTGCATCATTAGGTGAAAAGAGAAATAGCGATGAACATAAAAGGTTGGAAGTGAGCGTGGCCGGTTGTTTCAATGACCGCCGCTTGCAGGCCCAGATAACCCGGCTCCAGGTAGCAGCAGAATACACACTTCAACAAGAAAGAGGTACAAAGCCGTGACCATCACAACAGGTAAAGGCACCGCGATTCTCAAGTTCATGTTCCTCGCGCTGGCTTGCTCAGCGATTGTGGCGCACGCAGCCGACGACAAAGCAAAAGAGCAGCAGGAGGTCCGGAAAATGGCCCACGATACCCTGCAACGTCTTTACAAGGCCAAGCCGGAAGTTAAAGGCGCAGTCGAGGGAGCGGCAGGGTATGCCGTGTTCAGCAATACGGGCATGAAGATCTTCATGTTTGGATCCGGCAAGGGCGAGGGCATCGCCGTGAACAACAAGAGCAAAGCGGAGACGTTCATGAAAGTGGTGGAACTCCAGGCCGGCCTCGGATTTGGGGTGAAGAAATTTAGTGTGATCTTCGTCTTCGACAACGATACGGCGCTCGACAACTTTGTTAACTCCGGCTGGGAATTCGGCGGACAATCCACAGCGGCGGCCACAACCGGGGAGAAGGGTGGCGCGCTGGCCGGAGCGGCTTCGGTCTCGCCCGGTGTCTGGATGTATCAAATGACGGACAAGGGCGTGGCCCTCGAGATCACCGCCAAGGGCACCAAGTACTACAAAGACGATGACCTGAATTGAAGGTTTGGCTGCGCTGATTTCAATTAGAACGTGCTCTCACGGCAAACCGTCGCCATGAGCTCCTGAGCAGGAGTGTGCTTTGCGGCTGAGAGGGGTCGGGATTATTCACTGAAAGGATAAATTAAATGGCGATGAACATAGGAGGTTGGAAGTGTGCGTGGTCCATTGTTGCAACAACCACGGCTTGACGATCGGAATGTTCGCGGCGAACTGCAGATCGAGCAGAGCGGCACTCTTATGAGATTCAAGACCATCGCCAAGTATAACTTCGTACGAACAGAACTAGCCGGTGAATAAACAATACGAAGAAATACTCGAATTCCGAAGCAGCTTCGAAAGTAGAAAGGATGTTACTGGTTATGAGCACGGCATCAAAACAACAACCACGAGTTGACCAATTCTTCACTGGAGCAGAAGCCAGGCATGACCGGTGGCGCACTCTCTTACAGCAATCGCGGCAGTGGGAGTCGTCAACCACCAAACAGGGGGCCGAGGCGAAGAGCTATCAGTCGCAAGTCCTGGAGACCTTTGAGGAACTCCGCCAATGGGAAGACTATTTCGCGTATCCCGGGTTGAACCTGCTCGCCACGCTCAAAGACCGAATCACCTCAGGCGATGCCGTTGGAACTACCCGGCTGGCGCGAGCAATCAGTACTGCAATCGTGACCCATTCTTATCGCACTAGTCTTGACGAGTGGGAAAGAGAAGAAGACAGTGTGGGTAATCTGGCCGATCGTCTGCCACTGAGCAGCGAGCAAAGGACTGCATATCGGCCGTATTTTGAAGTGCTGTTTGTCAGTCCCGCTCGTCAGTCGATGTGGGCGGATCTGGGCCACGAGCTTCGTAAACTTCGCAGGCCGCAAGACAAGTTTGCCTATGAGTCGGTGTTCGTTGGTAGTTTCGAAGACGCCATCCTCGCCGTCATCCTGAATGGCAGCTTCGAGGCGGTTGTGATTTACGACGACGTACCATTTGCCTCCGTCCACAACAATCCAGTCTTGCGAGAGTTCCTGGCTTCGTATTGCAGCGCCAGCGGTATCGATTCAGAGTCCTTGCAACACGGCCTCACGCTGGCACAAGCGCTCAAACTCGTACGGCCGGAACTCGACATCTACCTGCTGTCAGATCGCGAAGTCGAGAAAGCCGCCGGCAGTCCTGAGGCGGTATGTGTGCGGCGCATTTTCTACCAGGTGGAGGAGCCTTTGGAGTTGCACTTGAGTGTTCTCGACGGCGTTTCCGACCGATACTCCAGTCCGTACTTCGACAACCTACAGAAATACGCGCAGAGACCCATGGGAACATTCCATGCTCTGCCTGTTGCTCGCGGCAAATCGATCTTCAAGTCGAATTGGATTCGCGATATGGGCGACTTCTACGGACTAAACCTGTTCCTCGCCGAATCCTCAGCGACCACCGGTGGATTGGACAGCTTGCTGGAACCAACCGGCAACATCAAAGTCGCGCAGGATTACGCGGCCCGGGCATTTGGGGCGGACCGGGTCTTCTTTGTAACCAACGGAACCTCTACCTCCAACAAAATGGTGGAACAGGCGTTGCTGGCGCCCGGCGACATCATGCTGGTGGACCGCAACTGTCACAAGTCTCACCACTATGGCGCAGTACTTTCGGGAGCCCTACCGCTTTATGTCGAGGCCTACCCCCTTACTCAATATTCAATGTATGGAGCGGTTCCTCTGCGCACCATCAAGAAAGCGCTGCTCGATCTTAAAGCAGAGGGGAAGCTCGATCGGGCCCGCATGCTCGTGCTCACAAATTGTACGTTCGACGGCCATATCTACAACGTCGAGCGAGTGATGGAAGAGTGCCTGGCGATCAAGCCCGATCTCATCTTCCTTTGGGATGAGGCATGGTTTGGATTCGCACGCTTCACTCCTTTCTATCGCCGCCGCACCGCCATGGGTGCTGCTGCAACTCTCGAAAAGAAATTCCAGGACCCCGCATACCGTGCGGCTTACCAGGAGCAGGCAAAGAAACTGGGCAACGATCCGAGCCAAAAGACACTTCTCGATACGCGGCTGCTGGCGAATCCGGACAAGGTCCGTCTGCGGGTATACCAAACCAACTCAACCCATAAATCCATGTCCTGCTTGCGGCAGGGATCCATGGTGTTGGTGAAGGACCAGGATTACCACACGGTGGAAGAGCAGTTTCATGAAGCGGTCTTCACCCACGCCTCCACCTCTCCTAACCTTCAGATCATCGCCTCGATCGATGTGGCGCGACGTCAGATGGAGCTTGAAGGGTACGAACTGGTGACCCGCGCAATCCAGTTGGCGCTGGACCTGCGGCGCGAGGTAAACACTCATCCGCTGGTCTCGAAATATTTCCGGATTCTCGGAGCTGACGAGCTGATTCCGGCGGAGTTCAGGAACTCGGGATTCGTTGACTATTTGACTCCCGGGGCCAATTGGGGCACGGCTATTCGGGCGCTACGCGAAGATGAATTCGCGCTGGATGTAACTCGCCTGACGCTGGTATGCGGCTCGGCCGGGTTCGACGGTACGCAATTCAAGAACCTGCTGGCGGCGGAGTACGACGTCCAACTTAACAAGACCTCGCGTAACAGTGTTCTACTTCAGACCAACATCAACAACACGCGAAGTGATATCGCCCACCTGATGAAGGTGTTGGTTGAGATCTCGCAGAAGATCGAGAAGAGACTGGCGCAAGGCGGCAAACGGGAGCAGGAGACGTTCGCTGCTCGCGTGAAATCGCTGATGCACGACGTGCCCGATCTCCCTGACTTCAGTTGCTTCTATAACAGCTTCCGCGAGGATGCCTCCAGCCATACCAGCGAAGGCGATATCCGTACCGCCTTTTTCGGCGCCTACCGCGAAGACCAGTGTGAGCACATTAAGCTGACGAGCCCCGAGCTCGAACAAGCGGCTCAAGAACGGTCCTGAGTTGGTATCGGCAAATTTCGTCATTCCGTATCCGCCGGGCTTCCCCATTATGGTTCCCGGCCAGGTCATCAACGCTGAGACGCTCGAATTCATGCGCAAGCTGGATGTGAAGGAGATCCATGGCTTCAATGCATCGCTCGGATTGAAGCTCCTGAGGCCTTCGTTCGTTGAGTCATTGAAGAAGGGCCCCTCAAACGCCAGGGGAAAGAAGGGAAAACTCGAACTGGCGCACGCATGAGGGTCGCCGCTTATGCGTTCAAGAAGCTATTACTCCAACTGATACAGAGCGGAGAAGACAATGTTCACATGGTTCGCAACAACGCTCCGGCAGTACCCTGAGATCGCGATCTTTCTGGTGCTTGCTCTCGGCTACTACTTCGGCAAGTTCACTTTCCGCGGCATCGGACTGGGATCGGTCACCGCCACCCTGCTGGCTGGCGTCCTTGTCGGCCAACTGGGCATCACGATCGGGGCGCCCCTCAAGGCGACCGTATTCCTCCTGTTCTTATTTGCTGTGGGCTATGGCGTTGGGCCGCAGTTCGTGCGCGGTGTGGCGAAAGACGGCCTGCCACAGGCCATCTTTTCGGCAGTTCAATGCATATTATGTCTGCTGGTGCCGGTAGCCATCTGCAAGGTGGCTGGCTACGACATGGGTTACTCTGCGGGTCTTTACTCCGGCTCGCAAACAATATCCGCGGCCTTGGGCCTTTCCACCGACGCTATCAATCGACTCGGACTCGGGGCCGATGAAGCCAAGCGCTTGCTCGACTCGATGCCCGTCGCGTACGCCGTGACGTATATGTTCGGCACCGTGGGGTCAGCGATTGTCATCGCACTGTTGGGACCGGCGTTGCTCCGCATGGATCTCGCCGCCGCCTGCAAGGACTATGAAGAGCAACAAGGCGGCACCAAGGCACTCGGCGGGGCTGGTTCGGCGTGGCACCGCTGGGAAGTGCGCGCTTTCCAAGTGAAGCCCGGAAGTATGGTCAGTGGCCTTCGGGCCGTCGAAGTTGAAGCGCTGATCCCGGACGCGCGAATTTTTGTGCTGCGCTTGCGTCGCAACGACGTGATTGAGGAAGCCACTGCCGATACCGTGCTGCGCGAAGGAGACGTGGTGGCCCTCGCCGGTGCTCGCGACGTGCTCGTCAACGCTCTTAGTAGGGCCAAGGCAGCAGCCGCAGGCGGCGGCGATGCCACTGTCGAGCCCCCGAAAGAAGTTGACGATCCTGAATTGCTGCATATGCCGATCGAAGGCATCGACATCTACGTGACCAATAAGGAAGTAGACAGCAAGACGCTTGCTGAACTGGCGCAGCTACCCGCTGCGCGTGGCGTCTTCCTGAGGAAAATCACACGCGGCGCTGTCGCGACCTCCATTCCGATTCTCCCCAATACGAAGGTCTATCGCGGCGACATTCTCGACGTTGTTGGGCGCACGGAGGACACCGCCGCCGTGACCAAACTGCTTGGCGTCCCGGATCGTCCAAGCGATGTTGCCGACGTCGCATTCATCGGTGCCAGCATCACGATCGGCGCACTGATCGGCGCGCTCGTATGGAAAGTGGCCGGAGTGCCGTTGACCCTGTCGACCGCTGGCGGTGCGCTCATCGCAGGGCTTGTCGCCGGATGGTTGCGATCGGTGCATCCCACTTTTGGCCGCATCCCCACATCAACCGTCTGGTTCATGAATTCGGTTGGACTCAACCTTTTCATCGCGGTGGTCGGCATCTCCGCCGGTCCGGGTTTCGTGAACGGTTTGAAGACACAGGGCATCGGACTGTTCCTATGGGGAGCCCTGGCGACAACTGTGCCGCTGGTTTTCGGCATGCTCATCGCCAAGTACATCTTCCGCTTTCACGATGCCCTGACCCTCGGCATCGTTTCCGGTGCGCGCACCACGACAGCTTCACTCGGACTGGTCTGTGACCGCGGTAAGAGCCAGGTTCCTGCACTCGGCTACACCGTAACCTACGCCGTTGGCAACACATTGCTTACGATCTGGGGCATGGTCGTCATCATGCTTATGAGTTAACCCTTTTTGTCTACTGAGGAGATACACCATGGACGTTATGAACCTTCAAAGTTTTGAGACGCTGAGCCCTTTCGAGATCAAGGATGAACTGATTAAGCTGGCCAAGAAAACGTCAAGGACCACACAGTCGGCGTTTCTTAACGCCGGCCGCGGGAATCCCAACTGGATCGCCACCACACCGCGCGAAGGCTACTTCCTTCTCGGGCAGTTCGCGATCTGCGAGAGCAAGCGGGTGATGGAGCATCCCGCAGGTCTCGGCGGGATGCCACAGGCGCAGGGTATCGCAGCGCGTCTCGAGGCGTGGCTCACCAAGCACGCCGATATGCCCGGTGCGTCCTTTCTGGCGGAGATGGTGCCCTTCGCGGTGAAGACATTCGGATTCGATCCGGACGCCTTCGTCCATGAACTTGTGGATTCCATCATCGGTGACAACTATCCCGTACCCGATCGCATGCTTGTCCATAACGAACGCATCACGCACGAATATTTGATGTGGGCCATGTGCGGGGATCCGAAGCCTGCCGGCAAGTTCGACCTGTACGCAGTCGAAGGTGGAACGGCGGCCATGTGCTACCTCTTCAAGTCGCTGAAAGCGAACCGCCTGCTTCACCCAGGCGACACCATTGCTCTGGGTACACCGATCTTCACGCCTTATATCGAGATGACGCATCTCGAAGATTACGCCCTGAACGTAGTCAACATCGCGGCACCGCAAGAGAACCGGTTTCAGTTCACTGACGCCGAGCTCAAGAAGCTTGAAGACCCCAAGATCAAGGCATTCTTTGTGGTGAATCCCGGTAATCCGACAGGTATGGCGCTCAGCAAGGAGACGATCAGCAAGATTGCAAATCTTGTGAAGAAGAAGCGTCCCGATCTGATGCTACTAACTGACGATGTTTACGGAACCTTCGTGCCTGAGTTCCGGTCCCTGCTCGGCGAACTGCCGCACAACACCATCGGTGTGTACTCCTACTCGAAGTATTTCGGCTGCACCGGATGGCGGCTCGGAGTCATCGCTGTTCATGAAGACAATATTTACGACAAAATGATCGCGAAACTTCGCGATGCGGACCTGAAGGCGCTCGACAAACGCTATGGCGCCTTGACGCTCGAACCGCGCAAAGTCAAGTTCATCGATCGTATTGTTGCCGATAGCCGCGACGTCGCTCTGAACCACACGGCGGGGCTCTCACTGCCGCAGCAGGTCATGATGAGCATGTTTTCTTTGGTCGAACTGATGGATAGCAAGAAACGCTACCAGGCTGCTTGCAAGGAAATCGTCTATCGCCGTATCTATGCATTGCTCGAAGGACTTGGCTTAGAACTGCCACCCAACCCGCTCTACGACGCCTACTACGGTTTGATCGATTTCGAGTTCTGGGCGAACAAGAACATAGGCAAGGAAGCCGTGGAGTATTTAAAGAAGCATGTCCATCCGCTCGATCTTGCCTTTCGCCTGGCTGAGGACCACGGAATCGTGCTTCTGAACGGTGGCGGCTTCGATGCACC
Source organism: uncultured Acidobacteriaceae bacterium (assembly GCA_963836295.1). GTDB lineage: Bacteria > Acidobacteriota > Terriglobia > Terriglobales > Acidobacteriaceae > Bog-257. The sequence goes on along the minus strand of CAWIIY010000006.1, from coordinate 61,469 downwards.
TGATTGGTCGCTTCGCGTTTCCCTTGCAAATCTGGACGACGATGTGTATGACGAAATCGGGCGTGGAGTTCGGTCAATCGCACGCGGATATCGCGACGCGTACGAAGCGCAGAAGGGCGCACAGGAAGCAAAGAAGCAGGAGAAGCCGGCGACTAAAAAGCGTTAAACGCGAAGCAATATCGGAAGCACCGCTACAGAACTCGTTTGGAACCGCGCTTAAGGGAACTGTATGGAGTGAAGTATCCGGAGATGCTACGCGGAATCACCCGAGGTGGTATCTCTCGAGAGCCATGGTCTCATTTCAAGGAAGTGCGGAGTTATTTTCTCGAGTAGGTCCGGCGGTTTCGCTTGGGCGGCGATGGGTGGCACTCGCTGCGCTACTGTTCGCGACCGCCTGCAGCCAACCGACAGTTCCGGCCCCGGGGATTTCGTCCACAGGCGAGTGGCGAACATTCGAAGGCACTTGGACCGCCACAGGCACGCGCCACACGCTCACCTTGGGGACCGATCAGCGCGCCTCGATCTTCGATCTGACTGGGTCGCTACTCCTCATTGGGAACGGTAGGCTGGGAGTCGGCTTTCGAGCGCAGGCCATAGGCTTTTCCGACACTCTGACCGGCATGCAGGGCCGGTGTGTCTGGACTGACGAGCACGGCGACAAGATCTATAGCCAGTTGCAGGGCGAATTCGTGGCCACCGGGAAGCACATCGTGGGCACGTTCCTGGGAGGGACAGGCCGTTACGCCGGTATAACCGGGGAGTACTCCTTTCAATGGGAATACGTCGTTGAGTCCGAGGATGGCAGCGTTAGCGGGCGCGCAATCAACCTTAAGGGCCGGGCGCTGTTAGGCTCGGTGGCGGCCGCTCCCAGCGGAGAACGCAGCCAATGATCACAGCCGCCCGCTTCCGCAGCCTGCTCAAACAAGTCCTGTCTTTCGGCGTGGCGTTCGGCATTTGGTTCTCGCCGATACCAGCCGGGCTGACGAAAGAGAGTTGGCATCTCTTTGCCGTATTTGCGGCCGCTATCTTCTCTGTCATTCTGAACGCGTTTCCACTCCTGACGGCCTCGCTGTTGGCGGTATCGGCTGCGGTGCTTACTCGCACCGTCGATCCCGCTAAGGCCTTTGCTGGGTTCGCCAACGCGAGTGTGCTCCTCGTTGTCGTCGCCTTCCTCGTCGCTAACGCGGTGGTAAAGTCGGGACTCGGACGGCGCATAAGCCTGCTGGTTGTGAGTGTATTCGGGCGATCCACGCTCGGGTTGGGCTACAGCATTTTTCTCACCGATGCCTTGATCGCACCGGCATTCCCGAGCAATACGGCACGCGGTGGCGTGCTCTATCCCATCATTCTTTCGTTGGCCCAAGATTCTGGTTCCATGCCGGACCAGGAGAAGAACCGCCGGATGGGTGGATACCTCATGTTCTGCGGGATAGCCAGCCTCAGCGTCTCCTCAGCCCTCTGGCTCACCGCCACCTCCGGCAATCCAATCGCGGTGGGGTTGGCGGAGCACTACGGTGTGAAGATCAATTTCGGATCGTGGATCGTTGCGGCGTCGATTCCGATATTGGCGATGATCGCCTTGCTTCCCCTGATCCTTTATAAATTGTTTCCACCCGGCGTGAGCAAGACCCAGGATGCGCCGAAGGCCGCACGCGACGCCCTGCGCAGCATGGGACGGCTCACACGGGACGAGTGGATCGTTGCCGTGGCTTTCGCATTCATGGTGACAGGATGGATTATGGCGGGGACACTGAACTTGAGCCTCGCTGCGGTCGCCTTCGCCGGTCTGGGCGTACTCCTGGCAACCAATGTCCTCACCCTCGACGACATCAATCTGCAGGGAGGTACGCTGGTCACCTTTATCTGGCTAGCGGTGCTTTTTGCATTGAGCGGCCAGTTGAACGAGCTCGGCTTCATGGGCTATGTCGGAGGGCGGCTGACGTCCCTGCTTGGTGGCATCAGCTGGCCGATTGCTTACGTCGTTCTCCTAGTGCTCTATGTATTGATGCACTACATGTTCGTCAGCCAGACGGCACAGGTATTGGCGCTCTTCGACGTCTTTCTGAGCGTCGGCGTGAAGACCGGCGTTCCCGCACCGTTGATGGCTTTTGCCCTGCTCTTTGCCAGCAGCTACTTCTCGACGATCACTCCGCAGGGAGGTAGCCAAAACGTCATCTTCGTTGGGAGCGGCTACCTCACTCAGGGTGAGCTCTACCGACTTGGCCTGCTGACCACCGCTTTCTGTGTGCTCGTGTTCCTGGTGATCGGAACGCCGTGGTTGCTTTTCGTCGCGCGCTGACGCAGGGCCGCCGGCCGAGGGTTTCGCAACGTTCACAACAAATGCGGTGTTTAGCATTAACCGAGATTCCACAACGTTCCTCCCCACGGAATTTGCTCGCTCCCTCCTTCCAGCGCATCGGACCTCCAGTTGGGTCAAGAACCGCTCCAACTAGTGCTCCTGTAGAGGGTGTCTGGCAGCGCGCACTTTCGGACAACAGCGATGCCAATAGTGCAAGTGTGAGAGCACACAACCGGCTCCTCCGATGGTGGTTTCTGTGGAACCAGTAAGCTCATGCCAGGTTGTTTTCAGCAGCCCAACTGCACCGAAAAGGTAGGCATATACTGGTTTATCCGCGGCCGATTTGGGTGCTGCGGGGCGCCCTGGTCGGGCTCGGTCGTGGTTGATCTCGTATTCGTCCCGATCAATAAACAAAAGGCTGGAGGTTGGTGGTGCCGCCTTATCTGGAGGAGCAGATCGCCGGCCGGTTTTGCGGCGTCGGTCGGCGCAATCCCGGTCAATCCCGCTTCTCGAAATCTGTGCGAGCGGCGGGGCGCACGCTCATCCTTTCTGTTGTTGCTGTGGCCTTGCTGTTGTCGCGCTCAACAGCAGCGTCGCCAATGCGGGAAGTCCGGCGCGTGCTCATTATTAACGACCTTGGCATTATCTCGTCACCCGGCTTCGCTGAAGTCGATCAGGCAGTCCTGGCTGGTCTACAAAAATCTCCATACCGGATCGAACTCTATCAGGAGAGCCTGGATCTCACTCTGTTCCCAGACCAAGTCTCCCAAGACAGGTTTCGAGAAGAGATTATTCAAAAATATTCAGCCCGCAAGCCCGACGTGATCATTGCCGCCGGGCCAGTGTCCCTGAAGTTCATCGCCAACCTGTACGACAAGTTCCAGGGCACCCCAATTATCTTCTGCGCAATTTGGGGCGGAATTCCGGACCAGCTAAGGCACGGCGTGCCCTTCACTGGTGTTTTGGCCCAGTTACACCCCGAGGGGACCCTGAATGCGGCGTTGCACTTGCTGCCCAGCACCAAGCACGTGGTAGTTGTCGGTGGAATGGGTAAGTTTGACGAAGGATTCGAAGCCATTACGAAGCAGAGTTTCCACAACTACGAATCGAAGCTTGAATTCACATACCTTTTTGACTTGACCATGCCCGCGCTGCTCGAGAGGCTCAAGCATCTACCCAGCGATACGATTGTGTATCACACTGCAATCTCGCAAGATGCAGCGGGAAACCACTTTATCGATTCAGCTCAAGCGATACCGATGGTGGCCAGTGCAGCCGATGCTCCTGTCTTTGTAATGGACGATGTGGATCTTAGGGCAGGAACAGTGGGTGGCGATCTGGTGAACTGGGCCGACGACGGTCGCATCGCGGCAGGGATGGCTGCACGGGTTCTCAACGGCGAGAAGCCCCAGGATATCCCCGTCGTCACCAGCAACCATGCCTACATGTTCGACTGGCGGGCGCTCAAGCGCTGGGGGATGAACGAAAAGAACCTTCCCCCCGGCAGCATCGTGCTCCATCGGCAGCCGAGCTTCTGGGAGCTATATAAGCAGTACGTCTTCGCCGCCATTTTTCTTATATTGGTGCAGTCCGCGGCCATTCTTGGGCTCCTCCGGCAACGGGCCCGACGAAGAAAAACCGAGGCAGAGCTTATAAGATCAGAGGAAAAATTCTCCAAATCCTTTCGACAGAGTCCTCTTGCCATCAGCATAGCCAGTACGAAGGATGGTTGCTACATCGACGTCAATGAGACTTTCGAACAGCAAACTGGTTGGTGCCGCGACGAGGTCATCGGCCGGAGCCCGTCAGATATCAACCTTTGGGTAGATCCCCATCAAAGATCGCTGTTCATTCAAAAGCTTCTCGCTGAGGGCAGCGTGCGAGAGTTGGAGGTCAGGATTCGGAGAAAAGATGGTCAGATTCGGACAACTCTCGGTTCAGCAGAGTTGATTGAGGTCAATGGTAAGCCGTGCACCCTTTCCGTGATCGCTGACGTCACGGAGCGCAAGCGGGCAGAGGAGGCCCTTGCCAGTTTGAGCGGTCATTTGATCGAAACACAAGACGAAGAGCGCAAGCGAATCGCCCGTGAGATTCATGACGACTATAACCAACGGGTAGCGATGCTGGCGATTGACCTGGAACAGTTGGCTGAGAACGTCGGGGACTCTTCAGGCGAAACAAGCCAGAAAGTCCATGAACTTTTTGATCGCGTCAGCGAGCTCGGTGCAGATCTGCACTCCTTATCACACCGCTTGCATTCTTCTACTTTGGAGAGTCTGGGGCTGCTCGCTGGCCTGGAAGCGTTCTGCAAGGAGTTCGCAGAACAACAGGGAGTACAGGTCGATTTTGTGCATGAGAATGTTCCTCGTGGCGTCCCGGCAGACGCCGCGCTGTGTATGTTCCGCATCACCCAGGAGGCTCTGCGGAACGTAAAGAGGCACAGCGGTGCCAACCGGGCCGAGGTTCGCCTGGAACAACTTGACGGTAGCCTCCACTTGTCAGTTTCCGATCGTGGAAAGGGTTTTAATTCGAACAAGCCGGCAGCAGAGCGCGGAATTGGTATTCACAGCATGGAGGAACGCTTGCGACTTCTAGGAGGGAACTTGGAAATTCAATCGCGACCCATGGAAGGAACTAGAATTGACGCATGGCTACCACTCAAGATGCTGGCGCGGCGTGAGGGCTAGGTCGAAAGCAGGATGCACCTAACCTGGGAGAAGAACGGCTGCAGAAGGTATTTCTTGCATCCATGCTGAGCGTGCGGAAAACACCAAAAGGGTAAGCGGCACAATGGGGAGTAGAAGCAACCGAGAGGGTCTCTGGCGAGCCATTGAAGTCACCTACTTATCTGTCTCACATCTAAGAGTCAAAAAGGCGAGCTAAGATCGCTCTGGGGTAAATCTGCCGAAGCTGCTTTCGGCAGCGAGGTCGCTTGAGCAACCGAAGATGGCCGGCTGGCCGAGTCAAACTTGGACGCGGTGGCCGGATGGAAATCGAGGAGAAGAATTCTGCTGTCGGAGTGATAGGTTTCTCCGGAAGCGGTTCGCGCCTGAAATACTGGCTCAGATGAATGCAAATATTCCTGGCGGCTGACCGATGTGGTGTCTGCCAAGTCGGCTCCAATGAAGTCGCGCTCTGTATCAACCGCAGGATCGATGCGGTGGTTGATCAAACGCCCTCGCTTGGCGATTTCAAGTGCAACGTCGTGCGTAGCCGCAGCCGCCCAGATGGACATTCCGTGCATCGCGTACGGGGCCTTCCAGATTCGAAGATGATGACGCCGCGTCATGACCGCACTCGGATCCGGCAAGGCATACGAGTAGTCCTGCACTCTTCCGTACAGATAGAACCTGGCCATCGGCAACAGCGCGTCCTTGGTCCGGTGTCGCAACAGATGCCAGACAAATATCGGGTTCCATTTGTCAGTTTGGACCCACCCGGCGCGCTCAAAGGCATCCTGCAAATCTTTCTGTCGGGCGACGAAAACCAGGTTCACCATGTCACCCTCGCGTCCTTCACCAGTGAAAACACGTGGTGGCAGATAGTCCATCATCGCGCTGAGTTCGGAGGAACCTTCTCGCGAGCGCGGCAGCCCTGCCGACAGGAGCGGCGTGGCGCCATCGATTTGCGCGGTGATTTCCGTGCTCTTCAGCGCGGTGCTGGCGTGGCCACGGGTGAGCAGGAAGACCGGCGCCGCGGGCAGGAAAAACAGGCCGGTGGCGATCATCCCCAGGGCCATCAGCTTGGTGCGGGACTGTCCCTTCACGCGCATGCCGGCACGCAATCCGACCCAATCGCCGTTGGCCAGTTCCACGCAATCGAGTTTCAGGGTCACGCTGCCGCCGATTCCCAGCAACCGCCTACCTTTGACTTCGGTGACCGAACCGCGGGCCATGGTTCCGGCCGGGATCACGGTGAAACCGCCAACGTTCACATCCTGCACCACGACAAAATCCAGGCTGTCTCCCACGCGAGCGTGAGTCGAAGAAACGTTTGCCGCAAGTTGAAGCTTGATGGGGGTTCCGTCGGGAATCGTCAGGGTGGCGGGAACCGCACTCGTCTCCTGCGCCGACGCATCGGGCAAGAGAAACATTAGGAGCAGAAGGTAGGCCGGTATTTTGCAGAGACAAATAATGGACAAGGAATGCCACCTTTACTAGAGGCCCAACTGCTGCTCCGGTTACCGCGTTAATCAGGAATTGAGGGGGCCTTACGTGCCCTACCAGGCTGACATCACGCTGCCGTGCGATTGGTGACAGCGGTAACTGGCCGAGGAGCGTTCGCACGCTGAGGCCGAACGATTTTCATTTCCTTCCAGTCGTAAGGAAATTCCGTGCCGCAATCCAGGCAGACCACGTAGGTTCCCGTGACCGAGGCGGCTTCAATGCGCCGCAGTTTGTCTCGTACAGTGATAGGAAAACCACAATGTTTGTGGGTACAACCGAACATCAGACCGAGCAGACCCATAAAGCCTCCTCCTCACTTAGTCGGCGTGGGTAGCGCCGATGGGAGTCCAATCCATCGGCTTCAACTTCCAGCGCTTCGATTGCCACTATCGAGTGCGGTCCTTCGATGTACCTTGTTGTACTCGCGGATGAAAAGTGCAACAACTAGGGAAATCCCTAGTCGTGGCGGAGAAGAAACGAAGCACCGCCCTGATAACGCTCGGGAGAACGGAGTTGGAGAGATCATCGAGGCTCTCCAGCGACAACGATCCCAGCAATCTTCAGAGTACGTTTGTTCAATTGCATCAGCTCGCTCCTATCTCGAAAAGTTTGCAATCCAGCCTGCTAAGCATCTTGCGCAGCTTTGTGACCGATGCATCGGTTGTCGCTTCCCCGATACGCGCCATTTCATCGGCCCGAGTGAATTCCGATATATCAAAGGAGGTCACGTCGGGCGCGAGCACAAAGTCTGCCGGTTGCACTCCAACGGAGTTCATGTTGTAGTCCTGGACCATGGTCTGTCGCATGATCGTTTGAATTGTTGACGAGAACCGGCCGGTGAATCTGGAACTAATTCCTTCAAAATCTTTTTCTAGCTTTGCGGTCACAGTAGATGCGATGACAAAGTTGCATCCCTTGGCCACCAGCACATTGGCGGGAACATTGTTGAGCAACCCGCCGTCCACCAGCGCCTGGCCTGACTCAATGATAGGAAGCGATAGAGGAGGAAGATTGATACTTTCCATGACGCCGATTGTCGCATCGTTAGCCTCGCGCACTACCGTTTCTCCCTGGACGAGATCGACGGAAACTGTAAATGTCGGAAGTATCAATTGCTCCATCCTGGCGTGACCCAGGTATTTCCGCAGCATGGAATCGAATTGGCGCCATCTGTACTTATAGAGCAAATACCAGTAGCCGCCCCCGGGCAGCCGTCGAAAGAACCACGATGGCCGCAATTCGATCTTGAAGCTACGAGCAATGTAGTCGGAATCTAAGCCAGCCGCGTAGACGATACCAACCATCGCACCAGCGCTCGTGCCCGCCAGCATGTCGATGTAGATGCCATGCTGCTCAAGCGCTTTGAGCACCCCGAGATGGGCCATGCCTCGTGCCGCGCCACCCCCGAGTGCCAAACCGATCTGGATGCCTCGCAAGTGATGAATGATGCGTTCGAATCCATGCTGCAGTAAGTTGTTTTGGTTTGCTCCGGGAGCATCAAAACTAAGTTTAAAGTCCCGTTGAGCGAGCCTATGCAACTCCGGTACATACGGAGCGATTGGTGAGCTGCTGTCCAGCATCCACACGATCCGGATCTTATCTCGCCATCGGGGTACGCTCTTCTGCAATGTCTGGAGCAGAAGCACTGCAGCGCCTGTATCTTGGGGCCGAACACACCAAAGCACCAGGTCGACGTAACTCACCAGCCGCGCCATTGCCTCTGGTGAATAGTCGGCTCGAACATCTATCAGAAGCCGCTTGTTCAAGGGCCAGTCTTTAAGAAGGTCTTGTCGACTCTGCCCTTCTCCAGTAAACAACTTGAAGGGGACATCCCCGCCGGGCTTCCATTGCTCGTCGTCACCGAGAACCGCCGGATACTCGTCCAATTCTCTAAGTCGACGTGCCAATCGACCGGCAAGTGAACGGCTCGCCTCGCTGTGATGAATAATACCCACGACGGATGGCTTGGGAAGGGAACGATCAGCCATCACGTATCGTTTGAACGCGTTTACTACCAAGCCAAATAGAGCAAGTTGAAAGTCTGCATGCTTCGCTGCAAGCTGCAGCAGGTCCTTTGGCGTCAATCGTATTGCTGTTGAAGGCTCAATCGCTTCGACGTGCAAAAGAGCGCGATCGGTTGAACCGAGGGCAATCAATCCAATGGCACGCCCCGGAACGAAAGTATCTGTCTGGACCACCTTACCCAGCGGATCGTGGAGCGTTGCCTGCACCCGGCCGGTGATGAGGAAGTACATGTGAGTAATTTCTGACTCGATGTCGATGACCACTTGCCCGGTGTGAAACTCAACCCAGTCAGCCGTTTTCGTAATTGCCGTTAACGTTTCCTCGCTTAGTCCAACTGCCCATTGGAGCCGACGAATATCCACATGCACTTCTTCAACAGGAGGGCCGCCTGCGTTTTCGTCGCTTGCCGTCCTATTCGCCTCGATGCTCAGAATCGAGGGGCCCTTCTGCCGTTTCAGAAAACGCCAGGAACGAGCCCATTTCAGCGATCTTTGAAGCATGGTCTTAAATTGCATCGACGTGCTCCTGTCCTTCCGTTCTTGCGAGAATGTTTGTTTGCCAATCTGGTTGATCCCTCCGGTTGTATCCTATGACCTCAGCGATAGAGGACCACGAACTCACGTAAGTGAGTGGAATATGTTCTACGGCAATACTTCTGTCGAGTTTAGTACCGCAAAGGTACGGCCCGATTACAGTCCTTTCGGAATTGGCGTGCCCGGAGGCGTTACCCATTGAGACCAGCGACATACGGCAGTTACGGAAGCTCTACAGCCCAGGCAACAATCTTCCATCCCGCTTGCTCTTTAGCCCACAACAGTAGAAGAGCGGGCGATTGTTCGTCCCCATAATTCAATCGACTGGCGGTCAAATAATAGGTTCCGTATTTTGCATCAGCGGGCTTCAACACCGGAGAAGCTTCGGGCAGGTGACGATGTTGGCAGAGAAAGCTATTGGCCTTCTGGTCCGGCACCGCCATCATCGCGAAAGCATTGGAGTTTTCCTGCTGAACTGGGCGCAGCAGATCGTCGACCGGCGGCACACTCGACATCATGTCCGAGAGATTCGTTCCGGATGGGATTCTGGCGAGCGGCTGTTCCAGCCCCGACTGGATTCTGGCGACAGGCGTCAATTTCTTCTGCTCTTCGGATGGCGCCAGGAGACACTGATAGGAGCGCGGTGACGCAAAGTTGGAAGCCTGGGCAACATTTCGTTTCACGATCCAAGTCTGGTAAAACTCGGTGATGTCTTTTACGGCAGCAGGATCACCGGCAATGCTCCGCGGTTCTTCCACCGAAGGCTCGGTCTGAGCTGCAGCATTGCTTGGGACGACGCCTGCATCGCTGCTATCTTCGATGCGGATGGCAATGATTTTCCAGTAGTCGCCCTCCTGAGCCCAAAGCAGGGACATAACCCTGTTCCGGCTGTCTCCCGTTTTTCCGCGAAACGCAGTGGCAAAGTACTTCTCTTTGGACTGTTTACTCGAATCGGCGTTCGATACGGCGATGCATTCCTCGTCCGCTGCCATGTCTGGCGGCAAGTTCACCAGCCGGAATTCTGATGCATACGCATTCTTTGCCGGTTTCAATGCTTCCAACCATTTGTCGGCAGGCTCGAACACATCGGCAACAGAATTTACCGTGCCCATGCTGTCGCTGAATTTCTGCATTGCCATCAGTGTTCGCAACCGAACCATGCCTTGCGACACGGACTGCCTGCTGTTTTGCGGCATCGCCTCCAAACACGGATAACTGCGGCGGGCAAAATAGGCGACCGACTTGTTCGGCTCTTTCGCGACAACCCAGCTCTGCAGGAAATCGTGCGCGCTCTTGTCGACGCCCTGATTGGCTTTCACGCCGGGGTTCAAAGGGATCTGCCCGATGCGCTCCGTGGCGTTCTCCTTGGGCGGCGCCACGCCCGTTCCGAGCTGTCCAAAAACGTTACGCCACCAGCCATTGAGGCCCGACCAGCGTCCGTCATGGCGGTCCAGGTTGTTTCCCGCACGAACATCCGAGTTGGAAGCGGTCAAATGTCCGTTGACCAGCGCCTTGGGAAAACCAGAAGAGCGATAGTCGACATCAACGTCGGCCAATTTCTTGTCGCGCGAAATGGAAAACTGAATCGAGGGAGGTCCGTTCTTCAACCTGAAGCAAATGGGGAAGCCCTTGTGATAAACGCTGTTGTCCTTATCGCGAAAGAACTCTTGGCTCTGGCTCAGGATGTCAACCCCTTTGGGCTTCAGGTACACATACAGGCGGAACTGGCGGTCGCCACCAACGCCGGTTTCTTCTCCCATCACTTCGTCAACGGCATCCACCAGATCAATGGCGATCCCCAGACTTTTGCCGTTCGGGTCACTCATCTTAGCGTTCAGCAATGCATGGGTCACGGCGTCGAAGGTGGTGCGGACCGACAGTCGAGCGTTGTCGTACGCCTGTTCGGGAACAAGCTTGCTTCCGGTAGTGGCGTTATAACGGTGAACGAAGTCGTCCACCAGACGCCTTTGCTCTGGGCGCAACGCAGCATAGGACTTGCCAAGCTCTAAGGTTTCGCTTTTTGGCTTTGGGGAATTGGCCGCCTTCTTCTGATTCGCTTGCGTTTGAGCACTAACCAATCCCAAAGCGACAAGTGCGAAAAGGACGACAACGATCAGTCGGGCCATGCGTGTCATTGTGACCTCCTTGGGAGAAGGCGAAACCAATTTACACATTACTCCGACCTGACGGTACTGCTGGGGATTAGGCGGTAACAACTAGGGATTTCCCTAGTGCCAAAAAGGCTGCAGATAAACAGCGATCTTGCCATCGTCCCCCGGTGGGTTTCGAACGTGACCTGAACATAGTCGTCAAACTGGACCACGACTCGGATAAAGCTTCCGGCGAGTTCTTCCGTGTGGCGCACGTTGTCAGCGAATCCTTTGATGAAGGCGTATCCGGGAAAGGAGTTCAACAAGGTTCTGTCCAGTTTTTCCCGGATGGGCTTTGCGCTCGCTCCCGTGGCCAGCAATCCCGCAACAAAGCAGAGCAGGAGGATGGCGATGACTACGAGAAGATCGAGAACGAGTCCACCAGACAAATACTCTATTCCGAGCAGTGGCGAAAGAGCCTTGGCCAAGTACCTTCAGGGCCCCAAACAGCTTAACCAAAGCGAAGACGACGATAACCGCAGGCATGAAGAAGACGGATCCACCCACGACCGTCGTTTTGATGAATCCTCTGAAGGCCAGGTCTTCTGCCAAATTCATAGATGAGGTGCGAATGGACACAGAGGTGGTGCCGTGAGGAACCTTGTCAATTCGGAAACATCGTCCCAGGTGTGTATTCCCCGTGAAACGCGAGGTTCTCGCAGACAAAGACTCTCAGTTATGCGCAGCATTTAATTATGTGCAGCAAACCGGCGGAGATGCTTGCTTGAGAGGGCACAGGATGGCTTTTGCTCGCCATAATTTCGCCTCACCGGCCACCGGCAGGTTGGGGCGATTTCGCCCTTTCGAGGGGCAACTGGCTCAGAGGGAGTGGAGCCATGCCAGCAGATCGGCGTCGCGCTTCCAACGAGGTGTGGGCGTCGGCCGCAAAACACCATCAGCCTTTTCGAGGGCCCGACGTTTCGTCTCCAGGTTGGCTTGTGCGTAAAGGTTTGTCGTGTCCAAGCTGACGTGGCCCATCCAGTCCCGGATGATGGAGACATCAACGCCCGAGGCAAGCAGGTGAACTGCAGCCGTGTGCCGCAGGGTGTGGGGTGAAACCCGTTTCTCGCTCAATCGAGGAGTTTTTTGCGCGGCCGCCTGAAGGTACCACTTGAGCCGAAAGCGCACACCGGAAGCACCCAGGGGGTTGCCGTAGCGGTTGCGGAATATTACTTCGTCGGGGGCAACGGGGTTTCGCTTCAAAAACGCGACCAAAAGCTCAACCGTTTCCGGCCACAAAGGGCAGATGCGCTCTTTACGTCCTTTTCCACAAACACGCACCTGCGCGGGAGAGTCCAAGCGAATGTCGCTCCGGCGAACGTTGAGTGCCTCCGCGATGCGAGCACCGGTGTTATAGAGGACGGCCAGTAAAACATGGTCACGCTCGCCGAGCTTGGTCTTCCGATCAGGCTGGGCCATAAGCACCGCCAGTTCTTCGGACTCCAGATAAGCGCCGGTTCGTTTCGGAGCACGTTTGTTCGGAATGCGCAGAACCGCCGCGCACTGCCCGGCGGCCAGCGGGTCTCGATCAGCGACGAAACCGAAGAAGCTGTGGAGCGCGGCAAGCCGGCAGTTCCGAGTGCTAATGGTCCTACCAGGGGTCTTCTCAAGATCGTCCAGAAAAGCGAGCACTTGCTGGTCGCTCAGGTCAGCCAAGGTGAGCCGCGCAACGTCACGCTGGTTACGCTTCGCCACGAAGCGCAGAAACAGCCGCCATGTGTCTCTATAAGAAAGGATGGTATGACGTGATGCACTCCGTTGGCCGGCCATCCAGTCATGAAAATAGGCATGCAGCAGAGGCAGCAAGGCGTTGCTGGTTTTCACGCTATGTCTCCTCATGAGGCTTCACGACATGGGCGCCGAAGACCCGGAACCGCTCGCTGGCGCGATGCAGCAGTTCCTGGGTGATGGTGATGTAAACCAGGGTGGAGTGCAGGTCACGATGGCCGAGGTAGGTCCAGAGGTAAGGCAGCTTGGCTTGGACATCGACACCTTCCCGGTACCACTCGATCATCCGATGTGCGACGAAGCTGTGTCGCAGATCATGGATCCGCGGACCGGCACGACCTGGATCTGGTTTGAGTCCGGCGCTGCGCATCACACGGCGCATCAGGTGGTTGGCAGTGATGTAGGCGTAGCCGCCCTTCTGGTGCCAGAACACAGGGCCGTCGGCATCGGTGGGAGCGAGCGCCTGGCGCCGGGCCAGCAGGTAGCGGCGTAGGACTGCCATGGCACTCGGGCTCAGCGGAAGCCGCCGTGACTTGAAGAACTTCGTATCTCGAATGTCGATGGTGTCGCTGGCCTCGCGAATGTCGCCGAGGCGAAGGCCGACGATCTCCGCCATTCGGAGTCCGGCACAATAAGCCAGCACGAACATGGTGTACAAGGACAGTGGCCGCAGAGAAGCCTTCGGGGAAGGATATTCCTTTGCGGATTGGAACAAGTGCTGGAGCTGTTCTCTGGTAAAGATGTACGGTTTCTTTCGTCGGCGAAGAGTTTCGCGCACGATCATGCGGTCGCGTTTCATCAGCATGGCCGTGGGATCGCTGCGCTGAAGAGATCTGGCAATGGCGCGTCCCACCTTCACACGCTCCATGTGGGCAGCGGGCGATGGCGCCAGCTTGGCGTACTCTTCCACCACAGTTGTCAAAGATTCCTTCGCGGCACCCGACCGGCGCTGAAGGAACTCATCGAAGCGCAGGAACGGGCTCTCGTGATACCGGAGCCCGAGCGTCTTCATGCGTTTCACGTGGGCCTGGATGATGGGTCCGAGATGGCTCCCGAAGCGAGGAAGGCCGCGAAGGTGCTCCAAGGCCAACTCCGGATCAGGGCTCACCAGCGCACGCACAATGGCGGCGGTGGACTGTCGCCGACAGACGCACCGGATCTCAGCAAACGGGTTTGCAGCCAGGTAGCCGCTGCGGACAAGCCAATCCAGAAAGCCGGAAACGATCTGCGCGCGTCGGACAGCCATGTACAGCGTTGAACGCTTCACACACTCGCGCAGCCATGCCTCTACCATTTTTCTATCCAGCGATCCTTGGACAGAGCGCTCCATCACGAACATCTGAAAGCGGCGGAGAACTGATTCGTACGGCTTTCCGGCGCGCGGTCCCTCGCGATCCAGGTCCAACTCAGCCACGTATCGCCGCAGCAGAGCCTGTTCTCGATCAAGCCAAGCCTTGCTCATTCCGTCTCCCCAGGCACGGCCAGCGCCACCGATCGCAAGTCCTCGGTTGCCAGCTTCAGATACACCTGCGTTGCAGCAGAGGAGCGATGTCCCAAAACGTCGCCAATCGACTTCAGCGAAACGTTTGCCCGCAACAGGCTCATTGCCCGCGCGTAGCGGATGGCGTGTGGTCCGCGCTTACCTTCTGTCTGGATACCGGCCTGTCGGATGCGACGGCCGAACACCGTGTAAAGACTGGACCCGCGGGCAAAGGGACCGAGGGGTGCTGTTGCCTTGATGAAAACCTCTCGCAGAGATGTCTGCGGTCGTCCCTTGCGGAGGTAGTTGAGGATGGCTTGGCCAACTGCGGGCATGAGTGGCAACAGCAAGTCGGTACCTGTCTTCGACTGCTTTATCCTTAGCTGGTCGCGGCGCCAGTTAATGTCTTCCAGCTTCAGGCGAACCACTTCGCCGGCGCGCAGTCCGTACGTAACCACCAGGAGCAGCATGGCGTAGTCGCGTAATCCAAGCGGTGTGGGATCGTTGCGCGTACAGTCTTGAAGCTGTTTGACCTGCTCATCGGTGAATGCCGACGGGGTGTTTTCATTGCGATAGAGGATAGGACGATTTACTGCGATCGCGAGGTCCCGTTCCATGAATCCCTCCGCATAGAGGAAACGCAGGAAGCTGCGCAGACAGTTAACCACTCCACAGCGGGTCGCTCTTCTCAACCCTTGGTTCCGCCAGGCAAGGAATGCATCGACGTCAGCGACCGTCAGGGTGCGTAGAGACTTCAAGCTGGCGCGGTCCCCTAACCACTGGAGAAACACGCCCGCGGCATGCCCGTTCTTTTGCAGGGTCTCTTGCGACAACCCGTGTAAATCAGTTAGCCAATGCCCATAGCCCGTGCAGACCTGGCGCCGGAACACATCCAGCTCACCCTCGATGGGTTTCTCTGGCGGCCACTGCCCACGAACCAACTGTAGGTAGCGCCGAATCGGACCAGTCCGCCAGTAGCGCCATATGGTCACACTCCGAGGATGCCGTTTGTGCTTGCGTTCAAACTCAGCGAGCCGCGATTCCAGATACGATGCCACGTCCTCGGGTGTTACCGCCTCTATCGCAATCGAATGGCTCTGTAAGAAGCGCAGGAATACCCGGACCGCAGATACCTGGGCTGGAATCACCGCGGGCTGGAAACGCTGTTCGGTGAGAAGCTGTCGAAACCGCTCCAGTGAGGGATCAGGCCGACTGCCGGGTGGCCAGCAACCGTGGACCAGTCGCAGCAGCCGTCGGACAGGCGATCCGATAGCGACCTTCCAACGCTGCGTGTACCGCGGGGATCGATTGTGCCGCTTCCGATAATCCGTGACCTTGGTTTGAGCGAAGCTGGTCACGTGAATAGCTTGAGCTTCTTCTATAGAGGTGCCCTGCGTCTCCAAGTGTCTTAGGAAATCCCTACAACGACGAAGGTGGACCGCACGGTTTTTCGGGTTCGCAAGGTCACGTTGCAACTCTCCTTTCAGTCGCTCCAGCCAGGGCTGCTCCGGCCGTGTCGGCGGCCACACTCCCTGGACCAACCGCAACAAGTAATGAATGCTGGGCGTTAGACCACATCGCCAGTCGACTACGCTTCTTGGGGACCGACCTTGCTGCCGTCTGTAAAGCATTCGTTCGCGGTCAACGAATGCGGACACATCGGGAGGTGCCGCAGTTTCCAACGTCACCGATCGCTTGTCCAGAAACAACAAAAAGTGGCGTGCGACCTGGAGGTAGCGTCGTTGCGTTCTTGGCGTGTGCTTCGCTTCTTTGAGACACGTCCGAAACCAGGTGAGCCGTTCTTCGA
Source organism: uncultured Acidobacteriaceae bacterium (assembly GCA_963836295.1). GTDB lineage: Bacteria > Acidobacteriota > Terriglobia > Terriglobales > Acidobacteriaceae > Bog-257. Next base: position 45,281 of record CAWIIY010000006.1, on the reverse strand, counting down.
TCTCCGAGGTTCTCACGGGGGTTGATTGTGTTCCTCCTGGGTCATGTACGAAGGAACAGAGCGGATAGCTTCAAATTATGCGGAGGAAAATCGCACACGGGACGCGCTGATCGCAGTGTTCGCACGCCTGCTTCTCATATTTAATTGCTGCGCATAACTGAGAGTATGGCGAGCTCGCCATACTCTCAGGCCAACGGTGCAGCTCAGCCGGAAGCTCTTGTCATGGCTATTCCGCAGGCCGATGGCGAATCGGTTATGCCGAGCGCGGCATAACCGTTTTCATGCCGACTGCCCGATTATGCCGACACCAGCCTAGCAAGTTGGTCACCGCCCGTATTGACGCGAAGTCCTCCGTAAGCCCACAGATTGCATTCGGCATAACCCTCTGGTCTTTGCGCTGGTACCAGAGCCAGGAAACGGAGGATACAAATGATGCTACGCAGTTCTTTGCCAGAGAAACAGATTCAAGGCAACCCTTTGGAGTTCCATCTTCGGGCATTCGCAACGTCGCTGCAGGAAAGCGGCTATCAAAAGAGAACCATTCAGGACAAGTTGTACTTGCTGACCGCTCTTGGGCGGTGGTTCGGGCGCCGCAAGCGCGTGATTTTGCAGCTTGACGAGCGCCTCGTAGAAGCCTTTGCCAAATACAAGCGGAGGACTCACCCTCTTGATTCGCCAACCTTGCGCCAGTTTGTCGATCACCTCCGAAAACGCAATGTCATTCCTCATCGAGAGCTGATTCCGGATCGATCACCATTAACTGACATCATTAGTGCGTACGAGCAGTATCTGCTGGAAGAGCGGGGGCTCGTTCCTCGCACAATCCGTGACCACCAGTTTTATGTTCGGAAGTTTCTCGTGGAGCGGTTCGGAAGGGAACCGCTCGTTCTTGAGGAGATACAAGCCCCCGACATTTCCGGTTTTATTTTGCGGCATTGCCGGGGCCTCAGCATTGGGAGAGCCCGGTGGATAATGACGGCTTTGCGGTCTTTTTTCCGATTTCTATTTCAGAATGGGAGCCTCAGCAGCGACTTGGCAGCATCGGTACTAAGAGTGGCGCATTGGCAGCAGGCCACAGTGCCCAGATACATAAGTTCGGAGGAAGTCCAGCGTGTGCTGAGGGCCTGCGATCGCCGAACCTCTATTGGGCGCCGTGACTATGCGATCCTTCTTCTTCTTGCTCGTCTTGGGCTACGTGCCGGCGAGGTCGTTGCTCTGCAACTTGACGACATCGACTGGAGGAGCGGTGAAATCCTCGTTCGGGGCAAGGGGCTACGTCATGATCGGATGCCCTTACCTGATGATGTGGGCAAGTCCCTAGCGTCGTACCTGCGCCAAGATCGCCCTCCATGCCACACACGCAGGGTGTTCGTGTGCATGAAAGCGCCACATCGTGGGCTCGCTGCTGTGGGAACGTTGCCGACGATCGTTCGTTGCGCAATCGAGCGCGCAAACCTAAATCCTCCCTCTAAGGGGGCCCATTTACTTCGTCACAGTCTGGCGACTTCCATGCTCCGTTCCGGGGCAACAACGCGCGACATTGGGGAGGTACTTCAACACCGAGACACAAATACAACCGCAATCTACGCCAAAGTCGACTTCGACACCGCTTCTGTGAAGATCCATGGAAAAGGCCGGAAGATTCGGTTCTCTCCGCTTTGGAAAAGGACAATGGCTGAACTCCGACTGCTCATCCGAGGAAGAGATGCCTCAAATCCGTTGTTCCTCAACCGGTACGGTGACCCGATTACACGGTTTGGAATCCATGCTCTGGTGGCGCGTCATGCCGATGCCGCATCGGAAAGAGTCCCATCATTGAAAACCAAGCGCATCAGCCCGCACACGATTCGCCACACAACTGCAACCCACCTGCTTCGCGCTGGTGTTGATCTCAACACAATCAGGGCATGGCTGGGCCACGTTTCACTGGACACAACCAATACCTATGCGGAAACAGACCTGCGCATCAAAGCCAAGGCTCTTGCTGCCTGTGATCCAGGAGGCGACCATCGCAGATTCAAGAAACGCTGGCGAGACAATCCGAGCCTCATGGAGTTCCTCCGAAGACTCTGAAATCCAAACTCGCAATTCGTACCACTCGGTGCATTCATGGAGGGCGACGGAAACGCTGCCCTCTCCTCATTCGAAGTAATCGCAGGCTTTGACTCATAGTTTCAGAGTTGCCAACCATCCAGCCATCATGAGGTCCCTGTTTCAATAAACCTCGTCTGCCCAGTTCCAAATTCGGGAGAGATAGTTCGGTTTTGTTTTGGCGTGAGTCGTGCCGATCGGCAATGGCACCCGGTCGTCGGCTTCTCAGAACTCCAGCCGCGCCTGAAATGCAATCATCCGCGGGCTGCTGTCTCCGCCCAGACCCACGCCTAGAAGTCCCGTCGGCGGCGACGTGGTCGACGTGAGCGCGCCGAAGCCGGTCTGCGTGGAAGGCTGGCCGGGAATGCCAGCGTAGACATCGCTGGGCAACGCGAAGTTCGGATGATTGAAGATGTTGAAGCACTGCACGTCGAAGCGCAACTTCACACGCTCGCTCAGCGGGAACCATTTCGTCAAAACGAAATCGCTCCAGAAGAAATCGGGGCCACGCAATGCGTTGCGGCCCAACGTTCCGAACTGGCAGTTCTGTGGAGTATCGCTGCCGTAACAGGCGCCGGTGCTGGGATCGATGACGGAGACAAACGCATTTGAATTCAGCCATTGGATCGTGCCCGGCTGCGTGACTCCCGGAATTGGTCCGCTGGCGTAGAGCGGCACACCCGGAACCATGCTGGCATATTGTGGGCCGCTGCCCTGTAGGATGCCGTTGCCGTTGGCCGAGTAAGGCGTGCTCAGCACGGAGAATGGAAGCCCGCTGTGCCAAAAGAAGGTGCCGGAAATCTGCCAGCCGTTCACCGCATAACCCAGTGCGCGATCGTGAACTTTGAAGGGCAATTGATAGACGTACTGCGCGGTGATGTTGTGTCGGACGTCGTAGTCGCAGGAGGAGTAGTTCCGGGCAAGTTCGCCGGGCAGAGGTTCGAGGATGCCGTTTGAGGAGAATGAAAGAAAGCCTCCATTGGAAACGTAATCGAGGCAGTGACTCCAGGTGTAGTTGATTTGCCCTTGCAAGCCATGTACGGGACGCATCATCGCGGTCAATTGCAGTCCGTTGTAATTGCTGCCAGCTCCGGTGTTTAACTGTGTGACCGCAGCGAAGCGAGCATCGGCCGGCTGAAGGTAAGGATACGGCGCGAAGCAACCGGGACATACAGTCTGATAGCCGTTTACTTCGCTGAGATACGGCTCATCGACCGAGCGCGTACCTACGTACTGCGCCTTCACGCTGCCGTTGTTGCCGATCTGGTGCTCCAGGCCGAGACTCCACTGCATGAAGTACGGAGCATGAAGCTGGCCGCTGGGCACGGCGGTGATCGCAACCGGCGGCAAGCAAGCTGTGGGACTGGCGAGCGGAGAAGCGCAGGACAACTCTCCCTGGGCGAATCCCGCCGCAAAATTCTGGTTCGCCATCGCGAGCGCGTCGATAGCGCTGTTCGGTACGCCGGGCGCAATCGCAGTCCCACCTACCGTTCCCAGCAGACCACCCTGGAAGGTCCGGACATACGGTGGATTGGTCCCAATCAGGTCGGCAACACTTCCCGGTAGAAGATCACTGAAGACGCCGAAGCCGGCACGCAACACCGAATCTTTCTGAAATTGCCAGGCAATCGCCATTCGCGGTTGAAGAACGGCTAAAGGCGTCGAGCTGAACAGGTGCCCGAGATTGGTCTGAATCACCTGATTCAGCGGCTGATCGAGGTCATGCAAGATGGAGTCGAACGAGCCTGTCAGCCGGGCGACCTGGTCGTGCGGGTTCAGCGGATTGGAATTGTAGCTACCGCGCAGCCCGAAGGTCCAGGTGAACGTGGGCGTCACGCGCCAGGTGTCCCCGGCGTAGAGATCGATGTTGAGGAAGTTGAATGGCTCATTCGGCGATTGCGGAAAGGTCTGGGTCGCGGTCGAGGCGACGCCGTAGATGAATTGATACAGGTCGGTGTAGTTCACCGTCGGCACCGTACCCTCGCCGAAGTCGAAGTCGTTCAGGCGGAAGATACGGGTATTGGTGCCGAAGCGCAGCTCGTGGGCGCCATGGCTCCATGCCAGATTGTCGTTGAGGAAGAAGCGCGTAGCCTTCCGGCCCTGCGGCCAGGTGTTGTCGAGTCCTCCGATCGTAGTAAACGGGGCATTGGCGCCGGCTCCCTGCAAGACGATGGGAAAGGCTGCCAGCGTTGCTTGCAGGTTGCTCGGCGCGAATATGCTCGAGTACCAGGAGAACGCGGGATTGAAATAGTTGACGAGGTTTTGCGAGAAGATGTGCGTATATCCTGCCGCAAACGAGTACAGCGGCTGCGGTGAATAAGAATTGAAAATTGGATTGATGGGATCGGTCCAGGCAGCCTGTAATCCCGTATCGGCCTGAAAGCGAAACCAGGTGGTGTTGTTCTGGTTGATGTTGTAGTCGATGCGTGCCGTCTGCACCTGCTCATGATCATCGCTGGAATGAGAGACGCCCATGCGATTGGCGCAGCCGTTGCCGTTCGGCGGTGTGCCTGAGGCCGCGGCGCCGCCGACATTGAAGGGACATCCCAGCACCGCCAATGGCGTGCCGCTGGTGCTGCCATACAGCGAAAACATCTTCTGATAGAACGGCACCAGTTCCGGCGCCGGCGCATAATGCACCCCGGTGATCGAGTCGGTGCCGCCGAGGGGAAGTTGCTGCAGGACGTACTGCTGAAATGCGGACGTCGGTACGGTGATCGTCGAGTAAATCGGCAGCGCAATCCGCACCCACTCGCTGTCGAAGAAGAAGAACAGCTTGTCATGGATGATCGGGCCGCCCAGGCTGCCGCCGAAGTGGTTGACATTCGAAAATGGCTTCTGATTGCCGGGCGTGGCGTTGGTGAAGTAATCGGCTGCGTTCATGACGGAGCCATTCCACAATTCGTACAGGTTGCCGTGGAACTGGTTCGTCCCCGACTTGGTGACGTAGTTCACTTGAGACGCGCCGTACCTGCCCTGATCGACAGAATACGAAAGCGTATTGACCGTTACCTCCGAGATGGAATTCAGGCCGAGCACCAGATTGGTCGAGAGTCCGCTGTTGAGGTTGGTGAGCGGATCATTGGTTTCGAGCCCGTCCACGATGTAGCCATTCGACGTTGCGGGCAATCCGTTGAACTCCACGTTGCCGTAGCCGTTGCTGCTGCCGACAAAATCATTGCCGCTACCGGCGGTGTTGATCAACGCACCGGCCGCGAACTGTAACGGGTAGGTCAGGTCGCTTCCCGGATTCGGCAGATTTTCCAGCGCGGGAGCGTTCAAGGTTGTGGTCGTGTTGGCTTCGGTCGGATTGATGATGGGAGCTTGCGAACTGACATTGACCGTCTCTTTCGATTGCGCCACTCTGAGCGTGAGATTCACCGTCTGCTTCTGGCCAAGACCGGCAAAGACGTCCTGCGCCTGCTGCGGCTCGAAGCCCGACGCTTCCGCGCGAACCGTGTATGCGCCAGGCAGCAGTTGCGGGAAGTTGAATCGTCCTGCCTGGTCTGTCTTTACACTGCGCCTCAAACCTGTGTCGCGGTTTGTGGTCGTAACCGTCGCGCCCGGAACGACGGCATTACTGGAATCCGTAACCTGTCCGAGGATGGCGCTGGTAGTTTCTCCTTGCGCCCATAGATTCGGCGCACTCACGACGACGACGGCGTTGGTCAAAGCGGCGAAGCAGACAAAGGCGGGAAGAAAGCTGCACACTTTCACGGTTTCTCCTCAAGTGCCAGAGCGCACAGCCCGGACAGCTGTGCTTCCGCACGGCAACAAAGATACACCATGAAGTGTTAACTATGATAAATATGTTGTGAGAAATTATGATTTAGACACCCAGATCTTCTCTGCTGCTGGGGTGCCGAGACGAATGTGCTCCGTACCAATGGAGAGAGAAATCGTACCGTCATAATTTCGTGAACTCACATTTACACGAGCCCCAGGACGGATCCCCTCTGCGTCGAAGAATTCCAGCAGCTTGCGGTCTCGCTCATAGACGCTGGCGACCGTGTATTTCAACCCAGGCTCGGCTTCCGTGAGTAGCACGAGTCCTCGCTTGCGGCGTTCTGCAGGACTACGCAAGGTCAATCCGTTCCCATGCGGGCAGGTTTCTTTGTGACCCAATTTCTGCGCGAGTCTCTTCTCGAACGCCGGCGATACGGCATGCTCCAGCCGTTCTGCCTCATCATGGACCTCGTACCATGCCATCCCAAAAATCTCCGTCAGCATTCGCTCGATCAGGTGGTGGCGAACGATGGTGCGTTCGGCGATCTCCCGGCCGTGGGCCGTGAGCCGAATGTTGCCGTCGGCTTTCACCGTTACCAGGCCATCCTTCGTCAGCCGTTTCAGCGCGAATGTCACGGCCGGCCTAGTCACGGTAAGCCAATGGGCAAGCGTGGCGGGAATGACGGTCTGGCCTTCCGCCTCTGCCTCAGCAATGGCCTTCAAGTAATCCTCTTTTGAAATCGTGATCGTTGTCATGCGTAGCTCAGCGCCTGGTGGAGTCTAACACTCTCGATTGCTTTGACCGGCCGGCAGTTAGTCGGATACTACTTCCGGGTGACTGGCAATCCGTCAGTTGAGAAGTTGAAACTGGGCAGAATCCTCGGCTTCAGATTACGCCTGACAATTAACCCCCTCAGGTTTCCATGGCGATCTCAGTCGCCGCTTTTCTCCCGACGACGCAGCCAATCAAACCAGATGCCCCTTGGAAAAGACCGCCTCGGAACGGCCCCCGAAGTCCCTTCTTATGTGGCCGTCGCGACCGAGAGATGTCGGTCGAAGGAGGTGCCCATGAAGCATGACAACATAACCGACATCGCAACATATCTTCGTTTATGTGGTGCACCACATAATGCGAGGCACTGGTGAATCGTGTCTAAGCTCTGCATAGACTTCTCCGGACAGGAGTTGTGGGAACAACAGGCATTCAGTAACGCTGAAGGAGGGTGGGGTCCGCGACTGAAAGGCACGAAGCGAGCCCGTTCCGATGGCGGGTGTAACGCCTATGCGCCAGAATGGAGGAGATGAAGCTGGAAGTGGACTGCTACTCCGGGCGCACGGCGGACGAAAGGCCGGTTCGATTTCGGCTTGAGGATTGCCAGTACGTGGTCGAGGAGGTACTTGACCAGTGGTACGGCCTGCAGGACGCCTTTTACAAAGTTCGTGCAGATGACGGCAATCTCTATATCCTGCGCCGAGAAACGTCAACGCCCGACGGGACCTGGCATCTGGTGTCGTTCCGGCAATTGCCCCGAGAGAGCTGAGTCTGGAAGTCGATCGTCTAGATCAATTAGAAGAGCTGCAGCGGGGGCGCGCTCCGATCAAACTGCCCGTGCGGCATGTCTCCACTCGGCTTGTCTAATGGATGCGGCGATCAGTTCATCCTGGAGAAATCTATTTACCACCGCATCGATAGTACTCATGACAATCCGCACTGTCTGGCGGTCCGACTCGAGCCTTTCGGCGAGTTCGTTGTTACCCGCAACCAGGGCGTCCGTTGTATGCACGCCAATCTCGGAGATGGAGGAGAGCAGCACCTGCTTAAGCCGCGACGCAAGCTCACGCCTTATGGTATCCCGGTGATGGGCAATGGCCGATAAGGATTCTGTTATGGTCGCGTCCAGCGCGCCAATCGTGGATTCCCGGGCCCCATTGCCAGAGCTTGGTGGCAGCTGTTCGTCTCGGCGCCCACCCGATGCTTGGGCAAGTTCATTTCGTGCCCGCGTCAGCAGGCCACAAAAGAGGGCAAGGCGATCACCGCGGCATGCCCAATCGGCGATCAATTCTTCAAGAGGCTCTCGCTTGACGGCTACGTATGCGCAATCGCGGTCCGCCTCAACAAGATCCGCGAGCACGCCATCCAAGGCGCTCATCGGTTTTCTCCATTTATGGGTCGGGATTCTCAGGTGGGGTTAGGCTCCGGGCGTACAACTTGTGCCGGTGCCCGGTAGTGGGTCAGTTTGAGTCTTCGGCAGCGGGTCAGCTCCAATTTCCGCACGCTGAGTAAACCAAAGCGGGTATGGCAGCCGCTTATGCTTACAATTGGAGCTATGAAACCGTGCGTGTGCAATGGCAGCAACGACAACTGCCGCTACTGCTCAGGGTCAGGTTACGTACGTGACGACGACCCCCTTCCGAAGGGCACCACTAAAAGTCCGTACATCGACATGAAACCTCCCACTCCTCCGCGACTCGACCCGGGGATTGAGGATGAAATCGTGAGAGGTATTTTGGCTCGGCAAGCAGAAAGAAACAAATTAGAGGCAAGGAGGGCGCAAAGGCGGAAGAATATTTTGGTCTTCGCGGCACTCCTGCTGCTAACTCTGTTGCTCTACTTGTTCTTTCGGTGGCGTGATGCTCAGGTGCCGGGATCGTCGATTAGCTGGTACATGCCATCTCCTAGGCGATAGGCTTCCGGCTTCACTCCCTTAAGCACATAGTTTCCCTTTTCTTTTCCGTCGGCGCTGATGGACTGATTGGCTGGAACCGTTCGGATCGTGTTCACACTGAACCACCATTTGAGTTGCGGCATGATATCAGCAACGCACCATTGGCGCGGTATACGTCCGTGCCTGCGCAGATCGCGAACCGACTCCCAGAATGTCACGCTTACACGGTACACCCACGCCTGTGGAAAACGAAACTGACCCCACTACCTGGCGCCCCGGAGCTTGCGGCGAGATGGTTAGCCGCGGGGGTTACTCGAAGAGCAGACCGCGTGAGGGTGCGCTTGCCCCCTGGGGTGAGACAAACAGTTAACAGATAGTTTGCCGTTCGCTGCGAAGTTCTCGACCGGCAAACCGAGTTTACTGCACACTGGCCCGGGTTGGTGAAGCGGAGGCGGGCCCTGCTGGAGAGCATCCCGCCGAGGAATAGCCAACTGAAACTCATCGAGGCCGATGAGCGCTGGGGCGGAGGCAACTTCTGCCCCGGCGTTTTCCAGCCGCGAGATCGGATCGATAGATTTCCCATGCCTCCGAAAACTCATAAAGAAAGTTGCCGCGCAGCGGCCTCCACGGTTTGTGCTGCTAGCTGTGCTTCGAACTCGGCTGGCGGCAGGTAGCCGAGGGCCGAGTGCAGACGTTTCCGGTTGTAGACCTTTTCCAGGAACTCGCCGATGGAGGCGCGGGCCTCGGCCAGATCGCGATAATCGTTGCGGTACACCTCTTCGTACTTCAGGGTCTTCATGAACGACTCGCAGGCGGCATTGTCCCAAGGGTTGCCCTTGCGCGACATGCTGATGCGAATGTGGTTGGCTTCGAGCAAGGCGATGTAATCGCCGCTGGCGTACTGCGAGCCGCGATCGGAATGATGCACCAGTCCTGGCGATGGCGTGCGGTGAGCGATCGCCATCCGCAGTGCGGTTAACGTCAGTTCGTCGTCGAGCGTGCGCTCCAGCGCCCAGCCGATCACCCGGCGCGAGAAAGCATCCAGAATCGCCGCCAAAAACACGAACTCTTCCCGCAGCCGGATATACGTCAAATCCGCGATCCACAACTGGTTCACGCCGCTCAGCACCGGATCGCGCGCCAGGTTCGGATAAATCCTGCGGCCATGGTTGGAGTCGGTCGTGACCAGAAACTTGCGTCGCCGCACCACGAACACCAGCACACCCTCGCCGCTCACCCAGCGATAACAGTGTTCCAAGAACACCAGTTCCATCCTCTTGTTACTGTGCGGTCCAACTTCGGTGTCGTAAGGTGGGTTCAGATACAGAAGCGAGCAGGTTTCCGCCAGCACCCGGCATTCAAAGGCACTGCCGTGGACTGTTGCGATTCCATTTTCGGTGGACGCTCCTGCTCGGTCTGCATCGAGCTCTATACCGGCCAGATGAGCGCCTGTGTTCCGAGTGATCTCGACCAGAGCTGTGCCATCGCCAACGCAAGGATCGATCGCCGAGTAGGGCACTGAGGACACCAGCAGCGCCCGAATATTGCGGGCCTCTTCGACCGGCAACGGATAGTAACCGAGTTTGATGCGGGCAGCATTTCTCATTTGCCCCTCCGGAGGGTGCACTGAATTTCTGTGATTTAAAGCATATTTTGGCCGGGAATAAAGCATACCTTGGCCGGTGAAGGGATCAATTGGATAGGGCTGCAGTTGGGATCTGACGCTCTACCTTGAGATACTGAGCGCCTGGCGCGCCGCATGAGTTGCCAAACTAAGCGTCTTCCATTCGGTACAGGAACCCTCCGGAAGCTGCTCGCGGATTCGGTTTACCGAAGGGTACTCGTCTCGCCTCTGAAGCTCTGCGGCGATGGTAGATGTATCCTGAAACAACTTTTCACGACGGCGCTTTGTGTTCTCCGCTGCTATCCGGCGGCGTTTCTCGGCGATCATGTGACGAACAGATGGGAAGTACTTACCCATGAACCAAACCGTCACGCCCAGGCGCTTGCAGAGATCGCGCACTGATGGGACGAGAGTTTCATTGAGGGCGGCCTTTGCCGCTCTTTTCAGATCAGACCTGTACTTTTTCACATCACGTTGGCGCCGATCCGCCAGTAGATCGCATAAATCAGGCTCGTGAGCTCGCAAGACAGTCGAGGTTGAATAACCAAGGCGACGGCTTAATTCGACCAGGGTCGGCGCAGGGGACACATTGAGCGCGCCTTCCAGGGTCTGGCGAATCCCTTGAGTGCGAAGGCGCTTCATTTGAGATACTCGCTTGCTGATTGCCACGCACAACGCCGGAAATTTCTGACGAATGTATGCGTCGTTCGAGTAGCCAAGGTCTGCTGCGATTCGATGAACCGAGAGCGGTTCAGCCGATTTAAGGGACTGTTCCAGGAGTTCCTCTATCCGTTGGGTTTCACAAATCCTCGTAGCGCCAGGTCTCTTCCACCAATGACTCTGACCAGACGACCGATATTGAGCAGCGATCTTGTGGCAGAGGTCTCTGTCGGCTTGATAGAGCCTTTCAGTGTCTGCGTAGCCCATTCTCCGCGCAACGTCTGAGAGACTGCGCGGCACAGTGTCATGAAGAGCTTTCTCAAGCGCTTGCCTGATCTCGCTCTTCTTCTGACACAGAGATACGCTCCTGCTTCCGGCCCGAGCGATCGCCTCTTTGGCGGTATCCACATTTGCCGGTGAGGGGCCAGATGAAGCGACCAAACTCACGAGTGGAACATTCAAGGATCTGCAAGTTCGTAGCAGGTTCTCAAGCGTGGGAACAGTTGTGCCGGTCAACCAGTTTCTGAGAATGCTGGGTGGACAGCGAATGTACTCCGCCATAGCAACGACATTGCCAGCCGTAAGTTGATCGAGATACACAGCTAGGCTTCTGCGGAGCGCTTCACGGGCTCCCACCGGGTCAATCAAAGGGAGCATTGCCAGCAAATCTCCCACTTGCGTAGAGATCCAGGCACCGTTTTCTCCTGCTGGCGGGCCTGGTCGTTCCCGGCTAGGGCCGCCGCCCGAGATACCGAGCCAACCATCGCAACGCTCGCAGTATCCAGGCCGAGAAAAAACGCCCAGCGGACTCAGTGTGCGCGCACAATGGCTACAGGTATGATCAAGCGGCCATGCGTGCAGCTGACAATTCGCTGACGCGTGGATTGACCAGATGAGCGGCTCATAAACTATCTGTCCGGCTGACCGCCATTGTTCAAAACAGAGTGCGCACCATGCCCGTCGCCGCCTAAACAAGCGGCCCGGAACCATATAGCGAAGCGGAAGAAGGGTTAGATATTGCAGCTCGTGCCGATTAGTGGCGACCTCGAGCGCACGAACCCATTTCACCGCTGTCTCAGTGATGCCGTTGGGTGCATAGTTACAAGCTCTAAATCCATGCCCGCCAACTCTGACTGCCTTGGCTGTCGGCGTGATGATCGCATCCTTTGGATGTGCAAGATCTGCAAGAACTCTGCCGACAAGGTCCCCCACGCTCACTGAGTGCGCGTCGGCTAATCGAGCCACATAACCAGCAAGGCTTTCGACCAATTCGGTGCCGACGCCGATCGGTTCCAGGGAATAGAGTTGGCTCCTTGGCGGCAAGAGTGGGCGAGATAGGGACCACGACTCAAGCAGGGGTTGCATTTGCCTCCGGCTGTCCAACGAAATCACGTATGGGAAGCCTGTAACCCGGCCGGCGATGTTTTCCCGAATGAACTCCCTGCGATAGATCCGTCTTTGTGGGCGCCGGCGTATTCAAGCCTAATCTGCTACGAAGCCGCACCGATGCTTGGCTCCCTTCGTGCAGTTTAAGTTCGCCATGTGCTGTTTCCGTGTGCATCTGTTCACATTGCGCGATAGACAAAGCCTGCGATTGAAGATTCGCTTTCGTCAACCGGTTGAGGCCCATCCGAGACGCGACGGTCGCGGCTCGCACAAGCCATTCCTTCAAAATCCCGACGCATCCGAGGCTTCTTTCATACAGGAACTCCCAATCGCCTACCAGATCAGATGAGCCCTCGAATGGAAGGGCCTTTGCGAAGGTCTTTACGATATTGATGAACATCTGCCGGTCTTCCGGATCTTCGGCTCTGTAGCGGGGGAGATGAATATCAATGCTTCGCCTGCTGAGTTGAGCATTGAGATTTCGGAATGCAAGCAGCTCGTAGGTTCCAAGCAAAACGTGTACGGTTTTCGTTTGGTTGGCGATGGACTTGATTACGTCCAGTTGATCGAGGAGGCGGCGGCCCGACGGAATCTTGCCGAGATGCTGGGCCTCATCGATCATCACCGCCACAGGTTTGCGATACCGGATGGCCTGCTCCACGGCAAAACGGTATTCAGTACTGACTGCCCTCGATGGCGGCATGAACCGCATAACCGAACCAGCCTCTCTATTCAGTTTGTGGTCGATCAGAGGCTCGTCAAGCTGATGGAGAAGGCGTTTGTAGTGATCGCGCCAATTAAAACTTCCTGATTCGGGAGCTATTGCTTCGACACTGACAACCGGAATCCGTGCTGGGTCCTGGTGAAGTTCACCCAGAAGTTGATTTCTTTTTCAGAATGCCCCTGAAGCACCGTATAGTGCTCGGAGTGGCACTCCGTCCAGCGGCTCTTAACAAAGGCGTAAGCGGTGCCGATATCAAAAGGATCGTACCTAACCGAGACGTCGTGATTCTCCACAGTAGGATCGCGAAATGCTTCAGCCCAGTAATGCACGCGGTTGATAATGACCCCGCGTCCCGGTGACACGTTCGCGGTGCCCCGCTGAGTTGTTGGAAGCGTCGCCAATAAGAAAGCCTGATCGTAAGGAATCGTCCTGTTCGAACGAATGCCTGTGCTTTGGAGAGCCTTGAGACATGCCTCTCGGGGAGTCTGACCGAGGGCAGGGTGTTCTATGGTGTCATATATCTCGAACAGGAACGACGACAAATAGTCGTAAAGACGCCCAAGCGGCCACCGAGCTTGGCCTGTTGGCTCGTTGCTCTTCGTAACCTGTCGAACGTTGCGCGTGATCTGTGTATTGCCGCGCAGGTTGTGAATGAACTGGCTGTTCGTAGTTCCGAAGAGTCGTTCGCAGACTGAACCGAACCGGGCTTGCGCCGGGGGACGCACTTTCTTGGTGCACTCGTAGCGGGCCAAAAGCGTCTCGAAATAGGTGCTTTGGAACTCCGGCCCGCCATCGAGGACGATGATCTGGGGCAGGCGGGAATGGCGTCGAACACAGTCTCGCAAAATCATCATGCAGGACCTGTAACTAGGCGCATCGAATGTCAGGTAGAAGGCGAGACAACGGCGGGAAAATGCGTCGATCAGAACGGTCATCCACGGCCGCCCGAGTGGGCGGCCAGTATGGGAGCAGACAACCTCAACGTCTAGTTCCGTGTGATCAATGTGAGCAATCTCAAAAGGGCGGTCACCGTGACGGGGAGTAGTCAGCTCCAACTCGAAATAGAACGATGAGTGAGTATATGCAGCACGCCGTCCCTGCCGTTTCAATGTTCGCAGAAACGCCGGTCGTTCTCGCACGGCAATGCAGAACGTAGCGTAAGTTGGCGCGATGACGCCAAGTTCATCGCCCTTCCGCTTCAGCGCTGCCCACGATGCAACCTTCGTCTTTTGGCGGAGATCTTCATAGTCGTGTTCGACAAACTGAACGAGTAGATTGCGCGACTCTTCGGAAAGACGACTGGTTCTGTTCCCTTGGTCTCTTGCTTTCGCCAGCAATCCCACATATCCATTGCCGTAGAGGCTTTCTGCCGATCGATACTGCGCGATCCAGCGACGCAGAGTCCTCTCTGGAGTGAGACATGGTTCTGTACCGTGCTCAAGCCGATGTTTGACGATTGCAAAGCGTCGGTTTGCCACTGCTAAATCTCGCTCATTGGCCATTGCCAATAGCCGAAATGCTTCGCGATGTGCGCCCGACATTTCCGCGGGCGGGCCACTGATACGCCCGGCGCTGGCCCCACCCTCCTCCAGTTCGCGAGATATTTCCCTATATTCGGCGGCAACTCTGGCATTAGCAAAGAGGCGGACGTGCGCTGGTTCGGCGAGTACGACCTTACTCAGGTTCACGTACACCTCGCCGCTTGCGATCAGCGAGTAGATCACATCTGGTTCCACAACACCGTGAACCTTCACCAGGAGATCCAACAGGGGTATTCCTGGCTCTGCTGCGATGATCGTTTTGACTGCAGCATTGACAGGCCCCGCTGTGCTCTCAGAATCGTATCGCAGGTAGTCGTCGAGGAATTGCAGGTTGCGCTGGAGGTTCCAATTCACTTTAGTCGATGACCATACCCTGTAGTCCAAGCCCAATGCCGACGCGTGAGCTTCACCCGGCGGACAGCGCCAGTTGCCAACATCATCCCGAACGTAGCGGTATGGACTCTTGATGGCCAGTTTTTCAAGATCGCCTTCAGTTTTGCATTCAACCCATCCGGCAGAGTCGTGGCGAAGAACGAAATAGTCCGGCGTATGCATGACCGACAGCCGTCTTCCACTCGCCGTGGGATAGGCAAGCGGAATTGATGGAGGCTGATCGTAATATTCCAGTACTGCGGGATCGTGCTCCATCTCCTGGACAAACGGCAATTCAACGCGATGGCTTTCAAACTGGATGGTTACGCCCATCTTGCGACTGGGATAGCGACCGGAGACATTTTGACGCCCGCCCCCAACCCGGCGAGTAGGATTATGAGATCGCGCCGCAGTAATCGTTGCACGTGTTATCTCGGCTAATCCGAGTTGCAAACACCAGTCGATATAGTCTGCATTGTTGAGCACTTGCGACCTCCGCAGTTGGAGCGCCCAAGGACACTCCGTGCTACTTTCGAATGCGCGAACTACGTTCGTTCTTCAGTGCTAATGCATACCTCCGGCCAGCTTCAGCCATAAGCTTTTGAAGATCTCGACCATTCTGTATCGCCTCTTTCAAAGGCTCGACTAACTCGTCAGGAACATAGATCGAAAAGCGACGATCCGCCTTGCGTCCATACAACGCATAACTGGAATGCCCTTGTCCCGACTCACAGAGTTGGCAGCACTTTCGAATACAGGGGCTCTTTCGTAAGGACAGCGACCCGATGGCCACTGGCCAGAGATCTCCCACTGCCTTTTGGAACCAGCGCCTGACATCGTCTGCGGTTTCCGCTCTCGCCATGTGTATAGGTGCAAGCTAGCACACATGCAAGCGCTATGCAAGATAAATCTCTACGAAGCGGCCAAGAAATGCTTTATTCCCGGCCAAAATATGCTTTAAATCACATTTCCCATGTCAGGAATACAGTCCGGCTTCGCGGTGATCCTTGAACACCATCTTCCAGGTGTGCGGCCGCATCCTTTGTTGAGGAGAAAGGGGCTGTTATGTATTCGGTGGTCCGGGAGAATTTCTATGATTCTGGGAAATTGTCACGAGCGGACAAGGAGATGAAGGAGTTTCAGTCGATCCATGCTGCCCAGCCTGGCTATCGCGGCAACATCGTCGTGGATTTGGGAGGAGGGCACACGTTGATCATTACCCTGTGGGAGTCCGAGTCGACCGCCCACGCTGCGCGGGAAGCGCTCGAACCGGATATTCAGCGTCTGCTGGTACCGCTGATGACCAAGCCCTCTCATCTGGTCGGCGCCGGGTGCATGTCAGAACATCAGTTTTGGGTAATAATATACTTGGCAAAGTGAGCGGCAGCGATTAGGCTTGATTCTGCCGTGACAGGGTGAGGTGACCGCTACGACTTCTTGGCTCGCCTCTTGCGTTCCCGCGTTTTCTTCTCCCGCGCTTCCTGCCTGAGCAGTACCTCTTTCGGCACACTGAGCACCTGACGCACAGCGTTGTCGAACCGCTCAAACTCGGTCTTACCGGGAACATGCGGCGCTGGTAATGGCCTCATATTCGCATTATAAAGCGGCTATCCAAAAACAACAGCCCAGTGGCTCCGGTTTGTCGCTGGGCTGTTGGCTAAATCGCTTATAATCGGCTTGCAATCAATTGCAACCCGCCTCGGCGGGGCAACCATGCCCCAGATTCAGTCCGACCCGCGAAGTCTTTAGCTGATCTGGGGCTTCGTGTTATGGCGTCCTGCACGGTTGCCATGGGTGCAGTCGGCTATAAACCCTCCTCATGGTTTTTGCACCCCAAAAATCAAGCGTTGCATTTCGATGAACTTCTGTATGTCGGTGCTGTCAGGATTCGGGCTGACCTCGATATACCAAACCGTCTCAGCGCTGACTGGAATCGGTATTTGCCGCAGCCCGGAATTCCCACTGCCTTGTCCGTGTCCAGTTTTGACGTGCTCCTCTTGTTTCGGCATGACCACTGCTTCTTCTCTGGCTTCTGTTCGAATCGGACGAAACGCATTATCTGACATCTCGACCAAACCCGATTCTAAAAGCATATCTTCAAGCACACTCACGCCGGTTGTAAAACCGGCTGTTTCTTTCCCCTGCCGCGTAAGGAGCAAAACCTCAGCCTCAAATCCGGCCCGATCAATCGTTCCGCGTCCGCGAACAATGTCCACCAACTGTTTCAGAACTCCATTAGAGCGAACGATGTTCTCTAATGCCTGTTGAGTGACCCTCGCATTCTCGTTGATCAGCCCGAGACCCAGATTCCGGCCCGCGTCGGTCAAAGCAATACCCTCAGGCTGCACGATACCTATACCTTGGAGAAATGCCTTGTTCGCACTCACTCGGCTAGGCTGAAGATTAGCCAGCTTCGCAACCGTTCGCTGCGTCCACTCGCCGCCGCCATCCTCAGCCGTGTACCAAGCCCGAATCATCTTCTTCAGAACCCTCCATGACGAAGTGGGCCAAGAGAATGTTGCCTTTGATGTGTCGGCCATGGGCTAAACCTCCATAGTCGTTATACACCCCTACATGGAACGACCGCTAGTGCAAAATGGAACGCGTTACACTTTTTTAGTTTAGAGGTTGCAGCTTTATGTTAGGATGGAAGTCGGGAATGGCGGACAAGGGAGTCGCCACCGATGACAGAATACACCCGGAGAGAGCTGGCAACGCTCAAGCGTAAGCTGAAGCCCGAAATCCTGCGCATGATCTACGAGGCCGGCGCTCGTGGAAATGCCCAAGACTTTATCAAATGGCTACAGAAGTACGGCAATCACTTGCCGATCACACGGCGGGCAGAACTTGTGGAGATGTTCAAGCAGATCGCCGCCGACGAGGCCGCAAAGAGGAGGAGGGGGTAAGCCTTGCGGACGTTGATGGCGAGTCGTCCGCCGCATACTCTTCGTCAATTCCAGCCTCTTCGACTTCCGCGATCACGCTGTCGATGAATCGGCTCATCCGAAGGCCCGGCTTCGCCTGAGTTGCGACCGTCTTTCTGGAACGCGTTCTTTTTGAAAGCGGAGTGTGCATTTGCCGTCATTGTAAACCCTTTCCAACCGGAAGTATTCGGGAAAAGTTTTGTTGGTTTCTGGCGTCTCTCTCCGACTGTTCCAAAAACACCACCTAAACCTTTGCGCAAGAATCAGTTGTGGGATCCTCTGTTTTGGAGAGAGTAACCAGAGATGAACTCAACTTTTCCCGAACGTTTCCGGTTGGAAACGGTTCACAAGGAGAGCGCGCTAAAATCCAGCGCGCTTCCCTCGATTCGGACGACCCCGCACTTTAGAACGGATGCTCTTGCCTTTCCGCTCCTTTGCCCGTGAGCGTCGAATAAGTCAGTCTCTTGCCGACAGCGTGACGAACGGCCAAATCGAAGCGGTCAGCGTCGGTGATTGGATTCTCGCGAGTGCCGCGATTGTTGAATCGAAACTCTTGCTCGTCCAGGTATCGAAACAGGTGGAACGGTTCCACGCTGACATACGTGCCATTAATGCCGCGCTTGAAGAGGCTCCAGAAGTTTTCCAGCCCGTTTGTATGTACGCGACCGCGCACGTACTCAACCGCGTGATCTACGACTTGATGCGCATATTCAGATTCCAAACCATCGTAAGAAAGCAGTGCGTCTGAATAAAGCGCCGCGCCCGCTTGCACGTGCCCTTTCACTTCTGCTTGGAGTGTTTTCTTCTTGCGGTCACTGATGACCTTCGTTCGCACTTTGCTATGTGTTCCATCTTCCTTCGCACGTTCTAACACTCCGAACACCGCAGTCTTATCAGTCGGGCCCGTAGCGGTGATGCGCCGTTTGCGAACGTCCATATGCATGTTACGAGCCTTACCGCCGATAAAGCTCTCGTCAACTTCGCACTCGCCGCTAAGCTTCATGATTGTGCCGTTCTGCAAAGCGTAGCGGATGCGGTGATTCATGAACCACGCGGATTTCTGTGTGACCTTCAGCGACCGATGCATCTCCCAACTGCTGATGCCATTCTTGCAGTTGACTACCATCCACATTGCGGCGAGCCACTTGTCCAGACCGATGGGCGAATCCTCAAAGATCGTGCCAGTCTTGAGCGTAAATTGCGGAGCATCGTGCTTCTCGCGGCATTGCCAGCGATTGTACTTCTCAAGGAACACGACGTTCTTGCTGTCGCAGCGCGGACATTCGACGCCATCAGGCCAGCGGCGAGCCACGAGATATTCACGGCAGTTGACCGGGTCGGAGAAGAACAGGATTGCTTCTTGCAGGCTCTTTGGTTCCATGCTCAAATCTTAGAGCACGGAAGTTACTTTGTCAAGTATATTATCACCCAGTTTTGACACAGCGAGGGTCAATTGATGGGGTTTTGGCACAGTTTTGACACAGTTTTGGCGGAGTTTGCACCGAGAGGTGGCGTGGCTCCGTGGTTCCATTGGTCGAAGTGGTTTAGAATCAGTGAAGCAAAAGAGTCGGGGCGTAGCGCAGCCTGGTAGCGCACCTGCCTTGGGCGCAGGGGGTCGGAGGTTCAAATCCTCTCGCCCCGACCAACTAACTCTCTGCGACGCACGCGGATAGCAGGCGTTTCGACGCAGCCTCACCATCCTGTAGTTCAACGCTGTGCCCAATTTTGTGCCCACCCAGCCTAGACATGGCAGATAGGACGGCATCGTCTGAGGGGTGAACGTAGCGGCTGGAGATCGCGATGGAGCTATGCCCCGCTATGCGTGCCAGCGTCCAAGCGTCACAGCCCGATTCGCCGAGCCGCGTCAAGAAGGTGTGGCGGAGGCTGTACAACACAAACGGACGGACACCGGCCAGCCGCAGAGCGTTTCTGTGCTGCTTCTTGAGGCTGGACGGCTCGACGTGCCCGCTCAAGGTCGCAGCAGGCCACACCCAGCCCTCCAGAGGCGTACCTGTGCGCTCCCAGCGGGTTTCTAGAATTGCTCTGACCCGTGGGGTCATCAGCGGCTTGTGACTGCTCGTACCTCGCCAGTTGCTTCTTCTTGCCAGCACCCGATAGCTCCTGGGATCGAGCGCGTAATAGCGGTTCCCTTAAGGCCCAGAAAGAAAGTTGATTGAGAGGTTGCCTTTTACGCAAACGGCATTCGGCTGATACGCGTTTTCGGGCGGATCGAACATGGGATAGAAATAGGCACTGACTCCATTGGAACAATTAGGCGTGCCGGTGGCGCAGGTTGCATTCGGGTTCCCGCACTTGCTCGGGTAATTCTCCGGACCGTACGCGCTGCTGGTTGGTCCCTGGCAGGTATAGGTAGGCTCGGAGGCATTGCCGGCGCAAGCCAGGGTCACGGGCCGATTGTAGGAAGCACCACCCGTGTTGGCACACTGATTTTGCTGCCAAAGAGCGTCGGTGCAGGTTGAAGGGATGACGCTGATGTCATACCAAACGCAGGCAGCGCCGGAATTGAAACAGCCGGCATTGCTGGCGGCTTCAAAATTGGTTTCGACCATGGTCAGGTGTTGCGTCTGCGCACTCATGCAGTTTGCAGGCGCCTTGCCCGTGGCGGCACAGAAACGCGAGGAACTACTGGACGTGTTAACCGACGCGGTGCAGGTCTGTCCAGCGTTAATTTGGGCAATAAATCACTTGCCTCACCACGCTAGAACGGGTTAAGGTGGTTATCGTCATGTCAGACGAGCCACCCAAAAAGCCGGACGAACCCGAAACCTCATCCGAAACGTCTGAAGAGAAGCGACTGCGGCACAAAGCCCTGATGAAGGGGCTGATAAGAATAGCTAAGGAGGCTGCGGCAGCGAGCGGGGACGAGGAATACGAAATTCATGTTACGCCGGAAAACAAGTACGGCACTCCTTACCCAGAGGGAAGCGAGATGGATTTCAAGGCCAAGCGGGAATTGTTTTGTAGCAGGCCCGCGTCCTTGCGGGTGCAGTGAGGCTGGGAGCGCCGTGACAGGGCAGTGTTGTAAGATTGGCACAAATGATTGTGACAAGACGTTTTGACATGGATAGGGTAATCTCCGCCGTCATCGGGTTGCACCTGCGAGCAGAAGAAGCTGGAGTTATTTTTGGGGCTTTAGAATCCGTTCCAACGACGAAAGCCGGTCGTCAATCTCGCTTAGGCGACCGACGACGCCACGAAGGAAGCACTCCAGTCCGAGGCTCAGGTCGTAGAGTTCCGCATCCTGTACCGCGCCCATCGGAGAACAAGCGCGTCTCGCGTTAGCAGCAAAACAATCAACGGCTTTACCAAAGTATTCGGATGGCGTGTTTTTCATCATCCCCTCCAGTCTGGGTGTCCTTACGCTCACCACGTGACTCACCGCTCCGAGTACCACCAAACGAAAATCCCGGCGAACAACATGATGGGCAAGGCGTCGGCTGCCAAGCCTATCCAGGGCCGGGCAATCATTATCCAGTGGATTGGAAGGGCGTATCTGTCGAGCAACATGCCCCTGCGGGCCATGTCCCCTACGATGCAAGTAGCGGCCACCAGCAGGACGATTAGCTGCTTGCGACGGTTTGTAAAATGGATTGTCATCATTAGCCCTGCAAGCCACGTCTTTTCGCTTCATGCCTCACGAGCGCAACCAGTCTGTCGTGTGTAACATGCACTAGTCTTGCAACTCCCAAATCTGCTAGTCGGGATTGCAGCTCGGGTTTCGATTGCGAAGTGTCGTTAAGCCACTCTGTATATCTTTCGCGCCCCATGTGAGCCATCACGTCCGCTGCTTGGAGTTGCGGATACCGTTTGTCGTCCAATGGAACAATGGTTGTCATGTAATTGGCGAAGGTGGGATTGAGCCTCGTAAAGCCCTGAAAGACGCTATATATTGCGGGGAATTCGTCGCTCCTGTCGTAGACGAAGGCAATGCGCTTTGCCCACTTCTTCTCGATGAGGGTTCTTGCAAGCAGCGCAAACAACTCTTGGACGGCGATCTTGAATGCCTGATCTTTCGGAGGCAGTATTTCTGCTGCATATGGCTCATCGCGCAATACGTCCTCATAAACGCCAATTGGAAGCGCGACGGCAAAACCGGCAATTTTAGACTTCTGGATGATCTTGAAAAGTTCGGCCCGTATCGCTTTGGCTGCATCGCTTCCCGCTGGCTTTGGGTACTTAACCGGGTCGCGAAACTGCAAGAATTCACCTCGCAGGCTGTAGTACTCGGTGGAGTGAAAGAAGTTAATGCCCCCGCGCTTTAAGGCCTTTCGCCACGCATCACGCAGAGGATTCCACTGTTTGGGATAAGCCAAGTATGCGCCAGCGACAGTAACAACCTCACGGCTGCCGTCCCAGCTATCGTCGATATACGCCTTGAGCAGCACGAAGCACCTGCACCCAGTGAGTGATACCAATTCTTGCAGCGAGAGACACATCGGCATATACTCCGTGCGGGAGCAATATGCCGAATCGCCCCAGAGTCCGCGCCAACGAAGTCAAGGGCGATTTCCCGGCCTTCACCGATATGCTCCGCCGCGTTGTATCCGTTCCCCGAGAACAAATCGAGAAACGATTAGCGGCAGAGAAAAAGCAGAAGCGAACGCGGGGCTCTACCCGCGTTTCGGCTTCGGCCCGCGCTTCCCGCGCAAAACACTAGAACGCCGTTTCTCCCACCTTGCCAGTTACCTCTTGATAGGTGAGCCTTTTTCCTGCAACGTGAGACAGAACCATATTGAATCTGTCCGCGTCGCTGATCTTATGTTCTCGGGTTCCCCGATGGTTGTAGCGGAACATCTGTTCGTCAAGGTAGCGGAACAAATGAAACGGTTCGACGCTGACGTAGGTTCCACTCAGGCCGCGCTTGAGCAAGCTCCAGAAGTTATCGAGACCTTGAGTGTGGATCTGCCCGTCAACGTACTTCTCGGCATGGTCGATGACTTGATGAGCGTATTCCCTACTAAGCCCGTCATAGGATGCCAGAGCATCCGAATAGAGGACCGGCGCCAGCCTCGACATGTTCTTTCACGCGAGCTTGGAGTCCCTTTTTCTTCCGATCTTCGACTACGACGGTGTGAATCTTCCCGCCGCGTTCCAAGGCGCCGAACACAATGGTTTTGTCTTTGCCGCCGGTACCAGTGATACGGCGTGCGCGTTTGTCGAGATGCATGTTGCGAGCTTTGCCGCCGATGAAGGTTTCGTCTACTTCGACCGGACTGCCGCTTCCGCCGAGTTTCACGAGCGAGCTTTCCTGCACGGCAGTGCGAATGCGGTGCATCATGAACCATGCAGTCCGCTGCATGACGCCGAGAGCGCGCCCCACTTCGTAGGAACTGATGCCGTTCTTGCAGGACGCCAGAAGCCACATTGCAGTGAGCCACTTGTCCAGCGGGACGGGCGAGTCCTCGAAGATGGTTCCCAGCTTGACGGAGAACTGGCGACCGCATTCCTTGCACTTCCAGATGCGGCGGGTCTTGAGGTAGTAATGATCTTTACCCTCGCAGGAGGGACAGGTGACGCCCTTCGGCCAGCGGGCCGCGGCAACGATCTGGATGCAGGTTTCAGGGTCGCTGTAGTAGCGGATAACTTCTTGCAGAGTCTTAGGTTGAGCTTGCATAACCAACTCCAACTGCAAATTTAGCAGAGTTGCGTTGGTGTGTCAAGTGATTTATTGCCTTAATTTGAGTGTAGGCAGCGTTCGCACTCGTGCCCGTGTTGACACAACCGCTCCCAGAGGAGTTCCACGTGATAACACCTGGCGCCTGGTTCAGCGTGGTAAAGCTGACGAAGATCGCAACGGCTTGGCTATTCACAATGCTGACGGTCACGGTGTCAGCCAGCGCGATTGAGGAGATGCCGAGCAGCATCAACAGGACAACTGATTTTGCTTTGAGAGTACCTTGGTGATGATTCATTGCCTATCCCCTTCCAGCGGCAGATTGTAGACCGCTTCAGTTCCGGTGGAATACAAATTACACCAAGGCCCCATGAAGAGCTTCAGGATTTCCGATTTTGCCTTTCCAGGGTGTCGCCGCTGCGCGGCTAGTCCGGAACGTTTTCGCAGTGTTTGTTCCACCACGAAATTGCGTTCGTGGTTGCGACGCGGTCTCTGAAAGCCAGATCTATCCTCATTTGGCGACTTTTTCAGCAGCCTGCTAAACCATCGATCCCGTCTCACGCCCAAAATGTTCGATCCAGCGTCCGATACTGGATTGCTTCGGCAATGTGTCCCGGTTCGATGGTTTCAGCACCGGTCAGGTCGGCCACCGTCCGCGCGACCTTCAGGATGCGGTCGTGGGCGCGGGCGCTGAGGCCC
Source organism: uncultured Acidobacteriaceae bacterium (assembly GCA_963836295.1). GTDB lineage: Bacteria > Acidobacteriota > Terriglobia > Terriglobales > Acidobacteriaceae > Bog-257. The sequence continues at coordinate 21,233 of CAWIIY010000006.1, read as the reverse complement.
TGTTTCACCATGGCCCGCTCCAGCAGGTGCTCGGAGTCGGTGCCTAGCTCACAATACTTCCTAATCTCGCGCGAGCCCATCTGCGCGTTGGCGTAAATGCGTTCGCCCTCGCTGCCGAAGCGCACCAGTTGGACATCGCGGGCGCGGATCACGCGGGCACGAATGTCGGCTGAACTCTCCGGGACAACGCCGCTGCGTAACTCGCGATAGTTTACCGACGGCACGTCAATGTGGATGTCGATGCGGTCGAGGAGCGGTCCTGAAATCTTCGAAACATAGCGCTGGATAATCATCGGCGTGCAGTGGCATTCGCGCGAGCGATCGTTGAAATACCCGCAAGGGCACGGGTTCATGGCCGCCACCAGCATGAAGCGCGCCGGAAAGCTGAGCGACATGGCCGCCCGCGCGATGGTCACGGTGCCATCTTCGAGCGGCTGCCGCATCACCTCCAGGACATTGCGCGGAAACTCGGGCAGCTCGTCCAGGAACAGCACTCCATTGTGGGCCAGCGACACCTCGCCGGGGCGCGGGATCATGCCCCCGCCAATCAGCCCCGCATCCGAGATGGTGTGGTGCGGCGAGCGAAAGGGGCGCGTGCCCACTAACCCGCTGGTGGAATCCAGCACTCCGGCGACGCTGTGAATCTTGGTTGTCTCCAGGGCCTCGTCGAAGGTTAGCGGCGGCAGGATGGTGGCCATCCGCTTGGCCAGCATGGTCTTGCCGGAACCGGGCGGGCCGATCATCAGCAGGTTGTGACCGCCCGCTGCGGCGATCTCGATGGCGCGCTTGGCGGTCTGCTGTCCGCGCACATCGCCGAAGTCGACACCGAATTGCTGCGAGGTCTCCAGCAGCGCGTGCGTGTCTACTTTGATCGGCTGGATGCCGTTGCCGGTATTCAGAAGCTGCACTACTTCAATCAGCGAGCGAACCGGGTAAACATCGACGCCATCGACCAGGGCGGCCTCACGCGCGTTGACCTCAGGAACGATGAGCTTGCGAATCTTGTTGGCCCGCGCGGTCACGGCGATGGGCAACGCTCCGCGAATGCCGCGCAGTCCGCCGTCGAGCGACAACTCGCCCACGAACAGCGCGTCGTCGGGCGGCTTGTTGTTTAAGCCTCCATAAGCGCCGAGAATGCCCAGCGCCATGGGAAGATCGAAGCCCGAGCCTTCCTTGCGAATGTCCGCGGGGGCCAGATTGATGGTGGTTGTGGTGGAGGGAATATCGTAGCCGCTGTTCTTCAGCGCGGCCCGGATGCGCTCGCGGCTTTCGCGCACCGTGGTGTCGGGCAGCCCGACCGTCATGAACGTGTCGTGCTCGGCCTTGATGGCGGCGACATCGACCTCAACCTCGATGAGGCTGGCGTCAATGCCGTACACTGCGGCGCTGAGTGTCTTATAGAGCATGCGTGGGAGCGCACGCCTACCACGTGGTTACAGATATCAGATTTCCTGCCGGAGCGGTGTGACCGGACGCACGTGTGGACGTGATGGGAGCGTCAGACGACAAAAAGGGCGGAATTCTGTTCCGGAGGCGCAGCGCCCAGTTGCACATCCGAAGACCGTAACGGCCCAGAATTCCGCCAACCTATGGAGGAAATGGAGCAACGAAGATGCGTGCCATGAAACCTCGCTATGCGCTCGCCTTCCCTGTCCGCTGCTCTCGCCAGCGGGTTGATCCAATGGAGCGATTGTGACATCGCCGACGAGGGCGGCAAATCCCCCGTACGCGGTACGCTGCGTACCACTTCCGTTGTAAACATGGGAATGACGGTGTACGGGATACCTTCTTCGGCGGGAACGCATTCTTTCATCCGGTGAAAAGCCGCATTGATGTCTTTAGGAGGGAATAACGCTATATCGTCTGGGTGGGAGCCCCGCATTCATGCGGGGGAAGGAGCGCTTCAGCGCTCCGTAGAAAGCTTTCTTTTTAACTTTGCGCTTTAGCGCCGGGCATTTGAAAATCCAGGGCTAAAGCCCGTTCCATTACGACTACTCATTTTCGCAATGCTGAAGCATTGCTCCCCCGCATAAATGCGGGGGCTCCCACGATGGAGTGCCCTCCACAGGTTAGGCACAGGATTCTCCGGCGGCCGTCTGGCTTAGAGAGCTTGCGGCCCTAGAAGTTACCGCTGAAATTGAAGCGGTGCCGCATCGACCTCCGCCTTCAAACGCGCCGAAGAGTACGGGTACTCCTCGGGTTGCTCCACCAGGTTGGCTCTAACGGGATTCATCCAAACATATTCAACGTGTTGCGCGTATTCGTCCGCGTCCCTAATCCTGTGTTCGTTGTAACCCTTCTGCCATACTTCAAAGTTGAAGTTCATCTCCTTCTTTGCGCGGTAGGAGAATCCTCCCTTGATGAATTGCATTGCTTTCTCAAGCGAGACGAGCGGAGCCGGTGTGATGATCAAATGAACATGATCCGGCATGAAGACGAACTCATGCACCTGAAACCTCTGGTTCGTCCGATTTTCACGAAGTACGTCGAGCAGCAGCTCGCAGAGAGGATTGGACTGTAAGATCAATTTTCTCTGCCACGTCGCAGATGAGGTGAAAAAAGTGCGGGTTTCTTGCGGTGCGAGCAACATATAAGGATTGACCTTTGCATCACACGATGGCGGAATCAATATTTCTTCCGGTGGGAGCCCCCGCATTCATGCGGGGGAAGCAACGCTTCAGCGTTGTGAGAAGGAGCTATCGTTCCTTCAATCGGCTTTAGCCGCGGAACATCTCGAAGCCAGCGCTAAAGCGCATAGTCGAAGCCGAACTCCTACCTGAGCGCTGAAGCGCTCCGTCCCCCGCATGAATGCGGGGGCTCCCACCGAAAAATCTCGATCCAGCCTTTATCCGACGGTTGCGACCGCCAGGGCCACTCGAGCTGCCACCGGCTCAGCGCTGTCCTGAGCATCGACGACCGCGATCGTCGTCATGTTGACGATGTCTTCCACCTCGACTCCGCGCTGCAGAAGATGAACCGGCTTCGCCATGCCCATGAGGATGGGCCCGACCGCTTCCGCTCCGCCGACGCTGGTCAGAAGTTTGCACGCGATATTGCTGGCTTCCAGATTGGGGAAGATCAGCACGTTGGCTCCGCCCTGCAACGGCGAGAAGGGGAATGCCGCTTCCATCTTTTTGGCGTTCACAGCGATGTTGGCCTGTATCTCACCATCGATGATGAGGGTTGGGTCAGCGTAGCGCGCCAGCTCCGTCGCCCGCTGGATCTTTTCGCACAGGGGGTGTTTGGTGCTGCCGAAGCTGGAGAAGGAGAGCATGGCCACCCGCGGCTCAATATCGAACCGGCGCGCCTCCTGGGCCGCGCAGAGAGCGATCTCTGCCAGGTCCTCGGCGGTGGGTTCGATGTTGACCGTGGCATCGGCCAGGAAGTACAGCTTGCCCTTGCGGGTGATGATGAGATAGAGGCCGGAGACCTTGTGGATCCCTTCGCGAACTCCAATCACCTGCAACGCCGGACGAATCGTGTCCGGATAGTTCTGGGTCACGCCCGACACGATGGCGTCGGCGTCACCCATGCGGACCATCATGGAGCCGAAGATGTTGTGGTCCCTCATCAGCTCGTCTGCCGAGCCCAGAGTGACACCGCGGCGCTGGCGCAAGCGATACAACTGGTGGACATATTCCTGCCGCCGCGGCGCAGTTGCCGGCTCGACGATGGTGACGCCGTCGAGCGGCACTCCCAACTCGGCTGCGGTGCGCCGAATTTCCTCCTCGTGGCCCAGGAGAATTGGAACTGCAATCTTCTCTTCGCGCAGGACATGGCAGGCACGCAATATCTTCTGATGGCTTCCCTCAGGAAACACGACCCGCTTGGGATTGCTCTTGGCCTTGTGGATCATGAGGCGCATCAATTGGTGCGCCTTGCCCAGCCGCTTTTCGAGCTGCTCGCGGTATTCCTCGAGGTCCACCGGATTTTGCGCCACGCCGGTATCCATGGCGGCTTTTGCGACGGCGCCAGCTTCCCACACCAGCACGCGTGGGTCGAACGGCTTGGGAATGATGTAGTCGACGCCGAACTTCAAATTCTCAACGCCGTAGGCCCGGCAAACGGAGTCGGGAACATCTTCCTTGGCGAGGGTAGCCAGAGCATAAGTGGCCGCCAGCTTCATTTCTTCATTAATGGTGGTGGCATGCACATCCAGAGCGCCCCGGAAGATAAACGGGAATCCGAGGACATTGTTGACCTGGTTGGGATAATCGGAGCGTCCCGTCGCCATGATGATGTCGTCACGGACGGCGCGGGCCTCTTCGTAAGTGATTTCGGGATCGGGATTCGCCATGGCAAAGACCACCGGGCGAGGCGCCAGCGAAGCTATCATTTCCGGCGTGAATGCGCCCTTGACCGAGAGCCCGAGCAAGACATCGGCGCCCTTCGCGGCATCTGCCAGCGTCCGCATTGCGGTCTCTTTTGCAAAGCGCTCCTTATAAGGGTTCATTCCTGCTTTGCGGCCCTTGTAGATGACGCCCTTGGTGTCGACCAGCGTGATGTTCTCGCGCTTCACGCCCATGCAGACATAATGCTCGGCGCAGGCGATGCCGGAAGCTCCGGCGCCATTGACGACGATCTTGATCTGGTCTATGCGCTTGCCCGTCAGCTCTACGGCGTTCGCCAGCGCTGCGCCAGAGATGATGGCGGTGCCGTGCTGGTCGTCATGGAAAACCGGAATCTTCATCGTCTTCTTCAGCGTCTCCTCGATGTAGAAGCACTCTGGCGCTTTGATGTCTTCGAGGTTGATGCCGCCGAAGGTAGGTTCGAGGAGTTGGCAGGTCTTGATGATTTCGTCGGGATCGTGGGTGCCCAGTTCGATGTCGAACACGTCGATGTCGGCGAACCTCTTGAACAGGACACCTTTGCCTTCCATGACCGGCTTGCCGGCCAGGGCGCCGATGTCGCCCAGTCCCAGCACCGCGGTGCCCATTGGTTACCACCGCGACCAGGTTGCCCTTGGCGGTGTACTTGAATGCATCTTGCGGGTTCTGCTCGATCTCAAGGCAGGGATCGGCGACGCCCGGTGTGTAGGCGAGACTGAGATCGCGCTGGGTAAGACAAGGCTTGGTGGAAACGACTTCTATTTTCCCCGGTCGTGCCCCAAAGTGGTAGTCGAGAGCATCCTGCTTAGTAATTGCCATAACGGCCTCCGAACGAATCAAACGTTAATTGCGTGAGTGGGAACGACAACGCCGGCGCGGTTATGGCCGTGAAAGCTTATCAACAGATCGGGCGGCAATAAAGTAAATTGTCTTGAACATGCGCCTTCGAAGTGCGACCCACACGAACTCTGGAGAGCCGGAAGGCCCTCTGCTAGTTCAGCATGTGCTTCTTGGGGACCGGGAGCTAGTGCGGGGGTCACATGGGATTGTGAGGAGAGGCCCAAGAGGTGGTTAGCGGATGGTGAGCTGGAAGCCGGAAAACAATCAGGAGAGAAAGTAACGGTATAATCTTGCCATGGCTCCGGTGATCCACATCTCAGAAGCAGAAGCCGCCAGCGATTTCGACTCGTTGCTGGCCCGGTCGCCAAACTCGACGGAATCAATTTTGGCGATCCCGGCGGTCAGCGGTTTTTCCGTCTCCGGCACCATCATCTTGGCAATAAGGATGGTCCCCGGCGCGGTCATGATCACCGCACCCAGCAGATGCCGCGCCTCGATGCCGAGAAGGATGTAAGCGCCCAACATGGCCCCGGAGACGTGGGCCATGCCGCTGGTCATGATGGTCATCAGTTCGGAGCGCGTGACCTTGGGCAGAAACGGACGTATGGTCAGCGGCGCTTCGGTGATTCCCATGAAGATGCTGGCAGCGACGTTGAGCGACTCCGCCCCGCTAGCGCCCATGAACCGCATCATGACCTTGGCCAGTTGCCGAATGATGAACTGCATCACGCCGTAGTAATAAAGGATGGCGAAGAACGCGGCGATGAAAATGATGATGGGCAGCACCTGGAAGGCGAAGACCACCCCGAACTTCGACAGCTGGGCCCCGAACTCGCCAAAGACGAACTGCGATCCCGCGAACGAATAACTGAGAAGCCGGTTGACGGCGTCCCCCGCAAAGGTCATCACGCGCACGCCGAAACTGATGCGCAGCACCAGAATGGCGAAGACAAACTGCAGCAGCAGTCCGACGATAACCGTGCGATAGCGGATGGCTTTCCGGTCGGTCGAGAAGAGATAGGCAAACAGCAGAATCGCGAGGATGCCGAGCACGCCGGTCAGACGCGCCATGAGGACTCCTGCGGAGCTGGCGAAAGAGCTCTACTGATTTCCATGGGATGGATCGTCCGAAGGAGCGCCCAGTTCACGCAGGATCTCGATGCCAGCGCTGGTGCCGATCCGGTTGGCCCCGGCATCGATCATGTCCATGAACTGTGCCGCGGTTCGAATGCCGCCGGCCGCCTTTACGCCGACGCTGAGTCCCACGACGCCGCGCATCAACACCACATCTGCGGCCGTCGCGCCCGAATCCGAGAACCCGGTCGAAGTCTTCACGAAATCCACGCCTGCTTCCAGGGCCAGCGAGCAAGCCAGGATTTTCTCGATCTGGTTCAACAGACTGTTCTCCAGAATCACTTTCAGGATGGCTCCCTGATTGTGCGCCAGGCGAACCAAACTCCGCATCTCGTGTTGCACCAGCACCCGGTCGCCGGATTTCAGCGCCCCGATGTTGAGCACCATATCCAGTTCATGTGCGCCATTGCGCAGAGCGGACTCGGCTTCGGCCAGCTTGGTCAGAGTGACGTTCGCGCCCAGGGGAAAGCCGACCACCGTGCCTACCTTGACCGGCGAGCCGTGCAGATGAGTGCCAGCCAGCGCGACGTTCGCCGGATTCACCATGACCGCATGAAAGCCATAACGGACCGCTTCGTCGCACAAGGTGATGACCTGACTGCGAGTAGCGTCTGGTTTTAACAGGGTGTGATCGATGAGGTTGGCTGCGCTACGCCAATCGCTCACAAGGCTGGCCGGTGCTGGCCCAGCAATAACAGAAGAATTCACAGACATGAGCAGTCAGATTCTATCGCGTCTCGGAGTCCGATTCCAGTACACAAATATCCGGCAGATTACGATAATGCTCGGCAAAGTCAAGCCCGTATCCCACCACAAACTCGTCGGGAATCTCAAACCCCACGTAGTCCCCCTGGACGGGCTCGATGCGCCGTGACACCTTATCCAACAGGGCCGCAATCTTCAGCGACTTCGGGCGGTGGGCGCGCAACATGCTTTGGATGTAGGTCAGGGTCAAACCGGTGTCCAGAATGTCCTCCACCAGGATGATGTTGCGGCCCTCCATCGAGCGGTCCACATCTTTCACCAGCTTGACCTCGCCACTGTGCTGCCTGGCGTTTCCATAGCTGGAGACCGCGATGAAATCGAAGCTGACGTTGAGCGTGATCTGCCGCGCCAGGTCGGCGAGAAAAATAGTGGCGCCCTTCAGCACGCCGATCAGCACGACGGGCTCGCCGGCAAAATCCTGGCTGATGCGCTGCCCCATCTCGGCCACCTTCGCCGCGATGCGTTCGCGCGTGATCAGCACTCGGAGCTTGTCCACCTGCATTCCGCCTGAGTGAGGATGAGAACTCTGGATGGTAGAGAAATAGCGGAGGAAACTCAAATGGCGAAGATTACTGGTGTAATCGCTGTTATCAAGAGTAACCGTTGGACTGCGGCGTAACCGAATTTCTCCGAGCGATATATTTTGCAGGTCTCCCCGCGCTGCGCTCGCGGTATAATGCAAGCCCTCTCCGTGGTTGCCGCCAAACCTTCGTCACGGGCGAGCGCGCCCGCAACAATCAGTCCGATTTCTTTCTTCAGGAGGGTTTCACGATGGCAAATCCCATAACCAACGCACATCTCAAAATGCTTTTGCCAGCGCTTTTCCTCGCCCTAACGCTCCTCACCGCGAATCCAGTCTCCGCCCAAACCTACACCGTGATCCACAACTTCACCGGCGGGCCGGGAGGACAAGCTCCCTATGCTGGCGTGGCAGTGGATCATGCGGGGAATATCTACGGCGCACCACCCTCGCAGGCGGAGAAGGGAGTTGCAGCAGTAATTTCGGGACAGGTTGCGGCATCGTCTTTGAGTTGAACCCCTCCAACGGGTACTTCAAGACTCTGTGGCAGTTTACCGGCGGCCCTGACGGAGCGGCGCCAGAGACCGGGCTTATCGTAGGCCCGGCAGAGACCCTCTTCGGCAGCACAAGCGCGTTCGTAACAGGTGCTGCCGGGTTTGGCACTGTCTTCAAGCTATTACCCCCAGTGACTCCACCACGCAGCATCCAGCAAGATCACTGGATCGAGAATACACTTTACAGTTTCCACGGGGGCGACGGAGCTTATCCATTAGGGGACCTCGCGATGGACGGCTCCGGTAACCTTTACGGATCAACACAGCAAGGGGGCAGTTCCAATAACGGAGTCGTCTTTGAGCTCATGCCCTCAAATGGCGCCTGGGCCGAGTCGATTCTCCACTATTTTGGCCTGGGCAATGGTGATGGACACAGTCCTAACGGTGTGACTTTGGATGCGGCCGGCAACATTTATGGCACCGCGGGCGGCGGCGCTGGCGGCGCCGGTATTGTTTACCAGCTATTGGCCGCTTCCGGTTGGGCGGAAAACCTCCTGTATAGTTTTATATGGGGAGGCGGCCCAGAACTCCCCGATTCAGCTGTGACTCTTGACCCGTCCGAGAACATTTACTCGACAACCGAAGGCGGCGGCTCCGGTGGCGGCACGGCCTTTGAATTGTCCAGCGGAAGCTGGGGGCTCAACACACTCTACAATTTTTCCGGATCCTGCGGGCCTGTTCTCAGCGCCCTCATTTTTGACCAGGCAGGTAACCTCTACGGCACTACAAATTGCGATGGGGCTTACCAAAAGGGTTCGGTTTTCAAGTTAACGCCGTCCCATGGTCTCCCCTGAACCTACACGTCGCTGCACGACTTCACTGGCGGCGCCGATGGCGGATACCCCGTGGGGAACCTGGCCTTCGATGCCAACGGCAACCTGTACGGCACCGCCAGCTGTGGGGGCAGCACAGGGACCTGCGGCCATCGGAACGACGGTTATGGAGTGGTCTTCAAAATCACGCCATAGCTCGAGTTCCGCGAGTACACCGATTTCTGCTGTTGAAGAATCGGAGTAGCTACGTGAGCAAGCCCGACGCACCGAACTGTTCCTTTGAAAGCCGACCTGCACTCCGCATACACTTACCCGGTGATTTCAACATCGATCTGGCATGCTCTCTGGACGTCTTGGGACGCCTGGGTCCTCACCTTGCTCCTGGCGATGGTTTCGCCCGCAATCGATTACTTCATGTTTCGTTCGCTCAAGGCTCGACTTGTGCCGCTCTCACCCCGCAGCAAGATCAAGCTGTTTCTCTACCTCATTTTGTCGCAATGGATACTCACTGCACTTGCTGTTGTCATCCTGTATCGCCATGGCGCTAGCCTTTCGGCTGCCGGCCAGCAATTCGGGCGTGCTCCCTGAACCGTTGGAGTTACCTTCGCCGTCGTGATTTCCGTTTTCCTGTTAACTCGCTGGCACGGCAATCAACTATCCAAAACAGATCCCGATCGCCTGAAGTCGCTGTTGAAGAACGTCCAATTCGTACTGCCGACCAGCCCCGCGGAGCGCCCTGTCTTTGTGGTGGTCGCCATCACGGCCGGGATCTGTGAAGAGTTGCTGTTTCGCGGTTGGCTGGTGAATTTCTTTGCCGCCGGCTTCGGCCATCTCTGGCTGGCTGTGATTCTGTCTTCGATACTCTTCGGAACGGCGCACCTGTATCAAGGACCAAGGGCGGTCCCGAGTACAGCGTTCCTCGGTCTCGTGTTCGCTTTGCTCTTTGTCGCTACCGGCAGCCTGCTCCCTGGACAAGGGCTACACACGTTTATTGATCTCAACAACGGCTTGTCCTTGGGGAAGATGGCCGCCCGCCTCGAGGCTGAACCCGCATGAACCTCACGGTGTTCCGGTGCCGGGATCCGATTGCTTGATGAATCGCCTTATCGTAAGTGATCCTCAGCCGAACCGGGATCGGCTACGATATGAGATTTCCGCTTCCCCCCGCGGAGCCGCCCACCATTGCGGTTAGACCGTGACAGACAGCGATTACGGTTGATACTCGCCATTTCACTCCTAATCCCAACGGCACGCCCGTTGCGAGATCGGGTGTGATAAGCCCTTATATCAACAGCAATGTTTGATGACGCCTTGAAAGACGAGCGCATACAGACTCAACTCGAAGGCCGTTCGTCGTCCCTGCGTGGGGTGGTTTCTCTTGAGTTGTTTTGTGGAAGCGAAGTTGATAGGTGGCCTCGAAGTATCAACAATAGCCGGACATATGACTGATATTCCGGAACGAATATCGTAAAACAGCGATAATCTTGCGGCTAGAGTGGGTATTGGTACTCCATGGTTGACACCGCTCGGCCTCCGGGTCACACTTCGCACTCATTCATTCGGACCTGAATTTATATCGCTCCCTGAAATCATCCCGCCATCCGGAAGGAGTGTCTATGAATCGCCTCTCCAACCTCTTTTTCATTTCAGCCCTGATGTTGACGAGCCTTGCTTCAGTAGGAACCCGAACGGCGCAGGCCCAGAGCTTCAGCGTAATCTACGCGTTCACCGGCGGAACCGATGGATACTGGCCACATTCCGGTCTCACTCTTGATGCAGCAGGCAACCTCTACGGGACGACCACCCAAGGCTATGCGCCCGGGAACCGTTTTTCAACTAAAGCGCACCAACGGCAACTGGATCCTCAAGACACTCGGGTTGATTGGCAGCTCCCCTTTCGGCAAAGTCGTGCGGGGGCCCGGCGGTGCTCTATACGGCACAACCAACCAAGGAGGATCGGGAGGTTGCCAATTCGGATGCGGCACCGTCTATGAACTGCGACCGGCTTGCGTGACCGGTAACTGCTCTTGGATTGTTTCCGTGCTTCATTCATTCAGGGATTGGGCTGCCAGCGATGGATATAGTCCCGGCGATGTCGATCCCGTGTTCGACCAAGCGGGCAACCTCTATGGGACCACGCAGGTTGGAGGCTCCGGCGGTTACGGAGTTGTTTTCAAATTGACGCCCTCTGGCGACGGATGGACGGAGAGCCTTATTCATAACTTTAACTTCGGAGGAGACGAGGCGTATGGCCCCATCAGCGGAGTGATCTTTGACAATGGCGGAAACCTCTATGGGACGACCGGGTCTGGAGGTGTCTATGGCCAAGGTACTGTGTATCGCCTAACCCCGTCCGGAGCGGGCTGGGTGGCGAGTACCCTCTATTCTTTCCTTGGAGGAGAAGACGGAGGGGATCCCAACTGGCGGGCTGATCTTTGATCGATCAGGCAATCTCTATGGCACAACCACAGCCGGAGGCTGTTTCGCCGGCGGATCGGTGTTTGAGCTGTCGCCGGTCGGCGAAAGCTGAGCCTTTAGCCTGCTGCATTGTTGGAGTGGAAACAATGGCGGCCCCACGGGCGATCTCGCTATGGATGCTGCGGGGAATCTCTACGGGGCAGCCACTGATGACGGCGCATTTGGGTATGGCTCGGTTTTCAAGTTGGCACCGACCGGTGGCGGCTGGACCTATACCGATCTCTACGATTTTACCGGCCTCGATGACGGGGCCTATCCGGACGGTGGCGTCACCGTGGACGCCAATGGGATTCTGTACGGCACAGCTTCCGGCAGCGGGCAGTATGGAGGAGGCGTCGTCTGGGAGATCAAACCGTAGTGGAGACTCGATATCGGCGCTGAGCTTGTTCCACGATAGCTGGCGTAATATCGCCATCTCGCGGCAACCCTTCCCACCGGCGACTGCCAGCCGCAGACTCTCCCTCCCGGTGTCGTCCATTCGCTGCTATTATCATCCGCATTCCCGGAACTGAGTTGACCCGGCCACGGAGTCTCATGAAGATTCGTTCGCGCCTCCTTATCCTCGCTCTTTTTTTCTCGGCCTACCTGATTGCGCCGGCAGCGACGAATGCAGCCAGCCCTGCCGCCAAGTCCGACGAGGCCCGCACCGAGCGCTACTTCCAAAGCATTCGCACGAATCCCAACCTGCTGCTGGCCTTTCTGCGCGAGATGCCCAAGGGAGGCGATCTGCACAATCACCTCTCTGGATCGGTCTATGCGGAGTCCTACATCCAGTGGGCGGCGCAGGACGGCGATTGCGTCGATCCCAAGGTCCTGTACTTTACGGCGCCACCCTGCACCGCACCAGCAGTGCCGGTCGGTACAGCCTTTGAAAATACCGATCTTTACGGCAGCATCATCGACGCCATCTCGATGCGCAACTGGCAGTACTCGGGCCAATCGGGACACGACCACTTCTTCGCCACGTTCGGCAGATTCTCCCAGGCCACCGATGCCACCACCGACAAAGCGCTGGCGGAGACCGCCTCCCGCGCGGCTTCGCAGCACGAGATCTATCAGGAGCTGATGCTTACGCCAACCGGCAAAGACCTGGATGCACTTGCTGAATCCATCGGTTGGGACAACGATTTTGGCCGGTTGCAACAAGAGCTGCTCGACGGCGGATTAGCGCAGATTCTCTCTAATGCCAGTCAACAGCTCAATGCGGCCGAGGTCTCGCGCGACAAGATCCTGCACTGCGGCGTTCCTGCTGCTGATCCGGGATGCCAGATCAGGCAACGTTTCTTGTTCCAAGTCGCGCGGGGCAAGTCCAAGGAGGTGGTCTTCGCCGAGATTCTTTCCGGATTCCTGCTGGCGGGCGCAGATCCCAAACTGGTTATTCCGAACCCCCACCTCTTAGGGCTGAACCTGGTGATGCCGGAAGACTGGTATGTCCCGATCCACGATTTTCCGTTGCACATGCGCATACTCAATTACTTTCACGAACGGTATCCGCACGTGCACATTGCGCTGCACGCGGGCGAACTCGTCGAGAAGCTGGTCCCGCCCAATGACTTGCAGTTTCATGTGCGCGATTCGGTCGAGATCGGGCATGCCGAACGCATCGGACATGGCGTTGATGTGATGAACGAAACGCGCCCCTTCGAGCTTTTGCAGGAGATGGCCGACCGCAATGTGATGGTGGAAATCTGCCTCACCAGCAACGACGTCATACTCGGCGTGCGCGGGCCGCGGCATCCGTTAAGCGAGTACATCCGCGCCGGTGTGCCGGTAGCGCTCGCAACCGACGACGAGGGTGTCTCCCGCTCCGACATGACCCACGAATACCTGAAGGGCGCAGAGGATCAGAATCTCAGCTACCTGCAGTTGAAGAAGATGGCGCGCACCAGCCTGGAATATGCCTTCATCGGCGGCGCCAGCCTGTGGCGTGACAGCAAGACATTCACCGTGGTGGTTACGGAATGCGGAAACGAGAAGGCAACCGCGGCACAGCCATCGGCGGCATGCCAGAGGTTTCTTGATGGCAGCGAGAAGGCGCGCTTGCAATGGAAGCTGGAAGGCGAGTTCCGCCAGTTCGAGGCCAACGAGTGGGCGGTTCCTAAGGATCGCAATCTGGCGGCAGCCCGTGGCAAAACAACCTCAAGTGCGCGATAAGCTTTCGCGACCGGAATCCCAGCGCGATTCCACAGTGGCTGTATCCGCTTTGAAAGGGCACGCCTTCAGGCGTGCCGAAAAGATAGCGGGAAGTGACCGGCTTTAGCCGCTGAGGGGGCGTACCTCAGGGCCTAAAGGCCGAGTTGTCGGTAGCGCGGATCGGCGCGGCTGAAGCCGCGCCCTTTCAAGGCGGTTACAACAACTCAGAAATTGCTTTAGAAGCCGCAAGCCATACAGTAGTGAGTCCTACCAGCCTTTTTTACGCGAGCTTGAAAAATCTATCTAAAAGTCACTTTTGTGGTCTTGACTTTTAAATAGAATAGGCACATTGTTCGCAAATCAAGGGAACTCTGGCCCCCCGCAAAGTGGTTCCCCGGTTCCGAACCCATAGGTAAGGCGCAGTTTTTCATAGTTAGTTTCGGCCCATCTTACCGGACTCATAGGGCAAATTGCCTGCGGTCAGAAAACTATCCCACCCAAGCAACGGAAGCTTGGGCGGAACCCGGCACCCGGCCTAAGATGTCGGGAATCGAGCGATCCCAAGACAAGAAGGGTTTGCTTGGGGCAGCCGAAGGCGAGCTTCTTGCCAAACAAGTCCAACGAAAGTGAGAACATCCTATGCAACGATTGCGTCGCACAGAGTTAGTCTTCTTGCCCATTCGGCTTAGCAGACTTTTGGTCCCTCAGGTGGGTAGGTTGCCCGCTCTTCTTACTTTGTCCCTGGTGGTGTTTGCGGTAAATCTGCAAGGACAGAGCATAAACATCCAAGAGTTCGGCCCAAATGGCGAAATCTTCGGTACGGTGATTGTGGGCGATTGCATTAACCCTATTCTGGCTGATGGGGCGACCGAATGTCCATTTCCGATCCGAGCTCCTTATGACGGCAAGTACACCACGCCAGATGGCCAGTTCACTGTTATCGCCTCGTGGTCCTTTACGAATCTCGGGGGGACTCAGGGTATAGAAACTCTCGCCTATGTCGTCATCGATAACAAGGGCGAGATCGCAGGCGGCCCGCATACACTCGGCATCACCCCATTTGAAACCTACATTCTTATGGGGAGCCCCGTGCCGCTTTACGGCGTTGCGATACTGACCGGAAATTGCAGCAACGGCGTTGCGTACGGGTCTCTTATTGATGACGACCTGAATATCAACGGTGGTTTCACGACCACCCCCTTCAGTTCCCGGCCGGTTCAAATCAACGCACCCTGCCCCACCCAATTCACTCCGGTACCAGGGAGTTTGGGAGGAACAGCCACCGTCTCAACCTTGCCATACAACACTATACTATCGAAGCCCCAGACCCTTTTCGGTGCGGAGGTCGATTTCCACTTTATGCCCGGGTCCACGCCTGGGTCGACGGAGGGCGCGGTAATTACCGCTAAATTCGGTATTCCGCCCTTCGTGTTCGAGTAATCGACCACGTGCCGGGTTCTATGAAAAGGGGATGTCAAGAGAAGATACTTCTTCCCGTGCTTTGTATAGCACTTAAGAGGCATATTCGACAGCCGTTTGTACGATATTTAGTGGTGAGTCTTAGACCACTATATGGCCATTGCGTAGGATGCCATTTAAACGCGTTTGCAGGGCCGTAGGCGAGGTTTAGGTGTCTCGGACAAGGTTTAGGCTGTTCGAGACGAGGTCGGCCCTACAAGGCGCTCTAAACGCGAAATTCCGAAGCCACGCAATCTCGGCGTTATTCCCAATTTGGAATCGATTCGGCAGGTCACGCCGAGAACGATTAGGATTGTCGTCCGATCCTTCGCTTCTGTTGCGAAATGGGGGAACGAGGAACCATGGACTGCGTGGACACCCGTGAAGCGGTTCCCTTAAACGGCCTACACCCTTGCCAAGTGCACCCCGAACCATTTGTTCCGGTCACACCAGGTATGCTCCAGCCTGAAGCCACTCTCGCGCAGGATCGACTCGATCATGTCGTCGGTGTACTTGTAGCTAATCTCGGTGTGGATCCGCTCTCCCGGTGCTAACGACAGGTCCATCTCCAACGCCGGGATGAACACCGTTTGGGAGGCGGTGCTCTCCAGGTACGCTTCGATGCGCGACAGCCGGCGGTTCCACAGTGCGATGTGGCGGAAGAGATCGACCTCGAAGTCAGCGTCTAACTCGCGGTTCAAACGCGCCAGGATGTTCTTGTTGAAGCGCGCCGTAACTCCCTGCGAATCGTCGTAGGCGGGGAGAAGGATCTTCGGACTCTTGGCGAAGTCGGCGCCCAGCAGGAGAGCGTCGCCCGCGCGCAGCGTCCGGCGAATGCGGCGCAACATTCGTACGGCCTCGTCCGGCTCGAAGTTCCCGATACTCGATCCGATGTAAAGCACCAGCTTGCGCCCGCTGATGCGGCTCAGCGCCTCCACGCCTCCGGTGTAGTCGGCAACGATGGGATTGACCCGCAACCCGGGAAATCGCCGGCCCAGATTCTCCACCGCGTCCTGCAAAGCGGAAGGCGAAACATCGATGGGGTAAAACAGAGCCCGGCTTTGGCGCTTCAGCAATTCCTCAATCAGAATGCAGGTCTTGGTAGCGGTGCCGGCCCCGAGTTCGACCAGCGTCAATGAAGTTCCGGCGAGCTGCAGGATCTCGCCCGCGTAGGTCTCTAAGATCAAGCGCTCGGTGCGCGTGAGATAGTACTCCGGCAACTCTGTGATCTGTTCAAAGAGGTCGGAGCCGATCTGGTCGTAAAAAAGCTTCGAGGGAAGCCACTTGGGAGTTGCGCTCAGGCCCTCGTGCACCTCCAGCGCAATTGCGTCATTGGCCAGGAACTGAAGTTGCTTGCTAGTTGTTGCCATTGGCTAACCGTATGCCCATAAATTGCCAGCGCACATGGGGCGGGAAGAAGTTGCGATAGGTCGCTCGAACATGCGACTGCGGCGTGGCGCAGGATCCGCCGCGCAATACCATTTGATTGCACATGAACTTGCCGTTGTACTCGCCGACGGCGCCTGCGGTCGTCTTGAAACCGGGATAAGGAACGTACGCGCTGGCCGTCCATTCCCAAACGTCACCAAACATCTGCGATAAGGGCTCGGCTGTCTCAACCGCGCGGGGATGCAAAAGCCCGCTCTCCAACAGATTTCCTGCAACCCGGCAAGAGCCTGCCGCAACCTCCCACTCGAACTCAGTTGGCAGCCGCACCCCCGCCCAGCGAGAAAAAGCGTCGGCCTCGTAATAGCTTACGTGACAGACCGGTTCGCTCAAGTCCACCGGCTTCATGCCCTCGACGGTGTAGTGCCACCAATCGCCATCTCGCAGTTCCCAATACAGGGGTGCGTTCCACTGGTTGTTGCGAACGCAGTCCCATCCGTCAGAAAACCACAGGCCGGCGGTGCCATAGCCGTTGTCGCGCATGAATTCGAGATAGTCGCCGTTCGTCACCAACCGGGAGGCCAGGCGGAATCCCTCGAGATAAACGTTGTGACGCGGGCCTTCATTGTCGAACGCGAAGCCTTCGCCTTGAAAACCCACGCTGTAGATCCCTTCGTCGAAGCTGCGCCACTGCATGGGAGCCGCGTTCCCGTGCGCATGACTTTCCGGCGCCGGGCGAAACGCCGGTCGAAGCGGGTTCGTCCACAGCCCGTTCTTTACGTCGGTGACGATCAACTCCTGGTGTTGCTGCTCATGGTTGATTCCTAACGCCACCAGCGCGACCAGCTCGGGAGCAGGCTCGGCCGTCAGCAGGTGCACCATGGCATCGTCGATATACGAGCGGTAGGCGTGTACTTCGTCCAATCCGGGACGCGACAGGATGTGCCGCAAGGCCCGCAATGGCCGATCACCCACGGCGTTGTAGTACGAGTTGAAAAGATTGCGAAAGGCAGGATGGAAAGGCCGATAGTCTTGCATGTATCCGGCAAGGAGAAATGTCTCGAAGAACCAAGTGGTGTGCGCTAAGTGCCACTTCGCTGGGCTGGCGTCCGGCATCGGCTGCAGGCTGTGATCTTCAACGCTGAGGGGAGCACAGATACGCAGAGAGGTCTCGCGCGTCGCCAAATATTTCTCCGTCAAAGAGGCTTCGGCTAGCGCCACAGCAGGCATCGGCAGATCGCGAGTTGGGCTTGTGCTGGGCATAGCTTGAATCGTTTGTAAGATGCAGGAATCGAACCCCGCGGCGGCGTCCCCTGGACACCAATACCCTTTGCCGCTTCAAGAGCAGATGCGGGGAATGCCGGAAGGCTACAAAAATTTAGTTTGAGGAATTCTGCTCCCGGCCGACCAGCTCGAACAGTTTCTGGGTTGGGGTATCCGTTTCAGTAGGAGCCCCGCCTCTGTGCGAACGAGCGGTCTTGATGGGATTGGTGACGATCTCGTGCCCTTCAAAGCCTATTCATTTTGCAATTTCCGCTGGCGCCACCGCCTGAGCGTGGGGCTCTTCAATGGCCATCGAAGGATGCTTGTATAGTCCCCGAAGATCGTTCCACCTGACCTCCAACATTTCCACGCCCATCTTCACCCCGTCGCGAACGGGCTTGATCTTGGAACGGTGGTCGTGCGCCCACTCCACCGGAACCTCAACCGTGCGCAGCTTGAATTTATCGGCTAGAAACAGCAGCTCCGGATCGAATCCCCAGCGCTCGATACGTTGGCGGGAGAAAACAGTCTGGGCGGCCGCCCGGGTAAACGCTTTGAAGCCGCATTGCGTGTCGCGATACTTCAGTCCCAGGACGATCCGTAGCCCAAGATTGAAGAGCCGTCCATACAACTGCCGGTGCCACGGCTGGCGTTCGGTTTGCATCCCGGCCTGCAACCAGCGCGAGCCGATGGCGACGTCGGCGCCCCCCTCAATGGCTGCGAATAGCTTGCTCGCTTCGTAAATCGGCGAGGACAAATCCGCGTCCGTAAACAGCAGAACGTCGCCCTTGGCATGCAACATGCCGTTGCGCACGCTGTAACCCTTGCCCCTGTTACCAGGATTCTCCAGCAATCGAATCTCGGGACATCGCCGAGCAAAGCTGCGGGTGACGTCGGCGGTGTCGTCGCTGGAACCGTCATTCACGACGATCACCTCCGCATGCAGTTGTTGTTCACCGATGTACGCAAATACTTTGGGTAGCGAAGTAGCGAGTCGCTCGCTTTCGTTGTAAGCCGGGATTATGAAGCTGTAATACAAGCCCATCATCAGCATAGACGCTTGCCTATTGTATTCCAGTTGTCGGCGGGCATTTTTTTCTGTCATCGCCAGACCCGCTGTAAGAAAATTCCTGCCGTGACGACTACCTCAAATGTGAGAGGCCAGGACGACCTTTACCAGCAGGCCGCGTCGGAATATGGCGCTGCGCTGGCGCGCCTGGCTCGCGGCTATGAGGCCGATCCGGATAAGCGGCACGACCTGCTGCAGGAAATCCACATCTCACTGTGGCGCAGTTTGGAAGGCTTCAACGGCGCATGTTCGCTGCGCACGTGGGTGTATCGCGTAGCGCACAATGCCGCGACCTCGTATGTCATCCGGCAGCGGCGCGCGCGCCCTCAGATGCTGGTAAGTCTGGACGAAGTTGAGGCTTTGCCGATCGAGGCCGAAACGGAGCGCAAGGTCGCGCTGAATCAGTTGACCGCCCTGATCCAACGCCTGAAGCCGGTCGACCGGCAGGTCATTCTGGCCTGGCTCGACGGCATGGACGCGGCCGAGATTGGCGAACTCACCGGGCTTTCGTCCGGAAATGTAGCCACGAAGGTTCACCGGATCAAAACGATCCTGGCCCGAGATTTTCAAGGAGTGCGCAATGGACAATCCTAGAAATCTTTGGCAGACCCAGGAGGTGGAAGAAATGAGAATCTCAGTAGAAGAGTTGCGTGCCAAGGCAGCGAAGTTTAACAAACGCATCCGGAGGCGGAATATACGGGAATACGTGGCAGCCGTGATCGTCATCGGTTGGGCTGGAATGGTCCTGTGGAGGACTCCTTACACCGTCGAACGCATCGGATTCGCGCTGATCATTGCCGGTGCGATCTATTACATGTGGTACCTGAAGAAATGGGCCGCACCGAAGTCGGTGCCCGCAGATATGGGACGCGCGGACTGCGTGAGGTTTTATCAAAGCGAACTCGAGCGGCAGCGCGATCTGCTGCGCAGCGTCTGGAAGTGGGCTCTCGGGCCGATTATCCCCGGGATGACTTTGTTATGTGTCTATCTTATTGTGGTCCCCCCGTCCGGCCATCGGTGGGTTTCAGTTGCCAATCTCATGTTTCAAGCGGCGGCTTTGTCGGGACTCGTTTGGCTTAATCTGCGCGCGGCACGACGACTTGACAGGCGAATCAAAGAACTGGACCGCGAGCTAGTCAACACCTAAAGCTGCGGCCTCACTTTCCTGGCAGTTGTCGGCCGGGACTTGCAGCGGGTGCAGGCCGGGATTAGCCTTCCAGTAGTCATGCGCACTATTCCTGTTCTCGTTATGCTGCTGGTCAGCATTTCCGCCGGCGCTGCGTCCAAACCTCACGTCATAAGCTTTGGAAAGCCGCAACAGGTGAAGCTTTCCGCTGGCGCTTCGGAATCGAAGACTGTCGACATTACGGTCAGTCCGCTTTTCGTCGACACCAAGCTGAAGGAGTACACAATCGGCAAACAGCACGACGTCACCGACCGGCAGTTCGTCGTACGCCGGGCCTTTCGCATCAACGACACCCTGCCCGAGGATGCGCACCAGTCTCCCAAGTGGTTTTGGCAGCTTGGGGGATGGCTGCTGGTGAACCGCAGCTCAGGAAAGATCACGCCAGTCAGGCTGCCTGACTTCGACCCGTTTTATTCCGAGGTAAGCTGGTACCGCGACTATGGGGCTTATTGCGGCATCACGGCGAATGCGGAAAAGCTCGATGCCATAGTCATGCAGATTGGCGTCAAGAAGCCGCTGTATCGCAAAGAATTGGGGAAGGCGAGCAGTGGAGGACAGCCCGACTCCGATTGCGCTGCCCCGCACTGGGACCGTCAACCGGCGCGTGTGACCTTTCTGCCCAAGGTAGGAGACAAACTCAGCGTGACCGTAAGGGGCCGCTTTGTAGACGAAGTGGCGGACGACGATTCAGACGAACCATGAGACGGAGTACAAGTTCCCAGTGAAGACTTTCGATGAACTATTGCGCGATGCCGAAATAGCCCATGGACATCTCTGTGCAGGGCAAGTGCTGGGCGTTCGTCTCGCCATGCTTGGGCTGGAATTGTTGGGTATCGAAGACCCGCACGGGAAGTACCGCAAACGTCTCATCACGTTTGTGGAGATCGACCGCTGCGCCACCGACGCGGTTGGCGTCGTCACCGGTTGCCGGTTGGGCAAGCGCGCGCTCAAGTTCCGCGACTGGGGAAAGGTGGCGGCAACATTCGTCGATCTGGATCTGGACCGCGCCGTGCGGGTTTGCGCTCGCGAAACCTCAAAGACGTTGGCGCGGCAAATGCACCCCGAAATCGCAAACAAGAACCAGCAACAGATGCTGGCTTATCGCGAAATTTCCAACGACGACCTATTCACCGTGCAGTGGGTCAAGGTTTCGCTGCCGCCGGAAGAATTGCCCGGCGACAAGGGCGAACGAATCGTGTGCGCGCAATGCGGCGAAGGCATCAACTTTCAGCGCGAGGTGTGGCGTGACGGAGTTATCCTTTGCCGAGCCTGCGCCGGAGAACGCTATTACGAAGAGATTTGACGGGGCACATTTTTCGATCAGTTCTCGCCGGCGAGATGCTGAC
>CAWIIY010000005.1:0-236757 GCA_963836295.1 uncultured Acidobacteriaceae bacterium | reverse complement strand
CGCACCGTAAGACGGTCTGGACTTACGATCCCGAGATTTCTATCTCAGAGTCCGGCCCTTTCGTCTGCCGGTGCCTCATCCTCCAGACCGTGCCCCGTTTCCACATCCCGCTCATCGAACCGGACATGCGCAACTAGCAGCTAGGCGAGAGGAGGCTGCTGCACCGCCGGTTGAAGAGTCCACGGAAAAACTGCGGAAGGGCCGCTTTACACGTTCAGGTCCACAACTCTGGCCACGCCTCATATCGGCGCAGATGGTTCCAGGGCGAGTTTTAGGTGGCGCCGACGTTCCGCCGGAAGTCTACAACTCTCGCCGCAGGGCTCCAGCGGCTTGCCGTTCAGGCGCGCCACCACCTCGCGCTCGCGCAACATCTGCGCCTGAATTCCCAGGAACCAGCGGCGACACCGCGGACATCTGCGGGCTTCGTGTTTCTCCCATTTTGCGCCTGGCTCGATCGCAAGAAGCAGGTCCCGGATCTGACGCTGCTTCACCCAGATTTCGCGGTTGCTGATACGAACGGATTTGACTTGTCCCGCCCCGATGAGCCTCCGAACCGTGTAGATCGAAACACCGGGCAGTGTTGCAGCCTCGCGTAACGACATCAACCGCGAAAATACCTCAGCCATTTATGCATCTCCGTAGTGACAATTGCCATTTCTCGCTCACTTTAGCTTGCATTGATTTCCGCTGTACATTAAATTCGTAGACCGAGGACACGCCGATGCCGCGTAGGTTAACGACAGTCCCGAGCAATTGGCCGCGGGTGATCCCCCCGGGGGCCCCCAGTGTTTGGCGCAAGTACCGCCCCCGGGGCGCGATCAGACTTTCACAAGACCGCGCGGCGAAAGTGGGGAAGGGATCTTCTGCCCTGGCTAGTTGAGTGGCTAGAGCATTTTCATAGTTGCTGTATCCTGTACCCGCAGTGGCGGAAGCAGGCCTGCGCGTTTTGAGCGGTGATGGCAGCTAACGCTTGGGCGACCGCCGGTTCGAGCTGTTGCAGAACTCGGGCCTTCACGGCCCGCAACAGTTGTTTCACTTTGGACCAGGCTTGCTCGATGGGGTTAAAGTCGGGCGAGTACGGCGGCAGATAGAGCAGCTGCGCGCCGCGGCTTTCGATGAGCTGGCGCACGCCCTCCACCTTGTGGGCCGCCAAGTTGTCTAGGATGACGACGTGCCCCGGTTGCAGCCGTGGCCCCAGCACCTGTTCAACGAAGGCGAGAAAGACATCCCCATCAGTCGGCGACTCAATGGTCATGCTAGCCAGCACGCCGGCCGTGGTGAGCGCGGCCAACACGGTGAGGGTGCGCCAGTGGCCGGCGGGCACCGCTTCCGAGACGCGTTCGGGTCGGGGTGCCCAACCATAGCGGCGGGTCATCTCCGTGGTCACGCCGCTTTCGTCGAGAAACACCAGACAGGCGGGATCCAACTCGCTTACCTGCTCCCACCACGCCTGGCGACGCCAGAGGCTTGCGCCGCTCTCCTGCTCCTGCGCCCGGAGCGATTTTTTTTATGCCGTAAGCCCAACCGCTGCAGCCACACCCACAGTCGCGATCGACTGATGTCGACCCCGGCTCGGGCCGCCAGCCGGGGTTGCAGTTCCGCCAAGGTCAGATCGGGCTGTTGTCGGAGCATCGACCGCAACTGCTGCTCCCCGGCAGCCGTCAACCGACTGGCAGGACCATGCTGGCTCTGCGCCGGCCGCTCCTTCCGCCCCGTCTGCAACTGCTGGGCTCGAATCTTCTTGCTGTACCCCCAACTGACGCCGAACTGCTGCGCCAACTCCTGCAGGCTCCCACGGCCAGCCGCGTAGGCTTCCAGAAGCTTGCAGCGCAAATCCTCCGAATAGGCTCGTGGCATCGACGCTTCGCAGAGATCGCCATTGCCACTCTATCGTCAATTAACCTTCCAGGATATAGCTACTAAGGAACCGCACTAAATGCAGCGCAAGGACCCCATGTCGCGAAATCTGTGAAATCTGCTAGAGATAGGCTACGGATTATCGTTCTAATTGAGAGACTTCAGGCGCTCGCGCGCGGCGGCAATCCTTCACAGGCAGGATGACTATAACGAGTTCATCCGCCTGCGATCCGAAATGGACAAGATCTGGTTAGCGGTCAACGCCCTTACGTGCGATCGCTACGACATACATCAGGGATTTTGTCCGACGTCGGGGGGGCAATATATAGACGTCGTTGAAGAGCGACGCGGTTTCCTGAGTGATGACGAATACCGCGCCTACCTAACAGTCCGGGACTTAGTGCGCCTCAGGTCCTTCGATCGGCTGACGAAGTGCGATCAGTGCAAGGTGATGTGGATTTTTCGCCGCAGGAAGAACCAACACTACTGCAGTGAGAAGTGTCGGCAGAATCGATACGAGAGTTCACCAGAACGTAAGAAACAGCGGCGTGAGTACATGCGGGAGTACCAGCGCAAGCTAAGAAAGGCGCAAAAAGATGGCAAGAGGTAGAGACGGACTATTCATCCAGAACCATGGGATCTTTGGCTTCCGATACGTCGATGCCGACGGCCGCCGGCATGAACGATCAACCGGCAAGACAGATCGATCGGAAGCGCGGAGTGTGAAACGGCAATTCCTCGAAGACCTCAAGAAAGCCACTGTGCCGACTCTCCTGGCAAGGATGCCCGTCTCAAAGGCGCCCGATCAATGGCTGGAATCCTACCGTGGCCACATCAGCCACCGTACCGTGCGCTCGTACCGCACCACTCTGAACCCGATCAAGAAACACTTCGGCGACCGGAAGATGGAGAGCATCACCGTCGCTGATCTTCACGGCTACCGGACCGCACGGCTGGATGCGGGAAAGCACCCGACTACCATCAACCATGAGCTGATGTCCTTCAGCTTCTGTTTGAAAGAGGCCGGGTTGTGGGAGCGGTTGGTGCGCAAATACAAACCCTTAAAAGTTAGTAGGCGCAGTACATGCCAGCCGCTGAGCAACCACCAGCTTAACCATCTGGTAGCGACCGCGATGGCTAACCCGAGTTTCGAGGTCGTGCTCAACCTGATGCTGACTGCCGCCAACACCACATGCCGTCCATGCGAGATTGCTGCCCTGCAACTGGGGAGGATCCAAGTGGAGGGCGATTATCCCCAGATCGCGATTAGCCGCGCGACAACAAAGACGAATAGTGGGGAGCGGCTAATTCCGCTCAATCGGGTTGCAATGTTTGCAATTCGTCGCCTGATGGAGAGAGCGCGTCAACTCGGCGCGTCGAAACCAGAGCACTACTTGCTGCCTGCTGAGCTGGCCAAGCACACCCGCCCTCAAAGCCCACTTTACGAACGTCGACGAGAGGGCGGGTTTGACCCCAATTATCACCAGAGAGGCTGGGGCGGCACATGGCGCAAGCTGCGCAAGAAAGCCGGGATGCCTGACGTCGAGTTTTATCAGTTGCGCCACACCTGCATTACGGCTGGCGGTGAGCAGAACGTCCCACTGGCGGTGATGAAAGCCCTGGCCGGCCACATGGATGCTAAAATGACTGAGTATTACACCTCGATTCGCGATAATCCGAAAGTGCAGGCGGTCAAGGCCATCGAACAGGCCAACCCGGAATTGCTTGCGCTGCTCGGTATCGAGAACAGCGCAGTTCCCTCGAAGGTCCAGTGAGTTTTGTGGATGTTTTTGTGGATGATTGACAGTATGTTCCGGTAAGTCCTTTTGGCGGTGTAGCTCAGGTGGTTAGAGCGACGGTCTCATAATCCGTAGGTCGCTGGTTCGAGTCCAGCCGCCGCCACCAATCAAATCAAGGTACGGCAGGGTGCGTCCATCGCAACGCACGCAAACGAGCGGAGTTGCGATGGGTAGTATTCTGAAACGTTATGCCTACTCGCATCGAGGATTATTCCCTCATCGGTGATTGCGAGACCGCGGCGCTGGTGAGCCGTCACGGTTCTATCGATTGGCTGTGCTGGCCCCATTTCGCCTCGCCGGCGTGTTTTGCCGCTTTGCTGGGAACAGAAGAAAACGGCCACTGGGTAATCACGCCGAAACAAGCGTCCCGAAGTTCACGCCGTTATCTCGATCACACCTTGGTCGTCGAAACCAAATTCGAGACCAAGCAGGGCAGCGCAATCCTGCTTGATTTCATGCCCGTCCGTGGCCGGAATTCCAACCTTGTTCGCATCGTCCGCGGCGTTCGGGGACGCGTTCCCATGTCGATGCAATTGGTCTTGCGTTTTGACTATGGACGCTCTGTACCGTGGGTAACTCGATTGGAGGACGGTGCGCTCAGGGCAATCGCAGGTCCTGACATGGTGGTGCTGCATACCTCGACGCCATTGCGCGGTGAGAACCTGAAGACCGTCAGCGAATTCACCATCCGCGAAGGGGAGTCCGTTTCGTTCGTATTGACGTACGGGCCTTCGTACGACCAGCCTCCCAAGCCGGTTGATCCGGAAGGTTCCCTGCGCAATACCATCAGCTTCTGGGAAAAATGGGCGCGACGCGCCCGGCCGGAAGAGGAATACGCAGAAGCCGTGGAACGATCGCTGATCACGCTTAAGGCGCTCACGTACCGTCCCACTGGCGGGATTGTCGCTGCGCCGACAACTTCTCTGCCAGAACGAATCGGCGAGCCGCGCAACTGGGACTATCGTTACTGCTGGCTTCGCGACGCCACGTTCACGCTTCTCGCATTGATGAACGCTGGCTACTTCGAGGAAGCCGGGGCCTGGCGCGACTGGTTGTTGCGGGCCGCCGCTGGCAGCGCCAACCAAGTGCAGATCATGTACGGAATTCGTGGTGAGCGCGGTCTGATGGAATGGGACGTGGACTGGCTTTGCGGATATGACGGCTCGAAGCCGGTTCGTATCGGCAATGCAGCTTCGGAACAGCTCCAGCTTGATGTTTATGGGGAAGTCGCGGATGCCCTCCTGCACGCTCACTTGGGCGGAATACATCTGGATCCCGCGGATTTTGCCTTACAACAATCGTTGACCGACCATCTGGCCGAGATTTGGCAACAGCCTGATGAAGGTATCTGGGAGGTGCGCGGCGGACGAAGGCAATTCACCTATTCGAAGATCATGGCTTGGGTGGCTTTCGACCGTGCCATTCAGACCGCAGAAAAATTCGGTCTGCGAGGCGAAATGCGCCGCTGGCGTGCGGTGCGCGACAAAATCCATAAAGAAGTATGCGAACGAGCTTACGATCCTCAACTGGGAAGCTTTACTCAGTTCTACGGGTCGAAAGAGCTGGACGCTTCCCTGTTGCTGATTCCCATGGTCGGCTTCCTGCGACCGACCGATCCGCGGGTCCGCGGTACTATCGAGGCGATCGAAAAGCGGCTCATGCCCGATGGCTTTGTGTTGCGCTACCGCACTGAGAGTGGACATGACGGCCTGCCAGCGGGGGAAGGAGCTTTTCTCGCCTGCAGCTTCTGGATGGTAAGTGCGCTGAAGATGCTAGGTCGTAATCAGGACGCAAGACGCCTGTTCGAACGCCTGCTCGCCGTGCGTAATGATGTCGGTTTGCTGGCCGAGGAGTACGATCCAAAGGCAAAACGGCAGCTGGGGAACTTCCCGCAGGCGCTTTCCCATATCGCTTTGGTGAATGCGGCCTTCGAGTTCACTCGAGCTAGCAGTCCGGGGCAGCAGCGAGCCGAGTCCAGTCCCGCTTCGCCGAAGAGCTCAGATAACAGAAAAACCAGCCATCCCTGACTCGGTTGGTCAAGACTTGTTGAGCGCCTGAAATTGGCTGCTGAACGAACGAGTACACTCCCGCACCGGAACTGTGCTCGTTCATTGCTTCGCCAGAATTTACACTCGGTCTAGCGGTGGTTCACTCGCAGCTCTCGCTCACCATCTTCACGCTGCCGACCTTCATGTCCACGTACGAACTGCTGCCGGCCTCTGCCTTCTCGCTCGCCTCTTTCTTTTCTTCTTGCGCTTGCGAGAGGGTAATCTCGTGGCCGGTCACCTCTACCTTGTGATTGACGTGGGCAGCCAGACCCGGGCCCATGAGTTCGTACATCTTACCGTCCTGCCCCATCATGTAATATCCGTGAGCGTCGCTGCCTTGCTTCAGGCAACCGGTCACAGACATCTCCTGCTTACCGCCGCCCATACTGTTCTGCGCACTCAGCAGCATGGGAAACAGGCTGACAAGCACAAGGGAAGCCAAACACAGAAACGCCTTCTTCAACTTCGACATCGTAAATACTCCTTTCAACTCCATAAGATTGCAGGGGGGAGTTGGTTGGCTATTTTGCGAGACCTTTACCTGGGGAAAAGGGGCCCCCACTTCAGGCCGACACTACTATCGACGGCAGTGGATATCAAAAAGTTGCTTCGCGGCCTAGGATTCAGCCCCCCAGGCAATGCTCAGTCACGTCCAGCAAGGCCGATTGGGGGGTTACGCCACGCTCCGAAGCTGACTATAATCACAATAGGAGTATCGTTGTGACCGGTCGCTCGAACAAGCTGAATGCCTCTACCCGCGGTTTCAACCTGCTGCGAGGCATGGGTATGCGCGATCCCTGGTCACGTGCGATTTCGGCTCGTGCAGATTCCAAACTGGCCCCCTGCATGGCCCGTCCCAACCTCTTCTCCGGCGACTAGCTTTTCGTTTTCCTGTCCGCCTCCCGCGCCGTCCCGTCCAACCAGATTGCACTCGCGGGCTGACAGCAGCTCCGGCACACAACCCGTGCCGCAAGCCTTGGAGGAAAAGATCATGACTACCGATACTCTTACTCACGTTGCCGGTCCGAACCTGAAGACCGCTCTGCCCGGCCCGATGCCCGGCGCATTCTCGAAGGCGATCAGCGTTACATTTCGCCGTCCTACACTCGTTCCTATCCTATGGTCGCCAAGCGCGGCCGCGGCGTCATCGTCGAGGACGTTGACGGCAACGAATTTCTCGACTTCTCCGCCGGCATCGCTGTTACTTCGACCGGCCACTGCCATCCGGAAGTCGTCGCCGCCATCCAGAGGCAGGCTGCCGAACTGATTCACATGTCGGGCACCGACTTCTACTACGAGGGCATGGTAACCCTCGGCGAGCGCCTCTCGATGGTCGCTCCCATGAAAGGGCCGCACAAGATTTACTACGGCAACTCAGGCGCGGAGGCCATTGAAGCTGCGCTGAAGCTGGCGCGCTACCACACCAGGCGTCAGAACATCATTGCGTTCTACGGTGCCTTCCATGGACGCACCATGGGCGCTCTCTCGCTGACGGCTTCGAAGCCGCAACAGAAGCGCCGCTTCTCGCCGCTGGTTCCCGGCGTGACTCACGTGCGCTATCCCGACGTATATCGCGGATGCGTGGGTGGAAGCCAGGAAGCGGAAGCATTCGCGCTAGGCTGCGCCCGCTTCATCGAAGACAAGTTGTTCAAGACGACACTTCCCCCTGAGGAAGTGGCCGCGATTTTTGTCGAGCCAATTCAGGGTGAAGGAGGCTACGTCGTCGCGCCAACGGTATTCATGCAGGAACTACGCCGGATCTGCGATCGCCATGGGATTCTCCTGGTGGCGGATGAAGTGCAATCGGGCGCAGGCCGCACCGGAAAGTGGTGGGCCATCCAGCACACCGGCGTGGAGCCCGACATCTTCTGCAGCGCCAAGGGAATCGCCAGCGGCATGCCGCTCGGCATCATGATGTCGAAGGCTGAAATCATGGACTGGGTGCCGGGTTCGCACGCTTCGACCTTCGGCGGGAACCCGGTCTCGATCGCAGCAGCGCTTGCGACCATGGACGTCCTCGAGCGTGGAGCTATCAAGAACGCCGAGGTAGTAGGAAAGCACATCCTGGATCGCATCGCCGACTGGCCACAGCGGCTCGATCTAGTCGGCGACGTCCGCGGGCGCGGCTTGATGATCGGAATCGAAATCGTTACCGACAAGAAGGCCAAGACGCAAGGCAGCGCGGAACGCGATCGCATCGTCGAGCTCGCCTTCGAGCGCGGCGTCCTGTTGCTGGGATGTGGGCCGAACAGCATCCGGGTCGCCCCTCCGCTGATCGTGACCAGCGAGCAAGCCGACATCGCCATGGATGTACTGGAAGAGTGCATAGCGATTGCCGGCAAGGAGCTCGATCGAAACGGTAAGTAGCGGCAAATTCGTTGGCCAGCGCGCTGTTCTTCGACAGAACTTAAAGCCTGGATCGGGTGGTCCAGGCTTTTGGCAAGGTGCCCTCCCATAGACGCTCTCGCGGCTTGCGGTTCTTTTCGCGGAAGAACTCACTGCCTTGCGCGGCGCGCCACGCGGCGTAAGATAAGATGTTGACCGAGGTCTGTCGTGCCTGAGTTACGCAAAGATCCAATCATAGGAAGATGGGTAATCATTTCGACTGATCGCTCCAAACGTCCCAACGACTTCAGCCGTGAGCCGGTGAAAATGAAGGGCGGCTTTTGCCCGTTCTGCTCCGGCAACGAAAGCAAGACCCCGCCCGAAGTGTTGGCGTATCGCCCGAACGGCGCTGCGCGTGATACGTCAGATTGGACGGTACGCGTGGTGCCCAACAAGTTTCCAGCGCTGGGCATCGAGGGAAGCTTGAACCGCCAAGCCGAGGGCATGTTCGACAAGATGAACGGCATCGGAGCGCACGAGGTCATCATCGAAACTCCCGAGCACGATGCCACCCTGGCCACCGTTCCGGAAAAGCGTATTGAAGACGTTCTGTGGGCCTACCGCGACCGCATCGTCGATCTCAAGAAGGACCGGCGCTTCAAGTACATCCTGATCTTCAAGAATCATGGGACGGCGGCTGGGGCGACATTGGAGCATTCCCACGGGCAGCTCATTGCGCTGCCCATCGTTCCCAAGCATGTGGTGGAGGAACTCGAAGGTTCGAAGCAATATTACATTTATAAGGAGCGCTGCGTCTTTTGTGATATTGTCCGCCAGGAAACCGAATCGGGCGTGCGGGTGGTGGCCGACGACCACGACTTCCTGACCGTGGCTCCTTATGCGCCCCGTTTTCCGTTCGAAACCTGGATCCTGCCCAAACGGCACGAATCAGCTTTTGAGAATTCGTCATCGCAAGTTTATGAGGGGCTGGCGAAGGCCTTGAAGAACCTCCTGGTCCGCGCCGACCAGGTGCTCGACTATCCGGCCTATAACCTGGTGATTCACACCGCTCCCGTCCAGGAAGCTGCCATGGACCATTACCACTGGCACGTTGAGTTTATGCCGCGGCTGACCAAGACAGCAGGCTTCGAGTGGGGAACGGGCTTCTACCAGAACCCCACGCCTCCGGAAGAAGCTGCCAAGTATCTGCGTGAAGCGAAAATTGAAATTCCACAGCCGGTGGTGGAAAGCAAGGGCTGACGGGGTTAATCGCGCAGTTTGGACTCCCATAGTCGTGATTGTGTGCCGATCTCAGGGTAAGAACAGGGCATTCTTCGTTCCGCAGAGTCTTGCTGCAAGTAGCTCTCCTTTACGGCCACGAAAGTATCTCACCGCACATTGAACTACAGCGCAACATAGAGATTGGGATGATAGTTTTTCTGCCACTTACGCAGTAGACAACGCCCCGCTTACGAACTTTCTGCGAGATTGAGTGCCAAGGTGGTTGCATTGTCGGCGTTTGGCCGTTAGTCTTTCTCAACAACCGACTTTACCTGAAATTCCTACCAGAAAGAGGAACTGCGCGTATGTTGAAGAGCGGAGTTGTCGCTGCCCTCATATTCTGCTGTGTTGGCAGCTTATGTGCTGAACAAGTGACCCTGAAGAATGGTGACCGGTTCAGCGGATCCATTGTGAGTATGAGCGATAAGAAGCTGGTCCTGAAAACTGAGCATGCGGGCACGATTTCGATTGATGTTGACGCAATTGCGCAGTTTTCTTCCGAGCAGCCGCTGGTCGTAACTCGCACCGACAAGCAGGTTGTTTCCGGCACGGTGAAGGCTGAGGATTCGCAGGTGGCCGTAACTACGCCCACAGGCACCCAGCAGATTCCGATGGCCGAGGTCGCAGTGATGCGATCGCCCGCTGATCAGGCCGCCTACGAGAAGTCGTTGCATCCCGGAATGCTGGAGGGCTGGGATGGTGGCGGCAACTTTGGGCTAGCGCTGGCGCGAGGCAACTCCGACACCACCAACCTGGCCCTGGGTTTCAACGCCGAACGTCCATCTACGACCGACAAGTGGACCGTTCAGGCAGCCTCTATCTACTCCACAAACGTTACCAACGGGGTGAGTTCCACCAGCGCTAACGCCTTGGGAGGCTTCATCCGCTACGACCGCAACCTGACCAAGAAGCTGTTTGCATTTGGCTTGTTTGCCGGATCGTATGATCATGCCCAGGATCTCAACGTGCGCATCAGTCCCAGTGGCGGTCTTGGATATCACCTAATCGCCAGCACAGTCACGACGCTTGACCTGCTCGGCGGTTTTGGCTACACCTACGAGAACTACTCCACCGGCTATAACGGCTCAACGACCGGCGTCACAAACAACCTGATTAACGCGACCGTTGGCGACGAATTCAGTCACAAGTTCACGCCCAACACGACCGCGACGCAGGACTTCTATTTCTTCCCCTACCTGAACGGAGGCGGAGGCTATCGCGGAGTCTTCGACTTTGGAGTGGCAAGCAAGCTTTATCGTGCGATCACGTGGAACTTGAATTTCGGCGACCGATACAACAGCAGGCCAGTGGCCGGGAAGAAGGACAATGACGTGCTGCTCACGACCGGATTGGGATTGACCTTCGGAGGTAAGGCGAAGTAGAGGTGAGAGGTTGAGCGCCAGTTTAGCGCCCCGCCGAGATGCATTGAATCCATGGCGGTGAGCGGGGCGGGCGATTTGATTGGCTGTGCGACGTCCTCGGTTTCACGGAGCGCTTGCGAATTGGCTTCCGAGGCGAATCGCAAGATCGGCGAGGCGTAGCTTACGCTTGGCCCAACCGCCGTATGCGTACCCGCTGCCGACCGCAACCCTGGCGGCCCTTCCGGGTTCCAGATTGCGAGCACACCCTGCCCTATACCTTGGTGGGCACGCCCCTATACAATGGATTCTCCTGTTTTCATTCTCGAAGAAGTGACAGTTCCAGCGTCAGGAGCGTGGATGAGGGTTTTCCGCAGAACCATTTTTTTGTTGTTGGCTGTTTTCTTACTGATAGGCTGGCTGGGCTGTGGCGATCAATACCGTCCGGTCGCTAATCCTATTATCGGACCCGGCGGTCAGCCGCAAAACACGCACTTCGCCTACGTAGTGAACTATAACCCCAACGGGGACGGCTCAACGACCACGATCGATGTTTCCGGCGACAGCGTCAGTTGGGTACAAACCCTAGGCGTCGGCTCCATCTATGAAGCATTGTTGCCTTCTTCGACCTCCCTCTTTATCGCTAACAGTGGCAATGATACCGTGAGTGATTTCCCAGCTTATGTTAGCGGCACGGTCACGATCGTCGGCCTGCTGCCAGGATCGCATCCTGTCTTCCTGACGGCTACTACAAGTTCCAGCATATACGTGCTCAATTCGGGCTTCAACTCAGCATGTCCGACCACTGGATCGGTCAGTACGATCTTCACGACCACTGGATCGGTTACGGGCACGGTATGCGTCGGATTGAACCCCACCAATATGGTCCAGGCGGCCGGCGGTGGGCAGGTCTTCGTACTCAACCAGGGAGACAACATGAGCCAAGGCTCCGTTTCTGTTGTCGATCCTGGGACCCAGACAGTGGTGACGACGCTAACAGCTGCGAATGGACTTGGGCTTAATCCCGTTTACGCAACGTCGAGTGCCGACGGTAGTTACATCTTCGTCGTCACCCAGGGCGACGGAGTCAATCCAGGTACGCTTGACATCCTCACGACGGGATCAACTCCTGCGGTGGCCGCATCGGTTCCGCTGGGTGTAAGGCCGACCTATTCCTACCTCGACCCACATCTCAACCGGCTCTATGTCGCCAACACCGGCGACAACACGGTCAGCGTCTTCGACGCCTCGAATGTGAACGTTTCGAACTCGCCGCCCATCCCGTCGCTAGCTCCGCCGATCGCGGTTGGAACCGCGCCCAAGGGAATTGCCGCCCTGCAGGATGGTTCGCGCTTCTACGTGGCGAATTCCGGCTCCAATAACGTGAGCGATGTGAGCGCCAGCAGCTTTGCCGTCCTGAAGACGATCGCCGTGGGAGTGAACCCGACATTCGTTGCTGCCGATCCCACATCAAGCAAGGTTTACGTGACCAACCAGGGTAGCTTCTCCACCAGCATCATTCAGACCGTGAATGACACCGTATCATTGGCTATAGCGGCCCCTGCGCAGGACCCCAATTGTACCGCTTCGTGCGCGCTGCAGGAGCCGATCATGGTGGTGACCCAGTGATTTGGATTTACTACGTGAACATGAATTCCTTGGTGCGCAGATCCCGGATCGTATCGCGCAGCCGGGCAGCCTGTTCGAACTCGAAACGCTTGGCCGCTTCGCGCATGTCACTCTCCAGGTTGGCGACGTAAGTGTCCAATTCTTCCTGCGAACTGAACTCCCGCAAACCTTCCGCCTCGTGGGTCAGGTCAACATAGTCTGCGTCGGCTACGGCCACCAGTGTCATGTCGAGTGGCCGCACGATGCTCTCCGGCGTAATGCCATTCTCCTCGTTATAAGCGCGTTGAATGGCACGCCGGCGGTTGGTCTCGTCCAGCGCTTTCTGCATGGAGTCGGTCATTTTGTCGGCATAAAGAATGGCGCGGCCGCTCAGGTGACGCGCGCAACGACCCACCGTCTGGATCAAAGATCCCGCCGAACGAAGAAATCCTTCCTTATCGGCATCGAGAATCGCCACCAGCGAGACCTCCGGCAGGTCGAGACCTTCGCGCAGCAGATTGATTCCAATGAGCACATCGAATTCGCCCTTGCGCAGATCGCGCAGAATCTTGATGCGCTCCAGCGTCTCGATCTCCGAGTGCATATAACGGCAGCGGACGCCAACTTCGCTGTAGTATTCCGCCAGGTCCTCGGCCATGCGCTTGGTCAGCGTGGTGACCAGTACCCGCTCATTCTTCTCTGCGCGCCGGCGAATCTCGTGTAGCAGATCGTCAATCTGTCCCTTCACGGGACGCACTTCCACCTCGGGATCGATGAGGCCTGTCGGGCGGATGATCTGCTCCACCACCACGCCCGCTGACTTCGTCAGCTCGTAGGGCCCTGGCGTCGCCGACACGTAGATCGCCTGATTGACGCGGTGCTCGAACTCCTCGAACGTAAGTGGACGATTGTCGAGCGCACTGGGCAGGCGGAATCCGTATTCGATCAGATTCTGTTTGCGGGAGCGATCGCCATGCCACATGCCATGCACCTGCGGGATCGTCTGGTGCGACTCGTCGACAAACAGCATGTAGTCACGTGGAACGTAGTCCAGCAGCGTCGGCGGCGGCTCGCCCGGCAGGCGTCCGGTGAAATGACGCGAGTAATTCTCGATGCCGTGGCAGTATCCCATCTCCTTGATCATCTCGAGATCAAAGCGGGTGCGCTGATGGATGCGTTGCGCCTCGACAATCCGTCCCTGCTTCTCCAGTTCGCCCTCCCACCACGCCAACTCTTCCAGGATCGTCTGTACCGCCGCCTGCTTGCGCTCCGGCTTCATTACGTAGTGGGTCTTAGGATAGACCGGCAGGCGCCCATACTTTTGCTTCACGGTCCCGAACAGGGGATCGATTTGTGCCAGCGATTCGACTTGATCGCCCCATAGCTCGATGCGATAGGCATTGTCCTCGTAAGTGGGGAAAATTTCGATGATGTCGCCCCGTACCCGAAAGGTCCCCCGGCGGAAATCGCCCTCGGTACGCTCGTAAAGAATCTCTACCAACTTGCGAACAATGTCGTCGCGCTTGATCTTTTGGCCCTTTTCCAGGAACAGCAGCATGCCGTAATAGGCTTCCGGCGACCCTAAACCATAGATGCAACTCACCGACGCGACGATGATGCAGTCGCGGCGTTCGAAGAGCGATTTGGTAGCGGATAGGCGCAGCT
This sequence comes from uncultured Acidobacteriaceae bacterium, assembly GCA_963836295.1. GTDB lineage: Bacteria > Acidobacteriota > Terriglobia > Terriglobales > Acidobacteriaceae > Bog-257. The sequence goes on along the minus strand of CAWIIY010000005.1, from coordinate 222,816 downwards.
TGTCGAGCTCATCGTTGATGGTCGCTTCTTTCTCAATATAGACATCGCCCGCGGGAATGTAGGCTTCCGGCTGGTAATAGTCGTAATACGAGACAAAGTACTCGACCGCATTGTGGGGGAAGAACGACTTAAACTCGTGATAGAGCTGCGCCGCGAGAGTCTTGTTGTGCGCCAGGATCAGAGCGGGGCGATTGAGTTCTTCGATAATCTTGGCCATCGAAAAGGTTTTGCCGGAGCCGGTAACTCCCAGCAGCACCTGATGCTTCTCGCCATCGAAGATGCCGCGGGTTAGCGACTCAATTGCTTTGCCCTGGTCGCCTTGCGGCTTATACGAACTGACTAACCTGAATTCCATAACTTTGCCTGTTACCGATGCGGATTCGTTCTGCGGCTGCACAGAAGGCAATGTCGTCGAGTAGATATCTCTTCATTATACGACGGCGTGAAATGAAGACCTGAATCAGGCGCCGGACCATTTCCTCACATATACCTTCGGCACACTGCTCTTACCGGCTTGGCCGAGTCCGGTTGCGACATGTTCACTCTAGCGAGGATTGCCGGGCACGGTTCCATCACGATCACACAGCGGTACGTTCATCCTCAGGCAGACGCGGTGGAACGAGCCTTGGCGGCATACGAAAATTTGGGCACAGCGGAAGAAGTCAAAGGCTTGGGAGTTGGGCACAATCTTAGGCAGAGTCGAAAATCACGAATCCAACGATGCCTTGCAAGTGGTTGGTGCGAAAGGGGGGACTCGAACCCCCACGGGTTTCCCCGCCAGATCCTAAGTCTGGTGCGTCTGCCAATTCCGCCACTCTCGCACACTATGTAACATCGTAGCAATCAAGCAGTTGCAAACTTTGTCGCTTCTGGCCTCACTATGAACGGACTGCCAGTGGCATTTCTGGTGGCGTTTTCATTTTCTGTATCCCCGGATTTTGCCTCTTCGGCCTTCACCACCGGAACGAGACGCGCAACCCGTCCTGTCGGTGACTCGGGGCCAGATGGGAATAGCGCCACATCATAGCCGGTGAACGATGGCCCAACAGTTCCCCGACTGTTCGCAGGGGAACTCCGGCCATCACTAGCCTACTGGCAAAGGTGTGCCGGTTGCAATGCCAAGTGTAGTCAGTCAGCCCAGCGCTTTCCGCCGCATCATTGAACCAGTCCCGATAGCGCGTCAGACTCTCGCCTTTCTCGTTGACGTGGACCAATGGCGAGCTTCCCGCCCAGGCCTTAAGGGTTGTAAGTGCGCCCAAGGCGACCGCGTTTAGGTCAATGTCCCGCGCCGTGCCGTTCTTGGTCTTGTACTGATGCAGCTTGCGCCCTTCCCAATGGATTTGACTCCACTGTAACGAGAACTGCTCAGTCGCTATGGAACTGTCCAGTCTGCGGTGGAACCATGCACGTCGTTGAACGGCTCACCCCGGCTCAACTCCTGCTGCGCTCTCCACCTCAACCTGACCAGTGCGCAGCATGAACCTCTATCCGCCTCCTGGCCATCTACTCGTGCCCCCGGCACGCACGGAGATCTCTTGTCTCCCCGGGCCCGGAGTGCACTGTCACCTATTTTTTCCGCGTATATCGAACGCTTCTGTGCGACACTTCGCCGCTCCAACAGGCAGCCTCAAAGCGCCAGATCATACCGATCGCAGCGGCCTGCTTAAACCTCTGCACCCGCTCAGCCCCATTCAAAGTACATAGCCTTCCTCGGGGCGGCTTCCTTCAAGTCGCTGTATCCGAAGCGCCCGGCCAAGAATCATGCGACTGCCGACTGTTCCGCCGTGGGCACTTCAGATACAGCACTAAGACTTCCCAGAGCTGATGGCTGAGCTGAACAAGTTCATCCAAGACTGGATGTTGTACACAGCCGAATGTCAGGTTCGCCTTCGAGGCTTAGCGGAGCGGATTCTCAAAATATCATGCTTACCCCAATTCCCTAATCCACAGGGGTGGAACCAGCCCTTTGTGATGCACTTGGATTTGGCTGTCCTTTTGCACATGCGCTGCTTTGGTTTCCCAACATCTAGCTTGACGGTTTTGCATAGTACTCCCGACTCTGTTTACTCAAGCATCGAAAGCGACAGCCGCACGAAATACGCGGTCGGGCCAGAGGAACAACTGAGAACGCTCTTAGAAGACCTCAACGCACTACCGTCCTCCGAGAACGCTGTTAGGTCAGGCGCCTAAGATTCAGCAGGAGTTTGTTCACGTCAGGGGCTTGCTGGACTTTGCCATCGCATCTCACCGCCTCCGCCGACGCTGTGACCTAGTGCCGCGGTTGCGTCCAGGCGATTTTTTTGGCGGGAACGAGCCTTACCTGGTCGGCCTACCAGTTCGAAGGCAACGAATCGTCAAGTTCTGTCGTAAGCGCCCACTCCGTCGCCCGCTGCTGCTCGCGCGTTAGTTTCACGCCACCGCAGGTCAGGTAGAAAGCGTCATGGGCGGTTGCACCCTCAGTGTCAATCAGTGCCACTTCGATGCTGCAATTCTGATGGGCAAGGATGGAACTGATGGTGTGCAGGAGTCCGGGACGGTCTTGGGTAATGACTTCCAACAAGGTGCTGGAGGGAGAACATTCATCGTCGAAGCGTAGGCGGGTTTCGACCTTGAGCCTGGCCGGCTTGGCATCGGACTTGAGACGCGATTCCAACAGGCGCTCCAAGGGAGCTTCGCCGATCAGAATTTCGACAACCGATTTCTTGAAGCGCTCGCGTTCCGGGGGATTCAATTCCAGGGTGTGAAAGCGATCTTTGAAGTAGAAGCTGTCGACGATGACTCCAGCGCGATTGGAGAAAGCGCTCGCCTTGGCGATGTCCATGCCCCATCCGTAGAGAATGCCGGCCAGGGTGGCAAACAGGCCCGGGCGGTCCAAGGTCACTACGGTTAGCTCATGCTGGCCGGAGATGCGGCGCACCGCGAGCTGTGCCGGCTCGCCGCGAAGCTGCTTCGCCATCTCAAAGTGCACGAGCACCTGTTCGGGTGAGTGCGACATCAGGTAGCGCTGGGGCAACCCATCGAGAAATTTCAGCAACTGCGAACGGCGCTTGGGCAGCAGGGCGGCGATGCGCTCAACTTGCGCGCTGCACTCCTCGGCGTGAAAGCGTTCGCTGTCGGCGCTGCGGGTGAAGTAGTTCGCCGTGCCGGTATACAGGCGCCAAAGGTTTTCAGCCTTCCACGCAGTCAGCGCTTCAGGATTGACGGCCTTGATGTCAGCGAGGGTCAGCAGCGTCAGCATCTTCAACCGCTCGGGCGTGCCCACTTTGTGCGCCAGTTCGCGCGCGGTCTCGGGATCGTAAATGTCGCGGCGACGCAAGGTGGCCGACATCTCCAGATGGGCCGCGATCAACAGGCCGACGGTCTGCTCGTCTTCTTCTGGAAGCTCCATGCGCGCAACCGCCGCTGCGGCGAGTTGCACGCTGTTGTGGACGTGATCGGTGCCATCCATGCCCTTCCCGGTATCGTGCAGCAGCAACGCGAGGAAGAGCAGTTCGGGATGCTCCAGCTCCGTCAATAGGCTGGCGAAGGGCTGCAGCCACTCGACGTCGTTAGTCTTCAAGCCATGTAGTACCCCGATCGCGAGCAAGCTGTGTTCGTCCACGGTGTAGCGATGGTAGAGATCGCGAAGAACCAGCGAATCAATTGCCTCGAATTCTGGAATGGCAAGGGTCAGCAGGCCCAGCGAATGCATGGCTCGCAGCGCATCGGCAGCATAGGGCAGCGCGAGTATCTCACGCAGATGTTCCCATAACCTCGCACCCTGCGGCATGGTGTCGGCCAATCCGCGGCGCGCGTTGTCGAGCCGCCGCTCGGTCTCCAGGCTGAGCGCGACACCGTGTCGGGCAACGAAGGTAAACAGCCGCAAAACCACGCAGGGATCGCGAGCGCCGGCGGTCTGCTGGAGATAGACGCGTCCGTCTACCACCGAGAACTCTTCGTTTGAGGAGCGGGAGCGCCAGTGCTGAAACGAGCGGTACAAAGAAGAGCGTTTCCTGGGAAGCTGGTCCAGCATCTGCGTCGCGCGCCGATGGATTGTCCTCGCATGGCGAAAATACAATCGCATCCACTCGGCGGACGAAACGCCGCCGGAGTTGGTTGCAATGCCGCGCTTGGCCAGTTCGTCCTGGGCCTCCCACGTGAGTGCGTTCTCGTCGCGATTGCCCCGGTAATGCAGGTAACAGCGGCTGGAGGTGAGGAAGTCCATCGCGTCGAGAACATCGTTGGTCGCCGAGTCTGGTTGCGCGTTGGGACTGCCCGGCCACTTACGCTCGGACGCAAGCGCCATGATCAGTTCTAGCCATCGCGAGACCTGCAGATCGCGCAGCCCGCCAGGTCCGTCTTTCAGGTTGGGCTCCAGATGAAAAATGGTGTCGCCGAAGCGCAAGTGCCGGGTGCGAGTGACTTCCGCCAGACGTTGCATGAGGACATCCGCTTCGCGTGCCACCAGCTGCGGCAGGCTTTTTTCGTGCAGACGCTCGAACAACCTAGCGTCGCCGGCCAGAAAGCGGCAGTTGAGCAGCGAGACAGTGAACTCGACATTGTCGTGGTCGAAACGTGCACAGTCGTCGAGGGCGCGCGTCGTGGGGCTGACCCGCAAGCCGGTGTCCCACATCTCCTGACACATGCTGCGCACCGGGTCTTTCATCCGGCTACGCAGGGCGTCGTTCTCAGCGAGAAACAGAAGGTCGATGTCGGAGTGAGGGAAGAGTGCGCCGCGGCCGAAGCCGCCCAATGCGACCAAGGCGAAACTGCTGCGCACGGTTGGGGGGACGTGCTGCTTCCAGAGCTGCAGTACCAGCTTGTCCACAAACTGGGTGCGGCCCTTCAGCGAGGCACGGCCCGAGCCGGTCGCCTCGAATTCTAGCCGCAGACGCTCGAACTCTTGCCGGTATAACGCGCGAGAGCCGTGTTCGAGCGCTCGGCTGGACATGTTCTACCCGTCTCCTAGAAACCTTCCCGCGCCAATGTTGGTCACAGTGCCGCCTCGCCGCGCTCTTCGTTGCGTATGCGGATTGCTTCGTCGACGCGCGATATAAAAATCTTGCCGTCGCCGATCTTCCCCGTGCGCGCAGCATTGGTGATCGCCGCGATCGCCTGATCCACCAGGCGATCGGGCATAACGGTTTCAATCTTGACCTTGGGGAGAAGATCCACGGTGTACTCGCGTCCGCGATAGAACTCGGTATGCCCCTTCTGTCGTCCGTGACCGCGGACTTCGGTTACGGTCATGCCCTCCACTCCAATTTCGAGGAGAGCATCTTTGACGGCTTCGAACTTCGAGGGTTGAATTACTGCTTCCAGCTTGGTCATAAGGTGATCTTTAACTGTGTACCCAAGGGGCTAAAAGTCCCGAATAGCTAGGATGCCCGCGACGCCGGCCTGAAGGCCCGCTCTACCCGATCCACTCGGCTTTGATGCCGTCTCTATTGCGACGACAACATAAGGCAGCCTCTATCCGAACCGCCTCTCTTTTGGCAACCTCGCTACCCGCCTAAGGCAGAGAAACCTCCCAGTAGTAGCCTTCTTCGCCGTGTTGCGTGACATCGAGCCCCTGCTCCTCGTGTTCAGCGGAGACGCGCACTCCCAGAACGAAATCGACAATCTTAAGAATGATGTAGGTTCCCACGACCGCCAGCACTATCGCCATGGCAATACCCACCACTTGGTTCAACATCTGGTGATAATTGCCGTCGATCACTCCCACAGCAAGCGCATTACCCTGCCCGTCTTTGAATATTGGATTGACAAGTCTGGTGGCAAAAACGCCGGTCAGCAGCGCGCCAATGGTGCCTCCCACGCCATGCACGCCGAAGGCATCCAGCGAATCGTCATAACCAAGCCAGGCCTTCACACTTGCGACCATCATGTAGCAGGACACTCCGGCGATCAGCCCGATCAGCAAGGCTGGCATCGGCCCAACGAATCCTGCCGCCGGAGTGATGGCGACCAAGCCAGCAACACATCCGGAGATCGCTCCCAAAGCGCTGGGCTTGCCATTGCGAATCCACTCCGCTCCCGCCCATCCAATGGCGGCAGAGGCGGCCGCGAAGTGCGTGGCCACAAATGCGCTGATCGCCAGGCTTCCGGCGCTGAGCGCGCTGCCCGCGTTGAAGCCGAACCAGCCCACCCACAGCAAGCAGGCCCCGATGAAACTGAGCACGACGCTGTGAGGAGGCATGGGCTCTTGGGGATAGCCAAGCCTCCGGCCGAGGTAGGTCGCGCAGATGAGCGCTGAAACTCCTGAGGTGATGTGGACCACGGTGCCGCCCGCGAAATCGAGGGTCGGGAAGCGCCCGCCGAGGCTAGCGTTCAGCAGCCCGCCTTTGCCCCACACCATGTGAGCCATGGGCGCGTACACGAAGAGTGACCATAGCACCATGAACAACAGCATGGCACTGAACTTCATACGTTCGGCAAATGCTCCGCTGATGAGCGCTGGGGTAATAATGGCGAACATCAACTGGTAGATCATGAACGTTTGCTGCGGGATGGTCGCGGCGTAGTCAGCATCTGGTTGTGCGCCGACGCCGCGCAGAAATGCGTGACTCAATCCGCCGAGAAAGCTGTTGCCCGAGGCGAAACACAGACTGTAGGCAACGATTCCCCACAGCACGGTGATGACCGCCATCATGGCGAAGCTCTGCATCATGGTGGCGAGCACATTTTTCTTGCGCACCAGGCCGCCGTAAAAAAGCGCAAGACCGGGGCCGGTCATCATCAGGACCAGGGCAGCGCTCACCAGCATCCACGCATTGTCGGCGGAACCCTTAGCATCGGCGATCTGCTGCTGCAATTGCGCGATGCGGTCGCCCGGCGCGGCCCCGTCGTTTGCACCCGAAGCCGCAACCGGCGTCGATTGCGCCACCAGAGCACTTGCCAACAAAATCAACAGCATGAACGGCAGCAACTTCTGAACCAACCGCATTGAAAACTCCTCTAGCGGAACCGACATCGAGTAAGTCGAAAATCGCTTGAACCTACGCCAACCACGCTAAAAAGCCAGAAAAAGCCTGAAAATGAAGAGGGTATGCCGACGTGTGGCCGGTAGATCTCTTCAATTTTGCGCGTGTAAATTTGATACGCGGTTTCACAGCGGATTAGAAATTCAAACTATTTATGGACGCTATCAGTTCTGTTTATCGCCGACTGGAGCTTTGTATTCTTGCCGCGATCCGCGAAGGGCAAAAGACGAAGGCGGTGAGAATTGCTATCTCCCGAACCCAGTGTCACTTGCCCGGGGGCCCCTGAAACTCCGACATCTGGTACATGAACGGCCGAAGTTGGCTTCCGCCCTGGTGACGCACACGAGCCAGCACTCGCAGGACCTCGAGGCTGAACCGGCGAAAACGGAAGGTAACGGTACAGCCGGTGCTGCTTCCACGTCTCCGTCATTTGAGATTCGAGCTTCTCGAATTCGTGACCAGGGGAAATGTCGTGGGAACTGCGTACGAACCAGACGTGGCGGATGGGGCCTGCATTGATTTCAGCAGATGCCTCCGCCACCGATTCGGGCGACGTCAGCCAACGCACGCGAAAACTCCTGGGCAGATAATACTCAAGTGTGGTGCCATCGAAGTTCAGCGCGTCGATCCAAACCACGGTATCCTCGCTGCTTGAATGCCGTGTGATTTGCGCCGCAATATCCTGATTGGGCACCAGGTAGGCTGGATTCAGGAGATCCCTCGCCCCATAATAAGTCCACAGGCCCGCCAGATTCACAGCGAAGAGAACCACGCCCAAAGCGGTGCCAGCCCGTTGCTTCGTCGTGACTCCAGCGGCCAGGGCGACAAGAAACAACGGCAGCAGGAACAGCAGTTGAGCGGGCATGAAGGGATACGATACCCAGCGGGTTGCGCCGAGATAGGCGACGGCCGCGGCGAAAAGTGCCGGCCAGAGCCAGTCTCGCCGCAATCGTGCCCCGGAGAGAAACAGCCACAAACACGGCAACGCCAGCACCACCGTAACCGGCAGCAGCCAGAGAGGGATGGCTTCGCCGAAGGTGAAAGAGTAGAACCAGTAGGCGAGCTTCAACACCTGCTCCGCCCAGAGGTTGCCAGTCAGCGAGTAACCCTGCTCATGCCGCCACTGCCCAAGCGCTTCCCAAAGGGTCACTAGCCAAGGAAGGTAAAGAACAGCCACAAGCGCATAGGGCAACAGCCAGGTTTTCCAGATCGAACGCCCATGTCGCAGCCGCACCAGCAGCAACAGATTCGCTCCCGCGAAGACTGCAATGCCCGGCAAATAATGCGTATAAAGAAGTGCCGCAAGGGCAGCCACGAACGCCAGCAGATTTTTCCATCCGGCAGCGTCTTCCGCGAAGCGCATCAGATACCAGATCGCTACCGCCGCCAAGAACACCTGCATGCTGTAAGAGCGGGCCATACGGCTGTACAGCAGCAGACAAGGCGAGAAGTGTCCAGAGCAGGAGAAACCAGGTGCGCAGGTTTTGAGGAGCATAACGGAGCCACCATCGATCGATAAAGACCGTGGTTAAGATGGCAAAAAACGCAGAGAGTGCGCGCAGCCGCAGCAGCGGGTCGTGGCCGATGGGAATACGGTTCCACCAATGCGCCAGCAGGAAGTATAGTGGCGGATGAATATCCTCGCGGACAATCTCAATAATTCGCGCCGGCGTTTCGGCGACCGTCTCTACCGTAAACGTCTCGTCGCCCCACATCGGCAGAATCTTTAGATTGATGCCGTACAACACGCATTGCAGGATGACCAGGACCAGTAACGTGCGCAGGCGGTAGTTCTGCGCGGCGTCGGCATGCGAAAAAAGCCGGAGGCCATCGGGCCTGGCGTTGGAAGCGAAGGCTCTTTCCATTGGATCTGAAAGTCTCTCGATTTGTTCCTGCCGTGTAAAACCGGCAATCGCTAAACAGTCGCTAAACAATACTCCAATCGATATCCAAGTTCAGAGTCGGCTCTGCTGCCCGTCTGACCTGCGCAAGGCAGTGACATCCTACTGCAATCGCGGTATCGTAGCTGAGCATGTCTCCTCGAAAGCTTGTGCAGATCGCCAACACTCCCAACCTGCCCACCATCAAGGACTACTTTGGCATGATGGCCGAAGAGCAGGCAGAAGACATTCGCAGGTTGAAGCAAGCGGCCGCTGGAAAGAACCCTGAGCAACCGGGGAAGCCGCCCAGCGACAAAGCGGTGCCACATCCATGGCTATTGCATCCGATACGCCGTACCAAACGTTCGGCGGCAAAGGCCAGCGCAAACAGCGCCACGCGTTCCGCCCCCAAGAAAGCTTCCAAGAAAGCGGCAAAAAAGGCTGCTCGAAAGGCGTCGAAGAAGGCAAGGCGTTAAGCTCAGCTCCGCGAGCAAGGCTGCGCATTGTGAACCCTGACGCCAACCGTTCGAAGGGCGACTGCAAGCCACTCCCGTCCTCCCACCGATGGTAAGATTTCAGCTTCATGGTTACTTTTGCTGTGCTGCGCATCGTGGTCGTGGTGTTGCTCGTCGCGGCAAACGCGTTCTTCGTGGCCGCTGAATTCGCTCTGGTGAACGTGCGCGAGACCCGACTGCAACAAATGATCGCGGCGCACCGCATTGGCGCACGCACCGTCCAAAAGCTCCATCAGAAACTCGATCATGTTCTCAACGCCGTGCAGTTCGGCGTCACCGTGGCCAGCCTGGCCTTGGGCTGGCTCGGCGAGGCCTCCATGGCCCGCGTCTTGGAACCGTTGTTCCGTCCCTTGCCTCACTCCGGACTGTATGCACACGGCGTCTCGGTCGTGGCTGCCTTCGTATTGATCACCTACATGGTTGTAATCCTAGGTGAGGTGGTTCCCAAGACGATTGCCTTGCAGCGCACCGAGCGGGTAGCGCTGGCGGTTGCCGGGCCGATGGATTTATTCATGACCATCGCCGCGCCGTTCCTCGCTTTCATGACCGCTTCCACCCGGATCGCCTTGCGGGCCTTCGGCATGCGACAGTTGCGTGAAGGTGGAGTGCACTCGCCGGAGGAGCTGAAACTGATTGTTTCCGCCAGCCGCCGGCTGGGAATGCTGGGCCCGCCGCAGGAGGAAATAATCCACCGCGCACTCGAACTGGAAAACATTTCGGTGCGCGAAATCATGGTGCCGCGCCGCGACATTTTTTCATTGCCCGGCAACATTTCGCTCGAAGAAGCGTTGCAGCGCGTGGTGGACGACCAACACTCACGCGTGCCGGTCTACGATGTACAGCGCGGTCCCGAGCACATCATCGGCGTGTTGTATGCCAAGGACCTGATGCGCTGGTTGCGCTACCGGGTGAATCGCACCGCTTCCGGCCGGCCGGTCACCCGGCCCAGCGGCCTGCAAGTACGTCACATCATGCGCGAGGTACTGGTGGTGCCTGAGACCAAGCCGCTTTCCGATCTGCTGACCGAGTTCAAAGTTCGCAGGCGCCACCTGGCCGTGGTGGTGGACGAGTTCGGCTCGACTGCCGGCCTGGTGTCGGTGGAGGATGTGCTGGAGCAGTTGGTGGGCGAAATCGAGGATGAGTTCGATATCACCGAACCGCCGCTTGCGCCCGGCGCTTCCTCGATGACCTTGGACGGCTCGGTCAACATTCGCGATCTGGAATTGCAATATCAAATTGCCTTGCCCCGCGATGAAGGCTTCGAGACCCTCGCCGGCTTCGTGCTGGCGCAGTTGCAGAAGATCCCCCAGTTGGGCGATAGCTTTGAGTACCAGGGCCGTCGCTACACTGTCGCGGCCATGGACGGACTCCGCGTGGTCAGCGTAACCATCGAAGGAGCGGAACCGCAGGCCCCTGTACAATCGGCCACGGCAACGCCACTGGCCCACTAATGCGCTACCTGCTCTCGCGATCGCTGTACATGCTGCCGGTGGTCTGGCTGGTCGTGTCGGTGGTCTTCCTCCTGATTCATCTGGTACCGGGCGATCCCATCCAGCAGATGCTGGGCGAAGGAGCGGCCGCCACAGATATTGCCGCGGCGCGCCATGCTTACGGGCTGGATGTTCCGCTGGGACAACAATACCTGAACTACTGGCGCGACCTCGTGCACGGCGATATGGGACGCTCGTTGCGCCTCAATCAGAATGTCGGCCATGTGATCGCCCAAGCCTATCCCGCCACCATGGAGCTCACCCTCGCGGCATTGCTGGTTGCGTTGGGGATCTCGATTCCCGCCGGTGTGCGTTCGGCCCTGCGCCGCAATCGTTGGGACGATCGGGTGCTCAGCTTCGTCTCGCTGTTGGGATTGTCGTTTCCGAACTTCGCGCTGGGGCCGATCCTCATCTTGTTTTTTGCGATCGAATTGGGCTGGCTGCCAGTCTCGGGCTCCGGCTCGCTGGCGCACCTGGTGCTTCCCGCGATCACCATGGGCGGAGCGCTGGCGGCCATCCTGACGCGCATGATTCGCACCTCCATGCTGGAAGAATTGGGGCAGGATTACATCCGCACCGCGCGCGCCAAAGGTTTGCCCGAACGCACCGTGGTGTATCGCCACGCTCTGCGCAATGCTATGATCCCGATTCTCACCGTCGTCGGATTGCAATTCGGGGCGCTACTTGCCGGAGCCATCGTAACTGAGACGATCTTCTCGTGGCCAGGCATTGGACGGCTCACCATTACCGCCATCTCCAACCGCGACTATTACCTGGTACAAGGCTGCATATTGATGATCGGGTTGACCTACGTGCTGGTGAACTTCCTGACCGACTTGCTGTACTCAGCTTTCAATCCAAGGATCAGGCAGTAGCAGCGGCTGCCACTCTTCCAGGATTGCCGCGCTCCCTATTATTCATTTGTCATCCCGAGCGGAGCGTCTGCCGGTTCTCTCCGGCCCGCTATTTTCGGGCTGGCGGACGCGTAGTCGAGGGACCTGCGGTTTGCCGCGCAGCACAAGGGCTCTCCCGGCTGAGCCCCCAGTCGCTTTCAAGACCCCCTCCCCCCTCCTTCTACCTATTTGTTTTCAATATTTTGCCCGCAAAATACTCCCAACATTGGACTTAGGCGTCCTCGCAACTACTTGCGGCTCAATACTTTGCACGATTCACGCCAAAATAGTCATTCCAAATGAGTTACACGCAAGATACTCCGGACAAAGGAGTTAGCAGAGACGTCGGCCATTTGTCGCGCTCCTCGCAAAGTTTTCAAAGACCCTTGCTGCGGCTCGCAGACCGGGGCTCGCAGCGCCGGAGACTAGCTCCGCTTTCGCAGTTTATTGTGCGGAAACGACCCGGGCCGAGAAGAAAGCGCTTCATGCAACACGAAGGTAACCACAATTCCCGCAATGATACGAAGGCGGGGGTGCCCTAGGTTCGCGCCCTGATTTTGGGCGCTAACCTGGGAGCCTGCACACGGCGATGTTGAACTCGCCTCGGAAGGAGGATACGAAACCTACCCCCATTGTGGTACCACCAACGGGTCGTGGCTTCGTTGACATCGGGGCAAAATCTCTGTTAGTTTCAATAGTTCCAGTTATAGCCATAGCGCCCTCAGTGCGTCTTCAGAAGTAGGCACTCACGAACAAGGAATGGACCAGACTCTCAAACAGGTAGGCGAATTACTGCTCGGATCCATTCCGACGATGGTCATGCTGTTGCTGCTCTATGCCATCTACAGCAAACTGGTTCACAAGCCGCTGAACCGCATTCTGGAAGAGCGTCGCGAGCGCACCGACGGAGCTTACCTGCGCGCGCGCGCCGACATAGCAGCTGCGGAAGCCCGCACCCAGGAGTACGAGCAGCGTTTGCGCGAGGCGCGTCTGGCGGTCTTCAAGGCGCAGGAGGCGCGCCGTCAGCGGGCACAGCAAGCCCGCGCTGACGCCGTTTTGCAAGCCCGCACCCACGCCCAGGAACAAGTTCGCAAAGCGCGCGCTGCCATTGAGCAGGACATGGCCGCAGCGCGAGGGGGTTTGCAAGGGGAAACCGAGAGGCTGGCAGCGGAAATCATACGCACCATTCTGCGGCCTGCGGGCGTGGCCCCCGCGCTAGGCGGTCAACCGTGATGAAGCATGTGACCGTGCGCGTGGCTTTGAGTTTTCTGTTCGTCATTTTTGCATTCGGCGCGCTCGCCGCCCAGAACGCCGCGGGAGCCTCCGCCCAATCCTCCTCCAACCAACAACAACCTCCGTCTGCCCAGCAACAGCCGCAGAATCCCGACACCGCGGCCGGCGAGGAGCTGACTGGCGCCGCCAGCGGGGAGGTGGGAGAAGAGAATGCCCAATTCAAATATTCCAAGTCAGTAATCTGGATGGGCCACCTCCTGGGGCTCGGCTCCGCACGCCAGTTACCTGCTTTACTGGTTTGTTAATTTTGTTTTTGTGGTTCTGTTCTTTGTCCTTCTTTTTCGTTCGTCGATCCCGCAAATGTTCCGTGACCGCACCCAAGCCATTCAGAAGGGAATACGCGAAGCGCAGGCGGCCAGTGCCGAAGCGAAGCAGCGATTAGGCGACATCGAAGCCCGTCTGGCGAAGCTGGATAGCGAAGTTGCGGAAATTCGTAGCTCCGCCGAGCGTGAGGCGGCCGCGGAAGAGCAGCGTATCCTCCAAGCCGCGGAAGAAGACAAGCGCAAGGTACTGGAAGGCGTTGAGACCGAGATTAGCGCCATCGCCCGCAATGCCCGCCGAGAGTTGAAGACCTATGCCGCCACCCTGGCGGTCGATTTGGCATCGCGCAAGATCAAAGTGGACGAATCCACCGATCAGGTATTGCTGCGTGAGTTCGTAGGCCAACTGGGAAAGGACGGCAAATAACCAATGGCCGCCATTGCCAGCCGATACGCCCGCGCCCTGGTTGAGGTTGTCCTCGAACAGAACATCGGCCCTGACATCGCCAGACAGCAACTGAATGCCATCGTCGACGCGGTCCGCGAAAGCAGTGAGCTGCGCCGTGTCTGGGAATCCCCGGCGGTCTCGCCGGAGCAGAAACGGGCGGTACTGGATGCCATCGTTCGTCAGATTGGTGCGTCCAAGCCAATTCGCAATTTTGTGGCGGTGCTCATCGATCATCGGCGCATTGCGATGTTAGAGGACGTGGCCAAACAATTCGACAGTGAACTGAACTCCCAACTGGGACTGGCGGAGGCGAAAATCTCCAGCGCCCGCCCGCTTTCCGCCGATGGGAAGCAGCAGTTGGAATCGCAATTGGAGCGCTTGACCGGCAAGAAGATACGCGCTCATTACTCCTCCGATCCCGAGCTTCTGGGCGGAGTTGTCGTCCGCGTGGGCAGCACGATTTACGATGGCTCGGTACGCGGCCAACTAGAAAAGATGAAGCAGGAACTCAGCACCGCGTAGCCGCTGACTACAAAGTTCTCCGTAGGACTGGATCTTAATTCTTATGGCACAGATCAAAGCAGACGAGATCACCAAACTCATCCGCGACCAGATCGACAACTACGAAACCAAGATCGCCGTCGATGAAGTCGGCACCGTGATGTCGATTGGCGATGGCATTGCCCGCGTTTATGGGCTGGACAAGGTCATGGCCGGCGAACTTCTATCGTTCCCGCACGATGTTTCGGGGCTCGCCATGAACCTGGAAGAAGACCAGGTCGGCGTGGTGCTGATGGGCGAGTACACCGAGGTGGAAGAAGGGGACGAAGTAAAGCGCACCGGCCGCATCATGAGTGTGCCGGTGGGCGAAGCCCTGGTCGGTCGCGTGGTCAACGGACTCGGAATGCCCATCGACGACAAGGGTCCGATCAATACCGACAAGTACATTCCCGTCGAACGTCTGGCTCCGGGCGTGATCGACCGCCAGCCGGTGAAAGAGCCCATGGCCACCGGACTGAAGGCCATCGACTCGATGATCCCGGTCGGCCGCGGGCAGCGGGAACTGATCATCGGTGACCGTCAGACCGGCAAGACCGCGGTCGCGCTTGACACCATCATCAACAGCAAGGGCCGCGACCTTATTTGTATCTACTGCGCTATCGGTCAGAAGCGCTCTTCGGTCGCGCAAGTAGTCAAGACGCTGGAAGATTTTGACGCCATGGACTACACCATCGTGGTCTCAGCGTCCGCGTCCGATCCAGCGCCAATGCAGTACATCGCGCCCTACGCCGCTTGCGCCATGGGCGAGTACTTCCGTGACAACAAGAAGCACGCATTGTGCATTTACGACGATCTGTCGAAGCATGCCGTCGCGTACCGCGAGATTTCCCTGTTGCTGCGCCGTCCGCCCGGACGCGAGGCGTATCCGGGAGATGTGTTCTATCTCCATTCGCGTTTGTTAGAGCGCGCCGCAAAGCTCAACGATGAGCTGGGCGGTGGCTCACTCACTGCTCTTCCCATCATCGAAACCCAGGCAGGTGACGTTTCGGCGTACATTCCGACGAACGTCATCTCCATCACCGACGGTCAGATTTATCTCGAGACTGACCTGTTCAACTCCGGTGTCAGGCCAGCTGTAAACGTCGGTTTGTCGGTCAGCCGCGTCGGCGGCAACGCGCAGATCAAGGCCATGCGGCAGGTGGCCGGCACGTTGCGATTGGACTTGGCACAGTACCGCGAACTGGCGGCCTTCTCGCAGTTCGGCAGCGATCTCGATAAAGCGACGCAGGCGCAGCTCGCTCGCGGACAGCGCCTGACCGAGATCCTGAAACAGGGCCAGTATCAGCCGCTGCCATTCTCCAAGCAGATTCTCATCATCTACGCTGGAACTCAGGGCCTGCTCGACGATCTGCCGGTCGATCAGTTGCGCGACTTCGAAAAGAGCCTTTACGACTACGTTGACACGGCAAATCCTGGAGTGCTGAAGTCAATTGAGGAGAAAAAGTGCCCTCGACGACGAACTGCGCGGGGCCCTGACGAAAGTTATCAAGGAATTCAAGGAGCGTTTTGCCAGCGAGCATCAGGCTGTAGCGAAGGCGAGCGCCTAAGACCACATGGCGAACATACGCGACATTCGGCGGCGTATTCGCAGCGTGAAAAACACGCGGCAGATCACCAAAGCCATGAAAATGGTTTCGGCGGCCAAGCTGCGTCGCGCCCAGGAACGCGCCCTGGCATCGCGCCCCTATGCGCTGATGATTACTAACGTCTTGCGCTCGCTGGTCAGCCGCAGCGATCTGGTGGATTCGAAGACAGGCCAGCCAAAGCATCCGCTGCTGGCGCAACGGCCGGAGCAGAACGTTCTTCTGGTGTTAGTGACGGGCGACCGCGGACTGGCTGGCGCCTTCAACTCGAATGTATTGAAAGCGGCGGCCAAATTCCTGGAGTTCTTCAAGGACAAGAACATCAGTATCGCGGCCGTGGGCCGCAAGGGTCGCGACTACCTGCGGCGTCGCTATCCAGTGGCGACCCCCGAAGCTACGACGCGCGCCGGCCGGGTCCAGATCGTTGGCGAACACCTGAACCTTCTCGGAAAACTGGAGTACGAGGCTGTTGCCGAGATCGTCGAGAGACTAATCCGCGCCTACGACGCAGCCGAGATCGATTCGGTGTACGTCCTCTACAACGAATTCAAGTCTGTGATTTCGCAGCGACTCATTGCGCAACGCATCTTGCCGGTGCAGGAGATCGGCCGCCGCGAAGTTTTGCTGACCGAAGAGTTCACGCGGGAGGAGCGCGAGCGCATGGGCGAGGCCGCCAAGGCCGCAGGCATCAGCTTGAAAGAGCCCGAGGAAACTGAAGCAGAGCGGCGCGCGAAGGAGTTTCCTGCTCCTGAGGTGGATTACATTTACGAGCAGCCGGCGGAAGAGATCTTCCAGGGCATGCTGCCACGCTATGTTGTCCTGCAACTGTTTCAAGCAATGCTGGAATCGGTGGCTGCGGAAAACGCCGCCCGTATGACTGCGATGGATTCGGCCACCAACAATGCCAACGATGTGATTGAGTCCCTGACCCTGACCATGAATCGGGCGCGGCAGGCCGCGATCACCAAAGAGATTATCGAGATCGTCAGCGGGGCAGCAGCGTTGTAGAAGCGGTTGTCGGTTGCCAGTTGTCGGTTGTCAATGACAGCCGTGCGACAGGGAGCAGCAGATGCAAGCTAATCGGTATCAGGACCTCATTGCCTGGCAAAAGGCGATTGCGTTTGTGAAACGAGTCTATGCAATTACGGCGAATTTCCCACAGGAAGAGACGTTCGGACCGAAGAGTCAAATGCGACGTTGCGTCGTATCGGTGCCGAGTAATATTGCCGAGGGTCAGGGACGCGGCACGCCGGGAGAGTTTCAGCAATTTCTAGGGCATGCGCGCGGTTCACTCTACGAGCTGGAAACGCAAATTGTGATTGCATCTGAGTTGGGATATTTTTCGGTCGATGAGCGGCGCACCTCGCTGGCTGAGGCTGGTCAATTGGGTCGTATCCTGAACGCATTGAAAGCCTCGTTGAAGCCTGTAGCTAGGGTATCGACGGCTGCGCAATTGACAACCGACAACTGACAACTGGACTTATATATGGCAGAAAATATCGGACACATTATTCAAATCGCAGGTCCCGCGGTAGACGTGCAGTTCTCCGAGAAGGCGTTGCCGCCTATCTATTCAGCGCTGCGCGTTACCAGTGATGGCTTTAATGTTCCCCAGCCCATCGACGTCATCCTTGAAGTGGAGCAGCAACTCGGCGAAGGCCGCGTGCGTTGCGTTGCCATGGAGCCCACCGA
This sequence comes from uncultured Acidobacteriaceae bacterium, assembly GCA_963836295.1. Lineage (GTDB taxonomy): Bacteria > Acidobacteriota > Terriglobia > Terriglobales > Acidobacteriaceae > Bog-257. The sequence continues at coordinate 205,239 of CAWIIY010000005.1, read as the reverse complement.
AGGCATGGTGCGCGGCATGAAGGCCCTCGACCTCGGCGGCCCGATCACCGTTCCTGTGGGCCGCGAGACGCTCGGCCGCGTGCTCAACGTTATCGGCGAACCGGTGGACAAGCTCGGACCCGTCAACGCGCAAAAGCGCAATCCCATTCATCGCGAGGCTCCTGCATTCGATGAGCAGTCCACCTCGATGGAGATGTTCGAGACTGGCGTGAAGGTCATTGACCTTATTCAGCCGTTCCTGAAGGGCGGCAAGATCGGCTTGTTCGGCGGCGCCGGTGTGGGCAAGACCGTCGTCATCATGGAGCTTATCAACAACGTGGCGCTCAAGCACGGCGGGTTCTCGGTGTTCGCCGGGGTCGGCGAGCGCACCCGCGAGGGCAACGACCTCTGGCTGGAAATGCAGGAGTCAGGGGTCGTCAACATCAAGGAGCCCTCGAAATCGAAAGCTGCTCTTATTTATGGCCAGATGACCGAGCCGCCCGGAGCGCGCCTGCGTGTGGCACTGACCGCTCTCACGGTTGCCGAATACTTCCGTGACGAAGAAGGCTCCGACACTCTGCTCTTCATCGACAACATCTTTCGTTTTACCCAGGCTGGCTCGGAAGTATCCACGCTGCTGGGCCGCATGCCGTCGGCCGTGGGATACCAGCCCAACCTCGCCACCGAAATGGGCGAGTTGCAGGAGCGCATCACTTCAACCAAGAAAGGTTCCGTGACATCGGTGCAAGCCATTTACGTGCCGGCCGACGATTTGACCGATCCGGCTCCGGCAACAACATTCGCTCACCTCGATGCCACGACGGTGCTCTCGCGCCAGATCTCGGAGCTGGGCATCTATCCTGCGGTCGATCCGCTGGCTTCTACCTCGCGCATTCTCGATCCGCGCGTGGTCGGCGAACAGCACTACAACACCGCACAGGCCGTCAAGCGAGTGTTGCAGAGTTACAAGCGACCTGCAGGACATTATCGCGATTCTGGGTATCGACGAGCTCAGCGAAGACCAGAAGCTAACGGTCTCGCGTGCCCGCAAGATCCAGAAGTTCCTCTCGCAGCCCTTTTACGTGGCCGAGCAGTTTACTGGTTTGCAGGGACGGTACGTCAAAATCGACGACACCGTGCGGAGCTTCCAGGAGATCGTCGACGGCAAGCACGACGACATTCCCGAGCAGGCCTTCTACATGAAGGGCGACATCAACGAGGTTCTGGAAGAGGCCGAGAAGATGAAGGCGGCGCAAGCGTAATCTGCCATGGCTGACACGCTGCAGTTACAAATCGTGACTCCCGATCGGCTGCTGGTTCGCGAGGATGTTCGAGCATGGCCCAAATGCCCGGTAAAAATGGGGAACTCGGTATTTTGCCGGGGCACGCGCCGCTGATTACCGAGCTGAAGATTGGTGAGATCAGTTATCGGGTGGGCACCATGACGCAGTATCTCGCCGTCGCTTGGGGTTTCGCCGAAGTATTGCCGGACAAGGTGACCATCCTGGCAGCTGCCGCGGAACGCGCCGAAGACATTGACGTCAAGCGCGCGCAGGAAGCCAAGGTGCCGGGCTGAGGAGGCGTTGCAACGGGCCGCGGCCGACCTCGACTATGATGCGACCCTGCTCGCGCTGCGGCGCGCCGAAGTTCGCCTGGAGGTAGCGGCCCGCGCGGGACATACCGCAGCCGCGCATTAGTCCATGGCTGGAAACTCGGTTTGCCGCGCCGGAAGGACATCCGGCGCGGCTTTGTCGTTCTTGATTACGCCGAAACCGCTTTCGGTTGCGGCGCCCCGAAGCGAATTGCTTTGGCGAGCAGGATGGTCTCAATGCAGCGCAAGCTTTCCAGCACAGCCTCGCTGATTTCGCCGTCCACTTGCACCACCGCGACTGCCGATGCCTCCTGCCCATTCCGGCCGCGGCCCAGAGAGAAGTTGGCGATGTTGACATTGTGCTGCCCAAGCACCGTCCCGACGCGCCCCACAACTCCGGGCACGTCGAGATTGCGCAGGTAGATGAAGTTGCCCTCCAGCGGCGCCTCCACGTCAATGCCGTCGATCTCCAGCAGTCTCGGCAAGCCGCTGGGCTGAACGCAACCGGCCACGGTATTCTCCTGCTGACCGCTCTTGAAGGTCACGCGAAGCACGTTGGCAGCGGCGCCGCCTGCGTCGCGCGCTTTCTTGCGCTCCGTGACGCGGATACCCCGCTCCTCGGCGATCGAGGCCGCATTCACCAAATTTGCCCGCTCATGAGCATGAGCGATCTGGTTGAGTGCGCCGGCCACGGCGGCATTGCGGATGAGAGCGGTTTTCCACTCAGCAATTTCGCCGCTGTAGGTGAGGCCAATCTCTTCTACACCGCCTTCGCTGGTCTGCGCCAGGAACGCGCCCAGGCGCTCGCCCAGCAAGATGTACGGCAGCATCTCCTGGTACTCTTCCTCGCTGATCGAAGGCACGTTGACAGCGTTCTGAATTACGCCCTTCAGCAGGTACTCACGGACTTGCAGCGCGATCTGCACGCCAACGGCTTCCGACGCCTCATGGGTGGAACCCGCGATGTGTGGCGTCAGGATGACGTTGGGCAGGGTAGCCAGCGGAGAGTCCTTGAGCGGCTCATGGCTGTAAACATCCAGCGCCGCACCACCCAATTGTCCCGACTGCAGGGCTTCGATAACAGCGGGTTCGTTCAGCAGTTCGCCACGAGCGCAATTGACCAGGCGCACGCCCTTCTTCATCTTGCGCAGAGTGTCGGCATTGATCATGCCCTGCGTCTGCGGTGTGAGGCCGACATGCAGCGTGATGTAGTCGGACTGAGCGAAGACCTCATCGAGCGACGCCAGCGTGATGTTCAACTGTTGCGCGAGACTGGGAGCCACGTAGGGATCGTGACCGACGACCTTCATACCGAATGCAATGGCGCGGCGGGAAACCTCGACTCCCACACGGCCCAGGCCGACAATGCCAAGCGTCTTGCCGCGGAGCTCGGTGCCTTGCAGGGTTTTCTTTTCCCACTTGCCGGCATGCATGGTTGAGTCAGCGCGCACCAGGTGACGCGCCAGGGCCAGCATGAGAGCGAACGTGTGCTCGGCGACGGCAACCGCATTGCCGCCCGGCGTGTTCATTACTACGATGCCGCGCTTGGTGGCAGCGTCGAGATCGACGTTGTCAACGCCTACGCCCGCGCGTCCGATGACGCGCAGTTTCGGAGCTTTGCCCATCATGGCGGCGTCTACGAACGTGGCCGAGCGGACCAGGATGGCATCCGCCGTGGCCAGTTCGCCGGGGAGAGTCTCTTTGTCGGTGGTTACAACTTTCCAGTCTTTGTGTTCGCCGAAGATGGCGGACGCGGAAGCAGAGATTTTGTCCGCAATAACAATTTTCATACAGTAGCCGCCTCGGCGAATTGTCCGGCAAGGACCTCTTGCACGGCGCGCACGCCAGCGCCCAGTTCGATGTGGTGGGCCGGTGCAACTTTCAGTAGCACATGCTCCAGCGCGCCTATGACGCCGATGGCGTCGAGATAGTCGTAGTAGCCGAGATGGGCAATGCGAATCATCTTGCCCTTCATTTCGCCCTGGCCGTTGGCGACGACCATGGCAAAGCGCTCGCGGAATTCCTTCACCATAGCGCTGGAATCAACGCCCGGGGGCGCCAGTATGGCGGTGACGGCGGCAGCAGGACAAGTGGGAGCGAACAGCTTCAGGCCCAATGCCTGCACTCCCGCGCGAACCATGGCGGCGGAAGTTTCCGCATTGTGGATGAGGGCCTCGCGTCCATCGGCAAGATTGCCACCGCCGGAACGGCGGATGTAATCGAGCGCTGCGGCCAGTCCACAGACGAGCGCGACGGCTGGTGTAAACGCTGATTCGCCCTTCGCCGCCGACTTGCGCTCCTTGCGCAGATCGAAGTAGAAACGTGGCTGCTTGGCAGTCTCCATGCGTTGCCAGGCGCGCTCGCTCACGCTCAGATAAGCGAGTCCGGGAGGAATCATGACCGCTTTCTGGGAGCCGCCGATGAGGATGTCAATGCCCCAATCGTCCACTTCGAAGTGGGTGGTGCCTAGTCCGGTGATGGCGTCGACCACGAATAGCGTGTCGGCTCCTTTCAGCAGCGCGGCAATGGCTTTCACATCGTGACGCGCGCCAGTGGAGGTCTCCGTGGCTTGCATGTAGAGCACACGCGCGCCATCGAGCTTGGACTTGACTTCGCGGAGGTCGAAAGTCTGACCGTAGGGAACCTCGATCAGCTCAATCTGGCAGGCGAAGGCCTTAGCGAGATCGCGCCAGCGTTCGCCAAACTTTCCAGCGCTGAGCACAACAACCTTGTCGCCGGGCGAAGTGAGGTTCGAGACCGCAGCCTCCATGGCGCCGCTGCCTGAGGAGGCGAGAATGAGAACGTCGTTCTTGGTGCCGACGAAGGTCTTAAGATCGGCAAGCGTGCGGGTGAAGATTTCACGGAATTCGGCCGTGCGGTGATGCATGTCCGCGGCGGCAATGGCGTTTTGAGCGGCTGGAAGAAGAGGGGTATGACCGGGAGTAAATAGCCGTGTCTTACGAAGCATTGCAGTTACCTCTGCTGGTTGATTGCCGGCATAGACGAGCACCGACAGTATAAATATAGGCTTTCGCGGCTGGGCAAGCCACCACACGTGGGTAGTGGCTGCGTGCGCTGTATCACCAGCCCATGTGACTCACTACTCTATAATTACCTCATGAGCTTGACCCAGCAGGTGCAGAAAGACATGGTCGACGCAATGCGCAAGAAGGAAGAGCTGCGGCTCTCGACCCTGCGCATGATGAAAGCCGCGTTGCAGAACAAGCGAATCGAAAAGCGCGCCGATCTCGACGAAAAAGAAGAGCTGCAGGTTTTCACCACCATGATCAAGCAGCACAAGGACTCCATCGAACAGTTCGAAAAGGGCAACCGCCCTGAGTTGGCTGCGAAGGAGGCCCAGGAGATCAAGATCATCGAGGCCTACATGCCCAAGGCGGTCGGGGAAGAGGAGATTGTCGAGACGGTTCGCGCCACCATCGCCGAGATGGGATCTCCGGCCATGAAGGACATGGGCGCCGTCATGAAGAACGCCAAGGCCAAGTTCGGAGACGCGCGTGTGGATGGCAAGATGCTCAGTGACGAGGTAAAGAAGCAACTGGCGTAGTTCCCTAATTACTGTATCTCTCGAATTGTCTGGCAAGCGCGGAGCCCCGATCGAATGGGAAGATTGACTGAACCGCGTAGCGACAGGCGCGATCCGGTCTCTAAGGGCCTGCTTTCCCCGGAGAGTCGGTAACGCACTGGCGGTGAGGATAACAGCGTGTGGAGCATGAAGCGCGAAGATTTCACTAAGGTGGTCGAGGAGACAGTGGACTCTTTGCCTAAAGAGTTTCGTCGCCGCATCCGCAATGTTGCCGTTCTGGTGGAAGATCTGCCTCCCGGCTGCACATCCTCAACGCCTGGCCAGCCACGGCGCATCGTCCTAGGGCTGTTCCATGGCGTGCCGATGACCAAGAAGAGCTTCTTTCACGGACCCATCGGCAGTCCCGATTACGTGGTTCTCTACCAAGAAAACATTGAAGCAATCTGCGCTACCGAGGCCGAAGTGCGCGAGCAGATCCGGCTGACGGTCATACATGAACTCGGACACTATTTCGGGATGACTGAGGAGGAACTGAGAGACGTCTAAAGCTTGTTTCAATGCACTTCCGCAAACTGCACTGCCCCCACGGTCTGGCATAACGGCTCCGCGCTCCTGAATGTTGTAATCTGAAATTGCCGCATGAGTTATCAAAGCACCGTGGAGCAGCTCTACGCGCTGGGTCACGAGCTCGCCAGCACGCCTTCGCACAAATTTGACCTGACCTATGTACGTCAGATGCTGGACGTCCTCGACCGTCCCGAGCGGCGCTTTGCCAGCGTGCTGATTGCGGGAACCAACGGCAAAGGTTCGACCGCCGCGATCCTGTTTTCCATCCTGCGGGTTGCTGGATACAAGACTGCGCTCTATAGCTCGCCGCACCTGGTCCGCATCAACGAACGTATTCGCGTCAACGGTGAGGCCATCTCCGACGCCGAATTTGGCGCTATTCACGACCGCGTTGAGCGCACCGCGCAACAACTGCTGCATTCGGGCAAGTTGCCCTGGCATCCCAGCTTCTTCGAGATGCTCACGGTCATGGCTTTCGAATACATTGCGAGCGTCGGGGTTGATATCGCGGTGCTCGAAGTCGGCATGGGCGGACGGCTAGACGCGACCAACGTTGTTGAGCCGGTCATCTCGGTCATCGCCGACATCGCGCTTGATCATCAGAAATATCTTGGCAACACCATCGCAGAAATCGCGAGCGAGAAGGTGGGCATTATCCGGCAGAATGGTATTGTGATCACCTTGCCGCAACATCCCCAGGCCAACGATGTGATCGGTCACGCAATTCTGGAGAAGAATGCGCGTGGCGTGAGCGCCGTGAAGTATATGCCACCGGTGTCGCCGGGTGCTGCGACCTACCTCGAGGGACGCTTCCGGCCTGTGCCCGGGCGCAGCCGCTACTCGCTCATGGTGATGGGAGAAGAGATTGACGTGGACTCGCCGCTTGCCGGACGGCATCAACTTCGCAACCTGGCATTGGCGATCACGACTGCGGAAGAACTGCTGCAATGCGGGTTCAAAGTGACGCCGAAGCAGGTGGAGCAGGGTATTCGCGAAACCCGCTGGCCGGGCCGTTTCCAGGTGCTGCCAGCGTCAGCGGCCACCCACCAGCGCGAGATAGTGCTCGATGTGGCGCATAATCCTGCGGGCGCCTGGGCCCTGCGCTCCGCGCTGTCGGAGAATTTCCCGGGTCGCGAGTTGACCCTGGTCTTTGCCGCCATGCGCGACAAAGCGCTACAGGAGATGGCGGAGATACTGTTCCCCATTGCCGAGCGCGCGATCGTGACGAAGGTTGGCAACCCGCGAGCGGCCACTACGGGTGAGCTGCTGCAAGCCGCCTCGCGTACAGGAACACCGCTATACGCGGAGGAAGCGCTTCCCGCTGCCCTCGCCCGGGCCCGCGACCTCAGCAAGCCGCAAGGCTTGATTGTGGTAACGGGCTCCATCTTCCTGGTCGGCGAAGCGATGTCCGCGATGGGTATTTCGGCATGATCCGATGACGAACACGGCACCACAAGTCGCAAGTCGCCGACCGGGCCGGGGCTCGCTGCTAAGCCGGCTGCGCTCGTACTTGTTTTTCGCGCCGATCATCTATCTGTACACGGGGGTGATGGGGACGCTTTCGTTACTCTCGTCGCTGTTTGATCGCAACGGGCGGGTGCAACACTGGTTCGCGCGCACTTGGGCCCGCATGATCCTGAAGACGGTCATGATTCACGTGCGCATCGAAGGACTCGACCATATCAACCCGACACAGACGGCCATCTATGCCGCCAATCATTTGTCGGCAGTGGACATTCCGGTGCTGTACGCCTGGCTTCCGCTGCAGTTCCGTATCATGGCGAAGAAGGAGCTGTTCCGTTATCCGTTTCTCGGTTGGCATCTGAAACGGTCGGGGCAAATTCCGATTGATCCGGGCAATGCGCGCGCTTCGCTTCGCAGCTTGACCCACGCGAGCGAATCCTTGCGTCACGGCACTCCCCTGGTTGTGTTTCCCGAGGGTGGGCGCTCCGTGACAGGGCAGCTCCAGGAATTTATGGGCGGCGCGGCCTATGTTGCGATTAGGGCGCAGGCGCCGATCGTACCGATTGCAATCGTGGGAACCGACGGAGCGCTGCCCATGAATAGCTTTCATCTGTTGCCGGGAGAGGTGGAGTTGGTCATCGGGGCGCCGATTCCCACGCACGGGCTGCGCGTGCGTGACATGGACAGGCTCACGATGCAAGTGCGGCAGGCGATCGCAGAAATGTACTATTCGCGCTCGAAGACCACGCCTTCGCCGGAAGCCAGTGGCGAAGCCAAGCCCAAACCGCTGTTGGCGCGGAACTCGTAGCTCAGGCGAAAAGAACTGACATGAAGCCTCGCATTGCGATTCCGGCCCCTAACTCGACGCGGCCAGCCTATGTGTTACGCGCACTGCCGCAATATGAGCGGGCGATTCGCTCCGCCGGAGGAGAGCCGGTCATTATTGCAGCGAGTGCTACCAATGCGGAGATCGCGCAGGCCGTCAAGCGCTGTGACGGCGTGCTTCTGCCGGGCAGTCCCGCGGATGTCGATCCTGAAAAATATGGCGCGCAGCGGCACGCCGAGACCGCGCCTGCCGACGCCTTTCGCGATAACGCCGATGAGTTGCTGTTGCAGGACGCCTACAATATGCGCAAGCCTGTCTTCGGAATCTGCTACGGGTTGCAGTCGCTCAACGTGTGGCGAACTGGCACGCTCGACCAGGAATTGCCTGAGGGAGTCAAGCACGACGCGGGTAGCCGCGTCGCTCAGGCACATCGGGTGCAGCTTGATCCGCAGTCGAAACTGGCGGGAATCTTGAGCGACGCGGGCGCTCTGCCCGCCGAAAACGAACTTGTCATGCCGGTAAACTCCAGCCATCATCAAGCGCCGCAGACGCTCGGCGATGGATTGCGGTTGGTGGCGTGGTGCCCTGAGGACGGAGTGAAAGAGGCGGTCGAGGGAACTGCCCCCGATCATTTCGTGTTGGGAGTGCAGTGGCACCCCGAGCGCACTTATGACCGCGACCAAGGGTCGCGGGCCATGTTCCACGCCTTTGTTCAAGCTGCGGCCCAGTGGCATAAGAAGTTGGCGAAGAAGCAACAGGATTTCGAGTCGGTGGCGAGGAAGGGTTAGTCCACGCCAGAGACAGAGGTTTACGCCGCGCTCGTCGAAACAGCCATTCAGACCGGCAAGTTTCTCGCGACCAGCTTCTCGATGTTGCCCCTACGTCTATTGCACGGTCAGCACTATCGTGTTGCTGGCGATGGTTTGGTTGTTGCTGGTGTTGACAATGGTCGCAGTTATGTTGGTAGTTCCTGCCGCTACGCTTGTCGCCAACCCATTGCCGCTGCCGAGACCGGAGCTGATCGTAGCCACGCTCGTGTTCGACGAACTCCAGGTTACGGCCTGAGTAAGATCGTTGCTACTCAAACTATTCCCGTAGGCATAAAACTGCAGGGTTGCCGGCGCCCCGGAAATCGTAGCCGAGGATTGGCCACTGGTGCTCCCCTGCGTCGTAGTAATGCTCAGCGTCGTTATATTTGTGGGGGTAACGGTAACTGAGGCTGTTGTGGTCACACCTTGAGCGCTGGCGGTGATGGTTGCAGTGCCCGTGGCGACCCCGGCGACCAGGCCTCCGGGCGAGGTGACCGTCGCTATGGTGTCATCCGAACTTGACCAACCGACTGACGATCCCTGAATCTTGTTCTGGCTTCCGTCAGAATAGATGCCCGTTGCGGTCAGCTGGACCGTATTGGTGATGGCGATCGTAGCCGAAGCGGGAGTGATGTAAATCGAACTTAAGGAAGGGCTAATAAAAAAGCCTGAGCAGCTCCCCCAGGTCACGCAGAAAAGAACGGCGACGCCGGCGGTTAGCACCAAACGAATCCTGCCTGATAAGGGCGATCTTGTCCCGGTATGATTCATCTCCACTCTCCACGTTAACACCATTTTGAATGCTGAGTTGTTAAGGGCGGCTCAAATATAACTATAAATGGAGTCTCTTGTTTGGTGATAAGCGGCGTTTTCGAGTAACCTGATTTCTTATGCTCGATCTAGCCTTTGTACGCAATCATCTGCCCCTTGTCGAAGAAAAACTGCGCCAGCGCGGGATGGATCCTGCCGCCATTCTGACAAATTTTCAGTCGATTGACTCCGCCCGCCGCACCGCCATCACCGAAGCCGAGACCATGAAGGCCCACCGCAACAAGCTGGTGGAAGAGTTTCAACGGCTCAAAAGGGAGAAGAGCGAAACTGCTGCCAACCTGCAGGAGCAAAAGGAACTGAAGGAGAAGATCGCGCAGGCCGACGAGCGCGTGACGACTTGTGATGCAAAGTTGCGCGACTTGTTAACCGGCATCCCTAATGTGCCACACGAGAGCGTGCCGGTCGGCAAGAGCGAAGCCGACAACGTTGAGGTGCGTCGCTGGGGCACGCCTCCGGAGTTTGACTTCACACCCAAGCCGCACTGGGAGCTGGGCGAGCAGCTCGGTGTGCTTGACCTCGAACGCGCTGCCAAGATCGCGGGAGCGCGCTTCGCGGTTTATTGGGACCTGGGCGCAAAGCTGGAGCGCGCGTTGATGAACTTCATGCTCGACCTGCACACGCGCGAGCATGGCTATACCGAAGTGCTGCCGCCGTTCATGGTCAACGCCGAGTCGATGTATGGCACCGGCCAGTTGCCCAAGTTTGAGGCCGATCTCTTCACGGTTCTGCATGGTGACAAGAACTTTTATCTGATTCCTACGGCCGAAGTTCCGGTGACCAACCTCTATCGCGACGAAACACTGGACGGCGCACGCCTGCCGATCTCGCTGACCGCGTACACGCCGTGTTTTCGCAGCGAGGCCGGCTCGTACGGCAAAGATGTGCGCGGCATTATCCGCCAGCACCAGTTTCAGAAGGTCGAACTGGTGAAGTTTGCCAAGCCCGAACAATCCTGGGAGGAGCACGAAAAGCTGACACGGAATGCCGAGCAGGTGCTGCAGAAGCTCGGACTGCATTATCGCACCGTAGCTCTCTGCACCGCCGACTTGGGTTTCTCGGCGGCGAAGACCTATGACATCGAAGTATGGTTGCCGGGGCAAGGGCTCTTCCGCGAGATTTCCTCGTGTTCGAACTTCACCGATTTCCAGGCACGGCGGGCAAACATCCGCTATCGCCCCGAGGGCGGCAAGAAAACAGAGTTGGTGCACACACTTAATGGCAGTGGACTGGCGATTGGGCGGACCTGGGTGGCAATCGTCGAGAACTATCAGCAAGCTGATGGCAGCGTGCTCATTCCCGAAGCACTGCGGCCCTATATAGGCAGCGATCGCATTACGGCGAAGAAATTCTAGAGCGGAGACAAATCAGGCTCAGGCAACGCCGGCCTGAAGGCTGGCTCTACCGGATACACCAACTCTGGCTCACGCTTCCACGGCGCTCTCGGTGACAGCTGGAAAGTCGCCCTGCTGCCACGCATCGAAGCCGCCGATCACGTTAATGACGTTGTAGCCGGCCCGTTGCAGCAGACTGCAGGCGATCATGCTGCGATAGCCGCCTTTGCAGTGGACTGCGAAGGGAGCATCGCGTTCAAGTTGCGGCAGCGCAGCCTTGAAGCGGTCCAGTGGGTACCAGTCCGCGCCGGCAATGTGGCCCGCTTGCCATTCACTTTCTCTGCGGACATCCAGTGTTTGCAGGCCGCCGCCCTGCATCCGGGTGCTCAGTTCCTGCACCGTAATCTGTGGTAACTGGGCGAGGGGGAGGCCCGCACGTTTCCATCCCTCGATGCTGTCTTCGAGATAGCCTTGCAAGACCTCAATCCCCACGCGCGCCAGGCGCATGCGCGCCTCGCTCAATTGCTCCGCTGTTTCGCTGATGAGTACCGGTTGTGCAGAAATTCCCAGAACAGCTCCAGCCCAGGAAGCAAACTGGCCGGAGAGCGGAATGTTGATTGAGCCTGGTACATGGGCTGCGGCAAACTGCTCGGCAGGTCTGACGTCGAGGGCGATAGTGCCGTGCTCCAGCATGTTCTTTAGTTCGGTCGCGGGAACCGGTGTCAACTCTGGTAGATCGGCGAGGGACGCCGCTCCAGCGCGGTTGATAGCGGCGTCTTCGAGGAAATACTCCGGACGCGCCGGGAGGTTAGTCGTCAACTGGTGGACAAACTCGTCGCGGCTCTTGATTTGCAGCGCGTAATTGGTCAGACGTTCCGTACCGATGGTGGAGGAGCGCTCCGTGCGCATGTTGCGCCCGCAGAGCGAACCAGCGCCATGGGCAGGATAAACCTGCACGTTGTTCGGCAAGGCGAGCAGCTTGTTGTGGAGAGAATCGTAGAGCAAGCCTGCGAGTTGCTGCGGCGTGTGGGTCGTCGACAGGTCGGGCCTTCCTACGTCGCCGATGAACAGCGTATCTCCGGTGAGCGTGGCCCAAGGCGCCGGCGACTTCTCTTCGTCGGTGAGAACCAGGCAGATGCTCTCTGGCGTGTGGCCCGGCGTTTCGATGGACCTTGATGCGCAATGTGCCGACGCGCAACTCGAAGCCATCGTCGACGGCCACATGCGGGAAAGTCGCGCCTGCCGCTTTCCCGAGGTAGATGGTCGCGCCGGTGCGCGCGGCCAACTCTTTGTGACCCGAGACGAAGTCGGCGTGCAGATGGGTCTCGAAGATATGGCGAATCCGAAGCTGTTGCTTCTGCGCCGCTTCCAGGTAGATTTCAATATCACGCTGGGGATCGACGACGACAGCTTCGCCCTCCGATCCGAAGAGATATGAAGCATGTGCGAGACAACCCAGGTAGAACTGTTCGAAGTACATTGGCCCTCCACTCCGCGGGGATCATGATACAGCCGAGGTCGCAATTCGCCTAGATTTCCAACAAGCATTTCCAGGCGGGCCTTAACGCTCGTAGGTTCCCGCCAACTGTTTTAGCCGCGCGCTCATTGCCGGAGTCAGGTCTTCACTGCGAAACCGCCAGCGCCAATTTCCAGACGAGGTGCCAGGCAGGTTCATCCTGCCTTCGCTACCGACACCCAGCACATCCTGCAAGGGAAACAGCGCGGTGTCCGCGACCGATGCCAATAAGGTGCGAATCATCACCCAATTGATCTCGTGACCGTTGGTGTTCAAGTAGCGCCGCGCGTACTCCAACTCTTCGACGACGTCCGCAGAGGTGCGAGTGCTCCCGGCCCCGGCTGTGCTCGTCCACCATCCAACTACAGTGTCGTTGTCGTGCGTACCGGTGTAGGCCACCAGATGATGCGGGTAGTTGTGGGGCTTGAAATCCGGAGCTTGCGGATCGTTGCCGAAGGCGAACTGCAGAATCGCCATACCCGGAAATCCAAGGCTCTTTCGCAGAGCTTCGACCTCTGGCGTGATCACGCCCAGATTTTCGGCGACGATGGGCAGCGTGCCGAAGGCGCTCTGTAGCGCCTCGAACAACGCGGCTCCGGGCGCTTTGACCCACACCCCGTTAACCGCCGTCGTGTCGCCCGCCGGGATTTCGTAGTAAGCCTCAAATCCGCGGAAGTGATCGAGGCGAATCATATCGAGCATTTCCAGAGAACGGCGCAGGCGCGCGATCCACCACGCATAGCCGGTCTTCGCATGGACTTCCCAGCGGTAAATCGGGTTGCCCCACAGTTGACCGGTGGCGCTGAAGTAGTCAGGGGGGACGCCAGAGACGACGGTTGGCTGACCGGCTTCGTCAAGTTCAAACAAGTCGCGATCGGCCCACACCTCCGCGCTGTCAAGGGCGACATAGATGGGCACGTCACCCATGATGCGAATGCCGTTGCGCCCGCAATGCGCCTTCAGTTCACTCCACTGCCGCTCGAATTCAAACTGGATGAACTTGTTGCACTCGATGGTGTCGTGCAGTTGGTGGCGCGCTCGCTCCATGGCATTGTGTTCGCGGATGGCCAGATCATGCTCCCATTGCGTCCACGCAACATTATTGTGGGTTTCCTTGAGCGCCATGAACAAGGCAAACTCGTTGAGCCAGCCGGAGTGCCTTTTGCAGAAAGCCGCGAAGGCCTCGTGCTCGGCTGCCGAGCTGCCTTGGAACGAGCGGAACGCCTGTCGCAGCAACGTGGTCTTCCATGCGATGACTGCGCCGAAATCCACGTGGCCAGCGGGGAAGTCCGGGCGCGAGTCCAGTTGGCGAGAATCGAGATAACCACGCTCCACGAGCGTGTCGAGGCTGATCAATAACGGGTTGCCGGCGAAGGCTGAGAAACACTGGTACGGAGAGTCGCCATAGCCAGTCGGACCCAGCGGCAAGACCTGCCAGATTTTCTGTCCTGACTCGCGCAGAAAGTCGACGAAGCGATACGCCTCGCGCCCCAGTTCGCCGATGCCGTAAGGTCCCGGAAGCGAAGTTGGGTGTAACAAGATGCCACTGGATCGTGGAAAGCTCATGCCGGGATGCCTGACGCCGGCCACAAATCAAAACGGAATATCTTCGTCCGTAATCTCCGCTCCCGACGGCGCCTGTGACGGTTCAGGCTCGGGAGTGCGTTGGTCGAAGCCGCCGGACTTGCCTGCGCCCGATCGTCCGCCACTGTAGCCTCCGCCCCCGCTCTCTCCGCCGCCCTCGCGCGGCCCGCCCAGCAGAACCATTTGGCTGCCGATGATCTCAGTCCGGTACTTCTTCTGGCCGGTCTCCTTGTCATCCCACGAGTTGGTTCGGATACTGCCTTCGATGTAGACTGTGCGCCCTTTCTTGAGATATTCGCCGGCGACTTCGGCCTTACGCTCGAACAGCACAACGTTGTGCCATTCGGTGCGATCTTGCCAGTTGCCGTCCTTGTCCTTGACGCGATCATTGGTAGCCAGCGAGAAGTGGGCTATCGCCATGCCGCCTTGCGTGTACTTGATTTCCGGTCCTTGCCGAGATTGCCTATGAGGATAACTTTGTTGACGCTTGCCATAAGTGGTCTCCTGCCTGCCGTGCTTACTGGGATGAAAGGTCACTATAGCAGAAGCGGCCAGCGTGGGAGCGGCAGGTCTCAGGCTGCGAGGCTGGCGCCTGGCGCTCCTCGGACCGGGCGAAACGGTGATCTGCAACCAACGTTCTACTTTGCCCTGGCTACCGTTTTTCGTTTTTTGGCCAGCGCCGTTATTTTTCGCGGCCAGTTCAGCACGCTTCTTCTTCCGGGCCTCGGCACGCGCCTTTTTCTTCAGTTCCTCAGGAGAGTACATGCTCCCCCGGCAACTCTTGCTGCCACAATAACAGGGCGCCTCGTCGTCGCCATCGTAGAGGTAATAGTCGTAGGTAAGTTCCTCGCCGGCGGCAATATCGCGGATGGCGGCGATGTAGACCCGTCCGTCCTCTTCGTCGGTCTCGCAGTTGGGATCGCAAGAGTGGTTCACAAACATCGCCATCCCATGGCCGTCGATTACCACTTCGCCATCGCCGACGCCGAACAGGTAAGTGAAGGGCCGGCCTTCGTAGCGGATATCGCCTTCGGCCTTGGTGATGCGCTCTCCCGTGTATTCCAGAATCCGAGCGCTCTTCGGAATATCTTCGAGAGTGAAACATCCGGCGGCGTGAATGTCAGAGGAACGAATGATGAGGCGTGGCAAGAAAAATCTGCTCCCAGTGAATTTGATTTGCAGTATAGCGTAGGGGCGCCGTTTAGCCGTCCCCGGGTCTGGCGCAATCGAGGTCGGACTGGCAGTATTCGTCTCGCCGCAGCGCTTTGCAGGGCACGGCTGGATTCCGACATCGGGATTTGGCGTCCTGTCAAGGTGGACTGTCACTCTGCCGACATGCATTTCCCGGTTCACATTCGGACGGAGATTTCGTATCTTGGAGGAGACGATTCGATTTGGGAGGCGCTCTCATGGTCCATGTCCTGGTCCGTCACAAGGTGTCGGATTACAACCGCTGGAAACAAGCATTCGATTCCCACCTCAACAC
Organism: uncultured Acidobacteriaceae bacterium; assembly: GCA_963836295.1. Classification (GTDB taxonomy): domain Bacteria; phylum Acidobacteriota; class Terriglobia; order Terriglobales; family Acidobacteriaceae; genus Bog-257. The sequence continues at coordinate 189,711 of CAWIIY010000005.1, read as the reverse complement.
TCGCAAGCACGGCGGCGAAACCGCATTCCGCATTTTTCATACGGTTGACGATCCACGTGAAGTGGTCCTGTTCTTCGATTGGGAGAGCGTCGAGCAGGCGCGCCGGTTTATGAACTCCGACGAACTGCGCAAGGCCATGCAACAGGCCGGAGTTGAAGGCGCCCCCGATGTGCAGTACATCGAGGACGTCCGTACGGTTCATCGCAGCGCGGCCGACTAGCACCTTCGCGGTCCCTATTTCGAAAATGTTTTCTCAGGGGTCTTGACACCAGACGGAAGTTTGGTTTCCAAATTATTGTCTGGTTGCAGGCGCAGACGCCGCCGGGAAGGTTTATGTAGCCACTCTGAGATTGCTTTGAAAGCCTCTAGGTACGGGAGTTCCGCGAGATCTGGCGTTCTGTCAAGAACTTTTCCATAGATTTTTTTGGTAGGCGGCAACGAAATTTTCATCAGCCGTTGACAAACCAGGCAGGAAAACTAGAATACCCGACGACTTCTTTGATTTGATTTTTACGCCTGTGACAGATTCGACCCAAACTCCCGACGTTCTTTTGCGCACTGACTTTTCCGGCCTCGATCTCTACGCTAGCGGAAAGTGTCCGCGACCTTTATCAGGTTGGTAACGAACATCTGCTCTTCGTGGCGACAGATCGCATCTCGGCCTTCGATTACGTGCTGGCCACCGGCATACCCCAGAAAGGACGAGTGCTGACGCAGCTCTCGCTGTTCTGGTTCGAGTTCCTGAAGAACATCGTTCCCAACCACCTCGTTACCGCCGACGTACGCAAATACCCCCCGGAGCTGCAGAAGTATGGCAGGCAGTTGCATGGCCGTTCGATGCTGGTGGTGCGAGCGGACATGATCGCTATCGAATGTGTGGTGCGCGGTTATCTTTCCGGCTCGGGGTGGAAGGAATACAAAGCCACCGGGTCGGTTTGCGGCATCAAGCTGCCTGCGGGACTGCGCGAATCCGACAAGTTGCCGGAGCCGATTTTCACACCCGCTATCAAGGCCAGCAGTGGTCACGATGAGAACATCTCATTCGACCACATGGTAACGCTGGCGGGCCGCGACCTCAGCGAACAACTACGCCAGCTGAGTGTCAAGATCTACCAGACGGCGGCCGATTACGCGGAGACGCGCGGCATCATCATCGCCGATACCAAGTTTGAATTCGGCCGGACTGCGGCTGGGCTGGTGCTCGCCGATGAGGTGCTCACGCCAGATTCGTCGCGCTTCTGGCCCAAGGATAAATATCAGCCAGGTGAACCGCAGGATTCCTACGACAAGCAGTACGTGCGCGATTACCTGGAAGCTATCAAGTGGAACAAGCAGCCGCCGGCTCCGGGATTGCCCCCGGAGGTAGCGGAGAGAACGAGTGAGAAGTATGTGGAGGCTTACACCCAATTGACGGGGCATCCGCTGCCGGCGTAGGGAAAGCCGAATGATGAGCCTGTCCGTTCTCGACTGGGTAATTCTGCTCATCATTGTGTTGTCGGTGTTGCAGGCGATTGCGCAAGGGTTCTTTTACGAATTCTTTTCACTGGCGGGCGTGATCGTCGGATATTTGCTGGCGGCATGGGAGTACCCGCGGGCGGCAGCGTGGTATGCGCCTCACGTGAACTCCCAGTGGGCGGCGGATATTGCCGGGTTCTTTACCATATTTTTTGTTGTCCTGTTGCTGGCCGGAGTGTTGGGACTGGACCACGCGCTGGGCCGTGTACGGTGTCGGACTTCGCTGGTTCGACCGCCTTTTGGGCGCAGTGTTTGGGTTTTTGCGCGGAGCGCTGGTCAGCATGGTCGTGGTGCTGGCGCTGGCCGCCTTCGCGCCGCAATGGGGACGGTTGCAGCAGTCGCGAATTGCGCCTTTCATGCTGGCCGGTGGTCGTGCTTTGATCTGGGCGGCTCCGGCGGAATTGCGGCAGCGCTTTCGCGAAGGCTGGGAGTTGTTGCGAACTGTTCCCGAACACGTGTCCCTGCAAGGCGGCGGCGACGGCTACCTGTGAAGATTTGGTTCCGTTTGGGCCCTTACCGAAGTGAAAGAGAGAGGGGCGTTGTGAAAGATCAGCTGGAAGCGTTGGTCATGCAGATGTACAAGAACGGCATTACCTATTCCGAAGGCGTGTCTGAATTCCGGAAGCGTTTCATTCTCGCCGTGCTGCAGGACTGCAAGGGAAACCAGTGCAAGGCTGCACGCCAACTGGGTATGCACCGCAATACCCTGAGCCGTACGATCGCCGAACTCAAGCTGGATGCGAAGGGCCTGCGCGGTGGTACGCGCCGGCCGCCGCGCAGTGCCCATGCGGTCTCGGTGGAAAGAAAAGCCGTGCGTTAGATTTAAGCGACGCTCCTCATTGCGCGCTCCCTCAAAATGGCAATCGAGAGGTTGGCGAGCCGCCGAGCCACGCATTTACCTTTTCCGAGTCTTTCAGTACCGTTTTAGGGCTGTTGCTGTTTACACGTTCTTTGACCTGGCGCGCGTAGCGTGCAAAGGCGAGGCGAGCATGCCATCACCCGAGTTTAAGCAACTGGTGGACGAAGCGAAATCGCAGATCAACGAAATCGGCCCCGATGAGCTCAGACGCATGCAGCAATCGGGTGAAAACTTCACGCTGCTGGACGTGCGCGAGCGCGACGAACAGGGGAAGGGAATCATCCCCGGAGCCGTTACCCTACCCCGCGGCATTCTGGAAGTGAACATCGACAAGATCACGACCGATAAAGACCGCAAATTGGTTTTGTATTGTGGCGGAGGCAGCCGTTCAGCGCTCGCCGCCCTCAATCTCAAGAAGATGGGGTTTCGCAATGTGTTTTCGCTCGCCGGCGGCTATCGCGACTGGCGCGAAGGGGACACATACTAACGCCTCATCGAATCGTTTGCCGGCCCCGCCAATCGAGGTGACTATGAATCTGCAAGGGAACCGCATTACGTGGCTCGGTCATGCCACCTTCCGCATTGAAACCAAAGATGGCGCCACCGTATTTGTCGACCCCTGGGTTATGGGCAATCCGGCATGTCCAGACGGTGAGAAGCAGGTGAAAAAGGCCGACGTGGTCATCTGTACCCACGGTCACATGGATCACATTGGCGACGCAGCGCAGATCGCGAAACAGCACAATCCTATCGTCGTCGGAATCTTCGAACTCTGCGCCTGGATGGAGAAGAAGGGAACCAAGCAGATCGCTCCCATGAATAAGGGTGGGACACAGACAGTCGCAGGAATCAAGATCACGATGACGCACGCCGTGCACTCCTGCGGTATTCAGGACGACGATGGCCGCATCGTGTACGGTGGCGAGGCGTGTGGATACGTCCTTGAGCTGCCCGGCGGAGTGAAGGTTTATCATGCGGGCGATACTGCTGTATTTGGCGATATGCAGATTATCCACGATCTTTACTCGCCCGAGATCGCGATGCTGCCCATCGGCGACCACTTCACCATGAGCCCGCGCGAAGCGGCCTATGCTTGCAAACTGCTGCAGCCCAAGACGGTCATCCCTATGCACTTCGCCACGTTTCCAATGTTGACTGGGCGCCCTGAAGACCTGAAGAAATTGCTGGGCGCCGGTGGGCCGGAAGTCGTCGAGATGAAACCTGGGCAGACCTTGAGCTGAGGAGTAAATACGTTCGATGAAAAGTTTTACCGATGAACGCGTCGAGAACTATCTCTACGCCATGCTTCCTGAGCGTGAGCCCGTCTTGCAGGAGATGGAGCGCCAGGCGAAAGCGCGCGACATCCCTATCGTGGGGCCGGCGGTCGGCCGCCTGTTCTATCAATATGCCCGGCTAATCAAGGCGAAGACGGTCTTTGAGTTGGGTTCAGCGATCGGCTATTCCACCATTTGGTGGGCGAAGGCGGTCGGCGAAGGCGGAAAGCTGCCCATTACACAGACGGCAGCCGTAAGAACGCGGACGAAGCCCGGCGCTACTTCGATCAGGCGGGGGTCGCGGATCGCATCGAGGTCCACGTTGGCGATGCGCTCGAAATTCTGTCAGAGCGCAAAGAAGAATTCGACATCGTATTCAACGACGTAGATAAGCACGACTATCCGCGAGTCTTCAATATGGCGGCGGCGCGCGTGCGAAAAAGTGGGCTGTTCATCACCGACAACGCTTTGTGGAGTGGCAGGGTGGCGTACGCCGCAGGCAATCCGGAGTTGGTGAAGACTGCGGAGCCCGACATGTCCGACAAGGGCGTCGTGGAGCTCAACCGATTGCTTTACGCGTCGAAGGATTGGTTCACGACGATCGTTCCACTGCGCGACGGCGTCGCGGTGGCGATGCGGCTGTAGCTATTTATGGTCGACGCGCCACACTGCGACATCCTGGCCATCGCCGCGCATCGCGACGACGTTGAGCAGACCTGCGGCGGCACGCTGCTCAAGATGGCGGAGCGCGGTCACCGTACCGCCATCCTCGACCTCACGCAGGGCGAGATGGGTACGCGCGGCACCGTCGAGGAGCGCGCACGCGAGGCTGGCGAGGCTGCTCGCATCCTCAAAGTCAGCTGGCGACGGGCGCTCGACATTCCCGACGGCCGCGTCGAAAACACCTTTGGCAGTCGGCTCAAGGTCGCGCGCGTCATTCGTGAGTTGCGCCCGCGCGTGCTCATTCTTCCTTATTGGCAGGCGCGGCATCCTGACCACGCCACTGCCTCGTTGCTCGGCTATGAAGCTGCATTCCTCGCAGGATTGGCGAAACTAGGTCACACCGGCGCTACGGCGGATATTTCTCCCGGCGATCTGGAGACGCTGCGCTCTTTCCCGCCCTATCGCCCTTACAAAATCGTCTATGCCAGTCTTTATGCTGATGTTCGCCCGTCCTTCGTCGTGGACATCTCCCAGCAGTTTGAGGCGCGCTTCGCCGCCCTGATGGCCTACCACTCGCAGTATCAGGACCAGGCGGCGGGCAGCGGACTCTTCCCTCGTGAAAGTGAGATCCGCGAGCGACTCGCCGCTATGGCTGCGTTCTATGGCCTGCTGGCGGGAGTTCAGTACGCTGAGCCTTTTATTCAGAAGGAAGTGGGCCTGGTGGAAGACCTTCTGGCCATTCGGGTTCAATCGATTTGATCAGAGCTGGTTTCAGAAATAGCTCCTGGAGGTAGGAGATCGGTCAGGGGTTCCAATCTGCACCATATTTCCGCTACGCTGTGGGCGGAAATGCACTATAATGCATCTATCCATGTGGGGATCAGCTGCGCCGATCCGGCGCTGCCTTGAGGAGAGTTTGACCTGCCATGCCAACTGTAAATGAGAAGGAGCTAGTCACGTTCGACGTGGCTCCACAAGAGCACCGCCATTGGCGGCTAACGATTGATGGCCGTGTGGCCACTTTGGCCATGGACGTCAATGAGGATAGCGGCTTGAAGCCCGGCTACAAGCTCAAGCTCAACTCATACGACCTCGGGGTTGACATCGAGCTGCACGATATCCTGCAGCGCGTCCGCTTTGAGCATCCTGAAGTGGCGTGTGTCGTGCTAACCAGCGCGCGTGAGCGCATGTTCTGCGCCGGCGCCAACATCTACATGCTGGGCACTTCCTCGCACGCCTGGAAGGTGAATTTCTGCAAGTTCACCAACGAGACTCGCAACGGCATGGAAGACTCCAGCCGCCACGACGGCTTGAAGTTCCTCGCCGCGATTAACGGCACATGTGCCGGCGGCGGGTACGAACTTGCGCTGGCCTGCGACGAGATTCTACTGGTGGACGATCGCTCCAGCGCCGTCAGCCTGCCTGAAGTTCCACTACTGGGGGTGTTGCCCGGCACTGGCGGACTGACGCGCGTCGTGGACAAACGCAAGGTGCGCCGCGACCTGGCTGACATGTTCTGCACTAATCCTGACGGCGTAAAGGGCGAGCGCGCCAAAGAGTGGGGCCTGGTCGATGAGGTTGCTGTTCCCGAGAAATTCCCGGAACTGGTGCGCACCCGCGCACAGGCATTGGTGAACGATTCAACGCGTCCCGCCGCGGCCAAGGGCATTCGTCTGACCCCGTTGCAGCGTAAAGTCGACGACAACGGCTACCACTACAAGTACGTTAACGTTGCTTTCGATCGCACGGCGCGAACTGCGACGTTAACTGTCCGTGCGCCGGAAGGACTACAGCCGCTCGAGGTCGATGCGATTCACGCCGAAGGCGATCAATGGTGGCCGCTGGCGATGGCACGCGAACTTGACGACGCAATCCTGATGCTCCGAGTCAACGAACCGGAGCTTGGGCTTCTGCTACTTAAGACCACGGGCAGTATCGCCGCGGTGCTGGCCTCGGAACGGGTGATGCTGGAACACCGTAATGATTGGCTGGTGCGCGAAACCATCGGAATGTTGCGCCGCACTTTGGCGCGGCTGGATGTTTCTTCGCGCAGCATGTACGCCATTATCGAGCCGGGATCGTGTTTCGCTGGCCTGCTCTTCGAACTGGCTGTGGTTGCCGACCGCAGCTACATGCTGGCGCTTCCGGAAGAGGAAGGCAACTCGCCCATTCCGAAGATCGCTGTGGACGAAATGAATTTCGGTCTGCTCCCGGCCGTCAACGGTCGTGGCCGTCTCGAAACTCGCTTCAGCGGTAATGCACGATTCATGGCTGGCGCGGTGGAAGCGAAGGGCAAGCTGCTCGTGCCCAAGGAGGCCCTTGAGCTGGGCCTCGTCACTGTGGCGCCCGACGATCTTGACTGGGAAGACGAAATTCGAATTGCGATCGAAGAGCGTGCGGCGCTGTCGCCTGATGCGCTCACCGGCATGGAAGCCAGCCTGCGCTTCCCCGGCGACGAAAGCATGGAAACGAAAATCTTCGGCCGCCTATCGGCCTGGCAGAACTGGGTATTTATCCGGCCGAACTCGACCGGCGAGCACGGCGCGCTCAAGCTGTTCGGCACTGGTTCCAAGGCGCGTTTCAATTGGGAGAGAGTGTGATGTCGATCAACTATTCTGACCGGATTCCGAACAACGTCGACCTCGGTTCTAACCGCACGTTGCAGCGCGCACTGGAACACTGGCAGCCGGAATTTCTGAAGTGGTGGCAGGACCTGGGTCCGCGCGATTTTCAGGTAGCCGATGTCTATCTGCGCACCGCGACCTCGGTAGACGCGAAAGGATGGGCCACCTATGGGTTCGTGCACATGCCGGAGTACCGCTGGGGAATTTTCCTGGCCGACCGCGATCCCGAGCGCAAGATTGGCTTTGGCGACAACTACGGCCAGGAAGTCTGGCAGCAGATTCCCGGCGAATTTCGCGCCATATTGCGCCGCCTGATCGTGACGCAGGGCGACACCGAGCCGGCATCGGTGGAGCAACAACGCATGCTCGGCCATACCGCTCCGTCACTCTATGATCTGCGCAATCTGTTCCAGGTGAATGTTGAGGAAGGCCGTCATCTGTGGGCGATGGTTTACCTGCTGCACGCCTACTTTGGGCGCGACGGCCGCGAGGAGGCCGAAGAGTTACTCGAACGCCACTCGGGAGACGCCAACAAACCGCGCATCCTCGGCACCTTCAATGAACCAATCAACGACTGGCTCAGCTTCTTCATGTTCACCTACTTCACCGATCGCGATGGCAAGTTCCAGTTGAAGTCACTCGCTGAGTTCGAGCTTTGATCCGCTGGCCCGCACCTGTTCGTTCATGCTGACCGAAGAAGCGCACCACATGTTCGTCGGCGACACAGGTATCAACCGCGTGGTGAGACGAACACTCGAAGTGATGAAGGAGCTTGGCACCGAAGATCCGCTGGCGCTCCGCAACGCGGGCGCCATCGATCTGGCGACCGTGCAGAGGTATTTGAACTTCTGGTTCAGTTCGTCGCTTGATCTGTTTGGGTCAGAGACTTCCTCGAATGCGGCATCGTATTTCGCGAATGGTCTTAAGGGGCGACCCGACGAGGCGCAGTACGATGATCACATCGCCGCCGAGCAAACCTTTACGTTGGAACTGCCGGACGGGAATGGAAGTACTAAGGCTGAGCCAATTCCCATGCGCAATGCCATGAATGAAGTCACGCGGGGTTCCTACGTGCGTGATTGTGAGCTGGGCGTGAAACGCTGGAACCGGCTGATCGAGAAGGCCGGCTATTCGTTCCGACTGTCGCTGCCGAGCACCCGCTTCCGGCGTAATATCGGGAGCTGGGCCGGCGTTCCAACGGATCTAAGCGGGCGGCCGATCAGCGCGGAGCAGTTCAATGCCCAGCTTGGAGAATGGCTGCCCAGCGAGAGTGACCGGGCTTACATCCTCAGCCTGATGCACGGCGTGCACGAGTCCGGCAAAATGGCAGCCTGGATTGCGCCTCCTGATCGCGGTATCAATAACAACCCTGTGGACTACGAGTACGTGAAGCTGCATTGAGGCAGGGTCCTGAGGCCAGGCGTGAGACAGATCGCCATCATCGGTAGTGGTCCGGCGGGTTGTTACCTGGCGGACAGTTTGTTTCGGTTGATACCCGATGCTGTCATCGACATCTTCGAGCGGCTGCCCGTGCCGTTCGGACTTGTTCGGTATGGAGTTGCTCCGGACCATCAGGGCACGAAGGCGGTGGCGCGTGTGCTCGACCGCGTGCTCTCTCGCGACCGCGTCAGCTTTTTCGGCAATGTCGAAGTTGGCCGCGATGTTCAGCTTGAGGAGTTAATGTCGCTCTACGATGCGGTCGTGCTGGCGACCGGGGCTTCTCGAGATCGCCGTCTCAACATTCCGGGCGAGGAACCTGGCTGGTGTTCTCGGCTCCGGTGCATTCACCGGCTGGTACAACGGCCATCCCGACCAACAGCCGCCGGCAATCGACGGGGTGCGGTCGGCGGTAGTTATCGGAAACGGAAATGTCGCGATTGATGTCGCCCGCGTCCTCGCCAAAAACTCGGCCGAATTCGTTGACTCCGATCTCTCACCTGACGTGACGTCGTGGCTGGAAACGCAGCCGATTGAGACTATCCACGTCGTAGGCCGGCGCAGCGCAGCCGACGCAAAGTTCACCGACCACGAACTTGCTGAACTGGGAACGCTCGAACGTTCAAAGCCAGTTGTCGTCGATCCTGCGCTTTTGGTTGGTGAGAGCGCGGTTGTCGAGACGCTACGTAGGTTTGCCGCCGAAGAAGACCGCGAAGGCCCAGTGACGATCAACTTCCACTTCAACCTGACGCCGACGGCCTTCTTCGGAGAGCAGCGTCTTCGCGCTGTGCAATTTCGTTCCAGCGGTGCTGACATGATTGAGGTTTCCGCGCAACTCGCAATCACCTGCATTGGATACGAAGCTGCAACCTGCTGCACCGCCAGTCCTTCGGGCGGTGTATTCCCGAACGACAACGGCAAAGTGAGAGAAGGACTTTACGTCGTGGGATGGGCCAAGCGAGGGCCTTCAGGAACGATTCCCACCAATCGAACTGAAGCACAGCAGGTGGCGCAGCGGATTGCCGAGGAGACTACGGGTGCGGACCGGCCAGGCGGAGCGGCGCTTCGCGAGATGCTCGAACAGAGACATGCAGGCTGGGTGGATTACGCCGCTTGGCGGCGTGTTGATGCAGCCGAACTCGCTCGCGCGGGCCAAGGCCGTTGCCGCAGAAAATTCATCACGGTGGTCGAGATGGTGGAAGCCGCGCAGGCTGGCCAGAATCTCACTTTTTCGGGCGCTAAGGGCTAATCCGGCACGACACTATCCCGTCAACTTGCAGAGCAAGTCAGCCCGCCGCTTCAATCCTCGAAAACCGGCTGAGCGAATTGGGCTTCCAATCCAGAATGAGGCAAAATCAATATCCGCAGGATGGAGGCGCATCCTTTGATAAAGTACGCTGTGCAGGATACTCCCCGGGCCAAACCATGACCACCAACGTCACCACAGCCGCACGAGGCACCCGCCGCCACACACACAAGGGAGGTTTGCGGATGGTGGCCGTACTGGAAGCCCTCAAGGGGGCTTTGGCTCTGGTGGCGGCCTATGTGCTCATTTCGATGATTCATCGCGACGTTGATTTCGAGAGCGCTGCGGAGAGCATTCTTTTCTTTCTTCATCTCAATCCTGGTCGTCGCTTGTCGCAGGCATTCCTCAACGCGGCAGACAAGATGTCGGACGTGAACGTGATGCTGATAGGTGGGCTGGCGCTCACCTATGCACTTCTGCGTTTTCTTGAGGGGTACGGCTTGTGGAGACAACGGGCGTGGGCGGAATGGCTGGCGATCATCTCAGGATGCGTCTACATCCCGTTCGAAGTGTACAAAATCGTGCGTCATCCCAATGAATTTCATTGGGCGCTGCTCGGCATCAACATCGTCGTAGTTCTCTACATCGCCTGGGTGCGCTGGGACGAAATCACCGCCGCCCGCCTGCGAAGGTTGGAAATGCCCCGCTAGGGCGGCTAGCTCACATTGGCGGACTGCAGCGCCTCGTCTCGCAATAGTTCCAGAACGCCCTGGCGCGCGTGGTCGTCCTCCGCCCCTAAGGCCGGTGGCTCAATCTCCTCAAAGTAGCGCCAGGCGGTGAGCGCCTGTACGGGATTGCCGCCCGGTTGTGGGGAGCTAGCCGCCTCGCACAGCAGGGCATATGCGAGGCTTTGACTCAAGCGGTGCAATAATTTCCTCGCATAGCGTTGCGCACTTTGCTCGTCGCGCATTGCAACTGCAACTGCCTCGCGGTCGCCGTTCGAGCCGGGCTTGCATGGCCTTGCGTAGTTTGCCGTGCGCTTCCGGAAGCTTTTCCTGGATCCCTTGCATTCGCGACTGATATTGCTCCCAGCCTCGATAGCGAGGCGCCAGCAGGCGCAGCAACTCCAGTGCTTGAATGTTGGCCGGGCCCTCCCACACCGTCAGCACTTGCGCATCGCGTAACAGGCGGGCCACCGGATAGTCGCTGGTGTAGCCGTTGCCGCCGATCAATTCCAGAGCAGCCCGAGCCGCAGTGATGGCGTACTCTGCTGTCAAATATTTCGCCAGCGCAGTGACCATTCGCAACCAGGTACGGCGGTCGTGATTTTGCTGCGCCTCGTCGAAAGTGATGGCAGCCTCGAAGGCGAGCAGCACGCCAGCCTCGAACTGCACCCGCATACGCAGCAGCTCATCCTGAACCATGGGATAATCCGCCAGCGCGTGGCCGAAGGCGTGGCGCGATTTGGCCCAGGCAAGCGCCTCCTGCAGCGCCCTGCGTTGCACACCGGCTGAACCGACGGCGTTGTGCACGCGGCTGTACTCGAGCGCCTCCATCATCAGCCGGAAGCCATCGGGGGGCGAAGCCACTTCGACGGCTTCTGCACCCAGCAAATCGATCTCTCCGGTTGGAAGTCCCTTGGTGCCGAGCTTATCTTTCAAGCGACGGATGCGGTAGTGGTTCGGCCGACCATTTTCCAAATGACTGGGCACGAGGTAGAGGCCAAGTCCGGCGGTGCCGCTAGCCGCTCCCTCGGGCCGTGCCGTGGCTAACGCAAGACCGCTGTTGGCATTACTGGTAAACCACTTCAGTCCGTGCAGCGCAAAGCGGTCGCCGTTGGGAACAGCCGTCGTGGTTGTCGCTCCCACATCGCTGCCACCGTGTTGTTCGGTCGCCCAGGTGCCACCGGTCTTGGCCAGACCGTCCATGCGGACAACATCGTAGAGAAACTGCGGCCGCACGGCGTCTGGCGCATGCGAGGCGAGTACGTACGCCACCGCTCCGGTGAGCGTAACCGGACAGTGCAGGCTGATGTCCGCTTGCGACAACACGTAGCCCATGGCAAAAGTTAGCAGGTGCGGGGCGTTCTCCGCATAGGGCAATCCGATGATGCCGCGACGATACAGCTCCTGATGCTGCTCGTCGTACCAACGGTTAACCACGACTCGGTTCACAACTTCGCCGTTGCGGTCGTAGGTCTCCAACGCCGGAGGCGAATAGCGGTCGGTATAGTTCGCTTGCGCGTCCACTTCCGTGCGGACCCAATCATGGAATTCGGCAAGTTGTTGAGAATAACCAGCCATGCGCGGTACGCGCGCCATGAGCCAGGGCTCGAGATAGAGGTCGAAGCTGGTGGAGTTGATCATGGTTGCCTCCGGGACGTGGCAGGAACCCGGTTAGGATCAGCTTACCTCTTTGCAATAAGCCGTCACAGCACGAATTGCACACCAGCGGGAGGACCCGTTCTCGGCTTAAATTCGGCAACCGAAAAATCACATGGCTATCGGGACACCTCCCGAGCGATGTGGGATTCACGTGACAAGGTAATGGTTCAGTTCTTCGTGCGGCGGGGCGATGCCCTCAGGCAAACGGCCACCATTGTATTTCGCCATGCGGTTCTTCCACTTCAAGAACTCGGTGATGGTCTGCGGCTCGATGCGCACTTCCACCCGCCGGAGGCTCGCCAGCAACAGGTTCATCTCTTTCATCAAACCTACCCGGTTTCTGAGGTCCTGCTTCCCCGGCTTCACCGATACTTGTACCTGCCGGCCTTTGCACTCGAGGAGGCCCCAATGCCTGGGTAATTCTTCACGCGCAATCAAGCCTACGGGAGCCATATAGAACCTCCGGCTGCCAAGACCTTCCTCCGGCTTCAGACGAAATGGTTTGTTGGCATCGGCGAGAAAATCGTTGCGTGAGACTTTGCATTCCACCAGCACCGACTGACAGGAGCCCTTCCAGCCGATCACGTCAGGAACTTCACCGCCGGCGCAATACTGCTCTGAGAGGACGATGCCGCATCTGTAGGTATGGCGCAGCCACTCTACAGCTCGCTCAACCAAGTACGCATGTTTGGCCTCGGAAGATGCCTTCGTCATGCTGCTGTTGTAACCCGAATTCCGAGGCTTGGGGAGTATCGGAGGAGTGGCGGGCAGCCCGGGTCCGGCGACTCTACCTGCCCGCCGAACCCGCAATCGTTTCGTGTAATATCAAGGATTCGCATGGCGTGGATGATTGAAGCTGAAGATGTCCGCAAAACTTACCACATCGGCAAGGTGGACGTGCCAGCGTTGCGCGGCGTTTCTCTGCAAGTCGAGAAGGGTGAATTCGTCAGCATTGTCGGCCCATCCGGTAGCGGGAAGTCCACGCTGTTCTACATACTGGGCGGACTGACCCACGCCGACTCCGGACGCGTGCTTATCAGTGGAATAGACTTCACCGCCTTGTCGGATTCGGCGCGCACGCGCATGCGCAAATCCAAAATTGGCTTCGTCTTCCAGAAGTTCAACCTGCTGCCGACCCTCACCGCGAAGGGCAACATCGACATCGCCCTCGATATTGCCGGCCACAGTAGCGGGAATGGCAACCGCGAGTACATCGATCGAATCACGCGACTGCTGGGCATTGACCATCGTCTCGACCATCGCCCTTCGGAGCTGAGCGGCGGTGAGCAGCAACGAGTGGCGCTGGCGCGCTCCCTGGTGAATCAACCCGCCATCGTGCTGGCCGACGAGCCCACCGGCAACCTCGATTCGGAAAATTCCGAAATCGTTCTGAAAATGCTGCGGCAATCGAACCAGGAGCTGGGACAGACGGTATTGATGATTACGCACAATCCCGAGGCCGCATGCTATGGTGATCGCATCATTCACATGCGCGATGGTTCTATCGTGCCGCCAGAAAAAGATCCGCAATGGAGCCTCGCTCATGACTGAAGATCTTCGCTCTCCTATTCTGCCCGGAACCGCTGGCTCCGACTACGAACGCTATCTGCGTACTGACGAGTTGTTCGCGCTCCAGAAGTCGCCGCAGGAAATGCTGCATCCTGACGAGCTCACCTTTCAGGTTACTCACCAAGCTTCGGAGTTGCTGATGAAGGGCGCGGCGTGGGAACTGGATCGTGCCCGGCGATGCATTCACCAAGCCGACTTCAGGAACGCAGCTCGGCTGCTGCGGCGCGCTAATAAGATGCTTGACTATCCGGTGCGCATGCTCAGCCTGCTGGAGACCATAACGCCCTATGAGTACCACATCATCCGCGCCGGCCTGGGCCATGGAAGCGGCCTTGACTCGCCGGGATTTCTCGCGCTGCTGCACATTGCGCCTCGACTCGGCGACGCTTTCTTCGAGCAGGTGAAGAGTGCGGGTCTGACTCTGGACCAGCTTTACCACCGACATACCGAATTCTTCGAGTTGCACGATGTTGCTGAGGAGCTGGTCGACTACGACGAGCACATGCAACTCTTTCGCTATGCCCACCTCAAGCTGGCACAGCGAATCATCGGCGGCGGCGTAGTCGGCACCATGGGAACGCCGGTGGAAGTACTCAAGCAGCGAATGGAATACCCGCTATACCGGGCGTTGTGGGACGTGCGCAACGAGATAACCTCACGAGTCAACGCCGATCATGCCACAGGGCACGGCGGGGCTTATTGACCGGACTTGGAGCGCGTCACGTCTGCTTGATCGTCACATAATCTGCGGCCCACGAATAGGAATGAAATTCACCCCTGAGGCGGGGAGAACACGGAGAGGCTATGGAAACCAAGACTCCGTGCCCTCCGCGTCTCCGGGGTGAATGATGTTTGAACGGGATGTTGTGTCCTCGCTCATTTGCCCGCTGGTTCAGGCTTTCGCTATAATCACAAACGGCGAGCGGGAGTAACTCAGTGGTAGAGTGCGACCTTGCCAAGGTCGAAGTCGCGGGTTCAAATCCCGTCTCCCGCTCCAGAATTGTCGCCCCTCGCTGTTCGCGAGGGTTTTTAGCATCACCGGCGATGAGGCGCGGTACCCAAGTGGTAAGGGAGAGGTCTGCAAAACCTTTATGCGTGGGTTCGATTCCCACCCGCGCCTCCAGAATTTCAAGTTCTTGCATTCCGTCGGTGTTTAGATCCCCAAACACATTTCTTCCGGTTTACGTCGCCGGTTAAGGCGGCGTTCGCGGTATCGCTCGTTCCTAGCGGGTTGCTTCAACAACGCCGAGCATGAGAAGCTTCAAGTTATTGGGATCGGGGCGCTATCGAGGTTCGGATTCCGATAACTGCCGGACACCTACATCGGGGACGATCCAAACAGGGGCGCATGACAGATTATCCGATCAGTGAAACTACAAAAAAGATCATTCAGGCATTGCAAAAGGGGACTCGATCGCAGTCGGACATAGCGCGTGAATTTGGCGTATCGCGGCAATGGGTAAGTTTGGTGAAGCACAAGGAACAGAGACGCCGCCAGCGCGCCGCGAGGCGATCGATATCCCGGCAGAGATGAGTGAGGCCTGATAAATCGGGCGGCGGCGGGCGTACACCATATTCTCAGCGCGGCCCGTGGCGTTTGCCACGGAAACTCTCGCCGCGCTGAGAAGAGTCTTCCACTGGGTCCTCTTCCGTGATGTCTCCCCTACAACCCGGTGGTGCTCGCTTCACTGCTTGTGATATGGCAAGCGGGATGCCAAAGCTGGGACGGCTCCCATTTGGGCATGGCCGCGACCGCAACTCATTGTGCTTGCAACAGAAGGCACAGGCCTTTCGTTTTGGTGTGCGGCAGGTTTTCGGGTGTCGAAAGCGGGTTCATGCTATCCGATTGGATAGACAGGCTATCCGAAGTGTTAGGGTAAACTCAGGGAGGAAACTCCGTAAGAAACAGAACTCCGTGTCCTCCGTGTCTCCGTGGTGAAACGATCTTTGAAGGCCGGGCCGCGAATTGCTTCCGCCTTCCGCCATGTGATAACGTCCGCTCGTCCCCTGCTGCTGGAGGAAAACGGCATGATTCCTATCATCATTGTTATCGCCATTCTGGCCGTGATCGCATTCGCTCTGATCGGCATTTACAACAGCCTGGTGCAGTTAAAGGTCCGCGCCGACAACGCCTGGGCCGACATTGATGTGCAACTGAAGCGCCGCTACGATTTGATTCCCAACCTGGTGGAAACTGTGAAGGGCTATGCCGCGCACGAAAAAGGCACCTTCGAGAATGTAGCCAAGTTTCGCAGCGTTGCCATGGCTGCGCAAACCCCGGCGGAGAAGAGCGCGGCGGAGGGCCAGCTCACCTACGCGTTGCGCGGGCTGCTGGCGGTGGCCGAGGCCTACCCGCAATTGCGGGCCTCGGAGCAGTTCCAGTCGCTGCAAGGATCACTGAGCGGATTGGAAGATGCAATTCAGAATGCGCGCCGTTATTACAACGCGGTGGTGCGGGACTTCAATACCAAGATCCAGAGTTTTCCTAGCAACATCATTGCGGGAATGTTCCACTTCCAGCAGCGCCAGTTCTTCGACATCACCGAGCCGACACAGCGCGAACCGGTGGCGGTGAAGTTCTAGAAGCGGCGGTTGGCGGTTAGCACTTGGCATTTAGTTTTAGTATGTAGGAAAGACCAGGCCTTCGAATGATCGAAAGATTGAGGAGCGCAACGAAGGACTTTGGAGATTTGAAGGTTTGGCAAGGTCACCGGGTAGAGGGCTGTTCCGGCCAGCCGTTGCTAAGTGCTAAATGCTAACTGCTAAATGCCAAACGTCGGCTTCCCGACTCATCATTGCGCTGCTGTTCTGCATTGCACTCGCCGCCCCCGCCTCCGCCCGCGACTGGCACATTGCCCGCTTCGACACCCGCATGAACGTTGCGTCCGATGGGACGGCCGTCGTCAACGAGCACATTAGCGTCGTCTTCGTCGGCGAATTTCACGGTATCTACCGCGACATTCCCATCGAGTACCCAGGCCCGCGCGGCACGAACTACACACTGTTCCTCAAAGTCACCGGCATTTTCGATGGCAATGGCCACAAGCTGAAATACGATTCCAGCACCCAGAACGGCAACCGCCATCTCAAAATCTACATACCCAACGCCGTGGACACCACGCGCACCGTGATCATCAGCTACAAGGTGACCAATGCGGTGCGCTGGTTCGACGATCACGATGAGCTTTACTGGAACGTGACCGGCAACGATTGGCCCGTGCCGATTGATATTGCCGCGGCCGTGATCACGTTTCCACCGAATGCGGCCGGCAACTTGCGCGCCCAGGCCTTCACCGGCGCGTACGGCTCGGCGGAGCAAGACGCAACAGTCGAGGTCCACAACAACACGGTGCTGGTCGAGGCGAACAATCCGCTCTCCATGCGCGCTGGGCTTACGGCTGACATTTACATCAGCAAGGGCGTGCTGAAACAGCCCAGCAAGTTCACCGAGTCGATGTGGTTCTTGCGCAGCAATCCTATTGTGCTGCTGCCGCTGTGGGCGTTTATCGTGATGTTCTTCTTCTGGTGGACGAAGGGCCGCGATCCTAAGCCCGATGTATCGGTCGCGCCGATGTACGAGCCGCCCAAGGACATGACGCCCGCCGAAGTCGGCACCTTGATTGACGATGTGGTTCATCCTCGCGACATCACTTCAACCATGGTGAACCTGGCGGTCAAGGGTTATCTCAAGATCGAAGAGACAGAGTCGAAGGTCCTCCTCTTTAGTCATCGCGACTATACCTTCCACTCGCTGAAACCGCCGGACTCTTGGAGCGTGCTCGAACCACACGAGCGCGTGATGTTGAACCACATATTTGCGGGCGGAGCCACGCAGGTGCGGCTGTCGGACCTGAAAAACCAGTTCTACGTCGCTATCCCGACCATGAAGGACGACATTCTCGCAGAGTTGAAGAGCAGGGGAATGTACTCGGTCGATCCGGAATCGGCGCACGCTTACGTGCTGGCGGGAATCTTGTTTACCGCCGCGCCCTTCGTGCTTGCCCAGGTCTTCGGTTGGGGCTCAATGCTGGACTCGCCGGTGTTGCTGATTGCCGCCGGAATCCTGGCGGTGATCATCGTTTTCCTCTTTGCGCGCATCATGACCGCGAAATCGCTGAAAGGTGTGCGCACCAAGATCGAGATTCTCGGCTTCCAGGAGTTCATCACTCGTGTGGACGCCGATCGCCTGAAGCGCATGCCGCCCGATACCTTCGAGAAGTTTTTGCCCTACGCCATGGCGCTGGGCATCGAGAACCGGTGGGCCAAGGCCTTCCAGGGAATCGCGCAGAACCCGCCGACGTGGTACGTGGGACCGACGCCATACGTGGTATTCAATCCGATCTTTTTCGCTGGCTCCATGCATGCCATGGCAATGGATGCGCACCAGGCCTTCGTGGCTGCTCCGCGAGCCAGCAGCACCGGCTCGGGTTGGGGCGGCGGCGGCTTCGGCGGAGGAGGCTTCAGCGGCGGCGGCTTTGGTGGCGGCGGCGGTGGTGCGTTCTAAGGCAGAAGATCACGGCTTCTGCACGGAATCGGCGCCCACCTTGGCGCACTGGGCGTCATGCTCGCTGGAATCTCCCGAGAGGCCGATACCGCCGATGACCTTGCCGTCGACGATCAGCGGGAAACCGCCCTCGACTGGCACCGCCCCTTCCAGTCCCAGTACGCGAAGACCGTTGCCGCCTCCAGCCAATGCGTCCTGGAAGGCCTTGGTGGGGCGCTTGAACAGCGCCGCCGAGCGGGCTTTGTCGATCGATATCTTGGCGCTGCCCAACTGGGTGTTGTCCATCTTCTCGTAGTAGACGAGGGTGCCGCTGGGATCGACGACAGCGACCGCCATGGTCCAGTTGTTCTTGCGCGTTTCCGCCAGGGCCGCCGCAGCCGCCTTCTTCGCGGTCTCCACTGTTACCGGTGGGCCATAGGGTGGGAGAGCAGGGTTGGCTGCCGGCTGCTGCGCAGACGCGCTCGCCATATAGCACACGAAGGTGAGAACAACCAGAGACTTCACAACGGGTTGGAGTGACATCATGCCTCCTTAATTGCGGTTTCAAGCTGTGATCTCGCGGGTGTAGGGATGCGCGGAACGGGACTGAGCAGAGGACGCTGTTCCCACCTTCGCTTGCCGTCAATCCCTATCCAGGCCATCCAGGCCCGATTTCCGTGCCCGTTCCCAATTGCCCGCACTTATGTCCGGCCATTCTATCAAGGGCCCGGATTTCGGGCTGAAGCGGCCGACAGCGTGGCAAAAACCCTTCTGTGCTCCAACATCTTGATTCCGGCGCACCAGCTCGGTAAGCTCACTGGCATAACTTACTCGTATACAACCACTTACGAAAAAAGATTACTGGTTTCTTCGCAGCATTTGCCGAAGCAACAGTCCGTCCCCGAACAGCAACTTATTGTCCTCCAGCGGGTTAGGAAAATTGTCACGAGACCTTTACGAGGGCATCGCGTCTAAGGGGCAAGAGGGGAGGGGTTTCCCAAGACGGCACTCAAGGGGACGATTTTCCTTGACTCAGGAGCTTCGGGCGACTACCTTACTGTTTTCGCGCGAGGGTTTGTCCCGACAAGTACCAGTCCAAGGCGTCCTGCCCCGAAAACGGCAATACACTGAACGCCGTACCCGGCAATCAGAAGTCATCCGCTGGCAAGAGCATTGTGCTGAGCTATGACGCAACACGGGAAGTTATTGTTTAGCAAGGGCTTCCAGGTCTGTGAACGGCAGGATGGAAGAGATAAAAAAATGAGTAACCGAATCGGCGACTCGGGCATCAAAGATTTAGCTCCTGACACGGGCCGTCGCAGTCGGTGACCCTTACCGCCCATATTTCATATTGCAGGAGCAGTGGTTCTATTCTGGCCGGGCTCCGGGAACATTCATTCATAGAAACGAGGAGAACAACTTGATGCGGTCTGAGTTAGTATTTGAGGCTGTCCACACACTGCGCAATCGCTATACGCTGTGTCAGCTTGCTTCCAAAGCAACGCGCAAATTCCATAAACCCAACACGCGTATTCAGGACACCACCAACGACGTGTTAAACCTTATCGCCGATTCCGAACGGCAGGACGTCCTTATTGAACCGGAGACGGCTTCCGAAGCGCAGCGGCGCGCAGCATAAACGCGCCGCGCCTTCGGCGCGCTTCCCGCAGTTCCTCCGGCCCGCCCTTCTGCACATTCCCCGTAGGTGAACATGACAATCTCAGAGTTAAAAGAAAAAAACATCACCGAGCTGACCAAAATTGCTCGGACCCTGGAGCTGCCCGGCGCCAGCGGCTTGCGCAAGCAGGACCTCATTTTCAAGATCCTTCAAGCTCAAAGCGAAAAAGAAGGCCACATTTTTGCTGAAGGCGTGCTGGAGATCCTGCCCGATGGCTACGGTTTTTTGCGCTCACCCGATTACAACTACCTGCCCGGACCGGACGACATTTACGTTTCTCCCTCGCAGATCCGCAAGTTTGACCTGAAGACCGGCGACACCATCAGCGGCCAGGTGCGGCCTCCGCATGAGGGCGAGAAATATTTCGCGCTGGTCAAAATCGAAGCGGTCAACTTCGAGTCTCCGGAGGAAGCGCGCAACAAAATCCTGTTCGACAACCTGACGCCGCTCTATCCGCAGGAGCGGATCAAGCTGGAGACGGTGCGCGAAAACATCAGCGCTCGCGTGATGGACTTGCTCACCCCGGTTGGCAAAGGACAGCGCGGTTTGATCGTGGCGCCGCCGCGCACCGGCAAGACCATGCTCCTGCAGAACCTGGCGAACTCGATCACCACCAATCATCCCGAAATTGTTCTGATTGTGCTGCTGATCGACGAGCGACCGGAAGAAGTGACCGACATGCAGCGCTCGGTCAAGGGCGAGGTCATCTCTTCAACCTTTGACGAGCCGGCGGCGCGTCACGTTCAGGTGGCCGAGATGGTCATCGAGAAGGCCAAACGCCTGGTTGAGCACAAACGCGATGTGGTCATCCTGCTGGACTCGATTACCCGTCTGGCGCGCGCTTACAACACGATCGTTCCGCCCTCGGGTAAAGTGCTTTCCGGCGGCGTTGATTCCAACGCGTTGCAGCGTCCGAAGCGCTTCTTCGGCGCGGCCCGCAACATCGAGGAAGGCGGCTCGCTTACCATCATCGCGACGGCCCTCATCGAAACCGGTTCGCGCATGGACGACGTCATCTTCGAAGAGTTCAAGGGCACCGGCAACATGGAAATCATTCTCGACCGCAAGCTGGTGGACAAGCGGACCTTCCCGGCCATCGACATTCAGCGCTCCGGCACGCGTAAGGAAGAGTTGCTGATTCCGAAGGAAGACTTGGCCCGCGTCTGGGTGCTGCGCAAGGTGCTGAACCCGCTGTCGCCAGTGGAAGCCATGGAGTTGCTGATCGACAAGCTGGGCAAAACGCGCTCCAATGGCGAGTTTCTGTCGAACATGAGTGCGTTGTAGGCGAAGACTTCGGATCGAGGTGATAGGCGCGGAGGCCGGACGGCTTCCGCGCCTGCTTGTTTGCCTCAACTACAGTTGTTGCCGGTTGCAGTCATGGAGTGGCCAAAACGACCTTCGCTCCCGTCGGGTGGCACATGTCGATCACATGCACGACCTCGCTAAATAGCAACGTGCCATCCGCCTTCACCAGAACCACTCTTTCATTTCGATCCTGAAAGAACTGCTGTAGCATGCTTTGCAGCGAAGTCGGCGGAATCAGATCATTGTTGATCTTAAGTGTTGGCGATCCCTGTTCTGAGTTGAGCACCTGCACGACCGCAGCCTGCGAACCAGATGCCGACTGGTGAGTCAGCACCTCCAACCCTTGCGGAGGCACCGGATTTCTTGCCTCAGACGAGTCTCGTTGGGCAGTCAGCAGGTTTGGAGCATCGACACCCGCTGTACGCAGAGCGCGTAGGACCTTCGCTACGGTCGCGTACTGCGTGCGAGCGTCCGCCTTGATATAGACCATCTTGTCTGAACGGCGGGAGAGCTTATCCTCGACCCTTTCCGCCAGGGCAGCGGGAGTGATGGGATCGATTCCTAGGTACACACTACCCTCGTCAGTAATACTTACGATCAACGAGTTCTCCTGGTCCGCATCCGGCATCGGCACTGCGTTGCTGGTAACAGGCAACTCCACACTGATCCCCTTTTGCATGGCTTGGGACGGCAGGGCTGTAGCCGCGGATTCTATGAGGTTCATGCTGCGCCCCCAGCCTCCAGCGAGCGAAAAGCTCGCGAGGACGACCGGAGATTGCGCCGCTACATGAGGAGTAATAGTTGTTAAGGCTAGGGTGATTAGACACACTTCAAGTAAGCGGTTCATACGTTCTACTCCTTTCGACCTATTCCGTCTGAATTGTTAGGGCTTTGCTCCGCCGAGTGACGCGGTTGCCAGGGTCCCCCCGAGCCCCATCGTCTCCACCGCCGACGAAGGCACGATCACCATGGAGCCCCGTTCTTTGATGGCTTCGTACAGCATGTTCATGGCGCGAAGGTGAAGAGCCGTGGGATTTTCGCTGTATGCGGCCGCAGCCTGCACAAACTTGTCGGCAATTTCAGTTTCGGCCTGGCCCAGAATGATTCGCGCTTGTCGTTCTCGCTCGGCCTGGGCTTGCCGAGACATGGCGTCCTCCAGTCCCTGCGGAATTCTTACGTCCCTGACTTCCACCGACTGAACGGTTATTCCCCAGGGATTGGTCTTCTCATCGAGAATGCGCTGCAACTCCCGGCCCAGGACCTCGCGCTCTGTAATCATCTGCGCCAGTTCGTGACGGCCAATGGACTCCCGCAGCGCGGTCTGCGCACTTAAGTTGATGGCATCGAGAAAGTTCTCCACTTCGAGAATTGCCTTCTCCGCGTTCCACACCATCCAGAAGACAATGGCATCAACATTCACTGGAACTGTGTCACGAGTGAGGGTGGATTCAGCCGTCACGTTGGCCACACGAACCCGTTGGTCCACAAAGGGGCTAAGCGTTTCCACGACAGGCACAATATGAAAGATCCCCGGCCCGCGGAGACCGACGTAACGGCCTAAGCGCAGGAGCGCAACCTTCTCCCATTGCCGCACCACCTTGATGGCAACCAGCAGGTAAACGCCCAGCAGTCCGCCCACGATTAGCGGCGCCGGGTGCCGCATGATTGCGGCCAGCAACGCGCCCGCGCCGAAACAGAGCACGAATGCCGTGACGGCAACTCCATTGATCTGTGCCATGCTAATTCTGTTCATCACTTCATCTCCTGCGCATTGGCTGCGAAAGCAATGCCTGCAACTGTTCGATTAAATCCTGGACCGTAAAACCTGCTGCCCCGGCGCGAGCCACGTACTCCGCTACGATCTGGGCCAACTGCCGCGCGCGCTCCTCTTCACCACCTCGTACCTTTTGCGCGCTGATAAACGTGCCTGTTCCCTG
Source organism: uncultured Acidobacteriaceae bacterium (assembly GCA_963836295.1). GTDB lineage: Bacteria > Acidobacteriota > Terriglobia > Terriglobales > Acidobacteriaceae > Bog-257. The sequence goes on along the minus strand of CAWIIY010000005.1, from coordinate 166,737 downwards.
GTGGGTCTCCAACAACCCGCCGAACTCCAGCTCGCGATACGCACGCACCACGGTGTTGGGATTAATGGACAAATCGACGGCGAGCTGGCGCACCGTAGGCAGTTGGTCGCCGACGCTAAGTGTCCCGGAAGCGATACCACCGCGCACCTGGTCGATGATCTGGCGATACACGGGCACGCCACTTTTAAGGTCAAGCCGAAAACGGAATGGAAGGCGACGGGGGCCCATTACGTTGGTTAATGTACTAGTATATTAGTACATTGTCAAGCAGGAAGTTCGTCTGGAATGCAGGAGCAACCGGCAGGCCCCGATGGCGAACGTTTCGACCTTCCGGTGTCTCAGTTTGAAATTGTGATTTGTGAATTTCGGTAGAGCGAACCCTCAGATTCACGTCCAGCCAGTTTCACCGAGGGAAAGCCCCGGCAGGGGCGGCACGGCAAGCGTAGTTTGTGCCGTGCCTAAACAGGCGCTGAAAAAGCCCGAGCATGACTCTTGGAATACGCTTCCTGGTGGGAGCCCCCGCATTCATGCGGGGGCAGAGCGCTTCAGCGCTCTGGAAGGAATTCGGCTTGGATCACGCGCTTGAGCGCTGGGATCGCGAAGGGCCGCGGCTTAAAGCCGATTTCTGAGATTGAACCCTTGTCCGCTGGACTGAAGTCCAGCTCCCCTCTGCTGAAGCCGGGGGCTCCCACCACGAGTTTTTTAGCAGCCTCTAAAGACACTCGGATTCTCATCTGCGTTTCAGAGGCGGGCCTGAAGGCCCGCTCTGCCTCCTGCGACCTCGCTTTGCACATCGCAATCCCTGCCAGTAGAATCGGATGTTGAGCGCAGTTCCTTGACTCCATGTCCCTAAAGCAGTCGGAAGCGATCGTGTTGCGAACCTACCCGCTGCGCGAGGCTGATCTGCTGGTGACGCTGTTCACCCGGGCCGAGGGTAAGGTCAAAGGCGTTGCGCGGGCGGCCAAGAAGTCGAAGCGGCGTTTTGGCGGAGCGCTGGAGCCGCTGACGTGGGTCCGGGCGTATTACGACGACCGCGAGGGGCAGGAGTTGGCGCGGCTCGACTCGTGCGACATTCTGGAATCGCCACTGTCGGCAACCGTGGATTATCCGCGAGTGGTCGCGCTGGAGCACATCGCAGAAGCCTTGGATGAGTTGTTGCCGGATCGCGAAGCCAACGACGCGCTCTTTCGGCTGGCGGTTTCGGTGTTGCATCAACTGCGGTGGGGCTCCATCTGGATGCCATTGACGTATTTTCAGCTGTGGATGGTTCGGCTGGTTGGGTTTTTGCCGGAGCTTAGCGAATGCGGCGCTTGCGGGCAGGCGCTGAATGGCAGTCGGGCCTTTTATCATGCGATGTCGGACGGCCTGATGTGCGTGCGAGACAAACGGCTGGCGTCGTCGGAGCTGTCGGCGGAATCGCGGGAGCTGGCAGCGCAGATGTTTCGGGCTCCGGTAGAAAGCTTCGCTGCCGAGCCGTGGACTGCGGGACAGTATTCGGACCTGCGGAAGTTTCTGGTGCAGATCCTGCAGCGCCACATCGAGAAGAAGTTGGTGACCGCCGGCATGCTGGCGAAGTTGTAGATGGTAGAGCAGGCCTTTAGGTCTGCGTCCAAGTCGTTAATAACAACGGGGCTTCAGCCCCGGGCACACCTCATCAGGACGAACCTTTTGCCTTCCTCGCAAAATCCGTTGACCTTTCAGCAACTGATCTTACGGCTGCAAAATTTCTGGGCCGACCATGGTTGCGTTCTGCAGCAACCGTACGACGTCGAAGTCGGCGCCGGCACGATGGCGCCCGAGACGTTCCTCCGCGTACTGGGGCCGAAGCCATATCGCGTGGGCTACGTGCAGCCCTCGCGCCGTCCCGCCGATGGCCGCTACGGCGAGAACCCGAACCGCCTGTTCAAACACCTGCAATTTCAAGTGATCCTGAAGCCGCCGCCGGTCAATGTGCAGGAGCTATATCTGGAATCGCTGACTGCGATCGGCATTGACTTGCGCAAGCACGACATCAAGTTCGAAGAAGACAACTGGGAGTCGCCCACGCTGGGCGCTTGGGGCATTGGCTGGCAGGTCATGCTCGACGGGCTGGAAATCACGCAGTTCACTTACTTCCAGCAGTGCGGGGGGATCGATCTCGATCCCATCTCGGCCGAGCTGACCTATGGGCTGGAGCGCATTACCGCGTTTCTGCAGGATGTGGATAGCATTTACGACATCACGTGGGTCGTCGGTCCCGATGGGCAGCCGGTGAAATACGGAGAAATCCGCCTGCAGGACGAGTTGCAGTTCTCGGTCTACAACTTTGAACTTGCCGACGTGGAGAAGGCGTGGAAGCATCTTGAGTTGTACGAGTCAGAGTGCCGGGCCCTGCTGGATGAATACGCGGCGGAGTTTGGTGGGAGAGCGTCGCTGCGTTCTGGAAAGGATCACGGGAAAGCCGACGAATCTGGCGAAGAGCGAGTAGCGAACAGCCAAGAGCGAAAAGTGGCTCGTCAACGTTTCCCGGTACTGGCCGCGTTCGATCTCTGCCTGAAGTGCTCGCACCTGTTCAATATTCTCGATGCGCGGGGGGCGATTAGCGTGACTGAGAGAGTTGGCGTAATCGCGCGCATTCGGGCGATCGCGGTGGGCGTGGCCAAGGCCTACGTGGACCAGCAGAGTGCGGAGTTCAACAAGCCGGCCGCGGAGGAGGAGAAGTTGCCGAAGGCGGAGCAGTTGGCAGCGAGTCGATCGTAGGCGTGAATGCATTATTTATGGATCGACGTCTCCCATCCTTTCGCCAAAGACCGGCGAAAGGATGGGGCACCCAGTTCGATCAATTCGCGTCGTGTGACTCGAATCACATCGGGACAATCGTTATCACGTTAAATTAAACTTCCTCTTTCGATGGCTAAGAGCTAATTGCTAAGAGCTAATTGCTGATTGCTAGTCGCTGCTTTCTTATGCCTGACTTCCTACTCGAGATCGGTACCGAAGAAATTCCTGCGCGGATGATCGACAGCGCCCGCGACGAACTGGGCCGCCGTGTTGGCGATCTCTTGCAGCGCGAGCGCCTCGTCGAAACCGCGACGCTGCAGAGCTATTCCACGCCGCGTCGTTTGGCCGTGCTGGTCGCCGGAGTATCTTCCGCCCAGCCAGACATCACCGAGCAGGTCACCGGGCCTTCCCTCAAGGTTGCGTACAAAGATGGAAAGCCAACTCCCGCCGCGGAAGCGTTTGCGCGCAAGGTCAGCATCTCGGTAGACGCGCTGCAGAAGGTCACGACACCGAAGGGCGAATATCTGGGCGCCACGGTGAAGAAGAATGGCCGTCTCGCGACGGAGATTCTGGCCGAGTCACTGCCCAAGGAGATCGCCGGCATTTATTGGGCGAAGAGCATGTACTGGCGCGGCAAATCGGCGGAGCGCTTCGTGCGCCCGGTACGTTGGCTGGTCTCGCTGCTCGACGGCGAAGTCGTGCCGTTGGAATTTGCCGGCATTCGCGCCGGAAAGGCCAGCGAAGGCCATCGTATCCTTTCGTCGGGACCGATGCCGATCAATCGGCCATCCGACTATGCTTCTACGTTAGCGAAGGCTTCGGTGGTAGCCAGTGCTGCCGATCGCGAGCAGAGCATTCGTAAGGCGCTCGACGCCGCCACCCGAACCATTCCCGGCACACGTTGGCGCGAAAACAAACCCCTGCTCGAAACGGTGGTAAATCTCACGGAGTTTCCGTCCGTCGTGCTCGGGAATTTCGATCCCGAGTTTCTCACGCTCGCTGACGAAGTGCTGGTCACGGTGATGCGCGACCACCAGAAATATTTCGCCCTGGAAAATGCCGATGGCAAACTGCTAGCTCACTTTCTGGCTGTGCTGAATACCAATGGCGATCCCGATGGGCTGATTCGCCATGGCAATGAGCGCGTGCTGCGTGCCCGCTTCAACGACGCGCGTTTCTTCTGGGAGGCTGACCAGAAGATCCCGCTGCGCCAGCGCGTGGACATGCTGAAAGCCGTGACCTTCCAGAAGGACCTGGGCAGCTACTTCGACAAGACAATGCGTGTCCAGAAGCTGGGAAGCCTGATTTCTGAGGCGATTCGCAATGCGGGCACGCCAGTAAGGTCGGGAGTGGTGTTCAAGGCGGCGCTGCTTGCCAAGACTGACCTCACCACCGAGTTGGTGAAGGAGTTTACCGAGCTTCAGGGAATCGTCGGCGGTTTGTACGCCAAGGTACAGCAACTTGATCCGATACTTCCGGCTGCCACTGCTGAAGCCATTGGCGACGCTATTTACGATCAATACAAACCGGAGTCGATGGAAGACGGTGTTCCACGCTCCGTCGAAGGAGCTGTGCTCGCCATCGCCGATAAGGCGGACAACATTGCCGGCATGTTTGCGCTGGGTCTGCAGCCGACGGGCTCGAAAGACCCGTTTGCGCTGCGTAGAGCGGCCAATGGCATCGTGAAGATCATTGCCGAGCACAAACTGCCGCTGCCGGTTGGGAAGCTGTTCTCCGACGCGCGCGCGGAATACGTCGGCTCGGACGCGGAGCGCCGTTTTGCCAGGAACGTTAACTTCGACGAAGCGGCAGCTAACTTTATGCGCGAGCGCCTGGAGTTTTATCTGCGCGATGCCCGTGGCTTTGCCTATGACGTTGTGAACGCGGTACTGGCTGCCGGAAGCGACGACATTGTGGACGCGATCGCCCGGGCCAAAGCGGTAAGCGAGGTGCGGGGGTTGCCGGACTTCGTGTCGGTTGCCGCCGCTTTCAAACGCATAAAGAACATCATAAAGCAAGCGGCTGAGCGAGGAATCCGAAGAGCCAATGGGTTTGAGGCTTTGCCCGATACCCCCGCGGAAGAGAGAAACTTAGCAATCAGGATTGAGGAAATTCTCCTGAAATACAGAAAATCGGCGGCGGAAATGAACTATGCCGAAGCGTTGATTGCGCTATCTACGCTTCGACCGGACATTGATTTATTTTTCGATAAAGTTATGGTCATGGTTGAAGATGAACGCGTGCGGGCCAATCGACTAGCGTTGCTTCAAATTGCGCTTCACGAGTTTTCGATCATCGCCGACTTCAGCGAGATTGTTACGGAAGGCAAGTAAGTTTTCACCACGGAGGCACAGAGGACACGGAGATCAACGAAAGAAAATGACTCCGACCTCCGCGCGTCCGTGGTCAATTCGAGAAGCCCCGCCAAAGCTGGGCGCTCGTAATAACAATTCATGAAGAAGAAACGGTTCCGGCGTACGATTAATAGCAATGGTCAATAGCAAACCGTAAAGGACACCTATCATGAGCACTCCTACTACTGACATTGAAGCCACGGCGGCCGCTGACGCGAAGGCCGTGAAATATGTTTACTTCTTCGGCGACGGACACGCCGAAGGTCACGGAAAAATGAAAGATGAACTGGGCGGCAAAGGCGCCGGACTGGCCGAGATGACCAACGCCGGGCTGCCCGTGCCTCCCGGCTTCACCATTCAGACCGAAGCTTGCCGCGAGTACATGCGCAGCAACGCCGTTTCGAAGGAAGTCAATCACCAGATGGATGAGGCGCTTGGCCGCTTGGAACAGTTGCAGGGACAGAAGCTCGGCGCCGCAGACAATCCACTGCTGGTTAGCGTTCGTTCGGGCGCCAAGTTCTCCATGCCGGGCATGATGGACACCATCCTCAATCTTGGGCTGAACGACAAGTCGGTCGAGGGTTTGGCTAAGCGCAGCAACAATCCGCGCTTCGCGTATGACTCCTATCGCCGGCTGATCCAGATGTTCGGGTCGGTCGTCCTCGATATTCCCAAGCATGCGTTCGAGGAAGTTTTCGACGGCAAGAAGAAGCAAAAAAAGGTGAAGCTCGACACCGATCTCGACGCCAAGGCGCTGCAGGAAGTCATCGCCGATTACAAGAAGGTGGTGCAGAAGCATACCAAGCGCGAGTTCCCGCAGGACCCGCACGAGCAGCTGGTGATGGCGCGCGACGCCGTGTTCCGCTCGTGGCTGAACGATCGCGCCAAGACTTACCGCCGCATCAACAATATTGATGACATGCTGGGCACTGCGGTCAACGTGCAGGCCATGGTCTTCGGCAATCTGGGCGAGACCAGCGGCACGGGCGTGGGCTTTACCCGCAATCCCGCGACCGGCGCGAAGGAATTCTACGGCGAATTTCTGATGAACGCGCAGGGCGAGGACGTGGTCTCGGGTGTGCGCACGCCGGTACACATCTCCGAACTGGAGAAGATCCAGCCCGAGGTCTACAACCAGTTGCGTGAAATCACCACGCGACTGGAAAAGCACTATCGCGACATGCAGGACTTCGAGTTCACCATCCAGGACGGCCGCCTCTACATGCTGCAGACGCGTAACGGCAAGCGTACCGGGCGCGCGGCCGTTCGGGTCGCCATCCAGATGGTCGAGGAAGGGCTGATCAGCAAGGAAGAGGCGATCTTCCGCGTTGAGCCAAATCAGCTTTACGATTTCCTCGTCCCCAGCCTCGATGAAAAGGGCAAGGACCTGGACGTGCTCGCGACCGGACTGCCAGCGTCGCCGGGCGCGGCGGTCGGCCAGATTGTCTTCACCGCGGACGAAGCGGTGGAGAAGTTCAACAAGGACAGTCGCGCGAAGTTAATCCTGGTGCGCAGCGAAACCACTCCGGAAGATATTGGCGGTATGGAAGTCGCGGCCGGCATTCTTACCTCTCGCGGCGGCATGACCAGCCACGCCGCCGTCGTTACCCGTGGCATGGGCAAGTGCTGTGTCGCGGGCGCCGGTGATATCGACGTGGATGAAAAGGCCCGCGAGATGCGCGTTCATGGCAAGGTGCTGAAGGATGGCGATTGGATCTCGCTCGATGGCACAACGGGCCGCGTCATCAACGGCAAGCTGAACACAGTTCCCGCTCGGCCGGATGACCCTGAGTTGGAGAAGATCATGAGCTGGGCCGAGCCCTTCCGGCGTATGGGTGTGCGCGCCAACGCGGACATTCCGCGCGACGCGCTCCAGGCGCGCGCCTTCGGCGCTGAGGGCATCGGACTGTGCCGCACCGAGCACATGTTCTTTGCGGAGGACCGCCTGCCGCACATGCGGACCATGATTCTCGCCAACACCGAAAAAGACCGTCGCACCGCGTTGCGCAAATTGCTTCCCATGCAGCGCAACGATTTCATCGGGCTGTTCCGGGCAATGGATGGCCTGCCGGTCACCATCCGCACCCTCGACCCGCCGCTGCACGAGTTCCTGCCGCGGCGAGAAGAGCTCATGGTCGACATCGCCAAGCTCGAACTCACCAAACCGAAATCGCCCAAGCTGAAAGAACTGCGCACGGTGCTCAACCGCGTGGAACAGTTGCATGAAGTGAATCCCATGCTCGGGCTGCGTGGTTGCCGGCTAGGCATCACCTATCCTGAGATTACCGAGATGCAGGCGCGCGCTATCTTCGAGGCAGCGGTCAAAGTCGCGAAAGAGGGCGTGAAAGTGAAGCCGGAAGTAATGATCCCGCTTACCACCGGTCTGAAAGAGATGGCCAATCAGGCTGCTATCGTGCGTCGCGTCGCGGAAGAGGTGTTCGCCGAAAAAGAGCAGAAGGTGGAATACCTGGTAGGGACCATGATTGAGTTGCCACGCGCGGCTTTGGTTGCCGATGAGATTGCGCAGGAGGCGGAGTTCTTTAGCTTTGGCACGAACGATCTCACGCAGACCACCTTTGGCTTCTCGCGCGACGACGTCGGCAAGATTCTTACTGCTTACCTTTCGGAGGGCATTCTGAAGCAGGATCCGTTTGCGGTGCTGGATCGCGAAGGTGTCGGACAGCTGATGAAGATCGGCACGGAGAGAGGCCGTGCCACTCGTTCGACCATCAAGATCGGCATCTGCGGCGAACATGGCGGCGAACCGTCGTCGGTCGAGTTCTGCGCGCAGCTGGGATTCAACTACGTATCGTGCTCGCCGTTCCGCGTGCTGACAGCTCGCCTGGCGGCGGCGCAGGCGGGGGCGAGCGCAGAACTGAAGATGGAAGGGGGAAGGACGAAATAATTCTTCTCACGATCACATAGGAGAAAGCCTCGTGTCATCAATGTCACGGGGCTTTTTCGTTTACTATTGCCCCTACATGGTCTCTGCTCCGCGGCGCTGGTTTCGCAACCCTCTATCCCTTCTTCTTCTAGTTGCCGCGCTCAGCGCTTTCGTCATCCAGTCCGGCGAGCTCGGTACCTCCGACACCTCCCATCGTCTGCAGACTACGCACTCCTGGTGAACCTCGGAACCTCCGGTGTTCCCGAGGGAGTATCCCGAGTTCGGCATTCACGGCCGCGGAGGCAAGCTCTATAGCTGGTACGGAATGGGTCAGTCGCTGCTCATGTTCCCGGCCGACGTGGTGGGAACCGGCCTGGCGAAGCTACCGATCTTTGTCAACTACAACGATACCGATCCTACGGCTCGCGCGATTTTCGTGAGCTATACCACGAACATCCTGGTCAATGTTCTGACGGCGCTAGTCTGCTTTCGTTTTCTGTGCCAGTTGGGCTTCAGCGTGAAGCAGTCCGTCGCGGGCGTGCTGGCGTCTGCTGTTCTGTACCACGCACCTTCATTACACGCAGAACATGATGGAGAACAACTACATCATGCTGCTGACGTTGACCGGTCTCTCCTTCCAATACGAGTGGCTTCGAACCGGCAGCGCACGCGCACTGCTCATCGGCTCGCTGGCCTTCGGGCTCAACCTGCTGACCCGACTTACCACCGGCCTGGACCTGATCGCCGGAGGATTGTTTCTGCTTCTGGTTCTCTGGTTGGAGAATGTACGCGGTCGCGAGCTGTGGCAGCGGGCTCTGACATACCTCAAGACCGCATTGCCCGTTTATGCAATCTTCGCAGCGATCGATCGGCTGTATCATCTCTACCGTTTCGGCTCGCTGTTCACCACATACGTCACCATCGCCGGACTAGAAGAGAAGCGGCTGAATCCATCGTTCCCGCCAAACTATCCCTGGGAAGTTCCATTCCACGTAGGCTTTCTCGGGCCATTAATCAAGCCGGAGAAATCCATCTTTCTGTTTGACCCGCTGCCTGCTCATCACGATTCTTCTCGCGGCGATCGCGTGGAAGCATTTTCGCTCCGACGTCAGGGCGTACTTGATCACGGCCTTCCTCTTAGTCCTGGGCTACATCAGCTTCTACGCGCGATACACCGTCTGGAGCGGCGACTTCGCCTGGGGTGACCGTTACGTTTCCACCGCTGTCGAACTGGCAGCATTTATCTCGGTGCCACTCCTGCTGCGCTGGCGTGCATCGTTGGGAAAGCTGGTGTGGTGGATGGGAATCGGCTTGATCGTGTTCAGCACCGCCATCCAGTTGGCCTCGCTCGCCTTCTGGCTGCCGCTGGAGATCTATCAGGAAGACACGCTGGGACACCCGACGTTCGTGGTCTTCCTGCGCTTCAAGAACATCGCGGCGTTTGCTTTGGGAAAGATGCGGGCATGGGGCCTCAACAATGATTCGATGACCTACGACCCTTGGGACTATGTCCACATCGACACGTGGAACTTCTTACCGTTTCTGCTGCGCCGGGTGGGAGTAGCGCCGCGCTGGGTGGTCAACGTCGTGTTTGCTGTGTGGGGAGCGGGACTGGCTGCGCTGGCTTGGGCACTGTTGCAGCTGCGAAGAGTGATGTTGATGGAGGAAGTCGATGTGGGGTGTTAAGCAGGGAGCTTGGATCCATGCGTCACGGCGAAGCCCCGCTGCACTCGGTTTCTAAGGAAGCGATTCCTTGAAGGGGCACGGCTTCAGCCGTGCCATAAATCCGCTGTCATCATTGTGGCTTTTAGAGAGGTTTCACTTTGGTGTGCGGCCTGGTAGAGCCAGCCTTTAGGCTGGCGTTGAAGATGGGTCATCCCGATCTCCGGGCTGTCATTTTCAATGACCACACAGCCCAAGCGTTTTGTTTGCCTGGCTGCTGGCGCCTATTGCGTTTGCTGCAGCTTCGCGATCAGCTTCTGGGCCAGGTTCTCCTCCGATTCCGACCACAGCACGCGTCCGCTCAGTGCGCAATTCTTTTCGACTGCCGCGGAGAAGGCGACCAGCTTGGCGATGTTGGCTCGCAGGTACTTTTCGATGAAAGGCGAAAGCGTCAGCCCCTCGTAGACGAAAGACGTATCCAGCCCGAAGTCCACTTCGACATGCCCGTCTTCGCTGTAAATGCCCTCGTCGAATTGAACTCCGTGTACCAGAAAGCGCGCCGCGACCGGACGCTGCACCCAATCGTCGCCGTGCTCGTCGTCGTTCGGCACCCACAGGTCCCAAAACGCCTCGAAGACAAAGGCGAAATCGTCATGCACAAATTCGCCGGCTATCTCGGCGGCTTCCTCGGGCGAGATGCCCGGAGTGAAGCGGCGCTCCAGCACCGTCGGCTCCGACCACGCCACGGGATGCACCGACAAGTAGGTGATGCCCTCGCGCACCGCCGAGAAAGGGAACTGCCGCAGGACGCTTACCGCGCGCGGCATCATCTCTGCTTCGCGGAAGCTGGGAAACCAGATGCTCAAATAGAGCGAATCAGCCATCGCGGTATTGTAGCGCGGAGGGTGGTCAGCGGCATGCAAGTGGGTTCGAGCCTCGGGCAAAGAAAATCCCCGCCCAAGCGAAAGACGCTTGGACGGGGCACCCGGCGTCCCAGTGGGGCCTGATCACGACAACGGCAAGGTTACGGAACCGCGTTGATCGCGCCGGCGTTATTGGTCACGTCATCCGTGTGCCAAATCCCATTCCACCACAATTCATGCACATGCTTGTCTGGCGCGATGTAATGGACCTGGACAGTGCCAGCTCGTGTGTTCACAAGGCTTACCAGCGAGCTCCCGGGAGCAGCACTTGGCGCCCCCAATCCCCACATTGGGTCGCTGCTGAACCACTGCCATTGGCCCGGATTGAACCACAGTTCTTTCACGTTCCAGTTGGAGTCGAAGTAATACAACTCGACGGTGTTGCTCAAGGTATTGATCTCGGTCGTCAGGCTGCTGCCCGTCGCGGCGTTGACGCCACCCGCATACACTGTCAGGTCGTCCCAGTGCCATCCGGCGGAGGGTGCCCACCACAGTTCGTGAATGTGGTGGTCCGCAGTCAGATAGTCCAGTTGCACACTGTTGGCGATGGTGTTGCTAAGACTCACCAGGGCGCTGCCTGAAGCCGGGTTCGGAGCACCCGCCATTGCGGTCGGATCGGTGCTGTTCCATCCGAGGCTACTGCTCCACCATAGCAGGCGAATGTGGCCGTCGGTTCCAATGTAGTAGACCTCCACGGTATTGGACACGCGATTGATCTCCGCCACCAGCGGGCTGTTGGAGACGGCCGGCAACGCCCCGGTACTCGCCGTCAGATCGCCGCCGTACCAGTTGGTTCTATCCCAGGAATACAGTTGGTGGATGTGTCCGGCCGAATCGATATAGTGAACCTGTATGGAATTGACAAACGAGTTGACCAGGCTCACCAGCGGACTGCCCTCCTTCGCTGGATCGGCACCCGCCGCCGCCGTTATGTCCTTGTAGCTCCAAGTGTGATGCGTATTGTCGTAGAGCAGCGCCTCGACATGTTGTATCGGGTCGAGGTAAAAGACCTCTGACTTGTTATAAGCGGCGTCCGTCTGGCTCGTGATCGGACTCAGCCCATCAAGAGGCTGAGCATAGCCCGCCAGCTGGGTTATGTTCGCGGAGTACCAGGTTCCCGGCCATGAGAGCTGATAGAGATTCATGTCTGTCCCCTTGAAATACTCGTCGGCCTCGTTGTTGCCCCCAATCGTGTTCATCTCGGTACTTAGGGCTGGGGCAGTAACCACGACGACGGTTAACGTCGCATTGCATGTAGTAAACCAATCTTTGACTTGCGTCTGCAAGACCACACGCTGTCCCGCAGTGGCATAGGGCGGTATGTAGACGGAGAAGTACCCAGTGGACGTTGCGGGAAGTTGGAAATGCTGCGGGGGACTCTGCGGGTATATCGCATCAGGAGGAACACTACTGTTATAATAGACGTACGGATTCGCGTTCGGAACCGGTGAAATCTCCGCTCACAAAGAACTTTGCGGTAACCCAACCCTCCGAAAGCCAAGTTTCGGATATTCCACTTATCGTGAAGTCAGACCCCACTCCTTGCCCGGGAGCCGCATATAACGTTACAGCCGATGGGGAAAACGAGCAGTCTGCAAAGGCCATTGGGGATAAGACAAACGAGACCGCGACGATAGCCAGCAGAGCGGCCTTCGGTGCAATCCTAGCGAGTTTCTGGAGGAGAGAGTTCATTAGATTCATTTCACTTTGTCTTTTGTTTTTCATGGTGGCCTCCTTGTGGTCATGGGTTGTGGCGACGGTCGAAGCCGACGCGGCGCCGGTTAGGTTGTGAGTGGTTTGGTTGGCGCGCCGTCCGAAGAACGGCTGCAGGGTCATTTCATTGCTACGGATCGTTTGCGTTTTCATATTGACCTCCTTGTGGTCATGGGTTGTGGCAACGGTCGAAGCTAATCGTCGCCGGTTCGTATTGCGGTCAAAATCACTTCGCCGCTCAAGGCCGTTGTGTGCCTCTCAACTACCTAATCGTGGTACTGCTGCAAACGGCGTGGGCAAGACTTGGATCGTTTTGGCTTTATCCACCTAACTTTCTGCGGATTACGCCAGCCAGTCCGAGGACGCCAGTTCCCAATAAAGCGAGGGTTCCCGGTTCGGGGGTTGTGGATTGTGCTCCTACGTTGAAGAGAATGAAGTCGCTACCTTGCCCGCCATTCGGGAACATGTCGCCAAGATTGTTCGACTCGAGCGTCAGAGTGATCGTCCTGACGTTCGAAGGAAGGTTACCGAGCGCGATGACCCCTCCCTGTCCGCTGCCTGTGGAAGCGTTGGGGTCATACACATAGAAGCTCTTTGAATCTGGCCCTCCCGCACAGATGCCACCAGGCAGGAGAGCGACGGCCGAACCGCCAACGCAGGAGCTTGTAGAACTCGTAGAGTTGAGGTCTTCTCCGAGAAACGTCCAGTTATTTACATTTATGGGGTTGGTACCGTCCGTCGCCGAAAGGTTGTACTCGAAGTAGTTGTGAATGTTCCCAAGAAGTAACTCGCCCCCGTTTGCTCCCCAGTTAAGGCTGCTGGGAAAACTCGTGACAAGCGACGCGCCATTACCGGCAACGTTGAATTCGTTCGTTAATGGCGGCGTGAAATTCGTGCCGCCGGATCCCCCAGGCACCCAGCCATTGCTGCTGTTCGCCGTGATGGTTGGAAAGGGACTGGTTGCAGTCCATGTGCAATTCGTTCCGACACACGTGGCACTCGTCCATTGGTAGGGGTTAAAAGGTTGCAAGGTGCCGGCCATTACTGGCCATGCGCCGAGAATCAAAACGGCGAACGCGATGAGGCACTTCGTCGAGATGTGGCTGCACAAATTGCTCTTGCGCACTACGCCGTTCCGCTGCGCGGTTATTTGCGTTTTCATAGTGACCTCCTTGTGGTCATAGGTTGTGGCGACGGTCGAAGTTGAGCGGCGCCGGATTGGTTGTCGTGGGACCTTGCTTCGCTTCCAGAGGCGGGATGGTTGTCCTACCTCCGGAAGCCGTTCCCCTTTCAAAGCAGGTGAGCGTTTGCTCAAATCCCGCTCTCGTGAGCGCACAATGCGCCGGTTCGTCCGAGCGATCAATGCACCAGCGGTGATTTGTGGGTGATCTAACGGTGATTTATGGGTGATCTGGGGGATGTGGTGGGTAAGTAGTAGATTATAAAAGGGCTACATGTCGGCAGACATGCAGCCCTGGAGGTGGGCACACCGGGATTTCGATGCGGAAAAGCGCTCATGAGCGTCTGGCGGGGGCGCGGTAGGTCAGATCCGGCTAAGCGCTCAGGCGTTTCTTCGCCTTGATCTCCTCCAACAACGAGTCAATTTTCTGCTCGCGCTCCAGCGCGTCGAGACGGCCATCGAGGTCGTCGCCCAGCACCTCGCCTTTGGCCTGGCCGAGGGCTTCCTCGTGGGCCACTTTGGAGCGCATCCGTTCGAAGGTACGGTTCTCTCCCGTTGAGGTGACCTGGGCATCGGCGGCGCGGTTGACGGCCCGCGAGCGGCGATGCTGCGCGATCAGCAAATCCGCCTTGCCACGGGCCTCGGAGAGCTTCAGCTCCAGCTTCTTCAGCGCCGACTTGAGGGCCTCGACCTGGACCTCCTGGTCGGCGATCTGCTGCTCGAAGCTCTCGGTAAGCTGTTGGAAGCTCATCGCACGCTCCAAGGCAGCGCGGGCCAGCTCGTCGTCTTTTTTGTCGACGGCGAGTTCGGCCTTGCGCATCCATTCGGCATGCTTGTCCGCGTTTTCTCTCTTCCGCTTCTCCAACAGATGAAGATCGGCGAGGGCGATGGCCACTTGCGTCTTCACCTGCATGAACTGGTTTTCCATGTCCAGGATGACCTGTTTCAACATCTTTTCGGGATTCTCTGCGCGGTCAACCAGATCGTTGAGGTTGGCCCGCACCAGCGTTGCTACACGATCGAGTAATGCCATAACTGCTCCTTCCTTGGGTCAAAACTGCTCGCCGCGAACCGCTGCCAACAAGAAGGCGACGAGCAAGCCTCCCATGGCGCCTACAGGGACCGCCACGTTTGAGTGCGTGATGAACCGAACTACCACACCCAGCAATGTGCCGATCAATCCAAGATTCACCACTATCTGCGCGTTATCGGTTTCTGAATTCATACCAATCCTGTCGAGAGGGGATCGGCCTGCCGTCCCTCCGAGACTAAAGTCCTGCTATTAAGACGGCATCTACGGCACGGCTGAAGCCGTGCCCTTTCGCCGTCACTTACCCGCCCCCGCGGCCTTCGACTTGCCATCGTCGTCGCCTGGCGGCAATTCATCCGGACGTTTCTCGCCAAGTGTCCTCACCTTGCTCAGCAGGTCCGACATCTTCATGCCCGAAAGGGCCTCGAACAATGCCGGCACTTGCGCAGCCATTTCGGTGATATCACCTGTGATCTTGTTCATCCCAGCCGAATGACCGTTGCCGGTCGAGACGATGGTGATCTTGTCGACGTTAGCCAGCGGGCTGGCCAGCGCCTTCACGATCTCCGGCAGGTTGGCGAAGAGTTTATCCACCACCGCAGCCTGGTTGTACTGCTGGTACGCCTCGGCTTTCACATTCATCGCGCGTGCCTCGGCGTCACCTTTCTTGAAGATGATCTCGGCTTCCGCCTCGCCCTGCGCACGAATCGCGCTGGCATGGCCTTCGGCTTCGACCGTTAGCCGCTGCTTCTCGGCGTCCGCCAACGTCTCGATCCGCTGGCGCTCAATCTCGGCCGCCTTCAGCACGGTTGCGATCAGTTCTTTCTCGCGACGCAGAATCTCCGCCTCCTGCACCTTGACCTGCTGTTCTTTCTCGACTTGCTGAACCTTCACGGCTTCGGCGGTCACCTGCTGCTGCATGATGTTGGTCTGGATCTCGTACGCTTTGTCGGCCTGCGCTTGCTGGCGCTTCACCATCTCGTTGTACGTCGCCTTCTTCACTTCGAGATCGCGTTGTGCCTCTGCCTGCCGGGCCTGGGAGGCTGTCTCCGCGGCCACGCGCTCCTGGTCGGCTTGTGCCTTGGCGATGGCGGATTCGCGCAGCGCAATGGCACGCCGGATCGCGGTATCGCGCTCCGCTTCGGCGGTGGCGACATCAGCATCCCGCTTGATGCGTGCAATGTCCGGACGCCCCATGTTGGCGATGTATTCGTTCTTATCGCGGACTTCCTTGATGGTGAACGAGATCACCTCCAGCCCCATTTTGTTCATGTCGTCGGCGCAGGTGGAGCGCATTCGGTCCGCCACCATCTCCGGTTGCTTGACGATCTCTTCCACCGTGAGTTGCCCAATAATGCCGCGCAGGTGACCTTCCATCACCAGCCGGATCAACGCTTCCCGATCCAGCGGCGCCTTGGTAAGGAATTGCTCTGACGCAGTCAGGATGGATTCCGGATCGGACTTCACCTTGATCTGCGCCACGGCCTCCACGGTTACCGCGACACCTTGCTTGGTATAGAGGTCTTGTTGCGGAGCTACGTCGAACGACATCAACTCGAGCGAGAGCTCGCGGCAAGTCTCCACCATGGGAAAGATGACGGTGCCGTGTCCCTTGACCACGCGGGTGCCGCGAAACCCGTACACCACCAGGACTTCGTTTGGCCCTGCCTTGCGGTAGAGTTTGGCAAAGACGCTGATCAACAGCACGACCGCCGCGACCGCTGTCCAGGCAATAATCAATACATCAGTTGGTATGTGGAACCCCATAGGCCTCCTTAAAGGCAGCACTCAGCATTCAGCACTCAGCCTCTACTCCTTTATTTCGCCGATTTAGCATTTGGTCGTCTTACCTCTCACGGCTCACTCAGAATGCTGACTGCTGACTGCTAATTGCTAATTGTTTCCTCTTCCACCATTTCTTCCCACCGCTTTACGTAGGCAATGCCATGTTCATAGCGTGTGACGATCACCTCACTGCCACGCGGCAGGGCTTCGCCGTCTTCGCTGCGGGCACCACAGGTGTGACGGGTGCCTTCCTGCGAGAAGATAATTTCCCCGGTGCCGCCGGCTCGAATCGGGCTGGTGATACGGCCCAGTACTCCGACGCGCTCGTAATCCGCGGGATCGAGATCGCGATCGTATTTGAGCAGCACCTTGGCCACGAACCAAAAAACGATGGTTGCGCCTACCACTCCGGCGACGGTAGCCAGCGTCAACACCCCCGCCACCACCAGCGAGGAGTACTCCGTCAGCAAATAGCCGGTGCCGCCAAACCAAGCCAGAAATGCCGTGATGGTTCCAAAATTGAGGAACGGCATTTGCGAGCCGCTGGCGCTTCCGCCGTGAACTCCGCCGGCAACGTGCGCGCCTCCGTGCGGCAAATGCAGATGGATGTGCGGCAGGTGCAGGCTTCCGCCCAGGAACGAGAGCCCGATCATCGTCACTCCAAACAGAAAGCACACGAGATAAAATATTTCCCACGTCATAGGGTTGCTCCCGCCGATTTCCTGCTTCGCGTGGCGCCATGCGGCTCGCCTGCGCCCGGCTTCAACACCTCGGTCAAACGGTCCACCAGTTCCGGGGCCTCCAGAATCGCGCCCAGCAGCAGCAGACACTTACGTGAGTCGCTATGTTTGGCAAGCTGCAACAGCGCATGGCTGACCTCCGGGTCGCGTGCAAACTGCTCCGCCCCGTTGATCAGCCACAGATCAAGCCGGTCTTCCAGGGCGCGCAGATCGCTGGTGAGCTCGGTGTGATAGCCCTCGGGATCATCCACGAGGTAGCCCGGATGCACCTTGAAGAAACGCGCCAGCAACATGCGCGACGCATTGGTCAGATGCGGGCGCGCGCCGCTCTCGATCTGCGATACGTACGATTGGCTGAGCCCGCTGCCCATTTCCTTCTTCAGCGCGACTACCAGGTCTTGCTGCGTCATCTCGTGGCCCATGTCGCGCAGGGTGCCTTCGACCAGCCGGAGGTAGCGGATTTTCTCGCCAAGTTTCATATTACAATTTGCAATTGTAGCATTGCAATTTGCAATGTCAAGAACTAAATTTGCCCCCTGGAATCAAGGGGGTTCGGCGGGAGGAAGGTACAGGTGGCCGAAAAAGATGTTCAATTTCCTGGTTTCAGCGGTCAATTTTTGCTCTGGGAGAAAGTTGTCACCACGGAGAACACGGTGGGCATGGAGGAGAAATGAGACTCAATTTCCTTGGACTCCGTGTCCTCCGTGGTAGAAAGCACTCTTTCTTGCCTTATGTTTTGGTGGAGCACACCGTGCTGGGTATCCTCAGGAAACGCGCGAGGAGTGCTCCAAAGCGCTGCAACGATTCACGAACCCGCGCATAGACTTCGGAGGACATTTGTCATGAGTGATGCCAATCCTCTCCTCGCACCCATGAAGGGAACTCAGCACCGTGAAGTCGGCGGGGTGCAACTAGACATCGCTCCCGCAGGCGCGGCTCGCGTCAAGCGTCTGATCTATCCGGCGGGATATCGCTGGTCGAAAGACATGAAACCCCTTACCGGGACCGATCTATGCATGCACGCGCACGCCGGGTTTCTGGCCTCCGGGCAGATCCACATTGAGTACGCGGACGGCTGCATCGTGGAGTTCATTGCGCCTCAAGTTGTGGTGATCGATCCGGGTCACGATGGTTGGGTGGTGGGGAACGAGCCGGCCGTGCTGATCGAGTTTGACTTTGAGAACGACACCGTGCGCAGTCTCGGTATGCCCGACCGGCATAAGCATGGGGATTGACTTGTCATCCCGAGCGGAGAGAAGCGGAGTCGAAGGATCTGCGGTTGCTTCCCTGGGCGAACCGGGCTGGCTCTACACCCCAGCCTTCAGGCGCTGCGCAAACTTCTCCCGAATCTTTTTTACCTTGGGCGAGACCACGAACATGCAGTACGGCTGGTAGGGATGGTTCTTGAAGTAATCCTGATGATAGCTCTCAGCGGAGTAGAAGGTTGACGCCGGCTCAACCGCCGTCACAATCGGATCTTCAAACGCGTGTTCCTTGGTGAGGTCGTCGATTACGGCCTGCGCGGTTTTGCGCTGCTCTTCGTTGCGATAAAAGATGACCGAGCGATACTGTTCACCGACGTCGTTGCCTTGCCGGTTCAGGGTTGTCGGGTCGTGAACGGTGAAGAAGACTTCCAGCAGTTCTTCGTAACTGACGATGGCCGGGTCGAAGGTAATTTGCGCAACTTCTACGTGGCCGCTGCGTCCGCTGCAGACCTGCTCGTAAGTCGGATTGGGAACGCGCCCGCCCATGTAGCCCGAAACCACCGAATGGACGCCTTCGATCTGATGGAACGCAGCTTCCACGCACCAGAAACATCCGCCGCCGAGAATCGCTATGTCTGTATTTGGCATGTTGGATAGGATGCGCGAGCCGGCGAATTGGTGCAAGGGGAAGCATTCAGCATTCAGCATTCAGCACTCAGCACTCAGCATTCAACACTCAGCATTCGGACCCGAGAGCACCAGACTTTCATTTGCCCACGTTCAACCTTATGTGCTCGTTCCTAGCCAAGCAACGGCTGAGTGCTGAGTGCTGACGGCTGATTGCTTTCCTCCAGCATGAATTCCAGCACCTCTTGCGGCGCCGACGAGTGTCCACACGGGTGCGAACGACAGCCGATGCAGCGGTGTCGGCCCTTTTTCGCGCAGCATCCTCAGATGATGCGGGGTGCTGTAGCCCTTGTTCGACGCCAGCCTGTACTCCGGAAAGACGGGGTCCCATGCGGTGATCATGGCGTCGCGCTCGACTTTGGCGATGATGGACGCGGCGGCAATCGAGGCCGACAGCGCGTCTCCGTGGATGATGGGCGTCTGTGCGCATTCGAAGTTGATTCGCATGGCGTCGATCAGCAGGTGGTCGGGAGGAAGCGTGAGCTTCGCGACAGCCACTTCCATGGCGCGTTTCGAGGCCCAATAAATGTTGATTTGATCGATGGTGGCGACGTCCACCGCCGCGATCGCCCAAGCTAGTGCGTGTTCGCGAATGCGCGGCGCCAGCTTCTCGCGGGTCTCGCGGTCCAGCAGCTTGGAATCGCGCAGCCCGCGAATGCGATAGCTGGGGTCGAGGATCACCGCCGCTGCGACCACCGGGCCGAAGAGCGATCCCCGGCCGACTTCGTCCACGCCGGCAACGAACTTGGCGCCCGAATCCCACGCCAGCTTCTCGTATTTCAGCGTGCACTTAAGCCGCTTCAGCAAGCGGAGCTTCAGCGTGGCGGCGGAGACGGTTTTGGCGCAGTCGTCGGCGATCTTTGACCTCGAAGTTTTGGCAGCAGATTTCACGCGGATTCGCTGAAAGAAATTCTAGAGCAGAGCGCAGTGGAAAAACGAGCTGCGAGTGGATTCTTTTGTGCCGTCGCTGCGCCGCTGCGTTTCCCTTCGGCTCCCGCACCCCGCTTTTGCAAGGCGCAAGTTGGCGAGGGACGATTATGGATTGGTGCGGGAAGAGCGGCTTAGGCGGATCCGGATGTTGCCTCACTCACCTTCGATTCGGCGCTGAACGCGCAGAGAATAGAATCACAAGGCTGACGCCGATCAGTACCAGCATGATGCGGTGGTAGAGATCGTTGCTGGCGGTGCGCGGGCCGGCGCCGACTGCGAGAGCAACTATCCCCAGCAAGACCCCAGCCAGCGCGATGAAGTTGCCGATCACAGCTATGCGCCATCCGAGCACAGAGTGACCGAAGAGAAAAGCCGCTCCACCCAACAACGAAAGGCAGCAGATCGTCTCCACAATTGCGGCGGGAATGATGCGTGGCTCATGGAACGGCCCGACGGTCAGGCCGACATGCTGAACAGCGCCAAAAAGGAAGAGCGCCGCATTCAAGATCATGATGGTTGCGACGAGGCTTTTCATACTGCCAACTCCAGTGGGCGTAACGGACGGGCAATCGCTCTCGGTAACAGAAATCCTGTGGCGATCAGCCATACGAAACTCGGAAAGCGCACCAGGGGAATGAGGAACAACGCCTGCGACAGGACGATGTTGAACCAACTCAGCTCGCCGCAGACTGCGAGGAAGAGGCCAAGTCCGACCACCCACTTTGGCAAGAGTTTCAGGAAAGCGGCGGGCACGGACACGCCGGCCAGCAGCAGCCCCATCGGCACCGAGAAGCCCGGCCCCCCGAAGGCGTAGGAAAGGTAGTACAGGGCCTGCAATAGCGTCGCGTCGTGGGCGATACCAGGATCGACCATGACCCACAGCAGCGACGATGCGGCCATGCCATTAAACACGGTCATGAAACCTCCGAACAGCGCAATGAATGGACCCGCCGCACGGACGCCCAGGAAGCGCAACTGGCTCACTACTGATGCCGTGAAGATGCCGAGCGCTATCATGGATCCGAACTGCAGGAAGGCGCAGATCAACCCCGAGGCCGCATGCGTCTGGAAGTACAACACGATGACATTGCCGGGTTCCCAGGGAGCGGGGAAGTGGATCTTATCGGCCGAAACCATGACGGGGTAGAGTCCGGCGTTGAACAGAACGGTGTAGACAATCGCCACGGCGCCGAGATGGGGACCGGCGTGGCGTACGGTGGAGGACGTAGAAGAGTTTGCGGTTGGTAGGTCGCTTAGTTTTGCCATGACTTCTCCGGTTCGGCCGAATTGATTCATTGTCATAATGATTTATATCATAAATCATTTTAGAATGCTACTATTGTTGGAGTGAACCCAAATAAAGGAATTCCTGCAGGTCCTGACCGGCGGCCGACTGGCGCTGCCTTCCTCCTGGCGCAGATTGGGGCACATGCGGCCCGTCGTTTTGGCGAAAGAGTTGCCGCCCTTGGGTTGAGTGCTCCGGATGCGGGAGTGCTCCGCAAGATCGCGTCGGATCCCGGCATCAGCCAGAAGACGCTAGCGGAGCATCTCGGAGTAATGCCCAGCCGGATGGTCGCCCTGATCGACGAACTGGAAACCAAGGGAATCGTCGCGCGGCGGCGGAGCAGCCAAGACCGCCGAAACTACGAACTGGAGCTCACCGAGCGAGGCCGGAGCGTGCTTGGGGAGCTATCGCGGGTAGCTGCTGAGCATGAAGAGAGCCTCTGCGCCGCGCTGAGTAGAGAAGAACGGCTGCAGTTGAGAGACTTGTGCCGCCGCATTGCTGAGCAGCAAGGACTAACGCCCGGTGTGCATCCCGGATATCGACACCTGGGCAGAACGAAACGGACGCCCTTCCACAGCCAGACGGATTTGTGACGCATGTCATTGAATCCCGTCCCGCGAGGCGGTATAGTGACGCGTTCGTTCATATCCGGATCGCGCCTTGGCGCGACCAGCGAGACAGCACTTTATGCCGCAGAATTACGTACCGATGTTCATCTTCGCCTTCCTGGCATTTCTAGTGGCGGCTGGGACGCTTGGACTGTTCTACATCGTCCGCCCCCGTAACCCATTTAAGACCAAGCTGATGCCGTACGAGTGCGGCATCACGCCCTTCGACAGCGCGCGCGGGCGCTACACGATCCGGTTTTACATTGTGGCCATCCTGTTTGTGGTTTTCGACGTGGAGACCATCTTCCTGTTCCCCTGGGCCGTGCAGTTTAAGCTGCTGGGCTTGTTTGGCCTGCTGGAGATGCTGATTTTCCTCGGCATCCTGATCGTGGGATACATCTGGATTTGGAAGAAGGGCGCGCTGGAATGGGTGTAGCGGTAATCACGTCTAGCGCAAAGAAGTTCGACCCCCGTTCGCATCGCAAGTTGCGGATGGGGTTTTTGTTGTTGGAAGGAGCACAATGATCCGCGCCAACATGGCAGGTTTGCGAAACAATGTGATTACGGTCACAGAGCGGCGTGACTGCCGCACAAGATAGTAAGTGCTGCAAGCTGATAAAACTTAGAGTGCCGGAAGATGTGGGATTCGGCACCCTAGAGACACACAGCAATGCCCGACGAAACCAAAGGAACCGACCCAGTCTCCCCTGAATCAGCCTCCCCGACGGGTGCGCCTGCAAAGCCCGGCGAGGGAGCAGGATCGGGCGGCGCCAAGGCGCCCGCCGAAACATCCCAAGCTGCTGCGGCACCAGTTGCGCCGCCGCCATCCGCCAAGGCGGGGGCTCCGGACGAAGGTAAACCCGAGCCTGTGAAGCCAGCCTCTCCAGGCGCGACCGCTGCGAAGAGTGCTGAGCCGGCCAAGCCTGCCGCCCCGGCTGCTGCTAAGCCCGCTCCTAAGCCAGAAGGCCCCAAACCGGAGCCATGGGATTCCGAGCTAGTCACGCGTCTTCGCAGCCAGTACGGCTCCGGGATTAAAGAAGCCAGCACATACGTCGGTCAGAAATATCTGGTGGTGGACAGCTCCATCGTCTACGAAATCCTGCTGCGCATGCGCCAGGACGAACTGTTCGACTACTGCGTGGACATCACCGCAGTGCATTATCCCAAGCGCGAGGTGCAGTTCGACATCGTTTACATCCTCTATTCGTTCCACCATAACGAGCGCGTGCGGGTAAAGACGCAGATCAAAGACGGCGAGCGCTTGCGCACTGCCGTGGAAATTTGGGAGACGGCAAACTGGCTGGAGCGCGAGGTCTTCGACATGTTCGGCATCGAGTTCGATGGGCATCCCGACTTGAAGCGCATTCTGCTGCCCGACGGATGGAAGGGCCATCCTCTGCGTAAGGATTATCCGATTCTTCAGCAGGACCAGGAATGGGTGCAGATCAACCTCGGCATCGAGAGTGGACAATGAGCGATCGCACCGACTACCTAGATCTCGATACCAAGGACGAAACTTTCCTCGACGCGACCGAACTCGTCCTCAACATGGGACCGCAGCATCCGTCCACGCATGGCGTGTTGCGCGTCATTCTGAAGCTAGATGGCGAGAAAGTCCTGGGCACTGAGTGCGTGATTGGGTACCTGCATCGCGGCGTCGAGAAGATTGCGGAAAACCGCACTTACGCAATGTTCAATCCCTACGTGGACCGCATGGATTACGTCGCCGCGGTGTCCAACGGACTGGGCTACTGCGAGGCTGTCGAGAAGCTCCTAAGCGTGGAAGCGCCGCCGCGGGCGCAATACATTCGCGTCATCCTTACGGAGCTGTGCCGCATCGCCAGCCACCAGGTTTGGCTGGGCACGCACGCGCTCGATATAGGCGCGATTACGCCGCTGTTCTATTGCTTCCGCGATCGCGAAGAGGTGCTGAAGATTTTCGAAAAGTATTGCGGTGCGCGCCTGACGACACATGCATTTCGCATCGGCGGCTGCCTGTACGAGGCCTACGAAGGTTTTGAGCAGGACTGCAAGAAGTTCTGCGAAGCCTTTCTGCCCAAGCTGGACGAATACGAAGAGCTGTTGACCACCAACCGCATCTGGGTGGAACGCACCAAGGGCGTGGGCATTTTGAAGCCGGAGGACTGCATTGCGCTGGGCGTCACCGGCCCGGTGCTGCGCGCCAGCGGCGTGAAGTGGGACCTGCGCAAGGCCCAGCCTTACGAGTCCTATAAAGACTTTGACTTCAAGATTCCCACCGGGCTGCACGGCGACACCTACGACCGGTATCTGGTGCGCATCGAGGAGATGCGTCAGGCCGTACGCATTATTCGCCAGGCCGTGGATGGACTGCCGCAAGGCCCGATCATGGCCAAGGTGCCCAAGGTGATCAAGCCGCCAATCGGCGAGGTTTATCACTCCATCGAAGCGCCCAAGGGCGAGCTGGGGTATTTCATCGTGAGCGACGCTTCCACGCAGCCCTATCGAATACGGGTGCGTCCGCCGTCGTTCGTCAATTTGCAAGCCCTCGACAAGATGGTGCGCGGCCTGCTGGTGGCCGACGTGGTTGCGGTCATCGGCACCCTCGACATTGTGTTGGGGGAGGTGGATCGGTAGAGCGGCGGTTTGAAAGGGCACGGCTTTAGCCATGCCGCAAGAGTGAGGGTTTTGAAAGGGCATGGCTTCAGCCATGCCGCAACGAAGCAAAAGAGATTCGGGCTTTAGCCCCTGAGGGAAATGCGTCGTGAAGCCTACGCGTGAGCACGCCACCAACAACAGGCAAACGTACTTCGTGACTGCGTCTACGTGGCAACGCCGCGCTCTTTTCAACAACCCGCGATGGGCGGAACTGTTACTCGAAACCCTGCACTCGTATCGCGGAAGAGGCTATCTGCTGCACGAGTACGTGCTGATGCCTGATCACTTTCACGTGCTGATAACGCCTGAAGCGACTCTCGAACGTGCGGTCCAGTTCATCAAGGGCGGTTTTTCATTTCGTGCGAAGAAGGAACTCGGCAGCTCGATGGAGGTTTGGCAGCGCGGGTTTTCGGACTGTCGCATTCGCGACCGGGAAGATTTCGAGATCCACGTTGGCTACATCTACCGGAATCCAGTTGGAAGAAAGTTGGTTGAGAGAGCTGCGGATTATCCGTATTGCTCAGGTTTTCCGGGGAGCGTTAAAGACGAGGTACCTCAGTGGCTAAAGCCACTCGAGGAGATCCTCAGCGGCACGGCTGAAGCCGTGCCCTTTCAAAGCGGGTAAGAAACGGCACGGATGGGGAGGATGCGATGAGTGGAGAGCTGAGGGGCTTTATTTTCGGGGGATGCAAGTTTAATCGCACTGGCCCGGCAATCGCAAAGCCTTCACCTGAGACTAAGAAGTTGAACATCGAGGTTGGATTCGAGGATGCATTGAAGCTACATCTTGCCGTCGGAGAATGCATTAGCAAGTTGAATCAGTTCAACCGTGCCACGACTGTGGGAAAACGGGCAGCTCTCAACCTCGTCGTCCATCTCGACAGTAACCGAATCACCGTAAACGAAACGCGAGCCAAGAAGAACTAACAACGCGCGAAAACAACCATGCTTGACGCCATCACAAAATATCTCAGTTCCAACGTGACCCCGGGTGAAGCGGGCAATATGTTTTGGGCCACGGTTTATATCCTGCTGGTGATCATCGGGGTGTCGGTGGCTGTGCTCTGCATGAATTGGCTGGAGCGCAAAATCCTGGCGCACATGCAGATTCGACTTGGTCCCATGCGCGTAGGCCCGCACGGATTGCTGCAGCCCTTCGCCGACGCCCTGAAGCTGCTGATCAAGGAAGACATCATTCCCCACGACGCCGACAAGTTTGTTTTCTGGAGCGCGCCGGTCGTGGTCACAATGACCGCGTTCACCACGTTTCTGGTGGTGCCATTTGGTCGCACCCACGCTGTTACCGACATGAACATCGGAGTGTTGTTCATGCTGGGCGTGTCGTCGCTGGGCGTGCTGGGCATCATCATGGCGGGCTGGTCATCGAACTCGCATTACCCGCTGATGGGCTCGCTGCGTTCGAGCGCGCAGATGGTTTCGTACGAAATTGCCATGGGACTGGCAATAGTCTCGGCCGTGCTCATGACGAGCCTGCAGACAGGCACGGGCACGTTGAGCATGATCGGCATTGTGGAAGCGCAGGCTGCGCAGCATACGTGGTTCATCTTCAAGTTCTTCCCGCTTGGCTTCATCGCCTTTGCGGTGTTCGCGATCGCGATGGTGGCAGAGACCAACCGCGCGCCCTTCGATCTGCCGGAAGCGGAGTCGGAGCTGGTGGCCGGATTCCATACCGAGTACAGCGGGTTCCGCTGGTCGCTGTTCTTCCTGGCAGAGTATTCGGCGATGCTTGCGGTGTCGTCGATTGCGGTCACGCTGTGGCTGGGCGGCTGGTTGCGGCCATTTCCCAAGCTGTTGGGCGGTCCGGCGTGGGACATGGCGTTCTCGTTTCTTCCAGCGCTGACTTTCTTTGTGCTCGCCGCAGGGTGCTTCCTGGGAACCATTCGCATGCCGAAGATCCCGCAGTTCCGCATTCAGACGATTGGCTTGGCAACATTCGGCGCGCTGTTGGGATTTGTCGGACTGGTGTTGCTGATTCCTGCGGTGCGAGTTCGCATACAGGACATTTACTGGTTCGTCGTCAAAGTTGCCTTCTTTATGTACTTGTACATCTGGTATCGCGGAACGTTTCCGCGCTACCGCTTCGACCAGCTCATGAAAGTGGGCTGGAAAGTACTGCTGCCGATTGGTTTGGGCGTCCTGATTGCCACCGCGATCTGGGGCCTGATGCCGCAACTGTCGACGGCGGTCCTGGGGGTGCTGCAGTGAAGCTGACTCCGCTGGTACGCAAAGTCTTGTTAGTCGACCTGATCAAGGGCTTAAAGGTTACGTTTCACTATCAACCTCCAAGTGAGGCAATTACTGAGCAGTATCCGCTGGAGCGGCCGGTGATCTATGAGCGTTTCCGGGGGCAGCCACGGCTGAACGTGAATCCCGACACCGGCGAGTCGCTGTGCATTGTCTGCAACCTCTGCGCCTTGGCGTGTCCCGAGCAATTGATCGTGGTGAAGGGCGAGCGCAACCCGGCGACCAAGCGTAAAGAGGTTGTGACGTGGACGTATGACCTGAGCCGCTGTATGTTTTGCGGCCTGTGCGCCGAGGCTTGCTCGACCGACGCGCTGGAGCTGACTCAGGATTACGAGATGGCGCTCTACAGCCGCGAGGGCATGGTGCTGGACCGAAGCCGCGCTGGAGCGCGGACCGGAGCCGGTAAGGTACGCGAAATGACGCCTGTTGCGACACCGTTCTTCTTCTACTTTCTATCGTTCACGGCGATCGTCTCTGCCATTGCGGTCATTACGAGGCGGAATCCGGTGCACGCAGCGCTATCGCTGATCGTGACGCTGCTCTCGCTGGCGGGCTTTTATCTGATGCTGTACGCGCCTTTCGTGGCCGCCGTCCAGATCGTGCTTTACGCCGGCGGAATCATGGTGCTGTTCCTGTTCGTCATCATGCTTGTGAACCTGGAGCAGAACATCCGCGAGTACCAGTTCAACAAGCAGTGGATCGTGGCCACGATTGCCGCGCTGGCGCTCGGCGGATTGTTGCTCTTCGTGTATCGCGCCGGCCGGGGCGCGTTTCCTTCGACTTTCTACCACAGTTATCGCGGGCTCGAGGCCGACAATACGCAGCAGATTGGCGTGTGGCTGTACGGCAATTACATGCTGCCGTTTGAGATTGCTTCGCTGTTGCTGCTGGTGGCCATCGTAGGCGCGGTGGTCATGGCGAAGAAGAGGATTTGAGATGACAGAGATCACCACCATGCATTACCTCGTGGTTGCGGCGGCGCTGTTTATCATCGGCACCATTGGCGTGCTGACGCGGCGCAACGTGGTCATCATCCTGATGTCGATTGAGCTGATCCTGAATGCCGTGAACCTCAACCTGGTTGCGTTCTCGCGGCTGTACGGATTGCAAGGCCAGGTGTTTTCGATCTTCGTGATCACCGATGCGGCCGCCGAAGCAGCGGTGGGGCTGGGCATCATCATCGCCTTCTTCCGCAACAAGGAGACGGTGAACGTGGACGAAGTGGATTTGTTGAAGTGGTGAAGAGCAGTGGCTAGTGGATAGCGGATAGTTTTTCAAGCGGGCTAGCGGCCCGTGTTCTTTGAGAATCAGGTTTGTATTGCGTGGATGAAGAACCGAGTCCCGTAGGGACGGCAGAAACCGCAGATCCCTCGGCTCGGACCGAAGTCCTCGCTCGGGATGACAAATACGGGAAAAGAAGTCTCCCGTAACGATAGGGGTCCTTCGACTCCGGCGCGCAAAAACGGCGCGCCGGAGCTCAGGATGACACGCGGTTATGTTCTCGCGAAAAGCGAAAAGCGAATAGCGAATATTTGATAGCAGGTTTACTGACGGCTGATAACTGACGGCCGAGAGCTCATACATGTTCTTTCTTGACCACATCTGGTTGATTCCGCTGTTTCCTGCCTTGGGTGCGGCTTGCATGTTCTTCTTTGGACGCAAGCTGTCGAAGCAGGCGGTGAACGGCATTTGCGTCGGCTTGGTTGTGCTGGCGTTTGTGTGGGCGTGTGTCGCCGTCTGGCAATACACGGGCTACAGCGCCGCCCATCCCGGCAAGCCCTTCGAGAAGGTGATGTACACCTGGATGGGCACCGGAACCGATTCGCTCAGCTATCCAACACACGGCGGCACCGCCCAGTTCCGCTCCGACGCCGGCTTCCTGCTCGATCCGCTGTCCTGCATTTGGCTACTGTTCGTGGCTGGTGTGGGCATGCTCATCCACATCTACTCCATCGGCTACATGGGACATGAAGGCGGCTACTACCGGTTCTTCGGATACATGAATCTCTTCATGTTCTCCATGCTCACGCTGGTGCTCGCCAACAACTACGCTCTCATGTTTGTAGGCTGGGAGGGCGTGGGGCTGTGCTCGTACCTGCTGATCGGCTTCTACTTCCAGCGTCACTCGGCTTCGACCGCCGCCAACAAGGCGTTCATCGTGAACCGCATCGGTGATGCGGGATTCATCTTGGGCATGTTCACCATTGCGTGGTACTTCGGCTCGATGCAGTACACGCACATCAATCATCTGGCGCGCAGCGGACAATTTCACATCGGCGATCCGGTAATCACCGCCGCCTGCCTGCTCTTGTTTGTGGGAGCCTGCGGTAAGTCGGCGCAGTTTCCGTTGTACGTCTGGCTGCCCGATGCGATGGAAGGCCCGACGCCGGTCTCGGCGCTCATCCACGCGGCGACCATGGTGACCGCGGGCGTGTACATGGTGGCGCGATCCAACGCGCTGTTTGTGCTGGCGCCGAATGCGATGAAGACGGTCGCCATCATCGGCGCGCTGACCGCGATCTTCGCCGCGACCATTGCGCTGGTGCAGAACGACATCAAGCGCGTGCTGGCGTACTCCACGGTTTCGCAACTCGGCTACATGTTTCTGGCGCTCGGTGTGGGCGCGTTTGCCGCCGGCGTGTTTCACGTCTTTACACATGCGTTCTTCAAGGCGCTGCTGTTCCTCGGGGCGGGCTCGGTGATTCACGCCATGAGCGGCGAGCAGGAAATGCAGCACATGGGCGCGCTGCACGGGAAGATCAAGACCACGTTTGTCACGATGTTGATCGCGACGCTGGCCATCTCGGGCATACCAGGGTTCGCCGGCTTTTTCTCGAAAGACGCGATCCTGTGGGAGACGTGGTCGCGCGAGGGCGGCGCCTACCGGTACCTGTGGTACATCGCATTCTTCACCGCGCTGCTGACCGCGTTCTACATGTTCCGGCTGATCTACCTCACGTTCTACGGCAAGCCGCGCATGAACCATGAAGTTGAGCACCACATCCACGAATCGCCTAAGACAATGACGGTGCCGCTGGTCATCCTGGCGATGTGCTCGATTGGCGCCGGGTTTCTGGGACTGCCGCACAGCCTGGGCGGCTCAAATCGTTTCGAGAAATTCCTTGAGCCGGTGTTTGCGAAAGAAGTGGTGGTAATGGAAGAGAGTGGAAAGACGGCGCAAGTAGCCGCAGGCGAGCAGCAGGTCGAACACACCGACCCGATGGAATACACGCTGATGTTCCTCTCGGTGGGTGCGGCAGTGTTGGGCTGGTTCCTGGCGAGGCGGGCTTATGCGAAGGCCGACAAAGGTTACAAAGAGCCGATCGACGAGATCTCGCCGCGCTTCTACAAGACACTGTTCCGCAAGTGGTACGTGGATGAAATCTATGACTGGGTTTTCACTGGGCGCAAGAAAGTAGGACCAGTGCGCCTGGGCGCGATGGGCCTGGGAGAAGCCGCGTGGAAGTTCGATGCGGACGTCATCGACGGCACCGTAAACGGCGCGGGTTGGACGACGCGCATGACGGGTAATCTGTCTGTGCTTTGGGACAAGTGGATTATTGACGGCCTGTTGGTGAATGGATTGGCCATGGTGACCCGGCTGGCTTCGTATCCGGTGCGGTTGGTGCAGTGGGGTTTGGTGCAGTGGTACGCGCTGGTGATGGTGGCGGGTTTGGTGTGCTTTGTTTTTTATTACGTGATTCGGTGGTGAAGAACAGTTGCCAGTTGCCGGTGGGCAGTTGTCAGTTTGGATTTCGGGTTTTGGCTAGTTGCTAATTGCTAACGGCTAATTGCCAGTTGCTGAAGGCTGAGAGCTAAATAAATGTACAACCATATTCTTTCGATCATTTTATTTACGCCGCTGGTGGGCGCGGTTCTCCTGATGCTTATGCCGAAGGAGAACAAGGACGCCATCCGCTGGGTTGGCAACATCTTCGGCATGCTGGGATTTGCGGTGTCGCTGCCGCTGATTCCGTGGTTCTGGGCACTGAAGGATCGCGCCGGCTTCCAATTCGTCGAAGGCGCGCCCAACAACTGGATCCCGTCCATTGGCGCCGGCTACGTGATCGGCATCGACGGCATTTCGTTCCTGCTGATCATGCTGACCACGCTGCTCGGGGCCATCTCGATCCTGTCGTCGTGGAACGCCATCCAGGAGCGGGTGAAGGAATACTACGTTTGGTTCCTGGTATTGCAGACGGGCATGCTCGGCGTCTTCATGGCCAACGACATGTTCCTGTTCTTCGTTTTCTGGGAGGCCATGCTGGTGCCGATGTATCTGCTGATCGGCATCTGGGGCGGCCCGCGCAAGCTTTACGCCGCCATCAAGTTTTTCCTGTACACCCTGTTCGGCTCAGTGCTGATGCTGCTCGGCATCCTGTTTCTATACTTCCATCACCACACCTTGACCGGCGTGTACACGTTCTACCTGCCCGATCTGTACGCCACCGCGCCCAAGATCGGCGGGCATGCGGCGATCTGGTTGTTCTTTGCGTTCTTTGTCGGCTTCGCGATCAAGGTGCCGATGTTTCCGTTCCACACCTGGCTGCCCGACGCCCACGTGGAAGCGCCAACCGCGGGCTCCGTTATTCTGGCCGGCGTTCTGCTGAAGATGGGAACATATGGCCTGATCCGCTTCTCGCTGCCGTTCTTCCCGGCCGTGGCGATGACGCCGTGGGTGCGCCAGTTCGTGATTGTGCTCTCGCTGATCGCGATCATCTACGGCGCGCTGGTCTCGCTGATGCAGAAGGACATGAAGAAGCTGGTGGCGTACTCGTCTGTTAGCCACCTGGGATTCTGCACGCTGGGCATTTTCGCTCTGCAGCCCGCTGGGGCTGAGCGGCTCAGTGCTGCAACAGATCAACCACGGCATCTCCACCGGTGCGCTGTTCTTGATTGTTGGCATCCTCTACGAACGGCGGCACACGCGTGAGATTGCAGAGTACGGTGGCATTTCCAACGTGATGCCGGTCTACGCCACCATCACACTCATCATGTTCATGTCGTCGATGGGGCTCCCTCTGCTCAACGGTTTTGTCGGCGAGTTCACCATCCTGCAGGGCACGTTCATGGAAAACAAGGTATGGGCCGCCTGGGCGGTACCGGGGGTCATTCTGGCAGCGGCGTACTTGCTGTGGTTGTACCAGCGCGTGTTCTTCGGAAAAGTAAACAATCCCAAGAACGAGAAGCTGACCGATCTGTCGGGAAGGGAACTGGCCACATTCATTCCGCTGGTGATCATCGCCTTCTGGATTGGTCTATATCCCAAGCCGTTCTTCCAGATATTGTCGACGCCAGTGAACAACCTGGTGGCGACGGTGCGTCCGGATTATCCCGGGCTGACCAAGCCAGTGGAAGCGAAGCAGCCTGCGATAACGACGCCGGTGGAAGAGCGGGGCTTTAGCCCCGCGTCCAGCACCCCCAATCAGGATCGAAGCCGGCTTCAGCCGGCGGCACCGCCGCCCGAGACGCATAAGGCCGCGGCAGACGCGCAAAAGTCCGGCGCGGCTTCGCTGCGCCCGGCGAACCGCAGGTCACTTCGACTCCGGCACGCAAAAGAGGCGCGCCTCCGCTCAGGATGACAATTCAAAAACGTTTACTAGTGCAATGAATAGTCCGGCACCAGCGGCCGGAAACAAGTGAGGATGAACTCGTGACTGCCTCGCTGACAACGTTTTATTTCTCAAGCACGGATTACCTGCTCGCCTTGCCGATGCTGCTGCTGACGGTGTTCGCGCTCGGCATCCTGATGATTGACCTGATCCTGCCGAAGCAGTGGAAGCGTTTGAACGCCATCACGGCTTTGATCGGGGTTGCATTTTCAGCGGCTGGCGTGGGCAAACTGCATCTCGCCTATCACGCCGCTGAAAAGCAAGGCATCGAACTCAACCTCACCGGATTCATGGGATCGCTGAGGGTCGATCGCTTCGCCCTGTACTTTTTCTATCTGTTCCTGCTAGGCGCGGCCGTTGCCATCCTGATGTCGATTCGTTATCTCGAGATCGAGCACGAGAACCACGGCGAGTTCTACGCACTTCTGCTGCTCTCGGTGGTCGGGATGATGGGCATGGCCGCTGGTTACGACATTGTGCTCATTTTTATCAGCCTGGAGCTGATGGCCATCTCGACCTACGTGCTGGTGGGATTCTTGCGGCGCGATAAGCGCTCGAATGAAGCCGCGCTGAAGTATTTGCTGCTGGGCGCATTCTCGTCGGGGATTTTCGCCTATGGACTGTCCCTGTTCTACGGACTGACCGGCAGCACCAACCTGGGGAAAATTGCCCAGAAGTTGCAAGAAGTGATCGCGACCCGGCCGAACGATCCGGTGGTCATCTTCGCGCTGCTGGCGACCACGACGGGACTGCTGTTCAAGATTGCCGCCGTGCCCTTCCACCAGTGGGCGCCGGACGCGTACGAAGGCGCACCCACCAGCATCACCGGCTTCATGTCGGTGGCTGTGAAGTCGGCTGGCTGGGCGATGCTGCTGCGCATCTTTCTCTTCGGACTTTATCCGCTGCGCTCGATGTATGTCCCGTTGCTGATTTTCGTTGCGATCGCGACCATGACCGGCGGCAACCTGGCGGCGATCACGCAGGACAACCTGAAGCGGCTGCTGGCGTACTCCTCCATCGCCCATGTTGGCTACATGTTGCTGGGCCTGATCGCCAGCGATGGGCAGACCAATTCCACCGGCATCATGGCAATCATGATTTACCTGCTGGTGTACACTTTCATGAACCTGGGCGCGTTCGCGGTAATCACCTCTCTGCGGCGACGCAACATCATCGGAGACACGGTCGACGACATCGCAGGGTTGTACTTCAAAGCGCCGACCGAAGCCATCCTGATGCTGATCTTCCTGCTGTCGCTGTCTGGGATTCCGCCGCTGGCGGGCTTCTGGGGCAAATATTTCATCTTCCTCGCGCTGATCCAGACGGGGCATTACTACCTGGCGGCAATCGGGGTGCTTTACTCGGTGGTCGGACTGTATTACTACATGCGCATTGCCAACGCGATGCTCATGCGCCAGCCCATCGATGCTGAACCGGTTCATACCCGTCCCGCAATGCGCCTGGCCCTGACCGTCACCGCCGCTGGGACGGTCATCATCGGCCTCTTCCCGAACGTGTTCATCAATGGCGCGAATTGGGCGCTGGGCCTGGCGCAGGGGACGCAACACATGGCGGGAATGTTGCGGTGAAGTGTCGCCGCTCTGCGGCTGGCTTCCTCCGATCAGCCTGTGAAGTAGTTTAAGAAATATAGAGCGGGCCTTCAGGCCCGCGTCCGAAACGTGATGAGAATCCGAGTGCCGTTAGGCACGGCACAAACTACGCTCGCCGTGCCGCCCCCGCCGGGGCTCGCGCTCGGAAGAGGACTGACTTGACGCGAATCCTTCGACAAGCCCAGGGCAGGCTCTGAAGGTTCGCTCTACCGAAATTCACAAATCACAATTTTCAAACTGAGACACTAGCGGCATCTCCTCTCAATAGTGCCGCTTTGTATGCCGGCAGGATTTGCGATATTCTAAGCGACCGCAAGCGGGAGTCCGCGCAAACCGTACCGGGGTCCTCAACAAACGCCGTTTTTGGGTTTGTTGGGGTGGGTGGTGGGGTCGGGATGTATCCAAGAGCGTTTGAATATCACCGGGCAAAATCCTATCCCGAAGCAGTAACTATGCTCAGCCAGTTGGGCGATGAAGCCAAGCTTCTGGCGGGCGGGCAGAGCCTGATCCCGCTGATGAAGTTGCGTCTTTCGGCGCCGCGACATCTCGTCGATCTCAACTTCATTGCCGAAACGTCCTACATCCACCGCAACGGTGCGCTGCGCTTCGGCGCAATGACCCGCCACGCGGAGATCGCCGCTTCGAAGGAGGCGGCGCGAATTCCGATTCTCCACGACTGCGCCGCCGGAATTGCCGACCAGCAGGTGCGCAATCTGGGAACAATCGGCGGATCGATTGCAGAAGCCGATCCCACTGGCGACTGGGCGCCCGTGCTGCTGGCCACCGGCGCCACCGTGAACACGCTGGGGCCGGGCGGGGAACGCAGTCTCGACATCGGCGAGTTTATCCAGGATGCATACACCACGGTGTTGCAACCCGGCGAACTCATAACTGAGGTCGCCGTCCGTTTGCAGCCCGAGCGCAGCGGCGGAGCCTATATCGCGCTGAAGCGCTGTGCTCCGGTTTACGCCAGCGCTAGCATTGCCGTGCAACTCACCATGCGCGACGATCAGACTTGTCAGGACGCGCGCATTTATCTCGGGGTGCTGGGACTGACGGCAACCCGCGTGGACGCCGCCGAGGAAGCGCTACGCGGGCAGCAAATCACGCTCCAATCCATCGAGAAAGTACGCGACGCGGTGATGGACATCGCGCAACCGCAGTCTGACATGCGTGGCTCGGTCGAGTACAAGCGGCAAGCTGCCGGAGCGCTGGCGAAACTGGCCGTCGAAGCCGCCGTGAAGCGCGCCTGCGGAGAACACGTGGAGGTCGGTCATCTGTATGCCTGAGGGCATCCCTCGCGTGCGCGTCAGCGCGAAGATCAACGGCAAGCCGTACTCGCGTGAGGTCGAACCGCGCACGCTGCTGGTGCAGTTCCTGCGCGAAGAACTGAGCCTGACCGGCACGCACATTGGCTGCGACACCAGCTACTGCGGCGCGTGTACCGTGCTGCTCAACGGCAAGAGCGTGAAGTCATGCGCGGTGTTTGCGTTTCAGGCGGATGGCGGTGAAGTGCTCACCGTGGAAGGTCTGGCGAAAGACGGAGAACTTCATCCTGTGCAGCAGGCATTCACCGACTGTCATGGATTCCAGTGCGGTTACTGCACACCGGGCTTCCTGATGAGCACGCTGCAATTGCTGAGTGAGCATCCGCACCCGACCGAGGCCGAGATTCGCAAGGGCATCGCCGGCAACACCTGCCGCTGCACGGGGTATCAAAACATCTTTAAGGCAATTCAGGCGGCCGCTACCGCAGGGCCGAGGAGCTAGCCGTTGGCTATTAAATTTTCAGGTGAGTTCACTTCGCCGCGCACACCGGACGAAGTCTACGACTTTCTCTGCGATCCCAATAAGTTCGGCCCGCTGCTGCCCGATTTCGAGAGCATGTCGGTGCAGGACGCCACCCACTTCACCGTGAAGGTGCGGGTGGGGGTCGGCAACATTCGTGGATCGGCGGAGATCAAGATGGAGCTGGCCGAGGCGGTGCGCCCGCAACGTGCGCTTTACAAAGGCAGGGGCAGCGCCGTGGGCAGCCAGATCACGGTCAGCGCTGGGTTCGATCTGTCTCCGCTTCCCGACAGCACCCGGATTGCGTGGCAAGGGGAGGCCGGCGTATTCGGCAAGCTGGCGTCGATGGCGGGGGGCATGCTTGAGCCGCTGGGGAAGAAAAACATTCAGAAGCTGATTGATGGGCTGCAGTGGGCGCTGACCTGGCCGCCGGCGCAAGTGGTCGCGCCAGAAGCGGCGCAGCTAACGCTGGCCGATTCACAGCAACAGCCGACCGCGCAGGCCGCGTCTGTAACAGGTTTGGAAAATGCCACGGCGGCGCCACAACCCGACACCGGCGAAGTTTCTGGCGAGGGTTTATCAAGCGCGGTCGTACAAACTGCCAGGCCGTCAACCGACCAAGTGTCGAGCGGTTCGTCGCCAGGCGTGGCGAACGAGCCGGCTCTGAATCCCCCTGCGGACGAACTCTCAGGTGCCGGAACAGCGGTCGCAAGGGAACGAGATTCGCAGCATACGACGGGCGAAGCGCCTGTTGCTGGATCGCCAAGCGCGACGGCCCAGCAAACGGGGATCGCAGAAGGGCCGAACACTGGTCAAGAACCCGGCCCGAAGGGCGGAACAAACCTAGCCCAGGACGTAAGTCCTGGGTAAGCGTAATAAAAAAGCGGAGTCCCTTAGGGACGGCATAACACTGACGAAGCGTTTGAAGGGGCATGGTTTCAGCCGTGCCGTTAGACGTGACTAAAGAAATGGGCTTTAGCCCCTGAGGGAAATTGCTGTTCCAGGCGAGCTCCCTCAGCGGCTAAAAGCCATGGCGAGCGAGCAGCATTGCGGCGCGGCTGAAGCCGTGCCCCTTCAAATCGCCCGAGGCTTAGCGAACGACACCATGCCATCCACCCGCACCTCGACCGTCGGCTACGTCGGCCAATCTATCCGGCGCAAAGAAGACGCGCGCCTGGTCCGTGGCAAGGGCAAGTTCGTCGACGACATCAAGCTGCTCGGCATGTTGCATCTGGTGTTTGTGCGCTCGCCATATGCTCACGCCACCATCAACAGCGTTGATGTCTCCGAAGCCGAGGCACTGCCGGGCGTGGTTTGCACGCTCACCGGGGAGGAAATCACTAAGCTCGTCGATCCCTTCTTCGAGATCGGTCCTTCGCCCAGCAACAAGATTCTCGACTATCCGATGGCCGTTGACCGCGTGCGCTACCAGGGCGAGCCTGTCGCGGCAATAATCGCCGAGACTCCGGCCATCGCGGAAGACGCCGCCGAACTGGTGCGCGTGGAATACGAACCGCTCGACGTCATTATTGACGGCGAAGACGCGGCCACCGACAAGACCATCCTGCATTCCGCCATGGCAACCAACGTGGTCTGGCGCGGCGTCTTCGAGTACGGCGACGTGCAGAAAGCTTTCGTCGACGCGGCCCACGTCATCCACATTGACCACCTGCACATGCATCGCTTCTCCAGTACGCCGCTGGAAAACAACGCCGTCATCGCGCAATGGGACGACAACGACCAGCGGCTGTATTTCTGGAGCAATAATTCTTTCCCGACCATCGGCATCCAGTTGTTGGCGCCGGCGCTGCACCTGCGCATGGACCAGGTGCGTGTGCAGACCCACGACATCGGCGGCAGCTTCGGCATCAAGATCACCAACTACCCGCAAATGGCGGTGTGCGCGCTGGCTTCTCGCAAGGCAGGAGCGCCGGTCAAGTGGACGGAAACCCGCTCCGAGCACATGACTTCGAGTGCGCACGGCAACGAACGCACCTTCCGCGACACGCGCGTTGCTCTCGACGAAGACGGCGTGATTCTCGCGGTTGAGTCCCGGCATATTGACGATTGCGGCGCTTATCCGCGCTACGAGCCGCTGGGCTGCGTGATCTGGTCGCAAGTTACGCCCGCGACCTATCGCCTGAAAAACCTGCGCATTGATTTCACCCAGGTGGTCACCAACAAGTGTCCGGTCGGGCCCAACCGTGGCTATTCGCGCATGCAGCACCTGTGGTTCATGGAACGCGTGATCGACATCTGCGCCCACGAGCTCAACATCCCGGCCGACGAAATGCGGCTGCGCAATTACATTCGGCCGGAAGAGTTTCCCTACACGACTCCCAACGGCTGCATCTACGATTCGGGAAACTATCCCGGCATGCTGAAGCTGGCGCAGGAACTGATCGGCTGGGACAAATGGCAGGCCGAGCGGGCGAAGGCGCAAGCGGAAGGCCGCTGGTTCGGCATCGGCATCGGGACCACGCTCGACTCCGGCACCAACAACTTTGGCCAGTCGCAGATCGTCAATCCTCAAGCTCCATTCTCCGGCAACTCGCAGGCGGCCAATGCCAAGCTGGACATTTATGGAGAAGTCATCGTCGCCGTCGGCTCAGTTCCGCAGGGACAGGGCCACGAAACCACGGTGTCGCAGGTGGTCGCCGACATCCTGAACATCTCTCCGGAGCTGGTAAACGTTCGCGTTGGTTTCGACACGGAGCGAAACGTCCACACCGGGCACAGCGGCACCTACGCCAGCCAGTTCGCGGTGTCGGGACTCTCGGCTGTGCATGGCGCGGTGCAGTTGCTGAAAGCGGAGATGAAGAAGCTGGCGGCCTTCGCGCTGCAGGCCGGCGAAGACGACCTGGAATTCGGTGTTGGCAAGCAGGGGCCGGAAGTGCGGGTGCGCGGCAGCGACAAGGCAATTCCCTACATCGGCCTCGCCAATCTCGCTAACGTCAACACGGCAGTCGTTCCCGATGGACTGCGCTCCATCACGCTGAACTGCCGTTACACTTGGCGTGCGCCATTCCACGTGCCTGACGTCGCGCGGAAATACGGCAACCTCACGCTGACATATTCCTCACAGCTGCACATCGCGGTCGTCGAGATCGACAAAGAGACCTACATTCCCAGGATTCTCGATTATGCGGCGGTGGATGATTGCGGTACCGTGATCAACCCGATGATCGTCGAGGGCCAGGTGCATGGCGCCACGGCGCACGGCATTGGAGCGGCGCTTATGGAACACTGCGCCTACGACGAGAACGGCAACATGCTGACCTCGACCTTCAGCGATTACACGCCGATCACTGCGGTCAACATGCCGAACATCAAGTACGGCAGCCTGGAGACGCCGTCGCCGCACAGCTACAGCGGCGCTAAAGGCATGGGCGAAGGAGGTGGCGCGCCGCTGCATTGCCTCAGCGCGGCGTTGCAGGATGCGCTGTTTCAGGAAGGAATCATCATCGACGACTCGTACAACAACGCCAGCACGCTGTATGAGTTGATTGCAAAGAAGCGCCGCGGCGAGTTGAAGAAGAACGTGACGCTTCAGCGCTGATAATTAGCTATCACCTGTCAGAATCAGCTATCAGCCAAATCGACGGTGCGCCACGAGCGCCAAACGATTTTGGCCCGAGTAATCTGGCGAAGAGCGAATGGCGAAAAGCTGACGGCTGATAGCTGACAGCTGACGGCTAACGGCTAGGTATGAATCGCATCCTCATCGTCGGAGCCGGCGCAATCGGCAGCCTATACGCCGCGCATCTGGCACGTGTCGCCGAGGTGTGGGTCCTGGTTCGCCGCGAGGAGCACGCCCGTTGCATCAATGAGCGCGGTATTCGCGTAACCGGGAACAGCGAGTTCCATGCGCGGCTGAAGGCGTCTACCGATCCGCGAGAACTGCCGGAGTTCGACTTCGGCATCGTCGCCACTAAGGCCAGCCAGACGCGTGAAGCATTTGCGCCGGTCGCGCATTTGTTTCCGCAAGGCGCGGTTTATCGGCGCAGAATGGCCTGGGCAGCGAAGAGGTGATCGCGTCCGTGCTGCCGTCAGGCTCTGTGATTCGCGGGACGACGTTCATGAGCGGCACGCG
This sequence comes from uncultured Acidobacteriaceae bacterium, assembly GCA_963836295.1. Lineage (GTDB taxonomy): Bacteria > Acidobacteriota > Terriglobia > Terriglobales > Acidobacteriaceae > Bog-257. Next base: position 126,986 of record CAWIIY010000005.1, on the reverse strand, counting down.
CCTCGCCGACGACCATGTCCACTACGAACTGAACACTGCGACCTGGATGGGGCCTTTCGAGCCGACGAACACGCCCTTCATGATGGTGGAGGAATTGGCCGCGCTGCTCAACGCCTCGGGGCTGAAGGCGGAGGCCCTGCGCGACGCCCGTCCGGCGCAGTGGTCGAAGCTGATTTTCAATGCGTCGGTGAACAGCGTTGCCGCTCTGACGGAGCTGCCGCACTCGCCGCATTTCGCAGCCGAGGCCGAGTTCAGCGATCTCGGCCACCTCCTGCACGCCCTGATTGAAGAGGGCAAGGCGGTGGCTGCGGCGCTTGGCATTGAGCTGCACGAAGATCCCTGGGCGATGAACTGCATTGGCGCGCGCACCAACCATCCGCCGTCGATGCTCTATGACGTGCGGCATCATCTCCCGACAGAGGTCGATTTCCTGGGCGGCGCCATCGCCCGCGAAGCGCAGCGTGCCGGAGTGCCTGCACCGCTGCATACCGCGTTGTATCGGCTGATGAAGGGCAAAGAACAAAGATGGAAGTAAAGGGTGTCATGGGTCAGTGTCAATGGCTAGTGGCCAGGGGATAGTGATTGCTCCGCAGGCTGGTTGTCCGCTACGACTTTCATGCTGAGAGCTTCCTCGGCATGATCCGGCTTGGCTGCATGAAAATAGTGCTGCGCTATTTGTGAGGACCGAACTAGTCGCGTTCGCGTGACTTCAAAGCAACGCTCATCCATTTATTTGGAGGCAAGAATTGCAGTCGCCGTTCCGATCCAAGCAGGAAGTCATCATCAACGCGCCCTTGGAGGCGGTGTGGTCATTCAGCATGGATCTCACGAAGATCCCGGAGTTCCATCCTCGCGTGGTCAAGGTTGACCTCCTTTCTGGCAAGACCCTCCGCGAACCAGGCGCGTCATATCAATGCCATCTTTCTGGCGGGAAGCACACGTGCATCGAGAAGGACATTGAAATTATCCCGCTGCAGAAGATCGTCACTGTGTTGCCGGAGGACAGCTTCGGTATCACCAAGATTCTCAGCGATTACAGAGTGGAAACGACGTTCCAAACGCTCGGCCAACGGTCAACCAAGGTGGAAATTAGCCACTATTACTCGACGACAACCCTGAAAGCCAAGCTCCTCAACTTAATCGCAAGAGGCAAGATCGCCCGCGAGACCCAGGCAACCTTGAATGCTGCCAAAGCCACGATAGAGGCTGCCTCCCGTGCGGGATAGGGGTTTATCAGACCGGTCGGGTCAGTGGATAGCGAAGCAGTGACTTTCAAGTGGGCGTCATGCTGAGCGAGCGTTCGTCGGGTTTACGACGCGCAAATCAAAGCACCCCGGCTCCGACCCGCTGCAGATTAGCCCGTCTTTGTTGGCCGACTGTGGAACAATCCGCGTTACACTATTCACCGCGCCTATGCCCTACCCCCTCGACGAACCGAAGCTCGAACGCGTCCGCGAACTGATGAAACACCATGACCTCGACGCACTGGTGGTGCGCGCGCCCGACAACATCGTCTATCTCACCAACTACTGGTGCATGAAGGGCTATGCCGTGGCGGTTTTCCCGCGCGAAGGCGAGGCCACACTCATTGTCCTCGAACCGCAGGAGGAAGATGCCCGCCGCACGGCATGGACCAGCGACCTTCGACTGTTCAAAGGCTATGACTGCCGCGATCCGCGCCCGCCCATGCTGCGCTCGCTCGATCTCACCTTGCGCGTCCTGAACCAGCGCGGACTGACCGGCAAAATTGGCTTGGAACTTTCGCAGGGAACGCAAAGCGCCGATCGCATGGTGGGTGAGCCGACCACGTGAACCCAGCCGTGGTTCGACGCCTTCAAACCGGCCGTCCGCGAAGTTGAGGACGCTTCCGGGCTGCTTGCGGAAGCTCGCGCCATTAAGACTGCGCAAGAGATCGAGCGCATGAAGCTGGCCAACGAACTGGCCGCGCTTGCCATGGAACATACCTTTGAGCGCCTGCGGCCGGGCATGAAAGAGAGCGAGGCCGCCGCCATCTTCGAGGGCTTCGTCCATTCCACTGGCATCGGGTTCAAAAACAAAGTTGAGATGGCGCGCGCCTTCACGCTAGTGTGGTCGGGCAAAGGCATTCGGACGTTTACCGCGACCGGCAATCGTCCGATTCAGGAGCACGAACCTACGTTGTTCGAGATCTGGGTTTGCGTTGACGGCTACTGGAACGATCTAACCAAGAACCTTTGTCCCGGCGAGCTGACCCCCGAGTACAACAAGTTGCTCGACCTGCTGTTGGGCGTTTTTCACGAGGCTGCGGCTTTCGCCAAAGATGGCGCTAGCCTGCCCGATCTCGACCGTCTGGTTCGGGCACGTATCGCCGAAAGCGGATATCCGGGCCAGCCATCGCACCCGATATGCCACGGTGTGGGGGCGCGCGCGCATGAGCCGCCTTACGCTCATCAGGCCGGAAAGGGCACGATTCGCGAGGGCATGGTGCTCGCCATTGAGCCGGGAATTTACTGGCCCGGCGGCGGCGGTCTTCGACTGGAAGATAACTTCTGGATCACCGGAGGTGGCAACGAAAAACTGTGCTCTTTCCCGGATGACTTCCGCCAGCTGCGCGCAAAGCGATCAACAAACGCTGCGGGCCAAGCTCGATGAACGCCACCAGCGCCGTGCTCGACGAGCGCATGAAAGACGCGATCCTCTCCCGCGTTCGCGAGGACGAAATCGTCGCCATGTGCCGCGACGTAATCAACATTCCCAGCCCCACCGGCTCTGAGCTGGCCATGGCGGAGTATATGCGCGCGGCCTTTCAGCGGCTGGGACTCAACATCACATGGCAGCAGGTTGAGGACACGCGCGCCAATGTCATCGGCCGCCTCGAAGGCCAGGGCAATGGCAAATGCCTGATGTTCAACGGCCACATGGATACCTCGAACACCGGCGACGAAGATTTCCTCACCGGCATCGGCTACAAACCGCACGCCGTGGTGAAGGATGGCATGATCTACGGCCTCGGGATTTACAACATGAAGGGCGCGCTGGTGTGCTATGTGCACGCGGTCAAAGCGCTGCAGGAGGCCGGAGTCAAGCTGGAGGGTGACCTTATCCTGGGCGGGGTTTGCGGCGAGATCGAGAAGACGCAGTGGGGCGAGTTCCAGGGCAAAGGGTATCGCGGCTACGGCGCAGGCACGCATTATCTGGTGAGTCATGGCGTGCTGCCCGACGTGTGCATTCTTGGCGAGCCCACCGACATGAAGCTGGTGCTGGAGCACGCCGGATCCATGTGGGTACGCTTCGGACTGACCGGCAACTACATGCACTCGGCGTTTGCGCCCGGCAAAGAAGAGCAGAACGCCATCCGCCGCATGTACCACGTGCTGGAGGAAGTGATGCGCTGGATTCCCGAATGGCAGGAGCAGGCGAGATGGGCCGGCCGCCCCGGGTTCGTCAACTTGGGCTGCGTGCAGGCGGGACATCCGTGGCGCGCCAGCCGCACTCCGGAACGCGCCGATCTTTTTCTGGATGTGCGCGTGCCTCCGACGATCCCTATGACCGACGCACGCCGTGCAGCGAAGAAGCTTTTCCTGGCGATGAAGCAGAAGTTCCCCGAGTACGGGTTGGAGTTCGAAACCTACGTGTCGGTTCCTGGCGCGACCATCGACGAGAACCACGAGATGGTGCAGGCCGTTGAGCGCAATCATCAGCATGTGGTCGGAAAGCCGCCCGAGCGGGACACCGTTCTGTGGTGCTCGGATGCTTCTGTGCTGTCGCGCTTCGGATGTCCGACGTTAAACTACGGCCCCTCGAGCGGCCCGCGCGATCATGAAGGCGAGAAGGTCGCAATCAAGACGCTGGTGGACATCACGAAAGTTTATGCGCTGACCGCAGCGGAGATATGCGGGAGAGGTGGCAGTTAGCAACTAGCAATGAGCAAGTAGCGATTGGCAGTTAGCGTTTGATAGTTGGCGATTAGTCACTATTTGAGCTCTCATCCTGAGCGGAGCGACCGCAGGGAGCGCAGTCGAAGGACCCCTACGTTGGAGATTCCTCTGATGTGGTGAGGGGACTTGGGCTGCTGCTCGGGACGAACACGTGGAAGCATTTTTGCAGGCATAGGGGTCCTTCGACTCCTCGTTCCAACACCCCAGCGAGCACAAAGACGGTGCTCGCCGGGGACCCCGTTTGCGCTCGTTGCTCAGGATGACAGAAGCTGCGTGCGTTTTCGCTAAATGCTAAGTGCTAATTGCTTCTTTAGGAGTTCTGTTGCCTAGTCAATCCGAGATCACCCGCCGCTACGCCAATATTCGCGTCGCCATGCGCGAGCAGAACGTTGACGCCCTCATCGTCTGCGGCAATCAATACGCCGGCTTCGAAGGCGCCGTCTTCTACGCCTCGGGTTTCGAGATCGTGCATCGCTATGTGTACGTTCTCATCCCGCTGAAGGGTGAGCCGGTGCTGGTTTTCCCGCAAGAGGCGCGCTGGATCGGCGACAAGAAGAAGGCGTTCGTTAAGGAGAAAGTCTGGGCCGAGGTTCCGGGTTGCTGGCTGCGCGAGCGTGCGGAGGATGACGCCTGGAAGCGCGTTGCGGTATACGGCCTCGATTACATCATGCCGGTGCGTGACTACCGCGAATTACAGCAAGGCATGTTCGAGATCGTGCCCTTCGACTTGCACTTCGACATGGCGCGCGCGGTCAAGAGCGACGAGGAGTTGGTCGAAGTCCGCGACGCGATGGACATTATTCACGAAGGCTTTTGGGCGTTGCTTAACGGCTTTGCCGCCGGCAAAACTGAGGCCGAGATCATGGCGCCCGCCGTGGAAGTCTTCTTCGTGCGGGGCGCGGGCCCGCGCATGATGAACATCGTGCTCTCCGGCCAGCACGGCGAGGCCGAGGCGCACTTCAAAGTTCCCGGCCATCGCAAGGTCGGCGAGGACGACTTGCTGCTCTACTCGCTGGAGATTGCCGGTGCAGGCGGCTATTGGGTGGAGTTCTCTCGCGCGCTCATCCAGGGGAAGCCGAGCAAACGCACGCAGCAGATGGCCGATGTTTATCCCGAGGCGATGGAGGCGGCGCGCAAGCTGATGCGCGAGGGTGTGTTCGCCTGCGACGTTCACAAAGTTGTAGCCGACACCTTCGCCCGGCACGGCTTTTCGCTCGGACATCTCTCCGGTCACTCGATTGGGACGACGATGATCGAGCATCCCGCGATCGGGGCCAAAAGTCAGATCGAGCTAAAAGAGAACATGATCTTTTCGCTGCATCCGCAGGTAGTTGATCGCGACGGGGAAGTTTGTCTATATACGCAAGACACCTTCCGTATCGGCCAAGCGGAAGGCGAAAATTTGAGCAACATTGCGTGGAAGTTCTACTCCCCATCTGAGGTTCGCGACCTGGCGAGATAGGCCATGAAGAAAGTTCTGATTGTGGGATGTGGCGCAATCGGCAGCCTCTGCGCTGCGCACCTGGCAAAGGGCGGCGAGGTTGAGGTGTACGCATTTGACGCCTCTCAGCCCCACGTGGACGCGATCAATCAGCGCGGTCTGCGGCTTTCCGGCGCGTCCGACGTGCATGTGAGGCTGGCGAAGGCGAGTACTGATCCCGCCGAGCTTCCGATCTGCGACTACGGCATTGTCGCGACGAAAGCAATCCACACTGCGGCCGCAATCAAAGCTGCGGCCCGCTGCTTCGACGAAGGCAGCGCGGTGTGCTCGGTGCAGAACGGCGTCGGCAACGAAGAGATCATCGCCGAACACGTAAAGTATGTGCTCCGGGGAACGACGTTTCCTGCCGGGCATATCGTCGAGGCCGGGCACGTAGGATTCGATATTCAAGGCGACACCTGGATCGGGCCGTTCGAGCCGACAGCCACCCCAATGCAGCGAGTGGACGAACTTGCCGGCTTCCTCACGCGCGGCGGGATGAATACGATTGCCCTGCCCGATGCGCGCGGTGCGCAGTGGACCAAGCTGATCTTCAACGCTGCCACCAATCCAGTCGGCGCGCTCACAGGGCTGCATCACGGGGCCGCGACGCGCTTCCAGCCGACAGGCGAGTTGTTTGAGGCGCTGTTGGCGGAGGGCGCGGCTGTGGCAAAGGCAATGGGGATCGAGTTGCACGGCGACCCGCGTGACCTGGTCGCCAAGGGCGCAAACGCTCCCGGCAAACACAAAGCGAGCATGTTGCAGGATGTGCTCGCCTCGCGCATCACCGAAGTAGACTTCATGAACGGCGCCATCGTGAAGTGGGGAGAGAAGTATGGCGTTCCCACGCCCGCTGAACAAGGCGATGTGGGCGCTGATCAAGGGCCTGGAGCATTCGTGGACGGAGCCGTAGAAGGCCGCGGATCGCTATTCGCCTTTCGCTGTTCGCTCTTGGCTTTTCGCGTTGTTTCCATCAGCACATTTAACAACGCCGGCGATGCAAATGCTCCGGGCCTGGCCAAGGTCGAAGGTTAGCGTCCAAGAGCGAAAAGCGAATGGCGAAAAGCGACTAGCAAAACGCGATAACCACTGAAAGGTAGTCATACCCATGTCCGTCCCCTTCCGCATTGGCGTGCTGCAACTAAGCATGGAGCCGCTACAACAAACCGTCCGCATGGCGCAGGCGTGCGATCGCGCCGGCTTCGACATCTTCTGGCTGGCCGAAGCCTATCCCTGGTGGCGCAAACACGGGATGGAAGCGCGCTCCTCGACCGCGATGACCGCCGTCATCGCCACGCAGACGAAAAACATCGTCATCGGGTGGGGCATCATTTCGCCCTACACCCGCCACCCTGTGCAGATCGCGATGGAAGCGCGCATTATGCAGGATGCTGCCGGCGATGGCCGCTTCCTGCTCGGGCTTGGCGCGTCCAAGATCTTCATGAAGGAGATTGGCGAAGGCGAGAAGGGTAAAGATGTGGGGCCGGCGGTCGTCATGCGCGAGAGCATCGAAATTATCCAAGCCATGCTCGCGGGTGGCGCGGTTGATTATCACGGCGAGGCTTTCGATGCCTCGGCTCCAGCGCTGAAAAGCGATGCCCACATTTCGCGGGCACGCGTCCCAATCTATGTGGGCGCGACCGGCCCAGTGCTGCAGAGGTTGGCGGGCTCCCATTCCGACGGACTGCTGACGGCCAGCATCACCACGCCCGACTTCGTGCGCTATGCGCGCGGCAACATGGAAGAAGGCGCGAAGAAAGCGGGCAAGGATCCGGCCTCGCTCGATCTTGGCGCGGTGATTGTGGGCAGCATTAACAAAAATTCGCAGGCCGGCAAGGAAGGTGCGCGCGAGATGGCGGCGATGTATCTCGCCAACAAAGTGCAGAACATCCGCGGCTCGGCTGACGTCCTGTTGCAGAAGGCTGGGCTGACGTTTGAGGAGATCGCGCCTATCGCCGACGCCATGGAAAAAGGCGGACGAAAAGCCGCGGCGCGAGCGGTAACGGACGATGTGCTCAAGAAGGTTTGTCCAATCGCCGGCACGCCTGACGAATGCTGCGAGCGGATCGAGCAATATCGCCAGGCCGGCTGCACCAACATCATGCTGGAAATCTGGGGCGACGACCGCGAGGAGCAGGCGCGGCTCTTCGGCGAATCCGTGCTGCCGCAATTCAAGAGCTGGCGCGGGAATAACTAAAGCGGTCTCGAGATTGAGACCGTTTTAGTATTGGGGTAGAAGGGCGCTTTCAGCGCCGCGTTGGCAACCCAAACTCAGAATGGCCGATCTTCAACGCCAGCCTGAAGGCTGGCTCTACCCGGTCTACGCCAACTCTGAAACTGCTTTAATGGTCCTGCGGCGGCTGCGCCGGGTTCGGTGTCTCCGGTGGCGTACCTGTCGGAGGCGGGTTCGGCAAGCCGGGCACCGGGATGGGTCTCAAGGTCGGCTTTGTCAGGTCATTGGTATTCGCCGGCACAATGCCGGGCACGTTTGGCGGATGTTTTACCTTGCCGGCTTCCGCGTCTGACATGCTAATGCCGAGCTTGGCTAAAGTGTCAGCCGTGGATAAATCGAGCTGCACTTTCGACTTCTCGTAATTGGTGGCAGCGACGAGAACATTGGACTCGGCCTGGGTCAAGGCGCTCGAAGCCTGCAACACCAGGGTGGTGGTGGAAGCTCCCATGCGCAGCTTCTTTTGCTCGGCGTCCAGGTTTTGCGCGGCATAATCGCGGGCCGAAACCGCAGCCTGGAAGGCCACATAGTTCTGTTCCAACGTAAATTGCGCCTGCCGCACTTGCAGCCGAATCGTGTTTTCGGTTTGCTGCAAACTCATCTGCGCCTGGCGATATTCCAACACTGATCGCACTTGATCGGCCTGGGTCTGGCGATTGCGCAGCGGGATGCTGATGTTCACACCCACACCCTTGTTCGGCGCGGAGCTGTTGAACAGATTCTGGAATGCATCGGCGTAGCCGGTGGTAGGAATCGATCCTGCAGGCGAGCAGCCCCGAGTGGGATTCGTACATAAGGGATTCTGCGGTTCCGGCCAGTCCTGAGGCCCCATAGAACGCGAACAAATCCACAGTGGGCAGCAATTGGTTGCGAATCGACTTGCGTGAGATTTCAGTGTTGGTCAGGGTCAGGCGCGCGGTGGCGATTTCCGGGCGTTGCTGCAAGGCTTCATGGATCAAATCCTCGACGGGAGGGATCTGGTATTGTTCCTTGATATTCAGAGTGTCGGTGGGAATCACCGGCGCCACTGCCAGGATCGGATCTGCCATGTTGCGGGTAATGGCGTTCTTCATGAGCAGTTGCTCGAGCTCAAGATTCACTCGTGCGGCAACTATGTTCTGCTGCGCGGTAGCCACCGCGCTTTGTGCCTGCACCACGGTGAGCGGAGCCAGGGTGCCGGCCGCCACCTCCTTCTGATCGTCGGAGAGCGTCTTGTTTGCGAGATCCAGGGCGCGCTGCTGCACAGTCACGTTGGAGTACGCGTTGACCAGGTCCCAGTAGATGTTCTCAATCTGCGACACCGTCGTGATGACCTGCAACCGGAAGGTGACGTCCTCAATTTCCTTGTTGTTGCGGGCGATGCGGATCCAGCGCAGATTGGGATCGAAACCGAACCCGGACAACAGGTGCTGGCGCAGTTCAAAGCTGAAGTTCGGCGTCAAGTTGGGATTCAGTGTGTTGTATAGAGCATTAGAGGAAGTACGGGTATTGTCGAAGCCAACCGTCATCAGAGTGCCGGTGGAGAATCCCTGGGTATAAGCGAAGTTGGCCGTGGTGATGGTCTGGCTCAGAGAGGGCGTACCGGTGAACACGGTGTTCGCCTCGGGCGTGATGACGTGGTTCTCCTCTACCGTTCCCGTAAGCACAGGATCAAAGTTGTCGATGGGAGGGCCTTCGCCTTGGGTGGAGGCAACGATGCCGCCCACACCGGCGCCGGCGCCACCCACGCCGATGGTGGTACCACCAACGCCGCCGCCAGTTGAACCCGTGGTGGATGTCCCGGTGCCGCCCGCCGAGGTCGTGCCGGTTTGGCCACCGGGCGTGCCCTGCAGCAGGCCAGCGTTCACTCCGAGAGCTACCGCGCCGGAGCTTGTCCGCAGAACGTCGGTATCGGCGATCGACAGGTTGTAACGCTGAATGCCGATGTCGAGGTTGTCTTCCAGCGCCATGGCCACCGCGTCGTCTAACGACAAGTACAACTTGCCGTCAACGAGGAGGCTGTCGGTGCGCCCGCTATTGGCAACATTCAGCGGCGCAACGTCGCGCACCGTGTACACCACGAAGGGATTGGGCCACTGCCGCTTGCCTCGGCTATAGTCCTGATCGGAATAGAGATGAGCATTGTGCTGGGGAGCAGGCGCTTGTGGTAGCGGGGTCAGCGGAGGATTGTTGGACACGTTTTCTGGTGCTGCATTCTGGGCAAAACTTGCAGTGGAGAGCATCGCCAGTAGAACGACGGATAGCAAGGTCGAGCGCACTGTCGTGACGGACTTAGAAACCAACATTCCTTCGTCTCCAAAAATGACGTTGAGAGTACTGTGGGGTTCACGTTTTCGCATTTTCCAGTCGCCCCATCTATGATCAGGGCGAGTTCGCGAGGAATCGATCTCAGATGACGTCGCAGAGGCAGCAATACCGTCGCCAGCCTCGTCAGCAGCAGGAAGTGTCATAGTATAGCTGACATAGTGCCGCCATCTGGGCAAGCTTTGCACACCTTTACACTGCTTAACAGAACGTAGCAATCGCGACATCCGTTGCCTGCCTCAAATAATGTGAGCCGCAATCTGAAAATCACGCTGGCCTACGACGGGTCGGAATTTCACGGATGGCAAGTCCAACCCGGACTGCGAACCGTCCAGGGCACACTGGCGGAGTGCATTCAGCGGGTCACTGGCGAAGAGGTATTGCCGCAAGGCTCAGGGCGCACCGATGCCGGTGTCCATGCGCTGGCCCAAGTCGCGTCGGTCAGGCTCGACAGCCCCATTCCAGAGCGAAACCTGGTCGTTGCGTTGAACGATGTCCTTCCTCCATCGGTGCGGGTCAACCAGGTGGAGGTGGTCGAGGACAACTTTCACGCGCGGCATTCCGCCAAGGCGAAAACCTATCGCTATCGCATTTATCGCAAGGACATTTGTCCGCCATTCCTGGCGCGCTACGTTTTTCATGACCCTTATCCCATGAACGAAGAAGTTCTCATTCGTGCGTCGGAGCAGGTCGTCGGCACACACGACTTCACTTCGTTTGCGGCTTCTGACCCCGAGCGCCGTGCACGCATAGCAGAAGCCAGGGAAGAAGAGGAGGTTTCCCGCTTTGGGATCACGACCAACGTACGAACAATTCACTCTTCGCAATGGGCGAGAACGGACGAGGAGCTGGTTTACACTGTGCGCGGAGACGGATTCCTGCACCACATGGTGCGGAACCTGGTGGGCACGTTTCTGCAGGTCGGAAAAGGGGCGTTGAAGATCGAGGACATGGCAACGATCCTTGGCGCGCGCAAGCGCAGCGCTGCCGGGCCTACCGCCGCCGCTTGCGGACTCTATCTGGTGAGTGTTGAATACTGAGAGATATGGCCAGCCAAGCAAGTGTCGTAGAAAGCGGTACGATCGTCAGCACCAATCCCGCCACTGGAGAAGTGCTGGCTGAGCTGGCATGCGCCACCCCCGGCGACGTGCAGGGCGCCGTTCAGCGCGCAAAGCGAGCGCAGCTTGCGTGGGAGGCAACTCCGGTGCGCGAGCGAGTCGCGGTGCTGCGGTGCTTTCAGCGGCTGCTTAGCGAGCAGCGCGATCAAGTCGCCGATCTCATATGCCGTGAAGCCGGAAAGCCGGCGGTCGAAGCGCTCACCACCGAAGTTCTGGTCGTCCTCGATGCCACGGAGTTTTGCATTAGCAACGCGCGTGACTTTCTACGCGAGGAACCCCTGCCTCACGCCAACCTCGCCATGAAAACCAAGTCCGGCAAGCTGCGGCGCGAACCATTTGGCGTGATCGGCATTATCTCTCCCTGGAATTATCCGTTCTCGACAGCGGCCACGGAAACGCTCGGCGCATTGGTCACGGGCAACGCGGTCGTGCTGAAGCCGTCGGAGTTCACGCCCTTGGTCGCGTTGGAGTTTCAGCGGCTGCTCTTGGCAGCGGGTTTGAACCCCGATCTCATGCAAGTGGTCAGTGGCGAATGACCAACCGGCGCAGCCTTGATCGATGCGCCCATCGACAAGCTGATCTTCACAGGGAGCGTTGCCACGGGCAAACGTGTCGCTGAAGCCGCGGCGCGAAAACTACTGCCAGTCGTGCTGGAGCTGGGCGGAAAAGATCCCATGATCGTGCTTGACGACGCTGACCTGGAGGTCGCCTCCAGCGGGGCCTTGTGGGGCGCGTTCATGAACGCGGGCCAGACCTGCCTGTCGGTGGAACGCTGTTATGTCCATCGCAGCCTGTATGAAAAGTTCCTCGAAGCTTGCAGCGGTAAGATCGCAAAGCTGCGCGTGGGCAACGGAATTGGTTCTGAGGTTGAAATGGGGCCGCTCATTCACGAGCGCCAGTTGCGCATTGTGGATGAGCATGTGAGAGACGCGGTGCTGCACGGCGCGCGCTTGTTGCAGGGCGGAAAACGCCTGACCGAACTGGGGCCGAACTTCTATGCACCCACGCTGTTCGCCGATGTGACGCAGGATATGCGGATCATCCGGGAAGAAACCTTTGGCCCGGTGCTTCCCGTCGCTCCCTTCGACACAGATGACGAGGCCATTCGTCTAGCCAACGACAGCGACTTCGGGCTGGCTGCCAGCGTGTGGACCACAAATCGCCGTCGCGGCGAGATGATGGCAAAGCAGATCAAAGCCGGGACGGTGATGATCAACGACATGATCTCGTGCTTCGGGATTGCAGAGGCGCCGCACGGAGGGGTCAAGCTGAGCGGTATCGGCCGCACCCACGGCAAAATGGGCCTGGCGGAGATGGTCCAGGTAAAGTACGTCGACACGGACCTGCTTCCCGGCATGCCAAAAGTTTGGTGGTTCGGATATGGTCCCAAGCTCAAACAGCAAATGGACGGGTTCATCGATCTCCTGTTTTCTGGGAGCCGGGGAAAAAAGCTGAAAGGCGCCTTGCGCTCGGCGGGTCTGCTGCGGCGAGGTAATCGCATCTAGCAGTCCAAGTGTTCTTTTGTGACGCCGGCTCCCAAGGCAACTACCGCAGGCCACCGCCCCCGCAGTCCGAAGGCCGCTGCAAACAGTCACCGAAAGGACCAAGCCTGCCCAAATCGGGAAATACAGCCAAATTGCAAACTCTCGGATTTCGCGTTTAACGGCCTTTCTAGCGACGAGAGGTTGCTGGGAGGTGCTTGGGGGTCGTCGAGGGCTGCAACGCTCGCCTACGGGCTCGCCAGCGCGTTTAAATGGCATTCCAGGAAAGCCGCGTGATAGCCAGATGGTGGTTTGCTGGTATATCACGTAAGTTTAGTTCCACAATAGGAAAATATAGCACTTACGTCTTGCTAAAGCGGCGGCCCTCAACAAGCTCGCCGACCGGCACGGTCTCAGTTCCTCAAACGTCCCGCGCGATGACGCGGCGTTGCGGCATCTGCATCGCCGACGGCCAAATCAAGTCACTCATGACAACGCCTCCTCGCGGCGCCAGTGAATCAGCGGATCGATTGCTGCACAATTGCTTCGAACAGTTCACATGGCTTTGGTCTAATTGATACAATGCGGCTCACGAAACGCCTGCCGCCACTCATTCCAGAATCATTCTCGTCCTGGCCACGTTCGTAACAGCGAAAGGAGCGTTCGCTATGACAAGCCTTAAAACACAGCAGCGGTCAGGGGCCCTAAGTGCCTGCGCAGTCGTTTTCGCGCTAACTGTCGTCCTGCCTAATCCGGCATCCGCCCAAACCTTCACGGTCATCCACAGCTTCACCGGCGGGGCTGGAGGACAAGCTCCCTATGCCGGGGTGGTCGTCGATCGTGCGGGAAATCTTTACGGAGCAACCGCCGGCGGCGGGGGTGGAAGCTGCAGTAGCGGCGAATTTGGGACCGGCTGCGGCATAGCCTATGAGCTGAAGGCCAACGGGCTATTCACCACACTGTGGCAGTTTACCGGCGGGTTCGACGACGGCGCCAACCCAACCACTATGCTTCTCGGTCCGGGCGCAAGTCTTTATGTGAGCACCGAAAACGGACGCGTATGTGGCACTATCGTCAGCCTGTCACCGCCGGTAACGCCGCCACGCAGTATTCAGGAAAACCACTGGATCGAGACCATCCTCTACCAGTTTCAGGAAAGCGATGGGTGCGTGCCAGTCGGCAATCTTGCGATGGGAACCAGACCGGCAATCTTTATGGGGCAACGGAGGAAGGGGGCAGCGAAGGCCAAGGGGTGGTGTTTGAGCTCGCCCACTCCGATGGCGGCTGGAGCGAATCGGTTCTGCACAGTTTTTCTGGGGCCCGTGACGGACAAAGACCCCTCGGTGGGGTGACCTTCGACGCTGCCGGCAATCTTTACGGCACCACCGTCAACGGCGGTGCGTTCGCATTTGGCGCGGTGTTCCAGCTCGTCGCCGCTTCCAACTGGACCGAAAATGTTCTGTACAGTTTTACCTGTGGGTCGGACGGATGCCAGCCGTCCTCAGGCGTGACCTTCGACTCCCTGGGAAATCTCTACGGCTCGACCCCTGGCATAGAATGTCCGCCTAGCGGTGGTGGCAACGTGTTCGAATTATCGAGCGGAAGCTGGTCTTACAGCTCACTTTACTGTTTTATGGGAGGCTTTGGAGGCGGACCCAACCAGAGCGCCGTGGTGTTTGACCAGGCCGGCAACCTCTACGGCACAACTTTTGCGGACGGAGCGAATGGCTACGGCTCCGTCTTCAAGCTCACGCCCTCGATGGGCGGTTGGACGTACACCTCGCTGCACGACTTCACTGGCGGCAGCGATGGCGGACTTCCGGTTGGAAACCTGCTGCTCGACGCCAATGGCAATCTTTACGGCACCGCCAGCGTGGGCGGCGATTTGTCGAAATGCGTGGGCCAATTTAGCAGGGGCTGTGGAGTGGTCTTCAAGATCAGTGGCCTTTAGGAACGCGCTGCGGTGGGCGCGCAGCTTGCAATTCAACGCTGCCTGAGAGCGGGCGCCCACGCAGCAGGCCCTCGGTCCGATATTGCGAATTTGCCTAATAGGATTTGCTTTGATGCCAACCCCCTCTATTCTGGTAGCAACGTGGGACAACGGGCTATTCAGCGTCACTGGAAAAACGGTCCATCAAGAACTCGCCGATCAATCGGTTCGCAGTTTGGTGGCTGATGGACGTGGGGGAGTGCTCGCAATTGTTGGCGGGCATTCGCTCTGTCGACGATCCTCCGATGGCGAATGGACTGCGACAGCAAAAAGCGGATTCGACCTTTCATGCTGCGTCCCAATTGGAAACGTTGTCTTTGTTGGAACCGACGACGCACATATCCTGCGCGTTGATCCTGACGGCGCGCAGCAACGCCTGACGGGTTTTGACGCCGTAGAGGGCCGCGAAAGGTGGTACGCAGGCTCGGCGATCGTCGACGGCAAGCGGGTGGGGCCGCCGCTTGGAATTCGTTCCATGGCGGCGACCTGCGATGGCGCCGTGCTTCTGGCCAACGTCCACGTTGGCGGAATTCCGCGATCAACCGACGCCGGCTTAACTTGGCGGCCCATGATCGATATCGATAGCGATGTTCATCAGGTCTGTGCCCATCCAACCCGGCCCGACATCGTGATAGCGGCGGCAGCGGCGGGTCTTTGCATGAGTCGCGATGCTGGAGCGACATGGACGATCGAACAGCGAGGATTTCACGCCCATTATTGCCGTGCCGTTGCTTTTGGGAGAAACGACATTTTCGTGTCAGCAGCCACCGGCCCTTTTGCGACGCAAGGCGCAGTTTATCGACGCCCGATCGACAGCAACGGTCCGCTACAGCCTTTGGGCGGAGGCATGCCGGAGTGGATCGACGGCAACGCTGATACCAACTGCATCGCGACCCGGGATTCAATGGTCGCTGTGATTGATCGGTCGGGATGCCTTTACGTTTCGCATGACGATGGTGCGTCCTGGTCGTCTCCATTTGATCGTCTGCCTGTTGATCGTCTACCGGTTCCGAGCGGGCTTCACATCTGTTGACCTCGTCACGTCACCGCAAGCAGTTTAAAGGGTTCAGGTGACTGTGATGTGATTGCGCATACAACGTCTGGCTGTCGCGCTGCGCTGTTGAGATATTTAACGTAATTAGCGATACTGCCTTCATGCCCGAGACGATTGCGTCTGGTCCTCCGCAGCTTCCCAAGCACAAGCTCAAATACAAGAAGCAATTTCAGCGCGCCTGCAACGAGCCCAACGAAAAAGGGAAGCTCTGCGGCGGGCACTTGAAGCGCTGGTTCTACCTCGCCGACGTTCTGGAGCAAGCCTGCGGCGACGTTCGGCAAACCTTCGGCGATCACATGGAGATCTATCGTTGCGAACACTGCAAAACGCTGTACCTGCCCGGGTCCGGACGAGCCGCGCGGCCGCAATGTTGCTGGGGTAGGGAATCAGTCGATCTTCGGATTAACGTTGACCGCCAAGCCGGGCGAGGAAAAAGAAAAGCAATAGCTCTAGTTTGGGAGATAATTGGAAGCAGCGGGCTGGGTTCCGCATCTCTTTGAGGTAGTCCGGTGCTGTGGGGCGCCGGAAGTGGGGTTCCGACAAACGTGTCTGCCAAAGTTTCTGATCTCATTTACGACTGGAATACGATTTACGCCCGGTCCATGGTTCCGGCGGGCAGGGTGTTGCTGAATGACGAGTCGCTGCGCGACGGCCTGCAGTCGCCCTCGGTCCGCGATCCTTCCATTGAGGAAAAGATCGGGATCCTGCATTTGATGGAAGGGGTCGGCATCAACATGCTCGACATCGGTCTTCCGGGCGCCGGGCCCCGCGCGTTGGCGCACTGTGAAGCCCTGGCCCGCGAGATTGGGCGCGCGAAGATGAAGATCAAGCCTAACTGCGCGGCCCGCACCCACCAAAACGACATTCGTCCGATCGCGGAGATTGTGCAGCGCACCGGCGTGCCCGTTGAGGCCGCGACGTTTATCGGTTCCAGTCCCATCCGGCGCTACACCGAAGATTGGACCGACGACTTCCTGCTCCGCACAACGGAGAGCGCGGTCAAATATGCGGTCTCGCTCGGGCTTGAAGTGATGTACGTGACCGAGGACACGACGCGCTGCGATCCCGAGACCATTCAGCGGCTGTACAGTACGGCCATCGCGTGCGGCGCCAAATCGATCGTGATTTGCGACACTTGTGGACACGCTACTCCCATGGGCGTGGTTGCGCTCATGCACTTCGTCATCAACGAGGTGGTGAAGCCCTCGGGGGAAGACATTCGCGTCGACTGGCATGGGCACTGCGATCGTGGCCTCGCCGTTGCCAATGCGATTGCGGCGCTCGTGGCCGGGGCCGAAGTCGTCCACGCAACCGCGTGTGGCATTGGCGAGCGCGTAGGTAACACCCAGATGGACCAGATGCTGGTGAACCTAAAGCTGCTCGGCATCGAGCCGTGGAAGAGTCAGGACCTCACGAAGCTGAAGGATTACTGCGAGGCGGTGTCGAGAGCGACTGGAGTTCCCATTCCCAAGAACTACCCGGTGGTTGGCGAAGATGCGTTCAAAACCGGCACTGGTGTTCATGCGGCTGCGGTCATCAAGGCCTACAAGAAAAACGACGTGCTGCTCGCCAACAGCATTTATTCCGGCGTGCCGTCGCATTATTTTGGCATGGAGCAGGTCATCGAGATCGGGCCCATGAGTGGTAAGTCGAACGTGGTGTTCTGGCTGGAGCGGCACGGCATCGCCGCCAGCGATGAACTGGTCGACCGCATCTATCAGCGGGCGAAGAATTCCGACCGAATGCTGACCGATCCTGAGATTCTGGAATGCGTTCAGACAGCTCCGGGCGTGCAGTCCAGCTTGGCTTCGTAGATCGGTTCTTTGCCCGGATTTCTCCACCCCGGGTTCCGATAACGTTCCTCCACAAGGTTTCAGTTTGACTACACGTAGGATGCGTGCTACACGTATCTCACGTGAATTGTGGAGGTGGCGATGTCACGAGATTCCCACAAACAGAATGTCACCATCAGTTTGAGTAAACCCACTCTTCGCAAGGCCAAAGTCCTTGCCGCCCGGAGGGATACTTCGATCAGCGGCCTGCTTGCCCAGCAGATTGAGATACTGGTCGGCGAAGAAGAGGCTTACGAACGTGCTGAACGACAGGCCAGTCAACTTCTTGAGCACGGCTTCCATATGGGAGGACTAGCCCCTGGCAGCCGCGACGAACTGCATGAGCGATAAGACGTTTGTTGATACCAATGTTCTCATCTACGCTCACGACGTCGATGCCAAAGCCAAGCATCACGCCGCCAGGGCGATTCTCGCTGAACTATGGAGTAACCGTTCTGGCATTGTCAGCATGCAGGTGTTGCAGGAATTCTATGTCAATGCCACACGTAAGATTGCGCATCCTCTGCCCAAAGAGTCGGGCCGGCTCGTCGTGAGAACCTACGCTGTCTGGTGTGTCGATACTACCCCCGCAGAAATCTCGACTGCATTCCGAATCGAGGACGAATCTCAGATCGGATTCTGGGACGCGCTCATTGTTGCCTCTGCATTGAAGAGCGGCGCAACCAGGATCCTCTCGGAAGACCTGAACGCGGGACAAATGATTGCAGGCATACGGATCGACAACCTGTTCGCAAGAATCCGGTGATTAGGTTGCGACGACGGGAGGCAGCTGGTTGTGGCCGAAAGAATCGATCTCCGCCTAACCGCTTTCGCTTCCTCCAACCGCCGTATTACCATTAGACATCTCCATGGGCCCGGCCCCCAGTGCGTGCATCTTCCACGGAAGCATTGTCCTTCAGTGAATCTCAGGGATTGCGCTCGGCGCAGCAGCAGGTGGCCCGCGTGGCCGAATTGCGCAGGGTCCATGAAGCGTTTGGCTGGTTCCGTTCGCACGCTCGCGAGTTGGAAGACTTACAACTGGAAGTGACCTCGATCGCCGCGCCTCCATGGGGCGAGGCCGCACGCAGCGCATGGCTTAAGTCGCGCTTCAGCGACTTGGCGCTCACCGATGTGCACCAGGATGAACTCGGCAACGTTTTCGGCATGCGGCCGGGACCGATCCGACCGCTCCTTATATCGCGTTGAGTGCGCATATCGACACGGTGTTCCCCGCGGGAACGCCGATCGAAGTACGTCGCGATGCCGGCAGACTCTATGGGCCCGGCATTTCCGACAACTCCTCGGGAGTCATCGCCCTGGTGGCGATTGCCGGTGCCATGCAGGCAGCGAATCTATCGAATGCTGCACCCGTCCTCTTTATCGGCGATGTTGGAGAAGAAGGCGAAGGCGACCTGCGCGGCATGCGTCACATCTTTCAACAGCCCAGGTGGTCGACGACCATCGCCTCGCTGGTGGTGCTCGATGGCGCCGGAACAGACACCATCATTGCCGAAGGACTCGGCAGCCGGCGTTTTGAAGTGACGGTACGTGGTCACGGCGGCCATTCGTGGAGCGACTTCGGCGTCGCCAATCCCATCATTGCCTTGGCGCGGATCATCGATCGCTTCACCCGCACGCCGGTTCCGGCCCTGCCCAAGACGACCTATAACATCGGCATGATCAACGGTGGCACCTCGGTCAACTCCATTCCTGAGTTAGCGACCATGAAGGTGGACACGCGTTCGGCATCCGTTGAACAACTCGACCGGTTGGAAAGCGCCTTGCACGAAGCGGTAGACGCCATCATTTCCGATAGCGCCGGCCGCAAGAAACAAGAGCTGCTGACCGCGGAGGTGCCGCATGATTGGCAATCGGCCGGCAGCTGATTTGCCGGTGGAGTCGCAATTGTTGAAATGCATTCGGGCTGTGGATGCGCAACTCAACAACGTCGCTCGCATTCAGCGGGCGTCCACCGATGCGAATGTTCCGCTGTCGCTCGGACGGGAAGCCATCGCCATCGGCGCTGGAGGCAGCGGCGGGGGCGCGCATACCATCAGTGAATGGTACGACCCGGCGGGCCGAGACCTCGGGCTCAAGCGGATCCTGTTGCTCATCCTTGCCCTCGCCGGGGTGGCGGACGAATGAAGTTGCTTCTGCTGATGGTTCTTGCGCTGATCACTGTGAGCACAAATTTATCTGCCAATCTGGCGTCATCGTTGGATAAGAACCAGCCCCCCGACATCATCTTCGTCAATGGCGATATCTACACGCAGGCGACCCCAGCGCGCGCACAGGCGATAGCGGTTCGCGATGGCCGGATCGTGGCCATCGGATCCAATGCTGACATCCGCAAGCTGAAAGACGGCCAGACCCAGATTGTCGATCTGGGCGGCCATTTCGTGATGCCGGGCTTCAACGACGCCCACGTGCATCTCGCTGCCGGAGGCCTTCGCCATTTCGAGGTCGATCTGACAGGTGTCCGCTCGCTGCAGGAGATGCAACAGCGGATCGTTGCGCACATGAAGGGCCTGGAACCCGGAGAGTGGGTGGTGGGCGGCGGTTGGGACCACACGCTCTGGGTAGGACAACAACTGCCCAGACGGCAGGACCTCGACAGCGTGACCGGCGATCATCCAGCGTTTCTCAGCCGAGTGGATGGGCATATCTCGGTCGGCAACACCGCCGCGCTGAAGGCAGCGGGAATCTCCGCGAGCACGCCCGATCCGCCCGGCGGCAAGATTGATCATGACGCCCATGGCGAGCCGACGGGAATCATCCGCGAAGAGCCCGCGGAAACTCTGGTGTGGTCAAAGATCCCCCCGCCTACTCCGTCAAAGAGACGCCGGGCGGCTGAGTACGCAGTGGCCAACGCCGCCCGGTGGGGTGTCACATCGGCGCAGGATTACTCAACGTGGGAAGACTTTCTCACCTACGAAGATATGGAGCGCGAAGGTAAGCTGACGCTGCGTATCAGCGAGTGGCTCGACTTCAACGACTCCGTAGAGCTGCTTGAGAAGCATCGCGCACATCATCCTGCGGACGACCCCATGCTGCACACGGCCATGCTGAAAGGATTCATGGATGGGTCGCTGGGTTCGCGGACGGCCGCGCTGCTGGCGCCGTATTCCGACGATCCCGGCAATTCCGGCTTGCCGCGGTATGAGCAGGGCAAGCTGAACCGCATGACAACTGAGCGCGCACTCGCCGGCTTTCAGATCGGTTTCCACGCCATTGGAGATCGCGCTGTACAAATGGCGCTTGATGCCTTCGCCGAGGCCGAGCGCAGCGCGAAAGAGAATAGCAAGACACGCGACTTCCGCTTTCGCATCGAGCACGAGCAGATTGTTACGCCGGGTCAGTTCGCGCAGTTCAAGCAACTCGGAGTCATCGCATCCATGCAACCCAGCCACCTGCTTACCGATATGAACTGGGCCATGGATCGCATCGGCCCGGAGCGTGCGAAGACTTCCTACGCCTGGAAGGAATTTCTCGACGACGGCATACCTTTGGCGTTTGGCACGGATTACCCGGTTGAGCCGATCAATCCGTTTCGTGGACTCTATGCCGCGGTTACACGGCAGAACGAAGTTGGCACAAAATCGTATTTTCCTGAGCAGAAGCTGACCATCGAGCAGGCAATCGCCGCCTACATCACAGGCTCGGCCTATGCTCAATTCGCCGAGAAAGACAAGGGAACCCTCGCGCCGGGCATGCTGGCCGACTTCGTGGTGTTGGATCGCGATCTAACCAAAGTTGCGCCGCCGGAAATCCTGAAAACGCGCGTGCTGCGAACCGTGGTCGGAGGCAAGACGGTGTACGAAGCAGATAAGTGAGTGGCAGAGCTTTCCTCGGCGAGCACGGGTAGAGTGGCGCTTTAGCGCCACGTCAATGCTGCTCTTTTGATGACGAGGCTTTCGCCCCCCCGCCCCGCGGTGGGCCGAAAGCCTGAACTTCGAGGGCGCGGCCTCTACGAGGGCCTGAAGGCCCGCACTACCCAAACTCGTCTACACTAACTGTGAAACCGCTCTACAGTCCCGTCACGTAGGCGTCTGCTGACTATCCCCTCCCACTATAATCGTCGCAGTCAGGAGGAGGGTTGGGCCCGGCGAGTTCACGATTCAAAAACAGGAAGCCAGGACAAAAGCAGATTGGCCTCGCCGTCGACCCGGGCCGGCTTGGTTCGTCTCGACAGCGGATACTTCTTCTCGGCCTTCTCATAGCGGCGACCTTAACGCTGTACTTTCCGGCGCCACCACCCCTTCGTCAATTACGATGACGACGAATATGTGACCGACAATCCCCACGTGAAGGCGGGCCTGACCCCGGAAACGCTCGCTTGGGCTTTCACCACCTACGATGCGGCCAACTGGCATCCCCTGACCTGGCTTTCACACGCTCTCGATTACCAACTCTTTCAACAGGACCCAGCCGGTCACCACGACACCAATCTTCTGCTGCACGGGCTGAATGTTGCGTTGCTGTTCTGGGTGCTGTGGCAGGCGACCGGCTACCCCGGCCGCAGTCTGATGGTGGCGGCGCTGTTTGCGCTGCACCCCATCAATGTTGAATCGGTGGCTTGGGTCGCGGAGCGAAAGAACCTGCTGAGCATGTTATTTTTCTTGCTCGCGTTGGCCGTCTACCGATGGTACGCGCGCCAGCCGCGCTGGGGACGCTACGTGGCCGTCGCGCTGTGCTACATCCTCGGGCTGATGTCCAAGCCGCAGGTGATCACATTGCCGTTCGTGTTGTTGCTGTGGGATTACTGGCCTCTGCGGCGAGTGGCGATGCGAGACAAGAAGCCCGCTGTCGCGAGTGGGCCTGCTGCGATCCCGCAGAAGGGCCTCTCCTGGCTGGTAAAGGAGAAGCTTCCGCTGTTTGCGCTTGCTGCAGCCAGTGCGGTCATCACCATGCGGGCGCAACGGCTTGGTGGGGGGATCAATCCCGATAGCTCGATCGCCGCCCGCCTGGCGAATGCCATCGTTTCCTACCCGCGTTACCTGGAAAAAGCATTTTGGCCGGAGCGTCTGGCGCCCATCTATCCTCTGGCGCCGGTTAGAGTGTGGCAGGTCGCGCCGGCCGCCGCCCTGCTTCTATAGCGTTTTCATGGATAGTGTAGACTGTTGGTGGCGATTCTCCGCTGCACCCGATGGCACGACCCTATGCAAATGATTTGCGGCGAAAGTTTTTGCAGGCCTATGAGCAGGGCAAAGGGACGCTGGGGGAGTTAGCGGAACAGTTTGGGGTAAGTGAAGGCTGGGCCAAGAAGGTCTCCGCCACCCGCACGCGCACGGGGCAGATGGAGCGGCCACCGTGGCGACGTGGCCCCGTGAGCCGGGTGACGGTGACGCTGCAGGAGTGGATGCGGGAGCAAATCCGCAAGCAGCCGGATCTGACGCTGCGAGAGTTGCAAGAGCAGCTGCAAGCGGTCAAGGGCGTGAGCTTGAGCATCGGACGGCTGTGGCTGGCCTTACGGCAGATGGGACTGCGGCTTAAAAAAAGTCACTCCACGCCCAGGAGCAAGAAACCCCGGAAGCGCAGCAGCGCCGGCAAGCGTGGTGGAAAGCTATAACTCAGATCGACCCGGAGCAGTTGGTGTTTCTTGACGAGAGCGGAGCCAGCACCCAGATGACCCGCAACTATGGCCGGGCTCCTCGTGGAGAACGGGTGGCGGAAGGGACGCCCAACCGCCACTGGTCTACGTTGACCATGCTGGCGGCGCTCACCACCCGAGGCTTGCAGGCGCCCATGACCATCGAATCGCCGACCGATGGCGATGTTCTCCTGGCCTATCTGGAGCAGGTGTTGTGCCCTCGGCTCCGACCCGGACAGCTGGTCATCATGGACAATCTATCGGCTCACAAAGTGCAGGGTGTACGGGAGCAGATTGAAGCCCGGGGCGCGCGCCTGATCTATCTGCCCGCCTACTCGCCGGACTTCAACCCGATCGAGCAAGCCTGGTCGAAGATCAAGCAGTTGTTGCGCTCGGCCAAGGCCCGAACCGTAGAAGCTCTGGAAAGCGCAATTACAGAAGCCCTGGCAGCCGTTACCGCCGAGAACGCCTTAGCCTGGTTCTCTCATTGCGGATATGGTCTACAATAACTGTGAAAACGCTCTAGCCGGTGTTTTGAAGGGGCGCACCTTTAGGTGCGCCGTTAGGTTTCTTCCTTTTTTCATCTCCAAGCGGGCTTCAGCCCACGAGAGATCTGCTTCTCCGATTTTTTCCGCAGCCTCTTAAGCCAGCCTATAAAAGCTGAGCGACACATCACCCTGATCCAGTCGCCGAGAGCGTATGAGTGCGCCAAAGCGCTCACCTGGATCAAACTTCTTTTCATGCTCCGCCATGACAAGACTCGTCGCCTGTAGCAACCGTGAGTGTGCCAGATAACCGAGTGTGCGCTCATAGCTGCCGCGCATGCGGTACGGCGGGTCAAGAAAGCAGTAGTCGCAAACGACGCCGGCACTTTCCAGGAGCGGCAGCGCTTGCGCCACTTCGCGCTCGTGCAATTCAAATCCGGCGGAGATCGCGAGGGATGCCAGGTTCCCGCGTAGAAGGCGCGCATGTTTCTTTGCCGACTCCACAAAATACACCTGGCGCGCGCCACGACTCAGCGCCTCGATGCCCACGGCCCCGGCCCGGCATATAAGTCCAGCCACACGCTAGCCCGTAGATCGCCTGCGGCGGCAAGCACGTCGAAGAGCGTTTCCCGCATCCGGTCGCTGGTGGGGCGCAGATCGAGACCCGGTAACGAACGCAGGGACCGGCTACGAAACTGTCCGGCGATGATGCGCATCTCCTAGAGTGTATAAAATGAAACTGGAGGTTGAGGCGGAGCAATGCGAAGTTGGTCTGTTCCTGCAGGACGTCTGTTCGGGGTGGATATTCGCATCCATCTTACCTTTGTTTTTCTGCTGGCATTTGTCTGGTTCACCCAGTCGGTCAGTATGGGTGCAGCCGGCGCGATGCGCGGTCTGGCGCTGGTTGGGATCATCTTCGGCTGCGTTGTATTGCATGAACTGGGACACGCAGTGGTGGCGCGTCGTAATGGTGTGGCCGTGCGCTCTATCATTCTGCTTCCCATCGGCGGCGTTACTCTGATGGAGGACATGGGACAGCACAACGCCGATCCCGCGCGCGACATTCGCATTTCCGTCGCAGGTCCGATTGGTCAATCTGTTCATTGCCGCAATCTCCGGCGCCTTCATCCTGGCGTTTCTGCCGCAAGTGAAGCTGTGGGCCCACCCCTTCGTTCACGCCAACAACCTGCCACGCAGTTTGTTCTGGGGCAATGTGTTTCTGGGCGGCTTCAATCTCCTGCCGGCCTATCCCATGGACGGTGGGCGCGTGTTGCGGGCGCTTCTCTCAGAACGCATGGACTATGTACGCGCCACTCGCCGCGCGGTTGCCATCGGCCAGGGCTTCGCTATGCTCTTGATCTTCCTCGGCGTTTGGAACACCTGGCTGATGTTGATTGGCTTCTTCCTCTTCGTTGGGGCTCAACTCGAAGATCGCTCGGTCGTCTTTCAGTCAGTGCTGGAGAGCGTGCGCATGGAAGATGTAATGCTGACCGGCTTCTCCACGCTTTCACCGGCCGATACCTTGGAGGACGCGCTGCAGAAAGCCGTGCACACTTTGCAAGACGACTTCCCGGTGGTCCGCGGCAGCGACATGATCGGAGTTATCAGCAAGCAGCGCATTGTTCAGGCGCTACGCGTTGGCGGCAACGGATACGTGCAGTCGGCTATGGTGCGGGCCTTCGAAATTGCGCAACGGAACGACTCGCTGGCGGCGGCCTTCCGCAAGCTCGGCGGTCGAGGGCTCAGTATGATTCCCGTGGTCGACCAGCAACGGCTGATCGGCATCGTCACCATGCAGAACCTGATGCACAGCATGGCCCTGCTGGCGGAGACCCGACGGTTGCGGAGACAGCAGGAGGCGGGAAATTAGCGGACAGCCTTAGCCCGTTCCACGAGCACATGTCGCAACGATGGGAACTATCGTGCGCGGCAGGCTATTGTGACAGGCGGCACGCTGACCGACATTGTGAAGGACCAGGACTTGTCGAGGTACATCTTACAGAGATAAGCAAGGAGCTGTCCGGATTCGTGAGCTACTTACAGCCCTCAAGGCTCTTCAGCATGGCCAACTGTTTCTTGATGGCGGCATGTGCTAATGGACACCCGGCAATCAGCGATTAGCAACTAGCGATTAGCCAACCCGTGTGGGCGGCGAGAAAGTGCGAGGGAAAGAGAAATGGGGTGCCCCGGCGGCTATGATGGGCCGCTGCCAGTAACCCGTCCTTTCGCCTCTTTTGCGAAAGGGTGGGAGAGAAGCTTAGCTCCACATTGCGGGCTCGGCGCGATGCAACTTGACGATCCCCCACAGAAAGTAAACCGCCGCCGCCAGGCAGACCAGGACCGCCACAATCGACGCTTCCGGACCGAACGCGCCACCCGTCATGATGCTTGGCCCGGTGAGCGATCCGCGCAGCACGCCCTCGCTCATCGCGTTGCCGGAGAGCGTCATGCCAAACAGCGAGCCTTCGGTGAAGTTCCAGCCCACGTGCAGTCCGATCGGCAGCCACAGCCGCTGCGTCGCCGCATAAGCCGCGCCCAACAAAACGCCGGCTTCCAGCGCAATCGCCACCGAACTGGCGACGGTGGCTCCGGGATTAAGCCTGTGTGCCAGGCCGAATAGTCCGGACGTAAAAATCAAGGCGCCCCACGTACCGACGATCTTCGAGCTCAACCGGAAGAGCAGTCCACGAAACAAAATCTCTTCCATCATGCCCGCCATCACCGCGAAGAAGAACCCGTTGCCAAGGCCGCTGGTCGTGCCCCATCCCGCCGGACGATAGACGCCTGCGGCGAACAAGATCGCCATCACGACGGCAAACAGCACAAAGCCGATGACGACTCCAGCGGCGCCTTCGGGCAAGGCGCGATTGGCGGCGAGTTCGGTGGGGATGCGCCGCTCGATCAGTCGGCAAGCCAGGATGTACGTGGCGAGGCATAGCACCGCCAGTACGGCCGCTCCCGTTGCGCCCATGTGCTTTCGTAATACCGGCTGGAAGAGAGCGATGACTACAACGACAGCCGCAAGGTTCAACAGCCCGAGGCCGACCTCTTTCCATGTCTTACGCAGGATGTCCTCCAGGGAACTACGAGGTAGTACGTCCGCTCGGCGAATGAGGTTCCGGAATTGTACGCGATGGCAGTCGTACTGGTGGGTCAGATCGCTACGCAGGTAACGCTGCGGCGCGCACCTCGTCCGTAACGCTCGGCGCTGGGCCCGGGATTTTTCCGCTGAGCAACTCCTCGAAGAACCGGTCGACCGCGTCGAGGATTTCCATCTCCCGCTTCGACTCATACACGGCTTTGCGCAGCTGCGCGCCATGCGGGACGCCGTGGGTGAACCACGCCGCGAACTGCTTCATCTTGCCTTCCGCGCCGCCGACCTTCTCGTCCACCAGCATGCCGAAGTAAGTGCGGATTATCCGGTAGCGGTCGGCATCGCTGGGCAGATCGTACGAACCGGTGAGGGTGTATTGCTCGATCTGGCGGAAGATCCACGGATTCGACGCCGCGCTGCGCCCGATCATCACCGCGTCGCATCTCGTCTGCGCTACCATGGCGGCAGCGTCCTCCGGCGAGCGCACATCGCCGTTGCCGATCACCGGAATCTTGACCGCGTCCTTCACCGCGGCAATCCACTCCCACTGCGCCTGCCCGCTATAACCCTGCTCGCGAGTGCGCGCGTGCAACGCCACCGCGGCCAGTCCGCACTCCTCGGCCATCTTGGCCAGGTTGACGTGCACGATCTCCTTGTCGCTCCATCCCGCGCGGAACTTCACCGTGAACGGAATCTTCACCGCCGCCCGCACCGATTCGAAGATGTTCCTGATGAGCGGCAGATCGCGCAGCAGTCCCGATCCGCCATTGCACTTCACTACTTTCTTCGCTGGACAACCGAGGTTGATGGTCCACCAGATCGAAGCCCAGCCCCTCGACGACACGCGCCGCCTCCGCCAGCACCACCGGATCGCTGCCGAATAGTTGCGCCGAAATCGGATGCTCATTGCCGTAGAACGTAAGGTACTGCTTGGCCTTCTTGTCCTTGTGGCGGATGATGCCGTCCGCCGATGTGAACTCGGTCATCATCAGCCCGCAGCCACCGAGGTTGCGGATAAACCTGCGGAACACGGTGTCGGTGATGCCGGCCATGGGAGCCAGCACAGTCGCGGGCCGGATTTCGACGCCGCCCAGTGACACCAAGGCGGGCACCCGTGCCTCCGCAGGCGCTATCCGCTCGGCCGGATTGTCGAAAAACTTGTGCATTACATTCCGTGGACTCAAATTCTTACTTTGATGTCTGGACGCACCTTCTTGTTGTTGATCAAGTTCCTTTCGATTTTGCTGAGCTTGACTGCGTCGACCCGAAAACGCTCGGGAGTAATCGAAAGCTCTGCTATTGGAGGCTCTTCCCCCCGATCTTTGATAGTGATGATGGTGGCAACACTAGAAGACTTGATCTCAACCGCGTGCAGGTCGCCGACTCCTGCTCGATCCACCGCCAGCACATCGGCCGAGATAATAGAAGAAGGCGGTTCGAGGTAGATCTTTGGGACAGCCAGTCGCCGCTCCAGCATCTCGGCGACCGCGTTTACTGCGCGCCCTTTTGCTGCCTGACCGTCAGAGGTCGAGATTCACGCTTTGCGATCACCATTTAATTATCGTCTCCCCAAGAATACTCTCTGCCCAGCCCGCCGCGGCGAAGGCTGGATGTGAAAGTCGTCGCTTGGTTAGTTCTTCGAGGCTTCGACCTTGGCGGCCTCGACTTTCGCCGCCTCTGCCTTGCCGGCATCGGACTTGGCGTACTTGCGGCAAAAGCGCTTGACCCTGCCGGCCGTGTCCACCATGTTCTGTTTGCCAGTGGGAAAGGGTGGCACGCAGAACCCACTCTCACGTTGATATCGCCCTTGTGCGTCGAGCCAACATGTACAGCCAAACTTATCGCTCAGTGTTCCGGCTTTTCTTGCCGAAGTGCTTCTCGAACAGCTCGCGGGATCGCGGTGCCCCTTCGTCGTCATCACTACCGACTTGGCGTTGCCCTTCGGGTCTGAGATATACCCTTTGACGTGCAGCCGGTTCATCACTTCCCAGTCGTGCCCTTTCCAGGCTCTAACTCCATACTGGCCCTCGTTGAACATCGTCAGGTAGAGAAGCGCCAGCGCCATCTCATCGACTTTGTCCTGATCGTATTCCATGGCGCCACAATGGTAGCAGACCAAGAGCGGTGCGGGGACGCTCCTCGGCTATCGAATCCACCTCTTGTTATTGTTATTCCTGCGGCTGCGGTTGCCCCTCGATGTTGGCAGGATTCAGCTGCTGCTGATAGCGCTGCTGTTGCTGCTGCAGATTTTGCAACTCCAACATCAACTGTTCGGGAGTTTTCCCGCCGTTCGGTTGGTTGCCGTTGTCCGATGTTTGTTCGTTGGTTTCGGGAGGCCGCATCGGAACTTGTCCCGGCCGGAATCGCCCAGGCATTGCGGGAACCGGCTGAGCTTCCGGCGGGTTGTCGGCCTCCGCTTCGGGAGCCGGCATCTCTTCGTCCTGCGGTTCGTCGGGTGGCGGATGGACCTGCCCAGGGTTGTTTTGCGCTGTGTTCACGGCGGCCGGCGCGCTCTGCCGCGGGGTCAAAATTACTTTCTGCACAGCCCCCGGATTGGCGGTCGTCCCCAAAATGATGTAGTTAAACCTGGATCCGTTCAACAGCGTATTCAGCACATCCTGTGGCCGTCCCGGACCTAGCTGCATTACGACACGATCGTTGGCTGCGCTGGACGGCATCTCGATGGACGCGCCGGTTTGCGCCTGTACGGAGCGCAACACCTGCGACAACGTCGAATTCTCGGCATCGATGGTAAGCAGCCCGTTCTGATACGTGACATGCGGCGGGGTGGGAGGCAGTTGCTCGGGTGTAAGCGGCGCCGGAGGCGGTTGCGGTGTCTCGGTTACCGCTGCAGCTTTCTTGCCACGAGCGTGCCGCTTCTGCAGATGTGCGCCCGTTGCTGAAGTCGCACTAGCTGGGGCAGCCGTTTGCGCCGGCGCTTCCCCGGCTGCGAGGCACAGTCCGGCCGCCAGCAATAATGCCAATCCTGAATTGTGCCGAAGGCGTACCATAATGTGTTCGACGGCCAACGGGCTGTATCGTTTCTCGATGCGTGCTGCCGCCCCTATTCTAACCCCGGCCAGGGCGCGTGGGCTGCTGATTCGCGAGCACCGCCGATTTCCCCTGAGAGGGGTAAACATCTGACATAGCGCAAAACGGTAAAGTTAGGATTTTAGACAGCGACCCAATCATCTGGTATTTTCTGCAGACCTCAATGGGCATTCACAAGGCGTCAAGGCTACCTATATGAGTCAACTATCGTCCGCTTGCCGCTCGACTTGCTACTTCTTTCGGATGAGCTTTCTGCTGCTCGCAGCAACGGTTGTGGCGCCCGCAGTGACGGCGCAGACCTGCTACAACGGCGCGGATTTGGATGTCCCGACTAGGAGCGCAGTCGAAGCAGCGGCGCGCCAATTTCTCGACATGTCCACGCGCGGCGATGTGGCCGGGCTCAAGGCCAATTCCATTCCGGCAATCACGGGAGACTTTGGCAGCATCGAGCAAGCCGTGGTTACCAACAAACCATATCTCGCTCAAGGCCCAGCGACGTTCAGCGGGACCTACGTACTCGATGCCTCGCAAGCCAAAGGGCCACTGCCACGAGCCGATTTCTATTGCGGCATCTATAACTCCTCGGACCGCCTCGTCTTCTCGATTTCCAATCTGCCGCCCGGACGTTACGCTCTGGTGATGCAGAAGATTGCCGGTAAAGACCCGATTACGCTGACCCTGATTCTGCAACAAGTGAACGGCGCGTGGAAGCTGGCAGGTTATTACCCGCGATTGGACGCGGTCGGCGGCCATGATGGGCAGTGGTATCTGACGAAGGCACGCGACTATAAAGCGAAGGGCCAGGCGCACAACGCTTGGTTCTACTATTTGGTTGCCTGGGACCTGATGGCGCCGGTGAACTTCATGAGCACACCGCAACTCGACAAGGTCGCCGAAGAAATGCAGAGCGCGCGGCCCAGCGATCTGCCCGGCAACGGTACTCCGCTGACTCTGGCGGCCAATGGCAAGACCTTCAAGATTACCGACATCGCTGCGGTCCCGGTGGAAAACAATCTCGATTTACGGGTGCGGTACGACAACCCGGATGCAGCGAACTCTGGCCTGGCGTTCCAGGACAACATGGCCGTCAGTAAAGCGATCGTCGCCAAGTATCCCGAGGTCCGCGATGCTTTCAGCGCGGTGGTTGCGCGTGCCGTCGACGCCAGCGGCCACGATTACGGGTCGGTGCTGCCGATGAAAGATGTGAAGTAGGACGGCTCCAGTATGGGCGCTGCATGTATCCCTTGTGACCTGACGGCTAATGCCCTTGCAATCAGGCCAATGAAGCTCCCTTTTATTTGACACGATATTCGTGACACACTATATTCGTGTCATGAAAACTCGTCTCCGAAACATTACCGTCAGCTTGGAGGAAAACGTGGCTCGCTGGGCGCGCCTGGAAGCGGCTCGAAAAGAAACCAGCGTCTCGCAGCTTCTAGGAGAGATATTGAAAGAGCGCATGCTCGCCAAGGACAGCTATGAGCGCTCCATGCGGCAGGCGCTGGCGCGAAAGCCCTTCTTGAAGACAGATGGCCATTATCTGTCGCGCGAGGAGGCCCATGACCGCGACCATCTTCGTTGATACGAATGTTCTGATTTACGCTTTCGACGCTAAGGATCCGAAAAAGCAACAGGCAGCAGCACTGTGGCGAGCGGAGCTGTGGAAGAGCCACCGAGGCCGTATCAGTTTCCAGGTTTTGCAGGAGTTCTACGTCAACATCGCGCACAAGTGGCCCGCCGCCCGTGAGGAAGCCAAGGCCGAGGTGAGGAATCTGCTGGCATGGCGCCCCGTGGCCATGGATGCCACTATCCTTGACCGAAGCTGGAGGATTCAGGACCGCTATAAACTCTCGTTCTGGGATGCAGCCATCGTAGCGGCAGCAAAGGCATCCTCATGCCGTTACCTGCTAACGGAGGATTTGCAGGCAGAACAGGATCTGGACGGCGTGATTGTGATTAACCCATTCGTTCGCGATCCCAGCTTCCTGTCTCGTCCCCAGTAAAGGAATCTCTGCAGAAGGTAGTGTCTCGGTTTGAATCCCGGATTTGGGGGAAAGCGTAGTTATTGGTTACACCGACAAAGCGGCGCGCAGATTGTGTCCAACTTCACTTCCGCGCAACTACGGCTTAAGCTATTCTGAAGAACCTGGGATGGAGACATTGCAGCATGGCGAAACTTGTCTTTGGAATGAACCAGTCTCTGGATGGCTACGTCGACCATATGAAGTTAGGGCCGCCTGTGCCTGCGGCCTTTCGTCACTTCGTTGAGCATGTGCGTGGCCTCACGGGCTGCATCTACGGTCGCGGCCTGTACGAGATCATGCGATATTGGGACGAAGACCTTCCGGATTGGGACGCGGAGGAGCGCGACTTCGCGGTTGCGTGGCGGAGCAAACCGAAATGGGTCGTGTCGCGCTCGCTCAAGTCAGTTGGCCCCAACGCCACGCTCGTCGCGGATGACGTCGAGGCGGTGATACGCAGGCTGAAGGCTGAGCTGGCTGGCGAGATTGACGTTGCCGGACCAGACTTGGCGCAAAGCCTGACCGAGGCCGGTCTTATCGATGAGTATCGACTCTACCTCCGGCCCGTCGTGCTGGGTAGCGGCAAGCCATTCTTCGCCGGCCCCCGGCCACCGCTCCACCTTGTGGCCAGCGATCTCATCGCCGAGGACTTGATTCGGTTGACGTACGTTCCTGCTTAATCGCGCGACTCGCCCGACGGACTGCGCCCATGTGTCAGGCCCGCTTGGGGGCGCGAACGGAAATTAAAACTGAGACACTACTCTGCAGAAAGGAAATAGGCGCTCACCCATCTCCCGCTTCTGCCTTCTTGACCTCGGCCGGCGCGCTGGCTGGACGCTCGAACTTGCACTCCTCTGGCTTCTTATCGAAGCGCAATCCCTGAAAAACTGGCGCGCGCATTTTCATCCCGCCGCTTTGTCCCTCGTGCGTCCACTCCGTGAACTTAATTTCGGCGACTAACTCCGGCTTCACAAAGTGAACCGGCCGTGTGCTTTCCACTTTTCCGAAAAGCAGATTGTGTTTCGTCTCCAGCGTGCGCAGCCGCTCCCACATATCCGCATGCGACTCCTCGGTAAAGCCGCTGCCTGCCTGACCCACGGGAACCAGGCGCCCCTGATCGTCGTAGAGGCCGAGTACGACGGAACCAAAATTTTCGCGTGCGCCGCGCGGATCGGTGTAACCGCCGATCACGCACTCCTGCTGCTTGACGATTTTGATCTTTAGCCAATCGCTGCTGCGCTTTTGCACATACGCACTGCTGCGGCGTTTGGCAACAATGCCTTCCAACTGGCGCTGCGCCGCCGCTTCAAACAGCGCTTTGCCGTTCCCGATGTAATGGTCGGAGTAGCGGATGAGATCGCCCGGCACCAGTACGGAGGCCAGTATCTCCTTGCGTTGCTCCAGCGGCGCGTGCATCAGGTTGTACCCATCAACGTAGAGCAAATCGAAGACGTAATACACCACTGCAACATCGTCGCGGGTGCGACGAATACGACGGCCACCTTCCCCAACTCCAGTTCGTTGCTGCATCAGGCTGAACGAAGGCCGTCCCTGCTCATCGAGGGCGACGATCTCGCCATCCAGAATCGCAGTGCGCGCTTTGACGGAATCCGGAATCGAGCGTAGCTCAGGATACGCCGCAGTCAAATCGTTCTGGTTGCGCGAGACCAGGCGCACGGAGCCGCCCTCCAGGAAGGCGACGGCGCGATAGCCATCCCACTTGATTTCGTAGAGCCACTCCTGGCCGTCAAAGGGTTTGTCCACAAGAGTCGCAAGCATGGGATGGATAACGCGGGGCATCGGCGTTTTGTGGCCAAGGCGCGCTGCTTCCGGCTTCAGGACTTTACTGTGTGCGGCGCGGTTCGAGAGTTTTTTTTTACTGCGACGGCGCGAGAGGGCATCCTTGGGTGTCCCACGCCAGCTTGTGCTGTTCGGGTGGGATTCGTCGGGGCGTGTTTCGCGGCTGCCGTCTTCACCGCAATCGAGGCCCCCTTGGAGGCTGCTGATTTCTTCCTGACGCCTTTGGCTTTCTTCGCGTCAGCTTTTGCGATCGATTCCGCGAGCCAGTCGTTCTTCTTCGCGCCCCCGCCGACCGACGCTTTTCGACTGCTCTTCCACTCCGCCGAGCCTTGATCGCCCGCGATCTCATCTATTGTGCGCTTGGTCAGCACCGAGTAATCGTAGTCGTCGATGTCGTAGCCTTCCTTCACATAGACATCGCGATGCTTGATCAGCAGCCACTCGTTTCCCTTGCTTCCCGTCCGACGCGACTTGATGTGCACCAGGGCGAACTCGCCTTTCAGCTTCTCGCCGTTAAGTCGAAACTTCAGGTCGCCCTTGCGCAGCATCTCCGCGGCATCGCCCTGCGGCTCCCACGTACCCATGTCCCACACCATGACAGTTCCCGCCCCGTAATTGCCGGCAGGAATGATACCCTCGAAATCGAAGTACGAAACCGGATGATCTTCCACCTGCATGGCTAGCCGCTTGTCGGCGGGATCGAGCGACGGGCCTTTGGGGACGGCCCACGATTTCAGCACGCCTTCTATTTCGAGCCGGAAATCATAGTGCAGGCGCGTGGCCCGGTGCTTCTGGACCACAAAGCGGTGCCGCTCGCCTTTACCGACCTTGGGCGGTGGCTCCGGCGTCTGCTTGAAGTCGCGTTTGCGTTGGTACTCCTCGAGTGCCATAAGCCACTTAGATGAACATATTTAAGAGGCGTGCTGCAAGGTTTTTGGGAGAGCGCGCCGAGCCCTGCGGTCTAGCGCCGCTTCACCGCGATCACGTTGTCGTCCGGATTACGATCAATCAGCTTGTCCACGGGATCGATTCCGGCCTTCGCCGGCAATTTGTCCACCGTCACCGTGATGTCGGTCTGCTGCTGGTCAATCCTGTGCTTCTGCAGGTAGAGATACTTTCCGTCAGCGTTGAGCACTCCGATGTCGATCCAGTCGTTCAACGGAATGGCGTGCTCCTGCCCCCGTCCGTCCGCGCGGAATTTCTTGGCCTCCACCGTCAGATGGACTTGGTACTTGCCATCGGTCTGCTCTACATAGTCGGCGGAAAGTGCGCGATTGTCGTAGAGTGTGATGTTCAGGAACATGTCGTCGAATAGGTACTGATACTCCGGCGGCGTGACTTTGCGGAAGTAACCCTCCAGATCGAGCGAGGTCGGATATGGCGGGCCCTTAAAGGCATAAGCCTTCAGGAACTCGCGGATTGCCTCGTTGACCTTGTCTTCGCCGATGTAATCCTGCAAGGCATACATCACCATGGCGCCCTTGTTGTAGTGAATGTACCCCTGATTAGGATCGACCAGGTACAGCGGGTTCTCTTCGTTGCGCTCCTGCGCGCGACCGCGCAAATACTGGTCCAACTCAAAGCGCAGGAAGCGCTTCATCGACTCCGGTCCGAAGTGGTGCTTCATCACCATTAGCGCGCTGTACTGCGCCATGGTCTCATCAATCGATGTGGCGCCCTGGACGTAAGCCGAGATGACCTGATGCCCCCACCATTGATGGCCCGTCTCGTGCGCTGTCACATAGAACGGCAGGTTGACCGAATCCGGCTTGGTGCCAACCTTGGTGATGAATCCGATCGCCTCGGAGAACGGGATGGTGTTGGCGAACGATTCGGCAAAGTTGCCGTAGCGCGGGAACTCGATGATGCGAAGTTGATGGAACTGGAATGGGCTGAAGTTGGTGCTGCAGTAAGCAAGCGACTCCTTCATGCTTTCCATCATGGTGTCCAGATTGAACTCGTGTCCCGGCTGGTAATAGATCTCCAGGTTGACGTTGTTCCACTTGTCGCGACGCACCGCATAACGCCCCGACTGAATCGAGTAGATATTCATGATCGGCGCATCCATCTTGTAGTGGAAGTAGCGGCGGCCATCCTGCATCCATTCCTTCTGCAGGTATCCGGGCGCGATGGCGATTTGGTCGGGGGCGGTTGAGACCGTCGCTTCGAAATTGATCCAATCCGCATCGAAGCTGATGCTGTTGTACTGGCGCGCCGCAATATCATCCACCTTCGGCAACCGTCTGACTTTCTCCAGGCCGTGCTTATGCCGGGTGCTGTCGTCGGTCAGCTCGATGTTGGGCGAGTATCCGATGTACGGCAGGTAGCTGTCGTAGAGGAAGCTTCCGTTGTGCACGATGTCGGTGTTGGGCTGCGAGTTGGGAAAGCCCGGATTGTCGTATTCGAACGAGAAATCAAGCTGGATGCGGCCGTGCGGCGGCAGCGGCTTAGGGAGTTTGTAGAGATAAAACCCAACGGACAAATCTGCGATTAACGTTGACTGTCCGCCAGCAAAGCTAAGTTTGTTGACTCGAATGTGGGGGCGAGGCAGCGGCGCAATGTTCGTTGGCCAGATGGTCACTGCAATGCGATCGATGTCGGCAGACGTCCTGTTCTCCAGCCACATGGTGCCACTTACGGAGGCCGAGCGTCGCTTCGGATAGATGTCAACTTGCGTTGTTACGTCGGTGATGCGCGGCTGCGGCAAGGACCAGTACTGGCGATATTTCTTTTCGTACTGCGCGCGGTCTTCGTCGACCTGGAATGTGGTCCGGTAGGGATTGAGGATGTGTGTGTTGTAGAAGATGTATCCACCCACGCAGAAGAGTAGAACAACAAAGGCGGCCAGGCCGGCCAGTGTCGCACGTGAGAAGCGTGCTGCAGCGAGATTCGTTCGAACTCGCCAGCTGCTCTCCGCGCCGCGGACCAGAGCAGATTGGTGATGATCGCCAGCAGGACGGCGGCAATCGCCCAGTAGATCCGGAACCACACCAGCGGGTGCAGGAAAGGACCGTAGCCGTTGATGTCGGAATAAGTGACCTGCGGTGTTTGCCCGTAGCGGTAAAGAAAATCCTGAAATCCCGCCGGAGGCAGCGCGAGCGTCGCGATGATATACAGCACCATCACGAAGTGGCCGAGATACTTGTTGTTGACGATGGTCTGCACGAATATCGCCAGGACGCAGAGCGTCCAGAGCCCGATCAGCCGGTTGAGGAAGAGTTCGCGAAAGTACAGGCCGAACTCGAAGTGGTGGTAGCCCTGTGCGATTTGCACCGCCAGGCCAGCGGTGAGGATCAACAACACGATCACAACCTGCACCAGCATCAGCGCGAACAGCTTGGAGCAGAACAGTACCCAGCGTTGCAGCGGAAAAGCGTCGATCACCTGATTGAGCTGCGCGTCGCGCTCCCGCCACACCAGTTCACCGGAGTAGAAAATGATGATCGCTGTGGCGAAGATGGCAAAGCCCGCGCTGGCCATCTGCAGCATCTGGCAGGTGACGGGCCAGGTCCTGCTGGCCTGCGGATTGTTGATCCCCGCTGCCGTGAACATGGCGAAGAGGAAACCGGCCAACATCAAGACCAGGAAGAAAACGTTCTTGGTTGTTTCCTTGAATTGGATCTGGGTCAGCGACACTACGTGGCGCAGCGATGCAGCCGTTGAGAACGTCGGATGGCCTATAGGCAGCGCATCCGCCGGGCGAAGCGTCTCTTTTTCTTCGACCACTTTGCCGCGCCTGCTTTTTTCCGTGGGATAGGCGAAGGCGAATTTCGCGTAGGTGAACGCCAGAAAGATGGCTCCTACGCCCAGCCATAAGGCGCGGTTCGCAAGCAAAATGCCTTGCAATGGGATGAGCTGGGTGTTGCGCTGGAACGGCGTCCAGTAGCGGGTGATGCGGTCGATGGCAGCGCTGCCCAATGGGTCGGCCAAGGCCGCGTGTACGCTCACGACCAGTGCGGTGCCGGAGGACTGAGCGACGGCGAAGTAGCCGATCAGCACCAGCACGCTGGCGACATAGACGGGCAACATTTTGCGCGAGAGGGCCGCCAATGCGAAGAAGATCGCCGTCAAGAAAAGGAGATTCGGCAGAACGTTGATGAAGTACGGCTGAAAGTAGGCCGCAGCCATCTGCGGACCGAGCCGTGTTTTGTCGATCCAGGGCATCAGGGTGCCGACCCACGCACCCAGGCCGACGCTCGCAAAAATTGGGACCTGGACGGCAAACGCGGCAAGATAGCGCCCGCCGAGGTAATCGAGCCTGGTGATCGGCGCCGTGTAGAAGAAGACAGCGGAGTTGCTGTCGATATCCTGAAAGGTCGCCTGCCCCGCGATAGCTGCGGTGATGACGATACCGAAGAAACTGATATAGGTGATGATCGAGTTCAGCGCATATGGCGAATTGACCAGCACCTTGCCGCCAGTACCGAAATCGACGCTGGAGCCGGAGATTGCTCCACCTGACATCAAGGTAAACAAGCAGCCGAGCGCGAAGAAAACAAGAAAATAAACCCAGGTCGAAATGCGTCGCAGCCGCTGCTGAAGCTCGAAGAGAAAGATATTCGCAAGCATGGTGTCAGTTGGCCGAGAATCCGCGGATGGTCGCGAAGTACAGGTCCTCAAGATCGGGAACGACGGGCTCGAAGTCCGGCTCGGGCGACCCATCGCTTAGTACGTGCAGCAGGGTTCGGCCCGCGACCAACCGCATGGAGATCACGCGAAATCGCTGCTGATAGTCGGGCACCTCGGCGCGCGAAATCACTTTCTTCCACACTCGCCCGTTCAGCGTGTCGACCAAAGCAGCAGGATCGCCTGCGGCATGCACCCGACCTTGATGGATGATCGCCATGTTGCTGCAAAGATCGCTCACGTCGGAGACGATGTGCGTCGAGAGAATGACGATGATGTTTTCGCCGATGGCGCTGAGCAGGTTGTGGAAGCGCACGCGTTCCTCGGGGTCGAGTCCGGCGGTCGGCTCATCGACGATGATGAGCCGCGGATTGCCCAGCAGTGCCTGCGCGATACCGAAGCGCTGCTTCATGCCCCCGGAGAAGCTGCCCAGTGGCTGGTTGCGATGGTCCCACAGGTTCGTCTGGCGCAGTAGCGCGTGGACGACGTCGCGCCGCTCGTTGGCATTCTCCAGGCCTTTTAACGTGGCGAAATGCGAAAGCAGATTTTCCGCCGTAACCTTGGGATAGAGCCCGAACTCCTGCGGCAAATAGCCGAGCAGCTTGCGGACGTCGTCCTTTTGCCGCAGCACGTCGATGCCGTCGAGGCGAGCGCTGCCGCTGTCGGCTTCCTGGAGCGTGGCCAGCGTGCGCATTAGCGTGGACTTGCCCGCACCGTTGGGGCCAAGTAATCCGAACATGCCTTGTGGAATGGACAGCGAAACGTCCTGCAACGCTTGCGTCCCGTTGGGATAGCGCTTGGAGAGATTATCGATTTGTAGTTGCATCAGCCTGCCTATGAGTCTCTGATACGAACATAGGAACCGAATGGCTCACGAGTTGAAGCCGAGGACAGTGTGCAGCAGAAGCTCGGATACGATTCTATGCCGAGATGACGGCCAGGTCGAAGCTGGGTAGTGCACTACTTTGAATCAAAGTAGCGTACTACCCGAAGCTGGCGGCGGTATCGTGAAACCCGAAAATTTGGTACGCTTTGGTACGGTGGGTATTTTGAGTGGCCCGCAAGTGAATGTCCCTCAAAGACTGGGCGCTTAACTCAGCGGTAGAGTGCCATCTTCACACGGTGGAAGTCACAGGTTCGAATCCTGTAGCGCCCACCAACATATCTGCTTACCGCACAGCCACTTACGAGGCGGCTGTTGTTTCTTGCTGCTAAAATCCCAGCCCGATGCCAGCCCGATGGAAGTCACTGAGTGGCCTCCGACGCGGGTTTGGCTGCCAGCAGCTGTTCCATGTACTGCCGCTGCGCATCCAAGGCCTTGGGAAAATTTCCGTGGGTGTAGACGGCGGTCATCTCGGGCTTGCTGTGACGAAGTAGGGTTTGGGAGACCGTGATGTCCTTGGTGGTCTCGTTCGCCCACGTGCTCAAGCTGTGGCGAAAACGGTGCCAACCAAAACGCTCACCCTTGGCCACCAGCCCCAGAGCCATCGACAGCCGGCTTAACGAAGTCGGCGTTCATGGTCTGACCCCACAGCGGCTGCTTTCCCTTCAGCTTTGGCGAGGCAAAAATGAAGTCCTCGTCCTTGTCGTACGGGGTTTGCTGCCGCCAATCGGTGAGGAACGCGGCCAGAGCCGCACACATCGGGACGGGTGCGTTGCTGGCCTTGGTCTTCGTCCGATTCTGCATCTCGCCCCGCCTGAACGTCTGGTGAATGAAGATGCGATCGTTCGCCCACTCCACGTGCTTCCACGTCAAGCCAAGACACTCGGAGATGCGGACGCCCGTGGAAGCGACCAAAAGCACGGCAATCTTCACCGGGTAGGGGAGTCGCTCCAGCAGAGCGATGACCTGCTCGGGCAAGAGCACCTTCACTTCATCTTGATCCTCCTCGCTGGCCGGAATGGTGACCTTATCCAGTGGATTGCGGATGGAGCAAATCTCGTTGTGGTCAACGAAGCTGAAGACCAACGACATGATTCCCGCAATCTTTGAGCAGGTTTCCCACACATAGTCTTCGCCGTCGTGGAGGTCAACGAGCCAGTTGCGGATGGCCAGGGGCTTCATCTCCTCGGCGACGGCGTCTTTCCACCGAGGCAGGATATGGTTGTTTATGTGGTACTCATACGTTTCGATGGTGCCTTTCGTCTTGCGGCGACCGTCTTTCTTGCGGAATGGCAAGCCGTCCTTGACGTAGGCGGCACAAAGTTCACCAAAAGTCGGCTTACCAGAGAGGGGGTTGTTGATGTACTTCTCGACCAGGCCAAGCTCACCAACTTTGAGCCAAGCGGACGTTTCATCATCTCCGATGTCAGCGACCAGACCGAGCCTGACGGTGTTTTCTACCATCTCACCGTCCCGCTCCCTTAGCCGTTGGTAACACCAAAGCCAAATCATCCCATCCGCCCGTTCGACGCTGCCTGAGCCAGCCGCGTGCTTTAACTTCCTTGTTAGCCATCGGATTTGCTCCTCCGGCTCGTCGGGGCTGCTGCCGAGATTGTACTCTGGGCAGGCTTCGTCAAGGCCGTTATGTCTTCAGCCACCTCACTCAGCCGAAAGCGCCATTGATTACGAATGCTACCAATTGGATATGCACGAATAACCCGCCTCCGTGCTAGCTCCATGACCTTGCGGATGGGCAGGGACAAATACTGGGCAACAACCTCCTTTGGTACGAACTGTTCGTTATTCATCGTCATGGTGACTCACTTCCGCAGCTCTGTAGCCCCAGAGAGTTGGTCGCTGAGAGCCAGCTTTAGTCGGTTTGTTGCGTGTCGGGTCGCTTCTTTTCGATGCCCGAGCGCCAGAGGCAACAATGGCCTTTCACCCGCTGTTGTTAGCTTCAAATCGACGCTTCGTCAAACGGCCTAATCATGTGAGCAGACCTGGGGTGTTGTGGACTGATTTGGTGCTGAGTATCTAAGACGCGGGAAAAGACCTTGGCCAAACTGTCCCCGCAACAACGTCCTCGGTGGCCTATCGGTCGAACCACAGACCGCAAGATGAAGCCGCAATTCTCCGCTAACAATATTTCACCGATCACACTTTGACTGGGCAAAGAAGCTTGTGCGCAGGAATTCGCCGCCAAATTAGATGCCACAAAAGTGGGCGCGAATTGGTTCGTGATTCACTCCGCCCTAGACGCTGCGCAATCAATTCCTTCCCCGATCCGTTGCCTGATTTCTTTGAGCCAGGCTCTGGGATTCGAGCCATGGATCACACGCCCCAGAAAACCCAACCGCTCGGCTGCATTGTTGCGGTTCCGCCGAATGTCGTCCTTCGTGATCTTGGTGTATAGAGCCAGAAAGCTGTCCATGCTCCTGGGTTTGGCAAAGACGTAAGTAGCGTGGCCGAGCTGAGGGG
This sequence comes from uncultured Acidobacteriaceae bacterium, assembly GCA_963836295.1. Taxonomy (GTDB): domain Bacteria; phylum Acidobacteriota; class Terriglobia; order Terriglobales; family Acidobacteriaceae; genus Bog-257. Next base: position 85,552 of record CAWIIY010000005.1, on the reverse strand, counting down.
TTTCGACGACAACAGCTTTTTCAACGTCGAAGATGTACTCGTTGCGAAACAGGTAGATCCGGCGTGCCCGGCGTGAGAGCTGGCGATAAAAGAACGGGTCATAATCCGCACGCCAGCTGATCTGTGCGACATCAAAGTCACCGGGAAGATGCAGCCCGGAACACATTCGCTCAAGCTCCGTTTTCTCGACCGCCCGATGTTCCAGGCACAGCCGGATCTGATCCAGAGCTTGCGAGTACTGCCCGAAGCGATGATATGCAGCTTTGGCAGATTCGATTTGGTGTTGGAAATCGGACGACATTTTGACCTCTAGGCGGCTCGGCAACGCAGCCTCCCATATCGCAAGTTTCCACTCGCCGTGACGTTTGCGGTATTTACCGCTCTGGACGAACGTGCCCTCGACCTCGATCTTGGTTCCCAACAGATACTTCCACTGATTCCACGTGCGATCCCAGATTGTATGCAGGGAGGCTGGGTCGAGCCAGAACTCAAGTTTGCGACGAGCGTCGCGGCACAGTGCGTGGTCGTCGTAGAAGTCGCACCTACGCAGTGGGACATGGAATCGCTGGCGCCGGAGCTCCGGTGAAAACGCAAGAATACGACTGGCGAAGAATGTTTGTCCGTCACGGGACGGCTCGCCAGCGACCAACAGGGAGCCAAATCCACCGTAAGGAAATATGGCCGGGACTTCGGGATCGGCCAGCAGGGCGTCATAGCAGGCACGCAGTTCAGGCTGGCCGACGATGTTGAAGGCCCGCTCCAGCGCCACGCGCTGGCTGCGAGAAGCTCCTGCCGTTTGGAGTTCCAAGTCGCGTAGCTTGAACGCTACGCGCAGCTCAGAGGGAGAAGCGCTGCCTGGTATATGCAGGATCTCGTACAGCGAGGCATGATCGGCTCCAGGGTCGCCATCTGGCAAACCATAGAAGTAGTTGCGCAGGACCTCGCCGGGTAGGAAAACCGTATTGATGCCGAGGCCTCCATGGTGAACCTCGGCCGAAACGAAGTGCTGATTTCGGTTGTCCTGTTTGGGCTGGCTCACGTGCCCGATTGGCACGTGGTAGAGATAACGCCTGGGACCCGCGCCCGCATTCTTGGTGATCAAGATCTCTGTACGAACTGCATCTCCCGTAGAGACAGGAAACGCGATGTCGTCACCGATAGCGACATGAGATGCGAGAAAACGGGACACCAAGAGCTTGGTTCGATTCACGAACACACAGATAGCGGGTTTCTCCTGCCGCTGGACACTCACCACACGCTCACAGCAGACGGGAGTGGACGACGACGAAATGGAGGACGGCGAAGGCATACATTCGGCGGACATTATACGGTCGTCTTGCGGAAGTCCAAAACGCTGCATGGCGTATTCCAATGTGCTTCCTGTAAAATTTCAAAAAGCCGCCACGTCAGCGCCATTTGCAATGTTCTGAAAAATTCTTGATCAGCAGGCCCGGTATTTGAGTCGGTGAGGATTCCTGTCCCAAGGGGAGTGGTATTTGTGGCGGCCCTTGTTGCGGTCGTAATTCCTGTCTCGCGCTACGCCTACACTCGGTTCCGCGACATTTCTGCCGACAAACACATCAGTTACGGTCGTTTGGAGCATCCGGAAAAGTTCCACGGATCCGCAAGTCCTCCTGTCGGAGGCCAATCGCCTTTACTGGCTAAACAACGGGCCAAAAGCTGCACACCTGTCCGCGAAGGCCAAAATTTGTTGCGTGTTTCTGCTGGCGGCCATCCGAAGTAGACTGCCGGCGGATGCATGGGCTAGTGTCTCGCTGCCTCGGAATGGAAATGGACGGTCGTCTATTGAGGTTTTGGCGCAAGACGGTACTCTTCCTTGGTGAGGGGTGTTGTCGGCGTCAGGACTAGGTGCTCCGACTTCGTCGGGACGGTTTGCATAAGTTGTCGCCAGTGCAGTGGGGCCCAATGGCTGAAAAAGCGCATCCCAGCGAAGGCGGGGTTCGGGTTAATCCGGTAGACCGTCGCGGCCGGCGAATCAGCCCAGCTGTCCTCAACGCCGCTGAAGAGATCGGGCGACGTGCTTTACGCCATGCCGAACGGCTACTCATCGATCCTGCTATCGCAGCAAATCTGCTCGAAGAGGCGGCAGCGACGGTGTCGCGCGCCGTGAGCGCAAGAGAAATGAGCAAGGATCCCATACGGGATCTCCATTCGTATCTCTTCCGCGCTTTCCTCCGGCGCGTCAACAAGAGACGCAAGCGAGCGTTGTTCTTAGCGGAGTCGCTCCGGGTTCATGCACTGGAGGCGCCTAATTTCTTTGATCCCGGACGGTCAATCGAAGACAAAATTCTGATCGACGAATTCTTGACGCAGTGTGATCCGACGACACGGGACATGCTCTGGCGGCGCATGGTGGGCTTTTCGTGGAAAGAGATTGGCTGGTCATACAAAATCGCGAGTCACGCCGCGGAGTCGAGGTTCAATCAAGCATTCCAGAAGACCAGGAGAAGGCTTGGACTGAGATGAGACGGGTGATGTCGCGGCTGTAATGGCAGATGCGATGGTGAGAAAAAAAGCCACAGAACGTGAGGCCTTTCGGAAGGAAGAAGAGCTACTTGTTTCTACCCGCTCCTATCTTTCTGATGCGTTTCCCAACCCGGAGCGCACCGACTGCCCGCCCGATGACGCACTCAGGTTGATGGCGATTCGACCACTCGGATGTGACGAATCCGTAAGCGAGCATCTGACGTGCTGCTCGCCATGCTTCAACGCCTACATGGGCTATCTCGCTGAGGAAAAGGCGAAGATTCGCCGGACTATATTGATCAGGCGTTCTGCAGCCGCCCTCGGCATTGCAGCTGTTCTGGTAATTGTTGCGTACGTGTTCCTTGCCAAGCACCGGAATGCCCCGACCATTGCCCCAGTGATTCCGCCGCCGGTTACCACGCCTGGAAGGCCTAACCAAACTCAGACGGCCGCGATGTACGTTCCGGTTTTAATCGATCTCAGTAACGCATCTCCGACGCGCGGCGCAAAACAGAGCACCGCTCGCAGTGTTCCCCAAGTCATCCCTTCTGGCTCACCCGTGGCTCTGAGCCTGCACTTGCCGCTTGGAGGCGAAGAGCGCCTTTACCTAATAACTCTGAGGTCCGGGCGAAACATCGTGTGGTCGCAGTCAGCGCAAGCGCGGCGGGAAAATGGCGACACACTTTTACGGGTTCATGCGGACTTTAGCGACCTTCCGGCAGGGAGCTACAACCTGCAGGTTTCGTCAGGCGGCAGGCGGCTTAGCGCGCCAGTGTTGATAAAGAACGCTTTACCCGAAAGCACGAAACAAAAACCCTGAACGCACGGAGCATTTGTTGAAGGAATCGTGGGATCACTGAATTATGTCAAAGCGCAAAATTGTTGTCGTACTGATTTGCCTACTAATCCCAACCCCATCCCTGTTTTCTGAGGACACCCCGGAAGCCGTTTTGCACCGGGGACTCTATCTCTCTGACTTGTACAACTGGACTGCCGCCCGCCCCTACCTCATCAAAGCCAAGCAACTATTTGAAAGTAGCGGCGACAAAAGGAACGCCTTATATGCAGATTGTGCTGCAATCAGGGCCGGCGCGGATCCTATTCCGATGATGGAACGTTCGTACCAGCTTGCGCAGGAATTGGCAGCAAACCCGATACTGCAATCCGATAAGGAGCTCCGTATGTTCTGCCTCGTCGCCAAAGGCGATGTCGATGGGGAGGCTGACAGCGCCGCAATGCGACGCGATTGGACGGAGGTCGGCGCGCTGGCGCGAGAGCTCGGTAATGCAAAGTGGCAATACCGAGCATTAGGTCAATTAGGCTTCGCAGATTTTTATGACGGTGACCTTTCCGGTGCCCAGAAGAAAGTGGCAGAAGCGCTAATCGGAGCTACGACGATTAAGGACATAGGTGGCGAAATCTTTTTCCTATCAACGACGGCGACGGGGCTGGTGATGCAGCGCATGAATGACCAGGCCCTGCTGTATGCCGACCGAGCCATCGCCCTCGCGAATGCAACTCCTGATGCAGGGTACCCCGTTATCGCTGAGGAAGCACGGCTTCTGGCAATGGTTAATGTGGGGCGGACTGAGGCGGCACAGACAGAATTGAAGAAGGTCCTTGCCCGGTCTGACGTGCAAAGCAACCACGGGTATTTAAGAGAGCTAAACTCGACAGCAGCAAAACTCGCCCGGATCCAAAATGACATTCCAGGCGCTATTGCATATATGACTGAAGCGCTCAACCAGGCAGTACTTATGGACGCCAGGAAGGACATTTCCGAGTTTCAGAGCGAACTCTCGGATTTGTACAGGCTGAGCGGAAACCTGCCCAAAGCTGAAGAGCTTGCTAACGATGCCGCCACATCTGCACAGAGCTTTGGCATCATCCCCCTGGTCCCCAGATTACTTAACGTCTTGGCCGAGATTCAGATCGACCAGCACAAGTACACCGAAGCTGACCGCACATATGACCGAGCCGCTGCGATTCAGGACGTCATGATAGGGAACGCCGACAGCGTGCTTGGAAAGACAGCTCTTATCAAGGGCGCGAGTGACCTTTATGCGAAGCATTTTGCCCTGATCGCTGAGCACAGCGGAAATGTGGCGAAAGCCTTCGCGATTCTCGAACAAGTTCGCGGGCGCGTCATGACCGATCTGCTTATGTCGGGGGCAACGACTTCACCCGAAGCTGTCGCCGCCGAGCACAAGATTGCAGAACTCCGCCTCAACCTCATGGCTGCACATTCGGATCAAGACATTGCACAGCTTCGCGACGCCATCTTCTTGGCTGAGCAATCAAGATCAATCGCTCCCGAGATCAGCATACTGAAGGCAAAGGAGCACCAGAAAGTCACACTCACGCAGCTTCAGAATACCCTCTCTCCTTCAGAGGTTATCCTCGAATACGTAGTTGCTGACCCCGCGTCATACTGTTTGATTATCACTACAAAAAACTACCGAATCGCGAAACTGGCTGGCAAAGGAACAATCTCGCCTGTTGTAGCCGCATATTTGACGGAAGTGAAGGCCAAACACTCGGCGCGCGCCGATGCACGTAAGTTGTTTCAGTTGCTGCTGGAACCAATACCCGAGGCTCAAAACAAAGAACAACTCGTTATAGTCCGTGACGGGCAGCTTCACCTTGTGCCGTTTGATGCCCTCATGAATCGCAATGGCCGCTATGTAGTCGAATCCCAAACTGTCGTTTACGCACCATCTGCAACCAGTTTTTTCTTGCTACGTACTGAGGATCGGCCAAAGCATGCAAGTCGTGGTCTGCTTGCGGTTGGAGGCGTTCCGTATGGCCACAGCAATTTGCAAGAAGCCGCCCTCACCCGAGGCTACGGTGAGGCGGGTCTTTCTGATCTCCCAAGCTCTGGGGATGAGGCACGCGCTGCCGTCGCGGCTCTGCCCAACAGGCTCAATGCGCTGCTCGTTGGCAAAGAGGCTACAGAAACCGCCTTCAAAAAGGCAACCAGTCACTCCATGTTCCACCTTGCGGTTCACGCCATTGCGAACGAGACCCGGCCAGATCGCGCAGCGCTGGTGCTGCTTAGCGATCCGATAAATGAAGAGGACGGGTTCCTCCAGGCCTCCGAAATTGTGCAACTCCCGTTGGATGCAGACTTGGTCGTCCTTTCGGCCTGCGATACGGCGGTGGGACCAGTCCAAGGGGAAGAAGGAGTTGAAACGCTTTCTCGGGCCTTTCTGCTAGCAGGTGCTCGCACCGTGGTATCGACTCTGTGGTCCATTGACGACAACACAACGCTCTACTTGATGAAAAGCTTTTACGCACAACTGGCCCGGAAGAAGCCCGCACCGGACGCGCTGAGAATCGCAAAAAAGAGCATGCTGAGCACGTTCGGCCCGACCAAAGCATTGCCTTACTACTGGGCAGGATTCACCGTAGAGGGGCTTGCCCTGGCCACCGATTGAAGAGTGAATGTAATGCTTGATTCCACTGCCCGCTCCAAAATTATTTCGCGAATCGAGACCTTGGTGCTGAAGCACAACTTTAATATCGGGAACATCGATCTCCAAGAGTGGTGCAGGGAGGTCAATGAGCGGACCTCGGAGTTAGTAGAAGCAGAAAACGACAGCGCGTTCGAGCAGGGCATCCACGATCTTCTGGGTAGGCTTAAATCGAGCCATTTGGATTTTTACCGTTCCGACAGAAATCCGATCAGCCCGGAGCACGCCATTGGCGCGACTCTCCGCTCAGTAGCTATTCTCGACGCGCAAAGGTGGATGTTTCTGGACGTGTTCGACGACAGCCCGGCGGCCCGCTCCGGCGTAACACCAGGTTATTTGCTCTTAAGCGTAAACGGGATCCCTGCCGTTCCTCCTGAATATCCTGCCTTTCGCTTCGGAGAAGAACACCAGCTGACAATACAACTGCCAAACAATACGAAAACTCAAAATATCGTGGTGATGGTTCCTGAGAGAAAAGCTACGACACCGAGGCTTCCATTCGTCGAGCCAAAGAGCGTCAGCCACAGAATGCTCACAAACCAAGTGGGCATAGTGAAAATCGCATACTTTTCGGGCATGTTTGGCATCCGCTTCTCGAAAGTGCTCGATGCAGCGATCGCGTCGCTGAAAGCACAGGGTTGTGATCGCCTGATTGTTGATCTGCGGGGCTGCATTGGGGGGAGTCTAGGTTTCGCGCGCCTCGTCAGCTATATGTGCCCTGGCCGGATTCCCATCGGCTACGATATCACCAGAAAACGGCAGCAACGAGGATATGATGTCGCGCAGCTTCCACGAGTGCGGATGCCGGATACCAGGGTAGGAGTTCTATTCAGGCTGGCTCAGTTTTCTGTTCGAGATAAATCACTAGTGCTGCTTACCCAGGGATTGGGGAAACAGCCGTTCCATGGTCACATGGCGGTCCTGATAAACGAAAAGACTAGCTCCGCTGGCGAAATGGCCGCTCAGTTCGCAAAAGACACGAAAGTCGCAACTCTTATCGGCCAAAAGACCGCGGGCGTGGTGCTCGGTTCGGATATGTTCGATGTAGGCTATGGCTATACGCTCTACCTCCCTGTGTTCGGCTGGTACAGTCCCAGTGGGAGCTACAACGAAGGATCAGGCGTGGTGCCCGACGTGCCCGTAGATATTGATCCAGTGTGTTTGGCCGAGGGAAAAGACACCCAGCTTCACAAAGCGCTCGAGATGCTCCAGTAGTTGGCACTTTGTTCTGTGAGGTACCCTCCAGGGCTCCGCGATTGTGTACTTCACGAGGTCTGGTGGGCTTCGACCGAAGAGATACGTAAGGTGGGCGGAATGAGGCGCAAGTTTGAACCCGAACGGTCATCGCAACCCACAAAAGTCTAGGCTTGCTGCGGCAGCCGCTTCAATGCGACGTGATTCGCCAATGTGGTTCAAACTCCTTGCTTTTGCCCGAGGCCCGTTCCACGAACGTACAGGGGGCTTTTTTGTCGACCTTCGGCCTGTGGGTTGAGATTTCGATACACCGACTTCCTAATCTGAGGACTTTCGTAGCCCATCGGCACTCCACTTCTCTTCTAAACCCAGGTAAATCTTGCTCTGACACTACCCTCGGATTTTTGTACCAATTCGGTTTGAGCTTTCTCGTTCATCCGACCTCTTCAATACATAGGGGGAAAACTCGGCCCTCCTCTCGGCCCAAGCTGACGAATCAGCCGCTCCGTCGCTTAGGCAAGAAGCGGGATCAAGAGCGCATGTCCCGCGCCAAGAACCGCCGCCAACTTCGTCTTCTGCGGATTGATCGAGGATGACGATCGCGACCTGTGCGTTTGGCATCGTCGCGCGAACGCATCCTCACGATTCAGGTCCGTATTCAATGGGGTTGGCAGTGTCTGGTGCTCCGGGACAAAAGGGCAATAAGGCCGCTAAAAGGTTGGCGGCCATCGATCAACTGCTGATTGCCGGGATCAAACAGGGGCCTGCCAAAAAGCGTGACGCGATCAACCGTATCCTTGAGCTCGTCCCGGAATGGAAACGTGGGGACTGCTGGCATCGGATCCGACATCTGCGGAAGGCCCCCGAACTTGCGGCTCTTGAGGAGAGCCACCCAGACAAGGCAAAGAGATCGGGCCGAACCTCCGCAGCCCCGCACTCCGCATCTCGCCCATGGACGCCGGCGGATGACGACAGATTGTTGAATTGGGCTGGGTACGAACCAGTAAAGAAAATTGCTCAGCGCCTGGGCCGTTCCGCCCGTGCGGTTCGCTTCCGGCTCGGAGCACTCGGGATGAGTGCCAAGGTCACTGACGGGTGGTCGCTGCGGGCGTTGCGAAAGATGTTGCATGTCAGTCCCGCCCGACTGAGGTATCTTAATCGGAAACGGCATGCTGAGAGTGCGCGATCCGCGCGTCAGCCCAAGCTCTTTGGCTGTGTTCTGCGACAGAAACCGTGCATCTCTTGAGCCATCCGTTCGCGACAGAGTGGCGGCGGCCCTGCTCAAGGGAGAAGATGGATACATGTGGGAACGGGCAGCGGACCTGATTGGCGTGACCGTAGCCCAAGTGCAGAGCTGGATTTGCGCTGGCCAGCTACGGGTCGTTGACACATTCGTCACCGACAGGTCGTTCGAGGAGTTCTGCAAGAAGCACGGCAGACGAAATCAATACGACACTGATGGATCCGGCCACAGCAAAATGGTTGGTAAAAGAGTACGGCGTGCCAGACTCCGCTTCCGAGGATCGTGCGGTTTCTCGGGCCCAAAAGCACGCTTTGACGATCAGAACGTGTAAATGTGGAAAGAAAATAGCTGGCAACGTCTATTTCAAGCACATCAAGTCTTGCAGTGCCGCGACCGGCGAGGCAAAGCGTAAGGCCCTCTAGAAGTCGGTCTATGCACGGCGGACCAGCGTGCCGCTGCTACTCGCCGGGCACTTCAACATAGGAATCCGCTTCTCGCCGCCAATTCTCAAATGACGGGTATGGCTCGGGCATTCTTGAACTCCATTGCTCATCGCAGTGATCGGCATATTCCATCGTGCGAATCGCGCGCGGATGGTTTCGCGCCTGGGCGAGAATGGCATCGAACCAGCCCTCGGTTTTCGCGTCCTGGAAAAAGTGGTCGGCGATCCAAAGCATAAGCCGCTGCCAGACTTGAGAAGCAGCTCTGGAATTTTCTGGCCGCGCGTTCAACCTCCAAGAATCCAGGGCAGCGCCGTTCAAGCTCGCACACAACCTCTGCGGGAAGCTGAGGGCAACGCTCCAGTGCCGGCTGAGCCCAGTACGCCAGAGCCTCCCAATCGATATAACGAGAAACAGCCTCGCTGAGGCGATCAGGATCCACCAGCTTTGAAGATGATCTCGCTTTCCGCTCACTGGCCACAAGACGGGCAGTCTCGTCACACTCCGCCGCCATGCATTTCCATTCTTCGAACGATGGATAACGGAGGGGTCTGGTTTTCTTCCACTTCTCTACGCATTCCGACCAGCAGACTTCGGCTCGCTGGTAACGTGGATCTCTTATCGCGTAATACGTAATCGCACTGAACCAGCCTTCTTCCTTGGCGAAGTCAAATACGTGCTCATCAATCCAATCTTCCAGGCGGAGAGGAAGAGGCCTGTTTTTGGCCGCCTTGGCTGTGAGTTCTTTCTCGGTTTGAAGAAATCCTGGGCAACGATCGTTGAGAATCTCGCCTAGCCAATCCGGAATCCGCCCTTCGACTTCGAGGATCGAGCGAGCCCATAGATTGAACTCCTGCCAGTCGATGTATTGATTGCGGGCGTCGTAAAGGCGCTGCCAAGGGATGCGGCGGGCCTCATCATCGGCGCGCTCGCGGGCGACTCGCTGAAGTTGGGCAGCCGAGTTGGGCTTGGTGTAGTTGTTCGTTTTCTGCAAGCCGCAGTACCTCAGGGGGCACAGGACAGCATGCTCCTACTCTTGTTTCGGAGCGCGCTGCCGCACCAGTTTAGTCGATCATGCTGCCGGTGCAAGGGGCTTGCCACCGGTGGTTCCAGCGGACTTGGTTCCCTAAGGGGGTCGTCAATCCAGCGGGCCGGCGAGCCGTGCGCAGTGTCCAAGACGCTGCTCCGTAGTGATACGGAACTATAGTTCCTCAATCATTTAGCGTCAAACGGCAACTATGGGTGCGTGCCCAAAAAGATTGGTGCCGATAAACACCGCGAGTCCCGCACGTTAGGTGAGGCCGTGGGTGCGGAGCTTACCAAGCTGCGCGTCGACCGAGGCTGGAGTCAACTGAAACTGGCGGATGCCCTCGGGTATACCGAACGCTATATAGGCCAGCTGGAACGGGGAAGCAAGAGCCCGACCCTACGAACACTCGCCGATATCGCCAAAGCCTTTTCAACGGAGCTTTCCACGATAATCAAAGCTGCGGAGCGACGATATCGGCACAGCGGAAAACGCTGATGTTCGCAAGCAGCTACTTGTGAGCGCCGGGGCTATTTGGTCCCTTCAACCCGCCCTATTCCTTCCGCAGCTTGCTTCTCGCACAACGGCCGCTCTAGTGCTTCCCGAGCACCGGTTCTAGGCTAATCTACGGGAAGTGCAATGCTCCCTGAAGAAGCCAAGGCCGTGGCGGAGCACCAGCGTCGCCGCTTCAACGAACTGGTGGATGTCTTTGATCGACCACAGCCACCAGAGGTGATGGCACGCCTGTGGGAGATTATTGCTTCAGCAGAACTGTGTCCCGGAGCGGTGGTTCTAGATGTGGGAACGGGAGCTGGGGTTTTGATCCCATTGATTCAGTCTTACCAGCCAGCCACGGTGTTCGCTTGCGATGTAGTAGAAAAGATGTTGCAGCGTGTGCACGACAAATACCCTGGAGTCCGTATTTACCATTCCGACATCGCCTCGCTGGACTTTGCTTCGACCAGCGTGGACGCTATCTTTATGAATGGCATGTACGGCAACATTGCAGACAAGCCGGCTGCGTGCAGCAATGCGGCACGCATGCTTCGGTCGGGCGGACGGCTTGTGGTCAGCCATCCAGAAGGCAGGGCCTTCGTTGACCAACTGCGCGCCACCAGCGACCTGTTTATTGAATCACTTCCAATCAAAGAGGAGTTTGGAACCCTCCTTGAGCCACTGGGCTTGGAAGTGATTGCGTATCGGGATGAACCCAAGCTGTATCTGATGGTGGCGCGAAAGAGGTGACGGGTACGCCGCTTCGCATCGCACTCGGTCATCTTCGTGCTACTCGAAAAGGACCGGCTGCGCAGCGGTGTCTTCGGGTTCCTGAAAGTTGCTCAAACCAACGCCAACGAGCCGATACCGTTGCTGCGGACCGAGATCAACCCGCTCTCGCAGCTTCAAGACGATGTCGGTAAGCTCTTCCCAGGAGGAGGGTGGGAAGCCTGGCGTATGGCTGCGGGTGAGAATCTTGAACTCGGTGGTCTTCAGCTTGAGGACAATCGTGCGCGCTATCCGTGATTCTTTGCGCGAGGCAGACCAAAGTTTTTCGGCGAGGCGCCGGATCATTGGCCCAGTTTCTGCCAACAGAACGTCGTGGTCAAAAGTATCCTCGACGGATATCGATTGTGTCGGTCTGTCCGGGACAACTGGGTTATGGTCGATGCCGAGGGCAAGCTCGTGCAGGCGCTGACCATAGCGGCCAAAGTGCTGTTCGAGTACAGGCAATTCGAGAGTCCGTAGATCCCTCACCGTCTGTGCTCCAAGTTTCGCCAGCTTCTCTCCCGTTACTTTGCCGACGCCAGGTAAGCGCCCCACAGGCAACGGCAGCAGAAACGGGTCTATGTCCCCAGGCTGGATAACAAAGAGCCCATCAGGTTTGCGCCAGTCGGAGGCAAGCTTTGCTAAGAACTTGTTGGGCGCCACACCCGCAGAGGCTGTCAGATTTAATTCCTGGCGGATTTGCTCACGGATCGTGCGCGCCACTACGGTAGCTGTCGCTAAGCCGGTCTTGTTCTCGGTGACGTCGAGATATGCTTCGTCGAGAGATAGCGGTTCTATCAAGTCCGTGTGACGCTTGAAGATCTCCCGCACGCTGCGGGAGACCTGGCGATATCGTGTGAAATCCGGAGGTACGAAGATTGCATCGGGACATAGGCGCTCGGCTCGCATTGCCGGCATAGCCGAATGCACACCGAAGCTCCTGGCCTCATACGAAGCAGCGCAGACGACAGAGCGGTTACCCAGCCAAGCAACGATCACCGGCTTGCCGAGCAGCTTCGGATCATCGCGCTGCTCGACGGAAGCGTAAAACGCATCCATGTCCACATGTATGACTTTTCGCAAGATCTAATGCCAAGAAGACCAGTCGGGAATCCATTAGGCCGAATACGCATTACGCCGATTCGCCGGTTCCATTACATTATTACTTGATCTGAGGAGTCAGGAGATGTGTGGCCGCTATCGTCTGTCCAGACGCAAGCAATTGATCGCGGAATACTTCGAGACAGAGAACGAGGTCGATTGAGAGCCTCGGTACAACATCGCCCCGTCTCAGCCTGTCGGAATTATTCGCCAGGATCCATCCAGACCAAAGCGCCATTTCTCGCTAGCGCGTTGGGGCTTGATTCCGTCGTGGGCCACAGACGCCAGTATCGGATTCAAGACGATCAACGCCCGCGCGGAGACGGTCGCGAGTAAGCCCGCGTTCCGAGACGCCTTGGTGAGCCGGCGCTGCTTGCTTCCTGCCGACGGGTTTTTCGAGTGGGTGCGACATGAAGTCGCATGTGTGATTGTCCGGCGAGCACCACCGACCGGACCTGCCATCCCATTGGCAGTACTCTACGAGGTGTAGCGATTCGGAGACGAATCGTTTAGAAGCCCTCTGAGAATGTATCCTGCCGTCTTCCAAGACGGGTGCCGAAACTGTGAAGGGCCGGTACTTCTGCCAGCATCGAGGCGGATAGGGGCTAGGGTGAGTGGTACGGTCAGCAAATGCAAACCTCTATAAGTATCGTCAAGAATAAAGGAGCCAAAGATGCTGTCAGGCTCCATGAATACGGCTGGTACAGATGTTCCATTCTCATCTGTCATGGGCAATGACGCCGTCGGTATAAGTATGAGGGACCTAACCCGCTCGGTCACGCATGTGAAACATGGTAAGCCCGTATCGTTCCCCTTAGGGGTAGCTAGGCCGCAAGGCCGTGCAACAGCGGTGCGGGTAGAGGATGGAGGAAAAAGCGAAGGCCCGACCGTAATGGCCGGAATACGGGTTGCAACATCACCTGGCGCGAAAGCGAGCAGACTTCCTCCTGGTCTTCCGTCATGAGAGAACTTGGCAAATCGGCTTAATAAGATCAGCAGATGACAGCGCAAGCTGGTGCAATCCTAAACATTGTTTCGGTGTGGGATGCCATTGATTGGCAAACCATCGAACGCAACGTTAGCCGACACCAGGCGCGTATCGTGAAGGCGGTGCAGCAAAAGAAGTGGAACAAGGTGCGAGCCTTGCAACATCTTCTCACACACTCGGCAAGTGGCAAACTGTTAGCCGTTCGCCGGGTAACAGAGAACGACGGCAGAAAGACACCCGGGGTGGATGGTGAACTCTGGGATACACCTCAGAAGAAGCTTCAGGGTACGACATCGCTGAGGGTGCGGGGTTATCGTCCCCGTCCTCTACGGCGAATCTATATTCCGAAGACGAATGGGAAACTTCGACCGCTCGGGATTCCAACCATACGGGATCGAGCTATGCAGGCGTTGTATCTGCTGGCGCTTGATCCAGTCGCGGAAACTCTTGCGGACGGATTCTCCTACGGCTTCCGGCGGGGGAGAAGTTGTGCAGATGCCATTGAACAATGCTTCAAGACGCTCTGCCATCAGAATCCTTGCTGGGTGCTCGAAGGCGACATTAAGGGCTGCTTTGACAACATCAGCCACCAGTGGTTGCTCGACAATGTTCCGCTGAACAAGCCGATCCTCCGCAAGTGGCTAAAGTCTGGCTACCTTGAGAAGCAAGTGTTCTTCGATACGATCTCCGGCACTCCGCAGGGCGGAATCATATCTCCCGTGTTGGCCAACTTCGCGCTCGATGGTCTCGAACGTCGTCTTCGGGAGTCTTTCCCGGTGCGAGGCAAGGGCTCCGAACGCGGGCGCGCTGCACAGGTGCATCTGATTCGCTATGCGGATGATTTTGTCATTACCGGCCACTCGGAAGAGTTGCTGAAAATGACAGTCAAACCGCTGGTCGAATCCTTCCTGCAAGAGCGAGGTTTGGTCCTTTCTCCAGAAAAGACCGTAATCACGCACGTGCGAGACGGCTTCGACTTCCTTGGACAGAACGTCCGGCGCTATCCGAACGGGAGGCTCCTAATCAAGCCCTCTCGGAAGAGCATCGAAACGATTCTTTCCAAAGTGAAGCAGATCATACGAGAGCACATCGGTAGGGCTGCACATGTTCTTATTAACCGGCTAAATCCGGTTATACGAGGATGGGCGAACTACCATCGCCATGTCGTCTCCAAACGGATCTTCGCACGACTCGATGCTGCGATATTCAGCATGCTATGGCAATGGGCGCAAGCCCGGCATCCTCGCAAGGGGCGCCGCTGGATTAAGCAGAAGTATTTCGAGCGCGTGGGAAACCGTGATTGGTGGTTCTTCGGCAAACCTGACGGGACAGACGGTTGGCTATATCGTGTCCGCCTGTTTCATGCATCTTCCGTGAAAATCGTAAGGCACGTTCAGGTTCAAACCGGCCTGAATCCTTATGATCCCAGTTGGAAACCTTATCTTCTCCGACGTATTGCTGTCGCTCCACACCGCACGCGTTCATGAACTTGGGCGTTTGCGAAGGCTTGAGCCGTGTGAGTTGGAAACTCTCAAGCACGGTTCTTAGAGGGGGAGCCAGCGGCAACGTTGGCTCCCTACTCGACCGGCGAAGCGGGAAAGAGAAACAGCCATTCCACTTCGGGATGCAGGACGATTCTCTTTTTGCATTTGCCGGGTTATGGGATCGATGGAGAGACCCGGCCGGCGCTGTGATTGAGTCTTGCTCGATTCTAACCACCACTCCGAACTCGCTGCTGGCGGACATACACGATCGAATGCCGGTAATTCTGCGGCAAGAGAACTACGATTTGTGGCTCGATCCTGGCTTCAAGGATGTGAAGGCGCTTGCGGAGGTTCTGGTGCCGTTCGATGCTGCGCAGATGAGATGCTTTCCGGTAAGTACGAGAATTAACTCAGTGACGAATGATGACCCGGAATGCGTTGTGCCGAGCCATAACTCATCGCCAGCTCAGAGTGCCCTTTTCGGGTAGGGTCAGATCGCCTGTTCGCCTTACCGCCGATGGCACAGAGGAGTAGCCGCACTCGGCAACCATCTGGTCAAGTCCACCCCGAGGCCGGCTTACCCTTGACGAGCCTGCTGCACCATCTCGACGAACACTTCTCTGGTCTCTGCCGGATCGCTTACCTCCCGCAAGAATGCGACCCGTGTTCCCTTCACGCCATCCTGGGTTTTCAGGCGGAGGTGGAAGCCGAGCCGATCGACCGCGGTCATCTCCGCCTCCTGCGCCTCAATACCGGCAAACTGTTTTGCGAGCAGAATGAGCGCATCTTTATGGTCGGCATTCATGTGCTGCATGATATCGCTCTTGTGCTCAGCAGCGGATCGGGTTGTGCCCGGGAGTAATCTGACGCCGTTACCCATCCCATCACTCCGAAGCCGCCCACGTAATAAACGTCCAATACGTCCATACGGTAAAAGAAGAAATCGTCAAAATCGACCCAGTACTTGCTGTCAGGGTAATGCGACAGGTAAACCGTACGCGCCGTAGCCAGCTCCGGCCCCGGAATTCTGCTAACAATTCCTATTAGCGTGACCCTGGAGGCACCGAGCGGGTCGCCGCTGGCGTCAGTCTCGGTCACAAAGAGGCTGGCTCGCGGGTCCGCTTGAAGATTCTGCGTATGCATGGCCATGGTGCTGATGAGGAAAAGTGGACGCCCCTGACCATCAAGCCCGTAAGGCATCAAGGATCCAAATGGGAAACCTGGTTGTTTCCGCGACAGGGTCGACAGACTGCCGACGCGGCCAGAGTGCATCAGCGTGCGTGCTCGCTCAGCGAACGAAGGCTCGGGAACTGCGGACGGACTACTCGTCGCGCCACTCGCGTGTTTTCCGACGGATGAGGAAGACATCGTTGATCGCCCTCCCGGCTATTAGGACTAAGCCTTCGCCTTTTTCCTCGCTGCCCAGCGCGCCTTCATCAACGCCGACAACTTCTTTTTGGCAGCCGCACTCATTGGACGGCGGCTTTTGGCCTTCTTGGGAGCAGACTTTCCCTTCCACTTTGCCCAGCGCTGCTTCATAGCAGCTGAAATCCGTTTGCGGGCGGCGGCGCTCATCGTGCGCCGTTTCTGGCGTGTTGCCGGTGCAGTTTGTGACTTCGGGGGGCGCCCTCGGCGGGGACCGGGTGAACCGGCGAGGCCTTCTAGTGCAGAGATGGCGTGATCCATGCGAGCCCGTTCTGATCTGAGTTCTGCCAATATGCTTTTAAGATCCACGAGAATCCTTTCAGTAGGAGCGACCGCTGGACAGTGTAGCAGCAGAGATAATAGAGGTGGAACAGCACAGCCGAGGCAGGGTGAGCGTTCGATTCGCCAGCCTCTCCCGCCTTTGTTGGCCTACTTCCGGTACACAGAACCCGAATCAGGAGCTAACGATAACTCAACGTGCCGGCTAACCGACAGTCAGTCGGCGCCGTAATACAACACTGGCCAAGCTCTAGTCTTTGTTCACTAAAAGTGAACGTGACCGCAGTCGGTGCGGCGGTTGCGGAGACCAAAGGATCTCCGAGAACGTGCGCGCAATGCGGTCCATGAGGCGCAACATTGCAGATGGCATGAAGCAGCGCCAATGCAGCCCGGCATTGCAACTTCAGCTTGTTCACCCCCGAAAATGGCGCTTGACAAAAGACTAATATGTAATAGCTCATACTTGATCTGACACTCTGATTAAGGTCAAGCGACCGCACCCGCGGTCGCGCCGTCGCCTGCGCTACGCTGCGCAGGGCTCCGCTCCGGCGCCGGCGCTGCAGTGAAGGCTGAGTCCAGCATTTTCTGCCGGGCCAACGAAAGCGAATCCAAGAAGGTCTGCATGGGCGTCTTGCCATAGCAGTATTTGCCGGAGTGCGGGCGTGTCCGATTGTACTCGTCCAGCCACCCATCCAGTCCGCCTGCAGTTCTTCCAAGCTGTGGTAAAGCTTCTTGCGAAAGGCCGTAGCGTAGAACTCTTCCTGGATGGTGCGATGGAAGCGCTCACAGATGCCGTTGGTCTGCGGATGGCGAGCTTTGGTCCGGCTGTGGTCGATGTTCTCCACTGCCAGGTATAGCTCATATTCGTGATGCTCGCGCTGGCCGCAGTATTCGGTGCCGCGATCGGTGAGCACGCGCAGCAGCGGGATGTCATGCTCCTCGAAGAAGGGCAGCACCCGGTCATTGAGCAGGTCAGCCGCCACCAGAGCGTTCTTACGGTCATAGAGTTTGGTAAAAGCTACCTTGCTATAGGTGTCGAGGAAGGTCTGCTGATAAATGCGACCTACGCTCTTGATGGTGCCTACGTAGTAGGTGTCTTGCGCGCCCAGGTAGCCGGGATGCGCGGTTTCGATTTCGCCGTGCGCTTCCTTCTCTTCGCGGGCCCGTTCCAGGGCGCGCAGTTGCTCTTCAGTCAGCACGATGTGTTCTTGGGCGGCTTTGGCTTCCAGGGCCTTCAGCCGCTTGCGAAAGGTTTCCAGGTCATGTCGCAGCCAGACGCTGCGCACGCCGGTGGGAGAAACGAACAGACCGCGCTTGGTCAACTCGTTCGCCACCCGCACCTGGCCGAAGGCGGGTTTCTCCAAGGCAATCTCGAGCACTGCCTTTTCGATGTGCTCTTCGACCCGGTTCTTGGGGCACGGTTTGCGTCGGCTGATCTCGCGCAAGGCCAGCTCGCCGCCCGTATCGTACAACTCCTTGAAGCGATAGAAACTGTCCCGCGAATAGCCCATTACCTTGCATGCCTCCGAGACGCTGCCTAGCATCTCGGCCAGCTTCAACAGGCCCACTTTGTTCTTGATGATCTTCTCGTCGGTGCTCATCTGACATTCTCCTTCGCGCTGTCGCGCGAGTTTATCAAATGTCAGATCAAGTTGAAACTAGAACAACTAATAGGATACTTACGGCTGCCACGTCCAGGTCGACCTGTAAACAATCGGAACACCATATGCTTCACCGCCCTTCCAGGTGCATCGCACCCACATGAGCGTCTTAACTCCGTTGCTCACTCCGTACTTCGCTTCGTCGAGCATGGAATTAAAAACCGCCTCAGTTATGTATGACGGGTTTCCGTCTCTTATCGCGCTAAGCTTCGCCGCGACGTTTGGGGCACGACCCACCCACACGAGGTCGTTGTTGTTTCTGATGCCGGCTCGAACTACCAAAACGTTACTTGTATCGATTCCCACCGTCTGCACGAGACCCGGCGTATTGCTCATATACTTTTCGGCAAAAGCTGGATGTAATATCTTTCGAAAGAAATGGTTGATTTTCAATGCTGCTTTTGCGGCGGCAGTATTCTTATTTCCTTCAGTAAAAACTCCCATCACGCGGTCCCCATCGAAGCTTCGAATATCGCCGCCAAGTGCCCGAATGATTCGCGTTGTGCCCCTTAGATATGCTTTGAATACTTCGGCTGCGATCTTGGCGCCGCCGATCGCCAGCTCTGTAGAATCAGCAAGATCTGCGTAAAGAAAGGTAGCCTGCATCTTTACGCCTTCATTTTTCAGACCCAGAGTCTTCCGGTTCCGGAACGGCCTTGCTGTCGCGGATATCCCAGGTGTTCTTAACGATTTCGTTAGACTCCGTTCTTAAATCATCGATGAGCGCCATAGACTCACTTCAGGAACCCCGACCTGGTTTGGGCATTGCGTGCCGCGAACAACGCCAGCGACACGACCCATGGAATGATTGCGAAGGCCGTAATGATGAAGGACTGCTTCAGCGCGTCGAACTTCGTCTGGAGAATGACTGAGTTTCTCCATGCCTGGGCGAGCAGGTCATCAGAGTATTGTTCGGCGCTCTGGCTCTTGAATTCTTCGATGAACTTGTCTTCGGCGCGTGAAGCAATGCGACGGAAGTATACGAGCGATTCTTCGCCGCCAGCTAAGTGCGGGAATGCCCCGCGATAGAGAACTACAATACTGCCTGCCAGCAGCAGCAACGTCGCCGTCGCCGATATCTCCATCCAGCATGAGAATTCTTTAAGGGGAGGCGCATTGCTGGCCAGGAACGCGAGCATGCCTGTATTGATGGCCAGTAATACCGATGACTTGGATTCAACCCGGGCGAAAAAGCTCAGTATTAGATTGAGTTGGTCCTTACTGGCACCGAGAAGTTTCTCGGTCTCCATGCCCACTAATCTTGACCTCGCGAAGTGAATTCGGGCATATCTTAACATTGCATGTAGATCGTTTGAAAGGAACTTAGGACTTGAACAGGAGCGAGGGTTATGAAGGAGAGATTTGAAGGGGATAACCGGCCTAATCTCATTGATGCTCTGAAGCGCCAAGAGCTTCTTGCTGGCGAAACTGCCCTCGCAGAAGCGGTGGCGGAGCAGGGCCAGCTACTTGAGTTTCCGAAGGGGCACAAAATAATCGTCCAAGGCGCAGAGGACAACGACATCTATCTCCTCGTCGCCGGCGACGTCTCGATTGTCATCAAGGGCAATGAGTACACAACTCGCAAAGCCGGGCAGTCTGTCGGCGAAATGGCCGCCATCGAGCCTTCGCAAAAGCGGTCGGCCGATGTTGTGGCTCATGATTCTGTCGTTGCGCTCAAGCTCACCAATGCGCAGTTCATGGCCATCGGGAGAAGCTTTCCCCAGATCTGGCTTCCGGTGGCTCGCGAACTCTCCCGACGCCTGTTCCAGAGAAACGAGCTGATTCCGCCGCCGAATGAGTATCCGAAGCTCTTCATCATCTCCTCGACGGAGGCGCTCACGGTAGCGGAGACGATTCGCGCGTCGCTGGAGAGCGATGTGTTCAGCACCGTCTGGAATCAAGGAGTGTTCTTCGCAGGCGGCTATTCACTTGAGGCCTTGGAGCAGGCTGTCAGTGAGTCCGATTTCGCCATCGCCATAGCCCAGCCTGATGACATCATCGAAAGCAGGGGGAGCAGACAAGCCACGCTGCGTGACAATGTGTTATTCGAACTCGGCCTGTTCATGGGAAAGTTGGGCCGACACCGCGCGCTGCTGATCCACCCGGAAGTGGACGGGTTGAAATTGCCTTCCGATTTGCAAGGTCTGACGCTCCTCCATTACGTCCCCGGTGACCCCGCTGAATTGGCTGCATGCCTGCAGCGGGCTTGCGATGCGATCCGCAAAATCGTTAAGAATTTGGGCGTCCGCACGCTCCTCTCCCAAGCGTCGGGACGGTAGCGCTAAAGCAAGAAGCATTCGATCAGAACCCGATGATTCTGCGAAACCGTTGCCTAAGCGAAGGTGCTTGCTCTCCCGTTTCCGATTCGATGGCGATTGGGACCGCGTGGGGGCCGCTCAGTGCCCGAAACGCCGTAGCGGTTGCCTCAATGGCTCCGCCTGCACCTCGTTTGCATACCAGAAGGACTAGGAAATTAACCCCAACCTCAGGGTCTTCGACCAACGACTGCATGGCTTGAAGGTCAGTTCCACTGGGCAGCGGCTCAAAACTTGGGTGTGAGTGCCATTCCCCGAGGTAATTGAACCGGGCATAGTCATTGCCCGTCGCCGCGAAAAACTTCTGGAGCTGCGCCTTGTGGTCACCCGGACGGCGTATGAAACAGACATCGGTTCCGCCTGCCCTTTGGACGGAGATCTCCACGACTCTGAAAAGCTCATCGACAACATGCTCTCCCATGAGCAACCCGCCAATCTCTCGCTGGCCAGCCCTGCGCAGTTCACGTTGTAGGCGTTTACTCACCTGAGGAGCTAGGAGCAGCTGCATCTACGAATTCCGAAAACAGTTTTGCTATTCGTTCGTATTCTGCCTTCTTCTCTTCCGAGTCTTCAACCTCGTCGGCTTCCGCCGGAGCGGGGCCGCCAACATCAATCGGGCGGGTTTCAAATGGCTCGTCAAAAATCCATTTTTGGGCGAGCCCCACTAGGTAAACGGAGTGGGGGAAGATAGAAGGATCGCGAGGGATTAATACGTCAATAGCCATGCGCGCGGCATGGCCGGCAATAACGGTCACGTCGGCGTCATCAGCAATGGCAGGAGCATGCGGTTCTCCACCGTAACGTTGCGCCGCTCGTGGCATTGGCTTGCCTTGATCACGACACCAGTTTTCAATAGCAAGCCGCATCGACGCCGGGTCGGGCTCCCTGCCAGATCTGTAGCGTGCGATCAGTCCGCCGAACCCTCCGCCAAAGACTTCGGCCCATACCATCGGTTTCTTCGAAACGGCAACCGCAGCGCAGAGATAATTGAATACGCCTGGCTCTGCAGTTGCGTCGATCAACATGTCGCAGCCGACTAAGCTATTGATCAGGCTCTCAACCGCGCCGCTTGCTTCCTGTCCACCGAGGCGATGTCGGCGTACCGAGCATTTCGCTGCAGGATTTACCAGCTCAATCCGTCTGGCGACGCTATCTGCCTTGTGTGTCCCTACGTCCCTCCAGTCCAGGTCGTGGCGCACAAGGTTGTCCGGCAGAAATAGATCGTCATCGACGAGCAGGAAATTCGCCACGCCGGAACGCGCCAGCGTCACTGCAATCTTGCTCCCCAGAGAACCGCAGCCAACAATTGTTACCTTCCGTTCGGCCAGCGCCATACGGTCCTCATCGAGGCGAGGTGCGAACGCTTGCGGGCGAATAATCGCTGCCTCGGGAATTCTGTCCCCCTCGACATAAAGAAAAAACGCGCGGGCATTGTCGCCATGGACGACCACCGCGTACTTCACGTCAGGCAATGCGAAACCCTGCCTAGCGAGGGCTTCGCCAAATTCTGTGAGGCTCCCCGTAGGTGGGAACGGCTGGTCGCCAGGCCATCGGAAAAGAGCGATCGCTTGCTCGAACCCCACCGCCTCTATCTTCGGAACTTCGTCCTTCCATACCCGCCCGTTGGGCAGCGTGATGGATGCGACGACATGGACAAGGCAGTCGTCAGGGTGGTACATCGCCGCTGTCTTGGCGACCGCCATCACATCCGCCGGAAGCGTTCGGAGTTCTTCTTCCAAAGCACGCGTGAACAGGAATCGGCTGAATACACCCCGCAGATCCTGTCCAGTGGTGGTCTGGTGGCGAGAGGCCACCTCCGCGGCAACGCCCGGCGTCGGCTCTTCGCCCTCAAGCAAGCGATGAGCGCTCGCGATCATGTCCGCGCCTGTTACGTCCTGATGCCAGTTGTCAGGCCCATACTCCAGGCACAACTCGCCGCCAGGTCCGTACTGGTGCTGGGACCAGCGTGACAAGTCGCCCCGAGGCAGGACGAGGGGAGGGGAATAGGGGAAATGATTGGGATAGCGCAACGAAACCGGGCGATTCCCAGCCGGCGTTAGGATGTCGGCGTCCCAAATAATCCGCGCTGCATCATCAATCCGCCAGCCAAGAGGTGTCAGCCACTTCTCGGTAGACGCCAATAGCTCCAGAGCTTCGCGCTCGCGCTTGTGGCGCTTGTAATTCTCGAAATACCAGATCATGCGAATCCGGTTGGCTTCGCTGGTCCGGTGGGACGGTTGGGAAAGCTGAACGGGGCCACAGCGGAAGTAGCAGGCTTGAGCAGTCCGGAGGATTCCAAGGCCCTTGCCGCTTTCGCGCTGCTGTCGTTCTTATCGGAGAGTTCCTTCACGGCCACGTCGTACGTGAGTCCAGCCCGTTTACGCGTCGTGCCAAAAACTGCCTTCACCGCGTCCGATGCCTTGCTATACGCGATTGAACCCAAGGCGGTTTCCGTCCCGCTGCAGCGGCTTTGCTCGCTTTCTGCTGTCAGTACGCCGCGGCTAACGGAACAACGGACGAGTTCACCTTTCATCCCGAGCCGTGTGACGGTCATCGGACCAAATTCAAAGCCCACGGCCAGACCGAGGCTCGATGCGTCCGTCCCGTTTTCCTTCAGTTTGATCAGGGCAAGGTCAAAGCTGCTACGCATTCCCCCGGCACAGAGTGTCAGGTTGCTGATCGTCTCCTTCTCATCGGTAGTTTGCGCAGTTCCCTCAACCGTCAGCCCATGGACGCAATCGCCTATGAACCGAACCTTCCGCCCGCAAAAATCCGAATGCAGCACGGCATCCAACTCACTCCGCAATACGTGCAGCGAACGTACGACGTGTTTTGCGGAATTATCCGCCGTGATGTTAGCGCCGACAAAAGCCGTGAAACCATCAATGTCGGCATAAACTGTCGCAGCCTCCTGTCGGCGCGAGTTCTTGACGGACAGGGTTTCAATGTCGAGAGTGCTGAATGGCGGAGTGTGCGCCTTGAATTCGAATACGCCGATGGGGTTGTTTTCCAGGTCGTCCTTCCATTCCTTCACGATCTCATCTGCGGTCACGCCTACTTTCGCTTTTTTCTGGCTCGTGGCGATTTCATCGCTGCTGAGCGCAGCGGTATCTTGGTTGTCGGTTTTCTTGAGTCCTATCGCTGTTCGCGCTTCGTTGGTGAGATAAATACCCACCGCCTTTCCTCCTCCAGCTCGCTTGGCAGCGTGGTTGGCTGGTACTCCTAAAAACAGCGGCTCACGATGACCCCGGCGTCCGTTGTTAACGGCTAGGGCCTTGCCAGTATCAATACCGATCCGGATCTTGGCTGCCGGGTGATCTGCGTTTTCACCAGTCTGGGCGAGAACATCGATGATGAGTTGGCCCATCGCCACTGCTTTGTGAACACGTTCCGCTTCAGCGTCATACGGTTTTGAAACCACCGAATGCAGGCGTTGATTGTGGAAGTCAACGAATATGGCGTCCACCCGCTCCAAGATGCGGTAGACGGCTCGGTAATGGAGGTTCAGAAACCGAAGCGTGCGCCGGTGGCAGGTCTCTCCCTCAGTGTCCGTCACATGGAGCATATCGGACATGTTCAGAATGTCCACATACAGGTGAACGCCGTTCACACGATACGCCACGTTTCTGGGCAGGTTCCTGAGGTCCGTATCACGAACGAACTCTTTGATTTCAATGTCGTTAAGGGGAAGCTCCGAAATCTTCGCGTCAATGCGTTTAGAAGCTCGGTCCTTATTCCAACTGCGTGTTGCCATGTTTCAATCCCTTTTCGTGAGAAGCGAGGCCTACATTACCAGCACGGGTTATTTCTTCTTCCGGACGATCTGGGTGAGTGATTCCGCGCCTGCGCGCTCTCGTAGTGTGTCCAGCCGTGCATCTGCCCTCACTCCCGACGCGAAGTCTGGCCCGTAGATTTTTCTGAGTGTGCCCACCAGAGTGTCACCTCGCTTTTGGCGGATCTCGCCATCGTTGTCGCGGCAACGTTCATCGAGTCCAATATTGCAGGGGTCTTTGCCTTTCGCCATCGTTAACTCTCCTGGTTACACCTTTACGATCATGTCAGAATCGACTTGATCGATCTTCAGGGGATAGTTTACAACACATACGGATATAATGCAATTGTAAACCGAAGAAAGGAGGCCGCCGTGATTGCTGATCGAATTAGGCTCGCGAGGCGCAAGGCCGGTTTCTCCTTGCGCGATTTATCCGAAGCAATGCAACACCGTGTCACCGCGCAGGCGATAGGGAAGTACGAGCGGGGTGAGGATATCCCGAGCTCAGGGGTGCTGAGTGCACTCGCCAAGGCGCTTGGAGTTTCACTGTCGTATCTCCTTGATGCTCAGGGACTTCAATTGGCGGGTGTCGAGTTTCGCACCAAAGCCAACACCACTGGGCGTGACCGCGCCCTAGTGGAAACAGAGGTTCTAGAGTGGATAGAGCGTTACCTGCAGGTTGAGACGGTTCTGGACCTCGAAAGTTCGGACTGGCAGTGTCCTCTCAGCAAGAAGCACAAGCTTGATGACGTTAATGACGCCGAGGAGCTAGCTTCCGACGTCCGCAGGACTTGGAAACTTGGTTTCGACCCCATTCCGAATATGACCGAACTGTTGGAAGAGAAGGGGCTCAAGGTCCTAATCGTGAAGCTTCCTGATCGTGTCTCGGGCTTCACTTGTCTCGTGAAGCGCCCCAACGCTGCGGACTTGCCTGTCATTGTGGTAAACAGCCAGTTCTCATTAGAGCGCCGCAGATTGACGCTTGCGCATGAATTGGCCCACCGCTTAATTGAGGGTTCAGGAATGGCTGAGAAAGAAATAGAGAGAGCGGCAAATCTTTTTGCCGGCGCCTTCCTGATGCCCAAGGAGCATCTGCTGCGGGAGGTTGGAAAACATCGCCAAGCGCTTGGCTATAAGGAGTTGATCGGACTCAAGAGAATCTACCGTGTTAGTGGGGCAGCGTTGCTCATGCGGCTGCGACAGATCGGCGTTATCGATGAATCGACCCTAATTTACGCATTTCAGACGATCGCGCGCGGTTGGCGTACGCAGGAGCCCGAAGAGCTGGAAACGCCGGACATACGTGGACAGCGAGAGCGGGCGCTTAGATTTGACCGCTTATGCTACCGCACTCTGGCGGAGGGATTAATTTCAGCAGACAAGGCTGCAGAACTCTTGCGGCTGCCATTACCCGAGGTTGAGTTGGGTTTGAAGGGGCCGCAAAAGCCACATGCGGATCGTTGTCAGTGACAGCAGCTGTCTCATTGATCTCAGGAAAGCGTCTCTCCTTGGCGCCTTCCTGCAGCTACCCTACGAGATCCTCATTCCGAACACGTTATTTGAAGAAGAGCTTCTCAAGTTCACTGAAACTCAAAAGCGGACCATGCTGAGAGGCGGATTAAAGGTTGTCGACTTGCCGGGCGAACGGGTAGTGCGTGCCAGAGAGATTGTTAGGGCCGCCCCACAATTGTCCGCTCACGATGGATTCGCCTTTGCGCTTGCCGAGAGCCATCCAGGGTGCATCTTGCTCACAGGTGACGGTTATCTGCGGAAATTGGCGACATCCAGCAGCATTCAAGTACATGGCTTTCTCTGGCTTATTGATGAAATCCATCGGAATCGCCTGAGCACCGCTCAAATTCTTTGCACGGCGCTGCAATTGCTGGCGAACGACCCGGCGGTTCGGTTGCCCCAGCGTGAGCTCGCCGCTTATGTCAAACGATTCGACGGGTTACGATAAACCGATACCAGTCGATGTTATAAAGGCCGATTTCCCGTGTCTAAGACAGCAGATCTCGAAGAGTTTTTTCACCTGCAGACGAGATTCAAGACTCTGCTGGATGAGGATCCGACGCAGGCAGTCGCGGAGGCCCGCGATCTCCCATCCGGTACCAGCGACAACCCAAAGCTATTTATGTGCTTAAAGGCTTCCATTCTCATTGACGGGGGCGCTTGCCTTAAAGACAAAGCCGCCATCTCGGAAGCTATTTCTCTCTTTCAGGATTTGCTCGTGTCCCAGAGTTCCAACGCCCATTTGCATTACAACCTCGCAAACGGACTGCTGGCCCTGGCCGACGCAGACGCTTCGAGCGATGTGACTTGGTATCTTACGACCGCCGAAGTGCGTAAGCAGGCACGCAGCGAATTAGAGCGTGCAATATTGCTGGACGATTCGTCAATTTCCGCGAGATCTTTCACCAACTTGGGAAATGCATTCTGGAAAGCTCATCGATGGGTTGAAGCTTACGATGCCTATCATCGGGCGCTGCAACTTGATCCAACGAACGGTATAGCAGCCACGGGAGCGGTCAAAGTTCTGTTCCGCTGTCTAAGACATCGCATCGGGAATCGACGAACATTGCTTTCAGTGGCTGCCCGGCATTTGCAAGCCGCTCGTGAACATCCGGAACGGATTACTGAGCTTGCTGGTCAACGAGCGCTTAAGGACGTTTCGGCGTTGCTCGAACAGCCGATATCCGGTGGTCGCGAGCCCGACTTAAGCCACGCCAATGAATACGAACGATTTGTTGCAATGAATCGCCTTGCCCTATCTCCGACGATCGAAGGATTACATGTCTCACTGAAACGGTGGGACTGCCTTCGCATCAGGTCTCTGGCAGAGCCGATGAATACGCCCTTTGGAGTACCGGCGCTGTTTGGCATCTTCAACGTGTTGAAAGCCGACTTCCTCGCAGCTCGGTACCTGGCCCATCAGGCCGTCTCGGGAACCTTCCGCGATACCGGATTTTACGCTGACACTCTTGACTATGCAGTCTATGGCATGCAAACGTCGATGCTTTTACTCTCTCAACGGGCCTGCATCGATATTCTGGACAAGATTGCGGTAGCAGCGGCCGAGTACTTCGGGATTGGCGATCCTGCACCCGAAAAGATAAGTTTTAGCAATCTCTGGTTTGCGCCGCAGAAGAAAGATCAGCCTTTTGCATGGCACTCGTTTCTCAACGCGCCCATCCATAACGGAAATACCGCGATAATCGCCTTGGCAGAGTTATCGCTGGACGTGCAAAAAGGCGGAGCTCTCTATCAGAAAAAAGCCTATCGGCGATCTTCCACCCATCGATTCACCGTGCTTCACGACATCGGATGTGACCCAAGCCGTCACTCCGCCCATGTAGAGCACTATCCGCTCGAGGACTTCAAAGCCCATCTTGTTGAAAGCCTGCAGATGGTTCGCTCGGCGCTCCTGTATTTTGTGGAAATGATTTCAATTGCTGAGGCCGAGAAAGGCGATCCCGATAAGGCCGCCACGTTAAACGTTCCGAGCCACCATTCTATTCGCGGTGGGCATGGTTGATATTGTGCAGGAGCCGATTTAAGATGCGCGATTCCGCGGTTTCGGTGCACCATCCTCTGCAAACACGCTCAGCCAGGCGACTCCCGCCAGTTTGGGAAGGGATTTCGGGACGAGTTCTTGAAGGAAAGAATTAAATCGCGAACCAAAGACCGTCGCTCCAGTAACCGGGACAATAACCGATGGAGCTCATCCAGAGCGGAGCCGTACCATTCTGAAGGAATCTGATCGACCATCGACCACAGCGAATGCTCTGGAAAGCCTTCGATCCTGCTTAGCCAAGGCTCGAAGCTGTCCCATCCCGTGACACCCGCGTATACATCATTTCGACCGAAAACGCCGCGCAACGGGGCATCGGGAAAGCTCCATTCACCGGCGTTGAAGCAGTATCCCTGATCGATAAAGCTCGCGGTGAAGTTGCGTTCTCTCGACCGTTTCCAGAACGCTGCCTGACGACCATCCGCATTGCATGTCCATTTGTCGAACGCCAGCATACCGGCGAAGTGATCCAGATTCCGCACTCGCCCGATCATGTTCACCGGCAAGTAGTCATACACGTCGCCTTCATCGGGTGACACCACATAGCGTGAGCCAAACGAAGGACCTGGCGTGACCACGATCTTTCGGCCGCAAAGCTCGATGCGTAACTCCGGTGAGTGTTCGACCAGCCAGGGATTTACATCGACGAAGTCCACGACCGGGACCCGCAGGCCGATCATTTCTGCTAGACGCGTGCCCAACCAGTCGTTCACCAGCACTCGGGTGTGTTGTGGGTTGTTCTGGAACTTTACCACATAGTAATGACCGTCGGCGCAGCGCATGAGGTGGCTCTGCGCACCGCCGCGCATTCTGCGGATGTGTTGAATTGCTTGTATTGGCATGGAAATGTTCCGCGCAAATGGATTTGTTGGCGAACGTGGGGCGGGCGTTGTGACAACTGAGACGGCGGATCGGGTCTAAAGAAACGCATCGAAGGAGAAACGCGGAGGCTAATTTCGAAGGCGCGATCGGTTGGTAAGAACTACCGGTGTTATCGGGATCGGCACAAGGTGACCGGTCGCCAGATTGCAGAACCCGCCCTGGTAAGACAAACATCCACGGCGCAGCAGTTGAGTCACCATGGCTAGGGCCTGGTAGGCAAGGCTCTGGTTGATGAATGGTTCCTGGCGGGTCAGCGCTTCGGCAGCACTACAAGAGGGTTGATTATCGTCTTTCTTGTCTATCGTGAGGATCTCCGGGTACAACTCAGCCACGGTCGGAAGCCGATTTTCTCTTTTCCTGTTTGCTGGATTGTTCGGCTGCCCGAGCACGAATTGCCCACTGGATGAGTTGTTGCCGAGATCCAGCCAGTACAGAACTCGCGAGCCCAGTACCCATTTGTCAATCGCGCGGCGTGCTTTCCGTGTGTCAACACAGCCGATGACGAAGTCAACCTCGGAGCCCTTCTTGAGCTGTTGAATCGTTGAATGCATCCCCTGCCAGTTGAAGCCCCAGAAGAGGTTGGCCCGGTGCGCCAGCACGATCGCCTTCGCGAAGCCAATCTCGGTTCGGCAGAACGGTTGGCGGAAGCAATTGGTTTCACTGACCACATCTGGGTCGATCAGGGTTACAGAGAGGCCGCCCGGATGACCAAAAGCGAGGAGTGCCTGATGCAGGTACGGGAGGCCGGACACAATGGCGCTGCCGTTCCCGCCACAGCCGACTACCAAGATGCGAATGGCTCGCTCCAGCAACTGGGGATCAGGAGTGTGTTTCATCGTTGTGCGGCCTCCAGTTTTCTGAGGTACTCGTGTAATGGCTCCGTCTCGATCAGCGTTGATCGGGGAAAGGTATTCTTGCCAGCAAGACTTTTCCAGAGAGCCGCAGTCCCGCCTTTGAACTTGGTCAGACGGCCGGCTCCTCCCGGATGAGTGAATTCGCTCTGAAAGAATGCCTGTTGCCATGGAGGGATGGAATCAACGGCTAGTGATTTCGGGGTACGCATGGTTCCCGCGCAGACGGCGCCGTTGTTGTCGATGTTCCAGTAGGGTGCGGCTGCCAGCCTTGTCTCCCGATCAGGCCGACGGTTCTCGGGAAGTGCCCGGACAAACAGAACTCCGTTGCGTACCACGAACAGCAGAGCTGGATGTGGAAAGAGCTTGCCGGAAAAATCGACAAGCTCGGAGCCTTCTCGGAAGAACATCCGCCGCCTTGCCGGCTGCGTCCACCACGCGATTAACTCCGGAGTTCGTGCGACAACGTGATCGGGCAGATATTCTGCCGGACAACTCGTCCCAAGGTCTGTGGCCAGCTCCCGCAGGGCTGCCGTACTGAGCAGCTGCCCGGCACCAAGCAGCGGAGTGCCATCGGCTTCTTTCTGCACCACGCCGTGGACCGTTGCCATCACCCGGTTTCCGTGATCGTTCCGGTAAAGCAGTACCGCCTGGTACAGCTTCAGTTCGAGTTCGCTTCCGACGTCGATGCTAAATCGCATTTGGCTTTTCCCCCGTCCTCGATGAGGGTCTTAACACGCACCGTGAGCACAAGGATCCGCATCAAGGTCTCCAATACGGCGAATCCCTGCCGCACGCTGTCTGGATCAGTTGGTCGAACTGGAATGATGAGGTTGGGTTCCGGCGTTTCCTGGCCCCAGTATTCGCACTCGTCATCGAAGCAGGCCATCACTGCGTCTCCGGGTCTGAAGTACAGCAGTACGGAAGGCAAGGGCATGTCGAGCGAATAGTAGCTGCGCTGGTATTCGAGCCATTCTTCGTCTACTCGTGGGCGTTCCATCGAGTGGGAGGCGCAGTACAGTTCGAGGACTGTTTCGAAAAGATCTTTCAGCCAAGGTTCCGCCGGCACCGGGAAGGAATCCAAGGATCGTGGGGATTCTGCCGATTCGCCGCTTCTGAGGCACTGCGGCAGGTCCTGGTCGAGTTTGGGGATTTCGTAGGAATCAGGATCATCCTCTCCCTCTGCCCATTCGACCATTTGCTCAATGCGGTAGCTGGCGTCGTGATCGTCATAGACCCGGATCCAGCGATAGAGTGCATGGCGCAGGGTTTCGTAGAAAGCCACTCCCATTCCTGGGTGGCACGCCTCGAGTTGTTCAATCGTGCTCCCGATGCGTAACGGGGAGGACGACTCGGTGTTGAGCACCAGAAATAGCTGGCCATTGGAATCGGCACCGGAATCGGAATACCGGGCGTCGAAAATGGATTCTCCGAGTGTTAGGTACAACTCAAAGTGCTCAGCAATGATTTCCTGGTCATGGTCGCGGAGAAACCGGCGGAACACGGAGTCGACCAGGGCGGCAGGAATTCTTCCTGCCGCGATCCAGTCAGACTCAGTGGCGAGGTCAGTTTCGACCAAAGCCTGAGCCAAGGAGTTTAGGTCCGAGCAGCCCAAGGTGATTCGGTTTCCGGCGTGGCCCACTTCCAGCTTGGATATTGCGATCAGGCTGGCGGGATTGGCCAGATACCAGGCCCGGGGAAGACGGGATCTCCGCTTCCTTGCAGTGAGAGAGCCCGTGCGAGAGCACTGCTTGCTTCTTGCGAGTCTGGGCATTCAAGCCACCTGTTGATCAGTCCGGTCAGAGAGTTGGCGCTGGCCTGCCGACCCTCTGATTCGCGGATTTCCCGTAACAATGATTGTTTGCTGGTGTCTGGCATCTCATCAGCCCTTTGATCCGATGGCGCGCTCGAAGGTGTAACGCAACCGGTCGCCAACCGTTTCAGGTCCAGTAATGGCTGCGTTGGTCAGCTCGGGAAACTGAGCGGCGTAGAACGAACGGACTTCCTCAATCGAGAATTTGGGGTTCGGGCATGGCAGCGTAGTTCCGTGGTAGACAAATTCACGTTCGACCAGGTTGAGTTTCATGACGCTTCACCTCCCTCCTCCTCCTCTTCCTCTTTTGTGGCTGCCGTTTCCGATGGCACCTGCTGGGCAAACAGTGAGGGTGCCTCTAGTTCTCGAGGGACGGGCGCCGCTGCTGGCGTCGCCGGCGTTGTCGGGCTACTCGCGCTGGATGGCTTCGGGGTTTTCTTCCGTGCCTCTTCGCGAGCCGCCTTTGCGGCCGCTTCCATTTCTGCTTTGGCAGAAGCCAAGGTAGTTTGAAGTTGCAGGTGCGCCCCAGTGAATTCCACCAGCTGTTGAGGAAGGTCACGATCGAGTTCCTCGGCTGTGCCGGTGATTGCTAGTGGGGTCGTGAGGGCGTTGTCTTCGGTGGCAGACGCCTTCTGCGGAACGACGGTGGTCCTGATCGTATCGCCCTCAACAAGGGAGATGGTCAGAAGCAGCCTGCGCTTGCGCAGTAATGGCATTAGTTCAACGAACATGATTTTCCTCGCTATCGGTGGAACTGATATTTGGTGACCCATTGCGAGTCCCGCACAATGGGCGGCACCGTGTGTGATTCGACCCAGCATCCCAATCGCAGTCTCAACCAGGTGTTTATCGCCGCCCCACAGTCAGCCAAAACTGGAACGACGGGACGAAAATCGCAGGCTTCAGTGTGTTCGGAGGCATTCCAAGCTGTTAGACTATGCCTTCTTTGAAAGCCGAATAGTTGCTAACGCTCCGCCGCTAACAGCCAAAATTATCTGTGGGTTAGTGAGTTCAGTTGCGCGATCATGTGTGGCGATGGGCGGATGGGCGACGGATTTGCAGGGACGGGAAGGAATGCCTCCGAAAAGGACAGCAGCAACAGAAATGGGTAAGGACGGCGTTGGAGGTTCAAGTGAACTTGCACCAGCGCCATTGGCGATACAAATCGTTCTTGCCCAAATATTGGAAGTCCCCGAACAGCAAATAATGCCCTTCATTCAGGAGAGGTTCCCTGGGCGTGACATCACTTTCTATGGACCGGTGATAACCGGTACAAGGGAGCTGATTCATGGCCTACTCGGAAGCCTGCAGAAGCCAAGCGATACAGACCCAAGCCCTACTCTCCTGGATCGCCTGAGCTTCTGTTGGCGATTCCTTCGACAGGCCGATGTCTTAGTACGTAAAACGAAGAAAGCAGATATCCCTGTGATGGGCGGGGTTCAGCACGCTGCAGCAGTATTCCGCAATATTTTGCCGGTTCCACTGCAGGAACCTTTGCTGCGGACTCTCTTAAATAAGCTCCGTGTTGGCGAAGACGCACGGTATCTGCATCATTACTGCGCGTTCCGATGGGCAAAACCCTCGTCAGAACTGCCTCCACCCTTTGAACGTATTGGTAAGACCGCCAATCGGGAGTTGCTGCGGACTCTCATCTGGTGGTGTATCCGCAGTCGAAGGGAAATGTACGTCGAGGTCCGTCCTAAGGAACCAGTTCGTGTGGAGTTTGCGTTCGTGGTCGGGCAGGTGCTTCAGGATCTCAATGGCTGGTGCGGGCCCAGCATCGAAACATTTCCTGAAGTTGACAATGAGGTGGAAAACGAATTCAACGCGTGGCTTAGGTACAGTAGGCTAGATCCAACGCTGGAAGACCCACGTCTGTTGTCGGCCTCGATGTTGAAATCGCAAAGGCTTTCCTCAAATACAACGATCTCACGACGAAACTCTTGGTTCACAGGACTGGAGTTGAGGGCAGGGATGACGAGCGAGTTCGACAGTTAGAGACTCAACTGCGGCAATACGCAGAGGAAAACCGTGCTTTGGAGGAACGCCTTAAGAGCGTACAAGCGCCGAGCCAAGTGTTGCCAGATTTCGGATCAGATTCTGAACTATCCGCCGTGCAATTGTCTGACTTGCGAGAAGTGTTGAAAACGATCGACATTAAGTATGGTTTCGATACTCTCAACTCAGTGCAACTGGGCGAAACCACTCATCTCACGCTGCCCTCCTTCATTTCTCATTTCTTTTACGCGCTTCGCAAGAAGGGCTTCTCTGAATACCCGAAGGAAGAACAGTTCGTTCTCACGTATGAGTCCTCTGGACTGTACGACTGTGATGGTTTCGAGGTACCGCCTGCTGGAAGTACAAAAGTCAAGGTCACTAGAAAAGGATGGGCTTTGAATGCTAACGGGCGGTGGCTGCCCGTACGGCGGGCCAGAGTCGTCGCGCTTGACTCTCAGCCCAGTGCCGGGGGAAGCAAATGAATCCTGCGGTCGGGATTGACCTAGGCACAACGAATACTGTCGTGGGAGTCCAAACGGACGCAACAGGCCCGCGGACGCTGAATGTCCCGCAGCCCGCTGATGAACGAAATGTACTCGAACAGATTGACCATATCAAGTCCGCCGTCTATTTCGAATCGGCTGATACTGCTGTAGTTGGCGCATTCGCTGCACGTCGTCTCGACGCTTTTCGTTCCATCAAGTCACGAATGGGAACTCGATGGCGGATGCCGCATCCCTTCAGAAAGGATTTCCGAGTCACCCCATCGTACGTATCTGCCCACATCCTCAAATTAGCGTTTGACGAGGTCTACAGACAATTTCCCGATTGGGATCAGAGCGCCATTGTTACGGTTCCCTCGTCGTTCAACACCGACCAGCGAAGCGACACTTTGCGCGCAGCGGCAATGGCTGGATTTCGTGCTGTCCGCTTGCTAGATGAACCCACTGCCGCCTTTTACTACTTCTTCGACCAAAACAGGGACTCATTTAAGGCAACTGAGAATCAGACAA
Organism: uncultured Acidobacteriaceae bacterium; assembly: GCA_963836295.1. Lineage (GTDB taxonomy): Bacteria > Acidobacteriota > Terriglobia > Terriglobales > Acidobacteriaceae > Bog-257. Next base: position 51,272 of record CAWIIY010000005.1, on the reverse strand, counting down.
TTCTAGTGTTTGATTTTGGCGGAGGAACTCTCGACGTCTCCATCATTCGTATAGAGTCTGCAAGCGATAATCTCAAGATCGACGCAATTGGCAGGTCGCGCTATAACAATCTTGGAGGTGACGACATCGACACTGATCTGGCGGCCTTCCTCTTGGGCATATGGGAGCAACAGGAGGGCTGCCTAGTAGACGAGATCTCGATGTCGGAACAGCTACCGCTTTTCCAGCTATTCCTACATCGTGCCTCCTCATTCAAGGAGGAAGCGGAGTTCTACCTCGCATCCGACCAAAACTTGAACGAATTTGTGATCAACGAGGAGCTGCCAGTGTCGGCATTGCGGCGACTCGTTCACATTCAGCGGCAAATCACGCGATCGCAGTATGAGGAGATCAGCGGTCGTTTTTTCCTGGACAAAGGCGATCTCAATATATTCCGGCCCATTGGGCAAGCTCTGGACGTTGCCGGCGCGATCTCACCGGGATTTCAAAAGGAGGACGTGAATCTCATATTGTATACGGGTGGCGCATTGCGGATGCTGGGCGTCAAATCGGCGCTCGCAACTTATTTCGCACCCAAACCTTGCTACTCGATCAGTGACGAGGACGCATGCAACACGGTTGCACTGGGCGCAGCCAGCTGTCGATACGACGAGCAACAGGCTCGCAGAGGAGTAGCCATGACTTCTCGGCTACTTGAGAGCATTCTTACTAGGAATGACGACGACGGAACCTATGTGCCTATTGTCCCCCTGACCTGCGAACCCTCCCAAGACTTCAAGCCAGTTCTACAAGAGTTTCGAGTGCTCCGTCCGGCAGTTACGTTGAAGCTACCACTCTTTCGTGGAGTAGGCCCGATGGATCATCACCTGATGCCGATGCAGGATCTTGTCTTGCGATTGCCGCATGTCATTGATTCAGGCGTGCCCTACCGGTTGTCGTATCGAATGACCGAAAACAAGACTGTACAGCTCCGGGCCTCCTTCAGACAGTTAGGGCATGTGTTGGAAATCGATAGTGAGGTCGAGATCCAGCAAGATGGGAATGACCGGGCAATGACTAAAGTACCTCTCGCGCGTATCAACTGACGATTACGTATGGCTACACTCCTAAATGTCGATGCAGGTCGGGTCGCAACTGTAGCAACTTTCTTCAAGGTCTTAGAGCTTCTGGGTGCGGGACGATTCTCGGAGGTATACAAGGCCTTCGATACGTTTCATCAAGCGGATGTCGCTCTGAAACTGTACGTGGGGTTCGACACAAGGGCATATGAACTAGCTAAAGCCGAGGAATCAATTCTCGCCCGACTCGCACAACTGAATTCTGAGTACTTTCCGAAGTGGCGTCGCACTGCCAAACACCACATCAAGAACCAGAATCATCCCCTACTCGTGATGGAGCTCGGCACATACGTTGGCAGAGACGGACAGAAGCGGATCATAAGTCTTGCGCAAGTAATTCCTGCACACGGGGTCTCAGGCATTAGAGCTGAGCCAGACGAAAACTTCTGGAGCGTAGAAGTATTGGTGCAGTGGCTGATCCATATGGTGCAAGCCGTCAAGCAGATTCATGAGCTGGGCATCGTGCACCGAGATCTCAAGCCGGCCAACATTCTGATCAAGCGCGGGCCGGGTCAATCATCACCGGTCCCGCTTTTTTTAGACTTCAACAGTGCGGCCAACGCGGGTGATTCAAGTTCGAAGACCGGAACTCCCCGATATCTGCCACCAGAAGTAAGGTTAGGAAAACGTCAATCTCCAGGTCCCGAAGATGATTTATGGGCGATATCCACGGTTGCTTGGGAGATGGTTTACGGCCTGGGAACTTCTCCTGACGATGTCCTGACGCCGCATAGCCTGATTAAAGGTTTAATACCGGAGCCAGTAGTCGATGTGCTTCGACGCGCTTTGAGCATTGATGCTGGAATGCGGTTTTCGAAGGCCGGGGAGTTGCTCCAGGCCTTGGAGGCCGCTACTTCATTCTCCTGTTTGCATGCTCCCGGATTGGGGAGCGATGAGGTTGCGAGCGCGAGAACTGCGATGGAGAGGATTCGTCGCACGATCGCCCAGGCTTTGGCCCCGCCAGGGGAAATCGTTGTTCCCAAGGAGATAGCAGATGCAGTAACTACGGTCATCGCATGGCTATCACAAGAGGACACTCAATCTTTAGATCTTGTCGAGGAAATTGCCAGGCTTGGCCCGCTCGCTATCCCTATATGTTTGGAACAGGGATATCGATTGCGCCGTGATAGCTCAAGTTATCGCAATGTCGTCACTGCTCTAACCACACTTGGGGCGCAGGACCCAAATATTGCCCAGCGTTCCATTGATAAGTATGCTCTGTCGAGCAACATCGGTGTGCGAGCGCTTTGTTGGGAATGTTGTGAGGCGCTGAAATATTTCCCCGAGATACTCTTGGATTCTTTGACGGGAGATGAAGGTGTCCTTCTGCCCGAAGAGCGCATCAACATCGCCGATTTCTGTATTCGCTTCTCGAAGAATGTGACGGCAGTGTTAGCGTTGGTCAAGTATATGTGCCGCGAGTACATAATTGATCACGATCGATATCGTGTCTTGTGCACTAAAGTTGCGCACCGAATGTACCAGCTACAAGTGCCCGACGCACCAGGTGGTCAGTCAAGTGTATCGACAATGTGGGCACGCGGCAGCCAGACAATAACGGCGCTCCTGATCACGGAGGACTGCCAGAATTGTATTTGGCAGGAACTGCCAGAGTTCGAAAATCTGCCAGCTACCGCGGTGGATGAGACTGAACGAGGCTTGGTAGAGCTCATGGCAGAGGCTTTTGCGGCTACCGGTGTGGCAGGCCTCGAAGTGTTTAAGGCCGGCAGGGTACAACGCCTTGCAGGACCCAGAAATTTACCTGTATTTCGTCGATTTGCGATTAAGTCAGGGTCTGTCAATCCGGAGGTTCGCGCTTGGCTACTCAAACAGGCCAAACAGAATTGCACCGATCGTGAGCTCCAAAAAGTAGCCGAAAAACTGGACGTCGCGAAGGTCGAAGTTCCGGAGAGTGCAAAGACACTGCTGCTTGAGTATCTTTCCTCCGGTGACCGGACGTTATTGAACAAGCTGCGGTTCTGGCCGACGTCTGAAGTCCTACAGCTACTGAGTTCTCTTCTACCACACCATCATTCGAGAGTAGAGTTCGGCTTCATTCTTCAGTTGCTGAAGGGATACCAGACGCGACACCGGGGTGCTGTCATTGATGTCGTGTTAACCCACTGGTCAGTCCTTTCTTCTCATGACTACGCAGCAGCAGTGGAGGTACTGACCAGCTATTTTGTTCCCGCTGGTCAACGACAGCAAGCAGTTGAGCTTCTGAACCGTGATCTGAGCGGACGGCATGCAGTTTCGGCAAGGCGGGGACTTGAACAGCTCCTGCGGTGAGAGAAGTACCGAGTCGCTCGAAAGGGTAATCCGTGGCAGAACTGGTGGTCTTTGGTGAGCCGGCGGTTGGTACGGGCGGAGCTTTCGAGCGCGAGTGCGCCCGAACTTTGCGAGATCACCTCCCGGATGGCTATGTTCTGGCAACAAATGTTTATCTGGCGCGAGCTGCTGGTGGATTCTACGAATGCGACGCGATCGTCAGCGCGCCTGGAATTTGTGACGTTCTCGAGATGAAGTGCATCCGGCCGGAAATCTCGGTTGGTGAGGACTCCATATCCAGTTCGACCGGCTTCGTCCTCGATAGAGTATTTTCTACTGTGGACAATAAATCGAAGGTCTTGGCTTCGAGGAGGGGGCAGGCACCCTTCCCTTCTGGGGCGGCGCACAAATCCGTGAGAGTAGGTTCACAGGTGGTTGTACCATCCGATACGAGAATCAATTTTAAGCATTCGGCTCACTCAAGAGTGCGACCAGTGCAAACGCTTGCCGACACGCTCGAAAAGTATCAGAGACTTGCTCGCGAACAACAGGACTTCAGTAATTCAGTTTTGCGTCGGGAGATTCGGTCCGGTTGGATAAGCTATCGTGATGTTTGTGCGAAGTCTCAGCGCCGAACACCGCAGCATCTTGGCCGATTCGCGATTCGTCGACAACTTTCGGCCGAATCTGGCGTGTACGAGTATTTTGCCGTGGATGAACCTCCCTGCCAAATGGAGGTTCTCCTTCGAGAGTTTCCCTATGATCCTGCACTTCCGGCGGGCGAACTTGAACGTTACATTCAAGAAGTCGCTCGTGAAACGCGGGTGTTGATGAGGGTTCGGCACCCGTCTGTCGCGTGCGTCGTGGGACATTTTCAGACTGGAGCCTCATGGGTGCAAGTCAGCGACTGGTTCGAAGGCGAGCGACTTGAGAATCTTTGGTCGGTGCTAGCGGGAGCATCTGTCTGGGAGAAAATGGGCATTTTTACCAAGACCATCCAGGCGCTCGAGTTTTGCCATGAAAAAGGAGTTCTGCATCGAAATCTTGGAGCGAAAGCTATAAGAGTTAGCCAAGACTTCTCGGAGATTCGGCTCACTGGATTCGATTGTGCACTTGACCCGGGCAGCACCTTATCTACAAGTACACTGCAAGCCCGACGCGACCCAAGGTCAGTTGCACCCGAGGACTTAGCCTCAGGCAAGTCCTCGAATCCCCGTTTAAGTGATATTTTCCAGGCCGGGCTCCTACTCTACCGGATTCTGGAAAATGGAAACTGGCCCTTCACTGATACTTTAGACTATGTGACATCTGGAGGGGTCTTACGCCCCTTTTCGCAAACTCCCGCTGATCTCGGAACAGAAATCCTTCAGAGAACAGCATTGCAGATGATGGATGTGGATCCTCGTCGGCGCCCAGACCTTTTGCGAAAGGTTGAGTTCACACTTGAGCAGGCGCTCGCAGAAATGACGACCTGATCCTGCGTATCACCGCCCTCCAGAATCAGCGAAACGCTCGAAATGCAACCCGGCAGGCCGAGCACAATACGGAACTCACCACCCCCTAAGAAACAAAAAGCCTTTGTCGGACTTTTCTCAGATCTTGAGTCACGCGCCCTACCTAACGGTCACATTCGGCACTGCCGTTTTAGTGCCACCACCATGCAGACTCACTCTAGGCCTAATTTGAATTCTATAAGGGCGTTGACTAAATCTCTTGTCGGTACATCTCTGTGCCCAAACAAGCGCTTCACCGGCCCGAAGCGCCGCCAGCTGTGCGTCCGAGACATCATCGAGTGCCGAAATGGCGCCCTTCAAATGCTTGAGCCATTGGGGGGATGTCATGCGGTGCAAAATGAGGATCGAAGTCAATTCAATAACCGACCTAGGCACAGACAGGGGATCTTGACTCGCAATGACAATGCTCGTCGCTTGATGGCGCATCTCACGGATGGTTTCCACTACTTGACCAATCAATTGACTTTCGGATATGTATTTGTGAGCTTCATCGAAAATCATCAACTTATTGAAAGGCTTGCCTTGGTGCTTCGTTGACGCAAAGATCTTCATCATTACGACAAAAAGCCCTAGTGCCTCGTCCTTCTCAATCCAAGGATCCCGCAAATCCACGATAATCGTACGGCCTGGTCGAATCAATGCGCCCAATATCGCGCTATCATCCACGTAAGGTTCGGCCAGGTTCAGCCGGTCCTCGGCTAACCTTCGAGCCTGCTGGGCAAGGTCAGCTGCGGTGATCTCTTCGCGGAAACGCTGGAGAGTCAAGTTGTCTCGATATCGACGCATGATTGCGACGAGCTGGCGCACATAGAGTGAGTCATTGTCATACGCGCCCAGCAGAAACTTCCAGCTCTCAGCACCCAACTCTCCAGAGCTGAATTTGATGGGATGAATTTCTAATCCAGGGAACTCCGCTCGGCGCTCATTTACCTTGGCTTCAGGTGTGAGGAGAACGATATCCTTCACGCCTTGGGGAGTAGCACCGTACTCGCGAAGCAGTCTGTCGACCTCACGGATCTTGTTGTTCGGTGAGCTGGCAACCGCAAATTCTGGAGCGTACGCATCCGACTTGTGATAGTGAAAAATAACTGTGGCCAACGGCGACGGCAGAACGTTAATGCCATATACAGGCGCAGTGGCCATCTCCGCAATCACGCCCAGCGTATAGGATTTGCCAAAGCCCTGAACACCGAAAAGGCTAATGGTGTTACATCCCGTGAGATCAATAGCAATCTTTTCCTCTGAAGAACGGCCGAGAATCCCAAACTGTGGTGTGATCTCCTGCGCCCCAAGACAAATGTCGGGTATCAGGGTCATTCCAGTAGCGTTCTGTTTATCCGACTCAATCGCCGACTTATTTGTGGTCGGGCCTTCATCGGCGAGCGCGTTCTTGGGGGATTCGCCACTCCGGTCAGTCCGCTCCACAACGGCAGAGACTATCGGTACAGATGGCGAGGTCGTTGGGCGTTCAGAGTCCGGAATGGAGACTGACCCCGCATCTCCTTCGCGATCCTCCTGGTCCCCCACATCGCTCTTGTTTGAACTGACCGCTTCGAAAGCGACGCCCTCCCCTTTGTGTCCTCCATCAACAACTCCAACTTGGACATCACCCATCGCAGATTTGAATGATGCGATGATTCTGTCGCTCAGATCGGTACCTGCGAACGTGGACGGACGAGACTGAGGGGGCGATCCTTCGCCACTATCGGTGGAACTGGCGGAAGCCTCTCCGCATGCCCGGAGAAGCAAACGCTGAGCACAATCTAGACCGAAGCGATGCACCACAAAACCTGGTTCCTCTTCGTCCACATGCATTCCTGTTGCTTGCCGGACGAATACGACACCCATCGACGACACAGCGAGAGAATATCCGCTATCTAAATTGTCGACGAACTGAAGGGCACGCTCTAGACGCCCCGCATCGAAATTCTTATATCGAGCACTGCGGCGCAAGTAAAAAGACAGGGCGGTGGTTAGCTCTTTAGATCTTAATAGCAAATCGGCACGATCACTTGAAAAAAGATGCGGATCGAAAAGCTCACGAATGCGCCCCTCAGTTACTTCAGCCTGCTCGTGCATATCTTTATACAAAGAAGTGCGCCCTGTTGATGTCAACTCATCTCTGAGCTTCACTTCAACAACGATGCAATTCACCACGCGTCGTAGGTGATCCAGGTCAACCAAGAGTAAGTCCGCTCGCCGCGCGCTCAAATTGTCCTGGGTCGGTCTGAACCATCCGCGGTGGGCATCCAAAGGAATGACGATTTGCTCTGCAAGCAAGCCACTTTGTTCCATCAGCCACCGCGCGAGCAGAAGGCCAACAACCTCCGCAGAATGTGTTTCCGCCGAAAGGAACTTCAGCACCAGCCGACCCGAGAGTGAACGCAGGGTATCCAAAATGACTGGCTCACGTTCGAGCGGAAGCGTTAGACCGAACCGCTCTATTGCCGGGCGTATCATGCGCTGAAGCTCTATAGTGCTCTTAGTGGTCAACAAAATCCGCTGTCTGTCCTCTTGGAGAAACTCAGGCGCATAATCCAAGAGGTATCCAGCATCGTCCGGCGTCGACGGACTGTCAAAATATTCCAACCCTAGATTGCGATCAATCGTGAGAACCCAGTCCGAGAACAGATGTATCAGGCGAAGAAGAGACTGACCCTCACTCCCGAGATAAAGAGCCAATTGGGGCGCGACATCTGGTGAATTTGATTCCCCGGTAGCGGATGCAGCTTGCAACCTTTGCGTAGCCGCTAGGAGGCCCGTCAGCAACAACTCAAGACTAGACGCATTCTTTCCACTCTGAGAACGCAGCCCCTTGTACCAACCAAAACCAGCTTCTCGGCTTCGAAGGGATGTCTCGGGTTCCTGAACTAGACCCCCAACAAAAGATCCCCTCCGCATCCAGCCAAGCTGGCCCAACCTCGCCTGCGATCCGAACTGTTCTATTAGCACCGTGAGATGTGCCGAGAATTGCTCTGGGCAACGAATAAAATCGTCAACTGCATTTCGCGCAAACACCAGTTTAGGCAGAAGGTGATTCGATGATGTGAGCGTAAATTCGTCGTTTTCCGCGACTTGACGTTCAGGATCAAGAAGCGATTCGAACGCACTACCCATTGTCTCGATCTGGCCTCGTGAACCGAACATCTGAATCGAATATCGCAGAGGAGGTGGCATCTCCAGCGCAATGACGCTCAGGCGCATTGCCTCAATAGCACGAAGCGCTTCTGTGACCAGCTGGCCGTCACCAGGGTTAAATACATTAATTCTTAGCTGGTCCACATAGGGATGTTGCTGCAGATATTCGAATGCTCGCGACGCAATTTCCACGCTCCCGATCGAGGATGTTACAGGCTCCGGCCGACGGATACCCAGGAGTCTCCTGCATGTTTCCCTACACGAAGCGGTGTCAACTTGCGGCGAATCTTCCGATCGATCCGGCAAATACAGTGACCAGTGACTAGTCAGCAAGCTTTGTTCGACATAGGCACGTCCCCTCTGATCGAACATGACCATCGGGACGTTGATAGGTAGAATCTCGCCAGCAAGTTGGCGCAAGAAAGCAGGCCAGGACGGGGCAACCGCCGTCTTGTCTTTCCAGTTCTGCACTGCAGATGCGCATAACGCGAAATGCTGAAGATGCCAGACAAGACGAAGCGGGTGTGTAGGAGCTAGTACAAGCGCCCTGCCCGGATCTCCCGGCGAAGATTTCCACCGCAGCTCTGTAACGTCAAGCAACGCGAGCATCTTATAGATAAAACTTTTGCCCTTTGATCGCCCAGGATCGGCCAATACCGCTTCAAGAAGCCTACGATAGGCTGTACCGTAATCCTCGATATCCTTCGCCAAGGCCAGCAGGTCAGCAGTCTCAACTACGGAACGAGTTGTGGCATCCTGTGCTTCCTCGCCTCGGCGAACCTTGTGTTGATCAAGTATCAGGCCAAACATTCTTCGGCGTACTTCAAGGAAATTCTCCAACTCGGTTCCCGGAGCAGAGTCGTCGATCAGAGATCGCTTGATTTCAACATCGAACGTGTTTCTGGCCTTCGAAAGGTTAATGTGATACCTACCGAACTGGTCCGGATTCTCGAGAATTGTCACTTCAAGCCGGCGTAGTAACTCCGGTACGACAACCGTGAAGCCGGCAAACCCTTCTCCTTCCAGTTTGAAGTGAGTCTCACCCTTGACAACAGAGCCGATGGGTTCCGCCCAAGAGCCAGTGACTGTATCTCTGGGTGTCACGGCTTCATCACTGCCATCCGCGGTGACTGCCCGAACGTTGGCCTCTACCCAGGACGCAGCAAAAGACTGGACATCAATAGCGCGGGGAGGCGGAGCCACAACCTCAACACCTTCACGAACCACCAAAAAATACTCTGATTCATTTTCGGAGCGGCTACTGGGATCCGAGGGGTCAAGCCTCCTTGGTTGCGTAAGAATCGCTCCGTCCTGGTCATATGCATCGATCCGAGAAAAATATGTTCCTTCTTCCAAGGACTGCAAGTCGGACACCTTAATTGTCCGCGTGACTTTCTGCCGACTGGCCGGTTTCTTGAAGCCATTGCTCTCCCACGCTATGGTCGGCTGCTCCCCATCTACCAAAAGCAGTTGAACACGATAAGTTTTCCAAGCGGGAACTTCTGCAGGAGATGGCAAAGCCCTGAACGCAACCTTGACGCCTTCTCGCCCGTCGAGGTTCAACACAGGGAGCGGAGTGGTGCCACCGATGTCATCAGCAGATTGCATCGGCAGTGTCAATGGTTCGACCTTAATTCGAAGTTGCGTGTCGTCGGCGGATTCGAGGAACGGCCATTTGTCAATCGTCAACTCTTGATGACGTGCATCACAAGCAATCTCAGCAGTCCAAACTCGTCGGTCCTGCGCAGCACGATCTCGTAGAAAGGCAAACAGGAGTGGCTGGACACTGTTAGGTTGCAAGGGCAATCGCGAAACTCGAGTCTGCAAAGGCTGGCGGATATCCGCCAGAACTTGCTGCATCTTGTGATTCCGCGACAACCAAAATGGAATGTTGACTTGGCTCGCTAGTCCGAAATGCGGTACCAGTCCGAATGTGAACAGCGCAGCTCCCACCGACTCTGGAGTAAACCCATTGACACTCAGCGTCAGCAGATAGTTGATGAGATCGTCATCGTTCTTGGCCAACTTCTCTCGACGGACATGGGCGATGACGTCGGAAACCGCCTGGGTCAGCGTTGGTCGGGACCCGCTCAACCAAGGTGTTTATCAACTCATGCGTTACGGATGTAGAAAGGCTAAGCTCTCGAAATGTTGCAATATCCAGGGAATCTTCAGCAGCGGTTCTCAACCCGGGCGGAATAAATACTATGAGAGGCTTAGACAGAGTGTTACGAAGCTCGATTAGTTTAGTGGCCGTAGCTTTCCAAGGCTCGTCGGGGCTGGTAGCAACGAGTACGCGGGCGACCCAACGATCATCCCCCTGCAGCGCCTCACATACACCCTCCATAACGGGGCCGGGAAGTGTAGTAATGCGGATTCGCTGACCCGCCTCCGCAAGTTCCAGCGAGGCTCGAATAGGTGGGACGAGCTGCTCTTGAAGAAACTCATAAAGGTTCGCAGGCGTGCATGGTAAGAGGCATGCCGTTGTCACTTCGTCCCCCTGCGCTCATCAATCGGATAACGAGGCCGAATTGTTTGTGCGATATAGGCATCGCTTAAATCGTCGTAAAACCCGATCTCGCGCAACCGATCCTTGAGTGCACGAACATTGTCGCGAAATGCTCGGTGCTCTTCCATTGTCACTGGCGTCCTCCCCACCCCAAGCTGTGATCCGCCAATGACCAGTCCATAGCGTGCTTCCAACCAAACGAGGAAATCCTCTATCAAAATCGGCTCGCTAAAAAAAAGCTTCCTCTCGTCCTTTTCCGTCCACCGGAGAACGGCCAGCTGTACGACGACTTCGAGCAGTCTGCCCCCGAGGTGCCACCGTCGAGGATTGCTACGCGACTTACCCTGTACCATTGCGCCTGCATCTGCATTTTTCTGAAACAGCTTGTCCAGCATCTCTGTGAGATAGTCAAGATGGTGCTTTTGGCGAATGTGGGCGACCAGTTCTATAAAAGTTTCAAAAGGTGACAAACTACCGTCTAGAATAGCCTGGATCTCCGGCGACAACTCCTCGTCGGCAGCTTCATTGTCATTGCGTATCTGCTTGAGCCTTGCACGAAAGTCCGGTTGGAAGTCCGGCGGTGGTTCTCTCAGCAGCTGCAATACCTCTGACGGCACATCGGGAATTCCTAGTGAGCGCTCGTCCCGGGCATACCGGAGCAATTGATTTAGCGTAAACAAAGCCTTTATCAGGTCTACCAATTGTCCGTGAGCAGCAGTGACAGACTCCTGCGCCATTTGCGCCATCCTAGACCTGAAATCTCCCCCCATGTCGACCGTGAATGAGAGTTGGTACGGACATTCCTTGAACGGCTGAACGTTTGCTCCGTAAACCGGACACGCCAAACACGTAGGGTGAGCTTTTTTGTCCCTAATCCAACCACTCAATTGACTACTTAGACGCAGTGTGTAAATCGCTACATGAAGCCCGAACACCGTTTTCAGGTAGTCGATCATTACAGGGCGAGGCACGGCGTTGCGATAGGATAGGAGCCTTTGGACGTCGTCACACAGCACCCTAGCCTGACCCATGCAGGTTGGAGGATCAGAAGCGACTCGTTCTTGAGACGGATGCAAGTCCGGAAGGCCGTCGACTAGCTTCAATACGGTTAGCGTTTCCACGTTCGAGCTTTGTCTGACCATCAAAACGGCTGGTTCGCGCATCGCGTCCTTGATCAAGGTAGTCTCTTAGACTATTGAGAGTCTGGCGTTCACCGAACTCCAACAGCGCATATATTGAGTCGGCGACATTGTAGTCTCGGCAGTGTTTCGCCACGCGGATTTTGTGGGCGTCAAGATGAAGCGGTCGTAGTGATGAAACAGCTTCCCTAGCAGTACCACGATTGACGAGGTCAAAAATGTCACTCTCCAGCCACCCTTTAGCGATTTCTGGGTAATCTGCGATTCCCGAAACTCCTTCAAGGCGCGACAGTTGGTCAACGTGGTAATCCACCCGCTCAACACCTGCCTTTGGCCTCCCTCTTGTAACGGGGCGAGTACCATTGCACCGCAGGAGAAGGAATAGATTTATCAGAACCCGGTCCAGGTCAACGCTTTTGGGATCTGGATAGAAGAGTTTAGAATTCCGGAATTCCTGATCCTGCTTACTAAGTTTCACGCAGGGGCCCCCGAGTCCCGACTGGTCGGCAGATTATATCGATCGAATCGCAGACTGATGCCACTCTTCACATTGAAACTCCCAACAACCTCGTAAAGACTTTCGTCGTCGGGCGTCACCATCACACGATCAAAAGGAAGGTTAAGCAAAGCATTTCGGAAAATGAGAAGGTTAACGAATAGACCTTGAAGGTCAGCGGGACTGGGCCGATAACCACTTCGGATTAGCTCTAGCATTTCAAGTAAGTCCAAGGAGATTCGTAGTCGCGCATGCCCCACGGATTCATCCGCAACGAGATCAATTGAATCAGGTGCAAATTCAAGGAATTCACCGGCAGACTTCGCTTCCAGGAGCTGAACGCGAAACGCTGAGGCCGGGAACAGTCTGTAACTTCGAATGCTTGGATTTTTGACGCGCGAGACGCGGAGCGCCAAGAACTCTTTGCGAAGCTGTGGGCTCCTTAGCCCCTCAGAAAGCGATATCGCCTCAATAACCCGGTCGCGCAGCCGAAGGGATGCTGCATCGCTCGCCTGCTCAGTCGGCGCGTAAATCACATCTGACAGAAGTTGCCACGATCGATAAGGGAGCATGTTCTGCCAGCCGTCGTCACGTCGCTCGAAATACGCCCAGCGGCGGAGTCGTTGGATAAGAGATCTTCTGGATTCCAGCAATTCTCCTAAAGATGTGGTCTCCTGGCTCTGGGGAACATTGCGATGATAGCCTTTCATGACTTCCCAAGCGTAGCTCGACCTCCCGTCAAAACTCATCCATGGGACCGCAGAATCAGGATCATGGTCTAGGCGCCGGTCCAGGATCGGTTCATTTACCAGCCCAACATCACATTGACGCAGGAGACCGACAAGTCGGTTTTCTACGCGATCTTTGTCACTATTAGCATTCGCTGCAAACGCTTCGGGATAGTACATATCTGCAATTCTTTGAGGGCTCGTTACTTCCTGGCTCTTCAGCAAGGTTGCAACATCAGTGCAATCTTGATCGCGGAAAAGAAGCCAAGAAATCGCGGAACGGAGATCTCTGATTGTGACATGCGCGCGACGACGTAAGTGCACAACCTCGAATAACCTGTTCTAGTTTCAACTTGATCTGACATTTGATAAACTCGCGCGACAGCGCGAAGGAGAATGTCAGATGAGCACCGACGAGAAGATCATCAAGAACAAAGTGGGCCTGTTGAAGCTGGCCGAGATGCTAGGCAGCGTCTCGGAGGCATGCAAGGTAATGGGCTATTCGCGGGACAGTTTCTATCGCTTCAAGGAGTTGTACGATACGGGCGGCGAGCTGGCCTTGCGCGAGATCAGCCGACGCAAACCGTGCCCCAAGAACCGGGTCGAAGAGCACATCGAAAAGGCAGTGCTCGAGATTGCCTTGGAGAAACCCGCCTTCGGCCAGGTGCGGGTGGCGAACGAGTTGACCAAGCGCGGTCTGTTCGTTTCTCCCACCGGCGTGCGCAGCGTCTGGCTGCGACATGACCTGGAAACCTTTCGCAAGCGGCTGAAGGCCCTGGAAGCCAAAGCCGCCCAAGAACACATCGTGCTGACTGAAGAGCAACTGCGCGCCCTGGAACGGGCCCGCGAAGAGAAGGAAGCGCACGGCGAAATCGAAACCGCGCATCCCGGCTACCTGGGCGCGCAAGACACCTACTACGTAGGCACCATCAAGAGCGTAGGTCGCATTTATCAGCAGACCTTCCTCGACACCTATAGCAAGGTAGCTTTTACCAAACTCTATGACCGTAAGAACGCTCTGGTGGCGGCTGACCTGCTCAATGACCGGGTGCTGCCCTTCTTCGAGGAGCATGACATCCCGCTGCTGCGCGTGCTCACCGATCGCGGCACCGAATACTGCGGCCAGCGCGAGCATCACGAATATGAGCTATACCTGGCAGTGGAGAACATCGACCACAGCCGGACCAAAGCTCGCCATCCGCAGACCAACGGCATCTGTGAGCGCTTCCATCGCACCATCCAGGAAGAGTTCTACGCTACGGCCTTTCGCAAGAAGCTTTACCACAGCTTGGAAGAACTGCAGGCGGACCTGGATGGGTGGCTGGACGAGTACAATCGGACACGCCCGCACTCCGGCAAATACTGCTATGGCAAGACGCCCATGCAGACCTTCTTGGATTCGCTTTCGTTGGCCCGGCAGAAAATGCTGGACTCAGCCTTCACTGCAGCGCCGGCGCCGGAGCGGAGCCCTGCGCAGCGTAGCGCAGGCGACGGCGCGACCGCGGGTGCGGTCGCTTGACCTTAATCAGAGTGTCAGATCAAGTATGAGCTATTACAAATAACCTGAGTACCCTCGCCCTCACTGCCCCCCCTGAGGTAGGGTCGCGAAGAGTATCGGCATTGTGCTTTAAAGGGCAGCGAAGCTTGTGCATGCATGACTCACACGGAGCCCACAACTCTGGCTTAAGGATTGTCCCAAGCTGGCGCTCAACAAGTGACTCCCTCTCACCCCCAGCCACTGCACGCAAATTAAGATTCACCAGAAGCATTCCGTCCCTGGTATCACCATCCTCGAAGGCCTTGTGTACAAATCGCCGAAGAGCAGTGAAGTTACTTGAATGGCTGCTATGCTCAAGGAAATCGAGAAGAACGGCCTTCGTTAATGGCAATCAGCCTAACTTGACCAGACCTAAACTCCGAGAATGAACTCCCCGAAAAAGGATTTATAAAATTGGCGAGAACATCGTCACTCTGCAAGTCTCCTTCGTCCTGCGATCCGTCATAGTTTGTTCGGAATTGAAGCCCGGCATGTTCCCACGTGGCGCCATTGGTTGAAGGCAAAGCATCAACCTGAACGCCAAGCCCTCTGAAGTAGTTCTTCTACTCTTTGGAGAAAAGCCGTTTTACCATCTCCGGCATTACCAGTGACGATAACCAATCTAAAACGTCCGTCCGCAATAGCTGGGACCAAGTGCTGATCAAGCCGAGTGTCAACGTAAGTGAGGCGCGCAATCTCGTCCAACCCGCGTGTACCACTATTATTTCTGCGCGCTTGACTGTGAAGCGTCAGTAACCGCGTTACATAAGGGTTATAGTTCGCTCTTCCGATCTCACCTGCCTCTAACGTGATACCGGTAAAATGCCCTTCCATCTTCACTGCGACCTTAGGCGGAGCGTACATCGCTGGAACGGTTGCCAGCGCTTTACCCATCGATTTTGCATCCTGGAAACGACTGGCGCCGTCCGGCTGAATAGCTTTCAACAGAAATTCAGCCAACTCATCACTAATCTGCTCGCCTCCAACTATCAAGCGTGGGTCAAGCGGGCGAGCAGCCTCTGGATTACTATTCGGGAAGGGGTGCTGGTGAGTGACCAAGCTCGTACAGAACAATTCCGAAGGAGAACAGATCCATATCAGGACGCCAACTCGGTTGTCCACGATCTGGTGCCCAATAACGAGGTGTGCCAGCACGCCCCTGCGCCACAGCGAGACGACTGGCTATATTGAAATCGATCAGCTTCGGTTTGATGAGAAGGCAGTTCCAGCAGAATATTTGCAGGCTTTATGTCTCGATGCAGTATTCCGTTTTGCATCTCCTCGCCTAGTCGCTGGTACTCTGCAAATTCCTCTGGTGTCAGACTGCGCTTTTGCATTTGTGGCGCCGCGAAACTTCTCGAATTCGCAGTCTCGAGGATGAAGTGCATCCAGAGCCTCCAGCACCTGCAACCCAATTCTTTGAATATCCTTCCAAGAGAGGCTCTTTCTGCCGTCACAGTAAGGCTCAAGCGTCTCACCTTCGATGTATTCGTTGAGGATGTAAGGCGTCAGTAATGGCGGGGCCAGCCGTGCCATCCACACCATCTTTGCGATGTTGGGATGCGACGGCAAGTTCTGACCGATGTCGTTGTACTCGCGCAATAACAAATCTACCTCATTGCTGTTCTTCAGGAGCTTCATTGCGTAATTTCGCCCATGATCGAGCGAAACACCTTGTATACGCGCGAGAAAGAGCCACTCCCCAGCTCCTGGTCGATCCGATAACACACCATCCACGATGCTACCGATCTCAAACGCATGGAGGGGCCGATCCGTCTGTCGCTATGACAACCAGTACCTGCAGGCATTCCATTCGAGCTTCCGATCACTTCTGTGGAGGACCTTCAGGGCCTGCAGCAGAAGGTCGACTTGTGGAAATCCGGCACCTTAGTAATCGCTGCGACCAGATTGTCTATTTCCGTGTCGATTCCTTCACGAACTTCCGACAGCAGCTCAGCGGACGTCCTTTCGCCGCAATTGCAGCGGCGGCCGGCCGTCGAATCGGAACCTTGTCGCTCAAGGAGTTCGTAGAGACAGCACTCCAAAGGAATACATATCAGCACTGAAGTCGGAATTCATAGTCTGCCGATATCACTTAACTCCGGCGGAACGTAGGCAACCCTTCCATTCCGTGCTTCGTCGTTCGAACACTGTTCCGCCCCCCTCTATGTATGCTCTGATCGAAATCAATCAGTCGCGGCTGACGATCGAAACCTATTTGAATGGTCTCTGGGCACAAGTTTCGTGGACCAAACCCATGCGTATGTACTGCTTCGAGAGCCGAAGCTACGCCAGCAGCAATCTCCAGCCTCTCCCTGAGAGTAAGCGGTTCGCGCTCTCGAATTGTTCAAGTAACCATGAAGCGTTCCGAATTCCGACCATTCAGTGACCTCATAGAATTCGTTGTCATCGATATTTTCATCGAAAGCCAAGATCGGGAGCAGATTTGGGTGACGTCCGATCTTCGCGAGTGCCTCGGTAGGGCGTCGTATCACTCGAAGAAGCTTTTCCCGTTCCTCCGAGGTACCGTAAGGTGACACCCGCCACGTTCTTATTCGGTAGGGCGTGGGATCGGAAACCAGAGCGCGCTTCGCCCTATATTCAGCCCCTTCATGATCCGCAAATAAGAGTTCGGTCGCTTCCCAGCCACCGTATCGGCGCTTCATCTCTCGCCGTCTAGCAGCCCATGCTCCTTGCAGAAGTTCCTGAATTGCCTGGTGGTAACCGGCGATCGGCCGCGGATGTCTCACTCGACGCTCATCAGTCAAGTGTCCAACAATTCGATCCACTCCCACAACATGAGCAGCCCAATTGCCGCCGAGGAGGTTTTGGGTCGCTGATGGAATTACCAGGAGAGGATCTATCCAAACATGACCTGAAACTCCCCCCAAGTGGCTCTTGAGAACTTTGCACTTCAGATCGGTCAACCAAAGAGGACACTTCTTCGGCTGTTGATTCAGGAGCCATTCCGTGTCGTCACCGGTTAGGCGCCCATACCACTCTTTCGCTTCGAGTACAAAAATCGCATGTGGGGCAAGAACGACAACGTCGTACTCGAGAGCTGGTTGCCCGGTTTGCTTGATGCTAAAGTTCGGCAGAACCCGAAAAGTTTCTGGCAGCCCCTTAACGAGGGTTTCCACGAGCGCCTGTTCGAACGCCCCTTGCGGCCCACTGCCTGTTGGCGAATGAATCAGTTGAGCCATTCAGACAAAACCTCCTCTTCAATGAGCCGAACCGCTTCTGATTCCGCTGCATTCGCGCCCCTTCGCGCATCCGCCGCCAACTTCACATGTTTAGTAACGTCCACCATCGCTTCTGAGCCAAATTCAGGAATTGGTAGCTCCTGAAGGAGAACCGGGTGCATTCTCGGAATGCTGGTTCCAACCGCCGTGCTCCGGAGGAGCAATGTTCCCAAACGGGTCGACAGAAAAGCATACAAAGGCTCCACGTATCTTTCCTTGGGGTTGAGTCGGAGCGTATCACTTGTCACAGCGCACTTCGCCGAGCCAAACATGCCGAGCTCAGCACGCCCAAAGAGGTTTCCTTCGCCTAGCTGGCCGCAGCTTCCCAACAGGATTGTGTTGTCGGAGGAAAGCAGGAGGCGGTCGTCGATTCCAGGATCAACAATCCTTCGGGGAACTTTCCGGATCGTAAACACATCTCGCTGAGCAGAAAACTCCACTCCGTAGGGAGGCTGACACGGAATTCGTGAGTATCGAGGACTCGTACGATATGGAATTGGTATCGACAACGTCTCGGAGTCTCCCAGTCCACTTTGACCGAAGGAACTGAAGCGCTTCCCCCATGGAACAGTAATTCCATGCGTTAAGAGTTGGGAGCTCTTTCGACCACACGATTGAACGAGGTCTCGAATTTTGGCTCATAGCCAACGCTTCTCTTACATACCTGATTCCCAGCACTGGCGCTCGAGCCGCTTCAATCTCCCGCTGAAATTCCTCTCGCTTCTCGACCGCGGTTCGCACGAGGCCCGCTATGCGCTCCAGGAGATGATCCGCTGGAGTCGGGATCGGTATGTCACGTAGGAGATTCCGACCGCAATCTCAATACCTTGGTTCCGTAACTTGTAGCACGAATGGCACTGAATCCTGGCTTCGTGCAGAGAAACGCGTAGGTATACAGGCTCAGATCTCCAACAGGCTGAGCAAATGTCAACACCATTGCGTCCGGACCCACGTATTTGCCTTCAAGCCGGTTGTCGGCAATGAGCGATCGCCCGTAGAGCTCCGTTTCTCCTAGCGTGCCCGCAGCAGCTATCAGCACTTGCCACTTCTGAATCTTGTGGTCATCCGGATTGGGCATCGAATCTCGCCGAATAACTCGGCCTTGTGGTTCGGCTGCGAACATGTCCGACTGGGACAGAAGCTCAATCCCAAACTCTCGCTCACAATCAATCCTAGTGAACACTGTTCCATATGCTGGCCCCATGCTCGATAACAACGAACCGAGACGAGAGCAGCGTCTTTTGGCCGCTTTCTTCTTAAAAGCCTCCACAGAGGGTGTGTAGTTCAACGCACGCAAGGCCGTTGACTTCGGATGCTCGACCGTGAATGCGACAGCCATCAATTCCCCTTTACGCCGAGGCCGACGACATGGCGTCCATATTGCTCCGATATCCAGGGCAGGTCGTCTGCCAACGCTCGGGCCTGCTTACGTCTCGTACGCTCCACGACTCGTCCTTTGATCTCCCAGCGTTCGAGCACGTCATTAACGCGAAGTTCTTCAGTTCCATCCGGTCGGCGAACATACTTGGGCTCCCCACGTCGCCCGTGACCAATAGCCTCCGCAATAGCCATGAAGTACGGGCCGCTGTTTCGGCCCGGAAGAGCCAGCCAGTTTCATCTCGTTTTCGTGCCTACGGCGCAGGAAGACACAGCTTGCTTGCACAGAAACCTGCGGCAGAAATGTCTCGCCCGGAAGATCCACACTTGCAAGAATTTCCATGTGGTGAAGCATCCACCAGCGCACGCCCTCCATCTGTTCGCCAGGATTGCCGAGGATGCCGTCGGGTACAACAATGGCCATTACACCTGAGCCCGGCTTGAGAAACTTGTAACAAGCTTCGATGAATAAGATTTCCGGTGAAACCTTCTTGAGGACGGGACCTCGCTGCCACGTGCCACTGATATGCGACCACACATGACCGAGATCGAATTCAGCCAAGATGACAGGATCAGAGATAGGAATCTTCGAGCCGAAGGGCGGATTTGTGAATACATAATCAAACTTGCCATGTCGGCCTCCGAGCTTCTCGAAAGCCACCATTTCTGCTGCTTCACGTGCCGGGATGCCATATTCGAGACTGTTGAAAGAAAGAATGTTCCCATGTCCATCGTTGTTCATGACCATGTTCATACGAGCAGCCTTACGCAAATCCTCATCGGCATCAATTCCGTAAAGGCACTTCTTCGCGTAAGTGCGCAGAGCACGATCGACACGGCGCAGTTCGGAGGGAACTGGGGAATCAGGATCTGCTCCTACACTTTGAAGTAGCCGTCGTCTGTGGTGGGCTAAAGCGACAACGAGAAATCCCCCACTTCCACATGCCGGATCCAGAATCAACTTGTCCGGCTGCGGGTTAACCATGCTAACCATCATCCGTATCACGTTTCGAGGAGTGAAAAACTGTCCGCGTTCACGTTTCAGGGTTGCCGATGTGATCGCTTCGTACGCTAACCCTTTCGCGTCCGTATCCGTTGTAAGTAAGCTGTATCGACTAAGTTCGCCCGCAACATACGCAAGTGCCCTGTCATTAAGCCCGATTCGCTCTGTTCCGTCGAAAACATCCTTGTACTCTTTCTTTTGAACTTGTTCGAATAGATCCTTAATTCGCCCCGTAATCGCACGGCGGCCCCGCTCGTTGTTGGCTTCAGTGGCGCCAACAAAAAAAAGTCTGCTGCTTTGTTGTTCATCCAGAATTTTGCAGAAAATCAGGTAAAGCAGCTGCCAAAAGGCCTTATCAGGTCGCATCTGCTGGTTGCCGTACAGATAGTCATGACATCGCTTGAACGTGCGAAGCAAGGAATCTCCAGCAGCGACGCGAAGAGGTCGCCTAGATGCGTTCT
The DNA here is from genome assembly GCA_963836295.1 of uncultured Acidobacteriaceae bacterium. GTDB lineage: Bacteria > Acidobacteriota > Terriglobia > Terriglobales > Acidobacteriaceae > Bog-257. The sequence continues at coordinate 30,742 of CAWIIY010000005.1, read as the reverse complement.
CTAGATCCTCAAGAGTTTCTGAAGGGCCGGGAATATCCGTAAGTTCGGTGAACTCGGGGTCACCGGTTCGTGAATGGTACGTCCTCATCCGAAATGCAAGTTCGATCCCATTGGTCCAAAGACCAAACACCTGGGAGTGCGAATCGGAGAGACTCCCCAGAATTTCTTCCAGTATTCCGATCGCTTTCGCATCGGCTCTAGCACTGGGCGAAGCAATGAAGGCAACTCGGATGACGTGCTCAAGTTCCTGCGGCTTGCCGGCCTCGTAAACAACCAGGGAAACGGTTCGGCTTCGGTTTCGTTCCTTGCCCGTCTTTTCGTCAACAAACGTGCACCGCACGCGTACGTCCCGCCCCATATCCTCAAGAGCTACACCGTACTCCCGGTGCAGTTGCTCGATAAATGACTGGAGGGTTTCCTCTTGCGGCGTTGCAACTCTTTGCTCGCCCGTCAATGAACACACCAACTTGCCTTCAGGTAGTAGGTTTCGGTTTCTGCTTCGATCGGGTCGACCTCCGAGTCCACTGTAAGCAAACCGCCGTTTTCCTCAGACAGGACCCGCGTCCTTTTGGGCATATTTCATCCTTCTTCCTAGTCTGGCGGCTTAGCTCGACAACGAGTTGGGCTCCAGGCCAGATGGCGTGCAAAACCGGTGTGGGGGAACAACGGATGAGGATAGCACTATTCCAACGTTAGTAGCAGTGAATCAGCAGGTTACGGGAAGTGGACCAGTTTTCGCACGGAATTCTATTTCAGCAAACGGGGCACCCAGATCACGTTGTGAGGCGCACACCCAATCGCTGTCCGGTCGCAATCCTCTCAGCGAAGCTACCCAAGTCGATAGAACCCCGCACTTCATGCGGCTCAGAGATTGGGCTCAACGAGCGGTCATCAGTCGCCAAATCTGCTCGATCCCTTTTCGGAGTTGCACCACCAATGCACGGCTTGGATGTTTTCCGGATGGTCATCGCGCCGAGCTCCTCCCATTCCTTTCGGGTGCCTGTGGTCCGGTACGATGTCGCCGCAGTCGGCAAATTCCTTGTGGCAGAAGGCGCACCTCCCTTCCTGCTCGGCGATCTTTCGGTTTAGCAGCTTCCGCATCTCAGCCCGTGAACGAAGTTCGCGATAACCCCTGGGGTGGTGTGGATCATCGATTCGCTGAATGCCAAGCCGAAACCTGCGTTCTCTCCGCGCCTGCTCGCGACCGCAGCAGAAGAGTGATCTATGGATTGGGCAATATTCATTCCGACGGAGTTTCATGGGAACGCTCCAGTTGTGGATTGTGTTGATCGCGCTCTTTTAGCCGGGACAGTGACAGTGGTAGCAACAGCGCCGCGTTGTTCAGGACCGCGATCCAGGATTTGGCAAGCCGATGCCGTTTCCCTCGGGCATAATGGGGTCAGCGTGCAACGGTCCTGGTAACGCCCCACGGGAGGGTGAAATGCCGCTCAATAATCAGCTTGCGCCGGAGTGCCGGGCTGGAGTGGCATCGTTTTCAGCGGCCTGCCACCCGCTTCGGGCGTTCTTTTCGAGGAGGTAACATTCGACGAGCGCATCGGACCCGAGGCCGTCGCTCTATTGATTGATACGAAACCCGCCGAACTGCTCGCGAAAGTGAGTGCGCAGCTTAATCTGAAGGCGGGTATTGCAGCGACGGCATACGGTCCGGTTCTGTTCCTGATCTGGTGGATACCGCCTGTTGTCAACGGACGCCCAGTGGCGCTTTATGAACAGGTGATGAACCCGCTTTATTCCAAGACATCAGCAGTGCTTCGCCGAGTAGCCGATCAGACCCACCTCCACGTGCTCCTTGTTGATGTGACCGGACAGGTTCTCAACTTGTTCGAATACCCGAACACATTTGGTTTCGATCGAATCCGTGCAGCAGCAGACGAGGCGCGAGTGGCATGGTCTGGATCTGATAACTTCCCCTTGGCCGAGCAAGCCTACGAGCAGCAGTATGACATCGATGAACTGCTGGCCAGCGAATAATACCGAGTATTCTTGGTCAGCCGAAATATCGGCGTTATGGTGGGCCTACATCACATGGAGTTTGAGCGGGCCACATTGCAACGCCCATCGGCGTGCAGTCTTTCGGCCTTCCCGTCTTTGCCAACAAGCTGAGACGGGCGGCGTGACTTCAGGACCGCACGCACGATGTTTTATGATGGGCACTACGAAGGTCGGACCGCCTGCAGAAACCCCGCCAACTTCGCAGTCGCCTTGTACTGCGGAATCGGCTCCAGCTCTTTGAACGCGCTGGTGAATGCGTTCGAGAGGCTCCACATGGTTCGCGGCTGGAACTCCTCATGCACGGGCTGAAAATACAGCTCGTGTACCCGCCGGGCCAGGTGCTTCGGAAATCCCGATTCCTCCTCGATGAATGCCTGGTAGATCAGCAGCTTCGAGGCAGCCGTGGACAACTGCTGCGACCGCCATGTGTCGACCTGCTGCTTCAGCGGGCCGAAGTTCCGCTGCATCCGATCCACGCCAATGGCTAGGCTGTCCTCCAGCGAGAAGTGCTTGGAATGCTTCGCCAGGACGGGAGTGTATTCCCCATGAAAAGCGAGGTTCTCGCATACGAACACTCGCAATTATGCGCAGCAAGTAGATATGAGAAGCAGGCTTGCGAACTCCGCGATCAGCGCATCTCGCGTGCGATTTTCCTTCGCATAATTTGAAGCTATTCCCTCTGTTCCTTCGTACATGACCCAGGAGGAACACAATCAACCCCCGTGAGAACCTCGGAGATCGAAGAACGGCTCACCTGGTTTCGGACGTGTCTCAAAGAAGCGAAGCACACGCCAAGAACGCAACGACGCTACCTCCAGGTCGCACGCCACTTTTTGTTGTTTCTGGACAAGCGATCGGTGACGTTGGAAACTGCGGCACCTCCCGATGTGTCCGCATTCGTTGACCGCGAACGAATGCTTTACAGACGGCAGCAAGGTCGGTCCCCAAGAAGCGTAGTGGACTGGCGATGTGGTCTAACGCCCGGCATTCATTACTTGCTGCGGTTGGTCCAGGGAGTGTGGCCGCCGACACGGCCGGAGCAGCCCTGGCTGGCGCGACTGAAAGAGAAGTTGCAACGTGACCTTGCGGTTCCGAAAAACCGTGCGGTCCACCTTCGTCGCTGCAGGGAGTTCCTCAGACACTTGAAGATGCAGGGCACCTGTATAGAAAACGCAAGAGCTATTCACCTGACCAGCTTCGCTGAAGCCAAGCTCACGGCTTATCGGAAGCGGCACAATCGATCCCCGCGGTACACGCAGCGTTGGAAGGTCGCTATCGGATCGCCTGTCCGACGGCTGCTGCGACTGGTCCACGGTTGCTGGCCACCCGGCAGTCGGCCTGATCCCTCACTGGAGCGGTTTCGACAGCTTCTCACCGAACAGCGTTTCCAGCCCGCGGTGATTCCATCCCAGGTATCTGCGGTCCGGGTATTCCTGCGCTTCTTACAGATCCACTCGATTGCGGTAGAAGCGGTAACACCCAAGGACGTGGCATCGTATCTGGAGTCGCGGCTCGCCGAGTTTGAACGCAAGCACAAACGGCATCCTCGGAGTGTCTCCATATGGTGCTACGGGCGGACTGGTCCGATTCGGCGCTACTTGCAGTTGGTCCGTGGGCAGTGGCCGCCAGAGAAACCCATTGTTGGTGAACTCGATGTTTTCCGGCGCCAGGTCTGCACGGGCTATGGACATTGGCTCACGGATTTACACGGGTTGTCGCAAGAAACATTGCAAAAGAACGGGCATGCCGCGGACGTGTTTCTCCAGTGGTTAGGGGGACCGCGCCAGCTTGAAGTCTCTACGCACCCTGACGGTCGCTGACGTCGATGCATTCCTTGCCTGGCGGAACCAAGGGTTGAGAAGAGCGACCCGCTGTGGAGTGGTTAACTGTCTGCGCAGCTTCCTGCGTTTCCTCTATGCGGAGGGATTCATGGAACGGGACCTCGCGATGGCAGTAAGTCGCCCTATCCTCTATCGCAATGAGAGCATTCCGTCGGCATTCACCGATGAGCAGGTCAAACGACTGCAAGACTGCACGCGCAACGATCCCACACCGCTTGGATTACGCGACTACGCCATGCTGCTCCTGGTGGTTACGTACGGACTGCGCGCCGGCGAAGTGGTTCGCCTGAAGCTGGAAGAGATTAACTGGCGCCGGGAACAACTAAGGATAAAGCAGTCGAAAACAGGTGCCGACTTGCTGTTGCCACTCATGCCCGCAGTTGGCCAGGCCATCCTCAACTACCTCCGCAAGGGACGACCGCAGACATCTCTGCGTGAGGTTTTCATTAAGGTAAAAGCACCTCTCGGTCCCTTTGCCCGCGGGTCCAGTCTTTACACGGTGTTCAGCCGTCGCATCCGGCAGGCCGGTATCCAGACAGAAGGTAAGCGCGGACCACACGCCATCCGCTACGCGCGGGCAATGAGCCTGTTGCGGGCGAGCGTCTCGCTGAAGTCGATTGGCGACGTTTTGGGCCATCGCTCCTCTACTGCAACGCAGGTGTATCTGAAGCTGGCAACCGAGGACTTGCGATCAGTGGCGCTGGCCGTGCCTGGGGAGACGGAATGAGCAAGGCTTGGCCTGATCGAGAACTGGCTCTGCTGCGGCGATACGTAGCTGAGTTGGAACTGGATCGCGAGGGACCGCGCGCCGGGAAGCCGTACGAATCAGTTCTCCGCCGCTTTCAGATGTTCGTGATGGAGCGCTCCGCCCAAGGATCCCTGGACATAAAGATGGTAGAGGCCTGGCTGCGCGAGTGTGTGAAGCGGTCAACGCTGGACATGGCTGTCCGAAGGGCGCAGATCGTTTCCGGCTTTCTGGATTGGCTTGTCCGCGGCGGCTACATGGCTGCAAGCCCGTTTGCTGAGATCCGGTGCGTATGCCGGCGACAGTCCACCGCCGCCATTGTACGGGCGCTGGTGAGCCCGGATCCGGAGTTGGCCTTGGAGCACCTTCGTGGCCTTCCTCGCTTCGGGAGCTATCTCGGGCCCATCATCCAGGCCCACGTAAAACGCATGAAGACGCTCGGGCTCCGGTATCACGAGAGCCCGTTCCTGCGCTTTGATGAGTTCCTTCAGCGCCGGCCGGGTGCCGCGAAGGAATCGTTGACGACTGTGGTGGAGGAGTACGCCAAGCTGGCGCCATCGCCCGCTGCCCACATGGAACGTGTGAAGGTGGGACGCGCCATTGCCAGATCTCTTCAGCGCAGCGATCCCACGGCCATGCTGATGAAACGCGATCGCATGATCGTGCGCGAAGCCCTTCGGCGACGAAAGAAACCTTACATCTTTACCAGAGAACAGCTCCAGCACTTATTCCAATCCGCAAAGGAATATCCTTCACCGAAGGCTTCTCTGCGGCCACTGTCCTTGTACACCATGTTCGTTCTGGCTTATTGTGCCGGACTCCGAATGGCAGAGATCGTCGGCCTTCGCCTCGGCGACATTCGCGAGGCCAGCGACACCATCGACATTCGAGATACGAAGTTCTTCAAGTCACGGCGGCTTCCGTTGAGCCCGAGCGCCATGGCAGTCCTACGCCGCTACCTGCTGGCCCGGCGCCAAGCGCTCGCTCCCACAGATGCTGACAGCCCACTGTTCTGGCACCAGAAGGGCGGCTACGCCTACATCACCGCCAATCACCTGATGCGCCGTGTGATGCGCAGCGCCGGACTCAAACCCGATACAGGTCGCGCCGGTCCGCGGATCCATGATCTGCGACACACCTTCGTCGTGCATCGGATGATCGAGTGGTACCGGGAAGGCGTCAATGTCCAGGCCAAGCTGCCTTACCTCTGGACCTACCTCGGTCATCGCGACCTGCACTCCACCCTGGTTTACATCACGATCACCCAGGAACTGCTGCATCGTGCCAGCGAGCGGTTTCGGGTCTTCGGCGCCCATGTCGTGAAGCCTCATGAGGAGACATAGCGTGAAAACCAGCAACGCCTTGCTGCCTCTGCTGCATGCCTATTTTCATGACTGGATGACCGGCCAACGGAGTGCATCGCGTCATACCATCCTTTCTTATCGAGACACGTGGCGGCTGTTTCTGCGCTTCGTGGCGAAGCGTAACCAGCGTGACGTTGCGCGGCTCACCTTGGCTGACCTGAGCGACCAGCAAGTGCTCGCTTTTCTGGACGATCTTGAGAAGACCCATGGTAGGACGCATTAGCACTCGGAACTGCCGGCTTGCCGCGCTTCACAGCTTCTTCGGGTTCGTCGCTGATCGAGACCCGCTTGCCGCCGGGCAGTGCGCGGCGGTTTTGCACATTCCGAACAAACGTGCTCCGAAACGAACCAGCACTTATCTGGAGTCAGAAGAACTTGGGCTGCTTATGGCCCAGCCTGATCGGAAGACCAAGCTCGGCGAGCGCGACTATGTTTTACTGGCCGTCCTCTATAACACCGGTGCTCGCATCGCGGAGGCACTCAATGTCCGCCTCAGCGACATTCGTCTGGATTCTCCGGCACAGGTGCGTGTTTGGGGAAAAGGACGTAAAGAGCGCATCTCCCCTTTGTGGCCGGAAACGGTTGAGCTTTTGGTCGCGTTTTTGAAGCGAAATCCCGTTGGCCCCGGCGAAGTGATATTCCGCAACCGCTACGGCAATCCTTTGGGTGCTTCCGGCGTGCGCTTTCGGCTCAGGCGGTACCTTCAGGCGGCTACGCAAAAGGTTCCTCGACTGACCGAGAAAAGGGTTTCACCCCACACTCTGCGGCACACGGCTGCAGTTCACCTGCTTGCCGCGGGCGTCGATGTCACCATCATCAGGGACTGGATGGGCCACGTCAGCTTGGACACGACAAACCTTTACGCACAAGCCAACCTGGAGACGAAACGACAGGCCCTCGAAAAGGCTGATAGTGTGTTGCGGCCGACGCCGACACCTCGTTGGAAGCGCGACGCCGATCTGCTCGCATGGCTCGACTCCCTCTGAGCCAGCTGCCCATCGAAAGGGCGTCATCGCCCCAACCTGCCGGTGGCCGGTGAGGCGAAATTATGGAGAGCAACAGCGATCCTGAGCCTCTGTTACAAGCATCCCCGCCGATTTGCTGCACATAAATAAATGCTGCGCATAACTGAGATTATGGCGAGCTCACCATAATCTCAGTCCGACAGTGCAGCTGAGCCGGAAGGACTTGTCGTGACTGTTGCGCAAGCCGATGGCGAAACGGCAGCCGTCAAAGCCGGAGCTCAGGTCCATCACCCCGAACATCTTCATGCCGTCCGCAGACACCGCGTACTCCTCTTGGACAACGCCAATCTGGCGGAAGCTGAGCGCTTCGATCAGCTTTTCCACCACGGCGATATGCGGAATGGGTTTGTGTGTTGCTGTGGCCGCAGGTGTCGCCACCCGGGCCAGTGCTTCCCGGGTCAGCTTTGTGCCGTATGAGCACAGCGTCATCGTCGGAGCGGAAGCCGGTGCCGGGGTTGTTAAGACCCCAACTGGTTGCTCCTGCTCAATAAGGTTCGTCTCTTGCATCGCATTTCCTCCTAGTGAAAATCGGGAGAGCCAGCAGACGACCATGTCTACTGCTCTCCCATGTGGGTTGTGCCGCTTCCGGCGGTTCGGCGCCCGACACGAACAGACATCTTTGTCCGGGTGAAAGGCAACTATGTGGCGATGTTTCTTAGGCCGCGCGCACTAAGCCGTTGGTGATCAGATCGAGGAACCAGAGTTGGTCCACTTTGCGCAGATCAATGTCGGTAGGGTGTTCGAGGATGAAACGGCGGACGTCCTTCTCTTGGATGAGGTAGCTGTCTCCGTTCTGCTGCTCAGTTCTTGCGGTACCACGAAGCTTGGCTTTCAAATGCCCGCTCTTGATCCAGCGTGTTACGGCATGAGGATCGATCCCCAGAGCTTGCGCGAGGCTACAGGCGGAATAGAATCTCCCGTCATGCTTGAACCGCATTCGCTTCAGCTTAAGGCGAATTCCGGTTACGGTGCGTGCGTAGCCGGCGGCCTTTAGTTTGAGCCGAATGCGTTCATCGCTCATCCAGGCATAACGCGCCAATATCTCTAGCTCAGGTTCGCTCCAAGGCTGTTCTTTCGTTCGGGCCAGACCCAACTCACGAGCACGCTTCTTCAAAGCCCAATGCGGCATGCCGACTTTCTTGGCCAGCAGCCGGATGCCCGGGCGTGTCTTCGCGCCTGGCGCGTCGAGATAGATTTCCCGGACGAGCTGATCGATCTGGTCAGTGAAGATGTACTTGCGATGGCCACGGGTCTTGACGCCAGATGTGTCGCGGTATTCCGCGAGTGTTCGGTGGACTGTAGGGGAACAGTCAAGACGTATGTTCTGGATTGCCATCTCTTCCATATGTTTTGCTCGAGGAACGGGCAGCCGACAGCTGGTGCCCAGCAACTGTCCGTGCACAGCTCATGTCAGGAGGGCTTAACTAGGGTGGTAATTTGCGGGTGCTGCTCTATACCGCTGAGATCGCCGATTCAGCCGTGAACGCGGTGGGAGGATTCGCTTGGGGCTCATCCGAACCGTAGGACGTGCGGCGCGGGCACTTGATCTTGCGTCCGCATGAGGGGCAGACGAGTGTATGCGTCGGCTGGATGCCGTAAGCCGCGATCTTTCGGTACAACGTGGTCTTGCCGATGCCGAGGATTTTGGCGGCTTGGAGTTTGTCTCCTCGGCACTTCGCCAGTGCCTTATTGATGGTGATCCTCTCCACTTCAGAGAGGTCAAGCGGCTCTTCTGGGAGCGATTCTGTTAGATCATCCATTGCCCGGTGACAGGATTCGTTGCCGAGCCGGTAAGCGCGTTCGGCCAGTTCGATGGGCACGATCATACCGCTTGCCAATGATCTGATCAGGGCCTGAATGCGCAGGTGATCCGTTTGCGGGAATTGGGTGACTGCTGGTAATGACATGGGTGCTGCTCCTTTTCGGTCAGTATTTTGAAGGGACGGTTGAAGCCGTATCCGGCCAGACGCGGCCTGGTTTGGAGCTCGCTAACGAAGCCCTGAAGCAGCACGCTTCAGACAGAGTGAAGTACTTACTCACAGCCACTGGGGCTCGTAGGGTAGTTTGTCAGAAGAGCGATAATTGGCCGGGTGCTGTAGGTTTGCGCGAATGGCGTGGCACAGTGGCGGCTTCCAAGAGGGAAGCACTGGGTATCCCCTGAATCGTTAACGGCAGCGTTGCAATAACATCCAGTTCCGCTTGCTCAATAGAGGCGTCCTCCGGTTCTTCCTCTGGCAGCGCCGGCGTCGAGCGCCGCAGCTGCTGGACACTTTTCCACACACTATCGGCTGATTCACCAATCCCCTTGTTCTCAACCAGCTCACGCGCCATTGCCGTGAGGATGTCATCATCGCCGTCGATTGCCTGGAGACCTTCGGAGGCAAACTTCCCTTCCATGGCTAACGCCACCAGGAGTTTCTTGCCCATCAAGCGGAGACATACTTCTTGCATGGTCCCGGCATAAGCGAAGAACTTCACCTCCACGGGGCGTCTCTGTCCGATACGCCACGACCGCCTGCTGGATTGGCGCAATGTGTGCAGTGAATAACCAGTTTCGTGAAAGAGGATCGTCGGAAACTCCAAGAGGTCCAGCCCGGTCTCAACAATCTTGGGATGGCAGATTGCGACGTCGATCCCACGGCGCAACTGCTCTCGGTACCAGGCTTCCCGCCTGTGAGTAGGGACGCTGGCCCGCAAGATCGCGGCCCGTATTCCTTCGCTCCGAAACAGTTCTTCCAGCCGCTCAATCACGTCGTGCTTATTGGTATAGACGGCATAAACTTGGCACTTGCGGCCGCGTGCAAGCTGGGCTTTCACTTCTTCGATCAGCGCTCGCTCTTTCGCGTAGGTCTGGTGCCGGTCTAGATCGACGGTCTCGGCGATCACAAAACTCACGCGGCACTTGGTTTCTGGGTCGAATTCAGACCCGTACAGAGTCCCAAAAGCGTAAGGATGGTCCGGCCAGGCGAGCAGAGCGTTGAGCATGGTGCTCGCAACGCTGCTGTTTCCACGGTGCTCCTTCAGGCAAGCAGTGATCTCCTCTTCGAGTTCTTCATAAGCACTCTTCAGCGGCTCTTCCATTGCCACCGGTACGACTTCCTCCCGATAGCTTGGCAAACCGTCCGAGATATCTTCCAGGCCGATGAACGCGCAGTGGTCCATCAGATACTTGCCGAACAATAGCGGCGAGGCGCCAGGCTTGCGCCTGATCGTGACTGTTTTCTTGGTTTTCCTGGAACACGCGTTGTCCTCGACTGTGATGCGCTCGATGGTCTCGATCACGCCGAAGTCACGCGTGAAGCGTTCCCGGCCTGCTGAGCCCCATTCATAACCGTCCTCAGTCATCCGCTTGGCATCGGTGCGGAACAGGGTGTTGAACAGATCATCCGCATAGCCCGAAAGCAGGGTCCCCGTCAGTCCCAGGAAGCGTCTTGCCGTCTTATTGAGCACTCCAAGGGCATTTCCTTGGGCAGTGTCCCCAGCGAGTTGGTGGATTTCGTCCGCAATGGCGTAATCCCACCATTCCGGCATGTAGCGCCCCATGTATTCCGCCGGCGCCATGCGAGCAATCTTGTTGCAGTCCGCCTGCCACAGCGCGCAGTATTTCGTGGTCCCTGCCTTCGAGCCCTCCACGATCTCGTGTAGGCGCTTCTTCTCGAAATCAAGCGCGCTGAGACGCACCCCATCCGTCTCGACCGGACACCCGGTGTCCGGATTCGTAAGCGACCCGAGGTATCTTCCGGAACGGCTCTTGCCGTAGCAGTGCTTCCAGAAATAGGAGAGCTTGGCTTTCTCTCTGCCAATGCAGAAGATCGTGTTTCCTGGACAGACTCTGCGCCAGCCTTTACGTCCCAGACGCCGCAACTCAGCCAATGAGGTGTGCAGGCCCTCACGCACAATCTCCCCGCGGCGCAGCCGGACCTCGTTGATGCCATGCGGCTGTGCCGGATCGCCGCCATTCCGCATGTCGTCGATCAGAAATACCCGTACCTGGGGCAGCGTCAGAAAGGTTTCACGCGCCCACTTCTCGACCAGATGCGGTGGCGCCATGACCAACCCAGAGAATGGCTGGCCGGCGCTATGCACTAACATGCTTCCCAGAGCGATGAGCGTCTTGCCCGCACCGCACTCGGCAACGACATTGGCGTTGCGAGCCAACTGCCATCGCTTGCTCACACCCATGATCGCCAGGGTCTGAGCTGGATACGGGACACGCACCATCCGAGAAAGCAGTGGGGACGGAGCCTCATCGGCGCCATAAAGGGCCGGGTACGACGAGAGGATCCGGTTTCCGATCTCGTCCGAGTGTCGTGCGAGATACTCGTGAATCGTGTCTAAGCTCTGCATGGATTTCTCCGAACAGGAGTTGTGGGAACAACCGACATTCAGTGACGCTGAAGAAAAGTGGGGCGACTGTAAGGCACAAAGCGAGCCCGTTCCGATAGCGCGCGTAATGTCTATGGGTCAGAATGAAGGAGATGAAGCTGGAAGTGGATTGCTACTCCGGGCGGACGGCGGACGAAAGGCCGGCTCGATTTCGGCTTGAGGATTGCCAGTACATGGTCGAGGAGGTACTTGATCAGTGGTATGGCCCCCAAGATGCGTTTTACAAAGTTCGCGCGGACGATGGCAATCTCTATATCCTGCGTCGGGAAACGTCGACGCCTGATGGACCATGGCATCTGGTGTCGTTCCGGCAATTGCCCCGAGAGAGCTGAGTCTGGAAGTCGACTGTCTAGATTAGTTAGAGCTCAAGCGGGGGCGTGCTCCGATCACGCTGCCGGTGCGGCATGTCGCCCCTCGGCTTGTCTCATGGATGCGGCGATCAGTTCATCCTGGAGCAATCTGTTCACGACCGCATCGATAGTACTCATGACAATCCGCACTGTCTGGCGTTCCGACTCGAGCCTTTCGGCCAGCTCGCTGTTGCCGTCAATCAGGGCGTCTGTTATATGCACACCTATCTCGTCGATGGACGAGCGCAGCACCTGCTTAAGCCGCGACGCAAGCGCACGCCTTATTACATGCCGGTGATGGGCAGTGGCCGAGAAGGATTCTGTTACGGACGCATCCAGCGCGTGAATCATCGATTCTCGCGATCCGTTCAGGAGGTTGGGTCGCGGCTCATTATCAGAGTGCATCGCCGATGCCTGGGCAAGTTCATTTCGTGCTCGCGTCAGCAGGCCACAAAACAGGGCAAGGCGATCACCGCGCCCTGCCCAATCGGCGATCAGTTCCTCAAGAGGCTCTCGCTTGACTGTTACGTACGCGCAATCGCGGTCCGCCTCAACAAGATCCGCGAGCACGCCATCCAAGGCGTTCATCGTTTTTCTCCATTTATGGGTCGAGATTCTCAGGTGGGGTTGTGCTCCGGGGACACAACTTGTGCTGGCGCCCCGGAGCTTGCGGCGAGATGGTTAGCCGCGGGGTTACTCGAAGAGCAGACCGCGTGAGGGGGAGTCGCTCAGTTTCTGCGGGAATTATGCGGACTTTCTTAACGAGTTGGATTGAGGGCCACTCGACTGGGCCGTTCTGGGCTGGAAAACGGAGTTGGCGATTTCTTAGACCTCTTGCGAGCAGCGCCAGAAGTTGTTTCCGTGTAGCTTTAACCACCACACCCACGTATCCAAACCCGGGAAGAGGCTGAATGCGCTTCTGCTGTTGCAATTGCGAAATCATCCACGATCCCCATTCGGGCGTGGCGGGCAGGCCATAGTGGCTCACCAGCGAGGACCAGATGAACGAATTGTCGTCGCTTATCAGGAGCAGTTTCCCGTCCGAAGTAGTTTCCGCCAACTCCTGAGAGCAACTCACAAGATGCCTCAGCGGCCGCTTACGTCCGGGAACCATGATCGATCCCCGGAAGCATAATGGCTTTTCGCCCAGTGAGACGATACTCTCTGCTCCGGAAGGGTCTATCACCGTGAATGGATCTCCATTCGCGAAGGCTGCAGCCAGCGCGCCGATCTCCACGTCGCCGCCAACTACCGAAACCAAGTGAGCTCTGCCTCGCTCTTCTCCCACAAAGGCATCCAGGAAAACGCGGATGTTAGTGGCCGTCTTTTCCGTGCGTCGCTGATAGGCGAGTTTGCCGAAGCGTTCATGGGCGTTCTTCATCTCCAGACTTGGCCTCCTTGGTTTCCTTCAGTTCGACGATCCGGCCATTTTCATAGGCGAGGGTCAGTTCGTGGCTGAACCGTTCGCGTTTGCGAATGATGGTCTCGCCCTCCGCTTCGCCTTCCTCGTTGAACTCATCGACATGCTTGACTGATCGCCAGTGTGCGATGTGCCGCGTTTCGCCTTCCCCGAAGAAGCCGTTCAACATGCCGCTGCAGGCCAGCAGTCCAACGTGCCCTTTATGCAGCGGCGTCACCGGTCGGCCGCTCATCTTCTGCTGCTTGCGGACCAGAACTCCGCGAGCGTTTTGCATTGCGACAGAGCGCTGAATTGCATCCTCAATCACATCCAGCGGCAATCCCGTGTAAGTGATCGTCGCGGGCGATGAGGGTGGGATCGCATAACGCTCCGCAACCTCTTGGTTAAGCACAGGAAGGAGATGTGGCTTGTACGCGATCCTGAGCAAATCATCGGCTCCTTTGGGATCGCCTCGTAGATGGGATTTCTTTCGTCTGCCAAACACCACGACCTGATTGAAGCGGACGGACTCCGGATGTTCGAGTCGAAAGACGGAAAGCCGATCAAACTGGCTGGCCAGCAGACGGGCGCAAGTGCCGACTGCGGGAGCCGGAACTACGAACACCAGCACGCCCTCGCTGGTCACCCAGCGATAGCAGTGTTCCAGGAACACCAGTTCCATCCTCTTATTACTGTGCGGTCCAACTTCGGTGTCGTAAGGTGGATTCAGATACAGAAGCGAGCAGGTTTCCGCCAATACCCGGCACTCAAAAGCACTGCCGTGGACTGTCGCGATGCCATTCTGGGTGGACGCGGCTGCTCGGTCCGCATCGAGTTCAATGCCGGCCAGATGAGCGCCTGTGTTCCAAGTGATCTCGATCAGAGCTGTGCCATCGCCAACACAAGGATCAATCGCCGCGTAGGGCGCGGAAGACACCAACAGCGTCCGAATGTTGCGGGCCTCTTGGACCGGCAATGGATAGTAACCGAGTTTGATGCGGGCAGCATTTCTCATTTGCCCCTCCGGAGGGTGCACTGAATTTCCCATGTCGGGAGTACAGTCCGGCTTCGCGGTGATCCTTGAACGCCATCTTCCAGGTGTGCGGCTGCATCCCTTCTTTGGGAAAGGGGACCCGGATATTCAGCGCCTGGTGGTGGCGCTGATGACCAAGCCTCTCATCTGGTCGGTGCCGGGCATGTGGTGGTAAACGATGTCTCCAAAGCTTAGAGACGAGGAAGAAACGGCTGCGGTCTGGTGTGACTCAGGAGTTACATCATTCATCGTCTAAGCGCTGGCCATACATCCAACGTTGTGGCTTGATCTGCATGAGCCAGTCTTGTGCGGTGGGAATGCGGCCCAAGTCTTCTTTCACATGCTGTTCCCCCACATAGCGCACCGGAACTGAGTTTCCATCGCTATTTGTGATGGCCGTGCCAAACACCTTTTCGCACAGGAAAATTCCCTCAGCGTGATGCCGCAGCGCTCGGTGACGAAAGTCGGAGAGGAATGCTTTCGATTCATCGAACCAGTTGTGAATCGCAAGATAGTCCTCGGCCTTGCCACCGAACTTCCTGGCACTGCTCTCCGCATGCTTGATTGGATGAGCCATGGTCGACTAGACCTCGTATGTGGTGGTTGAATAATCCTCAAACCTGTCGTTTCGCTCGACCGAGATTCTCCGCGCTTGCACATCCAGCACTACGTCCCCGAAACCACCGCAGTCATTTTCGTAGCCGAACGGAACCAGCGCCTCGAAATGCTGTTGCAGATGCGAAACATCGTGCTTGATCGGCTGGCTGTCGTCGTGGATGTATTCATCAGAGTCGAAGCATTGGGCCTCTTCTGTGACGCCGGAGTCCCCGTAGCCGTCAAAGTGCACTGCTACAAACGTGACGCCGGCGGCCGCTAACGTCTCGCATTCCGCGAGAATCGCAGCTTTCGCCAGAACTTGTGTTGGATCGAGTGATTCTTCCTGATTAGCTTGTGTGTCTTCCATTGAATGCTCCTTCCCATGGACATTTTGTCGCAAGCGGCAATGGTTATGCCGCGTGATGTTGATTTGGGCCGGCGAGTTCTTCGAGCCCAAGGACAACGTGTTGGAGGGTGTTGAGGTCCGCGATCTCAGCCGAGCGGCGGAGCCTGGAGCTTCGCCAACAGCGCCGTAACCGTGTTCCGGTCGAGCCGTTTGGTGACGTCGTCTAGCCGGTCAAACCCTCGCGCTGCCGATTCCAGCATCTGCAGAACCTTCCGTTTGACGGCAGCATCGCGGATCAATTTTGGCTGATTTACACGCCCATACTCGCGCAGGATGTTGCGGTACAAAGCTGTGCCAACTCTCTTTTCCATGCACAGAATGCGCGCATCGAGGTCGTCGCCATCGGCTTTACTGGCCCTCCCGTTTGTGCTTCCCGCCGGGGCTGTGGCCATTGCCGGAAGCCTTAGGCGAGTTGCTCCCGTTGGTTTGGCTTCGCTCCGTTCGAACCGTTGGAAGGTGCGGCGGCGCTACCGTTGCCGTTCCTGCCCGAAGGCCGCATTCCTTTGCGCCAGTTCTCCGGAAGAGCCCAGGCGGACAACATGGGTGCTCTCGCCGGCTGGCGGTTCTGGTCCAGATCGACCCAGATTGCGGGAAAATCGTAGAAGTACCGGCCGAGACCGAAGCACGAGCATGCCCGTTTGAAGGCTTGCGCGTCAGCTGAAGTCATGCCGTTGTCATCGTCGGCCCATTCTTCCCCGGTCCCTGAATGCGACCCAATACCAGAGATGGTGACCGTGCAGGTAACCAACACCTTGCCCGAGACGATGCTCTCGCCCTTCTTCATCCGGGTGATGTTATTCATCGTTTCGATCTTGTACTCCCGCGTCCAGCCCTGGGGAGAGAAGAGCGCATTCAGCCGGTCGGTGTAAGCGCGGGGATCGGCGTAGGGTACGATTTGACCGCGCTTCTTGTCGTTTGTGGTGTTAGTAACCCGCCACCGGACCTGATCCGGTGGAAACGGAACCTCAAGATCCGCAAGAAGCTTTTTAACGTCCAGTGCCAAAGCCGATGCCGAAGATTCTTCATTTGCCATGGGACGAAGTTCCTCCTTCCAATGGATTGAGTGCTCTTGAACGCTGTTGAGTGGACGAGTGTGAGCTGGCTATTGATTGGGTTTCTTGGGGCTGCCAGTGCTGGTGCCGTTCGAGACGCTCTAAACTTAGGGGCGCGGTTTCACGCTGACGTTTGGGGGCCAGTCCTTATGGCCGATCGCATGCGAGATGCGCTTCCCGACCTGCCGCGACCAGTGGTGCAACTGGTTTTCATTGGCACCGCTGCGGGCCAGCGTTCGCCCGAGGGCGCGCCTACTACGCGAAGAACGGAAACTGTTTTTGGTCCTTCGGTTTGGTATCAGATTCGTGGGCGTGCGACTTCGATTGCGTTTATTACTTCATCGACAAGTTCGTTGGCAGCAATCTTGTTGTTAGTTTCTTTGTAGGCATCGGCCCAGATGCAGCCCTGCAAATCACTGGTGGTTAGATCATCGTATAACGGAGTGTATTTCTTCACCAATTCGGCAATGATGCTCTCGTGATCCATATTCCCTCCACCAAGACCGCAACTTAGGCACCGCATGGTATCCGGTGCCTTAGCCGGCGCTCGGAATACAGGAAGAGTTTCTCGCTGTTTTCCGTGGCGCGAACTCGGTCGGACAGCTCTTTCTTCCGGTTGCAAAAGGCAGAACCGCCGACAACGCCGCCGTATTCGAAAGGGTTCTTCATAGCGCCAGCTCCCATTACGCAAGATGCGTAACGCAACTTGCGTAATCTTACTGCAATTTGCCGTTCTCTCTGTATCTTATTGATTACAGGTAGCTTGCTTGCTAGGAGCAGCCGCTTGTGTTCCCGCAGGTGCAGCGGTAACATGTACCGCTCCGTAGCATTAGCGAACCGCAGACGTTGCAGGCAGGCGCATCTCCGAACTGCACAAATTCACCGAGCGCTTCAACCTCTCCCTTCCCATTCGGGGGCGGTACGGCATGAATGGACACTGGACGGGACTCGAACAGTTCTCCCTGCTCATTCTTCAGAAACTTGAGCTCCATCCAGCGGAAGAGATAATCCATCAGTGACGTGGCATAGCCGATCTTTGGATTTCTTGACCAGCCACTGGGCTCAAAGCGCGTGTGACTGAATTTGGCGCAGAGCACGTCGAGCGGCACCCCATGCTGCAACGCAAGTGAAACAACGGTCGCAATCGAATCCATGAGCCCGGAGATCGTCGAACCTTCCTTCGCCATCCTGACGAAGATCTCTCCCGGTGACCCGTCATCGTACACGCCAACGGTGAGATATCCCTCCTGGCCCGCGATGGAAAGTGGAGTGAACCCCTAAACTGAGACACGGCGGAAAGTCCCATCATACAGCGAATGGAGAAATGGGATGAAACATCGAAGCTGGACCGTGGAGCAAAAGCGTGCCGCAGTGGAGCGGATGAAGAGCTGCGGCCATGACAAGTTGGCGGCGGAACTGAAGGTGAAGCGGCGGCAGTTATACGCCTGGCGAGCGCAGCTGAAGCGCTTGGACGCGGGCGACGGGGCCGCGGCCGAAAGCAAGAAGGAGCAGCGGCAGGAACAGGAAAAGCAGCGTTTGCAAGCCGCGCTAGCCAACAAAGTACTGGAAGTGGAATTTTTCAAAGGTGCCTTGCGCAGAATCGAGGCTCGACGCCGGAACAGCAGCGGCTGTGGCGAGACTGCATTTACGAACAGGTGCGAGTAATGCCGGCGCAAGGTGGCCTTACCATCGAGCGAATGTGCCAACTGGGGCAGGTGAGCCGGGCCGGTTTTTATCGTCACTGGCAGCGGCACGAACCCCGGAGGAGGAGGAGATGGAGGTGCGGGCCGCGCATCCAGCAGATCGTGCTGCAGCATCGCGGCCGCTACGGCTATCGGCGGGTGAGTTGGGAGTTGCGGCACCAGGGGCTGGCGGTGAACCACAAGCGGGTGCTGCGCCTGATGCAACGAGGACCAACTCCTGGCAGTGCGGCGGCGCAAGTACGTGCTCACCACGGAAGCGCGGCATGACTTGCCGGTGTTTGTGAACCTCGCGGGGCGCCTCGAACTAAGCGGCATCAATCAACTCTGGGTGGCCGACCTGACGTTTATCCGCTTGCGCGAGGAGTTTCTGTTCTTAGCGGTGGTGCTGGACGCCTTCTCCCGCCGGGTGGTGGGCTGGGCGGTAGACGACTCGCTGCACGCTGCCTTGACCATCGCCGCGCTGCGCAAGGCCATCGCCGAGCGCCAGCCCGCGCCTGGTTTGGTGCATCATTCCGATCGCGGCATTCAGTATGCCGCACAGGACTACGTGCTGCTGCTGCGGGAGCACGGCATCGTGCCCAGCATGAGCCGCACCGGCAACCCTTATGACAACGCCAAATGCGAGAGCTTTATCCGCACCTTGAAACAGGAGGAAATCTATACTCGCGAGTATCGCGACCGCGCCGACCTGGAGGCGCATATCGCCGAGTTCCTGGAGCAGTATTACAATCGCCAGCGCCTGCATTCGGCCCTCGGCTACCGCTCCCCGGAACAGTTCGAGAACAGCTTGCGGGCGGCGCCTGACCCGTACCCGCAGCCCAGATGAGTTTTTTTAGGCATGAGGAAATCTCTCGCTCCGATGTGGGCGGTGAGTCCGGGAGGCCGGCATGACCCCCCGGAGCCCCATCGTCGCGATGAGTTTCCGGCCGAGTATTCCTTGGCGGGTTGCTCTCCAGCAGAGCCCGCCTCCGCTTGCTCGGCCGGGCTCATGCTGCACCGAGCACCTCCGTTTGTTCGAGCAAAACTCAGCGAACGGCAACCTGGGACTTTGGCCCGTGTCTCATGCAAGGGGTTCACTTGAAAGTGATGGGTGATTGCTCGCCGTTCGTCTGGCAAGTGCCGGCGCAACGCGCGCACGCGTTCCGAGCTTGCCCCCCCGATTTCTGCGGGCACGGGCGCCGATCCGGCCTGCGTATCCTCCGCTCGTGTGGCTTCGTTTTCATTGATCGCGATGACTTGCTTTACTGCTGACATACACAAGCTCCCTTATTGCTGCCCTGTCCGCCGCTGCCGTGTCGTCCCGCTGTGAATCCTCTTGTACACCGCATACCAATCGGAGGCGATTTCTCGTTGTGCCTCAGCTAACGGCAGCGCGCCAGTACAGACTTGACGGTGCAGGTAATCTTCGACCTCATCCTTTTCACTCGCCCCTGGAAATACGTTCCAAGGTTGCGGCCACAGATTGGTCTCGCAGTTCGGACAGCCGCCCAATTCCAGAGGTATAAGGTGATCAAGTTCGTAATCGTGAATGCTGCCCCTAACCCCGTAAACCCGCATGAGCAGGTGTTTCATCGCATTGGTGTACTCGAAGGGCGGTCTGACGGTCGCCGCGTAGCCTCGCCGACAGATGGTATTTCTGATATTCCCTTGAGTAACGCGCGGGTCCGTTGCTCCTGGCGTCAGGTCGTGGCGCGGCAACACTCCAGGCGGCAGGGTCGCTTGTGCCGATCCGTCTTGGGGATGATCTTTGGTTATGCCAGGAAGACGGTTCAGGAGTTCTCCGTGCTCGGCCGAATGCATCTGCCAAAGGTTCGCACCCAGGAAGAACCCATAATGCCTCAATAGGTAGGAGCTAAGAACGAGCAGTAGCAGCAGGCGCAGCAAAAATCTCATGGTCGCTCGCGCAGTGGGATGATCTCTGAGGCGGGTTCCTCTCTGCGCGCCTCCGCTCTCCGACATCGGGCATCGCACCAGCGATTAAAGGCAAAGATTACAAGCGGGGTGCCGGACAGAGCACCGGTGAATGCCGCGCCCGGAGTCAGGTGCAGACCGTTTCCAATGCATACGAACAAAAAAACAAACAGACAGATGACCAGAGCGTAGTTCTTCAGTCTTCCATGCATGTCCCCTCCACTCCTTTCATGCCACCTCGGCTGCAAGCACACTTTCTTCGCTGCTTTGACTTCCGGGTACGCCGTTTTCGACCCGCATTTTTTCTCCATTCGATGCTCTGGAAAAATGACAATGCGAACAGCCAACGCAATGTACAGCCGCAGTAATTGCACGAGTCGCTTCTTGAAACCGTTTTGGGATTGTGATTTCTTCACCGGCCAGGGAGTAAAACGTCGGCAATACAGCACCGGCTTGGTTTTTGTCTTTGCCTGACAGATCCAACTCCAGACGCCCGTGAATGCCGCGAAATAGAACCTTGGTCTGTAGTAGAGGTCGCTTGCCGTCGCTTACCTCTCCCGGCCGATGCCGGGTAATTAACAGTTCATAGGTATGGTCCCTTGCGCAGCATCTCGATTCTCAATAGCACCGGTGCCACGACGACCGCATGAAGACCGTTCACTCCGAGTGCCTCTACCGGATGAAGACAATCAATTGCGCGGCCATCTTCTCGTGCGAAGGTGACGTATCGCCCCAGGTCTCCGACCGCTCCGCCGGACTCCAATCCACGCACCACATAGCGTTTCGCCAAGTGTTGGTGTTCCAGGCTCACGGGCGAATGCGCAAAGATTCCTCGTTCTTTCAACACGCGCAACGCTTGCCGAGAAAGCCTTAACCCCACTTGGTCCGAACAATCGCTTCTGCTTCATGCCAGCATCACTCTCCTTCTCCTTATGCAGAACTCCGGACGCGAATCGGACAGCCGAGGGCAGCACGAATCATCTCTTTGGTGCAGCCTGCCCAACATTTGTAAAAGCGTGGGTCCTCTATAAGGATGGCCAAGTTGTCACCAACGCGGTCGTGACCAGAATCCGCACAGGATGGACAGCGCGTGATGTAGTTCCTTCCCACCTTCCTCACGGCACCAACGTGCGCCAAGATGCGAAAGTCCGATCCGTCACTCCCACGCCTACGTTGAGGTAGAGTGCTCCTGCTCGGTGCCGGAGAGCTGACCGCCGCGGGACGCTCCTTTCCGGCGATGAACGTTCGCAGTTCTTCCTCGGTCACTTTCCGCAGACCGTTGAGGTACGCGATCTGGTCCTTCAGCGTGTAGTCGGCGCCGTAAAACCAAAATCGGCGGTTGGCGCCTCGGTGAATTCCCAGCGGACCACGAATGGCATTCCCAAACTCTCCGGAGCCGATGGCGTCGTGCTTCGGGAACACCTCGATTCCTTCCGCCAAGCCCGCGCCCTTCACCGGCACTCCCAACCTCAAAGCAAGATCATGAATGTAGACTCGGCACTCCCTGGCCAGCAGAGGCGTTGCCAGGAAGATCCAGAGGTGCCCACCTCGTTTGCTCATCTCCAGCGCTGGCTCAACCCCGTCCTGTGTCAGGTAGTACTGCAGCTTCAGCAGGTCCTCCATGGCGTTCTTGTAGTCGGCGTCGATGACGACCCATTTACACCGCTGGGTCGACGGGTTGATGGCATACAGGCCCACTGTGATTTTGCCTTCCAAGTGCCGGCGAATGGTTTCCTCGGTCAGCGTGAGGGGTACGTCTGTTGCTTCTTTGCTTGGCCGGAAGTAGTAGTGCCGCCCTGTCTCCGGGTGCGCTCGCATGGACTGCATCGTGTACGCACCCCGGTTCACGAATAACTGCCAGTAATCCTTAACGACTTTTGGCGGTGCCTTGATTGCCGAAGGCATTGGCTGATCACCTCCTTCCAGCGGTTCTAGCCGCGGGTGCTTTCGAAGCTTCTGTCCACGCGCAAGTACGCAGCGCGTGTCGGTAGATAACCCGGAATATTTTTTCTGTCAAACGGCTGCTTCAGGCACCATTCCGGGCAGTACGACCCACTGCAAGCCAGTCCGCCAAAGCCCTGGCCGTTCAATGAGATCGAGGAAGTTACACTCCTTCAAAAGCGTTTCAAGCTGGCTCACGCTGTATCCGCCGAATTGTTCGTCCTCGAAGTCCACGGCGTACCAGGTTCCTTTCTTGCGGTCGAGTACATAGACCGCTCCAGATTCCGAGTCTCCGGGGACGAGCAAAAACAACAGAACCGACGCCGGAAACTCGATCCAGCGAACGATTTCGACTGTTTCGGTGACCTTCACAAGTGCGGCCATCGCTGTTTGCAGATCGGCTCCAGGGTCAACCTGCACAAGGGGTTCAATCATCATTCGTCCGAACATCGCAGTTATCCTTTCCGGGCAGTTCGCCCATATGGTTGTGTTTGTGTTGAAAAGCGAGACGGGACTACTGGCTCACCCCGTCAATCTGGCACAGGATCGCGCAAGTACATAAAAGGTCTTGCTTTGGCGGTCTGAAGCGTTCTCCGATCCTCAGCGTGTCGGCTGTCCAGCAGAATCCGACCTCAGACGAATGGCAGAGCATGGAGTTGCTCGCCAAAATCAAGCACAAGAAGGATAAGGAACCCTTTTTCGCGGGCCCGTAGCCAACAGCAAATACAAACGTCATCCTGCCCCAGTGAACCGGCTGCCCTGGACACGCTCCCACGCCGGGGGTATGGTATACGTGCAAGCTTTTTTCCTTCCTTCCGCTCAGCACTGATAGTGAGTCAGCAAGACGCGGGACAATCCAAGTGGCCAAGATTGGTGTCGCCAAAGTCATTTTGTGTGTGGACGATGAAGCTGTCGGTCTGTCCATGCGAAAGATGACGCTGGAATCACAGGGCTATCGTGTTTTCACAGCAGAGAACGGCCCGGACGGCCTGGCGATATTCTCCACCGAGCCAATCGATCTGGTCGTTCTCGATTACAAGATGCCGGGAATGAACGGCGATGTGGTGGCGGAGAGAATGAAAAGGCTTAAGCCTCTCGTTCCCATCCTGCTGCTTTCCGCATACGTCGACCTGCCCCGCGAAACCCTTGCGCTTGTGGACAAGTACCTGACCAAGGGCGAGGGCCCGCTGGTGATGTTGCAAGCCATTGCGGAATTGTTGAGTCACTCGCATCGTCTATCCAAGGCGACATCAGTGAAGTGATCGCGAGTATGGATCAGAAAACGTTTCGACAGACGTTGCGCCAGGCGTTCTGGATTCCATTCGGGCTAGCCGTCATCTTGGCTGCGGCCCTGATTCTTGACGTCCGCTTCCTCATGGAGCAGACCACATGGGTCGAACACACCGACCAGGTAATCAGTCTCGCGCAGCGTATCTACCGAATCAGAATCGATCAGGAAACTGGATTGCGGGCGTATGTGCTAACGGGGGACAAGCGGTTTCTTGAGCCGTTCTATGAGGGGCGCCGCGCGGCGCTCGCGGCGGAGCCGGAGCTGCAACCACTGGTCTCCGACAATCCTGAACAAACTGCAAGAAATGAGAAGTCCATGCAAGCGTTCGCGGCATGGTCGTCCTGGGCCGACAAAGCCATCGCCATGACGAATGCTGGGGAAGATGCCGGCGACGTGGCGTTTCAGCTCCGGGGCAAGGAATTAATGGACGAATATCGACGCACCCGAACGGATTTCCTCGAACACGAGCAGCAGCTTAGAGATGAGCGCCTGGCGCGTTCGCGGCGGGCTCTGGAATTCGTCAACGACAGCATCATAGCCCTCGCCATCTTCTTCGCCTTGGGATTCGCCATCCTCGGACGAAGGCAGCTAACGAACCTTTCGCAGTCTTTCACCGACGCGCTGAACTTGGCCCGGGAGAAAAGCGATTGGCTTCGCACGACTCTGACGAGCATCGGTGATGCTGTCATATCGACCGACGCCGAGGGCCTGGTTACGCTGATGAACCCGGTGGCGGAGAAGCTGACGGGATGGACCCTGCAAGAGGCCCGGGGTAAGCCGCTCGCCGATGTTTTCCGGATCGTAAACCAAGAGACGCACCAAACGGTCGAGAGCCCAGTGGACAAAGTGCGCCGCCTGAAGCGCGTAGTGGGACTGGCAAACCACACAATCTTGGTCACCAAGAACGGGCAAGATATTGCGATTGATGACAGCGGCGCTCCGATATTCGGCCCGGATGGGGCGCTGACCGGCATTGTCCTTGTTTTTCGGGACGTGACCGAACAACGAGCGGCACAGAGAGCGAGTGCCCGGCTCGCCGCCATCGTTGAGTTCTCGGGCGATGCGATTGTTACTAAGAACCTCGACGGTGTTGTTCAGACCTGGAACGCCGGCGCTGAACGGCTCTTTGGCTATAAGGCTAGTGAGATTATCGGCAAGTCTGTCACGGTTTTGATTCCTCCCGACCGATTAGACGAGGAAGATGAGATTCTTCAGCGGATTCGCCGAGGCCAGCCATCCGAACGATTGGAGACAGTCCGCTTGGGCAAAGAGGGGAGGCGCATTTCCGTTTATGTAAGTGTTTCTCCAATCAAAGACGCGGAGGGCCGCGTTATCGGAGCATCGAAAGTAGTTCACGACATCACGGAGTTGGCGGCCCGGCGTGAAGCCTTGGTCCGTGAAAAGGAATTGTTAGCTACGACACTTACTAGCATCGGTGACGCAGTGATTGTGACGGATGCAGAAGGACGGATTACCTTCCTCAACGCGGAGGCCGAGCGTCTGACTTCCTGGAACACATTTGACGCCGCAGGCCGTCCTTTGCCTGAAGTTTTTCAAATTATCAACGAGCAGACTCGCCAGATCGCTGAGAACCCGGTCGAGAAAGTCCTTCGGCTTGGGACCGTGGTTGGTTTGGCTAACCATACAGTGCTTCTGGCGAAAGATGGGCGAGAGATTCCCATTGATGACAGTGCCGCGCCGATTTGTGTGCCGGGCGGACCAATTTTCGGAGTGGTGCTGGTGTTTCGCGACTTCACGGAGAGGAAGGAAGCCGAAACCAAGCTTGCCGAGCAAGCCGGACTGTTGGAGTTGACCTCTGATGCCATCATTGTGCGCGACGAATCGGGCCATATTGCCTATTGGAACAAAGGCGCGGAAGAGCTCTACGGATGGACCCAGGAAGAGGCGCTCGGTAACATAACGCACGATTTGTTGCGGACGAAATTCCCCCGACCGCTTGCGGAGATTGTTGATTGGGTACGCAAAGAGAAGCGCTGGCGAGGCGAGCTAGTGCACACGCGCAGGAACGGTGAGGAGGTGATCGTTCTGAGTCGCTGGGCGCTGGTTCACCACGAGGGAGATGCCGACGGTCCTCGTTCGGTGATGGAGATCAATACCGACATCACACGCAGTAAGCAGATGGAAATCGCCTTGCAGTCGAACGAAAGGTTGGCTCTCGCTGGGCGCCTCTCGGCTTCTATCGCGCACGAGATCCACAATCCGCTGGATACGGTTGCCAACGCTCTTTTCCTGATCGAGCAACGAATCGATGGGCAGCCCGGAATCCGGCAGTTGGTCACTACGGCGCAGAGCGAAGTGCAACGGGTCGCCGACATCAGCAAGAATATGCTTAGCCTTCACCGTGAGTCCCGCGCTGCTTCTCCGGTCAAGCTTTCCGAATTGCTGAAGGGTGTAGTTACGCTGATCGAGGAGACCATTGCAAGGGGGCGGAGAAACATCGAATTAGTACCTGGCTACGAGGGAGATGTGGAAGCCTTCCCCTCAGAGTTGCGGCAGGTGTTTACCAATGTGATTAAGAACGCGGTTGAGGCTACCGCCGAGGGCGGAGAGATCAAGATTTACTCCGAAGCGGCTCAGGAATCAGCTCAAGACGGGGTCTTGGTTCGCGTCGTCGACAACGGCGTCGGGATCTCTGAGCAAGTGCAATCGAAGCTCTTCAGTCCCTTCGTCACCACCAAGGAAGAGACTGGCACGGGTTTGGGATTATGGGTAAGCCGCATGATATTGGAAAAGCATGGAGGCAGCATCCGGCTCAGCAACGGTTCCGAGCCGGAGCATCGGGGCACAACGGTGTCGATATTCTTGCCTCTCAAAGTGAGTTCACACAAAACTGCCCAACTTTTCTCTACCACACGTGCCTAGGCCACACAAACTCATCGCAATAGCGCGGCGCGAATGTCACAATTGCTCGGTCGTTTTTCGGAGATCGACGAACTCAACAGGGTATAGTCAACCGATAACCGGCGGGCCATCAGCAGGTTGCAAGGGGTCGATTCACGCCAACGCCACTCCAATCTCACTTCAAACCCATGGCAATAGGTAAATCGGGCTCCATAATTACGAAGCGGATGTTCGCCAGCCACCCGGACCGGAGAGGCCATGCCTTAGCACGGCGAGAAAGGTGGTGGACACAGGCGAGTGATTGCTTTGGACTGACAGGCAAAGGCCCTCAGTGAGGAAATCTTGCCGCAGCCCGAAGTAAACCGGACGGCGGCAGCCTTCGAACTTCTTTACGAGGAACAGCAATAGGTCATAATTCGAAACAAGATACAAGAAGTGGCGGACGTCGGTCTCAGCTTGGATTCTCTTCTGGATCTGCTGGTAGCGCCCGTTCGCTTTCTGGGTGCGTTCATACTCGAGGGCGAAGCGGTATTCGTGATCGTCAAGGCGAACCGTAACCACAGCGTCATAATCCTTCACGTATCCAATGCCCGTGAATTCGTTGCGCGACCGGATGTCAGACTCTGCCGTCCAACGAACGAGTGCGCGGCTTTGCTTCAGCGCGAGGTGAATGTCATTCAACTCCAGAGCGTGTTGCACGTGACCGTTGGACTCCTTGCCGATGGCCGTGGATCCCGGAGTAATACTCTCCTGTGCCGACTAATTCTGAAGCTCCAGCTCGCGATATCGAATACACCACACCGCGGTTCATGGTTGGAATCTCGTGGCGCACTAGCAGGTCGTGAGCCAGCAACCGTCGTAGCCGGTTGTCGAATGCATTGCGCGATGACGCGCAATAGTCCAGCTTCATGAACTCGTACAACTGGGCGGACGTGACGAAACTGCCGTGCAGCACGCGGCGGAGCAGTGGGTAATCCCGTGTCTCACTTAGCGCGATCATGCCTTTTCGATAACGCATGGGAGTGGACTCCTGCTACACGGATGCCAGCACAAGGCGTGCAACCCATGGTCGCCGTGCATCCGGTTCCAGGACAAAGCGGCCCAACTCGGTTTGAATCCAGCTGTGCGCCGGCATCAACAGCATGGCTTCCTGCTGGTCGCGAGATTCGCTGAACGAAATCAGCCACGTGCCGGGTGATCGCCAATCAGTTCTGCCGACTGTCAGCTTGCCAGCTAACTTGGCCCGCACTACCACCAGAAACCTGTCGGGTTTCTCTGGTGCGTTCAAGAGACGCTTGAAAAGGAGTTTGTTCTGACCCTGCCATACGCACGGTTCCGCACATTCAAATACACGACCGATCATTCGCGAGGGACGGTTCGGGTTGAATCCGCCACATCCGTTGAACCGGGCGTAGCCGACGATCTGAGGACGCTGGCGTACTGTTCCTGCGATGTCGATGCCGGTCGTGTTGTAATACACGCCTCTTGCAAAGCGCCGCGGGTCATCCGGGTTTTTTCCAAACCGCCGACGCCACAAGCTGCCGAAATCTGTCACCGAAACAAGCACTTCGCTATGCACCTTTCAGCCGCCGGTTCTCCCGACGCTCTGCGTACAGTTGCTCCTGCAGATTGTTGATGACCTGCACTACCTTCGGATCTGCCGCGCTCATATCGACGGAACCCGCAGCACTGGGTTTTGGATCTGCCTTTTTCGCTAGCGCGTCAAGGCGCAAAGACATTTCTGCTACCAGCTTTTCCTTTTCCAGCAGGTCGCGTTTCGCTAAATCCCTCTCACGTTTATAAGAGTCCCTCTCGTCGGTGACAGAATCCAGTACGCTCTTGAGGTTGTTTGAATCCGAATCTGCTCCCGGGATGGACATGCCATGTTCGGCCGCCTCGATTGCCCGGTTGCAGCGTTCAATGTGGTCGTTGTACTTCAGGATCGCCTCGCGCGCCACACCCCGGGAATATGCGTCGTGGTTGTATAAGTCCGTCATCATCTCAGCCGTGATCAACATGGCGCGCCGGTGGTCGATCCATTGCTTGGTGTACAGCATGGCCATGACCAGCAGCCCAATCGTCGTGCCCAAGCTGTACTTGAAGTATGGGTTGCGCACGCTCTCATCCAGGAACACCTGACGGCGTTCTTCCATCCACGTGCCGTAATCGAAATTGTTGGGATTGAACTGCTTGAGCAGGAACTCGTACCAGGTGTTACCCCGCTGGTACATCGGACGGGCAGCCTGTGTTCGGGGCCGCGCGTCGGGCTGCACTTGTTGCAGCCCTTGTGATGTTCTTTGAGATTGCCGTTCTTGCTGTGCGATTGCCGAACCGACCGTTATCAGCCCAACCACTGCAAGTGCGACTGTCGCGAGCGTTCGCTTCATAGGCGTATCAACTTTCCTTATCCACGACGGGCAAACCGCCTGGTCGCCGCCAGTTCAGGCGTTTTGAATCGCAGGTTTGCTCCGGTGGACTGCTCGCGGGACTGCCTCGTTCGCGCGTACAGTTCTGGCTCAAAGCTGGGAATCCGGACGTCCTGTGGCGGACGGACGTGCAACAACTGGTGCAATGTGCCGCGCGTGTCATCCGTCATCAGGATCTCCATCTGTCCCTTGGGAAGGTTCTTGATGTGTTCATCAAGCGCGCGGGTTTCGCGGTCTTCGCTCTCTGTGGCGCGGTCGGTTGCCTCGTATTTCTCGTAACCAAACATGCGCCAGCGGTGCATTGATACGCTGCGCCGTGTGACGGTGTGCTCAGCCGAAGCGCGCAGGAAGTAGCGGGCTGTCTCTTCGTCGCGGGTACGCAACGTCAGGGTTGTGTTGGGCGCCGACGTCACGTCTTCCTTAAAGCCCCGGCCAACCTGCATGAGTTGCGGCAGGCTCTGCATCGAGAACAGAAACGCGGTGTGGGTGCCGCGGGCTGTCTGCAGAATCTGTGCGAAGTTGCGGTATCCGAATGGCGCAAACTCATCCAGCACCACGCTGAACATCGGGCGGTTGGTGCGCCGCCGCTGCTCCTCACTTTCGTACCGTTTGCCGACGACCAGTTGCAGGTTCTGCAAGAGCATCTTCCCTAGAGCTCGCACCGGTTCGGTGTTCTTGTTGACATTCAATGTTACGAACAGGATCAGCTCCTGCTCGATCACTTCGTCCAGCGACAGCAGTTCCTCGTACGGGCCGGTGATCACGCTCAGCTCATCATCAAGGAAGGTCATGCACTCGTTGACCAAACCCTGAATCTTCGGCACACGCTCGCGATCGCCGAACGACTGGTAAAGGTTCTTCACCGACATCTCGAAGTTCAGGCGGCGCTGCACAGGAATGGATGGGGCGTGTTCCAAGCGGTGGCGCGCCTTCTCGACCTGTTCCCGCAGCACCTGTTCGTCAATCGCCATGACCAGCACGTCGTAGAAATTGAACTTCTGGCCCGTGTGCACCAGCACACGGACGATGTCGGCCAGGTAGTTCAACTGGTGTTTGGCGAAGAACTCGTCATGCAGGTTGAAGGAACCGAAGACCATGTTGACGACGGACATGTAGTCCTCGTCGCTGCAGTAGAACGGGTTGTACCTGACAGAAATGTCCGGGCGCGCTGGGTTCAGGACGCGTAGCTGATGCAATCGTCCGGCACGGTGAACATGCGGCAGAAGGTCGTAGAAGAACTCGAGATCCCCCTTGCCATCAAAGATCACCATCGGCAGCCGGTGTGGATCCTTCTGGGCGCCGACAACTCGTGCCATATCCTGGGTAATGATGTTCTTTAGGAGTGTGGTCTTGCCGGATCCGGTCATGCCCAGCACGATGCCCTGCATGACGCGCACTCTGTCCGGCCAGTACCACGGCTTACCATGGATGTCGTAGCCAAGAACCACGGAGTCTTGCTTCCAGGCTTCGGCCGTAAACTGCTCGTCCACTTTGCGGGAGACAACCATGGGTGGATGTGGCCACTGCTTCTCCCGCCGAGAACGTGCGGTGGCAATCAGGATGGAAGAGCCGACGATGGCCAAACCGCCCAGAGCCAGGTAGCAGGCCAACTCGGCAATCTGGCGGTTCGTGAAGAAGAAACGCTCGCGGGCCACGTACCAGGCGAACCAGCAGCCTGCCATGAGAACGAGGGCGACCACGATCTCCATGCTTTCCAGAACTGGTGGATTCTGCTGGCGGTGAACGTACGAGTCGCGCATCATCGCACCGCCGTCACCACGCGATCCAGGTAGACTGCACATACCTGCACCGCAGCTACTGCTACTACCCATCGCCAAAGGCGTACAAATGCCCGTTGATTGTGCAGACAAGCATCAATGTCCCAGGTCGTGCGTGGTACCAGCATTAAGACGATTCGATAAATGAGTGCGGCCACTGCTCCCAGCAGCCAGCACTGGGGCAAAGTGGCTGCCGTCCATTGGCCGACAAGGCTGGCCTGTGTCCCTGAGAGTGCGCGCGCGGTGCCGGGCAGCCACAGCCAGTACACACACGCACCTTCCAGCGTGATGGCCAGTAGCATCGCAGCGAAGAAAGCGAATGTCTCAACTTGGCGAAGGTTCAATGTCGTGTCTTTGGACCGCGAATCTCCGTGTTTTCCATAGGTCTCTGCCTCTCAATGCCTTTTCATCTTTGGGCTCAACACCCAGCGCATCAGAAACCCCAGAACGCCGCAAAACACGAACCCGCACGAGAGGCCCAAGTGAAAGGCATTGCTGTCCGGCCTGTATAGATACAGCCATGCAAGCCGAGCCAAGGCCGAACATCAGAAAAGCCCAAAAGAGAAACTCCCAGTCGCGAATCAGTTCTTGCGCATCGCTGCCCATCTCGCGTGGGGCG
>CAWIIY010000004.1:0-300201 GCA_963836295.1 uncultured Acidobacteriaceae bacterium | reverse complement strand
GTTCCGCTCACCGACCATTTGCTGCTCGGAGTACTCAGCCACCAGCAGTCCACTGGGATTGAATTCACTTCGCCGCTCCTCGACCAGCCGTATGTTGTACTGACCAACAATGCGGTCCGTCACCTCCGCACCGCTCTTCACCTTGTGTACTTCCTTGACTCCGAACACGACGTAATCCCAAGGCGCGTTCTTGGAGCGTTCGATCGAGCGAATTCGGAGATCCGAAATGATGTGGTCTTCCTGGATCTTGCCTACGGTATCGTCGTCGCGCAGCTTGTTCAGGGTGAAGGTCCGCAAGTTGTTTGTCATCATGTTTAACGACTCAGCGAGGTTGCGGGGCGCGGAATCCGGCGTATATGAGAGGTAGTGTTCGAGGAACCGCCGAACGACGGCTTTACCTTCCAAGTCCGTCGGCGCGACGCCCTCGGAGGCAGCTGCATCCGAACCCGCTGCCTGCGCCGACAACACCATCGCCATCTGCGAGGTCCGGTCTTGCCTTGGCGCCACCGCCCACCACCATCGCATTTCCATCCTTATCTACGCGGATGACCGTAGGTGGCTGGAGGCGGACATAGATCGCGAAACCGAGTGAACTGAGCGCGATCACAGCAAACAAGATCGCCAAAAACATGGCGCGATTGGCGTATGCGCGCAACATGCCGTCGTGTTCGTAATACCTGGTGAAGCTGGCGATCTCCGGTGCTTCTCTGCTCGACTGTGGTTTTTTCATGCCTCTGCACCCATCCCTGCCCAACGCATGGTTCTGCCAATCGCGTGTCCGGCTTGCCAAGCCGCGAAACCGGCAAGGCTGCGGCCGTGGTAGCCACTTGCTGATTGCCCGGTAGCGAAGATCCCGGCCCAGAAGGATCTTCGGTATTGCCCTGTGGAGCAGAACGAACTGCTCCAGTGGAGGGGGCCTCACCGCCAGAAGACATCGTCGCAACTGCTGCGCCATTGACTCCATCGGGACTCGGCGGGGTGGGTGGTCTTGAATCGCCGGTCAATACGCCGCCGCCCGAACTCTGTACCTGCCCGCCGCCACCCGGACTTTGGCTGCCCACTCCGCTGCCTTGACTGAAAGCACTGGAACCACCGGACGGAGCCGATGGCGGCCCGCCGGACGACGCCTGCCGTCCTGCAGCCAGACCGCTTCCGCCAGCGAATGCCAGTCCCGACGCTGCAGCTCCAGCAGTCACCACTCCACTGATCACAGTCATCAGGGTGCTGCCGATGTCGCCGCGAACGATACGGCTTGCGATAAAGGGAATCAGAGCGATCATGATCGAGAGCAACACGCTGGCCACGCTCATCACGATCATCTGGCTGGAACCGACGAACGCTTGCAGAAAGGAGCCGTTAAACTGCATCGGATCGGTGATCTGCAGTGCGGACATCAGTGATTGAAAAATAGCGTACAGGAGACCCCAACACTGGAAGACCATCATGTTCACGAAGTAGGTTCTGCCCAGTTGGCCGAGCCCGCGCGAGGGGATCAAGGCCAGGACAAACGGACCGACAACATACAAGATCGATCCGTACAGGGCGTA
Source organism: uncultured Acidobacteriaceae bacterium (assembly GCA_963836295.1). Classification (GTDB taxonomy): domain Bacteria; phylum Acidobacteriota; class Terriglobia; order Terriglobales; family Acidobacteriaceae; genus Bog-257. The sequence continues at coordinate 298,654 of CAWIIY010000004.1, read as the reverse complement.
AAAGAGCGTGAACAAGGTGTAGGTGAAGGGGAGGATTAGGTAACCGATCAACGTTATCAACCCAGCAACAATGGCCGAGATGCCGCCAGTAACCCAGTTCCAGAGCGCTGAAAACCAGTTCGGATTGCTCTGCCACGCCTGTGAAAGGCTATTGTTCCAGTTCTGAATTACGTCGAGACCGCCAGAGAGGTTGTAAATGCCATCGGCCACACTGTTGAACATGGTGTTCACTGCACGAAAAGCACTTTGGTAATTCAGGAACACCAGTCCCAGGACCAAATACTTGACCGCAGCCACGCCGAGGAGCCTTACGTCCCCGCCGTTGCTATAGGCTTCATAGACTGACCACAACAGACTGAGGATTAGAACGACACTCCGCGATTTGCAGCACAGCCGCCGTGATCCCCTGCTGGTCAATACCGTTCAATCCGGTTCGTAACAACTGCTCGAAGTAAAAACTTGGCATAGCATCTTCCTTTATTCGTGACTCACTGGTGCTGCATCAAATTGGCCAGAGCCTGACGCAGGCTGGTGGTGTTCGTTGCCCCCATCTTGATATCGGCGCTGGCATTGGCGAGATCGATCGCGCGCAAGCGCATCAGGTCCGCCGTGGCGGACTGGGTGTAGGCGTTAGCCCGAATCAGCCACGCATCCGCCTGGGCTTCGACAATGGGAGCGCTGCCGGGAGCTGCCGTCTGAATGCTCTGGTTGAGCTGACTCGCTGCCTGAAGTTCCAGGTCCGCCAAAGCATCGATCTCAATAGCTCGCTTCATTGCCGCCTGGGCAGCAGCATCGGTCATGTCCACCATATTCAGCACTTGCGGCGACGCGGCAGTGGGCGCCGGAACTGGACCGTAAAGAGCCGTGTACGCGCCAGATGTTTGCCCAATCTGATTGGGGTTACGTGAAAGCAGCACCTGCTCCAATTGTTGTGAGATTGGCAAGGTGGCACTGTTGACCGGTATGTGCATCAGGTTCTGAATCTGGTTGTAGTTGCCTTGGAGAACTCCTACCAGGTTTCGCGCCTGGTTGATCAGATTCTGTGGCCACACCACGGCCTGCTGAAACTGCTGCATGGCTTTGTCCACGCCCAGGATCTGGTTCAGCCCTCCTCCAACCACTTTCGTCAACGCCGACTGAATGCTCGACAACCCTGCTACCAACAGGGCGCAACATGGGGAAAGGATTTGCGCCCTTGCCGGCCAGGGCGCCGTGAACACAAGAACTAGTGCGAGAATTAGTGCACGGAGTTTGTGACCGAATAGCCAGTTCTTGGTGGCCTTGAGCAATTCTCTGAATCTCGTCATTCGTTGCCTTCCTTCTCCCTTACTGGTGCTGCAATAGGTTCACGAGCACTCCACGCAGTGTCGTCGTGTTGGTGGCGTTCTCTTTGCGAAGAGTGTTGCGATGCGCGATGCGAGCTGCTTCCTGTCGCAGTTCGGCGGCCAGCAGCTTTTGTGTCAGAGCCTGAGCGTGAATGCCAGAGGTGATTGCCGTCGCGGTCAAGAACGGAGCAGAGCCTGGGGCTGCTTGGCTGGCGGAATTCTCAATCGCATCTGCCGATTGAAGCTCTATATCCGTTGCCTGGTCGCCTGCCTTCAACGTCTTCAAATTGTCGAGAGCCAGAGCATCATCCATGTCCGACATGGCACGGTCACCCGGGTTGGCGGCGGTTGTTACCGGGATTGCGCCATAGGTGCTGGCGAAGGTCGACGTCAAACTGGGAAAATTGTTTACCTGATGGTCCCGAATGACAGACTCCAGTGCTTGCGGGTTAGGCAAGGTGGCGCTATTAAGCCTTATGTGGAAGATGTTGCTCATCAAGTTGCGGTACTGCCCGATCATTCGCGTGACCTGCGCCCTGGCCTGATTGATCAGCTGCTGAGGCCAGACGACGGCCTGCTGCAAATTGTTCATAGCGGTCCGTACTGTGTTGATCCCATTTAGCGCGGTCTGGATCATCCCATTGATTACATTGAGGACAGCCTGAATGGCTTGGAGTAGCCCTATTTGCGCTTGTGCTGGCTGCGGCGCTCCCACGAGTGTCACAACCATGACGCCGGCAAGCGTCACCGCCAGCAGTCGGCGCCGGTTCTGGACTGTCACCACGAACCACGTAAACGCTCCAAAAAACACCGCGTACCCGACAACCTGCATTTCCTCCATCCTCCCGAAGCGACTCAGAACCTTGAGTGCTCCCCGATTTCTTTCTCCATTGCCGCCGTAACCTCAGCCACTACATTCACCCCGCCGGAGATCTCTTCCGGAAGGGACGGAATGTCCGCCAACCCCTGGGGAAACTTCCTGGACAGCTCCTGGTAGCACTGCAACAGCGGCTTTCCTTGGTGTTCCTTTAAGAACCAGCTGCGGTATTTCCTTTCCCGCGGAAACGTTGTACAGATCCAGTACGACAATGGCGTAGGGACGATCCGGATCGTCTGGGTCGTCTCCGCCTTCTCTCCAATCGCCAGCAGTACCTCGGCACTGCGCCCTTTTCGCGGAGCGCCGAATCCCTTTCACTTGGTTCACTGCTACCGGATTCAGGTTCAGGTGGGTGATCAGAGGGGTTACATCGCCGGGCTGCTGCCCGATAATCTTCGTACTCGCGTTCTTCAAAATGCCGGGCCCGTGGACTCGCGGTTGAAACTCCGTGCCCACGAAGTCTTCAACCGTTTGGCTGATACCCCACACACTTGAGTTCCGCTTGCGAGCGGTCCGATAAAGTTGCACTACCTCCGGGGCCAGAGCCGGTGAGTCCAGAAGAAACCAGCACTCGTCGAGTACCGTGATGCTGGGCCGTCCGGTTTTTCCGGTGGCGCGAGCGGACATAGCAGTCGCGATCAACATGCTCATCGCCGTCTCAAGTCTGGGATCGGAGCTGAGTCCTTCCACGTTGAAGAACAGCCAATCGCTGTCCAGGCGCATCGTTGTCGGTTGGTCAAACAGCTTGGCGTAGATGCCGCCTTCGGTCCACGACCGCAGCTTGATCGCAGCCAGGTGCGCCTCATCGATCGTGCGTTGCATCTTCTCGGCGTCACGCCAATTGGCGAGTTCCTCGCGCAGATCGTTGTAGGTCGGGATCGGATTGGAGTAGCGGATTGAGCAGCGCTTGTAGACACGTACGATCGCATCGGTGAGCACGTTGTCCAGCAGCGAAGTGTCTGAGTTGTGACTGTCGCCGAGCATGTGGCGCGTCAGATTCTTCAGAAAGGCCGTCTTTTCATTACTCGGAACATGCTCGCCTTCCGGGAGGTCCCATGGATTCAGGGTCTCTCTGCCATCCAGATCAACATTGATCACACGGCCACCCATCAGGTCGACCAGCGGCTCGTAGGAATCTCCGCGCTCCAGAATCGACACCAGCGGCCGGGCACGCGCCATCATCAGCAGCTTGAGCTGAGCGAGGAATGTCTTGCCGCCACCGCTTTTCGCCATGATCAGCATGTTGGCGTCGCCCAGCCCAGAATCGAACGGCGAAAACGGTATGAGTTGGCGGTAAGGAGTTTCAAACAGCATCAACGGGGAATTGGGCGTGCCTTTCCATGGCATCTCCACGGGAAGCAGGTCGGCGGCATGCAACGTGAGAACATCCTTTTCACGCTTGTTGATCTCACCCAGTCCCGGAAGGCTGGAGAAGAAGAAGCGTTTTTGCGCCAATGTCTCTGGAACTCCGCGTGCGCCGTTCATGCGCCCGATGGCGTGCAACACCCGCTGCCTGCGATCGGCAAGAGTGCGTTCCGCTTGTTCCGCTTCAAGGCGATTGCGGGTTGGCCTTGAGGTACGGACGGCAATGGTCAGGCTGAGCTGGCAGGATTTGAGCGAACTCGAGATTAACTCCTGCAACACTTTGATCAGTTGATGCTCCGCCACCTGGGCATCCACATTGAGCCGGAAGCCTCCGTGGATGTCCTTCTGTGCCGCCGTCATTTTGCGCAGCCGGCTCTTGTACTGCTTCACCGCTTTTGCCTGATCGGGAAGTACAACTTCGGCGTTGATGATGATGGGGAAGTCCATCACCACCAACTCCCGCAACACTCCAGGGAAGGTTGCGTCGGGAAGGTCTTTCAGGCTAATGAACGAGTACAGCAGCCCGCCGATCTTGAGGTGCTCGTCGAGTTCGTCCTCAATATTGACGCTGGCCATCTGACTTCGCGCGCTCTCATACACCAGCGATTCTGCCGGAGGAAGGAACGGCCGTTTGTCGTTCACCAGCGGGTTGAGGGCTCGCTTGACCTCCAGAAAAATATCGTTTTGCGTCAACCGCTCGATCTTCATGCCCGTGGCTTGCAGTGTGGCCTCAACTCCAGACATGAGACTGTTGAACTCGGCAACCAGGTCCTCATGCTCTCGTCGGCTGCGCTCGATGCACTTAGTGGCCGACATGCTGAAGCTGCTACCGCGCATCTTCTTTTTCCACTCGAACTCCGGCGACTGGTGGTGGATGCGTGGGTCCCAGATGAAGTAAAAATGCAGCATGTGTTGCAGGTAGTAGCCCTCTGCGTTTTTCTTCAGCCAGACATCGGACTGTTCGCGGTCCACTGCCTGCAAAACTGCATTGGGATTCTGTTGTTCCCGGTTGTAGCGTGCGATCAGATCGTCAACTCCTTCGGCAATCTCAAATCGCACTTGCAATCGCATGGATCTCTCCGGCAAGGAGCGGATAAGAGCCTCAAGTACCAGCTTCGTCCGGTTCCGCTCCTCATCGCTCGCGTAGTACGAGTGATTACCGCTCACCCTGTATCCGGTGACGAATGAGCCGTTGAGTTGAATTAACAGGTCATCGGCAAGGTCACGGACTTTCAGTTGCTCGCACAGTGGTGGCTGAGCCAACGACTTCTGGTACTGTTCCATCTTTAACGGCATCGCCAACTCCCTAGTCCTTGATGTATTCGCGAGTTAGTTCCCGGTCTCGCTCCAGTGCTGAGTACACGTGAGGCTTGGTGTGGAACAGCACCCAGTCCAGCAGATACCCACGCTGCTTGCCGTACTTGAAGAGCATCAGAGCAGGCACACTCAGGATGGGCACCAGGTATTGCAGAACCATGTTCATCGGCAGCCCGAACATCTCGCGATTCATGAACCTGCCGCAAATGTTCATTACGACCGCGACGGCCAGGATCGCGAACAAGTCCTCCGCTTCTAGTCCGAGGAAGGTGACTCGTGTTCGCAAGTTCCGGTATATCGGTGTTACGTCGAGTGCCATCGTTTTCTCCTAAGTCACTCCACCGGTTCCTTGAGTTACGAAGAACTCACCCAGGCGAAGCAGGCCTGACACCATGAGACACAGGGCCGCCGTCACGAAGTGGCGCAGCCAGCCGCTGGTGGGATGAACCAATGAGAAGATTCCCAATCGCAGCGCCATTGCTGCGACCTGAGACGCTGCATAGACGGGCAAAATGACATTCGCTACCCAATCGATCAGGGTTCTGATCGAAATCCAGTACAGATCGGGATTGTTCCAAGCCGCTTGCGAAGCGAACGTCTCAAACGCTCTCGTCAATCCTGAAACCAACAGACAGGCCAATGCCCCATACATGCTGTGCGAGAACTCCTGCCCCTTGGAAAATTGCAGGATGGCGATGACGATGAAGACCGCCGCAATCGTGGGCATGATCACGTTGCCCATCCAGTTCGCCAGATGAAGGATTCCGTTGTCGAAAGTCATGTTCCCGAGGTTCATTCGCACTCCTACATCATGGAGACCAGCAGTTTCCAAATGGCCGAGACCGTTAGCAGAGCTAACGCCACAGCGACCAGTCGCATGAATGGCTTCTTGGTCGCAAAATTCAAAATCGCTCCCACCAGTGCCAGAACGGCAGCGATCGGCATAATCGTCCCGACAAGGTGGTTCCATAGACTGTCCAACACATCGACAGTCGCGTACTGCGTTCCGGTGTTGTAGCTCTGAAGCAGGTTGTAAGTGGTCTGAGTGCCAAGCAGGAACATGGCTGCCAGAATCGACGGCAGCGGATGTTGACCGGAGGCAGCATCCAGGATGGCGCGCAATACGAAGAAAGCCGCCAGTGTCGGCACCAGTCGCTGCACCACGAAGTTGGTCACGAATTGCGCCACGTCTGCCTGAAGGTTCGCCAGCCATCCGGTCGCAATTCCCCCGCTGGGTAATGGCACAGGTACCCCGAACGAGGTGAACCAACTCAAAAGAGGTTGCAGTGTCAGGAATATGACTGCCCAGAACATCCACTTGGTGAATCCTCCTCCGATGGCGAAGGTCATCGTTCCCTCGCGCCGCAAATTGACACCGGCAATCACCAGAGACAGCAGCGCGGCTGATGGGGCCAGCAAAAGCAGGACCGAGATAATGTCGTTGAGCAGCTGCGGCGTTGCCATCTTTCCTATTCCCCAACTTGGGACTTACATCGAGAAAAAGCATCCTGGTTATAGGCAGCCCGCATTGCTTCACAGCCTTTGCGGGCTGCCTGGTTGATGTGCGGCCCTTTACTTGTGGACGCACGGTTAAGTCATTCCTCCCGTTCCGTTTGTGATCCAGAACTCGATCAAACGCGTGACCCCTGAGATAGCCAGCAGGGCCCCAGCCGCGAACAACCACCGCCCAAAGCCGCGTCCCGTGAGCCACGACACGACGGCCCCAAGGACCGCACCGCCGGCCCCGACCGGTGCGATCACGTTGCCGATCCAGTTAATGAAGTTCAGGAAGCTGCCTTCCGGTTGTGCGCCGGTCTCTCCCTGAACCGCTACATTGAACTGCGGATTTTGGCCGAGGTTCTGCGCTGCCACAAACTGCACAATGACCAGCAGCATGATGGCCAGCACACCCAGAGGTTTCTTCCATCCGAGATCTGCCTCAAATTTCCTCACCAAAGCTTTCTCCTTTCCCAGACTGTCGATTGCCTCGCCGCTCGCCGAAATCGGTGGCAGAAAAGTGATCGATGTGGGAGGGAAAGTAGCTCGCGAACCAAAAAGCTGTCAAACGGGCGCGAATTCAGCGGGGATGAAAGAACCTCGGATCAGAAAAATGAGTAATGGAGAGAGGAGTAAATACCGGGAGTGGGTGTTCAGGAGCGTGCGTATTGCTACCCGTTATTGTCCAATTGAGTCACGTCGCCGCGAACACGCTCGGTGGCCTTTTCGAAATCGGACCAGTTCAGAGGTGGCAGTTGGTCGCTGTTCGCAATTCGATTGAAAGCCATGCGTTTTGCGGCCGTGCAAATCGCCTGGAGATCCGCATGCGCCAATCCGTTTAGCCGGCGTAAAGTACATACTTCCAGAAAAAATCCCCCAAGTGTACGGTTTGGATTGCCGCCTTAATCCGATGGTGCTAAAGTGCTCGTGTCAGGTCTTCTGGCTTGCTCGGCTGAGGTGCACTATGGCCGGAGCAGTCGCATGTCTCGCCCCGCGCGTTGCGATCTGCAATCCAACACCGGGGGATATCCTGCGTTCCGCAAGGCTGGCCCGGCATCCCAGCATGCGCGATGTCGTCTTCGCTACTCGCGGTCTGGCGATCACCTTTGGCAATCAAGAATTCCGTATCTCGCGCTCTCACCTCAGCCAGATCGAAACCCGCAACATGATGCCTAACCTCTACCGCCTGCACTCCCTCGCCATGGTCTACGAGCTAGACATTCTGACGCTCATGAGCTGGTTCGTTCCTGAGACCGTCGCCCACGGCTGGCCAACGAGAGATCCCTAGGTGGGAGCAATCTTGTCCGCTTTTGCGGACAACTACCTACAATGCGCATAAAAATGCAGTTGTATTACATCTCCGCCTGAGATTTGGAACAAAGACGCAGCCGCGTCAAACGCACGCGTGCAAGCAGATGGCCCGCACCAAGACTGCTCTGGGGTACTTGGAAAGCGAGTTGCGGAGGGGAGTGCGCGCCTCGGCCAGCAAAAAACTGGTACCAAACTCTGGGATAGGAAGCAAGCGCTGGCCCGCGACGTAACCCCGGAGGTGTTCCCCATGCGGTATCTCGTTGCTGCGGTATTGTGTCTTACCGCTTCTCTTTCATTTGCGCAAACCTATTGCGGCGGTTTTCTGGCCAACAGGGAAGTTGATGGTGGCGGAGTCCAGAATCAGACGCAGTTCAACCAAGTTCAGCAGTGGTCGGGCTGGGGATCATGTGATAACAGCATCTGCTCGGGCGGCATTGGTAGCGGCGCCTGCCGGATTGAGCCATACCAAAGATTTCCCTCGCTCTCCGGTGACAGCACTGAGATCTACGATGATAACGCCTCCCTCGATGATGCTCTCTTCTTCAAGAAGTTCGCAACCTCGACGGCGACGAACTTTGATACTAAGTACAACAACGTTAACCAGCTTACATTCGATTACTGGTTCAAAGTTGACTCGAAGGCATTGACAAACGGTCGGACCGCCGAGTTCGATTCCTTTCAGTTTTACTTTGTGAATGGTGGCGGTGGGAACACGTGCGACTGTTGTCCCCACAGCGGGTTGAACTACTGTTATCGGTTTATGGCGGGCACGCAGTGTGACAGTACGAATCCGCTCGTACCACAGGGAGATTGGGGTTGGGACCTGTGGGATTCGAAGAACGGGACCTGGCACAATGGATACCAGAATATCCAATGCCAGGGTTTGCTCGATGGAAACTGGCACGAGGTGAAATCGGTAGTTAGTTTGGTCCACACCGCAGGAAGTCTCAGCTACACATTTACGAGCCTGACAGTGGACGGCCATCTTCTGACTCTTGGCAGCAATACCACTTTCCAGCCCGCGATAACGGATGACTTTCCGAATCTTGGGGTACAGTTCCAGATCGACCAGAACGGAGGGGGCTATCACGAGTGGTTTGATAACGTGACCCTCGGCGTCACGTATTCGTCGCAGTAGCTTCGCCGAATGACGGATCGTGTCCCGGAGGCTACATCACTAAAAAAAGGAGCGCGCAGCGGTGTCAACGAGACTTATTGCCGAATTATTGCGGTCTCATGCTCTTTCTGACGATGGTCATGAGCGCGGCGGCTAGTGCGCAGACCTTCAAAGTGCTGTATGTGTTTAGCGGCGGTGCGGACGGCGGAAACGTTTTTGCTGGTTTGACGCTGGACCGGGAGGGTAACCTCTACGGGACAACAGCTTACGGGGGGCGGTTCGGGGGGCCGTGCGGGAACTACAACGGTGAGGGCTGCGGCACAGTTCTTCGAACTAGTTCGTGGCGAGGCAGGATGGACCCTAAAGACGATCTATCGCTTCAAGGGAGTCTTTGACAGCATCTTTCCCACCTCTAGAGTAGTTTTCGGCCCAGACGGAGGTCTGTATGGTACGACGAATGGAGACGCCCCCAGCCCTCAAGTGGGGGGGGACTATGGATCGGTTTACGAACTGACTCCGCCTTCCCTGCCCTGCGCAAACAGCCAGTGTCCCTGGACGCATACTGCGCTTCACCGCTTCTTGAATCAGGAGGGTGGATCGACTCCACCAGCGGCTAGCTACCTAGTGTTCGACGGCGAGGGAAATATCTACGGTACCACTGAGTATGGCGGCAGCGGCAGAGGCAAGTATTGCAACGGTTGCGGCACCGTGTATGAACTCTCGCCTGCAGGCGATGGGTGGTCTGAGAACGTCCTCCACAGCTTCAACGATGAGGATGGATACGAGCCGGATTCGGGGCTGGTGTTCGGTGCGGATGGCGCGCTTTATGGTGAAACTGATTACGCCATTGGTACCTATGGCCAGGTTTATCGGCTAGTCCCTTCGGAATCCGGCTGGACGGAGCAGGCGGTCTATAGGTTCGGTGGCGGCGTCTCCTATCCGGGCGGCGGGGTGATTTTTGATGCAGCGGGAAACATCTATGGCACGGACGGCGGCTTCGGGGGCGGCAGCGTTTTCGAACTGACGCCTTCCGGCGGCGGTTGGAGCCTGAATGTCGTTTACGGCTTTCGGGGGAACGATGGACCCGTAGATGCGGGCCCGGTGATGGATGCAGCCGGCAACATCTACGGAACCACCAACGGAGACGGGGCCTATGAGATGGGTACAGTTTATAAGCTCACACCCACATCCGGAGGCTGGATATATACCGATCTCCACGATTTTCGGGGGACTGACGGAGAGTATCCGGTGGGGAATCTGGTGCTAGATACGCAAGGCAACATTTACGGAACTACCGAGCTTGGCGGAGGTGGCAGCGGCTGCGGTATCGGCTGCGGCGTGGTATGGGAGATCACACCCGAGTAACGCGGTCGCGAGGATTTACTCGCGTGGAAGGAGATAGCTATGAAGCGGAATTTGAATATTGGGATGGGATGGCAAGCGGCCATCGTAGCTGGCGCACTGCTGATCCTGTTGATCGCGCTAAGCGCCGCCGCCGGCGCGCAGACATTTTCGGTTGTCTATAAGTTTCAGGGATTAAACAATCCCAGCCAACCGGATGCTGCCAATCCCGGCGCCGGCGTGACTACCGACGGCACATACGTCTATGGCACCAGTGTGTACGGCGGGGCCTCTGGCTACGGCTCGGTATGGGAAGTTGACCCAACAGTCGCTCAGCCGGACGACAAAGCGCTTTACAGCTTCAGTGGAGGCAACGACGGCGCCTCGCCGGCCAGCGAAATCATATTTGGCCCCAGCGCCTCGCTCTACGGCACCACTTCCGCGGGGGAAGCCAATGACTGCAATGGTATCGGCGGTTGCGGTACAATCTTCAGCCTTGTCCCGTTATATCAGCCATGTTTTCCGAAACCGTTCTGCTACTGGACCTACACATTGATTTGGACCTTCGGCGGAGCCGGATCTGGTGATGGATCCGACCCCTATGGGGCTGTAGCTTTCGACAATTCCGGGAACATGTACGGGACAACACGATATGGAGGCACCGGAGGAGCTCAAGGCATCTGCGCCGATAACGTATCGAATCCGCAAAAATATGGCTGCGGGACTGTGTTCGAGGTAGCTCCCAACGGGAAGGGTGGTTGGGGCACGCCAACGATCCGTTGGAACTTTCATTCCACTCTGTCTCCCTCATGTCCTAGCGGGGCTGATGATGGAATGGAACCTGCAAGCGGGGTTGTCTTCGATGGTCCGAACGGCACGGGGAACCTCCACGGAACCACTCTAATCCGAGACAATAGCGACGGCTCGGGTGCATACGGAATGACCTTCCACCTTACCCCAGGATCGCCGTGGAGCGAACAAATAATCAGTCCGTTCGATGGCGGATCGCTCGGAGCCTATTCGTTCGGGGAGATGTCTTTGCACTCAAGTACGCTATACGGCATCAGCGCCGATGCCGGCGGCTCCGGCTACGGCGAAGGTCGGCTATTCGAGCTCACCTCCAACGGCAGCGTTTGCGGTGGTTGGCAGTACCAGGAGCCGCCTATGCAGGGCTACAGCGGTATAGCGCTGAATGTGCAAGGTGCACGTTCTGCTCTGGTGATGGATGCAAGTGGGAATCTTTGGGGCACTCAGGCGACCGGGGGCAACTATAACTACGGTCGGGTTTTCGAGCTGACAAACAGCGGGGGTACGTGGATCTATGCCTACGACCGTGATTTTATGGGCGGCACCGACGGCGCATATCCCCAGGGAGGACTGGCATTCGACAGCAGTGGGAACATCTACGGGGCTACCTACAGCGGTGGCCAGTCATGCACGATAGACAATAACACTCCTCCCGAGGTTAACAGTCTCGGGTGCGGCGTGGTTTTCAAGATTGTCCCATAAATCGGCGTTATCCGGGCGAGTGGCCCTCGATAAGGTCGAAGGCGCCTCATGAACATGAATCCCACGCACCTTGTCCTGCCCAGCCGTTTTTCGAGAGGAGCCCAGTTTGGTTCCACGTTGCATCGCCTTTCACTGCTGCGACCGCGGCTGAATCGCCGCCTGACTGCTGGCCTGGGTATAGAGCTCGTTGATTTCGCTTCTTAACTGCATCAATTGGCGAAGCTCGTCAAGGGTCGGCACCCCACCAGTTAAGCTGGCTGTACCGGTACCGGTGTTTCGCGTCCCAGAGGGCGTGCCCATGTGGTCCGAAGATGGTTTCTGGACGACGATGTAAAAGCGCGTGTTGCCCGGCAGGGTTACCACGAGGTTCTGATTGAACGCCAGGCCGTTTAGCTCTTCCTGTCCCGCGGTCGCAACGTTGTCGGCCAGGCGCTCTCGCATTAGTGTGTTGGGGGAAATCAACTCGCCGGAACTTGACCCCTGCGGACCCACCACATACGACGCAATTGTTCCGAGTCCCGTCAGTGAACGCACCAGAAACTTCGTGCCCGTCTTTTTGCCGGAGACGTCGCCCTTGAGTGGCCCGAAATTCAAGCTCATGGCTGAGGCATCGATCTTTTCGGTCGTTCCATCGGACATCTCCACCCGGCTGAATTGAATGCCCACATAGCCGGACGGATTCACCTGCGTCAGGCGGCCAAGAACCTTCGACCCTGCCGCCAGCACGATCTGTCCGTTGCGCTCGTAGTTGTATTCAACGACCGCCACGACTGGAGCGGCGACTGCCGAACTCACCGGTGTTTGCAGTCGCGCTACCAGCCGGGTACCGGCCGCAAGCGCTAGGGTTTCCTCAGTGTCCTCGGGCGAGTTCGATCTGAATGTTGGTTTGGCTTCCGCCGAACGCACAAACACCAGCGAGGGCTTTTTCAGATTGGCGGTCGAGTCCGACGAGGAAGGGGGCAGGTTAGGGGTGGTGGTGGTGCCCTGTCCCACGGAAGGGTCAGAGAAATCGACCTTGCTTAGCGCGTAATCCTGCGGGGGTTTGGTAGCGGTTGCAGTCGCTGCAGTTGGCCTGCGCGACATGGTGGTTCGCGAGGTCCGGTCGATATCTTCCGGCGTCAATTGGCCAGCCAGCGCAGGATCTGTGGAACGCACATCCGCACTCAGCATCGGAGTCGCCGCTTTGCTGGGATCGTTGTTCTCCTGCCCTGGTGTAACTTTGCGGCCCAGACTGGCTTCGCCGCGTGGGTTCTCTCCGGGAAGCGAAATCCTTTTCTTTGGGTGGGAGAATACGCCGAAAAAGAGCAACAGCAGTGCCACGCATACTCCCACCAGTAGGAACAGCGACTTGCTCTTGTCGCGTCCTAGTTCCTGCCGGCTCTCCGCCGGTTTTTGCTGCCGCCGAGCTCTGTCGAAAGCTGTCCGGAAAGCTTCGCGCCAGTTTCCTTTGCCGGTCTCCTCCGGCGCGGACTCTTCGATGGCTATTTCCGCCTCCGGATTTGCCGGGGCTGTGTTTAGTTCCTTGTTGGTTTCCTCAGTGGGCATGGTTGGCTGCCTCCCGCAGTGTGCTGACCCCAAAACCGATGGGCGCCAAGGCCGGTTTGTCTACCGCGCCGGACTCCGCCATTTGCAAGAACAACGTTTCCATCGACCGCTTGTAGGGAGGGCGCTCGAACAGCACCACGCCGTCGGCTCGTTCCCCGGTCCGATCCGGCGCCGGCTCAGGCGGAAATCGATCACCGCCAATTGCTCCGCCGTGGACCAGTGCTCGTGCTTGATAAGCTTTCCTGACTTGTCTTTGCCGCCTAATTGAATCTGCGGTGGCATCAACAGGATGGCGTGCTTGCTGGTGTTTACCACCGAGAACAAAACAATCACTTGTTGTCCGCCATCGAGGACCTCGCTGATGCCAGCCCGCAGGCGGTCACCCTTCACCTCGTCGCCTTCCATCCGCTCGCCATAAAGCACAGGCATGGGAGCCTGTTTCTGGCGTTCCAGCAAGCTGTCGAGAGAGTCCGGTTTGGGTTGGGTGGGCCCTGTTTCCACCGGAGAGTTGGCCGTAGCAAGTGAGGCGGGTAACAAGGCAGCACTCGATTCTGCAGAACCTGAGGCAGCCGAAGTGGTTGGAGGCTGCGCCTTCGACACGCTCGCGGTCTGAGCCACCAATGCGGAAGGAACGGCGTCAGGCTCGACCAGAAAACCACCGGATGGCTGGTATCGCAGCAGGAAATCGACCTTCGCTGAGTTTGGGCCCTCGCCACGGCTAACCAGGAGAAAGCTGATCTGGCGTCCTCTCGCGGTGGAAATCAGCAAGTTACTCTCGGCATGTTCGTTGGTTAGGGCCTTGACGAACACCAGCTCGGGCTCATGTTCGGAATGTTCCACCTGAAACAGCGCGGGGTCTCCCACCACGACTGAGTTCACCGGCTCCGGCACTCGGATCGCGGTTACAAAATGTGCCGCAAGTTCGATCACCGTGATCTTGCTGTCCGCCGTGGGTCTGGTGCGAACCTGCGGATCGATGGTTGCTTGTTGTGCCGTCGCCGTCGCGGTTAGTACCGACAGCGAGAGCCAGCCGAAAACTAGAGCGTTTCTCATTCCGTTACCTCAACTTTTGCCTCTCCCGCACCAACTCGCCCCGTGCCCTGAGCACTCGTCTCAGGCGATACCGATGCGCGACCCGTTTCACATAGCTCTGGACATCACGCGAGGAATACCCTAGCCCCCTAGAAGAGATCGGATACTCGCCGACGTAGTAGGCCGCGGTGACCAATCGGAGATCCCCGTTGAACTTTTGTTTGAGCCAGGCAAGATATGCGACTCCACCACGAATGTTCTCCTGCACTAGAAAGCGATTGCGAACCCCGAACCGCACGGCCGTTGCTGGCATCAACTGCATGATTCCCGCCGCCCCCTTGTTCGATATCGCATATGGATTCCATCCCGACTCTTCGTCGATGATCGCGGCGACCAGCTCGGCCGGCACCTGGTAGACAGCGGCGTAATACTCAGCCGAGCGTCCCGAAACCTCTCGCAGTTGGCGTGCATCGACCATTTGCGCTCTCGTCGTTCCCGCAAGCAGCACCAGAACGCATACGTTGGTCCACTTCACGCGACAGCCTCCGCTTCTGTCGCGTGCACGCCACGATCCTCCGTCGTGGCCATCAATTCATCGCGATAGCGTTTCGAGTCGGCAACCAAGCCTTCAAATCCGGCACGCAGTAGTAATCGTTTGCGATCGGATTCAGTCTTGGCCAAGAGCGGCAACAACAAGTCCCGTTGCTCGTGTGATATCTCTTCGACGTCCAGGATCTCCAGCGCCTGAGCGAGGTCCAGCATTTCGGCGATCGAGGGCGGCTTTTCCATGTTCCAGCCGCGCAGGGCGTGTGCCAGTCCAGCCAGTTGCCCCCGCAGGCGCAAGCTTTCACTGCTGCTCCGGATCGCCAGGATTTCTCTCTCACGCTCGACCGATGGATATTCAAACCGCAGATAAAAGCAGCGTCGCCGTAAAGGGTCGCCCAGACGTCGTTCTTCGTTAGAACTTAGGACAACAAAGGGAATCGTCGATGCTCCAATCGTTCCCAGCTTGGGAACCGTGATCTGCCAGGCGCTCAGAATCTCCAACAGTAAGGCTTCGATGTTGTGATCGACCTTGTCGAGTTCGTCGACCAGAAGCACGCACGGCTGGGTTTCGTAGCGCAGCGCACGCAATAGCGGCCCTTCCGCAAAGAAGTCCAGCGAGTGCAGCCTACCCCGGATCTGGTTCCAGTCCCGGTCGAGGTTGGCGGCTTGGGTGTCGAGGAAGAGCTTCTGCAGCGCTTCATCGAATTTCCCGATGACCTTCTCTTCCGTGATTCCCACATAGCACTGAAGGCGCTCAACCACCGTATTGGCCGCCGCAGCTACGGCGTATGCGAGCTCGGTCTTACCACATCCCGGCGGACCTTCCACCAGCAGTGGCTTGCGCATACGGGCCGCCAGATACACCACCTCCAGCGTGACTGGATCGATGATGTAGCGTGCCGCGCGCAGCTTCGTGGCGAGTTCGTTTGCAGACGAGAACACGTCGGCTTCCTTCCGGCGTGAAAACTACACCCGAAGCATTTCTTTTGCATTTTGTGTTTGTGGGTTTTGCGGGTAATCGAGCAGCCCGATGCGTTGCTTTACTTCGCCGCAGAGGGAAGCGCTTAGAAGCGGAGAATACTCTTTCCTTAGGCTAAGACGATGATTCTGTTTTACCAGCCCTCGGATGCCAGGAGAGGTATCGCTCGCGCCGATAGAGAAACTCAAGAATCGGAGTTTTATTTCACCGATCACACTTTGACTGGCCAGAGCACCTCCTTTCCACTGCTGGGTTACTTCAAATACAACCCGCGCTAAACTTTTCCCACCGATCGCACTTTGACTGGCTCTTCCGTTCCAGGAGTTAGACGCCGGGCAGGCGACCTGCTAGGCGGACTGTCGCGGAGGCGTCGTGCGCAAGTTGCTCCCCATCTTTATTTCACCGATTACACCTCGACTGGGAAAAAGAGGCTCTTCGCTTTTGGCACCGGGAATCACTATCGTGGCGAATTGTCCTTTGCAGCTCCATCGCCAAATCTTTTTCACCGATGGCATTTTGACTGGTGGCTCGGCATCTTGCTGTCTGCCTCGTGTCCGTCACCCGGGCGGCCAGCCCCCCTCGCACGGAGCGCACCAACTTTTTCTTACCAATCGCACTTTGACTGGCGGCCCGGCTTCCGTCCTCCGACGCGCGATTGGGCGCCGACACCGTCGGAACCCGGCCAGAGGACCGATCACCACCCCTTCTCGCATCCATCGGAAACCGACGATTATTTGGTGTGATGCGCCCCTCGCAACTCCGCACCAAGCTTTTCTCACCGATCGCACTTTGACTGGTAGCGGAATTCTCCGCCTTTTGAACGGCACTATGGTTGGACTTATAGCTGACAAGCTTCTGCCTTCGCAGTGCCGTTTTGACAGTAAGGAGATTTCGCACTACAAGTGCCCACTGTGACGACCGACGCCATTGCACTTAGCAACGTACTAGCCGAACTTGCCCTACGGCAGCTCCCGTGTGGAGGCTGGGCTGCTCTTGCATGTTCTTCACAGCCGGCAATTGAGCCGACATGCTACGCCGCGCTGGCACTCGGCTCGGCGCCTGTAGGCGACATCGAGCGTGCCCAGGACTTTCTGCTCCACACTCAAAACCCTAATGGCAGTTGGCCAGTCGTCCCCGGAGATGATCAAGAGGGTGGTTGGGTCACTTCGCTGGCTGTCATTGCCCTTCGTGATCTGGTACCGGCAATACCAGCCAGGTTGCAAGGCTTTCACTGGCTACTGAATTGCTCGGGCAAGGAATCCAACTGGTTTTGGAAATGGAAATTTCGCACCACCGATCGCCACGTCCGCTTCGACCCCGACAAGTATGGCTGGCCATGGTTCCCGAATACGGTCAGTTGGGTGGTTCCCACTGCATTCGCGATTCTTGCTCTAAACCAGGTCCCTTGCTCTTGCGGTGGTCTTGAGCGCATACCTGTGCGCGTCGATTGCGGCATCCAGATGCTTTTCGATCGCGCCTGCCCTGGCGGAGGGTGGAATGCCGGCAACGGAGTTGTTTATGGATGCCCATTGGCGCCCCACGTCGACGATACGGCGATTGCTCTGCTGGCATTGAGCGATCGAGGACAGAACCCGGTTGTACAAAGTGCAGTGCAGTACCTGGAACGCGTTGCTCCGACCCTTGCAGCGCCTTGGAGCCTCGCTTGGTCAATCCTCGCACTCGCTGCGCACCGCCGGCCGATTGCTTCGCTTCACGATTCTCTGTCGGCACTTTCTGATCTCTTGAGTACAGAAGACACCGGCACACTGGCGTTGGCCTGCCTCGCACTTGATTACAGCCGCGCCTTGTCAGCTTTCGGGGTGACCGTTTGAGTGTTACTCGTCGGGATTTTCTTGCGGGGAGCGCCGCTTTGGCGGCTGGCACTGCAGTCACGGCTCCCTTTCTTCTACCCAAATATCATTCCGATCAACGACTGAAGCGATCTCGAGTTGCGGTCCTACATGCGCAACAATACTCCCAAGAGCTCGATCAGCTCCTCGCCGAGGGTCTCCGCCTCTTCCCAATCAACGTGACCGGCAAGACCGTGGTCCTCAAGCCCAATTTGGTGGATTACATTCCTGGCAATGCAATCAACACCCATCCACTGCTGGTCCTCGCCGCGGCCGAATCGTTCCGCCGGCTAGGCGCTAAATCCGTGTTGGTAGCCGAGGGACCAGGGCATCAACGCGACACACAGCTGGTGCTTTCACAGAGTGGTTATCAACAATCTCTGCGGGATGAAAAGATCCGATTCGTCGATCTGAACCGCGACGAGCTAATTCGCACGCCGCTACGCGCGAGCTATACCGGCATGAAGGAGCTCTGGCTCCCTCGGACTGTGTTGGAAGCGGACTTCCTGGTGTCGATGCCAAAGATTAAGGCCCATCACTGGTCCGGCGTCACGCTCAGCATGAAGAACATGTTCGGTGTCGTTCCGGGTGCAAGATACGGATGGCCGAAGAACATTCTCCATTGGAAGGGTATTCAGGAGAGCATCCTCGATCTGTGTGCAACCGTTCCCATCCGCTTCGTGATTGCCGATGGCGTCGTGGCGATGGAAGGCAACGGGCCTCTCAACGGCACTCCTCGACCTCTGGGCAAGATTGTGCTCGCCGATGACCCTGTCGCTGCGGATGCGACCTGCGCGCGACTCATGGGATTTCATCCCGATCGAGTCATTCACATTCGCGAGGGCTCGAGATTCCTCGGCAATGCTTCTCCCATGCTCATCGAGCAGATTGGAGAAACCGTCAGTCCTCCAACGAGGCCTTTCCAGGTGGTCCCGGAGTTCCAACATCTTTATGCGCTGTGACGCGATTGTTGGTTGTTACATGACGCCAGTTGCGCCGGCCTGCTCAATTGCTCGGCAGCGGCTGTTCTGACGTGTTGAGAAGAGGAGGAGTCGTTGCGAGCGTATTGGTGTGTAACGCGGAATCATTCGGAGCATCCGAAGCCCTACTGGAGCTACGAAGACATTGGCGTCTTTTTCCTAGTCCTCGTTGTCCTTGGTTCTGTTCTGCGCCTTTTCGTCCGCTTTCATCTTCTCCGGCGCTCCGAACTCACTGGTCCCAGCTTCGGCTTACAGATCACGGTGGTCGCGTCTTTGAACCTGGCATTGTATTTGGTTCTCAAATTCCGCCATCACCAACCAGTGTTGAGGCCGTTGGGTTGGGTCTGGCCGCGCACGGCTCGCATTGTTGTCGCTCTGATCTCAGGGGTCTTGCTAGCATTAGGGGTGGCCTTCTATCTCCGTTTTCGCCATCAGAGCACTCAGCCGATGGCGGTCATGGAGCTGCTGTTCCTGGGCCTTTTACTAGGGCCAATTCTTGAGGAATCTCTTTTCCGGGGATGTTTACTACCCCTTCTGGCCCAGACAAGCGGCAGCGGGACAGCGGTGGTCCTCACTGCGATTCTGTTTGCGCTTTTTCACCAACCGGCCAACCTGGCGCATTGGGTGTCGTTTACCGCGACAGGCATAGCTTATGGCTGGATCCGCGTGGCATCCCGCTCGACCGCTGCCGCGGCGGTCATGCATGCAACGTACAACTTGGCGGTCTTTCTTTCCGCCACCTTTTGATCAGCGGCGCACAAGCTTCGAATTGCTGCCCCATCTGCCACCACGTAGCTGCGTAGCGTGGAAATCAAAAGGTCACCGCGCTGTTCAAGCCGCGAAACTTGGTCCTGGCCGATACCCAGAGTTTCAGCGATGCGCTCCCGCGTGAGCTTGTGTGCCCTGCGCGTCTCGCGAGGGACATTTCCTCAGCGAGGAGCTGGGCTGCACGATCCCTCATCCTTCTTACAGCGGGCGGGGCGCCGGCGCCCGTTGGCGTTATGTGCTTGGAGCGAAGGACAAGGGTGAGGGTACTACCTCTACTTGAGGGTATTGATCAGGGTATTACAACTAATTTATTGTGATCGGATCAGTGCCGATGTCTGTCCGCCTTAAAGCCTCGGCCCGCACTGCAAAGTTTCAACAACAGCCGCTAATGACTAGACCCCAGTGTAGCTGCGCTCATTCGTCCTCTTCTTCATCCAACCAGTCGTATTTCTTTTCCGGGCGGACGAACCCCTCAACGGAATCCGGCAAATTAGAAATCGGGTCCAGAATGCCGGCGTAGTCACACGTCCAATCCACTACCTGTTGGATGTCGTTCTTTTCTTGATCCGACAACTCCAGTCGCTGTGCAGCCTTAGCTATCGCCTTGGCGAAGGTTCGCAGAGACCGGGATTGGTTCCAATCCCGCATCAGTTCGGTGATGACCTCGGCTCTACGGTTCTGCTCTATAGCAAGCATTCTTTCTTCTTCTTCTCGTTTCTGCTCTTCTTCCCATCGCCTCTTTTCTTCTTCCCTCTCCAAGCGCTCCTTCTTGGTCGCGGCAGCCGCAATTTTTGATGACACCACAAAAGATTCGAGGCAATTCTCCAATCGCTGATGTCGTGCGTCCGACCAACTGCTCCGGCCTTTCGAGGCATAAGGTAGCTTGCCCACGAAAAGCCGAAGTCTACCGGTCAATTGATAGTCCCATCGCGGTGCAGTATAGGGGTACTTCTTCTCGGCGGCTGTCAGGACATGGGGCTTAGCGTGGAAAATTTCGCATATTCCGAACTGCAGAGCTTCACCGTCGATCATCAAGGACAAGGTTGAGTCCTCTTCTTCCGGCCATGAGAGTGTGCACCCTCGCTCTTCAACGAGCAGAAACAAGGCATTCAAGATCCGTAATGCACGGCTCATTTGATCGCGCGAAACGAGAACGTGCAAGCAGACGCCCTTTTTCGGCAGTATGCGATTTGTGCGGTCCTCTTTGCCTGACGCGAGAAGCTTCTCAGTTCTGAGCGCCACTGGGTGTAACAGTTGCTCAGGGATGGTGATCCTGGGTATCGGCTCGGTTGTTACCGCTACCAACTCCGGCTTCGGTCGTTCTGTCACCACGATCCCAATCGTCTGCTCTTCATCCTTTAGGGTCGGCAAAGGCGGTCGGCTCACCTGTTTCCCCATTTGCTTCCTCGCCCAATATAAATTAGGAGGGAGCGGAATATCGTGTTTGCGCAGGTTTTGGCCAGCGCATGTCAGACCTTCCGAACTGTTTCGCAAGGATTCGCATCGGCGTAGCCCAGACCCTCTCGTACAACTCCGTTCGTGTGAGGCCAATTGAGGGCGGACGGGATTGGCACGGCAGCGGGTTCACATCCTGACGTGACCGTGAGGTGTGGCCTGCGATAGACTGGCGAACGACTTGCAATAAAAAGGAAAGGCGACGCCGATGACGATCATTATTGACATCAAGCCCGAGGTTCAAGTGGAACTGAGCCGCCAGGCCGCCGCGCACGGCGTTGACATCGGCTCCTATGCCGCAAGCCTGCTTGAAGAGGCGGCGCATATTCCTGCCCGATCGAAGACGCTCAGCCAAAGCCAGCTTGATGCCACGCTTCAGGAGCTTGCGCAGTTCACGCACAAGATTCCTTTGCTTCCGGACGAAGCCTTCTCGCGCGCGAGTCTGGATCGGGTTCACGACTGATGCCGGACGGCGATGCCTGTTTGCTCGACAGCAGCATCCTGTTCTGGTCGGGCAAGGGGTTCAGCTCTGCTATCCCTCGCAGACGCTTGGGGAATTCTGGAACCCCTCGATCCGCCCAACTCGACAAGGATGGCTCCGGGGATTTTCGCAACACCAAAACAGTTAGCCTACCGGGGCATTCCCTGTATTGGAAATCAGATCCTGGCTCCTACTCAGCAGCGATTGGCTTGAGATGAGCTGGTTCTTCGAGGATATCGAGTAGTGCTCGTGCGCAATACACGCGATTCCGCCGAGCGTCTGTTGTCTGCTGCACGACACCATTACGTTCCAGACGTTCGATGGCACGCTGAGCGGTCGTAAAGGCAACGCCCAATTGACGAGTAACGCCGGTGGTGGTGATGAATGGATTTGCCGCTAATAGCTCGACAATTCGCAGCGGGGTGTTCGTTGACTCGCCGGCCAACATCTTTTGCCATTGAGCAACGATGTCATTGATCCGCGTAGCCCGACTCACCGCATCTTCGGACATGCGCGCAATGCCAAGCAGGAAGTATTCGAGCCATTTCTGCCACGCTGCTCGTTCGCTGACCCCTCGCAAGCTGTCGTAATAATCGCGGCGGGCGGCCTCAAAAAACGCAGAGAGGTACAGCAGAGGAGTCGGCAGAATCTTTCGTTCGATCAGGAACAAGGTTATCAGCAAGCGTCCAACCCGCCCATTTCCATCGAGAAACGGGTGAATTGCTTCGAATTGGTAGTGGGCGAGGGCAATAGTCACCAGCGGTGGCAAGTCGGATTCATGGAGAAATTTCTCCCAGGCTGCGAGGCAGGGTTCCACTTCCCCTGGCGGTGGCGGAATGAAGGATGCGGTTGCCAGCGTACTGCCGGGCCTACCGATCCAATTCTGTGTGGTTCGGAAACGCCCCGGAGTCGCCTGGTGCCCGCCGACACCGGCCATGAGCTTCTCATGTAACTCGCGGACAAGGCGAACGCAAATTGGAAGTTTCTTGAGACGTGAGATGCCATGCTCTAGAGCAACCACATAGTTACTGACCTCGCGCAGGTCTTCCGGGCTACGATCCACCACCGCTCCGGCTTCGGATGCCAGCAACTCGCCAAGTGTCGCCTGTGTGCCCTCGATCTTGCTCGACAGCACGGCTTCGCGTCGTACAAAGGGCCGCATCAGAACATGAGGGTTGGGCAGCCTTCCACCCTCGCCGGCCAGTCTGCCGATGAGCCGGTCTGCGTCAGAAAGCACTCGAATAAGCCGGGGCGTCCAGTCCAACACCGGGGGCAAGGGGGCCGGGACGAAAGCCGAATATGCGCCTTGCGGCACCCTCCGGCCCGGAATGTTCACGATTTTGGGCATGGCCGCTTTTCCGAGATGTGAAAACAGCCCATCGTCCTATTTTCGACTTCAATCATAATCGAAAATAACGGCCCTGCCTATTGGCACGGACGAAAATAGGCGGAATCATAAGCCCCTTAACGACAGGGCACTCTTTTTGGCGTGGTAAAGTCAACCGTTTTACCAAGACTTTACATAACGCGTGCCTCGGAAGCTGGCATCTTTACGAACATTCGCACGGGGAGGTGCGAGATGAAACTAACTTCGCTCTCTGTGGACGTGGGCGTAGATACCCGTGATTTTCGGCCCTGGCACTATGACTAGCACATCGAACGCTTCAGCCAGAGTCGCCCGACACGACTCGGCTTTAAGGGTCTCGCATCTAGGCCGGTTGCCCGAGCAGCATGCCGACGATGTAGCGGCATTGGTGTGCCGCTTTTTTCTTCCGGCACAATGGAGATTGGGCGATTGGGGAGTGGTGCGGGCGGAGGGAGTCGAACCCTCACGAACCTTTCGGCTCTACGGATTTTCTTACCGTCTACGGCTTTCGCCGCCCCTGGCGCGGCGCTCGATAGCGCGGCGCCGGGTTTGCGGTCCGGACTATCCCTTCACCATCTCCCAGATAGTTCCGGGGCTTAGGTGCTACCCGTCCAGTCTCTACACCTTCCCCTGCGGAGTATTCCGCCGGGGCTTGGCTCGGGATTGCCATTGCAGGGGTTCCCCGAACTTGGGCAGTTCTGCATCGCCGGTTTCCCGGCGGGCACTCAAGTTTTGTCTCAAGTCCGTTGCGTCTGCCATTCCGCCACGCCCGCGTGAACTGGCTGATTGTTTTCTACCACAAAAGCGGCCGGATGATTTCATCGTGCCTTTTCCAGGGTTTTTTACCTGGCTTTGTCTCTTCTTTGGCTTTGCTCGCATTTTGTTGATCGCCGAGGCGTCAAGCTGGGTTTTGAGGTGCGCTGCGTAATACTTCTCAATCATCTCTACGCTGGTGCGGCAGTTCTTGGCGATCTGGTAAATGTCGGCACCTTCTAACAGGCGCAGGTAAATGTATGTGTGCCGCAGGCTGTAAGCCGTCCGGGGACGGCCGTCACGGTCGACTCTCATATTTCCTCCTTCAGGATCGCGTTGAGCAGATCGCTGACAGCATGCGGGTTCATGGCATATTAGAGGAGTCCTGGAGGCCCGTATGAACCTACGTGATGATGTGCGCGCATTCATTACAGATCCTGTACTTCAGCAACGCCTTGCAAAATACATGGTCCATCCAGTGCTTTCGCAATTCAATGCTGGAGGATCTCCATGCGGGCATATCTCCGTCTTCGGCATCTGGAGACTACACGGATGTCACTGTCAGTAGTCCCTACGGTGTTATTCCCTGGCCCAGAGTGTTCCGTCTGAACGACGAGGAAATGAAGCGCCTAATGACCGATGTCGTCGATAGAGCCTACTGCTTCATACACACGCTGTTCGATGAGAGTACCGGCGGACAGCTCTTGGCGAGCCTCGCAGAACGTGATCCTCTTCCGCTCTGGGACAAACCTACTCTCGCGAGAACAACACCGAGACCCGAGTGATCGCCGCCAGAAGGTCACTTGCTGCGGAACCTATAGATCTGGACGTCTCCCCGAAGGTGAAGAAGCAAGAAACGCGTGCGGCCCGACTGAGTGCAAAATCGACAGTGAGCCACTACTTGGCCGGGCAGTCCTTTAGACTCGCAATGCTGCACAGGCGATCAAGTCGTTTTCTGATTGCTCCCGCCTTCCTGACTACTGGCCGGGCAAAGCCGAGGAGCAACTGACGGTGCCAGAACCGGCGACGGGTGCAACTTTGGCATTTCCGACTTCGTCCAGCGGCATGATGGCCGCTCCTCGTCGGGGCACTGACTAGTGAGAAGTTGACGTTTTTGCCAGTGGCAGACGAGTAGTGGCAAGGTCTTCACTCTCGGAGCGGTGACTATCGGTCGTCGAGCTTGCCGAGGAGCATACGCGGGCACAGCATAGCGGTCGGAATTCTTGCATTGAATTTCCAGCCCGATGCTCAGCCCGATGAGGTTCACACATTCTCGCTTGTCCGAGCCTGGGTTGTAATGGCGTGATTGATGGGTCACGTCTCAGCGGGCTCCGGGTTCAAGTACCGCCTTCGGCCCAACGGCCGAAATCCACTAATTCTGACTGGAGACAATCGTGAAAAGCTTTCGCGTAGTAAGTCTGGCTGTTGCCATGTTGTCGTCTGCCGCTGTGGCGCAGAATCCGCCGGCGCCGCTGGCCCGCAGCGACGTCTATCATGTCCATGTTGCCGCGGCCGCTCCCGGCAAGGTCGCTCAACTCGGCAACTTCCTCGAGACTTCCGGACCCGAATTCTCCCATGCCCGGACATGTTCTGGTCCTGCGGCATCAGGATGGCGCCGAATGGGACTACGTTGTGATTACTCACCTTGGGACCAAGGCGACGGTGAGCGCTTCGGGCACGCCCACGCCCGCCAATGTCCGCGACATGTACGCCTGGCATGGCGACACGTTCGTAAATGGGCCCGCCTGGCCGGAATTCGTCCGCGCCATGGGTCTTGGTGAGCAGGCCGCGAAGTCGGCCAACTCGGTGTACGTTGTTTCGTTCTACCGCGCCCTGCCCGGGCATCGCGATCAACTGGAAAAAAGGCTGGGCGCCGTCGCACCCGGCGAATCTGACGCCGGCTCCGTCCTGATGCAGCACCTGGAAGGAGGGCCTTGGACTTTCATGGAAGTCACGCGCTACGGCTCGTGGCAGAACTTCGCCACCAGTGAAAGCAGTTCGGTGGCGCAGACCGCCAAGGGCTCGGGCCCGTGGTTCGACTTGCGTGAGAACATCAGCACCCACACCGACACCCTGACCGACCGGATCGCTCCCTAGTGTACGCGTCATCCGAAGAATCGGTGTTCGCGGACAATCGCCAAGGCGCCCCCTCGGCGTAACCTTCTGCAAAAGAGAGAAGCCACCCGGAAACTCAGCCAGGGCGGCTTCTGTGCTACTTAAATCGTCCCCTAAGAAGAGGATTCATTCTCACGATATTTCGCCATACCTTCGGATGTCTGGTCAATTTTGCACAAACCGGAATTTTACTGCACCACTACCGCATCGGAGGCTATGCTGGCGAACAAAAGACGAATATGCTAGACATTAGCGAATGGACGAAGGGCGCAAACGGGTGCTGGC
This sequence comes from uncultured Acidobacteriaceae bacterium, assembly GCA_963836295.1. Taxonomy (GTDB): domain Bacteria; phylum Acidobacteriota; class Terriglobia; order Terriglobales; family Acidobacteriaceae; genus Bog-257. Next base: position 272,840 of record CAWIIY010000004.1, on the reverse strand, counting down.
AATTGTGGCAGGAATACTAGGTAATGAAGCGACATAGACCCCTGATCGCATCTCCGTTGGACTGGTTCCTGAGCGCGAATCCTGTGCCGCCTCCGGCTATTCCAGTTCTGGCCGAACGGGGAGGTACGCAGCTGAAGACACCGCGCCCGGTGCTGGTGGTGGATACGCGCGAGCAGAATCCCTTTGACTTCTCGCGTTTTCGGGGCTGGTTCAGTGGTGTTGAACGAAGAGCGCTGAGGTTGGGCGACTATTCCATCGCCGGACTCGAGGACGTATGCGTGGTTGAGCGAAAAGGCAGCTTCCTGATCTGGCGCGCTCGTTCACCGTCGAGCGCAAGGTTTTTGTGGATCGCCTTCGGCGGATGTCTCGCTATCCTCACCGTCTGCTCGTAATTACGGCAGCTTTGAGCCAAATCAAGTCGCCCTATCCATATTCCGCAGCCAAACCCAACCAGATTGTGCAGTCACTTATGGCCGTGCTGGCCGGACTGCAAGTACCTTTCCTCTGCACCGAAACCCACGAACTTGGCGAGGAGCTTCTCGCCTCCTACCTTTACCAAGTACACCTGTATCACTGGCTGGAAGCGAACGGCTACGGCTCCTCTCTGACGGATGGGGACCTATAAGTTTGTCGCTCGGTCGTCGAAGAGGTAAATTCACTTCCGATGTAATTTCTGCGTAGGACAGGCATCGAGGCGAACGCTGCCCTGGGGATTTAAATACCATTCAGGGGTATTAGAGGACATTGAAATGCCATTCTTACTTTGCCGGTCTGCCGTGATGGAGGCATAGTGCGACCAGCTCCGAGACATTCGCTTCGCCCACGCACATGACCGTGTCTGCGCCCCCCCAATAGATTTTCACGGTTCCATCGGACTCCAGAACGGCACCACAGGTGAAGACCACGTTGTGGACATATCCAGTTATTTCCCAAGGATCCTCCGGTTGCAAAATCCACGAGTCGCCCACACCGATGACCTTTGCCGGGTTCTGCAGGTCATGAAGAGCAACCCCCAAACGATACACCGATCCATCCATCGTTTTGAAAACTCCGTGATAGATGGAAAGCCATCCCTGGTCCGTTTTGATCGGCGGCGCGCCGGGACCGATCTTCATTTCATCCCAGTGATATGGTTCAGGCTTCATGATGAGCTGTGATTGGCCCCAATAGCACAGATCCGGAGAATAGGAAATCCAGATTGACCAAGGGGCGATTTCCGAATGAGGACGGTCAAGCCGGGCATAAAGCCCATCAAACTTCTCGGGAAAGATCACCACATTCCGATAATCCGCCTGCGTGATTAGGGAAACTCTTTCCACCTGACTGAAGTCCTTCGTCTTGGCCAGGGCGATCCGCACTCCATTTCGCGAGTAGGCGCTGTAGGTGATGATGTACTCCCCTTCCAGCCGGGTCACGCGTGGGTCCTCCACGCCGAACTCTTCATAGGCGGCAAAAGGGCTGTCCCGGTCAGGAATCAGAAAGGGCTGTGGATCGGCGGTGAAGCGGAATCCGTCGGGACTGCGTGCCAAACCAATGATGGACCGTCCGGTGCGGAGATGGGAGCGGAAAAGCATGATGTATTCGTTCTCATGCTTCACGACCGCCGCGTTGTGAACGGTTTCCACTGGGTAGGGGATCTCGGCCTTGGTGAGGATGGGGTTGTGGCGGTATCGTCTGACAATGTCCAGCTTCATGGTCGTCTCTTCGCTTCCAGATCAAAAATCGTCGAGTAAACCCGTTCGTATCCCTCCACCATGGTATCGATCGAAAAGTATTGCCGGACACGGCTGCGGCAGGCACGACGATCGATTTCAGAAATTCGTCCAAGGGCCCGAACTGCTTCAGTGACGTTGTCAACCAGAAAACCGGTCTGCCCGTCCTTGATCACCTCACGGCAAGAGCCGAGGTCCATCGCGATGACGGGCACGCCAGCGGCATTGGCTTCGACCAGGACAAGTCCGAATCGCTCCGGGATGGTGTTCAGGTGCAGTAGAGCTCGGGCTCGGGCAAACAGTTCGTTCTTGCCCGGCACGCCCACCGGTCCGATATAAAGGATGTTTTGATCGTCGAGATGGGGTTTGACCTGCTCCCGGAAATAGGCCTCATCCTGGATAATACCAGCGATGATCAAACGCATTCCGCTCAGACGAGCAACCTCGATGGCCAGATGAACACCTTTATCCGGGTGGATCCGACCGAGGAAAATCAGGTCATCACCGCCGGGTTCCTGAAGCGGGTATAACGAGAGATCGATGCCGTTGTAGACGGTCGCCAGGTAATTCAGCCCTGCGGCTCGATCGGAGTCGCTGATGGAAACGAAGTATCCGTCACGATACTTCTGATAGACGGGCATGATTTTGGCTGACGAGAATCCGTGGATGGTAGTCAGGACCGGTGTCTTGACCAGCCGGGTGTAGGTCAAAGCCATGAAGTCGTAGTGGCTGTGGATGAGGTCAAACTCAGCAGCGCGCTCGAACGCTTCGGAGATGTGAAGGTATTCGGCTACTTTGGGATCGACGGCGGAATCCTCTTCATACCCCTTGTCCACCACGGCATGCAGGTGAGCGCGGGTCACAGAATCCCTGCTGGCGAACAACGTCACATCCCAGCCACGGGCGACGAGCCCTTCGGTGATGTTGCTAGCCACCGTTTCCCAGGCGCCGTATTGCCGAGGAGGCGTTCGCCAGGCTATCGGCGACAGGACAGCCACTCTTTTGTCGGGCTTTGTCATGCTGTTCGACGATCGTTCCTAGTGCATGGCAGCCAGCACTTCATCGAGGGGAACGGTAGCGAAACCGGTGGCGTGATCGGCCATGCCATAGGGAATGATCAGTTCGCCGTTGTGGAGGAGAGCGCCACAGGTATAAACGACGTTCGGCACGTACCCTTTACGCTCCCTTTGGTCCGGTTTGAGCAAGGGTTCGCGGAGGCGGCCGATCACTTTGCCGGGATTATCGTGATCGAGGAGGAACGCGCCGATGCAGTACGTTCGCAGGGGGCCGACACCGTGGCTGAGGACCAGCCAGCCCGCTTCGGTCTCAATGGGGGACCCGCAGTTCCCAAGCTGGACCAGTTCCCACGGAAACATCGGTTTAAGGAGCACCTTGCGTTCATACCAGAAGTGCACGTTGTCGGAAAACATGAGGTAGATGTTCTCGTTGTCCTGGCGGGAGAGCATGGCATAGAGGTCGTTGATTTTCCGGGGGAAGATGGCCATGCCTTTGTTTTCGGCGGCCGGACCGTTCAGGGTGATGAACCGGAAGAGGAGGAAGTCAGAGGTCTCCACCAGCTCTGGCAAGACCACCTTGCCATCGAAGGCTGTGAAGGTGGCGTAGTAGACGTGGGTACCGTCATCGTTCTGGAAACGGACGAACCGGGCGTCTTCGATGCCGTTGCGTTGCGACGGCGTGGCCGGGAAAAGGACGCGTTCAGACAGCCCCTGTTGGGGCTGAAACTGAACCTCGTAGTTGGACCGGGCCAGCATCAAAATCCCCCGGATCGCGTTCCGATCCGACAGGCGGGAATGCGTCATTTCGGCTTCGAGATTGGCGCGCAGTTCTTCCAATGCAAACGACTCCCCAAACTTGTCCATAACCCGGCGTGTGAATCCGCTGGTCAATCCCAGCTCAAAGAGTTTCCGCTCGAAGAGCGCCTTCTCGTAACGGGGGTTCGGGATTTGACGCGGCTCGGTGAGGAAGCCGGTTGGGGGTAGGACCTCGATCCGATGGTCGGCGTGGATGATACCCGTCCGAAAAGTGATGGAGGAGATGTGTCCCTCCCCGGTGGCGCGCAAGCTGAGGATAAAACGCAGAGCGCCGGGAGGCAGGTCAGACTGGTCAGGGTGCGGGACGATGGACGGATTGAACAGGGCTGCGGATTCTAAGGAGAATTCGCAAACGAAATAGGAGCCGATCAACAGCTTTCTTTGTTCGGAAATTTTCTCATCGGTCAAAAGGAGGTCTCGGACCTGTTCGAATCGTTCCAGAAAGGATTTGTGGATCTGCTGGTGTCGCTGGGAGAATTCGGCGGTGACTTCGTCCAGGAGAGGGCCGACTCGGTTTTCCGGGAGCGACATGATCCTGGCGATAATCCTGGCGACCCGCGGGGGATCCTCCGGACTGAATGGCCGCAAAAGAACGCGTGACTGGTCGGGTCTGAGGACCGTGGCCGTGCGTTTGACGTGAATCGAGTTGGCATTCATGGACTGGTTATTCCAGAGAAACAAGACCGGAAGCAGCGATTACTTTTAGACGGCGATAGGTTCCTTAAAACTCGTCAGAATATTTTGCGCCAAGCGCATTTCCGCCAACGAAAGCAAGAAGGCCAGGGTGGATTCCGCCCCCTGGTTCCGGTTGACCCGGTCTACATGCAACCCATCGCGGCAGCCACCTGTTTTGGGAGAGTAGAGTTCCAATCCGAGATCGTTCCAGCCGATGAACCAGTCGAAGGCACGTTGCGCCTGTTCGTACCACCAGACGTCCGATGTGGCGCGATAGGCCCCAAGACAGGCTGAGACCATTGCTTGCGCCTCGATGGGCTGCTGGTCAAAGTTGGCCCGCATGCCGCCGCGGCGATAAAATCCGTTGGTGCCAATGGATCGAAAGTGACCCTGCTCGGAGGTTTGCAATTCCGTCAGCCAGCGCAGGGCATCCAGTCCTCGTTCAAACATTGCTTGTTGTCCAGTTGCACGTCCGCTCAGGATCAAAGCGTGTGCGAGCTTCGCGTTGTCGTACGTCAGATTCTCTTCGAACCAGCACCAGTCCGGCTGGGCGGTCCTTTCGAAAAGTTCCATGAGCCGGGAAGCAAGTGTCTCACGGGTTTGGTTGACCAGGCTGTCACCGCTCAACCGGCGCAGGTATTCATGAATGCCGATAAGGCCGAACGCCCAGGCGCGCGGCGAAGTGAACTCCGTCAGTGCAGGCAGCGCCAGCGCGAAGAGTTGTCCAGCCATGATCTGGAAGCTCCGATAGGGGGAACGCCCAACTCCCACGCCCAGCGCCCAGAGCGCTCGCGCTTGACAATCCTCTGACCCTTGTTCATCGAGCCAGTGTCGATCAAAACTCAGATGGTTGTGGAAGCGTTTTGTTTTGAGATCGAACGCGTGATGGAGAAAAGCCGCGCAAGTGCTGGCCAGTGTCCGGACGCGCTCCGCGTCCTCTCCCATCTCACTGAGCAGCACTGCGAGGATGAACGCACGCGCATTATCGTCGGTACAATAGCCCTCGGAAAAATTCGGAACGCTGAAAATCGCATGTTGGAAAATTCCGGTCGAATCGGTCATCCGCGAGAGATGACTCAATTTCAACTCCGGCAGTTCCCGCGGTTTTCGGTCAAGCGTCTTCGTGGCAAGAGATCTTCGAGACCGCGCCGCCCCTTCTATCCGTGATGACTCGAAGGAACGCATATACAGCTGGGCCACGTTGCTCCAGATCATCTCGCGGCCGAGCCTGTAGGCGTTCTTACGAATGGTATGACGGCGGGTGTCGTCGCGCAGCAAGGCAATCACCTCGCGTGCTATGGCTGCGGCGTCGCCGAACGGCACCAGCACGCCGTGGTTTTCCGCCAACAATTCCGCAGCGTGCCAGTACGGCGTCGAAATTACTGCTTTGCCAGCACCAAACGCATAGGCTAGCGTGCCCGAAGTGATCTGCGCCTCGTTGAGGTAAGGCGTAATGTAAAGGTCCGCGGCGCCGATGAACTCCTTCAGGTTTTCAAGGTCTACGAACCGGTTGTAGAAGATGACGTTCTTCTCAAGTTTGTTCTTTTTGGCGAGAATTTCGAGGCTGAGCCGATAAGCTTCGCCATGCTCTCGCAGTTCGTTGGGATGGGTGGCGCCCAGTACGATGTAAACAAGGTCGGGAAACTCCGCCAGGATGTGCGCCAGAGCGTTGAGCACATGTTCGATGCCCTTGTTTGGCGAAAGCAGCCCGAACGTGAGCAACACTACCCTGCCTTCCACCCCGAACTGGTCCTTGAAATAAGTCGGATCGACGAAGCCTACGTCAGGAATGCCATGCGGGATCAGATCGATCTTGGCCGGGGGTGCCTGGTAAACCTCTTGCAACATTTGGCGCCCCCGCTCAGTCATGACCACGAGCCGGGTCGAGAGCGAGACCAACTCCTGCATAACACGCCGCTGCTCGGCGTTCGGCTCGTGCAAAACGGTATGAAGCGTCGTGACAACAGGCATTCTCAATTCGCGCAGGAGTGCCAGGATATGGCCGCCGGCGGGCCCGCCGAAAATGCCGAACTCGTGCTGCAAGCAGACGATGTCCACGTTGCTGATATTGAGGAAGTCCGCAGCACGTAGATAAGACGACAAATCCTGCTCCTCAATCTCGAAGCGAACTACTTCCGGGTACTCGTAGCCACCTTTAATGTCATTCACCGACACTGAGAAACACTGGCTTTGGGGATGCGTAGCTGCCACGGCGGCAAGCAGATCGGACGTGAACGTCGCAATGCCGCACTTGCGCGGCAAGTGGTCGCCGACAAACGCGATCTTACGAATTCTAGAACCTTGTTCCATGAGGCAGTCTCTACATTCCTCGCGCCCAGCGCTGCTATGCACAAGAGTATGCGCCAACTGCAAAATTGCCGCCTCAGCGTCAACTGGGGAAGGACCCCGGTGGTATAGATTCCGTCCTTCGGGCGGTGGTTTTCAATGCATGCGGCTCTACCGATCCGATGCGGGTTGGCGAGCGCGAGAAGGATATTCGCGCAGATGAAGTGATCGTCTCGATGAGCACAACCAAGCTATCCCTCGGCATGGTTGCATCCCTGCAGAGCCGGCTGCGGTTTCACCCTGCAAAATCATTGTACCTCGCATCGTGATTGGAGGAGTGATTCTTGATCAGCCTGCTGGCGGCGGAATTCGCGCTGTCGGCGTGGGGTCCCCTTGCGGGTACGGAGGTCACGAACGCTCCTGCCCAGGGCGCGAAAAAATGCTCTTAATTCGGCACGCTCCCGCTTGTGGAGTGCCACCAGCAAAAGCACCACGAGCAGATTAGCTTGGCTACGGTCAGATCTTATTGTCCTACTGCTTTATAAATGCCTGGTTCGAACGAAGTCCCACGAGGCGAGGCAAAAGGCCGCTGGCAATGTCCTCAGCGTGAAGCTCGAGAAGTATCTATCCCGGCCCGACTACGAAGGCCACATCTCGTTCATTGAGACTTTTCACGAAGGACTTCCGCAAGATGGTATTGGCTGCCCCGGGGGACTCGAACCCCGAGATGCTGATTCAGAGCGAGATTAAATGAGAGTGGTCGAAAGCACGTGTCACAAAATATCTCTTGATAGCCACGCATAGTCTCGCTCTTGCCCGCCGCTGTCATTGCATGCTGCGGCTGCATCGTGGGCATGTCGAAGAGGTGGCGCCGGAATCGCTCCGGCGTGAGGGTCGGTGTAGACAGAAGGTGTCACGACTTGGGGTGACCCCCATTGGTGAGACAGTTTGAAAATGTCACAGGCGCCGTTCAATGGTTTTCCGTATTCAAACATTCTCATCTCCGCCAGAATCGTCCTCGGTTGGTGAAGCAGAAGCGGGCTCTGGTGGAGACCAACCCGCCGAGGAATAGCCAACCGGAGACTCATCGAGACGATGGTCCGTCGGGGAGCCGGCTTCGGTCGGCTTCCTGTTCATCAAAGATCCCCCATCGGATCGATAGATCTCCGCATGCCTGAAAAAACTCATAGTCGCCCCGCTGGAAAGATTTGCGGGACCGACAGCTTGCTCGAACTCCTCTGGCGACCGGTAGCCGAGCGCCGAGTGCAGGCGGCAGCGATTGTAGTATTGTTCGATGAAAGCTTCGAGGTTCGCGCACAAGTGATCGAGATCTCGATACTGGTGGGCGTAGATCTCCTCTCGTTTGAGAGTTTTCAGGAAGCTCTCACAACTGGCATTGTCGTAAGGGTTCGCCGGCCGGCTCATGCTCGGAATGATTTGGTGCTCACGCAAAATCTTGACGTAATCCCCGGATGCGTACTGTACGCCCCGATCCGAGTGGTGCACCAAGCCCGGTGGTGGTTGTCGCTCTGTGATCGCCTGCTCCAGCGCAGCGATCGGCAATTGCGCCGTCAACCTTCGGCCCAACGACCATCCCACGACTTTGCGGGAAAAGGCGTCGAGAATCACCGCCAGATAGACGAACTCGGCCAGCAACCGAATGAAGGTGATGTCGGCCAGCCACAGCTGATGGATCCCGGTCACCTTCATGCGGCCGGCCAGGTTCAGATAAACCTCGAAATCGTGATCGGCATCGGTGGTGACGACGAACGCCCGCGGCTGCACCGCCAGAAGATTATCCTCTCGCATGATTCGCGCCACGCGTTTACGATTCACGCGCATGCCACGGCGTCGCAGCTCCGCTGTGATCCGCCGGCAGCCGTACCGGCGCCGATGCGCTAACGCGATCTGCTGAATGGCGGAGCGTACTTCCATGTCTTCTTCGGTCGGCCTCCGCTCGGCCAGGAACCGGTAAAAGCCCGCCCGACTGACCTGCGCCAAATAGCACATCCGCTCGACACTCAAATTGCCTTGCATCGACATCACTCCCCGGATCTGGTCGTAGATGCCCTCGCGCCAGAGGCGCCACTCTGCCGGCGTTCGAGCCTCGACTTTTTGCAAGGCACCCTTGAAAAAATCTACTTCCAACGTGCGGTTCGCGAGCGATTGCTTCAAGCGCTGGATCTCAGCTTCCAGCCTCTTCTCTCGCGGTACCGGCTCCCGGACCTTCTTCACACGACCGAGCTGGCAGTCTTTCCAGCGGTACAAAGTCCGAACGGAAATCCCCAGCTCCTGGGCCAGCAGGCCAAGGTTTCTTGCTACCTGCATTCGTTCCACAGCCTGCTGCCTAAACTCTGGCTTCGTTCTTTCCCCTCTGCGCACAAAGTCCTCCCCCATTGAATGCAAGTTGTGACACTTACCAATGTCTCACTTTTGGGGGTCAGTCCAATTTTGGACATTTTCCGGCACAGTCCGGACCAATGGAAGGACAGGTTCTGCAGCTGGCTTGCAAGTTGTTGTAGCCATGTTGCAGAGAAACGGCAGTCGGGTACGGTATCATGAACAGGAGTTCCTTAGGAACTTGGGTTCGTTGGTATCTTGATTGCGTAATGATGTATGGGCCTACAGGGTTCTCCAAGTATGGGGCTTGTCACCAACCCGACAGCTTATCGGAGAACTTGGCGGGGAGAGGGCTCATGTTTGAACGGTACTCGGAGAAAGCACGGCGCGTCATCTTCTTTGCGCGCTACGAGGCCAGTCAGTTCGGTTCTCCTTACATAGAGACGGAGCACCTGCTGTTGGGACTTCTGCGCGAAGACAAAGCTCTCATCTTGGGGTTCCTGCGTTCTCATGCCTCGGTCGAGTCTATCCGCAAGCAGATTGAGGGACACATTACTATCCGGGAGAAGCTCTCGACCTCGGTCGATCTCCCGTTGAGCGACGAGTGCAAGCGGGTTCTGGCTTACGCTGCCGAGGAGGCTGAGCGCCTTTCGCACAAGCACGTTGGAACCGAGCATCTTTTGTTGGGACTGCTGCGTGAAGAGAAGTGCTTCGCCGCCGAGATCCTGCACGAACGCGGCTTACACCTTTCGACCATCCGCGAGGAACTGGCCCGTACCAGCCAGGAAAAAGCTCAGCCCCAGCGTCAGCGCGAATCTTCCCTGCTGAGTGAGTTTTCCCGCGACCTGACCCAGGCGGCGATGGATGCCCAGCTCGATCCGCTGGTGGGACGTGAAAGCGAGCTGGAGCGCGTGATTCATATTCTCTGCCGCCGCACCAAGAACAATCCGGTGCTGATCGGCGAGGCGGGCGTAGGTAAGACTGCCATCGTCGAGGGCCTGGCGCAGCGCATCGCCGATGGCGAAGTCCCGTCGTTCCTGGCAGATAAGCGCATCCTGGCCCTTGACCTGTCATTAATCGTGGCGGGCACCAAATATCGTGGCCAGTTTGAAGAGCGCTTGAAGACCATCATGAAGGAGCTGATGGAGTCGCAGGACGCCATCATCTTCATCGATGAGCTGCACACGCTGGTAGGCGCGGGTTCTGCCGAAGGTTCGTTAGACGCGGCCAACATCCTGAAACCGGCTTTGTCGCGCGGTGAAATTCAGTGTATCGGCGCGACTACGCCGGGCGAGTATGGCAAGTCGATCGAAAAAGACCGTTCGCTCGAGCGCCGTTTCCAGGCCGTCAAGGTTCCGCCGCCGGATGAAGGCGACGCCACCAAGATTCTGTTCGGCATTAAGGACCGCTACGAGAAGTTCCACGCGGTCACTTACACCGACGACGCCATTAACTTCGCTGTAGCGCATTCCAATCGCTATATTCCGGACCGCTTCCTGCCCGATAAGGCAATCGATCTCATCGATGAGGCGGGAGCGCGCGTGAAGCTGCGCCAGACCTCATTGCCTGAGAACATCACGGAGGTCCAGAAGCGGATCAAGTTCATCGTGCACCGCATGGAAAACGCCATCGCGAGCCACGAGGTCGAGAAGGCGCGCTTCTACTCGGACGAGGAGCGCAAGGAGCGCGAGAACCTGCGCGCTCTGCGCGAGAAGGATCACCTCGATGAATCGTCCACCGGCGTGGTCGGCCGCGAAACATCGAGGATGTGGTCTCGCGCTGGACCGGCGTTCCCATCGCTTCCATCAAGGAAGAGGAGAGCCAGAAGCTGCTTCGCATCGAAGAAGAGCTGCACAGGCGCGTGATCTCGCAGGACCGCGCCATCACCGCGCTGGCCCGCGCCATTCGCCGTTCGCGTGCTGGCCTGAAGAGCCCAAACCGTCCCATCGGTTCGTTCCTCTTCCTCGGCCCCACCGGCGTCGGCAAGACGGAAGTCGCGCGCACGCTGGCGCAGTTCATGTCCGGCAGCGAGAAGTCGCTGGTGCGCTTTGACATGTCCGAGTTCATGGAGAAGCACTCGGTCTCGAAGCTGATCGGTTCGCCTCCGGGATATGTGGGCTATGAAGAGGGCGGCCAGCTAACCGAACGCGTGAAACGGGCGCCCTACTCCGTGGTGCTGCTCGATGAAGTCGAGAAGGCGCACCCTGACCTGTTCAACATCCTCCTGCAGGTGTTTGAGGACGGTCAGCTCACCGATGGGCTGGGCAACACGGTGGACTTCAAGAACACCATCATCATCATGACTTCGAACATCGGCGCGCGCCACTTGCAGAAGCGCACCGGCATGGGCTTCCAGTCAACCAAGGAAGACATGATCTCCGACAAGGTCGAGGATCTGGTGAGGAACGAGGTCAAGCGCACCTTCAATCCCGAGTTCCTGAACCGGTTGGACGAAATCATCCTGTTCAGCGCGCTGACTGAGAACGACCTCATTCAGATCCTGGAGCTTATGGTCAGCCAGCTGAACCAGAATCTGGCGCAGAAATCAATCACCGTGACCGTAACCGACGAGGCCCAGAAGTGGGTCCTCAGTCAGACACTCAGCGATCGCAGCTACGGCGCGCGTCCGCTGCGGCGTGCCTTGCAGAAGTACGTCGAAGATCCGTTGTCGGAGGCGCTGATCCAAGGCATCATCACCAGGCGGCCGGCGTTCATCGAGGTCTTCCTCGAGGACAACAAGCTGTACTACCGTCCGGTGGACTCGCAGGAAACCGAGGGCGTGCTGCTGTACGAGAACTAGAGTTTGTAAGTTTAATTGGCGAGGCGGACCAAGTGGGTCCGTCTTCTGCTTTTCTCGGCTCGCCGGTCAGTGATTCGGGTGCCATTTGGCCATGGCTGCCAGACGCACTTCGAGCTGCGTCTGCGCGGGCGCGGGCAACGACAGCGCGAGGTACTTCAGGCAATCGCGCAGGTGGTTGTGGTTGTCCTTGTCTACCACCCGCTCGCTAACGTTCCTAGTGAGCAACTTCTGAGCTGAGACCTGTTCCCGCCGCGCCCAGCTAAGTTCCCAAGCCAGGTTGGGACAGCCTGCTGTCCTCTTTGGGAGCTTTATCACGCGGCGGCATGTGGAGATTACGCCAGGAAATCTATTCGACCGAAATCTTCCGCAACAGTTTGAAGTTGCTGAGAACTCGAGATTCGCTCGTATGGCGAGGCAGTTGCGGTGGTCGGAGTCTCTCAAATGAAAGGAAAATTGAATGGCGCCGATATCAGTGGAACACGCCTGTTCACCAAGGTCTCGGTGCGGCGAAGTAATCGGTGGCAGGCGCAAACTATTCAACAGACTGTCGTGCCGCGCGGCGGCTGGGCGCCATGGGCCTGACCTATTTTGACGACGACGTGAGCATTCTTCTCGCCGCATACGGAGGGGAAGAGCGCGATCTTCCTCACCGCGCCGAGGGAAGAGCATCAGATGAAGAAAGAGTGACGTTGAGTTTCCGCGATTTGCGGGCAGTTGTCGGGCTTGCTATCGTGGGATCAAATCTCACCCCCCATGACTGACACCAAAAGCAGGCAGCGCCTCCTTCTCTTATGCACCACGACCGGGTACCAGACGCAGGCTTTCGTGGAGGCAGCTGAGAAGCTCGGGCTGGCGGTGGTTTTCGCCACCGACCGCTGCCATGTTTTGGAGGACCCGTGGCATGACGGCGCTCTCCCGTTGCGCTTTGAGGATCCCGAAGCCGGGGCGCAGAGGATCACGGAATACGCGCGCACCAACCCCATGGCCGCACTGGTCTCGATCGGCGACCGTCCGACGCCCTCCGCGGCACGAGCCTGCCGCGCGCTGGGCCTGTTGTCCCATCCTCCAGAAGCCGCCGACGCCTGTCGCGACAAGTACCGCTCCCGCGAGTGCCTGCGGCAAGCAGGGCTCAACGTGCCTGGTTTCTCTCGCTTTCTTGTGGATGCGGGACCCCCGGCGCCTGCTGGCTGCGGACGCGGTCGGCCTCGCGTCCCCATGGGTGCTCAAGCCGCTGGCACTCTCGGCCAGCCGCGGCGTTATCCGCGCCGACACGGCGGCAGAATTTGTCCGCGCCTTCGAGCGTATACGGGCGCTGCTGAGCACTCCCGAAGTGGGCGTGCTGCGGGAGGAGACCAGCCACTTCATACAGGTGGAATCCTACGTCGAGGGGGCGGAGATCGCGGTGGAAGGCATCGTGGACCGCGGGCGGCTGCGCATTCTGGCCATCTTCGACAAACCCGACCCACTGGTCGGCCCCTTCTTCGAGGAGACCATCTACGTCACGCCCTCGCGGCTGGCCGCTGAGACCCAGCAGGACGTGATACAGACGCTGGGGCGCGCGGTGCACGCACTGGGCCTATATCATGGCCCTTTACACGCCGAGCTGCGGATCAACCGCGAAGGCGTCTGGGTGATGGAGGTGGCGGCACGTCCCATCGGCGGCCTTTGCTCTCGCGCCCTGCACTTCCGCATCCCGCTAGTGGACGACAACGTTTCTCTGGAAGAACTGCTGATCCGGTTGGCCCTGGGGCAGGATGTGTCGCGTATTTACCGCGAGAACGCGGCAGCGGGAGTCATGATGATCCCCATCCCCCAAGCGGGGTTCTACCAGGAAACGCAAGGGGTGGACGAGGCGCTGGCGACGCCCGGCATCGAGGAGATCCACATCACGGCCAAAGTCAGCCAGAAGCTGGTTCCGCTGCCGGAAGGATCCAGTTATCTGGGTTTTATCTTCGGCCGCGGGCACTCACCCGAGTTCGTCGAAAATGCGCTGCGCCACGCCCACGAGAAACTGCGCTTCGTGCTGACCCCCGCCCTGCCGGTGATTTGACTACTTCGCACAATCCAGCACGACTCTATTGGCCTGTTGCCATTGGGTCAGCAGGATGCGGAGTCCCGTCTGGCCGGTGACCGGACCGAGACGGAAATTTCGATAGTGCGAGATGAGGCGGTACGGATCCTCGTGCTTTGGGCTGCACTTGATACACACGATCTACTTGCGGGCCATCCGGCGTGTTCTGCCCAGGGACTAGAAGCAGGCTAACTGCCCGCTGGTGGGTTCGGATCAACAGTACCAGGGTTCGGTCAGGTAAGGGATGGTGACCCGCGGCGGCCCGGGTGGGTCGAGCGGAAGGGGCGTCAGCACTTCGTCCCCGTCTTCGTGCATGGCGCGTTGCAGCAGCTTCCAGGCTTCCCCGAAGATCACGGTGCGTGACGCGCCGGCCTTGGCCTCGCGCTGCACCATGGCTTCGAGGGCGCGCTGGAGCCAGTCAACCCTGCGGTTCGAGTTTGCCCACGGATAGCTCAGCGCCTCCTGCTCGAAGGGACCGATGGCCGCGTTGTGCAGTGGCAGCACTTCCAGCAGGCGCGACCCGGCGGGAATCAGCAGGCGGATGGTGAGCTGCACCGGTGGGACGTGTTCTACTAGGCTCAGCCGTATCAGGTTAGCCAGCAGGTCTTCATAGCCCTCCAGCCTAGTCCAGGGCGTGAAAGGCACGAAGGTGGGAACGAGAAAAAGTCCGAGCCCGCGCATCAGCCCGGCGACACGGATAAAGTCGGCACGCGTGTGGCCCTTGTCGAGGATGACAAGCACGCGGTCATCCACCGACTCCACCGCCGTTGTCACGAACGCGCATCCCGTCTCACGCAGCGCTGTGAGGCGTCCGGCGTGCTTCAGCAGGTGCTCCACCTTGATGGTGACGTCGTAAGAGAGCCCGGGATGCTCGCGGTGGAGTGCTTCCACGATGGCCATCGAGTGACCGACCCCGTTGAAGAAGTCGGGGTCGCCGAAGGTGATATGTTGCGCGCCGGCCGCGACCTGGCGGCGGATATCTTCCAGCACCACCTCGCGCTGGACGATGCGAAACGTGCCGTTGTACACCGGTACGATGGGACAGTGACGGCACAGGTGCTTGCAGCCCCGGCTGGCCTCGGTGTACCCCACGACGCGGGTGCTGTGGTTCGGCAAGGTGAGATGTGCGTACTTTTCCAGCGGAGGCAGGTCGTCGCGATAGGGCACCAGGAAATTCTGACGGGCGAGCGAGATCTCAGGCTCAATCTGTGGCATCCCAGGGCCGGGCGCAGCGGCCTCCAGGCGGTGGGCCAGGCTCAACAACCCCTGCTCAAACTCTCCCCCAAGGATCGTGCCGACGCCCAAACGACGCAGCAGGCCACCATTGACCGGGGCGTACAGTCCAAATCCGCACACGCGGGCGGCAGGGTTGAGTTTCCGGACTCTCTCCAGCGCGCGCACTGCGATCCTCGTGGCGGTGTGCATGGGCAGATAAAAGGCGATCAGGCCGGCGGTGCGTACTGCCTCTTCGTCCAGCGACTGTCGCGAGAGGCGTGCAACGAAGTTGTGTGGAAGCCGGCAGCGCGCAGCCACGCCGCGGGCGAGGCCAGCCCAAACGGTTGCCGGCCCAGTTCGTAGGTCGAGATCAGCAGTACCTTCAGATCGGGCATATAGAAACCCGAAATTAGTCCTTGCTGCGCGGGGGGACGTATCCCGGTGGAAGCACGGCGCCCTCGCCAAAGAAGAAATCTTCCAGGTGCTTGACGAGGATCTCCTGCGTCCTGGCGGTTGGCGGGATTCAGCCGGTATTCGTTCAAGAGCATCTTGCAATGCTCACCCCACATCTTCCAGGCTTCCTCAGAGACGCTTTCATAAATCCGCTGGCCCAGTTCCGTGTCGAACGGCGGCTCGTCCAGTCCCGGCATTTCCCTCTGGAACTTCACGCAGAAAACCTTGCGTTGCCCTAGCCTCTCTGGCTCAGGCAACATTGAAGGCGTATTACAGCCCATGTGAACCTCCCCCAGGCGGAAAATTGTCCTCATAGTATCAGGATGCGGCCGGTCATGTACCCGGATTGAAATGCGGCCGTCCCATGCCTATACTTGCCGCTCAGCCTTCATGCCTTGCCGTCCTGAAATCTCTTGCCGTCACTTTCTTTCTCCATAGATCGGTGGCGAGGCTTGTGTCGTGCCGTAATCCAGGTCGAAGCCAAGCTGGAGCTTGGCCGCATCCGACATGAGGCCGGGATGCCATGGCGGATCGAACACGACTTCAACATGAACTTCCTTGACACCGGGCAACCGCGAGAGCTTGCTCTCCACGTCGGCCTTGAGCACGTTGCCCATACCGCAACCGGGAGCCGTCATGGACATCTTGATATGAATCCTGTTCCCGCCTTGCTCCGCGGGCGCAATCACGCACGAGTAAACCAGACCCAGATCCACGATATTGACCGGAATCTCCGGATCGTACACGGTCTTCAACTGATCCCAGACCATCTGATCGCTGAAGGCCCCTTCCTGGACTGCAGGTGCTTGCGCCGTCGCCGCGTTGGAGAGCCCCAGGGCATCCGTATCCTTGGCATCGACACGGTACATGTAGCCGCGATCGGTAGCCACCGTGTAGCCGCTGCCCAGGGACTGCATGATCCTTACGACGGCACCGGCCGGGAGGGTGGCGCGAATCCCACTGGGGATCTCGATGACTTCACAAGCCCGACTCAGCGTGATCGGTTCACTCGCACCCATATAGAACTCCCCTCGTAGCTGTTTTTCCTTCTTCTCCGCGTCGCGCTACTCCGTCGACACGGTTTCCTGTTTTCCTTGGAGCGCAGCGTGCAATGTGTGCCAGGCCAGCGTGGCGCACTTAACCCGCACAGGAAACTCGGAGACGCCGGAAAAAACAGCCAGCTTGCCCAGTTCAGCCCGGTTCCCGTTCGCCGGCGACTGGCCCGTCACCAGCTTGTGGAACTGGTCGAAGAGTCTTGCCGCTTCCGCCCTGGTCTTACCCTTCACGCTTTGCGTCATCAGGGATGCTGACGCCTTGGAAATCGCGCATCCTGAGCCTTGGAAGCTGATGTCGCGAATCGAGTCGCCCTCCAAGTCCAGGTAAACGGTGAAATGGTCACCGCAGAGCGGGTTATATCCTTCCGCCCTGTGGTTCGCCGTTGCCAGCTCGCGATAGTTGCGAGGCGCCTTGCTGTGCTCCAGGATGACTTCCTGGTAGAGCTCGCGCAGATCAGGCATCAGGCGAATACCTCCCGCACCTTCTGGATGCCCTCGACCAGAGCGTCCACTTCTTCTCTGGTGTTGTAGAGAGCGAACGAAGCACGCGCCGTGGCCGCGATGCCGAAGCGCTGCATTACGGGCTGGGCGCAGTGATGTCCGGTTCGGATAGCAATTCCCTCCTGGTCGAGGATGGTCCCGATGTCGTGCGGGTGGATACTGTCCAGCAGGAACGAGAGCACACCCGCCTTTTCTTTTGCGGTGCCGATCAGACGAATGCCGGGGATTGCTGAAACGGTTTCAGTGGCATAGGCCAGCAACTCGTCCTCATGCGCAGCTATGTTGTCCATCCCGAGGCCATTCACATACTCGATGGCTGCGCCCAGGCCGATGGCACCCGCCACATGGGGCGTGCCGGCTTCAAATTTGTAGGGCAGCTTGTTGTAAGTCGTCTTCTCGAAGGTTACGGAACTGATCATGTCGCCGCCGCTCTGATACGGAGGCATGGCGTCGAGCAGAGCGGATTTGCCATACAGAACGCCGATCCCGGTCGGACCGTACACCTTGTGACCGGAGAAAACGTAGAAGTCGCAATCCAGAGCCTGGACGTCCACTTTGAGATGAGGCACGGCCTGGGCCCCATCGACCAGCACCGGGATGTTCCAGCGATGTGCCATTTCGATAATGCGCTGGACAGGATTGATCGTGCCCAGCGCGTTTGAGACGTGGGTTACGGCGACGATTTTGGTTCGCGGTCCCAGCAGGTTCTCAAACTCCTCGAGCAGCAACTCGCCGCTGTCGCTGATCGGCGCAACTCGCAGCCTTGCGCCCTTCTCTTCGCACAGGATCTGCCAGGGCACGATGTTGGAGTGATGCTCCATGGCGGTGATGAGCACTTCGTCGCCGGCATGAACGTTAGTGCGGCCGTAGGTCTGCGCCACGAGATTGATGGCTTCCGTGGCGCCGCGAACAAAGATGATCTCGCTCGCATCAGCAGCGTTGAGGAACGATTGCACCTTCCTGCGCGCCCCTTCGTACTCTTCAGTCGCATGTTCGGAAAGGAAATGCACGCCACGATGGATGTTGGCGTTGTCCTGCTCGTAGTACCGGCCGATCGCATCGATAACCACCTGCGGCTTCTGGGACGTGGCTGCGTTGTCCAGGTAGACCAGCCTCCTGCCGCGAACCGTCTGCCGGAGGATAGGAAAGTCACGGCGGACCTTCTGCACATCGAGCTCCGCGCCGGAGTCGCCGACCTGAGGTGGATGGGACTCTGTGGGCAATCTCCTGGCGGCGGTGGTCATCCGATTTCCTCCCAGTTTCTTCCGGTGTCCTCGCGGCGGTTCCCTGTCGGCACATCAGGCACAGAGTCGGCCATCTGAAACAGACAGCGGTTGATCAGCCCTTCTACGTGCCTGCGGACCGGCCCCTGTTTCATGCGGTCGAGACATTCGCTGGCGAAGGCGAAGAGCAGGAGTTTGCGCGCGGACACCTCGTCGATTCCGCGAGAGCGCAGGTAGAACAGGGCGTCCCCCTCGATCTGGCCGATGGTGGCTCCGTGCGTGCACTTCACGTCGTCGGCGTAGATCTCCAGTTGCGGCTTGGTGTCGATTTGCGCGTCGTCGGAAAGCAGCAGGTTGCGGTTGGTCTGCTTGGCATCGGTTTTCTGGGCGTCCTTATGCACGATAATGCGGCCGTGAAAAACGCCGTGTGCGTGCCCATCGAGGATCCCGTTGTAGAACTGCCGGCTGCCGCAGCGCGGGCTGGCATGTTCCACCAGCATGTAGTTGTCCAGGTGCTGGTGGCCGTTGCCGATGAAGAGGCCATTAATCAGGCACTCTCCCCCTTCGCCCGCCAGCACCGGGTGTACGTTGTTGCGCACCAGCGCCCCGCCCAGAAGGACTGAGTGCGACACGACATTGGCGCTTCTCCCCTGCTGGATGCGCAGCGTGGAGACGTTGAAAGCCTGCTTGTGCTCGCGCTCGATCATGTAGTGCGAAAGCACAGTGTGGTCGCCGGCGACCAGTTCCGTGACCGTGTTGCAGAACACCGCGCCGCCGCCGTCGAGCGACACATAGTCCTCGACGAACGTGGCCTGGCTGTCTTCCTCCGCCACAATGAGGTTGCGCGGATGGCTCATTAAAGGGGCATCGTTCGCGGTCGAGACGAACAGCAGGCAGATGGGCTCCTCCACCAGCGTGCCTCTGGGGATGTGTACATACGCTCCGTCTTCCACGAAAGCCGTGTTCAGTGCACAGAAGGCATCGCGGCGGATATCAAGATAGCGGCCGAAGTGCGATTCAATCGCTCCGGGATTGCTGGAAATCTCCCCGGCAAGACTGTTGACCTTCACCCCATCAGGCAGGTTGCCCAGCAAGGACAGCTCGCGCGCAAAGCGCCCGTTCACGAACACCAGTTGACAGGCAACGCCTGTAATCCGGTACGGCTCCAGTTCCTGTTGGGACAGCCGGGCGCGGCCGTTCGGCGTGAGCCGGAAGGCAGTTTGCGCGATGGCAGAGACGTTGGTGAACCGCCAGTCTTCGTCGTGAGTGGTTGGAAATCCGACTTCGCAAAAACGGGCGAACGCATCCTGGCGCAACCTCCATAGCCATGGCAGGTCATGCCCGGTGGCAAGCTTCTCGAACTCGCTGAAGCTTTCCAGGTAACTCTCCAACTGCTGAGTTAACGTGATCACTTTGCTCTTCCCCGTTTCTCGCTTCAGGCAGGAGTAGCGCTGCGCGCCTCGGCTTCCATCGAGCCATAGCCTTTCTCTTCCAGTTCCAGGGCCAGTTCGGGGCCGCCCGAACGCACGATGCGTCCATCCACCAGCACGTGGACGAAGTCAGGAACGATGTAGTTTAGCAGGCGCTGGTAGTGAGTTACCACGATGATGGCGCGCTCCGGGTTGCGCATGGCATCGACGCCCTGGGCGACGATCCTCAGCGCGTCAATATCCAGACCGGAATCGGTCTCGTCCAGGATGGCGAGCTTTGGCTCCAGCACCGCCATCTGCAGGATCTCGTTGCGCTTCTTTTCGCCGCCGGAGAAGCCTTCGTTCACGGAGCGGTTCATCAGCTTCTCGTCCATGTCCAGCAGCTTCAGTTTCTCCCGGAACAGGGGTAGGAAATCCATGGCATCTATCTCATCCAGCCCACGATACTTGTGGATGGCATTGAGTGCAGAGCGGAGGAAGTAAGCGTTGCTGATGCCGGGAATCTCCACCGGGTACTGGAAGGCCATGAAAATGCCTTCACAGGCGGCCTCCTCCGGTTTCATGGCCAGGAGGTCCTTGCCGTTGTAAGACACCTCGCCCGAGGTGACGTTGTAGGTCTCTCGGCGGGCCAACACCTGCGCCAGCGTGCTCTTGCCCGAGCCGTTCGGGCCCATGATGGAGTGCACTTCGCCGGCGTTCACCTTCAGGTCAATGCCCTTGAGGATTTCGTGGTTATTCACTCTGACGTGCAGATTCTTGATTTCCAGCAAGCTCATTCCCGTTCCCCTCATTAGCTCCGTCGTTGCATTCCCTGCAGGATCTCAGCCTTATCCGACGCTGCCTTCCAGGCTCACGCCCAACAGTTTTTGCGCCTCCACCGCGAACTCCATGGGTAGCTCGCGGAACACACGCTTGCAGAAGCCATTCACGATCATGGAGACGGCATCTTCCGCCTTCAGCCCGCGCTGCCGCAGGTAGAAGAGCTGGTCCTCGCCGATCTTCGAGGTGGAAGCCTCATGTTCCATGCGGGCGGTGGAGTTCCTCACCTCGATGTAAGGGAAGGTGTGGGCGCCGCACTTGTCCCCGATCAGGAGCGAGTCGCACTGCGTGTAGTTGCGCGCCCCGGTGGCACCCTTCATGATCTTCACCTGGCCTCGATAGGTGTTCTGGCCGTGGCCGGCAGAGATGCCCTTGGCGACGATGGTGCTGCGCGTGTTCTTGCCGATGTGGATCATCTTGGTCCCGGTGTCGGCCTGCTGGTAGTTGTTGGTGAGGGCAACCGAGTAGAACTCGCCCACCGAGTTCTCACCCTGCAGGATGCAGCTCGGATACTTCCAGGTAATGGCTGAGCCGGTCTCCACTTGTGTCCAGGAGATCTTCGAGTTCACGCCCAGGCACTTGCCCCGCTTGGTCACGAAGTTGTAGATCCCGCCTTTGCCTTCTTTGTCGCCCGGGTACCAGTTCTGCACCGTGGAGTACTTGATCTGCGCGTTGTCGAGCGCAATCAACTCGACCACGGCGGCGTGCAACTGGTTCTCGTCGCGGATGGGCGCCGTGCAGCCTTCGAGGTAACTGACGTAGGAGCCCTCGTCGGCGACGATCAACGTGCGTTCGAACTGGCCGGTGTTCGCCGCGTTAATACGGAAGTAGGTGGAAAGTTCCATCGGGCAGCGAACCCCCTTTGGCACATAGACGAAAGACCCGTCAGTGAACACGGCCGCGTTCAGGGCGGCGAAGAAGTTGTCGGTATAGGGCACAACCGAGCCCAGGTACTTCTGGACCAGGTCAGGATGCTTCTGCACGGCTTCCGAGAAGGAGCAGAAGATAATGCCCAGATCAGCCAGCTTCTCCTTGAACGTAGTAGCCACGGAGACGCTGTCGAACACCGCATCCACCGCCACACCCGCCAGGTGCTTCTGCTCCTCGAGCGGAATGCCCAGTTTTTCGTAGGTGCGCAGGATCTCCGGATCCAGTTCCTCCAGGCTCGTGAGGCCGGGCTTCTGTTTGGGCGCGGAGTAATAAACGATGTCCTGGTAGTCGATTGGCCCGTACTTGACATTGGCCCACTTCGGTTCGGCCTGCGCCTTCTCGAGCGACACCCAGTGGCGATAGGCCCTCAGCCTCCACTGGAGCATGAACTCCGGCTCATTCTTCTTGGCCGAGATCACACGAATGATGTCTTCGTTCAACCCCTTGGGGACCCTTTCTTCCTCCACTTCGGTAACGAAGCCCCACTTGTACTCCCGGTCGGCAAGATCCTGGATGGTGTTCACGTTGGTGCTCATTGCATTCTCCCGGATACAAAACCAATAGTGGGCACTAGGTTTCCGCGCGCATTCCTGATGGTGGTCAGGTGTAAGGGTTGACTGAGATCGGAGAGCATCACCTTCTCCAGTGCCCCGCGCACCGCCTGGCTGATGATCCGCTGATTGTCCTTGATGGGACAGCAGGGCTCCAGGTCGCATAGCCCGGAGATGTCAGTGCTGCATTCGGTGAGCGCGATAGGACCTTCGAGATACAGCAATGATTTCAGCCACCGAGATCTCTCGCGGCTTCCTGGCCAGACTGTACCCACCCTTGATGCCACGGTGCGAAACCAGTAACCCACCCTGCAGAAGCTCCTTCAGCAGCTTGCTCACGGTGGGCAACGGCAGCCGCGACTCCACGGCCAAGTCGCGCGCCGTGTGCAGCGACCGATCATGGTTCTGCGCCATGTAGGTCATCAGGACCAACCCGTAGTCCGTCAATTTACCTAGTCGGATCATCTCTTCCGGTCCCCTTCGGGCGCTGCATGCCGCATCTATTGGGCGCGGGCTGAAATAGTACCGTTTCAGTACACTTTCATTATAGCCCTTAATTGCTTAGGTTTCAAGGCTTGGCCAAGGCCGGTAGCGGGCCACTTTGAATTTTCCCTCGGACGAAGAAGCGTGGCGTTACTCGCCTGCCCGTTCATCGGCTACGACATGAAAGTTGCGAGCGGTGATCCAGCTTACAAGCCTGTGAGCACGAGCTTTGTGGAGAGGCAGAATTGGACGGTTCGCACCACGATGCGGCGCTACGCCCGACTGAGCAATGGATTCTCGCGCAAGCTGGCGAACCACGCCGCGGCGACGGCGCTAAATTACTTCGCGTACAATTTCATCAAGATTCACCGCACGCTGCGTGTGACTCCGGCGATGGCCGCTGGCGTCACAGATCGGCTGTGGGATGTGGCTGATCTTGTGGCCTGGTGGGAAGCATACGAGCGGAGGGCGGAAAGAGCGGCATGAAGGCGACGCTTGTGGATGAAGAAATTAAAGATCATGCAGCTGGTTGTGCGCACAGTGCGAGAAAGCCCGTTTGTACACTTCTATCTTATATGCGGGCACACGATCACCACGACTAACGAAGACATCAAGGAAACGTCGCCGATCTCGATTGAGTGCTGGGCCTGCGAGGAAGAAGCCGACAAAATAAGGGGCTATGTTGTGTGATCCGGTTCAAAGTAGCCCACTGCCGAATACCTCAAAGAATCGTTCCCTTTCTCGATTGAATGCTGGGCGTGTGAAGAAGCTAGCAAAAAGGGGTTCCCGTCAAAATAGCCCACCACCCCAAGGCCACGCGACTGGTGAGGACGTAAAATGCTAGCGTCATCCACGTCACCCCCGGGCATAGATCCGAAATGCCAGCCCAAAGGCGATTGGGCCATGTTACTGACCAGGAAAGCATGGTACGGGCTGATTGCCGTGAGGCACCTGGCGGAGCAGCCGCGCGAGAGCTCGTTCAGCCGCCAAAGACCTAGCGGACCTTTATGGATTTCCCCAGGAAGCGCTGGCCAAGATCCTTCAGCGACTAGCCAGGGCCGGCCTACTACTGTCGCATCACGGAATCAAGGGCGAGTACACCCTGGCACGTGACCCGCACCAGATTTCCGTGCTTGAAGTGATCAAGGCGAGCGAAGCAGCGCCGCGGGACGCCATTGACGGAAAACATGGGCAGCACTTGGAGTCCGTGCCGGGCTACCACCAACCGCACATGGTCAGCCAAATCGTCGAGGATGCTCTGCGCCGGGTTAGGATCGCGGACATCGAGGAACAAGCCTACAGCCCCACCGACAGTTACGATGCTCGGCGCTGCTGAAGCTAGCGCGTCGGAGCGCCGCTGGATTGCTGCTGACTTATACGCGCGGTCTGGTTGCTGTGAAATCTAATCTGGCCTTGTTTGAAACAGGCCGTCGGCCCTCGTTCGTAGGCTCCTGTTTTTGAAAGCCTCAGAGCCCTCATTGTGATGAGGCGCCGCTTTGGAGATCAACTTCGACTTCCACATCGTCTCCGCTGATCCGGACGGGAAAGCTCTTGACACCTTGTGGCGCTGGCGGGGTCAATACTGAACCGGTTTTCACGTTGAATCGGGAACCATGCCAGGGGCAGATGACCTCTTCACCTGCCATCATTCCCTCTGCGAGAGGGCCACCCCGATGAGGGCACGTATTCTCGATCGCATAGTAGTTTCCGCCGACGTTGAAAACAGCGATACTCTGCCCTCCAGCTTCCACGAGCTTCCCTGCCTCCAAATCCTGGAACTCTGTCCTGCTACCCACCTTCACGAACTGAGCCATGACGATTCCCCTCCGTGAGAGCCTCTGGGTGCTAACCCGAAGCCTGTATCTATAAATTCAACCAGGACCATTAGACTCGCCAGCGAAACAAAATTCAAAGAATCAGGGCAAAGCTTGAGTCTAAGTTTGGGACCAATAATTTTTGCCCTTGCCATGGTGCAGAATTTGTTCGGGAAAGGTTTTCTAGCAAGACTCAAAAACGGAGTCCAGCAAAGGCGAGTCCGCAGCAAATTACAGCCTTTCTTACTTGCTGCCAACGTGCGTTCCTAAGCGGCGAAGAGCCTAGGGCCAGGCCGCAAGCCCGGCGAGTGGGACGTTTCTGTTGCAGCAGGGTCGCGCCTAACCTCCCCGCGTGTGCATTTCCAAGTGGGGGTCCTTCCGGAGCTGTTGGATTCCCACCAACACCCCTCGCGACGGCAGATCCTTGCGTTCTTCTGCGCCGCGATCGGTTCGCTTCGCCCACTGGCTCACGATGAGGGACTTGATCTCTTCCCGAGTGGCGCCGCTGCGCAGAGATTTCCTCAGATCCGTACCGTTCTGAGCATAAAGGCACAGGTACCAGATCCCGTCTGCGGTCAGGCGACTCCGGTCGCAGCGTCGGCAGAACGGTGTGGTTGTGGAGGCGATGATGCCGAAGACGGTCCCGTCGGCCAAAAGGAACCGTTCCGCGGGTGCGGAACTATCCTCCACCACCGGCTCGATCCGGCCGTAGCGCCGGCTCAGCGCGTCCAGGATCTCCGCCCGCGAAACCACCTTGCTCCTGGACCACTGCGTCGCCCCACCAACATCCATGTATTCGATGAAGCGCACTTCGGCACCGGTCCGCTTTCCGAACTCGATCAGGTCAGCGAGTTCATCTTCGTTGGCGCCGCGCATCACGACGGCGTCTATCTTCAGCGCCCGAAAGCCTGCCTGACGGGCGGCCTCGATCCCGCGGAGCACCGAGGCGTGGGCGTCCCTTCGAGTTAACACAAGGAAGCGGTCCGGGCGGAGCGTATCTAGGCTGACCGCCAGGCGGTGCAGGCCGGCGTCCCAGAGAGCCTGCGCTTGCCCGGCCAGCAAGACGCCGTTGGTGGTCAAAGCTAAGTCCCTGATTCGCGGGTTCTGCGCCAGCATCCGAACCAGCACGGGAAGGTCTTGCGCAGAAGCGGCTCACCGCCGGTCAAGCGCACCTTCTCGATGCCGACTTCGGTGAAGATGCCGGCCAGCTCGCTGATCTCTTCGAAGCTCAGCAATTTGTCGCGCGGCAGCCAGCGGTACTCTTCCTCAGGCATGCAATACCGGCAGCGCAGGTTGCAACGGTCTGTAACCGAAATCCGCAGGTTGAGAAGAGGCCTGCCGAAGGCGTCATTGGAGCCCTTTGATTTGACGGAAGGCTGCATAGCGCGGCCGCTTTCTTGCGGGGGTATATGGTAGGCTGCTCCGGCGCCCAAATCAACGTAAGCGTGAAGTCCGCGATCCGGCTTCCAGCCAACGACTCCGTGGAGCGAGACATCCCGGAGTTGCAGTCCAAGACTTTGGAAACTTGGCAAAAGGGTGTGTCGCGGGGGCAAGAAGCGGTCGGAAGGCATACGAGGTAGTCGCCGTGCTCCACCCTATGGAGCCGGGCAGCACGGCCAGCGATCTAATCGTGCGGTATCTCGGCACACACAGCGAGCTCCGGCAGAGAATCGGCGCACTGCAATGGAAAAAGGACAACCTAAGCTGGCCGTTGTCGACCGCCGTTTCACAATGGAGCTCAAGGAGAAACACCAATGAATCCAGAACGAAGGAGGGCGCTTGAAAAAGAGCTTCAGGACATCTGGAAAATTACAAACCCGCTGGTTCCCGCCACCCTGGATCCGAATAGCCCGACCGCGATGAGCGTCCCCGAAGTCGAATCGGAGGAACTAGACCAGCTGCGGAAACGAAGAGATGAGATCCAGCAGATGCTTGACGAGAACAGTTCCGAAGAGGACATGAGGGCGAGAGTCTTGTAACGTGAGCCACCCGGTAGCATTCGGTGTAGAGGGTCGCAAGGGCGACTTGGCGAGCGTGCGGGCCGTAACGTAAGCGAACGCTTAGCAGGCCGCGAAACCGGCAATACAGGAGCCGACTTGTCATGTAATAAGGGAAGGCCGACGACGATGGAGAAACGCGAGTGAACATGCTCCATCGATTCTGCCGGGGTAGTGGCTGGGTCGCCGCAGGCAAAGCCGCCTAACAACAGCTAGGCCGAACTAGAGGTGGGCCACTCGACTCACCTCTTTTGTCTCGTAAACGTGTCATTGGAAATGCTATCGCGCGCTGCGGGCATGCATTCCGCTCTACTTAGATCGTGAAGGCAGCACTACTTTATAGTCTCCTTGCCAGCGGATGAGCAGCACGCGGTGTCCGGTTTGTATTCCAGTTTGGGAGTCGATGCGAAATCGGCCGTAAAACGTACTGCAGTCCAGGCCAGACCCTGTGCTTCGTAGCTTCTCGTCATCCAAGGAAGCGGCCTGCTGAATGCATTCCGTCAAAACCAATCCGGTAGCAAAACTTCCGGCCGCGATGTAGTCGGGTGGCCGGCCGAACTGCCTTTGAAAACTATCCACAAACCAGTCCGAGGTTGGTCCCGCCATGTTCGGGAAGGTCATTACGGGTTCCCACTGGCTCGGCCCGAGGACTCCCTCCGCTATCTGCCCAAGTTCAGCAGAAAAAGCACGGACGCCAGCAGCAACCGCCGCCACCTCACGTACGGTACTGGGCCAACGATGGCGTGTTCGCATGAGGCCCACCTCGTCTTGAAAGGCTAGCGCTAGAACAACAACCTCCGGATCGATGTCGAACAGGGCCCGAAGAATGGTGTCGTAGTTCTCGAGGGAAGAGCTGATTGGGACAAGCTCGACCGACTGGCCGGCCACAACAAGGAGCGATTCACGGATCCCACGAGCAACCTGCCATCCGAAGGTTCCGCGGGCTGAATACAAGACACAAATTCGACGGAGTGCGGGGCACTCTTCCGCCAGCCAGTGCGGAAGCGCTCGCAGGTAGTCACTTGCCGGGCTCGCGATGCCCACGAAATATCGTGGACCATGGCTGAAGATCTCATCGGAGGAGCCGCCATAGTTCCATAGCACCTTCTTGTATTCTTCCGCAATCTCCACCACGGCCATCGTCAAGCTGCTGGAATACGGCCCCAAGAGAACGTCAATCTTATCCTCTCCCAGAAGCTGGAATACGTTCTTCCGGGCAAAGCTGATCTGACTGTGATCGTCATACCAAATCAGCTGGACAGACCTTTTCTCCCCGTTCCGAACGGCAATGCCGCCTTGAGCGTTGATGTACGACTGCCAGAGGCGAATACCTTGGAGCGCCTGTTGGCCCAAGGGGCGGAACTTGCCGGTCAGGGAAATGGACAGCCCGACCGCAACTTCTGTCTTGTTGTACATACCCTAACGCGCGGCAACCTGTGCGTACAGGTGATACAGCATCCAATAGACGACAACGCCAGTAACAGAGACGTAGGACCACAGAGGGAGTGTCCAACGAGCGATTTTCTTGTGCCGCTCGAACCGTCCGCGCCATGCCCGGTATAGCGTCGTCAATATCAACGGCACGATGACCACTGCAAGAATTGTGTGGGAACCGAGTAGCGCCAGGTAAAGATCGCGCACCGGGCCTTGTCTGGGAAAGCGAGTGACACCGTGGTGAGCGTGGTACCAGATATAGCAGACGAGAAAAAGCGAGGAGGTTGCAAACGCCGAAAGCATGCAAACCTTATGAGCCTGGATTCTCTTACGACGAATAGAGAAATAGCCGAGCGTCAATAGGAGCGCGCTGGTAGCGTTCAGAGTGGCATCGATGGCGGGGAACTCGGATAGAGAAATCATGGTGTCATCAGTGAACAGGGTCAGCGAGGCGGGCGATGGCCGCCCCATTGGTGCTCGGTCGCAAGAGGTTCGTGAGGGTTTGTAGGAGCCCTCCTCAGAGACTCTACCCAGAACTTCCAATTTCGCCTTTGTTGTCCTGCAAAATCATCGCCGAGCTGCCCAGTTGTTTTGGCCAGCGGAGCCACGGTGCCATCCAAATGCGGCCAAGATCATGGGAAACCAACTGGCAAAGAAAAGGGAACTACACCGTGCGCCCGCTTGCTCGGGCTAGAAAGAACTTGGCACAGGGGCCTACATCGATGCCGAAGCACCTAGAATCGAGAACAGATTGGAACGTGCATGCGGCACAAACGGATGGGCGGTGATCTGTCCCTGAAACTCGCGAGCCCATCGTCCTGGAACCCTTGTTCCACACGATGGGCAACAGCCATTGGAAGTCAGATGGTAGCCTGCGATGAGGTAGCCGTACCGCTCAATCAGAAGTTGCCGGCAGCGTGGACAACGTGTGTTCTCCAAGTCCCCAACCTCGCCGGGCAGATTCCCCGCATATACGTGCCGTAGACCCGCCTTCTTGCCAATCTCCGCCGCCCGCATCAAGGTTTGCGCACTGGTGTTGTCCGGGTCGGTCATTTTGTAGTCTTTGTGAAACGCCGTGGCGTGCCAGGGAATGTCCGTAGACACACTTGCTATGAATTCTGTTAGCCGTTGCAGTTCGTCATCCGAGTCGTTGAAGCCGGGGATCACGAGCGTGACAATTTCCAGCCAGAAGTCCATTTCATGCAGGCGGCGAATCGTGTCCAAGATGGGTTGCAAGCGCCCGCCGAGTTGGTGATAGTGGCGGTCATCAAAGCTCTTCAGGTCAACTTTGTAGAGGTCAACCCAGGGTCGTAGGTATTCCAGCACCTGCGGGGTGCCGTTTCCGTTGGAGACAAAGGCTGTCAACAGCCCTGCAGCACGGGCTTCCCTGAAACCGCCACCGCCCATTCGCTGGTTATCAGAGGTTCGTTGTAGGTACTCACCAGGACCTTGGCGCCTTGATGAAGAGCCTGCTGCACCAGTCGCTGGGGGGTGGCTCCCAACGGGGAACCAACCGCGGTCGGGTCACGGAGCGCTTGGGAAGTTACCCAATTCTGACAGTAGGCACAGTGCAAATCACAGCCCAGCATTCCGAAGCTGTACGCCAATGCGCCGGGATATGCGTGGAAGAACGGCTTCTTTTCGATAGGGTCGCACTGCACTACACCGGCGTAGCCCCAGGGAACGTATAGGCCCGCCTCGGTTGTAGCGCACCTTGCAGACGCCAGGTTGGCCCTCCGGGATGGGGCAGCAGTGACCACAGGCGAAACAGCGTACGCGGTTCCGGTCAAGTTTCTCGTAGAGTTCGCCCTCGCGGACATTCTCGTAAACGATATCCCGCAGCGTAGGCATACACCGCAGCCCAAGTGAGGCATTTCGAGAACCCATTTTACTCAAAAGTGTACCGGAGAGGCGAACGGGAGCGCGCACTCGAATCGGCTCCCGACGCGGCCGCCAGATAATCGCACTCCGAAGCTGCCCCGTTGGAAACACGACCGAGACTGACCAACCACCTGTGTCACCAAGTTGCCACTTCCGCACCGATGAAGGAAGTTCCTGCGGCTCCGGCACTTTGCCTGCTTCTGTCGCCCACGCGCGTTTCTAGCTACGTTGCGCCCAGCCGCGCCCAGAGCTATGCTCTGTAGTGGCGGGCAGGGTGAGGACGGCACAGGGTTTTTACCGTTTCCTCTGTCTTGGGTCCAACTGAAGCGGAACGGTGTCAGGGTGACCACGGAACCTCCCCTGCCTACTCTCTCAAGTCGACTCAGCTCACAAGGCCGGGAAAGGGAAAGCGGATTATGGCACTGCTAAAAAGGTGTGCCGCCCAATTCTGACCGGGTACCCACTACAACGACGCTGAGACCCGCCGCTGGCGCGAGTTCCTTGAGCGAGACTGCGATGGGCTGGATGTCCAAGTCGACATCACAGGAGCCAAAGACATTTGCGGTCTCATCGTCCATGTCTTCGCCGTGGAATTGCGCTGCGTCGAGCGCTTGCTGGGCGCTGCGCCCATGCCCTATGAGCAATTCCCCACCGGCTGACTCGATGACATTTTCTGTATCGCCGACCCCACCCCCAGGAAACTCCGGCATTTATCGTGTTCCAGTTCCCCAACGAAGATCACGGGGCACTGAAAGCTCCGCGGCCCGCATCCCGAGCGGAAGCCAGACGCGATGCCTCCCGCTTGAACCTCGCCTCCCCTTGGGCGTACTGTGGGCTCAGACAGGCGGAGGTGGCCCATGGCCTTCGTTATTGCCGAACCTTGCATCGGGACAAAAGACACCGCCTGCGTCGATGCCTGTCCGGTGGACTGCATCCACCCCAAGAAGGACAGCGAGAAATTCACGGCCGAAGAGATGATATATATCGATCCGGTGGAGTGCATCGATTGCGGCGCATGCGTCCCCGTCTGCCCCGTTTCGGCGGTTTTCGCGCTGGACGATCTGCCGGAGAAGTGGAAAGATTACACCGAGCGCAACGCCAAGTACTTCGGTCGCTAGCATTATTCAGCGATAAAAAGGGCACACACTGTGGGGTGCCTTTTCGCTTCTGCGGGTGATTCACATCAACTGTTCAGCCTTTTCGATCAGCACCTCGGGCGGATCGCCTTTGGTGATACACGCGTTGGCCAGCTCCAGCGCCTGGGGCGGCAGCGTGAAGTACGCCGAGAAGAAGATGATGGGAATGTCCGCTAAACTAGTTTGCTCGCGACCCATTGCGCATTTCGCGGGCCTCGCGGATTCCAAAAATCAGGAATCGCGGACACGTGTCAGGGCACGCCAGCGTTACTCCCACGATTGGACTCGACGTCTTGGTTGGTTTTCGCGAAAGTTGAATCACGGCGCATCGCAGAACACCAGCCCGGCATTTTGGGGATTCGCTTTTGGCATTAGCCATTGAGAGTTTCTTGACGTACACCTACAGGCAAAACAAGAATCCATTTCAAAGGGACGGGCGGATCGTCTCAGTGACGTGGAATCGCCGTTCGGCCAACTGAAGAGAAACTGCGTTTCTTTGTTTCTTTGAGGAGAATTTGGATTAGCTCAAATCCAGGGCGGTCACCGCCATACGAGAGCTTGGCAGGACGTTCGGTGGAGGCGGGCAGTCATCCTAGACGCGAGGCTTCAGCCGACCAACCCAGCGCATCGGTTGGCCGCGGCGATCAATGAGGGGATCTACTCCAAAGTCCCTTCGCAGTGAAAATGCCCAACTCAGTCGTCGTGGACGAGAGCGCTTCTGTTGTCCCAACAGCGCAAATACAGCAGCCGAGGTCCGTGCTTTTGAACCCGGTGCCAGTAGGCCGAAGTAGCGAATCGCGTGTCGGTAACGGTCTGGAACATGTTCCGCCAAGGTGGCTACGAATTCCTCCGGTGTAAATGAAATGTTCACCCGCCGCTTCTGAATCTTATCCTTGGTCCAGAACCGGACTTCTCGATCCGTGATCTTTACAAAACGATACTGCGCGATTGGTGGCCGGCGAACGTCCCGGCCTGTGTACCGCAAGAAGTGCTCCTTCGACGCAGAGTGATCGATATCGATGCTCCACCAACGTTCGTACTGCTTCTTCAAACGGGTTCTTAGCTTTTGAGGGCTCAAATCCGAGGTGAGCACCTTGGCTTCCAGTGCCGCTGTGAGGTAAGCAATCACGGCGAATCGCCACATACGCATCAGCTTGCCCTTATCCTTGCACTTATCCTTGTCCTCATTGAAGAGCAGCTACGCAGGCACTGGCGCGGCGAGTGACCAGCCCACGGTCCCCGAGCCTTCGTTTCGGAGCGAGCGCGCACTTTGGTGTACTTGGGCCGCATCGGTAGCCTTTCGACCCTTTCGCGCAAACAACCGGGGTTCCCCTTCGGATCGGTGATGCCCTACGGGCTGGACGACCACGGGCGTCCCATCTTCCTCATCAGCACCATGGCCATGCATACTCAAAACTTGCAGGCGGATCCGCGCGCCAGCCTGCTTGTGACGCAGCCTGACGCCAGCGGCGATCCGCTAGGCGCATCGAGGGTAACGTTGATGGGAAATGTTCTGCCAGTACCTCAGCCAGAAGTGGCTGAGGCGCGGAGGCTCTACCTGGAACATTACGCCAACAGCAAGTATTGGGTGGACTTTGAAGATTTTCCTTTTACCGAATGGACGTGGTGGACGTTTACTACGTGGGCGGCTTCGGGGTGATGGGCTGGGTCCCTGCCTCGGAGTATGACCTAGCGCAGCCCGACCCGCTGGCTGACGCTGCTGGCGAGATCGTGCAACACATGAATGCCGACCACGAGGATGCGCTCATCCTGCTTGCCCGGGTGTTTGCCGGCATTGAGTCGCAGGAAGCAGCGATGACTTCGGTGGACCGTCTCGGCTTTCATGTGCGCTTGAAAACCCAAGATGGCATGCGTGGCGCCCGCATCGCATTCTTGCGAGAAGTGAGCAACCCGGCGGAAGCCAGAAAAGTTGATGAGATGGTGCCGCAGGCGCGTCAACTGTGAGCGAACGTGTATTTTACCGCGATCGATCGGACCGGGGCTCAATCCCCCTCCTCCTTGTCGCCAGAACGTATCCAGCTGGCTCTGATACTCAACGCGGGGATGCGGTCGCCCCTCAAGTGCGGGCTTTTCTCTTTGTCGCGGGGCCCGACTGAGAAAACACAAATCTATCCCTGGCTCAGATCGGCGTCGCCCTCTTCCCCGCCAAAGAATCTCATCGCCGCCTCATCTTCGATATCTTGCGGGCGATCCACGACGGCAATCACCTTACGCCTGACACAAATAGCGTCACCGGAACTCATGTTCTGGGCAATGTCTCCGAAATCGCTCTCCTCCGGATCCCAGTCGCACCAAATGTCCATCTGAAGCTTGTAGTACGCCACGGGACCTCCTTCCGTCCGCGGACTGACGCAGACTGTCCGCAGGTTTCGGCTCTCCTTTCAGCCCGAGGCACTGCTTTGTTTGGTCTGAAGGAGCGCGTGTCGTAATTCTACGTAATATCTGGCAACCCCCTCAGGTCCCGTGGAGGCAGTTCGTCCGAGTTCTCCGGAAGCTCGGCTGTACTCCGCAAATGGGAAGGCAGGTTCGGGAAGATCGTTCTTAATCCGAGACGCAAACCCGAATTTTTGTTTCATTCCGAGAGCCCGTCCCGGACAAAACATGCGCCAACCGATGTTGCACGAGTACTTTCGCAACCTACCGCTCGCTACAGATGGGTTCATGCGCCCATTGGAAAGACTGCTAGATCGGATGCGCGAACGACAGCTCGTGGCCATCTGGATCGGACAGGTGGAAATATCGTTCGCCCCATGAAGCGTCCCGCGGTGCCTCCGGACGCAGCCCTTTTTCCTTCAGGTATGTCCAGAACCTATCAACATCAGGAACGTGGAAGATGAGCCGCCCCCAGCGGGTAACAGGACTGCCCCGTTCGAGATTGAGAATCGGGCCCTTCCGTCTTTCGTGCGGAGCGAGGAGAAATACGCGTCTTCGCTGCCGTAGATGATCTCCAGGCCCAGAAGATCCCTGTAGAACCGCACGGAGGTCGGCATACTGGCCACCTTAAGGGTAACAGCGGAAATCTTTTCAACGGTCACGCGTGCCTCCACTCCCCCGTCAGGTGCCGGTCGCGCGGCTCGTCCCTGCAGAGATACCCTTGCGAACCTTCAAGGACAATGCCTCAGATCTAGGTTCCCCGCTCTGCATCGGCCTTTTGCCCGAGGCATTTCCGATCAAGGCTAGCGACTAGACGTCCACTGGTAGACGGTTCACGCTTCGGGGCGCAATCCCGGTCGCCTGTGTAAATAGCTGTTACGACAGCTACCCCGTCATCCCTGTTTACGCTAGCACGATGTCCATTCCCTATCGGCTATAGCAGGTTGCGGAAAACTCGCAGGTTTGCTTACAGTGTTGCCCCAGGAGACGGAACACGTCATCGGCCTACACGGAACTGCCACGGTAAGCGAAGCTATGCCGGCGTCACTCGTGTCCATACTCTAGAAATGACCTGAGCTGGCGGCAGCGCGAGGGGTGGCGCAGCTTGCGCAAGGCCTTGGCTTCGATCTGGCGAATGCGCTCGCGGGTCACGGCGAAGCGCTGGCCCACTTCCTCCAGCGTGTGCTCCAAACCGTCTTCCAGACCGAAGCGCATCTTGATGACCCTCTCCTCACGCAGGGTCAGGGTGCGCAGCACGTTCGCGGTCTGCTCCTTCAGGTTCACGTTGATGACGGCCTCAGCGGGCGAGATCACGGCCCGGTCCTCGATGAATTCGCCGAGGTGGGCATCCCCCTCCTCACCGATTGGCGTCTCCAGCGAGATTGGCACCTGCCTGAACTTGAGCACCTTGCGCAATTTGGCCACGGGAATGTCCATGCGCTTGGCGATCTCTTCCGAGCTGGGTTCGCGGCCCAGTTCCTGGACCAATTGCCGCGAAATACGAAACAGCTTATTGACGATCTCGACCATGTGCACGGGCAGGCGGATGGTGCGCGCCTGGTCGGCAATGCTTCGGCTGATTGCCTGGCGAATCCACCACGTCGCATAGGTAGAAAACTTGTAGCCGCGGCGGTACTCGAACTTATCCACCGCCTTCATCAGGCCGACGTTGCCCTCCTGGATCAAGTCGAGGAACTGTAGCCCGCGGTTGGCATACTTCTTGGCGATGGAAACCACAAGGCGCAAATTGGCTTCGATGAGCTCGTGTTTGGCCTGTTCCGCATCCATCTCGCCCTGAATGATTTCGCGCTGGGTGCGCTGCAGCTGCTGAAAGCTAACGCCGGCATCGCTTTCCAACCTTTTCAGGTCGGCGCGATGCTGCCGCTGTGTCTTGCGGTACTCTTTCTTCAGCTCTTCACTGCGCGTGCTCTCAACATTCTTTTTCAGGTTGCCTGCCTGGCGGTCGAGCGAGCGCATGATGCCCACGGTTCTATTCACCCGATCGGTCAGGCGTTTGCGCTCGCAGTTGCTGAGACCGAGGTTGCGGACGATGAGCGAAATTCGAACGATCTCGCGGCCCAGGCTGAATCGGCAGCGGCGGTATTCGCGCGCTTTCTGATTTGCCACAATGGTTGGTAGCCGTCGGGCCAACTGGTTGGCTCTTTTGTAATGCTTCTGCAGCTCGTCGATGCGGTGCGTAATGTCGTTGAAGCAGTCCTGCAGGGTCTCTTCGGTGATCTCTTCCTCATCGAAGACAACAATTTCCTTGATCGAACGTATGCCGCGCTTCAAATCCTCGCCAATGACAAGGATTTGTCGGATCACAAGGGGCGAGCGTGAAAGCGCTTTCAACGCGCAGAGCTGTCCGCGCTCGATGCGCTTGGCAATTTCCACTTCCCCTTCGCGGGTGAGCAGAGGCGACACGCCCATCTCGCGCAGGTAGATGCACACCGGGTCGTTGGTCTTTTCAAGAGCGTCTGCGGTCAGGTCGAGTTCGCCGGCCTCCACTTCCTCGTCGAACTTTTTTTCGAGGGCCGAGGAAGGTACCTCGGGTCGACCCTCGAGCACGTTAATGCCCCGCGTGCCGATGCTGGTCATCAAATCGTCCAGATCCTCCGAGGAGTCGACGTCGTTCGGAGCCAGGTCATTCACCTCGTTGTACGTGAGATGGCCTTTATCTCTTCCGGCGTCGATGAGTTTCGTAATGTCGTCAAGGGCCAAGTGGGAATTCCTTTTCAGCGCCGTCCTGCATTGGAAAAAGGGGTGCTTTGTTGATTTGCAGCGGCCACTTGGCCTGGAAGTGCCGGAATCAAAACTGAACGATGCTAGCACGGGATGCCTGCATGTTCCTAAACTAGATACGTTCTAGCTTGCCGTGTTGTTCGCAGTCCTAACCGTGACCCATTTGGGTTCTTGATAGATTCGGGCCGACAACCCAAGCAACTCGTCGCAACTCGTCCTACATGAGCTTGGAACATTCGCACCCTGAGTCATCTCCGGTCGCGACCTGATAGCTGTCTAAGTGCTCCGCTGCTCGTCGGGGAAATCCCCGTCCGAACTACCAATTGAACCCTGAATCGCTTCCGAGACCTCACGAAAGCTCGACAGACTTGATGCTCAATGCCGCTTACCCTTATTCATGGGGATCGTCGTAGGGAAGGAAACGGGCCATTTTCAGATATGGCGAGGCACCGAACCAAATGGGAAGCGATATAAGTCGCCTCCCATTCTCTCACCAGCTACTGGGTTTATGCCGCCTTGCCTGGAGCCTTGGCTGCGAGGATTCTTCTCGCCGCCAACAGTAACCTTGATCTGCTTGGGCTTGGCCTCAGCCTTCTTGGCGAGGTTGATCTTCAGCACGCCCTTGTCATAGTGGGCGCTTACCTGCCCTGGATCCACGGAGTTGGGCAGCGTGAACGAGCGGGTGAAGCTTCCGTACTGCCGCTCGACGCGACGGTAGTTCTCTTCTTTTTCTTCCTTCTCAAACTTGCGCTCGCCGTGGACGATCAGGGTATTGTTCTCGATGCGGACATCAATGTCTTTTTCCTCAACGCCCGGGACTTCAATTTTCAGAGTGAAGTTGTGCTCGTCTTCGTAGACGTCCACCGGAGGTGCGAAGCCGGTGGTCGTCAACGCCTCCTCTGGCCCTTCGGGGTTGAACGATTCACGCAAAAGACGGTTCATGCGGTCTTGCAGGGTGGCGGTGGCACGAAAAGGATCCCAACGGGTTAATACTGTCATGACGCACTTCCTCCATGGAGTAATCTAAGAGGAAAAACTTCAGATGGGCTGACTTAGTTCAGGGAACCTGAAAGAGTAAGAAGAGGTACTTGCTCAGTAGTAATGCTAGGCTTGTGCGCTACCGTTGTCAAAATGCGGTAGGACCTGGCAGTGTCTCAGTTTGAATCTGAGCTGCTTGTCAGGGATTCTGGGGAGAATGTACGCAGATCAGCTTGAGTATATTCATACTCCCGCTGGCAGTTTCGACATCTCAGATTCGTTGGTCGAAGAACGATAAACCCTGTTTTGTCCCCCTGTCGCAGTAGCGGATCCTGCACCAAAACATCGCCAATAATAATACCAGTGTGACAATGTTCATTCTTGCATTCGACCCCGAACGGGACATAGGGCATAGCAGTGCAAATTATACGCTGCCAGTTTGCCAATAAGGCGATTTCCTCGTAAGACCAAACGTGATCCGACAAACCAGCCGCCATAGACGGAGTAATTCTGAGCGTTTCGTGGATTCGTGCACAGTTGTAATGGATGAAGTGTAGCGCCACGGCAGCAGCATGGTTCTCGATTTTCTTTGGAGAAGGCGTTGGTCAGCCGCGTGAACCGAGCTGAGCGTGATCGGAGAGAGAAACCTGCTGAGCTCTAAACAGACGCCGACCCCGGCACGGATGAGCGATGATAATTGCGGCCCGCTGGACATTGCCTCGGCATTGTAAGTGGGTTCCTGAAGCGATTCGGCTGCTCAAATCGGCCCGACGCGGCAGTACTTCACAATTGGCGTACGAAACCAGGCATCCTGCATTCTTAATAGGTTCGCAGGTCGGACGGAATTATTGCGCAGCAAAGGCAGCGATTGGTGTACTCGGGATTGTCTTTGCGGCGGACAACAAGCGGGCGAAATGCTCGTCCTGGCGAAAGGCTCCGTTATGAATCTCGCAGCACCTTTCCTGTGGCGCTGCTGCACAACTAGGACACGACACGGACAATTTTTGCACCGCGGTGAGATCAGTGATGTTCACGTCTAGACCATCCGCATTTCGTTAAGTGCAAACAACTCAGTTTGGAACAGCGAGCCGCTGAATTACTTGGTTGCTCTGACGCGAAATCGGCCGCGGAACCTTTCAAGTAAGCCGACTAGGCCGAGTTTCTGTGCATGATCGGTAGACCCTGGCACCTCTAACGGCTGGGAAGGTTTATGGTCATCAACTTGCCGGAGTGACCTCTAGAACGCCAGCACCGCCATCTTGGACGCGCTGCTCAACCGATTGAATCTGACAGCCTTCCTGAATGTGGCGCGGGTGTGCGGCTATGGACACATACGGAATGCCCAGGAAGCGTTTTCTGAGTATGTGGCTCACTTCAAGGCAGTTGAAATCTTGTAGCCGAGTTTGAGCCAGGAGCCGCTTCACACCTCGACGCAGAGTGTTCTGTCCGCCCCAGGCGGGCACCACCGCTCTGAGCTCGCCGGCCATGAAAAACAAATTCCATCCGGCAGCCCGAACTTTGTGATCGAGGCCTGAGCTATCCCAGACGCTCAACGAACGCCAATTCTCACAGTAGGGTTCGCTTTCTACTCCGAGTGACTGCAGTATCACTGATTGCCGAACCATCCTTGTGCCGGGTTGGACTTGATTTGGCATAGAACCTCGCTCCTTTGTCGGGGCCGGAACAGGAGACACACGCAGATGTCTCCTGTTCTCTGGCGAATGGCGTCAGGCCGTAACCGCGGCATGTTGATGTACAGTGGAATGAACGACCGTTACAACTCGCACCTTGGGTTGGCCATCGAGCACCTTCTCCAAACTCGTGAGCACTTTCGCGTATGCGCTCTTGTCGTAGGCATCAGCGTGCTCCTTGCTGTCCCACAGACTGATAGCCGTGACGTGAATCCCTTCGTTTTCGAGAACGATCTCGTCCTGGAAGCCTGGCTGCTTCTGTAACAACGGCAGAACGTGCTCTTCGAAAGTCTTGGTGAACATGGGGAGCGTATTGGGCTTCAGACGCAGAGATACATTGCGAGCAAACATTGCAGCCTCCTAAAGGTTGAGTGTGCTAAGAGCTACGACTTCAGATGGGCTGACTTAGATCAGAGGACCTGAAAGAGGAGAGGAATTACTCACTCACTCCCGACCCTAAGCTTATCCCCCTGAAATATCAATCGCAGAATCTCCAGGGAGCAGACGCTTTTTTGCCTTCGAGTGCCGGCGCGCGGGAGTGAAGAGGCGGCGGATCCCGGCGCCGACGACCGAATGCCTCTAGCCGGGCATTGGAAAAAATGGTAAGCACGAGGAGACTCGAACTCTTGACCTCTACCGTGTCAATTTGAGGTCACACCTCTAAAACCCTTTTCTCATCTAGCTTTTCCGCATCCGAAAGCCCCGAAAACAGCTCGAACATTGCCTGGTTTTGATGGCGGATTGATGGCGAGCTTTTATCCGCCGCCTCCTAAAACACTCCTGCAGAAACGC
This sequence comes from uncultured Acidobacteriaceae bacterium, assembly GCA_963836295.1. GTDB lineage: Bacteria > Acidobacteriota > Terriglobia > Terriglobales > Acidobacteriaceae > Bog-257. Next base: position 233,605 of record CAWIIY010000004.1, on the reverse strand, counting down.
GCCTACTCGGAGGAGAGCCGCTACGCGCTAGGATAACTTCGCAGTTGTCGACGATACGCGAATGATCGCATGGAGAATCAAAATCGCGCCGCCGAGTGATAAAGCTTTCCTTAGCAGTCATTCACAAAGGCGTCAGTGGCCAGCGCAATGCATTTGAAACGGGACCGGCGGTATCGGCATCTCCGTGCAGCTTCGTGCCGGTTGCCGGTGGTAGACTGCGCGTATGTCTGCCAAAAATAAAACTAAGAAGAAGCCTTCGAAGGCGACGAGAACTGCCGGCAAGAAGGTGACCCCAAGGAAGAAGCTGGCTAATAAGAAGAGGGGAATTCCTAAGAAGAAATTGACGAAGAAGCCAGCCCCGAAAAAGGCGGCGGTGAAAACGAAGGCCGTCGGCAAGAAGAGAATCGGTGCGAAGACGGAGAGCGTGCTTAAGAAACAGGTTCGGGAGAAAAACCAGAGCGTGGATACGGTGGCATACTCACCGGAGGGACCGGAAGTGCGTTCGGGCCGGCAATCCGGAGATTTGCAGGGATTGTCCAGCGTCGAGGGTGCGGATTCGGAGAGTGTTGCCGCGTTGCTCGAGGAAGGAAACGCGTTTGAGGCCGATGCAGTGACGGGCGTGGAAGACGCCGGGAACGCTGACGAGAAGGGGGTTCGCACGCATGAGGTGTCGGAGGATGATGTTCGCGGCGAATATCTGGATAAAGAGTAGTGAGTGACTGGCTCTCTCCGCGCCGGTACAATTCGTATTCGCCTACAGTCCCGGGCTTTCGCAAACTGAGAGGTGACCTCTGCCGTGTCAATTTTGAGGTCACACACCTAAAACCCTTGATGCCGGAGTCAACCAGTTGCCAATCCGAACGCCGAGACGCTTTGCCCCTTTGACGCGGCGGATTCCCGCAGCCAGTTCAGGGCTCAGAAGGCCAGTGTCGGACGCTTCATAGGCGAGCCGCCTCACGGCGGCTAAGCGCACGTCGATGGTGGAGGGTGCGAGGTTCTTCTGTTCGAGGAAGAACCGGTAGCGAAGGACGACAGTTCGGCTAAATGCCAAACGCGGTTCGGAACAGTACCACCCGATGAGTTCGTTGATGGCATGACCGTATGATTCTTGCGAACTAGCCGCTGCGAGCGAGTGAAGAACTGCATTCTCCGACTGCTCCAAGTCGGGCAGCCGAAGTATTGCTTTAGCCTTGGAGCGTTTCGATGACTTCCGACGTGCCATACTGGCGGCCTCCCACGCCGCAGTCAGTATGGTCGTTCAGCTGGGGGCTGATGGTCTCGAACCCCGTTTCGGGTTCGTCCCCCACCACCGAATTTGACTGCAGCTCCACGCGTCACAATCGGTATGTATGATTGACGACAAAGTCCGGGCGGGAAGACTTGGGATCGGCGATCATGCCAATAGGCAGCTCGGCAAATGATTCGTCCTAATTGTGAAGACGCTTTCGTAAGCCGCCGCAGTCGCAAAGGAGAAGGTCGGGCCCGATGAGCGTTCATCTCGTAAATCCCAGCGACAATTCTTTCGGTACGGCCGTCATAACGCCAAGATGGTTGTTCGTCCTTGCGGCAGCGACACCTCAAGCAGTGGGGATTCCCATTCTCGTCGATGAGTCTCTGGAGCAGATCGTGCCGGAAAGCATCACGCCCGGGGATATCGTCGGCATCAGTGTGCATACGGGCAATGCTTTGCGCGGATATGAGGTCGGCCGCATGGCGCGCGGACGCGGCGCGTGGGTAATCTACGGTGGCATCCACGCTACGCTGTATCCCGAAGAGGCCTTGGAACGCGGTCGCGCCCATGCCGTGGTGAAGGGAGATGGTGATATTGCGTGGGGCAAGGTCGTGACCGATTGCCTCACTGGCAAGCCAGGCAGTATCTATGAGGGCGGACGCATTGAAGGTAGCCAGTTCCTCGCCGCGCGATGGGATTTGATGCCGCGCGACAAGTATATGTGGGCCTCGGTGCAGACGATTCGCGGATGCCCAAAGCATTGCTCTTTTTGCAGCGTTTGGCGGACCGATGGACAAAAACCGCGCCAACGACAGTATCAGAGCGTGATCGACGAAATCGTTGCACTGCGCCGCCTCGGCTTCCGCTTTATTGCCCTCGCCGACGATAATTTCTATCCCGTCACGTTGACCGATCTGAGGCTGGCCCGCGCGCAAAACAATATTGCCAAACTTGAGGAGTTGACGAAGATCCGCACGGAGCGTTTCCTACTCATGGAAGAGCTGGCACGACTGCCCAAAGACATGGTGTTCTTCACCCAGATCACGATGGAGGCGGGTGAAGATGGCGATTTTCTGGACGCCATGCGGAGGGCCAATATCAAGGGTGCGTTGGTGGGGGTCGAAGCAGTAACCCCGGAAGGACTCAAAGCGGTCTTCAAAGACTTCAACCAGTCTGGCGACGCTCTGGCGAAGCAACTGCTTACCTTCGAAGATCACGGCGTCCATGTCCTTGGTTCGTTCATCTTCGGTTTGCCCACAGATAAGCCGGCGACATTCGATGCGACGGTTGAGATGGCTCTGAAGGCCGGCGTAACTTTTGCTCAGTTCCTCATGATGACGCCGTTTCCAGGAACTGTGGATTTTGCACGTTGGGAAAAAGAGCAGGCCAAGAAACCGATGCTGGTCGGAAATGTGCCGATTACCCGGTACTGGCTGATTCCGACGGAGACTCGGCCGAAGATGTTTACGCCCCATCCCTCGATGAGCTCGGAGGAGATTGCGGACCGCACCCAGAAGGCTTGGGACAAGTTCTATAACTGGAGCGCGATCTGGCAAAGATCAGCCTGCGCTCCACGCCTGCAGTCCAGGATCGCTTTCGTGTTTCTTTCCAAGCTCTACCGGCAGATGTACGCGGGAACTGGAATTTCGACCGATAGCGCTCGCAGAAAGAAGTCCCTCAGGTGGGCCCGGTGGACGGCCAGACAGTGCAGGAAGCTGTTCCAAGCAAAGCCAATGCCGGAGCTTCGGTCGCCAGTCTGGGAACCTGCGTTTGCGTCTGCCCTGCCACGTCGGCCCGCGTTTCTGCAGAACGAGCGCGATAGCGAGACAGGGCCTTTCATGGTCATCCCGAACAGTTGAAGGCCGTTGTTGAGCTGAAGACTTCTCACGACGACCTGTAACGATCCTGTCGGAACGATTACAGGCCATCTGTAGTGTCCGGAAGTCCTCTTCTGGGAGATCTGCCGCTGACAATCACTGAGATTCCTCCCGAGCGACGAGCAATCAGGAAGTTGAGTGAGTTCTCAGGCCGGTCTAAGCCTTTCTTTAGGCAGACCTGCCAAAACCGCTATGACGAACGGCCTAAGATCGGGTAACCGACGATTGCGGCGCGCCGCTTGGTGCTACCGCAGACCCTTTGCAGCAGCCAACATCTCGTCCGCACGCGCTCGCACTCGAACGTCCTCCGTAAAATTGACCCAGCGCACCATCCCCGATGAGTCCACCAAAAACTCTGCTGGTCGGGCGATGTCATGCCCGTCCGGCCCGCCGCCCGCGTGCAGCAGATGGTAACGACGAATCACCTCCGCGTTCGGATCGGAAAGAACAGTGAACGTATAACCTGCCTTCCTGCACAGATCGCGCGAGACCTCTGGCGGTGCTCACGCTGATCGCCACCGGTCGAACGCCCGCCGCCTCAAATTCAGCTAATTGTTTTTCAATTCCTCGTAACTCGAGGTTGCAGAACGGTCACCAATATCCACGATAGAAAATCAACAGCACCGATTTAGCCGGCATGACTTTCGAATCGTTGGCTGCTTGTGCTAAAAGTTGGGCTAACGAAACCGGCTGATCATTGGTGTCGGCCAGCGTGAAGTCAGGCACCCTCTGTCCTATCTGCGGCGCACCCGCAGACGTTGGCATGGCCCGCGCGCTGAAGGATGCAAAGATCGCCACGCCCACCAGCAGCAGCGAGACCAAAGCGAGGACACGAGCTTAGAATTTTCCTTCTATAGACCACCGGTCGTCCGAAAGCGTGCTTCAGTCCCAAACCCAGGAAAATCAGCGCGACGACCGACAGCAGCATGCTGAGCCATGCGATGGCCCACAGTCCCGGAAGATTGACGAAGAAAACCACGTTGCACAGCACTGCAACTAGTGCCAGCAGAGACCCTACCCAGACAGCCCAATTTTCACGGTTCTTATTCGCGTCCGGCATGACAGGGGGAGTGTAACAGACACTTGGCGGCGCGATTCTCGCCGGTCGTTCCCGGACGGGCAACCCGGGAGTACAGCCTCAATTGACGATAACAGGGGCTTTGCATGAGTTGGCTCGTTGTGGTCCATCCCCGAGGAGGGGTTTTGCGGAGGAGGCCAACGGATCGTGTCCGACCGTACTTGCGGGCAGAGCCCAGGTGTTTATCAATCCACCAGAGGGCTCCGGCAGCGATTCCATCGGTCGTGGGACCTGGCCATGAAGCATTGCTGGGCGCAGCAGAGCAAGCGGAATTCTTGCATTCAATTTCCGGCCCGATGCTCAGCCCGATGGGAGTCCGACTTACATGTACTTATAGGCAGTTAGCAGCCCCTATGAGCCTATGTAAGTTGTTGTAAACAAATTGAGTTACGAATTCACACGGTGGAAGTCACAGGTTCGAATCCTGTAGCGCCCACCATAGTTTTCAAGGGCTTACGGGGAATCTGCCCGAAAACCCCAACCCACAAAACGCCGCTCACTGGACCATCTCCGAAGCCATTCCCAATTCCTTCAGGAACGCCCCTTGCGCGGCCCGAGTTTCATCGCCATCGCCCTGGGTGTAGATATCCAACGTCGTTTGAATGCGTGAATGACGCAGGATGCTCTGCACGGTCTTGGGCTCGACCTTCGCCTTGTTCACAAGCCAATTAGAAAGCGAGTGCCGGAGATTGTGGAGTCCGAATCTCTGGCCGTTGGCAATCTGAAGGCCTGCGGCTTTGGCTGCCGGCCGGAGATGGTCGGCAACAAAGACAGCGGGGGAGATTGGCACACGGCCTTCCGCTTTGATCGACGGAAATACGAAGTCCGTCTCCTTGGCGTAAGACGTTTGTGCGTGCCATTCCCTCAGGTGATAGGCGAGGGCAGGGTGCAAGGGAACGTAGCCTTCCGACTTGCGGCTCTTGGTTGGTCCGTCCTTTCCCCGAGACCAGCGTTTGGTAACCGCGATCCTAGACTGGTCCCAGAGCACATCTGCCCAGCGTAGTGCGAGCAACTCTGATGAACGGAGTGCGCTTGCAGCGCAGGTGAGCACGAGAATGCGATGCAGAATGTTCTGCGGGTTCTGGAGAATGGTCAGCGTCTGCTGAGGGGTCACCAGAATCGCTTTGTAGTTGGTTGTGGAGCGTGTCTCGACCGCCAACACGGGGTTGCGGGTCACCTGCTCGTGAAGGATGCCGACCTTGTAGACGCGCAGCATAGTGCCGCGAAACTTCGAGATCGTCGTCCAGGCGAGTCCCTGATCCGTGTGCAGCGATTTCAGCCAGCGCTGAATGTCGAGGGGTTTGATGTCGTCCGCGATTTCTTTCCCCCAGCGGGGGATGAGATAGCCCCGAACGATCTGCTGAGTGTTAAGGGTCGTGCGCTCAGTCTTCGGTCGAACGGCATCGACCCCGAAGTCGTTCCTGAGGTAGTGCTCGGCAAGGGCATCGAAACGGATACGCACGTCCACAGGGTCATCGTTAATGCGAACGAGTAGGCCTAGTCTGTTTACTTCGCGCCATGCGTCTTTTTCCTTTGGAAAATCACGCACTAATGCAACTGGCATGATGTGCTCAACCCGCCTGCCGTCCGCTTTGGTGACCCGGTAACGCAGCACCCAGGTTTCTCCTCCCTTGCGCGGCAATTTCTTACGTGATCCACGCTGATAGCTCATATGCTCCTCTTTTCAGCGCGGAGACTGCCTGACCGAATCGTAACGCACTTCTGGGTTCTTGGGATCAAGTGACTTTGTTCCTCAACAGCGGTGGCGAGTTCGGAGAGCCGGAAGACCCAGACCTTGCGCATTGTGCCCGTGACGAGGGCATAAGCACCTGCAAGCCCCCTGCGGGCGAGGGCAAGGAGGTAGCGGCGCTTCACTGAGAGGAACCGCGCTGCTTCTTCCGCTGAGACAAAGGGCTCGGGAGTCATAAGGGCCTCACCTCGCTTTGGCCAGCAGCAACTCCCCATTTCCACAGCCTTTTTTCCATTCGGCGGCGAACTGCGCGGTGAATGGCATCAGTGAGGTCGGTGCCTTGCTCGCGAAGCTGCAAGCCCCACCACTGAATGAAATCGCCGACATGCCCACGCTGGTCCAGGTTGTTCAGGGTCTGGAAGGCATCGTCAACAACGGTTCCCACCCCACCGCAGCCTGAAACGGCTATTCTCTCCACCCCACACGGGAGATGCCACTTTGTCGGGCGTCTCCCGTGCTTGTCTCACTTTGAGGTTCCATGATGAACAGGAACACGTCCTCTACTGGTGACGACCAAGTGTGTACACGCCGGCCCTGGACAAACGAGTTCCGGTGATAGCTGGACCGCGACAACAACCCCGCTCCGCCGATGTAAACGATGCAACGATGCCTCCGGCGTAGCTGCGGTTGAACGCGTCCTCCTCGACGGCCGCCACTGGCAATGCAATTTGACAGGCTTGCGGTTGCTGGGCTAAAGAACCGCTGTAAGGCGGTATTCGCGGGCCACAGGTTCCACGATTTTCACCCGTCCGTGGCCGGGATTGATCTGTTCGCGGGTTCGAACCACTCCTGCTCGCTCTAACTTCAGAACGTCTCTGCGCACAGATTTAGGATCGCGTTTCAGCGCGACCGCAAGCGCCGTGATCGACGAGGATTTGGTCCGCACTTTCTGCACCAGCCGGAGACGCTCCGCTGTGAGGACCTCGACCATTGCGAGTGGGTCCTCGAAAGTGATGGTGATCTCGGGCTTGATCGCTTCCCGTCGATCCAGCTTGCGCGCTCGCTCCAGGGCCCGCTTCGCGTAGCCTTCGAATCCATCCGTATTGATTTTCAACTTCATATCGGCTCCCTTTTCTGGCGGAGTTCCCGCACTTCGTCTAGAAATCGTTCCAGCAGCCTCTCGTAGCTGATAAAAGCAAACCTCTCTTCGGCGCCGGCGAAGTGCCGATGATGAACACAGTGGCTGTTGTCGTAACCCACCACCCTGCCGTTATCCCTGGTACAAAGACCATGATTGATGAAGGCCAAGTTGTACTTGACGATTAAGCCGCGAGAGTCCTGCCATACCTCTTCGCGGATGAGTCCTTTTCCGAGAGCGCAACGCACTTGGGTCGTTTCGTCTACAACCTTGCGCAGCCTCCCGGTTTTCTTCATCTGTGGATCATATCACAGATAGGGCTTCATGCGCCCTGTCTGTCGCTGGAGGCCCACCGCCCGCCCTCGAAAAGAACTTAGGCCGGCACCACCCGAAGCAGCGGAAGAAGCTGCGTTTGTTCCGTTGCGGGCGCAGCTGGTCGTCCGCCAACGTTGGCGAGATCGCGCCGGGTTCACTGAATTCCCAGTATCCAGCCCTGCCCTCAATGTGCGCTGCTTCGCGCTCTGCAGGCGCGAGAGCGGGAGCCAAGAAAGTCAAAAGTGTACCGTCAAGGTCGGAGGGCGCATCTATTCCGCCACGGAGAATGCGTCATGCTGATGGTCATTCCGATTCTCCTGCGCGAAGCTGCGGCTCCAAAGCGATGGATAGACTTCTGCAACAACTGACCGTCCCGGAGGGACATCCCAGCCATCGAACGGCCAAAAGTGTGCGCCGGGTGCGTGTAGGCGGATATAGCGCAGCCACGGCAGCCCGGCATGGCTGGACTTTGCCACCGAGCCCGGCACGTCGAAGTGAAAAACAGACTTCGCCCCGGCCCTCTCTTCCGTCACACGCCTCCAACGTGTGTCACCGCCTCGTGCTGGCCCGTTGCCACGAAGGCCGTCGCGCACAAAATCAACGTAGGTGTATTGGTCGTCTGTCGGCCAATGCCGCTGAAAGTCGTCAAGAAATGCTGGCCAATCGCGCGGCAGCTGGTGCTCGTCGAAATACTTCAGCGGAAATGAAAAGCCGTGGTCAATCCCAACCAGGGTCGCTTGATCTTCTGAAAGGCGTTCCACCAGGCATTCGGCAATTTCTCGACGTGTCCAGTATTTGCGTGGGCTGGGCGGCGGCGGCACCTCCGTGGGAGGTCCGGCGCGATCCGCCATGTAAATGCGCAGGCCCTTAAGGCTCGATACCGGCGTCTGCGCACCGGAGTAATCGATGCCGATATACCGATCGAAAGCCAGCAGGCCACTCATTGCGGTCTGTTCCCGTTGACGCTATATCCAAGAACCAATTGGTGTTCAGCGCCGTCAAAGGCGGTAATGTCTCAATGCCGTAAGGAGGCAACCAAGTCGATGTACTGCTGCATAGCATCTTCGGCGGATGTGCCTTTGATCTCGCTACAGGCATCGAACTTGGCGGCGCGGACAAAGTCGAAGCCGCCCGGCCGCTCCCCGGTGGCGTCGCCCTGAGTTGCCTGTTTGTAAAGAGCGTACAGCTTCAGCATCGTGTTGTTGTCCGGGCGCTCGGCAAGGCCGTTCGCATTCATAACGACTCTGCCGTCCTCGAAACACAGGTCACAATGTCCTTTGACGCCAAACTCGTTTATGACGACCCGGATGCAACGGTCTATGACAAAGAAGATGGCCGAACATATGTGTTCAATACCGTCGGATGATTCTTTTTGCGACATCTCCATTGGACGTTTGAATGAAGGCAACGATTTCGAGGTGAGATCCAGTTACTGAACGAGACGGACAGCGTTTCTCGGCGGGAACCTTATTTGTGTGAGATAAGGTGTAATAGCTCATACTTGATCTGACACTCTGATTAAGGTCAAGCGACCGCACCCGCGGTCGCGCCGTCGCCTGCGCTACGCTGCGCAGGGCTCCGCTCCGGCGCCGGCGCTGCAGTGAAGGCTGAGTCCAGCATTTTCTGCCGGGCCAACGAAAGCGAATCCAAGAAGGTCTGCATGGGCGTCTTGCCATAGCAGTATTTGCCGGAGTGCGGGCGTGTCCGATTGTACTCGTCCAGCCACCCATCCAGGTCCGCCTGCAGTTCTTCCAAGCTGTGGTAAAGCTTCTTGCGAAAGGCCGTAGCGTAGAACTCTTCCTGGATGGTGCGATGGAAGCGCTCACAGATGCCGTTGGTCTGCGGATGGCGAGCTTTGGTCCGGCTGTGGTCGATGTTCTCCACTGCCAGGTATAGCTCATATTCGTGATGCTCGCGCTGGCCGCAGTATTCGGTGCCGCGATCGGTGAGCACGCGCAGCAGCGGGATGTCATGCTCCTCGAAGAAGGGCAGCACCCGGTCATTGAGCAGGTCAGCCGCCACCAGAGCGTTCTTACGGTCATAGAGTTTGGTAAAAGCTACCTTGCTATAGGTGTCGAGGAAGGTCTGCTGATAAATGCGACCTACGCTCTTGATGGTGCCTACGTAGTAGGTGTCTTGCGCGCCCAGGTAGCCGGGATGCGCGGTTTCGATTTCGCCGTGCGCTTCCTTCTCTTCGCGGGCCCGTTCCAGGGCGCGCAGTTGCTCTTCAGTCAGCACGATGTGTTCTTGGGCGGCTTTGGCTTCCAGGGCCTTCAGCCGCTTGCGAAAGGTTTCCAGGTCATGTCGCAGCCAGACGCTGCGCACGCCGGTGGGAGAAACGAACAGACCGCGCTTGGTCAACTCGTTCGCCACCCGCACCTGGCCGAAGGCGGGTTTCTCCAAGGCAATCTCGAGCACTGCCTTTTCGATGTGCTCTTCGACCCGGTTCTTGGGGCACGGTTTGCGTCGGCTGATCTCGCGCAAGGCCAGCTCGCCGCCCGTATCGTACAACTCCTTGAAGCGATAGAAACTGTCCCGCGAATAGCCCATTACCTTGCATGCCTCCGAGACGCTGCCTAGCATCTCGGCCAGCTTCAACAGGCCCACTTTGTTCTTGATGATCTTCTCGTCGGTGCTCATCTGACATTCTCCTTCGCGCTGTCGCGCGAGTTTATCAAATGTCAGATCAAGTTGAAACTAGAACAGATAAGGAGTGTCGAGGAGTAATTCATAACCGGGCGGAAAACAGTGCCCCACGCTCGACTAACGCAAGGGGGACAGGAGTCAAAGGATGTATGCGGATCGGGACCGCGGAGCCGATTTCTGCCTGTTTGAACCTGTCGAGGGTGTCTTCCAGGTTTTCGATTATTCCGCGCTCGATTTGGATTACAGTGGGGCCCACCTGAATAGGATTGCCAAATAGTGAAGCTCTTGCGCTTTCATGTTCGAACCGGAAAACCATTTCCTGCCTAAACTGCTGTTCGACCATGCTTGCATTCTCTTCCGACTTAAATAAACGAATGGTGAAAGTCTCGATATCCAAGGGCTGCGCGAGCGCAAGGGCGCGCAGGATGGTGAACGTCTCTTCATTCTCCGAAGTGAATTCTTCCGCCTCGGGCAGGGGGATGTCACAACCGAACCGCGTCGAAATCGCGTTCAAGTCGCCGACGAACGCGTAGAACTTGTCAGTGAATGACAACGGGAGCGGGTCGGTACTCATCGTGCATAGTGTTGCTCCGAGCTTCAAAGAGAACACTTCAACATCACACCCTTGCTGCAAGAGCCTTGCGACGCCACAGATCTTGCTTGCCGCACTGACTACGGTGCCGGGCAGGTGCGTTGCCATTGTTACAGTCGCTGGCTTCGTCTTGTCAGCGGTCGGCAGAACCAATGTCAGGCTCAATGGCGCGTTCGGATCGGCAGTCGAAATTTCTACTTCTTCAACGCCTAAGCGAATCTTCTTGAATTCAAGATAATCCAGCTTTACTGTCGCGTCTGAATTCTTGAAGATCAAGGACAGCGGAATGATCATGTCATCAGGCAAAGCCTGAATGCCAATCGACAGCGTGCCCTGCGCGAAGTTAATGTCCGAAAGCAACGGGACTGTGCTGCTAAACGCGCGAATCTCATCCGGTTCCAGATGTTGTTTCTTGCCGGTACTAATAAAATCCAAAAGCTTTTCTTCCCCGGCTTCGGTGAGTTGTATGCGTGTGGAGACAGGATCTCTGGCTAGTGCCTGCAAATCTCGAGCATAGGCTTTAACGATCTTGCGTCCGTCTGTCATAGCGGAAACGAGCCCAGGCTCTGGTTTCGGCGGAAAGACTGCAGGTCCACGCTCCCCACCAAACGTGACTTCGTAGACAAAACGCGCATCCTTGCCCCGCTGGCGGTCGAGCCACTCTTCAGCATCCTCTGTGGTCAACTTCTCAAGTGTCGCTTCATCCAACGAGTCAATCCCGCGTCCAGCCGCCTTCAGTAATGACTTCAGTCCGCCAACATCAATCGTGAGACTAGGGAAGTAGTGGGTGCGCAGTGTGCGTCTGAACATAAGTTCAAGCGCCATGTCAAGTCCCGCGAAGGGGTCAGCGACAAGTACGCCTTGCGTTTTGTAGGAATCCTGGAGGCGCTTGAACCATCGAACGGCCTTCGTGTCCACGTTCATGTTCAGACATAAGATCCAAACTTTGGGCTTTACGTTCTTCACCGCATCTCGCAGAGAATCTCTGATCTGCTGCTTCTGCGAGTCTCCGAGAACAGTGACCTGAAATGCTTTGCACTGGATTCAAAACGATCTTGACACTGTCGACGATTCGCTCAAAATGGCAGAGCTCTCTGTCGCAAACGATGCCGATGGCCAAGCGCTATGGGAACTCGAAAAGCAGAGCGCTCGCCTGCGACTCTGGAGCAACTGGCTGATCGACCAGAATCGGAATCTTGCGCTTACCGAGTACTACATCTCGTCATCGACACTGGACAATGACGAACGGTTCGTCAACAGCGTGACTTGCACCAAGTTCCTGGTCTCGATGCTGTCCAGCAGAACATTGGCCGAGAACAACTCCTGCCTCTGAGGTCGCGACCGGCAGCCCGATCGCAAAACAAAATGCGTCGCCTTGGCATTCCAAGAGTACAGTAGCAGCAGGGCTCGACAGTGCTATACTCACGGTCCTTCAGGTGAAATCGATTCCGGTTCTAGGGCAATTGCAGTGAAAAGCTGAAACAGGGTTCGATATGGTGTTAGCAGTTGCAGGACGAACTTTCGAACTTTCACCCGTTGCTGATCTGCGCCTTTTCACGGCGCACGACGAACTTGGGCTAGCCCGATGCTCAGCCCGATGAGACCTCGACTTCCATATACTTATAGGCAGTTAGCAGCCCCTACGAGTCTATGTAAGTTATTGTAAACAATGTTAGTTACAGTTTACACGGTGGAAGTCATAGGTTCGAATCCTGTAGCGCCCACCATTGGTTTCCTTCAGTGCAGCAAATTGGACCGTGAACCGGCGGTGGCATTTGCCGCTCACCGTTTCATTTATCTGGCATGATCCGTTGAGACATGATCTATCTTGTCTCCAGTCATCGTCACACTATGGGACTCCGATTCTAGGATCGCAGCCAGGTTCTTTTCGGGCGCGCTCCGGATCTCGCCTACTTGCTGGGTCACACTGGGCAGAAAGGCATGGCCAAGGGCCTATACAACACGCTGAATGATGCCAAGCAGGAAGGGGCCCTGAAGCAGCGCGACGCGCTGCTGGAGGAGCTGCGGCAATTGGCCCGAGCTTATCCCGAAGATGCGGCCGTGCGCGAAGGGCTGGCCATGGGCCTGCTCAATACGCTGGTTCATGCCAAGCAGGAGGAGGCGCTGGAGTGGGGCGACGCTGCTGGAGGAGCTCCGGCAACTGGCCCGCGCTTATCCACACGATGACATCATGCTCAAGATTGCGCCGCTGCTTGACCGGTTATGACTTCCGGACGGTCGCGAGCGCACAAAGATTGCCGTTGGCGCGACATGCAATAGGCCCCCACTCGCGGCAATCGATGCGGTCGCACGTCGCTAATTCTCCACGTCGGCGAACTTCTTCTCTTCCGCCGCCATGTGCAGCCGCATCATGCGAGTTAGGTCCGTGCCGTCTTGCTTCAGTTGGTTGACTGCGTTCTCCAGGTCGCTGGTCCGGGTCAGATGCTCGATCCTATCGCGGAAACTCTCCAGCCGCACCCGCATTTCGTTGTGCTGGCGCTTCATTCCGCGGGCGAACGAGGCCAGCTCCGGACTCATCCTCGCAATGGTTTCCAGGACCGTCGTCTCTTCGCGTGCATAGTGCCGAGGTAGCCACTCCGCCATCCACTTGCCGCTCCTCACCGCTTGGTTGGCGGTGGCCAGATCGGTGAAAACGTCGGCATAACAGGCCATTTGTTCCAGGGCGGCATCCAGTTGGTCCAACTGCGCCAACAGCTCTTCGTGTTCTTGGTGAATGCCGACTGTCTCTTCGTGGAACTTGGGATTCAGGCTTGCCATGTCGCACCTCGCCAGCTTGATGGTCGTCCTGCGGCTCCGCCTCGGCAGTGATCGAAGTCACCAGCTGGCGTGACGTCCCTCGGTCTTACCGCAACAAAAGTTGGGGTGGTTCAGCCTTGGGTAAAGTCTGAAAAGCTGACGGGCCCGTCCAGGAACAGCAACAACCCTTTTGGCCGCCTACACCGTTCTTCGTCCAGTGACCAGGTTGATGATCAGCACAATCACGGCCAGCACCAGCAGCAGGTGAATCAAGCTTCCGGCGATATGGAAGCCCCATCCCAACAACCAGAGAACCAGCAGAATCGCGACAATTGTCCAAAGCATTCTTCTCACCTACGGTCGCCGAGCAGCCCTACGCAGTAGGAATCGAAATTCCGCTCCGGCGTTGTATTGGGCGATCAAACTGCACCACCATAGATTCTGCTCAAACGCAAACGGCGCAAATCTTCTTCAAGGTCACGCCGCAAAGTTCAGAGACATGAAGAGATTCTGCTAAGGCTGGCTCGCGCCTACGCCGGCCAACATGCTGGCCTCGGTAGGCTCATTTGCCTCTGACCAACTGTTGGTCTTCTCGTCGAAATGGCCGGAGTATTTCTCGAAAACCACTACATGCAGGACCGGCTGGCTTTCTTCGATCGGGTCTACCATGCCCGACTCTTTCAGGGGAAGCATGTAAGCGAGGATCCAACCGTACTGCTCGCCAGTCAAGCCACGGCGCGACAGGTCAAACGTAACCCCGGTCAGGTGGGTGGAAGCCGTGTCCCCCGTTTCCGGCGCCGCATAACGATTGTAGCGCCGCAGTCTTTGCTGTTGCTCCATCGTACGCACCAGCGAATTGACCTGCAACGGACTATGGAACTGGTGGTAGTATGCCTGGCTGAAATCCTGCAGGAAATCGCGTGTCCAGGGGCGGCAGTAACGCCGGTTCTCCGGCAAGTCGGGCGCTATCTTCAGCGCGTCCGTCTCGGTCACCGGAACCAGCACCTGCGCCACCTCATATCGTATGAGCTGCCCCTCGTCGGCGATGCGAGGCAGTTGCTGCCGGTTCCAGTTCTTCGTTCTGCTGGACTAGCAGGTCGTGCGAGCCGGGAAACATTTTCGTATATCTGCTAAAGCGCCAGTGAGGGATGGGAGTAAGAGCAGAATGACGGGTCTTGTGTACCTTGGCGTGGGTCACCGCCGAAGCTGGCGCGCTGGCCAACAAGGCCAGTAGACACACCGCCGACGTCCAACCTAGTTTGCCGCGTGAACTTTGCGCAGCAAACTCGGCCGTTTTGCGAAATGATGACCAGAGACTTAAAGGTGGCGGAATTGGCATGTCCAGTTTTGAGTTCGGACTACTTTAAGCGACCTTTGAATTACACCACAAAATCGGCCGGAGAAAAAGCTTTTCCCGCAACCACTCAGACCCAAAAGTGGAATGCGCGTCGCTGGGGGACTGGTTCTTCGTCATCTAGAATCCGTGTGCCTCCCCTGCTCCGGCTTTCGCCCGGCCGTTACCAAGCGGTCGAGCACGTCAACTCCCTCCGCGCTCTCGATCAGGAACTCCCTGATAATCTCGTCCATTCCGTCGATGGCTGCGCCCATGGGTATCCCGCCGCCTTTTTGCAAGGCGCGCAACAGCACCGCCAACCGGGCGCTGCTCTTTACAACCGCAGTCAGTGCAAGGGAATGACCAGCGAAATTAGGGAAGACTAATCAAGTTCTGTCCGGCCGAACTGGGGCAATGTGAAGCCCGCGGGGCTGTTGCTTCAACCGTATCCGTGCTCATTGGTGCAAATCCGTGATTAAGAAGGCATGGCCCTCTCACGCCTCCCCGCGATAGATCATCTCCGTAATGGTGCAGTCATCCGTCAACGCCGTATCGCCACGAAAGTCGGTGACCGCCTGCTCGATCGCGGGGAACCCGTCTTTGCAACAGCCCTCCAGTCGATCCATGCCGAAGAACTCACCCTCCGCATTCTCGGCTTCGGTGACTCCGTCAGTCACCAGCACCAGACGGTCTCCTGGTTTCAGTTGCAGACGCGTGGCCTGGAACTCCACAGCGGGAACTAATCCCACCGGCAAATTGCCCTCTTCGAGCTTGGTGATCGCCCCCCCAGAGATCAGCAGAGGAGGCACGTGCCCGCAGTTAATCAGTTCCAGTTCTCCGCTTCCCAACATTCGGGCAACCACCAGTGTGGCGTACTTCTGGCCTCCAACTTTTTCGCACAGGAATCGGTTGACCGCGGCAATCATCTCGGGCAAAGACGAGTCGCGGGCCAACTGCGAGTACAACATCCCCTGCAGGATCGACGCCACCACCGCCGCGGAAACGCCTTTGCCGGAAACGTCGGCCACGATCAGCGACAGTCCCCCGTTGGTGTAAACCAGGTCGAAGAAGTCTCCGCCGATATCCTTGCAGGCATAACTTGTGGCGTTGACCTTAGCGAACGGCACATCGGGAACGGTCACCGTCATCAGGCGCTGCTGAATCTCGGCCGCGATTGCCAACTCCTGGCGATAGCGTTTGGCCGCGTCTTCCGCCTGTACCAGCGCAGCGTTCTCTACCAGCGTCGCTGCGCCGTTGGCGATGGTGCGCAGAATGTCGTGGCTCACCGACGAGAGTTTGCCCGACAAGAAGTGCGCATCCAGGTACAACACTCCCTGCACATCCGATTCGCCCGGCCTGGTCTCATCCCTGGCTTTGTCTTGGATGACGGTCTTGCGCAATGGAATGCAGATCACGCTGTGCAGGTTGTGCGCGACTATGCTTTCGCGTCCTGCCAGCTTGTCGGTGTCGTCGGTATCGGTAACCAGAAACTCGGAGGCGCTTTTGGCAGCGTCGCGCAGCACTGACCGCGAGATCGTGCTGTCATCGTTGATACTCTCGCCCTTCTTGTCGCGCCCCGCAGCCAGACGCAGTTCTCCATCCGCATGGCGCAGGAAAACGAAGCCTCGTTCCGCGTGGGTCAAACGTAGTGCGGCCTCGAGCAGAGTATGCAAAACGTCGTCCAATACTCCGCTGGTATTCAGCTTGCGCGCTGCCTCGAGGAACACGTTGAGCATCTCGAGATCCGATCCTGCGCCCGTTGCGGGCTTCCAGGTAGAGAACTGGCTGAGAAACTGCTGCGCGGCGCTGGAGGGAGAACGATCGGGGCTGAACAGCGCGTAGGCGGCGCCTTGCACGCCGAACTCTACGCGATCGTTGCGTGCCAGCTTGCGCCGGTTCACGCGCTCTCCATTCACGAACGTGCCGTGGCGACTGCTCTGATCGACGATGTAGGTGCCGTCGGGCTCGCGAACGAATTGCGCATGCTCGCGCGAGACCCGCGGGTCCGCCATCACCAGATCACGATCGGTGCGCCGGCCGACGGTGAAGGGAAAATGCTCCAGCAGCAGGGTGCGCCGGTCGCTTCCTTCCACCACCACCACCACCAGTGGATCGCCGGTGGATGCGGTGTCGATCTTGCGCGACCACATACCAGTAGCGCCCATGAGAGATACTCCTCCTCAATGCAAGACAAAGCGTTTGCGATGAAGCTGTTAGAGAACCCTGGACAAGTCGATGTTCGCGTGGAACCCGGCCTTCCAGCCCTGCGTCTAAACTTGTAATAACCCGGGACATCAGCCCGGAAAATAAGAATGCCGACTTTTTCAGAGTTTCCTTAGGAATATAGTCCAAGCGCCTATGCGCTATCCACTATTGTTGCGCCCGTCAGGCTAAAAAGCCACCGGCCACAAGGCATCTGGCCTTTCGACCCACCCCTGATTTCGGCGTAGACTCTAATTGCCGATTGCGTACTTTGGACATTCCTTACGTAAGGAGACCTAGGTGAATTCACGAATCCGAACAGTTTCCGGTTATCCACCGCTGTTTTTCTATTTCTTCAACTTGCTGTGGCACAAAGGCCAATGGGCCCGGCGCCGTTTTCCGCTGACATGCAAATGAGCTCCACTCGCAGCGCCAATGGTCCCCGCAACATGACTGGCAAGATCTATTTCGGCCAGGGTCACATGCGTATGGACGTGCTAGGCGTCAGTCCGCGCAGTGGCCCGAGCAGCACCATCATCACGGACTTCAAGACCCAGATCACAGACATCCTGATGCCCGAGCAGCAGATGTACATGGAGCATCGAGCCGGCGAAATGCCGGGACGCGGGCACATGGGCTGGGCGGACATTAAACCCCTCGCGGATCCCAACAATCCCTGCGCCGCCGATCCCGGTACGACTTGCAAGAATCTTGGAGTCGAAGAGGTCAACGGCCGCACCTGCGACCATTGGCAGATCACCGACAAGGAAGGCAAGGTTTCGGACGTCTGGGTCGATCAGAAACTGCATTTTCCCATTAAGACCGTCTCTCAGGATTCGACCTGGGAGTTGACCAACATCAAGGAAGGCGAACCTGACGCCAGCCTGTTCCAGATTCCGCCCAGCTATCACAAAATGGACATGGGCACCATGATGCAGGGCATGCACCCGCCCCAGCAGTAGACGTATAGTCAGTGAGTACGAGCCGGCGAAGAAGATGTTTTCGCCGCCGTTTTGTTCTGGCAGGCTGCTGGTACCCCGAGTTGGTTCTCTCGCACTTAGGTGGAAGCACGCCATCCCACAAATGCGCCTGCACCTTGGACACGTTAGGCCCTTGTCGGAAATCGGTTGAGGCTGGCAGAATTGCTCACACTCTCTCCGGCCATGTCTACGGCATCTCCTAATCGGCCCGGCTTCACCCACATTCGCAACAGCGACGGAACCATCACGTCTGTTTGCAATCGCTGTCCATTAACCATTGCTCGCACGTTTGACGCAGAAGACTTGGTGGCGCTCGAATCAAGGCATGTATGTCAAGCGGCGGAAAGACGGCAAGTAGTACGACTTGTCCATCGAACTTACGACTCTACCGTGCGAGAGGGTGACCGCTTAGCCAGCAGGCACAGGAAAATCCTTAATGGAAGAGGTCCAGGATTGTCGCAGTCTGCCAAGGTTGAGTTGATTAGGGCACATCTTTTCTCACACCCTTGCCATGGGTGCGCTAAATCCGTGGAGCACCTGAGCCCGAACGATGAGAGAGTGTGTTTCAGGTGCCACCTCAGCCTGAAAGACCGCTGGAAGGAACTCGCAGGAATCGCACCGCCCTCGCCTAAACGCGGGGAGATCAACCGCTCCCACAAGCTTCAGTTCTATTCCGATGATGAGGCTTTTCTGGATACCTTTACCCGTTTTATTAGTGCCGCCCTGAAGGCTGGGAATGCGGTTATAGTTGCCGCGACGGAGTCGCATCGGAACTGTCTTTTTCAACGACTGCAGGCACATGGCTTGGATATCGCTGCCACTGTTGAAGAAGGCAGGTATGTCCCGCTGGATGTTGGCGGCACGCTCTCCACTTTCATCGTCGATGATTGTCTTGACCCGGTTCGCTTCTGGGAGGCCGCGAGTGCTCTCGTTGCGGCAGCGGCGAAAGCCGCAAGGGGAGAACGTCCCCGTGTTTCGGCTTGTGGAGAATGCGCTCCGCTCTTGTGGGCGAAGGGGAGAAGGGATGCGGCAATTCGGCTCGAACAGCTCTGGGACGAGATAGCCAAAACTTACGATGTAGATATTCTGTGCGGATACCCGGGAGGCACTTTGCACGGCGAACAAGGAAGGGCCATCTTCCAGAGAATCTGCGCGGAGCACTCGGCTATTTATGCACAGTGAAAAGCCTGGGCCGTCTGTGTCCGGTGTCGGCGGAACGTTCGCAATCCCGCTTGAGCCGCCGATGCCCCGACCTCGCTCGCGAGGTACCTTGCTTTTCAATAACATAACCCTGTGACAGCCGTCACCATTCAATGTGCGATAGTCCCGCTGAACCGCCAAATCCGCCCACTTGCTCTATCTTGGTTGGCCCTTTCGACTGCCGTCATTAACCTAGTAACTGAGAGCAAATGTGAAACTTGGCCCGTACAACGTGGGGTGGGCCATCCTCATTCATATTCTTTAGGTACGAGAGGCGTAAATGCACAAGCCGGTTAAGTATGTTGAGAAAGCTGTTACCGTTGCCGCCAAGGGCGCATGGGCTGTCTTCGACAAGTTCAACAGCATCCATCCCAATCCTTCGTTTACGCCTAAGTGGTCGGACAAGCCACTCTTGAAGTCGTACCAGAAGTCCAAGCCGCCGCTGGGCTGGCCCCGCGCTACCGATTCGCTGTGCCCCAAGTGCGTCCCCGAAATCCGCCAGGAGATCATCGACGGCAAACTGCCGCTCGAAGTTCTCATGAACGAGAAGGCCGGTGAGATCAAGGCGCAGATCATCGAGCGCGATCGCAAGATCCTAATGGTTAAGGACTGCCCCATCCACGGCCACTTCGAAGACGTAATGGCCATGGACACTGCATTCTTCAAGCACCTTGAGGAAGTTTTCCCGGGCCGCGACATCCGCGCACACAATGACGAGAAACTGCATCACCACGGTAGCAGCACGGTGCTGCATGGCCGTGGATCGGTGCTCACCATCGACCTGACCAACCGCTGCAACATGATGTGCGATCCCTGCTTCATGGACGCCAACCAGGTTGGCTTCGTTCACGAATTGACGTGGGACGAGATCAAGACCATGCTCGACAACGCCATCACCATCAAGCCGCGCCGTCAGATGTCGGTGCAATTCTCTGGTGGCGAGCCCACGTTGTCGCCGTACTTCCTCGACGCGGTAGCTTACTCGCGCAAAGTGGGATACAACAGCGTGCAGGCCGCGACCAACGGTATCGAGTTTGCCAAGAGCTTCGAGTTCGCCAAGCAGGCAGCGGAAGCCGGCCTGCGCTACGCTTATCTACAATTCGACGGTATCGGCAACGCCGCCAACTCGCATCGCCTGGTCGGCAATCTGTTCGACGTGAAGCTGCAGGCCATCGAAAATCTGCACAAAGCCGGCGTCGAGATCGTGCCGGTGGTCACCATCGTCAACGACCTAAACAACGAGCAGGTTGGCCGCATCATCCAGTTCGCGCTCGACAATCCCAAGCGCATCTCGTTCCTCTCGTTCCAGCCGGTATCGTTCACTGGACGCGACGAGGCCATCACCGACGAGCGCCGCCACGCGCAGCGCTACACGCTGTCTCATCTCGCGCACGACGTGAAGAACCAGACCGGACTGGGCGAGCCCGTTCGCGACTGGTTCCCCATTTCGTTCATGAGCACCTTCTCCGATTGGGCTGACCTGGTCCATGGGCCCGACAAAGATTGGGGCTCACTGAGTTGCGGCTGCCACCCGAATTGCGGCGTCGGTATGGCCGTCATGATCGACAAAGAAACCAAGGAAGCGGTTCCGGTCACGGCGTTCCTCAACGGCGACACCATTGCCAAGGACATCGCGAAGGTGAACGACGCGGCGCGTGGCAAGTGGATGTCGATCGCGGGCATGACCCTGGCCCTGCTGAAGAATTACGACCCGTTCAAGTCGCCGACGCACTTCAAGTTCACCGATCTGCTGAAGAAGTTTGACAAAACCTTCGGCGCGACCGGCAAGAATTACGGCAAGGTCAGTGGCGACCGCACCGAGACCGACATCGAGAAGCGC
Organism: uncultured Acidobacteriaceae bacterium; assembly: GCA_963836295.1. GTDB lineage: Bacteria > Acidobacteriota > Terriglobia > Terriglobales > Acidobacteriaceae > Bog-257. The sequence goes on along the minus strand of CAWIIY010000004.1, from coordinate 212,726 downwards.
CGCCGCGATCGCTGGAACTTTCTGTTCGTCGCCGGCATGTGGTTCCAGGACCTGTTCAACTACGACTTCCGCCGCACCGAGCAGTGCATCATTCCCTACGCCACGCAGGAAGGCGAGATCAGCTTCTGCGCTTACAACACTGGCGTGGGCTGGCGCAATATCGTCGAGAAGATGCACATGACCGCGACTCTGACAAAGTGGTACGAGGAGCACGGCCGTCACGAGATCTTCGCCGGCGGCAAGAAGGTCGGCCTAGAGACCACGGCGCACACGCTCAAGTTGGTGGAAGAGCACGTGAACGCCGAGGCCAACCACACACTCGACGATCTCGGCATCGCCAAGAACGCTCGCCAGGAAAAATTCAAGGCTCGCGAAGAGCGCGTCAAGGCCGAAGCCGAGAAAGCGCGCATGATGGCGCTCTATAAAGAGCATGTCCTCGGCGAGAAGCCGCCGAGCAAAGAGGGATTCGTTCCGCTCGGTAACATCGGCGGCATCAAGCCCGCGGGGCCCGTGGTGGAAGAGCGCGAAGCGGTGTACGGAGATTAGTTCGTGGTTAGTGAATGGTGGTTATATAAGACCGGTCGCCTCGGCGGCCGGTTTTGTTTTAGCGGGCTGCGCCACGACACCATCCTGCTCACCCACCTTTGAACTGACCGCGCCGTTTCTCCAGGAAGGCCGCGCGCGCCTTCGTTCTTGCGTTCGTCCCAATTCGGAACAGTTTCTTGCTTCGACCTTGATTGTTCTTGTTTTGATCGTAGTCCGGCATGAGAATTTAGGCGTAGTCGCGTCGTCTCTCCGAAGAGCAGCTCCCACCATGGACACGCCCACCCCCTGAGGCGAATTACTTCATCCTCAAACAATGACTAGGCAACACTGAGGCAGAAAACCAAAATCCAGGAGGCGCATCATGCAACGTAGTAGCTCCACTTCGGGCGCATCGCCGACCCTGCGCTCCGCTCTTTTCACCGAAACCAAACTGATGAGGTGCGCTCACCAAGCTGCACTTCTTCTCTCTCTGTTGCTAATGGCGTGCCTGTTGTGCGGCGGAATGGCCACCGCGGCGGCGACGGAAACAACCGCACCCGCTATAACTCTCAATCCCACGGTCGGCCCACCCACAACCAAGATTTTGGTTTCCGGCAGCGGTTTTGACCCAAACGCCAGGGTGTACATCTACTTCGACAGCAAGAATCTGGCCTCCGCAATGACCAATGGTTCGGGAATCTTTGCCGGAGCCCCGCTGACGGTGCCGGCTTCCGCAATTCCTGGAACGCACTCGGTCATTGCGGGTGAGGGCGCTAAAAAAGCACAAAAATCATTTCTTGTTAGAACAGACTGGGCGCAGTTCCAGTTCTCACCTGACCACAAGGGCCTGAACCCATACGAGAATGTTCTCGAGCCCGGCGACGGTGGCGCACCTTGATCTATCTTGGAGCTACCTCACAGGCTGGGTCCGTTCTATTCTTCGCCGTCGGTGGTTGCGGGTATGGTGTACATCGCATCCTTAGACGGCAGCCTATACTCCTTGAACACTGAAACCGGGGCACTCGTTTGGCGGTATACGAGCGGATGTTGTCACTCGGCTTCCCCGGCCGTAGCCAACGGTATGGTGTACTTCGGATCCTTTGACGGCAACCTGTACGCCTTAAACGCCAGCACAGGAGCCTTGCTCTGGAAATATACGATCGGGAGTCCCGTCTCTTCGTCGCCGGCGGTCGCCAATGGGGTCGTATACATCGGGTGCAGCCGCCCTGGCAATAGCGTATACGCTTTGAACGCCAGCACGGGCGCGTTTCTGTGGACGTACACGACTGGGAGCGCGGTCTTTTCTTCGCCCGCAGTGAGCAACGGAGCGGTTTACGTGGGATCCGAGGACGGGAATCTCTACGCGCTCAATAGCAGCACTGGCGCACTCCTGTGGAAGTACACGACTGGGAACAACGTCGATTCCTCGCCGGCGGTTGTTAACGGGGTGGTGTACGTCGGATCCTGGGATGGAAATATTTATGCCCTCAATGCGAGCACTGGCGCACTCCTCTGGAAATATTCCACCGGTAGCTATGTGTACTCCTCGCCGGCAGTTGTCAACGGGGTCGTGTATGTTGGGTCAGAGGACAATAATATATACGCGTTGAACGCCGGCACGGGCGCGTTTCTGTGGAAATACACGACCGGCGGTCAAGTCCTTTCCTCGCCCGCGGTTGCCAATGGGGTTGTGTACGTGGGATCCGAGGACGGCAACCTTTATGCGTTGAACGTCAGTACCGGTGCATTGCTCTGGGGTTATGCAACCGGGAATTCTATTTATTTCTCTTCGCCAACAGTCGCCAATGGTGCGGTATATGTCGGCTCCGGCGACGGGAAAGTGTATGCCTTTGATCTGAGTGGCGACCTGTTGTCCAAGAAGTTCAGTCCGCCAAGGCGTCCCAACCTGGATCTGCTAGTTCCTAATTGGACGCTTAAGCCGAGCACTCCCGTAAATCACACGCCCACCACTTCACAGTAAGGGGTTGAGTAGACGGTAAACAGCGGATAAAAGAACAGGCATTACTTGCGAGACCGGGACGAGCCCACGGCTCGCCCGGTCTCGCATAGAAGATCCGACCCACATGTCTCAGTTCGACGCAGCCTTTATTACTTCCCCTTGAACTGCGCTGGGCGTTTCTCCAGAAATGCGCGCGTGCCTTCGTTCTTGTCCTCGGTGGCGCAGCAGACTGCGAACAGCGTGGCTTCCAGAAACAGCCCATCGGCCAGCGTCAAGTCGAATCCGCGGTTCACCGCCTCCATTGCGTACTGAATGGCCAGCGGCGCATTGGCGATGATCTTGGCGGCGATCGCCTCGGCACGCGCGATCAGCTCAGCCTGGGGGACGACCTCGTTCACCAGACCAATGCGATAGGCTTCCTGCGCTGTGACCATCTCGCCGGTCAGCACCTGCTGCATCGCCAGACCTTTGCCCACCAGTCGCGACAACCGCTGAGTGCCGCCGTAGCCGGGAATCAGTCCGAGCTTCACCTCAGGTTGGCCGAGCTTGGCGTTGTCGCTAGCCAGGCGCATGGTGCAAGCCATCGCCAGCTCGCAACCGCCGCCGAGCGCGAAGCCGTTGACGCAGGCAATCACCGGCTTGCCGAGGTTTTCAATGGCATCCACGATGGCCTGACCGCGACGAGTGTATTCCTTGGCCGACACACGCGTTTGCTGCGACAGCTCGCCAATATCTGCGCCCGCAACGAATGCCTTCTCGCCCGCGCCGGTCAGGATGACAACCCGGACCTCAGCGTCATCTTTTACGGACGCGAAGGCATCCTTGAGCTCCTGCATAGTGGCCATGTTCAGCGCGTTGAGCACCTTCGGCCGGTCGATGGTGATGTAGGCGATGTGGTTTTTCTTTTCGAATTTAATGTTCTGGAAGTCGGTCATTGGTCTGCCCTTCGGCTCATAACAATTTGGTCAACATTTATACAAACTTTCCCGGCACCGGGTTCTTGGGATCGGCATAATCGTAGAAGCCCTTGCCGGTCTTGCGGCCGTACCACCCGGCCAGCACTAGTCTCCGCAGCAGCGGAGGCGAGGCGAAGCGTGGCTCCTTGAACTCGTCGAACATCACGTGCGTGATGTAGTACGTGGTGTTGAGCCCGACGAAGTCCAGCAGCGTGAACGGCCCCATAGGATAGCCGCAGCCCAGCTTCATGGCTTCGTCGATGTCGGTGATGGAGCCGACACCTTCTTCGTACGCCCGAATCGCGTCGAGCAAATACGGCACCAGCAGCCGGTTCACGATGAAGCCAGTTTTATCGCTGGTGCGCACCGGCACCTTGCCCAGCTTTACGGCGAATTCATAAGCCGTGTCGTACACCTCGGGGGCGGTGGCGATGGTCTTTACCACTTCAACCATCTTCATCATCGGAACCGGATTGAAGAAGTGCAGGCCAATGAAGCGCTCCGGCCGATTGGTCGCAGTCATCAACTCGGTGACCGAGATCGACGAGGTGTTGGTAGCGAAGATGGCGTCTTTCTTGACGATTGCATCAAGTTGCGCGTATGTCTTACGTTTCTCTTCGACGTTTTCGATGATGGCCTCGATGACGATATCGCAATCGGCAAGGTCCGTGCATGTTAGTGGTGCCCTTAAGTCGCGACTGCGTTTGGCTCTTTTGCTCGGCGGTCAGGCCGCCTTTGTCCGGACCGCGCTCCACCAGCCGCGAAAGAGATTTCTCAATGCCAGCAAAACCCTTGTCGAGAAATTTTTGCTCTTGTTCGAGCACCACCACGTCGAAACCCGCGGTGGCCGCCACTTGTGCAATGCCTGAGCCCATCAATCCGCAACCCAGTACTCCAACTTTCTTGATGTCCATGTATGCGTTTCCTTTTGAATGAATGTATAGGTCCTGACTTAAGATTTCTGCCTTTTCGAGCCCGCTTCCGTGATCCTGGTGTTTTGCAGCAGCGCAATCTGCCACTTCCCATCGCGTTTTTCAGCGATGATGGTGGGCCGCGCCTCCAATTCACTCGCGGCGGCGCCGCCCTCCTGAAATTGCAAAAACTGGCGGAGCAAAACAATCGCAACATCAGCCCGCAGAAACCGAATCTTTTCGACGCTATACCTCACGCTGCTGCCTTTGTAGATCGTACCGAAAATCATGCGATGGCCAGCCTCAATAGCTGCGCGCCCGGTGTAGTATCCGCCCAAAATGTGGATGAAGTCAGCGTCTTCCGCGAAGAGCGCGGCAAAACTCGTGCCGTCGGCTGTATTCCACGCGGCCTCCAGCTGATACACCATTCCGTGCAGGGCTCGTTCTTCGCTCGTCATTTTTCGTTTCCACTATTTGTCTTTACGCTGCGTAGCCGGTACGACCATCCACCCACGATCACCGATGGGGCCATCAACACCAGCGCAGCCAAGGGCGACCATCCCACCCCCAAGTTGATCATTGATGCGACAGCTCCTAAGGCAACGATCGCCGCCACACTCCAGGCGGATATTAAGTTCGGTCGCCCGCCAATGAAGCTTGCCACCCAACCCGCCAGCAGCGCGAACAGGATTCCATACACGATACTTCCAATCTCGAAGCTGATGTTGGCCGGGGCATGTGGATCGTGGTTGGTTATGCGAAACAGCGCAAACGTCGATACCCCGAATACCAGATACCCCAGGATCACGGCGCTGATGACGCGCACCATCGATTCCTCTTTTCGTTACTGCTGCAGACTCTCGATGATCACCGCAATGCCTTGCCCGCCGCCGATACACGCGGTCGACAATCCATACTTACCTTTGCGGCGCCGCAGTTCGTTCATCAGCGTAATCAGCAGACGCGTGCCGGTTGCCCCCAGCGGATGGCCCAGCGCAATAGCTCCGCCGTTCACGTTGACCTTCTCACGATCCAGCCCAAGCTCCTTCTCGACGGCAAGATACTGGGCGGCGAACGCCTCGTTCACCTCGATCAAATCAATGTCTGCTAACTTCAATCCTGCCTTCTTCAGCGCAATCCGAGTGGACGGAACCGGCCCTGCTCCCATGATCTTGGGATCGACCCCGGCAATTCCCCAGCTCACGATGCGGGCCATCGGCTTCAGATTGCGTTTCTCAGCTTCGTCGAACGGCATTACGACAACAGCCGCTCCGCCATCGACGATTCCACTGGCATTGCCGGCAGTGACCGAGCCGTTCTTGCCGAACGCCGGCTTCAACTTAGCCAGACTTTCCATAGTGGTTTCCGGACGCCGATGGTCGTCTTCGCTGAACATTTCTCCCGTGGGTTCGCCTTTGCGATTGCGCAATGCGACCGGCGTTATTTCCTCCCGAAGGCGTCCAGCTTTGTAAGCAGCATCAGCCGTCTGCTGCGAGCGCAGCGCGAACTCGTCCTGCATCTCCCGCGTAACACCGTGCTGCCCCGCGTAGAGCTCGGCTGTGTTCGCCATGTAGAGGCCGCAATAGCTGTTGAGCAGCGCCACCATAAGCGAGTCCTCAAGCCTGCCTTCACCCAGTCCGACGCCCCAGCGCATGCCGCGAATGACGTGCGGCGCCTGCGACATGGACTCCATGCCGCCCGCCAGCACGGTCTTGGCCTCTCCGAGTTGGATCATCTGCGCCGCGGACACGATGGACTGCATCCCCGAACCGCACAGCCGATTCACGGTGAGCGCCGGCACTTCGACGGGAACTCCCGCTTTGAGCGCTACGTGACGCGCCCCATAGAGGGCATCTCCCGAGGTCTGTTGCGCGTTCCCCATCACGCAGTGATCGATTTCGCCGGGCTCGACGCCGGAGCGCTTCATGGCTTCTGTGGCTGCGATTGCACCCAGGTCCATGGCGGTAAAGTCGCGCAACTTTCCACAGTAGCGGCCCATGGGCGTGCGAGCGCCGTTGACGATTGCAAGATCCGTTGTGTTCGACATAAGTAGTAAGGAAGGTGAGGCGAAGGCCTGATCTAACCTTTGAGTTTATCAGCCGCGAAAGAGGGGCGGCAACCGCGCTCCCACGGCGTGCCAACCGGTTCATGAGTGGAATATGTTGGTTGCGGTCACTCTCCGCTGCCTCAAACGTGAAGGCAGCATCAGTTGTCCGCTTTCGGACAAGCAATCCTGAATTCGGACGGCGGCGCCTCCGTTCCTGCCGCCGGACTCTGCGTATCCCTGTTATTTCCCGATACTTGTTCGGCTCCTCCCGGTGGCCACTGGATTGTAACTGCACAGCTTAAGCCAGACTTCCTTTCGGGAGATGCTCGATGCAAAAGCTGTGGCAAGACCTTCGGTTTGCCTTTCGCCAGCTCCGCAAGAGCCCAGGTTTTGGGCTCACCACCGTGCTGACACTGGCGCTCGGCATAGGAGCAACCACCGCCATCTTCAGCCTGGTGAATACGGTGCTCTTGCGGCCGCTACCCTTCCCTGAGCAATACCGGCTGGTTTGGGCCCAGCAGCTGGATCAGTCAACCGGCCTGCCCGGCATTCCCGAGTCACTCAGCTATCCTGACTTCTTCGACTGGCGCGCTCGAAATCATTCGTTCGAGGCCATGGCCTCTTACCGCCACGACAGTTTAACCCTAACCGGCACGGGCACTCCCCAGCAACTGGAGTCACAGGTTGTTTCGTCCGAGTTTTTTGGCGTTCTGAGAGTGAATCCCGTGCTGGGCAGAGGCTTTGTGGCGGAGGATGAAAAGCCTGGAACACATGTTGCCGTCCTCAGCCACGAAATGTGGCAATCCACATTCGGCGGAGCCAGCAGTATCGTCGGCCGAGCGATCACCCTCGACGGCATCAGCTATACCGTCGTGGGCGTGATGCCAAAGGGATTTGAGTTTCCAATCCAAAACCCGCCGCCATCCCTGTGGACGACGCTCGCGGATGATGCCGTCGGTAAGCGGGCGGCTACCTCAGCGCGCGGGGCGGACATGTTGACTGTCGTAGCCCGACTCAAACCTGGAGTAACGCTGTCCCAGGCAACTGCAGACCTCAGTCTCATCGCCCGCAACATCGCCACGCAGTTTCCCGACACGAATAAGGGGTACAACGCCGCCAACGTTAAGCCAGAAATGGAAAACCTGGTGGGAGACACGAGGCAACCGCTGAATGTTCTGTTTGCCGCGGTGGTTTTTGTTTTGCTGATCGCGTGCGCCAATGTGGCGGGCTTGATGCTGGCGCGCGCCTCCCGCCGGCGCTCCGAAATTGCAATTCGTTCTGCCATGGGCGCGACGCGTTTGGAAATCGTGCGTCAAGTGCTGGTTGAGTCCGTTTTTCTTTCGCTGTGCGGAGGGGCGCTGGGCATCGCGCTCTCGGTAATACTGCTGCGAACGATGCTGCGTTTCGTGCCACAGGATCTGCCGCGCCTCGATCAGGTGTCGGTCGACGGCGCGGTGCTTGCATTTGCTGCAGTCGCTTCGATCCTGACCGGACTGCTGTTCGGCGTGTTGCCAGCCTGGCGTATGTCGAAGCTCGACCCAGCGCTTGCTCTGCGCGAAGGCACGCGCAGCATGACCAGTGGACGGGGACAGCATCGTCTGCACAACTCACTGGTAGTTGCAGAAACGGCTATCGGATTGGTGCTCCTGGTGGGCGCTGGCCTGCTCATTCGCAGCTTCGTGCGCGTACTGCAGGTCGATCCCGGCTTCGATCCGCAGCACGTCCTCACCGCCAGCTTGAACCTGCCCGAGAGTCAGTATCCCGGGCTGAAGAAGGTGCAATTCTACGAACAACTTCTCCCAAAATTGGCCGGCCTGCCTGGGGTCCAATCTGTGGCGGCCGGTTGGCCTATACCGCTGGGCAGAGGGAACTTTTCCACCTCGTTCACCATTGAAGGGCGCTCAGTCGCCAAGGGGGATGAGCCCAGTGAGGTTCTGAGTGTCGTCACTCCCGATTTTTTTCGCACGCTGCGAATCCCTGTTCTCGCCGGTCGGGCCTTCCAGCCGACGGATGATTCAAAGTCGAGTCCGGTCATGATCGTCAATCAGGCTTTCGCGCACAAATACTTTCCCGGCGAGAATCCCATCGGAAAGCACATTCAGTCTGATTTGGGGGATGGTATTACAGAACATCCCATGCGCGAGATCGTGGGCGTGGTTGGCGATGTGAAACGCATGGGGATCACGGCGGACGCACCGGCCCAGTACTACCTGCCTTTTACGCAAGCCGTTGTAACCTCGCCTTCCTTGGAGATCCGCACGACGGGTGATCCCGTCAGCATCGTCGGTCCGTTGCGTGAGCAATTGGAGGAGATGGACAGCAGCATTCCTCTGTACAGGGTGCGCACACTTCAGGACTATGTTTCGCAATCCGCAGCGCAGCCGCGATTTCAGACGCTGCTGATTACGTTTTTCGCTGCGATGGCGCTGCTGCTGTCGGCCATTGGACTCTATGCTGTGTTGTCCTACATGGTGGCCCAGCGCACGCTCGAGATCGGGCTGCGGCTGGCGTTGGGCGCGCAGCGCGCCGATGTCCTTGAGCTCATATTGCGGCGCGGCGTTGCGCTTGCCGCCACAGGACTGGCGATAGGAATTTTGGTGTCGCTGCTGCTTACGCGATTCATGGCCGGAATGCTGTACGGCGTTCGTCCGTTCGATCCGTTGACCTTCGTCGGGGTCACGATGGTTCTTCTGCTGGTATCGCTCATCGCCAGCATGGCACCGGCGTATCGGGCGGCGCGGCTTGATCCCATGAATACGTTGCGCGAGCAGTGAGCACGACCGTTTTGGCGGTGGGGACACTTCACTCTGCGGGGATGAGGAGGATGGGTGGGTATGGCAAAGATTGAGCGCATTCGTCAGGATGTGGCGACCTCGTTTGGGGCGGACGATATCGCACGACAAACCGAACAAGGCTGGAAGCTGGTCGCGGTCGAGTGGGAGCGCGAACTACCCGAAGAGGCACCTGAACCTAGCCTGCCTGGGGAAGTTCCCTTCGGCCTCCAGGTAGCGAAAGACGATCCCCCACGCCTCCAAGAGAATCCTACCGAGCGCGAAGTCCTCTTCCTAATGATGGAGCTGACTATTCAAGATGGTCCCTATTCTGTAATGGCGGACGAACTCAACCGGCGGGGGTATCGCACTCGTCAGGGAATGAAATGGACGCCGATTTCCGTTTTCCAGATGCTGCCGCGGCTGATTGAGGTGGGACCTGGAATCTTCGCGACCGAAGAATGGCAACAGCGCAGGGCCCGGTTGGCGAAGGCGGGAGCCAGATGAATTGGGAGTACCCGTCCGGCAGATTGCGCGCGGGTACGACATGCCCAGCTACTGGATGCTGTCGCTGAGCGGTTCGCCCCACGACTCTCGCCACGTCCCGAAGCTCTCTTCACAGGCATCGCAGTACCACTCGGGGCTGTCAGGGCGAATACAGCAACCGCCTAGCACGTACCCTTCCTGAGCGAACTCCACCGGTTCGTCTGACGGCAAACACCCGTACGCGATCTTCTTGACATCTTCGTTGCTGTCGCATCTGGGGCAGACGGGAGGTCGGCGATGCTTCATGTCCCCATCATTGTACTGCGTGGCTGAGGCAGTCAAGCTTCGCCGTTCGCTTTGGTTGTGACAAACCCCGGCATCCTCCCAAAAAGGTGCAGTCATCTAACTGCACCTTTTCACGAATCGATTGTCAACGGGAACGCTGACTTTGCTTAATCAAAGGGTGTGTTCAACCACGGGCACCCGCTTCGGGCGGGAATGGCTTGTGCGGTCGGCTGTCACCGGGACTGCGCCGCCCTGCAGTGGACTTCGGAGCCCGCATAACTAGAGGAATGCTGCTCCGCGGCAGCACTCGCCGCGTCGGAATCCGAGAACTGCATGGAAGCTTCCCGCATTTGTTCGGCGGCCATTTGCAATTTCATGTTTTGGGCGGTGATGCGTTCAGCCAGCGCGATAGTCCTGGCCTGAACGCGCTGATTTACATCGATCGCAGTTTTCACTTCCCATGCAACTGGCATCGCCTGCGCATTTGCGGTAGCGCGCGCCATCTTCTCGCGCATTCTCGTTGCTTCACGCCGGGCACGTTCGGCATCACGCAGGGCCGTAGCACGAGCACACTGGGCGGCGGCGATGTTTTGCTGTGCGACCTGCTCAGCGACCTTCGCTTGCGCTATCGCAATGGGCAGGTTCATCTCGGCCAACAACTGCGCTTCCTCCGCATAGCCCGGACGCAAGTGGTCCCGCACCTTACCAATCCAACGCGACGCGGCGGAGGCATCAGCGTTGCACTTCGCCTGCGCATTGGCTTCAAAGTGTTGACCATACGACAATGAAACACATTCGAGGGTCCGCATCCCACGAGAGAACACCGCGAAGGTCGCTACGATTGCCAGAGCCGCCACCAGATATCTGCGCTCCATACAACCTCCTCCTCGTACCCCTTAAGACGCGAGAACGATTCGATAGTTAGGATTTTTCTTGAGCCCAACAATCGAGATTCGCTAGCTTGACAAAGTACACGTCAAGTGCCATGAGCGGTCCTCTGCAAGTAGTTGCTGCAACTACGGTTACCATTGCCCGAAGGCCGGTGGGATGCGGCGGAGCGTCCAGAATCAGAACGAATTGTCCACCAGCGGACAAGTTACGCATCTGGAGAACCCCTGCTGCTGCGGTGCCTTGCAAGATTGTGGATAGGCTTTGTGGATTTGGGTTTTACAGGCTCTCTGCGATTCGCCTTGTACCATTAGCGGATCGTCCTAAAATCGCGACAGTTTGTCACGTTGCGGTTACCGAGTATCGCGGGAGGCAACGCACCAGGCCTTTACTGCGTGCAAATGATCCTGGCGGGAATACAGACGGGCCCGACAGGCGGTCGCGGAGTCATGCATGAGGGACAGCTCGCGGTGCAGTGACAACAGGTTCTCACGGTAGCGCGCGAGCTCTTCTCGAATCGCCAGGTCGGGGGTGCTTTGTAGCCTTCCGTCCAGCAGAACGCCCACCGACCGCAATGTCTCCTCTACCCCCAAAAGAGCATTGAGTTCTTCGTCGGTACCCAACGAGGGCGTGCCGAATGACCGATCGAGGAAGCGAACCAGGCTGGCATTGGCTTGCCGCAAAAGATCAAGGTGAGCATTTTGGTTCATGCGTTCCATTCGCTTGTCGGACCTCCGTCCTCGGGGGTGGCACGAGCGGAAGCGACCGTCGCGACCGCAGGGCCGGGGTTGGGCGTCGCGTGCAATTGTTTTTCTGCGTGCATCCAGCAATCGCGGACTTCCGACATGAACTGGATCTGCTGTTGCATCAGTTCCGGAGAGTTGCGTAGCTGGGACTCCAGCAGCTTTGCCCGAATGAGGTTGTAAAACTGTTCGAACCGTTTGGCGACCTCCCCGCCCTTTTCAAAATCGAGAGTGCCTTGCAGTTGTTGCAGGACCAGCATCGCGTGGCGGATGGCCGTTGCGCGTTGCTCGATGTCGCCAGCCTGAATCGCCGACGCCGCCCGCCGCATATCGTCGATGGCGGCATCGAACAGGATCACCACCAGTTCGATCGGATTGGCGCCACGCACTGCATTCTCCCGGTAAGCCAGCTTGGCATCGAACACGTTTTTCATAGCGTCTAACTGCTGCTCGTGTTGCTCGTGCTCCCAGGTAAGCTGGCCAGTTGGCTTGAAATCTGCTGCATCAGTACGGGATACTCCACCAGGGTAGCGTTGAGGGCGCTGTACTGCTGGGTCAACTCCTGCTGCATCGAAGTCATGCGCGCCTCGAAGTTATTGATATCGTTGGTCAGCGACTGATTGTTTTGCTGCAGTGCGGTGACCGCCAGCGCGACCGGCCCGTCGGTCGGGTTGGTCATCTGCGTCATCTGGGTACCAAAGAAGTTGCCAAACCCCTGCGGCGAAAGCGACTGAAAGAAGTTCTGGAAATCCTGATAGTCATTGGTGATGGCATTGTTGAACACCGTGGAGTCCACCTGCAGCGTGCCGTCGTCCTGCATCTCGATACCCATAGACTGCAAGTTCACGTATTGGCCTGTCCCAGAGACGGAATAGGAGATGGCGCTCAGTAACTGGCTCTGCAGGCTGCGCAAGCCGCTGTTGCCGGCCAAAGCTCCTTCGTTGCCGTTGGCATCGACGGCGAACTGGCTGTTGATGTCGTTGATGACCGTGTTATAAGCGGAGACGAAGTTGTCGATAGTTTGCGTCGCCTGGCTGGTATCGGGAGCAACCGTGATGGTTACCGGCGCATTTGGCGACGCGCCCGCCAGGTTCAGGGTTACGCCCGGCAAGGCTGATGTCACCGTGTTGGTAGAACTGTCTATGGGTACTCCATCCACATTGAGTTGTGCGTCGACTCCGGCCATTCCCTGCGTGAAGTTCACCGCCGAACTGGTGACGGTCAGGTTGCCGGCGGCGCCGGAAGTCTTGCTGACCAGCGCCAGCCGCGACCCTTGCGAGTCGGTCACTACATTCGCCGTGACTCCATAGTCGGACGAGTTAATGTAGCCGGCGACCTGCTGGAGCGTGTTGTCGGCGGCCGGAATGATTATCCTGGCCCTCAGCCGTGGGGTTGTTGGAGTCACCGTAGGCAACATCGATCTCCGAGCCGCCAAGCTGCGTGGTGGAAGGCACCACGTCGGAATAGCTGGAAGATATCGTCGCCAGATTGGTGACCGTTACCGTGTGGTTCCCAATGGCAGCCGTGTTGTCCACGGTTGCGGTGACGATGCCACTCTGGCTCGAAGTCGCCGTCTTTCCGGTCAGACCGCCGGTGATGTCGCTCAGGCTGTTAGCGGCGGTGTACAAGGTCTGGAGATCGTTGCTGATGCCGGCAAGCAGACTCATCTGCTGGCTGATATCGGACTGCTGTTGCTGCATCTGCACTTCAGGCTGTTCCGCGATCTGCATTAAGTCGGCCACGGTGGACGCCACGTCGATTCCACTGGTCTTGCCGCTGAAGGCATCGTTAATACTGGAGAGAACGCTGGAGAGATTGACGCTTGAAGTACTCACGATCTAAGCGGCTCCTTCCTGTGATGGTTGCGGGTTCCGTACCCTGCCCGCCCGTGAACGGAAACTTGCGGGAGAGAAGGGGAACCCGAACTGCCCCACCTTCTCCCCCGTGCAACCCGTAGCGTTCCAAGCGGCCGGTTGCTCGCCGTCAGGAGAAACGCCTGATTACTGGAGCAGCTTGAGCACGCTCTGCTGCATCTGGTTCGCCTGCGCCAGGGCCGAAATACCGGTCTGGTTCAGGATGGAATATTTGGTCAAGTTGGCGACTTCCGTAGGAATATCGGCCGAGGTGATGTCGCTTTCCGCGGAAGTCAGGTTCTGGATCTGGTTATTCACAACGTTGCCCGCCGCCTGCAGGCGGTTAACGCCGGCGCCAATATTGCCGCGCAGCGCGGCCACTTGGCTGATGGCGTTATTGATGTCGGCCAGCGCCTGCTGCGCGCTGGTTGCCGTCTGCAGGTTGTCATTGGCCAGGCTGACGCCGTTCATGTCGTCACTGGAGAATTGCCCCAGGGTGACGCCGATGGTGCTGCTGCCGGTCACCGTGGAGTCGCTCAGGTACACATTCATGGTGCTGGAATTGGTGGTGTTGGTGAAGGTCTCGCTAGTGTCGCCGCCAATCGCAAAGCTGCCGGTGGCGGCGTCGGCTGAGAGCTCGTTGGTAGCGGAAGTACCCCGGCTCTCGGCATCAGTGACTATCAGTTGCCCGGCGGCGTTCAGCGTAGCCACCAGTCCGCTGCCGGAGCCGTTGATGTCGTTCACAACGTCGCCCACGGTGGCGTCGGTGTTCTTGGTGGTGTAAATGGTGGCGCCCCCGGTGGTCTTAATGGCCAGCGTGCCACTCACTGCCGTGGCCAAGCCGGCCGGGGCGTTGGCCGCGCTGATCTGGTTAAAGTTGGCGCCGCCACCGGCGAAGATGGCCGAGCCGTTGTAGGTGGTACCCTGGCCGATCTGGTCGATTTCCGCTTTGATCGATTGGAACTCGGCATCCAGCGCCTGCCGCTGCGACCCGTCGTTGACGGTCCCGTTGGCCGACTCCGTTGCGAGGGTGACAGCGCGGTTCAGCAGGGTGGTGACCTGCGACAAGGCGCCATCGGCCACTTGCAGCTTGTCGGAACCCTCGGTGGTGTTCAACGCCGACTGTGTCAGCGCGGTGACATTGGCCTGCAGGGCATTGGCGATGGCCAGGCCCGCCGCGTCGTCGGCGCCGGAGTTGATGCGCGAACCCGTCGAGAGCTGATTCAAGGTGTTCTGCAGGCCAGAGTTGGTAATGTTTAACTGGTTCTCCGCAGCCAGCGATGGAATGTTATACAGAATACTGATTGCCATGGGATAGCTCCTCTCTCATGGTTCCACCTTGCCCGAGCTCCTCTTGAGTTCGTTGCCCGCAGGTGCGCTGCCGGGGGTTTTAAGACCGGCGGAACCTACTTTACGTTCACCAGCCACATCGGCCCGCTCGTACTCTGGCTTTAATCACGGTTCCATGGACCGGCACGACACATGCTGCGCCTCGCGACATTAGCTGCTTCTCATCGAGTCGAAGGCAGTTTGCATGCGAAAAGGAGGATGCATTCCTGTTTCCAGAAAGGCTTAAGAAGCCGGCAACCCTTGCCGATGTGTTGACTGAATTCCTATCGCTGGCCGAGGGCAATGCATGATTCAGCTCACCCGTTTGAACAACGCCCGCCTTGCGGTCAATTGCGACCTTATCAAGTACGTTGAGGAAGCTCCTGACACGGTTCGTCACTTTGATCAATGGCGAGAAGTTGGTAGTGCGTGAGACCACTGAGCAAGTAATCGACCGGGTGCGCCAGTTCCGCCGCTCCATCCTGGCCGGCAGCCCCGAGATACCTCCAGCCTCCCCGTCGAACTCCACCGCCCCCTCAAACTTCCCAACCGAGCCAGGCCGGGTACAGGAGTCCAATCGTGGATAAGAGCAGCTTTGCCGGGTTGATCGTGGGAGTCGGCGGGATCATCGCAGGCCTTTTGCTGGAGGGCGGAAAGATTACCCAGATCCTGCAGCCCACGGCTGCCATGATCGTCTTTGGCGGAACGCTCGGCGCGGTCATGCTGCAGTTTCCCTTGCCGGTGGTGGGCTCGGCGTTTCGCCGTCTGGCCAACGTTTTTTTCGAGCGCAAGCTCGATCCGCAACACGTGGTGCAGCAACTGGTAGTGTTCGCCAACAAAGCACGCCGCGATGGCATCGTGTCGCTTGACTCCGATCTGGAGAGCATCAACGATCCTTTCCTTCGCAAGTCGCTGATGCTGGCGGTGGACGGCACCGAGCCGCAAGAGTTGCGCAAAATGATGCAGTTGGAGATGGACAATCAGGCCGAATACGAAGACAACATACCCAAAGTGTTCGAGTCAGCAGGTGGCTTTTCTCCCACCATCGGCATTATCGGAGCGGTGCTTGGCCTGATCCAGGTCATGCAACACCTGGACAACATCGACGAAGTTGGCAAGGGTATCGCAGTAGCTTTCGTGGCGACGGTTTACGGAGTGGGCTCAGCCAATCTCTTCTTTCTGCCCAGTTCGGGTAAGCTCCGAATCCGCATACGCGAAGAGCAAGTCATCAGAGAGATGACCCTGGAGGGAGTGATTTCGATCCTCGAAGGCATGAATCCGCGAATGCTGGAGGCCAAACTCGTCGGCTTTCTGCAAGACAATCCTGACGCCAAGCCTACTGCCGAAAGGGCGGTATGAAGTACCAGCGCCGCTCCTCCGATCGCGTTAGTCACGAACGCTGGCTGGTCTCTTACGCCGACTTTGTCACCTTGTTATTCGCCTTCTTTGTGGTGATGTACGCCTCGGCGCAGGTCGATCAAAAGCGGGCAGGCCGATTGTCGGTCGCCATCGAATCGGCTTTTCAGCAGCTCGGTATCTTTCAGACCGACCCGCACAAGCCCGCCACCGTGATTCACAAGCCTTTGTCTGGCAGCCGCAAGACAACAGGCGATCCCGCCGTAGAGTTATCACGGCTTGCCAGCGAAGGTTTGGGCCAGCAGGCGGTCAACCATAAGAAGGAGGACTTTACGGCGATTCGTGCGGAACTGGAAAAAGCGCTGTCCACCGAGATCAAACGTAACGAAGTTGCCCTTCGCACAGAACCCGATGGCTTGGTGGTAAGCCTGCGTGAGATGGGATTCTTCGACAGCGGTTCGGCGGCGATGAAGCCCGAAGCCGAGGCCGCCTTCGCCCGGGTCGCTCAGATTCTGCAAGAGCACGCCTGCGCAGTGCGAATTGAGGGTCACACCGATACGGTGCCTATTCACACCTCGCAATTCGCCTCAAACTGGGAGTTGTCCACGGCGCGCGCCACAGAACTGGTGAAGGCGCTGATCGAGAAGTATGGAGTCGCGCCCGAACGGCTCTCGGCCGCCGGTTACGCTGAGTTTCACCCGGTAGCAAGCAACGCCTCGCCAAAAAGCCGGCAACTCAATCGAAGAGTGGACATTGTCATCCTGGCAGCACCAATTCCGTCGCCCCTGCTGTCCGACCAGGCTGCCACTCCGGCAGGACAGGAACTCAGAACCAGCCATCCTGCCGCCATCGTCCACCTACCCGCTGCCAACCCGTCAGTCGGCGGAAAGACCGGATAGGCGCGCCGCCGCAATGACATTCGCATGTGTCCGCAATGCTTTTGCCACGCCCGACAGCAGTACATCTATGGTGAAGGGCTTCTGAATATAGTTCGTCATGGCGCCATGTATCACCTTGTGCAGCACATCGCGATCAGCGTAGCCAGACATGAAAACCGTAATCAGGCCAGGCCGCAAGCTTTGCAGCTGCACTGCCAGTTCAGGACCGTTCATCCCTGGCATGACCACATCGGACAGCAACAGCTCAATGCCACCGCGATGCTCGCTGCCCAAGCGAAGCGCTTCTTCCGGGCCGTTGGACTCGAGCACCTGATACCCAGCATGTTCTAAGACGGCACGAGTCACTTCGCGAACGTCAGTTTCATCCTCCACCAAGAGAATCGTTGGCTCGCTTTTTTGCCGCAGGCCGAAGGAGGTTTTCTTATTCGCCGGAAATGGATCCATGAATTTCACCGCCTGACGTTGGTCGCACAGGACGAACAACATCCTTTGGAAATGCAGCTTCCGTGCCAGTCGGTGGGAAGAACACAGAGGTCGGAGTAAGCTTCGGGGGGCCAAGCAGATACGAAATAAAAGCGAAGGCAGCCAATGCACCACAGGCGTGATCAGTTCGGGAAAATTCCTGTTTTGAAGTTCGGATTCAGGAAGCAGCTTTCGACGCCGATAATTGCAGGTGACAGCCCTCGCCATGCAATGCGACTTTCAGTGCAACTATTGTGGAGAGTGGAACTCGATCCATGTCGATGAGTCCGCAGGCTTGCTTCAGGACTATGTGGAAGATTGCCAGGTCTGCTGCCAACCTAACGTGCTATCCATCCGCTTCGACCAGCGACACGAGCAGTTCGTAATTTGGGCGGAACGCGAGAGCTAGGGAATTTGAGCCGTTCCAGTTTGGCTGAAGCTTGGGCAGTGCGGAACTTCTGATTGGCGTTCTAGCTGTTCGCTTTTGTCAACCGGAGTCGGCGTTCAGCCGACAGCAGGTAGCTCGCCCGTCTTACTAATTCACCAGAGGGCTGAGTTCGCCTGTTTAGTTTCTTTGCTCGAAGAGTTCCTCAATTCGAGCGATCAACGCATCCGGACCCTCGTCGCGCGGAACGAAGCGGTCAACGGCAGTCTGCGAAGAATCGCGAACTGAGAAGTAAGGTGACAGCACCACCGCGATCACCTCTGGACAAATTTGTTTCACCTGTTGCGCCACCTGTTCAAGGTTGACCCCAGGATAGTTGTTGTCCATCAACAGCATGTCGGGACAAATGTTTTCGGCGAGCACGGTCGCTTCTTTCACCGAACTGGTCGGCCACACTCTATACCCAACGTGCTCAAGTAACATCTGCCGGACCTGAAGCATGGTTTCATCGTGGCATAAACACAGAATCGCTTTGTGGTGTAGCATGTACACTCCCCCGGAGATACCGCTCCCGTCATAAAGAATTTTCTCTTCGTCGTCAGCGAACTCGATCGAGTGTGCATTTCCGACGCAAAGCATGTCGAGCACATGGGAGTACAGTGCAATGGATATGCCAAAAACTGTGGGATGAAAATACTAGGGTTAGTCGGCAGCGTCAGCCAGCAGCAGGAAACTTTTACACACCGAGGGAGAGGCTGCAGGGCCTAACCACATGAAAGGATTGGCAGGTGATTTCTTGTTGGCGGCACCGATAATCGAGCCGCAGTCGAGCCACTGATTACTCAAGAGTGCAAACAAGGATGTATGATGGAGGATAT
Source organism: uncultured Acidobacteriaceae bacterium (assembly GCA_963836295.1). Taxonomy (GTDB): domain Bacteria; phylum Acidobacteriota; class Terriglobia; order Terriglobales; family Acidobacteriaceae; genus Bog-257. Next base: position 193,992 of record CAWIIY010000004.1, on the reverse strand, counting down.
CGACGATCAAGATTGATTGAGCTGAGAGGAGTGTTCATGGCCGGAAATTCACGTCCATCCTTTACCAAACGCCAAAAAGAGCGGTCACGACAGGAAAAACAGGCCGAAAAGGCCCAGAAGAAGGCACAGCGCAAGCAGCAAACGGACAATGACGCGGGATCCCCCGCCACCCAGCCGGTGGCCGACCTGGTGGTCACTCATGACGAAGAAGGTCAGCCGCAAGGCTTTGATTTTCATGACTTTGCGAAGTAGTTTGGTGGCAGCGGCCGCCCCGCCGCTGCTTTTCCAACCCTATTTCTGGATACCTGTGGTACACTTCTGCTAGACGCTATTAGCCACGGTTCGCTTGTGGTGCGACAGTCCGATCCGATTTCTTGATCTGATTTCCCGCCTCTCCTGCTTCCGTTTGTTCACAGCGCCCAATAAACCATTGAGCGGCATCCGAAGTATCTTCGCGAATCGCATGCACTAAATGCAATCGCGAGACGCCCCTCCAGAAAGCACGATTCGATTGACACAATTCTCAGAAATGCCTCTATCTGCTGAACTTAAGCAGAAGTTGGCGCTTGCTAATTTCACTATTCCCACCGCCATCCAGGCGGAAGCGATCCCGCACGCACTTGCGGGCAGAGACGTCCTAGCCACCGCCCAAACGGGCACTGGCAAGACGCTTGCCTTCCTCGTGCCCTTGATCGAGCGCCTGTTGCAGACTTCGTCTCGCAGCCCTGAAGCGCTCATCCTGGTGCCCACCCGTGAACTTGCGATGCAGGTTCACGAGCAGTACGAAAAACTGCGGGACAAGAAACTTGCGCCCGCGGCCCTCGTCATCGGCGGTTTGGCGGAGAAAGCACAGATTCAGGCTCTGCGGTCCGGAGCAAGGGTCGTCGTCGCCACGCCGGGACGCCTGGAAGATTTCCTTGGCCGGAAGTTGGTCCGCCTCGAGCAGGTAAAGGTCCTGGTTCTCGACGAAGCCGATCGCATGCTCGATATGGGCTTCCTGCCCGCGATTCGGCGCATCGCCGCGGTCCTGCCGCGCGATCGCCAGACTCTGTGCTTCTCAGCGACATTGGAAGCTTCGGTCGCCGGTCTGGTAAACGATTACATGCGCAAGCCAGTCCGTATCGCGTTAGGTTCGATCTCCAAGCCGGCTGACACGGTTGAACTGCACGCCTTTGAGGTTTCCGCATCGGAAAAGTCAGAGGTCCTGCGGCAGCTTCTCTACGCCGAAAAAGGACGCACGCTGGTGTTTGCGCGGACCAAGCGCGGCACCGAGCGCCTGGCGAAGAGCCTGGTGCGCGACGGTTTCGCCGCGGCCATGATTCACGGCGATCGCACCCAGTCGCAACGAACGGGCGCGCTCGCCGGCTTTGACGCTGGCCGATTCAAGGTCCTGGTGGCCACCGACGTTGCCTCGCGCGGCATCGATGTCCAGAACATCGCGCACGTCATTAACTATGACCTGCCGGCCATTCCCGAGGACTTCATCCATCGCGTGGGCCGCACCGGACGCGCCGGAATGCGCGGACGCGCTTCGACGCTGGTATCCGGCACCGAGGTGGCCGAACTCCGCGCTATCGAGCGCGCTTTGAAGCTGCGCATCACGCGGAAACAACTGATCGGCTCCGACCGTCTCATCCTTGGTCGCCCGGTGCGCAACACCCTTCCGTCGCGCACGCTTTCGGCGATGGCGGGCGAGGTGTTTTCCTAGAACAAGTCCACAAGAAAAAATTTCTTGTAACGCAAATGCCCGCAGTTGACCGTCCCGGTCCTGCGGGTGTACTTTGCGCCCATGACACAGATTGATTCGCACCCGCCGGGTTCCTTCTGCTGGATCGAGTTGTGCACCACCGACCAGCCAGCCGCCAAGTCGTTTTACCAGTCGCTGTTCGGATGGACCCCCAACGACATGCCGATCGGGCCAAACGATTTCTACACGATCTTCCGGCTGGAGGGCCGCGATGCTGCGGCCGCGTATACCTTGCGCCCTGACCAGCGCTCGCAGGGCGTGCCTCCGCACTGGATGCTGTACATGATGGTCACCAGCGCGGATGATGCCGCCAAACGGGCTGTGGAAGTAGGTGGCACAGTGATCGTGCAACCCTTCGATGTCTTCGACGCTGGCCGGATGGCAGTGCTGCAAGATCCTACGGGAGCGGTGTTTGCTGTGTGGGAGCCAAAGAGGAGCCAGGGCACCGGCATCGCGCAAATCGATGGCACTCTATGCTGGGCCGATCTGAGCACGCCCGACCCCGAGCGCGCCGGTAAGTTTTACAGCGACCTCTTCGGCTGGCAGATCGTTGCCGATGACGAAGACCCCGAGCACGGCTATCTGCACATCAAGAATGGCGAGCACTTCATTGGCGGCATTCCTCCGGTGTCGCATCGTCAGCCCGGCATTCCACCGCACTGGTTGCCGTATTTCAACGCATCGAATTGCGATGCCACCGCCGACAAGGCCAAACAACTCGGAGCCAAATTTTATCTCCCCCCGATGACCACGGAGAACGTCGGCCGCATGGCGGTCATCGCCGACCCGCAAGGCGCGGTGTTCGCGCTGTTTCAGCACATGCCGAGAGAGCAGAAATAGCGAAAGGTGCAGGTGCGAAGCGAGATCCTTTCGGCTTCTTCCGGCATTCAGGCGTCAGATGCGTCTTCCCCTGAACCGTAACCGGCCACTCCGCGTATAACCACTTAGCTGGGCCTGCGTCCAACTTGCGGGCCACCTTCTCATGGTTCTACGCGACCTCATCCGCGATGTTTTCCAGACGCTCTGGGCGCACAAGCTGCGTACCGCGCTCACCATGTTTGGCATTGCCTGGGGCGTCATCTCGATTGTCCTGATGGTGGCCGCGGGCGAGGGATTGCGCGTCGGCCAGGCCAAAGTCTCGCAGAACTTCGGTCGCGATCTCATGATTGTCTTCGCCGGGCGCACCAGCATGCAGGCCGGTGGCACCCGTGCCGGGCGGCGCATTGAGTTCGAAGACACCGAACTTGCTGCGCTGACGCAGGAGAGTCCCGACTGCGAATGGATTCTGCCGGAAGTCGGGCAGGGCGATGTTCGCATTCACAGCAACTTCAACGCTAGCGCTCAGGAGGTTACGGGCTCATATCCGCCATTCGCCGAGATTCGCAGCGTGACCGTGGGCGAGGGACGTTTCTACGACTGGGACGATGTCAAGGAGGAACGGCGGGTCGCGTTTCTCGGCACCGAGGTCAAGAAACAACTGTTTGCTGGGCGGAATGCCATCGGTGAAACCGTCTATCTGGACGACATTCCCTACAAAGTCATCGGCGTCATGAAGGCCAAGGACCAGGACAGCAGCTACGACGGCTTCGACGTGAACAAGATTTTCATCCCGTATCCCGCCATGCACAATGACTTTCCCAACAAGCCTCCGGCCAAACCCCACGGTCTGGATCGCCTTCTGGTAACTCCAAAATCCGTTGCGCAACACCAACCTTGCAAAGATGAAGTGCTGGCGTCGCTCGCGCGGATCCACAACTTCGATCCCCACGACAAGGAAGCCGCCGACGTGTGGGACACCATCGAAGAAGCGCAGGCTTTCCAGACCATGACCAACGGCATGAAGTACTTCCTGGGCGCGGTGGGACTCACCACACTGTTTCTCGGCGGACTCGGCGTGATGAACGTCATGCTGGTGGCCGTGCGCGAGCGCACGCGCGAGATCGGCGTGCGCAAAGCTGTCGGCGCACAATCACATAACATCATGATGCAGTTTTTTGTCGAGACCATCATCGTGGTCTTTGTAAGCGGAGGCCTGGGCATCGCCATCTCTTTTGGTTTTTGCGCCCTGTTTAACCTGCTGCCCATGCCAGAGTTTTTCGCCGGCTTGCTCCCGACGTGGCAGTCGGGACTGCTGTCGGTTGGATTGCTGGGGTTGATTGCCGTGCTGGCGGCGATGTATCCAGCGCGACAAGCGGCATCTATCGATCCCATCGAAGCCCTGCGTTACGAGGCAGGTGGCTGATGCTCAGCATGATAAAGGAGATCACTCGGGAATCATGGACAGCGCTGGCCCGCAGCCGCACCCGCAGTCTGCTGACCATGCTGGGCATCGTCTGGGGCATTGTCGCAGTCACGCTGCTCATCGCCTATGGCAGCGGCTTTCGCACGGTGCTGGTAAACGCCTTCAATGCATTCGGCAAGAGCACCGTCATCGCGTGGCCTGCTCAAACCAGCGAGCAGCCCGGCGGCCAGCGCGCCGGCAAAAAAGTCCAGTTCGAGCTGGCCGACCTGGAAGCGGTTCGCAGTGAAGCCAACTTGGTGAAGCAGGCCTGCCTCGAGACCGTGAAGTGGCTGCCCGTCGCGTTTGGCGATCGCTTGGTCAACACCGCGACCCGCGGCGTGTGTCCCGCATATGGCGAGATGCGCAATGAGAATGCAGTCCAAGGGCGCTGGCTGAATCCCGCCGACGAACTGGAGCGCCGCCGCGTAGTTTTTCTCGGCTATCGGGTGAAAGACCAGCTTTTCAGCGGGCGAAACGCTGTCGGCGAGACGGTCGAGATCTCAGGGGTGCGTTTCACTGTGGTCGGCGTGATGGACCGCAAGCTGCAACTCTCCAATTATTTCACCAGCGACGACCGCTCTGTGTTCATTCCGTTCTCCGTTGCGGGCGAGCTGTGGAACACGCGCTATCCACAGGTGATGGTGTTCACGCCGGTGGCGCCGCAATTCGAGAAGAAAGCCGAAGCTCAGGTGCTGGCGGCCATTGCCGAGCGTCAGGGATTCTCGCCCACCGACAAGAAGGCCATCCAGATGTTCGGCCGCGAGGAATTTCGACCGATCATTGACGGATTGACCATTGGTCTGCAGGTGCTGCTGATGTTCATCGGCGCGCTCACCCTGGGCATCGGCGGCGTCGGCGTGATGAACATCATGCTAGTCTCGGTGGACGAGCGCATACGCGAGATCGGCCTGCGTCGCGCCTTGGGCGCTCGCAAGTGGCATATCCGCTTTCAATTTCTCGCTGAAACCATGTTGCTGATGCTGCTGGGCGGCGTCATTGGCATCGCACTTTCGTACGTGCTTTCGGCCGTGATCCCCACTCTCCCCATGCTCGGCCCGCTTTTCAAGGACACTTCGGGCAAAGGCGATATTCACCTGCGCGTCTCGGCCATGGCCGTTATGGGTTCGGCGATTGTGCTGCTGATTGTTGGAGTGATGAGCGGCATGGTGCCCGCCCTGCGCGCATCGAAGCTCGACCCGGTAGAGGCGCTGAGGTACGAGTAGGCCCGCCACTCTTGCGTCCTGGGCTACAATCGAAGGTTCGGTCGTAAGTGCCCGGATCGTCGGCCCATGTTGCCCTTCAAGCTGGTTTATAGCGAGAAATACTTCCTGCCCATTGGCGAGCACATCTTTCGCGCCGACAAGTTTCGTCTCATTCGTGAACGCCTGCTTGAGCAGGGCGTTGCCGACGACTCTGACTTCGTAGCCCCCCAGCGGGCCAGTGAACACGATGTGCTGCTGGTTGCATTCGCCGCTCTATGTAAACAAGTTGATGGAAGGCAGCCTGAGCGCGCGCGAGGAGTTGGAAATGGAGATTCCGTACTCGCCGCAGGTGGTGGATGCCTTCATGCTCCACACCGGAGGTTCCATCCTGGCAGCGGAATGCGCCCTGGAAGATGGCGTTGGCATCAACTTAGGAGGTGGATTTCACCACGCATTTCCCGAGCATGGCGAAGGCTTTTGCATGATCAACGACTTTGCCGTGGCCATTCGTGCCATGCAAAAGCGCGCCAAGATTCGTCGCGCCATGACGGTTGACTGCGACGTACATCAGGGAAACGGCACGGCCTTTATCTTTGGAGGTGCGAGGGCCAATCCAAACACCCTACCCTCGTCGGCTGTAACTTGGGGAACCCCGCCACCGGCCATCATGACGGAGGGGCCCAGCAAGGATGTGTTCACGATTTCCTTGCATCAGGAGAATAACTACCCCTTCACCAAGCCGCCGTCTTCCATTGACGTCAACCTGCCCGATGGCTGCAGCGATGTTGAATATCTCGCCTGGCTCGATAACGCCCTGAGTTCCGGTCTGCGCAAGTTTGAGCCAGAACTGATCTGCTACATCGCCGGCGCCGATCCTTACTTCGACGACCAGCTTGGCGGCCTGAATCTGTCCATCGACGGATTAAAGCAACGCGACGAGCTTGTCTTTCGCGTCGCTCGCTCGCGCGACATCCCCGTCATGGTCACTTACGCCGGTGGTTATGCGAACCAGATCGAAGACACAGTGACCATTCACTGCAACACCGTAATTGCCGCGGCTGAGGTTTATCGCGCTGCGCCGAGTGAAACGCCCCGATAGGGCTCGATTGCCTGAAGGGCGGGGAGTTGCGTGATATCCTGATTCCAGAGCGAAAACCGCAGGTTTTCGCCTGCCCAGCCTGAGCTGTGGACTCCCGACAATGTTTGAGAACCTTACAGATAAGCTGCAGCGTGCCTTTAAGAATCTGCGCGGACAAGGCACCCTGACTGAAGAAAATATCGGCGAAGCGCTGAAAGAAATCCGCATGGCGCTGCTCGAAGCCGACGTTAACTTCAACGTAGTCAAAGAATTGATCGAGCACATCCGCGAAAAGGCGCTGGGCCAGGAAGTGCTCACGGCACTTTCCCCCGCCGAGCAGGTGGTAAAGATTGTTCGCGACGAACTGATCACCATCCTGGGCAAAGACGCAGCCAAGTTGAAGTTCGCCTCACAGCCGCCCACGGTTGTGCTGATGGCGGGTCTGCAAGGTTCCGGCAAGACGACCACGTCCGGCAAGCTGGCGAACTGGCTCAAGAATGGCGGGCATCGGCCAATGTTGGTCTCCGTCGACGTCTATCGACCGGCGGCGCGTGAGCAGCTCAAAGTGGTCGCGCAGGCTATCAAGGCCCACATCTGCGAAGGCAAGGTCGAGGAATCGAATACCGCCACCGTCGAACGGCTGGTGAAGGAAGCCCGCCGCGAGGCCATCAACAACGCCTGTGACGTGCTCATTGTTGACACCGCTGGCCGCTTGCACATCGACGAGCAACTGATGGACGAGATGCAGTCGCTGAAGAAGATCCTGAATCCGCAGGAGATCCTCTTCGTGGCTGACGCCATGACCGGTCAGGATGCGGTGAAATCGGCCGACGAGTTCCACAAGAAGCTCACGCTCACCGGCGTGATCCTTACCAAGATGGATGGCGATGCTCGAGGGGGCGCGGCGCTATCCATTCGTCACGTGACGGGTCAGCCCATCAAGTTCATCGGCATGGGCGAGAAATACGACGCCCTGGAGTTGTTTCATCCCGATCGAATTGTCGGACGGATTCTGGGGATGGGCGACATCTTATCGCTCATTGAGAAGGCCGAAGCCCATCTCGACAAGAAGAAGTCGGAAGAGTTTGCGCAGAAGGCGCTCAGCGCCGACGGCTTTTCGCTGGAGGATTTTCGCGATCAGTTGCGGCAGGTGAAGAAGCTGGGCTCGTTGCAAAGCATCATGGGCATGATGCCCAAGATCGGGCCGTTCGCCAACATGCAGAAGGCGGCGGACAAGGTGGACGAGAAGCAACTCAGCCGTGTGGAGGCCATCATCAACTCCATGACGCCGCATGAGCGCGACCACCACGAGGTCATCAACGGCAGCCGGCGCAAGCGCATCGCCCGCGGTTCGGGCACGAGCGTGCAGGAAGTGAACCACCTGCTGCGCCAGTACGCCCAGATGCGGAAGATGTTCAAGACCATGGGCAAGCCCAGCTTCGCCCGCCGGCTGGCGGGGATGAAGATGCCGGGGATGTAGCCACGGCCCGTACGCGACGGCGGCGCAGGCGTTGTTTGAACATACCGATCTGCCCCCGCGTACTATTGTCGAGGAGGCGATGAAGACCGCAGGCAAGTTCTGCATTTATACGAATAACAAGGTTACGATTGAAAAGCTGTAGGAACATTTCCGCCAAGAGTTCAAGCAATGGATGATTCAGGCATTATCTACGTCCTGACGAATCCCAAAATGTCGGGCTTAGTCAAGATCGGTTGCACTACCGGCGACGTTGAGGACCCGCATCAGCGAACTAAGTTCGTCGACAGGTGTGCCAGTAGCATTCCAGTGCCATTTCGCTGCTCAGGTAAAGAACTATGCGGCTAAGGAGAAGAGGCTCCACCAACTGTTTGCTGAGAACCATGCGAGGGTGGTCGGCGGCAATCGAGTGGAATATGACGGCCAAACAATAAGCCTGTCCGCAGCAGCATTGGCAGCGCTACACAAGCTGGGTTACAAAACCCCTTCAGCCAGCGGTTCTGATTATTGGATGTACGACGGAAAGACCTTGGATGAGATCCGCATCGCAAAGGAAGCCGAGAGCCTTGGGGAATTTTCGGAAGAAGATCTCTCAGGATGAGAGCTTAGGTTTTCATAAACGAGGTACACGGAATTGGCAATATATCTTCCAGCAACCGCAGATGAGGAACACGTCTCACTCGACGAATTGACCCCTCGCGAGATCGTAGGCGAACTTGACAAGTATGTCGTGGGGCAAAACCAGGCGAAGCGCGCCGTGGCTATCGCCCTGCGCAATCGCATGCGCCGCCAGAAGCTCACGAGCGAACTGGCCGAAGAGGTGATCCCCAAGAACATCATCATGATTGGGCCCACGGGTGTGGGCAAAACCGAGATCGCGCGCCGGCTGGCGAAGCTTGCCAATTCTCCCTTCATGAAGGTGGAAGCTTCCAAGTTTACCGAGGTCGGCTATGTTGGCCGCGACGTTGAGTCCATGATCCGCGACCTGGTGGAGATCGCGATCGACATGGTGCGCGAAGAGAAGCTGGAGGACGTCGCCGACAAGGCGGAACTGAATGCGGAAGAACGGCTGCTCGATCTGCTGTTGCCGGCGATGCCGGCTCCGGTGCAGACGCGTCCCGCCGCTCACGACCCGCAACAGATCGGATTCAACCTTGGAAGTGGCAACGAACCGTTGCTGGCTAGCGAACCTGGGTCGCGCACTCGCGAAAAGTTTCGCCAGCAGTTGCGCGAAGGCAAGCTTGATGAGCGCATCGTGGAGCTGGATGTCCGCGAGAAATCGATGCCTGCATTCGAGATCATCACCAACCAGGGGGTCGAGGAGATGGACGTCAACATGAAAGATATGTTGCCCAACATCTTCGGCCAGCGCACCAAGAAGCGAAAGATGAAGGTCAGCGAGGCCTTCGAGTACCTCATCCAGGAAGAAGAGCAGCGCCTGGTGGACATGGACCAGGTGCAGCGCATCGCCGTGGAGCGCGTGGAGAACTCCGGCATCATCTTCCTCGACGAAATCGACAAGATCGCTGGACGCGAAGGCGGGCATGGGCCCGACGTTTCGCGCGAAGGTGTGCAACGCGACATTTTGCCCATCGTGGAAGGCACCACGGTGAACACACGCTACGGCATGGTGCGCACCGACCACATCCTGTTCATCGCTGCCGGCGCATTTCATGTGTCCAAGCCCAGCGATCTGATCCCCGAATTGCAGGGCCGCTTTCCCATTCGCGTGGAGCTGCAATCGCTGACAGTGGAAGATTTCATCAAGATCCTCACCGAACCGAAGTCGTCGCTCACCAAACAGTACATCGCGCTGCTCGACACCGAAGGGCTGAAGCTGGAATTCACTCCCGAGGCGTTGGCCGAGGTTGCCAACTTTGCCTTCCGTGTGAACGAAGGTACGGAGAACATCGGCGCACGCCGGTTGCATACCATAATGGAGCGGGTGCTGGACGAGATTAGCTTCGAGGCTCCGGACATGAAGGAGAAAAACGTCACGGTCGACGCCGATTACGTGCGGAAAACCCTCGCCGACATCGTGAAGGACCAGGACTTGTCGCGCTACATCCTGTAACTCAGCGTCAAACAAAGCGGCGCGAGCATGCGTTCGCAGCCAAGGCACCCGGGCCGGGCACCTTCGATAGCGACCGCACCGGGGAGACCGGCGCGTTATCGGATTGGCAGGTTTGGCTTCGGGCCAGAGAACTACGGGGCCTATCTCGGCCGCGCGGCGCGTCCGCGCTTGGCGGCAATGGCGCGGATCAGACCGGTTCCGGTGGGTGGCTTGGGCTCACCTTCGAGCAGCTGCTTCAGCACCACGGCGTTGTTGCGCTCTTCGGTTCTGGAAGCGAACAACAAGGTCAGGCGGCGACGTTTTCTCTGTAAGTCATACAGCTGTTGCAACTCCGCGTTCGCTCCCTCGGTAGTAAGCTCCTTGAGATACTTTTCGCGAAATTTGCCCCACTGCTGCGGGTGGGCGTGAAACCACTTGCGCAACTCGTTCGAAGGAGCCAGATCTTTCAACCAAGCGTCGAGCGCGGCGTCTGACTTTTTCAGTCCGCGCGGCCACAGGCGGTCCACCAGCACGCGCGCGCCATCTTGCGGAGACGGCTTGGCATAAACACGTTTGAGAGCAACCGTCATGCGAGGTGTATTCTAACTCTGCTGGGGCCGCAATGGCGGCCTCACGCGAACCTAGATTTACCCGGACACCTGGAAGAATGTTCAGACCGAAGCGCGCCGCGTTTGCTCTTTTGACTGCAATTACTGTGATCGTGATTACAATTTTTCTGGCCTGCGATTCCGAGCCTCGCAAAACGGACGCGGAGCTTAGGCTTAACCCACAGCAGGCGCAGGGCCGGCGCGTTTACGATGCCCGCTGCGCCGAATGCCATTACGCCTACAGTAAGCATGACCTGCGCGGACCCAGCCTAAATGGGCTGTTCAAGCGCCAATTCATGAAGAACGGGATACCGGCAAACAATGAGCGCGTAACCGACATCATTCTGCTCGGTCGCGCCAAGATGCCAGCCTTCCAGCAAAAGCTGACGCAGCAGCAACTGGACGACCTGTTGGCGTACCTGCATACATTGTAGAAGCCGTCGGCCGTCAGCGATTGGCCATCTCAGCTTGTACAATAGTTACGTCACATGGGTACAGCTCCCGAGTTAATCCAAATCGAGATTGGCCCCGGCCGCCCCGCTCCCAAACCGGAATGGCTGAAGGCGCGTGCGCCCATGGGCGAGAATTACCACAACCTTAAGACCCTGGCGCGCAGTCTGGAGCTGAACACCGTCTGTGAGTCGGCGCACTGTCCCAACATCGGCGAGTGCTGGAACCATCGCACCGCGACCTTCATGTTGCTGGGCAATCTATGCACCCGCCGGTGCGGCTTCTGCGCCGTACCGAAAGGGCGCCCGCAGCCGATCGATTTTGACGAACCTCGCCGGGTCGCCGAAGCAGTTGAGAAACTGGGACTGAAGTTCGCCGTGGTCACCAGTGTCAATCGCGACGACGACAACGTCGGTGGGGCGCGTGTCTTTGCCGACACCATCGCCGAAATCCGGCGACGCGTTCCCGGATGCCGCGTGGAAGTGCTGATCCCCGACTTTCAGGGGTTGGAAGAGCCGTTGCGCATCGTGATGGATGCCAAGCCCGACATCCTCAATCACAACACCGAGACCGTGCCTCGGCTGTATCGCGTCGCCCGCTCGGGCGCACGCTATGAGCGCACGTTGCGACTGCTCCAGCGCGCCAAGGAAATGTATCCAGCCATTCCTACCAAGAGTGGCGTAATGGCCGGCCTGGGCGAGAGCACCGGCGAACTGCTCGAAGTTTTCTGCGATCTGGCGGCCCACAACGTGGACATCCTCACCGTCGGCCAGTACCTGCGGCCGTCGAAGGACCACCTACCCGTGGCGCGGTTGTACACGCCTGACGAGTTCCGCTTCCTCAAAGAGGAATCCATGAAGATGGGTTTCCGCCATGTCGAGTCCGGCCCGCTGGTGCGCTCCAGCTATCATGCCGACGAGCAGGCCGACGCCGGCGTTCGAACCATATGAATTCGCGGTTGTGAATCACGTGCCACGCTTGCTGTCGTAACATTCATCGTTTAGGAGATCGATGCCGCTTGTAATACTATCTTTACTTAGTCATACTATAATTATGTAGTAATACTATGCTATAATTTACTACCATGAGCAATATTGAATACTCGGCCGTAAACGGCAAGGGCCAGGTTGTCATTCCCGCCGACATCCGCGATCGTTTCGACATCAAGCAAGGCACGAAGATTGCCTTCGTCGAGGAACAAGGACGGCTGTTCCTCCAACCTGTTACCAATGCCTTTATTGAAAGTATGCGTGGGAGCCTCGCCAAGCGAGGTATGCCAGCCAAGCTGGAACGTCTGCGTGATCGAGAGTTTGCATGAAGCATCACGTGCTGGATGCTGATGCTCTCTATCGTTTTTTGATGGACCAGCCGGGAGCTGACATTGTCGAGGACTTGTTTAAGCGCGCCCGCGATTCCAAAACTACGCTGTTGCTCTCCGTAATCAATTGGGGCGAGGTCTACTACAACATCGCCATAAAGAGAGGAATCACGGAGGCTCAGGCATTTATGGGGGAAGTGCGACTTTTGCCGTTAAGCGTGATCAGCGCAGATGAGTCGATCACCGAGGCCGCAGGTAAACTTAGGGCTGGCTACGGACTGCCGTACGCGGATTGTTTCGCCGCGGCTATCACCGGCAAAACTAATGTCCTGGTCACGGCCGACGTGAAGGACTTCAAAAAGGTGCCCTGGCTCCAGATCCTGCCGCTGCCGCAGCACAGGCCCTAGATCCAATGAATCTGGAGGAATGCTTTGAACGCTCGTGTCATTGGTGGTTTGGCGCTTGGTGTCGGAACTGGAATTCTCGCCGGGATGGTTGGCGTTGGTGGCGGCCTGGTGGTCGTGCCGGCACTGGTTTATTTCTTCAAGATGGACCAGCATACGGCGCAGGGTACGTCACTTGCGGTGCTGCTTCCGCCCACCGGACTTTTTGCCTTTATCGAATACTACAAGGCCGGCCATGTGGACCTGGTGGTGGCATTGATGATAGCCGGCGGAGTCCTGCTGGGTGGCTATTTCGGGGGTAGTTGGGCCCAGCACCTCTCAGAAACAGTGTTGCGCAAGAGCTTTGCGGCGGTTATGGCGGTCGCCGCGTTGAAAATGTTCTTCCAGAAATAAGCTTATTCCTCTACGAACTGCTTCAACCTTCTGAGCAGCGATTCGGGGGCTTGCACTTCGAGTTCAACGTTGCCGTCGCGATACTCCCGCGCAAATATTAGTGACTTGGCGTCAAGGGTGGCCAGCGTTTTGCCTTCCGACTGAGGCACGCGCAGGTGGACGCGCCGCACAGGATCTTCGACAATAAGTTCGTCGATACGCTCCAGTAACCGGTCGAGCCCAAGCCCTTTAACCGCCGAGACATGTATGACGCTCTCCGTATCCCGCAGGCTTTCGCGTTTCTTTTCTGGCAGCAGATCGACTTTGTTCATCACGAAGAGCCGCGGCTTCTGCTGGGCTTCCAGCTCCCGCAGCACCTCTTCGACCTGCTTCTCCTGTTCAGCCGCCGTCGGGCTGGTAACATCGGCCACATGCAAGAGCAGCGATGCGCGCTGTACCTCTTCCAGTGTGGCGCGAAAGGCCGAAACCAGCGTGTGCGGCAGGTTTCGAATGAATCCCACAGTGTCAGACAGCAGGGCCTGCCGCCGCGAAGGCAGGGTCACGCTTCGCAGCGTGGGATCGAGGGTAGCGAACATGCGTGAGCTCTCCAGGACGCCGGCCTGGGTGAGCGCGTTGAAGAGAGTGGATTTCCCCGCATTGGTGTAGCCGACAAGCGCCACGGTCGCGATGGGAACAGACTCGCGTCGCTGCCGCTGCTGTCCGCGGATGCGGCGAACATTTTCGAGCTGTTGTTGTATGTGGCGAATGCGCCGGTAGATTTTGCGCCGGTCCGTCTCCAACTGGGTTTCACCGGGGCCACGGGTCCCAATGCCGCCACCTAGCTGCGACATTTGTACGCCCCGCCCCGCCAGTCGCGGCAGCAGGTATTGCAATTGCGCCAGTTCGACTTGCAACTGCCCTTCACGGGTGCGGGCGTGCCGGGCAAAGATGTCCAAGATAAGTTGGGTGCGATCAACGACCCGCAGATCGAGTTCACGCTCAAGGTTACGCTGCTGCGATGGCGTCAGCTCGTGGTCGAAGATGACTAAATCAGGCGAACTCGAAGCGACCGCGCCTTTCAGCTCCTCTAGCTTCCCGCTGCCGATGAGTGTAGCGGGATCCGGTTTAGGGCGCCGCTGCAGGAATTCACCGATGACGGTCGCTCCCGCGCTGGTGGCCAACTCGCGTAACTCGGCCATCGACTCTTCAGTCGAAAATCGGCCATCTTCCTCGTCTCCCGTTCGCGGGTGGCTGGCGGCGCTGCGCGCCATGCGCGCGCTGGGAGGAACCCTTCCAGTGCGTTGCAGCTTGGAACCAGCAGCCGGCGGCTTATCCGATTCCGCCGGCCCACCCTTCGAGGAACGAGTTTCGGCATTGCGGGTCGCTGCTGAGCGGGAGAAGAATTCGGCTTCGACGAGGAACACTCGTTCTGCTTGGTTCTGGCTGGTTTGCCAAGACCGGGCGTTCGTTTTGGAGTTCATTCCACTCGCGCGAGAAATTGGTCAATCCTCAGGGGCCGTGTTGGCGATCTCGGAGTCCGCCGAAGCCGCTGGTTCCGCCATCCCGCGGTGCTCAGAATGACGTTCGGAATGCGAGAAACGCGACATAACCACGGTGGAAATGGCGTGCTTAAAGATTAACTGCTCCTGGCTGTTGGTGTCCAAAACGACAGCATATTTGTCGAAGGAGCGGATTCTTCCCGTCAATTTCACTCCGCTGAGCAGGTAAATGGTAACCACGAATTTGTCTTTTCGGGCAGTATTTAGAAATCCGTCCTGTATGTTCTGTGCTGCCTTGTTTTCCATACGTCCCTCCCTGGCAACATGCAAAAAACAACACAGCCCCAGATTCGCGGCCCCGTACGATTCCGAGCCTGTAGAAGCTGTCCGCAGCCGACAATCAACGCGGCATCGGAAGCAAGCATTAACCACTTTACGATAAGGCGGCGGCAGCGCGATTTCAACCACAACCAGCACAAAGCCTTGTGATGTAGAATTCGCGCACAGCTCCGAATTCTGGAAACATGATCGAACACAGGTGCCCAAGATGCCCATTTCGCTAGTTGCGCTACTTCTCGCGCCCCAGATTCAATTTCCTGGCGGTGCGGCAACCGCCCTCATCATCGTTCGCTGGATCCATTTTGTCGCTGGCATTACTTGGATCGGGCTGTTGTACTTCTTCAATCTGGTGAGCGTGCCTTTCCTGCAGGAACTTGACGCAAAATCGCGTGGAATTGTTGTCTCCAAGCTGATGCCGCGGGCTTTGTGGTGGTTCCGCTGGAGCGCGGTGGTAACTGTTCTGGTCGGCATTGCTTACTGGATGCATATCGTCACTAGCGATGCAAACAACGCCCTCGCCGCGGGGGAACCAGCATCCGCTGGAATGATCTTTGGCAGCTTCTTCGTGATCTGGACGCTGGCGTTCGCCATCGAGATGGGAGCGCTGATGTCTCCCGCCGACATGCTAAGGAAGGGGCCGGTGCTGGGCGTCATCGTTACCGTCGCGGTGATTGCGGCGGCGTACATCTTTCTCAGCTTGAATCAGCATGGCTGGGAGAGCAATCGCGCCCTGGCGATCGGCATTGGCGGCGGATTGGGCTGGTTCATGTTGCTGAACGTTTGGGGCGTGGTGTGGCGCATGCAGAAGAAGATGATCCGCTGGACCGAAGCCAATGCCAGCCAGGGAACGGCGATGCCACCAGAGGCGCCCAAGGCAGCGAGAATTGCGTTGCTATCCACGCGATTGAATTTCTGGTTGTCGTTCCCCATGCTGTTCTTCATGGGCGCGGCCAGCCACTACATTCTGTTTGGGGGGAAGTGAAGGCGCAAGCCCGTCCTTACTTGCCAAGATCAGTTGTGATATGGCTGATTACAAAAGTTATTGCCTTCCGCTGTAATTTGAGTCGTTCTCGGTGTATAGTGCCGTGCGAAGCGCGTATATGGGCCCCAGGAGATCGTAATGACAAGCCCAGCACAAGATTCCGCCTTCGTTATGGGCACGAGCTTGTGGAGAGCAGCTTTCGTACTGGCAATCGTTTGCAGCCTCGCCAGCTTGCAAATGCAATCCGCCCAGGCACAGACGTTCACCGTACTCCACACCTTCGAGGTGACGGATGGGTTGTACCCGTATGCGGGTCTCACCATGGACGCGCACGGAAACCTCTACGGCGTAACCGCGTATGGGGGGAATTTGAGCTGTGATGGCGGAGGGCCCGCAGGCTGCGGAGTTGTCTTTGAATTGAGGAAGGCAAACTCCAACTGGATTTTTTCCTTGCTCTACATATTCCCCGGAAATGATGGCGGCTTTCTCCCCACCTATCCCAGTCAGATCACGCTCGGCCCTAACGGCACCCCTTACGGCGCAGAGCTTGAGGGGGCAATGAAGTCCAGGGCACAATCTACAATCTCCTGCCACCACAGGCTGCCGCAACTTCCGTGAATACTCTCTGGACCTACAGCCTGCTTCACCAGTTCGGCCTCGGAAATGATGGCACCGAATATCCCCACAAGATCGTTTTCGATCAGGCAGGAAATATCGTAGGCAACACCTATGCCGGCACTTCGGACGATGGAAGCGTGTACAAACTCCGCCCATCGGGAGAAGGCTAGACGAAGAGTACTCTATACAGCTTCACCGGTGGCGCCGACGGTGACGGTCCCGACTGGAGGGGAGACCCTCGATGAGGCCGGCAATATTTACGGCGTGACTAAACAGGGTGGTAATCCGGGCTGCTCGCCATTCCAAGGATGCGGAACAGTCTATGAATTAACGCGATCAGGCCAGGGCTGGACCAAAACCACTCTTCATGCCTTTCAGCAGGATACCGAGGGTGGCTATCCTGGGCCGCTGCTGCGTGATAGCTCCGGCAACCTATTCGGCCTTACCAGCCAAAATGGACCGAATAATTTCGGAACCATCTGGGAACTGTCTCCCTCCAACGGCAGTTGGGTGTTTACCGTCCGCTATGCCTTTACTCAAATGACCGTAGCCCTCGAGGGCCCCTTCGCGCCGGTCATGGACGCCAGCGGCTCTCTATATGGCGTCAATAATGAGGGCGGCGCGAATAATTGCGGCGGAATGATCCTGGAACCTTGTGGCAATATTTACAAGCTAACACGCTCCGGCGATGGCTGGATTTATACGGACCTGCATGATTTCGCTTTTGATAACGGTGGTTGTTTGCCGGTCGGTCCGGTGGCGCTGGATGCCACCGGCAACATCTATGGCGTAACCTATGGCTGTGGTGGTGGCGGCGCGGGCGCTGTCTTCGAGTTCACTCCATAAGCTGCTGTAGACCGCACTTTGCTTTCTATTTCGTTTTCGCGGTTAGAACCGTAACAGACAGCGATTGTTGGCGATCTGCAGGAGACGAACCAAGCGGAGGCGTTGTCTGCCGTGATGGCTACCAGGGCCTCCGTCCGTGCTTGCCAGGCTCGGTTGTGCTAACGCCAGTTATCAATACCTACCCTCTTTTCGAACGGCAGTGGATTCGTTATGGCGTAATCTCGAAGACGACTCCGTCGCCATTGGAACCACCCAAGGTCGTCGTCCCATAGAGGTTGCCGTTCGCGTCCATGGTGAGCTGGCCGAAGGGCCGTCCTCCGTCGGCGCCGCCGGTAAAGTCATACAGAGTAGTCAGCGTCCAATTGTCGCCCGACGGGCTCAACTTGAACACCGAGCCCTGCTGGTGCGCTCCGTCCACAAAGGTAGTGCCGTACAGATTGCCTTGCGTGTCCATCAACAGGTTGGCCGTGGGACCCACTTGATCTTGGTTCGGCCCTACGAAGTTGTACAGCGTGGTCAGATTCGAATTGGAGGGGTTAAGTTTGAACACCGTTCCGCCTCCTCCGGAGCCGCCGCTTGCTGTGGTGCCATAGAGATTGCCGGCCGAATCCAGAATTACGCCGCCAATCGTCTCCACCGATCCCGAAAAGGCGTAAAGCTGATCCAGAACGCCGTCATGGACTTCGTAGACCCCACCCGCCAGTGCAGTGAACGTGCCGTACAGGTTGCCGACATTGTCACGCACCACGCCGGCGAACGGTGCAAAGCCGAGACCGCTGAAGACGTTATGAGGAGTCTCGATCCATCCGCCCTGCGAGGGGGTTAATTCATAAATCGAGCCACAGGGAGAATCGTCGCAAAGGTATCCCCATCCTTCCTCGGTTGTACCCCAGATGTTTCCCTGCGGATCGAAGATGAGGTCGCCCCCGCCGGGGTAGGCTTCACCGTACGGGCCACTGAAGCCGTGCACTATCGTCTCGATCCATGGGCAAGACGGGGTGGTGCAGACGTGGACAGGCGGAAGCAACTGAAACACGGAGCCATATCCTTGAGTTCCTCCGTTCGTGGTCGTTCCATACAAGGCGCTGCCTGCTCCAAAAACTACTCTGGCTTGAGGCTTGCACCCATCGCCTCCGGTTGAGGAAAAAACGTGAATAGGGGTGAACATCCATCCACCTCTTCCGTGCGCCAGCTCGAATACGGCGCCGCAAGAATCGCCGCCATTGGACGTCGTTCCATAGAGATTGCCTGCCCGATCCAGGGTCACTCCGGCATAGGGAATGGCGCCGTCGCTGTGTCCGGTGAAGTTGTAAATTACGTTGTAGGTTTGTGCGCGTGCTGCCGGGGTTCCGACGGTCAAAACGAATCCCGCCAAGAGGGCGGCAACCACGATTCTCACCCCGCTGCCAGGCAGGTTGATGCGATTGGATTGGTTGTCCATACGAGCGCATCTCTCCTTCAAAACGGGCACGCGGGACACCTGGATAAGCGTTTCAGTCCACCTGCCCATTCACGATCCCAGGGTGTGATCTACGAGGCGACGCTCCCGCCCACTTGCAGAAGTGGTTTCGCTGTCAAGGATGGCACCCCAGCAGGGTAATTATGTGCCCATCCACACCCGCGAAGCAACCTTGGCCGCTCGCGGTCGCTGTTGTGAAATCCCTAGATCACTCCTAATCTCTGACACGAGTCTGCATACACCAACCGCGAATCAGCTATAAAATTGACATTTCGCCATGTCATCGACCTCATCACAATCATTCGTTAGTTCAGGTTTGGCGACGCAGCGCGGTCCCGTCCCCATGCTTGACCTCGCTCGGCAATATCAGACCATCAAGGACGACGTGCAAGCGGCCATCGAACGTGTGCTAACTACCCAGCACTTCATCGGCGGTCCGGAACTCGAGGGCTTCGAACGCGAGTCTGCGGATTATCTAGGGGTGAGTGCGAGCGTTGGTTGTGCGTCAGGCACTGATGCTCTGTGGCTGGCGTTAGTGGCCGCGGGTATTGGACCGGAGGCGTGCGTGATCACCACGCCTTTCAGCTTCTTCGCCTCGGTGAGTTCGATCGTGCGCTGCGGCGCCACTCCGATTCTGGCAGATATAGAGCCCGCAACGCTGAACCTTGATGCCGAGGCGACGGAGAGAGCGCTGAAAAGGGCACGCTCGTACAAGATGCGCGCGGTGATGCCGGTGCACCTTTACGGGCAGTGCGCCAACATGGATAGATTCGACCGCATCGCCAAGGGATACGACGTCGGCCTTATCGAAGATGCTGCGCAGGCTTTCGGTGCGAAGTGGCGCGACAAGAAAGCAGGAGCGCTGGGGAAAGCCGCAGCTTTCAGCTTTTATCCCACCAAGAACCTGAGCGCCTACGGTGATGGCGGATGCGTCACCACCAATGACGAGGAACTGGCGGCGCACGTTCGACACTTGCGCAATCACGGAAGCTGCCAACGGTATTATCACGAAGAGATTGGCTGGAATAGCCGCCTCGATGCCATGCAGGCGGCTGTGCTTCGCGTGAAGCTGAAGCATCTTGACGAGTGGAACCAGACGCGTCGGATGCTTGCTTGCCGCTACCATGGTTTGTTCATCAACTCTGGTCTGGTGCAAGGCGACGCGCAGTCCGTGAGCGCTCAGGCCCCCATCGCTCTGCTGGCGACGGTTCCCGAGGCTTATCACATTTACCACCAGTACGTGGTGCGTGCTTTTCGCCGAGATGAATTGAGGAGCTTCTTGACCCAGCAGGAAATCGCAACGGAAATCTACTATCCCGTCCCGCTACACTTGCAGAAATGCTTTACGTACCTGGGGTATAAAGCGGGCGATCTACCTGAGTCGGAGCGTGCGTCCAAAGAAGCGCTGGCGGTGCCGATGTTCCCCGAACTGCGCGAGGACGAGCAACAACGCGTGGTGGGAGCCATCGCCGAGTTTTACAGCCGATAGATCGAGGCGGCTACCCCGGTTTCAGAATCGATGTGTCCGAGAGCTTGGGTAGAGCGGCGCTTTCAGCGCCGCGTCAGCGCCGACATCTTTATGAGGCTTGCCGCGCCTTCTTGTGAAGCCTCCCTAGTTTCACTTGTGCTTGTGATGTGAATGCGCAGGCAACCCCTGCTTCTTGCGCTGCGCGTAGTAGGCGGCTAGCGCCGCTTCATGCTTGGCCTTTTCAGCAGCCTCTTCTTCCGGGGTCAGCACTCGGCGTACGATAGGGCCGTTCAATTTGTAGGTAGCCTCCACCATCTGCCCGGCGTCATTTTTCTCACGAATGGTGAAGGTTGGCAGGTCACCTTCTTTCCCAAAGTCCTGATGGCCCGTTTTTACCGGAAAGTAGCCCTCAAGATTGCGCTCGCGATAAGCGGTTTCATAGCGGTGCTTCGGCCGGTTCCTGGTAAAGACTCGAATCTGATTAAAGTCCCAAGGCAATCCGTCCTTCGGCTCGTTCAGTAGCACCAGGTACTGCGGTACCTGTTTGACTTCTTGGCTTTCTTTGTCTTCCTCCGGTACCGTGTTCAACACGAAGTAGCCCATAATGCGCTGACCCTCGGCATATTGCGCGACGTCCAGCGGGATATCGAGGTCGATCATGCGCAGCAGCACCCAGCCCACATGCCCAGTAGAGGTACGCACCAGATACCAGTCTTCCATCACCGGCTTAGGGGGCTCCGGCGCCTGGCCCGGGGGGCTAGCGGGTGCTGCTTTGGCAGGGGTGGCAGGCGGCTTCTTCGATTGGATCGTCGTGGCTCTCTTTGGAGTTAAAGTCGCACTCGCGGGCACGGACGTCGGAGGATTCTTCTCCGCCGTGGCGCGCTTCAGGATCTCAACTTTCTCTCCGTCCTTAAGTTGATAGAGATGCTCGCCTTCGCGCGATGGAATTATGTGCATGTTGAGTTCCGCGCGGGCGGTTCCATGGGCCTGCACTGGCTGGCTGGCATTGTCGCTGGCAAGCTTCTGGGAGGCGTCGTAAACATCCTGGGAAACCAGGCTGCGTTCCTCGACCCAACCTTCCTGTCCGCTGTCCGTACGCACGCGCAGGAAACGTCTCTGCCTCTCCAGAACTTCCACGCGATCGCCGCTGTGGACGGTGCCGACCTTGTTGTACATAGTGGCCACACGATCGCGCAGGCTCGTTTCCGGCGAAGAAACGTACATGTACTCGTGTTTGACAAGTGCTCCACGGTTGCAGGCGCAAGCTAGGACGAGCAAAAGCAGCGCCAGGGCGAACAGCGGAATGCGAATGGGACGACAGGGGGAAGATTTCACCGGCAGCACACCCCACTATAAACCAATCGGTAGGGCTGGGTGGTCAGTGGCTTAGTTGCAAATCAGGTGCGGCGCACAAGCTCACCGCGGAAAACACAGAGCGCAGGGAGAATTGGTTTTCCAATTCCTCAAGTGATCTTGAGATTTCCGTGCGCTCCGCGCCTCCGTGGTGTAACGAAATGCTGCTTCTACCAGACTCGGCAGGCCGGTTTGCGAACCATCGGCGCGTCGGGCTTGCAGCCGTATGCCTTCTGGAACTCCGGCATGTTTCCGACCACGCCATTGACCCGGTATTTCCCTGGCGAGTGCGGATTTACTCCCGCCATCATGCGAGCGAATTCAGGACGCTCATTCTCGCACCAGATCTGACCCCAGCCCACGAACAAACGCTGCTCGGGGGTGAAGCCGTCAATGGGTTTTTGCGGAGCGTTGCCAAGCACATCCAGCAAGGCCATGTCGGCAATCCGCAGTCCGCCGTTGTCGGCGGTATTCTCGCCCAGCGTCAGCTTGCCGCGAACGTGAATGTCATCCACCGCAACGAAGCTGTCATACTCGTTGACGAAGCATGCCTCCAACTTGTCGAACTCTTCGCGGTCCTTGGGAGTCCACCAGTTGCGCAGGTTCCCCTGGGCATCGAACTGGCTGCCCTGATCGTCGAACCCGTGCGTGAGTTCATGGCCGATGACCGCGCCAATGGCGCCGAAGTTCACCGCGTCATCGACTTTGGGATCGTAGAACGGCGGCTGCAGAATGCCCGCCGGGAAGTTAATGTTGTTCTCCTGCGGATTGTAATAAGCGTTGACCGTGGGCGGCGTCATGCCCCATTCGTTGCGGTCCACGGGCTTGCCGATCTTATTTAACTGCCGTTTGAACTCGAAGTCGTCGGCCCGCAGTCCATTGCCCAGAGCATCGCCGCGGACGATGGTTAGCGTACTGTAGTCGCGCCATTTCTCGGGGTATCCGATCTTGTTCTGAATGTGGGCCAGCTTGTTGAGCGCCTGCTTCTTGGTGTCCTCGGTCATCCACGACACCTGGGTGATATCACTCTTGAGCGCAGCTTCCAGCTCATGGACCATCTTCAGAGTTGCGGCTTTGCTCTCCGGAGGAAATGCCTCGGCCACATAAGCCTTGCCCAGCGCTTCTCCTAAATCCCCGTTGGTGAATTGCACGCAACGTTTCCAGCGGGGACGAATCTCTTTCGCTCCCGTCAGGGTTTTTCCGTAGAACGCGAAGTTTTCGTTCACAAACGCCGTTGGCAACAGCTGCGCGGCATGGTGTACGGTCTGCCAGCGAAGGTAAGTTTCGATGTCGTCGAGATTGCTGGTTGCCACCAGTTGGTTCATGCCCTTCACGAAATCAGGCACGGAAACATCGAGGCTGTCGAAGCTAGGTCCCCCGATGGTGGTGAAATACTCTTTCCAGGTAAAGGCCGGACTCAGTTGCTGGAGCTGAGCGGTGGTCATCTTGTGATAGACCTTGTTGGGATCGCGCCGCTCAACTCGATCCATCGAGGCCTTGGCCAGCTCGGTTTCGAGGTCCAGGACGGTCTTGGCATCGGCTGCAGCCTTCTCCGGCGACTCACCCAGCAACTTGAACATATTGGTTATATGCTCGAACATACTGGCTCCGCAGTTCGACTGACTTCGCGTCCGTCTTCAAGTAGTAGTCGCGGTCGGGAAGGCCTAGTCCACCCTGGTCGGTGCCGGCAATTTCCATCATGGAATCTTTGGCGTCAGGCTCGGAGCCGAAATCGAACAGCGCCTTGACTCCGTTGTTGTGCAGCTCGCCGATCACGGCCGGCAGTTGTGACTTGTCCTGAAGCGCAGCAATGCGGTCCAGCAAGGGTTTCAGCGGGGCCGTGCCCTTGGCGTCGATGCCGGCTTCGTCCATGCAGGAGGCGTAATAGTCGCCGATCTTCTGGTCGTTCGAGGTGCGGCCAGGATTGTCGGCCGAGGCCTTGTCCAGGATGTTGCGCAAGATCAACTGGTTGCGTTCGTGCAGCTCGTTGAAACGGCCCCAGGCGGGCTGATCTGCGGGGATAGGGTTGTTCTTGATCCAGTTGCCGCAGGCGTACTGGTAGAAATCGACACAGGGATCGACGGACTTATCCATCGCGTTCATGTCGAAGCTGGGGACGTTCTTAATTTGCTCAGTGGACGAAGAAGGAGTGGCCGGGCCTTGGGCCTGCACCACGATTGTTGCGAACAGCAGGACACCGGCCATAAGAGTGAGATATCGCATGTATAACCTCGTTTTTGAGATAAGTGCCAACGTTCGTATTCCAACCATAGCGGAGTGAGACACCGATGCAGGCCCGAGCCAAACCGTGGATACGTACTGATCCAGATAAAAGTTCGGAAGGGACCGACGGCCTGCCGTACTCGTGAGTTCACTATCGCTCTACCAAACCCGGCAGGCGTTCTCACGCACCATGGGCTGACCGGCCTTGCAACCAAATGCCTCCTGGAACCCAGCCGAATTTTGCACCGCCCCATTGACCCGCCAGCGTCCGGGGGAGTGCGGATCGGTGATGGCCAGCAGCCGCGCCTGCTGATCGGTCACGTTCTGGCACCAGATCTGACCGTACGACAGAAAGAAGCGCTGCTGTGGCGTGTAACCGTCGATGGGCTTTACTGGCGTGTTACCGATAACATTGGTCAGCGCCATGTACGCCAGCTTTAGTCCACCATTGTCTGCGGTGTTCTCACCCAGGGTGAGCTTGCCGTTAAGATGCACTTCGCCTTTATCGTCCTTCACGGCAACGAAGCTAGAGTATTCATCGGCCGTACAACTGGCCCGTTCCTCGAAGGCCTTGGCGTCCTGCGCGGTCCACCAGTCTTTCAAGTTCCCCTGGGCATCGTACTTGCGGCCTTGATCGTCGAAACCGTGCGTCAGCTCGTGGCCGATCACGACTCCAATGCCACCGTAGTTGACAGCGTCGTCCATGTCCTTGCCGTAGAACGGCGGTTGCAGGATGCCCGCCGGGAAGTTGATATCGTTCATCGGCGGACGGTAATAGGCGTTCACCGTCGGTGGAGTCATCGACCAGTCTTTGCGGTCGGTCGGCTTCTCCATCTTGTTGTACTGGCGCTTGACCTCGAAGGCCTGGGCGCGGGTCGCGTTGCCGGCATAGTCATCGCGCTTGACGACAACCGTACTGTAATCCCGCCAGGTGTCGGGATAGCCGATATTGTTGACGATGGCACTCAGCTTCAGGTATGCCTGCTGCTTGGTGGTGTCGGACATCCAGGACAACTGTCCGATGTCGCTGTACATGGCTTGCTCGATGGCTTGCACCATTTTGAGCGTGCGTTGTTTATTGTCCGGCCCGAATACCTTATCCACGTAAAGCTGGCCTAAGGCCATGCCGAGATTGCGGTCAGTGGAGTGGACGCAGCGCTTCCAGCGAGGCTCAATTTCTTTCTGCCCGGCCATGTACTGCCGATTAAACCGAAAGTCTTCCTCCACGAATGCATTCGGCAGTAACGGTGCGTAGGTGGCAAGCGTTCGCCACCGCAGATAGGCTTTCCAATCGTCTAGAGAGACAGCATTGAGCTGCTCGTTCACGGCCGTGAAGAAATCCGGATTGCCAACATTGAGGCCGGTGAATTTGGGCGAGCCGTTATCGGCGAAATACTCAGCGAATTCGAAGTTCGGGGCCAGAGCAACGACCTCCGTCGTCTTCATCATGTGGTCGCGCTTCTTCGGATCGCGGCGCTCGGTGCGATCCATCGCGGACTTCGCCAGTCCAGTTTCGACTGCGAGCACGGTTTTGGCTTCCGCAGCCGCGACCTCCGGCTTATCGCCTGCCAGTTCGAACATCTTCTGCACGTGCTCCAGGTACTTCTGCCGCGTTTCCACCGATTTGGCGTCGCCCTTGAGATAGTAGTCGCGGTCAGGCAGCGTGAGTCCGCCCTGGTCGAGGTTCGGTATGGTCAAACTGGAATCGTGCATGTCCGGCATGGGAAAGAAGGTAAACAGAACTGGAATGCCATTGCGATGCATGTAAGCAACCTGCGAAATGATCTCCTGCTTCGACTTGATGGACGCGATGCGGTTCATTTCCGGCTCAAGCGGCGCGGTTCCCTCTTTCTCGACCGTGCTGTCGTCCATGCATGCCGCGTAGTAGTCGCCAACTTTCTGCTCGATAGCGCTGCGTTTCCCTGGCGCCTGCGTCTGATCGAGAATGTCGCGCAGGATGTATAGATTGTGCTCGTCTAGTGCGTTGAAACGGCCCCATCGCGTCTTGTCCGGGGGACTAGGATTTTTCTTCATCCAGTTCCCGCACGAATATTGATAAAAGTCCACGCAGGGATCAACGGCTTTATCGATGGCCGTCAGGTCGAAGTTGGGAATTTGTTTGGGAGATTCGGATGAAGTCGAAGGCGCGGTCTGGGCCACGGAAAACATGGTCGCCAGTAGCAGGAAAATGCAGAGATTGCGAATGCGCATGATGGCCTCGAAAATGAATTGTCCCCTAACGCATGCCTACTGTCATTTGCGAAGGGCAATAACGAAAGGTCGAGACTAGGTGCGTCCCGGGGAGACGAAGGACTGTTCTCCACAGAGAACACTACTACAACGACTATGAGACTGGGAAATTAGTGTTGGGTGGGCGGCAGTAAAGTGGCCGACTTTCAGAAGATCTTCAGGTGGATGGTCAGATAGGTCTTGGGATCCTTGCGCACGGCGGCAATCAGGTTGCGCGTCTCCACCAGCAGCTCGTTGGCATTGTTGTAGAGAGCCGGATCCTTCAGCAACTTGCCTGCTGTGCCTTCGCCCTTGTCCAGCCGGTCGGCAATGTTGTTGAGGCGAGTGATTGTGTTATCGAGCCGGCGCGCCAACTCTTCGTCCTTGGCAAGCCTGCCCAGAGTGCCTTTGCCGGCGTTGACGCCGCTTATAAGCTGGTTGGCCTGAGCGGCAGCTTTGTTGGCGTTGTCGTAAAGAGTGGGGTCTTTGAGGAACTTACCGATCGTGCCTTGACCGCTGTTGACCTCGTCGATGATCTTGTTGATGCTGTCGATGGAGGCATTGGCCTTGTTATATAGCTCGTCGCTGTTGATGAGCTTGCCGATCGTTCCATTAGGCGAGTTGATCTGGGCCACAACCTGCTGCAACTGGCTCAGCATGTCATTGGCTCGATTGAACAGCGAGGGGTCGTAAATGACCTTGCCAATGGAGCCTTGTCCGCTCTGAATGTAGGTAAGAATGCCGTCCAGCCGCTTCACCAGGGTGTTGATGTTTTCCAAGGTGCCCTGGCTGGCACGCACCACGTCCTGCAGTTGAGGTGCTTCCTTTGTAGGCAGTTCATCGCCACTGCGTATAGGGCGGCCCTTGGCCTCGCGACAATCCAGGTCCACGAACACCTCGCCCAGGACGCCGGCCGTTGTCAACTCGACCTGGCAACTCGTGTTCATGGTGTCTTGGAACTTGGTGGTGATCTTCATGAGGACTTCCACCGGCGTCAGAGCACGGCTGGGTTCGGAGACCACGCGAATTCGGGTGACATTGCCGATGTCCACGCCTTCCAGACGCACCGGGGCGCCGACACGCAAGCCAGCCGCGTTGTCCACGTAAGCACGAATCAAAATTTTCCTGGTGAAGAGACCGGTGGTGCCAGTCATAACGAAGATAAGGACGGCCAGGGTGACAAGGGCAGCAAGAACGGTCAGTCCCACCCGGAGTTGCGACCACCTCACCTGTTTTTCGCTTGGCACGTTCTACCGATCGCCCCTTGGACGCGCCTGCCGCACTGCGGCAAACGCTGCCGATTGCACTTCTGCAAGCTCCCGATCATAACATGGCAGCCGTGAGCGCTGGGATACAGGAGGCCCTCTCGGGTTTGTGACGGGGATACTACCGGCAAATGGGCCAGAACCACTCCTAAAGTTAGACCATCGGCTGCCGATAGATGTGGCCAGGAAGCGAGACGTCCTCCTGAATGATGACTCCCTGTGTTCCTTTCCCAGCCAGCGTTCCCGTGCGTCTGGCTGGGGTTTTTGCAAGCAGAGATGGCTGAAGAATAACCAACGGCCAGCGGCGCCGATCTGGGCAATACGCTTCGTACTACACTCAATTACTGCCGGTAGTGAGCGCCACCGTGGCGCACGTCGGCGCCGCGCACCCAGAAGATTACATCCTCGGCAATATTGGTGGCGTGATCGGCAATGCGCTCGAGGTTACGCGCGATGAGCAGCACGTTGAGGGCGGGACGCGTCACTGCGGGCTCGTTGTGCATCTTTTGAACCAGCAGGACGAAGGCTTCGTCTTTCATGCGATCGACAATGCCGTCCATCTGGAGAACAGCCTCGGCCACTTCGGCTTTGCCGTCGAGGAAAGCCTCGAGCGCACGTTGCACCATGGTGCTGACGCTATCGGCCATGCGCGGAATATCCACTGGCAACTGCACTTCGGGTTCGCTGATCAGATCGAGCACGCGTTGCGCAATGTTCACCGCCTGGTCGCCGACGCGCTCCAGGTCGGCATTGATCTTCAGCACGGCCAGGATAAAGCGCAGATCGACCGCCATAGGCTGTTGCATGGCCAGCAGGTCGAGACAGAGTTCATCGATGTCGCGTTCGGCATCGTTGATGGCATTTTCCCCGGTCAGCACCATCTGGCAATACTTGCTGTCACGGGTGCGGTAAGCTTCGGTGGCGCGATCGATGGCCTGCTCGGCCAGACCTCCCATCCGCAAGAGTTTTTCTTTCAGTTCGTCCAGTCCCTGCTGAAAGCGGCTGCGCATTATCCAAACCTGCCTGTAATGTAGTCTTCCGTCCGCTTGTCGGCGGGGGTGGTGAAAATCTTTTCCGTCTTGTCGTACTCGATGAGGCTTCCCATCAGGAAAAACGCTGTGAATTCGGCCACACGAGCGGCTTGCTGCATATTATGGGTCACGATGACGACGGTATAGTGCTGCTTCAACTGAAATATGAGTTCCTCGATCTTGCTGGTCGAGATGGGATCCAAGGCCGACGCCGGCTCATCCATCAACAGGACTTCGGGCTCGACCGCGAGGGCGCGCGCGATGCACAATCGTTGCTGCTGGCCGCCGGACAAGCTTGCACCCGATTTTTTGTGCAGATAATCTTTCACTTCTTCCCACAGGGCCGCCAGCCTCAGCGAACGCTCTACCAGTTCGTCCATCTGTCTCCGGTTGCGGAAGCCGTTCAGCTTCAAGCCTGCTGCGACATTGTCGTAGATCGACATAGTCGGAAACGGATTCGGCTTCTGAAAGACCATGCCAATGCGCCGGCGAACTTCGACCGGGTCTGAGCCAGCGCCATATACATCCATCTCGCCGACTTTCACCGAGCCCTCGGCGCGGGCCTCAGGAATGGTCTCGTGCATGCGATTGAGGCAGCGCACGTAGGTGCTTTTGCCACATCCCGAGGGACCGATGACTGCGGTCACGTGATTGGCAGCCACAGTCATGTCGATGGACTTCAACGACTGGTTCTTGCCATACCAGGCGTTCAGTCCACGCACTTCGATTCCTACACCCATACGAGCTATTACGCTCCCTTCATCATTCCACGGCTGGTGGTGATGCGGACTGCTGCAACCGCACCCACGATCAAGAGGATCAGGATGAGCGCGCCTGCCCAGGCTTGCCGGTGCCAATCTTCATACGGCGAGATGGCATAGGTAAAAACCTGCAGCGACAACGCCGCGGTCGGTTGGTTTAATTTCCAGTTCCAGAACTGATTTCCGAAAGCCGTAAACAAGAGCGGGGCGGTTTCGCCCGCCACGCGGGCGAAAGCCAGCATACAGCCGGTAATCACCCCGGCCGAGGCCGTGCGCAATGTAATGGAAAGCGTTGTTCTCCATCTGGGGATGCCCAGTCCATAGGCGGCTTCGCGCACCACGTTGGGCACCATCAGCAGCATTTCTTCGGTGGCGCGCGTGACCGTGGGAACCATCATAATGCCCAGCGCGACGCCTCCGGAAAGCGCAGAAAAGT
Source organism: uncultured Acidobacteriaceae bacterium (assembly GCA_963836295.1). Classification (GTDB taxonomy): domain Bacteria; phylum Acidobacteriota; class Terriglobia; order Terriglobales; family Acidobacteriaceae; genus Bog-257. The sequence continues at coordinate 164,493 of CAWIIY010000004.1, read as the reverse complement.
GCTTTTGCGGCACCACGATCAGGGAGTAGGCGGCGATGCCCATCACGATCGAGGGCACACCGTTCAACACGTCCGCGGTGAAGCGAATGAGATCGCCGAAGCGATTGCGTCCATACTCGGCCAGGTAGATGCCCGAGCCGATGCCCAAGGGGACTCCAATGACGCTAGCCACCGCAAGAATCAAGGCGGTTCCCACGATGCCGTTCGCCATGCCTCCGCCTAATTCGCCCGGCGGTTTCGGCGTCTGGGTGAGGAAGGCGATGTTGACTGAGCCGACCCCTTTGATGACCAGGTAGGCAAAGATCGCAAGCAGCGGGACCAGCACTAGAATGGCGGCCACAACGGCAAAAACGGTGGCGCCCTGGTTAACCAGGCGCCGCCACAGACCAACCCGCTGCGGCTGAGACGGTGATACCGGGTCAGGCAATCGGTCCTCGCAGTTCCGCCGGTGATGCTCCAGACCAGCAAGCGCGCCAGCGCGTTAACGATAAGCGTCACCAGAAACAGGGCCAGCCCGATTTCCACCAGGGCACTCAGATACATATTGCCCGTGGCCTCGGTGAATTCGTTGGCGATGACGCTGGCCATGGTATAGCCGGGAGCAAATAAGGACTTGGCAATTGCCGGCCGATTGCCGATGACCATGGTCACTGCCATGGTTTCTCCCAGGGCACGGCCCAACCCCAGAATGACGCCGCCCACAATGCCGATGCGAGCATTGCGCAGAACGCCCATGCGGATCATCTCCCACCGGGTGGCGCCCAGCGCCAACACAGCTTCACGCTGGTTCTGCGGGACCGCGGTCATCACCTCGCGTGTAATGGAGGCGATCACGGGCACAATCATGATTGCCAGAATGACGCCTGCCGCCAGCATGCCAATGCCATACTTCGGGCCACTAAAGAATCCTGTCCACCCCAGAGTATTCTCCAGAAAGGGCTCCACGTACTGGCGCAGGAGGGGCGCTAACACGAAGATTCCCCACAATCCGTAAATCACACTCGGAATGGCCGCCAGTAACTCCACCAGAAAGGAAATGATGGCCCGAAACGCCTGGGGACACATCTCGGTCACATACACCGATACACCGATGGACAGCGGCACAGCCAGCAGTAGTGCCAGGAACGAGGAGACTAGCGTGCCGTAGATAAACGGCAGGGCCCCAAAGCTCTCGTTGACTGGGGCCCAGTCGCGCCCATAAAAGAAATGGATGCCAAACTCGTGCAGTGAAAGCCTGGATTTATCCACCAATTCCCAAGCTACCAGCACGACGATTGCAAACACCGAAATCGCGCTCAGCAAGATAATCCAGCGGAATGTCTCATCCGGAATCCGGCTGCTACGGGGGCGGGTTTGGCGGATTTTCTGCAGCGCGGCGGCGGCAATTCCCCCTTTGCGTTGTTCGGCTGTCTGTGCCAGCGAAGGAATACCGGTGACCGGTCTTTGCAACTGGCCTAGCGGTTCAGGCGGATTCATAGGATCGACGCTATCAGGCATTCGTTACAGAGCTGTTACAGGAAAAGCAACTTGCAATCCATCCTCATAAATCAATCGTTTTGCGTCAGGAGACGACTTCACTCGCTGCGGGAAAAAAGTCAGGATTTGCTCTCGTACCGACGGGTTGCCCCCATCCTCACGATTTGCCCCGCGTGGTCGCTACCCATTCCCTGGGCAACCGCGGGTGGGCCCGTAGTGTGGGCCCGCACACGGGACTGAGAATCGGCTAGTGGATCTCCTTAATCTTGGCGCGCTCCATGTCCACCACGTGCTTGGGAAGCGGCGCATAATCGAGCTGAGTGACCATGGGCTCGCCCTTGTCCAGCATCCAGTTGAGGAAACCCACAAAGGCGTTCTTCTTGGTCGCGTCATTCCACCGGATCGGGACTAGGAGATACGTAAAACTGGAGATCGGATACGCATCCTTGCCGGCAGCGTCGGTGATGGACACGCGGAAATCGGCCGGCATTTTCTTGAGCGAGGCCGCGGCGGCGGTCGTCGATTCCAGACTCGCCTTGACGAAATCGCCCGCCGCATTCTTCACCGGGCCAAAAGTGATTTTGTTCTGCAGCGCGTAGATCAGCTCGACATACCCGATGCCGCCGGGTTGCTGGGTAACCAATCCGGAGACCCCCTCGTTGCCCTTGCCGCCCAAACCCACCGGCCATTTCACCGAAGTGTTTGAACCAACCTTCGACTTCCATTCCGGGCTGACCTTGGAAAGATAATCGGTCCAAACGAACGTGGTGCCGCTGCCATCGGAGCGATGAACTACGACGATGTCCTGATTGGGCAGTTTCAGGCCCGGATTCGCACTGGTGAGCGCCTGATCGTTCCATTTGGTGATCTTGCCGAGATAGATGCCCGCCAGTGCCTCCGGCGTGAACTTAATCTCTCCCGAGACGCCAGGCAAATTGTATGCTGGCACCACACTTCCCAGCACGGTGGGGAACTGGATGATAGGTTTGCCCATCTCCTTGAGTTGCTCGTCGTTCAGCGGCATGTCGCTGGCGCCGAAATCAACGGTGCCCGACTGCAACTGGCGGATGCCACCGCCGCTGCCGATGGACTGATAATTGATCTCGATGTCCGGATGTTCTTTATGATATTCGCTAAACCACTTGGAATAGATGGGATAGGGGAAGGTCGCGCCGGCGCCGTTGAGTCTCGTCTGCGCAAAGGCGCAGCTCACAAGCACAGCGATGCAGAGGAATACCCTGAAAGAGCGAATCACGGTAAGTAGCCTCCTGGAAATCTCTAGATAAGCACCATTAGCGGTTCTACCTTCAAATTGTTACAACTCCTTTACACGTCAGTGAATTTCGCGTTAAGACAGGCACTTAGGGGATGGTATGAGGCCGAGCCTTCCCCGGGTTGAATCGCTCCGAGAGGAGAATGAGCTTTTATTTCGCGTTTTTCTGACGCCTCTTCAGGTCTTCGATAAACATCTGCTCGACCGGTTTGTCGTAGGTTCGTAACACGTGGCGCACGGTGTGGCCACTGACCAGGTGACACACCTCTTCCGCAAGATTCTTGGCATGGTCGCCGGCCCGTTCCAGCGATTGTGTCATAAACAGCACGTGGAAGCTCTCCTGGCGGGGAGCGCCATCGTGGTTTTCAATGTGCCGCAAGAAAATCAGGTTGCGCAGGCGGTGCCAACTCCGCGTCGGAACGGAGCACCGCCAGCGCAAGATTGAGATCGCGTTGGCTGAAGGCATCGTGCACATCGGCGAGCATTTTCTCCAGTCGGGAAGCCATTACGGTCAGGTCGCGGATGTCTTGCAACTCGATGCGGCTGCCTACGGCGGCGGCGCGATTGCTACAGTTCAACAGAAGATCGCCGATACGCTCCAGGTCAATGATGAACTTGAGGCACGCCAGCAATTCGCGAGCTTGCTGCTCATCCACCTTGGTAATGACCGAGGTCACGCCCTGATCGATGATCCGATCGAGGGTATCGAGTTCTTTCTCGCGCTCGCGGACCCCATCCGACAGAGAAGGCACGCCGGTAGCGATTCCCTCGGCGACAATTCCGGCCGCAATTCGGGCCACCCGACAGGCCTGCAGGGTCTGCTCCCGCAACTCTGTGCAGATCGCATCCGGGCTGGGCGGCACCAATTCGGCGGAACTCATGAGAGAGGCTCGAAGCTATCGCCCTAACCGGCACCTCCACCCTGGCCCGACCCATGGGCCATCGGCGGGCGAATGTGCGAGCGATAGATCCAAGAATAAATCGCGATTGTGAATTCTTGGTGAAATCCACATGAAGTTCACTTGAATTCACACGAAGGCATCTCCCAAGTGCACAGGCCCGTACGGCTACGCATTGACCGCGGCAGGCTGTCGCGGCAAGGTAAAGTAGAAAGTGGAGCCGTGATTCAGTTCGCTCTCCGCATGAATTGTCCCGGAGTGGGCACGCACAACGTGTTTGGCGATGGCCAATCCCAGGCCCGTGCCTCCCGACTCGCGCGAGCGCGCCTTGTCCACCCGGTAGAATCGCTCAAACAACCGCGGCAGATGTTCGCTGGAGATGCCGGAACCGAAATCGCGGACGTAGAATTGCACGCCGTTTTCAGTCTCACAAGCCCCCACCAGGATCTTTCCGCCCGTGTCACCGTACTTCAAAGCGTTATCAATCAAGTTGGAAAACACCTGGTGAATGGCATCGCGGTCAACCGAGACGCTGGAAGTTGCTGTGTTCATCTGGGACAACTCGATGCCGCGGCTGGACGCAAGATCCTGAAAGGTTTGCACTGCATCTTCGAGCAACTCGCGCGGCGTGGCGGGTTGGAAATTGAGTTTCTGCTCGCCTGACTCGACGCGGGCCAGGACCAGCAGGCCCTCCGTGAGCCTGGGCCATGCGCGTGGCGTTCTTGCGGATGATCTCCACAAATTCACGCGCGTTCTCGCGCAGATCACGGTTGTCGAGGAGAGTCTCAGAATAACCCTGGATGGAGGTCAGAGGCGTGCGCAGCTCATGAGAGACGTTGGCAATAAAATCACGCCGCGTTTTCTCCACTCTTTCGACCTCGGTCTGGTCGTGCAACACCGCGACCGCGCCACCTCCAGGCATCGGCGCGGCGGTAACGTCGAAGACACGGCCCGAGAAAATCTTGGCGGCGTTGGCCACGGTTACGTCACGCTTCTCCAGGGCGTACTGCACTGACATCAAGATTTCGGGATCGCGCAACGATTGCACCAGGGGCGATCCCAGTCGCACTCCACCAGGCAGGAGACGTTCCATGCGCTGGTTGGCCCACAGCACTCGTCCATCTTGAGCTACCGCAATAACCGCCTCCTGCATGGAGTTCAGCAAGGCTTCCAACGTCTGGCGGCTGTTCTCGAGAGCGCGGAATCCTTCCTCTAACTTGCGGGCCGTCTTATCGAGCGCAGAGGCGACGTGTGCGATTTCGTCGGTCGATTCCTCCTGAATTCGCGCCGAAAGGTCGCCTGCCGCGACACGTTCGGCGAAATCGGTGATCCGAGCCAGCCTCCGACCGATGGAGTAGGTCGCAAGCACCGTGAGGAACATGGCGATAAGCGCCGCGACTAGCGCCGCTGCCAGCAGAGCACGGCTGATACGGCGATCGGCCTCCTGGATCGCTGATAGCGGATAGGCCAAGCGCACAGCTCCGCCTGAAACCGGGGCCGCTACGTACAGCAATTCGACTCCGACGGTGCTGCCAAAGCGCGTGGAGCTTCCCACCTGGCCATGCAAGGCGGCGGCAAACTCCGGCTGTGTGGCATGGTTCTCCATCTCCGCAGAGGTCGGCTCGGAGTCAGCCAGCACCTTGCCAGAGGAGTCGATCACTGTTGCCCGCGCGTCTGCCGCGGCGGCGGCCTGCCTGGTAATTTGGTTGAGTGTGGCCGGAGGAGCTTCCTCGACACGGGAAGCGAACATCAAAGTCTTTTGCCGCAGAGATGTTTCAATCTCGCTGCGCAGCATTCCTACCCAGGCATGACGTACGAGCATAGCCATGGTGAGGACGCAAGCGACGATGATCACCAGCGCCGCGAGATACAACTTCAGGAAGATCCTACGCTTCACGAATGGCTCGTCACGGTTTAGGAATCTCGAAGCGGTAGCCCGCTCCCCGTACTGTCCTAAGATACCGTGGCTCGTCTGGATTCTCTTCTATTTTCTCGCGGATACGGCGAACATACACGTCCACGGAGCGCGGGGTGACGTAGTGGGTGTCGCGCCACACGGCATCAAGAAGCTGGTCGCGGGTGAATACTCGTCCGGGGTGACGGGCCAGGTATTCAAGCAGCCGAAACTCGGTCGCTGTGGTCTGGGTTAGCTGTCCACGCACCGTCAGAGTCATTCCGCCACTGTCAATTTCGATGTCGCCGGCTTTGACCAGCAGGGGCGCCAAGGGACGTTCAAATCGCCGTAGCACGGCTCGAACCCGCGCGACAAGTTCGCGTGGACTGAACGGTTTGGGGATATAGTCGTCGGCGCCGAGGTCAAGACCCGTAACGCGGTCGGCCTCGCTCGTCTTCGCGGTCAGGAAGATCACCGGGATCATGGCCACTGCGGCAGTCTGCCGTATGCGGCGGCAAAGCTCGAGTCCATCTCCGCCGGGAACCATGATGTCCAAAAGAAAAAGCGCCGGAACTTGTTTTTCAGCTTCCGCAATGACCCCCGCGGTCGCGGCAAACGTGCGAACAACGTATCCGGCCGCCTCCAGGTGGTGACGAACGAGCCGTGAAATGTCCGCGTCATCTTCCACGGCAAAGATGGTTTGCTTCACGGCGGTATTGTAGCCGAGGGTAGGTGAGGGGCTGTCATGTGTGGGTAGCACGGCAATACAGTACATTTGTCTCGTTACAGGATGATGAAACCCGAAGCCGCAGATTCTGGACGGTATCCGCAATGACAACCGCGTATAACCAGCCGCCCAGCGCGAAAAAGTGGAAAACGCCGGGCCGATGGCAGGCGATTCTTGAGCCTCCCGGAAAATAATACTCCCGCCGACGCAGAGAGCCAGGGAAAGTCTAAGACGCTCAATGGCTTAGGTTAGTGGGCCACCCGCGCGTCAGGTAATCGGTCATGGTGAGCGAAAGCAGCAAGAAAAGCCAGAACACGGCAGCCAGGATCGTTACCATGGTCAACTTCGGGCTGTAACGAAGATGCATGAAGAACAAGACGACCAAGCTTCCTTTGAAGGTCGCGATGGCCAGCGCCACCACGACATTGAATGGTCCGATATCGACAAACGATACCAGCACCGTGGTGAGCGTCATGACCATCAAAATGGCCCAAACGGCCACGTAGAGCTTCGCCGGTGCAATATGTCCTACGGAGTCGGTGTGCGTCAGTTCTGCCATGGTTTTCCTCCTTAGCCGTGTTTCTTGCTGATCAGGTAGAGCAGCGGCAAAAGAAAAATCCAGACCAGATCAACAAAGTGCCAATACAAGCCAACATTTTCGACCGGGTTGTAGTAGTGCGGGGTGAAAGCGCCCTTCCAGCCTACAACCACCAGCCAGCCCACCAGACCCAGCCCGATGATGACGTGCAAGGCGTGCAATCCCGTCATGATCCAGTACAGGGCGAAGTAAATCTCCGTGTGCTGGGCATCGGTTGCAGGATGGGCCGGATCGCCGGTTTCGAAATGATAATTCGCTCCGGGAAATTCGTGGTCCACCCAGTGCTCGTGGTACTCCACCCCCTTGATCCCAAGAAAGCCAAAACCGAGAACGATGGTCATCAGCAGGAGAACGACCATGAGCTTGGGTTTGCCCATCTGGGCCGCCCGCACTCCCAGCGCCATGGTGAGTGAGCTGCAAATGAGCACCGCCGTGTTGACCGAGCCCAGAACAATATTCATCTTCCGGCTGCCCTCGACAAAGGCCTGGTAGTAGGAAGCTCGATACACCAGATACGCGCAGAACAATCCACCGAAAAACATGATCTCAGTGAGCAGAAACATCCACATTCCGAAGGAGGAGGTCTCCCGCTGCTGCTCCATGTCGGCAAAGTGATGTTGCAGCGCGCGCTCAGCGACTTGAACGTCGCCTATCTCGCTAGTGGCCAACGGTGACCTCCTCCTGCGGTTGATGCTCGTAGTCGTAAGCCTCCCAAGTCACAACCGGGGTCTCGTCGAAGTTGTGGGTCGGCGGAGGCGAAGGCGTCATCCACTCCAGTCCTACGGCGTTCCAGGGATTGGGCCCAGCCTGCTCTCCGTAGCGCAGCGACCACAGGAAATAGATCATCGGTAAGACGTAGCCGACGGCCAGGATGGAGGCGCCGGCAGTGGAGAGCACGTTCAGCACCTGGAATTCCGGCGGATAGGCATGGTAGCGGCGCGGCAATCCCATATAGCCCAGCACGAACAGCGGAAAAAAGGTGGTATTGAAACCGACAAACACCAGCAGGGCCGACAACTTCGCCCAGGCTTCCGGATACATTCGACCGGTGATTTTGGGCCACCAGAAGTGCAGCCCTGCCATGTAGGCCATCACCATGCCGCCCACCATCACATAATGGAAGTGCGCCACCACGAAGTAGGTATCGTGGACATGCACGTCAACACCAAGCGACGCCAGGAATACTCCGGTAAGACCTCCAACCGTGAACAGTCCGATGAAACCGAAGGCATAGAGCATCGGGGTGTTGTAGCTGATTGACCCCTTGTACATGGTCGCGATCCAGTTGAAGATCTTGACCGCCGATGGGATGGCAACCAGGTAGCTCAAAAGCGAGAACACCAGAGCGGCGTACACCGAGATTCCGGCCACGAACATGTGGTGTGCCCAGACCAGGAAGCCCAGAACGGCGATGGCAATCGAGGCGAGCGCAACGAACTCATACCCGAAGACGCGCTTGCGCGAGAAGCAGGTGATGATCTCGCTCATGACGCCCATGCCGGGAAGAATCATGATGTACACGGCCGGATGCGAATAGAACCAGAACAGGTGCTGGAACAGAAGAGGATCGCCACCCAGTTGTGGGTTGAATACGCCGATGTGGAAAGCGCGCTCCAGCGCCACCAGCAGCAGCGTGATCGCGATGACGGGCGTGCCCAGCACCATGATGATGGCGGCGGCGTAGTTTGACCAGCAGAACAGCGGCAGCCGGCGCCAGGTCAGGCCAGGGGCGCGCATACGGTGAATAGTGACGATGAAGTTCAGCCCGGTCAGAATGGAGGAGAAGCCGGCAATAAAAATGCCGAGCGCCGCGCCAATCACGTGGGTGTTGGAGTAGCTGGTGCTGAAGGGCGTGTAAAAGGTGCCGAACCGGTATCGACGCCGCCGGTGACCATGGCGGTCAGTGCTGTGATAGCGCCCGCCATATAGAGATACCAGCTCAACAGGTTCACTCGAGGGAACGCCAAGTCCTTCGCGCCAACCATCAGCGGTATTACGAAGTTGCCAATCACAGCGGGCACCGATGGAATCAGGAAGAAGAAAACCATGATGATCCCATGCATGGTGAACAGCTTGTTGTAGGTATCGGACGATACCAGGTCACCGGCGGGAGTCAGCAGCTCCAGGCGGATCAGCATGGCGAAAAAACCGCCTATCCAGAACATGGTAGTGATCGAGATAAGGTATAGGATCGCGATCCGCTTATGATCGGTGGTCAGCAGCCACGACTTGATGCCGTAGTTGGAATTCAGATAGTTCTCGCGCTCGACGGTCGCTACAGCGGTTGCCATTTCACACCTTTGGGGTCTAATACCTCATTGCACGTTGGAAACATTCGAAACGGACGAAGCATTGCTCGCCGTTCCCTGGGATTGCGTTTGCGACAGCGATTTGACATAGGCCACAAGCGCCATCAAATCCTCTTCCGAAACCTGCCCCTGGAAGGTGGGCATGATGGGCCTGAAACCGGAAACGATCTTCACGCCGGGATTAAGGATCGACTCGCGAATATAACCCTCGTCGGCGATTACCGTGCGCCCGTCGTCCAACAGCACCGGCTTACCGAAGATGCCAACCAGATTGGGGCCGCGTCCTTGGGTAGTGGAGCGATGGCAAGTCTCGCAGCCCAGTCGTTGGAAAAGCTTCTCTCCGGTGGCGGCCAGCGAACCGCCCGAGGATGATGCACCGGAATTCAACCATGCCTGGTAGGCGTCCGGGGCCATTACGATCACCTCGCCGATCATGGCGGAGTGGTTGGTGCCGCAATATTGCGAGCAGAACAGGTGATAGGTTCCCACCTTCGTAGGACGGAACCAGGTCGTGGTAAATCGTCCGGGAAGCACGTCATTCTTGATACGAAATGCCGGCACGAAGAAGCTGTGAATCACGTCCTGCGAACTCATGACCATCTTGACGTCGCGACCGACAGGCACGTGAAGTTGGTTAATGTCGCGTTGCCCGTTTTCATATTCGAATTTCCACATCCACTGCTTGGCGACGACGTAAACCTCCATCGCATCCTTGGGCGGTCGGGCTTCCTGGAAGTAGATCAGCGAACCCCAGGCGAAAAAGACCATGCAGATTCCCAAGGGAATCAGCGTCCACACTAATTCCAGTGGGAGCGAGCCTTCAATGTGCGTTGCATGAGGATGTACCGACCGGCGGTACTTGACCGCGAAGACGAAGATCAAAACAAAAATCAGCAGCGTGAAAAACGCCGACACCGCGACCAGCAGGAAATAAAGTCCATCCACCTGCCACGCCAGTGCCGAGGCACGCTCTGGAAAGAGTGGGAAATTCTTCCACATATCTATGGGGCCCGTCCTGTTCGGTTCTTGTTGCCGCGAGACTCCCGCCGGAACATCAGGAGAAAAAAGCCGCCGAGAATCAGCATGGTTGCCGCCCCAGCCAGCCGCATGATGTTGGTGACCACGGCGCCGTACCTCCCGGTCTTGGGATCGTAGTGATAGCAGTACAGCGTCACCTCATCGACCAGGGTGCCAATCTTTTCGCGCGAAGCCTCGATCAAGCCCAGGCGAATGTCTTTGGGAGAGAATTCAACTCCATAGTAGTACTGGGCGATCTTGCCGGCGGGAGTCACGATCATGATTCCCGCGGTGTGAATGAACTGCCCGGTGCGCGGGTCGCGGCGATAGTGGAAGCCCACTGCATCCGCCAGCTGTTTGATCTCGGGCTGCTGACCGGTCAGGAAATGCCAACCCTCGCCATCGGTCTTGTGCTCCAGGTGCTCATTCATGCGCGCGACGTAGAGCTGTTTTTTCTCCATCGCGTCTTTGGGAGTCTCATCCGGATTGAAGCTGACCGATACCACTTCGTACTCATTCCCCGGCGTAAATCGCAAGACGCCGAGAGCGCTCGCTTCACCGGCTAATTCCTCGCCACACAACATGGGGCAGGTGTAGTACACCAGGTTCAAGAGAACCGGCCGGCCAGACTTGAAGTAATCTCCCAGCCGCACGGTCTTTCCGGCCTCATCCCTGAACTGCAGATCGAGTGGTACCTGCTGGTTGAGGCGCTGCTCGATCCCGACGTTCGACAAGTCGGCCGGATTGACCTGCGATGCCGGACCAGAGCTCTTGTCCTGAAAAGAAGAAGGGGACTGGGCAGCGGCGACAGAGCCGGCTGCCAGCAGAATTGCCAATCCTTTCCCGATTTTCCACCACCAACGTTTCACTGCTTCAAATCCATTTCCTGCGCCAAGCGCATGTTGCAAGACAGCGAACAGCAATTAGCAATCCGGACTCACACTCCGATCGATCAATCTGTCCACCGCAAAAGTTGTTACTACCACAATGTCGTACACATAAATTCGCGTGCTTCCGCCAGCTTGCGCCGCAATCTCACGGCTTTTCGCCTTCCTGTTTTTGCCCCTTCATCCCGGAGCTCTCAGGCAGCAGTGGCTCAACTTGGACGTTTAACATCTTTGTATTGCCCGCCTCGGTTTGGGTGTTGACCTCCGGCGGCGGCGGCGCATTTGGACGTACCGGCAAACCTCGCTGCTCGATAAGTTTCATGGCTTGAGCAATCGAGATATGAACCACGCCGCTCTGGTCCATGAAGGGCTGGTCCGGATTCAGGGTCTTCTGCTCCGAATAGAGAAACTTGTTCATGTCAACCGCATCGCGCACTTGCAGGCGCGGCTGGGGAAAGATCGCGGTGTCCACTGCGGGAGTGTTCTGCAGCACGGATCGGGGAGCCAGCCCCGGAACTTGCGGTGCACTCACCATGGGATTGGCGGGGGAGTGCGCGAACAAGACATCGCTTTTTGCCATGAAGCGGAACATTCCCCACAGAACCAGCTCGATAAAAACGCCGGCCACCAGGAGCCCTAGCATGAAGAGCACGATTCCTCGCGCGCTCAGGTCCGCGCGTTCGTAATCAACCTCAGGATTCCGCAAGGGATCGTATTTGGAGTTCTCAGTGGCCATGGGGACCTCTGGTGCAACAGAGTTGGTATCTGCGGCTCGCAAAGCGGCAACAAGGGCCGCTGCCGCAAGTTGTAGAAGAAACTCGTCAGCCACAGCCCACCCACTGCAATGGGCGCGACAATGTACCAAATGCTCAAGTAAAAGTGTCCTTGTTCGTGGGCAAAGTTCGGCACCACGTACCAGTAGATGTCCACCACCCGCATAAACATGAGGAAGATGGCCAACCCAATCAAGCGGCTGCCGGCGCGTTTGCGCTCGCGTGATAGCAACAGCGCGAAGGGCAGCGCAAAATGGAACAGGATGATAATCAGCGCCACCACCCCCCATCCACCGCGTATACGGTGCAAATACCAGCCGATCTCGTCCGGCAGATTGCCCGCCCAGATGATGAGCCATTGCGAGAAGGAGAAGTAGGCCCACAACATCACGAATGCCAGCATCAATTTGCCGATGTCGTGGAACTGCATTGGCTTGATGATTTCGCGGTAGGGGCTGTAGTGCGTAAACACCGTCAGCATCACCACGCCAAACGCCAGCGCCGACAGCCCTTGCCCGGCGATGAAGATAAGCCCATAGATGGTCGAGCCCCAGTGGGGATCGAGCGACATGATCCAGTCCACCATCGCGAACGACACCGTTAAGGAATATAACGACCAGCCCCAGGCCGCTCAGTCCCTGGAAGCGTGGCCACGCCCCCGCAACCAGAGGATGGTCCTGTTGATCACCACGGCGAACCAGCGTGAAGGCCAACCATCCCCAAATCCCGAAGTAAATAATCCAGCGAGCAATCCAGCCAGTGAGGCCGGTGGTATGCAGGTACCAACTATTCCGCGCCGTCAGTTCCGGATTGGTCATCCAGGCGTAGAGGTGGTGTCGCCCGAACAGGATCGGCAGAAACAATACGAACATCAGGGGAAGGCACTTGCTGGCGGCTTCGAATGGCCGACGGAGCACCAGGCCCCAGAGCCCGCCGGAAAGATACTGCACCATCAACAAAGCCAGACAACCCAGGCTGAGTCCCAGCCAGAAAATATAGGCAATCAGGTAGCCGCGCAGGAACTGGTCCAGCGAGGTCACCGCGCCAATGACGCACAGGATGGCGCCGGCAACGCCGACCATCAGCCAGCGCTTCTGCCACTGCGCGGCCTGTGCGGGAACTGGGTATTCGGCCTGTCCCACCCGGGAAATTTCTTGGCTCATGGTTTTGCTTCGCCTCCCTTGGCCGGGGCCGGACTCGGCTTCGGAGGAGTGGACGCGGCAGTTGTGGTTGCCTGGGGATCGTAGGGCGGCATGAGGATGACGCCCGGAGGCGGCTCTTTCGCGATTTGAACTCCGGGAGCAACATCAGCCACGGTGGCGTGCTGGCTCAACTGCAAAGCGCGAATGTACGCGGCGATCGCCCAGCGGTCATGCGGTGGAACCTGTTCCGCGTAGTCGGGCATGGCGCCAAAGCCATTGGTCATGACATCGAAGAAGTGGCCGATCGGGGCCCTCCGCAGACGCTCCGCCTCGTACGAAGGCGGGTGCTGAAAACCGCGTTGCACGATCATGCCGTTGCCGTCGCCGAGTTCCGAGTGACAGGGCGAACAGTAGATGTTGAAGCGCTGTTGTCCCCGCGCCAGCACCTCGGCCGTCACCGGAAAGGGCATGTAATCGCCGTCGATGCTACCGATTTTGCCAGTGTAGAAGTAGGTGTCAGCGTCCAAATGCCCACGGGCCACTGTCCCTGTGATAAGGGGGCGTGCCGAACGTTTGTCGGCGTAAAAATCGTTCTCGCGCAGAGGGCGGTAGTACGGCTGCTCCTGCATGTCCTCGCGGCAGCCGGAGAGCAAGAGCAAGGCCGCTGCCAGCAGCATGTAAACCGCCGCTTGGCGGGCCCGGCGTCCGCTGGCGCCAGAGCGATGAGTTGCCGTCGATGCCCGGCTGTCGAATTTCGCCAACCAATTAATGGGGCACCTCCGAAATCGATACCGGCTTCAGGCTCTCCATGAATTGCTGCGTCTCCACCAGATCGAACTTGGGATCGGCAGCTTCCACACAGAGGAAAAACTTGTCGCGGGTAACCGCGGCAAAGCGGTCAACGTTAAACAGCGGGTGATATGGCGCAGGCAAGCCGTTCAACGCGAACATCCCGAACATGCCCGCCAGCCCCGCGAACAGAATGGTCAATTCGAACGTCGGAACGATAAACGCGGGCCAGGAGTCGTAGGGCCTTCCCCCGATGTTTAGCGGATAGGAAATCACGTTGATCCAGTACTGCAGGGCAAAGGCCGAAAGGCCGCCCAGCAGTCCCCCCAAGAGCACGACCAGCGGCACACGGGTCTTGTGGAAGCCTATGGCTTCGCTGGCCTCTTCGATGGGAAACGGGCTGTAAGCGTCCATCTTGCGGTAGCCGGCGGCATAGGCTGCCCGGCTCGCATCGACCAGATCGGTGGATGAATCGAACTCGGCAAGAATGCCATAGATTGCCGGTGAGAGCTTTGCGTGGTTCACTTTGCTTTCACCTCCGATTCCGGCAGCAGGGCGCGCATTTCGAAGATCGAAATGGATGGCACGATGCGAATGAAAATATAAATTGCCGTGGCGAAGAAGCCGATAGTGCCGGCCAGGACGGCGTAGTCCCAGCGCGTTGGCACATAAATGCCCCACGACGAGGGCAGGAAATCGCGACTGAGGCTGGTGACGATGATGATGAAGCGCTCCAGCCACATGCCGACCAGGATATCCAGGGAGATCAGGAACAGCCACTTGGTGCTGGCGCGGACCTTCGGTATCCAAAGTACTTGCGGCAAGACAAGGTTAGTGGTAATCAGCAACCAGTACAAAAATGCATAAGGACCGTACCAGCGGTTCTGCACCATAAAGCGTTCGTAGGTCGAACCGCTATAGAAGGCGATGAAGGCCTCGAAGAAATACCCATAGGCGACGATCAACCCGGTAGCCAGCATGATCTTGGCCGAGTTCTGCAGGTGCCGCATGGTGATGATGGACTCGAAATGGTAGTAGTGCCGGATGGGAATCGCCAGCACCAGCACCATGGCAAAGCCGGAATAAATTGCGCCTGCCACAAAATAGGGCGGAAAGATGGTCGTGTGCCAGCCAGGAAGGATGGCAATCGCGAAGTCGAAGCTGACCACGGTGTGTACCGAGAGCACCAGTGGAGTCGCAAGCCCGGCGAGCAGAATATACAACGCCTCGTAACGCTTCCAGTGACGGGCCGAGCCGCGCCAGCCCATACTCAGAATTCCGTAGATCTTTTTGGTCAAAGGATGGGTGGCCTTTTCGCGCATGGTGCCAAAGTCGGGAACCAGACCGACATACCAGAAAACGGCCGAGATGGTGGCGTATGTGGAAACTGCGAAGACGTCCCAGACCAGCGGACTTCGGAATTGCGGCCACACTCCCATACTACTGGGATAGGGAAACAGCCAGTAGGCCAGCCAGGGACGGCCCAAGTGAAGAATTGGGAACATGCCCGCGCAGGCGACCGCAAACAACGTCATGGCCTCGGCGAAGCGGTTGATGGAGTTGCGCCAGGTTTGCTTCAACAGGAGCAAAATGGCGGAAATCAGGGTGCCGGCGTGGCCGATGCCGATCCACCACACAAAATTGATGATGCAGAAGCCCCAGGCAACAGGAATCATGATGCCAAATATGCCAACCCCGACCAGGAACAGGTAGGTGACGCTCGCCATCAGCAGCGCCACCAGGCCCATGCCGATGGCCAAGCCCCCCAGCCAGCCGAAGCCGATGGGCCGCGTCAGAACGGCATCGGCAATCGTATCAGTCATCGAACCGAAGGTTTGCCCGGGCCCTAAGACCGGTGGCTCATCCGGCCAGGGCACATCCTGCAAAACCGTTTTTTCCTCTGGTCCCTGTTGCATCGCTAGCTGGGCTCCGACTGCTCAAGTTCAGGATTCGGGTTCTGCACCACTGCCATATACGAGGTGCGAGGACGCGTGTTCAGGTCTTCCAGCAGGTTGTAGTTACGTTGCTGGGCTTTGATCTTTGACACACGGCTGTTGGAATCGTTCAAATCGCCAAACACAATGGCGCCCGCCGGGCAAGCCTGTTGACAGGCGGTGATCACTTCGCCATCGCGCACCCTGCGGTTTTCCTTCTCCGCGGCGATGCGGCCGTGCGTGATGCGCTGCACGCAGTAGGTGCACTTCTCCATCACACCGCGGCTGCGCACGCTGACTTCGGGATTGCGCATCATTTTGAACTGCGGAGTTTCGAAATCCTGGAAGAGCAGGAAGTTAAAGCGGCGCACCTTGTACGGACAATTGTTGGAGCAATACCGGGTGCCAACGCAGCGGTTGTAAATCATATCGTTCAGGCCTTCGGTGCTGTGCACCGTGGCCCCGACCGGGCAAACCACTTCGCAAGGAGCGTTCTCGCACTGTTGGCACGGAATCGGTTGATAGTAGACCGATGGATTCTCCGTGCCACCCTCGTAGTACACATCCACGCGCAACCATTGCATTTGCCGGCCGCGCATCGTTTCAAGCTTGCCCACGACCGGAATATTGTTCTCCGCCTGGCAGGCCACGATGCAGGTCTTGCAGCCAATGCACGAGTTCATGTCGATCGTCATGCCCCACTTCAACTCGGTGTACTGGTAGTTGTAGTAGAGCGTCATCTCCGGAGGCGGCGACTCGATGCCTTCGTGCGCGAAGTTCGGGTTCTTGATGAAATCCTGCAAGGTCGCTTTGCGAATGACGTGCCGGTTGCTGAGCGGCTCGGTGCCCTTGGGAAGATCGGAATGGTCGATGTACTGGAAGCCTTGCGGATGCGCGAACCCGTATCCTTCGCCTACTTTGTGGATCCTGGCATTGGCCATCCAGGCTGCATCGCTGGTACGCACCTGATAGAAGTCGAATCCGACGTTGTTCCCAACTCGACCCACCTTCGTCCGTCCATACCCCAGAAAAGCCGTAATGGAATTGTCGGGATGTCCAGGTTGCGGCCAGATCGCACCCTTCTGCTTGCGTCCATTGACTTCGATCTCAATGATGTCGCCGGTGACCAGCCCTTGCTTCTTGGCCTCGTTCGGGCTGATGAGCACTGGGTTGTCCCAACACAGATTGGTGATGGGCTTCGGGGTTTCCTGGAGCCAGCCGTTGTTCGCCTTGCTGCCATCGTAGATCAGCGGGTCGCGACGGAAAATCACCTCCATCGTTTCGTTATTAACTCCGTTGTTTGCTGCGGGTACGTTCTCACTCTTGGCGGAAACGCTCTTCGCGGGCAGCACCGTATTGGTTATAAAGCCGTCGTTTAGCGCCTTGCGCCACTGGGCTGCGAAGTCGCCACCCTGCATCTTGCCTTGCCAGTACTTGCGCACGATGTCGTAGCCCGCGGTGGCCGGGGCACCGAGCAGAGTAGAAATGAATTCGTACTCACTCTTGCCGTCGTAAAGCGGGGCAATGAGTGGCTGCACGATGCTGTAGGTTCCGTCGAAGGCCCGGCCGTCTCCCCACTCTTCCAAATAATGCGTGCCATTGATGTGCCAGTGGACGTGTTGGCTGGTCTCGTCCTGATACAGGCTATGCTGCACACGCAGCAGGGCCTTGTTCATGGCGCTGGCGAAGTCGAAATCTGCAGGGGCGTCATACACGGGATTCGTTCCCATGACGATCAGTAGGTTCACCTTGCCGGCGTTCATTTCGCCGACCAGTTCTTTCAACGCGGCGGTCTGTTCCTGCGGCTTGGCTTCCACCGGATCGGTATAGATCACGGTGTTGCCGGTCGCGCCCAGCGCCTGATTCATGGCGTGCGCCAGGGCGTGCACCGCCGGCGGTTGGTTGTCTCCGGGAATCACCACCGCAGCGCCGCGGTGCGCCTGCAGATCTTTGACCAGCGCGGCGACAAATTTCTGCTGCTCGGGTTTTGCCGAAGCCCCGCCGCCGGCTCCCAACCCCGCGGCGATGGCCCGCGCCAACTGCTCCACTTCCGAAGCACGAACGGGCAAGCGATGATCGGCCTTACCGGCGGTATTAGTGGGCGTGCTCTCAATGGCATAGAAGCGCGCCATTTTTTCTTTCAAGTCGGGATTACGTCTGGCCGCAAAGGAGCGCGCATAGTAAAGGAATCCCGGGAAACCGCTGGAAAGGAAGTCGCCATCGAGGGTCAGAATGATGTCGGCGTTTTCCAGGTTATAACGCGTTTCCACATACTGCCCGAACGCCAGCTTCGCTCCGGCCCGAACGTTGTCGCGGTTCAGGGGCTCGTACTGCACCCACTTTGATTCGGGATAGGCTGCTTGCACTTGATCCATCAAGGAGGCCATGGTGGGCGAGCCGATGGTGTGGCTGAGAATCCGCAGCCCGGCGCCTTTGACCGCCATTTGCGAATTCAGCGCTCCCTTGAGGTCTGTGCTAAATCCGCTCCAAGTGCTCAGTTGACCCAGGTAGGTGACGGTCTGCGAGCGGTCGGGATCGTACATGTCCAGGATGGAAGCCTGCGAGAAAACATCGCTTCCACCGAGTCCCGCCGGATGCTCGGGATTGCCCTCGACTTTGGTGGGACGGCCTTCGTGGCTTTCCACCAGCACGGGCGTTGCGTAGGCGCCGAACGGCATAATGCTGGCAAAGAACAGGGGCTTGCCCAAAACGATCTCGTCCGGCTGCCGCACGTAGGGGACGATGGGCTCCAGCGGCATCTTCACGCAAGCCGACAATCCTGCCAAAGCCAGTGAGGCACTCATCAGCTTCAGGAAGTCACGGCGCGAAGCTCCCTCAGGCCAAACCGAAGCCTGGCGGGGGAACTCCCGGTGCAGCATCTCGACGAAGCCGTCGGTCTGGGCCAACTCCTCCAGGCATCGCCAATACTGCGGGCCGCTTTTGGCGCGAGCCAGCTTCTCTTGAACTCGCACCAGTTCCAGTTTGCTGGGACAGATCGCCTCAGATTTGTTCGGACTCTCTTTTTCCATTCGTCTCGTAGGTTCCGGAAAGGATCGTTCGTCAAACTACCTACCGCCAGCCACCCAACATGACTAGCGGTGACAGGTATTGCAACTGGTAATGCCTTGAATACTGCGAATGTTGTAGCGGTGCTTCAACTCGTTGCCTAATGCAGTCTGGCCGGTGAAGACACTGCCATCTGCCAGCGTCACGGGATGCTGTGAGCTGGGCTGTTCGTAGCGCATGTTGAATACTTGATCGCGCGGACGCAGGAATTTTTCCGGGGCGCGATGACAGTTTAAACACCACTCCATTTGCAACGAGTTGGCCGCGCGCATCAGGGGCATCGTGTCCACCGGCCCGTGGCAGCTCGCACAGCCAACCCCTTTGTTGATGTGAATGCTGTGATCGAAATAAACGAAGTCGGGTAAGTAGTCCACCCTCGTCCAGATCAGCGACTGTCCCGTCCGGTAGCTTTCCCGCACCGGCTCCAGCATGGGGGCATTTGTCCAAATCTGCGAGTGACAATTCATGCAAGTCTTGGTGGGAGGAATTCCCGCAAAACTTGAGCTCTCAACCGAGGTGTGGCAGTAGCGGCAGTCGATGCCGTCGCCGCCCGCGTGATGCTGGTGGCTGAACGGTACCGGTTGTGCCTCGTTGACGTTCTGGTACGTGGCATACGGCGAGCGCTGCACCTCCAGGCCCGCCCACAGCACCACTGAGACCACCACCACGACCCCGATGATCGACGCCCGTGCAATTGTGTTCGCACTACGATGGAAGACTTGGGCCATTTACGAAGCTTTTCCAGTTTGCGGGTTCGGGAGCCGACTACCCGTTCGGCACCCAGGCTAGGGCGGTACCACGACAATGCGCGTCTCCGTCCCGTGTGACGTGCATCACTCAAGCGAGTGATTATAACAAGGTGCGTTCGTTGTTTTGCAAGCGAGGCGCGAGAATCACAAAAAATGTTTTCCGCAGAGTTAACTCAAAGAGAGTGTCGCGCGTGCCCTGAGGTTGAAAAACCGCGAAAACGCCCGCCAGAACGCGCTGCGACCAAAATCGGAACTCATGGCGTGAGTCTGAGAGAACCTGGAGAATGATCCCGGGCTGAACCGATTTACTAGTTGCTAGCTGCTAGTTGCTTCTTAAACGTGCTCAGCAACAGCATCGCCAGCACGTATGCTGCGGCGCCGCAGGCCAGGGTCACATTCAATCCGAACTGGATGGCAATCACCATGGCCAGCACTGAGCCCAGAACGCTCGATGCGGCGTTCATGGCCCACGCCCATTCCACGGCGCCATGATTGGCCGGGACACGCTCCGCGTGAGAATCCTGGGGCGACAAGGCGCGCAGCCCGCTGGGGAACGGCATTCCCATCGCGAACCCGGGCGGAATAATCAGCAGTGCGCTGAGCAACAGCTTCACCATGAAGGGAAGGCCGACCAGCGCCTCCAGCAGGTGCGGCAAGGCAAAGACGTAGACCAAAAGGGCCGCCACGATGAATGCCATCGCCGAAGCGACTCTCGTCGGCTCGTGAAACCATCGGCGCGAGACTACGCTTCCCAATCCGCTGGACAGCAGCATGAGAAACACCACCACAGTCAGGGCGTACGTCGGATTCCCCAGAAATAATACGAAGCGCTGAATGAACGCGATCTCCACCAGGATGTAGCCCAAGCCGATGGTGATGAAATACAGCAGGCGAACGCTGCGGCCGGATCGCGCCTGAGGCGAAAGCAGCAGCGGAAGTAAGAGAAAAGCGATGACCGCGGCGATGGATATGACCAGCACCAGTCCCAGGATTGCGATCCCCAGATTCACCTTCCAATCGATGCCGCCTCGGCCCAGCCCGCGGAATACCTGCTCTGGCTTTAGCGTGAAGAAGAAAAACGGCGCGTTGTCGGTGACCGGCGAAACGTTGAACGCGTAATGTGCTGAGAAGGCGCGCGCGTCCTGTCCGCGAATCAGTTCGGCGAACGCGGGATGTGCCATGCCCGGAGTGGCAGCGGTCTCGGGCAAATAAAGCACGTGAAGGTTCAGGTTCGGATTTTCAGGCGTGTCGCCCTCGATGTGATTCAATACAGCTTTTTGCTCTTCCAGGGTAAAGGGCGACTTCTTCGCCAGCACCAGCACCGGGCGTCCATCCACGTTCAACGCGCCGTCGCTGATCACGATGAAGTTCTGTGTGGTGTCCGGCACGCCGAGTTGCCGCAGCGCTTCCATGGCCTGCGAGACCACTCGCAGGGCCTCATGCGGCTGGCTAAACTCCCAGCGGGTGATGGCAACCATGCCATCCGGCTTCAGATGCTCGAAGTACTCGCGGAAGGCCTCTACGGTGTACAGGTTGTTTTCGCTGAGGGCGAAAGCTCCGGCCGCAGTGGACGCCCAGGTGTCCACCAGCGTCATCTGCACCACGTCGTACAGGTCGCGACTGTTGCGCACGAAAGAGCGTCCGTCGCTGACGTGCATATGCACCTCGGGAATCTGGTAGAGGTGGTGAGCATAATCAGCGAAGGCCCCGCGCATGATGTCCGTGGCGATGATGGGATTGATTTCGATGCCAGTCACGTTCGGGCTGCCGTTAGCGACGGCGCGCAGAACATCCACTCCCCCGCCCGGACCGATGATGGCAAAATCTCCGTGGGGACGCAGCACGTTAGCCACCGAGGATGCCGCCGACATAAGGTTGCGGCGGTAAGCCGTATCCCAGCGATACGGATCGGAGTTCATGATGTAACTGCTGGCATCGGCGTCGATGACGATTGCCTTCGCGTTTCCCCACCTGTCCACTTCCACGCGCGAGAGCGCATTCCACTTGGCGTAGAGCGGCGTCTCGCGCTTCATGCCCTTGGCGTAGACGATGTCAATGAGCTTGCCGCGAAAGTTGGCTACGATCAGTACGAGCAGGGCCAGCGCGAGCACCGCAGGAATGTAGCGAGTTCGTGGAGTTCCCCACGCCACGCCTGCCAACGCGACCGCGGCGGCGGCAAACAGGATGGTGTTAGGCCCGCCGATAATGTCCAGTAAAGGGACGAGCGCCAGGCAGGCCAACGATCCGCCCAGCAGGTCTGCGCCGTAGAGCTGGGTAATTCGCGAAGGATGGCGCGCAAAGACCAGGGAAAACAGCAGTCCGGTGAGAAAAAAAGGTACGGCCGACGCCAAATAGAGCACGGAAAGGTGACGGAAGTTTGACCAGTCGAGGTGCAGCGACACCGCAGTGCGCACCACGATCTCCAGCGCGACAAAGATCACGATCGCATTAGCCGCGCACAACCACGCGCCCAATTGCCCCACGGTCCAGCGCCCCAGCCATTCTCGCCGCAGATATGCAAAGACGGCGCCCGCGCCCAATCCAAGCAGCGCAATCGAAATGGCCAGAAACGCGAAGTGGTAGAAAAGCACTACCGAGAAGAGGCGAGTGAGACCTAATTCCAGCAGCAAGGCAGAGAAACTCATCAGCCCGATCGCCAGTGCAGCGCCGCGTGGCGAGACCGGAGCGGCCACTTCGACCGGGGTGGCTTGTTCAGTCGTTTCAATCATGAAGCATTGAGATTACTACGAGTGACGCTCCACCTAGTCGTGCCGGAGGGTGGGCCTTTCCCGAAGACCCACTCAGGCAATGGCTGCGGATCGCTTCGGCTTGGCCACCACTCGCCCCCGCCGACGGAGGCATCAATGGCGCCCGACACCTTTGCTTGTACAATCGGAATACTGCGACAGTAACTCAGCGCCGATTGCCGGTGTAGCGGGAGACTTGTCGGACAATGGTTTGATAGTCTTTGGCTGAGCAATCGGGTCTGTATCTTCGTCGTGCGAGAGTGGCAAGGTCAATCTCTATATCTGGGTGAAAACAACCAGCGAAGGAGATCGCTGTCCGCCGCGGGCCTCCAACACAGACTCATTCGCGGCGATTTGTTGGACATAATTGTGATTTATGCAAGGTTCTCTGCGCCCTTCTCCTTCTGGTCCCGGTGCCAGCACTGGTTACGACGTCGCGGTTGTGGGCGCTGGCTTCTCCGGAGTCATGACGGTAGTGCATCTTCTTCGTCATTGCCCGCCGACTTCATCGATATTGCTTATCGAACGCAGCGAGACGCTTGGAAGAGGACTTGCATTTGGTACGACCACTGCCAAGCATCTGCTCAACATTCCGGCAAAGAGCATGAGCGCTTTCCCCGGCGACCCAGAGAATTTCCTCAAGTGGCTGTGGCGTCACAAGAATTCGCAAACATCGCCCAACACCTTTGTCTCGCGGCAATGGTATGGCGAATACGTTGCCCACCTGTTGGAGGGCCAGGTTGCTGGGCCTGATTCGGCATCGTTGCGCTGCGTCTTTGGGGAAGTGGTAACGATCGAGCAACAACAGGAAACGCTGCGTCTGACCCTGACGGATTCTTTGCAGTACAATGCCCGCTTTGTGGTCTTGGCCGTGGGTAATTTTCCGCCTTCTGACCCACCTCCATTCCGGCAGCTGTCGAGCCGGCGTTATGCGCGATACGCATGGTCGCCGGAGGCTCTGGATGGGATCGCCGACTCCGAATCGGTGTTGCTGATCGGCTCCGGGCTCACGGCCATCGATCAGGTAGTAACTCTTGAGAGCCGTGGTTTCCAAGGCACGATCTACATGGTCTCCCGGCGCGGACTGCTTCCAGCTGTACACACCCACGAGCCGGCGTGGCCGACAGAATGGACCAATGAGTTGCCCGTTTCGATCAGGCTGCTTGTCGCGGAGCTACGTAAACAGGTCCGGCTTGCGAGCAGCCGTCAACTGGACTGGAGGCCGGTGATTGACAGCCTTAGACCGGCGACCCAACGGATATGGAAAAGCCTGGACATGGCTGAAAGAAAAAGGTTCCTGCGGCATGTGCGGTGTTTCTGGGAAGTTCATCGCCATCGTGTCTCTCCGGAGATTTGGCACTTGCTGGACGAACTACGGCATAAAGGCCGGTTGGTAGTGCTGGCTGGCCGGGTGCTCGGCTGCATTGACTGTAATGGCTACGCCGAGGTCGCCTATCGAAATCGAGGAGCCACCGATACGGATTTGCTCAGAGTATCTCGAATCGTAAACTGCACCGGCCACGAGACGGATGCCCGCAAGATCGATTCGCGGGTTGTCAGGTCACTGCTGGACAATCACCTCGCACGAGTTGACGCCAGCCTCCTAGGCCTGGATGTTGCCGAGGACGGGGCCGTCATCGACAGCACTGGCCGGCCGTCGAAATCTCTGTTTGCGCTGGGACCGGTTCGCAAAGGGATGCTGTGGGAAAGCACCGCCGTACCCGAAATCCGGCTCCAGGCGCAATGTCTGGCCGAGCGACTGGCTGGCGAGTTGGTAAATGCCGAGAGTTCGTCTACGACCCATCGATTCTGAAGAAAGTCCGGATTGGGAGGCGAGTCCACGCCGTCGCTCAAGCAAGTGCCGGACTCCTTCGGATCCTTGAGGTGAAGCTCACGGTTCTATAACCACCCCAAATCAGACGCACCCAACCGAGCGATGAAACAGGCACCGGCTGGTCGTTGTCGAGAACAGGGAAGGCGTCATCACAACCAATCCTGACTGCAGGGGTTCGATTGTAGATAAGTGGGAAGCGGCGATCCCGTTCGAAACAGCCGTGTGATCAGCAATCCAGAAGCTGACAGATTATCCGAAACTGTCAGGGTTTCAGCGCTTCGTCTGATTCGAGGATGACCTGCGCCATAGCCTGCCGCTCAGTGTGCGTGATCGAAAGGTGGGCGCGAACCGCTCCAAGTTTCTGAAAGAATTCTGCCGCTTTGCCGTGAAACGCAACTGTGGGCCGTCCACCCGGAAAGCGCTTGACTTCTACGTCATGCCAGGTAACTCCCCTGCTCCAACCGGTTCCGATGGCCTTCATGGCAGCTTCTTTAGCGGCGAATCGTCCGGCGTAGCGCTCCGCCTTGTTAGCTTTGAATTCGCAATAGCGGATTTCGTCGGGGGTAAATACTCGCTCCAGAAATCGCCGCCCAAAGCGCTCGATTGTGCTCTTGATGCGATCAACCTCGGCAATATCAATTCCAGTTCCTACAATCATTTGGACACCCTGCGAAGGACTGAGCCGGCTTGGTAAAGGCAGAAAATGGCACCTCGCCGTAACAAAGTAACATATTGATAAGACTCGCGTTTCTCGGCATCTTCCACAAAACTGCTTGGGCTTTGCGGAATAGGCTGCTATCATGAAGTTGCTCGATTGATCGACGTTGTACGCAGCAGTTCCTGCTTTACCGCACTCCCTGCCGCTTCACACCCCGATCGAATTGCAGCTACATCAACATTGAAGGAACTTGCATCATCATGGAACAAGGAACGGTTAAGTGGTTCAATGACGCGAAGGGCTACGGCTTTATCAGCCGTCAGAATGGAGAGGACGTATTCGTTCACTATTCTGCGATTCAGACCAATGGCTTCCGCAGCTTGCAGGAAGGACAGGCTGTCTCGTTCAGCGTAGTCAAAGGGCCCAAGGGCTGGCAGGCTGAGAACGTACAGGTTCTCTAGGATCCCCGAGCTAAGGGTTTGGAAGAGGGCGGCCAAGTGGCCGCCTTTCTTACGTTTGTGCGAGCGACGACGGCTCCGAGGTTTCTCCGCTTTTCTACCTTCGCTAAGATGTCTCGACTCGAATTGGCCTCTGAGGTACATTCCTCTATAACCGTTACGAACTGCCATTGGAGGCCACCAGATGCGGAGAGCACTGCTACTTGCCGTCATTGTCGCTGTACTCGGTTCGGCGATTGCGCAGAACCCGGCCGTTCCATCGAGTGGGATGGCGGGAGCACAGGCAGCCTCCGGCAAGATCGGCTCCGCCAATGTCTGGAAAATGCCGCCAACGTTCCTCGCTAATACCCACAAAGCCTGCGACAACGCTCCTCAGCCAGCCAGTTTTGGGGAATGTTTCATCGCCCAGATGTCGAAGGCGGGCGCGCCGGCTGCTGCGGTGGATTTTACCCAGACGCTCTACCAGGAGAGCGGCGGCGACGTGGGAATCATGAGCGGCTTCCATCCGGTTGGTCCGGTGGACATCGCCTGGATCATCTATCCTCTGCGGGCGAATACCAACAACGGGCTGCTGCTGGTCAATGGCTCACCCCGAATCATCAATGCCGAAGATCTTAAGCTGCTCGACCAGAAGGGGATGGAGCAGGGCTTTCAATTTCAGGACTTGAAGAATCAGTTTCCCAAAGTCGGCGTCTGGCCTGGCGATCGCGATGGAACCACCTGGCCCAACACCCTACACGGCGCCAACGGCGGATTGCAGTTCATCCTGGGCTATCCCCTGATCAACGGCTGCCACGCCTGCGCCCACGCTGGAATCGCGCTGTTTACCTGGAACTTTGATGCTCAGGGGAGGTTTCTGGGGACAACTTTCATGGGACTGACTCCGGCTCCGTTGCCGGGCGCGAATACTCCCCGGCCACCCTCCGGATCCAGTCAACCGTAAGCGACAACATCGTTTTCATACTCCGGCGGCCGCCACGCCTTCATAATGTCTCTGGGTGCGTGGAAGCTTCGCCGCATAACCTAGGAGTAAGAAAAGCGCTGTCGAGAGTAAGCACACCGCCAATCGAAGCCGCGCCAGCGGCAGCGGCGCCAGATCCATGAACTTTCCAAAACGCCAGGCGCCCCAATTGATGACCTGGGTCGGCACCACTGTCCAGATCGCAACGTAGAACCAGGCGCGCTCCGCGCCTTCGCCGAAGGTGTCACGGCGGGCGCGGGGCGTCCAGTCGAAGACCGTCGCCAAAACCACGGCCAGTGCCAGCGGATAGTAGCCATAGCGGTAAAGATCGTACAGCAGCCAGCGGCCGTTAATAGACGCCACGATCAACCCCATGAGGTTCAGCGCGTAGGGCACGATGATGTCGATCCACGCGGCTGTGTAACAAACCACGCGGTACGGCAGGTTCGGCTGGTGCACACCGTAGTAGTTGATGTAAGGACGGCGCTCGGATCCCGGAATGCGCCCTCGGAAACCGCGCCACGCAACGACGGCAACCACGATCGCCAGCCAAGTCCAATGGCGGCGGTCCGGCCCGTGGGCGTAGAGGTCGTAGGTAAGCGGATATCCGGGGAGAACCCAGAAGACCCAGATCCAGATGGGAGAATGCAGAACGCGATAGTACCCCTTGTTGCGTTCGCGGAAAACGGCTTGCTTCATACGGAGTCTCTAGGGTAGCGGCAAGCGTGTCCTGGGAGCAAGAAAAGCGAGAATAGCGCGAATAGCGCGTTCGCTATTCGCTGTTCGCTTTTCGCCTTTTGCCTTCCGCTTGGCTCTTCGCTGAATAGTTTGAACCTAGTTCGAAATCCTCGGCCAGTCCGTCGGCGTCAGTCTCAGCGAAGATGATGCGTTTACGTTCTAGCGAAAAGCGAAGAGCGAAAAGCGCCTCTCAAAACAATTCCTGCGCATCGTACACAAGCTTTCCATCTACTAGCCTTGCCTCTGTCATCAGCTTGTGCTCGCGCAGGGAACGCTTGTCATCGTCAATGTGCAATACGGTATGACCGTGCGCGCTGAGGTAGTCGCTCACCAACATGCGGTGGCATTGGAAGTACACGCGCTCGGCGCACATGATGGCCGTGTTGCCCGTTTCGTCCCTTGTCATCCCGAGCGCAGGCGGCCCGTTTTTGGCCGCCGAAGTCGAGGGATCGGTGTTTTGCATTGCGATTCCCAGCAAGTGCTCGATCCCCTGCGCGAACTCGCCTGTCAGCATGTAGTCGGCGTAGTTGCGGAACGAGTCATTGCGCAGTCCGGTGTTGGGCGAGTCATCGCGAATCCTCTTACGGCGGCCGCCGAGTTCCTTCATCCAGACATACGCGATGCCCGGCTTCGGCAATTCGACTTCGAGAGATTCGCGATTGAAGTGCGGCATTCGCCGCGACATCGGGAACGAACGGATGTCCACCAACGCGCGAATGTCATGTGCTTTGAGAGCAGCCACGAGTTCGTCGAACGTGCGCGTGGAATGCCCGATGGTGTAAACCGTAGCCACTTATTGCGAGATGCTCTCCAGCGCCGCGACGATCGCCTCCTCTTGCTCCGGCTCGACCGTGCGCAGATCGAGCAACACGCTTTCCTCCTCCACGCGTGCGATGATTGGCGTCTCCGACCGGCGCAGCCGTGCGCAGAGTTCATCGGCAGTCATGCGCTCGCTGGTCACCGCCAACACCCGAGTGGGAAGCGTCGAACCGGGCGCTGCGCCGCCGCCCAGTACCGATCGCGACTCAGCAACTTCGACCTGCAATTCCGGACATTGAGCGCGCAGACGCTCGCTCAAATGTTCGGCTCGTTGCGCCAGTACGTTTTCCGAGATGCGCATCATGCGCAACGCCGGAATCGAATCGTAGTCCTCGCGAAGATACGCGAGCAGGGTCGCTTCCAGCGCGGCGTAGAACATCTTGTCCACACGCAAGGCCCGAAATAGGGGATTGCTGCGAAGCTTCGCGACCAGTGCCGGATCACCGCTGATGATTCCCGCCTGCGGGCCTCCCAGCAGTTTGTCGCCGCTGTAGGTTACGACGTTGACGCCTGCGCGTAAGCTGTCGGCGATCATGGGCTCGCCGCGAACCCCGACGTCGCGGAGGTCGAAGATCTCGCCGCTGCCCAGATCCTCCAGCACCGGGATACTATGCTCGCGTCCGAGCGCAACCAATTCCTCCAGCAACGGCTGCTCGGTAAATCCCACGATTTGGAAGTTGGAGCGGTGAACGCGGAGGAGCAATTTCGCTCGCTCGCTAATCGCGCGTTCGTAGTCGCCGATACGGGTGCGATTGGTGGTTCCAACTTCGCGCAGCACCGCGCCCGACTTCACCATCACGTCGGGAATGCGGAACGAGCCGCCGATCTCGACCAGTTCGCCTCGCGAGACAATTACTTCTCCGCCTTCGGCCAGCGAGTTCAGCGCCAGTAGCACGGCGGCGGCGTTGTTGTTGACGACGACGGTCGAGACTTCGCGCTCGGCGGTATTTAGCAATTTCGCAAACAAACGACCGACATGGACGTCGCGCTTGCCGCGCTCGCCGGTGCTGAGATCGAATTCCAAGTTCGAATATCCGCCCGACACTTCGGCCACATGCTCCAGTGCCGCTCGGCTGAGCGGCGCACGTCCGAGATTGGTGTGCAGGATAACGCCGGTGGCGTTGATGACGGGACGCAGCGAGCAAGACAACGATTGCCCCAGGCGATCTTCGATCGGTCCGCGGCAATTGATCAATGGCATCTTTGAGCTGGGTTTCGTCGAGGGAGCCCGCAGCGATTTTTTCGCGGAGAATATCGATGGACCGAGCGCGAAGCCTCGACCGCAGGCGCGTGGCCGAATCGTTGCGCTAGGCCCTGCGTGGCCTCGGCGCGCAGCAGTTCGTCGACCGAGGGAAGCAAGCGGAACAGATCGAAGTTGTTGGCGGTCACAGTTGGATTCTCGCGGCTATCTACCGTCGGCGGAACACTCGGCGGAGCAAGAAGGCGATCATTACGCCACTGGACACAAGGCGGAGCGCCATTCTGGGATCGAAGAAGCGTATGAAGCGCGTGCCGGCATCGCTCACCTCCAGCACGCCAATGGGTGTGACCTTCACGCCTCCTCCGCCGCCCGAGCCGCCGACGGCGTCCTCTGCCTCCGATTTGTTCTCGCCGCCGCCACCGGCGCCCAGGCCATACTTCACTCGGGCCACCGGGATGATGGTTTTGCCGTGGGCTTCGATTGGTTCCCCGAATGCGGTCTGCACCTTTCCGGTGGTGCTGAAGCGATCGGCCAGTGTAGTCAAGATTTCTTTCGGATCGAGCATGGAATACTCCTTATGGCATCTGATGCGACTTCACCCCACTTCGACTAACCCGTATCTGCGGTTCCAGTGGCCGCGAAGATGCTGCACCGCCCGGGCAATCTCCTCTTTGGTCAGATCGGTGCTGGGACCTTCGAGCACAAATTTGGCCTCGCGGCGTGCGGCTTCCAGTAATTCGCGATCGCGGAGCAGGTTGGCGACCCGAAAGTCTGGCATGCCCGCCTGACGGGTACCAAAGAACTCACCGGGACCGCGCTGCTGCAAGTCGAGTTCGGCAATCTCGAACCCATTCTGGGTGCGCACCATGGCCTCCAGACGTTGCTCGGCTTCTACCGAAACCTTGCCACCCGTCATAAGCACGCAGTAGGACTTCGCGCTGCCGCGTCCAATACGCCCCCGCAGCTGGTGCATCTGGGAGAGTCCGAAGCGCTCGGCGTGCTCCACGACCATGATGTTAGCGTTGGCCACATCCACGCCCACCTCGATGACAGTGG
The DNA here is from genome assembly GCA_963836295.1 of uncultured Acidobacteriaceae bacterium. Classification (GTDB taxonomy): domain Bacteria; phylum Acidobacteriota; class Terriglobia; order Terriglobales; family Acidobacteriaceae; genus Bog-257. Next base: position 134,488 of record CAWIIY010000004.1, on the reverse strand, counting down.
TCGAGACCAGCACATCGATCTCGCCTCGCTGGAAGCTGGCCATGGTCGCATCTTTTTCGTCGGCACTGAGGCGACCATGCAGTAGGCCAACTCGTAGACTGGAGAACTCGCGCTTGCGGAGTTGCTCGTACATCTTGATGGCAGCCTTCAGCTCGCCCTCCATCGCTCCCTCTTCGATCACGGGATAGACAATGTAGGCTTGGCATCCCGCCGCAACTTGCTTACGCACGAACTCCCAGACCTCTTCCGAACGCTCGTCGCCGACCCGTCGCGTGGTGACGGGGGTGCGGCCGGGTGGAAGCTCATCGAGGACGCTGGTATCGAGATCGCCGTACAGGGTGAGCGCAAGGGTCCGTGGGATCGGCGTTGCCGTCATCACCAGAACGTCGGGCTCGGGGGCCCCCGGCGAGCGCCGATTTCCGGGGCCCCGGCGAGCGCCGAGTTTGCACTCGACGGGGCGGTTGGCGCTTGCTGGGGCGGGGGCTCAGCCTGATTCGTCTTCTTCATCAGGCGAAAGCGCTGTAGCACCCCGAAGCGATGTTGCTCGTCCACGATGACCAGTCCCAGCTTGTCGAACTCGACGGTCTCCTGGATGAGCGCATGAGTGCCGATCACCAGTTGCGCGTTGCCCTGGGCGATGTGATGGCGCGCCTGCTTCTTGCGGCCGGACTCCTGCCGGCCGGTGAGCAGGACAATGTGGTAGCCGGCGGGTTCAAGAATGCGCCGCGCGGAGAGGTAATGCTGCGTCGCCAGAATCTCGGTGGGCGCCATTAGGGCGACTTGATAGCCGTTTTCCATCGCGATGACGGCAGCTTCCAGCGCAACGATGGTCTTGCCGGAGCCGACATCGCCTTGCAGCAGACGCCGCATTGGAACGGGTTCGGCCATATCCCCGGCAATTTCTTTGAGCACGCGCTTCTGCGCCGCCGTCGGGTGGAAGGGCAGGATTCGCTTTACTGCATGGCGGATCCGGTCGCTAATCTGGAAAGCGATGCCCGTCTGGGCCCGCATCTTGCGGCGCTTGAGTTCCAGGCCGAGCTCCAAGAAAAAAAGTTCTTCGAAAATGAGACGGATGTGCGCCGGGGTGCGGGCGGCTTGCAAGTTGGCCAGGCTCTCACCCACCTCCGGCCAGTGAGCTTGCCAGAAGGCGCAACGACGATCGATCAAGCCCATGTGCTTGCGCACCACACCGGGGATCGCGTCCGGCAAGTCCTGATCCAGATTCTCGAGCATGGCGTGGATCACGCGCCGGAACCAACGCGCGGTGAGACGTCCATTGCCGGCAGCTTCGTAAATGGGGACGATGCGACCGACTTCGAGCGACTGCCACTCGTGTTCATCGCTAGTGCCGTTGCCTTGGGTCACGGTCGGATCGTGCAAAATCTCGAATTGCGGCTGAATGATTTCGAAGCGGTGGCCCCCGCGATCGCCCGCTTCCACCTTGCCGTACAGCGCGAGCAGCATACCGGCGCGAAATTTGTCTTGCAGGTAGGTGGCGTTGAACCACATGCACTTCAATGTGTCACGCCCCTGGCCGACGGTCATCTCGAAGATCGGCATGCGGCGGGTGCGGAACAATCCAAACGTGCGCACCTCGGCGATGATGCTGGCCATCTCACCGGCGCGAAGCTCTCCAATTCCACGGGGATTGAGCCGGTCTTCGTAGCGGAAGGGTAGGTAGTAAAGCAGGTCTTCGACCGTGCTGATGCCCTTTTCCAGCAGAATCTGAGCGAACTTCGGCCCAATGCCTTTGACGAACTGTACGTTGGTGGCGAGGTCGAGCACAGAAGGATGGTAAATGAAGCAGCCGTCCGGGCGGCGGATGCTTTTCGCTGCTCGCTATTCGCTGTTCGCTCGTGGCTTTGCCAGTCGTTGGGTAAATAGGGTCAAACCAGCGCTCGAGGCCGGCTCCATTGCCGAAGGTGGAAAGCTGATTGTTCCGAAGCGAAAAGCGAAGAGCGAAAAGCGACTAGCGAAGAGCGATTCGCTCTTTTTCTGGCATCAAATGCGGTGCTGCGAGTGTCCAACAAGTACGTGTTTCGAAGACTTCTCAAGCAGTTGGTTGCCGTGGTCGTGGGCAATCTGCTCTACTTCTTCGTCCTAATGGCACACCTGCCGCGGTCGGGACGCCATCAACCGTTCCGACTTGATATCGGGTTGCTGGTGGACGCGTGGGTTTGCCTCGTCCTCTACGGAATCATCGAGTGGCTTGATCGAAGGTGGCGACGCGTCGGTCGAAGTACGCAGAACCGCAGACGATGAGGTCGCTTCGAGTGGACTGCTAGAATTCGCGTTCGGTCCCGAAGCCCTTCATCATTTGCTGCAGATCGAACTTCTGCTGCTCCATCTGCTTCTGAAGGTCTTTCATTTGCTGCTGAAGCTGCGGCGTCCAGCTTTTCATCGACTCCTGGATATCATGCCGCATCTGGTCGAGTTCTTCCTGGGACGGCGGTGCGTACGTAGCGATATCGTGGGTCATCTTGTCGATCTGTTCTTGAGTGGGCATCGCTGATTTTTCGATTTTGCGAGCCATCTTTTCCATGTCTTTCTGTTTGACCTTCATCGACTTTTGAATCTCGCGACGCATCTGTTCCAGCTCTTTCTCGTTGGGTTGCAGTGCCGCCAGCATTCCCTCCCGGCCGGACTCGACCTCAGGGCGGAGCTTCTCTAATTCCGGGGCCAATGCTTGCATCTCACCTCCCTCTCCCCACGGCCAGCCCTGCAACTTCGAGGAGTCTCCCGGATTCGGAAGATGGATTACCACGGTTTGCTCGCGCTTCTCGCGAACAAAGGTGACGGAGATCTGGCCCGCCTGAATTCGCATGGCCCGCCGCCAGTCCACCATGTCGTGCAAGGTTTCGTTATTCAACTTGACAATGACGTCGCCAGCCTTCATGCCGGCCGCGTCAGCAGGACTGCCTTTTTCCACCGAGCGTACCAAAACGCCCTTCCCTGCCGGCACACCGAAAAAATCGGCCAGTTGCGGACTCAGGCTTTCCACCATCAAACCATGGCGGGAAGAAAGGATGGCGACGGATGGGATCTCGATGTCGGGGTCGAACCCTGGAGCCACTACCGGACCGCTCCACATTGGAGGCCCTCCGGCTACGAAGCTCTGCACGTGAGGGATGACTCGAGGCCAACTTCCCAGGGTCACTTTGACATCTTTCTTCTCACCACTGCGGACCACCGTGAGCATCACTGTCTTGCCGGCAGGGGTCGCGTGGATCATGCTTCCCAGTTGTTCAGGGGATTCGACGGTCGCACCGTTAAAGCCAACGATGACATCGTTCTCTTTCAATCCTGCCTTGCATGCCGGACCATCCCGGTCGAGATCGGTAATCACCGCGCCCTTGGAGTTGGCTAATTTCAGCGTCGAGACCTGTTGTGGGTTGACCTCGTCAATGTGCACACCGAGATAAGCGGTCGCATGCGAATCCGGCCATGCCGGATTCGCTGGCACAGCGGCTGCCGGCACAGCCATTGCGGCGGCCAATAGGATTGGAACCAGACCCTGCAGAACTATCGTATTTTTGCGCATGACTTCTATTCCTAACGTGACTGCCGGAAGTCGATCTGTCCGATGATTGTGCGGACTTTCAACACCGGCCCGCCCCCATTTAACGACCCTTCGGCATACATAGACCGGGGGACAAAGTTACTGCCTTCCTTGGTGATCCGCAATGCAGGAAACTCGGATACGATGCCATGGCCGGTCGCCATGTCAGACGAGGCGTGCACGGTGACTGGCAGCTCTTTCGGCAGGTAGACGACCACGTCGCCGGCCGCGGTATGCAGCGATGAATCGCTGAAGGCGCCGCGTTTGCCCACGAACTGAGCTATAATCCCGCCCGCTCCAGTTTCCACCTGCGCGCCCCGACCCAGATTGAACAATTCGACGCTGCCGCCACCGGTAGTGACTTGCACGCGCCCGCTGGCGCTGTCCAGATGCACGCTTCCACCGGTAGTTTCAGCGCGGACCGCACCGCTGACGTCGCCCAGTGTGAGATTGCCCCCGCCAGAGCTTACCCCCAGATCACCGCCGCACTTGCGCACCTCAATGTTGCCCGCGCCGGTTTGAATCGTGGCTCCCTTGACCGAACCGATGTATACCCTGCCGCCGCCAATGTTCACCTGCGCCTGCCCGGCAACACTCTTGATATGGACGTCCCCTCCGCCGGTGGTGAGTGAAAAATCTGCACCCAGACGGCCCGCCTCTACGTTCCCACCGCTGCTGGTAATTTTCACAGATCCTTCCAGATCGTTGAGCTTCACCGTACCGCCCCCCGTCGCGCCCTGGATCGTAGCCGCGATGGAACTAAGGTTCAGCGAACCACCCCGCGTTTCCACTTTCACCACCTCTAGTTGCCGTGGTATCTGCACGAGGAAGTCGGCGGTGAATCGGTCCAGGTTCCGGTTTGCCAGCCTGCCTTCGATGAAGGCACCTTCCGCATTCTTGATAGCGGAGATATGCATCTGCTCGAATTGGCGCCGCGCGGCTTCTTCGCTGGCAGCGTACGAGCGTTTGTGAATGACGTACGTCACGCGGGACGAACTTCCCTGCACCTGCACCGATCCCAAGTCAGTGGTAATGCGAACTTGCCGGGAAGCCGGCAATGTCCCGGTGATCTCTTCCACCCATGAATCGCCGTCGCGGTAAATCCGCGATTGTTGCGCCCACAGCGGAAGGGTAACCGCCATCGCCAACACTGCGGCGGCCGCCCACTTGCGGTTACCCCCGGCACGCTGTGCTCTAAGGTCTTCGCCCCTCACTTTTCTCATAGCTGTTCTAAATTGCCAACCCTGCCTCAACCAAGCCTCTTTCCGGGAGCGAATGCACGAAAATCTGGAACACCGTTCTGTCTAGTAGATACTGGGCATCGAGGCCAGCACACGCTTGGACTCGGTGCGGATGTACTCGCTAGGATCGTCCTTCGACAACTGTTGCAGGGCCATACGCACGCTGCCATCGGTGCGCACCGGTTCCAGCGCATGAAGGGCCCCGCTGCGCACACCCAAATTGCTGTCGTCCAGCAGGGCTTCCAGCACGGCGTTGCGCACCCGGATGTCTTGCTTTACGTAGGCCCCAGCCCCTCAAGGGCCAGGAGGCGAACACCGGGATTGCTGTCGTAACGCAGCGCATAAGTCAGGGTCTCTCGCACGCGCGGGTCGTCGGCCTTGGTGGTTAGGATATCCACCGAGTTCAGACGCACTCCAGAATTCTCGTCACCCTTCAGGGCGTACAGCAGCAGATCTTGCACTTTTGGATCCGACACAGACCCCTGGACGGAAGCGGGAAGACGTTTATCGTATTGAACTTTAACGTTATCGGTGCCGGGCTGCTTTTCGATGGAAGTGATGCCGCTAATGGAGGCTTCTACCGGAGTAGTTGGGGCAACCGGACCCTTGGCGCTGTACATGGCGCCGAGTCCGCCGCCAAAGCCCGCCAGGAAGATGACCATGGCCAGCGCGGGCGAGAAGCGCACCTGACGCATCCAGGACATGGGATCGAAAGCGAGGCTATGGTACCAGGCGCGATTCTGCTGGGTGGTCTCCAGCGCCTCCTGCAGGCGCATGCGCGCCGCGGCCAGAAAACTCGCCGAAGGCTCTTCCACCGGCAACAGGTTCATCTGCTCCTGAAACTCCTGCTGCGCCGCCAGCTCGGCCGCACAGTCCCGGCAGCGCCGAATGTGCTGCTCCAACTCATGCCGGGCGTCGTCAGCCAACTCGTCGTACAAATAAAGCGCCGTGTTCTGCTGGACCCATTCGCAATTCATGATGACTTCCCTCTGGATTCTTGCACCGCTCTGTATTATCGAATGCTCTTCAGTGCGGCGCGCAGCTTCTGCGTTCCGCGGAACAGCGTGTTCTTGGCCGTCTCTTCCGTCGTATTCAAAATCTCGCCGATGGTGCGCAGCTTTAGACCCTGGTAGTGCTTCATCTCAAACACCATGCGCTCGCGTGGAGTCAGTTTCTGCAAGGCCTTGGCGATGTTCGCGGAGAGTTCGCGCCGCATCAGGTCGCGCTCCGGACTGGCTCCCGATCGTTGATCAGCAACCTGCTCAAGCAAGTTGTAGGTGCCGCCCTCCGAGTCGGTCGTCACCCCTGAATCTTCTTTCCGCACCTGCCGTTTGCGCAGAAGATCGAGACACAGATTGGTCACGATGCGGTAGATCCAGGTATAAAACGAGCACTCGAAGCGGAAGTTGCCGATATTCCGGTAGGCCTTGAGAAACGCTTCCTGGTAGATGTCCTGGGCATCTTGCTCTGAGCGGGTCAGGTGATAGGCCAGGCGCAACACGGCGCTGTCGTACTGACGTACGAGTTCCTCGAAAGCGGCGTGGTTGCCACGTTGTGCTTCCCGGATCAGCTCCGTATCATTCATGCGGCTCTGGGCCTGCCTCACCGTGAACCCTCGGTCAGAGGGAGTAGAGGACGTTATGTCCGCCTCCCGCCACGCCACAGGAGGACGGAGCCCCGGGCCAACCGTGAGAGGAACTGCTACCGCTTCGGCCGGCATGCTGGTTTCTACCTAAATCTGCAATTAGCAAGCCAATTCTCGTGCCTGCAACTACATAGACGAGCGCGGGCGGAAACCGTGAGCGGTCATTATAGACGCCTCACTTAGTAGATACGTGGCAGGAGTGCAACGGTTCACGCCCCCAAAAATCGAGCTCTTGTTGACGGGCTCAGCTTAGCTAAGTAAACTTAGCTAATGAGCTACACCGTACATCAGGCAAAAACCAACCTCTCGAAGCTGATCAAAGAGGCGGAGAAGGGCAAGGAAGTGATTATTACCCGCGGCAAACAGCCGGTTGCGAAGATTGTTCCCATCGCCGGCGCAGCCAAGAAGCGCATTCCTGACATGCTCAAGGGCCAAATCTGGTCCGCACCCGATGCGTTCGATCCGCTCACGGACGAGGAACTGCGGGAGTTGGGATTTGAATGATCGCGCTGCTCGATACACATGCGCTGCGATGGTGGTTGGACGGCTCCGCTCGGCTGTCACCTTCGGCGCGAAGCGCAATCGGTGCCGTAGCCAATTCAATGGTCGTGTCCGCCGTGGTGCCGTGGGAGCTTGCCATCAAGACGAACATTGGAAAGTTCGATTCCCAGGTGTTGTTGTCACAATGGAACGAGATTCTGAACGCGCAAGGCTTCTCCGAGCTTCCCATTGACTCCAGCCACGCCATCCGGGCCGGTCTTCTGCCTCGGCATCACAGCGATCCCTTTGACCGCGTACTGGTCGCCCAGGCCCAGGCCACAGGCTGGCCGATCATCAGCGCCGACCCGGTGTTCGAAGCTTACGGAGTGCGGCGCATCTGGTAAGCAGGACACCGATTGCGGTCATGCGATGCAGAAGGCAAAAGGCGGGACACCGCGAGCGTCGCCTCTTGGAAAATCTTTTGCGCGGGAATCGGGACCCGCAAGTGTGGCTGATCCGCGAGAAGCGCGATCTATGCTTCGGCGCTGGCTTCCTCCGCTTCCGCCGGAGCCGCCTCCGCAGTCGCTTCTTTGTTGATCACAACCTTGAGCTGCACGATCACGTCCTTGTGCAACTTCACCGGCACGTTGAACTCGCCAACATGCTTCAGAGGCTCGTCGAGCTGAATCTTGCGGCGGTCAATACTTTGGCCCTTCTGCTCAAGCTCGCGTGCGATGTCGGCGGAGGTCACAGAACCGAAGAGTTGATCGTGCTCGCCCGACTTGCGCGTGAAGGTCAGAGTTACGCCCTCGACCTGCTGCGCGAGAGCCTGGGCATCACCTTTCTCGCGGGCAGCGCGCCGCAAGGCCGAGGCCTTCATCTGCTCGATAACGGCGCGGTTGGCGGCGGTGGCTTCAATCGCCAGCTTCTTGGGGATGAGATAGTTGCGGCCGTAGCCTTCAGCGACTTTCACGACTTCGCCGCGGGAGCCGAGCTTAACCACATCTTCTTTCAGAATAACTTCCATGAATGCAACTCCGTCCGATTTTGATTTGCTTTGGGCTGCGGGCTGCCGCCCTTCGTACTCCAGCGTGTCGTCCCTACGGGACTCGGTTCAATTTCTCCAGCTACCCAGCGCTGAAGCGCTGGGCTATCATCTTCCGTCCCGCAGAGCGGGACTCGTCTCCCGCGTCACAGACTGCGCTCGTCGTCGGCGCCTATATGTATGGCCATAACGAGTCCCGCGATCGAGCGTCAACTAACTTCTAGCCCCTAACCCCTGGCCCCTATCTTCCGCCGAACGGCAGCAGGGCGATGTTGCGCGCCTGCTTAATAGCGTCAGCTAGACGCCGTTGATGCGGAGTGCACACGCCTGTCAGCCGGCGAGGCACGATCTTTCCGGCCTCAGAGACAAATCCTGACAGCAGCCGGACGTCTTTGTAGTTGATGCCGTCGATTTTCTCGACACAGAATTTGCAAACCTTCTTGCGCCGAAAGAACTTCCGCCCACCGCCACCGCCGGGACCTCCAGGACCACCGCCAGGCCGTGCCCCGGGACGAGGCCCGCGAGGCGCACCATAACCGCCCCCGCCTTCGCGAGCAGCCCCGCCATCGGGGCGCGCGTTGGGTGCATCAGTCGTTGCGGCGCCAGCTCCGGGGGCCGCGGTCTTGTTCACTTCGTCTGCCATGATTCTCCTTCGGGCTTTGATGCGCCCCGATTTTCTTCGGCTCACGCCACAAGGCGCGGCGCTAGCTTCCGCCTTCCAGCCGGGTTATCCGTTGTTGTGAATTTGTGCGACGTGCAACAGCCGAGCGGTACCTTCGGCGATCTCACCCACGTACTTACCCAAATCAACGACATGCTGGCCAAGCTCACCAAAACGCTGCCCAAGCTCGCGCACATCCTTGGTGAGCAGCTCAACAGACTGAGATAAGGCTTCGTGGCGTTCCACCAACCGATCTAGGCGCTCGTCAATGGTCATGCCCTTCTCTCCTCCACGTCAGTTGTACGCTTTCCCGGCAACGCCCTGTGCTCCCATGAACCAGTCCGGCCAGTTATGCGCTAATCGGCTCTGATTCGGTACCCGCGAGCGGAGCCGATTCGGGTGCGGCTTCCGGCGCCGCCGCTACGGCAGCTTCCGCGGCGGCTTCGGCTGCTGCAGACGCCGCTGCTGCCTGCCGTCCCTTGCCGCGGACCTTGGTGTCGCGGATTGCCTTGATCTTGGCCAGCCGCTTCTGCTCCTCATCGATCCGCACGGTGATGAACTTGATCACCGGTTCGGTGACACGCAGACGGCGTTCCACTTCCTTCACCATGGCGCCTTGGCCTTCCAGGACCATTAGCATGTAAATGCCGTCCTGGAATTTGCGCACGGTATAGGCCAGCCGGCGCTTGCCCATGCGCTCCATGCTTTTTACCAATCCGCCAGCATTGCCGACCTGCGTCTCCAGGCTCGAAATCAGTTTGTCCTGGTTCATCTTCCAGCATGTCGGGACGGACGATGAACATCAATTCATAAGTACGTTGCATTTAGTTTCTCTCCTGAGCGAGCGGCGCTAGCCAGCTCGCTCTTCGCTCTTGCTTTTCGCATTTTTCGCCGGGGAACATTCTCCCCCCGCGATTTGTCATCCTGAGCGGAGGCGACCCGCTGTTGGTCGCCGGAGTCGAAGGACCCCTATCGCGCGAATGACCTTTCAAACCTGCCGTCCCCGTGGGACTCAGATCTTTTACTGCCCGTAGCAATATCGTCTATCGAGTACAACAGCTTCTCAATCGAGGAACTCGAAACTCGTGCCTAATCCCTAGCCCCTGGTCCCTGATCGGCCTCTTCCGGCTTGCGATTGAAACGGTTCATGGCCGCCTGCACGCCCTCGCCGAGAATGACCGTTACCGCCTCAGCCGCCGAATCCAAAATCTGGTCAACGACTGGAAGCTGCGCCTTCTTGAACTGCGACAGCACATAACGCGCGCCATCGCCCACCGGATGATCGGGTGCAATGCCCATCCGGCACCCGCATGATTTCCTGCGTTCCCAGCGCGCCGATCACCGATTCCACCCCGTTGTGTCCCGCCGAGCGGCCACCTGGTCGCACCCGCAAGGTACCGAAGGGCAGATCAATCTCGTCGTACAACAGCACCAGGTCTTGCTCCGGTTGCACTTCGTAATCGCGTACCAACTCACGCACTGCGGCGCCGCTCAGGTTCATAAAGGTTTCCGGCTTGGCCAGCACAACTTCGTGGCCGGCGACGCGCGTCCGCCCCGTCTGCGCGCGGCAATGGCGATTGTCCACCCGCACCCCGCATTGTTCGGCAATGCGGTCCACCGCCAGAAAACCCATGTTGTGCGGTGTGAACTGGTACTCGATGCCCGGATTGCCGAGCCCGACGATCAGCTTCACAGTGCTTACTTCTTCTTCTCGGACTTCTCGGCCTTTTCCGGCTTGGCCGTCTTGTCGCCACCTTCGGCAGCTTCGCCTTCCGCCTCCTGCTTGCCCTTCTTGATGACCTCCGGTTCCGCGGCCGTCGCTGCCGCTTCCACTGCGCCTTCGACCGGAGCGGCTTCCACGACTTCCTTCACTGCCGTGACGTGGGCGACCGCCTGCGTCTCATCGGTGATGAACTTCAGCTTGGCGTCGTGCGCCAGGTCAGAAACGCGAATTGTCTGGCCGAACTCCAGCTTGCTGACGTCGGCAACCAGATGGCCGGGAATGTCGCCCGGCAAACACTCGATCTCCACCTCGCGCAACATCTGCTCGAGGATGCCGCCCTGCAACTTGACACCGGGGGCTTCGCCCTTGAGCAGGATGGGAACACTCACGCGCAAAACCTTGTCCATGGCGATGCGCTTCAGGTCCACGTGCAGCAGCGCGCTCTTGATGGGCTCAAACTGCCAGTCCACGATCATCACCTTGGCGGCCTGGCCGTCCAGGGTGAGATCGAAAATCGAGTTGTGTCCCGTCTCCGAATTCAGGATCCGCTTCATCTGCTTGGGATCGATAGCGACGGTCTGCGCCGGTTGGCCTGCGCCGTACACGACGGCCGGAATCATTCCGCTGGCGCGCAGCCGGCGGGCATCATTCTTGCCGCCACCTTGCCGCGGTTTGGCTTCTACGTTTTTGTCTGCGGTTGCTGTAGCCATAATCTTGTCCTTTATAAAAACAATCTGCTGACCGAGGTCTCCTCGTGAATCGACTGAATGGCGCGCCCGATGAGACCGGCGATCGACAGCACCTTGATCTTGGGCTCGTTGCGGCCCCCTTCCGTCAGCGGGATGGTGTTGGTTACAACCACTTCCGCCAACCCCGAATGGGAAATTCGCTCGATCGCTGGTCCTGAAAGTACCGCATGGGTAGCGCAGGCATAAACCTCACGCGCGCCCGCGTCCAGCAATGCCTGGCACGTCTTCACCAGGGTGCCGGCGGTATCGACAATATCGTCGAGAATGAGACAGGTGCGGTTCGTCACGTCGCCGATGACATGCATGACCTCGGTCACATCCTTTTCCACGCGGCGCTTGTCCACAATGGCCAGCGCCGATTCCATCTTCTTGGCGAAGAAGCGCGCCCGCTCCACACCACCCGCATCCGGTGAAACCACAGTCAGGTCCGGAAACTGCTTCTTGCGGAAGTAATCCACCAAAACCGGCGAAGCAAACAGATGGTCCACCGGGATGTTGAAAAAACCCTGAATCTGGGGCGCGTGCAAATCAACCACGAGCGCGCGATCGGCTCCCGCCGTAGTCAACAAGTCGGCGACCAGCTTCGACGAAATCGGCACCCGCGGCTTGTCTTTACGGTCCTGTCCGGGCGTAACCAAAGTACGGAATCACCACCGTAATGCGGCGTGCCGAAGCCCGCTTTAGCGCATCGATCAGCAACAGCAATTGCATCAGGTGCTGGTCCACTGGATCGCAAGTGGGCTGCACCATGAAAACGTCGGCACCGCGCACGTTCTCCTCGATCTGCACGTAGGTCTCGCCGTCAGAGAACCGGGAGATGCAAGCCTGCCCCAGCTGCAATCCCAGGAACGCGCAAATCTCCCGGGCAAGCGCATCGTTGGCGGTCCCGGAAAAAATCTTCCACTTGTCATCCTGGCGTACCCGCACCGGCTTGGGCTTGGGATCGGCTCCGGGATGAGCTTGCTTGTCCGACTGCTGTGCGGCCGCCGCCGTGGCTCCGCCCGCTACGCCCGCCGTATGCACCGCGCTCGGTTTTGCTGCCGTTTCCATCGAATCAAACACCCCGCTTCACCTGGTTGAGTTACACGCTGGGTCTTCAATTAGCCGTCAGCTATCAGCAGTCAGCTTTCAGCCACTACCATTCCGCGACTGCCTCTTAGCCATTAGCTCTTAGCTTCTAGCCTGCAAACCTTGAACCTGATTCTCTAGTCCCTGAACACTATCCACTAGTGTTTGGCTGGGCGGCTAGGATTCGAACCTAGACAAAGTGCTCCAAAGGCACTTGACCTACCATTAGTCGACCGCCCAGTGTTATGAGCCGTCAGCTCTCAGCCATCAGCCTTCAGCTCGCTCAAGTGGAGAATCGCCGGAAGCTATCCTCTAACCACTAGCCCCTGACCACTGATTTCCAGTACTCATCCCGAGTCAGCGTCGTGGTCGCAACCGCCGCGTATCCCGAGGCGCACATGCTTGCAGCCGCCGCCTGCGCTTCTTCGCCGAAGCCGAACAATCCATACAACGTTGATCCGGAGCCCGATAGCGACGCATAACGCGCACCTTCGCGCTGCAAGACACGTTTTACCTCACGCAAATCGGGATACTCAGGAAAGACGACGCGTTCGAAGTCGTTCTCGATCCCGGCTCGGACGAGGTCGAGAAGCGGTGTCTCGGCCCGGTCCCCGCCCATCGCGGGAACACCGGATACAGGCTCACTCGCGGATACGGCTGGCGAGAGAACACTTTCGCCCAGCCAGGCAAACACCGCCTGACCGAACCTGTTAATTGTACCTGCGGCTTCAGCGGCGGTCAATTCAGCTTCTTGCCCGACCAAAGCGTCCCATTGCGCAAACGCCTTTGGAGTCGAGACCGCAATCGGGGGCGTTACCACCACCAAATGCATGATCGGCAGATCTTGCAGGGGATAGACTTCTTCGCCGTGGCCAATCCCCAGCACCGTTCCGCCGATCAGGAACAGCGGCACGTCGCTTCCTACGTCGGTAGCGATCCGCATCTTGTCGTCGGTGGAAATTTTCGTCCCGAGCGCGCGCTCCAGCCCGAGCATGGTTGCGATGGCATTGGACGAGCCCGCTCCCAGACCACCCTGCACGGGCAACCGCTTGTCGATTTGGATGATGACTTTGGCGCTAGCCTTCGCGGTCTTCATCACGTGCTCAGCAACCTTGTAGCAGGTATTCGATTCGTCGAGCGGGACGCGCGGGTTGTTGCAGCGAATCTCGATGCCAGAGCCGGGCTGCACGTGCACCCGAATGACATCATGCAGCGCCAGCGTCTGATAAATCGTGCGCAGCTCGTGGAAGCCGTCGGCGCGAGCCGGGCCGATCTTCAGTCCGAGGTTGATTTTGGCGAACGAGCGGACGGCAATCACGTTCGGCTCAACGCTCGCGGAACTTGGACAGCAGGCGCAGGATCTCGAAGTAGAGCCAGATCAGCGTGATCATCAGGGCAAAGGCGCCGTACCACTCCATATATTTCGGAGCGCCCATCCGCGCGCCGTTCTCGATCAGATCGAAATCCAACACGAGGTTCAGCGCCGCGATCGCCACCACGATAAGGCTGAAACCGATCCCGATCGGACCTGAGCCGTTAATTACCGCGAAGTGTACACCAAAGAATCCCAGGATGAATTGCAGGAAATAGAAGACGACAATGCCGCCAGTGGCCGCCACAATGCCAAGCCGCAGCTTGTCCGTCACCTTGATAAGGCCGGAACGATAGGCGAGCAGCATGACCAGAAGAGTGCCGAAGGTCAAAGAGACAGCTTGGATGGCAATGCCGTGGTAACGCACCTCGAGGCATGGCGGAGATTCCGCCTAGCACCAAGCCCTCCAGCAACGCGTAAATCGGCGCAGTGATGCCCGCCCACTGCTTCTTGAAGATGGTGACCATGGCAACGATGAAGCCGCCAATGCCGCCGATCGCAAGCGCCGGCGTCATCGCCTGCATGGCTTCCTCGGGAGGCGCATTGAAGAAGCGGTTCCAGGTCCACGCCGCCGTGGCGACGCAGCAGATCAGCAGGATGCCCGTCTTGTTGACCGTGCCCGATACGGTCATGCTCTCGCCGAATGTGGCTTCCCCAGTGCGGAAGGCGTCGGCGCTGAGCGCCGGATTCGAGGTTTTCATCAATTGGGCCATGCAATCTCCTTGTGGGACTAGATTACCCGCTGGGGGCACGCACGCGCCAGTGTGACAGCAGCGAAACTATCCACTAGCCGCTGACCACTAGAACAACGTCTCTTGCCCGCTGCGATCGACCCGCGGCCGCTTGATGCCGAAGTGTTCATAGGCAAGATGCGTGGCGACTCGCCCGCGCGGCGTGCGATCGAGGAAGCCGATCTGCATGAGAAATGGTTCGTAGATTTCTTCGATGGCGTCAGGCTCCTCCGCGAGCGATGCGGCCAGCGTGTTCAGCCCGACCGGCCCGCCCTGGTACTTCTCGATGATAGTAAGCAGCAGCTTGCGGTCGATCTCGTCGAAGCCGTGCTGATCGACTTCGAGCATCGCCAGCGCGGCCTGCGCTGTCGGCTTGTCAATCTTGCCGGAGCCGCGCACCTGCGCGTAGTCGCGCACCCGCCGCAACAGGCGGTTGGCGATGCGCGGCGTGCCGCGGCAACGGGTGGCGATCTCGACTGCGCCCGCCTCGTCGATCTCCACGCCGAGAATTTCCGCCGAGCGCTGCAGGATGATCTTAAGGTCCTCGTGAGTGTAGAACTCCAGCCGTAGCACGATGCCGAAGCGCGAGCGCAGCGGCGCGGAGAGCAAACCAGCGCGCGTGGTAGCCCCGATGAAGGTGAACGGTCTCACTTCGATGGTATGCGTGCGCGCCGATGGTCCCTGTCCAATGATGATGTTCGAGCTTGTAGTCCTCCAGCGCGGAGTAGAGCAGTTCCTCCAGCACCGGTTGCAGACGGTGAACTTCGTCGATGAACAGCACCTGCTTCTCGCGCAGGTTGGTCGAGTACCGCCGTGAGGTCGCCCTTGATTTGCAGCGTCGGGCCCGAAGTCTGCTGGAACGGCGCGTCCATTTCGTTGGCGATAATGTTAGCCAGCGTCGTTTTGCCCAGCCCCGGCGGTCCGTAGAGGAGCACGTGGTCGAGTGGCTCGCCGCGCGAACGCGCCGCCTGGATGGCGACCTCGAGGTTGTCTTTGACTTTGTTCTGCCCGATGAACTCGCGCAGCCGCTGTGGACGCAGCTTCAGCTCGAACGACGAATCATCGTCCACCGGCACAGCCGAGACGATGCGGTCGGGATGTTCTCTGTTTGGGGACAAAACCACGATGGGGCGATAGTAAAGGGAAGGACGAGGAGCAAGCAACCCGGAGAACAGCCCGTTCTGACCTCGCGGATTAGATTTTCCCGCAAAATGCTACGAAGCAGCGCAACCGATATCTGAGTGTTTCGAGATTTGCGAGTTGTGCGATCTCACCCGCGACAGCTTGAGTGTAGTTGAGCTTTGCCTTACTCAGCACTACCCTCAACCGCTCCTTTGGGTCTCGAATCTGCTCTACGTCATCTTGAATATAGGCAACCTCACGCCCTCCTCGGGCCCGGGCAACCTGATTGATCGCCTCGTGGTCCGCAAGTAGCCAAGCCTCCAGCTCATGGTGTATAGGACAAATTCCGACTCCACGAGGGAACTTGAAGTCGATTCCTTCAATTATCGTTCGAAGATCAGCTTCAACTTCATCAGGTGGTCGGCCATCCGTATCGATGAAGACAAGGGCCCTTTCAACCGGAGCTCCTGCGTCGGCAAATTCCAAAGAGCGCAGGAAAACCACTAAATTCTTGCGAAGAGCGCCTGTCCCGCGGCATTCACGGACAAAAACTCGTGCATCCGGTGAATCGACCCGGACTGTCAGCCGCTGCAACACTGATGAGTCATACGAACCCTCTACAATCAAACCGTAGCTAGGCACTCGCTAGAGCCCCAGAAAAATAAAGGTCGCCCAAAGTAACGGACTTGTCCTTCAGCAACTCCCTCAGTTCGGAACGATCGCTCGGCCTTAAGCACTTGGACTGGCCTTCTTCCTTCTGAACCAGGATGAGTTCGTCAATTCCGCAATTATCAATGACGTACGGCGAATGCGTGGTGATGATCACTTGGGCACGGTCGGCCGAGCTGGTCGGTAGTCCTGATCGGACTTGGCGCAACAGTTCAAAAAGCACCTCTATGAGACGGGGATGCAAGTGGTTTTCAGGTTCTTCGATGCAATACAAACTGGTCCCAAACTCTTGCGGGGAGAGAATCAGGGATATCCACGCCAAAAACACTAACTCGCCATCTGACATTTGAGCGAGCGGCGTAGGCCTTGCCAGGTGCTTTTCTTGCGACGACAAATAAACGGTTGATTGCTGAGTGGGAAAGGTGAAAACGTCTTCGAGATTTGGAAAGACGTCTTTGGCGACAGTCCGGATTTGAGAGAAGGTTTCTTGATAGCGTGTCTGCAGTGTCATAAGCCATGCGGAGAGATTATCTCCATACTCAGTAAGAAACTGAGCAGCAGTGCTTGGATTGACCCGCCTCATTAACGGTGGAAGAAGGTTGTAAAATCTTGCTGTCGAAATAACAGTTCGAACCGCCGATGCCTCCCAGTCTGGCAATGGGTACTGCAATCCAATATTATTGGGATCCCGCAGCTCTGAGATCACAGGGCCACCCGTCTTCTTCATTGTCCTGACGTTGTTGGCAGAGGTCGAGATCAGTTCGTGCGGTCCAGCGGGCCCGTCTACCAGCAATTGCTCTCGCTGAATATTCCCATAGCCATATTGGGTACCGGTGATTTCGAGCAAGTAATTGAAAGACAGAGGCTGCCCATTGAATTTCGTACTTCCCTCGAGTTCGAAACTGACTACGGAGTCGTTTGCTCCTTTCCACACAACTTCCCCAAAGCCATTGCGGTCATTGAGGGCTTTCTGCAAAGTTGGATCCGGCCTGGGATTAACAATTGAACCAGAAATCGGATTGCATCGAGTAAATTGCTCTTGCCGGACATATTTGGACCAACGAGAACATTGACCTCTGTCAGACGCAGGTCAAGATCTCGAAACGACTTAAAATTTCGAATTCTCAGCCGGTTTATCATTCGCACCTACTCTTGCCGAGCATAATCCAGGAAACCGATAAATCTTATACATTATGCTCTTAATTATGAAGAACCTAGGCATCCTGCTTTCCGGGCGCGGGTCGAACTTTGAGGCCATCGCCGACAACGTCGCTTCGGGCAAGCTCGACGCGAACATCGCGGTCGTCATATCGAACCGGGCGGATGCGCCGGGCATCGCGTCCGCACGACGGCGCGGGCTGAAAGCGCTGGTGATCCCGTCGAAGGCCAAGCCGCGGGAGGAGCACGATCGCGAAGTTGTGGCGGCATTGCGCGAAAATCAGGTCGATTTGGTCTGCCTGGCGGGATACATGCGCCTGCTGTCGCCGTGGTTTGTGCAGCAGTTTCCCAACCGCATCCTCAACATTCATCCTGCACTCCTGCCGGCGTTTCCGGGACTCGATGCCCAGAAGCAGGCGTTCGACTACGGCGTCAAGGTCTCAGGCTGCACCGTGCACTTCGTGGATGCCGACCTGGACCACGGTGCGATCATCGTGCAGCGGGTCGTGACGGTGCTCGATAACGATGACGAGCACACGCTGGCGGCACGCATCCTGGAGCAGGAGCATATCGCGTACATCGAGGCGATCCGGATGGTGCTGGAGGAAAAGTGCCGAGTCGATGGGCGAAGAGTGGCGATAAAGGGGGCAGCCAATTCGGGGTCGTAAACAGCGTTGTCTTCTCAAATCGTATGGAAGGTCTACCTCGAGTTGCCGATGTGGATCATGAGGTAGCTATGCGTATGAAGAGAATTAGAGACGTTGAGTTCTGCCGGAAATGCCTGGAGATAATCGACGAGGTGCACAGGACGAAAAAACCGATCATTATCACTCGAGATCTGGTCATGCTAGTGCCCGCGGGGGACTGGCCGTCCGCTTCGAAGCAGTCGCGCAGTAGAAAGGCTAATGGCGCACGCGAAGAAAGCAGGTCCCTCGACTCGGACTAAAGTCCTTGCTCGGGATGACAATCGATTGGGCTATATGGAGGTCATCGCGCTACCTACATTTCATAGTGCAACAGCGAGTACACGTCGTATTCCTTCAGCTTGTTGCGGCCCTTGAGGCCGTCGAGTTCGACCACAAAACCCAGTCCACAGATTTCCGCGCCCAGCGACCTTGCCATCTCGGCGGTGGCCCTGGCGGTGCCACCGGTGGCCAGCAAGTCGTCGCAGATGACGATGCGCTGACCCGGCTTGATCGAATCCTTGTGAACCTCCAGCGTGTCGTGCCCGTACTCCAGTTCGTACTTCCACTGCAAGACTTCAGCCGGCAGCTTCTTTGGTTTGCGCACGGGAACGAAGCCGGCGTTCAGGCGGTACGCCAGCGCCGGACCGAAGATAAATCCGCGCGCTTCGATGCCCAGAACCAAGTCAATATCCTTGTCGATGTAGTGCTCCGTAAGGGCGTCGACGAGGCGGGCAAAGCCCAGCTTGTCTTTGAGCAGGGTGGTGATGTCGTAAAAGAGAATGCCGGGTTTGGGGAAGTCCGGAACTTCCCGAATGAGCTTCTTGAGGTCGTCGCAGTTGTGCGACTTATGCGGCTCCATGGATTACCAGACTCCTTCGATGCGGAACGATTGCGTTTCCAACAGCGGCGCAGGGGATTCGCCGACGTGGTCCACCCGCGAAGCGCGCGGGCCCTGCTGTAAACGGGCCCGCAGAGAGATGTGCTGCTCGCGCGTGCCGGTTGCCATCACCTCCACTGCGCCATCGTCACAGTTGCGGACCCATCCGGTGACGCCAATCTGTGCCGCTTCGCGTTCCACAAACCAGCGGAATCCGACGCCCTGAACGCGTCCGGAGACAAGGTAGCGGCGGGTCTGGAGATCAGCCATGAGCAGGTAGCAGCTAAGCCCGCGATAGGTAGGCGCCCTCCGACGTGTCCACGCGGATTTTTTCGCCTTCGTTGATGAACGGCGGCACCTGAACCACAAGTCCAGTCTCGGTCTTGGCCGCCTTGGTGACACTGCTGGCAGTTGCCGACTTCAAGCCCGGCTCTGTTTCCACCACCGTGAGTTCCACCGTCTGTGGCAGCTCGACACCCACCGCCTTGCCATCGAAGAACTCAATCTTGATCTGCAGATTGGGGATCAGATACTCCACCGCGTCGCCCAGGATGTCGCGATTGAGATGAATCTGCTCGTAATTCTCAGTATTCATGAAGTGGTAGTCGTCGCCGTCTGAGTAGAGGAACTCCATTTGCACTTCGTCCACCGTGATCTTGTCGATGGCGTCGCCGGAGCGGAAGCGATGCTCAAACATGGCGCCGGTGCGCAAGTTGCGCAGCTTGGCCTGGATGAAGGCGCGCAAGTTTCCCGGAGTGCGGTGCTCCACGCTGAACACCGAGTGCAAATCGTTGTTGTGCTTGATGACCATGCCCGGACGCATTTGTGTGGCTGGAATCGCCATTCGTCTAAGACTCCTTCTTTACTTTCCTTGCTTGGGAGAGCCGCCGGTCGAAAGAGTTTCCCGTCGCGCCCGCCGAGACGGGGTATGCGTTGGGAACTCCGCCAAAAAATGCGCGGCTCGAGGAACAGACACTTGATTTTAGCGTGCGTCAGCAAAATTGGGAAATGCTGCAATGGGCTTTCATGCTGCTAAGAAACTCATCTCCCCGCAATAGACTCAAAGGGAAGATGGAATCAGCTCGAGATCAGAGTGAGGTGGTGCAGGCGAAACCGGTGAGCCGGCCCGCGACGAACGAGCACTTCAACAATAGCAGTACCATAGCTTCGCATAAGCAAGGGAGCTGCGTCGGGGACATAGGCCAAGATTTTGCCAGCAGCCAACGCAAGAATTGACGCTGTCGCGCGTTTCTAATCTGGTATAGCATCCATCAGATACGAGGTTTACGATGGCGACGAACGCAACCCCACTGCGAAATGAGATAACCAGAACGGCCCATCAACCGCAAGCAGCAAACGGTCTGGCATTCGTGCGGCTGACGATCGGCTGTATGTTTGTATGGGTCTTCTTCGAGAATCTCGGGAAAGGCCTCTACACCCCGGCCGGCTACGCTAACCTCATCAACTACTACATCACGCACGGTCATTCGCCGGCCGCATGGAAGGCCGTTATGGGTCTGGCGGCGAGCCACGCCGCAATGGCGGCTCCCATGCAAGCGGTGTTGGAAATCTCTCTCGGCATCGTTCTGATCATCGGTCTGCTCACGCGCCCGGCTGCTTTTATTGCCTTCTTGTACCTTGGCAGCCTTTGGGTCTCGGAGTGGGGCACCGCCTGGATCTGGGAACTGCTGGTTCCGGTGCTGGCATCGCTCGCGCTCTCGATAGGACGGGCAGGTCGAACCTGGGGCGTCGACGCGTTGCTAGCGCGGCGGCGGCCGTCTTCACCGTGGTGGTGATTTGAGCCCGGGTCAGGCACGAGTGTCGGTCATCATTCCCACGCGCAACGAAGCGTCGGCCATCGGCCACGTCCTCGCCGATCTCCCGGCCGATCTCGTCACCGAGGTGGTCGTTGTCGACAGCAACTCCACTGACGGCACACCCGAGATCGCGGCGATGATGGGATCCCGCGTGGTGCAGGAGCCTCGCCGCGGGTATGGCCGGGCCTGCCTGACAGGGCTCGCCGCCGCCGACGCACCTGATGTAGTCGTGTTCCTCGACGGCGACTACAGTGACCGACCGGCTGAACTACCGCTGCTTCTCGCTCCGATCACCGACGGCCGCGCCGATATCACCCTGGGTTCGCGGCTCGGCCTGCAACGCATCAACGGCGCGCTACCGTGGCACGCGGTGTTTGGCAATCGCCTGGCTGCCGGCTTGATCACGCTTCTGTACGGCCTGCGGATCAGTGACCTAGGCCCGTTCCGCGCCGCACGTGCCGATGTCCTCCGTGAACTCGCGCTCGAAGAGGCCACGTACGGCTGGGCGGTCGAGATGATCCTGAAAGGCGCCCTGCAGGGATTCCGGATTGTCGAGGTGCCGGTCAGCTATTATCCGCGCATTGGGAAATCGAAGATCAGCGGTACGGTGCGGGGAACGCTGGGAGCGGCGTGGTTCATTCTCAGCCTCATCATGCGCTATTATTTTCGGCGTCGACGGGCCGGCACGCCGCGGGCGGCGTGAGGCCTGGGACAGCGATCTCCTATGGAATCCTCGAGGAAGACTACCGTGCGTCCGCGCAAAGAGGACTGCACGCTAGTCATCATGGCCAAGGCACCGAAGCCGGGCATGGTCAAGACGCGGTTGGCGCAGTGCCTTCCTCCGCCCGCTGTCACCGCGCTTTATCGCTGTCTTCTGGACGACACCATAGCCTTGGCGCAGTCGCTCGACACGGTGGAGGTTGCCATTATGTGCCCCGCCGCGGATGTCGACGATTTGGCGTTCCTGGCGGGTGATGCCGTGCGTGTTGTGGCGCAGACGGGCGAGGGCCTTGCTGCAGGCCTCAACTCGGTGTTTGCGCACTTCGCAGCGGCCGGCCATCAGCACATCATCGCATTCAACAGCGACAGCCCGCACCTGCCCGCGTCCGTCTTGGAGAGCGCCTTCGAGGCCCTCGCCGCACACGACTTAGTTGTGGGACCGACACACGACGGAGGTTACTATCTGGTCGGTGCTAGAGCCGTCCATACTGGGCTTTTCAACGGTGACGGGATGGGAACCTCGAATGCGCTTGAGACACTGCTGGCGCGCGCCCAGGCCCTGGGGCTTTCGGTGCGCTTCGCAGATCCTTTTTACGACATCGATGTGGCGTCTGACTTGATCCGGCTCGACGCAGAACTGCGGCACTTTCCGGGGAGGGCGCCACGAACGGCGGCCTGGTTGGCGGAGTGGGGGCAGGTGGTGGCGCAGTTGAGGCCCGGCATGGGAGGCCTATGAGGCTCACGCCATCCCGCAGGCTCTACGGGCTGGGCACGATCTTGCTCGTGGCGCTGACGATCTGCTCACGCAAGTTCAGTAGCCTGGGTGAACCGTCTTTCATCATTTGGCTGGCCGTTGCCGGCATGGCTTACCTTCTTGCCATCCGTGAGTTCTTCTCCACGCCAAGATTCCCGAGGCGCGTCATCGTCATTGGGTTGGTATTGGCCGTTGTGTGGCACGTGCTGTTTCTACTGAGGCCGCCGGGGCCAGATGACGACATTCATCGATATGTGTGGGATGGCCGCGTGCAGCGGCTCGGCTATAACCCTTATATTGTAGTTCCCAGCGACCCGGCGCTCGCCGGTCTGCACACAGCCGAGACCCGCACGCTGAACCACCCGGAGCTCCCGAGTCCATATCCACCGGGTGCTCAGCTTTTCTTCCGCGTCGTAACCACGATTCACGAGTCTATCTTTGCGCTGAAAGTAGCCTTTGTCGTTTGCGATTTTGCAATCGCTCTCGTGTTGCTCGATATCTTGCGTCGTGCCGGGCAGGGAGCGCACTGGGTCCTGGCGTATGCCTGGCACCCACTGCTCGCGACCGAGGTGGCGGGCAGCGGTCACATTGATATTGTCGGCGCGCTGCTGCTGTTGGTGTCGGCCGCCGCGCTGGCGCGTCGGTGGCGGGCGGTTGCAGCCCTGGCATTTGGGCTGGCTGTTTCGGTGAAATTGCTCCCGATTGTACTGCTGCCACTCTATTGGAGACGTGTTGGCGTGCGCGACGGCGCGCTGGCGGCAGTCGTGGTTGGACTCCTATACATACCGTTTCTCAACCACGGGCGAATCCCGATCGGCTCGCTCGGCACCTACGTGCAGAGTTTCCGCTTCAATGATCCGGTGTTTGCAACGCTCGAACGAGTGGCGGCTCCGCAGCTTGTAGTTGGATTGGCTGTGCTCGTCGGCTTTGTTACCTCACTCTGGCTGAGAAGAAAGTCCGCGGCATCGTCTTCGGATGCATTTGCTTGGCCGATGGCAGCATCCCTTTTATGTGCGCCGGTCGTATATCCCTGGTACCTGCTGTGGCTGCTGCCGTTCCTGCGGTCGGTCTCGACGGTGCCACTCATAATCTGGACGGTGAGCATCATTCCTACTTACTACGTTTGGCACCTGCGCGCGCTGGGACGTCCGTGGCTAGTTCCGAGCTGGATTATGGCGCTGGAATACGGAGCAGTCGCGACAGCCGGGGCAATTATCGGGTTGCGCCGGCTCACACAACCGGCAGTGCCCCCGTGCTCAACGGACTAGTTGCCATTGCACGACCCTGTATCCGGAAGGCTTCGCCTGTCATCCAATCTCGCATCTATTCATCAAGGATGACCTCCATGAGAAATTCCGGCCGTGTCACGATCAAATGTCTTCTGGCTTTCTGGGTCCTAGCCCTTGCTGCAACTTCCTGGGCCCAGCAGCGCCCGCCAATCGTCCAAAAGCTCGCCGACACTTACGGCCTTCAGTCGTTCGGGCAGATCGAAGCGATCCGTTATACCTGGAACGTAACGTTCCCAGGCGTCACCCTTTCTCGAACGTGGACTTGGGAGCCCAAGACCGGCCAGATCACCTATGAAGGGAAAGATAAAGACGGTAAGCCGGTGAAGGTTACGTACCTGCGCTCTCAACTTAGCAGCCAATCCGCCGACGTGAAGGACAACATCGATCCGGGTTTCCAAAACGACAATTATTGGCTGATCTTCCCCTTCCATGTTTACTGGGACACCAGCGCCACGGTGACCGATGAAGGTATGCAGAAGCTGCCGCTGGGCAAGGGGTCTGCCGACAAGGTTGTGGTGAAGTATCCTCCCGGCGGCGGCTATACGCCAGGTGACACCTGGACGCTTTACGTCGGCACCAACGGGCGGGTGGAAGAATTCCGATATGATCGCGGGGGCGACAAGAAACCCAGTGTTGTGATCGCAACGTGGGCGGCCTACAAGAAGGCGGGTCCTCTCCTTATCTCAACGGAACACCGCGGCACCGCCGATGGCAAGCCCTTCCACCTTTGGTTCACGAATGTGGCCGTCAAACTGGCGGGATCGGATAAGTGGATGGACGCGCAATAAGCGGTTTGGTTCTTGGTGTGTCCAGTAGAGCAGGCCTATATTCACTTGGCGGTTTAGGAGGACGATATGGTCACTGTTAACTGGATCATCAATGCCCATAAGGTTCTCGTAACGCCTATTGTTCTAGCATTGATGTGGTACTTCCACAACTGGAGTGCTGCGGCTTTTCTATATCTAGGCTTGCACGGAACCTACACGTTGCTCTGGCTCATCAAGCAATCTGTGTTCGCTGACAAGCGCTTCGCACAACCGATACCATTGTGGATTGGCGTGCTTACACCCTTTCTGCCGTTGATGGCTTATATGATCGGGCCGTATCTGCTCATTTCCGAACACACGGTGCCGCCGAACTGGGTGTTCGCTGCGGCGCCGTTTCTCGTCTTGCTGGGCGTTTTCCTGCACTACGTCAGCGATGCGCAGAAATTCTTTGTACTGCAGGTGCGCAAGGGACTGATTGAAGATGGGCTCTTCGCCCGAACGCGGAATCCCAATTATCTGGGTGAGGTCTTGATTTACGGCGGTTTCGTGCTTGCGTCGTGGCATTGGGAGGCAGGGGTAGTGCTTGCCGGCTGGTTCCTGTACTTCGTGCGCAACATGCGGCGGAAGGACAAGTCCATGTCACGTCATCCTGAGTTCGCAGCGTACAAGCAGCGGACCGGCATGCTGCTGCCTTCACTTTAGCTGCTCAACGTATGCGCTGGCAGATCATGGGTGTGCTGGCCTATCGGGCCATTACGACCGTAGTACAACAACTGCTCAGCTTGGGCAGGTCACGGCTGGCGGCCATGCGGACTTCGAGGCTCGGCCGTTCGCCGCGAACGATCGGACAGTAATAGTCAGGCTCTAGCAGCGCACCCTGAAGGCGTCGCCGTCCGGCGCACCCTCCATGGCATGAGTCGCGGAACTCGCAAGGCTGGCACGCCTCCGGAAGCGTCCGTGCTTGCTCGAAGGGCGCAGAGTTCAGAATGCCGGAACCCATCGAAATCAAGTCTGACAGCGGCTCCCCCGATCCTGGCCAGTAAACACAGGGCTGCGTGGTGGCGCGCGGCGTCACCCGCACCGTGCTTACGCCACATCCTCCCCGGAGCGGCGGGAGACCCGCCATCGCACGCACCAACGGCTCACCAATGGCGATCACATCAGTCTCGGCAAAGAGACGCCGGAACCCCTCCCAGTACTCTTCATAGGACAGCGCATAAATATCGGATCGCACGGCCTGATATACGTTCACACGCAGAGGAGCGTCAAATTGTTTGGCTGCTCGTGCCACCTCGGCCAGACGCAAATAGTTGGCCTTCATCATGACGGCGATGATGGTGACGGGCACGCCCAGCCTCACACAACGCTTTGCTTGTTGGTGGATCAGCTCCCAGTTGCCGTCTCCGCGCTGTGCATCCTGTTCGGCTTGCGTGGGGTAATCGAGAGAAAACTCGATATCGTGAAAGGCATGCAGTTCGTTGTCCTCCAGAACAGCCACGCTATGCCCGTTGGAAGTGATGGTGAGCTTGACGGCTTGCGCGCGCAGGTACGCCAGGATCGCCCGGAAATCAGGATGCATGCCGTTCTCGCCCGTCCCCAAATTCACCGAACGGACGGGCAGCCGCTCCATGACCCCCTTGACCTGATCCAGGGAGAGACGGTCCGCACGCGTCGGATCGCGGTAGCAGAAGGAGCAGGTGAGATTGCATTCGTTGGTGAGTCCGAGCCCGAGCGAGATACCGGCATCAGGCGCCGAGATGCCGGATGTTGTCGACAAAGACTGAACTGGGACGTTGTTCATGCACCATTCTCCATCACCTGGGCCGCGCAACGTGCCAGGTAGTGCGTGTAGCGGGCGATGGCAGCAAACTCCGGGGGTTGTCCCAGCTTTCGCTCCAGCTCGAAAATCCGCTCGTATTCGGCCTCGCGGGAAATTTGTGGCGGCAGATAATCTGAGACGACCCGTACACCGCGCTTGGCAATCACCTCAAGCCCCGCTTCTTTCGACATCGCGAGCAGCTCATCAGGAGTGAAAAGCCGTACCCGGCCACCATAGAGAGATTCGACTCCCCAACTAGCGGTGAGGCTTCGCTCAGCCGACTCCAAGTCACCCGCGTGGATGGCAGCCTTTAGTACCTCGCCATCCCGGTTGCGCACCAGGATGGAAAGTAACGCGGGCGGCTCACGCCGCATGAGTCGGGATAGGTCGCTCAACATGGCACCGGGATACTCGACATATTCCAGGATATTGTGGCAGAGAACGACGTCGAACAACTTCCCTGCGAATAGTTTCGCTGACTGGGCGGCGTCGCCGTGTGTCAGCATGATTTTCTCGGTAACGCCTCCCTCCTGTGCTGCGCGCTTCGCTATATCCAGCATTGCCAGAGACGAATCCAGCAGCGTGACGTCAAGGCCTAGACGCGCCAGGCGAACAGCCGTCGCTGCCGTGCCGCCGCCGAGATCCAGAGCACACAACGGCCGTTGGGACTGCGGCAGAAATTCCTGCAGGTTGGCAAAGGCCAGATCGAGGCGCAATCGGCCCTCGGGCGTCTCAAGGTAGGCGGCGTACTTGTGCGCGCCGCTCTGAAAGCGTTCGCGGTCGGCATCGGTGGTCATATTCATGCGACGCTCAGGCGACGTCGCTCATGTCATCCAAGTATCAGATGATGGCCGGTAGGGATTGATTGCAGGAATATGAACGCTTGGTAGCGCTACCGGGAATCGAACCCGGGTTTGAAGAATGAGAATCTTCGAGCCCAGATAGCCCTGCCTTACGCCATTCTGCCAACTAGTTGAATACAAATCAATCCGCTCCGGCCAAAGACGCGCAGGTCTGTCCCGTAGCACAGTCAAGTGTTGGCTATTTATGGGGATTGGTGGCTGTAAAAGTCACATTTTAGTCACACCTGCATCGCGGAGCACCTGATACGTGTAGCGAATTACCGCGGCGGAAATCGTGCGCGACGGCAAGGTCACGGCCCCGGATGCAGCCTAGCCGTTTTCTGATTATCTGGTTGTTTCAGCAAATTGCAATAGCTTGTGGTTGGCATCGCCGTGCGCCCCAGAATGTTGAGTTTTGCTGAGGCGAAGCCGTTTAGGGCCGCGCTGCCGCAGACGACCAAAAGCAACTGATATCTCCCCTCGAAACGAACCTCGCCCACCCGGCAAAGCTGAGTGGGGCCTTTTTATCGCCGCGGGCATTCCAAACCCCGAATGCCCAAATACCGGCAATGCCGGAAGGCAGCGAGCGTCCCGGCAATTAACTCCCGCGTGCAACTCATGCAACTAATGACACTTACCAGTCCCTATATAGGGACGATGTCTCTCTGCGTCTTGGCCAGAGGCTTGCAATGATCATACCCAGTTCGGCAAGAATGCCGTTCTTGTGAGTTGAATGTATGGGGGCGGTCGCACAGCGGATTCGTTCGAAGGCCGAATCAGCATCGACAACACTAACGCAATGCGTAACCGGCTCAGGAAGGCTTTGAAGCTTAAACCAAAGAAGATCGACGTGGATTTGTCGCGAGTCACTGCCACTGACATATCCGGTTTAGCCACATTGCTTGGGGCAACTCGCATCGCGGGGGACCCGGGCACGCGGCTGAGAATCGGCGGGATTTAAGGGCAGATCCAGGACCTAAAAAATCAGCTTTTTGCAACGACTGTAGCGGCTGACAAATCTACGATTTCCGCCGCCGATAAACGAGATAGGAGTATCAAATGAGCTTTCAAAAGTCAGCGTGGAGACTAGCGTTCATTGTTCTATTCGCGGCGTCGCTGACGCCGCGGAGTATTGCACAGCAACCGGCGGTCTCGACTGATGCGGTGCAGGTCATGGGCATGACGGGAGTGAAGAACAACAGTAAAGGCCGCATGGAGATAACCGAGGGAACGCTAAGCTTCAAGTCGGCAAAGAACAGCGCCACTGTTTCCGTCGGGTGCATCGACGACGTGGTCACTGGTCGTGACAGTGAGCGCGTCCTGCGTGGTCCGGTCGGCACACTTTCGATGTTGGCGCCATATGGCGGTGGAAGAGCATTGAGTCTCATCCGGACCAAGCTCGACACGATCACGATTAAGTATCGGGACTCGAACGGCGGCCTTCATGGCGCGATCTTCACCATGCACCCGGGTGAGGCAGAGGCGGCTAAGCAGGCGCTCCTCGCGCAGGGTGCCCATACCAGCATTCCCGCAAGTATCGGGTCAGACTCGAGCGCACGCCCTCAGTCCGAGGAAAAGGAGCAATCACGGTGAAGAGGGTTAAGAACATGTTCGGTCTGTTTCTTGCCATCAGCGTCTCAGGCTTCATGTCGCTCCTTTGCGCGCAATCGAGTCCGCTTGCCAAAGTGGAAACTCCTGCGATCGAGGTAAAGATGATCCAGGACGGGGAGGTGGCCTTGACCGCCGAGTTCCAGGTGGCTCTCTACGAGAACCTCATTCAGGAGTTTCAGAAGGAAGGGGCCTTCCGTGAGGTGTATCGCGATGGGGACAGAAATGCGGCGCAGAGTTCCAATGTGATCAGCCTCTATACAAGTGTGAGGAAGTTCAAGCAAGGCAGCGAACTGGAACGTGACGTAACAACGGTTGCTGGGTCCACGTCAATTACGGTTCACTGTCAGTTCAAAGCCAGAAATGGAGCGGTATTGTTAGAGCGGGATATTGAAGGCAAGGTACGGTTGAGAGGTGACAATCTCAAAGCCACCGAGGATTTCGCGAAAAAAGCTGCGAAGATCACTCCGCAAAGCTTGTCGGCTGAAGCTGCATCGTCCATAGCGACGATACCAAAGGCGTCATTTAGCCCGGGGCCGGGTTGGTAAGAGATGTTACTGCTGAAAAATATCCTCGTAGCTACGGATTTGTGCCCAATCTCCACGACTGCACTACGCCATGCACTGGGGATTGCGCGGCGCTGCCACTCCAAGTTATCTCTACTCCACGTCATCGATACTAGCATTTATTGTATGACGCCAGACGGCTTGCCAGCGGCGGTCGATCGCGCAGAGCGGGATGTCGAGCAGTTAACCAAACAGCTGGAGAGCGAAGGGGCGCTGCACGGCGTGACGATGGATGTCACGATTGCAATTGGCTCGGTTTGGCCGACGATTTCCAATGTGATCGCCGAGCAGAGCCCAGGACTCCTCGTGCTCGGCACGCACGGCCGTTCGGGGCTGGGCAAGTTCGTGCTGGGTTCGGTGGCAGAGTCGGCCTTCCAGGAAGCGCCCTGCCCCGTGCTTACGGTGGGGCCGAGGCTGGCGAAGTCGAAGTCTTCCGGGGCCGAAGCCAAACACTTCCTTGTCCCCACGGGCCTTTCACCAGAATCCACGAACGCCTTGCGTTATGGCATCTCTTTGGCAAGAGCTTTTGATGGAGACGTGCTCTTGCTGCATGTTCTGAAGCTGCGCAATGACCAGAATGGCGAGCGCAAGGATCCCGTCGTGGAAGTCAAAACCCGGCTTAACCAATTTCTCAATGAGCATCCCAACGCGGCCGCGATGGTCAGTTCGCGGGTGGAGTTTGGAAATGCCGCGCGATTGATTGTGAACGTCGCGGAACAAACTCGCACTGACGTTATCGTGATGGGTGTGCGCGCTTGGTCAACCGGCGGCCCCCCAGTGTGGCAAACGGCGTACGACGTTTTGATTCAGGCGCGCTGCCCCGTGCTTTCGATGAAGACCCCAGCCCTCGCTGCCAGTGAGCGCAGACCAGGGCCGAATTCCAGATTTCGTTCGCCTAATGTTCATATTCGAAGTCTCTCCAGAGATCCTGAAACCGTTGCCGACGGAGGCTCCAGGTTTAATCGGATCAGATCGTGCCGCCGGTGCGAGCCAAACTCGTAGGTGAGGCGGTATCGGCGATATAGCTGGCGGCCCACCAGAATTAAAAGTGCGGCAACCAAAGACAGCTCCCGCCTTGCCGGCATAGGCTGCTGCGCGGTCCAAATCATTGCTGAAGACATAACCGAGTACGATGCAAGCGGAGGAACAGAATCCGGCACCCAGTCCATCGAAGGCTAGGAAGCGGAGGCGGGTAATTCGGGACATCCCGGCGAGCGGCGGCGACACCGCGTCCAACGCAGGCACGAAATCTGCAATGACGAGAAGTGGAAGACCGTGTCGAGCAAAGGTGGCTTTCGCCTTTTCGTCGTGGGCGTCAGGGTCTTGCGTAAGACGGTGTATGAAATGCAAGACCCTGTCGCCCTGGCGCCGACCGGCCTCGTACTAGGCCCAGTCCCCTAGAACACAGGCTAGGACAGCGAGAATGAGTGCGGCCGCAACCCCCATCTTGCCCGTTGCCGCGAGCGCCCCTGCCGCGAGCAGAAAAAGAGGTCCCGGTAAAGGCAAACCTAAGTGCTGCGCGAATAACCCGCCAGATAGCACCGACTACCCTTCTTCATAACGACCTGGAGGACAGCATGCATATGTCTCCTGCTCATTCGCGATACGACGGACTCGGTGCCTGACCCAACTGCGGCTCCTATGCCCCAGCACTCCCGGAGGAACTCCCTCGCGATGCGTGCGTTTGCAATGGCGTCAGCATTCGCGAGGACCTTGTACATCCTTCCGAACTGGTGGATCGCGCAATAGGCTGCACGCTATGAAATCTAGACCAGCCTGCATCATGTGCTTCCACATCTCCTGCGCGCGCTCCTGATTAAGGAATTCCATAGCTTGCTCACGGCTGACATTGCAGCCGTGCTCGTTGGCCAATCGCATGAGATGAAAAGGTGTAATCTCGGCCATTACTCTGTCTCTGTTTCTCTTTTGCGTCATAACTTCACTCCATGGACCGGAACCGCAGAACCCATCGAGAGTGGACCGCGCCTACTGCAGGTACTGTGCCTTTGTTATGCCAAGCCGACGCATTTTGTGCTGGAGGGTCGTGCGCTTTAATCCAAGCCGTTCGGCGGCTCCGCCAATGCCTGCTACACGGCCTGACGCAGCGCTTAGGGCACCCACGATTACCTGTCGTTCGGCCTCTCGGAAGCTAGAGTCCTGTGTAGGGGCAGTGCTACGGTACTCGACCCGGAGTTCGCCCGTCGGCACTTTTAGTTCTTGCCCAGGCGAAAGTATGACTGCGCGCTCGATGAAGTTGGCCAGCTCCCGAACGTTTCCCGGCCATGCAGTGTTCGTCAACGCTTCTATGGTTGCCTTGGATATGGAACGTATCTGTCTTCCCATGCGCCGGGAAAACTTCGACACGAAATAGTTCACCAGTAGCGGAATATCTTCGCGCCGCTCACGAAGAGGCGGGATTTCAATTGGAAAAACGTTGAAGCGATAGAAAAGATCCTCGCGGAACTTCTCCTCCCGAATCATGGCGGAAAGATTGCGATGGGTGGCGGCAACGATGCGCACACTGACGCTGATCGTGTTTGCACTTCCCAGGCGTTCGAACTCTTGCTCCTGCACCGCGCGCAATAGCTTTGGCTGCAGTTCCAGGCTGATGTCGCCAATTTCATCGAGGAATAGCGTGCCCTGATCGGCGATTTCGAATCGTCCCTTCTTCTGCATCAGCGCGCCGGTAAAGGCCCCACGTTCGTGGCCGAACAGTTCGCTCTCGAGCAGTCCGGACGGAATGGCGGCACAGTTCATGCGAACGAAGTTGCGCCGGGAACGGGAACTCAGGGTGTGAATGGCGTGTGCAACCAGTTCCTTGCCTGTACCAGTCTCGCCGTGAAGCAGGACGGTTGCATCGGTTGGCGCAACAATGCGGACTTGTTCCAGTACGTTCCGAATGGCCGGCTCCGGCCGATTATCCCTTCGAAGCAGTACTTACTCATCTCCGATTCCGGAAATAGTCGTTCTTCGTCGATTCCGATCACTTCGGGAAAGCTTGCTACTTCGAGCCCTCCCACATCCGTGAAAGCAACGCCCGCGTATGCCATATCATCCTCCTGCCTATCTCTCAATCACCTAATAGAGTGACTACATAAGTAATGAATAGCTTGGATATCAGCAAGCAACTCGAAGCTATCTTTGCTAACGGTGTGCTCCAGTGCCAGGATCAATGCAACATACTCTGCCTTCTGCTGTGAACAGTGAAGCCTTTGCTTCACTCTCGTTGCCAGCGCGTAGATCCGATCCATGTCCATACAACTTCCTTACAGGGTTACGCCGAGCCCGTGTGCCAACACGCCGTCATACTCGTTGGCGGTTAGCAGCTCGAAGGCTTCTGAGGCAACATCCTCTTCCAGGAAGTTCTGCGCGCTGGCAAGTTCGAAGCAATGCTCAGCCGAGTCCTGAAGGTTCTCGATCTCATGCATAACGCCCCCTGCCCGGAACTCCAACCTCTTGTTCAATCCCCTTGGCTTGAATCTTGAAGGAGAGCCTTTTGATTCCGTTTGATGAGCACAATTATCTACCGGCTTACATTCGCGCACAGCCCCACATGGAGCCAAATCGAAACCTCTTGGGAGGCGAGTAGCAGCCTCTTCTGAGCCGGGAAATTAGTGTTGGGAAGCTTACAGAGGAGGGCTTACACAGACGTAGATCTGGTTCTGCGGGGCGGAGCTTCGACACGCTTCCACCCGAAAAGGCGTGCGTCGATCGACCATCGACCTGGTCCTAGCATCGCGAGAGCGACACTGACGGTTCCCAGCAACAGCCAAAGCCATCTGTCTCCGGGCAGCGTCAGGATCCTCCAGGCTTCAATGACCGCTACTGAGGTCCCTACAATGGGCGTCCATAGTCCGGGGATTAGGAGAAGCCCGCATCCAGCTAGAAATGCGGACGATATAGTGTCGGTAATGGGAGGGTCGCTCCACAGGCTGGCGCTCGCGACGACGAGAAGCGCGGAGCCTGCAACCAGGCGCATGAGAAGCAATCCTGTGCCCGGCCAGCCGCCCGCGAATGTGGAGTATAAGCGGCGCAACACGCATCCTTTCGTACGAACCAGAATGTCACATTGCTGACGCTCATCGATACCCCAAAGAGAGTCGTAATCGTCACTCTTTCGAGTTTGGCATGCAGGTCTGACGAGGAGGCGGGCGGGCAGAAACCAACTACAGCTCGATGATTCCTCTCTTCAGTCCGATCATCGCCGCGTGGGTTCGATCATTTGCGCCCAACTTGGAAAAGATGGACTTGACTCGGCTCTTGACGGTCTCCTCGGTGATCGAAAGCTGATCCGCGATTTGCTTGTTGGCATTGCCGGCCGCGATCAGTCGCAACACTGCGATTTCTGCCGGGGTCAGGGCGTCATCCGTCGCATGCTCAGCGATTTCGTAGGAGGCTTCGGGAGAAAGCGCCTTTCTCCCAGCATGAACCGCTCGGATGGTTTCCAGGAGTTCCTTGTGAAATGTATTTTTTAGCAGGTACCCTTGTGCTCCTGCCTTGAGTGCGCGAAGAATCTGAACGTCGCCCTTGTAGGTCGTCAGCACAATCACTTTTGCCTCGGGAAATTCATTTCGAATAGCAATGAGTGCCTCGATCCCATTCATTTCCGGCATTTGCAAGTCCATCAGCGTGACGTCCGGGCGATGCGTACGGAACTGTTGGATCGCCTCCCGGCCGTTCGAGGCTTCGGCGACCAGAGTCATATCCGGCTGGGTAGCGACGAGTACGGCGATGCCCTCTCTTGCGAGGGCGTGGTCGTCAACCGCCAGAATTCGAATTTGAGCTGACCCATCACTCACGCTCGATCGTTTCCTCCACATCGGTATCCGTCCCGGAGCGCTTCCCGAACTGCCAGAAACCCCGCGTCGGTTTCGCGTACGCCCTCGATGCTGGAATGATCAGTTCGATCTCCGTGCCGCCATCCACTTCACTCCAGATCGTTAGCTTGCCGCCCACAAGCTTGGCTCTTTCCTTCATTCCGTGCAAGCCGTAGTGCCCCTCACGTCCGTCCCCGCGAAGAACCTCCGCGCCCATCCCTTTTCCATCGTCCCGAACCCGAAGCCGGAAATACTTTTCGTCGTAGTGGATTTCAGCTTCCACGTTTTGGGCTGCCGCATGCCGGAAAGCATTGCGCAGCGCCTCCGTCGCAACCCGGTAAACTTCGTCGCGCAGGATCGCATGCAAATTCCGGGATGTCCCTTCCACGACCACCTTAAAGTTCGGGGACGAGTGATTGGTCTCAGCAGAAGCAAGTTCTTCGCCAACCGTCCGAATCGCTAGCGCAAGGTCGTTCTTCTCGACCGTGGACATGCGCAAGCCTTGCACCGCATCCCTGCCCTCGGTGACTGCTTCGGCCGCCTGATCGACGACGGCTTCAAGAGTCTTACGGGCATCGACCGCCCCGTCCGGCAGCCTGTAGATAGCAGCCTGAAGGCGCGGCAACAGCGCCTGGAAACTCTGCAGCAGAGTGTCATGCAGGTCGCGTGCAACGCGCGTCCGTTCGCCGACGCGCGCCTCCAGCGCTGCACTAAACTCCCGCTGCAGTTGCAATACCCTCAGCTGATACAGCCCCCAAAGCAGCGCCAGGAACGCCATAACACACAGAGCGTAGAACCAGTTCGTCTGATACCACGCCGGCGGAATCACGAAATCCAGTGACGCGCCTTGCTCGTTCCACACGCCACTGTTGTTGCAGGCAAGGACGCGGAAGCGGTAATGTTTCGGCGGAAGGTTCGTGTACTGCACGTGGCGATCGTTAACGACCTCTCTCCAGTCCTTGTCTTCGCCCTCCAGCTTGTAGCGGAAGCGCACCTTCTCCGGCGCCACCAGGCTCAGCGCCGTGTAATCAATCGCCAGGTAGCGGACGTGCGGCGGCAGGCGCAAGCCGTTCGTCGCATCGTAGGGCTTGTCATCGGCAGTGACTTGCTCGATGTGCACCGGCGGCGGCAGCTTGTTGAACGGGAGATGACGCGGATCGATGACGCTCACGCCGTCCCAGGTCGTAAACCAGAGTTTTCCATCGGGAGATTTGCCGACTGATGGCGTGAAGGAACCAGCGGCGGAGTGGCTCAGTACACCGTCAGAGGTGTCGAACGTAGCGGGCTTAACGCTCTTCGTTGGATCGGCAGCCCACGCGTCTAAGTCACGTCGCTCAATGCGTGCCAGGCCGCAGGACATGTAGAGCCAGAACGCATGGTCATCATCTTCCATGGTCCAGTGAACTGCGTCGCAGGGGAGTCCGTTCTTGCTAGTCAGTGTCGCGATTCGTCCGTCCTTCAACCGACTGAGTCCATGCTCCGTTGCAACCCAGAGCGCGCCGCGTGGCCCGACGGCAAGTCCATTGACTCTGCCTTCCCCAAGTCCGTTCGCGGTGGAATACGACTCCCGAAGTGCGCTGTCTGAGAAGTAAGTAATACCTCCTTTCGAAAATCCCAGCCACAGACCGCCGCGCACAGGGTCATTGAGCAGAACGCTGGCGTAATCCGCATGGCCGAGTCCCGCCCACGGAATCTGTTGGACCAATTTGTTGTGGAATACGTGAAACAACCCAGCTTGGTGATTCGATAACCAAAGGTGTCCTGGGGCGTCTTCGACAATGGAAGTCACCTGTCCGCTGGGGAAATTGATCACCGCAACGAATCGGTCGTCTAGTAGGTATCCAAACTCCGCAAGGGTCGCGACCCAGATTCGTCCGCGCCTGTCTTCGAAAAGAGAAGTGGGGAAATGCCCATTGATCATTCCATTAGATTTTTGCGAGCCGTTCTGGGACCCGAAAATGACAACTCGTTCGTGATCCCACCGCTTCAGTCCACGTAGCGTACTCGTCCAGATGGAGCCGTCGGTTGTGGTCAGAACGGCAAACACACCAGATAAACCCTGCCTGGGACCAAAGCTGACAACACTATATGCGCGAAAGCGGTCGAGGCCGTCGGCTGTCGCAACCCAGATGTTCCCTTCGCCGGTCCATCGAAGATTTCTTCAACTGCATCGCCAGAGAGGCCATCCGACTGCGAGAATGAGTCCGTTCTCCCGTTGTGCACGTGCACAAGGCCGCGATCGAGCGTGCCAACCCACAGGCCACCATCGTGGTCTCGGAGCATCCGCTTAACGGCAGCCGCAGGCGACAACGCGGACGGCTCTACACGCCCCCTAACCAAGCGTTGTAGACCATTACTGCCAATCAAGAGTGAGGCTTCATCCTCTTCAGCGAAGCCTCGGACCCCGTTGATGGAATCCAGAGGGAAGAATTCTGCGGGCCCCGGTTTCCACCGCCAGAACCCCTTCTGTGCCCCCGCCCATAGGTTTCCGTTTGTATCCTCATACAAACCCAGAACGCCGTTTCCCAGGATGCCGTCATTTCCGCCACATTGAATGCTCCCGGCCCGAATGGCGCAAATCCTTGCAGGCTCCGGATTTGCAAAAGAACCGACCCAAAGCGTGCCGTCGTGACCCTCAAGCAGATTGCCAACGCCCTGCTGGGCCATTTCGGGGAAAACGCTCAGTTTTCCCTTATTCCAACTGGCAAGTCCTTTATCCGTTCCGATCCAGAGAGTTCCGTCATGCGTAACCAGTAATTTGTCGATCTTCTCGCTGGGAAGTGACTGACCACCTGGCGCCTGCCAGAGTATGGCGCGGACACCATCGAAGCGATACATGCCGAATTCTGTACCCAGCCATATGTACCCATCCGGAGTCTGCGCGACCGAGGTGATCATGCCTTTGGCAAAGCCCTCGCGTACCTTCCACGACGTGTGCGCGTACTGGCTGACGTCGAGCGAGGGATCGAGAGCAGCGACGCAAGCGCAGCACGCCAAGACGATGCCTAGCGCCGTCGCGGCCCGCCTGTGCGCCTTTGCCATGGAAATTATCTTAGACCAATTGCCGAATTAACCACAGAGACACAGAGGCACAGAGAATTTTATGAATTGTCATTACGAGCCCGCCGCGGCGGGCGAGGAATCTGCTTTTCGATGCTTTGAAGGGGACGCCTTCAGGCGTGCCGTAGGGGTGCCGGAAGGGCGGTGGCTTTAGCCACTGAGGGGCCTCGATTCCATGCTGCAAAACTCGACTCCCCTCAGGGGCTGAAGCCCGGCTTTAAGGTCGAGGATCGGCGCGGCTGAAGCCGCGCCCTTTCAAGGGGCTGGAGCACCCAACGCCCGCCCTCAACCAAATCTTTGCAACTCTCCGGCCTCTCCGGCGTATCGTCCCTCTATCACCAAATCCCATCCTGGTGGTGGCTTATGCTCCGAGCGACCCTCGCGCTTCTGTCGCTGCCGATCGCCGCGGCGGCCCAGGGCACGCCCGCCGGCACCATCTACGGCTACATCCTCGATCCCGACCATCGTCCCGTGCCCAGCGCGCGCGTGGTTGTCCAGAGCATCAACACCGCGGCAACCCGCGACGTTGTCTCCAACCAGCAAGGCATCTATAGCGTGCCCGCACTCCAGCCCGGCCCGTACAACATCACGGTCGAGGCCAACGGATTCAAGACCCTTCACCAGACCGGCGTAGTGCTCGAGGCCGACCAGCAGGCCCGGCTTGATTTCACCCTCAAGATTGGCAGCACAACGGAGACTATCACCGTCGAAGGCAGCGCGCCGCTGCTCAACACCTCCGACGCGACAGTGAGCACGCTCATCGGCAATCAGTTCGTGACCAATATGCCGTTGAATGGTCGCAGCTTCAGCACGCTCATCGATCTGGCCCCGGGCGTTGTGCTGACCCCGACGAACGTTTACGAGCAAGGTCAGTTCAGTGTGAATGGTCAGCGCCCTGACGCCAATTACTTCACGGTAGATGGCGTGAGCGCCAATGTCGGGACGGGTGGGCCTGGCACCACGTTTGGACAAGGTGGCTCTGGTCAGCTTCCGGCCATCGACAGCTTCGGAGGCATGAGCAACATGGTCTCGCTGGAGGCGATGCAGGAGTTCCGCATTCAGACCTCGACCTTTGCGCCGGAATACGGGCGCACTCCCGGCGGCCAGGTATCGGTCGTGACCAAGTCCGGCACCAACGCCTTTCACGGTACCGCGTTCGAATACTTTCGCAATGACGCGCTGGACGCCAATGACTGGTTCGCCAACAATGCCGGACTGTCACGGCCGGAGCTGCGGCAGAATGATTTTGGTGGCGTGTTGGGCGGCCCGATACTCAAAGACAAGCTGTTCTTCTTCGCCTCTTATGAGGGCTTGAGAGTGCGGCAGCCCCAAGTTGCCAAGACAGAGGTACCCACCCTAGCGACAATTCAGAGCGCCCCCTCACCTACCCAGCCATTGCTCAATGCGTTTCCAAAACCCGACGGGGAAGATTTCGGTAACGGAACCGCCGCATTTACGGGCAGTTACTCTGACCCATCTACACTAAACACCGGCAGCATGCGCGTTGATTATCTGCCCACACAGAAGATCACGATTTTCGGCAGATACAACGACGCGCCATCCAGCCTCAATCAGCGCGCCCCCACCGGATTCAGTTACAGCGACGTTCAGAAGACAACGCAGAATTTTCAAAGCGTAACTCTGGGCAGCACGCAGGTATTCAGGCCGACCTTGGTGAATGAGTTCCGGTTCAATTACAGTCGAAACCGGGCAACCAGCTTCGTAAAGTTGGATGATTTCGGCGGCGCGGTGCCCCCGCCGGATTCTGTTATCTATCCCGGCTCACTCACGGCCCAAAACTCCGCTTTTCTCTTTTATGGGGGTTCCGGGCTGCTCTGGACCGCAGGGAGTCAGGGGTATAAGCTTCAGCGCCAATTCAACGTAACGGACAGCATCTCCTACACGCTTGCGACACACCAGCTAAAGTTCGGACTCGACTATCGCCGCCTTAATCCGAAAGCTGCGTTGGTGCCTTACACTGCCCAATACCTGTTCCTGTCGCTAAGCAATGTTCTGAGCAACACGTTACCTGAAGCATTGATAGCTTCCAGAACCGCTGATGTGCAGCTGATCTTTCCCAGTTGGAGCCTCTTTGCCCAGGACACATGGAAGTTTACGGGAAGGCTGACGCTCACGTACGGTCTGCGATGGGATTACAATGGCGCTCCGTCATCGGCCAACGGCACGCTTCCATTCACAGTGGACCAGGTTAACAATCTCAAGACCACGACACTGGCTCCAGCAGGCACGCCGTTGTGGCATACGCAAAAAGATGATTTCGCCCCGCGGCTTGGGATTGCCTGGAACCCACGGACGGACCTTGTGATCAGAGCCGGTGCAGGCATTTTCTATGACCTCGGATACTCGACAGTCGCAGACGGCATGGGTGCATTCCCGTACGTTCAGAGTAAGTTCATCCTGGATACGTCGTTCCCGCTCAGTGGTACCGATGCGGCACCCCCGCCATTTAAGACAACGCCGCCGGTTTCAGTCCTCTCGGTAGTTGACCCGAACCACCTCTTGCCAAGGACTTACGAATGGAATGCGGCGCTGGAGCAGAGCTTCGGCGACAATGATGTCCTGACGCTGACCTATCTCGGCGCGGCTGGGCGCAAGCTCATGCGCCGTGACATCTATTACGCGCCGAACCCGGAGTTTACCGGTGAGTTCGATGTGCTTCGCAATGGCGCGGACTCCAGCTATAACGCCCTGCAAGCTCAGTATCGCCATCGCCTGACGCATGGTCTGCAGGCCCTGGTTTCTTATACCTGGGGGCATTCGATCGATGATGCTTCCTCCGACGCCTATTTCCTGAATGTGCCGCCGGGCAAATCGCCTTCCTCGGTGGAGCGTGGTGACTCCGACTATGACATCCGCAACACCTTTGCCGGCGCGGTCTCCTATACCATCCCCGGGCCGGCCAACGGTTGGTATAAGCCGCTGCTGCGAAACTGGTCGGTGGATTCCATCGTGTACGCCCGCAGCGCTCCCCCGGTGAATGTGGTGACCGGGGAGAATACCTTCGGCATTGCCTTGTCAGGCGCGAACAGCGTGCAACGGCCAAACGTCGTGCCCGGCCAGCCCTTCTACATCTCCGACCCAACCGCGCCCGGTGGGCAGATCATCAATAAAGCCGCCTTCGTAAATCCGCCCGCCGGCCAGCAGGGCGACCTGGGACGCAATGCCCTGCGCGGCTTCGGCGCCACCCAGATTGATTTCACCTTGCAGCGCACCTTCGCGCTCACCGAGCGCTTCCGGCTGCAATCGAGCGCCGACTTCTTCAACATCTTCAACCATCCCAACTTTGGCGCGCCGATCAACTATATGACCTCTCCGCAGTTCGGCTTTTCGACGCAGACCCTGAACAGCTATCTGGGCAGCGGCGGCCAGGGCGGCGGCCTCAACCCGCTGTACCAGATCGGCGGTCCGCGCTCGATTCAGTTGGCGCTGAAACTTCAGTTCTAGCTACGATTCTTGGCTGATGTGTTTGTGACCGTCCGCCTCAAGACGAAAGGCGGAGTACAGATTCAGGCCACACCGTCCTCTTGGTCGTTGTGTTGCGGGTCTGGCCTGAAGTCATCAGGTGGATTGAACGCGTACCCGAATGCATTGATTGAGCAGCATCTTTGGGGAGAAACAGCGCGGGGCCTCTTCCCGCCTCGGGTATTGGTACTGCAAGCAGCGGGGTTCCAGACCCACTAAAGTAGCGAGCAAGCAAGTGTCCGCTGAGATTGAGGCTTTTGGCGACGAACGTCGCTGACACGTAACGTTCAGCGAATCGTCGCGTGTGGGCGGCGGATACCAGCTTGGAAAGGCCATTCCGATATCCAGCAAGGGCGCCAAGAATCCCTTGTGCAACCAGACCGCGAATAACAGGAGTTCTGACCCCCAAAAAGGCCGCCGCCTCCCGGTAGTTGAGGAAGCCTTCGACTGGTACTTTGATGTCGGCAACCGGCCGGTACTTGCGCAGATCTTTGGACAGGAACAGGTAGCCGGTGATTCCCGGGAATTCTCTGGCGTACCCAACCGGTAAGAGATTGCCATCAACGACGGCTTGGATTACGGCTGGCAACCCTGAATCGCGCCCAAGGTAATTCTTGAGAGCATGACGCAGCGCCATAAACACGCCCGGCTTCGAATATTCTCGCACCGGTACGGCGTGTTTCTCGAACGCGTCTTTGATCTTCATGACATCTTCACGAAGGAAGTAATAACCGATCGGGAAACAGCGGTCGGACCCGTTGACATAGCGGACAAGACCAGCCTGCGCCACTCGTAGGACAGTAATGTTCCTCAAACCCAATATGCGCTGGGCTTCCTGGCGGGGCATGTACTGGGCTAGCTCCAGATCACGCCTCGCGATCCATTGGCTCAGCGACCCCCGCTTAATCCAGCACTCGGTCCGTGGGCCATTCGACACTCTGAGGAACATGCCTTCTATTTGTCGCTGGCGAACGAGGTCCACTATCCGTTTTGAACGGACACGCGCCGTCCTCTCCGCCTGGTCTGCGGGTATCCATTGGGAGTTCTGCCGCGCTGCCGCTGAGAAGTAGCGATGCTGGCCACGGATGAGGCCCTCCCAGTCCTCGATAACAAACCTCTCGAAAACATCGTGAAAGAATCCGAACTCACTGCGGGGAAGAACACGAAACAGGTGGCGATAGAAATTTCCAAAGATTTCGTTGAAGTTGAGGGCAGCCGGAATGCCGGCTTCCTGAGGGACCATACGCCGCAGCAATTCTCTTAGTGGTGACGGCCAGTCTCTCAGAACCGTCACTGCGACCCGGCCGATCTCCACTGCGGCAATCAGATTCGTCCGGCGAAATGGCAGTTGTTTGCGGCGCAGTCCGTCTTTCTCCCGAGTGGATCCAACAAAGCGAACCAGACTTAACAGGGAACCGAGTCTTAAATGGAGCATCTGCGGCGGAAAGCCAAAATGAGCCAGGTCGTATTCAACTGTTTCGCCGGCAGAAAACCTGGCCGCCCGATAGATTGCGGCATTGATGACCACCAGGTCGCGGGTCGCTGGTTTAGGATTTGCAGTTCGAAAATCGAGATCGCAGCGACACTTGTGCACGGCTGGCCGCTGCCAAACCAGTTTTCTCGTGCACGCCGGACACTCGTTAAGGAGAAGGCAGCGGTGGATGGGGCAGGCGGTAACCAAACCCAGATCCCAGATGGCCCACCAGACTGGCTGCTTCCGGAGGCAAGCGGGGCATAGCCGTGGCCCCCCATAGTTCAGATCGTCGGCATTCACTCGTTCGCCGCAGAACGATCGTTGATCGAACCGACCTCGTCCTTTGATGTGGCGGTAGCACATGGCCAGCCACTCCTCAGGCTCAAGGCGCAACACATGGGAAATCTGCTTAACACCGTCGTCCCGCTCCAGACTGGATGCTGATAACCCGGCGATCTGCGCCAGTGAAACAGGACCCGAGTAGCCGTGCGCATGAGCGACACGGCATAAGTATCCGCGAGGACTCTCGTGGGGCAGCGGGTCGACGCGGAATAGGAGCCGGGAGTTGGAAAGTGCAGGTATGCTCATGCGTGCAGTTCCAGGCGGACCCTGCGATTCCTTCCCGCGGTGTTCGGCATGCACGGGCTTGCACAAGGCAGAGTCAGCGGCGGCGCCTTATCGCAATCGAAGTTTTCAGCGAACGGATTTGGATCATTGAGGCGTTCCGCCCATACATGCTCTGCAAACGACTGCGACAAGGTACGCAAGCTGATCTGCCGGCGTGGATGCTCGCGGGCGATCCGTGCAGCGCCCCGGATGATCTTCATCGTGTAACCGATGAGGCCATAGGATGCGTAGTGCATTCGGAAAGCAGTATCGACATCAGATAGAGGGAGCATGCCATATTCCGGGAGCTGCTCTTGGACGGCGAGGAGGAAAGCCCGATACGCTGTCCGATCCTCTTTGGCGTCCCAGCGAAAGGCTCCCACGCGCAGGGTCGCGCCAAAACGGCGCCGCAGTTGTTCATTCTGCCGGAGCACCTCCAAACAGCGTTGGAGTCCTAGAACCACGATGGCCAGCCTGGCTTCCTCTACCTGCTCCTTCAGCCAATCCGCAACTTCGTTTGGAATACTTGCCTGCCGGACATCCACGAAATGCTGGAACTCATCCAGCGCCAACAGGCGCACACGGCAGTGCTTGAGC
Organism: uncultured Acidobacteriaceae bacterium; assembly: GCA_963836295.1. Lineage (GTDB taxonomy): Bacteria > Acidobacteriota > Terriglobia > Terriglobales > Acidobacteriaceae > Bog-257. The sequence goes on along the minus strand of CAWIIY010000004.1, from coordinate 91,483 downwards.
AGTTCCCGGAGGCGGATGCTTTTGCTCACTGTGTTACCGCGTGCCCATAGCGGATCACCGAGTTGATACAGCAGCGTTTCGGCGAAACTCTTCACCGTTGGCCGTGCAGGCACCTTCGCAACCAGCACTGGCACTTCAATACCCCACTTGTGGTCAACGCGAGGATGGAGACTGGCGAAATACGAGATGATAGTAGTCTTTCCGCTGCCGCTTTCGCCGACAATAGGACAGCAATCCGGTTCAGCAGTGGCATCGTGGCTGTCAAAGCACGCCTGGATTCGGGCAACCGCAGCTGTGAACAGAGGATATTTGACCAGTATGCGTTCCGACCGGTCCGATCGATTCCGTCATGCTGTTTCTTTCATGCCAGAAGCTTTTCTGGGGGCAACCGCAGCGGCAACTGGCCGCTGGGGCAAATCGAAACCAGCTTCGAAAACCGGTAGGATAGTGTCATCAGTAAGAGCGTCGGGCGGGGCGGCGGGCTGATTGGGCGCCGCGCTTACTCCTGCGAGCGACTGCCGGCGTTCAGATTTGCCGTCCGTAATGGCTCCCGTTGTTAGGCAGTTTGGAGCAGCATTCCCCGTGGACTCGGTGGCGACCACCTCCGAGAGGTTTCCGCGGGTGTGATCTTCCATGAAGCGGGCATGGCGCTTCCTGCCACGGGTCGTCTTGCGGTTGAAATCGCGCTCCACAAGTGCACGGATTTCAGCTTTGGCCTGCGCCAGAGCCACGATGTCGGTGCGGGCATTCAGCTGGCACTGAGCGTAACGCCGGATGACCTTGTTTTGCCAGATGGAAAGTCCTCCGGCGTACGCCTGATCAACAGCAGGAACACGAATATAGGCCTCTCTCTAGCGGATCAAACACGTTGATGTGGCCGAGATCTCCTGGATCGAATGTGAGTTCGACCTTCGCTCCCGCTCCCATTCGCCGCCGCAGTTCCCCCAGTTCTGGGCCGTTGTACTTCAGTCCCCCAATTCGATGCCATAGTGAAACACCACTCGTTGAGCCGTCATCCCGAGCACGATGTCCAGCTCGCTGGCACTCCTTGGCAAGGGAGGGGGCAAGGCGATCATCTCGCTGCGCCAACGATGCGCCGGCGTGTCCTTGATGCCGCGATGGGGTGTTTGCAAGTACACGTCGACGATCCACTTGTGGAGCATCTCGCGAAACGTGCTGAGCAAAACGACAGCGTGCCGGCCGGGATCGTAGTCGTCGCGTTCCAAGATATTGCTGAAGGTAGTTCCGGGTTTGCCGTGCATTAGGTCGTGATTCATGGTGCCCTGGAACCGTTCGAGCTTGCCCTTGTACCAGGGAACGAGAACCTTGGCATATTGGATATCGGCCCCGATCTGCAGACACGCACGTTCGAAGTGGCTGGAATGGAACTCAGGCGGATTGTCGACCACCACTAATTCCGGCACACCATAACATTCCCAGCGGTTCTTGACCGACGGAAACTCGCGTGGGACATAGGTCTTGGGAAGAATCGCGTGTTTGAGGCATCGCATCACCGACAAGCAACTCGGCGGTTCGAATCCAGCGTAGAAGCCCATAGACACAGCGAGTGTGCTCATCGAGCGCAGAAGTGATCGTCGGCCGGCCCAACGGCAACATGCTGTTGTCGTCCACGACGATAATGTCGCTGGGCGTGTGATCCATCGACACCCGTTGAAGAGCACGGGAAGTGTCGGGCCCAGTGCCGGACACCCGGAATTCCATTTCGGCGCGGCGTTTGCCGTACCGAGCCACCATGATTTCGTACGGAGACTTTCGCTGAATCTCGCGATATATCGTGCTGCGACTTGGAATCGGAAGCCTTTCGGTTTCCGTCCGGAACTTGTTCGCATCGCTGAGCCGACGGACGATTTCCAAGTGCACTTCAGGCACCCGCTTACGTTCCGGCCGTCATGTACAGCTCCTGAATGACCTGATCACTGATGATCTGAACCTCGGGAAGCATTCGTGTGCCGCGCTTGCCGCGATCGGCATGCCTCGGGATGATTGCCCGAATGTCGCGGCCGGCAGCTAGCCACTTCCGGTAGTCCCGCCAGACAGTGAGCCAAGAGGGCGGGTTAGGATCCTTGATCCTCTCGGATACCGACTTTATGAGTGGCCCCATAGTTTTGGGTGAGATCCTCATGGGCTGGCGGCGGTCGAGTTCCTTGAGATACTGCACACGGTTGCTGGCCAGGGTAATCGGTTCAGCGGGATACATGGACAGATCGCGAGTGAGTTTGGCGGCAAGTTTACCTGTGAGCGACTGGGGCTCGGCGGTGTCTTGGTCGAATGACAGCTCATATTGCGCGAAACGGTCAAGAAGATCAGCCTCGGCAAATGTGCAGGATTCTCCTGTGGCGGTGTTTTGCAACTGCCACCATTCTACGGGCAAACGCTGCACAATCACGAAGTCGATCCCACCGACCCTAACGCGCTGTCCTCTTCTTAACGCCTGCAGCGCCATCGGTCCTCATGGAAACAAGGCTGCGATGACGGCATAGAGCTGGGCCATACTTGTTTGCCAATAGGCGTGGTGCTCACTCTGGATTGCAGGCCGAGAGGATCCCACCAGTCGATATGCAATATGCCGTCAAGAACAAGGCGAAGCACATACTGAACGGACACTCGGGAGAATGCGCTCAGGGACAATTCGGGCGTCAAGGAAAATATCCTTCGGATTCTTTCTTCCTCCGCGGTTGGGACATCCACGCGGCGATAGCGCAGGATGAGGCCGACGTTTGTTAGTCGGGGTTCGGCACAAATCTCCGACTTCTTCCAAACACGAAAGGTATAGCCGTGTTCCGCCAGCAGCTCGTGCAGCAGGACAAAATGCGACTGACTCTCAGACAAATCGGCGTCGGAGTCCTCTGTGATTTCTACGACTTCCTGATGAACACCCCAATCAACGAGAATGTCGGGAGTATAGCGACGTTTTGCTCCTTTATGGTGGTAGTGGAGAACGAAGGGCTGCCCCTGCCATGCGCGAAAATGCCCAGTGGCGAGCAAAACCTGCAATGCCTTGAGTTCGTTTTGCGACTCGGCATGGCGAGAGCGCCCGCAGAAAACGTCAGCGAATTTTGCCTGTACACCGGATTTCGATCGACTCACCGGCTCGCGTACTCGCCCTAGATGAGCGACATCCATCGGCTCATGTGATTCGCAAGACCTCACAAAAATTAGTTTGCTGCAATGACGCTCGTCGCTGAGTCCGTGCATTTACCCTCCATTGAACAACTTAGCGCCCTCACCTCGACGCGAGCCTGGTTGCGCGCGAGAACACGTCGCATACCCTTCGGATAGGAAGACTACCCTTGAAATAGCTTCCTTGCATCTGGCAGTGCGTGTTCTGCCAAGCCTTTCCCCTGTTTGCTGTCCTATGGGATCGGACCTTGAATCGAAAATTCATTGCCGCGAATTAGGTAGATTATTGACTTTGTTCGCTACAGAAGTCCGTGCCGCGAAGACACAGGCCCTTTTGTGAGCGGAGGAATGCGACTGGCACATTTTTTTTTACCAATCGCATTATTGCTGGCCGAAGGCATTGTAGCTGTGTGAAATGATGGGTAGACTAGTGACCGGGTAGAGCTCACCCGATGGCGTATCTGCTGTCCTTGACTTCCAGCCGGAAGATCTTTGAACTTGGGAAGAGGGAGTAATGCGAATAGGCGGGCACGCATGTACATCGAATTGTGACCGCGGGCACTGACACCCCGCGCGCCGAGGATTAGCATAGTGAGAAATCTCACCATTTGGCGCGTATTGCGCCAGATGGCCCTTCAAAGGTGCATGATGTCAAAGCACAAGAATGAAGTCTCCCAAGCCTCAAACCCAGATTTCCCCGAATTGACGGAGGAAATCATCCGCCAGCGTGCATATGAGTTGTTTGAACAGCACGGCTGCGAACCCGGACATGACCTTGACGACTGGCTCCAGGCAGAGGCGGACGTCATGGGAAAGAAAACCAGCATCGGCGCAGATCAAAGCACAATCCTACACAAGGTAGTGGCAGCGTGAAGGAGTTGCCGCTATGCGCGTCCACATGCGAAGATCTTGACAGTTGAGATTCCGGCCGGACGCGTCGGTCGCATTTTGACTGCGTTCAATCCTTCGCATTGGCAGCACCTTTCGACACAACACAAGTCACAGACCCCGGTGATGCGCCTAAGAACAAGTCCAGAAAACCAGCAAATATCCGCAGGGACGATATCAGACAAGCGCCTGAAAGCATCGTCCCTGCGGTTCCCTTGTCAAGCCGGCCGCAGGCTCAACAGCATGGGGTGTGAATTTGGAGCGTGCTCGCCTCTGGACACTCTGAGCCGGTGAGTAGCGGCGGCCGCGAATGGTCATATGACGAATTCACCGTATTCCACGCTGCGATCTGAAGTGGACGACTCGGATGCCCTCACTCGACTCGCGCTGAACCTGAGCTGGTCGTGGAGCCACTCGACCGACGAAATCTGGAATCGTCTCGATCCGAGCTTTGGGAGCTTACCCGAAACCCGTGGCGGATCCTGCAATCCATGTCACGGCCAAAGATCGAGACCCTGATTGACGACGCCTTCCGCGCGCAGGTCGAACGATTGCGGGGCGAGGTGAGCGAGAGGAATGCGGCCCAGCGTGGTTTCAGACGGCGCATCCATAGTCTCCGCTGCGCACTGTAGCTTACTTCAGCATGGAGTACATGCTGAGCGAGGCGTTGCGCGTTTACTCCGGAGGCCTTGGCAACGTCGCAGGCGATCGTTGAAAGCCGCGAGCGATCTGGGCGTGCCAGTAGTTGGCGTCGGCCTCCTTTACCAGCAGGGGTATTTCCGGCAGGAGCTCGACAGCTACCGCGGCCAACAGGTTCTCTATCCGGTGAACGAACCCGGGCAATTGCCCATCCGTCCGGTACGCACAGCGGATGGCGAGTTGCTTAGGATCCGATGAGGCTCCCGGGCTGGAAGATTTGGCTTCGTGCGTGGAAGGTGCAGGTCGGGCGAACTTGGCTTTACCTGCTTGGCCCTACCCATATCCCTTCATAGATACTGTGTCCGAGATGCTCGGCAAACTGGGCCAATATTGCGGTCGATCTTCGCGGCAGCCTTGGACGTATCCACCCGACAACTTCATGGATTTCGAGCGGACATACTTCGCGCCAGGCCAAAAACCCGGGGCTTTCACAATGAATATCTGCGAAAAGCTGAGGGATGGGAAACACACAAGGAATGCCCACGCTTTTCTAAAGTACGATCCGCAGAGAATGGAACCGCCAAACGGCAAGACTGCGATCGAAAAAAAGACACAGTTTTCTGCATCTGCCCTTGTCATCGCAAGCCACAGGCATGAACCGCTGACGCTCCGGCCAGAGAACTGAAAAAAACCAGGTTCACGGTTGAAGAATCCACTGCCGAAATATCGTCAACAGCTTCGGCAGTCGATTGACAGTTGTCGAATCGCTTCCCTCGGACACTCCCTGGTTTCAATCACTTCCGTGAATGCGCAGCGTGGTATTAGGCGTGCATCGTTTGACTACGATGCAGCGAAATCCGCAATTCGATACGGCTCAGACACGCAGCGCCGTTCTCCCGCTCCTCACTACTCCGGGGGAGACTTTTATGGAGTTGAAGCACTTTCTCCCAAGTCATATCAGTGTCGTACAGCCCTTCATTGATCAAGTGATGAGCTTTATAACGAGGTTTCGAGAGGTGGACGGTAGCGAAGATGACATTGAACTTGCGCTGGGAGAGGCGCTCTTGAATGCTGTGATCCATGGCAACGCCCAGGACCCCTACAAGCGGGTTTACGTCACAACCCGCTGCAACTCGGACGGGGAAGTTTCAATCACGATTCGGGACCAGGGATTAGGTTTCGACAGCCGCGCCGTACCTGATCCGACGGCGCCGGAAAACCGGATGTGCTCTCACGGTCGGGGGATTTATCTGATCCGATCATTGATGGACGAAGTTTCCTTCGACGAGGGTGGCACGGTTTTGCATATGCGCAAGAGTTCACCCGTTCGACCATTTGTAATAACGGGGAGCCGGTAAGGTGCTCCCTGGCAGATTAGAAGGAGAACCCTTGGCAACTCAGGGCATCATGGACACGAAGAAGGCTTTCGCAGCTCGTGATTTGCACGCGATGTTGAATGTAATTCGTAGTCAGGTTGAATTTTAGAGGCTTCCGCGAAACACAAGCTTGAGTGACCGCGAGCTTGAGAAACGGGTGAAGAAAGCGAAGAACCGAGAAAAGGTAATTCTCGAAAAGTTGTCCGAGTCCACGATGAGCTAGTGTTCTAACGCCGGCTGCCGCCGCCACTTTGTCTTGGATAACGAGTGCGGCAACCTGATTAGGTTCTGGCACGAAGAACGGTTCTCCCAAATAGGGAGTAGGAGGTTTTCCAAAGCGGATCATTGCAGCGGGGAAGTCATCATGAAGTTCAAGCTGAATTGCGGATTAGTCATTGGATTTATTCTGACCGCGTCGATCACGTGGGCCGATTCCTTGGAACTGAGGAACGGCAGCCTGATCGAGGGCAAGTTCCTGGGTGGCACGGAGAGTGAGATTACTCTCCGGGTCGGCTCGTCGGTCCAGACCTATAACCTTGCTGACATCGTAGCGCTCAAGTTTGATTCCGAAACGGCGGCAAGCGATATGCCGGCGCGGCCGACCGGGTCGCTTTCCAGCCAATCAGGGATGATCGATAATGCCGACATTAAGACACCCCTGCATGTCGCCATCCCGGCGGGAACCGTTATTTGCGTGCGCACTATGAATAACATCGATTCCACTCAAAACCGTGTGGGGGATCGTTTCCAGGCATCGCTGGAAGAACCGCTGGTGGTGAACGGCAACGTGGTAGTGCCCAAGGATGCCGACGTTTATGGCAGGTTGGTGGAGTCAAAGGAGTCAGGGACGTTCACCGGTAGGTCGCAACTGCGGCTGGAGCTGACTGGGATCGTGGTGAATGGACGGACGGTGCCGGTTGTGACCGGAGAATACGAATTGACCGGCAAGTCGCGCGGCGCGAGCACCGCGAAGAGAACGGTCGGCGGAGCGGCGGTGGGATCGATCATTGGAGCCCTTGCCGGTGGCGGCAAAGGCGCTGCGATAGGAGCAGGAGTTGGCGCGGGGGCCGGAGCCGGCTCAGAAATAATAACGAAGGGAGACCAGGTGAAGATACCCAGCGAGACGCTGCTCGATTTCACGCTGCAGCAGGATGTATCGGTACCGACTCGCCGCAGCTAATTCTTGGCAGAGATTCAAAACCAATGTGCTCTGGCCAGGAATTGCATTGATTGCAGGAGGATTCAGTGAAGCAATTAGGAATTGGCAGGCGCGCTCTGTTTAGCGCAGCTAATGCTGATCGTGCTATTTTGTGGATCCGGATGCAACTCAACAAGCTCGGCTCAGACTCAGCTTGCAACATCCAGCATTAACAGTGCGAGGGCGCCAGAGCTCAGCTCAGAAGGTCAAATCTGGCTCCGCGCAGCCATTAGCAGTGGCAGTTTCCCCGACTTGCGCTGGCCTGATTTAAGCGATTACAGCCCGCACGTAAAAAAATTCTACGAACACAACCGAAAAGCTGTTCGGTTATCTGCGCGAAGAACTCCTAGGCACACAAGGTCGAAAATACTCGTCCCCGAACGCTACCGGGGATCATACCTCCAGCACAGAAAAGGGTTTGGGAACTCACCCCGCTTGTGTCCTATCGGACCTGGGCACGAACTCTACTGCCGGCGCCAACACGGGATGGAATTTCCCGTGGACACCAGCGTCAGTCCTTTCCACAGTCCCGAACACTGGTCCTCAGTGCGATTCGGAACACCATGCAGCGAAAGAAGATGGAGCGCGACATACGTGCGAGCGAGGATCGATGTGCCTCCAGGTCGTCAAAGCACGCCTTCTAGAAGCCGCTTCAGTGTCACATCGGCATGTATGCACGATCACTGCGCGGTTTTCAGCGTGTGCATACAATAAAAACCGGGCACAGGGAAGTACCTAGTGACTGCGGCAACCCAGCCCGCTCTTGTAGAAGTCCTGCTCGCAACATGCAAGCATTGCCCTCAGCATGGCTCGCACTTCTCCGGCGTGAGTTGTTCATATTTCCTCTAAGGAAGTTCTTATGGTCACGAGCGGTGTGGTTTCTCAAAACAGCAGCAAATTAGTTACGCCTGAATCGATTACCCTGAACATAAACGACAGAAGATACAAGTTCTCTGTCGGCGATGGCGCGGGCGACATTTCGCCCTCCGAAACACTCCTTGAAACACTTCGCAAACGGCTGCAGTTGACCGGCTCGAAGGAATCGTGTGGAGCCGGTGCCTGTGGTTGCTGTGCCGTCATTGCCGACGGAGATGCTATTGCCGCCTGCATGACGCTGACGGTCGAAATGGACGGTAGGAACATCACCACTATAGAGGGACTGGAAGATGCCAGGAAGGGTCTTGATCCGATCCAGCAGGCATTTATCGATGAATACGCTTTCCAGTGCGGCTTCTGCACCCCGGGCATCATCATGGTCGCGAAAGCTCTCTTCCTGAAGAAGGCCCAGCCGACGCCGGATGAGATCAAGGAAGCTCTTGCCGGCAATTTCTGCCGCTGCATCAGCCACTACACAGTCTTGAGAGCCTTGAACAAACTCGCGGGCAACACGGACGCGGAACTCTCGACGATCGTCCGGGCCAATGATCTGGCCGAGGACCCGATTCCGATTCGACAGGAACTGTATCCCAGTCCTTACGCGACCGGACATATTTGCAAGCATTCGCTCGATTAGCGAAAAGGGAATGGCGATGAAATACCGCGATGTTAGACAGCCGAATTATCGTCACATCGGCAAATACTCACCTCGAAAAGAAGCCCGCGACATCGTCACCGGCAAAGCGCGCTTTCTGGACGACTTCTCGCTTTCGCAGATGTTGTACGGAAGGACGAAGCGGAGTCCTTACCCGCACGCCAAAATCGTGAAGATCGACACCTCCGCGGCGGAAGCGCTGGAAGGCGTCCGCGCGGTCATCACCCACGAAAACGCGCCGTTCCTGGCAGCTCTCGGTTGGCCGGTACACCGGCGCGTTTTGGAATCGAAGGCCTTTCATGTGGGCGACCAAATAGCGATCGTTGCTGCCGACACAATGGAGATCGCCGAAGCGGCCGTTGATCTGATCACGGTCGAGTACGAGCAGCTTGCGGCTGTTTTTACGGCAGAGGACGCCCTTAAGCCAGGCGCTCCACAGTTATACGAACGCTTTCCCGGCAACCTGGTGGACCCCGGTTGCCCCTACTTCCAGCCGGATGGGCCCTTCTGGCAGGTCAAGAGAGGAGATCCCGACAAGGCCATCGCCGAAGCCGACTTTGTCGCAGACGACAAGATCGAATTTTCAAGGATGCCGTGCCCGGCAGCTCCGGAGACACCGTCGGTGATCGCCCGGTACGACGGCGGGACGCACTATACGGTGTGGGCATCCTCGCAGAGCTCGCACATCATGAAGCTCTTGATGCAGGCCTACGTGCCGGGCGCAGTGATTGACGTGAACACGTTCAACGTTGGTGGAAGCTACGGTAACAAGCAGACGATGCTGAACGCCGCCGTTTCCGCCGCCATGCTGGCGAATGTAACGAAACGGCCGGTCAAGGTCGTATTGAGCAAAGCCGAACAGCTCATGACCTATGAAGTCCGCTTGGGCAGCACGATCAAAGCCACGATGGCCGCGAATAAGGAAGGTATCGTCACCGCCGTTAAAGGCGACTGGCTGGTCGATGTCGGTTGCGTCTGCAACTCGACCCAGGGTCAGATCGGCGTAGGTCTGGGCGAAGCTCAGCTCGTGCTCGCCAAGTGCGAGAACTGGTTTCTCGACAGCCATATTGCCGTCACCAACCGCCAGCAGGCTGGGATCGTCCGCGGGTACGGTGGTCAGGAACTGAATAGCTGCCTTGAGAAACTGCTGTGCGCGATTATGCGGGAAGGTAATTTCAACCCCCTCGACGTCTTCAAGAAGAACTACGTCTCCCCTGGCGATAAATACATCTGGCGTGACGGCCGCGTTTATAAGAGCCGTTCCTCGTTGTTCTTCCCGGAGGTCATGCAGGCAGCCGCCGACCGGTTCGGCTGGTCCGAAAAGTGGAAGGGATGGCTCAAGCCGACGTCCGTCAACGGCACCAAGGCTCGCGGCGTGGGCATGGGCGTCATCGGCAACTGCGACATTCAGGAAGACAACACCGAAGCGATCGTCCGTATCATTCCCGATCTGGACGTATCGAACGTCGGCGGTGGAGGTTCATCTGTCATTGTCGAGTGCGACATCACCGAATCCGGCATGGGGCAGAGGAGCAACGCCTGCAAGGTCGTCGCGGAAGTGCTGAACTGCCCCTATGAGTGGGTCTCGATCACCGATCCTGGCAGCCGGAACAACCCCTCTAACTTCGGCTTGTGCGGGTCTCGCGGCACCATCACCATAGGCAAGGCGGTGAGCGAGGCTGCTTTGGACGCGAAGAAGAAGGCGATGGAGATTGCTTCCATTAAGCTGGATCGCCCCGTAGACCAACTCGACATGAGAGACATGGTCGTCTTCGTGCGCGACACGCCGGAGATCAAAATTTCAGTCAGCAGGCTGGCCGACAGAGAGCTTTCCATCGTTGGTTACGGCAAGCACGTTGAGAAATTCGATTGCCCAAGCTGTATCGCGGTGTTCGTTGAAGTTGAGGTTGACCTGGAAACGGGTCACTCCGAGATTCTCAAGCTGGCTGGTGGCACTGATATCGGTCAGATCATCGACTCGAAAACACTCGAAATGCAGCTCCACGGCGGCATCGGTTCTGCCTGCCTCGATACCGCGATCTTTGAGGACTGCAACCTCGATCCCTCCACGGGTCGCCTGCTCGCGAGCAGCATGATCGACTACAAGTGGAATGACCTTCAATGAAATCCCACCCTACGACGGCTTCGTGATGGAGTCGCAGATCGACACCTTCATGTTCAAAGCACTTGGTATCGGTGAGATTTCCGGTGCCGCGCTGGCGAGTGCGGCGTTAATGGCGATCTCAAACGCAATCGGTGCTGACATCAAGGAATATCCCGCAACCCCGCCTGTTGTACTTAACGCCCTCGGCAAGGCTTAAGGAAGGATTCATCATGAAACGGTTCGAGTACGCGCGAGCTGAATCATTCGCAAACTGCGCCGCCGCAATGCAGGAGAGCGCAAAAGGGAAAACCGTGGTAATGGCCGGCGGCACCGACCTGCTGGGCGTCCTCAAGGGCAGACTACTCAAAGACTACCCGGAAACGGTCATCAGCCTGAAGGGGATCGAAGGTGCGGATTACATCAAGTGCGAAAACGGGCAGATCGAGATCGGCGCCCTGACGCGGCTGGTGACGATCGCCGAATCGGAGACGATCAAGGCCGAAGTTCCGATGTTGGCCGAGGCCGCTTATTCCGTGGCTACGCCGATCATACGTAATCTTGCCACGATCGGCGGCAATATCTGCCAGGATGTTCGCTGCTGGTTCTACCGCTATCCCCATGAGATCGGTGACCGTTACGACTGCATGCGCAAGGGCGGAGATGAGTGTTATGCAATCCGCGGCGATAACCGCTATCACTCCATCTTCGGCGGCATGAAGGCCGCCGCCACGCCTTGCACGGTGAGCTGCCCAGGGAACACGAATATCCCTGGTTACATGGAAAAGCTGCGCGCTGGGGACCTGAAGGGAGCCGCGGCCATCCTGATGCAGGCGAACCCACTCCCGATGATCACTTCGCGTGTCTGCGCCCACTTCTGCCAGGATGGCTGCAACCGCAGGACAACGGATCAGTCTGTTTCCGTTCACGCAGTTGAGCGGGTCATTGGTGACTATATCCTTGAGAATCTCGAGATCTTCTATGCGGCGCCGAAAACTGAGACGGGCAAAAAAATTGCCCTCGTCGGTGGAGGTCCGGCAGGCCTTTCTGCTGCGTACTACCTGCGCAAAGCAGGACACACCGTCACCGTCATCGACAAAATGGAAGAGCCAGGTGGCATGTTGACCTATGCTATCCCTGCCTACCGTCTGCCCAAGCACTACGTAAAGAACGTCATCGACGCTTACAAAGAAATGGGCGTCACATTCCAGACAAACATTAGTGTCGGCAAGGACGTCACTACGGCAGAGCTCGAAGCTTCCTACGACAAGGTGTTCTACGCTACGGGCGCGTGGAAGCGTCCGGCGCTCGGTTTCGACGGCGAGGAGTTCACTGAATTCGGTCTGGATTTCCTCAGAGAAGTCAGTCTCTGGATTAACAAGAAGCAGCGCAACAACGTGCTGGTCGTCGGCGGCGGCAACGTGGCCATGGACGTCGCAATCACCGCGAAACGCCTTGGCGCGAAGTCGGTGACCCTGGCTTGCCTTGAACAGGCGTGGGAAATGCCTGCCAGCGCGGAAGAAATTGCCCGCGCCGTAGAAGAAGGCATCGTTATCAGGAATGGCTACGGCGTTTCGCGTCTGATCTATGAAAGCGAAAAAGTTCGTGGCATGGAACTCGTGACCTGCACCTCGGTCTTCGATGCGGAACACCGATTCGCTCCACAATACGATCGCCATTCCAAGATCACTGTGGATTGCGACTCCGTGCTGCTGGCTGCCGGTCAGAAGGTAGACCTCTCCTTTATCGAGGAGAAGTACAAACTCGCGCTAAACCGGGGACTCATCAAGGTCGAGCCATGCACTCAGACGAACCAGCCGCAGCGGCGTCTTCGCCGGTGGCGATGTTGTCACCGGCTCCTCCACGGTAATCATGGCCATCCGTACCGGACGCAACGCTGCCGAGGCGATAAACCAGGAGCTTGGCGGAGGTGCGCCCGAGCCGCACGTGCAAAACGGCTTTCTGAAGTTCGATCCCGAAGGCGCGAAGAAAGCAGAAGCGATCGGGGATGGGGATAAGGAGCTTTCCGTCAGCGAGCGCGCACTTGATAAAGAAGACAGCTCCACGATCACAACGGAAGAGTGCCTGGCGGAAGCGGCTCGCTGCATGAACTGCGGCTGCTACTCTGTCAACGCCTCGGATATTTCTCCCGTGCTGATAGCGCTGGATGCCCAGATCGTCACCACGAAGAGGGTTGTCGATGCAGCCAACCTCTTCACTACCAGACTGGCAGTGAAAGATATGCTCGACCAGGACGAACTGGTGACAGCGATCCGCTTCGCCGTGCCGCAAGGCTACACCATGAAGTACGACAAATTCCGTGTCCGCAAATCGATCGATTTTGCTATCGCCAGCTTGGCCTACGTCTACAAACTAGAAGACGGCGTGACCAAGGACGTAAGACTCGTCCTGGGTGGAGTCGCGCCTGTTCCGCTTCGCAGGGAAGAAGCCGAGTGCCTACTTATCGGCCAGAAACCCTCGACTGAACTGGCTGAAAAGGCCGCTGATGCTGCTCTGCATGGATGCTGCGCAATGAAGGACAACGGCTACAAGAAGCAGGAAATAAAAGCGCTGATCAAACGCATGGTTGCTGCGATGTAACAGCTGGGAGTAGACACCATGAGTCAACGTCCACCCACATCACTTCGTAACACGCGTAAACATTTTCTGAAGTGTGTTGACTGCGGCTGTCAGACGCTTCCGCAGAATGCTTCCAACGAGCGGCCCTGGACCGCGGCAGCGTCGTTGTATATCAGCGGGGCTGTCAATGACGGAGCGCTCTGCTTTACTTGTGCGAATAAGCGCAGGGCGCCGCTCAGCCTGCCTCTAGAACAGGATAACGGTCATACTTTGAACAGGGAGTCGGAGCGTCCAGTTCTCGCTTCTTCAAATGAGTCGACTCTCAAGACAATACGCGTCAATCAGTGGGAATACACTTGGAACGTCACCACGTTGGAATCCGTCATCGAGAAATGGAAAGATCAGTATTTCTATGACGAGTACAAGAAAGCAGATAGCAGGTGGTGGCGTGTCGCCGTAAACGACCGAGTGATTCCCGCAGACGCCTTCAGCTCTGTGCTGATCTCGGATGGCGACCAGATTTCCATTGTGATCGGCCGGGGGGCGCGCACTAGGATGAGATGCCATGAGTGAATCTCCCTCCATCATGCTACGTAACACCCGGAAACATTTCCTGAAGTGTGTGGATTGCGGGGGTCAGACGCTTCCGCAGAATGCTTCCCAGGTGCGGCCGTGGACCGCGGCAGCATCGTTGTACATCGGCCGGGCGGTCAATGATGGGGCACTGTGCTTCAACTGTGCCAATAAACGAAGAGAAAAGCTCGGATTGCCAGTGGAAAAAGAACACGGCGAAGTTATGAGCCCTGCTCGTATATACGAAACGAAGCTAAAGAGGGTGCGCATCAATACACACGAATATGTTTGGGAGATTAACACTCTGGAATCTCTCCTAACGAAATGGCGCGAAGAATGTCTTGCTAAGACCTTTCGGAACCGGAACATCAACCATTTCATTGTAGCGGTCAACAACGAGGTAATTCCTGCGAGCGCGTTTAGCGCGCTGCCGATATCCGATGGGGACATGATCGATATTGCCGTGGGGGCGATCTCTGGAGGGTAATACGGCGCCCAGGCGGTGAAGATGAACCGATGTTCACAGGTCTATGGAGCACTCTGCATATTCGATTGCCGGGCGATGGAAGTCCCCTATTTGAAGTCCAGCAGTCGGATGGGAATACGAGACATTCCCCAAAAAGGCTTGCAGCGGCCCCCGTTGAATCCGGACCAAACTGGATCCCTTCACAGCCACAATTTCCAGTACGCTGGGGTGAACCCCCTCATTGAGAGGAGCAAACTACAAATCTTGCGAGGTGAAAGTCCCCGTTCGGCCAACTGCCCGTACTCGGGCCGATAGCATATACCGGCTCGCCCGGCATGCACCACCCAATAAAATCGTGGTCGCTATTGCTAACAAGCTGGCCCGCATTGCTTGGGCCGTGCTGTCCAGTAGCCACCCACCGCTGCCCTCGGCAGCCGGATGAGAGCGTGGAAAAGCCGCTGCGCTTGGAAAGCACAAAATGCTTTCCACTTTTCCACTGCCTCGACGGCGACGTTTAGAGGGAAGGTCCACCAAGGTCTGCTGAGCAGAGAAGACGACGAGAGAACAGTTAAACGACTCACTTTCGCTCTAAGGGTTGCCGGGATCCTTCGGCCTAGCCCCAGACACCTGCATTGTCGCTCTTGTTGTTGCCGAAAACCGTGCGCGATCTCAGCTTTCACACAAGTCATGCAGATTGGAAGAGTCATGCGCGCCTTTGTCGGCGAAGAGATCTTCGTTTTTTCAACAACTGTGGCACGACTTTTCACTAATCCTGACAACCTACAGAGAAGGAGGTGCCGAGTGAAAATCCAAGTCATCGAACGCGAATTCGTTTATTACGGCGCCACGCTGGCTGATCCCAACGCGCATGGTTGGGTTCCCACAAAAAGGGGCGACCCTAAACGTGGGCGGGGGTCTTTTTCGGCTTTGAGGGTGCCCCCAAGGGGCGGGGCTAGTGTCCGATGGGGTGTCCTGTAACTGACTACTGATGTCACATTGCGTGCTTTTTGGTGCGCGAGCACGACTGTAAGTGATTGGGGTTACGTCGCGTAGCGTCATTCAGAGCATTTAGGAAACCGCTGCTCTATCCATCTGAGCTACAGGGCCACTCGTCGTAACAGGTTGGACTACATTAGTTTACCGCAACGGGAAGTTGCGAATCGTTCGTTTCTGTTGCCCAACTGTTGCCCAATTGCGGGACAGCATTTTCCAATTTTGCCATCGCTGCCGTGCTCAAAACCAGCACAGGAGAAAAAAACGGAAGAAAAAGCGCCCGGAACAGACTGCGAATGTGGTTCAAAGACCTGTCGAAAGGGTAGGCCAGGCTGATGCCGCTGACATCTAACCTTAACGAGGTAGTTTATGAGAAATCCTGTCGCATTGCTGTTTCTGGCGGCGTTGGCGTTTGGCCTTGTCGCTCACGCTCAGAATTCTCCCCAGACTCAAGTGCCGGCCACGCAGCCCCAGACCACCCAATCCAAGCCCACAACCCCACCCAAGGGGCACAAGCGCCGGCGGTGATATCGGCAGGGGCAGCGGTGATATCGGCAAAGGCGGAGGCGAGGGCGCGGGCAAGGCTGCCGAGGGCGTGGGTAAAGGACCGGCGACCTGGTGACGCTGCATCCTGCTCGCGCGGCCGAGAACGTCGGCAAAGGTGCTGGAGATGCCGGCAAGGATATCGGGGTAGGCACGGCCAAGGGTACCGGCAAGATCGCCAAAGGTACCGGAAAGCTGATTGCTAAGCCGTTCCACCACTCCAAGAAAAATGAAAGTCCAGACACGCCCTCACCGTCTGGTGATACTCCACATTAACCAAGGATGGTTATGAATGGGCGTGATCGCATCAGGAACCCTGTTGTAGAGAGTCGATGGGACGCCGAGCTCCTATTTGAGGCTCCCTTGATTGACCTGTAAGGGCTCCGTGCCACTCGGGAATCCGATCGTCGGGTCTGCATTCGTAGTTAGCCATGGCGTGATTCACCGGACCGGCGACAGCTCGGAAACTTAGCCCGGAGCCCCTTCCGGCAGAGAGAACGCGCGTTGCCGTAAATTTGCATGATGCGTTAGAATCGCCGCCCACTCATTACTAATTCGCTGTCGCCATAAGTCCGACGGCAAGGTGCCCTTCGCCTGGTATCCACGGCGGCGTTTCGTCTCGGCGATGACCGCCTCACGCATTGTGTTGAAATCTCCGAGTTCCAGCCGATCGTAGAGCTGTTCGATCACCTCGGCTGGATTAGCAATTAGAGACTCGTAGGTTATCGTCATGAATCGGTTCGTGGGCAGATCGGCGGTACTGGAGGCCAGCTTCGCCTCAAAGCGGGGCCGATCGGCGATAATCGCTTCGCGGATATCGTCATCTGGCAGTATCGATCCAATGGCGTACGTTTCAAACATTTTGCGCCACATTCGGACCACCGATTCGAAGCTGGTCCAAGGGTCGCGCACGATCACCACGAAGCGCGCATCCGGAAGCAGTTCGCGAACAATGGCGACGCGACAGCCGTGCGTCGGCGATTTCAGGATCATGGGCCGGCCCATTCCCCGCACCGATACACCCGCGAGAAAACTCAGGAAAACCTCGCGCCAGCGCTCTTCATCTCGCGATGAAAGGTCTCGAGGGTCGGTGAGCTTCAGGGCCTCCGGCAGTATCCTGGGAATCAGAAGCGCTTCGTAAGGCGAACGCGCGCCCAGCGACAGAAGTGCGAACTCGTCCTCCTGCGGCGAACCGGCATGAACCTCCATCTCATCCATCGGCCGCTGCCGGCTGGAACCTCCGCGAGCCAGGACCGAGGCTTCCGAGAGTAGGAAATGATGAGGGTTCATGCAAGCATGCGTCGTCGGATAGGTGTAACGGGCATCAAGGCACAGTAACTCGTGCAGCAGCGTCGTGCCGGAACGCCAGTAGCCAAGAATTACGATGGCGTTCCGGTAATTTGCCTGGGCCAGTTGCTTGCGAGCGGACATCTCCTGCAATGCCGCCATCGCGGAGAATAGGGAACCGGGCGCCAGGGTTTGCCAAAGCAGCATAGGACTTGGTCGGAGGTGCCAGCTCCGGCGAAGTTGCCGCCAAGCGCCCGAAGTGAGGTTCAGATATTGTCGGCTCACGTAGATTTTTGCATTAGATTCGGAAATCGCGAATAGATCACAGCGCGCAATGCCTCCGCCCGCTCAGGATATTCGGCAGCGCGGTCGAGGTTCCAGAACTGCGCTTCGTTCAGCCGGCGAAGCACACCCGTTCCAGTAGAAAGGACAAGGACATATTGGTACTGCCCGTCGATCACGCCTACGGTTCCCTCCCGCAGGGGCTTGAAAACGCTGTTCTGCTGCAGATACTGGCAGAACGCCAGTCCCTCACCTTCGCCTTGGCCATCCCTGTTCAGCCACCGCACAAGCGATTGGCCGGGCATCCAATCAGGTTTCGGCTGACCGGCGAGCTCGAGAATCGTGGGTGCGAGCGCTGTCTGGTCCGCGGTAAATGCAACCATGCGGCCTTCCTGCTGGTCGGGTGTGCGGATGATAAGAGGGATGTGGATAACCGGCCGGGTCAGATACCGGCTTTCATGCTGATAGACGCCGCCCTCAAAACTTTCCCCATGATCGGCCGACACAATGACCGTTGTGTCCCTCAAATTTCCGCTGTTTTCCAATTCCGACATGAAGACCCCGAAGGCGCGATCGGCGGTGGCGACGAACTCGTCGTAGGCAAGACGACGCTGGTTCACTTGGCTCTGCTGGTCGGGGCTGTAATGCGGATACCAGCGAGGCAAGCCGTCGTCCCCTTCAAATTCAAATGTTCGCAGTTGGTCGTCAGGGATGAAACGTCCCCGGTCTGCCGCATCGGGATGATAGGGGTTGTGCGGTGTCATCACATGGACCCACAGGAAAAATCCATCGGGCAATTTGGCGAGCATTTCCCGCGCCTGTGCGAAACTCTCGGCCGCCCGGAACTCCAGGGGGAGAACGTAGGGCAACCGGCCCAGAGAATTCCAGACATACATCAAATCGTTGTATTCGTCGATGCGGCTTCCAATCCTAGTATCCTGGTGCAGCCAGCTGGTGCCCTCCCACAGATGTTGCAACCCACCCTGCTGGAAGGTTGGCTGCGGCAGGAAATCGAACTCGTTCCTCATGGTCTCCGCGAGATAGTATGCATACGGGTTGGAGAAGAACGCGCCAGTGGCGTAGCCGGCGGCTCGCATGGCGTGCGGCAGGCTCCTCTTGGCGTCCTGCGCCCGCACGTGGCCTCTCAGCTGATAAACATGGTGTCCTGAGGGATAGAGTCCCGTCAGCAGCGTCGCTATGCTTGGAGTCGTGAAGGTAGAGGCGGAATAGAAGTTCTTAAAGACTGTACCCGTGCGGGCAAAAGCGTCGATCATCGGAGTGGTCGGCAGCCCATACCCGTAAAGGGACATATCTTCCGCACTTAAGGCGTCGAAAGTGATCAGCAGGATGTTAGATTTTGGCCGCTGCGGAAGCAGCGCTGCCTTTACCACGGGTGCTGTCCTGCTAAGAGCAAATTCCGTGGCCACTAGACCACCAGCGCCGACGATTGTCGCAATAGCGGTGCGTCGAGTCATCTTTTCGCCCATGAAGCCGTCGATGCTCGTCACCACTTGTCTCCGGATGCGAGGAATGTAAAGGGCTACGGCGAAAGCCAGGAAGTGGGCTGTGAGCAAAGTGGTCGCAAATCGCGGGCCGTGGTTAGCCCCCCACAAATTGATCAGGATTGTCAACGCAAACCTGGAATCCAGGAATACGACCAGAACCACGCCAACCTTTGTCGCCCACTCGGCAATTCGTTCGCGCGATGACCTGAAATGCCAGAGAAAGGGGGCAAGGGCGGCGGTACAGAGGGTCCCTAAAGCGACACCGGCCAGCGACGCGAAAATCAGACGCACCGCTACTTCGAAAACGATCCCAGCAGTGGTGAGATAAAAGGTCCAGCCCTGAACCTCTCCCTGTGCCAGACTGAGCGTTTCGGCAAAGGCCAAGCCGAGAATCCCGAGGGTGATCAGCCGGAACCAGAGCGACGCGACCGTGGAACGGAAATCGCGACTAGGCATTAGCGCGTCGCCGCAGGCGCCGCGCCAATGCGCCGAAAGCAGCTCCGATTCGTTTTCTAAGGAATGTAACGCCGGCGGCGGCGGCTATCAGGATAGGAGTCAGTATCTGGGAAGCCAAACCCACTGCGTTGGGGTCGACGTATGCGTAAGCCGGGGTTGTAACAAATACAAGGCACAAAGCACACACCACAAAAGTAGTTAGAACGTTCCGCCGGTACTTCATCAACTCCTCCGGATCTGAAACTGGCGTCCAACCCTGCAGATTATCGACTATAGCACAGGATCGAAGCTTATTCATCGGCGCTTCGGGACGCGCAATGACGGTATGTCAAGCATGCAGGGATGGCGGACATGTTTGATCGCAATCTGTTGCTAATACCGGGGCAACTTTCCAGAGAGGTGGTAGTACGGAGCCAGGACCGTGGCTGTAAATCATTGATTTAGCTTGCCTTTTGATTTGGGTGAATCGGCCTCAAATGTCCTGTACCTCATCATCCGTAAGTCTTGTTTCTCCAATAGCTTCAACTACATGCGTTGCGGGCTGACGCGCATCTTGTCCCTTTTGTTCAGGCTGTATCAAGGTTCTTCGAACTTCGATCTCGCTCAATGAATTGAACGATTTCTGGCCAGAGGGCTTCTCCGCTGGCCACCAATTTCGCCACAAGCGTGTTGCTGCGATTGAACCGCGGCGCGGCATTGTCGGTGCAGGCAACATGGCCACCCGCGGAAGTGACCAGCGCGACTCCAGCGGCCACATCCCACTCGTGCTTGGGAGACAGTGTCCACGTGGCATCGGCCAGTCCCGCAGAAACAAGGGAGAGTTTGTAGGCGATGGATCCCATCGGTCGAACCTCGAAGGGAGCTTGGTCGAAGCGCCGCCACTCTCCGCGTTTGCACTCCTGGCGGCTGGCGAGCACGACTGCACCATCCAAAGTTGTGCGCGTTGCGGCGCGCACGAGACGACCGTTGTACGTAACGCCGCAATCCAGCGAGCCCAAAAACGACTCATTGCTGGCCGGATTGCAGGTGCCGCCGGCGGTAGCCACTCCCTCCACGACGAGTCCCACCGAGATACACCACTCGGGAATGACATCGACGAATTCGCGCGTGCCGTCTACGGGATCTACCACCCAGACAATGTCGGAAGCCAGCCGTGCCTGGTCGTCGGGATCTTCCTCCGAAAGCCAACCCTCGCCAGGCTGCAGTAAGTGGCCGCGGAGCACCTCGCTAAGCCGGCAGTCAACCTCGGTGATCACGTTGCGTCCGCCGTTGTCGCGCACGCGAAACGTGCCAGGCGCATACTGCCTGGCGATCTCGGTGGCAGCCTGCAGAGCACGCTTGATGCGCGCCAGGTATTGGCGCTGCGCAGACTCAGTTAGCATGGACCAACACTCCCCAGAGCATTCTTGCCCCAACGGCCATGAGCAGCACGCAGAGTACCTGCTTGAGCCGGGAGGATGACACGTGGCTGGCCAGATAAGCGCCCAAGAGGCCTCCTGGGACAGAACCCATGAGCACGCACAGAACGAGAACGAAATCCACGTTGCCGAGCTTGAACTGAAGCCAGCCGGTCAGCCCTGCCAGCAGAACGGCATGAATAATGTCGGTGCCCACCAGCATGGCGGGCGGAAAACCGTAGAAGACTAGTAGCAGCACCAGGATGACACTGCCCGAGCCGATGGAGGTCAAGCCCACCAGAATCCCGGCGAAGAATCCGATGAGCGTGACACCAAAGCAATACTTTTTCTCCTGCAATACCGAAAAAGAAACCTGAGGAGCGGAAGCGCGCGGCTTGAACAAGTATCCAACTGGAATGACGACCAACAAGACCCCGATTGAGGCCCGCAGGAAGTCGTTGACCCCATTCCCGAAGGTCGCACGCACCCATGTCAGGATGGCCACTCCAATGATGGCGCCCGGGATGCTGCCGTAAGTCAGGCTGAGCACCAGTCGCCAACTGACGTTTCCCTGACGCCAATGCAGTCCACCCGCTCCAATCTTGGTAATGCAGTTGATAACGGCATCGGAGCCGACGGCGAGGATGGGTGGAACGCCCAAGACAGAAATCAGTACTGGGAGCAGCACCATGCCGCCGCCGAGTCCAGTGAGTCCAACCAGGACGCCGACGGCTAGACCTACGGCAACTCTTCCGGCGATTGCGCCTAAGTCCAGTACCATTCCGCCTAACTCGTCGTCGGAATCGGAACGCCCAACCCCAGTTCAAGAGCGTTTTGCAGCAAGGTAGCGAAGGACCGCCGCCACCACCTTCGAGGAGCTTTCTCGCGTACTCTCCTGGTCGGTGTTGCAAATAGTTTCCGGCCCCATTGGCGGCTCGTAGGGGTCGTCGATGCCGGTGAATCCGGTGATCTCGCCGGCCCGTGCCTTCTTGTAGAGATCCTTGGGATCGCGCACCTCGCACACGGCGAGGGGAGTGTTGACGTAAACCTCCATGAAGTCGCCAATGGAATGGCGCGCGGCATCGCGTGCCGCCCGATAGGGCGAAATCGCCGAGACGAGAACGATCGCGCCATTTCGCGTCAGCAACTGCGCCACGAATGCGATGCGGCGGATATTTTCGTCCCGGTCGTGCTTACTGAAACCAAGATCCTTGCAAAGATAGTTGCGGATGACATCGCCGTCAATCACTTCCACCTGCAACCCGTGGGCCAGAAGCTCGGTGGCGACGGCCCTGCAAATCGTTGTCTTACCGGCTGCGCTCAAGCCGGTAAACCAAACTGTCAATCCCTGCTGCCGCGCGACGCTAGAGCCGGCATAGGCCCCATCGGTTGCTTCGCTGGGACGGTCGGGAGTTGCTTCCACAATCATGCCGGCGGCGAGGGTATCGTTGTTGAAAGGATCGATGACAATGAAGCTTCCCGTGCTGCGATTGTGCTGGTAGGGATCGCAGAAAATCGGGTTGTGCAGGTCGAGTTGGCACCTCGCCGATTTCGTTGAAATGCAGACTGTCGGCATCCAGCTTGGCGAAAGTATTGATCTCGATTTTGTGATTCAGGCGGCTGACTTTGCCGCATAACACCTGTGTCGTGTGCTTGACCAGATAGCGAGTGCTCTTGCGCAGCGGCGTGTGCGATAGCCAGATCAGGTAAGCAGTGATTTTCGCCGACACCGCAGGAACCGCGTCGGAGGCCACTAGCATGTCGCCCCTGCCCAGGTCGATGTGATCAGTGGTGGTCAGCACGACCGATTGGCTCGGACCAGCTTCCTCCAGGGTCTTGGTATGAAGCAGTATCTCTTTGACTGTGGTGCGCTGCAGCGAGGGCAAGGCAATGACTTCCTGTCCGGGCCTCACGATGCCTGACCCTACCTGCCCGGCATAACCGCGGAAATCCGGATTGGGGCGAACGACATTCTGGATGGGAAAGCGCAGCCCGCCATCGCGCCGGGCGGCCGTAGGAATGGTCTCGAGCAGGTGCAGCAGTGACTTTCCCTCGTACCATGGCATTCGATCGCTGCGCTCGATGACATTGTCGCCCTCAAGCGCACTCAAAGGCACGAAATGGAATTCGGCGCCCTGCAGGGACTTTAGGAACTCTCCGAACTGATCGCGAATCGAATGAAACACCTGCTGGTCGAAGTCCACCAAGTCCATCTTGTTGATGGCCACGATCATCTGGCGGATACCCATCAGCGACGCGATCAGGGTGTGTCGGCGTGTCTGCTGCAAGACACCTTTGCGGGCATCCACCAGGATCACAGCCAATTCGGACGTCGAGGCCCCGGTCGCCATGTTGCGCGTGTACTGCTCGTGACCGGGCGCGTCGGCTATGATGAACTTTCGGCGGGGGGTGGAGAAATAACGATAAGCGACATCGATCGTGATACCTTGCTCGCGCTCGGCCCGCAAACCGTCCGTCAGCAAAGACAGATCGAGTGCGACGTTCTTGGCGGCCGACGCCTTGCGCAACGAGGAAAGCTGATCGTCGTAGATACCATCGGAATCGTAAAGCAGCCTGCCAATCAGGGTTGACTTGCCGTCGTCCACACTGCCCGCTGTTAAGAAGCGCAGCAAGTCCCGCTCCGCGCCCGCAGTGCTCAAAAATAACCCTCCCGTTTCTTGAGCTCCATGGAGCCTTCCTGATCGTGGTCGATGACCCGGTTTTCCCGCTCGGAACGGCGGAAGAACTTCAGTTCCTCCACAATCTCGGCGACCGTTGAAGCGGTCGAACGAATTGCGCCGGTGCAGTAGGTGCAGCCGAGCGAGCGCATGCGGCACATCACCCGCTGCGGTTGCTCGCCCGGCAACAGATCAATGGGGTGGTCAAGAGGGATCAGGTAGTCGCCTCGTACCAGCATCTCGCGCTCTTTGGCGAAATAGAGGGGAACGACCGGAATATTCTCTCTCTGGATGTACTCCCATACGTCCAGCTCAGTCCAATTTGAGAGAGGAAAGACGCGCATACTTTGACCGGGTTCGACGCGGCCATTGTAGAGGCTCCAGAATTCGGGGCGCTGGTCCTTGGGGTCCCATTGGCCGAGGGAATCGCGTAGGGAAAACACCCGTTCCTTGGCGCGCGATTTTTCTTCCTCACGGCGCGCCCCGCCGATGGCCGCATCGATGTGATGGGCAGCGAGAACGTCCAATAGGGCCTTAGTTTTCAACAGAGCACAGCATTTGGTAGTGCCCAGTTGGAAGGGGTTGGCGCCTTGTTCCTTCGCCTCCCGATTGGTGTGGACAATCAATTCCACGCCAGTTTCATGGGCAATGTGATCGCGGAACGCGATCATCTCGCGAAACTTGAACCCGGTATCAATGTGAATCAACGGAAAGGGAATTCGTCCAGGGTAAAAGGCCTTCTGGGCGAGCCTCAACATGACTGACGAATCCTTGCCGATGGAGTACAACATCGCGGGCCGTGAGGACTCCGCCACAACCTCACGCATTATGTGGATGCTCTCGGCTTCCAGCACATCCAGGTGCGACATCGCGGCCGTGGGCATAAATCCCCCACCGGCGGTAAAACCCATGATTTCCCCCCACTGCCGATCATCGTCTCGATGAGCCCGCTAACCTATCGCTCGGCATGGCTGCGTCCCCCCGCAGTGCCCGCTTCCGTTTCGCCCGGCCAGATCATTGTAGCTCAGGCAAACCTTGGCAGCTATCTTTGCAACTCTGGGACAGGAGCGAAGGCCACGCTCCAAACCTCGCCCGTGGGCCGATTCCCTCCAGCGAGACTTCGGACACCCCCCACTTCACGACCACAAGGGCCAAAGCATGAAATGGGTACGACGGCTAGTAGCGGACGGGCGGGTTCTGGGGCACCCTGAAACGGGAAGCAGGGAAGAGGCTATGATTGGTATGGTCGCTGACCGGAACCTGACGTTGCGGTGCCGACGTCGGTCTTGGTAACCCTCAATGGCGACATTACGCACTGTGCACTCGCTAATGTGAACAGAACCTTCCAGCACCTGGGGTGCAGTCGATTGGTCTACGCCCGTCGTGAAGTGCCAAAAACGTTGCCTAGCTTGGCCTTTTAACTCGTTCATTCCTTGTTCAATTTGGTTTCAGCGAAACCTTTCCGTAAGAGCCGTACGGTATTTGAATAGTGAGTCGTATACTTGTCCCGCTCGAGACCAGGGCAATAGGATTGGCGTTCTGATCCCACGGCCCAGAAGCTAGTTGCGCCGACTGGATGGTGTAGGCTGGCGTAGCACTTACTCCCGGCTGAACCGTTATCGTATAGGTTTCGTTCGCCTGGGTCAGGGTGTCCGGGAAACGAGCGCCCGCCCAACTAAAATTCCAGAACACCAAAGACACAGTTCCATCGTCACTGGTGACGGCAACACAAGAAAGCCCGGCACTACTCGTACAAGTACCTTCTGTTCCGTTGAGGGCGGCCAAAGCCTCAAAGGCAAACATGACGTCGGTCGGGGTCTGGTCTGTAGTATAGAGCACTGGCCAGTCATTCGTGGGAAACTGAGATAGCGCCAGGAAGATGGCATCTGAAATTCCTGCTTGCGCGATGGTCGAAGCGAACTCTAGAGCGAAGGCGCCGGCAATCGGCTCAAAGTTAAGCGTGCTCCCTGTACTCGGTCCCCATTCCGTGATACCAATAGGCACGCTGAGATGCTGATCGGCCATTTCCTGCTGAATACTGGATATATTGGTCTGCATCGCTGTGCCGTTCAGTTGGTTGCCATACGCATGCAGACTGACGAAATCCGCTGGGACGTTCTTGCTTGCCACCAAGTCCACAAATTCTATCGCCCAACCTACATCGGCTGCCGGCCCTCCGACGCGAAGCACTGTGCCAGGATGCTGGGTCCTAAAATTGTCTATTACAGTAGCTATTTGCGAGTACAAAGTCGAGTAAGCACTGAAGCCTGCGGGATCGGTTGCAGATGTCGGTAACACGGGGGCAACCCAGTTTTGCGCAGGGATGCTCATCTCATTGCCGACTTCCCACTCGGTCTCAGTAAATCCTTGTGAGACGATTACGTAATCCAGGAAAGCTTGAATATATTGATCGTAGATCGCCCACGAGGAAGGCCCGTAAACCCGTCCGTTTACTCCCTTTATGGCCAGGGGCGCAGGTAACACATGGCCGATGATGATGTGCGGTATCCACTGATGCTCACGACATAAAGCAAGCCCTTGGTTAAGATGGTACGACCATTGCAATTGCAGGGTCCCGTCCGCGGCAACACCAACCAGGTTATCGTCTACGTTAATTAATCGTATCCGGTGAGTCCCAATCTCTGCCAGTCCTTCTTCTCCCGTTGTCGAAACCACATAATCCGAACTCGCCCCGCCGGCAACCACCGTTTGCATTTTCTGCAAATCAAGCTTAACCGCCGGAGGCGCACTTGCAGTGGGAGTTACGGGAGTGACCGTCGCCGCACCAGGACTAGAGTTAGAGCCACCCCCTCCACACCCGATCATGATCGCTGATAAAACAAGAAACAGTGCAAACCTCGGACCATTTGCTGAGACGCTGTGAAGGGTCGGTCTGATTGGCACCTATTGCCATCTGCATTCTCAAAACCGCAGATTCTTAGCGCCAACTATAAAACGCGGGTAGAATTCCTCCTTCCGCCTTGGTCGATCCGAATAGTTTCGTTCTAGGGAAGCTCTGATTAAGTCTGGTTTCCCGAAGGGGGCGGCCTTCAGGCCGTCCGTAACTGGCGCAAAATCATTGCGGCTTTAGCCGCTGAGGGACTTCGCGGTGGCTGAATCAGAGTTTCCCCAGCGTCCTGTAACCGAGATTCGCAGAATAATTGTGGGGAAGTTATCGATCCAAGTTTGCGAACCCCGAGGGCTAAAGCCCAGTTTTTCAATGGCAATCGTGCGGCCCGGCTGAAGCTGGGCCCTTTCAAAGCGAGCCTGACTTCTGTAGCGAACCACTGTTACAGGACACCAGCGTCCGAGGGTTAGCGCAGATTCATAACTTCCGGGGCAAGGTGCTAGAGCTAGGATTAAAATTGACTAAGAAATGCGTTGCGGTCTCACGGGCTCTGAGCATGCGACTGAGAATAAATTGACGACTCGGCTGGGAGGGGAACTGGCCATCGAGTATCGCTCGGAGGACTTCCAGTGTGGTCGGTAGATCTGTTTGCCGTGTTGAGGTGGTCTGCGCGATTCCTGGCTGAAGAGGTTTTCCTCCCGCCCTTGGACGGAGATTTGAAGGCCGCTTCTACCGGTGCGAGCCGGGCACAGTAACCCGGAACTGTGCGCGGCAAGAACAACGTCCAACAAAAATGCCCCTGCCGTAAGTTCCTAACAGCAGGAGCATGATTCCATATCCGCTCACGGCTTGCGCGCCGTGGGCACTCACTTCAAAATCAATTCAATCGTTGACTCGTTATTCCTAAATGTCGTAGTACATCTGGAACTCATAGGGATGCGGCCGCAAGCGCATGGCGTTCACTTCCTTCTCCCGTTTGTAGTCGATGTACGTGTTCAGCATCTCCTCGGTGAAAACGTCGCCTTTGAGCAGGAACTGATAATCCCGCGCGAGTGCGTCAAGCGCGTTCTCCAGCGAGCCCGGCATGGATGGGACCTTTGCCAGTTCCTCTGGACCGAGATCGTAGATGTCCTTGTCCAGTGGCTGACCGGGATCGATCTTGTTCTCGATTCCATCCAGTCCCGCCATCAGCATCGCCGAAAATGCGAGGTACGGATTGCAGCTCGGATCAGGGGGGCGGAACTCCACCCGCTTGGACTTGGGCGATGCCGAATACATCGGAATACGACACGCGGCCGAACGATTGCGACGTGAATACGCCAGATTCACCGGCGCTTCAAAACCCGGCACCAGGCGTTTGTAGGAGTTGGTGGTGGGGGCAATAATGGCAGACAAAGCCGGACCGTGCTTAATCAGTCCGCCAATGTACCACAAGCCGAGCTGCGAGAATCCGGCATAGCCGTCACCGGCAAACAGCGGCTTCCCGTCCTTCCATAGCGACTGGTGGGTATGCATGCCGCTGCCATTGTCCTGGAAGAGCGGCTTGGGCATAAAGGTCACGGTCTTGCCGTATTGGTTGGCGACATTCTTCACGATGTACTTGTAGAGCATCATTCCGTCCGCCGACTTGATCAGCGAATCGAACTTCAAATCGATCTCGGTCTGCCCCCCGGTCGCCACTTCATGATGATGACACTCAACCACGAGCCCGCAATTCTGCATAGTCATGGCCATCTCAGTACGCAGGTCCTGGTAGTGGTCCGTGGGAGCAACCGGAAAGTAGCCTTCTTTGTAGCGCGGACGGTAGCCGAGGTTGTTTTCGACTCGTCCGGAATTCCAGCGTCCTTCTTCGGCGTCGATAAAGTAAAAGCCCTCGTGCTCGTTCTGGTCGAAGCGGACGTTATCGAAGATGAAGAACTCGGCTTCCGCGCCGAAGTAGGCGGTGTCGGCCAGGCCGGTAGAGGCCAGATACATCTCGGCCTTCTTGGCGATGTAGCGCGGATCGCGGTCGTAGCGCTGCTTAGTGACGGGATCGATGACGTCGCACACCATCACCAAGGTCGGAATCTCGGTGAAGGGATCGAGCATGTACTTGGTGGCATCGGGAACGAGCAGCATATCGCTCTCATGAATCGCCGCCCAGCCACGGATCGACGATCCGTCCATGCCGAAGCCTTCCTCGAACGACGCTTCGCTCAATTGCCCGATAGGATAAGAGACGTGATGCCACAGTCCGGGGAGGTCGGTGAAGCGCAGATCGAGCACTTGCACATTGTTCTCCTTGACAAACGCCAGGACTGCTTTGGGATCAGGCTTGGTATCAGCCATTGGGAATCTCCTTGTCCGTCACTCGGCGGGACGCGCGCACGCGTCCGTCATGCGAGGACGGCGGTTGACTTGCAGTGAAAATTTTGCGGAACGCCCTGCCCGCTTGCGCCAGTTTGTCCGGCGGAGTGGTGCAACCTTCCGGTGTAGGATTTCGGAACTGCGAACTGCATTGGGTTAGGAAGTTGGCGTGGCTGCGGGCCCTCACCCGAAGCGCACACATCCAGCATACGCGGCGCTCCAGGGGGTGGCTAATACAATGTTTTTATGACCGGCATAATTCCCATTTATGAACTGCAAATGCATGGTTCCGCTGACGAAAGGCCTCGCCACTCGTACAATCGAGGTGCCAGTTGTTCACAAATTGCCCTAACGGAGTTCCCAAGTGGAAACCACGGGATACAAAAAGCGATTCAAGATTGCCGCATATACATCAAAATGGGCGGTGACCATGACCAAAGTGCGCATCCGTTCGAGCAGTTGCCCAAGCACCATGGCCGCGTTGGCACTTCGTGGACTTCTGCGGATCTCATGGCCGCGAGTCACGCGGCGTTGTAGACCTGATTGCAATTCGTAAAGATCACGGACCGCCTCGGAGCGGCACGAAACGCGGCGACGCCTTTCGAATAATCCTCATTCAGGTCAAAGGGGGCTATGCAGCCAGGCCCACCGCTGAAGACGGAGAACGCCTTCGCAGAGTTGCCCGCCGTCACGGCGCCTGTGAAATGCTCCTTGCGACGTGGAAAAAAGGAAGTGCGGCACGGTTTTTCTCTCTCCGCCCAAAGGCGACCAGCGTGCTGAGAGATTGGATTGAGGTGAGCGACCTACCCGCAATTTTCCAGTAACGTGTAAATTCCAACTTGCGGCGCTCCGAACTCTAATTCGAAAGATTGGAGCTAATGGCTAGTTGCTAATCGCTAGCCGCTAATCGCTAATTGCTGCGTTTCTCATGGACTTCGATCAGCTCGAGACATTTTTGGAGGTCGCACGGCTCAGCAGCTTCTCGCGAGCGGCCGAGCGGCGTTTTCGCACCCAGCCGGCCATCTCATCGCAGATTCGCGCCTTGGAAGAGGAGGTGGGAGCCAAGCTGCTCGACCGCAGCGGCGGCAAAGTGGCGGTCACCGGCCCGGGCAAAGTATTCCAGAAGTATGCCGAAGACGTGCTGGAGCAGCGCCGCGTCGTGCTGGTCGCGCTGGCCGAGATGCATTGCGTGCCGCGTGGCGAACTGGTCGTCTCCGCCAATGAAGGCACCTGCCTGCACATCCTGCCGGAAGTTTTCGCCGAATTTAAGCGACAGTATCCCGGTGTCGCGGTCAGCGTCAAGCGGCTGGAGCACAACAAGATTCTAGAGGCGATCATCGAGAACTCGTGTGACTTCGGGGTCGTGTCCTTGCCGGTGCCCGACAAGCGCCTGACGGTGGTGCCCATCCATCGCGATGAACTCATTGTGATTACGCCGCCCCATCATCCGCTAGCCGGACAGGCCGAGGCGGCGTTGGCTGAGGTGGTGGAGTATCCGCTGCTTCTACCGAAGGTGGGGCGCACCCGCGACACGCTGGAGACGCTCTTTCACGAGCGCCGGCTGAAACCGCGGATATCCATGGAACTCGATTCCAGTGAACTGCTGAAGCGCTTTGTCGCAGCCGATGTCGGGATTGGGTTCATTCCGCGTTCCAACGTCGCGGAGGACCTGCAAGCCAATGCGCTGGTTGCGCTCACGCTGGCGGATGCCAGTATTCAACGCGATCTGGCGCTGGTCTTCCGCAAAGATAAGGCGCTCAGCCGCGCCGCGCTGGCGTTCATTGATATTGCGGTGAAGCTGAAGGCCGTGGTACCCGCAGCAAACACGGTTCGATGAGCCCAAACATTTTTCTCCATTCTTGTCCTTTAATGCTGTTTTCACACAATCGTCTTGTTCTGGTGTGTTACTTTTAACGATTCGGTTACAACTATCTTTAGCTTTGGAGAATGTAAATTGGCAAAAGACATGGTCCCCAAGCGCATCTTTCTCACCAAGGGCGTGGGGAAACACAGGGAGCGGCTCACCTCCTTCGAATTGGCGCTGCGCGATGCGGGTATTGCCGCCCAGAACCTGGTGCGCGTGTCGTCCATCTTCCCTCCCAACTGCAAGCTCATTCCACGCAAAGACGGGCTGCAGTACCTCTCGGCGGGAGAGGTAACGTTCGCGGTGGTGGCTGAGAACTCCACGCGCGAGCCCCATCGCCTGACGGCCGCCTCGATTGGAGTAGCGATTCCCGCCGATCACAGCACTTATGGCTATTTGAGTGAGCACCATTCCTTCGGCGAGACCGACGACGTAGCCGGGGACTACGCCGAAGAACTTGCCGCCGAAATGCTTGCCACTACGCTCGATGTGGAATTCGACGCTGACAAATCATGGGACGAGAAGAAAGAGGTCTATCGACTATCGAACAAAATCGTGCGCACTGCCAACATCACGCAGAGCGCGGTCGGTGACAAGCACGAACGCTGGACGACAGTAATCGCCGCGGCAATCCTGATCTTCGAATAGGGCATCACCACAAAGGCACGGGCACGGAGAAATCCAGGATCTAAGACAGTGCGCGCGAGTCAAGCGCAGAATCTTCAGGTGCTGCCCGCGATAACCGGCTGCCAGGGAGGGTCGGGCTTGGCCCGCGAGGAAATTACGTGGTCGCCCAGCCGCTAGCGCCGGTACACGTTCGGTTCAGGGCCCTTCTCCAGGATCTCGCGGTTCCAGATGAGTCCTTCCCGGCTGTAGTTAGCCATCTCGAAGTCCTGCGTTAGCTCCAGCGCGTCGACAGGGCAGGCATCCTCGCAAAGACCACAGAACATGCACCGGCTCAAATCATAGGTGAAGTCCGTCAGTTCCTTGCGCCGGGTGTGGGGGTTGCGCTCGCTGTTCACCACGATAAGATGTTCAGGGCAGGCCAGCGCGCAGAGATCGCAGGAAATACACAGAGTCTCGTTGGTTTCGGGATTGTTGTTGAGGCGAGGCGCGCCGCGGAAACGTTCCGCGACTTCAGGCCGCTGCAGCGGATATTGCTCGGTGATGACTTCCTTAGGGTCCTGATTGCGGAAGGTGACTTTCAGTCCCTTGATTAAATCCACGAACATCAGCTTGCGCAAAACCGTTTTCATCCTCAGCCCTCGATGTGAGTGAAGTTTAGCACGCCAAATCCTCGTGTGTGAACCTGTCGGGACACTCAACCTGATCGTCTGACGGGACAAGGTCCGAACCCACTGGCATACAATTTGAGCACTGATGCGTCTTTTGGCCGGGATCCTACTTGGGCTTGCGATGGCGAGCACTCTGGCTGGGCAGCAGACTGCTGCGCCCACCGCGACGGCTGCCCCGCAGAACGGGGCAACGACAGCCCCCTCCGCGCTGCAAGTACCTCAGCCCAGTAACTCCACCCCGCTGAATAAGCCAGTCTCCAAGACCAATTCGCCCGCTCAAGCACCGACCTCGCAGGCGGCTGCGACAAATCAAACTGCGCCAGCACAGCCTGGCATATCGGCCGCTCCACGCGACGACCCTAAAGACGTCGCTGCGGCCAAGCATCAATTCAAAGCGGGTGTGAAGCTGAAGTCATCAGGTAACTTGGACGCAGCCTTCGAGAAGTTTGAACTTGCCGCTCAGCTCGCACCTCACAACGTGAAATACCTCACAGCCCGTGAGTTCACACGCCAGCAACTGGTGACGCAAGCCCTGAAGCAGGGAAACCAGGCGATGCTCGACCATAACGAGGTCGTCGCGATGGCCAACTTCCGGCGGGCGCTGGAATACGACCCGACCAACGAATACGCACTTCAGCGGCTGCGCGACTCGATGCCGCTGGACGAGAAACCCCTGAGCGAAAACATGCGCGTCGTGGAGCAGTCCACTCCGGTCGAAATGCAGCCCGCTGCGAAGCGCCATGACTTTCACTTCCGGGGCGATGCCAGGGCCATGCTCACCCAAGTGGCACGGGCCTACGGGATAACCGCTCAGTTCGATGACTCGGTACAGCAGCGGCGGGTTCGATTCGACATTGAAGACGTAAACTTCGCTACCGCGATGGAAGCGGCGACACGTGTCACCAAGACGTTCTGGGTGCCGTTATCGGCCAGGCAAATGCTATTCGCAGCCGACACCATCGAGAACCGGCGCACCTACGAACGCATGTCTCTGCGCACATTCTATCTGCCCGACCTGACGGGCGACCAGGAGCTGACGGAGATGACCAACTCACTCCGTGTGCTTTTTAACCTGCGTTATATAGCGGCCGACAAGGCACAATCCACCATCTCGGTGCGGGCGGAGGAGCCCGTGGTGGAAGCGGCGGGACAGTTGCTGGAAAGCCTGTCCGGCGGGCGTCCTGAAGTCTTGCTTGACTTGCGGGTCTATGAGGTCAGTTCCAGCTTCCTTAGGCAGCTCGGCACGACCCTTCCGCCGCAGTTCACGTTGTTCAATATCAACCCGTCGCTCATCGCGGGTCTGGGACAAAATTCTCAGAACCTTATCAACCAGTTGATCGCTTCCGGCGGAATCAACCAGGCCAACTCGCAGACTATCCAGGCTTTGCTGGCGTCCCTCCCCAGTCAAACCAGCTCGATTTTGTCGACACCCTTCGCCACCTTCGGCGGCGGTCTTACGCTGATGGCGCTTACTGGCTTAGGCACCGGGGCTACCGTAGCGGTCAACCTGAATGAGTCGGATATTCGGTCCCTGGATCACGTTACGCTGCGTGCCTCGCAGAACGATGCTGCCGTGTTCAAGGTGGGTGAACGTTATCCTATTGTGAATGCAACCTTCGCTCCCATTTACAACTCCTCGGCCATCTCACAAGTGCTTGGCAACCAGAGCTACATTGCGCCCGTCCCGTCCGTCAACTATGAAGACCTGGGGCTGAACCTGAAGGCTACCCCCGTCATTCACACTAACCGGGACGTCACTTTGAAGCTGGAGTTGAACATCCGCTCCCTGGGCACGCAGACGGTGAACGGCATTCCCATCATCAACAACCGCGAGTACACCGGCAGCATTACGCTGAAGAGTGGCGAGTCCAGTGTAGTGACCGGCCTCATCTCCTCAGCCGACGCCCGCAGCATAAGCGGATACCCATTCCTGAGCACAGTCCCGGCGCTGACGTACGCAGCTTCCGAGCACACCAAAAACAACATGGAAGACGAACTGCTGGTGGTCATCACGCCCCACATCCTTCGCCTGTCAGAAGCGAACTCGTTCGTTGTGCAGTTACCCAGCGGACACTGACGGCTTGGCCGTCCAGTGCGCGGCGACCTCCATAGTGAGCAACAAACTACTTTCCTGCATTGGCTACTTCGAAGTCCACCATTGACTTTACCGCGTCGTAGGGAACATTTGCGCCGAAGCCCACGATTCTGCGTCCATTGATGAAGAACGTTGGGGTGCTATCGATACCGAGCTTTCTGCCCAACGCCATCGAATCCATCACTCGCTTCGCCGTCTCCGGCTTGGCAGCGCAAGCGGCAATGGCATCTGGATCGCCGCCTGCATCCTTCACATAACCCTTCAGCATCTGGTCGACGTTCTGCTCGTTCACTTCCGACTGGTGTTCGTAAACCGTTGCGATGAACTTCCAGACAGCATCATTATTCGCCCGACCCAGGCAATCCACATACTTCGCCGCAGTCAGCGACCATTTGTGAATCTGCTCCAAGGGAAAGTTCTCGAACACGAGCCGGGCCTTAGGCTCGTCTTGCATCAGCTTGGTAATGTTCGGCTGCGCGGCCTTGCACGCGGGACACTCCAAATCGCCGAATTCCACAATGGTGATGGCTGCATCCTTCGGTCCTTCTGAAGGGCCATTGACGCTTTTCAGTTCCTCGCGTGCCTCGGCAAACGGATCGGCGCCGAAGGGCACGAGTTCGCCGGTAAAGGCATGCTTCTGATCCGCGGTCACGTAGATTCGCGTAGCCTGCTGACCTTTCGGCGTGCTGAAGATAATGGTTGCCTCCGAAAGACCAGGTGCCTCCGCCGGCTTTATATCCACTACTTTCCAGGTGAGGTCCTGGTTCCATCCGAACATTCGCTTCAGGAATGCGTTGAATGTGGCTTGGCTGGGAAGCGATCCCTGTGAGTTGGTGGATGTGGTGGAAGCGGACTTCGCAGACGCGTTCGACGCGGTCGCCGGCTTTTGCTGGGCGTTGGAGTAAAGGCTGGCGAAGGCGAGACTAGTGGTCATCAATACGACAGTGCAACGGTTCATGTTTCCTTTCTCGAAACCAGAGTGCAAGTTTAACCTGCGAGGGTGTCTACATCTCCGCCTTGACGGCGATAGGATAGCGGCGTCCAAAGCCGAATGCCTTCGTCGAAATCTTCAAGCCGAGAGCCGCTTGCTGGCGCTTGTATTCGCTCTTGTCCACCATGCGAACTACTTTTCGCACCAGTTCTGGGTGGTAGCTGTGCTGCGCGGCAATTGTATCGGGAGACTGATTGTCTTCAACGTAATCCTCCAGGATTGTATCGAGAATTTCGTATGGCGGTAACGAGTCGCTGTCCTTCTGATCAGGCCGCAATTCCGCAGAAGGAGCTTTTTCTATGGTGGACTCAGGAATTACTGGCGAACGCGAATTCACGTACCGTGCCAGACGGTAGACCAGCGTTTTGGGCACATCGGAGATGACCGCCAGTCCTCCACACATGTCGCCATAGAGCGTGCAATAGCCCACCCCGATCTCGGACTTATTTCCAGTGGTGAGCAGGAGCGCGCCAAACTTATTGGAAACCGCCATCAGCAACGAGCCACGAATACGCGCCTGAATGTTCTCTTCAGTCACGTCCTGCTCGCGGCCAGCGAACATCGGCTTCAAAGCTTTCAAATACGAATGAAAAATTTCGCCAATCGGCACCACTTCATACGAAATGCCGAGATTTTCGGCCAGGGCGGCCGAGTCATCAATACTGCCTTGGGAAGAATACGGCCCCGGCATGCCAACCCCGATGACGTTCTCGCAGCCCAGCGCATCCACCGCAATGCAGGCGGTGAGCGCCGAATCGATACCTCCGCTCAGTCCCAGCACCGCCTGCCGGAAACCACACTTTTGCACATAATCGCGTGTACCCAACACCAGGGCAGAATACGCACTTGCCTCCAGCCCTTCCTCACTCAAGTGGATGTCACCGTTAAGCGATTCAGTATCAAAGCAGACGATGTCTTCTTCGAACGACTTGGCTTGCGCTATCACGCGTCCATCAGGACCCAGCGCGAAGCTTGATCCGTCAAACACCAGGCTGTCATTTCCTCCAACCTGGTTCACCAACGCAACGGGAATACGGTAATGCCTGGCGATGGCGGCCAGCATGTCACGTCGCAGCTCGCGTTTCCGAAGATAAAACGGAGAAGCTGAGATGTTCAGAAGAATTTGCCCGCCCGCATCGATTAGGTCTTCGACGGGATCCACCCCGTACAACTGGCGGTCCCAGAAATTCTTGTCATTCCATGCGTCCTCGCAAATGGTGAGCGCGAGTTGCTTGCCGTCGAACGCCAGCAGCTGCTGGCGTTCGGCTGGAGCGAAATTGCGCATCTCGTCGAAGACGTCGTAGCTGGGCAGCAGACGCTTGGATTGGATGGCGTCGATCTTTCCATCACGCAGCAGCGCCGCCGAGTTCAACACGGACTTGCCGGTGTCCGATCTGGCCGGAGTCACCAAGCCGCAAATCACGGCAATCCCCTGGGTCTCGCGGGCAATCGCTTCCGCAGCTTGCTGGTTGCGCTCTACGAACCATGAGCGCTCTACCAAGTCGCGCGGCGGATAGCCGCAAACGCTTAGTTCAGGAAAAAGAATAAGATCGACGCCGGCGCTTCTGGCCCGTCGCGCATAATCGATGATCTTTGCAGAATTGCCCGGAAGATCGCCGACTGTAGTGTTGATCTGGCCGAGTGCAATCCTCACGTTTAATAGTGTAAAGGCGCGCGGCTAGGCGTGCCAAATCGACCGCCGCTCAAAGGCTTCCAACCCAATGTGGTGGCGCCCCAGGATCGGTTCCGGGCGCCGTATTGGGTCCGGTTGTACCAGGATCAGGATACGGCGGAGGCGGGCCCGTCTGGTTGCCTTGTGGATATTCCTGTTGCTCCCCTGGACGGCGCAAACTGGGAGCGGTCGCCGGCCTTTCTGTTGGCTTCTTTTCGGCAACCTCCGTATCCGCTGCTTTCAGGTCCACTTCCTTTTCGGTGCGGACAATCTTCTGTCCATCCACGGTCATAATTTCCAATCGCGAAACCACCGCACCTTGGAAGCGCACGAAGTCCACCTCCTCCGGCGGAGTGCCGTAGATCCATTCTTCGTAGTCCTGGCCCTTCTCGTCCTTATCGCGGATCTTCCTGGGCGGACGTCCCTTGGCATAGATCACCATGTCCCGGTCCATGCCCACTAGGCACCTTGCTGGTCCTTGATTGCCTCCTGCACCTTGGGCGGCAAGGTCTTCTCATATGCCTCGGCCTGATTGAGTGCCTTGAAATCAAACACCGGCGATAACATGTCGCGAACTTGTTCGCCGGTCAGCTCGGGCACATATTTGTCGAACGCCAGCGTAACCTCCGAGCCTTTCGCCTCCAGGCTCTTGGGAGCGCCGCCCACCGTGCTCATTCCTCCTTGCGCGCCCACTTGGATGTGCTGATACCACTTCTCATGCTTCTTCGGGCCGCCGTTGATTTCTAAGACAATTGCATTCTCTTTGATAACCACGTTGGAAATGACTACCCGGTCGCCCGGCCGCGCCGCAGCCCCGTTTTCCGAAGCCAAGGCCACGACCTTCGCGTCGCTGGGCGTCACCACCCCGTTCTTGATCTGCAATCCCTTTTCACCGATGGGAAACAGGCGTCGCGCAAATACGCGCTCCGCCGTCAGATCGCGGATCACTAGCAAGCGAGTTTGCGGTGTCATTCTTTCCGACGGAAGCTTGGGCGGCGCTTTGGCGTCATCGGCAAATGCGGATATCGTAAGGGCAAGAAATGCCGTAGCGAACAGCGAGATACAGGAACGGCTCATGGAAACACCCGGATTGTTTCAAATTATATGCTCATCCCGGAGGCCGCAACATACCTTAGGGTTCGATGCCCGAAGCCCTGTCGCGGGATACCGTCTCCGCCATCGGCGACGCCGGTTGTGCGAGTCGTGCCAACGGTAACTTCCAAACCATCACGACTCCGACAAGGATGACCACCACAGCCGTCGCGCTGGCTTCCAGTCCATAGTTTCCGCCTGTCACCCATTGCGGCCCGCTCGCCGTAGTCCGCACCATCACATTGAAAAGCCGAAGGCCGCTCACCGGCAGGCCAAAGAGGAATCCGAGCGCGAAATTCCAGCCGAAGTGTATGCCCCATGGCAGCCACAAAGCTCGGGTCCGCAGATAGGAGATGGAAAGAAGTATGCCGATCAGGATGGTATTGATCAGTCCCCACAGGCTCGCGCCGGGATTCGCCAGGTGCACCGCGCCAAACATCACCGAAAAGACCGTAATCGCACCGATTGCTCCGATGCCCTGTTCCAGGTGTTGAAAGGGATAGCCGCGGAAAATCAACTCTTCGGCAAGTGCTCCGAGGAGAAGAACGAGCAGGACGGCTCCGACCCTGGGCAAGGTGTGCAGACTCAGTCGAAATCTGCTGCTGGTCTGCCCCCAAATCGCGATCGGAATAATGGCCAGGACCGTCAGCAGGAATCCGAGAACACAGCCGGTGGTGAACTGCCTGAGCCATCCTGGCGCGCGCGGCAACCCCATGGCTGCAATGCGATGATTTTCGAGGTGGTCGACGGTAGCCAGCATCCACACGAATAGTGCGATCAGCAGTAACGCCAACAAGGGACGAAAGATCAGCTCGAAAAGCAGGACGCGATCGCCGGCCATGGCTCCGGCAGCGTAGCCGGCTACCAGAAACGCCAGCACGGAAAACATAGCCGACACCACGAACGCCCACACTGGATGAAGGCGTCCCGTGCTAGTGGTGAACATAGCTAAACCTTGACCGTCTCCAGCTTCGGGGTTGGGTGGAACGATAAGCCCTGGCGAGCTACAGAGAAGCCCAGTGGTTGGCCGCCGTGGCCACGAATCGCGACCTCGACTCGCTGGCGCGTACCTTTTTCGATGAACACGATTACGCAGCCGCCTCCTCCGGCGCCGCAAACCTTGGCGGCTCGCGCGCCTTGCCGCCGGGCCACAGCGATCAGCTTGTCGATCAACGGAGTAGTGATGCCTGGGGCGTTTGTCCGCCGGAGTTTC
Source organism: uncultured Acidobacteriaceae bacterium (assembly GCA_963836295.1). GTDB lineage: Bacteria > Acidobacteriota > Terriglobia > Terriglobales > Acidobacteriaceae > Bog-257. The sequence goes on along the minus strand of CAWIIY010000004.1, from coordinate 52,433 downwards.
CACTCCTCTCGTATCAGGCGCTCCACGTCGTCCCATTGTCTTTCAGCCAGTGCGCGGTGCATGGATTGGGCAATCCTCGAGATTTCCGCGAAGTTATGGATCACGCGCTTGTCACCGTCGATATGCTGCTTGAACACCTTCCAGTTGTTGATGCCGGATTGCCTCGGCGCACCCGTGTAGAAAAGAACGAAGCGCTGATCCATTTCGTCGAGCGAAACCGGCACCGGCTCCCAGCGGACTCCGTCCGGCTCAAGATGCACCGCACTCACACCGCCGTACATCGCCGGATAATAATCCTGGCAGCCGGTGGGCACGCGAATCAGTTGGGCTTCGACATTCTGTGCAATCACGCGAATCTGTTCGATATCAATCGTGTGGCCCATGAATCGGGCCAATGCCGCTGTGCTGGCGATCATCAGAGCCGAAGAGCCGGAGATGCCCGCACCGGCCGGAGATTCCGAATGCGTCTCCAGGGTGAACCCGGAAGCCGGCTTGAAGAAGCGAATCAGATAAGCCGCCAGTGGGTTCCGATAGGTTTTCGCCTCGAGCAACTCTTCCAGCCCGGCAAAGCGCTCGTGTCGCCCTGTGTCCTGCGATCGGAGCGCGATCTCCCGTCCCCTTCGCGGAGTGATTTTGCAACTTGTCAGTATGTTGAGAGCAACGTTTACACTCACCGCGCCGGGATGGAAAAGGTATAGCGGCCAGATGTCTAGAGTGCCGCCGGCAAGATCGGCGCGGCAAGGCGCTGTGGTTACGATTTGGTCGTTGTTTGCGTGGGACTTGCGTTGCGAAGCGGTTGGCATGATCAATGTATTGACGTTCCGATTGCGCACCGAAGCTTGTACTAGCCGACTCCTGCGGACAATTCCCTGCCCACGGCAAGCACTTCGCTCACCACCTGTTCGATGTCATTCGGCGTGGTGCGATGATTCACTATGCAGGCCCGCAACGCGAATTTGCCATGAATCGTCGCGTTGGACAAGAATACCTTCCCTCGGCGAATCACGCCCTGCAATATTTCTTGGTTCAACCCGTTACTGTTGCGGTCAGCGTCACTCTGCGATCGATGGCGAAAGCAGACTGCGCTGAGTGGGACGGGAGCCAGGAGTTCGAGTTCGGGTTGCTTCGTAATCAGCCCTGCCAACAGCTTCGCGTGGATTAGGTCATCGCGGATTGCCTCGCGAAAGTTCGCCAACCCGTGATAGCGCAGCGACAACCAAATCTTCAGCGCGCGAAAGCGCCGCGACAGCTCGATTGTTTCCTCGAAGAACACGAAGCCCTCCACGGGATCGTCCAGCAGCGACTTGGCGTAGTCTCCGGTATGTGAGAACGCGCGGCGCGCGGCCGCCGCATCGCGGTAGAGCAGGCATCCACAGTCGAGCGGCTGATACAGCCATTTGTGCGGATCGAGCGACAACGAATCGACTTGGTTCAGTCCCGCAAACTTTGCCGGTTCGGCAATGGCGGCCAGAGCGCCGTAGGCCCCGTCCACGTGAAACCAAGCGCCAGACTCATGCGCGATTTCCGCCAACTCGAGCAGCGGATCGATACTTCCGGTAGCAACCGTTCCGGCAGAACCCACAATCGCGATAGGGGTCAATCCGGCACTGAGATCGCGTTCCATGCTCGCGCGCAAAAGATCGACACGAATCCGAAAGTCGTCGTCGCAAGGAATGAGCCGGAGATGCTCTCTACCGATGCCCAGCAAAGCGATAGCCTTGGGAATCGACATGTGGACCTGGTCGGAGGCATAGATCGTTCCCGGACGCGCACCGATCTCGTTTGCGGGCGCGCGGGCTTCGCGCGCCATAGCGAGTCCCATCAGGTTTGCCGAGGAACCGCCGCCCGTTAAACTTCCGCTGAACCCACCGCAGCCGATCGCTTCTGCCAGCCAGCCCACCACGACGCGTTCGATCGTCAGTGCCGAGGGCGATGAGCGCCACGCTGTCACATTCTGATTCAGCACGCTAGCCAGCAGATCCGCGGCGGCAGCGATGGGCTCTCCGGAACCGAGCACGTAACCGAAAAAACGGGGGCCGGTAACGCGTATGGACTCGATCAGCTGCCTTAGATTGTCGAGAGCGTCCTCGCCCATTCCATGCTCTGGCAAGGGCTTGGCAAATAAAGCTTCTGTTTCGCTTCCGGTTCGTTTCGGAAAAGTTGGCCGTTCCCCGATCGAGGCTAGATACTCCAACGCAAGTTGGGTAATACGCTCGAAGACTGCTTTGTACTCGGTGTCTGGCAGTACAAGTGGATTCATGGGCAATGTGCCCGCGACGATTAAGCCGACTGGGCGGGACAGCCATTGTAGCGCGTGGCGGATGGTCGAAGCGGTCACAGCTCCCGATAGGTGATCAACTTAATCTCGCGGCTCTGCAGAATCTCTTTTGCTTCCACCGAGATCAGCAGGTTGAGTTCCTGCTCCCGTGACTGCCGCAGCCGCGTGCGCACCTTGTCGAGGTCAGCGTCGTTGTAGCCAGGATGGCAGACAAACTCCCAAGTCCCTTCCGGGATGCTGTCCACGATCGTGGTGAAGAGTTTCAAGTCGAGAAATCCGGTAACCAGCACGGCAAGCGATCCGTCGGTTGTGCGCAGCCCGTGGTCCTCGACCTCACGGCGGAACCTGCTTGCAAAGTTGCGCAGTACGTTCAGTTCAGCGAAACGCCGCCACAGCTTGCCCTTTCGCAGCAGGTCTGCAATCGGCAACGGCCACACCTGGCCGAAGGGATTCCTGACGGCTGGAACGCCACAGTCTCGCGCCGCGCGCAGCAGCGGCCTCAGCACCGCAGGAAACATGTGGGCGTGCTTATGGGTGTCGAAATGAGAGGGCCGTATTCCTGTCGACTGCAGGCGCTCGATCTGAGCGCTTGCTTCGGCTTCGATCTCGACAGGGTCGAGCTTGTGGCGGAAAGACGCCAGCACGAAGTCATTGAGCTTGCTGCGAAACTGGCGGTTACCGTTTAGCGGGCCGGGCTGCAACAGGCTGGCTACTCGATCCGTCGGCAACAGCGGTTCGCCGTCGAGCAGGACAACGTGGCAGCCAACGCTGAAGCGTGCCTTGCGATCAGCCAGCGAGCGCGCCAGGCTGGCCGCTTCTTCGAACGCCTGCGCATTCGCCATGAGCGTAGCGGAGGTCACAATCCCACGCTCTTGCGCCTCGACAATGGCGTGGTTCACGCCCTCGGTCAAACCGAAATCGTCGGCGTTGACAATAAGCCTGCGCACGGCATCAGTGTAGCAGCGGAAATCGGACGGGCAGGATCAACCCGGGGCGCTCCCCTGCAGACCTAATACCACGTGTACCCGATCATGAATTGCAGTGACGCATTGATACCGGGATTGTGATTGCCAATTGAGGCATTGGAGAGGTGATAGGCCTTGAGTGCCAAATTCCAGGACTGTCGATCCTTAGGGAATATCTGCACCCCGATTTCGGGCCCGCTGGTGAAGTTAACTTGCGCGGTGTCGGGCGCCGGGAGATCGTGGGTACTGAAGAGCACGCCTCCCACCGCGGCGAAATAGGGCACGACTTTCGAGGGGCTGGTGAAGTTCCACTTGGCGATAAACGGGTTGATTCCCCCAGCGTATTGCCCGCCGTTGATCCAGTATTCGTCCAACGGAATGATGTCCCCCGCCATCTCGAAGGTCCCGCGGAGAAAACCCTTGCCGTGTTGGTTGGTTAGCACGCGACCAAGGCGGAAGCCCACGAGGAACGACTGCCCGCTTGGCGAACTGTCGACCGAGGTGCCGCCACCCACGAACAATCCCTTGTTCCAGCCGGGATGACGAAGCGCGTCAGCCGGGCTATCGGTGGGAAGTTGTGCCAGCAGTGGCGCACCGGCGAGACAGCAAAACAGTGCAAGGCGAATGGCTATGTTCATTTGGTTCCGTAAGCAATGGGAAAAGCTATCAGGTTTCGCCGCAACCACGCAAACCGCCTGGAGACGGCAACAAAGCCAGGCAGCGTGTAAAGTCACAGCTTAATCATCGAGTGAACGCCTTCAGGAGCCGAAAATACCGTCTCGCTTTGTGTACGTCCTTGGCGATCTGCTCACGCAGCGCTTCGACCGACGGAAACTTGATCTCCGTCCGTAAACGGTGCAAGAAGATCAGCTCCAACTCTGTTTCCGGCAGCAACTCGATGGGATGAAAATTCAGCAGGTGGCTCTCGATGGCGAAGGAGTCCGCCCCAAAAGTTGGGCGATTTCCCACGTTGGTCACCGCCTCAAAGCATTCGCTGCCGACGCGCAGCCACGTGATATACACCCCCATGGCGGGAACCAATTCGTCGTAGCGTGCCAAGTTCACCGTCGGGACCGTGTATTTGTGCCCATAACCACGTCCGCGGCCTGGGTTCGAGAAAATGTTGAATGGGCGGCCGAGCAGTGCGCGCGCTTTACCCATTTTTCCTTCGCCTATCAGTTTGCGAATCTCCGTGCTGGAAACGTGATGACCACGCAACAACTGCTCGGGATAGACGGTGGCCTCGAAACCAAACTCTTTGCCAAGTTCGGCCAGCGTGTTTACGTTGCCCTGCGCTTTGTGACCGAAGTGGAAGTTGTAGCCCTCATGCACCTCGCGAGTGTGAAGCGTGTCGACGAGCACGTTCTTGGCGAAGTCGTGCGCCGGCATCAAGGAGAGGTCACGGGTGAAGGGCAGCACCAGCACTGTATCCACGCGGGTCTGTTGCAATAGTCTCAGCTTGATGGGTAAAGGCGTTAGCAGCTTAGGGGCGAGGTCAGGACGCAGAATGCGGAACGGATGCGGCTCGAAGGTCACCACCACCGCTTTGCCGCTGAGAGAATGGGCGCGTTCAGCCATCAACCGAACCACCTCCTGGTGGGCGCGGTGAACACCATCGAAGTTTCCCACGCTAACCACGGTGGGACCGAGTTCGGACGGCACTTCTTCAAGGCTGCGGAATACTTGCATGTGAGCAGGGATCCTAGAGGTCGAACTCGAGTTTCAGGCCGTCGTGCGCCAGGCGCACGTTTTCGGGCAGCGCTGCATTGGTCTCCTCATGCGGCAGGTCGTGCGAGATGTGCGTGAAGTACGCGTGCTTCGGTTTCAGCCGTTCTACCAGCTTCAGGGAGTTCTCCACCGTCGAATGCGTGGGATGAGGATGGTGCCGCAGCGCATCGAGAAATAAGATTTCGAGATCCTGCAACTGTTCCAGCGACTGCTCCGGGATACTGCTGAAGTCAGTGAGATACGCGGCGGAGCCGAAGCGGTACGCTTCGATAGGAGCGTCGCCGTGAAGCACCTGCAGCGGAGTGAAGATCGCTCCGAAAAGCTGCACGGGACCATCGATGGCTCGCAACTCTACTTGCGCCAGACTGCCGTACTTGTAATCCGCTTCAAAGATGTAGCGAAAGACGCTGCCCAGTGTCTTCGTCGTGGCATCGCTGGCATACAGGGGAATCTTTCCGCCGCCAGTCACACGGGGAAAGCTAAGCGGCCGAACGTCGTCGAGTCCAAGAATGTGATCGGCGTGGCCGTGGGTGTAAAGAACGGCGTCGATCTTGCGAATGCCTTCACGGATGGCCTGCTCGCGGAAGTCCGGCGTGGTGTCGATGAGAACGGTGTGTCCATCCCACTGCACCATGACCGATGGGCGCGTACGCCGGTCGTGCGGGTCTGCCGACATGCACACGCGGCAGTCGCAGCCGATGGTGGGCACACCCATCGAGGTTCCGCTGCCCAACACCGTGAGCACCGCTTTCATCAGACCTTGCCATCAACAGCCGGTTCACCCTGTGGCGGATGGGTGAGCAGGTTAGTAACCTCGAGGTAGGCCATGCGCAATTCGTAGAGACAGTTCTGGAGCATACTTTGCTCCGCCGGCGTTAGGTTGCCTTTGGTTTTCTCTTGCAGGATGGCCAGCGTGTCGATGGTTTGCCGTGCGCCTAACAGGTCGACCTCCGGCTTCCCACCTTGCGGCGCCGCCAGGCCGAGCTGCATGAGCGCGCTCATATAAAGCGAGGCGACGAACTTTTCGAAGGTAATCTCGAAGTCCTGAGCGCGGTGTGGCTGTCCCTGTTTGCGCATCTCTCTCTCGATGCGATCGTCGATCTCGCGGGTCGATTCCCGGTAAGCCGCCGCAGAATCATGCTGCTCCTCCGCGGTGGGGCCATCGGGAGTGGCTTCATCGGTCACGATGGACTTGGTTTGCGTGGCGCTCGATGGCGCAGGGTGTTGTTGTGCCGCGCGTTCTTCGTTGGCCAGTCGCTGCGCTTCGGTTTTCTCGCGTTCCCGTTCAGCGCGGCGCTCTTCATCTTCGACCACGTCCTGGCGCAACTCGCCATCGGTGCTGAACAAGCGGCGATCGGTTACTACAAACTCAGGCTTCTTCTCTTTGTCTGGCATAGAAATCTATTCACTCGCTGAACGGAAGGGTCTGTACTATTGCTGTCTGCTCGCCGATCTGCACCGTGGCGCCGGGAGTTGCCGCTTCGCGCCTCAGATAGCCGAGCGCCAGCGTCCGCTCGCCGCTCGGAAATGGAATCCGCGCTGCGCTGGTTATCTCTCCCACGTCCTTATCGTTGGCGCGGACCTTACTTCCCGGCGTTGGCAGATCGCCTTGTACTTCGAAGCCGGTGAACATGCGATGCACGTTGCCGCGCGAGCGAATTCGCTCCACGATCTCCTGCCCGATGTAGCAGCCCTTGGCGAAATTCAATGCGTGCTGCTGTCCGGTTTCCTGCGGCAAATCTCGTTCGCGAAGGTCAATTCCGAAGCGCGGTACGCCTCTGACGATGCGATAGAATTCGAGGGCATTGCTGCCGCAGGGCGTCGCGCCAGCCGAGAGCAAGGCGTCCCAGACTGTGTCCACGTTCTCCGAGGCAAACCAAATCTCGAATCCATCCATCTGCGGCTGTGCACTGCGCGCTATGGAAATCCCAACATCGTGCCACACGCTGTCGATCACCTGGCCGGGTTCGAGTTGAGAGACCTCCACGCCGGCAGCGGCCAGAATTTCGCGCGACTTCGGGCCAACCACGCCAATCGCGGCGAGCTTGTCACTGATGTCGGCGACCTCAACGTCATCCATGATGATGTAACGATCAAAGATCTCAGCTATGGTAGGCGCTTGCTCGCGGTCGGTGGTCACGAGCAGGTAGTCGCCGCGGTTGTAGGCCACTAGATCTCCCTGGATTCGCCCTTGTGCGCTCAGCATGAAGCTGTACACACCGTTTCCCAGTGCAAGGTCGCGGACATTGTTCGTGACCATGCCATTCAGCCAGCGCACGCGGTCCTTCTCCGGCCAATACCAGCTTGGCCTGCCAGCTCATGTCGAAGAGAGCGCAGCCCTGCAGCAGCGCCTGAAATTCAGTCGCGGAATCGCCGAAGTCGGCCGGAGTTTCCGCGCCGCGAGACATGCCAAGGCGTGCGCCGCTAGCTGCAAGCTTCTCTTGGAAGGTCGTAACACGCATACTGAACCTTTGATTATAGCGAAGGGACCGAAGTGGCAGTCAGCAGTCAGCCTTTGATTGTCCAACAAATCCCGGCAATCTGAACCAAAGAGAATTCGTACGGCACCTCCCCCACCGAATTGCTCACCACTACTGACTGCTGAGTGCTGAATGCTGAGTGCTACTATTTCCCCGTGACCACCACCAAGCGGATCGCTGTTGTTCCCGGAGATGGTATCGGTAAAGAAGTCATCCCCAACGCCCTCGAAGTGGTTCGCGCTACTGGAGCGGCTGTCGAGTTCACTACTTTCGACTGGGGCGCGGACCGCTACCTGGTCGACGGCACCACCGTTCCGCCAGACGGCTTTCAGATGCTGACTCGTGACTTCAATGCGATCTTTGTCGGTGGGTTGGGTGATCCGCGCGTGCCCAGCAACATCCACGCCAAGGAAATTCTGTTGGGCATGCGCTTCAAGATGGACCTTTACGCCAATGTTCGTCCGGTGCGCCTGCTTGATGCTTCGCTCTGCCCACTGAGAAACGTCACGCCTGACGACGTCAACTTTACGGTCATTCGCGAGAACACCGAAGGCGTTTACATGGACATGGGCGGCAATTTCAAGTTCGGCACCCCCGACGAGGTCGCCACGCAGGAGGACATCAATACGCGCAAAGGGGTCGAGCGCGTCATCCGCTTTGCCTTCGAATACGCCCGCGCCAACGGACGCAAGAAGGTGATGATGTCCGACAAGTCCAACGTGATGACCTACGCTGGCGGCTTGTGGCAGCGCGTCTTCAAGGACGTGGCGAAGGAATATTCCGATATTCAGACCCAGCACATGTACGTGGACGCACTCTGCCTGCAAATCGTACGCGAGCCGGGCTCACTGGATGTGATCGTCACCAACAATATGTTCGGCGACATCATCACTGACCTCGCGGCCGCGCTGCAGGGTGGGCTCGGCATGGCTGCCAGCGGCAACATCCATCCCGGCCGCACCTCGATGTTTGAGCCGGTACATGGCTCGGCCCCGCCGATCGCAGGAAAGAACATCGCCAATCCCATTGGCTCGATTCTGACGGCTGCGATGATGCTGGCACATCTCGGGCTGAACTCTGAAGCGCAGAAGATCGAGAACGCGGTGCTCGATGCGGTTCGCGCGAAAAAGACAACAGTGGACGTAGGAGGTTCGCTGGGCACACGCGAGTGCGCGCAGTGGATTGCCGATCGCGTGGCCAAGTAGTTGCGATTGTTATACTGCCCTATTCATGCTCAAGGGCACACTCGAACAAGGTCGAATCGTCGCCGACGCGGCGTTGGAGCGCCTGCTCCCACCGGCTTCGCAGTATCCAGCATCCATTCATCAGGCGATGCGGCACAGCGTCTTTGCTGGGGGCAAGCGCCTGCGGCCGATCCTGTGCATGGAAGCCGCGCAGATGATCGAAGGCTGCATTCCCCAGGGCGTCGAAAAACTGGGGGCGGCGCTGGAGATGCTGCACACCTACTCGCTGATCCACGACGACCTTCCCGCGCTCGACAACGACGACCTGCGGCGAGGGCGCCCCACGTGCCACAAGGCATTCGGCGAGGCAACGGCCATCCTCGCCGGGGACGCCCTGCAGACCTACGCTTACGAAGTGCTGGCTAAGTTGCAGTGTCCGGCGGAGGCACGCGTCGCCATCATTGCCGAAATTGCGCACGCCACTGGAACCATCGGCGGAATGATTGGCGGCCAGGTCATGGACCTCGAAGCGGAGCACCACCATGCGGACGCGCCCACGCTGGAGTACATCCACCGTTCCAAAACGGGGGCGCTACTGACGGCCAGCGTAGTCACCGGTGGCATGTATGCGGGAGCGAATGCATCGCAGCTCCAGAGTCTGCGCGACTTCGGCCAAAATATCGGGCTGGCCTTTCAGATTGTCGACGACGTGCTCGACGTGACTCAGACCTCGGAGCAGTTGGGCAAGACCGCGGGCAAGGACACCGCGCATGACAAAGCGACCTATCCCGCGCTGTTCGGTATCGAGGCCTCAGTGAAGAAAGCCGACGAACTGGTGGCGAAGGCCTCAGCCGCGCTGGACTCATTCGGCGATCGTTCTGCGACGATGCGAGAGATCGCGCATTTCCTGGTAGAGCGGAAGAAGTAGTGCGACCCGCGGAAAGGGCGTTTGGGCAGGAGACGCGGGACGCGGCGCTCAATCACCCCAAACCGCGCGAAGGCGGCGTGGCTTGGGGGGCCCCGGCCAGTGCCGCTCTACCCGTGCCTTTGCAAGGCTACACTAATTCGAAAACCGATCTAAGGCTGGGCCGCACTGCCGGCGCTGTAGTATCCATCTCTGGTCTGCACCACGAGGTCTTTCTGTGTAGTTGTGAGATTGATCTTGTGATAGCCGGGTGTGGCATCGGCCTTGTCGGGCGTGTAGCCCAGGCTGTATTGGTTGCGTAGCTCTTCTTCAATGCTCGCGTAGATTTGATCAATCGATTGCTTCTTGGAGACTTCAAAGAAGCGACCGCCAGTTTCCTTTGAAATCTGCTCCAGAACTTTCTTACCGTCGGGATGGGATTCCTGGGGATATCCCATTGGACCGCCGCGGCCCATGCCGCCGTGACGACCCATGCCTCCGCCCATTCCGCCCATGTGCCCACCGTAGCCTCCGTTACCATAGGCCTCCTTGTCGGAGAACAGGATAGAGTAAACCAGCGTATTCGCGCGTTGGGCCGCCTCGATCGCTCGGGTTAGCGTCACTTTGCTTCCAGTATCCACTCCGTCGGAAAGAATGATAAGAGCCTTACGGCCCTGCTGCTTCTGCATCAGTTCGTCAGACGCAAGGAAGACTGCGTCATACAGCGTGGTGCCGCCGCCCCGGTGATGGCCGCCCGACCCGGATGAGCCGCCGCCTCCACCACTTTGCTGAAACTCCGGATTGTCCAGCTTCTCCAAGGCGGCGTTTAGTTTCTGACGCGAAGAGGTCAGGGTCCTGCAGTAGTTCTACGTCCCAATCGAAATGGATCACGAACGCCTTGTCCTTATCTTCGCGCATCAGGTGTTCCAGAAAGGCGTAGCTCGCCACGCGCTCCTGCTCCAAGACACGCCGCTGACTCATGCTGGTGTCCACCAGCAAGCCCAAGGTGAGCGGAAGATCGGTATCTTTGGCGAAGTAGCGAATCGTCTGCGGATGGCCATCTTCCTCTAACTTGAAATCGTCTTTGGTGAGGTTGTTGACGATTTGGCCGTGTTTATCTCTCACGGTCGCCAGCACGTTGACTACGTTGACGTTGGAAGAGAAGGTCGGCGTCTGCTGACCCCACAGTGGCTGAGATGGCCCTAACAGAGACGTCAGCGTCACCAATAGAATCCAGACTTTTGGCGTACGCGCACGCGATTGAGTCGGCAAGGTAACTCGCTTCCAGGGATTCGGACGGAAGACTTATCAACCCGCAGGCGACCCAGAAGTTGCGAGACTGGTCAGCTTGCGCCGCGGCACATCGGAGTGGGAGTGTACCGTCAACATCGCTCGTCGATTTTCAGACCCTCACATGCGAGTGTGCGCTGCATCACTGAATCCTGGTAATAAGAAGTTTTACATATACCTTGTCGGACCGGTTCCCGGCGGCAGGTGAGTTATGTTGACTTTTGCTTTATTTCCCATCGTCTTATTCTTCCTTGGCGCGATTCTTGTCACTGGTCTTCCGGCGGCGCTGAGTCTTCAAAATTACTACCAGAACCGTGGCCGCCAGTCGGCAGTCTGTCCGGAGTCGGGGCAGCCGGTCGATATCGAAGTCGACAATGAATATGCATTCTGGACCGCGTTACGCGGTCAGGAGCATTCGCGGCTGAAATCATGCTCGCGCTGGCCGGAAAAAGGCGATTGCGGCCAGGAATGCCTGGCACAAGTCGATCCTTCTCCAGAAAACGTAGATCGACTTCTGACCAAATGGTACGAGGGCAAGACCTGCGCCATTTGCGAGCGCAGCCTTTCTCCATCAGATTGGAGACGAAGCCGTCTGGCACTGCTCAACCAGGAGCATAAACTCTTCGAGTTGCACCAAATGGGTCTCGACGAGTTGCAGTTGAAGCTGCAAGACATGCACCCGCTATGCTGGAACTGTCACCAGGAAGAACGCGCCCGGCAAGCCACTCCGGCGCGGCTTTTCAAAGGCGACCGCCACAGCCTGAGCCCCGCGATCGGGGAGTAATGGGCTGAGATTTCCTTGTCGTTGCGGCGGGGTTGCTTCCTGCTGCAGCGCCACTCGTCGGTAGAGGGGGATGCGCTCCAGTTCCCCTTATTATTTTGAACACCATCTTCCTCTGCTGCGACACCCGCCAATCGTTCACCTCGACGTTGATCGCTATCGCGGGTAACGTCAATGCGGCCGGCTTTGCATGGCCATTGCGCGAGATGAGTTCAGAGTACAATTCATAGCGAACCTGGGGGATCACCGATGAGACGTTGTGCGATTGTGGTAATGGTGGCCCTGACGCTCGTTAGTGCAGGCTGGTCGCAGACCTCATCGAGGCAGACGACACCGGACCAAGCGGTTCGGAAGTCACCGTTGGCCGGTTACGCCGGCACTTGGATTGGAACGTTTGAGGAGCGTCCGTGGCTGACGGTACGGCTAACGCTGCAGGGCCAACTACTTTCGGGTTCGCTAAGTCGCGCGCATGACCTTCAATTCAACGATGCGGGGGAAATCAAGAGCGTTAGCGATACCCAGATCACCGAGACTATCGAAGATGCCACCCTCAATGGCGACGGCTTGCTGTTGACGGCGAAGAATCCGGACACGCACGAGACCGATCGCTTCACTATGCGGCTGAAGAGCGAAACCACAGCCGAACTCAAAATGAGCGCCATGTCCATGCCGCCCGGGATGCCAAAGCCGAACCCGTGGAAGTTGACGAGGGTTGCGGACACTAGTGCACCGGCGGCACCGCGCTAGATTCGGGTTTCAAACCACTACCAGTCGAACTGTTACACTGCTATCCATTACGATGACGTCCACAATTTTGCGCTTGCTGGGCGCGGTCGCAGGGCTGGGCAGCGCGGTATTATGTTGGTTTTTAGGAAGCACTCTGGCATCGCCTTTGCGCCAGGGGAGTCTGTTCGCGCAGAGTGGGGCACAATACGCTCTGCTGGCTTTTCTGTTTGTGCCGGCGCTGATCATGGCGGTGCCTAGCTCTGTTCTGGGTCCCGCCTCGCGTCTCCGGCGGGGGGTCCCTGCCCGAAGGGAAACGCTGGCGCGCCATCCTGGTGCTGGTTCGTTCTTGCTGCTTTCCTGATCGGGCTGATACGTTGAGTTTCGCTGTGGACAAACGAGTAGTGTAGTCCTGCCTGACACTGAACTTAAGCGGAGGGGTTCGCGCGGGGTACCCGTGGATGACGAAATAAAGAAACGTTGGATCGGCTGTAACTCACGACCTTGGATTCTTCGACGCCAGCGAAAAAAAGCCGCCTCCGCTCGGGAGGGCAAGCGGAGGCGTTAGTTAGACAACTGCCGATAGCTAGCGTTTCAGTATGAATATCCATCGGGCTGCGATACTGCGCCCACTTCAACTTCCGTGTCCACGTAATCGCGCCCTGCTTTGAGAGCTTGACGGTCGAGTTCGAGGAGCTTGGGATTCTTCACCGTTGCCTCGAGCACGGAGATCGCTGACTCGGCGGGCAAACACTCAGTCTCTTCCAGCAGCGCCGCGAGCATTACGACATTGGCCACCTTCGCTGCACCCAAACGGTCGGCAATCTCCGACGCCGGCACGCACACCACTCGAGCTTGCGGCGCGCTGAAGCCCACGGGCAGCTCGCTGTGGTTGTAGAGGATCAATCCGCCGGAAACCACGCTGGCTGCGAACTTGTGCAGTGAGAGTTCGTTCATCGCAATCAGCACTTCGGGTTGCGAGATGAGCGGCGAGCCGATGCGCTCGTGCGAGAGCGAAACATGGCAATGCGCGCTGCCACTGCGCATTTCCGGACCGTACGATGGCAGCCAGCTTACTTCCATGTGCTCGCGCAGACCCATTTCGGCCAGCAACTGTCCCATCAGCAGGACGCCCTGCCCGCCGAAGCCGGCAATCTTCACGGTCAGCTCGCGGGTGTGATGGCGGTGTGTGGGTGTGGCTTGCGGAATGTTCTCCTCCACCTCCAGGGCTTCAGCGACGTTCTTCGCGGGAATCTTTGGTTCAGGTGGCAACTCCGGCTTGCGGTCGCGGAACACACCCAGTGGAAAAGCTTTCACGAGGGTTTCGCCAACCCATTTGCGCGCGACCACGGGATCCATCTTCATGATGGTCGGGCATGGCGAAAGGATCTCCACCAGCGAGAAGCCACCCCCGTTCTTCTGGATCTGCAGGGCCTTCTTCACGGCGCGCTTCGCCTTCATGATGTTCTTCATATCATTCAGCGCGACCCGCTCGATGTAAGTCGGAGTCTCTAGTGCGGCCAGCAGTTCGCACACGTGCAGGGGCAAGCCTTCATTGCTGGCGCGGCGTCCCCAGGGCGAAGTCGTGGTCACCTCGCCCATTAGCGATGTCGGCGCCATTTGCCCGCCGGTCATGCCATAGACGGAATTGTTGATGAAGAACACGCAAATGTTCTCGCCGCGGTTCGCCGCGTGAACGATTTCCGCGGTGCCAATGGCCGCCAGGTCGCCATCACCCTGGTACGCCATGACAATAGATTCAGGATGCGACCGCTTCAGCGCGGTCGCTGCGGCGGGAGCGCGTCCGTGTGCCACCTGCACGTTGCCCATGTCGAAGTAGTAGTAAGCGAAGACCGAGCAGCCGACAGGGCTCACCAGGACACAGCGGTCCTGCACGCCGAGTTCGGTGATCGCTTCGGCGATCAGCTTGTGCACGATGCCGTGTCCACAGCCGGGACAGTAATGCGTCTGCTGCTGAAGTTCCCCTTTACGTTCGTAGCGAGGGTAGAACGCCGGCGATTTTTCGTGGATAACTTCGTACCCGTTCACAAATGCCTCCTCATCCACCAGCCTGTCCGCCGCGACGGACAAGGGTGGCACCCTAAACCAGGGCCGACATGCGCGCGAACGCCTGCGCGGTAATTTCCTCCGCCATCGGCACATTGCCGCCGGCGCGTCCATAGAACTCCACCGGCACTTTGCCGTTGAGGGTCAGCTTCACGTCCTCCAGCATCATTCCGGTGTTCAGCTCCACCACCATCACCGACTTCACGTGCTGCGACGTTTTGCAGAGCTCGCGTGACGGGAATGGCCACAGCGTAATGGGACGGAACAGGCCTGCCTTCAGTCCCTGCGCCCGCAACTGGTCCACGGTGGAACGCAGCACGCGTGAGACGATGCCGAAGCCGACCAGCAACACGTCCGCATCTTCCGTCAGATATTCCTCGGAGCGGGTCTCGAGTTCCTGAGCCAACTGGTACTTGGCCTCAAGCTTTTGAACGTGCGCTTCCAGCACATCTGGTTCGAGGAAGATCGAGGTGATCAGGTTCTTCTTCGTCTCCGCGGTGCCTTTGACCGCCCAGTCTTTCTCCGGAGCTTCAATCTTGCGTAATTGGATGTCCAGCGGCTCCATCATCTGGCCAACGTAGCCATCGGTCATGATCATCACCGGATTGCGGTAACGGTCGGCAAGATCAAAGGCCAACACAGTAAGATCGAACATCTCCTGCACCGAAGACGGCGCGAGCACAAGGTTGCGATAGCAACCGTGGCCGCCTCCCTTCACGATGCAGAAATAGTCGCTTTGCTCGGGCGCGATGTTGCCCAGTCCGGGACCCCCACGCACTACGTCAACAATGACGCACGGCAGCTCGGCGCCTGCGATGTAGGAAATTCCTTCCTGCATCAGGCTCAACCCGGGACCTGACGAGGCGCTCATCACCCGCATGCCGGCAGACGATGCCCCATAGACCATGTTGATCGCTGAGACTTCGCTCTCCGCCTGCAAAAAAGTGCCGCCTACTTCCGGTATCAGGAGGGCGGCATATTCCGCGATTTCGCTGGCGGGTGTGATGGGGTATCCGTAAAAAGCCCGGCAGCCCGCCAGCACCGCGCCTTTTACGATGGCGACATTGCCTTTACAGAGTTGCCTCATGGGCCACCTCCTGGTTTTTCGGGACGACCGCGGTTGCTGCTTTTGTTGGGATCAGCCGCTCCACAATAATTGCTCCCGGCTCAGGGCAGCAGTAGAAACAAGCGCCGCAGCCGGTGCAATCCTCCCCGGTGTATTGCGCCGGATGCACCCCATACTTACTCAGTTCCGGCGCCAGGACCAGGCACTCGGGCGGGCACGATTCCACGCACAAACCGCACCCTTTGCATTCTTCCGGATCGATGATTACGTTACCGCGCGGCTGCGATGTCATTTCTTTTGCGCTCCTTACCCACTTACTTCCACCGCACTAGCGTTGCGCTGGAACCAGCGCTGACGCTCACAATAGTTGTAAAGCTCGTCGCGAAACTTAGGATGAGCGATCTGAATGAGCGACTCGGCCCTCTGGCGGATGGTTCGTCCATGCAGATAGGCAACACCGTATTCCGTGACCACATAATGCACGTCGGCCCGCGTAGTCAAAACGCCCGCGCCATTGGCGAGCCGGGGCACAATGCGCGAGATCGTGTCATTCTTGGCCGTCGACGGCAGCGCAATGATCGGCTTGCCGTATTTCGAGCGTGCCGCGCCACGGATGAAGTCAAGCTGCCCCCCGAAGCCGCTGTAGAACTGCGACCCGATGGACTCGGCGCAAACCTGTCCCGTCAAATCCACCTCGATGGCGGAGTTGATGGCCACCATGCGGTCATTCTGCGCGACGCGGAAGGGATCGTTGGTGTAGGCCGAGGGATGAAATTCGAAGATGGGATTCTCGTCAATAAAGTCGAACAGCTTTTTGGTGCCCAGCACGAAGCTAAGAATGATCTTGCGCGGCTTCCAGTTTTTGCGCTGCCCGTTGACGACTCCCGCCTCGATGAGAGGGATTACGTTGTCGGAGATCAGCTCGGTGTGGACACCGAGGTCCTTGCGGTCTATCAGGTTGGGCAGGACCGCATCGGGGATGCCACCGATCCCACATTGTAGGACGGCGCCATCTTCGATCAACGATGCTACACGCGCGCCAATTGCCCCAAACAACTCGCTGCTGGGTTGCACCTTCAGTTCGCACAGCGGGCGCGAGAGTTCCACGATGGCGTCAATTTTGCTCACATGAATGAAGCTGTCGCCGTAGGTGCGAGGCATATGGGCGTTCACCTGGGCAACTACATAGCGCGCGCACTTCGCAGCGGTCAGCGTGCATTCCACACCGACGCCAAAGCTGCAATATCCGTGGGAATCGGGCGGTGACACTTGAATGAAGGCAACATCAATTGGCACCTCGCCGCTTTCAAACAGCGCTTCGACTTCGCCCAGGAAAATAGGAGTGTAATCGGCGCGGCCATCGTTCACCGCCTCGCGCACATTGCCGCCAACAAACAGCGCGTTGTGGCGGAAGTGCTCCGCCATCCCGGGCGCGCAGTACGGCGAAGTGCCGTGGGTTAGCAGGTGCATCACTTCTACGTCCTTTACGAAGGGCGCACGCACCATCAGCGCTTCCACCAGGGCTTCCGGCTCGGCACAGCCGGGATGGATGTACACCCGCATTCCCGACTCCACGCAAGACACCGCCTCGCGTGCGGTTACCAGCTTGCCGCGGTATTGATCGATCCAGGACATAGGGTCCTCGTCTAAGCAGGCACGGTTTCCGATTTCACCGAGTAGCCAGCAGTGGCGCGCTCGTGCCCCAGCGCAGCGTAATAAATGGCGAGATTAAAAAACTTATCCAGCATTTCCAGCAGTTCCAACTCGCCGAAGATCTCTGCCGGACGCTCCAGTTCTGCTTGCTTTTGCATGTAGTCCCAAAGGTTCTCGCGGACCAGGCAAATCATCCACACCACCTGGCTAATGGGAACCCCCTGTGCTGCACGCTGAGCTCCGACCTCCAGGTAACGGCTCTCAATATCGGCTTCGGTCTTGCCGAGCAGCCACTCGCCCAAATGGCGATACACTTCATACACTTTCTCGGTTAGCTCGCTGTCCGGCACATTGGCGTATGCCGAGCACTTTTCGCATTGGCGATAACGGTTGTGCAGACTGCGGGCCAACCCATCGGAATGGCTCTCGATCAGCTTTACTAGGCGGTATGCAAGCAGCATGGCGGACCTCTGTCACCTCGGCCGACGGGTCGCATAAGGCAGGGTGCGGCGTTTCGGCTCCGGCCCCTCACTCTTACAACCAAGTGTCGCTCCAGACGGGCATATCAGCCGTGATTGCTATCACTTGCAACTGTGATAGAAGTCACTCGAAAAGCCCTGCCGACGCGAACTTGGCAGTTGGCGACAGGGGGTGAATCGCGTTCATTCCATGACATTTGTCACGCCCGGTCGCTGACAATCCACACTACCGCCTGAGTTTCGCATGAGCGATGATCGCAAGCGTGGCCCGAAGAAAGCTGGGCACACAGGAGCGAACCATGCCAACTGCTTTGGCCGAAATACCTCTCGACATCTCAAGCCCCCGGGTGGTGAGTGTTGCGAAGAGCCATCACCTAAAGAAAAGCTATGGTGAGGTTGTCGCACTGCGCGATTTGAATCTCGAAATCTACGCTGGTGAGTTACTGGCGCTGCTCGGTCCCAACGGTGCAGGCAAGACCACATTGGTGCAAGTCCTGCTGGGCCTGGCGCGTCCCGACTCCGGGACCATCTCGGTACTCGGGTCTGACCCTCATCTCGGACAGGTGCAGACGCGGCTCGGCGCCATGCTCCAAGTCGGCCGTGTGCCGGAAACGCTTAGAGTGCGCGAGCATATTGACCTGTTTTCGTCTTACTATCCAGCGCCGCTGCCCATCGCGGAGACGCTGAGGATCGCGGGAATCGAAGACATCAAGAATCGCCCGTACGGCGAGCTTTCAGGCGGCCAGAAGCAGCGCGTGTTGTTCGGTATCGCCATTTGCGGTAATCCCGACCTGCTTTTTCTGGACGAGCCCACAGTTGGCCTTGATGTGGAAGCGCGGCGTTTGATGTGGGCGCAAATCCGCACCCTGATCGGCCGCGGCAAGACGGTACTCCTCACCACGCATTACCTGAACGAAGCCGATGCGCTGGCAGATCGCATCCTTGTGCTTAATAAGGGGACGATTGTGGCCGAAGGCACGCCCGCCGAAATCAAGGCGCGGGCGATGGGCAAACAGATCCGCTGCACCAGCAGGCTGTCGCTCGAAGAAGTCCGCCAGATTCCCGGCGTGCTCAGCGCGAAGGCCGACCGCAACGCATTTGAGCTGCAAGTGAACGCTGCCGAACCGGTGGTGCGCGAGTTGTTGCAGCGAGATTCCTGGCTGGGCGATTTGGAAGTCACGAATGCGGGCTTGGAAGAGGCGTTCCTGGCGCTGACGCAGAACCATGACGCCGATACCTCGAAGGAGATGAACTAACATGGCTTCCACCACGTTTCCCGCTACTCTTGCTGTGACCCGCCGCTCACCGGCGAGAACGATCGCGCTCTTCTACAAGGAAGCGAAGTACGAGTTACTGAAGAACGTGCGCATCCCGGTGTATGCGATTTCTACGGTCGCGTTTCCGCTGATGTTCTACGTACTGTTCGGCATCGTACTTGGATCGGGCAACCCTGCCAACCGGAATGAAACCGCGGTTTACATGCTGGCAACCATGGGATGCTTCGGCGTGATGGCGGTTGCGCTGTTCGGTTTCGGGGTAAGCCTCGCGATCGAACGCGGCCAGGGCTGGCTGCAAGTGAAGCGTGCTTCGCCAATGCCGATTGCGGCCTATTTCTTCGCCAAGCTGTTCTCAGCGGTTGTGTTCAGTACGGTCATCGTGCTTCTGCTATTTGCTGTCGGGACAGCGTTCGGTGGCGTGCGGCTGCCGCTGACCACAGCCGCGCAACTGCTCGGCGTTTTGGTCGCGGGTTCGATTCCCTTCAGCGCGATGGGACTCGCAATCGGGTACTTCGCGAAGCCGAACTCCGCTCCGGCGCTGGTTAACCTGATCTATTTGCCGATGTCGTTCTGCTCTGGGCTGTGGATCCCGCTCTTCATGCTGCCGCATGGGTTGCGCATGTTCGCCAACGTGCTACCGCCGTACCACATGAGCCAGCTCGCGCTGAATGTGGTCGGTTTAGGCATGGTACCGGCGTCCACTTGGGGACACGTCGAGGGACTGGTGTCGTTCACCTTGATTTGCCTGGGATTGGCGGCTTGGGGGTATTGGCGCGATGAAGGCAAGCTGTATGGATGAAAACAGTGGTCAGTTGTCAGTGGTCAGTTGACGCAGCCATTGTCGAATTTGACAGTGATCGTCAGAACCGAATCAGGAGGTACCTATGAAAAGCAAAAGCGCACAATGGATTCTCTGGGCCGTCGCCATGGTTATCTTTACAGCGCTTAGTTTCAGTGGACACTGGGATTGGCTAGGTCTGGCGATTACGGCGGTTGCTGTGATCTGGTACACAGTTGTGCCCAGGGCCCATTCCAGACAACAATAGGGACGAGCAGACAATGACTACCATTCGCGCAATCTGGTGGAAAATTTATCCTACCGATGACCAACATCGCTGGATGCCTCTCATCTGGTTGCCACTTCTGGCTTGGTTCTTCTTGGATCCGCTGTCAAAGCACAGTTCTCTGTCGGGTTGGGTGATCAATACCTTCTTAGGTCTTGTCTTTATTCTGTTCTACCTGCAGGCATTCTCCCGTCCCGAGCCGTACAGGTTGGCGAGCATCTTGGCCATGACGGCCATGGCCGCGGTCTTGATCCCGTTCAACAGCGGCGCCGTCGGCTTTCTGATCTATGCAGCGGCTGCTGGCGGTTTCCACCCAAACCTGCGCAGAGTGTCTCTACTGTTGGCTTTGGACGTAGTCGTACTCGTCTGGTATGTCTATCGGCTCAACCTGCCCGTTGGTTTCTGGGGCTCGATGCTGCTGCTGATTCTCGTGGTGGGATTCGGCAACCATTACTTCGCACTCAGCCACTGTGCCGCAGAGAAGCTGCGCGTGGCCAACAACGAGATCGAACATCTCGCCAAGGTCGCGGAGCGGGAACGCATTGCGCGCGACCTGCATGATCTGCTGGGACACACTCTCTCGCTCATCACTCTGAAGGCCGAGCTGGCGCGCAAGCTGGTAGATCGCGATCCGCAGCGGGCCAAGCAGGAAATGCAGGATGTCGAACACACCTCCCGCGCCGCGCTGGCCGACGTGCGCGAAGCTATCAGCGGATATCGGGGTCAGGGTCTCGCCGCCGAACTCGTGCGCGCCCGTCAGACGCTGCAAACCGCGGGCATCAGCGTAGACTGCGAAGCCTCGGAGGTTCCGCTCAGCCCAGCGCAGGAAACCGTGCTTGCCCTGGCGCTGCGTGAAGCTGTAACCAACGTGGTGCGCCACGCCCAGGCGCAAACCTGCTGCGTCCGCCTGGCGCGCGACGAACAGCTTTGCACCCTGGAAATCTCCGACAACGGATGCGGCGCTGATGCTCCCGAAGGCAATGGTCTGCGCGGCATGCGCGAACGGCTGGAGGCGATTGGCGGCTCGCTGCAGCGCCAGACCGCCGCCGGTACTCGCCTGGTAATTCATTTGCCTCTCGCGCCAATGGCCTCGGCTCTGCGAAACTGAGGGCATGCCGCCCGCTAAGCGCGACAAGATCCGGGTAATTCTCGCCGAAGACCAAGCCATCGGTCGCTAGGTGCGCTGGCCGCGTTACTCGAAATGGAAGACGATATCGAGGTCATCGCTCGCGCACATTCCGGCGACGAAGCTTTGCGCACGGTGCAGCAGAACCAGCCCGACGTGTTCATCACCGATATCGAAATGCCAACGCTGACTGGACTGGAAGTTGCGGCTGAATTGAAGCGCCGCGGCGTACCGGTGCGCGTCATCATTCTTACCACCTTCGCCCGCGCCGGATACCTGCGCCGCGCTCTCGACGCCGGAGCTTCGGGCTATCTGCTGAAAGACATGCCAGCGGAGCGCCTGGCTGACGCGGTGCGCCGCGTGCATCGCGGCTTGCGTGTCATTGATCCTCAACTCGCCGCCGAGGCGTGAACCGACGAGGCCGATCCGCTTACTGAGCGCGAGCGCCAGGTGTTGCGTCTCGCCGGAGAAGGCAAAGCCAGCTCCGAAATCGCCACTGAGTTGAATTTGTCAGAAGGCACAGTGAGGAATTACCTCTCGGAAGCCATCAGCAAACTCGGCGCCGCCAACCGGGTGGAGGCGGCGCGCATCGCCCGCGCGAAGGGGTGGTTATAGCAGCGTAATCTAACGCCTCACGCCGTGTGCTTGATCAGCAAGACCTCGTTGCCCACTTCACTGTACATCAACTCATCCACGATGCCCTGCGCCAGCAGAATGCCGTATCCGCCGGGGCGCATGCCTAGCTCGTCGCGGTGTTCGATGTGGGCGGCGGGAGCGTCGGGAGCATTCGCTACCGCGGCGTGGGCGATAGCATTGCGCCGGAAGCCAGTACCCGGATCGCGCACGTAGAAGACAATTGTTCGTTCGGTGCGCACCGCCGACACCTCCACCACCTTATGCTGATTGAACGCCGCGCCGTGTTCCATGGCATTCAGCAGAATCTCGCGGAAGGCCAACATCACGTCATTGCGGGTATCCTCCGGCAATTCCGAGCACAGCTCGCGCAGGAAGCTCACCACCCGCTCGGCCGTCAGCATGCGGCAGTTGGCACGCAGCGAAACCCATTGCGGCTGCGCCGACAAAACCTCAATGTCGGTGCGCCAGTCGGCGTCGGAGACGGCCTGGGCCGCGAAGTTGGCAATCTCATCAGCTTCAAACGGAGCGCCCATGCAGACGAACACACGTGCCCGCAGGGCGGCGATAACCTCCTCCGGCGTCGTATGCGGAGCCAGGATGATGGTCTTCACACCTGGCCGGATCTCGTGCATCTCCTCGATCAGCGCCAGGTCTTCCTCAATGGTGGTTTCAGGATCGGTGATGAGCACATCGAACGATTGACGCCGCAAACGGTGGATGGCGTCCGCGCCGCCGGCAGCACATTCACTAGAGCAATCCTTATCGGCAAGGGCTTGCATGATGGAACGGGTCGTCTCCGAGTCTTTGCCGATGAGAAGAACGTTGCTCATGGTTGGCTCCTGGCTCTGCTTCTTATGATACCGGCGGTATATCCATAGGACGATGAATTCTGATCGCAGTCAACCGGCGCAAGAAAAAGCCCCGGAGCAGGAGGTGCACTCCGGGGCGTTGGTTTTCTGACTGCAGTTATGTCAGGAAGAATTCGCGGGTGATCTTGGTCCACTGCTCGTCCGGCATGGTGCTGGCGAGATCGTCGATCGCGACTCCGCCGTCCTGGGCCAAGGCGCCGAGCGCGTTGGGCATGACCCGCTGCAACCGCATGGAGGACTCTTCCGTCCACCACCGTGCCAGCGCCCCGCCCAGCAGGTTGCGGAAGTTGGTTTTGGCATCGGGAGACTGCACCGTTACCAGCCAGCCGTCACCGTAGGGATCTTTCGTCGCCAGGGCCGGGTTGGTTACCACCGCTTCGTTGATGTCGGCCACGCTGCCTTCAATTGGGGAAACCATGTCAACTTTGACTCCGTTGCGCACGAGGCTCCACACTTTTTGTCCTTGACGAATCCACTGGCCACGCTGCGGCAGCGTGATGTGTTCGACTTTGCCGGTCAGCTTGGAGGCGAAGTCGTCGATCCCGATTCGTACCAGGTTTGGACTCTCGCTGAGCGCCCAAGTGTGTCCGGGGTGATAGCGGAGATTATCGGGAACTGAGAATCCGCCTACCAGGCTGGGCTTCAACCGCGCCGTCGCCGTGTCCTGTTTGCGCATCGCCGGAGCTACCTGCAACACGGGGTGCTTAGCCTTCGAGTAGAAGAAATCAATCGTAAGGAAGATTGCGAACATCATGAGCACTAGAAGAACTGTCATAACCGCCTCCTGCCTCGCATCCGAGGGCTTCTTGCTTTGCCAGCGCTGGTTGTATCGCGCTTGACACTTTTACTAAGGCATTCGGGATACCAAACCAGCGGATGAGGAAAATTGTTCCCATGGACAGGCACAAGTAGCGAGGTTTGCTTGGGTTGTGCAGACCTGTTGCAAATCTCCACGATCCCGGAGTTGCATTTTTTAACGAAGTGATTTGTTGCTTTCTACAACGGCAAATCCGTGCATTGCCCGTTTTAACAGTCGCTTCCGTCGTGTATAAGCAGTGGAACCAGTGACTTGGCTCGCATGGGAGACGGCCCAAAGGGGGCTGTTGTGATATTCATCGCACTGATGCACTCTGCAACACCACGGAGGAGAAAAACAGCGGTAGCTCAGCGGGGCAGGAAGAAATTATTTTTCGGGAAAATGGATGAGACACGCCTGAAGTGGAAGTTGAACGAGGTCGCGCGAATTGAAGCCTACACCCAGCCGTGAAAGCAGGTTCGAGAAAACGGTCTTTTTCTCGTTGTTTCCTAGGGCCCGGCGGTACCTTTCACCACAATTCCCAGCTTCTCGGTCGCGCTCGTACCCGAGGAGGGGACGGTCACGGTGAATACCACCATTCCCTGCGCGTCTCCCACGATACTGCTCGGAGCTCCCGCTGCGTCCATCGCAATTACCGCTGGGTGATTCGTGCCGGTCGTTTTGGCGCTCAGCGCAACCAGCTTTCTGTAGAGATACCCCTGCTCCGGATTCGGGTCGCTGGCGACAGGAATGGCCAGCAAAAAATCAGGATTAGGAGAAACGCCCATGTGATTGCCGTCCTGCGGCAGCAATTGATAGCGCAAGGTGTACACGCCTGCAGGAATTGTCTGACCGCGAAAATCGGTCATACCTTTGGGCAGGTTAACCACTCCAACGAACTCTGCGTCCGCCAACCCAGGATAGAGCGCGCCTGGAACAGGCTTCGCCGCAGCCTCCAGTTTTTTTGCAAACCAGAACTCCGCCGTCCAACCGCCGTTCGAGCGTTATACGGTATCCCCTTTCTTCGACCGCTTGCTTCAGAGCGTCAGAAGCTGCGGGCGCACTCAGGGCGCCGATTCGTTCAACCGGCGAAGCGTCGGCGAAAGCAGCGGTCGCAACGCAAAACAGCGTGCCCAAAATTAACCATCGGCAAAGGAACTGTTGTCTAGCCATGACTCGATTCTAAGCTCGAAGCCGAGTCATGGTGCACGTCGCGGGTAACTCCACAATCGCCGTTCCAGCGTTTCGCGACCCGTCCATAGAGGTTGCGAAGAGGGTTTTGCCTTCCAGACTGTCGAACATGCTCGGCACAAAAAAATCCCGCCCTATTTCGGCAGGGCGGGGTACTGCATATCGCCAAGTCAAGGCTTAGTTCGGGGTGGCTACGAATCCGCTGTTGATCGGAGCGTTACCGTAGAACCCAACAAGGTCGCCCGCGTCGTTGATGCCGTTGACGACGGTCGTGCCTATGCCGCTGGGATCGTCAACCGTCACGAAGCCGCCAGCGCTGGTCCACACGAAGCCGTGGGTATTGCCGGCCGCATCCATATAATCACCCACCACCTGTCCCCGGTTGTTCAGTCCGAGTGCCTGAGTGAAGGTGCTACCAGGGGCATCGAGCGTCACCAACAGGCCGAAGTTCAGCAGGAAGCCATGATTCGTGCCGGCGGCGTCGATGTAGAACCCGGAGATTTGCTGTGAGTTGTTGATGCCGGTGGCCTGCGCTCCTCCAACGGCCGCCGGGATGGTGATTACCTGAAAAACCCCTCCCCCCAATTCGTTGTACACGTAGGGGAAGTCGGGGGTGCTGTTGTTCTGGCTCATACTGTAGTAGCCCGACGCCTGTCCCATGTCGTTCTGGCCGAGTAACTGGTTGAATACCGTGCCAGGGTAATCGACGTTGACAAACGTTCCTTTAGGGCTCGTTCCCTTGATGAAGTAGAAGCCGTGGGTGTTGCCGGCATTGTCCACGTAGAAGCCGTCCGTGGTGCCGTGGTTGTTGATCCCGATAACCTGGGTCATCATCGAGTTCGGGTAGTTCTCGGTGGTGAAGTCGTTCGGCAAAACAAGAGTGAATCCCGAGTTCTGGTTAAAGTTATGGTAGCCGGCGATCAGCGAGCTGTTGTTGATGCCCAATAACTGGGTGAAAGTGTCGCCAGGGTAGTTGATGGTCTGGAAGCTGTAGGACTGCGCCCACATTGAGGTGCTGAGCAGCAGGGTCAGGGTCAGGGTCAGGGTCAGGGTGAAGGCAAAGCGTTTCATGGTGTTTCTCCTCTTTTAAAATGTTTGCGGCGGCAGCCGGAAACTGATTTGCTGCCGATGTCCTCAGAGTGGAAGCCAGTCAACCTTGGTCTGCTCCCGGGCCTGTGAGCCATCACCGGCTGCGAGTGCAAAGTACCAATGCCGCCGTTCCGAAGTCCTAAAGATGGAGTTAAAAACAGGTGAGGAATTTGTTGGAAAAAGGTTGGGACCGGAAAAGCTAGGTAAATTGCTGTGAGGTCGACACTTAGGGCAGTCCCAGGATTGGCGTATCCATCCCCCGCTACCCAAGTTACAGCCCTTCTGGAACCGAGCCCGGAGCACTTCCGCGCCTTATGAAGATTAAGAGGGCGACGCAGCCTTCGGCGCTTTCATTTTTTTGTGCAACCTATTCTTGAAACTGTCGTGATGACTCCCGCACAGCCTACTTAGGATTCGGCATGCTCGATCCCGCTGGGCAATACGTCACCACATAGCCACGGCTGGCGTTCACCGGACACGCAACTTGTTTGTCGTCAGTCGGATGCTGATAGGCATCCGGACAACTCGCCGCAATGCACTTCCCACCTTTTACCTGTGTCCCTTTTGTGCTGAAAGAACAATTGAGGTTCGTCGTCCACGCAATAGGCACGTTATAAAAGATGACCGCTGCTTTGTCCACGCAGTCGTCGGGCCCTCCGACTGGACAAAGATTGGGCGGCGAATGCGGGCCTGAGCCGTAATTCGTGCTCAGATTGACGAAGTCGTTCGTGGGCGTTCCTTTGGGGGTGAACTCAAAGTGGGTGCCGAAGCTGCCCGTCCTGCACCATGCCGGCGCCGCAGCAATTATGCTGCTGCGCGCATATGCCGCGGCCACTGAGACTCGGGTTGCAATAAGCCGCATATTTCGCGTCGTTGCCTTCCCACATCCAGCCTTCGCGCTGCTTGGTTCCGGGAGCGCCGCCCAAGTCGTGTCCAGCCATCGCAATTCGGGCACTGGTTATCGGATAGGTTGGGGTACGCAATGATCCGGTTCTGGCCGCCTTGGTTGAAGGACGGAATGGGCACCGATTTTTGGCCACCGGCAGCCAGCGTACCAAGCTGCGGGCCGGTTGAATTAAGAGTCAGGCTATACTTGCAGGAATTCACAAACTTGACCTGCCCTGCATCCTGACCGGCCCCTTGCAACGGAATGGAAACAACCACCCAACCTGCCAACAACGCCATTGCAATCTTTCCCGGCGCAATGCGGGTCACAAAACTGAGGGTTGCTTTGTTCACGGAGGTCTCCCGAAAAGCCGAATTTACAGGTCGTAAATCGTGGGTACCATTGGCGCCCGCACTATATCACAGGAGCGGCGGAAACCGAGCATCTCTGGCAGGGCGCGAATGGACGGTCTCAAGACTAGGGTATCCCTATGGAAATCCACGTGTATTTTATTGCAAAAAGTTGCGATAGCGCAATAGGACGGGCCCAGTCTTCAGTGGGATAGCGCGGAAGCAAAATTGCAGTAGCACCGCTACAAATCGGCCCTCATTTCCGACTGCTGGAATGCGTAACACCCCGGGGGTCGAGTGGGCCCCATGAGCACTTTGTCGTCAACAGACCACTCATCCACAGGCTCTACGGCTTCTACCGAGGAGCCATTGACTCTAGGTAAATAGCCCCGTAGAGACAAAATAGAAGGAGGCAGACGTGAGCAGAACCTCTCTCAAAACAGTGTTGTTGTGTATTACGCTGCTAATGTTCGGTGCAGCCAGCGCGTACGCGGACAACTTCTCGATCGTGACCAGCCGACCCTCGGGCACGGATACCATCGATTGGGGTCAATTTGGACCGCCCTTCACCCAGCTAATGAGCCCCGCGGATTGGATCTCCATGAATGGAGCTATGGGGCCCGCCAGCGATTCAGGGACCTTAGAGAGACGGGACGAAGGAAACGGTTGGGATGGAATATTCGCGTTTGGCGACCACTTGCTGTGGAACCAGGACAACGGAAACGCGATCGACATTCACTTCAATTCGCCAATCTCCATGGGCGGTGCTCAGATCCAGGACGACGACTTCGGGGCTTTCATGGGCTGCGTTCAGGCCCTGGGAAGCTTCGGCGCCAGTCCTGTATTTTGCGTTGCCGGGAATAACGATGGTTCCGAGATGAACACCGCACCCTTCATCGGAATACAGGATCTAAGCGGCGGACACATCACCGACCTGTTGTTCACTACCGATGTTGGCCCAAATGCAACCGCCATCAACTCGTTGTCGTTCTCCGCTAGCGGCGCGACAACGCCCGAACCTACTTCGATGCTCTTGCTGGGTTCTGGCCTGCTGACGGCTGCGGGAGTGCTCAAGAGACGTAGGCGCCTGCCGTAAGTCACACGAGCAGGAAAATATCCAGGGCGCCGGCAATGGACCGGCGCCCTTTTGACATGGCCTTTGAGGCCCCTCCGAGGATGGGGCTTGCTTTGTCCTAAAAACAAAGCCGGAGGCTTGGCCGCCGCGTGCTGGCACGCTTTTCGTCGCGCGAGTTGACTGTAGTCGGCTTCTCAAACATTGCAAGACTCTGCAACCTTGGGCTCGTGGTCGTCGCCAACTCTATAAGTTTATTGGATGAAGAACGGATCAAAAATTGCTAGCACTTAAGTTGAGGTTACTCACAAAACGCAGGGTAACCAAAACTCAGCCCTGGAGGAAATATGCGACAAAAAGCTTTGCTGGCCGCCGTTGCTCTCATAGTCTTGGTTGTGGGAGCCCCGATGGCCTTCGCTGGCCCCAACCTTCTCACCAATGGGAGCTTTGAGACCGGCGATTTCACTGGCTGGACTGAAGGCGCTAATTTCGAAGACACGGAAGTAGTTAGTGGTTCGTTTTACGACTATTCTGGCGCCGAGGACGGCAACTTCTACGCTGTTTTGGGCCCGGTGGGAAGCGATGGCACTCTGAGCCAGACATTCGCTACAACCGCTGGCGCCCACTACACCTTCAGCTTCTGGCTGAACGCAGTCGGCGACGATCCCAGTGACTTTAGCGCTTCTTGGGACGGTACCACGCTATACAGCGCAACCGACCCCAACACTGGGAACGCTTGGACGCTGTTTTCGTTTACCGCAACCGGAACCGGCAGCGATACCATCCAGTTGAGTTTCAGAGATGACCCGGCATACATTGCCCTCGACAACGTTTCCGTTACGCAGAGCGGCGGTACAACGCCAGAGCCGAGCAGTCTGCTGTTGCTAGGGAGCGGCTTGCTGACCGTAGGTGGAGTGATTCGCAGGAAATTCCAGGCGAATCGCTAGATTAAGACGTATCGCGTTACCGTTTGAGGCATCCGCGAAGGGTGCCTCAATCTATTTTTGGGCCCGCCCCTACGGTGGTCGGTTTCTCAAATATCGCAAGAATCTGCAACTCGGCGTTTCATTGCGCTGGCTAACTAGCTGAGTCTATTACCCAAATAATGGAACGAAAATTGCACGACATAGGTTGTAGCTTGACTTAGCGGTGAGGATTCAAAACTCAGCCCCGGAGGAAATATGCGACAAAAAGCCCTGATGGCCGTGGTTGCTCTCGTAGTGGTTCTGCTCGTGGGAGCTCCGATGGCCTTCGCTAGCCCCAACCTTGTCACCAATGGCAGCTTTGAGACCGGCGATTTCACTGGCTGGACTGAAGGCGCCAATTTCGAATTTACCCAAGTGGTGAGTGGTGCCTTCTACGATTATTCTGGCGCAGAAGACGGCCAATTTTATGCAACCATGGGCCCGGTGGGCAGTGACGGCACACTGAGCCAGACGTTCAGCGACACTGCTGGTGGCCATTACACCTTCAGCTTCTGGCTGAACGCCGTTGGCGACGACCCTAGCGACTTCAGCGCGTCCTGGGACGGTACCACGCTATACAGCGCAACCGACCCCAATACTGGGAACGTTTGGACGCAGTTTTCGTTTCGCACAACCGGAACCGGCAGCGATACCATCACATTCGCTTCCGAGATGATCCGGCGTACATTGCCCTCGACAACGTTTCCGTTACGCAGAGCAGCGGTACAACGCCAGAGCCGAGCAGTCTGCTGTTGCTAGGGAGCGGCTTGCTGACCGTCGGTGGAGTGATTCGCAGGAAGTTCCATCGCTAGATTTACACGCGTCACCGAAGACCCGGTGGAAACCGGCCGTTGCTCCTTTTACTTCTGAGGCACCCGCGAAGGGTGCCTCAATTTATTTGCAAAGCCGTAGCTGGGGCAGTGCGGGGCTTCTTTGCGACCGGTTGCTGCTTCTCCATTGCCCAACAGTCCCTGGGGTGAATTCCTTCAGTCTCTGCGGGCGCCAGCAATCCGCTATCCTTTATCCTTTCCACATGAATGTTTTCTCCCTCACCCGCAAAGTGATTGACCTCGAGTCCACCACCGGACAAGAAGCCGCGATTGCCGAGGTGCTCGCCCGCGAACTGACCCAGCTTGGCTACGACGTTGAGCGCATGCCGGTTGAAGACGACCGCTTCAACCTTTGGGCGACCCATCCCGGCCACCCTCAGCCGGAGCTGGTCTTTTCTACCCACATGGACACGGTGCCCCCCTTCGTGCCTTCATCCGAGACCGACACCCGCATCTACGGACGCGGCTCCTGCGACGCCAAGGGCATCATGGTGGCGCAGATTGCCGCCGCTGAAAAGCTGAAGAGCGAGTCCATTTACGCAGGTCTGCTCTTTCTGGTCGGCGAGGAGCGCGACAGCCAGGGCGCGCAGACCGCGAACCAGCAGCCGCGAGGCGCGAAGTTCCTCATCAACGGCGAGCCTACCGAGAACAAGCTGGCGGTGGCGTCGAAAGGCACGCTGCGCGTCGAGCTGGTGGCGCGCGGCAAGATGGCGCACTCCGCCTATCCGGAACTGGGCGAATCGGCGATCGAGAAGCTGCTCGATGCCCTCGAAAATATTCGCAAGCTTGCGCTGCCGAGGAATCCCAAGGCCGGCCCGTGCACCATGAACATCGGTCTCATCGAAGGAGGCCGGGCGCCCAACGTAATTCCCGACCATGCGAGCGCAGAGCTGCTGTTTCGCCTGGTTGGTCCGGCACAGGAGTTACGCCGGCAAATTGCCGATGCGGCAGCCGGCAAGGCCGAAGCCGAATTCAAACTTGAGATCCCCTACATGGAACTTGGCACCGTGCCCGGAATCGAGACCATGGTCGCCGCCTTCACCACCGACATTCCCGCTCTGACAAATTGGGGTAAGCCACTGCTCATTGGGCCCGGATCCATCCACGTCGCCCACACCGAGGGCGAGTACATTGAGAAACGGCAGTTGCTGGAGGCGATTGATCTGTACGCGCGCATCGCGCGCGAGCTGCTCTCACACGACTGAAGCCACGAATCATCCCGCCCCGCGCCTTAGTGGAGATTCGATCAGAGGATGACCCGCTCATCTCCCACTCGCCGCGTTACCCGCTCTCGATCTAGATACTCCAGCAAGGGGATTGCGTATTTGCGCGTCACCCCGAACAGGTCTTTGAAGTTTCCGACGTTCAGCTTGGGCGTCTTCGATTTCTGCGCGACGATCTGCCGGCGCATGGCCTCGAGCGCGTCGCGATGAAACACCAGGTCATCC
Organism: uncultured Acidobacteriaceae bacterium; assembly: GCA_963836295.1. Classification (GTDB taxonomy): domain Bacteria; phylum Acidobacteriota; class Terriglobia; order Terriglobales; family Acidobacteriaceae; genus Bog-257. The sequence goes on along the minus strand of CAWIIY010000004.1, from coordinate 21,236 downwards.
GAAAGCTTCACTAGCACGCGGTCGCGCAGCAGCAGCGTGACAATCTTCTGCGCGCGCACTTTGTCCACCGGCAGCGAGGCCAGCACTTCCTTCAGCAGCGGAACTTTCAATCCCGCCCTCGCGAAGGCCTGCTCGATCTGCGACTTCGATTCCGCTTCTTCGTCGCGCAGCACGACGCCTCGGCCGGGCAGGCGAAGCAGCTCGCCATCCACTTCGAGTTTCTGTTCGTGCAGGAGCGTGGCGACGACTCCATCGAACAAATCGGCGTGTCCCCATTTTGGTGCGTGAAGCTCTTCTTTGTTGACCCCAGGCAGCAGCGGATTCGCGTCGTGGAAGCGAGCGGCCAGCGCCAGGATGTCCTGACGAACTCTCTCCATCCAATTGGTGGTGATGAACACGTTGCCGAAGATGGCAATCAGGGATGTCTGTTTCAGCTCAGCCGCGAGTCGCCGCACGTATGCCGGAGGCCAGCCCGTTTCCGCCACGGCCTCAGCGAGCGTCAGCCCGAATATCCAGCGGCGATTCACCCGTGCCAGCAGCGCTTCGCTCGGATTGGCGCGCGCGATGGTCTGCAGAAACGGCAATCTTTGATCGCGCGCAATCCGAATGGGCGGCTCGCCCGCGTCCAGCACGCGTCCTCCTCCAATCGTGATCACCGGGGAGTATTGCCGGAGGATGAACCGGTCGCCGGGGAACAACACTATCGGACGGTCGAGCTTCAAGCGCGCGAATCCCGACTCACCAGGCAGAAGCTGTTTCTTGTCGAGCAGGGTCACACGCGCGACGGTCTCGGCGGCAAACGCATGCAAATGGACCTGCGCGAACTGCCGCAAAGGTTTGGCCGAACTCAGCAGGTCAATCTGCACACCCAGTCGCGTTACCGGATGGAACATCGCCGGCGGCGTCAGCATCATGCCGCGCGCGAGCTCGGTGGTCTCCACGCCTGCCAGGTTCAACGCCGTACGTTGCCCGGCAATGGCTTCCTCCGCAGCCTGCCCATGTACCTGCACTCCGCGCACGCGTAGGCGCTTGCCAGTGGGATGGACCTCTACCTCCTGCTCCTTGTGAACCGTGCCCGAAATCAGCGTGCCGGTCACCACCGTTCCGAAGCCCTTCATGGTGAACACGCGATCGATCGGCAGGCGGAAAACCGCGCCGGGTTCTTTGGCCGGAACCTCGGCTGCCAGCCGTGCCAACTCGCGCTTTAGCTCATCGAGTCCCGCACCCGTCTTGGAGCTGACCGGGATGATCGGCGAAGTTGCGGGATCGAGGAACGAACCTTGCAGGAATTCCGCCACTTCCATCGTCACGACTTCGAGAGTTTCGGCATCTACTAGGTCCGACTTGGTCAGGACAGTGATTCCGCGCTGCACCGAAAGCAGACGGCAAATCTCGAAGTGTTCGCGCGTCTGCGGTTTGACCGATTCGTCAGCCGCCACCACCAGCAGCACCAGATCGATGCCGCCGACTCCGGCCAGCATGTTGCGAACAAAGCGCTCGTGGCCGGGAACATCAACCAGGCCAATGCGGATCGGCTCGCCATCTGGGCCCTGCAAGTCAAGGTTGGCAAATCCGAGATCGATGGTGATGCCGCGCCGCTTTTCTTCCCCCAGCCGGTCGGGATCAATTCCGGTCAGGGCCCGTACCAGCGCGCTCTTGCCGTGGTCAATATGACCTGCGGTGCCAACAATCACTGACTTCATGGCTGACAGTGTACCTTTTGTGGAACCTGGAGACGCTCAATTGGTGAATCGCATTCAAGGCCTCGTGTATGCGAAAATGGAAGCCTGAAACTTGCGACAGGCTACCGGGTTTACTACGGTTGCGCCATCACCAGGGAAGTTATTGCACTTCCGGAGGGTCGAGGGGCGTCTAAGTGGTTGAGCTCAGGGCGTACTTGATCCAGACGGATGGCTTCAATCCTAATACCGCCAGAGAGACCGACAGAACTTCCCCCTAAGGAAGAACAGCAGCTCGCATTGTGGGCTGACAACGCTCCTCCCGGCTTCGACCTCACCCCACATCTGTTGCTGCGAATGGAGGACGAGCTGGAGCGCGCGCGCATGCGCGAGGCTGCCTGGATCTCCGTCGTCGTGCATTTGCTGGTGGTGATCTTTCTCGCCATGTCACCGAAAATCTTCGGCTACAAGGGCATCACTCTGGCCAATACTGCCGACCTGATGAAGAACCAGAACATGACCTATCTGGATCTGCCCTCCGACTTGCAGAAAGCGCCCAAGGTAGCGCCCAAGACGAACGTGCTGTCCGATAAGAACCGCATCGCGATGAGTCAGCACCCGTCGATCGACAAAAAGACTCTGGAAGAATTGCGACGTGCCGGACCGACCTCGATCCCCTGCTGCCTCGCAGTCGGCGGAGATGACGCCACCACCTATGCCGCAAGGCGGTCAGCAGCCGAACCCATCGCAACGGCAGATGGCGCAGCTGCAGCCAGCCACGCCGGAGCCGAATCCGAAGCTGCCGATGGCAGACCAGGGTGGCAAGCAGATTGACTTTGCGCAGATGATGAAGTCGCCCGGCGACCTGACGAGGCAAGCCGCTAATGCCGTTGCCGAGCGTCGCGGTGGCGGCTCTTACGGCGGCGGTGGTGGTGATTACGGCGCGGGGCCGGGCGGTAGAGCGCGGACGTTCGGGAACCTGGAGGTGTTGAGTGACACCCAGGGTGTGGACTTCGGCCCTTATCTCTCTCGTGTGGTCGATGCCGTGCGCAGAAATTGGTACACGTTGATCCCCGAAGCAGCGCGCCCTCCGCTGCTTAGGCGCGGCAAGGTTGCCATTGAGTTCGCCATTCTGCCAGACGGCAGGGTCGCAGGCATGAAGCTTATGGGAGAGTCGGGCGACGTGTCGCTCGATCGCGCTGCTTGGGGTGGGATCACCGCCTCGAATCCGTTTGCTCCATTGCCGTCGGCATATCATGCCCCCTATCTGGCCTTGCGTTTTCGCTTCTACTACAACCCGCAAAAAGGCGATATGGATTAAACTCCCACGCGTAGAATGAGGCTGTGACCCCCGGCCAGCAGCCCAACGCTCACCCTGACACCCACGAAAAGGATGCAGACTGGCACGCACGATATCGTTCACGCGAGCGTGCCAAAGTTGTCGGCCTTCTCATCCTCGTGATCTTCATCCTTGCCCTGGCGTTCTTCCGTTTTGGGCGAGACCATTCCCTGGGGTGCGCGTTGAATGAGCACTCTGCCCCCGGCGCAATCTGAACCACTTCTGGTCGTCATCCTGGGACCGACAGGCTCGGGCAAGTCGGCGCTCGCAATCGCGCTTGCGCAACAGTTCTCGGGCGAAGTGGTCAGCTGCGATTCGGTAGCGATCTATCGTCACTTCGAGATCGGCACGGCCAAGCCGACCCACCAACAACGAGCGCTGGCGCTGCATCATCTTCTCGATGTCGCTGAACCCGATCAGCCCTTCACCGCGGGCGAGTATGCGCGCCAGGCGAGAGCTGTCATCGAGGACATTGCTCGTCGGCAGCGGCTGCCCATTGTCGTTGGCGGCACCGGTCTTTATCTGCGCGCGTTGCTGGACGGCCTTTTCCCAGGGCCGCAGCGTTCGGAGGAACTGCGCACGCGCTTACGCGAACGCGCGCAGGAACGAGGCTCGCCTTATCTGCACAAGCTGCTTGTGCGTCTCGATCCAGCCGCGGCAGCGAAGATTCATGGCAACGATCTCCCCAAGCTCATTCGCGCTGTGGAAGTGTGCCTGACCGCGCGCAGACCGATGAGCCGGTTGTGGGAGCAACGCGGGCGCGATCCCTTGCGCGGATTTCGCATTCTACGGATCGGACTCAATCCGGAGCGCGAGGCGCTATATGCACGCCTCAATCAGCGGGCCTGCCAAATGTTCGACAACGGTTTGATCGGCGAAACCGAAGCTCTGTTCGCGCGATACGGCGAACAGAAGGGTGTCACGCCGCTGGACTCTCTCGGTTATAAGCAGGCGACGCAATTCCTGCGCGGCGAGCTCACGCGCGAGCAGGCACTGGCCGCAACCCAGCAAGGGCATCGCAACTATGCCAAGCGGCAGATGACCTGGTTTCGCCGCGAGCGCGACGTCACTTGGCTGGCGGGATTCGGAGATGATCCCAAAGTTGCGAAAGAAGCTGCCGACCTGGTTTCGAGAAGCGTGGCAATTTAGATCGATTGTCCCTGAACTGGGGCCACCGAAACTCTGGGATGATTTTGGGTGGGAGCCCCCTGCTTCAGCAGGGGGACTTGGACTTTAGTCCAAGGGAGGAACGCTCAATCTTACATTGGGCTTCAGCCCCGGAACTGTCCAGCGCTAAAGCGCATGATTGAAATCCACTTTCTTCGGAACGCTGAAGCGCTCCTTCCCCCGCATAAATGCGGGGGCTCCCAGCAAACGTTCTACGAATGCCGCGTTGAATCCGCTTAATCTGCGACATCCATGAGCGCGGAGTCGAAGGACCCCTTTAGTGCATGGAATCCGCGAAGCGACCGCCGACACGACAACGGACTCGGGATTACTACAGCAATAGGTATCCCTGACTCCTCACTGCGCTCGTCGCTCGAAATGACACCTCAACGAAAACTTCTGATATGTTCGCTTGGTCATGAATCGGTGGATGATATTTGCCGTACTTTTAATTTCGGCCTGCCTGCCAACCATGAGCCACGCCAAAGAACGCTCCCAAACTCCTGGACTCGTCCATCTCGACAAGAGCGGCAAGAAGTGGGCGCGCGAGTCGCTGAAGAAAATGTCGCTGGAGCAGAAGGTAGGCCAGATGTTTATCATCCGCGCCCTGGCGCAATTCATGAACGTGAACAGCCCCGATTACATCGCCTTGCGCGACACCATGCGCAAGTACCATCTCGGCGGATTCGCCTTGACCGTCAGTTTGGAAGACGGCCTTCTCTACAAGAATGAACCGCTCGAAGCGGCTATGGTCACTAATCAATTGCAGGAGGATTCCGAGTTTCCGCTGATCTTCGCCGCCGACTTTGAGCACGGACTGGGCATGCGCCTTGATGGGGCCACCGACTTTCCGCAAGCCATGGCGTTCGGCGCTACCGGCAACGCGGAGTTTGCGCGCCAGTCCGGGCGCATCACCGCACAGGAGGCTCGCGCCATCGGCGTGCAGTGGAACTGGTTTCCCGACGCCGACGTAAACTCCAATCCTGCAAATCCCATCATCAACACCCGCTCGTTTGGCGAAGATCCCAAGCTGGTGGGAGAGATGGCAGCCGCGTACATCCAAGGCGCCCATCAGTACGGCATGATGACCACGGCCAAACATTTCCCCGGTCACGGCGATACCGAAAGCGACTCCCATGTGTTCGTGCCCGTGGTGAAAGGAGATGCGGCGCATCTTGGCAGGATTGAGCTGCCGCCATTCCGCGCTGCCGTCCAGGCGGGAGTGGACGCGGTGATGGTGGCCCATGTGCTCGTCCCGGTGCTCGATCCCGATCCCAATCGCGTGGCCACCATCTCGCCCGCGATCGTGACCGGGCTGTTGAAGCAGAAGATGCGCTTCCAGGGATTGGTCATCACTGACGCCCTGGACATGGGCGGGCTGAGGCAGTTGTTTCCGCAGGAGGGCCCGGAAGTGGACGCGCGGGTCGCGGTCGAATCCGTGAAGGCGGGTAATGACGTGCTGGTGATGCCATTCGATCTCGACGCCGCGTACAACGGATTACTGCGAGCGGTCCGCAGCGGTGAGATTTCGGAAGCGCGCATCGATCAATCGGTGTTGAAGATCCTGCGCGCCAAGGCCTCGGTTGGGCTGAACAGGGCCAAACTGGTTAATATCAGTGCAGTGAATGAGATGGTGGCGAAACCCGAGAGCCTTACGACTGCGCAACGGATTGCTGACAGGGCGGCGACGCTGGTTCGGGACAACCATCGGACGCTTCCCTTAAAGCAACCGCCAAGGGAACCAAGTCTCCGCCAAATCCGTATCAGCCAGCAGCGGAGACGGGCAATAAGACTGTCTTGTTGGTCTTTACGGATGACAGCCGCTCTGACGCGGGGAGAATCCTGAACCATGAGCTCAGGGCGAGGATTCCTGACGCGCGAGTGTATTACATTGATCCTCGTGACGCGGTAGGCATGACGCGGCCGGTGCTTGCTGCGGTGCAAGAGGCGCAAGCGGTGATCGCCGCAGTGTACGAGTTCCCTGTAGCGGGCAGAGTGCTGCCCGTTCGCAGGAGGGTGCAGCCGTCAACGCGATAGCTGTGCAGGAATCGTCGGCTACACTGCTGCAGCAGGCCCTGCAGAGCGCAGCGGAGAAGACACTCGTTGTGGCCTTGGGCAGCCCCTACATTGCCACCCAGGTGCCCGAGGTGCAAACCTACATGTGCACCTTCTCCAGCGGTCACGTTTCCGAGTTGAGTGCAGTGAAAGCAATGTTTGGCGAAATCCCGATGACCGGCCATTTGCCTGTAACCATTCCGAACATCGCCGCCCGTGGTGCGGGACTGACGGGTGCGGCACAAGACTCCAGCGGAGGACCACAATGAGCAAGGTCGCTACGAGGTTTTCATTGGCTCTTGTAATGGCGAGCTTGGCGCTGCTGCTGGCCGCCTGCTCGATCAATGTGGATGATAAGGACAAGAAGAACGAGAAGGTTGATATTCAAACTCCCTTCGCCAATCTGAAGGTGAACACCGGCGACAAAGCCGCAGATAACGGTATCCCGGTCTACCCGGGCGCGCACTTGCGTCCAGCAGACAACGGGGACAACCATTCCGCCAACATCAATATCGGGGCTGTGGGGTTTGGGCTGAAGGTAATTGCGGCCGAGTATGAGACCGATGATTCCCCCGAAAAGGTCAAAGCTTTTTATCAGGACAAACTGAAGGCCTTCGGGGACGTACTGGTATGTAACGGCCACAGCGGTGGCTCGGATGTTCACGTAGGTAAGCAGGGCGATCAGCAAGACCAGAAGTTGACCTGTAAGGGGACGCATGGCGATGGATGGGAGCTCAAGACCGGTACCAACGACGATGAACACCTGGTCTCGATTGAACCGCATGGGTCGGGAACCCGGTTTGGCACGGTGCTGATCCGGACGCATGGTAAAGAGGGAACGCTGTAGTCAGCGGCCTTCGGTCTTAAGCAAGCGAGCGATGGTCTGCAGTAGCACCTCAGGAGCTTCACCTTTGGGCAGGAACTCGTCGGCAAATTCGATTCCCTGGGGCGTATCCGAGGCGGCTGAGACGATAAGGATGGGTACGTTTGGCTTGACGGCCTTCATCTCCCGGGCAATCTCTGTGCCGGGTTTGTCCGTCAGAAAGTGATCAGCAATCACCAGGTCGACAGCGTTCTGCTTGAATAGTTCCAAGCCCGCTTCGCCAGAAGCGGCGGTCACCACTTCGTAGCCCGCGATGGTAAGCACAAGCCTACGAACCCGGAGAGCAATCTCTGCGTCGTCAATGCAAAGAATACGAGGACGGACGGACCCCGGAGGCAAGGTTTTCATTTGCTATACCCGCTGAATGGAGAAACTATACTCCTCCCCGCCGGCGAACCATAGAGATTTGAGGGGGCCCGAACGTGGGCAGCAGCAGGATGGCCAGCAGGTAGGCGCCGGCGCCGCAGAACAGGGTGACATTCAGTCCGAACTGGAGGGCAATGACCATGGCCAGCACCGAAGCCAGCACGCTGGAAGCGGCATTCATGGCCCAGGCCCATTCCACCGTGCCATGCGGCGCGGGCGATATTCCTTGCTCCTCATCCGCGCACGACAGTGCCCGCAGGCCGCTGGGAAACGGCATGCCCATGGCCAGGCCAAGAGGGATGAGCAGCAACCCACTGATGAGCAATTTCAGTGCGAAAGCCAGCCCGACCAGCGCTTCTAACACGTGCGGCAAAGCAAATACGTAGATCAACAGAACGACCACGATGCCGACCAGCGCCGACGCCACGCGTGTGGGTTCGTCAAACCAGCGCCGCGAAAGAAGACTGCCCAATCCGCTGGATAGCAGCATAAGGAAAACGACTACCGTCAGCGCATAGGTGGGATGGCCAAGGAACAGCATGAAGCGCTGAATAAATGCGATTTCCACCAGGATGTAACCCAGGCCGATGGCGATGAAATAGAGCAGGCGAACGCTACTCCCCGAACGCGCCTGGGGCGACAGCGCCAGCGGCAGCACCAGAAAGCCGATTACCGCCCCGACCGAAATGATCAGCACCAAACCCAGAATGAGGACGCCGAGATTTACCTTCCAGTCGACGCCCTGACGGTTGAGGTGGCCGAAAAGCTGGTCCAGTTTCAGGGTGAAGAAGAAGAACGGCGCATTGTCGGTGACCGGTGAAACGTTGTACGCATAGCCAGCCGCGAAGGCGTATGGATCCTGGCTGCGAATCAACTGGCCAAATACGGGATGGGTCTTGCTGGAATCGCCGGCCAGCATCGGCATATAAAGCACTCTTAGATTGGGTTTCGCCGGCTCGGTGGACGTTCCATTGATATCTTGCAGCCCCTGCCGCTGCTCCTCTTCCGTAAAGGGCGTCTTCTTGGCCAGCACGATCACCGGACGGCCATCCACGTCGAGAGGGCCATCGCTTACCACAATGAAATTCCGCGTGGTATCTCGAACCCCCAACTGACGCAGCGCTTCCATCGCCTGTGAAACCACGCGTAGAGCTTCGCGTGGTTTGGCAAATTCCCAGCGCGTAATGGCAATCATCCCGTCTGGCTTCAGGTGCTCGAAGTACTCGCGAAAAGCTTCCACCGTGTACAGATTATTTTCGCTGAGGGCGAAGGCGCCGGCGGCGGTGGAAGCCCAGGTATCGACCAAGGTCATCTGCAGCACGTCGTAGCGATCGCGGCTGCTGCGGATAAAAGAGCGCCCGTCGCTGACGTGAATATGCACCTGTGGAAGCTCATAAAGGTAATGTGAATCGGCGGCGAAGACGCCGCGCATGATGTTGTTCGCTATGATGGGATTGATTTCGATGCCGGTCACGCTAGGGCTGCCCGCCTGCACGGCATAAAACACGTCAGGACCGCCCCCTGGGCCAATAATGGCAAAGTCCCCATGCGGGCGGAGCACGGAGGGAAGACTTGGCAGGGTGAACCGCAACCTCTGACCTAGCTGTGGATCTTTGCTCAGGGGGTTCCATTCCATGATTCCGGTCCCCGCATCGGCGTCGATAACAATCCACTTGGTAAATCCCGTCTGGAAGAGATCGGCCTCAAACACATCCACTCGCGAAATCGCATTCCACTTGGCGTACAGAGGATGCTCGTGCAGCCTGCCTTTGACATACACAAGATCGAACAGATCGCCGTGAAAGTTCGCTGCGATCAGCACCACCAGCGCCGCCGCCAAGGCGAGCGGCATCGTCCAGCGTCTCCGGCCGGCCCAGGCAGCTCCCGCCAGCGCGACGGCAAAGCCGGAAAACAAAACCGTATTTGGAGCGCCCACGACATTCAGCAAAGGAACCAGCGCCAAGCAGGCCAGCGATCCCCCGGCGAGATCAGCTCCGTAGAGCTGGGTGATTCGCTTCGGATAGCGTGCGAACACAATCGAGAACAACAGGCCAGTTATGAAAAACGGTACCGCCGACGCCAAATAGAGAACCGTCAGGCGCTGAAAATTTCCCCAGTCAAGGTGCACGGATACCGCGCTGTGCAACACGACCTCCAGCACACCGACGATGATCAGTGCATTTCCCAAACATAGAGCGCTGCCCAACTCCTCGACCGTCCACTGCTGCAACCATGCTCGCCAAAGATAAGCGAATACCGCCCCCGCACCCAATCCGAGCAGTGCAATGGAGATGGCAAGAAACGCGAAATGGTAGAAAAGGACCACCGAGAACAGGCGGGTGAGCGACAGCTCCAGCAGCAGGGCTGCAAAACTCATCAGGCCAACCGCCAGCAAGAGACCGCGGGAAGATCTGGTTTTCTCCGCGTGCAGGGCAAGATCGGACGCGGTTGTCGCGTTCATCAAGAATCCTCCCTTCACCACAAGAGTTGACTCAGGAAGCTTCGCCTCCGCTAAAGAGTAACCCTGAAGACTGTTTATGCAATCCTGTTAGATGGCCGCTGGCCCATGTGACATTCAGGATGACAACTCCAATTGCCAAGTGGCAATTGCTAGTCGTTAACTACGCCAACAATCTTGCCGCTTCTTTCGCAAAGTAGGTGAGCACAATCGATGCGCCGGCGCGCTCGATGCACAGCAGCGACTCCATCATGACGCGCTCGTAGTCAATCCAGCCGTTGAGGGCGGCAGCTTTAATCATCGCGTACTCACCGCTGACCTGATACGCCGCCAGCGGCACATCGAAGCGCAGGCGCGCCTCGTGCAGCACGTCGAGGTAAGGCATGGCCGGCTTCACCATGACCATGTCGGCGCCTTCCTCCAGGTCGAGCTCGATCTCGCGCATGGCTTCCCGCAGGTTGGCCGGGTTCGATCTGGTAGGAACGCCGATCGCCAAAGTGCGGCGCCGAATCGGCTGCTTCGCGGAACGGCCCATAGAATCCGCTGGCAAATTTCGCTGCGTAGGACAGGATGGGGATGTTCTGGTAGCCGGCGGCATCCAGCGCCGTGCGGATTGCATGCACCCGGCCATCCATCATGTCGGAGGGCGCGATGATGTCCATGCCCGCCTTGGCCTGTGCGACCGCGGTACGGGCCAGTAGTTCAAGTGTAGGATCGTTGAGGATCTCGTAATCCTCGGCCGTCATCGCCGCGACCGAAGCCGCGCCGACCGAATGCGTGCCCGACTTCTCGACCAAGCCGCAGTGTCCGTGCGACATGTATTCGCACAGGCACACATCGCCCATCAGCAGCAGGCCGGGAACTTCGCGCTTGATGGCCCGCGCCGCCTTCTGCACAATGCCGTAGTCAGACCAGGCATCGGTGGCGACTTCGTCTTTCGACTCCGGCAGTCCGAAGAGGATGACGCTGGGAATGCCCAGCGATTTCACCTCGGCGCACTCTTTCACCGCTTCGTCCACCGAAAGATTAAAGACGCCGGGCATGGAGCGCACTTCCTTGCGAACGCCTTCTCCGGGGCAAACGAACAGCGGATAGACAAAGCCTTCGGGGCTGAGCCGGGTTTCGCGAACGAACGAACGCATCGCTTCGCTGCGACGCAGGCGGCGTGGACGATCGGTGGGGAATGGCATAACAGAAAATTCTAGCACCGCGAGAGGGCGCGGAACCGCTAAAATTGCGGGAGGGAAAGAGTAACGGAATTGTGATCGGAATCGCTGAAAAGCGCGGCTAGCGGGATCCTCGGCAGCTAAAACATGTAAGCTCCGAGACGAGAAAACACTCGGCACGGAGACGCAGCAGAGAAGACCGGCATATGGTGGGGAGCTTACAGGATTGCGATTCACTGGGCGCGTGCATAGGAATCTTCCTACTAGCGCAACAGGCGAAACTCTACCCCTGAACGGGGCGAGAGTCAAAGCAATTCGCAGCGATCAGCCACTTAAACGCTCCAACTCTTTACTTCCCACCGTGGTGCATTGCTGGCGCAGCAGACGCCATCGTCGCGCTCCGCCTTCGCTAAAGCTGCCGATATAGGCGCTGCGCCGCCATGATGCATACCCGGTCGATGTTTTAGTCCGATTTCCGGCTGCGATGATTGTGCCACGGTGGCCGAAGATTACAGCAGGGTAGAGTGGACGTCCGTATTCACAATACGGCAGAGATCTTCACTTGCTGGCCGCATTCTGCTCGCGAAAGAAGTACCGCATGTTGAGCCCGACGGGCTTCCCACCGACCTGTCGCAACAAGGTCGTGACCTGTCCGCGATGATAGGTGCCATGATTCACCACATGCTGCAGCAACTGCGGCAGCGGGCCGGATTGGGGATTTCCGCTCAGATCGCTAAAGTGATGCGTGGCCTGCAGGGCTGCATCGTCTACTCCGCGGAGAAACTCTTGCCTCTCTTGTTCAATGGAGTTCGCGAACGACTGCAGCGCCGCTACCGTTGTGAGGTCCTCTGCGGGCGGTACACCCTTCGGCGACAGAGCATTCCAGGTGGCGCTCGACGCGTCCGGGTCGGGAATATTCGTGCGCGGCGATGCTCCCTCCCATCGCTTTAGCCAAATCCACTCCGCAAACAAAATGTGAAAGACGGTTTCCCGAATGGATGGAAAGCTGCTTTGCGCTTTCCTTGCGAACTGCTCGTCGCTTAGCTTCTCCAGGGCAGAAAACATGCGTTGGTTGGCCCAGCGGTTGTAGGCGTACAGGGTTTCTATGTCGGTGATGTTCATCGTTGTCTAAGCGCGTCCAGGTTGTGCGGAGTTCGCCCAAATATTCATTATCCTGAAAGTGTCATCCTGAGCGGAGCGCCCGCGCAGAATCTCCAATCCGCTTCATTTGTTGGCCGGGCGCGGAGTCGAAGGACCCCTATCCCTCCGAAGAATCACGGCGTGGTGGCGTTGGACAGCAACCAATCGGAGGCTGCTGGCGATATAGGGTTCCCTCGACTCTTCGCTGCGCTCGTCCCTCGGGATGACACCCGGAGATAACTGAAAACTGACAAGACGACCGTTACTACTCTCCCCCATGGTGCATCGTATGTTCTTCCGGCAGCGCCGCCATGGTGGCGCCGCCCTCGCTGAAAGTGGCGATGTAGGCGCTGCGCCGTCCGTGCGTGCTCCATTGCGATCCCAGTCCCACGCCGGTGAACTCGTCCGTTAGCGCAACTGCCGAAGTCGCGTGTTCAACCTTGGTCAGCGGAGGATAGTAGTTGGTCTCGTTACCGCAGATGCGATCGTGCTGGTTGAGCGGGCGCGTCACTATGGTTGCGAGATGTCCAGCGCGCAACACGGCATGTCCATCGTGCGAGTCGTCAGGTGCGTCGAGAATCGCTGGCACGTAATCGACGCGGGCGACATTCTCCAGCAACTTGCCGCCTTCATGTTGAGCAAGCGCGATCAGGGCCTGCCGTTGCGCCGGGTTGGCCGCATCGTCCACCATCAACACTGCTTGCGCCGGATAAGGCTTTCCATACGGATCGCCCAGCGTGGCGCGGGCCCGCACGGCCGCCGCAACGGTCAGGCCGTTGAGCTTGACGCCATTCCACGAACCTTCCCGAACATGCCACGCTAGCAGAGCGTAGTTGCCGGTCAGACCGGCCTCACCGTTGGCGAAGCATTGCGCGACGTAAACATCGGTTGAGCGCGACTCGAGGTAATCGCCGCGAATTTGCTGGGCTTGAACGGCAGCGGCAAGAATTAGAAATGCAGCAAACAGCAGGACAACTTTACGCATGGGTGGGACTCCTCAACCCCAGTTGTAAATATTTTAGAGCACTTTCCAGCGTGGCTGGAGAAGAATTACTCGAAATCGCCCTGAGTGTCCTATGGGCCTGCCACCCGCCCCGCAGCTAATGCGGCCGTGCCGGTTGCCTGTCCGGTGCGATGGGAGGCTGGATTGTGAAGCTTGCCCCACCTCGCCGGTGACATTGAATGTGCCGGCTATGATTTGTGACCGGAGGCAGACAACCAATTAGGACGCGCTTCCTTCTAACGCCGCAACTGGGGTGAGGTGTCAGCGTGGTCGTCCGATCACGTCAGCCCGCGCGCATGTTGCGGCGCGTCGGAAGCCTTTTCGTCGCGGCCCCGGGCGTGTGTTCCTCAAGCGCTGGATTGCGGTTCAACACCATCGCCTTGCCCGCGCGCGCCTGTCAGCTTTTGCTCAAGCTCCTCTGGCGCGTGGCCGATAACCCATTTGTGCACAAGTCAGCGATCATTATGGGGTTAACGCTGGCTTTGAGCGCGGCCACCCTGGCCGGAATCGGAGAATGGGCAACGGATGGATCCGGCGATTCCGCGGCCGATCCGGTATCCTCAAACTCTTCCGTTGCCGCCGCGGGAGAATACGCCGGAAGTCGTGTGGTTGCGGTTGCCTCTATGCCGGCGAACTTGCTCCCGACAGGCAGTTACGCGCCCGCCGGCACGCCGGGATACACCATCCGCCACACCGTGCCCGAAGTCAGGCTCGAGTTTACGGTGGCTGACGAGCAAGGCCGCCTGGTGCATGACCTTTCGGCAGGAGACATTCGCATCCTGGACAATCAATCGCCGGTGGAACGTTTTAGCGATTTCGCGCGCGACGACAATCTCCCCTTGCGCCTGGGAATCCTGCTGGACACCAGCGATTCCGTGAAGCACGTGCTAGCCGACGAGAAGGCGGCGGCGCTCAATTTTCTGGACCACGTCCTGCGGCCGCAGAGTGATCGCGCCTTCGTGATGGGGTTCGGCGCCGACATCCATATCTGGCAGACTTTCACTGCGGACCGCGCGCAGTTGAGCGACGCCGTCGGCAGACTGCATCAGCCGGGGTGGGGCACGCGTTTCTACGACGCGCTGTATTCCGCCTGCAACGAACAGCTAGCGCGTCCTGACGACAGCAGTCTGGTTCATCGCGCCATCGTCGTTCTGAGCGATGGCGACGACACCCAGAGCTTCCGCGACTTGCGGGATGTGGTGGCCATTGCTCAGCGCGGCGAAATCCAGATCTATGCCCTGACCTTGCATGGCAAGAAACAGGTGCCTCGCAGTGACGCGGTGTTGCAGCGCCTGGCGGACGAGACCGGTGGCCGCCTCTATGTGGCGCAATCCAGTAAGGACCTGGAAGGGATGTTCGCAGAGATTGAGCAGGACCTGCGGACCCAATACTACGTCTCGTTCCCGCCACAACAAGTTACGCCCGGATTCCACGCGCTGCAAGTGCAAGTTCGTGCTCCACAAAAAATGCAGGCCCACGCCCGCCAGGGATACTACGCGTTGGAGCAATAATCCTTGCGATGGCTGTAAAGCGAAACAACCTGGGCTTTTCGATTCCTGCTTCTAGAGCAGTTCTAGGACTGGTGTATCCGGCTCGTACAGGTAGAGCGGACCTTCAGGTCCGCGTCCAGTGGCGGGGAAAAAACGCTTCCAACAGCAGTACGCTCCTCAACGCCGGCCTGAAGGCAGGCTCTACCCAGGGACACACCAACGCTGGAATCGCTATAGCTGCCGATCCGGGACGAGCGATCCTCGCCCGGAACCGCTCGGCGGCGCGATGCGGTACACTGCTCTCCATTCAACCATGGACAACAAACGCGGCTTCACTCCGGCTGAACTGCGCAAGCTGCGCAGCTTGAAAGACCCCTACGGCATACAACGGTTCCTGGACGACATGCCTTACCACCTGGCCGACACGGCATGGTCGCCTCGGCGAGTGTTGCGCGAAAACACCTCTCACTGCTTCGAAGGGGCGATTTTCGCTGCGGCTGCGCTGCGCGCCAACGGTTATCCGCCGCTGATTCTCGATTTTGAAGCGGAACACGACACCGACCACGTGATTGCCATTTACCGAGTGAAGGGGCATTGGGGCGCGGTGGCCAAGTCGAACTATTCGGGCTGCCGCTATCGCGAGCCGGTGTATCGCTCGCTGCGCGAGCTGGCCATGAGCTACTTTGATATCTATTTCAACTTGCGGCGCGAGCGGACACTGCGAACTTTTTCTCGTCCAGTCAATCTGGCGCGGTTCGACGATCAGGCATGGATGACCACAGAGGAGCCGATCTGGTTCATCATTTATTACCTCCTCGAAATCCATCACTACAAGCTCCTGACGCCAGCCATGATCAAACGTTTGCATCGCATCGACGAGAGGTTGTTTCGAGCGGAAACGGTGGGAAAGGCGTACCCAGCGGGAAAGGCTCCCGGTCCGTTTGGATAAGGCTGCCGAAGTGCATGGCTGACGGCTGAAAGCTGACGGCTGGTTTTTGGTCGGGACGGGCAGATTTGAACTGCCGACCCCTCGCACCCCAAGCGAGAAAAACCAGATGAGAGCCAAGGGCGCGGAATCAACAGTCGCGTCACCGACTAACCCAACCCACGCTCAACTACTGCCGACGACCCGCAGGTAAAGCGATGTGGGAATACGAGAGTAAACAGCAGGGCGAGCTCGGGCCTCGCCTTTAGCAAGGAAGGAACCCTAACGGGTTCTTCAGCGACGTGTTCTTGTAGTCTTTTCCAACTCTCGGGAGCTCTTGGAATCGAGGTCATCAAGGAACCGTGCTCCGCCCTCCACCGGAACCACTCCCAATCGTTGGTTACTGAGAACTCGGCAAAACTTATGTGCGTAATCTTCTCCCAAATAGAGCTTAACG
Organism: uncultured Acidobacteriaceae bacterium; assembly: GCA_963836295.1. Lineage (GTDB taxonomy): Bacteria > Acidobacteriota > Terriglobia > Terriglobales > Acidobacteriaceae > Bog-257. Next base: position 5,108 of record CAWIIY010000004.1, on the reverse strand, counting down.
AACGAGGGAGCATCCGCCGCACCAAGAAGTCGATCAGCGGCTCGGCAGTGTACGACGCTCCATTAAATTCCTCTCGACCGGGGGTGTCCAATTCGAGGCTGAGTCTGACCGAAGCTTCCTGGACCCCAGTAAGAATTTGGAAGCGCCGCGCCGCGCTTCCGGGCATTAACCTCCACAATCACTTTCAAGATCTGGAAAATCAGTCCCTCTGCCAGACGATGATTGCCATACTGCTCGACCTCCAGTGCCGCTACCCAGAGAAATGGAACAGAAGCTTCTCCCCAGATTTTAATTTTCGGTAGGTATTCGACCAGGAACTCATAAATCCAATAGTCGTGGGTCTCCTTCGTGATGCGACGGTACAGATTCAAGGAAGCTAGTAGGCCGCATAAGATCACGATCCTGGGACCGTAAAAAGGTGCATCAGTCAGTGCATTACCCTGCGTGAAAAACCTGCGATTCTGTTTGCATTCATCGAGCAACGATTCCAGTGCTCGAACGGCGGCCAGCACCGCCAATTCAAGCGATACCTTCCACCAGCGTTCAGGAATCCTGAACTTTTGAGCAATCGAAAGGATATAGCTGGCGGCCATAACCCACGCCTCGAAAAGCGCCCAATGATTGTTCTCCCCTTCACACTGCTGAGCCACATACGTGGTCAGTACGACCGCGCTGGAAAGAACCCTCGCCGTTTCCCTATTTGCGGGACGTGTCGAAGTCAATGGGAAGATGGACTCGATAAAGCGGGCGTACTCGCCCTTAGCGAACGGCTCGCGACCATCTCGCGCGATGAGTGTCCAGGAGATTACGAAAATCGTCGGGGTCGCGAGGAAGATAATTGCCGTGGGCTTTGACAAATCGGGCTACGAGTTCATCCTTAGCAATCAATCGCAACTTCTTCGCGCCGGACCTCACCCATGCGCGATTCGCGGATTCTATGGCAGTCAGGACAGGATCAGCAACGGTTCCGTTGGTTACAAAATAGGAACGGTGCTTTTGCCTAGAACGGATGGAGGGATGGGCTATTGGATAAATGACTAGCTCGTTGACTTCGCCGTAATACCGACGCCAATCGTTGAGAGCAACTCTACCCCCTTTTAACTGGTAACAGCACGGAACTTTGTCTCTGGCGATCGTGATTACGTCCTTGCCCTGCTCGCGCTGCCCATGAGGAGATACGTAAATGACTGTCTCGCCCTCCGCAGCCAACATTTGGCAGAACGGAATCTGAAATTGCCGCTCATTCGCGCTAGTCAACCAATTTTCGACGACTCTCTCGATCACGCCATTCCTCGTACTTGCGAGACAGAATCTCCTTGCTTTTGCGGACGAACTCTGGGTCTTTCCTCCACTCTTCCATCGCCTTTTGAAAATCCGCAAGCATGTTCGCGCTCGCCCACATAATCATCCGCGGTTGACCTGTGGCAGGGTCGAATTGCATGTCAACCTTGTTCATCATCTCTAGGTGCAAGTCTTTATTCAGTGCGCCCCCGCCCGCGTCCACGGCCGTCCCGGCCTCGCGGGTCACGCTCTCGAGTTGTGCCTGAAGAGCCGATGACTGCTGGCGCGCCATGTCGTCGGCTATTTCGTGCAGCTTCGCTTCAAGTTTCTCGCCCATTAACGTCGGAATATCTTTGAAGGCAACAGTAAAGGTGGCGCGCCTGTAGATGATCAAGACGTTGTTCCGGGATCGGAGCGGCTGATGGGCGGCTTGTAGTTGAGGCTACCATGGGGACGTTCACGGTTGTAGTAGTCGGTCCAAGGCTGCAGATACGCGTCTCTTTGCTCGGAGTCGGACCAGTGTTGTGAATAGGCCCACTCGCGCAGCGCAGTCTGGATGAAGCGCTCGGCCTTGCCGTTAGTTCTAGGGGCATAGGGCCTGGTGCGGTGATGCTTGATCTGCATGGACTGACAAGCGTGACGGAACTGATGGGAGCGGTAGCTGGAGCCATTGTCGGTGAGCAGGGCGCGCACGCCGATGCCATGGGTGGCGAAGAAGTCTGTGGCCGCAGCGAGGAAAGCGACCGTGGTTTCGGCCTTTTGATCGGGCAGCATCTGGGTGAAGGCCAGGCGCGAGTGATCGTCCACGGCCACATGCAGAGCCAGGAAGCCGGGATGTTTCTGCTTGCCGCGCAGGCGTCCATCGCCGCGCCGGCTAACTTCAGAAAAGCGCGTCATGCCTTTGATATCCAGGTGCAGCAGGTCGCCGGGCCGGGGTGCTCGTAGCGATGTATGGGAGGCGGCGGGTTCAGATCGCGCCAGCGGCTGAGCCGGGCGCGACGCAGGACGCGGCTGACGGTGGCCGGGCTGAGACCAGTGCGGCGCGCAATCTCGTAACCGGGCATGTGCCCCCGGCGAAGAACAACCACCCTTTCTAATAAGGGAGAAGCGGTCTGTCGTGGGCTGTGGTGTGGCCGCGAGCTGCGGTCGGCCATGCCGGCAGTCCCCAACTGCCGATACCGGCCCACCCACTTGGCTGCCGTCTTGGCACTCACACTGAAGCGTAAAGCCGCTGCACTTACTCTCAGGCCATCTTCGATCACCATGCGGGCAAGCCGCTCTCGACTGACAGCCGTCCATGGGGCATTCTTGTGATAGTCCATTCGGTCTCCAGAGTTACTAGTTGCTCGTCACAACCAGCTTCTCCGGTTCCAACCGAATGGACAACGTCTTGAAAGATCACACGCGCCCCTCTTTGAAGCCCTCCGAGACAACCCGTGTACCGCTTTCCGTGACTTGCTCATATGCGATGATGTCGCCTTCATGCTGGGTAATACCGCCAATTTCGGCAAGTATGGGTGCCTTCTCTACCATCAAGGCGTGCACTCTGAGCATCAGGCGCATCTCAAACTCGCGTCGGGTTTTCGGAAAATCTGGCAGCACCTGCCGCACCTCATCTTCAGCAGGAGTTAAAGGCCAATAATTATACGTTGGTTCGCGTACCACCGCGTCATCCCGAGCGCGCTGTGCCCGAGCACTTTTTGCAGATGGAACACTGACCCGCCCCATCCATACAGGCGAACACACCAATCCTGCAACAGTATGGTTTTTGGTCGGGACGGGCAGATTTGAACTGCCGACCCCTCGCACCCCAAGCGAGTGCTCTACCAGGCTGAGCCACGTCCCGACTGGGCGGTGGGTCCGGTCGCTCGGGACCGGAAGGGTTTCGAGGTCAACGATAGTTTAACACCTCGGCAGGGCGCAGAGGCGACGAGGCCGATGATCGTTGCTTGTCAACGCGCCAGGGAACTGAAGTGACGGCCGAGGTAGTACGCCCAGAGGACAATCGCGAGCACACCTTTCCAAAAGCCCAGATGGAGAAAACCGATGGTGAAGAGCCATCCGGCCAGCCACGCGGACATAAAGGTATGCTGCTCGATTTTTATTTTCTCCATGCTCCCTCCACAGACATCTGGTTTCACCGCATTATCTCAAGAACCACACTTGCTCGTTTTCTCCCATGATCGCGGTTAAACTTTCTCGAGGACCGCCCAATGACCGCCGATCAACACCACCGTTATCCCTGCGATCATGCCGTTCCCATCGACCAGGAGCCGCGTCACCATCTCGTGATCGAGAACGAGTTGGTGCGCGCGTTTGCGGTCGAGATTGCGCCACATGATCGCACGCTATGCCACCATCACGCGCATGACTACTTACTCTACGTCGTGGGCGATGGAGACATCATCAGCACGGCGCGTGATGAGGAGCCGAAGAAGCTGAGCTATCGCGATGGTGAGTGCGAGTTGTCGGATGCGGGCCTGACTCACGTTGTCGAGAATGTTGGGGAGGAGCCTTTTCGCAATATTGTGGTCGAGTTGCTAGCGAAAGGTAACGAGCTGCGGCGGGGCGTCGATCCTCAGAAGGTGTTGGGTGACGCGGACATCAAGCGGATGTTGGATGATCCGCGGGGAGCAATATTCAGCATCGAGATTGAGCCTGGGTCGGAGGTGACCATTCCTGAACCGGCAGTCGTGGCAAGCCCGTACGGGACCGCGTTACCGCCAGACGCGCTCGGAGATGTTCGAGTCACGCATAATCCCACGTGCGATCTGGCGTGGATTGCGCCGGAACAGGATGCGACCTTGTTCGGCTGCTGGGAAGAGGCGACACTAGTGATCACGTTCCAAGTCGGAAGCACTGATGAGGAAGGATCGCTTGTTGCAGAAGTACGAGAGCCGCTCAAGAGCCTGCACGCACACGCCGACAAGTGACCAGTGAGTCGTGCTTTGCATTTGGGCCCACTCTCCGGAGCGTCAGAAGAAATTCCGGTCACAACTTTGTTCACCGTAATGTTGTAAATGGAGGTGCCATTTCGAATGTTTACCTCGCGGCCTGTCGGATTTGTCAGTAGCCCGTACAAGGACACCAGCGAAGTTCCGAAGGGTCTGGGCGCCCAACATGATGCGGAGGGTACGCTCAAAATTCTGCCGGAGTATGAAAAGGGGCTCACCGACATCGAGGGTTTCTCGCATCTCATTGTTCTCTGGGAGTTTGATCGTGCCGAGGGCTTCGACTTGGTGGGTACACCGCCTTGCGATAATCGTTCGCACGGCGTGTTTGCAACTCGATCGCCGCGACGGCCGAACCCAATTGCCCTGACCGTTGTGGAGCTGCTTCGTCGCGACGGCCGTGACCTGCACGTGCGAGGCGTAGACATGCTGGACGGAACGCCGATTCTGGACATCAAGCCATACCTGAGCAGCGTTCCGCCGGAGAAGCTGCGGCGTGGATGGCTGGCCGAAGCCGAGGCACGACAGCGCTGAAACGCGGGCGCCCTGGGAGCTGTTAAGCTGTGGGAATCGTGTGGAATTTGCCGTTCATCGCCGGCTTGCAACTCGAATTCACCTCAGCAGCAAAAATTTTCCAACGTGAGAATCGCCAGTGTTTATGAGGCCTTTGCGCATTCTGCGGAAATTCCTGAACAAGAGTTTCATGCCAGGGGTTGTGTCGTTCCTCCATCTCTGCTATAACAAATGAGTCAGCAAGAGGCATTACTGTCGCCTGCGGATGCGGGATTGATTTTGAGTCCTGCAGAAGAAGCCGGCATCTAAGACAGTGAAGCCTTGTAGTAGCTGCCCTGGCCACAGGGCTGGAAGTCGGGGGCA
>CAWIIY010000003.1:2500-53618 GCA_963836295.1 uncultured Acidobacteriaceae bacterium | reverse complement strand
AGTCCTGCGTTTGCCCGCCAGCAAGTTTCCTAGCGCATCCAGCGCCAGAACTCAGCGGCTCTTTCGCGGTTTTCAATTATTTTGGGAGATTCACAGATGTCAACCTATTTCCCCAAGGGGGAAATTGCGCGCAAGTGGTTTGTCATTGATGCCGACGGCCAGACCCTGGGTCGGCTGGCCAGTCGGATCGCGCGCATCCTCTCGGGCAAGGACAGCCCCAAGTACACGCCCTTCATGGACTGTGGGGACCATGTCATCGTGATCAACGCCGAGAAGGTCCGCATCACGGGCCTCAAGGCCGACAGTAAGGTCTATTATCACTACTCTGGGTTTCCCGGCGGCATCAAGGCCGAGGAATACAAGAAGCGCTTTCAGCGCAAGCCGGAGCAGATTGTGGAAGAAGCCATCACCGGTATGCTGCCGCACACCAAGCTGGGACGTGCCATGGCCAGCAAGCTGAAGGTTTACCGGGGCGATAAGCACCCGCATGCGGCGCAGAAGCCGGAAGTGATGACCGCAGCCGCCGCCAAACGCGCTTAGCGCGATAAGAGCGAGGCTCGGCTTCGCGCAACAATTTTTTATTGGGAAGGATTAACGGGAGCACGCGTCTCCCGACGGACAAACGATGGCAGATCAGGTTCAGTACTACGGAACGGGACGCCGCAAGTTGAGCGTGGCCCGCGTGTTTCTTCGTCCCGGCAGCGGTGAGTTCACGGTCAACGGCAAACCGTTTGACGCATACTTCGTGACCGCCGCCCAGCGCATTATGGCCAAGTCGGCGCTGGTGCTCACCGAGACCACCGCCAGCTTCAACGTGCTTTGCACGGTTGACGGCGGGGGCGTGAACGGCCAGGCCGGTGCGGTTCGCATGGGAGTTGCGCGCGCGCTGCAGGAGTTCAACCCTGAGCTGCGGCCCAAGCTGAAGGCGGAAGGGTTTCTGCGTCGTGACGCTCGGGGTAAAGAGCGCAAGAAGTACGGCCAGAAGGGCGCTCGGAAGCGGTTCCAGTTCAGCAAGCGGTAGAAAAGGGCCAGGGATTAGGGATCAGGGACTAGTAAGCGCTTCGAACACTGAGCCCTGACCCCCAGCCCCTGACACCTCGCCTCGTGGTTCCGGGGGCGAGTTGAGGAGTTTCAACCGGAACGAAATCTTCCCGCACTCATGACAAGGGCGGGTACGGGGAAAGCAATCCCGAGCGATCCGGTGAAAGCCGCCGCAAAGGATGCAAGCCAACCTAGGAGGTAGCTTGGCAAATATCACGATGAAGGAGTTGCTCGAAGCGGGCGTTCACTTCGGGCACCAGACGAAACGTTGGAACCCGAAGATGAAGGAGTATATCTTCGGCGAGCGCAACGGCATCTACATCATTGATCTGCAGAAGACGCTGAAGATGTTCAAAGAAGCGTCCAAGTTCGTGCAGGACATGGCTGCCGAAGGCAAGCTGGTGCTGTTCGTCGGCACCAAGCGCCAGGCCCAGGACGCGATTGCGGAAGAGGCCACCCGCTGCGGCATGTTCTACGTCAACCAGCGTTGGCTGGGTGGACTGCTCACCAACTGGGTGACGGTGCAGAAGTCGGTGAAGCGGCTGAAAGAGCTCGATGAGATGGCCACAGACGGCCGTTACGAGCTGCTTCCCAAGAAGGAAGTTGTAAAGCTGGAGCGCGAGCGCAAGCACCTGCAGGCGAACCTTGCCGGCATTAAGAACCTGAATCGCCTGCCGGACACGCTGTTCGTGATCGACTCCAATAAAGAGCAGATTGCGGTAAAGGAAGCGCGCAAGCTTGGCATCCCGGTGGTTGCGGTGGTGGACACCAATTGCGATCCCACCGAAGTGGATTACGTGATTCCCGGCAACGACGACGCCTTGCGCGCGATCCGGTTGTTCGCTTCTAAGGTTGCGGATTCGGTGGTCGAGGGTTCGCAAGCTGCCACGGACAAGCAGATGGCAGACATTGCTTCGGGCGTGCAGTACAGCGAGGATGCGGAGGCCGCCGCTGCCAGTCCGGAAGAAGGCGAAACTCCGGTGGCTCCTGAGGAGACCAGCGACGCTGAAGAAGTCAGCATGGAAGAGGTGCTGGGTAAGGGCGGCCGTCGCGCTGCTGCCGAGAATACGAGCGCCTAAATTTAGCCGTCAGCTATCAGCCGTCAGTTGTCAGCTAGAACACTGGTTTAGCTGAGAGCTGACGGCTGATGACTGATAGCCGATTTCCAACGGCTGAGAATTGAGAGTTAAAGGAATCATGAGCACTACATCCGTGAACATTACTGCCGCACAAGTGAAAGAACTTCGGGAGAAGACCAACGCTCCCATGATGGATTGCAAGCAAGCGCTGACCGAATCCAAGGGCGATATGGAAGGCGCCATCGTCATTCTGCGCAAGAAGGGCGTGGCCACCGCCGCTAAGAAGGCAACGCGCGCTACCACCGAGGGTTCGGTGACCAGCTACATCCACGCTGGAGGAAAGATTGGCGTGCTGCTGGAAGTGAACTGCGAGAGCGACTTCGTGGCTCGCACCGAGGACTTCAAGACCTTGGTGCACGACATCGCCATGCACATTGCCGCCACCGATCCGCGGTACATCCGCAAGGAAGACGTAAGCGCCGATGCCTTCGAAAAAGAAAAGGACATCTACCGCGCGCAGGCTGCCCAGACGGGTAAACCTGCGCCGGTGATCGAGAAGATCGTCGAAGGCAAGATGGGCAAGTTTTACGAGGAGGTTTGCCTGTACGAGCAGCCCTTCATCAAAGACCAGACCATGACCGTGCATCAGCTTATCGCCACCGTCGTAGGTAAGCTGGGCGAGAACATCTCCGTCCGGCGGTTCGCCCGCTTCAAGGTGGGCGATGTCGGTGAGACCATCGCCATCAGCAAGGCGGGCGCGGAACAGGGCTAGTAGGCACGAAAGCGGTCAATAGCGTGAAAGGGCGGGACACGGTTCCCGCTCTTTTGCTTTAGGGTGAGACCAGCCGACCTCTACGCCGGGGCGATGCGCATGCTCAGATCAACCGCCGGAACGGAATGGGTCAGGGCTCCCACCGAAATGAAGTTCACTCCCGTTTCCGCGTAGGCGCGCACATTTTCCAGAGTGATTCCGCCCGAGGCTTCGAGCGGCACATGACGATCCAGTTGGCGGACACGCTCTACCGCCTGACGAACGTCATTGGGGGACATGTTGTCGAGCAAGACCGCTTCGGCGCCATGCTCCAAAACCGCCTCGAGTTCATGCAGCGAGCGCACCTCGATCTCAATCACTTGTGATCCGCGTCGATTGTGCAACGCACGTTCCAGGGCGGCCACAGCTCCCCCAGCCAGCGCAATGTGATTGTTCTTGATCAACACACCATCGCTGAGGTCGAGACGGTGGTTGATGCCGCCGCCGCAACTCACAGCGTACTTATCCAGGACACGCAGCCCCGGGGCCGTTTTTCGGGTGTCCAGGATCACAGTGCCGGTACCGGCTACCGCGTCCACATAACGGCGCGTTAGCGTAGCAATGCCGCTCATGCGCTGCATGATGTTCAAGATCACACGCTCGCATGAGACGACCACTCGCGCGTTGTGGACGATGACCGCGATCGACTGCCCTTTGCGCAAGCGCACGCCGTCGAAGATTTCGGTGTGACTGGTGACCTCGGGATGCGAGGTGACGGTGCCGTTGAGCCTGGCGAAGACGTCGAGGATTCGGTGAATGCAACCCAGGCCGGAGAGCACGCAATCCTGCTTGGCAAGGATGGTGGCGGAGGCGCGCTGGTTCGGATCAATGCACGCGTAGCTAGTGGCATCGCGCGTAGCGCGATCTTCGAGCAATGCATTTTCCAGGATTGCGGTGATCCTGCGGCTTGTCCAATCCACGATCGATCTCTCCGAGAAAAAGTGCGCAAGGGCAACGTCCAAGCGCACATGCTAGTTCCTGACGACGATAGGGGTCCTTCGACTCCGGCGGCGAAACTACCGCTGCCTCCGCTCAGGATGACACGGTGAAGCTTCAGGCACCCAGCTCTGCCAGGCCCTCGTTAGTTTTCTGCACCAGCAGTTCGACTTCGGCCTTGCGCTTCTTTAGTCCCTCGACCACGTGCGTAGGCGCCTTGGCGAGAAAAGCCTCATTGTTCAACTGCCCGGTCGCGCGCGCCAACTCTTGTGTCAGCCTGTTCAGCTCTTTGCTGAGGCGGTCGCGTTCGGCGGACGCATCGATCTTGCGTTCGTAGAGCACGCGAACATCGAAACGCGCCGTGCTCACGGCTCCGGCAGCCTTGGCGACAGACTCATCGGTGAAATTTATCGCTTCCACGTTGGCGAGGCGTTCCACCGCGCTGCGATTCCGCTCGATCAGCGAGCGGATGTCATTGTCCGCAAAGATTTCTATGCTCAGCTTTTGCTTGGGTTCGTTCTTCAGGTCGGCGCGGATCTTGCGCACGCTGACAATCAGGTCTTGCACAATCGCCATCTCGGTTTCGGCCGTCGCGTCCACCTGCGCCGGGTCGGCTTGCGGATAGCCAGCCAGCGCAATCGACTTCGCCGGCGGCTTGCCATCGTACACCGCATGCCAGAGTTCTTCGGTGATGAACGGCATGAACGGCGACAGCATGCGCAGGGCACCCTCGAAGATGGTGATCAGGTTGGAGTATGCGGTGCGCGCCCGCTCGCGGTCATCAGCGGTCAGTCGCGGCTTGATCAGCTCCAAATACCAGTCGCAGTATTCGCCCCAGAAGAAGTGATAAACCACGTGTGCGGCTTCATGGAAGCGGAACGCCTCGAGCGCGTCGCCGATCTCTTGCGCAACGCGATTGAAGCGCGAAAGGATCCAACGGTCATCCAGAGTTTCGGACTTGAAGCCGGCGATTCCTTTGATCCCACCCTCGCGCCCAACCGCAGGCGAGAAGGGTGGGGCACCCGTTGAGTCGCGGAAGTCGGCCAGCGACCACACTCCCGCCTCCTGCGCCCGGTCAACGTTCATAAACAGGAACCGCGCGGCGTTCCAAATCTTGTTGGCGAAGGCGCGATAGCTTTCTGTGCGGCTTTCGGAAAAGGCGATATCACCCCCGGGCGCGACCATCGCGGCCATCGTGAAGCGCACAGCATCGGTGCCGTACCGCTCGATGATCTCGATGGGGTCCATTACGTTGCCCTTGGTCTTCGACATCTTCTGGCGCTCGGCATCGCGCACCAAACCGTGGATATGGACCTTGCGAAAGGGAACGTCGCCATGCTTGTTCCGGCGCATGAAGTGGCAGTTCAGCATGATCATGCGCGCGACCCAGAAAAACAGGATGTCGAAGCCGGTGATGAGCAGCGTGGTCGGATAGAAGGCATCGAGATCGGGCGTGCTGTCGGGCCAACCCAGCGCCGAGCACGGCAGCAGCCCCGACGAGAACCAGGTATCGAGCACGTCATTGTCCTGTTCCAAATGATCGCTGCCGCACTTCGTACACTTCGATGGTGTCTCCCGCGCGACGATGATCTCGCCACAGCTTTTGCAATGCCACGCGGGAATGCGGTGTCCCCACCACAACTGCCGCGAGATACACCAATCGTGGATGTTGCGCATCCACTCGAAATAGGTCTTGGAATAATTCTCCGGCACGAACTTGACGTCGCCGCTTTCGACCACCTCGATGGCGCGATCGGCAAGAGGCTGAATCTTCACAAACCATTGCGTCGAAAGCCGCGGCTCGACGATGGTCTTGCAGCGATCGCACTTGCCCAGCGGGACGACATAGTCCTTCGTACCAACCAGAAAGCCACCTCGCTCAAGATCTTCCAGCACCTTCTGCCGGGCCTCGAAGCGGTCAAGTCCCTTGTAGGGACCGGCGTTCTCGTTCATCTGCGCGACTTCGTTCATCACGTCAATCTGCGGCAGGTTGTTGCGGAGGCCGGCCTCGAAATCATTGGGATCATGCGACGGCGTGACCTTCACTGCGCCGGTGCCAACCTCGGGATTGGCGAGGATGTCATCGGTGATGATCGGGATCTCACGATTCATCAGTGGCAGCAAAACTTTCTTGCCGTGAAGATGACGGTAGCGCTCGTCGCCGGAGTTCACCGCGACCGCGGTGTCGCCCAACATGGTCTCAGGACGCGTAGTGGCGACCACGATGTACTCGTCCTTCGAGCCGATCACCGGATAGCGGATTTCATAAATCTTGCCCTGCGTGTCTTCGTGCACGACTTCAAGATCGGAGACGGCGGTGACGCATCGCGGACACCAGTTCACGATGTACTTGCCGCGATAAATCAGTTCTTCTTCATGGAGGCGGACGAAGGCCTCGCGCACCGCGCGCGACATGCGGTCGTCCATGGTGAAGTACTCGCGCGACCAGTCCACCGAAGCGCCCAGGCGTTTCATCTGTTGCAGAATGACTCCGCCATAGTGCTGTTTCCAGTCCCAGACGCGCGCGATGAACGCTTCGCGGCCCATGTCGCGGCGGTTCTTGCCTTCGGCTGCGAGCTGGCGTTCCACCATCAACTGGGTGGCGATGCCGGCATGATCGGTGCCCGGCAGCCACAGCGTGCGCAGCCCTTGCATCCGCTTCCAGCGAATGATGATGTCAATCTCGGTGTGCTCCAACATGTGGCCCATGTGCAGGTTACCGGTGACATTGGGGGGCGGCAGCGTTACCGTGAAGGTAGGCTGGCCAGGGTCGCTGGGGGTTTCCACGTGGAAGAGTTTTTCGTGGACCCAGTACTCCGCCCAACGCGGTTCGATGGCGCCGGGGTCGTAGGCCTTGGGAAGATCGTGAGGCATTTAGTCCAATCAGCGAATGAAGGTTCGCTTTCGATATTACAAGGAAGAGCTGTCAGCCGTCAGCAAGCGATACCCAGCATCAGCGCTCAGCAATTAGCTGAACAGTCCGAATTGAAATCGGTGATAATCCTTACAAACATATCCCGCTACGCGAAAAAGCGCAGCCGAAGCTGCGCCCCATCTACCACCCTCCAGATCAGAACGGCCAGTGGTGCTTCTTCTTTTTCTTCGATGAGCTTTCCGTAGCGCTGTTGGCCGGTGGCGCGGCCTGTTGTGCGGTACCGGTGCTTGCGGCGGTGGCCGATTGCGTGCTGGTGCCAGCGCCGGACGAAGCAGTGGCGGCATCGTTCACTTGCACAGGTGGCGGAGGGGTTGCGCCTGGCGGAGGAGTCGAGACCGCCGGTTGCAAGTCGTTCTTCATTTCAGGAACCGCGCTGTTGTCCGAAGCCGTGGCGGAAGGCGAGTCATTCCCAGCTCCTCCCGACGCAGCTTCCGACGGCGCAGCCGTCGGGGCAGCACCAGCAGTATCGCCCGCGGAGGGAGTTGCACCAGCGGCGTCAGAGCGCGGAACCGGAGCGTTCGCGTCTGGGGTGGCACCATTACCTACGCGTTCGACACCAACTTTGTTGGAACCGCTCATGCTGCTCATGCTGCTAATGATGCTGCTATTCGCCGCGCGCACCAGATCGGGTGCGCTGGCTTGCTTGGGGTCAACCAGCGTCGGCTCGCCGACCTTGGTGGCGTCTGTTACGTCCGGACCCTTGTGGAAGTTATCCATCAACTTACCGAAGTGCCCTTCCGTACCACGGCTGGCAATCTCAGCCTTATTTTGAGCAATGGCGGCTTCAGTGGCATGCGGAACCGGTTGCTTCATCGCCTGCAACCGTTTCTTAGCGTCGTCAGCTCGCTCCTCCAGAGGGTAGCGGGTGAGGATGCGGTCGTAAGCGGCAGTCGCGTCGTCAGTGTACTGCTTGATCAATTTGCCTTTCGCGACCTCGGGTAGCTTCGACAAGCGAATCAGGTCAACTTCTCTTTCGTAGGAATTGCCTAGTTCGTATAGGACTTGATCAGACCCGCTATACAGCGGGTAGGTATCGGCCACCGACTTCAGGCGCGCGATGGCTGCGGGATAGGCCTCACGCAAGTAGTAGAAGTGTCCGATCATGTACTCGCGATCGGCAAGCACTTCCTGCACTTCCAGCAAGCGCTGCTTGGCTTGCGGCACCAGCGGGCTGTCCGGGAACTGCAAAATAAGCTGGCGATACTCCTCCTCGGCTCGGCGGGCGTGCGTGGGATCGCGGTCCGCCTTCTCCATCTCTTTGTAATGGATATTAGCGATCTTCATCTGCGCTTCGGCGGCTTCCGGCATGTTGGGGAAGAAGGTGATGAAGTCCTTGTACTCGCTCTCCGCCTGCGTCATGGCGGCCGCACCGCCTTCGGCATACCAGGAGTCGCCGATGGCCAGCTTGGCGCGTGCCACATACTCCGAATCCGGATAGGTATTGATCAGGGTCTGTAAGCTGAGCCGCGCGACGTCGTATTTGTTGTGCTTCATCGCGTCCATGGCGCGGTCGAACAGCACTTTGTCCGGCTGTTTGGAGTTAACGTCGGCGATCGGGTTCTGGACCTTCTTGTTGCTGCATCCGAGGGTAAGCAGCATTACAGCTATCGAAAACGCTATGATGACGCGACGAAACATCTAAACACCTCTGGGAACTACTGGGTTCCGCGCCGGCATGACTAGGCGCGCAGCAGGGCGGCTTCCTGGGCCGCCTTCAGCAGTCCTTCCACCTTTCGCGCTGGATCGCCTTGGCCAAACACATGACTACCGGCAACGAAAATTTCTACTCCGGCGCGGACCGATCGTCCAGATCGTTGCCAAGTCTATACCGCCATCGATTTCGATGCGGAAGTTGAGGCCCCTGGCAGCGCGCATAGTTGCCAGCTTACGGGCACTTTTCCAGCGTCGCGGGAATGAACTGTTGCCCGCCGAAGCCGGGATTGACGGACATCACCAGGACATGGTCCACGATGTCCAGCACCTCACCCAGGGTTTGCACCGGAGTCGCCGGGTTGATGACCACGCCGACCTGCATCCCGTGGCTGCGAATCAGTTCCAGCGTGCGGTTCAGATGCCGGCAAACCTCCTGATGCACCGAGACCCAGTTGGCGCCGGCATCCGCGAAGGCCGGAATGTACTCATCGGGATTCTCGATCATCAAGTGGCAATCGAGTGGGACATCGACGGCTTTGCGGAGCGACGCGACTACGGGAGGGCCGATCGTGATATTAGGCACAAAATGACCGTCCATCACATCAACATGGAGGAGGGTGGCGCCACCTCGAACCGCCTCATTGGCATCCTCAGCCAGACGGGCGAAATCAGCCGACAATATGGACGGCGCTATCTCGATCAAGATGAAACTTCTCTCGCGAGCGTTATGAGGAATTTTAACACGGGAGAGAGGCCAATCGTGCCTCTGGCCGGAAGCCGGACGCGGCGCCCCTAATCCGAGTTTGGCCCAAGCGTTTTTCTGCGGTGATAAAGAGTCAGCAACAGAATCACGAGCGGCGTCACGATCTCGAGATAGAGAAAGAGGCCGGAGTTATTCGAAGCGTGATTGTTGTAGATGACCACCTGCCGCACGTGTCCCACCGCATCGCCCAGCAGCCAGACAGCGTTGGCGATCGCCGTCGCCAGCCAGAAGTTTCCGCGGAACCAAACGCACAGGATGCCCAACACCCCGACCGTGAGATCGGCCATCCCGACTTCGTATTCGTACGGGCTGGTTGACCACCCGATGGAAGCCGATGTCTGAATCGGGCGGAAAACATGTGCATAGGCAGTCAGCAGGCCCATCAGACCGACGTACACGACGAAAAAATAGAGCAGATAGGTGCCGGCAATGGCCGCTCCGCTGCGGCGCCGTCGGGAGGAAACAGCAACATGAATCGAGGCCGCCACCACCACGAGCAACACGAAGAACAGCTGGAACATGAGAGCTAGTACCTCGGCATCTTGGGGTCTACGCGCTCGGCCCACGCGTTGATGCCTCCGGCCAGGTTGTGCACCTTGGCGAAGCCGGATTGGCGCAGGAAGTCCACGGCCTTGGCGCTGCGTCCGCCCAGCTTGCAATGGACGACGATCTCGCGGCTGGCATCGAGTTCGCTGACGCGCTTGGGCAGGTCGTTCAGCGGGATCAGGTGTCCGCCGAGATTGCAGATCTGGTATTCGTGAGGCTCGCGCACGTCGAGCACGAACAAGTCATCGCCGGCATCGAGCCGCCGCTTCAGTTCCTCGGGGGTCATCTCTGGCATGGCAGTGGTGGCTTTCTCCTCTCCACGGATTCCGCAAAACTGATCATAATCGATCAGCTTGGTAACGGTGGGATGATCGCCGCACACCGGGCAATCAGGACTCTTACGCAGCTTGAGCTCGCGAAAGCGCATGGCCAACGCATCCACCAACAGCAGCCGCCCGATCAGCGGGTTGCCCACCCCGAGAATGAGCTTGATCGTCTCGGTCGCCTGGATCATTCCCACCAGTCCCGGCAGGATGCCGAGCACGCCGCCTTCGGCGCACGAAGGAACCAACCCAGGCGGAGGTGGCTCGGGATAAAGACAGCGGTAGCATGGCCCGTCCTTGGCGGCAAAGACACTGGCCTGGCCTTCGAAACGGAAGATCGAGCCATAGACGTTGGGTTTGCCGCTGAACACGCAAGCGTCGTTGACCAGGTAGCGCGTGGGAAAATTGTCGGTGCCATCGACGACGATGTCGAAGTCGCGAAACAGCTCCATAGCGTTGGCGCTGGTCAGGCGAGTTTCTAACTTGCGAATCGCGACGTTGGGATTGATTGCCGCGATGCGCTCGGCTGCGGAGTCCAGCTTCTTGCGGCCGACGTTACCAGTGTCGTGCAAGACCTGACGCTGAAGGTTAGTTAAATCGACGATATCGAAGTCGACGATACCCAGTGTGCCCACACCAGCGGCAGCCAAGTAAAGAACCACCGGTGAGCCCAGGCCGCCGGCTCCTATACAAAGCACGCGCGCTTGCTTCAGCTTGAGCTGACCTTCTACACCGACCTCGGGCAGAATGAGATGGCGCGAGTAACGCAGGGTCTCGTCATTCGTAAGCGTGGCGGTTGGAGCAGCGGACTCTTCGGCTGTTGCCATAGTTGTCAGTGATGCTGGCAGGAGAGCAAGGATTCGCTTTCGCAGACACAGCTCCTGCTCCACGGAAGCCGTCAACGAATCGGCATTGGGTCGCAGGCGTTACGATTTTTGACGCAACCAAACATAAAGTTTATTCGCTTGTCAGCGGAAACCCCTTCTCGCGCCATTCGCGAATGCCCCCATCCATGGAGGAGACATTGGTGTATCCCATTCTTTGCAAGGCGTCAGCAGCCAGCGCCGAGCGGAATCCGCCACCGCAGTACAAAACCACGGGAGTGCTCGTGTCAGAAACACGCTGCTCCACATCGCGTTCCAGGATTCCTTTGCCAAGGTGCACGGCTTTCGGAAGGTGGTCTTTCGCCCATTCGTTGTCTTCGCGGACATCAATGAGAAGAAAATCTGCTCTGCCGTCCAGCATTTGCTTCACATTGTCCACGGTTATTTCGCGGACACGCTGCTTGGCATCGTTGACGATGTCGATAAATCGGGGAGAATGATGATGCGCCATGCGAAACATGATAGCGCGAGAAATGGCTGCACCAGCGGGGTTTCTTTACTGCGCGAAGCCAGACCTGCGAATCAGAGGTCTTCTTCTTCGTTGGCCAATTCCTTGCCGGGATATTGGCCTTCGTAATAGAACTCCAGGTCCTTGTCCAGCTTGGCCCAAAATGCTGCATCCCTGACCGGAGGCGAGTCGTTGCGCAAGGAATGCTCTCGCGAGGTAGCCCGGAGGGTAAGCATTTGGTTCAGCGCATCGAGCAGGCCCCAGTCGTCGGGCCTCCAGCTCTCCACCGGTTTGTTCTTATAGGCCAGCATTTTCTTGGCGAGTTCGTCAGTCTTGATGTTGCGGAGTACGGGATAGAGCTCGGCCCAGAGCCGTGGGGTGTAGTCGTCATCCACAAAACGCAGGGGCATCTCCATTACGCCATTTTGATTGCCCGTTGCGAGTACGGCAAGCTTTATGTTGGTGTAGCGCCTCCCGCGCTACCTGCCGGTCTTGATTCTTGTGGGATTGGCTGAAGCGAATCAGAACAAATAAATCAGGTTCATGGCCCCAGAGGGATTGGATGATTCCAGGCCCGCAGTGACCGGATTCTCCTGTGCACCCAAAGACAGGGGTGAGATGATCATCACCCCTGCCGGGATAATGCGTTCCAGGAACCGACCAAGTGCGTTGAGCGGCTCCGCCATGGCTCACTCTCTGGTGCCGACCAGTTCTTCCTTTTCCCCGACTTTTTCGATCAGGTCGTGGGGTTCGCCCTGCAGCCATTCCTCCACTTCCAGGGTTTCGTATGCGTGCTCGCCATGGATGGATTCATCCAGACCGACTTCTTCGCTCATCTCGGTCACTTTGACGGGGGTGAACAGGTTAATGATCCACAGCATGCCGTAGGTGAAAGCGAACGCCCATACGGATGAGAAGATCACAGCGACTAGTTGTTTCACGAAGAACGACGGATTGCCATACAGCAAGCCGTTTGTGCCGGCGGCAGGATTGAACGCTTTGTTGGCGAGCAATCCCAGCATAAGGATACCGAGGAAGCCACCGACTCCGTGCACTCCCCAAACATCGAGCGCGTCGTCCCAGTGGAGATGGTTCTTCATCTCGACCGCGAAGTAGCAAACCACGCCTGACACCAGTCCGATGATAACGGCGGTGGTTGGCGAAACATAGCCTGCCGCGGGAGTGATGGTTGCGAGTCCGGCGACCGCACCGGTAAGAAGTCCGAGGAACTTGGGCTTTCTCTCCCGGAACCAGGCCACCGCCAGCCAGGCCACAGCGGCGAACGAAGCGGCGATATCGGTGTTGAGGAATGCGCTTGCCGTCACCGAGTCAACCCGCATTTCACTGCCAGCGTTGAAGCCGTACCAACCGAACCACAACAGTCCCGTGCCCAGTGCGACCAGAGGAATGCTGTGCGGTCCGCGATCGAGTATGCGCCGCTTGCCCACATAGAGGGCCGACGCCAGTGCAGCCATTCCGGCAATGTTGTGCACTACGATGCCCCCGGCAAAGTCGAGCACACCCCAGCGCTGCAGAATTCCGCCGCCCCAAACCATATGCACGAAGGGGAAGTACACCAAAGTGAGCCATCCCGTCAGAAACAGGCAATAGGCCTTAAAGCTCACTCGATTAGTAAATGCGCCTGATATCAGGGCCGGGGTGATGATGGCGAACATCATCTGGTAGGCAATGAAAACCATCATCGGGATAGTGTTATTGGGCGAGGCGGTGGTGAGGTTGATACCGCGCAGGCAGAAATTATTCAGGTTGCCGATGATGCCGTGCCAGTCACCGCTGAAGCACAACGAATATCCGTAGAGATACCAGATCACGGTCGTCCAGCCCATCGAGACGAAGCTCTGGATCATGATGGCAAGGACATTCTTCCGTCCTACCAGCCCGCCGTAGAAGAAGGCAAGGCCCGGGGTCATCAGCATGACCAGGCTGGTGCACAAAATCATAAAGCCGGTATTACCGGTGTCGAGGTGCAGCATGAAAGCCTCCAGGAGATGAAATGCGGCAGAAGGTCAGCTCATCGCCCCAACAGGAGCGGGGCTCGATGGACACGCTAGCACAATGCTTACCATAAGACTGAAAATGGGAGAGAAAATCTGCAACGCTTTGATCAGGCCGTTTCCCCTTCACGTTCGAAACGAGCAGGGGATGCAATGCAAGCGTGCGTAAGGGCGAGGGAAACGTACTTTGGCTCGTAAGCGTGTCCACAAAGCAGCATCAAGCTGCCGCGACATAAGTCTCTTCCTGGTGGGGCTTCGGAATCTGTGGGTCACGTCACAGGAGGGGGTGATAAGGAGGGTGAAGCGGGGAGGTGGTCTAGCCGTGCTGGTCGTCCGGCACGGCCAAGTCCGCCAGTTTGTCAAGATCCGGCACTTCCAGATCGGGTCGAGCTTCGACCAGCTTGGTGGCTGCCGCCTCTCTGCCCTGCCGACGATTGACCCATACGGTAGCAATGTCCAAGGCATGCGCAGGTACCACATCGTGGTACAAGCTCTCGGCAACGTGGAGCAGGCGCTCGCGCGGAACCTGGAAGCGGCGCAATAGCGCCTCGAAATTGTTGTACGACGGCTTATAACTGTGTACTTGTTGAGCAGTCACCACCGCGTCGAAGCACGTTTCCAACTTCGGCGCGGTATAGGCAAACAAGCCGTCGTCAATATTGGAAATCACCGCCAGCTTGTACCGGGACTGCAAACGGCACAATGCCGGGCTCGTGTCGGCAAAGGGCTGCCAGTTGCGGATCGACTCCGCCAGCCCGTTAGCCTCGTCAGTGCTGACCGAGAAGCGCAGTTCCCGGGCGAAATCGCGCACCACCTGCGCCAACACGTCGCGATAGCAGCGGTAGACTCCGCTCTGGGCGCGGGGCTCGAACTCCGAATACAGATTGAGAATCCGGTTGTCGCTGAGAGGGTGGCCTTTGCTCGCTAGAAAAGAACGCAGGAAATCGAGGAGGCCCGTTTCCCAGTCAATCAACGTGCCATAGCAGTCGAACGACAGCCATTGGAAACGGGAGAAGTCGAGCATGGAGACTTACGATGGCTTCCCAGCGCCGGCCACCGGCGTGACCTTATGCGCCGCGAATTTGCGTTCGAGTGCTTCCAGTGGCGACGAATCCGGCCTTTGTGCTGAGTCGTGATTGGAAGCGACGGGAGCTTCTTTCTCCGGGCCACTCAATTCTTCAGGGGAGTTCACGTCGTCGGTGGCGGCCACTGCCGCAGGCTTCGCTGCTTCCGCCTCTCGCGCCGTAGCCAGTCCCTTCTCCAGAAACTTCTTCGTATTAAGCAGCGGACGCGCCAGCGATGGATTGTAGCTGGTCCATGGGCTATCGAAATCCGCCTCGCGCTCGAACTGGGCGCGCATGCTCTCCATCTTGGAGTCGAGATCGTCAAGATAGTGCAGCATGAGCGCCTCGGGAAACATGGGGAGCTTGGGCGAACCAAATTCATAGTGGCCGTGATGGCTGATGATCATGTGCTCGATCAGGATCTTTAACTCGGCAGGAAAACCGGGCAGATGCGCCAGCTTGTCGTGCAGCATTTCCAGTTCGATGATCATGTGTCCCAGCAACTGGCCCTCGCTGGTGTACGCAATCGAGCGCTGATACGCCAGCTCGTGCAGCTTTCCAATGTCATGCAGGAAGGCGCCGGTCAACAGCAGGTCGCGGTTTATCTGGGGATAGTTGCGGGCAGCGAGATCACAGAGGGTGAACAGCGAAACTACGTGGTCGAGCAACCCACCGACGAAGGCATGGTGCAGCGTCTTCGCCGCGGGCGCGTTCTTGTACGCGGTGACGATCGTCTCGTCGGCCATGAATTCCTTGAGCAGCAATTGCAGCCAGCGATTCTGGAAGCTCGCGACGAAGTCGCTCAGTGTATGCCATAACTTCTCAATGTCCTTGGAAGTCTTGGGAAGGTAATCGGAGTAGTCGATCTCCGGCTCCTCCAGCTTGCGCAACTTGTGGATGGTGAGCTGCCAGCGGCCGTTGTACTTGTGTACAACGCCCTTCACTTTGACGAAGTCGTCCTGCTCGAAGGCGTCAAGGGTGTCAGCGACGTTGTCCCACATGTTGGCCTGCAGTTGCCCGCTGCGGTCGGCCAGGGTCACGGAGAGATAGAGATCACCGTTCTTCTTCGACTTCACCTGCTTGGCGGCGACCACGAATAACGAGGTAATAGTCTGGTTCTCCAGACGGGCGCAATCGCAAATATAGAATTCCTTCATAACGGAACTTGTGGGACACATCGCGGCCAGACAATGCGGCCAAGGTTCATGGTATCGCACTTAGCTGCGGATTGTGCCCGAGAAGCGCGTGTGACTGTCTCGCTCCGATTCTCAAGCGAACTGAAAGGCGTGGCGGCCGCTAACGAGTCTTGAAGCTAGAACAGGCCCCATTTCTTCTTTTTTTTCGCCTTGGACGAGCCGTCGGTGGTGGTGGCGGTCGTATAGATAGGTTTGGTTTCGTTGGGACTGGCGCCGGTATCGACGTAGCCCGCTTTTATGTCGATGTAGGCATCCTCGCGCAGCTTAGTCAGGTAGTCGCGCAGCGCGGGCTGCATCTTGCTCATATAGATCTGTTCTTGAATCTGGTTTTCCGCATCCTTCAAAGGCGGAACGCCGGAGGTCTGGTGTTCGGTGACCTTCAAAATGACCCAACCTTGATTGGTGCGGACAGGCTGAGTGTACTCGCCCGCGTTCATGGCGAACACCAGTCCCTCGAGATCCTTAGAAAGAGTGCCGCGCTTGAAATATTCCAGGTCGCCACCCACTGCGGAGGTCGGACCGTCAGAATACTTTTTGGCCAGTTCCTCGAAATTGCCACCTGCCTTCAGCATGGCGTAAATCTTGTCGGCCTTGGCCTTGGCGGCCGCGACCACTTCCGGGCTCGGGGCTTCCGGCAGCACATCCTGCCCCTTTTCGGTCTTCACCGCCGGCTGCTTCTGAGTGGAAACCAGAATCTCGCTCATGCGAACCTGTTCCGGGCGCTCCATCTCGGCCTTGTGCTGGTCATAGTACTGTTGGACTTCCTGCTGCGACACCGTGATGTGCCCACCCACTTCCTGACTGATCACTTTCTGGGTGAGGATGCTGTTCTTTAGGTTCTGCTTGAACTCCTCCCACGAGACTCCCTGCGCCTCAGCCGCCTTTTGCAAGTCTTCCATCGATTCCGCGTGCATCTGTTTGCGCATCTCGTCGAGCCGCTTTATCACGTCAGTATCGGCCGATATGCCCAGTTCGTCTGCCTTTTGCAGCAGTAGTTGCTGGTCAATGAGGTCGCGGAGCAGGTCGCTGCTGGCGATCCAGGGGATTGGATCCCCCACCGGGGGAGTCCGGCTGGCGGGATTCAGCAGCCAATTGTTCCTGGCTGCGGCGTAGATCAGCCCGAGTGATGATGTTGTTGTTGATGCGGGCGATGATCTCCTCGACGACGGTGTCATCCTGGCCAGCCGATGGGCTGCTTTGGGCCATCAGCCAGGGCGCACCCAGGAATGTCGCGAGCAGAAGGACAGCAAATCTCTTCATCAAATACCTGATCAGGCGGGCCTACACACGTGAAGTCTCACCTGGCACAAAATCAATTACTGGTTAGCAGCTATTCTATCGCGTCTGGCGACGTTCTGCTGGCGGGAAACAGCAGCAAAAAAATCGCCGCTGGCTGAGGCCTAAGGGCCCGGTTCAAGGGCCGATTCCGAATGCGGCGCGGAAATCATTGTTCGCCTCTTGGATGCGGCTGGAGCGAATGCGGTCAGCCGCCGAACCGGTCTCTCTCTTGGGTTATGATCTTTAGTTTGCTTGTTCGTGGCGGCACCCATAGTAAGTGCCGCTAGCGCAGGAGGCTGATTCTCGTGAAATCCTCTATCCTTCTCGCCCTCATCCCACTGATTGGCTCCGTTATGGCATCTGCCGGTGAACAACTCGCCACCAAGGTTCCCGACCTGGCGCAGCTACAGAAGATGACCGCGCGCTTTGCCCCCACGGAGTTGAACGTGGACATCAGCAACCTCTCCGAAGGTGACCGCAAGGCGCTGGTCAAGCTGGTGGACGCGGCCCGCCTCATTGACGACATTTTCATGACGCAGTATTGGAGCGGTGATTCCGCTCTCTATGCCAGGCTGCAGAATGACACTTCCCCACTGGGCAAGGCACGCCTGCATTACTTCTGGATCAACAAGAGCCCGTGGTCGGAGCTGGACAACAACACCGCGTTCATTCCCGGCGTGCCCGAACACAAGCTGCCGGGCGCAAATTTCTATCCCGAAAGCATGACCAAGGAGCAGTTCGAAAGCTGGGTAAAGACGCTTCCCGAGAAACAGCAGGAACAGGCCAAAGGATTTTTCACCGTCATTCGCTCCGATGGGAAGAGCGGCTTCACGATTATTCCCTACAGCGAAGCCTATAAGGACGACCTGACGCGCGCCGCCAATCTGCTGAAAGAAGCGGCGTCACTGACTGACAATGCAACCCTGAAGCGCTTCCTGAACACGCGCGCCGCGGCCTTCCTTTCCAACGACTACTATGAGAGCGACGTGGCCTGGATGGACCTGGACGCGCCGCTCGACATCACCATCGGGCCGTACGAGACCTACAACGACGAATTGTTCGGCTACAAGGCATCCTACGAAGCCTACGTCAACGTGCGTGATGAGGAGGAGAGCGCCAAGCTGGGTGCGTTCTCCAAGAACCTACAGGAGATCGAAAACAATCTTCCCATCGATCCGAAGTATCGCAATCCCAAGATTGGTGCGCAGGCGCCCATCCGCGTGGTGAATGAAGTGATGAGCGCGGGCGACGGCAATCATGGCGTGCAGACCGCTGCCTACAACCTGCCCAACGACGAGCGCGTGATCGCCGAAAAGGGCAGCAAGCGGGTCATGCTGAAGAACGTGCAGCAGGCCAAGTTCGATAAGACCCTCATTCCAATCTCCAGAATCGTTCTGGGCGGCGACGAGCAGGACCGGGTGGAGTTCGAAGCGTTCTTCACCCACATCCTTACCCACGAGTTATGTCATGGACTGGGGCCGCATCAGATCACGGTGAATGGCAAGGCGACCACGCCACGCGAACAGTTGAAGGAACTCTATGGCCCGATCGAGGAAGCTAAAGCCGATGTTACCGGCCTGTTCGCGCTGCAGTATATGCTCAATCACGCCCAGGCCATGGGGCTGGCTGACGTTCTGAAGCCGAGCCGTAGCTCGGAAAAGCAGCTCTATGCCACCTATCTGGCATCGTCGTTTCGCACCTTGCGCTTTGGACTGAACGATGCCCACGGAAAAGGCATGGCCGTGCAGGTGAATTATCTGATGGACAAAGGCGCATTCGTGATTCGTCCGGATGAAACCTTCGCCGTGGATTATTCGAAGATCAAGAACGCGGTACGCGACCTGACGCATGACCTGCTGACCTTGGAGGCAGAAGGGAACTACGCTGGCGCCAAGAAGATGCTCGACACCCTGGGCGTGTTGCGGCCCGAGTTCAAGCGCGCACTCGACAAGCTGGGCAACATTCCGGTGGACATCGAACCCATCTTCGTAACGGCGGAGAAAGTTGCGCCACACACGACTGTGCCACATCGGCAGTGATAAGGAACGAGCTTCATGGACTACACGCGACTAGGCCGAACTGGAATGCAAGTATCGCGAATATGCCTGGGATGCATGACCTACGGCGATCCGAACCGTGGCGCGCACACCTGGACGCTGCCCGAAGACCAAGCTCGCCCGCTCCTTCGCAGCGCGCTTGAGTTGGGCATCAATTTCTTCGATACGGCGAATACGTACTCCGACGGTACCAGCGAGGAGATTCTTGGCCGCGCGATTCGCGACTTCGCTAATCGCGGCGAAGTGGTCATCGCGACCAAGGTTTACTTCCCGCTGCGCAAAGGCCTCAATGCTCGCGGCCTCTCGCGCAAGGCCATCATGGCGAACATCGACGCCAGCTTGCGGCGGTTGGGCATGGACTTCGTTGATCTCTACCAGATCCACCGCTGGGACTATGACACGCCCATCGACGTGACGCTCGAAGCGCTGCACGATGTCGTCAAGGCGGGCAAGGTGCGCTACATCGGCGCGTCGTCGATGTTCGCATGGCAGTTCTGTAAGGCACTCTACCTTGCCGACCGGCACGGCTGGACCCGTTTCGCCACCATGCAAGACCACTACAACCTCCTGCACCGCGAAGAAGAGCGCGAAATGCTGCCACTGTGTGCTGAGGAAAAGGTCGCTGTGCTGCCCTGGAGTCCTCTCGCGCGAGGACGGTTGGCGCGCGCCTGGGACGAGAGCACCAGCCGTTTGGAAACCGATGAGTACGGGAAAAAGCTTTACGTTGCGGCCGCCGATTCAGACCGCAAAGTGGTCGAGCGCGTCGGCGAGATCGCGCAGAAGCGTGGCGTGCCGCGCGCGCAAATTGCGCTGGCCTGGGTGCTGCATAAGCCTGTGGTCACAGCGCCTATCGTGGGCGCGTCCAAGCAGCAGCACCTGGATGATGCTATTGCTGCACTGTCGCTGCGACTGACTCCGGAAGAAATTTCCGCCTTGGAAGAGCCCTACGTTCCGCATCCGGTCGTGGGGTTCTCGTAGAGCAAGGACTCAATAGGGGTCCCTCGACTCCTCGCCGCGCTCGTGGCTCGGATGACAGAAAACTACGGCGCCATGCCGTCGTCCATCCATTGCTTGAACTTGGCGAGCTGCTCTTTCGACCACGGTTCGTCGCAAGGCATGCTGCCGTCCTCGAGACGGGAATAAATCGCCTCGGCGTGGGTTTTGACGTCATCGTAAGCCGAAAGATCCATGCCGAACTCTTTCATGGTGTCCACATCAGGAGTGTCGCGGAACAGCGGGCGAATATCGTTGGCGAAGCTGAGAGCCATGCAGCACCTCGGAAGAAGGATTGTGTCACAAACCGGGAAAAAGTTCCTCACCGCCCCGTGAAATGTTCTGGAAGTCCTGTCTGACGAGATCGCAACACGGCTTGCCGCCTCAATCACCTCGGCTCGTGACTCGGATCACAGCATTTTCTTGCTGTAAAACGCACGGTGTTGTGGTATGCTCCGCGGCAATTGTTTTCCCCTACCGATTCGGCAAGCCGAAATCGCCCCCTAGCCTCCGGAGTTTGCCTTGGAGTCGAGCCAATGCGCCTTGATCGTTCCCGTTCGGACATTTCCTCGTTTTCATCTTCAACCAGCCGCACCTGGCGCGTAGCGCTGGGCGTTCTCCTGATCGGTTGTTGCGCCGGCTTGTCAACGTACTCCAAGGCCCAGCAGAGCACTTCCATCCAGCAAACGCCGCGCGCCGTGCAGGACGGCACCGCCCAACTCATCGGAGCCTTACGATTCCGCGCAGATGGTGCGTCTCGTCTTCGCTTTGAAGCCGCCCCGCCTGGAGGAAGAAGAACAGTTCCTGAACCAATTGCAGGACAAAGACTCGCCGCTGTTTCACCAGTATTTGAGTGAGAAGGAGTGGAACGAACGTTTCGCCCCGGTGGCCCAGGATGAACAGACAGTGGTGGCGTGGGCACAGAGCCAGGGGATGACCATCACGCAGCGCTATCCCAACCGTTTGTTGGTAGATGTCGAGGCGCCGGTGGGGGTCATCGAGAAGGCGCTGGATGTTGCCATCAATCGCTACCAGATCGGAAACGCCTCGTACTACTCCAACGATCGCGATCCGTCGATTCCCGCACCGCTCGTGGGCTTCGTTCACTCGGTATTGGGACTGAACAACATTGAGGTCGCGCACCTATCATCGAGGAAAATCAATGAAATGTCTGGGCCTGACTACTCGCCCGGGCCGGTTTATGCCTTGGGATCACACTTGCAAGGAGACGGCGATCGGAAAAAGCTGGAAGCCGTGATGCGGGAGCGCCAACAGGACGTTCACCGATATTATTCGTACGGCGCATTTGATCCAACTGACATCTATAGTTCTAACGCCTATGATTATCAGGCGCTCCAGAATCTGGGCCACTGTTGTAATCCGTTGAACAATCCCAATAATTCTCCGCCGGAAGCTTCTATCGCGATCTCCATCTGGAGCGATTTTAGCGACGCTGACCTGGCTGGGTTCCTCTCCCGTTACCCATATCTGGCTCACAACGTTCAGCGACACTCCATCGATGGGGCCCCTACCTGTTGTTACTACGAGGTAACCATGGATCTCGAGTGGGCCACCGCCATGGCCAATAGCTTCGGTTCATCGACGAATACAGCAGAGATTCATGTTTATGAGGGTGTCAATAATCAATTCTCTACCTTGCTTGACGGTATCAATCGCATGTTAACGGACGGCTACGCCCGCGTGCTGAGCATGAGTTGGGGAACTCCTGAAATCTACGGAATTTCTTCCGGGTCCATGGATAGCTTCCATGCAGTTTTCAACCAAATGGTCGGACAAGGATCGGACCGTGGTTGGAATCTCCTTCGATGGCGGAGCGACCGATGATTGTGCCGATCACCTTTCGGTGAGTTATCCAGGCTCAGACCCCGACGTCACATCGGCCGGCGGGACGCTCTACGGGGGAGGGGCCGCTGGGTACCTATACGAGTTTGCGTGAACCGGAGGCGTTTATGGTTGTTCGGACAACGATGGCGGTAGCGGAGGCGGCTGTAGCGTACACTTCGCCGCTCCTGGTTATCAGAGTAGTCCCGTTTGTGGCACGCAGAGCCGAAGTGTCCCGGATATTGCGCTCAATGCTGATTGGGTAAATGCCCCGCAGAATATCTATTACCAGGGAACCTTGCAGGGTAACGGTGGGCACCAGCATTGTCGCGCCGGAGATTGCGGGCTTTTATGCACAGGAGAATGCCTATCTGCTATACATACAAAGCATCGTGGGTGATACCTGCGGGCCTTCGCTGTCTGCGCCATGCGCGCCTCTGGGGAACGCCAATCCGCAACTCTATTACGAAGGACTGCACGCGCCACTTGCGCCTCACTACCCTTTCTATGACATTACTATCGGATGCAACAACAACGACATCACTGCGAAGTACGGACTGAGATATTTCTGTGCCGGTTCGGGTTATGACCAGGTGACCGGCTGGGGCTCGGCCAACATGCTCCAGCTCGCCTGGACAATAAACTACTTCCTCGCCGGAGATTCTGGCGCACCCGCAATTACCATCTCTGGTCCGCCGACATACCACTGGTACAACACCGACCAGACTATTAGCTGGACTGCTACCGATACGAGTGGGAACGGTCACCCGCCCAACGGAGTGGCGGGATCCAGTCAAGCTTGGGATGCAGATCCGGGGGATCCCTACAGCCAGCCCACACCCGGCACAGGAAGCAGCTACTATGGTCCGCAATTTTCAGGAGCGAGCGGCTCAGCCAGCGGGCTGGCCGCCAGCGGGCAAGGCTGTCATACAGGCTACGTACGCGGGTGGGACAATGCAGGGCAATCGCAGGTTTATACCTATGGACCGCTGTGTTACGACTCGATCCCGCCGATCACTACCATCATTCTGAGCGGACACCAGGAGCCGTCTGGCGACTACGACGGTCCGGTGCTGGTGACGCTGCGCGCGACCGACAGCGGCAGCGGCGTAGCAAGCACGTATTATTACGTCGATCAGGCGGGGCAGCTTTCAGCCTTACTCAAGTCCGTTTTATGTGTATTTGCCGGGTGCTCACGAGATCACGGCTTATAGCGTGGATGTGGCTGGCAATGTCGAGGTTTACAGGTTCCTGGCTTTTGTTATTGGCCAAAACCAGCAGTTCGCGCTGTCGGTTTCCAAGACCGGAACGGGGAGTGGCACCGTCACCAGCGCCGACGGAGGCATCAATTGTGGGAGCACCTGCTCCTCTGCCTACTATGATGAGCAGCCAGTCACGTTAACGGCCGCGCCCGCTCCAGGCTCGCTGTTTACCGGATGGAGCGGCTGTGACTCGATTTCCGGATTCAGTTGTACCTTGACCATTACCAGAGCTCGCAACGTTACGGCCATCTTCAACATTCCAGTTGCGCTACAGTTCGTTCCCATAGCTCCATGTCGTTTAGTGGATACTCGACCGCAGAACGGTGGCAGTGGTTCCGATCTGGGGTGGAACGTCCCAGACATTTAGTCTTCCGCAGTTGGCGCAATCGGCAAATCCCCCTTGCGCAGATCTTTCCTCGGCCGCCGCCTACTCGCTCAATGTCTCCGTCGTTCCCGCCGGCACTCTCAACTACTTGACGGTATGGCCCAGCGGGTTGAATCGCCCCCTGACCGCCACCCTGAACTCACTCGACGGCCGCATCAAGGCCAACGCAGCCATCGTGGCGGCCGGAGATAGCCAAGCCATCGACATTTACGCCACCAATACCACCAACGTCGTGCTGGATATAGACGGTTACTTTGTGCCAGCGCCAAATTCCTCGGCGCTTGCGTTTTATCCGCTGCCGCCTTGCCGCGTGATAGATACCCGCAATTCGGATGGCGATCTTGGAGGACCTTACCTGCAGGCCAGGCAGGAGCGGGATTTCCCTGTGCTGGAGGCCACTGGCTGCAATATTCCAGCCAGCGCACAAGCGTATTCCATGAACTTCGCGGCTGTGCCGAAAAACATTCTGGGCTATCTGACCGTGTGGCCAAAGGGTCAGCCGCAACCGGTGGTCTCGACGCTGAACGACCTGACCGGAACCATCGCTGCCAATGCAGCCATTGTGCCAGCGGGTACAACTGGTGACATCGCGGTCTATCCCGATAGCGACACTGACCTGGTGGTCGACATCGACGGCTATTTCGCGCCACCGGCTTCCGGCGGTCTGTCACTCTACACGTTTGCGCCTTGCCGCACATTGGACACGCGGTACGGCAATGGCCCCTTCAGCGGGACACTGACTCCGCCGATTGATATGACCGACGGCCCATGTGCGACATCCAGCCAGGCGCAAGCCTACGTGCTGAACGCGACTGTGGTGCCGCAAGGTCCGCTAGGATATCTGACATTGTGGTCCGATAATGGTCAGCGGCAGCCCCCTCTGGCTTCAACCTTGAATGCGCTGGATGGAATGATCACCAATAACATGGCGATCGTGCCTACGAGCGACGGCAAGATCAATGCGTATGCGTCGGGTACCACGCAACTGATTCTGGACATCTCCAGCTTCTTCGCGCCGTAGGGTGGCGCTGATTCTGCGCGCGGTTGATTCACCGGCGGTGGTCCGCTACCTTTAGGCCCGTGTGCAGGGCTGGAAGAAAACCGCACTATCCCCTCGGAAGGCGGAGAAGCAGTACTAATGCTATGTTGTCTAGATGAGCGAGGCAGAAAACATGGCAAGCAGCTTTACGGCGCACAACATCAGACTTGACGACGGGTCTCTCACCAAGCCGGAACAGCCTTGGCAGATGGAAGATCTCGAGCTGCTGAAGTTCACCAGGCGATTCCTGCGGATTTTGTATCCCCAGGGTGCCGCCGGCAAACGACTTGTCGATCTAGGGTGCCTCGAGGGTGGCTATGCCGTCGAATTCGCGCGCGCCGGCTTTGACACGTTGGGCATCGAAGTTCGGCAAAGCAATTTCGAGAATTGTCAGCGAGTCAAAGCGGGAACCAATCTCCCCAACCTGGCTTTCGCGTGTGACGATGTCCACGATATGGCGAAGTATGGTGTCTTCGATGTAGTTTTCTGCTGTGGACTTCTCTACCACCTGGATGCGCCGCGCAAGTTTGTCGACCTGATGGCGCAGGTGTGCCGGCGAGTCGCCATTATCGATACCCACGTCGCCGATGCTCAGCCCAACGGTAAGTTTCGACTTTCCAATATTACCGAGCACGAAGGTTGGAATGGACGGTGGTTTGAAGAGTTCGAGGATGAAATCCAGCGCCATACCGACAAGTGGTCGGCCTGGAGCAATCCAAAATCATTCTGGCCGATGAAACGCGATTTGATGCAACATTTGCTTCAAGTGGGCTTTACCATGGTTTTGGAATGCCCCACCTTCGAGCCCTACCTCGAACTCACCCACAGGGTCACGATCGTCGCCTTGAAGGATTGACGGCTACGACCCAAATTTGTCCCGCCGCGAGATGACAAGTGCCTACCTCCCGTAGCATCCTTGAGGAAGCACTGATGACGCTGCAGTCCAAACCGGTGGGCAGTTCAATGGCCCGCGCTGTTCTTCTCCTGAGCACATTTTTGTGTGCCCTGGGCCCGGGGGCGCAGGCGCAATCGATTCCCCTGACATCCGGGCCGGTTTTGCCGCTCTATCGCGCGCTGCGCGACGTAGGACTCGATCCCCAACGCGTGTTCCATATCCGCGAGGCAGAGATTGATCGTGAAGATATTCACATCTGGCTGAACGATGGCACCATCGCATTTACCCAGGCGGTCGATGGCAAGGTGACGGGCGCCTTTTTTGAGGGTGAAGGCGAAGTGCTGGTGCGTCCTCCCGACCGCATGGAGCGCGCGTCACTCGGCCGTTTCATCGGCGCCGGCGTATTGGAAGAAAAATTTAGCTCCGCCTATCTGCGCTTCAACGACAACACCGTGAAGGACTTGGAACCGTATCTGCGCCCGCCCACGGATGCCGCAACTTTCCTCGCGCGCGCGGATGCTGCGGCTCGCGCGCTCGCTCAGATGGATGCCATGCGGCTTTGCATTTCGTTTACCAGCGCGCCACTCGCTCCTGTGGCCAGCGAAGCCGCTCCGGTAGGGGACCGTTTGCTGCATGCTCGCATAGTGGGCGAGCACTACGGCGTGTTCGATGTCTATTTCGATACCCTCAACCCAGAGCAGATCGTGGTGGGCAATACTACCTCACAGAACCAGCAGATCTATTACGACCTGTGGATGAGCTTCGCCATGCGCTCGCTGCGCACGACGCCGCTTTCCAACACCCGCTTCGAAGGGCCAACGGCCCGGCGTGGACGCGCGACGTCCTGACCGTCAACAAGTACACCATCACGGGAAAGCTCAACCCGCCTCGGGCCCTGGCGGCGGACGCGACGCTCGAGGTGCAAGTGAAACAAGGCGGGACGCGTATGGTGCTCTTCGAATTGTCCCGCTACCTGCAACTGAAGCAGGTCGACGCCGACGGCCAGCCGCTGGAATACATCCAGAACGAAGCCGTGGAAGGCAGCGAGATGTCGCGGCGGGGCAACGACGTTGTCGCGGTCGTCTTTCCTCAGCCGTTACAGACGGGAGCGCATTTCTCCCTGCGCTTTAGCTATGCCGGCTCGGTGCTATCGGACGCGGGCGGCGGACTGCTCTACGTGGGTGCACGCGGAACCTGGTATCCCAACCGCGGCATTGCCATGACGAACTACGATGTCACCTTCCGCTTCCCTGAACCCTGGACGGTAGTGGCTACCGGAAAATTGGTTTCGCTGCAACGAACGGGAGGCGACTTCCTGGCCCATTGGGTCAGCGAGAAACCCATTCCCATCGCCGGATTCAACTTGGGTGTATACATCCGCAGTTCGGCAAAGTCCGGCGACGTCGAGGTGGACGCCTACTCTGCCCGCGGCGGCACCATCAAAATCATGTCTCCCGCTGGCGTGGTCGCTAGCTCCCCTGGCCCTGAATCGCTGCTGGCATCGGGGACCTCGGGAATGAAGCCGGAGCCGCTTCCCAGCGCCGCCGGCCGGGGTCAATTGCTCGCCGACAGCGCGGCAGAAACGTTGACCGCACTTTCGCAGATGTTGGGAGCTTATCCTTTCAGCACGCTCTCGCTGGCGGAAAATCCCAGTACAGACAGCCAGGGATGGCCGGGACTGGTGTTCCTTTCCAGCTACGTGTACCTTAGCCCGGAACAGCGTATAGCTTTAGACCTTCCACCAGCGGACCAGATTATCTACGGGGACGTCATGATGCCCCATGAACTCGCCCACCAGTGGTTCGGCGATAGGGTGTCGTGGGCGAGCTACCACGAGCAGTGGTTGATGGAAGGACTGGCAAATTACTGTTCGCTGCTGCTGCTGGAACACAATCGCCCCGCGGACGCGAACCTCGTGCTACAAATCTATCGAGGCTGGTTGGCGTCGAAGTCGAAGGAAGGCCGCCCCAACGTGGAGGCCGAACCGGTGACTCTGGGCGTGCGTCTGTCCTCATCGCACTTTCCCGATGGCTACGAAGTCATTATCTACAGCCGCGGCACTTGGCTCATTCATATGCTGCGCTGCATGTTGCGCGACGCATCCCGGACCCGGAAAAGCCGGATGGTGACGATTCCGTTTTCCTTGCCTTGTTGCGCAACCTGGTGGATCACTATCAGGGGAAAGAAATCACCAACGCTGATTTCCAGCAGGCCATTGAGGCAGTGCTGCCACCCTCCTTGTGGTTTGAGGACCACAAGTCGCTGGACTGGTTTTTCGATGGATGGGTGAACGGCACCGCATTTCCGCAGTTCGAACTCGCCGAGGTAAAGATGGCGCGCAGCGCCGGGGCGGTGAATGTCAGTGGAGTTATCCGGCAGAAATTGGCGCCACCGGACCTGGTGACCAGCGTTCCGGTGTACGGCGTCGCGGGCGAGGAAAAGATCTATCTCGGGCGCATCTTCGCGGAAGGAGACGAGACACGATTCACCTTGTCCGCCCCGGCGCAAGTGAAGCAGTTGCTGCTCGATCCCTACCAGACTGTGTTGACTGCGCCGCAGTAAGCGGGCAAGTTACGCGCGAATTGCGCCGGGGTTGGTGTAACGATCGCGGTCAGCTCAGCTGCTATAACGTGTGGGTTGGTCAGTGCCGCCGACCTTCGTCGCGTCCAGGCGCCCACAGAAAACCGAGGCGTCCTTAGTCTTGGTGAACCACAACGCTTCCAACCGACTCGCCTGCCAACGCCCGAGTCAGATTGCCGGGAACAAGTCCGTTAATCAGACGTATGCTTCGAGCCAGCCGGGCATGTCTCATCAGCTCCAGAACCGAAGGCTCAATGGGAAGCGTTGGCAATCTTCTATTTATCAGGTCTTCGACTGCGATCTCTCGTATGAACTCGGCCTGCGTATCGCTTTTTGGTTCCGCAGTGTAGAGGCCGTCGACATCCTTGACAAAGATCATGCTGCGAGCTCCGAAGACTTCAGCCACCAGGTAAGATCCGGCGTCGCTCCCGTGGGGTGGCAGCTTGCCGACTGCCGGAGGATGCTCCCAGAGCGAATATGGAGGAATGCCGTTGAAAACCGCGCCGCGCGCTGCCGCCAGCATGGCAGGAAGCAATTGCACGACAAACGGTGCTTCCAAATAGACAAACCCGTGTTTCGCCAGCAGGCAGGAAACCATGTAAGCATTTTGCGCGGCATCCTTGGCGCTGAGGGCGGCGAGTGCGCCGGTCGGAAGACCCAAGTCAAGACCCACAGAAAAAATGTGCCGCGAACGCACCCCAGCGCCTACCCCGATAATCATCCGGTGCTGCGGCTGGTTAGCTACAATCTCATCCAGTAGCGGCATCAAGGCGGAACGACCGTGGTCCATAATCGACCGTCCGCCGATCTGGATGACATTGACTTCGGGCAGAATGGCGGTGACCTGCGACTCGGTACGCGCGATCACATTCTTATCCACGAGCGACTCGCGCATCAGGCTCGAGTGCACATGTTCGGCGCCAGGCTGGTCGGGGCTCACTTTGAGTCTCCATTTCGATAGATGATGGTCCCCACGGCCTCGCCATTCAGCGCAGCTGTAAGTTGGCCACACTTCAATCCATTGATGAATTGGATCTCTTTGACGTGTCGCGCTCGCGCCAGAAATTCAAGCACTGCTCGCTCGACGATGAGATCGTCCAAGTCCCAGGCCAGAAGTTCTTCAACGCTAATTCGCGGGATATGCTCGCTTTCAGGATTCTTCTTAGGATCAGCGGTGTAGAGACCGTCCTCATCTTTAACGTAGATCATCTTGCGCGCGCCGAAAACCTCCGCAATCAGAAAGCATCCGGTATCGGTGCGTTGCGGCGGAATGCGTCCCTTTTCCGGATTCGGCTCCCATAGTTTGTACGGCGGCATGCCCTGGCAGATCACGGCGTTACGTTCCATAAGGTAATGAGGAAGCGTGTTGAAACCCTCTGGCTCAATGAAGGGAATTCCGTGCTGCGCCAGCAGATAATGCAGCATTTGTGCGTTCTGCCACGCGACCGCCGTGCCTAGCACGGTTAGCACGCCAGTCGGAAGACCGAGATCAATAGCTAAACTGTAGATATGTCGGGCACGAGTTCCCGCCCCGGTGCCAAGAATCATTTTGTGTTGCTTGAGATTGGTAACGATCTCCTCCACCAAGGGGTAGACCGCCTGGCGGCCACGATCCATGATGCTTTGCCCGCCGATCTTGATCACGTTAACCCAGGGCAGAATTTTGAAATCAGGCGTGGCTTCCGTGGCTTGCATCACAGCGGGGTCGTTGAGAGACCCTTCAACAAGCTGTTTGCCCAGAGAATTGAGCAGCGCGTTTTTGTTCATGTCAATCATAGAGTGGCATTTTGCAATCAGCAGTCAGTAGTTAGCTCATGTTCGGATCTGCAATTCCCGACGCCGACTTCTCATCACGTTCATCTGCGGAAATCAGCGGCTAAACTCAAAGATATCCAAGGCAAAACTGTGCTCTTCCGAGAACGCTTTATCCAGCGACCCGAATTTCGCTTCTGCCCAAAAACTGAGTTTTCTTAACGCTTCCTCTTGCACCGCTAGTGGCAATGCGGCAAACCGGGCTCCAGTGCGGTGACGAGCGAGGAATTCCCGCGGGGTTCGCACTGCCGTCCACGACGCCGCGGTTGTGTGGCTCCGGCGGGTGGCGCGCGTCTCCAGCCGGGACAGCGCCTCCTCACGCGATTTATTCGCGCCATGCGCGGCAATGCCCATTTGCTCAAGCACAATAGTCAGCTGCCGTTTGAGTTGGGCATCGACTCCCGTCGAGGGAGCTATTGTGTGTCCCACTACCACCGCGCCCGCCGGTTGCAAGACCCGCACCACTTCGCAGAGCAGACTTTGCGAATCGTGAGCGCCGCTCAAAACCTGCATCAGCAGGACCAGATCAAAACTGCCATCGCGAAACGGCAAACGTCGGCCATCAGCCTGAATCAGGCACGCGGCAGCATTCTGCGCGCGAAACTCCCGCAGCATCAGTAGTGAAAGATCAACTCCGACATACCAACCAGCGCCTTGGACAAACGCTTTGCCAATTCGCCCCGTCCCTGCGCCCAGGTCCAGCACGCGCGCTGACAACCGTGCTCCCACAGCTTCGCCTACCGCTTTCCGGATGGCTTCCGGCACGCCCTTGGGCAAATCGCGATAGCGGTCAAACGTAGCTGCGGTAACGTCAAAGCTGGAAGTCACGATTCTCACCGGTATCCTTGCGCCTGAAACTGGAACAGCTCGGCATAAAGCCCGTTGCGCGCCAGCAACTGATCGTGAGTCCCTTCTTCACGGATGGCGCCTTTCTCCAGCACCACGATGCGGTCCGCCATGCGGACAGTGGAGAAACGGTGTGAGATCAGCACGACCGTCTGTCCTGCGATCAGCTCTGCGAAACGTTTGAAAACTTCGTATTCGGCACGCGCGTCCAGCGCCGCCGTCGGCTCATCCAAAATGATCATTTGCGAGTTGCGAATGTAAGCGCGGGCCAGCGCGATCTTCTGCCATTCCCCACCGGAAAGATCGATGCCGCCTTCAAATCGCCGGCCCAGCATCTGCCTGTACCCGTAGGGAAAATGCCCGGCCAATGTGTCGGCCTGGGATTTTGACGCCGCAGCCATGATGGCCGGATGACTGGAAAACCTGTCCTCTCCATCAGCCGATTGCACCAGACGATCGAGGTAGTCCCTCACCTGGCCGATTTCCCCCACCCCGATGTTCTCATCCAAAGCCAGATCGTAATGAACAAAATCCTGAAAGATCACGCCGAAAGCGCGGCGCAAGGAGTCCAGATCGTACAGCTTTAAGTCCACTCCATCCAGCAAAATGCGCCCCTCTGTTGGATCGTAGAGCCGGGCCAGAAGTTTGGTAAGAGTAGTTTTGCCGGCGCCATTCTCGCCTACCAGAGCAACTCTCTCGCCCGGTGCGATGCGCAAGTTTAAATGCCGCAGCGCCCAGGCGTCGCTGTCCGGATATCGGAAACCCAAGTTTTCCAGAACTAGTCCTTGGCTTATGGGCGTTGGCACGGGGCGAGCGTCGACCACTGAGACAATGGCCGGTTGCATGCGAAAGAAATCGAGCAGGTCCTGAATGTAAAGGCACTGCTCATAGATGTTGCCTGCGCTGAGGAGCATTCGTTCGGTTACGGCGCGGCTTCGCGCAAACGATGCTGCCAGAAATGTCAGGGTGCCAATGCTGATGACACCGTAAAATCCGCGCCAGAGTATGACTATATACGCGGCGTAGTATCCCGCAATTCCCAGCAACGAAAGCGCTGTGGCGGCGATGCCTTTGCGGATGGCTAGGCGCTTATTTGCTTCATAAAACCGCCGCGCCAGCAACCGATAACGGCCGACCAACCAACCGGCCAAGCCAAACATCTGCACTTCCTTGGCGGTCTTGTCACTGGCACTCACGTACTGCAGGTAATCCAACTGCCGGCGTTCCGGCGTCATGCGATGCAGCAGGGAATACTCCAGTGAACTGAAGTGGGCCTCGCCAAAAAATCCCGGAAGCACCGCCACAACCAGCAGAGCCAGCAGCCACGGTCCATAAACAAAGATCGCCGTGGCCAGTGAAACCAGGGTCACAAAGTCCTGTCCAACCGACAACAATTGTGTAAGCAGGCCTATTCGTCCCGTGGTCTGCCGCTGCGCGCGCTCCAGCTGATCATAAAATGCGGGATCTTCAAAATGGCGCAAATCGAGTTTGGCTGCATGGCTGATGAGCTTTTCACTCATGTGATGGGAGCAAAGGTCGCCGAATAACCCTTCCACTGCTGTGGAAGCTTTATCCAATACCTCGCCGGCGAAAACGATCACCAACTCCAGGCCAACTAGAAACCAAAGCCGGGAGATATTTGGCCGCCCCATGCGCGCCGATACCACGGTATCGATAATCAATTTGGCGAGCCAGAGAGTTGCAACGGGAACGCCTGCGCGCAGCAGCCGTAGCGCGATTGTGGCCACGGCATAGGCACGATGCGTTTCCCACACCAGGCGGAGAAATGCGGGAAT
Organism: uncultured Acidobacteriaceae bacterium; assembly: GCA_963836295.1. Lineage (GTDB taxonomy): Bacteria > Acidobacteriota > Terriglobia > Terriglobales > Acidobacteriaceae > Bog-257. Next base: position 21,139 of record CAWIIY010000003.1, on the reverse strand, counting down.
GGAACGCAGAGCGCGAAAGCGTTCCGACCACGCGGGCGCGCCACCGCCAGCGGGCTTGGAAAGCTTCTGCAGCGTTGAAAGCGGAGGTGGCAAGGCGTTTGTATTGTAATCCTCATCGTCACGGAACCCGGGGTCATGAATTCGGATCAAAAAGAGTGGCTGAAGACGGCATACTGAAATACTTGTCTCCAGCCCGTTCTTGCAAAAGAGATCGGATCGCAGAAAGCGGTAAGGTTACTGAACATATCATCCATGGGTGGTTTGGCGTCAGAACATGAATATGGCAACTTGACGGTGCGAGTCGCCTGAGATGACAGTGCACGATTTGCCAGAGTACCGCACCACCTGCAATCGCACAGACAATCGTGTACAACAGTATCTTGCAGTTATCTCGACCTACTAACGGCAAGGAGCACGCACCGCCATGATTGAACGACTCAAGGAGAGCTTTGGGGGAGTACTGGGTTTCAAGGTCGTCGGCAAGTTGACGGCCGAAGACATCAAGGCCTTTGAGCCGCAAATCGTGACCCTGATTGCGCAACGCAAACACAAGCCCATCGGGATCCTCGCCGACCTTGCGCAGATGCATGGCGCCGACTGGAAAGCGCGCTGGGAGGAAATGCGTTTCCTCCAGAAGCACACCAACCACATCGCGCGCATGGCGGTCGTGGGCGCCGATAAGTGGGAAGAGATTGTCGCAATGGTTACCGCGGGCGCGGCTATCCTTGAGGCCGAGACGCGCTACTTCGACGAGTCCGAAATTCTGCGTGCGTGGGAATGGGTGCGCACTGCCAAGCACGCCGAGGACGTTCCCATTCGACAGATTTCGGCGGGAACGGGTATCTGGAAGGACTACCATCCGGAGTGGATGGACATCGGCACGTAACGGCGGCACGAGGTGTGCCGCTAGGGATTACCATGGGAGACCCATCGCTCGCAGAATCCACCAAACCTTACCTGGACTATCTCGACAAAGAGATGACCATCCAGGGAATTCTCTCTGGGTTTTGTGTGGCTGCGGGCGCACTCGCCTTCGACAGAGTCCTGGCAATCAAGGCTGACAGTCCGTCCAGTTTGGTCGCAGATCTTCAGAGCTTTTCCTATCCCTACGCGTTGGCGGCGATCGTTGGCTTAATGACCGCCGCAGCGTTCTTCTATGCGCAAAGGTCGCAGTTGGCTTGGCTCCACGGTCAGATAAGTCTCGCTGTCACTCGTGAGATGCAGGGCACACCAGCGCCCCCTAATACAAATTCCTTAGCAGACGGGATCGATATCGGAGATTCGTGGAGCCTTTGGAGTCGCTATAAGTTCGGCATCTCGTTCCTGTTGGTCAGTGCTGCAGAGGTCGCGCTCGCTTTATTCTTCGCTGACCGCAAAATCGACCTTGGATCTAAACGTTGGGTGCTCGCCGGCATTCCGTTTCTTTTCGCTGTCATCTTTGATCTGTTCTATTTGTATGTGCTGAACCGAAGAGATGAACGCGCTGCGGAAGCCCGCGAAGAGGAAGTGAAAAACATTCGTGCGGCCAAAGAACGTAAACTGCAGTCGGTTACAGCAATCAAACCTGGAAAGCAGGGCGAGGCAGACGGCCGAACAGAACCTCCTTTGTAAAGGGGACAAAGGCGCTGGGCCGGCATCGCTTCGCCGCGTCCCTCTTGGCATGTCTCCCAAGACAAAGCGCCTTTCGGCGCTTATCATTAGAGCTTGGCCTGCGCTTCCTGCCGCATCCCGGCGAGGCGCACGGCATCTATCTAAACTGCACATCGCAACCACCTGCTGAGAGGAAGCACTTATGGCTACGACAACCACCCCCGCCCGGGAAGGGACCCGCATTTCCGCCACCATTAATAACGCCCAGATTCCCACTACATTCAAGAACGAGCCTTCGGTTGATTTCAGCAACCCGGAGAACGCGCGCCGTATGCGCACCGCCATCGAGAAGGTCCGCAACGAACTGGGCCGCGAGTATGATCTGGTCATCGGCGGCCGCCACTTGAAGACGGCGGAGAAGACGAGCTCGATCAATCCGTCCAAGCCGTCGGAGATCGTCGGCATTCACCAGGCGGCGGGCGCAAGCGAAGTTGAGCCCGCGATGCAGGCGGCATTGAAGGCGTTCGAGACCTGGAAGTTCTCCTCCATCGAGGAGCGCACCAACCTACTCTTTCGGGTGAGCGCGCTGCTGCGCGAGCGCAAGTTTGAACTGATGGCGTGGATGATCTTCGAGGTCGGCAAGAACTGGGCCGAGGCCGATGGCGACATCGCCGAACTCATCGACTTTTGCGACTTCTACGCCCTGGAAGCACTTCGCCTCTCCAAGACCACGCCGCCGGTGCAGTTGCCGGGCGAGCGCGACCATCTGCGTTATATTCCCCTAGGCGTGGGAGCGGTCATTCCGCCGTGGAACTTTCCCGGCGCCATCATGGGCGGCATGACCCTGGCGTCCGTCGTGGCTGGCAACACGGTCATCGTGAAGCCCTCGGGTGACTCGCCGACCATCGCAGCAAAATTCTTCGAGATCCTCGAAGAAGCCGGCCTGCCCGACGGCGTGGTCAACTTCTGTCCCGGGCATGGCAATAGTTTCGGCAATGCCATCGTTGAGCATCCGAAGACGCGCTACATCGCGTTCACCGGGTCGAAGGAAGTTGGGCTGCACATCAACCAACGCGCCGCGGTGCAGCAGTCCGGCCAGATTTGGATCAAGCGCACCATCCTGGAGATGGGCGGCAAGGACTCTATCGTGGTAGACACCGACTCCGATCTCGATGCCGCGGTAGAAGGGGTGGCCTCATCCGCGTTTGGATTCAGCGGGCAGAAGTGCTCGGCGTGCTCGCGTGCCATTGTGGATGAGCGCGTGTACGACAAATTCCTGCAACGCCTGAAGGAGCGAGTGGAGAAGATTACGGTTGGCGATCCAACGCAAAACCTGGCGATGGGCCCGGTCGTCAACGAAAAATCGATGCAGTCGATTCTGGGCTATATCGAGAAGGGCATCGCGGAAGGTGGAAGGCTGATTACAGGTGGCGCGCGCGCAACCGAAGCCGGCGATGGCTTCTTCATCGAGCCGACAGTAATTGCCGATGTCGATCCCATGGCGACGATCTCGCAGCAGGAAATCTTTGGGCCGGTGCTGGCGGTCATTAAGTCGCGTGGGTTCGAGCACGGGTTGCAGATCGCCAACAACACCGAGTTCGGGCTGACGGGTGCGGTCTATACCACGTCGGAAGACAAGATTGAAGCGGCCAAGGAGCAGTTCCACGTCGGCAACCTGTACATCAATCGCAAGTGCACGGGAGCCATGGTGGGTGCGCATCCGTTCGGCGGCTTCAACATGTCGGGAACGGATTCGAAGGCCGGTGGTCCGGATTACTTGTTGCTGTTTACCCAGGCCAAGTCGATTGGGGAGAAGATCAGGAGATAGATAGTGATTAGTGGATGGTGAATGGATGGCCGGGGAGAAATCTCCGGCCGTTTTGCTTGGGCAGAAGCGCTGCGCCGATCTCATTGCGGCCGGATACCGATCGCCGCCATCATGCGTCCGGTCTTGCCGAACTCGGCGCGGTGCGAGAAAAAACGTGTAGTGTCGCAGGCGGTACACCCGTCGATGATAGCGATGTGCGCCGCGCGTAACCCGGCGTCCTCGAGCTGACGACAGTTGGCCTCGACCAAGTCGAGATGCAGCTCGGGACCGAGCTCACTGTGGCCGGGAGCGCGCGCTGCCAGGAACAAAATCGGATAGCGAACGTGAATGGCATCCGCGTCAAAGACTTCTCCGAAAAGCCCGCCGCTATAGGTGAATTGCGAGTCGAACTCAGCGCGCACCTCCGGGCCAACCTGGTAGCAGCAGCGACGGATGGACGGTCCGATGGCGGCGCGCAGATCAATCGGCTTACTTCCAAACTGGCGGCGCATTTCACCAACGCCCTTCTCCACAATTCGTGCCACGGTGCCACGCCAACCCGCATGAAATGCGCCGACAACTCGGCGCTTCACGTCAGCGATTAGCACGGGAACGCAATCGGCGGTTTTGATGGCCAGCAACAGACCCGGCGCGTCGGCAATCAGCGCGTCACCTGCGAGCGCTTCCTGCGGTGGGGCGGCGCTCAGCCGGTGAATCACCGCTGAGTGTATCTGTTTCAATTGCACCAGCGGCCAGGCGCTGTCATCGTCCTTCGCTTGTAGCGATTCGAGAAACAGCTTGCGGTTGCGCGCAACGTTCTCCTTGGTGTCCGCAGGGGTGAGACCGAGGTTCAAGGTTTGTCCGCCGTAGCAAGTCGAAACGCCGCCTTGCCGCGTGCTGAATCCGTGAACGAGCCACGGAATATTGGAGAGGTTTGGCGCTTGCAGAATCTCGAGAGGTTTGCCTATTGCCGCCGGTGTTCGTGGAGATTGCCGCGTCTTTAAACCAGGTTCGGGATCCGGAAATGCGGACACGACCCTATTTTAATGGAATGGCACGGATTGAGTTCTGCCTCTCGCGCTTTGGCGGAATACAATCACTGCGGCGATGCTGCTCTACTACATCACGGGCCGCAAGGGCCTTGCAGGAACAGACGCGCAGCAGCGCAGACAATTGCTGGTCAGGATTGGCAAGGCCGCACAAGCCGGTGTCGATTACATTCAGCTGCGCGAGAAAGATCTGGCGCCCCGTGATCTGGAACGGCTTGCGCGCGATGCAGTGCGAATGGTCCGAGATCGTTCCGCGACTACGAAACTCCTGATCAACGGACGGGCGGACGTCGCACTCGCGGCGGGAGCTGACGGCGTGCATCTCCCGGCAGGCGAAATCACTGCGTCGGAGGTTCACGCATTGTGGATGCAAGCAGGCGATCACGAACCGACGATTGCGGTCTCCGCTCACACGGTGGATGAAGTGCGTGTGGCCGCGACTCAAGGAACAAACTTTGTGGTGTTGGCGCCAATTTTCGAGAAAGCACACACCGACGTGCCGGCGATCGGTATCGACGCGCTGCGCGACGCATGTGCTGGATCGGCGGCGACGGGTGACTTTGCGGTATTGTCCCTGGGAGGAGTCACTCTCTCGAACGCCAGAGCCTGCCTGGATGCAGGCGCTGCCGGAGTTGCGGGAATTCGTTTGTTTCAGAACGGCGATGTAATCGAAACGGTTCGGCGATTACGGGAGATGGAAGACGCACCCGTGCCATAAGGTGGGCTCTAAGTATTGAATTGTCATGCTGAGCGAGCGCTCGCCGGGGTTAGTGAACGCGAGTCGAAGCACCCCTATAGCTAAGCCGAAAGCCATTGGCAGCGATAGAGGTCCCCTCGGCTTCGCTTGGGGCAGGCTCTTCGACTCGGTCGCGCGACAGCGGCGCGGCCTCGCTCCGGATGACACCTTTGGTATAAGTCACCGGGAGTTACGCAGAAGCCCGCGCGTTCGCATCGAGCATCGGTTAGACCCCAGGAGTATGCGTCATGAGATTCGACCGCTACGCCCGTTCCGCGTCCCGCGCCAGCGACTTCAACACCATATTGATGAGCGAGAGCACGACGGCTCCCCAAAAGGCTGGCCAGAATCCGCGGACCACAAAATTGGGAGACAACAGCGTTGAGGCAAACATCAGCATCAGCGCATTGATGACCCACCAGAAGATTCCCAGGGTCAGGAAAGTCAGCGGCAAGGTGATGAGTTTCAGAAAAAGCCCAAGCGTGGCATTCACCAGGCCGATGACCAGCGCGGCGATCAGCGCCGCCGTAAACCCGCGCACGTAAAATCCGGGCACCACCTTCGACACGATCAGCAGGCTGATCGCGCTCAACAACCAGTTCAGCAGCAAACGCATTGCAGTCCTTTCAACGTCGGCTCAGGATATCGTCTTCTTCGCGAGCATCATGCTTACTGCCTTGGCGGCACGGCGCTCTCGGGTTTCCTCTTGCTTGGCGCCGCTGATCCATTGCGCAAACTCCTTGCGATGAGTGTAAGCCAGCTTCTCCCATAGCGCCTTGGCTTCTTTGCTCTGCCGGAACGCCTTGGCCAGTTCTTCGGGCGGCTCAATAGTCCACTCTTCCGTATCGCGATCCATGACCACGGCGACTATGTCGCCGGGCTTTGCTTTAGCGCCAGCCTGCAGTTGTTTATTGAAGGTCAACAGATGGCGTCCCTCCATAGGCTGGATGTTGGTGCGGAAGGGGAAGCCGTTGATTGTGCCTTTCACACGAACGCGTCCCCGGGTTCCCCACACCTCAGCCACATCGAAGGGAATTGCGAAAAAGCACCACGCGTCGTTCGGTCCTGCTGGCTCGGCTTTCGCTTTGAATTTCTTCTGCATCGCTGCCTCACGTCAACAAGTTCCGGGATCAAGCGGAATTCGCGGGAAATTATAGCGCGAGAAAATCTCCGGAGCATCAGTCCACTCAGGCACGCATGATGAGATAAGCTGATCGCAGAGGTTGTTAACCATGCCTGACGCGATCGGGCAATTCGCCAAAGCCAAATACCTGAACCTCGAAACCTTCCGCAAGACCGGGGTGGGTGTGCGCACTCCGGTGTGGTTCGCGCAAGATCCGGCACCTCCGTCGCGCGTCGCCCTTGCGCAGGAAGGGATGGAGGAGCCGCCGCTCTCGTTTCGTCCCGACTCCTCGCCAAGTCAGGTCGAGCAGGAAGCCGTCTTCTATGTATACTCGCTGCCCGACTCCGGCAAGGTCAAGCGCATCCGCAATAACCCGAAGGTGCGCGTCGCACCTTGCGACTTGCGCGGCAACCTTCGCGGCGCGTGGGTCGATGCGCGCGCTCGGGCCTGCTCGTCCGACGAAGCTGCCCACGGACAAGACCTGCTGCGCCGCAAATATGGCTGGATGAAGATTGCCGGCGACTTCTTCAGCCGCCTGCGGGGAAGAACGCAAATCGTGATCGCGATTCATTTCGACTGACCGAAAAAACGCACCCAGCAAAAACGAGCTGGGTCGGGCACTGGATCATTTGCCCGCAGGGCTGGCGGCTACAGGTTCCGGCAATGGCCACACCACAGACACGAACCACGCAACCGCAAGTCCGACAACGCAGCCGAACAACACCTCGCTCACTCGGCCCGCGCCTGCCTGCAGACCGCCCAGTCTCTTGTGATGCTCCAATCCGGCGGCGATGACGAATGCCGCAGCAATGGGCGCCTGCCGCCACATGGTTTGAATGCGTACCACATAGGAGGAAAGCAAGACCGTCACCGCCATCGCGAGCGGGAGGGTTATGACTCGCGTACCTCCGACGGCAATGAACAAGAGACCAACGGCACAGCCGACCAGCGTATTGATGATCCGGGCGCGGAAGGTCAAAATGGCCGTCTTCATCAGCGGATCGCTTGTTGCGACCATCGAGCTGATCGCCCAAACCGGGTTGCTTTTCGCAAGCTCGTGAACAAAAATCCAGAGTATCGCGCTTGCGATGGAGATGCTCACGGCGTAGTGGATGCCGTGCATGTCGCCGCCGGTGAAACGCTCCAGAGCTTTCACGCCTCGGCCCAACCGCCCTTCCTGCTGATCTTGTATTGGCATGGGGTGATTCTAGCCGCATCGGGAAGTTAGCGTAAATCGGTAAAATCTCGTGGTACGTTCGAAAACCTCCGGGTAGGCAAGTTAAAGAGCCTGAGTTCCCGCTGGGACGTCACATTTCAACCATGGCTCACCTTCCGAATCGAGCCTCAGTCTAAGCACGACAGACCAACCGATTGGGGAGACGACGATGAACCTATCGCAACAAGTTCACACCCACCTCGTGTTGTGCATCTTGGCGGTTCTCTTGCTAGTCCTGCCAGGCTTCGCGCAGCAGAACTCCAACGCAACAACGAGCGCCCAAACCACTCCCGCGGCGCGCGACGGCCAGCACGACTTCGATCCTCTGCTTGGCTCATGGAAATATCATCTCAAGCGCCGCCTGCATCCCCTGACCGGCTCCAACACCTGGGCCGAATTTGAAGGCACAGGTGTCTGCCGCAAGGTGTGGGATGGCTCGCAGCTCGACACGCTCGAGGTCGATGGCCCAACCGGCCATATCGAAGGTCTGACTCTGCGTCTCTACAATCCGCAATCGCACCAGTGGCGGCTGTATTGGGCCAACCAAAAAGTTGGCATCCTGGACCCGCCGCAGGTCGGCGAATTCAAGAATGGACGCGGTGAGTTCTTCGCCCAGGACACGATCAATGGCAAGACCATCCTGATTCGATTTGTCTGGGCACGAACCTGACCACAAATTCTCCCCACTTTGAACAGTCGTTCTCCGACGATGGAGGCAAGACCTGGGAAGTAAATTGGATCACCGACCAGACACGGGTAAACGACGGACACGATAAAGCGCCCTGAGCTCCGGTGAGTAAGATTCGAAATCGTGACGGATGCGCGCGCCCCATCCTCGCCTTCCTTGGCTAGGGTGGGGATTTTTGCGAAATGGCGTGGAGGAGATGTGGAATCGCAGTTAGTCTTGGAGGTTCAGTCTCGTTTTCACCAGCGGAGCAGAACCCACGGAAATTGAACCCCCGAAGGGGGTGGAAGTGCAGTTAGCCCAGGACAGGGCGCCGCGGAGTCCTGGGTAAGATAAGAAAAGAAACCGAGTCCCGTAGGGACGGCACGTTCCTCATGGGGGGAGCCCCCTCCCCCCCGGCATTTCCGCAACGATCTTACACCTGACATAGGTTGACAGTACATGGCTCAGACTTTAGAACCGCCAGTCAAAGATTACAGTTGTGTAAACTGGGACTCCGCCTTATTACGGGAGGATGTACCCATCGTGGAAGAGATTGGAGGAGCGCGGAATCGCGGCGCTAACTGCCCGATTCGGATGGCCACAGGGCACAATTCAAGAAGTTATTTCCGTAGATACAGATTTAATCGTAGATAAAGATAGGTTCGACGCACTCCTCGGCAAGATGCTGACAATGCCCCCGACGCCACATGCGAAGGTCAAGGCGGGGAAGCCTAGAAAACCTGTTGCGTAAGCGTCTTGTACGGTAGCGGCTTTCCGTTGGCGACCTCGCGCAAGAGAATATCGAACAGCCACGGCTGCATGTGGCGACGATTGAAGCGCCAGCAGAACTCTTGTAGATAGCCGTCCATATGATCGCGGCTCATCTTGTGATACGAGCCGACCAGCCCGCGCTTGAATAACGAGAAGGCGCTTTCGATGGGCCGAGTTCCGGTGATAAAGAGGCTACCGACAGGGAGATTTTTCTGGCCTACATCGAGCACGTGCTGTGTCCCGCACTACGGCCGGGCGATGTGGGGGTGATGGACAACCTGAGCTCGCACAAGGTCAACGGTGTGCGAGAACTGATCCAACAAGCCGCCGCGGAGGTGCTGTACCTGCCCCCCTACTCGCCCGATCTGAATCCCATCGAGAAGGCTTGGGCCAAACTCAAACAATGGCTTCGCGCCGCCAAAGCACGCAGCCAACAGGCTCTCGACCAGGCCATCGCAGAAGCGCTCCAACTGATCACCGCCGACAATGCCCTGGCTTGGTTCGGGCACTCCATCATTGGTCTACAGTAAAACGGGAAATGCTCTAAACCTCCGCTCAGAACGACCCTCTAAAAAGGAAAAGACGACAGATGGTCGAGGAGCCAGGGGTCGAGTGCGCACTGGCGATAAGTCAGCTTCCTTTGCCGGCAGGGTGGAATTTAATCCGTGCGTGGCGTCGCGCTGGCGAGCGCGAGAATCGCTCCGGCAAACAGCAGCGTGTCCGCAAAGTAGTTGATCCCCTCAACCTTGACCGCGGTGCTCGGGTCGAACATCTGCACGATCAGGATCGGCCCATAGATGAACAAGACCAGCAGCACAATCCAGGTACCGAGATAAGTTGCCGCCATCCGCGTCTTCTTGGCCAGCAGAATGCTTGCCCCGGCAACCAGAAGAATTGCGCCCGTCAGATAGCCAATGAGCAGGCGCCCCGGAATCCACGTGGGCATCAGTTTTTCAAGCGGAACTCCGGGGCATCCCGCTGGGTGCAGAAAATGCTCAACGCCAAAAAATACGGCGGCGATCGCGATCAACACGCGGCCCACGGTAATGAGCTTGCTTTTGCCTAGGCCCGCGCATCGCGTTTCCCGCAAGAATCCAGCCTCCGCCCGCGAATGACATTTCGCGGAAGACAATCACCCATGCGAATCCGGTCTCGGGGGCTGGCGACAGCTCGCGGGATATGCACCATCGCCACAAAAAGAAGCATCATGATCCCGAACAGCAGGCCGGACCAGCGCACCTGAATTTTTGTGGCAATGCTCAAGGACGCGGCCAGCAACGCAAAGCCCACGAAATACGCCCAAAACAAACGCCATGGCATGTACGAGGGCACGGCGAGCATGATGAATTTTGCGCCCGAGAGATGCTCCGCGCCGAAAACCGCCAATGGGATGGCGAAACACAAATTGCTCAAGGCTACGATCTTGTCCAGGCCGCGGGCCCGCGCGATATCGGTCTTCGCCGCCCACAGCGCAACCAGGAAAAGTAGGATGCCGGCGCTGCACATCGAAACCGCCGTGCGAGAGATCTCAAGAAATGTGGCGAAAATGGTGGTGTGCATGTGGATGGCGAAGCCAGTGCTCTATCGGGGCATGTGACAAACGAGGATAACAACCGCAGGGAGAGCCGTTCGTGAAATCGTCGCCGCACCTTCCCAGACGATGGTTCGACGTAAGACGACTTCCGAGTGTCAACTGGTTTAGGGCAGAATTGTAGTCGGCATCCCCGTCCTCGTATACCCATCCTAGCCTTCCTTTGGCTAGGGTAGGGGGTTGTCTTTGAATCACAGTGCTCTCAACATCGCTTTTCGACGCGCGAAGAGGCTGAGGCGAAGATCGAATCGCAGTCGGCAGGACGCAAGCGGAAAACATGGGAACGCGGTTGACAGAACTACCCACCCAAGCAAAGCCAGCTTGGATGGAGCGCCCAGCCACGAAGAACCCCTCCCCCCAGCATTTGCGCATCTTTGTTTTCAATATCTTGCCCGCAAAATAGTCATAACAAGCGACTTACATAGTTCCGTAAGTCCTTCCGGATGAATATCTTGCGCGATTCCAGCCAAAATAGTCTATTTAAAGCGGTTACACGCAAAATAGTCCAAACAAAACACTTATAGCGTTTTCATGGATAGTGTAGACTGTTGGTGGCGATTCTCCGCTGCACCCGATGGCACGACCCTATGCAAATGATTTGCGGCGAAAGTTTTTGCAGGCCTATGAGCAGGGCAAAGGGACGCTGGGGGAGTTAGCGGAACAGTTTGGGGTAAGTGAAGGCTGGGCCAAGAAGGTCTCCGCCACCCGCACGCGCACGGGGCAGATGGAGCGGCCACCGTGGCGACGTGGCCCCGTGAGCCGGGTGACGGTGACGCTGCAGGAGTGGATGCGGGAGCAAATCCGCAAGCAGCCGGATCTGACGCTGCGAGAGTTGCAAGAGCAGCTGCAAGCGGTCAAGGGCGTGAGCTTGAGCATCGGACGGCTGTGGCTGGCCTTACGGCAGATGGGACTGCGGCTTAAAAAAAGTCACTCCACGCCCAGGAGCAAGAAACCCCGGAAGCGCAGCAGCGCCGGCAAGCGTGGTGGAAAGCTATAACTCAGATCGACCCGGAGCAGTTGGTGTTTCTTGACGAGAGCGGAGCCAGCACCCAGATGACCCGCAACTATGGCCGGGCTCCTCGTGGAGAACGGGTGGCGGAAGGGACGCCCAACCGCCACTGGTCTACGTTGACCATGCTGGCGGCGCTCACCACCCGAGGCTTGCAGGCGCCCATGACCATCGAATCGCCGACCGATGGCGATGTCTTCCTGGCCTATCTGGAGCAGGTGTTGTGCCCTCGGCTCCGACCCGGACAGCTGGTCATCATGGACAATCTATCGGCTCACAAAGTGCAGGGTGTACGGGAGCAGATTGAAGCCCGGGGCGCGCGCCTGATCTATCTGCCCGCCTACTCGCCGGACTTCAACCCGATCGAGCAAGCCTGGTCGAAGATCAAGCAGTTGTTGCGCTCGGCCAAGGCCCGAACCGTAGAAGCTCTGGAAAGCGCAATTACAGAAGCCCTGGCAGCCGTTACCGCCGAGAACGCCTTAGCCTGGTTCTCTCATTGCGGATATGGTCTACAATAACTGTGAAAACGCTCTAGCCCCACAAGCCGCTGCACGCTCGCTGGTTTTCAAAGATCGATGAAGCCGCCGCCCAGACCGTTCACGATTACAACCGCACGGCGGTGACGGCCATTCGCGGCGCCGGAGACTGACTCCAGCGCCTCTCATTTTACTTTGCGGGTATGGCTGGGCCGAGAAGAAAACACCTTGCGCAGAACGAAGGTAACCACTGAGGGATGCGGGTGCCCCATCCTAGCCTGCTTCTGGCTAGGGTGGGGATTTTCGTTGGAAGCGCCGGGTTCTTAGCCGCGAGCGGGTGTCCCATCCTAGCCCTCCCTTGACTAGGGTGGGGATTCTAGTTTCAAAGTTGAAGGACGCGGGTGCCCCATCCTAGCCTTCTTCTGGCTAGGGTGGGGTTTTTTATTGGAAACGCGACGGAGGTGTTGCGGAATCTACTTCTTGCTGCTGTTCGAAGTCGCGACAAAACCAGTCCCGCCATGCGGGACGACTCAGCTTAGCCCAGCCCTTCAGCCCTGGGTAGCGTAATGATGAATCCGAGCCCCTTCAGGGGGCGGCATACGCTGCTTCCCCCGGCCCAGGTTAGCCTCCAAGAGAGAAGGGCGCGAACCTGAGGCACCAGGCTACGCGGAGCGCCAGCTCCCAGACCCATTCAAGCGAAATAGGTTTTCCTGCGTGCCCCACCCTTGTCCGCCTCCGTTGCGGACAGGGTGGGGAATCAGAGTGAAGAACCGCGCCCCACCCTCTCGCCAAAAGAGGGCGAGAAGAGCCTGCCCTGAGCGTAGCCGAAGGGATGGGGCACCCGAGGTCAGTAGTTAACAGTGATTCATCGGAAAGGATCGGCCACCCGCCACCACCTCGGGGGATTGCAGCAAAAATTGTGTGGCGGCGAGGGGCGAGTCCCGCCTCGCGGGACGAAAGAGCTTAGCCCAGCGCTTTCAGCGCTGGGTAGGAATAGCAATGACACCTGAGTCCCGTCAGGGACGGCACCCGCCGCATCCACACGTTCACCCCCAGGTTAGCCAAAACATGGCGAACCTGGGGCACCAGGCACCAGGCACCAGGCGGATACAGATTGGGTTGAGGCCGAGCCCCACACGCTTCGACAAGCCAGTCCCACTGTTTCCCGTTGCGGGCGAGCAGCCTACCTTGGGGAATTGGCCAAACGCCGTGATGTATTTTCTGATTCTGGGAGGGATCAAGAAAGTCCTCGCAATGTAGAATCATCACGAGTCGGATCGATATGAAAACGGAGCTCAAGAATCAGACGACGTTTGTGGAACGCCCGTTCACTTTTTTCGAGTTCTTCGCCGGCGGCGGAATGGCTCGGCTCGGATTGGGAGACGATTGGCAATGCACGTTTGCAAACGATTGGTGCCCCAAGAAGGCCGCCACGTATCGAGCGTATTTTGGCGCTTCGGAACTCCGAGTGTGCGATGTCGCCGAATTGAGAACTAGCGATCTGCCGGGCACTCCTGCTCTTGTTTGGGGGTCTTTCCCCTGCGAGGAGCTGTTGTTCGCGATTCAATAACGGATTGTGGGGTCACACTTGCTCGACGCGCGACGAATCTCAACGAGAGACAAGCTCGTCTTATCTGGTCTTTATCTGTCGAAATACGACAGGGCCGGCTTGAGGCAACTCGGATTTGAGACCTTCAAGGAGGCATACAACGTCATCGGGTATGCTATGGGCTCCCAGCCGGCGTCAATAAAAAACTACCGGGACGAATTTGACCCCTTGTTTTCGAACCGCCGGAAAGGTTGGCACAATCGTCCTACGCGCGATTATTGTTTCAAGATCTTTGATAGATACAGGAACTTGGATATCGAGTCATTCACCGGCTTGGTAAAATCCTTCGTTGGATTCAACGAGAACGCTTGGAGCGAGATTCAGGAGACGGGAGAACCGCAGGACGGCGAGTCCTGTTTCGCGAAGAGACTAATAACCGGACTGGCCGCAGAACGATACTTTATCTCAGTTCAGCCGAACCTTCCTGAACTTGGAAACTACGCCGCGGAGGATACCACGCACCTTGGGTGCGGATATGACTTCCGCTTAAGAACTGAGGGAAGTGAGGAGTTCTTAGCCGTCGAGGTTAAAGGTCTTAGGGAGCGGATGGGAAGCTTGTCGATGACTCCCAAGGAGCACACAATGGCTTCTACGTTAGGGGATCGTTTCTTTCTGTTCGTAGTAAGAAACTTTCGCGAGTCACCATTTCACGAAATTTACCAGAATCCGTTATCCGGCAAGCTTCAGTTTAGAAAAAGCGAGAGGGTAACAGTTCATGTTTCTTGGCTGGTTGCGGTTTAAGTATTTCAATTTGTGAGGACGTAATGCTCGATTTGGCAATTGCAATCGACATAGCTCCCGATGATACTACCATCATCGAGACGAATCATGGATTGCTGCTCAGAGCACCGGAATGGCCGCACGATTGCGAGTTCCAACTTGTAGCTTTTGATCCATCGAAAGATAGCTGTGAAATCGTCTCGTCGGAGACTTTGGCAGGAGATATCGCCGAAGCACTCAGGGCGATCGATGCCGCTCCATTCTCTCGTGACAAGAAACCAGACTGGTACGATAGACTCAAACTCTATACGATACAAAGCTCCCTTGGGAGTTGAGGTCTTCCGATATTTTCGGAAGACCCGATTTCGCCTTCCGAAAAGCACGACTTCTTGTCTTTGTAGATGGCTGTTATTGGCACGGCTGTCCGACATGCTATAGGAGGCCGTCCTCCAATACGGATTATTGGGATGCGAAAGTGAAACGGAACCGCGCTCGTGACAGAAGGACCCGTTCTCGTTTGAAGCGACATGGTTGGTGCCTGCTGCGAATCTGGGAGCATCAACTGGTCCACACTGAGCCTGTAGTGAGCAAAATCAGAGCGCACCTGGGAGCCCGGTGCATGGTGTGAAGATTCTGGAGGTAGGTAACAACCACCAAACGGAAACGGCCCCATGTTATTCACATGAGGCCGTTATTTATGTCGGCAACGACCTACTCTCCCACACACTTTCGCGTGCAGTACAATCGGCCCGGCGGGGCTTAACTTCCGTGTTCGGGATGGGAACGGGTGTTTCCCCCGCGGTAAGATCACCGGCTTCGTCGGCGCGTGCGGGAAGTTCCCGCAGCTCGGTCCCAAGCGTGATTCCACGCAGGACCTGTAGCGCCAAATTTTAAAGAGCCTCGCCGTTTGAGCCAGGGGCTAAAGCCCCATTTGTGGATGTACCGGGAACGCGGCGCTAAGGCGCCGCACTACCCAAATCCCCCACGCGGGCGATCTCTCACAACTGAATAGCATCAGGACTTCACTACAATTCGAGGCTGGACCTCCGTCGAGGTCCGCACGCTGGCTAGTTCTCCAGCGCGCACGAGGTTCCCCAAGCTGCGCCGATTTCTGCGCGGACTTGGAGTAACACGTGAAGCCAAGTAAATCTTATGGTCAAGCCGAACGGGCGATTAGTACTGGTAAGCTTCATGCATTACTGCACTTTCACATCCAGCCTATCAAACACGTAGTCTTCGTGTGCCCTTCTTATCCCTTTTGGGTTGGGAGATCTCATCTTGAGGAGTGCTTCACGCTTATATGCATTCAGCGTTTATCACAACCGAACTTCGCTACCCAGCCGTGCCATGGGCATGACAGCTGGAACACAAGAGGTTCGTCCATCCCGGTCCTCTCGTACTAAGGACAGGTCCTCGCAAATCTCCTACGCCCACATCAGATAGGGACCGAACTGTCTCGCGACGTTCTGAACCCAGCTCACGTACCGCTTTAATAGGCGAACAGCCTAACCCTTGGAACCTTCTACAGCTCCAGGATGCGATGAGCCGACATCGAGGTGCCAAACCGGAGCGTCGATATGAACTCTTGGCTCCGATCAGCCTGTTATCCCCGGCGTACCTTTTATCCGTTGAGCGATGGCCCTTCCATACAGAACCACCGGATCACTAAGGCCTGCTTTCGCACCTGCTCGTCTTGTAGGACTCGCAGTCAACCACACTTATGCCTTTGCACTCGACGGCTGATTTCCAAACAGCCTGAGTGTAGCTTCGCGCGCCTCCGTTACAATTTAGGAGGCGACCGCCCCAGTCAAACTACCCGCCTCACTATGTCCCCTCCCCGGGTAACGGGGATAGGTTAGAACCACAGAACTCGCAGGGTGGTATCTCACCGTTGGCTCCCCCAAGCCCAAGAGCCTGAGATCAAAGCCTCCCACCTATCCTGCGCAGCAAGTGCCATAGTTCATAGTGAAGGTATAGTAAAGGTGCACGGGGTCTTTCCGTCTAGATGCGGGTAACCGGCATCTTCACCGGTACTACAAGTTCGCCGAGTCGCTCGTTAAGACAGTCGCACGATCGTTACGCCATTCGTGCAGGTCGGAACTTACCCGACAAGGAATTTCGCTACCTTAGGACCGTTATAGTTACGGCCGCCGTTCACCGGGGCTTCAGTTCGCAGCTTCACCCGCCTTTCGACAGGTTGACCGCTCCCTTTAACCTTCCGGCACCGGGCAGGCGTCAGCCCCTATACGTCGTTTTCGACTTTGCAGAGACCTGTGTTTTTGTTAAACAGTCGCCGTGCGCATTTCACTGCGGCCCCCTCGAGCTTGCACTCTACCGGGGCACCCCTTCTCCCGAAGTTACGGGGTTAATTTGCCGAGTTCCTGAACGAGCGTTCTCCCGAGCGCCTTTGGATATTCTCCTCGTCTACCTGTGTCGGTTTGAGGTACGGTTCCCTTTCCTTCTCCTTAGAGGTTTTTCTTGGCAGCGTGAACTCGGTGCGTTTCGTCCATACGGACTACTCCTTTGCGTCTCACCGTTGAATGTCTCTCCGGATTTGCCTGGAGAAACCGGCTTACACGCATCGAACCTGATAGCCATAACAGGCTGCACCTATCCTTCTGCGTCACCCCATCGTAATAACGATTGAAAGGGAGTTCCGGAATATTAACCGGATGTCCATCGACTACGCCTTTCGGCCTCGCCTTAGGGACCGACTAACCCTGAGCGGATTAACCTTCCTCAGGAAACCTTAGACTTTCGGCGCGGAGGGTTCTCACCTCCGTTATCGCTACTTATGCCGGCAGGGTCTCTTCTCAACCGTCGACGGGTCCTTACCGGTCCCGCTTCAAACTGTTGGGAATGCTCTCCTACCACGCATGGCTTGACGCCATGCATCCGCTGCTTCGGTGCTCAGCTTAAGCCCCGTTGAATTGTCGGCACCGGACCGCTTGACCAGTGAGCTATTACGCTTTCTTTAAAGGATGGCTGCTTCTAAGCCAACCTCCTGGCTGTCTGGGCGTTCCGACATCCTTTCCCACTTAGCTGAGACTTGGGGGCCTTAGCAGGCGATCTGGGCTGTTTCCCTCTCGACAACGAAGCTTAGCCCCCGCTGTCTGACTCCCGTACTAGTTGTCCACGGCATTCGAAGTTTGGTTGGATTCAGTAAGCTGGAAAGCCCCCTAGTCCATCCAGATCTCTACCACCGCTGCAAATCATACGAGGCTAGCCCTAAAGCTATTTCGGAGAGAACGAGCTATCACGGAATTTGATTAGCCTTTCACCCCTACCCTCAGCTCATCCGAGCTTTTTTCAACAAACACCGGTTCGGTCCTCCAGTGGGTGTTACCCCACTTTCAACCTGGCCAAGGGTAGATCATCCCGCTTCGCGTCTATTCCTGCCAACTGAACGCCCTATTAGGACTCGCTTTCGCTACGGCTCGCTTACGCTTAACCTTGCTGACAAGAATAACTAGCCGGCTCATTATGCAATAGGCACGCGGTCAGGCATTCCCTTGCGGGCATAGCCCTCCCACTGCTTGTAGGCACACGGTTTCAGGTACTATTTCACTCCCCTCGCTGGGGTTCTTTTCACCTTTCCCTCACGGTACTGGTTCACTATCGGTCAGAAGCTAGTATTTAGCCTTACGGAATGGTCTCCGCAGATTCCCGCAGGGTTTCACGTGCCCCGCGGTACTCAGGTACCCGCTTCGAGTCCAGTTCGTTTTCGCCTACGTGGCTATCACACTCTATGACGCCTCTTTCCAGAGGGCTTCGACTAACGACTGGATTGGTAACTCTACTATTGCGGGCCCTACAACCCCTATTGCACCCGAGGGTGAAATAGGTTTGGGCTGTTCCGAGTTCGCTCGCCACTACTATCGGAATCACTGTTGTTTTCTTTTCCTCCAGGTACTGAGATGGTTCACTTCCCTGGGTTCGCTCGTACCCGACTATGGATTCATCGGGCCGTTATACGGTTTTACCGTATAGGGTTTCCCCATTCGGAAATCCCCGGATCAATGCCTACTTGCGGCTCCCCGAGGCTTATCGCAGCTTGCCACGTCCTTCATCGCCTGCTTCTGCCAAGGCATCCACCATGCGCCCTTAGTAGCTTGACCACAAAATTTACTCAGCTCACTCGGCGGCTTTGCCGCCGGCTGTCAGCTATTAGCTTTCAGCCGTCAGTTCCGCTCCCGACCGTGCTGGTAAATTTATGGCGCTTTGACTGCTCATCGCTCCCACGGTTATTGCGGACCGTGGAAACACCAGCAGTTT
>CAWIIY010000002.1:0-929101 GCA_963836295.1 uncultured Acidobacteriaceae bacterium | reverse complement strand
GAAAAAAGCCAGTCGGAAGCTAGAAGATGAAAACTCTTAGTGGATCAGCTTTGATGAGGGAAGTTTCTGTATTAGTTCTCGCAGAGCTTTCTCGTCCCGATCATGCGCTACAAGCCTTTCTACAAGCTCGTATGCAAGCGCGAACTTCTGATGAATCGCCGCACGTATCTCTGAGTCCGACAAAGCGCTCTCGTAGCGTTGATGCCAGTCGCGGGCCCCGGAAGTCGCGGCGATTCCCTCAAGGACGGCCCGCTCAAGGTACAGTTTCTCGCAGTAGGAGATAATCTCCAGCATCACATCTCTAAGAATGTCGTCGTCCGGCATCTGCGTTCCCCCAGTACCTTGTTATGGCGGTATGTGTACCGTGACTCTATTCAGAACGGCTCAACCTCAACCGGAGCACGGCGGATAACCACATCCCGCTTTTCGATCTGGTGCATGAACGTGGTGAACATTGGCTGCGTATCGGAGCGGTGATTGTAGCGAAAGCTAAACTCGTCAAGATATGTTTGCAGGTAATGGCGTCCGACGTTGTGGTATACGCCCCGGATTCCGTTTTTTACGAGCGACCAGAATCCCTCAATCGTATTCGTATGCGTGTCTCCGACCACATAGACGCCTTCGCTGTGATTAATGCGACGGTGCGTATAACCACGCGCCCCGAGCCCGTTGTAGGATCGGTAGTCATCGGTGAAAACGAGGGACTTAGGCAGGACGTGCTCTTTAACCAGTCCACGAAGCGTATCGGCTTTGGTGTCAGCAGCGACGAAGGCGCGGACTTCACCTTTGCGTTGAACCATTCCGACCACAGAAACCTTTGTGGGATTCTCGGCAGACGGGCGACCGCGCTTTCCGCCACGCACATTCTTGGCTCCGAAATAACTCTCATCCATTTCAACCCGACGGTTGAATCCTCCAATCGGGCCGGACTTCTCGGGGTTGAGCATGGAACGGATTTGCTTGAACATGCGCCACGCGGTTTTATAAGTTACTCCCGTCTCGCGCTCGATCTGCTTTGCGGAGATTCCGCAGCGCGTAGCGGACATGAGGTACATGGCATAGAACCACGTTGTCAGCGGCGTGGGCGACTTGTGAAAGATCGTGTCAGCGGTTGGGTGAACGTGATCTCCGCAATGCTCGCAGGAATAAGACGGGCTGCTCTTGAGGCGATAATGCTTCGTGACCTGCTCGCAGTTTTCGCAGTAGATGCCGTCGGGATACAGGCGGTTCTTGAGCCATTCTAGGCAGGCTGCATCGTCAGGGAACTGGGCGTCAAACTGCTTCTTAGTGTAGCGCTCCATCTTAGGTTTGCGGTTCATGGTACGTACCCTCAAGAAAAACTGTACCAAAGAGCTTACGTACTGTCAAGGGATAATTACCATAAAGAATCTCCAACATCACCTTCGGCGCTGGATGTTACGAAGCTCTTGGCGGAGCTTGAGATTCCGTTCCCGCCAGAGCAAGTCCGGTGGCGGGTCACTAATACCAGCAACGACAAGAAGCGCGGTCAGGTCGTGCCCTACGCAGATCCGCGCGCCTACACTGACCGGCTAAACGCGCTCTTCACGCCACAAGGTTGGACGCGGGAGTACAAGGTCGAGACGATGGGGAATATCACCCGGATGAAGAAGGGCGAGAGCATCGTCTCGGGCAAGGTGTTGGTTACCTGCACGGTCACCATCTCTGGTATTGGGTCGCATTCAGGGACCGGAGAAGAATGGGCCGACGATGACAACGGCATGACTTCAGCTGATGCACAAGCCTTCAAACGGGCATGTTCGTGTTTCGGTCTCGGTCGGTATTTCTACGACTTTCCCGCATTCTGGGTCGATCTGGACCAGAACCGCCAGCCGACGAGAGCACCCATTTTGTCCGCTTGGGCTCTTCCGGAGAACTGGCGCAAAGGAATGCGGCCTTCGGGCAGGAATGGCAACGGTAGCGCCGCCGCACCTTCCAACGGTTCGAACGGACAAAGCCAAACCAACGGGAGCAACTCGCCTAAGGCTTCGGGCAATGGCCGCCCCCTGGTGGGAAGCGGAAACGGGAGTGCCAGTAAAGCCTATGGCGACGACCTTGATGCGCGCATTCTGTGCATGGAACAAAGAGTTGGGGCAGCTTTGTACCGCAACATCCTGCGCGAGTATGGGCGTGTAAATCAGCCAAAATTGATCCGCGATGCTGCCGTCAAACGGAAGGTTCTGCAGATACTGGAATCGGCAGTGCGAGGGTTCCATACGTTCCGCCACACCGATCGTGCGTGGCTGGACGAAACCGGAGCGCCCGTGGGCGTGCAGCAGAAACTCATGCGGCACGCGCATATTTCGACCACGATGGACCAGTATGGCAATGCGTCAATGGAAGCCAAACGCAGAGCCAATCGGCCTCTGGTGCAGAGACTCTTGAAAAGAAGCGCTGGCAACGAGCCAGCTTTCATTCAATAAATAAGGGAAACTGTTTACCAGTTTCCCTTATTGGACAGTTTTGGACAGTCGCTCAACCTTAAGTTTTGTCCGCAACTCTATGATTTCGTTGGTTGCGGGGGGTGGATTTGAACCACCGACCTTTGGGTTATGAGCCCAACGAGCTACAGAACTCCAGGCATCTCGAATTTGTAGAATTAACAATGAAGTAACTGCAAGCAGCCCCGACCGTTGGAAGAGGAGTTGATATGAACCCCAGGGATATGGACCCCTACTGGCTCGATGAAAGAGACTGGCTCTGTACGCTCGAATTCTTGTCAACAGAGGATTCGGGGACTCGGGCTTGGGACGCAGAAGACATTGGATACTTGCTAGGTTATGCCTGGCTAACCGACACTCGCACTCTTGCATTAGTCGGTGACCCAGATGCTGAGGTTTACGAAATCCTGTTTTCGTTTTCTTCTCCGGCAGGCAAACGGCGCTTCTTAGATCTTGTCCGCGCAAACGAAGAACATGGGTGATTCGTATGTTGAGGAAGAATTCATCGTGCCTGTGGCTTCTGAGATCCAGGACGCACGACCGTTAGCAATGGTACTCCCGAATGATGTGGTGCAACAGGCAACGTTCATTGCCGCGATGTTGGTGGCCGGCATCGAGCATAGTGGCACAATTTCGTAAACACCCGCGCGGGCACTAACCTCGTCAGCCCTTGACGCCTCCTTTATATTCATGAGCGCGACTTGCAGGGCGTGGCTCAGAGGAGTCAGGTACCGCATCGGTAAGAATATTGCCTCTGCGGTGGCGAATCATGCGACCAAAACCGTCTCGCGACCGCCTCCGGTATGACCAGTCACGTTGCGATTAGTGCAATATTGTTAGAGAAGGCGGCTTTTACATCGAGTCGAGTTGATTCGACAGGTACCCCCACGAAGTTATTGCTATAGAACGTTTTTCAGAAGAACCTTTTCCTAGACTCGTGGCGCTAACCACCCAGTAAATCAACCACCATTAGAATTCGATCCTTCCTAACCAAGTGAGGCCGTTTGACAAAGGATCGATTCCGGGCTACCTACAATGCTTGTGAAGCACGGTCGTCTCTGGCGTTTGAGTCACGAAAGGCATCGTTCCGTCTTAGCAAACTGCTCTTGCGACAGGTCAGGGCAGGTATAGCTGTCTGTTCTCGACTCAATGACTCGGCAACGCGGTGGCGATGTGAAGTGTATGAACCAATGCGGATGCTTCTAGGAAGTTCCGGGGAGCTGCCCGGAAAAATCGGACCAGTTTATGTCAGCACTGGAGAGACATTTTTCACCTAAAGCACTCGGCCAGGTCTGGGGAATTAGCGATACTAAAGTCCGCAGATTATTTTAGCACGAGCCGGGAGTTCTATTGATAGGTGAGCCGTCCCGAAGACTTGGGAGAACGCTCAAGCGCTCTTAGTTCACAATGAGAATCCCGGAGTCCGTGGCGGTTAGAATGCACGAACGCATGCGGCGGAAATGAACCCGTTTTACCGTCCCGCCGTTGCAACTAGGTTCCCCTTGCTCGCAACTACCCTCAAACCTGTCTTCCGCTTGGCTTGAGCCAGCACCTCGCGAACCTTCCGTACATGCGCCGCGTCAAGCCCTTCCACCCATGGCGCGTAATGAGCGTCTATCATCTCAGTCGAAACGTGTCCCAACATGCGCGCTACGTTCTCTTTGGGAACCCCAGCCGTTAGACACCCCACCGCAAACGTGTGACGAAACATCTTCACATTTGCCGACTTCATTATGGGATTGCTATTACGGTCGACCGCGGGAAGGCCACTCTTTTCGACAAGTTGAACCTTAGTAATTCCAGCCGAGTTCATAGCGCGCCGAATCCTCCTGGACCAGTTGTGCACGTCGCTTGCAAGGTCATTGCCTGCGTACCGAAAGGGCATCTCAGTAATGCTGTCCGGCACGAGGGGAATTTCCTTCAGCAGGTCGATCATCTGGGACTGAAGCGGAATGACCGCCTGGATTCCAGTCTTCGTTCGCGTGTAGCGGAGAACGCCGTCGGTATCCACCATTGCTGGCCGGAACTGAACTGCATCTCCGATGTCCATGCCGGTCCAACGAAGCAGTTCAATGAAGATGTGTAGCCGACGGCAGTATACGTCGCGTTCAACGTTCATAACGCGTTGGTCAACTAGCCAGTTAGCGTCGTTCAGGATGTCGTTATATTGCTGCTCCGTGAAGGGAACGTTGTGGAATGTCTTGTTTGGCGGGACGGCTTTGATGGTGATAACCGGGTTGACGTTGATGACGTTCTGTTGGTGAAGATAGTTGAAAAAAGAGCGAACCACACCCCAACGCTGGCGCATAACACTGTTCGCCAGTTTCCACGACTGATACCACTTGGTACAGAACGCGGTGTCAAGTTGGTCGATAAGCGTGATGCGGCTCTCCTCGTCTTTGCGGAGGTTGTATTTCGCGACATACCTAATTAGACCACCGAGTGTGGAACGGTATTGCGCATGAGAACTACCCCTGCCGTACATGTGTTCTGTCCGGTCCAGCCACATTTGAACGGCCTCTTCTATCGTCTTATGGTTGCGTGACTTTGCAACTTTTTCGTGACGGGCTTCGGCGATTTCGGGATCGAACCCGCGAAGAGTCGTGGTCGCTTGCCTCATAGCTTCAGCCCACGACGGGGTTGTTAGGCTGTAGCGACGGGGCTTACAGCCTTTTCGCTTCTCGTATAGCCATTTCGGGCACGGACAGGAGTTGTGACTTTCCTTGGTTCTGTGTGAGCAGCCTCGCAGATGGCGTGTGTAGGGCTTAACGCTGCCAAATTGGTTCTTAAGTGGGTGCAATGATGCGCCTCCATTTAAGCGAAGGAGCAGCATACACTCGTGTGCACGGAATGTACACCAGCATTATATTAGCGCTCAACTAATTGATAAATAACTGTTTATCTTGTTCTGTCCTGATATTCCTCGTACCACGCCATCTGGATGGATTCGAGCTTGCCTTCGTTCGACATCTTCGGGTCGTCCACGAAAGTCGGCAACTCGGTTACGTAGCGGTGAAGGTCGGTAAAGCGAATTTCCAGCGGATTCATGTCCGGGAATTTGTCGGCCAGTGCGAGGCCGATGTCTTCCGCGTCATCCCATCTCAATTCAGCAGCCATAGGCTCCTCTGATACGTAAGATGCCGGCGATCAATCGTGATGAGTCGCCGCTTCGGAAACATAGTTGCGGTTCCAGGACGGTATCTCGACTACAACTTCGCCAGGTTTTTCGATCACGGTCTGGCATCCCAGGCGCGAGTTGAGTTGCAAATCGGCAGCCATGTCGAGACGATCGGCTTCGTCGTCGTCCATTTCGTTGAGCAGTTCCTTGCCCTTCTTCACCACGACGTGACAAGTCGTGCAGGCGCAGTTTCCGCCGCAGGCGTGCTCCAGATGCAGCCCGAAGTTCATGGCCACATCAAGGATCGACTCCGGCTTGCCATGGTCCTGGTAGGGAAGCTTGCCGTGCTCAAACTCAAATGTCTTGTTCTCGGGCAAGAAGGTGAGCCGGACCGTGTTCGGCCCGAGGGCCTCTTCTGTCGCCGTTCCGCCGCCTTGTGTTTTTTCGTCTGGCATAAATTCTAGGTACCTCGTCGCGGGCTAAAGCCCTTCATACAAGTGACCAGCTCAACGCGGGCCTGAAGGCCCGCTCTACCTACCGCTTAATTTCCGCTTGCGCGATGGGATGCGGGGACTCGGGCCCTTCACCTACATCGGCGGTATCCATGCTCTGGCCCTTCAACGCCGTGCCCACCGCGGACTCCATCATCAGCTCGGCGAGATGCATGGTTCCCTGATTGAGCGCATCGATAGCGGTCCGAATGGACTGATAATCGTCTTCTTTCATCACCGCACGAAGCCCCGTTTCCAGCTTGCCAATGTCGCCGCGCTCCTTCGACGACAATTGCTCCCACGCAGGATTCTTGCGGCCCTTCTCGATCGCGGCGAGCATGGTCTCGGCTTCATTGCGCGCTTCAATCACCTGGCGCCGGCGGAAATCTTCTTCCGCGTTGTCGAAGGAATCGAGGATCATGTTCTCGACCTGCTCGTCGGTAAGACCGTAGCTGGGCTGTACCTGAATCTCGGCTTCTTTGCCGCTGCGCAGCTCGCGAGCCGAGACATGCAAAATCCCGTTGGCGTCGATCAAAAACTTCACTTCAATTCGCGGCAGTCCCGCCGGCATGGGTGGAATGCCTTTCAGGTCGAAGCGCGCCAGGGAGCGACAGTCGCTCGCCAGTTCCCGCTCGCCTTGCAGAACGTGCACGGCGACGTTCGTCTGTCCTTCCACGCCAGTAGTGAAATGTTCGGTCGCCGACGCCGGAATGGTCGAGTTGCGGTGAATGATCTTCACCACGCCTCCGCCCAAGGATTCAATGCCCAGCGACAGCGGCGTCACATCGAGCAGCAGCATTTCCTTGGTCGCTTCCGAGCCGCCCGCAAGGATGTGAGCCTGTATGGCCGCGCCCAGCGCAACCACTTCGTCAGGATTTAAGTCGCTATGCGGTGTGCGCTGGAAAAGTTCTTCGACCAGTTGCCGAACCTTCGGAATACGCGTTGAGCCGCCCACCAGAACGGCTTCGTTGATCTGCTTCGGGGTCAGACTGGCATCTTTCATGGCTTGCCGCACAGGGCCGACAGTGCGATCGATCACCGGCTGGATCAACTGCTCAAACTGAGCGCGCGTGATCTCGCGCTGGTACCTTTTCCCGCCGGGAACTTCGACATCCAGCGTCGTCTTGTCGGCCGACGACAGAGCAATCTTCGCGTCGATGACCGCCTTGCGAATCGCCTGGACGATCTCGGCGTTGCGGCGGAGGTCAATCGCGAGATCGCCCTGAATGTCGTGCAGCGCGATCGTGATCAGCAGGTTGTCGATGTCGTCGCCGCCGAGGTGGGTGTCGCCGTTGGTGGCGATCACTTCGAAGATGCCCTCGTGCAGCTTGAGAATCGAGATGTCAAACGTGCCGCCGCCGAGGTCATAAACGGCAACGGTTTCCGCATTCTTTTTGTCGAGACCGTAGGCCAGCGAAGCCGCCGTGGGTTCGTTCACGAGGCGCAAGACTTCCAGCCCTGCAATGCGGCCGGCGTCTTTCGTGGCTTGCCGTTGCGCATCGTTGAAGTACGCGGGCACGGTGATGACAGCTTTGGTCACGGGCGCGGCAAAATAGCGCTCGGCGTTGCGCTTCAGTTGGCGCAGGATGAAAGCCGAGATTTCCGGTGGAGTAAAGGTCTTATCGCCGAGCTTGATGCGCAGCACTTCACCGGCGGCGAGATCGTCCGCCAGCCGGAACGGGAAGAGCTTCAGCTCGTCTTGCACATCTTCGACGCCGCGGCCCATGAGACGCTTCACGCTATAGACCGCGCGCTCGGGCGTTTCGATCAGATATTTGCGCGCGGCGCTACCCACAACGATCTGGCCGTTCTCGTCCAGGGCAACGACGGAAGGCAGCAGGTTCAGTCCGTCCTCGCCGGGAATCACGACGGGACGGTCGCCTTCCATGTAGGCCACCAGCGAGTTGGTGGTGCCCAGATCGATTCCGACAATGCGTTCAGTGGCCATTAGCAGTTAGCATTTCGCAATTAGCTAAATTCTCTTGTTGTCATCCTGAGCGACGAGCGCAGCGAGGAGTCGAAGGACCCCTATACCTGCGAACAAATTTGTGCCGTCCCTGAAGGGACTCGAATCTTTTTCCACCTTACCCAGCACTCCGCCTACGGCTGCGTGCTGGGCTAAGCTCTTCCGCCCCTGCGGGGCTCGATTTCTGACAGGCTAATTTCGCTGCGAACGCCAAGTTATTTTGCAAGCCGACACCAGGTTTCCTTTGTGCGCATCGCTAACCCTTAGCTTTCGCTCTTCGCTCTTAGCTGTTCGCTGTGTCATCCTGAGCGACGAGCGCAGCGAGGAGTCGAAGGACCCCTATGCCTGCGAACAAATTTGTGCCGTCCCTGAAGGGACTCGAATCTTTTTCCACCTTACCCAGCACTCCGCCTACGGCTGCGTGCTGGGCTAAGCTCTTCCGCCCCTGCGGGGCTCGATCGTCCGCCAGGTAAACTTCGTTGGGGAAGCCGAGTTCCACTCCCGCCACCAGCGAACGCCACGTTTTGTTCTCACACACACACTCTTAACCCTTAGCGATCTCGTTGTTTGCCTTTCGCTCTTGGCCAAACCGATTGCGCCAGCATAAGGGTTAGCGAAGAGCGAACTGACCACTGACCACTGGCTACTGGCAACTGTTTCTTCATCCTTCCAGTACCTCGTCAATGTCGCGCAGCAGGTTACGCAGGTAGTTACGACGATTCAGCACATTCACCATCTTGTCGCGCACGGCTAAGCGATCGTCCTCCAGAACGCTTCCGCCCTGCTCCGCGCGGTCGATCAAGGCATCCCACTGGTTCCATGCGGCGTGCAGCTCTTCCAGCATGCTGTTGTACCTGTCCTGCAACTGCTTCTTGGAGTCCTGTAGCTCGCGCTCGAGGGTGCGATCGGGTTCGCCCATCTTCTTGTTCATCCGCATCTCTTCGAGCTGCATATTCAGTTCAAAAACCTGCTCCAGCAAGTCAGGCGGAACTACCTGCTTCTTTAGCTTGCCGGTGCGCCGCGCCTCCTCGGTCGCGGCTTTGGATTGTTCCTCCAGTTGCACACCCTGCAGGCGCAACAGGTACTCGGTGCGGGTGATGGGATCTTTCAGCGTGCGGTAGGCGTCGTTAAGTTGCGAACTCTTTTCCAGGCTCCACTGCTGCTCGCGGGCGCTGTTGACGGCGTTGATGTCGGGATGCAAGTGGCGGCTGAGGCCGTAGAACTCGCGTTCGAGTTTCTCCGGCTCGAGGTTCAGCCGGAAGGGAAGCCCAAAGAAAGTGAAGTAGTCCACCGGGGTCGGCGGCTGCACCTTGCCGCATTCCTGGCAGAAATGAGCTGCGCGCATGGCTCCGCAAGACCAGCAATTGGCTTTGGTCGGCCGGCTTTGGCTGACAACCAGAATGCCGCTGTCCGGTTGGTCCGATTTTTTGTGGTCAGTTAGGGCCATCGAATCTTTGCTTTCTGTAACCGTTCCCGGAATGTTTCTTTCGCCGTGTCATCCTGAGCGACGAGCGCAAACGGGGTCCCCGGCGAGCACCGGGTTTGTGCTCGCTGGGGTGTTGGAGCGAGGAGTCGAAGGACCCCTATACCTGCCTACAAACTTGTGCCGTCCCTACGGGACTCGGTCTTGTTTCCCATCCCACCCAGCGCTGAAGCGCTGGGCTAAGCTCTTGCGCCCCATTCGGGGCTGGTTCTTACCCGCTTCACTCCACCGCTGCACACCGAGCTGAGGTCGCACACCGTCTCTTACGCCCTGGGCCAATATTGTTCCGCCCCTTGCGGGCCTTGATTTGCGCATCTCCTTCACCCTGGGACGAACCAAGCGCCCCGGAATCCCACAGCCGCGGAATCCCTATCCTTCAGCCCGTCGCATCCGGGCGCCGCTGCCATTTCTCAGGAAAACGAGGTGCCGCAGCCGCAGGACTTCTTGGCATTGGGGTTCTGGAACGAGAAGCCCTGGTGCATCAGGGTCTCCTCGTAATCGAGAACCATGCCGTGCAGGTAAATAAACGACTTCGGATCGACAAAAACGCGAACATCCTCGAACTGAAAGACGCGATCGCGTTCGCGCGGCTGCGTGTCGAAACGGATGTTGTAACTTAGTCCCGAACAACCACCGCCCTGCACGCCCAGACGCAGTCCACCCTCGGTCGGCGAAATGTTTTCCTTTACCATCGCCAACCGAATGCGGGCCAGCGCCTTCTCCGTTACCTGAATGCCTTTGGCAGCGGGGGCGGGCGCCTGGGCCGGATTTTCAATGTTGACCGTGCTCATGGTTGTGTTCCAGCGCACCGCATCGAGAGATGCGGCACACCGACCTTCAAGAACAGTTTACGCCCGCTGTTCCACCGCAACCGGCTGGATCCGGCTGTGCTGTCCGTTCTTCTTCTTCCAGTCGCCGATGGCGGCGCGAATGGCGTCTTCCGCCAGCACCGAACAGTGGATCTTCACCGGAGGCAGCGACAGCTCCTTCACGATGTCCGTGTTCTTGATGGTGAGCGCTTCGTCGACGGTCTTGCCCTTCACCCACTCGGTGGCCAGGGAAGACGACGCAATCGCCGAGCCGCAGCCGAACGTCTTGAACTTGGCGTCTTCGATGATGTTGGTCGCCGGATTCACCTTGATTTGCAGCTTCATGACGTCGCCGCACTCCGGTGCACCCACGAGGCCGGTACCCACCTCAGAGCTGTTCTTGTCGAGCGAACCCACGTTACGCGGATTCGAGTAGTGGTCCAAAACCTTGTTGCTGTAAGCCATGCTGTTGTCTCCTAAGCAAAATCTGCCGCCGGCTGAAGCCGGCTCCGAAATAAAATTCCCGGCTTTAACGCTGGCCTAAAGGCCACCTCTACCAAAACCAGGCCAGCTCCACTCAACCCCACACCACACTCCTGACGCTGGCCTAAAAAGGCCAGCTCTACCCAAACTGCGTCAGTGCGTCGGCTCGGCTGCCCATTGCACCTTCGTCAGATCGATTCCTTCTTTCGCCATCTCGTACAAGGGCGACAACTCACGCAAGCGCTTTACCGTATCAACCACGCGCTCGGCTACGTAATCCACCTCGGCCTGAGTGTTGAAGCGTCCCAGGCCAAACCGGATGGAGCTGTGCGCCAGGTCATCGCCCGCGCCGAGTGCCTTCAATACATAAGATGGTTCCAGCGTCGCCGAGGTGCATGCCGAACCGCTGGAAACTGCAATATCGTTGATGCCCATCAGCAGCGATTCGCCCTCCACATAGGCAAAACTGATATTCAAGTTTCCGGGCAGACGGTGCTCCACCGAACCGTTGATGTAGACCTCGTCGAGCTGGCTCATGATGGAATCCTTCAGGCGATCACGCAAGGCCGCCAGCCTAACCGCCTCTTCGGCCATGCCCTCGCTGGCGATCGCGCAGGCCTTGCCGAAGCCCGCGATTCCCGGCACGTTCAGTGTGCCCGAGCGCATGCCACGCTCGTGGCCGCCGCCATCGATTTGCGCCACCAACTGCACGCGCGGATTCTTGCGGCGAACATACAACGCGCCAACGCCCTTGGGTCCGTAAAGTTTGTGCGCCGTGAGCGACGCCAGATCCACGTTGTCCTGGATCACATTGAACGGGACCTTGCCGATGGCCTGCACCGCATCGCTATGGAACAGCACGCCGCGCTCGTGACAAAGGGCGCCGATTTCGCGGATCGGCTGCAACGCGCCAATCTCGTTGTTGGCGGTCATGATGGTTACCAGGATGGTCTTGTCATCCATGGCGCGCTTAAGATCGTCCAGATCAATACGGCCGTCTTTCTGCACCGGCAGATAAGTGACGCGAAAACCGTACTTCTCCAGACGCTTGCAGGTGTTGAGCACCGCCTTGTGCTCGATGGCCTGGGTAATGATGTGATTGCCTTTTTCCTTGTACATCTCGGCTACGCCCTTGATGGCAAGGTTGTTGCTCTCGGTAGCGCCAGAGGTAAAGATGATTTCCTTCGAAGTTGCGCCAATCAGCTTGGCGATGCGCTCACGCGCCTGCTCCACGGCTTGTTCGGCGATCCAGCCGAATTCGTGGTTACGGCTGGCCGCGTTGCCGAACTTCTCTGTGTAGTACGGCAGCATCTCTTCCACCACTCGCGGATCGGTGCGGGTGGTGGCGTGGTTGTCCATGTAGATAGGCAGTTTCACTTCGGTATTATTCCCGTTTCCCGAAATCACATTCGTGCTCATTGTTTGTGCCATCTCCTAAAGTCGCTCAATCTTGTTCGGCGTCCAGCCCAGCGTGACCAGGTCCGGCGCAGCTTCGTGCTCCGGCTCGGTCATCTCCCAAATCGTCAACCGGTTCAAAACTTCTTCGATGCTGCGGCTCACCCTGGTTAGGGGCCCGCGGACGGTGCAGCGATCACTCTGTTCGCAATCTTCCGTCGCCGAGCTGCATGAGGTGATGAACAACGGTCCATCAATCGCTCGAATCACCTCGAAGGCACTGATGTGCCGCGGATTACGCGCCAAGGTGTAGCCGCCATTCATGCCGTACTGCGAAACCAGCAAGCCTGCCTTGGTCAGCCGCTGCAAAATCTTCGCCAAGGCTTCCTGCGGGATGCTGTACATCTCAGCCAGGTCCTTGGCGCTACAGGCCCCCAAGTCAGCGTGCTCGGCCAAGTGCCGCATGGCAATCAGTCCGTAGTCCGCCTTCTTGGTCAGCTTCAGCATAGCTAGCGATGCACCCCGTCAGATGAATATGCGACCAATTCAGTCGCAATTTGATTCTACGCCGAGATCGAGGAGTTTCGCAAGCTCTGACAGCGAATGGCAAGGGGAAGCATTTAGCGGCAACTAGCTGGCAGGGAATGGCTTAAGGAATGCCGATAAAAATAGTCGCATATTCGATGCGCGACGGCGGCGAAAAGGTGATGTCAACTCGGACTTGGCGCTGAACTGCCACCGGTTGTAGTCAGATTTAACACTGTTAAATGCCGGAAAAGCTTGACTTCCGATAGTTCCGGTCTACAATACCGGAAAATCTCACCAATGCCCTTGCAGTCAGGGCGAAAGCTATGAACGTTAGCCAGCCGGCCAACAGACCTCCAGGTTTCCCTCAGAGCAACCCCATGGACCAACCGTGTCGGCATCCCCGTGTCCAGGTTGTCGCTCGAGATGAAGACGCGGAATATGTCGAGTGTATGGAATGCCGCGAAGTCTTCGAATCGAGTGAATTCCGCGACATGGACATCGAGTCGAAAATCCCTCCCCAAGACGAATAGTTTGAAGCTCGAACGAAGTGGAAGCCGGGCGAGAAGGCGGTAGTGTGTTTATCGCAAGCGCAGGGCCGCGTCGGCAGATAGTTCCGGCGCGGCGAACTCACCCGCCAGAAATCGTGGATAGGCAGCGGCGGCAATCATGGCCGCATTGTCCGTGGAAAGTTTTCGCGAAGGGAAGTAGACGGCCAAGCCTTCTTCGGGGGCGCGCTGTTCGAATGACGTTCGCAACTCGCTGTTGGCGGCGACACCGCCCGTCACCAGCAGGGTAGCGACGTTATGTTCGCGCGCGGCCAGTAGAGTTTTGCTCATCAGGTCGTTCACGACTGCCTGCTGAAACGACGCGACCAGATCGAGCGTGGGCTGGTTGCAAAGGGCGAGGTAGTCCTCTCGCGATGGACTTACGAGTTCGGCCAGGGCTTGGCGACGCCGCAGGATTTGCTCGCGCATGTCGTGGGTTTCCACATATCGCAGAACAGCCGTCTTGATTCCGCTGTAGGAGAAGTCGACACGCAAGCCGTCGCCGGAGTGGCGATTTTGCGGATTACGGTCGCGGTGCTTGATCTGAGCGAAGGGAAACTTTACCGCCTGCGGATTGCCATGCTTGGCCAGGAAATCAATGGCCGGTCTCTCCCGGATATCCCAGTTCCAGCAGCTTAGCGACCTTGTCGAAAGCCTCGCCGGCCGCATCGTCGCGCGTGTGTCCCACATCGTGGTACCGCCAGGCTCCGGATGCGCCATCGACCAGAAAAAGATGAGTGTGACCTCCGCTCACCACTAAGGCGAGCACCGGGAATTCGAAATCGCGATTGCCCTTTTGGCGTTCTTCCAGCAGGACGGCGTGGATGTGGCCCTCCAGGTGATTGACTCCGATGAGCGGCTTATCGACGGCGTAAGCGAGCGCCTTGGCGTAGCTCAGACCGACCAGCAGCGATCCGGCCAGCCCGGGGCCCTTCGTGACGGCGACGGCGTCAATCGTCTGGTAAGACTTACCCGCGTCGTCCAGCGCTTTGCGCACCACGGGAACGATGGCCCGCAGATGCTCGCGCGAAGCCAGTTCAGGCACTACTCCGCCGTAGGGCTGGTGTGTGGCGAACTGCGAGTACACGACGTTAGAGATCAGCTCCTCACCCGAGCGCACGACGGCCGCCGCGGTTTCGTCGCACGAGCTCTCAATGCCCAGGATGAAAACGTTACCCACGAGACCATTGTAAAACGTGAATGCTTGGGGGCCATGGAAGGTTCTTTTGTTAGCGCGAACGCGGCGCTGAAAGCGCCGCTCTACCCTTGCGCAGAACAGTAACTCTGAAATCGGTCTCGGGTGCCGGTTCAGCCGCTACAATCGTTCTGGTATCCATCGATGAAGCAGCATGCCACCAACATCGTCCGCGAGCTGCGCAATCGCGGCTTCCAGGCTTATTTCGCCGGGGGCTGCGTACGCGATACGATCCTCGGCGTCGTTCCCGCCGACTACGACGTCGCCACGGATGCCACTCCTCGCGAAGTCATGCGCATCTTTCCGGAGACCTACGCCGTGGGAGCGCAGTTCGGTGTCGTGCTGGTGCCCTTACGGCCTCCCCAGTCTCCTGCCCAAGCAAAAGAAGCTTGGGTCGGGCACCCCGTGGGGATGGAGTCCGTGGCGGATGAAAATCCCCACGCAAGCGAAACAAGCTTGGGCGAGGCGCCCGCGTTTTCGGAGCATCCGAACTACGTCGAGGTCGCCACCTTTCGCAACGACGGAACCTACAGCGATGGACGCCATCCCGATCGCGTCAGCTACTCTACCGATCCCAAAGAGGACGTGCAGCGCCGCGACTTCACCATCAACGGCCTGCTGATGGATCCGCTGGACGGCAATCGTGTGCTCGATTTCGTCGGAGGTCGCGACGACTTGCAGGCCGGACTAATTCGCGCCATCGGCGACCCGGAACGGCGTTTCGCCGAAGACAAGCTGCGCATGCTGCGCGGGGTACGCTTTGCGGCCCGCTTTCACTACATCATCGATCCGGCAACGTTTGCGGCGATTCAGCGACTGGCCCCGGGCATTGAACAGGTGAGCCGCGAACGCGTACGCGACGAACTGACCAAGATGCTCAGCGAAGGCAGCGCGCGAACGGCGTTCGAACTGCTCGACAGCACGGGATTGCTAAAGGAACTGCTGCCGGAAATCGATCGCATGCACGGTGTCGAACAGCCACCGCAATTTCATCCCGAGGGCGACGTGTGGGTTCACACCCTGCTACTGCTGGAGAAATTGCCGCCGAGGTGTTCGCGCACCCTGGCCTGGGGCACGCTATTGCACGATGTTGGCAAGCCGCCGACCTTTCGCGTAGCGCCCGACCGCATTCGCTTCGACGGACACGTCGAGGTGGGGGTGCGCATGGCGGAAGAAATTTGCCGCCGCCTGCATTTCTCCAACGAAGACACCCGGCAGATCGCCGCCCTGGTGGCAAACCATATGCGCTTTGCTGATGCGGAGCGGATGAAGGAATCGACCCTGAAGCGCTTCCTGCGATTGCCCAAGTTCGACGAGCACCTGGAATTGCATCGCATGGATTGCTTGAGCAGCCACGGCGACCTGTCGCTGTACGATTTTGTCCGCGAGCGGGTGCAGGAGACTCCGGCGGAGGAGATCAGGCCGCCGGCGTTGCTGACCGGACAGGACCTGATCGCGCTTGGCTACGAGCCGGGGTCCGCAGTTCCGCGACATTCTTGCGGCGATTGAGGACGCGCAGTTGGAAGGCACGCTCAAGGGCAAAGAAGACGCGTTGGATTTTTTGCGCCGGGAATTTCCGCGGGCGAGCTGACTCCAAATCTTAAGGATTTGTGACCCGATAATCCTCTGCTCCAGAGGAAGTCATGAGTCTTTACTTCGGTGCACATTTGTGCATACAATGATGCCGTGCATTTCGAGTGGGACTCCGGCAAGGCAGCGAGAAATCTCGCCAAACACGGAGTTCATTTTGCCGATGCCGTAGCCGTTCTCGAAGATGACTTTGCGCTGACGATTCGCGATCTCCACTTTGACAGTGAGGAGCGGTGGATCACGATTGGGATGGGCACGATAGGCCGACTTTTGGTGGTGGTCTATACCTGGCGTGGTGCGGGACTTCGTATCATCTCCGCGAGGCCGGCTACCCCGCGAGAGAGGCGGCAGTACGAGGAAAACAATGAAACGTGATTACGACTTCAGCCACGCAAAACGCGGACCTGTGGTGCGGGTGCCCAAGGGTAAGACCAGGATTACGATTCGGCTGGACGATGATCTCCTCGAGTGGTTTCGGCAGCAGGTGAGCCGGGCTGGCGGAGGAAACTATCAAAGCTTGATCAACGATGCTCTGCGGCAGCACATTCGGCGCGCCCAGGAGCCTTTAGAGGCCACGCTTCGCCGCGTTATCCGCGAGGAACTCAGCCACGCCGGTTGAGAGAGCAGAAACCCTCCGGTCGACTAGATACTCGGTCGGGATGATGGTGGGGAGGGCCGTTGCTATCACTGCGGTTCGCGACGGACGTAATGCGAAGAGCGACGCGCGAAGGCGTTGCTGCTCTAAAATCGAGACAGATACCATGCATCATGCCAGCCCGACATTAAAAAAGATCTTTGCCGACACTTTACGTCGAGGCTGTGCCGACAACGCACCTCTGCTGGCTTGGCCGCTGGCGTGCGGATTGAAAGTAGCGGACAAGACCAGCGCTATCGGCTACGCGGACGGAGTGCTCACGGTCGAAGTTCCCGATGCGACCTGGCAACAGCAACTGCACGGCCTCAGCCCGCAGTATCTGGCCGCCCTGAAGCAGATTTGTGAGCAGCCGGTGAACGCCATCAAGTTTGTGGTGAGGGATCACAACCAGTGGCTGCCTCGCTAGAAAGCGGATCGTTGGGAAGCACAAAATGGTTACCGATAAAGACGTTTCGTATGTCGCCGATCTCGCCTACCTCGAACTGACCGAGGACGAGCGTAGCCGCATGTTGAAAGACCTCAACTCGATCCTCGGCTATATCGAGAGCCTGAACGAATTGGACACGACCAATGTCGAGCCCATGGCGCAAGTCGCGAGTCGCATCAACGAAGGTGGCGCGACGGGCGGCACTGAGGGATTCGCTTACGTCATGCGAGCCGACGAACCGCGTCCCTGTTTGCCCCACGAGGAAGCGTTGCGCAATGCGCCCGCGTCCGACGGTGTTTTCTTCAAAGTGCCCAAAGTGATCGAGCGCTAGGCAAGCTCGCGGAAGCCACATACATTCAAACCTACATGAACATCGATCTATTGACGGTTGATTCGGCCCGCACCGCCGTGCTGGAGAAGCAGACCACAGCCACGGCACTGGTGGACGCCTTCTACCAGAAGATCGACGCCGAAGATGGTGCTATCGGGGCTTATCTCACGTTGTGTAAGGACCAGGCATATCAGCAGGCGGCCCGCGTGGACGCGCTGGCCGACAAGGGCGACGCACTGCCGTCTCTGGCTGGCGTTCCCATCGCCGTGAAGGATGTCTTCGCGACGCAAGGCGTGCGCACGACCGCAGGGTCGAAGATTCTGGCGAACTTCGTCTCTCCGTACGACGCCACTGTGGTGGCGCGGCTGGAAGAAGCTGGCGCCATCATTCTGGGTAAGACCAATTGCGACGAGTTCGCCATGGGCTCGTCGAACGAAAATTCTGGCTTTTATCCCGTACACAATCCATGTGACCATGCGCGCGTGCCTGGCGGCTCGTCAGGTGGGTCCGCCGCAGCGGTCGCTGCGGCAACGGCGGTGGCGTCGATAGGTTCCGACACCGGCGGCTCGATTCGCCAGCCGGCGGCATTTTGCGGCGTCGTCGGCTTGAAGCCAACCTACGGAAGAGTGTCCCGGTACGGGCTTATCGCCTTCGCTTCGTCGCTCGATCACGTTGGGCCTTTTGGCAAGACTGTGAAAGATGTCGCTTTGATGCTTCAGTCCATGGCAGGGCGCGATCCGCTCGATTCGACCTCCGCCGACATTCCCGTACCTGACTATGTCGAGCAGATTGGCAAGCCGGTGCACGGCTTGCGGATCGGTGTTCCGAATGAGTATTTCGGCGAGGGGCTCGATGCCGAGGTCCGCCGTGCGGTAGAAGCGGGCATCCAGGAGCTGGCTAAGGCTGGATGCGAGATCGTCCCGCTATCGCTGCCCAACACGAAATACGCGATTCCGACGTACTACGTTGTCGCCACCGCGGAAGCTTCGTCGAATCTGGCGCGCTATGACGGCGTGCGTTACGGAGTCCGCGCAGGCGAGGGCAAGACGCTGGCGGAAATGTACCGGCGCACGCGGGACGCGGGTTTCGGAGCGGAGGTCAAGCGGCGCATCATGCTTGGCACCTACGTTCTCAGCGCCGGATACTACGATGCCTATTACCTGAAGGCGCAGCGTGTACGGCGCTTACTGGCGAGCGACTTCGACCAGGCATTCGCCCAGGTCGATGCGATTGTCACGCCCACGACGCCAACCCCCGCCTTCAAACTGGGCGAGAAGACGGACGACCCGCTCGCCATGTATCTGGCAGACATTTTTACAGTAACCGCGAACCTGGCCGGTATCCCGGGGATTTCCATTCCGTGCGGCAAGAGCAAAGAAGGTTTGCCGATCGGACTGCAGATACTCGCAAAGCATTTCGACGAGCCCATGGTGTTACGCGTGGGGCAGGCGGTCGAACATGCCTTGGCGGCAAGGCTGGGCGGATAAGAGGGTCCATTCTGCCGCCGGCCAAACCGCAGATTCTTTGACTTCACGTCCGACCCACCGGTCACACTCCTCTGTGACGAAGGGCACTGGCCGCTGGTACGCCGCTTCCTAGAATCGTTTGTGGAAATAGTCACAACGGTTTCGGTGTCGATTCGCGAATGAAATCGCGAGATAGCATGAGCCACGCCAGCAATCCTTTGTCACCACTGCCGATTTATCCGGGAGCGAAGCCGCGCTTCCACGCCATGGTGAAGCCAACGGGCGCGATTTGCAATCTCGACTGCGCCTATTGCTATTACCTGCACAAAGAAGAACTACTGGGTAGCGACAGCAAGTTCCGCATCAGCGACCAGATTCTCGAGACTCACATCCGGCAGTACATTGAAGGTCAGCGCGGCGAAGAGGTCGTTTTCTCCTGGCAGGGTGGCG
Source organism: uncultured Acidobacteriaceae bacterium (assembly GCA_963836295.1). GTDB lineage: Bacteria > Acidobacteriota > Terriglobia > Terriglobales > Acidobacteriaceae > Bog-257. The sequence continues at coordinate 909,710 of CAWIIY010000002.1, read as the reverse complement.
AGCCAACACTGCTGGGCGTGGGTTTCTTTGAGAAGGCGGTTGCGCTGGAAAAGAAATACCAGCGTCCGAACCAGCGCATCGAAAACGATCTCCAGACCAACGGCACGCTTCTCAAGGATGAGTGGTGCGCATTTCTGCGCGACAATAATTTCCTGGTTGGGCTGAGCATTGATGGCTCACAGGAGTTGCATGACCGGTTCCGCGTGGACAAAGGCGGCCAACCGACCTTTGACAAAGTTTTCGCCGCCGGTTTGCTGCTACAGAAGTATAAAGTCCCGTTCAACACGCTGACCGTGGTCAATCGCGTCAATGCGAAAAAGCCTCTCGACGTCTATCGCTTCCTCAGCCGTGAACTTCGCCCGCGGCAGTTGCAGTTCATCCCCTGCGTGGAGTCCAAGGTCTTTGCCAACACCGCGCCCCAGAAATGGGCCCCGGCCACGCTACCCATGCAGGATTCTCCCGCCGCACATCCGGGCAATCCTGATTCTGTGGTCACGGATTGGTCGGTTGATCCAGACGATTGGGGATACTTCCTGTGCAAGGTCTGGGACGACTGGTACCGGCGCGACTACGGCAAAGTGTACGTCAACCTGTTTGAGACTGCAGTCGCGCAGTGGATGGGCATGGACGCGCAACTATGCATCTATAACGAGTTCTGCGGAAAGGGTCTGGCGCTGGAGCACGATGGCAGCGTCTATGCCTGCGATCATTATGTGTATCCCGAATACAAGCTGGGCAACATTGCAGAAAAACATATTTCGCGCATGGTCTTTTCCGAGGAGCAGAAGAAATTCGGTTTTGCCAAATCCAATGAGCTGCCGCAACAGTGCCGCAATTGCAAATACTTGTTTGCCTGTAATGGCGAATGCCCGAAGAACCGGCTGATTCGCACCCGCGACGGCGAGCCTGGGCTGAATTACCTGTGCAGCGGTCTGCTGAAGTTCTGGCAGCACATCGATCGTGACATGAAAGACATCCTGCAGCGGGTTGAGCGCTCTGGAGTACCTGCGAATCTTCCGACGTTCCGAGTGTGAGGAGCGCGCGGTGCGTCAGGCACTGTCGCAAGTGACTCCCAAACAAACACAAATCAGAGTGAACCGGACTACACTGCGGATTGTGCCGTGCCGGAACAGGTCGCTGAAAAACTCCACACTTGCGGCAGTCCGGATAGTGCGGGCCTTCAAGCCCGCGTTCAATTGGTTTTGTGAAGAGGGCCTTAGCCCCTGGGGTACCTCGTCCAAAGCCGCTAATATAGCCACTTCCATGTAATGTCCCCGGGCCTAAAGGCCGTTTCACTGTTACTCGCTTGCCGCGGCGCTGAAGCGCCACACTACCCGAACTCGCTCCGCAGAGGACTTTTTCATCAGCCTGTGAAGGCACTCGGATTCTCAATACGCTTCGCACGCGTGCCTGGAAGACCCGCTCCACCTTTAAACCGTCTTCCCGGAAGTTGAAACTGACCCACTCCCCGATTTTGCAAGTGGATGCAACCAGATGATAAAATTGGTCTTAGTGGGGGATGTACTTAAGCTCGGCCTGGTTATCTTGTTGCTCTTCAGCGTGATAGCCGTCTTCGTCTCGCCTGCAGTCGATCTTGAACCCACGGCACTTCGGGCCGCAAAAATGGCGAATCTGCTGTTCGCGCTATTGGCACTAGCCGGGACTGCATTCACCGCCCGCCTTCGTCAGGCAACCGCGGCTCACGCAACGACCTTCGAACCTAATTACGGTCTGTTATCAGCTCCGGATCTCGTCAATCTGAATTGTATTCGTCTTTGCTAGCAAGTCTCTCTCTCGTATTCACTTTCCTGGGCTGACCGACGAGCCTTTGCTCAGAGGCTGACTTTCCTCACGGCTTGGGTTCAGGGGCCCATCCACTGATGGAGGACTTGTGCTACACCTTGAAACACAAAATATCTCTGAAGAGACGCAAAGGAAAATCTCGGACTTCTTGGCCAAAGTCTCAGGCGCACCTTCTCGCGCCCTTCTTCTGGACTACGATGGGCCCCTCGCTCCATTCGCCGCAGATCGTCAAAGGGCTGCCCCCTATCCCGAAATCCCAGCTTTGCTTGATCGCATTCGGAACCTTACGAATACTCGTCTCGTGGTAGTAACGGGACGCAGCGCCCCTGAGATTGCCGCGCTCCTGGGCCTAAAGAATATTGAAGTCTGGGGAGACCACGGGCTATCGCGGCTGCATGCCGATGGCAGATATGAGCGGCCGAACCTGGACCACGAGACCCTCGGCAAGATCTCTGAGTCTGGCGAGCTGCTTCGCCAAGCTGGACTCCTCGATCTGCTGGAATTCAAGCCAGCCGCGATCGCCGTCCACTGGCGGGGCATGGAGGCCGCCGCGGACGAAGTTGCCCGCGAGGTAGAGAAGGTATGGTCGACGTTGCACGATCGGCAGGGCCTCGAGCTGGTGAGGTTCGACGGAGGCATGGAGATCCGTGTCGCCGGAAGAAATAAAGGAGACGCGGTTCGCATCATATTAGCCGAGATGGGCGGCCATCCAGGTATTGCTTACCTGGGTGACGATCATACCGACGAAGATGCGTTTGAAGCACTGCAAGGGCGCGGTCTCAGAGTGCTAGTGAGAACGCAATATCGTCCGACTAATGCCGATGTGTGGATTCAGCCGCCTGGGGGAGTCACGGCTTTCCTTGCAGATTGGGTCGCTGCTTGCGGAGGTGCATCATGACGACGACCGGACACCGGATAGTAGTTGTTTCTAATCGTCTGCCTATCGCGATTAAGCAGGATGCGGAGGGTTGGCGAGTGGATCCGAGTTCCGGGGGATTGGTTACAGCACTCCGGCCTTTGCTCAATGATTGTGCGGGCGTCTGGATTGGCTCGACGGGCACCGACGCTTCGCCGGAGGTCGGGCGGGTTCTAGCAAAGTATTCCCGGCGGAGCAATTTCGCGCTCAAAGCGGTTTTTATGACCCCCGAAGAACGGTCGCGTTTTTATTGCGGATTCTCCAATGAGGTTCTGTGGCCGCTGTTTCATGACCTGCAATCGCGGTGCAATTTTGATCCGACCTATTGGGACACCTATCTCACTGTGAACCGGCGATTCGCAGAAACGGCGGCCAGCGAAGCGCAGCCCGGTGACCTGATCTGGGTGCACGACTATCACTTGATGTCTGTGGCGCTCAACCTGCGACAGTTCGGCATCACGGAACGGCTCGCCTATTTTCATCACATCCCGTTTCCCAGCCCGGACATCTTCGAGAAACTGCCTTGGCGCGAGGAAATCCTGACCGCCCTTCTCGACTTTGACGTGGTCGGCTTCCAAACCCTGCGGGATCGGAGAAATTTCATTGCTTGTCTTCGCCATTTCGTCAAGACGGCCAAGATCAGAAGCCAAGGCGAGCATCTGATCGTTGATGAACTCAACCGCAATACCGTTGTCGGGGCGTTCCCGATCAGTATTGACTTCGAAGAGTTTGCACAAGGCGCTTCCAGCGCCGACATTGGCGCCAGGGCCGGCGAAATTGCTGGCAGCGTGGGTGATTGCCGCATCATTCTGGGCGTCGATCGGCTCGACTACACGAAGGGCATCCCGGAGCGACTTGCGGCATATCGATATTTGCTCGAATTTCATCCAGACCTGCACAAGCAAGTCACTCTTGTGCAAGTGGTAGTTCCCAGCCGGGAAGATATTCCTGAATACGGCGAATTGAAGGCGCAGATCGAGCGACTAGTGAGCGAAATCAATGGCCACTACAGCGAACCTGGATGGGTACCGGTCCACTACATCCATCGCTCGCTGGATCGACCTGAGTTGTTGGCCTACTACCGGGCGGCCGACATAGCGCTAGTAACTCCCTTGAAGGACGGGATGAACCTGGTCTCCAAGGAGTATTGTGCGGCACGAGTGAACAACGACGGTGTGCTCGTCCTTAGCGAGTTCGCCGGAGCAGCATTCCAGCTTCGACGGGGGGCTTTGCTGGTCAATCCCTATCACACACGCGCGGTGGCGGAGGCAATTCGCCGTGCCTACGAAATGCCGTTGTCTGAGCAACGGGTGCGAATGCGCAAACTGAGGGCCCGCGTCCGCCAGGAGAATATCTTTCGCTGGCGCGACTCGTTCTGCCGCTGCCGCGAGGAAGGCATCCGGCTTGCCCTCGCAGGGAAAGCTCAAAGCGGCAAGGTTCCCATTCGCAGAGCAACGGCATGAAAACTCATTAGCCTAACCGAGAGTTTGGTGTCGCACCTACGGGTCGTTCGTTTCCTTCAACGATCCCGATGGTCACGGCTGGCTGTTGCAGACCAACCAGAAGACGCCCGCGTGCCAGGACCTCAACCAGGACTTACCGGTCGCGTAATCGCTTCGCGGATGTTCGCCAGCGGGGCGCTGGGGACAAGCTCGATGGAGCCGTCGGGTTTGCGCTGAATGCCAAGCTTCTGCCACAACGCGGCAAGGTCGACAGGCGCGGGTTTGTCCCGCATCTCACGGTAAAGATCCATGAGCACAGTCGTGCCCGTCGCCTTATCGCCGACCGCGAACGCACCCTCAATGTCCCAGTCCTGAGTGATCACGCCGCCAGCATTGAGGATTCCGCGCAGCGCATCCTGAAGTCCTTTGCGATTTCCCGTCTGCTCGCGGATGCGAACGTCAGCCAGCAGGCAGAACATCGCACCGCCCCAGTAGGTGCGTCCCCAGGTATGCGTACGGTCGAGCCCCTCATCGCCCGCCTCCGGTTCGCCTTGCGGCATGTCGCGAACGACGTCGTGCCACATGGTTGTCGCGGAAAGTTGGCCGGCTTGCACGCGAGCGACAGGTTCGACGTAGACGGATATCCCTTCTTCGATCCAGTGATGATTGCGCGCCATGGAGGGAAATGCCAGGTGGATCATCTCGTGGGTGAGCATCCAGTCGCTGTTCAATTGCCCGACTGTGGTTCCCGAGCCGACGGAGATTTTGATCAGCCCACCATCGTCGGCGGGATAGGTGACGCCGCCATGTACCCCTGGGCCGCCACGCACATGCACCTCGAGCGCGAGATGGGAGACGGGATACTTGCCGTAGTAGGTGCAGACGGCGCTGGCGGCACGCTTGATCCAGTTCAGCAGGTCAGCGCGTGAAGTGTTTCCGGAGTCATCGGCAAAGTCGATGTCGATGGCGGAGCCGCCGCAAACCGAGATCGTTCGCCTGGTAACCGCGGAATAAGCCGGTCGCCATGTCAAAGTACACAAAACGGCAGCCCAGCCCACGGTCACGAGCGCAAGTAGAAGGCGGAACTTCACAAGGTGTCCTGCCCAGCCGCAGTACGCGTGTCCTCCATCAGCATTTCGATCCTATCGCGCTCGGGCCCGCGAATCGCCAAGCCACAGACGTGCGATCAGAGAATCCAGCGCGAAGCGCCCTGGACCAAAGATCAGCACCACCAGCGATGCCATCAGGTAGGTGAACGGAGCGGCCGCGGCAAACTTGTCAGGGTCGGAAAAGATGGACAACAAGGCTTGGCGATCGCCGGTGATGTACGCGACCAGCATATTAGCGGTCAGCATTAGAGCGATGAGACGGGTTCCGATTCCCAGCGCGAGCAGGACGCCGCCCACCAATTCGAGAATGGACACGAAAAGCGCAGTCGAACCCGGCGCCGGCAAGCCGAGGCTGCCGAAGTATTCGACGACTTTCGGCAAGTGAGTCAGTTTGCCCCAGCCATCGACCGCGAATTGCCATCCCCAATAGACGCGCACGAACAGAAGCAATGCGGATTGTAGCGAGTTGGCGCAACGCACCAGCAGCGCGTATGCGCTCCGGGCAAAGGTTATTAGAGTGTCCATCGAAAGCTACTCCATGTCCCGATCAAAGAATCGAATCGAGCGGGTCCTCTTAGTCGGTCGTCACAGGACGTTCTTGCAGAACCAGCCCTGCGCCGACCAGAAGGCAAACCACTGTTGCACGACCGCCGAGGCTTCTTCCATCCCCCGGCCGCTCCAGTCCACCGCATCGACAGCATCGGAAAGGGCCTTGCCCTCTCGCAGGGAGCAAAGGATGGTGTACGCTTCCTGGTCAATGCGCTTGAAGTACACGTAATTGTCGGCGCGATGTACCGCCAGGAAAATGCGTTCTGGATTGGGTAACCGGCGGCGCCTGGCCTGCGAGCGCACTCGTTCTGTGACGGCGTTGCTGGCGATGTCGGTCTCTTCTTCGCGGCGAACACGGATCAGCAGATCGTCGACCGGATAGCTCAAGTCGAGCAGCCGGACGTAAGGCTGCAACTCAAACCTCGGATCAGGGCCGAGGCGGAGCAGGTCGGCCTCCGTGAGCCTTGGCTTGGCCGCCTCGTCGAACGCCTCGATTTCGGCCCACTCGAGGCGCACCATGTCGAGCGCGATCGGCTCAAACCTGGCAATGTGTTCCGGATGGGCGCGCAACCACCCTTCCAGTCGCGAGCCGAGATTGCGCAACGTGAACGACCGCGATGGGCAGTCCAGCAGGTAGGCAGTGGCGAGCTTTTCGAAGCGGCGCTCGCCGATGATCGCGCGCAATCCGGGAAAGTCTTCCGCGAGAGCCGACAGAATTCGAAACCAATATTGCCGGTTGTAGATCTCCAGGCGCTCAAACGAAGTCAGCCGATCGTTTGGCTTGATGATCCCGTTTGCGATGGTACGAAGCGACCTGCCGTCGCGCGTACGTTGACGCATGGCTTCGCCGGCGGTCAAAGGCTGCCGGATGGCGTCGAACATCGTGCGCTGAATGCGATCGAGTTCCATCACGCCCCCACTCTTTCGGCAATATAACGGTTCGCCTTCAGCGCCTCGCCATGGACCTCGTCGAACGAGGGAATGCGGTCGTCCCATTCCAGCAGGGTCGCCGTCGGGCCGCACAGTTCAATGGCTCGCGCGTACAAGTTCCACACCCGATCGATCACCGGATGATCATGGGTGTCCAGGATGTACTTCTCAAACTTGGAGTGGCCGGCGATGTGGATCTGTGCGACCCGTTCGTGGGGCACGCTATTCACATACTCGAAGGGATCGAAGCTATGATTGCGCGAAGAAACGTAGATATTGTTGACGTCGAGCAGAATCCCGCAGTCGGCACGCTCGACGACCTCGGCAAGAAACTGCCACTCCGTCATCTCCGAAGCGTGGAACTCGGCGTAGCTGCTTACGTTCTCCACCACTACCGGCACCTCGAGGAAATCGCGGGCTTCGCGGATTTTCTGCGCCGTTTTGGCCGCCGCCTCTAAGGTGTACGGCATGGGCAGCAGATCGTGGGAATAGGTACCGTCCACGCTGCCCCAGCAGAGATGGTCGGAGAGCCACGGCGTCCTGGTGCGGCGCACCAGTGCCTTCAGCCGCTTGAGATGCTCGCGGTTGAGCGGCTCAACCGAGCCGAAATACATGGAGACGCCGTGCTGCACAACGCGGTATTGTTCGAGAATGCGATCCAGAACATGCAGCGGCCGGCCGCCATCCACCATGAAATTTTCAGAGATGATTTCGAACCAGTCGACGACTGGCTTCCTCTCCAGGATGTGGTTGTAGTGTGGCACACGCAACCCGATCCCCACGCCGTATTCAGTAAAACCATTGAAGCGGTTGGCTGGCATAATCCTTGAGGCCCATCCTTCGCCAAGCGACACCTCGCCGGGCAGTTCACCTGCCGCCGGGGCGACGGAAAGGCAAGGGCCAAGCGTCCATCGCTCCGGCCCTTGCAATTGGTTAACCTGCTTACTCCATGGGCCCCTTGGAGCCATCGGTAGCGCAACCACCCTTGCCCTTGCAAGAGTTCTTGCCCTTGCAACCGTTGTCGCCCGATTTGCAGCCGCCTTTGCCCTTACAGGAATTCTGTCCCTTGCAGGCGTGCTTATCCGTCTGGAGGCTGGCAGCCATCTGGCCATTGTTTGCCGGGGAAACAGACGTCCCGGAGGACCCGTTCTGCGCAACTACCGTATTGCCGGCCATGAAACCGGCCAGCGCAGCACCCATCATCAGTGTCTTCATCGACTTGGTCATTTTTGTTGTTCTCCTTGAGATAGTTTGGATTGTGTTCGAGCGGTTGATCTTCCAACCTTGCTCGTACTGTTAATGTGCAAGCCATCGTTTGGGATTTCCTCTCACCGCGAAAAATCTTTTGCCAGAAGCACTTTGTCCCCGAAGCCCCACTGAGGCGACAACCGTTCGCCCCAACGGACGGCACTGCTCACCTACCGCACGCCATGCTGGCTTGCTGCTCGATGCGATTAACTTTGTTTGAAAAAGTTACAGAAAAAGTTACAGAAGGGCGCGAAGTATTTTTCGACCTGGCGCATCCCACTGACATCCCAACTCGACGACTACCTGATTTATGCTCTTGTTGGGGTCACGCGCCCTTGACGGCGTTGGGTTGTAACCATCATTCCTGGGGGGATGACGACCAATGATATTGCAGCAACCGAGGGAACGGCCGGAGCCCTGGCGAAACCGGCGCAACGCATTGCGACGGTCCTGGATGGTTCCACTGCTGGCGATCGATTGGGTGTTCGACTGGCTGGCGTTGGCGCTGAGCCGCTGGTCGTTCCTGGAGGTTCTCGAATACCTGGGTAAATTCTCGATCCTGGTCGCCGTGATCTTTTACTTCAGCGAGTCGGGTGACCGCCTGGAGCAGAAGCACTACCAGGCCTGGCAGGTCATCAACACCGCTCAGGGCAAGGGCGGCAGTGGCGGCCGGATCGAAGCGCTACAGGAATTGGATCAGGACGGTGTTCCCCTGGTGGGAGTGGACGTTTCCGACGCGTTTCTGCAGGGGATTCGTTTGCCCGGGGCGCGCCTGATTCGCGCCGACTTTAACGCCGTGGATGCTCGCAATAGCGATTTCCAGGGCGCGGACTTCATGGGCGCAAACCTGCATTATGGGAACTTCCGCAAGAGCAATTTCCGTGATGCCAAGCTGCAGGGCGCCGACCTGGGTGACGCCGACTTTTGCACCGCCAACCTGAGCGGCGCGGTTCTCGACGGGGCGACACTGGATGCCGCCGACTTGGGCAACACCGATCTCAGCGACGTGAAGTGGCAACAGATCAAGAGTCTGAAGGGCGCGAATATCCGGCAAGTGCGCAACCCTCCCGAGGGGTTCATCCAGTGGGCGATGCAACATGGCGCCGTGACGACGGAGTCGCTGTCGGATTGCCAGTAGCGCCAAACGAAGCCCTGCCGCATCGGCGAATTAAGCCGGGCTAGCTCAAGTCTTGCGCAATCCCGGATCACCCAGCAAGCTATCCGTCGCGGAACTTTCCGCAGCGTGCGCGAACTGGTGGCCAAGATCGATTGCTTCGTGCAGTCCTCCAACGCCCGTGCGCGCCCCTTCGTCTGGACCGCAACGGCCGATTCGATCTTCGCCAAAGTGCAACGACTATGTGAACGTATTTCCGGGACGGTACACTAGGCATTAAAGGAAAACACCGATGCAACGCTTCGTCCGGCGAGCTGTGATTGGGGCCCTGGCGGGCGGTGTGACATCGGTCGCGCTGATCGCGACCATGGACCACGCCGGTTTGGTACTGCTGCTGGGCGCCGCGCTCGGCGCCGGATTCGCCGTCAGCACTGGTCCGACCCCTGGCGCCTACATCGACAGCATGATGACCGCGGGAGCCTACGGCGTGCCGTTGTGGGCGGTTCTGAGCGTCATTGCATTTCCGTTGCTTTCCGGCCAAATGCCGGAGTGGAGCGCCGAGCAGATGCGCATGCATTTCCCGGCCCTTGTAGGCTGGGTCCTCTTCGGAGTCACGCTCGGACTTCTTACTCAGCTTCTGAATGACGCGGCTGCCCAGCTATTCGGACCCGAGCCCGTGCGGAGCACAATGGCCCCGCCGCCGACCAAGACGGTCCTCATCCTTGGCGGCGGCTTCGCCGGCATGACAACGGCCGCGTGCCTGGAAGAAGAGCTGGAAAAAGATCGCTCAGTTTCCATTTGCCTGGTCAGCGAAACCAACGCTTTGCTATTTACGCCCATGCTGGCGGAGGTGGCCGGCAGCAGCCTGGAGCCCAGCCATATCAGCACGCCGCTGCGCACCTCGCTGCATCGCACGGAATTTGTGCGCGGGCAAGTAACAGGCGTGAACCTGGAGAACAAGCGGGTTACGCTGGAGACTGGAATGGGTTCCGAGGAGACCTGCCGCAGCGAGCTGACCTACGACCATCTGGTGTTCGCGCTCGGCTCGGTCTCCAATTACCTCGGCCTGCAAAACGTGCAGCGCCTGTCGTTTGATTTCAAGAGTTTGATTGATGCCATCCGCATCCGCAATCACGTGATTGAGATGTTTGAGCGCGCTGATCGCGAGCGCGACCCTGAGGCACGAAAGGCGCTGCTGACTTTTGTAATCGCCGGCGGAGGTTTTGCTGGGGCAGAGCTGGCCGGCGCGCTCAACGATTTCGCCCGGGGCATACTTGCCGACTACCCCAACCTGCGGCGTGAGGATGTGCGGGTGGTGCTCGTGCACGCGCGCGATCGGATTCTCCCCGAGCTAAGCGAGTCGCTAGGACGCTATGCGCAAAAGCGCATGGAACTTCGGGGCGTGGAGTTCCGGCTCAATACCCGGCTCACGGATGCGCGGGAAGGGGCAGTTATTCTGAGCGACGGCGAGATTCCGGCGGAAACACTGGTCTGGACAGCCGGCACCGCGCCGAATCCACTCACCAAGGCGTTGTCTCTTGAGAAAGATAAGCGCGGCGCGCTGATTGTTGACCCGGCGTTGGCCGTGCCAGGGCATCCTGGAGTGTGGGGCCTGGGCGACTGTGCCTCCGTGGTCGATGCCAAGACGGGTAAGCCGTGTCCTCCGACAGCACAGTTTGCATTGCGCGAGGCAGCCACGCTTGCCAGGAATATTCGCGCCACGATCGAGGGGCGTCCGACTCGCGGATTTCATTTCGACTCGCTGGGCGCGCTATGCGTGGTGGGACATCAGACCGCCTGCGCCGAATTGACCATTCCGTTCGCGCGCGACAAGGCCATGCGATTCTCGGGTCTGCTGGCATGGCTCATGTGGCGGGGCATCTACCTGGGGAAGCTGCCTGGGTTGGAACGCAAGGTCCGCGTCCTGGTCGACTGGACCGTGGAGCTTTTCTTCCCTAAGGACATTGTGCAAACTATCGATTTGAGTTAGAGGAAGGGCGCTTATGTCAGCATCGGCAGCCGGCTACGTCAAGTCAGAAACCCGGCCGGGCAGCCCGTCCCACGTGGGAGCAGCGCTGGGTTTGGTCGTCGGCGCAGCAGGAGGAGCGGTGCAGAGCCTCGCGCTAGGTACGTCTTTTCTGCATGGGCTCGCTGTCGGTGCGGCATTCGGCCTGGTGTTTGCCTTGCTGTTTGCCCGGCATGCGACCACTGCCGGCGCCGGTCTGATCTGGGGCCTCGCTGCGGCCTTCCTCACGTGGCTTGTCCTACCCGCCGGAGTGGGGTCTATGTGGGCGCGGGGACTCCACTCGATGGGCAGGTTCGGCGACACCCGCCACCAGTTTCCGCTGCTCGCGGGTTACCTCTTGTGCCTTGGCATGCCCGTGGGCCTGGTGCTGGGCATCCGCGGCGGCCTGCGTACGATGCAGGCAAACACTCAGTTCAACTGGACGCGCGCCGTGGTGGCTGGCGCTTTGGCCGGCATGTTGGCTGGGGTGATCTTCGACCGTTGGATGTCGGCCGGCGACTATTTTCCACTACTTTCCGGATTGAGCGAGGCGCCGTCACACAACGCGAGCCTCGCGTTTCAGCTCCTGATTGCTTTGCTGATGGGCGTCATCTTTGGCGTTCTTTTTCAGCGCGACGTGCGCAGTTATGGATCGTGCATGGGCTGGGGCGTGGGATATGCCACATTGTGGTGGTTCCTGGGACCGTTGACGCTGTTGCCTCTGCTGTCGGGTTCGCCCCTGGACTGGTCTGCGGATGCCGGTAGTGCTGTGTTCGGCTCGCTCATAGGACACATCCTTTACGGCCTAATTCTGGGCGTAAGCTACGCCACCATCGACAAGATCTGGATTTGGCTTTTTATTCAATCCGACCCGCTGAATCGCGAACCGCACGGCAGTGGTTTACACGTACTTCAGTCCCTCGGCTGGGGCGCGATCGCCGGATTCGCCGGAGGCCTCGTTTCCAGCCCGATCATGTTGAAGACCGGAGTACTGACGAAGGTGGCGGGCGTAGACACCAGCTTCAGCAATTGGCACGGGCTGTTGCTGCACCTGGTGGTAAGCACGCTGATCGGTATGACCTTCGGGGTGCTGTTCCGCGACGAATCAGCAAACCTGAGCGCGGGCGTGGCATGGGGATGCCTCTTCGGCCTAATCTGGTGGTATCTGGGACCGCTGACGCTATTACCGCTCATGCTAACCGGCGTCTGCGATTGGAGCACCGGCGCGGTATCTTCGCTCCTTCCATCCCTCATCGGGCACTTGATCTTCGGAGCCGTGACGGCCTACGTGTTCCTGTTGCAGGAGAATCGGCATAAGCGGTGGTTATTGCTGGACCCACGTATGGCGATGCGCGAAAAGCGCCGCTTGCGTCCTCTGGGTACGCCGGCTCCGGCGCTGTGGTTTCTGGTGCTCGGGCTGGGAGTGCTGCTGCCGATCTTGCTGGGGTAGACGAAACCGAGGGGCGAGTTTCCCGCTTCCAGGTCTCTCCGGACATTGTGCCAACCCCTCGCAGCGCGCTGAGTCAAGAGAGCGGAACAGTCGTTTCTCGTCAAGTTGCCGGCCGAGGGTCCATCGAGGCCAGCGGGCTGAGCGGTACAAATCCGCTCTCGATGAGCGACTTGGCGATGATGCACTCACCGTCGGAGGCACAGCGTAGCTTCCGAATTGCCATCCCCTGAACCCACACACGCCCCCGGGAACAATCGCGGCTACAGCCCTTCCCCCAGAGACTTGACATTAGTTAGATATTTAGCTAAATATAAATGCATGAACCGGGTCTTCAAAGCCCTCGCCGATCCTGGCCGCCGCCGCGTCCTGCAGATACTCCGCAAGCGGCCCATGTCTGCGGGCGAGTTGGCTGAACACTTCCCCGTCTCCAAGCCGACCATGTCCGCCCATTTCGCGGTGCTTCAGGAGGCTGGCCTGATTGACGCGGAAAAAAACGGCAGAACCATCATCTACCGGCTCAGAATGTCGGTGCTCGAGGATGCACTACTCGGCTTCGCCGATTCACTTGGCTGGGACATGAAGGATGCCGAGGCAGACGGCAACCCAGCCAAACACAGCTCAGAAACATCGCGCCCGCTCCGGAAAGGAAACTGAACCATGTCCGTTAGAACAATTACTAACTATCTTGCGCCGGGATTACTCGTCCTCAGTGCGGCGCTGGCCATCGGCAACTGGTGGCTGAGACCCGATCGCGCTCCCGCCTGGGCCGCAGCCCTCATCGTCATTGGCTGCATGGGCCTGGTCTGGTTCCACGCTTCTCGTCGCTCAGCAGAGGATGGCGCCCGCGGCAAAAGGGAAGACCGAATTAGAGCCGCCATCATCTTTGCCGCCCTGATGCTTCTCGCTGCGCTGGGCAGCCGGCTCGCAACGGCGTCTGGCCCAACCAGCAGCCCCGATTTTGCGAGGCGCGCTGTCATGGCTATCGCGGGCGCTTTCCTCGCGTTCACTGGAAATGCTATTCCGAAGATGCTCACACCCCTCGCCAGCCTGGACTGCGACCCGGCGAGAGCTCAGGCCGCGCGCCGCTTCGCCGGCTGGACGTGGGTGCTGGCCGGGGCCGCGGTGTGCGTGGCCTGGCTGGCGCTGCCGATAGTTCCCGCCCAGACAGCGACGTTCATCCTGCTCCCGGCCGCTATACTGCTCAGCTTCGTCCAGCTGATCCTGCTCGGAACCCGGCGGAAATCTATTTGACCTTTCAGAAAGCGGAGGAAAGATTATGTTCGCGCGACTCATGGGGCTCGAAGTCATTTCGCCCGCCGAATTGCGGAATCTGATGCAGAACGAATCGGTAACTGTGATTGACGTAAATTCGAGGCAAAACTGGCTCCGTGCCCGAGTGCCAGGAGCCGTTTCCCTCGACCCCGTTGCTTACAGCGAAACCGATCTGCCTCCCCACCGCGATTCCATTCTGGTGTTCTACTGTTCCAACTTCATGTGCCGCAAGGCGCCCAACGCAGCTCGCCGGGCAGAAGCCATGGGCTACCGTAACGTCCGCGTCATGTCCGCGGGGATCAGCGGCTGGCTGGGCGCCTCGCTGCCAACCGAGGCTGGCGAGACTCAGCACGCATGAGATAAATCGGAACCCAGCCGGTACCAGCACAGCCGCGCACGTCACCTACGCTGCCTGTTCAGCCCAACGAGGTGAAAGACCGTCTTACCCAGATCGATGCCGATTGCTTCGATTTCCATTTACCGCCTCCTGTGCTCACCTCTTATACCCCGGAAGGGCAAGAGTCGGCGAGCCATACCAATTACCGTCGCCGTCAGCGGGTTCCCTGTGTTAAGATTAAAGCTCGCATGAGGGCACAGTTATTTACTGGCGGTTTATGGGCGGTTTTGGCGGAAAGGAGCGCCACTGCAGGCTCCTCCGGCAAAGTGTGCACTATATGCAAAACTCGCAGCACCCTTGTTCCGCTTGGGTTTGCGGTATCACGGTGTAAATAGACGCGGGGTCGTAGTTCAGTTGGTTAGAACGCTGCCCTGTCACGGCAGAGGCCGCGGGTTCGAGTCCCGTCGACCCCGCCAGTAAATTCAATGGCTTACAGGATGCCCCTTGCGGGCATTTTGTATTGGCAATCCGGTACGCCGACCAGCCAAGGGGAAGCCCGGCGGTCTATGCCTCCTAACATCTGCACTCTAGCACCGGCGACTTCACCTATCTCAACGTCAAGGCTGAGTCGGCGCCGATGGCCGAATACAAGGTGGGTGCTCTCAAACCCGCAGTCACCATTTCCGACTCGGAAGGGACTGCCCCGGAAATCGAAAAAATAGTTGTCGAAGGCGCGGCGACGGGGCTATACTGCGGTGGTCCACTTATCAGACCACTTGCTATGCCAGTGTCGCTCAAGTCCGACTTCGAGATTGTCCGTAGACACAAGGTCTACGAGGAAGTCGCCAAGCAGCTCGAGCGCCTGATTCTGGAAAAACTGAAAGCTGGTGACAAGCTGCCCTCGGAACGCGAACTGGCGGAGATGCTGCAAGTGAGCCGCAGTTCCATTCGCGACGCGATTCGAGGCCTGGAACTGATGGGTCTGGTTGAACCGCGTCAGGGCGCTGGGACAATCGTACGCGATCGATCCGCCGAGTCCTCGGTCAGCCCCTTTTCCAGCGCGCTCAAGCGCCGGCAGGAACTGGTCAGCGAGCTTCTGGATTTTCGCAAGATGCTGGAACCGCCGTTGGCCTCGCGCGCAGCCACGCACGCTTCTGCCGACGAAATTTCAGAAATGGAAGAGATTCTGCAACGGCAGGAAGTGAAGCTGTCTCGAGGGGAAGCTGCCATCGGCGAGGATGCGGAATTTCACTACAGTATTGCTCTGGCTTCCGGTAACAGCGTTGTGCTGAAGGTGATCGACATTCTCATGGACTTACTGCGCGATACGCGTGAACGCTCTCTGCAGGTGCCGGACCGCCAGGAGAAATCGCTGGCCGGGCACCGGAGGATTTTAAGTGCCATCAAACGCCGTGATGCCGAAGCCGCAAAGTCTGCTATGCACCGGCACATTGAAGACGTCGAAGAGATCGTACTCAGCGAGAGCAGATACGCTGAGCGATAGCGCCGGGGATTTTAGCCCCTGATCTACTAAGTGACGACGAGGTTGACCATGAATTACACGGAACTCACGGTTTGGACGCGCGGCATCATTATGGACAAAGAGGGGCGCGACATTGTCAATTCCGTTGCCGCTGCCGCCCGCCTTGAGGGCAAGTTCTCGCAGGCAATGGAGAACTACGTCGACAATCCTGACCGCACCAACGCCCCGACCCGCAAGTACTGTCGTCTCAGCGACGCCGTGATCGAGAACGCGCTCACCTACGAAAACGAGCGCCCCAACATCGTCGTGCTGGTCGAGGAGACCATGGTGAAGGGTTGGGATTACATGCTGGGGATGCCGCCGGGCGGAACACTGGTGATCAACACGCACTATACGCCGGAGTACATGATTCGTTTTGTGCCAGGTCCCGAGCGGCTGGCCCAGCTCGTCTGTGTGGATGCCGCCAAGCTTGCCGACCACAAATGGCTTTACTACCGGCTGGGCGAACTGGGCCTCGACCGCCTTTCCACAGAAGGCGCGGCCGAGCGAAACAAGGCGATCGCACCTGATATCGCCGCTCCGCTCATTGCGGCGGTGGTCAAGACTACTGGCATCGTCAAAGTGGAGACGATTGAGCCGATGATTGCGAACAAGAAGGCATTCCAAATGGCGCTCGATGCATTGCACATCATGCCGCTGAATCCAGTGGCTGCGTAGGGAAGGAATCACATGTCGACCAAAGGCACACGCATCCCCGACCGGCTCATGATCACGTTCGGAGGCATCACACCGGCGCCATCCCAGGAAAAGGGTCAGGACCTGTTCCCCACGGGCAACTGGCGTTCCATCCGACCGGTCTACCGCGACAAGTTGCCGCCCTGCAACAATGCTTGTGGAACCAACGAGAAGATCCAGGGCTATCTCGACCTGGTGAAGCGCGGCAAGTATCTGGATGCCTACGCGCTCATCAAGGAAGACATGCCGTTCCCGTCGGTCACCGGCCGGGTGTGCTATCACCCATGCGAGCAGGCCTGCAACCGTGGACAGTACGATGAGGCCATCTCGATACGCGCCGTCGAGCGCTTTCTCGGCGATCTCGGACAGGCGCTGGAGCGCGACGTGGTCAAGGCCGGGGCGCCAAACGGCAAGAAAGTCGCCGTCGTCGGGTCGGGTCCCGCCGGCCACAGCGCCGCCTATCAACTCGCTCGCCTCGGCTATCAAGTGACGATCCTGGAGAAATCGCCGAAGGCCGGAGGACTCAATCGCGGCGGCATTCCGGACTGGGTGCTCCCACAGCACGTGCTCGATCGCGAGATCGAGCGCCTGGTCGAGATGGGGGTGACGATCAAGACCAATGTCGAAGTCGGGAAGGACGTCACTTGGTACGACTTGAAAAAGAACTACGACGCCTGCGTACTGGCCGTGGGCCTCATCGATCCGAATAGCGCGCGCGCTGAGGGTGAGGACAAAGAGGGCGTGCACTTCGGACTTCCGTTCCTTCGCGACCTTGGCATGGGCACGTCAAAGGTCAAGCTGGGTGCTCGAGTTGCCGTCATAGGCGGAGGCAACACCGCGATCGACTGCGCCCGCGAAGCGCTGCGGCAAGGCGCAGCGGAAGTGACCATGATTACGGTGGAGGCCAACTCCCAGGAAATGCCGGCGACGTCGGAAGATTTGCACGACATGCTCGAAGAAGGAGTGGAGCTGTTGCACGGGCGGGCGGTGACCGCGGTGCTCGGCAACGGCAAGGTCGAGGCCTTGCAACTGCATCCGGCGCGCTTCGCCGGGGCCATCAACGCCTCGCCGATCAACATCAATCGCGAAGCGGCCGCCGAGCGTTTCGCCGTCGACAATGTGATCATCGCCGTGGGCCAGCGGGCGTCGCTCGGCTGGCTGCCGGACGAGTTCAAAACCGAACGCGGCACCATCAAGATCGACGCCTTTGGACGCCTCGGTGACACGAACTTCTTTGCAGCGGGCGACGTTGTGCAGCTAGGTTCGGGCCAGCCGCTGATGGTGGTGAATGCCGTTGGCGACGGCAAGCGCGTTGCCTTCAATCTGGACAAGGTGCTGCGCGGGGAGCCCTTGCAGCCGCGCACCATTCCGGTCGACGTCATCTTTGATTTGAACCGCATGAACATGACGTATTTTCCGCACTTCCCGCGCGTCGAGCAGGCGATGCTACCGCCCACAAGCCGGCGTAGAACGCAAGAGGAAGTGATTCGGGCGTTCTCGGAAGAGCAGGCAGTCGAGGAGGCCAGCCGCTGCTTCAGTTGTGGCACCTGTAACGCTTGCGACAACTGTTATCTCGTCTGTCCCGAGCCGTGCATCGTGCGGAGCGTGCGTTCGAACGGCCTCTATAAGATTCTGATTGACTACTGCAAAGGTTGCCGCGTGTGCATCGAGGAATGTCCGACAGGCTGCCTCGAAGGCGTGCCTGAACTTGATTTCGATACCGGTGTTGTGCGAATGGACACGGCGTTCGCCATCTCGCCCGGCTTGCATGGACGGCAGGCAGAAGAGCTGAGGCATCTGGCGGACCGGCCGGCGAAGAACATCTAGGAGCGTACGGAGTTAACCATGGCAACAGCCACCGAAACAAAAAAGAAAACGGTCCGGATAAACGGCTGCGTCGCGGCGGCGCAGGCCGCCAAGTACGCCGATGTCGATGTGATTACAGCCTACCCCATCCGGCCTTACACTGCGACCATGATGGCGCTGGCGCAAATGGTGGCCAACGGCGAACTCGACGCCGAATTTGTCGTGGCCGACAGCGAACACTCGCAGCTGAGCATTGCCCACGGCGCTTCTTCCAGCGGCGCCCGCGTGTTTACCGGCAGCTCGGGTGTGGGCGTGACGTTTGCCTACGAGCTTTATTCGCCTATCTCGGGCAGTCGCATGCCGGTGCAGATGATGATTGCCGACCGCACCCTCGATCCCCCTGGCGATTTTGGTTCCGAACATACCGACGCGCTGTCGACACGCGATATGGGTTGGCTCATGGGCTGGTCGTGCAACGCCCAGGAGGCATTCGACAATCACTTGATGGCCTATCGTATCGGCGAGGACCCGCGCGTGCTGTTACCGCAGATGGTTTGCCAGGATGGCTTCTTCGTCTCTCACATCACCAGCGATGTGGAGCTGCCTGACCCAGGCCAGGTGAAGGAATTCCTGCCGCCTTACAAGCATCCGTACCCACTCGATCCGCGGCATCCGGTGTCGCACGGTCCGCAAATTATGCCCGAGCAGGGCCGCCGCTTCAATTGGAGCGGGCGCGCGCCATGGAAGAGTCGATGCCGGTCATTGAGGAGGTCCACGACGAGTTCGCGAAGATCTTCGGCCGCCGATACGACCCCTGGGTCGAAGAGTTCATGACCGATGACGCCGAAATTGCTTTTTTTATGCAGGGTGGCCACGCGGTCACGGCGCGTTTCGCAATTCAGCACATGCGCGACAACGGGGCGAAAGTCGGTCTGGTAAGGCTGCGAACCATCAGGCCATATCCAACCGATCGCGTCAATGAGGTCCTGAGCAAATTCAAAGTGGTCGGCGTCATCGAGACCAACATGGGACTGGGCAGCGTGAGCAGCGGAGGCTCGCTCTATGCTGAGGCCTGTGCGGCCCTGTACGAAAGCCCACAGCGCCCGCTCGTCATTTCGTTCATGGCGGGACTGGGTGGCGAGGCGATCGTGCTGAAGGAGTTCTACTGGATGATGCAGAAAATGACGGAAGCGCAGAAACGCGGGAAGATCGAGAAACGCACGCATTGGGTGGGATTCGAAGAGTAGAGGTTTCGGGTAGTGCGGCGCTTCAGCGCCGCGTAACAGTCTGGATTGACGAATCGGCCTTTAGGCCCGGAGCTTGACGCGGCCTGAAGGCCCGCACTACCCGAGCGAGACATTTGGAGGAATGAAGATGGCAACCGTTGAAGTTGAGCGGCAGTTACTGCCGATTCTCGACAGCCCAAACCAGGGTGCACGTTTCTACAACCCTGATTTGCCGTCGAGCGAACCGTTCGTCCCCGGCCACCGCACGTGTGCCGGCTGTGGACCTTCCATTCAGTACCGCATGACCAGCAAGGCCGCGGGCGACAACACGATCCTGGTCGGACCGACGGGCTGCATGTATGTCGCGAACAGCTCGTATCTGTGTACTCCCTACAATGTGCCCTGGGCACACACGCAGATTGGCAGCTCGGGCAGTTTCACCGCGGGCGTCGCCGCGGCCTATGAAGCCATGATCCGCAAGGGCAAGTGGAAAGGCGCTTACCCCAACATCATTTGCGAAGCGGGCGATGGCAGTGCCTCCGACATTGGTCTCGCCTCGATTTCCGGCGCGCTCTATCGCAACCACGACTGTCTGATCATTTGTTACGACAACGAGCAGTACGCGAACACCGGCATCCAGGCGTCGTCGCGCACGCCCTATGGCGGCATGACTACCTTCTCTCCTCCCGGCCCCATGGTCCCGGAGGCCAAGAAGCTGTTTCCCAAGGACCTCGCTCGCATGATGGCGGCTGGCCATCCTCACTGCTATGTGGCAACCGCGAGCGTGGGCTACCCCATCGACCTGATGAACAAGGTACGCAAGGGACTCAACCACAAGGGCGCGGCATATCTGATGGTCTACACCCCATGCCAAAAGGGCTTCGTGTATGAGACGCCGCGCTCCATCGATCTTGGCCGGCTGGTCGTCGAATGCGGGCTCTACCCGATCTGGGAGTGGAGCCCCGAGAAGCGCGCGTTTGATTACAGCTTCCGCCCGCAGAACATGCGGCCCGTCTCAGAGTACTTGAAATTGCAAGGGCGCTTCGGCCACCTCCACGCCGAGCACGTGGCCACATTGCAGAAGTTCGCCAATGAGCAATGGCGCATGATGGGTGTTGAGCTGCCCGAGGCGTTAATTCAGGCCGCCGATGCGAAAAATCTGGTCAACATGTCGTCGGCGGTAGAAGCCGAGACGGTGGCACAAACTCTATGAATACCAAAGCTGCAACTCCGCCTGCCGCGCCCGAAGCACAGGAAAGCTATATCGTCAGCGAAGGCAAGAAGCGCGGTTCGACGCGCGAGGTGCGCCCGGAAGCGGCGTTCGACCGCTACTACACCGTCCTGCGCGTGCACGCAGGCGATGCTATCCTCACTGACAACTGGCACACGAATGAGGTGCTGGGTCACGCTCGAAACAACTTCGAGGGATACACGTTCGCCATGCGCACCCTGGAGGCTTGGGGCGCGATGATCGAGAACGACCACCGTGCCTATTACACGGCCGGCGGCCGAGTGTGGGTCATGGACCTGGAGCCCTGTGAAGGCAAGAAGCCGCGACTGCCTGGCACTGGAAGCGGCAAGAAATAGGTACGGTTGCCCCGCGTCCTGCTCATCGACGACACGCCGGAGATCGCCGAGCTGCTGTCGTTTGCCTTGCGCGACCGCGGCCACGAGGTCTTCGCAGCGGGATATACCTCCGCCATCAACGAGCTGATCCTCGAGCAACGCGCCGATGCGCTCGTGCTCAACTGTTCCGCTTTCGATATGAGCGAATCGCTCTTCGACAGCGTTCGCTACCACCCGAACCACGCCGATCTTCCCGTCGTCATCATCACGGACACAGAGCGGGAGGCCGACGCCAGCCTCCGCGCCCGAAACGCGCGCAGGGTTTTGCTGGTCCCAAAACCGTTTACCGCGGCGCAGGTCGCGAAAGCGCTCGATGAGCTGCTGGAATAGAATTCCAGAATCGCTGTATCCAACGACCTCGGGTAGAGCGGGCCTTGAGGCCCGCGTTCGCAGACGGGCCTTTATCTTGTATTTTGCGTCCGCCGCTGAGGTCACAGACCTCAGAGGCGGAAGCGGTTCTTCTTTCTCGCGGCGGACGCAGGCCTGAAAGGCCTGCTCTACCCGGACACACCAACCTTGGAACTGTTCTAACTATGCCGCTATGGAGCATGGACGATTGGCAATACATCGAGCGCGAGGTCGTTACCGACCCGAAGGGCAACCACTGGACGGTGGCGCTGATGGACGTGCTGGGGCAGGCGGGTGATCCTGACATGCCCAACAAGGTGCTCGAACTGCAGTATTCGTCCGGCCGGTATTTCACGCTGATCTACTCGGCCAGTGGAGCGCTACAGAGGGAACGCGGCTACGCCGTGCTCTCAGAGGCTGCCAGCGCATACGACGACCTGCTCGTGGGCGTCATCGCCGGCAGCCTCGATCCCTCTCAACCGGTGTTCCGCCAGGACCTGGAAGATTGACGCGAGCCCTGTGGGAGCCGGGAAATCGATCCAGAGCGAAAACGTGACGGAGGGGTGTCTGGCAAAAGCGATGGGAAGGCCGTGGTCAACAGTTGCGGACTCGCGTTGGGCCGGACGGAACCCTGCCCCGAGCCCACCCAAATAGGAATATTGTCCTGGAATCCCTCGAAAAGGGTATATAGTGTGGGGGCTGCTGGGAGCTAAAACGGAAATTCCGGTCAGAACCAGAAGGAGGGTTCAGCCTCTTGAAACGACGCGTCGCTTTTCTGTTCCCTCTTACAATTCTGTGTCTCGCTTTGAGCACTTCAGCCTTCGCGGGTGACTTCGGCCCCTTGTATAACAACGGCCCAACGAACGGAACGAATAACGCTTATTTCATCGACGCCTATGTCGTGTCTGACTCATTCCTCGTCGACCCGACCAGCGACGGCATTTCGGTCGGCTTCGGATTCGCTGAATGGGTACCGGCCGGCGCTACGCCGTTGACCGTTGACTGGGCGATCGGCACTTCGTCCTTTGGCAGCGACGTTGCCAGCGGGACCGGTGGTATGCTCAATTATTTCCAGCTTTGCAGCAATGGCAGCCCCTTCAACGGTGGCATCTGCGGCGGCGACCTCGGCTATGACGTTTATGACTCCCAGATCCAAGTCAACCCCTGGTTGCACCTGACCCCTGGCCAGACATATTGGCTGACGCTGACCAATGCCACCGACTCCTTAGGCGGTCGCGACGGCTGGGACATCAACTCCGGCCCTTCGCAGGCCTACCACAATCTGCTGGGGACCGTTCCTTCTGAATCATTCACGATCTTCAGCGGACTCACCACCACCCTTACTGGAACGACTCCTGAGCCCGACAGCATCGTGCTGTTCGGTTCGGGCATCCTTGTCGTTGTGGACCATTCTGCGCCGCAAGTTGAGCTTGTAAATCCAAGTTTACATCGTTACCGCCGCTTTCATCGTCCCGGATCCAGATCTCTCATCACCACACGAAGCACTTGTCCAGTCTGGCGCGCATCGCGCTCGGAAACGTTCGCCCTCGGGCCGCTCTCGCCGGTATTGGTGATATCTCGATACGTCCGCGCGACTGCTGGCAGCCGTGCGCACCCGCTGCTGATGAGGCCCGACCTCTCGGCAACGGCGAGCCGCGCCTCGAACGACCAATCGGCAATCTGCCCGGCGGGCACACCCGAAGCAGCCAGCGCACTCAGCCCCTTGTGTTCCAGCGCATCGGTCACGATGGCCTCCAGGATTCCGCAAGAATTAAGCAGCGCCAGATCATAATCCCCTTGATCGAGAGCACGCCGGCTATCGGTGTAGGTCTGTTCGAGAACGGGCTTGAGTTCGCGGTTGTGAACGAAATCGAATCGACGAGGCACCGGCGCCTCCGATGATAAGGATGATACGGAAGTGCCCATCTGGGAGAGCGAACCAACGGCCTGCTCAACGACGTCGAGCAATCGCTTGACAATCTCAACCGGAGCCGCCTCTTCGACGGCGCCGCCGACCTCTGAGCGTATGAGAAAGGCTTCGCTGAACGATCGCGCCAGCCAATGGGCTTTGCTGCCTCCGGACAATTGATTGACTGTGACTCCACAGTCCTCTTGCCAGACACGAGTCGCCGCGATCGCCGACGTGTTGGAGGGATCGGTCGCCAGCGTGTCGCGAAGCTGACACCCGCGGCGGACCAGGTCATTGAGGGTTGACAGGTAAGTCCCGATCTGGGCTCGCAGGCTCTCATCCATCGGTCGCGTCTCGCTTTTCCTGCCGATTTCTTGGGGAAGGCTCCGGGCACATAAGGCCTTGACACTCCGGTTTGGGCATGGTAAATTTTTCGCCGCAAGTGGTTTGGTTATCGGACCAGGCTATGTTACCACTCCGGATCGGAGTGTTGGCCGACGCACCATCGACTGTGAGCATGTCGGCGCGGAAGGTAGTCGAAACCAATAATGCTGCAGAACAAAGTCGCAGGGGTAGTTGCCGACCTGGCAGGGTGTGCTGTTAACGTCTGACTCGCCGTCATGGAGGTAGATTTAATGTCTGCGTCTCCGGCCTCGCTTATTCACCCTTCCCGTATTCCCAATCGTTGGATCCAGCTAGTGGCCGGCATTGTTGCGATGATGGCTATCGCAAACTTGCAATACGCATGGACGCTCTTCACCAAACCCATACAAGCCCATCTGCACGTCACGCTGGTCGCAGTGCAATGGACTTTTACCTTGTTCATTGCTTTGGAAACCTGGCTCGTACCTTTTGAAGGATACCTGGTCGATCGAATCGGACCTCGATTTATGCTGGGGTTTGGCTCGATCATGGTCGCACTGGGCTGGATCGGGGCCGGCCGGGCCGAGACGATTGGCAGCCTGTATTTTTGGTACGCGTTGGGCGGTATCGGCGCCGGGATCGTATATGGGGGAGCCATTGGGAACGCGCTGAAATGGTTTCCGGACCGGCGCGGTCTATGCGTCGGCCTGACGGCCGGAGCTTACGGTGTAGGCACCGCGACCACAATCGCTCCTATTGCCGATATGCTGAAAGCTTCGGGCTACCAGCACACGTTCATCGTCTGGGGAATCATTCAGGGATTCGTTGTACTGGCTGCTGCACTCTTCCTGGCCAGGCCGCCGGTTGGATGGACGCCGCCAAACTGGAAAGAGAACCAAGTAAAGATTAGGGCCAAAATAAACACCTCGGCTGTCGACATGACGCCGCGGGAGATGCTGCACCAGCCGTCCTTCTATGTCATGTATCTGATGATGACGATGTTGGCCTTCGGTGGTTTGGTTGTTACCGCACAACTCAACCCAATGGCTTCTTCCTACCACGTGGACAAAGTCGTCGTGGCCTTCGGAATGACTGCCGTGGTACTGGCCATCACCGTCGACCGGGTTCTGAACGGGTTTACACGCCCCTTCTGGGGATGGGTGTCGGATAATATCGGGCGGGAGAATGCCATCTTCATTGCCTTTGTCCTGGAAGCGGCTGCGGTGTATGCGCTGATTCAGTTGATCAGCCACCCGGTCTGGTTCGTTGTGTTGTCAGGCCTGTGTTTCTTTGCGTGGGGCAATATCTTCTCGTTATTCCCTGCGATGACCGGCGACCTCTACGGAAACAAATGGGCCACCACCAACTATGGGGTGGTGTACACCGCCAAGGGACTAGCCGCAGCCTTTGCCGGCCGGGCGCCGCCTGGATCTTTGCCAAGACTGGCTCCTGGACCGAAGGTGTTCTGGGCGATGATTATCTGCGATCTGGCGGCTGCTTTCATGGCTTTGCTGTGGCTGAAGCCCTTGGCGGCTCGCGTGGTCAGAGAATCGGAAAGGGGACAGCATGTCTCCGCCCTGCCCGAGGCTGAAAGAATACGACGTGCGGTATAGCAGCAGTCATCGCGGCGCAACGCTTTTCCTTGAATTGGTGTAGCCTTACGAAGGCGCGGGTAGAGCGGCGCTTCAGCGCACCGTGACAAAGTAATACGCGCTCATCGCCAGACCGACGGCAATCACGAAGCCCCGCACCTTCCGCGGATCAGCTTTTTGGGCGTAATGCGCGCCGAACCAGCCCCCGGTCATAGCACCTGCAATCATCACCAGGCAGTGTGGCCAAAACACGGCACGGGCCAAAATGAATGTGAGCACCGCCGCAGCATTAATCACGACCGATAGCAATGTCCTGATTGCGCCCATGGCGTGAATGTCGCGCATCCCCAAGGCCGCCAACATTCCCAGGAGAATAAAGCCGATTCCCGCGCCAAAATACCCGCCATAGATTGCGACCAGCAACTCAGCGATCGAAGTCGCGGTGATCACCCGCCATGACATCGTCGCCAAGTCTTCCACAACGTGAGACTTCCCGGCCATGGCGCGGATGTTGTTGCCAAAGGCGAAGAGCAAAGTGCCACTCAGCAGCAGCCAGGGGATGAGGTGCAGGAAGACATGTTGTGGCGTCTTGAGCAGTAGCAGCGAGCCGGCCAGCCCTCCGACTACGCTCGTCAGCAGCAAGGGGACCAACAGGCGTCGCGGCACGCTTAGCCGTTTTAGGTACGCGCCGGTGCTGGCCGCCAACCCAGGCCACAGTGCGACCGTGTTGGTCGCGTTGGCCTGCACCGCCGGAATGCCTGTGCTCAACAGAGCCGGGAACGTAACAAAAGTGCCGCCGCCCGCCAACGCGTTTAGCGTCCCACCAATGATTGCAGCGAAAAACAAGAAGATGGCCTGGCTTAAGTGCAATCGTAGCGGCACGCCGATGAGCTCCCCTCTCTCGGGTTAATCCGGACCAATCTTCTCAAGCCGGACCCCTATCCTATAACGGCTTGGTCTCACAGCGCCAGATTGGCGTGTGCAGACGAGCTAGCAAAACATGAAGTCAAGTCTCAGCAGAATGCGCGGTTAATTCGGGGACCTGGCAGGTCACATCACCGGGTTCTCGCCCTCCCATCACACCGGAACGTGATGCCGGTCGTTGTTGGGCGCAGCCAAGGTAGGTAGCTTTAGTTTGAGGTTCTGAATCCTACTCTCTTCGGGAATCGGCCAACGGAAGACATCCCGTGTGCCGCCTCGCACCGCGGATTGAAAGGAGAAATTCTATGGCAGCAACCGGCATCGCTCCACAAGTAGAGGTGCCCCGTTAAGAAGAAACCAGTACGGCTTGATGAGCCGAAGCCAATTGGCTGGAAACAACGCGTCAGAGATCTGTTGATCGAGATCTTCAAAGGGCACGAAGAATTCCTTGGCTTGACTCCCGACTAGCCCCACGGGAAAGGCGAGGGCCCATGTGGTCTCGTGCTGCAAAACGCGCGGAACTAACGCATGGTTTTCGCTTCCCAGCGTGAGGCTCGACAGACGTTTTTCCTTTAGCTCCCACCCAAGGGCCACACAATATATCCTCCATCGCGATTGATATGAATCGAGCGAATCACTATGATTCTGCCGATAACTACACCTTATGATCAATCTGAATCAGTTGCGAATTTTCCAGGCGGTGGCCGAGACGCGCAGCTTCACTCGCGCGGCAGAGGTTGTGCACCTGACGCAGCCGGGCATTAGCAAACACATTAAGCAGATGGAGGAATATTATGGCGCTCCGTTGTTTGACCGGTTGGGGAAGAAGGTCGTTCTGACCCAGGCGGGCGAAGTTCTTTTTGAAGCGACCCAGGAAATCATGGCTTCCATGAGCGCGGCGGAACAAAGAATCGAAGATCTGAAAGGCGTGCGCGGCGGCAAACTGGTTCTCGGGGCCAGCTTTGTTATTGGCATTCACTTCCTGCCTGGCGTCCTGGCTGAGTTTCGCAAACAATATGCCGCGGTTGACGTGACGCTCAACATATCGCTGGGGGAGAAAATTGTGGCAAAGATTCTGGCCAATAAACTCGACCTGGGCCTGGTGAGTCACGAAGTGCGCGATCCCAGGCTGATCTGCCGCGAGTTTATGACGGACGAACTAATCGCGATCACTCCCAGTAACCACCGATGGGCAAACAAGAAACGGATCAAGCCCGAAGAACTGCTGCAGGAGACGTTCATCGTGGCGGCCAGGGGCGCAGGGACAAGGGCGGTTGTGGAAGAACGGCTGAGAGAGAAGGGCATCGTGCTGAGGAACGTGCTCGATTTCGGAAACCTGGAAGGCGTCAAGAGAGCGGTCGAAGTGGGCCTGGGAGTTTCGATTCAATCCCAGAGCGTGCGTCCGGCGGGAGATCTCCGCCGGTTCCCTCAAAGGCATTGCCGTAGCGGGAATGGACGCCAAGCTTGCGCACTTTTACGTCCAGCGCAAAGACAAGCATCTTTCCAACGCAGCGAAGGCGTTCATGGCTTTGCTGCTGACTCAAACCACAAACTAGGAGTTTGCGAGCAGAATCTTTGGCTCCGCAGCAAACGCAATGGGCGCGTACTTCAAGACGCGGGATGGAACGCGCGTTCTAAGCTGAGAGTTGCTGGTTCGATTCCGGTCAGGCCCACCATCCTTCGCGCTACGGGGTCGGCTGGACCGTGACCTGCGGTGCGCGGCAATCGCGCAGTCCTGAGCCGCACTGGCGATACTGCAAGTCTTTGGTCAGGCAAACCTCCACGGCCACAAGTTGCGAGCGACTGCATGACACCCGAAAGACGCCGACTGGTACCTGGTTGGCGGCGGCAAACTTCTGCTCGATCTCAGCCGGACTGGCGTGGACGGCCTGCCCCGGCGCACGATACTCTGGCGGGATTTGCACCTGTCGGAACGCCTTCTCGATGTCGGCAAAATAATCCTGCGCCCCGAGCCCGCTGCACGTGCCATGCGTTGCCCATTCATGCTGGATGAGCCCGCGAGCGGGCATGATCGTGAGCATGTGCTGGACTGTCGACTGTGCTACTGGCTGCGCCGGGGCGCAATACTGCGGGTACGAACCGCCGTCATTCTCCGGCCACAAGCCGTGCACCACAAAATCAAAATGCCGCTTGGGATCGCATTCGCTCGACGATGCGCTGCCGGCATGCGTGGCACAGAACTCCGGCGCCCACGACAGCGTAAGCAGGTAGTAGTCAAAGCTGCCCGGCGTGTTGTCGGCCGCCTGATCGTGACGGTGCTTGGCGCACGCAGTGGATGCCAGCAAACAGCCGAACACTAGAAGCGAAATGATGAATGTCAGTTTGCGAAACATGGTGGAAATGGTATCGCAAGCGGGCTTGGTTTCTTGCTATTCATTGCGCAGGGCAACCATCGGGTTCACCTGCATTGCTCTCCGAGCCGGAATATACGATGCGGTGATGGCGATCGCCGCCAAGAAGACGGCGACGCCGGCGAAGATCGTTGCCAATCGCCCCAGTTGATGCCGTAGAGGAGACTCGCCAGGGCTCGTGTCGATGCCAGCGCGCCGGCCAGGCCAAGGCCGACACCGGCCAGACTGGCGATCACTCCCTGCTGGAGAATCAGCCGCAGAATGTCTTCACGTTGTGCGCCAAGCGCGAGGCGAATACCGATCTCGCGCGTGCGTCGCAGCACCGAGTACGAGATCAAACCGTACAAGCCGATCATGGCGAGAACCAGGGCAACTGTGGCGAAGCAACCAATCAGATAAAACGGATAGCGTCGCAGGAACACGGCTGGCGACTGATTGACGATCTGCTCCATCGAGCGCGGTTCGGCGATGGCCAGTTGCGGGTCCAGTCCGCGCAGGATGGCGCGCACAGAAGGGACCAAGGCCTCCGGGTCCTGTCGGCTTCGAACAACGTAGCCGAGAAAGATCGTGAATCCGGAATCCTGGTCCAGCGGAAAGTACATGACCGGCGGCGGCGGGACGGCGAGGTTGTCTTCCGCCACGTCTCCAACCACGCCCACAATCTGGCGGAACGGTTCGCTGGGCGAAAACGTCAGGCGCACGCGCCGGCCGATGGGATCCAGCCCGCCAGCGTAACGCTTTACCCAAGCCTGGTTAACGATGGCGACTGGCGGTGCGTCCGGCGCATCCGATGCTGTGAAAACCCGGCCGGCCACCAGTGGGATCTTCATTACTGCGAAGTAGTCCGTTCCCACCCGCCTGCTCGTGCAAGCCTCTTCGTGACCTTCCGTAGTGGCCCGGCCTTCTATCACGAACCGGTTCCTGCTGCGGTTCTCGCTGACCGGCAGGCCGCTTACTGACGAGACTCCCATCACGCCCGGCACGCTGCGTAGCCGCTCGACAAACTCATGCTCGAAGCGGAGACCGGTGGGATTGGCAAACGGCCACACCTTTGCCCTGGGGTAAGAGGCACCGGGAAGATTGACGCCGAACGTCAATAGATGTTGGGCATCGAACCCAGGGTCTTGCTTGAGCAGCTGGCGGAGGCTTTGCAGCATCAATCCGCCGCCGACCAGCAGTACCATGGATAGGGCGATTTCTCCAATCACGACGAGATTGCGAAGTCGGGCTTGTGCGCCGCTGGTTCCACCTCGCGATTCATCCTTCAGCACCTCGCTCAACGGAGTTTGTGGGACCGGCAAAGCCCGGGCCCACCCCGAACAAAATCGCCGTCACCATGGTGATGGCGCATACAAAACCCAGCACCGGAAGATTGATGCCGGCGTCGGCCAGGAACGGCATCGCCTGAAGCTGCTGCTCGGGGATTGCACCCACCAGCAAGCGCACGCCCGCCACTGCTCCAAGCACGCCAAGAACTGCGCCTATGGTTGCGAGCAGCAGGCTTTCGGTGAGCAGTTGGGCCAGCAAATGGATGCGGCTTGCGCCCAAGGCTGCGCGCACCGCAAATTCCCTCCGTCGATCGATCGATCGGGTCATCAACAGGTTGGCTACGTTGGCACAGGCGATCAGCAACACAAAGCTCACGGCCCCAAACAAGATCAACAGCAATGGCCGGATGTTGCCGACGATCTCGTCGCGCAAGCTTCCCACCGTGACGAAGACCGAAGCGTCTTGCTGGGGATATTCCCGCGCTAGCTGCGCGGTGATGCCTTCCATCTCCGCGCGCGCCTGCTCCAGGCTAACGCCAGGAGCGAGCCGTCCGATCACGTTGAACCAGCGCAGGCTTCGAGCCGAGGCCGTGTACGCGGTGGTATACAGCGGGACCCAGAGAAGCGCCGATCCCTCCGGCGCAAATTCAAAGTCTCGCGGCAGAACACCGACCACCGTGACCGGCTTGTTGTCCAGGCGGATGATGCGGCCGAGGACATGCGGGTCGGCAGCAAAATCGCCTCGCCACAAGCCGTAGCTCAGCATCGCAACCGCCGGACCGGAACTTGCTCGCGTGTCTTCACCCTCAACGAAGTCGCGGCCCAGCAAAGGCTTCACGCCCAACGTCGAGAAGAAATTCGGCGTCACCATGGCGCTGTAGATGGTCTTGGGGTCCCCATTTCCGGTGAGGACGAAGTTATCGTCAGCAAAGCCGGCGAGAGACTCGAAGCTTCTCGCGGTGCGCTTCCAGTCGAGGTAATCGGGGTAGGAGGAGGTATAGCTGCAGCAGGGCAGCTGGGGGCGGTTCTCGCCTAGCGTCACCAGTCTGTCGGGTTGTCGGTAGGGCAATGGGCGCAGGAGGGCCGGATACAGGACCGAGAAGATGGCTGTGTTGGCGCCAATCGCCAGGGCCAGCGTGATCACCGCGACGGCAGTGAAGCCGGGGCTCTTACGCAGCATCCGCAGTCCATAAAGAAAATCCTGCTTCAGCGTTCCCATGGTTACAAGCTCAACCGGTTGGCCTTCCCCGTCGAGGCAGACTCGTTTTTCTACTCACTTTCTGGCATTGTGGTTCGTCCAAATCCTAGCAGAATCGGTATATCGTTCCTCGGACGGCGATGCGGCACCTCGCGCCCTGCTTCCCGCTGATTGGTGTTGGCACGTATCTTTTCTATACAATTTGCGGTTCGCACCGCACTGGAGGAAAGCTGATGTCCTGGATGAGAAACGGAATCGTAGCTCTCCTGCTTACCTTGACCACCGTTAGCGCCGCACAAGCAATCCCCGAAGGCCGGCTCATGCGTTTTCCCGATGTTTACAAGGACAAAATCGCTTTCAGTTATGGAGGCGATATATGGCTGGTTGCGAAAGACGGCGGGGTGGCGCGCCGTGTCACCAGCCATCCCGGGCAAGAGCTCTTTGCGAAGTTCTCTCCTGACGGAAAGTGGATCGCGTTCACCGCTCAGTACGACGGCAACTACAACGTCTACATCATGCCCTCCGAAGGCGGCGAGCCGAAACAATTGACCTTTAATCCCGGAGGTGGCCGCCTCAACGAACGCATGGGCTTTCACAACCAGGTCATTACATGGACGCCCGACGGCAAGCGCATTGTCTTCCTCAGCCGGCGAGACACCTTCAACGACTGGTTTGGGAGACTCTATAGCGTCAGCGTAGATGGCGGACTTCCTGAGCCGCTACCGCTCGACAAAGGCGGTCTGACCTCGTACTCGCCCGATGGTAACCGGATCGCCTACAACCGCATCTTCCGCAACTTCCGCACCTGGAAGCGTTATCAGGGAGGCATGGCGCAGGACATCACAATTTATGATTTCAAAAGCCACGCCGTCGACACTGTGCCGCACGAGGACTGGACTGACACATTTCCCATGTGGCACGGCGACACCATCTACTTCGATTCCGACCGCGGGCCTGAACATCGCCTGAACCTCTACAGCTACAACCTGAATACCCGCGAGATTAAACAACTGACGCATTTTAAGGAGTTCGATGTCAACTGGCCCAGCCTTGGGCCCGAAGACATCGTGTTCGAGAACGGCGGGTTCCTTTACCTCTTCGACCTCAATACGCAACAGGCTCGCAAGCTTACGATTTATCTGCCGGGAGACCGCGAACAGGCCCGGCCGCATTGGGCGAATGTCAGCAAACTGATCACCGCTTTCGATATCTCACCTGACGGCAAGCGAGCGGTGTTCACCGCACGCGGCGATGTCTTCACAGTTCCGGCCAAGGAAGGCAGCATCCGCGATCTGACACGCACGCCGGGAATTCGCGAGAAGTACGCGGCCTGGTCACCGGACGGACGTTGGGTGGCATACATCTCAGACCGAACCGGCGAAGACGAGCTGTACATGATGCCGCAGGACGGCCTTGGCCAGGAAGTCAGGATCACCTTTGACGGCAAGATGTTTCGCTTGCCGCCGGTGTGGGCGCCCGACAGTCGGAAGCTCGTCTTCGCCGACAAAGAGGCGCGTCTCTTCTATGTTGACGTCCACGAGAAAAAGCCTGTGCAAATTGATAAGGGGCTTTACGACGACATAACCGATTACGAATGGTCTCCCGACAGCCATTGGGTTACCTACGCGAAGACTTCGGACAACCACAACCATGTGGTCTATCTCTACAACATGGACGATCAGAAGAGTACACCGGTTACGACCAGTGCCAGCGACAGCACGGCGCCCTATTTCGATCCCGAGGGCAAGTATCTTTACTTCCTGTCCAATCGCGATTTCAACGAAGTGCTGGGTGTCTACGACATCGAATTTGCCAACCCCAAAGCGGGGCGGGTTTATATCGTCACCTTGCGCGCGGATGAACCTTCGCCTCTTCCAGTGTTGAGCGACGAGGTGACGACCACGTCGCCTCCCGATGTCCTGTTGCCGCCGACTCCCGGCGCCCAGAAACCAACGGAACAACCGCCGCCAACACCCAAGGCGAAGACGAAGCCCCCGGAGCCGACGACCGAGACCGAGGAAGAGAAGACCAAAGCCGAAATGGCGGAGCAGAAACCTGGCACCCGCGCGCCCCTGAAGAATTTCCGCATCGATCTGGAGGGCATTCAGAATCGCATTGTGGCGCTGCCGATTCCCCCTGGCAATCTGCAAAACCTCGCCGCTGCGAAGGGCCTAATCTTCTACATCGTGTTGCCCATCCAAGGACTTTCGGGCCCGTTACCCGGAGAACCGCCTGCCCTTCACGCCTTCGACTTGAAAGAGCGCAAGGACCGCATCTTGTTGGAAGGCGCCGACCAGTTCGTATTGTCCTTTGACGGGAAGAAGATTCTCTATTCCGCTCCGAAGTCCGGGCCGCCAGAGATGCCGTCGGAAGAGGGAGGCGATGACGCTCCGCACATGTACGGCATTATCGACGCCAAGGTGCCTTCAGGACCCGACGGTGGTGATGCGAAGTCGCTGGCCAAGGTTGGCGATGGGGCCCTCAAACTCGACAACATGAGCATGGAGGTGGATCCGCCCGCCGAATGGAAGCAGATCTTTAACGAAGTGTGGCGCCAGGAACGCGATTATTTCTTCGAGGCCTCGATGAACGGCGTCAACTGGGAGCAGGAGCGCGAGAAATATGCGCAGCTCCTGCCCTATGTGGCCGATCGTCTGAGCCTGACTTACATTCTCGGCCAAATGATTGGAGAGCTTTCCAACTCCCACACCTACGTAGGCGGAGGAGACTATCCCGATATCGATGGGGTCAACGTTGGATTGCTGGGCGCCGACTTTGCCCCCGATACGAGCAGCGGAATGTACCGCATCGCCAAGATATACCCAGGCGAGAACTGGAACCGCAATCTGCGCTCGCCCCTGACGGAGCCGGGAGTGCTGGTCAAAGAAGGCGACTATCTGCTGGCCGTCAACGGGCGCCAACTGCGGATTCCTCAGAACCCTTACGAGCTTTTCGTCAACACCGTGAATCAGGCGGTCACACTCACGGTCAATAGCAAACCCACCACTGAGGGCTCCCACAATGTGGTAGTCAGGCCGATTCCCACCGAGATCGGCCTGCATGAACTGGACTGGACTGATACCAACCGGCGCAAGGTCGAGGAGGCCAGCGGCAGCCGCATTGGTTACGTCTACCTGCCCGACATGGGCTCGGCCGGGCTGAACGCTTTCGTTAAGCAATATTTCCCACAGATTCGCAAAGAGGGAATGATCTTCGACGTGCGTTACAACGGTGGCGGCTTTGTCGACCAGATTATCTTCGAACGCCTGCGCCGCATACTCGTGGGGATGGATGCAGCGCGTAACTGGAAATCGGACACCATTCCGCAGCAAGTGTTCTATGGGCACATGGCTTGCGTCACCAACCACTATGCCGCGTCGGACGGCGATTTCTTCAGCTACTTCTTCAAGGTCTATAAGCTGGGCCCTCTTATCGGCGAGCGGACCTGGGGCGGCGTGCGCGGAATCCGCGGGGAAATTGAACTGATTGACGGGGGATATATCACTCGTCCCGAGTTTTCGGTGTATGGGCTCAATAGCCAATGGGTCATCGAGAACCGCGGCGTGGAGCCGGACATCGTGATTGACAATCGGCCCGACCTGGTGATGGCGGGTCATGATCCCCAGTTGGAAAAAGCCATCGACGTGGTTATGCAGGAGATCAATGCGCACCCGGCGAAGTTGCCGCCACGGCCGCCGGGCCTACCAGCTTACCCATCGGGGCCGGGCCTGTAGAGCAGAGTGGCTGTACCTCGTCTCGGCCAATTCAATTGTGGATCTGTGCCTGGGCACGCCTTTCACAGGCTGCCCCGTGCCCCAAATTCGCGTCCATTTGTTGAACGCTAGCCTGGGCAAAGGGAACGCTCTCACCAGTTCCACCGAATATTTCAACTCCCGATCTCTGGCCGTCCACTCCGATCCGAATCTCCATCAGCCTCTCCCAGGTTAGCCCAAGAGAAGGGCGAACCTGGGCACCAGCAATATCAATCTCACCTGCCTGGCTTCTCTTGTCTCAACGTGGCCAGTCGTATTGCATGTCACACCACTATGTGACGTAGAACACGGCGGCCTGCGACACGGTTCAGGTATCTACTCTTCAGCCCCACAAACTCCCTGGGCGTGTAGGTGGAATCCGCGAATGCGTCGAATTACTAATCCTCCTAGCGAAGATAGCCGGAATCCGTGGATGCGAGTGCAGCCATGAACGTCTTCAAAGATGCAGGTCACCTCTTCCGCTTGGCATTGGTCTTTCTGGTAGGCGCTGTTTTGTTCCTGGTGGTACGCGGTTTTCTCGTGCCGCGCAGTTTCGGAGAATACGGACATTATCGCGGCAATGCGATCGGAGAGATAGCGGCGCGCCCCATTTCTTATGCGGGCCATCAAGTCTGCGAGAGCTGTCATGCCGATGTCCTCGAAGTGAAGAGCAAAGGCGTCCATAAGGGAGTGGCCTGCGAGGCGTGCCATGGGCCGCTGGCGAAACATGCCGATGACCCAGCCTCGATCCAGCCGGCAAAACTGGATACTGCCGTGCTTTGCGTCCGCTGTCACGAGGCAAATCCTGCCAAGCCAAAGAACTTTCCCCAGGTCGTCTCCGCCGAGCACTCGGGCGGGGCCGCTTGTAACACCTGCCACCAGCCGCACAGTCCGGCCATAACTGCCGCTGCGGGAGGCAGCCAATGAGCATTACTCGCCGTCAACTCCTCATTCTGTTGCCTGCCGCCGCAGTAGCCTGGAAGAGCATCCTGGCGGGAACACCGGAGGCTTCACCCAACTACAACATGACGGAGCACTGGTGGGGCATGTTGGTGGACATCACCAAGTGCATTGGCTGCGGTAGCTGCGTCCGGGCGTGCCAGATGGAAAACGATGTCCCGGATGGTTATTTCCGTACCTGGGTCGAACGCTACCATGTCTCCGATTGGGACATTGAAAACCCCAAGGTGGATTCGCCCGATGGCGGCAAGCACGGGTTTCCGCCCGCCACGGTAAGCGGTGGCAAGAACTTCTTTGTTCCCAAGATGTGCAATCACTGCGCTGACTCACCCTGCACTCAGGTGTGTCCAGTGGGAGCAACGTTCGTCAGTCCCGATGGCGTGGTGCTGATAGACCAAACCTACTGCCTCGGCTGCCGCTATTGCGTGCAGGCATGTCCATACGGCTGCCGCTTCGTTGATCCGAAAAAGAAAACTGCCCAGAAATGTACGCTGTGTTATCACAGGATCACGAAAGGTCTCACCACTGCATGCTGCGAAAACTGTCCGACCGGCGCGCGCCAGCTTGCTGACCTGAAAAATCCCAACGATCCGATCCACGAGTTTTTGAAGACACACGCAGTGCAAGTTCTAAAACCTTACTTAGCCACCCGCTCGAAGCTGTTTTACAACGGCCTGGATGGCTCAGTGCGATAAGGAGTTTCTGTTGCACATTCCGGTTGAAGGCTTCATGTACCCGAACGAAGTGGAGCTCCAGTGGAGCGTATTGATCGTGCTCTACCCGTACATCACAGGGCTGGTGGCTGGTGCGTTCATCTTGGCCTCGCTGGAGCGCGTGTTCCAGGTCGAGGCGGTGAAGCCCACCTATCGGCTGGCGCTACTTACCGCGCTTGCCTTCCTGATCGTCGCTCCCATGCCCTTGCAGTTGCACCTCGGACATCCAGAGCGTTCGTTCGAGATGTACCTGACCCCGCACGCATCTTCCGCCATGGCGATGTTTGGCTTCGTGTATTTGTGGTACCTGCTGGCCGTACTGGTGGTCGAAATCTGGCTCAACTATCGGCGCGACATCGTGGTGCTGTCCCAATCCACAACCGGTTGGAAGCGATTGGTGTACCGCGTGCTGACCCTCGGTTCGACCAACATCAGCGAGCGTTCGCTGCACATCGACGAGCGGGTGGGTTGGCTAGTCACCGTGATTGGCATTCCCTCCGCATTCCTGCTGCACGGTTATGTCGGTTTCATTTTTGGTTCGGTGAAAGCGAACCCGTGGTGGTCGTCGCCGCTGATGCCCGTGGTGTTCCTCTTCTCCGCCATGGTTTCCGGCATCGCCATCGTGATGTTGCTCTACATGCTTACGTGCCAGCTTCGTCGGGAGCCAATTGATATGCGCTGCGTGGACACGGTGGCGAAGTACCTGTTCTACACCTTCATCATCGACTTCAGCCTGGAGATGCTGGACCTGATCCACCGAATTTACGAAGCCGACGAATCCTTCCGCAGCCTCGACTTCATGGTCCACACCCGGCTGTACTTCTCGCAGGGAGTCGTTCAAATTCTGCTGGGCACTGTCCTTCCGATTTTGCTGATTGGACTGACTCAGGTGCTGAAACTGCCCGACAGGCAGCGCAAGCAAATCTACTCGGTGGCTGGATGTTTGACCATGATTGGCATCTTCGCCATGCGCTGGAATGTCGTCATTGGCGGGCAGCTCTTCTCCAAGAGTTTTCTCGGCTACACCACGTACAAGATGGGTTTCGTGGCCCGCGAAGGCTTGTTGACCGCGATCGTGCTGACGATCCTTCCGTTTGTCATCCTCTGGGTTTTGGTGAAACTGCTGCCACCCTGGCCAGAGAAAACTTCAGCGCTGTCGTCCGTTGCGGTTGCAGCCCACGGAGCTGACTAACCCCCGGCCTCGGAGCGTTTGGCCTTGTCTGCTTTGGCAGAGCCAAGACCGGGCGGCGTCGGCGACGCATACCACTTCGATGGTGGCACCACGACGTTTCCGTCGGGCTGCATCATGAAGTGCGGTGACATGATCTGCACGCCGACGTCATTGAAGGCGTCCTGGATTTGCGAATGCAGATCGGAGAGTGTCTCGATACGCAGGTGCTCGTTTCCCAGCCGCGCAATCAGCGTGTACTCGACATAGAAATCGGACAATTGGCGCTGCAGCACGTAGGGTTCAGGCTGCTTGCGGATGTTGGACGTGCGATCGGCAGCAAGTGTGAGAAGCCCGTGCACCTGCCGCCACGGGGCGTCATAGCCAATCGTGACTGTGGAACTGACGATCATCCCGTCGGGATGACCTAATCGCGAATAATTTGTGGTCGAGGTGCCAACCAGGACAGAGTTCGGGATCGTCACCTCTTGCCCTTCGACGGTGCGGACCTTCGCGGCCAGCAGCCCCACGTCGATCACCTCGCCTTCCGTCTCGTTGACCTTGACCCATTCGCCGGTCTTAAGCGCTTTGGAGTACACCACGAAGAGCCCGCTCATAATCTGGTTGATGATTCCGGTTGAGCCCAGAGAGATCACCAATCCGAAGAACACGCTGATGCCCTTGAAGGCGTCGGTGCTTGACCCCGGAATGTAGGGGTAGGCGACGACCGCGGCAAAAATCCACGCGACAGCGGAAAAGATGCGCTGGGTGGCGCGGGCCACGTCGGCGTCCATCCAGGAGATGCGGATAGTGCCGCTGGCAACCTGCTCGAAGAGGGCGCTTGCCAGGCGCACAATCCAGCGGGTGATCGCAAAAATGACGGCCACCGCGAACAGACCTGGCAGGGCATGCACGGCCGAACCCACAAAAGTTTGGAGAAGGTTGATAACGTAGCTGCCCAGCTGCTTTCCCCACGGTGCCGTGTAGGGAAATTGTCGCAAGGACAAGGTCAACCATAGATAGACAGCGCAAATTGCAAGCAACCAGGCAATGGTTCGTACCAGGCCATACACGAGGGCGGCGACGTGCGGCCGCAGGTCCACCCCAAACAGCCGTAATTGCGCAGGAATGGAATGTTCCTTGCTGCGCAGAAAGGCGATGACGTGCCCATGACCTTTCGAAATCGCCACAACTGCTATCAACATCAGGAACAGGCCCACAAATGTGAAAAGCAGGCCCCTACGGATGACCGGCCACGATCGCTCGGCCTCGCGGGCGTCCAGCGCCTCCCCCAAGGCCAGCAATGCCGACTGCGAACTGTGCGCTAAGGTCTCTCCTGACACCTTGTCCAGGTCGCCGCTGCCCAGGAAGAACAGCACCTTTCCGTTGTAGGTAAACCCGATACCGTCCTGATTCTCAACCTTAATCGGGAACAGTTCGATGTCGGCTGTTCTTACATTCAGCGGAAGCTCATCGAGGCGCTGCACGGCACGCTCGGCACGCTCCTGCGGGCTGGCGCCTGCCAGAGTGCCGCGCAGAGTTACGATCTTGCGATTCCAGAACTCGACGGGAGCTTCATTTGCAGGAGTGGCCGCGGATTCCGAAGCGGGCGAAGCGGCGCCGGCTGCCAGCATCAATTGAGGAGCAGCCACCGCCAACCCAATCAGGCATCCAAAAATAAGATGGCGCAATCGCATAGGAGCGAGGCCCTTGATATGCACAGTTGCTCCTTGGCCGTGATTGGAGTCTTTAGTGCAAACAACTCGACCTAGTTTGCGCTGCCGCGGCAGCGACGCGCAAGCCTCAAGCAAAGGTACGCAGGCCGCCGCCTAAACTGATTGTGAAATGCCATAAAATTTCTCCGGAGTGGATACCGCTTCTAGGGCAGAAATGCTAACGTTATCACTCGCCGATGTATTTGGATTTTCAGCATCGCCAAATCCATGATCTCGAGGTTCCCATGTCGTTGAAGAACAAAGTTGCAATTGTTACCGGCGGAAACAGCGGTATCGGCCAGGCCATCGTGCTCGAGCTGGCCGCCCAGGGCGCAAACATCGTGATTGATTACATCTCCCATCCTGAGGCCACCGAGGAACTTGAACGGCAAATTTGTAAGCTGGGGGACCAGGCGATTGGTGTAGAGGCCGACGTCAGCAAAGTCGCCGACCTGCAGAAGCTGATTGACACTGCCGTTGCCAGCTTTGGTCGCGTTGACATCATGGTGAACAACGCTGGCATCGAGACCCGTACTTCGGTCCTCGACACCACCGAAGCGCAATATGACAAAGTCCTCGACATAAATCTGAAGAGCGCTTTCTTCGGCACCCAGGTCGCCGCCAGGCAGATGATCAAGCAAGGCGGGGGCGGCCGAATCATCAACATCACGTCTGTGCACGAAGACTGGCCGATGCCGGGCAACACCGCCTATTGCCTCTCCAAGGGGGGCGTGCGCATGTTGACCCGCACCGCCGGAGTCGAACTCGCTCCCCACAACATCCTTGTGGTGGGCGTTGGTCCGGGCGCTGTCGCTACCCCGATCAACCTGTCCACGATGAAAGACCCAGCATTGCTGGCCAAGTTGAATGCATCTATCCCATTGGGCCGCATGGCTAAGCCGGAAGAAGTCGCCACCGTCGTGGCCTTTCTCGCCGGAGACGGCGCCAGTTACATCACAGCTACCACCATCTTCGCCGACGGTGGCATCATGCAGAGCAGCCCGGGCCTGTGAGGGTAGGTGAGAGCTTGTTCTGTCGCACGGAGGAACGATTACGCAAACGCAACCCTGCAAAGACGACGCTAGTACTTAGAGGCAGCTGGGGAAAATCGCCGAAGAGGGGCTCGGGTAGTGCGGCGCTTCAGCGCCGCGTCAAGCGGCGACTCTTGAAAACGGCCTTTAGGCCCGGACTTTTGTGGAAGCCTTTCGATCAGCGGTCGGGATCAGGTACGACAGGGCTGAAGCCCTCTTTGACAAGAGCATGTTAACGCGGCGCTGAAGCGCCGCACTACCCGAACGGTCGCGCGTTCGAGAGAAATCAGAGATCTACTTATGAGCTCCCAACCCAGCACCCCAAATCTCGCTGTTCGCCTCGTCATCGCCGATGTCGATGGCACGCTCGTCACCCAGGACAAAGTCCTCACTGCCCGCGCCATCGAGGCAGTTAAGAAGTTGCACGATGCCGGCATCTTGTTTGGGATTACCAGCGGCAGGCCGCCGCGCGGCATGAAGATGCTGATCGAGCCCCTGGAAATCACGGAGCCGATCGCGGGCTTTAATGGCGGCGTGGTTGTTACCCCCGATCTCGAGCCGGTTTCCAAGCAACTGCTTCCCAGCGACGTGGCCGCCGAAGTGGTCCGGTCCATCGTCAAGCATGGACTCGACATTTTCCTCTACACCGATCGCGACTGGTTCGTGAGCAAGGCCGACGGGCCGCACGTGGCGCGGGAGGCATCGGACCGTGAAGTTCCAGCCCACGGTGGTGAAGGACTTCGATGCGCTGACCGACAATGTCGTGAAAGTGACCGGCGTCAGCGACGATCTGGAGGCGGTCGCGCGTTGCGAGAAAGACTTGCAGCAGTGGAGCGCAGGCCGGGTTTCAGCCGCCCGCTCGCAACCGTATTATCTCGATGTCACGAATCCCAAGGCGAACAAAGGCGAAGTGGTGGGAATGTTCTCGCAAATCTGCAAGATCCCGCCAAGCGAGATCGCTACCATCGGTGACATGCCCAACGATGTTCTGATGTTCAAGAAAAGCGGCGTCAGCATCGCGATGGGCAACGCCAGTCCCGAGGTACAGAAATCTGCCACGTTCGTCACGACCTCGAATGAGGACGAAGGCTTTGCCAAGGCGATGGAGCGTGTGTTGCAACAATCAGGCGCTCCACAATAGGACAGACGCCTTCCCGAACCGTACTCGGAACGCTTGTGGTTCCGTACCATGCCTTTGTTCCGGCGTTAGTGTCCGGAGAGGCCTTCACTCGGTATACCAATCAAGACCTGGGCAATCAATCCCGTCCACCCCGTTTGATGGCTCGCACCGCAGCCCCGTCCGGTGTCGCCGTGAAAGTACTCGTGGAAGGGAATGAGGTCTCGCCAGTAGGGATCGCAATTGAACAGCGCACAGTCGCCAAAAACCGCGCGCTTTCCTCCTCCGTCACGTAGGAAGATATTCGCCAAACGCCGCGTGAGTTCCTCCCTAACCTCTCCCAGGGTTTTCATCTGGCCCGAACGCGTGGGGCACTCAACCTTGAAGTCATCGCCGTAGTGCCGGTGATATTCGTGAAGCGCGAGCAGAATCAGGGCATTCACCGGCATCCAAACCGGACCCGCGCCAGTTCGAGTTTCCGCCGAAAAGGTCGGTCGTGGACTCGCCGGGCTCGTAGTCCAATCGATACTCCTTGCCGTCCAGGTCGAGAACAAACGGATGATCAAGGTGATAGCGGGAGACTGCCCGCACTCCGTAGGGTGAAAGAAATTCGTCTTCGTCCAGCAGGTAGCCCAGCATGCGGCGCAACTGATCTGGCCGCACCAATCCCAAAATCA
This sequence comes from uncultured Acidobacteriaceae bacterium, assembly GCA_963836295.1. GTDB lineage: Bacteria > Acidobacteriota > Terriglobia > Terriglobales > Acidobacteriaceae > Bog-257. The sequence goes on along the minus strand of CAWIIY010000002.1, from coordinate 867,555 downwards.
CTCGATTGGTAGCTCCGGGAACCACCATGGGCTCCACGCTTTCAATCAAGTCGGGGCGGTGTTCGATGAACCACTGGCGCCGGCGCTGAAAAGCCGGGTAGTGATCGAACGTCTCAAGAGGCACAGTTGAGGCGCCAAACATGGGTACGAACCCGACCATGGTTCTGGCGCGAATGGGATACTGCTCATGGTCGGGGGAAATCAACTGATCGTAGAAGAAGCCGTCCTGCTCATCCCAAAGCGATTTCTTCGGATCGCTCCGGCTGTTCATGGCGTTGGCAATGTAGATGTAGTGCTCCCAGAACTTGCTGGCAACGTCCTCGTAGTCCGGGTTCCTTTCGGCGAGCAGCAAGGCGGTTGACAACATGCTCTTCGCGAAGGCCGCCATCCAGCTTGTACCGTCGGCCTGACCAAGCAAGTATCCCGGTGGGAGGTTGTCGCGGTCGAAAACGCCGATGTTGTCCATCCCCAGGAAACCGCCTTGAAAAATGTTGTTGCCCAGCGCGTCCTTGCGGTTTACCCACCACGTAAAGTTGATGAGCAGCTTCTGAAAAACGCGCTCCATGAAGGAGTAGTCCGCAACACCTGTGGTCAAGCGTTCGACTTCGAAGACAGCTCTGGCAGCCAAAGTCAAAACTGGCGGATTAACGTCGCCGAAGTCCCACTCGTAAGCCGGGATCTGGCCGTTGGGATGGGTATACCACTCGCGCAACATCAGGAGGGCCTGGCCCTTGGCCAACTGGGGATCAACATGCGCCAGACAAACGCAGTGGAAGCCAAGGGCCCAGGTGGCGAACCAGGGAAACTCCCATTTGTCCGGCATCGAAATCACGTCGCGAGAAAACAGGTGGGTCCATTCGTGATTGCGTCCTTGAAAACGTTCCGCAGGCGGCGGTGGCTGGGCCGGATCTCCCTCAAGCCAGTCGGAGACGACATAATGGTAATACTGCTTGGTCCACAGCATTCCCGCAAAAGCCTGGCGGGCGACCAGCTTGGCATCCGCTGACATCTCGCTGGGCAGCACCACATCGTAGAATTCATCCGCTTCCTCTTTGCGCTCGGCGAGCAGAGCGTCGAAATCCGCGAACGGATCCTCCAGCAGGTGCTCGTCGACTGCTGCCGCCAGCCGGAGATCGAGAACCACGGTCTGGCCCGCATCGATGGTGCGGAGATAGCGCGCCGCGGCTTTGGTGCCAGTGGCAGCAGGGTTTACCGCCTCGCGCCTGCCCTGCACCACATACTCGTGGAATGCATCTTTGACATAGGGCGATGGAGATGGCACGCTATAAATACGCTCGTTGTTGGTCTGGTTTTCGGTAAACAGCAATTCGTCGGCGGCTGCGCAATACAAAACATACTCGCCTAACGCCCAGTGTCTGGCGATGGCTCGTTTCAGTTTGCTCTGCGGCGGATCGCCCACCGCCGCGATCGAAGGTAGACGATCATCGCGGCCCCAACTCCACGTATTGCGGAACCAGAGCGTCGGCAACACCTGGATCGGCGCCGCTTCGGGACCACGATTGCTGATGCTGATCCGGATCAGCAGGTCTTCCGCCGCGATCTTGCCATACTCGATCTCGACATCGAAATATCGACTGCCATCGAAAATTCCGGTGTCGACGAGTTCGTATTCCCGTTCCAGCCTGCTCCGCCGCCGGTTCTCCTGGAGCAGTTGATCGTAGGGGAACTCGGCTTGCGGATACTTGTACAGGTACTTCATGTAGGAATGGCTGGGCGTATTGTCGAGGTAAAAGTAATACTCCTTGACGTCCTCGCCGTGATTACCCTCAGGACCTGACAGGCCAAACAGGCGCTCCTTGAGAAATGGATCGCGGCCGTTCCACAAGGCCAGCGCGAAACAAAGATACTGGTGCCGGTCGCATATTCCACCCAGACCATCCTCATTCCATCGATAAGCCTTGGAGCGGGCCTGATCGTGAGGGAAGTAATTCCATGCGTTGCCATCGGCGCTGTAGTCCTCGCGCACCGTTCCCCAGGCGCGCTCTGCCAGGAATGGGCCCCAGCGATTCCAGTGGCCCTTCATCTCCTTGATCATTACTAGCCGAACGCCTTCGCTGGTGTCATAGATGTTCATGCGAGAATCCTCAATTCTGTAACTGGATGATGTTTCTCCTCGAGCCGGGGATGTCTCCAAACGCGAACTCGGGCCCGGCAGTCGAATCAATTCAGTTTGAACGTCATCTCACTGGTGGTCTGCACAGCCGCGGGGAAGAGTTATCCAGCCGCGTATTGTAAACTGAATACACCGATTCTGAACCCTTCCGTTTGCTTTGTCGCACGCGGCTTCCCCAAACCAGGAAAGGACGCATTTGAGCACGAGTCTTCGCAACATCGCCATCATCGCGCACGTGGACCACGGAAAGACCACCCTGGTTGACGCTATGCTGAACCAGAGCGGCACCTTCCGCGCCAACGAAACCCATGTTGAGCGCGTGATGGACTCCAATGAGTTGGAGCGTGAGCGCGGCATCACCATTCTGGCCAAGAACACGGCCATTTTCTACCATGACGTCAAAATCAACATCGTGGACACGCCCGGCCACAGCGATTTCGGTGGCGAAGTGGAGCGTGCACTCAAGATGGTGGACGGCGTCATGCTGCTGGTCGATGCCAGCGAAGGCCCTCTGCCGCAGACGCGGTACGTTTTGAGCAAGGCGCTGGAGGCCAAGCTGCCGCCGATCCTCGTGATCAACAAGATCGACCGCCCTGATGCGCGCTCGCAGGAGGTGCTCAACGAGGTGTACGACCTGTTCATCGATCTCGACGCCGCGGAGGACCAACTGGATTTCCCAGTGCTCTACACCAACGCGAAGCTGGGGACGGCCACGACCGACGCCAACGAGCCCGGCGAGAACCTGCGGCCCTTGTTCGATGCCATCGTCGATACCATTCCGCTGCCGACAGGCGACGCTGATGGGCCGCTGCAAGTACTGGTGGCCAATCTTGACTACAGCGACTATCTCGGCCGGCTTGCGATCGCGCGCGTTTTCAACGGGACGCTGCGCACCGGCGAAGATGTCGCCATTGCCAAGCGCGATGGGTCGATGGAGAAGACCAAGATTACCAAACTGTTCTCGTTTTCCGGGTTGAAGCGGACGGACATTGTGGCCACCGAGTTGGGCGACATCGTCGCAGTTGCCGGTGTGACCGGCATCAACATTGGCGAGACCATCACCGACATCGAGAACCCAGCGCCTTTGCCGGTTACGACCATCGATGAGCCGACGATTGCCATCCAGTTCATGGTAAACACCTCGCCGTTCGCGGGGCATGAAGGACAGTACGTTACCTCTCGCAATCTGCGGGAACGCCTCGAAAAGGAGCTGCTGACCAACGTGTCCTTGCGGGTGGAAGACGCCGAGAGCACCGACTCATTCAAAGTGATGGGCCGGGGCGAGCTACAACTCGCGATTCTGATCGAGATGATGCGGCGCGAAGGTTTCGAGCTGGCTGTAGGCAAGCCTGAAATAGTGACCAGGCAGGTCGACGGCAAGCTGATGGAACCCGTGGAGCGGCTGACCATCGATGTTCCCGAATCGTTTGTCGGCGTAGTGATCGAGAAGTTGGGCGCGCGCAAGGCGCAAATGCAGAAGATGCACAATCATGGTTACGGTCGCGTGCGCATGGAATTCGTCATCCCCAGCCGGGGGCTGATTGGCCTGCGCAGCGAGTTGCTGACCGACACACGCGGCACTATCGTGATGAATTCGTTGTTCGACGGCTACACCGAGTGGCAGGGTGATATCCCACATCGTGTGACTGGTGCGCTGGTTGCCGATCGTGGCGGGCACACCACCGCATACGCACTGTGGGGCTTGCAGGAGCGTGGCGAAATGTTTGTTGGTCCGGGAGTAGAAGTTTACGAAGGCATGGTCGTTGGCGAAAATTCTCGCGACAACGATCTGGTAGTAAACATTGTCAGGGAAAAGAAGCTGACCAACATGCGCTCTTCCACAGCCGACGATGCCATCCGTCTGGTGCCGTTCAAGAACTTGAATCTTGAGCAGGCGATCGAGTTCATCGCCGATGATGAATTAGTCGAAGTCACTCCGAAATCGTTACGCCTGCGCAAGAAGATTCTTCAGGAGAACCGGCGTCCGCGGCGCAACCTCCAACCGGCTGGAGTGGAAGCGCCAATGAGGCCCGCAGGAAGTTAACGCTACTACTTTCCTGCCGGATACTGCTTAAACATTTTTTCGACGGCCGTGTTGACCTGTTTCACCAATTTCTGCTTCTGATCGCTGAGTTTCTCGGTCGCCATGCCGCGCCACACCAGCTTCTTCTGGCTGGCGTCGATAACGTCCACCACAAGCTGGCCTTTGTGGACGGTGACCGCAGTTGTTCCTCCCGGCATGTAGCCCCACATCACGAAGCCGGAGTCGAATGAGGGAATCCCACCCATGCCGCTGTACAGCGGATCGGAGTATGTCACGCTCATGTCCGAATCAACGGCGCCATACATCTGGACATAGAGGTTAGGATTGTTCTCAACTTGCCGCAGTCCTCGTTTGGTCAGCTCCTCTTGAATGGCGCCCGCAATGGCGAGGGCCAGCGTGGGCCGGGAGGTCGCGTCGTGGTGGCCCCAAGCGAAAGTCTTGAATTTTGAAAAGTCGAGGCCCTTGTCGTATTCGACTTTGATCTTCTGGGCCTGCACGCCGAGGTTCAGGATGCAGAGGAGTAACAACAATAGTGCCAAGCGCGATTTCATCGGGACGAGGGCCTCTTTGAGTTTCGTCGTGTGGAAGAGGTATTAGACCACATGGCGAGGGTGCCTGCGGTTCCCAGTCGCGCGAATGGTCAACATTATTTTCGACGATAGGGGTCGCTTCAACTTCTCGTCCAGTCGCAAGCGACTGGACTCGTTCGGCTCAGGATGACACCTACTATTCATTCGTAGCGCAGCGCTTCCACTGGATCCAGCCGCGCCGCCTTGACCGCAGGATAGATCCCGAAGAACAGGCCAACGCTCATCGCCGTCAGTACGGCGACGACCACCGCCCAGGCGGGGACCGAGGTGGGCATTGAAGGAAAGAGGAGGGGCAAACATGCGGCTGCGGCTACTCCCACGAGCACTCCCGCCACCCCGCCAAGTCCAGTCAGCACCACGGCTTCGGTCAGGAACTGCCGGATCACGTCGCCGCGCCGCGCGCCAATTGCTTTGCGAATTCCAATCTCATGGGTGCGTTCGGTGACCGACATGAGCATGATGTTCATCACACCGACGCCGCCCACCAGCAGGCCGATAGAACTGACGACAATGGTCATCAGCGCCACTGTACTCATGATCTGGCGGAAGTTGTCGGCGATGGCCTCGGCGCTGGAGATCCCGAAGTTGTCAGGTTTGTTGAAGGGCACATGCCGGCGGCGGCGCAGCAGGCCGCGAATTTCGTCCTCGGCCGCATCCTTGAAGCCGGGGTACGCTTCGGCCCCGATAAAGTGTTCGTCGTCAGCCGGATAGTGCTTGCGGTAAGACCAGTAAGGGACCTTCACGGTGCGGTCGGCGCTCTCATCCTTGAAGAGCTGGCCCTTGCGCTTGGCGAGCACGCCGACGACCTGAAAGGGTATGCCGTCCACCAGGATGGTCTTGCCGATGCCATCGTGTGCCGGGAAAAAGTTCTTGTCGATCTCGTAGCCAATCACCGCGACATCGTCCCGATGGAGGTCTTCGAAATCAGTGTAGAACCGGCCCTGCACGATGCGGGCGTTGTAAACGTCCTGATAGGCGGAGTTGGCCCCGGAGTAGTCGAGGTCGGTAATTTCGTGACTGCCATAGCGTGCCACGCGAAGCGGGGGCCGTTGCTGGTCAGGATCAATGCGCGGGAAAACTTCTACCGTGACGCTCTTCACGTGCGGACACTCAGCGGCGATGGCCTGGGCATCGTCCAGCGTCAGGGGCTTGCGATTACGTTCTTCCGCATTCATGCGTCCCACGCGGATAGCGAAGTCCCAGCGGAAGATAAAGAGCGTATTGGTGCCGTAATCGTCGAGGTAGCCGGAGATATCGCGGCTGAGGCCGACGAGAATGGAGGCCACGAAGATCATGGCAGCGACGCCAATCACCACGCCCAGCACGGTCAGGAAAGAGCGCGTCTTGTGCTCGCGCACTGTCTCCAAGGCCATCCGCGAGTTTTCACCAAAGTGCAGCATATAAAACAGTGGTCAGTGGCTAGTGGATAGCCAAGCATTTGTATTCCCGCGATATTCCGATGTGCAGTGTCAATCTTCATTGTCCAGGCGCCATTCCGCAATTTGGCGCTCCTGCTCGGAAAAGAGCGGACGATACTTCTCTTGGATAACCTAATATTCCATTGCCAGATTGCGTCTATTAGCGTTTCTTAAATAACCAAACGTGTTTGGAGGCAACTCGCGGTCGGGTTCCAGCTAAAGATGTGCTGCCTTCACGCCGCCGTGCTGTTCAATGATCTGTCGAAACCGAGTGGAATTTAGACCGACCTCTACTTCGTGATCGAGTATCCATAGCATGGCCTTGTGAAAATCGGCCCCCAAACGCTCTATGTCGTCCATGGCACGCTGCCTCTCTCTATCCACTATCCACTGTCCACTAACCACTATCCACTAATTCTCGTACCGCAACGCCTCGATCGGATCCAGCTTGGCGGCCTTCCTGGCGGGATAGACGCCAAAGAATATTCCCACCGCTGACGAGATCGCGATCGCGAGAATAACCGCGGAGATGGGCACTGACATGGGCACCGGGGTTGTGCTGCGCACGATGGCCGATAGAATCCAGGCAATCAGGACGCCGATGGCCCCACCGACCAGCGCCATCACCGTGGACTCGACGAGGAACTGCAGCAAAATGTCACGTCTTCGGGCGCCCAGCGACTTGCGTATGCCAATCTCCCGAGTTCGTTCGGTGACTGACGCCAGCATTACGTTCATGATCACGACCCCGCCGATCACCAGAAAAATTGAGACCAGGCCCACCATGCCGGAGGCCAAGGTGCCGGTCAGGTTCTTCCATAGGCTCATCAGGCTGTCACTGGCGAGAATGCCGAAATTGTCCTCGTCGCTGGGGCCGAGGTGGCGGCGCGCGCGCATCAGCACGCGGGCTTCTTCCTTGGTGCGCTCCATCCATTCGGCCCCACGGGCCTGAACGTTGACGCTCAACGAATTGTTGCGTCCGTACATCTTCAGCCAGGTCTCGATGGGTATATAGACGAAGTTGTCCTGCGATTGTCCGAAGGTGTTACCGATTTTTTTGGCCACCCCAACAATTTGGAACTCCTCTCCATCGATGGCGATGGTTTTGCCTAGTGGATCGGTATTGGCGAAGAGTTTGTCGGCGACGTCGGCGCCGATCATGCAAACCATGTCACGATGCTCATTGTCGCTGTCGGTGATGTAGCGTCCGGTGGCGACCTCCTCCACGTCCATGTCCCCGATGTTGGCCGTGACTCCCCGGATATCGACATCCTCGAGGTTTTGCCGCTCGGCCCGGACGTTTGCCGGACGCCGCACTTCCACGCCAACAGCCCGTGCAAGCTTGAGATTGTCGCGCAGCGCCTCGTAATCCTCCCAGGTAATGTCGCGGTTGCGGCGAGTTGCCTTGAGCAGCTCCTGGGAATCGCTGATGATGGGAAATTTATGGATGAGGAATACGTTCGATCCCAGGTTGGCGACCCGGCTGGCGAAATAGCCGTTCATCCCGCTGATGAGAGCGACCACCAGGATCAGGGTGGAGACCGACAAAATGATGCCCAGCAGCATGAGGAATGAGCGCAGCTTATGGGCGCGCATGTTCTGCAGTGCGATCAGCGCCGGCTCGCGGAAGAAGCTGCCGTGGCGAAGAGTGCGCTTAGAAACTGAGGAATCCATGCACCGAACCGCTGGGTCTAGGTATTCTACGTCTTCTGCCGACACAGCCACGCCCGAAGATACGTAAAACCCCTATAACTTGTTTCAGCGAAAACAGTTTAGTCCCGAAATCGCGCGGGCCGATAGGCCCCTGGTGTGACGGGGCTGGAGAATCTCAGGCTAACCAGGTTCGGCCCTGCGAAAATGTCCTTTATTCGATTGTCGGCGCGAGGGCCTCCTGGCGTTCGATCTCCAGCTTTTGTCCCTCGGGACTAAACCGCGGAAGCCTGGGCCAGCCCCCAATGGTGGAGCGCAAACTGGAGAGTCGTACCCATTACGCCCAATCCGTAGGTCACACTTCGGCGAAAATTGATGGAAGAAGCTTCTTCAAAATACTTGGTTGGACAGGAAACCTCGCCGATACGAAATCCAAAGTGCACGCATTGCGCGAGCATCTGGTTGTCGAAGACAAAGTCTGGAGAATTTTCCAGCAGCGGCAACTCGGTCAACACCTTGCGGCTGAAGGCACGATAGCCGGTGTGATACTCGGAGAGTTTCACCCGCAGAAAGAGGTTTTCGAATGCCGTCAGAAAACGGTTGGAGATGTATTTGTACAGCGGCATGCCACCATGTAACGCCTGGCCGCCTATGATTCGCGACCCCAGGACCACGTCGTAGACATCGTACGCAACCATGCTTGCCATAGCAGTAGCGAGCAATGGCGTGTACTGATAATCAGGGTGCACCATGATGACGACATCGGCTCCGGCGGCGAGAGCTTCCCGATAGCAGGTCTGCTGATTGCGGCCGTAGCCGTAGTTGCGGTCATGCACGAAAACTTGCAACCCCAAGCTACGGGCCAGTTCGACCGTCTTGTCAGAGCTGTAATCGTCCACCAGGATGCGGATATCCACCAGCTCCGGTATTTCCCGGACGGTCGCTTCCAGCGTGTGCTCCGCGTTGTAGGCCGGCATCACCACTGCCACGCGTTTCCCGTTGATCATAAGGGCTCTCTTAGCGGGTCTGTCGCAACCTCTGTTACATGATACCGCGCCCTTGATCGTTTTCTCGCGGCGGGTAACGGGCTTGCCGATGTCAGCCGTGGCGAGTACTTCTGCTAATCTGAAAAGCTCTCCATGCATTCTGCGCTTACTGTTGTTGCCGTGCTCTGCGCGCTGCTGGCTCTGGCCGGCGCGGCTTATTTCGCGATGTGCATCGTGGCGGCCAGGCGTTTTGAGCGCGAGCGCTCGCATGTTCCAGAGACGCGGTTCACTCCTCCGGTCAGCATCCTGAGGTCTCTTAAGGGGCTGGATCCCCACATGTACAGCGCTTTCCGCAGCCACTGTTTGCTCGACTATCCGGAATATGAAGTGTTGTTCGGGGTGAGCGACCCTGGCGATCCGGCGTTGGCGCTGGTCGAGAAACTGCGCGAAGAGTTTCCGCAAACGAAGTTGCGAGTTGTGCACTGTCCGAATGTGCTTGGCCTCAATGGCAAAGTCAGCAATCTTGCCCAGATGCTGCCCCAAGCCCAGTACGAGTACATTGTCATTAACGACAGTGACATCGTGGTTCCGCGCAACTACCTTTCGCGGGTGCTTGCGCCTTTGGCTCAGCCGGGGGTTGGCATGGTCACGGCGCTTTATCGTGGCCTAGCGGGCAAGACGCTGGGCTCGAAGCTGGAGGCGCTGGGGCTCAGCACTGACTTCAGCGGCGGCGTGCTGGTGGCGCGCGCCCTGGATCGTGGTATTCGTTTCGCACTGGGGGCAACCGTCGCCACCACCAAGACCGTTCTACGCGAGATAGGCGGGCTCGAAACGCTGGCCGATTACCTGGGCGACGATTATGAGCTCGGTGCACGTACCGCCGCCGCGGGATATCAGGTTCAGTTGGCCGATATCGTCGTCGAGACGGCCCTGCCCGATTACAGTTTTCGTGGTTTCTGGGCGCACCAGTTGCGCTGGGCACGTAACGTGAAAGATCGCCGCGGGGGACAGTATTTTGGATTGATCGTGAGCTTCGGCCTGGTTTGGGCAGTGTTCGCCGTGGTGGCGGCGCCTCGCGCCTGGTGGACTTGGCTCGCTCTGGCGGTCACTGGCATTCTTCGGGTGGCATCAGCCGTCGTGGTTGGCCGAGGGGTGCTCGATGATTCGCAAGTCTTGCGGAACCTATGGCTTCTACCGGTGCGTGACGTGATTGCGCTTGCGGTCTGGTTGGTCAGCTACTTCGGGGATGAAGTGGAATGGCGCGGCCTGCGCTTCCGCTTGCGCGACGGAAAACTCGAGCGGATTTAGGCGTTAGTCGTGCCCTTGCGGCAAGCTGTGAGTAAGCAAGCTGACGGGGCGCTGCTCAGGCGTAATCCTGCCTTCCTTGCCGAAGCGGTACGTTTCACCGCGCCAGAAAAATGTCTTGCCGCCAAAGCTGGCGGCCCACGTGCCGAATCCCAGCAGATCGCGCAGAGGGTATAACCAGCACAGCCACAGGGAACGGCGATCTCGCATGATGCCCCATCCCACGACCAGGGCCAGCAATACGCGATTCAGCCATGCCATGAGGAACAGTCCGAAACCGGCGTGCAGACGATGGCTATCACTCAACCCCAAAAGCAGGGCTAACAAGCCGAATGGAACCGCATACGTAAGACCCGACCCCACATGTCCCAGCGGGCGGGAGAAGCGCGTACTTTTCATCCAGCGCAATTGATCGCCGAGGGTCCTTCGCAGCGAGCGGCTCTCGAGCACGTGTCCCACCTTCTTGTAATGCGACAACACAACTTCGAAACCGGTCTCTGCGATGCGGTTGCCGAGCACGAAGTCATCGGAATAAAAATACGCGGTCTCCCGAATGCCACCAATAGCTTCTATCGCGTCCTGCCGCACCGCCATGACGGCGCCCAAGGCAAACTTTATGCCGTCCACCATCTCAGCCACGAGCACGCCAGAAGGCATCTCGACCGACATCCCCAGGGCCTCAAGCTGCGACCAGAAACCGCGAGCGGGAATGCCCTCATAAAGGCAGGTCACCAACCCCACTTTCGGATTCAGCAAAGGCGGTATCACGTTGCGCAAAAAGTCGGGTCGAACTACGACATCGCTATCGCTGATGACAAGAAACTTATCGCTGGAAGATGCGATCATCTTGCTCAGCGAGTAGACCTTGGCATTGGGCCACGTCGGCTCGCCGGAGAAGACGATTCGCGTCGGCACCTTCGGGTATTTGGCTTGCAACTTAGCGACAACTTTGAGCGCCTGGTCCTGGCAGTTGCGGACGCCGAAAATGATTGCAAACTGCGGGTAATCCTGCCGGAAGAAGCTCTCCAGGTTCTCCTCCAGCTTTGGCTCCATACCGTGAAGCGGCTTCAGGACGGTCACCGGAGGCAGCGCTTCGGCAGGCACTGCTAGCACTCGTCGCCGGGTCCGACAAGTTATGACGTAACGCGCGGCAGCAAACAAGACCATGCCAAGAAAGACAGTCGAGGTCAGCGATCCCATCACAGCAACGCACCACAACAGTTGCCGGAACAGGTGCCACGCAGGAGCGACGCCCGCCATCGCAAACAAGACTGGGTCTACAGCGGTTATCAAGTGTACTTTCTCAGGGGCCGTGTCTCCGTTCCTCAGCGGCCCCGCAGCAACGAAAGGTTCCTGCCCGGTTTGAATCCGAGGCGATGTCTCTGCCCGAGCATAATTGTCACGATTGCCAGTCAGTATCTCTCAATTCGCTGGCGAAGGCTACTGATTCTGGGGCAACGTTCGGTTCATCAGAATCAACTTTCCACCGCTGCGTGCAAGGTGGTAGCTGCCACTCTCCTGAATAAATGACGGCACGTTGTCTTCCTCCACCCACAGGAAAACCCGCTGCGGGCCTTTCCATAAGGCCCGCAGCGATGCGTCATTCTCGAAGATGGAGGGCGCATCAGGAAAGAGGGCGCCATAGTACATGTTGCCTTCGTCGCGCGAGTTCACGATGTGGATGGGCTGGCGTAAGTAAAAGTTTAGCGTCGAGGCGTCCTCGTAGGTTCCATTGACGACCAATAGGTCTCCGGGCCGATACTCCTGCTCGATCGCATCGGCAAGCTTCTTCGAAGAGAGGATGGGAGAAAATGTCACTAATCCCTGATGCACGGCGAAAAGTACAACCACCATCATGATGGTCAATACCCAGTTACCTGCCTGGACAAAATTGCGCCGCCGATACATCAGGTTCAACAGGGTACCTACGAACAACGCAATCGCGAATGTTGCCAGCGGCGCCCGGAATAGTCCCAACGCCCTGGGAGTGAGATCGAAAATGTGCCCTAAGGCCAGCGCGTATTCGTCTGGGTTCTTCTTGAGCAGGTCGGCAAGATCGCTGTCGGCTGGCATGGTCTTGCTCTGCAGCAGCAGGAACATCGCGGTTGCGAAAACTACGACCGAGAGCACCAGCAGCACCATGGATCCGATTCGGCCACTACGCCGCGATTTGGAAGTTGTGGGCGATTCCTCTTCCTGTTGCAGCCAGCCACCGATCAGCAAAGCGAGTCCTGGCAGCCCGGGGATGGCGTAATACTCCTGGCGCGTGGAAAAGCTGAAGAACACCAGGATCACCGCCGCCCAGATGGCATATAGCAGCAACGCCCGTTGCCGCCGATTCATACGACCACGCCACTCTCGCCAGCGGTGCGGAACCTGTGCCAGCGACTGGAAGAGAAATGCCGACCAGGGAAACAGCCACAGCAGCATCAGTCCCCAGAAAACTACCAGGGGCCCTGTGTCGTAATCGGGTGGAACGCGCTTGCCCAGGTAACGAAGAAACTGCTCATTTATGAAGTAGAACCAGAGGAAGCCTCGCGATTGCCCAGCAGGTGGGTTCTTCAGAGCGGCCGCGATATGCCATGGGGCCGCAATGACCAGCAAAACGGCGAAGCTTGATATCAGCCGCATTCGCAGCAAATGCTTGAGATTCCCGGTGAGGATGAGATACAGCCCGATAATCGCCGCCGGGAATACCAGACCGATCAGTCCCTTGGTGAGAACGTTGAGGGCTGCGGTTGCCGCCAATCCCCAGCACGAAAAAATTGAAGGAGGCTCTTCGTCCAACGTTCGGAGGAAAAAGTCGAAACCGAGCGTGAGCCACAAGCCTACCAACACGTCGGGGATGATAAAGCGAGTGAAGATGTAGGGGCCGATCGAAACGGCCAGCACAACGGCCGCCCAGAAGCCCGCGCGTCCTCCCAGCGTGCGCCTGCCAAGCGAGTAAGTGGCTAACAGCAGCGCCAGCACACCAAGCGCGAGCGGCAATCTGGCTGCCCAGTCTCGGACACCAAAAACCATGTAGCTGGCCGCCATCCCCCAATACATCAGCGGCGCTTTTTCCAGGTAGCGCACGCCATCGATGTAGAGCGTGGTCCAGTCGTGACGGACGATCAACTCGCGCGCGGCTTCGGCGTGGATCGAATCGGCGTCGTCCAGCAGGGGCGGCGAAAAGAGGCCAGGGATGTAAACGACGGCCCAGAGCAGCACGATCCAAATCCAACGATGTCGTAGCCAGGCATCGTGACCGGAGATATGGTTCGAATCGGCATCCGCAACTGTTCTTGGGACTATAGGAGGGCTCATTCCTGGTTTGATAGAGCTCCATTATAAGAGAGCCAGCACTTGAGAGAAGCTTCGGCGAGCAGAACCGGCGGTGGCTAGAGCGGTTTCTGAGTTGCTGCATCCGCGAAGCTCGGGTAGAGCGGCGCTTTCAGCGCCGCGTTAACGCTGCTTTTTTGGTGAGGCTTTCAGCTCACTGCTATGCAGTGGGCTGAAAGCCTGAGCTTTCGAGGGCGTCTGGACGCGGGCCTGAAGGCCCGCTCTACCCGGATACACCAACTATGGGTTCTAACTGCAAGTGACCGGAACTGCTACGCCGCCGGGGGCACATTCGGCACGTCGAGCAAGCCCAGCTCCTGCTCGAAGGGCAGGAACACGGAGAAGGCGGTGCCCGCTCCTACCGGCCCGCATGCGGCTGGCAAAATGAATCGTTCCCTCATGCTTCTCGATGATGCCCCGGCTGATCCACAGGCCCAACCCCGTGCCCTTTTCGCCTTTGGTGGTGAAAAACGGAGCAAAAAGATTTCTTCGCACCCCCAAGGGTATGCCTGCGCCGGTGTCGAGGACGGTGACGCGCACTCCGCGGCGCGCTGGATTGCACGCAACTCCGGACTCGCGCAAATGCAAAATCAGCTTGCCCCCATTAGGCATAGCGTCCAATGCATTGCCGACAAGGTTGGAAAATACCTGCCGCAGTTCGCCGGGAAATCCTCGCACGGGAGGCACTGCTTCGAAACGCAGCTCTACGTCGATGTGGGCCTTCCGGATTTGCGGTGCAAATAGAACCAGCACGCTTTGCAATACGTCAGCGAGATTCACCTCGACCGGAACTTGCGCTTCGCGGTGGAAGGTCAGGAGCTGTCCTGTGATCTGCGCGATACGGGCCAGTTCGTCGCTGGCAAGCTCCAGGTACTGATCCGTGGTCTCACTGGGGCACTGTTCGTAGCGTAGCAGGTAGATGAGGTTCGAAACGGTGTCGAGGGGATTACGAATTTCGTGCGCGATGGTGGCCGACAGGCGTCCGGCTAGCGCCAAGCGCTCGCTCGAACGCAAGGCCTGCTCAGTTTGGCGGCGTTGCGTAATATCGCGGAAGACAACAACAACTCCGGCAAGCTGGTTCTGGTCGTTCAGGATGGGTGATCCAATCAGTTCGATGGGATGTTCCTGGCCGGAACGGCTTATGAGTGCAACGTAGCTGGAAACGTTCACTACTGGCTGAGAGCGGCTAAACAGGGCGACCGGGTCGTCAAGGTCAGTGCGGGTCCTTTCGTCGATGATGCGCAAGACTTCACGCAGTGGCCGCCCGCTGGCTGCCTGATAGTCCCAGCCGGTGAGCTTCTCGGCAACATGGTTGATGAACGACACGTTCCCAGCCGCGTCAGTGGACACGACTGCATCACCCAGACTCTTGAGCGTGATCTGAAACGACTCGCGGCTTTCTTGCAAGAGCCGCGTTTTCTCCTCTTCGGCTGTTAGGTGCTTTTCGTAGCTGGAAGACAACGCGAACAATTCGCGACGCGTCAGGGTAAAAAGCAGGACGGCGGTCAGCAGCGACAGGGCAACCGCCGTGCCGATGACCATACTGCTTAGCAGCTCGGCACGGCGATAGCGAACGCGGTGCAAACGGTCTTCCCCGTCGAGAATTTGGCGCTGCTTGGAGCGGATCTGGTCCATCAATTGTTTGTCCGCAGTGAACTCCTGGGACGAGAGAGATCGAGGGGCCGGTTGCTGCAACAACTGCTCCGAATATTGGATCCAGCTGAGGTTGAGCTCGCGAAGTTCTTGCACGAGACGCCGCTGGCTAGGGTTGTCCTTTGTGAGCTGGGTTATGACCTCCAACTGCTCGGGAAATGCTGCCTTGGCGGTGTTATACGCGTCAAGAAACAACCGGTCGCCGGTCAGGTAGTAGCCGCGAAGTCCAGACTCCATGTCCAGCATGTACCGCGACAACTGCCTGACGTTGACGATGACCTGATCGGTATGGTCGACCCAACCGAAAGAGGTAGTCAATCCCAAAATTTCAACCACCAGAGTCGCGGTGAGCAGTAACAACAATGCCACCGGTATCAGAACCGTGCGGCGCAGCAGTCTGTGGAAACTGCGTTGGTCCATATCGATTCGTCAGTGTACGCCTGCCACCCCAGGAAGGTTTTGATGATACAGCATCTACAGGGTTGCCAGCACGGTCTATGCGTCTCAGTCGGCGGCGGCGGAGGTCGGTCTCAGGGGCGAGGTTGCCTGAGGTTTGCCGGCCGGGGCTGCGTCTTTGCGGTTCAAGCCCCAGATGGCAATCCGATAGAGCAGGAGAACTGCGAGGATACCGCCATAGATCTCGGGAACCCGCACGTCTTTCTTCACCAGCCAGATGTAGTGCACCACACCCGCAATCGCGCTGGCGTAGATGAGGCGGTGCAGCATTTGCCACCGCTTGCCCAGCTTGCGGATCGCCTTCTGGGTGGAAGTGATCGCCAACGGGATCATGAGCACGAAGGCGGTGAAGCCGGCGGTGATGAATGGCCGCTTCAGCACGTCTTTGTAGATGCTGTGCAGGTCGAAGAACTGGTCCAGCCAGATGTAGGTAAGAAAGTGCAGGCAGCCATAGAAAAAGGCAAACAATCCCAGCAACCGCCGGCACTGGATGAGCCAGTACTGTCTGGTCAGCTTACGCAAAGGGGTGATGGATAGCGTGATCAGCAGGAACACCAGCGTCCAGGTCCCGGTCGAAAAAGTGATGACCTGGATCGGATTCGCTCCCAGAGCGGAGTTCACCGCCTTCCACCCAAGCCGTAACAGAGGCAAGAGGCAGAGGACAAAGATAAGCGGTTTAAGATGTTTCGGCTTCACGATCGCACTACTCAGAAATTCTTTTTGAGATCCATTCCAGCGTATAGCGAAGCCACCTGGTCGCCGTAGCCGTTGTACATCAGCGTCGGACGCTTGAAGAATTCGCCGATGCGCCGTTCCTTGGCCTGGCTCCAGCGAGGGTGGTCAACATTCGGGTTCACATTGGAATAGAAACCATATTCGCTCGGCGCGGCCTTGGTCCACGTGGAAACTGGCTGCTTCTCGACTAATCGAATCTTCACGATCGCCTTGATGCCCTTGAAGCCGTACTTCCAGGGAACCACTAATCGGATGGGAGCGCCATCCTGGTTGGGTAGCGTGTCACCGTAGAGGCCGACGGCAAGAATGGTGAGCGGATGCATGGCTTCGTCGAGCCGCAAGCCCTCGACGTAAGGCCAATCGAGCACATTGCGCTGCTGACCCGGAAAACGCTTGGGATCATACAGGGAGGTAAACTCCACATACTTTGCCTTCGAATTCGGCTGCACCTGGTCGAGCAGCGATTTCAGCGGAAAGCCAATCCACGGAATCACCATCGACCAGCCTTCGACACAGCGCATTCGGTAAATCCGCTCTTCCAGCGGCATTTTTAACAGGGAGTCGATATCGAACGTTTTGGGCTTATTGACGAGCCCTTCTACGCGCACCGTCCATGGCCGGGTTTGAAAATTCTTCGCCAGGTCGGCAGGCTCGTATTTGTCGGTGCTGAATTCGTAGTAGTTGTTGTAATGCGTAATGTCCTGCAACGGCGTCTGCTTCTCGGTCGTCCCGAATGGGCCTTTGGTGAAATTCAGCTTCTCGCTGGCGAACGCTACCGCTGAGGGCGAGGCAAAATGGCTCAACTTGACGCCGGCCAGAGCGGCTCCGGCCAATGTTGCGGCCCCAGCCAGGAATGTGCGCCGGTTCAAGTACCAGCTCTTCGGCGTAACTTCGGACGACGGTATGTCAGACGACTTCTTGTTCAACATCGAAAACTCAGGCCACTCCGTTTACAACACAAAATAAGATTCCCGAGCGCGCAAATTGTTTCAAGGGCACGGCAGGATTCAGGCCGACTCTGAGAAGCCACGATTCCAGCATGTCCCGCCTCTGCCGTAAGTTCCATAGAATATTACGTATGGAGCCGTCTGGCGGATTGCGCGTTACTCCTCTGAGTGGTTGCCGGGCTAACGAAGCAGAGTCGTGGGATCGGGATCAGCGGGAGCTCCGTCGGGCAGCACGGCTGAGGGCTCTTCGGTGGTGTCTCCCTCTCCGGGAGCCAGGAAAAGGTTCTGCTCAATGCCATGTTGCTTGGTGTACAGGTCGTAATAGCGGCCGCCGAACTCGTACAGCGACGCGTGATTACCCTGTTCGACGATTCGTCCTTCTTCGACCACCAGGATTTGGTCGGCGCGACGAATGGTGGAAAGCCGGTGCGCAATGACAAACGTCGTACGCCCTTGCATCAGGTACGAGAGTCCTTCCTGGATCAGGGCCTCCGACTCAGAGTCGAGACTTGAGGTGGCCTCATCCAGAATGAGAATGCGCGGATTCGCCAGGATAGCGCGCGCGATGGACACCCGCTGACGCTGGCCGCCGGAAAGCTTCACCCCACGCTCTCCGATGATGGTGTCGTACGACAGCTCAAATTTCTCCGCGAACTCGTCCACGCGGGCGATAGCGCACGCGCGGAGAATCTCCTCCTCAGTCGCATCGGCCTTGGAAAAGCCCACATTCTCGCGGATGCTTCCGTCGAAGAGAAACGAATCCTGCAGCACCATACCCAGTTGCGTGCGGTAAGACTCAAGCCGGACGGTCGAGAGATCGACCGAATCCACCAGAATCTTGCCCTGGTTGGGGGTATGGAAGGCGGCGATCAACCCGATGATGGTGGACTTGCCCGATCCCGACGATCCCACTAACGCCGTCGCCGTACCCGGACGCGCGTGAAACGAGATGTCGTGCAGGACGGTTTTCTTCTGCTCGTAGGCAAACGTTACACCCTGAAAGACGACGTCGCCGCGTATCTCGGCCAGTGTGACGGTCCGGTTGGGATCTTCGTTTTCGGGGGTTTCGTCCAGAACTTCGCGAGTGCGCTCCAGACCTGCAAGGGCTTCCGTGACTTGGGTGCCAATGCCGACAATCTGGAACAATGGCGCGGCCAGGTACCCGAGGAACATGGTGTAGGTGAAGAACCCGCCCAGCGTCAGCTTACCCGCAAGAATCTGGCGCGTTCCCATAAACATGACAATCGCGCCGATCATGCCCATCAGAGTGGAAGACGACAGGCTCATGACCGAAGTTGCGGTCAGGGTGCGGAAGACGTTCTGCAGCAGGCGCTCGACTCCCGAGCTGAATACCTCGTGCTCACGCTGCTCGGCGTGATAACCCTTGACGACGCGCACTCCTCCCAGCGATTCCGTCAGACGGCCCGTGACCTCAGCATTGATCTTCGCGCGTTCACGGAAGATGGGGCGGATAATCCGGAAGGCCTTGCGCAATCCGAATCCGAAGACAGCCAGAAAGCCGAAGGCGATGGCTGTCATTATCAAGCTGATGTGAATTAGAAAGCCGAAGGCAATGACTGCGGTCAGCAATCCGCCGGCGAAGTCGACCAGTCCGGTACCGACGAGGTTGCGGACTCCCTCGACGTCGCTCATGATGCGCGCCACCAGCGTACCGGTTTTGTTGGTGTCGTAGTAGGCGACCGATAGCCGCCCCACATGCTCCTGCACTCGACGGCGCAACTCCGCGATGAGCTTCTGCGCTGCTTTGGAGAGCGTTTGGGTCAGCGCAAATGAGGTCAATCCCTGAATAATCGTTGCTAGAAGGACCACTCCCACGAGAGGATAGAGAAGCTTGAAGTGCCGCTTACCGATGATGTCGTCCACCAGATACTTGGTGGAGGCCGGAAGCACCAGCCCGGAGACGCGGTTGATAATCATCAGCCCGAGACCGAGGGCGAGCAGAGCGCGGCGCGGCCGGATCAATTGCCAAACTTCGGGGAGCGCCTTGAAGATCTCGGTTTTCTGGGCCGGCTTGGATGGAGTGCTGTGCATGATGGGGTAAAGCCTTTGGATTCACCCGACAGGCGTTTGGGTTCGGAAGCGGGTTAAAGCTTCCGCCGTCCTCGCGGTTGTAGGATAATCCACCCCCAGGAGTTCCGATGAAAATCGCGCTTCGTTGTGTCGCCGCGTTCTTGATTTCGCTCCCACTGGTTGGGCAAGACAACCACCAACTCCGACCCGATGCGAGCCTGCTGGACGAGATCAACCATATCAAAGCGATTGACAACCACTCGCACCCGCCCGCCCTAGACAATGCGGGCCAGCCGGACGATGACTTCGACGCGTTGCCCTGCTATCCGTTGGAGGCCACGGCGGACGGGCTGATGTTCCGCCAGGACAATCCCGTCTACATCAAGGCGTGGAAAGCGATGTTCGGCTACAAGTACGACGACGCCACCCCTGAGCATGTGAAAGAGCTGCTGGCTGCAAAAGAGCAGGTCAAGCAGCGAGAGGGTGAGAACTATCCCAACTGGGTGCTCGACCAACTCGGCATCGAAAGCGAGCTGGCGAACCGGGTCGCCATGGGGCGCGGATTGACACCACCGCGCTTCCTCTGGGTGCCGTTCGACGACACGCTGCTGTTTCCGCTGAACAACTCCTTGCTTGCGGCGCAATCGCCTGATCGCAAGATCTTTTTCAGTCGAGAGGAGTTGGTTTTCGCGCGATACCTGAACCAGCTCAACCTGACCAGCGTGCCTCCGACCCTGGCGCAATACACGGCCAAGATCGTGACGCCCTTGCTCGAACTGCAGAAAACGGACGGGGCCGTGGCCGTCAAGTTCGAAGCCGCCTATTTACGGGCGCTGGATTTCGCTCCCGCGAAAGAAGCTGGCGCCGCCCGTGTCTATGCGCGCTATGTGAAGGGCGGAGTTCCCAGCGATGCCGACTACAAGACGCTGCAGGACTATCTTTTCCGCTACATTGCGCGCGAGGCGGGCCGATTGGGGATGGCGGTGCATTTCCACACCGGCGGGGGATGTGGCGGCTATTTCGAGATGGAGGGAAGCAATCCTCTGCTTCTGGATTCGGTGTTCAATGATCCAACCCTGCGCAAGACCAACTTCGTCATACTTCACGGCGGCGCTGGCGGCTTTGAGCAGTTCGTGCCCTATCTGCTTATGAAGCCCAATGTCTACGCCGACTTCTCCGAGCAGACCTGGATGACGTCACCGCGCCACATCGCCGCCAGCATTCGGTTCATGCTGGAGTTCTATCCGGAGAAGGTGCTATTCGGCACGGACCTCTATCCGCTGACGCCGCAGGTGAACTGGGAGGAGACGGGCTATCAAACCGAGACGGCGGGAAGAACCGCGCTCGCGATCGCACTGACGGGAATGATGCAGGACGGAGAGATCACACGCCAGCAGGCTAGCGACATTGCACACATGGTCATGCACGATAACGCGGCGAAGCTCTATGGATTGAGCAGCTCGCAGCCGCATTGATTTGCACTGAATGTGCTCAATTCAACGCTACGAGTTGCATGATCACCTGTGCGATGTCTTAATCGTTGCTCAATCTCGCGCGATACCAGGTCGTGCTGATTGAAGGAGCGGACGAGTTTCACTCGAGGAGAAACTCTATTCGTCGGATCGAAAGCTTCTTCGCTGACGGTCTGGACGCAAACGAAAAGGCCACCCGGCAACAGGGCGGCCTTCTCTTCAAGGGAGAATAGTTCCAACGGAGGCTAAACCGTCAAAACTTTCTGCACAAATACTAGGGTGAGGGAAAAGAGGTGTCAAGCAATTTCTTGGACTTAAATTGCTGTGTTTTCAATAAGTTACAGGACGACTCGGTAATCGCGGGAAATTGGCCGAAAACTATCAGCTTTCCAATGTTTTCAAGTAACTATTTTATTTTCAGCTGCTTACATTGACAACCGCCGCTATCGAAGATGCAACTGAATGATCTCGACATCCTCGGGGCGATCGAAGACGCTATCCGGGAAAAGACGCTTCATCAAGACGCGAATGCCTCCAAAAAAAACTCCGAAGATAAGAGATATCAACAGAACGATTCCAGTCAGCGCAAACACCCCGAGCATTAAATTGCCGATGTTGTCGCGCTTGCTCATTGAGGTTGCTTCGTTCCACGTGACCTCGGCATCGTAGTTCACGGAGTTGAGAAGCGCATGCGCCTCGCTGCTTCCGATGGCGCCGGTTACGACGTCGACCAAGGTCTCGCTGCGTCGTACGAGCAGAGAGTTTGGAGTCGACTGTTCAACGCTTTGCAAGGCGCGCAGGCGCTCGCCGGCGATCTGCGGCGTCGGATACTGAATCAGCGTGAGTGTGAGAGGCCCACTCTTGGACGAATAGTCCTGAATCAGAATTTCGGGATCATGGCTGAAGTCAACCTGCTCAGGCGTCAGCGGCGCCTTCTCCGCAAGCAATGCCTGCGGGCCGAGGATATATTTTGCCGAGTTTTCCACAGCATCGCTCTTGGGCAAGTACTCAGGAAGAGTCGGCAGGTTCTCGGCTGAATCCTTAGCGGCGGGCAGCATCCCTGCGAGTTCGCGCAATTCGGCTGCGGACATTTCCGTCAGGTGATCGAAATCGGCGTCCACCAGAATATTGTCGCGGAAGAACAGGATGCGCTGGTTCGCTGACGCGGCTTTGGTGCCGATCCGCTCGGCTCTCATCGCTGGCTGGCGATAAAAAGTGAAGGCGCCATAGGCCCCGGTAGCGTCGTTGAATCTGGCCGCTTTTACGGTCAGCTTGCGTCCATCTGAACGGGTGTAGGTTACTGTCTCAGAGCCGGCAAAGCCGTACTCTTTCAAAACAGCGGGATAGGCTGCGTCGGCTTTCGCCGGATCGGTGGTTGACTGTGCCGAGCCCGATTGGTTCCAGCCAGCGAAAGAGGTTGGCAGAAAGTTGTTGGGGTCGGATGCAAAAGCGATGCTCCCCAACCAGAGAAGCAAGAACGCGACGATGAGAAAACGCTTCATGAGACCAAACTAATCCGGGCGTGGAAAACCTACTGAATTAGACTACTGCGGCAGGGACAAAGTTTCCAGGAAGGTTAGCATTCAGCATTCAGGAAGGTCAGCATTCAGCACTCAGCATTCGGCCAATAATCAGATGGTGGTGCCCACGAACCTGCGCCGGCAGTGAGGACGACCTACGTTTGACGGAGTGCCGAGTGCCAAATGCTGAATGCTGAACGCTGAGTGCTGAGTGCTGAATGCTGAATGCTGAATGCTGCGAACTATTCTCCGCTGGGCTTGCTGAGTTTGGACGCCACTTTCACGCCGCTGAGTCCATCGGCGTACTTGGCGATGCCTTTGTAGATGGATTCGGCGATCTTCTGACGGTATTCCGGGGTCTCCAGATTTGCGGCGTCATCAGGATTGGAAACAAAAGAGATTTCAGCTAGGATGCTGGGCATGTTGGCGCCGATCAACACCACAAAGGGTGCTTTCTTGACGCCGCGATCGCGCAAGGTGGAATGCTTGCCGGCCAGCCCGCTGTAAAGCGACTGCTGAACATCGGTTGCCAACTCCCGCGATTCCTCGATCTTGTCCTTCAACGTGATCTTCTTGACCAGGTCCTGGAGTTCAAAGATGGATTTCTGGGAGACGGCGTTTTCACGCGCGGCAACTTCCAGCGCATCCGGATCGGAGGTGAAGTTCAGGTAGTAGGTCTCAACTCCGCGGGCGGACGGGTCGGAGCTGGAGTTCGCGTGGATCGAAATAAACAGGTCAGCCTGGTGCTCGTTAGCTATGGCGGTTCGGGTTTCCAGCGGGATGAAAGTGTCGTCGTCGCGCGTGTAGATCACGTCGGCGCCGAGTCGAGTTTCCAATAAGCGACCAAGGCGCAACGACACGTCGAGAACCAGGTCTTTCTCCATGAGTCCATTGGGACCGATGGTTCCGGTATCGTGACCGCCGTGTCCGGCATCCACCACAATGCGTCCAATCTTGAGTCCGAGAGCGCGGGTCAGGCTACGTTCACCAGCGGACGTTGGTTCGGCCTCGTGGGCGGAAGGCACGTCGGTAGGTGCGACCTTGCTCGTCTTCTTGCGGTCTTGGCCCGAGGAGCGACGGCCACTGCCGTTGGAGCTGTGGTCGGCTGGGTCGTGGCCTTCAGTTCCGCGCCGGTGGTGTCTCCGGAACCGGAGAAGAGCGGGTCGTCTGGATTCGCCGCGCGGGCCAAATTGGCCTGGGTTTCCTTCGCAGTGTGCGCCTTGGGAGTTGACGCCATCTCCGGAGGGAGGTCGTCAGTGGTGACTTCGTTGTTCTCGTCCACGACGACTTTACGATGGGAAGAGTTGGACGCCGCCGTGGTTGCTGCGGAAGCTGGACGTGTCGCCCGCGCAGCAGCACCAGTGTTCTCGTCGTTACCGGTCGTCCTGTGAGCGCTATTCTGCTTCACGCTGATGCCGAGTGAAGATTTCGCTTCTGTCCTGACCTTTTGGCCGGATGGCGCAGCTTCCTCTTGATTGCTAGCCGCGGGGTTGCCCAACTGGGCTACCTGCGTTTTGGAATGAGGTTGGCGTCCGTGGATATCGATGATGAGACGGTATGGGTTTGGCAGCAGGAACGCCGAGTAGTCGGAGACGTCCGCAACTTCCAGAACCACGCGGGTATATCCCGGCTGATATTGCGCCACTCGGATCTTCTTCAGAAAGCCGTCTTCCACATCGAAGCTCTTGCCGACCAGGACCGAAGCGAGTTTCGTGTCGGGCAGATCAAAGAAGATTCGGTCCGGGTCGGGAACGCGTCCCACTTCGTACTTCACTTCCCCGTCCACATCAATTGCCACTCGCGTGTAATCCGGGGTAGACCAATGACGGATGCCGGTGATCATAGGCATCCCAGACCTTTTCGGAAGTGTGGATTGGGAGGCTGCTTCCGCGGCCGGCGTTGCCGCGGGGTTAGCGCGAGATTCGTCTGCCGGCTTCTTGCTTGACTTGGGTTGGTTCAACTCCGCCAGGGCCTGTTTCGCCTCCCGTGCCAGTGGCATGTGCGGATATCGCCGCAGGAATTCCTCGAATGTCTTGCGGGCATCGTCGTCGTCTCCGAGGTCTTGCGCCTGAATCTGCCCAATCGTGAACAATGCCTGGAAGCGGTACTTGCTGCCCGGATACTCATGCCGCAAGAACTCATATTCGCGGATGGCCGAAAGCAAGTCCTTCTCGCCGGGCTCGAACTGGCGTCCCATGGTTGCCAGAGTCTCGGCAACCGCGATCACGCTGGCATCGGCCTTGCTGGAATCGGGCGCCACGTAATAGACCTTGCGATACGCGTCGGCCACCCGCTGGTAAGCGCGGCGGGTGCGCTCCGCCTCTGGACGGCCGTTTAGCGCCTCGCGCATTTGCTCAGCCTTCTCGAACTGGGCGGCGGCTTCCTGCTTGCGACTGGCCGTGCTCCACGCCAAGCCGCTCCGGTTCGCGCTAGCCAGGAGCAAGATCAGGACCATGGCGCTCAGTGTTTTGAAACACCAGCCCCTGCGGCTATGAAACGGTGAGGAAAGGAGGTTCGCGGATGGTACCGCGTCGCTTCGTGCGGAGGGGAGCGTCGCCATGTGGACATACTTCCGGATACTCGCCCGCCACAGCCGCGAATTTAGGCGGCCGGGTTCGGGTGCAATCCGGCGGAGCCGTCGTCGTCCAGAGCACTTCAATTATAGGTGTCGCCGACTGCGAACAGGCAGGGAAAGAAACGCGGAATCAGGGGAGTGACCCCTCCAAAACGGCGCCATTGAGAAGTTGACAATCAAATTAAGGGAGCACAGGCGCCCCGCGTTGGAAAAGAGACCTGATCTGCGGTTGAATGAGATACCAGATGATCGCGATGTTGATGGCTAACTTGATCAGGCGATATCCGCCCAGGAAGAACCCGAAGTGCAGGCCCATGAACAGCAACCCGGGCAGCGAGAAGAGGAGCGAGATGCCCGCCAGCACGATACACAGAATGCGTCCCCACTCACGAAGCGTCCACACACCGTAGCCGGCAAGCGCGGCGACCACGGCGAAGACGAGCGTGAAGGCAGCTCCCACGACGCCCACAAAAAACCCCATGCCGCCAAGGGGGATGCTTTTGCCGGCGGCGAACATGGCGCCCAGGACACTACCACCTACCGCGAGCGCGATGGCCGCGAATACCAGGAACGCAGCAGCCAGGAAGTGGTAGATCGCGATCAGGACGATTCCCGTTGGACGCATGTTGGCTCTCCTCTGTGGCTGAATTAAGCCGGACAGTATGCGAAGCCGCGGAGTAAGTCAAGCGTGAGTGTTTGGGTATACTCTGGTGAGACCGATGCCCACCAAGCTGGAAGAGATCATCGTTGCTACTCGGGAACGAGTCCCCCTTGCCAAGGCTTCGGCCAACTTCCGAGCGCTGACCGTGGCGGCAGAGCGGCACCAGCCAAGAGGGTTTCGAGAAGGCCTGCGGTCTGGGCAGGAGTCGGGTATCGCGGTGATTGCCGAGTTGAAGAAGGCGTCACCGTCGAAGGGGCTGATTCGCGCGGATTTTCCCGTGGCTAGACTGGCCGTCGAACTGGAGGAGGCTGGAGCGGCCGCACTCTCGGTGCTGACCGACGAGCAGTTCTTCCAAGGGTCGCTGCAGAACCTGCAGATCGCATCGGAGGCAACAGGGCTACCGTGCCTGCGTAAGGACTTCATTGTCGATGAGTTCCAGTTGCTGGAAGCTCGGGCCCATCGGGCTGACGCCGTGCTGCTTATTGTCGCCGCTCTGACCCAGGCGGAGTTGGCCAATTTGCATCGTCGCGCGGGCGAGTTGCAACTCGATGTGCTCTGCGAAGTGCACGACGGCGAGGAGTTGCAACGTGCCCTCGATGCCGGCTGCGAGACGATTGGGGTGAACAACCGCGACCTGCGCACCTTTCGCGTCGATTTGAATACGTCTTTGCAACTGGCTGAGTTGATGCCACCGGGAGTGGTGAAGGTCGCCGAGAGCGGTATCGAAACTGGAGATCACATTGCCAGCTTGCGGGAGGCTGGATTCGATGCGTTTCTGATCGGCGAATCACTGATGCGCGCGCCGCATCCCGGAGATGCGTTGAGGGAACTGATGGCGCGTGCGGTCGCTGCCCAATGAAGCCGGCTGGGGCGACCTTGAGATGATATGGGTAAAGATTTGCGCAACCACGAATTTGCGCGACGCGCAGGCCAGTCTGGCCGCCGGAGCCGATGCCCTGGGTTTCATCTTTGCGCCCAGTTCGCGGCGAATCGAGATCGATCGGACGGCGGAGATTATCGCCGGTCTGACGGATGAGATTGAGAAGATCGGGGTCTTCGTGAATGAGACGCCCGCGAACGTCGCGGACGTGGCTGAGCAAACCGGATTGACCGGCGTCCAGCTTCACGGCGATGAGCCGGCGGACCAAATGGAGCGGTATCGGCAAGCGCTCAGACAGCGAAAGATCATTAAGACACTGCAGGCGCGTGACTTGCTGAATTCGCCGGACAGTTTGGAGAGCTATTTGCGATCGCGCCAGAATATTGACGCGATACTGCTGGACGCGGGATCGCCCGGCCAGCGCGGTGGGACGGGGCAGACCTTTGATTGGACCGCTGTAGCGCCGATCGTGGCGAAGATTCGCGCGCAAGTGCCCGTGATCATCGCGGGAGGATTGAGTCCCGAGAACGTCGCCGCGGCCATCCGGTTGTTCACGCCCTGGGGAGTGGACGTGGTCTCAGGTGTTGAGCGTGAAATCGGAAAGAAGGACGAAGCCAGGCTGCGCAGCTTCGTTGGAGCGGTGCGTCAGGTACAGAGCGCGTTGCGATAGAAGGAAAGCATGAACGAAGCGAGTAGCGACATACAGACTTCCGCGGCGAGTCCACCACCCAGGACCGGCAGCCGCGTGGGCGCGCGATTGCGGGGCGCTTCGGCTCATACGGCGGGCGGTATGTGCCCGAGACGCTGATGGCGGCCTTGCAGGAACTCGAGGCTGCCTACGCTGCGGCGCGTAAAGATAAGGCGTTTCGCGACGAGTATCACCGGCTATTGGTCGATTTCGCAGGGCGTCCGACGCCATTGTTTCTGGCCGAGCGGCTCACCCGAGAACTGGGCGGCGCGAAGATCTATCTGAAGCGGGAAGACCTGCTGCATACCGGGGCGCACAAGATCAACAACTGCATCGGGCAGGCTCTGCTGGCGCGGCGGATGGGCAAACATCGCATCATTGCCGAGACGGGCGCCGGTCAGCACGGAGTCGCGACGGCAACTGTGTGCGCGCTGTTTGGCATGGAGTGCGTGGTCTACATGGGGACGGAAAACATGCGCCGGCAGGAGTTGAACGTTTTCCGCATGAGGCTGCTGGGCGCCGAGGTGCGCGGCGTTGACTCGGGTTCTCGCACGTTGAAGGATGCCATCAATGAAGCCATGCGCGACTGGGTGACCAATGTCCGAACCACGCACTACCTTTTGGGCAGCGTCTTGGGAGCGCATCCTTATCCGACGATGGTGCGGGACTTCCATCGCGTCATCGGCCAAGAGGCGCGCAAACAGATTCTGAAGGCAGAAGGCCGGCTGCCGACAGCGGTCATCGCCTGCGTGGGTGGCGGCTCCAATGCGATTGGCATCTTCTACGAATTCATCAAAGACCGCGAAGTGAAACTGATTGGTGTGGAAGCCGGCGGCCGCGGCCACTCGCTGGGCGAACACGCAGCCCGCTTCGACGGCGGCGGGCCAGGAGTGTTGCAGGGGACCTATTCCTACGTCCTGCAAGATCCGGGTGGGCAGATCGCGATGACTCACTCCGTTTCAGCCGGGCTCGATTATCCCGCGATCGGCCCCGAACATGCCGCGCTCCATGACCAGGGACGCGCGGAGTACGTGTCAGCCAGCGATCAAGAGGCGCTCGACGCGTGTCTCAAGCTGGCACGGACGGAGGGCATCATTCCGGCGCTAGAATCGGCGCATGCCATTGCGGAATGCATCAAGCGAGCGCCGAAGATGGAGAAGTCGGATGTCGTGATCGTGAACGTGTCCGGACGTGGCGACAAAGATATCGGGATTCTACGGGAGAATCTGGCGTTTTGACGCGCGGTACTAACTGATTGGTTGTCATTCTGAGCGAAGCGAAGAACCCCTGTTGCTGCGTAGTCTCTCGACGGAGATAGGGGTCCTTCGACTTCGTGACCTCGTTGTCGCGAGCTCACTTCGCTCAGGATGACATTTCAATACTGCGCTTAGTAGTTGGTAGAGAGGACAATTGGCAATCCGATTCAATAAGCGTCCCGGGCTGGTGGCCTACATCACCTGCGGCGACCCTGACCTGGATACCTCGCGCGAGGTCGCATTGGCGGCGATTCGTGCGGGCGCTGACGTGGTCGAACTCGGCGTGCCGTTTAGCGATCCGGTAGCCGACGGCCCGGTGATCCAGCGCGCCAGCGAGCGTGCCTTGCAACATGGGACCAATCTGCAGGGCGTTCTCGACATCGCCGGACAACTGCGGCAACAGTCGAACGCAGGACTGATCATCTTCTCGTACCTCAACCCCATTTTGCAGTTTGGACTGGAGAAGTTTTGCACCGCTGCCGCCGAGGCCGGTGTGGACGGAGCTCTTGTCACCGATCTTCCGGCGGAAGAAGCGGGAGAATATCTGCGCGCAATGAAAGCCCATAACCTCGCGCCCGTGTTCCTGGCTGCTCCTACGAGTACCGACAAGCGCTTGCGAAACACCGCGAAACACTCCCGCGGATTCGTGTATGCGATTTCGCGCACTGGCATTACGGGCACTCGGCAAGAGCTTGCGGATGACGCACGATCGTTGGTCGAGCGGCTGAGAGTCCACACCAAGTTGCCGATCGCGGTCGGATTTGGAGTTTCGACTCCCGAGCAATTTGCCGAAGTCGGGCGTTTTGCCGATGCGGCCGTGGTCGGAAGCGCGATCGTGCAGACGATCGAACAAAATCCGGGACGGGAAGCCGCGGCGGTGTCAGAATTCCTGTCATCGCTGACCGGGACAGCACAGGAAGCTGTAGCTAGTAGTTAGGTTTGTGCTATTGCGCAAGACACGAGGCACATAGTCCATGGACATCGAGGATTGGCGCCGGAACATCGACGATCTCGACCGCGAGTTGGTGCGGCTGATCAATGAACGCGCCCGATGCGCCCACGAAATTGGCAAGCTCAAGCGCAACTCGGCAATGCCCATCTATGAGCCGGACCGCGAGAAGATCATTTTCCAGAATATCGCTCGCGCCAATGCGGGGCCATTGTCCGATGTGCAATTGCGTCAGGTCTACGAACGCCTGGTGGACGTGATGCGGCAGATCCAGCGTGAAGAGATGGCTCCCGGGCCGCAGAGCCAGGAAGAGACCACTGAGTTGGAGCCGAATGATTAGAGGGTAGGGGTTAGTGGCTAGTGGTTAGCTGGATGCCTGGGTGCCGTCCCAGGCTGGCTCAGATTGCTAAGAGCTAAAGGCCAAGAGCCGTAGGCAAAGGCGAAGACCGAACGGCGAAGAGCGAAAAGCGGGTAGCCAAGAGCGAAAGGCGAAAAGCGGACGTCATGATTGTTGCGATGTTGGAACACGCCAGTGAAGACCAGATCCAGCGGGTGACCGATCACCTGATGAGGATGGGATTTGCAGTGCATCGTACGACTGGGGCACGGCAGAGTGTCCTGGCCGCGGTGGGCAAGCGTATCGACTTTGACACGCGCGACCTGGAGGTGCTGCCGGGGGTAGAGCGCGTGCACCGCATCAGCGCGCCTTACAAACTTGTGGGGCGCCAGTTCCGTGCGCACGACACTGTCGTTAAGCTCCCCAACGGGGTCGAGATCGGCGGCAAGGAAGTTGTTGTAATGGCCGGTCCCTGTTCGGTGGAGTCGCAGCAACAACTCTTCGCCGCGGCTGAGGTAGTCAGCAAGGCCGGCGCCAAAGTACTGCGGGGTGGAGCTTTCAAGCCGCGCAGCTCACCATACACATTTCAGGGGCTCGGGTTGGAGGCTTTGAAGCTACTGCGCCAAGCCGGCGAACAGAACGGACTGATGGTGATCAGCGAGGTCATGGAGATTTCGCAGATCGAACTCATGCTGCCCTACGTCGATATTTTTCAGGTAGGCGCACGCAACATGCAGAACTTCAACTTGCTGCGCGAGCTCGGCAGAGTCCGCAAACCAGTGCTGATGAAACGCGGCATCGCAGCCACCATCGAAGAAATGTTGCTTTCCGCTGAGTACATTATGTCGGGCGGCAACTACCAGGTCATTCTGTGCGAGCGTGGCATTCGTACCTTTGAGACCTACACGCGCAATACGCTCGATATCTCCGCCATTCCCGTCGTGCACAAGCTGTCGCACCTGCCGATCACCTCCGACCCTTCGCACGGAACCGGATTGCGTGACAAAGTCGCGCCCATGGCGTGCGCCTCGGTTGCCGCGGGGGCCGATGCCTTGCTGATCGAGGTGCATCCCTCGCCCGATGAGGCGCTGTCGGATGGCGCGCAGTCCCTATATCCGCAGCAGTTTTCCGAGCTCATGGGCCAGTTGCGGATGATCGCGCCGGCGGTGGGACGGACGATTGGATAGCCGGCTGCCTTCTGCGAAGCGAAACGGCCATGGCCATTGAGCAGATCACGATTGTGGGAACGGGCTTGATCGGCGGCTCGCTTGGACTTGCCCTTCGCCAGCGCGATTTCCAAGGGACCATCGTTGGCTGCGACCGGCCCGAAGTGCTGAACGCTGCCCTCATCCGCAGCGCGATCGATACGGGCGATACTGACCCGAAGCAAGCTGTCCAAGGCAGCGACGTCGTTGTTCTCGCCACACCGATCGGCGGCATCCTTTCCACCTTCGAAAAGCTTGCACCCACGCTTGCACCCGCCACCCTCATTAGCGATGTCGGCAGTACCAAGGTGCAGTTTGTCGAACGTGCGCGCATGGTATTCGGCGCAGAAGCGGGAATCCGCGTGCTTCCCGGACACCCCATGGCAGGCAAGGAGCGCGGCGGGATCGAGAGCGCGGATGCCGATCTATTTCGCGATGCCGTGTGGCTAATAACGCCAATTGGCGCGGAACCGCAGTACACAGAGCGCCAGCAGGAGTTCATTGAACTTCTAGGGTCAATCGGCGCCCGGGTCGTAACGATGGATCCGGAACGGCATGATCGCCTATGCGCGTGGATCAGCCACCTGCCGCAGATGATCGCCACAGCGCTTGCTTCTGTATTGCGCGATGAACTCGGAGAGGACGAGGCCATTAAAGAAATCGGCGGGCGGGCTTTGCGGGAAATGACGCGGATTGCGAGCAGCCCCTACTCGATGTGGCGCGACATAGCGCTTACCAACGGCCAGAACATCGAAGAGGCGCTGTTGCGCTTTGAGCAGCAATTGGCGCATCTGCGGGAGAACCTGCGTGGGCCGGGGCTGCGGGAGATGTTTGAGGACGCGAATAAGTTCGGGAAAGGCAAGGGCTAGGGGCTGATAGCAATTTTGATGGGCCAGCAAAGCACTGAACGCGAGCGATTCAATTGGCGCCTGCCACTCTACGTCGTCGTGGGTGCGAGCATGTTATTGCTGTTGCTATTCATGCACAGCGCGGATGCTGGCCTGCTCTATATCTTGGTGGTCGCCCCAATCGTCTGTCTGTTCTGCCTAGTCCTACTCCTCATGGCCGCCATTAGCAAAAGGCCACTCCAATGTCTGTCGATGTTGGTCACGTTAATCGCTTTTCTAGCCGTTTCCGCGGCGTTGTTCAAGGCACAGGGAACACTCCGCCCCGCTCTCAGGTGGTTAGTATGGTCGCGCCGTTACAAAGCTGAGGTCATGCGAATGCCGGACTCCTCGAAGGGAGAGTTGAAGCATCTCGAATGGGATGTTTCCGGCTGGGGCACCGTAGGCCGTACCATTGTTTATCTCGTATTTGACCCGACTGATTCCCTTTCGACGGCAGCGCAGAGCCACAAAGCCGGACACTTTATAGCGTTTTCATGGATAGTGTAGACTGTTGGTGGCGATTTTCCGCTGCACCCGATGGCACGACCCTATGCAAATGATTTGCGGCGAAAGTTTTTGCAGGCCTATGAGCAGGGCAAAGGGACGCTGGGGGAGTTAGCGGAACAGTTTGGGGTAAGTGAAGGCTGGGCCAAGAAGGTCTCCGCCACCCGCACGCGCACGGGGCAGATGGAGCGGCCACCGTGGCGACGTGGCCCCGTGAGCCGGGTGACGGTGACGCTGCAGGAGTGGATGCGGGAGCAAATCCGCAAGCAGCCGGATCTGACGCTGCGAGAGTTGCAAGAGCAGCTGCAAGCGGTCAAGGGCGTGAGCTTGAGCATCGGACGGCTGTGGCTGGCCTTACGGCAGATGGGACTGCGGCTTAAAAAAAGTCACTCCACGCCCAGGAGCAAGAAACCCCGGAAGCGCAGCAGCGCCGGCAAGCGTGGTGGAAAGCTATAACTCAGATCGACCCGGAGCAGTTGGTGTTTCTTGACGAGAGCGGAGCCAGCACCCAGATGACCCGCAACTATGGCCGGGCTCCTCGTGGAGAACGGGTGGCGGAAGGGACGCCCAACCGCCACTGGTCTACGTTGACCATGCTGGCGGCGCTCACCACCCGAGGCTTGCAGGCGCCCATGACCATCGAATCGCCGACCGATGGCGATGTCTTCCTGGCCTATCTGGAGCAGGTGTTGTGCCCTCGGCTCCGACCCGGACAGCTGGTCATCATGGACAATCTATCGGCTCACAAAGTGCAGGGTGTACGGGAGCAGATTGAAGCCCGGGGCGCGCGCCTGATCTATCTGCCCGCCTACTCGCCGGACTTCAACCCGATCGAGCAAGCCTGGTCGAAGATCAAGCAGTTGTTGCGCTCGGCCAAGGCCCGAACCGTAGAAGCTCTGGAAAGCGCAATTACAGAAGCCCTGGCAGCCGTTACCGCCGAGAACGCCTTAGCCTGGTTCTCTCATTGCGGATATGGTCTACAATAACTGTGAAAACGCTCTAGCGGCATACCCTGCGAAGTCCCTCGTGTACAGCGCCTGGAGAGCCATTGGTACGCGGTAACGTTTTACACCGAGGAAACCTGGGGCGAGCGTAATCGCCTGAACTGCGGTGGACTCGGCGGTTAACTGGCGAGAAATCGTCATATCAGAACTCAAAGACGAAACCGCAGAGCATTTGGATCAAGCCAGACCACCTGGAACTCGTGAACGAGTCGACCTTTTGCGTCGAGGCGACATACCTCGGTACAATCGCCGGTCGGAAGCAAAATCCTATGGCAATGAACAAAGTAGTTGCGAACGCTGACGATGCCATTCACGACATCAAAGATGGCGACACGCTCATGGTCGGGGGCTTTGGCTTGTGCGGGATTCCCGAGAACCTCATCCGCGCCTTGGTCAAAAAAGGCGTGAAAGACCTGAACACCATCAGCAATAACGTGGGAATTGATGACTGCGGACTGGGGCTGATGCTCGCCGCTGGGCAGATCAAGTCGCACAAGGGAAGCTACGTCGGCGAAAACCGTTTGCTGGAAGAGATGGTGTTGACCGGGCGTATCGATCTCGAACTCATCCCGCAAGGCACCTTCGCCGAACGCATTCGCGCTGGCGGCGCGGGAATCCCCGGCTTCTACACGCCTACCGGATTCGGGACGGTCGTTGCCGAGGGCAAGGAGACGCGCGAGTTTAATGGCAGGCCATATGTGCTGGAGCTCGCCCTGAAAGCCGATTTCGCGCTCATCAAAGCCTGGAAGGGCGACCGTTGGGGCAATCTGGTGTACCGCAAGACGGCGCAGAACTTCAATCCCATGATGGCGA
The DNA here is from genome assembly GCA_963836295.1 of uncultured Acidobacteriaceae bacterium. GTDB lineage: Bacteria > Acidobacteriota > Terriglobia > Terriglobales > Acidobacteriaceae > Bog-257. The sequence goes on along the minus strand of CAWIIY010000002.1, from coordinate 833,534 downwards.
CGGCAGCCAAGGTAACGATCGTCGAAGTCGAGCACTTGGTCGATCCGGGAGAAATTGAGCCAGACCAGGTGCACACGCCGAGCGTGTATGTGCAGCGCATTTTCCAGGGAACGGACTACGAGAAACGCATCGAGCGGCGAACATTACGCAAAGCGTAAGGCAGGGTCGGCCTTCAGGGCGGCATCAAGAATCGGGGTAAGTGGGAAACCCCGAAGAAGGATCAAGGCCATGGCAACTTCTCCAATTACGAAGCAGAAGGACACCGAAAAGCGTGATCGCATTGTGAAGCGGGTGGCGCGCGAGCTGCGCGACGGCTTCTACGTCAACCTCGGCATCGGAATGCCCACGCTGGTGGCGAACTGCGTGCCCCCCGGCATGGACGTTGTATTGCAGAGCGAGAACGGGATGCTCGGCGTTCGGTCCGTATCCTGTGCCCGGCGACGAAGACGCGGACCTGATCAACGCGGGTAAAGAAACGGTGACGGAAATTCCCGGCACTGCCTATTTCTCCAGCGCCGAATCGTTCGCCATGATCCGTGGCGGCCACATTGACCTGAGCGTGCTCGGCGCCATGGAAGTGGATGAAGAGGGCAACCTTGCCAACTGGATGATTCCCGGCAAAATGGTGAAGGGCATGGGCGGCGCAATGGACCTGGTTGCCAGCGCCAGGCGCGTCATTGTGGCGATGGAGCACACTACGAAAAATGGCGCGCCGAAGATCTTGAAGCGTTGCACTTTGCCGATCACGGGTCTCCGCGTTGTACACAACATTGTTACCGAGATGGCGTACCTGCGGGTGACGCAGAGCGGCCTGGTGCTGGATGAGATTGCGCCCGGTCTCACAAAGGACGACGTCCAGCGCGCCACCGAGGCTCCACTGATCGTCAGTCCAGCACTAAAGACGATGGAGTTCTAACCAGTTTTGCGTTGCTACACCGGTAGGCAGGTAGAGCGGCGCTTCAGCGCTGCGTCGCGGTCTTTTTCTGAAGGGAGCCGGCTTCAGCCGGCGGCACGTTCCTGCAAGCATGACTACACCAACAACTAAAGTGGTCTGGTTTCAAATCGCGAAGGCAGTTACCTGTGCCCGCGATGCGCGCCGTTGACCCACTCAAAAGCGCAGGACATAGTCGGCATATTTGGAGTCGATCCAGCAGAAACAACTGGATTGGCAGAGACGGTGATTCCAACAAATAAACAACCCCGCCCTAGCCGAAACCGGACTAGAACGGGCACCCAGATTAAAGGCTTGGATCTATCGTCGTTGCCTACACGCCCACAGGCTGCTTCTGCTTTACTGGAACCGGGGTCATCCAGCCGAACCGGTCTTCCGTGGTCCCGTTCACAATCGCATAAAACTCCTTGCGAATGGTCTTGGTGATGGGGCCGGCAACGCCGCGGCCGACAGTGATCTTATCCACTGAGCGGATCGGCGTGATCTCGGCGGCGGTGCCGCTGAAGAACAGTTCATCAGCGATGTAAAGCATTTCACGCGGAATGATCTGCTCGACCACCGGAATGCCGAGCTCCTGCGCGATGTGCAGCACCGAGTTGCGGGTAATGCCGGGCAGCACGCTGTTGCCCAGCGGCGGTGTGTAGATGCGGTCTTTGTGCACCACGAATATGTTCTCGCCTGAACCCTCGCTCACATAGCCGTTGACGTCCAGCGCAATGCCCTCGCTGTAGCCGTTCACGATGGCTTCCATTTTGATCAGCTGAGAGTTCATATAATTGGCGCCGGCCTTGGCCATGGTAGGCATCGTGTTGGGTGCAAGGCGCGTCCAGGAGGAAACGCAGACGTCCACGCCATCGTCGCAATCGGCTGCTCCCAGATACTTCCCCCACTCGTAATTCGCAATGTAAACCTCGGTGGGCGAGTTGAAAGGGTTGACGCCAACTTGGCCGTACCCGCGCAGCACGATCGGGCGGATGTAGCACGGCGACACTTTGTTGGCAGCGACGACTTCCACCGCCGCCTGGCAAAGTTCGTCAAGCGAATAGTCCAGTTCGATACGGTAGATCTTGCAGGACTGCGTCAGGCGCAACATGTGGTCGCGCAGACGGAAGATGGCGGGGCCCTTGTCTGTGTGATAGCAGCGAATTCCCTCAAACACCGATGAGCCGTAGTTGATCACGTGGGCCATCACGTGGAGCTTTGCGTCATCCCAGGGAATCAATTGCCCGTTGTGCCACACGTAATCACTTGCTTTGATAGCCATTCTGGCTCTCCTTCAAAGAATCGGAGTGGTACTCATCGTTAGGCTGCTTGGGCCGAGGTGCAGGATATGGACGACGCTCACTCCTACAATAAACGCCACGGCGCTCGATGATGGTGAGCATCAGGGAATCAGCTTAACTCGGAATTATAACTGACGTTCGACCACCTCGGGCCAGGGTTTTCTTCAGCCTCGGCAACCGGCGCCAGTCCAACAGCAATGGATGCACCTGGAGTGCAACAGGCTCCGGAATTGCCGGGAATTTCTGGCCGTCCATTGCGATTGCCGCCTCGGGGCCGCTGGGCATTTACAATTAGAAGCACGGCCACCTTCAGCCTGGAGACAGCCCCCATCCGCACTTACAACCTTTGTATCGTGGGCTTCGGCAATGTCGGCAAGGCCTTGGTCGCACTCCTCCAGAAGAAAAAAGGCGAGCTGCGGAACCGCTACGGCGTCGCTTGGCAGATTACAGGTGTGGCTTCTCGACAGCTTGGCTGGCTGGTGGCAGGGGACGGCTTCTGGGTCGAGAAATTGCTGGCCGCGGACTTCACTGGCGCGCGGGTCGCTGGCAATGTCCATGACTGGTTGCGGATGGGCGCTGGCGACGCGCTTTTTGAAGTCAGTGCGCTAAACGCTGCAACCGGGCAGCCGGCGATTGATCACATTCGGGCCGCGCTCGAAGTCGGCGCCCACGCCATCAGCGCCAACAAAGGGCCGGTCGTGCACGCCTATCGCGAGTTGACCGAGTTGGCGGCGGCCAAGGGGCGACGGTTCTTGTTCGAGTCGGCGGTGATGGATGGCGTGCCGATCTTCTCGCTGTTTCGCGAGACGCTGCCGGCTGTCGAGGTTCGCGGCTTTCGGGGCGTGCTGAATTCCACGACCAACGTCATCCTGGAAGGCCTGGAAGCGGGGATGACGTTCGACGAGTCGATCCGCCAGGCACAGCGCTTGGGAGTGGCCGAATCCGACCCGAGCGACGACATCGAAGGCATGGATGCCGCAGTGAAAGTTATCGCTCTCGCCAATGTTTTGATGCAGGCAGATCTGAAGCTGGAGGACGTGAGCAGGCTAGGTATCCGCGGAATCACGGCGGAGCAACTCCGTGAAGCGCGCTCTAGCGGCGAAGCTTGGAAGTTGGTTTGCAGTGCCAGGCGTACGGCGGACGGGCGTGTAGCGGCGTCTGTCGGGCCTCAGCGGCTTAAGCTTTCTGACCCGCTGGCACTGGTAAAAGGCACGTCATCGGTCATCAGTTTTGCGACTGACGTCTTTCCGGAATTGATCATTACCGAGCAAGACCCTGGGTTGGAGGCCACAGCGTATGGTTTGCTGGCAGACTTCCTAACCGCGGTCAGGAGTTCCTGATTATGTCTTCGAGTGCAAGAACTGCCGTACCGCGCAAGCTGGATGTGGATTGGGTGCGGCGACAATTTCCTTCGCTGCATCAGGCGGTGAACGGGCGGCCTGCCGTGTTCTTCGATTCCCCGGGCGGCACGCAGGTCCCGCAATGCGTGATTGACGCGATCGCCAATTATCTTTCCAGGGACAATGCAAACACCGGCGGGGCGTTCGTCACCAGTCAGCGCACTGATCAGATGATTGCCGATGCGCGTGCCGCCATGGCGGACTTCTTCAACTGCGCAAGCGATGAAGTGGTCTTCGGCCCCAACATGACGACGCTGACCTTCGCCCTGAGTCGCGCCCTGGGTCGGGAGCTGAAGAGCGGGGACGAGTTGCTGGTGAGTTGCCTCGATCACGACGCAAATGTTTCGCCCTGGGTTTGCCTCGAGGAGCGTGGGGTGAAGGTTCGCACCGCTGACATCCAGCCAGCCGATTGCACGCTTGATATGTTTGACCTCTCGGCGAAAATTCGCCGCAACACCCGCATGGTAGCGGTGGGATGGGCGGCCAACGCCGTTGGCACCATCAACGATGTTCAGGAAATTGTGCGGCTGGCGCATGAAGCGGGTTCCATGGCGTTCATCGACGCCGTACATTACGCGCCGCATGGGTCGATTGATGTTCGCGCTCTCGATTGCGACTTCCTGGCGTGTTCCAGCTACAAGTTCTTCGGCCCACACCTCGGCATTCTCTTCGGCAAGCGTGAGCAATTGCAGCGGCTTCGTCCCTACAAACTCCGCGCCTGCACTGAGAAGCTGCCAGACCGTTGGGAAACGGGAACGCAGAACCATGAATGCCTGGCGGGGCTGATCGCGGCGATTGACTACATCGCCGAGGCGGGCCGTCACCACGATTCTACGGTGACGACGCGGCGCGAAGCGATTCTTGCCGCGTACGAAGTTTTCCAGCAGCACGAGCGCGAACTGGTCGAGCACCTGATCAATGGCCTGCTGACGATTCCGGGACTCACGCTCTATGGCATCAAGGATGCGACGAAGTTCGATCAGCGCGCACCTACGGTGGCCATCCGCATGGAAGGCTACACCCCGCGCGAACTGGCGACCCATCTTGGCGACAGCGGTATCTTCACCTGGGACGGAAACTATTACGCCATCAATCTCGTTCGAGCGACTGGGCTTGCAGAGCTCAGGGGGCATGCTGCGCATCGGCCTGACGCACTACAACACTGCGGAAGAGGTGGAACGGCTGCTGGCGGAGCTGCGCAGGTTGGCGAAGTAATAGGAATTTTCAAGAGCCGGTTGGCCTTTCGCGAATCGGCAAATCCTCGGCGCTGCGTTATAATCCGTGCTCCGCGGAGGGTAACGATTCATGCGCGGCGTGCCTCGCTGGGCGGCAGTGTTGGCTGTGGTCGCGACGGGGGCGGTGGTGTGTGCCTTCGCCGTTCGACACGCGATGGCGCCCGCAACCTTTGCATTGCAACTCTCCCAACCTGCGATTCCCGCCGACGGCTTCACTTCTACAGAACTGAAGATCACGCCATCCAATGGCCGCCAATTGCGCGGCTTGCAAGTCACCGTGGGGGATCCGCATCGCATAGCGGTGGATTCAGTCGCACTTGAGGGCGACACGGCGACAGCGTCGCTGCGCGCAGGCGTGTTGCCAGGCGAGACCGAGGTGCGGATCGCGGCTCCCGGCTTCTCGCCGCAGGAAATCGCGTTACAAACCACCCCTGATGGCGGCGACACGGTTGGCGACGGCACTCCCGACTTCCTGCGCTTACACGATCCCGCCGATCGCATCGCCTTCCGCCGTTGGTTTACCTTCCTGGCGGAAGCGCAATATTTTCGCGGGCGCGCCTTGCCGGTTGAGATCGACGATTGCGCCGCGCTCTTGCGCTTTGCCTACCGCGAGGCCTTGCGGCCGCACGACGCCGAGTGGGCGCGCGAAATGGCGCTGCCGGCTCCAGCTTCGGCAAGCGACATCCAGCAATATCAATATCCCTACACTCCGCTGGCGGCGGCAATGTTCCGAGTGCGCGGTGGAAGCTTTCAGCCGAGCGACTTGCGCGACGGCACGTTCGCGCAATTCGCCGATGTGGAAACACTGTGGCGGCACAACACCTATTTCATCGGTCGTGACTTGCATCGCGCCCGTCCGGGCGATTTGCTGTTCTTCCACCAGGATGGTCATCGGATGCCATTTCACGCGATGATCTTCCTCGGGCGAAGCCAGATCGAGCGGGACGACGAACAGTACGTCGTCTATCACACGGGCCCGAGTGGGAGATCCCAGGGTGAAATTCGCCGACTATCGCTGGTGCAGGTTTTGAGCTATCCCGACGCGCGCTGGCGACCCATCGCCGCCAACCCCGGTTTCCTTGGCGTGTATCGGTGGAACATCTTGCGGAGTGGCGAGTGATGCGGGCAAGCTATCGCACGCAGAAACAGCAGATCCCTTGCGGGCTGAAGCCTGCTCGGGATCACAAAAATAAAGAGCTTCCCACGGCGCACCTGAAGGTGCGCCCCTGCAAAGGCGCCCGCGCTCGCTGGCTTGCCGTCGTCCTATTACTTCAAATATCGGCGGCGCCGCTGTTCGCTCAAAACGGCCCTGACAGCAGCGCCTCGTTTTCGCTGACCAGCCAACGCACCTACATGCCCGGAGAAAAGCCGGAGGTCTCCGTCTACTCCCACAACGTGAATGCATTGGAGTTCCGCGTCTATCGGGTGAAGGATCCTGTGAAGTTCTTCAGCCAGATGCAGGATTTGCACAACTTCGGCGGTCGCGCGCCCGGACTGCCGAAGCAGGCGCGCACCTGGCTGGAAAAATTTCACGCGTGGAAGCACCGTATATGGGCATGGATCCGCGACTTCGTTCGTGCACAGTTTTCTCCCGAGTCGCGCCACAAGATTCGATTGTGGGAGATGAGCGGCGGCGAGAAGAAGTCGGAGCCGAACGTTGTAGGCTACGCACAAGTGCCGGTGCTCAATCAGCAGCAGCTGGTTTCGGTTTGGAATTGGACGGTGCCGTCGCATGAGCAGTGGGAGAGCCAGAACGTCGCCATCCCAGTAAGCGACAAGGGTGTGTACCTGGTCGAGGCGACCAATGGCACACTGCGCGCCTACACCATCATCGTCGTCACCGAAATCGCGGTCATCACCAAAGCCGCGCCGGGCCGGCTGATGAGCTTCGTCGTCGACCGGCACAGTGGCGACCCAATCGCGGGCATCATGGTGCGGGTGTGGGTGAGCCAAAAGGAGGTTGCCGCAAAAACCACCGACCAGCAGGGACTGCTCGATACTACGCTGACCGAAGCAAAGCCCGAGAACGTTGCAGTGTTGGCGACGAGCGCCGACCAGTTCGCTATCAGCACCCCCGGAGCATGGAACCTGGGCAACGATCCTGACGGCAATTTGCGCGGTTACACCTACACTGACCGGCCGGTGTATCGGCCAGGTGATACCGTGCATTTCAAATCCATCATTCGCGCGCAGATGCCGAGCGGCTACATCATTCCGCAAAACCGCGAACTGAAGCTGGAAATGCGCGATCCGCGGGACTACAGAACCATTTGGCAACAGACAGTGAAGCTCTCCGACATGGGCACGGCCGAATGGAATTACGTGATTCCCGACGGGGCCAATCTCGGGTTCTATTACCTCTCGATGCAGATGGGGGAGGGCTATGTCGAGGGCACCAGTTTTTCGGTGGAGGACTACAAGAAGCCTGAATATCAAGTGAAAGTGACGGCGCAGACGCCGCGCGTGCTGCAAGGCCAACCGATCAAGGCAACGATCGACGCGCGCTACTACTTTGGCGAGCCGGTGGCGAATGCGAAGGTGACGTGGGTGGTGCACACCTCGACCTACTGGCCGATGGGGCGCGACGAGGGTGATGAGGAGGCCGGCGAATACCAGGAGGGCAGTCCCGAAGCGGACAATCCGGACGCTGACGACACCTACGGCGGGGAACAGGAGAGCGAGAAAACGGGCGCGCTCGACGCCGACGGCAAGTTGCAGATCACGATTCCGACCAAGGTTGACAGCAAGAAGCGCGACCTGACCTATCGCATCGAGGCCCGCGTGACCGATGCCGGAAACCGCGAAATTGCAGGACACGGTTTCGCGCTTGCGACCTACGGCAGCTTCTTCCTGACTGCCGAGCCGGACTCGTACGTTTACACCAGGGGCAGCACGGCAACCGTCACCATTACCGCGCAGGACTACGACAAGAAACCGGTGCAGACGGCGTTCCGCGTCGCGATGAATCGCTGGGATTGGCGCAAAGGTGCCGGCTCTTCGATCACCACGACGCAGGGGCAGACCGACGCAAGCGGCAAAGCACAGATCAAGCTCACCATCCCCGACGCGGGTGAGTTTCGGGTTGGCGTAAGCGCAACGACTCCGGAGAATCGCACGGTCGAGACCGCTGCATTTCTGTGGGCCCCGGGTGAAAGTCCGTGGTGGAGCGGACCGCGCAGGAGCGCGTGCAGATTGTCGCAGACAAGAAGACATATCAACCGGGCGACACCGCGCACGTGCTAATCGTTACCAGCAAGGAGCCGACTTCAGTTCTGGTCACAGTTGAAGGCAACGGACTCTACTCCGGTCAGGTGATCAAGAGCAGCGGCGGCAGTATCACGGTGGATGTTCCTATCAAGCCGGAATACGCCCCAAACTTCTATGTGGCAGCAGTTTTCATTCGCGGCAACAAGCTGTACCAGGGGTCGAAGAGTCTGACCGTGCCGCCAACCCAGCACGAGCTGAACGTGCAGTTGCTGCCTTCGAAGCCACAGTACCAGCCGGGCGAAGCTGCGAGCTACACCATCAAGGCGACGGATGCCAGCGGCAAGCCGGTGGCGGCGGAGTTCAGCCTGGGTGTCGTCGACGAGGCGATCTATGCGATCAAGCCGGAAAGCGTGGGCAGCATCGTCAATGCTTTCTACGGGCGGGTCTATTCGAGGGTGAGCACCGAGACTTCGCTGACGTACTACTTCAGCGGGCAGGCAGGGAAGCGCGCCATGCAGTTGGCCAACGTGCGCTCGTCGAAAGCGATGGCGCAATTGAAGCCTGAGCGCCTGGTGCAGCCCAAAATCCGAAAAGCATTTCCCGACACCGCGTACTGGATGGCGGACATCCGCACCGGCAGCAACGGACAAGCCACGGTGCACTTCGATTATCCCGACGCCATCACGTCGTGGCGGGCGACCACGCGAGGTGTCACGCAAGACACCAAAGTCGGCAGCGCAGTGGTGAACACCATCGTGCGCAAGAACCTCATGGTACGGCTGGTGATGCCGCGCTTCTTCCGCCGCGGCGACGAGATAACGCTCTCGACTATCGTGCAGAACTATCTGCCCACGGACAAAGTGGCACAGGTCTCGATGGAACTCACGGGCCTTCAGGTGCTCGATGGTGGCCAGCAGAATGTCAATGTCCCGAGCCGCGGATTGATGAAAGTGGATTATCGGGTGCGCGTGCTCGATGTGGATTCGGCGCGGGTGTTGGGCAAGGCGTTGACCGACGTCGAGAGCGACGCGATGGAATTGACACTGCCGGTCGTTCCCTATGGGGTGAAGCTGGCCGTGGCGAAATCGGGATCGGTCGCAGTCGCGGGCAGGAGCGACACTCTGTTGCCGTTGGCCTTCCCAGCGGGTGCCGAGGCGGGAACGCGCAAGCTGACGATCGGGGTCACGCCCTCCATCGCAGGCACAGTCTTCGCCGCGCTCGACTTCCTTACCTCCTATCCCTACGGCTGCACCGAACAGACCATGTCGAGCTTCCTGCCCGATGTGCTGGTGGCGAATGCTTTGCAGAAGCTTGGCGTCAAGTCGAACATCGATCCGCAAGTGCTGAGAAAGCAGGTGCAGGCGGGTCTTGACCGGCTCTACAACTATCAACATCCCGACGGCGGCTGGGGCTGGTGGCAGACGGACGATAGCCAGCCTTTTATGACGGCGTACGTGCTCGCCGGACTGAGCCAGGCGAAGGCGGCGGGATTTGACGTCAAGCAGGACGCGATTGACCGTGGACGCGGCTGGTTGCGCCCGCAGTTCGATCACTCGGAAAAAGCGAAGACCGATCTGCGCGCCTACATGGCTTATGCTCTGGTGCTGAGCGGAATGCATGACGCCGCAATCCTCGACTCAGTCTGGAGCCAGCGCTCAACGTTGACGGCCTACGGCCAGGCGCTGCTCGGGTTGGCCATGCTGGAGATGAACGATGGCCGAGCGAACGACTTGACCAGGCAGATCGAAGCCGAGGCCAAGCAGGACGACTCACAGGCGTGGTGGCCGAGCGACAACAACTATCTGCTGGATTTCTCCGGCGACACAACTCCCGAGACGACGGCATATGCGCTGAAACTTCTGGATCGCACCGATGCCGACAGTCCGCTGCTCTCGAAGGCCGCGGTTTATCTAGTGAACCATCGCGACCAGGGCTACTACTGGGAGTCAACCGAGCAGACGGCGATGGTGATCTACGGACTCACCGACTATCTTGAACGCACTCAGGAGTTGAAACCGAACTACTCGGTTGAGGTGCAGGTAAACGGCAAGACGGTTGCGACCAAGAAGTTCACTGCTGCCGATGCGCTGGCTCCCGCGACGGCGGTTGTGCTGAATGAGTCGCAACTGGTGGCTGGCGCGAATCAGATTCGTATCGGCAAATCCGGTGAGGGGCGGCTGTATTGGTCGGTGCGCGGAGAGTATTACTCCAGCGAAGCGAAAGTGGTGAATGCCGGCAGCTTCAAGCTGAGCGTGGCTCGCCAATATTACCGGCTCTCGCCGCAGCAGAAAGACGGCCGCGTGGTGTATCGCCTCGACAAACTCGCAGGACCGGCGCAGGTCGGCGACACGCTGGCGGTGCGTCTGACCGTCGGCGGCAATGACTGGCGGTATCTGATGATCGAAGACCCGCTTCCTTCGGGAACGGAGTCAATCGTGCGTGACGACTTGTATGAACTGGACGAGCGTCCCGATTGGTGGGGACGCTGGTACAGCAATCGCGAGTTGCGCGACGATCGCACTACCTTCTTCAACATGTACTTCCCCCAAGGGCAGCATGAATACGTGTACCTGCTGAAGGTGGTGAACCCCGGTATCTTCCGCGTGAGCCCCACCAGCGTGGAACCGATGTATCAGCCTCAGTATCTTTCGACCAGCGATGCGTTGACGGTGACGGTGAAATGACCGCGAAACATAGTGGCGTAGCGAAGTTGTGGCTGCTGAACCTGGTCGGCAATGCCGCGCTGCTCGCCGCGGTTTATTTCTGGCTGCTGCTGCCGGATGCCCACGGCTGGCAGGTGGCGGGCTCCGCATTGATCGCGATCGTCGTGGTGTTTTTCGGACTGTGGCTGCGCACCGGGACCTTCGCGTACTTCAGAGTCGCAGAGTTTCGAGACAATGCAACGGTATGGCGCGCCTTTCGTCATGCTTTGCGCCATATGGTTGCGCTGGCGGTGTGGGCTATTTTTATGGCCGCGATAGTGTGGCTGCTGATTTCTCTTCGCCGGTATGCGCCGCAGTTCGGGGTGTGGTTCTGGCAGAGGGCGCCGGCCCTACGCTTCGGCACTCCCCGGCAGGTCTCTCACGCCGCTGACTGGGTGCTGCGGTTCCTGCTGTGGGTACTGGTGCCTGCCGTGTGGCTGCCCATCGCCACGACCGTTGCGGCTGCCGGATTCAGGCTAAAGCGCATGGCGCGTTCGCTGCGCGTCTTGCGGCGGCCTGTGTACTGGCTATGGTTCTGGGGGCTGATGCTGGTGGGGGCGTATGTTCCGTACAGGGTGGTCTGGTGGATTCCCGACCTCAGCGACCTGCGCAAACAGGCTTGGAGCATGGGGCTGCGCTTCTTCGTGGCTTACGTGATTTTGATTACTGCATTTGTCGCGCTGGTGTTGGTCGTCGGTACGCGCACGGAAAAGGAAGATTCCGAACCGACTGCGCTGGCCTAGAACGAAGTCTGGGGACCCGGCGCTAGGGCAGTTCCAGGATTGGTGTATCCGGCTCGTACAGGTAGAGCGGACCTTCAGGTCCGCGTCCAGCGGCGGAAGCCAATAGTAGTGCGCTCCTCAACGCCGGCCTGAAGGCCGGCTCTACCGGGACAGACCAACGCTGGACCCGATGCAGCGATCTTATGACCAAGGCGGCTTAGTCATGGATTTCGTGATCGAACCTATCGGCCAGCCGGATTTTCGGCACTACGGCCCGCAGCAACCTCCGCCGGAATTCCGTTCTGCACCCAGCCGAGCAGTGTCTCTTTGCCGTGCTGCTGCGCCAGTTGCGCCACCCGCGCACGAGCGGCAGCGTACGCGTGCCGTAATTCTTCTTCACTCGCTGGGCTCCGCAGCGCCTTCTCCAAACTCTGCAAATCCGCGAAATTCTCGTTCTGCCTGGCGGCCGCGCTCGGTGCTGTAAGGAACAGCACCAGCCCCTCGCGGAACCAAAGCGGCGTTCCTGGATGCGCGTACGAGTCAATCAGCATGTGCAGCAGCTCGTGACAAATTGTGCTCTCCAGCGTACCCGTCTCGCGTAACACATCGGAGGGTTGCATCTGGACGGTGCGTCCGCGAGTCGAAGCCGCAACCCATCCCGGCTCGCCGGTAGAGTTGCGGAAAGCTGCAACCGTCGGATAAATCTTCAGGCGCGGCGACGCGCGATAGACCAGTCCAGTATTCTCTTCGGACTCATGCACAAAGCCCGTCGCCAGCGGCAACAGCGAGCGGTCACGATCGGGGCGAGTGGTCAGCAACGTGACATCTTCGTTGGCGAGTTGCGTCCACGGTATGCCCTGCGCGCTTACGCCCAGACGCGTACCCGGGTAGTAGAAGCTGAGGATCTCGCGGTAGGAATGGCCTTCTTCACCCATGACTTCGGCGCCTACCTGGCACAATCCAACCCCGTGCCCGGAGCCTCGGCCATGAAAAATGAGGCGATCACCATCATCGCTTACGTCATACCAGTTACTCTTCATGCGGTCCCATCCGAGGTGGCGGCCAATGGCAGAACGGAAGGTCAATGCCGGCACCGTAATGGCGCCGCTGCCAGTCACGCTCAGAAACTCCACGCGCCCGCTGGGTGTGCGATGCAAAACGGAAACCGTATGCAGCGTGCCGGGAACCACGATGCCATCGGCCGCGAGAGCGCGCTGCAGGTCGCGCTTCGACACCTCACTGCTCCACTGTGAGCCGCCATTGCGCACACAGTACTGGTCGGAATGTTCGCGGAGATAAGGCGCGCGGGGTTCGTCGTTGCCGAGGATGAAGCGCCCATCTTCGCTTGTGCCTGCGCAGTTGGCGGCATAGTAAGTGGCCGCAGGCTCGCCATCGTACCAGAGAACTTCGCCGGCGGTCGCGTCGGCGATGCCGCGCAAATGAGCATCAATGCCGGCGATGCGCAGGTCCTGGCAGTGCGTGGTATCGCAGAAGTCGAATCCTTCCACGGCGTGACGGCTGCCGAAGTGCATCGCGTACGTGCGGGCCGCGACCGCCATGGCCTTTAGCGCCTCATCGGACTTGAAGTTTCCGGTTTCACCGGCGAGCACGCCCGCGATGTACTCCTCCATGGGCATAAACGCAGTGATAAGCAGGTGATCCTCGGCGGCGCGAATCTCAATCGGAAAATCGGCGCGCAACGGAGGATCACCGGTAGCGTTCATTTGATATGTGCCACTCACGCGAAGCTCGGTGAGGGAGGACTTGTTTCCTTCGATCGCAATCCTCGAACCTGTGGCACGCAAGGTGATGGTGGAGATGACCGTCATTTTGCAGGTTGCACAAGTCCCCATTTGTGCGCGCCCTGCATCGGCGCGAACCCGCAACTCATGCGGCGGATGAAGATACCAGAGGCGGATCCGCACGGTCTGCGGGAAGCCACTCGGGGAAACTTTGGCGGCGCGATCGCCCGACTCAGCATCGCCCGCCACCCACAGCAAGAGCAGCATGCCGACGGCGGCCAAGAGCCGCTTCATTTCCGCGCTCCTTTTGCGGCGTCGGCGATCCCTGCATTACGGTTAGCGGCGAACGCCGCGAATATCTCGCGTGCGACCCTGGCGGCATCGGAGCCACCGTGCCCTTTCTCAAGGAACACGACCAACACTATCTCGGGATTTTCTGCGGGCGCGTACCCGGCAAACCAAGCATGCGTCCACGGACCTTCATCCGCCACCGCGGTTCCGGTCTTGCCCGCGACCTTCATTGCCACATCCGGCTGGGCCGCGCGCCCCATGCCGTAGGCAACGGATTGCTGTAGGCCTTCAAAAATTGGGGCGAGCCTACCATTCGGGTCGCCGCTTGCCCGCGCAGCCAGCTCGCGATAGCCGTGCAATAGCTCTAGCGGCGTTATGCTGATTCCCCACTCGCCAATCGCTTGCAGTTGTAGTTCCTCTAACGAATGGCTGAGCGCAACGTTCCCGGCAACCCCATCCGGCGCCAACCCGGTGCGGGAGGTAAAGCCGGACCGCACAAAACTGTCGCGCAATTGTGCGGGCATCAGGCGGGTCGCGACGGTCGTGAAGTACGAGTTGCAGGAATACGCCAGGGCGCTGGCCGGGACGAGCGGCTCCGGTGTTGCAGGATGAGTGCAGTCGAGTTTGTGACCGCCAATCGACACCGTGCGCTTGCACATAAGAGCCGTGTGCGCGTCGACCTTGCCCGCTTGCAGCAGGGCCAACAGCGTGAAGGGTTTGATGCTGGAGCCGGGATGCACCACGCGACGGGCGGCTACGTCAAGATGGTAAGCGGCGAGGACGCGTTCGGATTGGACATCGACGACCACGGCCGCGCCACGACGGCCCGCCATGGTGCGCGCAACCGCGGACTGCAAGCCCGGAATACCTGGTTCCCCAGCTCCAGCCGAGGATCCCGCCAAACACACGGCGACCAAGGCGAAGCATACGGAGGTCAGATTCAGGCGGGACATGCCTTTAATTGTAAAGGCAACGCAAGCGCGGGAGCATGTGCGCCCGAGACGAACCCGGACTAACACTCCTGGTCGCGTCTATAGCATGAAGAAGGAGCGACCTTCCTTTTGCAGTGGGAGGAGCGACCGGGCTGTTGCAAGCTGCATTCGAGAGCCTACAATTGGCTTGTCAACATCTAACCAAGTGGAGGTTGTGGCCATGATGGAACTCCAGTTGACTACGGAAGAAGAAGAGCTGCTTCTAAGTCTCCTGCAAGAGCAGCAGACCCATCTATTGCGAGAGATCGCCAAAGCCCATCATCACGAATTCAAGGCCGGATTACGCAATCGCTGCACTTTGCTGGAGACAATCCTCGACAAGCTGCAGGCGCCAGTACAATCAAAGTCTTGAAATCGTGTTGACGGACGCTGTCCCAGTTTGTGGTGCAGGGAAATCCCCGCGCCTGTGGCATTGCGGTTCTGATCTAAAACAAATTCTGTCGCGGTCACGGTACGAGCACGATCTTGCCGTGCGCGCCTGACGGCTTCATGATCTCCACATGGGCGCGCGCTGCTTCAGCGAGCGGAATCTTCTGCCCGATGACGGGACGCAGCGTTCCATTTTCCAGCCCCGCGACCAGAGCGGCGTGTATGGCTTTATATTCCTGCTCGGAAGTGTTCAAGAGCGTCACGCCACGAATGTCGGCTTCGCGCGCCATGGCATCGCGCGGGTTGATCTCGATTGTGCCGCGGCTTCCAATTACGGCCACGCGGCCTTTCTTGGCGAGCACCGTGAGGTCCCTGGCGAGATTCTTGTTCGCCAGCAGTTCCACGATAACATCCACGCCGCGGCCGTCTGTTAGCTTCATCAACTCGTCGAGATAACCGTCGGACGCATGGTTGAGAACGTGGTGCGCGCCTTCCTTCTTTACCAAGTCGAGGCCCTTCTCGCTGCCCGCAGTGCCGATCACGGTCATACCGGCGGCGCGTGCCAGTTGCACGGCTGCGGTGCCGACTCCGCCGCTTGCGCCGTGAACCAGGACGGTCTCCGCGGGCTTCGCTTCGGCACGCTGAAACAACCCGCGATACGCCGTACCGTAGGGCACGCCCATGGCGGCGCCCTGTTCGAAGCTTACGATGTCTGGCAGGCGATGCACCTGGGCCTCGTTGCCTAGCACTTGCTCGGCGTACGTGCCGCTGTTAGGCGAGGTGGTATAGACGCGGTCGCCGGCCTTCACCGCCTTAACACCTGATCCGACAGCCATGACTACGCCACCAGCATCCGAGCCCGGCGTGTAGGGCAGAGCGGGTTTCATCGCATAGGTTCCGGTGCGAATGTAACTCTCAACCGGGTTCACTCCGGCAGCATGGACGCGCACCACAACTTGTCCGGCGCCGGGTTGAAGATCGGGGACGTCTTCCAACTTCATGACTTCGGGACCGCCGAATTCGTGGACACGAATCGCTTTCACTGTTCCCTCCAGAGCACAAATGAAATTCTACCCAGAGGAGTCAGGTTTTGCATGTGCGGTCACGTGGTGCTCGATCCGGGCAGGTGGGATAGCGACCCTCAAGACGAAGGCCGCAATTCCCGTTAAACTAAAGTTAGAGGTTTTCATGGCGCTGACCCAGGAAGATGTTATTTCAGCACTCAAAGAGTGTTACGACCCGGAGATCCCGGTCAACATCGTTGATCTCGGTTTGATTTATGAAGTCCGGATGAAACCGACGGAAGTTCCTAACCTGGAAGGCGAAGATGTTGAAGTTGAAATGACGCTGACCGCGCCCGGCTGTCCGTCTCACCAATACATCAGCGATCAGGTGCAGCAGCGGTTGCTGCGAATTCCGGGCGTAGGCAATGCCACCGTCAACATCGTATGGTATCCGCAGTGGACGCCCGAGCGGCTCAGTCCTGAGGCGCGTAAGCAATTGGGAATTGAGTGAAGTCTGGGCTGTGGATTTCCTGCTGATCGTGCTGGCCAGCCCGCGATCGTGACGCTGCCCACCGGACGGCTGACGATCACGAACCGTGCGCGCGCAGATCGCGCCAGGCGTTCACGCTTCGCCGCTCCGCTTCTTCGGCAAAGCCTTCCCCCAGTTTCTGCAGCGCAGAAAAAATCTGTATGCCTTTCTGGAGATACTCAGGCGCGTTCTCCCACACCGCTTCGAATTTCTCGGGATACTCGGAGGCCAGCAGGGCAAGGCCTGCTGCCGCGAAAGCCATGCCGAGAGGACGGCGGCGGGTGATGACCAGCGCAGCGCCGACGCTGATGGAGCCAAGTACGATTGCTTTTTTCCAATTCTGCATAAATCACCTCAAACCATGCACCGCGAATGTGAGGCAAAACAGGTTAGAGCAACTCCAGCGTCCTGCCGTTGCTTGCCCGGTACTTACGCTGTGCGACGGTTCATTGTAAGCGAGGAAGGCGATGCCGTCGCGAAATAGACGGAAGCTCGCCGCCGAGGAGCCATGCAAAAGCCCGGGCGAGCCGCGTGTATAATTTTCAAGAGCGCGCCCGTAGCTCAGTTGGATAGAGCGAATGCCTCCGGAGCATTAGGTCGGGAGTTCGAATCTCTCCGGGCGCGCCAGAGTTCCCCAATACCAGTACGCTCGCATGGGCACGATGCGACAAGGAAGAAGAACCCCGAAAGGGTTTTTTTAATGCCGAGCAGAAGCGCCGGTGGAGCGCAGGTCATCGGTGGCCATACGAAGACCACCCAAGCGGTATCGCCGAGAGAATGATTCTTAGGCAAAATGCCGCAGATCGGGCAAACTCCTGCCCAGGGGAAGCATCTTCATTAAGTAAGCGATGTCCTATCACGTTCGGAGTCGGCCAAGTTCATAACGAGATTTCCATTGTAGGAGGACGGCATGAAGAGTTTCCTTTTTGGCTTGGGGTTGGGAGTTGGCCTCGGCATTCTATTCGCCCCGAAAAGCGGGAAAGAGACGCGCAATAACCTGACTGACCGGGCTAACGACCTGGCGAGTTCAGCGCGCGAGACCTATGAACATAACCTCGATCGCGTGCAACGTGGAGTGCAGTCCATTCGCGGTACTGCCCAGCGCGCCATGGGCCGGGTTCGTTCCGCCGCCAACGACGTTACTTACTCCACAGGCACGGAGAGTCACTCGCCCGGCGGCGTCTAAATTCGCGTCCCAGAATGTTCGGTAGTGGATCAGTCAAACTGACCCCTACGAATTTTCAGATCAAGGCAGACGAGCGCATCGTCTGCCTTATTCGATTATGCTAATAGTTCCTAAGCAGCTACAGCAGAGAGGAACTCATCATGCAAGTACTGGAAAACTGGCATCCCCAGGGCGTCACCGTTTATATGGACGACAAGCGCTTCGTCAAATGCATACTGACCGAGTGCAAACTAATCTATGGTGGCGGGGATGTAACTTGGGAGAACACTCAATTCGTAAATTGCCAGCTCAGCTTCGACGGCGCCGCGCAGCGCACTGTCGCCTACCTGCAGAATTTCGGCCTGATGAAGCCGCCTGTGGCTAGCGCTTCACCCTCCGCACAACCAAATTCGGGAGTGAACTGACGTCTCCTCAGCAGGTGCTGCTTAACTGCACATCCGTGGAATCGCCAGTGTGGTGGTTGTTCGTCTGAAACGTCAAAAACTGCGCATTTTCTCTTGACATAATTCTATACTTCCATAATTATAGAATAATCGAGGAAGCAAAGGATGTGCGCAAAGCAAAACTCCGAGCAAATCATCCGCTACGCCGATATGCTCTCGGCGATGGGTACAGAACCGCGGTTGCGCATCATGCGATTGCTGTTGTCAGCGCATCCCGAGGGACTGGTGGTCGGCGAAATTGGGGACGAACTGGACATTCCGAGTTCAACTCTGTCGCACCATCTCGACAAGCTGAAGAATGAAGACCTGGTGAAGGTGCGGCGCGAAGGCACCTTCCTCTGGTACACAGCGAACACGGAAGCTCTGCAGGAGCTGCTGGGCTTCCTCTATGCCGAATGTTGCACCCGCAACAAAGCGGTCAAACCTGAAGACATTACTACTGTCTGTAAATAGGAGAACATCATGAGCACTGATATCAAGGAAGTGGTGAAAGAGAAGTACGGCCAGGCGGCTCTGCGGATGCATACCGGAGGTAGTTCCTGCTGTGGAGCGTCCACGGCGATGGAGGAGTGTTGCGACCCGATCACGACGAACCTGTACGACGAAGTGCAAGCGAACCAGGTCCCGGAGGGCGCGCTAAAAGCCTCGCTGGGATGCGGCAATCCAACGGCGCTGGCGCAGCTCAATCCGGGCGAGACGGTGCTTGACCTGGGCTCGGGTGGTGGCATTGATGTCCTGCTCTCGGCCAGGCGCGTCGGACCAAGCGGCAAGGCCTATGGGCTCGACATGACCGACGAGATGCTAGCGCTGGCGCGGGAAAATCAGCGGCAGGCCGGCGTAGAGAACGTCGAATTCCTCCGGGGCGAGATCGAGAATATTCCGCTGCCTGACAATTCCGTGGATGTCATCATCTCGAATTGCGTCATCAACCTCTCCGCCGACAAAGATCGGGTGCTAAGGGAAGCTTTCCGCGTGCTTAAGCCGGGTGGTCGCTTCGCAGTATCCGACGTTGTGGTACATGGCGATGTGCCTGCCGAAGTGCGCCAAAACGTTCTGTTGTGGGTGGGCTGCATTGCCGGTGCATTGCAGGATACGGAGTACATTGCGAAGCTCGGAGACGCCGGATTCGAAGCGGTCGAAATCGAGCCTACTCGTGACCTATTACGTCGAGGACGCGCGTGCGTTTTCTAAGCGACCAAGGCGCTGACGTGGACGCAATCGCTCCGCTAGTGGACGGCAAATTCATGAGCGCGTTTATTCGGGCAAGAAAGCCCGAAGTTGTTTAACTGAAGGGGAAACGTATGAAGATCAAAATTCTATTGTGTAACTGCAAAGGACTATGTGACTCGTTCCGAAATACAGACATGAACACCCTGCCATTTGAGATCGAAAGCGAACTTGAGGTGCAATATGCCATCCTTCATCCTCAGCTTTGTGGGCAGGGCGGGAATGAGATCCTCACGGAGATCCTGCAGCAATCGGCGGGTGAGCCGGACACCTATGTGGTTTCGGGTGCCTGTGCGCCTGAAGCACAAGCAAAACTCTTCCGAAAGGTGCTGCGAAATTCAGGCTTCGATGAGAAGCGTTTTCTTGCGGTGGATATCCGCGGGACCGACAACGAGGGGATCTTGTCTCGAATCCAGGGCAAGGTGCAAGAGCTGGTGGCTTCGCGGGAAGCCATGCCGGCCCAGGGTTGAGATTTTGGTCGCTGCACACTCGCAAAGGGTTGCTCGGGAGGAGCGATGAGCCTATCGATAGCACGCGAACAGATATCCTGGTTTCCAACCATCGATAACGCGGCCTGCCTGGGAGATCGGATCTGTTACGACTTCTGCAAGAATGCCGTCTTTTCATGGGACGAGGAAAATCAGCGTCCTGTAGTCAGCAATCCTTCGAATTGTGTGGTCGGCTGCGAAAGCTGCACACAGCTTTGTCCTTCGGAGGCGATTTCATTTCCCAACAAAGAGCATTTGCGGGCCACCTTGCGGCGCCTGCGAACTGGAACCGGCACGAAATAGGAACAACAACTATGCAAGGACGTTACAACGTTCTCTTCTTGTGCACAGGGAACTCGGCGCGCTCGATCATGGCCGAGGCGATCCTGAACTTCAAGGGCCGGCCGACATTC
Organism: uncultured Acidobacteriaceae bacterium; assembly: GCA_963836295.1. GTDB lineage: Bacteria > Acidobacteriota > Terriglobia > Terriglobales > Acidobacteriaceae > Bog-257. The sequence goes on along the minus strand of CAWIIY010000002.1, from coordinate 813,349 downwards.
ACGGCGTACAGCGCGGGCAGCCATCCGTCAGGGCATGTTCGGCCGGAAGCGTTGCGCCAGATCGAAAGCGCTCACCTACCCACAAGCGGACTACGCAGCAAAAGTTGGGACGAGTTTGCTCAGCCCGGAGCCCCGGAGATGAACTTCGTTTTCACGGTGTGCGACAACGCCGCGAAAGAAGTGTGTCCTGTCTGGCCCGGCCAACCGATGACCGCGCATTGGGGGATTCCAGATCCTGCGGCAGTCGAGGGGACGCCCGACGAGATCGAGCGCGCCTATCGCGATGCGTTTATGGCCCTGGACCGCCGGATCGGCCTGTTCTTGTGCTTACCGCTTGCTAGCCTCGACGGACTGGCAATCAAGAAGGCGATCGACAAGATCGGTCAGCAATGAAGACCGTTCGCCACGGAGACACGGAGGACGCGGAGTTTGTCTCTGAAGAAACTCCGATTAAGTTACGGCGATGTCCCTCGGCGGCTAAAGCCATAGTGATTTTGCGTCGTTTATGGACGGCCTGAAGGCCGTCCCCTTCGAGCAACCAGACTTAATGAGATCTGACAGTGTGGAATACACCATGCACAACAAAGTGACCGCTGGTCTCAGTTTTCTCGATCGCTATCTCACGCTGTGGATCTTTGCCGCAATGGCCGTGGGGGTGCTTTCGGGATGGGCGCTTCCCGGCATTGTTCCTTTCCTGAACCGACTCAACGTTGGCACCACCTCCGTTCCGATCGCGGTCGGGCTGATCCTGATGATGTATCCGCCGCTGGCGAAGGTACGCTACGAAGAGTTAGGCGAAGTCTTCCGCAATAAGAAAATTCTTGGGCTGTCGCTGTTGCAGAACTGGGTGATCGGGCCAGTCTTAATGTTCGCGCTGGCTATCGTCTTCCTCCGCGGATATCCGGAATACATGGCCGGGCTGATTCTGATCGGACTGGCGCGATGCATTGCGATGGTGATCGTGTGGAACGAGCTAGCCAAGGGCGATACGCAATACGCCGCTGGACTGGTAGCGTTCAATTCGGTCTTTCAGGTCTTGTTCTATTCGATCTACGCGTGGATCTTTGTGACCAAGTTGCCGGAGTGGTTTGGTCTGCGCGGTTCCGTGGTCAACGTCTCGATTCGCGACATCGCGGGCAGCGTATTCATCTACCTCGGCGTTCCGTTCCTTGCGGGGATCATGACTCGCTTGACGCTGGTTAAGGCCAAGGGACGGACGTGGTACGAAAAGAGCTTCATCCCGCGCATCAGTCCGATCACGCTCATTGCGCTGCTGTTCACCATCGTGGTGATGTTCTCGCTGAAGGGTGACTACATCCTGCGTCTCCCATTGGACGTGGTGCGCATTGCCATTCCTCTGCTGATCTACTTTGTGGTGATGTTCCTGGTTTCGTTCTTTCTCGGCTACAAACTCAAGGCCGACTACTCCAAGTCAGCTACTCTGTCCTTTACCGCGGCGAGCAATAATTTTGAGTTGGCGATTGCAGTGGCCGTCTCGGTATTCGGGATTAGCTCAGGTGAGGCGTTCGCCGCAGTAATCGGCCCCCTGGTTGAAGTGCCGGTGATGATCAGCCTGGTCAATGTCGCGCTGTACTTCCAGCGGCGATACTACGGTGTCGCAGTGACAGGAGAGCCGATGATCCCGATCTGCGATCCAGCAGGAAGATGAGGCTCATTGCTAGAGCGGCTGCAGAAAGGTAATGAAAGCAACGCCTGCCATCGGCTGAAGAGTTTGCTGAAAAACTCGGAACAGCAGGTCCCTCGCGGGCTTAAAGCCCGCTCGGGATGACAAAAACAAAAGGACTAGTACGGCACAGCTAAAGCTGTGCCCTTTCAAAACGCCGTCAAAAGCGAGTTTTTCAGCGGCCTCTGAATCCGCGCTTCTTCAAAGAACCTTTGAAACTAGCTCTAGGCAGCACCTCCCAGCCGGTCCGCTTTACTTTGCCGGGGCTGTACGTCAGAATAATGATCCGTCAGCAATTCGGCCCCAGCGAGGAATTCCGTGAAGTTTCGAGGATGGCTACTGATGTTGTTGTTTGTGCACGTTCTGCTGCACCCGCTGGTGCATGTGATCGGCACATCAGGAACGGCAAGTGACCTCGCCAGCGTATCCGCCAGTTCGACTCAGCCAGACAGCGGTCTGGCTGGGGGCGATCAATGCGAGCTTTGCCGCGTCGGGCATAACACCATCGTCACCCCCGCACTGCCGCAAGCCGATCTGATGAATCCGCGATGGATTCGAGTCGCGCTGCAGGCAGTCAATTACGCATCGCTGCAAGCCGACCATAGAATTCCTTCCCGGGCGCCTCCCAGCTTCTAATCCAAACTCCCAACTCAGAAATTCGTGATGGCGCGTCTTCGGGCGTGTCCACGCGTGCAGTTTCCACTGCCCTCGTCGTGCTACCCCGCCTTCTGTTGCGCGGGATGAGCGACGTCGCTGAACCAGCGAAATTGGAGGAGAGATGATTTTGAAGCAGCAAAGTATCTGAGATGGATTTCCGTCACAAGTTAGACAAAGCAGTTCTGGTAGCAATGTTCTGTGTGGCGCTCTGGGTTATCGGCGCAAACGCGCAAACCACGGGAAGCTCATCGCTGAGTGGCGTGGTTGCCGATCCGACCGGCGCGGTGGTGCCGGGTGCAACCGTCAAGATTCGTAACCCCGTTAGCGAATTCAGCCGGTCAACCACTACCGACAGCGCGGGACGATTCAGCTTTACGAACGTTCCCCTCAATCCTTACCACCTCAATGTAACTGTGCCGGGGTTCGCCGCATATGCGCAGGACGTGGATGTGCATTCAGCTGTGCCGCTGAGCCTCAAAATCACCCTGCAGATCGCCGGGTCTGCCGAAAGCGTTACGGTCCAGGGCGAAGCAGGCGACCTTTTGGAAAACGATCCGACGTTTCACACCGACTTGGACCGCAGTCTGTTCGACAAGATTCCCCTGGAAAGCAACTCCTCGGAGTTGAGTTCGCTGGTCACCCTGGCATCCCCGGGGATCGCCGCCGATTCCAACGGCCTGTTTCACGGGCTAGGCGATCACGCGTCAAACTCCTTTTCCCTGGACGGCCAGCCTATTACCGACCAGCAGAGCAAAGTCTTCTCCAACCAGATTCCGCTGGATGCCGTGCAATCGATGACGGTCATCGGCGGGGCCCCGTCCGCTGAGTACGGAGACAAGACAAGTCTGGTGATCGACGTGACCACTCGTTCGGGGCTGGGCTCGACCACGCCGCACGGAGCCGTCACCGCTTCCTACGGCTCTTTTGGCACCCCGAACCTAGATGCGAATTTCTCCTACGGCGGCAAGAACTGGGGGAACTTCATTGCCGCCAATGGGCTCGATACCGGCCGCTTTCTGGATGGGCCGGAGTTCGCGGTCATCCATGACAAGGGCAACGAGGAGAACATATTTGACCGCGTCGATTACGTGTTCACAGAAAAGAGCGCGCTGCACCTGAACTTTCAATTTACCCGCTCGTGGTTCCAGACTCCGAACTCGTATGACCAGCAGTATCACGATATTAACGGGATTCCTGATTTGAACCCCATCACGGGGGTACAACTAGGGCCGACCGATCAGCGTAACAAAATTCTCACGTTCGACATCGCGCCTAGCTGGTCCTACACGATCAATCCGAATACCGTCCTGAACGTGACGGGCTACGTCCGGCGCGACGCCTACAACTACTACCCCAGCAACGACCCCTTTAACGACCTTGGCGCTCCCGACTTGCAGAGGCAAACCGTCGCCCAGCAACGCAGCCTTCTCAATGCCGGCGCAATTGCGAACCTCAGCTACACGAAAGGCATTAACAATTGGAAGGCCGGCATTATGTATGAGCAGACCTTCCTGAACGAGAATGACCAGCTCGGGATTATCGATCCCACGTACAACGCGCCTTGCTTAAACGGTAATGCCGTCCCGGTCAATGGGTTTACGAATCCATCGCAGTGCGCCGGAGCCGGGTTCCAGCCCAACATTGCTTCCAATCCCAACGCGTCTGGTTCCGCTTACTACCCATACTTCAATTCGGTGCTGCTGCCTTACGACCTGACCCGCGGCGGGGGCCTGTTCCCATACGTTGGCCACACCGACGTGAAAGAGCTCGCAATGTACGTGATAGACAACATCAACGTGCGCAACTGGAGCTTCAACCTGGGAATTCGCGGAGACTTCTACAACGGTCTGTCCACCGCCAATCAGGCGGAGCCCCGCGTGGGCATTTCTTACAACGTCCAGAAAACCAACACTGTTCTGCGCGTCTCCTATGCGCGCACACTAGAGACTCCTTTCAACGAGAACCTGGTGCTCTCCAGCCTGGGGTGCGGCTCGCCCGTCCTGAATCCTCTTCTGGCTTGCTCATCAACTAACTTGACGCGATTGGTTCCCGGCTTTCGCAATGAATTTCATGTCGGCCTGCAACAAGCCATAGGAAAGTTCATGGTGATCGATGGCGAATATATCTGGAAGTACACCCACAGCGCCTACGACTTCAGCGTGCTGGGGAATACGCCAATCACGTTCCCGATCGAATGGCACAACTCGAAGATTCCAGGATTTGCGCTGCGGGTCAGCGTGCCGGTGTATCACGGCTTCAGCGCACTGGTGGTCATGTCCAGCGTCGCCGCCCGGTTCTTCGAGCCGCAGTCGGCGGGAGCAGGAGCTACTCCTTCGGCGCCCACGGGGGTTTTCCGCATCGATCACGACGAGTCGTTCAACCAGACCGTGCACCTGCAGTACCAGACGCCGTGGAAGCGGGGACCGTGGTTTGGCTTCAACTGGCGTTTCGACAGTGGACTGGTCGCTGGTGCTGTACCCTGTTACGGAATCTCCGATTTCAACACTTGCCCGCAATCGACCATGCTGAACGGACAACCCGCCATCAACATGACCGATGCGACCGGAATCCCCCTGACCGCCGACCAGGAATTCCAAGCCGGCTTCACTTGCAATGGCGTGCGCGCAACTCCTACAGTTCCTCTGCCCTTTACGTGTCTGGCATCGCAGTTCGGCTCTACGCTCACAAGGGTACCTGCGCCAGGAACCGAGAATGACGACCACAATCCACCGCGTATTGTGCACCGCAACCTGTTCGACCTGGCGATCGGAGATGACAACCTGTTCAAGACTGATAGGTACACGTGGACCGCGCAGGTGAACTTCATCAACCTGGCGAACAATTACGCGCTGTACAACTTTCTATCGACGTTCAGCGGCACACACTACGTAACCCCACGCGCGATCACGGGCACGATCGGGTTCCGCTTCTAGGGCAACGAATGCGGCAGCCCGCGGTTCCAAGTCGCGCTGCCCGAACGTAGCTCCGGCAGGCAGTGTAGGAAAATTATGGGAACTCTGTTGCAAGAGATTGCATGATCCAAAAAGGGAGTTGATTCTTTGCACTGCGATAGCGCGGAAACAGAATTGCACACAGTCGCTACGGTTGGGCGCATTGCGTCCCAACCTCCGCTGCAACTTCCACCTTTTCCCTCGCGTTGCAGAGGCCGGAGATCCAAGCTTCAGCCTCTGCATTCGAAAACTGAGCGGCAGTGAGCCAATGCGGGCGGGCGCTCTCGGCCCGCATCATGACACATTATCCTTTCACCAGCTTTTCCATCTCGTTCTCGTCGATCACGCTGACACCCAACTCTCGCGCTTTGTCGAGCTTGGATCCGGCTTCTGCCCCCGCCACCAGGTAGTCGGTCTTCTTGCTCACCGAGCCGGAAACCTTGCCGCCTGCATCCTCGATCAGCTTCTTGGCTGCGTCACGCGTGTGGCGCTCCAGAGTTCCCGTCAGCACGAATGTCTTTCCGGCGAGAGTGGTGGCGCGCTGCTTCTTGTGCCCCTTGAAGGTCAGCCCCGCTTTCCGAAGCCGGTTGACCAGCGCCACATTTTTCGGCTCGTCGAAAAATTCGCGGATGCTGGCCGAAACACGCGGGCCAATCTCATTCACCTGCTGCAACTCTTCTTCGGTCGCCTTCATTAGCTCATCCATCGAACCGAAATGCTCGGCCAGAAATTGAGCGGTGCGCTCGCCGACCATGCGAATGCCCAGCCCGTAGATGACACGCTCCAGTGGCAGCTTCTTCGAGTTCTCGACTTCGTCGAGGATGTTCTGCGCCGACTTCTTGCCCATGCGCTCCAGGGCGAGCAGCTTTTCTTCGGTCAAGTCGTAAATATCGGCGACGTCCTTGACCAATCCTGTCTCGACGAACTGGTTCACTAGAGCGTCGCCCATGCCTTCAATGTTCATCACACCGCGCGCCGCGAAGTGCCGAATGCTTTCGCGCAGCTTGGCCGGGCAGTTGGCATTAACGCAGCGATGATCGGCTTCTCCCTCGGCACGGACCACGTGTCCACCGCAGACGGGGCAACGTTCCGGCATGTGAAATCTGCGATGGCCGCGTGGCTTGTCCTGCAATACCTTCACAACCTTGGGGATGACGTCGCCGCCGCGCTCCACCGAAACCCAATCGCCGATGCGCACCCCAAGGCGGTCGATCTCGTCCATGTTGTGCAAGGTGGCGCGACTTACGGTGGTGCCGCCGATCGAGACCGGCTTCAGCGCGGCCACAGGTGTCAGCTTGCCAGTGCGGCCTACCTGCACCAGAATGTCCTCGATCTGCGTGACTCCAGAACGTGCCGTGAACTTATATGCGATGGCCCAGCGGGGGGCTTTACCCGTGTAGCCCAACTCTTCCTGCAGGCGAATGCGATCGACCTTGATGACGATGCCGTCGATTTCGTAAGGCAAGCTGTCACGTTTGGCCTCCCACTCATTGATGAAAGGCAGGGCCTCGTCAAGGCTATGGACGAGGCGATGGTTGGGATTGACTTTGAATCCGGCCGTGTGGAGCGCCTTCAACGTTTCCGAATGACGTTCGAAGATGGTCCGCCCATTTACGAACAGCGCGTAAGAAAAAAAATCGAGCCGGCGCTGGGCGGTGATGTTCGGCTCCAGCACGCGCACCGTACCTGCGGTAGCATTGCGCGGGTTGGCGAATTTCGGCAGACCCCGCTCCTCGCGCTCTTCGTTCATGTGCTGAAAAGCGGCCAAGGGCATCAGCAGTTCTCCGCGCACTTCAAAGTCGGGCGGAAGGCCGGCCTTGGCGAGGGTCCTGGCGGGAATGGTGAGCGGCACACTGCGCACGGTACGCACATTGAGGGTGACGTCCTCGCCGACCGAGCCATCACCGCGCGTGATGCCCAGCGCCAGCTTGCCGCCTTCGAAGCGCAGCGCCAGCGACATGCCATCGAGCTTGAGTTCGCAGACGTAATCCACGCGCGACTCACCCGACAATTCGTGCACACGACGCTCCCAATCGCGCAACTCCTCCTCGCTGTAAGCGTTGTCGAGCGACATCATGGGCGTCGAGTGCGGAACTTTGACGAAGCCCTCGCGTGGCTTGCCTCCCACACGCTGGGTGGGCGAGTCGGGTGTGATCAGCTCGGGATGCTGGGCCTCAAGCGCCTTCAGCTCGTTCATCAGGCGATCGAAGTCGGCGTCGCTGATCTCGGGATCGTCGAGTACGTAGTAACGGTGTTCGTGGTAGCGAACTTTGTCGCGCAGTGCGTCGATCTGGCGCTGCACATCTTTGGTGGACGGCATGGAGCAATTATGCCAGTAGTATGGAGCAATTATGCCAGTAGTCAGGAATCAGCAGTCAGCCGTCAGTGAGCCTCTTAGAAGGGGAGTCGGTAAGCGCTGGCCGTCCTGTTGCGCCCCGGGCGACGCTATCGATTGCTTGTTACATCTCCCGATAATTCAGCAGACCGGCTCCAATCAGCACGAAACACACTGGCCAGATCCACGACGGAATCGCCCGGTTCTTCGCCGGCAGCCGCAATTCGAGCCACCTTGCCCAGCCCGCAAAAACCGCGAGGACGCCCATCGGCACGTGGGTCAACTCGACCAGCGAGTTTTCTTTGACGTTGGTGATGGCGTGCTGATGGGTCAGCAATACGGCGCCGCCCAAGGCACACATTATCGGAAACACCATCGCCCACGGATCGTTATCTCGCTTCTGCTTGCGCACCCGCAGTTCGAAGATGGCGAAGCCCACACAGACCAGGCCCGCCACGCGATGCTGGAAAACCTCGGGATTGACGAAGCATTCGCCCACGCTCTTCCAACCCACTGGCCAGCACTCGGTGTCGGCCAGCAGAAAGATGAAAATCGCGATTCCGATGAGCAGCAGCGGCCAATACTCCGCCCAGGGCGCCTTGCCGGTCCGCGCCAGGAGTGCCAGTAGTCCCATCGCCAGCACTAATAGTCCCATCCAGTGGTGGTTTGATTCCGACTCGATCGAGTAGTTGATCAGTCGCGTGGTCAGCGGAACGCCATCCACGTTCACCCGCGTTCCCGGACCGGCGGCCACAGGATCACCTGTCTTGCTGCCGGTCTGCGCAACGAAGTGGTAGTTCAGCCGCGGTATCGTCGGCTTGAAGCGCTGCCAGACCTGGTGCGGGGTAACGGTGTCGCTTACCTGGTCTATCGCCGGCGGCTGCGAAGTCAGCGACGCCGCCGTCAAAATCACCGTAATACCAATTCCGACTTCCGCTTCGATCAGCCGCCGCAGCCTCGGCATCACCTCGTCCTTCGAGGTATTACGCAGCAGCAGGAAGTTGACCCCGCCCAGCAGCAGCAATGCGCCCAGCATCACGGCCTTGGCCGCGACCATGATGCCATAGGCCGAGCCCAACACTGCGCCCCACGAGCCGATGTAAAGCACGCTCATGACCGCGCCGCTGATGACCAGTGCCCCCACACTCACCAGCGCCATGCGCGAGAAGCGCTCGGTCACGTACCACCGGGTGTTCAGGTCCCTGGCACGAAACAGCCCCAGAATCAGGAACGGCAAACCACCGATCCAGAAGCCAGTAGCCAATTCGTGGATCGACGACAAGGTGATGAGTAGCGGCCGCCCCTGCAGTCGTGACGCCGCATGGTTGGTCATCACCGACGCGCCCATGATGACCACCGTGAGCACAGGCAGCGCCCAACGCGCCACTCTGCGGTTGCCGCTGGCGACAATGGCCGTGAACAGCGCCGCCACCAGCACAATACAACCCGAGATAAAGAAGTTCGCCCCGATCACCTCGCTGAACCCGATATCGGCCGACGCCATCAGCACGGCCGAGTCCACGTACAGGTACAAAATCTGCACGACCGCAAGCCCTACTGCACTCAGTCGCAGCAGCTTCCACGAGGAATCCTGGATGCGGGCGATGCTCTCGTCTGAAGCGTCCGCCGACGGCTTGGCGGTCCACAGCACAAACAGCACGCCGCCCAACAGCACCGACTGGAACACCAGCGTGCCCGCGCGCAGCACCACCGACAAGAACGAGAAGAGGTCGACCAGCTTGACCAGCATTCTTCTTTACTTCACGGTGAACGGAATGTCGCCACTGCTCATGTGCCCATCCGAGGCCAACACGTTCCAGTGCAGCTTATAAGCGCCGGGTTTCAGGCCCGTGAGGTGAGACTGCAGGATGGCAGGTTTGTCCTGCTTGGCGAGTGTCAGGGGCGACGAGGTGCCGTCTGGGGCGATCAGCAGCACGCGCGACCGGCTGCCATCGACGCGAACGTTGAAGCGCAGAGTGATCGCGACGGTCGGAGCCTGCAACCGTTGAATTCAGGACGGGCGTCGATTCCATCAGAACCGCGTGTGCCCATGCCAGGTTGGAAAGTCCAGTCAGCAAAAGAAGAGTTAAGAGAATCGACACGCATGATCCGGGAAGCGCACGGCGCAATTTATTCCTCCTGATCGACGCGGAACGGCAACCGACTCCGCAGAAGATTTATTATCCCATGCCCAAGTGCCGAACCGGCTTAGGAACCGCTGCGCCGGCTGCTGTGCAATCCGATGAGGCGGCCGATGAGCACCGCGGGGTACATGATCCCGCTGACCGCTTCCAGAATGACTAACGATCGAGCGTGCGCACCCCAAGGAACGATATCCCCGTATCCCACCGTGGTTAGCGTGACGAAACTGAAGAAGATGAATTCCGACGGGCGCAGGGCCCTGCCCGGTTGCACCGTGTCGCGGAAGGAATCTGGGCTCACGGCCGCGATCAGTCCGTAAGCCAAACCATAGGTAATGCCGACGAGCAGGTAGGCCGCGACCGCTCCCGCCAAAGTGTCGCCGGTGACGCTGGGAGCGGAAACGACTGTCCAGATGAACACGGCGGTGACAAATGCCAGGAATGCCACGCCCAAAACCAGAGCGATCAATTGCAGGGGCAAGAGGTAATGCGCGGCGTTTGCGATGTGAATCACAATTGCCGGTACGCCCAGCACAAAGGCAACGACGGTGACACGTCCCCGGCCAAGCACTGCGTACAGCGCAGCGCAGAAAACGAGCACCGCTAACAAGCGAAACATCTCGGCGCGCATTGCGGTTCCGTCGGTGAAAGGATAGCCGAGGATGAGTACAAGCTCGGTGACCAGTAGAGACAGAAACCGGGGCGGCAGTTTGCGTGGAGCGGTCACGGTTTTAGGAGAAGAAGCCACAGCGCCTACTGATACTACTGCAACTCCAGAGATGGATAGGGGGAGATGGGGAATCGCGCGTGCAGACGCCAGCCATGCGCTCCGCATCGGGAGGGGTTTGGCTTGCGGGCAGGCACTGGCGAATCAGACTTAGCCTGAGCAGACGCGCACCCCGACTTGGCGGCATGGTGCGTGGGAGATTGTGGGGATCGGCGAAGAAGGCGAACACGCGCGGCACAGGCGCGGCGATCCACTGTCCGGCTTCCAACCGCCGGCTCATGCCGTACTACCTGTTTTGTCCTCAGACCGCCCGATCTGAACCCTCTTAGTAAACCCAATTCCTTGGGCCTGTACCACTCAGTTACTACTAGAAATTGTGGCGACCCTAGGCGCGGTACAACGGCCGCAAAAATCTTCAATTTCCTCTTGACACGCAACGGTTTAGGAGTAGGATACGTCCACAGTGGTCTAAAGTGGAACCAAGTGGTACATGCGGTAGCCCTGTGGGAGGAATCAGTTCGAAATGGTTTCATCGCCCAAAACGCCTTGTAACCGAATCGTGGCTGCTCCATGGGGCCGTTGATGTTCACCTCCGTAGTCGAAGCCCAGCAGTTCTGGGTTGAACGTTATGTTTCGCGGCACGCACACAACCCGGCTGGACGAAAAAGGGCGGCTCAAAGTGCCGGCGGACTTCAAGCGCCAGATCGACGAGAACTATGGCGTCCAATTCTACATCACCAGCCGCACCGGGACTGTTGCCGAAGTTTATCCCATGCAGGAATGGGAGGAGATCGAGCGCAAGTTGGCGGCTACCCCGGATTCGCATCCGGTCAAGAAGAAGTTCCTGAAGGTCACCAACTATTACGGTCACGTGGTGGAGATGGATGGACAGGGCCGCTTGCTGCTCCCGGCCGAACTGCGGGAGAAGGGCAACCTGAAAGGCGAGGTTGCGGTGATGGGGAGCCTCAGGCACCTGTTGGTGCGCAACGCCGAGGAGCTTCGCAAGGAAATCGCAGCGGAGCCGTTCACCGAGGAAGATGACGCGAGCCTCAGCGGTTTGGGCATTTAGCGCGACGCAAGTTTTCGGTTCCATTCGCGATCTCGGAATGGGAGTGAATGGACAACGGGTTTTCAGAGACGGACAGCGCCCCTGGGCGCGGACATGGCGACAGCAAAGAGTTTGGCCATGTGCCGGTTCTTTTAAAACTAGCGATCGAATTCCTGGCCGTAAAGCGCGGCGGGGCCTATATCGACGCAACCCTGGGCTTAGGCGGGCACAGTTGGGAAACCGCAAAACGCCTCGGGGCACAGGGTCATTTGATTGGCTTCGATAAGGACCCGGCAGCGTTGCAACGGACACGCGAGCGGCTGACGAATCCGCCAGCGGAACTGGCTTCCGATTGGCCGAAGGTCGAGTTAGTGCACGCCTCCTTCGCGGATGTGGCGGAGCATGTGGCGCCGGCAAGCGCCGATGGTTTGCTGGCCGACTTGGGTGTCAGCTCGATGCAATTAGAGAACGCAGCGCGTGGATTCAGTTTTCAGGCGGATGGCCCGTTAGACATGCGAATGAATTCGCAGTCCGGGATGACCGCCGAACAAGTGGTAAACCGCTTCGACGAGCGCGAGCTTGCCGACGCGATTTACGAATTCGGTGAGGAAAGGAGGTCGCGGAGAATCGCCAGAGCCATTGCTCGGGCGCGGCCGATTCACACTACCGCACAACTGGCGGAGGTGATTTCGGCCGCGGCCCGGCCAATGAACCAGGCTGAGAGGCGAATTCATCCAGCGACAAAAACTTTCCAGGCACTCCGAATTCTAGTGAACTGTGAACTCGACGACCTGCGGACGCTGTTGAGTGCGGATGCGGCGCCGCAGGTGCTCAGGCCAGGCGGCAGGTTGGTGATCATCAGCTTCCACTCGCTGGAAGACCGCATCGTGAAGGATGCGCTGCGAGATGGAGCGCGCGATGGTCTGTACCGCGTTTTGACGAAAAAGCCGGCGACGGCGGACGAGGAAGAAATCGATCGTAATCCGCGGTCGCGGAGCGCAAAACTGCGGGCGGCGGAGCGAATGTAGAGTTCGGGTAGTGCGGACTTTCAGTGCCGCGTCCAGCCGTTCATAAACACGGGGGCTTCAGCCCCGCGGCGGAACGGCATCGGTAAAACGGTTTCGAAATTTCGCAACTCTTCATGGGATGTTCGTGAAGGCTGCGGAAAAAGCTGTGCAGAGTGTGAATAAGTTCAGGGCCATTGAAATTCGGCACCGTGCGTTTCAAACACGCAAGCCGGACAAAGGCCGACGATGTCAGGCCGTTCGGCAGGAGAAAGTGATGGCAGCCGGAGTTCTTTACCCAACCATGGCGCAGATTGGTGAATGGAATGAGCAGCCGGCGGAGCAACCGCGCGGCATGTTCATCGGTACGCCCGAGATTTATTTTGCCAAGCGCATCGACAACTCGCGAGTGGCCAAGGTTGCTGATCCCAAGCGGCGCCGCGAGATGATCTCGTTGGGCATCACCTTGAGCGTGTTGTTCCTGTTCGTGATGGTGTATCTGTGGCAACACTTCAGCGCGATCGAGTACGGCTATAAGATCGAGCAACTGAAGGTGCAGCGCGATACCATCTCCGAGTCGAACCGCGCGTTGAGCCTGGAAGAGGCCTCATTGAAGGATCCGGCGCGCATCGATCGGCTGGCCAAACAGATGGGTATGCAGCGGCCGGCAGGCGGACAGTTGCAGCCCATGGAAACGGCGATCGCTGATCCCTCCACCCCGGTAATGGCGCAGGCGAATGGGATCATGGTGGTCTCGGCGCTGCCGTAAAGGCAGGTTGGGTGAAGGGGCGCGGCGTTAGCCGCGCCGCGTGTGCCGTGAGATTTGGGTTTCAGCCCCTGAGGGAAATCAGGTTAGATGGAACCCAAATCCTTCAGTGGCTAAAGCGGCGGTAGTTACCGCACTTGCCGGCAGAGCCAAGAGAGACTGATGAATGAGTCGAAAACTGATCTCTCGCGGGCTGAAGCCCGCTATTGACAAAACATAGAGCATTAGACGGCGCACTTGAAGGTGCGCCCCTTCAAAGCGAGATGCAGCCGACTCTTTCAGCAGTTGCTAAAGCCCTCTGCTATGGAGATGCAATTAACGCGGGCCTGAAGGCCCGCACTACCCGAACGCTTTCACCCTATCAGCAGAACGGAGTGAAGAGGGAATGCGGGCGAGCGCTCCCAAGACGCCAAGTCGAAGGCTCTACATCTTTGGCGTTCTGTTGTTCCTCTGGATCTTTGCCGTCTGCTTCCGCCTGGTCCGATTGCAAGTCGTGAAATACGGCTTCTTCGAGGACCTCGCGGAGCGGCAACGTACCCGCACCATTCCCGTTGAACCTCGCCGCGGTAACATCTACGACCGCTACGGCCATCCGTTGGCCATGTCGATTGACGTGGATTCCGTGTTCGCGGTGCCGAGTGAAGTTCACGACAAGGAAACCACGGCGGCGATGCTCGGCCAGGTGCTGAACCTTGATCCGCAGGAGATCCTGGTCCGGCTCAAGGAGGCGCGCCCCTTCGTATTCATCGCGCGCCGGATTGACGGCGAAACCAGCGACCGCATTCGCCAGTTGAACTTGCGCGGAATTGGCTTTCGCAAGGAACCCAAGCGCTTCTATCCCAAACGCGAACTGGCTGCCCAGGTGCTGGGATATGTCGGCATGGATGGCGACGGTCTGGGCGGCCTGGAGCGGGAATTCGACGACGATCTGCGAGGCATCCCCGGCAAAGAGCTGGTTTCCGTGGATGCACGCGGAAAGTGGTTCAGCCGGGTGGATAAGCCGCCCGATCCCGGACAGAATCTGGTCTTGACCATCGATCAGACCATCCAGTACATCGCCGAGCGCGAACTCCAGCAGGGGATGGAAGATACCAAGGCGATTGCTGGAACGGTGGTGGTGGAGAATCCTCGAACGGGCGAGATTCTCGCGCTGGCCAATCGGCCGACCTTCAATCCCAACGTGTTCAACAGCGTTCCAGCCGAGGCGCTCAAGAACCGAGCCGTCAGCGATATTTATGAGCCGGGTTCGGTGTTCAAGGTGGTCACCTATTCCGCGGCGCTCGATCAGCACGTCGTGACGCCGGAGGACAAGATCGACTGCCAGCATGGCTCGATTGACGTGTTCGGTATGAAGATCCACGACCACGAGAGCCTGGGCGTGATCACCATCGCCGAGGCGCTGGCGCATTCCAGCGATGTGGCTGCCATCAAGGTCGGCATGAAGCTGGGGGATGAGCGTCTCTATCACTACATTCACGAGTACGGCTTCGGTCAACAAACCGGCATCGAGCTTCCCGGTGAGACCCGGGGACTGGCCCGGCCAGTGAGCCGCTGGTCGAAGGTCTCGATCGGCGCCATCTCGATGGGGCAGGAGATCGGTGTGACCCCCTTGCAAACCATTTCGCTGGTCTCCACGATTGCGAATGACGGTGTTTATACACCTCCGCGCATCGTTGCCGGCGAGCTGCCTCCCTCCGGGACTCCCCAGCCGGTAGTGTTTCATTCTGCGCCGCAGCACCGCGTGGTTTCTGCGATGACGGCGGCCCAGATGAAGAAGATGATGGAAGGCGTGGTGTTATTCGGGACCGCTCGGAGAGCGGTGCTCAACGGCTATACCGTTGCGGGCAAGACCGGCACGGCGCAGAAAGTTGATCCCACGACGGGAGCGTATTCCAAGACCAAGTATGTCGCTTCGTTTATCGGCTTCGCGCCAGTTAACACCCCGGCAATAACCATCGCCGTAATTCTGGATTCGCCAGTGGGACTGCATCAGGGCGGTCAGGTTTGCGCCCCGGTGTTTAAGCGCATCGCCGAGCAGGTGCTCGAATATATGCACGTGCCCCGCGATGTGGATGTCAAAGACTCGCTGCGGCAGAACCTGCGGGCATCGGTCAAGGACGATTTGGGCGATGAACCGTCCGACCGGCTCAGTCCTCCCCTGCAGGTGGCCGACGGGGATGCGACCAGCACCGCAGCATCACCGGCAAGTTCGCAGCCGGGTGTGGCAGGCACGAAGCCTTCGAGCGGAAGCGATGCGAGCCTGGTTCCACCAGCTTCAGGTGCGGCGATGCAGCAAGCCCAATCCTCAACTGCAACTCAATTACCGCAAGCGGCTCCTCCCTCGCAGCCGAGCCCGGCCGAGCGGGCTGCCGGACAAGGAACCGTTGTTCTGGATGTGGACAGCGGGGTGGTGGTGCCGTCTTTCCTGGGCAAACCGCTGCGCTCGGCGGTAGAAACCGCGGAGCAATCGGGATTGGAGATCAATGCGATTGGCAGCGGGGTCGCACGCCAGCAATGGCCAGCCCCCGGCAGTCACCTGACCTCGGGACAAAAGATCACGGTGCGTTTCACGCATTAGCCAGAAACTGTTGAAGCTGGTGTTTCGCGACCCTGTCAGGTTGCCGAAGAGACCCGACGCCGGCGGCTTACGAAAGCTCGAACCCCGGAAACCGCTGCACGGAAATCTTCAGGTCTTTCCGCAGTTGCACAAAACTTCCATAAAAGCGAAAATGCCAGAGCTTTGAATCTGCGGCTGAAGGCGAGCGCTTTCCAGCGCGCGGACGAAACCAATCACGATTTAGTTTGAGGGCCTCATGATGCCGCAGCTACAGCGGGAAGAGCAAGTTTCCTCAGCGCAGGAAAAGCCTGCCTGGTCACTCGCCACTCGAGTTGCATTCCGATTCATATTCTCTTACTTCATTTTGTATGTCTATCCGCGGACGGTAGGGTCTCTTGGGGCTGGAGTCAAGTACAGCAATCCAGTGAAAGATTTGTGGCAAGCCGTGGTGCCCGTGGGTCGGCACGAGCCTGCTTCACCTGCCAGGTCCCATTACCGAGGTTGCCAATGGCAGTGGCGACCAACTCTATGACTACGTGCAGTTGCTTTGCATCGCAGTGTGCGCTGCGGTTATCACCGTGATCTGGTCGGTGCTTGACCGGAAACGACCCGATTATCGGGTCGGCTTCCAGTGGCTTCGCCTGTTTGTCCGCTTGGTGGTAGCGGTGGCGATGATCAGCTATGGCGCCAACAAGCTTTTCCGGATGCAATTCCCTGAGCCATACCTGGCGACGTTCGTCGGAACTTACGGCCGGTTTCTCCGATGGGGCTGCTTTGGGTCTTCATGGGCATGTCCAGGCTCTACAGCTTTTTTGGGGGAATTGGCGAGATGGTCGGCGGATTGCTGCTTGTGGTGCCTCGCTTCACGACCCTGGGAGCGCTAATCAGCGGCGCCATGATGACCAACGTGCTGCTGCTCAATCTGGCTTATGACGTGCCCAGGAAGATCTACTCTATCCACCTGGTTCTGATGTGCGTCTTCCTCCTGCTTCCGGATCTTCGCCGGATAGTGGACTTTTTCCTGTTGAACCGGAAGCTGCCAGCTTTTACCGCCGGCGCCCCTGTTTAAGAGCAACGACAAGCTGCTTAATTACGGCGTTGGGCTTCTCCAAGTGGCGGTCGGAGTGGGCGCCCTTGTGGTTTGTGGCAACCAGGCCTACATCGATGCTGCGAAAAAGGTCGAACAACTTCCGCCACCTATTCGCGGCATCTGGTCGGTGGACGATTTTCAGCTTGACAACGTTTCCCGGCCACCGCTAGTTACCGACACGGAACGTTGGCGACACGTGATCTTTGACGCCCCCAAGGTCCTTACCATCGAGAGTATGAATGGCGCTCAGAAGCGTTACTATATGGAGCTCGATGTCAAGAAAAAGAGCTTTAATCTGTGGGATTCGGATCATCCCGAGTGGAACGCCACTTTTACCTTCGACGATTCCCAGCCGGATCGGATGACGCTGACCGGCGAATTCGGTAACCAAAGCGTGACCGCGAACCTTAAGCGCACGGATATGTCCGATCCAGAGGAGTTCCTGCTCATCAACCGAGGGTTCCACTGGATCGACGAGTACCCCCACCAGACTCCGCTGGTACCGTGATCTGCCGGACATAGCAGGTCTGGCAGATCACGCCCCTGCAGGCGGATTCCTTGTGTCGCTCCCACACCGTGGGATGGAAAGTTCCTGGCTGCGGAGCGCCGCTCTCCCGAGCTTAACCGGGATGCAGCGACTCGGAACTGCATTAGTTCCTTAGTAGGAACGTCAGCGATTCGCGTGCCCTCACACGCGTAAAGCATAGCTATAATGCGGATAGAATGGATTTCCTTCAGTTGCTGGACGGCGCGGAATACGTTGCGCAGCAAGGCAATCCGCCCATTGCCGGCCTGGACTACGACAGCCGGCGGGTGCAGCCGGGATGGTGCTTCGTCGCCATCCGCGGCGAGACTACCGACGGCAATCGCTACATCGCTGCTGCTCTCCAGGCCGGCGCAGTTGCCGTCGTTAGTGACTCACTACCGCCTCGGCCCGGAGTAGCGTGGGCGCAGGTCCTACATGGGCGGCGAGCGCTGGCGCGGCTGAGCGCAAACTACTATGGTCGCCCAGCGGAACGGCTGTCCATTTCTGGCCTTACCGGCACTAATGGTAAGACGACGACGGCGTTCATCCTGAATGCCATGTTGCGCGCCGCCGGACGTAAAGCCGCTTTGGTAGGCACCGTGGAATATCGCATCGGCGAGGAGGTCTTGCTCGCTCCTCACACCACTCCCGAGGCGCTGGAATTGAATCAGCTCTTTGCGCGCGCGGTCGACGCAGGCTGCACCGAGGCGGTGATGGAAGTGTTTTCCCATGCCTTGCAGCAGCAGCGAGTATACGGAGTGCCGTTCGACGCTGCCGTGTTCACCAACCTCACTCGCGACCATCTCGATTACCACGGAACTATGGAAGAGTATTTCGCTTCGAAGACTATCCTGTTTACCGGTTCAGGTACTGAGCCGCCGAGAGCCGCGGTCATCAACGTGGAGGATGAATACGGGCAGCGGCTTATCAAACTTCTGAAGAAGCAACAGGAGTTGATCACCTACGGAATCGATAGCGGCGATTTTCGCGCGAAGTGACCTCAGCATCGAGAAGAACGGAACAAAATTTACACTCGTGACCCCGACCGGCCAGTATCCGATTTGGAGTCCACTGCTGGGACGGGTCAACGTGCTGAACCTAATTGCCGCCTCCGCCGCCGCTTATGCACGCAACGTTGAGCCCAGAGCCATCGTCGTGGCGGCTGATGAACTGGCGCAAGTGCCGGGGCGATTCCAACGTGTGGATGTCGGCCAGCCGTTCACGGTGATTGTCGATTATGCCCACACCGACGACGCGCTGCGTAACCTGACTGCGGTTGCGCGAGAATTCCTGGCACAGCGTGGCGGTCCGGGCCGCGTCATCACGGTATTCGGATGCGGCGGAGACCGCGACCGCAGCAAACGTCCGCTGATGGGCGAGGCCGCCGGAGCCGGCAGCGACTTCGTAGTGCTCACCAGCGACAATCCCCGCAGCGAGAACCCTCTCGACATCATGAATGACGCGCTACCGGGGTTGCAGCGCTCCGGCACTCGTTACACCTTGGAACCGGATCGCCGCAAAGCGATTGCATTGGCCATCCACGAGGCGCAGGCGGGTGATATCGTTCTTATCGCCGGGAAGGGCCACGAGAAGGTCCAGGTCACCGCCGCAGGCGCCGTGCCGTTCGACGATATCGAGATCGCGCGGAATGCGCTGCGGGAAAACGGTTACGCAATCGCTCAGCCAATGCAATCAGCCAAGTCATGAAGCTAACCCTGTCGCGCACCGCCGAATTCATGCAGGCCGCCGGCGAGTTTGATGCCGGTGCCGTCGCTAGCGGCTATTCGATCGATTCACGCACAGTGCAGCCCGGCGACCTGTTCTTTGCGGTTCGCGGCGAGCGGCTGGACGGGCATGATTTTGTCGAGGCGGCGCTCGCCAAAGGCGCGGTCGGCGCTGTTGTTGGCAGGGACCAGCGCGCGCGATTCGCGCACAAGAATCAGCTACTGGTGGTGGAGGATCCGCTTCTGGCACTGCAAAGGCTCGCGACCGCCGTCCGCCGGCTTTGGGGCAAGCCACTTATCGCCGTCACCGGATCAGCGGGAAAGACCACGACCAAGGAAGCCATTGCGCACGTGCTGGCGACAAAGCATCGCGTGTTGAAATCCCAGGGTAATCTGAACAATCATTTCGGCATGCCGCTGCAATTGCTCAAGCTGGAGCCAGAGCACGACCTTGCGGTGGTCGAGATGGGGATGTCGCACGCCGGCGAGATCACCGGACTAGCAGAGCTGGCACAGCCAGACTGCGGTATTGTGACCATGGTGGCTCCTGTCCACCTGGAATTTTTCGAGTCAATCGCGGAGATCGCGCGTGCCAAGTACGAACTGATAGTGTCGCTGCACGCCGGCGGCATCGCTGTGTTGAATGCTGACGACGAGTACGTTTCGCAGTTCGGCCGAGACTTCCACGGCAAGGTGGTCACCTTCGGAATACACAAGCCGGCTGACGTGTCGGCGCGGAAGATTGAATCGCGTGGCCCGCTGGGCTCAGTGTTCGAAATTGTTGCGGAGGAAGAGCGTGCTCTGGCTGCGTTGCCATTGTTGGGCGAGCACAGTATTTATAACGCGCTGGCGGCAGTCGCTGTCGGCTGGCAGTATGGAGTGCCGCTGCGCACGGCTGCCGCGTCGCTCGCGACCCTGACGCCCGGCGACAAGCGGGGAGAAATCCTGAACCACGAGGGCGCGACCATCATCAACGATTGCTACAATTCCAATCCAAAGGCCCTTGACAGCATGGTCCGCTCGCTGGCGCAGATTCCTGCCCGGCGCAGGATTGTAGTCGCTGGCGAGATGCTGGAACTCGGCCCCGCGGCCCAGGTCATGCACCGCGATTGCGGACAGCACATGGCGAGCTACGGAATCGATAGGTTGCTGGGGGTCCGGGGACTGGCGAAGTCGATGGTGGAAGCCGCAGTCGAGGCGGGGATGAACGCGGAGTTCGTGAACACGCCGCAAGAGGCCGGTGACTGGCTGCGGCGCGAAGCCAAAACCGGCGATGTGGTTCTGCTCAAGGCGTCACGCGGAGTGCGCCTGGAGCGCGCGCTCGAGGTCTGGGTCGGCAAAGCGCCGGACGTTGCACATTAGAGTTGCAGCTCTCGCATAACTTTCGGAACGGGGAAGAATTTGCTCTATTGGTTGTTGTACCAGAAAGGTTTTCTCGTCTTTCATATCGGCCCGTTCCGAATCTTCCGCTATTTGACCTTCCGCACGGTGTTCGCCAGCCTGACTGCGCTGTTCATTGGCCTGATCATTGGCCCGGCAGTGGTTCGCCGTCTGCGGGAATTCCAGATTGGCCAGTACATCCGCGAAGACGGCCCCAAGGACCACCTGAAGAAGGCCGGCACTCCTACCATGGGCGGCGTGTTGATTGTGGTGGGCATGATTGGTCCCGACTTTGTTGTGGGCCGATCTTAGCAACCGCTTCGTGTGGATTGCCGTATTGGCGACGTTGTCGTTCGGAGCGATCGGCTTTACCGACGACTATCTGAAGGTGGTGCATCGCCGTAATCTCGGCCTGACCGCGCGGGCCAAGCTGCTCTACCAGTTTCTGGCGGCGTTTGTGATAGGCGCCATCTTGAGTGCTCTGGAAACCCATGGACTGTATTCCACGCGCCTGATCGTGCCCTTCCTCAAACATTTCAGGCCGGACCTGGTGATCGGCCGATTGCACCACGGCTATCTTTCGCCGCTGGCGTTCCTGCCCTTTATCGCGTTCGTGGCCCTCATCATCGTAGGATCCAGCAATGCCGTGAATCTTACCGACGGACTTGACGGCTTGGCGATTGGCTGCACGGTGATCGCGGCGGGTGCCCTCACGGTGTTGACTTATGTCAGCGGCCACGCCGTATTTGCCGATTACCTCGAGCTCTCCAAGATGCCGCAGGTCTCCGAGGTGACCATCTTTTGCGGCTCGATGGTCGGTTCCGCAATCGGCTTTCTCTGGTACAACGCGCATCCCGCGGAGATCTTCATGGGCGACGTTGGATCGCTGGCGCTGGGCGGTGCGATCGGAACGGTGGCCGTCATCATCAAGCAGGAACTGCTACTGCCGTTTATCGGCGGCATCTTTGTGATTGAAGCTCTCTCCGTCATTCTGCAGGTGGGCTCGTACAAGCTGCGCAGGAAGCGCATCTTCAAGATGGCGCCCATCCACCACCACTTTGAACTGATGGGCTGGAGCGAATCGAAGGTGATCGTGCGCTTCTGGATTGCTTCACTGGTGTTTGCACTCTTTGCTCTCACCACCTTGAAGTTGCGCTAGAGGCGCGGCAAACGTGGCACAATGGCGAGTTGGGAAAAGCCATGGGTAGAGCGGCGCTTCAGCAGATGATTCATGTATTTCGCTGGTCTTGAAGGGGCACGGCTTCAGAGGCTGCTGAAAAAGTCGATTGCAGGCCGCTTTGAAGGGCGCACCTTCAGGTGCGCCGTTGCAAGTTCTTTATTTTTGTCATCCCGAACCGGCTTCAGCCGGTGAGGGACATGCTTTTCCGACTTTTTCAGCGGCCTGTTCAGCCGCGCCGTTAGGAATGCAGAAAATTGGGCTTCAGCCCCTGAGGGCGGTCGCACTTCGCCTTAACACCGAAGCCCCTCAGAGGCTAAAGCCAACACAAATCACGACGGATTACGGCACGGCTGAAGCCATGCCCCTTCAAAACGTAATTGGCCGGTCTCTATCCATGCCAGATGGACTACCGATGGAGCTCAAAGGCAAACGCGTGCTGGTGGTTGGCCTAGGCAAGTCCGGCGTGGCCAGCGCTCTCTTCCTGGAGAAGCGCGGGGCGCGGGTTTCCGTCTCTGACGCCAAGTCGGAAGAGCAACTGCGTCACGAGATTCCTTTGCTGCTCGATCACGGCATCAGCGTCGAAACCGGACATCACGGCGAACGCACGTTTCGCGATCAGGACCTGATCGTCATTAGTCCGGGAGTGCCCGTCGATGTTCCGCAACTGGTGCAAGCGCGAGCCCTAGGTATCCCCGTCATCGGTGAGGTGGAACTCACAGCGCGCTTCCTCAAAGGGCAGATCGTCGCCATCACCGGCTCCAACGGGAAGACGACGACTACGTCGCTGGCGGGCGAAATCCTTGCAGCCGGAGGCCGAAAGACTCTCGTCGGCGGCAATATCGGGACGCCCGCCATTACCTTCGTCGAGAGCTCCACCGACGACACCTGGGTCGTGCTGGAGATTAGCAGCTTCCAACTGGAGACCATCGAAAGCTTTCGTCCCCGGATTGCCGTGGTGTTGAATGTCACCCCCGATCATCTGGACCGGCATCATTCGTTGGGGAATTACGTTGCAGCCAAGGCCCGAATTTTCGAGAACCAAAGCGCGAAGGACTTCGCGGTCCTGAACGCCGACAATGGGCCTTGCGTGGCAATGGCCGCTCAGTCGAAAGCGCCGGTGTACTGGTTCAGCCGGCTGAAGGAAGTCGAGCAGGGAGCGTTCACTCGGAAGGAGCGCATTTTCTGGCGCGATAAGAATGCCGAGCGGGAGATCATGCCGGTCGGCGACATTTCGCTGAGGGGCGCGCACAATCTGGAAAATGTGCTGGCGGCAGTGTGCGTTGGGATGCTGGCTGGAATCGAGCCGGCACAGATTCGTGGCGCGGTGTCCGAATTCAAAGCGGTGGAACATCGCCTGGAGTTCGTGGCCAACGTTCGCGGCGTTGAGTATTACAACGATTCCAAAGCCACTAACGTGGACGCAACCATCAAGGCGTTGGAGTCGTTCCCCGACCGTATTCACCTTATTCTCGGCGGCAAGGACAAAGGCAGCGACTACAGCGTGCTGAATGCGTTGCTCAAAGAGCGAGTGAAGCGCGTGTACACCATTGGCGCAGCGGCGGCCAAGATCGAGTCGCAGGCGAAGGGAACTGAGATTGTAAGCGCCGGGACGCTGGAAGCGGCGGTCAAGCGCGCGAGTGAATCTGCCACTGCGGGCGATGTGGTACTGCTGGCTCCGGCCTGCGCCAGCTTCGATCAATTCGATAGCTACGAACAACGCGGGCGGGTCTTCAAAGACCTGGTCCGCCAATTGGCGTTGCGGGAACAGGAACGAGAGCATGTGGGCAGCGGCACTCGCGGAGGCAACGACTAATGGCCAAGCGCGTCAGCGTTGACAAGTGGCTGTTCACGGTTACGCTGTTGCTCGTCTTCATCGGTCTGGTGATGGTGTTCAGCGCCTCGGCGGTTATGGCCAAGGAGCGCTTCGGTTCGCCTTATGGCTTCCTGCTGCGGCAAATGGCGTGGGCCGGCGCGGGCCTCGCGGCCATGGTCGTCATCATGAACATCGACTACCAGAAATACCGGCGGGCGTCGGTGATCTTCACTTTTCTGGGACTTACCTCGCTGCTGTTGATTGCGGTTTTCCTGTTTCGCGATTCCCACAACACGCACCGCTGGATCAAGCTCGGCGGTTTCTCGTTACAGCCCTCGGAGCTGGCGAAACCGGCGATCATCTTCTACCTCGCGTACTTCCTTGAGTCACGCTGGCAGCAAATTACCGATTGGAAGAACGTTCTGCTTCCGGCGGCGGCTCCGGTGGTACTGTTTGCGCTGCTCATTGTGAAGGAGCCGGACCTCGGTACAGCGATTGCGTGCCTGGCCATC
This sequence comes from uncultured Acidobacteriaceae bacterium, assembly GCA_963836295.1. Taxonomy (GTDB): domain Bacteria; phylum Acidobacteriota; class Terriglobia; order Terriglobales; family Acidobacteriaceae; genus Bog-257. The sequence goes on along the minus strand of CAWIIY010000002.1, from coordinate 789,254 downwards.
TCCGCCGCGGTGTTGTTCGTGGCGGGGATGAACATGAAGTATCTGTGGTACGCCCTCGGTGCGTCGCTGCTGCCGTTGTACTTTCTCATCGTCCGCGTACCGTGGCGCTGGGCGCGGGTCCAGGCATTTCTCGATCCTTTCAAAGACCCGCAGGGCAAAGGCTTTCACATTATTCAGTCGATGATCGCGGTGAGCACAGGAGGTCTGACGGGCCTTGGGTTGATGGAAGGCAAGCAGAAGCTCTTCTACCTTCCGGAGCCGCACACCGATTTTATCTTCGCGGTTACCGCGGAAGAGTTGGGCCTGTGGGGTTCGGTACTGGTGGTGACGCTGTTCGCCATCTTCCTTTATCGTGGTGTGCGAACCGCGCTGCGCACCGAAGACATGTTCGGAAAGTTCCTGGCCACGGGTTTCACCGCGATGGTGGTGGTGCAGGCGCTGTTCAACATGAGCGTTGTCCTCGCCATGATGCCGGCAAAGGGCATTCCACTACCATTCATTTCCTACGGCGGGTCGTCGCTCTTCATTACTCTGGCCAGTGTCGGAGTACTGCTCAACATCACCCAGCAGATGGACTAGCCATGCGAGTAATTGTGGCTGGAGGCGGAACCGGCGGCCATGTCATCCCTGCGCTGGCCATCGCCCAGGAATTGCGTTCCCACTACCACGGGGAAGTTCTTTTCGTCGGCACCCAGCGCGGCATCGAAACGCGTCTGGTTCCGGCGGCGGGCTTTGAGCTGCATCTTATCCAGGTTGGCGCGCTGAATCGCGTAGATCTTGCGACCCGGCTCAAGACGTTGCTCAACCTCCCCCGGGCCTTCATGGAATCGGGTAAGCTGATTCGCGAATTTCGGCCTGATGTTGTCATAGGTGTCGGTGGCTATGCTTCTGGTCCAGCGATGTTGACGGCCGCGATGATGAGCGTGCCCACGCTTGCCTTTGAACCGAATGTGATACCTGGCTTTGCCAATCGCATCATTGCTCCTATGGTGAGCGTGGCCGCGGTGCACTTCGAAGCAACTTGCCACTATTTCCGCAATTGTCATGTGACTGGCGTACCAGTGCGGCAGGAGTTCTTCCGTGTGCCAGTGCGCCCGAAAGATCCCCGTCCAACGCTGCTGGTCTTTGGAGGCAGCCAGGGCGCCCATGCCATTAACCAGGCGGTGTTGGATGGTTTGCCGAAGCTGATGGACGCGGTGCAGGGCGTCCACGTGATTCATCAGACGGGAGAAAAAGATTATGCTTCGGCGCAGGCCGTTTATTTGCGCACCATGATTTCGGCGGAAGTCTCGCCATTCATCGATGAAATGCCCCGAGCCTTCGCCCGTGCTGACCTGCTGGTTTGCCGCTCCGGAGCCAGCACCGTCGCCGAGATCACCGCGGCAGGGAAGCCCGCCATCTTCATCCCATTGCCGACTGCTGCCGACGATCACCAGACCCAGAATGCGCGAACGCTTGTCGACGGGAATGCAGCGCGCCTGTTACCGCAATCGGAGCTTTCCAGCGACCGCCTGGTAGACGAGATAGCATCCCTATTGCGCGATCGCTCGCGATTGGCCGCGATGTCGGAGGCGGCGCGAAGTTTTGCTCACCCCGGTGCAGCGGCCAAGATTGCGGCGCTCGCGGCTCGGGCTGCTGGCGTCCAGAGCCGCCACGCTGTAGCCTAGAGGCTCTGTCGCGGCAAACGGGCTCCCTTGCTGATCACCAGTTCAAATTTTTCTTCGTTATGGGTGGTTTTCATCGGTATGCGGTCATGATGAAACCCGAACTGGTCGGCAAGCGCAGCGACCTCGCGATCGTCATCGTATGTCATCAAGAACACCCCCGCGCAATCAGCCATTAGAGCAAACAACGCCTTGTGGTCAAGTTGATTGTGGGTGTAAAGCCTTCGTCCAGCACGCTTTCCGTTACCGGCAGTGTATGGAGGGTCTATGAAGAAGGCCGCCTTCGGGTTTCTAGAGTGCCTTTTGATGGCACTCAAACCATCACCCAACTCGAACTCGACGGCCCCGCTCAACTCTCCAAGTCTCTGAATGCGGCGAACCAGAGTTTCCGGGTACCACCGAGAGGCGACCCCGTGTCCGTTTTCGCCTTCATTCATCAGACTGGCTCCCTTGGCTAGAATGCCTCCCCGGTACGTGCGGTTCCGCAGGATGGTCTTGAAGGCGTGATCCACTGCACTCTTGGGCTTAGTGGTTAATTCACGGATAACATTCTTACGCGTAATAGAGAAAGCCAATATTCTCTTGCATAGCTCGCCATTTGTGCCTCCGAACACGCACATCCAGACCGCCGCCACGTTTCGTCAATTTCTGTGAGCACTAAGCGGTCTACGAGCTTCTCCTGCAAGGCTGAGAGAGGAACACTGCCTCCACCGAAGAATGGATCGACCAACAGACGGGGCCGTATGGGAATACCCTGAGCCAAGCAAGCACATGAGGAACAAGCCAAGTTTTGCCTCCGGGGTAGCGGAACGGCGATAATTGCCTGACCGAAGCAACGTTTACAATCCTTGGTAGTTCGAATTGCCGAATATCTTGAAAGAGTGAAGGTTGCATTGGCTCTTCTTCAAATCAGCGAAGTCTTTGGAAATGATACCTCGGTTCCTTGCGATGCCGAACAGAGAAGAAGAAAGTTTTGTCCTTTCCGAAGCACTGCTTGTACCAAACAAGGAATTCTCTCTCCTTTGGGAATATGCTCTCTTTCAGATGGCGCAATCGCTACAGTTCTTTGCCCGGTAAGATTCTTGGAGGGTGGCAGGCTGTTCATCGACGCGGCGCGTCTGGCATTTGGCAGCAATCGGCAGTGCATAGCAGTGCCGGAGGTACGTTTTCTGGAGGTTACTGAGAAGCTCTGGCAAGAAGAAAAAAATCGGCAAAGTGGATTTCCTTTTGGCGCAAGTGGAGAATGAGCGAGCCATTGATTTCGCCGCCCTAGAGATTCAGTCGGTTTACATCTCGGGCCGATCAATTAGACCTGCCTTCGACCATTACGTGGCTGAAGGGGAATTGCCGGTCGGATCGCGACGGCGGCCCGATTTTCGGTCTTCAGCACAGAAGCGCCTCATGCCTCAACTGGCACTCAAAGTCCCCATCTTTCGTCGTTGGGGAAAGCGTTTCTTCGTCGCTGTCGATTCCAGTTTTTTCGACACGCTCCCAAAATTTCGCACCCAGACAGTCGGTAACGCCGAAGTCACATGGCTTGTATATCCATTTGAACGCCTGGCTCCTGGAGGGTATCGCATGAAAGATCCCCAGATCTATCACACGCTGTGGGAAGATGTGCTGGATTCTCTCCGGGAAGGACAGCCGCCCGAGAAGAGCGAGTTGCTCAGCCAACTTACAAAAGAGATCCCCAGGCGCCCTGTGATTCGTACTTAGGATTCGTCTCCGCATGTTTGCCAACATCCAGCGCGTCCATTTTGTCGGCATCGGTGGCATCGGCATGAGTGGCATTGCCGAGGTGCTGCTGAACCTTGGCTACAAGGTTTCCGGCTCAGATCTGAAGTCCTCGCCAGTGACGGAGCGTCTCTCCCGAATGGGAGCAGCGATTTTCGCCGGACATGGCCCCGACAACGTGACCGGCGCAGAAGTAGTGATTACCAGCTCGGCCGTCAGTCGCGATAATCCCGAGGTTGTGGCAGCGCACCAGCAGCATATCCCGGTGATCCAGCGTGCGGAGATGCTGGCGGAATTAATGCGCCTGAAATACGGAATTGCCGTCGCCGGCATGCATGGAAAGACCACCACCACTTCCATGATCGCGGCGGTGCTGGCCGCCGGCGGGCTCGATCCCACCGTCGTCGTCGGAGGCCGCGTGGATGCCATGGGCTCCAATGCGCGGCTGGGGAAGTCTCAATACCTGGTGGCCGAGGCTGACGAAAGCGATCGCTCCTTCCTGAAGCTTTCACCGATTCTCGCGGTGATTACCAACATTGACCGCGAGCACATGGACTGCTATCGCGACATGGAAGACGTGGAGCAGACGTTCCTGCTGTTCATGGATTTGGTGCCGTTCTACGGGATGGTCGTGGCCTGCAATGACAACGACGATCTGCGGCGGCTGCTGCCTTCAGTTGAGCGACGAATCCTGACTTATGGAACGCACGACCAATCGGACTTCCTCATTTCGAATGTCCGTTGCGGGCCTCGGGAAGGCTCTGCGGCGCTAAGTAGTTTTCATGTTACTTACCGGGAAAATCCTCTGGGCGAGTTCCATCTGCGCGTTCCCGGAGAACACAATGTGAGGAATGCGACAGCGGCGATTGCGGTGGGAGTCGGGCTCGACGTATCAGTGGAGAACATCCGCCATGCGCTGGACAGCTTCAATGGAGTGGATCGCCGCTTTCAGATCATCGGCAGTGCCGGCGGTGTCACTGTCATTGACGATTATGGCCATCATCCGACGGAGATTCGCGCCACCCTTTCGGCGGCGCGACAATGTGGCTTCGGCAGGGTGCATGTCATCTTTCAGCCGCACCGTTACACTCGCACCCAGTTGCTGCTGGAGGAATTTTCGACGGCATTCCAGGATGCCGATTCGGTGATCGTGCTCAATATCTATCCGGCCAGCGAGCCGCCCATCCCCGGAATTACCGGGGCGCTGTTGGCGAGACGCATTAGAGAAGTTGGCGGACAGGAGGCGCTATATGTCTCTTCGTTCGCCGAAGCGGTGCGGCTCGCGGCGAATGCAGCGGCTTCAGGCGACGCGATCCTCACATTGGGCGCGGGAAGTGTTTCTCGCATCGGGCCGCAGGTGCTGGAGCAGTTGGAGAGCAGAGCCGCGAAGAGTGTGGGATAAACGCGAGTTTCTCCATGCGGTCCTCAACAGGAGCGTTTAAGTCATGACGTAATTGGGACTTCTGCGTAGCACACCAACCGCTGGCGGGTAGCGGGCTACTTTGACCGTCAGTTGTGGATACGATAATATTAGATCGGGCATTCGTCCCGCTGTCTTAGCACAGATTCCCCCAGCGCAAATAATTAACGGTGCAGAAAGGATTTTGCACCGTCATGCGTTTTGTAATAGGCGTGGTTTCGCTGGGCTGCAACCTCATCATCTACAGCAAATTCTGGTCCGTTAACGGTTGGCGTTAGGTCATCCGAAATGCACACGGCCAAGGGAATCGCTCCTTGGCCGTGGTTTAATTTAATCGAACGGTTCATGCCGCTTGTCTTTCCGCCCTCCGCTCGTACTGCTCCCAAAGGGCAACGAGGTCTGAAACATCCCACAACCCGCTGGCGCGTTTTCGCCCCAACTGCAGCCTGCAAGTTTACTGTTGTGGTTCCAGTTCTTCCGCGCAGTTGTTTGGCGGCAAAAGCGTCTCCGCAATCCCAAAGAAAACAGTTATAGTGAGGCGAATGGCCGAAGTTCTGGGCGTTTCACCCGGTTTTCATGGCTCGAAAAAACTCAACAGCAACGCCGGACGCGGAACTCGAAGAGCGTGTGAGTGAATCCGCCGCTCGTTCCCGCGACTTCGACGAATCGCCGCTCGATGCCCGCATGCTCGACCTCGACGACGAGGCCGAGTCGCCATTTCTGCGCGGGCAGAAGCGCGTTCCGGTGCGCCGTGGAGCGCTGCCGCGCAAGGCTGCCGGCCGCCTCAAGATCGCGCTTGTCCTGATTTTGGTTTTGTCTGGCGCGGCGCTGGTGTGGATTACCCTTCATCAATATGCTACCCGGTCGTGGCGCTTCCGCATCGATTCCAGCGACAACATCCAAGTCAGCGGCAGCAGCAACGTCAGCCACTCGCAGGTGATGGAACTGATGGCGAGCGACCTTGATCGCAACATCTTTTTCGTTCCGCTGGATGTGCGCAAGAAACAACTCGAGCAGATTCCCTGGGTGCAATCGGCGTCGGTGATGCGCCTGCTGCCCAACCGTCTGGACATTGTTGTCAAAGAGCGGACGCCCGTCGCATTTGTTGAAATCAATTCCCGCATTCAACTAATTGACGCGACCGGCGAGATCATGGATCCTCCGGCGGGACAGCAGACAACGTATTCGTTCCCGGTAGTGTTGGGAATATCGGACACCGAGACTGGTTCGATGCGAGCGGCGCGAATGAAGATCTACACCCAGTTGATGAAGGAACTCGACGCCGGTGGCGCCGATTATTCGCGTGACCTCAGCGATGTCGATCTCTCCGATCCGGACGACGTGAAGGCGACCGTCACCGATCCACAGGGCGCCGTGCTGGTGCACCTGGGGTCGTCCAACTTTCTGGAGCGTTTCAAAATCTACGTAGCTCACGTGCAGGAGTGGAGGGCGCAGTTTCAGAAGCTGGAATCGGTGGATTTGCGTTATGAACACCAGGTGATTGTTAATCCCGATTCTGCAGGCGGTAATGCCAAGCGTGACGCTGCGCCGGCGAACGGGGCGAGTAACGCGGATGCGTCGTCGACGCCCGCAGCGGTACAAAAGAAGTCAGCGGTGCAACCCAAAGCGAAGAAGCACTCGTAAACCATGGGAAGTCAAACGGAAAACCTGCTTACAGTGATCGACGTTGGTAGCGCCAAGACGTGCGTTATCGTCGCCGAAGTGAATGACTATGCCTTGCGTTATCGCGGCCACGGCATCTCCGATTCGCGCGGAATGCGGAAGGGCGTGATCGCGGACCTCGACAAAGCAGTGGATTCTATCAAGAAAGCGGTCGAGGACGCCGAGAACGTGGCGCAGGCTCCCGTGGAGCATGCCGTGGTTGGAGTCGCGGGCTCGCACATTCGCGGGGTGAATAGTCACGGCGGCATTTCGCTGGGATCGCGTTCGCGGGAGATCAGCCGGGAAGATGTGCGCCAGGCAGTAGAAAAGGCGCGCAGTATCGCCATGCCCGATGACCGTGAGGCGCTGCACCTGCTGCCGCAGGAGTTCATCGTGGACGGGCAGGGTGGGGTCCACGATCCGGCCGGACTGATGGGCAGAAAGCTTGAAGTGCGGGTCCGATGTGGTGACGGCGGGAACCACGGCGATGCAGAACGTGGTCTCGGCCATGAACCGCGCCGGTATTCACGTGGACGACACCGTCTTTGAGGCGCTGGCTTGCGCCGACTCGGTCTTGCAGACCGACGAACGTGAGCTGGGCGTTTGCCTGGTCGACATCGGCGCAGGTTCGACCGACCTCATCGTGTACTACGAGGGTGTCGTGATTCATACCGGCGCCATCCCCATCGGCGGCGACCATTTCACCAACGATGTGGGAGTGGGTTTCCGCACGCCGATTCCCAATGCCGAGGAAATCAAGAAGATGTTCGGTTGCGCGATCGTCACGCGCATTCCAGAGGGCAATGAGATCGAGGTGCCGTCTGTTGGCGATCGCCCATCCCGCCTGATGCAGCAGCGCATGCTGGGCGAAATTCTGGAGCCTCGTGCGCGCGAGTTGATGGAATTGCTTCGCGATCACCTGCGTCAGGCAGGCATTTACGATTTGCTGGGCGCGGGGCTGGTGTTCACCGGCGGCGGGTCGCGGCTCAATGCGCTGCTGGAGGTTGCCGACGGCATTCTGCGGCGTCCGGTGCGACTGGGTTATCCGGTGCCTATCGCCAAGCTGCCGTCGAACTTGTTGGAACCGGAGTTTGCGACGGCGATTGGAATGGTGCTCTACGGACATCGTGCGCGGCAGGCGCGAATGAACATTGATCGAGGATTGCGAGCAAAGCTGCGAGGCTTGTTCGCCCGACAGAACGCGTAAACGACTGTGAAGACCGCGACTTTCGGGTAGAGCTGGCCTTCAGGCCAGCGTCGAAACGGTTCTAGAGACAAGGGGCTTTAGCCCCGGAACACACAATGTGAGCTTTTCCGACTTTCCCTAACCAGCGCGACGGCGCTTACCGGAGCAGAGATGATCGAAGATTTCAACGACAAGAGCCAGCCCGAAAACGACATTCGCATTCACTTCAACGAAGAGCTGCTGAACAGCGCGAAGATTAAGGTCATCGGCGTCGGCGGCGGCGGTGGCAATGCCGTCAATCGCATGATCGAGTCGCACCTGGAAGGCGTAGAGTTCGTCGTCGCCAACACCGACCTGCAGGCGCTCAAGCTGTCGAACGCGCCGGTCAAGATCCAGCTCGGCGTCAAGCTGACCAACGGCCTGGGCGCGGGCGCCAATCCCGACGTCGGCCGCAAGGCCGCGCTCGAATACGCCGACAAGATCATCGAAGCGCTCGAAGGCGCGGACATGGTCTTCGTCACCACCGGTCTCGGCGGCGGAACCGGCACGGGCGCGGCGCCGATCATCGCCTCGCTCGCGAGCGAAATGGGCGCGCTCACCGTCGCGGTGGTGACCAAGCCGTTTGCCTTCGAAGGCAAGCGTCGCCAGAACCAGGCCGAGCGCGGCTTGCAGGAGCTGATCGACTCGGTGGACACGACCGTCGTCATCCCGAACGAGAAGCTGCTGGCGGTCGCCAAGGACGCGGGCTTCTTCGAATCGTTCCGCGTTGCTGACGACATTCTGCGGCAAGCGGTACAGGGCATCTCCGACATCATCACCATTCCCGGCATCATCAACCGCGACTTTGCCGACGTGAAGACCATCATGGCGGGCATGGGCTACGCGGTGATGGGAACGGCAACCGCGAAGGGCGAAGGCCGCGCCACGCTGGCGGCGCAGGCGGCGATTGCCTCGCCCCTGCTTGAGGCCGGAGCCATCGACGGCGCGCGCGGCATCCTCATCAACATCACCGGCTCCAGTTCGCTACGGCTGGCCGAGGTGAATGAAGCGTCCACCATCATCCAGAGCGCCGCGCATGAAGACGCCAACATCATCTTCGGCGCCGTGCTCGACGAGAAGATGAAGGACGAAGTGAAGATCACGGTGATCGCGACCGGCTTCCGGGATGTTTCGCGCCGTCGCGACGCATCGAATCCCGTGGCCGAGGTGGTACACAACGCGCGCGCAGCAGCAGCTAGTGTGAACGCGACGTACGAAGTCCCGACCATGCGCGAACCGGTGTCCCCATCGCGCGGAAATTTCGGGCGGACTGGGGCGGAAGAGTCGCAGACCACCGCAGCGAAAGCGCCGTCGCTCCAGCCTGAGCCGTTCAAAGTGCCCGAAGCTGAATCGCCGCGAGCGGGGGAACGGCCGCGAGCGATTCCGTATATCCCCGACAACTTCGACGAGTTCGAGTCCGAGATTGTGCGCCACGCCGAGCCGAAAGAGGACACACCGGCTCGCGAAGACACGTCTGCGGTAGAGACTGTCAGCAGCAGCATCGACATCACCTACGACGCGGATGACCTGGAGATACCGGCCTTCCTGCGTAAGCGGGGAGAAAGCTGAGCGGCTGCTTATTTTCTTTGTCATCACGAACCAACTTCACAAGCTCCGAAGACTAGCCCGACGAGCGTTTTTGTGTCCCATTCTTTTGGCGGGTTCCATCCTTTCCGGTGCGTCTTAAGTCTGGGGTGCCCCACCTTTGTCGCCTGCCTTTGGCGACGGGGTGGGTACGCTCTTCCCGAATCTTAACTCTCTCCCCTTCGCCCGGCACCCAGCACCTCTGACTTGACCCCGCGCATCCGCTGGCATAGATTGAGTTCAACTCGGGGCGCAGAGGAGGATGTCATGGCAAGCGCACCGCTCCGCAAGACCCATCCGTTTATCAGCAATCTCCAACCAACCTTAACACCGGAACACCGGTTGTTTTGGCTGGTGCGATTCTCATTTTCATGATGGCGGTGATTCCGACGGCGCAGGCGCAGACATTCACCGTCCTTCACGAGTTCACCTGCGGTCCGGATGGATGTCTGCCTCAGGCCGGTCTGAGCATGGATCGCGTGGGAAATTACTACGGCACGGCGTCGTCAGGCGGTGCAAGCAATCTCGGCACCGTCTACCAGCTCTCACACCACAATTCGAGTTGGATCGTGACTCCGCTCTATAACTTTAAGGGAGGATCGGACGATGGCCGCAACCCCTGGTCCAGAGTGATCGTCGGACCGGACGGAGCACTTTACGGCACGACGCCTTACGGAGGCAACTCTACTTGCTCAGGCTACTACTGCGGCGTTGTGTATAGCATCGCTCCACCCGTGACCCCTTGTCCTGTCGTCTCCTGTCAGTGGCCGGAGACCGTGATTCATCGCTTTGCGCCATCTCCTGACGGCTTCTATCCCGGACGAGGCGACATCGTCTTTGATCAGGCGGGCAATATCTACGGTACAACGACAGGTGGTGGTACCGACCAAAATGGGGTGGTCTACAAGCTGACACGCTCGAACGGAAGCTGGACGGAAAGCATTCTGTACAACTTTACCGGAGGTAGCGACGGAGGCGGCCCCTTTGCCGGTGTCACCTTCGATGCAGCGGGAAATCTCTACGGCACTACCCTCGGCGGAGGCGCGTATGGCGATGGCACCGTTTATCAACTGAAGCCGGCCGGTTCGGGCTGGACGGAAACCACTCTTCACTCGTTTAACCCACCGCAAGACGGGGGATATTCTGTAGCAGGCCTGATCAACGACTCGTCAGGTAATTTCTACGGCGCAACCAGCGAAGGCGGTACGGGCGGTGGCGGCACGATTTATGAACTGACACCATCCGGCGGAAGCTGAACCTACAGCGTTCTGCACTCCATCGTGAATCCCAATGGCCAGGGAGGGCCCGGCGCAAATCTGCTGTGGTCGAACGGCAATCTTTACGGCACCATGTCGGGCTGGGCCGACGGCAACGATCCTGGCTCAGTCTTCGAGCTAACGCAGTCAAACGGAAGCTGGAACCTGGTCTATCTGTACCATTTCACCTTCGGTGACGACGGAGGGATTCCGGATAGCAGCCTAATCATGGACTCGGCCGGCAACCTCTATGGCACTGCGAGTCTTGGCGACCCCGACGGGGGCACCATATTCCAGATCATGCCGTAGACGTCACAACCTTGTACCCACTCTGTCGGCGGGTGGCTGTAGATGATCAAGACGTTGTTCCGGGATCGGAGCGGCTGATGGGCGGCTTGTAGTTGAGGCTACCATGGGGACGTTCACGGTTGTAGTAGTCGGTCCAAGGCTGCAGATACGCGTCTCTTTGCTCGGAGTCGGACCAGTGTTGTGAATAGGCCCACTCGCGCAGCGCAGTCTGGATGAAGCGCTCGGCCTTGCCGTTAGTTCTAGGGGTATAGGGCCTGGTGCGGTGATGCTTGATCTGCATGGACTGACAAGCGTGACGGAACTGATGGGAGCGGTAGCTGGAGCCATTGTCGGTGAGCAGGGCGCGCACGCCGATGCCATGGGTGGCGAAGAAGTCTGTGGCCGCAGCGAGGAAAGCGACCGTGGTTTCGGCCTTTTGATCGGGCAGCATCTGGGTGAAGGCCAGGCGCGAGTGATCGTCCACGGCCACATGCAGAGCCAGGAAGCCGGGATGTTTCTGCTTGCCGCGCAGGCGTCCATCGCCGCGCCGGCTAACTTCAGAAAAGCGCGTCATGCCTTTGATATCCAGGTGCAGCAGGTCGCCGGGCCGGGGGTGCTCGTAGCGATGTATGGGAGGCGGCGGGTTCAGATCGCGCCAGCGGCTGAGCCGGGCGCGACGCAGGACGCGGCTGACGGTGGCCGGGCTGAGACCAGTGCGGCGCGCAATCTCGTAACCGGGCATGTGCCCCCGGCGAAGAACAACCACCCTTTCTAATAAGGGAGAAGCGGTCTGTCGTGGGCTGTGGTGTGGCCGCGAGCTGCGGTCGGCCATGCCGGCAGTCCCCAACTGCCGATACCGGCCCACCCACTTGGCTGCCGTCTTGGCACTCACACTGAAGCGTAAAGCCGCTGCACTTACTCTCAGGCCATCTTCGATCACCATGCGGGCAAGCCGCTCTCGACTGACAGCCGTCCATGGGGCATTCTTGTGATAGTCCATTCGGTCTCCAGAGTTACTAGTTGCTCGTCACAACCAGCTTCTCCGGTTCCAACCGAATGGACAACGTCTTGAAAGATCACAGGTGGCCCGCCCTTTCCATTACTATCCGGCGCTTCAAAAATTGGGTGCCCCACCCAAGCTTCCTTTGCTTGGGTGGGATAGTTTTAGGGTACGCTACTGTGCAACCTGCGGTCTCGCGCCATCAATTACGCCAAGCGCTTGTCCTCATATCGCGCGCGGAATTTCACTTCGGTTATTCGCTGCTTTCAGTCACAGGATTTTGCCAGCGCTGCGCCCACGTTTCCCCTTTCGGGCGTGGCTGCGAAATTCGTCCGCTGCCCTCTTTCCAACCGCTCGCGCGGTGCTCTATATTCAGATATGGGACCTGGCTTGATTGGCTCCCGGGGCCGAACTCTCGTAAATCCTCGCTTTGACCATGAGTCGTGCGGAGTCGGATTTGTTGCGACTCTGCGCGGCGCGCCCAATCACGACATCCTGCGGTTGACGCTCACGGCGCTGGGACGTCTGGCTCACCGCGGCGCCGTCGCCGCCGATCGCAAGAGCAGCGATGGCGTCGGCATCTTGACTGCCGTTCCTCGTGGCTTTCTGCTCCGCCAACCTGGCATCGCGCTGCCGGTCGATCAGCCTCTCGGTGTGGGAATGCTCTTCCTGCCGCGGGATGAAGCCGCCGCGACCCGCGACGCTCTGCACTTCGAGGAGTGCATCTCCTCTCAGGGTTTGCGATGGCTCGGCTGGCGCGACGTGCCCGATTCGGCGCGAAGTCCTGGGTGAGCTTGCGCTCGAATCCTTGCCAGTCATCCGTCAGGCGCTGATTACGGTTCCCGATTCAACGCCGATGACCGGACGCTGAAGTCGAGCATCGCCTCTATCTCGCGCGCAAGGCCTTCGAGCGCCAATCCGCGGACAGCTACGTCTGCTCGCTCTCTACGCGGACCATTGTGTACAAAGCGATGTGCGCGGGACGATTGCTGCACGAGTTCTATCCCGACCTGCAGAGTCCGACGAATTCGTCACGCCGTTCGCCATCTTCCATCAGCGCTACGCGACCAATGTGCTGCCGTCGTGGCATCGCGCGCAACCGCTGCGCATGCTGGCGCACAACGGCGAGATCAATACCATCTGGGGCAATCGCGCGCACATGGAAGCCCGGCGCGCAACTCTGCCGCGCGAGTGCGAACCCATACTTACCGGCGACGCCTCCGACTCGATGAGCCTGGACGAAGTTGCCGAGTTGCTGGCGAACCACGGGCGCAATGTAGCGGAGGCGATTCGCATGCTTCTGCCTCCGGCCGCCGATCGCAACGAGACCGCGTTCCATCGCTATCACGCCGATTGCATGGAGCCGTGGGACGGCCCATCGGCGCTGGTGTTCAGCGATGGCCGGCTGTTGGGGGCGGCGCTTGATCGCAATGGTCTGCGGCCATGCCGTTACGTCATCACCGACTCGGGCTTGGTGGTTGCCGGTTCGGAAGTCGGACTTGGCTGATGTCAGTCCTGACTGCATTGTTCGCAGTGGACGCCTCGGGCCGGGACAGATGATATCTGCTTGATCTCGAGCAGCGGACAGTTGCTGGATGGCGAGACTCTCGATCGTTACTTCGACGGAGCTGGCGACGTACGCGCCGCTGATCGACGACATTCCACTGGAGCCCGCGGCGGAGCCAGCGGCCGTTCTCTGCCGAAGGAAGAAATCACGCGACTGCAACGCGGCTTTGGCTACACGCGTGAAGACATCAAGATGGTAGTCGCGCCCATGGCGCTGGAGAGCAAAGACGCCACCTGGTCGATGGGCGACGACACACCCATCGCCCCCTTGGCGCGCACGCCGCGACCGCTGTACGGCTTCTTCCGCCAGAGATTCGCGCAAGTTACGAATCCCGCCATTGATTCTCTGCGCGAATCGTGCGTGGTTTCGCTGCGCACCCGGCTTGGACCGTGGCCGCATCTGCTCGACAAGCATGCTCCTCTGCCCGGATTGGTGCTGCCATCGCCGTTCCTGTCGCTGGGCCAGATGGAAGCCCTGCGAGCAAGGTACTTATCCGTTGCGTTACGAATTGCCTTTGGCTCGCATGTATTGCACCTTCGCGCCTGTCCGCACTCTGGAAAGCGCGGTGAGTGCCTTGGGAGACACCGCCATTAACTTGGTACTGGACGGAGCTCGCATTTTGCTGATGACCGACCGCGGGGCTTCCGCCGCAGTCGCTGCCCATTCCGATGGCGATGGCCACCGGGGCTGTGCATCACGCGCTGGTCAAAGCCGGCTTGCGAACTAAAGTCGGTCTTGCGGTTGAGGCTGGCGACTGTCGCGACCTGCATCACGCCGCTGTGCTTATTGGATATGGCGCAGGCGCGGTTTGTCCCTGGCTGGCATTGCAAACCGCACGCACCTTGGCCGGAGACGAGGGCGAAGCTGGCCTGCTCAAGGCCTTGCGGTCCGGCTTGGCCAAGGTGATGTCGAAGATGGGCATCTCCGTTCTCGACAGTTATCGAGCTGCGCAACTCTTCGACATTCTCGGACTCGACGCGGAAGTGATCGACCGTTGCTTTCCTGGAACTCCGTCTCCGCTGGGAGGCCGGGGATTCTCCGAAATCGAGGCTGCAGTTCGCGCATCATGGACGGGCGAGCTCAACAACTCGGAACTTCCGGATTACGGCTGGCTGAGATTTCGTCGTGACGAGGGAGCCGAACTGCACGCTTGGGAACCGCAACGTACGCGGCAGCTTCAAGCCGCGGTAGGCGCGGCGAAGGCAACCGTCCAAGCCACGGCAACGGCGCCTTCCCACGCTGAAGCATGGTCCGCTTTCGCAGGCTCCGGGAATGAACGTGAGTCGGCAGTGCTGCGCGACTTATTGGACTTCCGTGCCGCGGGTCCACGGTTGTCTGTCTATCAAGTTGAGCAGAAGTCCAGTCTGGCGCGGCGTTTCGTTTCCAGCGCCATGTCGCTCGGCTCGCATCAGTCCCGAGGCGCATGAAACCATCACCATCGCTATGAACCAGTTGGGAGGCCGCTCCAATACGGGCGAAGGCGGTGAAGATCCCAATGCGTACTGCGGCGAGCCTGACGCTCCACCCAATTTTCTGCCGCGCAACAACAAGATCAAGCAGGTTGCGTCGGGCCGCTTCGGCGTTACCGCCGAATATCTGGCGCACGCCGAAGAACTGGAGATCAAGATTGCGCAGGGTTCAAAGCCTGGAGAAGGAGGCCAACTTCCTGGCCACAAAGTTAGCGAACTCATCGCGCGTTTACGGCACGCGCAACCTGGAATCTCGCTGATTAGCCCGCCGCCGCATCACGACATTTACAGCATTGAAGACCTGGCGCAACTGATTTACGACCTGAAGCGCATCAATCCGCGCGCCGCTGTGGGAGTGAAGCTGGTCTCGCAACTCGGCGTAGGGACGGTGGCGGCGGGCGTCGCCAAAGCTTATGCCGATTACATCCATATTGCTGGACACAGCGGCGGCACCGGCGCATCCCCGTTGAGCAGCATCAAGCACGCCGGCAGTCCCTGGGAGCTTGGTCTGGCTGAAGCGCAGCAAGTGCTGCGGCACAATGGCCTGCGTGGCCGCGTGCGGCTGCGAGTCGATGGCGGTCTCTCCACTGCGCGCGATGTCCTCATCGCTGCGTTGCTCGGAGCCGACGAATTCGCGTTCGGCACTGCCGTGCTGGTCGCCATTGGCTGTGACATGGCGCGTCAATGTCACCTCAATACCTGTCCTACAGGAATTGCTACGCAGCGCCCGGAGCTGCGGGCAAAATTCCGCGGCAAGCCGGAAAACGTCGTCCGCTACTTCCTCAATATTGCTGAAGACCTGCAGCGGTTGCTCGCGGCCTTGGGGCTGCCTTCGCTGGAGTCGGCCATCGGGCGCGCCGACCTGCTGCAGCAGGTTCGATCGGACGGAAATCTCGATTTACAGCCGCTGCTGGCCTGCTCTGGCGATGGCCCGCTACATTGGGAAGGCCAACGCAACGCCCGTCCCGAGGAGCATCCGCCTGTAGAGGATGCGTGGGTGCAGCCCGCAATCGCGGCGGCGATCGCGGGCAAGTCGTTCGAGTACGTGACTGCGGTGAAGAACGAAGATCGCACCCTCGGCGCGCGGCTGGCAGGCGAGTTGGCGCTACTCCGCCGCCGGCAACCCGAACTGCAGCCCGACATCTGTTTGCAGATGCGCGGCGCTGCGGGCCAGTCGTTTGGCGCCTTCGCGGTTGAGGGCATGACCTTGGTCCTGGAGGGCGCAGCCAACGACTATGTCGGCAAGGGGCTCTCGGGTGGCGAACTTGTTCTTCGTCCGCGAGGCAAGCTCGCTGACGCACTTGAGCCGCAGGTCATCCTGGGAAACGTGGCGCTCTACGGAGCAACTGCTGGTTTCTTGTTCGCGGCTGGAAGCGCGGGCGAACGCTTCGCGATTCGCAACTCAGGAGCTACCGCGGTCGTGGAAGGGGTGGGAGAACACGGCTGCGAGTACATGACTGGCGGAGTGGTCGTCATTCTGGGCGCGACGGGGAGAAACTTCGGAGCGGGCATGACGGGCGGCGTGGCCTACGTCTGGGATCCCGATCACAGCTTCGAAGCCGGCCGCAGGTTTCATCCCGAGTTTGTCGCGACTGATCTGGTGGACGATTGCAGCTACCAGGAGCAGGCGTTGGTCCGCAATCTGCTGCAACAACATATCCGCAAGACCGGCAGCCGCATTGCACAACAACTGTTTGAGCGCTGGCCGGAAACGCTGGGGCAAATCCTGCGTGTCGCGCCGAAGGGCGGCGGCGCGGCATAAAGGCTTGTGTTGTTACCGGGGCCCGTCGTAATTCTTGATATCCTAAGCCCTCTTTATTCTTGTCATCCCGAGCGCAGCGAAGAACGGGGTCCCCAAACCGCGCCGTTGTTGCGCGGGTTGGGGTGTCGGAGCGGAGTCGAGGGATCTGCGGTTCCGACTTTTTCAGCAGCCCGATAGCCCCCGCCTTTACGAGCAGACCAGCCCGCGACGATAGACCAGCTGCTCTTCGTGGGAACCCTCCTGGTGCACCTTCAACGTTCTAATGCTGTAGCCGATTCCAAGCGCCTCGTAAACCGACGCCAGCAAATCCGATATCTCTAAGAAACTTGTTTCTGCGAGCGCCACGATCGAAGGCCCCGACCCGCTAAGACACACGCCGAGCAGATCTTCGTGTTCAAGGTGCAGCGCCTGTTCTAGGCCGGGCACTAACTTCTGACGAAACGGTTGATGCAAGCGATCGCCCAGCGCCTGCTTCAGCAGGGAGAAATCGCCGCTTTGAAGCAACTGTAGCAACAGCGTAATTCTTTGCAAATTGAAGACTACGTCGCTTCGCGAAACAAAGCTCGGAAGCACTTTGCGCGAATCTGTCGTGGCCAACGGGATATCCGGAGTCAGAACTATGAATGCCAGTGACTCCGGCCATAGAAACCTGGTGGCATAAACCGAGCCATCCGGAAGTTGGCAACTTGCGGTAAGTCCGCCCAGCACCGCGGCGGATGCGTTGTCGGGATGGGCTTCGAGTGCGCAAGCCGCATTGATGATCGCCTGCATCGGCAGCGGTCCCGCTAATGCCTCATACAGCCGAAGACCTGCTACCGTGGCGGCCGCGCTGCTGCCAAGTCCGGCGCGCATGGGAATTTCGCTTTGCACCTCCACCGACAACGATGGAAGGGAAGTGCTATTCTGGCGAGCCAGGAACCGGAAGGCGCGCTCGATGTAGTTCTCGCCACAAAGCTTCTGGCCGACGAACCGGAACTCCAACTCGCCATGTCCCGGCATGGTTCGTACGTTCAAACGCAAATACAACTGCACCGCCACCGCGAGCGTGTCAAAGCCTGGTCCCAAATTCGCGATCGATGCTGGAACCTTGATCTCGAACGGTTCTTGCGCTGCGATCGGTGCAATGCCGAATTCAGCCGCCGTGTTCATGCGTGCAACTCTCCCTGAAGTGCGTGTTCCAACCGCTGCGACTTGATGATGAAATCGGTGTCCTTGAGAGCGTGGCCCGTCAGAATAGCGACGACCACGGCGTCGCGATCGATCTTCCCTCGCGCGGTGAGCTTACGCAACGCGGCTAGCGTGGTGGCCGACGCCGGTTCGCAGCCGATGCCATCGCGCCCGATCATGGCCTTCGCTTCGGCAATCTCTTCGTCGGTTACGTCCATGACGAAACCGTCGGTGTGCTGGACGGCGCGCAGCGCTTTCTTCCATGAACGCGGATTGCCAATCCGAATCGCGGTTGCCGCGGTCTCGGGTTGCTCCACCGGCGCGAGCTCCGCAGACCCTGAACGCCACAGTTGCGCGAACGGATTGGCTCCCTCTGCCTGCACCACGACGAGGCGAGGGAGCTTGTCTAGCAATCCTGCGGCTTGCAGTTCGACGAACGCCTTGCCGAAAGCCGAGCTATTGCCGAGATTGCCGCCAGGAACGATGACGTAGTCGGGTGCTTCCCAACCGAACTGTTCCATCATTTCGAACATCGCCATCTTCTGCCCTTCCAGGCGAAATGGATTGATCGAGTTCAGGAAATACAGATCGCCATCGGGCGCGTGGAGCATTCGTTCGAGAGCCAGGTCGAAATTTCCATCCACCTGCACCACTTCTGCTCCGAAATCGAGGGCCTGCGCCAGTTTGTTTTGCGAGACCTGTCCGGCGGGAAGGTAAACCTTGGCGGTGAGCCCGGCGCGCGCCGCATAGGCTGCGAGCGACCCGGAGGTATTGCCCGTCGAGGCGCAGGCTACAGATTTTGCGCCAACGTACACCGCTTCGGTCATGCCGACAGTCATCCCGAGATCTTTGAAGCATGCAGTCGGATTCCAGCCGAGATGCTTGAAGTGAAGATTGCGCACGCCTGCCCACTCGGCGGTACGTCTGCCTCTTACCAAAGGATTGTTGCCTTCCGACATGGTGACGATTTCGGAATAGCAATTCGGCAGGAACTCGCGAAAGCGCCAGACACCGCTTGCATCCAGCGGAGCATAGGAAGTTCGCCGCTTCAGCCAAGTGCGCTTAAGTTCGGCGGGAGTGTTCTTGACGTTGTCAGCCATCACTTCAAGCAGATCGCCACACACTGGACAAGCCAGCGCGCGATCGTGCAGTTCCAAGGTCGCGGCGCAATCCGGATTGCTACAACGCAAATGCATATCCATGGCTCCTATTTCAACACCGGCATTCTGACCGGCGTCTCGACCATAAAGTCGAACTTGCCGATCTCGGCCAGCGCCGCCTGCACGCGGCTTTCTTTGCACGGCTCCAACGTGATGACAAACGGCAGCGCTGACTTTGAATGGCCCGGCTTCTGCAGCACCGCGTCCAGATTGATGTGGTACCTGGAAAGCACGCCGGCCACGGCTGCAATGATCCCTGGTCGGTCCCGGACAACGAATCGTAAATATTGCGGCAGTTCAAGATCGCTAGTCACCTTGCCCGAAATGGCTGGACGATTCAAGGTTGCTGATCGATTCGCCCCGTGCCGCGCTACTTGCAGAAGGTCAGAGACTACGGCGACAGCGGTTGGGTTTCCGCCCGCACCATGGCCCGAAAAGGCGACATCTCCACCGAATTCTCCGGTGCTGACCACTAGGTTCTCGCTTCCAGAAACTCGCGCCAGTGGGGAGTCCGTAGGCACCACGGAAGGCTCCACAACCGCGTGAGCTCTTCCTTCCGTCATGTTCGCAGTCGACACTTGCCGTATGGTGCAACCCAGTTCATGCGCATACTCGAAGTCAATCGCTCTGACACCTTTGATCGAACGGCACACCACCTGCTCTGGCCTGATCTCAAGATTCAGCCCGACCCGCGCCAGAATGACCAGCTTGGCGCCAGCGTCCAGGCCGTCGATGTCATCGGTGGGATTATCTTCTGCGAATCCTGCGCGCTGCGCCTCGCCGAGGGCCTCCGCAAACGAAATACCTGCTTGTTCAATCCTGGTGAGGATGTAGTTGCAAGTTCCGTTGAGAATACCGCGAACTTTGACTAGCCGGTCGCCCGCGAGTCCGTCCCGCAATCCCGAGAGCACAGGAACGCCGCCGGCGACGCAGGCTCCGAAGCTGAGCGATTGTCCGTGGTCCCGTGCCACCTGCAGCAGTTCGCATCCATAGTGCGCCATCAATTGCTTGTTGGCAGTCACCACCGACTTGCCCGATTGCAGGGCGCGCCGCACCCACTCGTGTGCGGGCTCCAGCCCGCCCATCAGCTCGACGACAACATCAACATTGGAAGCCAGCACCTCGTTTATGTCGTCCGTCCACACGACGTCAGGCGAAATCCAATTCACCTTTTTGTGGGCGACGTGGCGACTGCAGACATGCGTGAGCCGCAGCCAGTGGTCGTCGCCTCGCGCGCTGAGCAGACGCGCCACGGAACTGCCTACGGTTCCGAAGCCGATCAGCGCAATCTTGCAGCTTGAGTCTGGAAAATATCCGGGCCGTTCGAAATATGCCGGAAGTAAAGTAGTCATGGCTGAACCGCCTCCGTGCGCGTATTTGCGCGAACTGGGAAAGCCAGCACTCGCGACGATGCAACTGGCTCTCGCGGACGACGCACTGCCGGCGCCTCAAAGAAGCGCTGATGCAGCCCTTGCACCGCTTGCGGAACATCCGTCTCTTCCACTACAAAGCTGATGTTGATCTCCGACGCCCCCTGCGAAATCATGTGCACGTTGACGTTGGCGTCAGCCACCGTGCTGAACACGCTGGCGGCGATGCCGGCCTGGCCGCGAATATGTTTTCCCACCAGGCAAATGATGGCTTTGCCATCTTCGACTTCCACCTCACCTAACTTCTTCAGATCGCCTACCAGCGCGCTGACGTCGCGCGACGAGTTCGAGCGCAACCGAAACGCTCACCTCCGAGGTCGACACCATATCGGCCCCACACGAGTGGCGATCGAATGCCTCGAACAGCGCGCGGAGAAAGCCGTGCGCCATCAGCATGCGTGGGGACCGGACATTGATAACTTTCATTCCCTTCTTCGCAGCGATGGCGCGGAACACGGTCCGGCTGCGCGGAGCGCGGGCACGAATGCACGTGCCTTTGTTCTCCGACTGGCGCGAGTTCAGCACATAAACAGGAATGTTCTTTTCAACCGCGGGAATCAGCGTCGCCGGGTGCAAGACTTTTGCGCCGAAGAATGCCAGCTCTGAAGCCTCGTCGAATCCAATGACATCGATGCGCTGCGCCTGTCGGCATAGCCGCGGATCGGTGGTCATCATTCCTTCAACGTCGGTCCAGATCTCGATTCGCCTGGCGTTCAGCGCCGCGCCTATGATGGCCGCCGAAAAGTCCGACCCCCCGCGGCCGAGAGTGGTGGGTACACCCTCGGCCGTCGCTCCGATGAAGCCACCCATCACGGGAACCTGGTTCGCCTGCAACTGAGGCCTCACGTGACAGCGCAGTCGGTCACTGGTTCGGTCGAATAGCGGAACTGCTCGGGTATGGCTTGGGGCCCGTAACTATGCAATGCCGTGAATCGATCAGCGCCGCGTTGAGCCCGCGCGCTGCAAACGCGGCGCTGACGATTCGGCTGGAGAGCAACTCACCCGTGGCAAGAATGTTGTCGGTGGTACGAGGCGTCAGCTCGCCCAAGGCCGAAACACCGCGCAACACATCCTGCGTCGAGTTGAGCAGCGCCAGTATCTCTTCGCGGACGGCGGCTTCGCCCGGTCCACTCACCAAGGCCGACAGAACGGCGAGATGCCGCTGGCGAATCTTGCGCAGCAGTTTCAACGCCTCGTGGAGCGATCCGGAGGCGGCAGCGGCGGACATCGCCAGCAACGCGTCGGTCACACCGGCTAGCGCGCTCACCACGACGACCGGGCGTTCATTGAGGCGGCCGCGGACGATGTCCGCCACCCGGCTGATCGCCGCCTCGTTTTCTACTGACGTACCACCAAACTTCATTACGATCATGCTGTGCTCCCCGGCTTGAATTGGCCCATAAATGCAAAACCCACCAGCCTTTCGGGCGGTGGGTCATTTGATCTTGTCCTTGAAGTTGCTCTAGGAACTATTGCTGATCCCCCCGCCCGTGCTTGTGCGCACACCTATCCCCGATGTTGTTGTTGTGGTCATTACGCGGGACGTGAGGCGGAATGGTGACATGAGATTGAGATACATTAGAGCAAGTTTGGAGCGGAGTCAATCGAAATCGTGGGAAGTAAAAGGTCAGTTTGATCTTCCATAACCGAACGCTCTGCCCTAAGCGAGAAACCGGCGAAGGCGGGCGGCGAGTCTTTCCTGAGTTTTCGTCTCGCACTCCCAAACAACAAGAGAGCGCCAGCCAGCCGCTTTCAGACGGAGAAGGGTCTCTGCGTCGCGTTTCACGTTCTTCGCAATTTTCGTTGTCCAAAATGCCGTGTTCGTCTTCGGCGTCTGCGCGCCATGCTTACAGCTGTGGTGATGCCAGAAGCAGCCATGAACGAAAATCACTTTGCGGCGACCAGCGAATACTAGATCGGGCCTGCCGGGCAAGCTGTCAACGTGAAGTCGAAAGCGGTAGCCCAGCCCGTGCGATACCCGACGCACGACCCTCTCGGGCTGTGTATCGCAGCTCCTAACGGCCCGCATGTTGGCGCTGCGGCGCTGGGTTGATAGATTGTCCATTACTCGCCGAATTTCTTGCGAAGCCAGGCGAATACAGCTCTCTGTTCACCCAGGCCGGCTCGTCTGACCTGGGATAGGAGCCAAATAGAAGTGGGCTTCTCTGCCGTGATATTCTTTGCGCCTTGATTGCACGTCGAACACAGGGCGTGGAGGTTAGACAACTCGTCCTTTCCGCCCAGGCTCTTGTCCTTAATGTGCCCGATATGCAGCCGAACCTTGCGTCCGGTTGCAGGGTCGATTTCGCCGGGCGTCAATCCGCACATCTGGCATGTAAACCCGTTTCGGCTCCTACCTTTTCCTGGAGATTCTTCGACGTAGTGGCGGCGCGCTCCTTCAAGGGCGCTCGCAAAATCGAGCTGGTGTGCCTCGCAGTAGTGCATAAGGTCAGTAAGCAAGTCGCTCAACACCGTTCGAGGTTCTGCTCGCAATTCGGCCATGCTGCCGGTTCCGTTTGACAAAGCTATTTATGGCCCATTCTGCCCAAAGCGCCCGCTGCCTGTTAGTCGGATGCACGATGCGCTGTCTCAAAAGCTGATGAGGCTCCTGGATTAGATCCCTAGCCTTTCGTTTTGTTTGCCTGCTCATTTGGTTCCTCAACGCTCAATCCGTTTGCCGGTGCGAACCTCCACGTCGGAGCTCGCTTGCTTGTTCTAATTTAGAACACATTTTATTAGTTCACAAATTACCCTCTCCACGTGAAAACCAAGCCACCACGTAAGAACATCATCGGCGCACGCGTTGCTGAGGCGCGCAAGTCTCGCAGACCTCCGTTAACGCAGGATGCCTTGTCTGGAAAGGTCGCGCGCAGCGGGATTCAGCTGGATCGAGCAGCAATCGCCAAAATCGAGAACGGGCTCCGCAACGTTCTTGACTATGAACTTAAGGCACTCGCTGGGGTCTTGGGGGTCGACGTCGGCTGGCTTTTGGGGATTGAGAGGAGGGGAGCTCATGACCGCAGCCGAGCGCAGAAGCCTCCGGAATAAGCTGCTTGAGCAGCAAAATGGGCTGTGTCCCATCTGCGGGTACGACAGTAACTACTGCTATTTCCACGCCCGGAATGTCCCGCACACTGGCCCATGCAAAAAGCAGCCGGTTACTGTTTTGGAACACAACCATAACCATTGCGCGAGAGGGTGCGAAGTTTGCATTCGCGGAGTGGTACACCATGCCTGCAATAGGTTTATAGCTTTCATCGAAGCGAACCCGCAAGCACAGGACCGGTTGGTGACACCCTGGATCAGAGAGTTCTTATCTAGGGGCAGCAAGACTTAGCAAAGACTCTGAAAATCCCATCTTTCGCGGAACATGGTGCCGCACAGCATGATCGGGTTGATTAGCGGTGCACCCTCAACATTCTCAATGACGTATGGAAGGCCGGAGCGAAGGAACATTTCACGCACAGGCTCTATCAACCTTGGCCATTTGTCGGCGTTGCCGTTCCGCTTAGCCAAGTCCGAATAGGATTGGCATGGAGGTGAGGCGTGCAGCGCATCAAATGTTGCCAGGTACTTCATGCCCAGTTTCAGGGCGTCTGCCTGGACGAATTCGTATGGGTAATTCGGCTGCGGACTGACGCCGACGCCAACAACTTCGAACCCGGCTTGCGCGTAGCCCATCGCGGCACCGCCGGCGCAGCAGAATAAGTCGAGAATCCGAAACTTCCGCTCGGGAGAGCCCAGTCCAATTCGTGCGCTTCCGATTTCGTGTGCTATCACTCCTGAGTTCATAAACCGATAATGACACGGATTGCAAACTTTGAGCGGACTTCTTTATCTCTTTCCGAGCTGAGACTAACCAATTAGAAACCCAAAAGTGCCCATTCCGCTAAAGGTACTGGCGGATGCTAAGAGCGATTGGAGTAGGTATAGCCTATTAGTTCCATAAACACCCAATGCTAAAGTGTCGGTTTGGCAACATCGTAGAATGCCAATTGCGAGCGTTCTGGGGGCTCTAGCGCGACGATCTGGTTTCGACACGAGGAAAAGTATGTCCGGCCATTCTGCCGCGCTCTCAAGTCGAATCGGCGTTCCATTTTGGAACGCATGACCGCCTAGGAGGCTGGCGCGAGCCGCAACTGCAAGTCGGCACCTGCAATCGCCTGCCACTCGTCCCGCTTCAATGTTCGCTGGCTACCTTTCTGTTACTCTTCCGAGGTCAATTTTTCTGGAATGGAGTCCTTCGCCGATGTGTTCCCGAACCGCGCGCGTTTTCTTGGTTGTCTTCGTCGGTTTCACTTTTACACTCTTCGCCGCCGCGGCCGACAAATCCAAATCCGCTGCCAACGCGAGCCAGCCATCCTACGAGCTGCCTCAGCCGCAACACGAGACGCTCGACCTTGCCATGTACCAGCAGATTCGTTCGGAAGGCCTCGGCCACTCCCATGTGATGGAGTATGCCTCGGCGCTGGACGACGACATTGCGACCGCGCCTGACCGGCTCGACCAACCTGCAACACGCCAATGTGTGGACGCGCGATCAGTTCACCGCGATGGGCTGCAGTAATGCGCACCTCGAGGACTGGGGCGAGTTTGGCATGGGCTGGCAGCAGCTCAATACGTGGGCGCGCATGGCCTCGCCCGACACTGCGGTGTTCATTGCCCAGGCAGCGCCATGGTCTCCGGCGACGAATGGCGCCATCAATGCCCCGGCGATCTGGATCGACATCAAGACCGAGAAGGACCTGGACCAGTACAAGGGCAAGCTCGCGGGAAAGATCGTGCTGTATGGCGCGATGCGCGATGTACCGCCCGTCGACCAGCCGCTCTGGACACGTCTGGATGACGCCGAACTGAAGAAGCTCACCGAGTATCCGCTGAAGCCGCGCAACCGGGAAGAGCTCCTCCAGCAGGTCATGAAGCGTTTGGAGCTGCGCCAGAAGGTAGGAAAGTTTCTGGCGGACGAGCACGCGCTGGCGGTCGTCACTCCCAGCCGCGACGGCCGCGATGGCGGTGGTTCCGGCGGCACCATCTTCGA
The DNA here is from genome assembly GCA_963836295.1 of uncultured Acidobacteriaceae bacterium. Classification (GTDB taxonomy): domain Bacteria; phylum Acidobacteriota; class Terriglobia; order Terriglobales; family Acidobacteriaceae; genus Bog-257. The sequence goes on along the minus strand of CAWIIY010000002.1, from coordinate 763,828 downwards.
CGACAGCGGCGCCGGCTTTGCCTGGGAGGCCTACAAGCGCGAGACCGCCGATCCGCTGCCCGTTGTGGTGATGGCCATCGAGAATTATGGACGCGTGTATCGGCTGCTGAAAGCGCACGTCCCAGTCACGATTGAGATGAACGTTGACACCAAATTTACCGGCGACCACGAGCACGGCTTCGACACCGTCGCCGAGATTCCCGGCACCGATCCTAAGCTGAAAGATGAGATCGTAATGGTGGGCGGGCACCTGGATTCGTGGGCGTCAGCTACCGGCGCTACCGACAACGGAGCAGGAACGGTGGTGGCTATGGAAGTGATGCGCATCCTCACCGCTCTGCAGGTCAAGCCGCGCCGCACCATTCGGGTTGCGCTGTGGACGGGCGAGGAGCAAGGCGAGTTCGGTTCGGCCGGATACGTCAAGCAGCACTTCGGCTATGTGCCGCTATCCACCGCGCCCGACCAGCTCAAGCTGCCGGAGTGGATGCGCAAACCCGCTGGCCCGGTGCAGCTCAAGCCCGATCAGCAGAAGATTTCCGGCTACTTCAACCTGGACAACGGCACCGGAAAGATTCGCGGGGTTTACCTGCAGGGGAACGCGGCCATCGCGCCCATCTTCGCGCAGTGGATTGAGCCGCTCAAAGACCTCGGCGTCACCACCCTGACGTTGCGCAACACCGGAGGCACCGACCACGAAAATTTCGATGCCGTCGGCATTCCGGGATTCCAGTTCATCCAGGACCCGCTGGATTACGGATCGCGCTCCCACCACTCGAACATGGATACCTACGAGCGGCTGCAAGCGCAGGACCTGGCTCAGGCTGCCGTGGTGGAGGCCATCTTTGTGTACAACACAGCCATGCGCGACCAGATGCTGCCGCGTAAGCCGCTACCGCATCCGGAACTGGAAGAGCAGCGCAAAGAGCCGTTGAAGAATCTGATGCCCGGCGCCGAAGCCGCGGAGAAGGACGCCAAAGAAAAGGCAGATCAAACGCCGGAGGACGAAGATTAGGAGCTGCAGGTAGGCACAAACTCATCTGGGGTGGCGCACCCGCCATGTGTTCAGGTTTCTCCTTGTGGATGAGGAGGACGCGGATTACAAGCTGCCGACAGCCAGACTAGAGCCAAAGTCTAAGCACTATTTTGCCGACGTCCGGGCTTCTCTTCGGGCGAGCAAGACATCCTAATCCACAGGAGGTCTCATGAAGAAGAAACTCTCAACACTTACGAACGTAGTCGGGGTGGCAACATTGCTGGTGGCGGGATACGTAGTTATCACTTCGCTGCCCGACCTGCGGCGCTACATCAAGATGAGCATGATGTGAAGCTCACGCAAAGCCTCAGCTTGGAACAGTGGCGGCGGCCACCATTTCGGCATGACCCTGTACTCCGAATAACGGTTACGTATTACGCTCCATGTGCGTCGTCGCATTCGGACGTACCTCACCGCACGGAGACCTGTCTCGCGTGTCTGACCTCACTGTGTCCAATGGTCTCCCCGCTTGAGAACGGGCGCTGCAACATGCCTGAAGGACCGGCGCAGAGAAGCTCGGCCAGAGAATGTCGCGCTGTCTATGCCAAGTTTGTTGGCAATCCTTCCGAAACCGAGACTGATAAGGCTTATCCAAATCGACTCATGCTGCGGCGAGATCCGTTGTGACCCTGATGCTGTGATCGCCGGAATCGGCCAGTTTCAACTTCGGATCGCGGCCCAGCTCTTTGAGTAATTCGTGCATGACTCGTTCGTCGATCTCCGCCGCTTGTTGGCGATCAACCGGGAAGCGGATCACGACCTCAACCGCAGACGGTGTGAAACGTATCTGGACTTTCGGCCCGAACCTGTCTGGGGAAGTTGAAATGAGAGCGGTCTGGATCGCCTGGTACTGCCGCTCCATTTGCTCGCGATCATCGGCAAGAACACCTTCAACAACTCTCAGCAAACGCTCCTTGGCAGACGAGTACTCGGTATCTGGGGACAACGCGAGACTAATTTCGTGCCAGAGGAAGTTAGTGCCAGGAATCTGTTTGAAGAGGCCTGCCGTGGGCTGAAACACGATGGAGTTCGAGAACGCGACTACACGGCCCGTTGGAATGTAATCAGCGCTGCCACCCAGCTCCATCAAGTGTAACCGTACCAGGCCGATTTCGATCACCTCCCCGGTCACTCCGCCGATCTGTACGCGATCTCCCACTCTGATACCAAATTTCCCAATGAGAAAAAAATAGCCCACGATCGAAAGGATGACGTTCTGAAGGGCAACCGCTACTCCTGCCGTGATAAGCCCGGCAAACGTCACCACGGAGCCGAGTCTGCTTGCGAAGGCAAACGCGATGATTACCGCGACCAGGAACCACAGTACAAACTTTCGCAACAGCAGGAACTGATATCGACGACGCCGCTCATGCACGTAACGGTAAACCGCGCGGCGCCACAACTCTGCCGCGGCGATTACCAGCCCCAGAATTAGCGCGAGGACAGCGAGCCTGACGAGCAGGCCTTTTAGCTTCACTAAACGGCGGCTTCGCAGGCCGCTTTCCCAGTTTGTAAGACTCTTGCGATAAAGCCCAAGCAAAATCCCTTGCTTACTCAAAGGAATAACCGCTGCCGAGAGCTGCTTAAACTGCGATGCGAGCGCGTCCAGTTGCTGCTTCTCCTGCGCGAGTTCGGACGGATTCGCCGCGTCCGCTTGTTTGCCCAGTTCGTTGCCGTGGCTGTACAAGTCTTTCAGCCGCCCCACCAGTGGCGCTCGGATTTCCTTCGACCTTGTGGCCATAGCGTCCGTCTGCTGAATTGCGGTGTCAACTGTACGAATTTCTTGGGACAAGTCGAGTAGGTAAGCGCTCAAGCCCCAAATGCCGGAGGACGGAGGTTTGTTCACGGCAGCAATCGAGGCAGGACGGGGTTGTTCTTCGGAAGACAAAGCGGCTTCGCTACTCTTTGATGCAGCTGATGCCGCCGGAACAGAATCCGCCAGGGCCTGGATTTGCGCCTGCAGTCCGGTCACACCGAGGCCGCCGGTACCAGCTCCAGCCACGAACTCAGCCATGTTGTGTATGGCGTCCCTACGCGCTTTGGCAAGTTCAAGTTCACCCTGCACCTCCTCAATCTGCATCTGCAACTCGCGGCGCTTCTCGCCCGTCGCAGCTTCCATTTTGTGCTGCAGCGACTCCATCTCTGCTTGAGTTTGCTGTACTTGCTTGTCGACTGCGGCTTCCATCTGCAGAAGTGCCGAGTAATGCGACGAACCAGGGTTCTGATTCTGGTTTAGACCAGAACGTTCCTGCTTTGCAGCGACCTCTACGTCGGTTCTGGCAAAGTCAAAAGCCAGACGCACAATTTCGTCAGCCATTCTTGCGTTGCCACTCACCGCCAATAGATCATCGGGTTCAGTCGCGACTTGCTGCGCGGCGGTGACATGCCGATACCAATCGATGGTCTGATTCAGAAACTGAATAACCTGTGATGAATCGGAATTGACAGAGATATTTTGAGAGAGTGCGATCGCACTGACGCTGATCACGATTGAAGCCAGCACTACTAGACGCCAAGTCGTTCTAGCTTCTCTGGCCTTATTTATTCTTACGGTCCCTTGAATGGTTCTCGCGCCACCAACTGCGAACATGCGAAAGAACCTTTTCCCTTTAATATTGCCCATGTTTCGTTTAGCCCCATGCCCTTCGCTTCTTCAACCGGCCACGTTCACCTCATGATCCAGGCGGAAGCGGAGCCGACGCTCGCTGCCAAACACAACATCCTTCTTGCCAGTGATAAATGCAGTCGCCGTGCCTGCTGCCACGCCAATGGGACCGCCAATGAGCGCTCCCTTGCCGCCCGCCGCCAGGGCACCGATCAGTGCGCCGCCGCCGCCACCTCCGCCGATCCAGGCCCAGTTGCGTTTCTTGTGCGAGCCTCCGCGTGCAACTACGTCGGAGGTTACGAGTGAAATATTCTGTTGGTCGACGGTCACGCTGTCCAGGGTCAGTCCAAGTTCACCGGGATGGTGCAATCGTCCCGAATGACGTGCGAACACGACGTGCCCTTCAACGGGAGCTCCGACCGGCACAATCATCTGGTTGTCCACCACGATTGGCCGGTCAAGCACCGCGTCAAAGTGCTCGCCCGGCTCTGCCGACGCACTCGACAGCCGCTCTTGCAGACGAACTGTGATTGGGGTTCCTGCAGGTATCGTCAGCGGGGCGGGTGCCTGGTTGGAAGTGTCTGGTGTATTGTTCGGAGCTGCTGGGGCGGAGACAGGGTTCGAGGTCTCACCGGCATTCGTTTGTGTCGCGGCAGACTGATTTGTCGAATTCGCAGGTGGGCTGGCTCCCCGCTTCTTGCCGCACCCGCACACAAACAACAATGCGACCAGCAGTACAGCTACTGGAACTAGGCGAATTCTCCTCGGCATACTTTTACCTCCTTGCCCCAGATGTAACGCAAGAGCCTTGCCATTCAGGCAACAGCTTATGAACTCATGCAGTTACCAACGCGGACTATGATTCGCAATATGCAACTCTTACACGCTACGATGCGATAGGTAGCCCCCATGCCGTACGTTAAAGGGGCGCACCTTTAGGTGCGCCGTTGTAAGGTTGTAAGTCCTTTATTATTGTTATCCCGAGCCGACTTTAGTCGGCGAGGGATCTGCTTATGCCGGCTTGTTCAGCGGCCTACTAGGAAAGCTGATGTCTACGAGCAATGGGCAGGTTGCCTTGCGTGGCGTTCGGGAGCCGATGTCACCTCGCCGATTAAGGTTGTATGCCGGGTTGCCCAACTCATTCGTGGCTTTTGCGAATGAGCGGGAATTGCGGCAATTGGCAAAATCTCTCAGGCGCGTTCGCGGTTACTGCTGCAAGCGGGACTTATTAAAGCTGCCGAAATCCCAAATTTCGCTGGGATGTTGGGAGCTGCCTCGATAGAGCTTCACCGGGTCGCCATCCTTGATTTGTGCGAATTGCTGCGGAGTCAAAGTAAACGTTACGTGCTGCAAGTCTTCCATCATGTTGCCGGTCACAAGCTCAACGGCCACCAATCTGAAGAACCATGGGGGCGTCACCTGCCGGGAATTGGTAGTCGGAGGTGAGCTCCAGTTTTACTCCATCGGCATAGGGGACTCCTTCAATGCCGTAAACGAGGATGCCACGCTTCATGGCCGCGACACTCCCGGAATGAATGAGCGGCTTTTCCCATAGCGACGGCAGCGATTGAGTCAGGCTCTGCGAGCCGGCGCCAGCCACGGGAAGAGAAGCGCTGGCCGGAATGCCCGCGCCCAGATCGGGCGACAACGTGATGTCCGCTAAGTAGATCGCACCGGTGGTGGTCTGATTGAACAGGAACTGCACTCCCCGCATTCTCCTCTGCACCCGGGCCAGGTTGGGGAAGGCGCTAAGCCGGATGCGCACCGTCTCCATGTAGGAGTGATAAATGTGCGTGCCTGCCTGCTGATTGTTCATCCTCATCTCGCCCGTCGGCCCGGTAAGGCTGGCGAAGCCTTGTTTCAGCGCATCGCTCAACTTGACCGGGCCAGCCCAGGCTGTGGCCGGATCGCCGATGAGGTAAATGGAGAAGTCGGTGCTGGTAGTGGCGTTGGCTTTAGGATCGACCTGCCGCGCCACGCGGAAATCCAACGTGGCGTACGACGAGATGTCCATGCTGCTGCCGGGGGTCGTCCAGTTGTCCTGGAAGAAAGGCGCGTCGTTAGGGTTTCGAGTCGTCCAGGTAATGTTGGCCAAGCGCTGCTCCGGATCATTGAGCGTCACCACTCCGTTCTCGTGTTCCACATCAATGGTTCCCATCCGGTTACCCCTGGCATTATGCACTGGATGACCGGCTGTGCTATGAGAATTCAGGCCGGTGGCCTGGGTGAAGTCTTCAAAGACAGTCTCGGACACTGGTGGACGGCTGTACCCGCGTTCGATGCAGCGCGAGGGATAGACAAATCGCTGCTGGTCGGGGTTGACAACGGTTCCGGCCACGCCGACCAGCGGATTGAAGTTAGCATCGAACATTTCATTCTTTGCCCTTCCGACATAGGCGCGGAACAAGGCTAGCACGCTGGACAGAGCGGTGCTCTGTTGTATTGACCCTCCGCCGGGTGAATTGAGGATGGAGTTGGCAAACAGGGGCCGGTTATCGGTGAAGTTCACATTGGGATCGACACAGAAGAGGTTGGACGCCGAAAGACAGGTAGGAGCCGGATTCTTGTTAGTGATTCGGGTATCCAGACCATCGGTGGTTTGCCACTGCGTGTTGTAAAAGTTATGGTTGGCGCCCCACACCAGATAAGTGGAGATGCGATCGAAGGAGCTTTGCTCTTTCAACATGCGGTCAAACGGCGGCAGGCCCTGAAGATTGTCGACGTCCGAGTCGCACGCCGGGAGCAGCGAATTCCAGGCAACGTCGTTGGCATCGTAGCCGACCATGCCGAGCGAAAAGCTACGCCGTATGTCGGTCGGCGCCAATTCAAAGATGGCTTGAAAGGTGACCGCGCCGATGCGCATCCTCCAGTCCGTCCCGTCAGGATCAGCGGAGTACAGATTGTAGGCAGCCCGGACACCTTCGCCGCCGCGGGAATGGCCAAACAATCCGACCTGCGTGAAGTCCAGTTTCCTGAACAGGTCAATGCCACTCAGGAACGGATTCGAAGTGCCTTTGTTATTGTTCCAACCGCTCAGAATCTGAAGATGACGCAGCACCAGGCGTCCACGTGCCCGAATGAGACCGAAATCATCGACCACGCCTGGGGCTGAGTTCCTTAAAGCAATCCCACGGTTGGCATTGATCGAAACTACAACGTAGCCATCGCCGGCCAGGCGGTCACCCAGATACTCATAGCCCTCATAACTGGGTACCTCGGTATATGCCACAGGCGCCGCAGGACACATCCCCGTATTGCTGAATTCGTTCATGTCGTCAATACGAGGTTGCCGAGGGCCGGCGTTGTTCATCAGGTCCTTACGGTCTTTCGTGGGGTCGTAGGCGCGTCCGCAGGAGGGGTGGTTGCCATGCAGCAGAATGATAATGGGGTACGTTTTGCTGTCCGGCTTGTTGATTCCCGGAGGCAGATAGACGCGGCCGGCGATTTGAGTTATGCACATGAAACCCGGTTCCACGGTAGGATCGCAGCCCGGGAGAGACCGCAGCGTCATTGGCCGCCGGCATGGAGAAATCGATCACCATGAAGGGGAGGCCGCCTGGCGCGGTTGCGTCGGCGGCGCGGGTTTGCGCAGATGCCAGACTCGCCAGGCAGGTAATGACCAATAAAGTTGCGATGAATAGAGACAAGAAGTGCCGCAGAGTGGGCATGGAAACCTCCAAAGGGACGCACTAAAAGAGGCGCACCGGGGAAAACTGCCGCGCAGCTTAGTATGGGTGAAACTCGAAGTCAAGAGAATTGACGGGCGCTTGAAAAATGATTTCAGACACTACCACGAATGTGTAGTAGTGGCGCGGAAATGGGCGACCCACCCGCGCGCGGTGCGGTTTGCGGATACACCAGCGCAATGTGACAATAGCTAAATGAAGAAACCATTTACCACAGCAATACATTTAGCGGCGGTCGGCACGGTGCTGCTTGCGACCGCTTGGAGTCAGCAGTCGGCGCCGGCCAACACTCAGAAGACTTCCACCCCGTCGGCGCAATCCGCAACCCCAGCCAATAGCTCGCAGGTTCTTCCGACGCAGAAAGACAAGATTAGCTACGCGCTCGGGATGAATCTGGGGATAAACCTGCACCGCCAATCCGTCGACATAGACCCGGCGATCCTCATGCAAGGTTTGAAGGATGGCATAGCTGGGAACAAGCCTCTTCTAAGCGAAGAAGAAGTGCGGGGCGTGCTTACGCAATTGCAAGAAGACATGCGCAAGCAACAGGCCGAGAAGGCGCAACAAGTGGGAGCCACCAACAAGACGGAAGGTGACGCGTTTCTCGCCGCCAACAAAAGTAAAGAAGGAGTCGTTACTCTACCCAGTGGTCTGCAGTACAAAATCCTGAAACAGGGCACCGGACCCAAGCCTGTCCTCAACGACACGGTTGCCTGCAACTATCGCGGTACGCTGGTTAGCGGGAAGGAATTTGATAGCTCCTATGGGCGCGGCGAACCAACAACATTTACGGTCAATGGAGTCATCAAGGGCTGGAGCGAGGCGCTGCAGTTGATGCCCGTGGGCTCGAAGTGGCAACTGTTTATTCCGCCCGACCTCGCCTACGATGGTCGTGGAGCCGGTCCCGACATCGGCCCCAACGCGACTCTGATCTTTGAGGTCGAACTGGTTTCCATTCAGCCACCCAAGGGCCAGTGACGTCCTGTCTGGGTTGGTCATCCTGTGCGGAGCGCCCGCAAGGAATTCCCGACCCGCTTGTATTGGTGAGTTAGGGCGGCCTGTCGAAGTAGTGTAGCCGCCAAGGCATGGGTAGAGCGGACTTTCAGGTCCGCGTCCCGCGTTTCTTTCTGAATGGACCCGGCTTCAGCCGGCGGCACTTTTTCCCGCAACTCCGGCTACGCCAAAAACTAAACCGCTCTAGTGGTGGCGAGTGGGAAAGATGCATCTTTATACTTCAACTTTGGCGTATTCCTCTCATCTTGCCGGCGAGTTCCATTTAGTTTTTGCAAGCTAAACCGGGGAACTTATCCGTACAAGTCGGGTTTGATCGGTTGTAGTCAGACTAACACTCCATTTGTGATGAGGTAAGAGTGGCGCGCATAGTACGAAAACTCGGAAATCTTTGGATGACGATGCTAACCTCGAACGCGCCGTTTAGTGCGGCCACGGCATACGTGGCGGCGTTCATCATGCAACGAGTGTCCAGGAGCGTTGGACAATGAAGATGAAACTTATGTACGCAGCCCTGATGTTCGCGGTACTTGCGGGTAGTAGTGCAGTTTACGCGCAGATGGGTCAGGAACAGGGCGGCGGGCAGTGGGGTCACGGCCAGCCCATGACAGCAGATCAGCGGCTGCAGCACATGACAAAACAGTTAAACCTGAGCGATGCGCAGCAGCAACAGATCAAGCCCATCCTGGAGAACGAAGAGAAGCAGATGCAGGCCCTTCATCAGGACTCTTCACTTTCGCAGCAGGAGAGCAGGAGCAAGATGATGCAGATCCGGCAGAGCTCGTCGGAGCAGATCAAGCCGATCTTGAATGCCGATCAGCAGCAAAAGTACGAGCAGATGATGAGCCGCCAGGGACACCATGGCCACGGGGGAATGGGTCAGAGTCAGCCGCAAGGGGAAGCTCCGCCGCAGTAGTTTGACGTAGTCGGAGGCAGCCGGCGGCCAACTAGTTGGTTGCGTATACCGGGAGTCGGACCGGAGGTGCATCAAGCAAGAGTCGCACACAAGCTCGGGCAGCCTTGTGTGCGACTTCCCGACTTCGGGCGCCCCTGCGGCGCCGCCGACTGAACGTGTCGTGAATCGGGTTATTATTAACGCGTTTTCGGGGTAGGTGTATCCAGGTAGAGCGGACCTTCAGGTTCGCGTCCAGGCTGCGACCCGAAGTTCAGGCTTTCAGTCCCATGCCTTACATTGGACTGAAAGCCTCATCAATGACGCGGCGTTGACGCAGCGCTGAAGCGCTGCTCTACGCGAGCTTCGCGGATACAATAGCTCGGGAAACCTCCAAGAAATCTGTGAGAGGAGACCTGTGATGCGCAGCCGTGTGTCTGTGATTGCCATGCTGTTCTTATTGTTTCCGCTGGCTGTCGTGGGACAACACGGGGGCCGGCGCGGTACCTCCACCAGCACTCCCAGCGGGACGAGTGCACCAGCGGATGACCCAGACTTGGCTACGTTCAAGCATGACGTCGCTGTGCAAGCGACTGAAGCACAGATCGCGCAGTTTGGCCTGATGATCAAGAGCACGGAAGCGGCGCGGCAGCAGGCGCACGATCTTCAGCACGCGAGTGATTCAGAGGGCTTGATCAGCAAGGCGACTGCCTTGCAGGATTCCATCGAGGAAGCTCAAAGCGAAAATCGCGCCTTTCGGCAATCACTTTCCGATTCTCAGGAAGCTGGATTGAAGAACCTGATCAAGAAGCTGACCAAATCAGAGTCTGCTGTAAAAAAAGGCGCCACAGCCATCTCGCAACACCTGGAGCAGACACCGCCTGACTCGGGTCGGCTGGTAAGCGCCGCAGCGAATCTGGAGAAAGCGCTTGCCGCGTTGCAGACCGACCAGCTCAATCTTGGAAAAGAGATGGGCATCCCGCCTCATTGAATCTCATTGCTGATGCAGGTGAAGGGGACGGCCTTTCAGGCCGTCCGTAAATGCCGCAAAATCACCATGGCTTTATAGCGTTTTCATGGATAGTGTAGACTGTTGGTGGCGATTCTCCGCTGCACCCGATGGCACGACCCTATGCAAATGATTTGCGGCGAAAGTTTTTGCAGGCCTATGAGCAGGGCAAAGGGACGCTGGGGGAGTTAGCGGAACAGTTTGGGGTAAGTGAAGGCTGGGCCAAGAAGGTCTCCGCCACCCGCACGCGCACGGGGCAGATGGAGCGGCCACCGTGGCGACGTGGCCCCGTGAGCCGGGTGACGGTGACGCTGCAGGAGTGGATGCGGGAGCAAATCCGCAAGCAGCCGGATCTGACGCTGCGAGAGTTGCAAGAGCAGCTGCAAGCGGTCAAGGGCGTGAGCTTGAGCATCGGACGGCTGTGGCTGGCCTTACGGCAGATGGGACTGCGGCTTAAAAAAAGTCACTCCACGCCCAGGAGCAAGAAACCCCGGAAGCGCAGCAGCGCCGGCAAGCGTGGTGGAAAGCTATAACTCAGATCGACCCGGAGCAGTTGGTGTTTCTTGACGAGAGCGGAGCCAGCACCCAGATGACCCGCAACTATGGCCGGGCTCCTCGTGGAGAACGGGTGGCGGAAGGGACGCCCAACCGCCACTGGTCTACGTTGACCATGCTGGCGGCGCTCACCACCCGAGGCTTGCAGGCGCCCATGACCATCGAATCGCCGACCGATGGCGATGTTCTTCCTGGCCTATCTGGAGCAGGTGTTGTGCCCTCGGCTCCGACCCGGACAGCTGGTCATCATGGACAATCTATCGGCTCACAAAGTGCAGGGTGTACGGGAGCAGATTGAAGCCCGGGGCGCGCGCCTGATCTATCTGCCCGCCTACTCGCCGGACTTCAACCCGATCGAGCAAGCCTGGTCGAAGATCAAGCAGTTGTTGCGCTCGGCCAAGGCCCGAACCGTAGAAGCTCTGGAAAGCGCAATTACAGAAGCCCTGGCAGCCGTTACCGCCGAGAACGCCTTAGCCTGGTTCTCTCATTGCGGATATGGTCTACAATAACTGTGAAAACGCTCTAGCCACCGAGGGGACTTCGCGTGACTTAATCAGAGTTTCTCTGGAGCAGAAATCGCTCTAATGTGCTTGGAGGCGCGCACCTGAGGCGCCCCCTTCAAACTACATTCCATGCAGCGTAATCGTCCGCAGGACTTCCACTCCCACGCGCGGCTCTTGCGAGCGCGGCGGCAGGCTGCTGTTCAAGGTCGCCAGCAGCAAGGTGTCTCCGTTGGTGAGCACCTCGATCTGCCAGTGATCGCCCTCGGGGTCGCGGAAGCGCGAGTGCGCACGCGATGGACCGCTCTTCCCGGCATCGGTACGCCCTTTTACGGAGGCGCTCTGCAGGAAGTGCTTCAGGTATTCGCGCGCATCAAGTTTGGTCACGCCATTCTCCCGCTGAAACGCGGTCACGATCACCGAGGTCTTGCGCGACGGACTTTCCACTTCCAGGTCATCGTTCGTTTGCCGCAGCGTCCAGAAGGCGGGGACTCCGATGGACACGTTACCTTTCGGTGTGATGTAGCTGCCGCCGTGAAAGCCGCCGGTTTTCTTTCCCCTGGTGGTCTTCCTGGCGGTTTTGGCGAGACGTTTCTTGGTGGCGCTGCGAGCGCTTAAGGAGATGCGCAATTTCTTAACGGCGCTATTCGTGTTAGAGGATGTCCTATTTTTGAGCTTGCGAGGCAAGATGGTTGTCCTAAGGTTGGCGTGATGTGTAGATACTGGTGGATGTTCACGGGCGGCACTGTTTCGCGCCGCCCGTTCGCTTTGAGGCAGCCGTGAGCTGCTGTCCTGCCCCGCCGTCTGACTGGCGGGCTGTCACCGCTGTTTTCTTTATCGGCAAATTTCCTACAAACCATTATGCACTGGAGATCGCCTCCCGTAACATCGCTGACAAGTCCACTGCGCTGTCAACCGGCGGACGGCAGGCAAAATTGGTGCATACAATCGCCACCGACTGTTTTGCCTTCAGCGCCGGAAGGCTCGGGATCGTTTCCGCCAGCACGGGTGGCAAGTTCTGAGCAACGGCTTCGCTTTCGGTCAGGTGAACGACCGACTTGTTGACCGCAAACGGCGTGGCCGCGGCCTTCAGCAACTCCGCCGCCTTCTGGTCTTCGCCGATGACGACAGCCTGAGTGTGCGGCCGCGACATCCAAGTGGCCGCAATTCCGTAGGTCCCGGCGTAAATGCCGAACTGCTCCGCCATTGCGGCAAAGACCTGCAGCGTGTCCTCGGCTTTGTCGCGATACTTCGGGTCGTTGGTGTAAGCGTGCAAGCGCATCAACGCAATCGCCGCGCTCGGGTTGCCGGCTGGAGTGGGCGCATCCTGAAAGGGCTTGCGCCGCGCCGACAACGCCCCGAGTTGCAGCTTGTCCTCCAGTGCAGCTTCGGTATCGAAGAAGCCGCCTGAAGTTGCGTCGCCAAAACGGCGGACCATTTCATCGGCAATCTGTTGCGCAAATTTGAAATAGCTCATATCACCGGTCACTTCATAGGCGTCGAGGCAAGCCAGCGCAGTGAATGCGTAATCGTCCAGCAAACCCCGCACTGCGCGCTTCCCACCCTCGGCATCAGCGTAAGCGATCACGTGCGCCAGGCCACATTGTGCGTCCCATGCCTCCGACAAAATGCGGTTGAGCGAGCGCAGCGCAAACTTCCGGGAGTCATCGAGGTCGAGGACTTGCGCTGCCTGCAGATAGGCGGAAACGCACATCGCATTCCAGTTGACATATACAGTCTTGTCCACGAAGGGCGTCGGCCGCTGCAGACGAGCGGCGTAGAGCTTGGTCTTCGCTGAGGCAAGCAGGTCCAGTGCCTTGGCAATGTCGACACCCATGCGCGAGGCGGCCTCCTCCGGCAGGGCGCGTATCCATAACACATTCTTCGCCGGATTGTGATGCATCTCGCCAGGTTCCTCGATGTCGAAATGCAGCGCGGCAGCTTGGAATTCCTCGTCGGTCAGGACCGCCTTGGCTTCGGCTACCGTCCAGGTGAAGTAGTCGCCGTCGTCATCCAGATTGATGTCGGCGTCCTGCGAGGCGTAGAAGCCGCCGCGCTCGCGGTCGCTGAGCCACTCGTCCATCCAGCGGACAATATCGCGGGCCACGTGCGCGTAGAACTCATATCCGAACACCTGGTAAGCGTGAACGTAATTCTTCAGCAGTTCGGAATTGTCATACGACATCTTCTCGAAATGCGGCACAATCCAGCGCTCGTCCACTGAGTAGCGATGAAATCCTCCCGCGAGCTGGTCGTAGACTCCGCCTTGCGCCATCTTCGTGAGCGTCGTGGTGACCACGGTGGCGACGCGTTCTTCGCCGGTGCGCACATACCAATCCATCAGCAAGTTGAGCGAGGCCGGATGGGGAAATTTCGGTGCGCTGCCGAAGCCGCCGTTCTTCTCGTCGAAAATCGGCAGCGCCGATTGCACCATGATGCCGACCAGTCGCGGCGAAAGCTCCGCCTGCCGTCCGGCAAAGCCCTCGGCATTGGCCAGCACGTTCATGGCTTCGTCGGCGGACTTTAGCACCTCGTCGCGGCGATCACGATAGGCTGCGGCAATCGCTAGCAGAATCTTCTGGAAGCTGGGACGTCCCCAGCGGTCGTCGGGAGGAAAGTACGTGCCGCCATAAAAGGGATGGCCATCGGGCGTTAGGAAAACGGTGAGAGGCCAGCCGCCGGTACCGGAGATGGCCGACACGGCGAGCTGATAACGGCTGTCCACATCGGGCCGCTCGTCGCGATCGACCTTGATCGCGACAAATTGTTGGTTGATGATCTCAGCGGTGCCGGCGCTCTCGTACGATTCGCGGTCCATGACGTGACACCAGTGACACCACACCGCGCCGATGTCGAGCAGGATGGGCTTGTTCTCGCGCTGGGCTTTAGCGAACGCATCCTCGCCCCACTCGTGCCACTGGATGGGCTGGTGCATCGCCGAGCGCAGGTATGAGGACGAGGCTTGCGACAGAGAGTTGGTCGCTTCAGACATGAATATTGAGTCTAGCAGGGATAAGCGGAGCGTGTGATCGAGCTCGTTCACGTGACCGCTACGATGCAGCCGTCGTGGGCTCGTCTTCTTCGGCATGGATGAGGCCGAACTTCTTCAGCTTGTAACGCAAGGCGTCGCGGCTGATGTCGAGGAGGCGTGCGGCGTGCGTCTGGTTGCCATTCGCTTGCGCCATGGCCATGTCAACCAGTTCGCGCTCAACCTCTTCCAGCGAAGTTCCACCCTCGGGAATCTCCAGCCTGGGCAGGCTGCGGCCATCCGGCAACTGCTTGCCGGCAAGGCTGCTGTTGTTGGCGGAGGAGATCTCAAAGGCGGTGTAGGCGGACTGCTGTTGGGCCACGGCGAACGGCATGTACTCCGGATGAAGTTCGTTGCGGTCTTCCAGAATCATCGCGCGTTCCACCGCATTCTTCAATTCTCGGACGTTGCCCGGCCAGTCGTACTTGAGCATCAGCCTGCGAGTTTCGTCGGTGATGCCCTTCACCGCTTTGCGGAATTTGCGGTTGTAGCGGCCGATGAAGTATTCCACCAGCGGCAGAACGTCGTCTTTGCGTTCGCGCAAGGTGGGCAGGAAGATGGAGATGATCGCCAGCCGGTAATAGAGATCCTGGCGGAACTGGCCATCCCGCACCGCCCGTTCCAGGTCGCGATTGGAGGCGGCGATGACCCGCACATCGACCTGCATGTCGCGCACGCCACCCACGCGGCGAATCACCTGGTCTTCCAGGACGCGCAGCAACTTGGCCTGCAACAGCGGCGACAGCTCACCAATTTCATCGAGGAAGAGTGTGCCCCCATCGGACATCTCGAACAGCCCCTTCTTCATGGCCTTGGCGTCGGTGAAGGCGCCTTTCTCGTGGCCGAAGAGTTCGGCCTCCATCAGGGTCTCGGGAATAGCGGAGCAGTTGATGGCGACGAAAGGTTTGTCCTGGCGGCGGCTCTGATAATGGATGGCCTTGGCGATGAGGTCTTTGCCGGTGCCGCTCTCACCCTGCACCAGAATCGTTGTCGCCTCGCTGGTGGCGATCTTGCTGACAAAACCCAGCAACTCGGACATTTTCTGTGAGACGCCTATCACATTGTGGTAGCCAGCGCGACGGCGGACCTCGCCGCGCAGCGACTCGACCTCGGAGCGCAGTCGTGTGGTCTCGAGCGCGTTCTTCACCGCAACCGCCAGTTCGTCGAAATCCAGTGGCTTGCCGACGAAGTCGTAAGCTCCCAGCTTGAGGGCGGTCTTCACGTCCTCCAGTTGCGGGTCGGCGGTGATCATGATGATGGCGCGCGCGTCGTTCGATTTCTTCAGTTGTTCCAGGATTTCAATACCGCTGAAATCGGGCAGGCGCACATCAAGCAGCACGAGGTCGGGAGACTCGTTATGGGCCACGCGAAGCGCAGCCGAGCCGTTGTCAGCCTCCAGTACGTGATAACCCCACTCTTCGCACTTCTGCCGCAGAGACCAACGAACGAGCTTCTCGTCGTCGACAATTAAGACTTTTTCCGAGGGCATTTACTTGTTACTAGATTACTACGAGAGGAAGAAAGAGGAAATTTACGCACATCCGCGCCGCGCTTGAGAAACGAGGGTAGGAGTTTTTCCTACCCTCGCCAAATCGCAGTTCGCGCCGATGGACTTATCTCGGGATCGCCACAAACGCCGGATTCGTGCCGTTACCGGGGTCGGTTGCGTCACCCACGATCACCCCGAGGTCATTGATTTCCTGGCCAACCTGCAGATACAGAGAGGAGTTCGCTGGAATGAGGGTGTTGAGGTCTGTCATCACGCCGTTTTGCCAGATGAAAGCGCGGGGATTGCTGAAACCCGCACCGTACGACACGCCTACGACCTGGCCTTGATCGTTGATGCCCAAGGCTTCGCTGATAGCGTCTCCCGGAAGCGCCCCGAGATCCTGGATGCCACGGCCTTGGGCCCACAGGAACGCATGGAAATTAGGGTTTTGCCCATTGTCATCGCCGGCCAAGTCGGAGAAGCCGACGATTTGGCCTTGATTGTTGATAGCCATAGGAGTGTTCCACGCCACGCCTCCCAGGTTTCCCAGGTCAATGACGTTGCCGTTTTGCCAGAGCAGGGCGTGCTGGGCACTCAGATCACCAACCGCATTCTGGCAAATACCCGAAATGCCGACGACTTGGCCCCTGTTATTGATCGCCGTAGCAGCTCCGTCGGGGTCGCCGCGATAATTCGGGAGCTGCTGAATCTGGCCCGGCCTCGGCCCCCAGATTACGGCCTCGAATTGGAGGACCTGGGGAGGAACACAGGTTGGATCGTGAGTGGTGTTCTCCGCCCAACCGACCGCCTGGCCAAGGTTGTTGACGCTGGTGGTAAAGCCGTTATTACCGCCCAATGTAGGCAGGGCAGTCATCCCCTTACCCTGCTGCCACACGAATCCCAGACAGGTGTGACCGCTATGTGAGGCGGGAAGGAAAGCTCCGCAACTCCAACTCTCTCCCAAAGGGTCGGTATGCGAAGTATCGGAGATGCCCACGGCCTCGCCCCAATCGTTCAGGCCCGGCCAAAGCACGGCGCTGTTGGGTCCGCCCAGGGTGCCGAGGTCCGAACCCGCGTCCGTAGACCCATAGTTCGGCGTGTTCGGTGGCGTCCCCTGTCAGGTTCGACGCGCCGGCCACCCAGCCGAGATTGTTGATGGCAGCGGTTCCACTGGTGGTTCCGCCGAGCGGCACACCGAGACTAACTACGCTGTAATGGGTCGGTTCATGATGTTCGGGCTGGTTCTGGGCAGTGAGCCAAACTGGGGCGACCAGCGCAGCAAATAAGGTCATCGCAGTTATGTACGCCAATGTTCTGAACTTCATGATGTCTCCTTTTTGGTCTGTCTTGGAAGCTGCAGAACCGAAGTACCGGTTCTGGGCTTGTTGCGCCCCTTGTTGTCCCGCCCCCGCTTTGGGTGTCGCTCGTTTCTGCTGGTATGTGCGCCACCCGGTGCAATCAAGATAGGTTGGCTGGCCGTCGCAGGTTGGACGTTTGCGGACGTTGCTGCCGCGCAGGATGGACGTTTGCGGGCCTCGTTCCCGCAAACGAAGGAGAAAGCCGCATGGGCGCCGGTTTGTAGCTGGCTTACGAGCGGAGCCTTGGTACTAGTGACAGTCGTCGGCGGCAGATTCTCTGCGATTGCAACAGAGTCCGAAAACGTCTACTTCGCAACGCTGGATCGATTACCCTAGGTTGGTGAAGAGTATGAATCTGGATTGGCAGGTGTGTTCGCGAGCGCGACTGTCGCGCGATGCCCGCTTTGATGGCAAGTTCTTTATCGGCGTATTCGGCAGTGGAGTCTACTGCCGTTCGATTTGCCCTGCGCCTACCGCAAAAGAGAAAAATGTTCGTTACTTTGCGAGCGCGGCCGCAGCGGCGGAGGCGGGTTTTCGCCCCTGCCTTCGTTGTCGGCCGGAATGTTCACCGGGAACTCCGGCCTGGCTGGGAACCTCCAATACCGTTT
This sequence comes from uncultured Acidobacteriaceae bacterium, assembly GCA_963836295.1. Lineage (GTDB taxonomy): Bacteria > Acidobacteriota > Terriglobia > Terriglobales > Acidobacteriaceae > Bog-257. The sequence goes on along the minus strand of CAWIIY010000002.1, from coordinate 746,054 downwards.
CGCGAGCTTTGCGGCTGATCGGTGAAAGTGGTCTGGAGGACGGCGGGGTGGAAGTTCTAGCGGAACGTCTGGGAGTTGGATCGCGTCATCTTCGCCGCCTGTTTCTCAAGCACCTGGGGGCGACGCCGAGTGCGGTGGCCCACACACGCCGCCTGCACTTCGCGAAGAAGCTGATCGATGAAACCAGTTTACCGATGAGCCACGTTGCCCTGGCTTCGGGATTCGGTTGCGTTCGTCGCTTCAATGCCGCCATCCGCAAGACTTATCATCGAACGCCGACTCAAATTCGCCGTCTCGCGCACCTGAGGACTACCTTGCCGGAGAACCAGTACTTGTTTCGCCTTCGTTTTCGCCCGCCCTACCAGTGGGAAAGGATGTTGGCGTTCTTAGCGGCCCGGGCCACGCCCGGCGTCGAAGAAGTGGAAATGGGCCGTTACCGCCGATCCATTTCTTTGAACGGCAACCATGGCTACTTTGAGGTCGCGCTCGACCAGAACGGCGGGGCGCTGGCGGTGCATATACAGTTTGACGACTCGCGGGCCCTCTTCCTGATCATCGAGCGCATACGACAAATGTTCGATGTGAACGCGGATTGGCAAGCCATCGCGGATAGACTACGAACTGACCCGGCGCTGGCGGGAAGGGTTGAAACTGAGCCAGGCTTGCGGGTACCGGGCTGCTGGAACGGTTTCGAACTCGCCACGCGAGCGATTCTTGGCCAGCAGATCACGGTCAAAGGCGCCACCGCTCTTGCCGGCCGGATCGCGAGAACTTTCGGACGGCCGTTCTCCGCCACTGGTAGCCTCACCCATGTGTTTCCAACTCCGGAGGTGCTCGCCGAGGCCCGGCTTACCAGCGTCGGGCTGACTCGCGCGCGCGCCGAGACAATTCGGGCCCTTGCCCGTGCAGTTTGCGATGGGCACATCAGCTTTGAGGGGATCACGGAATGCGACGCTTTCCTCGCACGGCTGTGTGAAATCCCCGGCATTGGACAATGGACAGCGCAATACGTGGCGATGCGCGCGCTGGGCGAGCCGGATGCGTTTCCCTCCGGTGACCTCGGTCTGCTGCGCGCCCTGGAACTCGGAAGTGTGCGGGAGCTTGAACGTCGCGCCGAGGCTTGGCGGCCCTGGCGTGCCTATGCGGCGATGTATCTCTGGAATATCGCCAGCGTATGCAAGACTCACGGGAGCAAGCTGGCTGCTTCCAAATCCAAGAACCTGATCGTTGAAAAAACCGCTTCTCGTCCGCGCTTCAGAATGGCTGGATGACCGGCTAGGGCCTCTCGGTTGGGATTTGCTTTCAGTACGCCTCGTCCAGCAGTTCCACCACGTGCACCACTCGGGTGTTCAGCGCCTTGCGCTTTGCTCCCACGCTAAGCTGCAGCATGCAGCCGACGTTAGCAGTCGCCACGATCTCCGGCGCGATACTGGCGATGAAGCCCATCTTCTCGTCGAGAACTTTCATCGAGATCTCATTCTGCGCGACGTTGTAAACGCCAGCGCTGCCACAGCACGAATCGGGACGGGGCGACTCCACTACTTCGGCGCCGATGAACTTCAGTAGTTGTCGCGGCGCGCTGCGCACGCCTTGCGCGTGCGCCAGGTGACACGGGTCCTGATAGGTGACGCGCGCCTTCAGCTTGCGCGCCGGCTCGACCAGGCCAACCTGGGCGAGATACTCGGTGATGTCACGGACCTTGGCGACGAACTGCCGGGCGCGCTCCGCGTATTCGGGATCGTGCTCCAGCAGCGCCGCATATTCCCGCATAACCGATCCGCAGCCAGCGGCGTTGGTCACGATGGCGTCGAACTCGGGGCTGAGCATGGCGTCGACGTTGCGACGCGCCTGGACACGCGATTGCTCCGGGTACCCACCGTGCAGGTGCAGTGCCCCGCAACATCCTTGATTGCTTGGAATGTGGACTTCGATGCCATTCCTCGTCAGAACACGAATGGTGGCGCGATTCAGTTCCGCAAACGCGACGCTGCTGATGCAGCCGATGAGCAACGCCACGCGTCCACGCTGGGCGCCCTGGGCAGGATGAACACGGCCCAGGTCCGCGAACGAGAACTCGCTATCCATGCGTGGCGAAAGCGCGTCCAGGTCGGCGACTCCCATGAGCCCCAACAATCCGCTGCCGCGCGCCAGGCGTTGCAGACCAGAGCGTTGATAGAAACGTATCAGCCGGGCATGCCGCGCAAGCCGGCTGAACGACGGCAGGATCTTCCCATAGAAGTGTGAGCGCACTCTGCGCTGCAGCCAGCTACGCTGGTAGTTCTCTTCGATCTGCGATCGCGCCCGCTCCAGCAGACTCCCATAGGGCACGCCCGAGGGACAAGCCGTCTGGCAATTCAGGCAGCCGAGGCAGCGGTCAATATGGGTAACGAACGACTCGCCCAGCGCCAGCCTGCCCTCGTCCACCTGCACCATCTGATAAATGCGCCCGCGCGGCGAATCCATCTCCGTTCCCAGCACGCGATAGGTCGGGCATTGGTCCAGACACAGTCCGCAATGGACGCACTTCGAGTACAGGTCCCACGTGGGCTTCTCGCCGCCCAAGAAGTTGGAAACCGGCTTTTCCGTAGCTGGAGTCGCGACCGTCAGAACAAGAACCTCCCACGATTCAGGATGTCTTTGGGATCAAGCGCCATCTTCACGGCGCGCATACTTTCTAAGTCAGTTGGCATCGGCCCCCAGGCGCTGACGTGGTGCCGCGCCTCTGCCGGGCAGCGAAGCACAGCCATGCTTACATCATGCCGCAAATGATTACGCAGCCCAGACACCGCATTGACAAAACTCACCAGCGAGACTTCGGCCTCCGGCGCTGGCCACAGGCTTGCCAACAGATGGCCGACTCCCACTCGCCCGATGGCCGCGAAAGAAAGGTGGTTCGACTCGGCCACCGCTGAGATCTCACTGAGAACCGGTTGGACGTCGCCCACTGGCAGCGCCATCGAGATCAACAGAGAACGCGGACGCTGTTCGCCGGAGGTGAGGGAAAAATTTTCCAGCGCCTGCCAGAAACCTCCCTCGTTAGCGCCTTCTATTTCTCGGACTACCGCGGAACCCAGTTCGGTCCGGTACCGGGCCAGTACAGCGTCGCTTCCGGCGGCGCGAAGGCAAATGGACCACCCCGCGCCGGCCGGCGAACCGGGCACGAGCAACGCCGGTGCTTCGGGTGAAATGATCTCCAGGCAGATAGGAGTCAGGGGAGAGTGCAATACCCGATCGCGGAATTCGATCGCCTCCGCAGCGGTGCGAAACGAGGCAGCAAAAGTCCGCGTCTGGCGCGGGGCAGGGAAGAGTTTGAAGCTGGCGCTGGTGATGATTCCCAGCGTGCCCTGGCTGCCGATAAGCAGCTTCATCATGTCGTATCCGGCGACATTCTTCACCACCCGCCCGCCACCCTTGGCCTTGCGCCCGTCGCCGGTCACAAAGCGCACACCGATGCAGTGGTCACGCGGTCCTCCATAACCGTGGCGCAGTGGGCCGTACAGTCCGGTCGCCAGCATCCCCCCAACCGTGCATCGCTCGGGCAAGGGAGGGTCGGCGGCGAGAAACAAACGGTCGGCGCCGACTTTCGACGACACCTGCGCAATCGTGCAACCACCTCCGATGCCTATGGTCAGATCGCCCGGATCGTAATGTTCCACTTCGGTGAGGCGCGAGGTGAAAAGGAGAACATCAACCTGGGGCGGCAGATTTCCAGTTTGCTGCTGAGTGAAACCTCCGGCGGGAACCACACTCAGGCCGCGCTCATTGGCGAATCGCAGAATAGCGGCAATTTCGTCGGCCGAACCCGGCGTTACGGCGACGGCGGGAGTCACACCAAGAATGTCGCGTGTTTGCAACTCGGCCGGATCTTCCGTGACGTGCTCTGCACCGCAGATGGCGCGTAGCTCCGCCGCGAGGCGGCTGGCTGTCGTAGCGGTGCTCACAGCCCCTCCTGCGCCAGCACGGGATTCTGCGCCGGACCCGTGATTTCCCGGCACATGCGGGGCGTAGGAAACAGCTTCTCCGGATTCAGCACGTTGTCCCGGTTGAAAGTGTTGCGCAAGCCGACCATGACGTCGAGGTCTTGTTCGGTGAATAGAGTCGCCATCAGGTCGCGCTTTTCCATCCCCACACCGTGCTCGCCGGTAATCGAGCCGCCAACGGCAATGCAATATTCCAATATGTCTGTGCTGGCCGCCAGCGTGCGCTCCAGTTGGTCGGCAAATCGAATGTCGAACAGGATCAGCGGATGCAGGTTGCCGTCTCCCGCGTGGAAGATGTTGCCGATAATCAGGTCATACTTCTTCGCCACATTCTCGATGTGGCGCAGCGTTGCCGGAATCTTGCTGCGCGGCACCACGCCGTCCTGCGTGTAGTAAGAAGGACTCACTCGCCCCAACGCGCCAAACGCAGTTTTGCGCCCCTTCCAGAGCAAGGCGCGCTCCTCTTCATTCTTGGCGCGGCGCACCTCCCGCGCCTTCTGCTGCAGACACACCTCCCGCACCGCCTCCGCCTGCTCCTCCACGGCCTCGCGCAAGCCATCGAGTTCAATCAGCAGCACCGCGCCGGCGTCCAGCGGATATCCCGCGTGGCAGTACGCCTCGACAGTGCGCAACGTCCAACCATCCAGCATCTCCAGGGCGGCAGGAGTAATACCTGCTGCGGTAATCGCCGACACCGTTTGCGCCGCATCGTCCACCGACTCAAAAATGCCCAGCAGCGTCGCCACCTTCTCCGGCTTGCGCAGTAGCTTGACCGTGATCGCCGTGGCGATGCCGATGGTTCCTTCCGAGCCGACAAAGAACCCCGTCATGTCATAACCGTAGGATTCCGCAGCCTTGCCGCCGAAATGCTTGATCTCGCCGCTGGGCAGCACGACCTCGAGTCCGGTGACGTGGTTTACCGTGACCCCGTACATCAGGGTGTGCGGCCCACCGGAGTTCTCGGCGACGTTACCGCCGATGGTGCAGGCCTTTTGGCTGGAGGGATCGGGCGCGAAGTAGAGCCCGAGATGCGACACATGCTCCGAGAGTTGTAGATTGACCACGCCGGGCTGCACTACAGCGCGCTGGTTCTCAACATCAACCTCGAGAACCCGGTTCATGCGTGAGAAGGCGATGACAATGCCGCCCGCCTGCGAGATCGCGCCGCCGCTCAGTCCGGTACCCGCGCCGCGCGCTACCACCGGAATGGGCACCGATGACGCCAGGCGCATGATCTCGGAAACCTGTTGTGCTGTTTGCGGAAAAACCACCGCGCCCGGGCGTGCTCTTTCGGATGCCGCCATCGTACTCGTACAGCATGAGGTCTTCGGGACGGTCCAGGACGGCGTCCCGTCCGGCGATCTTGCGGAGATGATCGACAAGGCCGGGCAAGTTCACACCCAAAAGTTTAGCACCGCCCTAAAACGCTTTTACAGCGCTATTCTCAGCTCGAGGACGTCTGAATGTAGGCGCGCATCGAGTCGGCCTCGATGGACTTCTCGTCGAGATGGCAGCGCAGCAGATCGCGCAATGAGAGAAAGCCCACCAGCATGGGGCCATCGCAGACCGGCAGATGACGAATGCTGTGGGTCTGCATCAGGCACATGGCTTCTTCGGAACTGGTGCTGGGAGTCACCGTGCGCAGATCGGTACTCATTACCTCGGCAATATACGTGGCCTGCGGATCGCGCCCTTCGGTTACTACGCGTCGCATAAGGTCGCGTTCGGAGAAGATGCCGACCAGTTGCGTGCCGTCCAGTACCGGAACCGCGCCCACGTTGCATTCCACCATGTAGCTGGCGGCCTCAAAGACGCTCTGGCTAGGTTGGACGTAGTGAATCGTGCGACTGCTCAACAGTTCCCGGATGGTCGCCACAGTACCTCCTTGTAGGATGCAAGATTTTGCCCCGGCAACAATACCCTCCGTAGGTGCGACGGACTGATACTCAGGCTCTCCGGCGACAGTGAATTCGCAAGCTGCGACTTCTATCCGGTTCCCTGGGGGCGAGCCCGACCCTCGGAAGTGTGGAGCGCAAGCGAGTATATTCCCAGCGCCAATCCGATGTGAAGCGGAATTTCCGGCTGCGCGAACAGAAAATCCCGGTCGAAAAGGACGCCCCAAAAAGCGAGGTTAGGGCAGTGGGACCCAGGCCCGCCTGGCCGCCGCTTCATCGCCGTGGCGTTAACCCGGATGGATCCCAGTCCCGCTCTTGGGGACGTGCGCGGTTGCAACCCGCACTCACCGGTCGCGCAATTTACAATCGAGTTCAAACCGGAGCACCGGAATCCAGGCAACCAGGAAGGGAAAAGCGTGTCCGAAACTGCTCGAGCGCATCGTGTCGCCATTCTTGGACTCGGCAAAATGGGAAGCATTCTCATGCAGGCATTTTGCCGCCAGAAGGTGCTGCTGCCGGAGAACATTGCCGCCACCGTCAATCACGCGGAAAGGGCCGCCGTACTTTCCTCCAAGTTCGGCGTCAGGGTCACCACCGACAACCGGGCCGCCATCCGCGATGCCGACGTCATTTTGCTCTGCGTCAAGCCGCAGACCTTGGGCGGCGTGGTGCAGGAGATTGAGCACGATCTGCTTCCGGATCAACTGGTGATTTCCATTGCGGCTTCTGTTCCGACTTCCTACATCGAGCAGCGCGTACCCGCTGGCGTCGCTGTCATTCGCGCCATGCCCAACACGCCGTCCATGGTTGGCGCCGGCATGACCGCCTTCTGCTGCGGCAAGGCCGTCAAACCCGCCGACCTTGAGGTGGTTCGCACGCTGTTTGAAACCGTGGGCGAAACCGTGCGGGTCGACGAGAAGCACATGGACGCGGTCACAGGCCTCTCGGCAAGCGGGCCAGCATACATCTTTATGATCCTGGAATCCCTCGCCGAGGGCGGCGTCAAGATGGGGCTGCCACGCGACATTGCCATGAAACTCGCCGGCCAGACCGTGATGGGTTCGGCCAAGATGATGCTGGAAACCGGCGATCATCCTGCACTGCTGAAAGACGCCGTCGCAACTCCAGCCGGGTGCACCGTGGATGGCATTCTGGAACTGGAAGAGGGCGGTCTCCGCGTGACGCTCATCAAGGCGGTTGTCAAGGCCTCGCAGCGCGCCAAGGAACTGCTGTTTAGCTGAAGCGGTAAAGGGTCAGTGTGGCGGTGGCTTGGGTAGAGCGGGCCCTCAGGTCCGGCGTGCAGGCCGTTCATAACAATCAAGGGCTTTAGAGCTGCGCAAGGACTCGCTGTGTCGGAACGGTGGAACGATTGCTCACAATCCAGCCCCGCAGGGGCGGCATAAGTTAGCCCAGCACGCAGCCGTAGGCGGAGTGCTGGGTAAAGCGGAGAAATCAATCCGAGTCCCGTAGGGACGGCATAAGTTTTGACCGGTGCGCTTGAGCACTGGGTAAAGTGGAGGGCATGCGCTTGCCTCAGCGCAAGACATCCCACGCCATGGCTGATATCCTCACCGTTTGGCGCTATCGCCTGCGGAGGAATAAACACAAATGTTGAATGCTTTAGAGGGCCGCACCGTGGTGGTGTTCGGCGTGGCCAACAAGCGCAGCATTGCCTGGGCCATTGCCCAGCACATGCAGCAGGCCGGAGCGCAACTAGCTATCACCTACCAGAACGAGCGCCTGAAGCAGGAAGCCAATGACCTGATCGCAGCCCTGCCTAACTCGCAGGCCTTCCAATGCGATGTCAGCCGCGACGGAGAGATCGTGCAACTGTTCCAGCAACTACAGTCACGTTACGGCAAACTCGATGCACTGGTCCATAGCGTCGCCTTCGCGCCTGCTGAAGAGCTGAAGGGCGAGTTCGCCGCCACCAGCCGCGAGGGCTTCCGCATTGCGCTCAACATCAGCGTTTATTCTCTAGTGGCGCTGGCCCGGGCTGCGCGCCCGCTGATGACCGAGGGCGGCAGCATCATGACCATGACCTATTACGGCGCGGAAAAGGTCGTGCCACGCTACAACGTGATGGGTGTCGCCAAAGCTGCGCTGGAGGCGAGCGTCCGCTACCTGGCCTACGATTTCGGCAAGAACAAGATTCGCGTAAACGCCATCTCTGCCGGCCCCATCAAGACCCTTGCCGCGCGTGGCATTTCAGGCTTCGGCGACATGCTCAGCGCCCAGGCCGAGCGCGCTCCTCTGCAACGCAATGTAGACGTGAAAGAAGTTGCCTCGACCGCCGTCTTCCTCGCCAGCGAGGCCGCCAGCGGAATTACCGGCGAGACGATTTACGTCGATTGCGGATATAACATCATGGGATTTTAAGGCAGGGGATAGTGGATAGTGGTCAGTTGCCAGTTTCGAGTTTCGAGTGGACGATGACACATTTTGCGAGACATCACGGGAGTTCGGAACCTGAGAGCAAGCCGCGACATGCGCCGCGTCAGGGCTGGGAAGATGCTTTCGTTGCGGCCAGTTCAGCAGCTCAGGATGAACTGCTGATGGAGGCCATGCCGTCAAACCAGTTCGATCGCGAAGAGTGGGCATGGTAATCAGCCCCGCAGGGGCGGAATTGATGTTAGCCCAGGGCGTAAGCCCTGGGTAGGATGAAAAAACTAACGAGTCCCTTCAGGGACGGCACAGTTCTCACGCACTCACTCCGCGACATCTCGTTAGAGAAAAATTTATGAAGAGGCTTACCAAAGAACAGAAGCGCGAAATCGCCGCTGTCGCAGCAAAGAAAGACGAAGACATTGATCTTTCCGAGATGCCGGAGGTCATCGACTGGAGCGATGCCGAGATGGGCAAGTTCTATCGCCCTCCGAAGAGACCAGTTACCATGCGCCTGGATGCCGACGTGGTCGAATGGCTGAAGAGCTACGGGCCCGGCTACCAGACGAAGGCCAATCTGCTTCTGAGACACGCTATGGCCAGTACCCGGACGTCGAAGCCGGAAAGCAAACGGCGGAAGGCGTAGTCGATTCGTATATGTTGCCGTAGGCGGCGGCGTCAGGCATCAATTATTCAAGCCGCTCCATTGTAGCGGCTTCAGGCTGTGGCTCTGCAAATCGAGCAGATACATTTTGCCTTCATTTTCGAAGGTGGCGGACTTGCCATTCGGACTGGCCTGCACCCCCGTCGTCATTCCAGTCAATTTGGTTAGCTGCTCAATAGTGCCCGTAACGGCGCTCATGAGATAGACATTGTAGGCATAATTGCCACCTTCTTTGTTGCTCGCGGCGATCATCAGAATGTTCAAGCCATCTGGCAAATAGCATGCGTCTCCGAACGCGGGCGTAGGCCCTGTAAGCCTCGGTTCGTCGGGCACGTGAGGCTGAAACACGAGTCTTGCAGACTGCGGTTTCGCAATTGGGTACACTTCAAAAAGGTCGCCTACTGGATATCGAGTAGTACTGATCAGTAACTCTTTGCCGTTGGGCGAAAGGCTTAGGGACCGCAAGTCATAAAGACTTTGGTAGGTTAGCTGCGTTACCTTGTTGTTCGTAAAATCGGCGGCAAACAGATCGAAATCGTGTTGCCTTGAGGCAGCAATAGGAGAGTGGTGGCCGAAATAACCCGATCGCGCAAAATAAACAGTGCTGTTGTCTGGTGAGAAAACGGGGTAAACGTCGTCAGTTCCGAATGGAGTAATCTGTCTTGAATTCGATCCGTCGGCGTTCACGACGAACAAAGACGACTTACGGTCATTTTGCGGAGCATAGGAATAGACAATGAACTTGCCATCTGATGAGAAACTAGGATCGGCTTCACATCCCGATCGCACCTTTGTCAGGCGCTTCGCAGTCCCGGTACTTAGCTCTCCCAAATATATGAAACAGGCGCCGCCCTCCTCGTACGAGAAGGCCACCGACTTACCATCAGGTGAGAAACTGACACGACTGAATGCTGGACCACCTGCTGAACTTCGGCAGCTTGAGGTCAGAAGGATTACGACTAGTAATATCAGCGATTTTGAACATCTCATCATCGAGTCCGCACCTTCCTGGTAGACCCGCGGTATGCCGTATTTCCGTCTACTTCTTCTTCACCACAATCTTCCGCTCCTGATCGCCTTGGCGCTCGAGGCAGATTTCCACGTCGCGCTCCTTCTCGAAGCGCGGAAACTTTTCTCCCCACTCGAGCAGCACCAGGTTGCCGGGCTCGGCGAAGAGTTCGTCCAGACCAAGCGTGTCGAGCTCGCGCGGCGTGTCGATGCGGTACAGATCGACGTGGAACAGGTTCACCTCGGGGCCGCGGTACTCGTGGATGAGGGTGAACGTGGGGCTGGTGACATCGTCCTGCGAGGCGGCGTGGAGACCTTCCGCGATGCCCTTTACCAGCGTGGTTTTGCCGGTGCCGAGATCGCCGCGCAAGATGACCATGTGCGCACTCTTCAGCGTGGGCGCGAGTTTGCGGCCCAGCGCCATGGTTTCTTCGGCCGAGTGCGTGATGTGCTCGTGGGCGTTCATCGCGGAACGAAGGCCAATTTTAGCAGGGAGGGTGCTATGGCCTGGCAAGACGCGAGAGGTGGTTATTTGTTCTGACGGCAAAATTCCACCTAAGAAACATAGCCCTCATCCGACGCGGACCGTAGTCTCCTTCGCCCACCGCGCGGCGCGGCGAAATGCTTCCGGCAGAGCGCCGAGCAGATCAGTGGCGACCAGCGAATGCTCGCCCATAGTTTCCGCGGCCACGTCCCCTGCCAGTCCGTGCATGTAGACCGCGGCGACGGTGGCCAGCGGAATGTCGTGCGGCATCTGTCCAATCACGCCCGCCGTCATGCCGGTCAGGATATCGCCGGTGCCGCCCGTGGCCATGCCGGGATTGCCGGTCGGATTGACCCACGCGGTTCCATCGGGCAGCGCGACGATGGTGCGATTGCCTTTCAACACCAGAACCAAGTGATGCTCGCGCGCGAAACTGCGAGCGACATTCAGCCGGTCCGCTTGCACCGCCTTGATGGAGATACCAGCCAGCCGCGACATTTCGCCGGGATGCGGCGTCAGCACCAGCGGACGCTCGCGGCCATCAAGCAATTCGGTATGTCCGTCGAAAGCGTTGAGGCCATCAGCGTCAATAACCATCGGAACTTTGGTCTGGCGCACGGCTTCGTGAACGAACTGCACGGTTTCAGGATCGCGCCCAATGCCTGGACCGATCGCCACCACGGTTATGGGCTTTATCAGCTCCTGGAAGCGGCCACTCTCGATTGCGGCCATTGCGATGCCGCCGCTTTCGGTTTCGGGCAGCGGCTCGGTCATTAGCTCGGCTGCAAATGTGGCGACGCTGGCGAGCACGCGGGCAGGCGTTGCGACGGTGCTGAGTCCGGCTCCGGCGCGCAGGGCCGCCATACCCGCCATCGCGGCGGCACCAGACTTGCCCAGCGACCCGCCGACGATCAGCACATGCCCGTACATGCCCTTGTTGCTGTCGGCAGGACGGGACGCGAGTAGTGCCGCGAAGTCGCGCGACGTGGTGAGCTCGAGCCCGAGCTTGCTCACGATGGCTTCCGGCGGCGATCCGATGGGCGCAACCACGATGGGACCCGCGCGTCAGATTGCCGAAGACGTGCGCCGGACGAGGCGCGGTGAAGGTGACGATCGCGTCGGCGCGCGCGATCTGTGGATTGGACTGTGCCGACATCGAGTCGGAATCGGCGCCCGACGGGATGTCCACCGCGACCACCGGCTTGCCGCTGCCATTCATGGCGGCGATGGCATCGGCATAGAAGCCCTTCACCGGCGGCCGGAAACCGGTGCCGAGTACCGCGTCAATCAGCAGGTCGCAATTTGCCAGACTGCGCGACGACTCTGCCTGCAGCTCCTGCGCGTTGCGCAGCACGATCGGGCGTAACGGCAGGCGCTCGAACATGGCCAGCGCATCGCCCTGCAACTCGGTGGGAGCAGCCAGCAACAGCACCTCAACCACTCGTCCGGCACGGTGCAATTTGCGTGCTACGACAAATCCATCGCCGCCGTTGTTGCCCTTGCCGCAGATTACGGCGACTCGGTTGGCATGGAGATAGTGATCGAGGATGAATTGCGCCACGGCGGAGCCTGCGTTTTCCATCAACGTGATGGATTGCACCCCGAAACGCGCGGTGGTGATGCGATCGATCTCGCGCATCTCGTCGGCGGTGGTGATTTTCATGCGCGCTCCATGGCCGAGTTTTCCAGCCGGCGCAGGCCGTCGGGTTCGCCCATGGCGATGAGATGGTCGCCGGAGTGGATTACCTCGTCGGGCGGAGGATTGAAACGCATGTGCGAATCTTCTCCCTTAATCGCGAGCACAATCACTCCCATCTCCTGGCGGATGCGCGAGGCTTCCAAAGTTGCGCCCACGAAGCGCGAGCCCGTCTGCACCTGCACTTCCTCGATCTCCAGCGGCATGTGCCGGTTCATGGCGGTATCGAAGAAATCCACCACGTGGGGACGCATGAAGGTCTGCGCGATACGGTATCCGGCGAAGTTGTAGGGCGAAACTACGTGGTTGGCGCCGGCGGTAATCAGGTGCTGCTCGGCATCTTCTTCGCTGGCCCGCGCGATGATGTTGAGCTTGGGGTTCAGGCTGCGCGCGGCGAGAACGATATAGATGTTGGTGGCGTCGGTGGTGGTGGCGGCCACCAGTCCGCGGGCATGCTCGATGTGAATGCCGCGCAGAACATGCGTCTGCGTGGCATCGTCGGCCACCGTAAGCCAGCCTTCGGCGAAGTAGCGCGCCAGCTTGGCATGGTCGGTGTCAACCACGACGAAGGGCAAGGGCTTGCGCGCCAGCTCGCGCGCCACGCTGCGGCCCACGCGCCCGGCGCCGCAGATGATGTAATGGTCCGACAATCGGTTGATATCGCGCTCCATGCGTCTCCTGCCGAATACCGATTGCAGCTCGAATTCTAGCAAAGCCTGGGTCGCACCTCCGAAAAACAGCAGCACCAGGGCGACGCCGGCGATGATGACGAACGTATTGAAAATGCGGCCAATGTGTGAAAGCGGATGAACCTCGCCGTATCCGATGGTAGTGATGGTGGTCAGCACCATGTAGAATCCGTCGAACCACGACCAGCCTTCGATGAAGTGGAATCCGACGACGCCAATGACGATCAAGGTCAGTAGCGCGAAGAAGAGAACCTTCAGATTGAACAGGGCCTTCACAGCAGCCATTGTGTCGCCTTGCGGCGCGCAGCGCAACAAAAACGCCCTTCCCGTCAGAAAGGGCGGACAACAGAAAGGTTACGAAAAGGCCAGACCAAAATTGACTAATCACCCCCGGCCTTCACCTCGTCAGGGACAAGCTTCTGCACCTTACTGTGATGGCGTCCGTAACCGAAGTAGATGAACATCCCAATCACGAGCCAGATGATCAGGCGGAGCCAAGTGTCCCAGGGGAGACTGGCCATCAAGGCGAAGGAAATCACGATCCCCAGGATAGGAACCAAGGGTACCAGCGGGGTGGCAAAGGGACGGTGCAGATGTGGACGTCGCACGCGCAGAATCCACACACCTGCGCATACGATGACGAACGCCAGCAAAGTTCCGATGCTCACCAGTTCGCCCAGGATCTCAATCGGTACCAGCGCCGCGAAAATGGCCACGAAGATACCGACCGTGATCGACGAGATCCACGGGGTGCGAAACCTGGGATGCACCGCGCCCGCCCACTGCGGCAGTAGTCCGTCGCGTGACATGGAGAAGAACACCCGGGACTGACCCAGCAGCATTACCAGCATGACGCTGCCCAAGCCGGCAATGGCGCCCAATTTCACCAGAATGGAGCCCCAGCGGACGCCGGTGGCGTCAATGCCGACCGCGACTGGATCAGCTACGTTCAGGGCCGAGTAGGGAACGATTCCGGTCAGCAAACCGGAAACCAGAATGTAGAGAATCGTGCAGATCACCAGCGATCCGAGGATGCCGATGGGCATGTCCTTCTGCGGATTCTTGGCTTCCTGCGCAGCGGTCGAGACAGCGTCGAATCCGATGTAGGCAAAGAAGATGACACCGGCAGCGCGCGCGATGCCCGACCACCCGTACTCGCCAAATGCCCCTTGGTTGGGAGGGATGAACGGATGCCAGTTCGCGGCGGCCAGTGCCGGATGCTTAAGCGCAAACGCACCGGCAATGGCGATGAAGATGAGCACGATCGTGACCTTGACGATCACGATGCCTGAGTTGAAATTGGCCGACTCTTTAATACCGATGACTAGGATCAGGGTGATCACGCCGATAATCAGAAATGCCACCAGGTCAAACACGCCATTGACTTGAGGCAAGGCCGAGGCATCCACACCCTTCTGCTTCAGAATGGGCGCCACCGTCGTCAACAGTTCCCAGCGGCCGCCATACCACACCAAAACGTTGCGGACCCAGTGGTCGCCCATGTGGGTGAAGGGGGTGGCCGTCAGTTGAGGCGGAATATGAATGCCAAAATCCTGGAGAAAGCTGACGAAGTATCCTGCCCAACCGGAGGCGACCGTGGACGCCCCGAAGGCATATTCGAGGATGAGGTCCCAACCGATGATCCAGGCGAAAATTTCGCCCAGCGTAGCGTAGCCATAGGTGTAAGCCGAGCCGGCGATGGGAATCAGAGAGGCAAATTCGGAATAGCACAAGCCCGCGAACACGCAGCCCAGTCCCGCTAGAATGAACGAGAGCACAATCGCCGGACCTGCATATTCCGCGGCTGCCGATCCGGTGAGCACGAAAATTCCCGCGCCGATGATGGCGCCGATTCCGAGAGTGATAAGGTTCACGGGGCCCAGCGCCCGTTTCAAGCTATGTTCCCCCGTCTCCGCTGCTTCATTCATCAGCATGTCGAGGGGCTTGCATTTCAGCAGATTGGTCATTCAGCTTCGCCTCTTCTTTGTGCTCAGGCTTGCGTATTCACTTGCTGATTGCGCTTCGACCACAGGAAATACACCGGAATCCCAAGCAGAACAATGATCAGGCCGGGCCACGTATACTGCGGCTTGTAGCGCAATAAGACTACATCAATAAACACAGCCATCAAAATATACATCGCGGGCAGCACGGGATATCCGATGGCGCGATACGGCCGCGGCTCCTCCGGACGCTTGATCCGTAGCACAAACAGTCCTGCGATGGTCAGGATGTAAAACACCAGCACGGCAAAAATGATGTAGTCGAGTAGCTGACTATAGCTGCCTGAAATGCACAGGATGCAGGTCCAGACACATTGCATGAGCAGCGAATGTGCGGGAGTATGGTACTTGGGATGTAGCCGTCCGGCGCCGCGGAAGAACAATCCATTTCTCGCCATGGCGTAGTACACGCGAGCGCCCGCCAGAATCAATCCGTTATTGCAGCCGAAGGTTGAAACCAGGATGGCGATGGCCATGATCTGCGCCCCTACCGGGCCGAAGATCTGCTGCACCACAGCGGTGGCGACGCGCTCCTCGGGGGCGTGTTGGATTCCGGCCAGCGGCAGCACGCCTAGATACACGAAGTTGGCCAGCACGTAGAGCAGGATAACCACGCCCGTACCCATTGCCAGTGCGAGAGGCAAATTGCGCCGCGGATTGCGGACTTCGCCCGCGGTGAAGGTAACGTTATTCCAGGCGTCTGCCGAGAAGAGCGAGCCGACCTGGGCCACAGCGACGATGGTGATCGTCCCCACCAGCGCGATCGGTCCGCCCACCCCCACTTGTACCGGATGGAGCGCATGCCATCCTGCGTTGTGCCAGAAGTTGGCGCCAAAATTGGCGGCGATTGCTTGCGCGTTCCGTCCTACAAAAACCCCAAGCAGCACGAGACCGAGCAGCGCCGCAGTCTTGGCGAAGGTAAACACATTCTGCACCGCCGCGCCGGTCTTAACACCAAAGATGTTCAGCACCGAAAGGAAAATCACGATCAGCACGGCCATCAGGTTCTGCGTGTTCAACCCGACATCCATGTTGCCCAGTACCATGGGGCCGATGGGAATGGGCGGCACGTGCGCGATGTGCCAAATCCAGTGAGTCGACGATACGGACGGGAAGAACACGCCCAGAAATTTGCCAAAGGCCACTCCGACCGCGGCAATGGTTCCGGTCTGGATGACGAGAAACAGGGTCCAGCCGTAGAGAAATCCCCAAAGCGGGCCCAGCGATTCGCGGAGGTAAACGTACTGTCCGCCGGCGTGGGGCATCATGGCAGCCAGCTCTCCGTAGGCCAACGCGCCAGTGATGGTCATGAATCCGGTCACGACCCATGCGGCCACTAGTAGCACCGGCGAATTAACCAGCCGCGCGATCTCCGCCGAGACAATGAAGATGCCGGAGCCGATCATAGAACCCATGACCAGGGTGGTGGCGCTGGTCAGGCCCAGACCTTTGACGAATTCGCTTTCGCTGGAGGTAATCGATACCGGCTTCGTTTCAGTTGCCAAGAGACCTCATGCTTTGTAGACGGCGGCGTAGGCGCACGCGTGAGCCTCGATTATTCATGAGCATCTCACGCTTGGAAGGGACACGGCTTCAGCCCTGCCGTAACCTGAAGTCATTTAGCGTGGCTACAGTTTGCTAAAAAACTCGTGTCCGTGCCCGGTTCGGGTAGTGCGGCGCTTCAGCGCCGCGTCAGGCGAGTAATAGTGAAACGGCCTTTAGGCCTAAGGACATTTCATGGAAGCCGCTAAGTTAGCGGCTTCTGACGACGTACCTCAGGGGCTAAAGCCCTCGTTTGCAAAGCGACCTTAACGCGGGCCTGAAGGCCCGCACTACCCGAACACTTGTCAGTATGGCGTTTTTCAGCAAACTGTTTAGCCACGGAGGAGCTTCGGTGTCAATCACCATCGCCGATTCGGCGCCGCTGACGCTGCAATTTGTCATTGATGACTATCTCCATCACATGCTGGAACACCTCCGCCACATGGGCGTTGCGGTGGACGATTTAGCGGCGGTAGCGGCCCCATGAAGCTATGGGACGCGCCGGGCCTCCAGTTCCCGCAGCTCTGCTTTCAGTTGCTGAATTTCGGCCTGTTGCGACTTGACTGCCTCAACAAGCAGAGCAGTTAAGCGGGAGTAGTCCACGCCCTGGGCCTGCCGGCTCTGCGGATCGCGTGAGACCAGTTCCGGCACAACCAGCTCAACATCTTCCGCGACCACGCCGATCTCGTGCGCCCCGTCACTCTTGCGATCGTAGGAGACGCCCTGGAGCTGTTCCACTTTTTCCAGCGCGCCGAGCAGGGGCTGAATGTTGGTTTTGAACCGCCGCGAGCTGCGGCTTGTCCACGAATCCGCAAGCGTCGTGTTTCCTGGCGCCAGGTCGAGAGTGGCCGTGGGAGCCATGGTGCCGATTCCGATCTCGCCGCCGGCCGGCAGAAGCATGACGATATTGCCAGGCTGACCGGGGATGACGCCGCCGCCGCCCGCGCCGGGTTGCAACACAATGGAGCCTCCGTTGCCTCCGTTGCCTGTGGTTTGCGCATGGCCTCCTACGCCCGCTAGCAACATCAGCGACCCTCCGGCACCGCCGTTGCCCTGGTTCGTGACCGTTACCACCGGCCCCCGGCGTCAAGGCGATGGAGCCACCGATTCCGCCAATCAGTCCCGGACCTCCTGCACCAGGTTGCAGCGCGATCTGGCCGCCATTGCCGCCTTGGGCATGGTTACTTCCAATTCCACCTGTACCGGAGGCGAGCTGGACGGCGCCCCCTGTGCCCCCATCGGAACCGAGGCTGAAGCCTCGGCCACCGCTACCACCGCTGAGGTTGACGCCCCCACCAACGCCGCCATTGCCGCGGCTGACCTGCTGGAATCCAACGCCACCCGTTACTTGCAAAACGGGAATGGCATTCGGGGCGGACTGACTTCCGTCAGGTCCGAGGACAGTAAGGACGGAAGTAGGATTCACGGTGCCGATGCCGACCATGCCATCGCTCTCGAAGATTGTTGAGTTAGCGAGAGTCGTAGCACCGGTCCAGATGGGGATGAAATTGGCAGTTCCGCTGCCAGTTACATTCTGGGCGAGTAGCGGCACTCCAAGAAACAACGCGGAAAGCGCGAGACAAGCGAGACGAACTCTCATAACAACCTCCTATTAACGCGTAACGTTGAGGCAAAATGCGCCTTCCCTCAGGGGCTGAAGCCCAACTCCCTGCACTTATAGCGGCACGGCCGAAGCCGTGCCCTTTGAAAGCTACCGAACCGGATGAATAATCCAGACTAACCCCCGCACTAGCTCAGCGCTACTTTCTTCATAGCTTCTCCAGCCCCTGAGAATTTACACCAAGACGCGCAAGAATTCCTCAGCAACTTTGGTCGGAGAACTGAGCAAGTCGGAGATAACGGCGACGGAGTCGGCCCCCGCATCCAGAACCGAACGCGCGTTGGCGCGAGTGATGCCTCCGATCGCCACCAGCGGTTTCTTCGTCGCAGCCCGCGCGGCGCGAAAGCCGTCCAGACCAACGATGGGATCGGGATGCCGCTTCGAGGAGGTAGCGAACACCGGGCCATAAGCGATGTAGTCCGCCGGGCCGGCATCTGCCTCCTGCAATTGCTCCAGGTTGTGAGTCGAGACCCCAAGAATGCGGCTGGGGCCGATCACGGTGCGCGCGCCCTCAGCCGACAAGTCGTCCTGCCCAACATGCACGCCTTCGTAATCGGCAGCGATGCAGATGTCAGCCCGATCGTTCATCATCAGGGTTACGCCATCGCCCAACACCCGGCGAATTTCGCGGGCATGGCTAAGCATCTCGCGGGTGTGGCCGACCTTGTTGCGATACTGCAGCCAGGTCACGCCACCGGTCGCCAGATCACGAGCGTAGTCCACGATGGCAGCGGTAGTGCGCAGTGGCAGCGCAAAACAGGCAACGTCGAGGATGGCGTACAACTTGGGCAGGCGAAGAGGTTCAGGCATAACAGGCGATTACTTCGCGGACTCCTTAGGTTGGTTGAGGAAGCGTTCCATGAAGCTGGTATCGAAGTTGCCGGCGTGGAAATCAGGATCGGCCATGATCCGGCGGTGCAAGGGAATACTGGTATAGATGCCCTCGACCACGAACATCTCCAGGGCGCGCGACATGCGGGAGATGGCCTCGGCACGGTCCCGTCCCCGGACTACGAGCTTGGCAATCAGGGAATCATAATAGGGAGGAATGACGCCTTCGGCATAGGCGGCTGTGTCCACGCGCACACCGGTGCCGCCGGGAATGTTGAAGGCCGTGATCTTTCCCGCTGAAGGCGTGAAGCGCTCAGGATGCTCAGCGTTGATGCGGCATTCGATCGCGTGCCCGCGAAAGATCACCGGTGAGGTGATGATGCTACTGAGCTTTTCGCCCGCAGCAATCAGAATTTGCGACTTCACCAGATCAACGTCGGTGGTCATCTCGGTGACGGGATGCTCCACCTGAATACGCGTATTCATTTCGATGAAGGACAGGCTGCCGTTCTTCGTCCATCAGAAATTCGATGGTGCCGGCATTCATGTAGCCGATGTTGCTCAACGTCTTTACCAGAATGCCACCAATGCGTTCTCGCAACTCGGGAGTAACCTTCACGGACGGGGCTTCTTCCACGAGTTTCTGATGGCGGCGCTGAATGCTGCACTCGCGCTCGCCCAGACTCATTACGTTGCCATGTTCGTCAGCCAAGACCTGGAACTCGATGTGGCGGGGCCGCTCGATGAAGCGCTCCATGTAGAGGTCGCCATTGCCGAAGGCAGCCGCCGCTTCCGATTGCGCCGCGTGAAACAGGTTGGGTAGTTCCTCTTCGCTCCGGATGATGCGCATGCCGCGCCCACCGCCGCCCGCGGAGGCTTTCACGATCAGGGGAAATCCGACACTGCGCGCCCATTCCTGCGCTTCCTCCGCCGAGGCGATGATTCCGTCCGAGCCCGGCAGAATGGGCACACCTTCCTTCTTCATCGTGGCGCGCGCTTTTTCCTTTTCGCCCATCAGGCGAGTGACCTCGGGCGGCGGTCCGATGAACTTGATCCCGCAGGCCTGGCAGACCTCGGCGAAGTTGGCGTTCTCGCTCAGCAGGCCGTAGCCGGGATGAATGGCGTCAACGTTGGCAATTTCAGCGGCGCTGATGACCGCCGGGATGTTGAGGTAACTCTCGTGAAGACGTGGCGGGCCAATACAGATGGCTTCGTCGGCGAAGCGCACATGCAGCGAGTTGCGGTCGGCTTCGCTGTAAATAGCGACTGCCTTGATGCCCAACTCCTTGCAGGCACAAATCACCCGCAGGGCGATTTCGCCGCGGTTCGCAATGAGGATCTTCCTAAACATGAAATAAAGGTGCGGGCCTTTGCTTGGTGTCCTGTGTCGCTAGGTTCTCTTAATGCCGAACAGCGGCATCCCGTATTCCACCGGACTCCCGTTGGGGACAAACATTTTGGCGATAACGCCGGACACGTCCGCCTCAATTTCGTTCATCAGTTTCATCGCTTCAATGATGCAGAGTACCTGTCCTTCCTTCACCGTATCGCCGACTTTGACGAAGGGAGGAGTGCCGGGCGACGGAGCTTCATAGTAGGTTCCGACAATCGGCGACTTCAGGATGAATAAGTCCGGTTCCAGAGCGGACGACGGAGGCGCGGGTGCTTTGATTTCGGGGGCCGGGGCCGGTGCCGGCGCGGTGGAACTGACAATGGGAGCAGGGAGCACTGTTGGCGCGACGTGGACGACGGGCGTAGGCGGAGAGGTTGTGCCTCGTTTGACGAGTAGTTTCACATCGCCGCGTTGCAGTTCAAACTCGGCGATGTCCTTCTCCACCAAAAACTCGATTAGTTCCTTGATTTCTTTCTGATTCATCGTGTTCCGTTCGGCAGGATGACCTTTCGAGATTTCGGATTTAACTCTTCCCCATGATGTGTCGTCCCTACGGGACTCGGCTCAGTTTCCGCTCGTACCCAGCGCTTACGCGCTGGGCTAGAATTGTTCCGCCCTTCGGGCTGGATTGAACCACTTGACCGCTGGCGCAACCCACGCCGCCCTAAATCTCAATCAATTCCTTGGTGACCGGAGTCAGAACCTGGCATCCCGTGTCCGTGACCACCACCATGTCTTCGATTCGAATACCGCCCTTACCCGGTATATAAATCCCGGGCTCGATTGTAATCACCATTCCCGGTTCCAGCCGCTCGGACTGCTGCTTACCGAGGTGCGGCGGTTCGTGAATCTCCAAGCCAACTCCGTGCCCGGTCGAATGCGTGAAGTAGCGGTCCGAACTTGGCCCTACGGAGCACCCGGCGAGCGGCTTGATCCACTTGGCCCGCCGTTTTGCCCGGAACTACCGCTGCAATCCCTGCTAACTGGGCTTCCAGCACTGCTTCGTACCACCAGCGCTCTTCCCGGTTGGCCCGGCCCACATGTACGGTGCGGGTCATATCTGAACAATAGCCCCGCAGTATAACACCCGAATCGACCACCACGAATCCGCGACGGGGTATTGGTTGGGCGGAAGCGCGGCCATGAGGCAAAGCCGCGCGTTTTCCCGCCGCGACAATGGTCTCGAATGACATGCCGTCGGCTCCCGTCTGGCGCGCGGCATATTCCAATTTGCCAGCCACTTCCGATTCTCGGATACCCGCCCGGATGAAGGCTCGCGCCTCTTCGTAAACCGCCGCTCCCATTTGTACAGCGGCACGGATGATTTCCAGTTCCTGGCTGTCCTTGATCATGCGCTGCCGCATGACGAGGCCAGACGCCGGCTTCCAGCGAATCCCGCGATGTACCAGCTTTCGCATGATTTCGGCCGCGGCGACCGTGGTGTAGTCGGCCTCGAAGCCGATGGCGGTCGAAGCGGACTTGCTGATGACTTTGCCGGCGTCCGTGAGCAGAGGGCCTTTGGAAATGACCACCCGCGCACCAACGACTTCGTCGCGCGCCTGTTCGGTATAACGCCCATCGGTGAAGAAGATGGGGCGTCCCGCAAGGCCGGGGGCCCCATCACGCGCAGGTTTTGCGCGCGATAGGGTGGAGAGGAACAGCAGCAGCCCGTTGCTGCCGGTGTAACCGCACAGGTAGCGTAGGTTTGCGGGATGAGTGACGACAAAGCCGTCGAGATTCTGGCCCTCCAGGGTCTGCCGGAATTTCTTCAGCCGTGATCGATAGTCCATTCGCGCCTTAGTCCTTGCCCGTAGCACCTAAGTGCAAATCATTCCGAGCGTGTTGACAGTTCGTGGGTATCGCGCTGTGCAGCCAGCCATATCCCTGGCGGCAAACAGTACGTTTGGCGCCTGCGGACTTCATCTGGCGGCCGGCCAGGCTATGTCCTGGCGTACGCAAGAAAGCCGGAGCATTTGGCTCCGGCTTTCAGAACTAAAGAGGTGAGTTGGAATCAGCGGTTCAGCTTACGGCGTAACACACCCGCAAGTCCCAGCACCCCTGAGCCTAAGAGCGCGATGCTACTGGGTTCCGGTACCGGCTGCAATTCCCCGGCCGAGATAGGCCCTTCGGTGAACTGCGCTTGTCCCGAGTAGACTTGAGTGATCGTTGGATTGTTTCCCAGGAAGATGTTGAAATCCAAATCCGAATATCCGCCGTTTGTAAAGCCGGGGACATTGCTGCTGGTGATATCCAGGCCACCGATGAAGCGAGGGACGTTCGTTCCATCCGTGACGTTAAAGAGATCGACCGTGCCGTCAATGAAGCTGGATCCGAAACTGACGGCGAAATCGATGACGCTGCCGTCCATGTTGATCGGGTAGACATCGTTCGTAGGGGATCCAAGCGACATATCGCCGGCTCCCCGACCGCTGACGAACCACATAGAGTAGGTGCCAACGTTCGCTCCGTCGTATGCGTAACCGGATAGACAATTCGTCGGGTTTTGGCTGCATGACCCGACGAAGGCCACCTCCGCACTATTGGAACCCATATTGGTGAACGTTATCTGATCGTTACCACTATCACCCAAGATCACGGGGCTCGACGAACCGAAACCGAGTGCGGTCAGCGAAACGAGGCAAACCAACAACAGCAGTACCGAGAATTTTCTGTTCATGGGGTAACTCTCCAGGCCGTTCAAACTGTGTGGCGCTGCCCGCCGGGAGTCCAACTACAATTCAACCCCGCAAGCAACCTCTGTGGGTACGAGTGCAATTTTTCTTCCACAGTGCCAAGGGGGTAAGTCAATAGTAAGTAATAGAATATGGATTACCATTTTGCGGGCACTGTGCAAATTTTTGCGGCATTGAGATAAGGCATTTCCCCTAAACCGGGATTCGCCGTCGTGCATCCCAACCGCCGCAGACCGCAGCCCCACGAAGGTCTAACACACCTTTTTCCTACAGCTTAGCCCATGCCGGCCAATGCCGGCAGCAGGCTCGCGACAGCGGCCAGCTTCACCGTGGGTCGGGCCTGTTACACGACTCAAGGCTGAGTTATCGTCAATGTCTCTGCCGTCTGCTTGCGAGCTCGGTAGATATGGTGGCCGCCGGAATGATGGGCGACGGCATCGGCGTGGACCACATAGCTTCCCGGCCCAGGAGGCGAGCCGAACGGAATCACCTGGCTGGACTGCTCCCCGGCAAGCGTGAAATGTTGATATCCCAGGGTCGTTGCTCTGCCGATGCTGTTTACCGCAACCACAATGACAGTGAGATCAAAATCGTGTTCCGTCTGATTCGTGACGACCACAGATCCGGACAGAGTGGTGCCCTGCATTTTTGGATAATGCTCCCAATCAATAGTCAGTCCGGCAATCACGGTGATGCTCATGGCGCGCTGCTCCTGGAGCCGAGGGGCGCTGGAGTCAGCTACCGCGACGGTGAAGTGATACTCGCCGGAAGTGGTGGGCGCGCCGGAGATCGATCCGGAGCGTGCATGCAGTCTTAGACCCGGAGGAAGCTCTCCATCGACAAGACGCCAGGTGTATGGCGCAGCCCCTCCGGTCGCGACCAAAGGAAACTTGAAGTTCTGACCGACAAAGGCGCGCGATGCGCCTTGGGCTGCGATGGCCAACGAGGTCTGCTGGTTCGCGCCGGAGCTTTGCCCATGCGCGGTGAACGCGGTGGCCAGCGCAAGCAGCGCCAGGCCGCAACGGGCTACAGAGTTACACATGGTGCGAATCACTTGCACCATTATAGTGGGACATTGAGATGGCGACTGGGGGCCATCCCGCTATTCCACTGCAAACATGAATTGAAACTTCTCGTCTCCAACCGGTACGGTCACGCGCACCGTTCTGATTTGCGCCGCTTTCCTCGCGGCGGGACCCGCGGGTCAGCTTGCCCATCGGGTAGTAGAACACCCCTTCCAGATCGGCCCGGGGTGGAATGGTGTTGGCCAGGAACGCGGTTCGCTCCAGGTAGTCGGGCGAAATCTGCCGCTGAAGCTGCATCAGCACGTCCGGCCGCGAAGCCTCCTTCGTGCGCAGGTAAGAGACCTCGTCGGAGATCGGCGCCTGGGGCGCGATGCCCGCCTCCTGCTGTCCTGCTCCGGTGGACTCTGCGATGGACAGGGCTGATATGACTGGCGGCGCGCTGGCCATTTGCATCGCCACCTGCTGTATGGCGCGCATGATGTCGCTGTGCTGATGATCGTTCGTTTCCGGGTCTTCGGCCGCGTCGGACGCTTGTCCGGCCGCGGCGTTGACCGCATAGCGCGACCAGTTGTAAGGGCGGCGCATTCTCTTCGCCAGCTCGGTTCCGGAGATGCCCTCCAGCTCGCGGCCTGCGACCGCGTCCGCAACCTTCACATCTTCCGGTCGGACGGTCACCGAATGCTGGCCGTTGTTCAGTATCCGCACTTTGACTCCCAGGAACTTGCGATTCACTACAGAGTGGGCCGCGACCACTACGGTGTAGTCGGTTCCCGAGATGAAGTGATAGTCAAGCCCATTGACATAAAAGATCCCGTCCTCGTGAGGCGAGGGGGACGAGTCGGACGTCTTGTCTTGAGCGCCGAGCAAACTACAGAACAGAGCCGCACAGAGGATGTAGCGCATGGAACCTCCCGTCCACCCGAAGGTGGAGTCTGAGAGGTAAATCGGCAGAACCGGCCGCCGCTTAAGCGGCTGTGAGGAAACTCGGTTCGACGTTGCATCGGTGGAACAAACCGCACGAAAACGCGTGCTGGCACAAAACAGCTTAGCCCAGCGCGGAGCCAAAGGCGCAGTGCTGGGTGAAGTGGAGAATTTTTCTCTGAGTCCCGTAGTGACGACAGAGTTTCCTAAAGGCCCTTAAGCGGGGTCCTCCTGTGTAGCGCCTCAAGGTAGTAGGGGCACGCCCATCGAAACCACTTAGATTTCGGCCCGCCTCTTGGGCAGGCGGAGAGAAATGGAGATGTCGGCCCAGCGCCACGCCGTCGAGGGGCCTATTTCTGAGAAAGAATTCAAAAATAGCTCGCTTTTGAGTAGCTCCTCTTCGACGATCGATACCTAGTCGATCCGCCAAAAATGCCACGTCCACGCCGAACACGAATTCTTGATTTTCCTAGAGCGTGCTTCAAGAACAGTTACAGATCAGATTTGTATATCAGGCCCGGCCGCTATCAGCCATATCTATTACACCGGCAAGGACGTTGACCAGATCGGCAAGTGGGCTCCTGACTATATCGGCTATCGGTCTGTCGACAATCACACGTCTGCGACCTTTCCAGCTAATCCAAGCATTCCTGGCGTGCCGGACACTGTTCCTTCAGTTCCGCGTCCGCTTACGCCGTGTGCTACGCTACCTTGCACCGCCAACACGCCGCCAGACATTTATACGGGCGCACAACCCATCACTATGGCTGGGAAGGGGCACAGACACAACAATACACTCGCCAGACTACGCGCTGCTTTCTTCATCAACTATCTCCTTTGTTAATTGAGATTGCGGCGGTTCGGCATGGAAAGCCGATTGACGAGTCATGATTTTCTTTTCGTCCAATCTTCTAGAAAAGCCCTTGGATGGCTCAGTGACCGATCTTGGTCAATGTTTCGGCGCGCGACTCACCTTTTTACGCTCGATCGGGCATGGTCCCCTCGGTAGTGCAAAGGGCGCTACAATCTCGGGTAAATCAAGAAGCAGTTTGGCTCCGTTGGCGCGGAAAGAGCAAGAACAAAGAGTCAATGAGGGGACACTAGGGTAACTACATATCGCGTTACCAAGGTTGGCCATCTTCGGGGCCGAGGATAGACCTTTGAGCGATCAAAACTAGCCCCCAAAGTGCTGCCATTTCCTTTTAGGAAAAACTTCTTGACTTCTTGAAAAACTAGTACCATTATGCTCGGACACATTAGCTAACACTTCGTGTCTATTCCGCCTTGTAGATTTAGGCTGCAAGGTAAGTCCGTCTCATGAACCACTTCCAAGACCAGGGAGACGGAAGCTAGGCAGGGAATTCCTGACTGTGATCTAGAAAAGGACAACAGCTATGGCCGTAGCGCATACCCTCACCAATGATTCGCAACTTTTCACCCATTCTGGCAGCGTTGTTCACTACCGCAGTGTGAGGACAGTTCCTGCGGTTGTACTTCTCATCATGGCCATCGCCCCTTGGGTTACCGCTCAAGTAAGTGCCCGTCAGGTGGCTATAACTACATACCACTACAATAACTACCGCACTGGTTGGAACCTATCAGAGAGCAAGCTCACACCTGCTAATGTAAGTAGCGCCAACTTCGGGCTCCTGTATACCGTGGCACTCGACGAAAGGGTGGACGCTCAACCTCTTGTCATGCCCTCGGTAAGTGTTACGGCGGGCAGCTTCCAAGGCGTGCACAATGTCGTGTATGTAGCCACCGGCAATAACACGGTCTATATGATCGACGCCGACAACGGAACGGTGCTGTGGAGTCAGAACCTTGGGAATCCCGTGTCAACGATGGTCGGCTGCGACGGCTCTATCGCCAGGAATAGCGGTATCACTTCCACGCCCGTGATCGATACCGTCGGCCGCACTTTGTACGTCGTGGCATATACAAGGGACCTATCCGGCCCCACATATCGCATTCACGCTTTGGATCTGGGCAACCTGTCCGACAAGGTCACGCCGCAAATAGTGTCTGCCTTCCATAATCTCAGCAATGGGGCGAGGTACTCGTTCAACGCAGCATATCAGGTGCAGCGTCCGGGTCTGTTGCTGGCTAACGGGAACGTCTACGCAGGCTTCGGCAGCCATTGCGATGCCGACCGTACCGTTTCACGCGGCTGGCTGCTGGGATGGAATGCCGCATCCTTGACTCCGCTCCCGGCGAACCAGCTGCTGGACTCGCAAGTTACTCCTCCGACCAACATCTTTCTTTCTTCGATCTGGATGTCTGGATACGGACTGGCGGCTGACGATTCCGGCAATGTGCTATTCGTCACAGGAAATTCGGGCGCAGGAACTTATGACGGGGTCACCAACCTGCAAGAAAGCGTAGTGAAAGTGCCGCCGGACCTTAGTACCGTGCTTGATTTGTTCACTCCCAGCAATCAGGTCGTCTTGGACCAGGAAGACCTCGACTTCGCTTCGGGAGGCGTGATGGTTCTGCCCGACCAGAGCGGGCCCATACCGCATCTGGCCGTGGCGGCGGGCAAAGCCGGGACGATGTTCCTGATGAACGAGAGCGACTTGGGCGGGTATTCCCCCGTCATGAACCATGTCCTCGGGAGCTACTCCGTCGGGGTCTGCTTTTGCGGGCAGTCTTATTTTGTCGATCCAGATGGAGCGCCGCGGGTGGTCAGCAGTGGCGGGGTCTCCCTCATGGTCTGGAAGCTCACGACGTCACCAGCTCCAACCTTGAACATAGTTGGCAGCTCGCAGATTCTTTCCGGGCAGACTCCAGGCTTCTTTACTACCATCTCGTCGAATGGCGCAAGCAGCCCGGTTGTCTGGGCGCTTTCGCATGCAAACCAGCAGAATATATACCTCTATGCGTTTGATCCCGATTCACACCCCGGTGGCGTTATAACCCAGCTTTTCAGTGGCATTGCGGGTTCTTGGCCCGTCAGCCACGCTAACGCGAATCTGGTTCCGGTGGTGGCGAACGGTAAGGTCTACGTCGCCACCTATAAGCAACTGGCGATTTTCGGATTGATGCATTAGTGCAATAATCCGAACACTGCCACTCCGTTCTGGGTGCCGACGAACACTTTGCCGTTCACGATCACCGGGGTGATGAACTTGTTCCCTGGCCCAAACTGATCGCGCGATCCGGCCTGATTGCTGTTGTAGAGCTCGTTGGAAAGGTTGGTGGCATCGTAGGCATGCAGCACGGCCGGATTGGCGTTCTCCACCGCCCAGACGATTCCGTTCGACGTTCCATTGGCGGATATACTGGGTGTGGTTCCAGGATAGGCGAACGACGTTGGCGTTTGTCCGACCGGAGAGGTGGACAACTTTGCGTTCACAATGCTGAACGCTTCCAGCGGGTCTCCGACCGAGCCGTAGAAGACGGTGTTGTTGAAGAAGGCAGGCATAGCCCACACGCCCCCGGAAAGTGACCCCATCGATCTCCTGGTAGATGGCGTTGTCATTACTAGGGTTGAATTTCCCCATGTTGTCGCGATTGACCACGTAGATGTTGGTGTCCTTCCCGGCGCCCACTGCCAGGTGATGAATTTGCTGCGAATTGTCCAGAATGTCGGGCAAAACCATGGTGCCACCTGAGCCCAGGCCCTCATCGGCATTCGACTCCTGCACCGTGTTATGCATGGCGAAATAGTCATCCACGGCAAGTCCACCCTGGATGGTGGAAGAGGAAACCTTGATGAACGAATTCCCGTAATCGCCGTTCACTGGAAAGCCTCGCGAGTTCAGCGTGGTATCGAAGGTGCCGTTGGCATCGAGGAAATAGACATTGCCGGCTGTATCGGCCGCCAGCCCTGCGCCAGCCATCCAGATGGCACCCTCGTTGCCATTGGGCGTAAGGTTCAGCACAGACTTCTGAGCCAAGGTTGAGCCGTCGTACGCCATCAGCCATCCTGTGTAAGGGCGGTAATCGCAATGCGAGGTGAAAGCGATATAGATGGTCACATAATTGTCCCTGACATCCAGACGCAGGGCATATTCCAGCAGCCCCGCCCGTTCGGCGTATTGGCCGGGGGCAAAGATGACCTGCCCGCCCTGGCTGCCATCTCCGCTGCCCGGATAGGTGGCCTGGATCTCCTTCGGCCCTCCGAATAGCTCAGCTCCGGTGGTGAGATCCAACGCATGCAAGCGCTGGTGGTAGTTCTGCGAGGAGTCCTTCGTCATGGCGACGAAGTAGATGGCCCCATTCGGGCCCTGCTGCCGGTCGATTACCGGCGTATCCGTAATTCCGATTTGCGGAGTGATCTGGCTGCAACCGTGATCGTCACTCGGCGTTTCGCCCGGGCCCAATGCCGAAACCCTCCACAACTGTGCGCCGGTGTCAGCATCGAAAGCATAGACGCTGTCGTTTTCCGTTACCACGAACAATGTGTTGTGGAGGTTCCCTTGCACGTTAAGCTGGTTCAAGTAGAGGGGTTGCGCGTCTACCTTGCCATCTACCGGATAGAGGCCCAATTTTCCGAATGAACTGGAATTCACGTTGCTGGTCGTCAGCGTTGTTTCCAGCGAGTTCAATCCCAGGCGGCCGGCGTTGTAGTGATAGGTGACAACATCCGTGGGAAACGAATTCGACGGCGTGCCACGCTGAACCACGGCCCGCGCCTCTCTTGATGATCTCCGGGAGGAAGCATCCACCCGACCACTCCATACAGTTGTCAATCCCAACAGCAACAGGAAGGAAAACGTCAGACCCAAGCAGTTACGCATACCATC
Source organism: uncultured Acidobacteriaceae bacterium (assembly GCA_963836295.1). Classification (GTDB taxonomy): domain Bacteria; phylum Acidobacteriota; class Terriglobia; order Terriglobales; family Acidobacteriaceae; genus Bog-257. The sequence goes on along the minus strand of CAWIIY010000002.1, from coordinate 716,476 downwards.
ACCCCTAGTCGCGGATGTTCCGTTGTTGGTCGCAGTAGATGACGCTTTGGTGACTTGAGTTGTCCAGAATCCTATAAATAAGAGCTATCTGCGGCTAGCTCTTTGGTGCTATAGCCAATCGCGTGTCTTTGCCTTTCGCGGCAAGCCTTGCGCCCAGCGAATAACCGACGCAACAGAGGGTCGGTAGGGTGTACAAGGGCCACGCCAATCCTTCGTCGCAACTCGTGCGAATGTCGACAACGAATTCGTGGAGGAAGTACTGCGATCGCGACAGCTCGCAGTTCTGGCCGGTGTAGCTGGCCACGTCAGGTAGGACGACCAACAGCCACAGCGCAAGCGCCGGAACCCATATCCAGCGGGCGACAGAATGTTCGAACTTGCGCGCGACCAGGTATCCCAAGCCGAACGCCGGCAGCAACGTGGTCACATCCTGGATATAGGCGGCAATGCCGGATGGAAAGATGTGGAAGAGCAGAAGGCTGATCGGAGCAGCCAATAGCGCGCCGGCGATGGCCGCGAACACCAGATTGGGAACAAACGCCAGGCCCTTGAGAACGACGTGCAGGGCGCGCCTCTTCGGACTCTCGCCCTCGGTTTCGATCACACTCTCGGGCATTGCAGAAGAGTAGTCCAAACCAGCCGGAGTTGACTATGCCGAATTAATCGGCTCCAGCCGCGGCGCCGGCGGGCTTGCCCAGCTTGCGCGGTCGCAAAGCCTCGCTGTGCAAGCTCTGGTTCTCCATCCAACTATCGAGGACGCTCTTTTTGAACTTCCAGCGGTTGCCGAGCTTGAAAGCAGGGATCATTTCCTCGGAGACATATTTGTACAGGGTGTCGGGCGAGACACCCAAGTAGTGCGACGCCTGACGTATGTTCATCACCTCGCGTGCGTCGGCCAACATGGCTCCTCCCTGGGTTGTGGCTATGGTGGGCTGCGAATGCGATGCCGACGATGGTCTGGGCTTGGTTCGGTTCGCCTTGGCGTGACTGCTGATAGCAGATTCTCCCGGGTGGTCCATGGTTGAATTGGACAGCTTACGTATTCGCCGATTCTTCGCCTTGCAGCATATCGGCAAGAGTTCCTAAACGCAAGTAATTGTAGGGCTGCTATGGCTGTTTCACCATACATCCAATGTTGACCCACGCGGTACCCGGAGTACTGGAAACGCCAATAGCACAGGGGGAACCGGGCAAATCGCCCGTTGCTTTCTGCCTCGCAGCTATGCCGCTTGCCGGCCGCCTGTTTGCAGGTCTGGGTTATGATCGGCTGCTTCGTCGATGGCCTCTTGAGCGATCGCTTCTTGACCGGTCTGGATGCAGGGCGACCCTTGCTTTGGCGATGCCATCTAACCTTGAAAAGCCAAATCATTTAGGATGTTCTGGATCAAGGAGGCGCCGTGGTCTGTAGCACTTGTGGATATGAGAACCAGGCTGGCAACCGCTTTTGCGGGATGTGCGGCACTCCTCTGCCTCATCGGCCGTTGACCACTCCAGGGGCACAAAGTACGGCCAGCCTCACGCGCGCGCTGGGAGAGAACGTCGGTGCTATCGAACCTCGCACCTCCTCTGTGCCGCCAGCCCGTACCAACCTCGATGTTGAGCCTCGCGCACAGACGCGCGACCAGCGCAACCTGTCGGAGACTCCAAACGGTACTGAAGTGACGAGCGAGCCGCCGGGCCCGGACGAGTCTACGCTCGACGAGCATACGGTATCTGGCAACGTCATCCCGATTTCCCGCGATGGGGCGCCGAGCCTGCAACGTTCGAAGGCGGCACCTCCGCCATTCGACTTGGTGCCGGAAATCCCCCTGGACCAGTACGTTCAGAATTTTCGCTACGTGCCCCCCAGTGATCCGGAAGAAATCACCATGCGAGGCGAAGCTACTGTGTCGGAGCCCGAACCTCCCGCTCCGTCGGATCCTGCCTCTGTGGCTCCCGCGGAAACGGCGATCGCTTCAGCCGAAGCAGCATCGCTTCCTTCCACGGATGACGTGCGAGAACGGCTGGGATTGGAAGTCACAACGGAAGAGCGAGCTGACCGACCGCGATTTCTCGATTTTAACGAACCGCCAGTTCCGTCTGCGCCGACAGATTCTAAGCTGGAAGCTTCCGCGACGCCCATCGCCGGTCCCTCGTTCTTGGGAGTGAGCGACGTGCCGCCAGTGCGAGCCGCCACCTCTCCGGCGCAAGCCGACACCTCTGATGAAAAGCTCGGCGTCGAAGAGCCTGCACCAGGGAACTGGCGCCTCTGGCTGGCTGTAGCAGCGGTCCTCGCGTTCGGTGTTCTCGGCGCATTGGAGTGGCGCGCACAAGTACGCCAGACGAACAATGGCCCCGTCGAGCTTATCAAGGCCAAGGTTTGGGACCTGACTCACCCGAAGCCGCCGCAGACTGCCGGCACCGAGTCCACGTCGCCGGCTGCTCCTGCGGACTCCGCTTCCAAGTCCGCGATCCAAGTCAAGCCACCTTCCGGGCCGCTGAACCAAAATTCGCCTGAGACTACGGCGACATCTACGAACGCGAAAAGTGCGGCGCCTGTTCCGAATACAAATGCTTCAACGTCACCGCCCGCGAGTTCCGTAGGCAAAACACCTGCGTCGAGCGGAAATCAGCCACAGTCTACTGCCACACCGCCGCAAAACTCGGCGCAGAATGCGGCACGAACTCCTGCTGGGCAGAACGCGGACGCGGCCAAACCCACGACCACAACACCTCCGGTGGACAAACCGAAATCGATTGAGTCGCAGCAGCCCGGGCCAGCCGCCGCAACCGCGGCGAACAAGCCAAAGCCGCCGCCGGCCGCAGACGATAACGACGAAGTGGTCGTCAAGAAAACAGTTCCCGGCGCCGAGGAGGTGGCCAAGGCCGACAATGCCAGCGATTCGGCAGCGGAGGCGGCATGGTTGTGGAAGGCGACCGCCAAAGGCAATCCTACTGCGCCGGTGCGGCTGGCCGACATGTACGTCAAAGGCGATGGCGTGCCGCGCAGTTGCGAACAGGCGGTCGTGCTGTTGAAGACGGCTGCCGAAAAAGATAACGCCCTCGCCTGCAACCGCCTGGCTTCGATGTATAGCTCGGGTACTTGCGTGCAGCGCGACCGCGTGGAGGCTTATCGCTGGCTAAGTTCGGCCCTGGCTGCCAATCCCAACAGCGATTGGGCGCGGCAGAACCGTGATTTACTTTGGCAACAGATGACCCCCGAAGAACGGGGAACAACGCAACCGCCTCATTAACCTGCGAAGCGCCGGCCTTCGCTCGCCGTTTCCGAAGCTGGACTGGGCCGTATCACTCTGGGCTCCACGAAGTTCTATAATGACTCGGGCGCGGCAAGGCCTCGCCCAAAGTCGTGAAACCACTTTCCGTTCCCTTGCATCAATCGCCAACTGGAGGAAGAATCAGAATGGCACACGAAGTTCCTGCACTGCCTTACGACTACTCTGCCCTGGAACCCTACATTGACACGCAAACCATGCACCTGCATCACGACAAACATCATGTTGCCTACGTCACCAACCTCAACGCCGCGCTGGAGAAGGCTCCCGAGCTGCAGAAATTGAGTGTCGAAGAACTGGTCAAGAGCCTGGAGAACGTGCCCGAGGCGATTCGCAACGCGGTACGCAACAACGCCGGTGGGCATGTGAACCACACCATGTTTTGGACCATCATGGGTCCGAACGCCGGGGGAGAGCCCAGCGGCGCTATCGCGGATGCCATCAAGAACACCTTCGGCGATTTCAACAGCTTCAAGGAAAAGTTCAACGACGCCGGCCTGAAGCAGTTCGGCAGCGGCTGGACATGGCTGATGCGCGATCGGGGTGGCAAGCTGCACGTTATGGCAACGCCCAATCAGGATAGCCCCCTCAGCCAGGGCTTCTTCCCCGTCATGGGCAATGATGTCTGGGAGCACGCCTATTATCTGAAATACCAGAACCGCCGCGGCGACTACCTGAAGGAATGGTGGAACGTGGTGAACTGGGCGGAAGTGAACAAGCGGTACCAGAACAGCCAGAAGTAGTCATCCGCGAATTCCCGGCGGCGAAGAGGGTGCGGCAGTCGCACCCTCTTCTCATCAGTACAGCAATTTCAACTGACGGAAACATCACACATGCGGCGCATAAGAACATCGTAGAGGTGATGGCCGGAATTGACAAAACATTCTGCAAAGCACACAGAGGGGCGAATGAAAGGTCGAATGGCTGTAGCGATGGCGGCAGGATTATTGATTACGGCAATTCTGAGCAACGGCTCTGCCGCCGCTGACAAGAGTAGTTCCAAGCAGATCGCGCGTGGCGAGTATTTAGTGAAGGCCATCGGCCAGTGCGCCGATTGCCATACTCCGATGAATGAGAAGGGCCAGTTCATCCAAGGCAAGTGGCTGCAAGGCACGAAACTTGATTTCGCGCCCACGGTGCCGATGCCAGTCTGGGCCGACACCGCGCCCAACATCGCCGGACTGCCCGCTGGCGACCATCAGAAAGCGGTCCAGTTCTTCATGACTGGGCTGGCTCCAAACGGACAGCCCGCGCGCCCACCCATGCCGCAGTACGAGATGAATCGTGCCGACGCCGAGGCGGTCGTGGCGTACCTGGAATCGCTGAAGTAGCTTTCCCCGGCACCAGATCCACGGAGTATTCCGACACTCTTATATTCAGTGAAACGTTCTGGCGCCTGGGCGAGTAGCCAGCGGATGTCAGGCAGTCGAATAGTTTGTTGTATACCTCTTTCAACGTTTCGTTCGTATGCTCCGACAAGGATATAAGCAGGTCGATATCCGTCCCGCTGCGAACCGCAGTGCCTTTCATGAAAGAACCGCTGGGGTAGACACCAAGGAGATTGTCTCCTGCCCATTGCCGCAGAGTAGGCATTAAGGTAGTTTGCACGCCAAGCAGCGGCGAGTTTGGGCCCGCATCCACCGCTTCACGCAGAAGGATTCTGTGTAGATACTGGTCTGCGGTCATGGTTAAAAGTGAATTGTAAGCTGGTGCCCCATTAGTTGAAATGGAATCCATTACAGTGTAATATTTTGGTATGGCTACTGCTACTGCAAGGAAATCGAAGGTCTACACGATCAGCCTCCCGCCCGAACTTGCACGAAGGGCTGAGGCGCTGGCGCGGAGGGACAGCCGCACTATGAGCGAACTATTCCGGGAAGCCTTTCGCATCTATTCCGCGCAGCAGGCGCGGCGGACACTGGATGAGTTGGGCGAGTATGCGGCTGGCCGCAATCCGAAGGGCTACACCGAGGCCGATGTTCCCCGGCTCATTGAAGAAGTGCGTGCCGGGAAGCCGCGCCGCAGGGTGCGGTCTAACGGGTGATCGTCGTCATCGACACCAACGTCTGGATTTCCGCGCTTCAGTTTGCGAAACATCGCGGCACGCCGACGCGGGCGCTGGAAAAAGCTATCAGCGAAGACGTGATCGCCACCTGCGGAATATCTGAGAGCTGGATAAAAGTATCCGGCTGGTGCCGTGATGTGGGTCACAGCTCTGGGCCCACCCTCTCGGCAAAAGACGCCGAGAAGGGTGGGGCACGCGGGTCGTCGTTTCCAATGGCCTGCTTTGGAAACGCGTTTCACAAAATCACAATCACCGCGAAGGCCATGCTGACCGCACAGCCAGCCCCGATTCCCGACGCACGGTGCTCGTCCAAGAATGCTTTCCACTTCCACCCTTAGCTGGGGTCTCCGGGATGGACCCGCGTTTGCTTTACGTTCAGTATCTCGCGCATGACGACCATGAAAACTTCAACTTCTTATTTCGCCTGCGCCAGCCCCGGCAACAACGGCCGCAATTTTATCGAGTGTCTCAACCCAGCCCTCGAATTGACCGCTCTCTTTTGCGCTCTCCATGGGGTCATTTCCAATCAAGGTGAGCTTAGTCTGGCCGTTCCCGAGATCCTCAAAAATAACCACGTCGCGCGCATCGTCTATGGCCTCATGTTCTATTCCATACTCCTCAGGCTCAACCTTGTTTCCCTTCGAGTCGGAAAAGTACATGGAGTAAACGATCTTCTCGTGCAGAACAATCTCGTGGTATTCCCCAGCATTCCAACCTTCCTGCCCATCCGGCGTTCTCATGCAGCAGAGAAATTTTCCTCCTACGCGAAAATCAATCTCGCAAGCGGGGCAGCTAAAGCCTTTCGGCCCCCACCACTGCATCACGTATTTCGGGTCTGTCCACGCCTTCCAAACCAGCTCGCGTGGGACATTAAAAACTCTTGTGACAACCATCCGCTCAATTTCGCTAACCGTGTTTTTTGTCATCTCTGACCTCCTCTTTTTTCATTCGATTTACAACTACGTCCAGCTTGTCGAAACTCTCTTCCCAGAATCTGCGATAGCTGATCGCCCAGTCGCTGACTGTCTTAATCGCCTCCGGCCTAAGCCTGCACACACTCTCTCGTCCACGCTTCTTCTTGATCACAATCCGCGCCCGCACCAGGTAGGCAATATGTTTTGAAATCATCTGCTGCGAGAGTGCGAACGGTTCCGTCAATCCATGCACAGAGGCAGGGCCATGCGAGAGTCGTTGGATCATTGCCCGCCGGGTGGGATCAGACAAAGCCGCAAATGTTGTGCCTAATTTATCCACAACCATATGGTAGTGGATTATCTGTCAATGTCAAGTGTGAATTTTGCGATCCCTGATTTCTGTTCCCTGATCTCTGATCTCTGAACCCTGACACCTGCGCTACTTTATGCTTCCCCATGAGCGGCGTCATCTCAGCTGGGTGCATGGTCTAGGAAATAGGCTTCCTCGTGCAATAACTCATCGACCTGACGATTAAAGTGGCGGGCGGCCCGTCCTTTCAAACTCATCTGAGGCTTCAGCCTGATAGCTCGGGTGCCCCATCCTTCTCGCCTTCAGGCGAGAGGATGGGCCCAGGGGCCCGGGAAGGTTCAATACCGAGGGCCCACCCTCTCGGCAAAAGGCGCCGAGAAGGGTGGGGCACCAGGCCATAGCCTCTACTCGGACGTCCCCTCCAAAAACGCTAATGCCGTATCTCCGCTCTGTTCAATCGCGATTTCAACTGCTCTCTTTGCGCGATTCAGCAAAAAACGCGACTGTTTGTGTCCTGCGTGAGCCTGTTCGACCAGATCGCGAATAGTAAGCTGAATGTTCGAGGGTGCATCCCAAATGAGGTAGTCCTCTACCAGGTCGGGTCGCAACTCGATCTGACCCGACGATCCGGTGTAGCCACGCTCAGTCTGCATTTGTCCAGCCTGGGAATTGAGAAATGCCGCGAGGAAAACAGGATCAAGCCTCTTGGTTGGACGAATGATGGCTATGTGGTTGTCGACCACAGCCGTGGTATCTTCCAGAACGCACTGACTACGTCCGATCGTTATGCGACCAGTGGAGTTCAGTAAGACGTCGCCCTTTTGCACCACACCGCTGCGCCCTCTCCCGAAGCCCACAACTACAGCTGACCGTCGAGTGTACCGATTATCATTTAGACGTATCTCTGTTTTGCCTACGTGCTGACTATTAATTACGAGCGTATCCCCATCTTCGAAATACTCCGGTGATATCCCCCGGCGAACAGGCTCTCGTAGAGAATCCCCCAATCGTATCGCTCCATGGTGCCGAATGATCTCAAAAAGAGTCTCATAAGCAGGCGAGAAGAATTCAGCATCGAGTCGCGAAGCAGCAAAGACTTCGGATGCGCGTCGCTCGTAACTGAGTACATCAGGTGCTTTCCAGCCCTGCAAATCCAGGCCAGCAAGTAGCATACGCTGCGCCTCGTTGTGTCTAGCAATCGCTGTTGCTCGCGCGGCATAAGACGCACTTATCAGATCACGGCAGCACTCCTTCAGCCGTTGCGAACCAACAGCAATAGGAAGGTTCCGTACGAGCGTAATCGTCAGATGGGGCTGTGCCGTCTGAGAACTGGAGCGCACTAACTGTCGATTAAAAAAGTCTGTTAGAAAATAAGAATAGAGGAATGACTGTTCTTCCTTAGAGAGTCGAGAGCTATTGAGAAATATAAGATCACGGCTGGCAGCCATGTCTTCAAGGACGAGACCAATTCGAGCTACACTCCCACCTTTCGTGAAAACGATATCCCCTTGAGTGACCCGCCGTAGCGTCGGAAGCCGATCACAAAGTTCTTTGGGTATTCGGATGCAATCCTCGGAGTCGATAAAACCATCCACATCGGCGACCCTAATAAAGGGAAGATCTCCCTCGTTGTAGTAGCCTTCGATTGCGGGGTAAAAGGCGCTCGCGTCGACATTGATACCAAGATCGGCAAAGTTTTGGAAGCGATCTCTGAAAGATGTTACGAGCCGCTCGTCCGCGAGATACTGCTTTTGAAAATAGTCAGGGTCCATCCTCTTAGTCTCGGTACCCTGGACCACTTCCGAGTATCGCACCTCGGTACATTCCAGCCCCTTTAGCAGCCGCTCATAGCGCGGTCTGTCAAAGGGGCCCGTCAAAAAAAACTCAATTCCTCCTTCTTGGCGAATTGCTCAAATGCCTCCGCGATACCATTGCGCGTTAGACCATCATGATTGAAAAGATCATGTTGAACGACCCAGTGCCCATGGGCATCACGAAGCAGATTACCGTCAACACCTCGTGCAATGATCTTCTCGCCGCTGCTGTCTTTAGACGGTCGCCGTTGTGTGGCGAAGAATATCTGGTAATCGCTGACTCGGGGACACATGGGACCCTCGGCGAGATCATCGTTCCATTTTTGGACAAATAAAACGCTTGTTTTGGTACCAGTGTGCGGTTTAAATGTGTTAGGATCCAAGCCAACGACCGCCAGTATTCGCGCGCGGGCTGCTACGAATTCCCTAATTCGCTTGTCAGTGGCATTGTTGAACCGACCCTGAGGCAGCACGATTGCCATCCGCCCACCCGGTGTCAAAAAGTCGAGGTTACGTTCTATAAATAGTAGATCTCGACCAACGGCACTTTCCAGCCTCCCAAGGCTGCCATCCTTGGACTGCTTGTGCGCTAACTCATAAGACGACAATATCTCCGACTGCTTAATGTCGCCCGCGAACGGTGGATTAGCCATCAATACGAGGAAGTCAAAGGAGCGATAGTCATTCTTCTTTATGAGCTGTTTGCGAAGTATCTTCCAACCTTCATGGTAGGTGTTGAGCCACTCTTGCTGCTTAGTGGTTTCGTCCCACTTCCTGTAGTCGAGAGTATTCAAGTGTAAGACATTAGTTTGGCCGTCACCTGCGATAAGATTTAGACAGCGAGCGACACGGACGCTCTTTTCGTCGAAGTCAATAGCGAATACCTTTTCCCTAACATAGTCATAGCACCGTGTCGGTTTCGCTTCCATCGTGAAGAGGTGAGATATAGGAAGGCCCTCATCTCTCAAGATTTGCCTCCAGACGTGGAAGATGGCATGAACAGGAAAGCCGGCCGAACCGCACGCAGGATCAATGAATGTCTCGTTTTCCTTCGGATTCAGCATCTTGACACACATATCGATTACCCATCGAGGAGTAAAGTACTGCCCTTTTTCACCTTTAGCGGACTGGTTTACCAGGTATTCGAATGCGTCATCAATGATGTCTAAGTTTGAGTTAAATAACTTCCACTCCTCCAGGGAACCAACGCAGACCTGCAAGTGATCGGGCGTGAGCTTGATTCTGTCATCTGATGCGAAGACGCCATCCCATTCTACTTTTGCTTCGTCGAAAAGCGCTTGGATCGCGACTTTAAGCTGCGCCGCGGTGTTTTGGTTCCGAAAACGAAGATATTTTTGACCGCGCTTTCCTCTGTAGCAGGCTAGCTCGTCATATAGCTTTGTGAATATTAGCTTGAATACCTCTTCGAAAACGTCAACGCCAGCATTGGCAAGGACTTCATCCTCCATATCTTCGATCAACTGGCGCAAGGAGCGAGCACGAAGCCCTTCGGCTTCGCGTTGCTTCTCTTTCGCAATCAGGGTTTCTATCGTCCAGGGCTGACCTACTATGTTTTCAATCGACTGTGTAACTGTCGGCAAATCAGCTAGCTCGACGAAGTAGTTGGGATTCTTCCGATGCCAAACCACTGCTTTGACGCCATCACTCCAAAGTGCAAGGGGAGCTCCAGTCGCATGTGTGTAGGACTTTAGCTGATCTTTGCCGCCCTTAATTGTCGTTTGCTTAACTTCAACGATTAGGTAAGGGACAGTCGGACGGTCGGCATCGATGACCACGACATCGGCTCTCTTCGAGGTGTCCCTGCCGAACGTGATGGGATACTCTATAGTTATGCGAAACGCTGGATATTGATAATGTGTAAGGAGGCGGTGTATCCAGAGCTGGCGAACCAATTCCTCAGGTTTCGCTTGCACATCCTTACATCGAATTTGACACTTTAGATACGGCCTACCGTTCCTCTCAATGACGAGAGCATTCATCGCAGCTATGGCAGTTGGGCCCGAAGAATCCAGCAAACTGTTGCAGTAAAGACTCAGATACGAAGTCGCTTAGTTTCACGATGACTCAATTTCAACCCGTTATTTGACACCATTGTTCCAGAATCGACGCGAAAGGCATCGCAAACAGCTAAAGGCAATGTTCTGCGCAGGTCGATGAGAAAGTGTACCCCGTGCGAATGCCATTCCGAAAGAGATATCGGGTGGTTCTTGGCTCGAATGTGATCGCTGAAGGGCGATTCCTTCGAGGAGCGAGTCCGGTGGGGCGCTGCGCCTGGTGCCCAGGTTCGCTCCATCGTTTGGACGCTAACCCCTTCGGCAGGCTCAGGGCGGGCTCAGGGCAGGCTCTGGGCGTCGGCCTAACTCGGGCAGAGGAACACGCCGGGCTGGCCACCCGTCACTTTGAGCTCGCGATCTCTTCCCGTCCACTCCGACTCAATCTCCACCACACCCATCTCGCGGAAGGCGTAATGCCGAAAACTGCACCACTTCCAATCGCCCGGAGCACTCGCAAGTGATGTTCAGGCCAATTGAAACGGGGCGCTGGCCGCGCCCCGCTGGGGCTGAAGCCCCTTTTCGAGTTGTGGACCTGTGACGCGGGCCTGAAGGCCCGCTCTACCTAGTCGTGCACCCCATCCATGAACGCCCGCAGCTTCCGCGAGCGCGACGGATGACGCAGTTTGCGTAGCGCCTTGGCTTCAATTTGGCGGATGCGTTCGCGAGTAACGGCGAACGATTGGCCCACCTCTTCCAACGTATGCTCGGACCCGTCTTCCAGACCGAAGCGCATCTTGATCACCTTCTCCTCGCGGGGGGTGAGAGTGCGCAACACCTGCGCCGTCTGCTCCTTGAGGTTGACGTTGATCACCGCTTCGGCCGGCGACACGACCGCGCGATCTTCGATGAAGTCGCCCAAATGCGAATCTTCCTCTTCGCCGATCGGCGTTTCCAGCGAGATCGGTTCCTGTGCGATCTTGAGAACCTTGCGCACTTTGGCCACCGGAATGTCCATGCGCTTGGCAATCTCTTCCGAGGTGGGTTCGCGACCGAGCTCCTGCACCAGTTGACGCGAGGTGCGGATCAGCTTGTTGATGGTCTCGATCATGTGCACCGGGATACGGATGGTGCGCGCCTGGTCGGCGATGGCGCGAGTGATGGCTTGACGAATCCACCATGTCGCGTAGGTGGAAAATTTGTAGCCTCGGCGGTACTCGAACTTGTCCACTGCCTTCATCAGGCCGATGTTGCCCTCCTGAATCAGATCGAGGAATTGCAAACCGCGATTGGTGTACTTCTTGGCGATGGACACCACCAGTCGCAGGTTGGCTTCGATCAACTCGCGCTTGGCGTACTCGGCGTCGACGTCGCCCTGCACGATTTCGCGCTGGGTGCGCTTCAGCTCGGCGAAGTTGGCGCCGGCATCGTGCTCCATGCGCTCCAGGTCGGCGCGGATTTGCCGCACTTGCCTGCGCAGTTCTTTCTTGGCTTCCTCGGCGCGTGTCTGCTCGGCGCGCTTCTCGAAGTTAACCGCCTGCTTGTCAAGCCCGCGCATGCTATCCACGGTCTTGTTGACTCGGTCGATGAGGCGCTTGCGTTCGGTGTTGGTAAAGCCCAGCCTGCGAATGACCTGCGAAACCGCAACTTGCTCGCGTCCCAGCGTCCAACGGTAGCGACGGTACTCCTTGGGCCGCTTCTTCTGCGGGATGTCGGCCAATTTCTCGATCAGCTGAATCGACTTCTTGTAGTGTTTGGCGAGCTCGTCGATGCGGCCGGTGATCTCCTTCAGGCGATTGAGCACCACTTCTTCCGTGATCTCCTCTTCGTCGAAGAGCACGATTTCCTTGATGGAGCGCACGCCGCGTTTCAGGTCCTCGCCGATGGCAACGATTTCGCGAATTACGATGGGGGAACGGGACAACGCTTTGAGCACACGTAGCTGCCCGCGTTCAATGCGCTTGGCGATCTCGACTTCACCTTCGCGGGTGAGCAACGGAACTGTGCCCATCTCGCGCAGGTACATGCGAACCGGATCGTTGGTCTTTTCCAGCGCACCGGGGGTAAGGTCGAGTTCAACGTCCTCCCCGGCTTCCAGTTCGGCATCGAATTTCTTGTCCAGAGAGCCCGGTATCTTCGGGCCTTCGAGGACATCAATCCCTTGCGTGCCGATCGTGGTCAGCAGGTCCTCGAGATCATCGGGCGAATGCATGTCGTGCGGGATCAGGTCATTGACCTCGTTGTAAGTGAGGTATCCCTTTTCTTTTCCTGCATCGATCAATTTTTTGATGTCGTCGAACTTGTCTTCAAGAGCCAAAGTGGAATTTCCTCTAAACCGCGCCAGTTGAAAGGCGCTCCTCTTCCGTGCACACCATAGCGGGAACGGTACTACGGCACCGGCGGGCGCACAAACTTTCAGATTCTATCATAAGGCGGGCCCGCTCCCTAGCCTTATTTCCCTCTTCACAAAACGCTGGTAACCATCCGACCCTGAATCGCGCCACAATTCTGATCGCTGCGTTCCTCTTCTAATTAGATGTTGACCGCTGAATGTTGGCTTCATCCTTTTCATATCAATTACTTACAAGCCCATTTTGCCCATGGGGCCAATTGGGCAGGCACTGGAGATTTGACGACCTCGCTACGCCCCTTCCCCTGTGGTGCTCATGGCACGGCGCAGCTTGACCCGTTCCTGGAGCAGCCTCGCTGCAGACGCAGAATCCTGTCGCCGCTCTGCGTCTTTCAACTGCTGCTGCAGGTCCTCCAATTGCCGGCGGAACACCCGGCGCCGCAACGACCGGATGGAACTCTCCAGCAGCTCTGGCGTGAGTTCTTCGTGTTCATCGATCAGGACGGTCGCCAGCAGGCTGCGAGCGTCTTCCTCCAGCGGCAGCGACATCGGGTCGACGCCCTGTTCTTGCGCGATCAGGAGGGCATCGATGAGACCCTCCGCCGCCGAACCGGAATGCAATCGTTCGCGGCTGAGGGCAAAATGCGCCTGCCGTGCAGGCTCGAAGTCGAGGTGCCTGACCATCGCGGTCGCTGACCGGACTATGCGCCAACTCCTCGCTCGCCAGCGCTCGAACCAGCACGCGCTCCGCATCCGTTAACACTGTCGCGCCCGCAGCACTCACCCGCGACGCTGAACGCGTGCCCGCGGCGTGCCGCAGTTCCTGCCGCAGCACCGCTGATTCGATTCCCAACCGATGCGAGATCTCGTTGGCCCACTCGTCGCGCACGATGCGGCTGGGCACGCGTTGAATGTGGGGCAGCAGATAGTTCAGGGCCTTTACTTTGCCTTCAGGCGTGCGGGATGGGAACAGCGTCCGGGCGCGTTCGATGAGGTAGTCGAAGTACTTTTGCGAATGCCTCAGCGCTTCATCGTACGCCGCCTTGCCTTTGCGTCTAATGTACAGGTCGGGATCGAAGCCGGCTTCCAGCGTCAGCACCTTGATCTGGAAATCTTCGCTGATCAGCAAAGACAGGGAACGTTCCGCTGCCGCCGCGCCCGCGGTATCAGGATCGAAGTTCACCACAATGTTCTTGCTGAATCGTCCCAGCAGCCGCGCCTGAATTTCGGTAAACGCCGTTCCGGAACTCGCGATTACGTTGTGCGAGCCCGCGGTGTACACCGAGATGCAGTCCATCTGGCCTTCCACCAGGATGGCGTACTCAAGCTTGCGAATCGGTTCCTTGGCCTTGTCGAGATTGAACAGCACCCGCGACTTGGAATAAATCGGTGTCTCTGGCGAGTTCAGGTACTTAGGGCCAGACTTCTCATCGTTCGCCAGCGTGCGGCCAGTGAAGGCGATCACCTTCCCCGATTCGTTGGTGATGGGAAACATCACCCGGTTGCGAAAACGGGAGTAAACAGTTGTCAGTTGTCGGTTGTCAGTCGTCGGCTGAGCCGAGGCAGATGGTTCTTCTGACAACTGAGAACTGGCAACTGACAACTGACCTTTGTCCTTCCACGAGAACAGTCCGGACTCGCGCAGCAGTGCTTCGTCATACTGTCCGCGCAGCGCGTCGCGCAGCAGAAAGCCCGAATCGGGCGCGTAACCCATGCGAAACTCGGCCACGATCTCGGGCGTGATCCCGCGCGAAGCAAGATACTCGCGCGCGTGTGCAGCCTCGGGACGCCGCAATTGCTCCTGGAAGAACTTGCAGGCGCGCTCATGAATTTCGATCAGGCCGACACGCATGCCGGCCTGACGCTCCTCTTCCGGCGAGGAATAGCTCATCTTGGGCAGTGGGATCTTAAGTTTTTCGGCGATCAGGCGGACCGCTTCCGGAAAAGTGATGTTCTCAATCTTCTGCACGAAATTGAAGACGTCGCCCGACGCCCCGCAGCCAAAGCAATGGAAGAATTGCCGCAAGGCGTGCACCGAGAAGGAGGGCGTTTTTTCTTGGTGAAACGGACACAGGCCCTGGAAATTTTGCGCTCCACTTTTGCGCAGCGTCATGTATTCGCCCACAATCCGGACGATGTCGGCCTGCTGCTTGACGATATAGGCAAAATCCCCGGGGTTGGCCATCGTGTACTAGTGTGCAGGAAAAAGGGGCGATGATTCAGCCGGAATCGCGTTGCAACTGTGAATACCCTGTGGATTTCGGATTGAAAGCGGTGCACCACCGGTGGATTACTGGGCAGACAGCTTCGTGACGTGCCTACGGCACTCGGCTATATTTCTTGCTTTACCCAGCATTCCGCCTGCGGTTCCAGGCTGTGCTGGATTATGGCGTCCGCTCCGCGGACTCGCATCATTGCCAGAAACAATTGACACTTTCCATTTAGTAAACGGATTCTTTATAAACACGTGCGGGCCTGCCCGAAATCCTATTTTCCTGCATTTGCCGGCTTGCCCGCCGGGATCTAAGCAACCTGCGAGGTGCAGAAAGCGCAGCGGCGAGCGGTGATGGGTATATCGCTTTCGCACTCCGGGCATTTTTTCTTATCAGGCAGGGCTTGCTTCTCGTACCGCTTCATCAGCGTATTCACCGGCAAAACCACGAAGTAGTACACGGCCAGTGCAATCAGCAAGAACGAGATGATTGCGTTCAGAAAGTCGCCGTAAGGGAACTTCGCGCCATTCACTTCGAAGAAGAAGCCGGAAAAGTCTGGCTTCTTGACGAGGGCTGCGATGACGGGAGTAAGCAAGTCTTTCACAAAAGCCGTGACGACTGTACCGAAGGCCGCGCCGATCACCACGCCCACTGCCAGGTCAATCACATTGCCGCGCAACACGAATTCTCGGAATCCTTTGAACATTGGCTCCTCCTGAGGACTCAACTGAATTTACTCGGGTCTAGAGCGGTTTCTGAATTGCCGTATCCTCCAAGCTCGTGTAGAGCGGCGCTTTCGGCGCCGCGCTGAGCCTCCTTCTTGACGAGGCTTTCATCCCACCGCGATGCAGTGGGATGAAAGCCTGAACTTTTGAGGGCGTCTGAACGCGGGCCTGAACACCCGCTCTACCTGGATACACCAACTATGGAACTGCTCTAGCAACTCTCGTTCGAGCTGCCATCCCGTTGTGTAGTATCGTTGCTGCGCTTGCCATTCGCAACTTGAAGTTCGCGGTTGGCGAACCATTCTTTCACCGGCTCCTGGCTCAAATAGAAAATCACCATCACCCGAACCATGATCTGCGCTCCTTCGCGTAAGATCGCGAGCACGCGGCCGTCCGCCACTGCGCTGGAGACCGCCGGAAGAGCCAGCGCCAATCCGGCGGCAGCCACAAGAATTGCTATTCGACGCGAACCCTTCCATCGTTGCCACAAGGAGACGCCGAGCACGGCCAAAATTGTGCCGTAGATCAGGAATGCGGAGGGCCCCGCTTGCTCCATTCCGCCGCCGAGCAGAAAAGCGCCCGCCGACAGCGGTACAGCGTCGGCAAATAACAGTCCGGCAAACGCGAACGCGATGGCACTGAAGACGCCACATGTCGCCGCTATGGCGACGACGCCGAGCGGCCGCTCAGGCGCTTGCGGAGTTGGATTCAGCGGCTGCATCAACACGATGGTATCGCGGCGAACCTGTCTATCCAACGCCGGTCGGACGCGAGACCATGGCACACAACCTCTTGCAACCCCGACGACGTCTCACTAAGGCAGGAGGCTGGAAACGATGGCAACAGCACGAAAATCGAGCGCCAAGCGCAGTGGCAGCAGCTCTCGCAAGTATGGTCCGGCAGCACAACGCAGCGTGGAGCGCGAGATGCGCGAATTTAAGCGCGGCAAACTGAAGTCGGGAAGGAGCGGCAAGAAAGTCACCAGCCGCAAGCAGGCGATTGCGATTGGGCTTTCGGAAGCTCGCCGCTCAGGCGCCAAGGTGCCCCAGCAAGAAGCCGGCAGCGTAAGGATTTTCCACTGGCCAAAAGTATGGGGCGGATTGCTCCGCCCCATAGCTGCCAAGTCTACATTTCCAGCTACTAACTATCGGCCTACGTTTACGGCTGATCTCTCGTCCTTAGTGGTTTGCAGTTTGCGATGTTCCACTCCCGTGTAGATCTGCCGCGGACGAGCAATCTTCTGCTCCGGGTCCTGGATCATTTCGTTCCACTGCGCCAGCCAACCGGCCGCTCGCGGAATCGCGAACAGCACGGTAAACATCTCCGGCTGGAAGCCCATGGCCTGGTAAATGATTCCCGAGTAGAAGTCGACATTGGGATACAACCTGCGGGTGACGAAGTAATCGTCTGCCAGCGCGATCCGTTCCAGCTCCAAGGCAATGTCCAGCCGGGTGTTGCGTCCGGTGACCTGGAACACCTCGTCGGCGACAGACTTGATGATGCGGGCGCGCGGATCGTAGTTCTTGTAAACCCGATGGCCGAAGCCCATCAGCTTGAGCTCGCCCTCTTTCACGCGCTTGATGTAAGCGGGAATGTTTTTCACCGAGCCGATCTCGTCCAGCATTCGCAGCACCTCTTCGTTGGCGCCGCCGTGCAGCGGGCCGGAGAGCGCCGACGCTGCCCCTGCCATCGAGAGATAGGGATCGGCCTGCGAACTGCCCACTACGCGCATCGTAGTGGAGCTGCAATTCTGCTCGTGGTCGGCGTGCAGGATGAACAGCACATCCAGCGCGCGTGCGATGACCGGGCTGGCCATATACTTCGGCTCAGTCATCTTCCACAGCATGTTCATGAAATTCTCGGTGTAGCTGAGATCGTTGTCGGGATAGACGTACGGCTGGCCTTGGCGGTGACGGTAGGAATAAGCCGCCAGGGTCGCCATCTTGGCGATCAGGCGCACAATTTGTTTCTGCCGGTTCTCCGGATCGTGTACGTTCTTGGCCTCCGGATATACCGTCGATAATCCCGCCAGCGTGCTCACCAGGATTCCCATCGGATGAGCGTCATAGCGGAAGCCATCGATGAAATGCTTGGTGGTCTCGTGCAGCATGGTGTGATGGGTGATTTCCCAGACCCAGTCCTTGTCCTGCTGGGGCGTCGGCAACTCGCCGTACAGCAGTAGGTACGCCACTTGCAGATAGTTGCAATGCTCGGCGAGGGTCTCGATATCGTATCCGCGGTAGCGCAAGATACCTCGGTCGCCGTCAATGAAGGTGATACTGCTTTTGCATGAAGCGGTGTTCATGAATGCGGGATCATAGGTCATGAGACCGAAGTCCTCGGGATCAGTCTTAATCTTCCGCAGGTCCATGGCGCGGATGGTGCCGTGCTCGACCGGTGCTTCATAGGTTTTATCGGTGCGTTGGTCCGTCAGGGTCAATACGTTCTTCGGCATGACCTACTACCTCCTGTTACTCAATAAGCGTATGAGATTTAGAGAGCGGTGCTGCGAACGAGTGTTCGTCCCGCTGCCATTCTAACCCCGGGGTCGCCCGTGAAACTACGACTAAAGCAGGGAATTGAGACGGAGATCACATTGGTCTGTGATGTCGGACACAGGGCTGGAAGATGCCGCAGGGGCGGCTATTTTTTGTCGGCGGTTTTGTCTTTGCTGGAGGCGGACGTATCTTTGCCGGAGGTGCTCTCGCTTTTGGGGGTCTCCGCCTTGCCTTCCGAGGTTGACGATGCCACGGAACCATTGCCTCTCGAAGAGGCGGCTCCGGACGGCTTCTTGGCATAGTCGGTGACGTACCAACCCGAGCCCTTGAATTGGACCGCAGGGGCCGAGATCAGTTGCTCCAGTTCGCCTCCGCAATGCGGGCAGACAGTCAAGGGCGGATCGGAAAACTTCTGGATTCGCTCCGTCAGGCTATGGCACTTTTTGCACTGGTATTCGTAAAGAGGCAACGTGTCCCCACGATCTTGTCTAACTTATTGATTCTATTTTTTGCTAATGGATGCGGTCAATTAGCCAAAGTGCCTGAAACGCTAAATCTGCGCTGGAAGCCTGATTCCAGCTTACGCTTGCATCCTGCGCTCTGCACCTTGAAACTAGGGCAGTGAAAGCAATCGCAATTATCCCTGCGCGACTGGCGTCCACTCGACTGTCACGAAAGATCTTCCGCGAAATTAACGGTCGACCAATGCTCGCCTATGTTTATGAGGCAACCCGCGCCTGCTCCCAATTGCAGGACGTCATTGTGGCAACGGACTCGGATGAGATTGCCACTGTCTGCCGGCAAAATGACTGGTCGTGTCGGCTGACATCGCCCGAGCATCGCAGCGGTACCGACCGGGTCCACGAAGTCGCGCAGGCTGTCGAAGCTGACGTTTACGTCAACGTGCAAGGCGACGAGCCGCTGGCACGACGTGAGCATCTTGACGTTCTGCTCACGCTAATGGAGAGGGATGGCATCGAGGTGGGTACGCTCAAGACTCCGTGCTCTTCCGAGGACGTAAACAATCCTAATGCCGTAAAGGTCGTCACCGCATCGGACGGCAGCGCGCTGTACTTTTCGCGAGCGACCATTCCTTTCGATCGCGACAACAGCGGAGCAGTGCGCTACTTCAAACATCTCGGCTTCTACGCCTATCGCAAGACTGCTCTCGATGCGTTCTGCGCTTGGCCAGAGTCAGAACTGGAGCGCAGCGAACGCCTGGAGCAGTTGCGATTTCTAGACAATGGTGTCCCGATCTACGTCGCGGAAGCGCCGTTCGACACCGTGGGTGTGGACACAGAAGAGGATCTGCGGCGAGTGGAAAGGCTTCTGCGCGAAAGGACGGTCAGCTAAGCGGTTGGGCCTCGGTTTGAGGCTGCTTATTCGCCCAAGACTCGGCGGCGGCGATTCGCTTTCCGATCGAGGGATGCGAGTGGAAAAGCCATTCGATGAACTTCGACGGCTCACGTTCCGCCAGGTTCTGATCCGCCAACTTCTGCATTGAGCTGATGAACGGCGCGATCGCGGGAATACTCTCCCACGCATAACGGTCCGCTTCCCGTTCATGACGGCGTGAAATCGCATTCAGTGCCGGCATCAGCAGAAATCCCAGGATGGTCGCGACCAGCACGATGAGCGGCAAGTTGGCGAAATCGTAAAGCCGGGGATCGAGCGCCGGGAACCAGTCCTTCGCGATGACGAAGCGAAGCACCTGATTGATGAGCCAGAATCCGAAAAACGTGATGCCCACCTGCATCAAAATGCCCTTCAGAATATGACGGCGGACATGGTGCCCGAGTTCGTGAGCGAGAACCGCTTCGATCTCGTCGTCGCTGTAATGCTGCAGCAGCGTGTCCGACAGAATAATGCGGCGAGTCGCGCCGATTCCGGTGAGCGCAGCGTTCGCTTTCTTCGACTTCTCCGACAGCTTCCATTCATACACGCCACGCACGCGCGTGCCGGCGCGCTCGCCGAGCTTGGTCAAACGCTCGCGCAGCGTATCGTTTTCCAGTGGTTGGAATTTGTAGAAGATGGGCATGAGCACAACCGGCGCAAGCTGCGCCATCAGCAAAAACAGCCCAACAAAGACGGCCCAGGCGATGATCCACCAGCGCTGCGGTGCAATCCGGATAATCGCGTAGACGATTTCCACCATGATCGTGCCCAGGACCAGTCCGACCAGCCATCCCTTGCATTCGTCCCAAAGCCAGCCACGCAGCTTTTGATTGGAAAGATGGTATTGGTGCTCGAGCCGGAAGCCGGTGAAATCGAAAGGCGCACTGAGAACTTTGGCGATGACCGAAAACATCAGCACGTACAAAAAGACCGCAAAAAAATAGTGCTGACGTGCGCCCAGGTAGGACCAGTCGCGGAGCTTTCCGGTCCATCCCGTGACCAGCAGCAGCACCAGCAACGCGAAACCAATGACCGCGTCGGCCATGCTCAGCCAGCGCTGAATGCGGTTGTAACGGCGGACCTCCGGCGAGTCGGCCGGTTGCGGATTGGAAGTGGTTGCCATTCAGTCGGAGTCAGGAGAACAAATGTGCCCCAATGCTTGATTCAAGTATGCCAGAAATGCCGCAGGAAACGCACCTCAGGCGGAGGCGTGTCTCCGGCCAAAACTACTTCGCAGCTGCTTCTGACAGGACTGGAGTGCCAGTGTGCGGACTAGCCCCAACGAAGTTTTCTGTTTCCTTCAAAACTTGCGAAACCAACTCCGGCGATGCAGCTTCACAATAGATGCGCAGCAGCGGCTCGGTCCCTGACGCGCGCACCAGCACCCACGCTTCGGCCCCGTTGCCGTAGGTCGGAGCGTCGAGAAAAAACTTCACCCCATCGAGCGTTTCCACTCTCTTCACATTGAAACTTCCTACCGTCGCCGGCTTGGCGCTGGCGCGTCGCATCGCCTCGTCTTTCACCTCGTTGCTGAGGTGCAGGTCAAGGCGGCCATAGTGATGCTCTCCATATTCCTGTTGCAGGTCGCGCACCAGTTGGCCCAGCGGCTTGCCCTCTTCCGCCATGATGTTGGCCAGAAGAAGCGAATTCAGAATGCCATCGCGTTCCGGCATGTGCCGCCGAATTCCAATTCCGCCTGATTCTTCGCCGCCAATCAGGATGTCGCGTTCCAACATGAGATCGCAAATGTACTTGAAGCCGATGCCGCACTCGTGCAGTTTGCGGCCATACTTTGCGGCAATGCGATCGATCATGCGCGTGGTATTGAACGCTCGCACAATTTCGCCCGGCCATTGCTTGCGTTTCAGCAGCCACTCCAGGATCACGCTGAAGCATTTGTGCGAGTCCACGAAGCTGCCATCTTCCGCCACCGCGCACAGGCGGTCGGCATCGCCGTCGGTGGCCAGGCCCGCTTCGAAATGGCCGCGTACAACCGTTTCTTGCAGCATGGCAATGTGCGGCGGTATGGGCTCGGGATTGATCCCGGGAAAGAGCGGATTTAGCTCTCCGCGAATCTCCAGGTGATCGATCGCGCTCTCGGCAAAGATTTCCTTCAAGACGCCGCGTCCGGCGCCGTACATCACATCAATCGCAAACTTGAAACCAGCCTTTTGGATCGCCTTCAGATCAACAAAGTTTTTGATGGCGGAAATGTATGAAGACTTGAAGTCTGCCAGTGTCACGCTGCCCCCGCCGCGCTGCATGCGCGGCGAGTCCAGTTCATCCTCAATTGCCTTCATGATGGCGGGCGTGCCTGAGCCGCCATAGCCCGCCTTGTATTTCACGCCGTTCCAGTTGTAGGGGTTGTGGCTGGAGGTGATCATCACGCCACCGGCCGCGCCTAGATTCTTGACCGCGTACGACAGCGCCGGAGTGGGCGTGTAATCGTTCGAGAGGCGCACCGCAATACCCGAGGCAGCCAGAACTTCGGAGACAATCTCAGCCGCGCGCTGGGATGCAAAGCGCGTGTCGTAGCCTACGACCAGGCCTCTGCTCACGTCCTCGTGCTTGTGGACGTAAGTCGCGACCGCGTTGCCGACGCGGCGAACATTATCGAAGGTGAAGTCTTCTGCGATGATGCCACGCCATCCATCGGTCCCGAACTTGATTTGCGGTGCCATCAGTTTTGAAGGGGCGCGGCTTGAGCCGCGCCATCACAGCCCCTTTTATGTTGTCATCCTGAGGAGGCCTTCAGGCCGACGAAGGATCTGCGGTTCCGTCCCCCACATCAGTGTTCAATCCAAGCCTCTTGGCCACATGCTCGAGCGTGTAGGTCCGCTCTAGCCCAGTTCGAACCCGCCGCAAAACACGCTCCGCCTCATCGGCGTCCTCCGAATCCTCTACGTACTGCAGGATAGCCTCACGAGCAAGCGCGTCGATGCTGCGTCCGCTTCGTTTTGCGAGCCTTGTAAGACGCTTTTCTAGAGATTGTGGAATCCCGATCATCAACGTAACTCGTGTGCCGCCCCTGAAGGGGCTCAACCATAATATTGCAGCCTACCCAGCGCTGAAGCGCTGGGCTATGATCTTCCGTCCCGCAAGCGGGACTCGGTTCTTGGTACTGCGAACCTCTGCGTCAACCGCGAACTTCCTCTTAAAGTACGAAGTATCTGGTTTTGAGTAATTGCTAATTGCTAACTGGTGCCTTTCTCACACCAACCTCTTAAGCTTTTTGTCATCCAGGTGCTTCACCACTTTGCCGACGTCCTGCGCCTGCTCGCGCGTAGTGATCAGCAGGGCATCATCGGTTTCGACGACCACCAGGTTATTCACGCCCACGGCTGCGACAAATTTCCGTTTGGAATGAATAAAGTTCCCCTCCGCGTTCAGCGTGAAGCTCTGCTGCGCCTGAATTACATTTTCGCCATCCCGGCCTGAGCTGTGATGTTCATACAGCGCCGGTCCAGGAGCCGAGATCGTTCCACTTGAAGTTTGCCGGAATGCAGTAGATGCGCGACTTGCCCTCGCCCTTCGCGGAGCGCGGCTCGAGCACGGCGTAATCGATGCTGATGTTTTCACACTGAGGATAAAGCTTCGCGAAGGTCTTCTCAAAGCTGCGAGTTCCGTAACTCGCCGCGATCTTCTCCAGCAGAGGAGCCGTGTTCGGCAAATGTTCACGCAGCGCATTGGCGAGAGTGTGCGCACTCCAAATAAACATTCCGCTATTCCAAAAGAAATTTCCAGCATCGACGAATTGCTGGGCGACCTCGGGCAAAGGCTTCTCGGTGAAGCGCCGCACCTGGAGTACGCCTTTCTCTTCCTGAGCGCCAACCTCGATGTAGCCGTAACCAGTTTCCGGGCGCGTGGGAGCAATCCCGATCACGACAATGTTTTCGCCGGCGGCGGCGATCCGGGCAGCACGAGCAATGTCCTCGCGGAAGCGTTTCTCGTCTACGATCACGTGATCGGAGGGAAACATTCCAATGACTGCGGTGGGGTCGCTCCTCTCCAACAGAAAAGCCGCCAGTCCGATTGCCGGAGCCGTGTTACGTCCCACAGGTTCGGCAACGACTTGTTTTTTCGGAAAACCCTTGAGTTGGCGCACGATGGCGGGACGCAGATCTTGATTGGTGATGATCCAGAATTGTTTCGCCTTCGCCATCGGCAACAGCCGTTCGACGGTCTCCTGGATCATGCTCTTCTTGCTGTTCAGCGGCAGCAGTTGCTTAGCCATGCGCTTGCGGCTCAAGGGCCAGAAGCGCGTGCCGCGTCCACCGGCGAGAATGACGGGATAAAAATTGTTAGTCAAGCCTTTTCACCACAGAGACACAGAGCGCACAGAGTTTTGGATTCTCGATTCAACAGAAGAATAAAGAGCTGACGCGAAACGCGACAGCGAATTGCTCAACACCCCGTATGTCGTCAGTAGCCGGGCCAGTCAAGACAACGCCTGTTCACAAGAGCTATGCACAGGTTGACAAGGGAACCGTCTAATGCGGAGCGCAACAACTGCAAAGACCGCTGATATGCAATTCAGCAATGTTACTTTTACCGCCCAAAACGGGTCTCGTGCATCTGGGCGCAGCGACAGCACCTCCCAGTAGCCGTAAAGAGGGCCTAGCATGATTGGAATCGCGAGTAGCGAACGAACAAAAGCTCCGAGCCAGCAAAATCGCCTCCTCTGAGCCCTACGTTCAACAATTTCAGCCGTCACGCCGAGACTCAATGGAACAAGTAGT
Organism: uncultured Acidobacteriaceae bacterium; assembly: GCA_963836295.1. GTDB lineage: Bacteria > Acidobacteriota > Terriglobia > Terriglobales > Acidobacteriaceae > Bog-257. The sequence continues at coordinate 692,169 of CAWIIY010000002.1, read as the reverse complement.
GCGGCCAGCAACGAAGACAAGATGAACCCTAGGAGTCCCATGGCAGGGGAATCATCGTGGGGCGAGATAACGAAGGCCACAAGGCAGAAGGCGATAAATATAGCGCTGAACACTGCCGCAAGCGTCACGAGAGCATAGCGCAAAATTGTCATGCACCAGAAGAGCACCTGATATCATACCGCGACACCGCCCGGGGCGTTCCTTCCGATAGATCACATTGTGACGACTGACCGTCATCAACCCGGCGTTAGCTGACGCCGCGCCTTCGGCGCTCTGACCGTTGGGCTGATTCGCTGTCCTGCCCAACAGTGAAATTCCTTCGAGCTTCCTTTGTGGCCTTCTGTGTCTCTATGGTGAATATCTACTTTGCGCTGACCGATTGCCCCAGTACCGTCTCCGGTTCGGCAACTGCTTCCGTGGGCAGAGACATACGCATGACTTCAAGTTCCCACTGCGGCCGGATTGTGTACTCTCGCACGCTGGCGGGGACGACCACCGCTTCTCCGGTCGCGAAGCTGATGGGCTCCATCCCTCGCGATTCGACGATTCCCGCTCCGTCCATTGCGACGAGGATATGTGGCGAAGCCGGTGTAGTCTCCGAGCCCATTGCTTCGCGTAGCCTGATCTTCTCAACCACAAAGAATGGCGAGCGCACCAGAACATTAGGGCCGTCACTTGTGCGAGGCGCCACTTTGCCGGCATTCGTCTGCAGCTTGGTTGCCGCCAGTCCCTCGGCGACATGAAGTTCACGGCCGCGGCCGTAATCGTACAGGCGATACGTGATGTCGGACGTTTGCTGCGTCTCAACGAGCACCATTCCGCCGCCGATGGTATGAACCGTTCCCGCAGCGACGTAGAGCATATCACCTTGATAAACATCCACCCAGTTCAGCAATTCATCCGCGCGCGTATCTACGATTGCCTGCTTGAATTGCTCCAGAGTCACGCCACTCTTCAATCCCAGTGCCACTTGAGCCCCGGGCTGCGCGCGCAGCGCATACCAGCATTCGGTTTTTCCGCATGGCTCGTTCATCTTGCGCGCCTGTTCATCGTCGGGATGAACTTGCACCGACAGCTTGTCGCCGGGAAAGAGAAACTTCACCAGCAGCGGAAAGCGATCATCGAAACACGCAGCCAGTCCGACAAGATCGCGACCGTATTGCTTCGAGAGCTCGCCAAGCGTGCGCCCAGCAAGCGGGCCGTTAGCTACCCGGTTGTCTTCCCAAGTCAGCCAGCTCTCGCCGATCGGCTCCTTCACGACGTTGCTGTAAATCGGACGAAGATCGCGAACGCCCCAAGGCCGCTCGTCGAAAATAGGGATCAACAGAAGTGGATAAAGTTCCGCCATCAGCTACACGTTGGCGAAGAATTTGCGCATGCGCTCCAGGCCGCGCTCCAGGTTCTCGGATGACACCGCGTACGAGATCCGAATGTGGTCCTGCGTGCCGAAGCCTTCACCCGGAACCACTACCACGTGCGCTTCGTGCAAGAGTTTTCGCGCCACGTCGGATGCCGAGTTCAGTCCGCCGCGTTCGAAATAATGACTGACGTTGGGATAGGCGTAGAACGCGCCATTCGGCGAGGCGCAGGTGAGCCCCGGAATCGAGCGCAGGCCAGCGACCACCTTATCGCGAAGGGAAATGTAGCCCACGAGCATCTCCTGCACGCAATCTTGCGAGCCGGTCAAGGCCGCCACCGCAGCCTTTTGCACGATCGAGGTGGGGTTCGAGGTGCTTTGGCCTTGCAGCTTCTGCATCGCGCTGATGATGGGCGCGGGCCCCAGCGCATAACCCAGTCGCCATCCGGTCATGGCGTAGGTCTTCGACAGCGAGCCGATGATGATGAGCCGCTCCTTCACTTCGTGTACGCAACCCGCCGAGAACAGTTGTCCGGTGAAGTTCAGGTACACGTAACACTCGTCGGACACAACATAAATGCCGCGATCATGCGCCAGCTTCAGCACCGCTGCCATGTGCTCGGGCTTCATCACCGCGCCCGATGGATTGCCAGGGGAGTTCAAGAGGATGACCTTGGTGCGCGGCGTGATCGCGCGTTCGACCATCTCGGCCGTGAGGTCGAAGTCGTGCTTCTCGTCGGTCGCTATGTACACCGGCTCGCCGCCCGCATAGCGGACGATGTCTTTGAACGAAACCCAATACGGCACCGGCAGAATGACTTCGTCACCGTGGTCCACCAGCACCTGGATTGCGTTGAACAGCGCGTGCTTGCCGCCAACCGAGGCGACGCAGTCTTCGCGCTTGTAGTCGGAGCCAAAATCGGCGGCATGGCGCTGCACGATCGCATCGCGCAGCTCGGCCGTGCCGCCGACCGCGGTGTACTTGGTGAAGTTGTTGTGGATCGCGTCGATCGCCGCCTGCTTGATGTGTGCGGGTGTGGCGAAATGCGGTTCCCCGGCGCCGAAGTCCACCAGGTCGACGCCCTTGGCGCGCAACTTCTCGGCCTCACCGACCACGGCCATGGTGGCCGAGACCTCGATGCGTTGAATCCGGTTGGTCAGAAACGACGAGAGCTGAGTTCCGGCAGCGGTCATGATTTGGCCCTTCATAAGATATGAGTTCCGGTGGCGAACGAATGTTTCTCGGCGATCTTGTGGCGGACTCTCTCCTCTACCAACTCCGGCACGAGTCCAGTCAAAGGCACCACCAAACTTGGCGATCTCGCGCACGATGCGCGAGCTGAGATAGGAATATTTCTCGGCGGGCATCATGAATACGGTTTCGACGCGCGGTTCCATCTTGCGGTTCATCAGCGCCATCTGCAGTTCGAACTCGTAGTCGCTCACCGCGCGAATTCCGCGCAGCACCGCGTTGGCATTTTTCTGGATACAGTAAGCGACCAGCAGTCCCTCAAAAATATCGACGGTCACGTTGTTCGAGCTCCGACGTCATCGCCTCCAGCATCTCTTTGCGCTCATCCATGTCGAACAGAGCTTCACCCTTATCGAGGTTGCGAGCAATCGCCACAATGAGGCGGTCGAAGAGTTTGCTGCCGCGATGGATCAGGTCCAGGTGTCCGTTCGTAACCGGGTCGAACGATCCAGGATAGATGGCGACGATATCCTTCAAGGGCCCTCGGAAGGCGGGAGTCTGTGCCGAATGATTTTATTCTGGCTTGGTGGCGCGAGGCAATTGACTTTTCCGCTAGCTGCAAGATCCAGCTCGGTTCTTTTTCTGGTTCATGTTGCCGCTAACGGCCTGCACCAGTCTTGGCCAGTCGATGGCGCCGTCTGGGTGGCAGTATTTTTCGGTGAACTCACGGGTAAGCCGGTTTGTTAGGTTTGCAATGTGCCCCTTAAATTCCTCAGCATACCGCTGCGCCTCGTGCCCGAGCGGTTCGATGATGTCAACATAAAGATTCCGGTCACCTGAGAGGAGGTGCCAGAAGCTCTGACCGCCGATATGCAGGAACTGGGGTGACCCCCATTGGTGAGACAGTTTGAAAATGTCACAGGCGCCGTTCAATGGTTTTCCGTATTCAAACATTCTCATCTCCGCCAGAATCGTCCTCGGTTGGTGAAGCAGAAGCGGGCTCTGGTGGAGACCAACCCGCCGAGGAATAGCCAACCGGAGACTCATCGAGACGATGGTCCGTCGGGGAGCCGGCTTCGGTCGGCTTCCTGTTCATCAAAGATCCCCCATCGGATCGATAGATCTCCGCATGCCTGAAAAAACTCATAGTCGCCCCGCTGGAAAGATTTGCGGGACCGACAGCTTGCTCGAACTCCTCTGGCGACCGGTAGCCGAGCGCCGAGTGCAGGCGGCAGCGATTGTAGTATTGTTCGATGAAAGCTTCGAGGTTCGCGCACAAGTGATCGAGATCTCGATACTGGTGGGCGTAGATCTCCTCTCGTTTGAGAGTTTTCAGGAAGCTCTCACAACTGGCATTGTCGTAAGGGTTCGCCGGCCGGCTCATGCTCGGAATGATTTGGTGCTCACGCAAAATCTTGACGTAATCCCCGGATGCGTACTGTACGCCCCGATCCGAGTGGTGCACCAAGCCCGGTGGTGGTTGTCGCTCTGTGATCGCCTGCTCCAGCGCAGCGATCGGCAATTGCGCCGTCAACCTTCGGCCCAACGACCATCCCACGACTTTGCGGGAAAAGGCGTCGAGAATCACCGCCAGATAGACGAACTCGGCCAGCAACCGAATGAAGGTGATGTCGGCCAGCCACAGCTGATGGATCCCGGTCACCTTCATGCGGCCGGCCAGGTTCAGATAAACCTCGAAATCGTGATCGGCATCGGTGGTGACGACGAACGCCCGCGGCTGCACCGCCAGAAGATTATCCTCTCGCATGATTCGCGCCACGCGTTTACGATTCACGCGCATGCCACGGCGTCGCAGCTCCGCTGTGATCCGCCGGCAGCCGTACCGGCGCCGATGCGCTAACGCGATCTGCTGAATGGCGGAGCGTACTTCCATGTCTTCTTCGGTCGGCCTCCGCTCGGCCAGGAACCGGTAAAAGCCCGCCCGACTGACCTGCGCCAAATAGCACATCCGCTCGACACTCAAATTGCCTTGCATCGACATCACTCCCCGGATCTGGTCGTAGATGCCCTCGCGCCAGAGGCGCCACTCTGCCGGCGTCGAGCCTCGACTTTTTGCAAGGCACCCTTGAAAAAATCTACTTCCAACGTGCGGTTCGCGAGCGATTGCTTCAAGCGCTGGATCTCAGCTTCCAGCCTCTTCTCTCGCGGTACCGGCTCCCGGACCTTCTTCACACGACCGAGCTGGCAGTCTTTCCAGCGGTACAAAGTCCGAACGGAAATCCCCAGCTCCTGGGCCAGCAGGCCAAGGTTTCTTGCTACCTGCATTCGTTCCACAGCCTGCTGCCTAAACTCCGGCTTCGTTCTTTCCCCTCTGCGCACAAAGTCCTCCCCCATTGAATGCAAGTTGTGACACTTACCAATGTCTCACTTTTGGGGGTCAGTCCAAACTCACCCGTATGTCTGGTGTGGAAATTGCCATAACAAATGCCTAGGACGGGCAGCACTTCTCCCGCGTGTTTTGACTGCTTGATGACTTGCACAGCTCGCTTGAAGTCCTGCTTCTGCTTTCCAATTGACTGCGCATTGCCCCACTTTTTGCCGGATTTCACGGCGATTAGGTGGCGGACACCGTCGCGCGGAACTTCGATATCAATTCCTTCGATTCCAGACTTCTGGCCACATCCTGTCGTTTCAGCGACGAAGATCGCGAGATCCTCCAAAAACTTGCCAAACACCCCCTCTTCTGCCGATGAAAGCCGGGCGGAGAGTAGGGCCGAGATCAGATCAGCAGCGACGTTTAGGTTCTTGGCACGAAATAAGTATGGGTTCTTGTTATTAATAAGCTTGTCGAGCGTGATATCAGTGATGTTCTCAGCTCGCCAGTCGTGAAAAGCGACAATGTTGTCGCGAACAAAACTTTCGATCTTCCTACGTAACCGTGCTTCCACTTTCTCTCCGCGTTGCAGTGATTCACTTGCAAGGAAGCGATAATTGCCGTTCCATCCAAGCGACGGACTCCCGCCAGGAGGAATCGTCCGTACCATCGTAGCGGCTCATCTTGCCGTTGCCGTCCTCTTGGGCGAGCTTGCCTTCATCAAACTCGATAATGTGCCGTCCGATGGCCGTCCCAAACTGGCAGGGCACAGCATTGCCGATCTGCCGATACTGATCGTCAAGCTTGCCTTCGAAAACGTACTGTGGAGGGAACGTTTGAATGGCAGCATACTCCTCAACCGAGAGGGGCCTGACTTCTTCAGGATGGCACAAGTCTGTTGCCTTCATTGTTGGCCGCGTTACGAGTGTCGGCGAAGGCCTGCCCCATGCCAGCCGCCGATAGAAACCGGTTTTGCCTCCACCCGCATACCAACTGTCGCCTAAGGCATCGCGCTGAAGTCGTTCGGGTAGGTCACGCCAGTTCTGCCCCTCTTTGAGCATCTTGTAGTAGCGGATTCGACTGTCAGGGAACTTTACCGCGTGGTAAAGGTGTCCTTGTAGATGCCCGATTGCTTCACGCAACGTGACCCAGCGCGGCAGTCCGAACCTGCCGAGTTCATCGTTGGTGGGTTTCAGGAAAGGGATCTCTCTTCCCTCGCGGCTCGCGAAAAAAACCAACCGCTCTCGAATTTGCGGCACGCCAAAGTTGGCGGTGTTGTAGAGCGTAAACGTTACGTGATAGCCCGCGCCCTCTAGGGTTCGCAAGATGTTGAGCAGTGCCCCGCCCGGACGCTCGTCCTCAGAGAGCGGAGGATACTTAGACCCACGTTGCTCGTGTGGTCGGTGCAGAAGGGGCGCAGACAGCAGGCCCCGTACGTTTTCAAAAATTGCGTATTTAGGCTGGAGCCCATGAATGAGAGTAATGAAATGCAAGAAGACGTTGCCACGTTCGTCGTTCAGTCCGAGGCGGCGTCCCGCTGTAGAAAATGCTTGGCATGGCGGCCCACCAACCAAAGCGAAAAGCTCGCCACGTTCTAGATGCAAGTCGCTGCAGAGGGAATCAGCAGTTAGCGTGCGTATGTCGCAATCGTATAGCCGCAGATCGGGCCGGTTGCGGCGGATCGTCCGGCAGGTAATCGGGTCGATTTCATTGGCAGCAAGACAGTCAAGCCCAGCCCCCTCAAGTCCCAAGTCCAGGCCGAGCGCCCCGGAAAAGAACGAGATAAACTGTCTTCGCGGCGCCAGCCCTAGATCTTTTCGGTTTAGTTTTCGCGTCGTTCTCGCCACTATGGAAAGGCTCCTAAAGTTGCAGCTACGCGGTGGTCGCTTCGATGATGTGACGCCGGAGCGTTCTCGGATTATGTCTTCTATTCGAGGCAAACGCAATAAGACAACGGAGACCACTCTTCGCATGGCGTTGGTACGAGCTAGGATTACGGGTTGGACGTTGCACGCTTCTGAACTTCCTGGACGTCCCGATTTCTATTTTCCAGCAAAACGTGTCGCCGTGTTTGTCGACGGCTGCTTTTGGCATGGCTGCCCGCGCTGCGGGCACGTCCCCAAGACAAACGATGGGTTCTGGCAGCTGAAAATCAAACGCAACAGGCAGAGGGACGCAAAAGTGCGGGCGCGTTTGCGGCGGAGGGGAGTACGAGTCGTTCGCTTTTGGGAGCATGAGCTGCGCGATCGCCTGCCGATATGTGTCGCGGGTTTGCGCGAGACATTCGGAATCTAATGCCTGTTTACCGTAGATGTGCTGGACCCAATTCTATTCCTTCATTTGCGTGCTCCAACCTTGGGCGTGGCATGCGGTGAGGCCGCCGCTTGCGGCAGCAAATTACTTTCGTCCCGCTGGCCCCTTCGGCGTGGCGTTGGGTGCGGCTTCGGCATTGGCTGCCGCCGCTTGCGCCTTGTCCTCCACCGAGATCAGGCCCAGCGACTTGCGCACGTCGGTTTCGATCTTCGCAGTGATGTCCTTGTTGTCCTTCAGGAACTGCTTGGCATTCTCGCGGCCCTGGCCGATGCGTTCTCCCTTGTAGCTGAACCACGATCCCGACTTCTCCACCAGGTTCCCATTGACCGCCAAGTTGAGCAAATCGCCTTCGCGCGAGATACCTTCGCCGTACATCATGTCGAACTCAGCTTCGCGGAACGGTGCGGCGGTCTTGTTCTTGACAATCTTCACCCGCGTGCGCGAACCGACGACCTGATCGCCATCCTTGATGGCAGCAATCCGGCGAATATCGATACGTACCGACGAATAAAACTTCAGTGCGCGGCCGCCGGTCGTAGTTTCCGGGTTACCGAACATCACGCCAATCTTTTCGCGGATCTGGTTGATGAACACCAAACAGGTATGCGACTTGGCGACGATGGCGGTAAGTTTGCGCAGCGCCTGCGACATCAGACGCGCCTGCAGGCCAACGTGACTATCGCCCATTTCGCCGTCGAGTTCGGCTTTGGGCACCAGCGCCGCGACCGAGTCCACCACCAGCACATCGATGGCGCCCGACCGCACCAGGGCCTCGGCGATCTCCAACGCCTGCTCACCATAATCCGGCTGCGAGACCAGCAGATTGTCGACATCAACTCCCAACTTGGCGGCGTAGATGGGGTCAAGCGCGTGCTCGGCATCCACGAAGGCCGCCATGCCACCTTGCTTCTGCGCTTCGCCAATCACTTGCAACGCGATGGTGGTTTTGCCGGACGACTCCGGCCCGAAGATCTCGACCACGCGTCCACGCGGGAAGCCGCCGATGCCCAGTGCTGCGTCAAACGAAATCGCTCCCGTCGAGATCACGGAGATGGGAACGACCGCGCCCTTGCTCCCCAGCTTCATGATGGAGCCTTTACCGAATTGCTTTTCGATTTGAGACATGGCCAGGTCGATGGCCCGGCCTTTTTCAGTTCTTTCGTCCGCCATGATTGCCGCTCCTTGGCGACTCCGTCCCGGCGCAGCGAGCGTCCGGGAGGGCCGCTTGAGATAAAGTGCGATGGGGTCAGTGAGGCAGGCGCCATGAAGTAATAGGGGTTTCGAGATGAGAGGCGCATGGTTACCGACGGTGAATTATACATCCAGGTTACCGATAAAAGCGAATAAAAAGCGAATCAGCGGCGGGTCACAATTGAGGTGACCAAGCTCCGGACTGCTGCTACCTGCTGCTTTGCCTCCGACCTATACTTTCGGCTTTCCTTTCTTCTCGAACCCGCCACGTGAGCACTGCTACCCCCCTCCCCCCACACCGTGCAAGGTATTGAAAACAAATACAATGGAAGAATGTTTCCCAGCAAAATATTGAATCCACACGAGTTATAGGTCAAACTATTCATTCGTAAGGGCTTACAAGGGAAGAATGAGAAAACTTCGTTCCATTCTGGGAATGGAATACCCTCAAACTAGCACTGCTGGTCTCTGAACGGTCAAGAGGCAAAGACCTTCCTCAATTCCCCGTCTCCCGGCAGTAGCAGCTCCGCGATCGCAACTGACTCCTGGGAGCTGACCTCCGACTCATCAAAGAACACTTCAGTAGGCCGTCTGCGATTGGTCGCACAGCCCGCCTTCCTCGAGCCTAGGCCGGAGGCGCGCATTGTCAAGTGACGAAAGTACGAGAGGGGTAATTGCGCTTCCGTAATGCCTCGTGCTCAAAGTAACGTGTTCGGGTAGTGCGGTGCTTCAGCGCCGCGCCGGGTGATTTTGTGAAAGAGGGCTTTAGCCCCGGCGGTACTCCCATCCAAACCAGTGTCAATCTGAACCTAGACATTTCGCGTTCAGATTCATCGCTCGCACCGCAGCGAATCTGCTATGCTTGGCCCCGCTCAATTAATAAGGCGAATCTATGACCACCCGCGCCACTGGAACCTTCGAAGTCAAACTCACTCCCCAGCCAATGGCTGACACCACCGACGCCACCCTCGGCCGGATGTCCATCGACAAGCAGTTCCACGGTGATATCGAGGGCACAAGCCAAGGCGACATGCTCCACGCGGCTGGCAGCGCACCGGGCTCAGCCGGTTACGTTGCCATTGAGCGCATTAGCGGAACTCTCCACGGTCGCACTGGCAGCTTCGTGCTCCAGCACAGCGGCACCATGACGCGCGGCCTGCCGCACCTGACCATTAGCGTGGTCCCGGATTCGGGCACGGACCAGCTCATAGGTCTTGCCGGCATGTTTACGATCAAGATTACAGACGGACAGCACTCGTACGAGTTCGAGTACACACTTGGCGAAACGCCCTGAAGAAATCCGGCCTCAACGCTTCAATAAATCCACCGGCTCGCGTACGTCCGTGACGCGGAAGTATTTCGCCAGCGCGGGATAGCGCCGCGCCACCGCCTCGTACATCGCATACGCCACGTTGCGATAGGAGAAGTGGCCGGCAGCGCCGGTGCGCAGCTCGCTGATATAAATCGCCTCGGACAAGTCCATCTTAAACAGCGTGCGCTTGCGAAACGCGAGCGGAATGACGTATTCCGATATCTCCTTCGCTTCCTTCGCATCGTGCGCGGCCAATTCTGCAGCAACATCACGCGCGCGCTCCATCACGGATTCGTAGCGGTCACCCAGACCTGCCGACTCGATCTCGGGCGGCGCATCATAGCCGTGTGCCGTTGTGTAGCCTTGCACGATCTGCACGCAGCGGCGATGGCGATGCATGTCGCGGAAGCCGCCGATGTCCATCAGGATATCGAAACGGAATTGCTGTCCGGCGCAGTAAGCGCGCGAAACCTCGTCGTGACGGCCGCGATGGCGCAGCCCGAGATCGATGATTTCGTTGCGCCGCGCCGCCGTCAGGTCTTCAACCGCGCCGCGAATCTGCCGATAGGAATGGTGCGAGTACTGGTAGAGGAGGGTAGTGGCCAATTCGATCTCCAGAGGCTCCTCCTCCAGCAAGTCCACCAGGGGAGCGGTTTCGATGGGTAGCGAATCGAGCAACTCAGCCGCGGCCCCACGCAATTCGCGGCGACTGGCCGTTTCGTACTCGCTGGATTCGGCATATTTCACCAGCGTAGGTGCCACATGTACCTCACGCAAAAGCACCTGCTGGACGCGATCGGCAAGTTCCGCGGACTCCTGTCGAATGTCCTCCAGCAGGCGCTGAGCACCCGCATGATTTACATCGTAGGCGGCCTCGCGCGCCGCTTTCTTCAGTAGTTCCCCCAGCCGCCGGACCTCGGCGTGCTCGTCCGACAACAATCGCGACACCTGTGTTTCCAAGGTGCGGGCGCTGACGATCTGGCCAAGCGAAGTGTTGGTGGCCAACGGCAAGAGATAACGCGAGATGTCGAAGGCGCGGGCGCGCAGAGTGCGTTCGTAGGCCTCCTGCTTCATCTCATCCGGCTTGGGTGTTAGGCCCCGCAGATAGCGGAACATCTCGTCGGAAAAATACCGGTATTCAGCAAAAAGCAGGTCAACGGCCTCGCGGTATAGCCCGCGCGCGCCGGCATCCCCCGCAAAATCGGGAACAAAATACCCGCTTTTTTGGAAGTCTTGATAGCGGGTGGAGCGTTCCTGGCCATCCCAGCGTGGTTCATCGACCGCTATGGTCGCAGCCAGAATCGATAGGCGTTCGATGGCGAAAGCCACGTGCGCCAGGTCCGCGATGCTGCGATGTCCGTACTGAAAATAGAACGTGTTCAGGAACTTTTCGGCTTTTTGCTCATTCAGTTCGGCCAGCGACTCGCGCATGGAAAGTGCTGAGCGCGAATACTTTGCCATACCGTAGGCCAGCACTTCCGGGTCGGCTCCATGAACGGCGTACACCTCGGTGCTGGGCTCGTGGTGATGGGGGACCTGGCTAGTATCCTCGTTTGGTTTGGAACTTAATGGCATTGCCGTGAATCATATGCGGTATGGAATTTGTGGGCAACCGGGCGCCTGTGGGAATCGCCGAAAAATCTTGGTGACCCGCAATTATCCGCCGCGACGAAGCCGATAGATAGATACAAGGTAAGGTACAATCATTATTCCCCATTTCTTAATAGCAAGGACAATGTTGCGAGTCACAAGTAAGTTTCTGGCCATCATTCTTCTAGCGGGTCTTCCGGTTTTAGGGTTCGCTCAAGCGGCGCAATTCAGAACGTCCGCTGCCTCTTCGGACGTGATTGCTACGAGCGAGGGCGTTTTGCCTGCACCCGACGTCAACGAGCTGTCCTTTCCCCAAGTCCCCATGCCGATCATGGCGCCACAGCTTGCGCTTCAGGCGTTTCAAAGCCGGGACGCGCAGCAGAACGCCGGGTTAGGTTCGTATACCGACGAAACCCTGATTATGGCGGAACTGCTGGACACCTCGCAGCGCGGAGCTTTTGAGCTGCAACGTTCTTTTGTGGCGCCGAACTCCCTTAGCTTCAAACCGCTCAGTTTCACTGGCGATACATTCGTCAAGAGCAACGTGATCACTCGGCTGCTGCAATCGGAAGTGGACTACGTGAACAAGGGCGACCCGGCGAAGGAGGCGCTCAACGCAGCGAACTACAAGTTTTCCTACAAAGGAGATCAAGACCTGGACGGGCGCATGGTCCATGTTTTCCAGGTGAAGCCTCGTCACAAGCGGCCGGGACTGTTCAAGGGGCACATTTATCTCGACGCTTCCACGGGAAGCCTGGTGCGCTCGGAGGGAACCGTGGTCAAGTCCCCGTCATTCTTCATCCGCAAGATTGAATTCGTGGAGGATTACGCGGAGGTGAACCACTTCACCCTGCCAATACACTTGCACACCACCGCACGAGCGCGGTTTGTGGGCCGCGCGGTAGTTGACGTCTTTCACCGGCACTATCGGGCGCAGCCGCTTGATGCGTCACTAGCCCTTAACCAAAGTCTTGCCGGCCAGCCGTAGCTACTCACTTGCGTACTCACTCTTCGCACGCCGACAACCTCTCCGGGCCGGAAGAGAGCCGGACGCAGTGGGTGGGCGCTGATTCCATCCTCTTTGCCACCACGCATCGCCCCTGGCCCGCCCCCATGGCCCCGTGGATCATGACCCAGCGCTGGAATGACTTGCTTTTTCTGCACTACCCGGTGGCTCCGGCAGCGCTTCGTTCGCTGGTGCCCGATGTGTTGACCCTCGATACCTACCGGCAACGCGCCTGGGTCACAGTCACGCCCTTCTGGATCAATCATCTGCGCCCGCCGGGGGTTCCGTCTCTACCGTGGCTCTCACACCTTTCCGAGATCAACGTACGAACCTACGTCACCTACGACGGCAAGCCGGGCGTGTATTTCTTCAGCCTCGACGCCAGTAGCTTGCCTTCGATCTGGGCGGCGCGCCTGTTTTACCGTCTGCCTTACTGGCAGGCTTCGATGAAGGTGAAAGGGAAAGGCGGCCCAAAGCTGGAATACGTTTCCAAGCGCCAGCACGGACCGAAGCCCGCAGAGCTTCGCTGCTCCTACAGTCCCGCATCAGAAAGGTTCCATGCACGACCGGGATCGATCGAGCACTTCCTCACCGAGCGTTATTGCCTTTATGCCCTCAGTCGCAAACGGCTTTACCGGGGTGACATTCACCACTTGCCGTGGAACCTGCAGCAAGCGACGTTTGAGGTGGAGCAGAACACCATGGCTCAACCGGCGGGCATCCAACTGCCGCCGCGGCCCGAGCTCGTCTACTTTGCGCGGGAGTTGAAGGTGCCTATTCTGGGCGCCCGAGCGTTTGCGGTAGCGCACTGCCGAATGCTGCGACCCATCCAAGGCCTAATGTTTACGGGCCTTCACCGCATGGTTCAAAACTTACCCATTGTGGAACGGGAAGCCGGCTTCGGATAACTACCGTCGGCACTACACCTGACCAACCCCGTTTGGGCCAGTTATTTTCGCTTCTCGGTATCGCGACTGATTGCAAGAGATGTGCGACAAAATCTTCGCCCTGCCGTTGCCGTAAGCTCGGCCTGTCTCTAAGCTGAATACAGAACCAGTTGCGACTGAGTTGCGACTGGTTTGGCGATCACCGTAGCCGGTGATCCCGGTCACAGCTTTTACCGCGGGGCTTTGTTGATTATGAAATTGAAATTCATGTTCAACAACGACAAAAAATTCATGCAGCCCCAACCAAAATCGCGAAACATCTTTCGGCATGATTGGATAACGGCAGCTGTTTTCTGTTGTCTCGTAGTACTGCTTGCGACCAGCTATGCCCGGGCGGAGGCGGCGGGCGGCCTCTCCGGCACCGTCACCGATCCCAGCGGTGCCGTCATTCCCGGCGCGACCGTCACGGTCCAGGACATCGCCAGCGGCCAGCTGGAAAAGTCCACCACGAGCAGCGACGGTTCCTATGCTTTCCCTCATCTCGTGCCGGGAAACTATCAACTGCGGGTCGAGGCCGCGGGGTTCGCAGTGTATTCACAAGCCCATCTGGTGGTCGCGGCAGCGGGAACTCTCACCGTCGACGTTCAGTTGAAGCTGGATTCCAACAACACGACGGTTGAAGTAACCGATAACAGCTTGCAGGTTGACACATCTTCCACGCAATTGGGCGAGACGATCAGCGACAAGAAGATGACTGCCGTGCCGCTCAACGGTCGCGGGTTTACCGATCTTCTGGCTCTGCAGGCGGGCGTGGTTCCTGCCAGCTCGGCACAGCCGAATGCCGTGCTCATGGCGGGATGCACCAACACCTCGCCCTCCGGCGATCTCAATCCTGGCAACCTGTCGGTCAGCGGACAGCGGGAAACCGCCAACGGATTCGTTGTAAACGGCGCCACTGTTGAAGAGACCTTCAATATGGGAACGGCTGTTATTCCGAACCTTGATGCAATCCAGGAGTTCCGAGTTTTAACCAGCGGCTTCGATGCCCAGTATGGAAATTTCAGCGGGGGTCAGGTCATCGTAATCACGAAATCGGGAACGGACCAGATTCACGGCAGCGGTTTCGAGTTTCTTCGCAACACTGACCTGGACGCGCGTAACTATTTCACCCTCCGGCGCGCGGCCTACGATCAGAACCAGTTCGGTGGGACGCTGGGTGAGCCGATCAAGAAAGGCAAGGTGTTCTTTTTCGTGGACTATCAAGGTGCGCGTCTAACCGAAGGCATCGATACCGGGTTGATCACCGTACCTTCGCTGCAGAATCGCGATGGCGATCTCTCGGACCTGGCCAGCCAGTTAACCGGCCAGGTCAATGGCCAGGCACTAGCGACGTCCCTTTCGCAGAAACTCGGCCACACAGTTACTTCCGGCGAGAACTACTACACTCCGAGTTGCACCAGTACCTCGCGATGCGTGTTTCCTGGCGCCGTAATTCCGCTAAGCGTCTGGTTCGCCCCGGCGAAGAATCTGTTGCAGCACATTCCCCTGCCGAACGTGGGCAGTAACTTATTTTCCACGGCCGACGAGAATGAGAATCTGCGGGACGACAAAGGCGCCGTGCGGATCGATGCGGCGACGCGATGGGGGAACCTCTCGGCCTACTACTTCACCGATGATTACTTCACCAACAACCCGTATCCGACCGAGCAGGGCGGAGCCAATGTACCCGGCTTTAACGCTCTCACCTACGGACGCTCTCAGCTAATGAGCATTAGTCTGACCAAGACGCTGGGAGCGAACATGCTCAACGACTTTCACTTTAGCTATACCCGAGACGCCAACGTGGTAGGGATACCGCAAGGTGGAGTCGGTCCCAGCCTTGCCTCGCAAGGTTTCGTCAATGCAGCGGGAAATCCGTCAATCTATGCGCTCAATCCTGCCATTAAAGGAATCGAAAATGTCGCATTCAACGACTTCACCATAGGCGTGGATACCACCGGATTGACCGAGGCTGACAACACCTATCAGTGGTCAGATGACTTCTCGAAGGTCGTTGGCAAACATACCTTGAAGTTCGGAGCTGTATTTCACCTCGACCAGATCAATATCAACCCCGATGCTACCGACAACGGCTCCTTCGTTTTCACCGGCTCCGCCACAGGTTCCGACTTCGCCGATTTCCTGTTGGGACTTCCCAGCACATATACCCAGGCGCAATCCAGCAAGTTCTATCCGCGCAACAAATACATTGGAATCTATGGGCAGGACAGTTGGCGGGTGAAGCCGAATTTGACCCTTAATTATGGTTTGCGCTGGGATGTTCTTCCGCCCTGGCGGGAGAAGTACAACCAGATCCAAACCCTCGCTCTAGGTCAACAGTCGGTAGTCTATCCCGGCGCTCCTCAGGGGTTGGTCTTTCCCGGAGATCCCGGCATTCCCAGCACCCTGGCGCCGACCAAGTACGCAAATTTCGCTCCTCGGCTGGGTCTTGCGTATTCGCCGGACTTCACCAACGGCTTTCTGCGCAAGCTGTTTGGCAACACGGGTACCACTAGTATCCGCCTGAGCTACGGAATGTATTACACGGCGTTTGAGGGTCTTTCGGCCGGAATCATGAGCGCCAACCCGCCGTATGGATATTCCTGCACAAGTTTGTCGCCGCCCACCTTTGCCGATCCGTTCGTAAACGCGTCCAACGGACAAAGCGTGACTCAGCCGTTCCCGGTTCCGATTCAAAGTTCAGGAGCCTCGGCCAGCCACCCCCACTCGAGCGTCAACTGGAACCAATATCTTCCCATTACCGGTGTTCCGTCGTTCTATCACGGCAATGTGCCGCCACACACCGAGAGCTACGCGCTAACCATTGAGCGGCAGATCGCTAAGGCAACGGTACTCAGCGTCGGATATGTCGGTAGCGAGTCGCACCATCAACTGGTGCTGCTCTCGGCCAATCCCGGTAACCCCGCCGAGTGCCTGGCGCTGAATGCCGAGGGAGCAACCCCGGTCTGCGGCCCATTCGGAGAAGGTGGAGCCTACACGCTGCCAGGCGGCCAGATTGTACAAGGCACGCGGGGACCATTCAGCTCGTCCTTCGATGCCGTTACCTACCAGAAGACGATCGGCAACGCGGATTACAACGCTCTACAGATCAATGTTCGGCATCAGAGCGGTCGCCCTCGAGTTGATGCTTGCCTACACCTACAGCAAAGCAATGGACGACTCTTCGAGTCTGGCGGAGCCGGTCAATCCCATCGATCCGAGCTTGAGCCAGGGCCATTTCGGCATTTGACCTTCGGCACAACTTCGTTGCCAGCTATAAATACAATCTTCCTCTTCAAGCTCTGTTCCACGTCGACAACCGCTGGACACAGGGCTGGTCAATCTCCGGAATCACGCGCTTCACCAGCGGCCTGCCCGTCACGCTCTTCAACAACACCGATAGCTCCTTACTAGGCACGATCCCGAATGGAATCAATAACAACGGTGTGGACACGTTGGCGGTCGCTCCCGGCAATTTGGCCGTCAACACCAATCCGCGTAATGGACAACCGGCCTTCAACACCGATTTGTTCAGCATTCCGCCGCTCGGGCAGACGGGTAATGTTCCACGCCGTTTCTTCTACGGTCCCGGCATGGACAACTTCGATATGGCGTTACAGAAGGAACTGCGGCTCTCCGAATCTAAACTGCTGCAATTCCGGATGGAAGCGTTCAACATGTTCAACCACGCCCAGTTCTTCGGCGCGGCAGCGGTGGACGGCAATATCAGCAGCTCCAGCTTTGGGCAAGTGGTCAACGCCATGCCGCCCCGCCTAGTTCAGCTGGCGGTGAAGTTCTTGTTCTAAGTTGCCACTGCGATTCGCAGACCGCGGGTTACGCTGTGAAACTGCTCACAGTGCAGTGCCACATGCGAAGGGAACCCGTTCGGGCCAGTCATACGAGTAGGGCGTTTCACGTCAACTTGACCCTGAACAGCCCAACTTCTGGATCGTCCGTGATCCTGGAGCAATCTGAGCCGTTTAGCCCATGATCATCATTACAGTCCTCAAGCCGACTTTGCGGTACTAATCCTTGGGACCGCCCTCATCGGGCGGCGCCCTGTCGCCGGCGCTGATCGACCTGCCGCATCAGGTCGCTCATGTCGAGGGTTGGGCGTATCTCGAACCTCGCACCATACTTCAGGGCCGGATGCTGCGACAAGAGCTGAACGGCATGATTCATGTCCCGTGCCTCCAGCACGCCGATGCCGCCGAGCTGTTCTTTGGTTTCCGCATAGGGACCAGTCGGTGGTCGTGACTTTGCCGTTCTTCCAACCCAGGATCAAGGCAGTTTCCGCAGGCTGAATCGCCTCCCCACTAATCCAATGCCCGTTGGCGCGTAGATGGTCGTCAAACTCAAAACATTCGTCGAACATGGCGTTTTTCTCGTCTCCGGTCATGACCGCGTGTTTTGCCGGCTCGTAGTATCCCATCCAGATGTATTTCATACCTATCTCCTCTCGTTGGCGCTCAGCAGCACAGCTGTCGCCGATTTTCTCGTCACTGTTTCAAGTAACGAAGCGCGACACATCCTGATTTAAAGGTCTTTGACTCAACAAGTTTTAACTGCAATTTCTCCTGCAGGCTAATGCCTTCTAACAACCTTCTCCCTTCACCTGCAATTATTGGCTGAACGACAAAATGATATTCATCAACCAGACCAAGCTGCATAAGTTGTGAGGGAATATCTACACCGCCGACTAAAATGTTCTTGCCTTGTGCTTGTTTCAATTTAAGTATTTCGTCTTGCAGCTTGGTATGAACAATTCTGGTATTTCCCTCAGCGCTGTCTAATGATTGTGAAAAAATAATTTTGTTGATGGAGTCAAATCTGTCGGCAAAGTCGTTCTCGGCTTTTGTCTCAGAATGTTTTTTTGCGATATCAGGCCAATAAGGGACCATCAACTGATAGGTTTTACGCCCAAAGACGAGCAGGTCAACATCTCGCATGAGTTGCGTAAAATATTCATGTATCTCCTCATCGGCAGTCATTTTGGTGTGGTCGCAGCAGCCATCCAGGGTAATGTTGATGGCGTAGATTACATTTCTCATTTTGATGCCCCCTCTCACTGATTCCCCACTTCGTCCACTGCCCGTTCTCGCAATGTCATCCTGCTTTAAGCTGATGGGCCACGGTGACCCAGTGCGTAAGTTCGGCTCAGCGAGCTTCCGTTCCGTCTGACCACCGTTCGACGGCAACCACGAACGCAGTCAGGTGCTGCCGGGGGTCGGTCATAGCCGCGATGGGAGAGCCCGGCAGATTCGCTCCCCAGGTTGCGGGGTCGGTCTGCGAATAGAAAAACATGAGGTGCGAAGGCCAGTGCGGGGCAGTGTCGCCGCCGTATCCCTGCTTCGACATCATGTAGCACATCGCTCCGGGTTCCATCGCCGGCAGTTCTTTTTTGTCGATGGCGGCGAAGATGGTCTCCTCCATCTGAGCTTTCGTGCGTCCGGCCAGGATCAAATTGGTCGCTTTGAGGTCCCATAGAAGGTAGGAACGTGCGGCTGCTGCATTCAGACACATCGGGCCCCGCACCTTCGGATTCCAAAAGTCCGCATCCGATGCGGCAGTCCACGAACGTTCCACGATACACACGAAGCCGTTCTTGCCTTTGACGGCGGTTTCGAAACCATGGCGCCCAAGCAGCAGTACCTCGGCATCGCGTGAAATGGATTCCGGTGCTGCACTTCGCGCCAACGTGATCTCGGCAGTTGGGTCCATCAGATACTGCTCGATCGGGGCCATCTTCGGATAAGGTTTCCTGGCATCCTGTGCCATCACCTGGTGTGCCATGCCGAGCGCAACTAACAGTACGAAGCTCTTGATTACAATGGCGCCAATTTTCTTTTTCCGCATAATCTTCCTCCTGAGGAGCGGCCTTTCTTCGCGAGGCCGTCCTTCAGCGCGCAGCGTTCTGCCGCCGTCGCTGCCCGCTTGCCTTCATCAGTTCGTTCAAGTCCGCTCAGTTGCTTCAGTCGGGCGCCGGCTGGAAGAAAATGCCGCGCACCTCGACCGGCGCCCGACAGGCGACGACGGCCTTACGCCCCCATGCCAGGGCCTCGTTCAGGTCAGCGGCTTGCAGTATCCAGAAACCGCCCACGTGCTCCTTGGTCTCCAGGTATGGCCCGTCGGTGACGAGCACCTTGCCATCGGGCTGCGCCCGCAGCGACTTCGCGTTGCTTGCCGGGGACAGGCCGCCAGCGAAGATCCTGACACCGGCAGCGATCATCTCGCGGTTGAGCGCATGTATCTCTTCGGAAATCGCTCCGGTTTCGACGGACGGGTCATAGTTGTCGGGGTGGTGAATAGCAACCAAATATTGCGGCATGTCTTCTCCTGTAAGCGTCTTCGAGCCAGCAGCACCGCCTTGCGCGCTGGATCCTTGAAACGCTCGCACCTCACCCTGCCCCCGGGTCGCGACGACGCCTTTGCGCGCCCAAGCCACCGCCTCGTCCATGTCAGCGCATTCCAATATCCAAAAACCGCCCACGTGCTCCTTGGTCTCGAGATAGGGCCCGTCGGTTACAAGCACCTTGCCATCGGGCTGCGCCCGCAGCGACTGCGCGGGCCCAAGGCCGCAAGCGTAGGTCCTGACGCCAGCAGCGATCATCTCTTTGTTGAGCGCGTGAATGTCGCGGCCCATCGCTTCGTCCACTGTGGACGGGTCGAAGTTGTCGGGGAGGTAACCATCAACCAAGTAATGCGGCATTGTCTTCTCCTGTAATGGTCTTCGAGCCAGCAGCACAGCCTTGCGCGCTGCATGGTTCATCCTATAGTCGTCGGACAGGGAGAAATTCGACAGCCGAGGCGAATTATTTTTATCTCAATTCTTGGGAGTTTATTTCAATCCCTCGCGCCGCCTGGCGAGGAAACGGCGCTCCGGTTCCTGCCGCGCCAGGGCGCGGGTGCGCCGGGATAACAATAGTTCAACTTTCGATTGCCCCGCAGATTCGTCTCGGGTGAGGGTCAGATTGCGCCCGCACTTATTGGCCTGTGGTCAGCACCATCCGAATCGTGCTGATCCCGATCATACGCGAGCGAGCGTTCACATCAGCCGCCCGGGAATCCGAACATCAACCACGACTGATTGGCTACCCAATGCGGGTATAGCTCCGTCATCTGATCGAACAGTTGCTGGTCGGACGTCGCGGTTTTCTGCACCCGATCGAAGTCCTGCAGGTAACGCCTGGTGTCCTGGATCGTCGAGGGAGAGTCGAGCGCACCAGGCTTCTTGTGACCGGCGATGACAATTGCCGGGTTCAGCGCTGCTAACCGGTCTAGCGCCGCGATCCAATTCTGCCGGCTCTCGGGGGTGGTGTCGCCGACGTACATGTGGCACTCGTTGTACACCACGTCGCTGGCGACGACCAGGTCGATCGACGGAACGTGTAGAGACGTCGAATCAGGACAATCGGTGCGGCCCTGCTCGATGATGCGAAATTCGTGGCCCTCAAGAGTGAACGTGTCGTGCTCATAGGGCTCAGGTGCAACTAGCTTAGTGGCCACTTGCCCAGGAAAGCACCGGCGGGCCAGCCGCTCCACCGGAGGAGTGAACGACGACTGCATAGCGTTCAACGTCTTGGGCGTTGCTATCGCTCGAGCGCCCGGGAAGCGGTCGAGCAGAATGCTCAGGCCGTAGAAGTGGTCGAAATGGGCGTGCGTTATATAGATGGTCTCCAAGTTGCGATTGTGCAGAGCAACCCAATCCGCGAGAGCCTCGGCCTCAGCAACCGTCGTCATTGCGTCTACCAGCACCGCGTCGTGCTCGCCGAAGATTAAAGTCGAAGTGGCCGGGTCAAAGCCGAGCGCTTCGCCGAAGGGCCTTGGCCGCTCACCCACCATTGCCTTTCCCGGGGCGGTAAAGACGTTGACACCAAGCGTGTTCGACGTGACGGGGGCGGTCATGTGCGTGGTCTCCTTAAGTTCATCGTGATACTCCTTTCTATGCCTGAACTTTAACGAACGAATTCCAGCGTCTCAATACGAACTGTTTTGATCGCGACTCGCCCCGTGCGTCTAAAGATGAGATTGCGACCGACCGGTCGCAAGAGTTTGGGGGCGTATTTTGGCGCGAAGCGGATGAGTGGCTCCAGGTTTCTACAGCAGAGGCAAACTACTTTTGTTTCAATTCCTGGAGTTTTATTTCAATTCCTCCAGCCGCCTCGCGAGGCTAGGTGTCCCAGCATCCGGGCCAACCCGGAACAACCGAGAAACCCTCAGGCCCCTCCTCCCGGAGGGCGAGCCAAATCCCGGCATACCTTGCAGGGTTTCTTATAAGTAGGATAATTTCAGAAATCTTATTTTACTTACTGCTTGTTAAAGGAGGAAGATTATACCGAGGTACTATGAGAACCCCCTTTACGACCGGTATGTCTTCCCGCGGACAGATCGTCATTCCCGGTCCTGTTCGCAAGGCGCTCGCGATCGAACCCGGGACGCCGTTCCTCGTCATCGCGAGAAAAGACACTGTCGTGCTTCACCGCCTGCAGGAGCCGCCGTGGCAGTTCTTCGATGCCATGGTCAAGCAAGCCGAGAAGCAAGGTCGCCGGCACGACGCCGCCATGCAGGGGTTCAAGAAAGTTCTGAACAGGCTGAGGTACGGGCGGTAACCAAGGCCGAGGTGAACTAATTTGGAAAAACGGGGGAACGTTCCGTCGGTTCCCGGTTCTCCGTCCCAGTTATCCGCCGAATGCCCCACTCATTCGCGGGGTTCGAATGAGTGGGCTACTGTTACGGTGTTCCGACAATATGTTAAGACTTCGGAGCTGATATCCTCCTGTCATCTATTAATCCTACTCTGCGTATGTTGACGGACTCGGTCTTCTGTGTCATACTATCGGTCATGAGTATGACAGAAAAACTCGAGACCGTGTGGTTTACGACAAAAGGGCAAGTCGTCATCCCGCTTCGTTTCGCAAGCAATTTGAAATCGAGGACGGAACCAAAGCGGTGGTTCAAGCGACGCCGGAGGGTATCCTCCTCAAGCCGGTGACTGCGGCACTCATCCGACGCGGGCGCGGTATCCTCAAGCGCGCGCCGGGACAGCGGTCGCTGACCGAAGACTGGGCCGAGCACAAAAGGCAGGAACGCGCTCTCGAGGAGCGCCATGCCGGCTAAGGTGCTCGACAGCTTCGCGCTCATCGCCTACTTCCGAGACGAAGCGGGCGCGGAAGCCGTGGAGCAACTGCTCGTCGCCGCCAGCAAAAGAGACAGCCCGCTCCATATGACCGATGTGAACTACGCCGAGGTGAAGTACTCAATTGTGAAAAAAAACGGCGCCGCAGCCTGGGCGGAAGCCGCAAAAGTTCTCGAGGGCCTGCCCATTGATTTTCATTCCACAAGCCGCGCCTTGGCCGACACTGCCGCCGATTTCAAAGCAAGTTTCAAGTTGAGCTTGGCCGATGCTTTCGCCGCCGCCCTGGCCAAAGAAAAGAAGGCGGAACTCGTGACCGGCGACCTAGAATTCAGGCCGCTTGAGCGGGAAATCAAAGTCCACTGGCTGAAGTGATTGCAGTCCGGCCGGGTGCCCCGGGTCTCACGGTGTTTGAGAGCCGGGCCAAGGCAGTCGCAGCTGGAAAGTATGCTAGCTTCCGGCTTCGATTGGGACAGCACTAACCGCAATCGATGATGGCCCCCCCAGGCCTCGAAAAGCGCGAGACCTGGGGCACCCGGCGACTCTCGCCTTGGTTTTTCGACCGTGTTCAACATCTAAGTCAAAGTGCTTCCATCGAGTGTCTGGATCCCGCGGAGTAAGATTTGGCAAACCCTCGGAGGGTCGACCGGCATCCATTCAAAGAGGCGCCACGACACAAAAACGGACAGGGAGGAGCCTATGTACGTCATTACTGGCGCGACAGGACACACGGGAAACGAAGTAGCAGAAAAGTTGCTCGCACACGGTGAACAGGTGCGGGTTGTAGGCCGCAGCGCAAAACGGCTAGAACCATTCGTAAACAAGGGCGCAGAGGCTTTCGTTGCGGACATCACCGACACGTGGGCGCTCACGAAGGCTTTTTCGGGTGCAAAGGGAGTGTACGCGATGATACCGCCGGACGTGAGCACCCCGGATGTGCTGGCACACTATCAGCGCGTGGGCGACGCCCTGGCCGCCGCGATTGAGAAGAGCGGAATAAAATACGCCGTCGTGCTGAGCAGCGTCGGCGCGGACAAGCCGGATAAAACAGGCCCTGTGGTCGGGCTGTACAATCTTGAAAAGAAACTTGACACGATTCCTGCATTGAACGCCCTCTACTTGCGAGCCGGCGCCTTCATGGAAAACCTTCTGCCCCAGGTTGGCGTGATCAAGGCCTTCGGAACAATGGCCGGCCGTGTCAAAGGCGATCTGCCGATACCCATGATCGCAACGCGCGATATCGGCGACGCAGCCGCCGACGCCCTGTTGCAGCTCGATTTTCAAGGAAAGAGCACGCGCGAACTGCAAGGGGCTCGCGATGTCACGAACACCGAAGCCGCCAAAATCGTGGGCGCCGCGATTGGCAACCCCGGCCTGACCTATAAGCAAATGCCCGCGGAACAGTTGAAGCCCGCTTTCATGCAGATGGGGATGTCTTCGAGTATGGCGGATCTGCTGTTGGAGTTGGCGGACGCGCAGAATTCGGGCCACTTAAAGGTGCTCGAGCCACGCTCCCCAAGGAACACCACTTCCACGACGCTGGAGACTTTTGTAGCCGAAGTTTTCGCGCCGGCCTATCGGGGGCAAAAAGCGGCCTAGCGGCTTGCGGCTGCGGGCCCGCCCAGCCTGATTAGATAACCGTGTCGGCTCCTCAGCCGCCGAGTAGACTTGGTGCGCTCAAGCCAACCAAGGCTCGGAAGAAAGGAGCCGAGCACATGAAGATGGTAGGTTGTGATGTGCATACCCGCTACCAGCAGATTGCGATGCTGGAGCGGGAGACGGGGGAGTTGGTGGAGCGTCGTCTGGAGCACGAGAGTGGCGAAGCTCAGGCATTCTACCCCGCTCTGGTTCGGACCGGTGCGAGTAGGCATCGAAGCCACCGGGCCCACGCGTTGGTTCGAACCGATGCTGGCCGAGCAGGGACACGAGCTGTGGATGGGAGATGCGGCGCAGATCCGGGCTTCGGTGGTGCTGGGTGGCCCCACTCATTCGCGGGGTTCGAATGAGTGGGTTGCGCGAGTCACAGCTTTCGGTACGTCCCATCACAGACGGGAATGATCTGTCCCCGATACTTTTTCGGGGCATGACGAGAGGTTTGGAGCGCTGATATGGTGGGCACGACCTGCATTTCATAACCTGCAGTTGTTATCGGCGGCGTCCGGAGCTTGGCAGCGGCGAGCGCCGTGACCTGTTTCTGTCTGTCTTGGAGCGCACCCGGCAAAAGTATCGCTTCGTCGTAATCGGCTACGTGGTAATGCCCGAACATTTCCATCTTCTGATAACCGAGCCAGAGGTGGGAAATCCTTCTGTGGTGATGAAAGTGGTGAAAGAGCGATTCACGAAACTGCTTCACCACGGCGGCATGCGCACGGGCCCGATCTGGCAAAAGCGTTTCTACGACTTCAATGTGTGTAGTACGGAAAAGCGCATCGAGAAGCTACGCTACATCCATCGGAACCCGGAGGCGAGGTTTGGCAGAAAAACCCGAAGAGTGGGAATGGAGTAGCTTCCGCAGCTATGCCTTTAGCGAAGAGGGCTTGGTAAAAGTGAATTGTCAGGAATGGCCACTCAGGACAACGTATTCCGCCTCGCGGACCCACTCATTCGAAACCCGCGAATGAGTGGGGCACCCGGCTTCCCCGCCTACTTCTTAGCCGGGCGCGGCATCGGTCTCACCCCGACCTGCTCCTCCGCCGTATACGGCGCTCCATAATACGGGAAATCCTTGCGAATGCGCCCGCGGTCGGGAGCAAGTCCATCGACAATTGGCGAATTGGCCGCCAGCGTCAACATCACATCCAGTACATCGTCGCCGAGCGCGCGTCCATTGAAGCTGGCAACCTCAAATGCGGCGGACGTTCCAAGCTCGTAAGGCAACGTGTTGGGACAAAGCCGTGCAGCGATCAGCTTCCCGTATTCAACCGGGTCTGTCGCCGAACCGGCATAGGTCGTGATCTTCTCTGCAAAATCCGCGATCGACTTCCCGAAGCGCTCTAGATCTTTAGACGGAACCGACGCATTGAATTGTTCTTTCACCTCCTGGTCGCTCGGGTCGTTCAGGAAAAGATGCGTAACCATGGGCAGGCCCCAACGCGAAACTTGTACCTCCGGCGCATGGCCAAAGAGGGAGATCGTCACCCAGGCGTTGATTTTTCCCTTCCCAATCAGTTCGCTCGGCACTTCCAGCACAATCGCCGTAACATTCCGCCTTGCAAAGGGATTCTGCTGATGCAGAAAGGCATCCCCATCGTAGCGCTGGTCCTTATGGAAAGCAGTCATAAATGTGCCGAATCCAGTATTTGCCGCAAATAGCTCTGGAGCAATCCCGACAAACGCACGAAGATTCGAATTAGTCGCGACCGAACCGGTTTCACCCTCAACCAGACTCTCTCCGGAGTCACCCCGAAGAGCAGCGTCATCCGTCGCCTTCCGCACCGTAAACGGCTGAATGTGAGTATGCTCACTGCCATCTCCGTGTCGTGGTTCACCGAACCTGAACTTGAACGTAACTTCTTCCCTCGCATCTCCGTTCAGGTCGAACCGGAACGCGTAGAGCCCTTCTGGATGAAGCGTATCCGGAGCCGATAATCCGACATCCGGATTCACCGTCATCGCCATTACTGTCTTGCCCGAGGGGCCGTCGAATAAATAAAAATCACAGAGGTTGAGGCTCGGATCGTCCTTCGCCAGTTTGGTATCGAAATGATGTGACATACAGAACCTCGTTGAAAATATTTACGGTCAGCCGCGAAGAATGGGGGCACCGAAGGGAGCGCCCGTTAGTCCGCCATCCACCATCAGCTCGACCGCATTGATGTACGACGAGTCGTCCGAGGCAAGAAAAAGCACAGCCTTGGCCAGATCTTCCGGCTCGCCCCAACGGGCAAGTGGAACCGCGGAAGAGAAGAAGTCGGAAACTTTTGCGGATTCCTCTGCCGTGGCATTGGCGCTCGCCCGCTTCCAGATGGGAGTCTTCGTCGCTCCCGGGGCCACCACATTCACGCGAATCTTGCGCGGTGCAAGGTCTGCGGCGATGGATCGCGCCATCGAGACGAGTCCGCCTTTCGTGGCGGCGTAGGCAGCTAGGCCCGGTTGCCCGAGATAGGTGTGCACCGATCCGTTGAAGATGATGCTGCCGTTATCGTTCATGAGAGGAGCGGCTGAATTGACGGTAAAGAAAGCACCGTTGAGGTTGGTGTGGACTACCTTCTCGAAGATGGCTTCGTCGGTCGTGCCAGTCGGCGTACTGCCAGAAATGCCTGCATTGACGAAGACGATGTCAAGTTTGCCAAAGTCTTTGGCGAGTTCAGCGAAAAACTTCTTGCGGTCCTCCGCAATCGTGACGTCGGCGCGATAGCCGTGCGCTTTCGCTCCCAGCTCGGCGACCGCTTCATCCAGTGTCTGTTGATCGCGACCCGTAATTGCGACTTCCGCGCCTTCAGAGATGAAAAGGCGGGCTGTGGCCAGGCCGATGCCGCTGTTGCCTCCAGTAATGAGAGCCTTCTTGCCTGCGAGCTTCATGATTCCTCCTCGATGACCAGCCACCGACCAGGATGGTCGTCATCTACGTGACAGGATGGTCATCAGAGATGGAGGATTCGAAAAAAATGCGCTACCCCGCCAAGAAACGGCGCCGGGTGCCCCACACATTCGCGGGTTTCGAATGTGTGGGAGAAGAGTCGGTTGAGCTACTTGGCGGGTGGGTGCCCCACCTTTAATGATCTTTGCGTGCACCGTTCCCACTGTGTTGGTAATGACCGCAAGATCAAAAGCCCGGGCCACCGGCCGCCTGGTCATCTCAAATCCGCATCGGCTTCTGACGAGTCTTTTTTATTTCAGCTGCCGAATCCGCTCTTGCAGGAATTGCCGCTCCGGTTCCTGTTGGGTCAGCGCCAGAGCTTTCTCATAAGACGCCCGAGCCTCAGCGGTCCTGCCCAGCCTGCGGTACATATCCGCGCGGGCGGAATGCGCCAGGTAATAATTCGCCAATTCGCCATGTCCCAACAGCGCATCGATCTGCGGCAGACCGGCCTCTGGACCATCGCACATGGCAATGGCCACGGCACGATTGAGCTGCACAACGGGCGAAGGCTGAATTCGTGCCAGTCGATCATAAAGAGCAACAATCTGCCGCCAGTCGGTCGCAGCCACCGATTCCGCCTCCGCATGAACGGCCGCAATCGCAGCTTGCAGTGTGTAGGAGCCGAAGCGGCGGGACTTCAGGGCTTTCTCCAGCAATGCCACTCCCTCCGCGATCTGCTCCCGGTTCCACAGCGAGCGGTCCTGGTTCTCCAGCAAAATCAGCTCTCCGGTCGGAGAGGTTCTCGCGGCGTGACGGGATTCCTGTAGCAACATCAGGGCAAGCAGCCCCATGATTTCCGGAAAAACGCCTTCCGGCTCTGGCCGGAGTTCGGTCAGCAACCGGCCCAGTCGAATCGCCTCGCCGGTTAGCTCGGCCCGCGTTACCTCCGCTCCCGCCGCAGCCGAATAACCCTCGTTAAAGACGAGATAGATGACCTGAAGCACCGCGTCCAGCCGCTCCGGCAACTCCTGCGGCGTCGGCACCTCGTACGGAATCCGTGCCTCTCGAATCTTTGCCTTGGCGCGCACAATGCGTTGCGCCAGTGTGCGCGGAGTCGTGAGGAAGGCCTTGGCAATCTCCTCCGTAGTCAGGCCGCAGACCTCACGCAGGGTGAGCGCAACCTGTCCCTCCGGGGGCAGAGCGGGATGGCAGCAGGTGAAGATGAGACGAAGGCGATCGTCCTCGATCTCCTCCTCCTCAGGGGGAGCGTCGTTGACGCGCGATTCTATGTGCGCAACAAGATCTTTCTGGGCTCCGTCGAAGCGGGCCCGCCGGCGCATCCCGTCAATGGCTTTGAAGCGTGCAGTTGAAATCAGCCAGGGACGCGGATTGTCCGGGATGCCGGCCTGAGGCCAGCTGTCCAAAGCGGTGGCAAAGGCCTCGTGCATCGACTCTTCCGCGAGATCAAGATCGCCGAGCAGGCGCACCAGCGTAGCCAGAATCCTGCCCGACTCAGACCGGTAAAGAGTCTCTATGGTCTTGCTCAGATCTTCGGGCGCATTCGGCGGCATGCCTGTCAAAACTAGCAAACGGACTGACTCGACACAACTGGCTCGCCAATGCGCCCATGGGGGGTTGCACTGGGACAACAGGATAGATCCCCGTAGACGCGCTTACCGTCACTTTACTCTCGGATGGTTGGGGATCCAGAAACAATCCATGCCCAGATGCTCCTTCCGGAGGCCAAAAAGGGGGTGCGCTTTTTTGATATTGCGGATCTTTCTACACTTGCGAGAACGCAAACACAACTCGCAGTGGTTCAACCAAGATCGGCCTGCGCGGGACCGACCTGTTGCCCCTGGCGCACGGCGAAGCTCGAGTCAAAAGCGAGTCAGGGCGGGTGGTGATCGACGCCAGTGTTGATGGCCTCGGCTCGCCAAGCGCCTTCGGCCCCGAATACACCACGTATGTTCTGTGGGCGATCACGCCCGACGGCCGGCCCCAAAACTTGGGAGAAATTATTCCTCAAGGGAAATTTTCGCTCACAGTTACCTCGCCCGTGCCCGCGTTCGGTCTCATTGTGACTGCCGAGCCTTACTTCGCGGTCTCTCAGCCGAGCGATGTAGTGGTTATGCAGAATGTGATTCTGGAAGACAAAACCGTGGGTGTGCTGGAGCACGTGAATGCGCACTACACCCTGCTGGCGCGCGGCACGTATTCGCAGGAGGTTGCCGGCATACCATACGCCGCGCCCAAGATGAAGGATGACCGGACGCTAGAGCTGACCGAGGCGCACAACGCGGTTGAACTGGCTGAGGTGGCCGGCGCTGAACAGTACGCTCCCGACATCTTGCGGCAGGCGAAGACCGACCTGCAGAACGCCGATCAGATGGACGCCAGCCGCGGTGATAAGAAGGAGGAAATCACCTTCGCGCGCGAAGCGGTAGAGCGCGCAGAAGACGCCCGCATCGGCTCGCTGCGCAAACAGGCTGCGCAGCACCAGCAACAGACCGAGGAAGCGAAGGTCCAGGCGGAGAACCAGGCCGCCCAATCGCAGTTAGTGGCCCAGCAGGCCACGATGGCAGCGCAGCAGGCCGACGCTCAGCGCGCTCAGGCTGAGGCCCAAGCCGCCGAGGCCCGCGCCCAGGTGCAGGCAGCACAACAACAAGCCTATGATGCGCGTGAACGGCTGCGCGGGCAGCTTAACAGCGTGCTGGCGACGAGCGAAACCGCCCGCGGCTTGATTGTTGGTATGCCGGACGTGCTGTTTGCCACGGGCAGGTACGACCTGACACCAGATGCCAAAGTAAAGCTGGCCAAGGTTTCGGGAATTCTGCTCTCTTACCCTGGCTTGCGATTGCAGGTGGAAGGTCACACCGACAGTGTGGGTGGTGACGAATACAACCAGAAGCTCTCGGAAGAACGCTCCGGAACGGTGCGTGATTTCCTGGTGCAACAAGGTGTATCGATGAACAATGTGGTCGCCGTCGGCTATGGCAAGAGCGAACCGATTGCGAGCAATGATTCCGCCGCTGGCCGCGCTGAGAACCGGCGCGTGGAGTTGGTCGTCTCCGGCAATGCCATCGGCATCAGCGCCGTCATGCCCACACCAGGAGGCGGCATATCGCCGTAACGAGCGCGGAATAAATCAATCTTGGGGGAGCCCACCCTTCTCGCTGCTTTTGTGGCGGGAGGGGTGTGATCTGCTCGCAACTTTCCGTCCCGTTTGAAACATAACCGTCGCCTTGTAACGCAATCAGTCGGTCGGCGGCTTCGAGATTGTCCGCGCGAATAAATTCCCAAATCTCGTCCAAATCAAAACGGCTTCCTCTCGTATCCAGCCGCGCTGGTTATAATCCTGCTTTGCCTTAACAGGGAGGCTTCATGGCAGGAGTGGAAGGCCGGATCGCGCTTGTCACCGGAGCGTCGCAGGGAATCGGACGCGCCTGCGCGCTGGTGCTTGCAGAGGCGGGCGCTAAGGTCGCGCTGTGCGCGCGCAATCAGGAGAAGCTCGAGCAACTGGCTAAGGAGATCGGCGACAAGGGCGCCGAGGCTGCGATCTTTCCGATGGACGTCGTCAAGGAAGAAGAGATCAAGGCTGGAGTGAAGGCTGCCATTACGCGCTTCGGCAAGATCGACATCCTGGTGAACAATGCCGGCATCACGCGCGATCAGTTGGTCCTGCGGATGAAGCGCGCCGACTGGGACGACGTCATCAACACCAACCTCACTGCGCCCTTTCGGCTGATTCAGGCGGTCATCGGCTCCATGCTAAAACAGCGCTGGGGACGCATCATCAACGTCACCAGCATCTTTGGCCAGATAGGCCAGGTCGGACAAGCCAACTACTCTTCTTCGAAGGCGGGTTTGATTGGTTTGACGATGGCGGTCGCGCGCGAAGTCGGTTCGCGCAACATCACCGTCAACGCCGTCGCACCGGGATTCATTGAGACCGCCATGACCGCCGTGCTTTCCCCCGAAGTGAAAGAGAGCATCAGGAAGAACATTCCACTGGGGCATGGTGGGACCGATCTCGACGTAGCCCACGCGGTGAAATTCCTGGCCTCAGAAGAGGCCGGCTACATTACCGGCGAGGTGCTGAAAGTCAACGGCGGCATCCTTATGGGATGAAACCTAGCTGAAACAATTTCCCTGGGTGTGCTGTGAGTGAGATTGTAGAAGCCGTCACGGCAGAGCAAATCGAGCAAGTCCGCCAACTGTTTCGCCAGTACCAAGCCGAGTTGCCTTCGCAATATCGCTTCGAATTGCCCACGCTTCCGGGAGAGTACGGAGTCTCCCAAGGGCAAGTTGCTTCTAGCGTTGGTATCGGGGCAGCCGTTCGGTTGTGTTGGATTGCGTCCCTTTCCGCTGGAAGGCACGTGTGAAATGAAGCGGCTCTACGTTAGGCCTGTCTTCCGCAGCAGGAAATTAGGCAAAGAGTTGGCGGAGCGTGTGCTGCACGAGGCGCGGGCCCTCGGTTATGAGCGGCTGCGGCTCGACACTCATCCTCCCACCATGCAAGCCGCCGTCAGGATGTACCGCAGCCTCGGTTTTCAGGAAGTGTCTCCCGTGGATCGCGTCGAAGGACTTCTGTACATGGAACTCCGGCTCTGAAGGCTGCATGCCAGCCGAACTGCCGACGATGCCTCAAACTCGCTGACGACCCTCTAATCGGTCAATATACCTTTGCAAGATCGTGCTGCGGCGACTGGCAAGATATTCGCTGCCAGGCGTTTACCTCGGTAACTCCACCGTAACTCGGAGTGGCGATTGGGACACGTCTCGCTCTAACCGCGACTGTATGCAAGATTTCACTTGCCAGTAGCTTGTCTCCTGATTACTATGCAGTCAACCCCATGGCCGCTTTCTCTTAGGAACGAATCCCACATGAACATCGGCGAAACCATCCGCAATTTCCGCCTGCAGAAGAGCATGTCGCAGGGCGATATCGAAAAGCGCACCGGTTTGTTGCGCTGTTATCTGTCACGGGTTGAGAATGGCCATACCATCCCTTCGCTGGATACGCTGGCCAAAATTGCGACCGCGATGGAAATCCCGCTGGCCCAATTCTTCAGTGGAGGGTCCGGCGAGAATGGCAGCAAAAGCGCACCCGCCCTGGCAGAGGATGAGTGCCCGTTTCCTGACACAGATTCGTCGCTACTCTCCCAATTTGAATGACAGCGATCGCAAGCTGGTGATCGCGATGGTCAAGAAAATGGCGGCTGGAGCCGGCAAGTAGCAATTCCCCCTGCTGCGGTATTTTTCTTCCTTTGACGCAATCGCGATTTGCTTTGGTTGCGCTACTCTTGAGCGTGCGGTGTGATGTCCCGCCGCAAGAGTCTGGAAAAGCAATGTGCGCACGATTCCGCTTTCCGCGCGAGATAGCAAACTAGGTTTCGGGCGGCGAGTAGAACTGGCGCGTAGTAACGCACCACCCCATATCCTTTAACGGTTCCCGGCAGCCATTTCGGCGGACCATACAAGAGGCATTCATGGCAAGAATTCAACGGGCAATTTTGAGTGTGACCGACAAGACAGGGCTGGTGGAGTTTGCCGGCAAACTCTCAGCGCTGCACATCGAACTGATTTCAACTGGAGGTACAGCCAAGCTGCTACGCGATTCCGGCATTGCGGTGAAGGACATTTCAGAGTTTACGGGCTTTCCGGAAATGCTCGATGGCCGCGTCAAGACGCTTCATCCCAAGGTCCACGGTGGCATCCTCCACGTGCGCCGGAACGAGAAGCACGTTGCTGCCGTAAAGGAGCGCGGCATTCAACCCATCGACATGGTGGTGGTGAATCTCTACGCCTTCGAGGAGACCGCCACAAAGCCCGGCGTCGAGTTTGAGGACATTATCGAGAACATCGACATCGGCGGCCCGTCGATGGTGCGCTCGGCAGCCAAGAATTTTCAGGACGTCGCCATCGTCACCTCGCCCTCAGATTACGCAGCCATTTCGCAAGAAATGCAAAGCAACCACGGATCGCTCTCGCTCAATACGAAGTGGCGTCTGGCTCAAAAAGCATTTGCCACGACTGCGGCCTACGATTCCGCGATTGCATCCACCCTCGAGGAAATTGGTGCTCCGGAAAGCGACAGCGAGAAGTTTGAACTCGGCAAGGGGACAGGCTTTCCTGAAACCTTGCGACTCACCTTCCACAAAGCCTTCGATTTGCGCTACGGCGAGAACCCGCATCAGAAGGCGGCGCTTTACTCCGACGGCTCGGGCAAGGGCATTGCTAATGGCAAGCAGTGGCAGGGCAAGGAACTCAGCTACAACAATATCGTTGACTTGCAGGCGGCGTGGGACCTGGCGCAGGAATTCGACGAGCCGGTGTGCGCCATCATCAAGCACACCAATCCCTGCGGGACCGCGGTCGGAGCCACGCTGGCAGAGGCTTACAAGCGCGCCCTGGAGTGCGATCCGGTGTCCGCATTCGGGGGCGTAGTTGGCGTGAACCGGCCGGTTGATTGCGAGACGGCCACTGAGATGGCGAAGCTGTTTGTCGAGGCGATTGCGGCGGAACGATTCGATCCTGCCGCGCGGGAGGTGTTCGCCGCCAAGAAGAATCTCCGCCTGGTCGAGGTCGTCCCCATGGAACAGAAATGGGTGCTGAAGAATGTTTCTGGTGGCGTCCTGTTACAGGACAACGACGTGCGCCCGTTGACCGAAGCTGACCTCAAAGTTGTCAGCGAACGCAAGCCGACCGAGCAGGAGATGCGAGACCTGCTGTTCACGTGGAAGGTCTGCAAGCATGTAAAGTCCAACGCCATCCTCTATGCGCGCGACGGCCAGACCACCGGCGTCGGCGCGGGCCAGATGAGCCGGGTAGACTCAGCGAAGATTGGCGCTATGAAGTCGTGCCCTCGGGATCAAAGGATCGGTCGCCGCATCCGACGCCTTCTTCCCGTTCCCTGACGGCGTCGAGGAGATTGCCAAGGCGGGCGCGACGGCCGTCATTCAGCCAGGTGGATCGGTGCGTGATCGGGAAGTAATAGACACTGCAAACAAGTTAGGATTAGCGATGGTGCTTACGGGAGTACGACACTTCCGGCACTAGACCGGCATCCAACATCTATCGAAATGTAGGCGGTGATTTATGAATGGTCCTGTAGAAATCCTGCGGACGCTGGGCGACAGGCTCCAGACCAGCGCGAGCGTGAAAAGTGTATTTGGCGATCCCATCACAGTGGGCGACAAGACGGTGATCCCCGTCGCCCGCATTCGCTATGGGATGGGAGCGGGCGGTGGTTCGTTCTCTCGCGACAACTCCTCCGGGTCGGATACGCCGAGTGGGAAGAGCGGAGGTGGTGGAGGAGGTGGCATCATCGCCAGCCCTAAGGGTGTGCTGGAAGTCAGTCCCGCAGGCACCCGCTTCATTGCATTTGCGGACCGCAAACGCTTGTCGGTTGCCGTAGCTGCGGGGTTTCTGTTCGGGGTGGCTTTTGGCTGGCGAAGAAGCAGACGGCAAATCTTCTTCGGGCGTAAATAGAAGAACCCCAGAGTGCTCGCACCTTGAGTCGTACGGGCTTCGTAGGGTGTGAGCGTTCTAGAGTTGGCAGGGTTTGAACGATTTGCAAAGTCGAGCGGTGATGTATGATTCTGGTCGTTGCGATAGTCTATACTAATAATATATACTCTCCTTGGAGACAGCGCTTATGACCAAGATCGCCAAGTTATTTCGCAACGGAAACAGCCAGGCCGTTCGCCTTCCTCAGGAGATGCGGTTCAAAGGTGATCGTGTGCGCATTCGAAAGGTGGGCGATACGGTTGTGCTGGAGCCGGTGATCACTAACATTGAGGAATGGTTTGCGGAATTGGAGCGGCACCCTCTCTCCAAAGATTTCATGGCTGAGGGCCGCAACCAGCCAAAGGCGCCGAAGCGGAAGGTGTTCGAATGAGCTATCTGCTCGACAGCAGTATTTGCATCGCGCTGCTGCGGGACCGATCAAGTTCCATCAAGGAGGCCTTTCGAGAGGCGATCGCCAGGCGCGATCCCATTTGGATCTCGTCTGTGGTCTTACATGAGCTGTGGTACGGAGTGCATAAAAGCTCGCGTCCAGTCGAAAATGCCGAAGCCTTGCGGGGGTTTCTGCGCCGGTCCGGTAGCCCTCTTGCGCTTCGATGGAGAGGATGCACGAGTGGCCGGCGAAATCAGAGCGGAACTGGAGCGGACCGGCAAAACGATTGGCTCGTACGACACTCTGATCGCGGGTCAGTGTTTGCGCAACGATCTTATTGTCGTAACGTCCAACCTTTCCGAATTTCGACGAGTCAAGGGTCTGCACTGCAAGGATTGGTCAAAATAGCGGGGTGCTTTTCCTTGCCAATACGACCCGCGGAATCCCTTGCAAGTCAGGCACGACGCGAACATCATCCCACATTGTGGGACTCAACAGATTCAGTACAACATCGCGCATCGAGTAGCCGATCTCTAGAGCCAGCCAGCCGCCAGCTTTCAGCACGCCACGGGCCTGTCCGATCAAGGGACGGATTACATCCAATCCGTTTTCTCCGGCAAAGACTGCCATCCGCGGCTCAAACTCAAACACCGATCTCTGCACTTTGTCTGCTTCGCTGAAGCCGACGTATGGGGGATTACTGACGACGAAGTCGAAATCTCCGAGGAAAGGTCCTTTCCTGAACAGGGGTCCCTCGACTCGGACTGAAGTCCTCGCTCGGGATGACAGCATGGGTAGCCGGAGTGACGGGGAAGCCTTCGTCGACCACTGGCTTTAGAACGTCGCATCGCAGAAACCGTACGCGCTTGTCGGGCTGCAGCCGGGCCGCATTGGCGCGCGCTATTTCCAGCGCTTCGCCCGAGAGATCGACGGCACAGACTTCGGCGTTCGGCAACTCGTGCGCGAGCGCCAGCGCAACGCATCCTGAACCCGTGCCAACATCCACTATCTTGGGACACTGAACGCCGCGCGCTAGCTCAAGCACCGCCTCAACCAGATGTTCGGTCTCGGGACGCGGAATGAGCACGGCCGGCGACACCACAAAGTCCAAGCCCCAGAATTCCTGGTGCCCGGTGATGTATTGCGACGGCACACCGGTCGCACGCTGGGCGAGAACCCCTTCGTATCGCGCCGCTTCTTCCGCAGTGAGTTCGCGTTCCGGATGCGCGTAAAGATAGGCGCGATCAGCGCCGAGAACGAACATCAGCAGCCCCTCGGCGTTCATCCGCGGCGAGCCCACGTCGGCTGCGTCGAGACGTTCCACCGCGGTCGCGAGCGCTTGCTTCAGTTGCACGGGATCAGGCCGTGACCTCGATGTCCTGCTTCATTTTCTCGGCCTGGAAGTGCGTGATCAGCGCGTCGATCATGGGTTGGATGCGGCCGTCCATAAACTCGGGCAGCTGGTGGGCGGTGAAGCCAATGCGGTGATCGGTGACACGGTTCTGCGGGAAGTTGTAGGTGCGGATCTTCTCGCTGCGATCGCCGCTGCCCACCATGGCCTTGCGTTCCTTGGCCAGCGCGTCCTGCTGTTTCTGCTGCTCCATCTCGTACAAGCGGGCGCGCAGCACGCGCATACCTTTCTCGCGGTTCTTGATCTGCGACTTCTCGTCCTGGCAGCTTACGACCGTATTAGTCGGCAGGTGCGTGATGCGGACAGCCGAGTACGTCGTGTTCACCGATTGACCGCCCGGACCAGAGGAGCAGAAGGTGTCGATGCGAAGGTCCTTAGGCTCGATCTTGATGTCCACATCCTCGGCTTCGGGCAGCACCGCGACGGTCACCGCCGAAGTGTGTACCCGGCCCTGGGTCTCGGTCTGCGGGCCCCGCTGCACACGATGCACGCCGCTTTCATATTTCATGCGCGAGTACACGCCCTGGCCCTCAATGATGGCGATCACTTCCTTTAGCCCACCGACGCCGGACTCGGATGTTGAAAGCACCTCCACCTTCCAGCGTTGCGACTCGGCGTAGCGCGTGTACATTCGGAAGATCTCCGCCGCGAACAGCGTGGCCTCGTCGCCTCCGGTGCCGGCCCGGATTTCAAGGATGACGTTCTTCTCATCATTTGGGTCCTTGGGCAGCAGCAGTACCTTCAGGTCCGCTTCCACCTGGACTACTCGTTCCTCGAGTTGCGTCAGCTCATCCTGCGCGTAGGCCCGCATCTCAGGATCGCTCTCGTCGGCGAGCATGGCCTTGCTCTCCTTGATGCCGCGGGTCAGGTCTTTGTACTCGCGATACTTCTCCACGATGGGCTGCAATTCGCTGTGGGCCTTGGCGGACTTCTGGTAACGCGCCGAGTCGGAGACGATATCCGGCGAAGCCAGAGCTTTATTGAGTTCTTCGTACTTCAGTTCGGTTTGGTCAAGACGTTCAAACATGAGTCAACTCTATTGTACGGAATGCATCATTTCTCATTTGTATCGCCTACTGCGATGTCATTTTTCTTAACGTCACCGACAATAGCTTTGTGTCAGGCACGGCTTTTTTAGCCGGGCCGTTCCAGCAAAGCATTACGACTACTGGGCTTTAGCCTTTGTTGTTTCTGGCACGAGTAAACTCGTGCCCTGACACAAACCTGAATCCGGACTATCAGCTACGTTCTATTGGGAATCGCACTTTTCGCGGCGGGCGCCGCTAGGCAATCACAAGTTCGCCGCCGCGCTCTTTTTCCAGCTCCATGGCCTCGTTCAAGGCGGCGATGGCGGTCTCGACCTGGTCATCCGCCGGAGGCTGCGTGGTGATGCGCTGCAACCACAGCCCCGGCTTGGTCAGCACCGCGAACAATGACGAGCCGTGTTTGGCGGCAAAGCGAATCAACTCGTACGACACGCCCGCGATGACCGGCAACAGTGCGATGCGGAAGGCGAAGCGCCCCCAGAACGTTGTGGCCGGCACCATCATGTAAATGACCATGGCGATCAGCATCACAGTCATCAGGAAGCTGGTGCCGCAGCGAGGATGAAACGTCGAGTAAGACTGCGCGTTCGGGATGGTCAGCGGATCGCGCGACTCGAAGGCGAAGACCGTTTTATGCTCGGCGCCGTGATACTGAAAAACCCGGCGAATGTCGGGCAAACGGGAGATCCCCCAGATGAAGAGCAGGAAGAGCGCGATGCGGATCACGCCATCCACGATGTTGAAGGCGACCTGATTGCCGAACGCCGGATATGCATTCTTCAGCTTGGTCGCCGCGAGCAACGGCACAAACTTGTACATGAAGATGAAGAACCCAAGCGAAAGCACGACGTTAACGGCAAGGGCCCAACTGGAGACTTCGGTTTTCTTCTCCTCTGCGTCGGTTAGTCCGCCCATGGCGATGTTGGCCGAATAGCGCAGAGCACGAAAGCCCAGCGCCATCGCCTGGCCAAGCGTCATGACCCCACGGACCACCGGCCAGCCCATCCATTTATGCGTTTCCGAGAGGCGTTCGAGCGGCTCCGAGTGCGTCGCCAGCGAGCCGTCGGGCCGACGGATGCAGATGCCCCACGCGTGGGGCGAGCGCATCATGACGCCTTCGAGCACAGCCTGGCCGCCGACCAGGGTTTCCTCACCGCTCTCCAAAGCCGGCAAGAGTTGGACGGCTGCTAAAAAACGTAGGCGCTGACGCAGGGATTGCATGGTAATTGGATGTTCCTCGACGGAGTAAGACGCACAACCGCGCTAATTTAGGGTAAGGAAGGCAGGCTGGATATGTCAATCCGGCAGTCACCGGACCGCGGGTTGACTTCCCGATCGCCGACAAACCTGAAGCAAAATCGAGCGGATGAATACCGCGAAAGGATTCGCGACACCTGGTGATGATCAGCAAAGCGCGCGTAGATTGCGCCGGAAATGGTCGGGATCCCGGTCGTGCAGGAGGTCTTCTACTGCCAGGTGAGTACTCTTCCAGATCGGAACCGCGCGCGCAAGCAATCTTCTTCCCTTTGGCGTCAGCGTCATCAAGCGGGCGCGGCGGTCCGTGGGTCCGTCGCGATGTCGACCAGACCGCGCCGCTGCAAAGGCCTGAGAGCGGCCGTCAAGGTGGTTCGGTCCATGGCTAGCAGCGCTGCTACCGACGCCATACCCGGCGGTTCCGGGCGGTTCAGCGACATCATCAGCGAGAACTGTCCATTCGTTAGGCCCAGTGGGCGGAACGCGTTGTCGAAGCGGCGCGCCAGCGCCCTCGCCGCCCGCTGGACATGAAGACAAAGGCAGGAGTCGCGGACCAGCAGCGTTGTCTCGTAGGGAGGGTTCGTAGCCATTGACACAATTAGATTATATTGATATCAACGTATATTACCAGAGACCGGGAAGAAACAGCCGGTTTAGCAGGTTAGTCGATCCGGTCCCCATCCAGGAGAACTGTAATGAAGCAGAATCGTCTCCCAATGACCGCATTCACGACGTTCGTTTTCATGGTCGCGCTTGCCGCGGCGTGGCCGATGCAAGCGCAGGACGCCAAATCGCCGTATCCAAGCATGGCTCCTATTGACCAATACATGATGGAGCGAAATGCTGAGATAGCGCTGGCGCGGAGCGCCGCCCCCGAATCCATCGCGAAGGATGCCGAGGTCCTGGTCCTCGGACCGAAGGGATATGAAACCGCCGTCAAAGGCCAGAACGGTTTCGTCTGCATCGTGCACCGGTCGTGGACATCCGGGATCGACGATCCGGAGTTTTGGAACCCCAAGCGGCGCGGTCCGATGTGCCTTAACGCAGCAGCTGCAAAATCGTACCTTCCAAACACCATCATGAGGACTAACTTGGTGTTGGCTGGGCGGTCGAAAGCTCAAATGTTCGAAGCTATCAAGGCCGCATACGAAAAAAACGAATTGCCGGCGCTCGAACCCGGCGCAATGTGCTACATGCTGTCCAGACAAGGCTATTTGAACGATCGTGGCGGCCACTGGCATCCACACGTGATGATTTTCCTTCCCTCCTCAACGCAGGATGCTGCGTGGGGTGCAAATCTGTCCGGCTCTCCGATTTTCGCAGACGATGACGCTCCGGACCGAATGACCGTGTTTATGATTCCGGTGGCCAAGTGGTCGGACGGAACTTCCGACTCCGCCGACGGGCACTGACTTGTCATCCGGCAAGTTAAACCGAGGAAGGGGAGTAGATTGCATCGCAACCCTGCATGAAGGACGTGGGTCGCTGAGAAGACGAGCCTTTCGAAGATTATGAGCATTTGAACTTGGTCGAAGTGCCAATCTCTTACTGATGGAATACAGGGCAATCCTGTTTCATCGCGGATGACGGCACCCGGTACTTGACTGCCACTTGCAGAGTCGGCGGCACCGTGTCCCTGCCGAGCTTCGGGGCGTCGAGTCTGCGCCTTAGTCTCAATCCGCTGCATCCAAGCGCTTGCTAGCCTATGCAACACCTGGCCGAAACCTGCGAGCGCATCGCCGCCACGACCAAGAAGCTGGAGAAGACCGCCATCGTGGCCGACTATCTCCGCTCGCGGGAGCTGCAAGACGCGGTCATCTCGGCTGTCTTCCTGTCGGGCCGCGCCTTCCCGGCCTTCGACGAGCGCACATTGCAGATTGGCGGATCGCTGCTGTGGAAGCTGGTGGTCGAGCTTTCCGGCGGACGCGAAGCCACCTTGCGCGCCGCTTATCGCAAGCGGGGCGATCTAGGCGCGGCAGCCTACGATGTCCTGCTTGCAAAAGCGCCGGCTTCCTCCACGATCACGTTGCAAGATGTCCGCGCCACCTTCGACCAAATTGCCGGGACTCGAACTGCCACGGCCAAGGCTTCGATCCTGAAGTCGCTGCTGGAACGCACCACCGCGCTCGAAGCCAAATACATCTTGAAGATCATCACCGGCGAGCTGCGCATCGGGCTGAAGGAGAGCCTGGTCGAGGAGGCGATTGCGAAGGCCTATGACGAGCCGCTGGCCCGCGTGCAGCGCGCCAACATGCTACTGGGCGATATCGGCGGCGCCTTGCGACTGGCCGCAGAGCATCGGCTCGAACCAGGCGCGAATGCGGCTGTTTCATCCCATCGGCTTCATGCTGGCCAGTCCTGCGGCAGACGCGGCCGAAGCCTTTCAGTATTTCGAGCATGCGCAGGTGGAAGACAAGTACGATGGTATCCGCGCTCAGGCGCATTGCGGAGGTGGTCAGGTTCGCATCTTCTCGCGCACGCTCGATGAAGTGACGCCATCGTTTCCGGAACTGGTTGGAGGCCTGAGCGAATTGCCTGGCGAAGTTATCCTCGACGGGGAAATCGTCGCCTGGCGCCACAACGAAGAGGGCGGGCACGCCATGCCGTTTTCGGAGATCCAGAAGCGCCATGGCCGCAAACAGGTAAGCCAGAAACTAATGACGGAAGTTCCGGTGGCTTACGTTGTCTTCGACGTAATCTACGCCGAAGGCAAAGTGACGCTCGACCAACCTCTCTTCGAGCGCGCGCAGATTCTGGATCGCGTGTTTGCGGGGGCGACGCGGGTCTCGCCGCGCCCGGTAAAAAATGCCCAGGGCAGCCTGCTGTTTGAGGCTGAGATCGAGGAGCAGGGCGCGGTTTCGGGGTGGGTATTGCGTGCGCCCGCCATGCGTGCCGATTCGGCCCAACAACTCGAGCAGTACTTCGAGGAAGCTATGGCGCGCGGCAATGAAGGGCTGATGATCAAAGACCTGCAATCGCCTTACATGCCCGGACGCCGTGGCCGCTGGTGGCTGAAATTGAAACGCGAGCTGGCCACGCTCGACGTGGTGGTGACCGCCGCGGAGTTTGGACACGGTAAACGCATCCACGTCCTCAGCGATTACACGTTCGCAGTGCGTAAAGGCGAAGAGCTGGTCAACATCGGCAAAGCGTATTCAGGACTGACCGACAAAGAGATCGCCGAGCTGACCGAGTGGTTTCTGGCGCATACCAGCGCCGATCATGGGCACGTGCGTGAGGTCGAACCAAAGGTGGTGCTGGAGGTGGCATTCAATGCCATCATGCGATCCGATCGTCACGACAGCGGATTCGCGTTACGTTTTCCGAGAATCGTGCGCGTGCGCCAGGACAAGCTACCAGCGGAAATCGACGGCATTGAGACGGTGCAGAAGATTTATGCCAGGCAGCACGGGCGAGGCAGTAGCTAGGTATCTCTCGGCACCATCCAATTGTCATTCCGACCGAGCGGCTTTCAGCCGCGAGCGGAGACCTGCTGTTCACCGCTAACAGCAGGTCCCTCCACTCGGACTAAAGTCCTCGGTCGGGATGACAATGCCTTAGGACGCCTTAGTCTCCCACCGTGACCTCAAAGCTCTTCTTGGCGTGAACAGCGGCTTGGGAGGCTTCGACAGTGAGGCTCCACGGGCCAGACATGTCCATGCTCTTCATGGAAGCCTCGTAGTCACCGTTGCCTTTGGGCGCAAATTTCACCTGAGTTGTGCCCATGTCCATCAGCTCCATCGTAAGGCCGCCGTTCACCTCAGCGCCGTTGACCGGCTGCGCATGTTCGTCGGTCATATGCAGCGTGAAGATAATCGGCTTAGCCATGCTGGGATGCTCCGGAGAAACCCTCAACTCCATGTGCCACGGCCCTGCCTCGCCGGAAGGAAGTGAAGCTTGTTGCTTTTCCGGCACACTCACCTTCTGGCTACAGCCCAGAGTAAGAGCCAGCCCTAACGCCAGAACTGCACATGCCAGGCAACGTAGATGAATCATCAAGCAATTCCGCCGGCTCATCATCAGTGCGAGTGACCGTGTTCGTGTGCCGGACTGATTGGGATAACGCAGCCGTCCGCCACCTCGCAGACCGCCAACTCAAACTGAATGGTAGTGTGATGGATATGAAAACGTTCGCCCATTTGCTCGCGAATCAGGCGCAGAATTCCTTCGCTTTCGGACGCTGGCATATCGGCAATGGCCACATGGCAGGAGAGCGAGTGAGTATCGCTGCCGATGCTCCACACGTGGAGATCATGTACGTCGTTCACCCCCGGAAGGGCACGGATGATCTCCTCGATGCGCCGCAGCTCCATGCCGCTGGGGGTACCTTCCAGCAGGATGTTGAGGCTCTCGCGGATGATCCCGATGGAAGACCATAGGATCATTACGCCGATGCCCACGGAAAGCGCCGGGTCGATCCAACGCTCGCCGGTAAGGGCAATCATGATGCCCCCGGCGATCACGGCAGCTGTGGACAACGTATCGCCAATCTCGTGCAGTAGCGCGCTGCGCAGGTTGATGTCGCGATGGCCGCGCATGAGCAAGAGCGCGATGGCGCCGTTCATCACAACCCCAGTAGCCGCCACCCAGATCATGATCCCGGCGTCAACGTTCACCGGCGCATGCAAGCGTTGGAAGGCTTCGTAGAGGACATAAAACGCAATCAGTACCAGCGAAAGCCCGTTGACAAAGGCCACCAGCACTCCCGCGCGGTTGTAGCCAAAGGTCTTGCGCGCGCTCGGTGGTCTGCCTTGTAAGTAGACCGCGCCCCACGACATCAGCAAGGCGACGAAATCGGAGAGATTGTGTCCGGCCTCCGAAAGCAGCGCCAAGCTGTGCGCGCGCAGCCCGGAAGCGACCAGAAGCACGATGTAGGCCAGCGTAACGACCAGAGAAATCCGCAGCACACGCGAGGTCGTAGCGCTTCCTGTATCGCTGGCGTGCCGGTGCATACATCCAGTTTAAGAGCGGGATCAAACTCTGTTCAACCTGAAGGTGTTTTGCCCCCGATTTTTTTTGGCAGGGCCGCTCGCCGTTCCAATGGTACAATCGCGCCGAATTCCAGTTTTGATCTCTGGTTTGATTTGCGGCTGATTCGTTGCCATCTGCTTGAGTATTGCCGGGCCCCTGGCACTTCATCTGAACCAAAAGGAGAGCCATGAGTTCTGCTAGTTATGTCGCGCCTCTAGAGCAACCGCCGCTTTCCCAGGTCGAACGTGTCGTGGACACCTTCGTCGCTCCCAGTAAGACCTTCTCTGACATCCGCCGCAACGCCAGTTGGTGGGTACCATGGATACTGATAGCCATCGCCAGCCTGGCCATGGTGGCCGTAGTGGACAAGAAACTCGGCATGGAGAAGGTCGTCGAGAACCAACTGGCCCTCTCCGCGAAGCAGGCAGAGAAGCTCGATCAGTTGTCGCCCGATCAGCGCGCCGCGCAGATACAGATAATCGTCAAGGTCAATCGCGCCTTTGCTTATGCCTATCCTGTCATTGCGGTGATCATCGTCGCCATCATCGCCGCGGTATTGCTGGGGACATTCAACTTTGGCTTTGGCGCGCACCTCAGCTTTAACCAGTGCATGGCCATCAGCATGTACGCCTCGCTGCCAGGAATCATCAAAGCGCTGATTGCCATACTGGCGATCAGTGTGGGCGGGGGTGGAGGGTTCACCTTCCAGAGCCCAGTTGCCAGCAACCTAGGCGGCTTGGTCGACCCCAGCTCCCACTTTCTTTACTCGATAGCAACTTCGCTCGATGTGTTTACGATCTGGATACTCGTCCTCAGTGGTCTCGGCTATGCCTGCGTCGCCAAGCTGAAGACAGGGACATGCATGGCCGTGGTCTTCGGGTGGTGGGCCGTGGTGGTACTGGTGGGAGCCGGATTCGCGGCGTTGTTCTCCTGAGGACCGCCACAAAGCGGGGTATCGCATCCTCAGCGGAAAATTGAGGCTGCGCCGCATTACCAATCGCCCAAATCGGAACTTCTCTCGGTTGTACAGCCGCGACCCTGCGGAATGCCTCGCAAACTGGTATATACTTCGGCTACCCTAGTAATACTCCCGTCGTGGTTTGGCGGGTCGGGGCGCGATCATTCTTAATATGCCCCGAGGCGGTAACTTAGCGGAGCGAGCGAGTCGAGGCCTGCCCGTCGCGATTGGACGAGAGTGCATTACCGGCATCATTTTCTTCCTATATCCCCGGAGCGCTTTCACCCACTGCAGACGCCTGGGCCGGTCGGTGGAGGTGTCGCTTGGACCTGGTACTCATACGTGTCTTATTTGTCCTCATCACTGCAGTTGCCAGCTATGAACTGCGTCCCCTTGGCTTGGAACGATGGCCCGCTGCGGGCATCGGAGTGCTTTTCGGAATCGCGGTCGTTCTGTTTGAAAT
Source organism: uncultured Acidobacteriaceae bacterium (assembly GCA_963836295.1). GTDB lineage: Bacteria > Acidobacteriota > Terriglobia > Terriglobales > Acidobacteriaceae > Bog-257. The sequence goes on along the minus strand of CAWIIY010000002.1, from coordinate 647,286 downwards.
CCGCCTGCGACACGTCAGCCTGAAGCGGCTCATCGGCGCGGTCATCGGAAGTATTCTCGGAATCATCGGGGCTTACCTCTTCAGTCTCGTCATTCGCAATAGCATTCGTGAAGGTCCGACGCAGAGCTTTCTGCAGCTTTTCGTCATGTTGGTCATGGCCTATGTCGGCCTGATCGTCGGCGCCGGTAAGGGCGACCTGCTCAACCTGGCCGCACTGGGCGGCATTTTTGGCGGCGAAAAGCAGTCCAGAAAGAGCCACAAGATCCTCGACACCAGCGTCATCATTGACGGTCGCATTGCCGACATTGCCGAGACCGGCTTCCTCGATGGTGTCATCGTCATCCCGCAGTTCGTGCTACGCGAACTTCAACTCGTAGCCGACTCGGCCGACTCCATGAAGCGCAATCGCGGCCGCCGGGGCCTCGACATCCTGCAGCGCATTCAGAAGATCGCGACCTTGCAGGTGCAGATCGTAGAAGACGACTTTCCCGCCGTGCGCGAAGTGGACCTGAAGCTGATCGAGCTGGCCAAAGTGTACGAAGGCAAGATCGTCACCAACGACTTCAATCTGAATAAAGTGGCCCAGTTGCAAGGGGTCGCGGTGCTGAACATCAACGAGCTGGCCAATTCGTTGAAGCCCATTGTCCTCCCCGGCGAAATCATGAAGGTCTTCATCCTGAAGGAAGGCAAAGAGTACAACCAGGGTGTGGCCTATCTGGACGACGGAACCATGGTGGTGGTCGATAACGCCCGCAAGATGATCGGCAAGAACATCGATATCTCGGTGACTTCCGTACTCCAGACCACCGCAGGGAAGATGATCTTTGGCAAGTTCGACGAGCGCAACATGAGCGCACCACCTCGTTCCATTGAGCCACGCCCGGACTTTCGGAAGCCGGTGCCGGCGCCCGCCCCGGTCGTGGTAGTTCCGGAAGCGACCAAGCCGGAATAATTCGGAACAGCAATTCCGGCCTGGCGCTCTGGAATTGGCGCCCGTCCCGATTTGTATTTAGTTAGCGGCGGCGTTTATACTGCGCTCCCCAACATGAAGGTCATCGTCATCATCCCCGCAGCCGGATTAGGCACGCGCATGTTGAGCGCCGCCGGAGGTCCCAAGAGCAAGAGCAAGCAGTTCTTCGAGTTGGACGGAACTCCGATTCTCTTTCATACGCTGCGCAAGTTCGCGCAATGTCCTGCGGTCAGCGAGATCGTTGTGGCACTGCGTAAGAACGAAACCGGGAGCTTCCAGAAGCAGATCGAAAAAGAGAAGCTGAAAAAACCAATTCGCACGGTGGAGGGCGGAGAGCACCGGCAGAACTCGGTGGCCAATGCACTGGCGGCCATCGACGCGGCCGATGAGGACATTGTTCTGGTGCATGATGCAGTACGGCCCTTCGTGAACCAGGACACCATCGTTGGCGTGATTGAAGCCGTGAAGAAGTATGAGGCGGCGATTGCCGGGGTGCCTGCAGTTGACACTGTGAAGCAGGTGGACCGAACGGCCGATGGCGCCGTGGTGATTGCAACGGTTCCGCGGGAGCGGATGGTGCTGGCGCAGACGCCTCAGGGGTTTCGCTTCGGCCTGCTCAAAAAGGCATTCGATGAAGCCGCCGCGGACGGGTTCATGGGCACGGATGAGGCTTCTCTGATCGAGCGTAGCGCAGGTACCGTGCATGTTGTGATGGGTTCCCCGCGCAACATGAAGATCACCACGCCTGCCGATCTGGAGTTGGCGGAGTTCTTCCTGTCGCAGGAAAACCGCCGCAAGGCCAGCCTTGGCGGGTGAAATTGATCTTTGAAGGGGCGCGGCTTCAGCCGCGCCGAATATCGCTGCCAGCACTGGGCTTCAGCCCCTGAGGTTAGTTTCCACTGAGTACCGCTAACATCGCTCGGACACCCCGCATCGGCTTCGGCTGGGACTCGCATGAGTTCGAGCCCGGCATTCCGCTGAAGATCGGCGGCGTGCTGATCCCACACCACGCCGGGCTGGCGGGGCACTCCGATGGCGACGTACTGCTGCACGCCTTGACCGATGCGCTGCTCGGGGCGATCGCCGCTGGAGACATCGGGACCTACTTTCCGCCGACTGATCCCCAATGGAAGGGCGCTGACTCAACCGTCTTCGTTCGCGAGGCGCTGAAGCAGATCGAGGAAGCGGGCTACGTAGTGGGAAACGTAGACACCACGTTGATCCTCGCCGCTCCCAAGATCGGTCCGCACGCCGCGGCCATTCAGCAGAAAGTCGCAGACCTGCTCGGCATCGATCCTTCGCGCGTGGGAATCAAAGCCAAGACTCCCGAAGGCATGGGCACCGATAATGCCGCCATCGCACACGTAGCCGTTCTGCTGACCGAGATTTGTTGGCCCTGATTGTCATCACGAGCGGCCTTCAGGCCGTGAGGAACCCGCGCTCCTCGTCTCACCGCGTAAAATAAGTTTTTCGGCGATTGACGCTTTTCTGCGCCCCTCCGCCGCTTTGAATTGAGGCAACGCAATTATGGCTACAACCAACCACGATGTGGAACCGGCGACCGCACCGCCGGCCGAGTCCTCCGAGGTTCGGTCCAATTTCATCCGCGACATCATTCTCGAAGATCTGAAGACCAACAAATATGACGGACGGGTGCAAACCCGCTTTCCGCCTGAACCCAACGGATATCTGCACATCGGTCACGCCAAATCCATCTGCCTCAACTTCGGGCTGGCAGCGGAGTTTGGCGGCAAGACCAACCTGCGCTTCGACGACACCAATCCGGAGAAAGAGGAGCAGGAATACGTCGATTCCATCATCACCGACGTCCGCTGGCTAGGCGCCGAGTGGGAGGATCGGCTCTTCTACGCGTCGGATTATTTCGACCAGCTTCACGCGTGGGCGGTGCAACTGATCAACGCCGGCAAGGCTTACGTATGCGATCTAACCGCCGAGGAAGTTCGTCAGTATCGCGGAACGCTCAACGAGCCCGGGAAGGAGAGCCCATACCGCAACCGCTCCGTCGAGGAGAACCTTAAGCTATTCGAGCGTATGCGCGCCGGCGAATTTCCCGACGGTTCGCGGACCTTGCGCGCCAGGATCGACATGGCATCCCCCAACGTGAACATGCGCGATCCGGTGATGTATCGCATTCTGCACGCCGAGCATCATCGTACGGGGAGCAAGTGGTGCATCTATCCGATGTACGATTTCGCGCACGGGCAGTCCGACTCCATCGAGCACATCACGCATTCTATTTGCACCCTGGAGTTCGAAGACCACCGGCCACTGTACAACTGGTTCATTCAGCAACTGGGAATCTTCCCCTCGCAGCAGATTGAATTTGACCGGCTGAATATTACCTACACCTTGTTGAGCAAGCGCAAGTTGCTGCAACTTGTGCAGGAGGGTCATGTGCGGGGGTGGGACGATCCCCGCATGCCGACGCTCTCCGGGCTGCGACGGCGCGGCTACACGCCCGAGGCCATTCGCAACTTTTGTGCCGCTATTGGTGCTTCCAAAACCAACGGCATCATCGAACTTGCGATGCTGGAGCACTTCCTGCGGGAGGACCTCAACAGGCGCGCGCCTCGGGCGATGGCAGTTCTGCATCCGTTGCGGGTCGTCATCGACAATTATCCGGAAGGGCAGATCGAGGAGCTTGAGGTGGTGAACAATCCGGAGGATCCTACTGCCGGAACGAGGAGGGTGCCGTTCTCTCGCGAACTTTACATCGAGCAGGACGACTTCCGCGGGACTCCGCCGAAAAAGTTCTTCAGGCTGTCGCCCGGACAGGAGGTCCGTCTGCGCGGTGGCTACTTCATCACCTGCACCAGCGTGATTCAGAGGGGCGGCGAGCTGGTCGAAGTGCATTGCACCTACGATCCGGAAACCCGCAGCGGCAATGCCCCCGACGGGCGCAAGGTGAAGGCGACGATTCACTGGGTATCGGCGCAGCATGCCATCAACGCCGAGGTGCGGCTATACGAAAACCTGTTCACCAAGGAAGACCCGAACGACGCGCCCGAGGGGCAGGAGTTCACCGCGAATCTCAAGCCGAATTCGCTTGAGGTATTGACCAACGCCAAACTGGAGCCCTCTCTGGCCCACGCTAAGCCGGGTGATCGCTATCAGTTTGAACGCCTGGGATACTTCTCGGTCGACCCGGATTCGAAGCCTGGCGCGCTCGTCTTCAACCGCACCGTGCAGCTGCGCGACACCTGGGCCAAGATCGAGAAGCGAGAGATGGGGAAGAACTGATCGGGCTGGAGCTGGGCGATTTCAAACAGAACGGGAATGTCATCCCGACTGAGCGGCTCCAGCCGCGAGTGGAGGGGCCTGCTGTTTGCCCCCATTGCATGAATTACTGGAGAAAAACAGGTCTCTCGACTCGCTGCGCTCGCTCCGGGATGACAGGTTCGTAGAGCGGCCCTCAGATTGATCCGGCCTCCATTCAATTGATAATGACCTCGAATCTACAAACGCCCAACGCTCCCCGCCTCCGTTTCGCGCCTTCGCCCACTGGCTATCTCCACGTTGGCGGGGCGCGCACCGCGCTCTTCAACTGGCTCTTCGCGCGACATTACGGAGGAACGCTTGTCCTCCGCATCGAGGACACCGACTTCGAACGCTCCACCGCCGAGATGGTGGAAGGCATTCTCGTCGGACTGCGCTGGCTGGGCATCGATTGGGATGAGGGCCCGTACTTCCAGTCGCAGCGCATGCACTTGTACACCAACGCCGCGCAGCGATTGGTCGACGGCGGCCATGCATATTACTGCTTCTGCACAAAGGAAGAGTTAGAACAGCGACGCGCGCAGGCGCAAGCTGAGAGCGGCGACCCGCAATACGACCGAAAGTGCCGCAATATCGCGCCAGAACAAGCAAAAGCCCGCCGTGATGCCGGTGAAGCCGCCGCCATCCGCTTTGCTGTGCCGGTAAGCGGGAACACCTTCTTCGACGACGCTGTCTTCGGTCGCGTCGAATTCTCCAACACCGAGCTCGAGGATTTCGTGCTGCTGCGCTCCGATGGGGTTCCCACCTATCACCTCAGCGTGGTGGTGGATGACATCGACATGCGCATGACGCATATCCTGCGCGGGGCGGACCATCTTTCCAATACGCCCAAGCAAGTGATGCTCTACCGCGCACTTGGTGCGCCCCTGCCAGCGTTTGCGCATGTTCCACTTATTCTCGGTCCAGACAAGACGCGGCTCAGCAAGCGCCATGGCGCGACCAGAGTGATTGCCTACAAGGACGAAGGCATCGTGCCGGAGGCGTTTCGCAATTTTCTGGCGCTGCTGGGATGGACACCGCCCGACTCCTCGAAGGAGATCATGGACGATCGCGAAATGATCGATCTGTTTGACCTAAGCGGCATTCAAAAGTCGAATGCGGTGTTCGATCGCGGCAAGCTTGACTGGTTCAACTCCGAGTATCTTCGCGCGACTCCCGCCGCGCAGTTGTTGCCGCTGATTGAGTGGGAATGGAAAAGAGTCGATCTCATCCCCTTCCAGACAAGCCGCGAAGGGATGGAGGCGACGGTTGACCTGGTAAAGGCGCGGGCGCGCAATCTGAAGGACTTCGCAACCCTATTCCGTGCTTACTTCAGCAACAACTTCGACGCCGATCCTGCCGCAGTGCAGAAATTCCTGAAAGACGATGCAGTTCGCCAGTTGCTAGTGGAGCTGGCTTCGCGGTATCAGGAAGAAACCGTCTTTTCCGAGGAGATCACCGAGAAGGTGTTACGTGAGTTCGCTACCGAGAAGAACGTGAAAGCCGGCATCGCTGATCAATGGCGCGCGAGTCGCGCTCACCGGACAGGGTGTTGCTCCAAGCTTGTTCGCGGTAATGGCAAACCTGGGACAAGAGCGGACGGTAGCAAGGCTGAAGAAGGCGACAACGCTCTAGGCGCCCCGGGGGAAAATCATTCACCACGGAGACACAGAGGGCACGGAGTTTTGGTTTACATAGAGTCTTCTGTGTGATGTCCGTACCGAAATTCGAAAGGCGAAGAGCGAAGAGCAAAAACCGGGGCGTGCCCTACTTCTTGACCACGGTCACTTGGAACTGCACGGGAATCGAGTGCGGCGGATAACAGGCGCTATGGTCGCACGCCTGGAACCGCAACTGGCCCGTCACGGGATAGCTCCCGGGTGTGGCGCCAGTCGGCGCTTTCAAGACGGCATTAATGCTGAAGTCTCCGCTATAGACGCTCAGCTTCTCGTCAGGCGAGAACGCAAACGACATTTCTTCTCCCGCGGGATACTTCACGTCAGCCACGCTGAGCTGCTCAGGCGCATTGAACTTGAGAACTGTTGGAATCAAGTAATCGACTTTGGGATGATGCGAGTTAATGTGAAATTCGGAACCGACCCTGAAATCCAACTCAACGCTAGTGCTGGCCCCCGCCTGCAACTGCACGTTTCCGATTGGCGCCATAATCACGTATGGCTGTTGGTCGCCCGAAGCTTGCGCCAAGCCAAGAGAAGCAAGGAAGAATACAACTGTCGCTATGGCACCCGCGCGCTTGGTCACTGGGAATCCTTTGTTGGCGGCTCCGGGGCGGTCACGACGGATGCCCGGCTGGTCTGCGGGGCCCCAGGGTTATACGTTATCGCCAGAATTTTCTTGACGTCGTTCTCGATCTCCTCACGGCTGAACAATCCGGCCGCTTTGTCCACGATCATTCCATTACGATCGACATAGAACGTCGTCGGAAGATATTGCACGTCGCCGTAATCATCTGAAACCTGGTCCGTGCCCAGTAGTACGGGATAGTTCACGCCCATTTCATGCGTAAACTCAGCAATCTTGGGGGGCTCGGTATCGTCCATCGCAACTCCCAGGACTACCAGGCCATCCTTGCCGTATTGCTTCTGCAGGTCCACAAACCAAGGCATCTCGATCTTGCAGGGCGGACACCACGTCGCCCAGAAATTCAGCACCACGGCTTTGCCACGGAACTCGGAAAGTTTCACCCTTTGGCCATCGAGGGTGGCCAGGTCGAAATCGGGCGCCGGCACTCCTTTGACATTGCCCACCATCTTGAGGGGTCCATGCCTACGCGTACGACCCAAGTACTTGCCGGCGGCGAGCATCCCTATGATGGCTCCCAGCAGAACCACGAACACCAAGGCATTACGTTTCACAAGAGCACCCTTACAACGCAAACCGGTTGAGGAACGAAAGATAGCCGGAGAGCAGTTTCAGATTATTCAAGAAAATAAGCACACCCACTGCAATTAAGAGTACCCCGCTGATGACTTCGACGGTATGCAGGTGACGGCGGAATCGACCGTAGAACGCCAAAAAGCGATCGACGCCCAAAGAAGTCAGCAGGAAGGGTACGGCCAAGCCCAGCGAATAGATGGTCAACAGCAAGATCCCCTTCATCACCGTGTCCTGAGTCTCCGCCAACAGCAGGATCCCAGCGAGGATGGGGCCGATGCACGGGTCCATCCGAAAGCGAAAGCAAAGCCCACCAGGAAGGAACCCATGACGCTGGAGCTGCCCTTGACGTTATGCATGCGCTTGTCGGCGTAGAGCGCCTTAATTTTCAGCAGTCCCGTAAGGTGCAGTCCGAAAATGATGACAATAACGCCAGCAATCTTCGTCAGCAGACTGTGATACTCATTGGCGAATTGCCCGACACTGGTCGCAACTGCCCCCAAGGCAATGAAGACCACGCTGAAGCCCAGCACGAAGGTGATGGAGTGCAGCATTACGGTTCGGAGCAGGCGTCGGTCCGACGACTGCAGTTCCTCGACAGAGGCTCCCGAGATCAGCGAGACATACCCCGGTACGAGCGGTAGTACACAAGGAGACAGAAATGAAAGCAATCCCGCCACGAAGGCAGCGATTAGGGATGGTGGGCTATGCATAAAAGTCTATTGTAGCAAGTCGTGTGTCGAGCAAGGTTACGAAGGCGCCCCAGTAATGCGCGCTCTAAATCAGACAGACGCAATAGACGGACAAAAAGTTACACAAAAGTGCTGGACTTGGTGACAACGCGGGCCGGCACGCGAATGGGCGACTTGCGCAGACCAGACCAGGTCTCGGAAATAACCACCGAATCTCCCGGATTATGGGGATCGTACTTGACCGAAGCCGGCAAACCCAGGCGGCAGGAATACAGGTCAATGAACTGCCGCAGATGAGTCACATCCTGCGATGCCTCGTAGGTCACGCCGGCGACATCGTACTTGTAGATTAGGAGAGTCATCTGCTGGCCAGTTTCACTTTCCTCCAGTTCCAGAACATCGATGACGTTGCCGTCGATGATTCGACCGCCCAAGGTGAGCAGGGCCTGCGCTCGCGTTCAAGCTGCTCAGCCGACTTCTTGTTCCGGCGTGAGAGCAGGGCATAGCCAACGATGGCGGCAGTGGCCCCGAAGGCGAGAACTGGATACAGGCGGAGCGCATTCATGGCTGGCGTCGCGAAACTTCGCTGACTCTTGCCCTCAAGATAATCGCATGGGTGCCGCAAGGGAATCAAAAAATGGCTGCAATCCCGAGTTTGTGGGCTCGGCGGTCCGACTGCACCAGCTACATGGCAGGAGGGTCTGGAAGCGGCGCCCTATTCCAGGTTCAGCACGGGATTCTTAAGCGTACCGACGCCCTCCACGGTGACCTCGACGGAGTCTCCCGGCCGTAACGGGCCCACGCCGACGGGAGTTCCCGTGGCGATAAGGTCTCCGGCCTCAAGGGTCATCGCTTGCGAAATGAAGTGAATGAGCACGTTGAGCGGAAAGAGGAAGTCCACGGTCGTCCCGTTCTGCCGCAGTTGGCCATTCACGCGAGTTTGAACGGTTACTCCCTTCCAGGGATCGAGCTTCTCCGCGATCACTGGCCCGACAGGACAAAAGGTGTCGAAGCCCTTGGCGCGAGTCCACTGCCCGTCTTTTTCCTGCAGGTCGCGGGCGGTGACATCGTTGACGCACGTATAGCCGAGGACGTAAGGCCGCACGTCATCGCCTTCCCGCAAGCGGTAGCAGCGCTTGCCAATCACCACGCCCAACTCGCCTTCGTAGTCCACGCGTTGCGAAAGCATGTTGGGCCGGCGAATGGCCTCGCCGGTGGCGATGACCGAAGATGGTGGTTTTAGAAAGATCAACGGCTCCGTCGGAATCGGATGGTTCAACTCTTTCGCGTGTTCGCGGTAATTGCGCCCGATACAAACTACTTTCGACGGTTCCACCGGAGACAGCAAGTGCGCTTCGCTTAACGGCAGATCACTGTGGGCAGCGCTCTCAAATTCGGCCCAGGAGCGTGGTGCTGTCTCCATTGTGCGAGTGATGGTCTCGACGCCGCGCACCGTCTCGATGAGCCCATAGCGGTTGACATTCTGGTGTTGAAATCGGCAGTAGGACATAGAACCTCGATGAATTCTTACTTGTCAGGAACTGTTTCACTGGCCTCAGCGGAGCGTTGGCTTTCATTGCCCCGCAGATCCACGGCGGAAACGGAGTAAATATATTTCTTGCCAGGCTCGACATTCTCGTCGCGGAATGACGAGGTGGTCACCAATTGCTGGTTCAGCTTTTCAAACTGCCCGTTGTCGACGCGCCGGAAGACGTTGTACCCGGCGAGATCGCTCTCCAAATTCGGGGCCCAGGTGAGGTCGATGAATGGCTTCTGGCCGACGCTGGAGAAAACCGCTTGCAGTCCGACGGGCTGGGCAGGGGGGTAAATGTCACGCGTGAAGACCTCGACAGGCTTCGAATCCGCGCCCTCGACCGTTGTCTTGATGTCATGCGAAGCGACCTGTGTGACGGTCGTGATGCGATATTCATACTTCGTCTCCCACCCGAAAGTCTTGTCAAGATAGGATCCCATGGCCGCAGGTTCTACATCGTTCAAGACAGTATAGGCGGGAGCGCCAGCCGGCTTTCGCATGATGCGGAAACGGTAAGTTAGACCAGCAGGGGCCTCGGGTGGCGCGGGGCCAGTCCAGGAGATGCGTACGCCTTCGCCGCTGACTTGGGCCGACAAGTCGTCGGGGGCAGCGATGGTGGGAGCCACCGGAATCGGTACTTGATTGGAGAGCCCGGCACTGCGTCCGTGAGAATTGACCTCCTCCACTGCGTATGTGACGAAGCCCGCGGGATTCTCCTGCCCCAGCTGAGGTGGCAGCGGATCCACGTAATTCATCTGAATCGACGGCACTTCTTCTGTTGGTTTCAGTTTCAGCTGCGGGGCGAGCTTCGGAGGAGGAACTTCGGCGACCACGTCACAGTTGCTCATTAGTCCAGTGCCTTCGTGGCGGCAGATGCGGATTCCCGGAAGGTGCCTAACCAGGGTGCGGTCGGTATTCTTACGCTGCAACGTCCATTCGAGTTCGACCCGGTTGCCCTTGCGTGTGGCAGTCAAATCGTTAACCGGGAGCGCCAACTGCAACGACGGCGGCTGGGGCGCGGCGGGGTTTCCGCACCTGGAGAACACCGCGATCAGAAGCAAACTCCCGATCAGGCAATAGAGCCGCAATCTCATGGAAACTAACAGAGTAACAAATCCTGCAGTCCAGGCCGTTGATGTACCGATTGGGACAGTAAGGCGAAGCAAGTTAGGGAGCTGGATCAGACCAAGGGGGCGGGCGCTACTAGGATTCGAACCTGTGACTTCCGCCGTGTGAATTTTGAAGTCGTAACTTAAAGCAGGCATGGCGGGATGAGGGGCTTTTCTTAACCGTATCATCTCTGCGAAAATCTGCAATTGATAGGCTGACGGAGGTCGGGTGTGCGCACGGTAACTTTTCGCCTGATGTTTCCCGTCAATGAGGTTGAAAAATGGGCTAATCAGTATTCATACAGGAATGCTGATACTAAGGCTTTTGAGGGAGGGAAAAGAATTCGAGAGGGGGACTGCAGTCGTTCCAATCTTGAGAAAATAGTCGGCTGGAAGTCCGAACGACGCAAAGCGCTTATCGCTGACAATTCGGATTCGGAGATTGAGGACGCGCTGCGCCTTGCACTTTCGGCAAGGGAACCGCGAAGCGCACTCGTGGTCTTGATGGGGCTGTGTGGTGTCGCGCTTCCAATGGCATCTTCGATTCTTACCGCGATAGATCAGGATAAATATACCATGCCGATTGGCGGGCGATGGAGGCATTGGGCGAGCCTGATGCGGACTACTACAATCTCAATTTATATCTTCTGAATTACTTGCCGACATGTAGGCGACTCGCAGCTGAAGCCGGGGCATCGCTTCGAACGCTGGATAAAGCTCTTTGGACTTGGTCAGAGAAAAATAGCAAGGGGAGCCGCAGCTAGGGCGATCCTTTCTTTTCGAGCGATTTCGGTGTGTGCTACGATGCTCGGCGCGATGAAATACTACATATACATCTCGGATGCGAAAGTCGATATGCTGTTCCCTCAGGTTCCGCATGAATCAAAAAAAAGAAAACCGCAGCCGAGTTTGGCTTCGACCTGAAAGTCGTCAAGATGAGCCGAAAGACGGAACAGGAAAGTACGGAAGACCGCATTAGTCGATTAGAGACCGTCGTATCTTTCATCCGCGAATATGGAAACCTTGGTTCGGTGGATGACCCTGCTGAGTTCATTGAGGACACTCAAACGATGTGGTATGGCGAGCCTTGGATCAAGCTGGTTTATTTCACGGGCAAGACTGAACGGACGGAATGCGTTCTTGGTGGGTCACTAGGACACGTAATAGGTGCTAACGTGCAGGAAAAAGGCCATCCGTCGCATTCTGCCCTGAACGCGCTTGGTGGCTGGCTTAGATCACAGGAGAAGGGAGACGGTATAGGTGTAATAGCTCATACTTGATCTGACACTCTGATTAAGGTCAAGCGACCGCACCCGCGGTCGCGCCGTCGCCTGCGCTACGCTGCGCAGGGCTCCGCTCCGGCGCCGGCGCTGCAGTGAAGGCTGAGTCCAGCATTTTCTGCCGGGCCAACGAAAGCGAATCCAAGAAGGTCTGCATGGGCGTCTTGCCATAGCAGTATTTGCCGGAGTGCGGGCGTGTCCGATTGTACTCGTCCAGCCACCCATCCAGGTCCGCCTGCAGTTCTTCCAAGCTGTGGTAAAGCTTCTTGCGAAAGGCCGTAGCGTAGAACTCTTCCTGGATGGTGCGATGGAAGCGCTCACAGATGCCGTTGGTCTGCGGATGGCGAGCTTTGGTCCGGCTGTGGTCGATGTTCTCCACTGCCAGGTATAGCTCATATTCGTGATGCTCGCGCTGGCCGCAGTATTCGGTGCCGCGATCGGTGAGCACGCGCAGCAGCGGGATGTCATGCTCCTCGAAGAAGGGCAGCACCCGGTCATTGAGCAGGTCAGCCGCCACCAGAGCGTTCTTACGGTCATAGAGTTTGGTAAAAGCTACCTTGCTATAGGTGTCGAGGAAGGTCTGCTGATAAATGCGACCTACGCTCTTGATGGTGCCTACGTAGTAGGTGTCTTGCGCGCCCAGGTAGCCGGGATGCGCGGTTTCGATTTCGCCGTGCGCTTCCTTCTCTTCGCGGGCCCGTTCCAGGGCGCGCAGTTGCTCTTCAGTCAGCACGATGTGTTCTTGGGCGGCTTTGGCTTCCAGGGCCTTCAGCCGCTTGCGAAAGGTTTCCAGGTCATGTCGCAGCCAGACGCTGCGCACGCCGGTGGGAGAAACGAACAGACCGCGCTTGGTCAACTCGTTCGCCACCCGCACCTGGCCGAAGGCGGGTTTCTCCAAGGCAATCTCGAGGACTGCCTTTTCGATGTGCTCTTCGACCCGGTTCTTGGGGCACGGTTTGCGTCGGCTGATCTCGCGCAAGGCCAGCTCGCCGCCCGTATCGTACAACTCCTTGAAGCGATAGAAACTGTCCCGCGAATAGCCCATTACCTTGCATGCCTCCGAGACGCTGCCTAGCATCTCGGCCAGCTTCAACAGGCCCACTTTGTTCTTGATGATCTTCTCGTCGGTGCTCATCTGACATTCTCCTTCGCGCTGTCGCGCGAGTTTATCAAATGTCAGATCAAGTTGAAACTAGAACAGTATAGGGGATCCTTTGCAACCGCTCATTTTTCACTCCATATGCCATCTTGTGGAAAGAAATGAACGCCTGAACCTTCCGAAACAACGGCTTGAATTCTTCGCGAAGCAGTTGCTATTCGAGCCAGAATATTTCGATTTCGAGCCGCGAATTAGCGACCGTGAAGGTCCAGTTCAGGTTCTCCTCGCGACCCCTCTTTACATCGCGATGACGGATTAACTATTGCTGGGTCAATGAGCGCAGAAACTCCCCAACCGATCTCACCCCTGCCGCAGTGAGGCTCCATCTGCGGCTTGACGACTGACAAAATACGAGGCCGGTGGTGTTGTATCTTGAACAACGCTTAGAGACCTTAGTCGCCTTGCCGCTTGCGGTAACTCTCGGAGCATTTCACCAGTAGCTCATCCGGCTTCAAGTCATGGGCGGCGGCGTAGGTCCTGAATTCCCAGCGAAACCCCACAGATACCCGAAAATTGAGCGGGCCCTGTCCCGTTTCCGTTGGCTTTCCCCCATCGGCGGCTCTTCCCCGCATGTCATTTGCGGGCGCGGCTTGGCCTTTCACGGCAACAAGCCCTGCGGAAAGTTCGGCGGTTTTCTTGCTCACGCTGTTCTCTCCTTCCGTGCTTTCGTGCTCCTGTGCAATCGTTCATGCCCGAATTCCCATAACGCGCCTACCGCGGCGGCGCTCAACTTGACACTGGCTTTCGCAACTTCTACTCTGAGGGTCATGGAAGTCCACCTCAACCGCGACCAGCTTTCCAAACTCGCCCAGCTCGCCAACGAGAAAGGCCGGGCTGCGGATATACTCGCCCAAGAAGCGATTAGCCGCTATCTGGAAGAAGAGGCCCGTTTCATTGAGGCTGTGAAGCTTGGTGAGGTCGAACTCGAGCGGGGCAACTACCTTACCCATGAAGAGGTGGGGGCGCGCGTCGAGCGGCTGCTCAAGTCTTAATGGAAATTCGCTGGTCTCCACGGGCTTATGAAGACCTCGAACGCGTTTTCGAACGTATCCAGAAAGACAACCCGACCGCGGCCCGAGACGTGATCAAGAAACTCTATGACAGCTGCACGGCTCTAAAGAATTTCCCCAACCGTGGCCGGGTTGGACGAATGAAGGGTCGCCGCGAGTTAGTGTTTTCTCCCTTGCCGTACATTGTCGTGTACCAAGTTAAAGAGCACGCGGTCGAAATTTCGCGCATCTACCACGCCGCGCAGAACTGGCCATAATGAGCTCGCCAATGCCGGGATTGAGGTCACGTACGAAACGCACTTCATTATGGGGACGGTGAGCGCTCCCAGGATTCGAACCTATGACTTCCACCGTGTAACGATGGCACTCTACCGCTGAGTTAAGCGGGCACGGCTATGTTGGGTCTGTGAGTTATCCTTCCAGCTTTCTGGCCAGGAGGTCGTTGACTAGCGCCGGATTGGCCTGTCCCTTGGACGCCTTCATTACCTGACCAACAAAGAAGCCGATCACAGTCTTCTTGCCGGCGCGGTACTGCTCCAACTGCCTGGGGTTGGCGGTGATTACCTCGTCGATGATCTTCTCGATCGCCGCAGAGTCGGTTAGCTGCTGCGGCTTCTCTTTCTCATAGACAACAGGGAAGTCCTCGCCACGCTCGAACACCAAATCATAAAGCTCTTTGAGCATCTTGCCGCTGATGGCGCCACTCTCGACCAAGTCCGCTGACAGGGCGACACCCTTCATCGAAATCGGTGATTGCTCGATTTCCAGACCCGCGGCTTTCAGCCGGCCGAGCAGTTCGCTCTGCACCAGGTTGGAGACCCGTTTTGGATTCTTCGCGGCCTTCGCGGCCTCTTCGAACTGGCTCGCCAGCGAGCGCGTACCGGTCAGCGTGGTGGCGTCGTATTCGCTGATGCCATACTGCACAACCATGCGCGCGCGCCGGGCCGCCGGCAGCTCGGGCAACTGGCCCGTGATCTGCTTGCGCCATCTTTCATCCACAACCAGCGGCAGCAGGTCCGGCTCGGGGAAATAGCGGTAGTCGTGCGCCTGTTCTTTGGAGCGCATGCTGTAGGTCTTGCCTTCGGCGGGATTGTAGAGACGCGTCTCCTGCACAACCTTGTCGCCGGACTCGATCACCTGCTGCTGGCGCTCGATCTCGTACTCCAGCGCGTGGCGGATAAAACGGAAGGAGTTGACGTTCTTCACCTCTACCTTGGTGCCAAACTTGGATTCGCCGCGTGGCCGGATGCTGACGTTGGCGTCGCAACGTAGCGAGCCCTCTTCCATGTTGCAGTCGCTCACGCCGGTATAGAGGATGATTTCTTTCAGCCGCGTCAGGTATTCGTGGGCTTCGTCGGGAGAAGTGATGTCGGGCTCGCTGACGATCTCAATCAGCGGCACTCCGGAGCGATTTAGATCGATGGATGGTCCACTCGCTGCTGTCGGGAAGCCCATCGTGCAAGCTTTTCCCGGCGTCTTCTTCCAGATGCACGCGCGTGATCCCGATCTTCTTGCGACCGGTAGCGCTCTTGATTTCGATATAGCCATGTTCGGCGAGCGGCTTGTCATACTGCGAAATCTGGTAGCCCTTCGGCAGGTCGGGATAGAAATAGTTCTTGCGCGCGAAGATCGAGGTCTCGTTGATTTTGCAGTTGAGCGCTGTGGCGGCCAGCACGGCAAACTCTACCGCCTGCTGATTTAGTACCGGCAGCGGGCCCGGCAATCCGAGACACACCGGACAGACATTGGTGTTTGGCGGATCGCCAAACCGGGTCGAGCAGCCGCAGAAGATCTTGGTCTTCGTCAGTAGCTGGACGTGGACTTCCAGCCCGATGACCGGCTCGTACTTGGACTGCGCCGCGACAGTGGCTTCCGGCTTGGTGGCCATACTTGCGATTATAGCGGTGACGGCCGGGCATCAGGCGCTTCGAGCACGCTTCGAAGCGCCGTGGAGATGCATAACTTTCTTTCGTCGCCTGCGCGATGCCGCCCAAAGATCGTACTGCGACTGTATGCCCGCCCAGAGGTCTGGCGACGTGCCGAGCGCATCAGGCAACCGCAATGCCAAGTCGGCTGAAACCCCGCGTGACCATTCAGCACCCGAGACAGAGTTACTCGCGAGACTCCAAGGTGCGCCGCCGCCGTCGAGACGGACAGCTTGCCAAGATACTCGCGGAGTACAAATCCTGGGTGTGGCGGGTTGAACATACGTGTTGTGGTGCGGCGAATCAATTATTTTCCGCTTGACGTTGCCGGACTCGACGGCGTCAGCGGAATCTCGAAGTACATCAGCTCATTCCCATTGCTATCGCGGATTCCGGTGAGATAGACGTGCGCACCGTCCACCGGCTGGCTCACGCCTCGCACGTCGAAGAACAGGAAGCCCGATTTGGTGGAGTGTGGTTCGACGGCCTCGGCGGTCCAGTGCGCGCGATTGAGTTCATCGTACTGCTGCTGGGCCTTCTTGTTCTTGGTTCCGCCGGGAAGTGGAATGGGACCAGCGTGCGGATTGGGGTTGGTGCTGTTCTCCTTGATGTGGGCCACGCGACGGAAGACGTCGTCCACGTCGAGGGCTTCGAGCTTGGTACGGCGGGCCGTCACTAATTCCGCCTGCATGTGGTTCACGGAGATCGGTTGGTCGCCATCGTTCGTGATGACCAGGAACACCGGCAGAATTCCCTCCTCGCCGTAGCGAGTGATAAAAATGTCCGCCTTCGGAGCGGTGTTGTACACATCCACGGCAGCAGTAACGTGCTCGTTAGGGTGCGAATCTTTGGACGCGTAGGTGTTTGCATCACTGGCCTTGGGAGGAACGAACTCTTTGGAGGCCCAGAGCGCCACCGACGAGTACACGATGGCTAGGGTGGCACCCCAAAGGAAAACTCGACGTCGAAAGAACATAGCGGGATTATCCGCTATCGGAGAGCTATGCTCAACTCGCGTGCCGTTTGGATCATGGTTGTGGCGCAATTACAATCTCAGGGTGTATTCCCTGTACAGCATCCTCCTGCTACTCGCGCTGGTTGTAAGCGCACCCTGGTGGCTGCTGCAGATGCTGCGCCACGGCAAGTACCGCGCCGGACTGGGCGAGCGGCTAGGCAAGGTTCCCGACCGGTTGCTTAGCCAGGTTGCAGTCAACACCATTTGGATCCACGCAGTCTCCGTGGGCGAGGTGCTGGCGATATCGCGAGTCATCGACGAGCTAAAGACCCAGTTGTCAGGCTGGCGCATTGTCGTTTCCACCACAACCGACACCGGGCAGAAGCTGGCGCGCGAGCGCTTCGGCGAAAACAATGTTTTTTACTTTCCCGTCGATCTGCCTTTTGCGGTTCGGGCGTATTTTCAAGCCCTTCGTCCGAGGTTGCTGGCGCTGGCGGAAAGTGAATTCTGGCCTAACCTGCTGCGTTGGGCGCGGCTCTCAGGTACGGCTGTGGCGGTGGTGAATGCGCGCGTTTCTGACCGCTCCCTGCCCGGATACCTGCGATTCCAAAAGCTGCTGCTGCGCGTCATGCAAAACGTGCAGCTCTTCCTGGCACAAAGCGAAGAGGACGCACGCCGGCTGGTCCAGATGGGAGCGCTTGCCGCGCAGGTGAAGGTGAGCGGAAATCTGAAGTTCGAGGTGAAGCCGCCCGTCAGGCCAGCAATCGCAGCGGCATTTGCCGCCATGCGTCGCCAGGAGATCGGCCCATTGCTGGTGGCGGGCAGCACCCTCGATGGCGAAGATGCGATGTTACTCGACATGTTCAGGCAGGTGGTAGCGCGCTATCCCAAGGCGTTGTTGCTGCTGGCGCCCCGGCATCCCGAGCGGTTCGATACGGTCGCTTCGCTGCTGGGGTCATCGGGCCTCCCCTATCAGCGGCGCTCGCAATGGAAGGAGGGGCTGCCCATCGTCGGAAGCGTTTTTCTGCTCAACAGCATCGGCGAGTTGGCCAGCCTGTATGAGTTTGCCGATCTGGCATTTGTTGGCGGAAGCCTGGTGCCGCGGGGCGGACACAACGTGCTGGAAGCGGCGCAGTTTGGAACGCCAATTCTGGTCGGCCCGCACACCGAGAACTTTCGCGACATTGTCGAAGTTTTTCGCAGGGCCGACGCTTTGCGCGTGGTCACTGCACAGACCTTGAGCGGGGCTGTGCTGCACTTGCTGGAACATCAGGACGAACGCACTGCCCTTGGCGGCCGGGCTTTGGAGGTCATGCGCTCGCAGCGTGGTGCGACTGAGCGGACGGCGAACGCGCTGCTGGAATTGTTGTCGGAGCGGGGCGCACTGTGCCCGTCGGAGATCACCTCGGAGCGCGGCGCGTGAACCCGCTCGCCGCACTCTATGGCGCAGCCGTGGGTGTCCGCAATGAACTTTACGACCGTGGGATGCTGACCCTCAGCCACCTGGAAGGGCCCGTGGTGAGTATCGGCAACCTCACGGTTGGCGGTTCCGGAAAAACGCCATTCCTTATTTTGTTGGGCGAGTTGCTGAAAGAGCATAGCATTCCTTTCGATGTGCTCTCGCGAGGCTACCGTCGCCTGACCACGGGTGTGGCCCGGGTTGATCCCTCGGGATCTCCACGCGAATGTGGCGACGAGCCTCTGCTGATCGCGCGGAAATTGGAAGTCCCCGTCATTGTCGGCGAGGACCGCTACGCCGCCGGACGATTGAACGAGGAACATTCTGGTCCGCGGTTGCACTTGCTTGACGATGGCTTCCAGCATCGGCGGCTGGCGCGCGACTTCGACATCGTGCTGGCCACGTCCAGCGACGCGCAGGATTCGTTGCTGCCCACCGGCAGGCTGCGCGAGCCGCTGTCTTCATTGAAGCGCGCGGATGCGGTTGTGCTCACCAACGACATGCCGAGGGATGGACTACGCCTCGGGTCGCAGCAAGTGTGGAGAGTGACACGCGACATTATCGCTCCCCAGACGAAAGAGCCATGCCTGGCGTTCTGCGGCATCGCGCGTCCGGAGAACTTTGTTGCCCAGTTGCGGGCAGCGGGAGTCATGCTCGCGGGCACCCGCATCTTTCGCGATCACCATCGGTATTCGGTTGAGGATATCCGCCAACTCCTGCGGCTGCGCAAGGAGCATGGAGCGGCGGCATTCGTCACCACGGAGAAAGATGTAATCAACCTCGAGGGACATCTCGATGCGCTGCAACCGATTCATATTGTTCCGGTGAGAATGCGGTTGCACAATGCACCAGCCGTCCTGAAGTTCATACTGGCCACGGTTAGCGAGCGAAAGCGGAGGCCTGCGTGAGACAATCAACGGTTGCTCCGTGCCGATTGCTTGGCCTTAAGCACGGGACCTTCACTTAAGTTCATGACCAGACAATTAAAAGATACCGAGCGCTGGAAGAAGATTGTCCAGTCGTTCGCCGATGTCTCGGTCACCGTTCTTGCCGATTTGGTCGCCGATGAATTTATCTTTGGCGAGATCGCGCGGGTGTCGCGTGAGGCGCCGGTGCTGATCCTGAAGCATCGCGAACGCACGGTCGTTCCCGGGGGTGGCGGTAATACAATAATGAACCTGGCTTCACTGGGTGTGAACGTTCTGCCCGTCGGGGTAGTGGGCGACGACGAGGCCGGCAACTTGCTGCTGGAGCGATTACACGAGAAGAAAATTCCCGCCAGCGGCATCGAACGAGTGAAGCGCCATACCACGACAACGAAGAGTCGTATTCTTGCGGGTATGTCGCACACCAGCCGGCAGCAGGTGGTTCGCGTGGATCGCGAACCGGAGCCACTGGACGAATTGCATCCCGCGCTGTTAAACCTGGTGAACGCAGCACGGGAATATGCGACCGCCTCCGACGCATTTCTGATTTCCGACTACGGATATGGTGCGGCCTCGCCGAGGTTGCTCAACTTCATCAAGTCGAATCGCTGCCTGGCGAACAAGCTGGTCACTCTCGACTCGCGCTATCGTATGCTGGACTACGAGGGAGTTACGGCGGCCACGCCCAATGAGCCAGAAGTGGAAGAGGCGTTGGGCATCAAGATTGGCCATAACGACGAAAAACTCTTCTGCGCCGGCGAGCGGCTGTTGAAGGAGATGGCACTGGAGTCGTTGGTGATTACGCGCGGCCGCGATGGCATGGTCGCCTTCGAGAAAGATACTCCGCCGCTGGTTATACCTATACATGGCTCCGACCAGGTTGTGGATGTGACCGGAGCCGGAGACACGGTAATCGCCACGTTCACCGCGGCGCTGGCGGCCGGAGCCGATACCGCCTCCGCCACCCGGCTGGCTAACCTCGCCGGCGGCATCGTGGTGATGAAGCGTGGCACGGCCACCGTATCGAACCAGGAGTTGCTGGCCGCCATCGACCAGTACTCCGCAACTACAGCTTCGTGAACGACCCCACACAAAAAATTCTTTCGCGCGATGCTCTGCGCAAGCGGGTGGCCGAATGGCGACACAGTGGCGAACCGATCGTCCTGGCCAACGGCTGCTTTGACCTGTTGCACGTTGGGCACATCCGCTATCTGCGCGGCGCGAAGGCGCTGGGCGGAAAGCTGGTGGTGGCGATAAATTCGGACGAGGGCGTCTCCCGGCTGAAGGGCGCGGGCCGGCCGCTGATGCCGGTTGCGGAGCGCGCGGAGATCATCGCTGCGCTGACCGACGTGGATGCCGTGGTTGTTTTTGACGAACCTGAGGTGCGCGCTTTGATTCGCGAGATCCGTCCTGACGTGCAAGCCAAAGGTACAGACTACACGCGAGAGAGTGTCCCTGAGCGCGACGAGGTCCTGGCATATGGCGGGCGCATCGAGATTGTCGGCGACCCCAAAGATCACTCCACTACTGACTTTCTTGAGCGGCTGCAATCCTGGAGCGGAGGACGTGGCCAACGGTGATCTATTACCACAGAGGCACAGAGGCACAGACTAAAGCAAAAAAGAAGCTCTGTGTGTCTCTGTGTCTCCGTGGTGAACAATGACCTCCGAACGCCTGAAGGGTCGGCTTCGCGATCGGCTGCTTGTGGTGCGGCTCAGCGCAATGGGCGACATCATTCACGGCATGCCCGCGATTGCGGCTCTGCGTCGCGCCAAACCTAATTTGCAAATCGGATGGCTCGTCGAAGAGCGCTGGGCGGAATTGCTGTGCGCGCGTGATTCGGAGCGATTGGCTGCGCGCTCGGAAAGGAAGCCGCTCGCTGACTGGGTGCATGTGGCCAGGTTCTCCAGTTGGCGCAAGTCGCTGTTTTCCCGTGAAACGTGGCGTGAAATCCGATCGCGCCGGCGTGAAGTGCGCGCCAGGAGGTACGAAATCGCGCTCGACCTCCAGGGTGCGATACGCTCGGCGCTGGCGGCGCGTGCCACGGGCGCCACAATCCGCATCGGGTCTTCGCAGCCGCGCGAGGGTCCGGCGCGCATGTTCTACACCCATGCCATTGACATGCAAGGGGCCCATGTGATCGAGCAGGCGCTGTCTCTGGCGTCGGAGCTGGCAGGGCAACCGCTGGAATATGTTCAGCCACCCTTTCCTGTTGATCCCGTCGCCGAAGGCTGGGCCGATCATCTATTCGAAATGTTGGGCGGCAAGCCGATGACAATCCTTAATCCCGGTGCGGGTTGGGGAGCAAAATGCTGGCCACCAGAATCGTTCGGCGCGGTGGCGCGCGCTCTGGCGGACCGGGGCATGGCGGTGCTCGTCAATCACGGTCCCGGAGAAGAAGCCCTGGCCGGAGCGGTCCGCAACTCCAGCGGCGGAGTGGCCGTCCCGTTGAAGTGTTCGGTTGGAGAATTGATTGCCCTGACGCGGCGCGCCCGCCTCTTCATCGGTGGAGATACCGGCCCCATGCACCTCGCGGCGGCATTACGCGTGCCGGTGGTTGCGTTGTTCGGCCCCACGCGCCCAGAGCGCAATGGTCCTTTCGGCACACCTAACGTCGTCCTGCGCAGTCCGGAGAGCATGAACAACACGACGCATACTGACCGTCGCGATGCGGGCCTGGCTTCGATCGAGCCGCAGGCTGTGATTGGGGCTGCCGACCAGTTGCTCGGAGGGCAGCGTGGCTGATCCGCAAACTGCCAAATCGAATATCGCCTGGAGCCGAGTGGCCCACCGTATCCGAGTGCCGTTGGGGTTTGCGTTTGCGATTTTTTATTTGTGGCGCGCAAAACCAACGTGGAGGTTTCTGGTTCTGGGCGCGCTCATCGCGTCGCTGGGTATCATCCTTCGCACCGTCGCCTCTGGACAGGTGAAGAAGAACCGGGAACTGACCATGACTGGGCCCTACGCGTACGTGCGTAATCCGCTTTACCTGGGTTCGATCGTGATCGCGCTTGGTTTCGCTGTCGCCGCTCGCGACGTCTGGGTGATGATCGCGATCGTTCTGATGTTTGCGCTCATCTACCTGCCGGTCATAAACGCCGAGGAAACATTTTTGCGAAAACAATTTCCGGGCTATGACGACTACGCGCGCTGTGTGCCCAGCCTGCTCCCCCATACGTTGCTGTTCCGTCAAATCATGGACGGCTTCTCTCGCGAGCTATATTGGCAACATCGCGAGTACAATGCCCTGCTGGGCGCCGCTGCCATGCTGGCGGCACTGGTGGCAAAGATCCTGTGGTTTCACGGGTGAGGGGAATCTGATTACACGCAGCAGTGCCGCACTCGCAATCCTGTTAGCAGTTGCAGTATCACTCGGACTTAGCGCGCCGGTCATCCCTGGCCCGCAAGCGCCGCATGGCGGCTCGCAGCCGCTGCGAGAAGCAAGAATTGGCGCGTTGTCGCACATCGAACCCCTTCGTCCCGGCTACGAATTTCCGGAGGGACAGACGTTGCACTATGAAGGGGAATGGCGCTTCTTGACTGCGGGATTAGCGACCGTGCGGATTGAGCGCGCCGGATCGGAAGAGCACGTAGCCGTCGCCGCCGACTCCAGCGGCGTGGTCGAGCTGCTCTATCGGGTGCAGGACCGCTTTAATTCCTATTTGGACTCCAAGAGCCTGTGCTCCTACAAGCTGTTGAAGCACACCGAAGAGGGCTCGCACCGCCGTGAAACCGTGATCTCCTACGATTACCCGCGCGGTAAGGCAGTTCTTGAAGAACGCAACCTCAAAGACAACCAGCAGAAGAGAACCGAAAATGATATTCCGGGGTGCGTAACCGACGTGGTGTCGGGAATTTTCTATGTGGGCAGCCTTCCTCTGCTGCAAGGTGCCAACTACACCTTTCCTCTCAATGACGGAGGCAAGACCGTAGCCGTACAGGCGCACGTGGAAGGCAAGGAACAGGTAAAAACTCCAGCCGGTACGTTTCAGACAATTCGCGTCGGGCCGGAGGGCGACTACGGGCACCTTGAAGAACCGCGGCCGAATCTGGATTTGGTACACGGACGACGCCCAGCACCTGCCAGTACAGATGCGCGCCAAACTATTCTGGGGGACGCTGACAGTCTACTTGACGAGCATAAGCAAGTAGCTCTTGTCACTGCATGCGGAAGCGTTCTGCCATCAGCCGCTGCAGCCGCGGCCTGTAGAGGATGTCATAGGCAAATTCCTTGTCGGGGAACATGGCCAGCGCAGCGCGCTTGGTATTGGCCACCAACTCAGCGGCCTCTTCCACGGTTAGGTCGTGGTCCTGGCTGATGACCGACATGACCATGTTCATCATCACCTGCAAGCGGCGCAGCTTGCGGCGTTCTTCTTCCTGTTCTTGCTGCTCGCTGCTGAGTTGCGGTCGAATCTCTTCCCGTCGTTCCGATAACCCCATAGATTCCTCGATAGAAACAGCTGTTACCCGCTGTCTGAAATCTCGCTCGCTCGCTTTCGGCTACAATTTGGATGTCCGACCTGAGCCTAGTGTTGCGCTCGAAGGTGGTGGGGGGCATCATACACCCAAACGGCACGATTTCAGCCGGGAAACAGGACCACTGCGAAGGACAAGAACTACCATTTGCATCGAACCCCATTGGAGGAGCCATGGCAGAGCCAGAAAACGATCACGAAGAGCTGGTGAAGGTTTTCGATACCGACGAAGAGTCAGAGGGAATGGTGGTGCGCGGTTTGCTGGAGTCGGCAGGAATTGACGCCATGATCCAAAACCGGGAAGCTCCCCAGGACATCCTGCCCGGCGTCGGCGGCGTGTGGGTGATGGTGCGGCCCGATCAAGCCGAAGAAGCGCGGCAGACCATCGAGGCGTACCGCCAGAATCCCACGACGGACGCAGACGAGGCGGTCACCGAGGAACAGACCTAGCAGTGATGTCTTTGCCGTTGAGGTAGAAGGAGACGGCGCCGAAGAGGTCGGTGCGGTAGGTTGGGATGTGTGCGGCGGCGTAGCGCTCCATCACCTCCGGCCGGGGATGTTTGAACGAGTTGTAGAAGCCTACCGAAACCACGGCGTAGCGCGGCTTTACGGCTGCGAGAAATTCCGGCGAGCTGGACGTCGAGCTGCCGTGATGTCCCACCTTGAGCAAATCGGATTGCGGGGCTTCGTCCAGCAGGAACTTCTCGATACGCTTGTGTGAGTCGCCTACCAGCAGAACCGAACTTCCGCCATACTGCATTCGTAAGACCAGCGATTCGTCATCCTGCGGCGGATCGTGCGGCTGCCATCCTGGCTGGGGATTCAGCACGCGCACATGAATGCTTCCGAACTCAAACGATTCACCGGCGACGTATGACTTCAGATCCACATGATTGGAGCGCGCCGCCGCTTCGACATCTTGGAATCCTTGGCTCGGAGATTCGACTCCATACCAGAGTTCTTGAGGCCGAAAATTTGCAATCACGCTGCGCATGCCACCCATGTGGTCGGTATGGGCGTGCGAAATCGCCACAGCATCGAGCAGGCGAATGCCGCGTGACCAGAGATACGGTGAAACGACCTCCTCACCAACATCAAAGTCGGAACGCGCATTACCGGGTATGCCACCGGCATCCATCAGCAGAGTCTTGCCCTCGGGGGTGATCAGCAGCAGTGAATCGCCCTGGCCCACATCAATGGCGGTGACTTCAAGAACTCCGGGCTGCCATTGCGGCTTTGGAGGTAACAGCACGATCCAAACCGCGGCGGCCAATAGGCCGGCAAGCCCGAAACTAGCCAGGGCAATTCGCCGGCGCGCCAGCAGCAGAGCCAGCCCGAATGCTGCCGCGGCGGCGCAGCAGACCAGCAGCGCCGGCGTGGGCACGCGAACGTCGGAGACACGCAGATGGCCGATTACGTGGATCGTACCTGTCAACGCATCGAGGGCATACTGGCTGATGAGCGCCGGTAGCCACGCCAGCCAATGAGCAGTGTAGGAAGCTGCAACCGCAACTACTGCAGCGGGCAAGAGGATTCCCGCGATGGGGATTACGAGCGCGTTGGCGGGCAGCGCCATGGTGGTGGCGCGGTGGAAATACCAGACCATCGGAAGCGCGAGTGCTATCTGGATAACGGTAGACGTGAAGAGCAGCTCAGCTGCGCCAATAACAAATCGAGTCACGCCGACAACTACGAAGTTCGCAACCCGCCGATTGGAGACGTCCTCAATCAGGTCGCGAGCCAGCCGCACGTCGAAACGAAATTGCGCAGCTCGCGTCGGAAGTGCGATGTCGCAGGCGGTCGAGTCGAGATTGCTCAGCGCTTTGCGGAACGGATAGACGGTTTGGCGCAACACCGGTACTGCGATACCGGCAACGGCAATTACGGAAAGAAATGTGAGCTGGAAGCTGGCTTCGAACAGAGTGCGCGGATTCACCAGCAAGATGCCCAGGGCAGCAATACCGAGTCCGTTGAGCGCGGCACGGTCGCGAAACAGCAGACGCGTGACCAGATAAATCCCCAGCGTGATGGTAGCGCGCACGATGGGTGAGCCGAGGTCGGCGAGGAAGGCGTATCCCCACGACAGCAGGATGGTAAGCACGGTGGCCCATGTCTCGCCGAAAGGAAGTTTGCGCAGCGTCCAGAAAACCGCGAAGGCGAGAATGCCTACGTTGATGCCGGATACGACAAGGATGTGATACGTGCCGGTGCGCTGGAACTCCGTCTTGATGTCACGTCCGAAGAACGCCCGTCCGCCGATGAGCATTGCCTGCATCAGCGCGCCACGTTCGCCGGGCCAAAGCTGCATGATGTGGGCCAGTACGCTACGACGCGCAGCGCTTCTCCACAAACCGATGCGGCTGCCCACGAAGCCTGGCAGCACTTCCACGCTACTGGCACGGGACGAACCGGTCAGGCGAATGCCTTGCGAGGCCAGATAGCCAGCCATATCCATCGCGCCAGGATTGCGATAATTGCGCGGCATCCGCAGCTTCGCGATGAAATGCAGACGCTGGCCGTAGGTGTACACGCGAAGTGGCGAGGCAGTTCCTTCGTCGCGAGCTTCGTCTTCCTCCGACTGTTTGCTGTAGACCGTGAGCCGAATGCCAACGGCCGCGTTGACCACGTGGTCACCGAGTTGCAGCCGCTCGGCCTTCACATCCACCGACTCCTGCTTGCCCCCATAGAGGCTGTCGCGCACCAATCCCTCGCGAATGACATATGCGGTCACATCAACCTGGTCGTCGCCATTGGCAAAGGGCTGGAGATTTTCGGCGATGGTCGGCGCGGCAGCATCGCGGGCCTGAAGATAAAATCCACCAAGCGGTACCAACGCTAGGAGGGCAAACCCGAAAGCGATCTGCGGCGAGCGGCGATAGAAGAAGGCAGCGCCCAAAAGCGCAGCCAGGGCACGCGATCAACCACGATTGGGGTGAACGCCAGAGATAGTTGGCGGCGATTATTCCTATGGAAAAGGCAAGGGCTGCAAGGAAACCGGCTCCTTACCGCCGCAGTAGAGCGACGGCTCCGCGGGCGCGGATGCCGGTACGGTGATCGTTGAAGAGGAGGTTGTCGCCACTGAACGTCCAGTCGCGCTACCTCAGCTACCCGGGTGGTTATAGGCGGTCCAGGTCCTCCGCGCCAAAAGCCGGGGCCCAGGGCCATAGTTCGTATTGCGCGACCCCGAACCGGGTATACGGATCGTTGTCGCGGATACTGTCCAGCGTCGCCTGAGCTTCGTCATCGGGGACCCGCAGCAGCATGGCGCCACCGCAGCGCGGCACCAGCGGACCGGAAGCGATCAGCAGTTTCTCCTGCTTCAGGCCCTGGCAGTAGGCGCGGTGTGCGTCAACGTGCTTCAGAACTTCTTCCAGCGGTTTGCGATAACGAAGAATGGCGAGCGCGTACATTTTGGTCACTCCGGGCGAGTCGTCGAGGGTCATCGCACCAGATGCAGAACGGCTTCCATGTGAAAGGTCTGCGGAAACATATCCACAAGGTGCGCCTGCTCGACCCGAAAATCTGATTCTAACAGCAGGCGAAGGTCGCGAGCGAGGGTTGCCGGATCACATGAGACGTACGTCACAGAGGAGGCGGACATGCGACCCAGAGCGGCGGCAGTCTTTTCGCCCAGCCCGGCCCGAGGCGGATCGACTACGATGAGGTCGGGCGCGATCTTGGGGCCGTGCTCGGCAAGATAACGTTCGGTGGTCGCACGAATGCACTTCACGTTGCTGGGAACGTTGAGGCGCAGATCGGCGAAGGAATTTGGCGACGATTCCACTGCCAGCACCTGATCGAATTTACGCGCCAGCGGCAGCGTAAGCAGGCCGACGCCGGAGAAGAGATCGAGGGCAGCGCGCCCGCCTCCACCGGCGGTCGCCACCTGCGCAAGCGTGTCGATCAGGTAGCGGTTGGTCTGGAAGAACGATCCTCCGCTGACCCGGTACTGTTGCCCCGCGGCGTGGTACGTAAGCGAATCGCCGCCGATGGCCTGCGAAGCCTCGGCGGGAGTAGAGGTGGGCCGCGTCCGCTGACGACACTCGTTCTCGATGGAGAAGACCGGGAAGACCATGACTCCAGCGACGGCTGGCAAAACGCTGTGCAATGCCGCGGTGAACGGCTGCAACTCCTGCGCATTGCTGCCGGGACGGACGTAAGCTTCGACAAGAAGCTGGGTGTCATCGTGGTTGGCGAAGAATTGCAAGCCGTGTAGAGACGCGGGAACAGCACCTTCGCGGCCGAGCTTCCACACCGCCACGATCGCCTGGTTGATCAGCGGTGAGCTGATGGGGCACAACTCCACCGCAAGCACATCGTGAGAGTTGTAACGGTAGTAGCCGAGCACAAACTCCGGAGCGTGTCGCAGCTGCACACGGGTGCGGTTGCGATAGTTCCACGGCGGCGAAGAGTGAAGCTGAATCTCGTGTTGGAGTTCAAGCTTGGCAGTGCGGCGAAGCGATTCACGGAGAATTTCGGCTTTGTGCCGCAACTGCGCCTCGTACGCCATGTGCTGATAGTGGCACCCGCCGCAGCGGCCGAAGTACGGACATCCCGCCGGAATCCGCTCGGGAGAAGGCGTCAGCACTTTGTCGAGTTTGGCGCGAGCGAAGCCGGAGCGACTCTCGACCACCGACGCTTCGACATGCTCGCCGGGCAGCACAAACGGAACGAAGACGGTCTTGCCGCGACCGTGGGCGTCAGCTGGCATGCGGGCCAGGCCGTCGCCACCGTAAACCAGCTTCTCGATTTGCAATATCACCTCGGGCCTGCCCCATCCTTCGAAACTGTCACCCCGAGCGACGCGAAGCGGCGTCGAGGGACACTGCGGTTGGTTAGGGTACCATTTGCGCTGGGAAAAAAAACCGCAGATCCTTCGACTCCGCGCTCGCCCGACCCGCAAAAGACGCGAGTCGGGAAAGCCTGGCGAGCGCTACGCTTGATTACATAACGACGTCGGCTCCAGGACTCGAGTACATTGATGGTGCAATCCGATCAAGCGGCTCAAGAAGGAGCCGACCATGTTGATTATAGGATGCGATTACCATCCCGGGTTTCAGCAAGTAGCGATCTTTGACAAACAGACGGGCGAGATCAGGCAGCGGCGACTGGCGCATCCGCAGGAGGCCATGGAGTTCTACCGTGGTTTACCCGCGGGGGTGCTGGTGGGAATCGAAAGCACGGGTTTCAGCGGGTGGTTCGAGCGCCTGCTGGAGGGGCTGGGGCACCAGGTGTGGATGGGGGATGCTACCCAGATCCGGGCTTCGATGACGCGCAAGCAGAAGACCGACAAACGCGATGCCGAGCACATCGTGAAGCTGCTGGTGGAAGAACGTTTTCCGCGCATCTGGGTGCCCTCAGCGGAGGACCGGGATGCGCGGCAGTTGCTGGTGCATCGTCACAAGCTGGTGCAGTGGCAAACCCAGGTCAAGAATCAGTTGCAGTTTCTGGCCCTGAATCAGGGGCTGCAGCTGAAGTGGCGACTGTGGACGCGCCGCGGACGGCAGAAGTTAGAAGCCCTGCCGTTGGGTGGGTACGCGGCCCAACGGCGGACGACTTTGCTGGGGCTGCTGGAGCAGTTGGAACAGCAGATCGCCAGCCTGGATACGGCGGTGCTGTGCGAAGCCCAGGCGCGACCCGATGCGGTGCGGCTGATGACCCATCCCGGAGTGGGGCCGGTGATCAGTTTGGCTTTCGTGGTTACGCTGGGCCCAGTGGAGCGATTTGCCGGAGCGCGCCAGGTGGCCAGCTATTTCGGACTGATTCCACGGGAGCGCTCCAGCGGAGGCAAGCAGCGGTTGGGCGGCATCAGCAAGCAGGGCAATTCGTTTGTGCGCTACCTGCTGGTGCAAGGCGGGCATAGTGCGGCGCGCCTGGACCCTGAGTTGAAACGTTTTTACGGCCACTGCAAGCACACTCACGCGCACGCGGGAGTGGCCAAAGTAGCGGTGGCCCGCAAGCTGGCGGTGCGCTTGTACTGCATGTTGCGTGACGGCATCAGCTATGCCGAGTGGCGCAGCCGCCGGCGCTCGCATGCAGGTGAGCCCGAGTCATACTGTGGTCGAAAGTAGACCGAACGCTTGAGTGGGCAGCCTGCCTCCCGGCCGCCGAGGGTGGGGAGATCGAAGCCGTAATCATGGGCCAACCTCCCCGCGGGGGGAACGGGAGGCCCGAAGAGATGGCTGGTGGGAGTGCCGGGGACGGTCCCATCGCCGGATTACAGAAGAACGAGCCGAAGATCGGATGCCAGGAAAGACAAAATCTTCAGCTAAGGAACGAAGCTCAGCTCTACCGCGCTGCGCTTCGTTCCTGGCTCCATGGTGGGCAAGCCGGAAGCCGCGTCAAGGGTCGAGATGAACGCCAAAAGAGGGCGCCCTTGACCCCGCTTCCGGCTCGCAGAGGATTCGTGTGCTCTTGACAATGCCGACGTCGTTATAGACAGGATGACAGATTCAACGTTTAGCAATCACATATAAAACAAGCTCAACCGGGGAACGTTGTACTGCTCCAACACTCGCTTGTGGACGTACTGTTTGTGAAGCTGTTCGATTTGCGGCGCACTCATCTTGCGGCGATAGGGCGCCAGGTCACGGTCGGCTTCGGTGCGCACCGCGAGCAAAAGTTCATCAGGCGTCGCCGCCAGCAGCCCGGCAAGTATCTTTTCTTCCGCGACGGTTAATCGCCGCTCCATGTCTTCCATAGACAGCAGGCGGTCCTGCGCCAATGAAGCCGCCAAAGTACGCAAGGTCGAGGCGGTCTCTCGCGCAAGCGTTTGCGCCGTCGCCGGCAATTGCACCTGGTTCGAGCTGTCCGGCGTTGCGATTCAGGTACTCGACCACGGCAGTGTCGGTCCAGTCCCGTGTTCTTTCTCTCACTTGGAGGCGCGCCCACGGCCGCTTCTTTCATCTCTTCCACCGAAGCCAGCACTTCCTGAGAGCAGTAGGCAAGGCTATTCACTTTTCGAAACCGGCTGGGACGCCGCTCCCACTTTTCGAAGGTCGCGTCAATGCCGCGCAAAACGGCTTCGACCGGGATGCCCGCATCTTTCCAGGTCTCCATCAGTGCCCAGTCAAGCGGGGAGAGCAGCAGCAAGGTGCCGCGGCGGCGCTGGAAGTGCTCCTCGATCTCGGTGAAGTAGTTGAAGTAGGTTTCCATGGAGGCGTAAACGTTATCGCAAGGGAGAGGAACCGCAAATTCCTCGAGGCTAAAAGAGTGTGCCTAAGAATTGTGCCGTCCCTAAAGGGACTCGATCTCATTTCTGACTCTACCCAGGACTCCGCTGGGCTCCGTCCTGGGCTAACTGCACTTCCGCCCCTGCGGGGCTCGATTTCCGTGCATCCTACTGCACCAGCGAGAGAGAAACTGAGTTCTCACACAGACTCTCACGTCCTGGACCAACTGCGGTCGCAAAACAAGCGAAAGGATGGAGCCTAGTGTAACCTTCAATCGGGCTTGTGCGCGGAAGTCGCCTCGCGCCGGCTGCCGCCTTCCGGCGTGTCGTGGTTTCCGTGGGCTTGCTCATTGCGGCGGCGGACATGAACCTGATTGCGCTCGTAGATGATGCGCAGACCGTTGAGCGTGAGCAGGTCATCGATCTCGCGAATGTATTTGGAACCTCCGCCCATCAGTTCCGCCAGCCCGCCAGTGGCAACGACGGTAATGTTCTCGCCCAACTCGGCATTGAGCCGCTCCAAAATTCCATCGATCAGCCCGAGATATCCGTAGTACAAGCCCGACTGAAGACTGTTGACGGTGTTGGTCGCGAGCACGCGAGGGGGCTTGCGAATGTCCACCCGAGGCAAGCGCGCGGTGCGCTCAAAAAGCGCGTCGGCCGAGATTCCAATTCCTGGCGTGATCACACCGCCCAGATACTCACCTTTGCGGGAGACCACGTCGAATGTTGTCGCGGTACCGAAGTCCACCACGATACACGGCCCGCCGTACTTTTCGAACGCAGCCACGCTGTTAACGATGCGGTCGGCGCCAACTTCCGCGGGATTGTCGTAGTGGACCGGCATTCCGGTCTTGACGCCCGGTTCGATGAACAACGGGCGCGAGTGGAAATAGCGCTCGCACATTTCGCGCAAAGTGGAGTCGAGGGGAGGCACGACCGACGAAATCACAATGCCCTGCACCGAGCTGACCTCGAGCCCGTGCATGGCAAACAAGTTGCGGAACAGCACGCCGTACTCGTCCACCATCTGGGTTTTGATGGTGGAAACCCGCCAGTGCGCGAGTAGACGGCCAGCGCCCTCTTTGGCAGGCTTGGCCTCGAAAACGCCCAGCACGGTATTGGTATTACCTACGTCGATGACAAGCAGCATGGCTTATTTCCCGCTGAGCGCGCGAACGTCTCCAGAAAGCACGGTGCGCAGACCAGATTCGGTGCGCACCAACAGAAAACCGCGATCGTCCAGCCCTTCCGTGACTCCCTCATACCCGCCCGGTCCATCAACGCGTACGTGGCGAGAGCGGGCATAGGAAGAACGCTCCTCGAACTGTCGCAAAATGGACGAGCGCGCGGTCGGGCCGCCCTGTGTAAGCTTACGATACTCGCTGTCGAGGGATTTTAGCAGAGCAGCAGCCAGTTCCACACGCGACCAGGCGCGTCCGCTCTCCATTCGCAGCGAAGTCGCAATCGGTTCGAGCTCGCCTAAGAACGACTCGTGGTTCACGTTGATCCCGATGCCCACCACCACGTAGTGGACCCGCGTCGGTTCGGAATTCATCTCCGTCAGGATGCCGCAGAATTTT
Source organism: uncultured Acidobacteriaceae bacterium (assembly GCA_963836295.1). Lineage (GTDB taxonomy): Bacteria > Acidobacteriota > Terriglobia > Terriglobales > Acidobacteriaceae > Bog-257. Next base: position 614,864 of record CAWIIY010000002.1, on the reverse strand, counting down.
CGGTCGCCGAGCATGACATCGTTGGGCCAGCGTAGATCGGGATGCAAGCCGGTAGTTTCTTCCACTGCTTCCGCCACAGCGATACCGGCGATCAGGGAGAGCATCAGGGCATCAGCCGGCGACAAGATGGGCCGCAAGACCACCGAGCAGTAGATACCCACCGACTGCGCCGACTCCCAGGTGTGACCGGCGCGTCCGCGACCGCCCGTCTGCTCCTCGGCCAGGAAGACGGCGCCTTCCGGCGCACCCTCGCTCGCTGCATGCATTGCCGTCACATTGGTTGAGCCAATGCGGAAGTAATGATGGATGCGCGAGGCGAAGATCGTACCGTTCACGAAGGAGCCCAGGATGTCGGGAAGCAGAAGATCAGGAACAGTTTCCATTTGGTATCCAGTCGCGAGATGACCCGTGATCTGCAGGCCCAGCTCGCGCAGATGCTGCACCGCGCGCCAAACCTCGGAGCGGGTTGTGCCCAACTCCTCGGCGATTCGCGTGCCGCTGATGACTACTGTTGCGTTGTCGCTGAGCAGGCGCACAATGCGACCAAGGCGTGTATCGGTGGAACCGTCCGCCAGCAAATCGGCGCGAGTTGGCATGGTTCGGACGATAGGACGATTATGCGCGAATGGGGAGAGATTTGGATAAGTAAAGATAAGCCCATTGAGGGCTGAACGGTAAAAAGCCACCCGCTCGAGCGGGTGGCTGTTAGAAGCCCCGGCGGCCACTTGCGCCGCCAGAGTAGAAGGGACCCCTAGAACGCAATCCGCATGCCGAACTCCATGGCGCGCGGTGCGCCCAGGTTAAACACGCCAGTGCCAGCTCCGACGCGGTTGGTGATGCGATCCGCCGCGGTGGTGCCATTGATCGTACCCGCGCTGCCCGTCAAGGCGCCGGTCAACGCGTTCGGTGGCAGATCGAAGTTGGAGAAGTTGAACAGATTGTAGAAGCCCACGCCCGGCTGGATCTGAATGACGTGGCTCTTCAACTCAACCCTGTAGGTCCAGTTCAGCTTCAGATCGAAGTCCCGAAGGCTGCCCAGGTTTTGTTGCCCTGCCGGGGCCGGCTGTATGGTGCAGTTGGGACTGTTGATGCCCATCCCCTGAACGCACGGGGCCACTCCACCGAGTTGCTGGAGCTGGCTGACGCTGAACAGTCCATTATTGACCAGCACCATGCCGGCGGGGGTCGGCTGGTTGCCGTAGTTCTGGTTGTAGTAGGCGAGGTTTTGGTTCAGGGTACTGGCATTGACTTGTCGCCCGAACGAGCCATTGACGGTTCCCGGCAACGGGTCACCCGTAGTTCCGTCGCCCGTAAAATCGGTCTGGAAGATCTGTCCAGCTCCGCTTCCCGGCACAATGATGGGCAGCGGCAACGACGAATCGAAGTGGCCGATGAAGGACACCTCGAAGCCCCACGGCAGGGTGCCAACGATGCCGAAGGAGAACTGTTGCGGGCGGTCGAGCAGGGAAGGCCCGAAGTAGCGGTTCGGGTCGGCGTTGTCGAGCGCCGGAATTACGAAATCCTGGTCACTGTTGGCCACTGCCCCGGGACTGGTCGCGCTTGCACCGCCCGAGTTCTGGAACGAGGAGTAGGCGTAGGAGATTTGCATGTTGAGGGCGCGGAGCCCTTTGAATGGGTTGCTCTTCTGATAGGTCAGCTTCATCTGCACGGCGTTGTATTTCGATATCCCAACGGGCTGCAGGAAAGTCATCGCCGGGGCCGTGGGGTTTATGCCGCCAAAGGCACAACCTCCAGGCGGGCAGCTAGCGCTCCCGCCGAGATCACCCTGGGAATCAAGACCGTTGCCCGCAAAGCTGGCGATGGTCGCACCGTTGGCGATGGCGCAGTTAATGGCGGCCGAGCTGTAGCCTCCGGCGCAACCGAACGATGCAGTAGTGGTAGAGATCGCCGCCTGGGCGTTTGCCTTATAGAAGAACCTCGTGTCGCCGGTGTGGTTCAGGTCCACGCCCAGCAGAAGGCCGGTGGTGACATTGCGGACATAATCCACGCTGCCCACGACGCCGGGCGCGAACTGGTGCTGTATGCCGACGTTAATCTGCGTCGAACGCGGAGTTTTGTAATCAGGAGCAAACAGACCGAGGGGGAAGTTTGTTCCGGTGTTGAGATAGCCTGACGCAATATAGTTTGGGTTAGGAGTAGTAAGGCTGAACGGGTTGGCCGCCTGGTATTGCTGCTGCAAGGTTGCGATCGCAGCGCCCGCCTGACCAATGGTGATCGGGTTACTAGGAGTGCCGCACTCGGCAGACGTGACCGGCGGTTGGCCGGAACCAGGTAGTTGGGTTATCGTTCCGAAAACGCAAGGGGTGGGGGTTTGCAGGAACGCTCCCGTCTGAAGCCGTAGTGGGCGATCAAACAAGACGTTGTTAAAGATCACGTTCTCGTAGTACAGGCCAATGCCGGCGCGAATCACGTTGTTGCCTGTTTTCCACGGGTCCCAGGCAATCCCGAGTGACGGGCCGAAGTTCAGATTGGGGTTGGGGATCGGGGCGCCCAGATTGGGGTAGTTCGGAAGCACGTTATTCAGCTGGGGAATGCCGGGCAAGTCGCTGTCGGTACGTCCCGTATCACGGTCATAGCGCAGCCCCAGGTTCACGGTGAAATTGGACAACATCTTCCAAGTGTCGGCTATATAAAGCCCAAGGCGGTTGTCCGGTCCCAATCCGCCGGCTGGGAAGCCAAAGGCGGGCTGTGTAGTAGAAAAGCCTTGGCCGTTGCCTAGGATAACGATGTCAACTGGGTAGTTCAGCGGGTTTCCGGCACCCCCAGGATAGGGTCCTGCGGCCGCAAAAGCTTGGTCGCCCGCGTAGTTGGTCACGACCTGCGGGGCCAGCGAGAAGAACTTGGCATAACCTCCGCCTTGGATGTGGTTGAAGTCAACGCCGTAACGCAGGATGTGCCGTCCCACCGTCTTCGAGCCGTCGTACTTGAATTGGTGGTCGCTCTGCGGCGTTGATTGCGGCGCCAGAAGGTTCGGGCCGGTGGAAGGCCCATTGTTGACGTCGATGTTGAGATACTGGCCATTTCCGGGGAAGTCTGCCAACGGCAGGCTGCTCCCGATAACAGCGTCGGCGATTTCATTCTGAAACTTCAGATAGCTAAACCGAAAGCTGTGGCTCCAGCTACCGGTGACGAAATCGGCGCCAACAACGGAATTGCGAACGTAGTTCTTCGACTGGTAAACCTGAAGGCTATCGGAAAAGAATGTGCCCTCAGCCTTGATCTGCGAATAGTCGTAGCGGAAGAACAGCTTAACGTTGTGCGGAGCGACGAAGTCCAGGCGTCCCAGTGCGTTCGGATTGCCGTACGGCGAATTGAAGCCCCCGGAGAAACCGGTGAACGGCGCAGCATATTCCACCGGCACGAACAGGTTCTGATTGGTGCTATCACCTTCCGCGAAGTAGAACAGCTTGTCTTTGATAAAAGCTCCCCCCACACTGCCACCGAACTGGTTGCGATGGTAGTTGGGATCCGTGAACCCTTCCGGTTTGGGCAAAGACGCGTCCACATTGCTGCTGCGGTAGTATTCGTAACCCTCGCCGTGGATGGTGTTCGTGCCCGACTTGGTGGAAACGTTGACCACGCCCGACGAACTCAGATCGTTGGACAGATCCATTGTGGATTGGGAGATCTGAAACTCCTGGATGGCGCTGGCGTTAATGTTGCCGGTGGTCGTCCCCACGGTCTCATCCGAAATGTCTGTGCCATCCACCTGAATGCGCGCAGTGCGGCCGAAGCGCCCGCCAAACGAGATGGATTGATAGCCGATCTTGGTCGGGTCGAAGTTGGTGCCATCCTGAATCTGCACGCCGGGCTCAAGCTGTGCGAGATCGAGGAAGTTGCGCCCGTTGACGGGGAGGTTCTCGATCTGGGTCGCGGTCAGAACGCCCTGCACCGACGTCTGCTCCGTATTGACGCCGACCGCCGCGGCTTCAACGTTGACCGTCGTGCTTTCTGCGCCTACCTGCAACTTGAAATTAACCGCGCTGTTGTTGCCGATCTGCACTAACACCTTGGTCTCGGCGGCGGCAAATCCCTTTGCCATAACCCGAATCGTGTAGTTGCCCGGGGTGATAGAACCGGAGTTGTAAAACCCGCTGGAGTTTGCGGTCACATCGGTGGAGACGCCGGTGTCAGTCCGAGTGATGGTTACCTTTGCACCCGGCACTGCCGCGCCGGTGGGATCGGTTACCAATCCATTGATGTTTCCCGTCGATATGGTGGATTGGGCGAAAAGAGTGGAAGGCAGTAGCAGGAACAGAGTTGCCAATGCCGCGATCGAGAGAAATCTCTCGCGTCTACCAGTGGCATTAAAACGGGTCATACACTTTCCTTTCCGCTAGTGAAGGATGATGTCGACCTGACCGGTTCGCCCCTCAGGGAGACTTGCGTCTTCTATCCTGTTTCCTCATGGTCAACGTTGTGAATGTGCGCTGCCGAGTTCGACAACGAATGCCGCAGTCCGCCGGCTGCGGCCCTACCACATCGTTCCGGCTCGTTTGTGATGACGAGAATGCTCACGGGCGTGCTTGCCGTTGGAAGGCAGATTTCCCAGGGAGTAAGCAGGAAACCAAGTGCTACCGCCCTCCTGGAAGAACCCCACGACATGGCACACTCGATTCCCCCCATCGGTGGCGCTCAACCCAATTTGGGCTGCTTGTCTGCATTCGGCTAACCAAATTTGACAACCTCGTTAACTCCTTTGTAAAAAAGGATGAAGGGGAGGTTTCAAAAAAAATGCTACGGAATTCTGAATGTCTTGATTAGTAGATATCCCGTTTTTCGTATCTTTTGGAGTGTAAGCACACGGCAAATGGAGGCAGCATAAGACATGCTGATTTTCATGGAGTTAAGGATTCCGAGAAGCAGGTCGTCCATAGAACTTAGGTGGTAGATACGGGTGCACCATATGCTATGGACGGCCGGAACAAAACCAGTCACCCGCGAAATCTTTTTCCAGCGACCGGAATCGCAACGGCGTTACCAGAACTTGGTGAAGTCGGGCTCGCGCTTTTCGTTAAACGCGTTGAGTGCCTCGCAGCACTCCGGTGAATCCAGCCGCCCCGAGATGACGGTTACTTCTTCGTCGATCGCGCGATCCACCTCCGCCTTATACGCGCGCCTTAGCAGCTCCTTGCAGGCGCGGAGGGCTGCCGGAGGTTTCTTCGCCAACTGTTGCGCCGCATTCGCGGCGGTTTTGAGCACCTCCCCGCCGGCGACCACGGCGTTCACCAACCCTAATTCATGCGCTCGCTGCGCGGTGAACGGAACGCCCAGCATCAGCAATTCCGCGGCGCGCTGGTGCCCGATCAGCAGCGGCAAAAGTACCGTGGACCCGGCTTCAGGAACGATGCCGAGGTTGATGAAAGGCATCAGGAACTTTGTGTCGTCCGCCGCATAGACAAGGTCGCAGTGCAACAGGATCGTAGTGCCGATTCCCACCGTCGCCCCGTGTACGGCGGCAACGATCGGCTTTTTCGCGTCCACCACCGCGCGGATGAAGCGCACCGCCGGCGGTAGCTCCTGTCCCTTCCACGGCTTTTGCAGAAAGTCGACCAGGTCGTTGCCCGCGGTGAACGCCTCCCCCGCGCCATGCAACAGCATGACGCGGACTTTGGCAGCAGACTCGGCCTGTTCCAGCGCCTCTGCAAGATCCTGGTACATCTTCGCGGTCAGCGCGTTCTTTTTCTCTGGACGATTGATCGTGATGCGCCGTACGGCGCCGCTGGTTTCGGTTTCAATGTGGCTCATGCTGTTAGTTCCTGTTGGTGAGTTCGAGAAACTTGCGGCAAGCACATACTACCTCGCGGCCGCAAAAAACGCATCGTATGGGACGCCACATTTGGCTGCGGCAAACTCCCAGGCACAGTTAGCACGAGGCCATCGATCAATTTGGTGTAAGCTATCCCGGAAGCGTGCGCGGAAGCTGGACATGCAGCCTCAGCCTGAATTCGCTGCCAGTTCCTTCTCCGCCTGCTGCCGTTCTGTCGTTCGAGGTAGTAGAAGATAAGAAAACAGCTCAACTGCGAGTCATCGATGCGATTGCGAGTCTGGGAAAAGAATTGGCTCTGGAATATCGCCACACGGCGGTTGGCTGCACTCGAGAGACCCTGTGCGAAGGCATGTCGTAGTAGCCCTGCTGCGGTTCTCGCATATGAGTTGCTGATTGATCGACCCTCAAGCATCAAAAATTTGAATGGTAGGAGAATATACATGAAAACGTTTTCCAGTGTGGTAGTGACGCTTATTGGGCTCGTTGCGCTAACCGTCCCATCCTGGGCAGGCTCGGGAAGTGACGGCGATGGCGGGCCGGCTCCTTGGTGTGCTCCAGGCACGCAGTGTTGCGGCAGTCTGAAAAATCCAAAAACCTCTAACGTACCATGCTGCTACGCGTGTGTCCGTACAGCAAGGACATTTGGTGACATCAATGCACCTCTTACTCGGGTTGAGTATGACTGGCTTGTGATTGCGCCTGTTTCGTCTGCAACAAAAGGCCACAATCTCGATCGACTGGCCAACGAAGACCAGCAGACGCAGCAGGCAACCAGGATGAGATAAGGCACGAAACTCAAACCCTGATACTTCACAAGCGGCCAGGACTGCCAGCCGCCCGGGAGGCCCCGTGCCTCGCGATAATCACACGAACGGCAGTCCCATTATCAACGAGGCGCCCATGAACCAGGCAAGCGGCGTTCGCTCGAATTGTCCGTCTTGGCGGCAGGGTGTCGCTGGCCATTTGAGGCGTTGAGGGGAACGACGGCTGGGGAATACAGCCGCGAACTGCCCGAAAAGGTGTTCGCTGGTCAATGCCGTAGCGTGCGAAACGGGTTTAAACTTTAGCGAGTGATGAAATCCTCTTCCATCCCGTTTCGCTCACTGGGAAACCGTACCAAGTTTGTCAGCGGACTCTACGGCGACCTGATGGAGAATGGCATTCGCTATTTCTTCCCAGGAGCGACGCTGGAACGCGTGAAGCAGAGACCCGAGCGCATGCCGAGCCTGCTGGGCGCGGTTCCGAGCGGCGGCCAGGTCGAATTCGAGTGGATGGGAGAAGGCTACTCGCTGACCGCCAGTTCGAATCTGTCGGACCATGAGCGCCGGCTATTGCGCAGTATCGGCATGGTGCTCTCTGCGCGCTATCAGCTGATCACCAACCAGGCACTGGCCGCGCAAAGCTTCCAGCTCTTTCGTGGACTGCCCGAGGACCGCTTCGTGTCGGCGTTCCTCGATCCTTCTCCGCATACCAGCGGCGAAGCCATTGCCGGGGTGCCCGATCGCATTGCCGATGCCATTGAGGTGTTGCGCACCAGCAGTATGAGCACCTACGAGAATCGCCGCATTGCCACCGGCGTGTTGCTGTTCGGCTCCATGCCGGAGCCGTGCCACGAACCGCCGACGACGCCCGACTGGGCCATGCGTTATTCCCACGAGTTGACCAGCATCCGCAGCTTCCATCGTTTGTGCGATGGGTTGCAGACCCTTGGCCTGGTTGACCGCGACGGCCTGCTGGCGGAATTGATTGACGTGCACGAGTGGACCGAGCCTTACCGTGACATGCCCTTGGCGGTGCCGACCTCGGCCCGCTACGGCGACCACTGCCGCGCCACCTTGTGCGGCGGACACATCTGCCTCATCCTCTCGCCGAATGGCGAAGTCAAGATTTACTCCGATGGTGTGCCCGTCTTCCGCTTTCTCGACGGCAAGTGGCGTCTGGTGGATGCGCGTTTTCGTTACGAGATGTGGAAAAACGCCATCGGACACACGGAACTGGCGGAACGCTTATTCACCGTGGCGCTAAACCTTACCGAGAGCCGTCGCGGTGCGCTGTTCGTGGTGCTTGATGAGGCTGAGTCGGCGCGGATGCTGGTGTCACAGCCGGGCCTGCTCGAGCACATGAATCACCAACTCATGGCGGAGGGCATTTCCAGCAAGGACCAGTTGCATTATCTACTGCGTGACAAGAGCATCTTCGACATCCCTGCCACCGTGCTGGAGAACGTTGCCCGCATCGATGGCGCCGTGGTGCTCACTTCCCGGGCCAACCTGCTGGCGTTTGGCGCCATCCTTCACCATCAGTCCACGCAAGAAGCCATCAACCGTCCGGTCGAAGGCGGACGCACCACCGCTGCCATCGCCGCTTCGCGGTACGGGACCGTCCTGAAAATTAGCGAGGACGGCTTGATCTCCATGTATCGCGCTGGACAATGCCTGTGGGAGATGTAGGTTTCGACAAGAGGACAGGCGTTTCAGGGAAATTGGTTCAAGGGGCGGGCCCAATCAAAAACTTAATTCGTTGGTCAATGTCTGTTGGAGTACTGTTCCTCGTTGGAATCGCCGCGGCGTCAGCTGAGACCGACGCTGTTCCCGTTTCCTGCCCGGACGGGGCCGGTCTCAACGGCGCAGACGTGGTGGCGCGCTTGATGAGCCGGAACGCAGAGCGCGCGCGGGAGCTGCGCAGCTTCCAAGGGATCCGCCAATACCAGTTGCGCTATACCGGTTTTCCTTCGGCCCTTGCTGCCGAAATGCTGGTGAAAGTGTCCTACACCGCGCCGGGCACAAGGGAGTTCAAGATTGAGTCGGAATCAGGCTCCAAGCTCATCCTCGACCAGGTTCTCCGTCGGCTGCTGGAATCGGAAAGGGACTCCAACTCCGATGAAGCCGGCCGCAACGCCATGGCGGTCAATACGGCTAATTACAGGTTCTCGCTATTGGGTTGTGCGTCCGGAGACAGCCGGACTCTATACGTCATGAGGGTCGAGCCCTTGCACGACAGAAAGTACTTATATCGCGGAACGGTATGGATCGATGCGACCGATTTTGCCGTGACCCGTATCGAGGCTGAACTGGCGAAAAACCCATCCTTCTGGACCAAGCGCTCCGCCATCCATCACGAGTACGAAAAAATTGACGGCTTTTACCTTCCCGTTCTCAATCGGACGGTCACCGACGTTCGTCTGGGTGGCAAGGCCGTGCTCACCATCCGCTATCTCGATTATCATGTGACGGCGGCGGACCCTCAGTAGCCTTCGGTGGAACGAATTACGCAAATCGGGCCCCGCAGCCGGGTCCCCAGTTCGCGCCGCTTTTGCACGAACTGGTGTGGAGGAGGGGCGGAATTTGTTTTAGCCCAGGGCGTAAGCGCCGGGTAAAGAGGAAAAAACCAACAAGTCCGGCACAGTTCCCACCCAGACTCTTCAGGGGCGGCACCAGTTACAAGCGCGTCTTGCCGGAACGGCCTTGCGTTCCCTAACCAGCTATCACAGTGAGACAGGTTACAATAAAAGTAGTGCAAAGCGCCAAAAAACACGCTGTATACCAGTTCGATCTAAGCGGCGGAAGTCTTTGCCTTGATTTCGCCAACTCCGTAAGCCATCGCCATCTTCCGCAGCGCCGCGCCGAACATCTTGCCGGCTATGCCGGCCTGATGGCGTTCGCCGAGCAATCGAAACTCCTTTCGCCGAGGCTGGCTGCCATCTTGCGCATCCGCGCCAGCCGCAACGGCGCTGAAGCCAGACGCGCCTTCCGCAAATCCATCGTTCTCCGCGAGGGAATCTATCGCGCCTTTTCCGCCATCGCCGCCGGAAAACATGCCCGTCCCGAGGACGTCCAACAGATCAACGACTTTGCGCTTGAGGCGCTGAAGCACCGCCAAATAACGCAAACAAACGGCAACTACGGCTGGGAATGGCAATCCGGCGGAAGCGATCTCCTCGATCGCATGTGGTGGCCTATCGCGGAGTCGGCTGCCAATCTTCTTACCTCGACAGACCGCGCCGCCATTCGCGAATGCCGCGCCCCCGATTGTGAATGGCTCTTCCTCGATCACAGCCGCAACCACAGCCGCCGCTGGTGCGACATGAAGTCCTGCGGCAACCGCCAGAAAGCCCGTCGCCACTACCAGCGCGCCCACGGCCAGTTATTCGACCCGGGATTGCGGTGTAATCACAAATGTCAGTAGTTCGGTTCCCCGCACCACCTCGGCTTCGCACGCAACCCCTTCACGTTCGTCGGTCAACATACGATGCAGGTCGTCAACGCCGGTGATCGCCTTACTCGCGAAGCGGATGAGCACATCGCGCTCTCGCAGTCCCGCCCGCTGCGCCGGTGAACCTTGCACGACTTCAAGCACTAGCAGGCCGCTCTCCGAAGGAAGGTCGTAATAACGAACCAGGCGGCGATGCAGTGCGACTCCTTGTCCGGTCACCCCAATGTAGCTGCGGCGAACCCGTCCGTCGCGAATCAGCCGCGAAGCCACGAACTCCGCCGTGTCCGCCCCAATGGCGAAGCAGATGCCCTGCGCGCCCATGATGGTCGCTGTGTTGACGCCAATCACCTGCCCTTGGGAGTCTACCAACGGCCCACCCGAGTTGCCGGGATTCAGCGCTGCGTCCGTCTGGATGACGCCGTCAATCAAGCGCCCGGAACGCGAGCGCATGGTGCGGCCCAGGGCGCTCACCACTCCCGCCGTCACCGTGTGTTGGAAACCCAGTGGGTTGCCGATGGCAATCACCAGTTGTCCGACTGTGAGCCTGCGGGAGCTGCCGAGTGGCACGGCAGTCACCTCGTGGCCACCGCGAATCACAGCCAGGTCGGTATCCGGATCATCGCCGACGAGTTCGGCAGGGAAGCGCTCGCCGCTGGCAGTCGAGACTACGAGTTCCGAGGCGCCATGTACGACATGGCTGTTGGTGAGGATGAATCCGTCGGGAGTGAAGATGAAGCCCGACCCGGACCCGCCGCGTCCGCCGGTCCTGTCGTACTTGAATGTGCACCACCGCGGGTCCGACGCGCTGCACCGCGCCAATGACCGCACGCGAATAAGCATCGAGCGGCGCAAGGTCGGCATTCGCAGGGAAATCGCCTTTAGGAGTAAACGGGGTGGCAAGAATATCTTGTGCCAGCCAAGCAATGGAAGCCATGGCATGTGGATGCTGGCGGACGCCGCTTCGATTCCGGGCATCTATTACACAAGTAATCCTGCAACGGGAGCCCCTCGGCGCGGATTACTTGTGAGCTGGCGATTTTACGCCAACCATAAGTTGCCCCCACCCTCGTTGACAGGCTTATGTATGATGTTTGGGACTCGAGATACGGGCGGGGACCCCAACGTTTAGTTCGCAGGATAAATCTGAGATGTTCGGCCCGTCGGGGGAACGTCGTGACCGACCCAGCGGGGCAAGCGATCGCTTTCAAGGAGTGTAATGCGAATTCTGCTCTACAACCCTGACAACGGGGTCACCCACAACTTCATGCCCCACCTCTGGATGTTTCTGCTCCAGGCTCTCACACCTCCCGGACATGAAGTGCTGCTGGTCGACGGCAATGCCCAACCGATGGACGAGACCCAAATTGCGCAATTCGTCCGCGACCAGAACATCGGACTGGTTGGTATCGGCGCCATGACCAGGATGGTCGCCAGAGCATATCGCATGGCGGACGCGATTCGCGCGACGGGAGTTCCGGTGGTGATGGGAGGGCCGCATGTGACGGAAGAGGCCGATGAAGCTCTCGGCCGCGATGGTGGCCCTCGCCACGCCGATGCCGTTGCCTTGGGAGAAGCCGATGAGACCTGGCCGCAAATCGTCGAAGATGCGGTTCGCGGCGAGCTGAAGGAAATCTACGCGCCCGTGGATGCGATGGGCAAAGAGCGCAAGCCTTCCCTGAATCACTATCCCACGATTCCGTGGGACAAGCTTGATCTCGACCAGTTCAATCTCATTCCCAAGCTGATGCACCCCTTGCTCAAGGGTTTCCGCGAAGGATGGGGAACATTTCGCATCGTGCCGGTGGAATCGGGACGAGGCTGTCCCTACGGCTGCGAGTTCTGCACGGTCACCGGTTTCTTCGGCGACTCCATTCGCTTCCGCACGAATGAAAGCGTCGTCAACGAATTGCTCCTGCTAAAAGCCCGCGCCCGCAAAGAGGGAGGCCAGATCGCGGTTTTCTTCATCGACGACAACTTTGCCATCAACATAAAGCGCACCAAGTCCCTGCTGCGTGACATCATCGCGGCCAAAGCCCAGGTCTTTTGGGTGGCGCAGATCAGCGCCAATCTTCTGCGCGACGAAGAACTGGTCGATTTGATCGCCGCCTCCGGAGGCAAGTGGATCTTTATCGGAATGGAATCGGTCGATCCGGCGAATCTGAAGGACGTGAATAAAGGATTCAATAAGCCCGGCGAATATGCCGCCGTGCTGGAGCGGCTGGCAAAACGCAATATATACGCGATCACCTCGTTCATCTTCGGCATGGACAACGACACCCCGGGAGTCGCGGAACGCACCCTGCAGCAGGTCCGTACATGGCCTCCGGGCTTGCCGATCTTCGGACTGCTCACGCCGTTACCCGCAACGCCTCTATATAAGCGGCTGGAGGCCGCCGGACGGCTCACGCGCCCGCGGCACTGGCTGGATTTCGTTCCCTTCACCATGGCGCACACTCCGCTGAAAATGACGATCGAAGAAGCGCATGCCGAACTGAACTATGGCTGGGCTCACTCCTATAGCCCGGAAGCACTCGCCCAGGCCGTTGCGGCGCTGGACGACCAGCATGTCGGGGATCGCTTCAATATCTTCCTGGCGCGTCTTTGTTTTCGCGGAATCTATTTCCCGATGATGAGGAAGTCGTCGTGGCTGCGTGTCGTTCTCGAGAACCGGCGAACCATTCTGAGGCTGCTCAAAGAGGGAGTGTTCCGATGGATGCGTCCGGGAAATCTTGGCAGCCGGGATCCCTTTGACGTGGCAGCGCCCAACGTCAGCCGCGAAGCCAACACGTAAACAGATTTCCTTGTAGAACTGTGCACGACCCAACGCTCGCCTCGCCGCTTCGCGAGATTTTGGGGGAACACCTCAGTGCGATGCCTTTTTCGCGGATCTTGAACGATACAGCTCACGCCGTCAAACGATAGCTGGCGTGAACAGGCCATGTCGCAACCAATCCTGCAACGGGAGCCCTCGGCACGGATTCCTTGTGATATGGCGAGTGGGTGTTGAAAAAGTCACTCTGATTAGCAGGTAAAACGCGGTACAAGGAAATCGTGCCTTGCACCTGCTGCTTCATCTTCACGTTCGGAGGCCTGCTGATCATGATGGGGGAACACTCCCGCTCGGAATCGCTGTTTTACTATTTCCGCCTCGAAGATCACATTCCCGAAAACCATCTTCTACGCCTCATCGATCGCCATATCAGTTTCGATTTCGTGCGCGAGAAGCTGCGGGATTCCTACAGCGACACTGGCCGGCCCTCGATTGATCCGGAAGTGCTGTTGCGCATTCTTTTGCTGGGTTATCTGTACGGCATCACCAGCGAGCGGAAGCTGGTGGAAGAATTACGCATGCATCTGGCGTGGCGCTGGTTCACCGGCTTGGGCTTTGATCAGGAGATTCCTAATCACTCGACCTTCTCCAAGAACCGGCATGGCCGCTTTCAGGAGTCGAATCTGTTTCAGGAGTTGTTTGAGCGGGTTGTCGATCAGTGCATCAGTACGGGCTTAGTGCAGCGGTGAACACATGTCGGTGGATGGCAGCTTCGTCCTGGCGAACGCCAACAATCGACAGCCGTATTCCGCGCGAGCAGTTGGCGGAAGCGGCGCAGGTGAAGCGCACCGTGCGCGAGTATCTGGCGGAACTGGAGCAGGAGAACGGTGATGGCGAGCCGGTACATCAGCAAGACAAGGTCTCGACGACCGATCCCGACGCGACCTACTTGAGCAAAGGCAACCGAGCCGCAGAACTGGGCTATTTCGATAACTACCTCATCGACAACGCCAGTTGCGTGATCGTAGGTGTGCAGGCGACCGCCGCGCGCTTAAGTCAAGAAAGTGCTGCGGCAAGGTATATGATCGAGCGCTACCGCGAAAGATACGGCAAGCTGCCGCAGAGTCTGGCGGCCGATAACACCTATGGCAACGGTGAAATGCTGCACTGGCTCGATGACCGTGGTATCACGCCTTACATCCGGGTGAAAGAAGAATCCCCTGGCGAAGAACGATCTTTACGGGATCGAGAAGTTCACCTACGTGCCCGCAGAGAACTGCTATATCTGTCCCGAAGGTAAGCAACTGAAGTACGTCGGCATCAATCAGCTGAACCGAACCCACCTCTATTACTCGACGCTAAAGCGTTGCCGTGGATGCTCGCAGAAAGACCAGTGCACGCGTGGGAAGTACCGCATGATTGCGATCCACACCTGTGAAGCGGCACGGCAGCGAGCCTATGCCGTGGCGAGAACTCCGGGGTTCGCACCGGCACAACGGGCGCGACGCAAGGTGGAGGCGCTGTTCGGAGAACTGAAGAACCAGATCGGACTACGTCGTCTGCGGCTGCGCAGACTAAAGTTTGTACGCGAACAGTTCTACCTGGCAGCGGCGGTCCAGAACCTCAAACGGCTGGTACGGTTCCTTAGCTTCGGACCGAAACCGGCAAGCCAGGCGATCTGAGAATCGAAACCAATAGAAAAGGAAGAACGCAAATCCGCTTCGTAGGAGCGGAACGCCGTGCTCTGAAAACGAGTTTTTCAACAGCTACAGCCCATGTCGCAACCAATCCTGAACCGGCAGTCTCGGCCTCGATCATTGTGTGTAATGGCGATTCATCCAGTGTCTTGTGCGCACTCCCCGAATATGCCCCTATTGCGCCTTCTTCTCCAGCTCGAGGCAGCGCTCGTGGAGTTTGGCATCGTGCGTAAGTCCATCGGCGATGACGCACTCATCGGCTGCGGCTTTGGGGTCAGAATCCTTCAATAGGTTGACCAGCATCAGATGCGGCGTGGGCCAGTCGGGCGAGAGCTTGGCCGCCGTCCGCAGCTCAGCCACGGCAGCGGTCATGTCGTGCTTCTTCTGATACACGATAGAAAGGTTGTAGTGAACACTGGCATTCCTGGGCTGTAGCTTCAAGGCCTCCTTATACTCGGCGATCGCTTCATCCGCCTTGCCGGCATCGTCGAGCACGCTGCCCAGGTTCATGTGCGTTTGAGCGCTCTTCGGATCAATGGCCAGCGCCGCCTGATAGTGCTGGATCGCGCCCGCGAAATCCCGCCGCGCATAGAGCAGGTTAGCCAGGTTGTTCTGCGCCGAGGCCATCTTGGGATTGAGCCTCACCGCCTCGCGGTACTCGGCGGCGGCGCCGGCGAGATCGCCATTGTGCTTTAGCGCCAGGCCGAGGTTATTGTGCGCGTCGGCATCGTTGGGCTTCAATCGCACCACGGTCTTGAACTCGACGATTGCCTCCGTATATCCCTTCCGGTCAAGATATATGCGCCCCAGGTTGTAGTGCGCCACCGCGTAATCTGGATATTCCTTGATGGCTTCCTTGTATTCTGCGACGGCACTTTCGACATCGCCATCCTTCTCGAATACGACTCCCTCATGGAAATGACGTTCCGCGGAGACCGGAATGATCGCTTTCTCCGGCGGAGGCGTTTTCTCTTGGGCGGAGGGCGCCGGGGCAGGTGCTCTTTGTGGCGCTGGCATCGCCGGGACAGGTGCTTTTTGTGGCGCTGGCGTCGCGGGCAGGGGTGCGTTTTCTTGAGCCGCTGCGAGTGAGCAACCAAGGAGTGCAACAGCGACGCCGATCGATGCTCGGCGCAGACTGCAGGCCATTCCGGGAAATTGCATAAAGCCGATTCTACCTACACTGGATGAACATCGAAGCCGCGCGAGCGGCACGCAGTGAGCATAACAAATCGCGGCCAGCCTTGTTGCGATCAGGAGAAGGAGGTAGTGTCCTAATTTCAATTTCCAACCTAGCCTAACCCACAAAATCACAAATGGAGGTTATATCCAAAATGAGCGAGAAAAACAAGATCGCCCTTGACAGAACATTAAGGTTTCTATACGATTCAGTCAGGTACAAGAGGTGCCGCCTGATGGCAATTACATTTGAGCATCGCGGAACTGTTTTTACGGCAGATACGCCCATCGAAGCTGCCGCCCTTCGTATGGAACTGGAGCGTGAGGATGCGGGCGATGGCATCGTGGCTCACCGTAATAGTATCTGGACGCCCGACCGAGTAGAGGAAGTCGTTACCAGTGTAGGCAACCTCCAGAAAAGGTTCCTTGCGGTGCTGAGTGAAAGCCGAACGGCGATGACCAGCAAAACCGTAATCGAGAGAATGGACATAGACTCTGAGGTCGCGTTGGCAGGAACAATCAGTGGCCTTTCAAAACAGCTTCGGAAGATGTCCTTGAAACCCCGCGATGTTTACGTAGTTAATGTCATGTACGCGGGCAAAGGAAAGGTACGCTCTTTTACCCTAGTGGAGGACTTCCGTGAAACCCTAGAGGAGCTTGGTTGGCCCGAAGCGTGGGAACAGCAAGAGAAAGGAGCAATGATGCCGCCGCCACCAAAGACAGCCCTAAACGATGAGAGCCGCTAGCTGCTGAAACAGCCAACGGCCCCTAAACCATCAACCCCGGCAAGCCGTGATCGACAGTCCTTCAACCCGATTATCGGCTTGCCTCACCCCACAGTCAAGTGGCAAATGAGGAGCCGAAAATGCACGTTCTCTCACCTGAAAAGAAACTTGCCGTAATCTCCGCTCTTGTCGAAGGTTCCAGTGTTCGCAGCATTGAGCGCATGACTGGCGTTCACCGCGATACGATCTGCCGCCTGCTGGTGCAGGTTGGAAACCGCTGTACCACACTGTGGGATGAGCACGTCCGCAGCGTCCGCGTCCGCTATGTGCAGGCCGACGAAATCTGGACATATGTCGGCAAGAAAGACAAGCACGTCCGCGTCAATGACCCTGACGAGTTCGGCAACCAGTGGGTGTTTGTGGCGATGGATGCAGAGACGAAATTTATCCCCTCATTTGTCGTCGGCAAGCGTACCGTGAACACCACCTACGAGTTCCTGCTTGATCTGCAACAGCGCATCACAGACGCCCGGTTCCAACTCACCACTGACGGCTTCGTGTTCTACCGGCGTGGCGTCGAGGATGTGTTCGCGGGACAGGCTGATTTCGCGCAGCTAATCAAGCTGTTTGGTGACTACGGTCAGCACGACAGCGCTGCGAGGTACTCCCCACCACGAATCACAGAGGTCATATCCAAGATTCGTGACGGCAGACCCGATGAGGCACACATTTGCACTTCGCATGTGGAGCGACAGAACCTCACCATGCGGATGCAGATGCGACGATTTACTAGGCTCACAAACGCCTTTAGCAAGAAGCTAGAGAATCTAAAAGCCGCTTGTGCTTTGCATTTTTGTCACTACAATTTCTGTCGTATTCATCAGTCATTGCGCGTAACACCTGCAATGGCTGCTGGAGTTACAACTGAGGTTTGGTCACTGTCTGCGCTGATAGCCTGATGTACTCTATCAGGCACGTATCCGAATGTCTTAGATGCGAGGTCAAGCCATGAATCTTCCGTCTGTGAATTGGCTGTTCGATCTTTATTGCCATAAGTGTCGCAACTCCACTCTTCTCCCGCGTCAAAGCCCATTAGGAATATACGAAGGTCAGCGCTATCAACCCATGGGTGCGTGGCCAATAGCATTTCTATGTAGACCATGCGGGCAAGTGTACGACCGCTTCGCTGAGGAGATTTACTCTCGGCTCCCCGTACAAAAAGTGGGCCAACGCCAAGGCCAGATTCTATGGGAGATTGAAGTGATATGTGCCCACGGAAGCTGCGAACTGATGACACCCATATATACCAAGTATCATGCAGCAGATAACGAAGACCTAGTAATCGACCTGCTATTGAGCGTAGACCCCATACTCGATTGCCGTGGTTACGCACACGGCTTGAAACTGCGGGGGGAGAGGATAAAGGCGAATCGGTTGCTGTTTTGAATGACATTTCTCTTGAAGCGTAAATCATATTCTGCTAGATTTGTCAAGTTGAAAATCTTATCTCACTGAATCGAAAGCGGATTTATCACAGATGAAAAAATTGTCTTTCTTCCTAATCGTACTCGGCAGCGGACTGGCAGCTTTCGGGCTGTCCGGCTGGCAATTGACAACAAGTCATATATTTAGTATCGAGGGTGAGTGGGATATTTCTGCTGGCTGGTCTGCTGGGGACCAGTTCCAAATCACTATCGGAGTCATGTTGCTGGCATGTGGCCTTCTGCTACGCAGGGATTCAAATTAGGACACTACCGCGAAGGACGCTTTCACTTCGGCCGTCGTCTTGTTCTTCCAGAAGCGAGAGTGGATATCGAGAGAACAGAAGGTGCGACTCAACATGCGGTCAACGTACAGTGTTCCTTGCAGATGATCGATTTCGTGTTGCAGAATGCGGGCGTACCATCCCGAAGCTTCAATAACGCGCTGCGTGCCGGCCTCATCCAGGCACTCCACGCGCACTTTGCGCGAGCGCGGAACGATTGCGGTGAGGCCGGGCACGCTGAGGCATCCTTCGAAGAACTCTACATCGGCCTCCGATTCTAGGCGCAGCACTGGATTAATAATCACGTGGAAGGGAACCGGCTGGCGCTCGCGTTCGGTGATTTGTTCGGCGGTGATGCCGGCAAAGTATTCCTGCTTGTCTTCGATAACCGCGAGTTGCAGCGGGAACCCAACCTGCGGTGCCGCCAGGCCGACGCCCGGCGCGTCGTTCATGGTCTCGCGCATGTGCTGGATCAGCCGCTGAAGCTCCGGACCGCGAATTTCTGCCACGGTCAGAGGCCGTGCCTGCTGTCGCAGAACCGCTTCACCGACGTTGACAATCTTGAGGCGCATGCTCTTCTTAATGGTCCGCAGAAACCGCGGTTATTGATTCACCGTCACCGCAATCAATACGTTGTGGTTAAGGGCGCCACTGCTCGCCTGCACCGTTACCGTGCCACTCTGGGGTCCCGGAGGGCTGGCTTGTTGGCCGCCGCTACTGCCGCCACCGCAGGAAGTCGTCACCGTTAGTGTTCCAATCAGCAGCAACATGAGCATTGCATCCCACCGGCCACTTCGCGGGCGCCTTGTCGCAGCGGGCTTGGTCCGCGTGAGCAAAAGTCCGACGGCAAACACAAAGGCTCCCATCCAACCGCTAGGGCGCGAAAAAAGTGGATTCAGGTGTCGCATTCCGGCCAGCGGACTGGCAGTTACAGTCAGCGTTGCAGTTCCGCCGGGAGCGACGCTTGTTGGACTCACCGAGCAAGTGGTTCCGGTCAGCGTGGACGACACCACGCACGAGAGACTTACGGTCTGGGAGAACCCGGCCAGTGCACTTACGGTGAGCGTGTCGGTCACGGGAGTTCCTCTGGTGACGGTTAGGCTCGGACTCTGAGCCGAAATCTGGAAGTCCGGATTGGTCGGCCCGTTCCACGTCGCCACCAGCGCTGCAGCATCCACGGATCCCAGCCCGGTTGTCAGGTCATAGCCCGGTCCGGCGTTGTAGCCAATCATGCCGCTGGCCGGGCAATCCGTTGAACCCGCGGTGCAGGGCACCATGTTGTTGCCCGTTGTGATGTCGTGGAAAGCGTTGGGTGAGCTGGTTGCCAGTGAGTAAAGGAATTGGTTGACATTGCCCTGGCGATCGTTGGTCTCTTGCGCGATCAGCGCGACGATGCCGGCAAAAGTCGGAGCGGCGGCAGACGTGCCGCCGATCACGGTCAGCGTCTGATCAGATTTCCGGTATCCGGTCACGCAACTACTTTGCGAGCAGATGAGATATCCATCGTGATCGGCCGACGAACTCAGTGCCAGGTCTGGCACGTCTCGCCGGCCGTCGGCGGGAACGCCGGCGCCGGTCTGCCACGACGGTTTGCTGAAAAGCTTGCTGACGCCCCCGCCACTTGCCGCCAGCGAGCCGTCGCTTACCGTGTCGTTCCAGACCATCTCTGGAATGTAGGAAAGTGCTGAGCCGTTATTGGTGCCGCTCCAGTATTGCGTCGCTCCGGTGGCATCCCCCTCACTGAATTCAGTGCCTCCCATCCCGGTAACATACGGGAGGCTGGCTGGCATATCCACGGCATAGCCGTGGGTGGCGCTCTTGACCGGGTTACTAGGGTCGCCGCTGTAATCGCAATCGGCGGCGCCGCTATCTCCCGACGGAGCTACGATGGTCTGTCCTTGCGCATTGGCCTGCTGGGCCAGAGTAGTCAAGGTATTGATGTCGGACGGGCTGAGCTGAGCTTCGCAGAGTCCGTAACTGATCGTGATGACCGGCGCGAGGTTCTGATCAACCGCGTATTGGAGCGCGTTGAACAGCGCGTTTTGGGAATTCACGTAGATGAGGCTGGCGTTTTTTGCGACGGCGCCTGCCCATTCCACATCCAGGTTGGCTTCGTCCACATCGTTGGCGACGATTCCCGGATCGTTATCGCCGGGAACCAGGAGCACCTGTAGATTTGCCGTCGGAAGATTCGACACGGTTCGAAAGGTCACCACATCGTATTGATTTCCGTGGTTGCTATCCTTGGACAAATCCGACTGACCCATCACAGCAATCGTCTGTCCGGTGCCCGTGATGCCACTGCCATACAGCCCCTGAATATCGTAAATGGTTGCGAAGTCGTCTGGTGCAAGGAAGTGATTCCCCGAGATGTCCGAGGTGAAATTGGGATGTACCTGCTTGATGATGCCGTGCGGCCTGGGACGGAAATCGTTGAGGGCCGTGATTCCCAGGACGACTCCGCGGAAGGCGCTGGGCAGCGACGGTTCGCTCGTGTTGGCATAGTGCGCGTTGCCGTTGACCACATACTGATGAATCGGGGTGTGGAACGCTGATTCAACTTGAGCGGCCGAGCCGCTGAACGCGATCCCGGTGCGACTGCGCGCCGAAGTGACATCGGCGAAGCCTTGCTGGCGTAACCACTGTGCCGCCCGCTGGATGTCAGCGATGCTCAGGCCGAAGCGATCTGCATACTGCTCAGGAGTGAGCCACTTGTGATAGTTGGCGGATGCACGGTCCTGTTGTTGCTGGAGCAGCATGTCCAGGCTGCTCTGTTGCGCGGGCGTCAGCCTGAAGACGAGCCTCATGCCTTGCATTGGTAGTGCGGCATCCACCGGCCCGCGATCGGACTCGGGGCGCGCCAGCGGCGGAACGCTTCCCTTCACGCGCCAGATAGTAGCGTTGTCGATCGTCTGCGGAATCCGGTCGGCGAGTGCGCGTGCAGGTGAGAATGAGACCAGGCACGCAAGCGCGAGCAGTCCCAGCGCACGTACGGTGATAGACAACTTGTGAGTGATCTGCAATCCGGGAACTCCGTAATGTCAGTAAAGCGAAAGCAATTAGCGACTATCAATTAGCAGTCAGCCAAATACTAACCTATGCGAAACAGAGGCGCGACCAGGATCGACGATGACGAAGATGAACCTAAAGTCACAACGGCCGCATCAGTCGAAGAGAAGGTTTCGGCTGATGCCGGGAAGCAACTCTGGTACTCTCACCCAACGAGGCAATCCACAAGCGCCAAACCCAGCGCGAAACGGGGCTGAGGGAAGGTGGTTAGCCTGAAAAAGAAGTCGGTTCGCCTGCCGAAAAGCCGCGACCAGCATGAACTGGTGATCATCTCCGGCATGAGCGGAGCAGGGAAGGCCTCGGCCCTGAATACGTTTGATGACACTTGGCTACTACTGCGTGGACAACCTGCCGGTTGGGCTGATCACTAATTTCGCCGACTTGGTGCTGGATTCGCTGGAGATCCAGCGCGCCGCGTTGGTGGTGGACATCCGCGAAGGGGCGCGCCTCGACAAGTTGCCGCAGATTCTTGGCTCCCTGCGGCGATTGCTCAAAACGACCGTCATCTTTCTGGAAGCCGACACCGATGTACTAATTCGGCGTTACAGCGAGACGCGGCGTCCTCATCCGCTCGGGCGCGATACGTCGGTAAGGTCGTCGCTCATTGCAGAGCGGCGGCGGCTGCAACCGTTGCGCGCGCTTGCCGACGTGGTGATGGACACCACAAAGTTCAATGTCCACGAGTTGCGCACCCAGCTTACCGAACGCTTTCAGGGCAGCAATCGCGACAAGAACATCCTGATTTCCTGCGTGAGCTTTGGTTACCGCGAAGGGGTTCCGGAAGATGCGGACCTGGTGTTCGACGTGCGCTTCCTGCCTAATCCGCACTTCATTCCCAAGTTTCGTCCGCACACCGGCCGGCATCCCGAAGTGGCCAAGTACATCCGCTCATTTCCGCAAACCCGCGAATTTATCAATCGCATCTCCGAGTTGCTGGTCTATCTGATCCCGCATTACATCCGGGAAGGAAAAAGCTACCTGACCATCGCTTTCGGCTGCACCGGGGGCAAGCATCGTTCAGTGATGATCGCCGAAGACGTGAAAAAGCGTCTGGCCAAGGCTGGGTACAACGTGAAGGTGGTGCATCGCGACTCGCCGGAGGCGAGCTAGGGGGCACTGCGAAGGAGAAACGAATGGCCCTTTTCTTTCAGACCGTCCGTTGCACCCAGACGGTTCATTAGACGGCCGTTGCACCCCCGTCGACCGGAAGATCGATGCCTGCGATGTAGCTGCTTTCGTCCGACGCGAGGAACAGCGCAGCCGAGGCCACCTCCTCGGGACGGCCAAGACGACCGAGAGGGGTCAACGATATGAGCTGTGCCCTGAACTGGTCGGCCATTTCCCTGTCAGGGAACTGACCATCGATGATGGGAGTTTCGACTCCTCCAGGGCTGATCACGTTGACTCGAATTCCTCGGTCCTTCAGTTCCATCGTCCAGGTTCTGGCAAACGAACGCAGCGCCGCCTTGGTTGCGCTATAGGTGCTGTAACCGGGGAATCCGATCACTCCCGCGGCAGAGCTATTCAGAATAATCGATCCCCCATCATTCATTAGGGGCAAAGCCTTCTGCACGGTGAAATACACGCCGCGAGCATTGATATCGAAGGTCTTGTCGAAATGTTCAGGAGTGACCGCCGGCGTCGGTACTAGTTCAACAAAACCGGCGTTCGCAAAAACGATGTCGATCTTGCCCTTTTTGGCAGAGACCGTTTTGTAGAGACGATCAAGATCCCCGAGGTTGGAAACATCGCCTTGAACGCCTGTGGCATTCTTTCCGATTTCAGCTACAGCTTTATCCAACTCGGCCTGGCGGCGGCCGGTGATGAAGACATAGGCTCCTTCCGCGACAAATCGTTTTGCGGTAGCAAGTCCGATACCGCTACTGCCGCCGGTGATGATGGCGACCTTACCCTGTAATTTAGACACCTTTCTCTTCTCCTTTGCCAGACGTCCGCGATCTAACGCGTTCGTGGCTATCCTTTGAGATGTCCAAGATTCCAGCGGGATGCTGGCCGAAGCCCGAAAATCGCCCATGCGCGATCAGAAAATCTTCCTAGGCCACCATCGTTCTCGGTTCATACTTCAACAGCGGCGGGAGCTTTTGACAAGATTGTAGAGCCGTCGCGAACCTAACCCTAAAGTCGCAGGTCACGGGCGATCTAGAAACTGACCCGCTGTCTGGCACCCGAGACGCTTCATTGCGGCCGTATTATCCAGTAGAATTGACAATTGAACCCCGATTTTCCCAAGGCGTATTCCTTCGCGAAGTTAAAGCAGCAATCGAACCGGCAGGAACGATGCGTCAACTGAGCCGCCTTCTTCGCTACTTCAAACCGTATTGGTTCCACATGCTGGCCGCCGTGGTGTCCATGGCGCTGGTGGGACTGCTGGATGCCTTCCGCCTGTTACTGATCGGGCCGATCTTTGATCGCGTGCTGAATCCTTCCTCGCAAACGCACACCTTGCCCTTGTTCAAGATGCCGATCAGCCATAAGCCGATCGAGCTGAACTGGTTTGTTCCTGAGCATTTTCACAACGTATGGACGATGGTTGCGTTTGCGCTGGTCGCCTCCACGGTGCTGAAGGGCATCTTCGATTACGGCGGCAGCTACCTGGCCAACTACGCCGGCTATGGCATGGTCACCGACCTGCGTGACGAACTCTATTCGGCCACGCTGCGGCGTTCCGTGGCATTCTTCCAGAAATACTCCACCGGCACACTGCTGTCGGCGATCGTGAACGACATCGAGCGCGTACAGTTTGCGCTCTCCTCGGTGCTGGCGGAATTTCTGCAGCAGTTCTTCACCTTTCTCTTTACGGCATGCGTTGTGGTCTTACTGGGCGGCCGTCTGACGTGGGTGCTCATCATCTTCGTCCCGGTGGTGGTGATGGCGGCCCGAAGGATTGGGCAGCGTGTGCGCACCACGACCCGCCGCGGCCAGGACAAGCTGGCCGAGATCCAGAACATCCTGCAGGAGACCATCACCGGGGTGCGCATCGTGAAGGCCTTTTCGATGGAAGCCTGGGAGACGCGCCGCTTCCGCGATGCTGGGCGGCGGCTGTTCAAAGCCAACCTGCGCTCGGTGAGCGCCTACGCCCTGAGCTCGCCACTGATGGACATCTTCGGAGCCATCGCCATTGCCATCCTGATCCTGATCGGCCGCGAGTACATTAAACGCGGCTTCTTCACCGAAGGCGTGTTTCTGGCCTTCATCATCGCGGTGTTCAAGCTTTACGAGCCGGTGCGCAAGTTCGGAATATTCAACAACAACTTTCAGCAGGCGCTGGGCGCTTCCTCGGCGATCTTCGATTTTCTTGATGCCGCCGATGACGTGCGCGAGAAGCCGGGTGCGCAGAAGCTGCTGCCATTTCATCAAGGCATACGCTTCGAGCACGTACACTTCTGTTATGGGCAAGCGAACGACGACCGTGACGTACTCCACGACATCAACCTCGAGGTGTCGCTGGGAGAGTTGGTGGCCATCGTTGGCTCTAGCGGTTCTGGCAAAACTACTCTGGTGCATCTGCTGCCGCGCTTCTTCGACGTCACGCACGGGCGGTTGCTCATCGACGGTCGCGACGTGCGCGACTTGACGATCACGTCGCTACGTTCGCAAATTGCCATCGTTACCCAGGACACCATCCTCTTCAATGACACCGTGCGCAACAACATTGCTTATGGGCAACCGCAGGTCACCGCCGAAACCGTGGAAGAGGCGGCCCGCGCGGCGCTGGCCCACGACTTCATCATGGCCCTGCCTGAGGGCTACGACTCAGTGATCGGCGAACGTGGCCTGCGCCTGAGTGGTGGCGAACGGCAGCGCATTTCGATTGCGCGTGCCATTTTGAAAAACGCGCCCATCTTAATTCTCGATGAAGCCACCTCCGCGCTCGACACCGAGAGCGAATCTCTGGTGCAATCAGCGATCCAGAACCTGATTACCGGGCGCACGGTCCTGGTGATCGCGCATCGGCTGTCCACGGTGCGGCGCGCCGACCGCATCCTGGTGCTGGAAAACGGGGTGATCGCCGATGAGGGCACACACGAATGTTTGTTGACTCACACTGGCACCTATCGCCGGTTGTATGATTTGCAATTCGTTGATGTCGAGACGGCTACCGGGAGCGAGTGATTTCCCTATGAACATCCGATCCATGACCGGCTACTCTCAGGTGAAGATGCACCTGGACGACCAGGTCACGCTCACCCTGAGCCTGAAAGCGGTAAACCACCGTTTTCTCGATTTGCATCTCCGTCTCCCGGTGGAGATGGATCCGGTGGAGATGAAAATTCGCCGTGTCTTGAAAGAGCGCCTGCACCGCGGACACATCGAAGTGACCCTGAGCCTGGAGCGCAGTGGGGGAATTGCGTTTTCCGTAAACCGTGACCTGGTGGGCGGATACCTACGCACCTTCCGCGAAGTCGCGGAAGAGTTCGGGGTAAGCGCGGAGCCGGACCTGAACGCGGTGCTCAAAATGCCAGGTGCTCTCAGTGCTGCCGAAAATGGCGATGCCATGAACGCAATCGAGAAGCAGGTGACGGCGGCGCTGGAGCAATGCATCGAGCGGCTGAACCACATGCGCGAGGAAGAGGGCCGCGGCGCAGCGGTGGAGCTGCGCGAGCGAATGACCCATCTGTCCTCGGCCACCCACGAAGTGGAGCAGATGCGCGGCAAGGTACTGAAGGCCTACCATGAAAAGGTGCATGGACGCATGCAGGAACTGCTGGGCGCGCATGCGGATCCCGACCGCATTCTGCAAGAAGCCGCAATGCTGGCCGAGCGCAGTGACATCCAGGAAGAGATCGTGCGGATGAAAAATCACATCCAGCACTTTCTGTCGCTGCTCGACGCCGGGGGCGAAGTCGGCAAGAAGCTCGACTTCCTGCTGCAGGAGATGAACCGCGAGGCCAACACGCTGATGTCGAAAACCACTGGCGTGGCCGGCGAAGCTCTGCGAATCACTGGCCTGGGATTGGCCATGAAATCGGAGATCGAAAAGGCGCGCGAACAGGTGCAGAACCTCGAATGAGCGGCAATATTTTCATCATCTCGGCTCCGTCGGGCTCGGGGAAGTCCACGCTTACCAACGAAATTCGCCGGGTCGTCCCGAATCTCGAATTTTCCATCAGCTACACCACCCGCCCGCCGCGCGGCAGCGAGCAGTCGGGGCGCGAATATTTCTTCATCTCCCGCGAAGAGTTCGAACGCATGCTGGCGGAGGACGAATTCCTGGAATACGCTGAGGTCTTCGGCAACTATTACGGAACGGCGAAGCAGTTTCTGCGCGAAGCTAGCGCACGCGGCCACGACCTGCTGCTCGATATTGACGTGCAGGGTGCGGCGCAGGTGAAGCGGAGGGTGCCCGACGCGGTGAGCATCTTTATTCTGCCGCCATCGCGCGAAGAGTTGGAACGGCGCTTGCGCCGCCGCGCCGAAGCTGACGACGACCTGCAGCGCAAGCTATTAGGGGATGGCGCGCGCCCCTTCAACACCGAAGACATCATCCAGCGCCGACTGCAAACGGCTTCTCGCGAGATTGAGAATTTCTCCCAGTACGACTATATTTTGGTCAATGACCGGCTGGAGCAGTCGATTGACATCCTGAAGTCCATCGTGGAAGCCGAGCGGCTGAAGCGTTGCGGTGCTGCTCTGACCGCAAGAGATGATGCGGTGCTAGCCGTTGCTCACGGCGCGTTGCGGACGCAGATGCTCCATCAGGTCCTGACTATCTTGGCAACGTTCGATCTTTTCCGTTTTCCCACCGTCACGGAGTGACCTATGAAACTGGTTGAAGGGTTCGACAGCAATTATCGCTATGTCCTGGTGGCCGCGCGCCGCGCGCGTCAGCTGCAGAATGGTGCCCGTCCCGTAGTAGAGTCGCACTCCCGCAAGCCCTGCCGCATCGCCGAGGAAGAGATCCAAGCGGGCAGAGTGAAGTGGGAGGTTCCGCAGGCTGCAAAAACTCCGCTGGAGTCGGCCAGCGAGATTCTGGAGCATGCCGTCGGCGGCGAGGGCGACGACTAGGGCAGGCGCAACTTTCTCACCGGGCCTGGCATCTGCTGAGGAGATTCTCGTGGCGTCCCACCGCGGCTGGCGGGGGACAGCCGAGGCGCATCATGAAGATCGCACTTGGTGTGAGCGGCGGGATTGCAGCCTACAAGGCCGCCGAAATCGTTCGCCTTTTGCAGGAGCGCGGCGCGTGCGTGCAGGTCATCATGACCGCCGCGGCGCAGGAGTTCATCCGCCCCCTCACCTTCGCCGCGCTGTCCGGCGAGAAGGTCATCACAGGTATGTTCGGCTCGGCGGCCGAACAGCCCAATCTCGACTCCGCCGTCGAACACATATCCGTTGCGCAGTCCATCGACTGCCTGCTGGTGGCTCCGGCCACCGCAGATGTGCTGGCCAAGTTCGCACAAGGCATTGCCAACGATTTCCTCGGCACGCTTTACCTGGCTACCACCGCTCCCGTGATCCTCGCGCCCGCCATGAACGTCAACATGTGGGAGCATCCAGCTACGCAGGCGAACCTGGAAATCCTGCGCCGTCGCGGTGTAACCATCGTTGAGCCGGACAGCGGTTATCTGGCGTGCGGGATGATCGGCGCAGGCCGGCTGGCCGAACTGGAACAGATCGTCGCAGCCACCTTGGAGCGCTTGGGCGTTGCACAAGATCTTGCGGGCGAGACCGTGCTCATCACCGCCGGACCCACCCACGAGCCCATCGATCCGGTACGCTATCTCGGCAATCGCTCCAGTGGCAAGATGGGATACGCTCTGGCGGAGGCGGCGCTGCGGCGTGGGGCCAACGTCATTCTGGTGAGCGGGCCGACTGCACTGCAGGCGCCCTCGGCGGCGGAAACAATTTTCGTGGAAACTGCGCAGCAAATGCGCGCGGCGGTGCTTGATCGCTGGGAGCAGGCCAGCTTCATCATTATGGCGGCCGCAGTCGCCGACTATCATGTAAAGAATGTTTCTCCGAAGAAGATGAAGCGCGAAGGCGCGCTGGAGCTGCAGCTCGAACCCAATCCCGACATCCTCGCCGACCTCGGCAGCTTGCGGCACGCTACGGGAAAGCGCTCTCCAGTGCTCATCGGTTTCGCCGCTGAGACCGAGAATCTTCTGGAGAATGCTCGTGCTAAACTTGCCAAGAAGCGCGTGGATGCGATCGTGCTGAATGACGTCTCGCGCGCGGACATCGGCTTCAATGCCGATCGCAACGAGGTGACGATCGTTACGCCTAGCGACACCATCGCCGTCCCGGAGTCGAGCAAGCTGGAGATCGCACAGAAGATTGTCGAGGCGGCAATTCGCATCCGGCAGCAACAGGCCCAGCCTATTGCGGCGTCAACAGGGAACGCGAACCTTTAGGTTTCGCGTCTCCTTCTTAAATTGTCATCCTGAACGACGAGCGTAGTCAGGAGTCGAAGGGCCCTAGCTTGGTCCAGTCTCGCAAATGAGCCTAATCTTTGGGGAATCTAGCTTTCCCACTTTTTGCCACCCGCTCAGCCATACCGTAAAATCGCATCGACTCGCCAACATGATCCTCGACCCCAACACCGAATTCGCACTACGCGAGCGCCTCAACTTCTGTCGCGAACTGGGCATCGGCCCGCTCTATCGCCGCGACGTTCCGGAGCACGCGGATCCATTGCCATCGGATGATGTTGCTGTCATGGCTGAATCCGTCGAATCATCTCCGTACGAAGATCGCGACGCACTCCTGAAGGTGATTGCCGACGACATTGGTCCCGACTGTCAGCGTTGTAAACTCGGGAAGTTGGGACGCAAGCAGATTGTCTTTGGAACTGGCGATCCACATGCCGAGCTGATGTTCATTGGCGAAGGCCCTGGCGCGGACGAAGACGCGCAAGGACTACCCTTCGTTGGGCGCGCCGGCCAATTACTCAACAACATGATCGCAGCCATGGGATTGAAGCGCGAGCAGGTATACATTGCCAACATTGTGAAGTGCCGTCCGCCGGGCAATCGCACGCCCGAGCGCGATGAGTGCGAGACCTGCTCCCCGTTTCTCATGCGGCAGATCGGCGTCATCCGGCCGAAAGTCATCGTGGCGCTCGGCGCAACTGCAGCCAAGAACCTGCTGAGCGTCAACGACTCGATGGCGTCGATGCGCGGCCGCTTCTACGATTATTCGCCTCCCCGAACCCTGAACGACACGGATGAACCCTTCGCGTGCAAACTGGCTGTCACCTACCATCCGGCGTTTCTTCTGCGTGACCCGCGACAGAAGAAAGAAGCCTGGAAAGATTTGCAGATGGTGATGCGCTATCTCGATCTGCCTGCGCCGAAGCGCGCGCCCGAAGGCGCTTAGCCTGCCATGCCGCAATTTTGCGATGTGGCCGTTCCGGTCCCGCTCGATGCCACCTTCACCTATCGCATCGCCGACACTGAGCCTTGCGTCGGCGGTCGTGTCATTGTGCCCTTCCGCGAGAAGCGGTTGTGCGGCATCGTCACCGAACTTCACGACCGAGAGCCGAAATTCCAAACCCGGCGCGTGAGCCAGGTACTCGACTCGGCTCCCGCGCTGACGCCCGAACTCATGCAACTGGGCCGCTGGATCGCACAGTATTACATTGCGCCCATCGGCGAAGTGTTTCGCACCATGCTGCCGTTGTCCGCGGAGTTCCGGCGCGTGCTTGGCTACCACATTACTGAGAAGGGAATTGCTGCACTTCATGCTGCATCTACCATCGGATCGTCACTGCGGTCGCAACAAGAGCCCGAGCACCAAATGTTGGAATACGCCGTGCTAAACCGCCTTGCGGAGGGCGAAGTGGTACGCGAAGCGGCCCTGCGTTCGGCGACCAGAACGTCCCGGGCCGTGCTGCAAGCTATGTTGCGCAAGAAGTGGATTGCGCGCGATGACCTTAGCGATGTCCGCGATGCCAGTCGCACGGTACAGATAGCGACACTGAAGAATGTGGAAGGCAAGCTCAACGCCAATCAGCAGAAGATTGTGGTCTATTTGCGTGGTGAGGAGAACCAACGCGCCCCGGTCGAAGCGATTCGCGAATTGGTCGTCCCGAGAACCACCCTGCAAACCCTGGTGAAGCGAGGGATAATCGAGCTTAGCGAGGAGGCTGCCGCTTTCCGCATGTCCGGAATGAAGCCGCGCAAGCTGGAATTTCTGTTCACGCCGGCGCAGAAAGCGGCGCTCACCACGATCATCAGCGCCGCGGAAGAGCATCAATTCCTGCCCATGCTGTTGCACGGCGTCACTGGCTCCGGCAAGACCGCGGTGTATCTGTCGGCGATGCAGGCGGTGCTTGCAAAAGGCCGCTCCGCCATTTTGCTGGTTCCGGAAATTGGATTAACCCCCGCCGTCGCCGCCGATCTGCACCAGATCTTCGGGGACGAGGTTGCGATCCTCCATTCCGCGCTCAGCGACGACGAACGGGCTGAGCAGTGGAGGCACATCCGCAATGGCGAGTCCCACATTGTGGTAGGAACGCGCTCCGCCATCTTCGCTCCGGTGCCCGACCTGGCGCTCATCGTGGTGGATGAGGAGCATGACCACTCTTACAAGCAGGAGGAAATGCCGCGTTACCACGCCCGCGACGTGGCGGTGATGCGCGCTAAGATGTGTAACGCGGCGGTCGTTCTGGGCTCGGCCACGCCGTCGCTGGAGACGTACTACAACGCGGTCAACGGCAAGTACCGACTGCTGGAGTTGCCTGAGCGCATCGAGAAACGGCCACTGCCCGAGGTCGAGATCCTCGACATGCGCGAGGAGTTTCAGCGCACCCGCAAAGACGAACCTCTTTCACGCAAGCTGGTGGAAGAAATCGGCGAACGACTGGCGCGCAAAGAGCAGGTGATGGTCCGTACTGAACCGACGTGGCTACTCAGCCTTCGTGCTGTGCCGGGAATGCGGCGAAAGCATTCAATGCAAGAACTGCGCCATCTCCATGACCTATCACAGACGCGAGCACCGGCTGATGTGTCACTACTGCGGTTACACGCGGCCCGCGCCCCGCACCTGCCCAAAGTGCGGCAGCGAGTTTGTGCAATATCTAGGGACGGGATCAGAAAAGCTGGAACACATCCTGCACGGGATGTTTCCGCAAGCGCGCGTTGCGCGGCTCGACCGTGACACCGTGCACGGGCGCGACGATTTCGAGCGCATGTTAAGCGCGCTGCAGGCGGGCGAAGTCGATCTGTTGGTGGGCACGCAGATGATCGCCAAGGGACACGACGTCGCCAACGTCACGCTGGTGGGCGTCGTCGGCTCCGACGCCGCGCTCAGTTTTCCTGACTTTCGAGCCGCCGAGCGCACCTTCCAGTTGCTCACTCAAGTCGCGGGACGCGCTGGACGAGGCGACACACCCGGCAAGGTTGTCCTGCAAACATTCTTTCCCGACCACTACGCCATCCAGTTCGCCGCCGCGCACGATTATCACGGCTTCTACGAAAAGGAAATTCGCTTCCGTAGCTGGATGCATTATCCGCCGTTCAACGCCGTCAGCAACGTGCTGGTGCGTAGCAGCAAACTCGACGAAGCACTGGCGTGGTCGGGCATCCTTGGGAAGTGGTTCGAAGCGGCGCGGCTGGCAGGCATACGGGTCATGGGACCCGCAGCCGCAGTCATCGTGCGGCTAAAGACCGAGTACCGCTATCACTTCCTCTTGAAGTCCGCCAGCCGCGAGCGCATGAACAGCGCGCTGCGTTCCATGCTGGCGTATGCAGAGACGCAGAAAATTCCACGCAACAATCTGGTGGTGGATGTGGACGCGCTGTCGCTGATTTAGAGCATTCTACGAATCCGAGGCCGCCTATCCCTGCCACGCGTCTAGCGCCTTGCGCACCAGCACCAACTGTCCCAGATGATAAGAGCCATGGTCGGCGGCCAGCAGCACCTCGCGCAGCAGAGTCTGGCCATCCCCATGAGGCAACGGCTTGAACAGGTCATGTGCAGGGTCTTTGACCAGTTCGCGTAGCTCCTCCTGGGTCTTTAGGATGGCTTTCACGCTCTCGACCCAGGCTTTGTCGTTCGGCGGAGCTTCGGTTTTCGGCCAGTAGCCCTCAGGCCATTTTGGCGACTTGTATTTGGGGTTGCGGCTGAACTCGAGAATGTCCCGCAACGCAAGGCGGATATGTTCGAGCAGTTGCCACCCCGAATGTGGCAGTCCATCGGGCACCTGACCGCGGAGCTTGGCCGGGAAGTCACGCACCGCCGCGCTTAAATCGGCATGTGCCTCATTCCAGTCAACCATTTTCGCAAGCTGTTGACGTAGAACTTTGTCGTGTTCCATCAGGCCTCCCAGGGGAAAAATCGTCACGTGTGTGTGATGTGGTTCGCAGCCCGGCGGATGATAATTTCGACGCGGAGCGCCTACCGGAGGTTTGTTAGTAAGAACAGAATAAAAGTCAAAGTCGACCGCGCCGACCCCTGACCCTAACTGCCGATTTTTCTTCTTCGGCGCTGCTGCAAGACTTCGGCGGCGTCAGGATTCACCAGGATCGTGAATCCATTGTGCGCGGGATGGCGGTTTAGCTGCACCAGGACGGCACGTTCGCCTTCAATGCTGCCGCCGAGCACCCGACCCAAGCTTAGCAGCGAACGACTGCCACATATCTCGCAGGATTCGCCCGCACTGTTGCTGATGATCTCGCAGTCGGCGCATAGCACCGCTTCCAGGAGAGGGACGGAATTCAACTCCAGCCCCCACTTGTGGCCGTTGTCCATAGATAAGTCTCTGCTTTAACCGTAGCCGTCCCCGGGCGTCTGGGGAAGTACCTTTGCGGGGAGGGAAGCAGGAGAGTAAATGGTTCGAAATACTGGCGGGAGGGCGGTGGACAACAACGGCCGCCAATTCGCTGGCAGCGCAGCTCGGACTAGCGGCAGCGCAACTACGCAACGGTCCGGGGTCAGGCCGTAGCAGCAGTGGGCGGCAGCAGATTATGATTCAGCGCAAATAGGGCCAGCTCCAGACGGCTGCCGACTCCCAGCTTGTTGAAGATGTTGGTCAGGTGCCGCTTCACGGTTTCTTCACTGATACCGAAGGCTTGGGCAATGTGCTTGTTGGTCGATCCCTCCGTGATCAAGGTGACGACCTCGAGTTCGCGACCCGTGAGACCGAAGGTCTTGCGCGAGGGCGGGGCGGTTTGTGCCGCCAAATCGCGCAGGCCTGTACCAGGTTTTGTACCGGACGTCCCTCCAGCCAGTACTGGCCCTGCATCACAGCACGAATGCAAGCGGAAAGATGTTCCACCACTGCATCTTTCAACATCACACCGCGGGCGCCCAGTTGCAGCGCTTCCAGGATCTGCCGCTTGTCGACAAGTGCAGTCAGGACGATGGTACGGGTGGAGGTGGTTTCCGTGGTGAGTTCGCGTAAGGCATCCATGCCCGGCATCTTCGGCATGGCCAGGTCCAGCAGCAAGATGTCGGGTCGGTAGATGCGGACCATGTGGAGTGCCTCCACACCGTCCTTGGCCTCGGCCACAATCTGCATCTGGTTGTTGGCCTGCAGCATGTTACGCAAACCGATACGCACCACCGGATGATCGTCGGCAATGAGGACCTTGATGGGGGTCACAGCCCCCTTGGTCATAGTGTTCACAAATGATCTCCTATGCGGCCGATCCCCTGGCCGGAAGTACCCCCTGGACCGAGCCTCTTCACGTATTCCCGCGCTACGGCGTTGAGCGCGGCGGAAAGCTGATCGAGCATGTGCTCGGCGTCGGTGATATCGCCGTTTTCCCCCATCGCCTCCAAAGTCGCACAATACTGGGTGACGGCGATGGCCCCCATGATCATACTGCTGCCCTTTAGATAGTGGGCCCGGTTGCGAAACTCCTCGGCCTGTTTGAGTGTAAATGCATTGCGCAACTGTGCAAGTGTCTGCCCGGCTTCCACCAAATATTCACGGCAAAGCTCCACCAGTTCCGCAGGCCGCGAGGCCGTCGCCTGTAGCAACCGCTCGAATGTCTCGGAGGATATTGGGCTGTCGGCCAAAATTTTCGCGTTCCCACGCAGCGCCCGTCGCCCATAGTTAATCCTTCCCCGCCGTCCTCGTCAAGGCCAGAATGCCGAGAGGGCGATTTTCGTTCCGATGGCCTGGTCAATCGGTTTCGTAACCCTGCGACAATGGTCAGCATAAACAGGGCGGCGACTGTTGTAACGACGCAGATGGGTCGGCTGTATTGAGCAGATGGCTACAAGGGAAAGGAACTGGCGCTACTTCTCGCGGCTGTAAACAACCTTCAGCTTGTCAACTTCGAGAATGCGAGCGACCTGATTGCGGGCGTGCACCGCCCACGGGCCGGAGCCATCCAGCTTCAGGTAGGTTCGCCAGTGGGGAAGCGCCTGTCGCGGCTGACGCAGACGTTCGTAAGCCAGCGCCAGATTGTAATGTGCGTCGGCATAGGTGGGAGCCAGCCGAATGGCGGTCGTGTAGGCTACAACTGCTTCCCCGATACGGCCCGTTTCGTCCAGTACATTGCCGAGATCGAAGTAGGCCAGCGCATAACGCGGGTCCGCTTCTACAGCCAGCCGGTAATGCTTCTCGGCGGAAACGAAATCCTGCCGGTTGTAATGCAGCGTACCCAGATTGATATGAGATGGGGCGTGGTAGGGTTCAACCTCCAGAACCTGCAGATAGGTCTGGATAGCTTCGTCGTGTGTGCTGGGATGTTCCTCCAGGGTCACGCCCCGGGTGAACAGATCGTCCACCGTATTGAACTTGGCGATAGGCTTTACCTTGACCGAGGACACCACCATTCCTGTGTTCGCAAAGTCCATAACGAACTGACCAGCAATGGGCTCTACGGAGTGTCCCTCATGCCGGTAGGCAACGCGCGAGCCGACGCTGAAGGCGCCGGCCTCGATGAGCGGGTTCTCCATGCCGGCTACTTGCTTCTGCATGGCTTGCAGGGATTCGCGGATCGCTGCTGGCCGCACACGTTTGGCCCGCAGGTCGCGCACCTTCGTGAGCTGCAGTAAATCAAAGAAGGTGAAGGTGTCGGAAATTGGGACGAGACCTGCTTTTTGCCAGCCAGTCAGTTGGTTGGCCGAGATGTGCAGGATGCGAAGTACGTCCGTTCGACAGAATCGGTTCATGTAGGCTCGGCCAGAATCGCCGCAGAGCTTGCTACGATTATCGGCGGAAGTAGATTCCGGCGCAAGTGCAAAACGTTGCAACACAGTGGAAAACCGGGGTTTGCGTCCCTTTACGGTCTTGGTAACCCCCAGTTACAATCGGGATAAGGCCGACGTAGCTCAGTTGGTAGAGCAGTCGATTCGTAATCGACAGGTCATCGGTTCAAGTCCGATCGTCGGCTCCACTAAGCTTCTGCTTATCATTTACTTGGCCGCCGCTCCTTTATTCATTAATCCAAGCAGTACGTTTTCTCCGTCTCGGTTGATGGCGGTAAAGTCCCTCAGTTCGATGAGCAGTTTACGGCCGTCGAGAACTGGTCTCGCCCTTTCGCACACAATCCTTAACTCGGCTGCCCACGGTAGGTACGGTTTGCTGCCGGGTCGATGGGAATGACACGCGAAGGACGAGCGTCATCCACCCGATCGAAAAACAGCAGTTCGATGCTGGCCGCACTCCGGGAGAAGACTGAGAAGTTGGCGCCGCCGGCTACCAGCGTGCCTCCTATCGGAAAGCTACGGCCGGTAGTCGCGGCCGGAAACGGCCCTTGCCTAACGCCCTCTTTGGCACTGGACATGGTTGCACGTTTCTGCGGCGTGGCTGCCGAGCGGGTGGAGACTGCGCAGAGCACATCATTCGCATCCCCAAACGAGATGTTGAGCGCTCGCGCGACAACAACGAATTCGGTATCTTGTGACACCAGCTTCAGGTGTGCAATGGCCTGCTGGATGGGGACAAAATCAATGCGGGGTGGGTTAAGAAGAGTTGTTCATAGCTACTGAGGAACGGCCATAAGATTGGTCGGAGGAGGGGGGGGCGGTGCACCTGCGGCTTCATACGCATCGGTCTCGGCGGCCCATATCCCTACGGCTGAGCCTGGTAGTTCTGTGGCTGTCCAAGTGACAGCACTGGTGTTAGGGTTATAGTACGCGCCCCAGGCATTGTTCGAGGCGCAACCCCCGGTGCTGATAGCTTCGCCAGACCAATAACACCCCTGGTAATTTTGGCCCATGCCCGTGAAGCCTGTAGTCGTGTCGGAGTACTGCGAGCCATCCATCAAGATGAGGCCATTCGAGGTGTGCGGAGTGATCGAAAGCGAAGTCCAATTTCCTCCCGCGGTCTGGTTTCCACTTCCAGCAACGGAGGTGTCAAAGGCTGAAGTCGCAGCACCTTGGATACAGTACAGTTCCACGCTGTCTGCCCCGGACATGGTGTTCATCGTCAGGGTCACAGTTTGGCCGGGCGAGGTGGTGGCATTAGAGGCAGAATAGTTGTGGACGCAGGTATTGTTGCCGCCGTCGCACGTGAGGGCATGGTCAGACTGCCAGGCATTGCCGTTCGAATCTGATACCGCCGTCATGTCCTGGTAGGCTCCTGCAAAATCAGCGACCATTAGGTTGGCAGTACTGGGGCAGGGGAAGTACACCTTGATCGGGTTGGAATTCCAAGGAAAGTCATTCGTGAAAGGAACATTCTTGCGCGCTATGATGCGTATCCCGGAGGGCATGGGTGTGCCCGCCGATGCAGACTTGAAAAACACGGCGAGGCTGAGAAAACCCGCAGTGCTGACCGTCATTTGGGGGTTCAGGGCACTGGTCGAATTATAAACTCCCCACTGAGCCCCTTCTGCCCAAGCCCACGTACCAAGAAAGTTGAGACCAAGCGATGTTCGACTGACTGCCCGGTGTGAAGTGAACCCCTATTCCTCCGCCTCCAATGACGTAATCGTTCCAGGCGAACTGGACGACCAAATCGCCGGCAGCAGACGGCGTGACGCCGCTTGATCCTTGAACGGTCTGTGCGTGGCCGAATCCGCAACTGCTCCCATCCAAAGCCGACGATGAGGCCACATTGGTCCACTCAGCTACGGCAGGCATTCCTTGGTACAGGGTTGTAGCATGGTAAGTTGTCTTGATCTGCCTCACTCCGGCTGGAGCGTTCAGAAAATAGTAAATACCGATTTCCTCTCGATTGGTCGTGTCGGTGCAGGTGGCGGCAAGGGAATAAGTGTCGTTCTGGTCATCACTGACCGTCGGGGTGCTGGACGTATGGTCAAAGGGCACGATGGCCATGAGCATGTTTCCGGCAAGGCTCGGATTGGGCAACTGGCTCAAAACGTACTGTCCGCTTTGGACGCTCCCCCCACTGCCCATGTAATATAAGGCCCAATCCAGATCATCACCCACTTGGATTAACGACGGATTCGCAGCTTGGCTAGATACGGCCGCGACCGAACACGCAATGATCAGAATTGCAAATTTCTTCATTTGTCTCATTTGTCTCACTTGAGTACAGATTTCCAGCACGACAAAACTGAAGACCTAAGCACCCAACTCATAGGGTGCTCGCTGCTATAAATCCATATCGGCTCGCCTCCCACCCCTTCCCTGCTCGCACTTTCTTTCTGGGCACGAGGGCACTCTTGCCCGCAACCAGTCCGAGCCGTCCGGAAGCTGCCGCTGCCACAAGTCAACGTCAGCCACCACTATGCTGCATACATAAGTATTACAAGCACATTGCTGAGCAAGACCAAACGATATTCTTCCCATCTAAGACGTCATCCGTGTGCCAAGGTGCTTAGGGCACAGACGCACTCGCTTCGTTCGAGTAAGTGCTTTCCTGGTTTTGGTCGTTAACGGCGGTGGTTACATAGTAGTACGTGTAACCGCTCTGTACCATCAGGTCATCATACGTCGTGCCGGTAATCAGGCTGGAATTGAGTTTCGTGTATGGTTCGCCTGAAACCAGACTGCGATAAGCATTGTAGCCAGCGATCCCGGGGGGCGGGGAGGCAGTCCAGGTTAGAACCACCTGCGCTGTGACCGTCAGGTTCAGCGTCACCGTTTGCTGCGTGCCGCCCCCGGTACCGGTCACGGTGATGGGATACGTACCCGTCTCCGTGGTCGCCCCCACCGTGATGGTCATGGTCGAGGTCCCCGCACCCGGCGCCGGAATGGTCTGGGGATTAAAGCTCACGGTAGTGCCCGTGGGTACCCCTGAAGCTGACAGACTGATTGAGTTGTTGAAGCCACCGCTGATGGTTGTAGTGACGGTCGAGGGCCCCTGAGTACCCTGCATGATGCCGAGGGTAGAAGGCGAGGCCGAAATGGTGAAACTGGGCCCTGCGGTCACGGTCAGCGTCACGGTAACGGTATGCTGGGTTCCTCCGCCACTGCCTGTCACCGTGATGGGATAGGTCCCCGTCGCTGTGCTAGCCCCCACCGTGATGGTCATGGTCGAGGTCCCGGAACCTGGCGCCGGTATCGTGCTCGGATTGAAGCTGACCGTCGTGCCCGTGGGCGCACCCGTGGCCGACAAACTGATTGCATTGCTGAAGCCGCCACTGACCGCGGTGGTGATGGTCGACGTGCCTTGATTGCCTTGAGCGACACTTAGAGAAGAGGGCGAGGCTGCAATGGTGAAATTGGGCGCTGCGGTCACGGTCAGGGTCACGGTAGTGCTTTGCTGGATCCCTCCGCCATTGCCCGTCACCGTAATGGGATACGTACCCGTCGCCGTGCTCGCCCCCACCGTGATGGTCATGGTCGAGGTCCCGGAACCTGGCGCCGGAATCGTGCTCGGGTTAAAGCTGACCGTCGTGCCTGTGGGCGCACCCGTGGCCGACAAACTGATTGCATTGCTGAAGCCGCCACTGACCGCGGTGGTGATGGTCGATGTGCCCTGATTGCCCTGAGCGATACTGAGCGATGCCGGCGAAGCCGAGATTGTGAAATTGGGCGCTGCGGTCACGGTCAGCGTCACCGTCACGGTATGCTGGGTGCCTCCGCCACTGCCCGTCACCGTGATGGGATACGTCCCTGTCGCTGTGCTCGCCCCTACCGTGATGGTCATGGTCGAGGTCCCGGAACCTGGCGCCGGTATCGTGCTCGGATTGAAGCTGACCGTCGTCCCCGTGGGCGCACCCGTGGCCGACAAACTGATTGCATTGCTGAAGCCGCCACTGACCGTGGTGGTGATCGTCGACGTGCCCTGATTGCCCTGAGCGATACTGAGCGATGCCGGCGAAGCCGAGATTGTGAAATTGGGCCCTGCGGTCACGGTCAGCGTCACCGTCACGGTATGCTGGGTGCCTCCGCCACTGCCTGTCACCGTGATGGGATACGTCCCTGTCGCTGTGCTCGCCCCCACCGTGATGGTCATGGTCGAGGTCCCGGAACCTGGCGCCGGTATCGTGCTCGGATTGAAGCTGACCGTCGTGCCTGTGGGGGCACCCGTGGCCGACAAACTGATTGCATTGCTGAAGCCGCCACTGACCGCGGTGGTGATGGTCGATGTGCCCTGATTGCCCTGAGCGATACTGAGCGATGCCGGCGAAGCCGAGATTGTGAAATTGGGCGCTGCGGTCACGGTCAGCGTCACCGTCACGGTATGCTGGGTGCCTCCGCCACTGCCTGTCACCGTGATGGGATACGTCCCTGTCGCTGTGCTCGCCCCTACCGTGATGGTCATGGTCGAGGTCCCGGAACCTGGCGCCGGTATCGTGCTCGGATTGAAGCTGACCGTCGTGCCTGTGGGGGCACCCGTGGCCGACAAACTGATTGCATTGCTGAAGCCGCCACTGACCGCGGTGGTGATGGTCGATGTGCCCTGATTGCCCTGAGCGATACTGAGCGATGCCGGCGAAGCCGAGATTGTGAAATTGGGCGCTGCGGTCACGGTCAGCGTCACCGTCACGGTATGCTGGGTGCCTCCGCCACTGCCCGTCACCGTGATGGGATACGTCCCTGTCGCTGTGCTCGCCCCTACCGTGATGGTCATGGTCGAGGTCCCGGAACCTGGCGCCGGTATCGTGCTCGGATTGAAGCTGACCGTCGTGCCTGTGGGCGCACCCGTGGCCGACAAACTGATTGCATTGCTGAAGCCGCCACTGACCGTGGTGGTGATAGTCGACGTGCCCTGATTGCCTTGCGCGATACTGAGCGATGCCGGCGAAGCCGAGATGGTGAAATTCCCCGTCGTGGTGACCGTTAAAGTCGTAGTGCCGTAGATCATGGCGGAGGTCGCCTGGATTACGGTACTGCCGGCGGCCACACCGCTGGCTAATCCGGCGCTGCTGATCGTCGCCACCGATGGTTTGCTCAACGTCCATGTTACGGAATTGGTCAGATTTTGGTGGCTGCCATCACTGTAGTTTCCCGTAGCCGTGAACTGCTGCTGCCCTCCCACTATGATGGAAGGATTGGTCGGGGTCACCGTTATGGACGTCAAGACAGGCGCGGATGGAGTGCGGAAGGCGACCATCTGCATGATCCACGCCCCGGATGGACTGACTGGCGCAGTCGCGCTATAGCTACCCGTGGCCGCGACCATCCGGTCTTCGGCAATGTCACCATCCGGCTGCGTCAGCATTCGCGTGGTGAAGCCGCTACCCGGACCGGAGGTCAGGGTCTGCACCAGGTTCGCTCCAAAGATCAGATCCGTCGCGGTGGTTGTGGTTGCCGAGCCACTGCTGCTGGAGGTGCTGTTGCCGGAGTTCGCAGCCGTCACATCTACCGGATTGTTCGGATCCGCCCCGCTGTATTCAAGGATACGAATATCCGGATACACCGCGGCCCGTGAAAAAGTGACGGTGACGGTGTTGGCTCCAGCGGCGGCCGACGCAATGTTCTTGGCGTAATAGATGGACTGCGAGGCGATTCCGCTCTGAACCGTGGGACCGACCGCGCGCGTATACACATTGCCTTTGGAGTCGGTTACTGCAGTGACCGTTGCCGTGCTGTCGTTCCATCCCACGGCCACAACGTTGAGATCTCCAGCCGCCTGCGCAGTAGTGAAGGTGACATTCACCGTCGTCTGAGGGGGTTGGGGCGTGGCGTAGTTGCCTTGCACGTAGCTGATTGAACCCGAAGGCGCCGCCAGTCCCACACCGTTATAGAGGCGCTGGATCTGTGCAGCCGTAAGCGCACGGTTGTAGACACGGAGGTCGTCGACCGTGCCGGAACTAAATTGCGCGGTACCGCCGCGAGAAAACAGATAGATGGGATTGTTGCCGAAGTTGTTTGTGTTTGTGGCCGCCGAGACGCTCCAGTTGGGGGGTTGCAAAACACCGTCTACGTAAAAGGCTACTTCGCCCCCTCCGGTCTGACTTTTGTCGAATACGACAGCGAGGTGGTGCCAAACTCCTGAAGAGGGTTGACTGTAGCAGTTGGCCGTCGTCCCTTCGTCGCCGCGCAAAGCAGCTTGAATCCCATGGCAGGTCTCGTCGTCCGGGAGGAGGGCGAATCCGGTTGTTGAATTTTGGTAGTTGCTGGTGGCCTCAAACAGGACATCGTCCCCAACTGTGCCAGGCGTCGAGTAGATCCGCTTGGCCCAGAACGCAATGGTGACGGCACGGGTACCGCTGAGATCAAGCGCGGGAATGTTCACAGAGTCTTGATTTGCCGCGTTCGCAGAAATCGCACCTCCAGCTACCCCTTCGACCCAGCTGGTTCCATTCGACAAAACAGCGGTATGAGCGTTGCCCGAGGAGTCGGCTGCCCAAGCGCCGGATCCCTCATCAAATTTCCAATGACCTATCGGGGTTTGGGCTTGCAGAGGTATCACAATGGCTACAACAAGAAGGAGGAAAATCGACCAGATCAACCAGGATGAGGGAGGAGGAATGCTTTTGTTCGCTTTCACTGGCGTGTCCCGTTCTCCAATAATCTGTCCTGTCGACGACGTAGCTATCGCAGCGCCGCTGAGCCAACAAGGGCATGTTCATGGTAACGGAAGAATCTGTTGATTGAGCCCTAAAGTGCAGATAATTTATTACGAAAGTAACCTCAAGTAACGACAGAAACCTTCTTTGGAATCGGCGGAGGGTGGTCGTATCCCCCGAGGAAGGCCAGCGTCCAAGATAGTATGAGCACTGGCCAAAGCAATCGACTTTTTGTCATCTCTCCTCTCAACCGGGATTCGCAACGGCGTGATGCTGGCGCCCACCCCCAAAGCGAGCCGAAGCCCGCGCGCTGGCGTACTCGACTCTTCCCTTATTTCCTTGACAGCCCAAATTAACCAGAGAATAATATGAGTATTACTCATTATTGCGTAGTACTCATATATGAAGACCGCAGCGGCAGACACCATTCCCCTGGCACAGCAGCCAGAAGCTCCACCGCTGGGACGCCGTGAACGGCGCCGGCGGGAAACGCGGGAAAAGATTTTCCGGGCGGCAATGCAATTGTTTGCCGAGCGGGGCTTCCTAGAAACTACGACGCAACAGATCAGCGAGGCTGCCGACGTAGGCGAAGGAACGTTCTTTAACTACTTCCCCACCAAGGGCCACGTACTTACCGTTCTGACCGACATCCAGCTGCACAAGGTCACGCAGGCTCTGTCTGCAGCCAGAGACGAGGCCCGGCCCACGCGCGAAGTGCTGCGCCGGTTGATGCACAACATCGCCGAGGAACCCGGCCGCAGCCCGGCGTTGACACGCAGCCTGTTTACAGCCTTCCTGTCCAACGACGCCGTGCGCGAGATTGTGAGCCTCACCCTGGAACGCGGGCGCAAGGGAGTGGCCTACATCATTTCCGGAGGCCAGCGGCGGGGAGAGATTCGACTCGATCGCAGGGCCATGGAGCTGGCGATGACCTTTCAGAAGGCGCTTTCCGGATCGCTGCTGTTATGGGCCATGCAACCCAAAAATACGTTGAAGACGACTCTGAGCCAGACCTTTATCGACTTCTGGGCGGCCGCGCGGGAGGACTCAGCGCGATGAAACATAGATGGATTGCCGTGTTTGCACTGTGGCTAACTGCGCCCTTGCTGTGGTCGCAAGCCGCGCCAGTGGCACATCCGCTCAGCTTGCAGGAAGCCATCCAGAAAGCTTTGCAGGCGAACCTGAGTGTAAAAGTGGCGGGCACGCAGATCGACGAAGCCGCGGGAACGCGCGAGCGGCGGCTTGCTGCGCTGCTGCCGCATGTCACGGGCGCGCAGGTGACCAGCTTCCAGAATCGCAACCTGCGGGCGTTCGGGCTCTCGCTGCCGATCATTCCCGAGGTCATCGGCCCGTTCTCCAACTATGACTGGCGAGTCTTCGGCAGCCAGACGGTGATCGATCGCCAGGCGTATCACTCGCTGAAGGCCAGCGACCTTCAGCAGCTGCGACCAAGCTGAGTTACCAGGACACGCGCGATCTGGTGATCCGGCAGGCCGCGGGACTGTATCTCGACGCGGAATCGGCCCAGGCGGAAGTGGAAGCCACCGAGTCACGCGTGACCACCTCGAAAACTCTGCTGAAGCTTGCCCTGGACCAACATGACAACGGAGTTGCGACTGGCGTGGATGTGGTGCGCGCCCGGGTGCAATTGCAGCGGGATGAGCAAAACCTGCTGGTCGCACGCGACGACTATGACACCAGCATGCTCGCGCTGCAGCGCTTCGTCGGCATCGAGCCCGGCGAGCCCGTCACGCTGGCCGATCGCCTGACATTCCATCCGATCGACATTCCGAACGTCGCGGAGGCGTTGCAGAGCGCGCTGCAATCGCGGCCGGATTACCGCGCGCTGTTTGTCCAGAAGGAATCGCTGGTAGAGCAGATGAAAGCTTCCAGGGCCCGCTATCTACCGCGCCTCGGAGTGGACGGCAACTACGGCGCACTGGGCCGCAGTTACGGAGACATGCCCGGCATAGGGTTGATCGAAGGCACAGCCACGATCACGCTGTTCGATCGCGATCGCAAAGGCGAAGCGGAAGAGATAGCCAGCCAGGTAAATCGCGCCGACGCGCAAATCGCTGACCTGAGGCGCGGGGTGGAGCAGGAGCTGCGCAAGGCGATTCTCGATCTGGAGTCGGCGCGGCAGCAGGTGACGGTGACGCAGTCAGGTGTCGAGCT
The DNA here is from genome assembly GCA_963836295.1 of uncultured Acidobacteriaceae bacterium. GTDB lineage: Bacteria > Acidobacteriota > Terriglobia > Terriglobales > Acidobacteriaceae > Bog-257. The sequence goes on along the minus strand of CAWIIY010000002.1, from coordinate 570,701 downwards.
GGCGCTGCTGGAGTTAGGGCTGTCACAAGACCGCTTCAAGAGCGGGCTGGGCGACAACGTTGAGGTGGTAACCGCGCAAAGCTCGCTGCAATCGGCGCAGGACGATCACATCCTGGCGATGGCGCGCTACAGCGACGCAACCATGGCGCTGGCGCGAGCCCTGGGCGCGACCGAAAAGAACTACCAGAGCTACCTCCGAGGCAACTGAGATTTCCATGATCGAGGAAAACGAAGTGGCAGGGAAAAACAAGGAGCCGGAGAAATCGACGAAGAGGCTGCACCATGAAACGTATCCTTCCAATCGCAGTGCTGATCTTGCTGGCGATCGCTGCCGTGGTATTGGTTCCGCGACGGCTGCACCGGCAGCAAACGCCGCCGGAGATGAAGCTGTCAGGCAACGTGGAGGCGCATGAAAGCCTGGTCAGCTTTAAGGTGACGGGACGCATTGTTGAGCTGCCCGTCGAAGAAGGGCAGGCGGTCGAGAGCGGCCAACTGCTCGCTAGCCTCGACAAGGCCGATTACCGGCAGGCGGTCGCGGTCGATGAGGCAACGGCGCAGGTGCGGGACAGGCAACTCAATCTCGCACTTGCCGGAAGCCGCCCACAGGACATTCAGGCGGCGCGGCAGTCCGTGCTCGACGCTCAGGCCGATCTGGAGCAGAAGCAGAAAGACCTGGTTCGCTACAACGCTCTCTTCGCCAAGGACGAGATCGCGGGGCAAACGCGCGACCAGGCGCAGACCAATGTGGCACGCGCGCAAGCCACCTACAGGCGGCAGCAAGAAATCTACAACGAGTTGGTCGAAGGCACGCGCAAAGAAGAAATCGCTGTCGATCGGGCAAGCTTGCGGCAGGCTCATGCGGACATCGAGCTGTCGGGGATTCGTCTCGGATATACCACGCTGAATGCTCCCTTGGCTGGGGTAATCACGGTGCGGCAAGCGGAGTTGGGCGAAGTGGTTTCACCCGGCACGCCGGTGGTGACACTCGCCGATCTCGATCACATCTGGGTGCCGCGTCTATGTGCCCGAGCCTGACCTGGGACGAATCCGCTTCGGCCAGGAGGTAAGCGTCGGCACTGACTCGTATCCCGGCAAACGCTATCGCGGGCGCGTGTCGTTCGTCTCGCCGGAAGCGGAATTTACGCCGAAGAGCGTGCAGACAGAGAAAGAGCGAGTCACGCTGGTGTATCGGGTCAAAGTCGACATCGAAAATCCCCAGCATGACTTGAAGCCCGGCATGCCTGCCGACGTGTACGTTCCGTTGTCGTAGGAGGGGTTGAAGTTGTCGCAGGCGAAGATGTGAAGGAAACAAGGTTGTGATGGAAAACAGCAAGGCCGCGATCGTAGTGTCTTCCCTCTGTAAGCGCTTTGGCGCGACGGTTGCCGTGAACGGGCTCAGCTTTGATGTGCAGCCGGGAGAAATCTTCGGACTGGTCGGCCCCGACGGAGCGGGCAAGACGACAACGATGCGCATTCTGGCCGGCGTCCTGCCTGCTGACAGCGGCGCGGTCCGCGTCGCGGGCTGCGATGTGGGGCGCGATCCCGAGCGCGCCAAGCACGATCTCAGCTATATGCCCCAACGCTTCGGCCTCTACGAAGACCTGACGGTGGAAGAGAACGTTCGCTTCTATGCCGATCTTTATCGCGTGCGCGCAGCGGACCGCGAGCCGCGGGAGAAGCAACTTCTGGTCGCGGCCGGGATGAGCGAGTTTCGGCGGAGACTGGCAGGAAAACTCTCCGGAGGCATGAAGCAGAAGCTGGCACTGGTGTGCGCGCTGATTCACACGCCGAAGGTGATTCTGCTGGACGAACCCACCACGGGCGTAGATCCGGTTTCGCGGCGCGACTTCTGGAAGATTCTCTACTCGCTGGCGATCGAGGGCGTGGCCATTCTGACTTCGACGGCGTACCTGGACGAAGCCGAGCGTTGCCACCGGGTGGCATTGCTGAACGAGGGCCAGCTGCTGTTCTGCGATACTCCACCGCGGCTGAAGTCGAAGCTGGGAAAAAGTGTGCTGGCGGTCATCTCGCCCGATCCGCGACGTGTACGCGACACGCTGGCGAAAGCCGAAGGCATCTCCAGCCTGGTGCTGACGGGCGATGGCGTTCACGTTGTGGTAGATGACGCGCAGCGGCGACTGCGCGAATTCCAATCGCGATTGACCGAGGCGCACGTGCCGTTCGACGAGTTGATCCCGACGCTGCCCAGCATCGAGGACCTGTTCGTCGAATCGGTCACGCAGAGAGGCGAGGCGTGATGGCCGCTGACAATAGCGTCGTCGTCCACGACCTGGTGAAACGCTTCGGCAATTTCACCGCCGTCGACCGGCTCAACCTCGAGGTCCGCAAGGGAGAAGTCTTCGGATTCCTCGGACCGAACGGCGCTGGCAAATCGACCACGATCCGAATGCTGTGCGGCTTGCTGACGCCCAGCTCCGGACAAGCGATGGTGGCCGGCTACGATGTGGCGCGTCAGCCAGAGGCGGTGCGCGAGCACATTGGCTACATGTCGCAAAAATTTTCGCTCTACAACGATCTGACGGTGATCGAGAACCTGCGGCTCTTCGCCGGTTTGTACAGCATTGCGGGGTCGGCGGCGGGCGAGCGCATCTCGTGGGCGCTGGAAATGTCGAACCTGAAGGGACGCGAACGTTCCATCACCGCGGATTTGCCCGGAGGATGGAAACAGCGGCTGGCGCTCGGTTGCGCCGTGCTGCACCAGCCTCCGATTCTGTTTCTCGACGAGCCGACGTCGGGAGTCGATCCCATTTCGCGGCGGCAATTCTGGGAGCTGATCCACCAGATGGCGGAGTCGGGCGTGACCGTTTTCGTCTCGACCCACTACATGGAAGAAGCCGAGTACTGCAACCGGCTGGCCCTGATCTTTCGCGGCAAGATGGTGGCGCTGGGGACGCCCAGCGAACTCAAACAGCACGCGATGAAAGGCGATCTTCTGGTGGTGGATTGCGATCCGATGGCGCAGGCCATGGGAGCGCTGGAACCGGCCCCGGGGGTGCAGGATGTCGCGGTTTTTGGCAGCACGCTGCACCTGGTTGTCGATGCAGCCGATAGTGCGATTCCGCAACTGCGCACCTACCTTGAAGAGAAGGGCATCAAGGTTTCGCGCCTTGAGCGGGTGCGCCCGAGCCTGGAAGATGTTTTCGTCGCGTTGACCACCAATCAGGGCAGCGACACGCGGAGCGACACATGAACGTCCACCGAATGTTGGCCATCGCCCGCAAGGAGATGATTCAGATTGTCCGCGACACGCGCAGCCTGATGATCGTGGTGGTGATGCCGCTGGTGCTGGTGTTGCTGTTTGGATACGGGGTCAACCTCGATCTGAAACATCTGCCCGTGTACGTCTTTGACCGCGAAGGCAGCCAGCAGAGCCAGAATTTCCTGAAGGGCTTCCAGGCCAGCGAATATTTCAACGTCGTAAAAGCTGTGAACAACTATCCGGAGCTGGTGCGCGCGCTCGACACGGGTGACGCCAAGATGGGCATCGTCATCCCATGGAATTTCTCGCAAGAACTCGGCGAAGGCGAGCCGGTCCACGTGCAGGCGCTGGTGGACGCTTCCGACGACAACACCGCCAACGTGCTCATTGGGTATGCACAGGCCGTGGTGCAGGGCTACTCCAGCAACCTGCAGGTCGATTTCTCGCAGCGGATGGGGCGCGGCGCACAACCAGCGCCAATCGCAGTGCAGTCACGCACCTGGTTCAACGAAGACCTGGAGAGCCGGGCGTTCATCCTGCCAGGCGTGCTGGCGCTGGTCATGTCGGTGATCGGGGCGTTTCTCACGTCGCTGACCATAGCTCGCGAATGGGAGCGCGGCACCATGGAGCAACTCATCTCGACTCCGGTCACGCCGCTGGAAATCCTGCTGGGCAAACTCGCGCCCTACTTCGTCATGGGGATGCTGGCGGCGGCGGTGTGCACGGTGGTGGCCATCTACTGGTTCCAGGTACCGTTTCGCGGCAGCGTCGTCACGTTGCTGGTCAGCACTGCACTCTTTCTGGTGGTGGTGCTTGCACTCGGCTTTTTTGTTTCGGTGCTGGCAAAGAACCAACTGGCCGCCAGCCAGATTGCGCTGCTGGTGGCATTTCTGCCGGCGTTCCTGCTATCGGGATTTTTGTTTGCCATCGACCAGATGCCGCGCGCGATCCAGGTCGTGACCTGGATTGTGCCGGCGCGTTATTACACGTCGGTGCTGAAGAGCATCTTCCTGAAAGGCACGCCGGTTGCAATGCTCTATGGGGAGTTGATACCGCTGGCGCTGTTTTCTGTCGTGCTGGCGCTGGTGGCGACGCGCGCCTTCCACAAGCGGCTGGCCTGAGGAGACGCAATGTTCGGACGCCTGAAGCAGATGCTGATCAAGGAGTTCATCCAGGTGTTTCGGGATAAGCGGACGCGCTTCGTGCTCTTTGGTCCTCCGCTTATTCAGATGATCATTTTTGGCTATGCCGCGACCTACGAGATCCACCACGTCAAAACCGCGGTGCTGGATTTCGACCAAAGCCAGGAGAGCCGCGAGTTGATCTCGCGTCTGGGCGCAACGGAATATTTTGATGTCGAGCGACGACTGCAGCACCAGGATGAAATTCGCCAGCTCATTGACCGCGGCGATGTGACCGTAGCCGTGCAGATTAACTCTGGTTTCGCCCAGTTGCTGCGCAAGGGTCAGACCGCGCCGGTGCAGGTCATCGTGGACGCCACCAACTCCAACACGGCGTTGATCGCCACCGGATATCTTAACCAGATTGCGCAGAGCTACGCCGCCGAAATTCAGCGCGACCACATGCAGCGGCTGGCGCCGCAACTGGTGACGTCGGTCCCATCGGTATCGCTCGATCAACGGCCGTGGTACAACACCGATCTGCACAGCCGATGGTTTTTCGTGCCCGGCGTCATCGGCAGCCTCACCATGATCATCGTGATCAGCCTTACCGCTTTCGCCGTGGTGCGGGAGCGCGAGATCGGAACGCTGGAGCAAATCATGGTGACCCCGATCCGCCCGTACGAGTTTATCCTCGGCAAAACCATTCCGTTTTTCCTGATTGGACTGGCCGACGTGTTGCTCATTGCGACGGTGGGCACCTTCTGGTTTCGCATTCCCATGAGGGGATCGCTGCTGGTGTTGCTGGCGGGAACGGTCTTGTTCCTGCTGTGCATGCTGGGCGTGGGGCTGCTGATTTCCACCGTGTCGTCAACCCAGCAGCAGGCCATGGTCACAGCGTTTTTCTTCATCATGCCGGCAATTGTGTTTTCAGGCTTCGGGTTTCCCATCAGCACCATGCCGCACTGGCTGCAATTGGGTACCTACCTTATTCCGTTGCGATACTTCTTAATTGTTTTGCGCGGAGTTTATCTGAAGGGTGTAGGTTTTGAGATCCTGTGGCCGCAGTTTCTCGGCATGGCCGTGCTTGGCGCGTCACTTCTCACGTTGAGCATGCTGCGTTTTCACAAGGCGCTGGATTGAGGCCTGGGGCGGCTTCTATCGGCATGCCGGGTATGCCGATCTGTTGTTCCGCGGCTATAGAGGCTGCTGAGAAACTCAAAACAGCAGGTCCCTCGCGGACTGGAGTCCGCTCGGGATGACGAATCCAAAAAGACTTGCTACGGCGCACCTAAAGGTGCGCCCCTTCAAAAGCGCAGTTCTCCGAGTTTTTCAGCAGCCTGTATAAGCGTGGATGCACACAGCACAACAAAGTTCCGACATTTTCTGCACTTAAGTGGCACACCGTATTGCGTTGACAATCGTCTTATCAAAGGTGTATAGGTTGCGTCACATAAACTCTGCAAGTCCATTTTGGCCTGCGTCAACTAGCAGCCGATGTCACTTCTAGCGACACGAGGTTTCTTGGCGAAGTTGATGTGCGGCCAGTGCCGGATAGGCAAAACAGTCAAGGCGACTGTGAGGCGACTTATCTCTAGGGCACAAAAATGGGGCGAAGTCCGAAGCGAAACATAGGTTCGAACCCGGGCCAGGCGAACACCACGAGGTCTGTCCATGGACAGAGTGAGGGTCCTGTCTGTTTCTTGCCAAGGTGGGGTATCTCGGCAGTTGACTCTGCTGCTCGAGACGCTCCCCCTTGATGTGCTGCCCACGTCTCCTACCGCGAGACCCGACGAGCTGGTCGTTGCCCTCAAACCAGATTTGGTGTTCCTCAATCACTCTGAGTTGGGTCTTCGAAGTTTGCAGCAGGCGGTCAGCAACCTGCGACGAGTCGATCCGACAATTCCCCTCGTTCTTGTTACCGAAAGCAGTTCGGAGGAGCTTGCGATAACTGCGCTGCGACTGGGCTTTCAGGATTACCTGACGCTGCCGACGTCTGCGGCCGCGGTGCAGCAAGCGGTAGCGAGATGTCTCCGCTTCCGGGCCCCCGGCAGCGGCGAGTCGATGCCAAGGTTTACGGCGGGGCGGGATGGGCTAGTGGGGGCCAATCCTGCGCTCTGCCTGGCGAAAGCGCAGATGACAAAGGTGGCGGGGGCAGACTGCACCGTGCTCATCACCGGCGAGACTGGAACCGGCAAGGAGCTGGCTGCGGAATTTGTCCACAGTCACAGCCCCCGCAGGGGCAAGCCTTTCGTGTGCGTGAATTGCGCCGCGATTCCCGATTCGCTGCTGGAGAGCGAACTTTTCGGACATAGCAAAGGGGCCTTCACCGGGGCTGAGGACATTCGTGAAGGAGTGTTCGCCGCCGCCGACGGTGGAACGATCTTTTTGGACGAAGTTGGCGATATGAGCCTGTTCGCCCAAGCCAAAATTCTGCGCGTGCTGGAAAGAAAAGAGGTGTGCCGGCTGGGCGGAACCCAACGCAGGCAGCTCGACGTTCGCTTTGTGGCCGCCACCAACCAGGATCTCGAAGCGATGACCCAGTGCGGCAGCTTCCGGAAAGATTTGTTCTTCCGCTTGAACGTCGCGCGCGTCCACTTGCCTCCCTTGCGCGACCGAAAAGACGATATACCACTGGTCATCGATCACTATTGCCGCGAGTTCAGTTGCCGGGCCGGATGTCCGACGCCGACGTTTTCGCAGGACAGCTTCAAATACCTGTTGGAGTACGATTGGCCTGGCAATATCCGAGAGCTCAAGAACGTGCTGGAAAACCTTTTCCTCGGCGAGGTGCCGGGAGAGGTTCAGCCCGGGACACCTGCCTGCGTACCTGCGCGAGCTCATTGAAAAAAGCTGCAACCTATCGTCGAGCGAGCGCGATCAGCTGATCACAGCTTTGTCTGCGGCACAGTGGAACAAGAGTAAGGCCGCTGAGATCCTGCACTGGTCGCGTATGACTCTCTACCGCAAGATGGCGAAGCACCAACTCTCACGATTTGCACCCCAGGCTGCCCCTCGCATGGAAGAGCGGGGAAGCAAGGCAGTGTAACAACGTGTGACAGTCTGTCTCACCGCGCTGTGACATCCAGAGTCCGTCAGAAATCCCATTTCCAGCAGGCGAATGATGCCGCCGCCTCGGCCGTGCTGCAACTCATCACGAACACCTGTCACATTTTCTGGTTACACCAGCCGGAGTTCGCGCAAGTTGCAGCTTCTTACGGTTGCACTAAGGCGCATCGGCTCAACGGCCTAACTGCAATGCGGAGAAGTGGAACATTTTGGCAGTGAATGTGCTTGATGTCAGACGGGGAGGCCGATGGCATACAAACGTCGCGATTGCCTTCCCCAAGCGGGACTTGAGGGACGCTACGCAAACTATTTCAACGTTGGCTATAGCGCCTTCGAAGTGATCCTGGAATTCGGTCAATTCTATGAAGGGAGTCCCCGGCCGCATATGCACACGAGAATCGTAACCGGCCCGGCGTATGCCAAGGCCTTGTTGGAAGTGTTGCGGGTCATCCATTGCGCAGTACGAGGGGGCATTCGGCGCGATCCCGACGGGGCAATCGGATGAGTGATTACTCGGTCATAAGCGGAGTCAGCCAGACGCTGAAGAATCTTCTGACATTGAACATCACCCAAAGCAGCGATAACCAGATCAAGAATGTTCCCATCGAGTTGCTCTCACCCAAGGAGATGGAGGAGCACAACGAGGGTCTAGGCGTCTCCGTATGGCTCTACCGGGCCGCGCGAATGGCGGAGATGTTGAATGAGCCGCCCGAGCGCAAACAGCCGAACCAGATTGTCCGTACGCCACTGCCCATTCTTCTTCACTACCTGGTGACGCCAGTTTCCAACGATCCCTTAACGCGGCACGCGCTGCTTGGGAAAGTGCTGCAGGTGTTCAATGACCATTCCATCTTGCGTGGCGCTGATCTGGCGGGCGTATTGCAAGGAACCTCCGAACAGTTGCGCGTGGTTCTGGAGGCCCTGAGCCTGGAAGATCTCAGCCTGGTTTGGGATGCCCTGAGCGAGCCGTACCAGCTTTGCGTGAGCTACCTGGTGCAGCTCGTCAAGATCGACTCCGATCTGGAACCGGTGCAGACCACTCCCGTAGTGAAGAAAGACATGAAGTATATGCAGATTCTTTCGGTGGTGTGAAGGAAAGCAGCTTGAGCACTCCATATTCCATCGCGGCTGGCGGCAAGGTGTACACGGTGGTGGACGATCGCACCACGGTGTACTCGGCGGTGATCACGGGAAGGGTCACGGATGAAATCCTGGGAGATTTTGTGGCGGCGGGATTCGCCGTGGAGGTCTCGCGCAGTGATCTGGAGACCAAGACGACGGAGACTGGCCTCTATGCGGTGACAGGATATGCGAACCTCTCGTTTCCCAAGCTGCAGATGATGAGCTACACAGTAGACCTGACCCTTGGGGCTCCGGGTTTCCGGGATTATCCGCTGCCCGTGACGATTCCGCAGAATGCGATCTTTCCGGTAAGCGCGCCGACAATTGCCTTGCGGCGCTTGCCGGTGCGAATCCAAGGCCGCGTAATGCAGGAGTCGCCGCGGCAGCCGATCAGCGGCGCGCAAGTGGTAGCGGTGGACAATCCGAATCCTCCCATGCCTCCGCCTCCGCCACCGGTGCCGCACACAACTTTGCTGCGCACACCGCTTTATTTCGCACATGCGGTGAATGCCCAGGCTCAGCAGGTAACGTTGACCATCGTCGGCGGGGCGCAATTGTCGCAGCCGGTGGCCGCCGGCGCGCAGGTGCTCAACCTGACGACGACCGCAGGGCTGGCGGGCGGAGCATTCGTGCAGTTGGCAACACCGTCGTTGGTCACGGTGGAATACGGGGTGGTCGACCATTTGGGTCCGCAGCCGGGTCAGGTTTTCTTGCGTAATCCCTTGAACCGGAGTTATGCGGCGGGAGCGGCGACGAACGTGCAATTCGTGACCGCAACCCCAGCCGGACCAGCGGCAAGCCTGATGCTCGACGCGGACGCCGGCGATGGCATTCTGGTCGCCGATCAATTGTTGAATGTGAGCACGGTCGTGGTGGATGTAGCCTCCCCCGCTGCGGTCGAGTACCACGAGATTGGCGCAATCACCAACAGTGAGGGGTATTACACGTTGGACGGGATAGGACGGGTGCAGCAGCTTTTTCTGCAGGCGCAACCGCAGACGCCGGGCACCCCGGTAATTCCCTGGTTTATCGAGTTTGAGCAGCCGGTGAATGTGGTGGATTTCCGGCTGTAGCGATGGAAGCGAATTCGTAAGGAGAGAGCCTTATGCCAGAGTACCTTTCGCCTGGAGTTTATATCGAAGAGCAGGACACCGGGCCGCAGCCTATCGAAGGCGTGAGCACCAGCACGACAGGATTCGTCGGGATGACCGTGCGCGGGCCGATCAGTGGTCCACCGGTGTTGGTAACCAGCTTCGCGGAGTTCTCGCGGACCTTTGGCAGCTTTTTGCCGGATTCGTTGACTTTCCACGACTATCGCTACCTGCCGTATGCGGTGAAGGGGTTCTTCGACAACCTGGGACAAAGAGCCTACATCGTGCGCGTGCAGGGACAAACCAATGGGACTGCGGGCGATGGTGGCGTTCTGGTGGGTGGGTTGTTGACGCAACTGGCCGCGGACGCGCCTGCGGGAAATACGGCGATTCAACTGGCGACGACCCGCGGTATTCAGAAGGGCGCGAACCTCACCTTCAAGCAGGTGAAGAACGGGATTGCTACCCAGGAAGGGCCGATCGCGGTCGATGCCTATCAAGACAGCGGCCAGGTGACACTGCACACGGCGCTGACGAACAGTTATCAGGCGCAATACACGACCGTAATCACCGACGAGACCAATCCCGGGACGCACTGCCAGATCTCGGCGGCCGACCCCGGGGCATGGGGAAACCAGATTAGCGTGCAGATCCGGCAGAGTTCGCAGGCGCAGGCGCAGGTGGTATCGATAGCAGCGTCGCTGGATACGGTACTGCTGAATTCGACGGCCAACTTCTATCCGGGAGCGATTGTCGAATTTAACAAGGGCACTTCGAAGGCGTGGAAGAAAATCAAATCAATCGCGGGCAGCAGCATCGTGGTGACCAATGCCTTTGGCGCGACCACCGATCTGGATCCGGATGCCGGGTCCACGGTCACGACGGTGCGGTCCTGCGAGTTCGACATTCTGGCCTCGTATGGCGGCGTCAACGAGCAGTGGCGCTCGCTGTCGATGGACGACACGATTCCCAATTACTACGGAACGGTCATCAACAACGGATCGACCTTGCTGAGCATGACCAGCGGTGCAACGGGCGACCACGTTACGGACACCCCGTTCATCTTTCCGTCTGCGCCGGACGGGCTGAACCTGCCTCTGATCAATGGCAGCGATGGCACAGCCGCGCCGGCGGATTCCGACTACATCGGGGTGGACAACGGGCCGGGCAACCGCACCGGAATCCAGGCGCTGACCGACGCCGAGGACATCGCCATTGTGGCCGTGCCCGGCATCGTCAGCCAGAGCGTGCAAAACGCGCTGATTACTCATTGCGAGACGCTACAGTATCGCTTCGCCGTTCTGGATCCCGCCCCCCACGCGGGCGATAACCCGCCGACCTTGACTGACATTCAGTCGCAGCGCAACCAATACGACACGAAATACGCGGCGATCTACTATCCGCGCATCGTGGTGCTCGATCCGCTTACCGATGTGGACATCACGGTGCCACCCAGCGGGCACATGGCGGGCATCTACGCGCGGGTGGACGATCAACGCGGGGTTTACAAAGCGCCGGCCAACGAGGTGATCGGCGGCATCGACGCCATCGAAGTGAAGGTAAGCAAAGGCGATCAGGACATTCTGAACCCAGAGCCGCTCAACATCAACGTGCTGCGCGATTTCACTGCGCAGAGCCGCGGCTTGCGCGTTTACGGGGCGCGCTGCATCACCAGCGATCCGGAGTGGAAGTACATCAACGTCCGGCGACTGTTCATTTTCCTGGAGCACTCGCTCGACCAGGGAACGCAGTGGGCGGTGTTCGAGCCCAACGACCAAAACCTTTGGGCGCGGCTGACGCAGAGCGTGTCCGCTTTCCTGACCTCGGTGTGGAAGGACGGCGCACTGATGGGCAGCAAAGCGGAGGAGGCTTTCTTCGTGAAGTGCGACCAGACGACCATGTCGCCGGACGACATCGACAACGGCCGGCTCATCATGGTCATCGGCGTGGCGCCGGTTTACCCGGCCGAGTTCGTCATCATCCGCATCGGACAGTGGGCGGGCGGCTCGTCGGTGCAGGAACTGTAGGGAGGAGGACGCAATGGCAACTGGCGATCGAAAAGATCCCTATCGTGGATTTAATTTCCTGGTCCAACTGGACAACACGCCCGTAGCGGCATTTCGCGAATGTGGCGGGCTGACCCTGAACACCGACCCGGTGGACTATCGCGAAGGAACCGACACCTGGCTTTCGGTGCGCAAGCTGCCTGGCCTGCGTAAATTTACCAACATCACTCTCAAACGCGGCATCACCGACAACCAGGACCTGTGGAATTGGTACTTGAACATCCTGAACGGCGTGGACGACCGGCGCAACGGCTCCATCGTGCTGCAGGATGAACAGCACAACCGCGTGCTGAGCTGGAATTTTCAAAACGGATGGATCTGCAAGTGGGAAGGGCCTGCGATGAATGCGACCAGCAATGACGTCGCCATCGAGAGCATCGAGATTTGCCACGAGCGGGTCGAACTGGGCACCTAGAGATGCCGACGTACACCACTCCCGGAGTCTATTTCGAGAGCGTTGACCAGAGCAGCCAGGGCATTGCCGCGATCCGCACCGATATTGCCGCGTTTATCGGGATCGCGCAGCAAGGCCCGCTGCATCTGCCAACGGCGGTCAACTCGTGGGAGCAATTTCAAACCACGTTCGGGAATTTTTTGCCCAATGGCTACATGGCCTACTGCGCCAAGGCGTTCTTCGAGAACGGTGGCCAGACGCTGTACGGGTCCGCGTCGCTGCCCCAGAGACGGTCTCGGCCACCGATCCAGCGGCCATTCAGCCGGCGGATGGTTCGGCGTCGATACTGCTGTCGGTGGCCGGATTCGCAGCCGGAGCGCTGGTGACGGCCGGGCAAACCTCAGCGGCGGTTGCAGTAGGAGCACAGCCGGTAGACCGGGCCTCGTCTCTGGTGGACACTGTCGGCGGATTTCCAGAAGGGTCGCTGGTCAAGATCACGCAGACCGTTCCGGCGGCAGTACGAGACTTTCGCAAAGTGCAAAGCGTCGACGCGGTGGCCAACAGACTGGTTTGGGATTCACCGCTCGATGCCGCATTTGTCCTGGCGTCGCCAATCCAGTTTGCTTCGTTTCACCAGGAAGACATGCTCGTGCAGTCAGTCAACGGTGGGACCAATACGGTGAGCTGGACGATTTCGCTGGGGCCGGCATTCAACTTGGCCCAATCAATCGAGTTTGCTACGGGAGCTTCCCGGTCGCACGGAACCTTGTTCGACACCGACGGCAACGATACCGTCGGCATCCAGGCACTGACTCCCGGAGTGTGGGGCGACAGCCTGGCAATCCATGTTGCTCAAAGCAGCCTTGCGGCAGCGGTGACGACGACGCAAACGCAACCCCCGACGGGGTCGGCGTCGTTGCTGTCTTCGATTGTGGGATTCGTGGTCGGTTCACTGGTGAAGGCATATCAGCCCGCGTGGCGCCGCAATACCGGATTGTGACCGGCACGGACCCGACGATGAATCTGCTGATCTGGGATTCGCCGCTGCAACCGCCGCTCGATCTGACCAAGGCGATTTCCTTCGAGACGATTGAGTTTTCCCTCACGGTCTACCTGAACGGAACTGCACACGAGATTTTCTCCGGCCTTTCGCTCGACAAGAGACATGCCAAATACATCGAGTCCGCGGTGAATGCCACCACATCACGGTTCATCTCCGCCAAGGACCTGCAGTCGCCGGCGCCGTATCCGGACCGGCTGCCCGATCCCGGCGCTCCGCAACTCGACGACGGTGTACTGTCCCTGTGGGGTGGCCGTGACGGCATCGCCGCGCTCACCGCCTCCGATTTCATGGGCAATCCTGCGAGCGAGAAAAAGTGGGGTCTGCGAACGCTGGAAGATGTGGACGAGGTTTCCATTGTGTGCGCGGCGGACATTCTGATTGAGCCCAGCCCGGCTGTGGCTTATGCGCCGTTGCCGGTTGCGAAACCTAACGCGTGTCTATCGCGTTCCAGTCTGGCCGCGGGGACGGTGCCCTTGCCGGTCTTCGCTCCCGTGGAGGCGGCTCCGCAGTTTTCGCTGGACGATGTGTTTCACGTGCAACAGGCAGTGGTGTCGCATTGCGAAGCCATGCAGTACCGCTTCGCCATTCTGGATCCTCCGGATTTTTCCTATCCGCGCCAGCATGTGGACCTGGGCGAAGTGCAGTCGTGGAGAAACCGGTTCGATAGCAAGTACGCGGCTCTCTACTATCCGTGGCTCCTGGTTCTTGATCCATTGCAACTGCGAAGCCAGCTTGTTAGGCGCATTCCGCCCAGCGGACATGCCGCCGGGGTGTATGCGAATACCGACCTGACGGTGGGCGTGCATCATGCCCCGGCCAATGTGGAACTGCAATGGGCGCAAGACGTGACCACGAACGTGACCGCGGAGATGCAGGGATTTCTGAATCCTTTGGGGGTGAACTGCATGCGCATGTTCCGCGGGCGCGGGCTGCGGATCTACGGGGCGCGCACGGTGAGCAGCGATGCCAGCTGGCGATTTGTAAACGTGCGGCGCTTGCTGTGCATGATCGAAGAAGCGCTGGAGATATCACTGCAATGGGCGGTGTTCGAGCCCAATGATTTCTATCTGTGGCAGAAAGTGCGCATGTCCGCCTCGAACTTTTTGGACGCCCTGTGGCAGAAGGGAGCGCTTACCGGAAATACGGCGGAAGACGCGTATTTCGTGCATTGCGACCAGCTAACCAATCCGCTGGCCGTGACCAGCGTGGGAGAGATGGTGGCTGAGATCGGAGTGGCGCCCACGCAGCCGGCAGAATTCGTCATCTTCCGCATCGGGCGGACCGAAGACACGCTGGAGGTGCAGGAGCAGTCATGAGTTCCACGTCTCCAACTCTGCCTCCGGATCCGTTTCGCGGATTTAATTTCCTGGTCTCGCTGGTGGACTCTTCGAGCTCATTCACGGTGGTGACGTCCGCGCTCCAATCCCTGGCGCTGGGAGGCTTCAGCGAGTGCAGCGGCCTGGAAATGAGCATGGACATCGAGGAGTACAGCGAGGGCGGCAACAACGGTACGGTGTTGCGGTTTCCCACGCGCGTCAAGTGGACGAACTTGCGCCTGAAGCGCGGCGTAACTTTTGCGGATGAGTTGTGGCAATGGCATTACGACTTCTCGCGCGGGGTGGGAAAACGGCGCGACGGCATCGTCGTGCTGCAGGACGAAAGGCACAACCCGGCAAAGGTGTGGTCGTTTGTGCGCGGCCTGCCGGTGCGGTGGTTGGGACCGAGCTTTAACGCCACTCAGAGCCAGGTTGCGGTGGAAGAAGTTGAAATTGCGCACGAGGGATTGACCCTGTGGTCGCTGGGCGGCGGAATTTCCACCGCGCTGGGAATCGGATGAGGGGATGCAGAAGAGATGATCAAGATCAACGATGTGCAAAGCCGCATTCAGGCAACCGATCCGCAGAAGTTGCCCGATCCGCATATGGAAGAAATCGTTCGCGCCTGCGTGCGCGCGGTGAAGGCAGACCTGGCCCGCGAGAAGCGCATGGGGCAGGAGCGCGCGTTGAGCGACAGCATCAGCTCGGGTAGGAAGTAAGGGAACAAGTATTCATGTCGAAGGTACTGAAAGCGCAGTTTCAGAGGGTGGACACTACGACCGGCAAGCTGCAACTGCCGGTGGTGTCGGTGAGTTTCAATCCGACAGAGTACACCCTGAACAAAGCGGCGCAGATTGCGGAGATCGCGATCCCGGGCCTGGATTCGCCCGTGCTCCAGTTTGTGCGCGGGCAGACGGAAACGCTGACCCTTGACCTGTTCTTCGACAGCACCGATGCCGGCATGGACGATTCAGCCACCTCGGTGACCAAGCAGACCGATCAGTTCTATCAACTGATCAAGATCGACGGCAAGTTGCACGCGCCGCCGGTTTGCTTCTTCTCCTGGGGACCTGAGTTTCCGGGAAATCGCTCTTATGCATCGATGGGGAACGGCACGGGCAGCCAGCAACGATATGGATTCAAGTGCATTGTGGAGAGCGTGCGCCAGCGCTTTACGCTCTTCAACTCGCAGGGAGTTCCCCTGCGGGCGACCCTGTCGGTCTCGTTGAAGGAATACAAGACGCTCTCCGAACAACTGGCGGAGATCAACGCGCAGTCGGCCGATCACACGCACACGCACGTGGTGCAGAACGGGGAAACGATCAACCAGATTGCAGCCAGCGTGTATGGCGATCCGGCGCAATGGCGGGCGATCGCCACCGAGAACGCAATTACCGATCCTTTGAACTTGACGCCGGGCACGGTGCTACAGATTCCCGTGCTGGCGAACGGATGAACCATGGCGCAAGCGGCAATCCCGATTTACAGCCAGCAGGAGACGTTCTACGTTCCGCGCGTGCAACTCACGGTGCGCGGACGGCCGCTGGGCGCAGAGGTCATCAACGACATTTTGCAGGTGACCTACAAGGACAGCGTAAACGAGATTGACACGTTCCACATCGACATCAACAACTGGGATGCGGACAAGCGCACCTTCAAGTTCGCGCCGCCCCTCAAGGATTCGACTGAGGACTTCACCGGCATCTTCGACCCGGGGACGATGATCGAGTTATGGATGGGGTATCAGAACCAAAGCAATATGCGACGGATGATGGTGGGCGAGATCACGTCGCTCGAGCCGAATTTCCCCGAATCGGGAGCGCCGACGCTCTCCATCAGCGGGCTGAACGAGATTCACAAATTGCGTGCCCAACAGCACACCTATTCGTGGACCACCGGAGACAAAACCGACACCGATATCGCCGTCGAACTGGGCAACAAGCCCGTTAGTGCCGACCAGCCGGGGCTGGGGATTGAGGTAGTCCCGAATCCGGCCAGCAATGAAAGCCCGGATCCATTTGTGTTCATGAACAACCAGTACGACATCGTTTTTTTGCTGGAGCGCGCACGCCGTCACGGCTACGAAGTGTATTTGGACGAGGACGACGTGACCGGAAACAAGGTGTTGTACTTCGGTCTCTCGCAGAACAAGGCGAACGCGCCGGCCTATCGATTGGAGTGGGGCAGATCGCTGATCAACTTCCAGCCGACGCTGAGCACCGCCAAGCAGGTTTCGCAAGTGACGGTGCGTGGCTGGGACCGAAAGAGCAATTCCAAGATCGAAGTGAACTATACGCTGCAAGACCTTTGGAAAGACGAGAGCAAATCGCAGGCCGAAATCACCCGGCTCACGCAAATCTCGAAGGCGTATACGAACCGGACGGAGGTAGTGATCAAGCCTCCGGTGCGCACGGTGGCCGAAGCTAAACAACTGGCGCGCGCCACGCTGGAGGACCAGAGCAAACGCCTGATTGAAGCAACCGGTTCCACGATTGGACTGCCCGACCTACGGGCAGGCTGCGCTCTGGAAATCATTGGCTTCGGCATTCGCACCGACCCATTCGGGAACCTGACCGGGACGAGCAGCGATTTCGACGGCGAGTATTACGTAACCGAGAGCACGCACACAATCAGCAACAGCGGGTATCGCACTGATTTTTGCGCCCGCCGTGAGGGGCCGGTGCAGATGTAGGCGGGACGGTCATCG
Organism: uncultured Acidobacteriaceae bacterium; assembly: GCA_963836295.1. Taxonomy (GTDB): domain Bacteria; phylum Acidobacteriota; class Terriglobia; order Terriglobales; family Acidobacteriaceae; genus Bog-257. Next base: position 553,532 of record CAWIIY010000002.1, on the reverse strand, counting down.
GAGGGAGACTGTGGGACGCATTGCCGGAGTAGTGACAGGAAAGGTCATCAACGTGAACGATCCGGAGGGGTACGGGCGCGTGCAGGTCAGTTTTCCTTCGATGGGTGGCCAGAACGAAGGGTATTGGTCGCCGGTGGCGACGCTGATGACGGGTGGCGGACGCGGCTCGTGGTTCATGCCGGTGGAAGGCGACGACGTGTTAGTGGCCTTCGACCAGGAGGATGTCGGGAGTTCCTACATTCTTGGCTATCTGTGGAATGGGCAGGACAAGCCGCCGGACACTGACCCAGCAAACCGCATCATCGTAACGCCCGGCGGACACACGCTGCGATTCGAAGACGGCGACAGCAAGAAAGTAATTCTCAAATCCAACGGCGGCCATACCTTGGAATTTGATGACTCCGGGCCGACGGTGACGTTGAAATCCAATGGCGGCCAGACGATCACGCTCAACGATTCGGACGGCTCCATCACCCTGCGGGGCGGCCAGCGAATTTTAGCCATGAGCAACGGGACGGTAAACATTTCATGAAGGGCGACGTGCCATGCCACAAGTGCTAACCACGAACGCGGTGATCCTGTGCCCGCACGGTGGGAAGGGCACCACGACTCCGCTTCATCCGAAGTGGCAAATCAATGGCGGGTATGTCTCGGTGGAAAACGATCCGGGAGTTCTGGCGTGCCCGTTCCTTTTGCTCCCCTGCGTCGGATACCAGCTTCGGTCCATGGGGTTGAACGCCACGCAGATCGACAGTCAAAAGGTGATTCTGGTGACTGATTTCAATCAGACGTTGACTGGGCTTCCCTTGACCATGGTAGAGACTCATCAGACCTTCGATGAAAGCACGGTTGCTGGAATTCCAGCCGGGCAGTCTGCGCCGCCGCCATCTCCGGAATTGGCTGATCTGGCGCCGCCAGTGATCACGCCGCCGATGCAGGCAATCCCGTTTAGCATCTCGACCACAACGGTCCCCGTGGTGGCGACGTTTTCAATGACGACGACTTATCCGATGCTGTGGATTCTGACGCTTCTCAACACGCAGCTCAAGGTTCACCTCGATTTGACGAACGGGCTCCCAGGCGCCACGGTGTCGCCATCGGGAGGTGACTGGTCGTCGCCGAGCCTGACGATCGTCGTTACCATGACCCCGCCTTTTCTGGCCGCGCTGCAGCCGGGCACTCATTATCTGTATCTCACGGGCGTCAGCAAGCGAGGACTGAGCGGATACGCGGAAGCGATAGTGACGGTGTCGCCATGACGAACTCGACCACACCCATCAGAAAGTTCCTGGGCACGGGATGGAAGTTCCCGGTGCGCATCAATCCGGCCGGCGGCTTCTCGTACTCGGTTGGCGAGCAGAGCGTCCAGGAAGCCATCTGGATCATCCTCGCAACCGCGATGGGCGAGCGCCAGATGCTGCCCAGCTTCGGATGCGGAATTCACGATCTGGTATTTGCTCCCAATAATCCGGCGACCCAGACCAATGTCACCCACCTGGTAAAGCAGGCGCTTTCGCTGGGCGAGCCGCGCATTGACGTGCTCGACGTGACCGTAAGTTCCTCGCCGGACGAGCAGAACCTGCTGCTGATTCGCGTCAGCTATCGCATTCGGTCGAACAATGCGCTGCACAATCTGGTCTACCCGTTTTATGTCACCGAAGGACCTGGAGATTAACGCATGCCGCTGCAAGCCCCCAACCTGGATGACCGGCAGTTTGCGGACATTGTGTCGCAGGCCAAGACGCTGATACCGCGCTACGCGCCGGAGTGGACGAACTTCAACGACAGCGATCCGGGTATCACCCTGGTGCAATTGTTTGCCTGGATGACGGACATCCTCGTCTACCGCCTGAACCAGGTTCCGGACCTGAACTACATCAAGTTTCTGCAACTGCTGGGCATCGAATTGAATGCGGCGCAGCCGGCGACGGTGGATTTGACTTTCAGCCTGTCGCGGCCCGATATCCAGTCGGTTATCGTCCCACAGGGCACGCAGGTAGCAGCGGCGGCCAGCGGCACTCAGCCCATTGTCTTCGAAACCGATGAATCGCTGATTGCCATCGGCGCGCAACTAACCGCGGTCCAGACCTACGATGGCCTGGGCTATTTGAATGCGACCAGCAAGAACAATATGCCCAATCAGTGGTTCTATGCGTTTGGGCAGAATCCGCAACCGGGCAGCGCTCTGCTGCTGGGTTTCTCAGCGCAGACGGTCTTTCCTAGCGACCAGATCAATCTTGCGGTGACGCTCTACAGCAATCCGGTAACACCGCTAGTGGCACAATGCGGCGCAGCCCTGCCCCCACCGGCAACCATCGCGTGGGAATACTGGGATGGCCGTCAGTGGGACCCTATCAGCCTGGACAGCGATGGCACCCGCGCATTCAGCCAGAACGGCCACATTCTCTTTCCTGGGCCGGGCACCTTCATCCAGGCTGCGCCGCTGGGCAAAGTCACCGGCAGCTTGTACTGGATTCGCGCGCGGCTGGTGACCGCGAACTACGAGATGCCGCCGCAGGTGTCAGCCATCCTTACCAATACCATCAGCGCGACCCAGGCCCTGACGATCAGCGACGAGGTTCTTGGCGGAAGCGACGGTACACCCAACCAGACTTTCCAAACGGCAAACGCGCCGGTCGTTGTTCTGAGCACACCGGTCCCGGTGACGAACTCAGACGGCACGAAGGCAACGATCACCAGTCTGCGTCTCGAAGTGGACGAGGGCCAGGGCTTCATGGTCTGGCAGCAGGTGGACGATTTCTTTGCCTCGGGACCGGACGACCCGCACTTCGTTCTGGACCTCACGACTGGGCAGATCTCCTTTGGCGATGGAGAACACGGGCGCATTCCCGGCGCAAACCTGGCAAGCCCGACCGACAACATCGTCGCGCGCAGCTATCGCTTTGGCGGAGGCAGCCAAGGCAATGTGGCAGCACAAATGATTACCCAGCTACAGACCTTCGTCGCGTCCGTGAGCTCGGTCACCAATTACGCCGCAGCTCAAGGCGGCACCGATGAAGAGAGCGTCGCCAACGCCAAGCTGCGCGCGCCATTGGCGCTCAAGAGCAACGACCGCGCCGTCACCAGCGATGACTTCGAGTATCTATCGACACAAGCGCCGGGGGCCAATGTCATCCGCGCAAACGCGTTGCCGCTGTTTCATCCCAACTTTCCCAATGGCCAGATTCCCGGTGTGGTGACGGTGATCGTGGTCCCTAATTCCAATGCGCCGAACCCTACGCCGAATCAGACGACTTTGCAGGCGGTCTGCAGCTATCTTGACGCGCACCGGTTGTTGACCACGGAAGTCTACGTCGCTGGACCCACCTACCGGAAGATCAAGGTCCAGGCCAGCCTTGTGGTCCAACCGGGCTCTGACTTGGCGACGGTGAAGAACGCCGTCAGCGCGGCGCTCACGACTTTCTTTGGTCCGCTCACCGGCGGCCCCGACGGCACCGGCTGGCCGTTCGGAGGAGAGATCTATTACTCGGACGTCTATCGCACCATCATCCAGATTCCGGGAGTACAGCGGGTGCAAAACAATCAATTGGTCCTGTTTCTGGACGATCAGCGTCAACAGCTCTGTCGCGATGTACCGATTAATCCCGGAGAGTTGCTCTATAACGACCCGCAAGGGCATGACATTCAAGTTGCGTACAACAGCAGTTCCTCGTGACCAAGATGAGCGATGCAACGCCACATTTTCTGATGAACGGCATTGCCGGATGGCAGACGGCCTACGCGAAGAACATCGCATTCTCCGCAGGCGGAGCCGACGCTGGGCCTGCAACTGCTGCCGGGATCAAGCCGGCCGCTGGTCGATGCCGAAGGAAGTTTCGGTGGGCTGCAGAGCGCGATTGGAGTTGCGGTGGATTCCGAGGACCACGTGTACGTTCTGGACGGCCACGCATGCGCTGTGAAACGCTTCGACCGCTGCGCGCAGCAGTTCGTTAAGCTGCCTTGCATCGGTGGCTGCGGCGCCGAGCCACGGAAACTAAGCGACCCTCACGGGCTGGCGATCTCCTGCCGCAACGACATCTATATCGCCGACACCGGCAACTGCCGGGTGCAGATATTCTCCATCAAAGGGCTGGCGCTGCGCGCGATTTGGGAGCCGATAGTCGTCACACAATCGGCATCCGGAGTGACGACGGCGCCAGCGGTCGCCGTCGTTTGAGGCGCCGGCGAGCGGGCAACAACCGTGACGGCGGGCGCGTGTTTCCCGCGGGCACGTGGCAGCCCTGGGACATTGCACTCTCCGCGACCAACTGGAGCTACGTTTCCGATTACGCCAATGGATTGATCCATGTTTTTGACCCGCGTGGGTGTTGGCGAAAGGCCTACAACGGCGCCAGCGCGACCGAGCCGCCGCTTAGCAAGCCTACACGCATCGCGCTCGATCGCAGCGGCCGAATCTATGTCATCCAGGAAAATGTCGATTACGTCGTGGTGCTGGATGCGGACGGGACGTTCCTGGGCCAGGTGGAGCAGCCGGACGAAATCGAAGGACGTTTTTGTCCCGCGGCTGTGGCCGTCGATATTAACGGGAACCTGTGCCTGAGCGATTGCTTGACGCGGAAGGTGTACTTCTACGAGCCGGATGGCGACGGCGGGTGGTGTTCCTACCGATGCTGCGGCTCCGCGCAGGCGTTCGCAGCGTCGATGGTGTTCGATAGTTTCGGTGTTCCGTTGCTCGCCGACGGAGCGCAGAGCGTCTGCCAGCTTGAGCCTCAGGCGACGTATCCGACGAACGGCTTCTACTATGCCGGACCACTCGACAGCCGGACCTACAGATGCGTGTGGCATCGCGTCGTGCTTTCGGGCTCCATCCCTCTCGGGGCGGCGGTTGAGGTAGACACGTTCACTTCCGAATCGACCAAGAGCATCGCCGAAATCTTGAGTCTGCCGCAAAGCCGCTGGGCGACAGGCCAGATGGATACCGCTTCCAACTGCAGCGATTGGGATTGCCTGGTTCAGAGTCCGCCCGGCCGGTACCTCTGGTTGAGACTTACCCTAACCGGCGATGGATCGGAGACGGCGGCGCTGAGCAAGATCAAGGTTTACTACCCGCGAGCGTCGTCCTTGCAATACCTGCCCGCGGTCTATCGCGAGGATCCGGTGAGTGCCGATTTCCTCGACCGCTTCCTGTCCATCTTCGATACCATCCGCGGCGGCACTTCCGATCAGATCACCGATATCGCGCGGTACTTTGATCCCAAGGCGACGCCAGCAAACCCGCAAAACGCGCTCGGCACCGATTTTCTTGCGTGGCTGGCCTCATGGCTGGGGATGGCCCTGCAAAGTAACTGGCCGGTAAGGAAACGGCGCGAACTGGTCCGCCAGGCCCACCGGCTTTATGCGCTGCGCGGAACGCCGGAAGGCTTGCGGCAATACATCGAGCTTTATGCCGGTGTGCGTCCCACGATTCTGGAGATGTACCGTTTGCGGCGCTGGCTAATTGTCAATCAATCGACGCTGGGCAACTGTTCCACGGTGTTTGGCGAAGAGGTGATGCAGCGGCTGCACATCGGCTCGAATTCGCAGGTCGGGTGTTTCCGCCTGATCGATTACGGTGATCCGAGCCTCGACATCTTCAATCAGTATGCCTACCAGTTTCTGGTGATTGTTCCGCGCTGGCCGGGAGCGGGCGACAGCGATCAACAAATGCTGGAGCAGATTATCGAAATGGCGAAGCCGGCGCACACAGTGGCGGAACTGCGCTGGGCCGAACCGCGATTGCGTGTGAGCCTGCAGGCGTTCGTGGGCGTGGATACGGTGATTGGCAAATATCCCATCGGCGTGATCGAGGGGCAAGGAAAACTGGGGTACGACACAGTGCTGGGCAGTCCCGGCGAAGAGAAGGCGCGGCCTTCCATGAAGCTGGGTGGCCACTCATCCGTGGGATCAACCACGGTGCTGAACTGAGAAAGCGAGATTGACCATGGGCGACTGCAATTGCAAAAGCGGCACGGCGACGTCGACCGGCCTGTGCGTGGAGTGCGATATCCCGCAGCTGGCGCGCAACAATTACTTCACCGGCAAGCTGCTGGTCGAGCGCGATTTCACCGACGAGCAGCGCTACTTCCTCGGCAAGCTGCGCCGCCACGACCGGCAACTGCACGGATGGGGCGTCGTCTGCGGCCTCAAGGTGGAGCAGCACCCCAATCCGGCGTGCCAGGACCGCTTTGTCGTCATCGAACCGGGGACCGCCGTGGATTGCTGCGGGCGCGAGATCGTCGTCGCGCACGAGGAGTACTTCGATTTCAAAGCGGAATTTCTGGCCAACTGGCAGGCGCAGAACGGCCCCAATTCTCAACCCGACGATGACGAGCACACCATCCAGGTTTGCATTTCCTACAAGGAATGTGCGACCGAAGACGTACCGGCGCTTTTTGACGATTGCAGCCAGAACGGCGGCACCTGCCAGCCGAACCGCATTGTGGATGGTTACAACTTCGACCTGCTGATCGATCCGCAGCCGTCTCCCTCGGACCCCCTCCATATAGATATTGCTTGGGCAAATACCATCAACATTGCCGGCCCAGTGCGGGTTGCGGTGAACGATTCCAGCAAGCGCGTCTATGTGCTTACCAATGCCACGAACGGCGCCGTCCTGTATGCCGTGGACGCAACCAACTACTCCGTGCTCGATTCGCAGTCCTTTGCCAATGACACCGGCCTCGATGTGGCCGTTTCCCCGGAGGGTGATTTCGTTTATGTGGCCTTGCAGCCGCAGAGCGGTGATCCGCAGATTCTGGTGCTTAAGTCCGATTTTTCCAGCACCATCGGCACCCTGACCGTAACCGGCGGTGCCGGCAGCCCGGTACGGCTGGCGGTTGCGCCCGCTCCCGACGATCGCCTACTGGCCGTCAACCCTGTTGCTGGCGCTTTCATTTGGGCAACGGACATCACCACCTCGAATTCGCCGGCGCCTCCCACCGCAATCACCGTCGGTACCCATCCCAGCGATATTGCGGTGGGCGACGATGCCAAGTACGCCTACGTGGCTAATACCGGAAGCAACAACGTCAGCGCCATCATCCTGGCAACGCTGGCTGTGACTACGGTTCCTGTCGGATCGGGAACCGCCGTGCCATCGGCGATCGCTGTCACCACCACTTCCATCGGCGACAATCTCGCCGTACTGGATGCCGGCAACGACACGTTATACCTGATTGGCATGCGCCCGGACCCGAGCTCGCCGGTGGCGCTCGGCAATCCGGTCCAGGGTTTTGCGCACGGTGCCGGCGCCGTCCAAATTTCACCCGCCGGGCGTTGGGTCTACGTGTTGGAGCAGGACACAACCGATAAGAAGGCCTACATCCAGGTGGTTGATGAGCATGCCGTTGAACTGAGTCTCCCGCCGGTTATGGGGAATGCAATCGCCGTCGGCGTACAGCCAGTGGACGACATTGCCATCAGCCAGGACGGACGTCATCTCTACGTACCCTACAGCGGCGACGGCGGCGCCATACCCGGCGCGGTTGCCGTGGTGGATGTGACCCAGGACGGCTGCTCTGACATTTTCCAGGAGGCGCTGGAGAACTGTCCCGACTGTGCCCAGGGAAATTGCATCGTGCTGGCGACGATTGCCAAATATGTCTACGGCAACCCCGTAACCGACAGCGTGATTGACAATCTGACGGACCGACACTTGCTAGTCAGCACCGATGTGCTGACCCAGGTGGTGCGCTGCATCCTGGATGAAGGTGTCGACAGCGGGCCGCCCGGACCACAAGGCCCCCCGGGCCAGCTGGAACACCAGGACCACCCGGGCCGCAAGGGGCGCAGGGCCCGCAGGGCACTGCGGGAGCGCAAGGCACTGCGGGAGCGCAAGGCATTCAGGGGCCACAAGGGCCGGCCGGTCCCGGGCTGGAGACCGGCCTGACCCGGATCGGAGCATTGAGTTGGATCCACGCAGCCTCGGGGCAGCCTCTGATCACCATCGTCTATCCCAACAATCCAAACGGCCCGCAGGAGGTTCCTGCTCTGGTGGTGGCATTCGTGGGAGGGAAGGTGAAGGTGCCGGAAGTCATGGACCCACACGTTTTCGAGATGACAATTCCCGGCAACGTGAAGATTCAAAGCGCGACCTTTACAACGGAGTGCCACGTCCCAGGGCAAGTCGTGCCTGTGGCTTTTAAGGCAGGCCAAATTGTTGGGACGCTGATCAATGGGGCGACCGTGATCCCCCGTCCTACAGACGCGGCCGGGCTGGCTTTCGTTCCGGCCTTTCCCAAGGGCACCGAACAATCTGCACTGCTCAAGGGCGCGGATGTCCGCGTTTATTTCCGGGGCGATTATGTGCTCGATACAAACACGAAAGCGGTCTGCTGTGAATTTGTCCGCGCCCAATTCCCCACAGGTGAAATTCCGCCCGGTCCGGATATGGGTCTTGAAGGCGGCTTGTTCTTCAGTTGGTTTTCGGGTGCATAGCTCTTTGGAGACTCGAAACTATGAAGCCCCGGTTTGAGGAGGATCTCGATGCCGACCACCATTGGAACAGTTAGAGGGACAAGTCAGCCGACTAGATCTACGTCCGCAGCTTGTTGTTGCCCTGCATGCCAAGGCCTCGCCTGTCTCGACAGAACCAGGTTCTTTGCCGGCCAACTGCTCAGCGAAGCGGACCTGAACAACGAGCAGTCTTATTGGCTGGCCAAGGGCCGCCTGCACAACCGCTTCCTGCATGGCTGGGGAGTAGTGTGCGGCATGCAGGTGGTGTGCAGCGAATGCGATGGCTGGGTCACAGTCAAATCCGGCTATGCCATCGACCCCTGCGGCAACGACATCATCGTTTGCGCGGACCAGGCCTTCAACGTCATCAAGGCGATTCAGAGTTGCTGCAACGCAACCAAGCAGCCGACGCCCAATTGCTCGCCCTTGCGCTATACGCCGTCGCCGGAATGCCAGGGCAGCACCCAGGAGTGGTGTATCACCATTCAGTATCAGGAGCAGCCGTCGCGATTGGTGACGCCGCTGACTGCGGCTACCTCGCAATCCAGCAGTTGCGGCTGCTGCGGCAGCACCAACGCAGGCAACGGCAATGGCAGCAGCCAGACCACCATGTCGAACGGTTCATCGTGCTCGGCAACTTCGACCCAGACTTCCACCAGCACGGTTCCGGCAGGGACCTGCGAACCTACGCGGATTGTCGAGGGCTTTCTACTAGGCGTAGTTCCCGCACCCGAGGTCAACCCCGAGTCGCAGGGGCCGTTGCCCGGAACGTTGCTCTATCAACTTCAGCAGTGCAGCCAGGGGCTGGTCGTACTCCTGCAGCAGGCCCCAGACCTATCGAATGTCCAGGATTCTCAGGTGGCCTATCAGTCCACCTGCAATTACCTGCTGGCGGTGAACCAATACTTCGCGAAGAATTCAGCCGTCACTCATTGCAAGATCCTGGACGATCTGGCGGCCATTAAGGTTCCTGCGGGCGCAGACGTCCCGGTGTATATCGGTATCGTTGCGGAGATCAAGCTGCTCCTGGTGTATGCGCTCCTGGATTGCGTGTGCTTTTCCCTGCTGCCTCCCTGCGCTCCTGATCCTTGCGACAACCGGCTGATCCTGGCATGCGTAACCGTTCAGGACGGCAGCATCGTAGACATCTGCCACTTTACCGGGCGAAAACAGCTGATCACGCTGCACGACCTGCATTACTGGCTGGGTCCTTTCGGTGTGGACAACCTATTGGCCGCCATCACTAAAGCTCTTGCTTCGGTGTGCTGTGCCGAGGAGAAGCAATTGAGTGGCTTCTCCAACCTCAGCCTCGGAAAGGCGTATGACCAGGAGGCCATCAACAGCGCCGGGGTGAGCAACGCTGCTGTACTTAACCGAATCGCAGCTCACTATGTGTCCCAGACCCTGGGAGCTTCGGCCCTGAATTCCATCGCGCCGGGAGCGCGCGCGGTCGATTTGCGTCCGCTGGTAGGGCAGCCGATGGAAACAGTGCAGCGCACCCTGGAACAGCAGGGATTCAAACAGGTAACGCCACAGTCCGTGGACGAGGATGCCTCGTGGACTCCATATGCTGTCGCTTCCAGCGCGCAGTTCGCGCCGGCAGCGGTCTCCGCCGGACAGCCGCTGACGGTCTACACCAAAGGCACCGTCGCGGTAGGGTTCGATGTGGTCGATCCCACAACGGCGCGGCTCAATGATCTGCAAGCGCAAGTGACCGCGCTGCAGAACCAGTTCAATCTAAAGCAGAACCCATCCACGTCGTAGACGGGTTGCCGGTGCAATAGAGAAGGAAGGGATGGCAGCCTGCCAACCATGGCGAACGGATTCTGGAAGGACGAATCGTAATGGCCGACGTCACCGATATCGAACGGCTTAACTACTACGAAGGCGAATACCTGGGCGCGGTGGATTTCGAAGCCGAGCAGGAGTACCACCGCGATATGCGCCGCCGGCACAACATCGGTCAGCACACTTGGGGCATCGTGACCGGCTTGGATGTGGCGCAATTCCTCAATGGCGGCGCCAATAGTGAGGTGGACGTCTATATCCAGCCGGGCATGGCAGTGGACGGCTTCGGCCGCGAAGTCCTCGTCCTCAGTCCGCTCCAACTGACACCCGACATGTTCGCCGACTTCCCTCTGAAGCAGTCTCTGAGCATCTGGATCGCCTACAGCCAGCAAATGATACAGCCCTCTCAGGACCAATGTGCGTCAGCGAGTGTGTCGAACGCATACAGTCGAGTTCAGGAAGGCTACCAGATTGTCATTGACCCTACACCCCCAACCAGTGATCCAGTGATTGTTGCCGGCAATGAGGTTGAACCGCCAACGTCACCGGTGTCTCCTCCGCTGCCCGCGTCAGCAGGCGACGTCGTCATCCCTCCCGATGATTCGGTTCCATATCAGGCGCTGCCCGACGACAACACGACTGCGACTTGGCTCGTTCCGTTGGGCTGGGTGACTTGGGACGGTCCCAATCAGCGATTTCTGCAGATGGATCCAGGCCTGGCCAACCGCGGCCGTGAATATGTGGGGAGCGTGGCGGCTGTTGTCTACGCCCCAGCGGGTGCACTGACGATCCAGGACCGCAACACCCCTTCGCCGCTGCCAGCGGGAAGCAACGGAGTAGCCGCTGAAGTCGAGGGCTCGCTGACTGTGGATCTTCTGCTGACCGCCAAGGCTGATGTGTGGATCGATGGAGGCCACCTGTATTTCAAGAATGCAGCCGGCGCTGACGGTGACACGCCAATCTGGATGCAGCGCATCGACGGCACAACCGGCGGCGCAGATCTTCATATTCATATCGGAGATAACTCTGATGCGCAAAACAAACCGCAGCGTCTGACCGTCGGTTATGGTCCCTCCAATGGCACGAGCGAAACCAATGTGTTCATTGTGGAGGCCGACGGCAACGTGGATATACCGTCCGGCTCGCTCAGCTTTGGCACACAACAGGCGCAAATTCTGAACCTTTCCGGAACGAATTATGGAATCGGCGTTCAGACAGCTACGCTGTATTCCCGTTCGGCTTCGGATTTCGCTTGGTATGTGGGCGGCGTTTATAGCAAGACGCAAGACGATCCTGGCGGGGGCGGCTCGCTCTCCATGAAGCTGGATTCGAGTGGGGACCTGACCATCAACGGGGCGCTCGCCATCGACCACGCGAATCTCAACAACGCGCAGGTCAATCCCGGGCTCACCTTCGGTCTTAATAGCGGAGAGGGCATCGCCTCCAAGCGCACGGCAGGGGGCAATCAATACGGTCTCGACTTCTACACGGCCTCTGCCCTCCGCATGAGCATCACTAACGGCGGCCAAGTCGGAATCGGCACCGCAAGCCCGGACGCTGCCCTCAATCTGGGCGGCGGTGCGTGGGACCTTACCAACACCGAAGGCGACTTGAAGATCGGAAACGACACCTACCGCCTCAAGATGGGCGTCGCCCTGGGCGGCGCGGGTGCCGGCGATGGACGCATTCGCGCCGTAGGCGGGACCAACCGGCTGATCCTCGGCACAGGAACGAGTGACATTCTCGCCATCTTCGGTAGCAATGTTGGGATCGGAACAATCACGCCTGGCTTCGCTCTCGATGTGAATGGAAAAATCAACGCGCAAGGTCTTAGCGTGAACGGTGGTGCTTCTATCAACGGCGGTATTTCTGCCAACGGCGCCGCTTCCATCAACGGCAATGCTTCTGTTAACGGCAGTGCTACTGTAAACGGCAATCTATTTGTAAATGGCACTATCAGTGCAAGTGGATCCAAAGCGGGTTACCTCGGTGAGAGATTCATCCACCGGTCGCGCAAACCCCTGCAACGCGGTGACGTGGTGGTGCTGAACTCCAAGCCGACAACTCATTTCTATGGGCTCGACAACAGGATTCCAATCGCCGAAGTTCAGCTTGCCAATAAGGCCCACGACACGCATGTTTGCGGCATTGTGGATGAGCCTGTCCTTGATGACCAGCAGATCCACGGTATTGATCGTGCTGCAGTGGGCGAAGGGAACATCGGTTTGATGGTGACCTTCGGCGCCTACGCTCACTGCAAGGTTGACGCGACGGTGGCTCCCATTGAAGCGGGCGACCTGCTGACCACCAGCGCCACCCGCGGGCACGCCCAAAAGCTCGATCCAGAGGCGGGTTCGCCGATCGGCTCCGTAATCGGCAAAGCTATGGGCGCTCTGGCGAAAGGCAAGGGAATGATTCCGGTCCTCGTATTCCATCAATAGCGATCGGATTTGTACGTAACAGTCGGAAGGCGTGAAAGAAAGAGGTGACCGTCCATGAAAGAGCGTCTTGCACAACTTCAATCCGAACTGGAAAAAGGCCGGCAGCGGCTGGCCACGCTCGAGCGCGAGCGCCAGGAAGTGCGTGACACTATGCTCCGCATCAGCGGCGCCATTCGGGTTCTGGAAGAACTTATGGCGCAGAACAGCCAAACGGTGCCCGAGGACGCTGCGCTTTCCTCCGTCGCGTGAGTGATTACGATTCCAGCAACGAACCGTGCGTTGTCATTGAGCGTTGGCTCAATACCTATGTTGTGCCCGCCGATCATCCCGCGCCCCACGATCTGAAGGCCCGCTTGGATGACCTCGTTACTGGAGATGTGGCTGCCATCTGCAGCCAGTGGCTCAACTCCTTCGCGGAGTCATCCGACTCATCCGTGTGGCTGATCCGCGAGCTCAGCGTGGACATAGCTCTCGATGTCGGCCGGAATGAGGAGTCACGCGTGGCGGAGGCTTGGGGCAAACGCCTGGCGGTGGAGATCAGGCAGGTCATCGCTCGCGGCGAAGAGGGTGACGATGTTCTGCGCTTCCCCAGCCGCGCAGCCTACTTGGCGCAACTGGTCAAGGACATCTCCTGCGGAAACGCATGGGGAAAATGGTACTACCGCGAGTTCGATTCCTTGCGCAGCCTTTCCGCCAGCTCCTCAATTTGCGCAGCTCTGGAGCGCGAGCCCGGCCACGCCGCCGAGGTTCTGGCGCTACTCGCCACCGAGGGAAGGCTCGAAGACATCCTCGGCGCCGTCAGCGAACTCGATGCCGCGAGAATCTATCGGAGCTGCTTCTCAGAATGCGAAGCCACTTCTGCAGCCAGGGAGCGCTTGTGGACAGGCCGATTGCTGGAACTGTCGGGTGGAATTGCTCTCGGCCGCGTCAACACCACGAACATCAGCGCTCATGACCAACTGCGCCTGTTTGCCTTTACCAAAGTGTGGTTCATCGACGAACAGCTCGACGGCAGTCTGCGGGGAGCGATCGATGGATTGCTCGAACTACGGCGCATCCTCTCCGGCATGAGGTCGCACGAGTCACAGCAGACATTTGTTCGAGCGGTAACGGCTGGCGACCATGAGAGCGCAATTCGCATCCTGCGTTACTCCGGTCTCGACACCAGCAGCGAGGAGTTGGACTTCGTTCGCCGCGCTACCGGTGGCGATGAGTGGGCGCAACGAGTGGCCGCGGTCTTTGCGCCGAAGCAGGTCAGCGACTCCGCAGCGAACGCGCTGCAGCAATCGTTTCTTACAACACTCGGCGGAATTTTCCTGCTTGGCCCATCCTTCGTCGAGTTGAAGATTGAAGAAGCAATCTACGCCGCCATACGAACCTGCACCAGACCCGAACAAGCTGCGCCGCTCATGCGGCACTTTCTCGCCATAAAGTGCATGGGACGGCAACGGGCCAGCGATGCCATTGCGGACCCTGGATTGAAATTCTTCGCTGGGTTTGACCATGTGCGTTCGCCCGCAGAACTTTCCAGTCTGGCCGCCCAAGCGAATTCCGAGGCTGCCGTGCAAGTCCTAGCTGAGACCCTGGCAGATGAAGGAAGGATTTCCGCCGAATGTCTCATGGCCGACCTGGTTTCGCTTCCCGCTTCGAACGGTGAAGCGATCATCGTTCGTGACGCCGCGCGCGACGAATGGATTCACGCCTCGGTACTTCCGAATGACAGAGCCGCAATTGAAGCAACTCTCGAACGCAGTTTGCAGTTTTCGCGTCAGGTCCTGGGGGAGCTACCGCGCACATTGTTACTGGGGGGAGCCTGGCCGGATTGTGCGAGTCACCGAAGCTCCAGGAGTTCGCAGGTCGCGTATTGGTGCTTCCTATCGGTAATAAGGCCGCTATAGCAGACATCGCTGAGGAAACGGGCATTCAGCCCAACCGCCTGCTGCGTGCGAGTGAGCCGGTTGAAGGTGAGCTCGAACAGTTCTCGTTGAGAGGTCTCTTGCCAGACTTGGAGGTTCCTTCGGCCTGCGACCTGGAGTGGTCGCTCGTGGCCAGGGCTGTGTTGAAGAACTTCGCTCGAAGACTAATCGGCTTTGAGGCCAGCAGCCCGGACTATCTATTCCGCAACTTTCTCGCCGGCATGAGCTCGGTTCGGTTCGGTCCCGGGAAAATTGGAAGTGCAGCTTCCTTCCAGTCCTCTGTCGGTGGTTTTGCGCCTGTCTGGAGCCTACGCACAAACCTGCACGCTGCCATGGTTGAAGGAGAAGGAAATATGTCTTCGAGCGCCATCGGACTAGCCAGCCCCGGCACTGGGAGCCGGAGTGAACCCACGCCCTTTCGCTGTGGCGCAGAACACCTGCTCGCCGAACTGGAGTGGCTCCGCATGGTTCTGCATCGCGAGGTATTGCGCCTGCGGGCAGCCGGTCTGTTTACCGAAGACCAGTTTCGCGGACTCTATGTCTCCGATGAGCAGGTGGACGCGGTGCTGCGCGATCATTACGCCCGCCTGGCCGGTCAAACGCTCGCAACAGAAGCTCCTCCTCAATTGCGGGACCTCGACGAACAGATTCGGCTGAGACAAGCGGAAATACAGGCGCGAATTCGGGCGAGCTTGGCAGCAGGGGTTTCGCTTCCTTTGTTGCGACTGGCTGAATTGTTTCAGCTCTCCGAATTCGAATGCCGAACCCTCGTCGTGTGTGCAGCCGCAGAAGTCGATATTCACTTTGAAACCCTCTACGCCTGTGCCCAGAATGACGTAACCAGGAAACGTCCGTCTGCTGATCTGGTTCTCCGGCTCATGTGCGAGGGGCGGAAAGAACATCTGGAGTACCGCAATGTACTTGCAAGTGACGGCAAGCTCTTGCGGCACGGCATCGTTCGCTTCATCGAAGAGTCGCAGGACCGTGAATCTTCGTTTCTGGCGCGTTCTCTGAAAGCAGAAGAGCGGATTGTTGGCTTCTTGCTGGATGGGTCTTCTGTTGATAGCCGGCTGCAGCCATTTACTGCCCTGTCAAAACCCTCGCGCCCACTATCGTCGTTGCACTTCCCCGGAGATCTCTCACGCGAGCTGAGAAACATAGGTTGCGCGACGGGTAACAGCAGTCAAGTGTTTTTCTTTTGCGGAGCCAGCGGTGTGGGAAAACGATCGGCGGCTGAAGCACTCTGCGCCGAGTCGAACCGGTCCCTGCTTACCGTGGATTTGGGTGTGGCGCTAACCTCGAGTGTTTCGCTGCCAACAATTCTCGGCCTGTTGCGCCGCGAAGCCATTTTGTGCCGCGCCGATCTCTTTCTGGCGCACGCTGAGGTATTGCTGGGAGATGAACCCCAGCATCAGCAGCATCGGATGGCCATCGCGCAGACCGTCTTATCGGCGGGCTTCCGTGTCTTCATTGGAAGCGAGGTGCCCGTGGCCGGCCTCCAGGCTTGCGCGCGCGGAACCATGGTTGACCGTCGATTTTCCCGTCCCATCCTTTACCGATCGGCTGGTCTTGTGGGAAGAGGCGCTCGCTGCGACCGCTTGCCGCGTGCAGCCCGGCACGGACGTTTCTCGCCTCGCAAACAAATTCGTACTCACTGGTGGCGAGATTTATGGCGCATGCCGCCAAGCGTTCAACCGCGCTTCGCTTGGCGCGTCGAGCGATGCGACCGTAACCGTGGAGGACGCTTGAGGCCGCTGCCCGCTCGCAATCCAATCACGGATTGAGGCGGCTGGCCCAAAAAATCGTTACCCACCGCGACTGGACATCGCTCGTTTTGCCCCCTCATACCATGCGGCAACTGCGAGACGTATGTGCTTCCGAGAAATATCGCCAGGTCGTCTATGCGACATGGGGCTTCGACCAGCGTCTCACTCTGGGCAAAGGCTTGAACACGCTGTTTTGCGGCTCCAGCGGCACCGGCAAGACCATGGCAGCGGGAATCCTAGCCGGGGAGCTTGGCCTCGATCTCTACAAGATCGATCTTTCCATCGTGGTCAGCAAGTACATTGGCGAAACCGAGAAGCAGCTCAGCCAGGTCTTCCGCGAAGCACGCTCCTCCAACGCCATTCTTTTTTTTGATGAAGCCGACGCGCTCTTCGGCAAGCGGTCGGAGGTGAAGGACGCACACGACCGCTATGCCAATGTTGAGGTGGCCTATCTTCTGCAAAAGATGGAGGAATACGAAGGAATAGTGATCCTGGCTACCAACTTCCGCAAGAATATGGATGACGCCTTCACCCGCCGTATGCACCACATTGTGGAGTTTCCCTTTCCCGACGCGGAATATCGCGAGCGGATTTGGAAGGGCATCATCCCTGCGGGAGCGCCGCTCGCCGGCGACGTGGATTTCGGTTTCCTGGCCCGTCAGTTCGAGCTGGCGGGTGGCAACATTCGCAATGTTGCAGTGGCAGCGGCGTTCTTGGCTGCGGAAGAAGGATGCCCCATCTGCATGGAGCATTTTATCGTCGCCACCGCGCGTGAGCTGCAGAAAACAGGAAAGCTGCCTTCGCGTTCCGAGTTTCGCGAGTACTACGAGTTGATTCGGGCGCGCGCTTGAATCGGCCCAGAGGCAAGTCCCTATGGAACACGCAGTCGAAAAATCGCAGCACGGTGAAGTCAAGACCACCGGCCTCTCGCGCGGGAGAGAACCGGCCATGGGGCAAGCCGCCTTGCATCCCGTGCTTCAGTTGCAGCAGCAGGTGGGCAATCAAGCCGTGCTGGAGCTTTTGCGCGCGGGCGTTATTCGAGCCAAGCTGTCCGTCAGCCAACCTAACGATCCCGAGGAGCAGGAAGCCGATTCCGTAGCCGATCGCATCATGCGCTCCGCCGCTGGCGCGGCCGTGGCGGCGCATTGCACCTGCGCAGCCGGCGGCGAGATGTGCGAGGAATGCCAGCAACAGCAGGCTGGCACGGTCGCGCGCAAAGCGACAGCAGCCGGCATCTCGGCCACGCCACATAAGGCCATCGAACAAGTACTGCGCTCGCCCGGGCGCCCGCTGGACTTGGCGACTCGCGCGTTTTTCGAGCCGCGGTTTGGCCGGGACTTCAGCAACGTGCTTGTGCACACCGGCGAGGAAGCACATCGAGCTGCCGCCGGGATACGCGCGCATGCGTTTACCCTCGGGCAAGAGATTTACTTTGCGTCCGGGCAATATTCTCCGGAGAGTGACGCCGGCCGAAATCTCCTGGCGCATGAACTAACACATACGATCCAGCAACAACCTGCCGAGAGTGTTTTGGGGGCTGCCGCCGCGCATGAGAAGCCGATAGCCCAGAGTAGCCCCGGCACTCTTCAACGCAGCGTGGAACCCGGCGAATTTGAACAACCAGGCGACCTGTCGGCAGGGTTAGGAGAATCGGTGTCGGCGGGCATGACTACGCCTGTCCCCGCCCCCGAGACCTGCCTGCCACCCAAGGGGATGCTCTGCCTTCCGGCCACTACACCTCCTGGTGCGGTCACCAATACGTTGACCTTTCCCCAGGGCTCGGCAACGCTCAACTCTCTCCAAAAGGCTGAAATAGACAGTGCGGCCGCTTCGTGGCATGCGGCTGGGGGTTCGGCGATGGTGCGAGTCGATGGTTACGCCAGCGCCGAGGGCGAGTGCCTCTATAACTGGGACCTCTCCTGTCGTCGCGTCCAGGCGGTGGTCGCTGAATTAGAGACACCCATCGACCACTCCGCTGGAGTGCCGGCCAGCAGTATCGACCTATTTGCCCACGGCGAGACTGCCGAATTCGGCCCTGCACTCGCCCCAAACCGCAAGGTGACGATCAGCATCCCAACTGCACCTCCGCCACCACCACCCGCGCCTCCCGCTCCAACCTGTGTCCTCCCGGTGCTCTTGGGGACCGGCCGGACAGGATGCGGAAGCGGCACCGACTTCACGCACTTCGATTTCCCCAGCCTTTCCCTGACATCGGAACTCAAGTTCGTTGCCTGGGCCGCCGCTCACCCTGGCAGCCGCTACACGCGCGGTGCGATCACCGACCCGGAGTGTGAAATCGAGATGGACGGCGTGCTCGTGGGACTCGCGGGGGGCGCCGGCCATGCGGCATTCGCTCGGTTCGCCGCCGGCACCGGCGGGGCCGAAACCCACGGTCCGAGCAGCACGCTGGGCGCGTTGGCCCTCGCCTCGCTGTCGTTCTTAGTGACGCGCCTAAACGTGCAGAAAAACGTCGAGTCTCAGCTGGCCACGCAGGCGGCTACAGGGGTGCTCAACCCTTGTGCATTGTCGGTGATACCGCCCGCCACACATTTTCAGTATTTCGACGGACTCACCCTCAAGGCCGTTATCGGTGGCACTCACGGAGAGAAGCTGTTCGCTACCGGCTTCTCGGGGAGCATCCCGCTGCGCAGCTACAAAATAGATCTGCGTTTCATCATTTGCGACAACTTCGGCGTCGACGAAGCCGATCTGTACGCACCGGGGCTGTTCGCGTTCTGGGTACTTCAGCACGAGCGAAGTGCCACTTTGTATGCCCCATTCATCAATGAACTGGATCTTCCGGTGACCGTGAGTGGGACCTTCTGACGGCGTGAGGCGCGCTCGTAGCTTCACGCGTATTAGAATCTGCGGGCGGGCGCCTGAATCGCCGCAGGTTCGAGACTTCAGACCGGCCGTAGTTTAGATCAGTTTTCGAATTACTGTAGTCGCGAAGGCACGGGTAGAGGGGCGCTTCAGCGCAGCGTTCCGTGTTCTTCTGTGAACGGAGCCGGCTTCAGCCGGCGGCACTTTTCCTGCACGCACGACTACACCAAAAACTGAATCGCTCTAGCTTTCGGCGGAGGGGCCGCGTGGAATTCTACAAGCTTCTACTCGGCGTCCTCGTCGTATGGCGCTTGACGCACTTGCTCAGCAAGGAGGACGGTCCCTGGGCACCTGCTGGTCCGCTTACGCCGATTGCTAGGAAGCGGCGCAGTGGGTCAACTGCTCAACTGCTTCTATTGCTTGAGCCTTTGGATCGCTGCTCCCTTGGCCGTTGTCCTTGCAGATCGCTGGAAGGAACGCATATTGTTATGGCCCGCGCTGTCGGGCGGAGCTATTCTATTGGAACGTTGCACCTCGAAACCGGAAGTGGAAGCGCCTCCGCTTTTCACAGAAGATCCTGAGGGCCCCTAATGTGCTGCGGCGGTAAGCGACAACAACTCCGTGCAACCATGGCGTCGGCAAAGGCGGCTAGGTTCCTGCGACCTTCGACCGCATCTGCTGTCGCGCCCAAGTCTGTTTCCCCGGAGATCAATGCTGCTCCGGCATCTTCGGTTTACTTTCAGTATGTCGGCCAAACCGGCCTCACTATCGTCAGCCCCAACACGGGAAAGCGCTACCGCTTCGATCACCCTGGGGACCAGCTTGCGGTCGATCCACGAGACCAGGCGTTGCTGCTGTACGTCCCCAATCTGAGACACGTCAGAATTGCGCCAGCTCCGTGAGAGCACTCGCGATTTGCAGTGGGCTGAAAGCCTGAACATCGAAGGCACAGCTAGACGCGACTTAGTTCCTGGTGTAGTCGGATTCGGAGAAGTGCCGCCGGCTGAAAGCCGGCTTCGTTCAGAGAAGGACGCGGGACGCGGCGCTGAAAGCGCCGCTCTACCCGTGCCTTCGCGCCACACTAAGTTCGAAAACTGCTCTAGCTAGAGCGTTTTCACAGTTATTGTAGACCATATCCGCAATGAGAGAACCAGGCTAAGGCGTTCTCGGCGGTAACGGCTGCCAGGGCTTCTGTAATTGCGCTTTCCAGAGCTTCTACGGTTCGGGCCTTGGCCGAGCGCAACAACTGCTTGATCTTCGACCAGGCTTGCTCGATCGGGTTGAAGTCCGGCGAGTAGGCGGGCAGATAGATCAGGCGCGCGCCCCGGGCTTCAATCTGCTCCCGTACACCCTGCACTTTGTGAGCCGATAGATTGTCCATGATGACCAGCTGTCCGGGTCGGAGCCGAGGGCACAACACCTGCTCCAGATAGGCCAGGAAGAACATCGCCATCGGTCGGCGATTCGATGGTCATGGGCGCCTGCAAGCCTCGGGTGGTGAGCGCCGCCAGCATGGTCAACGTAGACCAGTGGCGGTTGGGCGTCCCTTCCGCCACCCGTTCTCCACGAGGAGCCCGGCCATAGTTGCGGGTCATCTGGGTGCTGGCTCCGCTCTCGTCAAGAAACACCAACTGCTCCGGGTCGATCTGAGTTATAGCTTTCCACCACGCTTGCCGGCGCTGCTGCGCTTCCGGGGTTTCTTGCTCCTGGGCGTGGAGTGACTTTTTTTAAGCCGCAGTCCCATCTGCCGTAAGGCCAGCCACAGCCGTCCGATGCTCAAGCTCACGCCCTTGACCGCTTGCAGCTGCTCTTGCAACTCTCGCAGCGTCAGATCCGGCTGCTTGCGGATTTGCTCCCGCATCCACTCCTGCAGCGTCACCGTCACCCGGCTCACGGGGCCACGTCGCCACGGTGGCCGCTCCATCTGCCCCGTGCGCGTGCGGGTGGCGGAGACCTTCTTGGCCCAGCCTTCACTTACCCCAAACTGTTCCGCTAACTCCCCCAGCGTCCCTTTGCCCTGCTCATAGGCCTGCAAAAACTTTCGCCGCAAATCATTTGCATAGGGTCGTGCCATCGGGTGCAGCGGAGAATCGCCACCAACAGTCTACACTATCCATGAAAACGCTATAGGGCATTTACTTCGCTTCAACGCCGCTCTATCTATTTATTGGTAAGGATGGCAGTCTGTTCGGCCAGCCTGATGCGGGGAAGCTCGCTATTGTGGAGGCGTTTCAAGGTTCCGGGCCCACCAACTTAAGATGGGTAGCCGTTCTAGCAGCGAAATGCCAGCGCGTTGAAGCACGACTCCAGCCCCGGTGCCGAGAGTGTTAGTAATGACATCTGTCATGCCAGAATAACGAGTTGGAAGGTATGACTGCAAGAATTCAATGACGAGACTGACGGCTCCTCCTAGAACAATGGCAGCGAGTGGCGCGTGCTTCATCTTACGGATCACAGTGAAATAGAGGCTGAAAACAAACCCCAAAGGAACAAAACCTGCAACGTTTATGATGCAGTTCTTCCAATAATTCTCTTGCGTGTGGAATTCCTGCCACGGCGGCTCGAAAAGCAATTGATCTACAACCAAATAGTGTTTTGGTATATTCAGATCAATTCCCGACCTGATCGCATTGTGGGCAATTGTGCCGCCGTGTTCATTAAACAGATAGAGCGCAAGCGCCCGCTCATGCTTAACCAGTACAGGTTCCTGCCTTTGTGTCCAGTCCTCATAATGCTGCACGACCTGTTCCGGGCTGAGTTCGCTTCCGTAAATCGCCAAACCCCTCAGTTGACCCGGCCATTTGTGACTTTGCAAGGGCGAATTGGCAAGTATTAGTTGACCCGATAGATCGCTGACGGAAAGACCGAATCCTTGCGACCTTACTACCAAATGTCCGTCAAGGTAGACAGACGTAGTTTGTCCGTCTGACGCCGCGGTTATGAACGCTCGCCGTCTCCGAAAGACATCTTGGACACGTATTTGCGCCCCGCTCGCCTGATGAGACCCGTTCCCAACGTCACGTTGCAGAATAAGGTCGGTGAGGTCCTGCTGCATCGAGAACTCTCGGCCGTTTAGAGGATCGTAAAATGTCAGGATAAAACCAGTAGTCCAGGTGCGAGCCGGCTCCAACCAAACCTCAAGGCTGCAAGATGGCCCGTGGCTACCGTCAAACACAAATTTGCGGGAGGTCAATGCTGTACCGTGGTTGCGGAAACGGAGAGCGTTCTCATCCTCCGCCCACGACACTTCATTCTTTGGAGAATGGAAAGGCCAGAGACCCGCGGCTAATGTCGCACATAACGTGACCAGGCAAAGAAATCCGATGGCCTGCCGCGAACGACGCCCGTCGCAAAATGGCACCCTGTTGATTCCGTGAGTTGAAGGCGGCGGCAAGTCTTTTGCTTCAGAGGGTCGGTGCATAGACTGCCTGGACTGCCGCTCCCCAGTGTCGCTCAACCCACTGCCACTCCCCCCTTGCCTTACCGGCTGAAAGCCGGCAATACCCGGGACAGTTCCGCTGTTTACGACTTCAGGCTGCTAAGTTGCTTCTTTATCTCAGCGGCAGCACTGTAGTTAGGATTAATCTTCAACGCGCGTTCCAAATGTTGGCGCGCGAGAGCGGGTTGTTCTGTTTTCTCGTATGCCAATCCCAAATGATAGTGAATATCGGGACTGTCTGGCGAATTATTCTTCTGCTGTAGCTTTAGAGCCTGCTCGAAAAGACTTACTGCCAACGGGTACGCCCCCTTCTGGTAGTAAACCCAACCTAGAGTGTCAGCCGCATCAGGCGAGTCCGGCATGCCGCGCTGCGCAGTTTGGGCTAGTGATAGAGCGGTATCTATGCTGCCGGTGCTTTGCAGCAGGATGTTGGCGAGGTGCATCGAGGCGAGTAGGTCGTTAGGATTAAGGTTGAGCGCCTTCTGATATGTATCTCGTGCGTTGCCCCAATCCCGCTTAGATTCGTACAACTCGCCTAGCGCCAGGTAGAATTCAAGCTCACGAGGATGTTGCCCTTGATCGACTGCTGATAGGTGGCGATAGCTCGATCTACGTCCCCCTTTGCTGCCTGTACCTGCCCTAGTTTAACTTGAGCGTCATAATTGTTTCTGTCCAGCTCTATGGATTTATTGAAAGCCGTCTCGGCACCGTTTAGGTCTTTCTTGTTTCGGAAAAGGACAGTGCCCAGCAAATCGTAAGAGCCGCTGTTACTCGTGGCCTTGGTAATTTGAAGGTTAACGGCAGCCAAGGCCTTGTCTACCTGGTTTTGGGCTAAGTAGGTGTTCATCAGGCCGCGCAGCGCATCGGTGGAGTTGGGGTCACGGTCAAGCGCTTCCTGATACGCTTGTGCCGCGTCCGTGTATTGCCTCTGCACGAACTTCAAATTGCCGAGCTGAACATAGCCAAGCTGACTATTTGGACCAACTTCAATGGCCTTGCGTATGTCCTCCTGAGCTGCTGCAAATTGCTTGCGATTGATGTAAGCAATGGAACGAAGCGCATAACCATCTGGCGACTGGGGCTGCAATTTGACGATCTGAGTCGCCGCCTGCGCGAGCGTATTCATGTCGCCCTTGCGCATCCCCAGCAAGGCCAATGAGCGCTGGGCCTCGAGTAGATCGGGACGCAAACGAACCGCCTCCCTCCATTCGCTTTCAGCGCCGTCCAAATTTCCTAACGTTTGGAATGCGACCCCTAGCTGATAATGGGCCGCGGCATCCTTGGGATCATTTTTTGTGACCGTCTGGAACGTCGCAACGGCGCCATTAGCATCTCCACTCCGGACCTGCAACTGTCCCCGATAGATCAGCGCCTCATTGTCATTGGGGCTCGCTTTGAGGACTTCATCGTCGACTCTGCGCGCCTCATCAAGACGATTGCTCAGAATGAGAAGCTGAACATAGTTCTTCTTGACTTCAAGATCTTTGGGGTGAGCTTCGTAAAGAGCACCATATTCGGCGTTCGCTTTCTCGATCTGCCCAGTTCGAAAGTAGTAGTCGCCTAACATACGGTAGGCAACCGAGTCGCCCGGAAACTCGCGCTTGACCTGCGTCAACAATTCTTCCGCCTCAGTATTCTTGCGCTCGGCCAGGTACAGGCGGGCCAGCGCAGCGCGTGCGTCGAGGTTCTTGGGCTCGAGGTCAATCGCGTCGCGAAATTCCTGTTCCGCTTCGCCGTACCGGCCCCTTGACTGGTAATACATGCCCAGTGTCAATCGTGCGGTAAAGGCCTTGGGATTCAGCTCTACTGCCTTCTTGAAGTTGGCCTCGGCCGCAGAGGGTTGATTGTCCTTCATCTGCATTAGGGCAAGGTTGAGATACAAATCCCAATCGCTCGGATCGAGTGCGATGGCCTTCTGCATTTCCACAATGGCTGCAGAGAAGTTCGTTTGTGCTGCCAGAAGACTTGCGGCGACAAAGTGGGCTTTGGAATCGTTAGCGTGCTTCTGCAGCAGCAAATCCGCTTGCTCCCGCGCGGACTGCAGGTTGCCGGCGGCGATTAAGAGCTTGGCCAAATCGATACGGGCTGAATAATTCTCCGGCTGCAGCTCGACAGTACGGCTCAACTCCTGATAGGCACTCGGCCATTTCTCAAGCTTGAGGTAGCTCTGCGCCAGTCGGTAGTGGGCATCGGCATAGTTTTGATCGATCTTAACAGCATTGATGAACTCGATCGCGGCCTCACGATACTTGCCCTTTTCGAAGTAGGCGTTGCCGCTCTGAAAATATTTGTGCTTGCGCACGTTGGGATCACGAGAGCATGCGGTGAGCATAGCCGCGATCACCGTCAGTGACAAAATCAAACGACAATTGACGGAAAATCGCACCGCATAGTCTCCTGATGAGCTAACCATTATTTACTGCCCGATTGTATCTCAAAAGTACAAGCTACTAGATGCGATGTTCTGGGCGCGCTGCCGTCAGCTCTTGCTGTCGTTGGCCCTCGAATTCGTTGCTTCCAAGCCGTGTAGTAGACAAATTTCCAGCAAGTACCTCGCGGGTCTTAAGTTTTCGTCCCGTGCCGGGCATTATTTTGAGGGCTACTGCTCTCGCAAGAAACCTCGTATATTGTTGATATCATGTGAGTTGTTTGTCGGTTGCAACCACTTGCAACCGGTCGCAGAAATTATCAGTCTTGACGAACAAACGGTTTGCGCGGAAGCTATGCCTGCAGTCATGTGTAGTGCGGGGTGAGGCGCGAACGTCGTGCCCAAGCAAGTGCTCTCTGTTACAGAGAGGAGAGATTTAATGACGACTACAATTCGAAGTTTGTGGGGCACGGTAGCGTTGGTTTTGGTTGCTCTATTTTGCTTGGCGCCTGCCGCTCTTGCGGGTACCGTTGGCGCGCAAATAAGCGACCCTCCGTCGAACAATGTTCTTGATGGCATCTACGTTGGTTCGTACAGCGCCACCAATACCGGGTCGGGCGCTCCTATGCAGATAATCTGCGATGACTTCAGGGACGAATCGAACTATAACCCTGCGACGTACGCGACCAACACCTTCAACAGCTTGGGTAGTACCTTGTGGGGGTCACTACTTCAGGGCCGCGACTCGATGAGTCAGATCACTGCACTCTATGAGCAGGCAGGGTGGCTCGCTTCGGGAGTGATGAGCACAAGCGGTACGCAGCAGGGTTACTACTCGTATGCCCTTTGGGCTGTCTTTGATCCAACTGATGTTTTCAACTGGCTAAAGACTTATAACGACGCGGCTGCTTGCAACGCTATTTTTGGTGGGAGCAGCGGCTGTACGAATGACGGAGCGGCGGCTGGAGGCCTCCTCTATAGCGCTGAGCAGAACTACATGTACGGGAACTACTCCAACCTGGTCATACTCACGCCGAATGGCTGCGGAAACGTGGGCTGTCCAGAGCAGGAATTCTTTGAATTCGTACCCGAGGGTGGCTCGCCTCTGTCGTACCTGTTGCTCGCAGGACTCGCGTGCTTCGCGACTATATGGCTCTCCAGACGTCACAATCCGGCTGCCCGTACGGCTTGATTCGGCTTCCTCTCTCGCGGCAGCTGGACCTACTGAAATGAGGGCGAAGGTCGGCTTCGACCAACCTTGTGCGTTCCCTCATAGGGCCGATACAAGTTCCTCAGTTGCCAGCGTTCGCTACTTTGGCTCTGCCCCGCCTCTCATCAACTGCGAAAACGGTCTTTCTCTTCCGCGGCCTCTCAGCCGCCATTTGTTCGGCCTGAAGGAGTTGATCCATGGTGAGCCCCTTGGTTGCGTCCTTGTACGCTTGTGACATCTGTTCACTGGCGATCGAGTACCACATGTAGCCGTATAAGGCGTTGGTAAGATTCGTTCTGTGGGCAGAGTAATACTGAGCCAGAGCGAGCTGGGCCATCAGGACGCCCTGGTCAGCAGCATTCTGAGTAGCGATCAACGTAGCTTCATCCTGCAAGCTCTCATAGGCTTGCTCATTGAGGAAGTGCTGGAAGACCGATTGCGCGTGACGTTCCTGGCTCAAAGTCATGAAGAGAAGTTCGACGCGGCTTGAAACACCTAACTTGTCAAAGATTCGAAACAGACAATTTTTTATCGTATGCTGGCTGAGGTGTAATCGGTCGGCGATCTCACGATTCGACAGCCCCTGGGCAACGCTCCGCACAACCTCCATTTCCCGTTTTGAAAGGAGACTCAACCCCCTGGCGTCTACGGCACGGATATTGTGCGAGGAAGCTAAAGCCTGCACCAAGGTTGCGATCTGTTGGCCATTGGCCCAGATCTCGCCTTCATAGACTTTGCGTAGGCACTTGCTCAAGATATCTACGGAGTCATTCTTACTGAACACGCCTCGGGCGCCGGCACGAAAGGCTTCTAATATCGTATCGGCTTTCGAGGAGTCCAGGAGCACTACCGCCCTAAGGTCCGCATGCGAGGCGCGCAGGCCTCGCAGAACCTCGAACCCACGGCCGGGCCGCTCATCTAAGTTTGAACTGATGAGAAGAACATCGATGTCGCAGAGGTTGGGACGCGCTGTAAGACTTTCAGAGCTCGCAGACGAGGTTGTCACTTGCAAACAACCGTCTCGCTTCAGTGCATCGGCGAGCAGTTCAGTGTGCACCCGCGTATCATCGCTGACGAGTACGCGAATCGAGGCAGAAGGCTGATGGCGCATGTTAAGCTCCTAACGAAGTTTTTGCGGCAAGCAGCGTAGAGGACGTGACTGAGGAACAAGTCTCTGGCCACGAGACCCCTTCCCAGTACCGAGTCAGACGAACAGCCGACAGCCTCTCTCAGTGCGTTTACGGTACACCAGGTTCTATTGCCAGCACAAGAGGCCAATGGTGCTGCTGCCTGCACACACATCGTGCAGTCCGCGGTGCACATAGGTGCTACTTGGCTCGCTGCGCCAAAAGTCCGCTAAACATGGCGTAAGCAATTGGCTACGTGGCAGATAGATGGTTTCTGAAGCTTGTAGCATGAGAAGATCTTCTCTAGGCGGATACTACTCAAGCACGGAGACAAACCCATCTATCCGCTAAGGGAAATCCTTCGCTGAGGCTCTGTGCCTCTTGCACCGATCTGCAACCTGTCCTACTGTGCAGACACCCTCGAACACCGGCTATTAGCCATGATTCGTCAGAGATCAGAAGTACGCTCTGAGGATTCGCGGCATGACGCCAGTGCCTCAGCGTGGCCAGTCTGAAGGATCCCGGCTTTCTTGGGATTCGTAGGGACCACGGATACGCAATCCTGAGGGCAAAGTCACGATGTGACTGAGAGGGCGAAGCTATGTATACCGACAGTCAATCTTGGAGCTCTCCCGTACTGCCTGCATTCGCCGGCGTTGGAGCGGATGCGGACGTTGAACAGTGGTTTGCAGTACAGACTCGTTCCAGGCACGAGCAAGTTGTTGCGCAAGAGGTCCACGAACGAGGGTTAGCAACCTTCCTGCCGCTCATCAGGGAGGCGCGTCAATGGAGCGACCGGCGGAAAGTCGTGGAGTCGCCGCTATTCAGCTGCTATGTGTTCGTGAAGCTGGTGCCCCGGGACGACCAACGGTTGCGAGTGCTTCGTGTGAATGGCGCACTGCGGTTCGTAGGACAGCTCACGGAGTCGGAATCCCGATTCCGGACGAGCAAATTCAGGCGGTTCAAACCCTGTTAGAAGAACAGCTACCCTTCTGTTCCCACCCATTTCTCAAGATCGGCCAACGTGTGCGCATCCGTAGCGGTGCGTTCAGCGGCGTCGAAGGAATTCTTGTCTCTCGAAGCGGAGAACGTACGCTGGTCATCTCCCTCGATGCGATTCAGAGATCTCTAAGCGTTCGCATCGAAGGGTATGACGTCGAACCGGTCTAGACCTTTCGTGATTTCTTGCTCTCCCTTGGCTTTCCGAGGAGCTACTAAACCTGTGTTGGAAAAATCAACCGAGGTACTACGCCTGCTGGTAGTAAGCCGGGAATCTGCCGTCCTGCGTCCGCTTTGGTCCATTGGAGAATCAAACTCTTGGCAAATTGAGAGTGCGACCAATGGATGGGGAGCGATGGAAAGAGTGCAGTCGGGGATATCGCCAGACGTGCTCATTCTGGACTTGCCAAGAGCCGATACCGATGCTCTGCACTTCTTGCGCTGGCTTCGCCGACTTCGTCATGAACTTCCGATCATTGCGATTTGCGATCGGAATGATTCCCCTACAAGACAAGAAGCTCTCCGGCTCGGGGCCAGGGATTGCATTTTCAGACCGGTGGAAGCTCAGAAACTCGAAAGAGTGATCAGGGCTCACCTTTCTGCAGTGGGCGAGACCGCCGACGTGGACATTACCAGTGAAGATGTCGAGCAAGTCGGTGACGACCTCTTCTTTGTTGGAGCCAGCCCGATCATGCGGAAGCTGCGCGCGCAGGCTGAGCTGCTGGCCGAGATCGACGCTCCGGTGCTGATCCTCGGGGAAAGCGGAAGTGGCAAAGAGACAGCGGCACGCCTGATCCATCAACTATCCGTCAGGTCTGGATTCGGGTTCGCAAGAGTCAATTGCGCAGCTCTGCCCAGCGATTTGCTGGAAACCGAATTGTTCGGATGCGAACGAAACGGAAACGGACCGCCGCAATCGAAACCAGGCAAACTCGAGCTCTGTGAAAAGGGCACGATTCTTCTGGATGAAATTACGGAAATGCCGATGACGCTGCAGGCCAGGCTACTGCAGGTTTTGCAGGACAAGCAGTTCGCCAGGCCGGGAAGCGGGGCGGCGGTTGCAGTTGATGTTCGGGTTTTGACAGCCAGCACCACCAACGTTGAACCCGCAATCTCCGAAAACAAGCTTCGTGAGGGCAGCTTTATTACCGCCTCAGCGCATACACGATTTGCGTGCCTGCCGTGCGGGAGCGCCGGGAGGAAGTTCCACTCCTGTTGCACTACTTCATGCGCCACCTTGCCAATCAATATGCCCTCTCCCCGCGGACATTTTCTCCGGCTGTATTGGAGGCATGCCAGGCGCACTCTTGGCCCGGCAATCTGCGAGAGTTGGAAACTTTCGTAAAACGTTATCTCCTGGTGGGAGGTAAAGAGCTGTCGTTCGCCGGCGAAACAGAACTTAGAGGCACGACTGAAAACGTTGCTCTAATATCGCCCCATGCCGAGAGCCAGCCCCCGTCGCCGGCCATCCGGCGTCAAATCGGGGTTTCTGGCTCTGACTCGCTAAAGTCCTTGGTGCAGACGGTGAAGTTAGAAGCTGAAAAAAATGCGATTGCCGCAGCGTTAGAAAGAACAGGCTGGAATCGCAAGGCAGCGGCGCGCCTGCTCAAGGTCAGCTATCGGAGTTTGCTGTACAAAATCGAGCAATATCAGATGCGATCTCCTGAGTCTTCTCTCGTGCCGGGGGGCGCAGGAATCAGAAATAACGGCAACGGATTCGGAGGTAACGGTGGCGGCTGACCGAGCCGCACGTTGTCCGGTGAACGTCTGCAAGGAGGTTGATCATGAGAATTACATACATTAGGTCATGGAGCAGACGCTTGAGCGTAGGGTTGCTTTGCATTTTCCTCGTTGGCAGTGTTTTGGCGCAAGCCCCAATCGCAAGTCAAGCCAGCGCTCAACCGCCTAATACCGAAATAGCTTCGGTCGCACCCCCGCCGGCGAAGGTATCGTCCAGCAAGCCACACGATGACGGCTTTGTCATCGGAAATGGCGACGTGTTGGCGATTAGTGTTTGGAAGCAACCAGACATTTCCCGGTCGATTCCAGTTCGGTCGGACGGAAGAATTTCGTTGCCTCTGATCGGAGAAGTACAAGCAGCCGGACAAACTCCCTTGAAGCTGGAAGAGGAGATCACCGGCAAACTTCAGCCGTATCTTGCGGAACCTGAAGTCGCGGTGATCGTCGAACAGATTAACAGTCAAAAATTCAATATCTTGGGAAGGGTGGCAAAGCCGGGCTCATACCCGCTGACAAATCCGACGACGGTTCTGGATGCAATTGCACTTGCCGGCGGCTGCCGTGACTTCGCCAAGAACAAATCAATTTATATTCTGCGCCGCCATCCGGACGGCAGCGAGTCCCGCTTGCCCTTTAATTACCAGGATGTGATTAAGGGAAAGAACACTGCGCAGAATATAACCCTTCAACCGCGTGACACGATTGTTGTCCCCTAGAGTAGACATGCTGGCCCGCGCTTGTCTTGGTCTTTTGTTGCTGACGTGCACCTTGTCGTGGTCCCAGGTGGACGCGAACCGCACAGAAACCGCCGCCGATTCCACTGACGAAACGCAACTGCAGGTGCCGCCGCCAGTCAGCGGACAGGCCTATCCCTCGGATTTCGCCGGCGACACAGAGTCAAATTACTTGCGCGGCGGCGTCACCATCAGTAGCGCATACTCCAGCAACATCTCAGGGAGTACTTCCAATCCTATCAGCGATATGAGCTACTCGATCTGGCCCACACTTACTATGGATAAGACAACTTCCCGGTTGCACCTGCTTCTCAGCTATAGTCCGGGCTTCACCTTTTATCAGCACACGAGCGCCTATAACCAGTCAAACCAGAATGTCGCCCTGAACTATCAGTATCGACTGAGCCCTAACCTCACCGTCAACTTGCAGGATACGTTCTACAAAACCTCGAACGTCTTCAATCAGCCCAACCCCTTCTCAGCTACACCCGTGTCAGGGTCAGTGCCGGCTCAGAGCGTTGCGGTCATAGCTCCGGTTGCGGACCAGCTAAGCAACTCGGCGAGCGCGCAGCTCAACTATCAGGTCAGCGCGGTAGGCATGGTCGGAGCAACCGGGACCTTCGCCCAGCTCTACTACCCGAATCAAACGCAAGCCTCAGGCCTATTTAGTTCGCGTTCCGATGGAGGGTCAGTCTTCTACTCGCAACAGCTCGGGGAGAAATACTACCTGGGCGGGACTTACCAATACCAGAATGTGCTATCGTACCAGGCTGAAGCGACCAGCCAACAGACGCAAACCCAGACGCAGACTATTTTTCTCTTCCTTACCATTTATCTGAAGCCCAAGCTCTCTTTGTCCGTGTCCGGTGGTCCACAGCACTATAGAGCCACCCAATCGCCGTTCCCAGCGTCGGCATCCTGGGCGCCAATGACAATGGTTAGTCTCGGCTGGCAGGGAGATCGGACCACCTTGGCGGCTAGCTACGCACGAACCGTCACCGGTGGAGGTGGACTGAATGGGGCCTTCCAGTCGACTAGCGCAACGGCTTCAGGAGGATGGCAAATGAGCCGAACTTGGAGCGTCGGAATATCGGGAAGCTACTCGAACTATAAGACATTGACGCCCTCGTTCCTTTCGTCCAGCTCTGGAGGCCACACACTCCTGGGAACCGTGTCACTTCAGCGTTCGCTGACTGACCATCTGAATGTACAGTTCGGATATAGCTGGATCCACCAGAACTACCAAGACATCGCGGCGATATCCTCCAGCCCCAACATCAATCGTGCATTCGTCTCCATCAACTATCAATTTACCAGGCCATTACACCGATAATCATGCCCCAACCTGTTCAACCGCAAGTTGCGGAGGGATTGGGTCTCCAGTACTATTTGGGGATCGTCCGTCGCCGCCACATGCATTTCTTGATTCCCATGTTTTTCGCGTGGCTTGCGGTCTGGGGAGCAAGCTGGGTCTTGCCTTCACGCTACACGTCAGGCACATTGATTCTGGTGGAGCAGCCCACCATGCCCAAGGACTACGTCGTGCCGAACGTCAGCGAGAATATACAAGAGCGGCTGCAAAGCATTACCCAACAGATTCTCAGTCGTTCCCGTCTGCTGCATATCGCCGACGAGATGAATCTTTACGCCAAGGACCGCGGCCGGCTGTCGCCGGACGAGATTGTCGAGCGGATGCGCAAGGAGATCGAAATCGAGCTTGTGCGCGGTGCCGACAGCCGGGTCAGCTCGTTTAATGTTCGCTATTCAGCCAACAATCCGTTGATCGCTCAACAGGTCACAAGCAAGCTGACAAATCTCTTCATCAATGAGAACCTGGAAGTGCGACAGCAGGAGTCCGAGGACAATACTCGATTTCTCGAGAACCAACTCGAGAACTGCCCGGCAAAGCCTGGAAGCACAAGAAGAGAAGATTCGCGAGTTTAAAGGGCAGCATGTTGGCGAACTTCCAACTCAGCTCGGAAGCAACCTTCAAATACTGAGTGGACTGCAATCGCAGCTTCAGGCAGAATCCGACGCACTTAACACCAGCAGGCAGCAGCGTGTCTATTTAGAGACGCTGCTTAACCAATACCGCGCCCTACACGGATCACCCACGAGTCCAGAGGGCGCCCAGGTGGGACTCGATGCTGTCGACCAGAAGCTCGACAAGCTGAAATCGCAGCTTCGCGATCTTAGTTCGACTTACGG
The DNA here is from genome assembly GCA_963836295.1 of uncultured Acidobacteriaceae bacterium. Taxonomy (GTDB): domain Bacteria; phylum Acidobacteriota; class Terriglobia; order Terriglobales; family Acidobacteriaceae; genus Bog-257. Next base: position 520,519 of record CAWIIY010000002.1, on the reverse strand, counting down.
GGAGAAATATCCGGAAGTCCGTACGGTGAAGGACCAGATTGCTAAGACGGAGGCGCAGCGCGATCAGCTTCTCGCAGACATGAAGGCTAAAGGCAGTAACAATCAGGCGGCCGCGAAAGCGATCTCCCCCGCATATGACGGTACCGCCGTGAAGGACCCATCGCTGATGCCGCAATTGCAAAGTCAGTTGCAAGCTAATCAGGTCGAAATTAAGAACCGCGAGCAAGGGATCGCCGCTCTGACCTCACGGATCAACGACTACCAGGCGCGGCTAAATGCGGAGCCCATACGCGAGCAGCAGCTTGCAGATCTGACCCGCGGCTACGATCAATCAAAGGCATCCTACGACGACCTGCTGAAAAAGAAGAATGACTCGGCAATGGCAACCAGCATGGAGCTGCTTCAACAGGGCGAGCGCTTTCGAGTCCTTGACCCTCCCAGTCTGCCTATGAAACCCAGCTTTCCTAACCGCCTCAAGTTCTGTGGGATAGGGTTGCTTGTGGGCCTGGCAATGGGGGCAGGCGTGGTTTGGCTCTTCGAGATGATGGATGATCGGGTGTACAACGAATCTGAACTAAGGCGCCTGCTGCCGGTGGCAGTCATCTCGGAGCTGCCCGTCATCGATGGGCCGATAAACGAAAAAGGTGACCAGAAGAGACTGTGGCTTGGATGGGCAACGGCAACCGTGGTTTTTGTTGTTATTCTTGCGGGATCTGCGTTTAGCTACCTGGCAGGCTGATTGTACCCTGATGTACAAAGCTTTCTACAATCTGAAGCGCAACCCATTCGAGATCAGTCCAGATCCCTTCTTCCTCTTTGCGACGCCCAAACACAATGAGGCTATGGCCGCACTCTATCACGGAGTACGGGCGCGTAGAGGCTTTGTTGTGCTCACCGGCGAAGTGGGCACCGGAAAGACCCTCTTACTTCGTTGTTTGCTTGAACTATTCAAGAAGAGTGATGACGTCGCCTATGCATATGTGTTCAACGGCCGCTTGTCATCCTGCGAGTTCTTGCAGTATGTAGCGAGCGACTTCGGGCTTTCTGTTTCAGGCAAGAACAAGGGTGAGATCCTTCTCGACCTGAGTAATTATGTGATCGCCCGTGGTTCGAAGAATCTGACGACCGTGTTGATAGTCGATGAAGCGCATCACCTTACAGCGGACATCCTCGAGGAAATCCGTCTGTTGACGAACCTGGAAACATCGCGCGATAAGTTGTTGCAGATCTTGCTGGTTGGACAGCCAGAACTCGACGACACACTGGATTCGCTGACGTTGCGGCAGTTGAAGCAGAGGATCGCCCATCGCGCGTACCTCGCGCCGTTGGACATGAACGAAACAAAAGGCTATATCGAATCGCGTTTGAAGATAGCAGGGGCAACCTCGAATGGGGATGTTTTATTTCCCCCCGCCACCCTTGCAAGTGTATATCGTCATTCCCGTGGAATTCCCCGGTTGATTAATACGATTTGTGAGAATGCGCTGATCACTGCGTACGCCCGCAGGATGAAAAACATTACTACCGAAATCATAGAAAGCACCGCTGCTGATCTTCGCTTGGACGTGGTACGTATTCCTCAAATGGAAGAGCCAGAAGAGTTCGACGAAACATTTGCCCGGCGTGCCTCAAAAACGTTGGTTGAGTTATTCACATATCTGAAGAAGGCGCCGTCGCGAGATGCAGAACACGAACGGCCCTAACCACCGGGATCAGCAAACATGAGCCAAATATTTGACGCATTACAGCGAAACGAGTCCGACCGTTCTGGTCTTGAGTTGTCAGCGGCCAAAGAATTATTGGAGATTGTAGAGCGTAAAATCGGGCAATCCGCAACCTCGAGCGGACACCATAAAACGGACACGTCCCTCGACCAGTTCACGCACTTCCAGACAGCGCGCGTGTTTTTATCTCCTGAAAATAAATTCGTATGTGTAACAGATATGGAGAGTTTGGCGGCAGAAAAATTTCGCTTTCTCGGTATCCGCTTGCGATATCTCCAGCAAAAACGCCCCTTAAAGTGCATAGTGATTACAAGCTCCGTAGCTGGGGAAGGGAAGAGTACGATTGCAGGGAACCTGGCGTGCGCTCTGGCTGGGGGTAAGCAGGAGAAGGTATTGCTATTGGAAGGAGATCTGCGGCGGCCTTCGTTAGCCCAGCAGCTCGGCTTGGGAGAACTTCCAGGCCTCAGTGAATTGTTGGAGGGCGAGTCTGACCAGCTGACGAATGTTTACTGGCTGGAAAGTTTGGGCCTCTGGATCCTGCCGGCAGGCAGCCCGCCTAGAAATCCCCTGGACTTTCTGCAGCCCGGGAAACTCTCTGCGCTAATGGAGCGCTTGGCAGCCGCATTTGACTGGATTGTGATCGACTCTCCTCCCGTGTTGCCGCTTGCCGATACGAGCATCTGGATGCGCCTAGCAGATGCGATTCTCCTCGTGACCCGGCCAGGGACGACCGCGAAGCGGCAGCTGCAACGAAGTCTGGAAGCAGTCGAGCAGTCCAAGCTGCTAGGCGCCGTGCTCAATGGTTCTAAAGAGGCTGTTGCCAACAACTACTACTATTACTCCGCTCGTTCCGCTGCCCCGCAGACTGCGAGCCTGCCCGCAAAGTAAGCAGTTTCAACCAGGCCTACTGTTTTCCATTGACCATCCGCTTCACCTGCCAATCGGGTAGCGTGGAGAATTCCCGTCATATCGCACAACCGGAATGTGCGTTGCGCGCTAGGAACGAAGCGCAGAATCTACGGAGAATGTTGTGACTCTACAAAACTCGGGTAATGGTTCAAGCCTGGATTCTTCTGCATGGATGCCGGTGTCCGTCGCGGAGCGCGAAGTCCTGCAGGAAGAGGCGTTCAAGCGAATGATCGCTGTCGAGCGCAAGAGGACGGAGCGTTCAGCAAAACCGTTTCTGCTTATGCTGCTGGAAACCGGGGAGTACCAGAGCGGGGAAAAGAACGGCAAAGTCCTCGCTGACGTCATATCCGCGTTGCTGCCAGCCACAAGAGAAACCGATGTCGTAGGCTGGTACAAGAACCAGTCGTCGGTGGGGGTGATGTTTACTGATCTTGTCATGTTTGACCAGAAGTCAATTCTGAGCGCGATGCTCACGAGGATGGGCAGCATCCTGCGAGACAGTCTGACTTTAGAGCAATTCAATCAGGTCAGCATTTCGTTTCACTTCTTCCCTGACAATTGGGACCACGACCTACCCCAGCGGCCGAGCAATCCGACGCTGTACCCTGATGTGCCCAAAGATGACAAGGTTACACACTTCTTTTCGGTGACTAAGCGGTTGATGGACATCATCGGCAGCGCGTCGCTACTTATCATTTTGGCTCCTGTCTTCTTGGTCATCGCCCTGGCGGTCAAAGCGTCGTCGAAAGGCCCCATATTATTTAGGCAACGGCGCGTCGGGCAATACGGAAAGTCCTTTACATTTCTTAAGTTCAGATCGATGCGTGTCGACAACGACTCCAGTGTTCACCGAGAGTATGTGACGCAATTAATCGCCGGCGAGGCCCGGCGCAATCCATGCAAGAGCAATGGCGACGGGATTGGTGTCTACAAGCTTACTAACGACGCTAGAATCACGCGGGTAGGAGCATTCTTGCGGCGGAGTAGCTTGGATGAACTGCCACAGCTGTTGAATGTGCTCAAGGGAGAAATGTCGCTGGTCGGACCGCGTCCCGCGATTCCCTACGAAGTGGCGGCCTACCGGACATGGCACCGAAGAAGAGTCTTGGACGTGAAGCCAGGCATTACCGGGCTCTGGCAGGTGAGTGGCCGAAGCAGTGTCAAGTTCGATGAGATGGTCCGCCTGGATCTCAGATATGCCAAAACCTGGTCGCCTTGGCTCGACATGAAAATCCTTCTGCGTACTCCCCGAGCCGTGCTTGTGGGCGATGGAGCACATTAGGGCGGCGACCCGCTCGTTTCCGCTTCCCGGTTTGCATCAATTAAGGAGGTGCAATTCTTATGGCCACTTCTCTATCTACTCCGCCACACATTTGCCAGCCCGTACCAGTCTTCGAAAAAGGTAAGAATATGGTGAACTTTGGAATAATTGGCTACGGCTATTGGGGCCCAAACATAGTCAGGAACCTTGATGGTTTGGAAGGAGCCTCGGTCCTGGCTATTTCCGACAAGTCCCCGGCCGCACGGGAACGGGCACAAAAAGCAACCCACGGAATTAAGTTAACAGCTGATGCCAGCGAAGTTATCGCCGCGCCGGGAGTTGACGCAGTTGCGATAGTGACCCCGGTCTGGACGCACTACGAACTTGCCAAAGCCGCCCTTGAGAATGGCAAGCACATTTTCGTCGAGAAGCCTTTCACAAGCAACACGGCGCAGGCGGAAGAACTGATCAACCTTGCAGCCAGAAAGAACCTGCAGATCATGGTGGACCACACTTTCCTGTTCACCGGGGCGGTAAGAAAGATCAAACAGTTCCTTCAGGAAGGTACGCTGGGGAAGCTGTACTATTACGACTCGACCCGCGTAAACTTGGGGCTTTTTCAGCATGACGTAAACGTCGTTTGGGACCTTGCTCCGCATGACCTTTCGATTATGGATCACCTCATCGAGGGAGATGCCGAGGAAATCGTCGCCACCGGTCAGACCCACCTGAACGGGCACGAGGATGTCGCGTTTATCACGCTTTATTACCCCAACGAGGTCATCGCGCACATCAACGTCAACTGGTTGTCGCCGGTTAAAGTGCGGACGACTTTAATCGGTGGGGAAAAAAAAATGCTCGTGTGGAATGATCTGGAGGCCGACGAGAAAATCAAGATCTACGACAAGGGAGTGCAGATTACGAGCCGCGAAGGTCTGTATAACCTGCTCGTGAACTACCGCTCAGGAGACATGTGGGCGCCCCACTTGGAGCAGGTTGAGGCATTGCGTTTGGAGTTAGCCTACTTCGTCGATTGCATCGTGAAGAGTCAAGCTCCGTTCAACGATGGGCAAGCCGGGCTGCGAGTCGTCAAGATGCTGGAGGCGGCAGATCAGTCTCTTCGCAATCGTGGTGCAGCAGTGCATGTCTAGTCTTTCTTTGCTGTTTTATGGTCGCGGATCTCTCGCGAGCAATTTCAAACTCTTCCAAAACAAGTACTAAGACGAGGTGGCAGTGATGCCCGAGGACTCATATATCTGTGTAGCGCCGGACGTAAAGCTTGGTCGAAATGTGAGGTTATCAAGGTTCATCAATCTCTATGGTTGTGAAATTGGAGATGAGACAAAGATCGGCGCATTTGTTGAAGTGCAGAAGAACGCTACAATCGGCAAGCGCTGCAAGGTGTCGAGTCACACCTTCGTCTGCGAGGGAGTGACCATCGAAGACAACGTCTTCATCGGTCATGGGGTAACGTTCATTAACGACAGTTATCCGCGGGCGACGAGCACCGACGGCAACCTGCAGACTGAAGCGGACTGGAAGGTGGAACGCACCGTGGTCAGGACTGGAGCCTCAATTGGTTCCGGCGCCACTGTCCTTTCCAGGCTGACGATCGGGAAGAACGCAATCGTCGGCGCAGGAAGCATGGTCACGAGAGACGTACCTGAAGGCGCGATCGTCGCGGGGAACCCTGCGAAGGTCTTGAGATATCTCGCCGGCAGCGCAGAAGCCGTGGGTCATACCCGTCAAAATGGAGGTGGGCAATGAGCAGTACTCATATTCCGTTTTTGGATCTAGTCAGTCCTCACTTGGAGATGGAGGAAGAGCTAGTCGACATTTTCCGAACTGCATTACGGACTGCCGCATTCATCGGCGGGAAAGCGGTACAGGATTTTGAAGCTGCGTTTGCGGAGCTCTGCGAGGTCGACCATTGTGTTGGTGTGGGTAGCGGGACCGATGCGCTGCGGTTCGCGCTGATGGCTTCAGGCGTCAACCCTGGGGATAGCGTGCTCACCGTGCCGAACACTTTCATCGCTACCACTGAAGCCATTTCGCAGGCCGGCGCCCAGCCGGAGTTCATAGATGTCGACGAGCGCACCTACAACATCGACCCGGAAAAGCTGCGTGAATACCTGGAGCTGAACTGCGATCGAGATCCATCGTCCGGAAAGCCAGTGTCTCGCCGGACCGGCCGGGCAATTACCGCAATCGTACCGGTACATCTTTACGGGCAAACCGCGGACATGGATCCGATTCTGAAGCTGGCGGAGACATACGATCTCCAGGTGGTTGAAGATGCATGCCAGGCTCACGGTGCACAGTACTTCTCGCGGGACGAGCAGCGCTGGAGAAAATCTGGATCCATGGGGAAAGCAGCGGCGTTCAGCTTTTATCCTGGTAAGAACTTGGGTGCTTGCGGTGAGGCTGGGGCTGTTACGACCAACAACCCGGACCTCGCGCAGAAAATACGAATGCTGCGCGACCATGGCCAAGCAGAGAAATACTACCACGACATAGAAGGCTACAACGGACGGCTGGATGCTATTCAGGCGGGGATTCTCCAGGCAAAGCTGGTGCACCTATCACAATGGAATAACGAGCGGCGGGAGATAGCGAAAGCCTATCGAGATCAGCTTGCAAGTGTCGATGGTCTGGTTCTCCCATTCGAACCATCCTGGTCCCGAGCGACCTATCATCTCTATGTCGTGAGGGTGCCGGATCGGCAGGAGATGCAGAACAATTTGAAAGCAGCGGGTATCGGCACGGGTATCCACTACCCCGTTCCACTTCATTTGCAGAAGGCCTATCGCTTCCTCGGATATGAAAAGGGAGACTTTCCTGTGGCAGAGAAAGTTGCGCTCGAAATTCTCTCGTTGCCGATGTTTCCACAGCTCACCCCCGCCGACCAGGAAGACGTTGTCCAAGCGGTGAAAGATTCCCTGGCAGGCGACCGTAAGATGTCGCCTCACAAGATACGGCAAGAAACCGTTGCATAACGATCTCCTCATTCTTCGAGGGGCACAGAGCCAGAGAGCGGCGCAGCTCATATGACTATCTACGAGATTGATCCCATCAGGGATGAGCGTTGGGACGAATTGCTCCAGAATCATCCAGGCGCATCAATCTTTCACACGCGAGGCTGGCTGGACGCATTGCATCGGACATACGGCTATCAGCCTGTCGCCTTTACCTCGTCATCTCCGGGGGAACCATTAACTAATGCCATTCCCTTTTGCCGGATTTCGAGCTGGCTTAGCGGGCATCGCTTAGTGTCTCTGCCATTCTCGGATCACTGTACGCCATTGATGGAAAGCTCAGACCAACTGATCCACTTACTGAGGTACTTGCAAGGTAAGCTAACTAGTGAAAAGTGGAGTTACATCGAGGTCCGACCACCAGACGTAGGTGTGGCAGACGGCACAGCCTTTGACAAAAGCAAGACCTTCTTCCTTCACAAGCTAGACCTGCATCCTGAACTGGATGACATCCATAAGAATTTTCATAAAGATTGCGTCCAGAGAAAAATTCAACGCGCCGCACGCGAAGGTCTCGTTTACGAAGAAGGGGGATCAGAGTCGTTGTTAACCAAGTTCTACCATCTTCTCCTCATCACGCGCCGTAGACATGGGCTACCAGCACAACCGGCCGACTGGTTTCGAAACCTCATCGCTTGTTTGGGCGAGAAGGCCAAGATCCGAGTGGCTTCGAAGGATGGGCAGCCTATTGCCAGCATTCTCACCCTACGCTACAAAAACGTGCTTGTTTACAAGTATGGTTGCTCAGACCATAGGTTCAGCAATCTCGGTGGCATGCAATTCCTGTTCTGGAATGCGATCCAGGAAGCCAAGAGGGAGCAGCTTTCTGAATTCGACATCGGTCGCAGCGATCGTGACAATCCCGGACTATTCGCGTTCAAGGATCGCTGGGGTGCGGTTCGGACGGAATTGACCTATTTCCGATATCCGTGGAAACGTTCCCGCAGGACTTCAGAAGCAAGGCAGGGCCTTTTCGGCAAATATGTCTGGTCTCATGCGCCTAGCGGAGTACTCGCTGCCGCCGGCAGAGCGCTCTACAGACACATGGGGTAGCAAGCGGACAGGGATCCGATTCTGGAGCTGGAGGAGCGCTTAAGCTTGATTCTGGCATGCATCCTCGATTACGTGGGTGATGCGTTGTGACTCATACTCATACAGGCATGCTAGCTCTTCCTACCTACGTTCTTATCACGCCGGCGCGCGATGAGGCACAGTTCATCGAACTGACCATTAAATCTGTGGTGGCGCAGACGGTCCCACCGATAAAATGGGTCATAGTCAGCGACGGTTCGACCGATGGCACGGACGACATAGTGAACAGATATGCGGTTGACCACCCGTGGATCGAACTGGTTCGAATGCCCGCGCGCCGCGAAAGGCACTTCGCCGGGAAGGCGCACGCTTTCGACACCGGCCGCGACAGGGTGACGGACCTGGATTTCGACGTGATCGGAAATCTGGATGCCGATGTGTCGTTTGAGCCAAATCACTTTGAATTCCTGCTAGCAAAATTCGCAGAGGATCCGCGACTGGGCGTGGTAGGAGCACCTTTTCGAGAAGGGACCTACCAGTACGATTATCGCTTCACCAACATCGAGAATGTGTGGGGCGGATGCCAGTTATTCCGCCGGAAGTGTTTCGAGGATGTCGGTGGGTATGTACCGGTTAAAGGTGGCTGCATCGATCATATTGCAGTTGTCTCGGCGAGGATGAAGGGTTGGAAGACCAGGACCTTCACCGAGAGAGTCTGTCTGCACCATCGGGAGATGGGCACGGCCCAGCACGGCGGGTTAGCGGCCAAGTTCAGAACCGGGGCCAAGGACCACTCAGTGGGGAACCATCCGGTCTGGGAGCTCTTCCGCATGTTCTATCAGATGAAGCAGCGGCCATTCATCTTAGGGGGGGTCGCACTCGGGTCTGGCTATGCCTGGTCGGTCTTGAGCCGGATAAGGAGACCCGTTTCCGCAGAGCTGGTCATGTTCACTCGGCGCGAGCAGATGCAGCGGCTTGCTCGGTTTCTGGCCGGCAAGGCCCACACCAAGGCCGGCGACGGTGGGGTTGTCACGAAAATGATTACCGGTAAGACCAGAGGTGAGGGGTAAATGGCGGCGGCGCCTTTCCTTGGCGAGCATTCCCGGCAGAATGCCCACAGCTCTTGGGTCAAGAGTTTCGCTGTTCTTTGAAAGGCTCGGTACAGACGGAGATTAGAACATGTATGTTGTGGAACGCAGTTTAAGATTCGTGCGCGGGGCACTACTGAGCTTCGGCCCTTCAACGATAAAAAAGTTCTTTTGGGATAGTGAGTACTCGAGCGGCAAGTGGAACTTCAACGACAAAACGGCTGGCGACTGCGTGTACCCGCCCCTGGAAAAGTATGCCAGGAATGGCAGCATTCTGGACCTAGGATGCGGTTCAGGCAATACGGCCAATGAACTGGCCTTTAGTGCATACCGTAGCTACCTCGGTGTGGACATATCCGAGTCAGCGCTTGACAAGGCGAGAATGTGGACAGAACGGAGCGGTCGAGCAGACAAGAACAGTTTTGCTCAAGGGGAATTCCTCAGCTACGTGCCGACCCAAGAGTTCGACGTGATCCTTTTCCGTGAGTCCATGTACCATGTCCCTCTCGGCAAGGTCCAGGCGGTATTCGAACCGGTACTCAAAATATCTACGAGACACTGGGGTTTTCATCGTCAGGCTATTCACTTCAGAGAATGGTAAGAGCAAGTCTAGGCCGAGCGCGATGATACGCGTCATTGAGACCGAATTTGACGTTCTGGAGAAGTGTCATCACAGCCAATCGGGGGCCACGGTGATTGTATTTCGACCAAGGGCTTGTGGTAAACGTGGAGAGACACCCCCTCAGCCGGAAACAATACGAGGTACGAACGGAGCGGATGCAAAAGTGTAGCTCTGATTTGAGCCTGCTTGCGGCTAGTCGGCTTGCCATTAAATGTCCATGAACAATGCCTTCATCATAGGACGCGACGATCTCATCCTGGTAACGGGAGCGACTGGCTTCATTGGGTCCAGACTCGTCGGTAGCCTGCAAGATAGCGGATTCCGCAATCTGCGTTGCATCGTCAGGCCGTCGGGTAATACGGCTGGATTCGCCAGCCTCTCTGGTCACGGCCGCGAGGGGCCGAGAGTTGAATTGTTCAGAGGTAATCTTCTGTCAATCGAGGATTGCACGGCTGCGACTAAGGATGTGGCAGTCATCTTTCACTTGGCTGCCGGCCGAGGCGAGAAGTCCTTTCCCGATGCGTATCTTAACTCGGTGGTGACCACCCGCAATCTTCTCGAGGCATCCCTGCGGCACGAGTGCCTGGTGCGATTCGTTAATATCAGCTCGTTTGCGGTTTATGCCAACAAGCAGAAGCGTCAATGGAGGCTGTTGGATGAGTCGTGTCCGGTTGAAGAACATCCCGAGCTGCGAGGCGATGCCTACACCTTCGCTAAAGTCAAACAGGACGAAGTCGTCGCCGACTACGGTAAGAAGTTCGGAATTCCTTACGTGATCGTCAGGCCTGGCTATGTTTATGGATCCGGCAAGCAGGCTATCACCGGGCGGGTAGGGATTGACACCTTTGGTACGTTTCTGCACCTGGGCGGCCCGAACCCCATACCGTTCACGTACGTTGATAACTGTGCCGACGCGATTGCGCTAGCCGGGTTGAAGCCGGCGATCGATGGCGAAGTGTTCAACGTCGTGGACGACGATCTGCCTTCGAGCCGACGGTTCTTGCGTCTGTACAAACGGAAAGTGAGAAGGTTCAGGTCACTCTACATCCCTCATGCCGTAAGTTACGCCTTGTGCTACCTGTGGGAGCACTATTCGACCGCCTCAGAAGGGCAGTTGCCGCCCGTCTTCAATCCCAGGAGGTGGCATGCCAATTGGAAGAAGACGCGCTATAGCAACGAAAAGCTGAAGATGCGCTTGGGCTGGACGCCCAAGGTGCCGATGGCAGAGGGATTGAGGCGCTATTTCGAGAGCTGCCAAAGCGGACAAGGGCATGCTTAAAGTAGCTCTTGTGGGATGCGGCAAAATTGCCGACGAGCACGCGTCACAGATCCAGAGGATCAAGGGATGCGAGATCGTCGGGGCCTGCGACCGGGAGCCGCTGATGGCGCGCCAACTCTGCGAGAGGTTTCCGATCAAGCAGTACTTTGGCAGCCTGACCGAACTCCTCAATGAAGCCAGACCGGACGTCGTTCACGTGACGACGCCGCCCGAGAGCCATTTCGATATTGCCAGGCTTTGCTTGGAGGCGGGATGTCACGTCTATGTGGAGAAGCCATTCACGCTTTACGAGGACGATGCCGAAAGACTCATTGCGCTGGCGAACGAAAGAGAGCTCAAGATAACTGCAGGACATGACCATCAGTTCAGCCATGTGGCGCGCCGTATGCGAACCCTTGTCCGGAGCGGCTTCCTGGGTGGCGAACCGCTACATATCGAGAGCTATTACGGCTACGAACTGGGGCAGGCTTATGCTCGAGCGCTCCTCGGAGACGCACAACACTGGGTGCGCAGATTACCCGGGAAGCTGCTGCATAACGTGATCAGTCATGGTATTGCCAGGATCGCGGAGTTCCTGACCACCGACTCGCCTCAAGTGGTCGCCTATGGATTTGCCAGTCCGTTTCTGAAGCGGATGGGCGAAAGCGAAATCGTCGATGAGCTCAGGGTCATCATTTGTGAAGAGGAGCGCACCACGGCTTATTTCACTTTCTCGTCGCAGATGCGGCCCTTGCTTCATCAGTTTCGCATCTATGGTGCCGAAGAATGGTCTGATTCTTGATCAGAACCAGGAGACACTCATCAAGCTCCGCGGCACCGGGTTCAAGAGCTATGGAGAGAAGTTCATCCCGCCCGTGATCATGGCCAAGCAGTATCTGGGAAACCTGCGTACGAATCTAGGGACCTTCCTAGCAGCGGACTTCCACATGAAGTCGGGCATGAAGTATTTGATCGAATCTTTCTACCACTCCATTGTCAATGGCGCTCCGCCTCCGATCCCATATCGTGAGATTCTTCTAACCGCAAGAATTATGGACGCGATCTTCGCTGTACTCGACGCCCAGCATCCAGCAGTCGAGGCGCATCGGCCGACAGTTTTACAGACCACAACCTAGGCAGGAAAGTTCGTTTCACATAGGGAGCTGTTGATGGCGAGAAGTACTGTTGACAAGATTTGCGGCAAGGGCATCCGAATCCGGGGGAGGCTCATCCGTATCGCCCGCCTCGACGGAGAGAAATACACATTTCCCGACGATCCGGAGACGATGATCGAGGGCCTTCGGAAATCGGAATCGCGGATCGACCTCTTTACCTTCCTGCAAAAGCTACCAGAGACCGCTCCGAAGTACGCATACCCGATGGAGTGGGACAACCTGGCTGTCCTGCCGGTATCTACCTTCGACCATTGGTGGACGCAGCAAATACGTTCTTATCCCCGAAATAGGGCGCGGCAAGCCGAGAAGAGAGGGGTGGTGCTTCGAGAAGTGCCGTTTGACGACGCCCTGCTTCAGGGAATCTGTGAGATTTACAACGAATGCCCCGTGCGTCAAGGGAAGCACTTTCCTCACTACGGAATGAGCCTTTCGAGGGCACGCGAGTACGCGGGGACATTTCTCGAACGAAGCATTTGGATCGGGGCGTTCCTCGGCGGGAGCATGATTGGTTTCGCTAAGTTGGTAATCGACGAAACCCGAACGCAGGCATGCCTAGTGCATATCCTCTCGATGATCCGGCAAAAGGACAAGGCTCCGACGAATGCATTGATCGCCCAAGCCGTCCGATCCTGCGCCGACCGAGGCATTCCGCATCTCGTGTATGAGAATTTCTCCTACGGTAAGAAACAGGCCGACAGCCTCAGTCACTTCAAAGAAGTTAACGGGTTCCAGCGCATCGATCTGCCTCGCTACTACGTTCCATTGACTCGCAGAGGCCTGATTGCCCTGCGTTTCCGCCTGCATCACGGACTCGTTGACCATGTTCCCGAATCTGTAGCGGCTCAGTTTCGCGAGTTCCGGAGAGTGTTTTACAGCCGTAAGTTCCAGCAGGTCACGGAGACTTAAGAAAGACTTCCTATGCCTGGTATTGTTGGCCTTGTCACAAGAATGCGCCGCAAGCGTGCCGAAGCGCAACTGTCACGGATGGTTGAGGCGATTCGCCACGAGCCTTTCTACGAGACGGGAACCTGGATTGACGAGTCCTTGGGAATTTATGTAGGTTGGGCCGCACAGAAAAATTCCTTCTCCTCCGGGATGCCGCTCCGTAACGAATCGGCTGACGTATGTCTCGTCTTTTCCGGCGAGGAGTTCCCGGAGCCGGACACTCGTCAGCGGCTCAAAGAGCGCGGACACGCAGTTGAACCCGGAGGAGCCTCCTATCTTGTCCACCTCTCTGAAGAAGACCCGGCATTCCCCGCAGGTTTGAATGGTCTATTTCATGGCCTTCTGATAGATAGAAATCGCGGGACAGCGACGCTGTTCAACGACCGGTACGGAATGCACCGGATCTGCTACCACCAGTCGACTGAAGCCTTCTATTTCGGCGCAGAAGCCAAGGCCATCTTGGCCGTCCTTCCCGAGCTGCGAGCGGCCGATCCAACCGGCTTGGGTGAGTTTGTCGCCTACAGTTGCGTCCTAGAAAACCGGACGATATTTAAGGACATTCATCTGCTGCCCGCCGCTTCAGCCTGGGTATTTCGGGACGGCTCTATTGAGCGCAAGGGCACCTACTTTTCCCCCGAGGAGTGGGAGAGCCAGACTCCGTTGGAGCCTGAAACCTATTACCAGCAACTGCGGCAGGTCTTCTCGCGGAACCTCCCGCGGTATTTCAACGGTAAGCAGCGAGTTGGGGTCGCACTCACCGGGGGAATGGACACTCGGGCGATTATGGCATGGCACAAGGCCGCTCCTGATTCACTGCCCTGCTACACGTTCGGCGGGATGGTTCCGCGAATGTCAGGACGTCCAAATAGCTCGGCGGATCGCCGGCCTTCGCCGACAATCGCATGAAGTGATTACGGTTGGGGATGAGTTCCTCTCGCGCTTCCCCTCGTATGCCGAGCGTACCGTACACCTGACTGAGGGAGGAGCGGACGTATATCGCGCTTCCGACTTGTACGTCAGCGAGAAAGCCCGGGAAATCGCGCCGGTCAGGATAACGGGGACCTACGGCAGCGAAATCCTCCGCCAAGCCGTGATGTTTAAACCCAGAGAGCCTGAGCAGGGACTGTTTTGTTCCGAGTTTCTGCCGTACCTTCGCCAAGCGTCGGACACCTATGTGCGAGTGCGGCATGAGCATCCGGTGACTTTCGCAGCCTTTCGCCAGTCCCCCTGGTATCACTACAGCATTCGCGCTCTGGAGCAAACTCAGTTGAGCGTTCGGTCCCCGTACCTCGACAACGATTTCGTCCGAACCGTCTACCGCGCGCCGGCGTTCAGTAGTGCCACCAATGGCGACGTTCGTCTGCGGCTGATCGGGGACGGCGACCCCGTTCTCGCACGACTGCGGAGCGATCGCGGAGTAAGAGGCAGGCCAGGACTAGCCGCTGCGGCTCCCCGGTCATTCCTGGAGTTCACTTTTAAAGCCGAATATGCCTATGACTACGGCATGCCGCAGTGGCTCGCTCGCATTGATCATCTTTTCTCCCCTTTTCGCCTCGAACGACTCTTCCTTGGCAGGCATAAGCTGCTGCATTTCAGGGTTTGGTACAGGGACCGAACCAGCGAAATATGTTCGTGAAATGCTCCTGGACGACCGGACGCTCTCGCGACCGTACATCCGCCGGAAGGGTCTGGAAAATGTGGTAAACGGCCACCTCAAAGGAAATCAGAACTACACCACAGAGATCCATAAGCTGCTGACCTTGGAGCTGCTCCACCGGCTGTTTATCGACGCCTAGGGTTCAAAGCCAGCGACAAGTAATGCTCCGCATGGTTCGCATCCTCCTAGCAATCGCCGCGGTTCCTACAGATTCAGTTTAAGAAGAGCAACAAGGATGCGGACTTCCGAAACGTGCCCGAGCAACTGGGCGATCATCAGGTCCTCATCGATTTCGCGCGGATTACCAATAATGACAAGTACGATGGCATACGCTGGTAAGCAACCTGGAGTTCAAGTCGGAAGGAAGGTTCTGAAGACTCAATTATACGAATCCATTTGCCGACTATCCGATTGGCTGGAAAAGAATGACTACCGCGGCTATGACACCTTCGACGGGTTGAACTCAAGACTGCTTCGCCCGCTCACCTTCAACAGCAAGCTCTCCCGCACTGTGCTCCAGCAGAGTGTGCGCCGTTTCCCGATCAATGTCCGCCCTCTGTTGGGAATCAGCAAAAGCTATTCCACTAAAGGCATGGGTTTTCTGGCCAGGGGCTTTATGCGTCTTCACCGAGCCACGGGCGTCACCGCCTGGCGAGACAAGGCGGAGTTTGCGTTGCAATGGCTGAAGGAGAACCAGTCCAAGGGCTACTCCGGTGCTTGCTGGGGCAACCATTTCGATTACCAGGCGCGCGGGGATTTTTATCTGCCCAAGGGCGTGCCGACCGTCGTGTGGACCTCCCTCATCGGTCACGCGTTCCTAGACGCCCATAGCCATTTCCAAGAGGATGATTTCCTGCGGGTCGCCGCCAGTTCATGCGAGCACATCCTGCGAGATGTGGACACGTCTGCCGAAGGGGAGTCTCTTTGCATAAGCTATACTCCGATCCACCACCACCATCAAGTTCACAACGCTAATACTCTCGCTGCCGGCCTGCTGGCGCGCACCTATTCATACACCCGGCAGGAGTCCTATAAGGCTTTGGCGCAGAAGGCGATTGAATACACGTCCCAGCACCAGAGGCGTGATTCATCTTGGTATTACGGTGAAGCGGCAAATCTGCACTGGGTGGACAACTTTCATACAGCCTATGTTTTAGACTCTTTCAAACATTACACCGAAGGCACAGGCGATGATCGCTTCGAAAAGACCCTGACGAACGGATACGAATACTGGAAGAACTACGTTTTTCCTGTCGGATGGAACCCCGAGGTACTACAACTACAAAACACTGCCGATCGACATCCAGTGCTGCTCACAGGCGATCGATACGCTGGTCTTCTTCTACGACCGCGAGCCGGAAAGCCTCAAGCTGGCACTGAAGATCGCCAAATGGACGATCGAGAACATGCAAGACCGCACCGGTTACTTCTATTATCGCCGGTATTCGCGGTGGTTGGTCAACAAAACCCCCACGCTGCACTGGGGGCAGGCGACAATGCTTTGCGCTCTCGCTGGACTCTACCAATTGTTGCAGGACGAGGGGCCCCTGTCGTGAAGAAAAAGATCCTCATCATCGTGGAAAATGGGCCTGTGCCTTTCGATACGCGTGTCTGGAACGAGGCCCGCTCACTGCACGAGAACGACTACGAGGTCAACGTGTTGTGTCCCCGGGGTAAGGGCTACGAGCAGCGGCACGAAGTCATCAACGGGATTCATATCTACCGGCATCCAATGCCCAAAGAAGGAGACAGTCCACTCGGCTATCTTTGTGAGTACGCCAGTGCGCTGTTTTGGGAATTTTTCTACACGTGGTGGATTTATCTAAGGCGTGGGTTTCATGTCATTCAGGGTTGTAATCCTCCCGACGATATTTTCTTGATTGCCCTGCCGTTCAAATTCATTGGGATCAAGTATATCTTCGACCATCACGATGCGAACCCGGAGCTATACCTTTCAAAATACGGCAAAAAGGGAGTCTTCTACAAGGCCCAGATTTGGCTTGAAAAACTGACCTACCGCTTCAGCGACGTCGTAATGGCCACCAACCGCAGTTACCGAGACCTCGCCATAGGCCGAGGCGGCCTCCGTTCGGAGGATGTGTTCGTCGTCCGCAATGGGCCCGACTTGAGAACGTTCAAAGCTGTCCCCCCCAACCCTGCCCTGAAGTATGGCAAGCCATACCTCGTGGGTTATGTGGGAACCATGAGTATCCAGGAAGGTCTGGACATCCTCCTGGACGTGGCCCTTCACATCAAAAACTTGGGACGCTGCGACGTACACTTTACCTGCATTGGCGGGGGACCGGGACTGGCTGGACTGCGGAAGATGGCTCAGGACAAAGGTCTGGAGGACATGGTGAACTTCACCGGCAGGATTCCCGACGCGCAATTGTTGGAGATTCTTTCGACCGCCGATGTCTGCGTGAACCCGGACAAGCCGTGCGAGATGAATGATATTTCAA
This sequence comes from uncultured Acidobacteriaceae bacterium, assembly GCA_963836295.1. Classification (GTDB taxonomy): domain Bacteria; phylum Acidobacteriota; class Terriglobia; order Terriglobales; family Acidobacteriaceae; genus Bog-257. The sequence continues at coordinate 503,351 of CAWIIY010000002.1, read as the reverse complement.
CAATGATCAAAATCATGGAATACATGGCTTTGGGCAAGCCCATCGTTCAATTCGACCTGAAGGAAGGTAGGTTCAGCGCCCAGGAAGCATCTCTCTACGCCGATAACCAGAGCCAGGTGCCGGACTTTGCCTCCAAAATCCTCTGGTTGCTCGAGAATCCCGAGGAACGAAAGAGGATGGGCGAGTCTGGACGCCGAAGGGTTGAACAGGAACTGGCTTGGGGCCATTCGGTCGAGAATCTACTGGCAGCCTACGAGAAGACTTTCAAAACGATGCCGGGGCGGCCACTCCAACAATCGGAAGACAATATCGAGTGTGGCGCTCTTTTGGCTGACAGGCAAGGGCGTCCTCCGCAAAGGCAGTCGCCGCGGCCAGTCGATTCTTTGAAGTAGAGCCTGCCCCGCTGTGATGTGCCGTAGGGTTGCCTCCTAAGCGATTGATACAATGCCTCCATCTTTAGCGTTGCTTCTCTGGTTAGTCCTAATTGTGTGGCTGTTCTGGTTCGACCCCGCCAAGGAGCCTGGGGTCTCCGCAGCTCTCTGGGTGCCGCTGACATGGTTGTTTTTCATGGGATCGCGGCAGCCCGCACAGTGGCTCGACTGGAACATTGCGACGGCGGGAAGCGCGGTGGCTGAGGCTCTTGAAGAAGGAAACCCCGTGAACCGCACGCTCTCGCTTATTTTCTTGTTCTTTGCCGTAGCGGTCCTAGTGTCACGGTACTTCCGGTGGGGCGATTTCTTTGCACGGAATCGGGCGCTCACGGCGTACCTTCTTTTCGCTCTGCTGAGTGTCCTTTGGTCTGATTTTCCGCTTCCGGCCTTTAGGAAGTGGTTCAGGGACCTCAGCAGCTACGTCATGGTCCTGGTCGTTGTCTCCGATCCTTGCCCGCTGGAGGCGGTGCGCACACTGCTGCGACGCCTTGGTTATTTGTTGATTCCGCTTTCCGTGGTACTCATCAAGTATTTCCCGGCCCTTGCCAGACAGTACGACCCCTGGACAGGCGGCGTCACATACTCGGGAGCCACTACGAGCAAGAACATGTTGGGTATCTTATGCCTGGTGTGCGGTATCTACTTTTTCTGGGACATCGTGGTCCGGTGGCCGGATCGTAAGGACAAGCAGCAGAAACGGATCATCCTGGTGAACGCCGGGCTGATCTACATGATCGTCTGGCTGCTAAATACCTGCAGTAGCGTTACATCCATTACGTGCCTAGTGATTGCCAGCCTGGTGATCCTGGCGGCTCACAGCAAAGCGGTCCAACGCCGGCCCCGGATCCTTACGGTGACGATTCCGTGCGTTTTCTTGCTCTATGTCTTTTTGGCATTCGGCCTGGGGTTAAAGGGAGACTTCGCGGAGGCCGTCGGGCGGGACTCAACCCTGTCCGGCCGGAACCGAAATTTGGGAAATCGTTCTCAGCCAACATACGAATCCACTCCTGGGCGCTGGCTACGAGAGTTTCTGGATGGGTCCTCGACTTGAGAGGATTTGGGCCAGTGGTATGGGGGAAATAAATGAGGCACATAACGGCTATCTGGAGGTCTATCTCAATTTAGGTTACGTTGGACTCTTCCTGCTTCTCTCATTTGCGGTCGCCGTCTATCGGAACATCTGCAAAAGGCTTAAACCCTTTTCCAGCATCGCGTCACTCGCCCTGGCGATCTGGACCGTTTTCCTTTTCCATAATTGCACGGAGGTGGACTTCCGGAGCGGTCTGATGTGGGTCGTCTTTGTCCTGGCAGCCCTGGCCGTCTCTGAAGTTGGCCGCGAGGAGGTTAGCGAGACAGCGGTGTCTAGCAATGCGGCGACTGCGGAAGAACTCGTGCCTCCGTTTAGAAGCGATTGGCCAGAGACTGCTATAGCCCAGCCTTCCCGATGGGTCTAGAAATCAACTCGTCGATCCCGAATCATCGCGCGCTGGGGCGCTTGACAAAAGGAATTCGTGAGTAGGCTACGGATTTTGCTTTTGGCGCCGGGAGCTAACCCCGAAACGATCTCGGCTTATCTGGTGAGCTACTGCCACGCCGAGGCCCTCGCACACCTCCATGACGTGACCTTGGTTATTCAATCCGGGAGCGAGGAGGCCGTGCGCCGCGCAAGGGCGCCGTTTCGCACCATCGAGGTGATCCGGCAGCCCTGGCTTGACAGAATCTTTGCCTGGACTCTGCGGCGGGTGTTCAAATATAACTATCGCACCCAGGTGTTGACCGCCTTCATGTATCCGTTTTCTGTTGCTTTCGAATGCGGTGCCTGGCGGCGGCTGCGGACTCGTATCATCGCTGGCGATTTCGATGTCGTCCTGCGCATCCTGCCAATAGTTCCGGTCTTGCCAAGCGCCTTTGCTTTCTTCCTGCGGAAGGGTCCCATACCCTTCGTCATCGGACCGATCAATGGCAGCTTGCCGTGGCCACCGGGTTTTAGCCAGGCTGATAATCAAAAGCAGTGGATCTCCGGGCTGAGGAACCTGTACCGGTTCCTGCCTTTTGCTCGATCTACCTATCGCCACGCGACAGCGATCATGGCGGGTTCGTCCCACACGTATGCCGAGTTTGCCGCATACCGCGACAAGCTTTTCTTTCTGCCGGAGAACGGCGTCAGCCGTTCCACGTGCCTCGGCGCCGCGCCCGATCCAGAACGCAACGGCAAGCTTGAGTTAATTTTCGTCGGTAATCTGGTCCCCTACAAGGCTTGCGATCTCGGGTTGCGCTCGGCTGCTCCCCTTTTGCGAAGGGATTCGGCTCACTTCACCGTGCTCGGTGATGGCCCGGAGCGGAGCCGCCTTGAGCACCTCGCGCAAGCCCTTGGAGTCGAGAAAGCAGTTTCGTTCTGCGGATTTGTCGACCATGAAGAAGTCCTCCGGAGGTTACGGTCGGCGGATGTGCTGGTGTTTCCATCGGTGCGCGAATTCGGCGGCGGTGTGGTCTTTGAGGCTTTGGCGGTCGGCGCCGTACCCGTGGTCGCGGACTTCGGCGGGCCCGGAGATATTGTTCATCCAGAAGTCGGCCGCAAGGTGTCCCTCACCGACGAGAGCGATGTGGTATCACGAATGGAAAAGATCCTGACCGGCCTTGCCCAGGATCGGGACCTTCTCAATCGCTTACGACAGCAAGGCCTGTCCTACGCACGGGAACGCCTGACCTGGGATGCGAAGGCACAGAGCACGACGCGAGTCCTGAATTGGGCTTTGCGGCGGGGGTCCGAAACCGAGATCTTCCGCCGCCAAAGGTGCTGTACTCAAACTAGCGGCGGGCTGTCAGGATGCTCCGCGGTGTGAACTCTAATGGAGGTATCTCAGCACACCCGGGAAGTGGAAACGAGAGGACCCAACAAACCCGAACGAATAGTCATACTATGTTGACATCCAAACATCGCACGACGACGTACGGCGCGCTTGGCGAACGTGCAGCAGCCGGCCTTCACACCTTCGCTTTTCGCCTGTTTAGAAAGTACGTACCCCCAAACTCGAATGTACTCGACTTGGGCAGCGGTGAAGGCGCTTGGGCAACGCGTCTGCACGACGCCGCGTATAAGGTCACTGCGTGCGATGTGGAGCCTCCGACTGATCGCGGCTTCCCCTTCCAATACGATAAGGCTGATTTGAACGCTAATTTCAGTGATAATTTCCCAAAGGGAGCCTACGACGCGATTTCATTTGTAGAGGTTATCGAGCATCTCGAGAATCCGCGCCATTCCTTCCGACAAATCGCGGTCTTACTCAAGGATGGCGGGCTGGTTTTGGTTTCAACACCTAACGCATCGGGTCTATACTCGCGACTAAGGTTTTTCTTTACCGGCCACATGGCAATGTTCACCGACGCCGCGTACAGTGTCGGCCCAGGGCACATTACGCCCCTTACGGCCTGGCAACTGGAGAAAGTCTTCATGGAAAACGGTTTTTCAGTCGTCGAACGCACATTTCACGACGCCCCTTTTATCCCCCCCACGTCCCCCGGAGACTTAGCGAAAGTCGTTGCTTGGGTAGTATTCCGACCATTTATGTTCGGGACTGTTGGCGGGCAGAGTATTCTTTACGTATTGAAGAAGCATTCCTGAAGCGGCGCTTGTTTCGCGGCACTGCGCATCAGGGTGGACTCCGGTTCAGCCCACGGGTCAACATCAATGAGCGCGACGAGGCCAGCCCACGAAAAGATTATTGTGGAATTGCCTGAAGATTCGTCGGAGGGCCGGGGGGACCTCCTTGGGTTAGCGGGTGGGGATAGGTGTAGGGCGCGTAATAAACTATCCATGCTCCCGCACTCCAAACGTACAGCGTTCCTTGCCGGTCCTTGATCTGTAGCAAAATATCCACAACCCGGAGTGTTGGCAGCACAGGCGCCGGTGCAGCTCGAAGGCCGAAGCGCCAGCGTTCCCCACCCCACTCCTCCAGTTGATCCATTGCACGAAAATGGCGAAGTAGGGCTTGTTTGTGCATGGGGAGTGCCAAGGGAATTGTCAGAGTACCAATCCCGGTAAGCTATGACCCTTGCCGTAAGATTTGGAGACACATTTGCCGGCGGTTTATCCGGTGATGCCGAATCGTTCCACTCGTAAATGGGGTCGAGGGTTTGCGATAAAGCGCCGGAAGGAGAGGGCGTTGCCCCGGAAATGTAATTGCCTTGCCCCCGCCCGGCTTGGTCAGCACAGACAGTAGCGCGCATGATTTGATAGCTGTCTCCGTTGTTGAACCCACTCCATCCTGATTCCGAGATTGGGCCTTGCACGGTGATCGTGGTCGAAGTGTTGGAGACTACTTCAGACACAAACCCCTGCGTTGTGTCATAGACCGAATAAGGTGCTCCAGGCGGGGCAAACTGGTTTGGTGTCCAACTCTTTGTGCCATCCGTCATGGTGAGTCCACCGCTGGCCGCCATCGTCCCGCTGTAATACACGGTGTTGTCGTTCGTGTCGAAAGGGTCTAGCGAGTTCAGGCCGCCGCAATAACTGAACGGAGCAGCGTTAAAGACGTTACGATAAATGGTGATGCTGTCAAAGCTTCCAATGGAGGTTCCGCCCGGTACGGTCGCGCTATTCCCGAAGGTTATACTTGTGCCGCCTCGAACTCCAACAATACTAGGGCAGCTCAAACCACCGCTAGGACATGTAATCGAGTTACCGTACACTTCTTGCTGTCTACCGCTTCTGGGGCGCCCATCGGTATCTAGTCCATGAACGATGGTCAGGGCAAACGCCCCGGGCTCAAATGTGAAGTGGTTGTATCTGTCCGCTATGCGGCACCCTCCAACAGCGCCGCCGGCCGGAGAGGTATCGCAGTCATTCATGGCCTGAGTTGAGTAAACAACATTGTTTTCAGCATAGAGAGCATTGCCGGTCCCAAACGAATCCGGCCGCGCCCAGGAGTTGTCGCCATACCCGCCCACTCCCAAGTAGGCGGAGTGATTAGCATTGAAGAGTTCAACAGAGCTGTTATTCGGCAGGGTGCAATGATCGATGACTCCGAATAGGTTATCGGTGCGAATCATCCAGTCGGCGTTAGAGCTGTTCCCGTTTTCGTTCCATTGCGTGGTAAGACCGAAACCAATGTTATCGACACGGATATTGGCGCAGCCGCTCGCAGTGCAGGTTCCGGCAATGCTGACGGGAGACCACAAGGCAGTGCCGCTGGAGTTCGGTTCGATGTCCAGCAAAGAGAGGGTGAAGGTTTCCCCGTGGGTGATGCCGGAAACCTTGACGAGTGGACCCGAGCTTCCCGCATTGTCAACAATAACGGTGTTAAGAGTGCCCGATCCGAAACTGCTAGGCCCCGTGTTCGGGGTTCCGCTTCCGGTGAGCGTGATCCCAACTGATATGGAAAGATTGCTGGTCCAAGTGCAGGTGCCCGCTGGAATGATGATCGTGTCACCGTTAACAGCGATATGCGTTGGCCCGTTGATGACGGCGTTCACGTCGCTCTCGTTGCAGGACGCCGCGTTATAGACTCCTTGCGCCCACAAGGGAGTCGCCATTGCACTCAAAAGAGCCGTAATCAAAACAGCTTTTATAAATGTCGTCATCGATGCCCTTCCTCCTTGCGGAGATCAAACCCTACTGTCGGAGGCAGTCTCGGAACACCTAGTCGTGTGCTGCTACAAACCTCAGACTACGAGGAAGGGACCGCCATCCGCCACTGAAATATGCGCGGCTTAGCACCAGGGTAACCTAATTTTAGGTTACTAACGAGGCCCCGACAGATGACCGTACGATTAGCGCCAACCCCGTAGGGATGTTAGCAAAATTCCAGTCCACAGCGAATGAAAATCGAAGAGAGATGATCAAACCATCTATGAGCGCGCCTCTGGTTTCAATACTCATTCCCGCGCATAACGCCGAAAAGTGGGTCACGGACACGATTCGTTCGGCGGTTGCCCAGACATGGAAGCGGAAAGAGATCATCGTTGTCGATGACGGCTCGACCGATCAGACGCTGGCTGTCGCACGGCAGTTCGAGTCCAAGTCAGTGAGGATTGTGGCGAGCAAGAACCAAGGTGCCGCGGCCACTCGCAACCTTGCGTTGCAGCTCAGCCAAGGCGACTACATCCAGTATCTGGACGCGGATGATCTGCTGGCGCCGGACAAGATTGAGCGGCAGCTGACGGCGGTCCGAAGAGGTTGACAGCCGGCGAATCCTGCTTTCCTCGCCATGGGCGTACTTCTATTACCGGACACGCCGCGCTCGCTTCGTCCGAAACTCCTTGTGGCAAGACCTTTCTCCGGTCGAATGGCTGCTCAGAAAGATGAGCGAAAACCTGCATATGCAAACGGCAACCTGGCTAACAAGCCGGGAGCTGGTCGAAGCAGCAGGACCATGGGACACCCGACTGCTCTCTGACGATGACGGCGAATACTTTTGCCGTGTGCTGTTGGCTTCCGAAGGAACCCGCTTCGTGCCGGAAGCGAGAACGTTCTACAGATTGACTCCGTCCAACCGACTGAGCCACATTGGCGCGTCAGACAAGAAAAAGGATGCGATGCTCGTTTCGATGAAACTGCACATTCAGTACCTGCGATCACTGGAAGAAAGCGAACGCGTCCGCAAGGGCTGCCTGACGTATTTGCAAAATTGGTACAGCAACTTCTATCCCGAGCGGCCGGATCTTGTTGCCGAGCTTCAAGCTCTGGCTGCGCAGCTTGAGGGACATTTGGAGGTGCCTCAATTGCGCTGGAAATATGCATGGATGAGCCCCGTCTTCGGCTCGAAGGTTGCGAAACGGGCACAGAGCACGCTCCCGGAGATCAAGGCTTCGTGCATCAGAGGTTGGGATAAAGCAATGTATTGGTGCCAATCCCCGGAGCCGCCACGAGCCTGCACGTCGACGCGTTGAGGAACAGCCAAGATGATGTGGACAAGAAAGCATGAGTGCTGGGCTGCCTAATGCCATCCGAACTGACTCCCGAGATCGCGGTGGCCCTGCTTACCGGCGGCGCCGACAGGCCCTACGCATTCGGCCTAGCTACATCGCTTATCGCCAATGGCGCAGCGCTGGACCTGATTGGTAGCGATGATCTGGATTGCCCTGATTTCCGCGGCAGGCCGGGCACAACCTTTCTCAATTTGCGAGGCGATCAGGAACCCAACGCAAGTTTCGTAAAAAAGGCCTCTCGGGTGCTGATCTACTATGCGCGGCTGATTCGCTACGCTGCCACTGCCAAGCCGAGAATCTTTCATATTCTTTGGAACAACAAGTTCGAGTTCTTCGATCGAACTCTGCTGATGCTTTATTACAAGCTCCTGCGGAAAAAGGTCGTCCTCACATTGCACAATGTCAATGCAGGTAGACGAGATTCTAGAGATACGCGTCTCAATCGTCTTACGCTTCGAATCCAATATGGGCTGGCCGATTGCATCTTCGTTCACACGGAAAAGATGAAGCTTGAGCTCATCGGGGAATTCGGCGAGCAGGAAGCCCGCATAACCGTCATCCCGTTTGGGATTAACAATGCTGCTCCGAGGACTGATCTCAGCCCAGGCGAGGCAAGGCGGCGGCTGGGCATCCGCGAGGGTGAAAGGACGATTCTGTTTTTTGGCAACATTGCACCTTACAAGGGACTGGAATACCTCGTAGATGCATTTCACCAGATTCTGTCCGGGAGCAACGACTATCGGCTCATTATCGCCGGGAGACCGAAGAATTGCGAGAAATACTGGAGAGCCATCCAGGATGGGATAAGCGAGGACATCCAGAAGGGAAGAGTAATGCTCCGCGCTGACTTCATTCCGGATGACGAGACCGAATTGTATTTTAAGGCGGCGGAGGTTCTCGTATTGCCCTACAGACACATTTACCAGAGTGGCGTCTTGTTCCTGGGACACAGTTTCGGCTTGCCGGTTCTGGTGGCCGATGTGGGGTCGCTGAAAGATGAAATTGTGGAGGGCAAGACGGGTTTTATTTTCAGGCCGGAGGATCCGACTGACTTAGCAAAGGCCATCGAGCGGTACTTCGCGAGCGAGCTCTTCGACGAGTTAAGTGCCCGCCGGCAGGAAATCCGCGATTACGCAACCGAGCGCCACTCTTGGGACGTCGTAGGTCGAATGACCGTGAGCGTATATTCGGCCTTGGTGTCGCCAGAGAGACTGTCGAGCAGCGATGCATCGAGTGCTGCGCGCGACGCCAGGGCGCCTTCTTGAGAATTCCAGTAGCGACCTGGTCATTCAAAAGCTTTACGAACTAAGTTCATAGAGTAACCAGGCTGTGGTTACTAGATAAGATTTTCTGCTCAGTCGCAGTATGGGTGTGAACCTATCGAAACTTTCGGCCTCGCTGGGTGTTGGAGTGTCTTGGGGTCACCTTTGGGCCGTCCGTAAGTCCAGGGTCAGAGGTCTCGTACCGCTCAGGCTAATAGCCCGATGAAGCCGCTGGTATCGATCTTAATTCCTGCTCATAACGCCGAGTGTTGGATCGCCGATACTATACGATCTGCGCTTGCGCAAACCTGGCAACACAGGGAAATCATTGTAGTGGACGACGGTTCCACGGATCGCACCGTCGACGTGGTGCGCCGGTTTGCCTCAAGAGGGGTCGCGGTGGTGTCCACGGAGAACCGGGGTCATCCCGCAGCGGCAAACCATGCCTTCGGGCTCAGCCAAGGGGACTACATCCAATGTTTGGACGCGGATGATATTCTGGCGCCGGACAAGATCGAGCGGCAGCTTGCCGCTCTGCGGGCAGGTGACAGTAAGCGATTACTTCTCTCCTCGCCGTGGGCCCGCTTCTACTATCGTACCCGCCATGCGCGTTTCGTCCCCAACTCCCTGTGGCAGGGCCTTTCGCCTGTCGAGTGGCTCCTAAGGAAGATGGGCGAGAACTTGCACATGCAGACCGCAACCTGGTTGACGAGCCGAGAATTGAGAGAAGCAGCAGGGCCATGGGACACACGCCTCCACTGTGATCAGGACGGTGAATATTTTGCCCGTGTACTCATGGCTTCCGAAGGCACCCGTTTTGTACCCGGAACGGGTGTCTTCTATAGAGTCAACGGCACACATCGCATTAGTTACATCGGTAGCTCAGATACGAAGAAAGACTCGCGGCTGCTTTCGATGAAACTGCACATTCAGTACCTCCGATCGCTTGAAGAAAGCGAGCGCGTCCGAAAAGCCTGCCTAACTTATTTGCAGACCTGGTACGAGATTTTCTATCCCGAGCGACCGGATATTGTTGCGGAGTTGCAGGATCTAGCTGGACAACTTCAAAGTCATCTGGAGGTGCCCCACTTGCCTTGGAAATATGCCTGGATGAAACCGATGTTTGGATGGAGAGCTGCTAAGTGGGCTCAGCGGACACTTCCGGAGTTGAAGGCTTCATGTATCAGGCCCTGCGATCAGGCAATGTACAGGTTAGAGGCCGCGAGTCTGCGTGTGAACCCTGACGCATCGAGCGTTCCCCTCGAGGTGAAGGCCATTCCTGAAAACACCAATCCCCCAATCCCCAATTCTAGCCGCGCAATTTAGTTAATAGATTCTAGGTACTTGATCCGCACCTCCCAGGCATCCGGTAAGCCCATGCGACGACGGCCGTCAGACGCGCTTAGCACCGAACATCTGCAGGCAGATCTAAAAGGCCGGTCCATTCGTGGGGGGGCGTTGACACTCACTTCGCAGGGTGCTCAGTTCCTTATCCAATCAATCTCGACCGTGGTGCTGGCGCGACTGCTGACACCCGCCGACTTCGGAATGGTGGCCATGGTCACCGCCATCACGGGGCTAGGCCAAGCGTTTGCGGATCTCGGCCTCTCTGAGGCGACCATCCAGTGCCAGGAGGTCACTCATATTCAAGTTAGCACTCTGTTTTGGATCAATGTAGCTGTCGGGTTGACACTCATGATGGCCACAATAGCTTTGGTTCGGTGCTCGCTTGGTTTTATGGACAACCACAAATCGAAAGTATCACGTTCGTGTTGTCTCTCACGTTTCTCATTTGCGGTCTGCGGGTGCAGCACGATGCCCTTCTCAGGCGCCAGATGCGGTTTTTGTCCCTTGCTATTCGGGATGTGACTTCCTCTGCTTTAGCCGTCCCTGTTGCCATCACAATGGCTTGGCACGGAGCCGGCTACTGGGCTTTAGTCGCTCTCCCCCTGACATTGAATTTGACTCAAATGGTGATGTCTTGGCTGATGGTCAGATGGGTGCCAGGCCTGCCCCGACGCCAAGCCAAGATTGGCTCCATGATCGTCTTTGGCAGCAACGTTGCCGCCTCCTACCTCATAACTAACGTGAATCGCAGTGTTGACAACGTCCTGATCGGCTGGTATTGGGGAGCCGGTTCACTGGGGCTGTATTCAAGGGCCTACAATCTCCTTATGCTTCCGGTGCGCCAGCTAACTATACCCGCCAGTAGCGTTGCTGTCCCTACCCTCAGCAGAATCCAGGATGATCCGGAGCGCTTTGCACGATACTACCTTCGCGCGGCTAAGCTGATAATGTGGATCTGCACCCCGATCTTAGGTTTTCTTTTCGTTGCTGCGCAACCGGTGATTGTCCTTATGCTCGGGAATAAGTGGCGGGAGGCAGCCCCTGTTTTCCAGATTCTTGTTATCTGTGGGCTGGGGCAACTTCTTCTTCAGTCTGTCGTCTGGCTATTCGTGAGCCGGGGTCAAGCCCAGCGCCTTCTCAAACTTTTACTAATCATTTCTCCCATTATCATCGGTAGTTTTGCGATCGGTTTGCCCTTTGGTATCAGGGGGGTGGCCCTATCCGGTTCGCTGGCTCTACTCGCCATTCTTCCGTGGATGCTCAACTCCGCCTTCCAGGACACAAACGTGACGCTGCGACGTCTTGGACAGGCTATCCTCTACCCGATTTCACTGTGCCTTGCCGGAGTTTTTTTGGCAGAACTTGCCCGACACGTAATCGCTGCACAGCAGACACTTTCGCAGCTACTTGTCGTCGCCCTCGGTTTCGCAGGGGCTTATTTGCTTTCGGTATTGATACCCCCAATACGAAAAGAAGCCGTGTCTCTTAGGAGATTATTCAGCGAGTTGCGTACGTCCAACCAACCCGCGTAGCTTTGGGCGCACGGCAGCTTCGTCCTTATTTGACGCCCCGATAAACCTTGAATAGATCGGTCTGCGTCACATTTAACGCCTCGTGTGTTTCTTGTGACAATGTTCCAAAGGAAAGTTAAACAAATGATAATCACCAGCACCCCGTTTCGTGTCTCGTTTTTTGGCGGCGGCACCGATTACCCTGTGTGGTACCGTGAATACGGCGGAGCAGTGTTGGCGACTGCCATCGACAAGTGTTGTTACATTACCTGTCGACGGTTGCCGCCGTTCTTCGAATATCACAGCCGAATCTCCTATTCAAAAGTTGAGAACGTCCGTCGCAATGACGCGATTGAACATCCATCAGTGCGCGCCTGCCTCCAATTCCTCGGGATTGACGAGGGAGTCGAGATACACCATGTGGCTGACTTGCCCGCTCGAACTGGCTTGGGTACAAGTTCGGCTTTTACCGTGGGGCTGCTCCTCGGTCTTTATGCGCTCCAGGACAGGATGCGTTCCAAGCAAGCGCTCGCCGCCGACGCAATTCATGTTGAGCAGGAACTCCTTCAAGAGGCTGTTGGTGCGCAAGATCAGGTCAGCGCCGCCTATGGAGGCCTCAATCGCATTAACTTCCAGACCGACGGTTCGATTGAAGTAAAGCGGGTGCTGACTTCGCCGAGCAGATTGGCGGAACTTGAGCAGCATCTGGCTCTTTACTTTACCGGGTTTGCCCGGACGGCCTCCGAGATTGCTCAGGAGCAGGTGAGAATGACGCCACAACGGAAGCAAGAATTAGGGGCCATGCTTCAACTAGTGGATGAGGGCGAGGCCATCCTTGCCAGTTCTCGTCGGTCGCTCGACGAGTTCGGTCGTTTGCTGCATGAGGGCTGGCAGATCAAGCGATCGTTAACGCAAAAGATCACCAACGCCAGCATCGATGAGATCTACGAAGCAGGGCTGAGCGCTGGCGCTCTCGGGGGCAAGTTGCTGGGCGCCGGTGGCGGCGGTTTCATGTTGTTTTTCGTACCTCCAGAGCGGCGGCAAGCCCTGAGAGAGCGGCTAAAGAAGCTTCTGTGCATTCCTTTCGCCTTTGCCAACAAGGGCAGCCATGTGGTGGTCTACGAGCCGGAAGAAGTCTACGACCAGTCGCTGGTTAGTGAGCGGAACATTGTGTATGCCTAACATGCCCGATGCACTGTTGCTGTGTGGTGGCGCAGGCCTACGTCTGCGGAGCGTGATTGGAGATGCTCCCAAGGGCATGGCGGAAGTCGCCGGGCGTCCCTTTCTAGAACTATTACTTCGGCAGCTGCACCGGCACGGGTTCAAACGCGCTATTCTGGCTGTCGGGTACCAGCAAGACGCGATCCTCTCGCACTTTGGAGAGCGCTCGTGCGGCTTACGACTGACCTATTCGGCTGAGTCGTGCCCACTCGGGACCGGCGGCGCATTGCGCAATGCTGCTGATTTGATTGAGTCAGAGAGTGTCCTTGTCATGAACGGAGACAGCTATACCGACGTCGACCTCAGCAAGTTTCTGGCGGACTGTCGCGAAGCCAAGGCTGATGCCTCTGTGGTTGTCGTACCCGCGGATGGGCGGAGCGACTGCGGATTTGTGCTGATTAATGGAGATGGCAGACTTGCGAGCTTTGAGGAGAAACAAGCCCCGAGGCACGCGCCCTACGTCAATGCCGGCGTATACATCCTGTCGCGGCAATTGCTGTATGAAATACCGGCTGGAGTCGAGATTTCCCTGGAACGGACACTCCTTCCTCGATGGCTGCAACAAGGCAGGTATATCAAGGGCTTCATCTATTCGGGAAGATGCGTAGACATCGGCACTCCCGAACGCTACCGCAACGCACAAAGTATTCTGGCCAACATCGAAGCTGACGTATGCACTTCCCAAAGCGAGAGTCAATTATGAAGGTGATGATTACAGGGGCCGCCGGCTTTATTGGTGGATTCTTAGCGAAATACTGTGTCGACGCTGGTTGTTCCGTGCTCGGACTTGGCATTAGCGAACCGGCAACCGCCTGGACTGATGGCTCGTTCGAACACTGCGACATTCGAGATGCAACACGTCTATCTCACCTCATTGCGAGGTTCCAGCCGGATCGCGTATTTCATTTAGCCGCTCAGAGTTATCCAACCGTATCGCTCGAGCAGCCGCGAGAAACTATCGACGTTAATGTCGGGGGAACCGTGAACCTGTTTGAGTGCGTGCGCGCTTCGGCAGTATTGACCATGGTGGTTGTTGCGTGCTCAAGTGCGGAATACGGCCCAGTTGCGAGCGTCGACCTGCCTGTCCGGGAGGATCATCCACTTCGTCCATTGCATCCCTATGGTGTCAGTAAAGTGGGTCAGGACCTGCTCGCTGCCCAATACTTTGCCAATTACAGAATTCCGTGTGTCAGGATTCGAATCTTCAATACCACGGGTCCAGGCAAGATAGGTGATGTGTGCTCGGGCACCTCACGAGGAGGGCCGTGGAGATAGAGCTAGGAATGCGGCCACCATTTCTCATGGTCGGCAACCTCACAAGAAGGGCAATCATTGATGTACGCGACCTGGTGCGGGGACTTTGGCTGTCAGCCGAGCACTGTGCAGCCGGCGATGTATATAACCTGGGCGCGAACCAGATTTACTCCATTCAAGAAGTGATAGAGACAATTCAGGCCCGCGCGAAGGTACCCTTCTCGGTGGAGAAGGATCCGGCGCTGGTGCGGGGTTGTGACGAACCGGTTATCGCCGGCGACGTTACCAAGTTCCAGCGGTGCAGCGGCTGGACAACAGAAGTAGAGTTGGCCAGAACCTTGCAGGACATGCTCGATTGGTGGAGAGACCGGCTAACCTCGGCATCGACATCTGATCGATTGGTCACGGATAGTCGACCTTCGGAATTGCGCGCTTGATCAGCATGGGCGAAATCCTCTCGCTCGAGCCAATGTTTACCTCCAATAGGCTGTCTACCGATCATTCTTAGCCCAGGCTGTTCCATGCATAAAGCCCTTACGAACGACGCCGCTATAACCGGCAACATTCTACGCACTAATATTGAGCGTAGCCTTGAAATCCACAACCGCCTTATAGTGGAGTGTCTGCCGTCGCTCGCCGTAGCCGCCGAGGCGCTTATTTCAGCCTACCGCACCGGCCACAAGGCGCTGTTCTTCGGGAACGGTGGCAGTGCCGCGGACGCACAGCATCTCGCCGCTGAATTCGTCGGACGGTACCTACGCGAGAGGGAGCCAATGCCGGCGTTGGCGCTCAATGCCAACAGTTCCGCCGTCACGGCGATCGGAAACGACTATGGATACGAGGAAGTCTTCGCGCGGCAGCTCCAGGCTCTCGCCGCTCCAGGCGACGTGGCCGTCGCGATTAGCACTTCGGGGAACTCGCCCAACATAGTTGAGGCCGTCATGAGAGCGCGCCACCTGGGACTCTTCACGATAGGGCTGACGGGCGGGTCGGGCGGCAGGCTGCGCAGCCTGGTCGACGCCCTGATCGATGTGCCTTGCGACGAAACGCCGCGCATTCAGGAATGCCACATCCTGCTCGGTCATGCGCTGTGCGACGCCGTGGAACAAGTGGTTGCAAACGACCATGAGGCGATTGCTGCCGCATCGAGCAGCGGTCGAGGCCTGGAACCCAAGCTGACTGGTAAGACCGGCCGCTGATTGCTGAGGTCAGTTCAGGCGCTGCTAACTTGTCGACCGGAACATTGAGCCTAGCAGCCCGTGGTGAAAGTCTGGATATCGGCCAAAAATAGATGAGCGATCCACAGCTCACAATGCGCCCATGACAATAGGCCGCGCAAGGAGCGGCAGAAGCAAGAGGATATTTGAATTGCGCACCCCGAGTTGGCGTCGCCGCTGTGGCATCCGTCCTATCAGCGTTTGAACAAGTTGCTGGAGGCCGAGGCTTCCACGAATTTGTCGAAGGTCGGTGCGCGGAGTTTTATGCGGTCAGATACGGCCGGCCATCGCTAACGACGAGCATTGACTTTCGTTTCCTGCTAATAGGGCAGTTTGAAGGCATCGATAGACATGCTAGGATGAGCAGCATAGCGCCTGGGAACTTGGCGATGTTTTCAATGCGCGTGGCGCTATCAACCTGCGCTGTTGCACTTGCCGACATTCAGCTACTTACACCACGGCTTACTAGGACCCATCATGATTCAAGTAAGTGAGAAATATTACAAAAGAGACTTTTGGGCTGACGAAAATCGAAAGTACCTGCAGCCTCATTTCCGGCTAGAAAAGGCAGCACGGCTAATCAATAGGATCGCAAATGGAAAAGAGTGCGACCTTTTGGATGTAGGATGCGGGCCGGCGACCCTGATGCATCTTCTTGACCCTAACATCCATTACTATGGAATTGACATAGCAATTCAGGAGCCGTCGCCCAACCTTATCGAAGCGGACTTTGTTGAAACGCCCATCAAGTTCCACGACAAGCAGTTTGACATCATAGTTGTTCAGGGTGTGTTTGAGTATATTGGCAATGTGCAGCGGCAAAAGCTGTCGGAGATCTGCGACCTCCTAAACCAGGGCGGCACCTTCATCGCGACCTATGTCAACTTTGAGCATCGCAATAAGAACATTTATTGGCCCTACAACAATATCCAGTCATTCAGCGTATTTCACCGTAGCTTGACGCAATTCTTTCATGTCGATCGATATTTTCCGAGCTCACATCGTTGGTATCATGATGAGCCTAGAGGCCGGCTGATGTGGACGGTTCAAAAACACATAAATCTCAATATCCCCCTGCTCAGCCGACTGTTTGGAGTCGAGTACTTTTTCATCTGTTCGAAAAAGCAGTCGTGAAGCGTTCGCGGAGGGCGATTGCTCTCGCCGACACTTCGTCGGCAGCAGATACGCTCGTTTTCTCCCCGCAAAATCAGCCGGTTAGCGATGATTTTTCGAGACACCAAACTACGGGGGGCTTTCGAAATCCATCTCGAGCCCAAGCCTGACGAGCGCGGGTTTTTTGCGCGCACTTGGTGTCAGAGGGAGTTTGAGGAGAATGGGCTGAATCCCGGGCTAGTGCAATGCAGTGTTTCGTTTAATGTCCGGAAGGGAACGCTTCGTGGCATGCACTATCAGGCGCACCCCTGTGCTGAGGCCAAACTTGTGCGCTGCAGCCGAGGCGCGATTTACGATGTAGTGATTGACCTCCGCCCTGGTTCGAAGACATTTAGAGAATGGACAGCGGTAGTGCTGACGGCTGAAAAGCGAAACATGGTCTACGCGCCAGAAGGGTGCGCACACGGCTTTCTGACTCTAGCAGACGAGAGCGAAGTGTTCTATCAGATGTCCGAGTTTTACAATCCCGATTCGGCCCGCGGTGTGAGGTGGAACGATTCCGCCTTTCAGATTACTTGGCCTGCGGAGGTCGAGGTGATTTCCGAGAGGGATCGTACTTACCCAGATTTTGATCAAGTGCCATGAGGATACTGGAAAAATTCGACCGGATAGAGTTAGCAAAGGTTGGCCAGGAATTGCATCGTTTTGCAGCCGATCTGTATCCGATCTGCCGCAGCATCACCGGGGAGGGAATTCAGCGTACGCTCGCCATGATCGCTGATCGAGTTCCGCTGCAGATTTTCGAGGTGCCTACTGGCACACCGGTTTTCGATTGGACCGTGCCTAAAGAGTGGAGCGTTCGGGATGCCTATCTCGCTGGTTCCGACGGGAAGCGGATCGTAGACTTTCAGAAATGTAACCTGCACGTCGTGAGCTACAGTATGCCGGTGCATGCGACCATGCCCATCAGCGAGCTTAGGCCGCATCTATTCACGATTCCGGAGCATCCTGACTGGATCCCTTATCGTACGTCATACTACAAGGAAGACTGGGGACTCTGTCTTTCCCACAACCAGATGTTGGCGCTCGACGGTGAGGAATACGAAGTGTGCATCGACTCCTCACTTGTAGACGGGCACTTAACATACGGCGAGTTCTATCTTCCTGGTCAGACAACCGACGAGGTTTTGATCTCCTGTCACGCCTGTCACCCATCCTTAGCGAATGACAACCTTTCCGGCGTAACTGTTGCGACCTCTCTCGCGAAGTTTCTGTCGGCACAGGGCCTGCGGTATTCATACCGGTTCCTATTTATTCCTGGAACGATCGGAGCTATCACCTGGCTGGCACGAAATAAGGAAAATGTCGGACGCATCCGCCATGGGCTGGTGCTAACGTGTCTCGGTGACGCCGGCAGCTTTCATTACAAGAAAAGCCGCCAGGGCAATGCTGAAGTAGACAGGGCGGCTGCGCTTGTACTCAAGCACGAAGGCGAACCCGGCGGAGTAGTGGAGTTTTCTCCCTATGGCTACGACGAGCGTCAATACTGCTCGCCCGGCTTTCAATCTTCCCGTCGGTTGTCTTATGCGAAGTGTTTGGGGATGCTTCCCCGAATACCACACTTCGGCCGACAACCTCGAATTTATTCACCCGGAGCAGCTTGCAGAGTCGTTTCGGGTATGTCTCTCTATCGTGGACGTGCTCGAGAACAATCGACGTTACCGCAACCTGAATCCTTATTGCGAGCCTCAGCTTGGCCGGAGGAACCTCTACTGCTCTACCGGTGGCCATGCCATTGGAACGGAGATAAACGCCCGCCTCTGGGTGCTAAACCTATCCGACGGAGAGCACTCTCTACTCGATATCGCCGAACGATCGGGCATCTCGTTCCCGCTCATCAGTGACGCTGCGGATGTGCTGTGTCGGAATGGCTTGTTGTCAGTCGTTCCCGAGAATGGTGGGGCGAGACCTGCCCAAGGCGAAGGTGTACGCGGGAACAACTTGCGGGCTCTGTCGTCCAGCCTACCCTGATCACAGGATCAACTCAAATACGCTTCCAAGGGAGTTACATAAGTATGAGAATACTTTTGACTGGCCATAAGGGTTATATCGGCGCTGTTGCGGGGCCGATGTTGCACGCCGCAGGTCATTCTGTCATGGGACTTGACGCTGGCCTATTTGCAGGTTGTGACTTCGGGGAAGGGGCCCCGGAGTTCCGGGAGATCCGCAAGGACATCCGTGACCTCACAATCGCGGATCTGGGGGGCTTTGACGCAGTAGTGCACCTGGCCGCGCTGTCAAACGATCCGTTGGGCAACCTCGATACAAGCCTCACCTATAGTATCAATCACTTGGCCTCGGTTCGCTTGGCCGAATTGGCGAAGGCGGCTGGTGTGAAGCGGTTTGTTTTCTCTTCATCGTGCAGCACTTACGGTGCCGCGGGAGATGCTTTTCACGACGAGACTGCTCCACTCAACCCAGTCACTCCTTATGGCGAGTCCAAGGTGATGGTCGAGCGCGACGTTGCTGCTCTGGCCGATGAGCATTTCAGCCCGACCTATCTGCGCAATGCGACCGCGTATGGAGTATCTTCACGTCTGCGGCTGGACATAGTGTTGAATGACTTGGTGGCGTCGGCCTTCACCACGGGCAAGGTCTACATAAAGAGCGATGGCACGCCCTGGCGTCCCATCGTACACATTCGCGACATTATCGTCGCAATTCTCGCTACGCTGGAAGCGCCGCAAGAGGCCATCCACAACGAGACCTTTAACGTTGGCCGGACAGAAGAAAACTACCGTATCAGTGAATTGGCTGCCGTCGTAGCCGAGACCGTTCCTGGCTCCCACGTCGAATACGCTCCCGACGGTGGCCCAGACAAGCGTTGTTACCGCATCAACTGCGACAAGATCCGGCGCTCACTCCCAGGTTTTCGCCCGATATGGACCGCTCGCGAAGGTGCGCAGGAACTTTACGATGCCTATCGTGCGGTGGGGCTCACTAGAGATGACGTTGAGGGTGGCCGCTACATCCGTATCCGACAGATCCAACGCCTTCTGGAAGCAGGACAGGTGGATGCTTCCCTGCGCTGGAGCCGTCAGCCCGCCGGGGCATCCGTGTTTGTCTGATTCACATTTCCGAAAAGGTGCAAAACATGAGTACGATGACATTGCCCGTCGATATTGAGCAACAAGCCGCTACAAAACCGTGCCGTTTTTGTGGTGCGGAGCTACGGCAAACATTCATAGATCTTGGCATGTCTCCGCTGTGCGAGGCGTATCCGTCGGCTGACGACCTCAACCATGGGGAAGTCTACTACCCTCTTCACGCCTACGTCTGCTCACAATGCTTCCTGGTGCAACTGGAAGAGTACGAGAGTGAGGAGAACATCTTCAGTGACTACCCCTATTTTTCTTCTTATTCCGATTCGTGGCTAAGGCACTGTGAGAATTACTGCGACAAAATGATGAAGCGACTCGCGCTGAACGAGACCAGCTTTGTAGTTGAGGTGGCTAGCAACGATGGCTATTTGCTGCAGTATTTCGTCGAGCGAAACGTGCCTGTTTTGGGCATTGAGCCTGCGGCGAATGTTGCCAATGTAGCGATCGAGAAGGGAGTCCCCACCTTGGTGCGGTTCTTCGGCGCACAATTGGCCGAAGAGCTTGCGGCCGAGGGCCGCTGCGCCGACCTGGTTCTCGGCAATAATGTGCTAGCGCAGGTCCCAGACCTGAACGATTTTGTGGAAGGACTCAAGACCTTGCTGAAGCCCGAAGGGGTCCTTACCCTGGAGTTCCCCCACCTGCTGCGTCTGATCGAATGCAACGAGTTCGATACGATATATCATGAGCACTTTTCGTATTTCTCGATGCTCACCACGGTGCGCATTCTGGAGGAGCATGGGCTGAGAGTATTCGACGTCGAGGAGTTAACGACGCACGGAGGCTCGCTCCGTGTCTGTGCCTGCCGCAACGAGAGCAAAACACATTCCACCGAGCCAAGCGTTCGTAAGGTGATAGAAGACGAAGAAAGTGCCGGCTTGAACTCAGCGGAAGGTTACAAGAAGTTCGGCAAGCAGGTGAAACAGGCGAAGTTTGCACTGGTGGACTTCCTACTCAAAGCTGCCCGGGAAGGGAAGTCAGTTGCAGGCTACGGAGCACCGGGCAAGAGCGCGACGCTACTGCACTACTGCGGTATCGGTAAGGACCTGATCGAGTACACGGTGGACCGCAGCCCCCATAAGCAAGGCCGGTTCCTGCCTGGTAGTCACATCCCGATCTATCATCCCGACCGAATCCGCGACACGAAGCCGGATTATGTCGTGATCCTGCCTTGGAATCTGAAAGACGAAATTATGCAGCAGTTACAGTTTATCCGAGAGTGGGGCGGACGCTTTGTCGTGCCGATTCCCGAGGTGGCTGTTTACTAAGTGGACGGGGCGGAGGTGAGCGAATGAAAGTGGTTCTCTTTTGCGGCGGTGCCGGCATGCGGCTGAGGGGATACGCCGATGACGTGCCGAAGCCGATGGTGACGATCGGTTCACGGCCGGTTCTGTGGCATGTCATGAAGTACTATGCACACTTCGGCCACAAGGACTTTATCCTCTGCCTGGGCTACAAAGGCAACTGTATTAAAGACTACTTTCTACACTACGACGAGTCTGTTTCCAACGACTTTGTCTGGTCGCAGGGTGGGAAGAAAATCCAATTCATGAACCGAGATATCGACGACTGGACGATCACCTTCGTGGAGACGGGAGCCACTGCCACGATTGGCGAGCGACTGAAGTCGGTAGAGTCCCACCTTCAAGGCGAGGAAATGTTCCTAGCGAACTATGGAGATGGGCTTAGCGATGTGCCTCTCCCTGTTATGCTGGGAAAGTTTCGGCAGAGTACCGCTATAGCCTCTCTCTTGCTAGTACAACCGACAGCAAGCTTCGACATTGTTAGTGCCGAGGTCCGAGGGACTCGTGAGGGACGTTTGTCCATTGACGCAAAGCGAAATCTGGATCAACGGTGGTTTTTTCATCCTGCGGCAGGACATCTTTCGTTACATCTTGCCCGGCGATGAACTCGTGCGCGAGCCCTTTAGGCGGCTGATTGAGAAGCGAGCTCTGTTGTCCTACAAGTACAACGGCTTCTGGCAGTGTATGGACACCTTTAAGGACAAGCAACACCTTGAGGAGCTAAACCAGACCTCCGCACCGTGGAAGGTATGGAACCACGTGGGGACGTCGAGCGCGAGTGCTACGGAGTTGGTGTCAGCCGCCATATGATTCATCTCAATCTGAAGGCAGAATCAAATGCCCCACTGAATGTCTTGTGCTTGGGCGCTCACTCCGACGACATCGAAATTGGTTGCGGTGGCACCATTCTCCGGCTGGCTGAGGAGTATCCGGGTGCGGTGTTTCACTGGGTGGTATTCAGCGCCATCGGGGTCCGGGAAGCCGAGGCCCGCCGCGCAGCAATGTTGTTCGGCGGCCCAAACGCGGTAAAGGGGCCGCTTCTGAAGACCTTTCCCGATGGGTTTATGCCCTTTGTTGGAGCCGAAGTGAAAGCCGCCTTCGAGGAGTTGAAACAGGCAGCTTCTCCAGACCTAATCTTTGCTCCCTCGCGTAAGGACGCGCACCAAGATCACCGGCTTATAGCAGAGTTGACATGGAATACCTTTCGGGACCATCTCATCCTAGAGTACGAAATTCCCAAATATGATGGGGACTTGGGACGACCCAACGTGTTCGTGCCGCTTAGAGCCGAGCTGTACCAGAAGAAGATTCAACACATCATGGATACGTTCCAATCGCAGCATACGAAGTGCTGGTTTGAAGAGAGCACATTTCTATCCCTCATGCGGTTGCGGGGAATGGAATGCAATGCTCCCAGCGGTCATGCCGAGGCTTTTTACTGCCGCAAACTGGTTCTGTGAATTGAAAACCGACAGCGGAAGCGGCTCAGACCTGCTTGGGAGCCTCAAATCAGGATGAAAGATCTAAAAGAGAAAACGATTCGTGGTGGCTTCGCAAGGCTCGGCGCACAGGGGGCCAACTTTTTGTTGCGACTCGGTT
The DNA here is from genome assembly GCA_963836295.1 of uncultured Acidobacteriaceae bacterium. Taxonomy (GTDB): domain Bacteria; phylum Acidobacteriota; class Terriglobia; order Terriglobales; family Acidobacteriaceae; genus Bog-257. Next base: position 481,007 of record CAWIIY010000002.1, on the reverse strand, counting down.
CTTTGATGGTTTTGGCCCGGCTGCTGGGGCCCAAAGACTTCGGCATAGTCGGGATGGTCACAGCGTTTACTGGGGTGCTGATGCTGTTTCGCGACTTTGGACTCTCCGCTGCCGCCATCCAGCGTGCGGACGTCACAGAAGAGCAAGTGTCCACCTTATTCTGGTTGAATTTGTTGGTTGGTGGCCTGCTTGGCTGTATATCGATAGCGTTAGCGCCCGTCATTGCCGCTTTTTATCATGAGCCGCGGCTATCGGCTGTGACGATGGCCTTGGCGGCGGGGTTTGTGTTCAACGCAGCCGGCGTACAACACGGTGTGCTTCTGCAGCGTGAAATGCGCTTTACCGCATTGGCGGTGATCAGCACAATCGCCTTGATAATCGGTACGGCCATCGCAATTGGCGGTGCGTTGGCCGGCTATGGATACTGGGCGCTGGTGGCGATGACGATTACGTCTCCTCTCATTGGCACAATCGGCTTCTGGCTGGCGACAGGCTGGGTTCCAGGCAGACCACGCAGGGGTGTCGGCATTCGTTCGATGATGCATTTTGGCGGCACCCTCACCGTGAATGGGCTGGTCGTCTATATCGCCACCAATTTTGAGAAGGTTTTGCTCGGGCGCTTTTGGGGTGTCGACGCTGTTGGGCTCTATGGAAGAGCCTACCAGCTCGTCAACATTCCAACCGACAACCTGAATTCGGCGGCCGGAGAGGTGGCCTTCGCAGCGCTTTCCCGGCTGCAGGACGATCCGAAGCGCCTCAAGAGCTACTTTCTCAAGGGCTACTCTCTAGTCTTGGCGCTAACTCTGCCTCTGACAATTGCTTGCGCCCTTTTTGCCGACGATGTGATCCACGTCCTGCTCGGGCCGAAGTGGGAAGGTGCGGTTGTTATCTTCCGCTTACTGGCTCCGACGATCCTGGTCTTTGCTGTAGCTAATCCTCTTTCGTGGCTGCTTTGTTCCCTTGGAATGATTAGGCGACTCTTGAAGATGGGGCTGGCCATCACGCCGATCATGATTACGGCTTACGTCATCGGCCTGCCTTATGGACCGAAAGGTGTTGCATTTGCATACTCGGCGGTGATGACGCTATGGCTCATCCCGCTTGTCATCTGGGCCCTGCACGGTACAGTGATTTCTCCGCGAGACATTCTGCTGGAGCTAAGCCGGCCGCTAGCGTCGAGCATCGTGGCCGGCGGGCTCGCCTTTGGGGCGCGGTTAGCTTGCGGCCAGGCCTTGTCTCCTCTTCCGCGCCTTGTGCTGGAGAGCGCCATTCTGCTTGTTACGTTCCTGGGGATGCTCTTGTTCGTGACGGGACAGAAACCGCTTTACCTGGGCCTGCTGCGCGAATTGAGGGACTCTTCATCAACCAAAAAGAAAGCCCTAGCCTCGGCTTAATACCACCTATGAACTCTCCTCCTACGCACCCAGACTACAGTGGGCCGGCCCCGGTAAATCACGCCTCAGCGCGTCCGGAGAGAAATGGGGGGCGGGCCTCGGATAGACCCTACAAGACTATTGGCCTTATGGATCATATGGGCTGGGGCAATATGGGCGATGCCGCTATCCAAGAAGCATTTATTGAGAATATTAAGCGGCGCTTACCATCGTGCGTTCTAATTGGATTCTCGCTATTTCCCGACGACACACGAAAAAGGCATAACATCCCGTGTTATCCCATCAGGTGGTGTTACCCGGGATGGAATGACCCAGAAGCAGCACAAAGCACCTCAGCAGGGATACCATCAAGATTAAAGATGCTCGTGAAAAAGTGTCGACCCTTTTGTGTTGCAGCTAGGCCACTCTACAACCTCGTTCGCGAGTTAGCGCATTTGGCCCGTTCATACCGTGTCGTGCGGTCTTTGGATCTTTTGGTGCTGTCAGGTGGTGGCCAGCTATGCGACTTGCATCCAGGGCTACCTTACAATGTATTCAAGTTTTGTCTTCTAGCGAGGCTCTCGGCCGTACCAGTATTCATCGTCGGGGTCGGGGCGAGCCGTTTGAAGTACACTCGGAATAAGTTTTTTGCCAAATGGGCCGTGCGATGGGCCGACTACACTTCCTTCCGATCCTTGGAGTCGAGGGCCCTGATTCGCAGCCTAGGCGTTAAGTCGGAAATTCATGTCTGCCCGGATCCCGCATATGCTCTTGACGTCTTGGAGTATGTGGCCGCCAAGTCCGAGAACGCACTCACTCCCGCGGACTCGGAAGCCCTACTTCGCAAGCTGGACATTAGGATTGAGCCGCAGGTTTATTCGGAAGCCACTTCGGTTCGTAGCCTCGGCAGGTACCTCAGCCTCGGGTATTCGCAGGCGGGTGCTCTCAAGGTTGGCCTGAACCCAATGGGCTTTTGTGACCCGCGTCGCTGGCCACGGAAAGACCAGGCCGTGTACCTCCACTATCTCGACAAGGTAGAGGCGTTCTCATTGTGGCTGCTTTCGGAAGGCTATAGCCTGGAGATCTTCACAAGCGACATTATCGTGGACATATACGCTATCGAAGATCTCAGGAGCCGGCTTCTCAAGAACAACGGGTCAGCGCTGGCCGATCGAGTGACCGTCCGGCCGATCCTCACGTTGAGGGAGCTACTCCTTCAGATGTCAACGTTTGATTTTGTCGTTACCTCAAAATTTCATGGTGTGATTTTCTCGCATCTCCTGGCAAAGCCGGTAATTGCTCTGAGTTATCTTCCAAAGATAGAGGACCTGATGCGGGCGGTAGGACATGAGCGATACTGCCTCGATATAGAACACTTCAACGTCAAGACGCTCGTTGAGAGATTTGAATCCGTGGTCGACGAAAGAGATCAGCTCAGCTCGCTGTTCCGCAAGACGACTGCGACTTACGCGGATGCCTTACGACTAGAATTTGATAGGCTCACCGCCACAGAGTCATTAGCAACCCTCCACCTCACAGCAGACTTGGTTGGTGCGCGCCGGAGCTCGCGAGCCGCTGGGCCAGAAAATTAAAACTAGAGAACCTCCGAACAAGTACCGCCTGCGAGGCAGCGTACAGGGCCCGGCACGACAGCGCTAATTTGGACAAGAATGACTGACGGTGTAAAAAGGGGGCGACCATTTCTCATGAGGGGCGGTCCCATGTGGGCCGAGCTCGGCGGGTTTTTGAGCTCGTACCTTTGCATCCAATGACTCGATAAGAGGTGCCCGTACGGGGCCGACAGTGCCACACAATGTCGAAACGTAAGAGAGACGGCAGGAGGGCAGATGCAGCATAGACAATTGCCTCGAGTAAGCATAGTCACGCCGGTATATAACAACCGTGACTATCTTGCCGAATGCATCGAAAGCGTATTGGCACAGACCTATCAGAATTGGGACTACACCATTGTCAATAACTGCTGCACGGATGGATCAGCGGAAATCGCGCGCCGATATGCCGCAACGGACTCGCGGATCAGGGTTTATGACAACCAGCAGTTCTTACGGGCAGTTCCCAACCATAACGTCGCATTACGCGAGATTTCTTCGGAAAGCAAGTATTGCAAGATAGTATTTGCGGACGACTGGGTGTTTCCGCGGTGCTTAGAAGAGATGGTGTCCATTGCGGAGAAGCATCCGTCAGTGGGGATTGTTGGTGCATATGGCCTGCAAGAACACGAGGTCATGTGGGCAGGACTCCCGTACCCTAGCGAGGTGATTTCTGGCCGCGAGGTCTGTCGTCGCCTCTTTCTCGACGGGACGTACGTGTTCGGAACATCGACCTCGGTTCTTTACCGGTCTGACCTTGTCAGAAGTCACGATCCGTTCTACAACGAGGCAAATCTGCATGCTGATATGGAAGCATGCCTTGCACTTCTAAAGAGCTGCGACTTTGGCTTTGTCCATCAGATCCTTACCTTCAAGAGATGGCGTCCGGGATCGCTGGGCGCGATCACAGAAGATCTCCAAACTCTTATTGCCGGTCACCTGCACAATCTGGTGACGCACGGCCCAGACTTCTTGACCGGGGAAGAGTTGCACGAGTGCTTGCAGCGGCATCTATTTGAATACTACAACTTTCTCTGCGTTAGTCTCATGCGAGGTCGTTGGGACAAGAAATTTTGGGGCTATCACAGGAGGAAACTGACCGAAGCGGGCGTCGGATTCAGTCGGGCTCGCTTGGTCGGGGCAATAGCGGCAAGGATGTGCAGAGCCGTGCTAAATCCCTACGAAACCGCACAAAAGCTACGCGTAAGTCGAAATCTCTCCGTGGGAAATGCCGGAAGCAAAATAGAGGAAAGAGGCCGGCTATCAGTCCACACCGGCGGGGAGTCGATGGGTTCAAAACACAGTCCAGGCGTGACGTAGGTGGGTCTTCAGACACACGGATAACACTGCCCAAAGCCTTGTAACAATTTGTTCTGTGGAAATATGGCGTGACGATGCGGGGCATGGCCGATGCCACCGTCACAGGGCCTTCTCGAAAGAGGGCTGTTCCAGTCGGCCTCGTGAAATCACTTCAGGGCAAGCGCAAACTACCAAGCTCGGGGCGGCCAAAGGAACTCGATTGGACTGTCACAAAATTCAAGAGAAAGGTGGTCTGGCTGGGCGCATAGCTTTGGTCACTGGCGCCAGTAGCGGGATCGGGCGGGCTATCGCCTTGGCCCTGGCGCGGCAGGGAGCGCAGATCTGCGCTGTCGGCAGAAACCCGGATGGGCTGGCGCTAACCGTCGCCGCGGCCCGGCAGTTTTCCGAGATAGCGGACTTCCGGGTCGACTTGACTTCGGAGCAGAGTATGGAGCCTCTGGTTTGTCATCTCCAGGACGTTGGCAGGCTCAACGTGCTCGCACACTGCGCTGGCGTCATCTACCAAGGTCGGATGGAAGATGCCCGGGTCGAGGAACCTCGATCTTCAATATGCTACGAATGTGCGCGCTCCCTATGTTCTTACCAAGCGGCTGTTGCCGCTGTTGACTGCGTCGCGCGGGCAGATCGTTTTTGTCAACTCCAGCGCGGGACTGAATGCGAAGCGGCCTGATGCTGGTCAATATGCTGCCACCAAGCACGCCTTGCGAGCGATCGCTGACAGCTTACGTGAAGAGGTGAATCCCGAGGGAGTTCGAGTGCTCTCGGTGTATCTGGGGCGCACCGCGACGCCCCTGCAGGAAGCTCTCTTCCGGGAACAAGGCAAGGACTACCACGCGGAAATGCTATTGCAGCCAGAGGACGTCGCTTCGGTGGTGGTTCAGACTCTCATGCTTCCACCTACGGCCGAGGTAACGGAAATCAGTATCCGGCCGATGCGCAAATCGTATTAGTTCACTGCTCGGCGTTTGGTCCTTCCATGACATCACTGTCTGGGGTCAGTGGTGTGTCCAGCAATCCAGACTGGTAGATCCTTGGAAATAACTGCATGAGCGCTGTGGCGGCGAGCTATGGCTGGGGCCTTCTTTGGAAAGCGGTGGTTGTGTGGGCTCATTCGAATTTGAAATGAAAGATGCGGGGTGGACAATGAAGAAATCCGTGTTTCATAACGTGACTGGGTATGGCAAGGTGACACGCTTTTTGTTGTTAGCCGTGATGGCGGCCACTTGCTGCCTGCATCCGGTTGCTATGCTTGCCGCGTCAACCATTACCTTTGTCCAAAGTAGCTATGCTGCCCCGCAAACCCCGCAGACGACGGTAAACGTCACGTTCACGGCGGCGCAGACTGCCGGTGACCTGAACGTTGTTGTGGTCGGATGGAACGACAGCACGGCCACCGTCAGCTCCGTCAGCGACTCAAAGGGCAATGTGTATACACGCGCCGTCGGCCCAACGACCGTGAGCGGCGTACTGTCGCAATCGATCTACTACGCCAAGAACATTGTTGCGGCAGCCGCTGGAACCAACAAGGTTACTGTGACGTTTTCCGGTGCCGCGGTCTATCCCGATATCCGCATTCTTGAATACAAAGGCGCGGATCCGAACAACCCGGTCGACGTGACGGCTGCGGGTTCCGGCAACAGCGCCTCCAGCAGTAGCGGTTCAGCGCCGACGACCAATGCCACCGATCTGATCTTTGGGGGAAACACGGTTACGACCTCGAGTGGGATCGGCAGCGGCTTCACACGGCGGATCCTAACGGCCCCGGACGGCGACATTGCTGAAGATCGAATGGTCACGGCTACCGGCAGCTACAGCGCGACCGCGCCAGTCACGCCGTCCGGACGGTGGATTATGCAGATGGTTGCCTTCCGGACGGGAGCCAATTTCACCATTGCAGCTTCGCCTGCTGCCCTCAGCATCGCGCAAGGCAATCAGGGCACGTCGACCATCACCACCACCGTCAGTGGTGGTTTCAGCAGCTCAATCAGTTTGTCGGCCACGGGCGCGCCTACAGGGGCGATCGTGAGCTTCAATCCGAGCACGATACCCGCGCCCGGTTCGGGCACCTCGACGATGACGATTACGGTCGGGGCGAGCACGCTGGTAGGAACGTATCCCATCACGGTGACCGGCAATGGAGGAGGAATCCAGCAAAGCACGACCGTCACCCTGACCGTAACAGCAGCAGCCAATTTCACCATTGCAGCTTCGCCTGCTGCCCTCAGCATCGCGCAAGGCAATCAGGGCACGTCGACCATCACCACCACCGTCAGTGGTGGTTTCAGCAGCTCAATCAGTTTGTCGGCCACGGGTGCGCCTACAGGGGCGATCGTGAGCTTCAATCCGAGCACGATACCCGCGCCCGGTTCGGGCACCTCGACGATGACGATTACGGTCGGGGCGAGCACGCTGGTAGGAACGTATCCCATCACGGTGACCGGCAATGGAGGAGGAATCCAGCAAAGCACGACCGTCACCCTGACCGTAACAGCAGCAGCCAATTTCACCATCTCAGCCTCGCCCGCTTCTCTAAGCGTCGCGCAAGGCAATCAGGGCACGTCGACCATCACCACCACCGTCAGTGGTGGTTTCAGCAGCTCAATCAGTTTGTCGGCAACGGGCGCGCCCACAGGGACGACCGTGAGCTTCAATCCGAGCACGATACCCGCACCGGGTTCGGGCACCTCGACGATGACGATTACGGTCGGGGCGAGCACTCAAGTAGGGACGTATCCCATCACTGTGACCGGCAATGGAGGAGGGATGCAGCAAAGCACGACCGTCATCCTGACGGTCACGGGAATACCGACGGCTCCTACGAACGTGGGGGTCACTGATGGTGGGCCAGCGCCCATCGTAGATGCCGTGCAGAGCTACATCAATTCAACATCCCTAACAGTTCACACCACTGCGCCCTTCGACAGCACGGGTGGCGATTTGATCGTCATGTTCGCCTCATCGCACGCAGACGTGACCATGACGCCAAGCGATAACTTTGGCAACACCTGGGTCACTATCGCCGGGCCGACAAACACCAGCACTGGGTTCGATTTGCGCTCGCAGATTTGGTACGTGGCAAGTCCGACAGTTGGTCCTAATCAGACCGTGAGCCTGACGTTGTCCGCGGCGCAGTCGCTGGTGATGTCAATCTTTGTTGTCAAAGGCTCCAACATCTCCTCTCCGATCGACGCCGTGTCCTTGATCGGTAGCGACAATGGAACTCAAACCGTGAGCGTTGTGAGCCCCAACATAACCACAACCATGGTAAACGATCTGCTGGCGGGATGGGTTAAGGTTTCTGCTGGGGCGACTTTCACTTCCGGCCCAGGCTTTACGCAGCAGCCCGGAGCCTCCTCCAACTTCCTTGATGCGGAGTCAGGCACGGCGGGGACTCCCGGCCTCGACGATGCGACGTTCACACTCAGTGCATCGCAGACCTGGCAGTCGGCGGTCGTGGCGGCGAACAACCATTCGAACCAGACGACCCTGACGTGGACGGCATCGACTGAAAACGGTGGAACCATCGCCGAATATCTGGTCGAGCGGTGCCAGGGTACGGGTTGCAACAGCTTTGTCCAGATCGGTACGACTACTGCCACAACCTACAATGATGACGGCCTAACGGCTTCCACAAACTACACCTACCGGGTTCGCGCCGAGGACACCCAAGGAGGCACCGGGCCCTACTCGTCTATCGTATCCATTACGACACCTCCTACGATCCCGTCTTTGCCGGGGAACTTGACCACGACGACTCCATCTCAAACCGAGATTGACCTCTCGTGGGTAGCCTCAACCGAGATCGGCGGGACGATTAGCGAGTACCTGGTGGAACGTTGCCAGGGCGCCAACTGCACCAACTTCAGCCAGATTGGCACGATGACCGGTACTACCTATGACGACACCGGATTGACAGCTGGAAACAGCTATAACTACCGGGTTCGAGCCCAGGACTCGGCGGGCAATCCTGGTCCCTACTCGAACGTGGCTGTCGGGACAACCCAGTCGGCTGGAAGCTTTACGCTTTCGGCCTCGCCCGCTTCTCTGAGCATCGCTCAGGGCAATCAGGGAACATCGACGATTACTACCACGGTCAGCGGTGGATTCAACAGCTCGATCAGTCTGTCCGCTAGCGGTGCGCCTGCTGGCACAACTGTAAGCTTTAACCCGAGCACGATTTCTGCCCCGGGTTCGGGCACTTCAGTGATGACAATTACCGTAGGGGCGAGCACGACGGTGGGAACTTATCCCATTACGGTGACCGGCAACGGCGGAGGGATTCAACAAAGCACCACCGTTACGCTCACGGTGACGTCAACGGCCGCGGCAATCAGTTATGTGCAGGGCAACTATGCCACGCCACAGGCACCTCAGAACACGGTGCCTGTCGCCTTCACCGCCGGACAAGTCGCCGGCGACCTCAACGTGATCGTGGTGGGATGGAACGACACCACAGCCAGCGTCAGCTCAGTTACGGACTCTAAGGGTAACGCCTATACCCTCGCGGTTGGCCCCACCAGCATTAGCGGGACGTTGTCGCAGTCTGTCTACTATGCCAAGAACATTGTGTCGGCGGCCGCCGGGAGTAACACGGTTACAGTGACGTTTTCGGCCGCCGCGGTCTACCCCGATATTCGTATTCTCGAATACAGCGGAGCGGATCCGAATAGCCCCGTGGATGTAACAGTAGCGAACACTGGCAACAGTGCCAGCAGCAGCAGCGGTTCTGCGACAACCACAAACCCGGGTGATCTGCTTTTTGGAGCGAACATCGTTATTACCTCGACCAGTGGCCCAGGCGGCGGCTTTACCAGCCGCCTACTTACCTCACCGGATGGCGACATTGCCGAAGACCAGATGGTCACAACTGCGGGTAGCTACAGCGCCACGGCGCCTCTCTCGTCAGCCGGAGCATGGATCATGCAGATGGTCGCCTTCCGGGCGAACGCAGGTGGCGGTCCGGTGTTAGCGTCGATAGCGGTAACGCCAGTCAATCCTTCGATCTTAGTCGGAGGGCAACAGCAATTCACGGCGACGGGGACCTACAGTGACGGCAGTCACCAGGATCTGACCAATTCGGCAACCTGGATGTTGAGCATCCCGTCCGTAGCGACGATCAGCAGTACAGGGTTGGCCACTGGCGCTGCACCGGGCAGTACGACGATTCAAGCGGCCGTCGGATCGATCAATGGTTCCACCAGCCTCACGGTTACAGCAGGCTTCTCGGTCAGTCCGCGGGCCGCTGTCGTGACATTTATCCAGACGCAGCAATTCACGGCAACGTCGGGTTTCGGCACCGTGACCTGGTCGGTAGATGGAGTGGTTGGCGGCTCGGCTACTTCGGGAACCATCACGACCACCGGGTTATATACTCCCCCGAGCAGCGCCGGTAGCCACACCGTCACGGCAACGACCAATCAGCAGCAGTCGGCCAATGCGACGGTCTATGTCAGTAACTACCCTGGAACCTTCACCTATCACAATGACAATTTGCGAACGGGTCAGAATAACAACGAGACCGTTCTGACCACTGCCAATGTCAACCATTCGCAGTTCGGAAAGCTCTTCTCGTATTCGTTAGATGGGATAGCCTTTGCTTCGCCGCTCTATGTCGCGAGCGTCAACATCCCAGGCCAGGGCTATCACAATGTGGTATATGTTGCCACCGAACATGACAGCATATATGCCTTCGACGCCGATGGTTTGAGCGGCACCCCTCTGTGGCATATAAGCTTTCTAGGCTCGGGTGTCACTACGATCCCCTGTGGCGATACAGGAGAGTGCGGCGATATTCCGGTCGAGGTTGGCATAACCGGGACACCAGTCATCGATCAGTCCACGGGCACGCTGTACGTAGTTGTCAATACCAAAGAGAATGGCAGCAACTATTTCCAGCGCCTGCATGCTCTGGATATCACGACCGGGGCGGAGAAATTCGGAGGTCCTGTGGTCCTGTCCGGAAGCGTGCCTGGCACGGGAGATGGCTCGTCAGGCGGTACGGTGGCCTTTGATCCTCTCCATGAGTGTCAGCGGCCCGGGCTTCTTCTAAGCAATGGCGTAGTCTATATCGGCTTCGGTTCCCATGGCGATAACCATCCATATCATGGCTGGATCCTGGGATACAACGCCACTACGCTGCAGCGGACGATGATCTACAATGTGACGCCCAACGCCTACGGAGGTGGCGTGTGGCAAGGTGGAGGGGGTCTGGCGACTGATGCCACCGGGAACATCTATTACACTACCAGCAACGGCACTTTTGATGTTAACACGGGGGGTATAGACTACGGCGATACAGTTCAAAAGCTTTCTCCCAGCGGCAGCGTTGTCGATTACTTCACTCCTCATGACCAGCAAAACATGGACGTCAACAACCTTGACCTGGGGGCCGGGGGCCCCGTTCTACTGGTCGGACCAGCCAAGTGGCCCTTATCCGCACGAGGTGATCAGCGCCGGCAAGAGCGGAACGATTTATGTTGTCAATCGGGATAACATGGGACACTACAACGCCAACAATGATAACCAGATCATCCAATCGCTGCCTGCCATACTGCCTAACGGAGACGATGAGATCGGTAACTTCAGTATGCCGGTGTACTTCAATGGGTACGTTTACTTCGCTGCTGTCAACGATTACCTGAAGGCGTTCCAACTGACCAACGGGCTATTGTCTACGGCGCCATCCTCCCAGTCCGCTGTCATCTACCCGATTCGTGGCGGGTCTTTTGCGATATCTTCGAACGGCACCACAAATGGTATATTATGGGCCATACAGAATAACGGCGCCAGCCCCGACAATGATACGGGCGCGCCGGGTGTACTGTTCGCCTATGACGCGACCAACCTAGCCAATGAACTTTACGACACCACTCAGGCCGGTAGCCGGGACACTTTGGATTTGGCTGCGAAGTTCGCGATCCCGATCGTCGCGAATGGGAAAGTATTTGTCGCTGGGCAGTCGCAACTTACGGCATTCGGTCTGTTGCCTTAAAGAGCAGGAACGCGGACCTCAGCAGATGTACTTGTCCTCAGTTGGTAACGCGGGCTAGTTTCGGCTTCTCGACCCTGTAAGAAATTCTCATTGAATAGACGGAAAGGCAGCGGGAATACGTGAGTGCGGGCAAGAATAAGGCGCTCCTCCTGGACCGCGACGGAGTTGTCAATGTTGAGCAACGTTACGTACATTCTCGTGAGCACTTCCAATTCCGGGACGGGATCTTCGAACTATGTAGGGCAGCGCAGACGCTCGGTTATCTCCTGGTGATAGTTACGAATCAAGCGGGTATCGCTCGTGGTTACTACACCGAATCGCAATTTCATGAATTGATGGATTGGATGATTCAGAAGTTTGCTGAACAGCAGGTTCAAATTGCCCGTGTCTACTACTGCCCTTACCACCCGGTTCACGGGAGGGGCCGATACAAACGGGATTCTCCTGATCGTAAGCCGAAGCCCGGTATGCTGTTACGTGCGCGGGCAGACTTTAATTTGGACTTGGCTTCGAGCATTCTTGTCGGGGACCAAGTGTCAGACATAGGCGCCGCTCGGGCCGCTGGGGTTGGCACGAAGATTTTGTTCCGGCCAGGAGCTCCTGAGGTTGAGGTTCCAGAAGATCACTACTATATTCTTGATTCCCTCGACAAAATCCGGGCCAGGTTTTTTCTCTTGGGTTGAGAGAGGCGCCAGCGTCTTTCTATCGTTAGGTCTCGATGTTTCAGGCCGCCGGTATCGAAGCTGAGACCATGTCATATAAGGGTAGTTGCACAAACGCACAGTTCCTTACCGACCGCGGAGTGGCGAATAGCCTGGCCGGCCCGAACTGGAGAGGGCGAAGAATGGGATCTCTGGTGTCGGATTTGGGATGACGCTTTTAGAAAACATGGAGGTTGAATTGAGCAACAAGTCTAGTAATGAGAAGCCACGTATTGCTGTGCTGGGGCTTGGGCATGTCGGTTTGCCCACGGCTCTCGGGTTCGCTGAGCTGGGTTGGGAAGTGATCGGTGCCGATGACGACGCCTCCAAGGTAGCGATGATCCGGTCCGGCAAGGCGCCATTCTATGAGCCTGGTCTGGACGATCTGCTTGCCCGCGGGCTGGCTGGCGGTCGGCTGAAGCTTTCTCACTGCGTGGAGGAAGCCGTGCGTGACGCCACGATCTTGTTTGTCTGCGTTGGCACGCCCCAGAAAGATACCGGTGAAGCCGACCTGCACCAGGTAGAAGCCGTCGCCCGCACGATCGCCCGCAATTTGAACGGGTACAAGCTGATCGTGGAGAAGAGTACCGTCCCGGCGATTACGGCCCAATGGATCAAGAAGACCGTGGCCCGGTTTGCCAAGCTTGCCGACACGCCAGGCAGGACGCACGCCGAGTTTGATGTAGCCTCGAATCCTGAGTTCCTACAGGAAGGAAGAGCCATCGAGAACATTTTCCATCCGCACCGTGTTGTTGTGGGAGTCGAATCGGAGAGAGCCCGCGCCCTGTTAGAGCAGCTCTATCAACCGCTCGGGTGCCGGATCTTGTTTACGAATATCAGCACCGCGGAGTTGACCAAGCACGCGGCAAACGCATTTCTTTCGACCAAAATCTCGTTCATTAACATGGTGGCCGATATATGTGAAGCAGTGGGCGCTGACGTCAGCCAGGTGGCGCTCGGGATGGGACTCGATCCTCGTATCGGAACTGAGTTTCTAAATGCAGGCATCGGATTTGGGGGCTACTGTTTTCCGAAGGATCTTCGGGCCTTCATGCATTTGGGTCGCGAGCATGGGGTGCAATGCGGGCTGCTCAAGGAAGTGGAAAACATTAACCTGGGACGCGTGGAAATGTTTGTGAAGAAAGTCCGGCAGACTGTGTGGGTGCTGCAAGGCAAGCAGATGGGTGTGCTGGGGCTAGCCTTTAAAGGCGGAACCGACGACATTCGCGAGTCGCCAGCACTGCGCATCGTCAAGGCGCTGCTGGAGGAAGGCGCTCGGCTGCGAGTGCATGATCCACAGGCCATGGAAGCTAGCCAGCGGGAAATGCCGCCTCAGCCCGGTCGCCTGGAATACTGTTCTTCAGCTTACGAGGCTGCGCGTGGTGCCCACGCATTGCTCATCCTCACTCCGTGGCAGGAGTACCGGGAACTGGACTTGGCACAGATGCATGAACTTATGGAAGTTCCAGTGATCATCGATGGTCGGAATCTGCTTGATCCCGAGGCGGCGCGCTCAGCCGATTTCGAGTATGTGGATATGGGACGGAACCACGCGACTGAACCGGAAGCGACTGGAGTTGGGAATTCCTTCATGGCGGAAGCTGCACGGTGAAGGATTGCAATCGGCCGATCCTGTTTAGAACCGCTAAACTCTTGGCTCCTGAACGCTGGCCTTGCTTAGGGTGGGCCGGAGACTAAGCCGGGCCGAAATATTTGTGCTGGGAGCGCCACATGCAGCCTACTTGGATCTTCCGATTCCAGCCGACAAGATCGTGGTAGATATCTGGAGCTTCTGGCCGGAGCGCCGCGGACAGTCTCCCCAGCTTGCAACTCCGGTGACGGCGGCAGGAGTCCGGTCTTGAAAGCGCTCATTACCAGCCAAGAAGTCCTTTACTGTCAACAAATCATCTGGGCGGTGCTCTTCAGTTCCATATAATATGGCAGTCAGAGCGGCGTACTTAAATACGGACGTGAGGTCCCTCGAGAAGGCGGATATTCGCAGCGGAATGATCAGCGCTTTGAGGGACCGCTACCGTTGTCCCGACGACTTTTTGCAGTTTGACCTTACGGGCAGGCTCTCCGCCGACTCGGGGTACTTCCGGTTCGGACACGACGCGATCTGCTATGGGCGGTCTGCGTCCGGTTATCGCACGGGCCATGCGCAGTCCCTACTTTATGGCACGCTCCGCGACGTGAGGAGCCAGGGCTCCACGGTTCTATTGCCCTTTAATCCCACCGAGGTCATCGATAACCTGCGTTTTGAGCGCTTTGCCAAGCACAATAGCTGGAGCGAGCTAGGTTCTGGGACGCGTCTTCTCCGAGACCTGTACTACTTCGCCCGGCCGTGGATGAGTATCGGTATTCGCAAGCATATTCAACGAGCCTACTTAAGGGGATGGCAAAACGCCGCTTTTCCGCGCTGGCCGGTTGATACCACGGTGGAGCAGATCAGCGACCAATTGCTGCTCAGTTCCATGAGGACCAGGCATGTCGATAGAGTGCCATTCATCTGGTTTTGGCCTGACGGCGCACGCAGTTGTGTGGTGATGACACACGACGTTGAGGCACAGCCGGGCTACAACTTTTGCCGCGAGCTGATGGCGATCGATGACAGTTTTGGTGTCAAGGCATCGTTTCAGGTTGTACCCGAAGGATCCTATAAGGTTGCTGACGCATTCCTTCAGGAGATTCGCGGCAGAGGCTTTGAGGTCAACATCCAGGATTTGAATCACGATGGCCGGCTATTTTGCAATCGGCAAGAGTTCCTGCGCCGGGCCGCGAAAATCAACGAGTATGGACAGATGTACCATGCCAAAGGTTTTCGCGCTGCCGTGTTGTATAGGAATCTGAACTGGTACCATGCGCTGGACTTCTCGTATGACATGTCGGTGCCTAATGTCGCGCATCTGGATCCGCAGCACGGCGGTTGCTGCACGGTAATGCCATACTTCGTCGGCGATATTCTGGAGATTCCGTTAACGACCACTCAGGATTACATGCTGTTTTATCTGCTGAGAAATTATTCGCTGGACCTATGGAAAGCTCAGACAGAGGCGATTCTCAAGAAGAACGGCCTAATCAACTTCCTGGTTCATCCGGATTATGTTACGGAAAAGAGGGCACGCGGCGTTTATCTGGATCTGTTGTGCTTCCTGCGCAACCTTGGTTCGCAAGAGCGATTGTGGTTTGCCCTTCCGGGGGAAGTGGATCAGTGGTGGCGAGATCGAAGCAAGATGCGGGTAGTAAATCACGCTGGGCAATGGCGAGTTGAGGGACCGGGAGCGGAGCACGCCGTCCTCGCGTTTGCCAAGGCCGCTGGTGATCACCTCGAGTATGAACTGAGCGCCGAACTTACGGTGCCGGAAGGCAGCAAAGCCTAGCGAACCCTTCGCAATGACTCCAGCTTCCTCATACCGGATATTTGTTGTTCTGTGGGTCGCCTCGTTGTTGATCTGGTGGCAAGCGATCGCGGCGACGCTTGCGCTGGCCCTGCACCAAGATGCCTACACGCATATCCTTCTGATCCTTCCTATCAGCATCGGCCTGATAGGCACTGAGTGGAACAGGCGAAAGTGGAAGCCCAGCCCCAGCATTCTTAGGGGTTCAGCCTTGTTGGGTGTGGCTGTTCTTATCGGTGTTGCCGGATTGAGGTGGGGCAGGGTGGATGTCTTCACCGGTGACGTACGCCTTTCGCTGGAGATATTGGCGGTTGTCATGTGGTGGGTTGGGTCCTTCGTATGTTGCTTCGGTGGGCGTATTTTCCGGAGATGCATTTTCCCGCTGTTGTTTTTGCTATGGCTGGTTCCCATTCCAGAGTTTGCGTTGGACTATATCGTGTACTTGCTACAACTGGGCTCTGCCTTGGCAGCCAGGCTGCTGTTTACAATGGCTGGCATACCTGTGAGCCAGGATGGAGCGGTGGTGGCGATTCCCGGACTCACGCTCGAGGTTGCAAAGGAGTGCAGTAGTATCCGTTCTAGCTTGATGTTGCTCGTCACTACCATGGTGATTGGTCCACCTGCTGCTTCGTTCGTTGTGGGGAAAGACGCTTATTACGTTCGCCGCAATTCCTCTTTCCATTGCCAAGAACGGACTGCGAATCTTCATCCTTTCGGTGCTTGGCATTTATGTAGACCCTGGATTTCTGAATGGCAGGCTTCACCATCAGGGTGGGATAATATTCTTTCTGTTATCTCTAGCGAGCTTGTTCGTCCTGATTTGGATCGTGGGCTGGGCGGAGCGCAAGGCGGCCCGGCCGGCACTCAAAGGAGCGGCTTCCATGGGCATTAGTGCCAGCGACCAAGCGCTTACCGGCTCTTGAGGCTGAGAAGGGAAGCTACAGTCGTATTGTGCGTAGAGGTGATGGAGGAGTTGATCGCCTAACCTCGGAATCTCGCCAACCGAAACCGCGTGGGCACGCCACGGCTTCCCATGGTCGCCACGAAGACAGACGAGATGAGGAGCGGCAGTAGAATGATCAAAGTATTTCGCGCTTGTTTGGTAGCCGCTATTCTGATGGCAGCCATTTCGCACGGCAGTGACAACCATGAAAGCCAAGATTGCCGCGGCGGGTCAGAGGCTCTCGTGCCTGCACAAGCAACCAAACCGAGCCGAACCCCAGAAGATTCCGATCTCAGCACAGCGTCACCATCCAAGCCGCACAGCGTGAGGCTTTCATGGAATGCAAGTATTCCGGCCAGCAATTCTCCCGCAGACGCGATCAAGGGATACGACATATATCGTCGCGAGCCAGGTAAGCAATACGAGAAAATCAACCGAGAGCTTGTACTTGGCACAAGCTGCATCGATCATTCCGTGAAGGCTGGGCGGACGTACGATTACCAAACCGTTGCCGTTAGTGCGCAAAGCAAGGTTAGCAAGCCGTCCAATGTAACAAAAGCGACAATTCCGTCGCAGTGAAGCTCCGCCATAGGCCATTCCTCGCCTGTGGTATTCAAGCAAGCTCAATCACTACGACCTTGCCACCGATATCCCAATTGAGTTTTGGCGTTTGCTGCACTCGCGGGTGGAAGGAAGCTGGTTATAGACGTGTTCAAGTCTAGTTCGCAAAATCCAAGGACCACTTACTTATGGGACCCACTCGAATCAGTCCGACGGTTGTCGAATTGGAAGGGTCGTAGATACCGGCGATTCAACTTGGAATTCCCGGTACAGATGCAAGTTCAGTCCCACGCGCTTGTCACCGAGATCGAAGCCGTTAGCAAGAACGTTAGCGTTGGTGGCCTCTTGGTTAGAAGCGTCCTCATGATTCCGCAGAACACAGCCGTATCGTTCGTATTGAGTGTTCACGGAGAGCGTGCGGTTCGTCCTATTCATCTGATGGGTGAGGGCGAGATCGTGCGGGTCGAAAGTGAGGAAGCGGGTGCAACGTTCGTGATGGCGATTAAGTGCAAGGCTCCTGTTACACAATTGGAAGAATATCTGCCAGCGTAGATGAGCTACGGATTCGAGATAGGTCGATGTTGGTTGGGAGATTGTATGATCGAAGACCGCGCATCTTGCACTGAGAAACACAGCGAAGCAAGAGTTACAAAGCGCTATCCGATTGGTGCACGGGCTTTTTCCAATCGAGGGGGCTTGATAATCATGGAAGTTCCACGGATTGTGTTGCTGCAAGCTGGTCGTGCCGAAGATTCCAGTGAGGCGATCATTTAGCCCGCGAGTTAGTCCCGGCTAGACGCCGCGGCCAAATGGCCCACTGCTGGATGGCGGACTCTCTACAAGTGTCGAGATCGCTTCAAATCTGGTGAACTGCTCGACTTGTGGGGCGACCAGGTCATCCCTAAGCATTGGCGCGACAGGGGCGAATTACCGCTCGTCCCATAACGACCTCACGCTAACCTTAACCGAGGTGGCGTGGGGTTTTTTCTTTACTGAGGAGATCGATAACGGATTGTCGCCGCTGCCGCCATCAATCCTACACCCACTCCCGGGCCCAATTTCCTATACCTTCGACCCTTCATTGGATTATCACGCGAAAGGAGCGACTATGTGCCGCTTTGTTTTCTCCCTGACTGTGGCTATCTTTACATTGCTCTTCGTTTCGAGTGGCCCAGCCCAGCAAACCCTCAATACGTCTTTCCCCAACCTGATCCGCTACGGCGGGACTTTGCCAGATGCCCAGGGCGCGCCTATGGCGTCAGCGACGATGGGCGTGACCTTCGCTCTCTACAAACAGCAAGAGGGTGGAGCGCCGGTCTGGATGGAGACGCAGAACGTGACCACCGACGCCAGCGGTAATTACAGTGTTTTACTAGGAAGCGCCACAGTCACAGGACTGCCAAGCGATCTTTTCTCGCAACAGGAGCAGCGCTGGCTGGGCGTACAGGTTCAAGGAGAAGCGGAGCAGCCAAGGGTGTTGCTGGTGAGCGTGCCCTATGCCTTCAAAGCGCATGATGCCGAAACGCTGGGCGGCAAGAGCGTGTCGGACTTTGTGCTCGCCAACGATGCGAGCTCCTCGGCGAACTCCAGCAATTCCAGTCCGGCCGTGACATCTACAGCGCAAAACCTGGGATCAATCAAATCTGGAACAAAGGCTCAGGCGCTCAGCCAAGGGCCGACAAACTTCAGTGGCTCGACCTCCGACCAGATCGTGAAAGTGACGCAAAGCGGAACCGGAGCGGGCGTCCTCGCTTCCACCACGAGCGCCAGCACCTCATATGCAGTACTGGGTACGATCAGCGGGCCGGGTGCAGCAATCTTCGGGCAGGCATCCTCAACCTCGGCGCAAGCCTACGGCGTGCAGGGAAATACCTCCAGCACCATCGGCATCGGGGCGCTGGGGTTTGCCACCTCAACCACAGGATCCACCTATGGCGTAAAAGGTTACTCCAGTAGCACCAATGGAACTGGGGTGCGTGGATTATCCACAGCAACCACCGGGTACACGACCGGAATCAGTGCCTCCGTGGCTAGTCCGGCAGGTACAGCAGCCGTGTTTAACAATGCGGCAGGCGGCAAGATCATTAGCGGTCAGAACAACGGAGTAGAGGAGTTTTCTGTGGACGGCAGCGGCACTCTCAGAGCCTCATCTCTATTGGGCGCTGGGATCGTGGATGGCCAAGCTCCCGTCACGATCACGACTGCAGCATCTTGTACTCTTGGCACAGCTTCAGGCTGCGCTCCTATAGCCTATAATTCCGGTTATACATTTAATGAAGAAGCGACAACTGGGCAGGCCGTTACTTACACTCTCCCAACAGCGGCGGCGGGTAAACAATACTGTGTTTCCAACGCCTACAACGGCTCAACGGCGGACACCGGCACTCTGACAATTCAGACCTCGGCTTCAGGTCAATACATCATCTTCACGGATGGTACGCTATCAGCCAGCGATGGCTATGTCATCTCCGGCGGTGCGGCACTGGATGCGGCTTGCGTCGTGGGGGTGGACTCAACGCATTGGATTCTCTATGTGGAGCGTGGCACATGGACAAAGCACTAAGGCTGCTACTAATTTTGCTGGTTGCTCTTTCTGCTCCTGCTCAGATTGTGCAGCAGGTAGTGATGGTGTCTCCACAGACCGCTGCGAATCCGTCGTTAATCCAAGTTGGTGATGATCTGGATTGGGCCTTATATTACATGGGCAGTGGGGGGAGCGTCCAAAGCGGACAGTACGTTTTGAGCCAGTTGCCCAATCCGAGCCTTGCCGGAAACATGCTCATGGCCATCGTGCCCTTTGACCATACGTCCAGCACCCCGACGGTCAGTGATGACCAGAACGACACTTATTCCCTTGCCGCCACCTGCACCGACACGACCAATCGAGAGGAAATCGGTATTTACTATTTTCTGAACGCTCCAGCCGGAGTGAGGCAGATCAAGACAACTTACCATGCTACAACCCTGTACCAAGGAATGCCTGCCGTAGCTGAGTGGACCAATGTGGCCTCATCGTCGGCTTTGGATGGGAGCAGTTGCGGATTCGGCCACGCACAGACCGTTCAAGGATCAAGCGGCGTCACGCCGTCTGCTGCCGGCGATTTGGTCGTCCAGTTCGCCTGGAACGATTACGTCATTGGAGGCGGAGGAATAGGGGTTCACTTCACACCGGGCAGTCAGTCGAACATCGCTTGGTCCGAACTTTCTTGGTACGTGGGCTTGGGCAGAAGGGGCTCAGTGGGGAGTTTATAATTCGACCAGTGCCCTGAACCCCCAAATGACGGTCAGCACTGCGGGTTTTCTCAGCCTCGCCGTGTTTTTCAAGTCTGCATCGGCGGGCACACCCATGCCCTCCGGGATACGCATCATAGCGCGCAAGAATGTTCCTTTCACGAATGACTTTCCTTGGAATTCCAACCCGATCAAGGTGTACTTCCCCTGCCCCAGTACTGCCAACCTAATGGTCGCTGATTTTGCAGGAGCCTACCAGGACATGACGGCGGTATCAGATTCGAACGGCAATGCCTGGCAGTCTGACCATGCCCTCACGTGCGACGGCGGCAACAATACCTGCGTCCACAACTATTCTGCCTCTAATGCCACCACCTCGCCCGGCCAAACTGTGACCCTGACGATGAACACCATGTCCGGGGCAGACAGCGTGGAACTGTACTGTATCCAAGGTGCTGCGACTTCAGCCTTTGACACCTCCGTTGCTGGAAGTGGAAACCAGACCGCGGGAGGAAATTGGACTTCGCTTTCGATCACTCCGCACACCTCGAATGGCCTCATCTTGATGGATGGCTCGCAGTACTCCGACACGACTACAGGCTTCACGGGCATGGGCCAAAATTACCAGGGGTGTTATTGGTCTGGCGAAGCTATCAGCACCGGGGGTTGCGCCTCGAACAATGCCTGGGGCGCGTACTATAACCCTAACACCAGTGCTGTCACTTGGACAGCCACAGAACTACCAGGCTCAGCCGTAGGGATATGGGCCGCCGAGACCGATGCGTATGAAGCCGCAGGTGCACCGCCCTCCTCCGACCAATCTTATGGCCGTTCCTCAGTATCTACTTCTGTGCGATGAGAATTTCTTCAACTGTCCCAAAAGTCATTAAGTAGGTGAGAAAATGCTTGGGTTGGCGAAGGGCTTCCCCTGCGCTTCAAACCAAACTACTCGTTGGGCTATTGCGCAAAGGCTCGCTGGTTGATTCATCTTCACAGATCCTGTCGCTTAATTCCTGGCTTTGGCACTACCTATGGTAAGGCCTCCAACTTCAACGTTTTCGCGTGCGTAGGCGGTCTTGTATCATTTGAGGCAGACTCGGTAAATTACCGTCGCCGAAGCAGGTCAATGCCTTAAGTGCTGTCATTGTGTTGAACATCTTGCCGAAAACGGCAGTAGCATGGTGGCAGAAGTAGTATGTTTCGGCTCGGCCAATCGGTTGAGCCGGTTCTATTTGTGCGGAAAATGTGCCGCCGCGAAGGGAGGGAGATTTGAGCACCAAAGAAGAAATTAAGGCGATCAATGTCTCGAATGCAACCCACACCTCCATCAGCACTGGTGAAAGCTGCGCCGATGGGACAATGATCGAACTGGTCTCCGGCCGTACTGGACTTCACAAGCCCGACTTGTTGCTCTGGAACGGTCGCAAGGCGATCGTCGCTCCCCGGTCGAACACGCCGGTTGCATTTACGAAGCGCCTGAGCTGGATCCAATCATGTACCGGGCAATGCTGTTGCCCTCGCGGTGTACCGATTACGGTTCAGCTCGCGGCCTCTTTACGGCAATTGGCGATCTGTTTAAGCGTTACTTAGATTTGCCTGCTTTTTGAAAGTTTACAAACTGGAGTGAATAAAATGAACAAGAAGACCAGGCTTGGCAAAATCGAGGCTCAGGACTACCGTACCCGCCTGGCGCGACTCAAAACGATAGACGTTCCAGTCGGGGGCGCCGGGGACTTTTTGCACGAACCCAATACCCTTACTGTAGAGCTGGACGGTCATGAACCAGCCAGAATTTTCGAATTGCCTTTAGGCGGCGTTGCAGTTGTCATACCTGCCTGGATAACGGTTCATACCTCTGGGATTGTGATTGTGGAATGCGAAATGAGAACGGGCTGCGATGATGCCACGCTCGATTTGAGCGAACCCGAAGCGAACCCGTATTATCGGGACCTGGTCGGCGAGTCGCCTTGTCTCAACCACTGGCTAGTGGACAAACGCCCTCTACGTCCCCTCCGCGAGCAGGGTGAGATTGTCGCGCACAGCCGGGGTTCTGTTCCCCCGGAATACCGCGACGATACACTTGTACGCGCGGAACTATTACTTTTTGGGACGTAGGGGGCGAGGAACTCTCCTTCGCCTTCAATGCTCGTGTTGATCGCAGCTTGAAGCGAAAGTACGCACCGCAAGCGCAATTGAACGAAAGAGTTTCCATATTCGGCGGCAAGCACGGACAACTTGGAGATCAGACGAGTGTTTTGCCGGAAGAGGCTATCAAACATCCGCACGCTCACCGAGGGTTGGTGAGGTTTCATGAACGTGCTTGAGATGAGCGCCCTGATCGGGCTAGGTTCGTTGCTTGCCGGATTTCTGGGAGCGCTGACGGGCCTGGGCGGCGGCGTGGTGGTAGTGCCGATGCTGGCGCTGCTGTTCCATGTGGACATCCGCTACGCCATTGGCGCGTCGCTTGTTTCCGTGATCGCGACCTCTTCCGGCGCGGCGGCCGCGTATGTGCGCGAAGGCTACTCCAACATTCGCATCGGCATGTTTCTGGAGACCGCAACCACCATAGGCGCGGTCGCCGGAGCTGTGATTGCTCTGCACGTCTCCGGGAGCGCCATTGCGATCGTCTTTGGCATCGTGCTGCTGTACTCCGCATATCTCTCCAGCCGCCACCGGGTTGAACACGGCACCGCATCTGCCATCATCGAAGCTGGCGTTGAAGCTGCGGCTGAACGGCGCCTATCCCACGGACGAGGGGAAACAACCTTACAGCGTCACCGGCGTGCCTACCGGATATGCTATGGCATTGGGCGCAGGCGTTCTTTCCGGGCTGCTCGGCATTGGTGGCGGGGCGGTGAAGGTTTTGGCGATGGATCAGGGGATGAAGATTCCTTTCAAAGTCGCGACCACCACCAGCAACTTCATGATCGGCGTCACGGCGGCGGCCAGCGCCGGACTTTATCTGGCGCGAGGATACATTGCTCCTGGCATTACCATGCCAGTGATGCTGGGCGTGCTGGCGGGATCGATGCTGGGCGCGCGTGTGCTGGTGAAGGCAAACGTCAAAGCGCTGCGCTATTTGTTCGCAGCCGTGATCGTTGTGCTGGGCATCGAGATGATCTTTAACGGAGCAACCGGCCGTCTATGACCACTCAAGGTTGGGACGATCAGCGGATCGAGATCATCATCGGCGGGCTATTGCGAACCGGCGTGATTCTGGCGGCGGCTGTCGTGCTGTGTGGCGGCGCACTTTATCTTGCGCGGCACGGACACGAGATTGCCAACTACCGCTCGTTTCATGGCGAGCCGGCGGCCCTGGAGAGCGTGGGCGCGATTTTTCGCAGCACGGCCACCTTGAGTGGACGCGCAATCATTCAGCTCGGACTGCTCATCCTGATTGCCACTCCCGTCGTGCGGGTACTCTTTTCGGCCATCGCCTTCGCCATCGAGCGCGACTACATGTACGTGGTGATCACGCTGATCGTACTGGGAATTCTCCTGTACAGTCTCTTCGGATGGAGCGCGTGAGTTGCAGCGCGGGTGCTTGCCAAAGGCGCTGCAACCCGATAGTGTCGAAAGTCGCCGCTACGCGGCCACGGAATTCTAGCTGATTGTGGAGGAAGAATGGCGGGAGTAAATCTTGCAGATGCGCGCCGCGTGATCGCGGCCGCCGAGAAGAAGGCGCAGGAAATCGGTCAGCCCATGAACATCGCAGTGGCTGACGAGGGCGGTAACATTATGGCGCACGTGCGCATGGATGGCGCGTGGATTGGCAGCATCGATATTTCGATGAAGAAGGCTTACACCGCGCGCGCCTTCGATATTATGACCAGGGATCTGGCCACGCATTCTCAGTCGGGCGAGCAATTCTTCGGCATCCATGTCTCCAATGACTGCAAGATCATGATCTTCGCCGGAGGCATTCCGCTGAAACGCGACGGAAAAGTTGTGGGCGCGATCGGCGTGAGCGGTGGTTCGGGCGAACAAGATCACGCCGTCGCGGAAGCTGGCGCTGCCGCGTTCTGAGGCCTGGCCCGGTTGCGGCTATCAGAGGGGCTTCTCAGTTGTTGTATCCGCAAAGCTCGGGTATGTGGCGCTTCAGCGCCACGTCAACATTGCCTTTTTGATGGGGTGTTCAGCCAGCGACTCCGCGGAGTCAGCTCCGCGAGCGGACCGAAGCGCGAATCCCGGGCTAAAATGGGCTCGCGAGAAAAATGACGTCTGTATTTGGCTGGAAGTCTGTGAAGACTAGAGAGTTTCCGAAATGACCATTCGGGCATCTGATGTCACAGCGCTCGTATCTGCGGTGATCGCCGCGCTAGCTCTCCTCATCAGTATTTATGCTGCCTACGTTACACGGCGGGTTGCGACAAGTGGATTTCAATCGGCTGAAAGAGTCAAGCTAGATACCGCAAGGTTGCTGGCGGCTCTTCGCGGCGTAATGATCAAATCAGCTCTCTATACCCAGCAAGACCCAAAGACCCGAGACGATATTGAGAGCGCAGACTATATCGATGTTCGTCCCGAGAAGGCGGCAATCCAAGCCTTCTTGAACTCTTCCACAGCCATTGCGTATTACGCTTTCGTCGCAAACAAGAGCAAGAGGGCGAGGGAGGCAGGAGAAAAAGAGGAAGAATGGAGAGTGTTCTTCTTGATGCTCGTACAATTATTGCACACAGACAACACCTATCAAGGAGGCGTTCTGGCTGCGAGAATTGAAAAGATGTTCGATACCGTTTCGGATGAAGATATCGAGCAGATGTCGTCTGGTATCGAGAACCTTGTGGGGGTGGTAAGGAAAATATTGGAAGATCGTGTGCACGATCCCTTGCTGTTTGTACTTGTCGATATGCAGGAGGCAGATCGTCCGACACGTGGAGAGTTTGAAAGTTTTGTGGCGTTCCTTCGTGACCAAGGCGTCACGGATCCGGAGGTAGACCTCTTTTGGTCGGTTATTAAAGAGGACAAGAGTCTCGCAGAGGGAGCTCTGCAGCCCGGAGCGAAGCTTGATGTCACAGAGGGCGCGATAATATCCAGGTACAAAGGATTGTGGGAGAAATTCAAAACAGAGAGGACGAAACAGTAGTTAGGACGGGCTAGGCGGGCGGCGTTGCAGTCGGCAGATCTAAGGCCGCCAACGGATGAGGCTATTGCACCTCGGCTTCGCCAGCCACAGCGGCTGCCGAGTGTCGGCGTAGGATGGCAGTCCCAATCAGGACAGCGCCGGCGAGAAAGAGTACGCGGAGCACGTTTGCGTGCAGCACGGGATCGCCAAGGAGGATCCGTACCAGCCCAAAGGCGGCGCTGGCGGCGCAAAGCGCGAAGTAAAGTTTCTCCTTGGCGCAATGGGAGACGCGCAACAGGACCAGCAGCACCGACGTGACGATCACATAGATGGTCAGTAGAACGACGCTTCCTGCTATCTTTTCGCGGTGAATCGAAAATGCCTCGGCATGGGAAACGGCAAGTTGCAGCCCGGCCACAATCAGAAAAAAGACAGAATGTACCAGCGCGATGATGGCGCGCTTGCGATTGGTGATAATAGAGAAACGATCCATAAATATTCCTATAGCGTGTTTTCAAAAATCGCCAGACAGCAGGCGGCTCGTCCGCCTCAGGGGTTAAAGCCCAGGTTTTATACGCCGCGGGAAGGCGCGGCTGAAGCCGCGCCCCTTCAAAAAACCTTTTTTGAAACAAGCTAAACACGCTCTAGTGTGTCCCCCTAACCAAGTTTCAGCGGCCGGAATAAGGAATGAACTCCACCACGAAGATCTCATCGAATTTTCCCAGTACGCGATATGTGTAGGTGCTTTGCGAGTCATAGACCATGAAATCAACGATTCGCAGGGACGGCCAGGGCGCCAGCATCAGGAAACGAGTATGCTCCTGGGACGCCTTCAGCAGGAATTGTTTGGCTTGGCGCTCGGCTTCTGCATTGAGAGTGCGCGGAAGCGGGACTACCGGGGCGTTAACTTTGTAGTAGCTCAACGGCGAATACAGCACGCTGTCGCTGGCGACGGCAGGCATGGGCTGAAAATCGGCTTCCACAAGTGGGCTGCACATCAGAAGGGGCGCGTGGTCTACGGCGGCATTTGCGTCGGCGAAGGCAAGTGCTTCCTTCCACGACTCTTCGTGCCTGCGCGAAAGTGGCGATGAATAGGCCTGAAACGCGCACAGTGCCACAAAAGCAAAACAGAAAACAGCGCGGAGAGCGCGCGATTCGACAACACTGCAGAGCCATCCCCAGCACAAGGCGATGCCGGGCACGGCTACCAGCAGATAGCGCGGGATGAAGACGTGGACCGAGGTGGTCACGCTGATCGCATACAGACACAAAATAGGGACCAGCGCCAGGCTTAGGCACAGGAGAAGATTACCTAATCGGTCGCGGTCGAGAGTAAACTGGCGCGCTACTGCGGCGAGGAGGATAGCGCCGGCCAATACCAACAACTGACCCGTTCCGGGATTCAGTACTTGCAAGACCGATGTCCATTGTGGCGCGTCAGCGAAGGAGTGCGTGGTCCGCGTCTGGTAGATATATCCGAGCCGTGGCAACACCGGGAGCATAAAGATTGCAAAGCAGCCGAGCGCAATGCCAATCTGTCGCAGATCGCCGCGGAGCGAAGAGCGCCGAGTCAACAGGTAATAGACTGCAAGCGCCACGAGAACGCTGGCAAACAGATAGTGGAAGTAGAAGATGCCCGCCGACGCGATGCCAAAGAGGGCGGCGTAGCCAGTCTGGTTGGTCTTCATCCAGCGCAGGAAGAGCAGAATCGTGAGATTGGTTGCCACTAGCGCGAACGCGTAAGGGCGCACGTCGATCGCGGCAAAGGCGATCCCTCTGGGCAGAATGAACAACATGGTTGCGATGAGGGACACATCCCAGGCGAACAGCTCCCTTGCGCACCGGTAGAAGGCATAGACGGCAGCGAGCATGGCGAGGATGGATGGGATCCTGAGGACGAGCTCGCGGCTTCCGAAAAGCGTTTTCGTCAGCCAAAGAATATAGGCATAAGCAGCGAACGAATTGCCTTGTATAGACCGCGCCCAAATCTGCTTGAAACCACCGGCTATCTGCCAATAGGAAAGAGTTTCATCCGTCCACAACGGCGCCCGTACGGCAAGAAACCACACGGAAAGGCAAACTAACAGGGCGACACCATAGGCTGCTGCAAGCCCAGTGTCGTATTTCGGGCGTGAGGCGACTTCCGCTTCGGGACTCGCCGCTACTACATCCGAGATCACGCTTGACATTGCTTGACCTGCCCGGGAAAACTGCCAACCTACCCCTTGGGTTGGTTCGAAGACTGGACTGTATTTTTTTGCTGTTCGGCCTCAGCGATCATGTGCTCGATCACCGCCTTCTGCGGGAAGTTCGGATTCCGCTTGAGCAGGGTTTGCCACGCAGCTACCGCGCCGTTGACATCGTTCTTCCCTTGCCACTTGATGATGCCGATATTCATCAGCGTCCCGGCATGTTTCGGATCGTAGGTCAGCGACCTGTCAAGCTGCGCGAGCGCGCCGTCCACGTCGCCGGTGTAGTACATGCACGACGCCATGTCGGTACGGATCGGCACATTCTTCGGATCGACATCCAGGGCTTTTTGGAAATACGAGATGGCGTCCGGGAATTGATGGGCCGCCTTGTAGGTCAGCGCAATCTTATTGAGCAGATTGACGTTCCTGGGATCGGTCTTCAGTTTGGCCAGCAGAGGCTCCGCCTGCTTGTCGGCCATGCGCTTCATGTCATCCAGGGTCGGCATCTTCTGTTGTCCCATGCTGGACGACGGGGCGGCTGCAGGCTGCTGCATTTCGGCGGTAGGTGGCGTCGCTTGGCTCGCAGGACTGGCCGCCGATCCGCGTACCAGGTATCCCACCAACACGCCAATCAGTAGGCAGACGGCAGCCATGGCGTAGGTTTGGGTTGCCGTCCAGTTGGTGGTTGTAGTACCGCTTTGCTGTGATTCCTCTTCCATCTTCACTTACTCCTTCGCGACAATCCGGGAGTGGCCACATTCAAACTTCTCTGCTCGAATAGGAAAGCTTGAGAGCGCATGCTCCGAGAAATGGAAAGTGCACACGGACTGCCAATTATGCCAGATCAGACGGCGGCAGTTAACCGTTTCTTATTCAGTAACTTAGCGGGATGAGCAGACTTGTCCGGAGCGAAAGCGAAATCCAGGAAGCGTCTTTGTCCGCACTACGCGTGTGATTTGGCACGGCATGACGCTTTCTTGAGGCGGTCTCGGAGACGGTAATCCACTCTCCAGCTTAAACTTACTCCAGTTCTTTTTTGGAAGGCCACCTGCATC
The DNA here is from genome assembly GCA_963836295.1 of uncultured Acidobacteriaceae bacterium. GTDB lineage: Bacteria > Acidobacteriota > Terriglobia > Terriglobales > Acidobacteriaceae > Bog-257. The sequence continues at coordinate 452,567 of CAWIIY010000002.1, read as the reverse complement.
TGAGGCACATATGAGTCTCGTTGCCGACGAATCCCGGCCATTGCCGCCGACGAAAGGCGAAGACCGGCATGCGAAAGGCGGAAGTGCTGGTTTTATCGAAGAGCTGCGCCCGCTCCTCCGGCTGCGCTGGCTGCAGTTGCTCACGCTGGCTGGCCTGCTGGTCACCGTAGGAGTGATCGCGTTCAATCTGAAGTTCTCGGTGCTCGACTTGGATATTTGGTGGCACCTCAAGGTAGGGGATTGGATCATCCAGCACTGGGCCGTTCCGCACAAGGGCCTCTTCTCGTGGACGGCAGGTGCTCGACCTTGGGTGGCCTACAGTTGGGGGTATGAAGTTCTGATGTCACGCGCCTACGCCTGGTTCGGACTGCTCGGCATCGGACTGTACGGAACGCTGCTTACTCTCGGAGTCGCCTACTCCATCTACTGGACGCTGCGCCGTCTTTCCGGCCGATTCTGGCTGGCGTGCGTCCTGGCGGTCATTACCTGCTCGGCGTTCCTCTTTAACCTGATGCCGCGGCCAGTGTTCTTCTCCATGATGCTTTTCGGCGTGACCCTGGCGCTGGTGTTGGAGGCGCGTCGCACGGGAAACGTGCAGGTACTCTACTGGCTGCCACTTATCTTTCTCATGTGGGCGAACCTGCACATCCAGTTCATTTACGGACTGTTTGTCGTGGGCTTGCTGATGGCGATGAATGTGGCCCAGCGGCTGGCTGCTCGTTTCAGATTCGCGCCGGGATGGCTGCTGCCTCCCAAACTTCCGGCTGGAACGTTGGCCGCCATCTTTGCGGCGTGCGTTATCGCCACCTGTATCGGTCCGAACTCCTACCACGTGTACCAGGTGATCTTCGGGTACGCCCGGGCAAAGGCCCCTTACCAGATGATCATGGAATTGCAGCCCCTGAGCTTTCGGGCCTACAGCCATTACGTGCAACTGCTGCTGACTGCGGCCGCGTTTTTCGTCGTAGGACGGCAGAACAAGGTTGACGCATTCAAGCTGGCTTTGCTGGCCATTGTCAGTGCACTGGCGTTCCGCGCTATGCGCGATGCCTGGTTTATCTCCATTTCCGCAGCAGCCTGCATCGCCGATTCGCTTGGGCACGAGGCCGAGCGGGAGTCGAAAGAAACCTGGCTGGAGAACCTTGGCGTGGCTGCAGTGGTCGCGTCGTTATTGCTGCTCTTCGCTGGCAGCACGGACTTCAACACGCGCGGTCTCGACCGCGCGATCAGCAGCTTTCTTCCCGTGAATGCGGCCAACTATCTGCGCAGAAATCCTGCGCCGGGCCCGATCTACAACACCCTTGACTGGGGCGGCTTTCTCATCTGGTACATGCCGGACTATCCGGTAGCCATTGACGGTCGCACCGATCTCTACGGAGATGACTTGGATGAGCGCTTCTTCGCCACGGCCAACGGCGCACCATCGTACGTGAACGATCCTTACCTCAATCAGGCAGGAGTTGTGCTCTTACAGAAGAACAGCAACCTTGTCAGCTTTCTGGAAGCGGACTCGCGATTCCAGCTTCTATACGAGGACGAACTCGCGGTTGTGTTCGTTCGCAGGCGCCAGCAATAGAACGTGACGAGCGTCCGGGAAGGGGGTGCGGTGGTCCTCGAGGCAGTACCGCGGATCCTTCGACTCCGCGCTCGCCCGACCCGCAAAAGAAGCGGGTCGGGAATTCCCCGCGGGCGCTACGCTCAGGATGCCAGTCGTTGAGGATTCCAAGTGTCAGGAAATAACCCAGGCGAGGCGTCCTCTATCCACCTTGTAATAGTACCGTCGCCACATCGTCCTGGTAAGCGACGCGGAATTGGGGCAGGGCACTGAGCGCAACCGCCATCGGCGAGTTCCTAGGTAATAGGATGGTCCGCGCTTTGGCGAAGCTGGGGTCTGCATTGAGCGGGATCGCGGCAATGATCAGCTTGAAGTAGCGGGAGTTAATCTCCTCGCCGTAAAGATCAACCCGGCCATCGATGGAAACCGGATACTCGGGCAAATACCACGTCAGGAAACCACCCCAGTGGTAAGCGTTGAACAGCGGCGTCGGCAGATGCTTGGCGCGAATGTAGTCGCAGGCCCGCACAGGGAAGGTCTCAGCCACTTTGTTGAGCAGCGCTTCGCGGCTGCTGGGAATCCGAGTGATCGCCAGAACAAACGCGACCAATACTAGCCCTGCGGTTGCCAGCTTTTTCCACTTCCACGGAAGCGTGCTTTCTTCCTGCCCGGTCGAGGGCGCGCCGATGTCAAGCGCGTTGGCAATCACAGCGACGGAGGCCAGCACCAGCAGCCAGGTGTCACGTTGCCGGGTGAAGGCGAGCGCCAAACAGCCAGCCATCAGCAGAATTTGGAATAGGTCTCGCGAGCGGCGCCGTCCCAGCGCGAAGCATGCCGCCATCGCCAGCAGCAGCAGGGCGTAATCCTGCGGCCGGCGAAAGGTTATGGCGCGCAACTCGTGCACGTATGGCGCGACGCTCCAGAGTTCCCGGGAGGCGACCGCATAGAGATGGAAGGAATAGGGAGTGAAGAACGTCGCGATGATCGAAGCCGCCGTCACCATCGCCGTGGTTCGCAGTGAAATGGTGCGCGGCTCTGCTGAGCGGCGACCGACCTGCTCTGCAAACACAACAGCACAGAAAAGGAGCAGAGCGAGCAAGCCGAACATAAACCCGATGTCGAGGTCTGCCCAAAGCGCGAACAGCAGCGGCAGCCAAAAAAGCGGCCGCGCGGTGCCCGTTCTCCGGCTGCTGAACAGGAGCGCCAACTCAATCGCGAATAGCACGATAGAGCAGACAACCGGCCCCGGCGGCAAGCCAGGAATGACGTATTGCGCGGCCGCCGCCAACACCACGGCAGGCCAGAAGTTCAAGCGCGAGCCGCGGGCCAACGCAAATGTGACCACGGCGACCGTCACCTTGAATGCCATCAATAAGACAGGAAGAGCGCGAAGAGCCAGGAGTTTGTAAGCGGCGGCGAGCAGCACGTCGAAGAGCCAACTCGAGGCGATCCAGGGGAAATCCGGGTACTGAGAGAACAGCCCGGTGTGCGGTACCGCATAGTTTTGCAGTATCCAGATTCCTGTTCTTAGTCGCCACCAAATATCGGAATTGGTGAGCGCAGAAAGGTGGAGCGCTTCGTACCACGCCGCGGCGCTGAACAACAACAGCAGTGCGAACATCTGCAGCAGCGCGCTGTTGCACAGATTGCGGAGAACGCTGGGAGCAGCCACTTCCTGCACACTGGAATTTGCGGACATAGTCGATTTGTTACCCAGCAGCAGCACCCTGCGGCTTTATCGCCTCTTGGGAGCTGCTGTTCCGCCAGTCTTCAGAGTGGCTTGCGAAACGGAACCGTCCGCATTGTGCGCCACATTGTGGCACACCAGCGTACAAGTGTTCGTGGCGCGGCTGTAAGAGACCGGCGCGCCTCCATTCGGAGCGACCACATTGATGTCGAAGTTCACCAGGCGCTCGCCGGAGATGGTCCCGCTTCTTGCCCCCATGCCGTGGGCGGTGTGGCAAACCGAGCAGGAGAAGCCGGTGTTGATGTGATTGCCGTGCTGGTTCCAGCTTGCATTGGAAACCACGTTGTTCAGGTCGTGGCACTTGCCGCACATCGCATATGGACCCCTGAAGCTCAAGTCAGGGTTTGGGAACAGGTTCGAGATCAACTGACCGGGCGCAGGCGCCTGGCTGAATTCGTAGTCCCTCTCTAGGATATGTGTGTGCGTCGACCCGTGCGGGCCGTTGGGGCCCGTCCCGCCAAACTCCCGATTATCGTCGCTATTGTGGCAATCGGTGCAGAAAATCTGACTGCCCATTGCACGGCCATTCGTCGTCCCGCCATTTTCATCCAGCATCGTCAGTAGCAAGCTGGGCTGCGGCAGCGGGCTGCTGCGCGAGTGCGTCACCGGATGGCTGGAAGTGGCGGTGGCGCTGAACTGCGGGATCACATTCAGAGGATCGTTCGACGAAACCGCTCGCAGCGGCAGATATCCGAAAACAGGATTAGAAACCTTTCCCGTGCTGTTACCGTGACAGCGCAGGCAATTTTCATATTGATTAACTGCAGGATTGACAATGGTGATGCCATCCGAGGCGCTGATTCCGGCCACCCGATTCTGAGAAACGCGGATAGGCGGAGCCGGTGGGAAGATTGTTACCTGCTGTGACCCGTGTCCGCTGTGGCAATCGGCGCAGGTGGCGTGCCGATTATTGTTGAGCAGCACATCTTCGGCCGCATCGTGGGTATTGTTTCCCGCGGGGAAAGGATGCCCGACTTTGGAGAACTCGGCAAAGACATTTGCGATGGCGGGAGTGAGGTTGGTGCCGCCGCCGTGGCAGCCGGCGCAGTCCTGCTCGTTCGGTTCGTGCAGCAATCGCGCCGGTCCCAGCGCATTGTGCGGCGTATGACAGGAGATGCAAGCATTGCCGGCCACCGTGCCATAGCTTCCCAGGTTCACGCCAAGTGCAACCTTGTTCGTTACTAAGGCGTGCGCGCTGGTAGTCCATCCCGCGAGAGGGTTGACCTGATTCGAGATGGTGCGGTTCGGGTCGTGGCAGGCGAGACACATCTGCGCCTTCGAGCTGTCACGTACCAGAAAGTTCTGCGACAGCGTGTCGATGGCCTGGACATGCACGTTGTGGCAGGACGTGCACTCAATGTTCCCGTTGATCAGCTTCACCTTCCCCAGCGGATCGCCGGTTTTCCCTTGTGAAGCAAGGGATGCAATTAAGTCAATCGTGTCCTTGATGGGCAACTGCAGGCTGAAAGGATGTGAGCTCTGCAAGTTCGTCCCCAGCACATCCTGGAGGTACATAGAGCCGGTCATGGTGATCTGCCCGGAGACAATCGTGTTTCCCACGGCAACGGTCCCGTCGTGGCAGCTCATGCAAAGGTTACTGTCCGAGCCCAGGACCGGCTGCTGCCCCTTTTGGTGATAGGTGGTGCTGGTATAGACCTGATAGGTCGCCTTGGTTTGCGTCTGGTTCCATAGCGACATGCCCGTTGCCAATCCCGAATGCGGAGCGTGGCAGTACGAACACGAACCCGGCCGCGCACCCGTAATCGGCGACTTACTGCCCGGCGACAGATCATGTATGCCAATCACATCGCCAGTGACTTGCGCGAGCAGGGGAATTCCAGCGAACAGGAACGCAACCAACAGTGCGCGCCTCACTGTGAGCCTCCCTTGGCCGCCTTCGCCAAACCGTAGTAATGGAAGACCTGCACGCGCCGGTTAAACGAATCCACCACGAAGATGCGGTCGTCACTATCGATAAATAGTCCCGCGGGTAGCTGAAACTCTCCCAATCCCGTGCCGCGACTACCGAACGAGTACAGCAGCTCGCCTTCGCGGTCGAACACCTGTATCACGCCCCAAAGACCATCCACCACGTAGAGATCGCCCTCGGAGTTGAACCCGATGCCTTTGGGACGGAACATCGTGCCCGACTGATCGCCAAGTTGTCCGATCGAGTACTGGAACTGTCCGGAGCGGTCCAGCACCTGCACACGGAAGTTCATCGCGTCGACCACAGCCAGGTTGTCGCCATGCAGGCGCAATTCGGTGGGATAGTTGAACTCGCCTTTGCCCTCGCCGTTGCTCCCGATCGTCTGCAGTACGCTGCCCTGCATATCCATGACGTAGATCTTGTTGCGCAGCGTGTCGGTCACGTAGATCCGCTGCGCCCCCGAATCCACCGCAATTCCGGTAGGCCGCTTGAAGAATCCCTCGCCGCCCTTCAGGCTGCCGATCGCCCGCTGAAACTTGCCGTCCGCGTTGAATACGAAAATCTTGCCCGACTCCGAATCGGTCACGTAGATGTTGTCCTGGGCATCCACGGCAACGCACTGCGGCGTCAGCATCGGATCTTTGTTCTTGTCGGCGCGAAACAGGAATTTGTACTTCTGCTGACGGAAATCGAAGATGTGAACTCCGTAGGCTCCGGGGTCGGTCACAATGATGCGGCCGCGGGAATCGGTGACGATGCTGTAGGGACGGACAAGAATGTGGAATGTCGGCTCACCGGCAACGAAGTCCAACACCTTTTTCCAGAAGCCCCGCTTGGGTTGCACTTCGCGCGCGGAGTGGAAGCTGCGCTCGTAGACGAGCTTGCGGCCGCCCAAAAGCTGCATTTCAGGCGGGGTCGGCTCAGGTGTGACCGATTGCTTTTTTTCTTTGGACGCCGCCGCTCCCGATGCCAGCAGCACCAAGGTGACGGTTGCGATCTGTAGTGCCTTCCACAGCAAAGCCGGACACGACCCATCAGAAAAAGTTGAAGTAACGCGACACACCAAAATATACCGAATTTACGTTACTCGCCGGTACCCCTGAGGCACTAAATCCCTGCACCAGGCGTCCGTATCCGCCGGTGAAGGTGAGCTTCCTGAACTGGTAGTTCACGTTGCTGAAAACCTGTTCATTGTGATTGGCGGAGAATGTGAAACCGTTGACTGTGTTGCTGTCGGCCCGGGAGAAACTGGCTCCCAGCGTCAGATGCCGTATCGGTGAAGATCCCAAGGCAAACGAATAACCGGAGCCGCCGTAGAACAGTAGCCACGCGGGCGGTATTACACCCGGAGGCAGGTTGGGCGGCAGGGTGACCCCAGTGCCGCTTAGGAGCCCGTATCCATTCATCTTCGAGTAACTGCCGCTGACCGTCAACCGGCGAGCTCCAAGGCTGGTGGAAAAGCCTTCCCCGCCATTCCCGGTATGCGCTTCGTTAACAATCGCGCTATGGGACCCGGCCGCACTTGCCGTCCAGACAATCCGCCCGAAGCGGTGACGCACATTCCCGGAGTAGGTATAAAACGAGTTCATGTAGGTCAGCAGGAAGGTCTGAACATTTTGGGCGTAACTGGCACTTCCGCTAACCGTCCACTCTCCGAAGGTACGATTGTAGCCCACGTTGGTGGAGAAGCTTAGCGCATTGCCATTAGAAGTATCGGAAGTATTGTCGGCGAAGTTTAGTGAGGTGTTGATGGAACCGCCGAACAGCGGTCGAGTATAGACCATGCCCGCCCCATAGGTATTGGCGCCGTAGGTGCTTCCCAGGAAGGTCTGTTCCCGGCGCTGGGCCTGGAAATTCAGTTGCAGGTTAGGCGCCAAGGTATAGGCGCCGTAGCCGGCGATATAAAGGGCATTCGATGACTGCTCCGACTGCTGAAATACTCCGCCAGTTTGTTGTTGTGCGACCACTCCGCTCGCTTGCGCCTGTGCTCCGGTCGTTCCCTGCGCGGCCGTACCGTTAGTGGGAATAATGGACTGATACAGCGATCCCGCCAGATTGTCGGTGTAGCCCATGGTCACTGTCAGACTGAGCTTTTGCGTAGGACTGACTCCGGCAGAAGCATTCAGCGTGTCGATGGTGCCGTTGAAACTGTAACCGAGGTAGTCGGAATCGACGTAGGAGCGGGCAAAACTGACGGATGCCGAACCGTGCATAGGCAGCATGTGCGAGCCGGAAACGAACCAGGAATTGTTACTGGAATTTACGTTTTCAATCGTGTCGCTCCCAAAAACCAGGGGAATCTCAGAATGCGAGGTTCCAATGTCGTAGCCTGCATTCAGATTGAAGCCGGCGATGGAGTAGTTCGACCGCAGGTTGAAGTTGTGGTAGCCGTTGTCGCCGTTCTGGTTGGCGCCCAGCACGCTGTACTCGCTAGTGCCGGTGTTGAAGTTGGCATCCAGGCTCGGCAGACCTGGCAGGAACGCCCCCCAACCAATACCGAATCCCTGGCCGTTGCCGCGGGTGGTGTAATTGGGCACCCCGGGGATACCGAAGTTTCCCTGGCTGTCCCAGGACTTCGCAAAGCTGATCGATCCGGGAAAATGACTGCCTCCGAAGATGCCGCTGTTGAACTCAAAACCGGTGCTGTCGAAAATAGAGCGCGACTCTGAATTCTGCGATGACTGGTTGTAGTAGGGCGAAAAGTTGAAGTTGACAAAGTTGGGGTTGTAATAAAAACCGGAGAGCGTCCCGTTGCCTCCAGCATTTACGGAGTGGCTCGAACTGATGTCACTGCCCCAGTCATCGGTATACCCGACCGATACCACGCCGTTCAGATTCATGTTGAGGTTATCGCCAATCTGAATCTGCGCGGCAGCAGGGAGGGTCAGAAGCAGGACCCCGGCTAGTCCAAACAACGCATTGCGAATGCTCTCGCGCACGACATCAACCTGTTACAGCACTTCCACGTTGGCGTTCTGCCGCAGCTTCTTGCCTAGCTCCGCGCGCACCTCGTTCGTCTTCTTGGCCTGCAGTTGCTTCATCAACTGCGCCTGCACGTCCTCAAACTTGATCTTGCCGGCGGGAATATGTTTGTTCAGGCGGACAATCGTGTAAGCGTTCTCAATCTGTATCAGGTTGGTGATTTGGCCCGGCTGCATGGCCAGGAGCGCCTTCACCATGTCGGGGGGAAGCTTGGACCGGTCTACTTTGCGGTGGTCGCCCATCATCACGCGGTAGTCGTCCTCGGAAATCTTCTCCGCCAAAATCCCGAACTCCTCGTAGCTTTTTGTCGCCTTGGCCTCCTTCAATGCGTCTTCGGCTTTCTTGCGGGCTTCTTTCAACTGCGCCGGTGTAGCATTTTGCGGCGGCAGAATCGAGATGGTCTGGATGGCGAAGCCCTCGGGATACTGGAAGATCGTAGGATTCTTGTCGTAATAGGCTTTGGCTTCGGCGACTGTAACTTTGGACTTGTTGTCCACGTCGGTCTTTAATAAGGCTTCAATCAGCAGGGAGCGCCGGATCTTGTCGCGCACCGCCTGCTGCGAGCCGTTGAACTCGACCTTGACAAAATTGTTGTAGTCCGCGGGGGTGGAAAACTGCTTGCGAAAATCCGCTTCTGCGCGGTTCAGACGCTCGGCGGAAATTGTCATCTTTCGGCGCTCTGCTTCCTGGTAAACCAGCTCCTCAAAGATGATCATCTGCATTGCGCCATTGCGGATCTGCGGCTCCATCTCCTGAGGAACATCGCCGTTGTGCTGCCTGGCGTAAGGAAAGATGGTGAACATCTCGCGCTGCAGGTCGCGGTCCGTCAGCACCGTGCCGTTTACCCGCGCCACCGCTTTGCCCGTCACTATCATGGCGGGCGCTGGAGTACCCGGCCTGGCTGGCCGGGAAACTGCCGTGGGTGCGTGCGAGGCGACTTGTGCAGAGGCGGTTACCGCCAGGAGAACCAGTGAGCAGATTGGGAGCTTGTACTTCATTTTCCTCACCCCGAAAAACTGGGGAGAGAGTTGCTCTCTCCCCAAGGTTGACAACGACTAGAAGATGGTTCCAGACGTGCCGTTGTTCATTTCGTTCGACTCGCCACCGTGGCACTCGCGGCAGAACTGTGCCGTTTGATTGGCGCCAGCGGTTCCGCTCGCCGGGTTGTAAGGCGCGCGGACGAAGAACATGGTCGAGTAATAGCCCGAAGGCAGACCGGACTTCGAACCGGTGGTGACCTTCACCACGTTCATGACGTGCTGGTTGTGGCAGGTGGTGCAAACGACAACCGGCGTACCGTTGTAGTTGGCAGGGCTTACGAAGAAGCCGTAGTTCTGTACGAACTGATACATCTTCGTTCCCGGAGGATAGGTGATCGCGCCATTGACGATGGTGCAATCCCAGTTGTAGGAACCACCGCAACCGATCGCGGCGTTCAATCCCACCGGGTGATCGTTGAGGTAGTTGCCCACCGTGGAATGGTCGTTTCCGAGCAGGGTCGGAATGGTGTTATAGGTGCCGTAGGTAGCAGGCAGCGTCTCGTAGACGGCGTTCTTCATCATGGCGCCTTCAGCGAGGTTGCCGTCGTGGCAGCTCAGGCACATAGTGATGACGGTGTCGGGGGTGCCGGCGCTCAGGCCAGGCAGGGTTTCCGAATAACCCGTGCCGGGCCCGGTTCCGCCGAAGATGAGGGTTTGCCCAACCAATGAGCCCACATCCTGGCCCCACAGGGCGATATTGCCAGCGTTGGGGTCGGCGGTTTTGGCTGCGCCGTTGCCGTAAGCGCCGCTGTGCGGAGCATGGCAAGCCGCGCAACCACGGCCGTAGTTTAAGTGCGCGCCGAGAACGTCTGAAGCTGGCGCGGCACCGATCTGGGCCATTGCAAAGGTCGCAGCGGCGAAGATCACGAGCGTGATTAGCATTACTTTTTTCATACGATCGATCTCCTGATATGAAACTGCAGTTTTCATGATTTATGCCTGGAGACCCTAGGCCCCGGCGGCCTCCGTACTGGGATAGTGCAAATCGCTGGCCGAACCAAAGGCGTCACGTGTTGTCGTGGGGATGGGCCACAAGTCATTGAATCGAGATAGGTTGCTTGTTTATTCCTCGATTGGTACAAGCTTGTGATGAGGGTCACATGTGGGTGAAAAGAGCCAAATCACGAGTTGGTTCAGTGAAAAGTCGCAGTGACGTTAAGTGACGGCTGGACACGGTTTTGCGAAAGAATACGAGGCTTGGAATGGGAAGCAAGGGCACCGCTCGAGGCGCTTGCCCTTATGGACGTAGGCCCAAATTGGAACCGCGGCAGCGATTCCTGGCTCCCGAGGGATTTTGCGTCTAGCAGCCCGCCTGCATTGGTCGCTACTTCTTCACTTCCGAATTCGCCGCGGCCGCCTCTGGAGTTACAACCGGCCTGGTACCTTCGGCTTGGGTCGTCTGGTGGCTGGCGGCTTTTTCCTTCTTTAGCTGCTCAGCCTCGGCGTCGGTGATGTAGCGGAACTCTTGCACCCGTCCCCACGGATATTGCTCGGAGACAAACATGCGATTGTTCTGATCGATGAAAATTCCCATGGGGTCGTTGAACTGCCCCAGGAGGCGACCGGGGCCGCCGACATAACCCATCAGCGCGCCATCGCGATTGTAAGCTTGGACCAGAGCAAGGCCGTTATCCACCACCCAGATATGGCCGTCGCTGTCCACCGCAATCCCCTTGGGACGCTCGAAGCATCCGATGGCATCGCAGTGTTTTCCGAACTGGCTGATGTAGTTGCCGTCAGCATCAAAAATCTCAACTCGCCAGTTTAAGGTGTCGGTCACATAAATGTTGCCATCCTTGTCGACCGCGACATCGGTGGGCAAAGCGAAATTGCCGGGGGTGGTGAGCGTGTGTTTCTTGCCGGCGGTGCCGATCTTGCGGATTGGTTTAAGAGTGTCGGCGTCGTACACGAGGACCTGGTCCTGCTGAGTATCGACGACGTAGAGCAGCCGGTTTTCCTTGTCAATCGCCAGGCCCACCGGGTCGACCAGACCCTTGATCTGGTCCTCCACTTGATGCTTAGCATCGAAAACCAACACCTTGCCCAGCTTTCCATCGGAAACAAAGATGCGCCCATCGTCATCCACGGCCAAGCCGTTAATCAGGCCGAAGTGGGCCTCGTAGCCGTTACGGATCAGCTCCGTGTCCTTGGTTTCGGTATTGAAGATGAAGATTGCGCCCACTTTCTGGTCGGCCACATAGAGACGCCCTTTCGAATCCACTGCCATGCCATAAGGGCCGAGTAGCTGGAACGGAAAGTTCTTCTGGGTCATCTTCTCATCTTGAGACTGCGTGCCAGCGAGACGGTCCATCCAGGTTTCTTTGGCCTTTTTCTGCGCGGCGGCTGTGTAGTCGATCTTCACGCCAGCGAAGTAATTGGTGTAGCGAACTCGCGGAATGTTCGGAGGCTCAGGCCAGACCAGCTTGCTGAGGTCCCTGCTGGGGCTTCGTTTCCGTAGGCTCGGCGGCAGTGGCCTGCTTCTTTTTCTTGTTGCCGGCGTGGAGCGCGACGGGCGAAGCCAGCGTCAGTCCCCAGGCAAAAAGCAGCGCGATCGCGGCTATGCGAACGCGAGTTGTCTTTGCGTAGAGCGTAAGCATGATCATTTACTCCCCACAGTTTTCATCATGTCAATCCGGTTTTTGTGGCAGGTGTCACAGAAGGCCATGGTGTTCGGCTGGTCATTCACGAGCAGCATTGCCTGGGCGGAGGAATGCGGTTGGTGGCAGCTGAGACAGCTCAACTTCATCTTCACCTTGCCCGGATTGGCTGGATCCATCAGGTCCGAAACCGGATGTCCCGCCACCGGATGTCCGAGTCCGTACTTGAGCTGAAGCAGGAAAGCCTTGTTCTTCTCAAAGTAGTCTTCCGGCAGTTTCACCTGACCGTTGAAGATCGTGATGAGGTGCTGCGCCTCCAGCTTCTGCGGCTGGGTCTCGTTGCCATGACACTCCAGACACAGCGCGTTGCCTTGCACCCGCAATAGCTTTGCGTTGTCGCCGCCGTGCGGTTGGTGACAGATGGCACAGCTTTGGCCAAACACCGGTTGATGCAGGTGCGCCTTCTTCATTTGATCCGCTTGTTCACTGTGGCAGGCAAGGCAGGCGGAAACCGGGTCAGGCTGCACGAAGCCCGGGGTCCTTCCGGCGTGCGGATTGTGGCAGGCGATGCATTCGCCCTGCGCGCCCGGATGTTGCACTTTTGCCTTCTCGATCTGCTCAGCCTGCTCGCTGTGACAGGTAACGCAGAGGGCCCTGGAGTCGCTCTGGGTCAGCACCACCTTGCCGTCTTTGGGGGCCGCGTGACAGGTATCGCAGCTCCCGCTCTCAAAGGGCGCATGGGTGAACTTCTGCATCAAGTGGGCCTGTGACGACTGGTGCGGGTCATGGCACTGCACGCAATTGGCTGTGCCAAACGGCTGCCCCTGGTGCGCCTTGATCAAGTCGGCGTCCTTGGGATCGTGGCAATCGATGCACAGCGCCGGCGGCGCCTTGGTCAGGTGATAGTCGAACTCGATCTTGCCCTTCTCGCCGACCTTATGGACTTGGTGGCAAGTCTCGCAACCCATATCCAACGCTAGGTGGCGGCTGCCCCCAACGGGAACGTTGAGTCCTTGCGTGTGGCAGGTCAGGCACAGGTTCTCGTTCGCCCCGCCCGAAGTCGGTTTCAGCAGTTGGTTCTTGTTAGTCCGAGGTGTGCGGATCGTGACACTTGAGGCAGTCGCGAACCGCGGGAGGATGAACGGTTCCTTTCAAGTCGGCTGCGTTCATGTCGGCATGACAGGTAAGACAGAGAGCGTGGGGCGTTGCGGTGATGAGCTTCACGAACGTTGCATCTTTGGTCACCCGTACTTCATGGCAACTCATGCACCCGGTTGCAATGGCGGAGTGGACCGACTTGCCCTTCGTTTTGTCCTCGTGACACTCAATACACTTGGCGGAGTCAGTATTCTTTTCCAGCGGTACCGGATGGGTGGCTGCACCGCAAAGACTGGCGCTGAAGATCAAGCCTAATCCCAGAAACAACCGCACTGCTCTCACGAACTACCTCCACCCGAGAATTACTACTTGTGCACGTCGATTACCGTGCGGGCGCCAGGCCGCTGAAACTTAGCCACCGTCATGCTAAGTTACTGCCCAGGAAACAGTTAGAACATACCCGAATTGCGTCGATAGGATCCGGGAAACATTGGATTGTGTCTCCCGAAATGGGTTTTCCTCCTCATTGAAAGGTGAAATCCCCCACTAACTTGCCTTGCGGGAGATTAACGCAGGCGCGTCCGGCTGGCCATAGCACCACGGTGGGACGAGGAAACCAATCCAGGGAATTGGCCGTTGCGAATGCGCGCTTTCATCACTGAAATGGGTGATATGCCTCACTCAAGCGGCGGACATCGAAGTGTCACTTCTTGCGCAATTGCCCAAATCGGAATGACTTACGAGTTTGTGGCGGGATGGCTTCTCATTTGCACTTATCAGTTGCTCACGGGAAGGAGCGCGCATGGCCTTCAGCCTTTCATCGATTCCGAAACGCATTCATAAAACCTTTGCCAATTTGCGGACGGGCATTGTCCTGCTAATTCTGGTTGTTATCGCCTCTGCGCTGGGAACATTCGTTCTGCAGCGTCCCGTCACCGACGCGGATAAGCTCGCCCAAGCTTATTCGCCAAACACACTACGCTGGCTCGATCGCCTGACGTTGACGGACGTCTTCCACGCCTGGTGGTTTCTGACTCTGCTGGGACTGGTCAGTTTGAGCATCGTCCTGGTATCGATTGATCGCTTTCCCAATGCCTGGCGCTTCTATGCGCGGCCGTACCGCAAGACGGACGCGCACTTCCGCTCGGCACTCCCTAACAAAGTTGAGCTGCCCATCAAGAACGCGGAAGGCGGACTGAACGCTGTCGAGCGCGCGCTCAAGAAGCTGGGCTGGCCGGTCGAACGCGTCGCCTACAAAAACGAACCCTCCTTATATTCCGAGAGGCGTCGCTTCTCGGTGATGGCGGTGTACATCGTCCACGCCAGCCTGCTTCTGATCTTTGCCGGCGGCATCATCGACGGTCTCTTTGGCTACAGCGGCTATCTGATGTTGCAAAAAGGACAGACCGGTAACGTCATCGAGCTTCGCAATGGCGCTAAGAAGCAGCTGCCGTTTGCAATCAAGTGCTATAGCGCCGGGCAGGAGAATTACGCCGACGGTTCGCCCAAGCGGTGGTGGTCGAAGCTCGCTGTTGTGCAGAACGGAAAAGACGTCGAGTCGAAAGAGATTGTCGTTAACGATCCGCTAGTCCATCAGGGACTGCGCTTCTACCAGGCAAGTTTCGGGTCCACAGGAAAGCTCGATGGACTGAAGCTACTGGCCACACCAGAAGAAGGAAGCGCCCGCGAGATCACGTTGCAGACTAATCAGCCTCTTGAGCTGGATCCGAAAACCAGCGTAATCCTCGCCGAATTCATTCCCGATTTCTTTGTCCGCGACAACCAGGTTTTCAAGCGCTCCGACGATCCGGTCAATCCCGCGTTCCGCCTGCAGGTAAAGAACAACGCCACGGGCGAAGATGCCAAGTTGTGGTTGTTCCCGGCCTACGGCGAAACGGCACAAGGTGAGAAGACCAACTACACCTTCGTTTATCGCGATATGCAGATGGGCTACTTCACCGGTCTGGAAGTTTCGCATGAGCCGGGACAGTGGCTGGTGTGGGCAGGAGTGCTATTGATGGGGGCCGGGCTGGCGGTCGCATTCTACATGGTGCACATGCGGCTGTGGATCACGGCCATTCCGGATGCGAGAGGCAAGCTAGTGCTGTGGATTGGCGGTCAAGCCAACAAGAACCGCGACCGCTTCGAACAGAAATTCGGCGACGTGGTTGACGCGGTCCGGACCGAACTGGAAAGCTCGTCGGTCATACCGCAGTCTGCGCGCAAAGAACAACCTGAACTAACCCTGGCTGGGGTGAAGTAAGAACGGCAAGTAAGAGACGGAGGAAAGAAGATGGCAACCCGCGCACGGGTAGTACGAATGGAACCACCGGCGGCGACTGGTGGAAACGCGTTGCTCGTCCTGGTCGGACTATCGGTCGTTTTCCTGCTGATCGTGGCATTGCTGGGCGTGACCAAGTCTGGCGGCAGCCTTATCAGCGAAAGCAATTTTCTGTATGTTGCGCTCATTTTCTACGCTGGCGCCGCCGCACTGTACATGGGATTTGGAGTCACTGGAACGCCGCGTTATGTGAGGTATGCGTCAGTAGCGACATCGATCGGCCTGGTCGCCAACACTCTGGCTGTGGCGCATCGCTGGTATCTCTCCGGACGCCCTCCTTTCGCCAGCATCTACGAGATGCTGCTGAGCTTTGTATGGGCAGTGGCAGCGATGACTCTGATTGCCGAGAAAAAGTTCGGGGTCAAGATCATTGGCAGCATCACCATGCCCCTGGCAGTAGTTTGCGTCATCCTGATGCAACTGCTGCCTTCCGAAGTGCGGCCGCTGGTGCCGGCGCTGCAATCCACCTGGCTGCATGTGCATGTCACGCTGGCGATGTTGAGTTACGCCACCTGTGCCTTGAGTTGCGCCCTGGCCATGATGTTCCTCATCCAGGACGACTTCCAGACCGAAACCTTCCTTGCCTGGACGAGCGCGATGGTCGGCGCCATTTACGTTGCCATAGTCGCCACTCGCTTCGAGAAGTGGGGCGGTTTGTCGGTCACCGGGTGGGACGCGAAAACTAAATCGGACATCTTTTTGGGCCGCGGCATGCGTCTGTTCGTCACCGTGCCCGACCTGGGCTGGCTGTTTGTGATTGCTGCCGTGGGCGCAGTTGTTCCCCTCGTGTTGTATTTCGCAGGCCGCGCCAGAAACGACGAGTCCTTCTACGGACTCGCCAATAAGGCTGTGTTTATCAGTATTCTGCTGCAGATTGTGGTGCTGGCTGCTTTCGTTCTTCGTGTCCGCGATGCGGCTTACCCGTCACCCGATCAGGATGGACTCTTCCCGACCAGCCTGGCTGCCAGCCCCTTCTTACTGGGTGGCATGGTGACGGGTATTTTTGCGTCCTTGTTGTACCTGATGCTGTTGTGGCGGCGCGCCGACCTTGAGGGGCTGCTGCCCTCGGCTGACACGCTCGACCGCGTCACCTACAAGACCATCGGCATCGCCTTCCCGCTGCTGACCGGCATGATCGCCGCCGGCGCGTACTGGGCGAACCGCACCTGGGGCTCGTACTGGAGTTGGGATCCGAAGGAAACCTGGGCCGCCATCACTTGGCTGGTCTACGCGGGTTATTTGCATATGCGCATTACGCGTGGGTGGCGCGGACGTAGGGCCGCGTACTTCGCCATCCTAGGTTTCGGTGTCGTGATCTTCACTTTCCTCGGCGTCACGTATCTGCTTCCCGGCTTACACGCGTACGCATGAGGAACAGGGCTGGACGACCCGGTTCTGAGGATGGATTAGGCCCCAAGAGTCAGCGCCGATTCCCCAGCCCTGAAATTTAAGGTTTGAAGGAGCCGAAAGAAGTCTCGCAGATGTCAGCTTCACTCCCAACGCGATTCCATGACGCCGATCCTCCGGGCCTGCTGAGGTTTCGGCGCTGGAGCAGCCGCCAGTGCCGCGCAAGCGCCATCTTAACTGGGCACTCAAGGCGGTGTTGCCCATCGCGGCTGTCTTGCTGAACGGGCTGCTCCTGTTTGTGTTGGTCTCTCTGTCGCTCGCCGAAGGAGAGCGGCACGTCATCATTGCCGTCGCGGCCGCTGGTGCGTTACTCATTTGCATCGCGGTCATCATGGTGCTGGCGGTTTTCGTCCGCCGTCCAATGTTGGAGTTGCAGGACAAAATTGCGCGGGTTCAACTGGGAGACATGGATGCCTCCGTCAGCTTTGCTTCACGCAATGACGAGATCGGCGACCTGGGCCGGGACTTCAATGATATGGTGGCACAGCTTAAGGCCAGCCGCGAAGAAATCCAGCGTCTGCATCAGACGCAAATGTCCCGCGCCGAGCACTTTGCTACCTTGGGGGAACTGGCGGCTGGACTGGCGCACGAAATCCGCAACCCGCTGGCCGGAATCGCTGGCGTGATCGAGATCGTAGGCCGGGACCTGCCGCCGAGCAGCCCCGCGCGCGCGGTCATCAAGGACGCCAAGGAAGAGGCGGTACAAATTAATCGCATTCTCACCGAACTGCTCGAGATTGCCCGGCCAAAACCACCGCAATTTCGGGTCGGCGATCTGTGCGGCACGGCCGAGCATGCGGTTATGTTCGCGCGCCAGCAGGCGATCACGAAACGCATCATGGTCGAGCTGGAAATTAAGGATGTGATTCCCCCGGTAGAACACGACCCCAACCAGATCAACCAGGTGTTGCTGAACCTGCTGCTCAATGCGATTCAATCCATGGACAAGCCCGGCGTTGTCCGCGTTTCTCTGCAGAGTGAAGATGACGATGTGCTGATCACCGTCACCGATGAAGGGAAGGGAATTCCGCCAGAACACCTGCCTAACATCTTTCGTCCCTTCTTTACCACCAAAGGACATGGTACCGGCCTGGGATTGTCACTCGCCCGCCGCATGGTGGAAGCGCACGGCGGCCACATCGACGTCACCAGCGTAGTAGGGAAAGGTACCCAATTCGGGATCCGGCTACCCATCAACACTCGAACGAACCAGGAACTCGAAGCAAGCTGACTCAACGTCCGGCGATCCTACCGACGACGCGACGCACAGGCGCCAGACTCCTGTGCGTCGCGGCGATCCGCTTGGTGCGGACGGATCGGTAATCGGGGAGGAGCGAGCGCCAGTCGAAGTGACGCATCCAATGCCCCGTCGGTGTCCAGTCAACCCGCAAGCCCGTCGTTAGCCGCGCGATGGATAGATGCCGTTCAGCGCGATAATCCAGTTAAAGGTAAGATACGGCGAGCGAATGTCGACCGGCTGGCTGCCACCCGTCTGTGAAACAGCATTAGGGTTGAGCGTGGAATTGGGTTGTGCCGAAGAGTAGATGGAGGACACACCGCCGACGGCCGGGGCGGTGCTCGTCGCCAGGTACTGGTTCGCTGGGTTGGTGCCGGTGGCTGGGGTTGAGACTGTATTCACGGAGTGATTGTGAGCCGGCAACTGAGTGACTCCCAGAGTTGCGCTCTCAGCACCCCCGCTTTGTCCGAGAACATATTGTTGCAGCCCTGGGCCCTGTCCGGCGCTTATTGGAACCCGTCCGCGTAAGTCCGGAAGAGCAAAGGTGGAGATGCCATCACCGCCGTAGGTCGTGCCTAGCAGCGAAAATAGCGCCGTGTTTTGTTGGATGGACAATAGCTGTCCATTGCATAGCGCCCATCCTTGGGGCGCGAAGTTGTAGGGCACCAGCAATAGTGAACCGAGAAAAGGCTCCATACCGAGTTTCCTTTCTAAATTGGAGTTGCGGCAATTGCAGCGAATCTTACTCCTCTGCCCTTCCCCGCACAACTATCTGTTGCCCTCATGCCCGGCCAGCCTCGCCGCGTAAAGTGATTCCCTTGAATGGGAAGTACAGGTGGTGGCGTCCGAGCCTTTTTCGGAAAGCGGCTTTCGCAATCAGCAATCACACGCGGTTTCCGCTTGCTCATCACAACTCATCTAGGCTCTTATCATTGACTGATCCCACCAGGCGTTCACCGGTGACAAAGCCAGCTTCATCACTGGAACTGCCTCGAAGGTGAACTGGATTTGAATGTGGAGCCGCGAATGCATGGGGAGCATCCAAACAGAGGTATTGTTGTGTGGTGCATTCGTCCTGACCTGGGCCGAACACCATACGTCGTCGGCACCGCGCTGTTGGTGAGATCGCCAGACCCACACCAGAGCATGACGCCACTCCCCAGAGTAGTTCGGCTCCTTGTGTGACGAGGAAGGACGCTTCATGGACGTAGCAATGCAGTCTTCTCCGCAAGTCATGTCGCAAGCTGACCTAAGGCAGAATGCGCAAGCGTTCTTTCCCAGTGAGTCTGTGCTGGAAATTCTGAAGCTGATTCTCACTGGATCTCCGCTACCTGAGGTGCTGGCGATCATTGCTCGCTTAGTTGAATCCGAAGGCGAAAACATGTTTTGCACGATCTGGCTATCTGATGAGGACGGAAGCCAACTGCACTGCGCCGCAGCACCCAGTCTTCCTGGATTTGGCGCTCACGTAGGACCCATGTTTGTGGGTCCGAAAGGCGCGTCCTGCGGTACCGCTGTTTATCGGAAGAAGCCGGTTTACGTGAGCGACATTCTCACCGACCCCCTCTGGGTTGACTATCGTGACCTCGTGTCGGCTTACGGGATTCGCTCTGTTTGGTCGCGCCCCCTGTTCACGAACGAAGGTAAGACCCTTGGTACGTTCGCCATCCTTTATCGTGAAGCGCGTAACCCTGGTAGCACCGACCTGCAGTTGATTGAGGATGCCAGCTATATCACGGGGATTGCAATTGAACGCTGCATTAAGGAAGAAGAGTTAGGGCGTGAACGCGATCGGCTGCGCTTGCTTCTGGAAATTACGAACAGCATGATATCAAAGCTGGATCTTCGCCAGTTGGTTGGGGTCCTTTCGACGAATTTGCTGAGCGTGACGCGATGTGATTTTTGCGCTTTGCTTCTGCCCGACGGTGATACCGGGCAATTGCGGCTAACCACACTATACAACCCTGATTCACGAGGGTCTTTCTCCGACGGGACGATTGTACCAATCCATGGTTCGAGCTGTGGCAAAGCCTTCTGGACCGGCCAGACGCAACATTTTGACCGCCTTGAGGACGTGCGCGACGATCCTGAAAGTTTCGGCAACAGCGTAGGTCAACGTATCTATCGGTGTCTAATGACGGAAGGCTTGATATCGGGGTGCGATCTCCCGCTGATCGGCAGAAACGGCGTAGTAGGTGTGTTGGCCGCCTTGAAGCGGACGGAGAAAGCATTCGATCGAGATGACATCGTCTATCTCGAACAGGTGGCCCGCCAGGTGGCTATTGCTGTTGAGAATGCCCTCGATTACGAAAAGGCGATAAAGGACAGAGACAAAGAGACGGAACAAAGGCTCTATCTCGAACAGGAAATTCGGGCCGAGTTCGGGGCAATCGTCGGAGAGAGTTCCGCGTTGAAGGCCGCTTTGAAACTGGTGTCGGTAGTCGCACCTACCCATTCGAGCGTGCTCATCCTGGGCGAGACGGGAACCGGCAAAGAACTTATCGCGCGTGCAATCCACAATCTGAGCAGCCGCCGGGAACGGGCGTTTGTCAAATTGAATTGCGCCGCAATCCCCCTCGGCCTGCTGGAGAGTGAGTTGTTCGGCCACGAAAAAGGCGCTTTCACCGGAGCGATCGCGCAAAAAACGGGACGCTTTGAACTCGCGAACAAGGGCACGCTTTTTCTTGACGAGGTCGGCGACATTCCTCTCGAACTTCAAGCGAAATTGCTACGTGTCCTGCAGGAGCAGGAATTCGAGAGGCTCGGTAGCAACCGCACCCACAAAGTTGACGTCCGCCTGATTGCAGCCACGCATCGTGATCTGGCCAGTATGGTGAAGCAACTCACGTTTCGCGAGGACCTGTATTACCGGCTGAAAGTGTTTCCGATCCACGTTCCGCCCTTGCGGCAACGCACCGAAGACATTCCAAAACTGGTGCGGCATTTTGTGAGCAGCTACGCTCAACGAATGAACAAGAGCATCGACCAAATTCCTAGAGAGACGATGGATGCCTTGGTGCGGTATTGCTGGCCTGGAAACGTTCGCGAGCTGCAGAATTTCATGGAGCGAGCAGTAATTCTCTCTCCTTACACCGTACTTCGTGCGCCGGTTGCCGAGTTGGAGCCGTTTAATCCCTACCTGGAGCGAGATGTTCCCATCGGCGGGCTCGCTGAGGTCGAACGTGATCACATTCTCCGCGCGCTTGAAGCGAGCAACTGGGTGATCGGTGGCCAAAGCGGCGCCGCTGAGCGTTTGGGGATGAAGCGGACCACATTGGTTTACAGAATGCGAAAGCTCGGGATAAAGCGATCCATTGAAATCTCTCCCAAGAACGCCAACAGTCGCCGAGGACACGGTTAATTCGGGCCTTCCTGAATCATCCTCTTTGCCGCGACAAACACCGCGACGAGAAGTTGTCAGCGTCAGTTATTCGTCACACAACTTGTCAGTTGCGGATCGAGATTTCCCGCCCGTCTTCGAAAAGCATTTTCCACCCACAGAATAACTTAGCCCACAAAGTCCATCCTCTGGTTGTCAGGTTCATTTCATGGCGCGCCAATTGCGCTAAGCGATGTGTTCCGCGGTGGCACAGATTATCGTCATCCGATAGCAGAGGAGGAAACATCGTGAGTGTGGCTCGTTCAGCGCGCGGGGAACAGGACCCATTGGTTGGGACAGCCGTCCGATACCCTGGCGAAGCGGGTTCTCCCATATCCCGTGACCAGGAACTTATCGCGCGTGTTCTCGCTGGCGAACGTGATCTCTTCCACGACCTCGTTCACCCCTACCATCGGACCGTCTACTTTCTGATCCTCCGCATATTGCGAAACAGACAGGAAGCCGAAGACGCGGCGCAGGACACGATGCTGAAGGCGCTCAAGAACCTGCACTGCTTTCGCGCCGAGTCGAAGTTCAGCACCTGGTTGATCTCCATTGCAGTGAACGAGGCGCGCGTCCGCCTGCGTCGCGACCGCATCCTGCGATTCGAATCGCTGGACGATACCACGGAGGAGGAGACCCGCAGCTTCACGCCGGTGGTGATTGCCGACAAGCGAGAGATTCCCCTGCAGGCGCTGGAGCGAAAGGAGCTGCGCCGGATGCTCAATTTGGCGATCGCCAGGTTACCGCAGACGTATCGCGAGATACTGATGCTACGGGACGTGGAAGAGTTGAGCATTAGGGAAACCGCCGCCATCTTGGGCGTCAGAGAGGGTGTAGTAAAAACCAGGCTGTTGCGGGCGCGGCTCATGATGCGGAAGGTTTTGATTCCACAGCGTGCGTACCGACTCAACGGGCAGCTTCGAAACGTGAAAAGGGTCGCTCAGCATACTCCGATTGTTGCGAGGTTGGCTGTGCGAGAGCCGGCAATGAACGCGCAAGGGCACATTCTCGTCGAAAGGATTTAGCAGCTATGTCGGGACAGCGCCTGCCGTATTGGCAGGATCCCTGCCAGAAAGTCGCCCAAATGCGAGCAGCCCATTGAGAGGAGAAGTTGTTATGAATCCACACATTTCAGACAGAGCACGGAATCGGGAGGCATTTTCTGATTCCCCTAGTTCGCAGTTTGATGTACCACTTACGTGTGTCCGCAAGATCGAAGCCGACGGTGTCCAGGTTTTTTATCGAGCGGCAGGCGACCCGAGCGCGCCGGTCGTTCTCTTGCTACACGGGTTCCCATCATCCTCGTTCATGTTCCGGGAACTGATTCCCCGTCTAGCCGATCGTTACCGGGTGATCGCGCCAGACCTGCCGGGCTTCGGATTTACGGAAGTCCCCGAGCAGAGGAAATACACTTACACGTTCGATGCATTAGCCCGGACCATAACGGCATTTACAGAAGCGCTCAAGCTACAACGCTACGCACTCTATATCTTCGACTACGGCGCACCAACAGGCCTCCGTTTGGCCATGGCTCATCCCGAACGAGTGGCAGCGATCGTTTCACAGAATGGGAATGCCTATGAAGAGGGCCTCGGTGATGCCTGGGGGCCAATCCGGAAATACTGGGCCATGCCAACAGCAGAAAATCGCGAGGTCATTCGGCAAAACGTTTTGACACTGGAGGGAACTCGATGGCAGTACACCCACGGCGTGGAGGTTCCGGATAGCGTCGCGCCGGAATCCTACACACTTGATATGGCGCTGATGGAGCGGCCAGGGAACAAAGAAATCCAGCTGGACTTGTTTTTGGATTATGCCTCCAACGTGAAGCTCTATCCGAAATTTCAGGAATATTTTCGTAAATCGAAGCCGCCTTTACTTGCGATCTGGGGCAAGAATGATCCCTTTTTTATCCCCGCGGGAGCCGAGGCATTTCGGAAAGATCTGCCAAACGCGCAGGTCGAATTCCTGGATACCGGGCATTTCGCGACGGAGACACACGTCGTTGAAATTGCCGATGCCATGAGAGAGTTTCTTGATGCGAACGCCACTGAGCGCCAGAGCAGAGGAAGCATGGCTTCAAGATGAACGCTGTTCCTCAAAATTCCGCAATTGTTTTGGTACATGGCGCATGGGAGGACGGGTCTTGTTGGAGCAACATCCTCGTCCCATTGCGACGCCACGGTCTTAAGGTCGTCTGCGCTCCGATCCCGCTAACGTCCTTAACTGACGACATTGCCGCTTTGCGACGTGCACTCGAACGGACGAGTGGGCCAGTGGTCCGTAGCTGGACACGCCTACGGGGGTGCTGTGATCAGAGAAATGTCCGAGGGCCGAGTTAAGTCGCTTGTTTATATCGCGGCGCTGGCGCCGGATGAGGGCGAAACGGTCGCGAAGATCTTTTATCGCGACCAACCGCACCCCGGATGCCCCAGAGTTGGCACCCGATGCGCACGGTTTTCTGTGGATGCCGGAACGGGGGGTTTCATGACCCCGTTGCCCATAAAGCTTCGGTCGAACGAGCAAGCATCATGGCTGCGGTGCAACGACCAATCGCGCTCCAGTGCATTCAAGAACCAGCCCCTACTCCAGCGTGGAAAGCGAAGCCGTCGTGGTTGACCTGATCTCGAAAACTGCGCGTGAGACCCTCTCGCGATAGGAGTTCATGTGGAGGATTCAATGGAACGTCGAACTCTTCTTGGAGGAATGACCGCTGCTACTTTGAGCGCCTTATCACCGGCAGCCCTAACGCAGGTCGCGTTAGGCCAGTCCACAAACGTCGTACCGGTTGCTGCCGATTTCGAAACAAGTGAAATCAAAACAAATGACAACACCATTTTCATCAGACGCTACGGGCGCGGCCCAGCGCTTTTGATGGTCCATGGCTTCCCGAGAACAAGCCTCATGTGGCGTTATGTTGCGCCACGGCTTGCCGCGAATTACACGGTGATCTGCGTTGATCTACGCGGATATGGCCGCAGCGGTATACCCGCTTCCACGGAAGACCACTACCCGTACACGAAGCGCGCTATGGCGAATGAATTGGTCGAAGTGATGGCGAAGCTCGGATTTCCTCGCTTTTCGATCGTCGGACATGATCGAGGTGGCCGAGTCTCCTATCGTCTCGCACTCGACCACCCTGAAAAAGTCGACCGGCTCGCAGTATTCGATGTAATACCGATTTCAGAAGCATGGGCCCACGCGGACGCCAAGTTCGCGAAGACATACTGGCCTTGGGCTCTGCTCTCACAAAAGGCGCCCCTCCCGGAGAACTACCTTTCCGGTGCGCCCGGAGCTGTCTTCGACAATCCCTTCGGCCAAGGTTCATTCGGGCCGGAGGTGCCAAGCAGAGTATGAGGCGACCTATCGGGATCCGGCTCGCGTGCACGCGATCTGCGAAGAATACAGGGCGGCTGCCACACTCGACATTGAGCACGACGAGAAGGATCAACGAGACTCATTGCGCATCAAAAGCCCGATGCTTCATCTTTGGGCCGCTGGCGGGCCGCTCGACACGTTCTACGAACGACTAGGTGGAACCGCTTGGCATCTGGCGAAATTGGGCGGACAACGTCCAGGGGCGAGCGATTGAGGGTGGTCATTTCTTCCCGGAAGAGAACCCCAAGGAGACGACCGAGCTCTTGACCAAGTTTCTGTCCGCATGAACGCGGGACGACGCAAGGAAAGAGGACAAGATGTCGGGTCGAACAAGTCGCAATAAGAGGCAGGAGTAAGGCCCCATGACTAGGACTGGACAATAATTTTCATGAGGGATTGCAGATGACAAGCAACACTTTGACGGCACTTATCACCGGTGGAACAAGCGGTATCGGTCGCGCGACAGCTAACCGGCTGGCGCAGCTCGGCATCCGTGTCTGACTAAAGCCTGGACTGCCGAATATGGAGCCGAGCGGTGTCCGTGTCAATGCAGTAAGCCCCGGGGCCCACGCGCACAGAAGGTACGGATGCCATGGGTGAGGGTCTTGACCAGCTAGCTTCCCGGGGACCGGCAGGCCGGGCCGCTATAGCCGACGAGATTGCCCGGGCGATTGTCTTCTTGGCGACCGATGGTGCCAGTTTCATTTATGGCGCAAAGCTCGCCGTAGACGGAGGACGTACCGCCCTCTGAACGGGAATTTGAATTTTATGCAAGCCAAAGTGAACCGGTTGTCGGAAAGGAAAATCGCATGAACAGCAAAGAGAACACCTCATCCGCCAAGATACTCAAGACAACCCAGCCGGAAGAATTTGATCTGGTGATTCTCGGTGGCGGCACCGGTTCAACAATTGCTGCGTGAACCTTTGCGGGAGAAGGAAAGCGCGTCGCGGTCATCGAGCGCAAATACATTGGCGGATCATGCCCGAACATCGCATGCCTGCCGAGCAAGAACATTATCCACAGTGCGAAGGTCGCATCCTATTTTCGCCGCAGCAAGGAATTCGGCATAGCTCTCGACGGCTTCACGATTGAGATGCCGGGCGTCCGTGACCGCAAGCGCAAGATGGTATCCGGCTTGAACCAGATGTATCTGGAAAATTATCGGGAAACGGGAGCGCAGTTGATTTTAGGAACCGGACGCTTTATCGCTCCCAAAACGTTGGAGGTCGCTCTCCCCGACGGAACACGCCGTCAACTTCACGGAGCCAACGTGATCGTCAGTACTGGTACGCGGGCGGCGCTGGGCGCAATTCCCGGTCTTGCTGAATCGCGACCGCTCACGCATATCGAGGCATTAGAACTCGACGAGGTCCCCGAACACCTGCTTGTGATCGGGGCTGGTTACGTCGGGACGGAACTATCGCAGGCGATGCGTCGATTTGGCAGCAAGGTATCGGTGATCGGTCGCAACCAACGGTTGATGGATCGAGAAGATGAAGACGTCTGCGAGGCCCTTCGCAGCCTGCTTGAGGATGAGGGCATCACGATTCTTCTGAACGCCCGGATCATGCGAGTGTCAGGAAAATCCGGCCAGCAAGTGCGCATCGTGCTCGAGCAAAACGGAACTGAGAAGGTGCCTGGAGGGCAGTCATGTGCTGGTCGCCGCAGGCCGCACTCCAAACACCGAGGAACTTGGATTGGAATTAGCCGGAATCGAGTTAACCGATCGTGGATACATCAAGGTCAACGAGCGACTACAGACCACTGCACCGGGTGTTTGGGCGATCGGTGAGGTTGCCGGCAGCCCGCAGTTCACACACATCAGCGTCGATGATTTCCGCGTCGTACACAGCAACATCACGGGTGGCAACCGCCTAACCACGGGTAGACACGTTCCGTACTGCCTGTTCACGGATCCGGAATTGGCGCGCGTGGGCCTGAGTCAGCAGGAAGCCGAAGCGCAGGGCATCGCATATCGCTTGTTCAAGGTTCCCATGGAGGCGAATCTCCGCGCGCGGACTCTGGGTGAGACTCGAGGCTTCATGAAAGCGTTAGTGGAGGCGGACGGCGCCCGCATCCTCGGCTTCACGGCCTTCGGTTTCGGCGCGGGGGAGATCATGGCTGCCGTTCAGGTCGCGATGATCGCAGGGCTGCCCTATACTGCGCTACGCGATGCCGTCTTGACTCACCCCACATTGGGCGAGGGTCTTATACCGTTGTTTTCATCCGTAGCGTCGGCGCATCCCGTTGCAGGTACGAAAGCAAGCTCGGCCGCTTGAGGTGAACCAGGACTTGATAAAACTCTTGGTTCCCTCAAGAACCAACTTCAGGATTGTCCACCCAATAAGCCGAACGTGATTTACAGGTTCGTGGGAGCGCACGTGGATACCGTCAGAAGGCCGTTATTCTCACCGTGAACTGCACCTGCCGTGCGCTGCCGACGTGGTTGGTGTCGGGCGCGAACAGCGGCTGCCCGCCGCTGTAGATCGGCATTGCCGGCGTGCCGAAGACGCTGATTGCCTCCGGGCCGAAGTTGCGATTGGAGGCGTTGGTGATGTTGAAGATGTCGAGGAACAGGTCGAGGTGATGGCCTTCTCCGCGCAGAGTGATGTCTTTCACAAAGCGGATATCGAGGTTGAAGAACGACGGCTGTCGGTAGATGTTGCGTGGCACGACCTTGCCATTGAGGATGGCGCGGTCATTCCAGTCGTTGGCGTCGTTCTGCAGGTCGAAGCCGATGAGGGGCGTGTAGGGCAACCCGGAGCGCGCCACCAGGATCGGGTTGAACTTGAAGCCGAGCGGCAGGTTGGTGATGGCGCTCAGGTTGAAGCTGTTGCGAATGTCGAACGAGGAGTAACCCGCGTCCGCCGAGAGGTTAAAGGGATTCAGCGCGGAGACGAGCGTGAATGGCCCGAGATTGGAGTTGTCGTTGAGCGCTCGCGCCAGAGTGTAGTTGGCGGAAAGCTGCGAGCGGTGTGGCAGCTGGAAGTTTGCGGTCAGCAGCATTCCGTCATAGGTCGAATGTGCCGAAGACTCGTTGACCAGCAACTGCCCGACGGACGGGTTTGGCCGCGTAGCCGGAAAGACCGGCAGGCCATAGGCGTCGTAGGTCGGCGGCTCGAGATTGGTATCGAGCAACTGCTGCAGGTCCCAGGTGCTGTTATGAACGTAGCCCGCGGTCAGCGAGATTTTGGGTGTGAGCTGCTGCTCCACGCTGCCGGCCACCTGGAACGATCGAGGATTCTGGAAGTGGGGCGAGATCCCGATCACGAACGCGGCTGGCGTAGTCAGCCCCGCGGGCGGCGCAGTTAGCGAGCGGTACTGGCCGCCCGCAGTTACCAGCGGCAGAATTTGCGGGTCGAAGTAGCTGTCGGCGACAACTGTATTCAGCGCGTTGTCGGTAAAGACGCGCTGGAAGATGTCGGCGGGAGTGGGCGCATCATAAAGTCCGGCGGAAAGGCGCACGACCGTGTTTGAGACCGGGTTCCACGCAAAGCCCAGCCGCGGCTGCCACTGACTCAGATCGTTGGGAACTGATGCCGTCGAAGCGATCGTCATATTCGGATGCGACGGCTGCGGATTCCACTGGCCATCCCAACGCAGGCCCGCCGTGACGGTCAGCGACTTCGTGACCGGCAACCTGGCATCGACGTAGATTCCCAGCTCTTTGACCGCACCGTTGTAGATTCCGTCACCCACGATGAACGTCTGCTGGTAGCGGCGCGGATCGCCGGCCAGGTAGTCAGCCAGCGAATCGAAGTCGAAGCGCCCGTTGAGATTGGCTTCGTGCTGGAGGCTCGCGGGATTGTAGCCAAAGTCGATGCCAAAATGAATGACGCCGCCGCGCGTGACGGCGAAATCGTCGCTATAGCGATTGATGTTTGAGGTGTATGACTGGTTCGCGATGGAATTTCCGCCCAGCACGCCGAAGCCGTTGATAACCAGCTCAGGCCCCGTCGAGTTTGGTGTCAGGCTGCGCTGGTCCTGTGCCCACTGCGCCAGGAACTGGTTGACCTGGTTGGAGCCAAACATCGTGGTCAGGTTTCCCCGGACCCAGTAGCTGCCACCCGTCAGCGATGCGGCATTGTCGAGGGGCGCGATGCTGCGCGTCGATCCGTCGTCAACATTGGTGGCCTTCACGCGATTGAAGTTGAAAGCGAGATTCAGGGTGTTCGTCTGGTTCAATAGAAAGTCGGCGCGCGCGAATACCGATGTCGGGTCGCTCTTGCCGACCACCTGCCGCTGCAAACCGGAGAGCGACGGCGGTATGACGGTCCCCGGCGGCTGGGGCTCGAACTCAGTCCAGTACGGAATGTTGAGATAGTCCTGCTCGGCGCCGACGTAGAAAAAGGACTTGCTCTTCTTGATGGGGCCGCCAATCGACCCGCCAAACTCGTTTTGCGTGTTGTCGAGCGGGTGGCCGAAGGCGTCGCTGGAGGTCAGCGCCGAGGGACGCCCGATGTAGAACGCCTCGCCGTGATACTTGTTGCTGCCCTCCTTGGTAGCGATGTTCACGAAGCCGGCGTTGGTGCCGCCAACTTCGGCTGTCGCTCCGGCGTGGACCACCTGGAATTCGCGCACAACGGTCTGCGGAAAAAACAGCGAGCCATCGCGCGAACCGCGCTCGCCTCCTTGCAGCGGATCGGTGAAGTCGGCGCCATCGACCGCCGCACTGAAGGCGCTGGGCCGCTGGCCATCGACGATCAGTCCGGAATAGTTGGGTGATGGCTCGACGCCCGCGGCGAGCTGGCCGAACTGGCTGAAATCGCGGTCGCGGTTCGGCAGATAGGTGACGGTCAGGCCGGCCAGGGTATTGCTCACCTGCGGCGCCTGTTTGTTGATCGCCGGGGGCAGCGTGTTCCCTTCCAGCGTCGGCCCATGGCCGGAAACGGTTATGTTCTGCGACGTGCCTGCGACACCCAACTGGATAGCGAGCTGGACGCTGCTTCCCACCCCCAGGTTCACCCGCGCAGGCTTTTTCAGAGTAAAGCCCGGTGCCTTCACCTCGACCGTATAGGCCCCGGACTCAACAGCGCCGCGACGAAGCCTCCGGTGTTCGACGTTGTCAGAGTGCGTTTCGAGGTGAAATCGGCGCTGCGGATGGTAACCTGCGCTCCGGCGATGGCATCGCCCTGCGGGTCGGTAACGATCCCACTGATGGTTCCGCGCGCCGATGCGGATTGCGCCAGGGTTGTCGAGCAATACAGTAGCAGGCATGCCGCTGCAAGCACGCGCAGCCGGGTGAAGCCAGCGGGCTGTAGGAAGGAAAGCGAACTGTTCACGACGGAGGCACTGAGGACACGGAGTGTTCTGGAATCTTCCGTACTACGAGTGAGCAAATATCTTCTGTTTACCCGGAGGCAAAAGACCACAAGAGCTGCGATCTCCGTGCCTCCGTGGTGAACTCCAATGCTAGAACACGATCCGCGCCAGGAACTGCATTTGGCGCGGTGAACCGACGTTCGCCAAGCCGCCTTGCGGCGTTCCGAAGGTTGCGACAGGCGTAGCCCCGTTGCCGTACACGCCGTTCAGACTATAAAGGTTTAAGTGATTCGTTGTGTTGTAGGACTCAGCTCGCAGGATCAGGCTGGCCCGTTCGGTCATGCGGAATGTTTTCTGCAGCGCGAAGTTGAAGTCATAGGTTGCCGGCACCTGTCCAGCATCGCGCCCGATCACAACCCCATTGATCACCGGACGGTCGGTGTTGTTGCCGTCGCCATTGTTGTCGACACCAGTGGTGACGTTGAAGGGGAATCCCGAAGCGGCCTCCATCCAACCCGACAGCATGAAGCCCCACGGCAAGTTGTAGGTGGCGCTCACCGAGGCGCGATTGGTCTGGTTGAGCAGACTGGTCGCTTTTTCGCATATCACCAGACAGCTGTAAGAGTTTGGGGCCTGCTGGGTGCCGTCCCATTCGACGGTGTTGATATCGTGCGACCAGGTGTAGGTGCCCAGGAGCGAAACGCGATGTGTGAGCTGCTTGGTGACTCTGACTTGAAGGCCATCGTACCAGGCCGAACCGTCATTGACGTATTGCAGCACCTGCTGATATCCGCCGGGCACCGGAACGATGGGCCGGGTCGCATTCGCCTTCGACACCGAACGCGTCTGTCCAGGAGCGGTTCGGTTGAACGCCGAGGGGGCATTCAAGTCGACCGGTTGTTCGACGTGAATCGTGTGCGAACCGATGTAATCCATCGCAAGTAGCCAGCCGCCTCCCAGATCGTGCTCGAAGCCGAGGTTCCATTGCTGGGTGTAAGGGTTCTGGAAGTTATTGCTGCAGAAATGCAACTGGTCGACCGGCAGGAACTGATTCAGATAGTTGCACTGCCCGGCCAGGATGGTGATGCTGCGGGCCGGGAGAACAGCTCCCGGCGGGAACGTGATGGGCCCGAAGGTTGTCGGGAAGCCCAAGCCTCCGGGAACCGCGGTATAGGTGAACGCGCCCTGCGGACCACCCAGTGCCGCGCTGGCATACAGGTCCGTCCGTTCCTCCGAATAATAAATGCCGTATCCGGCGCGGATAACGGTATTGCTGTTCGGCAGCTTCCAGGCCAGTCCGATTCTCGGCGAAAACAGGGCGTTTTGCCCGGTGAAGGTCTCGCCGTCCCAGCGCAAGCCGAGGTTCAGCGTGAGGTTGGGAAGAATGCTCCAATTGTCCTGTGCAAACAGGCCATACAGCGTATCGGTGAGGTGGTAATTCTGGTTTCCGAACGACTGCGTGAAGTTCAACGCGACCGGGGGGGCTCCTGGCGCCGAGCCCGGTGGCGGCAGAGCAGGATCGTAGGTCAGCAAGGTTGTTATGGGAATCGTCTTGTAGAGCGGATTGACTTGGAATCTGCCGTCGACGTAGCCGCTGCCGAACTCCTGTCCGAAACCGCCGGAGGAGGAGGTCATCACGTCAAAGCCGAGCTTCACCTGATGCTTGCCACGGCTCATGCTAAGCGTATCGGCCCATTCATACTGGTGGTTCATCAGGTTGGCCGAGCGTGACTCGCCGTACGTGTAGTAGCCGGAGACGTACTCCTGCGGGCTGAAATCGACGGGACTAAACTGCGTAATCGGATCGCCCAGCAGGAACTCAAAGCGCGCATCGTTCAGGGTGTTGCTATTGATGGCCCAGGTGTCGGTCGCGGCGGCCTGATAGGTGTTGCGGGTAAACACGCGAGCCGCCGTGGGCAGAGTAACGCCGCTGACCGCATCTTGCGGGTTGGTGTCGCTGAAGCGGTCGAAGTTGCCACGCAGGGAGAGGTGGTTATTCTGGCTTAGTTCCTGATCCAGGCGCGCCAGGAAAAGCGTCTGACCGAACGTGCCGTTGTAAATCGCTCCCGGATCGACTGGCGAGGTAATGACGGCGGGGCGGTTCTGATTGGTGTACTGCGTTGACACCATAAAGTAGGTCTTGTCCTTCACGATCGGACCGGAGAGCATACCGCTGCCCTGGGCGAGCGTTTCCTGTACGGGCTTAACCGCGAGAGGAATGCTGGCGTTGGAAAAGGAGGGGCTGCCCATGCCGACGAAATCTCCGTGCCAATCGTTCGATCCCGATCGAGTAACGACGTTGACCGCCGTGCCTGCGTTCCATCCCCATTCCGCGGAACTGGCATTGGTGTAGACCGTGAACTCCTGCACGGCTGAGAACGGCAGCCCGGCAAACATCGTCTGCCGTCCCCACATGTCATTCGCAGTGGTGTTGTTGAGCACGTAAGTGGTCTGGCGGCGTCCGGTGCCGTTGATAACGAACAGCGTCTCATTCAGGAAAAGATCGCCAGTTGTGGTCGATAGGCGCACGGAGGAATTCAGCAGCGGCAAAGTCGTGATCTTGCCGGTCCAGAACAGGAGTGTCTTCTATCTTCTCCTGGCTCAAGCGGGTGGCAACCTGGTTGGACGCGGTGGGCACGGTGCCGGTAGTGCCATATACATTCACGAGTGTGTTCGCGCCGGAAATCGCCATGGTGAAGTCGAATATCGCGGGTCCCGACCTGCGCGCAGGAGAATGTCTTTCTGCTCGACGGGCTTGAACTGTGGCGCGTTGACCGTCAGAACGTACTGGCCCGTCAGCGGGATGCCGATGAACGAGTAGTCGCCGGAACCGTCGGTACTAACGGTTCGGTTGAAACTAGTTGCCGGGTTCCGCAGCGTTACCGAAGCGCCGGTGATGGGTGCATTTTGTTGGTCCTCAACGTGTCCCCGCACGGTACTGAGATCGGTCTGGGCGAACAGGAAGGTTGATAATAAGCAACATACCAAAAGCGCATACAGCTTAGGTTGTACAACCCTGAGGCGGTTTGTCATAAGGTTGACACGGTACCGTTAACCCTGAGTTACTACTAGAGGTAGTAATAACTAGTGCCAGTAGTAACCGGTAGCGGCGCAAGTTCAGCCCGCCTTCACCGACGAGATCGACAATGGCCCAGTGTTCCTCGCGTCGCTGCAGGGCACTCACCGAGACACAGGTGCTGCAGGTCCCGGACTCGCTGCATAATCCGGACCTGTGCTAGCGGCGGGCAAAAACGGATTTCCATCCGGCAACAAATAAAAACCATCGAGCGTTTGGTATAAACGCGACAATCACGCCGGAACTGGAGTAGCAAGCACGGATACGGGAACAATCTGGGTACAATGAGCCATTTCAGATCAACCCGCCGCATCGGTGCGGATAACTAGCGCCAGCTAGTGATGTATCTACAAGGGTTTAGGATTGGTGCCGGGAGGGGGAATCGAACCCCCAAGGGCCGAAGCCCGGCGGATTTTGAGTCCGCTGCGTCTGCCAGTTCCGCCATCCCGGCGAATCGAATGGTAGCAACAGGTTAGCACAGCTCTTCGAGGGGCCCAAATACGAGCTTCGAAGCTCTGAAACAGCTAATCGTCGTCAACAAAGCCGCAAGCATGGCGAGGAAGCTTGGGGTGACGTACCGCAAGGTTGCAGCCTCCATTACAAAAGAGGAATCTCCCCGGTCAGCATTGGCAATACGGTGCTTCGTGGCTTGGCTACACGGTGAATATTCGATTAACGGCTAGGAAATCCTGCACTTGTCGCACCGATCGCGTGTTCAACTGTGGTTCCAGCCAGTACAATTGAGGGCTACGGATAGTTCCGACCTTATGAGCACATCCGCGAAGGCCGCACCCTCCAAGGCAAGGCGAACTGCTGCCCGCGCGACTCCTCGTTCGCAGGCGAGTACTTCCGCACCCTCTCCCCGGCGACTCGATGATCCTGAATTGTTCATCAACCGCGAGCTTAGCCTGCTGGATTTCCAGAGGCGAGTCTTGGAGGAGGCGCAAGACAACAGCAACCCGCTGTTGGAGCGCCTGATGTTTCTGTCATTCGTGGGATCCAACGTCGATGAATTTTTCATGGTGCGGGTGGCTGGCCTGAAGCGGCAGATCGAAAAGGGCGTAATGGACACCGGCCCGACGGCATGAGCCCCGCCGAGCAACTTCGCGCCATCCGGGCCTCGGTGATTCGGCTGTATCGCGGCGCTCACGAATGCTGGAGTAAGGAACTGGTGCCCGCGCTCGAGAGCTCGGGCATTCGCATCCTCAGCTACCCAAGTCTCACCGACGAGCAGCGCGCTCTCGCGGACTCCTACTTTCAGGAAGCCGTCTTTCCAACGTTGACTCCTCTGGCCTTCGATCCCGGGCGCCCCTTCCCACACATCTCCAATCTCAGTTTGAATCTAGCGGTGCTTTTGCGAGCTGGTGAAGGTGAGGAGCATTTTGCTCGCGTTAAGATTCCCGATACGCTGCCGCAGCTGATTCCGGTGAGCGTCGCGCCGAAAGCCAAGGGCCGGGCGAAGGCGGCCATTAAGGAACAAAGCTTCGTCTGGCTGGAACAACTGGTCATAGCCAATCTGGGGGCGCTTTTCCCCGGCATGGAGATTCTCGATGCGCATCCGTTTCATGTCACGCGCGATGCCGACAGCGAGATTTCAAACCTGGAAGCGGGTGATTTGTTGGAGTCAGTGGAGGAAGGCGTTTGGCAGCGCCGCTTTGCGGATGTGGTGCGTGTGGAAATCAATGAGGCCATGCCGCCAACTGTCCTCGATATCCTCGTCGAAAACTTAGAACTGGAACGCGATGACATTTACAAGCTAAGTGGTCCCCTGGGTCTGGTTCGGGTAAGGAATCTTTGCCGGTTGGACCGTCCAGACTTGAAGTTTCCTCCCTTTGCTCCCGCTCTGCCCGCGCCGTTGGCCAAGGAGGCGGAAGAGGAAGATATCTTCGCTACCATCCGGCGCGGAGACATCCTGTTCCACCATCCGTTCGATTCGTTTCAGCCCATCCTTGGTCTTGTGCAGAAAGCAGCCAGCGATCCAAACGTGCTCGCGATCAAGATCACGCTCTACCGGGTCGGACGAAACGCTCCCGTTGTCGATGCCTTGCTGGAAGCAGTGGAGAACGGAAAGCAGGTGGCTGTGCTGCTGGAATTGAAGGCGCGTTTCGACGAGGAAAGCAATATCGGCTGGGCACGCAAGCTGGAAGAGTACGGCGTGCATGTCGTCTACGGCTTGATGGGGCTAAAGGTCCGATTGCAAAACGCTTCTGATTGTCCGCAAGGAAGGCGATGTCATTCGCCGTTACGCCCATCTGTCCACCGGCAATTACAACAGCGTCACCTCGCAGCTTTACACCGACATCGGCATGCTGACCTGCGACCCGGCAATCGGCGCCGATTGCACCGACCTTTTCAACTTTCTCACCGGCTATTCCGCGAAGACCGCATATCGCAAGCTACTGGTTGCGCCGGTAACACTGCGCGAGCGCATGCAAGCGCTGATTGAACGCGAGATTGATCACCAACGCAACGGACGCGGCGGTCACCTGATCATGAAAATGAACGCCCTGGTGGACAAGAAGATGATCGAGCTGCTGTATCAGGCTTCGCAGGCAGGGGTGCAGGTTGATCTGCTGGTGCGAGGCATTTGTTGCTTACGGCCGGGAATCCCTGGGGTTAGCGACAACATTCGTGTCATCAGCGTTGTGGGACGGTTTCTGGAACACAGCCGGGTGTTCTATTTCCGTAACGGCGGGCGTGAAGAAGTGTACCTGGGCAGCGCTGACTTGATGCCTCGCAATTTGAATCGCAGAGTAGAAGTGGATTTTCCCGTCCAGGACAAGAACCTGATTCGCGTGCTTCGCGACGAGATTCTTAGCACATATCTTAAGGCCAAGGCCAAGGCTCGACACATGAACTCCGATGGCAAGTATCTGCGCGACCCGGATTTCCAAAAGAAGGGTGCTTTGAACAGCCAGGAGACATTCATTGAGCGGGCAACCAAGCGGCAGATGTAGCTCCAGCCTCCCACTAGGAATCCGAGTCATGATGAGTGCCACCGGGTTTATGATCAGGGCATCACTCGATGTCCGGTTGGGCAACTGACGATCTATTGTGTCTTGTAGACTGCAATCTCTTACGCACCGATTCCTGAACCTGAACCTCTTCTGGCCTGGGCTACTTTGCGGTGAACGGTCAGCGTTGCTGCTCGTTCTTAGCTTGTGGGGCGTCTTGAGCGCAGCCGCAGTAGCGCAGATATCCACATCGCAGCCGACCAGGAGTGACGCCAGCTTTACGTTGAGTGGCTCGGTCGTGAACTCCGTGACTGGCGAGTCCGTTGGACACGCCCTCGTCTGGCTAAGCGGCGCCTCGCAACGCACAGTTTTTACCGACGGGGAAGGTCATTTCCAGATCGAGGGCCTGCCAGCCGGTACGGTCACGGTCAGAGCGCAGAAGCCAGGCTACTTCAGCCAGGAAAATCCGGGCAGAGGCGGCAACGGATTGGTGACCGTCGGTTCCAACATGAGCTCGGTAGTGCTGAAGCTCACTCCGCAAAGTACGATCTCGGGCCGGATCACGGATGCGACAGGGCAGGCGATCGAGCACTTGCCCGTTCGGTTGACGGCCAAGCCCTTGCGCGAGGGACGCAAACACTGGGAGCCACGGGGTCAGCAGCAGACCGATGAAGATGGCCGGTATCGATTCGCCAACCTGATGTCTGGCACATACTACCTCTCGGCTGGACCCGGCAGCGACGACACCCGACTTCTGGCCGGAAACGAAAGGCCGAAGACTGGCTATCCCAGCGTGTACTATCCGGACGTGCCCGATTTGGCGTCAGCGGCGCCGATTCAGCTTGCCGCCGGCCAACACGCAGAAGCGGATTTCTCCATGAGCGCAGGGCCGGTTTACCACATTTCTGGCAGGGTCAGCCCGCCGCAACAAAGTGTGGGGTTTCAGTTCCTGAGCCAGGCGGGGGACGATCTGTCCCTTCCAATTCGTTTCCACGGGGATACGAACACCTTTGACATATACGGCGTTCCCCCTGGTACTTACGAGGTGAAAGCATTTTCTCAGGCCGGTCCGGACCAGCCACTCCGCGCGGAGGCGCGGGTGAATGTCGCTGCCAACGTCGAGAACCTGAACCTGCTTTTCGCACCAGCCGTTTCCATTCCTGTGGTTGTGCGGATGGAGTCGCGAGCTTCTTCAAGCGAAGGTGCGGGGGCGTCGGGAATGCAAGGCCCGCCAATCTCCGTGCGTTTGATTCCGTCCGACCCGACCACCCCCGAATCCTACTCGACCGTCGTACGCGGCAGTCCGGGAGCTTACTCCGTCATGTTGCAGAACGTGGAGCCGGGGAAATATTCGGTTGACCTGATACCGCGGGGCGCCTGGTACGTGCAGTCTGCCCAGTACGGACAAACGAACTTGCTCTACGATGACCTCTCCATCGCAGCGGCGGGACAAACCTATTCGATGGAGGTCGTCTTGCGCAATGACAGCGCAACTTTGACGGGAACGGTGAGAACCTCCGATGGTACAGGGGCGCAAGCAACGGTGGTGGCTGTCCCAGAACCTGCTTCCAAGATCGCTGCCAAGGTCGCGCGCGCGTCTTCGCAGAACGGTTTCATATTCAACGGGCTTGCTCCCGGCGAGTACCTGATTTACGCCTTCGACTACGCCGACGGAATCGAGTATTCCAATCCTGACGTCCTGCAAGCGTATGCCTCGCAAGCCGCGCACGTCACCCTGTCGCCAAACCAGAAGACTCAAGTCGCTCTCGATCTGATAAGCACCGGAGAGGGAGACTGAGTGCAATGTTTGCGCGGCTCGCATTCGTCGTACTTGTCACCTTCGGATTATCGGCACAATCGAATCAGGCGGTCCATACACCACTAGTCCAGCAGGGCTATCGGATTGCGGGAGTCCTGGTGAACTGGGTGAGCGGACAGCCTGTGGCTGGGGCTTCGGTTGCCATTGCTCCAACGGCGCAAGGCACGGACCGGGAGATATCACAGACCGTGACCACCGGCAGCGACGGCCGTTTTGGCTTCAGCGGCCTGAGTCGCGGCAAATACTCGCTGATGGCGGTGGGACATGGCTTCATGTTGCAATACTTTGAGCGTCACGGCAATTACTCTACGGCTATTGCGGTCGGCCCCGATCTCGATTCGGAGCACCTGGTTTTCCGGTTGCAACCGGACGCCTCCGTGGAAGGCATAGTCACCGATGAGAACAATGACCCGGTGCAGAACGCAATGGTGCGCCTCTTTCAACAATCTATGGAAGATGGACGGCAGAGAACCATTCCCACAGAACAAGGGCAGAGCGACGATCGGGGTCAGTTCCGCATCGGCCATCTGGCGCCCGGAACGTACTATCTCGCCGTCTCAGCACGTCCCTGGTATGCACAAAACAATCGTGCGGCTTTCCGGCCGAAATCGAACAATCCCGACGCCGATGCCCGGTCCGCGCAAGAGGCCGCTGCGCTCGACGTGACCTACCCTCTGACCTTCTACCCTGATTCCCAAGACTCGGCAGGCGCGAGTCCCATCGTGTTGCGTCCTGGGGACCGGGCTACTGCCGACGTGGTCATGCGCGCCGTGCCCTCGGTGCATCTCAGGATCCGCACCGGCACCATTGGCAGCAATGGTAGGCCCGGCATGCTGGGGGTTCCGCGAGTGTCCCAGCGCATCTTCGATGGCTACCTGGATCCCGTATTCAACGCTCCCGCTTTTTCGGTTGAACCGGGCGTATTCGAAATCACTGGTTTGGCGCCTGGGCACTATGTTATCGAGATGCAGGATCCGAGCGGTGCGAATGACAAAGGCGCCAATTCAGGCGGATACCGCGAAGTTGATCTGGCGGGCGATCTGGAAGTGAATGCGAATGACAGCTCCGGGTTCGCAAGTGTCAGTGGATCCGTATCGTTTGAGGGAGCGCAGCGGGTAATAACCGGGGTGGCCATGCAACTCTCGAATGAGGAGACTGGCGAAAGTTTCGGAAGCGAAATCTCGGATAAGGGACAGTTCGAGTTCGAGGGGATCAAGCCGGGACGTTACACCGTGATTCTTCAGAGTGGCAGCGGATATTTTCTGCGGAAGATGTCGGCGACTGGGGCGAAGCTAGCGGGGCGCTCGCTGGAGATCAGTAGCAGCGGCAAGGTGCGCATTGCCACAACGGTAGGACGGGGTCTGGCGCAGGTGGGTGGAGTTGCTCTGCGCGCCGGTAAGCCGTTTTCTGGCGCGATGATCGTACTCGTACCTCAGGATGCCGCTAACAACTCGCCGTTATTCCGCCGCGACCAGAGCGACAGCGACGGTACCTTCACATTGCCGAATGTTGTGCCCGGCCAGTACACGGTGCTCGCGCTCGCGAATGGCTGGGATCTGGAGTGGGGCGATCCTGCGGTGTTGCAGCCCTACTTGAAAGGCGGGGAAGCCGTCCAAGTTACCGGAGAGGGCAAGCTGCAAATCGAAGTGCGGGTACAGTGAACGTTGATTTTGAACAGACGTGACGAAAGTTCGGCTTCGATACCCTGACATTACGCCGTCACCAGCAAAGGCCCTTGTCTGGTAACTACGACCGTCTGCTCGTAGTGCGCGGCCAGACTGTGATCAGCGGTGCGAACCGTCCAGCCGTCGCGGTCCAACACACTGAGCCCACCACCTGCGGCGATGATCGGCTCGACGGCAATGACTAGTCCTTCCGTCAATCGCGTGCGGTTGCGGGGATCGAAGTAATTGGGCACGGTAGGCGCTTCGTGAATGGTCCGCCCAACTCCATGGCCGCACAAGTCGCGCACCACGCTGAAGCCTCCGCTGCGGACCTCGCGCTCCACAACCCGGCCGATTTCATGGACACGCGCACCGGGCCGCACCACGCGCATGGCTTGATGAAACGCGGTCTCGGCGCAGCGCGCCAGGGACTGCGCGGTCGCGGAACCCTCGCCTACGCGTACGGTCACGGCGGCGTCGGCAAAAAATCCGTCCTTCTCCGCGGTGACGTCCAGCTTTACCAGGTCACCCTCGCGTAGAACGCGGTTCCTGGGAATGCCGTGGACGACCTCGTCATTCACGCTGATGCACGAGTTGCCGGGGAAGTCGTATACCAGCTTCGGCGCCGACGCGGCTCCGTGCTCTGCCAATACGCGGGCACAAATGGCATCCAGCTCAGCCGTCGTCACACCCGGCGCTACCGCTGCGGCCATGGCGTTCAGCGCCAACCGAACAATTCTCCCTACGATGCGCAGCAGTGCAAGTTCGCGTTCCGATTGAATCGACATAGTAGGTCAGATGCAATTCAACAGACATGAGCATGGTACACTGCGCGCCACCTGTTCTTGCACGATTTTGCGGAGTTCCATCTCGGCCCTCTCACACTCGCCCGTGACCTGGCTCACTGCATCGCTGGGAAATTCGCGTTGCAATACAAGCAGCTGCTGGGCAGCAATCGTGTGCCTCAGCGGCGCCCGCATGCGCCTCTGAGTGGACCGGTTTCTATTTGTCAACTTTAGTCATGGTATTCATCTGCGGCTGGGCGAACTCAGCGCCCGCGGACTTTCGAGTTGCTTGTCACGAGTGCTTGCAGGTTTGCCTTCCACACGTTTTTCATCCTCGGCCCTATGCCAGGAGACTGGAATAATTATGCAATCGGAAAAGGACGAAATCCTTTGTCCGCTGTGCCACGGTCACGGTCGCGAGCGCAAAGAGGTTTTGGTTGTGCGTTGGCGCAGCCGCGAGTTTGAGTTGGCACTCCAGAACATCGCCGACGAAGCGGCCTTCGGAGACGCCGGTGGTCTCGACAGTCCATTTGAGATTGAAGAGCCCGTTTACAGTAACGAATCTGACTAGCCGCGGCGGCGTCCGCCGTGGCGGGCGCCGGAAACAGCGCTCGGCCAGTCACAACTGGACCGCCCTCAGGGTCCGACCTGAGCCCGATCACGGTGGCTCGCCACCGGAAAGGCCAGTAACCATGCTTACCACCGCTCCCGCCAGAAAAATCCTGGAAGACCTCAATCCGTTGAACATTGCCGCCCAGCAATTCGAAATTGCCGCGGATTACCTGAAACTCGACGCAGGATTGCGTGAGATGCTGCACCGTCCGCGCCGTGCACTTTCGCTGACGCTTCCCATCAAGATGGACGACGGCGCCATCCGCGTCTTCGATGCCTACCGGGTGCAACACAGCAACATCCGCGAACCGTGCAAAGGTGGAATCCGCTATCATCCCAGCGTCACCTTCGACGAAGTGTCGGCCATGGCTGCATCGATGACATGGAAGTGTGCCTTAGTGGATGTTCCGTTTGGCGGAGCTAAGGGCGGCATAGCTTGCGATCCCAAGCACTTGTCGCGGAATGAACTGGAGCGCCTCACGCGGCGCTATACGTATGAGATCGCGGCCCTGATCGGCCCTGATCAGGACATTCCCGCCCCCGATGTGAACACCGACGCGCAAACCATGTCGTGGATCATGGACACCTACAGCATGACCGCGCGTCATGCCACTCCCGCTGTCGTTACCGGCAAGCCGCAGTTCCTAGGCGGTTCTGCCGGCAGCTTCGAAGCCAGCGCGCGCGGATGTCTTTGCATCCTTCGCGAAGCTGCCAACGTGATGGGCGTCGATCTGAAGACGGCGACTGTTGCCATCCAGGGTTTCGGCAATGTCGGAGGCGTGATGGCTCGACTGCTTTGGAACGAGGGCGCCAAAGTAATTGCCGTCAGCGATTCGAAAGGGGGCATCCTTAACAAGCAGGGCATCGACATTCCCGCCTTGCTGGAGTTCAAGACGAGGACTGGCAGCGTGGAGGCGTTTCCCGGATGCAGCCCGATCCCCAGCGATGATGTGCTGAAGGCGCAGTGCGACATTCTGATACCCGCAGCTTTGGAGAACCAGATCACGATCGAGAACGCGGGGTATGTCCGAGCGAAGATCGTCGCGGAGGCCGCCAATGGCCCGACGACACCGGAAGCCGACCTCATGCTCGCTCGCAAAGAGGTCATGGTGCTGCCTGACATCCTTGCCAATGCAGGCGGTGTGACTGTCTCGTATTTCGAATGGGCGCAAGACCTGCAGCAGCTCTTCTGGGATGAGGATGAAGTGAACCGCAGGCTCGGGCAAGTGATGGTAAAGGCGTTTCACGAAACTCACGACACGACAAGAAAGTACGGCTGCAACTATCGCGCCGCGGCTTACATAGTTGCCATCGGACGTGTAGCCAAGGCGGTTGTAGAGCGTGGTATCTGGCCGTAGAGTTAAAGTAGTTTCAGAATTAGTGCAGTCCGGCGAGTCCGGGTAGAGCGGCGCTTTTAGCGCCGCGTTCGCTGCGGCCAAATGAGTCGCTGGAACCGCGGCGGTCATTTTTAACGACCGCAGCGGTTCCAGCCTTATAGTGTGGGGCGTTCTTGGATGCCAGCCTGAAGGCTGGCTCTACCCGGTCTACGCCAACTCTGAAACTGCTTTAGTGTGGCGTTTGGGTCGCGATTGGTCGCGATACATTGCAAGTATTTTGCAGGCCGCAAACCGAAGCCTGTACGGGCCGCGCGCGGGCGCGGGCTTTTTTCAACGAATTTCGTGCTTTTGGCTAGCATTCGGTATAAGCTGCGAGGTTCCATATGCAGCAGCTCATGGCCCTGGAGCCTTCCGTCCTGCAATTCGCCGAGGCAGCCGTCAAAGCCGCGGCCACCGTCGAAGTTATCGAGCGCTCTCCAGCCGTCTTGGGCGAGGCCATCCTGCGCGCGGCAGGGGACGCGACGTGCATCCTGTTTGCTACTCCGCGTGAGCTTCCCATCGCGCTGTTCAGCGAATTCGCGGCGGATTCCCGCGTGGCGCCCGATCCAACCCCCGATCAGATCGTGCCACTCCGCGGCGGGCGTGACTGAAGCCTTCGCTGGAGTTGCCAGCACCGGTTCGGTATGCGTGGATGTCAGCTACGAACGCACGGGAATGGTGAGCCTGCTGGCACCGCTGCACATTGCGGTGGTCGCGGCTGAGACTATCGTGCCGAAACCGCGCGACTTGTTTCGCGCCGACATCCTTGATGGTAAAGGCCTCAAGCGCGACTTTGTGTTCATCACCGGTCCCAGCGCCACGGCGGACATGGGCCCGCTGGTGCGCGGCGTGCACGGGCCGCACAAGCTGCACATCATTGTGGTGAGGTGAGCCATGGCGGCGCCCTTGAATTCCGCAGAGATCCAACCGCGCCAGGTGGCGAACAAGAGCAACAAGAAAGCGCTGCTCGACGCCATCCGTATGACCCTGGATGTGCAGAGCGCTGCCGTCCGGCACAACACCCAGACCTTCAATCGCAACCGCTACGCCGCAACTGCGTTGATCGATGACTACAACGAACTGAAAGACCGCGCGCGTCAGATCAAAGAGAACGCGATCGCCAACCTTCCAGAACTTCTACGGCGGCTGGAAGCTAGCGTCCAGGCTAACGGCGGGCATTTCTACCTGGCGAAGACCGCAGCTGACGCCAATCAGTACGTTCGTGACGTGCTGGTGCGGCACCAAGTCAAGCTGGTAGTGAAGGGTAAGAGCATCACCTCGGAGGAGATCAAGCTTAACCACACCATCGAAGCTGCCGGCATCACCGTGGCCGAAACCGATCTGGCGGAATTCATCCTGCAGGTTGCGGACGAGCAGCCGTCGCACATCATCGCGCCCGCCCTGCATTATTCCCGCGAACGTATCACGGCCCTGTTCAAACGCAAGTTCACCACCGACCTGCCGCTCGATACGGGTGAAGAACTTACGAAGTTCGCACGTGAAAAATTGCGCGAGCAGTTCATCGCCGCCGACGCAGGCATCTCCGGCGCAAATCTAATTGCCGCCGACAGCGGCTCGCTGATGCTGGTCGAGAGCGAAGGCAACATACGCATGACAATGACGCTGCCGCCGCTGCACATCGCGATTGCCGGCATTGAAAAAGTTGTCCCCTCGCGCACCGACTTCGGCCCGTTTCTCGAATTGCTGCCAGCCAGCGGCACGGGACAACCACTGACGTCCTATGTGAGCATTCTGCATCCGCCGTTGCAGGCACCGCCGTTTGTCGCTCCGGGCAAGACGGCCAAGCGGCGCGAGTTCCATCTGGTACTGATTGACAATGGGCGCAGCCGCATGCGGGAGGATCCGGTGCTAAAAGAAGCGCTGCGTTGCATCCGGTGCAGCGCTTGCCTGAACTCATGCGCCAACTTCGAAACGGTTGGCGGCCACGCTTTCGGCGGAGAAACGTATTCCGGCGGCATCGGAGGCTCATGGGAAGCAGGCACAGGCACTCTGATGAACGCGCGATTCAGCGAACTGTGTACGGCGTGCTCGCGTTGCGTGCCGCAATGTCCGGTGCGCATTGATATCCCGTGGCTCAATGAGAACTTGCGGCAACGGATGAATCTGGAGCAACCGCCATCGGCTGCCAAGTCCGCGTTTGGCGCAATCACCGGCAGCGCGGAGCAGGACCGCGTTGCGCCGCTGCAGAAGCAATTCTTCGGGAACTATCACAGCTTCGGCAGGTGGGGCACGCGCTTTGCGTCGCTAGCCAATGCGTCGATGCAGCTGCCGGGCGCGCGAGGCCTGCTGGAGAGTGCGTTCGGGGTCGACCGCAGGCGCAAGTTGGCGCCCTTTCCCAAGAA
Organism: uncultured Acidobacteriaceae bacterium; assembly: GCA_963836295.1. GTDB lineage: Bacteria > Acidobacteriota > Terriglobia > Terriglobales > Acidobacteriaceae > Bog-257. The sequence goes on along the minus strand of CAWIIY010000002.1, from coordinate 407,961 downwards.
AACCTGGGAGCAGTTGTACCACGAAGAGCGCGGCATCAAGCCAGGCACCGTCGAACCCGGGGTGGCGATGCTGGCGGATGTGTTCACTAACTATGGCTCGCCGGAGCGAGGGATGGCAGCGGTCCGCGTGTTGCGCGCGATCGGCCTGGACGTGGTGCTCACTCCGGCCATGCCGGACGGCCGCGCCGCGATGTCGCAGGGAATGATGGAAACCGCGCAGCGGCAGGCGCGCGCTCTGGCGCCGGTGCTCAAGCGCTACCTGGACGAAGGCAGGAAGATCGTCGTCTTTGAACCCAGTGTGCTGGCCATGCTGCGCTTCGACTTCAAGCATCTGCTTGACGATCTGGAGACGCAGACGTTGCTTGCGCAGAATAGCTTTGAGCCGCTGGAAGTGCTGTGGGGAGTCGTGCAGGAGTTGCAGCTCGAACTGGCGAAGATTTTTCCCGCGAGCAAGTGTCCGCAGGGAACGCGGCTCTTTTATCACTCACATTGCCAGCAGCGGACGTGCAACTCTGCAACCCAAACGATCGAGGTGCTGCGCGCGGCAGGGTTTGATGTGGCTACATCGTCGGTGGAATGCTGCGGCATGGCCGGCAGCTTCGGTTACAAGCGGGAGTATTACGAGTTAAGCATGGCTGTCGGCGAAGACCTGTTTGCGCAGGTGCGGGCGGCCGAAGCTGAGGGTGAACCGCGAACTCTGGTGGCGAGTGGAATGTCCTGCCATGAACAGTTGTGGGCAGGATTCGGACGCGAAGTCTTTCATCCTGCGGAATTGCTGGCGAGCACGCTCCCGTGATGCGGCCACGATTTGGCGCTGAATTCGAATTCGCGAAAACCCTGCCGGAAGCGTGGCTATTGCGGGACTACTATCGGTTACGTATTTTACCGAATTAATTAATGCTGGATCTATTTACAAACTGAGAGTTTAGCGGCACAATTCTCCTTGGAGTTAGGCAGTTCTGGGGGAGGGCTGCCTTCCGGGCGCTCGGCGGTTAACACGCCGGGCGCCCTTGAATTTTTCGCCTGCAACTAAGGGTTACAGCCGCTTTCTGCCCGGGTGCGCGCTTCTGTGTCAAGCTCTTCTGGAGTCCGCCTTGGCTGGTTGCGTCCTAAAGAACGCGTCAGCATCTAATCCACGTCGGGATGTTACGATGAAATGACCAGACTGGTTGCCACTGCGGCCGGGCTGGCTGACCGACGACCCCTCAGGAGGATGAATGGCAAGCGACGCAATAGTAGAGGTAACTGACGCCAATTTTGATCAACTGGTGCTGAAATCCGAGCAACCGGTCATGGTGGACTTCTGGGCAGCCTGGTGCGGCCCCTGCCGGGCGCTGGCACCCATCGTGGATGAAGTGGCGCAGAGTTATAACGGCAGGGTCAAGGTTGGCAAGATGGACGTGGACAAGAACGCTTCGACTCCCCAGCGCTATGGCGTACGCGGCATTCCCACCTTATTGGTTTTCAAGGCTGGCCAAGTGCGCGAACAGATCGTCGGCTATGTGTCGCGCGAGGTCATTGAAAAAGCGCTGGACAAGAGCTTGTAGGCGGACAGAGTTTATTCCAGGCGCGGCTGCGGCCGCGCTTTTTTTGACGGCCAGAAAATCCAGTGGAGATAACTTCGCCGCAGCCGCTCAATGGGCCGGACAAAGAAAGGGCTGGCCTGTGCCAGCCCATCTTTGGATTTTCCTACGGCTACCGTTACTGTTCTGGGACTATATTCACTTTTACCTTGGGAGCCGTGTTGGTAACAGACCCCGTCGTTACCGGCGGAGCGATTGTGGTTGCTAGCGGAGCTGTCGTTGGCGGAGCCACTGGGGTGGTCGGCGGCGGAGCTACTGAGGTCGCCAAACCAGCTGTGGTCACCGGGCCCGTGGTCACGCTGGAAGCCGGTTTCACCGGCGCAGCGACCGTGGTTGACAGCGGCGCCACTCGCGGCGGAGCCACCGGGTTGGTCGGGGGCGGAGCCACTGAGGTCGCAGAACGAGCCGTGGTCACCGGAGCCGCGGTCACGCTGGTAGCGGGTTTCACCGGCGCAGCGACTGTAGTTGGCAGCGGCGCCACTCGCGGCGGAGCCACCGGGTTGGTCGGCGACGGAGCCACTGAGGTCGCAGAACGAGCCGTGGTCACCGGAGCCGTGGTCACGCTGAGAGCCGGTTTCACTGGCGCAGCGACTGTAGTTGGCAGCGGCGCCACTCGCGGCGGAGCCACCGGGTTGGTCGGCGACGGAGCCACTGAAGTCGCAGAACGAGCCGTGGTCACCGGAGCCGTGGTCACGCTGGGAGCCGGTTTCACCGTGGTAGCGGGCTGCGCTTTAGGCGAGACACTGGTGTGGGCGACTGAAGTGCCCGACACCCTTGCATGGGCGGCTGCTGGAGAAGGCATCCCCATCGTCCCCATGCGACCGAAACTCGTAGGCCCCATCGTACCTAAACCCATGCCCATGGGAGCCACTCCAACTCTGTGCCCTCCCGCGAAATCTCGAGGCTCAATACTCCTCCTTTGAGCAAAGCATACCGTAACCAACAACCCCACCAGCATTCCGGCAATAATCAACTTCTTCATACGAATAACCCTCCGCTCGTTCGATTTACCGATCTGCGGCCAGCCAAACCAAGTCATCGAAGAGCTATGTTCCGTACGGCACAAAAGCGCGCCGCACACGGGGCAAAGATGCAACGGTAATGCCAAGAATTGCGTTACAGAAAATACTGGAGTTAATTCCACCGGAGGCCCGGCTGGGGGAAACTTTTTACCTGCTACGGGAAAAGTTTGCCAGGCTAAATCTGTGTTGCAAGAAAACGCAAAATTGCCTCATTCGGCAGCGATTTCCCGGACTCACGCGCGACGCGAGCCGCGCGGAATATGGAGTCAGTGGGGCTTGCGGGGCGTTGGAAGCCCTTTAGTACTTTCTCAATACTCCAATCACTCTCCCCTGCACCTGCACTGCGGCTGCCGGGATGATGATGGGCTGCATGGCGGCGTTGGAAGGTTGCAGGCGAACTTTGTTGCCCTCAACGTAGATTCGTTTCAGAGTGGCGTCGCTGCCATTCACCAGCGCGACCACGATCTCGCCATCGCGCGCGACCTTGGTTTTCTCCACCAGAACGTAGTCGCCATCAACGATGTGCTCGTCCTGCATGCTCTCGCCCGTCACCTGGAGCACGTACACGTCCTTGCAGCGGGTGAAGTCAGCCAGCGAGATGGATTCGGGATTCTCCATCGCCTCCAGGGGACGGCCCGCAGCGATGCGACCCATCAGTGGTAGGCTCATACCGGATTCAGCGGCCGCAGCCGCGGCAACGGCAAGCGACTGCTTCATGCGTCCGCGCGGTTTCAGCAGATCGATGGAGCGGCTGCGGTTGTAGTCGCGGCGCAACAGTCCCTTCTGCTCCAGGTTGGTAACGTGCTTGTGCACCGTGGCCAACGAGCTGAGGCCGAGCCCCTCGGCAATTTCTTCGAACGATGGCGAATAGCCGTGCTTGTCCACGAACTCGGAGATAAAGTCATACACCTGTTTTTGACGGCGGGTGAGAGCCATGGCTGGTGCGCACCTCCGTTAGCATTGTCAGCGAATAAAAGGCGAATGTCAACTGCGATTTCTGTCTGGAACGGCCTTGGGCAACCGATTTTGCACTTTTCGGGGGTAAGCTAGGCACTTACCGCCAGGATGAGGCGCCCAATGCAATGCGCCAGGAGGAAGGTCGCCATTTTTTGCGAAAACGTCACAACGAGTAAAAGGCCCTTCAAGGATAAGGAAATATCGTCAGATCCGTGTTTGGAAGGTCGAGACTTAAGCTGAATTGGTATGAACAATCCTGACATCGCAACAAACAAGAATGGAATGAGCAGGGAGACGGGGGTCACTTGCGCCTTGGCTGCTATTTGCATGAATGCCTTTCGACTGGTAGCCTCCCCGGTCAGCAGCAGGCTGAAAAAGATTCCGAAGAAAGCCATGTACCAAGACATATACTGCCGACCGAGTGTCACGACGCTAAGAACATTATCGGCATCACGCCCGGTGAACGCTTCCGCTGAAAAGAAATACCCCAAGTCCCAAAAGACGAACACGACAGCAATGAAGTATACGGGAACGTTGGTGTGTAGGCGGAGGTCAATGGTAAGGGCAACTACGGCTATGGCATAAACCAACAGGTTCCATGGCCGATGATACATGGTGCGCCACATAGCATTGCCTTTCCTCGAAGCTATTCGGCTTCCACGCGATAACGGGTCATGCCATCCGGGTGATCGATGTCGTCTCTGATACCTCTTACCGCCAGCTCCACCCAGCGCAGCCGAAATTTTCCGCCCCAGCGATCAATCTCAGGTGCACTCCAATTATTAAATAGCGTAAACAGCTGGTCGCAGATCTTTTCATTCGTGAGGCCTTCGAATGTCTCATTAGTGAACTGCTTCAGTCGCGCCCTGATACAGTCATAGGTTGTTTCGAAGGCCGGGAATCCAATTGCGCCCAAGGTGTCGTAGCACAGCGTGATTTCCGCGTAGTGAGTGTGGAGAGGCAGCCCCATTGGCGTATTTCGATTCGAATAGTAAATTCCGAACGGTCCGACTACGATAGTTCGTTTCATTGGTGCTCACGTCCTTTCCGGTGGTCGTTGGCTCGAATATTAGCGCGCCCCCACCTTCATCTCGCTCAAAATCTCTTCCACAGCGGCGATGCCTTTGGCCAGTTCTTCGTCAGTGTTATAGAAGTGAGGCGAGAAGCGGACGCCCGCTTTGGGGCGATAATCCACCAGCACCTCGCGTTTGAGCAGTTCGGCGCAGACCTGTTGGGCGTTGGGCATGTCGATGGACACGGTTCCAGCGCGACGTTCGGGATCGCGGGGAGTGTTTACAAGCCAGCCGTGGCTGTCAGCCATCGCGATAAGCAATGCCGTCTGCCGCCGTGATTTTTCTCGAATGTTCTCGACGCCGGCGTCGGCGACGATTTTCAATCCCGGCTGGGCTACCTTCAGTGCCGGAATGTTGGGTGTGCCCTGGGTGAAGCGATAGATGGTCGGTGAATAACGCGTGGCGCCGATCTCGAAGCCGAACGGATTTTCGTGGCCGATCCAGCCTGTGAAGGTCGGCTCGAGCTTCTTCGCCAGGTCGGGACGCACGTACAAGTACGCCGTGCCGGGCCCGCCGCACAGCCACTTGAGCACGCCGCCGGTGCAGAAATCGACGTTGAGCTTTTGCACGTCGAAGGGCAGAGTACCCGTCGCCTGGAAGGAATCGAGCAACACATAAGCGCCGACGCGGTGCGCCTTCTCCACGATGGCCTTGACATCCTGGATGAAAGCGCTGCGAAAGATTACGTGCGAGATGGGAACGATAAGCGTTTCGTCGTCGATGGCGTTAAGCAGGCGCTCGGTGTTGACGTGGATGCCGTCGTCATTGGGTACCATCACGACGCGAGCGCCGCGCGAACGTTGTGCCTCCCAGAAGTACATCACCGAAGGAAAATTCAGGTCGGTGTAGACGACTTTGTTTCGACGCCCGCTGAAGTCGAGGCACGAAGCCACGGTGGCCTGGCAGGTGGTCACGTTTTGCAGACACGCGACCGAGCTCGGCGATGCACCTATCAGCGCGCCAATCGTATCGCCGACTTGAGCGGCGAGCATCCACCATTCATCTTCCCAGGCGCGAACGCCACGCGTGTTCCACAGTTCGGTGTATTGATGCAGCGCGTCCTCGACGCCGCGTGGCATCGCCCCCAGCGAATTGCTGATGAGATAGGTCGTGCGGCTGAGAATGGGGAACTCGGAACGATAGCGCAAAAGTTCGTCAGGCATGAGAAACATTGTAGGGGAAGAGCCGCGACTGCGGGAGACCGCTACAACAGTCTGCTAAAAAGCCGGTGGAAAGCGGCAAGAGGAAGCTACTGCAGCTTTGCATACTCCGCTTTGGCGGCACGGAGAATGGGGACGTCGGGGTCGGCGTCTTTCCAGAGAGTGAGGAAATCCTGATATGACTTGCGGGCGGCTTCGTTGTCGCCCATCATCGCTTGCGCGCGCCCGAGTTGCAAACGCGCCAGAGCGCCGGTGATGAAGTTCCCCACAATGCCGCGATGGTCGAGGATCTTCTGGAATTCCGCAGTCGCCGGCTGGCCCTGGCCTGCTTGCAGATAAGCCAGTCCACGAATGTACGCCGGATACAGATACCCCCAAAACGCGACGCCTTCAGATGTGCTGCCCAGCTCATACGGCATCGCAACCTTCAACCATTCGATCGCCTTGTCCGGGTCATTCTTTTCCAGTTCGATGGCCGCCTGAATGCTTGGCAGCCAGTAGTTCTGGATCAAGGTGTGGAGCGGGAAATCGTGGTTGAGCTTGTCGACCAGCCTTTGTGCCCGCGCTGTATCTCCCGCGCTGGCCAGGGCGAGCGCCGCCTTCAACTCCACATCGGGCCCGGTGCTCAGGGTCAACGCCCCCGCCGCATCCTGCCGAGCCCGGACAGCATTGCCAATCGCGGCTTCGCGCAAGGCTTCATTCGCTCTCCATTCTGCTGCCCGTTGTGGCGCCTCGACGTGCGTAGCCAAGTCCACCGTCTCTTGTGAGAGCTGGCGTGCCTTGGCGAGTCGGCCGTAGTACGCTTCGGTATCGGACTGGGCCGACAGCAGCGAACCTCCAACCTCCGGCTTGGCTGCGGCCCACGCCACCTGTTCCTGCATGGCGGCATTGTCACTTCGAAGAAAAGCGAGCAAGTACTTTATTTGGCGCAGGAACGGACCATCATTCTGCTGGCGCGCTTGTTCGACGAGAGCTTGGGCGTCATCAAGCCGATTTTGGCAAATGTAAATACCTACGAGGTTGAAATCGGAGTGCTCAGAGGACAGCCGAATTCGTTCCTGTATTTCGAGCGCAGCTTTGTCATAGCGGCCCAGCTGGGTGTAGATGACACTCAAATTAGCGTGGGGTAGTGGATCTTCAGGGTAAGTCTGGACCCACTGGGAATAGGTCTCAATGGCCTTTTCCATCTGACCGGTAACAGATCCGTAATGATACCCCTCGATTCGCAACCGCTCTCGCGGGCTCACCCGGTTGCGCAGCTCATAAGCTTGATTAAAGTTCTCAATCTCCAATCCGCTTTCGCCGAGATTGTGGTAAACGACTCCCAGAGAAGCGTATGCGAGAGCAAAGTTGGGGTCCAGCTGCAGCGCGCGCTGAAGAAGGGGGATAGCGCTGCCGCCCTGCGTCAGCAACTTCTGGGCCTGAGTAAAAGCCTCCAGGGCTTCGAGCGACGAGGTTGTAGCCTCTTCCAAAGGAGTGTTGAACTTTTCGACTGAGGGTCGCGATTCACCCAGCTTCTTGCGCATCTGGTTGCCCGCTTGTCCGAGCACCTTTACGACTTGGTTGCGGTTCTCCGCTTCCGCCTCGGCACTCGCGATCGTGTCGCCACTCTGACAATTCATCGCCTTTATCGTAATCAGGTAGTGATCTCCAATGGGGGCGATCGAGCCTTCCAACAGCGTCTTGCTGTTGTTTCGCAGGCAAACCTCTTCCGCCACCTCCTTGGTGACCCGGTCATTAGCGGGACGGTTCATCAGCTTCAGCGTTTCCATGACCTTGCGATCGGAAAGGACGGTCAGAAATGGCGACTGCTCCAACTGGATGGCCAGCGCCTGCTTCAACGAGTCATCAAACACCGCGTCGCCGGTAGTGTTTACAAAGTCGGCGAGGACGATTGTGTCTTTCTCCCCGAGCGTAGTAGCCTTCCGCGAGTGCCAATAGAGACCGCCGGCAATCAGGGCGGCAACCACCACTACAGCCGTCGCCAGTAGCTTCCAGCGGCTGTACACGGGATGTTCCCTGCGACGCTCGACCTTTTCCAGGTCGGAGCGGATCCCCGCGGCTTTCTGGTAGCGCAGGTTGCGATCCTTCTCCAGGCATTTCTGGATAACCTCTTGCAATTCGGTAGGCAGCTCGGGATTAAGCTCCGCGGGAGGGGTCGGCGCTCGATTCAAGATGGCATCGTGCAGCGCCGCCTCTTTGTCGCCACTGAATGCCCGTCGACCAGTCGCCATCTCATACAGAACCAGGCCGAAGGAAAACAGGTCCGTGCGCGCATCCAGCTGCTGCCCTCGCACTTGTTCCGGCGACATGTACGCTGCAGTACCAGCAGCTCTAGGGGGGATGCGATCATCCAACGCCCCTTTGCCACCGAGTTCGGGTGGTATCGCTTGTTCTGCACTGGGCTGGAGGGCGAGCTTCGCCAAACCGAAATCCAGGATCTTGGCAACGCCTTTGGTGGTGATGAAAATGTTGGCTGGTTTGATATCACGGTGGACGATGCCCTGTTCATGCGCCGCTTCCAGCCCCTCGGCAATTTGGCTGGCGATATCCAGTAAGGTATCAAGAGCAACCTGAGCTCCCGCGCTATCCTTCAACCCCCCTGAGACGAGATAGTCCCTCAGGGTTTGCCCTTGCAGCAACTGCATCACGATGAAAGGCCGCCCTTCGTGCTCTCCGAATTCGTAGATGGAGCAAATGTTGGGATGGCTCAGGGACGAAGCAGCGCGCGCCTCGCGCTCGAACCGCTCCAGTACCCTCGGATCGTTGCCAACCTCTTCGGGCAGAAACTTCAGCGCCACAGCGCGGCCCAGCTTCAAGTCTTCGGCCTTGTACACCACTCCCATGCCCCCGCCGCCCACCACCTCCAAGACGCGATAATGCGAGACGGTTTTGCCGGTAAGGCCGGACGGCTCGATCTGGAGCTGCACCCCGGTCCCATCGTGGCTGCTCGACACAATGCCAGTATCCGACCCATCGCCAGCGGTGGAATCCAGCCGCTCCACCGGCACCATGAGCCGGTAGCCGCGACGGGCGACGGTCTCAATGTACTTCGGATTCTCAGCCGAGTCGTCGAGCGCGACGCGAAGCTTCTTGATGGCCGCGTTGATGCTGTGGTCAAACTCCACCACGGTGTCATTAGGCCAAAGCTGCTTCTGGATTTCTTCACGAGTGGTTATTGCGCCAGCGTTTTCCAGGAGGATTCGCAGGATTTGGAGAGGCTGTTCCTGAAGCACGATTCTCTTGCCGGACTTGTGCAGCTCTCCGGACTTCAGATCGAGTTCAAAGACGCCGAATCGAAGGCGAAGTGGCAGTGTGTTCTTCATCGACCCCAGAACTGTTGTGGGCGAAGTTTACACCGCAATAGTTCTACTTCCAAGGAAAGTTTGCAGTCCCTCATCGCAGCTCAATCCTGTCCGTCGCGGAAATTCAAGCCAAGCTTGAGCTAAGCAGTTTTGGAATGAGTCGGTTATCCAGATCACCGTTAGATCACCCATAAATCACCGCTAGATCACCCTTAAATCACCGCTGGTGCATTGTCCGCGAAAGCCAATTAACGCACACTCGGCACGAATTTGAGCCGGATTAGTGAATTCGGTTCCCCGGCGGTGAGCGATTGGAACCGCAGTGCAAGCGGCGACGACCTCGGCTCAGGCCGTCGCCACAGCCTAATGACCACAAGGAGGTCACTATGAAAACGCAAACGATCCGTAACAACGAAATGACTCTGCGGCCGTTCTTCGGACGGCTTGCAAGCCAAATCACTCACAATCCAATCGGTGCAGCTTCGACCGTCGCCACAACCCATGACCACGAGGAGATCGCCGTGAACCAAAGCAAGAATACGATGGCGCTCGGTAGTTTTCGCAGGTCAGCCGTTCTCGGCTTTGCGGTCCTGGCTTTTCTAGCGCTTGCCCTTTCTGCGCAAGCGGGAAATCTGGTAGTCAACGGCGGCTTCGAGACGACGACCGGAAACACCTCGAGCTTCCAAATGTCGCCGGGCACTGGTGGTCCGTTCGCTCCAGACAATTGGACTTTCTCAGGAGGTATAGGTTGCGTAAGTTTCCCGGCCTCGGCCCAATCGCAAACGAATGCGTGCGGACCAAGCTTGAGTAGCTTGTATCCCGGGTGGACGGAGAGTCCAAACGGGGGGAATTTTGTTGTGATCGATGGCGACCCTAATTGGCATGGTAGTCTCTCGCAGTCGATCAGCGTCGTAAACGGCCAGTCTTACCAGGTGTCTTTTTACCAAGCGGCCGCGCAGTTCGAATATCTTAATGGTGCCACTACGGAGCAATGGCAAGTTTGTCTAGGTAGCACCTGTCAAGATTCAGCGCTGATGAACAATGCAAGTCATGGCTTTGTTCCCTGGGAGAGGCAAACGCTGACTTTCACGGCCAACACGACTGGCGATGAAGTGCTTAGCTTTCTTTCAGAAGGTACTCCTGACGGAGAGCCGCCCGCTGTTCTTCTGGACGGCGTCTCGATGAACGCGGCAACGCCTGAACCAGGGACGTTGGCGCTGAGCATCGGGGGACTGCTGGGCATTGCGGGAACCCTGCGGTCAAGAAATTGGCTCAAACGATAGTCGGCAGCCGGCGGCACAATATCCGCCCGAGGCAAAGGTAGTGCCGCACAAAACGACACTACCTTGTTACCTTTCATTTTTCATTAGCATTCTGATTCGAGGTCTGCCATGGAAACTTTCCGACAGTTGGAACAGCAGCTTCCTCCGTTGGTACTCGATGTACTTCGGCTGAGCATCTGGTTGCTGTTGCTCATGATTATCTTCGTGCCGCTGGAGAGAATGTTCGCGGTGCACCCGCACAAGGTCTTTCGCAAATCGTTGGCTACGGATCTGGGCTATTACTTTTTGAGCAGCCTCTTGCCCAAGATGCTATTAGTGGTGCCCATGGCGCTGATCGCCTGGGGACTGCACTATGTTGTACCAGGCGGCCTGCACTCGCGGGTAGCGGGCTTACCGCTTTGGGCGCGCTTTGCCGCAGCCTTGGTGGTTGGCGAGGTCGGCTTCTATTGGGGGCATCGCTGGGCGCATGAGATTCCCCTGCTCTGGCGCTTTCACGCCATCCATCATAGCGCCGAGGAGATCGACTGGCTGGTAAATACGCGTGCTCACCCCTTCGACATCGTTTTCGTCCGCCTCTGCGGTTTCGTTCCCATGTACGCACTTGGCCTGGCCCAGCCCATGATGGGGAAAAGGGTGGATGTGGTGCCCTTGTTGGTCATGCTGGTTGCTACGCTGTGGGGCTTCTTCATCCACGCCAATGTGCGCTGGCGTTTCGGCCCGCTGGAGTGGCTGATAGCTACCCCCGGCTTTCATCATTGGCACCATACGAATGATGAACATATCAACAAGAACTATGCCTCGATGCTGCCTTGGGTAGACAAGCTTTTCGGGACCTGGTACATGCCAAAGAAGCAATGGCCTACGAAATATGGAATTGACGGGATCATGGCGCCTAATCTAACGGGACAACTTCTGCAACCATTGCTGCCTGTCGGCAAGGTTAGCGCCTCGGCCGCAGCTTTCGATTCGACTGCGGCGACGGGCCCTCGAATTCTCTGAGCCGCTTTTCGGAGCGGCTCTTTTTCGCAACCGCCACCCAGATTCATGAGGGACAGCCGCGCAAGGCATAGCCGTCAGCCTGAAAACCGCAATCTCCGCCAACCTCTACCGTAGCTAACCACCCAAATCATCCGATCATAAGAGGACGCGGCGCCCTGCAAGAACCTTGAAATCAGTCGGCTATCCAGATCACCCTTAGATCACCCATAAATCACCGCTAGATCACCCTTAAATCACCGCTGGTGCATTGTCCGCGAAAGCCAAGTAACGCACACTCGGCACGAATTTGAGCCGGATTAGTCAATTCGGTTCCCCGGCGGTGAGCGATTGGAACCGCAATGCAACCGGCGACGACCTCGGCTCAGGCCGTCGCCACAACCTAATGACCACAAGGAGGTCACCATGAAAAGCACACTGAGCAGCACCCTAAGGACTTTGAAGTTGGCATTGGGAACCATTGCATGCACGTTGCTATTCGCAGCGATGAGCGTTGTTCCGGCGCGCGCCCAAAACCCACCTCCCGGCTGGATCTTTCAGCTGGCCGGGCCGGGACAGGGCGTGCTGTCGAACTATCAGCAGTTCACCACCAGCTATACCGCTACTTCGAATGAGACGTACTTCTCGTTCGCGTTCCGGGAAATTCCAGCGTTTTTTGCCTTCGACGATGCGTCCGTGACCGACATCACCCATCCGAGTGGCCAGCTACTCAATGATCCCGGCTTTGAGAGCGCCACGGTCGGACAAATCATTCCAAGCGGATGGGGACGATGGATTCAGCCTGCCGACCATTCATTCGTAGGTGAGGTCGAAAGCGGGACTGGCTCTGCTTGTTCTCCAAACGGTGCTCACGGCGGGGCGGGGAACTTCTGGTGCGATGGTTCGGTAGAGGGCTATGACGGCCTCTGGCAGGAGATCCGCACCAACCCGGGCGATCAGTACCAGATCAGCTTCTGGTTGGGAGACAACTCTAGCCAGACACCGTACAACCCCGGCATCGACATGTTCGTTTATGCCGGCGATTCGTTGCCTGGCGGCACGCAGAACCTTCCCGAACCTTCTTCGCTAGCGCTGTTTGGCTCCGGCGTTATCGGGCTGGCGGGCATGTTACGCCGCAAGCTGAACCTGTAATCCACATGTACGACAGAGGCCGCTCCACGGAGCGCCCTCCTAACTTTCAGGGAAGCTGCAAATGGCAGAAGGAGAAGGTCACCATGAAAACGGAAGATGTCCAAATGACTGAGATCGCTCTGAATCCCTATCTGACACTGGTTCTGTTCTCAGTGCCATCGAGTGCCAGAACCACAAACGCGGCTCCACGCGATCTCACAGCGAGCAGCCCGGCCGGATTCTGCTTCCGAAAGAAAACTCTAGATGTGGGAATTGTTCCCGAGCCTATGCGAGCGCAACTCTTCGGATAGTACAACCCGGCGCGGTTCGAAATTGACCGTCGCCACAACTTAATGACCAAAGGAGGTCACCATGAAAACGCAAATTCGTATTGCTTATCTGTCACTGCTCACAATTCTGTGTCTCGTGCTAGGTGCTACCGCCTCGGCGGTTAATCTCTATACCAACGGTCCGAACCAACGGCACCAGTAACGCCTATTTTATCGACGTCTACGCGGTGAGTGACTCGTTCGTTGTTTCGCCCAACGCGGAGATTGACGGCTTCGACATCGCTGAGTGGGTTCCGGCAGGTGCCACCCCGCTCAACTTTGACTGGGCGATCGGCACTACCTCGTTCGGCAGCGATATAGCCGCTGGAGTGGCCACCATCGGCGGCGGCGGCAACGCTTCGGCCACGTTGCTCTGCACCAATGGCTCTGCCTTTCACGGCGGTGTCTGCGCGGGCAACTTGGGCTATGACGTTTACCAAGTGGACGTTGGCGGACTCGGAGGCCTGCCTGGTGGCGCCGACTGGCTGACCCTGACCGGAGCCACCGATAACTTCGGCGGTCGCGACGCTTGGGACATCAACTCCGGCCCTTCGTTGGCGTACCACAACTCGTTGGGCGCGGTTTGCTCGGAATCGTTCAGCATCACTGGCACAGGCACCCCGGCCGGCGGTGGCGGTCCTTCTAGCTGTGGTGGTGGGCCATCCACTCCTGAACCCAACAGCATGATGCTGTTTGGTTCGGGCATCCTTGGCTTGGCCGGCATACTGCGCCGAAGGCTAATGGGATAGGCTGGAGCAACAACTGAACTCTAGCGAGCCGCTCTTCGGGGCGGCTCATTCTTTTTTGTGAAGAACGGCGGGCGCCAGCCTGAAACTGCTATCGTCCCCGACCACTACCGACGCTAACCGCCTGAATCTTTCGGTCGTGAGGCTGCACCGCCCCCAGCAACAAGCTTTGCAATCAGTCGGTTATCCAGATCACCCATAAATCACCGTTAGATCACCCATAAATCACCGCTGGTGCATTGATCGCGCGCACGAACTGGCGCATTGTGCGCTCACGAGAGCGGGAAATTGCGAAAGCTACCTGCTCGAAAGGGGAACGCTTCCGGAGGCGCGACAACCATCCCGCCTCCTGCAGCCAAGTGGGGTCCCAAACCATAACCCGGCGCCGCTCGACTCCACCGCCGCCACAACCCATGACCGCAAGGAGGTCACCATGGAAACGCTAGCGATCCACGCCAACGAAATGACTCTAAAGCCGTTCTTTGGACGGCTTGCCGACGAAACCACTCACAACCCAACCAGCGCCGGGTTAGCCGTTACCGCCGCCACAACCCATGACCACAAGGAGGTCAATATGAAAACGCAAACGAACAACATCATCACTTTGCGGTCTTTCTTCGGACGGTCTGCAAACCAGGCCACCACCGATAACCCAGCCGGCGGGGCGTCAGCTTCGAGCATCGCCAGAACTCATGAGAAGGAGATTCCTATGAAACGCCATTCCGGAAGTGTCGTGCTCCTGTTCGCCGTCCTTGCATTTGTCTTCACTTTCAGTCTTGCTTCCAATGCAGAAGCGAAGCGCGTGTTAATCACGCAACCGATTGACCAGTCTAACCTGATAACCCTGGAAGGCAACGTACGCCCAGAAGCAACTGCTGCGAACGATCGCGGACGCGTTGCCGGCAACTTTGCCATGAACCACATGATGCTTCTGCTTCGCCGTCCGGACGAGCTGCAACAAGCCTTCGAGAAGTATCTTGAAGACTTACACGACCCGGCTTCCGTGACCTACTACCATTGGCTGACTGCGAAACAAATAGGTCAGCGATACGGTCTGGCACAGAAGGACGTGAACACCATCAATGCCTGGTTGCAGTCGCAAGGATTTGCCGTCAACACCGTTTACGACAACGGAATCCTGATTGACTTTTCCGGCACGGCCGCCCAGGTAAGCGGGGCTTTCCACACCGAGATCCATCAGCTGGATGTGCATGGCGAGCGTCACATAGCCAACATGAGCGACCCGCAGATTCCGGAAGCCCTGGCGCCGGCCATAGTCGGAGTTGTTTCGCTCAACGATTTCATGCCCTATCCGGCGACGGTCAAGAAAACGCAGTCGGCGGGCCGTCGGGGAAACCGCCCCTCCCCCGATTACACGTTCGGTGGCTGCGGTGGTAACTGCTACCCCGTTGTCCCGGCCGACCTCGCCACCATCTACAACTTCCCGCCGCACACAGCAGGTCACATGGGCGAGGGCCGCACTGTCGTGGTGGTTGAAGACACGGACGTCTACAGCCGAAATGATTGGTTGACCTTCCGCAGCACCTTCGGCTTGAGCAGTTACGGTGGCACGCTCACGCAAGTACACCCTGGTCCCGCCTGCACTGCTCCGGGAGTCACCAGCGACGACGACGAAGCAACCCTGGATGTGGAATGGGCTACCGCTGCCGCTCCCGCCGCTAAAATTGTGCTGGCGTCATGCAGCGATACTGTCATTTTCGGAGGTTTCATCGCACTGCAAAATGTCCTCCAGGAAACCCCACTGCCGGACGCTGTAAGCATCAGCTATACGGAGGCTGAGACATATCTTGGCGCTGCTTACAACGCGTACATCAATGATCTCTACTCGAGTGCGGATGCTGAAGGTGTCTCGGTCTATGTTGCTGCTGGGGACGCAGGCGCAGCCGATGCCGACAACCCGAATACGGCGCAGGTCGCCCAGCATGGAATCAACGTAAACGGGTTTGCGTCCACTGCTCATAACGCCGCTGTTGGCGGTACCGACTTTGAAGATACGTACTTGAATCAAAATGGCATCTATTGGTCCTCAACCAACGGTGCCTTCTACGGGTCTGCTAAGTCCTATATTCCCGAGATTCCATGGAACAGTTCCTGCGGCAGTGCACTACTCGCCGGTTACAATGGGCTCACTCCGTTACAGCTTTGTAACGCCGGTTTCTTTCTCACCATTCAGGCTGGAGGTGGTGGGCCGAGCGCGTGCGCTACCGGTTCAGCGACAGTTTCAGGAGTGGTGAGCGGAAGCTGCGCCGGCCGTGCGAAGCCATTTTTTCAAAATAGCTTCCTCGGCATTCCCGCCGACGGAGTGCGAGATCTGCCGGATGTATCTCTCTTTGCCGCGAATGGAAGGTGGTCACACTATTACGTATTCTGCTTCTCCGATCCCAGTAACGGCGGGGTCCCGTGCACGCCGGGGCATCCCAATACCTGGTCTGGCAGTGGAGGAACATCGTTTGCCGCGCCGATTTGGGCGGGTATACAGGCGCTCCTTAACCAGAAGACCAACAGCTTTTCAGGCAATCCAGACTACAATTTGTATTCCCTCGCTCAGAGTGAGTATGGGTCGACTGGCAGTGCTATGTGCAACTCTTCTCGCGCCGGCGGTCCCAGTCCATCCTGCATCTTCTACGACGTGACCCAGGGCGACATGGACGTGCCATGCTACTCACTGGGCGGCACGCTGTACAACTGTTACCAACCTCTGGGCTCGGGCACGGTTGGCCTTCTCTCCACCTCCAACACCACCCTTTCCCCGGCGTACGGCACTCAGACAGGTTGGGACTTCGCCACAGGAATCGGCACGGTGAACGTCCAGAACCTCGTCAACACCTGGCCGCCGCCACCGGTCAGCTGCTGGACGGCGGACGGACGAACAATATGCGACTAAATTGAGGACGTGTCGAAGATACTGGCCTAGCGAATCCCACCCTTTGGTTCGTCCGGAGGGTGGGATTTTTTGGCGGTACTACTCGGTAAATGAACGCAGATACTCCGATATGCGGGCAACCACCTCCGCTTGTGGGACCCCACCGCAAAGAGGGAACGGAGTTAACGTAGACTTCCTCGCCCGATCTAGTCGAGTTTGGGCCTCGACTATCGTGAAGGTAGTGCGCGGATCGCTGCCGGTTGCGTTCTTATCTCGCGGCGACCACCGCCTGCATTCGCTCGGCTACCGCCGCCTGAATGAAGGACACCTCGCGGCTGAGCATGTCGGTGGCTTGCCGGCAGAGCACGGGTTCTTCCCGCATCAAGCGAAGGAACTTGTCGCGGTTTACGCGCACCACTTCAGAATTGGTAACCGCGATGGCCGTAAGGCTGTATTCGTTACCGGCAAAGGTCGAAGGCAACCCCAGTAACGATCCCGCTGGGAACACTCGATCGAATCGAGGCAGATCCTCGACACGAAGGCACACTTTTCCCTTACGTATCAGGAACACACCGAGGTTGCAATCGCCAGTCTTGAATAGGGCAGCTCCGGCTGGAACCTGTTCCGTTTGACCGAGGGCTTGCAGTCTGCTCTTCAAGCTTGGCGGCGCACTGAGAATATTAGAACTGGGACCCACATTTTTCATTGTGTTCTTATGACAGAATGTGGGCGCGTGGTGCGGTGACCAGCATCACACATAGTTGTGAGTCAGGCACCGCCGTGTACTACTCTGTCGCGAGGTCCTGGGAAGTGCTTCTTCGGGTTTTGGCGCCAAGTACCGCAGTTTGAGGGGGATAGCAATCGTGCCGGCGAGGGCAAACCGGCGGTTCGGACAAAAAAGTCGCGCCGCTGTTGGTCGGGCGGAACAGGGGGTCTGGACTCGTCCGGCAAGCAAAGCGGCGCGACACTCGAGTAAGTACAACGTCACCATCGTAGCTTCAGCACAAGCAAATTGCAGGGACCGAGGTCACGCTTCAACGTGCGATATTCACCGGGCGAGTGTGTTCTGCGTCGCGGGGTGATGTGCGATCGAAAAGGCAGGGAGAGAAGACACGGAAGCGAATTTCTGCTGCGGGAACACTGTCAATCGCCAGAAGACTAACCTGGCTAAGCCGTAACTGTCACGAAGTCTGAGCCTGGAATCGGACATTCACCTGAGATCAAGCTTCTCCCAGTCTGGTTTGGGGATGATGCATTACGGCAAGGTGGGGAGTCGTGAAAGTTGCATGGATGTCCTCATAAAGCGGGGCAACGATGGACGCGAGATTCTGCGTAAGGGTGATCATGTCGGTAAGCGTGGACGGAATTGGAACGCCCGACTGCGCGTAATACTTTTCGATCTCCTGCCGCAATCGGGCGGCAGACTCCTGAATATCGAGGGCGGCGCAGGGAGTTTCTCCGGCAACGTCGTCGGCCATCGCCCGAGCGACCATAGCCATGTCTTCTTCGAAGGCAGCTTGCGCATCCGTGATCGCCTGTGGCAGGTCAGGGAAGCGCATCTCGAAAAGGTATTGCAAAAAGGTGACCTGCACCTGCACCAGGGTACTGAGCGTAGGTTGCCAACGCCGGATGTCGTCACGAATTTTGAGCTTTCGTTCGCGCGACGGCCCAAACTCAAATACCACGGCGTCGGCTTGCGCCTTGACGGTGTTCGATCCCTCGCTGATCTGATCGCGTAGCTGGATGACCAGTCTGGCTGCCTCCTGGCGGTCGGCCTTGCGAGATTGTTCGATCAGTTCGGCTAACAATCGCAGATTACGGGCAAACGCGTCTTGCATCTCCTGTAGAGCGTCCCGCACCCACAGTCGATCGAAGACCAGCCACATGCACACCAGGCCCAGCAGGACGCCGACGACACGATCGCGGGCAATGGCCAGGGAAGACTGTATGGCAAATTCCTGCAGGTTGATCAGATAGAAAGCCAGCGCCAGCTGCACGCCAAGATAGGAGAGCTTCGGGGTTGCAGTTGCGATCCAGGCGGAAATTGCGGTGACGACCGCAAACAGGACCGTGAATCCGGTGATCGAATCAAGATAAGGAAGCACGAAAACTTGAGCGCCCATGCCGAAGATAAAGCCGCCAATGATCGCCCCTCCGAGTCGCAGAAACTGCTTTTGCCTTGAGGACCCGATCGTCGACAACGCCGTGATGATGCAGGTGGCAACGGCAGTGCTGAGGCCGGGCCAATTGACCGATCGATAGACCACGTAGGCCAGCATCGTGGCCAGCGTACCTCGTATGGCGAATTTCAGATGATCAAGATTGGAAAAGGCATCGGCCACGACCAGCCGTTGCCGTGACTCTGCATCCAAGGTCGGTGCGACGAACAGCTCCTCCATGCTCCCTGATCCGGAAAATGCGTGTGGTATCAGCGCGACCGTTCTTTCCATCTCGGGGAGAAGGGGCAGGTCCGACGGCTGAGCTTCACCGGAGATCTCGATGGCGCGGGGTAGCTTGCGTTGCTGCAAGTCGCGCGCCAGTTCGGCGACTTGGCTGGCAAGATTCAAGCATCGCTCGCGGTCTTCTGCGCGCAGAGCAATCGACTGCGTGGAACGAACAATTTTCAGGCTGGCGGCAAGATCGGTCAGTCGCCCGAGCAGGGCGATGGCTACGTTCATCTGCGCGATGCCCTGCTGCGGATAACCGGAACGGAGCAACTGCCGTCGCAACCGAGAAGTGCCGAGAGCTGAATATAGGGAAATCTCTTTTTCCAGAGTGCCACTGATGGGACGGTCGGCGGCAATCTGCCGCAAGACATTTTCAATCGCGTGCAGCCGGCTCTCCAGGGCCAGCGTCAGATCGGTGATGGGATGCACACGCCGAAAAATATACTCCACAGCAATCGTCACCGCCGCGCCAACCACTACGGAAAAGCCCAGCCAGAGCGTATTCTCCGTACGTTGGTTAACCGTCAGAAAAGTTTCATCCCAAAGCGGAATTGCCCCGGCAAGAGTAAAACCGAAGCCAACGGCCGTGAAGTAATCGGGAATGATGCGGATGAGATAAAACGCCAGGAACAGCGAAGTGGTGATCCAGAGGAAGTGCGTAATGGGGGCGTCGACCATGGTCATGATGCCGACGATGGTGTAAACCGTGGCGATCGCGTAGACAATCACTGTCCGGATGCCAGCGTGCAACGTCACCGTAGGATTTTCCCGGCTCAGAAAGAGGGTGTAGATGGCGCCGAGGAATCCGTACGGAATACGAAAAGTCATCACCAGGATCATGGTGACGGTGGCAGCCATGACCACGCGGCCCACCACCCAGGCGCGGCCCGGGTAAGGAGCAAGCTCAGTCTTGAGAAACTGCCAGAACCATTCCCCAGCGCTGTCCAGTGTCCTGGACTTCGCAATCGCGGGCAGCGCCTGGTCCTGGGATGACATCGCTACCGCGTCTTTCCGGAGGGACTTGGTCGAATGACCACCACCGCGGATTCGCTGAGACGGAACGGCTCCGTCTCGGCTGCCTGAATGCGCACCCGTACCGGAAACCGTGTAGCCAGATGTACCCAGTTCAGAGAGCGTTGCACGTCGGGCAGCCCGGGCCCGAACGATCCCACCAGGGTTGCGTCCGGCTGCACGCCGAATCCAACGCTGTCCACTATGCCGTCATAGTGCACGTTGGGGCGCGAGAGCACGTACACATCGGCATGCATTCCCGGCTTGACATGCCTTAGCTGGGTCTCGCGAAAGTTGGCCACGGCCCACCAGGTGCGAGTATCGATCAGAGTGAAGACCTGTTGGCCGGTGTGGGCGTAAGCGCCTTGCGAGATGGTGAGATTGGTCACGCGCGCGTCAAAAGGCGCATAGACGCGGCAGTTATTCAGGTTGTATTCCGCAGTGCGGATGTTGGCAGCCTTGCCTTCGCGTTGCGCAGTAAGCGGTTCCAGCGTCAGGACGCTATGTTGCGACTGAGCCAGTTGCGCATGACTCTGGTTCATCACCGCCTTGGCTTGCTCAAATTGCGCTCGTGCCGATAGCACCTGCGCTTCCGCCAAGGCCACCTGCGAACGCGCCTGATCCACCACTTGCTGCCGCGAGGTCACCGCCGTCCTCGCCTGATCCACCTGGTCGACGGTGACAAACTGTTTAGCCAGCAACGGCTCGATTCGATGAAAGTTATTCGATGTGTACAGCAGTTCCGCCTGCGCGCGATCCAATTCCGCTTTAGAAGCGGCGACATTGGCCTGGGCTTCCTTGACCGCGGCCGCCGCGCGATCCACATTCGCAGCCGCGCTGCCGGTATTTGCCTGGGCGGCTCCGACGGCGCTCTGTTGTGATGCGATCGTCCGTGTCTCATCAACGATCTCGCCCTCCAGCGTGCTCAGGTCGGATCGGGCTCGTTCCAAGGCATATTCGTAAGGACGGGGATCGATCTCGAACAGCAGTCCGCCCTGTTTGACGAAGGCGTTGTCCTGCACCGCGAGCGTGGTGATGGGGCCATCGACCTGTGGAGCAATGCCGATGAAGTTGGCAAAGACTTCGGCATCGTCGGTGCGCGGATATCGCGTGGTCTCGCTTAGTACCAGGAGTCCGGTAACCAACGCGGCGGCAACGATCGCCACGCTCACAATCTTGCCGAGACGTGTGCGCTGAACAGGAGTGTCGTTTTCAGCCATGGCATCCTTCCATTCAGCTAAAGAACAAGAGCCAGATCGTGAACGTGAAAAACGCAGCTAAACATGGGTATATCAGGATCAGCGGCGAGAGTTCCTGCTCAAAATGCGTGCGTACAAATATCACCCGCACTACGGCGGCAAGCAGTATGCCAAGTACCCCACAGAGAATCCAAGCTGGAAAAAACGATCCGAGAATGTTGAAGGAAGGCGCCCGCGAACATCCCGTCGCCGACAGCGTTGCCGCGGCGCAGGCGCCGATGGGCGCGACCCTCACCTTCCCCGGATTAGCTGATGCTTTCGTCTTCATGTCACGGAGTCTTTGCATAAAGTAGATCGCCGGTTTGATAGGCCAGAGCAGCCAACCCTGTCAATAATTGAGTGCGCGCGTTCACGTCCGCGGTGCGAGCGTTTGCCAACGTACGCTGCGCCGACACTACGTCGATTTGGCTGCGCACCCCGTAGTTGTATGACTCTAACGCAGCATTGTAAGACTCTGTGGCTGATTCCAGTAGCGCCGCGGCCGCTTTTTGTTGACGCAGAGCGGTCCGCGCTGTCGAGTATGCCGACCACACCTGGTTCTCGACCTGGTCGCGAAGTGTGTCCAGGGCGGCCGCAGCCTGCTTTTGATCAGCGTGCGCTCTCGCGAGCCGGTTTTCCCTGGCTAGTCCATCGAACAGCGTCCACGTCAAACTGAGCCCCGCATCCCAGGTTTCCTGAGTAGGGGAATAGACTCCGGGAAGTTGCTCCTGCTGCCCGTACGAATGGGCCAGACCAGCCTGGCCGTCGATGCTCAGCTTGGGAGAATAGGCCCTACGCGCCGCCTTCACTTCAGCGCCGGCGGCACGGAGTTGGGCCACGCGTTGCATAAGGTCGGGCCGCTGAGAGAGCGCCTTGTCGATCGATGTCTCGACCGTGCCGGCGATGCTGTCTGGCATCTTGATCGCCTGGATGCTCTCTACCTGAAACTGCGTCGTGGGCGAGATATCAAGAGCGGTCGCAAGATCGCCGTGCGCAATTTCGGTTGCTCCGATGGCGGCCTGCAGATCGTAATCGGCTTGCGCGGTAGCGCTGCGGGATTCGAGGACGTCGGGCAGCGTTGCCAACCCCAGTTGGAGCCGGGCTTCGGCCGCCTGCTGCACCGTTTCTGCGTTCTTCAGGTTCGCTTCTGCAGCATCTTCCTGCCCTTTGCTGTCCAGCAGCCGGTAATACGCTTGCATCACCTGGAAGATAACTTTGCGGTGGGTGTCATTGAATTGAAAATTGGCGGCCAGGAGATTGCTCTTGCTGATGGACACCTCCTGCGAGCGCTGGCCGAAGTCAAAGATGATGTAATCCAGCACGAAGACGGGCGAGAACGTGTCTACCGTTTGTCGCTGAAAAACGGGGCCAAAGAAAATGTCGTTACGGGTACTCTGCGCCAGCACCGCAGCTGCCATCGTCGGATAAAGGGCGGACTTAGTAATGCCCAAGTCGGCAGCTCGCGCCTTAGCGTTCTCCCAAGCCACGCGCGTCTCCGGATTGTTATGTTCGGCGATGTTGACCAGCTCAGACAAGGTGTAAATCTTCGCTGGATCCAGAGTGGGGGCTGGAAAGAGCCGCGGGGGCGCTTTGAGTGATTGCTTCGCCGATGAAGTGTCCCACGGATGGTCGGGAACGGAAGGCGCCTTCTGGGCGAACGTGATGCCTTCCGCAACCAGCATGCAGAGCACGATGACTGTTGGTCGATGAAAACGAGACAATCCGTAGCCAGGATTCTGTACTAGTGGCCGCCTCTTGAGAGCGGCGGGATAATAAACACGCCACCATCTACGTAAGCGTACTGTTCCGTTTCCATCCATCCGCATTAGACATCTCACGCCTTGGGACTGCTGAAGTCATACACGCAGATTCAGGCGCTCGTGAGCGGCGCTGTTTCCGCCAGCGGGTTGCGAGACTCGCGCCTGAACTGCGCGTTCTGCTAAGACCCTTATCCCGGAACATCCGGTATACAAGCACAAAGTAGCCGAGCGCAAGGCAGATCTGTAGTCCCTACCAAATCAATCACTCCCCTCTACAACTAGTTGGGAACACGACAACTTGGAGGGACGTAAATGAGGCACTGCATCTGCCGTTCCGAACGATTACTCGACTTGCCGCTTGCCCTCACCTTGCACCAGAACGCCAGTTGGCAGCTGTGGAGCGGCTGTGCGAGACTGTGGTTGCACAGGGAAGGGCGACTGACGTCAGACCTAGCACCGAGCCAGAAACAACGGCTGAGTGCGACGTGGCATCAGTTCACTAACTTCTTTCAACGGTGCAGGTTGCCGAGAATCTGGGCCTGTAGCTCAACGGTTAGAGCAGGGGACTCATAATCCCTTGGTTGGGGGTTCGAATCCCTCCGGGCCCACCAAGGTTCTCAAACGTGTGCGCCATTTTGAGGGTGGGCGAAAAACACTGGACCTGAACTTCGAAATCAGACACGCGTGATTGCGACACTCCCCAGAGAAGGGAACGGCAAGTGACGAACCAGCGAATTGCTGTATCTTGATTCACAGTGCGCGAAGGATGGGCTCCATGAACTATTTCAAACGGGTCGGCGTTCGTTCCGAGAAGGTCACTCGAATTGTGATCTCATTTCTGGTTCTGGTGCTGCCCCTCCCAGCAATGGCGGTACTGGGTGATACCGCGGGATCGGTGCTGACCGACCAGGTCCGCATGAAGGGAACGCTACATAGCCAGGATGCCCACACATATATCGTGCACGAAATCACCACACCGACGGGGTCCGTGGTTCGTGAATTTGTCCCTCCGGCAGGAGGCGCAGTATTTGGCGTTGCCTGGGAAGGGCAGTTTCCGCCTGATTTGCAGCAGCTTCTGGGGCCTTACTACGGCCAGGCGAAGCAGGCGGTAGCGCAGGAGCAGCACCGAGGGCGCGTTCCCGTGGTGATCGAGACACCCGGTCTGGTGATGTACCAAACCGGACACATGCGGAGCTACCACGGGCAGGCTTACATTCCACAGCTATTGCCCCAAGGCGTACAGAGCAAGGACATCCGCTGAGGAGGCGATACTGTTGCGCAAATTCAAGCTGTTATTGGCCGTGACCGCTGTATTCTGGATGGCCGCCTGCGGTTCCAGTAACAATACATCAAGCGTCACGAGCCTAACTGCGATCTGTGTGCCGTACCCCATCCAATCCAGCCAGGTCATCGGGTGTTCGGCGATAGTCTACGGGACCGGTTCCTACAGCACAACCGTTACCTGGACGGCAAGCGCGGGGTCAGTCACGGCCTTTGGGACCTTCACCGCTCCGGTTGTTTTGGCCCCCACCGTGGTGACGGTAACGGCAACGTCGACGCAGAACACAAAGGAGTCGGGAACCGCGACCTTGGTCGTTTATCCGGTGAACCTGCAGCCGATCACCGTAGACGCAGGGCCGCAGCCACAAACCTTCACCACCGTAAACGAAGCCTTCATCAGCGTAACGGTTTGCGTGCCCAATACCACCACCTGCCAGACCATCGATCATGTGCTCGTCGATACCGGTTCTTCCGGCTTGCGCTTGTTGTCGTCGGTGTTGACGGTGCCGCTTCCTCAGCAAAATGACACCAGCGGGAACCCGCTTGATGAGTGCATGGTATCTCTGGATGGCTATGCTTGGGGCCCGGTGTCGTCGGCCGACATCTCGATCGCAGGCGAAAAAGCCTCTTCTTCTCCGGTGCAGGTATTGATTCCCGACAGTGTTTCTCCGCCCGTCCCGAGCAGTTGTTCCAGCCAGAGTATCGGGCCGAACAAAGGCGACGGCGTGAGCGCTCTCAAAGCCAATGGAGTCATCGGCCTGGGATTGTTCCAACAGGATTGCGGGCTCACCTGCACCTCGGCGAACGGGAGCATCCCGCCGGTGTATTACGATTGTCCCGCATCTGGCTGCAATCCGACCTATGTCACCCTCGCCCAGCAAGTGTCGAATCCTGTAATCCGGTTTTCCTACGACAACAACGGTGTGCTGATCGTTCTGCCATCCGTGCCTAACGGGGGTTTGGCCACAGTAAGTGGCTCGCTGATCTTCGGCATTGGCACGCAAACGAACAATGCATTGCAGAACGCGACGGTCTATACGGTTCCTGACACCGGTCCCAATGCCGGTAACATCACCACCGTGTTCAATGGCGTCAGTTATCCGTCAAGCTCCATCGAAAGTGGCTTGGGCGGCATTCTCTTCCTCGACAGCGCCACCACAGGCATACCAACGTGCGCTGGCGAGAATTCGTTGTGGTATTGTCCAATCCCATCGCCGGACATTCTCTCGGCGACCAACCAGGGCGCAAACGGAAGTCAAGGTGTCGTCAACTTCAGCATCGAGAATGCCGACCAGCTGCTTTCTACGAGCAACACGGCGTTCAGCACGCTGGGCGAACCGCAGACAGGTTCGTTCGATTGGGGATTGCCGTTCTTCTTCGGCAGGAATGTGTTCACAGCGATTGATAACAAGAGCACCCCAGCAGGGCCAGGGCCGTATTTTGCCTATTGAAGACCGGAATTCGCACGGAATCGACCATTCGCCAGACGAAGGCTCGCAAAAAGGAACCAGGTATGTTGACCATAGGCTGTGATTATCATCGCTCGCGTCAGCATCGAAATTGATCCCCCTTCGGAGCGCTCTTTGAACTGGCTGAATGCCTGGTTCGATTTCGACGGTCATCGCACCTCGTTGGGGAGCGAGCTGGTCGCCGGACTGACGACGTTTACCACCATGTCTTACATTGTGGTAATCAATCCCGCCATTCTCTCGACGGCTGGGATTCCGGCAGGTCCATCGTTTGTGGCAACGGTGCTGGTGGCTGCATTCGGTTGTTACCTGATGGCGTTTTACGCCAACCGTCCGTTTGCCATAGCGCCCTACATGGGCGAAAACGCGTTCGTTGCCTTCACGGTTTGCAAGCTCTTGGGGTTTCGTTGGCAGACGGCGCTGGCGGCAATCTTCTTCGCCGGTGCGGCATTCATCCTGATGACCATCCTGCGGCTGCGGCAGTGGGTGGTGGAAGGTGTGCCGATTTCACTGCGCTACAGCTTCGCCGTCGGCATCGGACTTTTTCTCACCTTCATCGGGCTGAACCAGACAGGATTGGTTACCCTCGGCGTTGCAGGCGCCCCGGTGCAGGCAGGGCATCTGACCTCGCATCCCGCGCTGGTAGCCATGTTCGGCTTCGTATTGATTACCATCTTGGTGATCCGCAAGGTCCCGGGAGCGATTCTTCTGGGCATCGTGATCACGGCGATTGTAGCGTTCGCTGCCAAAACGGCGCCGTCGCCACACGGTTTCGTCAGCCTACCGCCGAGCGTCGCTCCCATTGTGTGGCAACTTGATCTTCGCGGCGCATTTACCTGGCGCGCGTTCCCCGTGGTACTCACCATCTTCATCATGGCCTTTGTCGATACCATGGGAACCCTGATCGGGCTCTCGGCACGCGCTGGTTTCCTCGACGAGAACGGACAACTGCCGCTGATCGAGCGTCCGATGCTGGTGGATGCAATCTCGACCTGCATTGCGCCGGTTTTGGGCACCACGACCGCCGGCGCTTACGTCGAGTCAGCCACTGGGATTGAGGCGGGCGGACGCACCGGGTTTACCGTCTTCGTTACCGGAACCTGTTTTCTCCTGACGCTCTTTTTCTCGCCCTTTGTCGCCGCTATTCCTCCACAGGCCTACGGGCCGGCACTGATCATTGTCGGCTTGTTCATGCTTGCGCCCATCACGCACGTGGACTTCGCGGACTACACCGAATCGGTCCCGGCGTTCGCTGTGGTCTCCCTCATGGCATTCACCTTCAACATCGCCATCGGAATCTGTGCAGGTTTTGTGCTCTACCCCATCTGCAAGCTGGTTGCGGGAAAGGCGAGCCACCTGAAGCCCGGGCTCTGGGTATTGACCACCATCTCGCTGCTGTTCTTCATCTTTTATCCCTACAGCTAAAGCCGGGTCTTATGATCGTCTGAGTACAGCAGAGTTGAAGCAATAAGGAGGAACCTTTTGGCCAAGTTTTCTGTCGTCGAAAACCTGTTGAAAGAAGTTGAGATTCCGCGGGATGGAACCTTAAGCCGCACGATTCACCGCGATGATTATGTGAAGATTGTCCTCTTCGGTTTTGCCGGCGGGCAGGAACTATCGCAGCACACGGCAGCGGTGCCCGCCATCATCGAGATCCTTCAAGGTGATGCCCGCGTGACCCTTGATGGTGAGGAGAAGGAGCTGTCCGCCGGTTCGTGGGTGTACATGGAAGCCAAACTTCCACATGCTGTTTACGCGCGGACTGAGGTGGTGATGCTGCTAACCATGTTGACTGGAGCGGCGGCGAAATAGTGCTTCGCGGAGGCCGAGCGGACGAAACCCAAAGTATCGTTGCCGTTCAACCCTTCGCGTTGTCCAATGGCCCAGGCAAGACCGTTCTCCGTGCTATCTTTGCGGCGGGATGCCTGAGCCGCCACCATCGGGTCATCCCGCTGGGACACCGTGTCCAACACCACTCAAAGTGACTCCGTAATGCTCCCCGCGAATGTACAGTTTCGCGATTCGGAGGCGGCCCGGCGAAATCTTGCTCGCATTCGCCAACTAGTGTCTGTAAGCGTTCAGGAGGCACTCGCGGCTTTGCTCGCGACCTCGCCAAATCCGGATGCAGCGGTGAACCAGTTCGAACGGTTGGCCGAATCCGCTTCACCGGACCTGTTGCGCCTGCTGGAGAAGCATCAGTTCTTGATTCACTATGCGGTCGTAGTATTCGCCACCAGCTCTTGGCTGGGTGAGACGCTAATCCACAACAGCGATTTGTTTCAGGGATTCGTCCGCGACAGAAGTCTGGACCGCACCCATTCGCACGACGAATTCCAGGAGAGCTTCGCCCGCATGCGCTCGCGCTCATTTGAGACCGATACAGCCGCTCTTCTGGTCCGTTTCAAGCGGCGCGAATACGTTCGCATCATGTTACGGGATGTGCTTGGGGTGGCAAGCCTGGCTGAAACGACAGCTGAAATTTCGGCCCTCTCAGATGTGTTGATTGAAGAAGCGTTACGCGAAGCTCATTCCCAGCTGCGGCACCGCTATGAGTCGCCCCAGCAGCTTGACATCGAAGGTCGCTTAGCCGATTCGCGGTTCACGGTGCTTTCTCTGGGGAAGCTCGGCGGTAACGAGCTGAACTACAGCTCCGACATTGACCTGTTGTATCTCTACGACGGCGGTGTCGAACCGCCGGGAACGGAGATTTCCAATCGGGAATACTTTATCCGGCTGGCACAACAAACGACTGAGATGCTCTCGCGCCACACTAATGAGGGAACAGTTTTCCGCATCGATCTGCGCCTGCGTCCCCAAGGCAACGAAGGCGAACCTGCGATCCCGCTGCCCCATGCGATCCATTATTACTCTCACGTCGCCCATGATTGGGAGTTACAGGCCATGATCAAGGTGCGCCATTCCGCGGGTGATCTGGGGCTGGCGCGCGAGTTTGTGCGCCGGGTGGAACCGTTCGTCTATCGCGCCGAACTGAACTTTCTTGCCATCAAGACGGCGCTGGACTCGCGGGAGAAAATCGGAAGCCAACGCCGTCAGCGCCTGCTAAAGCACACGGGCCGGGATGGTATCGATGTGAAGCTCGACCGTGGTGGCATCCGCGATATTGAGTTCCTGGTGCAATGCTTGCAGCGCGTCTATGGCGGAAGCGAACCGTGGCTGCGTTCGCGGGGCACGATGTTTGCGCTGCAGAAGCTGTACGACAAGGAACATATCGGCAGCAAAGACTTTCACAACCTGACGAACGCTTATGAGTTTTTGCGCAACCTGGAGCACCGCCTGCAATTGCGCCACGGCCAGCAGACGCATCGCCTGCCGGAATTGCGCTGGGAGCTGCAAGCGTTGGCGCGAAGCCTCGCGAGAGAAGGTACGGCGGCACCAACCCCCGAGGAGTTTCTGGCCCATGTGCAAAGGCGCATGTCGGCCGTGGCGGAGATTTATCAGCGAGTCATCTTTCAGGAGCAAAGCCAGGACCACCACGCCCCTGAATTTCAGTTGCGTCCCGAGGTTCCCGCGACGCCCGAGAACTCCTATAGCCAGATGATGCAGCGCCTGGCGGTCGATTCGCCCCGGCTACGGGAAATAGCCGGCACCGCCGAGTTGTCGCAACATGCCCGGCGTAACCTTGATCGCTTTCTTAGCTCTGCAGGGACCACTTCGGAGCGTTATGGTGCGGTGTTGCACTCGCCTGAGGCGGTGAGCAAGGCGCTCACCATCTTCGAGTTCAGCGAATATCTTACCGACATCCTGGTTCGTCATCCGGCAGAAGTCTCGCTGCTGCTGCAAATTGAAGAACTCTCGACCTCAGCGGCGGGCGACCTGTTCAAAGAAGTTCCGCCAAGCGAAAGTGCTGTGCTGGACCCAGTTTTTGCCTACCTTGCCCAAGACAAGGTCGATCGCTCTGAAGCTGCAGCCATCTTGCGGCGACATTACCGTCGTCGAACCTTCGTGTCAGGCGCTCGCGACCTGTTCCAGTTGCGCGAGGTGTTCGAGTCGCTGAGCGAGAACACAGCCGCCGCCGAGGCTGCGATTCAGGCTGCCTTGGCTATCGCCGGCGTCCCTGTCGGGTTCGCGGTCATGGGACTCGGCAGGTTAGGCGCTCGCGAATTCGATCTCCTGTCGGACGCGGATGTCCTGTTTGTTTGCGGCGAAGACTGCGCGCAGGAGGAGATGCGCCGGATTGCGGCGAACATGATGAATGCGCTGACGGCGTACACCCAGGATGGCACCGTGTTTCCGGTAGACGCCCGCCTGCGCCCCCACGGTCGCGAAGGCGAGTTGATCGTCACACCGGCCCAACTGGCCGCGTATTTTCGGGACGAGGCCAAGCCCTGGGAAGCGTTAACGTATCTTAAGTTGCGCTATGTCGCGGGCGATCGTGAAGTCGGAGGCCGTGCCTTAGAGGCGGTGCATACGGGAATTGCAGAGATCGCGGCTCGGCCTGATTTCGGCTCAGAACTAACGGACGTTCGCCTCCGACTGGAGCGGAGTGAGACCACCGCGAACTTCAAGACTGGCCCGGGCGGAATCTACGACCTCGACTACCTGGCGGGTTCGCTGCAGGCCCGGCATCAACTCTGGCTTGCAGGAAATCTGCGGGAGCGGCTGAATCTGCTGTATGAGCATGGATTGCTGGACGCCGGCGAAGCTGACCAACTCACGCGAAGTGCGCTGTTTCTGCGTACTCTCGAGCACTTGGTGCGCTTGGTGACGGGACGGGCGCGCAAATGGCTGCCAGTCGCTGAGCATCCCCATCGGGCGCTTCAGAAGCTGCTGTGGAGGGTGCTGCGCGCCGACGACAGCTTCGATCTCGAGATGCGGATGTCTGAGGTCCTGCGGCAGAATCGGGAGATTTATCTCAATTCGTGGCAGGGATGAGGACGTGGGACTTGCCGTTCGGTTCCGACGGCTACGACAGTTCGATGTCCGGATTCGAAAGCGCCGAGCTTACGTTTCCCGGATCGCATTTCGCCGCCCGGTATGACCTCACACCTATGTGTGACGCGCAACCATCAGTTTTCATTGAACCTCACAGTCCCCGGTGATAACGTAAAAGGTTCGGGACGATGCGGTAAGCCTTCCTGATCCGGATACGGGGTGAATTGCCAGAGCGCGGACCGCAGTTATTTTCGGCCCATAGTCTGGTTTCCGGCGCCGCGCCGGTTCTTTTGAGTACTTTTTCGTCCTGATTGCAGCTTGCGGTCACTTTATATTCATACTTCTCGAGGTGCTTTTGTGGTGGCTTCTTACAATGAAATTCCCTTGCCCTCCAGCGGGACCAAGATCACTTACGAAAACGGTAAGCTTGTTATCCCAGACAATCCCATCATTCCCTTCATCGAAGGCGACGGCACCGGACGGGACATCTGGAAAGCGTCGGTTCGGGTATTCGATGCAGCAGTTGAAATTGCCTACAACGGCAAGCGCCGGGTTGCCTGGTACGAGGTATTCGCCGGCGAAAAGGCGATGGATCGCTTCAAGACCTGGTTGCCCGACGACACGGTCGCTGCGTTCCGCGAGTTGCGCGTCGGCATCAAGGGCCCATTAACCACCCCGGTTGGCGGCGGCATCCGCTCCCTGAACGTCGCTCTGCGCCAGATCCTCGATCTCTATGCCTGCGTTCGTCCAGTTAAGTATTACGCGGGCATTCCTTCGCCGGTAAAGCACCCCGAGCGCATGAACATAGTGATTTACCGTGAGAACACGGAAGACGTTTATGCGGGTATCGAGTGGAAGCAGGGAACGCCTCAGGCCAAGGAGTTGATTGACTTCATCAACAACAAGATGCTGGCGGGCACCAACAAGCGCGTGCGCGAAGACTCCGGCGTCGGTATTAAGCCGATCTCCATCACCGGCACCAAGCGCCTGGTGCGCATGGCCATCCAGTACGCGCTGGCCAACCACCTAAAGTCGGTGACCCTGGTGCACAAGGGCAACATTCAGAAGTTTACCGAAGGCGCCTTCCGTGAGTGGGGTTACGAGTTGGCTACCCAGGAGTTCCGCGACCAGGTCATCACCGAGCGTGAGAGCTGGATCATCGACAACCTCGACAAGAATCCGGGACTGTCCATCGAAGACAACGCCAAGATGGTGGAACCCGGTCTGGAGTTTGCGCAGCAGGATTTCCGCAACGCGCTGTACAAGGAAGTGAAGGGCGTAATCGACAGTATCTATGCCACCCACGGTAAAGGTCTGTGGAAGGCGAAGCTGATGATCAACGATCGCATCGCCGACAGTATCTTCCAGCAGATTGTTACCCGTCCCGATGAGTATGCGGTGCTGGCAACGCCCAACCTGAACGGCGACTATATTTCCGACGCAGCCGCTGCACAGGTCGGGGGACTCGGAATTGCGCCGGGGGCCAACGTCGGCGACCAGCATGCCATCTTCGAAGCCACCCACGGTACAGCTCCGAAGTATGCCGATAAGGACGTGATCAATCCAGGCTCAGTCATGTTGTCGGGCGTGATGATGTTCGACTTCATGGGCTGGCACGAGGCGGCCCGCCTGATCGAGGGCTCGATGGAGCGCACCATCCTGCAGAAGAAGGTCACCTACGACTTCGAGCGCATGCTGGAAGGCGCAACCAAGGTTAGAACCAGCGAGTTCGCAAGTCAGATGATCCAGAACATGGCGCCGGTGGCGGAGCTGGTAGCGGAGTAGCGGAGTCGTCCTGCCATAGGACGAGTCAGAAGACGCTGACGTTAGAGTGCGGGCCTTCGGGCCCGTCCCTAACCTGTCCAAAAGATCAGGGGCTTTAACTTCCCCTGAGGTACCTCGAAATGATTTTTCCCAGCAGTCTGGTTCGTCGCTGCAAAATCTCAAATTCACGCTGTAACACATTCTTCATCATTCAAAACTGTGAGGACTCATGCGCAAAAAGGTAACGGTAGTTGGTTCGGGTAATGTCGGCGCCACCGCGGCGCACTGGATGGCGTCGAAGGAACACTGCGACGTGGTATTGATCGATATCATCGAAGGCGTGCCACAAGGCAAAGCCCTCGATCTGCTGCAGGCAATGCCGATCGAAAAGCGCGACTCCTATGTCCTTGGCACCAACGATTACGCCGACACAGCAAATTCGGACATCGTGGTCATCACGGCGGGCATTCCGCGCAAGCCCGGCATGAGCCGCGACGACCTGCTCAACACCAATTTCAAGATCATGAGCGATGTGGTGGGCAAGGTGGTGCAGTATTCCCCAAACTGCATTCTGATCATCGTTTCCAACCCGCTGGACGCCATGGCACAGGCTGCTTACAAGCTGAGCGGCTTTTCGCGCAATCGCGTGATCGGCATGGCCGGCATTCTGGACTCGGCTCGCTTCCGCACCTTCATCGCCAGGGAGCTGGATGTTTCGGTCGAGAACGTCACCGCCTTCGTACTCGGTGGTCACGGTGACACCATGGTTCCGCTGCCCCGTTACTCCACTGTGGCGGGCATTCCCATTACCGAGTTGATGGACGCCGCCACCATCGAACGACTGGTGAAGCGCACCCGCGACGGTGGCGCGGAGATCGTAAAGCATCTCAAGACCGGCAGCGCTTACTACGCGCCCTCGGCGGCTGTAACAGAGATGGTTGAGGCCATCCTCAAGGACAAGAAGAAGATTGTTCCATGCGCCGCCTATCTGGAAGGCGAGTACGGCATCAACGGGCTGTTTGTTGGCGTGCCCTGTAAACTGGGCTCGAACGGCATTGAGCAGATACTCGAGATCAAGCTGACTCCGGAGGAGCAGGCCGCCCTGCAGAAGAGCGCCGACTCGGTAAAGGAGTTGGTGGGCGTGATCGGGATATAGCGCTCGGATGGGTGCGCTTATCGCACCCTGTCACCGGAACCGCGCGGGATTTTTCAGCTCCGCCGCATCATTGCTGATGCCAGCCTGACCGTTGCGTTGAGCAGTTCATGCAACTGCTCGAGCGATGACGCCAGAAGAGCAACGAACACGGGCGCCGCGCCAGGAAGGGCAGCCGGAATTGGCTTGGTAGCACGAGGTGATGATTCCGTCGATCATCTTGTGCTATTTTTGCAAGCTAATCACTGTCTCCCATCGGGCTAAAGTTTCCGCAAACGAGCGGACGATCGGTCATGGGTGGGAAAGGGTAAGGACGAGCAATGCGCCGGTGCTGGTTTCTTATTGTGGGCCTGATCATCTTCGCCGCTGTCGCGGTTGCGCAGCCGAAGGATGACGACCAGCAGGCGCAGACTGCGCTCAACAGTGGCGAAAAGGTCTCTACTGCGCTGGCGACGGTCACCAGTACCGCAATCTCTCCGCTGGTCGGGGTATGTGTCATCGGTGCTTGGCAGTACTATCACACGCCGAAAACGCAACGCGACCACCTACCGCTTATCCAGAAGCCAAAATTTTGGATACCCGTCATAATTCTTCTGGCTCATCATCTTCATAAAAGACACCTTTGGGGGATTCGCACCGCTCATCAAGAAACCGCTCGACGCAGCGGAGGTTCTGTTTGTCAATCACGCGGCCCTGGTGCTGATTGCCTTTCCCTTTGTGTTGGAGCAGGTTTCGCGCGTCATGGGCTTTACCTCCTGGAAAGGACTCATGGCCTACCTTTTCAGAGGGCCGGTGGTCTATGCTGCCACCGCCCAAACGAGTGGCGTGCACCATGCGTTCAGCGTTGCGACGGCGGTCCTGTACACGGTCGTCGGCATAGTCGTCACGTTTGTTGTGTGGCTGGTGGGACACGCCTTCGACGTCTTCGCCATGATCAGTCCATTTCCATTCCTCGATTTTCTATTGAAGGCGGCACGGAATACGATCTTCGCAATTCTCGCGATCACTGCGTTGCTCAGTCCCAAACTCGGTCTGCTGCTCTCGCTCGGAGTCATCGTCGTCAGCTTCCTCTTGTTCGGGTGGGCCTTACGGCTGGCGTTTTTCGGGACCGTCTTCGCATGGAGTCTGCTGCGTGCCTTGGTGATGCACGAACAGGTAAAGCCGACTCGCGGCGAGAGAGTACGGGCATTTACCGCCCGTATTGGCAAGCTGCCGCGGCGGACGTATGGGCACTTATCCCTCGCCGAGGATGGAACTCTTCTATTCTGCTACCGCCGGTTATTGCTGGGGCCGCAGAACGCCATCAAGGTCGGCCGATCCGAAGGTTTTGCTGTCGGTCAAGGTGTGTTCTTCCCGACCGTGCTTGAGCCGATCGAGTCAACCGACAAACATCACGTAGCTTTTCGTCTGCTTCCCGCATACCGTGGTTCAGAGGAGAGCGTGCGAGCGTGTCTGGATCTCGCGCAGGTATGCGATCTACGTTGGACTAGGGGCCTGCGGTCGTTCTGGAGATTCGTGACCAACGGAGGAGAATCTGCGGTGAGCGCGCAAAGCGCAGCCAAGTAGGGTGGAATCTTTTCGATCGCGCCGGACTTTGTGCGCACAAGGGTAGGCGCCCTGGCTGTCCGCGCGCTTCGGACTGAGAACGTGGACTATCGCGTGCTCTGTATCACTGCCCTGTACGCCGATAGTGTTTCGCCGAGGGGAGCTCGGCGCACGCCAAGCAAGGCGGCCATCGAACGCAGCAACATTCCCGCCATGATCCCAAGCCGCAGTGTCTTTACCTGGCGGCTGGAAAAATGTTTGCGCGCGTAGCGCAGCATGTTTCCGTACCAGAACATCTGCTTATCGCGGAAGGGCAAGCGGCCCACACTATGCCCGCCGCTGTGGCGGAAACGCGCCACAGGGCAATACAGGATCTTGGCCCCGCCCTCCAGCAGTCGCTGGCAGAGATCAACATCTTCAAACCAAACCGGAAAGAACTGCTCGTCGAAGCCGCGAACTGCATTCCATGCTTCACGGTTGATGGCGAGGCAGGCTCCGGCCGGCTGTTCGACCTCCTGTTGCTGCGAATAGTCGGCGTCGAGACATCGATAACGTCGATTTACTGGATTACGCGGCCAGAGCTGGTTTACCAGCATCACTTCGCAAAGCAACGCTGCGAGCGTTGGCAGCCGCCGAAATGCGAAACCGCGGGACGGCTGCCCGTCGTTTTGCAGTAGCGCGCCGCCGGCTGCGGTTGCGCCGGTGGTTTCGAGGCATTGCAGCAGCGCTTTGACAGCTCCGGGCTCGGCGATGGCGTCGGGATTCAGCAGCAGCAGGACATCTCCGGAGCTTTCCCGTGCTCCCTGGTTCACGGCGGCGGCAAAGCCGATATTTTCCGAGTTTGCCACCAGATGCACAGGATGCCACGCGACGAAATCCTCTACCCGCTGCACAGTCTCGTCTTGCGACGCATTGTCCACAACCACAACCTCGCACTCTTCTCCGGCCAAAGCCTCCAGGCAGGCCCCAATAGTGGCGCCTGAGTTGTAGGTCACGATAATGACGGAGCAGCGCAACATTGGCTAGGAAGCACGCATTATAATCGTCGCTTCGTCTATTCTTCGGAGGAGTGCACATGTCCGTCGCAATGGCCGTGCCCGGAGAGAACTTGGAAATCATCGAAACCCGGCTCCCAGGCGTGCTCGTGGTGAAGCCGCGAGTGCGCGAGGACCCGCGCGGCTTCTTCATGGAAACTTATCGCCAGAACGTGCTGGCGGGCGCCGGCATCCTGGACGAGTTCGTGCAAGACAATCATTCGCGCTCCTCGCGCGGAGTGCTGCGCGGCTTGCACTACCAGCTTCGGAACCCGCAGGCCAAGCTCTGTCGCGTGGTGCAAGGCGAGGTGCTCGATATTGCCGTAGATATTCGGGTCGGTTCGCCAACCTTCGGCCAGTGGGTCGGCGTACTGCTCTCCGCCGAAAACCACTTGCAGCTCTACATTCCCAAGGGATTCGCGCACGGCTTCGTGGTTCAGTCCGAAACTGCCGACTTCCTCTACAAATGCAGCGACTATTACGATTCCAGCGACGACCGGGGCGTACTTTGGGACGATCCGGAAATTGGTATTGATTGGCAAATGCCTTCGCCCCTGTTGTCGGAGAAGGACAGGCGCTATCTTCCGCTTTCGCAGATCGCGCGCGATCAGTTACCACGATATCAGCTATGAGCTTGCAACTTCTGATCACCGGCGCGACCGGCCAAATCGGCTGGCATTTGCAGCGCACGCTGGCTCCGTTGGGCGACGTAACGGCCCTCACGCGCGATCAATTGGACCTGTCTGATCTTGAGGCCGTGACGCGCGCGGTGCGCGAGTTCGAACCGGATGTGCTGGTGAACGCCGCCGCCTATACCGCAGTGGACAAAGCCGAGAGTGAGCCGGAGCTGGCGCGCACCATTAATGCCCTTGCGCCCGCGCGCATGGCGGAGGAATTGGCGCGCAACGGTTGTTTGCTCGTCCACTATTCCACGGATTACGTTTTCGACGGCAACAAGCCGACGGCGAATGCCTATCAAGAAGACGATGAGACCGGGCCGCTCAACGTCTACGGTCGGACCAAGCTGGAAGGCGAGCAGTTGATTGTGAGCGCTGGGTGCCCCTACATCATTCTGCGAACCACCTGGGTGTACGACACGCGAGGGAAGAATTTCCTGCGTTCCGTATTGCGTCTGGCCCGCGAAAAGGAAGAGCTACGCATGGTTGCCGATCAGTACGGCGCGCCGACCTGGGCGCGGACGATTGCGGAGGCGACGGCAATCATTCTCGCGAGATCGTTGGAGCGCAACAGCGAAACTGGCGTGTGGCAGAGTGGCGTTTTCCATCTCACTGCCGCGGACCAGACCTCGTGGGTGGGGTTTGCGCGTGCGATCCTTGAGGACTACGAAGCGCTCCTCGATTGGCCCGCCGAGACGGGCGAGTTCGGTGGGCCCTTGAAGGCCAAGCGTGTTGTCCCTATCACCAGCGAGCAATATCAGGCGCCTGCCCGCCGGCCGCAGAATTCTGTGCTGTCCAACGCCAAGGTGCAGGCTACCTTCGGCATCATGCTGCCGGATTGGCGAAGCCAACTGCGGCTTGCCATGCAGGACGCGATTCGCTGATAATCTTGAGTATTCGGTTGCTTAACAGTTCATCTTCTCGCGTCCCGCTAGCGTGTTTCCGCAGGCTTCGGGAATGGAAGCGCCCGTAGATTCTGTAGTACGCGCTCGCACTGTTCACGGTACAAGAACGGAGAGCTATGAAGGGAATAGTCCTGGCGGGCGGCATCGGCACCCGCCTGTATCCACTGACCCGCGTTACCAACAAGCACTTGCTGCCGGTGTATGACAAGCCGATGATCTTCTATCCTCTGCAGACGCTGGTGGATGCCGGCATTCGCGACATCCTGATCGTGACCGGCGGGCAGAATGCGGGCGATTTTCTCCGCCTGCTACAGAACGGAAAGGAATTCGGTCTGCAGCAACTCAGCTTTGCCTACCAGGAGGGAGAAGGCGGAATCGCCGATGCGCTGCGGCTCGCCGAGCCTTGGGCCAAGGGCGACAGAATCTGCGTCGTGCTTGGCGATAACGTCATTGAAGGCGACATTCGCGAGGCGGCAACTGCCTTCGGGCAGCTCGAAAAGGGCGCCATGGTAATGCTGAAGGAGGTGGTCGATCCAGAGCGCTTCGGGGTGCCAGTGTTTGATGAGGGGCGCATCGTTCGCATCGAGGAGAAGCCCAAGAAGCCGTTGTCCTCGTATGCGGTCATCGGCATCTACTTTTACGACGGGACGGTCTTCGACCGCATACGCACGCTGAAGCCGTCGGGCCGCGGCGAGTACGAGATCACTGACATCAACAACAGCTACATTAAAGAAGGTACGCTGCAACACACGATGCTGGAGGGCTGGTGGACCGACGCCGGCACCTTTGAATCGCTGTGGCACGCCAGCAATATGGTGCGCGACAAGGTTCTGCGCAATGCAGAAGAGCCGGCGACGGTGCGCAGCCTATGAAACTGCTGGTCACGGGAGGCGCTGGATTCATTGGCTCCAACTTCGTCCATCACGCACTAGCCAGCCATCCGGAATGGAAGCTGGTGGTTCTCGACAAGCTTACCTATGCCGGTAACGTAAAGAACCTGGAACCGGCGCTGCAGCAGGGCAGGTGCGAGTTTGTACAGCTCGACATCTGTGACCCTGCAGTGTTGGATGTGATGCGGGGATGCGATGCCGTCATCCACTTTGCCGCCGAGAGCCATGTGGACCGCAGTATTGAAGATGCCGCGGCGTTTGTCCGCACTAATGTGGACGGGACGCACAACCTGATTCAGGCTTGCCGGGAAGCAGGCGTGCCACGCTTCGTGCACGTCAGCACCGACGAAGTGTACGGCAGCTTGGGCGAGGACGGCGAGTTTAGGGAAGAATCGCCACTGCAACCGAACAGCCCATACGCGGCGACGAAGGCGGCCTCCGACCTGCTGGTGCTGGCGTATGTCCGCACCCACAAGTTTGCGGCGGTGGTGACGCGCTGCTCCAACAACTATGGACCTTACCAGTTTCCGGAGAAGTTCATTCCGCTGATGATCGCACAGGCGATGGCGGGTGAACCGCTGCCGGTGTACGGCAAAGGCAGCAATGTGCGTGATTGGATTCATGTCAGCGATCACTGCACGGCCCTGGACGTGGTGTTGCAGCGCGGGCGAGAGGGCGAGGTTTACAACATCGGCGGACGATGTGAAAAGCGCAACCTGGAAGTTGCGAAGCTGATTCTCGCGGCGTTGGGCCGCTCCGAATCGCTCATTCAGTTTGTGAGCGACCGCAAAGGGCACGACCTGCGCTATGCCATCAACTGCGAAAAGCTAGAACGCGAGCTAGGCTGGCAGCCCGAGATTGATTTCGATCGGGGGCTAGCGCAGACGATCGCATGGTATCGCGAAAATCTATCCTGGCTTGATGATGTGCGAACCGGTCAGTACCGCGACTACTTTCAGAAACATTACGTGCAGCGAGAGAAGACCTTCGCGCCGTAAGACCATTTCACTTCGTCGGCATTGAAATGAGACTCGTAACCTTTCACGACAAGCGGGGCGCTCAACACATTGGCGCCCTGACGGCTGACGGCAGGATTGCGGATCTGAATGCCGCTTACAAGCTGTATCTCCGCGATAAAGGTGGCATTGACCAGCGCGCGGCTGAGGTCACCGTCCCCAACGACATGCGCTTGCTCTTCGAAGGCGGCGATCGCAGCCTGGATGCGGCGCGCGGCGGGCTCGACTACGTTATTGCGCAAAGGCCCGAAACTGGGGTTGATCGAGAACCCGTATTCTACGAGCGCAATGAAATTCAGGTCAAAGCTCCGATCATCCCCAAGAAGTTTTTCCATACTGCGGGCAACTTTCGCGAACACCGTCACGAGGCACAACAGGCAGGATTCTCGCACCCGGTGCTGCCGTGGATCGTATTTTTTCAAAACGTAGACGCTATCATCGGACCCGATGAACCTGTGATTTTCCCGCCGCATCTTACTCAGGAACTGGACTACGAACTGGAACTCGCGGTCGTTCTCAAGAAAGCCGGCAAGCATTTCACGGTTAGAGAGGCATCGCAGTACATCGGTGGATATGTGATTTTCAATGACATTACCGCGCGCGATATCCAGCGTGAGGAGATGAAATCGGGTGTCTTCAGCTTCTGCAAGGGCATTGATTCTTTCTGTCCACTAGGGCCGCATATCGTTACCGCCGACGAGATCGCCGATCCGCACAACCTCGCGATGGAACTGCGCGTGAACGGCGAACCGCGACAGCGTTCGCACACCAGCAAGATGTCTGTGACCGTTCCAGAAATCCTTGCGCACTATTCAGCAATGGGATACAGCGCAGGAGATGTGGTATCCACTGGAACGGTGTCTGGCGTGGCCGCCTTCAGCGCCGATCCGAAAGCATGGTTTCTGAAGCCGGGAGATGTTATGGAGTGCGAGATCGAGCAGATCGGTGTTCTTCGGAATTCCGTTATTTCGTGGGAGGATGCTTACGGTGCAAAAGCGCCTGAAAGCCAGGCAGAGCAGCACGGAGCGCTGAAGTGAACAGTTTCGCCGGAAAAGTTTGGACAAGCGAATTGAATTCACGACCCGGAGTGCGCCCCAGCTTTGAACGGTCGCGCCCGGTGCGCTTCTACGACACCACCTTACGCGACGGGGAGCAGACGGTTGGTGTCGTCTTCAGTCCGCAGCAAAAACTTGAAATTGCGAAGAAGCTGGACGAACTCGGTGTTGGTCGCATCGAGGCGGGCTTTCCCAAGGTGTCGAAGGAAGATGGCGAAGCCATCTCGATGGTCTTGCAGGCGGGCTTGAAGCACTCTGAAGTGTGGGGCTTTGCTCGCGCGACTCGTGGCGATGTGGAAGAGCTGATCCGCCTCGGACTAGAGGCGGCCGTAATCGAAGTGCCCATCAGCGAGATCAAGCTGAAGGCCTATGGCATTTCCCGCGATGAGGCGGTCCGGCGCGCGACGGAGGCAATCCGCTACGCTGCGGAAAACGGTATTCGGATTGCGTTTTTCGGGGTGGATGGCACACGCGCCGATCTCGAGTTTCTCAGGCGCATCTACTCCGAGGCACTGGAGGCGGGAGCCAAGGAAGTGGTCCTGGTCGACACCATAGGAGCGTG
Source organism: uncultured Acidobacteriaceae bacterium (assembly GCA_963836295.1). Lineage (GTDB taxonomy): Bacteria > Acidobacteriota > Terriglobia > Terriglobales > Acidobacteriaceae > Bog-257. Next base: position 366,813 of record CAWIIY010000002.1, on the reverse strand, counting down.
CACGCCGGAGGCCGCCGAGTTTCTGGTGAGATGGACGAGTGACTGGATCGGGGCGGATGTGCCCATTCACTGGCATGGCCATAATGACTTCGGACTCGGGACGGCTGCGGCCATCGCGGCCGTCCGCGGCGGCGCAAGTTGGATTCACGGCACCATCAACGGGATGGGGGAGCGCGCCGGCAACACCGATATCGCGGAAGTAGCGCTCGCGCTACGTTGTCTCTACGATGTGCCGGTTGAAATGAATCTCGAAAGAGTTCGGGAAGTGTCGGAGGTCGTTTGCCGTGCGGGGAAGTACCAACTGGAAGGTTGGAAGCCGCTGATCGGTGACAATCTGTTTCTGCGCGAGAGCGGCGCCGTCGCCAGCCAGTTTCATATTCCACAGGCCATCGAACCCTACGCTGCCGAGCTAGTTGGCGCGAAGCGTGGCGTGGTGCTGGGGAAGAAGAGTGGACTCGACAGCATCCGCCTGAAGGCAGAAGAACTGGGAGTTGATGTGCTTGATTCGAGTCATGGGGCGGTCCTGGAACTGGTGAAGCGCAAAGCAATCGAGAAAGGCGGGCTGCTGAGCGACGATGAGTTCCGCTCGATCGTGCGGCAGTACGCCCCTGCGATAGCCAAGTCCTAATGGCTGATGTAATACAACAAAGGCGGCCGAGAGGCCGCCATTGCTATTTCTGTTGAGGCGACTACTGTGCAAGCACGTGGGTAGCTTTGTCGCCAGCAAAGGTCATCTCGACCAGCACACGTTCGTTCTTCGCGTTCTGCTTGAACTGTTGCTCCGAGCGCGCGGCCTTTGTCTTCAGCGGGACCAGAGTGCACGTCGCTTTGGTTTCCGCTTTTCCGTGGATCTGCTTGAAGATCATAATGTGGGTCTGGCCCTGCATTTCGTGAGTTATGCTGTAGTCGCCTGCGGGCAACAATGTTCCGCCGACGACGGTGGGTTGCGCAAAGCTAACGGTCTGTTTTGTAGCAATGCCCATGGGATTGTCTTTTGCGGCAATGCTGCCTATGAACATGAAGACCAGTGAGATGAGGATGACGAACATCATTTTCCGGGTATGCATATGCCTCCAATGAAGCCCTTATTGAGTGGGCAGTAAGAATTTAACCTTAGTGAACCTGACTTTAGTGTAGATAAGATCACCCAAAAGTGGTGTGCGACCAGTCACATGGCAGTGTGAGTGGGTGGCTGAAGGTCTTTAGAGGAGCTTGCGCAGTTCGCGACGTAGGATTTTTCCGGAGGCCGTACGGGGGAGTTTTTGCACAAAGTAAACTTCGCGTGGCATTTTGTAATGAGTGAGGCGCTCGGCCACGAATTCCTGCAGCCGGGATTCGGCCTGCTTGTTAGCTATTTCTCCTTCGCGCAACACGACGAAGGCGCACGGAATCTCTTCGCCAGCGCTGTCTAGGCGGGACACGACGCCGCAATCGCGCACAGCAGGATGTTCGAGCAGGACGCTTTCCACCTCCGCCGGCGCAATCGAGAAGCCCTTGTACTTGATCATTTCCTTGCGCCGATCGACCACGTAATATTGGCCGCTGTCGTCCACACGAACGATGTCGCCAGACCAGTACCATCCGTCGCGCAGCACTGCGGCGCTCGCGTCTGGAGATTTCCAGTAGCCGAGCATGAACTGCGGTCCGCGCATTACCAGTTCGCCAATTTCCCCAGGTGCTACGTCGTTCTCCTTTTCGTCCACGATTCGGCATTCAGTCTGAACTACCGGCGCTCCAACGGAATTCGGTCGATACAGCTCGGGGACAAGAAAACCCATATGCGTAACCGGTGAGGCTTCGGTCATTCCGTAGCCCTGGCGAATTGGAATGCCAGTGCTCTCGGTAAAGCGACGTGCCAGCTCCGGGGCCAGCGGAGCGGCGCCCGATTTCACCCAGCGCATGCGATGCTCGCGAGGAAATTTCCCCTGCTTCGCCGCCTGACAATACGCCAGCAGCGTTGGAGGCACGCAAAGGGTCACGGTCACGCCCTCGTGCACGATCGTCTCCAGCGAGCGTTCGCAGTCGAAACGGGGCATCAAGACCAGGGTGCATCCGCGCATCAGCGCGAGATTCAAGCCTACGGTCAAACCGTAGATGTGATAGAGCGGAAGGAAGCACAACAGCACATCCGCGTCGCTGATGGCGCCGAATTCTCCGGGTGTCAGCGTCTGATAGACATTGGCGACCAGGTTGAAGTGCGACAGCATGACGCCTTTCGGCAAGCCCGTGGTCCCGCTGGAGAAGGGAAGCGTGGCGAGGGTGAGTCGTGAATCGAGTGCTGACTCCGGCAAGCGCGCGCTGATGTTTGGCTCGAAGAGCGAGTCCCACGACTGCGAACCGCTTGGCCCAGGATTGCGGATGGTGTACACGTTACGCAAGGCCGGAAGCCCGGAAAGATTCACGCCAGCAAGCAATGCGCCGTCACTGATTAGAGCGACCGCCTCCGTGGTCTCCAACTGGTAGCGGACTTCGCGCTCGCGGTAGGTCGGGTTCATCGTTGTCGGCACTGCGCCGGCCATTGTGGCGGCGTGGTAGGCGACTCCGAACTCCCAGCAGTTCGGCAGATAAATGCCGATCATCTCGCCTGGGCGAAGGCTGGCCGCGACCAGACCGCGCGCGGCGCGCTCCACCAGTTCGCCGTACGCCGCATAGGTAATGCGTCTTGCGGGGGTGCAGGAGATGTCCAGCACGGCGACCTTGGCCGCGTGTTGGCGGCAGGAATCGAGTATGACGTCGTGGACGAACTTGCCTTCGGGATCGCCGTAAAGCCGAGTACGAAGACCTTCAGCGTGTGTTGCCATATTGTTTGCGCAAGAGTGTAACAGGTTCGGCTCATACGGAAGCGGGTAATGGGCAGAGTCGCGTTTGTTATCCTGTCTGGCGGAGATCAGCTGCGTAAAGCGGAGAGGCTGTGCGCGGACTTAAAGGCAAGCGTGTCGTTATCACCGGAGGCGCCAGCGGCATTGGTGCGGCCACGGCAGCGCGGTTCCTGGAGGAAGGCTCGGTAGTCGCTGTTGTTGACCGCGATCCTGCGGCGTGCAAAAAGATCCGCGCAGAACAGACAGGACTCGCGGGAACTTTTCTTGCCGATGTCGCTGATCAAGGGCAAGTGGAGCGCATCTTCACGGCGATAGTACGCTATCTGGGCGGGTTGGACGTCGTCATCAACAATGCCGGCATCAGCATTCGTCATAAGTTTCTCGATATTACTGCTGACGAATGGAGCAGGGTACTCGCCGTGAACCTGACGGGGGTGTTCTACGTCGCACAAACCGCCGCGCGTTACATGATGGAGCACGACGGCGGAGTTATCCTGAATACCGCTTCCACCAACGGCGTCATGGGTTATCCATACTATGCCGACTACAACGCCAGCAAGGCCGGCGTGATTGAGTTAACGCGCTCCATGGCGCTGGAGCTGGCGCCGAAGGTGCGAGTGAATGCAGTCGCGCCCGGATATGTTCTGACTCCCATGCAGCGCGCCGAGTATTCCGATGAAATGCTGGAGGCGGTGAACCAGAAGATCCCGCTCCGAAGGCATGCGCGGCCCGAGGAAGTTGCCGCGCTCTTTGCGTTCCTGGCCTCCGACGACGCTGCTTACCTGAATGGACACGTGTACGTGATCGACGGCGCCGAAACGGCTGGCGGGTTGGCAAGCCGATGATCGCGGCTGTCCTTGTTCTAACTCGCTAAACTAGCTCCTCATGCATTTGTCTGCTGTCATTGCCGGATTTGTTTGCGTGATCCTCTGGCTGTATCTCCTGTTGGCGCATGGGCGTTTTTGGAGGGTACAACGCCTCGGTGCGACAGAGGCGCGATCCGCTGCGGTTCGCGGGCCCATAGCAGTGGTCATCCCTGCTCGCAATGAGGCGGATGTAATTGGGGAGGCGATTCGATCTTTGCTACAGCAGAGTTGCGCCGACGCGATCCACATTTTCCTTGTGGACGACGATAGTGCGGACGGGACTGCGGAAGCGGCGCGTGAAGCTGCAGCGAACAGTTCGCCCCCGAACGCACTGACGATCATTCGCGGCCAGCCCTTGCCCGATGGCTGGACCGGCAAGCTGTGGGCGATGCAGCAAGGTATCGAGCAGGCACTACGACTGCATCCGCAATTTCTGCTGCTGACTGACGCTGACATACAGCACTCGCCGGAGAACGTAGCAACCCTTGTTTCCGTGGCTGAATGTGGCGGGTACCATCTGACGTCATTCATGGTGAAGTTGCACTGCGATAGCCTGCCGGAGAAGCTACTGATTCCGGCGTTCATGCTCTTTTTCTTTATGCTGTATCCGCCGGAGTGGATTCGAAATCCGTGGCGCAAAATCGCAGGCGCCGCCGGCGGCTGCATCTTGATTCGTCCAGAAGCGCTGGCGCGCGCAGGCGGAGTCACGGCCATTCGAGGTGAGATCATCGACGATTGCGCTCTGGCCCGCAGGGTCAAGCTCAGCGGCGGCAAAGTGTGGCTTGGGGTGACGACCGATGCGAGCAGTATGCGTGCTTACCAATCGTTCGGCGAGATCGAGAGGATGATTGCACGAACTGCGTTCAACCAGTTACAACATTCGACTTGGCTGTTGCTGGGCGCGGTGGCGGGGCTGGTACTGATTTACCTGTTGCCGGTGGGGCTGCTTGGGAGTGGTTCGCTCGCTCTCGTCCTGTTGGGTGCGGTGGCGTACCTGCTGATGTGGATAACGTATTCGCCGATGGTCCGCTTTTACGGGTTGAATGCTGCATGGGCGTTGACGCTGCCGTTCAGTGCGGCGTTTTATCTGGCTGCGACAGTACACTCAGCAGTGAAGTATTGGTCAGGGCGCGGTGGTGAGTGGAAGGGCAGGACGCAGGACACGGCACCGACGCCGTGAGAGCTACGCGCGGCTCCGGCTAAACTCCGAGGGCGGCGCGAATCTCATTCACAATTTGCTTCACGGGCAGGCTGGCGTCGATCGTCGGGACATCTTTCGGCTCCTCGAGGGTGTCGAATTGGCTGCGCAGCAGATCAGCATTCATGTAGTGACCCTTGCGTAAAGCTAGGCGCTGGGCGATCAGTTCGAAGCTGGCATGCAGGTAGACAAACTTGACCTCCGAGCTGACCCGTAAAGTCTCGCGATAAGAGGCCTTCAGTGCTGAACAAGCCAATACGACATTCTCGCCGGAGGCCAGCCACCCGGTGATGGCATTGCGGAGCGACTGGAGCCACGGGGCGCGATCCTCATCCGTCAGCGGAGTACCGGCGTGCATCTTCGCGATGTTGGCAGCGGAGTGGAAATCGTCCCCTTCAGCGAAGCGCCAGTGCAGTTCCTCGGCGAGCGCCCGCCCAATGGTGGTCTTGCCTACGCCGGATACCCCCATGAGAATAATGATCATCTTGTTGGTCCGCCAAGTTAATATTACGAAAGAGCAGTTTAGTTCGGAGCGTAGTCGTGCTTGCAGGAAAGTGCCGCCGGCTGAACTCCACCCCAGCAAGCGCAACGGCGGCGCTTGCTGGGGACCCCGATTCGCCGGCTCCGTTCAGAAAGCTCTACCCGCAAGCCGTAAAGCCGCGACCCTTCAAAGAACCATTTTGAAAGGATGTCAACAGAGCCAAACAAGCGGTACTGTCCTAATTTCAAGATTAGGACACTACCAAACAAGCTCTAGCCGGCGGCCTGCTTTTGTCCTATGCCAAGGATGAAATGGTCGATCGCATAGGCAAAGCCGTCTCCCGTGTTGCTCTTCGTAACGTACGTCGCCTGCGCCTTAACGTCACCGGTCGCGTTGCCCATGGCGATGCTTACACCGCTGTTGCGAAACATGAGCACGTCGGTCTGCATATCGCCAATGGTGGCGATCTGCTCCGTGGGGATGTTCAACATCCTGGACAGCGTCAGGACGACCATGCCTTTGTTGGCGTCGGCATGGGTCACGTCGAGATAGTAGTCGGAGGAACAAGTCGCCGAAATCGCGACGCAACATAAGCTGCCAAGTTCGGATTGCACGCGCTTGACCGCATCATAATCGTCGCTGACGCCGACCAGCTTGAGCACGTGGAGCTGCGACATGTCGTAGCTGAGGAGCGGCATGGCTCTGCACTGCATCAGTCCTTCCTGATGCTGTACGTGGGGGCCGGATGGATTGCAGACGAACCATTCGTTCTCGGTATACACCCACAGGCCGAGTGCGCTCTTGCGAATGTGATCGGCCACGGTCTGCGCGTCAGCGGGAGCCATGGGCAACTGATGCAGGACGTTGCAGTCAGGATCAATCAGCAGCGCACCGTTGAAACACGCCGACGGCCCGGAGATGTGAAGATCGCGCAGTAACGGACGCGTAAGCTGAGGCGGCCGCGCACTGGCAATCGTGAACCGAATTCCCGCCTGCTTGAGTCGGCTCACCGCGGCCGGCGCGCCGGGGCTGAGGTTCTTTTCTGGATCGAGCAGAGTGCCGTCTACATCCGACACCACCAATGCCACACCAGGCTGGACGTTCGCGCCAGCCATTAAACGTCCTCGGCGTCCGTCCGCTGCAGCCGGCGCCAACGGTGACGGTCGTATTGGATAAGTCCGTCGGCAGTGTCTGCAGCCTTCACTGCCGGCGGCGTAATTGGGGAATTGCGGCGGCGGCAACTCGGCCCAGGCGTCTTCCATCGGAGTAATGATTCGCCATTCGGCTTCCACTTCGTCGCGACGGGTGAACAGCGTGGCGTCGCCGCGCATGGCATCGAGCAAGAGGGTTTCATAGGCTGCGGGGGTTTCGCCGCCGAACGCATCGTGATACGAAAAGTCCATATCCACGCGGATGGCGCGCATCTGTGGGCCGGGCTGCTTGGCCCCGAAACTAACCGCGATACCTTCATTGGGCTGGATGCGCATGGTAATGACGTTGTGGTGAACGTCTTTTGGACTGCGAGAGAACAGGGCCTGCGGGGTGCGCTTGAAGTGGACCGCGACCTCGGTCAACTGATTGGCCAGGCGCTTGCCGGCGCGCACATAGAAGGGAACTCCCGCCCATCGCCAATTGTCGACATGAAACTCGACCGCAACATAAGTTTCGGTGAGTGAATTCGGATTCACACCTTTTTCCTGACGATAGCCGGGCACCGGCTGGCCGTCGATTTGCCCGGGACCATATTGGCCGCGAACGGTGTGGCTCGCGACTTCGTTCTTCGACATAGGACGGATGGCGCGCAACACTTCCACCTTGTGGCCGCGAACCGCTTCCGCGTCAAAGGCGACAGGTGGTTCCATCGCGGTCAGCGTCAGCAACTGGAGGAGATGATTCGCGACCATATCACGCAGCGCGCCTGTCTCTTCATAAAATGCCGCGCGATTCTCGACCCCCAGAGTTTCGGCAGCGGTAATCTCGATGTACTCGATGTAATTTCGGTTCCACACCGGCTCGAACATTGCGTTGCCGAAGCGGAACATCATGATGTTCTGTACTGTTTCCTTGCCGAGGTAGTGATCGATGCGGTAAACCGATGGCTCGTCAAAGACGTGGGAGACAATTTCGTTCAGTTCGTGCGCGCTTTTCAGGTCGCGTCCGAAGGGCTTCTCCAGGATGATTCGGGTCCAGCCTTCGTTGCGGCGCGCCAGCCCTGCAGCACCGAGGCCTTCAACAATCGGCGGCGCTAACGAAGCCGAGGTCGAGATGTAGAACAGCACGTTCTTGCTGGCGCCGTTCTTCTGCATTTCTGCCAGCTTGGCCTTCAGGCGAGGGTAGAACTCCGGCTGGTTGGCGTCGCCGACCAGATAATGAAGCCGCCTGGCAAAATTGTTCCAGCCCTGGTCGGTAAAGTTGCGGGCGTCTTTTGAGTTTGCGGCACCGTCGCGGAGCCGCTGTTGGAGCTCCTCATCGGTCAGCTTGGTACGACCGATGCCCAGCACGTCGAAGTTACGGTTGGTACAACCGGCGCAGGCCAGGTCGTAGAGTGCAGGGATGAGCTTGCGATGGGTAAGGTCGCCGGTTGCGCCAAAGATTACCAGCAGGCACGAGTCACCCTGGGGCAACGAAGGTTGCGCAACTTTGTGCGGCTTTGGTTGGACGAGTGTGCTCATGGATCGCTCCCGTAAAACCTGGATTCAGGAAGGCAAGAGCTGTTCCTTATTGGCGAACGCCGGCTTCCGCGGCAGCCGCCTGGGTTACTGCGTTCTTAAGCAACGCCAGCAAGCGGCGCAGCCCCTTCTCCACGTCGCGTCCAAGGTCAACGCGAATGGCGCGACGAGAACGGGCCACGAGAGCCTCGAGATCGCCCAGCGCCTGCGCCTGCTTGAGCAGGCCGAAGGTGTATTTCTCGGCAGGAATCTCGATGTCGTTGATGTCCTCGGAGGTAATCTGCAGGAACACGCCGGTGTCGGGACCGCCCTTGTGCAACTGACCGGTTGAGTGGAGGTAGCGAGGCCCGTATCCGCTGGTGGTCGCCACCTTTTTTTCGTCACGCACAGCAATTCGAATCTGCTGCAACAAGCCTTCGTAATTATTCAACTCTTCGATGTATTGAGTGACTGCAAAGTAGTCACCCGGCTTGATCCGCGAGAAATGCGCGTTAAGAATCTGCTGCATGGACGAACCCCCGCGACGCAACAGATCCCGCGTACTTTCGTCGCCAAAGACACGAATCGATTCCTCGGCAATGATCAGCTTCTGCTGGGCCAGTGAGCCGGTCTGGACGTACTCGCCGAGCAAACGTTTAGCGTTGTCCTTGGATGCCTGCACGTCCGGCTGATCAAACGGGTCAACGGCGAGCAGCGCACCCGCAACCGCGATGGCAAACTCCCATAAAAAGAATTCTTCACCCAAATCGAGAGGACCGTATAGTTCGTGGCGAAGTACGGGATGTCCGGCAGCTTCGAGTGCTGCGAGCTTGGCGTCGATGTCGCCGGTCTTCGAGTCTTGCGCGTGAATAAATGCGAAGACGCGGTCGTCACCATAATCGTCAGGCGAACCAAGCGGCTCTCCAGCGACGGGCACAATGCCTTTTCCTTCTTTCCCGGTGCTTTCGGCAATGAGCTGTTCTATCCAGAGGCCCAGCGAGTCGAGGGGTGCAGGCGTGATCAAGGTCAGCTTGTCGCGTCCAGCTTTAGCGAGCGATGCAAGAATTGCACCGAGCCTAGCGCCCGGATTCTCGTGGATGCCGACCGGTCACTGCACCGGCGTGCCCAGCTTGCAGGGCGTGTTCGAGTAATGTCTTCACGTCGCCACCCATTACGGCGAACGGAACCATGCCGAAATACGAAAGGGCCGAGTAGCGGCCACCGATATCGGGCATGTTGATAAACACGCGGCGGAAGTGATGGTGGGCAGCGTCCCGGGTTAGTTGCGTTCCAGGGTCGGTGATCGCGACGAAATTCTCGCCGGCAGTGTCACCTTTGATCCGCTTTACGCGATCATAGAAATAGCGCTCAAACATCTGAGGTTCGGTGGTGTCACCCGACTTCGACGCTACGATGAAGAGCGTCTTGCCGACATTGATCTTCTGTTCCAAGTGGCGTATTGCCGTAGGCACGATGGAGTCAAGGACGTAGAGTTGCGGGTAACCTTCTTTCTTGGCGAAGGTGCGTCCGATGGACCTCTGGACAAAGACTGGATCCGCCCACGCCCAACACAACGGCATATTCGAATCCGGCCTTGCGAATATCTTCCGCGAATGCGACCAGTTCGGCGATGTGCGGCCGCATGGTCTCAGCAAGCTTGAGCCAGCCAAGAGCGTTGCTGATGATCTTTTCGTGTTCCGGGTCGTCCTTCCACACGGTAGGGTCCTTCTTCCACATGCGGGAGACGACCTTCTGCTTGTCGAGGTGCCTTCAAAGCATTTTCGAAATCGCCTTGATACTTGCCAAGCGCAGCCTGGTGACGTGCACTGATGGAGCGCGTCACCTCGACCCGGCGAGCTTCTATCACTTCGAAGAGCTCATCGAAAGATTCCGAAAAGGATGCAACACCCTCTTCGGTCAGCTTGTTGGTGACCGCGGTCATGTCAATGCCGACTGCCTTCAGCTCGTCGAAGACGTGATGGGCTTCCTCGAGCCCGGTGTCCAACGTCGGCTTTGCCGTACCGTGCTCGCGGAAGGCGTCCAGCGTTGCGGGAGGAACGGTGTTGACGGTGTCAGCGCCAATCAAGGTGTCCAAGTACATGGTGTCGGGATATGCCGGATTCTTAGTGCTGGTGGACGCCCACAGAGGCCGTTGAACCCTGGCGCCCTTTTCCTTCAGTTTGGCAAAACGGTCGCTGCCAAAGATGCGCTTGAACGATTCGTAGGCCAGCTTTGCGTTGGCGATCGCAGTCTTGCCCATGAGGGAATTGATGCGCTGCTTCTGCTGATCATCGGTGACTGCTTCCGCGAGTTGTCCAAGCTGCTTGTCCACCATGCTGTCAATGCGGCTAACGAAGAAACTTGCCACCGAGGCGATATGATCGACCGGCAATCCTGCGGCGACACGGCGCTCGAGCCCCTTGATGTAGGCTTCGGCGACCTGCTCATACACCTCGACTGCGAAGATGAGCGTGATATTTATGTTTAGGCCGGAGAAAAGCAGCTCCTCTACTGCGGGAAGGCCGGCAGGTGTACCTGGAACCTTGATCATTACATTGGGACGATTCAGCCGGGCGAACAGCTTCTTGGCTTCTTCGATGGTGGCCGTGGTGTCGTTGGCAAGGAGTGGAGAAACTTCCAGGCTGATGAAGCCATCGGCGCCGTCGTTGGCGTCGTAAACGGTGCGCAGCACATCCGCAGCATTGCCAATGTCCTGAAGGACGATTTCTTCGTAGATTTGCGAAACGTTACTGCCGCCGCGAGCCAGTGTTTCCAGTTGCCCGGCATAGTCCTGGCTGCCGCTGATGGCCTTTTGGAAGATAGTGGGGTTCGAGGTCACGCCCCGGAGACCATCCTCGTCGATCAGGCGTTTGAGTCCGCCGCCTGTCAAGAGAGACCGGCTGAGCTGATCGAGCCAAACACTTTGTCCTAAGTCATGAAGCTGCAGTAGGGGATTGGTACTCATTTTGTAGTCCTCGCAAATTTCGCTCTTCGAGCGCGGTTATTTTCGCCAAGCGCCGGCGGTGTTGTTGTCCACCGAATTGTGCACCCAGAAGCGTAGGATGGTCATCCGGGTTCATGTCATCTTAAGCCTTGCAGGATTAACCTTTGATGTTTTTCATGACATCCTGGGCCTTGGCCACGACGTTTTCCACCGTGAAGCCGAAGTGCTTCAGCAGATCCTTATAAGGAGCAGATGCACCAAAGTCGGTTCGAGCAACAACATATCCGTCATTGCCAACGTATTCCTTCCAGCCAAAATCGGTACCCGCCTCCACGGCGACCCTGGCCCGCACTTCGGGCGGAAGCACCAGGCGTTTGTACTCGGCGGGCTGTTCGTCGAACAGTCGCCAGCATGGCATGGAGACCACACGCGCCTTGACGCCATCGGCAGTCAGCTTTTCATAAGCGCCAACGCAAAGCTGCACCTCCGAGCCGGTTCCCATCAGGATGATGTCGGGTGTGCCGCCAGAATCGGCCATGATATAAGCGCCTTTGGCGAGGCCAGATGCCGGTGCGTACCTGGTGCGGTCGAAGGTAGGGACGGCCTGGCGGGTAAGCACCAGCGCCACCGGTTGCGTCTTGAGCGGCATGATCAAGCGCCAGGCTTCGGCCACCTCGTTGGCGTCCGCCGGGCGGATGAGCAACAGCCGCGGAATGGCGCGCACCGCCATAAGATGCTCGATCGGCTGGTGGGTTGGGCACGATCCTCGCCGAGGCAGAAGGAATCGTGGGTGTAAATCCAAATGACCGGCTGGTCGATCATTGCCGCCAGGCGAAGGACTGGCCGCATGTAATCGGAAAAGACAAAGAACGTTGCGCCATAGGGACGCAAGCCTGATAACGACATGCCATTGACGATGGAGCCCATGGCGTGCTCGCGGATGCCAAAGTGGAAGTTGCGGCCCGAATAGCTGGCCTTCTCGAAGTTTGTCGTGTCGTTGAGGAGGGTCTTGGTGGAAGGATACAGATCAGCGGCGCCTCCCATGAGCCAAGGCACGTGCTTCGCCACAGCGTTCAAGACTTTGCTACTTGAGTCGCGCGTAGCCAGACCTTTGGAGTCGGCGGGGAAGGAGGGAATGTCCTGGTCCCAGCCATCAGGCAATTCCCGTTTGAGCATTTGCTGACAGGTCCTGTCGAGATCAGGAAATTCTTTCGCCCAGGCGTCGTAGCGGGCGTTCCAGTCGTTCTCCCACTGGGCGCCGCGCTCGACGGCCTTCCCCATGTAGGCCTTGACCTCGTCGGGAACCAGGAAGTGAACATCAGGCGGCCAGCCGTAGGCGATCTTGGTAAGGCGGACCTCGTCTTCACCCAGCGCTTCGCCGTGGGCCTCCTTAGTATCCTGGCGATGGGGCGCGCCATAGCCTATGTGGGTGTCGACGATGATCAGCGAGGGCCGGGCTATCTCCCTCTGCGCAGCCTGAATCGCCACGTCCACCATATCGAGGTCGTTGACATCGCTTACGTGCAGCACATTCCAATGCCAGCCTTCAAAGCGCAGGGCCACATCATCGGTGAAGGCCAGAGACGTGCTGCCCTCGATGGTGATGTGGTTGTTGTCGTAGAACCAGATGAGGTTGGAGAGTCCCAGATGTCCGGCGACGGAGGCGGCTTCGTTGCTCACGCCTTCCATCAGATCGCCGTCACCGCAAAAGGCGTAGATGCGATAGTCGAAAGGATTGTGGCCGTTCTTGTTGAACTCGGAAGCCAGCCAGCGTTGGGCAATGGCCATACCTACTGAATTGCTGACCCCCTGACCCAGGGGGCCGGTTGTGGCTTCAGCGCCCGGCACCAGGCCGTATTCCGGATGTCCCGGCGTCTTGGATCCCCATTGCCGGAACTGCTTGATGTCGTCGAGCGAAAGATCGTAGCCGGTCAGGTGCAACATGGAGTAAAGCAGCATGCACGCGTGCCCATTGGAAAGAATGAAGCGGTCACGGCCAGGCCAATGCGGATTGCTTGGATTGTGGCGCAGATAGCGGGTCCACAGCGTAAACGCCAGTGGCGCCAGCGCCATCGGAGTTCCCGGGTGTCCGCTGTTGGCCTTCTGTACGGCGTCCATCGAGAGGGTGCGAATGGTGTCGATGCAGAGACGGTTGAGCTGGCGTTGTTCCAGCGTTTCATTGTTGAATCCGTCTCTTGGGCCCACGACGATGGAGGCCCTCAGTTCCTTAGCGGTTGCGCCTTCTTTTTCCGGTGCGGTGACATTCACTTGACTACTCACCCGTTGCCGCCTTTCCGCTCATGACAGTTTATGTTGCTGGTTGAACGTTGACCTGATAATCCATCCCTTGCCACTGGTTCTCCTGCGGCCAGTAAAAGGTAAACCACAAGCGCGCCGATTGTGTGGACGCAACTTCAATGTCCGCGTAATCGGTGCCAACCGCAGTTGGCGTGGAAGCTATGTCTTTCGCGGTCCTCCATTCGTCGTCACTCCAATGCAATACGAACGGAGAAGACGCCTGCACGCGCAGCAAAGCTCCGGCAGGAACCGCGCGGACCTGCCGATTCATCTTCCATACTTCGATTACCGGACGCGGCTTATTGTTGCGATATCGCTCGGCAACGGGTTCGATCAAGTCAAATACCCGCTGGTCCACAACCGAGCGCAATAATTTTACATACTCCGAATGTGCCCAGATGAGGGGAATGGCCGATCCCGTCGCACCACCAAAGGTCAACAACTTGTCGGGCATGTCGGGACCATCCCAGATTTGTTCGGGAATAAGTCCGATGCCGGTGGTGAAATTCTCAATGGCGCGCAAGTAGGGATCGACGCTGCGCCCCGCCGCCAGTTCGTAGGTGGCACGCTCGCCCGTCAACAAAGGCCATGCGCGTCCTACGCCCCAAACATCAAACGACCCGCCGTCGTCGCGCTGCCCGTATCCATCATGGTTGTAGCGCTTCCAACAAGGCCCCTTCGGGGTATTCACCTTCAACACCGCATCCACGACTTTCAAGGAGTCCTCGATCAGAGGATCGCCGGCCTTACGAACGCCAAAGCGCACCAATTCGAGAAAGCCAGCGTCGACGATTTGGTTGGCTGGATACCGGTTGCGATCTCCGGGACGCTGATTGGCCAATACCAGTTCGCCATTGTCGGGATCTTCGTCGCCGCGGCTGCCCTCCGAACTGTAGGCGGGGTTGATGCGAATATAGTGCCGAGTGATGCCGGGCACCAGCGCTCCTTTGTTAGTCACGGTCCACTTCTCGACATGCGACTCCAGGAAGTCCGCGTGAGTGCGAACAAATTCGGCGCTGCTCTTGTCGCCGTTCGCTTCGAGGAACTCGGCCGCGCAGATCAGGGCCGCAATGTTGCTGGCCAGTGTGGACGGGGAATAACCAGCCGCTTCTTCCCATCGTTCCTCGGAGGTCGCGGGTCCTTCGCGAATGAGATAGCCACAAGCCCGCACCACGGTGACGTAGGGATCGAAATTGCCGAGAGCATTGGCCTTCCACAATCTCCACGCCAGTATGATGGGGAAGGAAACTTCGTCGAGCTGCACGCCGGTTCAGAAAGGACGGCCATCAATCCAGAAATTCTGATAGAAGCCGCCGTCCTCGCGCTGGGTGATAGCCAGATAAATCAGAGCGCGCAGCGGAGTGGCAGTGTCTCCCACGGCGAGCAATGCGGTCGCGCCGTTGACCATGTCGCGCGTCCACACCAGGTGATAGCCGCCGAGGTCGTCATCACCCTTATCTTCACCCCAGGGTATGCTCAGGCTGGCGATCATGGCCCCGGGATAGAGTTTGTCCTCGTGCGCGAGCAGCAGGTTCACGCTACGGCCGAAAAGCGAGGAATCGCGATGGTCAAGCTTGTCTGCCAAAGCGAGGCGTTTGTTGGTCCGCTGCCACTGATCGAGAAAACTCTTGAGAGCTACGTCGAAGGGGATGCTCAGGGACTGGGCGAGGGTGGCGGTAGCATTGTGGCGGGTATGCCCGAAGCCGACACCGAGGGTAAACTCGGCGCCACGGGAGAGATCGATTTCAGCGGTGAGCGCGATATTGCCATCCAACGCGGCATCGTATTCCCAATTCATTTCGAAGTTGTGGGCAACGTCCGTCCAGCCATCGTTCACGCCCACGTATCCGCATGAGGCTTTAGAGAAATTGGCGGTGGCCGCAAGCGTCAGAAAGACATTCTCGCGATAGGCCATGAGATACCTTTTTCCGCGCGCCTTGATCACCTTACCGTTGTTGTGATAGCCGCCAATCTGCAGATGGGGGGCACATAGGACGTAAAGCCGCAAGCGTCCTTGCCATGCCGGAGCGACATGGAATTTCGTGTGCACCAGCAGACAGCTCAGGTGAGGATCTCCGATGACTACCTTCTCGATGGAGTAGCGCCCATCCGGGTCGGAGTTAGTGACCTGGCAGCCGAGGCCGAACGCGCCGAAGCAGTCCAAGCGGGCTGTCATGTGGCGGCGTTCATCGTGGAAGAAGGTCTCCCCGTCGGTAACCAGAAATTGCAGATCGCGGATTTGCGGCGTGTCGATGGTAGGGTAATAGACTTCGGTGATTACCCCGCTGGCCATGGTGTACCAGACGCGACTGGAAACGGAGTATGCGGTCCCGACAGCATCTTTGGCTCCTCGTGTCCAGTGAGGCACGATGCCCGGCCCGCCGGGTGCTGGATTCTTAGGGGTCATAGTGTTCCTCGCGTTAGGACTGCCAGACATCACCTCGGGTTTGATGCTTCGCCGTGTATAGCGAGCGTCAACGGTTTAGGCACCGGCTTCCGATTGTAAATCTCGGATTGTAAATAATTGTAAATATGGCATCAATAGCGGTATCGGGCAGGCCCAGGGCGGCGTGCGCTTGCTATCATTGCAGCTAAGAAAGGCGCTGTCCAAGTGCCTTCGCTGGGGTAGGGCCATAAGCCGGATTTCTTCGCATAACGTTGAGTTCGTGGTCACGCGAGACGTTCCTTGCGCATCCAATCATGATTATGACCGCCCGTTCGGTGGATGTTGTGCTGCGACGGTTGAAAGCAAAACAACGACATGGACAACCGCGTACTTCGCTTATGTATGGCGCGAGATCTCGCCGGATTGTGGGAACCATTCGAGACTCTTGACGGAATGTTTATTGGAACAACCCGTGGGTGCGACCGACCATCGCTTCCGCGTCCCTGTGCCCGCCAGGACGGCGGAAACCAGGTTTGATCAATAGAGGAGAGCAAAAGTGCACATCGCAATCGGATCCGATGAAGCAAGCCATGCCGCTAAAGAACGAATCGCGGTGAAGTTAGTGGAAGCAGGACATGAGGTGATGGATGCAAACGCGGCGGTGCAACCGCCCGGCAGTGCCGACTATGCCGAGCAGGTAGCTATGTTGGTACTGCGGCACAATGCGGAACGCGGCATTATCATCACCAGTCGGGTCGTGGGAGCCTCCGTGGCTGCCAACCGGGTGCCGGGCATTCGAGCGGCCGCGTGCCATGACGCCTATTCGGCTTGCATCGGCGCCAAGGCCGAGGGGATGAACGTGCTGGTGCTGGCTTTGCATTTGTTGGAACAGGACCACGCGCAGGAGGTGGTGGATGCGTATCTGGGCGCAACTCTGGCGCCGGTGGAGGTAGTTGGGGGATTGCCGCCTCGCCGTTTGCAGCGCGTGTTTGCCCATGTGCGCGAGAACATTGCCCAAGAGCTGGCAGTAGCGGACATGGCCCAAGTAGTAGGTATGAGCCAGTACTACTTCTCTAAGCTATTCAAGTTGAGCACCGGCACCACGCCCCACCAATATGTGATGCGGCAGAGGGTGGAGCGCGCACAGGAGATATTGCGCGGAGGCCGAACACCACTGGCCGAGGTTGCCACCCATGTGGGGTTCGAAACCCAGAGCCACTTCACCAGCGTGTTTCGTCGGCTGTCCGGAGTCACGCCCAAACACTATCGCGAGATGCATCAGACACCTGCGCCGATAGACGCGTTGGCACAGGAGCAGGACGAGGCCGCACGGCAGAAATCGGCCACGGCAGCTTAGCGGACACTCGTTTCGCGAGCCAGTTCCGGTAGGGCATAATAGCGACGTGGGGAGTGTCCGAATGCAAAGCTTGCTGCTGCTGCATGCGCTCGTCGATCAATTACCTGCTCGCCTGACAGGTCTGGCCGCCGATCAGGTCCAACGCAAACCCTCGCCCGCAGGATGGTCGCTGAAGGAAGAGTTCGGGCATCTGCTGGACTCCGCTGCCAATAATCACCAGAGGATTGTTCGGGCTCAGCTGGAGGACAATCCCGCTTTGCCTGGATACGACGGCGAGAAGTGGGTGGCGCTGCATCGCTATCAGGAACGGGACTGGGCTACTTTGGTTGCGATTTGGGTGGGACTGAATCGCCAATTGCTGGCCGCTGCCGAAGCGGTGCCGGATTCGGCATGGTCGCGAGCCTGCACCATCGCGGATTCAGCGCCGCTGACGTTGAAGTTCGCGTTCGACGATTATGTGGACCACATGCTGCAACATCTACGTCACATGGGCGTCGAGACAGGCGACTTGGTGTCCGCGTCCGCGGGTGCGGCTTAGAGGGGATCCATGCAGGGTGCTCTGGATGAGTGGAGATCGCCACCGCGCTGACGTTACGAGATCCGTCGGACATATACGATGCCGGGCAGTACGGAAAATGCCAACCGTGAACATCTTAAGGCGTGTTGACCAGTTGCTGATCAATCGCCGCGAGATAGACCGCGATCAGGCGATAACTGTCATAGTAGTCATCCTCTTTGATGGCTCGAATGTTGTCCCGCTTGCTGTGCAATAACGGCCACGTTTCCTGCGTTATTGAATGAATCGTAATTCGCGGAATCTTATATCGGGCGAATGATTCCGAATCTGATGTGCCTACCCTCTCGACATTTACGGTCGCCATAGGCAAATGTAAGGCTCGTGCCACAGAAGCAAGCACGCTCACCAGGAGTGGTTCAGAATGGCTCGTCCAGACCTTGGTTGGGGTAACACCCAGGCACTCGAGATTCACCATTGCTGCAATCTGCTTACGTTGAACTGAGCTTAAGTGCTTGACGTAAAAGTCAGAGCCGATCATGCCCTGCTCTTCACCAGCGAATCCGATGAAAAGGAAGGTGTGTGTGCGCGGTTCACTGGCTAGGCTCTGGTAAAGACTGGGTAACAAAGAGGCCCCGCTCCAGTCATCCACGATACCGTCCCCCTCATCGGCATGATCGAAGTGCCCGCCCACGACGATGATCGAATCCGAAGAGCCGACCAGCACGCACAACACATTAGGCTGCCTTAAACCCTTTATCGGTTCTTCGCTCGATTGGCACCCCGCTTCGCGAAACATCTTGCCTAGCTCGATTTCGCGGTCTGTGTCTTTTCTCGGCGCATCCCTGAGCCGGTTCATAACAACCTCACGGCTTAATTGCAAATACTTCAGTTGCTGCTTCGCTTGGCCGGCAGCTGCCGTGACACAAATTACGAGGCAGATAAGGAAGCCCGATGTGCGTAGAGATCGCCGTTCGCATCGAGCAACATGCCGCCAGTCGGTCAAGGTGCCTCCTTATTTTCTGTAGTAAGGTGGTGCTTCTTTCTTAGCTCCGACTGCTACTATTCTAAGCAAGTCGACGTTCGGTAGCGGCCTTCGAAGACCGTGTCGCAAGCTCCTACTTCTGAAATCCTCCAGTAACTACCCTCTACGCCGCGTCTCCCGGCAATCCGTCGGAGGATCGCATACAGGTAGGGGTCAGCGCGCGAAAATCTTGTACAACATCACGTAGATAACAACACCGGTTACCGAGACGTACATCCATATTGCGAAGGTGTACGGCGCGATAGCTTTGTGCCGCGCGAAGTTTCCCTTCAGCGCGCGTGCCAGAGTGACAAGTATGAACGGCACAACTACGACTGCCAGGACGGTATGCGAGATCAGGATGGTGAAATATAACGGCCGCGACAGCCCTTGGCCTTGGAAATGACTGATGCCGGCGCGCAACACCAGATGGTAGTAAAGGTACGAAATGAGGAACAGCGTAGAAGTGATAAACGCTGCGATCATCACCCGCTTGTGGGCTCGGCGGCGGCGGCGCTTGATGAGATAGAGGCCCGAGCCAATCAACACGGCGCTGCTGCCGTTCAAGACGGCGTTCAGAGCCGGATAAAAAGTTAGGCTTACTTGCATCAGGCTGCAGGCTTGGTGGAACGGCGATTGGCCACCAGGAACGAGAAGGCGAACATGATCAAGGTGAACAGAGCCAGCACCGCGAAGTTGGCGCTGAGTGAAAGGCCAAGTGAAGCCGAACCGGGGAACAGCAGCGAGCGCAACGCCTCAGTTCCATAGGTCAACGGGTTGATGCGCATCAGCAGGCGAATCCAGATGGAGGCCCCGGACAGCGGAAACAGCGACCCCGACAGCAGCCACAAAGGGATGAGAAACAGGTTGATCACGGCGTGAAATCCCGCGGTTGAATCCATGGGCCACGCGATGATGAAGCCAAGTGCCGTCAGCGAAAATGCCACCAGGAAGATCGCCAGAACCGTCAGTCCGAAACTGGCAAGCGTGAAGCGCACGCCCAACGCCGGAGCGAAGACCAGAAAAATAACTCCTTGCGCCGTCGCCAAGGTTGCGCCGCCCAGCACCTTCCCCAGCACGATGACGGAGCGGCTTACCGGCGCCACCAGGACGGAAAGCAGGAAGCCTTCTTTGCGGTCGTCAATCACCGACATCATAGTGAAGATGGCGGTGAAGAGCACGATCATGATGAGTGCGCCAGGAAAGAAGTAGTCGAGATAGTGCTGGCCACCGGCCGCTCCATTCGAGCGAAACGAGGTGCCAAAGCCCGAGCCAATCACCACCCAGAAGAGCAGCGGCGAAGCGATGACGCCCACCACGCGCGCGCGCTGCCGGTAGAAGCGCACAATTTCGCGCCACCATAGCGAGAACGATGGCAGCAGCAAACCGGCGCTGCGGGGAGCAGTGGTTGCCGGGAAGGCCGCAATTTCGCGAGTCGCCATGAAGTTAGCTCTTGTCTCCTTTGCCGTCATCAGCATTTTCTTCGGTCCAGAAGCGATGGCCGGTGCGGCGGATGAACACATCTTCCAGGCTCGGCTTGTGTACTGACACGCCTTCGATCTCGCCGGGAAATGCCTCAACCACGTCGGTAACGAAGCGGTGACCGTTCTCGATTTCCAACCGAACGCGATGGTCGAGCACCGTGGGCTGCACCCTGAAACGCTGCGCGATGCGTTGCGCCAGCGACTCGGGCTGCTCGGACTCAAGCAGAATGACGTCGCCACCGATCTCGCTCTTCAATTCGGCAGGCGTCCCAAACGCGACGACACTGCCGTTGGCGTAAATCGCCAGACGGTCGCAACGCTCCGCCTCCTCCATCAAGTGCGTAGTGATGAGCACAGTCACGCGCTCCTCGTCACGCAGAATCTGCAGGTACTGCCACAAGTCACGGCGCGCACCGGGATCGAGCCCGGTGGTGGGCTCGTCGAGCAGCAACACCGAGGGATGATGCAGCAGGCCCTTAGCGAGTTCGAGACGGCGCTGCATGCCGCCGGAAAATGTTTCGGCTTTCTCTTTGGCGCGGTCGGCGAGACCAACCCGCTCCAGCATTTCGCTGACGCGCTTCCTGAGCGCCGCGCCGCGCAAGCCGTAGATGTGGCCGACCAGCATCAGGTTCTCTTGCGCCGACAACTTGATGTCAATGCTCTGCGCCTGGAAGACGACGCCGATGTTGCGGCGCACCAGGGCAGGCTCACGCGCGACGTCGTGGCCCATGATCAGGGCGCGTCCGCCCGAGGGTACCATCAGAGTGGAAAGAATGCGGAACGTCGTGGTCTTCCCGCTGCCGTTCGGGCCGAGCAGGCCAAAGATCTCGGCGGGACGCACGTCGAAGGAAACGCCAGCCAGCGCCACACGATCTCCGTACTGGTGGCGAAGATCCTGGAGTTGGATTACTGCCGCCGCGGTATCGCCGGAGTTTGTCGCAACTGCATGATCGATAGTTTCAGAAGTTGCCATGTCAGAAGTCACAGATGATTGTATTACGCCGCGAAGAGGCCGGGCGAAGTTCGCCCTCAGCCGTCGGCTATCAGCCGTCAGCGATTTGATACTGTCATCCCGGCCGAGCCCCGCCTGTTCAACAGAACGGGCGGGGCGAGCGGAGGGACCTGCTGTTCGTGCATCAGCGCGATTTTCATTCGCATCCTTCACCCAGTCCCTTTTTCTTTCATCTCTTCCACTTTCACGATGGCCGGCTGCTTCCTCGGAACGGACGTGCGTTCCCGTCGAGCTTCGGCCTTCTCCATCATCCGCAGGTTGAGCGCCGCCCCGTGCAAAGCCGACAGGATCAGCTTCGCGCGGTCCGGCCGAATCAGCTCTTGCGCCACGCCATGGATCAACTGCATGAAGCCGATCTGTAGGGCCGCCGGGTCCTCCAGATAGGGCAACTCGTACCGGTAATCCGGATGCTGCTCCGCATGAGGGTTAAACAGCCGCACAAAGAGGTTGGTCTTGGGAGCGCGTTTGCGCACCTCGGTGTGGTGATAGCAGTATTTCTCATCGTCCCATGCGGGCGAACCGCAACGCTCACCGCTCGGCTTGATGTGCTCGCAGATCGCATAAAGACTCGTATCGGTAGCTTCTAGAGTAGGAAGACTCATGGCTACCCCCTTTCTGTAACTCCTTTGATATGACGATCTTGCTCGTAAGATCCTGTGTATACAGGAGTTAGATGCTACAATAACTCGCGTCTTTTCAGTATCTTGCACGATCCCCCGCCAAAATCCTGAGCCCCTTAGACTTACACGTAAGATCCTGCGGAATAAGGACTTGGCGTTCACTACTTCTCTCTCGGATTGTCACTCCGACCGAGGACTTTAGTCAGAGTAGAGGAACCTGCTGTTCGACGAGACCTGCGACCCCTGCCGTTGGCGGCAGAATGAGGGTTGGCCGCTGACAACTGACAACCGGCAACTGACAACTGGTTCCGGCGGTTCCTGCCCTACACCGAAAGTATGTTTCTGCCCGCCACCGCGGTCAAGTTACGAAAGTACTAATTGCCGCTCCTATTTCGCCCCGAGTGCCAGGATGGGAATGGCGGCGGTAAAGCACTTTGTCATCCCGACCGGAGCTAGCGTTGACTACCCCTTTATTGAATTGTCATCCCGACCGGAGCGAAGCGGAGTGGAGAGACCTGCTGTTCACTCGGTGATTGCATCTGCCGCCCGGAACCGCCAACACTTCAGTCCCGCGCAGCGGGACGAAAGAGCTTAGCCCAGCCTTTCAAGGCTGGGTAGGCGTTGTAATGATCCCGAGTCCCGTAGGGACGACAGAGAATAAATCCCAGGCTAACGCTCTGCCGTGCCCTACGGCACTCTGAGTTCTTGGCGCTCGTGTCCCAGCGCTGAAGCGCTCGGCTAAGCTCTTGCGTCCCGCATGGCGGGACTGGGCGCGTTGGCGATTCCAATTTTATCGGACACGTGAGGTTGCACGCGGGCGGGCGTTGACTAGGCGGGAACGGTCGCATAGAGTGTGGCCTTCCAACATCATCCGTAGCAACCGGAAGCAAGCGAGGTCACGCGGCAATGGCGAACCCTGAACATCTCGAAATCCTAGGGACGGCTGATAGCTGAGTGCTGACCGCTCTCCCCTACGCCCGGTTGAGCATCATCAGCGCGAACAGCAGCGGCAGGTAAATCACGGAGGCCTGCAGCACGTGTCGCGCGCGCAGCTTCGAGGCAGGAGCAGCGGGAGTGAGCTTCATGGCTCACATGCGCAGGCTGAACCACAACATGCCGCCGCCGAGCAACAGCGCGCCGGCGAAGTACGTCCATCCCGCCATTCCCATCAGGGTGGGTGCCAGCGAAACCGGCACCAGCGCGAGCGCGTACATCACGATGGCCAACGCGGTGGAACGGCCGTCGCTCTCGACCACCGGCAACATGCGGATGCGCGCGTTCTCGTAGTCCTCGCGGTAGAGCCACGCGATGGAATGGAAATGCGGGAACTGCCAGAAAAACAGAATCGCGAACAGAACGAAGGCTTCGCCGTCGAGGCGGCCGCGAATCGCCGTCCAACCCAGCACGGGAGGCATGGCTCCGGGAAATGCGCCGAGAAACGTACAGATGGGGTGAACGCGCTTCATCGGCGTGTACACCGCGAGATAGCTGAGCGAGGTAAGCGCCGCCAACGCGGCGGTGAGCCAGTTGGTCGCAACGCCCAGATAGAGCACGCCGCCGATGGTCATGCCGAAGGCGACAATGGAACCATGAAGCAGGCTCATGCTGCCGGTGACCAGCGGACGTTGCGAGGTGCGACGCATCAAGGCGTCCACGTCGCGCTCCACGACTTCGTTGATGGCTGCGGTGCCTCCGCTGACCAGGCCGATGCCGATGAGCGCATGCAGCAGCGTCCACGACAGCGACGACACGCCCGACTTGGCGGCGGCAAAATATGCGCCTGCCCACGCGGTCATGACGATCAGCGTGGTGACGCGCGCTTTGATGAGAACGGAATAGTCGCGAGCGAGCGCGGCAAATCCTGCGCGTGGCACAGCCAGCGGTTGTGTGGCGCTGCTCATGCGGTGACGGCCTTTCGCGGTGCAGATTCGACCGCTGCTTCCGTAGCGTGGACGTTAATCATGCGCCGCGCCTGGATGGCGAGCACAACGCTGGTGGCCAGCACAAGCGCGCCACCTGCAACGTGCGCCACGGTAGAAACCACCATGATCTGCAACGGCTGCACCGCATCGTGTCCCCAAGTGAGCCGAGTGAGGTACGCAAAGAATCCGAGCCCGAGTTGGACCATCAAGAGCGCCAGCAGCAACTGCGCAGGCTTGCGCAGGTGAGCAACGTTGCCATAACGCGTCAGCACGCGAACGATTGTCCAGCAGACGATCGCCGTGACGACGCAAGCTCCCACCAGGTGCGGCAGAAGCTTCATGCCGGAGTGGCGGAAAGCAGCGCCGAGAATCAACTGCACCCACACGCAGGACGCCGCCAACGCGGCCAGAGTCGGAGTGCTGAGCGTGAGATTGCGCTCGGGAACGAGCGGTTCGTCCTGCAGCCAGCTCCGGCTGGTGAACAGGGCCATCGCAATCACGACGCAGAAGATCATCTGCCCCAGCGTGGCATGCGCCGTGGAGATCGACCACGGCAGGAAGTTCAGCACGGTGATGCCGCCAAGAACGCCTTGGCCGACAACCGCTGCCAGCGCCGTCCAGCCGAGGATGCGCATCCATCTGCGTTTTTCGACACGCTGCGTCCAAACCGCCATCACGATAATCAGCAGGCCGATGAATTCCGCGATCATGCGGTGCGTGTGCTCATACTTCACTCCGCCGACCATGGGAGGAATCTTGTAGAGCGAGCCGAAGGAAGTTGGCCAATCGGGGACCGACAAGCCCGCATCGTTGCTGGTGACCAGAGCGCCGGCAACGATCAACAGAAACGTGGCCCATCCCAGAAATACGGCGAAGCGATGGTGCGACGGATTGTAAGCAATAAGACCAGGTCGCGAGGTCAGAACAAACTCCTGTTCAATGTTGCGCCCGCGCAAAACACGGGGTCGCTGGTGCGGCGATATTCATGTTCGAGCTCAGTTGGAGATGCGGTTCAAATCTGCGGCGAACGCCCATCCTCGTGCGGCGTTCGTGGCGACATTGTACCAAACCGCTCGTGCGGAAGCGCGTCGGCAATCCAAAAAGCGGGAGTCAGCCGCGCATTGCGCAGGTTGGAATCGCTCCTCCGCAGCCAGAATTGATGCGGAGCTCGCGACTTCGTCACCCAACCCGTCACGGCTTGTACGTGAACTCGACGTCATTTTTGTCTTGCTTCGCGCCCACCGTGATCGTCTGGTCCTGCTCGCCGAACTTCTCATGGACGGCGGCGATGACATACGTTCCCGGCGGAAGGCCTTGCAGGCTGAACTTGCCGTCCTTGCCGGTGACCGCGAAGAACGGGTTGGCAATCACGTTGAGGTACATGTTCATCCAGGGATGCTGATTACACTTGACCGGGATCATGAGTTCGGGATTGTCGAAGCTTTTGTCCATCGGTTGCGAGTTGGGCATTTGCGACTGGTTCCACGCGCGGTTCTGCTTGGGCATGAGATGGGCGTTGTGCAGCGTCTGGTCGGTGTCCTCGAATCTTATCGGCTGTCCTGTCATGACGGCGGCGACGTGCGGTACGTACTGGCAGCCCACCTCTTTGATGGTGACGCTCTGTTTGGGCGGAGCAAAGGTGCGTCCACCAAGGCCCCCTTTGACATAAACCAGCACGTTGGCGAGGTGGCCATCGTCCACCACGACCTGTTCCGACGCGGCCTCCCCTTTGCAGCCCGGATCGTTGGACATGTCGATTCGCTTGGGCTTGGGTGGAGTGCCGTCAAAAGTCACACTGCCGCCGATGGTGGCCGCGGTGGCCGCATCAATGGGAGTTGTCTCGGTTGCTGACTTGCTGGATGCCTGCACACGCGGTGTGCTGTTCTTGCCGCAGCCAGGTACAGACATCAAAAGCACCAGCATCAGTACGAAAGCGGAGGTATTGCGAACCATGAGTAGCCCTTGCAAGAATCTGGAAAGTAGATCGAAGAAACACTTTATTTTACTACTTGCCCCGATCTTACATCGTGGGACGTGGCCAATCCGCAGCCGGGCAATTTGTTTTCTGCAGATTTTCTCGACAGATTTACACCGCGCCCAGATTCCCGCTTACATTTCCACTTCCTGCAGTTCTGGTTTGGGCGGCGGAATGATGTGCAGTGCTTCGACCATTGCGTCAGCGAATTCGCTGGTTCCGGCGCTTCCACCGACATCACGCGTGAGATGCTTCTTCTCGGTGTACACCTTCTCCAGGGCCAGACGAATGTGGTTGGCGGCGTTTTCTTCACCAAGATGGCGCAGCATCAGAATTCCGGAGCGCA
This sequence comes from uncultured Acidobacteriaceae bacterium, assembly GCA_963836295.1. Taxonomy (GTDB): domain Bacteria; phylum Acidobacteriota; class Terriglobia; order Terriglobales; family Acidobacteriaceae; genus Bog-257. The sequence continues at coordinate 340,919 of CAWIIY010000002.1, read as the reverse complement.
ATACCGCGGTCGGATTGGCTATATCTTTGCCGGCGATGTCAGGCGCCGAACCATGTACCGCCTCGAAGATGGCGCACTCGTGTCCGAAGTTTGCGCCCGGCACCAGGCCCAACCCGCCGACGAAAGCCGCGCACAAATCCGAGATGATGTCGCCATACAGGTTCTCCAGCAGCAGGACGTCGTACTGGTACGGGTTCATCACCAACTGCATGCAGGTGTTGTCCACGATGTGCTCGCCGTAGGTGATCTCGGGATAGTCTTTCGACACGTTGCGCGAGCAGCGGATGAATAGCCCGTCCGATAGCTTCATGATGTTGGCTTTGTGGATGGCATGAATTTTCTTGCGATGCATCCGCCGCGCGTACGCGAAAGCGAACTTCGCGATGCGGGTCGAGGCCTTCTCGGTAATGATCTTCAGGCTCTCGACCACGCCCGGCACCACTTCGTGTTCGATGCCAGAGTAAAGGCCCTCGGTATTTTCGCGGATGACGATGAGGTCCACGCCGGGATAGCGCGTCGCGACCGCAGGAAGATTGCGAATGGGACGGAAGTTGGCGAACAGTTCAAACTGCCGGCGCAAAGCGACGTTGATGCTGGAAAAGCCGCCCCCGATGGGCGTCGTCACCGGGCCTTTCAGCCCTACGTGGGTGCGCTCGATGGAAGCGGTGAGCTCTTTGGGAATGTACTCTTTGTACCTTTCGTACGCTTCGGCGCCGGCAGCGAAACTTTCCCATTCGAACTTGACGCCAGTGGCTTCCAAGATTCGGACGGTCGCATTCACGACCTCGGGGCCGATGCCGTCGCCGGGTATCAACGTGACCTTATAGGACATTCTTTCTCATCTGACTGCCGGAGATTAGTCTCCGGACTTGGTTTTGGCTGGTGCATTTTCTTTGCTGTCGAGCAATTCCTTCAACTCGGCCATGAACTCGCGCACATCTTTGAAATCCAGATAAACCGAGGCGAACCGCACATAGGCAACCTTGTCAATCCGCTTCAATCGGTTCATGATCAACTCTCCGACCTCGCTGGTCTTGCGCTCGCGATCAGGGGAGTCGACTACAAAGCCCTCGGCGTCGTTGACGATTTGCTCCAGCTTACCCATGGAAACGGGGCGCTTCTCGCAGGCCCGCAAGAGTCCGTTCAATACTTTTTGCCGCTCGAACTTTTCGCGCCGCCCGTCTTTCTTGACCACCATGTATGGAATCTCGTCGATTCGCTCATAGGTGGTGAAGCGCTTCTCGCACTTCAGGCACTCGCGGCGGCGGCGAATGGACTCGCCCTCCTTGCTTTCGCGCGAGTCCACAACCTTGTCGTTTTCAAAGCCGCAGAACGGACACTTCATGGATGAGAGAAGGTGCAGGATGACGCCCTGCGCTTCGATTGTAACAGGGGATCTGAGGCTTGCTACGGTGAAGCAGGCGCACCTACAGAGGTTTTCTTCTTTTGAGTCGAACGCCGAGCGATAGCTTTCGGCTCGTATTGGAGGCCCCAGACGCGCAAAAGCTGCTCACAACCGTAATCAAATCTCGCTCTGAAATCCACTAGCTCAAACGCAGGGAGAGTCCAAGACAGACGCGAATACTTACACGACTTATAGAGCAGCGGAATGATTCTTCTGTTGTACCGGTCTTCGTCCAATGCAAACAGCAGCTCGCGCTTGACCCACTGAGACCGAACCGCATCAGGCGTCAAGACTACGAGGAACCAATTACATGCCCCCAATGCCCGTCCAATTTCATCGTGCCATTGCTTTGCGCCCTTGATATGCGTCGCGCTGTACCAGTATGAAATCCGATTGCTCTCGAGGATTTTGACAAGTCGCAAGACGAACGCACGATCTTTGCTGGAATGCGAGAGAAAGATTTTTCTCTTTACGGGCTGTCGTTTCAGCATTATGCGAAGCTCACGCGACCTGCTTTAGGGAGTTCGCTATGGCGTCGCTTACCTTGGCTGCGCCGGCGTTCGCATTGAGGATCTTAAATTTGCTGAGAATCCAGGGTACGGAAGAGGTTTCTTGCACCATGACCGGGAATATTCGTTGCTCATAGCTGAGATCCCCTAGCGCATACTGAATCTCGCTACGCACGAACTTGGATCGCATGGACTCAGGCGAGATCAGCACGACCAGCGCTTTGGACTTCTTCAAAGCTTCTCCGATGCTGGACCAGACATTGTCGCCAGGCAGAATCTCTTGCTCGTCACTCCAAACATCGAGACCTCGCCGCGTAAGCTCCTCCGAAAGAGCTTTCGCGAAAGCCCGGTCTGCTTGCGCGTAACTGAGAAACACCCGCACTGACTTGCTCCTTCTAAATTGCATTCTAGCATCGCCATCCAACGCCAGAGTTGAGACTTCCAGCGGCATGGCTGTGGAGCTCGTTGCTATGCTTGCCCTGTGCCAGGCGGGCGACGAGATCGTCTTCGTGCTCGGGCACTTCTTGCCTGCGTTTCAACTGTAACAGGCAGTCACGTTATCCAGCCGCCGCCCACAACCACGTCCCCGTCATAAAACACTACCGCCTGGCCGGGAGTGATAGCGCGCTGTGGTTCGTTGAAGGTCGTCAGCACCTCGTCGTCGCCGCTCTTCTCGATGACCGCATCCGCGGCTTCGTGACGGTGACGAATCTTGGCCTGCACCCGCATCGCTTCGCGCAGGTCGTCGATCGCGATCCAATTCGCACGCTGGGCGCGCAGCGACCGCGAGAACAACTCGTCGCCCGTGCCTACGACGACTTGACGCCGGTCGCCGCGAATTTCCAGAACGTACAGCGGCGAGCCGGTGGCCACCCCGAGTCCCTTGCGCTGGCCTACGGTGAAGTTGTGAATGCCGTCGTGGGAGCCAATCACCTCACCAGTCGTGGTGACCAATTCGCCCGCGCTGTCGGGAAATTCTTCACCCTGCTCCGCAAGATAGGCATCAAGAAACTTCTTATAGTCGCCACCAGGAATGAAGCAAATCTCCTGCGAATCGGGCTTCTCGAAGAGCCGAAGTCCGGCGCGCTTGGCCTCTTCACGCACCTCGGGCTTGCGCATTTCGCCGAGTGGAAACAGCGTGTGGCTTAGCTGTTCCTGCGTCAGGCCAAACAGAAAATACGTCTGGTCCTTGGCGCGGTCGGCAGGGCGCTTGAGGATCCAGCGCCCGGTGCGCTCATCGAACTCGTTGCGCGCGTAATGTCCGGTGGCCAGCAATTCCGCGCCGATTTGCCGCGCGGTGATCAATAGCTGATCGAACTTCAGATGGTTATTGCACAGGCTGCACGGAATCGGTGTACGCCCGGACAGATACTCCTCGACAAACGGGCGCACCACGTCGCTCTCGAAGCGCTGTTCCTGATTTACGACGTAATACGGAATACCGAGAGTCTCGGCCACTCGCCGCGCATCGTAGACATCGTCGATGGAGCAGCAGCGTCCCTGCACGGACTCCGGCATGCCCTCATGTCCGGCTAATCGGCGCTGGTTCCACAACTGCAGGGTAAGCCCGACCACGTTGTAGCCCTGCTCGCACAGCAACGCTGCGACGGCCGAGGAGTCAACTCCTCCGGACATAGCCACGGCAATGGTCTTAGAATCCGGCATGTGGCAATTAGCACTTAGCAACAAGCGACTACCAATTAGAGCGTTTTCACAGTTATTGTAGACCATATCCGCAATGAGAGAACCAGGCTAAGGCGTTCTCGGCGGTAACGGCTGCCAGGGCTTCTGTAATTGCGCTTTCCAGAGCTTCTACGGTTCGGGCCTTGGCCGAGCGCAACAACTGCTTGATCTTCGACCAGGCTTGCTCGATCGGGTTGAAGTCCGGCGAGTAGGCGGGCAGATAGATCAGGCGCGCGCCCCGGGCTTCAATCTGCTCCCGTACACCCTGCACTTTGTGAGCCGATAGATTGTCCATGATGACCAGCTGTCCGGGTCGGAGCCGAGGGCACAACACCTGCTCCAGATAGGCCAGGAAGAACATCGCCATCGGTCGGCGATTCGATGGTCATGGGCGCCTGCAAGCCTCGGGTGGTGAGCGCCGCCAGCATGGTCAACGTAGACCAGTGGCGGTTGGGCGTCCCTTCCGCCACCCGTTCTCCACGAGGAGCCCGGCCATAGTTGCGGGTCATCTGGGTGCTGGCTCCGCTCTCGTCAAGAAACACCAACTGCTCCGGGTCGATCTGAGTTATAGCTTTCCACCACGCTTGCCGGCGCTGCTGCGCTTCCGGGGTTTCTTGCTCCTGGGCGTGGAGTGACTTTTTTTAAGCCGCAGTCCCATCTGCCGTAAGGCCAGCCACAGCCGTCCGATGCTCAAGCTCACGCCCTTGACCGCTTGCAGCTGCTCTTGCAACTCTCGCAGCGTCAGATCCGGCTGCTTGCGGATTTGCTCCCGCATCCACTCCTGCAGCGTCACCGTCACCCGGCTCACGGGGCCACGTCGCCACGGTGGCCGCTCCATCTGCCCCGTGCGCGTGCGGGTGGCGGAGACCTTCTTGGCCCAGCCTTCACTTACCCCAAACTGTTCCGCTAACTCCCCCAGCGTCCCTTTGCCCTGCTCATAGGCCTGCAAAAACTTTCGCCGCAAATCATTTGCATAGGGTCGTGCCATCGGGTGGAGCGGAGAATCGCCACCAACAGTCTACACTATCCATGAAAACGCTATAGCCTCGGGCCCGCGCTCGAACAGCGAAAAGCGAGGAGCGAATAGCGGCTCTAGCTGAGGGCTGACGGCTGATGGCTGGTAACTTTCTTCCACAGCGGACTCAGCTCCCTCAGCCTCGCCACAACCTCCGGAACCAAGCTCAGCGCGAAATCCACATCCCCTGCCGTACTCTGCTTGCCCAGGCTTAAGCGGATGCTGGCGCGCGCGCGATCCGCAGATAGTCCCATCGCGGTCAGCACATGCGACGGCTCGATTGCTCCCGACGAGCACGCAGCTCCGGTAGACACCAACAGTCCCTTAAGGTTGAGCGCGATCACCATCGCTTCGCCTTCGATGCAATCGAAGTAAATGTTGGTCGTGTTGGGCACGCGCGGCGCGGCGGCACTATTCACACCAATTTGCTCGACAGCCTCGACGATCCCACGCTCTAGTCGGTCGCGCAACCCGGCCATTCGCTCGACGCTGCCATCCGCAAGACCTTCGCGGGCAATCTGCGCCGCTTTGCCAAGTCCGACAATGCCCGCTAGGTTCTCGGTTCCCGCCCGCCGCGAACGCTCATGACGGCCACCATACATCATGGGCTGCAGTAACGTTCCTCGGCGTACGAACAGGGCCCCCGCGCCCTGCCGTCCGTGCATCTTATGGCCCGTGACAGTCAACAGATCGCAGCCAATCCCCTTTACGTTGAGCGGTACCTTGCCGGCCGCCTGCACTGCGTCGGTGTGGAAGTACACGTCAGCTTCCGTCGCAATCCTGCCAATCTCGCTCACCGGCTGCAGCACTCCGGTTTCGTTGTTCGCCAGAATGATGCTAATGAGCTTCGTCGCCGGGCGCAGTGCACGCCGGACATCGTCGGGATCGACCAGCGCCCTCCCATCCACGGGAAGGTACGTCACAGCGCAACCCACCTCTTCCAGTCGCTTACACGCATTCAGCACCGCGTGATGCTCCACGGCCGAGGTGATGATGTGATCGCCCGGCTTCATCAGGCCAAACAGAGCCAGGTTGTCGCCCTCAGTGCCGCCGCTGGTGAAGACGACTTCAGCCGGACGGCAGTTCAGCAACTCCGCCAACTGCTCGCGCGCGTGCTCCACCGCGGCTCGCGCCTGCTGTCCCTGTTGATGAATGGACGACGCGTTGCCGAACTTCTCGAAGAAGTACGGACGCATGGCCTCAAACACTTCGGGAAGAAGCGGAGTGGTGGCGTTGTTGTCGAGGTAGACCCGATGCATGTCTGGCTCTATTCTAGCTTCTAATTGGATTCGGGCGGGTCTTGCGGGATTCGGGGAGAAACCGGATATAGTCGGAACAAATTCTCTAATTCAGTTCCACGTACGCCTACCCAGCGCTGAAGCGCTGGGCTATCTTCTTTCGTCCCGCAAGCGGGACTGGTACGCTCGCGCCTCGATCACACTGCCTACTGGCTACTGACCGCTGACTCACCGCTTTTCCATCGCCACGTACTTATTCGGATACAGCGGCCCCTGATACTCCGCGCGTGGCCGAATCAACCGGTTGTCGTTCAGTTGCTCAATCACGTGTGCCGTCCAGCCCGAAACGCGCGACACCGCGAACACTGGCGTAAACAAATCAATGTCGATGCCCAGCGTGTGATAGGTGGAAGCGGAATAGAAGTCGACGTTGGCATTGAGCTTGCGATCGGCGACGATGAACTCCTCAATCTTGTGCGAGATTTCGAACCACTTGGTATTGCCGCTGGACTGTCCGAGATCGCGCGACATCGTACGCAGATGTGTCGCTCGCGGATCTTCCGTGTGATACACACGATGCCCGAATCCGGCGACCTTCTTCTTCTGCGCCAGCATCCCTTTCACGTAATCAACTGGATCGGCCCCCGATGCGTCCACGGCTTCGAGGATCCGGAACACGGCTTCATTGGCCCCGCCGTGCAGCGGCCCCTTGAGTGCTCCAATGGCCGCAGTCACGGCTGAGTGCATGTCGCTGAGAGTCGCGGCCACGACGCGTGCCGCAAAAGTCGAGGCATTCAGCTCATGGTCGGCGTGCAGGATCAGCGCGATGTCGAAGGCTCGTTCTGCCGTCGCGCTGGGAATCTCGCCATTTAGCATGTAAAGAAAATTGCCGGCGTGAGACAGCGAGCGGTCGGGCTCCATCAACGGTTTGCCTTTACGAATGCGATCATAGGCGGCAACCACGTAAGCGATTTGCGCCGTCAATCGAATTGCTTTCCGCACGTTCGCTTCGTGGTCGTTCACCTTCTCTTCGGGGTCGTAATAAGAAAGGGCCGAAACGATGGTCCGCAGAACATCCATGGGCAGCGCGTGTTTCGGAGCTTGTCGCAGCAGGCTGATAATGGAGGCATCCAGCTTGCGCTCGCGCGCCAGGCTGCAGCTTCAACTCCTGCAGATCGGCGCGATTCGGCAGGCGGCCAAACCACAGCAGGTAGCAGACTTCTTCGAAGTTCGAATGGTCGGCCAGTTCGTGGATGTCGATGCCGCGGTAGGCAAGCACGCCCTGATCGCCATCGATGAAGCAAATGCTGGAATTGGCAGCAGTAATGCCTTCCAGCCCCTTGCCGCTGTGCGCCGTCGTAGACATGAATTCCTCGTGCGGTGTTGTCCCCCCTGAAATATACAAAGGTGGACTGCGCCGTCAACAGGGCCAGAAAGCCGCGCTGAAGCAACTTACCTTTATACTCCGGACTTTCTTGACCCGTCTATTGCCCCACCCCCATCCTCTCATGCGATGGCAGTCTATACTTTCCTGTCACACTGACATGCAGTTCAATGGCTGATCGCAGCGTATTCGTCCCGCTGCCGCTTACACTAAAGTTCCGCCTGCGTCTAAGTGCGACGTCACACCCAGGGCCTCGATTTCCACGTGCGCGATTCTCCTCTCGGAATCCGCCACCCTGAAGGAGGGGTTGTTCCATGTACAAGCTTCGTTTGGTTCTGTTGCTCCCCGGCCTGCTCTTGGCTGGGACGCTTTGCAATGCCCAGTCCACTCTGCTCGATCTCCCTCGTCAGAGCCAGCACGCAATCGTCATGCAGCGCATCGGCATAACCGACATCACCATCAACTACCATCGCCCACTGGTGAATGGACGTAAGATCTTCGGCGGACTTGTGCCCTACGGACAGGTCTGGCGGGCCGGCGCCAACGAGAACACGACCATTACCTTCAGCGATCCCGTCACCATCGAAGGCAAGCCCCTCGCAGCCGGCACCTACGGTCTGCATATGATTCCTAACCAGGACCAGTGGACCGATCATCTTTTCCAAGATGCACACGGCCTGGGGCAGCTTTAGCTATGACCAGAAGGAAGACGCCTTGCGGGTTACGGTCAAGCCCGAAACCACCGACCTGCACAATGCCCTGGCCTATGACTTTGACCAGCTCGCGCCTGATTCCGCGGTGGCCACCATGAGCTGGGACAAAGTTGCCGTGCCCTTCAAGATCGCGGTGAACGTGAACCAGGCCGTCGAAGCCAGTTTGCACAACCAGCTTCGTGGATTGCCGCAGTACACCTGGGACGCGTGGGACGACGCCGCTACTTACATGCTCAACAATAAGATGGACCTTAATGAAGCGCTCGCCTACGAAAACAAGTCAATCCAGAACGAGGAGCGCTTCGAAAACCTGATGACCAAGTCGCGCATCTTGGACGCGATGGGTCAGAAAGACCAGGCCGCCGCAATCAAGGACAAGGCTCTGGCCATGGGCAATGCGCAGCAGCTATACGGCTACGCGCGGCAGTTGCAGCGCCAGCAGCGGCAGGACCAGGCTTTCGCGGTCTACCGCACCATGGAGAAAAAGTATCCCGACAATTGGCTAACCTATGCCGGCATGGGCCGGATTGCTTGCAGCCAGGGTGACTACACAAAGGCCACCGAAGATATGAAGCTGTCGCTGGCCAGCGCGCCGGACGTGGGCAAGCCCAGCGTCGAGGGCCTGATCAAGCGCCTGGAAGCCAAAGAGGACATCAACAAGTAGGGGCTTGTCTCGCTCAGCCTGTTGTGGCGGTGGTGGGTCAGACTGGGGTCTGGCCCACTGGTGGGTGACTCTGCTGACTGCCGGCCATCCACTCGGAACCACCCTCGCTTACCACAACCCGTATCCGGGGTCTGCCGACGACTCGGAAGTTCCACGAGTCGCCGGCTATCCGTCCAAGTGATTCGACCTCTGAACAGAAACGAGTCCAGGCCACATCGGACCTCGACCGCAAATGAATCAAGCCCGGTCGCCGCTCTTCATGATACAAATCCAAATGCAATTGCCCCGGCCCGCCAGCTGGCCCCATTTTTCCAGATTTTCATTGATATTATGATCTAGCTCTTTTTGAGACCTCCTATGACATTGTGCATTCACGAAGTTCCTGCTTCCTCCCAGCAACAACCTTTGGCTCACGATCCGCTGCTCGACGACGTGGGCTACATGACCTGCATGACCCTGGTGCTGCTCGGAAATTACGCGCAGACCGGGCATCTCGGCGGACCGCTCGCCTACACGCCGTACAACGTTGCCGCGCATTTAGTCGGTCCTGAAAACGGTGGACTCCGTTTCGATTACCGCCGGCCGAAGCATCCTTACTCCGACAAATTCCTGATGGCGGCGGGCCACTCGGTCCCCACGTGCTACGCCCTGTGGATCATCATGGGCCAGGCGCTGTATCGCAAGTATCAGCAGACGGGCGATCCGCGTTATCGCGTCGACCCGAAGGTCGCGATGCTGCCGATCGACGCATTGGGATTCCGGCGCGGCGCCGGCGCGCTGAAGACTCTGCTACACGACACGGGTTTGGAAGGCCATCCGCTGTTCGCGCAAGCCAAAGGCCGCGGCATTCGTGCGCTTGCGGGACATGCCGAAAGCACCGATTTAACCAACGACGTAAACGGCGAGCCGTCGGGCATCGGCATCGCGACAGCCGCGGGCAAAGCCGCGTTCTGGGATGTGGCGGGCGCGCCCGAGTCGCCGAAAGTGATCGCGCTCGAGGGCGAATTCGCGCTCACCGAAGGTCACGCCCAGGAGTTGAAGACGCAAGCGCTGGCGCTGCAAGTGGGAAAGCGTTTGCGCGTGATGATTTCCGACAACAACGCGGGCATCGACGATCGCCTGATTGGCGGCCCAATTGGCGGCGTGATCGCCGCGCAGTTCGATGGTTGCTACGATCTCGTGAATCAATGGACGTCGTATGGATGGAACGTGTTCACGCTGAGGAACGGTAACGATTACGGCGAAGTGGGCACGGCACTGAAAGCCATGGACGAGGTCGACCAGCACGACCGCCGTCCCATCGTCGCTATCGGCAAAACCATCAAGGGCTACTGGCCCTCTGCCGTCAACGGGAAAATCCCCGGCTACGGCGGCGATCAATTGGTGAGTTACCCCAGCCATCCCTACGCGCTGAAGATGAACTCGGAATATTTTGTCGCGCTGGCGCAAACCTTCGAGAAGCATTACGGCGTGGAGTTCGAGGGAATTCGCAAGGGCCCGGTCACCGACAATCGCGAGCGATTGATCCAGTTCAAGACAAACATCGACGTGGTGATGTCGCTGCTCGACCGCAACGGACTGGGCGATCGCCTCGCCGACCGCCTCGTGGAAATCGGCGACACCGTGCGCGACGATGTGAAGTTGCGCATCTCAGCCTCGATCGATCCGTTCCTCGACGATCGCCTGCGCGTCGCGGCGCTACCGGAAGGTCCACAGAAGGTCTCGATTCGCAACGCGATTTCCGGTGCGGAGAAGCAAGTCAGCATTGCGCTGTTCAAGAAACCGGGCGAGGTGGCCGGGGCGCGGCGCGCGATTTCCGAAATCATCAAGTGGATGAATTACGTCACTGAGGGACGATTCTTCACCGTGGCCGCCGACCTTTCGGAGTCGATCAACGTGGAGCACGGCAGTTTGTGGGGACACTACAGTCCTACGAACAATCCGCTGGGCACCCGCCTGAAAGCACCCATTGAAGAGGCAGGCAATGTTTCCACCGCCATCGGGCTGGTGAGTCAAAGCGCTTCCGTGGATCCCGAAAAATTCGCCGGCGTTTGGGCTTTGAGCGGCACCTACGGAGCGTTCACGCCACTGATGTACACTCCGGCGCGTGTCTGGAGTCAACAAAATCAGGACAGCAAATTCCGCGTCGGGGTGCTGCATATTCTCGCCGCGCACTCCGGTCCTGAAACCGCGGCCGACGCGCGCACCCACTTCGGCATCTTCGCGCCGCAAGTGTGGAAGCTGTTCCCGCGCGGTCAGGTAATCAATTTGAGTTTTTGGGATTACAACGATGTCGCGCCCGGCTATTTCGCGGCGGCGGAAATCGCGGCGCGCGATCCGCGCGTGGGCATCATCACGCTGGAAGTGGCGCGTCCCGACTTCCCGGCCGCAGACCGCAGCCATTTCGCCGACTCCGATCTGCGCGCTGCGGCGAAAGGCCTGTATGTGATCCGCGATTTCGCGCCCGACAAGCCCCGCCACGGTTACGTGATCGCGCAAGGATCGAGTTCCACGGTGAATCTGGTGAAAGTGCTGCCGAAACTCGAAGCGGCTGGTGTGAACGTGAAGGTGATCGCAGTGATCAGCGAGGAGTTGTTCGATCGCCAGCCGCAAGCCTATCGCGATTCCGTGTTGCCGCCCGGGGCTCGCTACGATTTGATGGTGGTATCAACCGGCACGCGACGCGTGTGGCCGCTGCGCAATCTCGGTCCGTTGACCGATGAGTATTCACTTACGTCCGACTTCGACAATTCCTGGAGAAGCGGCGGCCTCGAACCGGATGTGATCGCGGAAGCGCATCTCGATCCCGATTCGATTTTCGCAGGCGTGCAGCGGTTCGCAAACGAACGCGAGCGCCGCATCGGCGATCAACGCAAAATGATCGGTTAGTCGAGGTCGGTAGTGCTCCTAGGAAGTTGAACGCCCGATTCCGAGCGTGGTCATGAGCTACTGGAAGCTGACGCACCGTCAGCCCACCGCCCTGATTGCCTCCGTGCTTCCCCAGCGTCTATAGTTGAGGGTTTGCTTACCTCGTCCGGTTTCTCTTGTCCGGATGACAATCTACAAGCCCGCCGCGGCGGGTTCACATCTGGAGTCATCATGACAAAGCGTCTTGTTCTTCTGCTGTGCATTCTTACGCTCCTCCTCAGCGGTCTGGCTTTCGCTGATGAAGGCATGTGGCTGTTTAACGCCTTCCCCAAGGCCAAAGTCCAGGCCAAGTACGGATTCGCGCCCGATCAAGCCTGGCTCAACCACGTGCGCCTTTCCTCCCCTCGCGCCCCCAACGGTTCGTCCTCTTTCGTGTCGGCTGATGGGCTCATCTTCACCAATCATCACATCGCCCAGGGCTGTATCCACAACCTCTCCACCAACGGCAAGGACTACATGAAGAACGGGTTCTATGCCCCGACCAAGGCGGAGGAGCCGAAGTGTCCCGGCATGGAATTCGTCGTACTGGAAGACATTGAGGACGTCACGGCCAAGGTGAATGCCGCCGTCAAGCCCGGCATGTCAACCGCCGACGCGGGCAAGGCCCAGCGGGAAGAAATGTCTTCGCTGGAGAAGCAGTGCTCGACCGGCGATATACGGTGTGACGTGGTGACCTTATATTCCGGCGCCATGTATAACCTCTACAAGTATAAGAAGTACGACGACATTCGCCTGGTTTTTGCGCCTGAGTTTGATATCGCGTTCTTCGGCGGCGATCCCGATAACTTCGAGTATCCTCGCTACGATCTCGATATTTCGTTCTTGCGGGCCTATGAAAACGGCGAGCCCGCCAAGATTCACGATTATCTCAAGTGGTCGCCCACCGGCGTTAAGGAGGGCGATCTCGTCTTTGTCGCGGGTAATCCCGGCCGCACCAGCCGTTTGTTCACGGTGGAGCAGCTCAGCTTCCTGCGGGATTACCAATATCCCATGCTGCTTAGCTCGTTCTCGCGTCGTATTGCCATGTTGCAAAAGTTCAGTGCAGTGTCGGAAGAGAACGCGCGCGAAGCCCAAGACGACTTGTTCGGGCTGCAAAACTCCCTTAAAGCTGTGACGGGCTACCAAGGCGGGCTGCTCGACAAAGACCTGATGGCCAAGAAGGCGGCGGAGGAGAAAAGCTTACGCGACTATGTGGAGTCCGATGCGAAGCGCAAGCAGGAGTTCGACGATCCGTGGCCTGAAATTGCCAAGGCGGTCGATATGCAGAAGCAGATATATAAGCCTTTGAGTTACCTCGATCTCCTCGGCGGCTTCCGCGGCGACCTCGCCCGTTATGCCCGCGACATCGTACGCGCAGCCGACCAAAGGCAGAAGCCCAGCAACCAGCGTATTCGTGGCTTCCAGGACTCTGCTCTGCCTACGCTGGAGCAGCGGTTGTTCTCCACTGCCCCGATTTACAAATCGCTGGAGCAGGCTCTCCTTGCCGAGAGCCTGGCCGAGATGCAGGACGTCCTTGGCGCGGACAATGCCGACGTGAAGAAAGCCTTGGCTGGTAAGACTCCGCAGGAGCGAGCTAAGGAGCTTATCGACGGAACCAAGCTCGAGGACGTCGCTCTCCGCAAGCAGCTCTATGAAGGCGGCGAAGCTGCCGTGAAGGCGAGCAACGATCCCCTGATCGTGCTGATGCGCGAAATCGAGCCCGATGCTCTCGCCATCCACCAGCGCGATGAAGATGAAGTGCAATCGGTGCTGCGCCGCGATGGCGCCGACATCGGCAAGGCGCTGTTCGCCACGGATGGGCTCAACGTTCCTCCGGACGCCACCTTCACTCCGCGTCTAAGCTACGGCGCGGTGGAAGGTTATAAGCTGAACGGCCAAAACGTCCCGTGGTTTACCACCATGGGCGGCGCTTACCAACATGCCGCTGACCACGGCAGCAAGCCTCCTTATCAGCTTCCCGAGAGCTGGCTGAAGGCCAAGTCCTCCATTAACCTCAACACACCGTTCGATACGGTTTCTACCCCCGATATCATTGGCGGCAACTCCGGCAGTCCGGTGATCAACAAGAATGCTGAAGTCGTGGGGATCATCTTCGACGGCAACATCGAGTCGTTGCCGTGGAACTTCATGTACAGCGACAAGGTGGCACGATCGATCGAAGTGGACTCGCGGGCGATCATCGAGTCGCTGCACGACATCTACCACGCCGATGCTTTAGCCAACGAGCTTACCGGCGCCGAAGCTGGGGCCATGAAGCCAAACCCGCAGGACAAGATACGTAGGCCGGTCAATAAGCAGCAGTAAGCCAGCTCATCATGAGTAGGGGAGGCGCGGCCAACGCCGCGCTTTTTCCGCTGCGCTGTTCTTCTCCTTCTTCCGTTGCCTGTCGCATCTCCAATCCTGCGGGTAGTGTGCTACTTTGAATCCGATGCCATTGCGGATTGGCTCAGAAATTGCCTGCGATGATCTTTGACAACCGAGGGAATTCGCACAACCCGCAGCGCTTTAGGTTTGACACCGTAACATCAACCATGCAAGCATAGCGGGTAAGCCGTTAGTAACGGCTTGCGACATGCAGGCTTCCCAAAGCTAGAGCTTGCAGAACGAATTGGGAGTCGTTCGGCGAAGATATCTAGTGATCGTGCGCCAGAGATGGCGTCGTCTCTTCTCGCACCTCTCCCTGATGAAATTGCGAAAATAAAACCCCTCCCGATGTTCTGAGAGGGGCTGCGAGTTATCCAAACCAGGACCACGGTCAAGCCGGGCCTGATTCGGATAATCAGGATGATGCAACGCGGTTTGTGAGACATTTCACGTTGCGTCTCCTTCTCCGAGGGTGGATTTCGGAGCCATCTTCGAAATGGCTCAGAGTCAACCTACGGCAAGCGTAAAGGCCCGGACCAGAGTCGAACTGGTGTCTCCCCCTTTGCGAAAGGGGCACCTTACCGCTTGGCTACCGGGCCTTGCGCTAGATTAAATCACATACTAAGCCGCATTGGTATTTGCGACCGACTTTTCCACAGACTTTTCCCACAAAGCAACCAGATCGCTAACGTCCCAGAGTTTGTCTGTGACGCCAGCCGCTTGTGCGGGCAAGGTCCGCAGGGATTTGTGAATCTGAATGAAGTTGTAGGCGAAATAATTGAGGGCTACGGACGCGGCGTGATTGCGGAGCTTGCGAGAGAAGCCATTAGAGAGGCGCGTATAACGGCGATTGCGGCCACGGAGCGTCCAGTTGTGGCGCTCAACGTAGCTGGTTGAGATGTGTTGCGGGTCGGCGTTTCCGATCACGTCGCGCACTTCGATGCCGATGCACTGCGACGGAGAGTAACGAGTTTCGTTCTCCGGCACAGAGCCGTAGATTTTCTGCAATATCGAGTAATCCACTTCCCGGCCAAAGGCGGTCTCCACCGCTTCGATGTATGGCCTGTGTCCGTCCGTGGTGATCTGGACGCGATTCTTGAGGCGGGAGGCGAGATCGCAAACGAAGTCAGTAGCGGTGCGAGTATCGCGCTTGGCCTAACTTCCAAACGGGAACCAGTTTCGAGTCGGCATCAACCGCCGTCCAGAGCCAAATATCGCCAGCGTCGGGATGTTTCCTTGGCGATCTCTTCCGTGCGGTTTTTCTCTTTGCAGTAAATCCAGCACCACATCTCGTCAAGCTGCAAGCGACGGCACTTGAGATTGCGGAACGTCTTGTCCTGGTAATCCGCGCAAATCTCGCCGACTTCGACTAGAACCCGCATGACGGTTTTCATCGCAACGCCGGTCAGTCTGACAGTTGAGCGGATAGAGCATCCCTCGATCAAACACCCGATGACTTGCGCTCTCTTTTCACTGATTAAGCGGTTCATGATGATGTAATCATACTAAACCGCTTTAGCATTGTCAAGGAAAATGATACAGTGAGCACAAATAGAAAGACCCGCTGCCGGGCGGGTCTAGCAAATCTCTGGGCGTCGGTGTGCCCGCTGTCTAGATAGGAGTGTCGCGCACCCCATGCCGAGGAGTCAACGCTTAATTCGCGTTAGGTGGAGGTGTGCGCGGTGTCTAGGTCGGAGTGGTTTACCGTCGGGGTCTCAGCCGTGGCGATAGCGGCTGGGTTTTTCCTCGGAGGTCCTGTATGGGGCTTCATATTCCTGGCGATTGCCATTATCGCGTTCTTTCTGTGGAATCGCGCTGGGAGAGAGGAGCAGGACGGACCGGATGTTGGGAGCCTGTTCAATGGGACAATTCCGGATAGCACGGATATGGCGCTTGGCAAGAACGCGTCGGCACAAGAGAGTGCCACCCTTTCTGCAAAACTGCTGCGGGCCTATCTAATACGGCATCATCCGTGGAGTGACTTAATAGACCAGCTCGTTTCCGTGGCTGACCCCTCCGGTCAGGGAATCCAGACAGACTACGATCTCGTGTTCGAGGTTCACGTTGTGAATAAGGGCGGTCAGCCCGTCACAGTGCAAGAGATCGTGGGAGAGGCGCAGATTACGGGCGCGTGGCAGAGGCTTAAGCCCATACCGGACCTTAGTGAATACCAACTTCAAATGAAACACGAGATGGTTGACAACCCTAGTTTTATGGGCGGCCAATCAAATAAGGTTGTAGATCTAACGCCATCATTGCTTGAAGAGCTAAGCGGCAAGGCGTTGACTCGCGGAGTTGGTTACAGGGGATGGCTAGAGTTTCGGGCAGAAATCAATAATAGGATGGGCGAGAATCCGTTGCCGTACCGCATCAAGTTTATTGATGCATTAGATGAGGAGCACCCAATAATAACCGACGTTCCACTACCGGACGATGCAACTCTTATTCACAGTTCAAAGGTGTGGGGCAGGCGCTTAAGTCGCAACTAAATGCGGGGTTTCAACCGTTCGCCTCTTTTCTGTGCTTCGCCCAACGCGCTTTCGAAGCTTTAACCGCCGCTTCCCGGCGCTGTTCTGCGGTCATGGTGACCAGGCGGCGCTTGCCGCCGATGGCCCCGCCCTTGCGCCCCATAGCGGACATGACGCGGGAGATTTCAGAACGGGTGATTCTGGGCTGGCGGGAGGGCTGATCTTCGGTTTGAGTCGAGCGGCGTACCATCTGATACGCGGCTTGGTTTACGTCGGCTGAGTTGCGTATACGCTTTGGCATGAACCAAGTATGGCACAAGCCAGCGGAAGAAATCTACCGTGGGAAAATTCAAAGTAGCGCACTACCATCCTGCGACCGGGGCTTCTGCCGGGCATCCAATGTGTTAGCCTTTTAGGATGGCTCGTTATTAGAGTCTTCGGCTTGCGGGGGTAGAGCCGGCCTTTAGGCCGGCGTCGACAGCAGAGAAAAATGGTTTCAGCCGATGAGGTCGATGACCTCATCGGCTGAAACCAAGACTCGTGTGGACAACGTTAACGCGGGCCTCAAGGCCCGCTCTACCCACTCTGGAACCGCGATAATCGGAGCCTTCTCAAGGAACACAGCATTGATTAACAAGCTCATCGCCAGCGTTTTCGGCACCAGTAACGAACGGGAAGTCAAGCGGATTGCGCCTCTGGTGGAGAGCATCAATGCGCTTGAGCCCGAGATGAAGCAGCTCAGCGACGGGCAGCTGGGCGCCAAGACGGACGAATTCCGGCAGCGCATCCGCGAGCGCCTGGATGCGGTCGAAGATCCGGACGAGAAGGACCGTGAGCTGAAAGAAGTGCTGGACGAAATTCTTCCCGAGGCGTTCGCGGTGGCGCGCGAGGCGGGTTGGCGCGTGCTCAAGATGCGGCACTTCGATGTGCAACTGGTTGGCGGAGTGGTGTTGCACCAGGGCAAGATCGCCGAGATGAAAACCGGTGAAGGTAAAACCCTGGTTGCAACCTTGCCGGTCTATCTGAATGCGCTCTCCGGGCGAGGCGTCCACGTGGTAACGGTCAATGACTACCTCGCCAAACGCGACTCGGAGTGGATGGGCAAGCTCTACACCTTCCTTGGCCTGACCGTCGGCGTCATCGTGCACGATCTTGACGATCGCGAGCGCCGCGAAGCGTACGCTGCCGATGTCACCTACGGCACCAACAACGAATTTGGCTTCGATTACCTGCGCGACAACATGAAGTTCGACCTCACCGACTGCGTGCAGCGCGGGCACAACTATTCCATCGTGGATGAAGTGGACTCCATCCTGATCGACGAAGCACGCACCCCGCTCATTATCAGCGGCCAGAGCGAGGAATCCACTGATAAGTATTACCGCGTGAATCGCATCATTCCTCAACTGGAATTGGGCGAAGAGATCGATCGGGGCCTCGGCGAAGACAAAGTCCTTACCGGCGATTTCGTAATCGACGAAAAGCACCGCACCATCACGGTCACCGACGTGGGCTGGGAAAAGGTGGAGCGTTTGCTAGGTATCGGTAACATTGCCGATCCCGAGAACTGGGCCCTGAAGCACCACGTCGAGACTGCTATCAAGGCGCACGCGCTTTATCGCCGCGACGTAGAGTACGTGGTGAAGGATGGCGAAGTGCTCATCGTGGATGAGTTCACCGGACGCCTGATGCCGGGCCGTCGCTGGTCCGATGGACTGCACCAGGCGGTGGAAGCCAAGGAAGGCGTCAAGATTGAGCGGGAAAATCAGACGCTCGCTACCGTTACCTTCCAGAATTACTTCCGCATGTACAAGAAGCTGGCCGGCATGACCGGTACAGCGGAAACGGAAGCGGCCGAGTTCGACAACATTTACAAACTCGAAGTCGTGGTCATTCCGACCAACAAGGTTTTGCTGCGCATCGAGAATTCCGACGTTGTCTATCGCACCGAGAAGGAAAAGTTCTTCGCCTCAGCCGACGAGATCCAACGGATCGCCGAAAAAGGCCAGCCCATCCTGGTGGGCACAACTTCGGTTGAGAAGTCAGAGCGGCTGTCGGAGCTGTTGAAGAAGAAGGCTATCAAGCATGTCGTGCTGAATGCCAAGTATCACGAGAAGGAAGCCGAGATTGTTGCCCAGGCCGGCCGCAAAGGTGCAATCACCATTGCCACCAACATGGCTGGCCGCGGCACCGACATTCTGCTGGGCGGCAATTCCGAGTTCATGGCCAAGCAGGAGTGCATCAAGAAGGGTGTGGCGCAGCCGCTCAAGGTGGTGGCCGGTGAAGTCACAGCCAAGCCTGACGATCCCAATCTCTCCTACTTCTATTACGGCGGCAATGAATATCAGGTCCCAACCGCGCAATGGAACGAGATCAACGCTCGCCACAAAGAAGTCACCGACGCCGAGCATGACGAAGTCATAGCTCTTGGTGGCCTGTTTATCTTTGGGACCGAGCGTCACGAGGCCCGCCGCATTGACAATCAGCTTCGTGGACGTGCCGGCCGTCAGGGCGATCCGGGCGCTTCGCGTTTCTACCTGTCGCTGGAAGATGACCTGATGCGCATCTTCGCCAAGGAGTGGGTTTCAAACTTGCTTCAGCGCCTGGGAATGGAAGAGGGCGTACCCATCGAATCGAGGCTGATTACGCGGCGCATTGAGGGTGCTCAGAAGGCGGTCGAGGCCCAGAACTTCGAAGCCCGCAAGCATCTGCTTGAGTATGACGATGTGATGAACAAGCAGCGCCAGGCGGTTTACGGATTGCGTCGGCAGCTCTTGGAAGGCATCGACCAGAAGGAGCTCATCCTTGAGGACTACGTTCGCGACATTCTCGGCGGACTGCTCGACAAATACGCCGCGAAGGAAACCCATGCCGAAGACTGGGACATCAAGAGCCTGAAGAACCAGGTCTTCACCCGCTTTGGGGTAGACATCGCAGCCGAAGGCGTCCAGGCCGAAACTCTGAACCGCCAGGAGCTAGGCGATGCCATCTTCGACAAGCTGAAGGAGCGTTACGAGGCCAAGGAGGCGCTGATCGGCCCCGACGCCATGCGCCATCACGAGCGCATCATCATGTTGAGCGTCATCGACCAGCAGTGGAAAGACCACTTGCTCAGCATGGACCACCTGCGCGAGGGTATCGGCCTGCGTGGCTATGGCCAGCACGATCCGTTGGTGGAATACAAACGCGAGTCCTTCGACATGTTCGAAGCCATGATGGAGCGCTTCGAGGAAGAGACAGTTCGCTACTTGTACCTGATGCAGGTAATCGAAGCCTCTCGCCCCGCTCCGCAACTTGCAATTCCTGCAGGAGATTTCGACAGCAACAACGGCCAGGCCGTCGCGGCGTTCAGCACCGTCCCCAGACGAAATCGTGCAACTACGTCGATCGACGATATGGAAGAGGCGTTCCAGCGCCGCAAGCGCCGTGAATTGGAGCAGGCGCGCATGGCGGGTGCGGGCGAGGCGGGAACCGTGCAGCAAGTTGTTCGCGGAGAGAAAGTCGGCCGCAACGATCCTTGTCCCTGCGGCAGCGGAAAAAAATACAAGAAATGTTGCGGGGCGTAGAAGCGGCGATGCTCCGCCGTTTATTCTTCCCTCGACACTTTCGCAGTGTCGTGTGAAGCGGGTGCTGTTCTCCTGCGACAACTCAAATTTTCCTTGCCTTAGAGTTCGCTCTTAGATCAGTTCTCGAAGTAGTGCGTCTCGCGAAGGCAGTGGTAGAGCGGCGCTTCAGCGCCGCGTCCCGCGTCTCATTCTGAACCGAGCCGGCTTCAGCGGGCGGCACTTTTCCTGCAGCTCCGGCTACACCAAAAACTAAACCGCTGCAAATATTTTCCCTGTTCGGAGTTGCGACAAGGCCGGTAGGCCGTTTTGCTTTGCTTTCGCCGTCCAACTCTGTCATTATCCACGCCAGATAGCGGCCCCGCGAATACTACCACCGTAGGCGCGTTTTATTGGCGACGCTCGGGGGCAGATGTTCCGCTCTTCCGGATTGAGGGAGGTCGTAATGGCATTTTGTTCATCCTGCGGTACACAAATGGCGGACGATTCAGCCTTTTGTCCCAACTGCGGCAAAGCCACAAGTCAGCCGAGCAGTGCACCAACGTCTTCTGCTCCGCCGCCAACGCCAGCGCCGGCTGGCGGCGCCAGCGCAGCGGCTGCACCGTTGGAGGAAAACATAGCCGGCATGCTCGCCTACTTCACCATTATCCCGGCGATCATCTTTCTGCTGATCGAGCCATACAATCGCAATCGCTTCGTCCGCTTCCACGCGTTTCAGTGCCTGTTCACGGCAGCCGCGTTAATTGTGCTGCACATTGTCTTGTCTTTTGTCAGCTACGCTCTGCCGCTGATGATGTTTCCTATCTGGGGATTACTCGGACTCGCCGAATTCGCCTTGTGGCTGCTGCTGGTAATCAAGGCGTATCAGCACGAGATGTTCCGGCTGCCCATCGTGGGAGACTTGGCCGAGAAACAGGCCAACGCCTGAATATTTTGTCGTTCGATCCAGGCGGGTGGATTGCGCCCCGTTTGATCTGGCGCCGTCCGCGTGCTTCCGAATGTCCATATCGCTGTCAGGCAGACCTGCCTTCAGCTTCCACTTGCTTTCACCTCTTGCAAAATTGTCATTTCTACCTACTTTTTGTTGCACAGACGCGATATCCTGTCTGGCTTGTCTCAGAGCGGCTTCCGCGACGTAAAGGAAAGGGTTTGTGAGGGTACGGGTCTTCTATCACGATAAATGTTTCGATGGCGCTTGTTCGGCGGCGCTGTTTTCGCGTTTCTACCGCGAGCGCGTCCGCGAGCACGCGGAATTTGAATACATGGGCTTGGTGCATCGTGCCGGTTCGCTTTTCAACGAAGACGATTTCACCGGCGACGAGAATGCCATTGTCGATTTCAAGTACTCCTCGTCGCCTCGCATCACCTGGTGGTTCGATCATCACCAGAGCGCCTTCCTGACCCCGGATGATGCCTCCCATTTCGAGCAGGAGCTGAGCAATACCAAGTTCTATGATCCCGATTTTCGCTCCTGCACAAAGTTCATCGCTTCTGTCACCGCGCAAAGGTTTGGATTCAACCCCGCGCCCGTAGCGGAGTTGATTGAGTGGGCTGACATTATTGATGGAGCGCTTTACAGCGATCCGCAGTCCGCCGTCGAGATGAAAGAGCCGGCGATGAAGCTGACCATGGTGATCGAGTCGAACCAGGATCCGCACTTGATCCCCACCTTGATTCCGATGCTGGCATACCGCCCCTTGGCTGAAATCATCGCGGAGCCGATGATCGCTGGATGCATTCCGGCGCTGACCGAACGGCACCGGCGCTCGATTGAACTTTTGCGCGAGCGTAGCCAGTGCAAAGACGGCACCATTTTCTTCGATGTAACCGATCATGAGCTTGAGGGCTACAACAAGTTCGTGCCCTATTATCTGCACCCTGATTGCGTTTACAGCGTGGGACTAAGCAAGAGCAGCTTCCGGACCAAGGTGTCAGTGGGCTCCAATCCGTGGTCGAAGGTCGAGCCGGTGGAGAATCTCGCCAAAATTTGCGAGCGCTACGGCGGAGGAGGACATGCCCGCGTAGGGGCGATCTCGTTTCCCCCGGGGATGCTCGAAGAGGCACGCCAGGCAGCCAAAGAGATCGTTGGCGAACTAAGGGCCAGCTACCGTGGGGTTGCATAGCATGACGGTGTGTTCCCTGCACAGAACGGTTAGATCAGTTTTCGAATTCGTCTAACAGGGAACGCGCGGGTAGAGCGGGCCTTCAGGTCCGCGTCCCCCATCTCTTTCTCAACGGAGCCGGCTTCAGCCAGCGGCACCTTCCCGCAGCCGGACTACATCAAAAAGCAAACCGTAGTCCGAAGCAGCCTGAACCCAGCTTGAACTAGGCGCACCCTGCTATGCCGGTCGATGTGGCGCTTCTTGACCAAGAACCCACAGAATGTTCACATTTTGTTGACAACCTCGAAAATCTGCACGAGTAACCTTCCTCACTAGAGCGCCACAGGCGGATGGACATTCGGCAACCACGTTTGTCGGGGCAATTCAAACGGGTTTGTTGGCCGTCCGCCTCTAGGTGATTAGGGTGGAGGTGATACGCCCCAGCGCGTTACGGCGGGCTGGGGATTTTTGCGCCCCTCAGTGCCGCTTGTTCTTTTGCCCCGTCATCTCTTTCTGAAGCCCAGCCGAAGACCTGCTGTAATGTGCCGGATACGGCAGGCGTTGAATCCGGCGGCACGACTGAGACATCTTTCTGAAGCTGACTCGTGTACATTGTTCTTCGAGAAAGGGAATACGCATGATGCCGGAGCATGTCCCGCTCGCCATGAACGATCGCAACTTCCTCCCCGCGTTGCCCTTCGAGAGCTGGAAAAACACTTTTGAGACTTTACATATGTGGGCGCAAATGGTCGGCAAGGTTCGCCTGACGCTCTGTCCACTCGTGAATCACTGGTGGAATGTGACCTTCTATGTTACAGGCCGCGGCATGTCAACCCTGATGATGCCGTATCAAGACCGAGGTGTGGAGATACGGTTTGACTTTATAGATCATCGGCTGATCATCGAAACCACGGATGGCGGGCGGCGAGTCCTCGACTTGAAGCCGCAGAGCGTTGCACAGTTTTATCGGGCGTTTACGGCAGCGCTCGCCGAACTCGGCGTGAACGTAAAGATCTGGTCCATGCCGGTTGAAATTCCCGATCCCATTCCGTTCGATCGGGACCTCACCCACGCTTCCTACGACGCCGCGGCTGTGCATCGCTTTTGGCTCATTCTGGCCTGGGTGGACGAAGTGTTCCAGGAATTCAGAGCCCGTTTCATTGGCAAAGTCAGCCCGGTTCACTTCTGGTGGGGAAGCTTCGATCTTGCGGTGACGCGCTTCTCCGGAAGGCCCGCTCCCGAGCGGCCTGGGGCTGATCGGGTCACGCGAGAAGCTTACTCCCACGAAGTCAGCAGTGCCGGCTTCTGGCCAGGCGGAGGCGAGATCAAAGGGCCTGCCTTCTACTCCTACGCGGCACCCGAGTTCGCCGGTTTTGCCCAGCAGCGTGTGGGACCGGCAGCGGCGTTCTACCATCCAGAGATGAAAGAGTTCTTGTTGATGTATGACGACGTGCGTACGGCAGCTTCGCCCAAGGCCGAGCTGATGGACTTTTTGCAAAGCACCTACGAAGCTGCCGCGACGCTGGCAAAATGGGCCCGCAAAGCCTTGGAGCGCTGAGACAAAACCGGAGGAATCAGATGGCGGATACCTGTACTCATCTCGACCAGATCAAGATCACGCACACCAAAACCCATGTTTGCGAAGAGTGCGTCAAGATTGGAGACACCTGGGTACATCTGAGATTGTGCCTGGAATGCGGAAAGGTGGGATGTTGCGACTCTTCCAAGAACAAACATGCTACGAAGCACTATCATAGGACGCAGCATCCCTTGATGCGCTCCATCGAACCCGGGGAAACTTGGATCTGGTGTTATGTCGATAACATCTCTCCAGGTGAACTGCCGGACTGAGTTTCTTCCCGAAAACCTTGCCCAGCAATGCTCGCCATGTTTTGCCGCGGTTTCATTATCGGGATTGCTCCCTCCAACGGTTCTGTTATTGCCGCCTCTTTCCAAAGCAATCGCGCGGTAGGTTCGACAGTCGGAGCGATCGCGCTTAGGCTTTCTTGCGTGCCGAGGATGATCACCCCGTGAGCTCGTCCTTGGATGCGGTCGAATGCGTGGAGACCCGCTACGCTGCCGCGCCAAGCGCATAGAAGACAACTTGGCTGCCGACCGGTGATTTGAATCACTGACAGCCGCAATGTTAGCGTGGTATGAGAAATTATCGTGAATTTTTGAGGTGTGAAAGCGCCCCGGACGGTGCGGAATCGCCATGCATCGGATCGAGGGTCCGAACCGGAGCGTCACAAGGAGAAATCATGACCCAGCGCGTTTATATCGCCGCCTATAACCAGTCCAAGTTCGGGAAACTGATGGACATGACCGTGCCTCAGATTCTAGCCAACGCGGTCACCGGAGTCTGCCAGGAAATCAAGGTTGAGCCCTCCGTCATCGACACCGGATCAATTGGGTCGGCCTGCAATTTCACGCTGAATCAGCAAGGGCTCCTGTCGGGTTTGACGGCATCTGTTCCGGGCTTGGAAGGGAAACCCATCGAATCGGTCGAAAATGCCTGTGCATCCGGTGGTCAAGCTGTGCTGTCTGTGATTTACAAACTCCTGAGCGGTGTAGGTGACGTGGGAGTCGCGATCGGCTACGAAAAGATGCGCGACCGGGAAGGGGAGATGGATGGTAAGCTCATCGGAGAGATTCTCGGATACTATTCCCATCCCGACGAGCGTCCCGGCAAAGTCTTTATCTTCCCGCATCTGTTCGCCGAGATCATGCAGTGCTACATGCAGGTGTATGGCGTCAGCGAAAGCGATCTGGCGCAGATTGCGGTCAACGAATACGGCAACGCGAAGTATAATCCCTGGGCCCAGATGAGCAAGGTGCCAGATCACGCTTGAACAGGCCATGAAGATCGAGGGCATTAATCGTTACGTCGTGGATGGTCTGCCGCTCAAGACCTACGACTGTTCCCAGATTAGCGATGGCTATGCCGCCCTCATCCTCGCCACGGAAGAAGGTTTGCGGAAGCTCGGCGTACCAAAATCGGAGTGCGTCGAGATCGCTGGCTACGCTCAGGCCACCGATCCGCTGCAAAAGGAAGGGCGTAACACCCTGGTTCCTACCGGTGCCCACCGCGCAATGAGAAGGGCCTACGAAATGGCTGGCGCTCTACCTGCCGATGTGAATGTAGCGGAGATCCACGACTGTTTCACAGTGGCAGCAGCCATTGGAACGGAGGTGCTCGGCAAAGCTTCGCCAGGAAAGGGAGCGCGATACTGGGTTGAAGGTAAATCCAACGTGGATGGAGATTGTGCCATCAATACGTCCGGCGGCTTGATTGCGAAGGGACACCCTGTAGGCGCAACCGGTGTCGCGATGCTGGGTTGGTCTTTCTGGCAATTGAAGGGGATGGCTCCAAAGGAGTTGCAGAGACGGAATCCGAAGATGGCTGCGACTTTCAATATTGGCGGGGCGCTGTGCGCTTCGGTATGCACTGTGCTGCGAAACCCCGCGTGATTTGAGAACAGTGGCGTGGCGAACTACGACGCCGGTCTCTCCTCCATGGTGCACCAATGCGAGGCATCTACGCGATAAACAAGAATGCAAGAATGTTAGAGGCTAGATTGTTCGGTTGTTGGAGTATTAGTCCGGACCGGGGAGGAAGATGGAAACCACGCTCGGCTTAGTCATGACTGGGGGCGGCGCTCGCGGCGCTTATCAAGCCGGCGTTCTGAAGCGTATCGGCGAGATAAAACGGGCTCGAACGCATAGCAATCCTTTCCCCATCATTGGAGGCTCTTCCGCTGGGGCGGTTAATGGTTCTGCCCTTGCCGCCGGTTGCGACGATTTTGCTTTGGCCACCCAGGTTCTCGCCGGGCTCTGGTCGCGTCTGAAGCCCAACGACATCTATCGCTGCGATGTTTTGTCCCAGGCCCGTAATTCCCTTACCTGGATGTTAGATCTCTCCTTCGGAGCCGTTCTCGGAGGGGGTAACGCCCGGTCCTTATTGGATGCGACTCCTTTGCAGCGCTATCTCCATACCCACCTCAATTGCGACCGAATCCCGGACAACATCAAGCGCGGTCATCTCTACGCACTTTCCATTTCTGCCACCAACTACAACTCGGGCAAGAGTTACCTCTTCATTCAAGGCGCCAAGGGCCACCCGATGTGGAATCGAAGCCGGCGCGTGACCTTGGCAACCAGGATCACGGTCGATCACATTTGTGCGTCAGCCGCTATTCCTTTGGTTTTTCAGCCGGTAAGACTTAAAACAGCCAAGGGAACGGCTTTTTTTGGCGATGGGTGTGTGCGCCTGCAACAGCCGCTCAGCCCGGTCATACGCCTGGGGGCAAAAAAGATTTTCGCCATCGGTGTCCGCGGTGAAAGCCTCGAACATCAGGAAGAAGCTGCCGATGAGAAGGAACCTTCCCTGGCGCAAGTGATGGGTGTGCTCTTCAATGTGATGTTCCTCGACCATCTTGCCACCGACGTGGAACATCTGGACCGGCTGAATCAACTGCTCCAGGACGGCCATATCAGCCAGACTGCCATTGAGGGCTGTGAAAGGATGCGGCCGCTGAAAACATTTCTCATTACGCCTTCGGTCGATTTGTCAGAACTGGCGGAGCAACACCAGAGAGACCTGCCCTATCTTATCCAGTACTTTGTGAGCGGCTTGGGACGAGATGCCACTTCGTGCTCGGACTTGATGAGTTATCTTCTCTTCACACCCAAGTACACGAATGATCTCATTGACATTGGCTACAGCGACGCCAGCAAGCGAATTGATGAAATCGAGAGTTTTTTATATTCGTCTGACGATGACGACACAGAGGGGGAGCCGGGCGCCCCAATTGGAACGATGAAGTCGCGTCAGCCTGGCTCCTTGTCCAAACGGGCCCCTAACTTGATTAAGTCCCGATGGTAAATCTCCGACGCTGCAGGACAGGATTCCACCCTATAGTTTAGGCGCAGTCTTGCCTGCCTGCGAGAGTTTTCAGAGAAAGCTTCAGGGAAACTCTGATTAAGTCTGGTTCTCGAAGGAGGCGGCCTTCGGAGACTCTGTCGCAACCGGCGCAGTTGGGCGGTGGGACAAAACCATCAAAAGCTGGTCGAATCAGCCGAGCAGCGGCATTTGTGTTAGCCGCGGGCATAAGCCCGCGGCTGAGTGGGCAAAAAAATTGAGCCGCGGAGTGGCGGCACCAGTCGCGACACAGTCTCTTCAGGCCGTCCATAAATGCCGCAAAATCACTGCGGCTTTAGCCGCTGAAGGACTTCGGTGTGACTTAGAGTTTCTCTAGACTAGGTTCGTACTTCGGATTTACTGCGCGCCATTGCCAGCCACCCCTTCATCGGATGGCTTGTTCCCCTTGGCATTCATCTGCGGGTCGAGGAGAGACTCCAGACGCGATAACCGTTTTCGCAGGTCGTCAATTTGCTGTTGCTGTGTACGGATTTGTTGGTGCTGCGTTTGAATCTGCTCTTGTTGCGCCGTGATAAGTGTGGCCTGTGCCTCAGAGCGATGGTACTGCTTCTGTAGCTCGTTCAATAGCATCGGCGTGAGATATTGATAGCGCACGGTGTACGGTTTGCCGTCGTTGTCGTAGGCCACTAGCTGCGGGAGGATCTTCTCTACTTCCTCTGCGATCAGGCCATACTGGGCCGTGCGCGGACCATTGTCATATTGCGGCTTATAAAAAAATGTTACCGGTCGGAGCTTCATCAAAGCGCTCGTAGCATCACCCATATCGCGCACTTGTTCCTTGAAGCGGAGCGAAGAGGTTAGCATTCCGAGTTGGCCATTGGAACTGATATACACCGGCACACCCGATGGTAATGTCGACCCATAAATGCCGGCGATGAAGGTGACATTCTGCTGGCCTTGGCTGTTCCCTTGGGAGCCGATGCGAATTACATTGCTCTCTCCGCTGCTGCCTTGGCTGCCCAGGTAGATGTTGCTGGTTCCTGTCCCATTGTTCAAACCAGACTGGTAGCCCAGATAGGTGTTGTTACTGCCAGAAGTATTATTGTAAGCAGCTTCATAGCCCAGGTAGGTATTATTGCTGCCTGAATCGCCAGGATATCCGGCATAGGCAATACTAGAGCCCAGATACGTGTTGTTACTTCCGGTGCTGACCAGACCGGATTGGAAACCTGCATAGATATTGTTGTCGCCCGAATCGTTGCTGTAGCCAGCCTCCACACCCAAAAACGTGTTTCCCGCGCCACTCGTGTTGGAGTATCCTGTATCTTCGCCCACGAACAAATTCAAGTCTCCGGTGTTGTTGGCGCCAGCAAAACGGCCCACGAACAAGTTCTTCTGGGAGCCGACGGGAACGCCGACGCTCAGTACAGCATTTCCGCCGATCTGGTAATACGTGCCCGCATTGACGTTTCCGGTGGCCATGACATCGCCACCGCCATCCACCGAGAATCGCGTGCTGGGACTACTGCTCGGGCCTGTTGTAGCCAGAATCAGCGGTCCTCCTGCCGTGTTCTGTAACCAAGCCGCCGTGCCACCGCTACTCTGAACTGCCGCGTTCAGGCCATAGGTCACACCAGTAGGAGATGACTCCATCGCGCTGATGCCAATACCAGCATTGCTCGCGGCTGCGGCCACGACTCCGGCAGCCGCACCTGTGGTTGCCAGCGACTGACCCCAAACTCCAGTTCCGCCATTGTTCGCCTGCGACTGTCCCCAAAGACCCGTGCCGTATGGGCTTACAACGGCGCCACTCACTCCGAACGTACTGCCCGTGGCTGACGATGCCAGCCCCCGTACACCGGTTCCACTGGTGCTGTTGGAGTATCCCTTCAATCCATAGGTGTTACCTGTTCCAGCATACGCAAGTCCCAACACGCCGATCCCAATTGTGCTGGCCGTGCTGCCTTCCACTCCATAGGCTTGCCCCGAGGTTGAGTAGGCTTGGCCAAAGACTGCAACGCCGGGTCCCGAGAGTCCTGCGAGGATGGTATTCGCAACACCGGCGGTGTAAGAGTAGGCGACGATCGCATTTCCGGTTCCCGTTTGGGTCACACCCACGATCTGATCGCTAGTTGAACCGCTGAAGTTCGTCGGACCAGCAGAAGCCGCCGCAGTCTTTAATCCTGTCCGGGTTGTTCGAGAACCATCGGTGCTCGACGACCCAGTCTGGTTGGAGCTGCCGGCACTAGCCCCACTCTGCGCGGAGTTCAGGTCCTTCGCCAAAACGAAATCGGAAACACTCCTTCCGGCCAATGTTTCCGCTTCGTGTGCCTTGAAAGCGTAAGGCACGCTTACCAGCAATACACGCGCTTGCTCGGGCTGTCCTTGTATCTGTATCCCGAGCCAGCGCTGCTCTTCTTGCGAGAACAAGTCAGCGGGCATGCCAGTGGCGCTGGTGCTCCCCAGTAATACGCTGTATTGACCGTTTGCGTCGGGGGTAATATTCTGTGTCTCCAGCCAAACGGGTGCTCCACTATCCTGTTCCTTGTAGATGGCGAAGGTAACTCCCGTGGTTCCCACCACCGGCGATCCGTCAGCATCTTTTAGAGTACCGCCATAGCGAATGAGGTTGGGAACAGCAGTACTCGTTGTTTGCTGGGCCGAACAAAGGAACGCCAGAAACAAGGTAGACAAGACCGTGACGACGCGCGTGGCAGAGAGGTGCATGCGTGTTTTCCCTTCTGGCGGAGGCCAGGAAATGGTGTGAGCTGGCGAGAGAGTTGACACTTGCCCAACAGGTTGCTGAGAAGCGCCGCTTGGCTAACATCGAACCTTCAGGTTCGCGTGCTACCCGAATTCCACGACTTGCGGGACCGCCCATAATGGAAAATGCCGCCTGAACGGGCGGCCACAAAGTTACAGCCTGTCTGACGGGAGACGCCAATTCCGCCATCAGCACATGCTTTTGAAACTATGACCGAGTACTAAATGGCAAACCGTACTGCTCACGTTTTCCCATAAGTATTCAGGTGGGGTAGCGCAGCGGCCGCCTCTGTCCAAAATCACTTTTACGCAACGCAGAACACTGTCGACTTGCGCTCCGCTCAGAATATTGCTCCCGTATTCAAGAGTTTCAGGCCTCTCCGTAGTATCACGTATTGTGACATTAGGTACTTTAGAAATGGAGCATTCCTCTTGCACAGTCCCACTATCGCTAAGTACGCAAAAGGCGTCTTGTTCCAGCTTGACAAATTCAAAGAATCCGAACGGGTCCATATAACGAACGCCAGGTCCCGGCGTGGCGATTCCTCCCGCTTGCATTCGCTGACGGGTGTGGGGATGAGTGCTAACGATGACCGGAAATTCGTACTCAACGTGAAGCGAATTGAAAGCTTCGGTCAACGACCGAAGACGGCTCTCTACATCGACGTTTTCCGCTCGATGCATCGTGACAACGAAATACTTGCCCGCAGTGATTCCGAGATGCTCATGAATAGGAGATTGCTGAATCTGTGTACGATAAAACTCGAGAACCTCCTTTATAGGATTGCCCGTGACAAAGATCCTCTGCCCTTCGATTCCTTCCCGCAGCAAATTCTTGCGACTGCGCTCTGTGTAGGGCATCAGGACGTCGCTGCTGTGGTCGATCAGACGCCGATTTGTTTCCTCTGGTACCCGGTCGTCGTAGCAACGATTACCTGCCTCCATGTGAAACACAGGAATACCCATCCGCTTTACCATGATAGCGGCCAAGCTGCTATTCGTATCGCCCAAAACGAGGAAACGGTCTGGCTTTATCCGTAACAGTATTTTCTCGATGCTCGAGAGAATCGTGGCAATCTGCTCGCCGAAACTACCTCTTGCACCGAGATAGTGGTCCGGATTTCTAACTCCCAGCTGTTGAAAAAAGATGTCATTCAAATTCGAATCGAAATTCTGCCCGGTGTGCACAAGAACGTGATCGCACAACTGATCCAGCTTTGGAATTATTCTAGACAGACGTATAATCTCTGGGCGCGTACCCAGGATGGTCATAACCTTCATGGGATTGCGGTTCCGAAGCGATAGTCGAAGTTGGCAAGCTCCGCGATCATCGCCGGAATTGTTGGAGGCTCACCATATCCCGCTTGGACCCACAGATTGCGGTTGACGTCCTCATATTTGGTGGAAAGGGTGCGGTCAACGACGGTCTTGGCCTCTGTGGGGCTTATTCGTATGTCGGGCCGCTGAAAGTGGGCTACGAAA
This sequence comes from uncultured Acidobacteriaceae bacterium, assembly GCA_963836295.1. Classification (GTDB taxonomy): domain Bacteria; phylum Acidobacteriota; class Terriglobia; order Terriglobales; family Acidobacteriaceae; genus Bog-257. Next base: position 309,756 of record CAWIIY010000002.1, on the reverse strand, counting down.
GTACGCAGGAGATCGTGCTTGGACAGCGACCCACTTGGGATGACGTGCTGCAATCTGGACAAGGGAATCCCTGATTTGATCGCGCCGATGCACAAGCGTGCAAAGTGCAGAGTTGTGACACCATTCCATTGGTGATTGATAAAGCCGTTCAGCACTGCTCCGTGTGGCTGTCGACGAAACCATTCGATCAGAAAAACATAAGACTTTGGTTCAGGCCCAATAATTGAACAGCGGAGGCAATTAGTTCCCGGATAGAGTACCTCTCCGAGGCTCTTTGTCTTCCCATAAACATCTAAAGGGTCGTGCACGTCTGTCTCGGAGTACGAGCCCCTATGACCAGAATAAACGCAGTCAGTCGCGATCTGAAGTACTTTGGCGCCCGAAGTTAGTGCGCAGGCGGCTAGTTCGTATGGGAAAAGACTGTTAAGCCTGATCGCATTTTCAACCTCAACGGGATTGTCGTCGTGCGCATAAGGTTTCGTTATGCCGATCGCGTTGATGATCCAATGCGCACCTTTTATCGCTCCTAGAATCGCGTAACGTTCCGCCGACGCTGCTTCGAACACCCGCCAGTCTACCTCCGGCAGGCTCTGCGCAAAATGGTCGGCCAACATCCCGCTTCGAACTGTAGCTGACACCTTGAGATCAGGGTCGCGGGACAGTACGTCCGCCACCATCGATCCCAGCATGCCGCTCCCGCCCAGAATAGTTACGTTTACCCGGCTCATGCTCTTTCCGTGACCCTGGCGGCTCACCGTTCAATAATTTCCCAGGGATTCCAATAACGAGCGTCATAACGGAAGTCGTCACCGCGGCTCTCATCAAGCGTGGCGGTGGAAAAGAACAAGAGCTTGCTATGCTCCGTAAGAGACATAAAGCCGTTGGCGAAACCGGCGGGGATGAAAAGCACTGCCGGCTGCGTAGCGGACAGTACATGGCGCTCTACTTCAGCGCTTCGGTTCGGTGTGTCCCAGTTGTCGATGGGAACGGCGCAAACGACGGCGGCGCCGTCCACCACCGTCACATACTTAGCCTCTGATCTATGACCATGCCAGGCTCGTACGAAGCCGGCCCGATGGTTGCTCACTACGTAGAATCGCTTGATGTCGCGGAAGCTACAGTCATTCACAAATGACAACGAGCCCCGATCGTCTACGGCAATATTTCCCCGTATCAGCAGAGGTTTCTGGAGGGTCATCCGATAACTCCAGATGCGGTTCCCCTGGCCAATTCCTTATGCGTGTTAAACATGGAAAGGAAAGCCTGGTTAGTATATCTCGGATTAAAGACGTCCTTGATACGATTGTTTTCAAGCAAGCATTTCGTGTCCTCAATGCCCTCGTCGATGGAATGGGTCGCCTTAAAGCCAAGAATCTGATTGGCTTTGTCGCTGCGCACTCGGTAGTTTCGCAAATCCTGGAACTTCATCGGCGTCTGCTCGATGACTACATCCGGGAAGTGATTGCGTACCTGGTAGGCCAGATCGATTATTCGCACATTCTGTCGATGCAAGTTAAAGATACCTGTATCGGCACTCGTAACGTTATCCACGGCGGCTTGCGCAGCATCCTTGACATGGAGCAGCGGTCGGAATTGATCGCCGCCAAAAACGCTAATCTTACCATTTTGCCAGGGCACTGAACCGTGAGAGTGTTGACGACCAAATCCAATCTAACTCTGGCAAATTCATCCCCCACGCCAAAAAGCGTGCCCAGCCGAAAGGTAATCGCATTCGTACCGCGGAGATAGGTCTCCGCCGCCAACTTACTTGCGGCATACATTGAAAGAGGAGCTGTTAGCGAGTCTTCAGTAAGCTCGACATTGTCTTGCGCCCCGTAGACTGAGCAGGTTGACATGAAGACGATACGCCGATCAAAATGTCGTACCAACCAACCCACAGCCTCCTGGTTAACCTCAATTGTGATCTCCGGGTTTAGTTGGCAGGCGCCATCACCCACAATGGCAGCCAGCCAGATTATCGCATCCGCCCACTTGAGCTGGGGTAGGAGGCGGTCCTGATCTCTAACATCTCCGAAGATGAAATCCACAGGTTTGCGGTAGGATTCTTCGTAAAGCAAGGCATCATAAATCCGGACGCAGTGACCGGTGGTCAGCAGTGCATCGGTAACTGCACCGCCAACATAGCCGGCGCCACCAACGACGAGCACATTCACGGTTGCTCACTCCTGGGGAAAGTATTAATGCTGTTTCATCTTAGTACGCATTCTTGCCAAAGATACCGAACCACAAAGTGAGACATATGATACGGATATCGAACCAAAAACTCCAGTTCTGCAAGTAGTAAAGATCACACTCCACGCGTTTGTGTATCGACGTGTCCCCTCTCCAACCGTTTATCTGGGCCCACCCAGTGATTCCTACCTTGAGGCGATGGCGGGTGTTGTAATGTGAGATCTCCTTCAGAAACTCATTGACGAAGAATGGGCGTTCAGGACGGGGCCCCACAACGCTCATGTCGCCTTTCAAGACATTGAAGAACTGTGGCAGTTCGTCGAGGCTGCTCTTTCTCAAAAATGAACCGACAAGGGTACGACGAGGATCGTTTTGTACCGTCCACACGGTATCGCTATCCATCGGTTCGCCGACTCTCATGGTTCTGAACTTGTACATTTCAAAAAGCCTTCCATTTAAGCCGACGCGCTCCTGGCGGAACAAGACAGGGCCGCGAGACGTGGCTTTAATCAGCAGAGCAATCAGGAGCATGACAGGACTGGTTAAAGCGATCGCGACGATTGAGAAGACGATGTCGAAGACCCGCTTCGACAAGGCGTAGTAAAGCGACTCTGCTGGTGCGGTCGCCAGATCAAGCATGTGCAGCGGGCCGAACTGGAAGAGCCTCTCTCGCACCAAAGGAATGTCGCCGGTATCGACCACTACGTGAATCGGCGCACCTATCATCTGGAGTGATTGGACTATCGCTGAGAGCGCAGAAAGACGATCGGCAGCGAAGGCTACTACAATATCATCTACATGCAGATTCATGCTGGGCAACATATCCAAGTCAAAGACCGGGACATTCTCGACGGCAATGTCCTGCCCGGGCAAGCGGATATGGCCAACGATCTCGGCTGGAGCGAAAGGAACACGTGCGAGCTGGCTCGCAATATGACGAGCATAGAAATCGGCGCCCACTATTAGAACGGAAAGCGGACGGCGATGCCAGTCCGCGCTCCAAAGCAAAAGGCGGAACCCCGTTCGAACCAACACCGTGCCAATAAATAGGGAGACTGCGGTGGATATAAAAAAGACGCGAGACAAATCGTGTCCACGATAGAAGAAGAGTGCGCACAGCTGTAGTATGCAAGTGGCCGCGCATGCTGCCCCGGCCTTTCTAAGGCCGGTATATTCCCGGAAAAACTCTTCGATATTGCATAGCTGATAGTGTTCGACCGCAATGACCCACACCAAGCTCGTATAGCCAAGCAAAGCCACATAAAATGGCAGGTCGTAGGCAAAGGGCGAAAGCCCGAGTTTGTCAGAGAGAAAGCGCACGTAAGCGCCTGCGATAAAGGCAAACAGCGGAAGCGGGTAGCAGCAAAGCCGGATAAAAAATCGGTAGTAGCTTAAGCGTAGAACCATTTCCGGGAATCCTCGGAAGCTCTCGCGGAACCATTCGAGCGCAGGTCTAGAGTGAACAGCTGTGCATTTCGACTTGCTTCATGTGCGAAGCAGCGAGTTACACGACCGGCTATTGCCGCTCAGAAACGGGCCTTCTGTTTGTACGCGCGGTCATCCAAATGGGAAGCCCGGCCTAAAGCAAAATGACTAAGGATTTGATCGACGGCGTGCTGCGGCGAAAAAACCGTCTCCAGCACAGCCCGAGCGTGCTGTCCGAAAGTTGTGCGAAGCGCCGCATCGCTAGCAAGCGCCAGTGCACATTCCCGAAGTGCGTCATCGTCCCCATTCCGACAGCAGTGTCCGGCTCTGTTCTCGCCAAGGATAGCGAACAGATCACTACTCGGATTAACACTGGCGAGCACAGGTAATCCAGCGCAAAAGTACGCCAACAGCCTACCGGGCACATTGTTAATGTTAAACCGGCGATCAAGTGAAATCAGGCCAACGTCGACTTCCGACACCATCGCCATAAAGTCTTCCTGCGGTACGGTATCGAGTAGAGTGACATTGCTGAGCTTCCGCTCAAATATAACTTTGCGCATTTCCGGCACCTGGCTACCCCACCCCACTAGTAAGAAGTGAATGTGCGGCTCCAATCGTAGGGAGCTCGCAAGCCTTAGGATGTTGAGTGGATCTTGTGCAACTCCGAAATTGCCTCCAAAAAAGAAGATCACCCGATTTGCCAATCCAAGTCGCTCACGATAGTTGGTTATGGGGTACACTCGACCACCGGGGGCGTACCAGTTGAAAAGGACTTCTACCTGTTGTGACTCAGGGAAATAATCGCTCTCGAAGTAGCCTAGATCACCGGGGGACTGGACGCCGATGACGTCCGCAACAGCATACTGCTTCTGTTCGAATCGCAATAAATATTGATGGGCCAAACCGGGTTTGAGTTCTCCCACGTCTAGCATGAACTGGGTCCAAAGATCGCGAAGCACCAAGTAGGCAGGGCAGCCGAGAAGTTTCTTAAGCCGCTCAACCAGAGGCCCGAAGAAGATCGTCGGCGAGAAGAAGATGATGAGGTCATAGCTACGTGGCGACAGGATCGTCCGGACCCGGCGCCAGATCTGCTGGGAAAACCTAAATTCCCGGATCCCGCGAAGAAGCTTGCCGGCTCCTTTAACTCTGCTGGTCTTGATTCTAAGCACCTCTAAGCCGTCTTCAGTCGAGATCTCGCATGACGTTTGCGCAGCGGCGGAGGGTACGAGGACGGTCACGGCCAAGCCGCGCCGCGCCAGTTCGTCCGCGAGATCCTTCACGAGTTTAGCGGTCGACGTCGTCATGGGAACAAAGGAATCCGCTATCAACAGAACCCGGCTGGTCGAGGCTCCGGTCGCTGTGTCGCTGTCGTAAGTGGTGAGGTCGGTTGTGCTAAGCGCTTTCAACACTTTAATGTGTACGTGCAGTCAGGATGAACTAGCGATCAGACGGACTTGGTAACGTCATGAACCAGGGGACCGCTAGCCAACGCTCCGCAGTGCAGAGCCGAGGACAGCGGCTTTGGTGCCAGCAGGATATCAAACAGCTCAGCCCAGGAGCGCGCAAAGGGTGGTTCTACCCTGGGTGCCTTGGCGGCGCCAAACGACTTAGCGCCCTGCATAGCATCCTTCATAAAGCTCGCCAACGCTGCTGGCGAATCGACGGGGAAAAAGGCGACGCAGGGATGATCGCCCACTGCCTCGCGTGCATAGGGTGCGTCTGCGATAAGCATAGGCCGGTTATAGGGTCTAAATTCACTGATGGGAAGTCCCCAGGTCTCTAGTTTCGACGCAAACAGTAGACAATCAGTCCCAGCATATCGCTGGAAAACTTCTTCTCGCGGAAGTCTGCCCAGCAGTCGAATCTGTGGGGCCCCGGCGCAGCGCTCGCTGATTTGCCTGGCATATCGGTTGTCGGAAGCCGCGAACGTCAGCCAAACCTCAAAAGGAGGCGCGCCGTCTCCTACGAGCAGCCTTACCGCGTCGCAAACCATCTCGAAGTTTTTGTAGACAGTAGGGTGGGATGGGTAAAAAAATACAAACGGCGTAGTTGGACAATCCCTTCGCGCGGGGGGAAATTTTTCCGGCAATCGCGGATGCGCGACGACAACATTATCCAGTCCAAAGCGCTTTTGAAACCCCCGCCTGACCCACTCGGTTTGCACAATAACTGCTGCGTTGCGGCGAATATTCAGTCGATACATGAAATCCAAGAACATATGCATAAGCGCGACACGGGGTTGCACGAAGGTCTCACGCCAGGTCAGGTCATAAAGGCTAGCTGGGTTGTGGCAGTAAACGGCACGTCTTGGTGCCCTCACATTTGGCGTAGTGTTGTGTAGTGAAAGCCAAAGAAAAGGGTAGAGATGGCGAGACAGTTTCCAAAACACCCAGTATTCGTGATAGAGCCTGTCCAGAATGCTCCGCTTGGACTTCGGAAACTCGTAGTAGCGGATCTCCGGAACGCCAACCAGCTCTTTCTTGTGGACCAGGGCGACGATCGTGTACTCGTCGGACCGCTGGGCCAGTTCCTTCAAACAGTCTGTCAGAATCGAAAGGCCCCCCATCTCCGTTAGATTTACCCCGGAGACTACGATGACGGGCTTACGGACGTTGGGTCCAAGGTCCATGATTCGGTCGACGACCATTTGATCGAGCACGGCGTTCTATAAGGTTGGATATAAGGGGCGGAGCCTGGCTGCGGATGTTACACCCCGCTGTTGAGCGTATTCATGCAGACGGCTGAAGATATATGCGAAAACAAAGAAAAAGAACTCCGGGGGGAAGTAGTGGCCAGCCCTGATCAGCTTCAGAATGAGATAGATTAAGATAGCAGTGTTGATCGTTCCCGAGCTATCGGGAGTGGAAAGGCGAAACCGCCATAGAAACATAGCGGTTAAGCACAAACCGAGGAAGCCTAGATCTGAGGCAATGCGTATGAACAGCGACGCTGCTTCCTCTTTGTTCAGGAGTTGGTTCTCAGCACTAAAGCCGCTTATACCTGGAATGTCAGGAAGATATTTCTCGTGAGATCTTTCGTGGGAGCCCAACCCATTTCCCAAGATCGGACTTTCTCGCAAGACTTGCGCAGCTACAAAGGCATTCGAAATCGTAGCGTAGGTGCTTGTGTTGACATTGGCGACAGTCAATCCCGTAACTGCCTTAGCCGTGTCGTCGAAGCGAAAGCGGAAATTCGGCGAAATAAGACGCAACCCGCCAACACCCAGGACAACAATAAGAGGAACAGTGACAAGTAGAAGCTTATGGCGCGATTTGGCCACGAGATAGATCAGGATAAGCATCAGCCCCATGTAGCCGACGGCGGAGTCAGCTAGAAATATTGCGAAAAGGCCAATCATTGATTCAAACCGATGCTTGCCCTGAAAAACCGAGGCCTCAAGGAAGTAGTAGATTGCCGGCATTACGATCATCATGAACTGAGCCGGTTCGGTCAACACACTTTGCGCACGAAAATATTTTGTGAGGGAAAAAGCGTGCTGGAAAGGCACCATGAGAATGCCAATCCAACACACGTAGTACGCAAGCCGCGTGTAGTAGATGAATAGACGTCGAAAATCGAAATGCTCAAAGCGAAAGAAGTTGTAGAAGTATAGAGACGTGAAGCTGATGCCTAAGAACTGCTCAGAAAATGCTCGAAGTGTATTCGTTCCTGCGGCGATGCTTACCAATCCGGAGAATGCCAGATAGATATAGAAGATAACGAGCGGTCTGTTGACAACAAATTGCCCCATTGACACAAGCACAAGGGTGTTAAAAAGCATAACGAAGTAGAAGGCCTTGATGTCAATGCCCGCTTTATATCGGGCGGCCTCGCTGAAAAGAGCGACCAAAGTGCTCCACACGAGAAGTGCGCGAAGAGACATAGCGTAGCCGCGGGACACACGGTCGATCATGGTTTCACTACGCTCGATGCTGCGTCCAAGAGCGAGGGCGAGGGCAGTTTGAAGGTCTTTGCCAGCCTCAGAAAGCTACCGCAAGCGATGCACCCATACAGGAGGCGTGAGAAAGCGGCGCCGAGAGTACCATAGTGTGGCGTCCACCAGATGGCGCAAGCTGCGGCCGTAATGCCAGCGCACAGGTTCAACAGGGAAACGAATCTTACCTGGCCCGTTCCCAACAGCACGTAATAAGGAACTACGCTGATGGATACTATCGCGAAGGCGATCGTGAGCACCGGTAATATCGAATAATTTGCGTTGGCAAACTCGGCTCCCATGTATAAAGAAAGCAATTGTTTGCCGGCCAGCAACAAGGGCAGGGACAATAGCAGGGTGAGGCTCGCGCTTATTGTCAGCATATTCCGTGCAAAGTGCTTGGCATCTGCGTGTTCTCCGGCTTCAGTCTTGTGGCTGATTCGCGGAAATACAAAATTAAAAGCCTGCACACAGATTGTCTGAATGGGCTGCACGAGCTGTAGACAAATCGAATACGCACCGGCTGCGGCGGGCCCTATGGTTGCGCCAATGATAAGCCGGTCTGCTTGGGTAAAAATTATGTTGGCGATAGACTGGATGCTCGAAAATGCCCCGAAGCTTGCCAAACGTCGCCATTCCGCCAAGTCCACCGCGGGCAGAAATGACATGTGCGAGTCAAGCTTGCGGACCTGCCATGCGAGAAGCCACAGGCCTAGAAAGTGTCCAGCCCGCGGTGGAGAGGAGAATTGCGACCACTCCGTAATGGTACAACGCGAGGACTACCATGCTGATAATCGCGAGAGCCTTAATAGTAATGCAGACCCGCGCTGAAACATCGTAGCGCTCGTAGGCCGACAGTGTACTGGTGTATGCTGCCTCTATCCAACGCAAGGCAAGTAGGACAGCACCGGCGCGAACCGCGGCGGCCGCTAGAGCATAGTCGCCGGCCTCCATGCGGAAGGCGTAGCGTGCGATCAGGTTGGCTGCTAGCAGCACGATGCCCCCGCCGGCGATGGCGGTCGTGATGCTGAGGCTCAGGGTTGCCTCAAATACCCGCGCAGCGCCCGGATAATCTGAGCGCCCGCGACAAGCCGCAATATACTTGGTGGCCGCATCCCCAATCCCTAGTCCTAACGCTGCGAATCCCCAGCCCACACCATTCACCACGGCCCAAATCCCGAACATTTCCAGGCCGAGATTGCGAACGACAATAGGAGTAGCAACTAACAGCAACAGAGGCTGTGAAAGATAGTTCAGAACGTTGTAAAATGCATTTTTGGCATCGCGACGGACAGAGCCGCCACTTATCAACGAGGTCAACTGTAAACGCCATGGCCGACTGCGAGCTATCACGATTCAGAATTCGCTGTTCTTCTGGTTGTCAGCTGACCGCCTTCCAGCAACCGCGTACGAGCGGAGCAGGCTTAACTTGGCGGCGTATCGGGTGTCCTGTTTGGCCCGCGTATGCAAATCGGCTGCGATCGACCACAGCGAAGTCAGTAGTAACGTGCCTAGGAAGGCCCCCAATACGATCAGACGACGCTTAGGCTTTGCCGGCTTGTCCGGCACAGTCGCCGGATCGAACTGTTGGATCATGGTTGCTTCTTTCGCCTCATCCAACTTGGCTAACTCATACTGCTTCGACAAAACTTCGAATACCATTTCGTTGTACTTTACCGCGCGGACCTTTCGCATATAGTCTACGCTGGCCGCCGGCATACCGGCAGTTGGAACTTGAACATCGCCGGCGCCGGCGTTACTCTGTCGTTCCAGTTTGCTCAGCTCGCCGCGAAGCGCGCCCAGCTCTCTCTCGGTGCGCTGTACATAAGGATTGTCGGCGGTGGCATAGCTTTGCATCGCCTGAAGCCTGACCTCGCGCGCGGCAATCTGCTCTCTTACAGTCGTTATTTGCTGAATGATAGCTTTGGCCTGACTGTCAAGTTGTATAAGGCCTGTCTTCTCTTCCACGCCCTCCAAGCCCGTTTCTGATTCGGCCAACTGTTGCTTAGCTTCTCCCACCTGTTGCTCAAAAAAGATGCGCCTTTGAGAAGCTTCTGTCACCGCCAGCTTTTGCATCACCTGCCGCAGTTCCTCAATGTAAGCATTCGCAACCTCGGCGGCGCGCTTCGGGTTCTTGTCTTCGAACTCCACCGTGATCACGCCGCTCTTGTCATCCTTAACGTCGGTGTGATCGGCCAGCGCCTTAAGCGTGTCCACCTCGCGCTTCTTCTTGTAAACATGCTTCAGGTCAAAACGGCGAATTAGCTGTTCCCCAATGGCATTACTCTGCAGCACGAGCACATAAGCGTCGCTCGGGTTCTTCAGCCCAAGCTCCTTGCCGGCGAGCGCAGCCACGGAACCTAGTTGCCCCATCATGGCTGCCGCCAAACCCTGGCTTTGCTCGGGTGGAAGGATGCTCGTCTTGGCTTCGTAGGTGCGCGGTATCAGAAGGACAACGATTGCCGTCAAAATCGTCACCACAACGGTCACCTTCGCGATCAGCCATTTCCGCTTGACAACCGACAACAGTAAGTCGATCGCCAGAATGTCTCTGTCTGAATCGTTCCCGGGCTCCCTGATGTCTCCACTAACGGCTTCGTTATCGAGGGTCGGCGGCGGCGGTGCTGATCGATTCAATGTGTTTACCAACTCTTCCGTTGTCTGTTATGAACCGGGATGTACTCGGGATCTTTAGTAGCCACAGCTCCGTTTAGACGGAAAGGTCTGACAACCGCCACAAAGCGAGAACCTTGTCTCGATATCTTCCCCGGGATTTTGTGCTTTTCTCGTCGATTACCATGAGGGGTTTAGGAAAATTCCACGGAGGAGTTTCGAAGTTTAGCGGGCGCCACTCGCTGGTGAAGACGTCGCGATTCTTTCGTGGAGCGGTGAAGGTGGTCGTTAGGAGGTAGGTGGACCCGCTTTTCTTGAAGTTTCTGATGGCTTTAGTGATGTCCGAGTTCGGGAGGTGAACCAAGCCATCCCTGCAAAGGATCACGTCTACCGCAGGCAGCGGTTCTTGTGTGATGCTCTGCGCTCGAAATTCGCGAATGCCGTCGCCATACTGTTGCTGGTTGCGGGAGATAAGAGACGGAACAATGTCGAGGCCTATATATCGCTCGAGCTCTAACTTTACTTCTTTCATCCAATGAAAATCACCGCAAGGCGCATCAATCATGGTTCTTGCACCGATCTGTTTCAACAGTACCGGTAAAGCTTTGCGGACTACCGCAGTCTCGTCTAGATCGGAACCGAACCCTGACAGAGACTCTCCACTGAGCCACAGTTTTTTCTCGTAAATCTCAGAGAAAACCGACTGGGGCGATTTCGATCTATGCAGCAGCATCCAACATCTACGGCGCAACGGGCGCCAGACATCTAACAACCACTCAGGGCAGGCTGTACGCAGAGTCTCTTTCGTTTTTTGGAGGTTTGTCATCACCAAAGCATCTTTTGCCGATCCCTCTGCCATTTTGGTCGCTTCCTTCGCCTTTAGCAATGCCGTGTATATGTGCTGCTGGTGCTGGCGCACAGTCGCGTCGTGCTCGTCGCAACCCTCTCATACAGAAACTCATGTGCTGGATAGAACCTATCGTCCGGTCTACCAAAGACCCGTGGTTTCTTGTATACGGCCTTGAACACTTTCGGGTCAGGGATGAGTTCCGAACCTAATCGATTCACACTCCGTCCATCGGTGCTCGAGTCGAATGTCAGGCGGACGTCATGATTGACGTGGAAGAAATAGCGCCTGCAAACCCGTTCGATAACATTGAGGTACTGGCTCGATGTTTCTCTGTCCATCTCCGAAAAGCTGCAACTATTAAACACCAGATCCGCTGACTGGTCGGGCAGTTGTTCGAATGAAAAGTGCGGGAATACCCCAATGTCGTAGTCCTTGGCATTGATCGGGCCCTCACCGAAAAGCCGCACCACCCGATGCGGAAATGCCTCAATTAGGAAGTACGCGCTGACGAACGCCACCTCCGGAATGTCGAAGATAACGTAGCTCCCAACGACGCCATTCGATCTCTGCATCACCTGATACGCGCAGCCGCCAAATCCTGCGCCTATCTCGACCACTGTATTGGACAATGTGCCGTCGAGCATGGAGATCATTCGGTTCGCTTTGTAAGCGTGTCTGAATGTCTCAGATTGGATGATAACGTCACCGACGGGAACGCCAGCGGGGTTCCCTATCATGGGAAAGGACACAGATCCCGGGTCGACTCCGGCTTCTGCTAGTAGCTTCCGATATCTGCACCAGACTGTCTTCACATAAGGCTTCCCGAGCCACAAACCGTTGTATTTTACGAGGTCACCGTAGGCGCCGCCAGTTCCAACCGCCATCTGTTCGCGATTGAAGTTGATCATCAAAGAACCCAGAACGTCGAAGTCTTCCCGCTCAATCGCATCAATCATCGGTCCGTAGTTGATGTCGATCCACTCGCGCCAAAGGCCGCGAACTCCGAAAGGAGTGCTGGCGGGCTGCTGCGACTGCGAGTATTTGTACGCTCGAACCAGCCTTTCCAGGGTTGACTTGCTTGGTACTTTACACTTGGTCCGGTGATCTCTAAAGCCCTCCTCGATGTTGAGGTGTCTCTCCTCGGGAGAAAGATGCAAGCAGTAGTCATACGCTACCTTTGAAGGAACATACACTGCCTCCGCCGCCTTCTTCTTAAGCTTTAAGCTAAGCGAACCGCTGCGATGGGCGTATTTCACCTTTTCGAAGTAATACCGCAGCCTGTTCGCGGAAAAGCTATTACTCATCTCTCGCTCACTAGGAAGAATACCGTCAGTCATCTCGAGTGATCGTTGTGGTGTGGGTTTCTGCCTAAAATGTTCCTATTTAAAGACATTTATAGCTGCGGCCGCTAGCCCGAAGTTTCCCAGGATCTGCGACCAATCTTTGAAGCCTCTAAGGGTTGCTCCTTTGTTGAGCTGCTCTGGAACGACCACCGTGTCTCCGGGCATAAGGTGAATAGTGTCAAAGCCTCCCGTCCACATGCGGGAGGTGGCTTGTTTGCTAATCACAGTGCCGTTGGCGCGGTATACAAATTCTCTTGATTTGTCGGCGTCGCGCGTCGGTTCACCTGCATTTTCCAGATAAGCAGACACGGTTTTGCCGCTCTTCTGGAGGAATGCCCCCTGGTTGTACACGTCACCGATCACACTGACCACCGCCGGACGGCTAGGCACATAGAAGCGGTCTCCGTCCTCGAGAGGAATATTGGGAATGGCATCGACGTCGTGAGCATTGGGGGGAAGGTCCAGGATAATTCGGCCATCAGCCCTCAGCTGCCGAAGCTGATCAATGCTTGCACGTTGCGACTCCAGGGCGGCCTTGGCGGCAGTTGCTTCATCTGGCGACTTGACATTCTGCGTCGCTGTGACGGCTTGACGCAATACGTCGCGCTGCATTCCCGCAATCATCATGTTCATCCGTTCCTGCTGTGCGATGCGGACCGTCTCGCGCGTGAATTCCGATCCGTAAAGGTACGCCGATGGAGCCAATCCTCCGGCTCGCTCAATCACATCACGAAGATTTTGGCCAGGTTCGACACGGTAGACACCAGCGGCCTTAAACTCGCCCTCTAACCGGATAAACTTTGTTCGTTCCTCCTGCGGTACGCGAAGATCTGCCTGCGAGAACACAGTTACGATATCGCCGCCTTCCAGAGGCAAGTCGCTACCGTTGTCGTGATTCAGAACCGCCAACGCAAGATTGAACGGAATGAGCTGGGTGGAGAGATTGTCCGGATTCATCCGCTGGATGACAGCATAATCCCAGTTGATTTCGGGGGCATTTTGCTTTACGTCATTTTGTAGCGTTTCTTTTCCGCCTAGACCCTCTACTTTTGCCTGGTAAGCGACTAAATTCTGCTGCTTCCAATATTCCCTTGTGATAAGGAATTCGCGATTCGGGATTAAGTCGCTGACGCGCATGCCAGGACGCCATGGGTAACGTCCCGGGCGTGCAATATTCCCCCGCAAGGTGACAGCATTCTCAAATTTGGGGGATATGGAATCTACGGTTACGACGTCGCCGTCTTTCACCAAGTGGGTCAAGCCGTTGTAATCCAGGGCTAGCTCTTCGATGCGGCGACTATGCCGCTGGTCAATATGCTCGATCCAGACCTTGTCGGCAAGCGCGGTAGTGGAAAGCCCGCCTGCCAGGCGCATCAGTTCAGCCAAGTCCGTTTCCTTCTTGAGTTCATAGATAGCTGGAACATTTACCTGCCCGCTAATCGCTACTTGCGGTCCAGCTGGGGGCACGTAAATCACGTCCTCGGGACCCAGAATCATGTCTTTGGATTTGTCGCCATTCAGCAATAGATCGTAGAGGTCAAGCTCTGTCACGATTTTGGAGCCACGTTTCAATTGTATTCGCCGCATGGAACCGGTTGGCAATGGACCGCCTGACGCAAAGATAGCATTCGTAAGAGTGCTTAACGAACTGACGGTATAGCGGCCAGGCCGCTTTGCCTGACCCACAACAAAAACGTCAATAGAGCGGAGCTCACCGAGGGTTACGCTTAAGTCGAAGTTCTGGAAGACGCGCCCCACCTGGGACTTTAAGAATGGCTGCAACTGCTCGTATTTGACACCTGCAACATAGAAGTTTCCAACTTCTGGGATAAAGATGTTTCCGTTTCGGTCGACTCGCGCACGAACATTCAAGCTAAGTTGACCCCATCCTCGAATCAACAACTGGTCACCGGGTCCGACGACGTAGTCCGAGGTCACTGGAATGTGCTCGACGGGAGCAAAGGTGGTCGGCACATTTTCAAATAGGTTCTCACCGTAGATAGGCAGTACCTTGCCGACGGAGGAGAAAACCAAGTCCTGAAAATCGGTTCGCTCCGGAGCCTTCCTCGTCCTTGATATCTGACTGGCTGGGTATTCGGGCTGTAATGGGCCTCTTGGAGCATTCGGGTAGGCCGTGGCGCCCGGATAAGTCACGATTCCGGGAGACGCCGCGCTTCCCGGCTGCGCTGGCTGCATTATCGGTCGTTGAGTCACATCAGGGGAGGTTTGATTATCATCCGACGTTATAGAGCTAGGATAGTCAGCAGGAGGACAACTCCCATCAATCTCGCATTGTGATTGTGGGCGAGAGGTAGGATTGTCCTGCAGGTCGCTGTCGTTCTGCCCCCATACCAAAACAGGGAGGGTGAGCGCAATGGCGAGCAACATCCATTTAACTAGATTGGCGGCACGCGCCCCACGGCCGCTTCCCAGAGCTAGCATCCGATAATGGCCTCCACCAATAAATCTTGACATCTCAATCGCCGCTACGGCTGTGCTGGCTATTTTTCGAGGTTCCAGGCTTGGTCGTATGAGGTCGCCGACCGAAAGATAGAGGAAAGCGCCAAACCTCTGCTAATGCGCCCCTGCGCCATGCGGCTTAAGGACAAATTCGCCGTAGTTCCCATATGGTACCGAGAATGAGAAGGTCAGACCTGCAGGACTCATCCGCGCGAAATTTTCGGGCGACTTATTCCCTTGCCAAGGGGCCGAATTCATCGTCGCCGTAGACAAATCGTAGGTACCTGCCCCTTGGTTTTCGATCTGGCTCACAGTAAATGTAGAGACTGTCGCCTTCCTGGAAGGCATAACCCTTGGAAATTTATCCGTCATCCAGTTGTAGTTCCAGAAGACCACGTCGACGGTGCCGTCGACATTGGTCGCGGCTACGCACGAAATTCCGGCAGCGCCAACACACGGAGCTGGTTTACCCTTAAGATTTGCAACTGCCAGAAGGGCGAGCATGATGTGCGACGGGGAACCGTCAATCTTATAAAAGGCGGGCCAACCCGACTCAGCTGGAATCTGTGAAAGTGAAAGAAACATTGTGTCATGAATCCCGAACTGAGCCATCTTGGCAGCGTAGTCCAAAGCGAACGCTCCCGCGATCGGATCGTAATTCAGTCCGGGTGTGCTTTCGTAACTCGGCCCCCACTCGGTGATGGCGACGTTTGCGCTACTGTCACCGCTTGTCAACGCGGCTCGTATAGCGCCTATGAGACTCTCAATGGTCGCGCCCGTTGTGGCATTGCCATACGCGTGAAAGCTGACAAAATCGGCCGGTACGTGATTAGCGGCAACATAACGGACAAAGCGTGTTACCCAGTCCACCTGAGGTGGAAGGTGACCGTCTTCGGCTTCCGCGGGCACCACCAACGCGGAGGGTTGTCCCCGGGTGCTGGCGCCGGAAATTGTCCACGTCCTTTGCAATATGGGAGTACAACGTAGCGTAAGCATTGAATCCCATTTCGTCGGTAGACGCGGCTGGCAACTCGGACGCAACCCAATTCTGCGAGGCAGCATTCATTTCATTGCCGACCTCCCATTCCGTCTCTGTGAACCCCTGGTCGACGACAACATATTTCAGAAATGCATCGATGTACTTGTCGTAGTCTGTCCAAGACGTTGGACCATATTTCCTGCCATTGCGACCGACCTTCGCCAACGGGGGTGGGACGACGTGTCCAACAATGATATGAGGAACCCAGTGGTTCTGACGACACAGCTTAAGAGGGTAAGTGAGCGTGACGGGCCACTGCATGGTGGGAGTTCCATCGGGTGCGATTGCGGTAAGAGTAGTGTGCTCAACGTTGATCAAGCGTAGCCTGCGTGTCCCGAGCTGCTTGAGCCCGTCTATCTTGGCCGGAGTCACAGTTTCTGGTGTCGTTCCCCCCGCAATGACGGCCTGCATTCCTTGGAGATACGCGGGCTTCTGGGTCTGTGCAAAACCCGGAATGGTAGCAGCTATTGGTAGCAGGAGCAGTGCCCAATGTAATTGCAATTTGTTTTTAAGAAGGATTTTCACTAGACGCACTCCCTACTTGACATGGGCTGGCCAGAGCATAATTTGTAAGCCGACTGCGACGTTGGTCTTAGGGGTCGGGCTTACCAAGGGGAAGTTGAAGCGTTCGTACTGTACTGTTGGGGAGATCTGAATGTCACGCTTTACAAGCCAATCCACCGTGGCCGAGACGTCATTCAGCCCCCCCCCGCCGAGGAAGATGGGGTCATTGTACTGTCTCCTATAGGCCAATTGAATTTTTTTCTGTCCTGACAGCCAGTAGGTGGCCCATGCTTGGATGCCGTCGCCTTGGCGGCCGATCCAGCTGCCAATGATCTGGCCGAAAGTAGTATACCCATTAGCGTAATGAGTGTTGGCGTAGTAGGGCCCCGTGCCCGGATAGCCTGGGACATTTGTGTAGACGCCCTCTACGCGAAGGTCAAGATTCGGCAACTTGGGAAGTTGTGGAAAGTATAGTCCTGCGTCCCATGCCGCCCTAGTTGGGTATGCGATAGGATTAGGCTCGTCGTTGGTCATGCCGTCTGCGTACAAGACTGCCCAGTTGCGAAGTCCAGGGATACGGTAAGAGAAGTTAATCCCATTGAAGCGTTTACCGGGATCGACAGGCTGGGCGTTACCATGTGTGGAGAAAGTATGCAGCCAGGTGGCGAGAGTTGCAGGGCGGCCTTCGCCTGCAAACATCACCGTTATCGTAACTCCCATCTCGAAGTTCGGAGTCATCTTCAAGCCAAGTTTGTCCCCCCACATATAAGGCTGGGGATTTACGAGCTGATAACCATTTCCAATGAGAGGAAATTCCGGATATGCAACCGCGAAGATAGTAGTATCCCCCAACGCGGCCCACAAAAAACTGATTGCGAAGTTTTCCGAGCAAACCAAAAACGCCGGGAAGTTGAAACGGCGTAACCCGTCCGAAGCGTAACATCGGTATCGCCTGCGCGTTGTTGGATAACATAAGGGAGCCGCCGGCGTCAGGTGTCCAAGACAGGCTCTGTTGCCCAAATGAAAATTGCCAGTTGGCGACATTCAATGCGACGTATGCTTCGATAGTACGAAATTGGTTGACACTTGGAAATGTAGGAACCGAATTCAGTGGAAGCTGGTCTGTGTTGGCAATGGCCTGCGCCGTGGCCGGACTGTAGTCGGAGATCGCAGCCGAGTGTTGATACTCGCCACGCACGTAGAAGGCTAGCGGGCCGCCTTCGGCGCGAACTGAAGCCCCTACGATTGCGTTCAACCCCTGTCCGTAAGGCCGACCATAATCATCGAATATGGTTTGAGCGAAGTGAAAGCTGTCACGCAACGGCATCCCGCTGATCTGGATAGTCCGTGCATATACGGATTCCAATTCGAAGCCGACATTCGCAGCGCCTTCCAGCTTGGCCAGTTCGGCGGCGAATTCAGTTCGCAATTCCGCCACCACTCTTGCCGACTCGGTGTTCGAAACCTCTGGATACCCGACTTGCTGCTGCGCTTCTAAGGTCAAACGTGCGCACTCCATTCTGGCCAAAGGTTGAATCGCGGTTATATAGGTTGGCAAGTAACCCAAAGCTGTCAGGCGATCAAAGGCCGCGTAAATCCAGCTATCCAGCGGAACAAAGGTAGATCCCATGTAGCCTGGATTGCGTATTTTGTCTTCCGGCCCTTTTTCGAATGTTCCCCAGTCGGAACTATCGATCTCAGGGTAGCTGCTGCGAGCACGGTATATCTGACGGCCCATGTACCACCCGAGCGCACTGCCGAGGACGGCGTCTGAGACCCAATGTTGTTGTCCAACGACGCGCGCTGCACTTACCGCCCCGGCGGTTCCGTAGGCAAGGAGTTTCGTAGAGAGACCAGGATACTCGTGAGCTATAACGCTGGCCGCGGCCCAACTGACGGCTGACGTGCTCGAAGGGAAAGAATCCCCACCAGCAAAGAAACTGCCGCGATCATTACCGGTATAGGGGCGTTCTCGGCCCGCGATGTACTTAAACGCCGTGGAGTCGATGTACGCGTCCATGGCTGCTTCCCCTGCCAGGAAACCAGTTTCGCGCTTGTGCTCATCCTTACTCAGTTGTCCCCACAGAAAGAGCCCTCCACCGGCACCCAACAGAGCGGCCATTCCTGCGTCTGACGCCTTGACGGCCAGATTGATGGTGTTGGTGCCCTTGGGAAGGTGGGACTCAAGAGCCGTATCGCTGCCGACTAGGATTGCGCTGATACCCGTGGCGGGGACGAGAAAGAACAAATTGTCGGCCCGCATGCGGAAGGGAGTCGTCAAAAACGCCTCCTGGCTCCTCCAGCAAGTTCCTCGGTAAAGCGCGCAAGCTAACATGAGGTTCGCTCTGATCCGCCGAAATCGAAGTCGATGGTGCCCGGCTTTACTCGAGCTCTGGTTAGTCGATTGGGCGATTCCCCAGTTGGGGGAAAATGTGAGCCAAGATAAAACGGCGGTCAGAATCAGCCTGTCCTTAAAACTGACCGTCATACTGCGATCCGGTATGAGAGGCCCTTCAATGGCCGATTCCGCGATCTTGTAGGCCCGGTACATCCCACAGAAGAAGTTGGCTGTTTCTTAAGGAAGGGGTCGGCATATTGATGTGGAGGCATTCAGGCCGAAACGGATAAATGCTAAAGCATCCTCATTCCAGACTCGCAAGAACGCCAGAACTCTAATCGAGACCCAGAGAAAGTGGGGTGACGCCGGTCTTTTGATTCTCGATCTCGACTTCGCTGAAGTCACGGTCCGGGAAGCTCGTCAGCCTGATTAATCGGCTGCACGATCCGGACTGTCTACTGTATTTGAACTGGGCAATGAGAACTGGCTTGGAATCAGCGCTGGTACACGAACTCATATTACTGTAGTTGTGATCATGTACAGCCTTGGCGTGCGCCGCCCGATTCAGGTCGGCGAGCCAATCGCCGTCATCGATTCAGCTTACGTCCAGCAAATCAAACAAAGCTCCGCCTCCCTCGCTTAGCAAGGTGTTTTGTCTCAATTCCTAAACCGGGCCGGAAACGTTTGCTGAAACAGCGAATTCTTAATTTCGCAACCGCCATTCAATGAGAACGACCCACCATTCCATCTCCCATCTGGGAGGCGGCCCGAGAATGGAGGCTACCTGGGTTTTATGGAGCCCATACTGGCATGAGTTTTGCCTCCGGTCAAGGAAAAAGTAGGGAATATCTGCCAGTGTGCCGGAGTGCGGTTTTGAGCATTGCTCCGCCCGACCACGGGCTCCAACGCCGGACGGATTTTCGCGACGAAGCGGCGACAAAGCCTGTTACGACCTAAATTTGTTGCGTGGTTACCGCGGGGAAAGGTTGTCACGGCATGTTAGTTGGTGTTATTAGGGGCATTAACATTTCAGAAGTCATTCGAAGTAGCCACTAAAGTCCGTCGAACCCTCGGCACGGAGCTCGCACATTTTATCGATGACATAACACTGACTCGCTTATCGAGCGCCGAGGCCTGCCGCATGGACTATTGCGTTTCGTCGGCAAATTAGAGATAATCCCCCCACTTTAACCGAACCGACCTCAGAGCCAAGCGTAGTCAAGGATGGAGAAAGGTGACCGGAATAACCATGAATGGTGTGCAACCCAATTTGAATTGCAAAGCTGTGTTTCATGTTGTCATTACCATATTGCTGTGCTGCACAGCCTACGCACAGACGGCGGTTACCACCTATCACAATGACAACTATCGCACCGGTGCGAACACTCAAGAATTAGCCCTCACCACATCGAACGTAAATGTCGTGACATTTGGGAAGCTACAAGCATTTCCGGTAACGGGCTTTGTTTACGCCCAGCCCCTATTTGTCCCAGGAGTCAATATTCAGGGCACGCAGCACGATGTTCTTTACGTAGCGGACGAGCACGACACGGTCACGGCATTTGATGTGCACACATTTGCCATGCTCTGGCAGACGTCCTTTCTCCACGACTACGGAAGATATGTAGTTACCACTCTCTCGAGTGAGGACGATCTGGGTTGTGGTGATCTCGTCCCCGAGGTCGGCATTACCGGAACGCCCGTAATTGATGTCAGTCGAAACACTCTGTACGTGGTTGCCAGGACGAAGGTAACGGACACCCAGAACGGAGCAAGGGGATTCTACGAGACCCTGCACGCTCTGGACCTGGGAACAGGCGCGGACAGCCTGACCCCACTGATCATTTCAGCACAAGTTCCTGGAACCGGTGGAGGATCGCAGGGTGGTTATCTTAACTTCGATCCCTTGTTAGAAAGTCAGCGTCCGGGTCTGATGCTCGTAAATGGTCAGATTATTGTCACTTTCGCCTCGCTCTGCGATTTAGGCTTCTATCATGGTTGGGTGATGGCTTTTGACGAAACCAGTCTTCAACCAACGGGTGCGTTTGTCACGACCCCTAACGGCTATCAAGGCGGAATGTGGGGCGGTGGAGCGGGTCCGGCAGCCGACTCTAACGGTGAGATTTATGTTGCGACGGGGAACGGCGATTTTACCGCCAACGTCGGTGGACAGGATTTTGGGGACAGCATACTACGGATTGCATGGTCTAATAACTCGTTCGTAGTCGAGGACTATTTCACTCCTTGGGACTATCAGCCTCTGTGGGACTACGACACCGATCTTGGCTCTGGTGGCGTCATGCTGCTTCCCGATCAGCCAGGAACGCTATACCCGCACCTGTTGGTCAATGCCGGCAAAGAGGGCACGATCGATCTGGTGAACCGAGACGATATGGGTCACTGGCATGCCGGCGATGACAGCCAAATCGTGCAGACAATCCCCTATGTCTTAAATGGCGTGTGGGGCGCTCCGGCATTTTGGAAGAACAACATTTATTTCGGTGGGTATAGCGACCATCTGAAGGCGTTTAGGTTCGACTCGAGTGCAGAGCAGATCTCCGTCGGTCCTGTCTCTGAATCTCCTCAATACTTTGCTTATCCCGGGCCGACGCCATCCGTTTCCTCAAACGGCAACAGCAGCGGAATTGTCTGGATCGTTCAAAGCGATGCTTTTCACCATAATGGGCCGGCGATTCTCCGCGCTTACGATGCTAATAATCTGGCGACTGAACTGTACGATTCCAATCAAAGCCCACAGCGCGATGGAGCCGGTCCCACAGTCAAGTTCACGCCACCAACTATAGCCGACGGTCTGGTGTTCGTGGCCGCGCAAAGCGAAGTGGACATGTACGGGCTGTTGCAGCCTTTGGCTTTTACCGTATCGCATTCGTTAGGATCACATCCACACCCAAAAATTCATTGAGTTGACCGAGTAAATGCGGCCGCGCTCTAGACCCGTTCTCGGATAAGTGGGACGCTGCTTGACATGCAAGACACGAGGCAGCCTTACCACCTGCCGTGTGCTACAACTACACCAGGGCTAAAGCCCAGTTTTTCAATGGCAACCGTGCGGCCCGACTGAAGCGGGCCCTTTCAAAGCGATCCTGACTTATGTAGCGAACCAGTGTTACAGGACACTAGTTCGTGCTGGCACAAATGGTGCGACAACGTCTCGCACGAAAATGGCGCAGCCGCTGGGATCCGATCCTGCTTTAGTGTTAGCTTGGGCAAGCCGGGCAGCTTGTCACTGACAAACTTTGCGGTCATTTGCAAATCTGCAAAATTCGCTTGACATCCCAGAATTTCGGTGGCACACTCCCTTCACTCTTCCCAAGTTTTGTTCCTATTCCCTCTTTCGGTATGTGGCCGTGCCACCTGTAATGTTTTGGATTACGTGGGGCTCGCATGGGCTTAACTCTCCCCTGTGGCACGATATTTTTGCTTGGTGAGTCGCCTTGCAAAACAGGAGAACTACGATGCAGAGAAAATCATTATCACGAAAGCGCCGTTGTGCAATTCAATCAATGATGCTTGGTGCAATAGTTGCATTGACATTCACCTTAACCCTGCCGGCGGCAGCCCAACAGAGCTCGGCGACAGTGTATGTTCCAGAGAGCAGCATCAATCGCCCGGAATATGCCGGCAAGTTTGCTCATACCAATTACGTGGTTCACACCACCGGCGGCGCACTGCCGAAAGGGACGCCGGCTCCGCCGCCCGGGGCTGAGACCCCGTATTCGTTGACCTGCGTTTATGGATTGCTGACCGGGCCGGCCGGGTGTCCAATAGCAGGGCCATATACCCATCATATAATCAATGGCTGGGGCGCAATTGCTCTCGTCGATGCTTACGATAACTCGACTGCGGCTGCCGACCTGAGTACTTTTGCAACTACCTACAGTCTGTCGACGCCTGACTTCACTAAGGTTTACGTGGACACCAGCCACGGCTACAGCGGGGCCAGCTGTGCTCATGTGCCGGCCGACACGACGGGCTGGGCCCTGGAGGAAGCACTCGATATCGAATACTCGTTCGCGGTAGCCAATCTGGCCCATATCTATCTGGTAGAGGCCTGCTCCGATAGCTATGCAGACCTTATGTACGCGGAACTTGCGGCGGGCAAACTGTTGAATGACGGGGTATTACAGGGGATGCCCCCGGTGCTCGTCAAAGGCGGTGATATCTCCAACAGTTGGGGTGGCGGCGAATTCCCGGGCGAAACGAGCCTCGATACCAACTTCTTTGAGAATTGTCTGCCGGGCGATATGAACTGCACGAGCGGCTACTGGGACCGGATCGTCTACTTTGCCTCGGCGGGCGACTCGGGATGCGGTGCGCAATGGCCCAGCTCGTCGCCCTGGGTGGTGTCGGCCGGCGGCACGGCAATTAACCGCGATGGCACTGGAAAACTAGCCAGTCAAAGCTGCTGGAGTGGTTCCGGCGGTGGAGTCAGCAGTATCGAAACCTGGGGTGCCGCTTTTCCCACCGGAATGGCGACCATGGGTCAACTTTCAATACGCTCAGTTTGGGCAGACCGCGCGGCAAACCCCTGATATCGCCGCCGATGCCGATCCCTACAGCGGCGCAGCAGTTTACTGCACCGCCAGTTACTGCATGGGAATCGGCGGGCCCTGGTTTCAGGTTGGCGGCACCAGCCTGGCATCGCCGCTACTGGCGGGCATCGTTAATATCGCCAAGAACAAACTAGGGCAAGCGCCGCATGGGGGGGGATTTTACACGAACGAGCAGAACGCGTTCATATATTCCGAACTCTTTACGTGGACGACGGAGGGGGCGCACGTCTACGATGTGAAAACGGGCACGAACGGCTGCGGGGCCGGGGCGGGTCCTGGTTGGGACCAGTGCACTGGCGTCGGAACTCCGGCCGGCTACAGCGCGCATTAATCTGCGCTGATTTGTTTTTGCGCGGCCTGGAATCTTCGCCCTAGTGGGTAATGATCTTGTCGCTCGATACGACACGCTCGATAATCGAAGCAAAATAAGTCTGGTTGACGTTCTGGGGACTACCGGGCGCGGGCGACTCTGAGCCCGGCCCGCTCAGAACCATCAGCACGCGATCGCCGACCGCGAGTGGCACCTTATCAGCCTGCTTTCCATCGGGCAACAAGAGGCGGGCACGAGAGACGTCAACCTTGAAGGTGGGCCCCACAGTCACGAATTGCGCGTGGATCCCCGGTCCGCCTGGATAGCCGTCCGGCGTCTTTACCGTCACGAGAGCGCCTTGTATCGCGGTGATACGGCCTTGTATGACGAGGGGCCCGAAAGAGGCAGGTTGTCGGTCGACCTGGGTTTGGGAGTCTGCTCGGGCCTCACGGGCGTTCATGCTGCCGAGCGTCGTCAGGAGCATAGTCGCTGCCAGCAGCACGTAGGCTGTTCGGCTGCGCCTGCGAACTTTTGTGTTGGGTTCCACAATGCCGCTTCACCTGTTCGAGCCGAGATCCACAAGAGATTGTACGCGTTCCAACGGATTGGGATGCCCAAACGATCGTTTGCGGCACGCGAGACCGCCTTCAAAACGCAACATCGACAATTTGCGGGACACAGACTCCACGCCCGCTGCAACCGTCGGCCGTCGAAACGGCCACCTCGCTCAGGTGAGCGCACCGTTTCATCTGCAACAGGGAAAGGCGCCATACACCGCATGACGCCCTCGATCTGGGTGGGAAAACGGAGTCTTGAGTCTCGGTATGAGGCAAAAGCAAAGGGGACGCTTGCGCGCCCCCTTGGTTGGACGGAAATGCAGCTACTTCTTTTTCTTCTTTGCTGCCTTCTTTGTAGCCTTCTTCTTGGTTGCCATTGTTTCTATTCTCCCTTCCATTTGTCATGGAATCTTGCGATTCAAACTTTCATCGCAATTTGTTAGTTGTATAGAGTCATTGAAAAAAATAGTCAAGCAAAAAACGCATTGCCATCTGCCGATTATGGAGGCGCAGCAACGCGCTCATCGGTCCGCGGCGCCAAGGAACTCCGGCAACGAGTTCATCGCAATCGCATCGTCAACTTCGCACATGCGTGAAAGGCGCATGAACACTGGCTATTTCAGCATTCGCAGAATGGCGCCGCTGAATGCGTCGTGCCACGCGTGCGCAATCATGCCCGGACGAAGGCTCTTTCGCCACCACGCGAGGAGCCCAAACATTAATCCATAAATTCCGATCAGCAGCATGCGCGCAGCGCCTTCGTAGCCGTGCGACGCACCGAAGATGACCGCGGAAAGCAGCACGCCCATCAGCATCGACTTGCTGAGTGCGGCGAACTGGCGCTGAAGATATCCGCGGAAGATGATCTCCTCGCAAAAGCCAGCCGTGGCGCTCACGCAGAACCAGACAGCCAGTTCCAGGCGCGATTCCGGAGTGAGGAATCCGAGCTGTTTCCTCATGGCTTCGACCTTGCCGGCCTGATCGAGATGCAGAAGATTGGCACCAAACCCGAGGACTGACAACGCGCAGACCCAAAACATAGCGGCGTAGAACACGTCGCGCAGGAAGTGTTCCAGATTCATCCAGCGGCCGCCGATCAGCGCGCGCAGCGTGGTGTGTTTGCGAATGCCGAGCCAGGTAAAGCCCAGCAGCATCCACTCCCATGTCATACCCCAGAAATATTCCGGCAGCTTGCCATGATTGGCCAGGGGATGGTGCCCTCGGGTGCCGTTGAGCGAGGCAAACAACAGCACGATAATCAGCAGCGCGGTATGCCACCGCGGTGCGAGCAGCCGGTTCCCGGAAGGAGGAACATTGCCGGTTTCCGCGTGGATTTGTGCGTCGGGGAGCAAAGCAACCCCATCTTATAATGTTCGGCTCGGATTTTCTTCGACCGTCCGTGAGGTAGTCCATTTATGGAAGACGTGGTGATTGTGTCGGCGGTGCGCACGCCAATTGCGAAATTTCAGGGTTCACTCTCCGATTTCAGCGCGCCGCAACTGGGCGCGATCGTTGTACGGGAAGCTGTTAAGCGCGCTGGCATCGATCCCAACAGCGTGGATGAATGCATCATGGGCAATGTGGTCTCCGCCGGACTGGGCCAGAACCCGGCGCGGCAGGCCGCGCTCAAAGGCGGGTTATCGGGCGATGTCAGCGCGATGACCATCAACAAAGTCTGCGGCTCGGGTCTGAAGGCGGTCGCGCTGGCCCAGCAGGCGATCCAGACGGGCAACTCCGAGATCGTCGTCGCCGGCGGGATGGAGAGCATGACCAACGCTCCCTATCTTCTGCAGAACGCACGCAAAGGTTTTCGCCTCGGCGATCAGAAGGTGATCGATGCCATGGTGCACGATGGCCTCTGGGACGTCTATAACGACTACCACATGGGCAATACCGGGGAGAACGTCGCAGAGAAGTACCACATCACACGTGAGGCGCAGGACCAGTACGCGCTCGATTCACATCGCAAGGCCGTGAACGCCATTCAGGAGTGCCGCTTCAAAGAGCAGATTGTGCCGGTGGAATTGCCGTCGAAGAAGGGCGCTGCACCTGTGTGGTTCACCCGAGACGAAGGGCCGCGCGAGGACACGAGCCTCGAGGTATTGCGCGGGCTGAAACCTGCCTTCAAGAAGGACGGCACCGTGACCGCCGGCAATGCGCCGGGAGTGAACGACGGAGCTGCGGCTTTGGTGGTGATGTCGGCGGCAAAGGCAAGGGAACTGGGCCTCAAGCCTATGGCACGCATTGTAGCGCAGGCGACCAGCGGTATCGCTCCTGCGTGGGTGATGATGGCGCCGGTGGAGGCCGTGCGCCAGCTCTGGAAGAAAACCGGCTGGCGGAACGAGGATGTGGATCTGTACGAAATTAACGAAGCGTTCGCGGTGGCAGCGATCGCTGTGATTCGCGAGCTAGGGATTGATCTCAACAAGGTCAATGTGAACGGTGGCGCGGTGGCGCTAGGCCATCCGATTGGCGCTACTGGGGCACGCATCCTGACGACCCTGTTGTACGAGATGGCCCGCCGCAATGTGCATAAGGGAATCGCCGCGCTTTGTCTCGGCGGAGGAAACGCTGTGGGGCTGGCGGTGGAAAGATAGGGCATCTCGTCTTTACAAAACATTACAAAATCAGGGGGAGCGAATGCGCTCCCTTTTCGTATTCAGTGAGTGGATGCAAACTCGCGCCTGCTTTGCGCCGAGGCATGCCGTAGTAGCATCGAACTGAGTAACAGATGAGCGCCTTGCCTATTTCCAACGTGCCGCCCGCGGTCCGAACCTTAAATGTCTGTCGTCATTACCCGATGGGTGGCGGCATCATCCGCGCGGTAGATGGTATTTCCGTCACCATTGAACGCGGCGAGTTTGTAGCGTTGCTCGGGCAATCGGGCTCGGGGAAATCGACCCTGTTGAACCTGCTGGCGGGACTAGACCGCCCGAGTTCGGGCTCAGTGCTTGTGCAGGGCCGCGACTTGGCAAAGATGTCGTCGCAAGAGCTGGCGGCATATCGCCGCAACGATGTGGGTATGGTCTTCCAGGCGTTTCACCTCATCCCGTCGATGACGATTACCGAAAATGTTGAGCTGCCCATGCGTTTTGCGGAAGTAGACCGTGCTGAACGGGGACAGCGTGTCCGCGAATCGCTGAAGCGGGTAGGACTTGGGCAACGTCTGGAACACAGGCCTTCCGAGCTTTCGGGTGGTGAACAACAGCGAGTGTCGCTGGCGCGGGCGCTGGCCAATCGGCCGTCGCTTCTGCTGGCCGATGAGCCTACTGGAAATCTCGATAGCCGCACCGGTGAAGACATCCTGAACTTGATTCGCGACCTGAGCCTGTCGCTGGGAATGACGGTCATCATGGTCACCCACGAGCGCGCACTGGCGGAACGATTTGCGCAGCGGCTGGTTTTTCTCGCTGACGGCAAACTGCTATCGCAGGAGGCCCTGGCGTGAAAGGCTACGATTTGTTCGAACTGGCCGTGCGCAATCTGCGGCAATCCAAGTTGCGCAATGGGCTAACCACTGTCGGAATTTCCGTGGGAGTGGCATCGCTCGTAGCCATGCTGTCGCTTGGCGTGGGTTTGCAGCAACTGGCGACGCGGCGTCTGGCCGGCTCAGGGATGTTCGATACGGTCTTCGTGACCTCGAAGCAGGACTTTCGAGGTTTCGACCGCGAAGAAGATCAGAACTGACCAGCATCCCGAGAATGCTCCTGTGCTCGACGAGCCAGCGCGCGAGAAGATGGCGCAGCTCCAGTATGTCACTGAAGTGGAGCCCGAGATTCGCGTGATGGGCGAAATTGTTTATGGCGGCCAGACGCACTTCGGGTTCGTAACGGGTTTGCCAATGTCGGCGCGAGAGAACGAGGCCTTCGATAACCTGCAGGGCAAGTTTTTCTCCCGCTCCGATGCCGATGAGGTGATCCTGCTGAACGATTTTGCCAAAGAGCTCGATCCTCAAAATCCAAAGTCGCTGATCGGCAGAGAGGTCACACTGCACTACGGCGAGCATCAAGCGCTACCCTCGGATGCGGACAACTCCGGGCGCCCGGAACTTTCGGGCGAGCAGAGGGGGAACACCAGTTCGAGCTCGGGTGACGATTACGGTTTCTCCGTGGTGCGCAAGACTCAGAAGTTGAAAGTGGTAGGCATCATCGACGAAGAGCCATACGGCGGTATGCGCACGATTTCCCGAGGACGTATTTTCCTGCCCGTTGATCTCACTGAGAAGCTGAATATGGCGCAGTTCACCGACATGCGCAGCTCCCTGCGCGGCGGTGGCGGCAAGACCTACATGACGCTGACGGTGCGCGTGAAGGATCCTGGCGAAGTCGCGCAGGTACAGGATGCCATCAAAAAGATGGACTTTCGGACGTTCTCGATACTCGATGCTACCAAGAGCTTGCGCCGATTCTTTACCGTGCTCGATCTCTTCCTCGGCATATTTGGTTCACTGGCGCTGGCGGTGGCGACGCTGGCGATCATCAATACGCTGGTGATGGCGGTGCTGGAACGGCGGCGCGAGATCGGCGTGATGAAGGCGATCGGTGCGAGCGACGGGGATGTGAAGCGGCTGTTCTTCGCCGAAGCGGGCGCCATGGGCTTCTTCGGCGGTCTGCTCGGCATCGCATTGGGATTCGCCATTGGCAAAGGCATCAACTGGGGTACGGGAATCTACCTGCACCGGCATCAGCTGCCATCGGAGGCGGTATGGATCCTGCCGCCATGGCTAATTGGGGCCGCTATTGTGTTCTCTATCGTGGTGAGCCTGCTGGCTGGGCTTTATCCGGCGAGTCGCGCCGCCAAGCTCGATCCGGTGCAAACGCTGAAATACGAATAATTGACAGACGCAGCGAGGGGCTACAATTTGCCAATAAAGTTGTGGCATAATGTAGATGAGGTAATTGGAATGTCAGTTCTTCATCAGCAAATCGGCGCCTGGCTCGGAATTCGCATTCCCAAGACCGACCAGCAGATGCTGGAGATCGTCGAGCGTCAACTGGCGACCTCCGCCATCAACCGCCTTCTGGCGCTCGGCGTCACGCGATCGGAGATCGACGCATTGGTGATTCCGCTGCGCACCTTGCAACATCGTCGCTCGCGCCGGGAGAAACTGACAGTTGAAGAGTCGGACCGGGTTTTGCGCGTTGCTCGTCTGCTGTCCCAGGCAGAATCCATCTATGGATCGCGGGAGCGAGCGCTGGCCTGGCTTCGCCGCTCCAATCCTCATCTCCGCGGACGCACCCCGCTGGAAATGTTGAAGACCGACACTGGCAGTCGCATCGTCGAAGAACTGCTCGTGCAAATCGATGAGGGTATGTTCGTTTGACCATGCTGTGGCGCGTCAGCCGGCACCGCGACCTTGCTGGCGCGGGTGGATTGCGCGCTCCCGGCCGATGGCACGAACGCCCTGCGCCTGTCGTGTACTTAGCGGAAAGCCCGGCTGGAGCTCTCCTCGAGGCCTGCATCCACACCAGCGCCAATGATGTACCTCCACATTACACGTTGCTTGGCATCGCAGCGGACGCGGATGTCTCGCTGGAACAGCTGGACGACAACAAACTTCCGGCGGACTGGATCGAGCGTCTGGAGGTTACCCGCGAGATTGGAACGAGGTGGCTGCGTGAGCGGCGCTCCTGCCTGTTGCGCGTTCCCAGTGCTCTTGTTCCCGCCACCTGCAACGTCATCCTCAATCCGCTTCATGCCGAAGCCACGCGGCTTCGCATCGAATCCGTTGTAAAGTACCCCTTCGACGTGAGAATCAAGAAATGAAGGCGTGGTCCAACCTGAGGTCAGTTCTGAAGAGGCAAACCAATTTTGTTACTTGCGCACTGATTCTGCTGCTTGCACTTGGCGTGGCCGCCTCACTTCACGCCCAAGGCCGGGCCGAATGCTCGGTCGTCAAGTCGGAAATTCTCGCGCGTCCTGTGCGCTACTGCGCGTTTCTTCCGCCCGGCTTCGAGGAGAACAAAACGCGCCATTATCCCGTGCTCTACTACCTGCACGGTCTCGGCGACAATGAGCAGTCGTTGCTGAATCTCGGTGGATGGGACGTGATTTCTGAATCGCGCCGCCAGGGCAAGATTGGCGACTTCGTCGTGCTGGCGCCTAGTGCGGGACACACGTTCTACGTCAACTCCGCCGACGGCAAGGTGCGCTACGAGGACTTTTTCATGAGGGAGTTCATGCCGCAGATGGAGAAGAAGTATCGCGCGGAGGGCACGCGGGCGACGCGCGGAATCACCGGAGTTTCGATGGGTGGCTATGGGGCGTTACGGCTGGCCTTCAAATATCCCGACAAATTTGCTGCGGTCAGCGCGCAGATGCCGGCACTCATTGCTGAGCTGCCCAAAAATATGAGCGCCAGCGCCCCTGGTTCGCCCGGCGCGGTGCTCGGCGACGTCTATGGGTCTCCCATCAACCGCGCCTACTTCGATCGCAACAATGTTTTCTATTTTGCCCGCACCGACAGCGCTTCCAACTTGAAGCGCATGAAAATCTACTTCAATGTTGGCAATAACGACGATTATGGTTTTGAACAGGGCGCGCAGCGGTTGGACAAGCTGCTGACCTCGCGGGGTATCCCGCATGAGTTCCACATCTATCCGGGGGGACATGACGCGCAGTTCGTGATAAGCCACTTCGGTGATGTGATCGAATGGCAATGGAAGACCATCGGAGCGGGGAAGTAACGGTCACCAACCATATCCGGGCTATCGTGCATCACGGAACGTCCACCGCTCCCGGCGTCTTGAGCATGCGATCGATAGCGATGGCCAAGCCAAAGTAGAAGAACATGATCATTACGAGCGGATCGTCGCCCAGGCAATACTGCACCGTGGACGGGACCAGATAGCCGATAAAGGCGGCGAGCACACCAGCAACGACGCCCATTGCAAAGCGGCTGTGTTCGCGTGTCCGCCGCAGCAGGCGAAACAGGAAAACCAGGTAAGCCACCACGAACCATAACCACGCCGCCAGCGTGAGCAGACCGCGCTCCACGGCGATCTGGATGTAATCAGAGTGGAAGTGATAGATCACGTGATAACGGGAGAAGGCGCGGATGTTCCACTGCTGCCAGTGATTGAAGATGGTGTCCAGGCCAACTCCAAACCAAGGGTGCTGCCGGATGAGGCGCACTCCGTCTTCCCACATCATCACACGGAAGTGCGTCCCCGAGTCGCCCGGACTAATCCAGTCCAACCTTCGGGTGTGGTGGATCCACAGGGTCGCAATGAATAACAGCACAACCAGACCGGCGAATGCCCAGATGCGGGTACTCTTTCTGGCCAGTAGCCAGAGAGCAATGACGCAACCGGCTGCCAGTCCTGCAATGTCCGCCCGTGTTTGAGTAGCCATGAGCGCTGCAGTCAGCGCGAGGAATATGATGGCGAAGAACGCCCGCATACCCCATTTCCGCGGCTGGGAACTCAACAACATGGCCCAGGCCAGGCAGCCAAGTTGCATCAGCATCTCCGCGAAGACTATGTAGTGTCCCAAAGTGCCTTGGGCGCGGACGGGCTTGCCGCGAGCCAATTGGAGAGCCTGAGTGCCTAATCCGCTCTTTATGAATTGCTCGCGAGTCAGAAACGTTTGTCGTTTGTGAAAGGGCTCTCCCTCCAGATACTCGAGACGAAGCATGCTTCCGGGAGGACTCTGCTCCACCACCCTTGCTAGTTGTTGCGGCGTATGCACAGATCGGCCGTTGATGTGGGTAATGATGCCGTGGGTGTGAAGGCCGGCGCGATGCAAGTCTGTGGCGGCCGACATATGCTTGATCTGCACGCCCACGCCATACGTATATTGCCCGGCCGTAAAGGCCGCTGCCGCGAGGGCGGACAATAGCAATAGCCACACTAAGAGACGCACCTGCGACAGCCGCTGCAGATTCTGTGCCACCACGATTCCGGCCAGTACCAGGCACACGACTCTCATGCGAGGCCAGCTCAGGTAGGGATCGGGCGAGAGCGCCGTCGAAATTCCGCTCAACAGAATGTAGGCGAGCAGGGGCGCGGAAAGAGCCTGGCGGAAAGGGCGCTTGCGCTCGATCGCAAGTTTCGCCAGCCATAGGAAACCGGCAGCCATCCAGGCATGGCGCGCTCCTTTGATCGAGTGTGGCAGAAGGATAGCGAACAGAATCAGGAAGAAAAAGATGAGGCCTTGCAGCCGCCGGACCCAGTCGCCGCTACAGACGATAAGACCGTGCCATCCGGCGAACGTACGATTTGGCTTGGGGAAGTTTGCTGTGCAGGCACCATCGAAGAACTTTCCCGGGTCACTCAGTAGCCTACACTAATGGCATGAAGCTTAGAAATGCTGCTACAGTAGGAGGAAGGCGCGTGTTCTTATGTCACGGTTCCCATTCGTGCCTGCGCCCACTTCGCTGACGTCGTTGTGCGCTATGCAGCGGTGGATTGCGAGTCATAACGTCCAACTGTAATCAACGGCCGTTACTGTGTTTGATCGTCGTTCCAAGCTCTTAAGCTCGGTAACACTGATGCACGATCTGGGAGTGACTTGCGTCGCCTTCGTGGTCGCGTATCTGCTGCGCACTCTGCTGGTGCACTTCGACTTCTTCAGCCGGCGATTGCCGGGCATCTATCCCTTCAGCCATTATCTGCCGTTGCTGGCCGCCTTCCTGATTACATGGGCGTTGGTCGGATATTTTTCCAGTTTCTACCGCGATCTCGAACTTAGTAATCCGATCCAGCTCATACTGAACATCGTCAGCCAACTCGGCGTCGTGCTGGTGGTGATCTACGCCGGTTTGTATCTGTTTCGCCGGGGGGACGTCAGCCGAACTTATGTTCTGCTAATCGGTGGCGTGGATTTTGTCCTGCTCGTGATAGGCCGCGCAGTGACGTACTCGGGCGTTTCCTGGATGCGCGATCGGCTGCGGCGTTACCACTATTTGCTGATCGTTGGTTGCGGCTCGCGCGCCCGCGAAATGGCAACCCTGATCGAGGAAAGCTGGGGCATGGGCCTGCGGCTGATCGGCTTTGTCGATCCCAACCCGGGAGATGCTTCGCTCCAGGCCTTGGGTGCCTACAGGATCCATCCGCTAGCGGACCTGAGCGGCATCCTGCAACAAGAAGTGGTTGACGAGATTATTTTTGCTGTGAACATGCAGGAACTCGCCCGGCTGGAGCCGGTGATGCAGCACTGCGCCGACGTCGGTATGAGGACGCGAGTACAACTGGAATTTTTGCCGGCCGCCTATTCACGGATCTATTTGGAGAAGTTTCGCGAGGTGCAACTGCTCAGCCTGTCGAGCGCGCCCGACAGTGAGTTGCGACTTTTTTTCAAACGCATCTTCGATGTGGCGCTCTCCTTCACGGCGTTGGTTGTGTTTTCGCCGGTGTTGCTCTGCATCGCGGCGATGATCAGGGTGACCTCGCCCGGCCCGGTGCTGTTTCGCCAGACTCGCTGCGGGTTGGGCGGGCGCCGCTTCATGTTGTACAAGTTCCGTTCCATGATCAACAACGCCGAGCAGATGCGCGCCGAGCTTCACCAGCTCAACGAACTCGACGGCCCCGTATTCAAGATCAGCGAAGACCCCCGCATCACGACCGTGGGACGGTGGCTGCGCCGCTTCAGCCTTGACGAGTTGCCGCAGCTTTGGAACATCCTGCGGGGCGACATGTCGTTCGTCGGGCCGCGTCCAGCCGTTCCCGAGGAAGTAGAGCAGTACGAAGATTGGCAGCGGCGGCGTCTGCGCATGCGTCCCGGCCTGACTTGCACCTGGGTGTTGGAAGGTCGCAACCATATCGATTTCAAACGATGGATGCAACTCGACCTCACCTACATCGATAACTGGTCGCTATGGCTCGATTTCAAGATCTTCCTGCGCACCATTCCCATTGTTCTTTCCGGGCGCGGCGCATACTAGCGTGCTCACCGTGTTGGTGTGTCCGAGTGGGGCCGGCCTACAGTCCGGCGTCCGAACCACCAAGGCAGAAGCCCTTCGAAAGGTTGCGTGGGAGCTTGAAGCGGGCCTGAAGGCTGGCGTACCACCAATGATCTCCGTCACAATCGTCACCTGGAACTCGGCCCAATATCTCGATGCGTGCTTCGCTTCGATCGAGCAGCAGGACTACCGCGAACTCGAGGTAATCATCGTGGACAACGCCTCAACTGATGACACGCGAGAGATCCTGCCTCAAGTCGAGTCACGATGGCGAGTGATCTACAACCAGCAGAACGCCGGGTTTGCTGCTGGGCAGAACCAGGCGATTCGGGCGGCAAGCGGAGATTGGGTGCTTTGCCTTAACCCGGATGTCGTGCTCCGCGCCGATTTCGTGAGCAAGATCGTGGCTGGAGGGGAAGAACATCCTGAGGTGGGATCCGTCTGCGGAAAACTGTTGCGCTGGGACCCGCTTGCGGAGCAACAGCGAAGCAGCATTATCGATTCCACCGGGATTTATTTCACGCGCAACATGAGGCATCTCGACCGGGGAGCCGAGGAGACCGATCGCGGCCAGTATGATCGTCCTCAGTACGTCTTCGGGGCCAGCGGCGCAGCGGTGCTGTTCCGCCGCGACTTCATCCAGGACGTGTCGCTGGAAGGCGAATTCTTCGATGAAGATTTTTTCGCCTTTCGTGAAGACGGCGACCTTGCGTGGCGCGCTCAAGTGATGGGTTGGAAGTGTCTGTATACGCCGGCAGCGGTGGCTTGGCACGTGCGGCGCGTGACACCCGAGCGGCGTAAAGACTTGCCGCTGGCGATCAACTGGCATTCGGTAAAGAACCGGTTTCTCATGCGGGGCAAAAACGCATCTGGATGGTTGTGCTGGCGCATGTTTCCGCCGGTGGCGTGGCGCGATATGATGATTTTCGGTTACGCGTTGTTGCGCAATCAGCGAATGCTTTCAGCGCTGGCTTATCCCTGGCACGCACGCGAGAGCGTTCGCCGCAAGCGCGCGATCATCCAGTCGCGACGCAGAGTTTCTGACCGGGATTTGCTATGGTGGTTTTGTAATAGTCCGCGGGCGGTAAATGCGGAGGAAGAAGTTGTCAATACCCACTAGTCAGTTGTCAGTCGTCAGTCGTTGAAATGGGTGACCGACTCAGAATGCATCAGGGGCTAGAGCCCGTGCTAAGTGCTCGCACATGAAAATCGCCATCGTCGGTACACGCGGCATTCCCAACCGCTATGGTGGCTTCGAGCGTTTCGCCGAGCAGATCAGTTCGCGCTTTGCCGACCGGGGACACGAGGTTACCGTTTACTGCCGCAGGGCCTTCGTCCGGCCGGATGACGTTTACGACCGGCGCGTGCGTAGGGTGATCGTCCCCAGCCTCCATCAAAAGCACCTCGACACCTGGGTCAGCACCTTCTTCGCAGCCGTGCGTGTCGCCTTTAGCGACAACGATGTCGTGCTGTTGTGCAACGTGGCGAACAGTCCGTTCGCTTATATTCCGCGGCTCTTCGGCAAGCCGGTAGTGCTCAACGTGGATGGCCTCGACCGCAAGCGCGAAAAATGGAAGGGGCTGGGTGCGCAGGTGCTGCACTTTTGTGAATGGATGTCATCGTTCAGCTCCAACCAGTTGGTGACCGACGCGAAGGCGATTCATGACTATTACCTCACGAAATATGGCAGCGAGTCGACGGTCATTGGTTACGGCTCCGAAATGCCGCCGGGCGACGACAGTCTGAACGGCTTCAATCTCGAGTCAGGACGCTATGTGCTCTACGTCAGTCGGCTTGAACCGGAGAACAATCCCGATCTCGTCTTGCGCGGTTGGCGTAACGTGCGCAGCGACTGGCCTCTGGTCATGGTGGGCGACAATCCTTACCAGCCGAATTACCTTGAGCGGCTGAAGTCGCTGGGTGACGAACGCGTACGCTTCACCGGAGCGATTTACGGCGATGGCTACTGGGCACTGCAGAAGCACGCGGGCGTCTTTGTCTTCGCTTGCGAGATCGGCGGAGTCCATCCCGCGCTGATCGAAGCGATGGCGGCGAACAATGCGGTGCTCTATCTCGATACACCAGAGAATGCCGAGACGGCGGGCGACACAGGGGTGAAGTATGAGAAGTCGGAAGAGGATCTTGCCGCAAAGCTGCAGGCGTTGCTCGACGACCCTCCCGGTCGTCTACATCTGGGCGCACGCGCTAAAGCGCGCGCCGACGTGCTGTACCGCTGGGACGCGATTGCGGAGAAATACGAAAAGTTGTTCGAGACGCTGGCAAAAAGCAGTTAGTACTTCGTAGTCAGCGGCCTGTCAAATCACTCCCGCCGCTCGCCAGCGGACAATGGCAGGATCAAGATGGTATACAAAAAAGTTTTCGAATGTTATGACGTTCGGGGCGTTCGCGTAATCATCCCGCACTGCCTTGATGCGGGTGGGTACCACCAAGTAAATTCTCGAAGCTAGCATGTCTTTGAGATCCCGCGGAGTAATTGCTTCGTCGATGGTTGCCAAGAAGAATCCCATCCCCCGAGTTCCCTCTGTCACAATCTGACGCCATCTCTCCCTCAACGTGCGCTTGACCGTGAAGATGATTGCGTCCATGGGGTTCCTGCGGAAGTACTCGACGGACGGTAAGATGAAGTCCGGTTGACCGTTGATAATCGGCTGTGGCGAAAAAGGGTAGTTCAAGGCGACGAACAAGCGGCGTATGACTAGCTCGAAAGCGGCACCTGCACGGGGACGGCGCCCTTGAGTCAACCCAAGGAAGAATCTATCGAGTGCATAGAAGTTCTCCCCGAGGACCCGGACTAGGTCGTTCGGTGTTGAACCAGCGGGAAGCAAAGGCAGGAAAACCTCAGCGAGCGCAGTGGTGCTCCCTTTTGTTCCGCCCGCTATTCCTGCCGAAAACAATGGTCGTTATGGTACTTCAGGAATTCCGGGTCAGGGATGAATCTATCCGGTAGTGTGATTCGGCGCCCGTCGTAATAGCTGAAGAGCCTTCGTGCTAAACCATCTGCGGCTTCGCCGCTGTTCGTCAAGCGTTTGGAAACAGAGATTAGATAGTCCGGCGTAATGGTTAGTAGCCCGTAATCGAAGGCTCTGTCATGCAAGGCATTGAGGCAAAGGCCGTTGCGAGGATTGGTTCGGTTTTTGTCGTCGTCAGCCCAAGGAATGATGTGGCTCGCCGTCAAGAGAGCCGGAGTGGCCAACCCTGTTATGCAGCATCGCGAATTGTAAGCGGCGAGAACCGCCGCACGAAAGAAGTTTTGATTGACGCGGACCTTCACCATTGTTTCCCGCACCAACCCTTCTGGCACGTTTACTTCTGGGAACAGTTGAGCCGGTGGTATCTGCAAGAACTGTGCAAGCAGCTGCTGGCTCTGGAATGCAAGCGCATCCCAATCATCTTTGAATTCGATCCACACCTCCTCCTCAGCTTTAGATCCATGAGAAGCACCTTTAATTTTGCGATCCTTCAGCTCTGGATCGAGTCGTGCGAAATTAGCCAGCTTCCACGACACCGAAGAAGGAGTGCGGCCCAGCGCTTTTGCCAAGGCAATGATTTCCGGATTTCGAATGTGTATACGACCGAATGGAATCCGGCAATACAAGTTGAAGGCGACGATTAATTCGTCGCGTGTCCAATCTCTTCGTAGTGGCATGAATATCCCTTGCTCGCGCCGAAG
Source organism: uncultured Acidobacteriaceae bacterium (assembly GCA_963836295.1). Taxonomy (GTDB): domain Bacteria; phylum Acidobacteriota; class Terriglobia; order Terriglobales; family Acidobacteriaceae; genus Bog-257. The sequence goes on along the minus strand of CAWIIY010000002.1, from coordinate 272,021 downwards.
ATAACATGCTGCTCGAAACTCTCCAAGGATTGAGTGAGCGCATAACGTTTTGCTACGGTGCTATTTGGCTAGAAGTACGACTTGAGGCTCACGAGGTCTGCCGTTCGATTGCGGAAACGATGTCCTGATGGTGCTGAACTACGGTGTCGGCTTCAGAAGCATTGTAACAATCTGCGAGGAGGACAGGATCATCTGACACAGGTTCGCTACGGAGGTATGCGGCGGTATGCCGCCAGACATTAAGCCGCTCTCTGACAGCGTCCAAAATCTGCGAAACATCCTCTCGATTTAACACCAAGGTGCATTTCTGAGTCATCGTTCACATCCCTTAGGGGATCTGGTGTACTCGTCTGCAGCACACGAGAACGTGCACCGGGCGCCGCGAAACCGAGCCGCATGCCTCCAATCCCGCAGAACAAATCTATGAATCGTAACTGCTGTGACAATTCCTCTCCTTTCCCCTGGGAGAGACACGTACAGCTTAACTTGAAATCGGTGGATTGCGAAGAGGTATATTCGCCATTACTCCCGTTCAATCCTCACCGAGTTCAACACCACATCCTTGTTTGGCTTATCCTGGCGGTTGCGCGGGAGCTTGGTGATTTTGTCCGCCACGTCCTGGCCTTCGACCACCTCGCCAAAGATGGTGTGATTGCCGGTCAGCCACGGCGTCGCCGCAACCGTGATGAAGAATTGCGAGCCGTTGGTGCCTGGGCCAGAGTTCGCCATGGCGAGCTTGCCCGGCTTGTCGAACTTATGCGGCGAGCCCTTGGTTTCGTCCTGAAACTGGTAACCGGGACCACCCATGCCGGTGCCCGCGGGGTCTCCACCCTGAATCATGAAGTCGGGAATCACTCGATGGAAGATAGTGCCATCGTACAGACGAGCTTTGCTTTTGTTCTTCGTATGCGGATGGGTCCATTCGCGCGAGCCTTCCGCAAGTTCGATGAAATTCTTCACCGTGATGGGCGCTTCTTCTTCGAAGAGGCGGCAGACAATAGTGCCTTCGGTGGTGTCCAGAGTGGCATAAACGCCGGGTTGCCGGGGCATGATGATTCCTTTCATTGATAGCTGAAATAATGACCGCCCTTGCGAGGGAGCCGATACAGCTCGGGCGAGACTGCTTTGATTATTGTAAACCGGATGCGGGGCGCAGGCGAGGCGGCGCAACGGACTTCATCCCGCAGCTATAGGTGGGGCAACGCGCTTGGGAAGAAATTCTCCGATGCGGCGAATCTGTGCGCCCACTGACCGCAGTTTTTCTTCGATACGCTCGTAGCCGCGGTCAATGTGGTACACGCGGTCGATGATGGTTTCGCCCTCGGCAACCAGTGCGGCCAAGACCAGCGATGCCGAAGCGCGCAGATCGCTGGCCTGCACCGCCGCTCCGCTGAGCTGCGTTTTGCCACGGACCACCGCGCGGGTGCCTTCGATCTTGATGTTGGCTCCCATGCGCACCAGTTCCTGCGCGTGCATGAAGCGATTCTCAAAAATATTCTCGGTGACGATGCTGACGCCGTTGGCCTGGGTTGCAAGCGCCATGAACTGTGCCTGCATGTCGGTAGGGAAGCCGGGATATTCTTCGGTGACCACATCCGCAGCTTTCAACGGTTCATCGCCCATGACTCGCACCGAGTCGCCATTGGTCTGCACCCGCACACCGCACTCCTCGAGTTTCTGCAGCAGCGCGCTGAGATGAGAAGGATCGCAACTGGAGACCAACAAGTCTCCGCCGGTGAGCGCGCCGGCGACGATGAAGGTGCCAGCTTCAATTCGATCAGGAATGATGCGATGGCGCGCACCATGGAGCTGTTCCACACCTTGCACGCGGATGGTGTGGGTTCCTGTGCCTGTAATCCGCGCGCCCATCTTGTTGAGAAGCGCCGCCAGATCGCCGACTTCGGGCTCGCGTGCGCAATTCTCCAGAACGGTTTCACCTTCGGCCAGCGCTGCCGCCATCATGAGATCTTCGGTCCCGGTCACGGTGATCTTTTCAAAGACGACGCGGGTGCCTTTTAGGCGCTCGGCCCGGGCTTCGATGTAGCCATGCTCCTGCGAAATTCGTGCCCCTAACTTCTCCAGCCCTTTGAGGTGAAGGTCAATCGGTCGCGCGCCGATAGCGCATCCTCCCGGGAGAGACACTCTCGCACGCTTCATGCGTGCGACCAGCGGGCCCAGGACGAGGGTGGACGCGCGCATGGTTTTGACCAGCTCGTAGGAAGCTTCTGGATTGACGAGGTTGCGGCAGCAGATGGTAGTGCGGTGCTGAGCGCGGCCATAACCCAATTCCACTTCCGCGCCGATTGCCGCCAGGAGCCTGCGCTCGGTCTCGATATCGCGCACCTGAGGAACGTTTTCCAAGATGACCGGCTCTTCGGTGAGCAGCGCCGCAGCCATCGCCGGAAGAGCGGCGTTCTTTGCGCCACTCACCCGTACCGTGCCCAGCAGCGGATTGCCGCCGCGAATGACGAACTTGTCCATGTTGGGATGTCCTAAACTAACGCTGCGAACGCCGAATTTATGGATCACAGCGCAAACCTGATTTTACGAGGAATGGGGGCCGGAGTGCTGGGAGCTTTCCCCTAGAGTCCAATGCGGCAGCCTTGATCTTGGGAACTCTACTCTTAGCTTTGCCAGAGGGCAACACATTGCCTGCAGAGAGCGACGATCAAGGCTCTTCCAGTACCTCGACAATGGCATCGTGCACAAGTGGCCTGACCCGGCGGATAGCCTGCGACGCCCGGTGTGGCCAAGTCCGGTTGGTCAGCAGAGTTACCGAGAGCTGGCGTGTGGGATCGATCCATAGAGACGTTCCGGTAAATCCGAGATGACCGAACGATTCCGCCGAAAAATGATTTCCTGACGATGCTGGCGGCGACGGAGTATCCCATCCCAGCCCTCGCGACGAACCGGCAGGCGAATCCACTCGTCGGGTGAAGAGTTGTACGGTTTCCGGCTTGAGGATGGGCGCTCCGCCGCGCAGCATGCATGCAGCGAAGTGCGCGACGTCGATCGCCGGCGCGAAAACGCCGGCATGTCCTGCGACGCCTCCCATCACGAAGGCGTTCTCGTCGTTCACTTCGCCCTGGACGATGCGTTTGCGAAAGGTGCGATCGTCTTCCGTGGGCGGAATCGCTGGCTTCCACTCCGCCGGGGAATTGAATCGCGCGTGCGCCATGCCGAGCGGGGTAAAGACCTCCTGTCGCGCGAACATGTCAAGGGCCAAGCCAGCTTGGCGGGCCAGCACCTCTCCCAGCAGGATGAAGCCGACGTCGCTGTACTCGACGCGCGTGCCGGGCGCTGTAACCAGCCGGGTGGTCAGCGCAGCCCCAACGAGTTCCTCGCGCGAGCCGGCGAACTCGAACAACTTTTCGTAAGCCGGCAGTCCGCTGGAATGTGCGAGCAACATGCGGAGGGTGACCGCCTCCCGCGTGGCCTGTTGATGCCTGGGGGCGCACGCGACAAAATCGGGAAGGAAGTGTCCCAGGGGAATGTCCAGGGGCAGTTGTCCGCGCTCGTGCAGCAGCATGGCCACAGCGGTGGTCGCCACGACCTTGGTCACCGAAGCCAGATCGAAGACAGTGCCGGGCTTAACCAGCGGCGCGTCATCAGCGTAGGTGAAGCGGCCAAAACCTTGCAGTGCGATCAGCGCTCCGCGATGAGTGACGGCGAGGGCTGCGGCCGGGAAGGCGCGTTGCTCGATGGCGTCGCGAATGAGGGCAAAGGCCCGCGAAAACTGTTTTTCCTGAAGATCGAAAGCGAAGGGCAATTCTACGAGCTGTTGGGACGCCTGGTTCAATATCCCCTCTGGATGAGATCGGATGCGAGCGCAACTTATAATAGCTTGCCGGCGAAATGGCGCGGGAGATTTCCAGATCAAGAAAGGTTTCGGACCCATTGAGGCTTCGTCTTCAGCCAGCTTTAGCCATCCTTCTGTTTTGTCTTGCTCCAACCAGCAGCATTCCCCTTCTAGCGCAGAAGGCGTTGGCTCCAAGGGTCGCTCCGCCAGTCGCCGCCAAGGTGGGCCAAGAGCGCTTTGCACCGCTCGACGCCCTGCTTAAAGAGGCCGTCGAGAAGGGGTATGCGCCCGGGGCGGTCTTGCTGGTCGGCCACAACGACATGTTCATTTACCGTAAGGCGTACGGCTATCGATCGCTCGATCCCAGCAAAGAACCGATGACGCCCGATACGATTTTTGACATGGCGTCGCTTACCAAGGTGATGGCCACCACCAGCTGTGTAATGCGTCTGGTACAGCTTGGGCAGATAAAGCTCAACGATCCCGTCGCCAAGTACATTCCTGAATTCGCACAAAACGGCAAAGAAGATGTAACCGTTCGCCAGTTGCTGACCCACTACTCCGGCTTGCGGCCCGACCTGGATTTGAAGCAGTATTGGAGCGGTCTGGAGGAGGGTTATAACCGTGCCAATGCGGAAACGTTGATTAATCCGCCAGGCTCGGCGTTCGTATACAGCGACATCAATTTTGTGGTGTTGGGCGAATTGGTACAGCGCGTCAGCGGCATGCCGCTCGATCAGTATTCGCAGACCTACGTATTTGGTCCGCTGGGCATGACCTCAACGCGCTTTCTTCCGCCGGCGGAATGGAAGCCTCGCATCGCGCCCACTGAACGCGATGAACGTTCGGGACAGATGCTGCGCGGGGTGGTGCACGATCCTACCGCGCGCCGGATGGGTGGAGTCGCCGGCGACGCCGGACTTTTTTCGACCGCCGATGATGTTGCGAAGTTTGCCCAAGCGCTGCTGAATGGTGGCGCTCCCGTGTTCTCTCCCTGGATCGTCGAGAAGATGACCACCCCGCAACAGCCGCCTAATCTGACGGACGTGCGGGGGTTGGGTTGGGACATCGATTCGCCGTTCTCTTCCAATCGCGGTGAACTGTTGCCCGTAGGGCCCTTCGGCCATACCGGTTTTACCGGTACGTCGCTGTGGATCGACCCGACCACCAATACCTACATCATTCTGCTCACCAATGCGGTCCACATCAAGGAGGGCAACGTGATCGCATTGCGCACGGAAGTGGCTACCGCGGTCGCCGCCGCATTGCAACTGCAGCCCAGCGAAGAGCAGAAGATGCGTGTGGCGCGCATCACCGGCTACAACGAAGCGGCAGTCGCCGACCGCCGCGTGGTGGTTCGCAATGGTCAGGTGTCCAACGGGATTGACGAGTTGGAGGCGCGCGACTTCGACGGCTTACGAGTTCCCGGCATTGCGACGCCCAAGGTGGGATTGGTGACCAACCAGACCGGTGTCGACAGTCATGGTCGCCGCACGATTGACATTCTGGCCCATGCGCGCGGTTTGCAGTTGAGCGCCATTTTCAGCCCCGAACACGGTGTGCAAGGGACCTCTGACAGCGCGGACATCGGCAATACGAAGGATGGAGCGACCGGAGTAACTGTCTACAGCGTGTACGGCGATAGCGATGCCAAGCGGCGGCCGCCGCTCGATGTATTGCGAAGGCTCGACGTGCTCGTCTTCGATATGCAGGACGTGGGAGTTCGCTTCTACACCTACGAGACCACGCTGGGATATTTTCTGGAAGCCGCCGCCAAGACCGGGAAGCCGATTGTAGTGCTCAACCGTCCCAACCCGATCAACGGAGCCTACGTTCAGGGCCCCGTTTCCGATGCGGGCCAGGAGAGCTTTGTGAACTACTACGCTGTGCCAGTGCGGCACGGTATGACGATTGGCGAGTTGGCGAAGCTGTACAACGGCGAGCGACATATCAATGCCAATCTCACGGTAATCCCGATGAGAGGTTGGATGCGGGGTGATTGGTTCGACTCGACGTCGCAGTTGTGGGTGAATCCATCACCGAATTTGCACGACCTGAACCAGGTAACGCTGTATCCGGGCGTGGCGATGATCGAAGCAACGAATGTCTCGGTGGGGCGAGGCACTGACAGTCCCTTCGAAGTGGTAGGAGCACCCTGGGTCAGTGCAAAGCGGCTGGCTGCGTATCTGAACCAGCGCAACATTGCCGGGGTACGGTTTGTGCCGATTACGTTCACGCCGGTGAGTGGGCCGTATGCTCACCAGGAATGTGAGGGAGTTAACATTATCATCACCAATCGCGAGGTCCTGGACGCTCCCGAGTTGGGGCTGGAGTTGGCATCTGCTCTGCACGACGCGGCTCCAGTGGGGTTTGACATCGGCCGTATGAAACCGTTGCTGGCGAATCAGGCGGCCTTCACGGCGCTGCAAGCGGGAGAAGATCCACGGCGCATCGCCGACGACTGGCGCGATGGGATCGAGCAGTTCATGCAGATCAGGAAGAAGTATTTGCTCTATTGAGTAGCTCGGTGGACCTTGGTTTCGTCAATTGTCAGACTGCGCTCGAGCACCATTTCTATCGAATCTCCCACCCCCAGCTGAATCTCAGGCCCGCGCGTAAACAGAACGGTGGCTAGTCCGAGCGCGCCGCCGCTGGCAGCACCAATGCCGGCGGCTTTGCTCCCTCCGGCAATCGCCCCGATTCCGGCGCCCGGAATGGCTGTGCCGACGATGGTGCCGACGTCCTTGCCCTTACTGCTATCTCCCTCGATTGTTCCTTCCTTGTCTTTGACGCCTGCGGTGTTTTGGTCCCCGGGTGTTCCCTGGACCAGCGCCGGCAATAGCAAGGTGTAGCCGTTGGGAAAGATCATGGAAGTAAAGCTCATCTGCAATTCGGCGCGGCCCTTGACCTTGCCCGGACGCTGTACCCGCCGAATTTCTCCCTGCACGAAGGTACCGGGTGGAATGACAATCCGGTCGTTCATCACAATGGGAAATGAAGTTTGCGCGTAAACCGGGTCGCCCGGGTGGGCGTTCTTGGTGGTAAGACCCTGCTTCATGATGAGAGGAACTCGTGTGCCTGCTGGAACCGTGATGGTCTTATCTGGTGCAGCCGGAGAGTTATTCTGCGCGACTGGAGGGACGTGCGACGTGAGCTGTGGTGAGGCGTCCTCCTCTTGCGCCGAGACGGCGATTGTCGCAGCGCCGAGAAAAACGGCAAGCACAATGGCCGCTGCTCTCATTGATCCTCCTAACCGAATGAGGTTTTTCCGGCACTACTTTGAACGCGTTCGAGCGTCAAAAGTCGCGCTCGTTCTATTTCAGCATATACAAGGCGTTAACGTGAGCGGTGACAGCAATTTTTTGTGCTCCAAATTCAGCCGTGGGAGGAGGAGCAGCAGCGCCGACCGCCATGGGGCCTGCTTCCCGCATCATCGGCATGGGTCGTATCGGAGTTGGCTCGAAGGTGTCCACGGAAGCGTAGGAAAGATCTCCCAAACTGCGGCCGCTGGAACGGGCCACCGCATCGGCCTCGTCATGAGCACGTCGCAGCGCATCTTCTACTGCTTTGATCTTGGCAGCGTCCATATTGTTGAGCTGGTAGGTGATGGACTGATTGCCGGTCACGTCGATATTTGCGAGACCTTCCGTGATCGGGCCCACCTTGGAGAAGTCCTTGACCTTGACGCTGATGTCCGTCTCTACGCGAAAACCCACGAGCTTGCGTTTCGGGTTTTTATAGTCATACACCGGCTGCACGGCGAAGCGGCCAATCTGCGCATCCTTGGGATCGATCCCATTGGAGCGCAGAAGCTGGCGAACCTGTTCCGCTGCCTGGGTTGCACGCTGATTAGCGTCTTGTAGCTTTTCCTCTTGCGCGGAGATATTGAACTGTACCAGCGCAGTGTCGGGCTCCGACTCGAACTTGCCGTCAGCGCCGACCCATACCGTGTTGGGCATAACAGTTCCCGAGCGGTCTTGCGCGCCCAAGGGAACAACGGCGAACAGCAAAGCAATGAAAGCCAGGAGTGCAAACGTGATGAACTGCCAATTTCTGGGTCGCATGGTGGTACCTGGATGCCACGCATTCTGCGGCGTCAGCAGCGGTAATATCGGCTGAAGCTGCGGTTGGCGCGGTTCCTTTCGTATCGAAATCATAGTCCGGCGAACTGGGTTTCACCAACCGCAGTCCGTCGGACGCCTTCCTGTAAAGAACGCTGAAATTCGCCGCCCTTGCGCGAAATTCCAGTTTGCGGAAGAAATCAGCTCATAGTTCGAATTCCCAGAATCAAACTCGCCACGTACTTTCGCGCCGAATGTGTCATCCGAATGTTGAAAAAGCGAATCCAAAAAGGTAAGTTGCGAGTAAGGAATGTCTTCACGATAGGGACCGAGCAAGGGGCAGCCCATGCGCAAATGGTACGTGCTACTTACGGTGTTGGGACTTGGTGGCATTGGAGCGTTCTTGCTGAGCGAGCGCAGAAGGAACAGCGTGCGCGCCTTGTTCGAGAGTTTCCGTCAGGCGCCCGAGCGCTGGCTGGAATGGAATGAAAGCGCGCAAAGCGAACTGGATCGCATCCAGGCCGTATTGAATCGCATCGCCGAGTCGTTGGAGCCGCGCACCCAACTCGGACAATGAGTTCTTACAGCACCCAATGATTTGCGGAATATGAGGCCACTGATAATTTCCAGTGGCTTTTTCTAGGTGGACGCAGGGGCAGGCGCCAGTTCGTTGATTTTTCCTGCCATCCGGATATCGCGTTGCGTGACCCCGCCTGAATCGTGTGAGACCAATGTCAGAGTCACTTTGCTGTAGCTGATGTGAATGTCAGGATGATGATTTACGGCCTCAGCGGCTTCGGCGATCTGATTCACGAAATCCATCGCCTGTACAAAGTTCGCGAATTGAAGATTGCGTTCGATGGCGTTACCGCTTTTGTTCCAGCCGGGAAGCTTCTGCAGGGCTTGCTGAACTTCAATGTCGGATAGAACTGCACTCATTCGTCAACTCCTATGTGAATCAAGGCGAGTTTCCGCCCGCCAGAGATCTGCTCTGCGGATGTTTTCGGCCGCCCGGAGTCTTTGTAGTTAGTACTTGGCAATGCAGTCTATGCGCCGACCAGTTTTTCCAATACGGCTTTATTACGTACCGTGAGGGTGGATCCCTTTAGCACAGCAATCTGCCGCTTGCGGAAGTCCGCCAGCACGCGAGTGACGGTCTCCCGCGAGGTGCCGATAATCTGCGCAATCTCTTCGTGAGTGAGCGCTAGTTTCACCCTGGGTTCCGCTTGCTCGGGACTGGCGGAGGTCCACTCGAGTAGCAGGCGCGCCAGCCGCTCGGGCGCGGAGTGCGACAGGCCCAAACTACGAATCTGCTGATAGGCGCTCTGGCAATCCTTACTCAGGTGTTGCGCGGCTTTCAGGCAAGCGTCTCCGTGTTTCTGCAGAAAGTTCAAGAAGTCGTCGCGCTTGACGAAATTCAATTGGCAGGGCTGTCCGGTTTCGGCGGTAATTTCATAGGGGGTTCCCGAGACAGTGGCGTGCATCCCCAGGACTTCCCCAGGCTGCGCGATTTTCAGTATGAGCGTCTTGCCTTCAGCGGACGTGGTGGAGAGCTTGACCCGGCCTTTGCACAGCATGTAAATTCCGCGCGGTGACTGGCCTTCGACGAACAACACAGCTCCAGCCGGATAAGAAGCGGTGTATTTCATCTTGTCGAATGCTTCTAATGCAGTCTTGGGGAGAGAACAGAAGAAGCTGTCGCTGCGCAGCTTGCAGATGAGGCAATTCTCAACCAGCTCAAAGCCGTAAGGTGACCCCACGATGTTCCTCCGTACGATAAGGGTTATGTTACCACCTTAGGCAACCCGACAAGTAAGAATCCCCTATAAGTGGCAGATTTGCTTTCCCGATCCCCGAGCGAAGCGGCCTGGGCGCCTGATTAGATCTCGGGAAGTGTTCGCCCAGGGCCTTAGGTGACACACATCACAAGCACCCGTATCCGGAATCACAGACCTCCGCCCATCCCGCGAAGGAAAATTCCGCCCACAACGGCTCAAATAGGCGGGGGGCGAAGGTCTCATAACTTCACCCTGTCGGGTCTGGTCGGGAGCTCACGTTCCCGGACGGAAGACCGGAATCCAAATTCCGGTCTGCGATCTTGCACCGTAAGGATGAGGATCTTGACCACTCTCCTCTACCCCAAGTCGCCTCCCGCCGACGGTTTGTAACTCGGCTTCGGTCCTGCCCAGACCAGGCAGGGGTGGTGATGTAGCAACGAAGCTGAAGACGACGTCGGAACGACAGTGATCGGCAGTCCCAGGAACCTTAGAATTTTTCCTCGAGCTTTGAGGTTGAGTTTCTTAAATATTCTCGATTTATGCAGAACTGCGGCGCTAAGCCGCTACTCTGGAAAGGATGAACGAGATGGCTGAGGTGACAGACGCAGGTATCTACAAAGAATGGTGGGCTAATCCAGCGGTGGTTGGGCTGATGGGTTTCGGCTTGACGACCATGGCGACCGGCCTGCACAACGTAGGATTCTGGAGCGCCGGGCCGACCCTGGCGCTGGCAATCACCTTTGGGGGTACGGCGCAATTCATTGCCGGAATCGTGGACCTGCGCAAAGGCAGCATCTTCGGCGGGTCCGCTTTCATGTGTTACGGAGCTTTTTGGTGGTCGCTGTTCGTGCTGCTCTACATCCAGCCGAAGACGGGCATTCCGGCGGGTCATCCCGAAGAACTCGGTTTCTTCCTGATGTGGACGCTGTTCACCTTTGGCTTTTGCCTCGCAGCGCACAAAATCGGCAAGTACCTGGCGGTCTTGTTCTGGCTGCTGTTGCTGGCGTTCCTTTTGCTTGACGGGGTGGTTCTGGGGATAGTTTCACCGAAGTTGGCGGGCTGGGAGATCTTTGTCGTGGGATTTATCGCCTGGTATATCGCTACGGCGACGTTGGTGAATGCGTGTCATGGCAGGATGGTCCTGCCGCATGCTTAGCGTTTCGGGCTCGCGCACGAAAGAAGACAACCGGAAGCGTGACTTGGCGCCGCGCCTTGTCACGCTTTCCGTTAATCAGATCGAATCTTAGGCAAGTAAAGAACGATCAGCTGGCACTTTGCACCGCGGCGGCCTCGGCTGCAGTGGCGCTGGTGGATGAGTTCATGGCTAAGCGTTCCAAGCATCTGTGAATATCACCGGCAGAATGGCGCAAAAAAGCAATCTGGCCGGATTTTTTGGATTGGGTTGATTTTCTCAGGCGTTCAGATCGCTCGGTTCCTTGGAAAAAGGAGTCTCTCTCATGGGTACCGCAACAACAGTATTGGAAGCCCAGCACGTAACAGCGAGGGCAGGTGGCGAGTCCACCCCACCTGCCGCAACGCACCAGTTGGTAAGTCCGGTGGCGCAGAAGTGGATCGAAGAAGGAAAGCAGGATCCGGAAGGTTTGTGGGGACGCGCGGCGGAGCAACTGCCGTGGTTTCGCAAGTGGGACAAGGTGTTGGAATGGAATCCTCCCACCTTCAAGTGGTACGTCGGCGCACAGACCAACCTGGCCTACAACGCGCTTGATTATCACGTAAAGCGCGGCTGGGGCGGGCACACGGCGCTGATTTACATCAACGAACGTGGCGAGCGCCGCCTCTACACCTATGCCCATCTGCTCCACGAAGTGGAGAAGGTGGCGAAGGCGCTGCGCGGCATGGGAATCAAGAAGGGCGATCGCCTCACCATCTACATGCCAACTTCTCCGGAAGCCATCATCCTGATGCTGGCTACGGTGCGCATCGGCGCGATTCACTCCGTGGTTTTTGCCGGTTTTGGCGCGAAGGCTCTGGGCGACCGTATCCAAGCGAGCGGCTCGCGGTTGGTGTTTACCGCGGACGTGACCTATCGCAAGGGCAAGGATACCCGGCTCAAAGAAATCGTCGATGAAGCTTTGGAAAACGCCGGTGACAAGGTGGAGCACGTTGTGGTTCTTAAGCGGACACCGGGCGAAACTCCCATGCGCGCCGGACGCGATATTCTCTGGGAGCAGTTCTTAGAGCACGGCGCCGGCGAAAGTGGCGACTACGTCAAGATGGAAGCCAATGAACCGGCATTCATCCTTGCCACTTCGGGCACGACCGCGACGCCGAAGCTGGCCGTTCATACCCATGGCGGCTATCAAGTCCACATTCACAGCATGGGACAGTGGCTGTTTGGCTTGAAGCCGACGGATGTCTGGTGGTCGACCTCTGACATTGGCTGGATCGTGGGTCATAGCTACATTGTGTACGCGCCGCTGATTGCAGGCGCGACTACGGTGGTGTTCGAAGGCGCACTGGACTATCCGACACCCGAGGGCACGTGGAAGACCCTGATGGAGGAGTATCGAGTCACCGGAATATTCACCTCTCCCACAGCAGTGCGATTGCTGATGCGCTACGGCGATGGGCCGTTCGGGAGCATCGACTACAAGTATCTGGAGCGGGTGTTTTGCGCGGGCGAGGTGCTGAATGCGCCGGCGTGGGAATGGCTGCAGAAGAAGATTTTCAAGAACCAGATTCCCGTCATCGACCACATGTGGCAGACGGAAACCAGCGGCCCGGTATTTGGCAATCCTTATGGATTGGGCATGCTGCCAATCAAGCCGGGTTCAGCGACAGTGCCCATGCCCGGCATTGATGCCGAGGTCGTGGCGCTCGACGGCACGCCGTGCGGCGTCAACGAAAAAGGCATTATGGTGATCAAGCGGCCTTTCCCGGGATTGACCCCGGAGTTGTGGGGTGAAAAGGAACGCTACGGCCGCGATTACTGGTCCGATTATTCCTGGTGTCTATTACACGGGTGATTCCGCACAAATCGACCAGGATGGTTATGTTTGGTTTGCCGGCCGTGCCGACGAGATCATCAAGATTGCCGGTCATCGCATTGGCACCATCGAAGTCGAGACCGCCCTGCTTGGCCATCCTGCGGTCGCGGAATCGGGCGTCATTGGCCGGCCCGACGAACTCCGCGGCGAAGTGATCTCGGCATTCGTGATGCTCAAACAGGGCTTCATTCCGTCGGAGGAGTTGAAGCAGAAGCTGATTGAGCAAGTGCGTCACGAACTGGGGCCTGTTGCAGTCATAGGCGAGCTGAACTTTGTCGACATGCTGCCGAAAACGCGTAGCGGCAAGATCATGCGACGCGTGCTTAAGGCGGTTACCCAGGAGAAGAACCCCGGCGACATAACCACCATTGAGGACGAAGGCTCGGTGGAGGAAGCCAGGGCACGCCTGGCATCAGATGAGGGCGGCCCTGGATAACCAGCCGTTACCGGCGGGGGCCTCCAAGGGCAAATGAACCGGTCAATAATGCAATTCCGGCCCGCTACAATGGCGGGCTGGGCCATGTGAGGCTCTACCTGCAAGGCTCCGGGGACGGCCCAAAAATGGGTTACATCGGCTAGCCAATGCAGTACAGTATTAACGCAAATATTCGATAAAACGTATCACAAATTCAGAAATCTAAGGAGTGACCGATATGGCTCGACCTCTTCCTAAACAGAATGCGGTCATCGAGACGAGCGAGGCTCAGATCGCCGTCCATTGGCGGGAGGAAGAATACTATTATCCCTCGGCAAAATTTATTGGCCAGGCAAACCTGTCCGATCCCGAGGTCAACGAGCGTTTCAGCGAGAAAAACTTCCCGGAATGCTTTCGCGAGTACGCCGATATGTTGAGCTGGGACCAGTACTGGCACACCACGCTCGACACCAGTGATCCGCCGTTCTGGAAGTGGTTTGTGGGCGGCAAGATCAACGCCTCGTACAACTGCGTCGACCGGCATCTCGACGAGTACAAGAACAAGGCGGCGCTCATCTTTGTCCCGGAGCCGGAGTCCGAAGCCCCCGTATCGGTTACCTACCGTGAACTCTATGTGAGAGTGAATGAATTTGCGGCGCTACTGCGCGATTTCTGTGGTCTGAAGAGTGGGGATCGCGTCACCATTCATATGCCGATGGTCCCCGAGTTGCCGATTACCATGCTGGCATGTGCTCGCCTGGGGGTGATTCACTCGGTTGTATTTGGAGGCTTCAGCGGCGAGGCCTGCGGCATGCGCGCCGCCGATTCAGGTAGCCAGGGTCCTGATCACGATGGACGGCTACTATCGCAACGGCAAGCTACTCGACCACAAAGCAGGCGCCGATATAGCGTTGAACATCGCCAAGCAGGAAGGCCAGACCGTGGACAAGGTGCTTGTCTGGAGGCGTCACGCGGGCCAGAATGCATCCGCTTCACCGTTTGTGGAAGGGCGCGATTTCTGGGTTGACGAGATCCTCCCCAACTACTCGGGTGAAATCGTGGCTCCCATTCCGATGGATGCGGAGGCGCCGCTGTTTCTTATGTACACCAGCGGCAGCACCGGAAAGCCCAAAGGCTGTCAACACCGCACTGGTGGCTACCTCGCCTATGTGACGGGCTGCTCCAAGTACATTCAGGACATTCACCCCGAAGATGTGTACTGGTGCATGGCCGACATCGGCTGGATTACCGGTCACTCGTTTATTGTCTATGGACCTTTGGCGTTGGCCGCCACCAGCGTCATCTACGAAGGTGTGCCTACGTATCCTGACGCCGGCAGGGTATGGAGAATCGCCGAGCGCTTGGATGTCAATATCTTCCACACCTCGCCCACGGCCATCCGCATGTTGCGCAAGTCCGGCCACGATGAGCCCACCAAGTACAACTACCATTTCAAGCACATGACTACGGTAGGAGAACCGATCGAGCCGGAGGTTTGGCGCTGGTATTACGAAACAGTGGGCAAAGGTGAGGCAGTGATCGTGGACACCTGGTGGCAAACCGAAAACGGAGGATTCCTATGCACCACCAAGCCGGCACTGGATCCAATGAAGCCGGGAAGCGCAGGTCCGGGTATGCCGGGCATCTACCCCATGATCCTCGATGAAATGGGCGAGGAAGTGCACGCCGGTTCGGGGAAAGCAGGAAACATCTGCATTCGGAATCCCTGGCCAGGAATCATGCAAACCATTTGGGGCGATCGTGAGCGTTTTGTCGCCCAGTATTACAGCAAATACTGCAAGAACACCGATAGCAAAAACTGGCAAGACTGGCCCTATTTTGCAGCCGATGGAGCAGTGCTGGCCGTGGACGGCTATTTCCGGATTTTGGGGCGCGTGGATGATGTCATCAACGTGGCCGGTCACCGCCTGGGCACGAAGGAAATCGAGTCTGCATGCCTGACGGTTGCCGAGGTGGCAGAAGCGGCGGTGGTGCCGGTGGTGGATGAAATCAAAGGCCGCGTGCCCGAGGTTTACATCGTCCTGCAGCCGGACGTGCCGACAGATACGCAGTCGACCCAAGCGGTTGTGGACAAGGTCAACCACGTCATTGAAACCATGATTGGGAAAATTGCCCGCCCGCGCAGGATTCTCATTGTTCCGGACATGCCAAAAACACGGTCCGGCAAGCTCATGCGGCGCGTGCTTGCGGCCCTTTCCAACAACATGAACACCGGAGATATCACGACGTTGGCCAATCCTGACGTGGTAGAAAATGTCAGAGTAATGGTTCAGGGCAAAGAGCCAGTGGCTGTGACAGATGGACCGGAAGACCTGAAATCATTTGGGTCAGTGGATTAAAAGGGTCGCAAAGGAAAAAGAGCCGTCGTTTCAGAGTTGTATTCCATACGGGGCGCGCCATGCGCCCCGTTTTTCCTGTTCGGTCGTCAGGCTCGCGCGTAGCGCAGTCTCAGCCTTTGCGTCACTCATCTAAGTTGCAGCGACATGTGTCACTCCCAACGTTACCGCGGGGTTGGCGCTCCGATTTCGGTGCGTAAGTCCTGCCAAATATGCTCCGAAATGGAGAGGAAGACTCGTACGATTTCTGGATCGAACTGCTTACCCGCCTGGCGCTCAATTTCTCGCCGTCCCGCTGGAATGGACTGAGCAGCGCGATAGGGACGATCGGATGTGATGGCATCAAATGTATCAGCGATAGCGAAAATGCGTGCTCCCAGTGGGATCTGATCGCCCTTTAGCCCGCGAGGATAGCCGCTACCATCGAAGCATTCCTGGTGTGAGTAGACGATGTCGGCCGCCTCGCGCAGGAAGGGAATTCTGCGCAACATGCGGTAGCCAAGCAGGGCATGCTGGCGCATGATTTTCTGTTCTTCGGGGCTTAGTCTGCCCGGTTTGCGCAGGATCGCGTCGGGAATCGCCATTTTGCCAACATCATGGAGAAACGCGCCGCGCGCTATGACCCGAATGTGGTCGTGCGGCAAGTCCATGGCGCGCGCAATAGCGATAGTGAAGGCGGTCACTCGCTTCGAGTGGCCTTCGGTTTCGGCATCTTTCAGATCGAGCGCATCGCCCAATGCCTCCAGCGTGATGTCATAGCGACCGTTCCAGATCGGCGAGAGCGCGGCGAAGCATATCGGTACGGGCGGCGACCAGCGACTCCAGCTTTGTCTGGTAGGCGAGGTTTTCCAGCTTCAAACGGCGATTTTCCATTGCCCGGCGTACTATGGCCAGCAGTTGTTCGCGCTCGAAGGGTTTCAGCAAGTAGTCATACGCACCGTTTCGAATGGCAGCCAGGGCGACGGAGATGTCGTGCACCGCAGTGACCATCACCACGGGAATATCAGGATGCTCCTGACGAATCCTCGCCAGAAGAGACAAGCCATCCATCCCTTCCATGATGACATCAGACAACACCACCGAGTAAGTTTCGTCGGAACGCAGCAACGCGAGCGCCTCCTTCCCTGACACGACGGGATGAGACTCAAAACCCGCCTGATTCAGGATGGAGCACACGACGTCCCGGATTGTGTTCTCGTCATCGACTACCAGGATGCGTTCATCGGCCATGGTGGGAGACTCTAGTCGGCAATGGCGCGCTCACGGTTGTTGGTTCGATTTTATCTATTTCGGCTCGGATGGCTACAGAAATTATGGGGCATTCGTACCAGCTACCGGTTGTGTGCTTCCAGAGGCAGAATGGTGGTACAGCGTGCAAGGCTTACATAGCACAGTTGGCGAATTGGCATTGCGGTGCCAACTTACGGTAGATGGGAACCCAAAATCTGGCGATCTGGGGCGAAAACCAAGCGCCCAGTTCTGAGCTGCCGTATTTGCCTCGTCGGCAAGAAAAAGCTACTACCCTAATAATCTCAATAGCTTGTCGATTCTTTGCACAATATTTGTCGTGATCGTTGGTTTTGGGCAGAACGATTGCATAGTACTTAGGTGTTGATGAGCAGATGAGTGAAGCGAGCCACCATATGTCGGGGGTCTCGCTGAGGGTGGGCACCCAGAGTGCGCGAATCCATGGGGTTCGCGACGGACCGCAATTTATCAAGGGAGTAATCGATGAGTACTGTAGGGGAAGCAGGAATATTCGGTTTTGCAACTTACATGCCGAGGGCATTGCAGCGCAGCGTAAATAGCTACAACGAAATCTACGAGCGAAACCGCCATCGCGTGTACGCGCTGGCGTTTTGGATGACAGACAACGAATTGGACGCGGCTGAGTTGATGACCCACACATTCTGCCGCGCGTTTAGGAAGAGCGATAACCCAGCAGCGGAAGAGATCGACCGTTGCCTTGTTCGCGAACTGCGCGAATACATGCCATTGGGTACGCTCACGCTAAACTGCGTCCCGTGCGAGAGAGTGCTGTCCGTCCGGCGAAGCACATTGCGCGTTGACTTGGAGCGCGCCGTGATTCAGTTGCCGAATACCGAAAAGATGGTCTTTTTGATGCATGACGTGGAAGGCTACGACCACGCTCGGATCTCCCGAACCGTGGGCCTCACCGACGAAGAATCACGCATTGGACTTCATCAGGCTCGGCTGCGCGTGCGTGAGCTTCTGGCGAAATAAGTTGTTTTCTTCAATCCATCCCTCTTCTCCTGAAAGCGCTAACGCCCCTCGAAAGAGGGGCTTTTTTGCGGGCATTTCGCACAGATCGCCGGCTAGCTGTTGCTTGCTTCTTCCTCGGTGTGATCCAGTTCCTCTTCTTCTTCGCGCTTCAGAGGACGTAGCAGCGGGAAGAGAATCACATTGCGAATCGAGCGCGAATCGGTCAGCAACATGGTCAGGCGATCGATGCCCACGCCTTCGCCAGCGGTCGGCGGCAATCCGTAGGACAGAGCGCGAAGGTAATCCTCGTCCATCTGGTGGGCTTCTTCGTCGCCGCGCGCGCGTTCGTTGAGCTGCAACTCGAAGCGCCGGCGCTGTTCCTCGGGATCGTTCAGTTCGCTGAAAGCATTGCCGATCTCAAGTCCGCCGACAAAGATTTCGAAACGCTCAACCCAATCGGCGTTCTCCGCCGGCTCACGCTTGTTCTTCGAGAGCGGCGAAATGGCGAGCGGGAAGTCGTAGATGAACGTTGGCTGAATGAGGTAGGGCTCGGCGACGAACTCGAAGATATCGGCGATGGTCTTGCCGTTCGGCGCCGTTGGATCGTAGGGGATGTGGGAATTCGCCGAATTGTAGCGGTGCACCATCGCAGCAATCTGTTCGGCACTGGAGAAGTCAGCCATCTCTGGCTTGTCCCCAGCGCTCTGGGGCCAGAGCTTGATGATGGCTTCGCGCATCGAGAGCCGCTCAAATTTGCCGAAGTCAATCTCATGTCCGTTGAAGTTTGCGATGGTTGTGCCGTTCACGTCGCGCGCCACCTGCGCCAGCATTTGCGCGGTGAAGTCCATCATGTCCCGGTAGTCGGCATAGGCCATGTAGAACTCCAGCATGGTGAACTCGGGATTGTGCTGGGTCGAGATGCCCTCATTGCGGAAATTGCGATTGATCTCGTACACGCGGTCCATGCCGCCCACCACCAGCCTCTTCAGGTACAACTCGGGCGCAATGCGCAAATACAGATCGACATCGAGCGTGTTGTGGTGGGTGATGAATGGCCTGGCCACCGCGCCCCCGGCGATGGGATGCATCATCGGAGTTTCGACTTCTGTGAAGCCGTTGTTATCGAGAAATCGCCGCATCGACTGCACGACTTTGGCGCGCTTGAGAAAGACCTCGCGCACCTCGGGATTCATGGTCAGGTCAACGTAGCGGCGGCGGTAGCGTGTCTCCACGTCCTGCAAACCGTGCCATTTTTCGGGCAAAGGAAGCAGGTCTTTCACCAGGAAGGTGATCTCCTCCACGTGTACCGTGAGCTCGGCGGTGCGAGTGCGAAAGAGATAACCCCTTACGCCGATGTAGTCGCCCAAGTCGAGTAGCTTGTAAAGCGCGAAGCCCTTTTCGCCGACGTTGTCGAGACGGACATAAATCTGCAACCGCTGGCCGCCCTGTTGCAGGTGTGCAAAGCCCGCTTTTCCCTGTACGCGGATGGACATCAGGCGTCCCGCGACGCTGACGTTCACGCGAGGCGACTCGAGTTCGGGCACGGTCTTGGTCGAATACTCTTCGAGTATTTGGGGAATAGTGTGAGTGGTTTCGTAGCGATAGGGATAGGCCTGTTGCTCCAGCGCTTCGATCTGCTTCAGCTTTTCTTTGCGAAGTTCGTAGATTTTCTGGTCGAGTGCCACAGTGGTTCCTGGTGCCCTGGGCAGGGCGAATTATCGAGAACCGCGATTCCTGTTGTTTGGCTCTGAGAAGAGTCCTGATGGAGACGACGGCTCGCCGAGAATTCGAATTCCGAGATACGGCTTCAGATGGGAGCCATCTAATTGCTAGGGCCAGTTGCTAGTTGCTTATCCCCACCAACTTCTGCTCTTTCGCGGCGTAGTGCGAGTCCACGTACTCGTTGAGAATCTTAATAAACTCTTCAACAATATGATCGCCCTTGAGGGTGAGCATCAGGCGCCCATCCACGTAAACGGGGGCTTTCGGCTCCTCGAAGGTTCCCGGTAGCGAGATCCCGATGTTGGAGTGCTTCGACTCCCCGGGGCCATTGACGACGCAACCCATTACCGCAACCTTCATCTCTTCCACGCCAGAGTAGCGCGTCTTCCACACGGGCATTTGTTCGCGCAGGTAGCTCTGGATTTGCTCGGCCATCTCCTGGAAGAAGGTGCTGGTGGTGCGCCCGCAACCGGGACACGCGGTGACTTGCGGAGTAAAGCTGCGAATGCCGATCGATTGCAAAATCTGTTGTGCGACCGTGACCTCTTCGGTGCGGTCGCCATTGGGCGCCGGAGTAAGCGAGACACGAATCGTATCGCCGAGACCTTCTTGCATCAGCACTGCCAGCGCAGCCGTACTGCTGACAATACCCTTGGCTCCCATGCCAGCTTCGGTGAGGCCCAGGTGCAAGGGGTACTCGCAACGGCGGCCCAGTTCGCGGTAGACGTCGATCAGGTCCTGCACACCGCTGACTTTCGCGCTGAGGATAATCTGCTCCGGGCGCATACCGTAACTGACGGCGAGCTCGGCCGAGCGCAGCGCGCTTTGTACCATCGCCTCCATGGTCACGTCGCGCGCGTCCCTGGGATCTGCGAGCTTGGAATTCTCGTCCATCAAGCGAGTCAGCAGCGCCTGGTCCAGGGAACCCCAGTTGACCCCGATGCGCACTGGCTTGTCGTTCTCGATGGCGACTTCGATCATCGTACGAAAGTTGTCGTCGTCCTTTTTCCCAATCGAGACATTGCCCGGGTTGATGCGATATTTGGCCAAGGTTTGCGCGCATGCGGGATACTTCTTCAGCAGGATATGGCCGTTGTAATGGAAGTCGCCGATAATCGGTACTGGAATGCCCAGCCGGTCGAGGCCGTCCACGATGTGCGGCACAGCCGCAGCAGCGGCGTCGTTGTTAACGGTGACGCGCACCAGCTCAGAGCCGGCGCGGGCCAACGCGGCACACTGTCGGATTGTGCCATCAATATCGGCGGTGTCGGTATTGGTCATCGATTGCACCACAATTGGTGCATCGCTGCCGACGCGCACTCCGCCGACCGAGGCCGTGTAAGTTTTTCTTCGCTGAATTTGAGCCATATTGAACTTACGTAAAAGTCTAACACGGCTGCTTCGAGTCTCTGGCACCTGCGACGGGCACCAACAGATCGGCCCCAACTGACACGAATTTCGGAACGCAACCGTCCAATATACGGAACCCTTCGTGCAATAGGCTCATCTGACGAAGGAGAGCCTCGAATTGCTGGTGGACTTTAGCCGGTAACCGCGCGAAAATAAAAGGCTCTTCGGGCGACAAATCTACCCGATTTGGGTTTATAACAGGGCTAGGGATCGGCGGCTGAAGTCGACGTGACGCCGTCTGGCCCTGAATAGGTGTACACCATGCGTTCCTTTCACCGTTATCTTGGCTGCTGCGCCCTAGCACTTATTTTGGTCCCCGGCGGTCTGGCTCAAAACTCGAGCCCCAGTCAGGCTCCCGATCCAAGTCAAGCCCCTGCTCCCAGTCAAGATACGGGGCAAGGTCAATATGCGCCAGATAAGCATGAGAAGAACGCGCCCGCTCCCAGCACCATGGACAATATTGACGCCATCGGCAACCGAAATGTCGGCTGCAACAAGGGATTCGGCAATTGGTACTCGCTCGACAAGCAGGTCGCGATGGGGCGTGCGTACTCGCAACAAGTTGAGCACAGCGCCAAGCTCGTCAGCGATCCGGTCGTGACCGAATACATCAACCGTCTCGGCCAGAACCTGGTGCGCAACTCCGACGCCAAGGTGCCGTTCACAATCAAGGTGATTGACACCGACGAAATCAATGCCTTCGCCCTGCCGGGTGGCTTTTTCTATGTGAACTCTGGACTCATTCTGGCTGCAGACAATGAAGCGGAACTGGCCGGTGTCATGGCACATGAGATCGCGCACGTCGCGGCATGTCATGTGGCCCGGGAGCAGACGCGCGGCAATATCGTCAACCTAGCGAGCATTCCGCTGATTTTCGTGCCGGGAGGCTGGGCTGTGTACGAAGGAGCGCAGGCTGCGCTGAGCATCGGCGTGCCGCTGACGTTCATGAAGTTCTCGCGCGAATTCGAAGCTCAAGCTGATTTCCTGGGGATGGAATACATGTACAAGGCGGGCTACGATCCGCAGTCGTTCATCTCGTTCTTCGAGAAGATCGAAGCGCAGGAGAAGAAGAAGCCGGGCACGATTGCCAAGGCTTTCGAGTCGCATCCCCCGACCCCCGACCGCGTCGAGGCGGCGCAGAAGGAAATGCGGACCGTGTTGCCGCCACGTGATGAGTACATCGTGGACACGTCGGAGTTCGAAAACGTAAAGGCACGACTGGCTTCGATCGAGAACCGGCACAAGGTGCTGAACGATAAGGACAACAAAGACCGGCCAACGTTACGACGTGCAACGGCCGACAATCCCTCCCCGGATAACGGAAACGGTACCAGTAATGGCTCATCGACCGACGACGACCGCCCGACTTTGAAGCGCAGCGACGGCTCGCAGTCGTAAACGACATTCTCATCGCACTATGGAAAGGCTCTCAGATATGGGAGCCTTTCTTTGTGGCCAGTCTACTAGCAACACGATGGTTCGTGGCACTTGCATCACGGGCGTTGGGAGCAATGAACTGAGGGTTGTAAGTTCGGTTGTAATCGGAGCAGCGGTGCACAAAGTGCTTACGCCATTAGAACTGGGGCGCGTCTCGCGCCCCAGTTCGTTAGCAAAGAAAAGCTATGCCGTCAGGGAAGCCGTTGTGCCAGTCCGGGCAGGGCCTTCACGATATCGTTGTAGATGACGACGACGAAAAACAACACGAGGAAAACAAATGCTGTCTGATAGATGCGCTCTTTAATCCGCAAGCTGATGTCCCGCCGCAGTACAGACTCAATGATCAGCTCCAAAATTCTGCCGCCATCAAGGATGGGGATCGGCAGCAGATTAACGATCCCGAGATTGAGGCTGATCATCGCCATCAAACTCAGCAGAGGCGTCCATCCCGGTTCACGGGCAGCCTCACCGGAGGCGCGCGCGATCCCGATCGGGCCCTCCAGTTGTTTCATGGAAGCCTTGCGCTCCACCAGCTTGTGAACGAGGTCAACAATCAGCAGCGAGAACCTCTTGTTCTCCTCAATGGAACGATTGAGGGCCTGAGCGAAGGGCAACTTGTCGATTTGCATCGGCCTCGATTGGAAGCCCAGACGATAATTCTTCTGCCCGTCTTCTTCAGTTTGGACGGGCGTTATCGTGAAATCTAACTTCTGCCCTTTGCGGACTACCGTGACATCCACCGGCTTGCTGCCGTTCTGACGGAGGTAGTGGACCACGGAAAGCAGGGATCGCATCGGTGTGCCGTTCACCGCAACCACATCGTCCCCCAGCTTCAGCCCTGCTTTTGCCGCCGGCATGTTCGGCTCAAGATAGGTCACGGTGATCGGCTCGTCCGGCAGCCATCCAACTGTGCCGTATTGATCCGACCCTTCAATCTCGGGTTGAATCTGTTTCTCCAGAATCTCGTTGCCACGCTGGATGGCGACCTCGACCGGTTGCTTGGAATCAATCGCCACCTTCAACAGGACATCTTCCCATGTAGGATTCTGCTGGCCATCAATGCGCACGATGCGGTCGCCCTGCTCAACGCCGGCCTTGGCCGCAGGCGAGTTCTCGAGTACCCATCCCACTACGGCGGGCTGGTCGAGATAGACAGGATGCTCGTAATGCACCATGAAGACGCCGGTTAGAAGGCCTACGGCAAGGATGATGTTCATGGCCGGGCCCGCGATGGCGATCACGAAGCGCTGCCAGCGGGGATGCGACATGAACTCGTCAGGCGCGCCGCTGCGTGACTCCAGCGGATTCTCGCCAGCCATCTTCACATATCCGCCCAGCGGCAGCGCGCTGATGCGGTAGTCCGTACCGCCTCGACGGAAGCCCGTGAGGCGCTTGCCAAAACCGATGGAAAACACATCCACCCGTACGCCAAACCATTTAGCAGCAGCGTAATGGCCGAACTCGTGCACCAGAATCATGATGCCGAGCACCACTGCCATTGAGGCTACTGCGATTAGAAACGATTCCATAAACCTCTTTAACTAAGGGGAGATCAGTCCGGGGTGTCCTGTTCTGGCCTCTCTTGGATGCGGCGGAAAGTCACGTTCTAGAGCCCACATTTGATGCGGTCGCGTGCTCGGAGACGCGCGTCATCATCGACAGCCAAGACTTCCTCTATAGATTCTGGTATCCGCGCTGCCGTTTCCCTGACGACCGCTTCTATTGTAGCCGGAATATCCTGAAATCCAATACTACCTTCGAGGAATGCTGCCACCGCCACCTCGTCAGCGGCATTCAGCGCAATCGTCTTCGCGCCTCCTGCTTCGACTGCCTGATAAGCCAAACGTAAGCAGGGAAACTTTCCCAGGTCAGGCGGCAGGAAATCCAGCCGTCGCAACTCCTCCACGGGAAAGCGCAGGTCGGACTCGATGCGGTCGGGATAGCTGAGAGCATACAAGATCGGTAACCGCATGTCGGTTACCGAGAGCTGGGCAAGCAGGCTGCCGTCCACAAACTCAACCATGGAATGGATCGTGCTCTGCGGATGCACCAGAACGCTGACCTGGCTCGGTGGCATGTCGAACAACCGGCAGGCCTCGATCACCTCGAAGCCTTTGTTCATCAGAGTTGCTGAATCGATGGTGATGCGCTTGCCCATCTTCCAAGTGGGATGGTTCAGCGCCTGCTCGACGGTGATGCCGGCGAAGTCCGCCGCGGGGCTGTTGAGGAAGGTACCGCCCGATGCAGTCAGCCAGACGCGATGGACTTCGTTGCGTTGCCCCCCGCGCATGCACTGGTGAATCGCATTGTGCTCGCTGTCGATAGGGAGCAGCGGCTTGCCCTGGCGGCGGGCTTCGGTGGTGATGAGATCGCCTGCTGCGACCAGACATTCTTTATTGGCGAGACCGATGGTCTTGCCCGCCTTGACGGCTTCGTACGTGGCCTCCAGCCCGGCCACTCCGACAATGGCGCTGACCACAAAATTGGCGTGCGGATGGGTTGCGACTCTGACCGAACCGGCCGATCCGTGCGCTATCTCGACGGCATTGTCCAGCCCAGCCTTCTTGAGCCTGTCACGAACTTGTGAGGCAGCTTCGCTTGTTGCCATCGATAGGAGCTGCGGCCGCCATCGGCGCGCCTGCTCAAAGGCGAGTTCGACGTTGTTGCCAGCCGCCATGCTCACCAAGGCGAAGCGATCTGGGAAGCTTTCGACAATGCTGAGCGTGCTCTTGCCGATGGAGCCGGTGGAACCGAGGATAGCGATGCGTTTCATCAGTTCAGCTATGAGTAATACTTGTTCCGAGGTAGTTGGAAAGGCCGGCGAAGTAAAACAGGATCGCGACCGGCAACGCGAACAAGAGCGCGTCAATCCGATCCAGCATTCCTCCATGCCCCGGGAGCAGCGAGCCTGAGTCCTTCAATCCAGCCCCGCGCTTCATGGCCGACTCAACGAGATCGCCAAGTTGGGCGGCGATGTTAATGCACACTGCAAATAAGACGACCAGCCAAATGGGCGTGGGTTCTGCCGGGGCGGCCGCCGCAGAGTCCGCCGAGATCAGGTGAAGCTGAATCAGCCCCTGGTAGATGGGTTGAAGAAAGCGGAACAACAGAAGACCGACGACTATAGCGCCCAGCACCGAGGCGATTGCCCCTTCCCATGTTTTTCCTGGGCTCACTCGGAGAGCCAGTTTGTGTTTGCCAATAGCCCGGCCGACGTAGAGCGCGGCGATATCGCCGGCCCAGACCACGAGCATGACGTACAACAGGAACACCGCCCCGTTTCCCATGGCCCGCAGAGTGACCATGCAGGAGAGCGTGACCCCGATGTACGGCAGTACCATGAAGGACATGGCCGCATCGGGCAGCGCCTCCGCTAAAGAGTCGCGTCGCATGCTCGCAACGAGGAGGACAAGCGGCGAGACGAGCAGCACCGCCAGAGCACCCATGCCTGCGACGAATGAGGCGGCGCCAAAGTTCTGAACCAATCTCCAATCGGTGACGTACGTGGACGCCTGCACCAGAAAGCCGCATACCAGGAAGAGATAGCTTAATCCGTGAAAGGGCCGAAAGCCGCCAGCTTCGACAATTCCCAAGTATTCCTTCGTCGCCAGCAGCGCCACTCCCAGCACCAACAGCGTGAATATCCACAGCGGCGCCTTGAACAACGCGATCACAACCAGTGGAATCAGGATGACCGCGGTCAGAATGCGCTTCACGAGGCGTGTCCGTTGTCGATACCTAGCCCTCCAAAACGGCGCTCGCGCTTCTGAAAAGCTTCGATCGCTTCCAGCAACTGCGTGCCGCGAAAATCGGGCCACAAGGTTTCGGTGACGTAGATCTCGGCGTATGCCACCTGCCACAGCAGGAAGTTGCTCAGCCGCATCTCGCCGCTGGTGCGGATCACCAGGTCTAGTTCCGGCAAGCCATCGGTGTAGAGATGGCGGGCGATGGAACGTTCGTCAACTTTCAGGTGCTCGACGCCGCCGTTACGCGAGGCTTCACGCACCAGCGCGTTGAAGGAGTCAACCAGTTCGGTCCGGGAACTGTAGTTGAGCGCGAGGGTTAGCACCATGCCGGTGTTCTTTTCGGTCATCTCGCGCGCCCACGCCATGCGCTCCTGCACCTTCTGGGGCAATTCCTGCTGCCGCCCGATGTACTGCAGCCGAATGTTGTTCCCCATCAAAGTGGGCAGCTCCATCTTTAGGTAACGGCGCAGCAAGTTCATCAGGTAGCTGACTTCGCCCTTGGGACGCTTCCAGTTTTCCGCCGAAAAAGAATAGAGGGTAAGAGCAGAGACATGGATGCGCGCCGCCGTCTCGACCGTGGAACGCACCGCTGCCACGCCCGAGCGGTGTCCGGCGATGCGCGGCAAATGGCGACGTTTCGCCCAACGGCCATTTCCGTCCATGATGATGGCGATGTGGTGGGGCAGCCGCTCCAGATCGAGGCGGGAGTAAATCTCAGCCTCTTTGCGGTTCAGCCCGGTGGGCACTTGAGCGCGCAAAGCGTACCTCTAATGATCTATTGAAAGTAGCACACGCCCTACGCGGTTGCAACGAATCCGCAGCCCCTCCTTACGGCAAAAGAGACCGGCTTCCTGAGTTGGGACGAACCCAACGGACAGGCGCTGCGGCTTGATTTTGCGCCCCTGCAATGACGCCAAGAAAAAGCCGAGGCACATAGCCTCGGCCCTTTTTCGGTCGGCTGGGTTACGCGGCTTCCATCTCCCCGGCACGCGCCAGTTTGCGCATGTTAAGGCGGACCTGACCGCGCAGGACGGAGCTCTCAAAAATCTGACGGCGGCAATTCCTGTAGCGCTACGCACCCCGCCTTGGATGCAGCACCATGTCGCGAACTTGCACCAGCACGCTCGACAACTGCATGGCATTGAGCTTGGAGGTGAACTCGAGAAGCTCAGCCACGAACGGATCAGCGAGCAGTTCATTGATCTCGTCCTCGCGCGACGGTCCGACACGCGCGCAGCAGGTCGGGCACGCTGACCTCAAGCGCCATGGCCAGCCGGTTAAGCGAGGAAAGGGTCGGCGTCGCCTTCTCATTCTCGATCTTGGAGACGTACGTACGAGGGACGCCCATCCTCAGAGCAAGCTGGCGTTGGCTCAGCCCGCCGCGCAGGCGCAAGCTACGAATTGCCTGAGCTACCCGCACCTCGGAGCGACTGGATGTTACCGCTGCTGCTACCGGTAGCGACGGCGCGAGGATAGGCTCGGGCTCATCCTCGTCCAGCGATGTGCGGCAACGACGGCAAAGATTGTTGACAGTTTTGAACTGGACGAGATGACATTGGTCGCATCTCACCACTTCCCGGGAATCTACGGGCGCGAGAGTCGTGGCCATTCAGGTTGTGGGAGTGCCAGAGCCGGCACCGCATTAAACTTAGCCGTACTTTGCGGCATTCCTCTGCTAGAGTCAAGTGTATTGTCGGGTGAAAACCGAAAAACCTGTGCAAATCCGTCAATCGCAGGCCAACGAAGCGGAAGAAAACCGCTGAAACGCGGGAGAAACACGGAATGATGCGCTCCGATGCGTGGTGTTTACTAACTGAGTTCACCCAGTCAGAAAGCTTGCGAAAACATGCTCTCGCGGTGGAGGCGTGCATGCGCGCCTATGCCCAGAAGTTTGGAGAAGACGAGCTACCGCTGGGGTATCGTCGGCCTGATTCATGACTTCGATTACGAGAGGTACCCCAGTGCGGAAGACCATCCCTCCAAGGGAAATGAGATCCTGGCGGAACGAGGCTATCCCGAGGACGTTCGCCGAGCCATCATGTCCCATGCCGACTACACCGGCGTAAGTCGCGAATCGAACCTGGAGCAAGCGCTATTTGCCTGCGACGAGCTGGCGGGCTTGATTACAGCCACCGCCCTGGTCAAGCCCAACAAGTCGCTGGCCGAGGTGGATGCAAAGTCAGTTCGAAAGCGGATGAAGGATAAAGCCTTCGCGCGATCCGTGAGCCGGGAGGACATCATCAAAGGTGCTGCCGGCCTGGGAGTCGACCTCGACGAGCACATCGCGTTTTGCATCGAGGCAATGCGCGGGATTGCTGGCGAACTGGGGCTGGCAGGGAAAGAGACACAACAGAACACGGTTTGAAATCAGGCGGCTCGCGTTCGCTGTCCCACCCGGAACGTTCGTGTTACAACTTGAGCAGACTCCTCTATGAACAGCAAACGCGCCACGATCGTATTTCTCTCCGCGCTGTTGCTGGTCGCGCTTGGGCTTACGTTTGTTATCACGCAATCCTTCCTCAAGCCGTTTGCCTTTGCCATCATTCTTGCGGTCGTCTTTTATCCTCTGCACGAACGCATTTTGCGATGGAACAAAGGACGGACGGGCAGGTCGGCACTGCTTTCGACGCTACTTCTGATCCTGTTGTTTGGGGTGCCGAGTTTCATCATCGCCGTGCTGGCGGCAAACGAAGCGTTGTCGGCGGCGCACTATTTGAGTCGTAGAAGTGTTGAGGAGGGTGGATTCCCATCGCTGGTAATGGCCCTGGCTGACCGCCCCATCCGCTATATTGGCCATTGGGTTGACCTTTCGAAGTACGATCTCCGAGCCATGATCAGCGCCAACGCGCAGAAAGTCAGCGTCTGGCTGGTCGGCTTCGGTGCCAACGTCCTGAGTGGTATCGCTCGCTTCATCACCGACTCGCTGATAACGTTCGTTGTCGTATTCTTTCTTTTTCGCGACGGAGCGCAGTGGGCATATCGCGCAGGAACTCTCCTCCCGCTTTCTCACGAGCAGGTTGCGCGGTTGTATCGCAATATCTCCGACACCATCATTGCCAACGTCTACGGCATCCTCTCGGTAGGTGTAGCGCAGGGCGTGCTTCTCGGCGTCGCCCTGCGCATCATCGGCATGCAGTCTGCTCTATTGCTGGGTCTGGCTACCGGTTTTGCTTCCATCATTCCAGTGGTGGGCTCAGCGCTGATTTGGGGTCCGGTAACAATTTACCTGCTGGTAACCGGCTCCGTCGGCAAGGGTGTTTTTCTCCTGATTTATTGCATTGTCATTGTCAGTAGCGTCGACAACGTCATCCGGCCGTGGGTGGTCGGCGGACGCGTGGAGTTGCATCCGCTGGTACTGCTCTTTTTCATCTTCGGAGGAGTAGAAGCATTCGGCTTTATTGGCCTGTTCTTGGAACCTGTCATCGCTTCGGTATTGGCGGCTCTGTTCGACATGCTGCGCGAGGAGTTGAATCAGGCCAAAGCAGCAACCCCGGCGGTCATGGCCGAATCGCCCTAGCAATGGACGACACCCCACAAAACTAAATTGTCGATTTTCGATACTCTGCAAAAGTGACGGCGGTAAACTAAGTTCTTGTTGCGCCAAATGGAATCGAGCGGTAGCTAGTGGATCGCGACACAGTCAGGAGTCCATCATGGCTTTCAATAAGTACGCCAAACTGCCCGGCAGCGAGCGCAAACCGATGCCCGGCGCGACCAAAGCGGGTGCCTACGGATCCTAATGAACTGATGCAGGTGACGTTGACGCTGAGGCCGCGAGCATCAGCAGCAAAGCATCCGTCTCTGGACAAGGTTATCTCTGCTGGCGAGCGGCTCACCCGCGAAGAGTATGCGGCGCGTTACGGAGCCGACCCAGCGGACGTTCAACGAGTGAGTGTATTTGCCACCGCCAAAGGGTTGGCGGTCGCGCAAGTAAATCTTCCGGCGAAGACCGTCATCCTCACGGGTAAATCCTCGGATTTTGCCAACGCCTTTCAGGTGGAGTTGGCAAGATACGAACATGCGGGCGGTTCGTACCGCGGGCGCACCGGGGCGGTCAATCTGCCGACGGAACTGAGTAAGATCGTTCTCAGCGTCCATGGTCTGGACAACCGGCCACAAGCCCAGACCCACTTCCGCATCGCAAACAGCGAACAGGCTGGTCCAGCGGCGGCAGCAGTTTCGTACACGGCGCTGCAGGTCGCTCAGGCATACAGTTTCCCAACCGGATTGAATGGTAAGGGCGAGACCATCGGAATCATCGAGCTTGGCGGCGGCTTCACCCAATCTGACCTCAGCACCTACTTCAGCGGTCTCAACATCTCCCCAGCGCCAACGGCAGTAGCCGTTTCCGTGGATGGCGCGCAGAACCAACCCACCGGCGACACGAATGGCCCCGACACGGAAGTCATGCTCGACATCGAGGTTTCGGGGGCGGTGGCGCCCGGCGCAAACATCGTGGTTTACTTCGCCCCTAACACCGATGCCGGTTTCCTGGACGCAATCAATCAGGCGGTAACGGACAACGTCAATAAGCCTTCGGTGATCTCCATTAGTTGGGGCGGCCCCGAATCGACTTGGACAGCGGCCTCTCTCCAGAGCTACAACAGCGCGCTGCAGTCGGCATCGGCAGTAGGGGTAAGCGTATGCGTGGCATGTGGGGACAGCGGTTCCACCGATGGCGTGACCGACGGCCTCGATCATGTGGACTTCCCGGCGTCGAGTCCCTACTCGCTGGCTTGCGGTGGAACCACCCTGAAGATCAGCGGCACGACAATTTCGAGCGAAGTTGTGTGGAACGACCTGTCCAGCGGCGAGGGTGCGACCGGCGGCGGGATAAGCGCGACCTTCCCCCTCCCTTCGTGGCAGGCGAATGCCAATGTACCACCCTCCGACAATCCGGGTAGCTTCAAAGGCCGTGGACTTCCCGACGTCGCTGGAGATGCCGACCCAAATACTGGCTACCAGGTACAAGTGGACGGATCGAGTTTCGCCGTCGGCGGGACCAGTGCGGTAGCACCGCTGTGGGCCGGCTTGATTGCGCTCTTCAATCAGTCGCTGGGCCAGGCGGTGGGATATTTGAATCCCAACCTGTACCAGAGCATTGCGGAACAGACCGGAACATTTCGGGACATCACTTCCGGAAATAACGGCGACTACAGTGCAGGTGCGGGATGGGACCCCTGCAGCGGCTGGGGAAGCCCCAATGGCGCAACGCTGTTGCAGGCTTTATCCGCAGGTACGACACCTGCGCCACCGCCTCCGACGCCCCCACCAACGCCTCCGCCAACGAAACCACCTAAGAAGCCGAAGCCGCCCAAGAAGCCAAAGCCACCGAAGCGTGGGAGCAAGTCCGGGCCAAAGCGTGGTCGCAAGCGCTGAGCGGTTTCGCGACGGGTTGGGTTCGGTCGGGTGGTAGAAACGGGGACGACAAGAGCCGTGGAGCAGCGGCTTCGAATGAGCACTGCGGGCAGACGCGGCGGCAAGGGCGGGAATTCCGCCTAATCGCCCCCGAGCGGCGAATACAGCTCACCCTCTTTCCGCTCGCCAATGTCATTCAACGCACCGATTGCATATTCCTGGAAATGCGGGGACTTGCGGTGCGCCTCCAAAGCGGTGTCATCGCGATACTGCTCGTAGATGAAGAAGCGCACCGGGTCCGTGCGGTGCCGATGGACGATGTACATGAGGCAGCCCGGCTCTTGCCGTGAAGCGGTCTGAAGTTTCCCGAAGATTCTGGCGACTTCGTCCTCATGCCCCGGTGTTGCCATCCAGGTTACGGCCAGTACGACCATTCCACCCCTCCAGATTACGCGTGATCCTATGCGCTCTTTCCGCTGATGCTGGTCAGTGTTTGCGCAAACTCCGGAACGATCGCGGTCTGCTCGCGGTCCGGGCCGGTGGAAACAATGCCGACCCTAGCACCCGATTCCTTTTCGACAAATTCCAAATATCGTTTCGCCTTCGCCGGGAGCTGATCGTAGCTGTCCACACCGAATGTGCTCGACTGCCATCCCGGCAGCTTGGCATAAACCGGCTCGATCTCTTCGTAGCCCGAGGCCTGAGCAGGAATCTCTTGGGTTTCCTTCCCGTTAATCTTATAGCTGACACAAATCGGGACTTCGGCCTGGTCATCCAGCACGTCAAGCTTGGTCACCACCAGCCAGCTGGTTCCGTTGATCATGTTGGAGTAGCGCAGCAGCGGCAAGTCCAGCCAGCCGGTGCGGCGTGGGCGTCCGGTCACGGCGCCGAACTCATTGCCTTTCTTGCGCAGCGCCTCGCCGACTGCGTCGTGCGATTCCGTGGGGAACGGCCCCTCGCCCACGCGTGTGCAGTACGCCTTGGTCACTCCGATTACCATGTTGATTGCCGTCGGAGGCACACCAGTGCCGGTCACCGCCCCTCCGGACGTCGCACTCGATGAGGTGACAAACGGATAAGTCCCATGATCAATGTCCAGCATGGTGCCTTGCGCGCCTTCAAACATGACCGACTCGCCATTGGCGATGGCCCGGTTCAGCAACAGCGCCGTGTCGGTAACGAAGGGAGCGACACGGTCTGCGATCTCCGCGTAGTCGGCGAACATCTTGTCCGGATCCAGCGGCTCGCTGTTAAACAGCGCATGCGCGATGGTGTTTTTCTCGCGGCAGGCATTTTCAATGTGTTTCTTCAGCAGGGTCTTGTCGAGCAGGTCCTGTACGCGCAGTCCGCTGCGGGCCATCTTGTCTTCGTAGGTGGGTCCAATGCCGCGCGAGGTGGTGCCAATCTTCACCCGGCCGGGGGCGTTTTCCGACGCCAGCTCGATCATGCGATGGTAGGGAAGAATGACGTGTGCGCGATTGCTGACAAACAGGTTGCCGTCCACATGCACGGCGGTCGCGCGTAGCGCGTCGACCTCCTTCATGAAGGCGAAAGGATCGAGCACAATGCCGTTACCGATGATGCCTCGGCAGCCTTCCCGTAGCACGCCGCACGGAATGAGCTGAAGGATGAACTTCTTGCCCTTGATAGTCACCGTGTGCCCGGCATTGTGGCCGCCGGAATAGCGCGCTACCACGTTGAAGCGTTCGGAGAGAACGTCAACGATCTTGCCTTTGCCTTCGTCGCCCCACTGCGCGCCGACGATCACTGCTGTCTTGCCAGGTTTCAAACTCTCCACTCCAATCGCGGGCGCCCGCTATCGAGCGAGGCCCGACCGCGCAGATTCGCACACAACTCGCCTCTAAATTAAAAAGCAGAATCAAGATTCGGGGAATTGAAAGGAGACGAACCGCGTACCCTAGATTTTACAGGCTTTGCGCCGGGTGGCGCAATGTTGGCCAAGGCATGCTGCTGCGATGATGCTGCCGTACACTAACAGTTCATGCCCGAACTTCCGGAAGTTGAAACCATTGCGCGTGGACTCAATCAGAGGATCGCCGGAGACGTCATCGAGTCGGTATGGCTGGGAGAAAAACCTGAGCCGCTGAAGTCACCTGCAGCGGAGATCGCTTCGGTGCTGGAGCGCGCTCGCATCGTGGAGGTGCGGCGCGTGGGCAAACACATCGTTTTCGATTTGCAGCGTTCCCGGCGAAATCGTTCGAAAAGACCGGCTGCCATCGACGGGCAATGGATTGTGCATCTCGGGATGACCGGCCGCCTGCTGATCGCGTGTCCGGAAGTGGCGATGGCCAAGCACACGCATGCGGTCCTGAAGCTGGCCTCGGGAAGGGAACTGCGCTTCGTGGCCCCTCGGCGATTCGGCCGGCTGGCCGTAGTCCGAATTGAATCGAAGGCCGCAGGATTCGCCGCTCCCGGCGGTGAGCCGCTGCTGTCGCAAATCGGTTCGTTCATGGCGCTTTTTCGCGGACGCAAAACTCCCATCAAGAGCGCTTTGCTCAACCAGAAGCTGTTAAGCGGCGTCGGGAACATTTATGCTGACGAGTCACTGTTTCGCTCCGGCATTCGGCCACGCAGACGAGCGGCATCGCTCACCCGCGCCGAGTTGCAAAAGCTGCATGTCGCACTGCGAGCGGGTCCTGCGCGAAGCCATTAAGCTGGGCGGATCGTCGGTTAACGATTACGTCGATGCGAACGGCGAGGAGGGATTCTTCCAACTGCGCCATCGTGTATACGGGAGAGAGGGCCAGCCGTGTCGGGTATGCGGCACCCCCATCAAGCGGGTTATCATCGCGGGCCGGAGCAGCCATTACTGTCCGCGCTGTCAGAAGTGAAGGGGTGCCGAGTTCGTCCGCAAATTGCAATCAGTGGCGAGCGTCTTTGAAACGAGAGGAGCCTAGAGGCTGACTATGGGCGTTTATTCGATCGGAGTTGACCTTGGCGGAACCAACCTGCGCATCGCCGCGGTCGATATAGAAGGCAACCTGCTGGAGAAGTTGACCACCGGAACCGAAGTGGGTCGCGGCCGCGACTCGGTCATCGGCGAAATGTGCGATGCCATTCAGTCGCTAGGGGTGAAGTTTCGCGACTCTGGACAACTAGCAGGAGTTGGCATCGGCGTTCCCGGATTTATCGACATGGACACTGGCACCATCATGGAATCGCCCAACCTTCCGGGCTGGGCGAACTTTCCGGTGCGAGATGAGATTCAGCGCCGGCTTGGCGCTCCCGTGATTTTGGAGAACGACGCCAACTCCGCCGCCATGGGAGAAAAATGGTTAGGTGCAGGGCGCGACACCGACCATATGGCCATGTACACGCTCGGCACCGGAGTGGGAGGTGGTCTGGTACTGAATGGACGTCTTTGGCATGGCATGAACGGCATGGCAGGAGAACTTGGCCACTTTTGCGTTGAACCGCAAGGGCAGCCTTGCGGTTGTGGTAGCCGTGGCTGTCTTGAGCAATACGCGTCGGCTACGGCCATCGTACGCATGGCGCATGAGTTAATCGCAACAGGGCAGGCCGACGAACTAGCCCAGGTCTCACGCGGCAATGTTGAGTTCAATTCCCGGGTCATCTACCAGTTGGCAATTCAGGGTGACGCATCAGCGCAGCGTATCTATCAAACCGTCGGACGCTCGCTAGGTATCGGTATCGGTGGCATGGTCAACGCCCTGAATCTGCCGATGTACGTGATCGGCGGCGGCGTGGCTAGCGCTTGGGACGCGTTCGCGCCAACGATGATGGAGGAGTTGAAGGTCCGCTCCTTTATCTACCAAGTCACGGCTCCCGACCACGTAGTGATGGAGAAAAAGCATACCATCGTCACGCGTGCCCTGATGGGGAGTGACGCCGGACTCTATGGAGCGGCAAGATTGCCCATGCTGGCCTCGCTGACACAGACAGAGCCGACGCGCGCCCAACTAACCTCATAGCTTCGATCCACGCGGCGGCATGAAGGCGCCGTCAATGGTTGCTGGGTTGAATCACGCTGCCAGCATTTCACACCACTCAGGTGTGGGTCGTGGCAAAACTACGCATCTGGAAAAGTCGCTGGCGCAAAATCAACAATTGTGGTTCATACTGGTGCAATCACCGAGGCTGACCCTCTGTTCGCGCCTCGTTTTCAGTGGGTGGTGCTGTGTCTCCCGAGTTGGAACAGATTCGCCGTGAAGTTGAGCGCGTCACGGGTACCATGTCGCCCGACGACTGGAGCTACACTCCGCCAGGGAAGTGGAGTTGTGCCCAAATATTGGAACACCTTCTGCTGAGTTACACGGCCACGACCAAGGGGACCCAGACCGCCATACAAATGGGGAAGCCCCTTGGAGGGGCACCTAGATTGAAAGATCGACTCGCCGCCTTCTATGTAGCCAGGCTGGGATTCCTCCCATCAGGCCGGGCCGCGCCCAAGCAGACCATACCGAGCAACGGCGCCGGAGTTCAGTCCTTGCGCCAATTCAATGACGCCCTCGTCGCCATGGATGCGACATTAACGGATGCGGAGAAGCGGTTCGGAAGCGTGGCCAAGATACTCGACCATCCAATGCTCGGGCCCTTGAGCGCGCAGGAGTGGCGCCGCGTCCATCGTACCCACGCCAGGCACCACCTGAAGCAAGTCGGGAAACGATTGAGGGAGGCCAATTCTCGCCGTGCCTGACTGAATCCTCTGGCTAAAAAAAGCTCAGATACCAGCGCCATATTGGTTCGCCAAGAAAAACGGCAGCGAGCGAGCATACGCCCAGAAATACACCGAATGGAATTTCCCGTGTGAGGAACCTCTCCCGGACAGACGACGGTGCCCGCCCGTTCGGCGTTGCGCCCGCGCCAGCAGCCCCGCGGGGGCCGCGCACCAAGAGGAACGCGCCATAAACTGCGCCGGTCAATGGCGCGGAGAAAATCACGACGAGCGTAAGCTTCAGCCCTAGAAATGCTCCTGCCATAGCCATCAGCGCAATATCGCCGAATCCCATTCCGTGACGTTTGCGAAGCAGGTAGTACAGCGCCCATGCGAGATAGAAGAAGCCAGCGCCGACAAGGGTCCCGATCACGGAATCGAGTAGCGCGAGCGACCGGCCTGAAAGCTGTTCGCCGTGGGCGCGCAGAAGGAATTGTGTTCCGGTGTTGTCGGTCGGGGCAATCCAGGATAGCGTCAGCCCCAGCAGGATTCCGGGATAGGTAAACTCCCTCGGCAGCAGCCCCGTTTCAGCATCCATGAAAATCAGTCCCACCAGCAGGAAACAAAAGATGCAAAACTTCGCCGTGATCAAGGCCGAACCAAACGACACATAGCACGCTGCGAACAGTACGGCTGTCAGCAATTCGACCGCGGGATAGCGCAGTGAAATTCGCTGACCGCAGTCGCGGCAACGGCGGCGAAGCAGCACCCAGCTTAGCAATGGGATATTGTCGTACCACCGCACGAAGGCGCCGCAGGCAGGACAGCGAGACCTGGGGCAAACGATGGACTGGTCGCGCGGAATTCGGCTGATGCAGACATTCAGGAAACTGCCGAATGCCAGCCCCACTATGAACAGCGCGCATTCGAAAGCTAGGTGCCAAGATGTGTTGTGGACGTCCTTTCATAAGGCTGATGAATGCGCAGCACGTCGCCTTTGAGTTCCATTTCTCATCTCTCGTCCGGCGGCATCTCGTCTACCAGTTCACCAGCTTGCGGTTGACCTAAGCATGATGCAACTGTAGTGAGGATATCGCAGCCATTGCAGACTGTGTACGACGATAGACGCACAAAAAGGCGCAGTCCGGTTGTGACTGCGCCTGCTAATCGCTTTGCGTAATCGTTTTCGAAAGAGGTGTGCGTCCTTTGTTACTCTCGTTGCTGCCCTGCGGAGTAACCGTCAATGGGTTGACGGTCTGGAAGTTCAGCACCGCTTCAGCCGGCAGCTGAATTTGCTGTCCTTTCTTCGAGGCTGCAACTCCCGTTCCAGCTCCCGCCCCGGCTGCGGCACCAATTGCGGCGCCTTTGCCACCACCAAAGATACCGCCGAGGACGGCGCCGGCGACAGTACCGACGCCCACTTTAGTCGCGGTGTTTTTCCCCTCTCCACTGCCCGCACGGGTCCGATTGATTGGTCTGAATGTTATAGGTCCCTGCCGTTCATCGACAGCGACGTCAATTCCAACGTTAGGATGGAATTGCCGGCAAAGCGGCCAGCGCTTTTCACATCGGCCACTCGGCCTACCACGTCAGCCCCGGATGGAATCACCGTTTCGCCGTCCAGAACAATTGGGTTACTGAGCGAACCATGGAAGGTATCGCCGACCCGGTTTCGCTCGGAATCGAGCGGATCGTTGAGCCTCACCGTAAGCTGCGTTCCAGCCGGGATTGTGACC
The DNA here is from genome assembly GCA_963836295.1 of uncultured Acidobacteriaceae bacterium. Taxonomy (GTDB): domain Bacteria; phylum Acidobacteriota; class Terriglobia; order Terriglobales; family Acidobacteriaceae; genus Bog-257. The sequence goes on along the minus strand of CAWIIY010000002.1, from coordinate 234,335 downwards.
TTCTGCGGTGGAGGTGGTGGCTGCGGAGGAGGTGGAGGCGTCTGCTCTACTGGCGGAGCAGGAGGCGGAGTGGCATTGGCCTCGAGCGTGCCGGCGTCAGAGTTCACGGCTTCGTTTTCAGACACATTAAGCTTGCGCTTTGCATGCGACCGATGTACTGACGGTCGCGCAGCCAGTGTGTGCGTCGGCAAGGGTGGAGTTGCTTGGGCCGCCTGCACCTGAAGGTTATTGATCACCGTCCTCACGCCGTCTATCGTGGCCGCATCGCGTGCCGCAAGGGCACGTTCGGCGTCGTTGCTGACGTCTCCAGTGAGTGTAACCACGCCATTAGCGGCCTGAACCTCGATCTGACGACTCTGTATGACCGAGTCGCCGTAAATCTTGTTTTGTACCTCGACCGCAATCTGGGCATCGGTGCGAGCTGGTGTCCGGGAGCACCCGGATAAAATCCCGAGCGCCACCGCGAACCCCAAAATGGCGTACAAGGATGCCTTGGGCCTCATTGTCGTTATCGCTCCTAAGAGTAAGAAGATGTTCTAGAGCCTACGATCATGCTTAAGAAATTAAACACGCCTCTGCCAGACTTGTCGCTGTTGCCGAACCACAAACCGCAACGTCGGCCCTAAAGACCGGGTCCCAAGGCCCGACGCAGCTTTGGCTACCGGAAAGCGGGCAAAGACGGAACCCGCTCTCCCGGCAACCCTAGGTAGTTTTAGACGCACTACGGTCAGATACGGTGCTTCGGAGTTGTTTCGCAGGCTCCCGTCAGCGAGAAGCCTGCGCGATCGAGCACTTAACTCTGTTCGTCCGTTAGATGATTGTTGATCGCAAACAGCGCCAGCTCTAGACGGCTGGCGACGCCGACCTTGTCGAAGATGTTGGTGAGGTGATGCTTCACCGTATCTTCGCTGAGTGTGAATCGACGAGCAATCTCCTTGTTGCTGAGCCCGGCAACGATCGTGGTAAGGATGTCCATTTCGCGCTTGGTCAGGCCAAAGTTTCGCGGCGGTTTTTCGCCGGAGGGATTCGTGCGCATGAAGTCCACAATGTCGCCGACGGCTTCGCGTCCGACCCAGTACTGCCCAGCCATTACTGTGCGGATGGCCTTCATTAGCAACTGGGTGGCAGCTTCCTTCATGACGACACCGCGCGCTCCCATCTGCAGCGCCTGCACGATCTGGATACGCTCCACTGCCGCCGTGAGTACGATAATTTTGGTCCTCAGATCATCGTCGGTGGCGGAGAGCTCGCGCAACACGTCCATCCCCGGCATCCGCGGCATGGCCAAGTCCAGCAGAAGAATGTCGGGAGTCAAGTGACGGGTTTGAGTGACAGCCTCAGCGCCGTCGGCCGCTTCGCCCGCAACTTCCAGTTCGGGCTCGGCCTCCAGCAAGCGTCGCAGGCCATCGCGGAATATGGTGTGGTCGTCGGCGATGAGAATGCGCACGGACGGGTCTTTCTTATCCATCGGATTCGTTTCCTTTCTGTGGAACAGTGATTTCCAGCTTGGATCCGTGGCCCGGATTGGATTCAATCACCATGTCTCCGCCTACTGCCCGGATTCGTTCCTTGATGACGGTTGGTCCCCGGTGAAAGTCGTTCGAGCTCGGTCAAGTTGTAGCGGCCTGCAAAAGGAAAGCCCTTGCCGTCATCGTCAATGACCAGCTTCCACGAACCGCTTTGCGCGCCGAAGCGCACCACTGCTGACTGCGCGCCGCTGTGCTTCCGAATATTTACCAAAGCCTCCTGAACAACCCTTGCCAGTTCGCGGCAGGTGGCCGCTGGCAGGGTGACCTCTTGCAACTCGGATACAAAACGGGCTACAACACCCGTATCTCTGGAAAAACGTTCTACGAGTTGGGCGACAAAGTCAAGGAATTGATGGGGTCCAATATCCGGAGGCCGCATGGTCTGCATCAGCTCGCGGAGGTTCAAGACTTCCCGGCGGAGCAATTCCTGGATACGTTCCATCTCCCCGGAGAGCTGAGAATCGTTGGTGCCGCGACGGCGCAACACATCGATTTGCATCTCGATACTAATCAACGACTGGATCACGGTGTCGTGGAGTTCACGCGCCACCCGCGCCCGTTCGACTGCCCCGGCACGAGAACGAAACCGGCGAAAAAGGTAGACGGAATACAGCGCGGGTCCGACCTGGCGCAGAATATTCTGCGCCAAACGAAGTTCACGTTCGCGGCGCCGGCCCACGTAAGCATTGACCACCACGAACCGCCCAGTCCAGTCCCGGCCCATCTCATGGCTGACTACGAGTACCGAATCGGCCCCGGGAACGGGCGTCTGCAGGTGCCTGAGCTGTGCCGATTCCAGCCGCCGTCCTTCGTCGTCCAGAGCGGCAATGCTGTACCTCTGTTTACGCCCTGTGCGTTGCATGTAAAAAGTGTGAGGATAGTCCCGCATCAGCTCGGGCGCATGTTGATCGGAAGCGATCTCCCGAACTTCTGCGAGCCTCTCCGGAGAGGTTGTGGTCACCCATTTAAACACCCGCCCAGTGCTACCCTGGGAGACCACTTCGTACACATCTTTGCTATCAAAAACGCGACCGAGTTCAAACAAAGTGTCATACAGGGCTGATGCGAAACGACCGCCAATCCGGGACAACGATAAGAGCCGATTGGTCAGATCGATTTCGCCTCGCAATTCCTTCTCTCCTTCGGCGAGAAAACCGAGCAGGAATCCCGTCATCAACAGAAAACCACAACGCAGGACAAGCCGTGGCGCGTCCACGTTAGCAGACAGCACATGCTGCAGCTGTGCAGGTCCGTACCTCACGACCGCAGCTTGAAATAGCAATAGCCCTGCGCCGATCATGGCAGTTGTGAGGGTTTCAATAAAGCCCCACCGGAAGGCTGCGGCCAGCATCGCGAAGAGGAAAAAAATAAAGAAGATACTATTGGGCGCATCTGTGAACAGGCACAACAGTGCCGGCCACCCGACATCGCTCACCTGGGCCCAAAGTACAAAACCCCGGGTAGGCGTCCGATGGATCTGCAGCAGCCCCAGCAGCACCAGACTGTGGACAAAGTAGCCCAGCAGGACAAATCGTCCGAAATGGTAATAGGCACTGGTCGCAACGGGGTGGATTTCCCAGGCGATCAGCGACGTAAGTGCTAGAAACAAACGTGAAAACGCCAGCACACGCTCCACACGGCTGTCCTCGTACCTGACTCCGGACGCCCGGAGTCGGGCGAGAAATCTGCGCGCAGGCGGGCGTGGACGCAAAACCTATCCCTTCACGAGAGAATCTGTAGGGGGTTGGACGATTATGCACACTTAACGGCCAAATCGCAAACTTAATTCTGGCGCTATTTGGCGGGAAAGTTGTACCGGAGCCATTGGTACCAGCAACCAACGATCGAATGCGGCACCTCCAGACGCCGAATAAGTCCGGGAACTCGTGCCAGGGTCACCCGCCCTTGTGACACCGCGCACTGCTTCGCGTGAAAGGTGGGATTACGTTTAAGCTTGCGGAGCATTGAGTTTTAGGCGCAATATGGCGTCGCAAGAACGCTATCAGCATTTCGCAGGGCTGCGGTGGATCTAACGAAAAAGTCCGTGTCCTGATTCGCACCTCCGTGGAGTTGCAGCAGTTTTCCGTGGCCGGAAGGAGGTACAGATTATGAACAACAGATTTTGCTGGAAAGCCCTATTCATCACCGCCGTCATGGCATGGGTCATACCCGCGGCGTGGGGGCAACACACTGCCAAGACGGGACCCAAGTACGACATGGCCAATGAGGTGAAGATAAAGGGCGTCATCGAAGACATCCGCGAGGTTCCTGGCGAATTCCAAGGTACCCAGTTGGTTGTGAAAACCGACACCAAGACTGTGCTCGTGGACGTCGCTCCCAGTGAGTTCCTGAAGGAAATTGATACCTCGTTCAATAAAGGGGACCAGGTGGAGGTAGTAGGCGCGAAAGCTCCGAATGCGCCGGACGAGGAAATACTGGCCCGCGAAATAACGGACGGTACTAATACGGCTACGCTGCGCGACGATAAAGGCATTCCGATCTGGGCGGGATGGAAGCCCTCAAAATCTGCGGGCAAATAGGCGGTACGCGGATCATCCAAGGGCGTTCAGCTGACAGTGCTTTTCGATCGGCCTTACTTTTCGACGCGCGCAAATTCGCCACTTGCGGCATCCACGGCAATCCTCAACTTGGCTTCGTCTAGGCTGCTTCCATAGATAACGTGCCACAGCAGTTGAGTCTTGGAGGGGTCCCAATCGAGAACGAAAAAGACGGGTTGCGCGGGGTTCTTTTGCGTGAGTTTTTCCCCGCCGTGTTTTTGCGCCACCGAGTAAGCAGTATCGCTGTCCACCTTGAGAAATCCGACATCGAATACCTGGGTTGACGTGTTGCTCGGATTCCATGTGTCTTCTCCGGAGAAACTGACACCTGCTTCTGGGGCGTCAGGTGCCTACTAACCCTGACCAGACGAACATTTTCATCGACCTCTTGGCGGGAGAGGCAAACGAGGCGCGCCAGAGGCCACTCTTGCCTTCGTTGCTGGGGGCATCGACTGTGAACTGCGACTGTAAGCGGAACGGCTTCGCGTCAGCGGCCCACAGGCGAGCGGCGGGGTACAGCTTCTGGAAGGCAGCGCGTCCAGTTTCATATTCGGCCTGTTTTGCCGCAGGTTTGGCCGGAGACTGCGATTCGTTGCCGCTCTCAGTTTTGTGGCCCGACGAACAGCCAGCCAGCAAACAAATCAGCGCCAGACACGGGATGATAGTCTTTTTCATGAGGTCCTTGACAGTCAGCAATTAGCACTTGGCATTTAGCGATCAGCGATCAGCCCTTACACCGATGCCGCTCTGTGACCTGCGAGTTGCTAGTTGCCGCTTGCTAAGAGCTAAGAGCTAATTGCTGACCTAGTGTGCCAGCAGGGCGACACCCGCAGCCACAAACCCAGCGGCGAGCCAGCGGCGACGGTTCACGCGCTCCTTCAAGAAGACTCGCGCCGCCAAAGCGTTGGCAATGAAGGTTAGCGATGCAGATGCCGGGCCGACGATACTGACATCCGCCCACGACAGCGTCACCAACAAACTGATAAACGCCAACGCCATAAACATCAGCCCTAACATGAATTTCGGGCTGGCTACCACGCGCCGGATGGCCGGGAACAAGCCCTGCGATTTTCGAACGGCACTCAAGTCGCCAATCTCTTTCATCGCACTAGACTGCAATACATCGCCGGCGGTAGCGGTGATGACGATGGCTGCGATTCCTGCCCACGTGGCCGCCCCTGTCATGCATCCCTCCGGGAGCCGGTTGCGACGTGAAGCTCTGGCCCGGGCCCCCCATGGCTGGGAGAATTCTCTATTTCCGAATGCGCCTGTCCTACCGGGGTCAGCGCAGGTCCGCCGGCCACAAAGCCAACCCCAGCCGTGATCAGTGCGACTCCCAGCCAACGCCAAACCGTCACATTTTCATGCAGGAAAAACCTGCCAAGCAGTGCCATCAGCACATAGCTCATGGCGGTGGCCGGAAGCACATAGGTCAAATCGGCCCAGGACAGGGCAGTGAGGTAGCTGCTCAAGAACAGCACCAACAAGCAGATGCCCGCCAGCACCCAGGGATTCCAAAGGGAAGCCAACAGGCGGTTCCAGTTCGTCGAGGTCACCGCCCCAAAATCTTTCATCCCGCGCGCGAGGCAAACATCACCACACGCAGCGAAGATGGCGACCGCGAAGAGAACAAGATATCTGCGAAGGGTCACGCCAACCTCTAGGCGTTCACCGCTTCAACCGGTTCGGACTTGGCGCCGGCACTTGATGTTTCCAGCGGAGGCGCAGGCGGGTTCATAGTACCGGGTTGATTGCGCGACTCCTTTACCGAACGATTACGCGCGGCACGCAGCTTAAGGAACGACTTCGCTTCGCGGTACAAGCGCTTCCGATCCGTCGAGTTGAATACGGCCTTCCTGACGATTCGGAACACAGCCTTGGGGCGGAAGTAGTACTCGTCATAGAAACGGTGCACCATTTCCAGGATGTAGTCACGAGAGATGCCCGGATATTCAATCATGGCGACCTGGTGTCCCATGGCGTCGACCATCTGGGCCCCTTCCACCTTGAGGAAGCCCTTTGCTTTGGCGAAGTCGTAGAGTTCCGTTCCTGGATAGGCGTGCGCCAGCGATACTTGGATGGTCTCGACGTCCAGCTCTTTAGCAAAATCGATGGTACGCCGAATGGTTTCCTTGGTTTCGCCGGGCAGACCCAGGATGAAGTCGCCGTGCACGACCAGGCCGAGTTTCTTGCAGTCCCGGGTGAAGTCCCTCGCCCGCTCAACGGTCGCGCCCTTCTTAATGTTCTTGAGGATTTGCTGATCGCCTGATTCATAGCCAACGATCAACAGCCGGCAGCCGGACTCTTTCATCGCCTTCAGCGTCTCGTAATCGGTAGTGACGCGTGACGTGCAAGACCAGGTCAGCTTCAGCGGTTTCAGCTTGGCACACAGCTCGATGGTGCGCGCCTTCTGTATGTTGAAGGTGTCATCATCGAAGAAAAACTCTTTCACCCAGGGCCAATATTCTTTGGCCTTTGCCATCTCCGCGGCTACAGCGTCGGTCGAGCGCTTGCGCCAGGGGTGTCCACTGAGCGTCTGCGGCCACAAGCAGAACGTGCACTGCGCCGGACAGCCGCGCGTGGTGTACAGCGAGACAAATGGATAGAGCAGAAATGGCACGTTGTAGCGACGAGGATCGATGTCGCGCTTATACACATCCACGACGTCAGGCAAAGCGTCGAGATCGGCCACGGCCGGACGGTCGGCGTTGTGCAGTATCTGGCCGTTCGGGCCGCGATACGAAACGCCGAGAATGTCACTCAACGGTTTGCCATTCGCATACTCGACTACGGCGTAATCGAACTCCCGGCGCACTATGAAATCGAGCGCGGTTCCTTCCCTAAGGGACGCCTCCGGTAGCGTAGTTACGTGCGGCCCTACGAAAGCGATCTTCAGCCCAGGATTGGCCGCCTTCATGGCAGCTGCCAGCTTGATATCGCCTTGGAAGCCGGGCGTGCTGGTAAACAGGACCAGGAATTCGTAATCCCTTCCGATTTGGATGGTCTCTTGCGCTGTTACCTTGTGCGGTGAAGCGTTGAGCAGACGGGAGCCTGCCAGCATGCCTGCCGGATAAGCCAGCCAAACCGGGTACCAGTAGGACTCAATCTCGCGTGTGGCTGGCCAACGAGAACTGGCGCCACCATCATAGTTCTCAAACGACGGAGGGTTTAAAAACAGAGTTTTCAAAGGCATAATCCTAACTATCGTATCACTTGTCCAGCACCGGCGGAACCTCTTGCCTGTGTTCCAGTTAGATGCATTTCAGGGCTCGCAGCGAACGGTTGATTAGCGGGGCGGAATGGCCCAATTCTCCAATTCGCCGGTGAGCCGCAGCATCTGTAGCTCGGCTCGACTGAGTTCGAATTGGGCGTCCAGGTAGGCTGCATACTTATCTTCGACGTCGAGACGGGCAATCTGCTGATCACGGGGGTTAGCGCTTGCGCTCTCGATCCGAGCCTTCATGGTATCCAGGTCTCCTTGTGCTACTTCCCATTCCAGTTTGGCCACATCTCGTGCGGCTGCCAGTTGTCGCAGAGACCTCTGGAGCTTCAGGGCGTCTTCGCTGACCTGGTTCTTTGTAAGATCCACCTGCTTCTGCGCAATCAAGGCATCGGCATCAGCTTGCTCCGCTTTGGCTTTTTGCACCGAATTGAAGATCGGGAACCTGATATTCAGGCCACCGCTGAAATTGTTTGCGGTGTAGTTGCGATAGTACAGATCGTAGTTGTTGTACTTGGCAAGATAGGCGTATTGCGACGCCAAATCGACAGTGGGAGTCATCAGCGCCTTGTGTTCGCCTTTGGCTCGCGCCTGTGCGGCTGCCACTTTCTGTTCCGCCAGCTTTACGGTGAGACTATTTTCCACGGCGCGCGCCGGCAGGTCGTCGTCCTGCGAAATCACCGGCAACTCGGGCATTGATGCTGGATCGACCGCGATAGATTCGGCGGGCAAGCCGAGCAGCTTGGCCAGATGTTCACGCAACACGTCGGCTTGTCCCTGCGCCTCGGCAATTCTCAATCGAATCCGAGCGGCCACCAATTGGCTTTTGGTCAGGTCAAGCTTGCTGTCCACGCCCTGCTGGAGACGCTGTTCGGTGACAAATTGTGCTTTGCCGGCCGCGCTTTGAGCCTCGCCTAGCGCTTTAAGCTTGCCGGTGAGTTGGTCAAGTTGTGCATAGGTCAGCGCAGTATCCAGAATGACGGAGTCGCGCTTGTCTTGCACGTCCAGGCTGGTAGCACGCCAGTCGATCTTCGCTGCCTTGAGAAATTGCCGCAGCGAGAGGTTGAAGAGCGACTGGACGGAGTTGAAGTTCACAACGGATGGCGCCGAGCCTTCCAGGGTGAGCGGAAATCCATAGGAGTAGCCGAGGCCGGAACCGATCGTGATCTGCGGAATGTAGTTTGCCCGCACTTCCTCGTACGCTTTGCGGGCCCGCCATTGGTTGACCGTAGCGATGCCCATGACACCGCTGTGCTGCAGCGCCAAGTCCACTGCCTCACGGAAGGAAATCGGTTCTGCCGTGGCCGCATCGGAGGCCACGCAAGGGGCACAGCAAAAGATGAGCGCACAGGCGAGAGCAGCTACCCTCACAGCACAACCAACTCGAGTCATTCTGAAACAGCGGGGCTTTGGGGGCATCCTGACTCTACCTAATGAAACGATTCGAAGACATCCGGCTACTGCAGCCGGCCAAGAGCTTTTCGTGCGCGGTCGAATCCGGACGCCAGAGCAAGCGACGCCTCATATTCCGAGGCAGCGGCTGAACCACGACCCATCTTCTCGTAGACCTGACCTAGCAGGTAGTGGGCGCGGAAAGCCGGCGCATCTTCCACCAGTCCGCCAGAATCGAGATACGTCTGCAAATATTGTGCCGCTTCCGGAAAATCTCGACCGCTGAGATAGAGTTCATCGGCAGCGTCAAAATAGTTCTCGGCAGATCTGCTGGGGAGTGTCATGGCCGTCAGTACGCTCTTTTGCACATCGTCGAAGCGCCCACGGAGACGGTAAAAGTCAGCCAATTGCAGCCAATATGTCGCAGGATTTTGGGCTTCCTTGATGGCGCTGAGGAACTGGCTCTCGGCCTCATCGTACCGTTTTTCCTTGGCGGCGACCTGTGCCAGGATCGAATGCGCCTCAGCAGCGTCGTATTTGTTGACCTGCGCCGCCTGATCGCGCGCCTTATCGAGCCCTCCACCCATGATGGCAGGAGCCTGAGTGTAGTACTTGGAAAGATCGCTGAGGGCCTCTACGTTCGTGGGATCCAGTTGCACGGCGCGCTCAAACTCATTCTTCGCCCTGCGCGCGATTGCTGCCCCAGCCAGGGGATTCGCATCCCCCGCCTTCCGCCCATACGCTCGTGCCAGCCAAAGATGATAGCTGGAATCCTCCGGTCGCACAGCGATCGCACGTTCTCCCCATTTCACCGCATCGTCCCAGCGCTCCATGGCGTAGTAGGCGCGGGACAGCAGGTTAAACGATTCCGGATCGCCGCGGTTGGACAACGCGTTGATGGCTTCATTCATGCGGCCCAGCGAGAGTAGCTGGAGCGGTGCAGGATCCGCGGCGCCGATGGTCGCGATTACCGGCACCAGAATCAGCATGAAAAGCCTTGAATACGAAAACTTCATGGATTAGCGATTTTCACCAGCATCCCCTCATGGAGGGACTGCATGTTGATGGCTTCCAAGGCCAGCACTGCATTATCGCTGAGGCCGCTGGTGACTTGGATCCGCGTGAGGTTGGCGACTGAGGTTCTTACGTCGCGTCGGCGCAACTCTCCATGTACTACCTGGAATACGAATTGGCCGTTGGCATCCTGGTGTACGGCTTCTCGAGGCACAGTCAGGGCGTCGTGCTGCCGTGCGATGACCACGGCAACGCTGATATTTGTGTTAGGCAAAAGCTTAAGATCGTTGTTCTCGACTACACAGGTTACTTCGCCGACCATTCGAGTCCCATGCTGCACCACCGTCGTCGGTAGCGCTTCCACTGTGCCCTCCCAGATGCGGCTTGGGAAAGCATCCCAGGTGACCTCAACCAGTTGACCAATCCGTAGTTTGCCAATCTCGGGTTCGTCAACAAATGCGCGCACCCGCACCTTATGCAGATCCGCCACTTGCACCAGCAGATCTCCTGCATTGACAAACGCACCTTGCCGTACGGGCAAGGAATAGACCATTCCCGCGCGCGGAGCAACGATGTTGGAATTTTTCAGCAGCTCCTGCGCCGCGACAAGCGAGGCGCGAGCTTCGGCCTCCTGGGCCTCCACATGGCCAACTTCCTGTTTTGAATAGCGGCCGCTCAGCTTTTGTTGGAGCATCTGCACGTTGGCTTCGTCAATTCGAAACTGGTTTTGCGCCGCATCCACTTCGGCTTGGGATGCCGCCCCAGTTTGCAGCAAATGCTGCATCGCCTGTAGGTTCCGTTGCGCGGCATCGCGGTCGGCTTGGGCTTTTACCAGAGCATTGCGCGTGGTCAGCAACTCGTCCTTCGTGCCCCCGTTTTCCACGATGTTCACATTCGCTTGCGCACCCTTCAACTGTGCCTCGGCTCGAGCGGCCTGCAGCTGGGCATTGGCATCTTCAAGTTGCAGAAGCAATTGCCCTGGTTTTACCCATGAACCCTGCTGCACGTATATTTTCTTCACCGTGGTGGCCACCGGGGCGTAGGCTTCGAAATTATTCAACGCTTCGATCTTGCCATTGGTGGCGATGCTTTCGGTGATGGTTTGGCGTTCGACGCGACCGATCCGAATGGGTACTTGAGAACGATGCAGAGAAACGAAAGCCGCGAGCACGACCACCGCTAGAATTAGGCCAATCATGATGACCCAGGTCCGCCTTACTTTGACCCGGCCACGGCCATTGTCAGTTGCAGCTGCCATTTTTTCTCGAATTCACAAGTATAACGTAGGACACAACTTCCACCCCCGACCGAGGTGGACGTTACTGCTAAGGTGCGGACCTGCTCGCCCTCGCCGCATAGTGCGGCAAGAGTTGCCGCTGATGTTCAAGCGTGTCCGAAGACGCAGCGGGCGCGGCCCTGGCTCAGCCTTGCCTCCCGATTCTGATCTCATTGCCGCCCATGGCTACAATAGATCCATGGCAAAGAGCACACGTTATACGCCGGAACATGCGAAGGCTGGCCTCACCGCTAGATGGCCCGAGATTGAAACGTGGCCGAACCAGTTTCCCGGCTACGAGATCGTGATTGACATACCCGAGTTCACCTCCGTGTGTCCCAAGACTGGCCTGCCTGACTTCGGTACGCTGTGGATTCGCTACATGCCGGACCAGGACTGCCTCGAGCTGAAGTCACTCAAGGAATACTTGATCTCCTACCGCAATCTTGGCATCTTCCAGGAGAACATCGTTAACCGCGTTCTGGAGGACGTGGTGCGTGCCAGCAAGCCGAAATGGGCCGAAGTCAAAGGCGAATTCCGCCCGCGTGGGGGTATCGGCACGGTCGTGATCGCGCGCTACCCGAGGCCGACGGAGTAGTACTGGCGTTCTAATATGTGCCTTCCCGCCGGGTACCGAAATACTTGCGTATTCCGAACGCGTTGTAACGGCCATAGGGCCCATTCGGACCCAGCCACGCCGGCCCCAGAGGTTGATCGCGCGCTCCGAACCGCTGGATCTGCGGATGACCGGTCACCCGAAATTCAAATCGCTTGGGCAAGTCGATTCCGACGCCCCAGTCGTACTCCATGCCAATCCCGCTCCACGACCAGGTGTACAGCGTTTGCGGAATGTTCTTACCGAACAGAAAAACGGGATCGTAAAAGAAACTGAGCCGGCGCAGCAGGGTGCGACCGAACGGGCGCAACTCCACCGTACCCGAGATCATGTAGCGCCCAAAAGCGCTACACTGCGAGTTCACTCCGCCGTACTGTCCAGCGTTGGCTGCGCACAGGTTCGGGGTCCGTTTCGTTATGTGGGGGAGTGATGTCGAATTGCGCCCACCCCCAGTACCAATCCTTCGGAAAAAACATGCGGGCCTGATTGGCCGCCGGTTTGGCGGTGGTTGTGGGCTGCGAATCGGCCACGGCGTTCGCTTCCGTTGCCGGCTTCGAGTCTTGTGCCAGCAGGGTGACTTGCAACAGCAGGCAAACCAGGAACAACAGCAAGCGTTTCATACACTCTCCGCGACGATAGGTTGGGTACGGCTGAGAAGGGGTGGACAAGTGCCGTGCCTCGCCCACTTGCCCCGACGGGCTCGGGCGCGAGAGATAGCGCGGCGAGCAGCCACCGCGCGCGTTCACTGGCCGATTCTTCTCCACGAGAGATTATCGCGGGATGGCCAGCATGGGAAGGACTTTTCGGCTTGCGCACCGCCGCTTCTCGCGCTTCACGTCACCGAGAATGCGTACCGGGCCCGAGTGCCCTTAGTTAGATAAAGTCGTGCCCGGAAAGCTCCGGGCACATTTCGCCTTTCTAAATCTCATGCTCCCCTACTTCGCATGCGGCGTTCCGATGTACGGAAACTCCTTCAAAATATCGGTATGCGGCTTGAGCCCCGTCGGCGGACACTCATTCTTCGTCAGGAAGGCCAGTCGGTAATTGATCACGTCGTCTGTGAAGACGCGGCCGTTGGGATACATCGCGGGCTTCGACGGATCGAAACTCAGCACATCCGGAAGAGTGCGCTCCGTGTCGATCGCGGCAATCGCTTCCTCACGCGTGTAATTGCCGGTATGTCCCAGTAGATGCACGAACAGCTCCAGCCATCGCTGGCGGTCGTTGACGGGCTCGCTGGCGTTATATTCCAGCTTGGTGTCGTCGGTGTTGAAAAAGCTGCTAACGCTCGGATGGCCGGCACGATCGGCGTGAACCAGTTTGCCGTTCTCGCGCACGCTGCACCGCCCCCAGATGTGTATCTCTGGCTTGGGATTCAGTTCACTCGTCGGCAGTTCGATCACGGTCGAGAACACGTTCGCTCCCGTATTCGAATCCACGCCGGTCCATGGAGACTTGCCGCCGAGGTGGGGCTCGGTGAAGTTGCGTTTGCCCCGGGTATCGAACAGGTTCTTGATTCCGTCGAAGTCGAAAAAGAACGCGTCACTGCGGCTGCCGGCGAAAAAAGTGTAGGGGCCCGACTTGATGATATTTGGCTTAGCGCTAAAGGAAACGTCGGCGTCGGCGATTATCTTCGTCCCTACCGCTTCGACCGAGCGCGACTCCTGACCCTTCGCCACGAAAACGTTAACGGTCTGCCTGTCGTTCTGCGGCTTGGAGAACACATAGCTGAACGCGATGTCCGTCAGGTAATCTCCGTCGTTATCGATGTTGACGCGATAGATTGCGTCGGGATGGAGTGCGTCCGCATTGGGATTCGCATTGAGAATGATCACGGTTCGGTTGTTGTCAGTGGGCGACTGGAATGCGTACAAGTCGCAGAGGTCGAGTCGTTGATCGCCCAACGGCGGGCCAAGACTGAGTCCAGTGAAATGATTTGACATGGTCGTTCTCTCTTTCAGTTAGCCAGGATTTCCATTTTGGGCATCCTGAGTGCGCAATATACACCCAAGCGCTTTTCGCTGGCACCCCTTTTTATCGTTAAATCTTCGCAAAAGAATGAGTCAAATGCTGTCCGATTGGTTCGCTGAAGCCCAGACGTTCGTCCAACTCCCGTACCAGGATCAGGCCACCGTCGGAAGTGAAAGCGGATGGCGAAAGGCGAACCGCGGCCCCTCGTGTTATCCTCCGCCCACCCATGTCCGCCAAGGCCAATGCCCGGGCTGCGCTGCTGCTGCTGACGGCGCTGAACTTTCTCAACTACATCGATCGTAATGTCCTGTTCGCGGTGCAGCCGTTAATCCAGAAAGAGTTCCGCATCAACGACGCGCAGATCGGTTTCTTGACCTCGGCATTTTTTGTGTGTTATATGATCGCCGCGCCGCTGATCGTTCCGCTGGCCGACCGTTTTCCGCGCCGCCGGATCATGGCGTTAGGCGGCTTCGTCTGGAGCCTGGCGACGCTGCTGAGTGCAGTCACGCACAATTACGACGAACTTTTGCTGCGCCACGTCATCGTCGGCATCGGAGAGGCGACGTTCGTTGCCATTTCGCCGGCGTTCCTCTCAGACCTTTTTCCTGAGGCCGTACGCGGGCGGGTGATGGGTTTTTTTTACCTCGCAACGCCGGTGGGCAGTGCCATGGGCTATCTCATCGGCGGCTATCTGGGGAACCGCTACGGTTGGCGGGCTCCGTTCATGGTTTCAGCGCTGCCCGGCTTTCTGCTGGCGCTGGGAGTTCTGGCACTGCGCGAACCGGTGCGCGGCGCCAGCGATCACCTGGCGGACAGCGCCGAGCGCGGTTCCCTGCGCGGACTGTTTCGTAACCGCGCCTTTTCGGACCATCACCTTGGGAGCGGCCATGATGACCTTCGCCATCGGTGGTCTGCAGGTGTGGATGCCAACCTTCCTCACGCGCATCCGGAATGTACCGCTCGATCGCGCCAATCTTTCCTTTGGCGGCATGACCGTGATTGCGGGAACTGTGGCTACCTTGCTGGGTGGGTGGCTGGGCGATCGCCTATTGCGGCGCACACCCGCTGCGTATCAACTCATCTCAGCCATCGGGATGAGCCTTTCGATTCCGGCAATCATCGCAGCCATTTATTGCACCGGGCCCGCAATGTATCCGGCAATTTTCCTCGGCGAATTTTGCCTTCTTCTTAACACCGCTCCGCTCAACGCCGCACTGGTGAACTCGGTCAGCGCGCGTATTCGAGCCACGGCCCTTGCGGTGAACATATTCACCATACACCTGCTTGGCGATGCGTTTTCGCCTACCCTGATCGGGTACATCTCGGATAAAAGCAATCTTCAGATAGGACTTATGTCCATGATTGTGGCGGTTGCGCTTTCGGCGGCGGTGTTGTTTTACGGGATGCGGTTTGCGCCGAAGCTCAGCAGTGAGCAACTGGCAATTAGCGGCTACTAACATCGTGGATCTCGATTGACCCGAGGTGGCTGTTCGGAGCTGGTAATCGGAGGACGTAGCTCCACGCAACTCGTTGCTAACTGCTAGCCGTTGGCACTATCACTCTTCGCCTTCGGGAATTCGCCCTGCGGTAGCGGTGCGGAGCGAAAACCGAATCGCTCACGACAACGAACGCCCTTCCGCAAGACGCGAAAGGGCGTTAGGGTCATGCAGGGCTACGCCGCAGGCAGCCGAGGCTGATTACGCGCTGAAGGCTGTGATGGCCCCGGCTTCGTCGTCTCGTACGTCAAAGACGGTGTAGAGCTTGGTGATCTGCAGCAGATCGTGCACCTTTTTGGTTAGATGCAGCAGTTTCAGTTCGCCGCCTTGGTTGCGGACGGAGGTAAAAGCGCTGACCAGCTCGCCGATGCCCGAGCTGTCAATGTAGCTCACATCGCCAAGGTTAAGCAGGATTTTCTTTTGCCCTTTACCAAGCAGGTCCTTGACGGTGTCGCGCAACACCACACTGCCTTCGCCCAGAGTGATTCGTCCGCTCAAGTCGACAATAGTGACGCCATCTACCTGCCGGGTACTTGCTTTCATGCTCACGTGGAAGCCTCCTGACGGTCCAGATCGTTGTTCTGGAGCCGCTTGATCAAAGTAACTTCAGTACCGGAGTCAAGTTTACGAAAGCGGACTTCATCCATGAAAGCCCGCATTAGGAATATGCCCCGGCCGGACTGTTTCATAAGATTTTCTGGCGCAAGCGGGTCCGGAATCTCGGCCGGATCGAGACCCTTCCCCTGGTCAGTGATCGTGATGATCAACTCCTGCCCGTTTTGCTCGAAACTTAAGTTTACGCTCTTGGCCGGGTCGTAGGCGTTGCCGTGCAACACGGCATTGATCATCGCCTCGCGAACCGCCATCGAAATCCCGCCGCGTGCGTCCTCGTCGAAACCAGACTGCGCCGAGATCTGATCGGCCATCCCTTCGGCCTTGTTCACGCTTTCCAGCGTGGATTCCATCCTGAATGAAACGCGTTGTGGCGCGGTCATCAACTGGCCCGTTCCGTCCTGTTCAGTGCGCGTCCAAGGCTCAAAGGAACAGAATCTCCAAGATGGAGCAGTTTGCCCTTTCGGGCGTTACTTGTCAACGCAAGTGTTTTTTATGAGGTCCAGTGGAGGGGGATCAATCGGCAAGGACCCGATTTCCCAAAATAGAACGCTTGGCAGAAGTAGATTGGGCCGAC
This sequence comes from uncultured Acidobacteriaceae bacterium, assembly GCA_963836295.1. Taxonomy (GTDB): domain Bacteria; phylum Acidobacteriota; class Terriglobia; order Terriglobales; family Acidobacteriaceae; genus Bog-257. The sequence goes on along the minus strand of CAWIIY010000002.1, from coordinate 218,074 downwards.
GCGCGGGACCTTTGAATAGAGCTGGGTTTGAATAGAGCTGGGTTGCCGAATCGCCTGGCTGGGAATAAAATTAGAACGAACGTTCGAAAGGTTGGTCGCCGTGGTCGTTGTTCCCCGGCTGCCGATTGCCGCATGTCCTCTTCCTCTACAACTCGGGCTTTGGAATCTCCCTCCTCGGAGGATACCCGTTTCGACCGCCGACTGGCTGAGATTCTGGACTACGCTACTGAGATTTTTGCCGAAAAAGGGTATGAAGGCGCTTCAATGCGCGACCTGTCGCGGTTGAGCGGCATCTCGCTCGCCGGTCTTTATTACTATTTCGAATCCAAAGAGAAACTGCTCTATTTCATTCAACAGCACACCTTCAACACCATTATCGAGCGGTTGCGGGAGCAACTTGCCGAGAGCAACGACCCCGAAGCCCGCATCCGTATCTTCGTCCACAATCATGTTGACTATTCCGTTGCCAAACAGAAAGCGATGAAGGTGCTGGCGCACGAAGATGACGTTTTAAAAAACGGCTATGGTACCGAACTGGCTGCCATTAAGCGTGAATACTACCGCATTTGTGTCGGACTGGTAGAGGACTTGGCTAAGGCGGAAGGGTTGAAATTCGTTGGGCCGAATGCCGGAGCAACGGGCGGAATCGGCACGCGTACCGCGGTCATGGGACTTTTTGGAATGATGAACTGGCTGTACACGTGGTACAACCCACGCGTCGACCCCAATGCCGAAACCATTGCGCGCCAGCTGAGCGATATTTTTCTGCTGGGGGTGCGAGCTGAAAAAGCCGGCGACTGGAAGCCACGTCGCGAGCCACGACTCGGCCGTAAGCCGGAAACAGGGGGCTTCCCGAAGACGAAAGGCGCAAAGCGCAAAGCCGCCCCCGCTCTCACTACGGGCCGAACTCGTTCATGACCGTTTTGCGGCAATACCGTGCCAGGAGTTTTATCGATGGGTAGCACAATTCAAGATGCATCGAGCGAGGTGAGGGAACTCGTCCAATACCGCGTCGAGTCGGGAGTCGCGATCATTGTGATGAGCGACCCGCCCGCCAACACCTACAGCTATGAGATGAACCGTCAGCTTGACGACTGTATTCTCCGGGCGCGGATGGACAATGAGATTTACGTCATCGTTCTGGGCGGAGCGGGCGAAAAGTTTTTCTGCGCGGGCGCGAACATTCAGATGCTGACGGAAGTCGATCCCACATTCAAGTACTACTTCTGTCTTCACGCCAATGAAATGTTGCTGAGGCTGGAGAACACTCCCAAACTGGTGATCGCCGCTCTCAACGGACACTGCGTCGGCGGGGGGCTGGAGATCGCCATGGCGGCCGACCTGCGCATCGCGCGCAAGGATGGCGGCAAGATCGGATTGCCGGAGGTTAACCTTGGCGTGTTGCCCGGGACCGGTGGCACACAGCGCCTGTCGCGGATTGTGGGAAAGTCGAAAGCAATCGAGCTGATGGTGACGGGCAAAACGTTTTCCTTTGAGGATGCAAAACAGTTGGGATTGGTGAATGAAATCCTCGAAGGCGAACGCTTTATGGAGCGGGTTTTGGAGTACGCACGCCAGTTCTGTCCGCCGAACAAAGCGGCGAAAGCCGTTGGACGTATCAAGCGTGCGGTACAGACTGGTTGGGAGATTCCGATTGAAGCTGGACTAGCGTTGGAGCGCGAGAACCAGCAACTGCTGTTTGAGAGTGGCGATGCGACCGAAGGCTTGGCTGCCTACCTTGAAAAGCGGCCGGCAAAATTCAGCGGCAAATGATGAAGTTTCTGGCAATGACGATGGTGCAAAGTTGCTGTCATCCTGAGCGTAGTGAGCGCAGCGAACGGAGTCGAAGGACCCCTATAACCCGATAATGCCAAACATCACCAAAACATTTACTCGCATCACGGTCGAGCTGCAACCTCCGGCGGCACGGGTCGGGTTGAACAATCCGCCGTTGAATGTCATCGACATCCCGATGATGGACGAGCTGCGGGCCGCGCTGGAACGGATCGAGCTACAGCCGGAAATCAGAGCCATCGTCTTCTCTGGTTCGGAGCAGGCCTTCTCCGGTGGTGTCGACATTGCAGCGCACACGCCCGAAAAGGTGCGCGACATGCTTACTGCGTTTCATAGCGTGATTCGCTCGCTAGTGGACAACAGCAAGCTGACGATCGCGAGCGTTCGCCGGCACTGCCTTGGAGGCGGCGCAGAGCTGGCTCTCATGTGTGACGTGGTGTACGCCTCGCCCGATTCGGTCTGGGGATTTCCCGAGATCAAGCTGGCTTGCTACGCGCCGGTGGCTAGCGTGGCCTTGTCAGCCATTGTCGGACAGAAACTGGCGGCCGAGTTGCTGCTGACCGGCCGCACCTTGAGCGGGCAGGAAGCCCTGGAGGCCGGCCTGGTGAACGGACTTGCCGACGATCCAGAGACGCTGGTTGCCGACTGTGTGCAGCGCGTGTCGCAACTGAGTTCGGTGGCGCTGGCCTTAGCGAAGAAGGCTTTCTATGCATGGGATTCCATTCACTTCGATAAAGGCCTGGCGCGCGCCGAGCAGATTTATTTTGACGAGCTAATGAAGACCGCGGATGCGCAGGAAGGCATCGCAGCATTCGTTGAGCGTCGAAGACCGAAATGGGTGGAGAAGTGAGCGCTTCACTGGATTACGAGATTGCACCGGAAGAACTGAAAGCTCAGCAAGACGCGGGAGAAGATGTTGCGCTGCTCGACGTTCGCGAACCTTGGGAGTTCGAGATTGCGAAGATCGCGAACAGTAAGTTGATTCCGATGGCAGATATTCCGGCGCGTTTCAACCAGGAGCTCGATCCCGAGGGCACCACATCGTTGTGGTTTGCCATCACGGTGTGCGCTCGATGAACGTGACGGCGTGGCTGCGGCAGCAAGGTTTCGAAAAGGTGCAATCGTTGCGTGGAGGCATCGACCGATGGTCGCGCCATATTGATCCCACAGTGCCGGTGTATTGAAAGAAGCATTCGGCACTCTGCTGTCAGCATTCAGCCGTTCACGATCATTGGCTGAATGCTGAGTGCTGACTGCTAAGGGCTTTAACATGAAAAAAGAACTGATCGAACTTCACGTCAACGGGCGCGCCCATGAGTTGGCGATTGAGCCGAATAAGCTTCTGCTCGACGTGTTACGTCAGGATCTGGCGCTCACCGGCTCCAAGCGCGCCTGTGATGATTCGTCTTGCGGCTCCTGCACAGTGCAAGTGGATGGAGTGCCCATGCTTTCGTGCACCATGCTGGCGGCCAGTTGCGAGGGTCAGGAGATCACGACGGTTGAAGGCGTTGCCGATCACGGCGGTTTGGCCGCATTGCAGAAGGCCTACGGCGATTTTGGCGGCGCGCAATGCGGCTTCTGCACACCTGGATTCATGATGACGGTGAAGTGGCTGCTGGCCAACAATCCCGACCCAACCGAGGATGAGATTCGCCAGGCCCTCAGCAGCAATCTGTGTCGTTGTACTGGATATTCGCAGATGTACCAGGCGGTTCGTGCGGCGATCCATGCGGAGCAAATGGGAATGAAGGACGAGTTGGTGGAGACGAAGTGAGCGACAACGGATTTTCAGTTATCGGCAAATCGATCGCCATGGTGGATGCGGCGGGCAAAACCACCGGCGCGGGCAAGTACACGGACGACCTCACCCTCCCCGGAATGCTGGTGGGCAAGATTCTCCATTCGCCCTATCCGCACGCTCGCATCAAGTATATCGACACCTCACGAGCGAAAGCCCTGGATGGAGTTGTCGCCGTGGTCACCGGAGAGGACGCGCCCAATCCCTATGGCATTCTTCCGGTGGGTCATGACGAAACCGCGCTCGCGGTGGAGAAGGTCAGGTACGTAGGCGATCACGTGGCATGCGTTGCCGCTATTAGCGAAGAAATTGCGGAAAACGCGATCGAGTTGATCGACGTGGAATACGAACCGCTGCCGGCCTACTTCGATCCCGAGGAGTCGATAAAAGCGGAATGCGATCTCATTCACGAGAACCGGCCACACAACATTGAGAAGGATTACCACCACGTATTCGGCGATCCGGAAAAAGGTTTTGCCGAAGCGGATTATGTACACGAAGCCCGCTACATCGCCAACGAAGTGACCCACGCAGCGATGGAGCCGCACAGCACGCTGGCCAACTTCGAACTCGATCCGCACACCGGTAAGTTGGGACGGCTAACGGTGCTGGTCCTCCACCCAGGTTCCGTATTACCTCCAACACAAGCTCTCCCTCGTGCTGGAGATGCCGATGTCGCAGATCCGCGTGATCAAACCCTTGGTGGGCGGCGGTTTTGGCGGCAAGAGCGAAATCATCCCGCTGGAGATCATCGCGGCGGTTGCGGCGCGCGCAGCGAAAGCCCCGGTGAAGATCACCTACACGCGCGAGGAGGTTTTCTGGGCGCATCGCGGGCGTCCGCGCACCATTGTCGATCTGAAGACCGGAGTGAAAAACGATGGGCGCATGACGGCCGTGGCCTGCACGGTCATTCAGGACGGTGGCGCCTACTGCTCCTACGGCGTCGTAACCATTCTTTATTCCGGTGCCCTGTTGGGCGCACTGTATGACATCCCAAACATCCGCTACGACGGATATCGCGTACTGACCAACAAGCCCGCTTGCGGAGCCATGCGGGGACACGGCACGGTTAATGTCCGATTCGCTTTCGAGTCGCAGATGGACGAGATCGCCGCGAAGCTCGCCCTCGACCCAGCGGAAATGCGGCGCGTTAACCTGTTAAAGCCGCCAACCGTGACTGTCAACGGTCTACGGGTATTGAGCTATGGACTGCCTGAATGCATCGATCAGGTGGTCACCCGCTCTAGCTGGAAAGAACGCAGGGGTAAGCTGCCCAAGGGCCGGGGCCTCGGAGTTGCTTGCAGCCATTATGTCAGCGGCGCAGCCAACAGCATCATCCGCTCCGACATGCCGCACTCCACGGTGAACATCAAGATTGATCGCGATGGCGGTGTGGTCGTCTACACCGGCGCGTCGGAAATCGGGCAAGGCTCCGATACCATGACTGCGCAGGTTGTAGCGGAGGTGCTGGGCTGTGACCTTTCGCGGGTGAAGGTCGTGGCTGCCGATACGGACCTGACGCCGATCGACCTCGGTTCCTATTCCAGCCGCGTGACGTTCATGGCCGGAAATGCCGCTCTGCGCGCCGCCGAGGAAGTAAAGAAGAACATCGTAAGCGCGGCCGCTAAGCGCATGAATTGCGCCTCCGAAGATGTAATCATGCGCAATGACCGCGTTTGGAATAGCGGTATCACGCTGTCAGACTACGCTCCGACATCTTCAGATGTTCTGGAAGAAAAGGAAGCGGCGCGTGGACATGTGGACGGCCAGATCCTTCGCGGCTCGGTTCTGCAGACCCGCAAAGAGGATGTCCCTAGAGACCATATGAGCTTCGAGGAAGCCATCGTTGCGGCGATTGACTTCCATGGGGCGCTGACCGGCACGGGCTCGTACGCGCCGCCGGCGGCAGCGCGAGGTGGCACACACAAAGGCGGCGGTGTCGGTCCGTCTCCCGCCTATTCCTATTCCGCGCAGGTTGCAGAAATCACCGTGGACGAGGAAACCGGCGAAGTAACGGTGCACAAGATTTGGGCGGCCCACGACTGCGGACGCGCACTGAACCCGGTTGCCGTAGAAGGCCAGGTGATCGGCTCGGTCTGGATGGGACTTGGCCAGGCGCTTGAGGAAGAGATGGTATGGAAGGATGGCCTGCTAATGAATCCCGGATTATTGGAATACCGCAGTCCGTCGTCGACGGAGTCGCCTGAGATCGAATGCATCATTGTCGAGAGCATCGACCCCGAAGGCCCGTTTGGAGCGAAGGAAGCGGGCGAGGGTTCGCTGGCTGCGACGATCCCGGCGATCTCGAACGCAATCTACGACGCAGTGGGAGTTCGTTTGCGGGAGGCGCCCTTCACGCCAGAACGCGTACTGGCGGCCCTGCGAGCAAAAAAGGGAATGAAGAGAATCGAAATGACTGAGTCGGTAGACCCGACCGCGCCGCACAAGCTGCGTGAACATGGCGGCTCGCTGTGGTTTCGCGGCAAGGGTCCGACGCGGCATCCGCTTGATCCGTCACGGCAGGGCACGAATGCTGGGTCGCCTATGGGAGGTGGTAAGTGAGCCTGCCCAGCTTCCAATTGTTGCGCCCTAAGACTATGGATGACGCCACGGCGCTGATGGCGAAATATGACGGGCAGGTGAAAGTAGTTGCGGGCGGTACCGACTTGTTGCCCTCGATGAAGCAGAAACTGTTCACGCCGCCGTACGTTCTCGACCTGCGCGGAGTCAGCGAACTGCGTGGGATTCGCAATCGAGCAGGCGGGGAAGTCGAGATCGGTGCGCTTACATCCCTTAGCACTGTCGAACATTCGCCGGTCATTCGCAAAGATCACGCTGTCCTCTACGAAGCGGTGAAGACGGTCGCTTCGCCGGTGTTGCGTAACATGGGAACGATCGGAGGCAATCTCTGCCTCGACACCCGTTGTCTGTGGTACAACCAGTCGCTGCTGTGGCGTAAGAGTTGCGGCTTCTGTCTGAAGAAAGATGGCGATCTTTGTCATGTCGCACCGGGTGGAAAGTTCTGCTGGGCAGCCTTCTCGGGCGATACCGCTCCCGCGCTACTATGCCTTGGAGCGGAGATCGAGATCGTAGGCCCGGCTGGCACCCGGCGCACCCCATTGTCAGAGTTCTACGTGAACGATGGCATCGCGCGGTTGCATCTGGCGGCAAATGAGATCGTCACCCGTGTGTACCTGCCAGAGTCGTCGGCAGGATGGCGTGGTAGCTATCAGAAGCTGCGCGTCCGTGGCAGCATCGACTATCCTTTGGCCGGCCTTGCCGTGGCGCTCAAGATGCGCTCGGGCCGGGTAGAGGATGCACGCGTTGCCATTACGGCGGTCAATCCTGCACCGTTCCTGGTGAAGGATGCGGATGCGCATCTCGTCGGAGTGGTTCCGACCCAACAGATTGCGGAGCGCATTGGTGATTTGGCAGCCAGTACGGCCAAGCCTCTCACCACCTCAGCTCTGACGCCGGAGTATCGCCGCGAGATGGTGCGGGTGTTTGCCAAACGAGCGGTGATGGACGCCGCTGCGAACTGAAAAGGCGGACTGCCGACCCCTCAACTCCGCTTCGCTGCGCTGATGACAAATTCATGAGATCGCGCGATAACTGACACGTGACAACTGACAACTGACTACCGATGCTCATCACCGACTGCCACATCCACATTCAGCCCATGGATTTGTTTAAGCCAGAGGCTCTGGCACTGATGAAGAAGTCCCGTAAGGATTTCGATCGGGTGGCGGAATACTGCGGCTCTCCAAAAGCCTTCCTCAAGCATCTCGACAGAATTGGAATCGATCGGGCAGTGCTCATCAATTATGTTGCGCCCGAGGTGATCGGCTTTACGCCGGCGGTCAACGAGTTCATCGCCAACTATGTAAAGGAAGATCCAAAGCGGTTGATCCCCTGCGGCAGTGTGCACCCGCGCCACACGCAGAATGTTCTGGCCGACATGGAACACATCGTGCGCCTTGGCATCAAGCTAATCAAGATCCATCCGCCGCACCAATTGCTCTATCCCAACGATTACGTGCACGGGGTCAAAGAGCTGGAGATCATCTATCGAGTGGCCGAGGCGAACGGGATTCCGATCATGGTGCACACCGGTACTTCGATCTTCCCCGGAGCGCGCAACAAGTACGGCGATCCGATGTACGTGGATGATGTGGCCGTCGATTTCCCTCGGCTGAAGATCCTACTGGCGCATGGTGGGCGTCCGCTATGGATGGATACTGCGTTTTTCCTGGTTCGGCGGCACCGCAATGTTTTTCTCGATATCAGCGGCATTCCACCGAAAATCCTGCTGAAGTATTTCCCGCGACTCGAAGAGATCGCGCACGAAGACGCTGTTCGGCACGGACTGGCCGGGGCCCGGCGTCCCGGAGATCGAGAAAAACCTCGCTCAGTTTCGCGCCCTCGCGCTAAGCGAAAGCGCGAAAGAACAGATACTGAGCAAGGCGGCCCTCGAGATCTGGCCACTCTGAGGAAATGATCAGAGGCCACCCTGCATGGCCTTACGAACCAGTTTCCTCTACGCGCTGGAACCCTGCCTGGTCCACGTTTGCAGCCGCTCGGATCGCTGTCCAAAGTTCGTCGTATCCTGTCCGCGACTTAATAGAAAATGGAATTATCTGCGAGGGAAGGATTTGAAGCCGGTCGCAGAGCTTAGCCAGCGAGGTGCGCAGTTGATTCTTGGAAATACGGTCAGCCTTTGTCGCTACCACAACGAATTGGCGATCCATGTGTCGCAGCCAGTCCATCAACTGTAAATCGAGCTCCTGCGGAGGAATCGTGACATCCACCAGCGACAAGCAGAGCACGAGTGACTCGCGATGCTCCAGGTATGGATTAATAAACTGCGCCCACTGCGCGGTGATTTGTTTGGGCGCGCGTGCGTAACCATAACCAGGCAGGTCGACGAAGACGAAGTCGGGACTCGGCCTGCCGGGGCGGCGTACCTGGAAGAAGTTGACCGTCTGAGTGCGACCGGGGGTGTTGCTGGTCTTGGCGATCTTGGTGCCCGACAAGCGAATTGATTAAGCTCGATTTGCCTACATTGGAGCGACCAAGAAACGCGATCTCTGGCGCCCCCACAGGCGGGAACTGCAGCGGGGCAGCGGCCGAGGTCACAAAGCGGGTCAACACCTTCATGCAATCAATATCGCCGTAGTGGCCCGGAAGCGCAATGGGGGCACTTCCGGGGTGAGGTGCGGTGTAGGGCGCCGCACGAGCAGAAAGGAAGAACACTCCGCAGTGGGCGGCTTTTTCGCTTCGAAGCAATAGTCCGCGTACGCTTATTGGTGCGCCGGCGCCGGCTCCGCATTCGGCGGCAGCGCCGGGAGCCCTGGAGAGACCTCGTCGGGCACCTCAGGCAGCGGACGCTCCAGCGCATACGCCAGCACGTCGTCCATAGTATTGACGAAGCGCAGCTTCATTACGTTGCGCAAGTTCTCCGGCACGTCGGCCAGGTCCTTCTCGTTGTCGGACGGAAGCAAGACCTCCAGGATACCGGCACGGTGGGCCGCCAGCAGCTTCTCTTTCAATCCGCCGATGGGCAGAACCTTGCCGCGCAGCGTGATCTCGCCAGTCATGGCGATGTCACGCCGAACGGGGATGCGGCTAAGTGCGCTGGCGATCGCTGTCGCCATGGTAATGCCGGCAGACGGGCCATCCTTCGGAATCGCACCCTCCGGCACGTGGACGTGGATATCGAGACTGCGATAGAAATCCCGCTGGAGCCCCAGCTTTTTCCAGCGCGATCGCACATAGGTCATGGCGGCTTGAGCCGACTCCTGCATCACGTCGCCCAGTTTGCCCGTCAGAATCGGTTTTCCACCCTTGCCCTCCACGGCCGAGACTTCGGTTGTGAGTATCGAGCCGCCGACTTCGGTCCATGCCAGCCCGGTGACTATCCCCACTTCGCTCCGCTCGTGTATCTCGCTGTCGCGGAACTTCATTACGCCCAGATACTCTGGAACGTTTGCCCCGGTGAGTTCCACGGTGTACTTGCCGCCTTCCTTGACCACCTTGCGCGCGACTTTACGGCAGATGTTGCCGATCTCGCGCTCCAGATTGCGGACGCCGGCTTCGCGCGTGTAGTTGCGAATGATCGCGGTAAGCGCCTCGTCGGTGAAGATGATGTTCTGCTCGGTCAATCCGCTCTGCAGGCGCTGTTTTCGCACCAGATATTGCTTGGCAATCTCGACTTTCTCGGGCTCGGTGTAGCCATGCAGCCGCAGCACTTCCATGCGGTCTTGGAGTGCAGGAGGAATCGTGTGCAGCACATTCGCCGTCGCGATGAAGAATACCTGCGACAGGTCGTATTCCACGTCCAAGTAATGGTCCACGAACATGAAGTTCTGCTCGGGATCGAGTACTTCGAGTAGCGCTGCCGACGGGTCGCCGCGGAAGTCCATCGACATCTTGTCGACTTCATCCAGCATGAATACCGGATTCTTGGTGCCGGCCTTCTTCATCATCTGGATGATCTGACCGGGCAGCGCGCCGATGTAGGTGCGGCGATGGCCGCGAATTTCGGCTTCATCACGCACCCCGCCCAGCGACATACGGACGAACTTACGCCCGGTGGCCTTGGCGATGCTCATGCCAAGCGAGGTCTTGCCCACTCCCGGAGGTCCGACGAAACACAGGATCGAGCCTTTCGGGTTCTTCACCAATTGCCGGACCGCGAGAAACTCAAGAATGCGCTCCTTGATTTTCTCCAAACCGTAGTGATCTTCGTTGAGTGTTTTCTCGGCGATATCGATGTTGCGGATCTCTTTGGAGCGCTTCTTCCAGGGCACGGCCAGCAGCCAATCGAGGTAGTTCCGAGATACGGTGGACTCGGCTGACATGGGCGGCATGGCTTCCAGCTTTTTCAGTTCCTGTAGCGCCTTCTCATGCGTGTCGCGCGGCATGCCGGCGGTGTCAACCTTCTTTTTCAGTTCGTCGAATTCGCTCTTCTCGCCGCGCCCCAGTTCTTTCTGGATGGCCTTGATCTTTTCGTTGAGGTAGTACTCTTTCTGGGCGCGCTCCATCTGGCGCTTTACGCGCGACTGAATGGTGCGATCCATGTTGAGCTTCTCGATCTCCACGTTCGAGCACGTCCCCGATGCGGTTCAGGCGCTCGGCAGGATCGAAGATTTCCAGCAGCTCTTGCTTCTCTTCGATGGAAAGTTGCAGGTTGGCGGCGATGGTGTCGGTCAGCTTTGCCGGGTCGTCGTTGCGCACCGCGGCGATCATGGTTTCGTAATTCAGCGACTGACAGAGCTTGACGTATTGCTCGAACAGACCCGTCACGCGCTGCATGCTGGTTTCAATCTGTGGTGTTTGCTCAGCCGAATACTTCGCGGTGCGTACGGTGGCCTCAAAGTAACCATCAGTATCCACTACTTGGAGGATCTTGCCACGCTCCAGACCCTCCACCAGGACCTTGATGTTGCCGTCAGGAAGCTTCAGACTCTGGACGATGTTGACCAGCGTACCGACCTGAAAAATCTCATTGGGCTTGGGCTCGTCGATACTCGCGTCGTGCTGGGTGGCAAGGAATATCTTCTTATCGCCAGCCAGCGCTTCTTCCAATGCGCGCACGCTCGACTCCCTGCCGACCACGAATGGCGTCATCATGTAGGGAAAGATGACGACGTCTCGAATCGGCATCATGGGGAGTTTCTTGGTCTCGAATTTCTCGCGCTGGGTCACTATTATCACCTTATCGTTTTCAGAGGGCTCGAGCCGCTCTGCGGAAGAAAGTTGAGTCGCTTTCGCCACGCTCGGCGCCGGGCCGCCACGTCGGGCAAACCTAAACTCACTTTAGGATAACACGCGAAACAAGGAGTAGATGCCGAGGAAATGCCTTGTCTTGAGCTGCTTTCCGCTAACTAAGCAGGGCCAGCATTTGATGGGGCTCGGGAGCACCTAATGGCCCCGTACATGCCTTCAGCAGGCAGCGAGAGGTTGGCTTTGCGGCGCGTGCCGGGACTCATTACGCCGGAATAGGCGCAAGCTTAAGCCTGTTCACGACAACTGACAACCGGCTGCCGACGACTGCTCCGGCTATCCCGCCTTCTCCATGATGGGCAGGTTTACATTGCGCTTCAGAACCATCTCTGCCGTGACCTCAAACTCCTTGACCCGCTTTTGGCCGGGCAATTGGTACATCAGGTCGAGCATTAGTTCTTCCAGGATCATGCGCAATCCCCGCGCTCCCACTTTGCGCAGCATTGCTTCACGGGAAATGGCACGCAGAGCTTCATCCGTGAACCGGAGCTTCACGTTCTCGAACTCGAACAGCCGTTGGTATTGCTTCACGATGGCGTTCTTCGGCTTGGTTAGGATCTCAATCAGGGCATCTTCGTCGAGATCGCTCAATACGCCAACCACCGGCAGGCGGCCAACGAACTCGGGGATTAGTCCGAACTTGATCAAGTCTTGTGGTTCGACCTGCGCCAGCAATTCGGTATCGCGTTTGTTGCTCTCCGTGAAGGCCGCTTCTTTGGCCTCGTCGGTACGGAATCCCATGGAGCGCTTGCCAAGCCGCCTTCCAATGGTGCGCTCGAGTCCAACAAAGGCTCCGCCGCAGATAAACAGAATGTTGGTGGTATCTACGGGCGTGAATTCCTGGTGCGGGTGTTTGCGCCCGCCCTGGGGAGGAACATTGGCAACGGTGCCTTCCAGAATCTTCAGCAACGCCTGCTGCACGCCCTCTCCAGAAACGTCGCGGGTGATGGAAGGGTTCTCGTCCTTGCGGCCGATTTTGTCGACTTCGTCAATGTAGATAATGCCCGTCTGGGCGCGCGCCACGTCTCCGTCGGCGGCCTGGAGCAGCTTGAGGATGATGTTCTCTACATCCTCGCCAACGTAACCGGCTTCGGTCAGAGTGGTGGCGTCCACGATAGCGAAAGGAACGTCAAGCATCTTGGCAAGCGTTTGCGCCAGCAACGTTTTGCCTGTCCCGGTCGGCCCAATCAACATGATGTTCGACTTGGCGAGTTCCACCTCGCCACCGCGCTGCCGATTCATGTAAACCCGCTTGTAATGGTTGTAAACCGCCACGGCGAGTTTCTTCTTGGTCTGCTGTTGTCCGATGACATACTCGTCGAGGAAGGCCTTCACCTCAACCGGCTTGGGAAGCTGGTGAGGAGCGGCGGCGGGCTGTGCCTCCGTGCGGTCGTCTTCCAGAATGGAGTTGCAAACGGCGACACATTCATCGCAGATGTAGGCCCGCGGATAGTCGGTTGGAGACGAGATCAGTTTGGCAACGGCGTCTTGCGACTTGTGGCAAAACGAACAGCGAAGCACTTCATCGGAACCAGTCCTGGTTCTCACGGAAAAACTCCTTCACCTCACACGCTTGTCAGCCGGAACTTTAGGTCTCCGTGCCGCATTTCCCGTTTGTTCGAAACGGCAGGAGCCGTGATGCTCCTGTGAGTAGCTGCCACGGTCATGGGCAGCTTCCTCGAAGTCCTTGTCAGTGCTGCTGCACTATACCATCTATTCAACCACAATTCGCCGCGTTGCAAGGCACCGTTAGTGCCAGATCGGATACAACTTTCGAAGGGGGTGCAGGCAATTTTTTCCGCTCATTTAATGAGCTACCTAAGGCTCACACCCTACTTATGTTTGAAAATGATGTCGTCTATTAAGCCATACTCCTTCGACTGCTGGGCGTTCATGATAAAGTCGCGCTCCACGTCTCGTTCCACTTTTTCCAGCCGCTGGCCGGTATGCTTGGACAGCAATTGACTGGTAATCTCGCGCATGCGCAGGATTTCACGCGCGTGAATGTCGATATCGGTCGCCTGACCCGAAAGTCCCGACATAAGGGGCTGGTGTATCAGGATGCGCGAGGTCGGCAGGGCAAAGCGTTTCTTGGGCGCGCCCGCAGCCAACAGCAGCGCAGCCATACTGGCTGCCTGACCGATGCAGATGGTGGTCACGTCCGGACGGATGAACTGCATTGTGTCGTAGATCGCCATCCCCGCGGTGATAGAACCGCCAGGGGAATTGATATATAGCGAAATGTCCTTTTCCGGATCTTCAGCCTCGAGAAACAACATTTGGGCGATGATCAAGTTCGCGACATTGTCGTCAACAGGAGTGCCTAGGAAAACAATATTGTCCCGCAAGAGTCGGGAATAAATGTCGTAAGCCCGCTCGCCCCTGCTGGTCTGCTCAATCACCATGGGCACAAGCATTGTTTGCGGCTCCTTAACTTGCCCACACTTCTTCCCGGAGGGTCGAAAGGGGAAAGTGGAATGCAGCCCGCCCTATGCGGAACTGCGGTACAGAGAATCTAAGGTTTTCTCGTTGCGGATGCGATGCCGAATTCTATCCAGCCCGCCATCCTGCGTCAAACGAGCGCGGACCTGTTCAAGGGTCTGCTTCGACTGGGTCGCCACTGCTTCCAATTCGTGGTCTAACTCCTCGTCACTGACTTCGATCTTCTCCTCGTCAGCAATCTGCTCCAGGATTAAAGATGCTTTCACCTCGCGCAGTGCGCCCTCATGCTGTCCGGCGCGCAAGCGGCCAAAGTCCATGCGCTTCATGTCTTCGGTGCGCATGCCCTGTGCCGCCAGAGCGCGCAACCCGCGCTCCAGGCGAAGATCAATCTGCTGGTCCAGCATCACTTCAGGAACAGGAAAATCATTGCGCTTCACGAGTTCCTCAACGATTTGGTCTTTGGCTTGGTGTTCGGCCTCACGCTGCTTCTCCGCCTTCATGTTCTCTCGAAGCCGATTGCGAAGCTCATCCAGCGAGCTGAAGTCGGAGCTCAGCTCTTTGGCGAATTCGCCGTTCAGTTCGGGAACACTGCGGGTCTTGATGGCTTTTACATCCACGTCATATGTCATGGACTTACCGGCAAGTCGCTTGTCGGAAAAGTCGTCGGCGTATTTCACCTCGAAACTGCGCTGCTGGCCCGCTTGGCGCCGCGGAGATTCTCTGTAAACTCCGGAATCGTATTCTGCCCGCCAATCTCCACCATGACCTCGTCCACCTCAACGGGCTTGGAATCGGCGTTCTGTTCGCTCTCCTTGGGCGTGCCTTTAAAGCTGACGACAGCGAAGTCGCCGTCCGCCAGGGGACGCTCTTCATCCACGGCGCTGTAGGTAGCGTGCTGTTCACGCAGATTGTTGAGAGCGTTTTGCACGTCTTCCTCGCTCACGTTGGTATCAAGTCTCTGGATGTGGATGGCCCTCGTAGGGAGCGACTTCGAAATCGGGTAAAACCTCGAAGGACGCCGTAAACTTTAGGGGCTCGCCCTCGCGCAGGTTAAGGTCAGTGACTTGTGGCTGCGACACCGGCGACAGGTTCTGCCGCTGGGTCTCCTGGCGGAAATAACGAGGGACTAAGGCCTCGACGATTTCTTTCTTAATATCTTCGGCGAAACGCTGGCGAACGATGGATGCCGGAACTTTGCCTTTGCGGAATCCGGGAATTCGCGCCTGCTTTTGGTAGCGGCTCACAACGCTTTCGGTTTCAGCATGGATCACGTCGGCAGGAATTTCGATGGTGAGTTCGCGCTTGCACGGATTCGACTGTTCGGGAGAGGCGGCGTCCGTCGCGGTTGTTTCGGTCATATCGGGTTCAGTCGTCAAAGAAGTTGCCTTCAGCAGTGTGGCTACGTTTGACTCCGGGAATGCAACTGGCCATGAGTGCAGGGAACGTGATTCCACGCCGCGGTGCGAGTCCTGCCGCTCTCCCGGCAATTGCCACTAAACCTAAGTGTATGAGAGCCGTGCAGGGTGGTCAAACGGCACGAGAGCCGAAGGCGGGGGTCTGACGCCGGTTTGGGAACTCGCCAAAACCTAAACAGCAGCCGAGAGGTTAGCGATTGTGCGTTGTCTTGGAGGCGGCCGTCTGCCTCTCAATCGCCTCCGAGCCGCGCTTCCCCTTGGCACGAATGACGCAACGCTGGACGCGGGTGATCGTCGGGTCACCCCGCCGCTTTCGATTTCCCGCCCGTTGCCCACTGTTTTATAATGAGATGTTTGCCCACCGCAGTCATCCATTGTTGTAAGGGGTATTGATGGCCACAACCGAATTCGCAGTACACGGCGCCGACCAAGGCGCCGTGCCTGAGCCTGTCGTCAACGACTTCAGCATCCAGGTTGCAACCGTGAACGGCTCAGGATCGCAGAGCGCCAACACCGTTCTGCTGCGCACCATTTTTCAGATGGGCGTCCCTGTTTCCGGCAAGAACATGTTCCCCTCGAACATTGCCGGCCTTCCCACCTGGTACACCATTCGCGCCAGCAAGAAGGGCTACATCGCGCGCAAGAAGGAGATTGACTTTCTGGTGGCGATGAATCCCGAAACCGCGCGCGAAGATACGATGTCGCTGGCATCGGGCGCCGCCGTGCTCTACGACGAGCCGCTGAAGCTGAACGAGCTGCGCTCGGATGTCACGTTCTACGCCGTACCCTACGACAAGATTTGCGCCGCGGTCTGCTCCGAGTCGAAACTGCGCAAGCTGGTCAAGAATATGATTTACGTCGGCGTGATGGCGCAGGTGCTTAACCTCGATATGGCCGAAGTAGAGAAAGCGCTGCGCAAACAGTTCGCCAAAAAGGTGAAGGCCGCGGACCTCAACTGGAACGCCGCCAAGGCTGGATACGATTACGCTGCTTCCTCGCTCACTAAGGCCGATCCTTTCACCATCGAGCGCATGGACGAGACCACTGGCATGATCATCATTGACGGTAACGCTGCTGCGGCCTTGGGCTGCATGTTTGCCGGTGTGACCGTGGTGACGTGGTACCCGATTACGCCCTCTTCGTCGCTGGTGGAAACTCTCATCGATTACATGAAAGAATATAGGGTTGGAGCTGATGGCAAAGCCACTTTTGCCATTGTGCAAGCAGAAGACGAACTCGCAGCTATCGGCATGGTTCTGGGTGCTGGATGGGCGGGAGCGCGCTCCATGACGGCTACTGCCGGTCCGGGAATTTCGCTAATGGCGGAGTTTGCTGGTTTGGGCTACTACGTCGAGATTCCGGGCGTGATCTGGGACATTCAGCGCGTGGGTCCTTCCACGGGCTTACCAACGCGCACCTCACAAGGTGACATCGAGTTTGTCGCCAAGCTCTCACACGGCGATACTCGTCATCCCATGCTGTTGCCTTGCAGCGTGGCCGAGTGCTTCAGCATGGCCGGGGACGCGTTCGACCTCACCGAGCAGTTGCAGACGCCGGTGTTCGTCATGTCTGACCTCGATCTTGGGATGAACAACTGGATGTCGGAACCGTTCCAGTATCCCGACAAGCCGCAGAATCGCGGCAAGGTGCTGACCGCCGAAGAGCTGGAGCGTGCCGGTGGCTTTGCGCGATACAAAGACGTGGACGGCGACGGCGTCGGCTACCGCACCTTGCCGGGAACCGACCATCCGCAGGCGGCGTGGTTCGCGCGCGGCAGCGGACACAACGAGACCTCGAGCTACAGCGAACGGCCTGACGACTATGCCAACAACATGGACCGGCTGGCACACAAATTTGAGACGGCGCGCACGCTCGTTCCCAATCCGGAGATCGTGCGCAGCGACGGCAACGAAATTGGGATCATCGCCTACGGAACCTCGCATCACGCTGTGGTTGAGACCCTCGACCAGTTGCAAAGCGAATACGGAGTGAAGGCCGACTACTTGCGCCTGCGTGCCTATCCCTTCACCAGTGAGACCCACGACTTCGTGGCTGCCCACGAACGGATTTACATGATTGACCAAAACCGCGACGCGCAGATGTTGCAGTTATTGAAGCTGGACCTCGCGATCGAAGAAATCGGCAAGCTGCGCAGCGTGCGCCACTATAACGGGTTGCCGATCGACGCGCGTTCCATCACCGACGACATCTTCTTGCAGGAGGGCAAGTAAATGGCGACCACAGCCGCTCCACGACCCAAGACCAACCGCATTGGATTGACAGTGCTCGACTATCGCGGAGGCAAGACCACGCTATGCGCCGGATGTGGCCACAATGCCATCTCCGAGCGCATCATCGACGCCTTCTACGAGATGGGTGTCGCGCCCGAACGGGTCATCAAGGTGTCGGGGATCGGCTGCTCGTCGAAGAGCCCGGCGTACTTCATGGGCCGTTCGCACAGTTTCAACTCGGTACATGGCCGCATGCCGTCGGTCACAACGGGCGCGGTGTTGGCGAACTCGAAGATCGTTGCCCTGGGCGTTAGCGGTGACGGCGATACCGCGTCCATCGGCATCGGTCAGTTTGTACATCTTATGCGTCGCAATCTGCCGGTGATTTACATCATCGAAGATAACGGCGTGTACGGGCTGACCAAAGGACAGTTCTCTGCGACCGCAGATCTCGGCTCCAAGCTGAAGACCGGTGTCATCAACGATATGCCGCCCATCGATACCTGCGCCCTGGCGATCATGCTGGGCGCAACCTTCGTGGGCCGCTCCTTCTCGGGCGACAAGCGCCAGTTGCACACCATGCTAAAAGCCGCACTCGCGCATCGCGGCACCGTGATGCTCGACGTGATCTCGCCTTGCACCACCTTCAACGATCATGACGGCTCGACCAAGTCCTACAAGTTCGTCAAGGACCACGAAGAGCCGTTGCACGATTTGAACTTTGTTCCTCATTTCAACGAGATTGACGTGGAGTACGACCCGGGCACCACCATCAACGTCACTATGCACGATGGCTCGACGCTGCGGCTGCGCAAGCTGGAAGAGGACTACGACCCCACCAATAAAATCGAGGCCGTGAAGCGGGTGATGCAGGCGCACGATGCCGAGGAGGTGCTCACCGGCGTGCTCTACTTGAACACCACCGCGCCTAACTTCATCGACATGATCAACATGACCGATCAGCCGCTGGCGACCCTGCCGGAGAGCGTCACCCGCCCCTCGCGCGAAGTGCTGGACGAGTGCATGGAAGCGCTAAGATAGGGGGAGATTCGTTGCCCCCAATGTTTGTCATCCCGACCGAGCCCCGCCTGTTCGTAGAACGGGCGGGCGAGCGGAGGGACCTGCTTTTCCAGCACTCAGTATTCAGCACTCAGCCTTCAGCGCATGTGAACGTGTGAGAGCTCCTTTTGAGTCGGCACGGTGGAACGATTGCGGAAAATCGAGCCCCGCAGGTTTTTGTCCTGCTCGATTTCAAGATTTCTGCTAAGGGAACCCAGCAGTAATCTTGACCTTTCGTAACACTAATTTACGGTCGTAGTCATGCTACAAGTGTTCCTATAAGTAACCGGGTTTTCCCCCGCCGGGAAGAAAACAGGAGGCGGACATGAAAACCAATTCCGCGAATACAGTAGTGACGTTACTGGCACTGGCGCTCCTTGGAACAACGCTAGCGGCACAGCAAACTACCGCTCCCGTGCAAGCGAAGAGCGATGACACCACCACCACCTTGGCATCCTCACCGGCAGTTGCCCGACAGGATAGCCATGAGGGGCCGTCCGAAGCTCTCGCCTCGGCCCCGCCTGGTAATGCGAATCACCGCATCACGCTCGATGTAGTTGTAGCCGATAGGTCCGGACATGCGCTCGCTGGTCTGCAACAGCAGGACTTCACACTTTTGGACGACAAACAACCGCAGAAGATCGTCTCTTTTCATGCGGTGGCGGGCGCGAGCGCGACAGCTGACCCGCCGGTTGAAGTCATTTTGGTCGTTGACGAAGTCAACACTTCGTTTCGCAACGTAGAAATCGAGCGGCAACAAATACAAAAGCTTCTAAGCCAAAACGGCGGGGAGCTTGTGCGGCCAGTATCGATCGTCTTCTTTTCCGATGCGGGAGCAACGATCCGGAACACGCCTTCGCGAGATGGAAAGACCCTGATTGCAGACCTCAATCAGAACAAAAACGCTCTGCGTACCAGCGGCCGGGCACAAGGATTTTACGGCGCCGTTGACCGGCTCAACTTGTCTCTCCGCGCCCTCGGGCAACTCGCCGACTACGAAGCGGCACGGCCTGGACGAAAACTCGTGGTCTGGATCAGCCCGGGTTGGCCCCTTTTTTCCGGCCCTAACGTGGAACTGAGCTCAAAGGATCAGCAGCAGCTCTTCAACTCCATTGTTGCAGTTTCGGACGAGTTGCGACGGGCTCGCATCACACTTTACGATGTCGATCCGTTGGGTATGGAGGATGAAGTCGGAGTCCGAACCTCATACTACAAGGATTTCGTAAAAGGAGTCAGCGCAGCAAGACAGGTGCGAGTTGGAAACTTGGCATTACAGGTTCTTGCTTACCAAAGTGGAGGCCTGGTTCTCAATTCAAACAACGATGTAGCAGGCGAGATCGCAACCTGCATTGCCGACGCAAATGCCTTTTACGTTCTCTCCTTTGATGGTGCTGTCGGGGACGCTCCGAACGAGTATCATGCGCTGGAGATTAAGATCGACAAGCCGGGACTAGCCGCGCGAACCCGATCTGGGTATTACGCTCAGCCAGAGCGGGTACGCACGCCTTAAGTTTCGCCGGGTGCCCCGGGTCTCGCGGGGTTCGAGACCCGGGCGAGTACGACGGATCACCGTGGGAAACTTGTCGGTTCGATTGACTTCAGCTTTGGCACGCTCCACTGATTTATTCCGACCGGACCTTTCTCCTGATAGGCATACGCGCAGAAGCTGCTCCAGCGCCAAAGTTCCGGCGCTTCCACCAGACCGCGCTTCACAGGATTTCGATGGATGTAACGCAGTTTCTCGACCTGTTTCTCCGCTGTACAAACGTTGAAGCCATAGTACCGGGCCTGCCAAATGCGTTGTGGGCCGGACTCGAGTAGCCCACTCAGGTGTCGCCTTCGCCGCTCGCCTATGACGCGCCGCGCGAAGCCGAGCTTCAGCGCCTGGATGGCGGTGGACAGCGGGCGCTCCGCCGGCTTGCTCACCAGCAGATGAACGTGCTCGGGCATCACCACGTAGGCCAGCACTACCCAGCTATAGCGCCGCCGTACTCGTTCCAGCACTCCGAGGAACAAGTCCCGACGCTGCGCGGTTGCCAGCAGCGGCTGGCTGTCGTAGCAACTGAAAGTGATGAAGTGCAGGTCGTGTCCGCCGTGCCAGCGTTCCAGGCCCCAAGGCATGGGAGCAGGATAGAAGGAGAGGTTGCGTCGTGCGGTGATTCAGCGCACACCACACTTGTGATGACGACAACAGTCCCAGGTCTCGAACCCCGCGAGACCTGGGGCACCCGGCGATTCCCTGCATAGCCGGGTGCCCCACCCTTCTCGCCGCTGTTGGCGAGAGAATGGTAATCAGGACTTACTTCAGCGACGCCATATCAATCACAAACCGATACTTGACATCGCTGCGCAGCATGCGCTCGTAGGCTTCGTCGATCTTCTGGATCGGGATGATCTCGATATCGGCCGTGACGCCATGCTCGCCGCAGAAATCCAGCATCTCCTGGGTTTCGGGAATACCCCCGATCCCCGATCCGCTTAGCGAGCGCCGCCCCATAATGAGAGCGAAAGCCGCGACGGGCAGCGGCTTCTCCGGCGCGCCCACCAACACCATGGATCCGTCACGCTTCAGCAGATTCAGGTACGCGTTGTAATCGTGCTCGGCGGAGACGGTGTCCAGGATAAAGTCAAAGCTGCGGATATGTTTTTCCATCTCGGCCTGGTCCTTCGAGATAATTACCTGTTGCGCCCCTAGCCGCATAGCGTCGTCCTTCTTGTTGGGCGAAGTGGTGAACAGCGTGACCTCTGCACCGAAGGCATGTGCCAGCTTCACGCCCATGTGCCCCAATCCGCCCAGTCCGACTACGCCAACCTTCTGACCTTTTCCGACCCTCCAATGGCGTAGCGGCGAGTAGGTGGTGATGCCGGCGCACAGCAGAGGCGCCGTCCCCGCGAGATCCAGGTTCGCGGGCGGGCGCAGCACAAATGCCTCGTCGACCACGATGGTGCGCGAGTAGCCGCCGTACGTCATGCCGCCGAGATGCTTGTCTTCGCTGTTGTATGTGAAGGTGGCGCCCGACTCGCAGTACTGCTCGAGACCCGCCTTGCAGCTTGCGCAGGTACGGTCAGAATCGACCATGCAGCCGACCGCGGCCAGGTCGCCTTCCTTGAATTTGCGTATCTGCGCGCCCACCTTGCTCACGCGGCCCACGATCTCATGGCCAGGGACAACCGGATAGGTAGTCCCCATGAAGTTCTCCCATTCGTTGCGCGCGGTGTGCAAGTCAGAATGACACACGCCGCAGTAGAGAATGTCGATTTGTACGTCTTGTGGGCCGGGTTCACGGCGTTCGAAGGGAAATGGCTGGAGTGGTGAAGTAGAGGAATGGGCGGCATAACCGGTAGTTTTTGTACGTCCTTGCTTCGCTACAGGCTTCTCGAGAATGTCAACTGCGTTTGCCATGATAATTCCCTTTCAATGGATTCCCGCCAACAGGGTGATGAATGACTGCCTGCACTGTCGGGCAGCTGCTCATGAAACATTGGATTCCCGACAAAGTTGTCGGTTACATCTTTGAGGTCAATTTCTGGAGACTAAATTGCAGCACTTTGGAAATGCCGAATTCCCGCCCCTTGTGGTTCATTTCCGCTGCCTGCGATAATATTCGTCCATGGCTAAGTCGTCGTTCCAATTCGAAGTTCCCTGTCCCTGTTGCGGTGCGTTGCTGAAGATCGACAGCGACACCAAGGCCGTGATTGCGCACACTCCCAAGGCAGCTCCCAAAACCTTCGAGGACCTGGAATCGGCGGCGCGCGCCATGAAGGACCAGGACACCCGCAAGGAGTCGATCTTCCGGCAATCGGTGGAGGCGCAGAAGCACCAGGGCGACCTGCTGGAGAAAAAGTTTCAGGAAGCGCTCAAGCGCGCCAAAGAAACTCCCGATACCGGCAAACCCATTCGCGACTTCGATTTGGATTGAAGAAAAAGCAATTAGCGGCTAGCTCCTCTGTTCCTCCGATCCTCTGTGGTGAAACCCATTTCACGCCCGTTGCTTCTAGGTCACCGCGGAGTGCGTGCTCCGCGGAGCTTTGGCTTGCGGTCGTCAACTTCGGCTGTTCCTGCTGAAAACACAATTGCGGCCTTCGACTATGCGGTCTTCAGCGGCTGCGACGGCTTCGAGTTCGACGTACGCTTCACCCGTGACCAGCGCGCCGTGGTGTGTCACGATCCGCAGCTCGAACGGCAAGGAAATCTCAGCCAGGGACTACTCTGATCTGTCGCGCAGTCGCAATGAGCTGGCGTGCCTGGAAGATGTGCTTGCGCGCTTCGGCGCGATAGCCTACCTCGACATTGAAGTGAAGATTGCCGGCCATGAAGAACAGGTGATTGCGGCACTTCGGGTGAATCCTCCCTCGCGCGGGTATCTGGTATCTTCGTTTTTGTCTGAAGCGCTCATTCGCCTTCGGCAACTCGATGCCGCGTTGCCCCTGGGTTACATCTGCGACCGTGCCAGGTACGTCAAGCTCTGGACTGAGCTGCCAGTCTCAGTATTCATTCCACAGCACGAACTGGTCTCGCAAAACATGATTGATGAAGTGCATCATTGCGGCCTCAAGGTGTTCGCCTGGACGGTGAATCAGGCCCGCGACCTCCTGCGCCTTGCCAGTTGGGGAGTGGATGGCCTGATCTCCGATGATCCGGAACTGTTGAGCCACACATTTTCCGAATCTGCGTGATTCGTCCTTATCGGGCGAGCCGGTGCCTTTGCGCCGATCTCTGCCGTCATTTAGATTGTGAGGAATGGCGACGACAGGTGAGCGATTCGAGCGCGCGGTATCCATCATGGCACGCCTGCGTGGTCCCGGCGGGTGCCCCTGGGACCGCGAGCAGACCTTCGACACGATCAAGCCCTACACATTGGAAGAAGCCTACGAGGTCCTGGAAGCCATCGATGCACGCGACTGGGACGAGCTGACAGGCGAACTCGGGGATCTGTTGCTGCAGGTGCTTTTCTACTCGGAGATGGCAACGGAGGAAAAACGCTTCTCCATCGACGACGTGCTCGACCGCCTGTCCAACAAGCTGATCGATCGCCATCCCCATGTGTTCGGCGACGCAAAAGCCGACACGCCGGCCGATGTGTTGCGAAATTGGCAGACCCTCAAGACCGAGGAGAAGAAAAAGCGTCTGCAAGAGTCCGGAGAAAAAGGGAAGGAGCAAGATCATCCCGAGTCAGTGCTGGCTGGTGTGTCTTCAGCCGTGCCGTCGCTGATGGAGGCCTACAAGATTAGCTCGCGCGTGGCGCACGTTGGATTTGATTGGCCTAACATCGAAGGGCTATTCGACAAATTGAGGGAAGAGACCGAGGAACTTCGCCAAAACCTGGAGGAGTATCCCGCGCCCGGTCCGCGTCCGGAGTCGGCTGCGGGAGTGGCTGGTGCCCGCGGCGTAAAGATTTCCCCGGAACTGCGCTTACGATTGGAGGACGAGGTCGGCGACCTCTTATTTGTACTCGTGAACATTGCACGCTACCTCTCCCTCGATCCCGAGTCAGCGTTGCGCAAGACGAACCGCAAGTTCCGCCGCCGCTTCGAGTATCTTGAAGAAAGGCTTCGCGAGCAGGGACGCAAACCATCGGGGGCATCACTCGACGAAATGGAGTCACTGTGGCAGGAGTCGAAGCGACAGGAAAAAGCGTGACCGGAGACGCGGTCGTGCTCCGCAACTGCACCGAACTGGAGGAGTTTCGCGCCTGCGTGGCCTTACAGAAAGAGGTCTGGGGATTTGCGGACAATGAGCTGGTGCCGTTGCGAATGTTTTCCCTGGCGCCCAAAATTGGCGGGCAGGTGATCGGCGCGTGGGAAGGCGAAACGCTGGTGGGCTTTGCCTTCTCGATTCCCGGGACCCGGAACGGGCATTCCTATCTACATTCGCATATGCTCGCTGTGAAGGATGGGTACCGCAACAACGGACTGGGGCGCCGCATCAAACTATTTCAACGGGAAGATGCGATCGCGCACGGCTATGAACTGCTGGAATGGACCTTCGATCCGCTGGAGATTAAGAACGCCTATTTCAACCTTGAGCGGTTAGGGGCAATTGCGCGACGCTACAACGTTAACCAGTATGGGATTACGTCATCGCCGCTACAGGGTTTTCTTCCCACTGATCGGCTGGTCGCCGAGTGGTGGCTGACCTCGAAGCGCGTCGAGACTCTGCTCTCCGCGGGCAGGCGTTCGGAGTTCGTTGAGGAGGCACGCGTGGAGGTGCCCGCCGAGATCTACGCCTGGAAGCAGCAGCCAGACACCCGGCAGAGAGCAGCAGCGGTGCAGCTGCGCAACCGTGAGGCATTCCTGGCGGCGTTCTCTCGCGGGTTGGCATGCTTGGGCTACGAGCGAGATGCGCAGGGCGGCGGTACTTTCTTGCTGGGGCAGTGGGATGAAGATTGGTCGTATGCGAGCGAGTGATCGATGAAGATTGAGGCCATTACCCTGCGCGAGTTGCGAATCCCCCTCGTGCATTTTTTCGAGACCAGCTTTGGCCGTACCTATGATCGCCGCATTCTTCTGGTCACGCTCCATGCTGACGGACTCGAAGGCTGGGGCGAGTGCGTGGCCGGCGAAGCGCCGTATTACAGCGAGGAATACATCGAGGGCGCGTGGGATGTTAGCGCGCGCTATCTGGCTCCAGCGCTACTCGGCAAGACGGTGCAGTCGGGATCCGAGGTGCCGGCTCTGCTGTCGCGCATCCGAGAGCATCGCATGGCCAAGGCGGCGCTGGAAAACGCCGTCTGGGATGCCGAAGCGCAGGAGAAGGGAACCCCACTGTGGAAGCTACTCGGCGGCACGCAGCGCGAGATCGCTTGCGGTGTGAGCATCGGGATCCAGGATTCGCACGAACAACTGCTGCAAAAGATCGAGACCGAGCTGGCCGCCGGATACCAGCGCATCAAGATCAAGGTAAAGCCTGGCTGGGACGTTGATGTCCTGGAGAAAATTCGCGCCCGCTGGCCTGGCATCCTGCTCAGTTGTGATGCTAACTCCGCCTACACCCTGGCCGACAGCGACCGCCTTAAAGGCTTCGACCGTTTCAATTTGCTGATGATTGAGCAGCCGCTGTGGAGCGATGATTTCTACTTTCATGCGCGATTACAGAAGCAATTGCTAACGGCAATCTGTCTGGACGAGGCCATCCGTAGCGCTCGCGACGCCGAGGCGGCACTGGAACTGGCTGCCTGCCGGATCGTCAACATCAAGGTCGGCCGGATGGGCGGTTTCTCTGAGGCCATCCTGGTCCATGATGTGGCGCAGGCCTTTAATGTGCCTGTTTGGTGCGGAGGCATGTTGGAATCGGGAATTGGCCGTTCCCACAATGTGGCACTTTCAACGTTGCCAGACTTCAAGCTACCCGGCGATGTATCGGCTTCGAAGCGATACTGGAAGGAAGACATCATCGAGCCCGAGGTCGAGGTCTCGTCCCAGGGGACGATCAAAGTCGGTGACAAACCGGGGCGGGGCTATGAACTGCGCAAGGACTTGATCGAAAAGCTGACAGTGCGAAAGGAGGTGCTGAACGGTTAACTATTCCGACGCGGATCATACGACGAGTACGCATCAAGCGCTCAGCTTCCCAACTCACTTGTGGCTATTTGCATCCTTCGCGCCACCGCCATTTTCGGCAACCACCTGGTCGCTTTTGTACAGCAGCTCCAGTGCTTGGGCAGTCGTGATATTGGCGGGGACGGGACGAAAATCGTAGGTCGTTTCCGTGGACGAAATCGTGAGCGACTTGAACAGCAGGATTCTGCCGTTGAACTGCAGGGTTTCACGCACCGTTTCCCAGTGGCCCCCGCCGACGTCTTTTTGCTCCACGATAAACTTGCCGCCTTTGTAGAGCCTGCCCAGAATGCCCCAGCCGAAGTCGACATCCTTGAACAGGGTGCCATCAATCTTGACGAGGCGCGACACTTTCGCATCGATCAGCATGTCGCCTTCCATACCCAGATAGACCATGGTCTCGTGGTTCGGAGGATCGAACTTCGGGTTTGGCTTAAATGTGAGCTGTACAAGCGGGTCGCCATTAGGGCCGGGTTGCTCTCCCACGTAGGTGTAGAGGAACGCGTCGGGCAGGCTGGTCAACATAAGCGAGTCCCGCTGGTCGTCCTCCTTGGTTGTCTCCTTCGTCTTACGACGCGCCGCGGGATCGTTGGCGAATTTCTGCAGCTTCTGATCGTCCTTTGCCCGCTGCTCGGGCGTCAGAGGCCTGCCGTTAATGGCTATCGTTCTTCCCAGGCCACCTTGGGGAGTCTGGATTATTTCTTTTGTAGTCGAATGGCCTTTGTCCTCGGTGCGGTCCTTGAACATGAAATAGACAGGGGAATCACTGGCTTTAATCTGGTTGGCCGCGGCGCGACGCACCAGATCATCGGGATTGATCGGTGGCTTCTCCTGGGCGTGACCCAGGACAACGACGATCAAAGCACTCATCAACACAGCAACGGTTCGAACTCTATGCTTTTCGGATAAGCTCACACGTGCCTCTAAGCCCGACGGCGAAATTAAATCCCAGAGTATTTAGACGAAATGGTGCGTGTATTAGTTGCTTTTTCCGACAAGCTCGCTCTTGCTACCGCATATTCCAGTTGAATGTCGTTCCCGTTCGAGCGCTCTGGCAAGTAACTCTTGACGCGACTCGCTCAAATGTAGATGCCTCCGATCGATTCTCCGAGCCGGTAAAATCCATCCGAGCGGGTATAGATTTGTGAGGGCGGGTGCGTTGTGCTGAAGGCGCGATGTCCGCCTTAAGCTGATCATCTCGAATTGGCCGTCAGACTGCGCTTTTTTATCATAATGCGACGAACTGTCATGCCCGAGTTGCTGGACGACGATCTTGGCACTGCAGCAGAGATTGCGGCAAGTCTGATCGATTTGCGGCATATCAATCAGTGGTTCGGCGGAATGCGCACCACAACCGGGTTACTCCGCCGAGTCGCGCGTGCGAGCGGCCTCCGGAAACTCTCGATACTCGAAGTAGGCGCGGCGACGGGGGACGTGCCGTCGACGGCGCAACGTGTGCTCGCGGGGTATGGTATTGGGTTGCAGGTGACGCTTCTTGATCGCATGTGGTCGCATCTGCCACGCCGCGGCGCAGCTTCGGTTGCAGGCGACGCCTTGCGCCTGCCCTTTCGCGAGGGCGCATTCGATGTCGTGAGCTCTTCGTTGCTGGCCCACCATTTCGAGCCTAAGGCGCTGGCGGAATTTGCCCGTGAATCCCTGCGCGTCTCCCGGCAGGCGGTGCTGATTAACGATCTCATCCGCAGCCGGTTGCACCTTTTGCTGGTCTATCTTGGATTGCCGCTCTTCCGGAGCCACATAACATGGCATGACGCACGGGCGTCGGCTCGGCGCGCTTACACCTGCGACGAGATGCGCAGCGGTCTGGCGGACGTGGGCGCCAGGAAAGTTCAGATTTCGAGGCATTACCTGTTTCGCATGGGTGTGTTGCTTTGGAAGTGAGAAAGGCGGCGGCTAGCATTCAGCACTTAGCCTTTAGCACCTACTGAGATACGCGCAATATCGTGACGCTTTTAAGATTAGTCATCGCGAGTCCAGATGGGTCGAGACGGCGTTCAAGAACTTGTGAATTAACTCCTGCTTCAGCACAAGACGTTTGCGATCCCTCGGTTGCTAAATGCCAAATGCCAAATGCTAAACACTGATTTCCAACTTGACCTCGCAATCATAGGAGCCGGCCCGTCTGGAACTGCCTGTGCGATAACGGCGGCGCGACAGGGTGTAAGAGTTGGTTTATTCGAGGCCAAAGGCTTCCCTCGACATAGGGTCTGCGGAGAATTTGTCTCGGCGGAATCTCTGGATGTCCTTGCCGGCTTGCTGCAAGATGTGCCAGCGGCCGAGACCCTGTTTCAGGTTGCACCCAGGATCGACCGTACGCGTTTGCTGCTGGGTGAGCGGATAATTGAGGCGCCGGTTGCGCCTCCCGCAATAAGCGTCTCGCGGTACGAGCTTGACGCGCTGCTGTGGGAGGCCGCGCGCCGCTCTGGAGTGGTAGCTCATTCCGATTGCGAGGTCGTTGGCAGCAGCGGTGATGGTCCGTTCATCCTGCAAACGTCTTCTGGAAAATTCAGTGCGAAAGCCCTGATCGTCGCCGCAGGTAGGTGGTCGCAGTTTACCTTCGATCGTACCGTCCCACACTGGTCCCAAATGGATCGGCATCAAGGCGCATTACCGTGAACTGTGGACCGAGCCCTGTACGGATCTCTATTTTTTTGCGAATGGCTATTGCGGGGTACAACCGGTGACCCAGGGGGTGGTGAACGCTTGTGCCATGGTCCGCTCCGATCGAGCCACTTCGCTGGACGACGTTTTCAAACTTCATCCAAAGTTGGCGAGCCGGACGGTCGGTTGGCGAGCGATCATGCAACCGGTTAGCACCGCTCCGTTGATTTATCGCCCGCCGCAGCCGACGAGAGGGAACGTGATATTCGTTGGCGATGCAGCCGCTTTTATCGATCCGTTCGCTGGCGACGGCATTTCCATTGCCTTGAGGAGCGGGCGGATGGCTGCAGAATGCTTGCGTGAGTTCTTGCTGGGTAGAAATTCGCTGGTAACGGCGGTTGCAAGGTACCACCAAGAGTACGGCATGCAGTTCGCTCCGCTGATATCCACCGCTGCGCGAGTCCGTTTGCTCTTTTCGCTGCCGGCAATTGTGAAGCCGGCCTTTTTCGAGCTGCTACGGTTGCCGGGGTTAATCCCGTACATGATTCGAAAGACAAGAAGAGCGCGGTGAAAAAGCGAAAAGCGAAGAGCGAACAGCGAAAAGCAGCTATCGAATGACCAGTACTTCACGGATGTTGTCCCGGCCGAGGAAAAACTTGATGGACGAGTATTCGCGAAAGAGATTCTCGACATGCCGATTGTTGAAGATGCGTTGCAGTTTATAGGGGCGAGACGGCTGCAGCTCCAGAGTGTCCTTGGAGGCGATGTTATAACGGTAAAATGGAGCTTCGGGGCCGGCATCTTTGGTGTGGAAGAAGGCCAACATGATACCGCCAGGTTTCATGGCGACCTGGATGCGCTCGATTAGAGGCTTCACCAGGGGTTCAGGCAAAAAATCGGCGAGGTCCCAGAACATGACCGCATCGAATTCCTCTCTCGAGAAGGCCAGGTTTTCGCGGAGAAAGCGCTCGACGTCGATGGTCGCGCCGCCATCGTCGTTGGGGAGGATGAGGGACTTGTCGGTCGCAGTGCGAAGGACGTCTTCCTGGTGAAACCGATGCCCCAAACCGGTCATGAAGGTGATATTGGCAGGCGAGGTTGAGCCCAAATCGAGGACTTTCAGGCCTTCTTCGCGAGAGATTGACCGGATAAATTCATTGAAACCAGTGGAGCGACGGCTCACCTTTTGCCCGGGGACGATTTCGTCATCCGTGCCCTGCCGGACAGAGCCGCCGAATAGTCTGCTGAAGATTCCAGGAGCCACTGCGCACCATTGTATGGTCAGAACGTCGCAACCATCAATATTTTCGCGCCGGCCGCAGGCGGAAGGGCTTGGCAGGATGGTGGCAAGGAAGACTGCGGGGCGCGTTCCGCGAAGCGCCCCGTCGAAAACATAATTGGCTCCTAGAACTTTTTGGGTTCGAGAAGCGAGCCTTGGGTTGAGGTAGTCGCTACGGGAGCCGCTGTTGCCAGGGTGTTGGCTGGGGGTCTCGCGTCCAGCTTCCCGGCTGGTTCTGGCTTCTGAATGTCGATCGTCCCCTTGAAGAAAGCCCCATCTTCGATCGAGATCCGCGCGGTGGAAATATCTCCCGACAAGGATGCGGTCTTGCGTAATTCGACGCGCTCGGTAGCGTGAATGTCGCCATCCACCCGGCCGTGCAGGATCACATTGCGGGCTTCAATGTTGGCGCGCACCCGACCATTGGGGCCGACCGTGAGGCTTTGGCCGCGCAGTGCGATCGAACCCTCAACCACGCCGTCGACTACCAGGTCTTCACTGCCCGACAGTTCGCCCTTCACGACGACTGACTTGCCAATGGTAGCGATCTCGTTGCTGCGCAAGCTGTCGCTGCGAACAGGTTCGGCCGGACGCGGTGGCGCGCTGGCAGTCGGATTGAATGCTGAGCCTGACGGCCCCGGCTCAGGAACAGGCGTCGTGTATTCGTCTTCTTTGCGCTTCCACATAGGGTTGAGCTCCACGCGGTTTGCGGCGCCGGCCAGCGGGCGTCCCCGGCGCACCTCGTTGGGAGCGCCTGAACCGCTGGCAAGAGCATACCCAACTGCCAGCGCAGCCGCAAACGATTTTGCCGACAAAACCGTAAAATTGCAGTGACTTTCGGGCGACTCCCGGGGTGGGTTGGGCAGGTCTCGCGAACCATGGTTAGCCGTCACCGCGATCTGGATTCGGCTCCCGTATAATGACAGGTTTCATACCTCCCGCCGAAGCGCAAGCAAATCCACCGGCGGGAGACTCAGGACTTATTCCCATGACTCAAATTGAGCTAATTCTGGCCCGCGAAATTCTGGATTCGCGCGGCAATCCCACGGTAGAAGCTGATGTCATCCTGGACAGCGGAGCGAGGGGGCGGGCGGCCGTCCCCAGCGGGGCCTCCACTGGCGAGCACGAGGCGCTAGAGTTGCGCGACGGCGACAAGGACCGCTATGCGGGCAAGGGCGTTCTGAAGGCGGTGGAGAACATTAACGAGGAGATCGGCCCTGAATTAGAGGGTATGGACGCCAGCGAACAGCGCGATCTCGACAACGCCATGTTGGCGCTCGACGGTACGCCCACGAAGAGCAAGCTAGGCGCGAACGCGATTCTTGCGGTCTCCATGGCGGCATCGCGCGCCATGGCTGACCACCTGGGCATAGAACTCTACCAATATCTCGGCGGATTCACGACCGGCCTGCTGCCCACGCCCCAGATGAATATCTTGAACGGCGGCGTACATGCCGACAATAACGTGGACTTCCAGGAGTTCCTCATCATGCCGGTCGGCGCAAAGTCATTCAGCGAAGCTCTGCGCTGGGGCGTTGAGACCTTCCATATTCTCAAAGGCGTGCTGAAGAAACGCGGCTACAACACCGCCGTTGGCGATGAAGGTGGATTTGCCCCGTCGGTGAAGTCGAACACGGAAGCTATCGAGGTCATCCTTGAAGCCATCACGCAGGCGGGCTACAAGCCGGGAGAGCAGATTGCGGTCGCGCTTGATCCTGCCGCCAGCGAGTTTTACGACAGCACCAAGAAGAAATACATCTTCAAGAAGTCCGACAAAAGTGAGCACTCCAGCGAGGAGATGGTGAAGTTCTGGGCTGACTGGGTGCGGCAGTACCCCATCGTGTCGCTCGAGGATGGATTTGCCGAAAATGACTGGGATGGCTGGAAACTGGTGACCGATGAGCTTGGCGGTAAGATCCAACTCGTTGGCGACGACATCTTCGTGACCAACATTGAAATTTTCCAGCGCGGCATCGATGCTGGCGTGGCGAACTCCATTCTGATTAAGCTGAACCAGATTGGTTCGGTCAGCGAGACGATTGACGCCATCAACCTGGCGCGCCAGAACGGCTACACTGCGGTGATCTCGCATCGCTCGGGCGAGACGGAAGACACGTTCATCGCCGATCTTGCCGTCGCCACGGGAGTAGGGCAGATCAAGACCGGATCGGCCTCGCGCACCGATCGCATCGCCAAATACAACCAGTTGCTGCGCATTGAACAAGAACTCGGCCCGGCCGCGAGGTTCCTGGGATTGAAGGCGCTGAACTATCACGGGGAACTGGCGGGGAAGAAGGCAGGGGCCAGGGGATAGGAGTTGGTGGTCAGGGAATAGCTTCGAGTTTCAAGTTTCGGGTTTCAAGTCGCAATTCCCGAATTGTCATACCGACCAAGGACACGGTAGTCCGGAGGTTCAGCTCCGGACGGCGAAGCCGTCCGAGCGGAGGGATCTGGGTGGGGTACGGTCCGGAGGCAAACTACTATAATCAGCACGATGGACGAGTCTGAAATCATCTTCGCCGTCGAAGAGTCGCCCGAGGGCGATTACGAGGCCCGTACTCTGGGCCACTCAATCTTTACTCAGGCCGACACCGTGGACGAGTTGAGAGAGATGGCGCGCGACGCCGTGCGGTGCCGTTTCGACTCCGGAGCGGTCCCGGCGGTGATCCGACTGCGCTTTGTCCATGATGAGGTGATCACCGCTTGAAAACTGAAATCGCACGACAGCGCCGATCCGAAGCAGGCGCGGAGGGGGCGGGATATGCGCGCCAGCCGGTTGCTATAATCAACCTAATATGCACGACGTTTCCTACATCGTTCACACCTTCAAGGAAGGCGATACCTACGTTGCTTATGTTCCGGAGCTTGATCTATCAAGCTGCGGGGCGACGAAAGCGGAGGCGCACAAAAACATCCGTGACGCGGTGCAAGGATTCCTTGAGACGAGTGCGGAGATGGGCACTCTGCGGGAAATCCTCGAAGAGGCCGGCTATGTGCAGGAAGGCGATTCCTGGCGGGCGCCGGAGTTTGTTTCGGTCGACAGGTTGGTGGCGAGCGTACCCTGATGCCGGCGCTCCGTCCGGTTCCCTATACGACGCTGGTGAGAATCTTCGAGGGCGACGGCTTTACCTTTCAACGCAGCACGGTGACCATCTCATCTACACTAAGCCCGGCGTGAAGCGCCCGCTGGTGATTCCCGTCTATCACGAAGTTCCTGTGTTCGTCATCAAGAACCTCTTGCGCACCGCTGGCATGACCCGAGAACGGTACTTCGAGCTGCTCTAGGACAGTCCCTTCGACGCATCGACGACTGATACAATCGTCGGGATGGAGTCTGAGATCATCTTTGCTGTCGAGGAATCGCCCGAGGGCGGCTACGAAGCCCGCGCGTTAGGATACTCCATTTTCACCCAGGGCGACTCCCTGGAGGAATTGCGCGAGATGGCCCGTGATGCAGTACGCTGCTACTTTGAGCCGGAGAAGATGCCCGGGGTAATCAGGCTGCACTTTGTGCACGATGAGGTAATCACGGCTTGAAACTGCCGCGCGACCTGAGCGGCTCTGACTTGTCGAAGCTGCTTCGTCGCTACGGATACGAGGCGACACGTCAAGTCGGCAGTCACATTCGTCTCACATCTAGCATTCGCGGCAAGCAGCATCACATCGCAGTTCCCGCTCATAAAAGCCTTAGAGTCGGAACGCTCGCCAGCATTCTCAAGGACGTGTCCGCCTATTTGGAATTGTCCCGCTCTGACCTTGAACAGGAGCTCTTTGACGACTAAATCGATCTGGAGCGTACACGTCATTCGCATGTTTATTGCTAACAGCTAAGAGCCAAATGCTAGTGGCTACGCCTCCCAAACCGCTCGTCCTCATCATCCTCGACGGCTGGGGCTATGCTCCGTCGTCTCCGGCCAATGCTATCTCGCTGGCTCGCAAGCCCAACTATGATCGCCTCCTGGCCGAATTTCCCAATACGCTGATCCACACCAGCGGGCGCTCTGTTGGTCTGCCCACCGGGCAAATGGGCAATAGCGAGGTCGGACACCTGAACATCGGCGCCGGGCGTGTGGTGTACATGGACATCACCAAGATCGACTTGATGATTGAGAATGGTGAGCTCTTCTCCAATCCGGTCCTGGTCGAGGCAATGAAGACGGCACGCACCGGCGGCCGGCGACTGCATTTCTTCGGGCTGCTCTCCGACGGTGGCGTGCACTCGCATCAGAACCATCTTTACGCGCTACTGCGCATGGCCAAGCAGAATGGCATAGACCGCGTCTTCGTGCACTGCTTTATGGATGGGCGTGACACGCTGCCGACCAACGGCGCCGGCTATATCG
The DNA here is from genome assembly GCA_963836295.1 of uncultured Acidobacteriaceae bacterium. GTDB lineage: Bacteria > Acidobacteriota > Terriglobia > Terriglobales > Acidobacteriaceae > Bog-257. The sequence continues at coordinate 183,752 of CAWIIY010000002.1, read as the reverse complement.
AGCAGTTGCAGCAAAAGATGCGCGCGTGCGGCACGGGCAAGGTTGCCACGGTCAGCGGCCGCTACTATGCGATGGACCGCGACCGTCGCTGGGAGCGCGAGAAGAAGGCCTTCGACGCGATGGTGTATGGAGATGCGGAAGCTGGCCGCTACATTGACGCGGTACAGGGCGTGAAAGACTCTTACAACCGCGGAGTAACCGACGAGTTCATCATCCCATTCGTACTCACCGACAACCGCGGCGAACCAATGGGCACGATTCGCGATGGCGATGTGTGCATCAACTTTAATTTTCGGGCCGACCGCGCGCGACAGATCACACGATGCCTGGCGCGCAACAGCCACTTCACGCCGCAGGAAGGCCGCGAACTCGAAGGATGGGAAGATCTCGACCGCATTATCCCACGCGACCGCGTGCCTAAAGACCTGACCTACGTCTGCATGACACGGTATGACAAAAACTTTACCCTGCCGGTCGTGTCGCCGCCCGAATCGCTCACCAACATTCTTGCGAATGTCATGGCCGACCACCGCATGCGCAATCTGCGCGTAGCCGAGACCGAGAAGTATGCCCATGTTACATATTTCTTCAACGGAGGAGTGGAGAAGCCATTTCCCGGCGAAGACCGCGTGATGGTGCAGTCGCCGAAGGTAGCCACCTACGATCTGAAGCCGGAGATGTCAGCGCAGGGAGTTGCCGATGCCGTGGTCAAGGCGATCGCCGATAACACCTTCGACGTGATGGTGGTGAACTTCGCCAACGCCGATATGGTGGGACACTCGGGCAAGATTCCGCCCACCATCACCGCGGTCGAAACCGTTGACAGTTGCCTGGGCCAGATTTCCACCGGACTTCGCCAGCGCGGCGGAGCCATGATCGTTACCGCCGACCACGGCAATGCCGAGCAGATGATCGACCCCGCGACGGGCGGTCCGCAGACGGCGCATACCACCAATCCCGTGCCGTTCATCGTAGTGGCGGAGCACGCCGTCACGCCGGAACAGTTCAAGGGAGACGCCCGCCGCTTCACGCTGCGCCCTGATGGCGCACTGCAAGACATCGCACCCACCATGCTCGGGATACTGGGCATTGCGCAACCGAAGGAAATGACCGGGCACGATCTGCGGGTCTTTGCGGAAGCCAAAGCGAAGACATAATTACCACAGAGACATGCAGATTTCGTTTTGGACACGTTAACTCTCAGGCGGTCCCGGTTGACACTCGGTTGGTCAGTGCTCGCATGGTTCCACCAAGACTTAAACTGCGCTGTGTCTCTGTGGTAAAACCTCTGCGTGAAGCTTCTAATCGCTCTGTATCACCGCTTCGAACTATGGCAAACGCCGGAATGGTTCTCTAAGTGGCTGCGGCGTGACTTTCCGCAGCTCGAAGTAGTACATTTGCCCAATTACGATCGTGTGATCGAAGAAATTGCAGATGCCGACATTGCGATATCGTGGTCGTTGCGCGGAGACCAGATCCAGGCGGCTAAGAAACTGCGCTGGATTCATTCGACGGCTGCGGCGGTCGATCAGCTCATGACACCGGAATTGCGCGCCAGCGACATCGTCGTGACCAACGCGCGCGATGTACATGGGCCAGTGGTTGCGGAACATGTCATTGCGCTGGCGTTCGCGCTCGCGAAGCGATTGCCGCAAGCCGTGCGCTATCAGCAACAGAAGCACTGGGCGCAGCACGACCTGTGGGACGAGCGCCCTCGTCCCCGCGAACTCAATGGCGCGACCATGACGATTGTTGGCTTGGGCGCGATCGGCGCTCCCTTGGCCCGGCTGGCGAAGTCTCTGGGCATGCGCGTGGTTGGCGTGCGCGAACATCCGGAGCGGGGAGGGGAAGGGGCGGATGCCGCTCACGGTTTCGAGGATCTCGACCAGGCGTTAAGCGCGGCTGACTTTATCGTGCTGGCCGTTCCCGTCACGCCCAAGACGCGGCACTTGATGGATGCCGAGCGTCTGGTTCTGCTGAAGTCCGATGCCTATCTGATCAACGTAGGTCGCGGTGTTCTCATTGACGAGGCTGCGCTGGTAAATGCGCTACGAGCGAAGAGTTTCGGTGGGGCGGCGCTCGACGTCACCACCGAGGAGCCGCTTCCAGCAGAGTCTCCGCTGTGGAAGATGCAGAATGTTTTGATTACCCCTCACACTGCTGGCCTGACGGAGAAGATGTGGGAGCGCCATTACGAGCACTACACGAAGAACCTGCGCCGGTTCCTGAGGGGTGAGCCGCTGTTGTGGGTGGTGGACAAAGAGAGAGGATATTAGAAAGTTCCAACTGGCTTTCATCCTGCCGGCACAGTGAAGTGAAACACCGAGCCGCAGCCGAGTTGTGAGGTAACGCCGATCGTCCCGCCGTGAGCTTCGACGATGGCTTTCGCGATTGCCAAGCCCATGCCTGTGCCTTGCACGCGATAACGCTGATCGCGTCCTCGATAGAACTTCTCGAAGATGAGCGACTGCTCCATATCGTCAATGCCGGGACCGCGGTCGGCGATGCTGAGAGCCACCATTTTTCCGACTGCTTCAGCGCTGATGGTAATCGGGGTCTCAGGAGGCGAGTACTTGGCAGCGTTTTCCAGCAACTGCACCAGCACTTCGGCAATACGCTCCAGGTCAATGCGGACGGAGGGTAACCACTCAGGGAGTTTTAGGATTACTTCGCGTCCACCCAACGCCTGCTTTGACTTTTCCACCGCGGTTTCGACGACCTGCCGGACAGCATAGGTCTCGTGACGCAACTCCACCTGCTGTGCGTCCAGTTGCGCCATTTCCGCTGCCTCGCCTACCAGGCGGTTAAGCCGATCGGTCTCTTCGTTGATAACATTGAGTAAGTCTTTTCTTTCGTCAGCTTCGATTTGCGGTGTTGAGAGCAGCGTCGTAACGGAGAGTTTAATGGCGGTAAGCGGCGTCCGGAATTCGTGGGTGACGCTATCCAGCAGCGCCGAGCGCAGCGTTTCGCTTTCGCGGGCTGCTTCCGCGCGGGTAAGCGTTTCGACGGCGCCGGCGCGCTCAATCGAAATCGCGATCAGGCTGCCTACCGCCTCCAAGGTTTCACGCGACAATACCGCACCTTCTAGCCCCAGGCTACCTACCGGCTTAACTCCGATGCGCAGCGGCACGAAACACAAGTGCTGTTTCTCATCTATGACTAATTCGCCCCGTCCGCTTACGGACTCAAGTTGCTCCTCGCTGAGCTCGGGGTGGTCAACTCCAGTGCGATAGACCTCTTTGCGTTTGGGCAGAAACATCGCTGCAGCTTTTAGGCCAAAAGCATCGCGCACGTAGTGAGGAATGGAGTTCAGCAACTCCATGACATTGTCGGTGGCCAGTAGCTGTTGACTCAGGGCATAGAGGCGTTCCACTTCTTTGCGACGGCGAGTGGCGTTCAGGGCTTCGCGGCGCGCCCGTTCGGAAAGCCGGCTGGCCAAAATAGCACTGATCAGGAAAGCCAATAGCGCAATCCAATTCTGCGGATCGGCAACGGTGAACGTGTGAACCGGAGGAAGGAAAAAATAATTGAAGGCCAGCGTCGCTATCACCGCAGTCGTGGTCGCTACGGTCAGTCCCCACCGGCTCGCCAATAAAAGTACCACCAGCAAAAACGTCAGGGCAACGGTGGTGGGGTTCACCGGCAGCCGACGATAGGCGAGTATCACAAGCACAATTGTCGCCATGGCAACGATGTAGTGATAAAGCTGAGTCTTCAGTTTCCGCCCAGAAACAGCGAAGGACGAACGCCAGTTGTGTTCATTGCCAGATAGTCCCGGATTCACGCCATGATTGTATCGAATCGACTTTTGCGTGCCCCTGCCGCAGAATAGTGTGGCCATGCAAAAAACTCCCGAGCAGTGGCTGGAAGAGACCGCTCCGGTAAAGAAAAGCGGCGTGTTCAAGCTTTTCCTCGGGTATGCGCCGGGCGTGGGCAAGACCTATGCCATGCTGAGCGAAGCCATCCGGCGGAAAAGTCGTGGCGAAGATGTCGTTATCGGAGTGATCGAGACACACGGGCGCAAGGCCACCCAGGAAATCGCCTCGCGCCTGGAGACGGTGCCCCGCAAAAAAATCGATTACAAGGGCACGCTTTTTGAAGAGATGGATGTGGACGCGATTCTGGCGCGCCATCCGCAGGTCGCGCTCGTGGACGAGCTGGCCCACACCAACATCGAGGGCAGCAAGCACCACAAGCGTTACGAAGATGTTTTCGAATTGCTCGACAACAAGATCGACGTGGTTTCCACGATGAACGTGCAGCATTTGGAAAGTGTCACGCCGATGGTGCAGAAAATCACTGGTGTGCTGGTACGCGAAACTGTCCCTGATTGGGTGCTGAACAGGGTGGACGAGATCGTGATGGCGGACGTCACGCCCGAGGCGTTGCAGACGCGCATGCGCCGGGGCGATATCTACCCGATGGAGCGCGTGAACCGCGCCCTTAGCAATTTTTTTCGTTCCAGCAACCTAATCGCTCTCCGCGAAGTCGCCCTACGCCACGTCGCACAGGTGGTAGATCGCAGCCTGGAACCATATCTGGAGTCAGAGGCGGCGCCAGGCCGCGATCTGAACGTGGCTGAGCGGATTGCTGTGGGCGTCAGCTCCAATCCCGCGGCTCAGTATCTGGTGGCCCGGGCTTCTCGCATGGCACAAGCCATTAATGGCGAACTATTTGTCTTGTATGTCGATACGGGGGTGGATGGCGACGATCCGGAGAGGCAGCGTTCGCTGCAAGCGAATCTCCATTTTGCCGAAAATCTCGGAGCAAAAATTGTGCGGCTCAAGGGTAAGGACGTTGCTCAGGCGATGGCTGAGTTCGTTCGCGAGAAGCACATTACGCAGATGATTTTCGGACATTCCGCAACCAGTGGCTGGCGCAAATACCTGTTCATGTCAGCGGTGCACCGCTTCCTGCGCGACGCGCCGGCGGTTGATGTTCACATCGTGAAGCAGCAGCCCAACTAATGCACACCCGCCCGCACATCCTGGTGGTGGACGACGAGCCGCAAATCACACGCGTACTGCGCACCAGTCTGAATGCGCAAGGGTACGAGATCCGGGTGGCCAACGATGGCGAAACGGCGCTCGAGATTGTGAAGGATTTTGCCCCCGATCTGGTAATCACTGATCTGGCGATGCCTAACATGAACGGCATCGAGCTATGCCGCCGATTGCGTAAGATGTCACAAGTGCCGATTCTGATACTTTCGGTGCGAGGCGAAGAGCGCAGCAAGATTGAAGCTCTCGACTCAGGCGCCGACGACTACGTGACGAAGCCGTTCAGCACGGGCGAGTTGCTGGCAAGAATTCGCGCTGCACTGCGCCGTTCCCCACCAACCAGCGCACCGCAGACCAAGATCGATCTTGGCGACTTCCACATTGACCTCGACGCACATTTCATCGCGGTCGCCGGCAGAGAGGTGCGGCTCACGCCCAAGGAGTTCGATGTTCTGGTGTACATGGCGCAGCATCCGCGCAAGGTCTTGACGCATCGCTCGATTTTGAATGCCGTGTGGGGCAGCAACAGCGTCGAGCAGAACGAATATCTTCGGGTCTTTGTCGGCCAGTTGCGCAAGAAGCTTGAGCCGGATGCGCGTTCGCCGAAATACATCCTCACCGAACCATGGGTGGGGTATCGCTTTGAGCCGGGTGACTGAGCTGATTGGCTCGCTGGGTCGCTCAGATTCGTTTTGTATAATTGATGGTTTGCCTACTGCATCTCAGGAGAATCTGTTGCCGCAAGCGGAGATTGGCATTATCGGCGGGAGCGGTCTCTACTCCATGCCGGGGCTCACCGGGGTGCGCGAGATGTTGCTGGAGACCCCGTTTGGCGATCCCTCCGATGTCTACGTTCTAGGCACGCTGGCCGGACGCGACGTCGCTTTTCTGGCGCGCCACGGTCGCGGACATCGCCTGATGCCGACGGAGTTGAATTATCGTGCCAACATTCACGGGTTTAAGCAGCTAGGGGTCTCTCGGATCATTTCGCTGTCTGCCGTCGGATCGCTGAAAGAAGAACACCGACCGCTCGACTTCGTGATTCCCGATCAGTTTGTCGATCGCACACGCCACCGCGTCGACACGTTTTTTGGCGATGGGCTTGTCGCCCACGTTGGTTTTGGGCATCCGATTTGCGAGGAAGAGGCGGCGGTGCTGGCAGAGGCTTGTCGTCGCGCCGGGGTGAATGTTAAGCGCGGCGGCATCTACCTGAACATGGAAGGGCCGCAGTTCTCGACGAAAGCCGAGTCCAACCTGTATCGCAGTTGGGGTATGGATGTAATCGGCATGACCAACCTCACAGAGGCCAGGTTGGCTCGTGAAGCTGAGCTTTGTTACGTCACTGTCGCCATGGTTACCGATTACGATTGCTGGCATGAGGAGCACGATCACGTGTCCGTGGACCAGATCGTCACTGTGCTACTGAAGAACGCGGAGCACGCCTGCAATGTGGTGCGAGAAGCGGTTGCAGCGATGCCGAAGGCGCGCAGCTGCAAGTGCGGTTCGGCCTTGAAGAATGCCATCATCACCCAAAAGAGCGTTGTGCCTGCCGCCACGCTGGAGCGGCTGAATCTACTTGTCGGTAAGTATTTCAACTCCGAAGAGAAAGCGGGAACATAGGATTTGTCCATTCTTGTCGTCGGTTCAGTCGCATTCGACACCCTCAAAACTCCATATGGCGAGCGCCAGAAGATTCTTGGTGGCGCAGCGACTTATTTTTCTCTCTCCGCCAGCTACTTTACCGATGTGCGGGTTATTGCCGTGGTCGGCGAGGACTTTACTGCTGAAAACGAAGCCGTCATGACCCGTCGCGGAGTCGATACACGCGGCATTCAGCATGCGCAAGGCAAGACCTTTCACTGGTCAGGCGAATACGGCGGGAATGTTAACGAGGCGAAGACGTTAAACACAGAATTAAATGTCTTTGAAAAGTTTCAGCCTCAAATCCCCGCTGAATACAACGACTCGGACTTCCTGTTTTTGGCGAATATCGATCCAGTGCTGCAGACGCGGGTGCGTGACGCCATGCAGAACGTAAAGCTGGTAGGCGGGGACACCATGAACTTCTGGATCAGCGGGCATCGGGAGAAGCTGGGCGAGATGTTAAAGCGCGTGGACGTGTTGCTGATCAACGACACAGAAGCCAAGATGCTGGCGGGCGACAGCAGCTTGCCGCGCGCGGCCCGCAAGGTGCTGGACCTCGGACCGCGCGCGTTGGTCATCAAGCATGGTGAGTATGGTGCAACCATCTTCTTTCGCGACGGGGAATTTGCTGGTGGCCATCATCCGTTCCGGGCTCCCGCGTTGCCACTGGACGAGGTGCGCGACCCCACCGGCGCCGGCGACAGCTTTGCCGGTGGCTTTATGGGCTACATCGCCTCGCAGGGCGAAGTCAACCGCCGGATTCTGAAACACGCTATGTTCTACGGCAGTGTCATGGGATCGTTTTCGGTGGAGCAGTTTGGCACAGAGCGGTTGCAATCGCTCACGCGCGAGGAGATTGACGAGCGGTTCCAGGTCTTTCGCGAGCTGACGCATCTGGAGTAGGCAAACAGCGGTGGGAAAAGAGGGGATCACTTTTTACTTGACAACGTCATTGCTAGGCTTCATATACATGTAAGTCGGAGAATGAATCCGACCCTATATTAACTAGAGGTGTGAAAATGACTGAAAAGATTGGGCAGCTGGAATTCCACGTTGCTCAGAGATTAGAATCCCTCCTCCGAAACCTCCTGCAGGACAGTGGCTACTCTGTTCCGGTGCAAGATCAGCTCCGAGTCAAGCTTTACAAAGGAGATCGGAAAACGCGCAGTGATGCGTCCACGGATTATTGGTCTCCAAAGTCTGGCTGGATACAGTTGTATTTCGAACCAAAACCCTTGCGAGGCGACACGGGAACGACTACAGCAGACTCTCTCGAGCGTCAGCAGGTCCCCGGATCGAGCAGTCTTCCAGGATCAGCGTCCGCAAGTAAGTCCGCGCAACGAATCTACGTGCATCCAGCGGAAGCGGATTTGCTCAGAGCCTTGGATCGTGCGGAATCGACGCCTGGATGGAGCTTTGTTCCGTTGAAGAAGTTTCGCGACGAGATTCTTCCCTCCGAACGTCACGTATCGATGCGCACCGATGTCGAACAGCAACATATGCTTCGTTCGGCGATTGAAAAGCGCCTTATTTTAGTTGGCAAGGTGCCCAACCCCAAGAGCCCACAGTTTCCAGTAACCACGATCAGGTTGAACCGATTGCTGCCGGAGGTTCAGGCCGTCCTAGGCGGGGGCGAGAATGTCGACCTAGATTTCCATCCAGTGGAGATTCGAGGCGAGCCACTGTCAGCAACGGTGCTTCGTGAAAGGCGCTGAGAGGTGGCACTTTATTACTTCGATACAAGCGCTCTGGTGAAACTGTACGTACGTGAGGCGGGGAGTGATCGTGTATTGGCTTTGGCCGCCTGCTCAGCTGGCAACCAAATGGCGATCCTCTCCCTGGCTCAGGTTGAACTTCGGTCGGCGATTCGAAAAAGAGAAAAAAGCGGAGACATTCCCTCGCGTGTTGCAACCGAGGTGATAGAGGCATTTCAACGTCATCTCGAGAGCCGGTTTACCACACAGACAATCACCGATCTCCTACTCGACATCGCGTGCTTGCTTGTAGACCGTCACCAACTCCGCGCATTCGACGCAATTCAATTAGCCGGGTACATGATGATAAGGGGTTCCGCGGGGTCTGACCTTCCCTTTTTTGTGTGCTCTGACCACGAGTTGCTCGCCGCAGCCGAACAGGAAGGTGCGCCGATTTTTGATCCATGTTCGTAATCTGGGCGCTATCCAGCGGCCTTGATCAGCAAATTGCCGATCGAATGAAGAACATGCTATTCCCGACTTCTCGCGAGCGTGCATCCTTGAATGAGCGTCATCGCCAACAGCGCGAGGATGCACGTTTCACGCTGATCCTGGGCGCACTCTCGATTGCATTCCTGTTGTTCTATTACGTAAAACAGGACCTCCTTCTCTACGGCGACGCGGTGGCGCACATCAACATTGCACGCCGGGTGGTTGATAACCGGCATCCACTAGAGTCGTACGGGCAACTGGGGACCGTCTGGCTTCCGCTACAGCACATTGCCATGCTGCCGTTCGTGTGGATCAACGCGCTCTGGCGCAGCGGAATCGCGGGTTCCGTTCCCAGCATGGTGGCCTATGTCCTCGGCGCGCTGGGTATCCTCCGGCTGGTGCGAGGACGCACGCCCGCCCTTGTTGCGTACTTCGCCGCAGCCATCTACGCGCTCAATCCGAACTTGCTCTACATGCAGACCACGGCGATGAACGAGCCGATGTTCCTGGCATTCTTCATCTGGACGTTGGTCTATCTCGACGAATTCCTGCGTGCTGCCTCGCCGCCATCGATCGACCCGCACGCGATGCCGGCTCAAATGAAGCCGCAGCGCGCGCTTGAAGCTTGCGGAATGACGTTGGCTGGCGGTGCGTACACGCGCTATGACGGTTGGTTTGTCGCGCCCGTCGTGATGCTAGTGCTTCTTTATATCTTCGCGCGCTGGTGGCGGCGAGTGGGGGGCAGCGCACCTCGAAGGGCGATGGGGAAATCGCTAGTCGAAGTCCTTGTGCTGAATGCGCTCGTTCCCGTCTACTGGTTTGTCTACACCTACTGTGTCTCGGGGCACGGACTCGATTTCCTTAATGGTCCTTACTCGGCCAAAGCGGTCGCGCTGCGTACGACCGCCCACGGCGCACATCCCTATCCGGGGCAGGGCGATCTGCTTACGGCCGGACTTTACTTCCTGAAGTCGGCCAAGCTAAATGTAGGAGCCAACCTCTTCGGACAGGTGCTTTTTGCGCTGGCGTTGGCCGGAACCGTCGTAGCAGCGTGGCGGTTCCGAAGGTATGGAGTTTTTCTGCTGCTCTGGCTCCCCCTGCCGTTCTACGCGCTTTCGATTGCCTACGGCAGTGTGCCCATTTACCTGCGGGTCTGGTACCCGTTCTCCTATTACAACGTCCGCTACGGGCTTGAACTGTTGCCCGTGTTCGCAGTGTTTCTCGCGGTATTGACCTACTTTACCGCGGAACGCTTAAGCAAGGCAGGGGCCAGGATCGCGGTGTCGGTGATCGCGGTCGCGCTGGTGGCGGGCAGCTATGTATCTATCTATAGCCAGACACCGATCACCTTGCAGGAGGCGCAAGTGAATTCCCGTGGCCGCATCGTTATGGAGAGCGCGCTGGCCAACTCTCTATCGGGGTTGCCGCCCTCGGCTACGTTGCTCATGTACGGGGCCGAGCACGCTGGCGCGGTGGAGGAGGCTGGGATTCCCTGGCGCCGCGTCATCTCGGAGGCTGAACATCCCGACTGGGAATGGGCACTACTCGATCCCGCGCAGCATGCCGATTACGTGGTGGCTTGCCAGGGCGATCCTGTGTGGGCTGCAGTGCGAGAACACCGTGCAGCATTGGCGGAAATGCTGTCCATCAGCGTTCCGGGCCAGCCGCGCTGCACCATCTACAAGCGGAGGCGACCGTAAGCACCCTGAGCTTATCGCAAGTCTTGGAAATCTTCCTGCGTAATGCCAAGCTGTCGCAGGATCTTGAAGAACAATGGCGGGCCGATCTCCTGGCCGCCGTGAATGGTGACTGCCCGTCTGCCTTGTCCGCGAAAAATCCAGCTTGCGCGCTGCATTCTGAAAGTCGCGAGCCGTGCCGCTAGGCATGTACGATTTCGGTGGTGTCTACGGGCAAGGGAGTGCCTTTTTCCAAATACTCTTCTGCAATCATCTGGAATACGCCGGCCAACTCGCTCAGTGCCTCTTCGCGCGTCGCCATTAAGGCGTGGCATCCCGGGATGGCGGGAACTTCTGCCACCCATGCGCCGTCTGGCTGGCGGTACAAGACCGTTTTGTAGTCTTCAAGCTTACGACCAGCTCTCGATTTGGTCACAGTCTATCACGCAAGTGTTTCCAACATCCGATGACCGTCGGCCTCTATCCACGAACACTGCTGCCAATCCCTCCCGCCGGCACATCTGGAGTTTACAGTCCAACCCCTCGGCCTTTGTTACAATCCGCATTGCGAAGTTTTGGCGGAAAAGTGAAGCAACTTCCACTGGTGATGACCATGGCCAGAAGCACGATGGCCGAGCGCGATTGAAATGGCGAGTGTCCCCTTCGTCAAGGCGACGGCTTGCGGCAATGATTTCCTAATCATCGACTTTTCCCATGCGCCCCACGATATATATTCCTTCAGCCGGCGTATCTGTGATCGGCACAATGGTGTCGGAGCCGATGGGGTGGAATGGGTATTGCCCGCCACCGACGCGGACCTGAGGGTGCGCCTCTTGAATGCTGATGGTTCCGAGGCGGAAATCTCGGGCAACGGCACGCGCTGTGTGGCAGCATGGTATTGCGCTGAGCACAGCCGCGATTCGGTTGTCATCCGTACTGGGGCCGGCTTGAAGACTTGTACCCTCATTGCGCGGGAGGGCAATCGTTTCGAATTTCGCAGTTCCATGGGTGAGCCGGAGATCGGAGACGAGTTCGTCATCAAGTTCACCTATGGCGAGTTTTCGGGCATTCCGGTTTCCATGGGGAACCCTCATTTCGTGGTTTATGTGCCCGAGTTTGAGCTCGGCTGGCAAACAGTGGCAACACAGATTTCGACCCACCACGACTTCAAGCATGGGATGAACGTTGAACTGGTAAAGATACTGAACGAAAGCGAAATAGAGGTTCGATTCTGCGAGCGCGGCGTAGGCGAAACCATGTCTTCCGGCACCGGCTCCTGCGCTGCCGCTGTCGCTTCCATTCACACCGGCAAAGTGAAGTCGCCCGTGTGCGTGCATGCTTCCGGTGGGGTGCAGATAGTGGAGTGGAACAAAAAAGAGGTGTTTCTTCAGGAACCGGCCACGCTACTCTGCCGCGGTGAGTTTTTCGTTTAAGATAAGCCATCCGGATGATCTCTTCCTCTCAGCCAGAACGCTTACGTCCTCCAGCCCTGCGGCAGGGCGATACCCTTGGCATTATTGCGCCGGCAAGCGGGTTTCGGAGGGAGGATTTCGAAGCTGGATGTGACAATCTGCATCAGTTGGGGTACCGGCCTTTCTACTTGCCCTCGATCTTTGAGCGCGACCTCTATTTTGCCGGCTCACTGGAGCGGCGGATCGACGAATTGCACGAGATGTTCAGCAGAGCGGAAGTGCGTGCCATCCTCTGTGCACGTGGCGGTTATGGCTGCAACTATCTGCTGCCGCACCTTGACTTGGAGCTCATTCGCCGGAACCCGAAGATCTTTGCGGGATGCAGCGATGTGACCACCTTGCTTACCTACTTGTGCGACTGCGCGGGGATGGTCACGTTTCACGCGCCCATGGTGGCGGGAGATTTCTCACGGCCTGACGGTATCGATGTCGATGCCTGGTCTGCGGCGGTTTCCTCCGCAGACGCCCACGCGCGGACATTTACGCGTATTGAGGTGCAGCCGCTGGTGGAAGGCAGCGCTTCAGGCATCCTATACGGCGGCTGTCTGTCGTTACTCTGCGCGTCGCTCGGCACACCGTATGAGATCCGCCCCGAGGGTTCGATTCTCTTTCTGGAGGGCCGGGGGGAGAAGCTTTACCAGATCGATCGCATGCTGATGCAGTTGAAACTCGCCGGAAAATTCGAGGGGGTGGCGGGAATTGTTTTTGGCGAGATGCTTGACTGCCGCCAACAGGATGCTGCAGACCGTGCGCTTCACGATCTCATCGTCCGCATTCTCGGAGGGCTTGGAGTCCCCATCGCGTTCGGGCTGAAATCCGGCCACGTTTCCAGCAAGAGTTTTACGCTGCCCCTCGGCGTAAGCGCAAAGCTCAGCGTCAGAGAAAATGTCGTACTGAGCTTCGAGGCCGCAGTACAGGTTGAACCTGCCCCTGTCCGAGTGTCGCGCTCATGAAGCCGAAGCATGTGCATCTGATTGGGATTTGCGGGACCGCGATGGCATCGCTCGCCGGGATGCTCAAGCAGCGTGGCTTTTACGTTACAGGTTCAGACCATGCCGCTTATCCGCCAATGTCTGACTTTCTGGCGTCGCTTAACATTCCCGTTTCACAGCCGTTCAGCGAACGCAACTTGCAACCGCGGCCTGACCTGGTAGTGGTGGGCAACGCCATCTCGCGCGGCAATCCGGAATTGGAGTATGTACTTGATCGCAGGATTCCCTTCGAATCCATGTCGCAGGTGCTGAACGACCAATTCTTGATTGGGCGGGAGAGGCTTGTAGTGGCTGGTACTCACGGAAAGACGACCACCTCGTCGCTTTTGGCATGGCTGTTTCACTATGCGGGCCGTAAGCCCAGTTTTCTGATCGGAGGAATACCGGAGAATTTTGGCAGTTCGTTTGGCTTGGACTCGGGAGACGAGTTCATCCTGGAGGGCGACGAATACGACACCGCATTCTTCGACAAGGGACCAAAGTTTCTGCACTACTTTCCCGATGCGGTCATTCTAACCTCCGTGGAATTCGACCACGCCGATATCTACAAGAACCTTGATGAAGTGAAGACGGCGTTTGCGCGCCTGGTGAACTTGATTCCGCGTCGCGGCCTCCTAGTCGCGTGGGATGGGCACGCCAACGTTGACGAATGTGTGAGTTGCGCATTTTGCCGGGTCGAACGCTACGGCTTCAAGGAACAATCGAGATGGCGAGCGGCCGATGTGGAATACACGCCCGATCTGACAACGTGGCGTGTGCTGCGCGACGGTGAGCCGTGGGGCGAATTCGCTTTCCCTTTGGCGGGTGAATACAACGTGCTGAACGCGACTGCGGCGGCTGCCATGGCCGCGAACTACGGGATTGCGAAGGACGCGATCGTCGAAGGGCTCCGCAGTTTTCAGAGCGTGAAGCGGCGGCTCGAAGTCAAGGCTGAAGTCCATGGAGTTACGATCATCGATGATTTCGCTCACCATCCCACCGCCATCGCGGAGACGCTGAAGGCGCTGCGAACTCGTTATCCCGGCGGGCGTCTGTGGGCGATTCTCGAACCCCGATCCAACACGCTCCGGCGCAAAGTCTTCCAGGATGAGTTGGCGCGGAGCCTCTCGGTAGCAGATGAAATTGTGGTGGCGGCCATTTTCAAGTCGGAAGCCATTCCAGAACATGAGCGGCTGGATACTGCCGCTGTGATTGCAAAATTGCAGGCGTCGGGCACACCCGCACGGCTGCTCGATACCGCAGATGCCATCGTGGATTCGATCGGGCCCGAGCTCCGAGCGGGAGATGTTGTGGCCATCCTATCCAATGGAGGATTCGGCGGAATCTACGAAAAGCTGCCCGCAAGACTCAGGTCTCTCCGCGAGGTTACGACGCCGGCGTGACTCGACTGTGCTTTACAGTGCTTACGGTGCTGCTGCTGGGTTGCGGGCTTTTGTTCCCTGATAGCGCCTGCGTCTGGGCGGTCACCCCGGTGAGTTGCGCTTCACCAGTTTCTGCTCAGCCGGAACCCACCGAGTATTTCGTCTCGCTGGCCGATCCTGCACAACACCTTGCCCACATCAGCATCAGGCTGCGGAACGGTGAAGGGGCGCGTACCGTTGCCATGCCTGTCTGGAATGCGTTGTATCAGGTACGCAACTTTGCGGCGAACCTGGAAGATGTTCGCGCGCAGGATGGCTCCGGCGCTGCAGCCGAGGTCCGCAAGACCACGACCAGTGAGTGGACGATTACGGCGGCGCCTGGCTGCGTCGTGGTCAACTACGATATTCACCTTGACGTTCCCGGTCCCTTCGGCAGTTCGTTAGGCCCTGACGGCGGCTTCTTCAATTGGGCCATGGTATTGATGTACGCTCCCTCCCTGCGCTCAGATCCCGTGAGCATAAGGCTGCTGGACGTTTCCTCCACGTGGGGGGTGCGCGATCTAGGTGTGCTGGGAGGCGCTGATCCAGGCAAGGTCGAGCAGGCAGTCGGTGTGGCACACAACTACGACGAGCTTGTAGACAGCCCGGCTGAGATCGGGAGCTTCCGCCAGTCGGAATTCAAAGAGGACGGTGCGACGTACCACGTTGTGGTAGACGGCGATCCAGCAGACTACGACATGACAAAGCTCGACGAGGTCCTGGGCCGAATCACCCATGCGGCTGTGGACTGGATGAAAGACCGCCCCTACGAGGAATACACATTTCTTTTTCACCTGCCGCATGGGCCGGGTGGCGGTGGCATGGAGCATGCATACGGCACAGCCATCGAGGTGAATGCCAATCGGCTGCATGCGTCCCTGGTACCGCTGGCGGGTTTGAGTGCGCATGAGTTCTTCCATCTTTGGAACGTGAAGCGAATTCGGCCGCAGTCGCTGGAGCCCGTTGATTACCAGCACGAGGAAGATACCCGCGCCCTCTGGTTCAGCGAAGGGGTGACCAGTACGGTGGGGAACCTTTTGCTGGTGCGCTCGAACCTCATCGATGAGCAGCTATATTTGCGGCACGTATCGGATGAGATTACAGAGCTGCAAAGCCGTCCTGCGCACCGCTGGCAATCGGCGGAGGATTCAAGCCTCGACGCCTGGTTTGAAGGCCAAGCGTATTACCGCTCGCCGGAGCGGAGCATCAGCTACTACAACAAGGGCGAGATCCTAGGCATCCTGTTGGATCTGAGGATTCGCCAGGTCACGCAAGGGGAAAAATCGCTGCGGGACTTGCTGCAATGGATGAACGAACACTACGCCAAGCAACACCGCTTTTTCCCCGATTCCCAAGGCGTCGAGACGGCAGCGGAAACGATTACGGGACAGAGCTTCGCCGAGTTCTTCCGCAATTACGTGTCGGGTGTGCAAGAGATCCCCTACGATGACTTTTTCCAACTCGTGGGTTTGCGCGTAGTCACCGGGTCGATACCGGTAGCAGCGGCGGGCTTTACCACGACGGCGAACCTGGGAGCCCAACCGGAAGTGGTCCAGGTTGATCCGAACAGCGACGCTCATCGGGCCGGTATCGCTGCAGGAGACCGCGTAATTGCCGTCGATGGCCAACCTGCCAGCGCCGCGCTGGATGACCGACTCTCGCAGATGCCGCCGGGGACAACCGTACACCTTCGGATCGAAAACCCACGAGGGCAACACGAGGTGAAATTGCGACTAGGTTCGCGCGAGCAACAGGTCTATGAACTTCAAGACCTGCCGGCGGTCACACCAGAGCAGCGTGCTCATCGGGTTGCTTGGATACACGGTGACGATGAGAGCAGAGGAGCACCTTGATCCGCGCCCTCGTCCTACTGGCTTTCTGGGGCGCGTCGATTCTAATCGCCGGCCCGGCGCTGTTGTTGTACGCATTCATCAGCGGCGACATTAACCCGCTTTACAACATCTCGACGGGACTCGCGATCTTTGGCGTTCGGCTGGTCGGGGTGAAGATCGAAGTTCGCGGGATGGAGCAGTTGCAGCCAGGACATAACTACATTTTTATGGCGAACCACACCTCGAATCTTGATCCGCCAGTCCTGATCCCAACGGTTCCGGGCCGCTGTTCCGTGTTAGTGAAGAAAGAGCTCTTCCGCACCCCCATCCTCGGCACGGGCATGAAAATGGCGAACCTTGTGCCGGTCGATCGGAGCGATCGCGAGTCGGCCATTGAGAGCGTGAACGCGGCCATCGCGGTTTTGCGGCGGGGATTGCATCTGGTGATCTTCCCGGAAGGCACACGATCCAGCGATGGCCGGCTGCTCCCATTCAAGAAGGGACCGTTTCATCTGGCCATCGATTCCGGCGTGTTTGTGGTTCCGGTGACGATGTTGGGAACGTTCGAGATGTGGCCGAAGACCCGCTTCGCATTGCGGCCGGGAACGGCGACCATGGTATTCCACAAGCCGATCGATCCGCAGAGTTACGCGGATCGGGATTTGTTGATGAAGTCCGTCGCTGAGACCATCGCGAGTGCATTACCGCCGGAGCGACGGTGAAGATCACGCAGTTAAGCGCTATTTCGTTTCAATCAGCCGAGCCGTTAGCACCACTCCATCGCGATCATCATGCAGCTTGATGGGGAAGATAAGAACGTTCCAGCTCCAATGCGGGCTCTGCGTCGGTAGATGAGAGGCGCCACGAAATCCGCGGCGGTCGATATAGGTCTCGCGCGTATCGGCGACGGTGCGTACGATGTCGCGCCATTCGTCCCCCAGTTGGGGAAATTGATCGAATAGGTTTTTGCCGACAAACCAAGCTCGCTTATGGCCATTCATCGCAGCGAAGTAGTCGTTCACATACTGCCACGTTCCTGTCCTATCGAGGATCTCCAGGACGATGTCCTCACCCATGGCCATCGAGATGCGTGAATAGTAAAAGTCGCGCGCATCCACCACCACCGGACGGCCGCGCTTCTTGGCCTCGAAGGAACGCAGCGCGGAAACCAGGTCGTCCACGGAGCTGTATCCCTTTAGCAGGTGCATATCAGCAATGCCGCCGAACTTGCGTTCCAGCGTCGCTGACAAAATGATGATCGGAACATGGGGACGTTTACGGCGCAGTGTCTCGGCGACGTCGGTCCCGAATTTTCCGGCTCCCAAGTGGTAGTCGAGAACTGCGATATCGATACCATGCAGTTTGGCTTCCGCCTCTTCAATAGAGCTCGAGGTCACCACCTGGTAACCCTTTTGCCGAAGTATGGCAGAGCGAAGTACCAGGTTGTCTTCGCGGTCATCCAGCAGCAACACGCGGATCGGAGTGGGGGTTAAAGTTTGCGGGCCGGCGGACTGCCGCTGTACCGGCTTGGAGACGTCTTCGCTCATGGTTATACAGTTAGAAGCAGACTAAAGTGCTCCGGTAACCCCGTGGGGTGATAAAAGGGACGCAGAGATCACGGTTTGTTGGTTCCGGTAGCAGCGTCGGTTTTCTGTCTAGCCATGATCGACCGTACCGTTTTCGCAAGTTCTGGGAGTTTATTGAATATGGCGACTGCACGCAACCATTCTTTGTGATCGAAGGCGGGAGATCCGCTGACCATGGCGCCTGCCGGAATATCTCCATGGGTGCCGCTTTGGGCGGTCACGACGACGCCATCGCCGATGTTGCAGTGTCCCGCAACGCCTACTTGGCCGGCAAGGATAACATTCTTGCCAACGGCGGTGGATCCCGCCAGCCCCACTTGAGCGCATAGAAGCGTGTGCTCTGCAACCGCGGAGCCGTGGCCTACCTGCACCAAGTTGTCGATCTTAACGCCGCGTCCGATGCGAGTCTCACCGACGCTGGCACGATCCACGCAGGAGTTCGCCTGCACTTCGACGTCGCTTTCCAGCACCGTCGGGCCGGATTGGGTGATCTTTTCCCAATGATCGCCGTCACGTGCGAAGCCGAAACCGTCGCATCCGACAATGGCGCCATTTTGCAGGATGACATGGTCGCCCAGGGTGCAGTATTCGCGTACGACAGCGTGGGCATGAGCAAAGAAATGGCTGCCAATGCGCGCGCCGCGATAAACGACAACGTGCGGCAGCAGCACGGCATCGTCCCCAATCTCGACGTCTTCGCCAATCACGACGTAGGCCGCTATGTGAGCGTTCTTGCCAATTCTGGCAGCGGGTGCGATCACGGCTGTGGGATGCACGCCGGCTTCATACGCTGGGGACTGGTAAAAAAGATCGATCGCCCTGGCGAACGCCAGGTAGGGATTCTTGCTGCGCAACATACCCGTCGGGATGGCGGGAAAATCCTCGGCGACAATCACGGCGGAGGCCGCAGTGGTCTTGGCCGCGGCAGCATATTTGGGATTAGCGACAAAGGTAATCTCCCCGTGGCTTGCCTCTTCGACTCCAGCAACGCCTGTGATCTCGGTGTCGGGGTCACCGTTTTCAAGAATGGCGCCCAGCACGGAGGCGATTTCAGCAAGTTTCATAGTCGAATTTCTCTAGATTGCGGAACTTAGCCGCTGATTGGCATTTCAACCAAACAACGGCACCTGACGCGTGTCTTCCGGCCGTCGACCGCGGTGCTGCGACTTTTTATCGCCGATGACCGCTATTACCGTCATTTCAGCCAACGCGGAGCGGGGAACAAAAATCCGTTGCGTGTTGGAGCGGGTATCGGGCGGAATGATAAAAAAGCCGTCGTTCCCCTCCTGCAGCAGGTCGTTGGGCATCATGCCCTCAATCGTCTCGTTGTCGCGGAAGCGCAGACGCACCCACAGTCCTTCCATGCGAGGCCGCGAAGTGAATGTCTTGCGGGTGAGTGATTCTGAGTCACCAAACTCGCGAACGAAGTACACGCCCTTGATGTCACGCAACTCGATGGAAACTACGTTGCCGGACGTGTTTAATAATTCTAGCTTTCCATCAGCAACGAACGCGGCACTAACATACCCGTTTACGGTGTCGCGGTCCATCTTGCGAACGATCACTTTCTTGTGTGTCGTGGACATAGGCCGAATTGAATCGCTCAAGCCGATTGTCGCATTTTTACTCAAAATGTGCCGCCAGCAAGCTACTCTGTAGCCAAATTGTCAACCTTTGTGTTATTGTTCGCTGTGCAGTGACCGCAGGTGAGAAGGTCCCTTAAGTTCCTTCGAAAGAGCGAGTTGCGGATATCGTAGCCGTTTTTTGACAGTTCGCGCGCGGGGCGCTGCGGTTGCCAGGGCGAAGGGAAAGAATCGGGTTGAGCGGCTTGATCATATGAACGGGCGGTTGGCCAAGTTTCCTGCAAGCTGCGGGTTGCGCCTTTAGAAGCATACATTTAGATGGCAGACTACATCTATAGCATGGAGACCCGGTTCACACCGGATCAGCAAAGTGGTGTGAACCTGGTACAGGAAATTGCCCGTCATGCGGGCTTAAATCTTTATCTCACCGGCGGCACCATTCGGGCCTTATTACCGGGTTTCCCATCAGAGACATCGACCTCAGCATCCAAGGTAATCCGCTGAAGCTTCAGAGGGAACTGGAAAAGGTGGGTATATCGGTGCAGGGTGTCGACGAGGAACTGCGAACACTCCACCTGCTAATGCCAGGAAATGTGCGAGCCGAGTTAAACATGACTCGGGCCGAGACCTATGACAAGCCGGGCAAACCACCCAGCATCGCTTCGGCGACCATCAATGAAGATCTCCGGCGTCGCGACTTTACGGTCAACGCCATGGCTCTCTCCCTTAATCCTGGCTCGCGCGGATTGCTGCTCGACCCCTTCAACGGAGTCGCTGATATTGAAGCCAAAGTGCTTCGCATCCTGCATAATTATGCGTTTTTAGAAGAGCCCGTCCGGCTTATCAGGGCGACCCGCTTAAGCGCACGTTTCCACTGGCCTCTGGAAGAACGCACCCAAGCGCGCTATGACGCGGCCAAAGAGAACAACTACATCGAGACTATCGGCAAGCGGGCCGTGGGTTACGAGTTGGAACAACTCGCGCACGAAGATGACCCGGTGCACATCATGCGCGCGCTGGATAAGGAAGGCTGGCTTAAGGTTCTGCATCCCCACTGGAGCATGGCCAAAGTCGACTCCAGCGAACTGGGGCAGGTAGTGAAGACGCGCCAGATCATGAACGATCTCGGTTACTCGGTGGAAACCGGGCCGATCGTGATGTACTTCCTGACCCGCCGCATGGGCGACAAGGACACCTCCGAAATCCAGCGGATGATTCCGCGTCGCGATTTCGTGGACAAATGGAAGCACTTGGAAGGCGGGGCCCACGATCTGGCCAAGAAGTTGACCAGCAAGGAAGCCGGTACACCCTCGAGATCGTGGAAGGTCCTGTCCAATGCTTTGCCGGAAAACATTTTGTTTCTCAGTCTGACAACCAAACACCAGGCAGTCGATCAAAAGCTAAAGAACTTTTTTAGCAAATGGCGGCAGGTGAAAGAGAAATTGCCATTCCCCGAGATGGCAGAGTTGCGAATTACGCCTCAGCTCCCGGAATATCCCAAGCTGACGGAAGAAGCTTTCCTGTTGCTGCTTGACGGCAAGTTGCGGTCGCATACGGAAATCATGAGCTTCCTGAAGCCGTATGAACCGCCACCACCGCCACCGCCACCAGCGCCCAAGCGTGGACGCGGGAAAGCAGCGGCCAAAGCGACGCCAGCCGGACAGGCAGTATCTGTTCCCGCGAAGCGAGGACGCAAAGCGAAAAGGGTAGAGACGCCGGTCGTAGCGCCGGCGCCGGTGCCTGCCGTAGCCGCGCCAGTCATGGAGATTAAGCCGACTGCAGAGGCCAAGAAAGCTGTGCCTATCTCCTCGCCGAAGAAGGCGGCATCGGCCAAAGCAGAGCCTGCGGTGAAGAAAGCGGTGCCCGCCAAGCCCGTGAAGCAAGCGAAGCCGGTAGTGAAAAAGGCCGCTCCGACAAAGAAGCCTGCAGCAAAGAAAGTTGCCGCGAAAAAACCTTCGGCAAAAAAAGCTGCCAAGAAGAAACGTTAGAGCGTTTTCACAGTTATTGTAGACCATATCCGCAATGAGAGAACCAGGCTAAGGCGTTCTCGGCGGTAACGGCTGCCAGGGCTTCTGTAATTGCGCTTTCCAGAGCTTCTACGGTTCGGGCCTTGGCCGAGCGCAACAACTGCTTGATCTTCGACCAGGCTTGCTCGATCGGGTTGAAGTCCGGCGAGTAGGCGGGCAGATAGATCAGGCGCGCGCCCCGGGCTTCAATCTGCTCCCGTACACCCTGCACTTTGTGAGCCGATAGATTGTCCATGATGACCAGCTGTCCGGGTCGGAGCCGAGGGCACAACACCTGCTCCAGATAGGCCAGGAAGACATCGCCATCGGTCGGCGATTCGATGGTCATGGGCGCCTGCAAGCCTCGGGTGGTGAGCGCCGCCAGCATGGTCAACGTAGACCAGTGGCGGTTGGGCGTCCCTTCCGCCACCCGTTCTCCACGAGGAGCCCGGCCATAGTTGCGGGTCATCTGGGTGCTGGCTCCGCTCTCGTCAAGAAACACCAACTGCTCCGGGTCGATCTGAGTTATAGCTTTCCACCACGCTTGCCGGCGCTGCTGCGCTTCCGGGGTTTCTTGCTCCTGGGCGTGGAGTGACTTTTTTTAAGCCGCAGTCCCATCTGCCGTAAGGCCAGCCACAGCCGTCCGATGCTCAAGCTCACGCCCTTGACCGCTTGCAGCTGCTCTTGCAACTCTCGCAGCGTCAGATCCGGCTGCTTGCGGATTTGCTCCCGCATCCACTCCTGCAGCGTCACCGTCACCCGGCTCACGGGGCCACGTCGCCACGGTGGCCGCTCCATCTGCCCCGTGCGCGTGCGGGTGGCGGAGACCTTCTTGGCCCAGCCTTCACTTACCCCAAACTGTTCCGCTAACTCCCCCAGCGTCCCTTTGCCCTGCTCATAGGCCTGCAAAAACTTTCGCCGCAAATCATTTGCATAGGGTCGTGCCATCGGGTGCAGCGGAGAATCGCCACCAACAGTCTACACTATCCATGAAAACGCTATAGCCCGGCTCCGTTCGACCAGCGCTAACACGAGACGCCAAAGGCGCGCCGAAATTCAAACGGCGCGCCTTTGTTGCGAAGCGAGAGAATCTTAGGTAACAATCTTCAGGCAAGATACTGTTGCAGCTTTTGCTCGATGGCGCTCTCGTCAACATCCTCGCCGCGATTCAGGCGGTCGAGAATCTCATCCACCACCTGCTTGGCCTGGTTGCGTTCACGATGCAGCAGAAAGCCGTCGAAAACGTGCTCCCCACGCATGGCCTCCTGGATCTCGGTTTCTTTGTCGTGTTCTCCAAGCTCCGTGAAGTACACAACCTTGTAGCGGCCGCCGTAACTGGCGTCCCGGTAGATTTCGAACATAACTTTCTTGCTGTCGGTGGTCACGGGCATGGGGTCTATTTCCTGGATCAACCGGTAGTGGCATCTCCGATTAGTCGTCTCCCGCCGCTGTTGCTGTCTCCGGTTCGGTCTCAATCTGCGGGAACGGAATCACAATATCATCCCGCCGCATCGACTTTTTCGTCAACTGCATTCTTAGCGAGCGCTCGTACTCGGCGAGTTGTTGTTCCAGGTCCTTTGCCGCTTCGGCCTTGTTCAGCAGCGTCTCCCGGTAGCGCTTCAAGAAGTAGTCAATGGTTTCGACTCTGATCTTGATCGATCCGGTCGGCTTGTTCTCGTCGAGGTCTTTGAAGGAAAAGTAAGGGGTGCCCGAGTTCTCAATGATGTCCTCGACCACGGAATAGATAGGCGCGTCGTGTCCGCACTTGAAGTTGCTGATCTCCAGCGCCACCAGGTTGGGATGCCGCGCGGTGAACTTGGCCGCCCAGATTTTCTGGTTAGTGCTGGCGGAGTAGGCGTTCTTCCACACGTCGCGAATATCGAGCGCGTGGGTGATGGCGCCGGACCGGACCTCTTCACCGAAGAGCCGGTCGAGCAGGTCTTCGTCCGTTGGCAGCAGGCTTTGCGAGAATACCGGATAACCGAGCTTCTGGAACTCTTCCATGATCTCGTGGTTGAGACCGGGATCGTGGTGATAGACGCGGCCAAGCATCACGATGCCTAGGCGGTTCTCACGCTCCAGCGTGTCGAGCACCTCGCGTGCGCGCTGGCGCTGGCTGCGCTCGAAGTCCTCGAACCCTTTGAAGCCCGCTTCGACCGCGCGCTCGTTCTCTTCCTCGGAGAGCCCGAGGATCGGCGCCCAAGTCTGGAACATCTGCAAGGTAAACATCTTCTTGTCGTCGATGTTCAGAATGGGATCGAGATACTGGATTCCGTTTTCCTTGAAGATATCGTTCTCTTTGATGAATGCTGCTTTCACTGCATTCGGGGTGGCCGTAACCGTCGGGCACGCATTGCTGCCGCTACAGTTCTTCATCGGCTGATGCAAAGTGTCGATCATGGGAAAGAAGATTGCGTCCAGCGGCTTCTTCTGGTGCTTCTGGAAGATCAGGTTATAAACGTGCGGGATGCCGATCTTCGACGGGAAGCACGGATCGATGGCGCCACGTCCCGCGCCCGCGCGGTACATGTCCTGACCGGTGAACTCGGAGTACACCAGGTTCTCCGGTTCCATGCCCAGGCTCTCCAGATAGGCGCTAAACAGCGGCGCATACAAGTACATATTGAGCACGCGCGGCATTCCGACGCGCAAGCTGGAGCGCTTTTTCATCAGTGCGATGCGCTGCTTAGCCGCCGTGGTCCACGCGCGCGCTGGCAGCGGGTCGGCAACTTTCTGAGGATTGCGCGAGCGCCACACCTCGCGGGCAGCGATGTCCACGAAATTCGGGTTGGCGTTCTTGACTGCATCCAGGCCGGCCTTAATACCGCGCATGGCGCCGACGTCCTCGACCTGACCCTTTTCGCAGGTCGAGATGATCAGGCGACGTTCACCCGCCTGCAGCGGGCACCTTTGACTTGAAGACGGGCAGCGGCGATGCAGGTTCAAGCTGGGCGCCGACACTCACGTCGATAAAGGTGCGCAGACAATTGTTCTTGCAAAAGTAACAACGCGTGTCTTCGTTGCGGGTGGTGCGGTAACCGATTTTTTGTACGGCATCGAGGCCGATGAAGGTCGTGCGATGTCCGTTCTTATAAAGCCGAATCGCCTCCACGCCGGCGCCGATTGCCCCCGACTCACCGCAGTGCTCGTGAACGATGACTTCCGGGTCTTGTCCTACGCCGTGGAAATGCGAGTTAATGAAATCCACTTCCGATTTCACTGCCGCGAGGTTCTTTTGGGTTCCACCCTGCAGGATGAAGCGCGATCCCAACTTTGCGAGGTTAGGAATGCCGGCGACGTAAAGGAAGATGTTTTTCGGCAGAACATTGGCCAGTCCGGCGAGAATCTCTTCGCCGCGCCAGCCTTGACGCTGGAAGTTCACGATGTCGGATTGCATGAACACCGCGCAGCCGTAGCCGAAGATCGGCATGGTGTTGGCAGCGAACGCGATGTCGGCGTAGTCCTCAACCTTGTAGCCCAGCGACTCGGCGGTACCTTGCAGGAAATAACCATTGCCGGCTGAGCATTGGGTGTTGAGTTTGAAATCCTTTACGCGACCGTCCTTCAGAACGATCAGCTTGATGTCCTGACCCCCGACATCAACGATGACATGGGGATTCTTGTAGAACTTCATCGCCGATTCGGTGTGCGCCACGGTTTCTACCAGCGCGACATCGGCCTTAAGCACGTCTTTCAAAACATCCTTGGCATATCCGGTGGTGCCGACGCCCAGGACTTCCAGGTTCGCGCCCTGCGACTCCACTTGCTGGCGGAGCGCCACGAACATGTCGATGGTGTCCTGGATCGGATTCCCACCCGAGAGCTGATAGGCCTTGCACACCACATCTCCCGCTTCCGAGAGCAGCACAGCTTTGGTCGAGGTCGAACCCCCGTCAAGGCCAACGAATCCGCGCACGGTTTCGCCGACGCCAAACTTCGCGCCAACGAATTTCGGGATCGTGTACTTCTGCTTGAAATCCGCCAGCTCTTCTGCGGAAGTACTCAGACCAGCGGCACCTGATTTCGCTTTCTCCGCTTGCCGGCCGACGGAGATGTAGTCCTCGAGGCACTCGGTGCCCATGTAGACACCGACCTCGGACTCTTCGTCTTTGCCGAACTCGACCGCGCCTAGCGCGGCGAAGTATTGCGCATTGTCGGGAACCTTGATCAGCTCTTCGGGCTTCTTGCCTTCGGGAAGCTGAACTTTACGCTCCTCCCAGGTGCGGGGAATGTTTTGCTGCCATGCTTCCTTCATGCCGCGGATAAAGCTGTTCGGGCCGCCGAGCAGCAGTACGTGCGGACGTAGTGTGTGACCGCGGGTCAGCACCGTCAGGTTCTGCAGAACGATGGCGTCGAACAACGAGGCCATTAGCTGATCGGGTGGAATGCCTTGCTTCTGCAGTCCGTTAATATCGGTTTCCGCGAAGACGCCGCACTTGCCCGCGACCGGATGCAGCTTGATGCCGGTGTACCCTTGGTCACAGAGCTCTTCGGCGGGAATCTTCAGTTTGGCATTGATCTTGTCGATGACGGCGCCGGTGCCGCCCGCGCACTTGTCGTTCATCGACGGGATCTTCTTCTTGCGGCCCGTATTCTCGTCTTCCTTGAAGACGATGATCTTGGCATCCTGCCCGCCCAATTCAATGACGGAATTGACTTCGGGGTGCATCTTTTCGACCGCGAGCGAGACTGCGGTGACTTCCTGCACGAACTTTGCGCCGACCAGGTTGGCCAGAGCGCCTCCACCCGAGCCGGTGATGAATATCCGGCAATTGTGCGGAGCAATGCCGACTTCCTCTTCCATGCGCTTGAGGAATTCCAGCAGCTTCTCGGGCTGCTTGGTTTCGTGGCGTTGGTAGTCCTGCCAGATCATCTGGTCGTTTTCGGCGTTGACGACGACGGCCTTGACCGTCGTGGAACCAACATCCATGCCGACGCTATAGACCGCCTTGAAGCCTGACTGCGCGTTCACTTCACGCGAACGGGCCAGAACCCGCGCCGGAAGCGAGTCTTCAACAGGCGCTGAGTTCAGCAGGGCGTCGAGTTGGACGTCAACCTTGGCTGGGGCGTTGTCACACGATCCATGTTGGTGAGGATGCGAATCCACTGACCCTCCTGAAAATCCAAACGGTTTATGAATCGCCGAAGTTGCCGTCCACGTGCCGGAACCCATGCTTGGCCTGTCGCAACAGCCAGGTAATCACCCGCCGATCGTTGTAACAGAATGCGAGGATATGGTTCAGGGTAGAGAAGCAATTCTTCTGGCACTCTTTCTTCATTTCCTTCAACTGCGTAGTTTCAAATTTGTGGTTCTCAATCGTTCCCCAGTCATATCCCGCCGAATACATGGGAAAGCACGGCGCAAGCGTGCCGTCCACGCGAACGATCAGCGAGTTGTGACCGGCGCGGCAGTTCCAGTCTTGCAGCTCGCCCTTGATGAACTCCTTCATCTGCGCCAGCCGTTCTGTGGAATTCACCATGTGGTAGCCCGACTTCTGTTTCTCGATCAGCCAGTCCACCAGTTCCGCCACCAGCGAGTGGTCCTCTTCGCGAATAAACGTCGGGTTGGAGTACAGGTGCTTGAAGTGCGGCTGCTCGGTCATCGGCGACTCGCAGATGTGATAGTCCGTGGCGATGCCGCTGTCATGCGCCAGCTCCGTCAACTGTCGCACATCGTCCATGTTGTTGTGGCAGATGTTGATGTTGAGAAATACCGAGTAGCCGTACTTGTATTGCTTCTTGACCAGGTAATCGAAGTACGAGCGGATGGGCACCATGGCCTTGGGCAGGCCGGGTTTCACATCCCACGCGTCAACCGCGATGTTGAAGGTGGCCACGCCGGCGTCGGCCAACTTGTCGATCACCTCGGGACGCATCAGGCGAGCATTCGTCGGCAGGTAAATCCAGAAATCATTCTTGGCCGCGTAGTAACAGATTTTGTGGGCGAAGTCGGGGCGAAGCAGCGGTTCACCACCCATCAGCGCCAGCACCCGGCATCCGGTGTCGTGCAGCCAGTCGATGGACCGCTTGGCCACATCCTCGGTCATGCCACGGACGCTGTTGTCGAACGCCCAGCAATAGTGGCAATCGAGGTTGCATTTCCATTCATTGAACAGGTAGGCGATGATGGGATGAAACTCGCCAGGCATGATCCGCGAGCGGAAGAACGGGAACGCCCATCCCTTGGCGGCGCGGTAGATGTGCTTGACGCTGTGCGTGCGGTGTCCGTTATGGGTTTTCTTGGGAAAGAAATCCTCGTCCCGCGCGGTCATTAGCTCGGGGTACTGCGGAAACACAGGCGTCGGCAGCTTCTGCTCCTTGCCATTGGGCGGAGCAGGCAGCAGTCGCGGCTGCTCGGACGGCTTCATCAGCAGCTCGTGTAGTTGAACATCAAGGCGATACGACGGGGGCGTTTCGGGTCCCTTGAGTATCTCCACTTCGGGCATGTGCGAATAACCTTCTTTCCTGAGAATGTTTACTCTGATGAAAAACGCCCGCTAATCGCCGAACGCGGCGGCTACCGCCAGTTTCTGCGGTGGAGTCACAGGCACACGCGCCAGGCGTTTCTTTCCGTTCATCAGATCGTTGACGTGCAGCACGAAATTGGCTGCTACGCCAGCATATCCATGAACGTGCGGCACCGGATAGAACAAGTTGCGCAGCTCCGGATGCTCGGCGACGTAGCTCTTGATATCCTCCAGCCGCTTGCCGGTGGACTTAAGCGCCTGCTCGAACTCCATGCGGGCTTTGACCTTGGCTTCACCCAGCGCCATCTGCACGCGGCTGTGGGCATTGATCTCGCCCTCACCCGAAGTTTCGATAGGCAGGAAAATCATCTCCTTAAAGTGGTTAGCGACAGCCGACTGCACACCGTCCGACTGTGACGACGGCATGCATCCAAACGGCTTCAGCGCGAGCACCATGTGGCAGAGGCGATTCTTGGTGTACCAGACGTTCTTTCCGACCTCGAGGTGGCCTTCGCCGCCGCGGGCGAATTCGTTGTAGAACGGGTTGGCCATCGCGGCCATTTCCTTCTGGTTCACCAGATGGTGCGCGATATTACCCAAGCCCTCCACTACGCGATGGTACTGGCGTGCGTACACACGCTCGCCCACGCCCCACATCCACTGTTTCTGGCGGAACTTCAACTCGTTCACCGCCATCTTATGCAACTCATACCAGTTCACTTTCTTGTAGGGAGCATCGAGCGACCGGCGTGCGGCGGCGCGCGCCTTGGCTTGGTACATCATGTACATGACCCAAGTTCCGATGGGTTCGACCAGCACCTGGGCGCCTTCACGCTCCAGAAATTCGAACATGTGGAAGTTGCCGTCGCCCTCCGTGATTTGCGCCCAGAACTCGCCGATGATCTTGACTACCGGTTTTACGCGCAGACGATCCACCTCAATGGTGGCGAGTCGTTCCCGGACAGCCGCCAGTGCTTCCTTGTAGGGGTTGCCGTAAAGCTGCTCACGTACTTTGCCTAGTGAGTTGACCCAAAGCTCCCACTTCTTGCCTTTGTTGGCGCGGACCTTCTTCGCCATCCATTCCGGCAAGTCTTCGTGGCCCTCGAACGGTTTACGCTCGCGCAGCAGTTTGCACAGAGTGTCAACAGACGCCTGAAAGACTTCGTCGGTTTTGCCCTTTTCGGCTTCGTAAGGACGGATGCGGTAGATCATCTCGTTGATGATGTCGCCGAGATTGAGGGCATTGAACATGCCCATGCCGAAGTCGACCGTGAACTTCAGTCCGGCTTCACCTGAGGCGGCCTTCACGCCGTCGTTCTGCTGGAAGAGCAGCACTCGGAAACCATCGAAGCCCGCGTTTTGCAGCGCCAGGCGATATTCCGACTCGTACATGCCGAAGCGGCACGGGCCACAGGAGCCGGCGGTGAAGAAAATGTAGTTGTTAATGATCTCTGCCTTGGTGAGACCACGCGCCTCCAAACCCTGCAGATGTTGCACCAGGTTTCCGACGGTGAAATAGGTGGGATTACACTGCCCGTTGTTGCCGTATTCCTTGCCCAGTTGAAAGGCCGCGACATTGGGCACGGGCATGATCTCGCAGCGATATCCGCAGCCCTCAAAGACCGCCTGGATCACGCGCTCGTGTTTCCAGGTGAGTCCACCGAAAAGGATGGTCACCTTGCCACGTTCCTCGGCCGTGAACGGGCGCTCCACGGGACGATGGAAGTGGCGAACCGGGCCACTGTCGAGGCCCATCATGCTGGCGAGGCGTGCACGTTCTTGCGCCAGCTTACGTTGGATCTCCTCTTCGGACTGAGAACGCGTCAGTTCATCTACGGGAAAATCGATGCGAGTCACGGGCATAGTAACCTTCCTCTGTGAGCGGAATATAGTTCTCGGTTACCTCTCTCAGTCGCCTGAACTTGATTGTATTCTTTATCGTTTGCGGTGAGGAGGGCAGACGGGGGGCGTGGGGATTGCAGAGACGGCCGAAAGCGGGTGAAAACTCTCACGGCAAAAAAAACAATCTTTGCAAAATCGAACTACTTGTCGCAAACACCGATGGGCGTCAAAGACTTTCGTTGACGCTCTCCCCAAGTACACCAAGATTATGGAATAGCCCGCGCAGATTCAAGCGGAATCAACAAAATTCTTGGCAATTGATTTGCTTAGGTGACAGTTTCGGCACCTCAGTGCTACTCACAAACTGGCGCGATTACTTGCTTCCTGTAGGGGTTGGATGTGCGCTATCACGGCGGAGTTGGATGAATCGCCATCAAAATCAACGTTTCGCAAGACGAACCAGCCATGCAGTGCTTTCACTATAATCGTTTTTTACTCCGATTCTGAAATGGCAAGCAGTGCCCAGGCCGCTCCGGGCGGTCGCCACTGAAGCGAGGTAGCTTGGCCTATTACGACCTGCGAGATTGGATATCCGCGCTGGACAAAGCGGGGGAATTGAAACGCATTAAGGCGGAAGCTGATCCGGCCCTTGAGATCGCCGAGATCACGGACCGGGTTTCCAAATGGGGAGCTCGAGGCAAGCATGGTGCGGGCGGTCCGGCTTTGCTCTTTGAGAACATCAAAGGCTACGCAGGAGCCAAGCTGCTGATTAACCAGTTTGGTTCCGAACGGCGGATGCGGCTGGCGCTGGATGTGGATTCGCTCGACGAAATCGCCGACCGGATCAAGTACTTCATGGACGTGAAGTCGCCGCAAGGGCTGCTCGACAAAATCAAAATGTTGCCCATGCTAGCGGAGATGGGCAAATTTTTCCCCAAGGAAGTTTCCAGCGGCCCCTGCAAGGAAGTCATCAAGCGCGACAATTTCTCTCTTTTGGATTTTCCCATCCTGCAATGCTGGCCGCAGGACGGAGGACGCTTCATTACGTTGCCCTCGGTGATCACCAAAGACCGCAAGACAGGTAAACGCAATGCCGGCACCTATCGTATGCAGGTTTACGACGAGCGCAGTGCTGGCATGCATTGGCAGCGCCAGAAGCAGGGAGCGGAGCACTACCGCCAACAGATGCGCGGGGCCGCAGCGGCTGGCGAGGCACATCCCGCCACCGCCGCCTTGGATATGATGGCGCGCTCGGGCGGAGGCTCGCGGGTGGCGGAAGGGAAGCAGGTCACCGGGAAGATGGATGTGGCCGTTGCCATCGGCACTGACCCGGCGATGATGTTTTCCTCTATCGTGCCTGCGCCGCCGGATATCGAGGAGTACATGATCGCCGGGTTCCTGCGGCAGAAGCCGGTCGAGTTGGTAAAGTGCGAAACCGTCGATCTGGAAGTGCCGGCCTCTTCAGAAATCGTACTCGAAGGCTACGTGCTATTGGACGAACTGCGTATGGAGGGGCCATTCGGCGATCACACCGGTTTCTACACGCCGGAAGATCTCTACCCGGTGTTTCATGTTACATGTGTCACCCATCGCAAGAACCCGATTTACTCGACGACTATCGTTGGCAAGCCGCCGATGGAGGACGCGTGGATGGGCAAAGCGGTGGAGCGGATTTTTCTACCTCTTATGCGCGTCACCATTCCCGAGATCGTGGACGTGAACCTGCCGATCGAAGGCATATTTCACAATCTGATGATCGTCTCGATCAAGAAGTCTTATCCGGGGCAGGCGCGTAAAGTGATGAACGGCATCTGGTCGCTGGGGCAGGCGATGTCGACGAAATGCATTTTGGTGGTGGACGAAGACGTGAACGTCCAGGACATCGGCGACGTCACGCTCAAAGTACTGAACCACATCGATCCCGAGCGCGATATCCAGTTCACTCTGGGTCCAGTCGACTCGCTCGACCACGCGTCACGCTTGCCCGACTTCGGCTCGAAAATGGGTGTCGACGCAACTCGGAAGTGGCCCAGCGAAGGTTTCAGCCGCCCCTGGCCCGACGAGATCAGGATGGACGAGAAAACCAAGGAACAGGTGACGAAGCGCTGGCGAGAATTTGGCCTGGAGTGAAGGCTTGAGCTTTCAGGTGGCGCTGCCGTGAGTTTTCAGCTGGCTGGGGTAGCTCTCCGGCTGTGCCGGTTCCGTCAATTTGAGGAATCGCTGCAGCGGACGCGGTCATCCAATGCAGCACGTCATGGCATCCAGTTCTTCTTCCGAAAGCGCTCTCCGGCGCTTCGCAGTGCTGGTTGAGCCCTCCCGCGAAGACGAATCTATTCCTCTCGCGGAGGCGGCGCTGGCGATTGCGCGCATGGAGTATCCCGACCTCCACGCTGCCCCTTACCTGACGCGTCTCGACGACATGGCTCGGCGAGTGCAAACTTACATGCGCAAGAGCCCGACGGCGCGCGAGTCGATGGCGCTGCTCAACCGGGTGCTCTTCCAGGAGCAAGGCCTGCGTGGCAACCGCGACGACTTTTACGATCCGCGCAACTCGTTTCTCAATGACGTGCTGGACCGGCAAGCTCGGCATCCCTATCACGCTCTCCGTGGTTTACATGGAAGTAGCGCGTCGGGTCGGGTTTCCGGTTGCCGGCGTGGGGATGCCAGGTCATTTCCTGCTCAAGCACTATGATGTGGTGGCTGGCGAGATCTTCATTGACGCCTTCGACGGCGGAAGCGTTCTGGGCCCTAAGGATTGTCAACAACGGCTGGACAAAGTCTATGGCGGGCAGATCGAAATGCGAGCCGAATACCTGCAGCCAGTTACGCATCGCGAGATACTAAGCCGTATGCTGAACAACCTGCGACAGATTTACATGACGCACCAGGATGGGCGCAAGGGGATTGCAGTGCTGGATCTGCTGCTGACAATTCCTCCCGGTTCGCCCGATCTGTTGCGGGAGCGCGCGCTGCTGCGGCTGAACCTCGACCAGTACATCGCGGCCGCGCAGGATTTGGGCAAGTATCTCAAACTGGCGCCTGAGGCTGCTGACGCGCAGGCGGTCCGCGAAACCTTTGACATGGTGCGGCAACTGGTGGCGCGGCTGAATTGAAGGCCTGCTTTTCGCTCCTGGCAATTCGCTTGGTGCGAGCTGGGGTGATGACCAGATCCGAGTCCGTCCAGGGACGGCACGATTTTTCTGCCGCCTTTGGACAAAAAATGGGAACCGCAGTGTTACAGTCGCAGGGAGCTAGATCGAATACCGCAGGGCGGCCTGCCGGATCGGAAGGCGATTGAGCGGCAAGGAAATGGTAATTCTCGCCCGGGCCGAAAAGACACGCCGGGTTACTAACGGATTGCATCTTAGGAAAAGATAGCTTTTGAGCTTGCGTTTGAGCCCCAAAGCTAGGTACGATGGAAGCGTCCCCCAATCGCCTCACTTCCCGTGTAGGCGTTCCTCGCGCCGACGTTCCAGGCGCCAGACGGACGTAACTGATTCGAGTTCAGCGAAGTATCCACCGCAGATGTGCCGGCCACGCAGGAAAAATGCGAGTGTCTAGCCAATAACCGCGGTTCACGAATGTGGGAGCCCGCCACCTGCGGGTGAAAACTATTAAGAGAGAAACATGAATCAAGGATCGAATCCTCCCTCGGGCGGGCAGCCTGGCGGGAAAGGACGCAGACGGCGGCGCGGCCGCCGTGGGCCCGTCACGCACACATCGCCTTCACAAACAGGGCAGCATCCTGGACAACATCGGCATGGGTCTCCCAAGCGCCATGGCCGCAAGCCGGGAGGATGGCCGGCGGGCCAAAACCAGCCTGGCGGCGGCATCTACACCGCGCCCATGGATCACAGCTATCGCGCGGCCCAGGAAGCCAGCAACGGCAACACCCATCGGCCGAACCGCGGCAGTCGTCCCGGTCAGACCTTCGGCAAGCAGTTCCTGCCGCCGGAGCCCGAGCCGCTGCCGGTCATGTCAGAGGAGGCGCCCGCTCGTATCTTCGCCTTTGTCGACGATCTGTTTTTCCTGGCCAAAATCCAGGAAACGGCCCGCAAGATGAACGTGAAGGTCGAGTTCGTCAAGACCGAGAAGGACACTTACCGAACGCATGGGCCATAATGGCGATGACAAACCTGCGCTCATCATCTTCGACCTGAATAACGTCTCGGCTAAGCCGCTCAGCATCATTCCTAAGCTGAAGACGAAGCTGAAGAAGGCGACCAACATCATTGGCTTTCTCTCGCACGTCCAAGGCGAATTGAAGATGAAGGCGCAGGAAGCTGGATGCGACATGGTGGTGCCGCGCTCGGCGTTCTCGCAGAACCTGGCGCAGATCCTGCGGCGCCACGGCGCTCCGGAAGAATTGCACGAGCCCGGCCAGTAGGCTTCGAAGCGGTTGAGCAGCGGAACTACCTCCGGTATCGTGAAGCCAGCCGCGGCTCTTCTCACGCTGGCGATGTCTCTGCTGCTCCTGGGAAGCGCCAGGTGCATCGCCCTCAGTCCTCGTTTCACCCGGCGGAGCTAGCCAGCCTACGTTCTACAAAGACGTTTTACCGATCCTGCAGGACCACTGCCAGAGCTGTCATCGCGAGGGAGAAATTGCGCCCATGCCCTTCGTGACCTATCAGCAGACGCGCCCGTGGGTTGCCGCCATCAAGCAAGCGGTGGAATCGAAGCAGATGCCGCCCTGGTTTGCGGACCCGCGCTACGGAAAGTTTTCCAACGATCCGTCGCTTACGGGGGAACAGATTGCGCTAATTGCTGCATGGGTGGAAGCCGGTGCGCCTGCTGGCTCGCCGAAGGACGCGCCTCCGCCGCGTCACTGGGCAGAAGGTTGGAACA
Organism: uncultured Acidobacteriaceae bacterium; assembly: GCA_963836295.1. GTDB lineage: Bacteria > Acidobacteriota > Terriglobia > Terriglobales > Acidobacteriaceae > Bog-257. Next base: position 149,221 of record CAWIIY010000002.1, on the reverse strand, counting down.
TTCCTCAGCCCGACCGAGTCGTGCAGATGCCCAAAGCCGTCAGCCTTCCCGCGACCGGGGATGTCGAGTATACCTACGAAATCGTGCCCACTGGATTCACCGAAGACAAGTGGGTGCAGATGTCGGAAATCCGGCCGTCAAGCCGCGAGCACGTGCATCATGCCGTGGTTTACATTCGTCCGCCGACTTCGACCTGGCTGCGCAAAGCGCCCGTCGGCGTACCGTTCACGCCGTCAAGCTTTTCCGACCCCGAGGAGCGCGCCGAGGCCCATGCCACCACCAGCGACATGTTGCTGGTCTACGCTCCGGGCAGCGAACCCGACCGCTGGCCCGATGGCATGGCAAAATTTATCCCTGCCGGCTCCGATCTCGTATTCCAGATGCACTATACGACTAACGGCCATGCCGCCACGGACCAGACCAGCGTTGGCATGGTGTTTGCCAAGCAACCACCCAAACAACGGGTGCTGACATTGCAACTCACCAACCACACCTTCATCATTCCGCCTCGGGAAGATAACTACCGCGTGGAGGTTTATGGCACTTTGCCGAATGACGCGACCTTGCTCAGCTTTTTTCCGCACATGCACTTGCGGGGCAAGCGCTTCGAGTACAACATCCTCCACCCGGATGGGACGGTCGAGACGCTGTTGCGCGTGAACTATCATTTTCATTGGCAACTGAGCTACCGGCTGGCGCAGCCGCGATTTCTGAAGGCTGGAACCCGCCTGCAGGCCGTGGCATGGTATGACAATTCGGAGGACAACCCGCACAATCCCGATCCCAACAAGACTGTGACCTGGGGAGGCCAGACCTATGACGAGATGATGGTGGGTTTCTTTGACGTCGCCGTTCCCGCCAACGTCGACAAGGAACAGTTTTTCGTGCGCCACGCCGCGCCGGGCAAAGAAATTCTGAACAAGTAGATTTCGGATCTGGTAGGGCGCAACCTTCAGGTCCGCGTCCGAGTTTCCAGCAGGAGGAATTATGCTCAAACACAACATCATTGCCACTTTCATTCTCGCTGCCGCTGTTCTGCTGCAGGGCAAGCCCCTGCTGGCCCAGACCTACAACACGCCTCTCCCCAAGGTGAACGATAAAGACGTGCAATTGCTCAGGGAGGATCTGCGGACCAAGGCGAAGCAGCTCATCGCCAAGAACATGCAGTTGACCGACGCACAGGCGGCCAGCTTCTGGCCGATCTATGACCAGTACGCGGCCGAGGTGCGCAAGATCAATGACACCCGTTTTGGCCTGATGAAGCACTACGCGGACATCTATCCGACCATGACCCAGGACCAGGCCGACAGCATGCTTCGGTTGCTGTCTGACGCTGACACGGCGATCATCAATCTGCGAGTGGAGTATCTCCCTAAGTTCGAGCAAGCGCTCCCGGGCAGCACCAAGGCGGCGCTGTTCTTCCAATTAGACCGCCGACTGGATTACCTGATGAACGTGCAGATGGCTTCCCAGCTTCCGGCCATCAAACCTTGAGACCCCGGGTACCCTTCGATGAGAGAGAAGGCGTTGTCAAGCGAAACTTCTCCTCGGCGGTGGGTGAACACCGCTGGCTTCGAGAGTCCACCCGGCGGCGGGTCAGCGATAGGGCTCGCAGAAGTCGGGAGCCTTTGTTCCGAGTAATCGGCAGCCGCGTCTGATTTCATTGCGGATCAGGGAGCAGGCGTTTTCGGCATTGCAGGGTGGGTGTGTCGCGGGACTCACTTGCAGGCATTGCTTCACCAACTGCTTCGCTGAGGCGTTACCAATTTCTCTGCGACAAGAGGTGCTGGGCGCGTTGGGGTTCTCGCCTGTGGTCGGCGCCAGCGATCCCAGGTCGTCGGCTGGCGCCCGGTTTTTCCGAGGCGGAGCAACGATGGTCTGCTGCACCGGCGCCGGCGGCGGAGCGCTTCCGGTCTCGTAGAGAGCTTCGAACGGTGGCCGCTGAACGATTGCGCGGCCGTCCACAGGGAAGTCGCATTTGTTGTCGACGATCACACCCAGTTGATAGCCGCGATACTGCACCCGGCAGGAATACAGCGGCGAGCCGTCGCCGGTATTGCCGGTGGGGAGCAGAGCCGCATCGCTGGGCTGGTAGGTGCGCCATTCGGCCTGTCCGTAGGCGACTTCATACTCGGAGGCAACCACCTCCTGACCGTCGAGTGCAATTTTGCAACTGCCGTCAATCCACTTTCCCGGATAAAGGCTCGCGCCAGATTTGGCGCGGCAAAGGTAAACCGGCGCGGCTTGCGAGGACGACTGTCCGGGCCCACCGGCCACTGCGCCAGGGCCAGGAGCTTGGGGAGCGTGCAGCGGCTTCCATTGCAGCGGCGATTCCTGCGCGCTCAACGCGGATGGAGACAGAAACAGCAGCAGCGAGACAATGCCCGCAGTCAGCGCGTACCGCAGTGGAGCTTGCCTGACCATTTCTGCCATGACTGTGCGTTGCCTACTTGCACCAGCAGCGCGCCTGAAATTCACATTCCGGTTTGCCGAACGGACTATCGGTGCCCTGCTTGCACGTGGCTTGCTTGCCGCCGTTGCAGGTGATGCTGCATCCTCCGCAGTATTGGCTTGGGCCCGCCTTGCAGGCAGTAGGCTCTTGCGCCGCTGCCTGCGCCGAAGTTCCGCCACCGCTGCTGGAAGCCGATCCTAGCACCGCAGCTACCGCCTCGTTGAAGGAGCGCTTGCCGTTCTTCCCGCACCAGTCGTGGACCTTCTTAACATCGTCTGCCAGGGCGGAATCACTCTGGGTGTAGCGGGGATCGGGGCTGCTGGCGTTGGCGTAGCCCTGAATATAGGCGGTGAACAACTCCTTTTGGGGGCCGTTGGCGCTCTTGAAATTGTCGCAGGTTAACGATGCTACGGACTGTGCCATCGCAGACGTGGCCAAGATTGCGGCCACGGCGGACAAGCAGAGGATCATCGCGAAGTTCTGGCGTTTCAACTGGGTCTCCGTGAGGTGAGGTCGTGATGGTCGGAGGACTTGACTCTGCCAGAAAGACATTTGGTATGTCAACGAATTTATGCCCGGTGCCCTACGATCACCTCCCTCAAGTTGGACGTTAACCTACCTGGGTGGAACACCACTGCCTCACCATTCTCCGGGCGAAACGAATTGAGGCCTAGGGGACAAAATCTGCGGTGCTCCGCACCGCCCAGGAGAAGTCTCGCATGACAACGCCTTCGCTCTTATCGAGGGGAAGCCTCTTGCGAGTGGAGACGCCAAGCGTCGACTAGCCCCTGGCCTTAGAAGAGACCCCGTCTTCGCACTCTTTTTCCAACTTGACCGCCGGCTGGATTACCTGATGAACGCCCAGATGGCTTCCCAGCTTCCGGCCATCAAGCCGTAGTCCTCCGCACCGATGCCGGAAGCAGCCAAAATGGGTTTGGGAGTGCAAATCCGCCCCTTCGTCCCAATTTCTTGCTGTCCTATCGCTTCGTCTAACCAACAGGAACCAAAAGAGTTAACTGCTAGCTGCTGCATATTTTCGATCATCCCACTGGCACTTTTACCAGTTCACGCCAGCGACCAATTCCCCGTACCATATAGGCAATCCACCGGGTGACTCCGTGGACAATGCATCGTCAAATACAAGAGCAGGATGATGCAGATAGTGCGCTCAAATTCTAACTAACTCGAATGGAGATTTTTCAGTGAAAAACAGTAAGTGGATTTTGGTGTTGAGCTTCGTACTGATGCTGAGCATGGTCGCGTTCGCGCAGGACTACCCGAAGTTCGAAGTCCCGGTGGGCTTTTCGTTCGTTAATGTCCACCCCAATCAGGCGGACCTCACCAGTTTCAATGTCTTCGGTGGCGGCGGCGCTTTCGTTTACAACTTCTCGCCGCTATTCGGGATCAAAGCTGACTTTATGGGCTACACCCAAGGCACCGGCCAGAGGCTGACGCAAGACGGCCAATTCGTGGGAAATGTGAGCGGCAACCTGTTCACCTACATGTTCGGCCCCCAGATCAAGAAGCACTCCGGCAAGTTCCAGCCGTTCGGAGAGGCCCTGTTTGGCGCCGCGCATACCAACCTCGATGCAAACATCTGCAAGCTAGAGGGTAATTGCGGCTCGGGCAGTGGGAGCAATAATGGGTTCGCCATGGAGTACGGGCTTGGCCTTGACATCCCCATCACCCACAGCATTCAGTTTCGTCCGGTCGAAGTGGACTATCTGTATACCCACTTTGGCTCCAATCACATTGCTGGCGCCTCCGCGAGCCAGAACAACTTCAAATACGTCGCGGGCGTGAACTTCACCTTCGGCGGCAAGTAAACCGCGGAACAACAATTCGAAGTTAAACTCGCTGGCGTCGCCACTAGTGGTGGCGCCGGTGGTTTTTTGAAGCCCTCTCGTCTTGCCATCGCGGTTTACCGGTTTCTCAGTGTGTCTGCTCCAGGGGTGTGAGCCGATTGTTCCCGTTTCGGGAATCCTTCCTTATATGTGTCGCTCGACTTTGTTCCCCCGCTCCATGCACAATAATGGCAGTGCTCCATGCGAGGGAAGATCGCATGTCCCAAATCCTGCACAACCGGGGTCCTGGAGGATGCTTGGGCGTTTGGTGGATGAAGCTGGTAAGAATCAAGGGCGAGAAACGAGTGATGTTATGGAACGCAAGTCCGTGGCGCGATTGCTGATCGCAGACGATCACAGACTGCTGGCAGATGCCTGCAAAAGTCTGCTTGAACCGGAGTTTCAGGTCGTTGGCATCGTGGCCGATGGTCGCACCCTGCTTAAGGTGGCGGCGACGCTCAATCCAGATGTGATCATCCTGGACATTGGCATGCCCCACCTGAATGGTTTGGATGCCGGCGAACAGATCAAGCACAAAATGCCCACAGTCAAACTGGTGTTTCTTACCATGAACATGGCTGCGGATGTCGCCGCGGAAGCCTTTCGTCGTGGCGCCTCAGCCTATGTCCTAAAGCATTCCGCAGCGGAAGAACTGATAACCGCCATTCGCAAGGTGGTTCAGGGTGAATCCTATCTATCGCCGCTGATCGCTCGCGAGACGGTCACCTTCTTGTTGAACCAGGGAAAACCCACCGGGGACGAGAAGCGCATCACCCAGCGGCAAACCGAGATTCTCCAGTTGTTAGCGGAGGGCATGTCGATGAAAGAAGTGGCCAATGTCCTCGACCTGAAGCCTGGAACGGTGGCATTCCACAAGTACCGGATGATGGAAACTTTAGGGGTCAAAACCAACGCGGAACTGCTCGAGTATGCCATTAAGCGCCAGATGACAACTCCTTAGCCTCCCACCTCACATTTTCGTGCTAGAACAAGCAATTTTGCCAGTAGGCACGACGGCAGCGACTGGATAAGCTGATAGCAACCCTATGGCCTATGTCGGGGGCGACACTTGGTCGACTGGAGCTACGCCGTGCCATCTGTACGGGTTTTAATCGCCGATGATTCTCCAGCGGTTTTGGAAAATGTGGTGGAGATGTTGCAGGATGAGTTCGTCATAGCTGCGGCCGTACCGGACGGCAACTCTGTTCTCCAGCAAGTTTCCGCCGTGAGCCCGGATGTGGTAGTGCTGGACATCTCGCTGGGCGACATGACCGGATTTGACGTCGCGAGGCGTTTGCGAGAGATGAACTGTCGCGCCAGAATCGTGTTTCTGACAGTCCATGAGAGTGCGGATTTTGTGCACGCGGCCGTCGCTTTGGGCGCATGCGGCTACGTGTTCAAGTCCCGGGCATCTGCGGATTTAGCAGATGCAATCATGGCCGCATCCCGCGGAGAAGAGTTCCTTCCCGTCGGGTACCGCTGACCCGCCGCTAGTCCTCCTGTATCGCTCTCCTTCCGGCATCTGGGAACTTTTCAAGTCCTTATCTAACAAAGTTGATAGTTCCCTGAACCGACCTCGTCCGGTAGCGTTGGACGCAGCAGTCGCCCGAGACCGTCCGGGAGTGCTCGCGAGCGATGCTCATGCAAAGAGAACTACTGAAAAATCCTTCGCTGACGTAATATGGAGACCGCAAAAACTCTCCTCTTTCCGTTGTGGATTTACGGGTAGACCGGCAAGGTGTGCCACGGCAGCGTCCCAGCTTTTCGGCGTATGACCGCGGCACTTTCGCAACGAGTGGAATTCAAAGAAGGTTGTGTCATGATGCGCAATTCGAAAATCAATCGCCTGCTAAAGACCGCAAAGCAAATATCTCTCCTTGGATCTCTCACTGTGCTGTTGCTAGCCTCGGCAGCAGCCCAAAACCAGGGATGGCCGCGTACCATCATCAAGCCGGGTGGAACGCTGGTCCTTTACCAGCCGCAGGTTGACGAGTGGAAGAACTACCAGGAGGTTGACCTGCGCATGGCGTTCACCATAACGCCGACTGCGGGCAAACAACATGTCGGCGCGTTGACCGGCACGATGCAGTCCGCTGTCAATATTGATGATCACACCGTTTTCCTGAGTAATCCCCAGATTACCAGCGTGGTTTTTCCGTCTCTCGATCCGGCGACTGCGTCCCAACTTGAGCCACTGGTGAGGACATTCCTCAACCCAGCGGCTACTATGACTATTTCCCTGGACCGGCTGGTGGCGAGTGTAAAGAAGACGAAGACGCCGCCTGTCACTTCCGTCAGTAATGACCCGCCTGCCATTTTCATCAGCTTTAAGCCGGCGATCCTGCTCCAGGTGAATGGCGCGCCCGCGATGGCGCCCATCGCCAACTCGAACCTACAGTTCGTCGTGAATGCTAACTGGCCACTGTTTGTTGAACAGGGCAGCTCCACGTACTACCTGTTTGATAGCAAAGGCTGGCTGACATCCACCAGCCTGCAAGGCCCCTGGACGCCCACGAGTCAATTGCCCAAGCAGATGTCGAAAGTCCCGGAAAACGCGAATTTCACCAGTCTGAAGGCGTTTATTCCGCCCCCGGCAGGCAGCGCCGCCAGCTTCCCCATGGTGTATTACAGCGCCACTCCGGCGGAGATTGTTGTCTTTGGTGGTGAGCCGCAGTGGACCGCTATACCGGGCACGCAACTTTCTTATGCGTCCAATACCGGCAGCGCCGTGTTCAAGTATGCGCCTACGAGCGCGTACTATTACCTGACTTCGGGCCGCTGGTTCACCACCACCAGACCGGTGCTCGGGCCGTGGACGTTCGCAACGTATAGTCTGCCGGCGGATTTCGCAAAGATTCCACCAAGCAGCCCTGCCGGTGCTGTTCTTGTGTCTGTGCCGGGAACTCCGGAAGCCGAAGACGCGGTCCTGATTGCGCAAATTCCCACGACCGCGACTGTGACTCCCGCGGCAGCGAACGAGGTCAAGGTCTCCTATGTTGGCCAGCCCCAGTTTCAGCCGATCGAAGGAACAACCATGATGTACGCGGTCAACACGCCCAACAAGGTGATCCAAGTGGGGACCGAGTACTATCTGTGTTACCAGGGCGTGTGGTTTGTTTCCTTTAGTGCGCAGGGTCCATGGCAGGTGGCGCAGACCGTGCCGCAGGTCATTTACACCATTCCGCCGAGTTCACCGGTGTACAACGTCACCTACGTGACCCAGGAACCGGCTTCGAATGGCTCGGTCACTGCAAGTTACACCGCGGGATACACGGGAGCGTTCATCATGGGCGCTGCGGTGGGCGCCATCGTGTGCAGTGGCACCGGCTACTACTATCCGCCTTACTTGTATGGCGGGTATTACTATCCTTATGCCGCCACTTACGGCTATCACGACTACTACAGCCCTTATACCGGTGCCTACGGCTATGGAGGATCGGCTTACGGGCCGTATGGCAGCGCGCACTGGGGAACGTCCTACAATCCGAACACCGGAACCTACGCGCGCGGGGCTACGGAATCCACGGCATACGGAACCCGGAGTGCTGCGGAAGCCTATAACCCATACACCGGCGCCTCGGCCGCGACTCGTCAGGGCTCGAATGCCTACGGCTCGTGGGGACAGTCGGTGTACAACAAGAACGGCGAGACGGCGTACACCCAACACGCCAGCAATGCCTATGGCTCGGTGGGTACTGCGCAAACCTCGACCGGCGGCAAGGCAGCGGCCACCAGCACGGCGTATGGCAGTAGCGCGGCAGGGAAGACCTCGAGCGGCGATATGTATGCCGCCCACGACGGCAACGTGTACAAGAACACCGGCTCGGGCTGGCAGACCTATAACAACGGCAGTTGGAACAACGTGCAGAAGCCAACCACAACTTCAGCGCAGAGCAACCCGAACTATGCATCAGCCCAGCAGAAGGCGCAGAGCAATCCCAACTACTCGGCTGATCAGCAAAAGGCGCAGCAGAGCTACAACCAGCAGCATCCTTCGAGCGGCAGTGCGAGTGGATACCATCCCAGCAGTGGCTCCAGTGATTTGGACCAGGAGGCTCAGGACCGGCGCGCGCGGTACCGAGCAAAGCCAGCGTTTTTCGCAGTATCAGCACTCCGGTGGCTGGGGTGGCGGAGATCGCTCTGGCGGCGGTGACCGCTGGGGCGGTGGAGGCGACCGCTGGGGTGGCGGCGGTGGCCGTTTTGGCGGTGGCGGCTTCGGTGGAAGGCGCTAGTAGGAGCCAACAAACCTGCGTCTGTTTAGGCGGTGCGGCACAAAATTTCGGAGGACTCAATGAAAGTTAAAGTACTAATCGTATGCGCTTTGTTCCTGCTTGTTGCGGCTCCAGTATTTGCGCAACAGGTGTCAGTCAACTACAACCATGACGCGAGCTTTGCTCAGTTCCACACCTATGCGTGGGGAGGGAACAACCAAAATCAGATTCAGAACTCCATCCTGGCACAAGTGGCGCAGCAAGACATCAACAACGCCATGCAGCAGAAGGGTCTGCAGATGGTGCAGGAAAGCCAGAATCCAGACTTGATCATCACCGCCAGCGGCGGCGAGCGTGCGCAGACCTCCTACAATGTGTGGGGCATGCGCGGAATCGGTGGCGGAATGGGCGGCATCAGCCCCGAGCAAAACGTCGAGGCCACCATGGTCGTCAGCCTCTACAACCCGAAGACCCAGGAGTTAGTGTGGCGCGGCATCGCTCAGAACACCCTGAACAACAATGGAAACAAGAACCAGCAGATGGTGGAAAAGGCCGTTCAAAAGATGTTCAAGCAGTGGCCGAAGAGTTAAATACGGGGGAATCCATGAATTTCCGAAATCCAGCCGCGAATCGCATTCGCGCCCTCCAGCTATTCTTGCTTGTCCTCCTCGTCTCTCTCGGCGCGCAGGCACAAAAGGTTCATGTTAGCTATGACAAGAGTCTCGACTTCTCCAAGTTCAAGACCTACGCCTGGGCGCCCCACGGTGCGGTGGCGCATCCCATGCTGGCTGCCGACGTCGTGGGCGCCATCGAGGATGAAATGAAGGCCAAGGGGCTGCAGCTAACGGCAGACAATCCCGACCTTGTCATTCAGGTCTATGGCTCCATTGACCAGGACACCAGCATGGCCTCCAACGATCCACTTTACATGGCAACCGGAGGCATTCCGCCCTTCGATCCAAGTGCGTTCGGACCGGCACTCTCCGGGACATGGGGCAATACCACGGTGACCATTCACAAAGGGCAGTTGGTAGTTGATCTGCTCGATGTGACCGCGAAGCGGTTAGTGTGGCGGGGTATGGCGACCGACAACTTGAGCGCCAATAATCCTGAGAAGTTGGAGAGCCAGGTCAACAATTCAATTGCGAAGATGTTCAAGCAGTACCCCACCGCCAAAGGGTAGGGATCGGGTAGTGCGGCGCTTTAGCGCCGCGAACAAGCCATTTATTTTTGTCATCACGAGTGGGCATTAGCCCGCGAGGGATCTGCGGTTCTAAATTTTCCGCGAGTGTTGAAAGAGAACGTGGCGCCTTTGAAGGGGCGCACCTTCAGGTGCGCCGTTAAGGCGTCATCACGAAACGGCTTCAGCCCCGAGGGAACTCGTACTTCGTCTTAACACCGAGAACCCTCCGTGGCTAAAGCCACCATAATGACGGCGGCCACGGCACGGCTGAAAGCCGTGCCCCTTCAAAACGCGAGAAGCGAATAATCCAGATGAAGCGCTGCACTCCCCAAACGTCGCCAAGGTACATTTTGGCTACCGCGCAACACCACGGCTGATATAACGTATTTGAGCCCGAGGCCCCGCAATGTTTCGCCTGATCCGCGACCTGGTTCGCCCCTACCGCGGCACGCTGCTGATCATCCTGCTTGCCATGATGGTCGAAACCGCCATGAGCTTGGCCGCTCCATGGCCGCTGAAGGTGATCATCGACAATGTGGTTGGCAGCCACAAACTGCCGCATTGGCTCGACCAGATCGGCCCGGCCCATGCTGGAGGGCGGCGCTAAGTTACAGGTTGCGGGAATAGCGGCGCTCGCGGTCGCGGTCATTGCGCTGCTGGGAGCGCTCGCCACCTACGTCGACAATTACTACACCGAGAGTGTAGGGCAATGGGTGGCCAATGATCTCCGCCTGCGCACCTATCATCACCTGCAGCGGCTTTCACTCGGCTACTACGACACCCACCAAACCGGCACGCTGCTCAGCACCATCACCACCGACATCCAGACGATCCAGGGCTTCGCTTCGTCCTCTACCCTCAATATCCTGGTTGACTTGCTGACCATCGTCAGCATGCTCGGCCTGATGTTCTGGCTCAACTGGGACTTCACCATGATCGCAGTGGGGATAACGCCGTTCTTGCTGTTCTTCGTGTCACGGTTCAAGAAAGCCGTGAAAAAGGCGACCCACCAGGTCCGGAAAGAACAGAGCGAGATTGTTGCCGTGGTGCAACAAGGCCTGGAGTCCATGCAGGTGGTCAAGGCTTTTGGACGCCAGGATTTGGAGGAGGCAAATCTAGCCGAGGTCAGTCATGCGACAGTGAATGCCGCTCTGGCCGCCCGCCGGGTGAAGTCGATGCTCTCGCCCGTCGTGACCATCGTGGTGGCACTCTGCACAGCGGTCGTTTTGTGGCGCGGCGCGGCCCTCATCCTGGTGGGAGCGATGACGGTCGGTGCTCTCACGGTTTACCTGTCATACCTGACCAAGTTCTTCAAGCCGGTGAAAGATCTCGCCACCACCACCAACGCAATCGCGCAGGCCGCGGTCGGGGTTGATCGCATTCGGGCGATTCTCGATACCGACGATGTCATTGCGGAGCGCTCCGACGCGCTGGATCCGGCAACGATTAAGGGAGAGATCGTCTTCGAACATGTAGCCTTTGCCTACTCGAGGGACGCTCCGGTCCTCAAGGATGTCAGCTTCAGCATCAAGCCTGGACAAATGGTGGGCGTGGTGGGACCAACGGGATGCGGAAAGTCCACCGTGGTCAGCTTGATTCCGCGCTTCTATGATCCCACCTCAGGGGCAGTGAAGATTGACGGCCACGATGTGCGCGACTACAAAATTAACCCCTTACGGGATCAAATCGGTTACGTCTTGCAGGATACGGTGCTATTCCGCGGAACGATACGAGAGAACATTGCCTTCGGACGACCCAATGCAACGAAGGAGGAAATCGTCAATGCTGCGAAACTGGCTAATGCGGACGAGTTCATCTCGCGCATGCCGCAAGGCTATGACACCATGGTGGGCGACCGCGGACTGACTCTCTCCGGAGGTCAACGCCAGCGCATTGGAATTGCCCGCGTGATGGTCCGCAACAGCCCGATCCTTTTGCTCGACGAGCCCACGGCCGCTCTCGATAGCGAATCGGAACGGGCCGTGATCGAGGCGCTTGAGAGATTGATGAAGGGCCGCACCGTAGTCACCATCGCGCATCGCCTCAGCACTATTCGGGATGCCGACCTGATCATCGTGGTGAGCGGAGGCGTAGTGGCCGAGTCGGGTAACCACGACGAACTGATGGCTCGGAATGGAATCTACGCTGATCTTCATCGCACGCAGTTTGAGGATGCAGCCTCGGCGAAAGCCGGGGCATAAGCGGCGCCGTAACGCGAGTTCACGAGGGCCTGTGTCCATGAAGATTTAAGTTAACCACGGAGGCACGGAGATCACGGAGAAGATCTTAGGGGAACTCCTATTAAGTCACGGCGAAGTCCCCCCGCGGCTAAAGCCGCGGGGATTTTGCGGCGTTTGCGGACGGCCTGAAGGCCGTCCCCTTCGAGAAGCCAAGACTTAATCAAAGTTTCCTTAAATCAAAACTCCGTGCGCTCTGTGCCTCTGTGGTGAAATATTTCTTGGCTGAGGGCCGAGGATTGCCTACGTCCCGGCCGTCCATGTTGAAAGGCGAACTTTATGTCCCGGCCCTTAATCGTATTACCGGACGATACCGCCAAGCCCATTCTGGATGCGATCAATAACGCCTCGAAATCGCTCCGCATCAAGATGTTCGTCTTTTCCGACCCCGGCCTGCTGCAAGCCGTTATCGCAGCGCATCAGCGGGGAGTGAAGGTACGCATCATGCTCAATCCGGCCCGCCGTAGCGGAGAGGCCGAAAACGAGGAGTCGAGAAAACAGCTTACCGCCGCCGGTGTCGAGGTCGTTGACAGCAATCCTGCCTTCGATCTTACGCACGAAAAATCGATGATCGTTGACGATGAGATGGCGTTTGTGAAGTCGCTGAACTGGCAGACCAGGAACCTGACGGAGACCCGCGACTATGCTGTGATCACGGCGCATGGCCATGAAGTCAAGGAGATCGGCGACTGCTTTGAAGCCGATTGGGCCCGTCAACCCTTCGAGCCCGGTGAGCATTCGCATCTGATCTGGTGCGTCGGAAACGGACGGCAGCGAATCGGCCAATTCATCGACGAGGCCCAACATTCTCTGTGGCTGCAAAACGAGCGCTATCAGGACCCGGTCATTATCGAACGTTTGGTGCGGGCCAACCACCGGGGCGTCAAAGTTCATCTCATGGCGCGGCCGCCACACAAGCTGAAGAAGGAGAAGTTGATCGAGGGGGTTGGGGGCCTGCGCATTCTGGATGATGTGGGCGTCAAAGTACACAAGCTCAAAGGCCTGAAACTTCATGCCAAGCTGCTCTTTGCCGACGGGGTGAGAGCGATCATCGGTTCCATCAATATTGCTCCGGGTAGCTTCGATAGCCGTCGCGAGCTTGCCATCGAGGTGCGGGATGAAGACATTGTCGGCCGGATTCACGAAGTTGTGCATCACGATTGGGAAAACTCACATCCGCTCGATTTGACAGACGAAGGCCTGATGGCCGAACTTGAAAAGGGAGACGACAATGTAGTCGAGGACTTGGCGTTAAACGGCAAGAAGGCAAAAGGGAAGGGCTGAGGGTTTGTAAGTTCCGGGTCAGCTGCTGGTAGACTCGCGCGGTTCACTCCAGGTTTGCGTTTGTTGCTGGACACAGGGTGGATTCTCGCGTTCGGCGCGTGACGCTGGGTTATTTTATGGGCACAAGAAATACCGTTTCTGTGACGATCAGTTTTCCCGTTCGGCACGTTATTCGCATGACGAGGATCGAGCGCCGTAGGCGCGAAAGAGTTTAGCCAGCACGCAGCCGCAGGCGGAGTGCTGGGTAGGGGTTGGATGGATCCGTAGTCCCGTAGGGACGACAGAGGTTCCACCTATTTTGGAAATCGACATCAAAGAAGGAAAGGAAAACGTCCATGGCTAACGAGAACGAAAAAAAGTGCGGGTACTCGCAGTGCCAGTGTATGGTTTCGCAAAGCGAAAAATATTGCAGCGATTACTGCAAAGATGCACACGGCGAGAAGGAAGTCGAAATCCAGTGCGACTGCAAACACGACGCTTGCGCGCTTGATTAGCGAGCTTGGCCGGTTTTCGACTTGGCTTTAGCTCGGGTAGCGGGGCCTTCAGGCCCGCATGAAGAGCGCCCGCGCAATGGTTAGCGTCAGGCGCTGAGGTCGACGACTTCAGCGCCTGACGTGATTTTCCCCTCGCCAGTGGACGCGGCCCGCACTACTCGTACCAGCGGATACTCCAATCCTGGAACCGCTCTAATTCCTGCTCTGGTTATTTGGTCGGCAGGTAACTCAATTCCGGATGAAATTGGATGATCTCACTCGTCTCACTCATCACGGAGCCGTCGATTCGATCCACGATGGAATCCGCCTCCGCCTGCCCAAAGGCATCTTTCAGCATGTCGCGGAAAGGTTTCACGTCCGGCTTGTCCTCGAAGTCCGCCCAACTGTTGCGCGGCAGCACGAGCACATAAGTTCCGGTCTCGCCACCATTCGCCAGTGCATACCACTCGAAATTGACCGGCCATTTTGTTTTCTGGGCGGCGTCGTAAATCCTGCCAAGGGCGCTGCGGAAATCCGACCCTTTGCCGTAGCGCACATGGAAGGTGATGATTTCGTCGAATTTGGGAGGCATCGTTGCACTCGGCGCGTTACTAATCTTCGGCATGAACTCATAGAAGCGAGCGACGAGGGATTCCACGTAGTTGCCCACCACCTTCTGATATTCGTCCAAGTCGGCCTGGTCCGGAATGGCGGGCTTGTCAAAGTCAGACCAGTGTTGGTTCAGCCGGCCCACGGTGTAGGTTCCCGTGTCCGGGCCGCTGAGCGTCTCCCACACCAACAGCGGTTGGGGATCGTTTTGTTGCTTGTGCCAGGCTGCTTTTTGCTTTCGTCCATCCTCGTATTGCTTTACCATCCCGTTCTTGGGTTTCTGGAATTCCAGTGCGGCAACAGTTCCTGGTTTCTCCTGCGCGGCAACCGAAAATGCAAACAACATGACAGCAAAAGCTGATAACAGCTTTCTCGTTCTCATCGTTCCTCCGTTTTTCAAAATTGGATTTGAAGCCGAATTCGCTAAAGTGGTACCGGGCCGGACGCGCCGAAGCATCCGGAAACACTAATGGGCGCGCCTGCCCCGGGAAGCTGTGATTCGCAACTTTATTTTGTATTGAGATACGCGGGCATCTTACACCTGATTGGCCTTGGCGCGACCGCAAAACTCACACCTTTCTCGCTGAAGTCAGCTTCGTGCTCTATCATGGCGCGTATGTCGAACGTGGCGGATGTTCTGGTGGTTGGACTGGGAGCCGTCGGCAGCGCGACGCTGTATCAAGCTGCCAAGCTGGGTGCGCGAGTGCTCGGCATCGATCGCTTCATCCCGCCGCACGATCAGGGCTCGTCACATGGCGACACTCGCATCACTCGCGAAGGCACTGGCGAGGGCCGCGAGTTCGTTCCGCTCGTGCTGCGCTCCAATCAAATTTGGGAGGAACTCGAAGCCGCCACCGGACGGCACCTGCTCACCCGCAACGGAGGTTTGGTTCTCGCGTCGCCTGGCATGCCCGGCGATCATCACGGCTCAACTTCGTTCATCCACGACACCATCGCCGCGGCCACGGAGTTCGGCATTCCGCATGAACTCCTCAACGCGGAGGAGCTGCGTCATCGTTATCCGCCATTCCGTTTGCGCGGTGATGAGATCGGCTATTTCGAACCCGGCGCGGGATTTCTTCGTCCCGAGGCTTGCATCGAAGCCCAGCTCACTCTGGCGAGGCAGATGGGCGCGAAAGTCGTCACCTCGGAAACTGTTATCGATTGCAAGCCGATGCAGGATAGAACGGTCGAGGTCACCACCTGCGCCAATGTTTATGCAGCCGCCAAGGTCATCGTTACTGCCGGGCCATGGATACACAAGCTGCTGGGTGAGAGCTGCGCAAAGTATTTCAAGATCTATCGGCAGGTGCTGTACTGGTTTGCGCTGGCGAGGCATGCGGAGCAGTACACGCTGGAGCGCTTTCCCGTGTTCATCTGGATCGCGGGCAACCGGCCGCGTGACATGATGTACGGTTTCCCTGCCATCGACGGGCCGCGCGGCGGCGTCAAAATTGGCGCCGAGCAATACGACGCGACCGTCGATCCCGATGCCGTCCCGCGCGCAGTCGGCGACGCGGAAACCTCCGCTGTGTATGCCGAGTACATCGCGCCGCGTTTTCCCGGCATTTCCAGCGAGTGCCTGCGCACCGCGACCTGCCTCTACACGGTAACGCCTGACGCAAAGTTCATTGTCGATAAGTTTCGCAATCACGAGAACATTGTCTTCGCCTCCGCCTGTTCCGGCCACGGCTTCAAACATTCCGCCGCCTTGGGCGAAGCACTCGCTTTACAGGCTTTAGGGCAGCCATCCCGCGTTGACCTGTCGGTGTTCACTGCGCGGCGGTTCTCGCGCGAGGCGATTGGAGAAAAGTCCAGTGCATCCTAAGATCATCCAACTCGACGGGTTTGCAGTCGTCGGCATTGCGGCCCGGACCAACAACGCCAAAGAGGCAGGCCCGGACGGCGCCATTCCGAAGCTATGGCAACGTGTTATGCAGGAAACTGTTCTCGATCGCGTATCGTCCAAAATGGACTCGAATCTCTACGCCGTCTACACCGATTACGCCAGCGACGCCGACGGCGACTACACGCTGATACTCGGCGCGAAGGTGCGTCCGGCAACACACGCTCCGGATGGGATGGTTATGACGAAGGTTCCCGCCGGACGGTATGCGGTCTTCGCTAGCGAGCTCGGGCCGGTGGCCAAGGTTGTTGTCGAAACCTGGAAGAGGATTTGGGATTACTATCAATCGCCTGAAAACGGCCAGCGAGCCTATCGCGCTGACTTCGAAATGCACGATCAGCGCACCGCCGATCCGAATAACGTCCAGGTGGATATCTACATCGGCATGCAGTAGCAGAAGGTGGTCTCGCTACCGCGCATTCAGCAGTCGAATCGTTTCCAGCACCACGTCGCCGCTGATCGCCAGCGACTGCGGACTGAGCTTGTCCACCGTGTCCTGCGGTGTATGCCAGAAGACATTGTGGTAGCCGTAGTCCAAATCGATGATGTCCACGCAGGGCACGCCAAGCTTCAAGAAAGGCAGATGGTCATCCTCAATCGCCGCCTTGAACTGGTAGAAGTGTGACTGGTAGCCCAAGTTGGTGGCTGCCTGGTAAACCAGATCGCTCAACCACGGTGTCGAATTGGTTTCTTGCTGAATGTCGAGGTCGGCGTCGCCAATCATGTCCACCAGGATGAAGGCCTTCACCTTTTTCGCCGTTCCATCCTGCTGCCACTTCTGCGCCAGGTGCCGTGAGCCGTAAACGCTGTCGGTGTCGGTCCACTTCACGAAGGCTTCTTCGCCATCGGTCCACACCAGCCAGACGCTGTAGCCGTCAAGAGTCTTGCCGCGAAACTGGTCGGCCAGGGCGAGCAACAGCGCTGTCGACGAGCCACCATCGTTGGCCCCGACAAAATCCTTCAGGTGATAGACCGTATCGTAGTGACCCGCGACTACGATGATGCCGTCCTTCTTGCCCGGAAATTTTGCGATGATGTTGTTCATCTGGAACTTGCCCACCGGGGTCTGTGCCGTAAACTTATCTTGCTCGACGTCGACGCCTTTGAGCTTCGACAGAATGTACTGCTCCAGCTTGGCGTGTCCTGGGCTGCCCACGGGGCGCGGGCCGAACGCGACAACCTCTTTGACGTATTGCATGACATGGTTGCCATTGATGTCCGACTGGGGGCCGGCAGGCTCGGCCGCTTGAGGAACCGTGCCCGCTGGGGCGACGGCGGTCGCAGCCGCCGTGGGTTTCACCTGCGCAGACGCCTCCGATGGCGCCGGCTGCTTGTTGCATCCGAGAGTGACTGCGGCTGCGAGGGCCAGCAAACAGAAAGAGAGAGCAATTCGGCGGGACTTCATGCTGAGAACAATTGTAAATGCCGGGACGACTCTACCACAGAAAGGCGTTTTCACCACGGAGGCACGGAGGACACGGAGGATTGCCAAATCTAAGGGCTTGTATTCGACGTGCCTGGTTACAGAACAGCAGATTCCTCGCGCCAAAGTCAGGCGCTCGTAATGACAATTCGTCTAGGATATCTCTCTGTGCCTCTGTGTCTCTGTGGTGATCTCAACGCAAAACGGCCGCTCTTTTTGGAGCGGCCACTGACTCACTGTTGGCTGAATGCTGAGTGCTTAAGGCTGACGGCTTCTTACCCCGCCACTTCCTCCAACTGCTTCTGGTCGATATCGAAGTTGGAGTAAACGTGCTCGACGTCGTCCTGATCTTCGAGGGCTTCGAGCAACCGGATCATGGTGCTCGCCTGGTGGCCTTCCAGCTTAGTGTAATTCTGGGGAGCCATGCCAATCTCAGCTACCTCAGGCGTGATACCGGCGGCCTTCACCGCCTGCAGGACCGTCTCGTAGGCCGACGGGTCGCACAGAATTTCCCAGCTCTCGCCATCGTCCTTCAGGTCGTCGGCGCCGGCCTCGAGCACCAGGTTCATCAGGTCATCTTCCTTGGCCGCCGCTTTGGCAATCACGATGTCGCCCTTTTTGTGGAACATCCATGCCACCGAGCCCGCCTCGCCCATGTTGCCGCCATTTTTGGAGAAGGCGTGCCGCATCTCGCTGACCGTACGGTTGCGATTGTCAGTGGAGACTTCTACCAGGATGGCGACGCCTCCCGGGCCGTAGCCCTCGAAGGTGATTTCTTCGTACGAGACGCCGGGCAATTCGCCGGTACCGCGTTGGATGGCGCGCTTGATGTTGTCGGCCGGCATGTTCTCCGCCTTGGCCGCCGCTACCGCCCCGCGCAGCCGGGGGTTCTTCTCAGGATCGCCACCGCTCTTGGCCGCGATGGTGATTTCCTTTATCAGCCGCGTGAAAATCTTGCCGCGCTTGGCATCCAGCGCGCCCTTCTTGTGTTTAATGGTTGCCCATTTGGAATGGCCGGACATGGAGAGACCTCAGATTTTGAATAAGTTCAGATGAAGACCGCTGGATGCCTCGCCGGTTCCGCGGACCAAGCGCCGCTTCCGCTTCAAATCGCGCGGAGAAAGAGCGGGCAAACTGCGATTATAGCACCGCCAACAACGCGGTTTTCAAGGAGATACCGGGTCCGGTAATGTCCGAGTTTGGGTCTCAGCAGGGATCCGGCCAGCGAATTCCCGCCTCCGGGGACTGGGGGATAGGGGGCTGTTCATAGCACCAACCAGCATCTCGGCAGACTCTCCGAAGGGTCATCTTTGTCACCCTAACCTGTGACACGTGTCGCAGACATTTACCGCCTAATGCTACCTGATGGTAAGCGCACATTTAGTGCTAATTGGCAGGCTTGGGCAATCCAACTCTCACTCAATCCAAAGGAAGGAGGTTTCTATGCTGCCGGACAGGACTCGCATTATGCATTCGACATCGGCAAGTCTTGACAACGCCTTCCTTCAACCCCTGCGGGTAATAACATGTCTAAATGGCTGCGGTCGCTATTGACCCGCGCACGCATAAAATTGCATTCCGCGCGCGTTCAACCGCAATTTCCCGATGCCTATTGCGCTGATTTGCAACTGGCTGCTGCGAAACATCTCCGTTGGCTCATCGATAGCGCCGAAACCGAAGGTTGTGAGCTCGTAGTCCGAGGATGGTGCCTAAGCTTTGCGCAAGATCCTACTGATATCAGATTCCTGCTGAACGGAGAGCCTTTCGCGTCCATCGAATGGCCCCTGCCGAGCGAGGATCTGGTAGGGTTCTATGGCTACATACCAGGGGCGACTCGAGGCAGATTCGTCTGTCGGCAGCCGATAACGAACTCGCGGGATATTTACCCCGAAGGTTACGCCCGCTTCAGTGCTGTGAATCGCTTCGGTGAGCATCCACGTTCCTACCGCACCTGCTGGTACTATCCAGACCCACACAACGCCTTACCGCTTCCGAATGGGGCCCGGATGGATCGCGTAGTGTCTTCCGAGGATCCGCAACTTTTCCTCCTGGGTGGAGCAACGACTGCCAAGCGGCTCGATATGCTCCTCCGGGAGCGCTTCGATCGCCCCCTCACTTCGTTTTCGAACATTCTCGACTGGGGGTATGGTGCCGGGAGAATCTGAAAGGCGCAGCGTTCCGCCATCTTCAATTGCGCCCTCCTACACCGTTCGGAGACGGCCAGTTCGACCTTGTGATTGGTATTTCCGTTGTAACGCACTTGAGAGAGGCAGATCAGTTCCTGTGGCTGGCAGAGCTGCAACGGCTGACGAAACCGGGTGGCCTGCTATTGCTTTCTGTTCGCGGTCCGGTTCATTGGTCGCTCCATAAGCTGCCATCCGAGAGCTATGTGAGTTTGGAAAGGGAGGGATTCATCGATATTGGGCGTAACCCGCAACTGCGCGGGGTAATCGACAATCGGACCTTCTACCGAGATGTCCAGTATTCCCGCGACTACATCTTTGCTAATTGGAGTAAGTACTTCGACGTGTTGGATATAGTCGACGCAATCGCAACTCATCACGATATTGTCGTTTTGCGGCGACCCTAACATTGTCTTCCGAACGGGGCTGAAATCAAGCCATGCTCCGGCTCATAAAGGGCTTGGTAAGCTGGGTTTTCCATCCGTTCGCGTCTTTTGCGAGGTGGGAAGCGAAATGCCGCAGAGGGTTACCAACGATCCGCCCATGCGCGCATTGCGGAAAACGAACTCCCGCCCCTCGCTAACGTGAAGTGCCGTATGTATGCGGATCGGCGCGCTGGAGCACCTGCCGCCATGGTGACGTTACACGAGACTGACGGCTTTGGTTCCGATTCCGCTCCTGACCCTGACCCGGTTGCGCAGCGATCTCGTTGCTGATAGTGTTTCCCACGCCGCACATCCAGCAACCTATGTGTCCCTGACCCCTATGAAATACGTGATCGATACGGAACGGCAAACCTTGACCGAGGTGGGAGAAGACGAAAGCAAATCCGTTATCAAGCCTTTGTACTCGGAGGCTGCTTTTGAGCTGATTTCCCGGCAATGGGTGCGTACGGGTTGGAGCTTGGGCTATTTCCTGGCGTTCACATGGATGGGACAGCCTGTTCTCCAACTGCCCGAAGACTTGCTTCAGCTGCAGGAGATCATCTATCAAGTGCGTCCCGATCTGATCATTGAGACGGGAGTCTTCAAGGGTGGGTCTTTACTTTACTACGCTAGCTTGTGTCGAGCTCTAGGCAAAGGCCATGTCGTTGGCATAGACGTTTCCATCCCGCCGGAAGTGCGTATTGCACTTCGCGAACATACCTTAGCGCCGTTAATTGATTTGGTAGAGGGACCTTCCACGGCATCTGAGTCGATTGCCGCAGTCACACGTCTGCGCAAGCCGGATGACACAATAATGGTGGTTCTGGACTCGGCACACACTCGCGAGCACGTGTCCCGGGAGTTGGAAGTGTATTCGCCGTTTGTCAGTCCAGGATCGTATTTAGTTGTCGCTGATGGCATCATGCGGGATCTTGCCGATGTGCCCGGCGGCCACGCTTCCTGGGTGGAAGACAATCCAGCGCTGGCGGTCACAGATTTTCTTGCCTCGCACCCCGAGTTTGTCCTCTGCCCCCCTGCTGGATTGGGCGCTCGCGGTAACTTAAGCGCCGGCACTACGTATTTTACTGATGGCTGGCTCCAACGCCTTCGGTGAAGGCGGGGGCTTTTCGCTCGCGCACCGTCTGGCACTGCATTGATCGCCGGGATGCGAACTCCGTTGTTGCCGCTGCGCACCGGCTCGCCGAGTCTGACCGTCCACGCCGATTCAATCTCCACCAGCGGGCCAACCTGCCGAAATCACTTGGTTGCGTCGGGCGGTTTAGCGGACTCGGAAGGTTGCGACACCTTCAGCTTGGCCAAGGAGTCGTCCACGCGCTTCTTGAAATCACCCGCGTCGCTGTGGTTCCATCCGCTGTAGTTCGAGTGAACTTGCATCTCACAGCCGCTCCCCTGGGGAGTTAAGGCGACGGAGTTGGTTCGCTGGAGGGCCGCTCCGGTGATGCTGGTATGAACGGCGTGATGCACATCGTACATGGCGGTCATTTTGGTGTCGTCAGTCGCTACGATGCTGTAGTTCTCCGGACTGCCGAGGGTGTCCTTGACCGCGCCCCACAGCTCGCTGCACGGAACGGGATAGTTGTCTTTGTGGGTGCCGCCGAACGCCGGCAACGCAAGAGCAAGCGACATCAAAACCAAAACCAAAACCAAAACCACAAATCTAATCATGGCATGTCTCCTGGCAGGGATGTGCTTCATAGAAAGGTCAAAACTGAACAGGAATTCAATTGATATTCATCGCCGAGAGCAGCGTACATCCGAGGCTCGATTGGTCAGCGATTGAAATGAATCTTTCTCGTCACAAATCCCGAAAAGGGAACTAGCCTGGCGCCCGAGGGTCGCCTAAAAGGACGGGCAAACCTGAGGCGGGCTGTGACAAGAAATCAAATCCCCACCCAAGCAAAAGCGGCTTGAGTGGGGAACCCGTCCGGCTTCGATCATTTCGATTGTGCAGCGCCGACAGTGTTGGCGGCCCGCTTCTTCTGGGCCTCCTTAGCGCGGCGCTCTAACTCTTCCGAGGAGACGTCCTCGACGTGCGTGGCAATCCACCAGCTGTTGCCTTGCGAATCCTCTACGCCTCCGTGGCGGTCGCCGTAGAACTGGGTCGCCGGCTCGCTAATCGACTTCCCGCCAGCGGCGATCGCTTTCTTGTAGACGGCGTCCACGTTTTCTACGTAAAGGTAGAAGTTCGATGGTCTCGCCTTCCACACATCGTGCGCGCCGCCAAGCATCACCATGGAGTCGCCAATCTTGACCTCGGCGTGTTGAACGTTGCCCTTGTCATCGCGCATGGCAAAGGTTTCCTGGGCGTCGAATGCCTTCTTCAGGAAATCGATCACCGCACCGGGGTCGTTCACGGTCAGGTAAGGAGTGACGGTATGGTATCCGTCCGGAATTGGTTTAACTGCCATTGCTTTGTTCCTCCACGTTGGAAATTTTTGAGATGTCGAACACCTTCGGCGT
The DNA here is from genome assembly GCA_963836295.1 of uncultured Acidobacteriaceae bacterium. Classification (GTDB taxonomy): domain Bacteria; phylum Acidobacteriota; class Terriglobia; order Terriglobales; family Acidobacteriaceae; genus Bog-257. The sequence continues at coordinate 126,510 of CAWIIY010000002.1, read as the reverse complement.
TCGGTGTTCCACGACCATACTGACGCGCCTGAACCACCGACGGTTTGTAAAAATTTGACCTTAATCCACCAGGGGCACGTGATTCGGGTGTTCAGTCCGGTTTTCCAGACAAGCGGAAGGAGGTTGGGTGGTCTGCTACTATCTTCTAGCTGGGGCCTGCTTGCAACGCGAAACTTGAAACTGTCTGCATGCACTTATTCATCAATGGTGACCAAAAGAGCTTTGAGGATTCTCTTTCGCTGGCCCAACTGATCGAGCAGCTTGGGATGAAGGAGGACCGCGTCGCGGTAGAACTGAACCGCGAAATTGTGTCGCGTGCCCAATGGGCCGAGACCAACCTCAGCGATGGGGACCGCCTGGAGATCGTGCACTTCGTCGGCGGAGGCTGAACTCATTTTCGCTCTGTGAAAGGCGTGTGAATCCGCTGCCGGCACGCGGTTGACAATGTGCGTTCACGGTCACTAAACTCAAATGTTTACCTGCTCTTGCGCGTAAGTTTCTGGGCGTTTGTACAATCATGCCGGACTTCTACTTCGACCGATACCTGCCGTTGTTGATCCATGTCCTGGTGGCCGGAGGCATTGCCTCTGCGATTGTGCTGCTCTCCTATTTCATTGGCCAGCACAAATACGACAAATCCAAGATGTCGCCCTACGAATGTGGCATGGAGCCAGTCGGCAATGCCCGCCAGCGCTTCACCGTAAAGTTTTACCTGGTGGCAATGCTGTTCATCTTGTTTGACGTGGAAGCCGTGTTCCTCTACCCCTGGGCAGTCGTACAACGCGACCTGAAATCCGCTGGCATGGGCATGTTCTGGTTCTGGGAGATGCTGGTGTATATCGGCATTGTGCTCGCCGGTTACTGGTATTGCTGGAAGAAGGGCGTACTCGACTGGAACAAGCGCGACAAGGCCGAGAGGATTTAAGGAATGCCACTGGAGCCGGCGATCACCGACATCGAGCAGCTAAAGGATCGTCCTGAACTGGCTCGCCTGCTGGCTTGGAACGCGGGCGCGATTTCGGGCGCGAAGTTCGACCGCAACGAGCTTACCATCTGGCTGGACCGCACCTCGCTCCGCGAGGCCTGTCTGACCCTGAAGAACGATCCGCAGCTACAGTACAACGCCTTGGCCGACATCACCTGCGTAGATTGGTATCCTAGGACCCCTCGTTTCGAGGTTGTGTATCAACTCTTCTCTATTCCCAATAAGACCTACCTGCGGTTGAAGGTGAAAGTATCTGGCGAAGATGCCAGCCTTGATTCGCTGGTGCCCATCTGGCCCGGAGCAAATTTCTTCGAGCGAGAAGTCTTCGACCTGTTCGGCGTGCGCTTCGACCAGCATCCTAATCTAAAGCGCATCATGATGCCCGACGATTGGGAAGGTTATCCGCTCCGCAAGGATTATCCCGTCGAGGGTTACCGCTAATCATGGCCCACATGACTCCAACCCCGGTGCTGGATCCGTCCGACGACAAGACGATGATCCTGAACATGGGTCCGCAACACCCCTCGACCCATGGCGTGCTCCGCTTGTTGCTTGAGATCGACGGCGAGACCATCGTGCGCATCATGCCCGACATCGGGTATCTGCACACCGGCATCGAGAAGACCTGCGAGGCCAAGTTTTACCAGCAGGTCGTTCCCATGACCGACCGCATCGACTATCTCTGCCCCATGACCAACAATCTGGCCTACTGCCTGGCGGTGGAGAAGTTGCTGGGGCTGGAAATTCCGCCCAAGGCGCAGTGGATTCGCGTCATGTTGAACGAGCTGACCCGCATCAACTCGCACCTGGTGTGGCTGGGCACGCACGCCATGGACATCGGCGCGATGACGGTCTTCCTGTATTGCTTCCGCGAGCGCGAAGACGTGTTGCGCCTGTTCGAGGCGGTTTCCGGGCAGCGCATGATGACGTCGTACTTCCGCATTGGCGGGCTGGCGCTGGAGCCTCCACTCGGCTTCTTCGACCGGGTCAAGAGTTTTAACGATCGCTTTCCCGCGAACATCGACGAGTACGAGAGTTTGTTGACTAGCAATCCGATCTGGACGGGACGCACTAAAGGCATAGCCCAGCTGTCGGCGGAGGATGCCATCGCTTTGTGCGCTACCGGTCCGACACTGCGCGGCAGCGGCGTGGATGTCGACCTGCGCCGTGACAAGCCCTACAGCGGATACGAAAACTTCAAGTTCAACGTACCGGTGTCGAACGATGGCGATGTGTTTGCGCGTTACCTGGTGCGGGTGGCCGAGCTTCGCGAGTCGCAGAAGATTGTGAAGCAGGCGCTGGAAGGCATTCCTGAAGGACCAGTGAAGGCCGACGCTCCGAAGGTCGTATTGCCCGATCGCGAAAAGATGAAGACGCAGATGGAAGCGCTCATCTATCACTTCAAGATCGTGACCGAAGGTTTCACCGTGCCGGAAGGTGAAGTGTATATGCCGATCGAATCGCCGCGCGGCGAAATGGGCTACTACGTGGTGAGTGACGGCACCGCCAAGCCGTATCGCGTACACATGCGTTCGCCGTCGTTCGCCAATTTGCAAACGCTGCGCAAGATGTGCGAAGGCCGATTGATCGCCGACGTGGTTGCGGCCATCGGCAGCATCGATATCGTGCTGGGGGATTGCGATAGGTAAAGCAGGGATCGGGGGTCAGAGGCTACGGGCTGGGTTTAGTGGCTGGGTTAGTGGATGGCGGCTAAATTGGTAGAGCCGCCCTTCAGGGCGGCGTCGAGATCTTTGTGAATTGTCATCCCGAGCGAGGGCTTTAGTCCGAGTCGAGGGATCTGCGGTTCACGGCTCATCGTTCTTGCTAGAAGCTAACGGCTAAGAGCTAACAGCTTTATGAGGTTTTCCGACCAACTCGAACAACGCTTCTCCACGATGGTCACGCATTATCCGACCAAGCGTTCCGTCCTGGTTCCCATGCTGCTCTACATCCAGGACGAAGTCGGCGCGCTGACGGATGAGGTCATCCACGAGATCGCGCAGCGCACGGACCTGTCGGAGTTGGAAGTGCGCAACGTTATCAGCTATTACTCAATGCTGCGCACGCATCCGGTTGGCAAGTACAACCTGCAGGTCTGTACTAACGTAAGCTGCCTGTTGCGCGGCGCGGATGACATTTTCGAGCATTGCAAGAAGAAGCTGCGCGTAGGCAACAAGGAGTCGACTCCAGATGGGTTGTTCTATCTGGAAGAGGTGGAGTGCATCGGTGCATGCTCCTGGGCGCCTGCGCTGATGATGAATTACGAGTTTCACGAGAACCTGACGCCCGCGAAGATCGATGAATTGATTGGTGGGCTGAAGAAGAAGGAAGAGCAGTAGTCGCTCTTCGCTGATCGCTGTTCGCTTTTCGCCAGAGGCCGGAAGTGGAGAGCATTATCGAAAAGCGAAGGGCAATGATCGATTCGCCGGATTGGCAGGCTAACACTTCTGGCGAAGGGCGAATAGCGAACCGCGAAATGGCTTATCTCGTTTCCCATCCCGATGAGGTCAAGGTCGTCTCCAAGCGCTTCGGCATGGGTGCGACCAATCTCGACCGCTATCTCGAACTTGACGGCTACAAGGCCGTGCAGAAAGCTATCTCGATGGCGCCGGACGCCATCATCAACGAGGTGAAGGCGTCGAACCTGCGCGGTCGTGGCGGCGCGGGATTCCCGACCGGGATGAAGTGGTCGTTCGTGCCGAAGCAATCGCCCAAGCCGAAGTACGTGCTGTGCAACGGCGATGAGAGCGAGCCCGGTACGTGCAAAGACCGCTTGATCTTCGAACACGATCCCCATGCTGTGATTGAAGGCGTAATGATCGCGGCCCTCGCCGTCGGCGCCAAGACCGGCTACATCTACCTGCGAGGTGAATACCGTTACCTGGTCGAAATCATGGAGAAGGCTGTCGCGGACGCTTACGCGCGCGGCTTCATCGGCAAGAACATTTTCGGCTCGGGCATTGACCTCGACATCTTCACCCACTCCGGCGCGGGCGCCTACGAGGTCGGTGAAGAGTCGGCGCTGATGGAATCGCTCGAGGGCAAACGCGGCGTGCCGCGCATCCGCCCTCCGTTTCCGGCAGTCGTCGGACTGTGGGGCGGGCCAACCGTGATCAACAACGCCGAGACCCTGGCCAGCGTGCCGCACATCATTCTGGGCGGCGGGCAATGGTTTGCCGATTTGGGCACCCCAAGAAACGGGGGGACGCGTCTATTCTGTATGAGCGGCGAGCTCGAAAAGCCCGGCGTGTACGAACTGCCCATGGGCTACAACCTAAAGAAAATGATCTATGACGTTTCCGGCGGCATGGTGAAGGGGAAGAGCCTGAAGGGTGTGGTGCCGGGCGGATCGTCGGTGCAGATTCTCACCGCTGACGAGATCGACGTCGCCATGGACTTTGACGCGGTGCTGAAGGCCGGCTCGATGCTGGGCTCCGGCGGCGTGATCGTCCTCGACGACCAGATGTGCATCGTGAAATTCGCTCTGCGCGTGACCAAGTTCTATCAGCACGAGAGTTGTGGCTGGTGCATCCCATGTCGTGAAGGTACGGACTGGATGAAGAAGACGCTGACGCGCTTTCATTCCGGCGGCGGGGTGGCCAAAGACATCGATAACTTGAAGTACCTGGCGGAGAACATGCTTGGTCGTACTTTCTGTCCGCTGGGTGATGCGGCGGCGATGCCGATTATTTCCTACATTCAGAAGTTTCGGAAAGAATTCGAAGATCATCTGGACGGCAAACCGTGCCCGTATGAGAAAACAGCCGAAGCGGTGATGGCGTAACGCACGTGAGACCGCAGGAACTAGTGCGGCTCCTGGAAGACGACGGCTGGTACAAAACGGGGCAGAAAGAGAGTCACTTGCATATGCGCCATCCGGTCAAGCCAGGCCTCTTGGTTGTGCCTGTCCACAGCGGAAAAGAGATCGGCAAAGGACTGCTTCACAGTATTTTGAAGAAGGCAGGTTTGAAATGACGCGGGAATATCTGGTGGTCTATGAAAAGGGTGAAACTAACTGGAGTGCGTTTTCGCCCGACATTCCTGGATGCGGCTCGCTTGGCGACACCTTGGACGACACACGTGCGAACATGCGCGACGCGATGGAACTGTACCTGGGCGAGACGGCAAGAGCCGGTGAGCCGATTCCGGATGCGACCGCAACCAGCGTAGATTTCAGTGAATTCGATCCAGACCATCAGACTAAGCAATACGCGGTCGAGTGGCTGGCCGTGCTGCTTCCGCAATCGGGTTTATCCAGAACTCCTGCGCACGCGGCATGACGCCGTGGATTCGGGAGAAATAAACGGGCGCTCGGATGGCAAGCATATCAAGAACGGAGTTTCGTCCAGTTGCCAATTGCTAGCCGCTAATTGCTGATTTTTATGGCTGACGTAACGCTTACTGTCGACGGCAAGAAACTCACCGTTCCCGCGGGGACGCTGCTTATTGAGGCCTGCAAGAGCACGGGCATCGAGGTGCCGTCTTTCTGCTATTACCCCGGCCTCTCGCTGCAAGGCGCTTGCCGCATGTGCCTGGTGGAAGTCGAGAAGATGCCCAAGCTGCAGACCGCATGCACCACGCCGGTCGCCGAGGGCATGGTGGTCACTACCGAGAGCGACAAGATTAAGCAGGCGCGCAAGTCGATGCTTGAGCTGCTGCTGGCCAACCATCCACTTGATTGCCCGGTCTGCGACGCCGGCGGCGAATGCGAACTTCAGGACATGACCTTCAAGTACGGCGCCGCCGAATCGAAGTTCATGGACCTGAAGAACCACCGCGACGAGCAGCAATGGTCGCCGGTGGTGTACTTCGACCGTCCGCGTTGCATCCTCTGCTATCGCTGCATTCGTGTTTGCGGTGAAGGCATGGACGTCTGGGCGCTGGGCGTGCAGAACCGCGGCACCGGCTCGATCATCGCACCCAATAAGGAAGATCACCTGGAGTGCGAAGAGTGCGGCATGTGCATCGACATCTGCCCGGTCGGCGCGCTTACCTCAGGTGCGTATCGCTACAAGACGCGTCCCTGGGAGATGAAGCACGTCGGCACCGTCTGCACTCACTGTGGCGACGGCTGCAAGACCACGCTGGGCGTGCGCCGCGCCGACACCGGTATGGACATTGTGCGCGGCGACAACCGCGACAAGAGCGGCATCAACGGCGACTTCCTCTGCATTAAGGGGCGGTACGCCTTCGACTTCGCCAACAACGGCGAACGCCTCAAGCAGCCGCTGATTAAGCGTGACGGTAAGTTCGTTCCCGCCACCTGGGAGCAGGCGCTGGATTTGATCGCGTCGAAGTTCAAAGGCGTGGTGGAAGCGGATGGGCCATCTGCAATTGGCGTGATCGGTTCCAACCGCGCCAGCAACGAAGAGAATTATCTGCTGCAGAAGTTCGCGCGTGTGGTGTTGCGCACCAATAACATCGATCACCATCGCACCGCCGACTTCCCTGCTTTTGCGTCGGCGCTGGCCGGCAAAGCCAATGCCACGGCCTCGATGCGCGACGTTTTCGACGCCCCCGCAGTCCTGCTGATCGGCAATAATCCTACCGAACAGCACCCGCTGCTGGCGTGGCAGATTCGTACCAACGTCCGCCTGCATCGCGGCAAACTGTATGTGGTGAATTCGTATCCCATCAAGCTGCATCGGCAGGCGACCGCGTTCGCGCAGATCGCGCCCGGCTCCGAAGGCAGTCTGGTTCAGTTCCTCAGCGGAAACGATTCGGCCGCCGATGCCATTGTCACACCGCAGTTCTCGCGTGAGGCCTTGTCGCAGTTGCGGGAGGCACTGAAGAATGAGAAGGGTTTGGTTGTTATCTTCGGCTCGGAGCTGCGCGGAAATGACGTCACGGCGCTGGTGAACTTCGGGCTGGCGCAGGGCGCAAAGTTCGTCTGCCTTGGCGATTACGCCAACTCGCGGGGCGCAGCCGACATGGGTCTTTATCCCGACATGCTGCCGGGCTACGGCACCGTTTCCAGCGCGACTAGCTTCCACGAAGATTGGGTCGACAAAATTCCCGAGTCACCCGGCTTGAACCTCGTGCAAATGATGGACGCAGCCAAAGACGGCAAGCTGCAGGCGCTGTATATCGTCGGCTCTAATCCCATCGCACGCTACAACGTCGATCCGTTCGCGCTGTCGAAAGCGTTTGTCGTGGTGCAAGACATGTTCCTCACGGAAACGGCCAGCATCGCTGACGTGGTGCTTCCGGTTGCCAACGCCTACGAGAAGGGTGGAACTTTCACCAATACGAGCGGCGACGTTCAGATGTTGAAGAAGGCCGGCGAGTTTGCGGGCGTGCGTAACGATTTCGAGTGCATCGTCCGCATCGCCGATCGCATGGGATACAACGTGCACAAGCTGGTGCCGTTTGGCGGCGGAGGCACGCGCGCCGACATGGGCCAGACTCGTGGAGCGCAATCGGGCGAAGCCGACCGGCACGCGGTATGGCTCAGCCAGCACAACTTGGAACCGAAGATGAGCCCATACGATCCCACCGCGATGCTTGATGAAATTCAGCGGCTGGTTCCTGGGTATGACATTTCGCGTCTCGGTCTGCTCAGCGGTCACGATGAGCACACGCAGTTGGTGCAGATCACCGGCGAAACCGGTTCGGGACATCCGGAACTGGTGATGCCCTCGAACGACACGCTATTCACCTCGGGCACGCTGGGCCGTTATTCGCCGACATTGAACACCGTGATGGAGCGTTACCGTGCTCCGGCAGACTTGGAGATTGCACCGGATTACGACCCCACGGCCAGGCAGGGCTAGTGGTTGACGGACGACTGATAGCCGAGAGCTGATAGCTAAATGGGCATTGGAACGTACATCCTGGTTTCGCTAGTCAAGATTGCACTCGCGCTCTTTGTGCTGCTGACGGCCGTGGCCTATACCACCTTGCTGGAGCGCAAAGTGGTGGCCCACATTCAGAACCGGTGGGGACCCTCGCGGGTGGGGCCGTTCGGTATCTGGCAGCCGCTCGCCGATGGCTTAAAGTTTATCTTTAAAGAAGACCTTACACCGCCATACGTTAACAAGCCTTTGTACCTGCTGGCTCCGATCATTGCTTTAACCACGGCGCTGACCTCGATCGCGGTCATTCCCATTGGCCCCTGGATCAGGCTGGGTAGCGTCAACACTCCGTTGCAAATCGCGGACGTCAACATTGGACTGCTGATCATTTTGGGCGTCACCTCGGTCGGCGTGTACGGAGTGGCCCTGGCTGGGTGGTCGTCGAACAGCAAGTACTCCATGCTTGGCGGCTTGCGCGCCTCGGCCCAGATGGTGAGTTACGAGATCGCCCTCGGCCTGTCGCTGATCGGCGTGCTCATCTATACCGGCAGCTTCAGTTTGCGCGACATTGTCAACTCGCAAATGGGCGCGTGGTGGGGCTTCATTCCCAAGTGGAACTTGTTCAAGGGCCAGTTTGTCGCGTTCTTTATTTACATCTTGGCGGCCTACGCGGAGACCAACCGTATCCCCTTCGACTTGCCGGAGGCTGAGACCGAGTTGGTCGCCGGATATCACACCGAATACAGCTCGATGAAGTTCGCCATGTTTTTCATGGCGGAGTACGCGAACATGTTCACCGTGGCCTGCCTGGCGTCGATTCTGTTTCTGGGCGGATGGTCGGGCCCGGTCTTCGGCTCACCGATTGTGCAGTCGCTGCTGCCGGTGTTTTGGTTTGCCTTGCGCGTGTTCATTTTCATATTCATTTACATCTGGGTCCGCGGCACGCTGCCGCGTTTCCGCTATGACCAGCTCATGGCCTTCGGCTGGAAGTTTCTTCTGCCGCTGGCCATTGCCAACATCGTCGTCACCAGCCTGGTCGTGGCGCTGAAGTAAGCAGCAATTAACAATCAGCAACTAGCAATTAGCGTTTGTAGTTCGATGGTTAACAGGTTCCTGCTGTCTGGCGCTCAAGAAACTTTGACTAGGGATTCATAGGTGGATGCTGAAGGTTAAAAGCTAGCTGCTAGTTGCTGTTTCCAACGGATAGTCATGTTAGGTCTGGTTCTTTTCTTCATCTTCGCGGCGCTGTGTGTAGGTGGGGCGGTCAATCTGCTGGTGCAGAAGCACCCCATCAACAGCGCCCTGTCGCTGATTGTGGTGATGGGTTCACTGGCCCTGCTCTACCTGCTGCTGGGCGCGGAATTCGTGGCCGCCGTGCAGGTCATTGTTTATGCCGGCGCGGTGATGGTGCTGTTCGTTTTTGTCATCATGCTGCTGAACGCCGGAGTGGAAGAGCGCACCGAGCATGCCAGCCGTGTCGCCATGGTCCTGGGCGTCCCGGGACTCATTATTGGAGTAAGCATTGCAGTTTGGGTGGTCAGCCATCTCGCCGGGTTAGACCGCATCGCCATCGGCGGACCCGAAGTGATGAATGGCAGCAACGTGTTCGGGAACTCTCAGGCCATTGGGCATATGTTGTTCCGCAACTTCCTGCTGCCTTTCGAGGTGACGTCGTTGTTGATCCTGATTGCCATTATGGGCGCCGTGGTGCTGGCGCGGAGGGAGGAGTAAATGGCGCCTCTTTCCTACTACCTGGTGTTGAGCGCGATCCTGTTCGCCTGCGGAGTCGCGGGCTTCCTGATCAAGCGCAACATCATCACCATTTTCCTATCGATTGAGCTGATGCTGAACGGCGTCAACCTTTCTTTCGTAGCCTTTGCCGCACAACTGAAGTCGCTTGACGGTCATATTTTTGTGTTCTTCGTGATGGTGGTGGCTGCCGCGGAAGCGGCGGTGGGACTGGCCATCATCATCTCCGTGTTCCGTACCCGCGAGACCCTGAATGTGGATCGCGTGAACCTGCTGAAGCTGTAGAAAGACGCTTTTCGCTGTTCGCTTTTCGCAATTCGCCAGATACAACGGGCATTAAGCAGATGCAACCTGACCCAATGATCGAATCGAGAATCGAAGAAGCGATTCTTTCCGTAGTTGCTGCACGTTGGACGAAAGTTGCCATGGTGATTTACAAAGTCGCAGATGCGATAGGCCGAGATTTGCCCGATCAAGACGAACTGTGCGAAATGGTCTCGAGACAAATTGACTCGCTGGTCAACGATGGGCGCTTAGCGGCGCAGGGGAATACGAGGAACTGGCGAGCCAGTGAGGTTCGTCTGGCGGGCGCGAATCCCCAAGGAATCTGAAACTGCGATACTAGCTCTCTGGCGAAAAGCGAAGAGCGAACGGCGAAAAGCGTTTTAGGTCCGCGTATCGGACCGGAGTCAACGAAAGCTATGCACTTGTGGATCATTCCATTACTGCCGCTGGCTGGCGCTGCCATCAATGGGTTGTTGGGCAAGCGCTTCTCCAGGGCGCTGGTCAACACGATCGCCCTGGGCTCCACGGGGCTCGCGTTTGCCATGGCCCTATGGGTGGCTGCGCAGTTTGCCGGCCTGCCGCCGGACCAGGTTCCGCACATCGAGCGCTACGCCACCTGGCTGAGCGCGGGCTCGTTCTCTGCGGACTTCGGTATTTATCTCGACCAGCTCTCGCTGGTGATGACGCTTGTGGTCACCGGCGTCGGCTTCATCATCCACGTTTATTCCGTCGGGTACATGGAGCATGAAGGCGGCTACTACCGCTACTTTGCCTATCTCAACATCTTCATGTTCTTCATGCTGACCCTGGTGCTGGCGAACAATTACCTGCTGATGTTCGTGGGCTGGGAAGGGGTGGGTCTGGCGTCATACCTGCTGATCGGATTCTGGTTCCTGAAGAAGTCGGCGGCCGATGCGGGCAAAAAGGCCTTCATCACCAACCGCGTCGGCGATTTCGGATTCCTGATTGCGCTCTTCCTTTTGATCAAGCACTTCGGCACACTGCAGTACGAAGGCCTGTGGCCGCTCATCAGCCAGCATCCGGTGGAAACCGGCGGCGCCGGCCTGATAACCGCAATTGGACTTCTGATGCTGGTGGGCGCAACCGGCAAGTCCGCTCAGATTCCGCTATACGTGTGGCTGCCGGATGCGATGGAAGGTCCCACGCCGGTATCAGCCTTGATTCACGCTGCGACCATGGTGACGGCGGGCGTGTACATGGTGGCCCGTTCGCACCTGATTTTTAACCGCGCGCCTGACGCACAGATGGCGGTGGCGATCATCGGTACGCTGACGGCAATCTTCGCTGCTTCCATCGGCATTGTGCAGACCGACATCAAGAAGGTGCTGGCGTACTCCACAATCTCGCAGCTTGGCTACATGTTCATGGGCTGCGGCGTGCTGGACTACGTGGGAGGAATCTTTCATCTCGTAACCCACGCCTTCTTCAAAGGACTCTTGTTTCTGGCGGCGGGCTCGGTCATTCATGGCCTCGGCGGCGAGCAAGACATGCGTCACATGGGCGGACTGCGAAAGTATCTGCCCTATACATTCTGGACCATGACGTTCGCGACCTTCGCCATCGCCGGTATTCCGCCCTTTGCCGGCTTCTTCTCGAAAGACCGGATTCTATGGTCGGCGTGGAGCGGTGGTTATCACGTCCTGTGGCTGATCGGTGTGATCACCGCCGGCATGACCTCGTTCTACATGTTCCGGCAATGGTTCCTCACCTTCTTTGGCGAGTACCGCGGGCCGAACCCGGAGACTGCGGGGCACGGAAACGATGCCCACGCAGGCGGCCACGGGCATGGGGCGCCGCATGAGAGTCCGATGGTGATGGTGGTGCCCCTGATCATTCTGGCGCTGCTCTCGCTCGCTGGTGGATGGATTGGCGTTCCGCACTCTCTCCACGGCTCCGACCGCTTTGACGCCTTCCTTTCGCCGGTCTTCCACGCAACCGCGGCGGCTGCAGAAGGAAGCGCGGAGCCCAGCGAATCGACTATGGAGTTGGCATTCACCGCAATCTCGGTCTCGATTGCCTTCCTGGGATTGCTGGCCGCCTGGTGGCTGTACTACAAGCGGCCCGAGCTGCCTGACAAGATGGCCAAAGCCTTGGACGGGATCTATACCTTCGTGCTTCACAAATACAAGGTCGACGAATTCTACGGAGCGGTATTCATACAACCGTTGATCGCGCTCTCCTCCAACGTCTTCTGGAAAGGCATCGATCGCGGGCTGATTGATGGCGCAGTGGATGGCGGCGCTGCCGGCGCGCGCGAAGTTTCCGACGAAATGCGCCACATGCAATCCGGCAATATTCGTTCCTACGCTGGTTGGGTCGCCATCGGAGCGGCGGCGGTGATCGCATTCATGGTGTGGAGGGGTGTGCGATGAATCTCATCAACAACAACATCCTCACCATCGTGGTGTTTCTGCCGCTGGCAGGAGCGATCCTGTTGCTGTTCTTCCCTCGCCGCCATCGCGACATCCGCTGGTTCGCGCTGGCGGTCTCGCTGATCTCCCTGCTCGCCTCCTTGCACTTGCCGTGGTACTTCGTTCGCGGACAGAGCGGCTTCCAGTTCGAGCAGAACATCCCATGGATTCCGCACCCCAACATTCATTACCATCTCGGCATCGATGGCATCTCCATGTGGCTGGTCATCCTGACCACATTCCTGATGCCCATGTGCGTGCTTATCTCGTGGAAGTCCATCAACGAGCGCGTGAAGGAATTCTTCATTCTGATGCTGGTGCTCGAGACCGCGATGATCGGCGTGTTCGTGGCGCTCGACCTGTTCCTCTTCTACTTCTTCTGGGAAGCCACGCTTATTCCCATGGCGCTGATCATCGGCATGTATGGGCACGGACGGAAAATTTACGCTTCGGTGAAGTTCTTCCTATACACCATGATCGCGTCGATGTTCATGCTGGCGGCGATTCTTTGGCTCTACGCGCGTACCGGCAGCCTTGACTTCGTAACCATCCAGAACATGATTCAGGGCGGTCAGGTGCCCGGCTTCGAGCATGCAGCGTTTTGGCTTTTCCTGGGCTTCTTCGTTGCCTTCGCGGTGAAGGTGCCGCTCTTCCCGGTGCACACCTGGTTGCCCGACGCGCACGTGGAAGCCCCGACTGCGGGCTCGGTGCTGCTGGCAGGAGTGCTGCTGAAGATGGGCACCTACGGCTTGTTGCGCTTCAACCTGGGACTGTTTCCCGAAGAGGCGCGGCGTAACGCTCCCTGGATCATCGCGCTCGCCATTATCGGCATTATTTACGGCGCTCTTGTGGCGATGGTGCAACCCAACATCAAGCGCCTGGTCGCGTACACCTCGGTCAGCCATCTTGGCTTTGTGGTGCTGGGCATATTCAGCTTCACCCAACTTGGAATGGACGGAGCGGTGTATCAGATGCTGAGCCACGGTATCTCTACCGGTGCGCTATTCATGTTGCTGGGCATGATTTACGAGCGCCGCCACACCTACGACATAACCGAATACGGCGGGCTGGCTACGCCCATGCCGGTGTACGCAACCTTTTTCGCGTTCATCATGCTGTCGTCAGTGGGCTTGCCTCTGCTGAATGGATTTATCGGCGAGTTCATGGTCCTGAGCGGCGCCTTTCAGGCGAAGCAGCTGTACGGCATTTTGGCGGCAACCGGCGTCATATGGAGTGCGTGCTATCTGCTATGGATGTATCAGCGCGTGTTCTACGGAAACGTCACCAAGCCGGTCAACGATTCGCTGCGCGACCTGGATGCCCGTGAGCGTATCTCCTTGTGGCCGCTGGCGATTGCGGCCTTGGTCATGGGAGTTGCACCGATGCTCTGGCTGCACTCGATTGATCCCGCTGTAGCCGCGGCACTGAAGCAATTCTCCAGCGCTGTTCAAGCGCACGCAACCCATGCTCCGGCGTCCTTATTACGAGCCGACTTTACGCGTCATGGAGTGGAGGCTCTCCTGCAGGTGATCGGACGATGATCCCGGCCGTTGACTACATTCGGATCCTTCCCGAGGTGGTGCTCAGCATCTTCGGCATCATCGTCATGATGGTGGACCCGCTCTTTCCCGAGCAGGGATCCAAGAAGCCGTTGGGCATTGTGGCGCTGGTTGGCACACTTGCGGCCCTCGCAGCGACTGCCTACGAGACAGGCTTTTATGGCGACGCCTTCTACCACATGGTCAGAGTTGACACTTTCAGCGTGTTCTTCCACGTGGTCGTGTTGATGGTGTCGCTGGTCGTCATACTCGCCTCATATGACTACCTTGATGTGCAAAATATCCGTGCGGGCGGCGAATATTACGCTCTAATTTTGTTTGGCACCGTCGGCATGATGTTGATGTCCTCCGCCGTGGAGTTGGTGCTGATCTTCATCGCGCTGGAGATTTCTTCCATCTCAACGTACATCCTGGCGGGAATGCGCCGCCGCGCCGCGGAGAGCGCTGAGGCATCGCTGAAGTATTTCCTGCTCGGCTCCTTCGCCACGGCGTTTTTCCTCTATGGCGTGGCCATGATCTACGGCGCTACGGGCACGACCAACATCTACAACATCGCGCAGATGCTGCGGACTCAGCAGTCCACGCTGGCTTATCTCGCGGTGGGACTGATGTTCGTCGGGCTCGGCTTCAAAGTGGCTTCGGCTCCGTTCCATGTCTGGACTCCCGATGTTTACGAAGGCTCGCCCGCGCCCGTGGTCGCGCTGATGTCTACCGGTCCGAAGGCGGCAGCGTTTGCGGTGCTGCTGCGCGTGCTCTTCGGCACCGGCGCGCCCGGCTGGTTCTGGATGGTCTGGGTGTCGGCAGCGTTCTCCATGACGTTGGGCAACATCGGTGCGCTGGTGCAGCAGAACGTCAAGCGCCTGCTGGCCTATTCCTCCATCGCCCACGCCGGATATATACTGGTGGCGTTCGCCGCCGGACAGCAGGTCGGCATCTCCGCCGCCATGTTCTACGCCGCGTCGTACGCGGCCATGAACGTCGGCGCGTTCGCGGTGGTCAGCCACTTCGCGTCAGCGGGCGAAAAGTACGTTACCCTCGACGACTACGCCGGGCTGGGACGCCGTTCGCCCTTGCTGGCCGCGATCCTCACCATCTTCCTACTTTCGCTAATCGGTATTCCGGTCACCGGCGGCTTCTTCGCCAAGTTCTATGTCTTCTCCGCCGCGCTGCAGTCCAACCTGGTTTGGCTCACCATCATCGGCGTTATCAACAGTGCGATTGCTGCGTACTACTACCTGCGTGTCATCGTCTACATGTACATGCGCGACGAACGGAGCGAAGCTCCGGTGGCTCGCATCCCGATGGGATTGGGATTTGGATTGGCAATCAGCCTGATCGCGACCATCTACCTTGGCGTGCTGCCCGGACGTGTTCTCGAGTACGCTATTCAGGGTGCACAGGACTTGTTGAAATAAGCGGGTGCCCCTCGTCCCACGCCGAGACAGTCTCCCTTATGCTGCTCCCCGTTGTGCTGGAAGATATGCGATATTCGATGGCGTGAGGGTAACGCTCACAAGCCGGCTTGCAACACTCGCTCTTGGCTTTGCTTTCGCCGTTTGCGTTCCGACGATGTCGCCGCAGCCGCAAGAAGCTTATCTTGGAATGGACAGGCAATGATTATCCCGGCGATGCGAACATGGCGGCGCTGCGGAAGACCTTCGCGTTCACAGGGTACTGGTTAAACAACCCGCCCGGCGCGACCGTCAACACCTGGCGAGGCAAACGCAAAACCATTGAAGCCATGGGCTACGGATTCCTTCTGCTCTTCAACGGCCGGGAGTATAGCCAGCTCAAGGCTTCCGGAAATGCTGCCCGAGTCGGAAGCAGCGATGCCGCGGCGGCCGTGAAGTCGGCCACACATGAAGGTTTTCCCAAGGGCTCGATCCTGTTTCTCGATCAGGAGCAAGGTGGCCGAATGCTGCCCGAGCAGCGGGCATACATCCATGCCTGGGTGGGTGGCGTGGTGCGCGGAGGCTACCGCGCGGGCGTCTACTGTTCGGGCATTGCGTTTCACGAATTGGCTACAGCCTCCGTCGTTACGGCCGACGACATTCGCGATCACGCCGGAAGCCGCGAGATCCATTTCTTCGTCGCCAACGACCAGTGCGGACCATCGCCGGGCTGCGTCTTTCCGAAGCCGGCGCCAACGCCCGCTGCCAGCGGCGTGTCCTTCGCCGACGCCTGGCAATTCGCGCAATCCCCGCGGCGTCCGGACATGACTGCGGCGTGCCGTCAAACTTATGCGGCGGATGGCAGTTGCTATCCGCCAGTCATGCCGGCCAGCTCCGGGGTGTATGTTGACGTCGACACGGCAAACTCGCCCGATCCTTCAAACGCGCGAGCACAGTGAGGTGTGGTAAGGTCATTGTCTTGTCAGGATGGATATGGAGTGCCTTCTGGCATTGCCAAGGTTTGCATGCCACAGAAAAGGTTTCGCATATTTGCCACCGCCGACATCGGTGAGGCGGCCTTCAATCGCCTGCGCGAGCACGGCTACGAGATCGAGATCTATCCGCATCCAGAGCCGCCTCCCAAGAGTCTGATTATCGAAAAAGTCCGCAGCGGCATTGACGGCCTCATCACCATGCTGCGCGACCCGATCGATGCTGAGGTTTTCGAGGCAGGGAAGGGCACACTGAAAGTCGTCACGCAATACGCCGTCGGCTTCGACAACATCGACCGCGCCGCCGCCAATCGTTTCAAGATTCCCTTTACAAATACAGCCGACGTGCTGACGGAGGCAACAGCGGAGTTCGCCTTCTTCGCCTTGGCTGACTTGGCTCGCAAGCTATGGAGTGCCGAGCATGTCGTGCGCGAGAACCGCTGGGGCTATTGGCATCCCTACCTGCCGTTCCTCGGTGATGAGGTGACCGGCAAGACCATCGGCATTCTCGGCACCGGGCGCATCGGACAGGCGGTGATCAAGAAATGCATTGGCTTCGACATGAATATTCTTTGTTACGAAGCCATGGGGCCGAACCAAAAGCTGGTGGCAGACGTGCAACAGCAGATGGATCTCCGCTTCGAGAACGGAATGCAACAGGAGCGTACATCGATCAAGTATGTCTCGATGGAAGAGGCGCTCAGCCAGAGCGACTTTATCAGCATCCATGTGCCGTTGCTGCGCGAAGGCGAGAGCGGCACGCCCACGTACCACCTCATCAATGAGCGTACGTTGCGAACGATGAAGCCAACGTCGTACCTGGTGAACACGTCGCGCGGGCCCGTCGTCGATGAGAAGGCGCTCGCCAAAGCTCTCAAGGAGAAATGGATTGCCGGTGCGGCGCTGGATGTTTACGAGAAAGAGCCACTGCTGCCGGATTCACCTTTGCGCGACTCCGAAATCGAAGATCGGTGCCGTTTGTATCCGCACTTTGCGAGCGCCGCTAGGATCACTCGCCTGTCAATCGATCCGAAGCTTGGCGCGGCGGGACGCTGCGTGCAGGCGCTGATTGACGTTCTGGAGCAAAACTACGGCGGCGATGTGACCAAGATGCCGTACGTGGTAAACAGAGAAGCGTTTCGGTAGGGTAGCCCTCAGCCAAACGGAGGCAGTGCACCCAGCTCTATACGTTATTGAGCCTCTTGCTGAGCCGGTAACGAACTTCGTACCTTTCCGTCGGGTGAAATCTCATAAACTCTATGGTTGCGTTCATCTCCAACCCAAATATTACCTCCCAGACCCATGGCTAGTGCGGACGGCGAACGGAAGGTGTTTTGCGAGCCAATTGTTGCATACTCGCGGAGGTGCCCTGCACTTGTAACTTCCATACCTTATGTTCCGCAATGGCATACAGAATATTGTTCGCCGGATCAACAGCTAGTGCTCGGGGATCATGCAATGAATGGCTAACCGACATCTTTTCGGTATAAAAGACGGGGGCTCCCCCTTCAACAGGTATATCAACAGAGACCAAAATTCCCTGGTACTTGTCGATTGCGAATAGGCGGCCCTTGCTGCCATCCACAGCAATTGGGCCGATGACTGCCGGAGATTCTGGAAGAACTATCGCTCCAAGGGATACGAGATGCGCATTGCTAATTCCCTTGCTCAAATCGAGCCTAAGTATCTGCGAGGAGCCGAGACCTGGAGCAGGTGCTGCCAGATATATACTGCGCGTAACGGAATCGGCCGCAATACCTGTGAACTCCCTCGCCGCGGGCTGCGGTGACGTCCAAACCTTGTGCGCGCGTGCACCGGTATCGGAATACATCAGCAATTCTCCCCCGCCGTCCAGATTCTTTATCGCAAATATTGCCTCATGGCTCGCGTCGAGCTGGGTTCCAGCTATGTTGATCGCCGTAATGTCACCGAGACTTGCCAAGTTTCGGATTCCCGCTGGCTGTTTCTGCAATAAACGACCGCTATGACCATCAAGTATCACCAGGTTAGACGAGAGAAGTGTGAGTCCAATAGGTCGAACATCTCTCCAGAGGGGATCGATTGGTATCGAGCACAAAGCTGGCTGGTTACGGTTGGAAGAATGAAGATCCAGTGTATATAACTGGTCCGCAGCGGTTCCGTTCAGCCACTCGACTTTGACGGGCATTGCAAACTCACCTCTCCCGCTTTCCTCCAGAGTAAACCGCGTGGCAGCGTCGCAGACTTCGCGAGTTGGGTTTGGAAAGGTCGAGTATAAACTGTACACGGCGCACCTAATGTTCCTCAGAACTTCCGGTCTCTCATCGATAAACACCTTCCAATGAAACGTGCCACCGGAGTAGCAATAGACATTGCCGACCTTCACGCTTTGAGCCTCTGCCGTAGAGTAGGCCAGTAAGGCCAACGCTCCCGCTAATACGTTCAAGCATCCGCGACGCATTTCCATCCTCGGCTGCGCTATTGAGGCGGAAGAAGATCAAAGCTCGGTTCGAGCACGTCAACATTCTCCCTGAATCCGAGAAGCACGGGAGACCCTTCTTTTAGTTGCTCGAACGTTCAACCTGTTAATTACATCACCGCGACTAATGTCCTCTATGACACAGCCGATGTCGTGATTGCTAATCCCGGCGGTAGTCCGTCCGACCTTATATTCCTGTTGGCCATATATTTTGTACCGGCATTGCAAACTGCCCAATTTGTTCGTGTCGACGGCTCCTGGAAGCCTCAGATGTACCAATACAGTGAAAAGCCTTGCTTTCTGCACCTCTTCTGTCAGCAACTCGTTTTCGGCCGACAGTTTGGAGATGGATTGCGAAGTCACGAAAGTGGTAAACGACCACACGCTGACAGATATTCCGGCCACTACCAAGAAGGTCAGTAAGGATAATTCAAAGTCGAACGGCCCCCATTTTAGGATCTGCCTGTTCCTGGTTAACCAGTCTCGGCTCGGGTTATCTGGTGTAAGAATTACGTAAAGAAGGGGTCCGAGTGCCAAGAAGAAACCGAGGGCAAACAGAACCCAAACGAGCGATTCGCGTATGCCAATTTCAGCGAATATCAACATGGCGGGAGCGAGGACGATAAATCCGAGAACCATTGCGCCTCCTTATAGCCCGCTGATTTTCTCGATATTCTCCCTGTCTACCGTAAAAAGTGGTGTCTGTCGAGGATTTTTTCTGGGCTGATGGTTATTTCGCCACCATCGCTGAGACCAGCGAGTGGAAGATTTTCGCGCCATCGGTCATGCCCAGCTCGGGCTCGCTAGCGCGTTCTGGATGCGGCATCATTCCCAGCACATTGCGTCCTTCGTTGCAGATTCCAGCGATGTTATCAAGTGATCCGTTGGGATTGGCTTCAGCGGTGACTTCGCCGCTTGGCGTCGTATAGCGGAAGATGATGCGGTCCTGACCTTTCAACTCGGCCAGAGTGGGCCCATCGCAGAAGTAGTTGCCTTCCATGTGGCCGATGGGAATCTCCAAGACTTCGCCTTTAGCTAACTGCTGCGTGAACGGCGTATTGGCGCTTTCCACGCGGATGTGTACCGGCTTACAAACATACTTCAATCCAGCATTGCGCATCAGCGCCCCGGGTAGCAGGCCAGCTTCGCAGAGGATTTGAAATCCATTGCAGATGCCAAGCACCAGTCCGCCATCGGCGGCAAACTTGCGCACCGACTCCATGACTGGCGAAAACTTAGCGATTGCGCCGGTGCGGAGGTAGTCCCCGTAGGCGAAGCCACCGGGCACGATAATGGCGTCGCATCCCTGGAGGTCGGGCGAGTCGTGCCAGAGGAAGGTCACCGGCTGTTTGGCCACTTCCGAGATTACCCAATAGGCATCGTGGTCGCAATTGGAACCGGGGAAGATGATCACGCCGAATTTCATCGCAGTCAGTTTCTTAGGGGTTCACTAAAATATAGTATTGTTACCGGGGATAACACCCCCTTTAGAGCTTCAGACGCTCCTCCACACCCTTTCCAGGCGATTGTCGATGTCTATCACCTTACCGGTAAGCGTGTCGAACTTAGCGTCGATTGACAAGAAGCGCGCATTCACCTCCGATCGGAATTGAATCAGCTCGCTACGCAGGTCGCGGATGCCCGTGTTCTGATGATAAAGGCCGATGATGAACACTACGAGCGGCAGACACAGCGCGCTGAAGAACTGAGCATTGCTCATGATTTATTGTACCTCCGGCTTTGGCCGCATGCACACCATGAACTGCGCTGCGGCCAGCCATCGACATGAGTAGGGTCGTTTCGCGGCCGCAAAAGGGGACATCAAAGTAGTCATGCAATTTTCGCGGCACATCAATATCACCGGAGGGGCGCTGCGCCGGTGGTTCATCGCGCAATGCTACAACTCGGCTGCGGTAGGCGCGCTGTGGTGGGCCGGACTGGAGTATCTGCACGTACCGTGGGCGCCTTTCTGGGCGATTCTGGCGGCCGGTCTGCAGTTCATTCCGCACTTCGGACCGGTGATGGCATTTTTTGGCCCAGGGCTGGTGGCGTTGTTCGCCGGCGGCTTCGAGCAGTTTCTATATGTTCTGATTCTCTATGGGATCATCATTGTGATTGACGGATTGGTCTTGCAGCCTGTGATCATGCGCCGAACAGCCCGCGTGCCGATCTGGGCGTCGTTGATTGTTCCCATTTTGCTCAGCTTGATATTTGGCTTTTGGGGATTGTTGCTTGCGGCCCCGTTGCTGGCGGTGATCTACGCTTACCGGGCCTACGGGAAACACGCGGAACCAAAGATTCCCCGGCAAACTCCCCCTGGACAGCCAATAACCGGCGGACGCCTGATTTCTCCCGGAACCTGGCCCACGCCTCCTGACAGCGTGCAATAGCGCCGGCAGCTATGCGGTGGGATGAACCAACATCCAGACGCCGGGGAGCAAAAGGAAATCGACGGCATTTCGTGCCCGGTTTTCCACAGTGGGCTTACATACAGAATTAGCAGCGACGCATAAAATGGAAGCTACACAGCTCAAGGATCAAGTCCCGAATGTCTCAATCGCAGTTCGTACATCTCCATCTTCATACCGACTACTCGATGCTCGACGGCGCTTGTAATATCGAACGCCTGGTCAAGCGCGTCAAGGAACTCGACATGCCCGCCGTAGCCATGACGGACCATGGCAACATCTTCGGCGCGGTGGCGTTCGTCAATGCCGCGAAGGAAGCAGGCGTGAAGCCGATCCTGGGATGCGAGCTCTACATCTGCAAGAAGGAAAACCACCGCACCCCTCCCGAGGGCGACAGCTACAACCACCTCGTGGTGCTGGCTGAGAACGACGAAGGCTATCGCAATCTGGTCAAGATTGTCTCCGAGGCATCGCTGCACGGCTTCTACTACAAGCCCCGCATAAGCAAGAAATTCCTGGCGGAGCACTCCCGAGGACTGATCGGTTTGTCGGCGTGTTTGAAGGGCGAAGTTGCCGAGAGCCTCACGGAAGGGAAGTACGACGCCGCCCGCGAAGCCGCTGTGACCTTCCGCGATATCTTCGGCAAAGGAAATTTCTATCTAGAAATCCAGGACCAGGGCCTGCCAGATGAGGCGCGCATTCAGTCGAACCTGCTGAAGCTGGAGAAGGAACTCGACATTCCCCTGGTGGCGACCAATGACAGCCACTATCTCTGCGAGGATGATTCCCACGCGCAAGACGTGATGCTGTGCATTCAGACAGGCAAAACCATCAACGACACCAACCGCCTGAAGTTCAATGGCAACCAGTTCTACGTGAAGAGCTACCTCGAGATGGCGAAGGTATTCTCGGGATATGAACACGTGCTGGCGCGAACACTGGAGATCGCGGAACGGTGCAATGTCCGGCTGGAGAAAGTTCACGATCCGTTCCCCAAGTTCGAAGTACCGGCCGGCTACTCACTGCCCGATTACTTCGAGCATGTGGCGCGCCAGGGCTTTGCCAACCGGCTCAACATGCTTCGCGAGCTCCAGGCCGCGGGCCGCCTCAAGCATTCGCTGGAAGATTATGAGCAACGCCTGTCACGCGAGATCGGGACCATCCGCCAGATGCAGTTCGCCGGATACTTTCTCATCGTGTGGGACTTCATACGCTACGCCAAAGAGCGGAACATCCCGGTCGGGCCGGGCCGTGGATCGGCTGCGGGATCGTGCGTAGCCTATGCCCTCGGCATCACCGACATTGATCCGTTGCAGAACGAGTTGCTGTTCGAGCGCTTCCTGAATCCTGAGCGCATCAGCCTGCCCGACATCGATATCGACTTCTGTATGAACCGCCGCGGTGAGGTAATCGACTACGTCACGCAGAAGTACGGACGCGACCAGGTGGCGCAGATCATCACCTTCGGGCACCATGGCGGCCAAGGCGGCGATCAAAGATTCCGGCCGCGCCATGGACATTCCATACGCTGAAGTTGACCGCATTGGGAAGATGATTCCCACTACGCTGAACATCACCATCGATCAGGCGTTGAAGGACTCGCCGCCGCTGGCCGCGGCCTATACGAACGAACCACAGACGAAGGAACTGATCGACACGGCCAAGCGTCTTGAGGGTCTGGTGCGCAACGCCGGTGTGCACGCCGCGGGAGTGGTGATTTCGCCGCTGCCGCTCACCGATCTGGTTCCACTTCATCGCACTAAGAACGATGAGATCGTTACCGCTTACGACATGAAGGCGGTCGAAAAGCTGGGCCTGCTGAAGATGGATTTCCTGGGGCTCACCACGCTCACCATCATTGACGATGCGCTGCGGCTCATCGAGCAGACGCGAGGCGAACGGATCGACCTGCAGAAGCTGGCGTTAGACGACAAAGAGACTTATGAGAAGGTTTTCCACACCGGGTTGACCTCGGGGGTTTTCCAGTTTGAATCACATGGCATGCGGGACGTGTTACGCCGCTACAAGCCAACCTGCGTCGAAGATCTGACGGCGTTGAATTCGCTGTATCGTCCAGGTCCGATCCAGGGCGGCATGATTGAAGACTTTGTTGAGCGCAAATGGGGAAGGAAGAAAGTCGAATACGAACTGCCTGAACTGGAACCGCTGTTGAAGGAAACCTTCGGCGTCATTGTTTATCAGGAGCAGGTGATGCAGATCGCCAATCGCCTGGCTGGCTACTCGCTCGGCGAAGCCGACCTGCTGCGTCGCGCGATGGGCAAAAAAGATCCTGAGGCGATGGCCAAGCAGCGCGAGCGGTTTGTCCGAGGCGCGATTGAACGTGGCTTCCCGCAGAAAAAGATTGAAAAGCTTTTCGACCTGATGGAGCAGTTCGCGGGCTACGGCTTCAACAAATCGCATTCTGCCGCTTATGCGCTGCTCGCTTACCAGACAGCATTCCTCAAGACCCACTACCCGGTGGAGTTCATGGCGGCGCTGCTCACCTCGGTTTCGGGGAGCACCGACGACGTGGTGAAGTACATCAACGAGTGCCGCGAAATGGGAATCGCGGTCGAGCCGCCCGACGTTAATGTTAGCGATGCATACTTCACGCCGCATGGTGACGCGATCCGCTTCGGACTGGCAGCGGTCAAGAATGTCGGCCACAACGCCATCGAATCCATCGTAGCGGCGCGCAAAGAGGCGGGCGAGTTCACCTCGATCTTTCAGTTCTGCGAAAAGGTTGATCTGCACTTGCTCAACAAGCGGGTAGTCGAGTCGCTGATTAAGAGCGGCGCGATGGACCGTCTGGGACGTCGTGCGCAGTTGATGGCCGTCATTGATAGCGCGATGGAGCACGCCCAGAAGACACAAAAGGATGCGGCCCTTGGCCAGCACGGATTGTTCGGTGTCTTCCAGCAAGACGACGTGCCGCAAGCGGAGAAGCCGTTGCCTAACATTCCCGACTGGGATGAGCACCAGCGCCTGGGACACGAGAAGGAAATCCTGGGGTTCTTCATTACTGGTCATCCGCTGGAAAAATATCGCGAAAAACTGCTCGACTTCAACGCGCTATCCACCACCGAGGTTGCAGAATTGAAATCTTCCACGGGCAGGGATGAAGTGCTGATCGGAGGCATCCTCAAGAACATCCGCGTGGCCAAGTCGAAGAAGGGTGATCTCTACGCGCAGGGGCAGCTCGAGGACATGAACGGGTCGGTGGACGTGCTTTGTTTTGCGGATGCCTACAAGCGCCTTGCAGACAAACTGAAGCTTGCGGTTCCGGTGCTGGCGAAGGGGGGAGTGCGCGTCGAAGACGGAGCCAACTCCAAGCTCATGATCGGGGATATCACTCCCTTAGAGGAGGCCCAGCCCAAGCTGCCGCAGCATTTGCGCATCAAGATACCAGTGGAAGACGTTTCGCCAACCATCATCGACGAGTTGCACATGCTTTGCCTGCAGCGCAAAGGCGCAGCGCGAGTGCTGTTCGACCTGGAACGGCGCGGCGACTTTACCGTGGTGATGGAGGCGGAAGGCTATAATGTTCTGCCGGACCGGGCATTTATCCACCGCGTAGAAGAATTATGTGGCCGCGGCAGCGTTCGGATTGTTGATTAAGTGGGATGATGTTGGAGCCAACTCGACCTGGTGCTGCCGGGACGCCGGAAAACGAACCGTCGCTGCTTCGCTCGGGAGTTCTGTCAGCCGTCGATTACTGGATCTCCGCGGTGGAGACAGTCTACCGCGTGTCAAAGAAACGACAAGAAACCGATATGGAAGCTGCTTCGAAGGCGCAGGACGAGCTGGAACGCATTGAGCAACAGATTAAGCAATTGGAGGGCGCTGCCGGTGACAACCAGGAAGCTCGCCGCCAATTGGAGGAAATGCACGGACAGATAGACGCGCTGCGGCGGCAGATGGCTGGCCAGCTCACTCCCTGGGAGCGTACCGAACTGGCGCGCCATCCCATGCGCCCTTATCCGCTGGACTACATCGAGCGCATTTTCTCCGATTTTAGCGAGATTCACGGAGACCGCGGTTTTGGCGACGATGCCGCCATGGTTTGCGGTATGGCGACCTTTCGCGGACGGCAAGTGCTGGTGCTGGGTACGCAAAAGGGCCGCGACACCAAACAGCGGATCTATCGCAATTTTGGGCAGCCCAATCCCGAAGGCTACCGCAAAGCGTTGCGCGCCATGCGGTTCGCCGAGAAATGGCAACGGCCGGTCATTGCCCTTATCGATATCGTGGGAGCGTATCCGGGACTGGGCGCGGAAGAGCGAGGTCAAGCCGAAGCGATTGCGCACAATTTGCGGGAGATGGCGCGACTGAAAGTTCCATTCATTGCTGCGATAACAGGTGAAGGCGGCAGCGGCGGTGCGCTGGCTATTGCTGTGGCTGATCGCGTGCTGATGCTGGAAAACAGCATCTACTCCGTCATCTCACCGGAAGGCTGCGCCTCGATTATGTGGCGCGATTCCAACAAGAAGGACGTTGCCGCACAGGCCCTGCGCATTACCGCCAAAGATAATCTCGAGCTTGGCATCTGCGACGAAGTAATTCCTGAGCCACCTGGCGGCGCGCACCACGACTACGACGCCGCGGCCAAAGCTCTGGCGGACACTCTGGAAAAGCACGTGTCGGAGCTGGAAAAAATGCCAATCACCGCTCTGCTGGACGCGCGCTACAAGAAGTTCCGCGATATGGCGCAATACTTCCAGACGGAGGGTGCACCGGCATGAGCGACCGCTAAACCACCCGTATCCCCTTCCTGATCGCATTAAGGCGGATTTTGAGTGTAATCGAGAAACCCGCATCCCATCCGGGCCGAGCGTCAACCGTACTTGAGGGCGGTGCTCTGTCCGACCTCGATAATGTAACCGTCAGGATCGCGGATGTAGCAGCGTATCTCGCCGTACTTGGGTATCGGTTCCGTGATGAACTCGGCTCCTCGACTTTTCCACAATTCATAGCACGCCTGGATATCCGCAACCCGGAAATTCATAAAGCTGTTGATGTGATTCGGGTCGGGGACGCTGAGCGTTACTGTCGGCTTGTCGGGAGTCGGTCCGCCCCCAACGTTCAGAATCATCCAGATATTCGCAAGCTGAAGGTACCCAGGCGCGTTGCCGTCGCCCAGGCTCAGAATGCGAGCGCCGAAGACCTTTTCGTAGTAGCGAGCCGATCGCTCGATGTCGGCGACGGTGAGAAAACGCGCGATGCTGATTCCCTCGCGCGGGGGCATCTCATAGCTCTTCTGTTCGACTTGCACTGCGTTCATGATGGCTCCTTTCGATACGGTGCTCACTATATATACGGCGTCCCGGGCTTCGTCCGCTTGTAGACGGGCTGGGATCCGCCTTCGTTTGCGAACACGGCGCCATCGTGCTGACGGAACCGACATTGCGTTTTAGCCGGGATGTCCTTCTTGACTTCCAAAACCGCACTATTGTACGCCCATCTCACCTGCTTGCGACGTTGCAAAATGATTCTCATCGGGAGCGCCCTCGAACGCTAGACAATTACCCGAAATTTACCCTTGTTCATGATCCACTTTGCAACACTTGTCCTTACCCCACAACACGGGTCGAAGCCTCCGAAGTGTTCCTGTTGCCCTCAAAGCCGCATGAATACTGGCGTTGGCTCGATCATACGATCACTTACACGAACTTCAAAAAGGAAATGTGGGATTAAGTTGAACCGTCGCGAGCTATGCTGGGGATCCTTATCCGGTACGGACGATTCTGACTTGTTCCGTATGGGTCGCTACAATGAGAACAATGGCCTCCGCTCTCGCCGTGCTCAATAGAGAAGTTGTGAACTGTACCAAGTGTCCGCGCCTGGTGAACTACCGGGAACAGATTGGCCGTGAGAGGCGCCGCGCTTATCGGGACTGCGAATACTGGGCCCGACCGGTGCCGGGGTTCGGCGATCCCCACGCCCGCGTGCTGGTGTTGGGATTAGCGCCCGGAGCGCACGGTTCCAACCGCACCGGCCGGCCATTTACGGGGGATGCGTCGGGAAAATTCATGTATCCCATTCTGCACAGGGTTGGTTTCGCGTCGCAGCCCAATGCCGAGCGTCGCGATGACGGATTGAAGCTGATTGACTGCTACATCACCGCAGCCGTGCGCTGTGCGCCGCCTGACAATAAGCCGCTACCATCGGAACTGGCTAACTGCGCGCCATTCCTTGATCACGAACTGGGGATACTGAAGAATGTCAAAGTCGTAGTAGCGCTAGGCAGGATCGGATTCGACGCCTATCTGAATTACCTGAAGCGCAATGACATCGTGCAGAACAAGGCCGGTTATGCCTTTGCGCATGCCGCACGGTATTCGTTGCCGAATGGCGTGACGCTGCTGGCGTCGTACCACCCTTCAAACCAAAACACCGCGACGGGAAAGCTGACCGCTGCCATGTTCGAGGACGTATTTCGCCAAGCCAAGAAGATGGCGGCCGGGGGCCCTTGATGAGAAGATTTCGCGGCGTGTTCTGGATGAGAGGAACACCTCAGGGTGAGAAAATTATTGGTACATTGTTGCAAAGTTTTGCACTGCCACATCAGAAAGTAGCGATTTGCAACGGTAAGTTGCGGAACTCTGATTGCAAAGTTTCCCGTGGAATGCACTTTGTTGCGTCGCTTAGTGCATGATGCTTCCTCCCCGTAGCGTGGATTTCGGGGTCTGGCCTTGAACGACACGACTGGCGAAGGGCTGTTCTTGGTCAAGCGTGAAGAGTGGGGTGGAGGACTTATGAAGAAGTTTGTGGTACTTATCGGCGTGCTGCTGACCGCTGCTACCTGTGCCTATGCGGGCCCGAGCGGCGCAGCGGATTTCAGCAACCCCGCAACCCTCACCTTCCTTGGCTACAACGGTGGTTCGTGGCAGAACGGCTATCCTTACTACGCCAGTATCGACGGGATTTCGGGTGCAGTCGAGATCATGTGCGATGACTACATGCACGGCGGTACCGTTGGAGAAGTGTGGCAAGCCAACATTATGAACCTGGGAACGCAGGGGATTGGCCTGGCGCGCTTCGACCAGTTGCCTGACGCTCTCACTTTGTACAAAGAGGCGGGTTGGATTTTGCTGCAAACGCCGAGTACTCCTCCAAACGAGTATGAGGACATGAACTATGCGGTGTGGCATATCTTCGATCCTGCAGTGCCGCTTGATTCCGGTGCTATGATCTGGCTGGAAGATGCCCAGAACGAAGCCGAGATGGGCTTCCCTCACGTGAATTTCGACGAGGTCGATATCATCACTCCACTTAACCAGTACGACCAAAATCCCAACAGCATCCAGGAATTTTTGACCATTGATCCCAAAGTGGTGACTCCTGAGCCCGGCACGTTGTTATTGCTGGCCACGGGGGTGGTGGGGCTGTGGAGGCGCAAGCGGTTGACATAGAGTAACCTTCAAATCGCGCTAGCTAGTGCAGCGCGTCTTCTACTTCGCTGAGCCAGTCAGGACGCTTCAGCACTTCCCGGGGCTTGGGACCATCCGCCGCGCCCACGATGCCGTCGCGCTCCATCAAGTCAATCAAGTGCGCGGCGCGCCCATAGCCGATACGCAGACGGCGCTGCAGCAGAGAAGTAGACGCCTTGCCGTATTCCAGCACGATGCGGACCGCGTCCTGGAAAAGCTCGTCATTGTCATTGTCGGCAGCCCCTTCCACTCCAGTGGCGCCGCTTCCGGATTCTCCGTCTTCGCGCGGAGCTTGCAGGAAGTGCTCCTGATATTGGGCCTCGCCCTGTGCGCGCCAGAACTCGACCACCGCGGCAATTTCCTTCTCCGTAACGAATGGCGCGTGCAGGCGATGCACTCGGGCTGAGCCGTTAGGTAGGTAAAGCATGTCGCCTCGGCCCAGCAGAGCTTCCGCTCCGTTAGCGTCGAGAATGGTGCGCGAGTCAATTTTCGTAGCCACACGGAATGACATGCGGGCGGGGAAGTTGGCTTTGATCAGGCCGGTAATGACGTCCACCGATGGCCGTTGCGTGGCCAGCACCAGGTGGATGCCGACGGCACGCGCCATCTGCGCGAGGCGGGTGATCGAAGCTTCCACGTTTTGCCCGTCAAGCATCATCAAGTCGGCGAGCTCGTCGATGATGATGACGATGTAAGGCAAGGGCCGCGCCTCGCTGCCATCATCAAACAGGTTGGGAGTGCTGTTGTCGAAGAGCCGGTTGTACTGGTCGATGTTGCGTACGCCCTTCTCGGCCAGCACCTTGAGCCGCCGCTCCATTTCGCGGACGGCATTGCGCAGGGCATTCGAGGCCAGCTTGGGCTCGGTGATGATGGGCGTATGCAGATGCGGCACACCCTCATAGTTGCCCAGTTCCAGCCGCTTCGGGTCCACAAGAATGAGGCGCACCTGCTCGGGCGTGGCCTTGTAGAGGATGGACATGATGAATGCGTTGATGGCCACGCTCTTGCCCGAGCCGGTAGAGCCGGCAATGAGCAGGTGCGGCATGGTGTTCAACTCTGCGGTCACGATGCGGCCGTTGATGTCCTTGCCCATCGCCAGCGTGATCTTCGATTTCGACCCCAGAAATTCCTGTGCTTCGACCACCTCGCGCAGCCAGATGGTTTCACGTTCGTGGTTTGGCACCTGGATGCCCACGGTAGATTTTCCTGACATGCGCTCGATCAGGATGCTCTCGGCCCGCAGCGCCAGGCAGAGATCGTCGCAAAGGCCGGTGACCCGGCTGTACTTGATGCCGGCTTCGGGCTTGAACTCGAACGTAGTGACCACGGGGCCGGGATTGATCTGTACGACCTGCCCGCGAACATCAAACTCGCCGCATTTTTCGGCCAGTACTTGCGCCAGATTCTTCAACTCGAGTTCGTTGATGGCACTGTGTTCGTCAGGACGATGGAGCAGGGCGGTTGATGGGAGTTTGTAGCTGCCGGCCAGTCGCGGCATGGTGGTCTTACCGTGTGGTGTGCTATCGGCACGCGAGGTTACGGCGATGTTCTCAGCCGGAATCGCCTCGGAAGGTTCCTGTCCTTCATCCGCTTCCGGACTGGTATCGCCGTCGAAGGTGCGCTCGATGCCGCTCTTCACTCCAGTTGCCTGACGCGCAGGTTGCGGCGCCGGAAGCATTTCTGGCTGCGGTGTCGAAGCCGCAGGACCCTCGATATCCAGTGCAGCGGCGCGCTTTGGAACCAGTTGGGCCGTCACCACCGGTTTGGCATTCGCGGCAGCAGCGCGCTTCTTCTCAAGCTCCTTGGCCGCTTTCTTGCGAGCGCGCTCCATTCGCCAGTCGGCGAAGCGGTTGAGCGCCGCATAGGCGAACCCGAACCTTGTCTGTGACCAGATGTGAATGCCTGCGAAGGAAAACGCGGTCGCCATGTACAGAGCCACCGCGATCACCGCTAGACAAACCAGATAAGCGCCGACCAGGTTGAAGTAGTGGATGAGCGCGTCAGCCACGATGCGGCCCAGGAGTCCTTCCGAAGGGATAACGCCCTTCCATCGAATGCTCCAAGGTAGGAGCCCGATGAATCCCGAGACGAAAGTCACCAAGCCAACCGCGCCGAGCGTCTTGGCGTAAGGGGCGCTGATAGGCCGCGAGCGGAACCAGCGCAGCGAATAAAGCATCAGGAAAACCGGGATGAGAAATACTGCGACCCCAAAGATTTGCAGGGCAAGGTCGCTGACGATGGCCCCGACCACTCCGATCCAGTTGTGCGTCGGCCGGGACGCGGGGGGAGTTGACGCAGTATTCAGCGAAGGATCGAGCGGTGAGTACGATATCAGCGCGATGGACCAGGAGGACCCGCGAAGACCAGCAGCAGGAAACCGATCAGCTCATTGAGCCGTCGATTGCCCGTCGGAGTAAATGCACGCGAGACGAAAGCCATATTGGCGTTCGGCCGCACCGTGGAACCACGTCGCTTGCGAGGGGTCATGCTGCCTGTTCCATGCAGCGCAGGCACACATTCGCGTTCAACCCGCCGCCAACGAATAGGCGTGATGCCAAGAATCGACCGATGCGGGCTCCCCAAGGATCTGCGTTCAGCCGCTTGAGGTGCAAGTACGCCAGAGCCAAATAAATTATCCCAGAAAGGCAGGCCTGCGTTGCGAGAAATAGTACCGCAGGTGTTGCCGTTCTGAACTCCCCTCCCGGAATCCAGAAGTGTGTCATCAATGGTGTTGTGCCTTGATTAGAGCAGGTTCAGAATTAGTGTAGTCCCGCCGGGTAGTGCGGCGCTTCAGCGCCGCGTTAACGCTGGCGCTTACTGTCAGGGCTTCAGCCCACTGCACTGCAGTGGGCTGAAGCCCTCTTTGTGAAGGTGCGGCCTGTACGCGGGCCTGAAGGCCCGCACTACCCAAACTCGTCTACACTAACTATGAAACCGCTCTACTCGTTCGGAGATCGTCGCTTGGGGGGACTGCCCGGTCTCTATGCCTCGGCGATAATCGGTGGGGAGGGTCGCGACGTCTGGTCGCCCTCGTCAATGGGGTCAGTCAATGGAAAGCCTAATTTCTTCCACTCGTAGAATCCGCCGAGCAGTGGATGCACGGGACGGATGCCGAGTTTTCGTAATTGCAGCGCCACCCGGGCGCTGGTTGCTTCGTTGGGTCAAGTACAGAAGAGCACGATCTCCCCGGCACGAGTGATCTCGCCATGGCGCGCTTGCAATTCCTCCGGCGAAATCTGCAGAGCACCGGGCAACGTCCTGGGATCGGTAAGCCGGTTGAGCGGATGCCGCAAATCAATAATGGTTACTGGCTCGCCCGCTTCCAGCTTGTGCTTCAACTCGTCGGGAGTAATGCGGTCGCCCTTGACCTCTTCGATAAAACGCCGGCGCTCGTTCCAGCGGTAGAACACGTATGCAATCACGGCTGCGATAAATAGCAGGACTAGCGATCCCCCAAAGCGCGAGGCATCGGCGGCAACAAGATCAAGCTGCTTGCTGAACAAAAATCCGAGTACGGCAAAAGCGCCGGTCCACAGCAGCGCGCCCACGAAATCGAAGAGGACAAAGCGCGGAAGGTCTACGCCTACCAATCCAGAAAGCACCGGCGCCGCGGTGTTAAGACCGGGTACGAACTTGCAGATGAGTAAGGTTCGCGGGCCAAACTTGGCGAAAGTAGTTTCGGTCTTTCGTACGCAGGAGTCGGGTTCCAGCGCGATGCGGCAGAGGAGGTTCAGCACTACCGCACCACGTCGCTTGCCAAAGTAGTACCAGAAGGTGTCGCTGCACAGCGAAGCCAATGCCGGGATCAGCATGGCCAGCGCAAGGTGCATACGGCCTTGTCCGGCCAAGGCTCCCGCAGCCAGCAAGAGCGGCACCGCGGGAATCGGCAGTCCAGCTTGCTCGATCAGGACCCACACAAAGAGCAGGACATAACCGTAATGGACCACGAATTCGAGCGTCTCAGTCATGGGGCCCCGGGAAGCAAAACTGAGTCGTTGGATGCAGGCCAGCGGGAAAGGTTTCTGCCGCGTCACGTCAGGACGTAATGGGTTTTGCTCTGGCTACCCTAAGTGTGAGCTTTATTCCGGTCACACCCAGTTGGCTTTCATCGCGCTAGCCGATGGTTGCCTGGGAGAACCCCTGGATCTGCACCATGCGGCCTTCCGGCTCGCTCCAGTACTCCGCAAACTGAACATGCACGGCCAGCAGGATAAGGTTGGGATCTTCGGTCCCTTTGGGAAACCACGCCTTATAGAGGGGCTTCCACACCTGTTCTATTTTGATGTGGTCTCGTAGCAGTTCACAACGACCGGCGATCGAGACGTATCGTTGGCTCGCAGGATCGGAATAGGCGAGATTGACACGCTGGTCTGTGCGTATAGCTTCCACCTTTTCGGTGTTGGTGTCGCTCAAAAGCCAAACTACGCCATCGCCATCCGCCGCGGAGGTCGCCATCGGGCAGCTATGCAAAATGCCATTGGTTCGGATCGTGGTCAGCATCGCAAAATCGATGCCTCTGATTACTTCGTTTAGCTTGGCCACTGGGTTGCCGGTGTTCGCCATCTAAGCTCCTCGTTGCGAATGAAGTGTGCGTCTGGATACTGTAGGGTATGCCTGCGACTACGCGCCCGAGGCAGCTATGAAATCAGCGGCCACGTCGCCGGGCTTCCAATCGTTTCCAGAGTATACCTTGGCTACCTTTCCGTCCTTGCCGACCAGGACCGTGCGCAGCCCGTGAACTATCTGCCCGTCCTTGGTGTTATAAGCTAGTCCGAAGAAGTCCGCGGCCTGGCGCACTTGTGCCGGCGAACCAGAGACGAACTCCCAATGGGAGAAGGTGGGATCGACGCGGCCCACATAATGCTCGCCATAGCTGCGCAGGACCGGCGGGCTTATCGTTTTCCGGATCGATGCTGATGCTAAGCAATTGCGCTTCGTCGAACGCCTTCGGATCTTTCTGCAGTTGCTGCAGGACCTGGCTGAAGTTGTTGCTCATTCGTAGGCAATAGTCGGGGAAGGGACAGCGCGTGTAGATGAACGTTAGCAGCAGTGGTTTACCCCGGAACTGATGGAAGTGGATGGTCTTGCCACTCTGGTTGACGAGCGTGAAATCGGGCACTTCGTCGCCGGGTTCCGGAATACGCAGGGCTGAGATGCCGGCGCCCTCCGTGTCGCTGCTCTGCGTGAAGCTGATGTCCCTCAATTCGGCATGGTCGCTGAGCACCAGGGTCGCGTGGATGTGATCGCCGGGCGCAATTGCCTTGAAAACCCAATTATCGGCCTTGCTCACGGTGAACGGCATGGTCATGCCCTTCATCAGGCCGGGAATGTCCTGGTGAGCGATGGTCAACTGGCGAGCGGCGGGATCGACGGCCACCACGCGGCCTTCCAACTCATAAAGTTTGGCCGCAGGAGCAGTGGAGCAGACGGTCAAACAAAGTAGTAGAGGTAAAACGAACAGACTTTTGCCATACGCGAGAGATCGGGGGCCTATAGGAAAATTCATAATGGCTTTTATTGTACGGAATCCGCGATCGAAGGGGCGCGCCTTCAGGCGCGCCGTAAAACACCCCGCAAACTGCTGGCTTTAGCCACCGAGGGGATTCGCTTGCGAAAGCGGAAGGCTCGAGTTTCCGCAGAGGCTAAAGCCAGCCGTCATGATGCGCAATCGGCGCGGCTGAAGAGGTTGCTGAAAAAGTCCAAAAAGCAGATTCCTCGCGGGCTGAAGCCCGCTCGGAATGACAAAAACAAAAGGCTTGCAACGGCGCACCTAAAGGTGCGCCCCTTCAAAGCGGCCTGCAATCGACTTTTTCAGCAGCCTCTGAAGCCGCGCCCCTTCAAAGCCCACGGCCTACTTTGCCACCGCGTGGAGCACATCGTAGAAGTCCTTCAGACCATTGAACATGATTTGTATGCCGATACAGACCAGGATGAACGCCGACAAACGGATGACGATGCTCGTCCCCGTCGGGCCCAAAATCCGTTGCAATCCTTCGGAAAGCCAATAGCAAAGGAAAATCGTCAAGCCGATCAGCAGAATTCCGATCATGGCAGCCATTGCGCTTATGATTAGCTGCAAGTGCGTTTCCTCGTGGATGTTGCTACCCAGGGTAAGCGCCACCGCGATGGAACCCGGCCCCACCGTCAGCGGCATCGTCAGGGGATAAAACGCCTGCGACAAGATGGCTTGTGTGCTGG
The DNA here is from genome assembly GCA_963836295.1 of uncultured Acidobacteriaceae bacterium. Lineage (GTDB taxonomy): Bacteria > Acidobacteriota > Terriglobia > Terriglobales > Acidobacteriaceae > Bog-257. Next base: position 91,829 of record CAWIIY010000002.1, on the reverse strand, counting down.
GCGCGGACTCCACCCGACGATCGTTTACATCGTTCTTGCGGTTCAGGATCTGCCAACCGGCCACCGTCACTACCAGGCCGCCGCCCAGTTGCACCGCAGCCAGGCTGATTCCGAAGAACTGCAGGATGTAAGAGCCGATGAAAATGGAAGCCGCCAGCAGAACGACACCGTTGACGGCAACCCGCATCGCCACGGTGCGGCGGACGCTCGCCGGGTAGTCGGCGGTCATTTCCGCGAAGATGGGCGCCAGGCCGAGCGGGTTCACGATGGGAAGCAGCGCGGCAAAAACCAGCAGCACGTTCTTGATGATGGCATTCATGTTGAGACACACAGCATAGCGCAACCGCATCGCGCGGCGCTTTTTGGAGCTTCTTGGATTGACCGCATCGCGTTTTGCAGGTTGAATGTTAGTGCGCACGTGATGTTCGCGTGCGATCGCCATCATGGGAATCCCGCCTCGCACATACGGTGCTCTTCAGGTCAGGCTGCGCGAATCGCTGGTGACGCGCGCTTTGGTCCTGCCCATCCAGCGATTCATCCACATTCAAGGCATCAGCAGCATTCTGTTGCTGGGCGCGGCGATAACGGCTCTGGTATGGGCCAATTCACCGTGGTACGAGTCCTACCACCATGTTTGGGAAATGGAGCTGTCCCTCTCCCGTCTGAACTTGCCGGTACATGCCTGGATCGACGACGCCTTGATGGCCATCTTTTTCTTCCTGGTCGGGATGGAGATCAAGCACGAGATCGTGCATGGTGAACTCGCCGACATGCGCCGGGCAGCGCTCCCCATCTTCGGGGCCCTGGGTGGCATGGTGGTGCCCGCCCTGCTATTCATGGCCCTGAACCTTGGACATGCGGGCCAGCACGGCTGGGGAGTTCCCATGGCAACCGACATCGCGTTTTCGCTCGGTGTGCTGGGCATGGTCAGAGGAGTTCCCCAGGACCTGAAAATTTTCCTCCTTTCCCTGGCTATTGCCGACGATATCGGCGCCATCGCCGTGATTGCGATTTTCTACAGCGGCTCGTTGCATCCAGAATCCCTGGTCATAGGCCTGCTTCTGCTCGTCATTATCTTCCTGTTGCGCAAGGTGGGCATCTCGCAGCCGGTTTTGTACTTCGTGCTGGGGGTGAGTTTCTGGGTGGCGATTCTGAGATCGGGCATTCACGCCACCATCGCGGGCGTCGTCCTGGCTTTTATGGTTCCCACTACCCCGGCCTTGTCACTAAGCGAGTTCCAGGAGCTTAGCGCGGGGATTGTAAAGCGATTCCGCGCCGCCGTGGCTGAAGGCGACGAGAAAACGGCGAAAAACTTGCTGGGCTCTTTCGAGCAACTAGCGCAGGAGACGGAATCGCCATCCGAACTCCTGACTCGGAAGTTGAATGACTGGGTCTCGTTTCTGGTCTTGCCCTTGTTCGCTCTGGCCAACGCCGGAGTCACGTTTTCCGGGGGAGCTTGGCGCGGTTTGCTGACCAGCCGGATCGCCTGGGGAATTCTACTCGGACTCGTTGTGGGAAAGCCGCTGGGAGTCATCGGATTTGCCAAGCTGGCGGTTCGCTCGGGCCTGGCGCAAGTCCCCCATGGGGTTACGTGGCGGCAGTTGAGTGCGGTCGGAATTCTCGCGGGCATCGGCTTCACGGTCTCCATTTTCATCAGTTCGCTGGCGTTCGACGATGCATCTCAGCTACTGGAAGCCAAAACGGCGGTGCTGGCGGCTTCACTGTTGGCAGGGGTATTAGGGTATTTCGCCTTGCGTGATGGCGAACGGTTAAGCCAGCACCCCGACACGGCAACTGACCCTCCCGTTCGGGAGAGTTAAATCGCGAAAAACGCGATACAATTTGTAGGGTTCTCGACCGCGCGCCAGGCTGTCTTTATTGCGCACTCGCTTCGCAATGTATGCCTTGCGGCCTCGTTCCGGCAGCGCAGGATCAATGGATTCACGCACGGCAGTCGGCTGGATACATTCTCGTCCAGCGGCACAACGAAAGGAAAATGTTATGCGTTCTCGATTACTCACGCTTATGTTCCTCGCAATTCTCGCGATGAGTTTTGCAGCCTGCAGCAAGAAAGAGCAAAGCCAGAACACGGAAGCGCCGGCCAGCAACACGTCCACGGCGACTCAGGCCAATCAACCCGCGAACACAAATCAACCTGCGACTAGCCAAATGGCGCCAGCGCAGCAGCCCGCGCAAGGGCAACAGATGGCACCGGCGCAGGAGCAGCAGATGGCGAAGGCTCCAGAGCCGCCGCCACCGCCGCCACCGCCACCGCTTGTGGTTCCAGCCGGGGCCAGCATCGTGGTCCGGATGGGCAATAGCATCAGTTCGAAAACCGCAAATCCGGGTGACACCTTTACCGGTTCGTTGGCCCATTCAGTATCCGTGGACGGGGTGGTTGCGATTCCTGCCGGTGCAGGTGTGAGTGGGACGGTCGTCGATGCCAAGTCGCCGGGTAAATTTAAGGGTGAGGGTGTATTGTCGATCGCGCTGACCGCCGTCAACGTTCGTGGACAGTCGGTACCTATCCAGACTTCGACCTATACGCAGACGGTCAAGGGAAAGGGTAAACGGACGGCAGTCGCGGTAGGTGGCGGCACAGGCGCAGGTGCGTTGATCGGTGGTATCGCCGGCGGAGGCAAGGGCGCACTGATCGGGGGGCTGGTGGGTGCTGGCGCCGGTACCGCGGGCGCGGCGTTCACCGGCAACAAAGAGTTGCTGATCCCAGCCGAGTCTGCGGTCACATTCAAGCTCGGCAATTCAATCACGGTGCAGCGGCCAGCCAAGAAGTCTTCCTCCGAGGACCAGTCCGCTCCAAGCCAGTAACTTGTAACTTTAGGAACGAGAGGGAGGCCACAAGGCCTCCTTTTTTGCGCGGCCGGGGAAACGGCGGCGCTGACTAGACTATTTACCCGCGTTCTTCAGCTTGGCGCGGCGCTCTGCCGCCCATCCTTCTTTGGTGACCTGGCGGCCTCGCCCGAGGGCCAGGGCATCGGCGGGAACATCCTCTGTGACGCACGACCCCGCGCCAATGTAAGCGCCCTTTCCGATTCGAAGGGGAGCCACCAGGGTCGTGTCACTTCCGATGAATGCCCCATCTTCAATCGTTGTGGAATACTTGCCCACGCCGTCATAATTGCAGGTGATGGTGCCGGCCCCGACATTTACGCCTTCACCAATGTCGGAGTCACCAAGATAGGTGAGATGGTTGGCCTTCGAGCCTCTGCCAAGCCGCGTCTTCTTGGTTTCGACGAAGTTGCCTATGTGCGCGCCTTCGCCAATGTCGCTGCCCTGGCCGCAGGTGCGAATAGGGTCCAAGTTGCGCGCCGTTACGCACCACGGAGTTCTCCAGGATGCAACCCGGTTGAATGAGAACGCCATCGCCGAGTTCGCAACTGGTGATGACGGAGTACGACCGAATGCGGCAGTCGGCGCCGACCTTCGTTTTGCCGATGAGTTGCACGAAGGGCTCGATCACCGTATCGGCGCCAACCTCTACGTCGGCATCGATGTCGCATGTCTCGGGCCGGAAGATGGTGGTCCCCGCCAGCATCAGCTCCCGAGTCTTCTGGTTGCGAAGCTTGGCGTCCAGTTCCGCCAATTCGATCCGGGTGTTAATCCCCTGCACTTCATTGGTATCCGGGGCGCGCACGGCCAGCACCTTTTCGCCGGCCTTGTTCAGAAGCGTCACCATGTCGGTCAGGTAGTACTCATGATGGGAATTGTCTGTCTTGAGCTTGACGATATGTGCGTAGAGCGGCTTGGTTGCGAACGCGTATACGCCGGCGTTGGTCTCCCGCTGTTCCACTTCTTTGCCGCGGAGCGATTTCTGTTCGACGATGCGCTCCACCTCGTCGCTCTCCTTGCCCTTGATCTTCTTGCGAAAAACCCGGCCATATCCCGTTGGATCGGGCTGCTCGGCGGTGAGCATGGTCATCGCCGAATGGTGTGCGTTGTGGAAATCGCGAACCCGCTTGATGGTCTCGGCCTTGATCAGCGGGACATCGCCCGAAAGAACTAACACGGTTTCGAAACTCTGCAACGCAGCGCGCGCTTCCATGATGGCGTGCCCGGTACCGCGCTGTTCGCGTTGCAGGATGAAGTTGATGCCGGTTGAGGCCAGGGCCTCGCGCACGCGGCCGGCTTCGTATCCGATAATGGCGAATATGTTGTGCGCAGGAACGACCTCGCCGGCGGCCGCCACCACATAGGCCAGCAGGGGTTTTCCCGCGATCTCGTGCAGGACCTTTGGGTGATTCGATTTCAGGCGCGTGCCTTTACCGGCCGCCATGATCGCAATAGCGAACTGCCCGGTCTTGGTCTTGACGGACTTTGCGGGACTGGATTTCGGCTTTGCCATTTCGTTCAGAGAATAGCAGGATACTTTTGGCGCCGGAGAAAATTCCTAGTTATAAATGGATCTGCCTGCCCCCTGTGATGATCTCTGGCGCTCTCGTACGTCCAATCTAGGTCACGGGGAGAAGCCGGGAAGGGGACAGGTGCTTGCAATCCCGTACCTGTCCTGAGATTGTCGAGTAGAATTATGAACATGAAGCAGTTCCTCGCCAGCCTTTTTCTAAGCGCCGTTTTCTGCCTGCCGGCGTCGGCCGCGCCTCTGAGCAGCAATGCCCGTACCGTGGTTCCATCGGCGGTCCGAACAGATGATCTCGGTCGATTACCGCGCGTTGCGCGATTCGCCAGCGGCGCGCGCCCTTAAGGACCGCGTTCTGCCCGACAACCTGAAGCAATTTGAGACCGCTCTGAAGGCCGCTGGCATTGACCCCTACAAAGACGTGGAGCAACTCACGTTTGTTACTTACCGCCCCGCAAAAGGCGGTTTGCTCGGCATCTGCATTGCCCAGGGTTCTCTCAAGCAGAGGGAATTTTTGCAAAAGATGCGCCTGAAGAAGATCAAGCCCGAGAAGTACCTGCTCTCCTACCTGTACCCGATGGGCTCGGGCATGCAGTTGGCATTCCTCGATCCCAGCACCATCCTGTTTGGCCAGGCGGCGGCTATCAAAGGCGCAATCGACGTGCGCGATAACGGGGCCGAGTCTCTGGACTCCAACGACACGATTAACGATCTGATCACCAGCGCGGACAGTGCGCCGGTGTGGAGCGTGCTCGATCAACAGGGGACGCAGAACATGATGAGGTCGGCCCTGGGGCAGGCGGCTTCGCTGGGTGACTACGACGCCGTGAAGAAGCGCCTGCTGGCATCGGACTACACCATGAACTTCAGCAGCGGCGTCACCTTCGATCTCAACGTCAAGACCTCCGATAGCATGACAGCAGCCACCATGGCCACGCTGCTGAAGGCAGGAGTGCTGTATCGCAAGATGTCCGCGACTCCGACCGAAAAACTCGCGCTGGACAGTACCACGGTGGACAACTCCCACGATATGCTGCAAATGCATTTTAAGACGGATGATCAGCGCTTCACGGCGCTGCTGAAGTCGGACCTGTTTGCGGCGGTATCGAAGTAGTAGCGAAACGGGTAGTGTCTCAGTTTGAAATCTGGGAAGACGATCTAAAGGTAGAGCGGGCCTTCAGGCCGCCTCCGAAACACAATGAGAACCCGAGTGCCTTTAGCACGGTACAAACTACGCTCGCCGTGCCGCCCCGGCCGAGGCTCCCGCTCGAAGAGGACTGGCTTGACGCGAACCCTTCGAAAAGCTCAGGGCAGGCTCTGAAGGTTCGCTCTACCGAAATTCACAAATCACAATTTTCAAACTGAGACACTACGGCGAAACGGAAAGGCTTCTTCCCAACAGCTATAATCAATATATCTTGCTACGCTCTGTCGTTCGTTTCACTTACCGTAGTCTTCTTCTATGGGCCATGATCGGCGTGTTCTGCCGTCTGGGCTTGGGCCAGGCGGTTCCCGAGACCCGCAGGGTAATGGTCATGCCGTTTGAAAATCGAACCGGCGCTCCGGGACTGGAGTGGATCAGTGAAGCTTTCCCCGAGGTCCTGTCGCAGCGCATGGAGTCGTCGCGGTTGTACGTCGTCGGTCGCGACGATCGCAGCTACGCTTTCGATCGCGCCGGCATTCCGCTGACCGTTCTGCCTTCTCGGGCGACTATCTACCGGATTGCTGAACAAATGGACGCGGACTACGTTGTGCTCGGCAGCTACAGCTTCGATGGCAAGACCTTCACGGCCAATGCACAACTTCTTGACATGAAGAAGTTGCATCTCTACCCGGAAGTGCATAGTAGCGGCGCGCTGACGAACTTGATCGATTTGCAGACCATGCTGGCCTGGCAACTGCTGCAGCAGATGGTCCCGCCACCGGCAATCACCCGCGACCAATTCCTGAAAGCCTCCACCCCCATCCGTCTCGATGCCTTTGAGAACTATATCCGCGGCATCCTGGCAGCCGACCAGCAGCAGAGGATTCGTTACCTGCATAACGCTGTAAAGCTCAATCCCAATTACACCCTGGCCATGCTGGAGCTGGGCAAAACTTATTACAGCGCCCACGAATACGAATCGGCAGCAGTCTGGTTCAGTCGCATCCCGAAGGACGATCCGGCTGCAGGTCAGGCCAGCTTTTTGCTGGGCATGTCTGACTTCTATCGCGGAAGTTACGACAAGGCGTTTGTCGCGTTCAATTACCTGGCGACGCGGTTGCCGCTCACCGAGGTTTATAACAATCTGGGCGTAGTGGACGCCCGTTGGGGCCGGCGTGCGTCGGCGGTGGAATACTTTTCCAAAGCCGTCAATGCCGATCCGAACGACCCGGACTACCGCTTCAACCTGGCCGTAGCGTTATTCAAGAATGGAGATAGCGCGGGGGCCGCACGTCAATTGCGCGAAGAGTTGCAGCGGCACCCGAACGATGGCGAGGCCAAGAGCCTGCTTGACTCCATCAACCGGGGAGTTGCGCCGCCGCCTCCGGCGAATCCTGATGCGACCACTGCCTCTGGCAACGCTTTGCTGTCGGCGAACCAGCCTCGCGTTCCGATGGAACGCATTAAACGCAACTACGACGAAGCCTCCTATCGTCAAATCGAGATGGAGATCGACAAGCTTACCGAGGCAAGGCTGGCCAGGACCGATGGGCGCACGAGTGCTGCCTACCACGTGGCGCGGGGCAAGGAGTTGTTGGCGCAGAACATGACGACAGAGGCGGAAAACGAATTCCGCGCTGCGATCAGCGCCGACCGCAACAGCGCTTCGGCACACGCCCAGTTGGCCGGCGTCCTGGAAAAGAAGGGCGACCTTGTGAATGCGCGGGCAGAAGCGCAGACTTCGGTACGGCTGCAACCAAACGTTGATGGCTTGCTGGTACTGGCAAGGCTTGACCTCAAGCAGAGCCAGTTGGAATCGGCCGCCAGCGAGGTAAACCGTGCCCTGGCATTGCAACCCGCCGACGCAACCGCGCAGGCGCTGAAGCGCGATATTGCAGCGAAGCAGACAGTTTCAAAGTAGCGCAACCTTGCAATGACCCTCCGGAAGGAGGCACCTATGTTTCGAACTCGCTTCATCCTCGCTTGTGGGTTGCTGGTGCTTTTTGCCACCAGCGTGGCTTCGGCGAACAGCATCGTCAAGATTCGCGTGGATGACACCATCCAGCCGATTACTGCCGAGTACATTGACCGCGCCATCGAACATGCTCGCCAGACAAACGCCGACGCCGTGCTGATCGAGCTGAACACCCCCGGCGGCCTGCTCGATTCCACTCGTTCCATCATTGAGAAGATCCTGGCTTCGCCTGTCCCGGTGATCATCTACGTTGCTCCCAGTGGGGCGCGAGCGGCGTCGGCTGGCTTCTTCATCCTGGAAGCCGCTGACGTTGCGGCTATGGCGCCCGGAACCAACACGGGAGCGGCGCATCCCGTCACCCTCGGCGGCGAGAAGATGGACGACACCATGAAGACGAAGATCGAGAACGACTCTGCTGCCTTCATGCGCTCCTACGTCGGGCCTCGAGGCCGCAACGTGCAGTTGGCGGAGACTGCCGTGCGCCAATCGAAGTCATGGACCGACCAGGAAGCTTTGCAGCAGCACCTCATCGACATAGTGGCGCGCGACCAGAACGACCTATTTCAGCAGATTGACAGCCGGACCATCAAGCGCTTCGATGGCAAGACGGTGAAACTGCATCTTGCCGGGGACTCAGTGGTCGAGTTGCCCATGACGGTGCGGCAGCGAATCCTCGATTTCCTGCTCGATCCGAATATCGCCTTCCTGGTGCTTGCGGTCGGTGCGTTGGCGTTGTATGCCGAATTCAACCACCCAGGAGCGGTTGTTCCTGGAGTGGTGGGCGTAATTTTCATCCTGCTGGCGCTGTTTGCGCTCAACCTGCTACCCACTCGCTTCGCCTCGCTGACGCTCATCATTGCCGCGTTTGTGATGTTTGCCCTGGAGGCTAAATTTGGCACTCATGGCATCCTCGCCCTGGGTGGGATTGTTCTGCTCACTCTGGGCGGGCTCCTGCTGGTGGATGGCCCTATTCCGCAAATGCGGGTGCAGTTGTGGACGGCGCTCGGGGTCAGCGTGCCGCTCGGTCTCATCACGGTCTTCCTGATGAGCATTGCCATCCGGGCGCGACGAAGCAAAGTCGTGACCGGGCTGCAAGGCATGATCGGTGCGGTGGGCGAAGCCCGGACCGACATCGATCCGGAAGGGAAGGTCTTCGTCCAGGGCGAACTGTGGAACGCACATGCCCGGTCGCGAGTCGGCATTGGCGAGCAGGTCGTGGTGCGCAAAGTCGAGGGGCTCGAACTGGAAGTGGAGAAAACAAGATAGCAGTCAGCAGTCAGCACTCAGCCAAGCGTACGCCGCCGTGTACCGTTCAAGCCGTTGCGGAATGAATGTCTCCCGCCGAGACTCGTAGAAACCGCGCATTGATCCCGTGCCATAATCTTCTCAGCGTTTTGGCTGACCGCTGACCGCTTCAGCTGTTACCAAGTTAGGTAACTCGTCCAATTGGTTCTACAATCTTCCGTAGTACCCGTTCTACACTTTTGATAGCTGGGAGGCATATCGTGCCCGGTATAGCTGGCATTGTTGTCATCGTTATCGTCGCTCTCTACATCATCAACTCGATCAAGATATTGGCCGAGTATGAGCGTGGTGTCATTTTCCGTCTAGGGCGGCTGCTGGGCGCGCCTAAAGGGCCGGGGATCATCCTCGTATTCGCGCCGATTGATCGCATCGTCCGGGTTTCACTGCGTCAGGAAGCACTGGAGGTTCCGCCGCAAGACATCATCACCCGCGATAACGTCACCCTGAAGGTAAACGCAGTCATTTTCCTGCGGGTGGTCGATCCCAACAAAGCTGTGGTGGCTGTTTCGAATTACATGTACCAAACGTCGCAGTTTGCGCAGACCACGCTGCGTTCGGTGCTGGGCGAAGTTGATCTCGACGAGTTGCTGGCGCATCGCGAAAAGATCAACCTGCGTTTGCAGTCCATCTTGGACCAGCACACCGATCCGTGGGGCGTGAAGGTTAGCAACGTCGAGGTCAAGCAGGTGGACCTGCCGGAGACCATGACCCGCGCCATGGCCAAGCAGGCCGAGGCAGAGCGCGAGAAGCGTTCCAAGATCATCCACGCCGAGGGCGAGTTTGCTGCGGCCCAGCGCCTGATTGACGCCGCGCACCTGCTTGCTAGCGAACCCGTCAGCATTCAGTTGCGATACTTGCAAACGTTGACCGAGATCGGGGTGGAGAAGAATACGACCATCATTTTCCCAGTGCCGGTGGACTTGCTGGCCGGGCTGCAGAACCTTATCAAGCTGGACGCCGCCAAAATCGCAGGTCCTGGGATGCCAGAGCAATCGCAAGGAACGTGAGGAACCATGGCTTCTGACGATACTGAAATAACCTTGGGTACGGGAAAGCTGCTGGGACTGTTCTTTCTGCTGGCCGCCATTTGCGGGCTTTTCTTTTCCATCGGCTATTCGCTGGGCAGGAGCACGGGGCGTGAACAGGCCCTGAATGATCAGCCGGCGAGTTCTGCGACGCTGCCCGCGGAAGCTAGCCCTGGCGCCAGTGCAAATAAACCCTCTGCCGTAGTTGCGGTGAAGGCAGAAAGTGCGCCGGAACAGCCTGCAGCCTCGACTCCACAGGATAATCTTACTTTCTACAAAGCGGTGCAACAGAACGACGACGCCGCGCAACCGCCGGCCAAGGAAACCGGCTCCGCCAGATCGGAGAAAACGACAACCGCCCGGGAGTCGGCTCCGGCGATGGCGGCAAAGAGCACAACTCCACCGAGTGAGGCCGCTTCCTCCGCCGCGCCGCAGGTTGTCCACAGCGCTCCCGTGACTGGTCGGGGACCATCGTCGTGCAGATCGCCGCGGTCTCTCGCGAAGATGACGCTGTCGCTCTCGCTGGCGCGCTGCGCAAGAAGAACTACAACGTCTTTGTCGTGAACAATCCCGTCACCAATGACAAGTTCTACCACGTGCAGGTTGGCCCGTTTACGTCGATGCAGGACGCCGACGCCATGAAGGCGAAGCTGACGGGCGAAGGCTACAACCCAATCGTCAAGCGGTAGTTGTCAGGGCCGATTTTTCCATTCCGGTAGACGAGGTAAGAGGCTGGCGAGGTGTCCAGCAGGATCGGCGATCTGCCGCATTCCTCTTGGCACAGCTTCGCAATCGGCAGTATGCTTCCCGCACTAGGTTTTCGACGATAATTCCTGAACCTCGGTTGTGGGAGATATCCGCCATATGCCTGAAGCCGGGAACACCGGAGTCGATTCGCCGCGCGCGTGGCTGATTGTTGTAGCTGCCTTTTTCGCCTCCTTTGTCGCGTTCGGAGTTAGCTACAGCTTCGGCATCTTCCTGAAGCCGATGGCGACGGAGTTCGGCGTCAGCCACGCGGTGATGTCGACCCTGTTCTCGGTCTTAACTGTTCTTTCGCTTTTCTTGTCGCCGCTGACCGGGGACATCGCAGACCACATTGGGCCGCGCCTGGTGATGGCCGCTGGGGCTCTACTGATGGGAGCTGGCCTCATTCTGACAGCAAGAGTCCACTATTTCCCCTTGGTATTTCTAACCTACGGGCTGGGCGCCGGTGGCGCAGTCGCGTGCGTCTACGTGCCATCAATCGCGGCCGTGGGGGAGTGGTTCAAGCTCCACCGGGACATAGCGCTGGGTATCGCGATCAGCGGAATCGGTTGTGGAACTCTCGTAGCCGCTCCGGTCGCCGCGATGCTGATCGGACATTACGGTTGGAGAACCTCCTTCGAGATCTACGGAGTTCTGAGCGCCATTTTGCTCCTGCTGTGCACGGCCCTTATCGCCCCACCTCCGGTGGCCCAGTCGAAGGTACGAATCGGCGTCATGACCAAAATTCGCACGGCAAGGTTTGTAATGCTTTACGCCGGCATTTTCTTCACCGGTGTCTCGGTTTACATATCTTTCATCTACCTTCCCGAATACGCGATGAAAGAAGGCGCGACCCAGGTCGCCGCGGCCGGGCTCGTTGGATATATCGGAGCATCCAGCGTTGTGGGACGGCTTGGACTGAACGCTCTGGCGTCTCGCTTCGGCCTCATCTCAGTATTCCAAATCAGTTACGTAGCATTATTAGCGAGCTATGTCTTCTGGGTCGGAGGACATTCTTACCCGTCGCTCGTTTGGTACAGCATCATCCTGGGCATAGGCTACGGAGGAATTGTCGCTATGTTGCCAGCGGTGCTTACGCAATTCTTTGGTATTGAAGGATTGGGCGAACTGCTGGGGTTTCTGCTGACCGGCCTTGGCTTTGCTTCTGTAGCTGGGCCTCCTCTCGCCGGACTACTCATCGACCGCACAGGAGACTTGAAGTGGCCACCAGTGTTGGCGGCCATCAGCGCCGCGGCGGCATTAGCAAGCGTTATTCCTCTTCGCGCCTATGGCGCAAGGAAAAATGAGTCAGCGACGGAGTCGGCGGTCGCCGCCGCCGAATAAAATCGGTCGCTATCGTAGCGTTGCTGCTTCCAGCTGCGGACAAACGAGTCGCCGGAACCGCTGCCTGGCTCTACCCGATCTACGCCAACTCTGAAACTGCTTTAGCTCACTCTGCGAGCCTCGGTCTTAGTTTCCTGAGGCAATTCTCGCGTGGGAACGCGGGCGTCGCCTGACATGCCCTGGCCATCGCCATCGGAATGCCGAGCAGCTTGCTCGGCGTACTCCATCGACGGAACGGCGATTACTCTCGACTCGCCGGTGATAAGCCGTGCCGATCGCTCGTACGTGAGATAGCTCCAAGCCCACTGGAGCATGACCAGCACACGGTTGCGAAAGCCAATCAAGAACAGGAGGTGGATGAACAACCACGACAGCCAAGCCAGGAAGCCGGAAATGTGCACCTTGCCGAATTCTGCGACCGCGGCGGCTCGTCCAATCGTCGCCAGCGAACCCTTGTCAAGATAGCGAAAATTTTCACGCGATTTGCCAGCCAGGTCAGCCGCGACTTGGCGAGCCACGTATCGGCCTTGCTGCATGGCCACGGGGGCGACGCCAGGTAACGGCTTGCCGGCTGCGTCCTTCATGCTGGCAAGGTCGCCGATGACGAAGACCTCGCGATGCCCGGGGATGCTCAGGTCGGGTTCGACCAGCACGCGTCCGGCGCGATCGACTGGGGCACCGAGAGCAGCCCCAAGCGGCGATGCCGATACTCCAGCGGCCCACAGCACGGTTGCAGCGGGCATCACTTCGTTGCCGATGGAAACTTCACCCGGCCGAACGTCCGTGACGGCCGAGTTGGTTCGCACTTCAACGCCCAGACGTTCCAGTTGCTTCATAGCGCTATGTCGCAAGTCCTTGGGATAGGCGCTTAGCACGTCGGGGCCGGCCTCAACCAGCAGAACTCGGGTCTTCGCCGGTTCGATGTTGCGGAAGCTCCGGGAAAGGGATTTGCGCGCGATCTCAGCCAGGGTTCCCGCCAGCTCCACTCCAGTGGGACCCGCGCCCACCACCACGAAACTGAGCGGGCGATGATGGCCGGTCAATGCCGCTTCGCGCTCTGCCAGTTCGTAGGCCAGCAGAATGCGGCGGCGCATCTCCAGCGCATCTTCAACCGTCTTCAATCCGGGAGCGAACGGCTCCCAGTTGTCATGCCCGAAGTAAGCGTGGGTTGCGCCGGCGGCAACCACAAGGTAGTCGTAGGGAAGCTCGAATCCATGCAGCTTGACGAGGCGTTGCTCGAGGTCGAAGCCGAGCGCATCGCCCAGCAAAACTTCGACATTTTCATGCTTGGCGAGGATCTCGCGAATCGGCGCCGCGATCTCCGCCGGCGACAATCCGGCGGTCGCCACCTGATAGAGCAGCGGCTGAAAGGTGTGATGGTTCTTGCGATCGACCAGGGTAATCTGGACGGGCAGGTGTGCGAGAGATTTAGCGGCTTCCAGGCCGCCAAACCCGCCTCCAATGACAACGACGCGAGGACGAGATTTCCCAGACATGAGCTTACAGGATGAGATGCATGAAAGTGTGGATAGGCGGCAATTTCCAGCGTTCTCTGTGCCTCGGCGGTGAGTTGGCTTCTTAGCGGATAAAGTATCCCGACACTCTCCACTGGCCGTCCTTGTCCAGCATGGGCGTGACGGTTTCGACTGCTGACTTCTTATTGGCAAAGCTGGAGTCGTACTGGATGACGACGTATTGGCCGTCCGGTACACCGGGTAGGGAAGTTTTGTATTCTGCTGACTTGAGCTTTCTTGAGAACAACGCCCCGAAAGGGCCACGGGCCGCGCTTATTTGCTGTTCCCATTGCTTTTCGGTCACGTGGTCCTTGAAAAACGACGACGCTTCGACCCAGCTTTGCGAATAGTCGCCGGAGTCCACAAACTTCAGCCAAGCCTCGGAGGCGGCCTCGGCGGCCTTGACCTTGTCGGTGTTCTCTTGAGCGAAGCCAAGGGTGGCGAATATCACTGCGATGACCATGATGAAAACAATGCGCAGCTTCATGAGTTCTCCTGACAGCCAAGATTCTATGCTCCACTGGCTGCGATGCCAACAGAGTACTGCGGCGGGTCCCGACTTATCCAAACTTATTCGCCAAGGGAGGGCCGGCCTCACGAGACGCCTCCTGTCGCGACAGTGAGTTCAGGCTTATTTCATGAGGAAGAAGCGGGAAGGTGTGTGGCGAAGACGCCTCAATTGGCCGTTTGACGTGTGTTAGATTAGTGAATGTGGGCCCGTAGCTCAGTTGGTAGAGCAACGCACTTTTAATGCGTGGGTCGCAGGTTCGATTCCTGCCGGGCTCACCATGTCCGCAGCATTCACCCTTCTTTTTGGACAACCACCGCGGTGCCGTACGCCAGCACTTCGGTTACGCCCTGCATAATCTCCGTCGCATCGTAGCGCATACCAATCACAGCGTTGGCGCCGAGTTCAGCCGCGTGCTGCAGCATGAGGTCGAAAGCGTGCTCGCGCGTCTGCTCGCAGAGGTTGGTCAGCAGGCTGATATTTCCTCCCACCAGCGTTTGCAGGCTCGCCCCGATGGTGCCCACGATGGAGCGCGAGCGCACGATGATGCCGCGCACCAGTCCCAGATTGCGGACGATCTTATAGCCATCGAGTACGAAGGCGGTGGTGACCATGTTGTGCGGAACGCTGGCGGCGGAAGACCGTGAAGGCGATGTCTGAGTGCTCATGAGGTCGCTCCTGTAAAGACTCGAGGGCAGCATAGCATGTGCCGCTTTGTGCGCCGCTCACGTATCCAATCCCGAGTACACTCGATGGAGAGACTCGGTGATGGGTGTTGACCCAGTTGCGCGCAAAACAGATAACGACAACTTAGTGATTGTGCTCTCCCTGAGCTTCGTTCTCGGCATGGCGGTGGCCCTGGCTGTCTACTTCGCGTGGAGGTTGAACGTGGTGCACATGCAGTCATCGGGCTTGCTGACCGCGATTGCGTTGATCATCTGCCCACCCTACATCTTGCCCTTGGCGATTGGTCCGATTCCGGATTCCGACCTGGCGTTTGTACTGATTGTGGGAACCATCGTCTTCGCCAACGCGTTTCTATACGCTGGCGTGGCGGCGGGAGGCTACTTTGTTGCAACCGTGATGGCGAAACGCGGACGGCGGTGAGACGGAGGTATAATCAGGCGCCATGAGTATCGTCGACGACCTCCGTAAAGTCCTAGAGGATTTCCTGGCTCCTGCGTCGCGCGCTATTACGGCGCAGCTGAGTGCGATCGATAGCCGGTTGAACGCTCAGGACAAAATAGCTGAGGCGCGGCACAACGAGGTTCTGGTTCGGATTGATAGCCTCAAAACATCATTCGAGGTGGATAAGCGCCTGGAGAACCTGGAAACCCGGGAATCGAGGGCGTAAGCTTTACCCCCCGAGCCCCCATTATTTGGCCGGTTGCTGCTGGGTCATGCAGTGCAGTGCGCCTAGTCCCCAGATGAAATCGCGGCAATAAGTTCCGACAATCTGGCGATCGGGAAATACTGTAGCGAGAGTATTGAGCGCGACCCGATCGTTGGGGTCGCTGAAGACAGGCACGAGCACCAGCTTGTTGGCGACGTAGAAGTTGGCATAGCTGGCCGGCAAGCGGCGTCCGCGAAAGTACACCGGCGCCGGCATCGGGAGCTTCACCACACGTAGAGGACGGCCCGACTGGTCGGTGCTCTTCTTTAGCCAACGGAAGTTGTCGCTTAGGGGCTCATGGTTAGGATCGGCAGGGTCAGGCTCATACGCTGTCACAACGGTCGTTGGCGTAACGAAGCGAGTGATATCGTCGACGTGCCCATGGGTGTCATCGCCGGCGATGCCGCGATCCAGCCAGATGACCTTTTCCACGCCCAGATAGTCGGCGAAAATCTCTTCCAGTTGCTCGCGCGTGACTCCCGGATTGCGCTGCTGCACCTCGCTCAGCAGGCACTCTTCGGTGGTGATGAGCGTTCCGCAGCCATTGACATCGATGCTGCCGCCCTCCAGAACTACCGGACGTGGGTGCCCGTTGACTTTGACTTCCGGCTCCCAAACCGGCATGCGCAACCGCTCGAACGATTTCGCCGGGGATGGTTGCGTCGAGCTGCCAATCGTTGTACTTGGCCCAGGCATTGAAGCGCCACGCCGTGGCCGCGACAGCAGGGAAGTCCCTTGTGGCGTGGGAATCGCGCCGCAAAAAGATTGGACCCGAGTCGCGCGTCCAACCGCGATTGGTTGGAATGTGATGAAAGCGAATCGCTCCAGCAGGCTTCCCCGGCGCCACGGCTTTTTCCGGGAGAACGTGCGCGCGAATCAGCAGCTCGCGAACCTTGCCTTCCGCCTCCACATCTTCAACCAGGATGTCGACCCGTTCCACGCGCGCCAGATGGCGAACGATTTCCGCGTAAACCCACGGGATAGGTTCGAACCGGCCAGGCCAGTCAGTTCGATTGTGCGGCCACGCGATCCAGGTCGCTTCGTGAGGCTCCCACTCCGCGGGCATACGGTAGCCAAGCGCGGCAGGGGTTTGCAAAGGTTTGCGAACCGTGCCCATCGTCGCTACACCAGGAACCGCTGGATGATCGGGGCGTACGCGTCCACGCGGCGGTCGCGCCAGAAGGGCCAGTTGCGGCGAACATCCTCGATCCGCTGCAGGTCCACCTCGGCAATCAGTACCTCTTCCTTGTCATGGGAAGCGTGCGCGATGACCTGCCCGAAGGGATCGGCGACAAACGATCCGCCCCAGAACTCAAGACCCTTGCCCGGCGCCTGGTTGCCGCGAATGTTGCCCGTCTCGAAGCCCACGCGATTCGGCACAGCAACGTAAACTCCATTGGCGATGGCGTGCGCGCGCTGGATGGTCTTCCACGCATCGTACTGCGCCTCGCCGTACTGCGCTTTTTCGTCCGGATGCCATCCAATCGCCGTAGGATAGAAGAGCACGTTCGCGCCCTGCAACGCAGTCAAGCGTGCTCCTTCCGGATACCATTGGTCCCAGCAGACCAGCGTGCCGAACTTGCCGAAATCAGTTTCAAATGCCTTGAACCCCAGATCGCCTTGCGTGAAGTAATACTTTTCGTAGTAGAGCGGGTCATCGGGAATGTGCATCTTGCGATAAATGCCAGCCAGGTTGCCATCCGAACTTAGGACTGCAGCAGTATTGTGATAGATGCCGGGGGCGCGACGCTCGAACAGTGATGCAACGATCGTGACCTTCAGCTCGCGGGCGACGTCGCCGAGACGAGCGGTCGCAGGGCCGGGAATCGGCTCCGCCAAGTCGAAGAGAGCGATATCCTCACGCTGGCAGAAATACTGCGTCTGAAACAGCTCAGGCAGGCAGACGACCTCGGCGCCTTTAGCGGCAGCATCGCGAATACGGGCGATACCGCGCTCCAGATTCTGTTCCGGCTCCGGCGTGCACGCCATCTGCACGATGCCTATTCGAAAGTTTCTCTCGGCCAACCCTTGCCTCCCGGCGTGAAATGCGTTCAAAGAATAGCATCCCAGACGCAGCCCGTTGTCGTAGCTGCCGCGATTGTTAACAGCTCATTACGATTTTCCCGTCGCTCTGTTCGCATCGTTCAGTTCGCATTGACGGAAGCCGCTTCAACCTTGTAGCTTCGATTGTTTAGCATGCAGCATGTTCAACCGATGAAGCGCTACGCTTTCATTGAGGTGAAGTGTGACCGACGAACACCAGACGCATGGCGAAGGCATTGATCGCAAACTCCACGATCCGATTTCCGACGAACTGATTCCGTTGGCGCCGCTCGATCTGTCAAGAATTCGCAGCGTGGATGACCTGGTCCGCGCGATGGGCAACACCGCATTCACTGGGCGGCAAGTCGGAGAGGGCGCGGAAGTCCTGGAGGCGATGGCTCGTGACAAAGATTGTTTCGTTGTTATGACGCTGGCCGGCGCCATGACGGTCGCGAAGCAGGGGCTGATCATCACTGACCTGATCGACCATGGAGTGGTAAAGGCTGTAGTCTCCACCGGCGCGCTGATGGCGCACGGTTTGGTGGAAGCCGCAGGGCGGTCGCATTTTCGCTACGACCCGAAGATGGACGACACCGAGCTCTACGAGGCTGGCTATAACCGCGTCTATGACACGCTGGAGCCGGAGGCCAACCTCGATTTTGTGGAGACAATCGTTGGCCGCATTCTGAAGAATTGGGACCACAACGAGGTGCTGTGTTCGTACAAGCTGAACCGCGAAATCGGCCGCTACCTGAGCGAGCACGTGAAAGACCGCGGCATTCTGAAGTCGGCCTATGACAAGAACGTGCCGGTGTTCGTGCCCGCGTTCAGCGATTCGGAGATCGGCCTCGACGTTGCGCTGCACAACCGTATGCGCCGCAAAAACGGCATTCCTGCGCTGCGCTTCGATCCCTTCGAAGACCTGGAATATTATGCGGAGACACTGCTCCGGCAGGAGCGGCTGGGGATTTTGACCATTGGCGGCGGTGTACCTAGAAACTGGGCGCAACAATTCGGTCCGTTCATAGAATTGCGCCACCGCCGCGGCGGGGAAGACCTGCCCCTGAAGCGTTTCCACTATGGCGTGCGCATCTGTCCAGAGCCGGTGAACTGGGGCGGCTTGTCGGGATGCACCTATAGCGAAGCTGTGTCGTGGGGCAAGTTTGTGCCCGCGGAGGAAGGTGGACGATTCGCCGAAGTGCTGCTGGACGCCACAGTGGGACTGCCGCTGATTGCAGGTGCAGTTCTGGAGCGCCTGAGGAAATAAAGCGCTTCCCCTTGTGGGACTGGCGCTAGTTGTCATTGTCGCACCGTTCCGGCTCCGGTTCAGGCCCGGCAAGGTCTAAACTCCGGAGCCGGCGCAGGCTTCCGCGGAAATGTTGAGTGCCGTCGCTTTGCGACTGAGGGTCAGTCGCCTTCCCACTCGAAACTAGCCGTTAACCGCTAGCCCCTGACCCTGCCTTCGTCCCGCATTCGCGGAATGTCATGCTCTCTGCCTTACAACCTGTTTTACGTTTCCAGTCGACGAAAAGTTCAGCATACGATTTGGTGATGTAGTCGGCGAGCTTCACGTTAAGCTCCTGAGCGATGCGGTCAATCCAGCGCGACTTGCCCTCGATCTCAGCGACGTCGCCGATGGGCGTATGGTCCAGAACGACATGCCCTTCGTCGTCGCTCCACTCCGCGCGAAACTTCTCATAGATGAACGACGGCGAATAGCCCAGAGCGCGCAAAATCGCATCCATCTGCTTGCCGTCGGCGATGCCCGTCTCCAATTCGCCACGTGACTTGTGCCTTCCGAGCTTGACCTTGGCCTTGTGGGTGAGCCGCCACTTGTCGCCGTACTTCCGCAAGCGCAACAACTCCCCCTTGCGGCGCAGTTTTTGGCCGGGCAGATCGTAGAGGGTATTGACTTCGTGCGTGGATTGATTGTCTTCGTGGAAGCCGAGCTCGCGCAGTTTCCGTTCGAGCGCTTTCAGATCGGAGACGAGGAACTTGATTTCGACTTCCTGCGGAGTGGCCATGAAGGAAGTGTAAATCAGGAAGAAACGCTTTTCGCTCTTCGCTCTGAGCTACGGTCAGCGTTAGGGGATCATGAGTTCTTGCCGGAGTTCTTGCCTGACGCAAGATTGCGCCAACGATCTCTTTAGAAGGGCTAGGCGTAGTCTGGCGAAAAGCGAGGGGCGAACAGCGGCTTCTCTCAGCTTTCCCGCTCCACCACAAACTCCGGCACCCAGAGCAGCACGCGCTTGATCTCGGAATCGGGGAAGGTGCAGATGGCCTCACGCGCCTTGTTGCTGAACTCGACCGCCCGGGCGTAGGCGGCGTCGATAGAGCCGTTGCGGTTCAAGATCGCCACGATGTCAGCCGGCGTGATGCCGTTGAAACCGCCGTTACTCAGTACAGACTCGATGGTCTCGCGCTCCGCCGCAGTGCAGTGCTCCAACGCGTGCAACACTGCCATGGTGGCTTTGCCTTCGCGCAGGTCGCTGGCGACAGGCTTGCCCAGAACTTCTTCCGACGCGGTGAGATCGAGCACGTCATCAACGATCTGAAAGGCCATACCCAGATTGCGTCCGTACTCGGCAAGCCGCTGCTGGTCGGCTTCTGTGGCGCCGGCAAGAATGCCACCAAGCTTCATGCATACGGAAAACAGGCAGGCCGTCTTGCGGTAGATGAGTTCGAAGTGTTCATCCATGGTGATGGCCTTGCCCAGCCGCTCGATCTGTAGCAATTCTCCTTCAACCATAGCCTGGGTCAGATCGATCAGCGCGTCGAGAATGTGGAAGTTGCGCTCCTGTACCGCGATTTTGAAGGCTTGCATGTAGAGCCAGTCGCCGGCGAGGACGCACTTGGCATTGCCCCATTGGGTATTGGCTGCAGGACGGCCGCGGCGTGTCTGGGCCTCGTCAATGATGTCGTCGTGGACCAGCGTTGCGGTGTGGATGATTTCGACTACCGCCCCCAACTTGATCGCGCCATGGCCGGCGTAGTTCATCAGCTTGCAGGAGAGCAACAACAGTGCGGGACGCAGCCGCTTGCCGCCGCCGGCGCGGAGATACTCGCCAATCTCCGTGATCGCCCGCACGCTGGACACGGTGTCGCGGCCGAACTCGCGCTCGATGGCGGCGAGGTCGTCGTGCAGCAGGTCAAACACTTCTTTGGCGTTGCGGGTCACGGTCGTATTCAAACGGGTTCGTCCTGTCAGTTGGAGCGATAGTTTGTGAACTGCATGTCAATGCCGAAATCGTGTTGCTTCACCAGTGCGATGATTTCCTGAAGTGTATCGCGGTCCTTGCCGCTGACGCGAACCAGGTCTCCCTGGATTGCTGCTTGTACCTTCTTCTTTGAGTTCTTGATCAGCTTAACGATCTCTCGCGCCTTTTCAATCGGGATCCCTTGCTGCATACTGACGCGCTGGCGCACAGTCGAACTAGCGGCGGGTTCAATGGCGCCGTAGGTGAGCGCCTTCAGCGAAACCCCGCGTTTCACCAGCTTCCCCTGCAAGACGTCGTTTACCGCCTTCAGCTTGTACTCGTCAGCCGAGGCGAGCACCAACTCTTCTTTCTCTTCGATCTTGATATCCGACTTCGAATCTTTCAGGTCGTAACGTGTGTGGATTTCCTTCAACGCCTGCTGCACGGCGTTGGAAACCTCCTGCATATCAACTTTGCTGACGATATCGAATGATTCGGCCATAAGTGTCAAGTGTAACAAGAGACTCGGCGTTTGCCGCAACGGCAACCCGGCATACCCGAGTAGCGAAGCGTAGCACCTCAGTTGGATTTTGCAAGCCGGAAAAAGTTGTAGAAATTGGCGGTGGTTTGTTGTCCGATTTGCTCGCAGGAAAGTGTGCGCAAGTGGCCGATCTGGCGGGCTGTTTCGATCACGTACGCCGGTTCGTTGCGCTTGCCACGGTATGGCAAAGGAGCAAGATACGGGCAATCGGTCTCGATGAACATGCGATCTAGCGGGACCATGCTGGCCGCGTCGCGAATGTTCTGCGCCTTGGGAAAGGTGATGTTGCCGGCGAAAGAGACCATAAACCCCAAATCAAGCGCCGCCCGGGCATGATCGACAGTGCCGGTGAAACAATGCAGGACGCCACCGAGTCCGCTGGTCACCCAGTGTTCCCGAAGAAGTCGCAACACATCGTCCCAGGCGTTCTCGCTGTCGTTCGAGGGGCGGCAGTGAATGATGATAGGTAGCTTCGCCGCACGCGCCATCTCCATTTGCCGCAGAAAGACTCGCTGCTGCACATCGCGAGGTGAGTGGTCGTAAAAATAATCCAGGCCGATCTCGCCCCAGGCGATCACCCTGGGCGATTTCGCCAAACGCTCGAGTTCGTCGAAGTCCGATGGTTTGGCCAGTTCGGCTTCGTGAGGATGAATTCCAACGGTTGCGTACATCCAGTCGTACTCTTGCGCGAGCTTGACTGCGCAGTCGAGTGTGGCAGTGCCGGGTCCGTCGCCGTTGCCGATGGCGAGCAGGGTGCTAACACCAGCCTGATTCCCGCGAGCGAGGACTTCGGCGCGGTCCGTGTCGAAGCGCTTGCCATCGAGATGAGCGTGGGAGTCGGTGTACACAGTGAATAGTAATTAGTGGCTGGTGGATAGTTTCCAGTTTTCCTGGCGGCAGATCACCCCTCGTCTGTAATTCGCTTGCCGATCAGGCGGGCACGGGTACTTCAAATGGAGTACTATCCTCTACTTCAGCTTCGCCCCGGCTGGAACATCCTCCAAAAATCCCGCCAGCACTGGCTGGCCATCGTCGCCGACAGAGGCGGCCACGATCATTCCGTTTGATTCCAGGCCACGCAGCTTGCGCGGCTGCAGATTGGCTACGATTACGACCTTGCGTCCGATGAGCTTCTCCGGTTCGTAAGCTTTCGCAATTCCGGCGACGACCTGCCGCACCTCACTGCCGATATCAACTTCCAGACGAAGCAGTTTGTCGGCGCCTTTTACTCGCTCGGCGACTTTCACTTCTCCGACGCGCAACTCGATCTTCAGGAAGTCGTCAATGGTGATTGTGTTGTTCACAACTGGGGCCGGCAGAGTTGCACCTACCCTTTCACCAACTGCCGGCGACAAGGGTGGGGCACCCGGGCCGGCTCCGGCGGGCTGCGATTCCACCGCCGTTTTCGCTTCACTCGCTTGCGCTGTCTCCGTTGAGCGCTGCTGTTCCATCTGTTGCATCCTCTCGACCGTGCTCTTGTCGACGCGCGGAAATACGCCTTCCACCTTGCCCAGCCTGGTAGCGAGTGGCAACTGTCCCCAAGCTAGAGTGCGCAGGTTCAAGGCGCTGATCTTACCGAGTCCGAGCTGGGTCCAGATGCGGGCCGTCGCCTCTGGAATAACCGGATGGGCCAGCGCCGTCACCACCCGTAGCGCCTCGGCGGAGGTATAGAGAATGGTTGCGAGGCGGGCGCGCGAGTCCTGGTCTTCGCGTTCGGCCACTGCCCACGGCTCGTTCTCGACGATGTATTTGTTGACGGCAGCAACCAGCGACC
Source organism: uncultured Acidobacteriaceae bacterium (assembly GCA_963836295.1). Lineage (GTDB taxonomy): Bacteria > Acidobacteriota > Terriglobia > Terriglobales > Acidobacteriaceae > Bog-257. The sequence continues at coordinate 68,950 of CAWIIY010000002.1, read as the reverse complement.
AGGCCGTCTCCAGCGCCCGCGAGAACTGAAATTGTTCGAACTGGGCGTGGAAATCCGCAATGGTTTTCTGTGCCAGGTCGGCGATGACTTCATCTGCAGGCGTGCGCTCGCTGGGCGATGGATAAGGCACTTCGCCATCAAAATAACGGGTGATCATGCTGAGGGTGCGGCTCGACAGGTTGCCCAGGTCATTGGCAAGGTCGGCGTTGAAGCGCTGCACCAGCGCGTCGAAGCTGAACGAGCCATCCTGCCCGAAGACAATTTCGCGCAACAGGAAATAACGGAGTGCGTCCCCGCCGAGCGTGTCGAGAATGGTCTCGCTGCGCACAATGTTGCCCCGCGACTTCGACATCTTGCTTTCTTCGAAGAGCAACCATCCGTGCGCGATGATGGTTTTCGGAAGCGGCAGATCGGCGGCCAATAGAAATGCCGGCCAATAAACGCAATGGAAGCGCACGATTTCTTTGCCGATCATGTGTACATCCGCAGGCCAGTAGCGTTCCAGTTTTTGCCGGTCTGCCGGATCGTCGGAGCCAAAGCCGATCGCCGTCAAGTAGTTGGCCAACGCATCGAGCCAGACGTAGATGACGTGCTTGGGATCGTTTGGAACGGGAATGCCCCACTTGAACGACGTTCGGCTGACCGAGAGATCGCGCAGTCCACTGCGCAGGAAGGCGACCACTTCGTTACGCCGGGTTTCCGGGCGAATGAAGTCGGGATTATTTTGATAGAACTCCAGCAGACGGTCCTGCATCGCCGCCAGCTTGAAGAAGTAATTCTCCTCGTGCACGGTCTCGGTGGGCCGCCCACATTCCGGACAGGGAGCACCGGAGCCGATGGCGTCCACGTAAAGCTCGTCGAAGACGCAATATTGCCCGCTGTAGGAGCCCTTGTAGATGTGGCCGCGCTCTTGCAGCCGCGTGAACAGGGCCTGCACTCCGCGAACGTGGCGCGGTTCCGTGGTGCGAATGAAATCGTCGTAGGAGATCTTCATGCGGGCCCGACAGCGCCCGGAATTCGCCGGACATCTTGGTTACAAACTCCTTGGGTGAGCAGCCAGCAGCGGCGGCAGAGCGTTCGATCTTCTGGCCGTGTTCGTCGGTACCGGTCAAGAACCAGGTGTCCGCACCCATCATGCGTTGGCGGCGGGCAACCGCATCGCACACTACGGTGGTATAGGTGTGCCCGATGTGGGGCCGCGCATTCACGTAATAGATGGGCGTCGTGATGTAAAACTTTCCGGGGTTATCCATTCTTCTGGTCCAGGTACAAGCGGATGGCTTCCTGCATCACCGTCTTCAACGGGACGTGGTGCTCGACGGCAATGCGCCTGCAATCTTCGTATTCAGGTGCATACTGAGAAACGACGCCATTGAGGTGCGCGATCTTCATGCGCACTTCGCCCCATGGCGTTATAACCGCCTCATGCCGACGGGGCAACACATAACGTTTCTCATGACGCGTGCGTACGCCCAGGGTGCTGCTTTCGCGAAACAACAGGGCGCGCAGTTTCTCTTCATGTTCAGGACGCGCCAGCACCGTCAACACTGTGCCGGGACGATTCTTCTTCATCTGCACAGGGGCAGTGAAGACGTCCAGCGCACCTTCGGCAAATGCGAGATCGACGATATAGCCAATCAATTGCGGATTCAGGTCGTCCAGGTTCGCTTCCAATATGGCGATCTCTTCTTCTTCGGCGCTATTCTCGCCGGTCCCGATTGGGCCGGAGACGGCTTCCTGGGTTTCGCCGATACTGAGGCGTAGCACATTGGCCTGACCGGAAAAGTTGCGTGCTCCCGCGCCGCAGCCGATGCGCTCGGTCGTCATGACCGGCCGAGGCCCGAAGCTAGAGACTAACACTTTGACAATGGCCGCTCCGGTCGGCGTGACCAGTTCCTTTTGAATGTCGCCAGAATAAATGGGCACGCCTTTAAGCAATTCGAGAGTGGCCGGAGCCGGAACCGGCATGGTGCCGTGCACGCAGACGACCGTACCGCCGCCTACGTTCAAGGGCGAAGCGAGGAACTGATCGACCTCCAGCGCCTCGGCGCCAACGGCTGCGCAGACGATATCGACGATCGCGTCGGGGGCGCCGACTTCGTGGAAGTGGACGTGCTCCTTGCTGACGTTGTGCACGGTGGCCTCGGCTGCGCCCAGCGCCAGGAACATCTCATCCGCAGTCCGCCGCGCGTACTCACTGATGGGTGCTGCGGCGATGATGCGCAGGATCTCGCTTAGAGTACGGCCATGCTGCTCGTCGGGGATGCGCTCGTGCTCACCTTGCGACGCGGACTCGTGTGCGCTGGTGTGATGTTGTGCCCAGAACTCTTCGCGGGGCATGTCTTTCTGACCATTCACCACGACGTCGAACTTTGTCGCCAGAACACCGCCGCGGTCCACGCGCGAGTACTCCAACTCAGCCCCGACGTTGAGTTCCGCGACGGTCTTCCGAAAGAGCTCGAAAGGAACTCCAGCATCGAGCAGCGCGCCCAGAAACATGTCGCCGCTGATGCCAGAGAAACATTCGAGGTAGGCAATACGCATGGAGATTTACTCGGATTCTTCATCATAGGTAACGCTGAAATCAGCGTCAAACCTGCGCGAGCTGTAACATTTGCTATTCTGTTCACGATCGGCTGCCATCGTCCGCAATTCTTATTCACCACAAAGGCACCGAGGACACAGAGAAAAATCTCACAAGCTAAAGGCTGAGAGCCAAGAGCGAAGAGCCAAAGGCGAAGAGCGGTTCGGTGTACTTAGAACAACAAAAAAAGCTGGCCGCCCATGTGCGCGTCTTCCTGCGGGAGAAGTATCATATCGACCTGGCCAACGTCGTCATTGAGCAGCCGCCCAAGGTTGAGATGGGTGAGTTCGCCCTGCCGCTCTCGTTTGAACTGGCGAAGCGGCTGCGGAAAGCGCCGCGCAAGATCGCCGAGGAGATTGTCGCGGAACTGCCGTTGCCTGATGGGTTCGAGAAGCTTGAAGTCGCGGGTGCAGGCTATATCAACGCGCGATTAAAGCGAGACATTGTGGCGCGTGCCCTGGCGAGTGGACAGACGCTCACGGTTCTTGGTCACACCGGCGAAGGCGCAGCCAATGTCAGCGGGAAAATCCTGGTAGAGCACACCAGCATTAATCCCAACAAGGCGGCTCATATCGGGCACTTGCGCAACGCCATCCTCGGCGACAGCTTCGTTCGGCTCTTACGGGCGGCTGGGCACGCGGTCGATGTTCAGAACTACATTGACAACACTGGAGTGCAAGTTGCCGACGTCGTGGTCGGCTTCATGCATCTGGAGAAGAAGTCGAAGCAGGACATTGCCGAGTTGATTGCTTCAACCCCACGTTTCGATTTTTACTGCTGGGACCTCTACGCGCGGGTTTCGCGATGGTACGAAGGAGACAAGGAGCATCTTCAAGCTCGACTTGAAGCTTTGCATGCTATCGAGATGGGCGGCAATGACATGGCAGAGACCGCGGAGTTGATCTCGTCGGCGGTGTTGCGCCGTCATCTTGAGACCATGGACCGCCTCGACATCGAGTACGATTTCCTCCCCCGCGAAAGCGAGATCCTTCACCTGCACTTCTGGGATGCGGCCTTCGAGCTGTTGAAACAAAAAGGTGTGCTGTACTTCGAGACCGAAGGCAAGAACAAGGGCTGCTGGGTGATGACGAGACCGACGACTCGTGAGACGAGCATTTCGGTTACGTCAGAGAAAACCCCCACCCAAGCAAAAGAGGCTTGGGCGGGGCACCCTGAACCCAGGTCTCAAACAGCGCGAGACCTGGGGCACCCGGTGGAAGAGCCCGGACCCGATGAGGACGCGAAGGTCATCGTGCGTTCAAACGGCACGGTTGGCTACGTTGGCAAGGACATCGCCTATCATCTTTGGAAGTTCGGCTTGCTGGGCCTGGACTTTGGCTATCGCAAGTTTTACCGCTATCCAAACGATCACGAGGTGTGGATTTCGGCTGAGCATGGAGAGCCTGATCATCCGCACTTCGGCAACGTCGCGGCGATTTACAACGTCATCGACTCGCGGCAATCTGACCCGCAGAACACGGTAATCGAAGCCCTCCGGCTGCTGGGCTACACGGAGCAGGCCGCCCACTATACGCACTTCTCTTACGAGATGGTCGCGCTCACGCCGCGCTGTGCCATGGAGCTAGGTTATGAGGTCAGCGAGGAAGACCGCGCCAAGTCGTACATCGAGGTTTCGGGCCGTAAGGGATTCGGCGTCAAGGCAGACGACCTGATCGATGCGCTGATCGGTGCGGCAAGGAAAGAGGTGGACAGCCGCCATCCTGAACTGGACGAACAGGAGCGCGCCCGCATCAGCGCGCAGATCGCCATGGGCGCCCTGCGCTACTTCATGCTGAAGTTCACCAAGCAGTCGGTGATCGCATTCGACTTCAAGGAGGCATTGGCCTTCGAAGGCGAGACTGGCCCATACGCGCAATATGCGGTGGTGCGCGCGAGCAATATTTTCCGCAAGGCGGGGGTGAGTCCGGACGAGGCGCTTGCTACCGACGTGGATTATGCTCGCCACTTCGCCCACGAAAGCGGCGCGGAGATCTGGGAGCTATGGCTGCTGGCAGGGAAGACCTCATTTGTTGTCGAGCAATGCATTGCGACAACCGAGCCGGCGTTTGCTGCCAAACACGCGTTCCAGCTTGCACAGCAGTTCAATAATTTTTATCACCGTCACCACATCCTCACTGAGGCTGACCCGGGGCGCAAGCGGTTCCTACTGGCCACGGCGGCGGTGGTGCGCCGCGAGTTAATCAACATTCTGCGGGTGATGGGCATCAGCGTGCCGCCAGTGATGTAGGAATGCCGGTTGCTACCAGGTGCTATACGCGGTGCCTTCGCTGGAGGTTTGATCGCTACCGCTATGAACGTCAATGATCCCCGGCTCGGTCTGATCGGGAGACATGATGCTATCGTCGGTGACCGGCACCCAGCTATCGCGCGAGTTGGTGAAGGGGCCCTTGGGAAGCTGTTTAAGGTATCCGGCATCGACCAAGTCCTGCAGCGATTGCGGCGCCTTCTGCTTGTCGAGAGTGTACTGGTCGATAAGCGACCTCATGGTGTAAAGGTCGTCGCGCAGCGCTGTCTCTTTGGCGTGCAGAATGGACGACGAATAATTCGGTATGGCGAGCGAGAGCAGGATCACGATGATGCTGATCACCACCATCAGCTCGATCAAAGTAAAGCCGCGTTGTCGCCAGCGCCAATTCATAGTCGCGTCATAAGAAATTACCACGTCTTGTACTTTGTACCGTCCAAGGCAGTGCCTTCGGATTTCGTGTACACGTCAAACACGCTTTGCCCGCCCCAGGAATCTGAATCAGGGTCATCCTGCATCGAGCGCAAGCCCCACTCATCCTTCCCCGTCATGGGGTCGATCGGGATGCGCCGCAGGAAACGGATCTTTTTGCCGTTGGAGTCGACGCCTTTGACCAGGGTCTCGAGATCGGGGGGATATCCCTGGCTGTCGACTTTCGTCTGGAATGCGCCCCGGTCGGCAGCGTCCTTGTAGCGGTCAATGGCGTCGCGCATCATCCACAGGTCGCGGCGCAACTCGCGCTCCTTGTTGCGCTGAATGGTGATCCGCAGCACGGGAGTTGCCGCGGCAGTGAGGATCATCAGGATCGTCATCGCCACGATCAACTCGACCAGGGTGAAACCGTTCCTGCTCCGACTGGCCGGGCATTGCGGAGGGAATCGTCCCGATCCAGGCACACTGCCTCTTGCAGCGGAAAAATCGCAACTGGAAAGAGTGCGATACACCTGTTTTAGTTTAGTCCTTACCGGGGCTGATTTCGCAAGTGGCCGATAGCCTTGCTATTGAGAATGCACGCTCGCGACGATGATTGGCGCCCGGGTGCCAAAGAGTTAGACGTTGCTCCTAATGAACGGTCACAATGGCCTGCGAGCCGCTCGCGGGAATGTTTTGCATGCTTGCGTTCTTAATTCCCGCCCGGTTGATGCTCAAGGTGGCCTGTCCCGGAGCTTTTGCTTGAAACGTAATCGTAAATACCGACCCGTCGCCGCTAATGCCCGGGGTGCCGGGGGGACGAGAAGCCGTGAGTTGCAGGATGCCGACCATGCTGTCGTCGCGGGCCACCAGCGCGACCGTCTGCCCGTCCTGCGCCAGCAGGGGGCCATGGGAGATGTTCACCACCTGTAACACCCGCGGGTTGTAGAGAATCTGTACCGGCACCGAGGAAACGTTCTGAGCTCCGGTCAGGTTCACGTTCACGGTGAACGTGGAACCCACCGCCTGGCTCAGCATGGGCGGGTCAAAGCTCACAATCGCACTGCCCGGGGGGGCCGATGCGGTGGAGGGTTGAGTACTCGTGGCCGGCGTCGCACCCGCCTGCGGTGGACTAATCTGTGCTCCCTGTGGATTGCCGGGCGCGCCATGTTGTTGCTGGTCGGGCGCCTGCGTCATGCCGCGATGCAGGGATATGGTATTGGCGGTGCCAACGTCAATCGCTTTGGTGTTCTCGTCGTTCAAATCCTGGGCGCGGACAATATGCGGAATCAGGATGAAAACGATTTCGTTGTCGTTGACCTCTTTGGTCTCCGAGGCGAAGAGATATTTGAAGAACGGAATGGATGCCAACCCCGGGATTCCTGACAGCGACCGGGTCTGCGTGGATTCCAGGATGCCGCCCATGATGTTCACTTCGCCTTCCTTGAGGCGAATTTCCTGTTCGATTTTGCGCTGCCCGATTACCGGTTGCTGAATACCTCCGATGTTCTGGTACGAGTCAACCGCTGAGATATCCATGCTGAGTTTCAGGGTTACCTCGTCGGTCCCGTGCACATGCGGTGTAATGTCGATATTCACGCCGACGTCAATATAGTTGAACTGCGTGTTGACCAGCGGATTGATGCCGACGCCACCAATGCCCGGCTGGAACGAACCGGTGGCCACGGGGACACGCTCGCCAATCTTCAGCGAAGCCTTCTGGCCGTCGGCGGCGCGGATTTCCGGCTGCTGGATGAGCTTGCTACTGCTGTCGCTCATCAGGAAATTCGCCGTCGCGGCCGGGATGGTCACCTGGAAATTGGTGGCGTTGAGGTTGGCGAGAGTATTCAGGCTGATGCTGCCGGTATTGCCGGTTGAGGTGGTAGCCGTGCCGCCAGCGCCGGAAGCGGTGCTCGCCGTGGTGGTAGTGGTAGTCCCGGTGTTTTCCTGCAACTGCACGCTGACGCTGCCGGGCGGTTGGATGCCGAGATTGCGCATCTTGTCGCGGGTGACTTGCATGATCGCAACTTCCACCACCACCTCAGGCCGCGATTTGTCGAGATCGCCGATCAGCTTCTCGGCCATGGCAATCTGATCTGGCGTTCCCCGCACCACGATTGCCTGCTGCGAGGGAAACTGCTGCAGGCGCTGGGTATCGAGCAAAGTTCGCAGAATATTAACCAGGTCCTGCAATTCATTGGGCTGCGAGAGGTTGGTCAGATAAAAAGTGCGGATGACGCTTTGTTCCAGTTCCTTGCGCTTGGCGGGCGTATCGGCGGCCACGAAAATAGTGTTTGGAGTAACCGGCCGCCAGAACGTTTTTGACTCTAGTGCCGTGATCTCCAGCGCTTCTTCCAGGTTGACCCCGTTAAGATCCACGCGAATGCGTTTCGAAGTGTAATCAGGATCAAACAGTACGTTGACGCCCGCCAGCTTGCCGACGGTTTCGTAAACCGTCTTGGCATCGTCGGTCATCTTTAAGGTCATGGGCGTCTGTGAAATGGGAGCCAGTTCAACCGGTCCGGTGGCTTCCTCCATACGCTTGGTCAGTTCCGATTCTGCGGTAGGCGCTGGGGCGGTGGCAGCAGGGTTGAGGCTCTTCTGTATGAGCAGGCGTGTCTTGTTGGCTTCCTGTTGTGCTATGAAGCTGGACGGATCGATGGCGAGCGCCTGCTCGAAATCGGTCAATGCCTCTTGCAGTTTACCGGCCTTAACCAGGCTCTCGCCTTGATGAACATACGTCGCTGATGCCAGGAAACGCACGTACTCGAATGACGTGCGATAGGTCAGGTCGGAAGGCTTGAGCTGGTAAGCCTGATGGTAGAAGTTGTATGCCGCAATGTAATCCTGCCGAGTTTCGGCGGCTTTGCCCTTTTCATAAGCGGCTTTGGCAGCCTTGTCGTTTGAGGCGACTGCAGGCAGAACAGCGCCAATCAGTAGCACCGCCAGGACACGGGTAAACCGTTTCATCAAGTTCCTTAAGACCCCGGGAAATTATGCCGGAACTCCGTCCTCGTGAGATTAAGGATGGCCAGGTTCCGGAACGTGAGACTCAAGCCCACGGCAAACGTGAGCATGGTTTGAGCGCAAGCACATCTCCGCCGTGTGGCCAATCGAGTTAGCGTGAACGCCGCGATTATAGCATCTCAGATGCGCTATGGGCCGCTGTTTTCACACTGTGTTAGCATCGTAGATTCGCGTGATGCGCGAGATGGTTATAGTCAACCCCGCCCAGTGCAACATCACCCGTTCTTCGGTTCAATGCGAGTACGGTTCGGGACAGGTGAAGCCCGGCGCTGGGCGCGACGCCTTATATTTATGGCTCGTCAGTCGTCCCCGACAGGTCGTGCGGAAAAGGAAAAGCAACCGCGGCGTGATCCTACGGCTAGCGGAGAGCGGGACGCCTCGGTCAACCGCGCCGCGTCGCACAACTACTTCCTGCTGGAGAAGTTCGAGGCGGGTATCGCCTTGCGGGGAACCGAAGTGAAGTCGGTCCGCGCTGGACGAGCCAACCTCAAGGACGCCTACGGGCTGGTGAAAGATGCTGAACTCTGGCTGATCAACGCGCACATCGGTCCTTACGAACACGGCAACATCTTCAACCATGAACCCCTGCGCACCCGGAAGTTGCTGGTACACAAGAACGAGTTGCATAAACTCATCGGCAAGACCCAGCAGAAGGGACTAACGCTAATCCCGACCAGGCTGTACTTTCGCAATGGCCGGGTGAAGGTCGAAATGGCCCTGGCGAAGGGCAAACAGACGTGGGACAAACGCGAAACGGAACGGCGCAAGACGGCCGACAAGGAAGCGCGGGAAGCGGTCGCCAGAAGCCGAAAGACTTAACACCGAATATTTAGGACGGACTACATAACATGAGAACCACGCTTTATCCTGGCTCACCTTCGCAATTGGAAACCGAGTGCCTGGTTGTCCCGGTGCTCGAACGCGGCCGAGAACAACAACGGCGACAAATCCGACAAACACGACCCAAGAATCCAGACCGGCGACAAGGCTGTGCTCGAACGCTGCGGCCGACCTCATCGCGTCGGGCGAAGTTACAGGCAAGATGCTGGAGATCGCTCTGCTGCATAAGCCGTCGGGCCTGAAGGCGAAGCGCCTGATGCTGATTGGCGGCGGCAAGGCCAAGAATTTCTCCTCCTACGAGCTGCGCAAGCTGGCTGGCGCTGCCGTGCGCGCGCTGAAGGCGAAGGACCTGAAGAGCTTCGCGTTCGTCGCGCCCCCTGTACTGAACGACGCTGCCAAGGTCATCGTCGAAGGCGCCTTCGTCGGCAACTTCGAGCCCGACTATTACAAGAGCGACCGCAAAGAGCAGAAGATCGAGGAGCTGGTGATCGTCGCCCCGAAAGGCGCCAACCAGAGATCGCTGAAGACGGCCATGGAGCAAGGCCGCATCATCGGCGAGGCGCAGAACTTTACGCGCGATCTGGTGAATGAGCCGGGTAATCGCATGACCCCGACGATTCTCGCTGACCGCGCCAAGAAGATGTGCGAAGAGACAGGGTTGGTCTGCGAGATCTACGGTTCCGACAAAATCAAAGAGCTAAACATGGGCGCCTTCTGGAGCGTCGCGCAGGGCTCGGACGAAGAGCCGCGACTGATCGTGATGCGCTACGAGCCGGACCGTGCGCCCAAAAAGCGCGTGCTCGGACTGGTCGGCAAGGGAATTACCTTTGACAGCGGCGGCATCTCCATCAAGCCCGGCGAGGGCATGGAGAAGATGAAGTACGACATGGCCGGCGGCGCGGCCATGATTGGCGCGATGCGCGCCATTGCGCAGCTCAAGCCGAACCTGCGCGTGATCGGCATCGTTTGTGCCAGCGAGAACATGCCCTCGGGCAAGGCACAGAAACCAGGCGACGTGCAGATTGCCATGTCGGGAAAATCAATCGAGATTATCAACACCGACGCCGAAGGGCGGCTGGTTCTGGCCGACGGATTGCACTACGCGCGACAGCTGGGCTGCACCCACCTCATCGACGCGGCGACGCTGACTGGCGCGTGCGTGGTTGCGCTGGGCATGGTCAACGCCGGCATTTTCGCCAACGATGAAGATTTCTATGAGCGCTTCAGCAAATCGTTGGAGAAGTCGGGCGAGAAGATGTGGCGGCTGCCCGTGGACGACGAGTATCGTGAAATGATCAAGTCGAACATTGCAGACATCGTCAACAGCGGCGGCCGCTGGGGAGGCGCGGTTACTGCGGCCATGTTCCTGAAGGAATTTGTGAGCGACACACCATGGATTCACCTTGACATCGCAGGTGTGGCGTGGATGGAGGACAACAAGCCGTGGATCGCGAAAGGGCCGTCAGGAACTCCGGTGCGCTCGCTCGTGGAGTTTGTGCGCGATCTCGCGTCGGGCACTTCATCCCGAAATTAGAGCGGTGCGCGCGTCACTAGGAGTCGGCTGTCCGAAGATGCCCGCCGAATTTTGGAACTGAGACTGAGGGAAGAAGTACAGGAATCTGGGTCGGCCGGGAAGCCCACTCGGTGTGGGGAACCGGCTTGTAGACGGACTCCGAGATTTGCGGGGCAGCACCCTTGGTAACCCTGGGTTGGATCTTTCGCTGGATTCGATTTAACCGGGGCAGGAAGGGGACGACGTCGCGCAAAAGGTAATAGCGGTTTGCCCGATGTTGATAGAAAACCGGGATAGTGTGCATGAATTCGGAAATGCTCCAGAAGCGGAACCAATTGCCATAGCGCAGCGCCAGGAGCTGGCGCAAGACCTCTTCATGCACAATCTTGCGGTGCAGAATGACCGTCAGGGTTGCCAGCCAGGAATACGGGCGTCCGGCGCGCGCACAAAGCAATCGGCACGGCGCAATAGCGATCACTTCCTCGCGGCCGCCGATCGAAACATGCAATTCCTCGACCCACCCGCCATTGTGCATCGCTTGATGATCGCAGGGTAGATAGATCATGGATCTTCGCATAAGACTTAGCGCCAACGGATGGAGCGAGAGGCGGCGGACGAGGACGGGCCTCGACTCCGATGTCTCAAACGCTTCCACCCTTTTTATCGGCATTAGACCGCTCAGCCTTGAGGCGGACTTGACCACAGCGATGCCAATACGAAGATCTTTAGCTTGACAAGCTCTGCCGTTCCGCGCGCATGCTGCATAGATACGGAGGTGCGTCATGGCGGCAGGAAACGATCCGATTCTCAGCAATCTTGGAATGGCTCACTTGGGCAGCCCGAAAGCCTTGCTTGGAAAGAAAGGTGGCCCGCTGCTCGGGGAATTCAGAGAGTTCGCATTACATGGCAGCATGCTCGAACATGGCGGTTGGGATTATCGTGGGCGCCGCCTTCGGGCGAGTTGTGAGTTCCTTTGTCTCCGACATTCTGATGCCCCCGATTGGCCTCATCTCAGGCCACTCGGACTTCTCGAACAAGTTCATCAACCTTTCCGGACATGCCTACGCCACCCTTGCCGAGGCCAAAGCGGCAGGGGCAGCCACCATCAATTACGGCATCTTCCTCAATGCCGCTTTTGATTTCGCGATTGTTGCCTTCGTGGTGTTCCTGCTTATTCGCCAGGTGAATCGACTCAAGAGCGAACAAAGGGCACCTGTCACGTTGACGAAAGAGTGCCCATTCTGTTTCTCGGCCATTGCGGTCAAAGCGAGCCGCTGTCCGCATTGCACCTCCCAGTTGACGGCGCCTTAAAGCGATTCCACCGTGGCTGTATCCGCTTTGAAAGGGCACGCCTTCAGGCGTGCCGAAAGGATAGTGGGAAGTGAGCGGCTTTAGCCGCTGCGGGAGCGTACCTCAGGGCCTATAGGCCGAGTTGTTGGTAGCGCGGATCGGCGCGGCTGAAGCCGCGCCCTTTCAAGGCGGTTACAACAACTCAGAAATTGCTCTAGCTCAAGTAGCGAGCCAGCGGTTGCCGATTGACAGGCTGCTCGGAAACGACCAACGACCCGACTCTCCGCACTCTCAGGCTTGCGAATGCGTGGTGATGGTCTCCAGCCCGTGGGCGTTGGGGCCGGTCTCGCGGTGACGCAACAACAGCGCGAAGAGCAAGGCCAGCAAGCCCAGAATCGAGAAGATCCACATTCCCAGCGCATAGCCGTGGAAATTAGTGGGTCCGGCATGGCTTATGTCGTTGGCTTTCCCTATGGCGAGATTGAAGATGAAGAAGCCTATCTGCTGCAATAAGCTCATCAGCGCATAGGCAGTTCCAAGCCGCCTCTCATCCACGATGTAGGCAACCGAAGGCCACATCACCGCGGGGATTAGCGAGAAGGCAATCCCCATCATCGAGACCGGCACCAGCAGGGAGATGCTGCTGTAGGCGATCATCAGGTACACCGGCATCATCAGGAAGGATCCGACGACCATAAGAGTAGCGCGCTTGCCGACGCGGTCGGCGAGCAACCCGAAGAGGGGCGTGGCGATCATGGCAGAGAAAGGGAGCAAACTGTTGAGCCAGCCTGCCTCTCGCTGGGCCACAGCGAAGGCAGCCGTTGAACTGGCCGCCGCACCCATCTGGGAGAGGAATTTGCTGGTGAACAGGTCAATGGCAAACGTGCGGAACGGAAAGATTCCGGAGTAGAAGGTGAAACATAGCGCGACCACGTACCAGTACGAAGGATTGAATTTCAGTCCTTCTCGGAAACTCAACTTGTCAGGTTCGCCCGACTTTCCAAGGTGGTAGCGCGTTTCGGCGTAGGTTTCGAGCGCCCAATAGATCAAGGCACCGATCACGGCCGTTGACCCGACAACCACGGCCAGCACCAGGGGACGATGCCAGCTCGGCTGGGCATTGACTCCGTTGGGAAAGAATGCAAACTTAGCCCAGGTCGGCGAGTTGTCCGCCGCGATGGATGCTATTCGTGCGATCGTTAGATTGATGCCGAAAGCGAAGCTGAGTTCTTTGCCCTTGAACCATCGTGCCAGGGCGGTGGTGACGGCTACGATCTGCGATTCAGCGCCGAGTCCGACGACGGCACGGCCAGCTACCATGAGATAGAAGTTGCCCTTAAGGGATGTCAGCAGTGCGCCCAAGAGAATGAGAGCCGAAAAGAACAAGAGAGACTTCTTGATCCCGAACCGATCGATGAGAATGCCGCCGATCAATAACGTGGCCACTGCCGCCACGCTGTAGCTGGCATTCAGCCAGCCGAACATGGACGCGGAGTAATTCAACTGCTCAAGAAAGATTCGCTCCAGCGGATTGATGCTGTCGTAAATGTAGTAATTGCCGAACATGGCCAGGCTGACGAAGATCAGGACTAACCAGCGATACGACTTGCTCGGCTGCGGGCGGGTATCGACCAGCGTTTGCGATGCAGACATTCAAGCGGCCTCAATTGACGCGAAGGGACAAAGATATCAGAAGCAGTAATTAGCATAGGGATTAGACGTTGAGATTCAGCCGTCACTCAGATTCAGAAGCAAAAGTTGTGGCAGCGAAGTGAGGAAAGCAGATTCTTGCCCGTACCAGCGTCTCTCAGATCGCCACAACGACACGTCCGGGCTTTTTGGGATGCTCCACGAACTCGTGTGCCTTGGCGATCTCGTCGAGGGAGAAGCGTTCGGCAATATCAAGGCCCTGCCAACCCGCCTCAAGTGCCCGGCTGATGTCGCGGGTCGCTGCGAGCTTTGCCTCACTCGGTACGTCGTCGCTGCCGATAAAAAACATGCGGGCGTTCTTAAAGACAAGTTGCCAAACCGGAATCTCCGAGTTGGGGGCATTGGTGGCGTACGCTGCGATAGACCCACCTTCCGCCAGTACCTCGATGTCGGTCTTGATGTTCGCGGCAAATGCCACTTCGACGATGTGGTCGACGCGGTTAGGAGCGAATGCGCGGATGCGCTTCACCAAGCTGTCGTCGGTCAGCAAGACCTCATCCGCACCTGCACGCGACGCTACTTGGCGATCGTCTTCCGATCGGCAGGTAGCGATCACTCGAGCTCCGGCCGGCGGGCGAGCTGGACTGCACAAGCTCCGACGGCACCCGCACCGCCCTGAACCAGCACGATGCGTCCCTCGACCGATCCGCCGACATGAACCGCCCGGTGCGCCGTTATGCCGGGAATGCCCAGACAGGCGCCCTGCTCCATCGGGACAGCGTTGGGAAGCGGCACCGCTTGAGGCAATGGCACCGCAACGTATTCCGCGGCAGTCCCAAAAGGGCGATACGATTGAGCGCCGTAGCACCAAACGCGCCGTCCAATCCACTCCTGCGAGACTCCCGTACCCACGCGATCGACCGTACCCGCACCATCACTGTGCGGAATGACCCGCGGATACGGCATTCCGATGCCAAATGCATCTTCACGCTTCTTGACGTCGCCTGGATTTACACCTGAAGCAGCAACGCGGATTCGAACTTCACCTTCAGCGGGCTGGGGATCGTCCATTTCGCCGACGGTCAGAACATCACGCGCAGCTCCTTGCTTCTCGTACCATGCCGCTTTCATAGCTCTCGATTGTTGCACATGCCTGAGGGGATGCAGAGGTTGAAACCAGGATTTCCTTTTGGGCATCCGGGATGCGCGAGAGAATACGCCCTGAAGTTCACTCTACCGAGATATCTGCTTAAGCCGTTCCCAGTCTCTTTCAGCACGTTCTCCCGGAAGCCGCGGCTAAGCGTCAGCTTGGTGCCGTCACGCAGCAGGATGGAATAATCGCCATACAGCGAGGGCCGCAAGGTCTTGATGCGGTCTACGTTGACCAGCGTGGAGCGATGCACCCGCAGGAATTGCCGGTGTCCCAGCCGCGATTCCAGCGAGGTGATGGTCTCGCGCAGAATATGGGTGTGTCCTCCAACGTGCAGGCAGACATAGTTGCCTGCCGATTCGGCCCAATCGATCTCAGCGGGTTTCAGGCATACAATTTCCCCGTCCGCCTTGATGACAATGCGCTGCGGGGTTTGCTGCCGCGACTCCAGATCGGCCAACAGGGCGAGCAGCCTGCGCTGAAAAGTCGCCTCCGAGGGATGGGACAACTGCTTGCGAGCGTGGTCCAAAGCCTCGGACAGGCGGTCTTTCCCCACTGGCTTCAACAGATAATCGAGCGCATGCACCTCAAAGGCCTTCATCGCATATTTGTCGTAGGCAGTGACAAAGATGGTGAGCGGCACGTGCTCTTCTTGCAGGGACGCGATCACACCGAAGCCGTCGACCTCCGGCATCTGAACATCGAGAAAGACGAGGTCAGGCTTTTCCTGCTTGATCAACGAGATGGCGGACTTGCCATCGCCACACTCGGCCACGATCTGCAGGTCGGCTTCCTCTTGCAACATTCTGCGCAAGCGCTCGCGCGCCAGCGCTTCATCGTCACTAAGCAACACTCGAATGGACATCGGTGGTCACGACCTCCTCAGAACTTTCGCGAAACGGTATGTGGATTTTGACGACGCAGCCTCCGCCAGGCTGGTTCATCCAGGGTCATCTTGTGATCGTCGTTGTACAGTTGCCGCAGGCGAGCGCGCGTGTTGCGCAGCCCGACGCCTTCCGATGGAACCACGCCCCGGTGATGGCTCAGCCCCTGTCCATTGTCACTGATCTCCATCCACAGCTCATCGAAGACCTGGCGAGTCGATATGCGAATCCATCCGGGAGTGCGGCGCGGGCCGATGCCATGGCGAATGGCATTCTCCACCAGCGGCTGCAGAATCAGGTTCGGGACCAGGGCGGACTGGGTGTTTGGGTGGATGTCCATTTCCACCCGCAGGCGGGTCCTGGAAGCGGGTCTGCTGGATGTCAATGTACTTCTGCAGGAAGGCGATCTCGCGGCTGAGCTGGACTTCGTGGATCCCAACGGCATCCAGCGAGCAGCGCAGCAGGTCTGCCAGTTGCAACGTCATGTGCTCGGCGGCAGGGCCGTCGTTTCTGGCCAGGGCGGCAATCGAATTCAAGGTGTTGAACAGGAAGTGCGGTTCGAGCTGGATCTTCAACACCTCGAGTTGTGCGTAAGCCAGTTGGGCTTCTAACTGCGAGGACTGCACCTCGCGTTCCCGGTATTTGCCGTAATAGCCGATCGCCTGGGTGATCAGGAGGATGTACCAGTAGCGCTGGAAATCCATGAGGGCGCGGGAAACGGTGTGCGCAAGAAATGGGGCGCCGGTCTCGGGAGTCCATGTCACCACGGGGTACAAGGACACGATCAGGGCCGCTCCCGCCAACGTAAGTACTGCGCCAGCAATCAGATGCAGCGGAAGCGCCAGCTTCCAAGTGCTGCGGTCGAAGGTAAATCGGCGAGCCAGCGCGTACGCTGGCGGCGTCAGCAGCGACCAGACAAATGAGATGGTCATGTTCCAGGCGAGCAACTGTGCCCAGCTCTCCGGGCTGCCCATGGACGCGGTATAGACGTGCGCCCCGGCAGCACTCAGGAAAGCCAGCACCGTCCACAGCACAAAGCCGATGGCCCAGACGCGGCCCCACTGTTTCAGCATGGTGAGCTACCTACTCTGCATGAACCCAAGACAATTCGAGACGAGCTGCACCTACGGAGTGATAGACGAAATCCAACGGCGGATGTTTCCGAAAAAAATAGGAAAATGCAGCAAAGCAGGCAACCAAAGAGTTACGCTGGTTAGCGTGAGGAACTGGAGCCGGGCCGGATACTGGGTAGAGCCGGGCCGGCGTTATGGGCGGTCGCGTTTCGGTTTGCCGGCTCCTGGAAAGTCTTTTACAGCTCCCGATGGAGACTGGTCACCGGCGATTCCTTCAATTCCGTCATAAGCTGCAGCAGATCGCGTGCGACACGGTGGGTGTCGTGGCGTGCGACCAGTCCTTCTCCGGAATCGGTTTCTTCCAGATACTCGCCCAGTATTGGCTTCACCCCAAGAGCCTCAATGGCATCAACGTCGGTCTCGATTTGCGACTGCTGCTGCTCGGCATACTTCAATGCCAGGGCAGGGGACGCGGGAGTGCGATTCACCAGCGCGTAATCGAAAATCTCATGACGCGCGTGTTTGTAAAGAGCGCGAATGTGATCGGAAGCCGTGAGCCCGAGGCTCTCGTTGGCTTGCGTCATCAAGTTGCAGACAAATACTTTGACCGCCCGGCTATTTGCGATCGTCCGGGAAACGTCGCGCACCAGCAGGTTGGGCGCCAGGCTGGTAAACAGGGAACCGGGACCGATGGTCATCAGGTCTGCACTCTCTATGGCGTCCAGCGCCACCGGCAATGGCTTGGCATTCGCTGGCGCCATGCGCAGCTCGATAATTCGCCGCTGACTTGCGGTTATGTTTGTCTCCCCGCGGACGACCGAGCCATCGTCCATGATGGCGTAGAGCTGTGCGTTGCTGGTGGTTGCGGGATAGATGTGTCCGCGAGTCGCCAGAATCTCCGATGAATGTTTCACCGCCTGGCTAAAGTCGCCGGCGATCGCCGTCATGGCCGAAAGGAAGAGATTTCCGAAGTTGTGCCCTCCCAGGCCCTCACCAGCGGGGAAGCGGTACTGGAAAAGGCGTGACAGCAGGGCCTCGTCTTCCGAGAGCGCCACAATACAATTGCGCACATCGCCGGGAGCCGGGACGTTCAACTCTTTGCGAAGCCGTCCGCTGGAACCGCCGTCATCGCTCACCGTGACGATGGCCGAGAGATCGTCGATGCGCGGCAGCATGCCAGGAAGTGGAGTCTCTCCCGCAGGCGCGACGTAGTGCTTCAGGCCGTGAAGTAGCGTGGACAGTCCTGTGCCCCCGCCCATGGCGACAACTTTTATGGGCCGCAGCGCCGCAGAGTTGGAGCAGTTCTGCATATCATCGATCAGACTGTACCCAGCTAATAGCGCCACTGGTCTGGCGGAGGCGGAGTTCCCTCGCTGGTATCGGGATACAGCAGTTCGGTGAACCGGGGATCGTCGGCCAGGTCTTTGAAGTCGCCATCGTTGCGTGCCTGGTACCGATTGGCCGGGTTCAGGCGAATCGCCTGATGCAAGCTGGAGATGGCTTCGGGAAAGCGGCCAGTCAGGCAGTTCAACGTCGCCATCCCATACCATACGAAGTCCAACTTAGGGGCATTCTGCGTCAGCGCCTCAAAATTCTCGCGGGCGGCGACATAGTCGCCCATGTTCATAAGCGACACGGCGTAATCGAATTGTTCTTCCGGAGTCTTGAAAGTGGTGACTGCCCGGCTCATTTGCTGGTTGCAGCTATTCAGGTGAGCCGAGGCGCGATCGGCGAGTTCGGGACTCGGGCCAGCCACAACTTTCTCGAAGCAGGCCTTGGCTCGATCATATTTGTGCGCCTGCATGGCCTTCAGACCGGCCTCATAGTTTTGCACTGCGTGGATAAAGCGAGGATCGTCTGTCAACTTCATTGGTTTACTTCCCCGGGCCGTAGCTCCGAGCCTGCAGCGGACGAGCGTAAGTCGCTATTGCCCTTCGGCTTGGCAGCCGTTTGCTTACTCCTTCGCGCGGCTTTTTTTTTCATCCGTCGACTTCCTGGATTGATTTCTGATGGGGAATTGCTTAGGGCTGTGCAAACCCCAATCACCTTGCAGGCTGTTTGTGCTGAGTTATACCCGCAACTGGGGGTGGCGTCAACTCACGAAGGATCGCGTGGCAGGGACCTCTCAGATCAGTCGGTCTTCGCCGCCGATTCAAGATCGACAGACTTCCATTCGCCTTTGATAATCCCGGCGCGAATCTCGGCTGGCGTTTTTTTCAACTTTGTCTGCTCATACGCGTAGAAAGCTTCCTTCATGCAGATGCCACAGTGGGCCCCATGCGTAGTTTCGAAGCAGCTATGCAGGCTGGTGTGCCCGATGCGCTCGCAATAGCAATAACAGGGCATTTGGTAGAGCACATTGGGAATCTTGGCCGCCAGCTGATAGCTTTTCACCTGGTACGGGTACTGGAAGGACTCTCCCCACAACTGGTCCTTGGGCAGGATGGGCATGGCATCTCCCGGCTGCATTGCATGATCATGGTAGGCGGGCACGTGATCGCCTTGCGCAAAGCAAACGACGGTGAGCGCGGCAATCAAAGCGAACAAAGCAGATTTTCTCATGGGGCAGTCCTCACCACGGATTTTGACTCATTCTAGCGGAACGGTGGATTTTGCCCAAATCACCAGCCCGGTAGTGTCTCAGTTTGAAATCTGGGAAGACGATTTAAAGGTAGAGCGGGCCTTCAGGCCCGCGTCCGAAACGTAATGAGAATCCGAGTGCCTTTTTAAGGCACGGCACAAACTGCGCTCGCCGTGTCGCGCCTGCCGGGGCTTCTGCCCGAAGAGGACGGGCTTGACGCGAACCTGAAGGTTCGCTCTACCGAAATTCACAAATTACAATTTCAGACTGAGCCACTACCACCACTCCGCTTAGCTTGACCCTGGCTGGAGACGAGCGCATAATTACGCCGCTCCTGCGGGACGTAACCCCTTTGCATTACCCGAGCACGGCGCCAAGGCGAGCGCCAGGCCCGATTCGACTTCACCTTGATCGCTACTGAGATTGCGGGCCCTCCTCTCTGCACTTTTGAGGTTTGACATGACGGAACCAGTACGCAAGCAAATCGGCGACTACGAGATCATCCGGGAACTCGGCCACGGAGGTATGGGCCAGGTTTTCCTGGTACGCAACCTCATTTCGGACCGCATTGAGGCGATGAAGATTCTGCTTCCCGACCTGGCGAACCAGGGCGACCTGGGAGCTCGCTTCATGCGCGAGATCAAGCTGCTGGCCAGCCTCGATCATCCCAATATTGCCGCACTCCGGACGGCGTTTTCCGCCGACAACCAGCTCATCATGATCATGGAGTACGTCGAGGGCGATACCCTGGCCCATCTCTTGGAGCGTGGGCCGTTCCCGCCGGCTGAAGCCCTGAATTACATCGACCAGGTGCTGGCCGCCTTGAGCTATGCTCACGCCAAGGGCATCATTCATCGCGATATCAAGCCTGCGAATATGATGCTGACGCCGCGTGGTGTCCTGAAGCTGATGGACTTCGGTATTGCGCGGTCGGGCAATGATCTCGGCCTCACCATGACCGGCGCCACGTTGGGCTCGCTGGATTACATGTCTCCCGAGCAGGTGCAATCCCAACCTACCGACGCACGCTCGGATCTGTACTCGGTCGGCGTCTCTCTCTACGAAATGGTGACCGGCCAGCGGATGTTTAGCGCGACCAGCAGCTACTCCATCATGGAGGCGCACGTCAAAGAAACTCCGCGTCCGCCCATTGAGGTCCAGCCCTCCTTGCCAAAGCAGCTGAGCGACATGATCGTGATGGCGGTTGCGAAAAATCCGGCTGACCGCTTTCAGACGGCCGACGCCTTCCACAATGCTTTGTCGCAGATCAAAGAGTCTTGCGGCTCGCCGGTAACGGAGAAGGCGGCGGTTGCGGCTGCGAGTACCGGCATCGGTTCTCAGTCTGGGCCCGTAGTTACGCCTGTGAATCCGCCTACGCCGGTGAGTCAATCATCAGTCGGAACCAGTTCGCCACCAGCCAACGTCTCTTCGGCGACAGATGCTAACCTCAAGCGTGATATGGGATCGCGACGTCCGTTCCTGGTCCTGGCAATCGCGATTCTGCTGTTGGTTGCATCCCTGGCGGGAGCGCGGGCCTATCGTGTCCACCAGCAGAACGCGGCCGCCGCAGCCGCAATGGCGGCAATGAGTGAAAGCAATCCTGCGCCAACTTCGCCATCACCTTCAATCCCAGCTCCGGCGAATCCGGCACAGGCCCAGCCGCAGGCGGCTCCAACTGCTGGCGCGCCGCCGGCATCGTCTGCCGCTGACAAGAGGGCAACTCACGCCAGGATGAACGCTGCTGCGGCAGCGCCACCAGCCCCTTCCGATGCGGAGGCGCAGCAGGAACAAGCCGCCATGGAGCAGCAGAAAAAGCTGCTGGACGAGATGGAAGTCGAAAACGATCACCTGGAAAGCCGGGCCGCCGCAGTCGAGAGCAGTTTGGATGCTCTGGAGCAGCAGATGCATCAAAGCGGTTTGGGCTTGCGCGGGGACATGGTCTCCGCACGCGCCAGTATGCGCACCGATATGGCGAAAGCGAAGCAGGCGTTGGACAATTCCGATACCGAGCGGGCCAGGCGCTATCTCGACATGGCGAACCAGGAGATCAGCAAGCTGGAAGCGTTTCTCGGTCGCCGCTAACGGGGTTCTGAAAAATCGATTACGCGTCTCTCGTCGCCCCACGCTGAAACCATACTGGCGACAAACCGTCTAAACCGTTAAGATGAAATCTGTGCCCGACGAAGATAGCTCCACTATCTTGCCTCCCGTATCTTCACCAGACGCCTCGCCTGCCGGACCACGGCGGCTGAAGCCGGTAATCTCGGGCTGGCTCCGCGACATGATGATCTCGCTCGCGGTCTCGGCGTTTTTCATCATCTTCCTGTATCAGCCGGTCAAAGTGGAAGGCACCAGCATGATGCCCACGCTTGACGATCAGGAACGAGTCTTCATCAACAAGTTCGTTTACAAGCTGGAGCCCATCGAACGCGGCGATGTCGTCGTCTTTCGCTATCCTCGCGATACCGCCAAAAGCTACATCAAGCGGGTGGTGGCTGTCGCGGGCGACCGTGTCAAGATCGAAGATGGTGTGGTGTTTGTGAACGGACATCGCTTACGCGAGCCGTACGTGCCCGAAGCCTATGAAGACTTCCGCTCCTATCCTGAGACCGTGGTGCCGGCACATTGCTATTTCGTGCTGGGCGATCATCGCAACCTCTCCAACGACAGCCGCGACTTCGGTCCGGTGGACGGGGACTTTATCTACGGCAAAGCTGTGTTCGGATATTGGCCGGTGGCCAAGCTGGGCAAGTTGCGGTAATCGCGGTGATCGCTTGAAATTGGAATTACGGTTGTCATCCTGTCTATAACGACGTCGGCGTTGTCAAGAGCACACGAATCCTCTGCGAGCCGGAAGCGGGGTCAAGGGCGCCCTCTTTTGGCGTTCATCTCGACCCTTGACGCCGCTTCCGGCTCGCCCACCATGGAGCCA
This sequence comes from uncultured Acidobacteriaceae bacterium, assembly GCA_963836295.1. GTDB lineage: Bacteria > Acidobacteriota > Terriglobia > Terriglobales > Acidobacteriaceae > Bog-257. The sequence goes on along the minus strand of CAWIIY010000002.1, from coordinate 46,749 downwards.
GGAACGAAGCGCAGCGCGGTAGAGCTGAGCTTCGTTTCTTAGCTGAAGATTTTGTCTTTCCTTGCATCCGATCTTCGGCTCGTTCTTCTGTAATCCGGCGATGGGACCGTCCCCGGCACTCCCACCAGCCATCTCTTCGGGCCTCCCGTTCCCTTGCGGGAGGTTGGCCCATGATTACGGCTTCGATCTCCCCACCCTCGGCGGCCGGGAGGCAGGCTGCCCACTCAAGCGTTCGGTCTACTTTCGACCACAGTATGACTCGGGCTCACCTGCATGCGAGCGCCGGCGGCTGCGCCACTCGGCATAGCTGATGCCGTCACGCAACATGCAGTACAAGCGCACCGCCAGCTTGCGGGCCACCGCTACTTTGGCCACTCCCGCGTGCGCGTGAGTGTGCTTGCAGTGGCCGTAAAAACGTTTCAACTCAGGGTCCAGGCGCGCCGCACTGTGCCCGCCTTGCACCAGCAGGTAGCGCACAAACGAATTGCCCTGCTTGCTGATGCCGCCCAACCGCTGCTTGCCGCCGCTGGAGTGCTCCCGCGGAACCAACCCGAAATAGCTGGCCACCTGGCGCGCTCCGGCAAATCGCTCCACTGGGCCCAGCGTAACCACGAAAGCCAAACTGATCACCGGCCCCACTCCGGGATGGGTCATCAGCCGCACCGCATCGGGTCGCGCCTGGGCTTCGCACAGCACCGCCGTATCCAGGCTGGCGATCTGCTGTTCCAACTGCTCCAGCAGCCCCAGCAAAGTCGTCCGCCGTTGGGCCGCGTACCGACCCAACGGCAGGGCTTCCAGTTTCTGCCGTCCGCTGCGCGTCCACAGTCGCCACTTCAGCTGCAGCCCCTGATTCAGGGCCAGAAACTGCAACTGATTCTTGACCTGGGTTTGCCACTGCACCAGCTTGTGACGATGCACCAGCAACTGCCGCGCATCCCGGTCTTCCGCTGAGGGCACCCAGATCCGCGGAAAACGCCCTTCCACCAGCAGCTTCACCATGTGCTCGGCATCCCGTTTGTCGGTTCTTCTGCTTGCGCGTCATCGAAGCCCGGATCTGGGTAGCATCGCCCATCCATACTTCATGTCCCAGCGTTTCCAGCAGGCGCTCGAACCACCCGCTGAAACCCGTGCTTTCGATTCCCACCAGCACCGCCGCGGGTAAACCACGGTAGAACTCCATGGCCTCCTGCGGATGCGCCAGTCGCCGCTGCCTGATCTCGCCCGTCTGTTTGTCAAAGATCGCTACTTGCTGAAACCCGGGATGGTAATCGCATCCTATAATCAACATGGTCGGCTCCTTCTTGAGCCGCTTGAACGGCAGGGCTTCCAGTTTCTGCCGTCCGCTGCGCGTCCACAGTCGCCACTTCAGCTGCAGCCCCTGATTCAGGGCCAGAAACTGCAACTGATTCTTGACCTGGGTTTGCCACTGCACCAGCTTGTGACGATGCACCAGCAACTGCCGCGCATCCCGGTCCTCCGCTGAGGGCACCCAGATCCGCGGAAAACGCCCTTCCACCAGCAGCTTCACCATGTGCTCGGCATCCCGTTTGTCGGTCTTCTGCTTGCGCGTCATCGAAGCCCGGATCTGGGTAGCATCCCCCATCCACACCTGGTGTCCCAGCCCTTCCAGCAGGCGCTCGAACCACCCGCTGAACCCCGTGCTTTCAATCCCCACCAGCACCGCCGCGGGTAAACCACGGTAGAACTCCATGGCCTCCTGCGGATGCGCCAGTCGCCGCTGCCTGATCTCGCCCGTCTGTTTGTCAAAGATCGCTACTTGCTGAAACCCGGGATGGTAATCGCATCCTATAATCAACATGGTCGGCTCCTTCTTGAGCCGCTTGATCGGATTGCACCATCAATGTACTCGAGTCCTGGAGCCGACGTCGTTATGTAATCAAGCGCAGGCGTGCCGCTTTTGCGCGCCGGAGTCAAAGGACCCCTGCCATGCGAGGAAGCTCAAATTTCCACAGCCTCTCACTTATGCGAACCCCTGTTCCCTGATAAAATCAATGAAATCCAAACCCCGGAGATGCAATGCAGGCAATCCTTGCGTTGGAAGACGGACGGATCTTCCACGGCAAAGGCTACGGCGCAAAAGGCGAATGTTACGGGGAAGTTGTTTTTAACACCTCCATCACCGGCTACCAGGAGATTTTTACCGATCCCTCCTACGCCGGGCAGATCGTAGTTCTCACCAATCCCGAGATCGGCAATTACGGCACCAACTCCGACGATAACGAAGCCACTCGTCCGTACATCGAAGGACTGATCGTGCGCGAGTTTTCCCGCGTCAGCTCCAACTGGCGGTCGCAGGAAGTCGCGGAGGAGTATCTCGATCGTTACAAGATTCCCGTGCTCGGCGAGATCGACACTCGCGCTCTGGTGCGCCACCTGCGCAACAACGGTGTGATGCGCGGCGTTATCTCGACACTGGAGACCGATACCGACAAGCTCGTCGCCAAAGCGCGCTCCATCCCCAAGATGGACGGCACCGATCTCGCGAAAGAGGTCACCACGCGCCACGTGTACCAGTGGGACGAAGGCGTGCGCTCGCACGAACCGACAGAAATTGTCGGTGTGAAGGACCAGCCGCCCAGGCATCACGTGGTCGCCTACGATTACGGAATCAAGCACAACATCATGCGACGGCTGGTCGGCGAGTGCTGCAGCGTAACCGTAGTTCCTGCCACCACCAGCGCGGAGGACGTGCTCGCGCTCAAACCCGATGGCGTGTTCCTATCGAACGGCCCGGGCGATCCCGAGCCGGTGACTTACGCGCAGGAGAGTATTCGCAAGATGATGGGGCGTGTGCCCATCTTCGGCATCTGCCTCGGACATCAGTTGATCGGCATTGCGCTGGGCGGGAAGACTTACAAGCTGCGCTTCGGACACCACGGCGGTAATCATCCCGTGAAGCAGATGAAGACGGGCAAGGTCGAGATCACTGCGCATAACCACAACTTCGCGGTCGATCCCGATTCGCTGCAGCAAAGCGAAGTGGACCTGACGCACATCGACTTGAACGACAACACTCTGGAAGGCTTGCGGCATCGCTCGCTGCCGCTGTTCAGCGTGCAGTACCATCCTGAGGCCGCGCCCGGCCCGCACGACTCGCACTACCTGTTCAAGGACTTTGTGAAGATGATGGAGGAGTGGAAGAAGTGACCTCCCGCGTCGTGGGTCTGAATGGCGTAGCGAAATCAGTTCATGGAGCCTTAGAAGAGTTCCTGCCCGCCGAGTTGACCCACATCGACGATCTTCAAACTGCGATTCCTCAGATCGCAAGAGACAAGCAACTGGTTGCTGCGATTGCAAGATCGGTGCGAAAGATTCCCACGAGGCACAAATTGCTCCTTGGCGACGCGCGTGAGATCGGACCTTCCTGACGATAGTGTGCAGTTGGTTCTAACGTCGCCACCTTATTGGACCTTGAAGGAATATCGGGACACGACCGGTCAGATGGGCCACATTGCGCAATACGATGAATTTGTCGAACAGCTCGACCGGGTATGGCAGAGATGCTATCGCGCGTTAGTACCCGGGGGGAGATTGATATGTGTCGTCGGCGATGTATGTCTCTCTCGCAGGAAAAACGACGGCCGACACACCGTTGTTCCTCTGCATGCGTCGATTCAGGAAAGTTGTCGCAAGATTGGTTTTGACAACCTTGCGCCGATTATCTGGCACAAGATCGCGAATGCTGTTCACGAAGTGGAAAACGGCGGCGCAGGGTTTCTGGGAAAACCCTACGAGCCAAATGCAGTGATCAAGAATGACATAGAGTTTATCTTGATGGAGCGGAAGTCCGGAGGATACAGAACCCCGGAGCCTGCGACGCGTGTTCTAAGCGTTATCGGTTCCGAGGACCACAAACTTTGGTTTCAACAGATTTGGACGGGAGTGACCGGCGCTTCAACCCGGCATCATCCTGCACCTTACCCCCTCGAACTGGCCGATCGACTGGTCCGAATGTTCAGTTTCGTTGGAGACACGGTGCTCGACCCATTCTTGGGAACTGGGACAACGGCTGTCGCAGCTGCTTTGGCAGGGCGCAACAGCATCGGTATCGAGATTGATCCGCACTATCTCCACGGTGCTGTAGCTCGAATTAGGCAGGAAACGACGTCATTGTTTCACCAAGTCAAGATTGAAGCTGACGAGGGCCAGGAAAATGGAGTTTAGTCCTAACCTAGAGCAAAGGCTTCGATCAGCGATCCAAGCATTTTGGACTATCCGTGAATCTCAGGCCAGCAAACAGGGTGGAACGAGCGGAGTTCGCGACGCCGGGTTCCGGACTGCGGTTACCGGCGGCGCGCAGATGAATGGGTTCATTTCCGTGATCCGAGACCTGCTTGAAGAAAGCGGCATTGGAAAGCCCGTTATTTTCACCGAGCGTTCTGTTGAGCTTCCCGGATGGTTCAGGCCGGAGAAGAAATGGGATCTCCTCGTTGTTGTTGATAACTGCTTAATTGCAGCGATTGAGTTCAAGTCGCAAGTTGGGTCGTTTGGAAACAACTACAACAATAGAACTGAGGAAGCATTAGGTAGCGCTACGGATATTTGGGCGGCTTACCGGGAAGGTGCCTTCAAACCGTCAATTAGGCCTTGGCTCGGATACCTCATGCTGCTGGAAGAAGCGCCAGATTCTACTCGCCCAGTCCGTGCCCAAGAACCTCATTTCAAAGTTTTTGAGGAGTTTAAAAGCGCTTCGTATGCAAAGCGGTATGAAATCTTGCTGACGAAGCTGGTTCGAGAACGCCTTTACGATTCAGCGTGTTTTCTAATGTCAAGCCGCGACAGTGAGACCTTCCGGTCAATATCGAGAGCCCGCTCCAGAGCTTAGTTTCGACAGTTTCATCACCTCATTGATGGCAAGGGCCATAGCTTGTAAGAAGAGTTCCTGAGACACATGCCACGCCGCAACGACATCGCGAAAGTCCTCATCATCGGCTCGGGGCCCATCGTCATTGGCCAGTCGGCTGAGTTCGACTACTCCGGCGCGCAGGCCTGCAAGGCGCTCAAGTCCGAGGGCTACGAGGTAGTGTTGGCCAACTCCAACCCGGCCACCATCATGACCGACCCCGAGATGGCCGATCGCACCTACATCGAGCCGCTCACCCGCACCTATCTGGAAGAAATCATCCGCGTCGAAGCCAACATGCTGGCCGCCAGCTCACGCTCCGGCATCTTCGCGTTGCTGCCTACCGTCGGCGGACAGACCGCGCTAAACCTCGCCGTCGAGTTGGCCGACGGTGGCGTGCTTGAAAAGTACGCTGTTCAGCTCATTGGCGCGCAGCTTGGCGCCATCAAAAAAGCCGAAGACCGCCTGCTGTTCAAGGACGCGATGACCGCCATCGGCCTCGACGTGCCGAAATCATCGCTGGTCAACAATCTGAAAGACGGCATCGACTTCAGCAGCAAGATCGGTTTTCCGGTGATCCTGCGCCCGTCGTTCACGCTCGGCGGCACCGGCGGCGGCATCGCCTACAACCGTGAAGAGCTGCTGGAATTGCTGGCCCGCGGCCTCGATCTCTCCCCCGTCCACGAAGTGCTGCTCGAAGAGTCAGTACTTGGCTGGAAGGAATACGAACTCGAGTTGATGCGCGATCTCGCCGACAACGTCATCGTGATCTGCTCCATCGAAAACTTCGATCCCATGGGGACGCACACCGGCGACTCGATTACCGTGGCCCCGGCTCAGACGCTCACCGACCGCGAATACCAGTCCATGCGCGACGCGGCCATCGCCGTCATTCGCGAGATCGGGGTCGAGACCGGCGGCTCGAACATCCAGTTCGCCGTCGATCCCCATAACGGCCGCATGGTCGTCATCGAGATGAACCCGCGCGTCTCGCGCTCCTCGGCGCTGGCGTCGAAGGCCACCGGCTTTCCCATCGCAAAGATCGCGGCGAAACTTGCCGTCGGCTACACGCTCGACGAAATTACCAACGACATCACGCGCAAAACGCCGGCGTGCTTCGAGCCGACCCTCGATTACGTCGTGGTCAAGATTCCCAAGTGGCAGTTCGAAAAGTTCCCAGGCGCGGACGAGTCGCTCGGCCCGCAGATGAAGTCGGTCGGCGAAGTCATGGCCATCGGCCGCACGTTCAAGCAAGCACTGCTGAAGGGCGTGCGCTCGCTCGACACTGGACGCAAAGCTACCGCTGACGACATCGAACCGCGCATCCTGACTAAGCGACTGGTCACGCCGCATCCTGAGCGTCTGGCGTACATTCGCTACGGATTTTCTCAGGGCATGTCGGTGCGCGAGATCGCGCAAATGACCAACATCGATCCCTGGTTCCTGCACCAGCTCAAGGAAATCTCGGATGTGCAGGCGAAGCTAGGCACGGGCGACATCGATGCCGAGCGCTTGCGCGACATCAAGCGCATGGGATTCTCCGATGCGCGCCTCGCGGACAGCCTGAAGATGAACGGGAGCCGAGCGGCCGGCGAGAAGATTCATCAGTTGCGCCAGGAGCATCACGTCCAGCCCGTATACAAGCGCGTGGACACCTGCGCCGCGGAATTCGAAAGCTACACGCCGTACCTCTACTCGACGTACGAGGAAGAGGACGAGGCGACCCCGACCGATCGCAAGAAAGTCATCATCCTGGGCAGCGGGCCCAACCGCATCGGGCAGGGAATTGAGTTCGACTATTGTTGCTGCCACGCGGCGTTCGCTCTGCGCGATGACGGTTTCGAGACGATCATGATCAACTGCAATCCCGAGACCGTCTCCACCGACTACGACACCAGCGATCGTCTCTACTTCGAACCGCTCACTTACGAAGACGTGATGGCGGTGTACGAGCACGAGGCTGCTGGTGGCGCGCCCATCGGAGTCATCGTGCAGTTCGGCGGGCAGACTCCGCTCAATCTTGCGCTGCCCCTGAAGGCCGCGGGTGTGCCGATCATCGGCACCTCGCCGGAGAGCATCGATCTTGCCGAAGACCGCAAGCGCTTCGGCAAGCTGCTGGAGGAGTTGGACATCCCGCAGCCTCCTGGAGCGACCGCGGCAAGTGTCGAGGACGCCGTAGCGAATGCCAACCGCGTCGGCTATCCCGTGCTGGTGCGACCCTCGTACGTGCTCGGCGGACGCGCCATGGTCATCGCGTACGACGACGAGTCGGTCATCCATTACATGAAGGAAGCGGTTGAGTATTCGCAGGAGCGGCCGGTGTTGATCGATCACTTCCTCGAATCGGCTACCGAGATTGACGTGGATGCGCTCTCCGATGGCGAGGACGTGGTCATTGGCGGCATCATGCAGCACATCGAAGAGGCCGGCATTCACTCCGGCGACTCGTCCTGCGTGCTTCCCGCCGTCGATATTCCAAGTGAGCAATTGGCGACGATCCGCGAGTACACCTTCCGCCTGGCGCGAGCGCTGAAAGTCGTCGGCCTGATGAACGTGCAGTACGCCATTCAGCGCGACAAAGTCTTCGTCATCGAAGTGAATCCGCGGGCCTCGCGCACGGTGCCGTATGTGTCGAAGGCAACCGGCGTTCCTTTGGCGAAGATTGCCGCGCGCCTCATGACCGGCAGCAAGCTGCGTGAATTTCTGCCGGAGAACATTGAACGCGCCAGCGATCTGGATACTGGCAACTTCTACTTTGTGAAGTCACCCGTTTTCCCCTGGGGCAAGTTTCCCGGCGTGGACACCGTGCTGGGACCGGAGATGAAGTCCACCGGCGAGGTGATGGGCGTCGCTGACAATTTCGGCGAGGCCTTCGCCAAAGCGCAGACCGCCGCTGGACAAGTGCTGCCCACCGCAGGAACGGTCTTCATCAGCGCTAATGATCGCGACAAGCCCTTCATGGCCGCTCTGGGACAGCGCTTCGTTGAGCTGGGATTCAGCCTTGTGGCTACGCACGGAACCGCGCGCATCCTGGAAGATGCCGGCCTGCGCGTTGAGCGCGTGTACAAAGTGAAGGAGGGCCGGCCCAACGTGGTGGACCTGATCAAGGGCGAGCGCATTCAGCTCATCATCAATACTCCGCACGGAGTGGAGCCGTGGTTCGACGAGAAGGCGATTCGCCGCGCCGCCGTGACCGCCCGGATTCCAACCATTACCACGCTGTCGGCCGCGCGCGCCGCTTGCGAAGGCATCGCCGCCATGCAACGCGGGGAAGCCAAGGTGTACGCGCTGCAGCAGTTGCATGCTGAACGGGTGGCGGCGACGAAGTAACTACCAGCGTTGCTCAACAATATTTAGCCACAGCCCTTGACGCGTACGGTATAACCGTACATACTGAAACCGTAAAGAGATGAGATGCGGCTTACCCGCTTTCGCCACAAAGGGCTGAGACAACTCCATTCGGATGACAACGCCAAAGGCGTGCCGGCCACGATGGCTGAGAAGCTGCGCAAGCTTCTGTTCGCGCTGGAGACGGCTCGTGACCTTGACCAGGTGAGCCGGTTTCCCCGAGTGGAAGCTGCATCCCCTGAAAGGCCACTTGAAAGAATTTTGGCGCCTAACCGTCACGGGAAACTGGCGCTTGATTTTCCGTTACGACGAAGAGGCGAACAGCGCCAGCGACCTTGACATGATCGACTACCATTACGAGGCCAGAAAATGCCCATGAAGAATCCGCCCCATCCGGGCGACCTGATCAGGACCGAGATCATCGAAGCCCTTGGCCTCAGCGTATCGAAGGCGGCGGAGGTGTTGAAGGTGCGGCGCGCCACGCTCTCCGACCTTCTGCACGGCAAGGCTGCCTTGACGCCGGAAATGGCCCTGCGCATTGAAAAGGCGTTTGGCCCGGCCATGAACCACCTGCTGCGCATGCAGCTCGCCTACGACGTCGCGAGAACGCGAAAGCACGCGCGCGACATCGCCATCAAGCGGTATGTCCCAGCCTAGACCCGCGCCTAGGTTAGCGTCCAAAAGAAGGACGCGAACCTGGGGCGCAAGGCCGCGCTGTCGACTTGGTGCGCAAAATCTATGACGCACCCTGCGACGCACCTCGCAGTGGCGACCCCATTTTCCTCCGGATGACCGAGATTTTGACCTCGCTGTAGGGTCTATAATGTTGGCGGGGTTCTGGGCTTTTGCTGCCGACAGTAGGCGCGCTACCGCGGAGGGGCAAGATGAATAGACCTAACGTATTGCGAGTTCTTTTGCTCGGCGCGGCGTTGGTCGCGCTCGGATTGTCGACTCAGTCCGGCTTTGCCGGTGCTCACGGCGGCGGCTTCGGCGGTGGCGGATTTCACGGTGGTGGGTTCGGCGGAGGCGGATTCCACGGCGGCTACGGCGGGTATCACGGTGGTGGTTACTACGGTGGACACGGCGGCTACGGCGGGTATCACGGTGGCGGCTACTACGGTGGATACGGCGGCTACGGTCGGGGCGGCGGCTACTATGGTGGCGGGTATTGTTGCGGTTGGGGATTCGGGCTTGGTCTTAGCTTCAACTTCGGGCCGTATTGGGGATATGGTTATCCTTACGCATACGGGTACTATCCTTACTACTCTTACTATCCGTATTACCCATATTATCCCTACCCCTACTACGCTCCAGCTAGCGGCCCGTCAGCCTATTCGGATCCCGCGCCTTATGTTCAGGGTGGCGGCAACTATTACAATAACGCCGGCAACTATTACAATAACGCCTCTGTAGCGCAGCCGGGCACTTCTGTTCCTCAACCCCCTCCCAGGTTGAGCACCTTGACCCTTCGCGAGGCGACATACCGTCCGCCGGCGGCAACCTACCGAACGGCTTCGGCTACAACCAGCGCGGCCAGCTATCGTCCCGCTTCTGCTGCGCGCGCACTTCCGCCGATGCGTCCGGAGGTACATAACGTCATCCGTGCCCTGCGTGGGATGCCGCCAGAGGCCCGACAGCGGGAAATCGACTCCGGCCGATATAGCAATCTCACACCCGAGGAACTGAAGCTTGCGAAATACGCTGCGGATTTGCCTCCAGCCTGAGGAAGCCGGCTTCTAGAGCCACACCCAGCGGTGCTCCCGTGCCGCCCGAGAGAACCTCGCTTGGCTCCACATCCGTTTCTGCTCCTATCTCCGCCAAAGGCGCCTGAAGGATCAAGGGCGCAACAACCTATAATCACTTTTGAGGGTACCCCATGCTACTCCACGGAATCTTTCCTCCCATTACCACGCCGTTTTATCCTGACGGCAAAATCTACTTCCGCAAGCTGGAACAGAATGTTCGAGCAGTACTCGCGCGGGCCGATCGCCGGCATCGTCGTGCTCGGCTCAACCGGCGAGGCCATTCTGCTGAGCGATGAAGAGCGCCGCGAGGTCCTGAAGTGCGCTCGCGAATCCGCAGCGAACGAAAAGGTGTCGATCGCGGGCACTGGCATCGAGTCGGCGATTGAAACGTTGCGACTCACCGAGTACGCGGCGGAGCTGGGCTATGACATCGCGATGGTGCGGACGCCGCATTACTACAAGGGACAGATGGCGAATCCGCAAAATATGCTGGCGTTCTATCGCTTCGTTTGCGACCGCTCGCCGCTGCCGGTCATCATCTACAACTTCCCGCAAGCGACGGGATACGACATTCCCGCTGAAGTAGTGGTTGAGCTGGCCGAGCACCCGAACCTGATTGGCATCAAGGAATCTTCGGGCTCGATCGAGAAGGTGCAAAAGATGGTTGAAGGCACGCGCCATGTCACGCGCAGTGCCACGGTAACGGAGACCTTTGCGGCGGTGACCGGCCGAATGCTGCATGCCGCCAACGCGGCTTCGGCCAGCGCCGACGGAGGAGCGTTGGTGACTGTGGGCGCTCTTGCCGGAACCGCCGCGGAGACCGGGCCATTGACATCGCCAAAGTCGTCGCCGGCAGAGAAACCATCCTCGGCAGCCGTGACCGTGCTCGGCAAGTTGAAGACGCGGCAGAAGGAAGTTGGATTCCAAGTTCTGGTGGGCGCCGCGCAAAAACTGTATCCGTCGCTCGACGCCGGCGCCGTTGGGGCCATCCTCGCGTTCGCCGACTGCGCTCCCACCGCCTGCTACGAGATTTATGCCGCGTGGAAAGAGGGCGACGCAGCTCTCGCTCGTGAAAAGCAGGAGCGTATCGCCAAAGCTGCGGTGCGCATTGTCAGCGAGCTAAGTATCCCTGGCGTGAAGTACGCCATGGATTACAACGGTTACTTCGGCGGTACCGTACGTCTGCCGCTGCTTCCGCTCACCGCGGACAAGAAAGCCGAGGTCGAGAAGCTGCTGGAAAATATCAGAAACTAGTTGTCGGTGGTTGGTGGCCAGTAGTCAGTTGAGATCGAAACTATGGCTAGCCGCAGTATCGAGATTGATATTCTTTCTTTTTATAGGGTGAAGCTGAGCATGAACATGACCAGTATGACGAAGCGTTTCTCCGTTTTCCTCGTCTGGCTGTCATTATGTGGCCTCGTCTACGCGAAAGACGCTCTGCCTGCCGTCAATTGGCCAGCCGACAAGCCGCTATTCCGATTCGTGGTCAGCAAACTGAAGTATGTTGGCGGATATCAGGTCCAGCAAAGTTACATCCTTGACTTGGCTGTCATGAACATGTCAGGTAAGCGCATCTCTCAAGCATCCTTCACGTTTTACCACTGGCTCTGGAAGCGAGACGCTAGAATTCTTTCATGCCATTCCGGTTTGTTCTCATCCAATTTGTGAGCGTGCGACCATGCTCAGAGGTCCGCAAGCTGTAGCGCTGGATATCGGCGCATATTGGCTTCCGTTCGGCTGGTGATACGCTCCAGCTCTTTGGCATCTTTTCTTGCCTTTTTGTTTTCCAGCAACTGCACTAAATGCCCGTAGAATGGCTCTCCCTGATCGAAGATGAAATGACATTCATCGCAGGGCGGGTTTGCTCCGTAGTAAGACCACGGCAGTATCTGTGCCACACTTCGTCGCAGGCACATTTCGTTGGCGTTCTGTGGATTGTTCGGATCGGACTTAGCGTGTTCGATAAGAGCTTTCAGAACAATCGTGATTACAAAGCCAAAGAGACCGTACTTTCCCGGAAACCCGGTATCGGGATTCCTGGGTTCGATCAGGAATGTGATGGCGGTACTCACACAGTCAGAGAGAAAATCAAAAGTCTTCGACTCTCCCCAGCCTTCGTAGACTTCGTTTCCCGTGAGAGCATCGGTGGTATGGAGATACCCGAGTTGGCGATCCCCGAAGTACCTCAGTAAAATTCCGCGCCACGCGACCTCGAAAGGGATCCAATCATTGACAATAGCTGACACTGAGGCAAGGGACACGGTATCGTACCGAGAACTGTCGTCTTGACCACCGCCGTCTAAATAACTTCTTAACACCACGAGCCACTCGTCTCCGGTAACGTCATTTGTCGGAATCAGATTTGCCACTGAGTACTGCTGGGCGAGTTGACTTGTCGGGCCCATTAGGGCACACTCCTTCTGTCACCTCCTTTGAAGGGGTGCGACAAAGGGACTTATGCCCCAAAAGCCGACGAATCGCCCCAGAGTCCGCGCCAACGAAGTCAGGGGAGATTTCTCGCAGTTCACGAATTTTATGCGGCGTCTAGTTTCTGTTCCGCACGACACAATTAAGGCTCAACTGGACGCCGAGCGGGAAGAGAAGAAACAGAAACGCGCTTCCCGCGCTTCCGAGTCCAAACACTAGGACGACGCTACACCCACCTTGCCAGTCAACTCCGCATAAGTGAGCCGTCTGCCGACGATCTGCGCCAACACAGCATGGAAGCGGTCAGCATCGTTTAGCGGGTTGTCTCTGGTTGCGCGGTTATTGTACCGAAACATCTGCTCATCAAGATACCGCTCAAGATGGAACGGTTCCACGGCGACGTAAGTCCCTTTCAGGGTCCGCTTGAGCAAACTCCAGAAGTTCTCCATGCCGTTGACGTGCACCTGCTCTCGCACGTAGCTTTCCGCCTTGTTGACCATCTCATGCACAAAGTCATTCTGCAAGCGGTCATAAGCGCCGTGGGTATCGGTGTAGACCTTCGAGCCGCAATGAACGTGCTCCAGTACTGCGTTCTGCAATGCTTCGCGGCGGATGTTCGGTACGACTTTGCAGCGCACCTGCCGCAGATCGCGGTCAAGCATCCCCATTACCGCAGTCTTGCCAATGTGACCGAACGCATCGCGGTTGCGTATTCCGCTGCGCACCTGCTGCAAGTGGAGCTTCTTACTCTTGTGCGTGTTGGCGATCTTGCCGCCGACAAAAGTCTCGTCCACCTCGACCGGGCCGCCGTCGCTTCCGCCCAACTTCATCCCCTCGCCCTTCATGGCAAGGCGAGCGCGATGCAGCATGAACCACGCGGTTTTCTGAGTGACGCCCAGAGCGCGATGAATCTCCCAACTACTGATGCCGTTCTTGCACGATGCAATGAGCCACAGGGCGGGAAGCCACTTCTCAAGCGGAAGGGCGCTATCCTCCATCACAGTGCCGACCTTGAGCGAGAACTTCTGGCGCTCGTGCTTCGCGTTGCATTTGTACAGGTGGGCCTTCGCCAAGAAGGTGACGTTCTCGCCGTCGCAGTGCGGGCAGCGCACAACTCCATCCGGCCAGCGAACCGAGATCATGAACTCACGGCAGTTCTCGGGGTCGGAGAAGAACTGGATGGCCTGTTGCAGGGTTTTCGATGATTTCATTATGCTTACCTAACCTGAATGTAAGGTAGCACACTGACCAGTAGTCAGTCAAGGATATTAATACCCATTAACTGGGCCCGGGTCTCTCAGAGCACCACCTCGGTTTGACGCTGGCTGCGGGTTCGACCTGTCAACCATGTGGTCGCTCTGACGTTTACGTTGATTGCCGCTCCCTGCGGCTGACACCAGACCGTCGCCTCTGCAAAGCAGTGTTTCATGACATCTGCATGTGAAAATCTCGACACAGATCCAGATAACTGACGCATTGCGGCCAAGCTGGCGGATGATTAGCAGCTTTTCGGCATATTGTTTTGCAACCAGTTACCTCGATGCTTCGATTGGCCGTCGACCTGCTTTACCTCATTACGGTCGGCGAGAAGCTGATCACCGGCTGCCTGTGGATGCTTGTTATGAAGGGCGAATTGTGTGACGCAGGCCATCGCGAACCCGAGCAGAAACTGTGTCAGCCGTGTGTGGAAGCGGTGGCTCGAATATGGAGAATCGTGAACGCCCCAGGTTCCTCGATCGGTGCCGCAGGCGAAGGTGAAGACGAAAGATTTAATCCAGTATTGCAGTGATCGACGGTGAACCCGCCGAGCGCTGCTCTCCGTTGAGGTCATGATGAAAGTACTTGGCAATGACGATCCAAGCTGCAGCCGGGCTGAGTCGTTTGCAGCCGGCAATGAGCATTCAATGGCTACGAGATTCAGAGAGGTCAGCGCAAACTGGATATCCGCTATCCGGAACCTGGTCTGTCCCGAATGTGGTGGGCGCATGGGTGGGCGCATGAAGGAATTCCAGTGCCAGGGGCAGTGCGGAACGGATTAGCGCAGCGTGTGGGAAAGTTCATTTTCCCGATCCGAACGGACATACTGACGAAATCAAGATCCGATAGGAAGCTAAACAACGAGCGTCTTAGTCTGTTGAGAGACCCCTGGCTGTGCTGGAAAGGCACGAGAATTTTGGCAGGTACCCGAGTTCATCCCGGATACTCGCAGATGTGAGATGGCGAGTACACGAACATCATCCATAGGGCACGAGCGTCCTGCAGCCGAACGGTCCTCATACCAGATCGCAAAAATGTAAACCGCCGCGAGTCAAGGTTTGGACGGCGAGCGGTTCGCTACTTCGTCCTCGAGGCGATCATGGTGTCATTACCATTTCTGGCAATTGTGGATTGCTTAGTTTTCACGGCAACCGCCGTGGAGCGGACCGCCTCTTCCATCTGGTGGAGAGAGGTCAGCAGCGAGCTTTTCGAAATGTTGCGCACAATCGGAGCGACCAGCCAGCGAACAGCGAGCGGGATGTCCCGGCTTAGCGCCATCGCCTCAAGTTCAACGTAGACCCCATCATCTGCCTGTTCAAACCGCGCAATGGTGTAGAGCCGCCAGATGTAGCCACTTCCCTGGCCCGGTGGAAGGTCCCGCTCATCCGGCCGGCCATATCCCTGAACCTCCTGCACCCGTGTGCTGTAGCCGATGCTGTACCAACGGTTCGCGTCGACCTGGACATAGCAGGCTTCGTATTCGCCATCGAGGGCCGTTTCAGAAACTACCTCTTTGTTCACCACCCGCATGGAGTACTTGTCGCAATCTCCGGTCGTGCCGAGGGACTTGGAAGCTACGACTGCAGGTTGATAGAAATTCTTGTACTGGTCATAACTACGAGCCGCGGACAAAACATCTTCAAGCCTGGCATTCGGGATGAAGGCCGCCCCGATCCAGTCGTGGAGCAAGCCGGAAGGCACAGGCTTCGGGTTTCGCTGACCGACGGAAGACACCAGAATCTCTCCGTCACGAACCCGCCGGATGCGGTCAGGCGATTCGTCAACCCAGAGGAAAGTTCCGTGCATGCGGTCGCGCATCTGCAGGTTAGCGGTCTCGACATAGGCGTCCCAAGTTCGCACCGCCTCTTGCTTCAACTCGGCCGCGGGGGACGCAACCGGAGAGGCGAGAAACCCTGCGCACATGATGACAGTTGTGAGTTTGCGGTACATGCGTAACATGACAAGTTCATCCTGACATTGAGAATCTGCGGGAGCGGTAACCTGCGAATTCAGACACAGCTCAGCGCTCAGCCACAGGTGAGTTGTTTGCACACGGCCGGCCAGATCTCTCAGTCCGCGCCGCAGTTCATACGGTAGGTTTGCCGAGCGCCGACGAGGAGAGCTTCCAGCCGGTCCTGAATACGGAGGCATTCCTCCAGCGTCACGGAAGCCAGCGTTGTGCAGACAAATTCCCGCTCGCAGCGTTGCGAGCAGAAAAGGTTCTGGTATTCGGCGGTGGAGCTTCGCGCATCTCTATATCTCCGACAGTGAGAGCACAATCCAGGTGTCGGTGCCACGAATGCCGCCTCGGCCAATAGGACGCCGATCTCGATCAGCATCGAGGCGGCCGATTTGTTTGGAGGATCGTCTAGCGACGACCTGGAGAATTCGGGCTCGTCGGATCTGACGGGTACATGCTTGGATCGACCGGCTGACATTCGGCACCGTCCTTCGGGCCTTATCAGTGCACTTCAGATGCCAGAGCAGCAGGTGTACCCGAGCACCCAATATAGGAGCAACTTCGTCGTTCCGCTGCATATTCACTGAGCCAGACGTGCATGAGTGGACGGAGCATTGTCAATGAGCGCACACACAGCAGGCGCAATCACAGGGGTGTGTACTTCTCACGACTTGCAGGGGTTGTCGCCATGCGAGCCGGTTAGCACATGCTCGTGGGTTGACACTGCAGGCGAGCGATTGCTTCTCACTCGCCAACTAAACTCCGCAAGTGTTGACAATTTGTCCCTCGGGAACCACCCGATGAAGTAACGTCAGAGCTTCCAGCCCTGGTTTGAAGTGGTTCTCGAAGTGCACTACTCAACAGCGCAACGAGCCCGAGTTGCAGAGGGGCATTCCAGGAATGCAACCAGTACTGGGAGGAAGAGTTATGTGGATGAGATCATGTCCCTTATGTAAGTCGCTTCTGAAGAAACTTCACCTCTATGATTTCCTGCGTTGCCAGTGCGGCTGGGAGTGGAAGTAAGGAGTATGTCATGTCGTTGTCAGAACAATCCGTATCGCAGCCCGCCAACCAATACAGCGCCGATTCAGCTTGCGCACACTGTGAGGGTATCGTCTCTCACGAAGCATGGTGCAGCTCGACAAACGCCAACGTTCGATACGCATTCGACGTGGCCTTGCATCCGGATCACCTTACGACTCAAGATACTCTGATCCTGCACGCCTTAGGTGTGATGTGGAACGACAGTAAGCTATAGATCCTTTCTCCGCACTGCCCAGTAGGGCGTCCCAGGTTTGGTACGTCGCTTGCTTCCTGAAAATGTCGGAGCGAAAACGTGGCACAGACAAATCAGAGAACAAAATTCTGGACAATCCTCGCGCTCATAAACGTTGCCGCGATCATCTACCCTGTCGGCCTCTATGTTCAGGCGGACAGCAATGAGACACAGCTCTTCGCAGTCATAGCCTTGTCTTGCGTCGCGTTTCTGCTGGCAATCGCTGATACGGTAAGCGCGATTGTCGTCTACATGGAGTGAGCTGCATTGCCAATTTCCCATCCAGATTCTCCACGACCTAATTCCTCACCCAGGAACGGACTGATAATGCAACTCTCAGCCCTGATAAGCGGGATATTGTCGGGTTGTTTCCATCGCCGGGCCGCGTGGCCTCAGCATAACCGGCAACGTTGTCTGGCCTGCGGCAGCTGGCGGCTCTACGACCTGAATCAGGGCATTCAAGGTGACTGGAAGCCGCCCGAGCGGCCGCAATCGGAACCGTCGCTCGGCTCTGGCCACGCAATTCTTCAGCCTCCTGTGCCAAGCCGAATTGAACGGGACATTCAGCATCTCCTGCCGGTCTCGATATCGAGCGAGGGAGCCGCGTGATGGACGCTGCTGATGGCGCTCTTGGGTCGTCCGGAGCCGCTCAATAACGGCCCTGGCATGGCCAGCCAAACCGTTTGGGACAGCTCCAAACTGCTGCGTCAAGTAGTTTGGGAAGTGTTCCAATCGCTACTGCAACAAGGAAATCTTGCATTTAGTTCTGCGCGATGCGGGTCACTTACGACCTGAAAACCGGTAGTCCCTCCCCCGATGTGTAAAGCGCAGTACCAGATCACCTGTGGCAGACATGCTGCCGCACCGCAAAAAGTCAACAGATTGACAGTGCAGATCTTGTCGCTGGGAAGGTGTCGAGAGATTGTCGTTTTCCCAAACCCATCGGCTCTGGAGGCCAGATTCACTGCTCAGGTGCAACCGAAATGGACCGAGATTTGGAACAGCAGTTGCCTATTTCTTAGATACGAAGTCGTTGACGAGTCCTAGCAGCCGCAAGATTCGCGTTGGGTCTTTTTGGGCGGTAGGAAATGAAAAGTTCAGCGTTGTACATATTTTCTTTAGAAGAAGGAGCGTGATCGATGTCCGCCTCCCCCGTTGCCGTTGATTCCGCAGCACCAGTACCGAAGCCCCAAGAGCCTGACAAAGAGCAGAGTGCAGCAGCGAAGCCTGCTTTCGATTGGCAAAAATACGTCACGCCTGTCTTGGTGGCACTTCTCGCTCTCGCCGTCTTAATTACGGTTACCCGGAACTGGAATTCATGGGAAGGCGGGCATGTTGAACAAGTTACCGATGACGCATATGTTCGCGGCGATCTCACTCCGCTCAGTACGAAAGTGGCCGGGATCGTTCGAAGCGTAGTCGTTTCGGATTATCAGCAGGTACACAAAGGGGACCTCCTGGTTGAACTGGAGGACAGCGACTATCAAGCACAAGTAGCGCAGGCGAGCGCGGGCGTAGAGGCCGCCAGGGCTGCTATCGACGACAACCTTCGCCAGCGTGAGCTGCAGGATGCCCGTATAGAGAGGGCCCTTGCAGGAATCGATCAGGCTAAGGCCCAGATCGCGGCGGCGCAGGCCGGTAAAGACGCCGTCGAAGCTGGGTTGGTGCGTGCCCGATCGGAACGGAAGCGCCAGGAGGGGCTTTATCAGACTCATTCAACAACCCAGCAAAAGTTGGAGCAGGCGGTCGCTGACGAAGAAGGGCTCGCAGGTCAGTTCGCCAGTCGCGATGCGGACCTCGCTCAAGCTCGAGCCATGCTACGGAGCAGCGAACTGGCGGCCGAAGCGGAGCGGCGTCAGAAGATGGTGCTGGAGTCCCAAGACATGCAACTTGCCGCCGACCTTCGCGCTAAACAAGCAAGCCTGGTATTGGCGCAGGTAAACCTCGGCTATACGAAGATTTCTGCACCTGGCGACGGAACGGTCGGCGAACGGCAAGTTAGGCCTGGGCAGTTGGTATCGCCCGGAACGCAGATCATTCCTTTCGTTGATCGCACGCGATGGGTGCAGGCGAATTACAAAGAAACCCAGCTTACTAACGTAAGGGTTGGGGATGCAGCCGAGATTCGCATAGACCAATTTCCCGGAAAGGTCTTTGCCGGCAAGGTCATCGAAATAGCCCCGGCCAGCGGATCGCAGTTTGCATTGCTGCCACCTGATAACGCGACCGGCAACTATACCAAGGTAGTGCAGCGAATCCCGGTCAAGATTGCATTTGAGGATACGGAATTCGCCAACAGGTTGCGTCCGGGTCTCTCGGTGACCGCGACCGTCCGCACCAAGCGATAGGCAGGTCTAACGTGGCCACCGCAACCCTTATAACCCGACCAACGCCAGCGCAGATCGCACGCGGAACTGCCGCTGCCATCCCTGCGGAAATCTCCACCCGACCGCTATTGGGGATACTTGGGGTGCTCATCGGCGCCGGGCTCGTCACGTTAACCGGCCGCATGCTCAGCCTGGGCCTGGCCGACCTGAAGGGTCACGTCGGCATCAGCTATGATGCGGGTGCGTGGCTCGACAGCGCCTTTAACGCGTCGGTCATGTTTATCGGACCCTTTACTGTCTACCTCGGAGGTTTGCTGGGACCACGCCGGGTCCTTCTATTTACGGCAGCAGTTTTCGGTGTGACCTGCGCCTTCCTGCCGCTCATTCACAGTTACAGTCTGCTGATTGCGGCATTGATTGTCGCCGGGTTAACGTCGGGCACTTTTTATCCGCTCACCCTGACTTTTGCGCTTCGCATTTCTCCCCTGCGATTCCTGCCTTTTACGATGGCGTTTTATGCCACGTTTATCGATGGTGCAGTGAACGTGGCGCCGTCACTCTATGGCTGGTACCGCGACCATCTTTCCTGGCATTGGATGTTCTGGAATTCGGCCGTTATCGTGCCTGTAATGCTGGCCTGCATTTACTTCGGAATACCTCCGGCTCCAGCCCGGAAGAATAGCGGCCCTGCGCCCAGCTTCGTCGGATTTCTATACCTGAGTGCCGGATTGGCCCTGATGTTAACTGCCATCCAGCAAGGTCAAAGGCTCGACTGGTGGCGCTCTGGGGTGTTCAACGGGTTATTTTGGGCTGGCGGGTTCTTCACGCTATGCGCACTCATACGGCGACTACTCGGCCCCAATCCCCTGGTGGCTTTACCATATCTTTGGAAGTGGAACACGGTTCTGCTCGGTAGCCTGCTCTTCTGGTTTCGGTTTACGCTCACCTTAACCATCATTCTGATCCCGCAGTCGCTGGCCATCCATGGTTTCGAAGCCGATCAGATTGGGCCGGCCATCATCTGGAGCGCAGTTCCACTCCTGCTCGTCGCCTTTACCGCGGGGCTTCTGATGCGCCGCGGGTTGGATCCCCGGCTGGTCTTCGCCACCGGGCTGACCTGCACTGCCGTTGCGGCTATCTTGGGCGCCCAGTACACGAGCGTATGGGCAGCGCAAAACTACTATCGCACCGAACTGCTCACAGGTGTCGGACAAGCGTTTTCGCTCATAGGGCTCGTGGGCTGCATCATCCTGCAAGGTATCTTTACCGGCGGTTTGGCGAAACCACAGTGGATTCTGACATTCTCCGCGTTCTTTCACGTCATTCGGTTATTTGGCGGAACGACGGGAGCCGTGTACATGGGCCACTTTCTTGCCCAGCGGGAGGAACTGCACTCCAATCTCCTTGGGCTGCATGTCAGCAGCGGGAACTGGATCACCGATGCAAATATTCATGCGATGACCGCTGGACTCTTCGGAGGGTCCTCCGGACTGGCATCGGCTGGGGCTCGCGCGGTCGATCTCATCGCGGCGCGGCTCCGCCTTCAGGCGTATGCGCTGAGTCTCCTCGACGGGTACCTGTTGGTCGCGTGGAGTTGCGCCATTGCACTTCTTCTCGTCGCCCTGCTTCGGAAATCGCCTTTCAACTACGCCGAGCTTGCCACGCTTCAGCCGGTCAAGGAGGAGAAATCATGAAGAGGAAAATGCACCTTGTATTGGCCCTGGTTTTGTCCGGCGCTGTCGCTTTCGCCGAGGATCCGGGCAATACCGCTCCTCCGCGACACATCACTTTGCATGAGGCCGTCCAGTTAGCACTTCAGAACAACCACCTGGTGCGTATCAATGAGTTTAAGGTCGATGAGAAACAACAAGCCAAGCAAGCTGCGAAGAGCGAATATTTCCCGTCTATACGGAATGACAGCAACTTCGTGCATTTGACTGATACGCAGTTGATACAAATCTATCCGGGTACTCTTGGGACTGTTGCGGGCAGCCCTATTCCTCCAGTGAATTCGGTCATTAACCAGGGAGGCCGCAACCTGACCACCAGCGGCACTCAGCTCACGCAGCCCCTGACCACTTTGCTGAAGATCAGGCGCGCGAACGACATCTCGCAAGCCGAGCTGAAGGCTTCCCGGCAGAGTGCGCAACAGACGCAAAATGATGTTGCCCTGACAATCCACGAACTCTACTACAAGATCCTGATCGCGCAACTTCACCGCGGCGCAATGGAAGCCAGGATCAAAGCGTCGGAGGACCTGCAAAGCGAACGTGTTCAGCAAGTGAAATATGGCAGCACACTGGAAGAGAACCTGATCGAAAGCCGCGCGCAACTCCTGCAGGCAAAACAGGAATTACTGACTACCGACTTACAGCTCTCCGACCTCAAGCTGCAACTCAACGACGCCATGGGACTACCTCTCACCACGGCGCTGGATCTCGATCCCAATACTGCGGAAGCGCAGCCAGCCTGCGCACGGGAAACGTGTGTGGCGGAGGCGCTGGCCTCTCATCCCGAGATCATCGCGGCGCGCATCGAAGTAGAGAAAGCCAAAGCGGCGATTAGCTTGGCGAAGACGGACCTCTATGTCCCCGACGTAGACGCCTTTGCTCGTTACAGCTACCAAAACAACGTTCCATTTCTAGCTCGGAATTTCGGCAGTTTCGGTGTTCACTTCGGCTATGACCTCTTCGACGCAGGACGTAAACGGGCGGTTCTGAAAGAGCGCGAGGCGCAGTTGTCGCAGGCGAAAGAGAACGTTGCCCGGCTTTCCGATGAAGTTGAGCTGGCAGTTGAGACCGCATACAACAAGCTGGAACGGACGCAGCAAATGTGCAAAGTGTCGGAGGAACTGCTGGCCTTGCGCACAGAATCCAATCGAGTGCTTCATGAGGAACTGACTCGCGGAGAGGCTCTCAGTTCACAGGCTGACATGGGAACGGCCCAGGAACTCGACGCTCAGACGTTGCTGATGCAGTCACGGCTGGACTATACGCAGGCGAATGACGAGATTGTTCACGCAATGGGCCGCACACCCGAGTAGGTGAATACTGAACTCAATAAACCTCTGATGAAGCGGCTGCAGGGCGATTAGAGTGCGGTCCAGCGGCTGACGCCGCAATTAAACGGCACTACACTTCCTGCCCCGTGGCTATTCGGCAGCAAAAGACGAACGGTTTGGCCAACTTCAAGAAGAGGAACTATGGAACAATATGGACACCGCAGGCTGGCGGTCGGGCATGAGATATCGCATCACGGCTGAGGGAGTCTTGGAGACGGGACTCTCCGGCTTCGACCTGATTAACTTTCCCATGCTGAACAAGGGAACTGCGTTCTCGGAGAGGGAGCGCACGGACTTCGCACTACACGGACTGCTTCCCCCACATGTTGGCAATCTGGACGATCAGGTAGCACGTCGTCTTAAGGTGCTGCGGGACTTTGCAACAGATTTCGAGCGCTATGCCTACCTGCGCGACCTGCAGGACACGAATGAAACTCTGTTTTACAGCCTGCTATTGCGTAACATCGAAGAGATGATGCCTCTGGTATACACGCCGATAGTCGGCGAGGGATGCCAGCGATTCAGCGAGATCTGGCGCAAGCCGCGCGGACTGTTTCTCAGTTATCCAAACCAGCACAGGATTCGCGAAATCCTCGCGCATCCGCGCAACGACGCGGTTCGCGCGATCGTGGTCAGCGACGGCGAGCGTATTCTGGGGCTTGGCGACCAAGGGGCCGGGGGCATGGGCATCCCCATCGGCAAGCTCTCACTTTATACCGCTTGCGCCGGCATTCACGCACAGACATGTTTGCCGGTACTGCTCGATGTCGGTACCGACAATGTGGATCGTCTGGAAGACCCTCTCTATATCGGATGGCGTCATCAGCGGGTACGCGGTGCCGAATATGACGATTTTGTCGAAGCGTTCGTGAGCGCCGTAATCGAGCACTGGCCCCACGTGCTGTTGCAATGGGAAGATTTTGCGGGGGTGAGTGCTGGGCGGTTGCTCGAGCGCTATCGCGATCGGCTCTGCACTTTCAACGACGACATCCAGGGGACCGCAGCCGTGGCCACAGGCACTCTGCTTGCTGCCATAAACGTCACTGGCACACCTTTGACCGAGCAACGCATCGTGCTCCTAGGAGCGGGCTCTGCAGGCATTGGCATCGTCACTCTTCTGCTGAGCGCTATGAAGAATGCAGGCCTCAGCGATTCCGAAGCACGCCGCCGCTTCTACGCCGTCGACAAAGACGGTCTGCTGGTGGAAGGCATGGCGGGCATACGTCCGGCCCGAGAGCCTTTTGTGCAGCCGCGCTCTGCCATCAGTAATTGGCAAATGGAACATACGGATCGCATTAGTCTGCTGGATGTTGTGAAGAACGCCAAGCCAACGACCCTGATCGGAGTCTCGGGACAGGCGGGCGCTTTTACCGAAGATGTGATCCGGGCCATGACGGCCGCGACCGACAGGCCGGTTATTTTTTCGCTCTCGAACCCTACATCGCGCTCGGAGGCTACTCCGGCGGACTTGCTGAAATGGACGGAAGGGCGCGCTCTCATCGGCACCGGCAGTCCCTTCGCCGCGGTAAAGTGGAACGACCGCGAGGTGCCAATCGATCAGACCAACAACGCGTATATCTTCCCTGGAATGGGATTGGGTATCCTGTCGGTGAATGCGCGGCGGGTTACCGACAGCATGTTCATGGCTGCGGCAAAATCCTTGGCAGAACTCTCTCCCGTGCACAGTGGTAAGTCAGAACGGTTATTGCCCCCGATTTCTGAACTGCGTGCCGTATCCTTCGCGGTGGCGAAAGCGGTCGCACTTCAAGCAATCAAGGATGGAGTTGCTGGCGAATTTGACGAGCAAGCCTTGGAGTCGCGCATCTGCAGCAATATGTGGGCGCCGATCTATCTTCCTTACCAATTCGCGCCTCGTCCGCAACCGTAAGAAAAGTCGGAATCAGAATCGAATTCAGGTACGGTTGGCGACGAATTTCGGGACAACCTACAATCTTGCCGATGATCCAGTTCGCTCGGGCGTAGAGATCTCTTCGAGGGAATCAGCACGCCGCGATGGCCGCTCAATCCCCAGTTTCTTCAGCCGGTGCATCAGGGTGGTTCGGTTTAAGCCCAGTTTTACCGCTGCGCCTTTTGGTCCCCCAATTTTCCAGCCGCTCGCTTGCAGCGCAAGGAGAATGAGCGCGCGTTCGGAATCTCGGAGCGACATTGGCACAGCGGGGTTCGAGTCTTCTGCTACCGCGGCCGACGAAACGACAGCAGGCGAGGGGACAGCGGGGATAGACGATGGGCGCAGAGGGTTTGGAAGAACGCCATCTTTTGCTAGAACGACCGCACGCTCCACCAGGTTTTGGAGTTCTCGTATATTGCCAGGCCAAGAGTATGACGAGAAGGCTATTACAGTCTCCGGAGGAATGTGGTGGATCTGCCTTCCGGTGCGCCGGCTGAAAATCTCGACGAAGTGTTCCAACAGAGCAGGAATATCTTCCCGGCGTTCGCGGAGGGCCGGCAAGGACAGCGGAAAGACGTTAAGGCGGTAATACAGGTCGTTGCGAAATTCGTTCCGTGCCACCATTTCCTCTAGATTTCGATTTGTCGCAGCCACCAACCGCACATCTACTTTGTGGGTACGTCCGCTGCCCAGGCGCTCGAACGTTTGCTCTTGAAGCACTCGCAGCAATTTCGGCTGCAGTGATGGCGGTATGTCTCCCACCTCGTCAAGGAACAATGTACCCCCGTCAGCCATTTCGAACCGCCCAATCTTCTGCGTTATAGCCCCGGTGAAGGCCCCCTTTTCGTGTCCGAACAGTTCGCTCTCCAAAAGATCGAGGGGAATGGCCGCGCAATTTAGCTTGATTAGCGCACGTCCGCACCGCAAACTCGCATTGTGAATGGCATGGGCGATTAGCTCCTTGCCCGTACCGGTCTCCCCCAGAATCAGGACGGTGGAGTCGGTGGGTGCCACACATTCCACTTGCTCAAGCACGGCTTCAAGTGCGGGACTGCCCCCGATAATCTGTTCGAATGCACGCTCGGCTTGATCCCGGTTAGTGCATGCAATTACTTCAGAACTGTTCACGTAAGCCCCCACCCACTTGCTGCACGGTTGTCACCGCGCGAGTCTATCGGTTGCTTAACTATGGACTGCGGCGCGAACTCGGCTCAGGAAGACTTGATCGTCGAACGGCTTCATAAGAAATTCGACCGCGCCTTCTCTCATCGCTTGAATCCGTACTCTCGCATCTCCATGTGCAGTGATAAAAATGATCGGAATCTTACATCCGTCAGTTTTGAGCCTCGCCTGCAGTTCCAGACCCGACATTCCAGGCATACGGATATCCGTAATCAGACATGCTGCCTTACGCTGCAGGCCAGACTCGAGGAATTCCTCTGCTGATCCAAAACAGCTCGCCTTAAGCCCATCGGCTTCGATCAGGTCTTGGAGGGCGTTTTGTACGGATTCATCGTCATCTACGATTGCGATCATTTTCGTGCTCTGGTCCTTGGCCATGACAGTAGAGTACGGCGCTGGTCCATGAGAAAACAATCACACTTTGGGACGGTGCGATAAGACTTTAGTAAGGGGTTCTCGGATGAAGGTGTTATTGGCTTGGTGTGGCAGGCAGTAGTCGCGGGGCAGAGTTAGCGCGAGACCTTAAGCTTGTCGGCCATCCTGACTAATTCCGGCAAAGATTTGGCCTGCATCTTTTGCATCACATGCCCACGGTGGATTTTCACGGTGGTTTCACTGGCTTTCAATTCCGCTGCAATCTGCTTGTTGAGCATCCCGGAAACCACCAGGCTCATGACTTCGCGCTCGCGTGCGCTAAGCCCGGCATAGCGCTCCTGCAGTTCAGCCAATTGGTTTTGCTTTTCCCGCGACAGGCGGTCACGGTTGAGAGCACGCTGAATCACGTCAAGCAAGTCCTGCTCCCTGAACGGCTTCGTTAAGAATTCGACGGCTCCCGACTTCATGGCGGTTACGCTCATGGGAACGTCTGCGTGGCCGGTGATGAAAATGATGGGAATCTTAATTCCTGTTCTTCTTAACTCATGCTGAAGGTCCAAGCCGCTGATGCCGGGAAGTCTTACGTCTAACACCAGGCAACTGGGTCCGGCTTGCCGATTGGTTGATAAGAACTGTTGCGCAGTAGCGAAAGCCTCAGCGCGTAGTCCCACAGACTCCACTAAGTCCTTGATCGATTCGCGCACTCCGGCATCATCGTCAATGATGAATACGGTAGCTACATCCCCGGCACTCACTGGTACACCTCAGCCCGAACGGTGAAATGAAACGTCGCACCGCGCCCCGCATTTGCAGTGGCCCACAAGCGGCCACCGTGTGCTTCAATGATCGAGCGACTGATCGCCAGCCCCATACCGGTGCCCAAAGGTTTGGTCGTATAAAAAGCATTAAAGATTAGATCTGCTTTTTCTGTGGGAAGACCAACCCCGGTATCGCTGACGGAGATCAGTAGGAACCCATTTTCTGCTTTTTGCGACCGAATCATAAGTTCACCGGCTTCATCGCTCATGGCTTCGATGCCATTCAACATGAGGTTCATCAACACCTGCTGCAATTGAACACGATCTGCCATGATGGGTGGCAACTGAGGGGTAAGGCCCGTGCGCAATGCAATCGAATGCAGGGTCGCCTCGTTGCGCAGCAGGCCCAGCATTTCCACGACTACTTTGTTAATGTCGACCAATTCGCGATGGGGCGGAGCGCCTTTCTTGTAAAACGCCCGCAGGCGCTGGATGATTTCCGCTGCACGGCTTCCGTCTTTCTCGATTCTGATTATGGCCGCGCGGGCCCTTTCCAGATCGGGCGGATCGTGTGCGAGCCAACGCAAGCAGGCATTGGCGCTGGTGATTGCGGCAGCAATGGGCTGATTGATTTCATGTGCAAGAGAGCTTGCCAACTCGCCAAGCATGGTCACGCGGTTCATATGAGCAAGATCGGTCTCTAGCTGACGCAATCGTTCCCGCTCTTCCTCGGCGCGTTTGCGCTCGGTGACATCCGCCGCCGTACCGACGTATTCGACCAATTCTCCCGCCGTATCGAGGACCGGATGCCAAAGCACGTGGAGGTGCTTGACCGTGCCGTCATGTAAAAGCAACCTGTATTCCTGCGAAAACTGTGCTTTGTCGCGAAATCCCTGCAGGCAACCTTCGGAAACCCTGTCGCGATCCTCTGGATGCACAAGTTGAGAGTAGTCGTCAGAGCCGGGCACACCGCGCTGGGGATCCAATCCAAAAATTCGGAACAATTCCTCGGACCAGTAAAGCGTTTTCCCTGTCTCAGGGTTGCAGGCGAAGCTGCCGGTGTGGCTCAGCCTCTGTGCTTCCGCCAGGTAGGCTTGGTTGCGCCGCAGAGCCTGCTCCGCCTGCTTACGCTCGGTCACATCGATATCTGTTCCCACTACTTCGATCAGCTCTCCCTCGGCGTTCAGAACTGGATGGCCTAAGGCATGGATGTGTCTCACGATTCCGCCGGGTAGCACGACTCTATACTCGAACTCACAATCCACTTTCTCGCGGAACACCTTGTCGCTGTTCGCTTTGACAGCGGCGCGATCTTCTAGATGTATTCGCTCCCAGATTCGGTCATGGCTGGGAAATCCCTGTTGCGGATCGAAGCCGAAGACTCGATACATCGCATCCGACCAGTAGACGAGCTCGCGGTTCTTGCCCTCGACAGCCCAGCTGCAAGTATTGGTCAGCCTCTGCGATTCCGCCAGATAAGCTTCGCTGCGCCGCAGAGCGTCTTCGGCCCGCTTACGGTCATCGATGTCAATACCCGATCCATACCATTTGATGATGTTTCCCAGTCCATCACGAAGTGGTACATTGCGGACTAACAACCAGCGATACTCGCCGTCAGCCTTCGGCACTCGAACTTCTATCCTCATAGGTTCGCCGGACGACAACGTGGCGAGCCATTCATTCATGAATCGTGCACCATCGTCGGGATGAAGGACTGCTCCCAACTTCCAGCCCAGTCCTTCTTCCAGCGACAGTCCCGTGTATTCTCCCCAACGTTGGTTGATAAAGTCTACGGAACCATCAGGGCGAGCGCTCCAGACCAGCGTAGGGATGGTGTCGATCACCACCCGCAAACGATCCTCGCCTCTCCGTACCTCCTCCTCGGCTCGTTTGCGGTCCTCGATATCGGTGCGCGTCCCGTACCACCGCAGGATGCGCCCCTGCTCATCGCGCAGCGCATTGTCCCGGATCAGGAACCAGCGATATGCACCGTCTTTCCCGCGTATTCGTGCCTCCGTCTCAAAAGGGGCACCATCGGAACGCGCCCGCTCACGGGCGGCCTCTAACTTCTTAAGGTCCTCGGGATGAAAGATTCTGGAAACTGCTTCTTTTGACCGGATTTCTTCCGAAGTAAGGCCGGTGTATTCCAATTCCCTTCGGTTCGCAAAAAGAGGGTTCCAGTCTGCGTCAAAAACAAAGACTTGCTGCGAAATCACATCGACGAGTTGTCGAAGCTCCGCTTCGCTCTGCCGAATTTTTTCCTCGGCCTGCTTTCGGGCAGTTATATCGCGAATGGCGCCGGAGATGAGCACGCCTTCTTCAGTTTCGAGCGGGCTAAGGCTGACCTCCACCGGAAACTCTCGCCCGTCTTTATGCAGGCCATACAATTCCAACTGGGAGCCCATCGAGCGGGCGCGAGGGTCGGCAACGAAGGCCGTGCGGAGTTCCGGATGCCTGCTCCGGAATCGCTCGGGCAATAACATTTCGATTTTGTTTCCTAATACCTCTGCTCGTTGATAGCCAAACAGTTTCTCCAGTTGGGCATTGACCAAAACAATTTTGCCCTCGCGATTCACGACCGCGACCGCATCCGGCGCCGATTCCAATAGCCCGCGGAACTTCTGTTCAGCCGCTTGCAGGTCGGATAAATAGCCTTTGCGTTCCGTCACGTCGACATGGGTTCCCACTTCTTCGACTAACTCTCCGTTGTCATTGAAAACCGGACGGCCGGCCGCATGGATGTGTCTCACGCTGCCGTCGGGCAGGGCGATTCTGAATTCAAGGGTGTAATCCGTTCTTTCATGCACCGCCTCCAAACGATGTTCCCGCACCCTGTCGCGATCCTCTGGGTGTATGCGCTGGTGCACCAATTCGGGGTCGGGAATGCCCTGCAGCGGATCGAATCCCCAGATTCGAAAATTTTCCTCGGACCAGTAGTCGGCCCGGCCCATAGTGTCACGGGCCCAACTACCGGTATGGGTCAGCCTTTGCGCTTCCGCCAAGTAAGCTTCACTGCGCTGTAGTTGGTCGTATGTCAACTTACGTTCAATCGCAACACCCGCGAGGTGAGTGATCTGCTCAATAATTTCCAGGTCGTGCTGAGTCGGACGTCGTGGCTCGCGGTAGTACATTGCGAAGGTCGCAATGACCCGTCCCTGGGAAGAGAAGACCGGCGTGAGCCAGCAGGCATGCAGGCCGTGGGGCAAAGCCGCATCGCGGAAGTCGGTCCACAATGAATCCGTAGCAATGTCCTCTACGACGACCTGTTGACCACGGTACGCGGCCGTGCCACACGAACCGACCGACGGCCCGATTAAGACGCCGTCAATTGCATCCGTGTAGGCCTTGGGAAGGCTGGGCGCGCCCCCATGCTTCAACCGGCCTCCTTGCACCAATAAGATCGAGGCGAGAGCGTCGTTGGCTTGCTCCTCGACGAGCCGGCAGAGGCTGTCAAGTATTTCGGGAAGAGGATTTCCTTTCGCGACCAGCTCGAGGACCCGCTTTTCGCCGGCAATCAACGCTTCGGCCCGCTTGCGATCGTCAATGTCGGTGAAAACTCCATACCATCTTAGGATCCCTCCAGTTTCGTCGCGCAACGGTACCCGGCGCACCAAGAACCAGCAATATTGCCCGTCCGCCCTCCGTACGCGTACTTCACTGTCCTGCGAGCGCCCGGTCTTCAGATCTGACAACCAGTCCGCGACAAACCTGTCGCGGTCACTCGGGATGAATCGCGGATGGCCAGTTCCATCCCGCCAGGTCGTCCCCGGGCAGGCCTAAGAAATCCACTAAACGCTGGTTGACGAAATCGACGGTGCCATCACTCGCAGCGCTCCAAACATTCGCCGGGATCGTGTTAATGGCATCTCGGAGCTCTTTCTCACTCCGGCGCGCAGTCTCTTCGGCGCGCTTGCGTTCTGTAATCTCGGTTATCGCACCTACGAAGAGTAAACTTTCCGGATCTTCGCCGGCGGTGGGATTGCCTGCGACGTGAACATATTTGACAGCACCATTCGGCATGAGCAGGCGATGTTCGAGGATTAATGCGTGCTTCCCGATTGAGGCACTCTCAATGGCTCGTCGAACAAACTCTCGGTCGTCCGGGTGGGTTCGCTCGATCACCAGTTCAACCGTGGATTTCGTGGTGGTTTCAAATTCGAATATGCGGTAAGTCTCATCGGACCAGAAGATCTCGCCGGTGCGGACGTTCCAGCCAAAGCTGCCTGTGTGGCTTAACCGTTGCGCTTCTACCAGATAAGCCTCGCTCCGGCGCAGCGCCGCCTCAGCCTTCTTACGCTGGGCTCTTTCTTCGGTTTCGCGCAGCGCACGACGCACTGCTGGCACAAGCCTGGATAGCCTGGTTTTTAGAACATAGTCCGTAGCCCCAATTTTGAGTGCTTGAACAGCCGCTTCCTCGCCAAGGACAGCGGACACAAAGATGAAAGGCAGATCGGGTCTGACACTCAGCGCAAGTCTTAGCGCGGAGATACCGTTGAACGAAGGCAGCTGGCTATCCCCCAGAATCAGGTCAATTCCGCTATCTTCAAGTGCGGTGAGAAATTCGGCACGAGTTTGGACGCAGGTTATTTTGGAGACGAGATGATCCGCCTCAAGGGTATCGCGCATCAGCTCCGCGTCAGCAGAGTTGTCCTCGAGCAACAGAATCCGCAAAGGCGACTTAACCGTCATTGTCTTAGGCTGCCCACGGGCGGTTCATTGATAATTGACCAGAACGCGCCCAACTCATAACGGTATTATGAGGACACCAGCATCCTATCGCAGACCGAGCGAAGAAAGAGGGCCTCACATTTCCTTTTCCATGGAGTCTGCGAAAGCGATGACCCTGCGTGAGAGAAACAGAAACGATTGGATTTGTTGGCTGAACTGGCCCGATTGCTCCCACGAGGCCTTCGCGCTGCTTTTCCTAGGTGGGCGTATGCCCTCCTCAGATCCTCCCTCTGAGTCGCCCTGCTATCTTCCGTTCGATCGGCCATTCTATCTAGTTGCAGACGGGTGTGAAACTGTTCCTGTGCCGGCTGGATTGCTTCCGGTAACTCGAAGCCGGGGAGTCCGGCGCGGTATCTCCACAACACAATCCAGGCAAGAAAAAGCGTACCCAAACTCGGTTGCCATTGCCGGATGCGGTTTCGCAGTGCGAGATACTGCTTCGCGGGAAGATCCCCCTCTACGCAAAAGCAGACGCTGTACACGCCCCCGACCGAATGTGAGGCAGGTTTATCTCCAAATGTCCCGGTCGGCGAACTAGTGCATCGGCTCTGCACAAGAGGCAGCGAGAATGCGCCCTGATCTCAACCGAGTGTTGAGATATTGACAGTGAACTGTTCAGGGCTTGGCAGCTGCTGGTTGAACCGACGTCGGCGAGGTCCGTGCGGGCAACTAATCAGACAGTGGACTGTGGGTTGTGGCGCGATGTCGCGAGGTGAACGCAAATCGTCGGCCGATTTGGTCGCGCGCTTGCATTCAACTCTTCAGCTGGACGCTCCACGCGGCAGCTCCAGTGCGGAACAGCGATAACGCAATGGCAAATCGACCGCACGTCGCGGTTGTGAAAACAACCGCGTGACACCGAGATCGGAAGAAGAAATACATTGATGCGGCGAACCAAATCTTCGAGCTTCTTGTTGATATGCGGGCTTACGTTTTTCCTCATCCTGGGTGTTGCTTCGGTCGCGGTGGACGAACCTGCGGACTTTCTCAACAGCCCCACGAACATCTTTGCTCCTGCCTCTCTAATTCCGATCCGTGTCATGAAGTTGCCGTCGCGCTACGCTGTTGTTATCCATTTGGTTAGGACTTCTACTTGGTCTAATTTTCCTCTACGTTGGATTGGAATTCTCGCTTCAGCTGTCGAGGGTAGCTGCGCGCCGCCTGCTCCTGGCGTCGATAATTTACCGTCCGCTTCTATTCGGGCTGAGAATCGCGTTCCGATAATGGGCACTCTGGTAAACAAAGGTACGCATACATGACTCCAAGACTCGAGGCTTTAAAAGCAGCTCACAACCATTCCGAAGAATTCGCATCGATCGAGGATGCCATCGCCGCGATCCGCGCCGGCGAGATGGTGATCGTCGTCGACGACGAAGATCGGGAAAATGAAGGTGATCTTACCATCGCCGCCGAAAAGATCACCCCCGAAGCAATCAATTTTATGGCGAAGTATGGCCGCGGTTTGATTTGCCTGGCGATGACGCCCGAGCGGCTCGACGAACTCGAAATCCCGCTCATGGTGTCAAAGAATTCATCGCGCTTCGAAACGGCCTTCTGTGTCAGCATTGAGGCGCGGGAGCGCACGACCACTGGAATCTCGGCCGCCGATCGTGCAGCCACGGTGCTTGCCGCCATTGATCCAGCGACGAAGCCTGCCGATCTGATCCGTCCGGGGCACATGTTCCCATTGCGCGCGAGAAATGCTGGAGTATTGGCGCGGGCAGGCCAGACGGAAGCTGCTGTGGACTTGGCCAGGCTGGCAGGGCTTCATCCCGCCGGGGTTATTTGCGAGATTATGAGCGAAGATGGCACGATGGCCCGGGTGCCCGAACTCCGCCAGTTTGCCATGCGCCATAACATTAAGCTGATTACCGTCGCCGACCTGATCACCTATCGGTTACGTACCGAATCGGTGATCCAGTGTGTAGCCTCTGCAAACCTCCCGACGGAGTACGGAGAGTTCCGAGTTCACGCATTCGAAAACCAGATCGACAAGCAGACCCATATTGCTCTTGTGTTTGGTGATGTTGGAGATGGCCGGGACGTGCTTGTGCGCGTGCATTCACAGTGCCTCACGGGCGATGTGCTGCGTTCCGTGCGTTGCGACTGCGGTGCGCAGCTCGACAAGGCCTTGTGCCGGATTGCCAGCGAAGGGCGCGGAGTGCTGCTTTACCTAAGTCAGGAAGGGCGGGGAATCGGCCTGGCCAACAAGATTCGAGCGTACCGTTTGCAGGACCAGGGATTGGACACGGTGGAGGCTAACGAACGCCTTGGCTTCAAACCGGATCAGCGAGACTATGGGATCGGGGTGCAGATCCTGCGCGAAATCGGGGTGCGCTCGATGCGGCTTCTCAGCAACAATCCGCGCAAACTGGTCGCCATCGAAGGCTACGGCCTGTCGGTCACGGAATGGCTGCCCCTCGAGATTCGTCCTTCACCTTCGAACCTTCGTTATCTGACGGTGAAGCGAAACAAGCTTGGGCACCTCTTGTCCGGGCTGTAGGCCGATTATCCTGGATGGTTTCGCGGGTATGAGTTTTCGAACTCGGGTAGTCTGCAGTTTAGAACTGAAGCCTGAGCGCGAGTTGGATCGAGCGCGGCCCGCCGATCTGGTACAGCGGACTGGTCAGGTCGTTGGTGGGCGAGCCGAAGTTCGGGTGGGTGAGGATTTGAAGTACCTTCCCCTCAACAATCTTCCGCCGCCGGTACACGTCGAGCAAATGGCACTTATGGGAAGTTCTGCTGGGGAACCAATCCCCTCGGATGAGCATCACCAAGCGATTTTCAATCCGAATTGGAGCTGCCGGGATGATGTTGCAGTCGTGGTGATCAATCCTGCGGTTGTCACCGGCAGTCCATTGGCGGTGTATAAGTTATTATTCGCGACGAGCGGAGAGAAATTCGTGTGATTCAGAACGTTGAAAAACTTCGCCCGAAACTGAATGTTGAAGCTCTCCGAAGCGTCGACGATTGCTGCACCTGAGCCGTCACTTACTGTCCCGGCAATGCGTGCGCCGGCAACCTGCGCACACAGTGGAACTGCCACCAAGCCCCAGAGCCCGCCGGAAAGAAAGCAGAGAACGGAGCGTGACGACAGCCTCAGATGCGCGTTCACTTTTCGATCCACCGTATTGCCCCCTTCTAACAGCGGGCGGAATCCTTACCCCGAAGCACGAGAGTTGGAACGATTGGCCGTCTTTACGAGACCCGCGGGTAGCGATGGCGATTGTCAATTTGCTGGCCGGACAACGGGTCCATGGGACGCCGCTGGACTAAGATAGGTGCGCGTATGGGGAAAGCGCAAACAAAGGCGGCCGTATGTCTGGCTCTCCTACTGGCATCCTGCGCTTACGCTTTTGCGTTGGATCCCTCCCTCGATGTTAGCCAGTACGCGCATACCGCGTGGAAGATTCGCGAAGGATTCACCAAGGGCACCATCTTTTCGGTGGCGCAGACGCCTGATGGTTATCTCTGGCTGGGCACGGAATTCGGGTTGGTTCGCTTCGATGGTGTCCAAGCCATCCCGTGGCAGCCGCCAGCCGGTCAGCAACTCCCCAGCAATTGGATCAATGCCCTTTTGGTTGCGCGCGACGGCACTCTTTGGATTGGCACAGAGAAGGGGCTTGCCAGTTGGAAGGACGGCAAGCTTACGCGAATATCCAGAAGTTGCCGGGTCCGTCGTTACTTCACTGCTGCAAGATGCCGAAGGAACGCTTTGGTTTGGGGTCAGGGATCCCGGCAGGCTCTGCGCCGTCCGAGTCGCCAAGACGCAGTGCTACGGAGCCGGGAGTTTCGGCTGGTCCGTACCTGCCTTATACCAGGACCACGAAGGCAATCTGTGGGCCTCGGCTCAAACGGGTCTGTGGCGATGGGCGCCTGGTCCTCCAGAGCACTACCGCTTGCCCGATGGCCCAGTTGAGGCCAAGGCGCTAATCGAAGGCGAAAACGGCGAACTCTTGATGGCAACCGGTATATCCGGCCCGTTCGCGGGCCCGGTTAATGGTTTGATCGGAGGGCTGAAACAGCTTGTGGGGGAAAAATTCGGAGCTATGCACTTCCGGGTATCGCCGGGCAGTTCAGGCCCACTAGCCTGTTCCGGAGCAGAGATGGCAGTTTGTGGATTGGCAGCACGCAGGGTTTGTTGCACCTGCACCAGGGCAGGATCGATGGATTCTCAGTCACCGACGGTCTCTCCGGCAATTTCATAAGGGATATTTTTGAAGACCGCGAAGGCGATGTTTGGGTCTGCACGGAAAATGGCCTCGATCGGTTTCGTGAATTCGCGGCGCCGACAATTTCGGAAGACCAAGGCCTTTCAACTTCCGCAGCTTACCTGGTGGAAGCGACCCCGGACGGAAGTATTTGGACTATCACGGCGGATGGGCCGAATCGCTGGCAAAACGGGCATATGACCGTTTACGGCGAGCAAACTGTGCCGGACCAAAACAGGCGAACAGATGAGGGAGAGCTCATTATCAACGCGAGGGCAACAGAAATCGCGAACAGCGGACTTCGAGGCCCGGTTCAATCGTTGGGGCAGGATGATCGGGGACGACTGTGGGCTGGAAGTGGCGAAGGTGTGTTCTACTTCGACCACGGCCGGTTTGTGCGAGTTCCCGGCGTCCCAGGCGGAAATATACTCTCAATCGCCCGGGATGGACAGGGGAAGGTTTGGATCAGCAACAACGACAAGGGCCTTTTCCATTGGACGCCCGAGGGTGCCGCTCAGATCACTCCTTGGGCACAATTGGGACACAAGTACGGGGCGGTCGCTTTGCTGCCTGATCGGTTGCAGGGTGGCCTATGGCTCGGATTTTTTGACGGTGGAATAGCTCACCTCAAGGAGGGCCAGATCGGCTCTTCTTACAACGTCGCTCATGAACTCGGCAATGGCCCAGTGAACGACCTTCAACTTGGTTCGGACGGTGCTGTGTGGGCCGCGACCGAGGGCGGCTTAAGCCGGGTGAAAGATGGCGTGGTCACGACTCTTACCAGCAGCAACGGCCTGCCCTGCGACGCCGTTAATTCGGTGATCGAAGACAACGATCATTCCTTCTGGCTGTACATGGCCTGCGGCTTGGTGCGGATTGCGCGTCCCGAGTTGGACGCATGGGTGAGTGATTCGAAGCGGAGCGTCCAGACCACGGTTTTCGACAGCTCCGACGGAGTGAGAACTCGTGCCCTTGCCGGCGGCCACAGCCGATTGGTGGCCAAGTCGCCAGATGGGAAAATATGGTTCTCACCCCCGGACGGGATCAGCTTCATCGACCCGCGGCACCTTCCGTTCAACCCGCTGCCCCCTCCTGTCTACGTCCAACAAATCACTGCGGACGGCAAGAGGTATGATGCCTCACCGGGACTGCGCCTGCCGCCACGGGTACGCGATCTCTCGATCGATTACACTGCGCTAAGCCTAGTTGCGCCCGAGAAAGTGCGCTTCCGTTTCAAGCTTGAGGGGCAGGACGCGGACTGGAGAGAAGTAGTCAATCAGCGCCATGTTGAGTATTCAAATCTGCCGCCGGCGAATTATCGCTTCCGGGTCACCGCCTGCAATAACAGCGGGGTGTGGAACGAGCAGGGCGCGGCGCTGGACTTCGCGATTGCGCCGGCGTACTGGCAGACGAACTGGTTCCGCGTGCTCTGCGTGCTGGCGTTTCTGGCGATCTTCTGGACCATCTATCAGCTTCGCGTCCGCGCTCTGGAACAGCGCCAAGCCGTGCTGGAGCGGCATCAGGTCGAGATCCGCGCTCTGAACGAGCAGATGATCAAAGCGCAGGAGGCGGAACGGATGCGCATCTCCGGAGAGCTGCACGACGGCGTTCTCCAGCAGATCACATCCCTCACTCTCAGGTTGGGCAAGGTGAAACGCCAGGTACCACCCGACTCGGAAGCGACCGCAACAGTCAGCGGTTTACAGCAACAGCTCATCAAGATCGGAACGGACATCCGTCATTTATCGCACGAACTTCATCCTGCGGTGCTGCAAGACGCGGGCCTGCCCGCAGCTCTGTGTGCGTATTGCGAGGAGTTCAGCAAGATACGCGAAATCCCGGTGTCGTGTGAGACCGACGAGAGTGTGCAGGAGTTGTCGCCGGGGGCGGCGTTGTGTCTCTATCGAATCGCGCAGGAAGCACTCGGCAATGCGGCCAAATATTCGGAAGCAAAGAAGGTTGAGGTTCGGCTTACGCGGTCCGATGGGCGCGTCTGGCTTTCCGTGTCCGATGACGGCGTAGGTTGCACTCCCAACCAGATCGCAAAATCGGGAGGGCTGGGGCTGATCAATATGCGAGAACGGGTGCACCAGCTGAACGGGACGTTTGACTTCGATAGCCAACCGGGGCACGGAACCACGGTGAGGGTGACTGTTCCTTTTCGAGCGGCGTCGTAAGCTTCTGTGCAAAACGTCTGGCTAGGCGTGAAATGCGCCTAAGTGAACGAACTCCTGCTTAGAAGACCCAACGGGAACAAAGCCAGGCTGCACGTGGGGTATACCCGGAACAGGCATACCTAGGCTGTTAGCTCAGGCTGGGAGATCCCGCCGTGGTCGGGGTAATGCTACACGCGCAGCCGTTCTCTTTACTTCCTAATCAGCCGCCATGCCGTCTGCTGATCGTGTCGTAAGGACGTCTTTGAGGTCCCACCCAAGGCCCGCCGCTACCCCGCCTCCAAACCGAGGGTCCGCCTGGAGGAAGTGCAAAATTTGTCGCTGTTGGATTTTTGCTGGCACCGTCTTCATGCTGGCGACGATGTTGCCGATCAATCGCTCGCGTTCAGCAGGGCTCATCAGCCGGAAAAGATTTCCTGGTTGCGTGTAGTAATCCGTATCCAAACGATGGTTGTGCCGGTCAACCGAGCCGGAGATCGTCCCGGGTCGCTCCCGGTAAGCTGGATCCTCGGCCGGGCCGTTGAAGCTATTCGGCTCATAATTCGGCGCTGAACCGTAGTTGCCGTCGAAGCGCATGGCACCGTCGCGGTTGTAGGTGCGTACCGGACACTGTGCTTGTTTACCGGCAATGAGTCGTAGTTGACGCCGATGCGGTAGCGGTGCGCGTCCGGATAGGAGATTAAGCGACCCTGAAGCATTTTGTCTGGTGAATATCCCATGTCCGGCACAACATTCCTGGGTTCGAATGCCGCCTGCTCGACTTCGGCGAAGTAGTTCTCAGGATTGCGATCGAGCACCATATCGCCCACCTCGAGCAGCGGATAATCCTTCTGCGGCCAGACCTTCGTCAGATCGAACGGATTTATATGATAAGTATCCGCGTCCTTCTCCGGCATGATCTGAACGCAGACGTGCCACTTGGGGAAGTTGCCGCCCTCGATCGAGGCGAAGAGGTCACGTTGAGCGTAATCCGGGTCCTTGCCACGCATCTCGTCGGCCTGCTCGCGCGTGAAGTTCTTTATGCCCTGCTTCGTCTTGAAATGCCACTTCACATAAAACAGCTCATTGCTGCTGTTGATCAGGCTGAAGGTGTGGCTACTGTAACCGTTCATGTGCCGGTAACCATCCGGGGTGCCCCGGTCGGAGAGGAGGATCGTCACCTGATGCAGGGATTCTGGAGACAATGACCAGAAATCCCACATCATGGTTGGCGACTTAAGGTTCGTTTGCGGATCGCGCTTTTGGGTGTGAATGAAGTCGCCGAACTTTAGCGGATCACGAATAAAGAAGACTGGTGTATTGTTGCCCACCATGTCCCAATTGCCTTCCTCGGTGTAGAACTTGACCGCGAAACCTCAGGGAATGCAGGGTCTCGCGGTTATCTCTGGTCGACACAACTTGGATAACCTGCTCTACCTTTTCCGCTGCTCAAGAAAAAGATGGCCAGAATCGGAATCAATACGATGGCGCCGAAAGCCGCCGTTGCCAACTGTTCGGTAGCGATCGTCAGGTCTCGAATGGCTGCACGATGGCGGACAAGAAATGTTTTCAGCTGCTGCGCTGCGCCTCAGAATCGTTCCATCCGTACTGGTTCGCCACATCGGTAGCGATCTCGCCGTTCGAGAGCCGGTCGCTCACTGCTGGAAGCTGCTGCACGGCTTTGACGGTTCGTCCCAGCGACCCTGGAGCAAGAACATGAAAAAGCACCGCGATCAGAATGAGTAAACCGAGATACGTTTCCGCAACATGAGGTCCCCGCAAGTTCTTGAACAACAGAGAATGACACTGGAGAAATCTGACGACCGGATCGATCAAGTAGGCAAACAGGATCCCGAAGCAAAAGATAACGATCACCGCGCGAGCAACGTAGGTGAGTGCCAGCACCACCGAGAACAGAAGGATAGTGAGCAATATGTTTACAGTACGGCGATCGGGGAATGACATCGCTTTCTCCTAATCACACGAGTGAGCTCCGTTGGTAATTGCGACAGAAAAGTCCCAAGTTTGCCCCCACTGCGGCTTAGCCTTTTCCCGAATATTTTCTCGACGTGCAAATGTTGACAGTCCTGTTGAGATCGGCTGACACCTTGTCCCAGATCTGTTGTAAGGCAAGACGCCTGCCATCGGCCCACAAATGGTGCGCGACTGTATTTGTCTGGGTGATTTGCCTGGGAGCAGCAGGCTTCTGAACGGGAAATTCGCTGTTTGCCAGTTCTGGGATCCATCTGAAGAAGAACTACGCCTCCGTAATGTTCAGACCGCCACCATGATTGTCAACGTCTGCACACCTGCTAGCGGGCTGGCAGCCAATTTCTCAACACTAGCTTGCGCTGCGAGGAAACTAAGACGCCTCTTTTGAACGATCTAAGCCCGGGCGGCTGTGGCACACGAAGTGCTCTTAAGCATTGTGTCAGCGAGCAAGCGCTGCATACCAGGAGGATTGTTCATGGCAACTGTCGCAAAGCCCATCACAATGACGAAACCCGCAAAACCGCTTCCCGCTCCCAACAGTGATTTCTATGAACTTGTCGAGACGCTGCCGGCGGAGGATCTGGTGGTCGTAAAACAGGTGCGCTCGTTCATGGAAACCAAGGTCCAGCCCATTATCACCAAGTACTGGGTGGAGGATGCCTTTCCCTTTGAGATCCTGCCGGCGGTTAAAGAACTCAACATAGGTGGCGTTGGCCTGGAAGGTTACGGCTGCAAGGGCGGTGGCGGGTTGCTAGCTGGCTTGATTGCCATGGAGATGGGACGCATCGACGCGTCTATCGCCACGTTCTTCGGTGTGCACAGCGGCCTGGCAATGTCTTCCATCTACTACGGGGGATCAGAAGAGCAAAAGCAGAAGTGGCTTCCGCCAATGGCCCGCATGGAAAAGATCGGCTGCTTCGGCCTCACTGAGCCGCTTACCGGTTCAGGAGCGTCCGGCGGCTTGACCACAACTGCGAAGCGTGAGGGCGACACCTGGATCATCAACGGCCAAAAGAAATGGATCGGTAACGCCCCCTGGTGCGACATCTCCATCATCTGGGCTCGCGACCTTGCCGACAATCAGGTCAAGGGTTTCATCGTTGAGAACAAGACCACTCCTGGCTTTACGGTCGAAAAGATCCAGAACAAGATTGCCCTGAAAGTAGTTCAGAACGGCCTGATCACGATGGAGAACTGCCGTATCTCCGATGAGAACCGTCTTCAAGTAGATACATCGTTCCGCGACACTGCCAAGGTCTTGCGCGGGACCCGCTATTTCGTCGGCTGGGAAGCGACGGGATGCGCCATGGGTGCCTACGAGAATGCTCTCAAGTACGCCCAGGAACGCTTGCAGTTTGGAAAACCGATCGGCTCGTTTCAGTTGGTGCAGGACCTCCTCGCCAAAATGCTCGCCAATATTACTGCTGCGCAGTGCGTGCTGGTTCGCCTGGCTCAATTGGAGGCCGGAGGAAAAATGAGCGACGCGCACGCGGCGCTTTCGAAAGCGTTCTGCACGGCCAAGTGCCGCGAGACGGTTGCGTGGGCTCGGGAGCTATGCGGCGGAAACGGCATCGCCGCCGACTACAACGTGGGACGCTTCTTCGCCGACGCCGAAGCGCTCTACACCTACGAGGGCACATTTCAAATGCAGAACCTGATTGTCGGCAAAGCCGTCACCGGGTTGAGCGCCTTCATCTGAGGCACCTCGCGAAGGCACCAGGACGCTGCGCTCTCCGGCCCCTACACCGTGAATCCGGGTGTGCCGCAGGATGCGAACAGACCAACGACGAGTGAACGCGTAGCGCAATACGCGTAATAAAGGAGACTAAAACAATGTCATCAACTGCTTTCAAACCAGGGAGCGCAGAAAAAAACGCTGCAAAGTCCGATCCAGGGTGTCTTTTCATTCTCGATCTGGGCGAGGGGCGAATACTTTCGTGCAAGCCCGACGGCTCTGGTCTAAAGACGCTTGTGAGTGAAGGCCGAAAACTTCCCGACGGCATAGTCGTGGACGCGGAGGCAGGCCACATCTACTGGACCAACATGGGTAACTTGAAAGCGAACGATGGTTCCATCGATCGCGCTGATCTTGACGGCAGCAATGTCACAAGCATTGTTCCATCTGGCGGAACGTTCACACCCAAGCAACTCCAACTCGACAAGAAGAACGGCAAGCTTTACTGGTGTGATCGCGAGGGCATGCGGGTGATGCGGTGCAATCTCGACGGTTCCGGCATCGAGACCATCGTTGACACGGGTCGGGGCGACTCCCGTCCCGGCTCAGACGCGACGAAATGGTGCGTGGGCATCGCCCTCGACGTTGAAACCGGCAAGGTTTACTGGACGCAGAAGGGTCCCGACAACGCCGGCCAGGGCCGGATCTTCCGCGCCAACATGGAAGTCCCTAAGGGTCAGACTGCGGCAAATCGCAAAGACATCGAAGTGCTCTTTGACGGGTTGCCGGAACCGATCGACCTGGATCTCGATCTCGCCAATCGCATGATGTACTGGACCGATCGCGGCGACCCGCCTCGCGGCAATACGGTCAACCGCGCCCCATTGGATGCTGCGCCCGGAAGTCGCAAGGACCCGGAAATTATCTTCACGCACCTGATGGAGGGCATCGGCCTGTCGCTGGATTTGAAGAATGGCCGCATGTTCATGGCCGACCTCGGAGGTTCGGTTTACACCGCGAATCTGGATGGATCGAATAGCAAGACGTTGCTCTTTGCCGAGGGAAATCTCACCGGAATCGCTTATGCAGAACTTCCTGCAAGTAAGTAGGAGATGCCCGCTTCGAACCGGAAACGAAATTTGATGACTGATGGATTCGCTCTGCGCTCCTTGGCGTCGCAAGCGCGCACAAGTCAAGTGTAGTTGCCGAGCGGACACCACTTACGGAGAAGACTATGAGTACGGCAGTTGCTGGGTCGACGTTTCAAAACCTTCTTTATGAAAAGAAAGGTGCCATCGCATACGTAACCCTTAATCGTCCCAAGGTGCTGAACGCATTGAATCAGGCAGTGTTTGCGGAACTGAAAGCAGCTTTCGAGGACGTTCGTGATGATGCCGCAGTCCGTGGCGTCATTTTGACCGGCAACGGCGATAAGGCGTTCGCCGCCGGCGCAGACATCGCCGAAATGTCCACCTCCACCGGCGTCCAGGCTGAAGAATCAACTCGACACGCACAGTCAGTAACCGAGCTGATCGAAACTCTCGGCAAACCGGTCATCGCGGCTGTGAATGGTTTTGCCCTCGGCGGTGGGTGTGAACTGGCCATGGCTTGCACCATCCGAATCGCTGCCGAAACCGCGAAGTTCGGCCAACCCGAAGTGAAATTGGGAATCATGCCCGGCGCCGGCGGAACACAGCGCCTTCCACGATTGGTCGGTAAGGGTAGAGCGCTACAACTGATTCTCTCCGGCGAAATTATCAGTGCGCAGGAAGCGTATCGGATCGGACTGGTCAACGAGGTCGTTCCCGGCGCCAATCTGATCTCGCGATCTGAAGCCATCCTCAACCAGATCAACTCCAACGGTCCGCTCGGAGTGAAGTACTCGATCGATGCCGTTAACAAAGGATTGGACGGGAGCGTCTCGGAAGGCCTTCTGATCGAGGCTTCGCTATTCGGTATATGCGCTGGGTCAGAAGACAAGAAAGAGGGAACGTCAGCCTTCCTCGCGAAGCGCGCTCCTAATTTCCAGGGCCGATAGGGCCGTGGCGGATGCGGCCGCGTGGCCGGGATGTCCTCTCGGCCGCATATCGGGATTGCAGTTACTTAAAGGCTCATGACTAAGGAGATGATTGTGGAACAGGAAAACATATTTTCTGGTTTGAAGGTGGTGGATCTGGCCAGTTTCATTGCAGGTCCAGGCGCAGCGACAATCCTAGCCGACTTCGGCGCGGATGTCATCAAAGTCGAGCCGCCCGACGGAGAGCTGTGGAGAATTGGGCAGAAGATACCGCCGCAGCCACATTCAGAAGTGGCTTATCCCTTCCAAATGGCCAATCGAAACAAGCGTGGCGTCGCGCTCAATCTGAAAGCTGCGAGCGCGCCGCAGGTTCTCGAGCGGTTAGCCAAGTGGGCCGACGTATTCGTCGTCAATACACCGCATCCCGCGCGCAAGAAATTAAAGCTCGAATATGACGATGTCGCGCAGTGGAATCCGCGTCTGATCTATGCCGATCTCACCGGCTTTGGCGAGAAAGGTCCCGACGCAAGCCTCCCCGGATTTGACATCACCGCTTACTGGGCGCGAAGCGGTTTGTTATTCATGACGCGCGATGCTGGAGAGCCGCCTACGTGGCCGGTGGCAGGTAGCGGTGACAATGCGACGGCGGTCTGCATTTACGCCGCGATTGCGACTGCTCTTTATCGTCGCGAACGCACCGGCAAAGGATCCTATGTCACAACTTCGCTCCTCGCGGCAGGCGTCTGGTCAGCCAGCGTCTTTATCCAGGCCGCTCTATGCGGTGCGAATTTCTATGGGCTGCACGATCGAACCCATCCCGCGAATGCAGCGTTGAACACCTATCGCTCTTCCGATGGCACCTGGTTCGTTCTGGTAGTTACTCCGGACAAGATACCCGCGGTTATGAAAGCAATCGGTCGTGAGGATCTCGTCAAGGATCCGCGATTCTCCGATCCTGCCAAGCTGGCGCAGAACCGGCCGCAACTGACGGCAATACTCGATGAGATCTTCGGCTC
Organism: uncultured Acidobacteriaceae bacterium; assembly: GCA_963836295.1. GTDB lineage: Bacteria > Acidobacteriota > Terriglobia > Terriglobales > Acidobacteriaceae > Bog-257. The sequence continues at coordinate 2,468 of CAWIIY010000002.1, read as the reverse complement.
GCAGCCAATGTCGCATTGGTACGAAGCCTTCGACGGCGTTCACGTCACCTTCGGCGCCGTGCGTGAGCCGCAGGACGTCATTAATGATCCACAATTGCGAGCGAATGACATCGTCGTTCCGCTCGAAGGCGCCGGCGAGAAGCTGACGTCGACCGTTAGCAGTCCTATCCAAGTGCACGGCGTCACCAAAGTACCTGCCCGGCGCGCGCCGGGAATCGGCGAGCATAACGAGGAAGTGCTGGCCGAGCTTGGTTTCAGCAGCACTGAGATCGACAAGCTGCGGGAGAGCGGGACCATACCGCCTCTCCAGCGGGCATCCAGTGTGCCTGCTGCGTAAAAGTGAATCGGGGAAAGTATATGGCGACATCAACAGTCATCATCGTCGGCAGCGGCTTCGGCGGATTAGCCGCTGCCAAGGCTCTGCGGAGAGCGCCTGTGCAGGTCACGCTGATTGACCGCACCAACCACCACCTTTTTCAGCCGCTGCTCTATCAAGTGGCGACGGCAGCGCTCACCCCGAGCCAGATCGCGGCGCCGATCCGCGGGATTCTTCGCGATCAAGGAAACGCGAGGGTGATCCTGGGAGAGGTGACGGGGGTAGACAAAGAACGAAAGTGTGTCTTTGCAACCAACGCTGATCACAGCAACGTTCCACTCCCCTATGACTACCTGATCCTCGCCACCGGAGCCACCCACAGCTACTTCGGCCATAACGAGTTTGAACAGTTCGCACCGGGCATGAAAAGCCTCGCGGATGCTGTGTCAACACGCAACAAGGTCCTGCAGGCGTTTGAACTGGCGGAGGCAGAAGAGGATCCCAGCCGGCACCGTGACCTGCTGACGTTCGTTCTGGTCGGCGCTGGTCCCACCGGCGTGGAGCTGGCCGGCGCTCTGGGTGTGCTCGTGCGTACCACGTTGAAGAGAGACTTCCGGCGCATTGATCCTGCCTCGGCTCGAATCGTGCTTGTCGATATGGCGCCGCGAGTTCTTGGCGCGTTCTCGGAGCCTCTCTCTCAAGCCGCAAAACGACGGCTCGACAGCTTAGGTGTCGAGGTCCGGCTCGGGCATAGCGTAGATCAGATTGACGACGATGGCGTGGTCGTAGCAGGAGAGCGCATCACGAGCAAGACCGTGATCTGGACTGCGGGCGTCGCGCCCTCGCCGGCAGGAAAGTGGTTGCAAGTCGAGACTGATCGCGCCGGTCGCGTGCGTATTCAAAGTGACCTCACGGTCCCGGGACATCCGGAGATCTTCGTGATCGGCGATACGGCATCGTTCGAGGAAAAGGGCAAACCCCTGCCCGGAGTCGCGCAGGTAGCGATGCAACAGGGACGTCATGCTGCAAAGGTAATTCACCGCCGTCTGACGGGTGGTACACCGCCGGGTCCATTCTCCTACTTCGACAAAGGAAACATGGCCGTGGTGGGCAAGGGCTTTGCTGTGCTGCAAAGCGGCAAGGTGCAGGTAAGCGGGTTCGGAGCGTGGATGACGTGGGCGTTTGTACACCTTCAGTTTCTGGCAACCTCGAGCCTCCGTTTGACCGTTTTCCTGCAGTGGCTCTGGAGCTACGTGACGGGCCAAAGGGGCTCCAGATTGATCGTGAATCACCACGCGTCAGAACCTTGCCGGGGAGTGGCTGACATCGGCGCACGAGCGGCGGTCACGAGCATCGGACCTTCGAGCAAGACAGCTTAGCGGTTTCACTAAATTCAACCTAAGGTGAGGAGAAATTTTCATGCCGAAAAACAAAGAAATTCGAAAGATAGCTATCGTCGGGACAGGAGTCATTGGCGCGAGTTGGGCCGCTTTGTACCTGGCGCGTGGGCTCGATGTTGTGGCGACCGATCCGGCGCCGAACGCGGAAGCAAACCTCCGCAAGTTCATTGATGCCGCCTGGAAAGACCTGACCGTGATCGGACTTTCAGCCGGAGCATCGCGCGATCGCCTGACTTTCACCCAGGACATGAAGAAGGCGCTCGCGGACGCGGATCTCGTCCAGGAGAACGGACCCGAACGCCAGGACTTCAAGATCAAGCTATTCGCGGACATGGACGCAGCGACCCCGGAAGACTCCATCATCGCATCGAGTTCATCCGGCCTCACCATGAGCGTGATGCAGTCCGCGTGCAAGCATCCCGAACGCTGCGTGACCGGGCACCCTTTTAATCCTCCCCATGTGATTCCGCTGGTCGAAGTCGTTGCCGGCGCGAAAACATCGCCAGAAACCGTCGAGCGGGTGATCGCCTTCTACGAATCGATCGGCAAGAAACCGATTCACGTTCGCAAAGAGGTTGTCGGCCACGTCGCCAATCGCCTGCAGGCTGCTCTGTATCGGGAGATCGTGTATCTCATCGAGCAGGGCGTGATCGATGTTGCTGACGGGGATACGGCAGTGTGTTGGGGGCCAGGGTTGCGGTGGGGTGTTATGGGCCCCAATCTTCTGTTTCACCTGGGCGGCGGTCAAGGTG
>CAWIIY010000001.1:0-55917 GCA_963836295.1 uncultured Acidobacteriaceae bacterium | reverse complement strand
CGCCAGACCCGCTGTAAGAAAATCTCCTGCCGTGACGACTACCTCAACTAAAGAGGCCAGGACGACCTTTACCAGCAGGCCGCGTCGGAATATGGCGCTGCGCTGGCGCGCCTGGCTCGCGGCTATGAGGCCGATCCGGATAAGCGGCACGACCTGCTGCAGGAAATCCACATCTCACTGTGGCGCAGTTTGGAAGGCTTCAACGGCGCATGTTCGCTGCGCACGTGGGTGTATTGCGTAGCGCAAATGCCGCGACCTCGTATGTCATCCGGCAGCGGCGCGCGCGCCCTCAGATGCTGGTAAGTCTGGACGAAGTTGAGGCTTTGCCGATCGAGGCCGAAACGGAGCGCAAGGTCGCGCTGAATCAGTTGACCGCCCTGATCCAACGCCTGAAGCCGGTCGACCGGCAGGTCATCTGGCCTGGCTCGACGGCATGGACGCGGCCGAGATTGGCGAACTCACCGGGCTTTCGTCCGGAAATGTAGCCACGAAGGTTCACCGGATCAAAACGATCCTGGCCCGAGATTTTCAAGGAGTGCGCAATGGACAATCCTAGAAATCTTTGGCAGACCCAGGAGGTGGAAGAAATGAGAATCTCAGTAGAAGAGTTGCGTGCCAAGGCAGCGAAGTTTAACAAACGCATCCGGAGGCGGAATATACGGGAATACGTGGCAGCCGTGATCGTCATCGGTTGGGCTGGAATGGTCCTGTGGAGGACTCCTTACACCGTCGAACGCATCGGATTCGCGCTGATCATTGCCGGTGCGATCTATTACATGTGGTACCTGAAGAAATGGGCCGCACCGAAGTCGGTGCCCGCAGATATGGGACGCGCGGACTGCGTGAGGTTTTATCAAAGCGAACTCGAGCGGCAGCGCGATCTGCTGCGCAGCGTCTGGAAGTGGGCTCTCGGGCCGATTATCCCCGGGATGACTTTGTTATGTGTCTATCTTATTGTGGTCCCCCCGTCCGGCCATCGGTGGGTTTCAGTTGCCAATCTCATGTTTCAAGCGGCGGCTTTGTCGGGACTCGTTTGGCTTAATCTGCGCGCGGCACGACGACTTGACAGGCGAATCAAAGAACTGGACCGCGAGCTAGTCAACACCTAAAGCTGCGGCCTCACTTTCCTGGCAGTTGTCGGCCGGGACTTGCAGCGGGTGCAGGCCGGGATTAGCCTTCCAGTAGTCATGCGCACTATTCCTGTTCTCGTTATGCTGCTGGTCAGCATTTCCGCCGGCGCTGCGTCCAAACCTCACGTCATAAGCTTTGGAAAGCCGCAACAGGTGAAGCTTTCCGCTGGCGCTTCGGAATCGAAGACTGTCGACATTACGGTCAGTCCGCTTTTCGTCGACACCAAGCTGAAGGAGTACACGATCGGCAAACAGCATGACGTCACCGACCGGCAGTTCGTCGTACGCCGGGCTTTCGCATCAACGACACCCTGCCCGAGGATGCGCACCAGTCTCCCAAGTGGTTTTGGCAGCTTGGGGGATGGCTGCTGGTAGACCGCAGCTCAGGAAAGATCACGCCAGTCAGGCTGCCTGACTTCGACCCGTTTTATTCCGAGGTAAGCTGGTACCGCGACTATGGGGCTTATTGCGGCATCACGGCGAATGCGGAAAAGCTCGATGCCATGGTCATGCAGATTGGCGTCAAGAAGCCGCTGTATCGCAAAGAATTGGGGAAGGCGAGCAGTGGAGGACAGCCCGACTCCGATTGCGCTGCCCCGCACTGGGACCGTCAACCGGCGCGTGTGACCTTTCTGCCCAAGGTAGGAGACAAACTCAGCGTGACCGTAAGGGGCCGCTTTGTAGACGAAGTGGCGGACGACGATTCAGACGAACCATGAGACGGAGTACAAGTTCCCAGTGAAGACTTTCGATGAACTATTGCGCGATGCCGAAATAGCCCATGGACATCTCTGTGCAGGGCAAGTGCTGGGCGTTCGTCTCGCCATGCTTGGGCTGGAATTGTTGGGTATCGAAGACCCGCACGGGAAGTGACCGCAAACGTCTCATCACGTTTGTGGAGATCGACCGCTGCGCCACCGACGCGGTTGGCGTCGTCACCGGTTGCCGGTTGGGCAAGCGCGCGCTCAAGTTCCGCGACTGGGGAAAGGTGGCGGCAACATTCGTCGATCTGGATTCGGACCGCGCCGTGCGGGTTTGCGCTCGCGAAACCTCAAAGACGTTGGCGCGGCAAATGCACCCCGAAATCGCAAACAAGAACCAGCAACAGATGCTGGCTTATCGCGAAATTTCCAACGACGACCTATTCACCGTGCAGTGGGTCAAGGTTTCGCTGCCGCCGGAAGAATTGCCCGGCTACAAGGGCGAACGAATCGTGTGCGCGCAATGCGGCGAAGGCATCAACTTTCAGCGCGAGGTGTGGCGTGACGGAGTTATCCTTTGCCGAGCCTGCGCCGGAGAACGCTATTACGAAGAGATTTGACGGGGCACATTTTTCGATCAGTTCTCGCCGGCGAGATGCTGACGTTTACCTGGTACGGTCCTGGTATTCCTCGTAAGTTTTTCCACAACCCACCGTCCGTAAGTTGAAGAAAACGCGAACGGCCAAAAAGGCTAAATCGTCCAGATTTACAGCATTTTTGTACATGGAGTGTACACGAAGCGGTTCTGATAGTCGCTGAACCCGGACAACTGCTTCTGGTGAATCCCGACAAATCTCTGTCCAACCTGCATCCATTGACCGCCTTTCACGGGGCGGTTTTTCTTGGACTCGACCCAAATAAGTTTCAAGGGAAGCACATGGAATCCACGAATGGCGAAGCCAGTCCACTCGAAGCCGGCCAACTCGTAACCTGTCGCCTGGACGAACTCCGCCCGCACCCTAGCTATGTTCGACTTGGCCTTACCGTCCCAGCATCGAAGCTGTCCGCACTCGCTGAAGAAGGTGAGCTAGCGTTTCGAGAGCCGCTCGTGATCACACAAGACCGCACGATTCTTGACGGCTACGCTCGGTGGGAGCTGGCTCGACGGAAAGGGCGAGCAACGCTCCCTTGTCTCGAATGCGACCTGAGCCACGAGGACGCTCTTCGTTGCCTGCTCCTGAGGCATTGCCGATCGGACGGTCTGAACGGCTTTTGCCGGATCCTACTGGCGCTTGAACTTGAGTCTTGCTTCAGAGAAAAGGGGCAGTCGAACCAGCAAGCTGGTGGTAAGAACAAGGGTTCGTCAAACTTGACAGAAGCTGACAGGATTGATGTCCGGAAAAAGATTGCGGAGGCCGCAGACGTGTCTGTCGGAAACGTATCCAAGGTCAAGCAGTTGATGGGGACTGCGCATCCCGAACTGTTGGAGGCATTACGCGTCGGGGAGGTTTCGATCCATCGGGCTTGGCAATGGAGCGTGAAATCACAAGAACGGCAGGCGGAGGCACTGAGGGCCTATCGCGCCGAGAAGGGCGTTAATAAAGCTATACGGGATCTCATTTCGCGGCACGGACCAAGAAGTTTTCCAACCGCGCCAGACCTGGGAAGCCTGGTCCGGCGATTGTCCCAGCTTGGAGCAGGCGAATTCGGTTCGGTCAATTTGTCGGTGATACGCCTCCCAGGCAAGACGATCTTTGTGACTGAAGAGCTACTTCAATCCCTCCCACCCCACCAGGAGTCAATGCTGACATGAACAATAATCAACCCCTGAAGCAGATCTTGATCGCTACACGAGCCCACTGGGATCATCCCGAGACCCGCCCGGCTGTGCGCGAGAACTTCGAGAAAACGATCAATTGCCGGACCCCCGCCTTGGGGGCCGAAGTCTTTGCATCAGAGACCGAAGAGAAACTCGTCTACTTTACCTGCAAGTCGAGGTCATGCCCGAGTTGTGGGCAACGGGCTACCTGTGATCTTTCAAGACGTTGTCCATTCGGTTGGAACCGGAGAAGCTGGTTGTGACGAGCAACTAGTAACTCTGGAGACCGAATGGACTATCACAAGAATGCCCCATGGACGGCTGTCAGTCGAGAGCGGCTTGCCCGCATGGTGATCGAAGATGGCCTGAGAGTAAGTGCAGCGGCTTTACGCTTCAGTGTGAGTGCCAAGACGGCAGCCAAGTGGGTGGGCCGGTATCGGCAGTTGGGGACTGCCGGCATGGCCGACCGCAGCTCGCGGCCACACCACAGCCCACGACAGACCGCTTCTCCCTTATTAGAAAGGGTGGTTGTTCTTCGCCGGGGGCACATGCCCGGTTACGAGATTGCGCGCCGCACTGGTCTCAGCCCGGCCACCGTCAGCCGCGTCCTGCGTCGCGCCCGGCTCAGCCGCTGGCGCGATCTGAACCCGCCGCCTCCCATACATCGCTACGAGCACCCCCGGCCCGGCGACCTGCTGCACCTGGATATCAAAGGCATGACGCGCTTTTCTGAAGTTAGCCGGCGCGGCGATGGACGCCTGCGCGGCAAGCGGAAACATCCCGGCTTCCTGGCTCTGCATGTGGCCGTGGACGATCACTCGCGCCTGGCCTTTACCCAGATGCTGCCCGATCAAAAGGCTGAAACCACGGTCGCCTTCCTCGCCGCCGCCACCGACTTCTTCGCCACCCACGGTATCGGCGTGCGCGCTCTGCTCACCGACAACGGCTCCAGCTACCGCTCCCATCAGTTCCGTCAGGCTTGTCAGACCATGCACATCCGGCATCTCCGCACCCGGCCCTATACCCCTAGAACTAACGGCAAGGCCGAGCGCTTCATCCAGACCGCCCTGCGCGAGTGGGCTTACTCACAGCACTGGTCCGACTCCCAGCAACGCGACGCTCATCTGCAGCCTTGGACCGACTACTACAACCGTGAGCGTCCCCATGGTAGCCTCAACTACAAGCCGCCCATCAGCCGCTCCGATCCCGGAACAACGTCTTGATCATCTACAGCTACCCTGCTCTGGCAACGGGAGCAATGGAATGCTCTTCCCGACATCCCCTATTCCGGCATGGGTCTTACGATGCCCCGCGAACTATGGCCAATCTTTCGGCAGAACCGTCACCTCCTCCATGACTTGCCTGCACTCGCGGCGGCAGTGATTCAGCAATGGGTGAAAGATGAGATACGGTGTCCGCGTACTCATTGTGGTATTGCCCGCACACGTTCGGCCGACATCTGAACTTTCAACGCACATCTTCACGTTATGGTCTCTGCCGGCGGCCTGAAGGAGTCGGAAGGCCGCTGGATTGCCCCGCTGCGCTTCGACAGGCGCAAACTCATGCACATGTGGCGCTATGCCGTCATCACGTATCTTCGAGCGGCTCTGAAGAAGGGATTGCTTGTTTCGGAGGCGAGCACCGAAGAGCTCAGAGTCATGTTGAAAACGCAATACGAACGCTGGTGGAACTTCTACGTTGACCCAATCAAGTCGAAATGGCATTTCCTGCGATATGTAGCGCGGTACGTTCGACGACCACCGATCGCTCAGCATCGATTCACGAAGATCACGGATCGAGAAGTCGAGTTCTTGACGAAAGATCTGAAGGAAAAGCGGGTCGTGACGACCCACTACTTAATTGAGGAATTCGTTGACGCTCTGGCCGAACATGTGCCAGACCGCTACAGACATGCGATGCGTCGTTTCGGGCTGTTGGCACCCCGCACGCAACACACGGCATCGGCTGCCATGTTTGCTACTGCTGGGGCAGACGAAGCGGCCACGTCCACAACGGTTGAATTGGCGGAATTCCCTGCACAAGTATTTCGGGGTAGATCCGCTCGTCGATAGCCGGGGTCAATCCATGCATTGGGTCGGTCGGCTGAGTCCAGCGGCGCGGTAGTCGCCTGCACAGGTTCCACTCCAGCGTTCTTTCATCCTCCCTAAAACACAGCAGCTTCCCCCTTCTTGGCTGAACAGCCGTTTTAAACTCGCTTAGACCTCACCCTCGACCTACTGGTTCAAGTTTGCCGAGACTCGCTCTCGGAGCGCAGGACGCTTGCTTTCCATTTCTGAAATGGATTTTTGTTTTTCCTATACATCAAGTCCACATTTCATGGCGCGAAGTAGCTGGAGATGTCGAGGATCAGTTGCGTGGTCCCTGAGGCATAGGCATCGATCTCGCCGTTGTTAGTAGGCACGATCGCCATGTTGTTGCTGATCCAGCCGTCGATCGCATTCAGCGTCGAGACTCCTGGCTGAGGTTCGCCGTCCGCCCACAACGTCAGATAGCCGAGTGCGCCTGACGGCACAACCGTGGCATTGAAGACATACGCCTGCGCCGTGCTCGGTGGTCCGCACGGGCTGTCCATCACGTCCACCGGATACAGTCCACTGAATGGCTGCCCATGGCCGACCTTGCGCGTATCGATCACGCGGCACGGCGTCACCGGATAGAGCGACAGTCCGCCCTCCCCGGCGAGCGCAAAGTAGCCGTTGATATCGATCACCAGGTCGGTGTCATTGCTCGGGTACACGGTGATGTCACCGTCCATGCCTGCGGGCACAATGGCGGCATTGGCGACAATCGTTCCGGTCAGGTTATTCAGCGTGGAGACTGGGTTCTGCGGCATCTGGCCCTTCGGCCACACCTCCAGGTAGGCCAATGGGTTCCCCGAACCAGGTGGATAGGGTATCGCCGCCAAGTTGAGCGAATAGGCCTGCGCCGTGTTGGGGATGTTGCACGGGCTCGTCAGTATCGGGAAATCGCGCGGCGTGCCTCCGGAAAGGTGCGGAGGTGCCAAACGGTTGAACAAAGCCGCTGGATGGGCGCGTGTCCGCTATGCGGCAGGGAGTAATCGGATAAAAGGCCAGGGTGGAGTCGCTGGGTGTAACGAAGTAGCCGTCGATATCGATGACGACATTCGTCGTATTGGTCACATATACGCTCACCGCTCCTTCAGTGCCCGCCTGCACAATCGCCGCGTTGGCCTTAATGCGGCCATCCAGTGAGTTCAGCATAGCCACCACCGGCTGGCCCTGACCCGTGGGCCAGAGGGTGAGATAACCCAAATATCCCGATGGAACCACCGCAACGTTTAGCGAGTAAGCAGCCGCCGTGGAGAGATCGGCACAACCTTTGCTCTGCGCCAACTGGGGAAGGTTGAAGTTTTGGAATGTCCCTCCCTGGGCCAAGACCGCCGTCATACTGTGGCCTTGTGTCCAGCAGACGGCAGGGGGTCACTGGCACGAATTGCACAGGGGGAGCGGGCGCCACCGATAGACTGAAGACCGTGCCCCAGTTATAGTTAGTGGCCCCGCCTTCCGACGTTGTGCCGTAGAAATTTCCGTCGGTAGCCTGTACCAGCCCCCCAGAAGGCCCGGTACCGTCTGTGTAATCGAAGCTGTGCAGCGTGGTCAGTGCGCCTTGCGGGGTGATCTTGAAGACCGTGCCCGCGTCGGTCGTCCCACCACTGTAGGTTGTTCCGTAGAAGTTTCCGTCGGTGGCTTGCACCAGCCCGGCGTAAGGGTCACGGCCGTCAGCGCAGTCCTGTTGAGAGCAAAAGTTGTACAGCGTGGTGAGCGTGCCACTCAAGGTGATTTTGAAGACCGTGCCATAGCCGTTGGCCCCGCCGAGGACCGTTGTCCCGTACAAGCTTCCGTCGGTGCCTTGCACCAACCCGCTGCTAGGGTCTTCGCCGTCGGTGAAGTCGAAGCTGTGCAGCGTGGTCAGCGTGCCGCTTGGGGTGATCTTGAAGACCGTGCCACAGCCACCAAAGGGGCAGTTGCCCCCGATCGTCCCGCCACCGGAGGTCGTCCCGTAGAAGTTTCCGTCGGTGGCTTGCACCAATGCAGAGGGGAAGGCGCCGTCAGCGTAGTCGAAGCTGTGCAGCGTAGTCAGCGTGCCGCTTGGGGTGATCTTGAAGACCGTGCCACAGCCGTCATCGCCGTACGAGCTACAGCCGTCGCTGATCCCGCCAATGGAGGTTGTCCCGTAGAAGGTGCCGTCGGCGGCTTGCACTAGCCCGCTGCTAGGGTCTTCGCCGTCGGTGCCGTCGAAGCTGTGCAGCGTGGTTAGCGCGCCCCCTGAGGTGATCTTGAGAACCGTCCCACAGCCCTCAAAGGGGCAGTTGCCGCTGGTCGCCCCGCCAGAGTAGGTTGTCCCGTAGAAGCTCCCGTCGGTGCCTTGCACCAAGCCTGCCTCAGGGTAATCGCCGTCAGCGCCGTCAAAGCTGTGCAGCGTGGTCAGCATGCCGCTGGCAGTGATCTTGAACACCGTGCCACAGCCGTTCGAGCTACAGCTGTCGCTGATCCCGCCAATGGAGGTTGTCCCGTAGAAGCTTCCGTCGGTGCCTTGCACCAGCCCGGCGAGAGGGCTAGCGCCGTCAGCGCAGGGAGTGGCCTGCAGGACAAAAGCTGTACAGCGTGCTCAGGGTTTGTGCAGGCGAGGCAATCACTGTCGCGGCACAAAGCACAAAGACAATACAGACCATTTTCGATAAACTAAACTTCTCTACCAGGCTTCCGTTCCGCCCCCGCGTCAGAATAAGAGTGATAAGGCCAAAGTTTCGTGGTTTCATCGCTGGAGATCCTCCATGGCAGGAGATTCGCGTATCCCGCATACCTCGGACAAAAACATATGGTTGGACATCAGGCCATCCAGAGTAGGCCCGTACTTAAACGAAGTCTTTGCATTTTTGATCTCCCGATCGCAATCGCCTTTCGGCTCAGTGCCTCACCCAAGCCTGTTTGGCTTGGGTAGGGTTCATTACTTAGCTACGGTGCGAAGTAGCTGGAGATATCCAGAATCAGTTGCGTGGTACCCGACGCATAGGCATCGACTTTTCCGTTGGCGCTCGGCACGATCGCCATGTTGGAGGAGATCGATCCATCCAGCGCGTTCAGCGTCGAGACCACGGGCTGGCCAGTGCCGTCGGGCCACAGCGTCAGGTAGCCCAGCGCGCCGTAGGGCACAACACTCGCGTTAAAAACATAAGCCTGCGCCAAGCTCGAGGCCGCACACCCCGTGTCCACCACATCCACCGGCGGACTCAGGGTCCCGCTGAAGGGCTGACCACTGCCCACCGTGCGGGTGTCGATGACTCTACACGGCGATACACCGTATAGCGATAGTCCGCCCTGTCCGGCCGGGGCGAAGTAGCCGTTGATGTCAATGATCAAGTCCGTGTCGTTAGTCGGGTAAACCGAGACGTCGCCGCCGGTGCCCGCAGCTACGATCGCGGCGTTAGCGATGATCTGCCCCGGTACATCGTTCAACGTCGAAACCACGGGCTGCGACGGGCCCGTGGGCCAGACCGTCATGTAATACAACGCGCCGTGGGGAACCACCGAGAAGTTGAGCGAATAGGCGGAAGCGTTTGGGGGAATGTTGCAGGGCGTGGCATTGAGTATCGGGAAGTCGCGTTCCTGGCCGCCCGTCAAGTACGGTGATCCCAGACCGCTGCCGTTGGGGTAGCGCGTGTCGGCGACCCGACAGGGTGGCAAGGGATAAAACGCCAACGTTGAGTCGGTCACCGGCGCGAAGTAGCCGTTGACATCGACGATCACGTTGGTCGTGTTCGTAGCGTACACGCTGATCTCTCTGTTGGCGCCTGCCGGAATGATCGCCGCGTTGGCCTTGATGCGGCCGTCCAGGGAGTTCAACGTGGAAGCTAAAGGCTGCGGCTGGCCCGCGGGCCATACCGTCAGGTAGCTCAAAGGCCCCTGCGGAACAACCGAGACATTCATGGAATAGGCGGCTGCGGAAGCGGGAATATTGCAGTTTCCCTCCTGCTGTATGGGGAAGTTTTGGAAAGTGCCACCCAGAATCGGCCCGCCGCCACCGTACTGCGGACGGGTATCGACAGCACGACACGGCTCAGCCAGCGGGACAAATTGCAGAGCCGTGGGCGGCGTGCCATCGATCACCGAGACCGTGTTGTCCTGTTCGTTTGACACGTAGATTCTATTCGTCACTTGGTTGATCACCAGCGCCACGGGAGCAATCCCGACACGCACAGCTGTTCTGGAATGGTCGGAGCCGTCTATGACCGTGACCATGTGGTATTGGTTTACGGCGTTGATGACATAAATTTTGTTCCTTACTCCGTCCACTGCCAATTCAGAGGGTCCCGGACCGGCGGGGACAGAGCTAGTGGAAAGCGTCGCCCCATCGATGATAGTCAGCACGCCGTCCACAAGGGAGTGGGTAACATAAATCTGATTGGTGGCTTCGTTTACGGCCACAAAATAAGGATCGATACCCACATTAACCGAAGTGGTGGACAACGTAACTCCGTCTATTACTGTGACAGTGTTGCCATAAATATAGTCGTAAATGGTTACAAAGACTTTGTTGGTTGATCGGTTGATAGCTAGGTCAACTGGATTCTGGCCCACAGGCACGGCCGTGGTGGACAGTGTTGTCCCATCGATTACAGTGACAGAGTTGGCGTTGTAATCGAGGACCCAAATCTTGTCCGCGATCTCGTTCACCTTGATTGTTGTGGGCTCCGTGTACTGACCAATCTGTACGGTCGTGGTGGAAAGCGTCGCCCCATCGATAACGGTTACCGTGTCGTCAGCCGAGTTGGTTACGTAGATCTTGTTCGTCGTCGGGTTAACTGCCACATGGGCTGAGCCGCGTCCGACCTGTACGGTCGTAGTGGAAAGCGTCGCCCCATCGATCACTGTCACGCCCCCGGTAAAGCCAGAAAGTATACCGACAACATAGATCTTGTCTCTCGTGGAGTCCACCGCTACATCCAACGGAATGAGGCCGACGTTTAGAGTTGTGGTGTTGTCGGTTGCTCCGTCGATTATGTTTATCGTGTAGTCGGTCGCTGTGGTCACATAGATCTTGTTGGTTGCAGAGTTGACTGCGAGGGCCATGGGATCCGGCCCAACAGAAACTGTATCAATAACCCTCTGCGCAACCGCACAGAGCGACATTGCTGCGAAGCTAAATGCAACCAGCAACAACAGCGTACGACGCACGCTTTGCATCTTTTACCTCCCGATTGCAATCGCCTTTCGGCTCGGTGCCTCACCCAAGCCTGTTTGGCTCGGGTAGGCTTCATTAGCTTTAGCTACGGTGCGAAGTAGCTGGAGATGTCCAGAATCAGTTGCGTGGTACCTGACGCATAGGCATTAACGCTCCCGTTCGTGCTGGTGGGCACGATCGCCATGTTGGAGGAATCGCTCCGTCAAGGCGTTTAAGGTCGAAACCGTTGGCTGTTGGCTGCCGTGTCCGGCCACAGCGTCAGATAACCCAGCGCGCCGCTAGGCACAACCGTCGCGTTAAAGACGTATGCGTGCGCCGTACTGGGATTTCCGCATGCGCTATCCACCACGTCCACCGGAGGACTCAGCGTCCCGGTGAACGGCTGCCCAGCACCCACCTTGCGGGTATCGATTACCCGGCAGGGCTCCGACTGTACAACGACGCCCCGCCGGCCCCCGGCGCGGCATAGTAGCCGTTGATGTCAATTATCAGCTCGGTATCGTTGGTGGGTAAACCGCGACCTCACCACCGGTACCTGCCGGACAACGGCAGCATTGGCGATGATCGTTCCGGTAGTCGTTCAAGGTGGAAACCATAGGCCGCGACTCGCCCGTCTGCCACACCGTCAGTACCCCAGCAGGCCGGGGGAACCACGGAGAAGTTAAACGAATACGCTGCGGCCGTACTGGGAATGTTGCAAGTGCTCTCAGGATGGGGAAGTCCCGTTCCGGTTGCCGGAGAGGAAGGGTACCGCCCAAGCGGTCGCTGCTCGCGTTCGAGTGTCAGCGACGCGACAAGGCGGCAGCGGATAAAATGCAACGTTCCACGTTCGGGGGTTACGAAGTACCCATTGATGTCCAGCATCACGTTGGACGTGTTGGTGACATAGACGCTTATCGCTCCGTTGTTTCCGGCAGGCACGATGGCGGCATTGGCTTTGATGCGTCCGTCCAGCGAGTTCATAGTCGAAACCAAAGGCCGCGGCTGTCCGCTGGGCCATACCGTCAGGTAGCCCAGAGCGTCCCTGCGGGACTACCGAGACGTTAAGGGAATAAGCGGCTGCGGAAGCGGGAATACTGCAGTTTCCCTCCTGCTGTATGGGGAAGTTTTGGAAATTGCCACCCTGAATCGGACCGCCGCCGCCCTTCTCCGGCCGGGTATCAACTGCGCGACATGGCTCAGCCAGCGGGACAAATTGCAGAGGATTCGACTGGGGATTCACTGCCACGCTGAAGGCTGTACCACAGCCGTAATAGCCGCCCGCGGCACAGTTGTCGTTGGCCCCGCCATACACTGTTGTTCCGTAGAAATTGCCGTCGGTGCCTTGCACCAGCTTGGATAGAGCTTCGTAGCCGTCAGTGCAACTGGATTGAGAGCAAAAGTTGTGAAGCGTGGTCAACGCGCCGCCAGGGGTGATTTCAAAGACCGTGCCTGCGTAAAGGTAAAGCTCAACACCGCTCCAGCTTGTTGTTCCGTAGAAGTTCCCGTCGGTGCCTTGCACTAGCCCAGCATAAGGTTGACCGCCGTCGGCGCAGTTCGGTTGTTGGGAGCAAAAGCTGTAAAGTGTCGTCAGCGTGCCGCCGGGCGTGATTTTGAAGACCGTGCCATAGCCATTAACCCCGCCATTAACGGCTGTCCCGTAGAAGTTCCCGTCGGTGCCTTGCACCAACCCTGCGTAAGGGTAGGCGCCGTCCGTGCCGTCAAAGCTGTAAAGCGACGTCAGCGTGCCCTTGCGGGGTTATTTTGAAGATCGCGCCACAGCCCTCGAGTGAGGAGCACCGTTATAGTTCCGCCCTCGAAGGCTGCCCCGTAGAAGTTTCCGTCGCTGCCCTGCATCATTCCTGCATTGGGATTACGTCCGTCCGTGCCGTCAAAGTTGTGCAACGTGGTTAGCGTGCCACTCGGGGTGATTTTGAACACCGTACCGCAGCCACCTCCGCAAGAGCCGCCAACACCACCGTACGTCGTTGTCCCGTAGAAGTTCCCGTCGCTGCCTTGCACCAGCCCTGCGTCAGGCCCGTAGCCGTCAGCGCAGTTCGGTTGAGAGCAAAAGTTGTAGAGCGTGGTCAGAGTACCTCCAGGGGTGATCTTGAAAACCGTGCCGCAGTTGCCGCAATTAACCCCACCATAAAAGGTTGTCCCATAGAAATTCCCGTCGGTAGCTCTCACCAGGCCGCCGCTTGAGCTTTCGCCGTCAGTCCCGTTGAAAGTGTGCAGCGTGGTCAGCGCGCCCCCCGGGGTGATTTTGAACACCGTGCCATCGCCATTAGCTCCGCCATTAAGGGTTGTCCCGTAGAAGTTTCCGTCGGTGCCCTGAATCAGAGACGAATCAGGGTTAGCGCCATTGGTTCCGTCGAAACTCACCAGCGTAGTGAACGTTTGCGCAAGCGAGACAATCGCCGTCGCGGCACAAAACACGAAAACGGCACAGATCATTTTCGATAAGCTAAATTTCTCCGCGAGGCTTCCGTTCCGCCCCCGAACAAGAGTGGTAAGCCCAAAGTTTCGTGGTCTCATCGCTGAAGATCCTCCATAGCAGGAGATTCGCGGTACCCTGCACCTCGGAGAAAAACATGTGAACAAGCTGGACTTATGCGACCGCACAGATCGCCATCGCCTTTTCCGCCGATCACTCGCAACTCTCGTCAGTCTTGATCCCGAGCCTGCGAACCAGCCGGTGCAGATAGTTAGGGTGAACTCCCAGCGTGCGAGCGGCTTCGGTGCAGTTCTCGCCCGCATTCTTCAGCGCATCCTGAATGAGCCGCCGCTTGAATCGTAAGACAGCAGCCTGATACCGACCCGCTCCTTGCAGGGCGGGATCTTCGTTCGACAGCGACTCAGGCAAGTCGGTGGGGAGGATGGAATCGGAGGCCACCCATGACCAAGGCATGTTCAATTGCATTTTCCAGCTCGCGCACATTTCCCGGCCAGCTATAGTTCATCAGCAGAGCGCGCGCTTCCGCCGAGATCCCCTTGAAGGGACGGGATAGGCGCTGCCCATACTTTCTGGCGAAGTGAATGGCCAGCTGCGGAATGTCCTCGCGATGCTCGCGCAGGGGAGGAACCGAAACCGAGACTACATTCAGACGGTAGAAAAGGCCCTGGCGAAACTCACGGGTGCTGATGGCAAGTTCCAGGTCTTTATTGGTGGCGGCCAGCACTCGCGCGTTGAAGCGCAGAGTAGATGTGCCTCCTACTCTTTCGAACTCCTTCTGTTGCAAGATGCGAAGTAGTTTCGCCTGTAGCTTGGTATCGAGTTCTCCGATCTCGTCCAGAAACAGCGTACCCTCGGCTGCTAGTTCAAGTTTTCCTCGCTTGCTGCCCACAGCCCCGGTGAAGGCCCCTTTTTCGTGGCCAAATAGTTCGCTCTCGATCAGGTTTTCAGGTATCGCCGCACAATTAATGGCGATGAACGGCCGTGCCGAGCGCGCGCTCTTCTGGTGGATGGCGCGGGCCACCATCTCCTTGCCCACTCCACTTTCGCCGCGGATCAAAACTGCAGAATCGCCGTTGGCCACCTTCTCCACGGTTTCGGCCAGTTGTTGCATCTGCAGGCTCTCGCCGATCATGGGTTCGTCGGTCGCCAATTGCCGTCGTAGCTGCCGGTTCTCCGCCCGCAACGACTCCATCGCCAGAACGCTTTCCAGGGTCACCGCAGCGACCGCGGCAACGGAACTTACAAAGTTTATATGGTCTCGTCCGAACGTTTCGGAAGGAGAAAAACAAACCAGGTAGATGACGCCGATGGTTTTTTGCAGGGCCACCAGCGGAACGCACAGCACCTTCTCCGTTTGCCGCGAGGTCGCAGAAAGATCGGCTACAAGTGCGGCGCGCTCCCACAAGGTTCGAAGCACCATCTCGTGGCGGACGGTGAAGTCTGGCACGAGACGGCCTTCGCGCTCCCAGTTCACAGTGGAAGTGGGTCTGCGCTCGACGTTGTCAATAATCTGGATGGCGCCGGCGTCGGCCGGCACGACCTCGAACAGTAACTGCAAAATACCTTTTTGCAGCGACTCGAGATCGCGTTGCGAATTAATGGCGTTGGCGACCTTGAATAGCGCATTCAAGTCGCGCGCCATGCGACCGACGTCGGTCACCTGGCGTGGCGGCAAAGAGGGCTGATGTAGAAGCGGCGCGGGGAGCACGTCAATCACTTCATGCCTTTCAGCTTTCAAGTTTGTTCTTACGTGCAATCCGGTTGCCATCCCTGTACACCAGTTCGCATCCCCCAATCCGAAGGGTATCTCCGCTCTTCAGAATCTTCTTCTTAACGGCGATGTCATTGACGAAGGTGCCTTGCGGGCTGTCGAGATCTTTGACCACCACCACCCCTTCGCGGCGGGTAATCAGGCAGTGGCGCTTGGCGATCGAAGCGTCGTAAATCGTTAATTCGTTAGAGGGATCGCTGCCAATCGAAATACGATCGCGAGCCAGCGGAAAGACTTTACCTTTGAGCGGGCCAGTAACGGATTCGAGTCGACATCGATTGCCGAACTTCCCTACGCTCTTCATCTGAGGATCGCCTTCTGCATTCCGCCCCCCATTTCTGCAGTTCAGCGGAATCGCGGCTCGGCAGAGCGATTCTACACCTTAGTGCCAAACCAATCGGATAGGGTTTAAACCATTTGGTTGCTCCCTCACGACGTACGCCGCGATGCCCCGCCGGCTAGCGCGATGATTCGATTGCGAAATTCGGGGGTGCTGTGAATGGCTCGCCGATTGCTTTACCAGTGATTCGATAAACAAAGTTGTGACCGATGAGCGGCGTGACCTGCACGCCGACAGACAGGAGGTATTGAAACATGAAAGAGCGACTGGAAATGGTGGCGAACATCGTTGTGATTGTCGTCGCCTGCATCATTGGGGGTTATTTCTTGAAAGAGCGGCTCGCACCCCCTAAACCCCTCGCGCCCTCGCTGAAAGCGGGCGATCACCTTCCTGGCCTTGCGGCCTACGACTGGAAGGCGCACGACCACACCCTGGTGCTGGCCTTGCGAAAGGGATGCCACTTTTGCGAAGACAGCATGCCGTTTTACCGCAAGCTGGCCAACCTTGAAGAATCAAACCGGATCGATGCCCACCTGGTCGCGGTCTTTCCGGACGATGCCTCTACGGTGCAGCAACTTGTGCAAAAGGAGCAGCTCCCGCTGCAAGCGCTTCCGGGCGTTGCCTTGGACCGGATGAAAGTGGCCGGCACACCTACCCTGATCCTGGTCGACCAGCAGGGACGAGTCTCGAAAGTGTGGGAGGGCGAGCTCGCGGCGACCGGCGAAGAAGAGGTTATCGCCGCCATCAGCAAGCCGCCGGTTGCCCAACTCACACAGCACGAGTTCGCTGCGGGCACGCGTTAAATGAAAAGCTCCCGCCAGTGCGGATGTCCCTGCGCGGGAGCGAAGTGAAGCTAAGGCATCCCGTTGTCGCTCGCGAAGTGAGCGTCGTCTTTCGCTCCACTCAGGATGACCTGTCATTTTGAGCGAGGCGAAGAATACCGTCGAAAGAAATAAGGAGGTAAAGCATGTCGTATCTAAAAATGTTCCGAAGATTAGCGATTCTGGCATTGTTGGCAACTGCGGCCTTTGCTTATGACAAGCCAGCCCAGCCAACTCTGCCAACAAACCCATCACTGGCATGCGTGCCGTATTGCCCGCAATGTCCGGGCCGTTTTGGTTGTGCGTATTCCATCGGCCCGCACGGGCAACTTATCTTCCACGGCTGCTGTTAGGAAGCCCAAACCAAGATGCGAGAGGCAGCCTCGATTGGACTGCCTCTCGCGCTGTCTAGCTGTCGATGACTCGTGATTTCTGAGCGAAAGCGAAGAATCTAACCCTTGAAGGAAAGGAGGTAAAACATGTCGTATCTGAGATTGTTTCCGTAAACTGACGATTCTGGCATTGCTGGCAACTGCGGCCTTTGCCTATGACAAGCCAGCCCAGCCAACTCTGCCGACAAACCCTGCCGACAAACCCATCACTGCTGTGCGTGCATTGTCCGCAATGTCCGTACCGTGGTTGTGCGTATTCCATCGGCCCGCACGGGCAACTTATCTTCCACGGCTGCTGCTAGGAAGCCCAAACCAAGATGCGAGAGAGGCAACCTCGATTGGACTGCCTCTCGCGCTGTCTAGCTGTCGATGACTCGTGATTCTGAGCGAAAGCGAAGAATTCACCGTTTTTGAAAAACAAAAAGGAGATAAAAACATGTCAGTCCTAAAGTTGTTCCGAAAGAAACAATCTTCGCTCTCGAAACGGATCGTTATGGCAAGCCCGAGGCAACCTCACATTTAGATTCTTCGCATCAACTTTCCAGAGACAACTACCGCACTACCACCCCACTACCACCCCACTTGGTGCCAAACCAATCGGATAGGGTTTAAACCATTTGGTTGCTCCGGCACAGCGTGCTGCCAGGCACCCACTACCGCCAACGTGATGATTCGATTGTGAAATGCAAGCGACGGAGCAGATGGCGTGTCGATTGCACTATAGGTGGGAGCCCTTCCATTCCATCGCCCGAAAGGAGCGCACCATGCGCCGTCTGAGCATCGCTTTTACTCTCACTCTATCCGCCCTTGTGCTGGTTTCGATTGCCTCAGCACAAACCAACACCTTCTACGGTACCGAGGCTGGCGCCAACAACACCACCGGCACAGGCAACTCCTTCTTCGGCTACTACACCGGCTACAGCAACACTACTGGCAACTACAACACCTTCTCCGGCCACAAGGTCGGCTACAGCAACACCACCGGCTACAACAACACCTTCTCTGGGCTTGAGGCCGGATATTACAATACCACTGGCTACGACAACACCTTCTTCGGCTATGCGGCCGGCATTTACAACACGACCGGTAGCGAAAACACCTTCACCGGACTCGATGCTGGCTACTACAACACCACGGGCTACGACAACACCTTCACCGGCCTCTATGCTGGCTTCCACAACACCACGGGCTACCACAATACCTTCTCCGGCCTTGAGGCCGGCGCCTCCAACACCACCGGCCACTACGACACCTTCCTCGGATTCGAGGCTGGCTACCAGAACACAACGGGCAGCAGCAATACTGCTCTTGGCTATGGAGCCGGACCTACATCTGGAACTTTCACAAACGCGACCGCGATCGGTGCATATGCTTCGGTCTCGGAGAGTAACGCCCTGGTGCTCGGGGGGACGGGTGCTAATGCCGTGAGTGTCGGCATCGGAACAACTGCGCCGACTGCGGCCTTGGACGTAGTTGGCACTCTGAAACTTCAAGGCTCCGGCCATGGAGTCGTTTTCCCAGATGGCACCCAGCAAACCACCGCTGAACTGCAGGGGCCTCCCGGGCCTCCCGGACCTCCGGTACATACGGTCGCGGCTTGTACCAGCGACTCCTATCCTCAAACTTGCGGTGGGTCGTGCAGTGGGAGGCTCCTCTATTACGTCCAAGTCTCGAATGGTGGCTACTGTTCTGCCACGTCAGATACGGGCAGTTGTATGGGGTACTCTGATCCAAGTTACGGCGGGTCGTGCTGCGTGTGCGAACCCGACTAAGGCGGGCGGCCGCTTTAAAGCATATCGAGGGTGCCCACCCAGTGGTTTTGCTTAGGTGCGATAGTGCTGCAAATCTCACGTGCCCGATCCACGAGTCCGCCCCCCAAATTTACTCGTTCTCCCATGAACGGTGTGGGGCCAAAACGAAAAATCCCCACCCAAGCAAACCAGCTTGGGTGGGGCGTCCTCAGAATGTCAGGGGCGGCACACCCGCCCAACATCACGTTCGGATTCTTGACAACAACCTGCCAGCCGCAACTGTCGCGCTGCTACCCCACTTAGTGCCAAACCAAACGGATAGGGTTTAAACCATTTGGTTGCTCCCTCACGACGTACGCCGCTATGCTCCCGCCGGCCAGCGCGATGATTCGATTGCGAAATCCGAGTGACGGAGCAGATGGCGTGTCGATTGCACTATAGGTGGGAGCCCTTCCATTCCATCGCCCGAAAGGAGCGCACCATGCGCCGTCTGAGCATCGCTTTTACTCTCACTCTATCCGCCCTTGTGCTGGTTTCGATTGCCTCAGCACAAACCAACACCTTCTACGGTACCGAGGCTGGCGCCAACAACACCACCGGCACAGGCAACTCCTTCTTCGGCTACTACACCGGCTACAGCAACACTACTGGCAACTACAATACCTTCTCCGGCCACAAGGTCGGCTACAGCAACACCACCGGCTACAACAACACCTTCTCTGGGCTTGAGGCCGGATATTACAATACCACTGGCTACGACAACACCTTCTTCGGCTATGCGGCCGGCATTTACAACACGACCGGTAGCGAAAACACCTTCACCGGACTCGATGCTGGCTACCACAACACCACTGGCTACGATAACACCTTCTCCGGCCTCGATGCCGGCTTAAACAACACCACTGGCTACTACAACACCTTCACCGGACTCGAGGCTGGCTACAGCAACACCTCCGGCTACCACAACACCTTCACTGGTCTCGCGGCTGGCTACAGCAACACCTCCGGCCACTACGACACCTTCCTCGGATTCGAGGCTGGCTACCAGAACACAACGGGCAGCAGCAATACTGCTCTTGGCTATGGAGCCGGGCCTACATCTGGGAACTTCATAAATGCGACGGCGATTGGTGCATATGCTTCGGTCTCGGAGAGTAACGCCCTGGTGCTCGGGGGGACGGGTGGCAATGCCGTGAATGTCGGCATCGGAACAACTGCGCCGGCTGCCGCCTTGGACGTAGTTGGCACTCTGAAGCTTGAAGGCTCCGGCCACGGAGTCGTTTTTCCAGACGGCACCCAGCAGACCACGGCTGAAGTACACGGACCACCGGGGTCTCAAGGAACCGCAGGGGCCTCCTGGGCCTCCCGGACCTCCTGTACATACGGTCGCGGCGTGTGTGAGCTTCGCGGTCAGCCCTCCCGGATGCGGGTGCCGCACCACCATCATTTACTTCCAAGGCGTGAGCGACGGCGGGGCTTGCGTAGCCACTTCGGATACAGGCGCCTGTTCTGGAAGCAGCACCGGCTCACTCGTTGGCCTCACGTATGGCTCTTGCTGTCGTTGTTCTCCGTAGTCTGATTGCAGCGAAAGCACGATTCGGCGGGTGGCCCCCCTAAACCTCTGAGGGTGGCGAGCGGCGCAGCCTACCATGTTGAGGGTGCCCCATCCAAGTTGGTTTTGCTTGGATGGGGATTTCTCGTTAACCTCATACCGTTCCATCAATCGTTAGGGTAACCCGCCCAACACCACAGTCAGATATTCGGCTTTCCACCTGTTAGCCGCGCCTGCCGCGCTTTCACCCCACTTCGTGCCAAACCAATCGGATAGGGTTTAAACCGTTTGGTTGCTGCGGCACAGCACTTCCCGAGACAGCCTCGAACACTAACGTGATGATTCGATTGTGAAATGCACGCGACGGAGCAGATGGCGTGTCGATTGCACTGTAGGCGGGTGTCCGTTAATTCCATCGCACGAAAGGAGCGCGCTATGCGCCGTCTCAGCATCGCTTTTAGTCTCACTCTTTCCGCGCTGTTGCTGGTTTCGATTGCATCAGCACAAAACACTTTCTACGGTACCGGGGCCGGCGCCAACAACACCACCGGCACGGGCAACTCCTTCTTCGGCTACTACGCCGGCTATAGTAATACTACCGGCAACTACAACACCTTCTCCGGCCACAAGGTCGGCTACAGCAACACCACCGGCTACAACAACACCTTCTCCGGCCTCGAGGCTGGCTACTACAACACTACTGGCTACGACAACACCTTCCTCGGCTATGCGGCCGGCATTTACAACACGACCGGTACCGAAAACACCTTCACCGGCCTCGATGCTGGCTACCACAACACCACGGGCTACGACAACACCTTTACCGGACTCGATGCCGGCTTAAACAACAACACCGGCTACTACAACGCCTTCTTCGGCCTCGAGAGTGGCGCCTCCAACACCGCTGGCTATGCTAATACCTTCTCCGGCCTCGAGGCGGGCTACGGCAACACAACTGGCCACTCCAACACCTTCCTCGGCTTCGAGGCTGGCTACCATAACACCACGGGCAGCAACAACATCTACATTGGAAACACGGGCCCAACGCCGGGCACTGAATCCAATACGATACGCATCGGCGGTAGTCAGACGGCTACGTACATTGCGGGCACCTTTGGCGTACCGCTGCTTGGTGGGTACCTCTGTATTACCGGTGCTGGCCAGCTCACCACTACTTGTTTTCCCTATCTCTCGTCCCTCCGCTTCAAAGAGCGAGTGCGTGACATGGGCAACCGCACCGACGGCCTGATGAAGCTGCGGCCGGTAACTTTCTTCTATAAGCCGGAATACGCCAACGGCGAGCATACCTTGCAGTACGGTCTGATTGCGGAAGAAGTAGCTAAGGTCTATCCCGAGTTGGTGGCCTATGACAAGGACGGCAAGCCATACGGCGTCCGCTATCAGTACCTCGCCAGCATGCTACTGAACGAGGTGCAGAAGCAGTATCACCGCGCCGAAAAGCAGAACGAAGTCATTGAAGTCCAGCAGCGGCAAATCAAAGAACAGCAACAGCAGACGAAAGAGCAGCAGCAATTGATTAAGGAGCAGGGGCAGGAAATCGCGAGCCTCAAGCAACAATTGCAAGTGCAGAATGCAGCGCTACAACTGCGCCTGTCGCGTCTGGAAGCGCTGGCGCAAGTGGAGTTGGCAGCCGCGAAATAGCGGCCAGAAGAAGATCACTATGAAAACGCAAACGGCAAGTCGCGAGACGATCGCACAGGTTACGAGGATGAACACTTCTTGTGCGGCAACTGCCGTGAAGAGAGTTGCTGCCATCGTTGTATTGGTGGTGGCAACGCTCTCGCTTGCTATGGCGGAAGTCCCAGAGTGTGCTCCGGGCAAACTCTCGGACTACGAGAAGCTTGGCACAGACGGCTGCCTGATTGGCGACAAGAAGTTCTCCAACTTTTCTTACCATCGTGGGCCCAATGGTCTGCCGCGCAGTTCAATATCGGTTACCCTGGGATCGTGCCCGAAAGTGAGGACGCAGGCATATTTGGATTTTCGGCATCAGCCATCCGGCAGTCAGTTTCACTTAGTTCTGAAGCCATGGGGAGCCGCCCGGGTGAAACGATGAAAAAACCTCAGAAGAGGAGGCGATTCGGTGTATAGTGCTGGCCATCAAGGGTGCCAAAATGGAAATCCTGGCTCAGATTTATCGAGCGGGTTGCGCAGTTCAATACATTATCGGCAAGTTCTCGCGAGTCCTGGCGATACCGGGACTCCGGACGGAACTCCGCGAATTGATATCGCCACGTTTTGTTGGCCGAATTGAAAGCTGAAGGCTGAACTGAAACATCGGGGAATCAGCCATCGTACGTGTCAATGCATATGCAAGACATTGCCAAGACTTACGAGGAGAAAACCGACGAAGAACTCCTGCAGTTGGCCACGAAGTCAGAACAGTTGACTGCCGAGGCTCACGCTGCCCTAAACTGCGAATTGGCGAAGCGCCGAATCGACAGTGCGGTGCATTTGAAACTAGCCGAGGAAAGCGAGCGAGGGAAGATCGAGCAGCCCATGGCTCACGCCCCGCTGGTACTCGGGGACTCTCAGTCGGTCGGCGAATTTATAGCAGAAGTCCACCGTATTTATTACGACCATTTCTGGCTCTGCGTCAAGCTCGCTGCCCCATCCGTGATAGTGACCCCCATCGCGCTCTTAGTTGGTCGGAACGAGGCACGGGAGATCGCGCAACACTTTATCTTCAGCCCTGAAATGCAGCGCGGGATTCTCGAGATTTGGCTGGTAAAGATTGCCCAAGTTTTTTTCATCTGGATGGCTGTTGCGTTCTCGTTTGCCGGCGTTTGCGTAGCCGTGAGCCAAGTTGCATCCGGGGTTGTCCCTTCAGTTTCGGATGTTCTTCGGCGAAATTCGCGAACGGACTGGTCCATTCTTGCGCATTTCCCTGTTGCTCTTCGTCTTGCTTCTGGCTGCATTTGCAGCCACTTTCTGGTTGACCCTCTACAGTCCCCGGGTATTGCTTGCGTTTCACGTTCGTCCGAGCGCTTTCATCCTAATCATCGCAGGTGCGTCCTGGGGCTCAGTTTCACTCGTTTTTTCACGGTTTGCTCTCGCCATCCCTGCCGTCATCTTGGACAACTGCAGAGTCGTCCAAGCAATGTTCCGCAGTGACGAGCTAACCGAAGGGAAGTGGCTCACTCTGGCAGTTCTTCTGGCTGAGGGATGGCTCGGGGGCTACCTTGCAGGCAAGAGCCCGTTCTGGCTAGCCTCTTGGATTCCAGCTGATATCTCATTGCCTTCGTGGTTCCCATGGGTTTTGACCGCTGCGTCGTATGCCGGAATCATAGTGGTCGAGGCCACCATGTTCGTCGGCTTCGCTTTCCTCTACTTAAAAATGTCGGCAATTTGTACTTCGAGCGAAGAACTCGCGGCCGATGACACAAAATCTCCAGCCCTAAATTGTTCGCCCCCGAAGCTCTAACGAATGGAAACGTTACGATGAATGAAAGCTCTCGGACTTATCGAGCGGGTTGCGTGGTCGATACATCATCGGCGCGGTCGGCGAACTCGTAGCTGAAGTCCACCGTATTTATCACGATTATTACCACTGAAAGGACCACTTCGGCAGTTTCCTAAAGGAAAACGGTTGGCAATCCGTAAGAATCCAGTGTTCCGGGTTGTTTACTGGAGGTAATGTTCGTCCATGGTTCCGCGCTTCCGCCTGTTCGCGATGCTGATGGTCGTGCTGGTCTGTAAGGGCATGGCACAGACAGATTCGCAGACTCCCTACACTGTCTGTGGACCTGGTCACTCAGCCAGCCAAGGTGCCTGTGCGACACCGCCGCGCGCCATTTTCGCACCCGATCCCATGTATTCCGAGGAGGCACGGCAGAACAAGATCCAAGGCTCGGTCGTGCTGTGGCTGCTAGTAGGTGCGGATGGAAAGCCATCGAACATCAAGGTCTCTCGCAGTGTCGGTCACGGCCTGGACCAGGAAGCAATCGACGCGGTGAAGAAGTGGACGTTCGAGCCCGCAACCATCGGTGGCAAGCCCGTCCCCGTACAGATTAATGTTGAGGTTAACTTCCGCCTCTCCGGCAAGACCGGGGAACCTACCAGTTCTCCATCGCCCGCACCGCCCTCCAGCCAGGATAGGAAGTTCTCCATTTACCTGGCCTGGGGCAAGAAGCATAATCATCTCAAGGACACGCGTCCATCAGCTCGGCGCGAACAGCATGTAAGTGGTTCTTGGCGTAAACAATCTCGAGGTTTGGATCCACCCCATTCCAGTTTCTTAGACTGCCGAATTTCGGGAATACAGAAGACACTTTGGAGTTGTAGGCGCAAATCCAAGACTCCAGCCTCTGGCATCCCTCGGACTCAGGAGTAAGCTCGGACAGCAGGTTTGTGAGAGTCGTGATGACGAGGCGATGTTGCATCATTTCTAATAATGCTAGAATACCGTCCTGCTCTGCGGTTCTTTTCTCAATGGGTATGGGCTGATGGTCGATACTGTTGAGCTGTCTAATTGAGACGGCTAAATCGTGGATGGTTGGTAGCAACGATTTGCTATCGCGGGCCAAATGCAGGGCTTCGGAAAGATTATGGTAGTGTCCTCTTATTTGTAGTCTGAGATCAAAGCCACTCCTCTACACGCCTCACTCAAGGATAGTCTTGATAGCACGAACACCGGCGCTGAAACTTGCGGACGCGACGCCTCGCCAAATGTCAACTTTCATCTGGCGCTCCGCCTTAACGCATGATAATGGACGTTCATACTCGCTGCCTTGTTTGACCTCGGCCCTCGGCTACTATCCAAGACCTTCAATACGGTTCCTTGTCGCTATAGTAGGACGTAACGCTCAGTATCAGAAACACGGGGATGACTAGAGTGAGAAACCACGCATGTGGATCGGGTCGATTGCCGGTTGCATCTCCCGTAGCAAACGCCGCCACCCCCAGCGTCGCTGTTACACCAAGGATCATCATCGAGGCGATAAATGTGTTTTCCCTGCCGTAGGGCATGTAGCTCTCCTAGGGACTTACCTTTTCCGAAGCGCTTCCATAGACAACTCTTGCGGTAAGAACCGCGCCTATGATAACCACGATGCCAAAGCAAGTTCCACTCGCTGCCATTTGAATAACGCCACAGAGGATATGGCCAGATGCGCAGCCCCCGGCCATCCTGGCGCCGAATAACATCAAGTAGCTTCCTGCAAAAACACCCAAAGCCCGCTTCCATTGCTCATTGCCAAACCGATTTCGCCATGAAGGAGGCATGACCTTTCTAAACGCCGTGAACCGTTTGGAAATAAGAACCGCCGAAAAGAACGCGCCCATGAACGTTCCGATATCGGAGAACGGCTCCCAGCCCACGCCGGCCAGCACAGTTTTGGAGTACTCATAACCTGGCAGGAAGAGCACGGCTGCTAACCAGGAGTAGGTTGTCGATTCGCCGAGTATCTGATGCAGCGTGATGCCCAGAACCACCGTGGTGCCCATCAGCATCGCTACCAACACCAGAACCGCTGAATAAGTATTCGGTTCCGACGATAATGCGTATGCAAATTTCTCAGCCCTGCCTCCTCTTTTCGCTATCGGACCCTTCCAGCAAGTACGCAACTGCATCTTCCCGCTTGGCCTTCAAAACGGGATTGCCCTCGTCATGGCCCCCCTTTATATGGGCGATTAGGCAAACATGCTTTGACCGAGGAAACCTGGGTACTAAGAGGGCTATGAGGAGCAGCACCAATACCCAAGGAAGCGCAGTTAGAAACAAGTTGATCCGACTGCTTGCTTCAATGGTTCGACCTGTAATCAGGATTGAACCATAATTGGCATGGGTAACCAGCCAATGACCGGCGGCGGTCTGATAGGAAATCGTCCACGATGCAGCGCCGAGCAATCCGGCTGGCAAGGCAAAGAGCGCATCGCGGCGTCCCTCTCCCAACGCCATTAATTCAGATCCGGGAAAGTATCCCGATATAGCGATTCCAACACCAAACAGTAGGCCGGAATGCTAACACAGCTGCTGCGCCATGGCGCTGTTTCGTATCGAGGCGGGTTCTGCAACTTGGCGACCGGGCAGGTTGTGCCGTTACCCCTTCGCGCGGTCACGGCCTGTCGTTGACGTAACCGCATTGGGTAAGAGTTGCCGGCTAACTACCCAAGCGGACACAGATGGGTTTGGGAGGCCCGACACTGGTGGCTGAGAAGCGGCGTGGTAGTCATCATCAATCCTGCCCCGATTTTCCCTGGCTATTTCGTTGTGGGCCTGGTTTCAAAGGTGAAGACATCAGGCCGCGAGTAGTGTCCCGAAACATCCAGCGTCATCACCGCCTCATCGATTTCATTGAGGTCGAGATCGGCGACGATTAACTCTTCGCGATCGTACACAGGCTCCGCCAGATAACGGGTATCCGGCGCGATGATCGCGCCACCGCCACGTTCGACCCATTCGTCGAAGCCGCCGCCAATTCAGCCTCGGTTCGAAACTCTGCCGGAATGTCGCGGCGGTGCATCATCAGCCCAGCCGCCAGCACGAAGCACCGTCCCTCAAAAGCGTAGTGGCGGCTGCACAGCTGGTGCAGTTCGTGCGCTGTTGGCCAGACCGCGACATGCAGGTGCTCGCCGGAGTTGTGCATGGCCATGCGGGCGAGCGGCATCCAGTGCTCCCAACAGATGAGTCCGCCGATGCGCGGCCCAATTCCCGCCGAGGTGAGTCCACCTCCGTCCCCATTTCCCCAGATCATTCTTTCGGTGTAGGTGGGCACAAGTTTGCGATGGCGGTTGGCGAGCTTTCCGTCGGAGGTGATGGTGAGCAGTGTGTTGTAAAGCGTCCCGTTTCCCGGACCAGAGTCCACCCGTTCGTTCACTCCGATCACGACGCTGATCCCCAGCTCGCCCGCTACCTTGCACAAAGCAGCGGTTTCGGGGCCCGGCACGGCAATGCTGTTTTGCCGCAGGCGGGAAAAGACTCGCTTCGTGGGAGGGTGGTCCCAGAAAGCAACCTTGGGAGCGACATCCAGCCAAGCAGGATAGCCCGGCAGCCAGGTCTCACCAAAAACCAGCAGCTCTACTTCTATCTTCTTCGCGCCCTGAAGAATGCCAATGGCCTTGCTCAGACTCGCGGCCTTATCGAGATAAACCGGAGCAAACTGCGCAATCGCCGCCCGAAAAGCACTCCGGCGAGAGCCCTTGCTTGGAGGCTTCGCGGCAGCTCGTTTTCTGGGTCTGGTCATCGCGGCTCGTAGCTCACGCCATCAACTGCAGCACGTCCGAGAGAGGTTTCTTGTGAATCCGGGGAACCGTCACACCCTCGGCAGCATACCCCACCGGTATCAGCAGAAACGGCTTCTCATTGCGTGGACGATTGAGAATCTTTGCCAGGAAACCCATCGGACTGGGCGTGTGCGTCAGCGTCACCAGTCCCGACGTGTGCAGGGCGGCCAGCAGCATCCCGCATGCGATGCCCACCGACTCCATGACGTAATAGTGCTTGGTCTTTACCTCTCGTCCCTCCGCATCCACACTCAACCCATAATCAACCCGAAAAACGACGATCAGGTAAGGAGCAGTTTCCAGGAACGGCTTTTTCCAATTTGTGCCCAGCACGGCGAGAGCTTCCAGCCACTCGTCGGGGGCCCGCCCGTTGTAAAACTCCTTTTCTTCTACCTCGGCGGCCTCACGAATTTCCCGTTTGATCTCGGAATTGGATACCACCACAAATCTCCACGGCTGCTGATTCGCCCCCGAGGGCGCACTGGCCGCCACTTTGATCGCGTTCTCAATCAGTTCGAAACGTACGGGCTCGGAGGAGAACTCACGCACCGTCCGCCGCTTTCGCATCGTTTCGTAGAACGCAAGAGAATCAAATCGTCGTATTCATGGAAACCTTGTCGGACGGTTTCACGAGACCTTACCTCAACAGCGATACTTTTACGGGTGCTTGCATGACCGGTGGCCCGGCTGCGACCCAGGGTAACGAGTCCCTGATCCCGACTCCGCCTTTGCCGCCCTGCGCGTCGGCTATTTGTGACGTGGCGCCTGTCCCCGGCCCTAAGCCGATAAGTGGCAACCCACCGGCTCAGCAAAGTTCAACGACGTCTAAAGCGCGAGTGAGGATTGTCCAAGGCCCGATGATCGAGTTGGCGAAGGATGATTTGACGGTGATCCAGTGGACAACGGACAATCCCGGTGGTTCTCCCGTACATTACGGAGTGGTGCATTACGGTACCGATCCCAAGGACATTAGCCAAACGGCAATGTCTCCCATCCGGCTGAACCCGAACCATTCCTATACCGTTTTTCGCGTGCGTATCTACGGGTTGAAGCCTCAGACAACCTACTACTACACGGTCGATTCGATGCAAGCGACGCGCAATGACGACGGGGTGAAGAGCAGCGTCAAACATTTCACCACACCTTAAAGAATAAGCGGCATCATGCAGCACATGAACGCCGACTCAAGCAGGCGCTCGTTCTACTCGCAAAACGTTTTGCTCGCATTGAAGCGCAGGAAGCAAGATGACTTCGGTGGATCGCTTAGGCTTCATAGGATTCCTGCGGGAGGATCCCGGATCCCTTACAACCAGAGCAGTATTCGTCGAGATGGTGCAGCAGGCTTGTCTAGCAGCCTGTGGTGCAAGCAGCTGATTTCCGGCAGGGCCCGCAATGTGTTCGGCGTCGCAGTGCTGCCAAGGATTGCGCGCGGGACATCGGGATTTGGCTTCGGCAGAGCCGATTCGAATCCTTGCGGCGTGGGAACAGCAAATAAAGGAATAGAACCAGCTTAGGGAAGCGGTTTCTCCACTCCCGCGGCGTGCCGGCACCCAGCAACTGGCGCAGGATCAGGCTCAAGTTGAAGGCCCCCACATGGATCAACTGGCGCTTCAGAATGTTCTCGTGTCCGCGCAGGTGCGTGCGCCTCATGCCGCCGGTGTCGTAGCAGTGCGCGAAGCTGCGCTCCACCAACTCGCCGCGTCGCCGCAATAAACGCTTGCCGTAGCTGCCGCGCACCCGCCGCCGGTTCTGGTAGACCGCCTGTTGTTCCTCGGCTTTGCCCTGCCAGTTGCGTCGCCCTTTTTGTTGCTTCTCCGGAAGGTAGCTACGTACCTGGTAACTCTTCACCCGCTCAAGCACCGCGCCGCTGTGATAGCCCTTGTCGGTA
This sequence comes from uncultured Acidobacteriaceae bacterium, assembly GCA_963836295.1. GTDB lineage: Bacteria > Acidobacteriota > Terriglobia > Terriglobales > Acidobacteriaceae > Bog-257. The sequence continues at coordinate 26,846 of CAWIIY010000001.1, read as the reverse complement.
ACCAACTCTTCGATCCCGTTGACGTTGACCTTCGGCTGATGATCGGGCCGCAACTCGGCCTCGCGCCCGATCTGCTCCGCCACTGCCATGCCCGCCTCGCACAACGTTTCATCGAGCGTGGTGGTGTCGCCCTGGTCGGCCCCTTGCAGCGTAACCGCCACCACCGCACCGCTGTCCAAATCGACCGCGTGCTCCGCCTTGTGCGCCAAGTGTGTGCGCCCGTCTTTCATCTTCGCAATCCGTGCATCCTCGTCCCCCGGACTCTTCCACTCCTGGTTCGACATGCGCTTCTTGCGCTTGCGGTCCAGTCGCGCCAAGTCTTCCCGCGTCGGCGTCTCGATGCCCGAGGCCTTGGCCAGTCCGCGCAGAAATTCCTCGTAGCTCTCGCCCGTGTCGCGCCGCACGATCGAGCGCATTGCCGCATTGGCTTCCAGCGTGGTGGCATCGATCGCCACCCGCTTGCCCTGCAGCAGTCCACGATCCGCCAACAAGCTCAGTACCCAGCGGAACACTTCGCGATGCGTGTCCAGACCGATCAGCCGCCGGGTGCGCGAAATCGTCGAGTGGTCCGGCGTGTACTCGTCCAGCCCTATGCCCACAAAGCGCCGCAGCGCCAGCGAGTCCGCCAGCCGCCAAGCAATCCCACGTTCGCTGTCGATGCCCTCGAAATAACCGATCAGCAGTGACCGAAAGTAGATGCCCGGCGTCAGCGACGGCCGCCCGTACTGGGCCGCATAGAACTTCGCGCATCGCCCCTCGACAAACCCGTCGAAGCCCTCCCCCTCCAGCAACTCGTTCAGCCGCTGATAGAACGGATGCCCCGGAGCCGAGGCCAACTCGGCGTGCGCAATCCAGATGTCCTCTTGCTTCTCCCGTTGCCTGCGCGTCCCCATTGCCATGCGCACATTCTACGAACCAAGCCTGTGGATCACTCATCTATTTCGGGCAGGCATCCAGAGTTTCACCACAGGCTGCTAGGGTTGAGCCGCCTCGCCTTGTGGTGGGCCTGCTCAGATCCTAACTGAGGGCGGCTACCGGTGTTGGCACGCTGCCCTACCCGAAAAGGGCACTCTGAGCTGGCAATGAGTTATGGCTCGGCACAACGCAATCCGGGTCATCGTTCGTCACTGTGTTAATTCTCGTACTTACAGGAAAGCGTCTCATCTGCGCGCTGTCGAACGGCACCAGAACCTCTGCAAGCGCCTTCACATCCTTGAAGCCGGGGTCGAGCCACAAATCGTAGTTCTCTGGGCGCAGAATTACCGGCATTCGATCGTGTACGTCGGCCAGCAAGGAGTTCGGAGTGGTGGTTAGAATCGAGCAAGACTCAATCACAGCGCCGGCAGGGTCTCTCCATCGATCCCATAACCCGGCAAGCGCAAAAAGGGAATCATCGTGCATCCCGAAGTGGAATGGCTGTTTTTCTTTCGCACTTCGCCGGTCGAGTAGGGAGCCAACGTTGCCGCTGGCTCCCCCTCTAAGAACCGTGCTTGAGAGTTTCCAACTCACACGGCTCAAGCCTTCGCAAACGCCCAAGTTCATGAACGCGTGCGGTGTGGAGCGACAGCAATACGTCGGAGAAGATAAGGTTTCCAACTGGGGTCATAAGGATTCAGGCCGGTTTGAACCTGAACGTGCCTTACGATTTTCACGGAAGATGCATGAAACAGGCGGACACGATATAGCCAACCGTCTGCCCCATCAGGTTTGCCGAAGAACCACCAATCACGGTTTCCCACGCGCTCGAAATACTTCTGCTTGATCCAGCGGCGCCCCTTGCGAGGATGCCGGGCTTGCGCCCATTGCCATAGCATGCTGAATATCGCAGCATCGAGTCGTGCGAAAATCCGTTTGGAGACGACATGGCGATGGTAGTTTGCCCATCCTCGTATAACCGGGTTTAGCCGGTTAATAAGAACATGTGCAGCCCTACCGATGTGCTCTCGTATGATCTGCTTCACTTTGGAAAGAATCGTTTCGATGCTCTTCCGAGAGGGCTTGATTAGGAGCTTCCCGTTCGGATAGCGTCGGACGTTCTGCCCAAGGAAGTCAAAGCCGTCTCGCACGTGCGTGATTACGGTCTTTTCTGGAGAAAGGACCAAACCTCGCTTTTGCAGGAAGGATTCGACCAGCGGCTTGACTGTCATTTTCAGCAACTCTTCCGAGTGGCCAGTGATGACAAAATCATCCGCATAGCGAACCAGATGCACCTGTGCAGCGCGCCCGCGTTCGGAGCCCTTGCCTCGCACCGGGAAAGACTCCCGAAGACGACGTTCGAGACCATCGAGCGCGAAGTTGGCCAACACGGGAGATATGATTCCGCCCTGCGGTGTGCCGGAGATCGTATCGAAGAACACTTGCTTCTCAAGGTAGCCAGACTTTAGCCACTTGCGGAGGATCGGCTTGTTCAGCGGAACATTGTCGAGCAACCACTGGTGGCTGATGTTGTCAAAGCAACCCTTAATGTCGCCTTCGAGCACCCAGCAAGGATTCTGATGGCAGAGCGTCTTGAAGCATTGTTCAATGGCATCTGCACAACTTCTCCCCCGCCGGAAGCCGTAGGAGAATCCGTCTGCAAGGGTTTCCGCAACCGGATCAAGCGCCAGCAGATACAACGCCTGCATAGCTCGATCCCGTATGGTTGGAATCCCGAGCGGTCGAAGTTTCCCATTGGTTTCGGAATATAGATTCGCCGTAGAGGACGGGGACGATAACCCCGCACCCTCAGCGATGTCGTACCCTGAAGCTTCTTCTGAGGTGTATCCCAGAGTTCACCATCCACCCCGGGTGTCTTTCTGCCGTCGTTCTCTGTTACCCGGCGAACGGCTAACAATTTGCCACTTGCCGAGTGCGTGAGAAGATGTTGCAAGGCTCGCACCTTGTTCCACTTCTTTTGCTGCACCGCCTTCACGATACGCGCCTGGAGTCGGCTAACGTTGCGTTCGATGGTTTGCCAATCAATGGCATCCCACACGGAAACAATGTTTAGGATTGCACCAGCTTGCGCTGTCATCTGCTGATCTTATTAAGCCGATTTGCCAAGTTCTCTCGTGACGGAAAACCAGGAGGAAGTCTGCTCGCTTTCGCGCCAGGTGATGTTGCAACCCGTATTCCGGCCATTACGGTCGGGCCTTCGCTTTTTCCTCCATCCTCTACCCGCACCGCTGTTGCACGGCCTTGCGGCCTAGCTACCCCTAAGGGCGGACGATACGGGCTTACCATGTTTCACATGCGTGACCGAGCGGGTTAGGTCCCTCATACTTATACCGACGGCGTCGTTGCCCATGACAGATGAGAATGGAACATCTGTACCAGCCGTATTCATGGAGCCTGACAGCATCTTTGGCTCCTTTATTCTTGACGATACTTATAGAGGTTTGCATTTGCTGACCGTACCACTCACCCTAGCCCCTATCCGCCTCGATGCTGGCAGAAGTGCCGGCCCTTCACAGTTTCGGCACCCGTCTTGGAAGACGGCGGGATACATTCTCCGAGGGCTTCTAAACGATTCGTCTCCGAGTCGCTACACCTCGTAGAGTACTGCCAATGGGATGGCAGGTCCGGTCGGTGGTGCTCGCCGGACAATCACACATGCGACTTCATGTCGCACCCACTCGAAAAACCCGTCAGCAGGAAGCAAGCACCGACGGCTCGTGAAGGCATCGCGGAAGGCGGGCTTACTCGCGACCGTCTCCGAGCGTGCATTGATCGTCTTGAAGCCGATACTGGCGTCGCTGGCCCAGGACGGAATCAGGCCCCAGCGAGCGAGAGAGAAGTGCCGCTCCCGTTTCGATGGATCCTGCCGAATGATACCTACAGCCTGAGAAGGCGCGATGTTGTAGCAAGGCTCCCAATCGACCTCGTTGTCGGTGTCGAAGTATTCCGCGATCAATTGCTTCCGTCTGGACAGACGATAGCGGCCACACATTATTGACTCCTGAGATCCAATTCTAAAGCGGTTCCCGGAAAGGTGTACTCCGCCCGTCTTGGATCTGCCAAGCTTGTATTCTTGTGCACATGACTGGCAAACTGTGCGTCGCTGTCACAGGCATATGATTCCCCTGGTCATTGCGCACCAGGCAAGTTCCCGAGGCTTATGCGGCTAGACAGCCTCCAAACCTGAGACAGCGCTGCGATGTCCCGATGAGTGTTAGCTGGGGGAAATGTTCTACAGGCCGCATTGCAGGGCTCTGGCCAGTGCTCTCGCCTTGCAGTAGACTCAGTGTCACGGAAACCGGTGTGGAATGAGTTTTGTTGCTCTGAAGCGGAAAGTCCGAGCGGTTTCCTGGCAGTTGCGGCAGGTCAAGGTAATTGCGAAGGCCATGCACTCCCGGTACCACCCAATCGTAGCGCATGTCATCCCTGTCCGGCGTTGCAATCTCGCCTGTACTTACTGCAACGAATATGACAACTTTTCAAAGCCTGTTCCTACCGAGGTCATGCTGCGCCGCATCGACCGGCTGCACGAGTTGGGTACGACCATTATCACGTTCAGCGGGGGCGAGCCTTTGCTCCACCCAAAGCTGGACGACCTCGTCCGCCGTATTCGCAGCCACGGCTGCATTGCGACTCTCATCACCAATGGCTACCTGCTCACTCCCGATCGGATCCAGCGCCTGAATCGTGCCGGGCTGGATTCTCTGCAGATCAGCATCGACAATGTCTTGCCTGACGAGGTCTCGAAGAAGAGCCTGAAAGTGCTGGACAAGAAGCTGCAATGGCTGGCCCAGTATGCGGAGTTCAATGTCAATATCAATTCAGTAGTGGGAGCGTCGATCAAGAATCCCGAAGACGCCGTGGTGATTACCCGCCGGGCTGACCGAGCTCGGCTTACAAACTACCATCGGCATCATTCACGACGGCGGTGGCCAACTCGTGGCCTTAAATGATCAGCAACAGCACGTCTATCGTGATCTCGTCAGCATCAGTTCTAAATCGTTCTCCAGTTTTGCCCACTACCAGCAGTTTCAGAAGAACCTTGTGTCGGGAGCCCCGAATAACTGGCATTGTCGGGCCGGCAGCCGTTATCTCTACATCTGCGAGGATGGACTCGTGCACTATTGCTCGCAGCAGCGCGGCTTTCCGGCGATTCCTCTGGAGAAGTACGACGTAGCGGATCTGCAGAGGGAGCATTCGAGCGTGAAGCGCTGTGCTCCTTTCTGTTCGATCTCCTGCGTCCATCAGGCGTCGATGGTCGACCAGTTCCTCGACAATCCTTCGCGCGCTCTCAGTAGCTTCTTTCCTCCCCGTCCGGGCCAGTCAGAGCCTCACAATTTGCCGACTCCGCTTCGGCCGCTGGTATGGCTCCTTCTGCCCACTCCCGGTAGCAGCCGCGAACGTCTCGCGCACACCATGAGACACGCAACACTCCGGCTGCTCGGCGTGAAGTGAAACCAATTTATTGAGCTTACGTGCGAACGGGATGCGCGGTATGGACTTCCGGCCATGTTCTTGCACGCCTGGAGGATGAAAGCCATCATCCCACCCGCCGTGAGCAACACGATACTTCGTCGCCGCAAGAGGAGCATATTACTTGGACAAGTTCTCGGGTTTTTGGTTTCCGGATCCTGGCCCTTGAAAGGCGCGAGGAGTCAGTGTCCAGTATCGGTCCCGCCTTTCTTCAACTCGGTTTCGCTGATATTAGTGTAGTGGCATGAAATCTCAGGTTGCAACGCTGGTCTCGTGGAGTAGCGGCAAAGACAGCGCGTGGGCGCTGCATGTGCTGCAACAGAGTGACGAGTACAAGATCGTCGGGCTGCTTACTACACTCAACAGCGTCTTTGACCGGGTCGCCATGCACAGCACGCGGCGCGAAGTCCTGGAAGCCCAGGCTGCCGCCGCTGACCTGCCACTGCAGGTCATTCCGCTGCCTTGGCCGTGCTCCAATCAAGAGTATGAAGCGGCCATGCATAGGGCCTGCGACGCGGCAATTGCTTCGGGTGTCGAAGCAATTGCCTTCGGCGATCTCTTTTTGGAGGACATCCGCAAATACCGCGAAGACCGTCTGCGCGGCGCGAGGCTCACTCCTCTGTTTCCGATCTGGGGACTTGAGACGCGCGGTCTCCTCCGCCAGATGATTGCCGCTGGGGTCAAGGCGCGCATTGTCTGCATCGACCCAAAGAAGATGCCTGGGGAGTTTGCCGGACGCGATCTGGATGAGCCGTTCCTGCACGAGTTGCCTGCAGGAGTTGATCCGTGCGGTGAAAACGGCGAGTTCCACACCTGCATCTACGACGGGCCAATGTTTTGCGAAGCAATACCGATCGAAAGCGGAGAGGTGGTTGAGCGCGAGGGTTTGTCTTTGCGGACGTCCGACTCATGAAGTAACGCGGCAAGTCCGGCTCTACGATCCGGCGTTCCAACCAGTTTGGGAATGGCCACACAACTGCTGCTCAATCGATCGTTGTGCTACCAGGGCGGATTCGGACTCGCCGGTCATCCGTTACACGAAACTTGGCTTCGGCGGTGCGCAAACCGATTCAAACCAGCGGCTGATGTACACCTGGGCGTGAGCCTCCCCGCAGTAATGGCGGGCCCCGGCAGCTTGGGCAGACTCAGAATTCCATCGCTGCACGGTGAGCTCGGAATTTCCACATAGAATCACGAACCAGTGGATAGGATCACTAGTCACGATTCCACAAACTTCGCATCTGAACTCCTGCAGCGCTGTCACGTTTTTTCGCTCCCTATTTCAATGGCCGCTCGCATTGACCGTACGTTTGAGGCTTGTCGCGGACCTGGCGTCAATACCGTTAACTCCCCGACTTGTTCCCGTTTCACGGTGCCACGCAGGTGGGCGGCGTGATCCATCATCCACAGCTCAGGAATGATTTCGCCGACCAGTTGTCCATGACAGAAAAGTCGCACCACTGAACTCTCAGAAACCACGATGCCCACTGCCTCGGTAACAGCACTCATGTTGGCGACGGCAATATGACGGCTGCCGAGTCCGAGCGGCACGTCCACTTCCGCGGCCACGGCATCTAGGTAGCGGCACGCGGAGAGAACAACTCCGTCGTGACTCACGACAAACCCACCGTCCAGCTGCGCCAGTTCCTTGATGGTTCCGCGCAGATTGAGATTGGTGACATGCCGCGAAGCCTCAGGGTGTCCCAATAAGGGATCCAAAATCAAGGCTCGGGATCTGGCGAGCACGGCATCCTCATCCCCCAGTGTGAATAGGGTTCCAATGCGTTTTCCCTCTCGCCCTTCGCGAGCAATCTCGACTGCGAGGCCAATAAGGGACTCGAGAACGTCGGGGTCATATTCAGTGACCTGGCAGAGAATACTCTCAAACATCCATCAAACTCCTGCTTTGGGTAGACGACACCGATGTACAGCCTGGATGACTCCGGTTTGGATGAAAGCTCCGACACGAAGTTTCAGGCCCTCTTGTACGGCCAACGGCAAGTACTCGCGTCAGCTGAGTCTTATAAACCTTACTCGAACTGAAGCATTACAATCTCGGGATTCGATCCCAGCCGCAGCGGCGGTCCCCATGTTCCTGCTCCGCTCGAAGTGAAAACCTGCATTTTCCCGATCCGGCTTAAGCCATACACAAATTGCTGGTAAATCCGCCGCGCCATCCAACTCCAGGGTACGAATTGTCCAAGGTGCGTATGCCCGGAGAGTTGCAGAGAAACGCCCGCCGCTTCCGCGATCTCCGGATGGTCGGGGGCATGCGTCAATAGAATGCTGGCGCGCTCGCGGTCCACGCCGATGCCCCGTAGCACCGCTGCAAACTGTCCATCCTGCGTCGCGTTCCGAAAGGGCACGCCAACAATCTGCAAACCGTCCACTTCCACCTTCTCATTGCTGAGCACCCGCACTCCGGACGCCGCAATGGCATGCAGATATTTGCTGTCGTCCCCGAACTGCTCGTGATTTCCTGCCACAAAGTAGACGCCGTGTGGCGCGGCCAGTTTTCTCAATGGCTCGGCTGCTCGCGCCGCATCGATGGCTGTGCCGTCATACAAGTCTCCCGCGATAAAAATCGCGTCCGGGTCCTCCTTCACAATCTTCGCCACCATCCGCCGAAGAAAACTGCCGTTTCGCACGTGCCCCAGGTGAACATCGCTGATCAGCGCGGCTTTTCGCCCGCGCCAGGCCGCCGGCAAGTTCGCGAGCCGCACGGTGGTTCGCGTAATTCGCGTCCAGCTTGCGTTGAATACCCCGTAGAGTCCAGCGAAAACGGCAAGCCCAAACAACAACTCCACGCACCGATGAAAGTTCATGTCCAGCCCAGCCAGCCGGGCAACCCCGAAAATAGTCCAGGAGGAAACCGCCGCGAGAAAGAGGAAGCTGACCAGACCCATCCAAACCGCAGCAATCTTGTAAAACGCCCGCAGCGCAGCGTTCGTGTAGCGAAAGGCGAGCAGCGACGCGGCGACAAAGCTCACCGATAAAAACCCGAGGACGAGTTTGATCCAGAGTGCGCCGGGGGTTTCGCCCCCTGCGGGCGAAAAGGTCCACGTCTCATAGAGGAGATAATGGGCCAACAAAAGAACTGACTGAACAGTTGCGATGAGACCGATTAAGTCTTTTCGTACACGCATAACGCATTAGACTCCTCAATCCGCCATTCGGATTGTTGGTATAAGATCTCGGAGATTCGCTTGCCGTTGCAACAACTCTCGATTACGCTGCCACTTCGGTCGCGAAATAGTGCGCCTGATCGAGATCGGGAATGAGCGCGGAGTGAACCGGGCGCCATCCCATCAGTTCCTGCGTTTGCGCGCTGGAAGCCGGACAGTCGATACCAAAGAATTGCGCGATCCAACCAAAATGGTCGCCTGTCTCGTCTTGAGACTTGCTGACGACCGGCAAGTTCAGGCGGCGGCCGATTATGCCAGCGATGTCTCTAACCGGTATTCCCTCGTCCGCAACTCCGTGATAGCGGGCTCCCGCTGAACCCTTCTCCAGTGCGAGCCGGTAAAGATGAGCGGCGTCGAGCCGATGCACCGCGGGCCAGCGGTTAAGCCCGTCACCGGGATACGCCGACACACCCTTTTCACGCGCGATGGCGATGAGGCGCGGAACGAAGCCGTGATCGCCTTCGCCATGGACCGATGGCGGGAGGCGCACCACCGACGCGCGGACTCCGCGCGACGCCAGCGCAAGCGCCGTCTCTTCCGACTTGCGAGGAAAGGTTGTAACGGGCGGATCGTTTTCCGTTGCGAGGGTGCCTTGGCGCTGAACGAGCAAGGTCCCGGAAGTGACGACGAAAGAGCGGTCATCGTCGGCTAGCGCGCCTCCGAGCGTTTCGATGGCACGACGGTCCGCCTCCGCAGACGCGGCGTAGTTGGTGAAGTCGTGGATGAAGGCAGCGTGGATCACGCCATCGGCAGCGGCCGCTCCGCTGCGCAAGCTCTCGAGATCGTCGAGCGAACCGCGATGTACTTCGGCTCCTGCCCCAGCGAGAGACTCGGCAGCTGCATCTGAGCGAGCCAAGCCGAGTACCTGGTGTCCCGCGTTAATTAGCTCCTCAACAATGGCGGAACCGATGAATCCTGTTGCTCCTGTGACAAATACTTTCATAGATCACTCCTTCGTTTGATGTTCTGAGGCCGAGATCACTGTCTCCGGACCGCGGCCGATCAAGTCAAGATCGTCAAGCACAGCAGGGGAAAGCTGCAGCTTTGCGGCCTCAAGATTCTCGCGAAGATGGTCGACGGACGACGTTCCGGGGATCAGCAGAATGTTGCGCGAGCGCTGCAAGAGCCACGCAAGGGCGAGCTGCATCGGCGTAATGTTGAGTGACGCTGCCGTCTGGTCGAGTACCGATGACTGCAATGGGGTGAAGCCCCCAAGCGGGAAGAACGGAACGTAAGCGATACCTTTGGTCTCGAGCTCCTCAATGAAGCCATCATCTTTCCTGTGCGCCACGTTGTAGAAGTTCTGCACGCAAACGATCTCGAGAATGGTCTGAGCCTCGGCCCACTGCTTGGGAGTAACGTTGCTGAGCCCGATATGACGAATCAGTCCCTGACGCTTGAGTTCGGCAAGCACCGTCAGCGGTTGCTCAATCGATCCCTCCGATGGTTCTGTCATCCCTCCCACCCGCAGATTGACGACATCCAGGGTGTCGAGTCCCAGATTTCGGAGGTTGTCATGTACTCCGTCGATCAGTTCCTGTCGCGAAAGTGCAGGAATCCAGGATTTGTCTTCGCCCCGGCGCGCACCCAGCTTGGTCACGATGACCAGGCCATCCGGGTAAGGATGCAGTGCACGTTTGATGATTTGATTGGTAACATGCGGACCGTAGTAGTCGCTGGTATCGATGTGGTCAACTCCAGAATCTACCGCCTCCCGCAAAACAGCTATGGCGGCATCCACATCACGCGGCGGTCCCCACACCTGCGCACCAGCAAGTTGCATGGCGCCATATCCCATGCGACTCACTGTCATAGATGTGCCAGGCAGTGCGAAACTGCCGGCGAGACTGGTTTGGTGAAGCATTTCGTTTTCTCCTAGTCTTGTTGATATTTCGTCGCGATCCCCAAAGGGTTGTTGTTTGTTACAGGCTAAAGGACTCGCCGACCAGTTCTTCACTTTTCTTCCAAAGCGCCTCGGCACCATTTGTGTCGAGCGCATATCCGCGCACTCCTTCGCTGATGGCGCTGATGGTCACGTGGTCCTGCACCATATGACCGACATGACAGTTCTCGCAATACCGGCCACCGATCTCGTCTGCCGGAGCCACGACTGCAGCCCACACCGAAGTTGCGGCTCCTTGCGGGATAGTTTTGAACTGGAAGGGCGCCTTGCCCTCCGCCGCAAGCTGCCTATTCATCTGATCGACCATTCCCTCGAGTTGACCCGGGTCCAGGTGACGACCAAGTTCGGTTTGTATGCCGCCCGGATGTACAGCCCCAGCACGCACGCCACGCTCACGGTGGCGTCGGTCGAAAGCAACAGAGAACAGGATGTTCGCCGTCTTCGATCGGCCATACGCAATCCAAGGGTCATAGGGCGTCCGTTCAAAGTTAGGATCCTCGAGGTCGACGTTGGAGAAGCGGTGCCCCGAGGACGACAAATTGATGAGGCGTCCGCCTGCGTGGAGCAGAGGCGCAATCCGGTTCACCAACACAAAGTGGCCCAAGTGATTGGTGCCAAACTGCGTCTCGAAGCCGTCGGTGGTGTGGCCGAATGGAGTGGCCATCACTCCCGCATTGGCGATGACCACGTCGAACGGTTGGCCTTTTGCTAGCAAGCGTTCGGCGCAGGCACGAACACTCTTGAGGCTCGCAAGATCAAGCTGAACCAGTTCGAAGCTTCCGCCCTTGGCTGCAGCGTCTTTTTGCACCGGTGCGGCAGCCGCTTTCGCCTTCGTCAAGTCCCGTGCCGCGCCCACAACTTGGGCGCCGTGGGCGGCAAGAGACCGCGCCGTCTCCACGCCTAGCCCGGGCGAAACGCCTGTAACGAGGACGCGCTTACCTTGCAGATTCACGCCGGACAAAACGTCTTCCGTGGTCGAGGTTGCTCCAAATACTTCCACCATTGTTTTCCTCCTTGTACTGCTCGTACTGGTGGGTTCGAGTCTTGCGCCACCGCTCTTGACGAACCGCCAACCCTTCTGTAAAACGGAGAATGTCTCCGAAACACTAGATAAGATAAACGGAGACTATCTCCGGTTGCAAATATTTTGAAGATTTATGGCGACCAAACGTTCCCCATCGAAACGGCGCAAGCCGCGCACCGATGCGCAGCGTAATCGCGAGCGCATTCTGGAAGTCGCCAAGGAGGCGTTTACCCGGCGAGGCGCAAACGCCAGCCTGGATGACATCGCCAAGGAGGCAGGTGTGGGAGCGGGAACTCTGTATCGCCATTTCCCGACGCGCGACGCACTGATCGAGGCGGTCTATCGTAGTGAGGTGGAAAAGCTGGCCGCAGCAGAACGCAAGTTCGCCGACGCCATGCCCCCGATTGAAGCCTTGCGGGCCTGGATGTTGTTGTTCGTTGATTACATCGCAACCAAGCAGATCATCGCGCCCGTACTGAATACGTTCGTCGGAGGCCCCTCGAAGCTATATGAAGGCTCCCGTGCTCATATCCAGGGCGCGATCGATGGTTTGGTGAGGCGCGCGATCAAGAGCGGCAACATACGCAAGCGACCTCGAACCATTCGATCTGCTTCGGGCCCTGATCGGCGTCTCCCACGTAGCATCCAGCCCTGACTGGCAGCAAAGCGCCAAGAGACTGGTGGATATCCTTATCACCGGTTCGCGGCCGGTCAAGTAGACGCGGGATGGAGTTGCGGCGATGGCGACCTATGTGGCTGGCGAGCTTTCTTCAGCGACAAACGGGGCAGCACTCCGAGTCGATGGCGGCGTGGTGAGGGCGATTCTTTGAGACGAGAATGGAGGGCAATCTGGGAATGAAGCAGCGGCGACCAGTCTCACAGAAATTCGGCTAAGCGGTAAACCGAAGGTTTTCCCCGAAAGCGTCTACAAGTCCCAAATGCATTTGCCGTTCTGAAAGAATGAGATCAGTCCGTTTTCACTGACCTTTAGGACGCTCCCAAATCGCGAGGCAGAGACGGCGGCAGTCGTACGGCCTCCTTCAATGTTTTCCGGATGCAGGTCCGCCAGGTCCGGGTGGCGCAGAATGGCCAAAGCTGGTGAGTAACGCAGGGCACCCGCGGGAGTGACTGGCACTTCATGGCAAGGATCAGGGTCTTTCCCGAAGAGAAGAACGCCGGTCGAAATGCGCCGGTTTTCGTAGGTGCTGAGCGAACTGGTGCGAAGGACCTCGATTGCATCTTCCACTCGATCGGGTCCTTCCCACACTCTCTGCGCATACGGAGCGCCATCGACAAAGGCGGAGACGTGTCGGTCACTCAGGGACACCTCGAAAGAGTTCGAATCGCTGCTCGACACGTGTGGCGTCAATGATCATTCGGTATCGGGCATCCAGAACCGCGCCGATACTGGTCAGCAGCTTCAACTCCGATTCGGAGAAAGGTTCATCCTGCGTGAGGGAATACCTGGATCCGAGCCAATTCAGGACCCAGCGACGATCCGCCAGAAGTCTGCATGATCCGTTGGTCACCAGCATCTGGGTCGGGCTCGAGCAAATCGAATTTCGCCGAGGGAAAGAAATACCCGATCCCACCTTCAACCAATTTTCTGTAGAGTCCGTCGATGAAAGGAGCCGTCTGTGCCTGTCCGGGCATCATGTTCCATGTACGTCGCTGAAAGGAGTCTTTTTCTTGAGATGATGGCAAGGACGTAAAAGGCTCATCAGTGACCGAAGGATTGGTTGCGTTCCTAACGGCGTCTTCGGTCGAAACGATCGCGACTGCGCCGGTAAGGGAGGAGCGAGCAATGCAAATACTTGGGACAGAGCGACACGATGCTGATGCTTTATGTAGGCGGCTAGCCGGCAACGATCTCTCACTGGGATACGCTTTGCTGCGTGTCACTCTGGGAACAAATATCGCCCTTCACGGCATCAGTCGAATCTTAGCGGGTTCTGCATCATTCGTATCTTTGCTGACTAAGCAGTTCGAGAGCACCGCATTGCCGCATTTTGCGGTCCAGGGCTTCGGGTACGCGTTGCCGTGGCTTGAGGCGTTGATCGGTTTGTTGATCCTGTTCGGGGCATTGACACGCGTGGCGCTGATAGCCGGAGCGTTGCTCATTGTTCTTCTTACGTTTGGCAGTACCCTGCATCAGGACTGGGATATCGCAGGTCTGCAACTGATCTATGCGTTGGTGTACTTCGTTCTCATCGGCTTACGCCAGCACAACTCGTTGTCCATTGATGGCCTGTTCTCACGCTGGCTGGGCAAAACTCGTTGTGAGGACGTAAGGTCGTGAACCGCTCGAGCTTTCTGCGCGGCGGTGCCGCTTCCGCCCCAGAAGCGACGTATTATGGACTCGTTGCTATCACGGCGTTGGGCGGCCTGAGTGCGTCGTGCCTCCGCGTTGGTCTCGGCTAGCGGGGCCGAGCCGGTCCAGACTTGCCGGCCATAGTACGCAAGATTCAGAGCGCAGATGATCACCGCCGCAGTTGTCAGCGTGGTTGAAGAAATATCCGGATAGACCAGCTTGTCCAAGTAATGAAGCAGGAAGCCACCCTGGTCAGGTTCGACTCCGGCGTCGCGTTCGAGCCAGTTCTCCAGCAGAGTCAAAGGACACGGCCAAGGAAGCAATTCCGTGAGGATTCCCCACACAAGAGAGCCGACATGCAGCCAGCGAAGGATCGGGAGCGAGCGGGTCAACAAGGCACCGAAAACAACCCACAAAATGAACAGCGCATGCAGGAAGAGGACAGAAGTCGCCAGTGCGCAATAGAAATTCGAAGCCAGGACAGCTGCATGCATCTTTAGAATTTACTGCAACGATAGTTGTTAAAGACCCGCCCGATATGGGTTCGTTCTGTTCTGGACCCGGAATAATATTGTTGCCAGAAGATTGTGCGAAAAATACTCCACACCGACATGGACGCGTTTTTCGCTTCCGTCGAACAGCGCGACGATCCGCAGTTGCGCGGCAAGCCAGTGATCGTTGCTTGGCTGGGCAATCGCTCTGTCGTCTGCGCTGCATCGTACGAGGCCGGGAGTTTCGGTGTGCACTCGGCCATGCCAGCAATACGAGCGGAACGCTTATGTCCCGATGCGATCTTCGTACCTCCGGACTTCACGCGCTATCGTGCCGTCTCACAAAGCGTGCGGGAGATCTTCAAGCGTCATACAGACCTGATAGAACCGTTGTCGCTCGACGAAGCATATCTCGACGTCACCGAGAGCAAGACCGGCTTAGCGACAGCTACCCTGGTGGCACGAACGATCCGCGAGCAAATCCGCCAGGAATTGAATCTGACTGCTTCTGCGGGAGTAGCGCCAAACAAGTTCTTAGCCAAGCTCGCCTCTGACTGGCGAAAGCCTGATGGACTCTTTGTCATCCAGCCTGACGACATAGACACGTTTCTGCTGCCGTTGCCTGTCGGACGCTTGCCTGGCGTCGGCAAAGTTACGGGAGAGAAGCTGGCGAAACTTGGAGCACAGACGGTAAGAGACCTGCGAACTCTCGACTTGCCCGTACTCGAGCACCACTTCGGCCGCTATGGTCATCGCCTGCATGAGCTTGCCCGCGGCATCGACGACAACGAAGTCGTTCCGGACAGGCCGACACAATCGATATCCGTCGAGGATACTTTTGAGCACGATGTGCTGTTGGCAGAAACTGAGCCAATGATCCGGCGCCTTGCAGAAAAGCTCTGGTCTGCTTCGCGCAAAGAATCACGGACAGCACGCACAGTTGTCCTCAAGCTGAAGACAAGAGAGTTCAAGATTCTCACTCGCAGCCACACGCCAGGCTCCCCACCCTCCTCCTGCGAAGAATTGACGGACATCGCCTTGAAACTGCGAGAGCGGGTCGATCTAGGTCCGCAGCAACGTTATCGGCTGGTTGGCGTTGGTTTGAGCAATTTTCGGGAACCCAGGGACACGGATGCGCAGCCCATCCTTTTCCAGTAGCACCTTCCTAGATGGTGATGAGTCCGCGGCGTAGACCAATCGCAGCCGCCTCCGTACGAGTGGACGCGCCCAGCTTGCCCAGGATGGAGCTGATGTGAAACTTCACGGTATGGGCTGAGATGTTGAGATGCGCCGCAATCTCTTTATTCGACAGCCCCTCCATCATCATCTCCAGCACTTCCCGCTCCCGCAGGGTGAGGTGTTCTACGGAAAGGTCGGCGATGGGAGCCGGGCCAGAGTCGTCCGCTTCCTCGCGGGAGTGAGCGAGCACACTCTGGCGCACAAGATCAGCGAGATCGCCCGAGAGCGTAAGCAATCCGGCCGTAGCGCTGTGGGCGGCGGCGGCTAACTCGGTTCCGGTTGCGTCACCCAGAAGGATGGCGTGCACTCCGCCGGCAAGAGCTGCCGTTGCGCTGACAAGATCTGCTTCGTCTGCAAGCAGAACGATGGGAACTTCAAGACCGATCAATTCTTCCCAATTTGTCTCCGGTGACTGAGCTTCGAGGTGCAGAAGCACCACGTCGGGATCATTCTCCGCGATTGCCAGTGGCAGGCCGTCGGCGCTGCTAATCGCACCCACAAGCTGCACGCTGGGCTGCTTCTCGAGAAGGCGCTCCAGTCCTGCGCGGGTAATCGACGAGGCAGCGGAGATCAGCACACGCAACGGCTTGACCGCTGGCTGATGGTGCTTTGGCTTGCGCATGGTGCTGAGCCCGCTGCTCGACATGGTTATCGCCTCGGCCGGTCGCCCAGCGTAACCTCCGCCTCAGTAGCGTTTCCGGCTCGAAGCACACGCAACTTGACCGTTTCTCCGGTGCGCTTCTGCGCGAGCATGTGATGGAATTGGCGGAATCCCTGAACCGGCTGTGCATCGGCGCCGATTATGAGGTCGCCCAGATTGATGCCTGCCTGCTTGGCTGGCCCGTCGGGCGCGACGTGCATGATCAGCAGACCATACTCCTGATCGGACCCGGCACTGGCGTGCCACTCTTGTGGCAAGGGAACTTCCTGCATTGCGATCCCAAGGTAGGGCTGTGCGATATGGCCGCGCTCCAGCAGTTCTTTGAGCACGCGATCGACGGTCTCGGTGGGCAGGGTAATGACCGACTCGCGTGCCAGGGCCGAGCTGTTGACGCCTAACAGTTCACCTCGACCGTTGACGAGTGCGCTGCCAGACTGGCCGGGATAGAGGCGGACGTCGGGGCGCAGGAGGCGGTCGACCTGGCCTCCACGCCACGTTTGCCATGGTCCGCCGATGCGGGCGACGATTCCGGCGCTGGCAGACAGTTCGCCACGGCCGGAACGTGCGACGGCGAGGACCAACTCACCGACATTCGCGCCGGAGGCGAAAGGCAAGGTCGCAAGATTTGCCGAGTCCTCAATGCGGACGGCAGCGAGGTCCGTCGTGCCGTCTCGGCCGGCAATCGTTCCTTTCACCGTACTGCCGTCCGGCAGAATGACACCGACCTCATCGGCACGTCGGACGAGATGGCTCGCGGTGACGATAATGCCAGGCTTCCAATGAACGCCGCTGGCGGCGACACGATGGCCAGCATCGACGGAGACGATAGCCCTTCCTGCTTGCTCGGCAAGTGTGGCGCTGTGATTTGAGATGGATTCCCAGATTTGGCTGTCGGTACTACTCATTGTTTACTCCTGATGCTTAGAATTCTGCTTCGGGTTCAAGCATGGCACCGCTTGAGGGAGCGCGCATCAGGCGAATGGGCAGGGACGGTACTGGAAGGATGGGCGGGCACGACGGGAAGCCGCACCAGGATGACGACACAGCTAATCGTGGATACTGAAGGTGAGCCGGACGGTCCCGCTGCTGCGGGAGGACAATAATCATGGTGGCCAAGACGGTTGATTCTTACCGCTTTCTGCATGGCATTGAGAAAAGGGTGTTGCAACGCTGGGCGGGCCTGCCCAGGGAAACCCAGATCCCATGGACTCCTCTCGCCACGCCGCTTTCGAAATGTACTGTATCCCTTGTAAGTTCAGCCGGGATCGCCTTGAAAATCGATCACCCGTTTGATCCGGAAATCGAGCGGCGAGATCCTTGGTTCGCCGACCCCTCATATCGCGTGGTGACGCGGACAGTACGGACTGGCGACGTTCGGGTCTGCCACCTTCACATAAACCCGGCCTTCGCTGAGCAGGATTTGAACTCGGTACTGCCCGCTGAGCGACTGGAAGAACTTGCAGTAATGGGCGAGATTGGCGCGGCGGCGCCATCCCACTATTCCTACATGGGTTATACCCTCCGGCCGGAGCGGCTCTTGCGAGAGAGTTTGCCCGGGATGGTGCGGCAGCTTCGCGAGGAGCATGTCGACATAGTGGTTCTGGTCCCGGTTTGACCGGTGTGCTGCTGGTCTGTAGGACTGGTACAACGTGAGATCGAGGCGGCGGGATTCAGCACGATCTCGCTGTCCATGATCCCGGAACTGACTGCGAGCGCGGGAGCGCCGAGAATAGCAGCGATCGAGCATCCGTTCGGTACGCCGCTGGGCCGTCCCGGCGACGCGGCGAGTCAACTGGCAGTCTTGCGCGCGACGCTGCAAGCAATGGAAACGATGGCGGAGCCAGGCGCGGTGGTGCACCTGCCTTTCGAGTGGAGGCCCACGGAGAAGCTCGCGCTCGCTCCGCCGGTGATGCCGCCGATCGCGCGGTACCTGATGCGGCATCCCTGGGCCCTGCAACGATTCCTGAACCGGACGCCGCCCGAGAGCGGTGGCTGATCGCTCATCGGCCTGGGCAACTACGGCCGAAGAAATTCTTAGCCGTAGTACCGGAAGTCCTTCCAGAACTCCGGCCAGCCCACCTTCGGCGGTCCGCAGACGAAAATGTCAGGATGGTCGACCGTCTCCTCGTTCTTGACCCCGTATTGATTCCACGTGTGACCGGCCAGCCTGCAGGACTCGAAATGCTCGTCTACGAACTTCCGGCTGAGGCCGATCACGATCAGCGTCTGCGGCGGAGGATCGCCATAGCCGCGATACCAGAAGGAATTCACGCCACTGATGGCGCGCGGCAAGCCGTATTCAGGACCGTAGAGGTTGACCGCTCCCGCTTCGCCATAATTGGTGCCGATAATGCCGAGATGCGCCTTATCTTCCGGTGCAAGTGAGTCGCGAACCCTGGCCACTTCCTGAACCAATTCAGGCCAGCCGATTTGTTCGCGGAAGTCCCCTTGGACATTGTTGGTGATTGCCCACCAGCGAGAGTTGAGGGGCGCGGTCGGCAGCCAGAACGCAAGGGTGAGAAGGATTTCGACCGCCAGCGCCGTCCACACAACCCAGCGGATTGTCACGGCCCTGCCGCGTTGCATCGTGGCCAGCCAGCGCTCGCCCCAAACTGCTCCGGCCGCATACAACATGGGATACGCAGGTCCCATGTAGTACCAGCGCCCCTTGGCAAGAGTGAACAGCAAGAGAGTGATGACGTACATCCAGCCCAGCATTCGGAAGCGCTTACCGTCGCGCGCAACCAGACAGAAATACAGTCCAGCCACGGCAAGTGGAAAGCGAATGCCGGTTAGCTCCAATTGCTGGGGGAGAAAATACGCAGTCCGGCCCTGGCGAACATCGCGGGCGTGAATGTGGTGGAGAAAGTCGAGCGACACGAAATTGTGCTGCACTTGCCAAAGCAAGTTGGGCAGCCATACCAGGACGGAAATCGCTACCCCGATCCAGAGCCATTTGCTCTTGAGGTAGCGCCTTGCGTCCGTGAGAAGTAAGGCCGCGACAATGCTCAACACGAAGAAGCCGATGGTGTACTTCGAGAGCATGCCGAAGCCGATACCGACGCCGATGCCTACCCACCATCGCGGGTCGTCGGATACAAGCAGCCGAACGATAAAGTACGCCGTCGAGACCCATGCCAGGCAATCGAAGGCCACGTACTGCATCTCGTATCCACCGCCCAGGCAAAAGGGGACGGCTGCGACCGCAGCGACGAGTTGTGCTCCCCGGCGGGCACCCATATCGCGCGCCATCAGCCCCGTGAGCACCACTGCGATCGCTTGCGCAAGCCCGGCAAAGAACCGGAAGCCGCGTATCGACGTGCCGAACAGTTCCAGGGAAATCCGTCCGAGAAACGGCGTAACCGGAGGATATGCAGGATAGCCCCACGCTAGGTGTCGCGCGTTTTCCAGCGTCGCCAGTTCATCGCGATGGATTCCATAGCGGTTGCCGAAGACGAAGTGCAGGATGACTGTTGCCAGCGCGATGTAGATCAGCAACGCCGTATCGCTAAGCCAGACAGGCGGCGCCGGCGCCGTCATACGGCGGGCGGGCTCGTTAGGTCTTGCCGGTACCTGAAGTTCCATAAGTGCCAGCTAGTTTGACAGACGCTGGACGTGCTGCATGGCTTAGCTGAGTGGACTTGGAATCCAGTACGTTCTGCATGCGTGATGGGGGCCCTCACCGCCGGTTCTTGCTAGCACCGTAAAACGTAACCTCGCCATCCACCACAACCGCCACGAACCTGTTATTTTCTGCGTCCTTGAATTGCACGACCTGATGACCGCTACGCGCTAGTTGTCCCCATCGGCTGGGCTTCTCTGGATTCTGTTCGATCGCCTGATATTCGCGCCCTCCGACAGAAAAGGCTACGGTTCTCAGGCGCTGCCGACTCGTAGGGCGGACAGGTATCGACTTACCATCCACGCTCACGAACGTCCTCGTCATCAGCTGCGTGGCAACCCCCTTTAGGGTCTCGGCCTCAATCATTGGTTCACGCCCGCTAGAACTTCAGCCCCAAAGCCTTAGTGGTGAACTCCTCCTGCGGCGACATTTGTTGGCATGCCTTGACGAAGTCGCGCATCAGCTTGTTGCTGAGTCAGTAAAGACCAGATCTGCTCCGTTCTCAGACTGTGCCGAAGGCTTGGTTCCAGCTTGCGCGGACCTTGCGCAGGAGTGACGGATAGACGACCAGCTTGCGGAACGGATCGATCAGGGCCATGTAGACGGGTGTGAAGCGACTGACGCTGCACACGTAAACGCCGAAATAGAAACGATACGCATTTGTCGTTTCGACAAGTGCGCTCAGGGCCGCGGCGTGGGCGGTACGGTTGATCAGCTCAAGGAGTTGCTCGTTTTCGAAGCGGTATATGACGCGGAAAAGTCCCTCGCGCGTGCCTGCCAGCACAAGGGATCTCGAGCGATCAACGTCTGTCAGACGCGTTGCGAACGTTTCCAACCCGGGTGCGGCCGCCTCGCGATCCCAACCAAGGAGCCGGCCTACGAAGAGACGGATGTTCAGGAGAGCGCGGGCGAGCGGCGGGAGTGTAAGCGGACGCGCGCTTGCCATCCGCAAATACTCATCAAGCGTGATGCCCGACCGCGGCCGTGGCAGATCGACGGCCCACACGTCGTGAAGCGGCACGCCGGCAAGGAATTCGTGAACCCGCAGTGGCAGCCGCTCGAACTCCTGTGTCGAGATCTGCGGCATCGCGCCTCCTTCGCCGTGTAACCTTTGTTGATTTTAGATTTGTCCCGAGTAAGGAGCAACGCGGACCTGACCAGGGAACGGAAGGTCCAAAAAGCTCGGCCCGAAAGCGAGGCCTTGGCGTGGCGCAAGAGCATGCCACACTCAGATTTGACTCATGGCGCACATCAGTGAACCGAGGTCGACCGGGGCGGCGACGCGCTCAGCAAGTTACATGCAAGATGGCATTGGTGTCGGGAGGGTTCTGCTTCAATAGATCGATGGCCTGTTCCGTAGGCACGATGAACAACTCGACCTTGCGACGCTTAGCCTCGGCCTGCACCTCCTTCATCACCGGCAAAGCACCGTCGCCGGTGCCAACTACCAGGCGACGACACTTCCACGGTATCCCTTCCTCTAGCGAAAGCGGTGTGTGTCCGAAAGCTTCACGGAACTTCTTGGAAGCCTTCTTCTTTCGCTTGCGTACCTCGCCGCGATCGATCACGACGTCGTGGTCGTAGCTGACCCCATCGATCCGAATGGAGCCAAAGGAGAATTCTTCGAATCGCATGACCTCATCTCCTTGCCTAAGTCAGCTCTTTCGCGCCACCATCAGATACAACTTCGGTTCATCCCGATACGCGATCACCTTCAGACCCAGTGGCTCAAGCACGGCCTCAAACTCCTCTTCGGTGGGAAGTGATTCAATAAACAGGTCGCTGGTGGCCCGCAGTTGCTCAACGAAGGCCCTGCCTTCGGGATGGCTGACCACAAGCCGTCCGCCCGACCGAAGCATGCGTGCCGCATTGCCGCACGCAGCAGGCTTGTCTGCGATGTTGCCGTACATGCCATTCATAAAGATAGCGTCCACGCTGGTCGAAACCAAGCCCAGCGAGACGATGTCGGTGTGGTAAATACCGACTCCAGGATATTTGTCATACACACGCTGCAACATCTTTTCCGCCACATCGCAAGCCAACACCGTGGACGGCTGGTAGAACTGAATCAAGGGGATCAAAACCCCGGCTCCCGTTCCCACATCCAGGACCAACGCTCCGGGACGCAGCTCTGCTGAAGCAACAATCTCCCAAAGCCGTTCCATCACCTCTGGTGCCTGTGGCCGATCAAAGACATCCACCAGTTCGTTGAACCGGCGACGCTGGTGCTCCGCGACTGCCTTGGCTTCTTCAGGGAGCATTACGTTTTCGCCTAGATTAGCCTAAACCACTCGAGGTCCCTGGGTGACGAGTCCCTTACACCGGCAGTGCAATGGACTAAACTAGTTCGGCAGCTCGCCCCGAAACAACACCAGAGGGCGCCCTGTCCTGTGCCCCTGAGGTACTGCGGCTTGCAGAAAACGAAAAGCTACCCCAAACGCAACTCGGCCACCCAACTTCAGCGAGCCGCCCGCGAGCGGGCAGACGATCAGGCCCGCCGCATCCCTTGGCAGCGGCTTTACGACGCTCGCAATCGATACATCGACTGGCAGGAGTTCTACTTATGGGTTCGCTCGATTTTGGAAGTCGAGAATCGTATACCTGATTGGCTGGTCACGATTCTCAACGAACGTGTTCATGGATTTCTCGAAACCGAAAAAGAACTGACGCCTAGAACGGCTAAGGTCAGGCCGTTGCCTCTTCGCCTGGAAGATTGGATTGATGAGCACATTTTCGGCTTTGCGAAGCAGGAAGGCTGGTTTAACGCCATTACGTTTTACGCGATCCGAAAGCCGCGCTATCAAAAAGCCGAAGTCTGCTGGTCGGAATGCGTAGAGAAGTGGAAGAAAACCAGACCCCTCCGTTATCCATCGTTTGAAGAATGGAAATGCATGGCGGCGGTGTATGACGAGACTGCCCGTCTTGTGGCCAGTGAGCGGGAAACGAGATCATCTTCAAAGCTCGTGAATCCTGATCGCCTCGGGGAGGCTGTTTCCCGCTATATCGATTGGGAGGCGCTGGCGTACTGGGCTCGGCAGGCACTTGAGCGTTGCCGTCAGCTTCCTACAGAGATAGTGTGCGAGCTTGAACGGCGCTGCCCTGGATTCTTGGAACTGAACGCGCAGCAAGAAGAATCTATGGCTGCTTCTCAAGTCTGGCAGCGGCTTATGCGTTGGATCGCCGACCACTTTTTCCAGGACGCGAAAACCGAGGGCTGGTTCGATGCCATCCTTGTTCAGGTGCGAAGCCATCCGCGGGCGATTCGCGCCATGGAATATGCCGACCACTGCGATGAGGTCTGGAGTTCAGCAATACCTCAGCCTTACCCGCCTTTTGAGCACTGGCGCAGAGAAGCTGACTCTTTTGTTGACTTGGACGACTGAACGTTCCTAATAGTTTGACTGCTGGACTCCGGCACATCGGATCGATCTCCCCGAGCCGCAGCGCCTGCGGATCGGCACGCCCGGACATGGCGGAAGTATGGGTTGCCCGCTATCTTCCTTCCGCACTGGCATGTTCTGCTTACCAATGCGTGCTTTCGAGAGGGAGAGACCGTCCCACGGTTCTTTGCGGTCTCGGTCACGCCGTACTCCCGTACCAACCATTTTGCGGTGGACGGATCAATAAGCGTCATATTGATCTCGTCTCCGTGCTTCTTGCAGAACTCCTCAAACGACCTGTCGGTGACAAAGGTGTCCACGACTCGAAGTTGGCTGGCGGAAATCCAGGCTTGCACTTGGGCTAGGGGCACGCCAAGAAGATTCGCTGCTCGATCCCACGAGTATGCGTCATCGCTAGTTGCCAAAGCCGCGGCGATTCTTTCGATGGCGGAGGAGTCCAACGATGTACGAATCTTGTCACGGAGTACCGCCAGGGAGCTTGCAGATATGCGCGGATCGACGAAAGCGACCTAGGGCGCATTTTCCTAGTGTCGCCGGAGGGGAAGGAAGTGTTTACCGTGCCCGCCCTGCGGCGTGACTACGCGACAGGAATTGGGCTGTTCCAGCACAGGGTGATTCGCCACTACCAGAAACGACATGCAAGTCTGGAATCGGGTCCGGACGGATGGCTGCAGGCCAAAGAAGAGATCGTGGAGATTATTGAGAACGAAACGCGGCTGAAGCGGAAACGGTCCAACAAGCGAATCGCCCGTTGGGGAGATTCCAAAGCAGCTAGCGGTCAGACAGAGTGGGATGGCCGTTCGGTTCCACCCAAGGCTGTGTCGGCGGATATCGACACTGGCACAGATTGCCCGCCGGAAGCCTTCGAAGAACGCGCCTCGAAGGTGAGAATCCTTCCGGTCACGATCCAGGATAGGTGATGTATGAACAGTCTCGCCAGCCTGGTTGACCGCACTCTGGTTTGCCATGCGCCCTTTCAAGCGGCAGTTCGGGAGATCGAAACCTGCTTTGAATTTGCACGGGAAGCATCGGAGCCGATATGCGTTGCACTAATCGGTCCGTCACGCACGGGAAAATCACGGGTACTGGACGTTTGCGAACGGCAGCATCCCAAGGTCCGTCGTGAGGATGGCATGTACGTTCCTATCCTGCGGGTAACCACTCCATCGAAGCCGACCGTAAAAGGTCTTGCTGAAGTCTTGTTGGACGGAATGGGCGCGGTAGACACAACTCGCGGCACCGAGAACGAAAGGACCCGGCGCGTGAAGTGCCTGATGCGCAACACAGGAACCCGAATGCTGATGATTGACGAGTTTCAGCACTTCTTCGACAAGGGCACGAAACTGATCATGCACCACGTCGCCAACTGGCTCAAAATTCTGGTGGATGAAACTCGGTGTGCCCTGGTGGTCGCTGGGCTTCCATCCTGCCAGACCGTCATCGACTCCAACGAGCAATTGGCTGGCCGGTTTCACGCGCCCATTCTGATGCCGCGATTCTCGTGGCAGCACGTGGAACAACGGGAAGAGTTCATCGGGATTTTGCAGGCATTTCACCAAGTGCTGGGCCAGCACTTTCAAGCGCCCGAGTTCCAGCGGGAGGCCATGGCGTTCCGGTTCTACTGCGCCACCGGAGGACTAATCGGATACCTGACGAAGATCTTGCGGCGATCGGTGTGGCACGCAGTTGCGGCGGAGAGAAAGGAGATCACGCTCGAAACCTATGCGATGCGCACGAGAAGGCCGTGTGGTGTGGGCGCGTCCCGCAGCGCGTTCCAAAGCCCTTCGCACGCAACTTCAAACTCATACCGACGGTTGAACTATTGACAGAGGTGAGTCTCATTGGAACCGTCCACGTGCCCGCCGACGAGTCCGGTATTCCTCTGGCTAAGCCCGCGAGGTCTGACCGCCGCAGGCCTGGCGACGAGTCGGCAGCTGCGTGGCTGGTAGCGCGATGATGAGGCCGATCTTGGTGCGCCACCCGGCTCCTTTCCCAACCGAAAGCCTGTTCGGCTACATCTTGCGGCTGAGCGAAGAGAATGGCTATACGACGCCGTGGAGCTTGCTTCTGCTTGCACAGATCAGACAGCACGAGGCACGATCCAGCGGCATGAAGGTGGCGAAGCTCGCGCAAGTATGCAACCGGCCACAAACCGAACTGCAGTCCATTTCTTACCGATGGCCGAGCGATCATCTGAGGTGCATGTCGTTTGCTTGGGCATTTGCTCACCCCGTGGGAATTGGTCGTAACTCGACCCAAACTGTGCGCGGAATGTGTCGCGGAGAAGGGGTTCATTGAGGCTCACTTTGACCTGGCGCTCATGACTGGATGCCCCGCTCATAGGAGGTCACTACTTTCCCATTGCCCCGGGTGCAAGACGCCGTTGCGGTGGTTCCGGCCGGGGCTGCTCGAATGTCACTGTGGGACGAGTCTGCGGAACGACGGTCTGTCCACGATCTCGGAAGCCGAAGCCGATCTGCTGGACATCATGCGACGAAAGATACTCGGCCTGGCCGCCGGCCGAGACTATGATTCAGGACTCGCGAGTTCGCATCTCGAGGCCATGCGGCTGCAACCCCTGCTGTTGGTAGTCGCAATGCTGGGAAAACGCCGCATGGTAGTCGACCACGATTCCGACCGAAGAAATCCCCGGCGTATCGTTTCTGCGGCCGCCAGCGTCCTGGCCGACTGGCCGAACAACTTCTTTCGGCTCCTTCGCGATATCAGCGAAAGCATGCCCAGGCAGTCCTCGATAGGTGTCGCGCGAGGAAGGCTTAGTGGAATCTACCGCTCACTGCTTAGCCTCAGACGGATCAAGCCGACGGAACAGGCCGACTTCTTGAGAGTTGCATTCCTCGGTTTCATCAGCAATGACTGGAGGCCTGATTTCATTGACAAGAAACTGATGACGCGTTTAAGAACCGGCCAGTCCGAGCGGTTCATATCCAAAGCCGCGTTTGCTCGAACGCTACGGCATCGACCCTAGAACGGCAACTCGTTTTGTGGAAGACCAGAGAGTTCCCTCAAAGACCTTTCGATGGGGCATGGGGGAACGCAAGTTAATTGACAGCGCAGCAGCAAGGCCCTCCCCCACACTCCCGGGCAAAATCTATAGGATGAGACGAGCCGCTGCAATGATCGGAATCTCCGGCGGATTGCTGCAACGCCTGAAAGCAACTGGCGATTTCGAGGTGCACCATTTGCTTGGAACGAAACCGGGGTTTCACGAGTTGGACATTGAAGCTTTCATTCAGAAACTTATGAGGCTAGCACCTCCTATGAACCCTGCTGATCTGTCCTCGCCTAGGTATATCCGTTTCGCAATCGTTGCGTGCGGATGGTATGGTTCCCTGGAGGCCAAGGCAAATATCGTGCGTGCCGTGTTGTCGAGAGAGTTGCCGGTCGTTGGCAACATCGACGGAACGGTTGGGGGATTGCTCGTGTCGTATGAGGGATTTCAGCGTTTAGCGCACGACGAACGAGCGCGTGCGAGCGGAAATACCAGAACCATTGCCGAGGCCGCTCGCCAGTTGGAATGTAATACCAGGTCAGTCCGGCAATTGGTTGAATTGGAATGGCTCAGAGCCAAACCGACTCCTA